>OZ252098.1:4105000-5503661 GCA_965248355.1 Candidatus Latescibacterota bacterium | reverse complement strand
CGGTGCAACCACTGCCCCGACGAGCGCGCCGCTTGCGCCGGCCGGCTGGGCGGCGCTGCTGTGGCTCGTGGGTACGAGCTTGCTTGCGGGGCGGATACTGGTCGGCTTCGGCATCCTCCGGCGCATGAGGCGGCAGGCGCTGGTGCAACGGGACGGCCCGCTCTTCGAGGCCCTGCGGCGGGCGCGTTCAGCCCTCGACTGCCGTCCTGCGGTCGATGTGGCCACCTCCCCTTCGATCCACTCGCCGATGGTCCTCGGCATCCTGAGACCCCTCATCGTCGTTCCCACCCAGGTCGTCGAGAGGCTCAGCCCCGGCAAACTCTCCCTGGTCCTCATGCACGAGCTGGCCCACGTGCGCCGCTGCGACAACCTCTCGCTGCTGCTGCAGAGACTGGTCACCGCCGCCTTGTTCTTCCACCCCGCCCTGTGGCTGTGCGGCCGCATGCTTCGGCGCGAAGCCGAACGGGCCTGCGACGATCTCGTGGTATGCGCCACCGGCCGCCCGGAAGCCTATGCGCGGGGCCTCGCCCAAGTCGCTGAAGGTGCAACCCTCTCGGACTCTCCAGCCAGGAGAATCCCCGTGATGAGCACCCTTGCTGCCACCGAGTCGGATCTCTCGCAGAGAATTCGCCGGACGCTGGACGGTCATGTGCGCCGGATGGGCATGGGGGCGCGCGTGCTGGCGGTGATACTGCTATGCCCTCTGGCCGCCGTGACCATGCCCTCCTACGGGGCTGCCGACAACGGCGCGGTCGGCGAGCCGGCAGCCGCTGCAGTCTCGCCTGATTCGACTCCTGCTGACGGAATCCGGGAAAAGGCGAAGGCCATCGATCCGGACGGGTCCCTCGAGTCGGCCGGCCCCGGGGAAGGAATCGCCGAGGGAGTTCGCGGGCGCATCCATGCGGTGGCCGAGAGTGGAGAAGTGACGGTGACGGTCAAGAGAGGCCGAAGGCCGGAGGTAGTGCTGATCCACCATCCTGCGAATGGCGACAGCGACCGGTCCGGACGAATGGTCCACCGCATCTTCGCGGATCAGGACGGCAACATGGTGCGCCATCAGACGGTGACCTTCGCCGACCTGAAGGACCGGATCCGGAAGTGGCGCCAGAGCCTCCTCATCGTCGTGGATCAGAACGGCAACATGAAGCTGAACAACAGACCGGTGATCTTGGTCACCCTTGGGGGAGAACTTGAGAAGGAGCGCAGCCTGATGGACAGCACCTCCATGATCGTCATCCAGGGCCACGAACGCGCCAGGCACGGTCAGATCGTCAAGATCATGGACATCGCGCGGCAGGAGGGGCTCGTGCATCAGTTGCAGGTCGTCGTCGAGCCGCTTCCTGCCGGGTCGACTTCCGACTAAGGGTCCCGGCGGCAGGGCCCCTGCTTCCGCTACGGTCGCCGGCCTCGCGCCACCGCGAAACGGACACGCGGAGTGATCGGCCTTCTCACGACCAATGAGTTCCGGCTCACGGCGCGGGATCCTCGTGCCGTGGTCGGTCTCTGGGTCTGCGTCATTCTGCTGTGCTCCAGCATCGTGCTGATGATGGAGCACAACCGCGGCATGGCCATGGAGTTGCAAGAGCAGGCAAGGGAGAGAAGCGAATGGATTGAGGGCCTGCGCCGCATGTCTCCTGACGAGCAGTACGACGCGGTGATGGACCACAAGGAGAAGATCTACGACGTCCGGCAGGTGAATCCCCTGAGCGCGTTCTCCATGGGCGTGGTGCCGGCGGTTCCCAGGTCGGTGCAGGGAGACGGGCAGGAGTCGACCTGGGTCAGCCTGGCGGAGTTCGAAGGCAGCAGGCTCGCCAGACTGTCGGCCCCCTTCGACTTCTCCCATCTGGTGACCTTCGTCCTCAGCCTCTTTGCGGTCCTGCTCACTTTCGACGGGGTCGCGGGGCCCCGGGAGACCGGCGTCCTCGAGCTTGTACTCTCCAACTCCGTCTCCAAGGCCGAGATCCTCGTCTCGAAGGGAATCGCCACGGCCGTCATCCTCTCCCTTCCCGTATTGGCGGCCGTATCCCTGGGCGCCGTGGTGCTGTACATGCAGGGGGGCGTCGGCCTCACGGACCTGTTGGGCCGCGCCTTCCTGCTGTCGGCGAGCTCCGTCCTCTATGGCATGGCCTTCGCAGGTCTCGGCCTGTGCGTCTCGGCCAAGGCGGCGAGGCCGGCCACGGCGCTGGTCGTAACGCTTGTCCTGTGGGCCCTGCTGACCCTTGTCCTGCCGAGAGTCACCTCCCTGGCCGCGCAACTGATCCACCCCGTGCCCGGTGCAGGGTGGGTGGCGGAACAGGAAGAACGGATACGTAGAGAGACGACGCACAGGATGATTCGAGGCGCCGTGGAGTCGGCGAGTCCTGCCGACAAGCAGGAAGAAAGGGAACGGCTGCTTCGTCTGCAGGAGAGTGAGATGATGGATCTGGAACGCCACTACCTGAGTCTCCGGTCCCGGCAATACGGGCTGGCGTGGGTCCTGTCCCGGGTCTCCCCGGCGGCATGCTTTCGAGCCGTCTCCTCGGAGCTGTCCGGCACCGGCATGGCCATGTACGCGGCCCACCAGGCCGCCACCCTGAGATTCTGGAGGGAGACGGAGAACTACCTGGACAGGCTCAGGAGACTGCCGGTCTACCGCCTCCCCGAGGGGGGCCTCTTGGCGGGACCGCCGGAACGGCTCCCCATGGAAGAGTGGTTCCGGGAGGCCGACCTGCCGGCGCTGGAACGGCGGGCCGTGGCGACGGCGTACTCCGAGGTGATCGCCGATCTGGGCAGCCTCGCCCTCTTTGCCGTAGGCTCCCTGCTGCTGGGTTTCTTCTTCTTCATCAGGGCCCCTGTCAGGGTGGCCTGAGGCTCCAGCCCATGACTCTGCCCCTGCTCGTGAAGAAGGAGTTCCTCGGACATCTCCTCAGCCTGAGGTTCACCATCGTCTCCTGCGGCCTGCTCGCGGTGATGGTGGCCTTCACCATCTCCCAGTCCCTCGCCTACCTGGAACAAGTCGAGGAGTATGGCAGCGGCGGTGCCGGACCGCCGGAAGGCAGCTCGGACCAGCAGGTGGTCGTCGTCGACCAGGCCCCCAGCCTCCTGGGCAGCCTGCTCGGGGGATCGTCCACCGACAGGGTTCAGCAACTGGCCCTGGTGGACGGGGTGCCCCACGTGAGTCTTCGCCGTGTCCGCGACCCCATGGAGGTGCTGTTTCCGTCGGGGAACCTGGGCTTTGTGCTGGGCACCGTCGTCAGTCTCCTGGCGATCATCATGAGCTACGACAGCCTGTGCGGCGAGAGAGAGACAGGGACGCTGCGCCTGCTGCTGTCGTACGGGGTCGGCCGGGACAAGGTCCTGCTCTCCAAGTGGGCCGGCGGCATGTTGGCCCTGTCCGCGCCCTTCGCGGTGGGCGTCTGCATCTGCGCTCTGGTGGCAGGAGGGTTGGTGGACGCCGACATCGGCCTCCGCGGGATCGGCGTGACCCTGAGCGTGGTGGCCGTGTCCGTCATCTACATGGGCGTCGTCCTCTCGCTCGGCGTCCTGGTCTCGGTCATGGCCGACCGGCCGGCGTCGGCCATGGCGGTCCTGCTCTCAATCTGGGCATTGCAGGTCGGATTGCTTCCGGGTCTCGTGCCCCAGCTGGTGGCGGCCTCGGGCGCCTGGTCCTCACCGGAGTCGATAGAGCGAGAAAAGCGGAAGATCCTCAACCAGCTGAGAGCGGACGAGAGCGCACTGCGCGCAGATCCGCGATTCCGCGCAGCCGAAGAGGTCAAGCCAGGACTCTTCCTCCTCGGGCTGAACGACGCGGGGAAACAGCGCCAGGAGGAGCTCCGGCAGCGATCGAGCCGCGAAATCCTCAGGCTGTACAACGACTACAGCCGCAGGACCATGAGCCAGGTCTCCCTTGCCCAGGGCCTGCTGAGGGTTTCCTTCCACGGTTCGATGCTCTTCGCCATCGCTGCCCTGGCAGGAGGCGACGAGCTGGCCGCCATCCAGGGGGTCCAGGCGAGGGGCGGCGCGGGGGATTCGACGAGTGAGCAGTGGAAATCGGTCCGCGATCGCAGCCCCATGCAGGTGGCCCGGGGCGAGTTGTCACCGGGTGCGGCTGCCGTAAAGGCATCGCCCGACTGCTTGCTCCTGGTTCTCTGGCTGGTGGTGTTCTCCGGTGCGTCGTACCTGGCCTTCGCCGTTCGCGAGATCTGACCGAGTTGCCCATCGCAGCCGCCACCGGCCGCCCGGAAGCCTAACGCGCGAGGCCTCGCCGAGGCCGCCCTCCCAACCCTTCAGCCAGGAGAATCGCCATCGTGAACGCTCTTGCAGCAACCGAATCGGACTTGCCGCAGCGGATCCGCAGGACCCTCCGCGGCGGTGCACCCCGGATGGGCACGAGGACCCGCGTGCTGGCGGCGGCACTGCTGTTCCCCCTGGCCGCCGTGACCCTTCCCTCCTGGGGGGCTGCCTCGGAATTGTTCCCGGTCGCGGACGAGCCGCGTCGGGATGGGTTCCTATTCATGGTCGTGTATCAGGACGGCAGCATGAAGCTGGACCACCAACCGGTGACCCTTGAAACCCTCGGAGAGCAGTTGCAGGCGAAGCAGCAGATGCTGGGCAATCCCAGGATTGTTATCCAGCACGACGAACGGGCACCCGGCGGACAGATCACCGGAGTCATCGATATTGTCCAGCAGGCGGGACTGGTGATGCTCGGCTATCCGGTAGTCGCCACCGAACAAGGCCACAGGATTCTGCAGCAAGCGCTGGCAGCCGATCCGGCGGCTTGGTCGGAGGAACTGAAGGCTGGGCTTCTCGAACTCCAACCGGACAGTACCATCGAGGAGATCGCCGAGCTGGTACGAGAACGCAGGCGCTGGCTGCAGCGGATACCGACCGATCCAGGCAGATGGCCGGACGATCCCGAGGGCAGCACCTCAGACGGCACCACGATCATCCCCTACGAGATCGCCACCGCCGTGTCCGTTGAACTGGTGATCTGCAATGTCGCGGGACAGCCGGTCCGAACCCTTGTCCTGGGCCGCCAAAGTCCCGGCGAACATCGCGTCATGTGGGACCGGCGGGACGATGAGGGCCGCGAGCTCGGGAGCGGCCAGTACTTCTGCCTCTTCAAGACCGACGCGGGGGAGAGGTGGCAGAAGAAGGTATTGCTCAGATAGCCACAGTGAGGCGGCCCCCATCCGGACGAAGCCTGTCGCGGCGGAGGGCCTACCCCGCCGGACGCACCCGAGGCCCGTTCAGCAGCCGCCCCAGCCAGGTGTAGCGCACGAGTAGCTGGTAGACCAGCAGCAGCAGGCCGGTGACCGCGACGAGAACCAGGCCGAACTTCAGCGCCGAGGGAAGGGGCCAGTCGCGCACCGCCAGTTGAGCCCCGATGACCAGCGGTACGTGCGCCAGGTACAACCAGTACGACGAATCCGACAGATAGCGGATTCTCGAACTCTCGCGGGAGCAGAGCCGGCGGAACAGGCCCATGCAGGCGAAGGCCATCGTCCAGGGGTAGATCGCCTGCAGGACCACCGCGGCGGTGCGGGCCGTGGCCGGGTCGAAGATCTCCTGGCGGAAACCGAAGGCCCCCGTTGAGAATTCCAGCCCGAGGGGGAAGAGGACGAGCAGCCCCGAGGGCAGGCCCAGCCGCCACCACTTCCCTACCCGGCCGTCCCGGTCGTCGGTGTCGAAGTACAGAACGCCGAAGGCGAAGAACAGGGCGTAGTAGAGGAAGACGTGCGGCATGGGCAGAAGGCCCAGGGAGGTGTCCGCCCCGAAGCCGGGCACGAGCAGTCCCATGAGCGACTGCGGAACCATGGTCAAGGGGACCAGCCACAGAAACCGCGCGGGAGACAGGACCAGCCACTCCGGCGGCCTCGGGCATTTCAGCCAGCCCGCCAGTCCGACGATGAGGGTGAAGAGCAGGACGAACCATGAGAGGAACCAGAGAAACCAGAGATGGGCGAAGAAAGGCACCGCGAAGACCGGAGACTCCATCCCCTTGACGTACCTGAACGCTGCGGGCTCCTCCTCCGGCCTGCCGGTCTCCTCCCGACCATCGCCAGGGGCCGATCGTTCGAGCAGCCCGGCGATGTGCAGGCGGCCGGCCTTGACTTGCCCCTCGTCGAACTCGACCTGCAACAGGCCCGCCAGGTACCGGGTGACCTGCCCGTCCACCTCCAGGGCCTCCCGGGGGGTCTCGCCCTTGTGGTTCTTCGCAGCCGGATCCGCCCCGTGCCGAAGCAGCGTCTCGGCGACTTCTGCCCGCCCGAGGAAGGCGGCCGCGTGCAGGGGCGTTCCCCCATCCTTGCCGCGGCCATGGACGTCGGCCCCGTTCCCCAGCAGCCACTCGGCAGCTTCGACCCGGCCGGCCAGGGCCGCCCACACCAGGGGGGTTATCCCGAAGGCGGGATCGATCCCCTCGATATCGGCTCCGTCCGCCACGTGACGCTCGACAGCGGCCGGGTCGCCTTCCCTGGCCGCGGCCCAGATGCTGTCCTCGGCCCCGGCCGCGTCAGCCTCGAAGGCGGATGCAATCGCACGGCCGCTGACCCAGTTCACCGCGGGAACGATGCTGACCAGCCCGAGCAGAAAGGGCAGGAAGACGCGGCGGAAGCGATGGGAGAGGAGTGACTTCAGCCCGCGCCGGCGCCAGAGCATGGCCGTGAAGAAGCCGCTCAGCAGGAAGAACACGGGCATGCGGAAGCCGTGGATGGCGGCGAACAGCAACCCGTACAGGCCGCTCTGCCGCGTATCCTGAACCGGCCAGGGGAAGGGCGTGAATGACAGCCCCGCGTGCAACACGATGCCGAGGAGCATGGCCGCCGCCCTCAGGGCGTCGAGATCGTTACGGCGAGGGTCAGGGCCCGATGCAGGCGGGATCATGGAGGAACCTTCGCAGTCTCCCGGGGCGTCCTTAGATGACCGGGGTCTCTTCCACGGGCCGCGGGGCCTGCCGCCCTTGAATCCAGGAGGACCAGCCATGCACACAGAAAAGCCCATGCCACTGCTGATCCTCCTCGTTGCCGCGGCCACCTGCGGACACGCGGAGACCACCGGCCAGGCGCCCTTCCCCACCCTCGCCCCCGACGAGGCTCCCGACAGCCTCCATGTGGAACGCGTCGGCGAGATCGTCCTCGTCAGCCCTCCCCAGGAGGGGGACCTGCCTTGGGGGACCGACCTCTATCTCGCGGGGGACCACGCGCTGATGGGGGATCTTCGCGGCATCGTCCATTTCGTCGACATCTCCGATCCTGCCAACATGCGCAAGGTCGCCGAGGTCCGCACCCCCGGACCCGCGGTGGACATCAAGATCGCGGGTGATCTGGCGGTTGTCGGAGTGCAGCGGATCGACTCCGACTTCGGGTTGCTGATCCTCGACATTTCCGATCCGGCCAATCCCGTCGAGCTGTCGCGGCTCGAGGCGCGCGGCCGGGGCGGCGTCCACAATCTCTTCATCCACGGCGATCGCCTCTATCTCGCTCACATGGAGAGCCCGGGCCTGAGCATCGTCGATATCTCCGATCCGGCCGCGCCCGTGGTCTCGGGCTCCTGGCAGCATGGAAGTTTCAGCAATCTGGTGCACGACGTCTTCATCCGCGACAACCTCGCCGTCGTCAGCGATTACTTCTCCGGGCTGGTCCTTCTCGACCTCACCGACCCGGACGCACCCGCGCTGCTTGGGGAGCTGCCCTTCCCCGAAGGCACCCACAGCGCCTGGGCCGAGGGGGACTACGTCTACTGCAACCAGGAGTTCGGCGGCTGGGAGCGGCGCCTCCACGTCGTCGATATCGCCGATCCCGGGCAGCCTGAGTTGATCCACTCCTTCGGCATGCAACCACCGCCTCATGGGGAAATCCTCGGCCCGCACAACCCGTGGGTCCGGGACGGCCTGTTGTACTGGGCCTGCTACGAGGCGGGTCTGCGCGTCTTCGACCTGAGCGACCCGGCGCGCCCGGTGGAAGTCGGCTACCACACCTATCCGGGGTCCGCCTGGAGCGTGCAGCCCCACGACGACGGGCTGCTCTACCTCGCCGACGGCACCGTGGGCCTCCAGGCCTACAGGCTCACCACCCCGCTGACGGAGACCGCGGTGAACGTGGAGCAGGTGAATCGCCGGCCTTCCGCTTTCCACCTCGCGCAGAACTACCCCAATCCCTTCAACCCGTCGACGGTGATCCGCATCGACCTGGACACCCGGGCCGACATGGAACTGGCGGTGTTCAACATGAGCGGACAACAGGTCGCAACCCTGGCCCGGGGGCTCTACCTGCCAGGGACCTGGTCCTTCGTCTGGGAGGGACGCAACACCCGCGGGTTGGAACTGGCTTCCGGCGTCTATGCCTGCCGGCTCAGGGCCAACGGGCAGGAGCAGACCCGCAGACTGCTTCTCCTTCGCTGAAGGCCAGGCGCCACTCCCCGGCCCCGGCGCCCATTCCGCCAGCACCCGAGGCCGCGGTCCCGGTGCCGCCGGGACGGGCCGGCATCGACCAGATCAAGCGATCGGGGCGCTACCAGTGCAGGGTGCCGCGCAGCCTGAGCTCGTGCCCGGGGGGGGCCGCGGTCGTCTCGCGGCGGCCGCCGGCCAGCTCCAGGCTCAGGGAGGGCTCCAGGCGCAGGCGCCCGCCCAGACCGTAGGTGCGCGTCCCCCGGCCCGAGGCCATGTCGGCGTACGGGGTCAGCAGGCCGCCCAACGCTCCCAGACCGTACCCCACCTCGGCGTTGAACAGGCCGCCCCGGCCGGCGGGGTAGCTCCCGGCCTGGGGGGTGCGGTGCTGCGACCAGAAGCGGTCCACGCCGCTCGCCGCGTCCCCGTAGGAGGACCGCAGCCGCAGGGCGAGCCCCCGGCCGGAGGCGCCCGTGCTGAAACCGAATGAACCGCCCACCCCCCATTCCTCGTAGCCGCTGTCCTGGTGGATGAGCAACCGGCGCACGGTGGTCTTGACGGTCAGGCCGCGCCCCGGGTCCCTGTAGCCCAGACCGCCGCCCAGCTCCATACCCAGCCCTGTCTCGGCGTCGCCGCCGTCGTGGCGCACCCCCAGCTCCAGGGAGGGGGTCCAGGTGCGGCCCGAGTCGGCCAGGACGGCGCGGGTGCCTTCCATCGCCATGCGCACGCGGCTCACCGCCGGCTCGGCGGCGGCGGAGCGCATGCGCACCAGGAAGGCGTCCGACCGCAGCGTCAGGCCGAGACGGCCCGGCGGCAACAGGGCTCCGCGCAGGCCCAGTCCGCCCAGGGTCATGGCGATGCCGGAGCGCTCGCGGCCGGCGCCCAGCGACATCTGGCCGCGCCCGTGGCCGACCAGGCCCCAGGCCGACACCCGCTCGTTGAGGGCGACGCGCAGATAGGGATGCGCATTGATCAGCCAGCTTTCCGCATTGCCTCGCGCGAGGGCCTCCTCGGCCGTGTGCACGTGGTATCCGCCGTCCCCGATGGTATAGGACAAGGCGAGGCCGGCCAGCGCGCGGCCCTGCTCGCGGTCGACGCCAAGCAGGCCGGTCCAGGGGCCGCCGTCGAGGGACATACCGGTATCCTCGCCCCTGAAATGCGACTTCGCCCACCGCCGCCAGAAGGTCCACCGGGCCCCCGTTTCCCCGGGAGCCGGTCCGGAGGAGAGGAAGAAGGAGCTGCGGGCCAGGATGTCGAACGAGGAAACCCCGGTCAGGTCCCTCCCGGTTCGCAGCGGTCCGCGTGCGGTCCGGGGAGCCCGCAGGGGCCCGGGCAGGTCTGACGACAGAAACGAGGGCGCCACCGGATGGATGTTCCGATGCGGCGGCCGGCTCCCCGGTTCGGGCGCCTCGCCCAGCTGCAGCCGCTGACCCCCAATGGTCAGGTGCGCGCCCCGTTGCAGCCGCCTCAGGCGTTCGTCCAGGGCCTCGATCACCTGCCCGGCCGCGGTGCGCCCGAACCGCGCCAGCCAGGCCTCGTCCACCGAGGCGTCGTCGTCGACGATGGTGCCGGTCGCGGCGCCGCGGGCCATGGTCGCGTAGGCCGGGTTGCTCAGGACCACCGTGAAGGTCTCGTTCCCCTCTCGCAGCCCGTCGTTGGCGACCGGCACGGCAATCTGCGCCTCGGTGCGGCCGGGAGCGAAGGTCAGCAAGTTCGCCGCGGCGGTGTAATCCTCGTGCGCCCGCGCCGTGCCGTCGGCGGTCCGGCAGTCGACGGTCACCGTCCTGCTGCTGGCCAGGCTCAGGGTCACCGTGAAGAGGATCTGTCCGGCGCTCTCCGGCGCCTCGGCGTCGGCGATGGTCAGGACCGGCAGGTCCCCCTCGGTGATCGTCACCTCGACGCCGGCCGCGGCCAGGCCCTCGTAGTCGCCGCCGCGCACCGTATGCGCCAGGGTCACCGGATCGTCGGCAATGGCGTCGGCGTCCTGGATCGCGGTCACCGTCACCGTCTGCTCCGTGTTCCAGGTCTCCGTCGTGAAGGTCAGCTGCGAAGGGGCCGCCGTGATCTCCGCACCCGCGGGCACTTCCACCGCCACCGTGACCTCGGCGGCCGGCTCCGTGTCCAGCACCACCGTGTAGGTGGCGGCGTCCCCCTCGACCACGGTCAGGGCGGGCTCCGAGACCTTCACGCCCGGTACGTCGTCCTCGGCGATGGTCACCTCGACGCCGGCCGCGGCCAGGCCCTGGTAATCGCCGCCGCTGACCTCATGCGCCAGGGTCACCGGAAGGTCGGCCACGGCATCGGCGTCCTGGATCGCGGTCACCGTCACCGTCTGCGCCGTGTGCCAGTCGGTGGCGGTAAACCGCAACTCCGAGGGGGTCACCGTCAGGTCCGTGCCCGAAGGCACCTCCACGGCCACCGTCACCTCGGCGGCCGGCTCCGTGTCCAGCACCACCGTGTAGGTACCGGCATCCCCCTCGGCCAGGGTCAGGGCCGTCTCCGAGACCTTCACGCCCGGTACGTCGTCCTCGGCGATGGTCACCTCGACGCCGGCCGCGGCCAGGCCCTGGTAATCGCCGCCGCTGACCTCATGCGCCAGGGTCACCGGAAGGTCGGCCACGGCATCGGCGTCCTGGATCGCGGTCACCGTCACCGTCTGCGCCGTGTGCCAGTCCGCGGCGGTAAACCGCAACTCCGAGGGGGTCACCGTCAGGTCCGTGCCCGAAGGCACCTCCACGGCCACCGTCACCTCGGCGGCCGGCTCCGTGTCCAGCACCACCGTGTAGGTACCGGCATCCCCCTCGGCCAGGGTCAGGGCCGTCTCCGAGACCTTCACGCCCGGTACGTCGTCCTCGGCGATGGTCACCTCGACGCCGGCCGCGGCCAGGCCCTGGTAATCGCCGCCGCTGACCTCATGCGCCAGGGTCACCGGAAGGTCGGCCACGGCATCGGCGTCCTGGATCGCGGTCACCGTCACCGTCTGTTCCGTGTTCCAGGTCTCCGTCGTGAAGGTCAGCTGCGAAGGGGCCGTCGTGATCTCCGCACCCTCGGGTACCTCCACGGCCACCGTCACCTCGGCGGCCGGCTCCGTGTCGAGCGCCACCGTGTAGGTGCCGCTGCCCCCCTCGGCCAGGGTCAGGGCGGTCTCCGAGATCCTCACACCCGGTACGTCGTCCTCGGCGATGGTCACCTCGACGCCGGCCGCGGCCAGGCCCTGGTAATCGCCGCCGCTGACCTCATGCGCCAGGGTCACCGGAAGGTCGGCCACAGCATCGGCGTCCTGGATCGCGGTCACCGTCACCGTCTGTTCCGTGTTCCAGGTCTCCGTCGTGAAGGTCAGCTGCGAAGGGGCCGTCGTGATCTCCGCACCCTCGGGTACCTCCACGGCCACCGTCACCTCGGCGGCCGGCTCCGTGTCCAGCACCACCGTGTAGGTGGCGGCATCCCCCTCGACCACGGTCAGGGCGGGCTCCGAGACCTTCACGCCCGGTACGTCGTCCTCGGCGATGGTCACCTCGACGCCGGCCGCGGCCAGGCCCTGGTAATCGCCGCCGCTGACCTCATGCGCCAGGGTCACCGGAACGTCGGCCACGGCATCGGCATCATGGGACGCGGTCACCGTCACCGTCTGCGCCGTGTTCCAGTCGGTGGCGGTAAACCGCAACTCCGAGGGGGTCACCGTCAGGTCCGTGCCCGAAGGCACCTCCACGGCCACCGTCACCTCGGCGGCCGGCTCCGTGTCCAGCACCACCGTGTAGGTGCCGGCATCCCCCTCGGCCAGGGTCAGGGCCGTCTCCGAGACCTTCACGCCCGGTACGTCGTCCTCGGTGATCGTCACCGTGACCACGGGAGCGGCCAGGCCCTCGTAGTCGCCGCCTTTCACCGTATGCGCCAGGACCAGCGGATCGTCGGCCACCGCGTCGGCATCGTGGAGGGCGCGCACCGTCACCACCTGCTTCTGGCTCCAGTTGGCCGGGGTGAACCTCAGCGCCGGCGGGGCCATGGTGATCTCCGCGCCCGCGGGCATGACCGCGGAGAACGTCACCGGAGCGGTCGGCTCCGAGGTCAGGACCACCGGACAAAGGCCGCTGCCGCCCTCCCGGATCGTCAAGGCGGTCTCCAGGATCCGCACCCCGCGCACGTCGTCGTCGGCGACCGCCACCGTGGCCCGGGCGGCCGCGCCGGCCCGGTGTCCGTCCCCGCCGATGATCTCCGCGGTCACCGCCCCGTCGGCCTCGTCGACCGCGTCGTCCTCGGTGGCCACGGCGAACGCCGCGGTCGCCGCCCCGGCCGCGAAGGCCACCGGGGAAGGCGCCGTACCCGACAGGAAGGCGCCGAGCTCGCCGACGCGCACCGGGACGCTCAGCGGCACCGCCAGGTCGCCGGCCCGGGTCAGGGTGAAGGTCGCGGTACCGCCCTCTTTCAGCGCCGCCGGCTCCGCCGCGATCTCCACCACCGGCAGGTCGTCGTCGGCGATCTCACCGGCGGCCTCGCCGTCGCCCACGGCCGCGTTCACCGCCTGGCTCAACCGCACCGTGAAGGTCTCGGCCGCCTCGTCGACGTCGTCGTCGACGAGGCGCACGCGAATCGTCGCCGCCGTGGCGCCGGCGGGGAAGGTCAGGGTCCCGGCGGCCGGCTCGAAGTCCTCGCCCGCCTTCGCCGTGCCCTCCGCGGTGGCGTACTCCACGGTCACCTCGCTGCTGCTGGCCAGGCTCAGGGTGACGGCGAACTCGATCTCCCCGTCCCCTTCCGCGGCGGCCCCTCCGGCCACGGCCAGGACCGGGACGTCGTCCTCGGCGATCGTCACCTCGACGCCGGGTGCGGACAGACCCTCGTAGTCGCCGCCGCCGACCACATGGCTGATCGCCGCCGGATCGTCCCATACGGCGTCGGCATCCTGATCCGCGCGCACGGTCACGGTCCGAGGCGCCTCCCAGGTCGCCGCGGCAAAGGTCAACTCCGACGGAACCACGGTCAGATCCGTGCCCGAGGGCACCGCCATCGCAACGGTCACCGCCGCTTCCGGCTCCGAGGTCAGCACCACCGTATAGGTCGCGCGGCCGCCCTCGGCCACGGTCAGGGAGGTCGCGGACAGCCTCACCCCGCGCACGTCGTCGTCGGCCACCGGCACCGCGGCGCGGGCCGAGGCGCCCGCCCGGTGCGAGGCGGCGCCGAGGATCTCCGCGGCAACCGCCCCGTCCTCCTCGTCGCGATCGTCGTTCTCGGTGGCCACGGCGAACGCCGCGGTCGCCGCCCCGGCCGCGAATCTCACCGAAGAAGGCGCCGTGCCCGACAGGTACTCACCCTCCTGCGTCACGCCCACCGGCACGCTCAGCGGCCCGGTCAGGTCGCCGGCCCGGGTCAGGGTGAACGTCACCGTCTCCCCTTCTACCGCCGCCTCCCGGTCCGCGGCGATCTCCACCACCGGCAGGTCGTCGTCGGCGATCTCACCGAAGGCCTCGCCGTCGCCCACGGCCGCGTTCACGGCATGGCTCAACCGCACCGTGAAAGTCTCGGCCGCCTCGTCGACGTCGTCGTCGAGGACCGGCACGCGAATCGTCGCCGAGGTGGCTCCGGCGGGGAAGGTCAGGGTCCCGGTGGCCGGCTCGAAATCCTCGCCCGCCCTCGCCGTGCCCTCCGCGGTGGCATACTCCACCGTCACCGCGCTGCTGCTGGCCACGCTCAGGGTGACGGCGAACTCGATCTCCCCGTCCCCTTCCGCGGCGGCCCCTCCGGCCACGGCCAGGACCGGGACGTCGTCCTCGAGGATCCTCACCTCGACGCCGGCCGCGGACAGACCCTCGTAGTCGCCGCCGCCGACCACATGGCTGATCGCCGCCGGATCGTCCGATACGGCGTCGGCATCCTGATCCGCGCGCACGGTCACGGTCCGAGGCGCCTCCCAGGTCGCCGCGGCAAAGGTCAACTCCGACGGAACCACGGTCAGATCCGTGCCCGAGGGCACCGCCATCGCAACGGTCACCGCCGCGTCCGGCTCCGAGGTCAGCACCACCGTATAGGTCGCGCGGCCACCCTCGGCCACGGTCAGGGAGGTCGCGGACAGCCTCACCCCGCGCACGTCGTCGTCGGCCACCGGCACCGCGGCGCGGGCCGAGGCGCCCGCCCGGTGCGAGGCGGCGCCGAGGATCTCCGCGGCAACCGCCCCGTCCTCCTCGTCGCGATCGTCGTTCTCGGTGGCCACGGCGAACGCCGCGGTCGCCGCCCCGGCCGCGAATCTCACCGAAGAAGGCGCCGTGCCCGACAGGTACTCACCCTCCTGCGTCACGCCCACCGGCACGCTCAGCGGCCCGGTCAGATCGCCGGCCCGGGTCAGGGTGAACGTCACCGTCTCCCCTTCTACCGCCGCCTCCCGGTCCGCGGCGATCTCCACCACCGGCAGGTCGTCGTCGGCGATCTCACCGAAGGCCTCGCCGTCGCCCACGGCCGCGTTCACGGCATGGCTCAACCGCACCGTGAAAGTCTCGGCCGCCTCGTCGACGTCGTCGTCGAGGACCGGCACGCGAATCGTCGCCGAGGTGGCGCCGGCGGGGAAGGTCAGGGTCCCGGTGGCCGGCTCGAAATCCTCGCCCGCCCTCGCCGTGCCCTCCGCGGTGGCGTACTCCACGGTCACCTCGCTGCTGCTGGCCAGGCTCAGGGTGACGGCGAACTCGATCTCCCCGTCCCCTTCCGCGGCGGCCCCGCCGGCCACGGCCAGGACCGGGGCGTCGTCCTCGAGGATCCTCACCTCGACGGGAGACGCGGGCACGCCCCCGTAGTCGCCGCCGCTGACCGCGTGGGTCAAGGTCACCGCAGGGTCCAGGACCGCGTCGGCGTCCTCGGCGGCCCGCACCGTCACCGTCTGCGGCGCATCCCAGGTCATCGGGGAGAACGACAGCATCGGCGGAGTCACCGTGAGGTCCTCCGATACCATCTTCATCCGGATGGTCACCTCGCCGGTGGGCTCTGTTTCCAGCGTCACGGTATAGGTGCCGGCCCCGCCCTCGGGCAGAGTCAAGGCGGTCGTCGAAACCCTGACCCCGCGCACGTCGTTGTCGGCAACCGTCACTACGGCGCGGGCCGAGGCGCCCACCCGGTGCGAGGCGGCGCCGAGGATCGCCGCGGTCACGGCACCGTCGGCCTCGTCGACCGCGTCCTCCGTGGTCGCCGCCTCGAGGGCCGCGGTAGCCGCGCCCGCCGCAAAGGTCGCCGCGGACGGGACCCCGTCCGACAGGAACACGCCGCGCTCGGCGACGCGCACCGGCACGGTCAGCGGCCCGGTCAGGTCGCCGGCCCGGGTCAGGGTGAAGGCCGCGGTACCGCCTTCCTCCACCGCGGCCCGGTCCGCGGCGATCTCCACCACCGGCAGGTCGTCGTCGGCGATCTCACCGAAGGCCTCGCCGTCCCCCACGACCGCGTTCACCGCATTGCTCAACAGGACCCTGAAGGTCTCGTCCGCCTCGTCGATGTCGTCGTCGACGACCCGCACGCGGATCGCCGCTTCCGTCGTTCCGGCCGGCAGGGTCAGGATCCCGGCCGTCCACTGGTAGTCGGCCCCCGCCATGGCGCTGACGTCCGACGTCGCGTACTCCACCGTCACCGCGCTGCTGCTGGACAGGCTCAGGGTGACGGCAAACTCGATCGCTCCCTCCCCCTCGGCCGCGGTCCCGCCGGCAACGGCCAGGGTCGGCGCGTCGTCCTCGATGATCGTCACCTCGACAGGGGCCGCGGGCACGCCCTCGTAGTCGCCGCCCCTGACCGCGTGGATCAAGGTCACCGGATCGTCGGCCATCGCGTCGGCGTCCTCGGCGGCCCTCACGGTCACGGTCTGCGGCCTGCTCCAGATCGCCGGCGCGAAGGTCAGCGAGGTCTCGTCCAGGGACAGCTCCGAAGCGGACGGGGCCGCCACCAACACGGTCACTTCAGCGGTCGGCTCCGTGTCCAGCACCACCGTGTAGGAGCCGCTGCCGCCCTCCGGCACGTTCAGGGCTTCCGGCCGCACGGTCACGCCGCGCACGTCGTCGTCGGCCAGGGCCACCGCGGCCGTGGCCGGCTCCCCCGCTGCGACCCCGGACGGCAAGGCTCCGAAGCCGAGAACGACGGCCTCGCCGTCGTCGTCCACGGCGTCGTCCACGGCGGTCACGGCGAACTCCTGCGAGGTCTCGCCGGCGGAAAAAGCGACGTTGGCCGGCACTCCCGAATAGTCGGCGGCCCCGGCACCCTCCACGTGGGTCCTGGTCAGCGGAATCGTCACCCGGCGTTCGGGGTCGGCGCTCAGGCGCACGGTCACCGCGGCGCTGCCGCCTTCCGCGGCCTCGTAGTCCGCGGCCCCGAAGAAGACGATCACCTCCGGATTCCTGGTGACGGGCGGGTCCTCCCCAGGGGTGGGCGGGTCCTCCTTCGGCGGGGGCGGGTCCTCCCCAGGGGTGGGTGGCTCTCCCCCAGGGGTGGGCGGATCCTCCCCAGGCGGGGGCGCCACGTCGTCGTCGGCGATCGTCCCCACCGCGGCGGCGGCGCTCGCCTGCAGAGTCGCGTACCGGGCGTTGCTCAGCTCCACCTTGAAGGTCTCCGACTCTTCGACCGCGTCGTCGTCCACCAGCAGCACGCGGATCGTCCGCTCCGTGCTCTGCGCGGGGAACGTCAGCGTGCCGTTCGCCGCGGTGTAGTCCGCATCCGCGGTCGCCGGGTTGACTGCGGCGGCGTCCGCGGCCGTGGCCCAGTCCACCGTCACCACCCGGGCGCTGGCCGTTTCCAGACTCACCGTGAAGGTGATCCCGCCGTCCCCCTCCGACGCACCGGCGTCCGCTATGCCGGCGGCCGGCGGATCGTCGTCGTCGGTGATCGTGCCGGCCGCCGCAAGCGTCGTCCCGCCGCCGGCCAGATCCGCATGCGCAGCGCTGTGCAGCGTCAGTGTGAAGGTCTCCTCGTTCGCCTCGTCCAGATCGTCATCCGTTATCGGCACGCGGATCGTCTGCGGCGCCGCGCTGTTCGCAGGGAACGTCAGGGTGCCGTCAGCCTCCGTGTAATCCTCGCCCGCGGTCGCCGCTTCAGGGCCCGTTCCGTTGGAGGTGGCGTATTTCACCGTCACTTCATTGCTGCTGGCCACGCTCAGCGTCACGGTGAACGTCGCGCTGACGGCATCCTCGGCCACGCTCTCATCCGCGATGCTCAGCGTCGGCGTGTCGGACTCCGCGATCCTCACTTCCACGTCCGCGGCGGTCTCGCCGGCGTAGTCGCCCGCGCTGCTGACCGCGTGCGTAATCGTCACCGCATCATCCACCACCGCGTCGTCGTCCCCGGCCGCGCCGACCGTCACCGTCTGCGCCGTCTCCCAGTCGTCTGAAGTGAACGTCAGGCTCGTCTTGTCCACCGATACGTCCGTGCCCTGCGGAACCGTCACATCCACCGTCACGTCCGCGGTCGGCTGCGAAGTCAGCACCACCGCGTAGGTCCCGCTGCCACCCTCGTCCACTGTCAGGGCCGTCGGGGTCACGGTCACGCCGCGCGCATCGTCATCGGTGATCGTCCCGGTCGCCGCCAGCGTTGCCTGTCCGCCGGACAGGGTCGCCTGCTGCGCAGCGCTCAATGTCACCGTGAAGGTCTCGTTCGCCTCGTCCACGTCGTCATCCGTTATCGGCACCCCGATCGTCTGCGACGCCGTGCTGTTGGCCGGGAACGTCAGCGTGCCATTGGCCTCCGTGTAGTCCTCGCCCGCGGTTGCCGCTCCAGGGCCCGTTCCGTTCGAGGTGGCATAGGCCACCGTCACCTCATTGCTGCTGGCCACGCTCAGCGTCACGGTGAACGTCACAGTCCCGGCATCCTCGGCCACGCTCTCATCCGCGAGGCTCAGCGTCGGCGTGTCGGTTTCCGCGATCGTCACTTCCACGTCCGCGGCGGTCTCGCCGCCGTAATCGCCCGTGCTGCTGACCGAGTGCGAAATCGTCACGGCCGCATCGTCCACCGCGTCGGCGTCCTCGGCCGCGCCGACCGTCACCGTCTGCGCCGTATTCCAGTCGCCCGCGGTGAAGGTCAGACTCGTCGGGGTCGCCGATACGTCCGTGCCCTGCGGCACCGTCACATTCACGGTCACGTCCGCGGTCGGCTCCGAGGTCAGCACCACCGTGTAGATGCCGCTGCCGCCTTCCGCGAGATCCAGCTGCGTCTCCGACACCGTCACCCCGCGCTCGTCGTCGTCGGTGATCGTGCCGGCCGCCGAAAGGGTGCTGCCTCCGCCCGCCAGCGACGCCTGCTGCACATTGCTCAGCGTCACCGCAAAGGTCTCGACCGCCTCGTCCACCGCGTCGTTCGCTATCGACACGCTGATCGTCTGCGGCGCCGTGCTGTTGGCCGGGAAGGCGAGCGTGCCATTGGCTTCCGTGTAGTCCTCCCCCGCGGTCGCCGCTTCAGGGCCCGTTCCGTTCGAGGTGGCATAGGCCACTGTCACGACATTGCTGCTGGCCACGCTCAGCGTCACCGCGAACGCCATCGTGCCGTCGGACTCCGCGGCGCTCCGGTTGGCAATCGACAGGGTCGGGGTATCGTCCTCCACGATGGTCACCTCGACCTCGGCCGTCTGCCCGTTGTAGTCCCCCCCGCTGGCCGAATGGCCGACCGTCGCCGCCGCATCGGCCACCGCGTCGTCATCGTCGGCCGCGCTCACCTCAATCTGCTGCGCCGTGTTCCAGTTATCCGCCGTGAACCTCAGCGTCGTCTTGTCCACGGACAGCTCCGAGTTCGGCGGAACCGCCACACCAACCGTCACCTCCGCGGTAGGCTCCGAGTCCAGCGCCACCGTATAGGTCGCACTGCTATTCTCCGTCACCGACAGTGCCTCCGGCGCGACCGTCACCCCGCGCTCGTCGTCGTCCTCAATCGTCCCGGTCGCGCTCTCTTTCCCGGTCTCCACCTGCGCGTTCACCGCATTGCTCAGCGCCACAGTGAATGTCTCATTCGCCTCATCCACCTGATCGTCGCTGACTGTCACGCCAATCGTCTGGCTCAGCGCACCCCCGGGGCTGAAGGTGATGCGGCCATCCGTCACCGCCGCATAGTCCTCGCCCGCAGTCGCCGTCCCGTCCGACGTCGCCCAGTCCACCGTCACCTCACGACCGATCGCCGCGCCCAGCGTCACCGTGAACGTGGCCGTGCCTCCCTCCGCCACCGACACGTCTTCCCCAATCGACAGACCCGGCGTGGCGTCGTCGTCTTCGATCGTCAGCGTCGCCGAACTCACCGTCAGCGTCCCGGCCGAGCCGTTCACCACAACCGTCTCATCGTCCTCGTCCAGGGTGTCATCCACCGGCGTCAGGCGCACCGTCCCGGTCCCCGACTGCTCACCCGCGGGTATCCGCACCATCGCCTCTGTGGCCGTGTAATCCGCACTGCCCGCAGTCCCGTCGCTCACCGTCACGGCCACATCCGTATCTCCCGGCAACCGGCTGTCCCCCTCCAGCGTCGCCGTCACGGCCACATCCGTCGCCCCCGCGCCCTCCGACATCTTCTCCGGGTCCACCGACAACCGCACCGCCGTCGGCGTCGCGTCGTCGTCCTCAATCGTCCCGGTCGCCTCGAGCGTCTCCTGTCCACCCGCCAGGGCCGCGTTGGACGCGTTGCTCAGCGTCACCGTGAAGGTCTCCTCCTCCTCGTCCACCGAGTCGTCCGTAATCGGGATACTGATGGTCTGCGGCGTCGTGCTGTTGGCCGGGAAGTGCAGGGTCGCACTTCTGGCCGTGTAATCCTCACCCGCGGTCGCCGCCCCGGCGCCGGTCCCGTTCGACGTGACGTAGTCGACCGTCACCTGCTCGCTGCTCTCGATACTCAGGGTTACCGAGAACCCGATCGTGCCGTCGGACTCCGCGGCGCTCCGGTCGGCAATCGACAGGGTCGGGGTATCGTCCTCCACGATGGTCACCTCGACGCTGGCCGACTCGTTGTTGTAGTCTCCCCCGCTCGCCGAATGGCCGATCGTCACCACGTCGTCTGCCACCGCATCGTCATCGTCGTCCGCGCTCACGGTCATCGTCTGCGCCGTGTTCCAATTCCCGGTGGTGAACGTCAGGGATGGCTTATCGACGGACAACTCCGAGTTCGCCGGAACCGAAACGGTCACCGTCACCTCATCGGTCGGCTCCGAGTCCAGCGCCACCGCATAGGTCGCACTGCCGTTCTCCGTCACCGACAGCGCCTCCGGCGCGACCGTCACCCCGCGGGTGTCGTCGTCCCGTATCGTACCCAACCCCGTCCCCGACAACGCCGGCAGGTTGGCGTTCACCGCATCGCTCAGCACCAGCGTGAACGTCTCATTCTCCTCATCCACGTCATCGTCTTCGATCCGCACCGCAACCGTCCGCGACGTCGTGCCGGGCGCGAAGGTCAGCGTACCGGTCGTATCCGCATAGTCGATGCCCGCTACCGCGGTTCCATCCGTCGTCCCGAACACCACCGTCGCCGTCTGCGCGCTCGCCTTGTCCAGCGTCACCGCGAAATCCAGATGGCCCGCATCCTCCGGGCTGGAGATCCCCCCCACCGATACCGTCGGCGCCTCCCCTGCGACCTGCGGCCGCTGCACCGTGGCCGTCGCTTCGTTCGATTGCATCCCGTCGAGCATCGCCGTGGCCTTGTTCGTCACCTGCGACGCATCCACGTCCGCCTGCACCACGGTGTAGGAACCGGCGCAGGTCACGCTCGCCCCGGGACCGAGACCGGCCGCGGGAACCGCGGGGCAGGTGATCCCCGAAGCAGGAATCCTGTCGTCCGCGATCGTCAATGCGCCCGTCAAGGTCACGGTGCCGCTGTTGGTCGCCTCGTAGCTGTAGGCGATCCGGTCCCCGACGCTGCCAAAACTCCCCGTCGTCGCCGTCTTCGCCAGCGTCAACGCCTTATCCTGCGCCACTTCGGTCGTCCGGCTCGCCGTCTGTTCGCTCACCCCACTGGCAACCGCGGCCGCCGTGTTGGTCACCTCGCCGGCGTCCACGTCCGCCTGCGTCACCGTGTAATCGCCGGTCAGCTCGCATTCCCCGCCCAGGTCCAGCGAGGCGCATTCCACTCCGCCGGCGTTCACCAGCAGGTCGCTGACCGTCACCTCCGCCAGCGGCACGTTGCCGCTGTTGGTCGCCGTGGCCGTGTAGGTCAGCACATCGCTCAGCGTCACGTCGCCCGACGCATCCACGTCATTGTGGGCCGCCGCTTCGAACGCCAGCGTCAACGCGGGCGCCGGGGTGCCGGTCTCCGCGATCGTCACCGCCACGTCCGCGGCGGTCTCGCCGTTGTAGTCGCCCGTGCTGCCGACTGTGTGGGTGATCGTCACGGCCGCATCCGTGGCCGCGTCGGCGTCCTCAACCGCGCTGACCGTCACCGTCTGCGCTGTGTTCCAGGTGCTCGATGTGAATGTCAGACTCGTTTTATCTACGGATACATCTGTCCCTGTCGGAACCGTCACCGTCACCGTCACGTCCGCGGTCGGCTCCGAGTCCAGCGCCACCGTGTAGGTCTCGTCGCCCCCTTCGTCCACCGTCAGGGCGGTCGGACTCACCGTCACCCCGCGCGCGTCGTCGTCGGTGATCGTCCCGGTCGCCGCCAGCGTCGCCTGGGCCCCGGCCAGGGTCGCATTGGATGCGTTGCTCAGCGTCAGCGTGAAGGTCTCTTCCTCTTCCTCATCGACCGCGTCGTCGGTGATCGGAACCGCGATCGTTTTCGGTGTCGTGCTGTTGGCAGGAAACGTCAGCGTGCCGTTGGCCTCCGTGTAGTCCTCGCCTGCGGTCGCCGCTTCAGCGCCCGTTCCGTTCGAGGTGGCATAGGCCACTGTCACGGTCTGGCTGCTGGCCACGCTCAGCGTCACGGTGAACACCATCGTCCCGGCAGACTCCGTCGCGCTTCGGTTGGCAATCGACAGCGTCGGTGTGTCGTCCTCGACGATCGTCACCGCCAGGTCCGCGGCGGTCTCGCCGTTGTAGTCGCCCGTGCTGCTCACCGAATGGGTCAGCGTTACTGTCTCATCCACCACCGCATCCTCGTCCCCGGCCGCGGTGACCGTCACCGTCTGCGCCGTACTCCAGTTGTCCGCGGTGAAGGTCAGCGAGGTCTTGTCCAATGACAGATCCGTGTCCGCGAGGTCCGTGGTCACCGTCACCGTCACGTCCGCGGTCGGCTCTGAGTCCAGCACCACCGTGTAGGTCTCGCCGCCCCCTTCGTCCACCGTCAGGGCGGTCGGAGTCACCGTCACCCCGCGCGCGTCGTCATCGGTGATGGTCCCGGTCGCCGCCAGCGTCGACTGTCCACCCGCCAGGGTCGCATTGGATGCGCTGCTCAGCGTCACCGTGAAAGTCTCCTCGTCCGGCTCGTCCACGTCGTCATTCGCTATCGACACGCGGACCGTCTGTGACACCGTGCTGTTGGCAGGGAACGTCAGCGTCCCGGTCTTCTCCGTGTAGTCCGAACCTGCGGTCGCCGTGCCCTCCGAGGTGCGGTATTGGACCCTCACCTGGTTGCTGCTGGCCAAGCTCAGCGTCACCTCGAACACCATCTCGCCAATATCCTCATCCGCACGCACGCCTGACATCGACAGGGTCGGCGTGTCGGTCTCCGCGATCGTCACCGCCACGTCCGCGGCGGTCTCGCCGTTGTAGTCGCCCGTGCTGCTCACCGAATGGGTCAGTGTTACTGTCGCATCCACCACCGCGTCGTTGTCCTCGGCCGCGGAGACCGTCACCGTCTGCTCATCGTCCCAGTTGCCCGCGGTGAAGGTCAGACTCGTCTCGTCCACCGACACGTCCGTGCCCGCGAGGTCGGTGGTCACCGTCACCGTCACGGCGGTCGGAGTCACGGTCACCCCGCGCGCGTCGTCATCGGTGATGGTCCCCGTCGCCGCCAGCGTCGGCTGTCCGCCCGCCAGGGTCGCATTGGATGCGTTGCTCAGCGTCACCGTGAAGGTCTCTTCATCCGCCTCGTCCACCGCGTCGTCGGTGATCGCAACCGCGATCGTCCGGGACGCCGTGCTGTTCGCAGGGAACGTCAGCGTGCCATTGGTCAGCGTGTAGTCCTCGCCCGCGGTCGCCGCTTCAGGACTCGTCCCGTTCGAGGTGACGTAGTCCACCGTCACTGCATTGCTGCTGGCCACGCTCAGCGTCACCGTGAACGTCGCGCTGCCGGCATCCTCGGCCACGCTCTCATCCGCGATGCTCAACGTCGGCGTGTCGGTCTCCGCGATCGTCACCACCACGTCCGCGGCGGTCTCGCCGTTGTAGTCGCCCGTGCTGCTCACCGAATGGGTCAGCGTTACTGTCTCATCCACCACCGCATCCTCGTCCCCGGCCGCACTGACCGTCACCGTCTGCTCATCGTTCCAGTTGTCGGCGGTGAAGGTCAGACTCGTCTCGTCCACCGACACGTCCGTGCCCGCGAGGTCGGTGGTCACCGTCACCGCCACGTCCGCGGTCGGCTCTGAGTCCAGCACCACCGTGTAGGTCTCGTCGCCTCCTTCGTCCACCGTCACGGCGGTCGGAGTCACGGTCACCCCGCGCTCGTCGTCGTCGGTGATGGTCCCCGTCGCCGCCAGCGTCGGCTGTCCACCCGCCAGGGTCGCATTGGATGCGTTGCTCAGCGTCACCGTGAAGGTCTCTTCCTCTTCCTCGTCCACCGCGTCGTCGGTGATCGGAACCGCGATCGTTTTCGGTGTCGTGCTGTTGGCAGGAAACGTCAGCGTGCCGTTGGCCTCCGTGTAGTCCTCGCCTGCGGTCGCCGCTTCAGGACTCGTCCCGTTCGAGGTGGCGTAGTCCACCGTCACTGCATTGCTGCTGGCCACGCTCAGCGTCACCGTGAACGTCGCGCTGCCGGCATCCTCGGCCACGCTCTCATCCGCGATGCTCAACGTCGGCGTGTCGTTCTCCGCGATCGTCACCGCCACGTCCGCGGCGGTCTCGCTGGCGTAGTCGCCCGTGCTGCTGACGGTGTGCGTCAGGGTCACCGGATCGTCCGCCTGCGCATCCTCGTCCCCGGCCGCGGTGACCGTCACCGTCTGCTCATCGTCCCAGTTGTCCGCCGTGAAGGTCAGCGAGGTCTTGTCCAATGACAGATCCGTGTCCTGCGGAACCGTCACCGTCACCGCCACGTCCGCGGTCGGCTCTGAGTCCAGCACCACCGTGTAGGTCTCGTCGCCTCCTTCGTCCACCGTCACGGCGGTCGGAGTCACGGTCACCCCGCGCTCGTCGTCGTCGGTGATCGTCCCGGTCGCCGCCAGCGTCGGCTGTCCACCCGCCAGGGTCGCATTGGATGCGTTGCTCAGCGTCACGGTGAAGGTCTCTTCATCCGGCTCGTCCACCGCGTCGTCGGTGATCGGAACCGCGATCGTCCGGGACGCCGTGCTGTTCGCAGGGAACGTCAGCGTGCCATTGGTCAGCGTGTAGTCCTCGCCCGCGGTCGCCGCTCCAGCGCCCGTTCCGTTCGAAGTGGCGAATGCCACCGTCACTGCATTGCTGCTGGCCACGCTCAGGGTCACCGTGAACGTCGCGCTGCCGGCATCCTCGGCCACGCTCTCATCCGCGATGCTCAACGTCGGCGTGTCGGTCTCCGCGATCGTCACCGCCACGTCCGCGGCGGTCTCGCTGGCGTAGTCGCCCGTGCTGCTGACGGTGTGCGTCAGGGTCACCGCATCATCCACCACCGCATCCTCGTCCCCGGCCGCGGTGACCGTCACCGTCTGCGCCGTGTTCCAGTTGTCGGCCGTGAAGGCCAGCGAGGTCTTGTCCACCGACACGTCCGTGTCCTGCGGAACCGCCACCGTCACCGCCACGTCTGCGGTCGGCTCTGAGTCCAGGACCACCGTGTAGGTCTCGTCGCCTCCTTCGTCCACCGTCAGGGCGGTCGGAGTCACCGTCACCCCGCGCGCGTCGTCGTCGGCCAGCGTCACCGTCGCACTGCTCTGGCTGCCCAGCGTCACTCCATCGGGCCGCGTCCCGAAGCCCAGCGTCACGGTCTCCTCGTCCTCATCCACGTCGTCGTCAGTCGCCGTCACCGCGAAGGTCTTTTCGGTCTCGCCGCTGGCGAAGGTCACGCTCGCCGGCACGCCCGAGTAGTCCGCCGCTGTCGCACCAGTGCCCGGCGTATGCGTCAATGGAATATCCACCGTCCGCTCCGGGTCGCCGCTCAGCTGCACCTGCACCGTCGCCGCGGCACCGCCCTCGGTCGCGGTGTAGGTCCCCGTCGCAAACGCCACCGTCACCGCCGGGTCGTCGTTATCGACAATCGTCCCGGTCGCCGCCAGCGTCGTCCCGCCGCCGGCCAGATCCGCACTCGCAGCGCTGTGCAGCGTCACGGTGAAGGTCTCTTCCTCTTCCTCATCGACCGCATCGTCGGTGATCGGCACGCGAATCTCCTGCGCCGTCGTGGTCCCGGCCTCGAACGTCAGCGTCCCCGTCGCTTCCGTATAGTCCGAACCCGCGGCCGCGGTGCCATCCGAGGTGCGGTATTGGACCCTCACCTGGTTGCTGCTGGCCAGGCTCAGGGTCACCTCGAACACCGTCTCGCCGACGTCTTCATCCGCACGCACGCCGGACATCGACAGGGTCGGCGTGTCGGTCTCCGTGATCGTCACCGCCACGTCCGCGGCGGTCTCGCCGTTGTAGTCGCCCGTGCTGCTGACGGTGTGCGTCAGGGTCACCGCATCATCCACCACCGCATCCTCGTCCCCGGCCGCACTGACCGTCACCGTCTGCTCATCGTCCCAGTTGCCCGCGGTGAAGGTCAGACTCGTCTTGTCCACCGACACGTCCGTGTCCTGCGGAACCGCCACCGTCACCGCCACGTCCGCGGTCGGCTCCGAGTCCAGCACCACCGTGTAGGTCTCGTCGCCCCCCTCGTCCACCGCGTCGTCGGTGATCGCAACCGCGATCGTCCGGGACGCCGTGCTGTTGGCAGGGAACGTCAGCGTGCCATTGGTCAGCGTGTAGTCCTCGCCAGCGGTTGCCGCTCCAGCGCCCGTTCCGTTCGAGGTGGCATAGGCCACTGTCACGGTCTGGCTGCTGGCCACGCTCAGCGTCACCGTGAACGTCATGTCGCCGACGTCTTCATCCGCACGCACGCCGGACATCGACAGGGTCGGCGCGTCGTTCTCGATGATCGTCGCCTTCACCGGGTCTGCGGTCACGGTACCGTAGTCGCCGCCGCTGACGTCGTGCGTGATCGTCACCGGATCGTCCGCCAGCGCATCATTGTCGTCCGCCGCGCTGATCACAACCGTTTGCATGGTGTTCCACGTCGATGGCGCGAACGTCAGACTCGTCTTGTCCACCGACACGTCCGTGCCCGCGAGGTCCGTGGTCACCGCCACCGTCACGTCCGCGGTCGGCTCTGAAGTCAGCACCACCGTGTACGTGCCGCTTCCGCCTTCGGGGATGTCCAGCTCGGTCGGCGACACCGTCACCCCGCGCGCGTCGTCGATAATCGTCACCGTCGCGCTCTCCACCGTCAGGCCAGACGACACCGGTACCGTGCCGCTCACCGTGACCGTCTCATCCTCCTCGATCACGCCGTCGGCCACCGGCGTCAGCCTGAATGGCACCTCGCCGCTCTGCGCGTTCGCCGGGATCATGAGGTCAAAAGACTCCACGGCCTGGAAGTCGCCGGTGCCCGCGGTATTGCCGGCCACCGACACGCGCACCACCGTGTCCTCCGTCCGCGTCGCCGCATTGAGCGTCGCGGTCACCGTCACATCCTGGCCACCGCCGCGTTCCGCCACCGACGACGGCGACACGCTCAGCGTCGCGGTCGTCGAGGCCGTATCGTTGTCCTTTTCGGTCACCGTCACCGACGCGGCCACGGTCCCGTGGTAATCTCCACTGGTCGTCACACCGTGCGCGATGGTCGCCGTACCTGCCGCCGCATCCGCATCCGCCGCCGCTTCCACCGTCACAGGCCGCACCGGCGCTACGTGCCAGTCTATTGTCGTGAACGTCAGCGACGCCGGCTGTACGGAGATATCGCTGTCGCCGCTCACCGTCATGCTGATCGTCACGTCCTCGGTCGGCGCCGAGGTCAGCGCCACGGTGTAGGTCGCGCTGCTACCTTCGTCAATCTCCAGCGTCGTCGGCTCCACGAGTACCGAGACCTCGTCGTCGTCGGCCAACGTCAACTCCGCCGATTCCACCGTCAGCCACGGCACCGGATCCGTCAACATTCCGCTCACCGTCAACGTCTCATCGCTCTCTGCGCTATTGTCGTCAAACGGTATCAGGGTGAATTGCGCCTCACCGCTCTGCGCGTTCGCCGGAATCGTGAGGTCGAAGGGCTCCACCTCCTGACGTAAGTCGCTCGTGCTCGCGGTATTGCCGGCCACCGACACGCGCACCACCGTGTCCTCCGTCCGCGCGGCCGAATTCAGCGTTGCCGTCACCGTCACGGTGGCGCCTCTCCAGGCGTTAGGACCGCCCCCGCCCGGCGGCGGGCCGTAGTGGCCGGCGGACTCCGGTACGGAGGTCGGGTCGAGCGTCAGCCTGATCGACGCGTCCTCCTCGACCGTCACCTCCAGGTCGACCGTCGCCCCGTTGGCGCCGTAGTCCCCACCCGTGGCCGTGTGGGTCAAGCGCACCACGTCGGCCAGCTTGTCGGCGTCCTCCCTGGTGCTCACCGCAATCGTCTTCGCCGCGTTCCAGTTGTTCGCGTTCAATTTGTTCCTGGTGAACGTCAGCGATTCGGGATTCACCGACACGTCCGTTCCGGCCATCCCGCCGACCACCACGGTCACGTTCGCGGTCGGCTCCGAGTCCAGCTTGACCGTGTAGCTGGACTCGGAGCCTTCGTGGATCGACAACGACGTCGGCGAGACGGTCACCCCGCGCTCGTCGTCGTCCGTCACCCTCACCACCGGGTGGATCCCGTCTGGAATATGGTAATCACCCGCAAGTGGAGAAAAACCAAAATGCAGAAAAAAAACATCGCCATCTACGTCGTCGTCCGGTATCTCGAGGCTACGGATCACTGTCGTCACATTGCGGCCAAATGGTACTCCTATTGAAGATTGAAAAAAGGTAACCTCCTCACCCCCAGGGACATAAGGCACTGCGCAGAAATAAACGCTGTTCTTTCTGATAGAAAGGTGTTATCCTTGACGGGTGGACACGGAAAGCACCCTGCGGGCGAAATACGAAGCCTTGACGCCGGTGTTGAACGAGCGCACGCGACGCCTGTGGGCCGCCGCCGAGGCGCAAGCCCTGGGACATGGCGGCATTGCGGTGGTGGCCCGTGCGACGGGCCTGTCGCGGACCCGGATCGCTCGCGGCCTGCAGGAACTGCGGTCGGACGCCCCGTTGGACCCCGGCCGTGTGCGGCGGCCGGGCGGCGGCCGCAAGCGGCGCATCGACACCGACGTGACGCTGTTGTCGGACCTCAATGCCCTGCTCGAACCGGTCACCGCCGGGGCGCCGGACGACAGCCCCTTGCGATGGACGTCGAAGAGCATCCGCAAGTTGGCGGTCGAGTTGCAGGCCCTGGGCCATTCGGTGAGTCCTGGCCTCGTCCACGGACTGTTGCACGAGCTCGGCTACACGCTGCAGGCGAATCGCAAGACGAAAGAAGGCACGCAACACCCGGATCGGGACGCCCCGTTTCACTACCTCCACGACCAGGTCCGAAGGGCCCAGGCTCAAGGCCAGCCGGTCATTTCGGTGGACACCAAGAAGAAGGAACTGATCGGCAACTTCAAGAACGGGGGGCGGGCCTGGCGTCCGAAGGGCGATCCGGAGCGCGTGAAGGTCCACGACTTCATCATCCCCACCCAGGGCAAGGCGATTCCCTACGGGGTCTACGACCTGAGCCGCAACGAGGGCTGGGTCAGCGTCGGGGTCGACCACGACACCGCCGGGTTCGCGGTGAACGCCATCCGCAGCTGGTGGAAACGCATGGGACGGGCCGCCTACCCGGCGGCCTCCCGCCTGTGGATCACAGCCGATGCGGGGGGCAGCAACGGCCCGAGACTGCGACTGTGGAAATGGGAATGGCAGCGCTTGGCCGATCGCACGGGCCTGACGATCACGGTCTGTCACTATCCGCCGGGCACGAGCAAGTGGAACCGCATCGAGCATCGCCTGTTCTCCTATATCGCCAAGAACTGGCGAGGCCAACCTCTGGTCAGTCTGGCCACGGTGGTCAACCTGATCGGCCGGACGACGACGCAGAAAGGGCTTCGAGTCCGGGCGGAAATCGACAAGGGAGCCTATCCCAAGGGCGTGGTCGTCAAGGACGAGCAGATGGAGCGGATCCATCTCTCGCCCCATGCGTTTCACGGGGATTGGAACTACACGATCCGGCCGGCCACTGAGGGTTGAAGTGAATCATCTGTTTCGGGACAAAGCCTAACTGTCAAACCCTACATTTCTACTATTGCTTCTAAATACTCGCAAAGTCGTGTTCAGCGGACTTACGATATCGTTATCCCGCCGGGTCACGGTAAGAACAATGTCTTCCCCTTCCTCCACTGATTCGCTATTGGTCGTTATGGAAGTCGTTGGCTGGTCATTGTCGTTTATTGCGACCTCGAGAAGGGCATATGGAGACTGCGGCCTATGGGAAGGATCGGCCAATTCGGAAGTTGGCCGCCTTCGGTACAGACCGTCAGCGATGGATACGTCAATGTAACTGCCGCACTCAAGCACGTCGTCATCGACGAACTCAATGAGTGTCTGTTGCACAAACAGGTCGTCTTGCTCCACGCCATCCTCGTCGCCGGCAGGGAACACCACCGTTGTCGGCAATGGGCCGGCGAGCAAGTCAGGCGCGTCGAAGCCGTTGAAGCATATAATACGGGCATCGATGTTTACCGTGAGGGGTGGTATGGGAAACCGAATATCGAAACCGTTTACATAGTTCTCCCCCTCGCGGACATTGCCCAATGCATCCGTCCCCCAACGTTGAATGGTGAAACTCACGTCGTGGTCTTCGGTTAAGTGGAGTCTCCCTGTTTCTCCGGCAGCAAGAACATGCAATATACCCTCATGATACCCCACCATCTGGGCAATCTCGTTATCGAAAACGCCCACCGTTGCGGCGCCGGCTCCGTCTTCGGCCGCTACCACGTCGGGCGCCTCTCTCTCTTTGCCGTCCACGACCAACCGGACGGTACCCTCGCCGAGCTGGAGGGTGACCGAGCCGTCTCCTTCGAACTCGTTGTCGTCGTCGAGATCCAGGCACAGGGTGGGCGTCTTCGAGGCGTTCGGATCACTCGTCGAGTTCGACAGGGTCACGGTGTGGCTGCCGGGCGCCTCCGCGAGGAAATCCCCCCGCTGGCTGGCGGCTACCGCAAAGGTCAATTCGGCCGACACGCCTAATCTGAAGACCACGTCGGTCGACACGGTAAAGCAGGCCCGGCTCGCTTCGGATACCGGGTCTTCCTGCGGCGTGATCGTAACCCGCGCCGGGTCGTCGTCGGTCACGGGAAAGGCGAAATGGGTCCTGCTCTCGTCGGTGAAAAACACCGTTGGTGAAGAAGCGCCCCGCAGGCGAAACCTCCGGGGATCGGTCATCCAGGGATGGCTTGTATCGAGTTCGACATTGAATTGCCGGTGCGTGTAGAACACCTCGTCATCAGGCGGCCCCACGATGAGCGTCGCGGTCGCTTCGCCCGCCTCGAAGGTGACGGGGTGCCCGCTATACCCATGGCCGAACAAGATCTTGCTCCGCAACAGCGAGCCGGGGATGGTCAGCGGGTCCGTCAGCGGCCCTTCGCGGGTCAGCGTGAAGGTGACCGAGCCGCCCTCATCGACCGACGCCGCGGCGCTCTCAATCGTCACCCACGGCACGTCATTGTCGGAGACGGTCACGGTCACGGTGGCGTCGGCCGCTACCACGTCGGGCGCCTGTCTCTCTTGGTTGTCCACGACCAACCGGACGGTACCCTCGCCGAGCTGGAGGGTGACCGAGCCGTCTCCTTCGAACTCGTCGTCGAGATCCAGGCACAGGGTGGGCGTCTCCGAGGCGTTCGCATCACTCCTCGAGTTCGACAGGGTCACGGTGTGGCTGCCGGGCGCCTCCGAGAGGAAATCGCCCTGCTGGCTGGCGGTCACCGCAAAGGTCAATTCGGCCGGCACGCCTGTTCTGAAGACCATGTCGGTCGACACTGTAAAGCAGGCCCGGCTCGCTTCGGATACCGGGTCTTCCTGCGGCGTGATCGTAACCCGCACCGGGTCGTCGTCGTCCACGGGAAAGGCGAAATAGGTCTGGCTCTCGATGGAGATAAACACCGCTGGTGACGCTGGTGAAGAAGTGCGCCGCAGGCGAAACATCCGGGGATCGCTTGTATCGAGTTCGGCATTGAATTGCCGGTGCGTGTAGAACACCTCGTCATCAGGCGGCCCCACGGTGAGCGTCGCGGTCGCTTCGCCCGCCTCGAAGGTGACGGGGTGCTCGCGATACTCCTCGCCGAGCGAGATCCTGCTTCGCAACAGCGAGCCGGGGATGGTCAGCGGGTTCGTCACCGACCCTTCGCGGGTCAGCGTCAACGTGACCGAGCCGCCCTCCTCGACCGACGCCTCCGTGCTCTCCATCGTCACCCACGGCACGTCATTCTCGGTCAACGTCAGCGTCGCCCCGGTCAACGTCAGCGTCGCCCCGGTCGACGTCTGCGTGAACGGGGCGCCGCTCACGATGATGGTCTCGTCTTCCTCGAATGCGTCGTCGTCGACCGCGTTCAGGTTGAACGTGCCTGCTCCCGAGCGCGCGTTGGCCGGGATCGTCACCGGGAAGTCATCCACCGCCGCAAAGTCGGTCCCCTCGGTCGCCGTGCCCCCAGCCACGGACACGATCACCGCGGTCGGCTGGTCGCGGGTGCTGCTTTGGGGATCGATCGTCGCCGTCACCGTCACGGTCTGCTCCCCCCCCTCCTCGCCCACGGATTCGGGGTTCAGCGTCAACTTCGCCACGCGGTCGTCGTCCTCGATCGTCAGCGTGGTCCCGATCACCGGCACGCCGGGCGCGCGGGTCGTCCCGTTGACGCGGACCTCCTTGTCCAGCGTCTGCAGATCGTTGCTGACCGCGGTGATCGTCACCGTGCCCGTGGCCGCCGTGGCATTGGCGGGGAAGTCCAGCCAATTGTGGTCGCTGACGATGAAATCCGCCCTCGCGGCCGGCGCCACCGCCTCCGGCGCCACCGTCACGCGCACCCCCTGAGTAAACGGGGGATCGATCGTCGCCGTCACCGTGGCCGACCCGCCGTCCTCGCCGATGCGCGACGGCGTCACCGCCAGTGTCACGATCGCGTTGACCAACCGCACGGTATAGGTGCGCCGCGTCGTGCGGTCTTCCGCGGTCACGGTCACCGTGATCTCGGTCGCCCGGCCGGGCGTCAGCAACACGTCGTGACCGGCAGACTGGTCGCTCTGGTCGAAGCGCGGCTCGATGACGAAGGTGGCGCCGGGGTCGCGCACCGCCGCGTGTACCCGCACGGTCACGCCGCGGCCGAAGATGGCCTCGTACCCGGTATGGCCCGAGCTGAAGGCCGGATCGAGACCGACGCCGTCGCTCAGGCTCAGCGAGGCGAGCGCGGCGTCGTCGAAGACGGTGTCCACCAGGATCTCGAACTCCGCCGCCTGGTTGAAGATGTGAGAGTTGTTCAGCAACGACGCGGCATTCTCCGCAATGGTTACCCGCAAGGTGCCGTAGAAGCCGGCGTCCGGTCTGATGGTGATCCGCCACTGCGTCGCCGACACCTCGTTGGAGTAGAGCCGCCTCCCATGCACGACATCGACGTCCTCGTCGACGATGAAGAGGTGCGCCACGGACTCCGTCGCGCCACTTCCTGAATTGACCGGCTCGCTGAACGTCGCCAATACGACAAAGTCGCCCTGCACCGGCCCGGTCGCCTCGCTGGTCAGGGTGACGGTGAGGGGCGGCACAACGGTATAGGTCGCCTCGGCGCGGAAATTGCCCTCTTCAATAGCATCCTTCCGCACCACGAAGGTGAGCATCTCGGCGTCCTCGGCGGCATCTATCCAGACGAAGTGGACAATCCTGCCGGTACTGTAGTCACGTCGGTCAATCTCGGTGATGGCGCCGCCGGTGACCTCGATGTCATCCGCCGTGAATCCCGTGACGGTCTCGGCGCCCTTGAAGAACACCCGCATGATCAGGATATCCCGAACCGTCGTCGCGTTGGTCTCCCTGCCGTCCCTATGGACCGCCTGCAGCAGGGTCTCTACGTCCTCATCGGTGAGCGTCAGCGTCGCGGTGGTCACCTTCAGTCCGGTCGCGGCGCCGCCGACGGTGAGCGTCTTGTCTTCCTCGAATGCGTCGTCGTCGATCGCGTTCAGGATGAACGTGCCTGCTCCCGAGCGCGCGTTGGCCGGGATCGTCACCGGGAAGTCCGCCACCGCCTGGAAGTCGGTCCCCGCGGTCGCCGTCTCCCCGGCCACGGACACGGTCACATCGATCGGCGTGTCGCGGGTGCTGGTGTGGTCGTGCAGCGCCGCCGTCACCGTCACGGTCTGCGCGCCCCCATCCTCGGTCACCGCGTCCGGGTTCACCGTCAGAATCACGGTCTGGTCGTCGTCCCGCACGGTGACCGAAGCCGTTGACGGCGAACCCGGCGCATACGCATCCATGTCCTCGATCTGCGCCGATACGGTGCTCTCTCTTTCCGCGGTCTGGTCGGTGGACGTCGGCACGGTGAACGATACGCTTGCCTGACCGGATCCGAAGCTCACGGTCCGCGAGCCTTCCAGGCCGTCGGCAACCATCTCGCCGGTCTCGCTCACCTCCACCGTCACGTCGAGCGCGTCCGTGTTGTGTGCTCCGCGCGCGAGCGTGAACGTGAGCGTCTCGCCCTCGGTGACGCCGTCGTCGTGATCCGCCGAAATCGATACCTGCACCAGGTCGTTGTCGCGCACGGTCACCGACCGCGTGCCGGCGTCGGCGTCGATCTGGTAGGCATCGTTCTCGTCGAGCGTCACGGTCAACGTCCCGTCGGCTTCGTCGAGATCGTCGTCGTCCGTCGGCAGGGTCAGCGTGGTATCTGCCGCACCCAGAGGGAAGGTGACGGATGATGACGGCACTGTGCCGAAGTCGCCGCTGCTGGTCACGCTCAGCAGCACGGTGAGGGATTCCCCGGTGGTCCCGTCGCGGGTCGCGGTGATCTGGAAGTCGGTTCCCTCATCCCCGCTCTCGGGGGCCACCGCGATTCCCACGACCGGCAGGTCGTCATCGAGGACGCGGAACGTGGCGGTATGCGGATCGCCCCGGCGGTAGCTGCGATTCTCTTGCTGTTCCACGATCGCCGCGACGCCGTACGTCACGGTGAAGTCGGCCTGGTGGAGGTCGTCATCGTCCGGCAATCGGAGGCGCGCCGGCTTCGACGCCTGCCCCGCGTCGAAATTCACATTGACCGTCGGCGTGACGGCCCCGTCGCCGAATTGCGCAAACATGTACACGGAGACCAGCTCCAGCGAGGTATCGCCGTTGCGCGATACCTCGAAGTCGTAGTAGTCCGTCTCCCCTTCGACCACCGACTCGGGGCTGAGGGAGGCGCGGCGCACGAATATCTCGATGTCGTCGTCCGGCACCGCGACGCTGACCATGCCGGACTCGGAACTGACCTGGTACGTGGCGGCGGGCTGGATGGCGACGGTCAGCGAGTGGTGGGCGGCGTCGACCACCTCGTTCTCGTCCGTGGCCACGTCTACCTGGACGGTCTGCTCGCCGGCCGGGAACGTCGCCGTACGCGTCTGCCGGCTGCCGTTGTAGGTCACCTCCAGCTCGACCGCCAGCGTTGCGGTCAACGCGCCCGTGCGGGTCAGCTCGAAGCGGATGACGTTGCCCTCCAGAACGGGAAAATCCTCATAGGTTCCCAACACGCCGCCCACCAGGCTCACGGACACTTCGGGCAGGTGGCTGTCCCGGTTGACCTGGCTCCAAATGCCGGCCGGTGCGAGGAGGACGAGCGCGGCGATCAGGTACACCAGCGCGACGGCGGGGTTCCGGGAACGCAACCGCGGCGGGGCGCGCCGCGGGGCGCCGGGACCCGGGCACAATGGATCGTATGAATCGTACATGGACTGTAAGTGCCTTGGCGCGGCCTGCGTTTCCTGCGCCTGCGCGGCAGAAACCGCAAGGAGCCGGGCGGTTGTACCTCTTGGAAGAACCCGCGGGCAGGAACGCGCCTGTGCGTCATCCTGCCCTCCGGGGGAATCACTGGGTACAGGCACAATCCGTTCCAGCTATTGAAACGAAGAGCTAACTCCTTGCAGATGAAGGAGTTAGAAGCATTCGTGGGAGGCCCGGGGGGTCTTGCGGGAGTGTCTCAGAATGGGACACAGAACCGCCCGGACGAACCGCCTCGGGCGGCGCGGTGGTGGCGGGACTTGCAGGTGGGGGACTACTACAACTGGGTGTCTATGAAGGAGTTACAGGGGAAAGCCGAGGCCGGAAAACCAAAGGATCTGTCGCAATTGCGCCGCGAGTAGCGTTTTGCAACACGAGTATCAATTGGCTACACGGGCAGGAGGGACGACTCGATGTGCCATGTGACGGCGGCCGGCGGCCGGCTCAACCCCGGTCGATGTCGTATTTCTTCAACTTCCGGTGCATGGTCGACCGACTGATGCCCAACACGCCCGCGGCCTCCTTCACGTTGTTCTCCGTGGCTTCGAGGGCGCGCAGCAGGGCCTGTCGCTCGACCACCGCCAGCGGCAGGACGGCCGACGGACGATCGCTTGCGGAAGCGAGGACCGGCGACAACTGGTGCGGCAGGCTGCCCGCCTGCAGCACCGAGGCCGTCTCCAGCAGCACGGCGCGCTCGATGGCGTTCTCCAGCTCGCGCACGTTGCCCGGCCAGTCGTACTGCAGCAGCAGGCGCAGGGCGCCGGTGGAGATGCCGTTGATGGACTTGCCGGTGCGTTCGGCGTACTTGTCCAGGAAGTGCTTGGCCAGCAGGGGGATGTCCCCGCGCCGCTCTCTCAGCGGCGGAATCAGGATGGGGAAGGCGGCGACGCGATAGAACAGGTCTTCGCGGAACAGGCCCTCCTTCACGGAGCCCTCGAGGTCCTTGTTGGTCGCCGTTATCACCCGGATGTCAACGGATATCGGGGTGGTCCCGCCGATCCGCTGGACCTCCCGTTCCTGCAGGACGCGCAGCAGCTTCCCCTGCAGGAAGTACGGCAGGTCGCCGATCTCGTCGATGAGAATGGTGCCCCCGTCGGCGCGCTCGAAAGCGCCGATTCTCTGCTCCGTCGCCCCCGTGAAGGCGCCCCGTTCGTGCCCGAAGAGCTCGCTTTCGATGAGCGTCGCGGGGATGGCGGCGCAATCGAGGGCCACGAACGGACCCTTCTTGCGCATGCTGTTGAAGTGGAACGACTTGGCCACCAGCTCCTTGCCGGTGCCGCTCTCGCCGCGTATGAGCACCGTGATATCGCTTTCGGCGGCCTGGTTCGTCAGCGCGTACACCCGCTGCATTCCCGGGCTGGTGCCGACCATGCCGGCAAGGGAGTAGGTCGTCTCCAGCTCGGTGCGCAGTCGCAGCACCTCGGCCTTCATCTGCTCGGCTTCGATCTCCTTGGACACGTCCCGGTAGACGACGAGGCCGCCGATGGTCTCGCCGCGGCCGTCGCGCACCGGCGCCGTGGAGCGGTAGAACAGCCGCTGCTCCGGCACCTTGCCCGCGCCGGTGGTCTCCACCATGTGGCCGCCGTCGAGGAGAAACCTTCCCTCCAGGTCGCCCAGGTCGGGTTCGCGGAAGCGCTCTTCCAGGCGCGCCTGCAGATCGCCCGGCGGCGCCTCCTTGAGCTCGCTCTCCTTCAGACCCATCAGCTTCTCGTACCCCTGGTTGGCGCAGACCAGACGTCCGCCGGCGTCGTGCATCGCGATGGCGTCTCCGGTGGCATCGAGCACGGCTGCCAGTCTTCGATGACCGGTGGCGAGCTGCCGCCGTTCTTCCGCCAGGTCCCGCTCGACGTTCCACTTCCCCACCAGCGAAAGGGTGATCTGCTGTATCTCCTCGTGGGCGAAAGGTTTCCTGATGTAGAGCAGCTTGTGCAGCAATTCCATGTCGTGGACGATCTCGGGCAGCGACCGGTCGGTGTACGCGGTCATGATGACGATCTCGAGGTCGCGATCGATCTTTCTCACCCGGCGGATCGTCTCGATGCCGTCGATGCCCGGAGGCATTCTGATATCGATGTAGGCCACGGCCACGGGGCGGTTCGATTCCTTTCCCGCCCGGACGATCTCGTAGGCTTCCTCCCCGTTGCTCGCGTGCAGCAGCTCGAACTCCGGGAGAACGCTCTCCTCCTCTTCCTCGCCCATGAACGCGGCGGCCAGATCATGGGCCGACGGCCTGGCGAGAACGGGCTTCAACATCTCCGCGAAGTCTTCGTGGATCTCGTGCTGGTCGTCGACGATCAGCACGCGGTTGTTCTCGCCCTGTCTGTCGGTCATCACGGCCCTTCTCCCCCCGTTGCGTGGGGGGCGACCGAGGAAAGGGGCAGGGTCACGCGCATGGTCGTCCCCTTTCCGGTGCCCTCGCTCAACGGCTGCATGCGCCCTCCGAGGCCGATGACGAAGTTGGCCGCCGAATGGAGACCGAGACCGCTCCCCGTCTCTTTCGTCGTGTACCCGGGAGAGAACAGCACCCGGGTGTCCTTGCTCCGGATGCCGATGCCGTTGTCGATCACTTCGAGCTTGAGGAATTCCTTCCCGGCGCCGGCCCTGATCCGGATGAGGGGGTGTCGTCGAGTCCCTGCGCCGCGGCGAGATCGTCGATCGCTTCGAGGGAATTCTTGACCAGGTTGACCAGCATCTGGTGGAACTGGCTCTCCTGGATGCGGATCCGCCGGGGCGCGCCGTCGCAGTCGATGGCGACCTGGATGCCCCTCTGGTCGAGCGAGTCCCTCAACACCCTGACGGCGCCCGAGAGCGCCTCGTGGAGGTCGATGTCCTTGCGAGCCAGGCCGGGACCGGCCAGCGCCTTCTGGGTGCGGACGATGTCGGCGATGTGGCTGCCCCGGTCGCGGACCCGGTCCACCGTCTTCATCAGCTCCTCGTTGCGCCGGGAAGAGCTTTCTGCGAGCTCGACGATGAAGGGCATCACCTTGCGGCCCTGCGGGTCGTTGGCGATGTAGTCGAGCCAGTCCTCCCGGTGCTCCCGCACCGCCGCGGCCAGGGCGAAGAGACGGCGGCCGACCGGGTCGTTCATCAGGGTCCGGCGCACGGTCTCGATGCCCGTGGTGACGCTGTTGATGGCGTTGCCGATGTTGTGGAGAATGGTATCGACGATCTCCAGCCGCCCCTGCTCCCGATCCGCTCGCCTGTCTCCGGGCCGCTGAGCTCCCCTTCCAGCCCCAGGTCGACCAGGGCCAGGTCGGGCGGCGAGGCCGCGGCTTTCTCTACCGCCTCGCGGCCTCGGGAAACCGCGGCGCACACCGTGTATCCGAGGTTTTGCAGGCACTCCTGCAAGTGCGCGGCAACGGCTTTGTCCCCTTCGACGATCAGTATCTTCGCGTTGGTCATCCTCAGCCCAGCTCTTCGGGGCGCTGCTCCACCTCGACGCCCGTGGCCAGGTCGCGCACCCTGACCACGCCGCGCTCCCACTCCTTCGGGGCCAGCAGCACGAGCCGGCCGGCGCCGGCCGCGTCGGCGTGGCGGAAGGCCCACTTCATCCGCTTCTCCTCGAGGATGAGATCCACCGAGCGCCCCGCCCGCCGCAGCCGGGCGGCGACCTCCATGGCCGGGGCCCGCAGGTCGCCGGCAAAGGCGAAGACCACGTCGTCGACGCGGGCCGGAAGCTCCGGCAGCCGGCCCAGGTCCTTCAGCAGCTCGACGACGACGGCGTCGCCGAAGCCGAAGCCGCAGGCCGGCACGTCGCGGCCCCCGAAGGCCGACAGCAGCCGGTCGTAGCGGCCGCCGCCGCACAGCGCCCGCAGCCCGCCCCGCGCCGCGAAGGCTTCGAAGACGATGCCGGTGTAGTAGGCCAGTCCCCGCACCAGGGAGGGATCGAAACGCAGCCAGCCGGCGCACCCGTAGGCGGCGGCCAGCTCGAAGAGGCGCTCCAGTTCTTCCAGCCCCTTGTCGTCGCCGCCCAGGGCCCGGGCCTCCTCCAGGGTGGCGCAGGAGGCGAACTCGAGAGCCCGGTCGACGACGGCGGCCTCGACACCGAGGCGCCCCAGCTCCTCCTCCACCGCCTCGCGGGGCACCTTCTCCAGCTTGTCCAGGAGCACGCAGACGGGGCCGAAGAGGTCGTCGCCCACGCCGCAGGCCTGGAGGAGGTCCTGCAGCAGGCGCCGGTTGGAGACGCGCACGTCCACCTCCCCCGCGCCGAGCCCGAGATCCTCGAAGAGGGCGACGGCGGCGGCCAGCAGCTCCGCCTCGGCGGTGACCTCGGCAACGCCGAAGACATCCATGTTCCACTGGAAATGCTCGCGGCGGCGGCCCCGGGTCATGCGCTCGTAGCGCCAGCACTGGGGCACGCTGAACCACTTGATGGGCAGGCCGAGGGCGCCGCCCTTCTGCAGGACCATGCGCGCCAGGGAAGGGGTCATCTCCGGCCGCAGGGCCAGGTCGCGGCCGGACTTGTCCTGGAAGGTGTAGATCTGGTCGACGATCTCCTCGCCGGCCTTGCGCACGTAGAGCCCGGCGGTCTCGACCACGGGGGCGTCGTACTCCTCGAAGCCGAAGCGCCCCGCCACCTCCCGGAAGCGGCCGTGGAGCCAGGTGCGCAGCCGCATCTCGGCCGGGTAGAAGTCGCGGGTGCCGCGCGGAGGGGAGAGGTTCATGGCGGAGAAGGGTCGGAGCCGGACCCCGGGCCGGCAAGCGCCCGGCGCGGACGAAGCCGGGGGGCCGTCAGGAGAACAGGTCCGAGACCGGCAATACCCAGCCCGGCACGACGTCGCCGCCGTCCAGGGACTCGCCCTCGACGAGGACGCGGATGTCGCCGCGCGACCGGTAGCAGGTCACCGTGCGGGTCTGCGGAAGGACGACGAGGACGAGGCGGCAACCGGCGTCGAGCCAGTCGAAGACCTTCTCCGGAGAGTCGACCTCGGCCGCCAGGTCCGGCGCCCCCGACCGGAATCCCTCGATCCGGCCGGTGGCGGCGATCTCGCCGTGGGCGTCCCCGGCGGGGGTCATCCTCCTCAGCTCTCCTGCCACAAGCTCGTAGCGGAATCCGTCGTCCGGCATCTCCAGAAGCTCGTCGGCGGTGATCGGGCGGTCGAGGGTGGTCATGCGTCCTCCAGCTTCAATATACGACAGGAAACCGGAAGGGATCGCCGCTCCGGCCGAGGTCTGCTCACGGTCCGGCGCCGCGGTCGATCAGCTCGCCGAGGACGACGGCGCCGAGGCCGAGGGCCATCCCCGGCAGCAGCCGGCGGCTGGGCCTTCCCGGCGAGGCGGTCCCGCGCCAGAGATCGAGGCAGACCCGGACCAGGAACAGGTCGAGGACGGCCGCCGCCGCCAGGTAGCCCCAGCCGTAGACCCCCAGGAGCCCCGGCAGGGGGGCGCCCAGGGCCACCACGGCGAGCAGCGACGCGGCCACCCGCGTCGCCGTGCGCTCCCCCCGGGCGGCGGCCAGGGTGCGGACCCCGCAGAGCCGGTCCCCCTCCACGTCCTCGGCGCCCTTGAGGATCTCCCGCCCCAGGTGGTACACCAGAGCGAAGGCGGCCGGGATCCACCAGCGGCCGCCGCCCCCCGCGCCGGCGGCGGCTGCAGCGGCGCCGTAGGGGAAGGTGGCCGCCGCCAGCAGGCTGACCAGCAGGTTGCCCGCCAGGCCGAGGCGCTTCCACCACCAGTTGTAGAGGGCCAACCCCGCGGCCACGGCGAAGGCGATCGCCCCCGGGGCCGGACCGACCACGAAGGCCCCCCCGAGGCCGGCCGCCCCGAGACCGGCCGACAGGACCAGCGCCGCCGCGGGGGAAAGGCGCCCCGCGGGCAGCGGCCGGTCCGGACGGTTGACGCGGTCGGCGGGCAGGTCCAGCACGTCGTTGAGGCCGTTGCCGGCGGCGGCCACGGCGGCGGCGGCGGCGGCGGCGGCGGCGACCCCGGCCGTTGCGTGGGAGTGGCCGGAGACCAGGGCTCCCACCCACACGGAGACCGCGGTGAGGGCGCAGTTCAGGGGCCGCGCGAGGGCCACGGCCGCCGCCGTCCGGACCCGGAGAAGGCTCAGCAGCGGCAAGGCGCGGCGCCCTTGCTCACGGAGCCTCGGGGACGGGCGTTTCTTGGTCTAACTCCCTGAAAAAATAAGCGCTTCTCTCGGAAATTCCTTGACATCCCCGCCGGGGCTGGAGTATGTTGTGCAACCGCTTGATAACCAATAACTAAGGCCACATTTCGCCCCTCAGGTCTGCGTCCTGCCGATGACACTCTCTGCCGCCGGAAAATGCGGTCCCTTGTCCACGATCACCAAGAAGGACCTGGCGCTTCTCGTCAGCCAGAACACGGGCTGCAAGAAGAACCTGGCCGCCAAGATGGTGGACAGCCTGTTCGTGGCCATGCGCGACAGCCTGATCGAAGGCAACCGCATCGAGATCCGCGGCTTCGGGGTCTTCCAGGTGAAGGACACCCGCCCCAAGCCGGCGGCCCGGAACCCCCGCACCGGCGAGATCATCTACGTCCCGGCCCGCCGCAAGACCCACTTCAAGCCCGGCCGCCTCCTCAAGGAGGCCCTGCACCGGGCCCGCGAGCCCGGCGGGACGCCCCTCCCGCTCTCCATCCACCCCGACGAGGACGACGACGACGAGCTCTAGCCTCGTCGCGCCTCACTCCGCCTCCAGGATCGCCCGCACCCGCTCGCGCCAGTCGGCGGGCAGGCGCACCGCCCCCTCCAGCCGCGCCCCCTCCACCAGCGAGCGCAGGATCCGCCGCCGTCGCTCGAAGTCGTGGACGGTGCGCCGCACGTGGTCCCGGGCCTGGCCGAGGGCGGTCAGGTACTCGGCGAATTCCGTACCGAAGAGGCCCTCCAGATCCCGGCGCAGGCGGCTGGACAGGGACGGGCTGGCGTTGCTGGTGCTGATGCTGATGCGCAGGGGGCCGGCGGCCACGAGGGCCCCCATGCCGAAGTGGGACCGGCGGGCGTCGTCGTAGGTATTGACCAGGATGCCCCGTGCCTGGCAGGCGGCGAAGACTTCGCCGCAGAGGACCTGATCGCTGCGCACCGTGTTCATCACCAGGAAGACCTGGTCGAGATCGCCGGCCCGGTAGCGCCGCCGGCGCAGCTCCAGGCGGCCGCGGGCGTGCCAGTCCTCCAGCGGCCCGGTCGCCTCCGGGCTGACGACGGCGAGGCGCGCCCCGGCGTCGAGCAGCCGGCCCGACTTGCCCTCGGCCTCGGCCCCGCCGCCGATGACCAGGCAGCGGCGGCCGCGCACGTCGAGACCGACCTGGAACAGCGGGTTCAGGCCGCCGGTCAACGTCTTGGCGAGACGGTGTGGACCAGGTGCCCGAGCTCCGGCAGGATGAGCTCGTCCATGGCCAGGCGCACGGCCGCGGTGGAGCCGGGCAGGGAGATCAGGATCCGCCCCCGGTAGGTGCCGGCCGCGGCGCGGGACATGATGGCCGCCGACCCGATCTCCTTGAAGGACAGGGAGCGGAAGATCTCGCCGAACCCGGGCAGCCGCTTCTGGAGCATGCCGTCCACGACCTCGAAGGTGTTGTCCCGGGGCGCGATGCCGGTGCCGCCGTTGAGGATCAGGGCCTGGCATCCGCCCCTTTCGATGGCCATGGCCAGCTCGCCCTTGATCTGCCGGGCCGTGTCCTTGACGATGGCGTAGTGCACGATCTTGTGGCCGGCGCCGATCAGGCGCTCCCGGATCAGCCGGCCGCTCTTGTCGGTGTCCCGGTTGCGGCTGTCGCTGACGGTGATCACCGCCACGCCCACCTCGTCAGGGGCCTCCTGGCGGTGCTGCACGTGGCTCATGGGCCGCTTCCCTCGTCCCCGGCCAGCGAGGCGTAGCAGCGCCCCTCCGGGTCCCCGGAGCCGGTGGGCAGTCCGAGCTCCGCCCAGCCCTTCTCCAGGCTCTCCCCCGAAGGCGCGCGCAGGCCGCCGTACCCCCCCTTGACGTTGCTCACGCCGGTGAACCCGGCGGCCCCCAGGATCCCGGCGGCGGCGGCCGAGCGCTGGCCGCTCAGGCAGCCGACGAGCAGCTTGGCGTCGCGCGGGAAGCGGGCCTCCATGACGGAGAGGAAATCGGCGTTGGGCACCATGCCCAGGGCCTGGCGGTGCATGACGGGGACGTTCACGGCGCCGGCGGGGTGCCCGTCCTGGAACTCCGGAACCGAGCGCACGTCCACGTATACGTGCCCGTCGCCGGCGTCGAGCCGGGACGCGGCCTCCTCGTTGTTGATCTCCTCATAGCTCATTTGGAGCGACCTCCTGCGGGATGGCCTTGACAGAGTCTCCGATTTGCGGCACACTCGCCCTGCGAATCGTTCCGTAATGTATTGTTTCCAACAACATAGACAACTTTCCCGGGCCCTTGTGGCGATCCTCCTCGCGGCCCTGGCCGGCTGCGGCCCCCTCGGCGGCGCCCAGGACGCCGGCGAGGCCCCGGACGGCCCGGAGCAGGCGGCCGCCGACTCCGCCCGGGCCGACTCCGCCGCTGCCGGGGCGGTGCCGGTGCAGACCCGGACCACGGTGCGCGGCGACATCTCCGCCGCCCTGGTCTTCAGCTCCACCATCGAGACCGAGGACGCCGTCGAGATCCACCCCGAGGTCAGCGGCCGCGTCGAGGAGGTCGCCGTGGAGGAGGGCGACCAGGTGGCCGCGGGCGAGCTGCTGGTCCGCCTCGACTCCGAGCAGGCCGGGCTCGAGGACCGCGAGAGCGAGGTGAACCTGCGCCAGCTCGAGGGCTCCTTCGGCCGCACCGAGGAGATGTTCAGCCGCGGCCTGATCTCGACCCAGGAGTACGAGGACCAGCAGTTCGAGCTGGAGCGGTCCCGCCTGCGCCGGGAACGGGCCGGCCTGGCCCTGGCTCACACCGAGATCCGCGCCCCCTTCTCCGGGGTCATCACCTCCCGCGAGGTCCAGACCGGGGCCCGCGTGGGACCGGCCTCCAAGCTCTTCGACCTGGTCAAGCTCGACCACATGATCGCCCGCGTGCACGTGCCCGGGCGCTACCTGCTGCAGGTGCAGACCGGCCAGGCGGCCACGGTCTCCAGCGACTTCCTGGACGACGTGGACTGCCCGGCGTTCGTGAAGCGGATCAGCCCCGTCGTCGATCCCCGGTCCGGCACCTTCAAGGTCACCGTGGGCGTGCAGGACCCCTGGCGGAACCTGCGGCCCGGCCTCTTCGTCACCGTGCGGGTCGTCACCGGCACCCACCCGCAGGCGGTGCTGGTGCCCAAGGAGGCCGTCGTCTACGAGGGCGACGAGCGCTTCGTCTTCGTCGTCGTCGACGGCACGGCGCGGCGGCGGCGCCTCGACGCCGGCTACGAGAACGCCGAGTTCGTCGAGGCCCTCTCGGGGCTGCCGGTCGACGCCGACGTCATCGTCGTCGGTCAGAAGGGGCTCCGGGACCTGGCCCGCGTCAAGGTCGTCAACCGCTCCGCCCCGCCCGCGGGATGACCACCGGAAGCCCCCCGGCCGGCGGTCCGGCCGCCTCCGGGGCCGGGGGCCCGGCCTCCCTCTTCGCCATCACCACCCGCCGTCCCGTGGCCATCCTGATGGTGGTCATGGCCGTCTGCGTCTTCGGCTGGGTCTCCTACCAGCGCCTCTCCCTCGAGCTGATGCCGGACATCGCCCATCCGGCGCTGACGGTGCGCACCAGGTATCCGGGCAGCGCCCCGGAGGAGGTGGAGAGGCTGATCTCCCGGCCCCTGGAGCGCGAGCTGGGGATCCTGCCGCGGCTGGTCGCCATCCGCTCGGTGAGCAAGGCCGGGCAGTCGGACGTGGTCCTCGAGTTCGAGTGGGATACCGACATGAACGAGGCGGCGGCCGATATCCGGGAGAAGGTGGACCGCACCTGGCTCCCGGAGGAGGCCGGCAAGCCGCTGCTGCTGCGCTACGACCCCTCTCTCGAGCCCGTCCTGCGGATCGGGTTGTCCGGCGGTCAGGGACTCTACCAGCTGCGCGAGCTGGCCGAGGAGGAGATCCGGCGCGAGCTGGAGTCGATCCCGGGGGTGGCCGCCGTCAAGGTCCGGGGCGGCCTGGAGCAGGAGATCCACGTGGCCCTGCGGGAGCGCCGGATCGCCCTGCTCGGACTGGACGTGGCCGACGTCGAGCGGCGGCTGGCCGAGGCCGACGTCAACCTGCCGGGAGGCCGTCTGAGGGAGGGCGGCACGGAGTACCTGGTGCGCACCCTGAACGAGCTGGGGTCGGTGGCCGAGATCGAGGACCTGGTCGTCGCCCGCCACGGCGGGGCCGAGATCCGCCTGCGGGACATCGCCCGGGTGGAGGCCTCGCACAAGGACCGGGAGATCCTCACCCGCGTCAACGGCCGCGAGAGCGTCGACCTGGAGATCTACAAGGAGGCCGGGGCCAACATCGTCGCCGTGGCGCGCTCGGTGCGGGACCGCCTGCTCGGCACCGAAGAGCAGCTGGCCTGGGTGGCGTCGCGGGACAGCGCCGCGGCGGAATCCCCCGAGGCCGGCGCCGGCAAGGACCCGGAGGCTCGGCGCAAGGCGGCGGCCGTGCGCACCCTCACCGAGCAGCGCATGACCGACTTCGTCGCCCACCGCCTGCCGGCCGGGGTGGGGCTCGACGTGCTCTCGGACCGGTCCGCCTTCATCGAGAGCTCCATCGCCGAGGTCCGCAAGAACGTCCTCCTGGGCGGCGCCATCGCCGGGCTCGTGCTCCTCGTCTTCCTGCGCAACGTGGTCCACACCCTCATCGTGGCGGTCACCATCCCGGTCTCGGTGGTGGCCACCTTCGCCCCCATGTACCTCTTCGACGTCTCCCTCAACATCATGTCCCTCGGCGGGCTCGCCCTCGGGGTGGGCATGCTCGTGGACAACTCCATCGTCGTTCTGGAGAGCATCTTCCGCTGCCGCGAGGAGGGCGACGATCCGGTCACCGCCACGGTGCGAGGCACCGCCGCCGTGAGCAGCGCCGTGTGCGCCTCCACCCTGACCACGGTGGCCGTGTTCTTCCCCATCGTCTTCGTCGAGGGCGTGGCCGGCCAGATCTTCGGCGACATGGCCCTCACGGTCGTGTTCTCCCTGCTCGCCTCGCTGGCGGTGGCCCTCTGGTTCATCCCCATGCTGGCCTCGCGCAGCGCCGGTCTCCCGGGCCTGCCCCCGGAGTCCTCCTTCCTGCGGCTGCCCGCCGGTGAGAGCATGCGCCGCGCCCTGGGCCCCGGGCCGGCCGCGGGCGCCCGTCTGCGCGAGGCGGCTCTCGTCCTGCCGTTGCTGCTGCGGGACCTGGCGGCGCGCGTGGTCCTGGCCCTGGCCGCGGTCTTGTGGGCGGTCCTGCAGAGCGCGGGCCTGATCCTGTTCCAGGTCCTTTGGCCCCTGGTGTGGCTGGCTGCGAGGCGGCGGCCGGCACGGCTCTCCCACCGGCGCGTGGCCGGGTGGGCGGCGGGGCCGCCGCCGGTGCGCGGCTTCCCCGACTCGGTCTGGCCCGGGCTGCTGGACAACGGGGCGCTGCAGGCCCTGGCCCGGGACTGGGGCCTCTGGACGGGATGGGTCCGGGCCCGCGGGCCCGGGAGCGCCGTGATCAGGGGCGCGGTGTGGGCCCTGGCCGGCGCGCCCCTGACCGCCTGGCTCCTGGTGCGCTTCCTGGTGCACGACGTCCTCTGCCTGGTCCGCAGCGTGCTGCTGACCGTGTTCCTGCTGGCGGCGGTGCTGGCCTCGGCGGTCCTCGTGCTGGCGGCCCTGGCCGCGGCGCCGGCGGCGCCGTTGCTCGCCCTGCTGAGGGGCGGCCTGGAGCTGGCGCGGCGGACCTACCCCGGCGTGCTCGCCGCCGCCCTGCGCCGGCGGGCCGTCGTCCTGGGCGCCGCGGCGCTGGCCTTCTGGGCCTGCTGGACGCAGCTGCTGCCGGCCCTGGGCACGGAGCTGATCCCGCCCATCCACCAGGGGGAGTTCCGCGTCGAGCTGACCATGCCGGTGGGCACCCCGCTTCAGCGCACGGCGGCAGCCGCCGCCGAGGTGGAGGCCATCGCCCTGGCGCGGCCCGGGGTGGAGCGCGCCGCCACCACCGCCGGCTCGGACCGCGCGGCCGCGGCCACGACGGAGGAGGGAGAGCACGTGGCCCGGGTGGCCGTGTACCTGGCGCCGGAGGTGGGCCCGGCCGCCGAGGACCGCCTCATCGAGGACCTGCGCGGCCGGCTGCGGCGCCTCCCGGAGGTGGAGACCGAGATCTCCTTCCCCTCCCTGTTCAGCCTGCGGACGCCCGTGGAGGTCGAGATCCGGGGCGAGGACCTGCGCGGGCTGCGCCGCCTGAGCGCCGAGACCGTGGGCGCCCTGTCGGGCCTGCCCGGCCTGGCCGACGTGCGCTCGAGCCTGCAGACCGGCCACCCGGAGCTGCAGATCCTCTACGACCGCGACCGGCTGTCGAGCTACGGCCTCGACCTGCGGGCCGTGGCCGAGCTGGTGCGCCACAAGGTGCAGGGCCGCGTGGCCACGGGGTTGAGACGCGACGAGCGCAGCATCGACGTCCTCGTGCGGCTGCGCGAGGAGGACCGCCTCGGCGTGGACGAGCTCGAGCGCCTGGTGGTCAACCCCGGGGGCGAGGTGCCGATCCGGCTCGGCTCGGTGGCCGGGATCCGCATCGCCGAGGGGCCGAGCGAGATCCGCCGCATCGACCAGCAGCGGGCCGCCCTGGTGACGGCCAACGTGGAGGGCCTGGACCTGGGCTCGGCGGCCGGGGCCATCCGCACCGCCCTGGGGGCCATGGCCTTCCCGCCGGGATTCACCTTCCTGGTGAGCGGTCAGAGCACCGAGATGGAGCGCTCCCTGCAGAGCCTGCTCTTCGCCCTCGGACTGGCCGTCTTCCTGGTCTACATCGTCATGGCCGGCCAGTTCGAGTCCCTCGTGCACCCCTTCGTCATCCTCTTCACCGTGCCCTTGGCGGCGACCGGCGCCGTCATCGCCCTCCACCTCCTCGACACGCCCCTGAGCGTCGTCGTCTTCATCGGCTTCATCATGCTCGCCGGCATCGTCGTCAACAACGCCATCGTCCTGGTGGACTACATCAACCGCCTGCGGCGCTCCGGGCTGGCCGCCGGCGAGGCGATCGTACGCGCCGGGGCCGTGCGCCTGCGCCCGATTCTCATGACCACCTCCACCACCGTCCTCGGCCTGCTGCCCATGGCCCTCGGCCTCGGGGACGGCGCCGAGATCCGCACGCCCATGGCGGTCACCGTCATCGCCGGGCTGATCAGCTCCACCTTCCTCACCCTCGTGGTGATCCCGGCGGTCTACTCCCTCGCGGCGGGCCGGGACAGGTCCGGAGAGCCCGGGTGAACGAGCCCCGCTACCTGCTGCCCCGTCTCAGCCTCGACCGGCCGGTGACCGTGGTCATGGCCCTGGCGGCCCTGCTCGTGGTCGGCGCCGTGGCCTACACCCGCATCCCCCTCGACCTGGTTCCCGGCGGCCTGGAGGGGGACCGGCTCTACGTGCGGGCCGGGTACGCGGACGCCAGCCCCGCCGAGGTGGAGCGCGAGGTGACCCGCCCCCTGGAGGAGGCGATCGCCACGGTGCCGCGCGTGGCCCGGGTGATCAGCGGCGCCAACCGGGGGGGCGGCTGGGCCAACGTGCAGTTCCAGCCGGGCACCGACATGCACGAGGCCTACGCCGACCTGCGCGACCGCATCGACCGGGCCATGCCGGAGCTGCCGGAGGAGATCGAGCGGGTCCAGGTGCTGCGCTGGAGCCAGGACGACTGGCCGGTCATGTGGATCGGCGCCTCCCTGGAGGGCGACTTCGTCGACGCCTTCCAGGTCCTGGACGTGCACGTGCGCCCCGCCCTGCAGCGCATCGAGGGCGTGGGCACCGTCGAGGTCCGGGGCGAGGCGGCGCGGCAGGTGCGCATCGAGCTGGACCAGGGGCGGCTGCGCGGCCACGGCGTCGAGCCGTACGAGGTCGGCCGGCGCCTGGCGACCCACAACTTCGCCCTGCCCGGGGGCCGCGTGCTGGAAGGGGGGCGCCGGCTCCACGTGCGCTCCCTGGGGCGCTTCGAGTCCCTCGACGAGGTGCGGCGGCTCATGGTCGACGAAGAGCACGGACTGCGCCTCGGGGACGTGGCCGAGGTGGCCTTCAAGCCGCCGCCCCAGGAGTGGTTCAGCCGCATCGACGGACGCCCGGCCCTCGGGATCGAGGTGATGAAGGCCTCGGGGGGCAACCTCGTGGAGATCTCCCGCGGCGTGCGCGCCCGGCTGGCGGAGCTGCAGCAGCGCCCCCACCTGCAGGGCGTCGACTTCGAGGTGTTCTGGGACCAGGGGGAGCACATCGTGGAGTCGGTGGACAACCTCAAGGCCACCGGCCTGTGGGGCGGACTGTTCGCCGCCCTCGTGCTCCTGTTCTTCCTGCGCGCCGTGCGCATGACCCTGATCATCACCCTCGCCATCCCCCTGTCGGTGCTGGCCACGGTGGCCACCATCTACTTCATGGGGTGGAGCCTGAACCTGATCACCATGATGGGGCTCATGCTCAGCCTCGGCCTGGTGGTGGACAACGCCATCGTCATCGTCGAGAACATCCACCGGCGGCGGCAGGAGGGCGCCGGGCCGCGGGAGGCGTCGATCCGCGGCGCCGGCGAGGTGGGGCTGGCGGTGACCATGGCCACCCTGACCACGGTGGTCGTCTTCCTGCCCCTGATCCTGATGAGCGGCGATGAGGAGTTCGCCTTCATCATGCTGCGCCTGGGCGGGCCCGTCATCGTCGGCCTGCTGGCGTCGCTGGCCATCGCCCTGCTCATCATCCCCCTGGCGGCGCAGCGCATCGGCACCTCGGGCAGCGGCGCCGACCCGCCCATCATCGCGAGGGGCCGCGCCGCCTACGGGCGGGTGCTGGCCTGGGTGCTCACCCACCGCCTGGACACGACGCTGATCGTGCTCGCCGCCATGGCCAGCATGCAGATCCCCATGAAGGCCCTGGAGCGCACCGACGGCGGCAGCCGCAACCAGAAGGACATCTGGCTCGCCTTCCGGATGCCCGAGGGACAGACGATCGAGGCGGCGGACCGCTTCATCGCCGGCGTGGAGGACACCCTGCTGAGCCACCGCGAGACCTACGGCATCCGCCTGCTCGAGACCTGGTCGAGCAACAGCTCCGGCCGCGTCCACGTGATCCTGGAGGAGGAGGAGTCCAACGACTGGTACGCCGTGGCCTGGAACGACCTGCTCGAGTCGGCCGGCCTGCGGCAGGCGCCGCACATGGAATACGGGGAGACCCTGGAGGACATGAAGAAGCGCCTGCTGATGCCTCCCGGCTTCGAGATGCGCATCAACTGGCGCGACGGCGGGGGCGACGACGCGGCGGTCTCCGTCAACCTCTACGGCCGCGACACCGACCACCTCGTGGAACTGTCGAGGGAGGTGGAGCGCCGCCTGGAGGGGATCCCCGGCCTGCTGTCGGTGCAGACCGACGTGGACCGCGGCGGCACCGAGCTGCAGGTGCGCCTCGACCGCGCCCAGGTGCGCCGCTACGGCCTCGACCCGCGGGCGATCTCCGGCAACATCTCCTACGCCCTGCGCGGCCGGGAGCTGACCAAGATGCGCACCGACGACGGACGCGAGGTGAGCGTGTTCTTCCAGCTCCGCGAGGCCGACCGCCGCAGCCTGCACCAGCTCCGCAACCTGACCTTCCGCGCCCCCGGGGGCAGCGAGATCCCCCTGGAGGCTCTCGCCCGGCTGCGGGTGGCGGCGGGCCTGGGCGGCATCCGGCGCGAGGACCGGCAGACCGTCCTCGCCGTGACCGCCACCGCCACCGAGGCCGGCGCCGGGACCCTCTTCGAAGAGGTGGACGCGGCCATGGCCGGCTTCGAGATGCCCCGCGGCTACCGCTGGGACCAAGGCGACCGCTACCAGCGCCTGCAGCAACAGGAGGAGAGCCGCCTCTTCGCCCTCGTGCTGTCCGTGACCTTCGTCTTCCTGCTCATGGGCGTGCTCTTCGAGTCCTTCGTGCTGCCCCTCTCGGTGATCGTGGCCATCCCCTTCTCCTTCCTCGGGGTCTTCTGGACCCTGTACCTCACGAACACGCCCTTCGACATGCTCAGCGGCATCGGCACCGTCATCCTCGTGGGCGTGGTCGTCAACAACGCCATCGTCCTCATCGACCTGGCCAACCGCCTGCGCGCCGAGGGCCTGGACCGCTTCGAGGCCCTCATGGAGGCCGGCCGGCACCGCTTCCGCCCGATTCTCATGACCACCTTCACCACCATCTTCGGCCTGCTGCCCATGGCCGTGGGCAACGCCCGCATGATCGGCATGCCCTACGCGCCGCTGGGCCGCACGATGATGGGCGGCCTCCTGGCCTCGATGGTGCTCACCCTCGTCATCGTGCCCCTGTGCTACACGTTCTTCGACGACCTGCGGGAGCTGCTGCGGAGGGTGGGACGGTCCGCGGTGGCGGGGACGCGGGAGGGGTGAGGGCAACGGGTGGCGTTTGCGTCGCTTGTTGCGTTTGCGGCATTTAGAACCCATCTTGTGGCGCCGGATGACAGAGACGCCGTCATGGATGGAGAGATTGCGATGGCCACGGAATGCGGCATTCCGAGCGACCGGGATGCAACGCTCGCGGGTAGGGCGGGCCGGAAACTGGAATCGTTGATCGAAGGGACGGATCCGGTTCCCGCGCGGTTCGGCGTCGGCGCCGAAACCCTCGATATCCCCACGCCTGCGGTGCGGCTGCTCAAGGAGATTCTGAACCAGATGGCGCACGGCAACGGCGTCGCCCTGACGCCGCTGCATGCCGAGCTTACGACGCGGCAGGCGGCGGAGTTGTTGCAGGTCTCGCGGACGCACCTGGTGCAGCTGCTCGACAACGGACGGATACCCTGCCGAAAGGTGGGCGCGCATCGCCGAGTCCGCGCCGAGGATATCCTCGCCTACAGGCGCGAGACGGAGACCCGTCGCCGCAAGGCGCTGGACGAACTCACGGCCCGCGACCAGGAACTGGGCTTGCAGTAGTCGATGGACCGGCTGACGGCGTTGCTGGACGCCGACGTCCTATATCCTGCCGGACTTCGGGATGTCCTTCTGCGTCTCGCCGACCGATATCTGTACGCGCCACTTTGGAGCGCCGACATCCATGCGGAATGGATGCGAAGCCTTCTCAGGGATCGCCCCGACCTGGACGCCGCTCTCCTGGAGCGGACCCGTGGGGTGATGGACGAGCACTTCCCCGAGGCGGCCGTAACGGGATATGCACCTCTTGCCGCCGAGTTGGACCTGCCCGACCCGGGAGACCGCCATGTGCTGGCCGCGGCCATCCGGGGACAGGCGGACGTGATCGTGACCGGAAACCTGCGGGACTTCCCGGCTGACCGACTGGCACCTCACGGCTTGGCGGCGCAGCATCCCGACACCTTCGTCGCGGGTCTGTTCGATGCCGACCCCGTGGCCGTACTCGCCGCCGTCCGCGGGCACCGGACGGCGCTGCGCAATCCGCCGCGCTCGGCGGGCGATCATCTTGCCGCGCTCGAGGGTCTCGGCTTGGTCCGGACCGTATCGCTGCTTCGACCGCACGCGACCGTCCTTTGACCGCCGCCCCGCCCGGCCTTTGACGCTGCCCGAAGCCCTGGGTATACTCGCAGGCCCACCGAGAGAAAAGAGATCCTGGAGAGAGGCAAGAATGGCAGAGACGGAGAGAGACGAGGGACTGCTCAAGGAGTTCAGCGAGCGCAACATCGAGCATTCCCTGCTGAAGACTCGCAAGATCTTCCTGTGGTCGCCCGTGGACGACGACTCGGCCAAGGCGGTGGTGACGCGGCTGCTGTCCCTCGACGCCGAGGAGGGCGAGACCGAGATCGTCCTCTACATCAACAGTCCGGGCGGCTCGGTCCACGACGGCCTGGCGATCTACGACGCCATGCAGGCGATCCGCGCCCCCGTGTCCACGGTGTGCACGGGCCTGGCGGCGAGCATGGGGGCGGTGCTGCTGGCCGGCGGCGAGAAGGGCCGCCGCTTCACCTGGCCCCACGCCCGCATCATGATCCACCAGCCCCTGATCCTGGGCACGATCACGGGGCGGGCCACCGACCTGGACATCCAGGCCCGCGAGATGCTCCGCACCCGGGAGGAGATCCACCGCCTCCTCGCCCTGCACACGGGGCAGGAGGAGGAGAAGATCGCCCGGGACACGGACCGCGACTTCTACATGTCCCCCCAGGAGGCCAAGGAGTACGGCCTCATCGACGACATCCTCACCAGCAGCTCCCTGCCGTCGCCCAACGGACAGGGCTGAAGCGACCGGCCCCATGATGCCGCGCCCCTTGCCGGGGGTGCGGCATTTCTATGTCTGGCAGCGGGTGCAGTAGAAGGTGGAGCGGCCGGCGATGGCGCGGTTGCGCAGCGGCCGGTCGCAGACCACGCAGCCCTCGCCGGCGCGCCCGTACACGGCCAGCTCCTGCTGGAAGCGCCCCCCGGCCCCGGAGCCCAGGTAGTCGCTGATCGTCGTGCCCCCCCGCGCCACGGCCCGCCGCAGGACCATCTTGATCTCCTCCACCAGGCGCCCGGCGCGCCGGGGACCGATGCGGCCGGCCGGCGTGGTGGGACGGATGCGCGCCCCGAACAGAGCCTCGCAGGCGTAGATGTTGCCGAGGCCGGCCACGATCCGGCCGTCGAGGAGCAGGCTCTTGATCGGCCGGCTGCGGCCCCGGGCGGCGCGGCGCAGGTAATCGGCGTCGAAGGCCTCGGAGAGGGGCTCCACGCCGAGGTGGCGGAGCCAGCGGCTGCGTTCCAGCTCCCGCGGGGTCAGGACCTGGAAGAGGCCGAAACGCCGGGGGTCGGCGTAGACGAGGGGGGGGCCCTCGTCGAGGGCGAGGACGACGTGGTCGTGCAGGCGCCGGTCGCCGCCGCGGAAGACCAGGTTCCCCGTCATGCCGAGATGGACGAGGACCGTGCGCCCGGAGGAGAGTTCCAGCAGCAGGAACTTGGCCCGCCGCCGGGCGCCGGTGAAGCGCTCCCCGGCCAGGGACCGCACCCGGGGCCGGGACAGGGGCTCGCGCAGGCGCAGGCCGCTGGTCCAGGCGCCGGTCACGGTGCGGCCCACGAGGTGGGCGTCCATGGCGCGGCGGACGGTCTCGACTTCGGGCAGCTCGGGCATGGCGGGGCTCGCGGGGCGCGTCATGGTACCCGGCGGCCAGGCGGCGGGCAAGGCGGGATTCTTGAGAGGCCGCGGGAGCCCGGTTAGATTCGCCATCCCTTCACCAGACATAACGGGAGACCGAGCAGACATGGACCTGACACGCCAACCCCCCCGGCGCCCCTCCAACACCGGCATGGCCGGCATGGCCGGCCTGGCGCGCATGGCCGACAAGGCCCGCGGCCACAAGGCCGAGCTCATCGGCGAGTTCAAGTACGGCGAGGACTCCGGCCTCGACCGGGAGGTGCTCGCCCTCATCGGCGTGAGCGCCGCCGACTTCGCCGACGCCGCCGAGACTCTGTGGGACGCGGAGCTGGCCGACTGGGTGCGGGACCGCATGTCCTGCACGGCGGAGGAGATCGAGGCCTTTGACGAGGAGCAGACGACGCGGCGGCCCCAGGACGACCTGCACCGCCGGCTGCTGAAGGAGAGGGTGGCGAAGTACGCCCCGGGCAGCACCGGCGTCACCACCGTCTACGCCTCCATCGAGCTGGACGACTGGGGCGCCTTCCGCGACCAGGACCTGACGGCGCGGCCCCCGCGCTCGGGGTACGTGCGCAGCGTCCTCGGCCTGGTGGCGGCGGCGCGGATGGCCGACAAGGCGCGGGCCCACCGCGCCGGCCGCATGGGCGACTACCGGTACGGCGGCGACTCCTTCTTCGACCGCACCCTGCTGGAGTTCCTCGGCCTCACGGCGGCCGACTTCGAGGAGGGAGCCTGGCGCAACCCCAACGACACCGAGCTGGGCGAGTGGATCCTGGAGCGGGTCGAGGCTCCCCGGCCGGGGGCGATCTCCGCCCTGAACGCCCGCCTGACCCGCCACGGCGAGGCCCACCCGGAGTGGAGGGAGCGCTTCCTCCAGCGCCGCGACGAGATCTGCCCCGGGCGCAAGGACGTGACCACCTACTTCGAGCTGCAGGACATCGACGACCAGGCCTGCTTCGGCCTCGTCGACCTGAACCGGCGGGCGCCCCGCAGCCCCTACGACACGAGCCTGGGGGGCGTCCACTGCCTGGCGCGGATGGTGGACAAGGGACGGGCCCACAACGCCGGCCTCCTGGGCAACTACTGGTTCGGCGAGGACTCCGGCTTCGACCGCCGGCTGCTGGAGCACCTCGGTCTCTCCCAGGAGGAGTTCGCCGCCGGACTGGAGGAGCACGCCGGCGACGAGGCCGTCCTCGCCTGGCTGGGGGGCCGGGTGGGCGGCGAGCAGGAGGTGGCGGCGCTCAACGCGACCCTGCGGGGGCTGGCGCCCTCGTCGGACCGCATGCAGGGCTTCCTCACCCGCGCCGTCCGAGGCCTCGACCCCGGCCGCTGGGACGTGAACAGCTTCATGGCCCTCACCGAGCTGGACGACGAGATCACCTTCGCCCGCCTGCGGGCCCGGGTCTGATCTTGGCGGAGCGGCCTCTCATCGGGATCACCACCTCTCTCTCGGGCGAGAAGGGGACGAGCCGCCAGCAGCTCGACCGGGCCTACGTGGAGGCCGTGGAGCGCGCCGGGGGCTGTCCCGTGGTGGTGCCCGTGACGGCCTCGCCCGAGACCCTGCGGCCCCTGTGCCGGATCCTGGACGGCCTGGTGATCACCGGCGGCCCCGGCATCACCGACGGGCTTGTGGGGAGCCTGCCCGAGGACCTGCCGCCCACGCCGCGGTTGCGCACCCAGACCGATACCCTGGCCTTCGAGGCGGCGCGCGGCCGTGACCGCCCGGTCCTCGGCGTCTGCTACGGCATGCAGTTCATCAACGCCCGCCTCGGCGGCACCATCTACGCCGACGCCCAGGCCCAGCTCGGGGCCGGACCCCACTCGACGGGGCGCAACGACGGGCGGCCGGTGTTCCACGACGTGGAGGTGGCGGCCGGGTCCCGCCTGGCGGAGCTGGCCGCCGGCGCGCGGCGCGTCAACAGCGATCACGTGCAGGCCGTGGAGCAGCTCGGCCGCGGCCTGCGGGTGAACGCCCGCAGCCCCGACGGCCTGATCGAAGGTGTGGAGAGCGACGACGGCGGCCTCATGGGGGTCCAGTTCCACCCCGAGAGGATGGCGGGCACTGCGTGGGAGAAGCTCTTCGAGGACCTGGTGCGCCGGGCCCGTCAGCCCGACCGCCAGCTCTCGCCGTCCTGACGGCTGTCGATCTGGATCAGCTCGTCCCGCTCCAGGACCCAGGCGCTCAACCTTCCCCCGTACACGCATCCCGAGTCCAGCCCCACCGCCCACGGACGTCCGCCCTCTCCCGGGTCCCGCCGCTTGACCACGAGGCCCCCCGGCGCGTCGTGGCCGAAGACCATCACGCGGCCGGGAAGGGGCTCGATCACGTCGTGCCACCGCGGTCCGTCGATGCCGCCGTTGGGCGGCCAGGTGCGGATGGCGAGGAACTCCTCCCGCGAGGTACCGCCGCGGCCCCGCCGAGGGTGGATACCGGCGTGGACGAGGAGGAACCCCTCGCCCTCGATGGACAGCGGGGTCCGCTCCAGCCACGGCAGCAGCTCGTCGTGGACGGGCCGCAGGGCCTCGAAGGTGCGGCGCTGATCCGGCCGCCGGAAGCGGACCTCGCCGCCGGCGCGGTGCACGCGCAGCTGCCTCAGCAGGCGGTCGTCGTGGTTGCCGAGGACCATCTCGGCGCCGGTGTCGCGCAGGATCTCCCAGACGCGCAGCGGCTCCGGGCCGCGGCTGAAGGCGTCGCCCGTGAGCAGGAGGCGGTGCGCCGGCGGCGAGTAGCCGGCGCGATGCAGCAACTCCTCGAGCTCGCCTGCGCAGCCGTGGACGTCGCCCACGAAGAGCGTGTCCCGAAGGGCTTCATGGGGGTGTGTCATCATCCTTGTAAATGTGGTGAACGGGCCGTACCATGGGAACCATCAAAGGAGGAGGATCTCATGCACACTCGTCTCATCTCCCTGCTGACCCTCGCCGCGCTCCTGGGCCACGCCCCCGGCGCCCACGCCCACATCGGCGACGAGATCTACCCCTTCTTCGAAATCCTCGACGAGGACCTGGGCCGCATCGACCTGACCGACGGCAGCGTCGACGACTGGCTCGAGGTCGTCGGCGAGCCCTCGCTGACGGCCCTCGACTTCTACTGGGGGTACTGGGGAGAAGTGGCATACGATCCAGCGGACGTGGACTTCCGCATCTGGCTCGCGTGGCACCAGGGCAGCAGTACCCTCTGGGTTGCCATGGAGCGCTTCGATGATCTCTACTTCAACCTCTACGACGGGGACAAGCTCTGGGAGATGTTTGTCTGGGATTCCAACATCCGCTTCATGGTCGACGGCGACCACACCGGTGGGAGATACGACTACCGGCTCGGGCTCGACTGCGCGGAGTGTACGGCCGAGCAAGTTCTGGAGGACAACCGTCAGGCGCAGCAGTGGATGACGATCGCCGAACCCGCCGGACATCTGTACCATTTCGGTGCCAGCGAGTGGGTGGCCAGGAAGCCGTACGCCGCCTCGGGGGGCGGCGTCACCGGCGAGAGCCCGGCGCTCACGGTCACCGAGATCATGGTGACCCCCTTCGACGACCTCATCTACAATGACGAGGACGCCTCCGAGGCCTCGCAGCTCTACCCTGGCAAGACCATCGGGTTCTCGATATTCACTTACGACATTGACAATCCCCGGTCGAAGGATGGGTGGGTGGTGGGCGGGTCGTGGCTGGGAGGCAGTCACGCCGGCTTCTTCGTCGATGGCCTGCTGATCGGCGCCGGAGAGGATCCATCCCTCTACGACGACGGTTCCGCCGTGGAGCCTTCCTCCTGGGGGCGCATCAAGGGGATGGACTGACATGCTCTTCATCGACGATCACCACATCCACTCCAGCCGCGGCGTCGTCCGGCGGTTCCACCGGCTGAGCAAGCACCCGGACAACCCGGTGAAGGTCTTCACCGATCCGTGGGGCTCGACGCTGGCCAACCACGGCGGCTTCGAGATCGACCCGGCCACCCGAGAGTTCGTCCTCTGGTACTCCACGCGGCCGGTCGATCCGGAGAGCGTCACCGACGCCCGCTTCATCTGCCAGGCGCGCTCCGACGACGGCGTCCACTGGGAGACGCCGCCCCTGGGGCTGTTCGAGTTCCGCGGCAGCCGCGACAACAACATCTGCGTCGTCAACTACCCCTACTCCGGCGTCTACCCCGGCCCCCACGAGCTGACCGGGCCCTGCATCTCCCGCGACCCCCTCGACCCGGACCCCTCGGCCCGCTACAAGATGGCCCTGTGGCGCTACAACCGGGACCACGACCCGGAGACGGGGAAGCGGCTCTACGAGTCGAAGGACACGCCGTACCCGACGGGCCTCTACACCAGCGCCTCCCCCGACGGCATCCACTGGCCGGCGCGGGAGCGGCTCGTGCACACCCACGCCGACGGCTTCGGCGACACCTACACCTGGATGCTGGACACCCTGCGCGGCGGCTACCGGCTCTTCGGCAAACGCCTCTACTGGGACAACCGCTGGGCCAGCGGCAAGATGCTCCACGGCGAGCCCGGCACCTGGGTGCGCCTGCGGCACACCTGCTGGAGCCCCGACTTCGCCTCCTGGTCACCCCACGTGCCGATCCTGCCCATCGACGAGCACGACCGGCCCCGGGACCAGGTCTACATGAACAACGGCTTCGTGTACGACGACATGTACCTGGGCTTCGCGCAGATCCTGCACGCCCTCGACGACTGGTCCATGGACCTGGACCTGGCCTGCTCCCGCGACGGCGAGGAGTGGCTCCGGCCCCCCGAGGCGCGGTGCATCGTGCCCCGGGGCGAGGGCACCGCCTGGGACAGCGGCCGCATGGCCATCCTCCCCTCGGCGCCGGTCCTGCGGGAGGGACGGCTCCACTTCTACTACACCTCCGGCGCCCACTACCACTCGCCGGCGCCGAGGCGGGAGTTGCCCCCCGGCTCCGAGAAACCCACCGGCCTGTGCCTGGCGACGCTGCGGCAGGACGGGTTCGCCGGGATGCGCGCCGAGGGCGAGGGCGGGATCATCCGCACGCGGCCCCTGCGCATCGACCACCCCGACCTGCTGGTGAACGTCGACGCAACCGGTGGCTCCTGCCGCGTCGGCCTGCTCGACGAGGGCGGAGCCCCCCTGGCCGGGTACGGGCCCGAGGACATGGAGGCCATCCGCGGGGACCACCTGGGCCATCCCCTGCGCTGGCGGGACCGGGAATCGGTGGCCGGCCTCCACGGCCGGTGGATCACCCTCGAGGTGGAGCTGCAGGGCGCGGAGTTGTTCGCCATCCACAACCGCAACGCCGCGGCTGCGGGCTGAGGTTCCAGGGGCCGCTCCCGGCCGCCGCAGGCCGGGCGCGGGGGTTCCACTGTTCGGCCCATCCCTTAGTTTCCCCTTCATGATCTCCGTCTCCAACCTGGCCAAGGTCTACGGCGACCACACCCTCTTCGCCGGCGTCTCCCTCATGCTCAACGCCGGGGAGCGCTACGGCCTGGTGGGCGCCAACGGCTCCGGCAAGACGACGCTGCTGAACATCCTCGCCGGAGAACTGGAGGCCAGCGCCGGCGAGGTGAGCCTGCCGAAACGGACCCGCGTGGGCGTGCTGAGCCAGGACCAGTTCCTCTACGAGGAGCACTCCATTCTCCACGTGACCCTCATGGGTCACCGCGAGCTGTGGCGGGTCCTGACGGAGAAGGAGGCCCTGCTGGCGCGGGCCGGCGAGTCCTTCGACGCCGACCGCTTCGCCCACCTCGAGACCCAGATCGAGCGCCTCGACGGGTACACGGCGGAGGCCCGGGCGGCGGCCATCCTCGAGGGTCTGGGCCTGCCGGCGCGGGTGCACCACGATCCCCTGTCGACGCTGTCGGGCGGCTTCAAGCTCCGTGTGCTCCTGGCCCAGGTGCTGGCCGGCGAGCCCGACGCCCTGCTGTTGGACGAGCCCACCAACCACCTGGACATCCTGGCCATCCGCTGGCTGGAGACCTGGCTGCGCGACTTCCCCGGGACGCTGGTGGTCATCTCCCACGACCACCGGTTCCTGGACAACGTGGCGACCCGCATCCTCGACGTGGACTACGAGACGGTGCAGCTCTACAGCGGGGACTACACCGCCTTCCTGAAGGCCAAGGGCGGCGAGCGCGAGCGGCGGGAGAAGGAGATCGCCAACCGGGAGCGGGAGATCGCCCATCACCAGCAGTTCGTCGACCGCTTCCGCGCCAAGGCGACGAAGGCGCGCCAGGCGGTGAGCAAGCAGCGCATGATCGAGAAGATGGCCGAGGGCATGGAGGAGCTGCCCCCCAGCTCGCGGCGCTACCCCACCTTCAAGCTCGCCCGGCGCCGCGACAGCGGCCGCCAGGTGCTCACCTTGAAGGGGGTGAAGAAGGCCTTCGGCGACAACGAGGTCCTCCACGGCGTCGACCTGTCCGTGCAGCGCGGCGACCGGCTGGCGATCATGGGCGCCAACGGCATCGGCAAGTCGACGCTGCTCAAGATCGTCATGGGCGAGCTGGAGGCCGACACCGGCAGCGTGGAGTGGGGCCACGAGACCCGCCCCGGCTACTTCGCCCAGGACCACCGCGAGCGCTTCCAGCCGAACGGCACCGCCGAGACCTGGGCGTGGGAGAGCTGTCCCGACCAGTCCATCGGCTTCGTGCGCGGCCACCTGGGTCTCGTGCTGTTCTCCGGCGACGACGTGAAGAAGCGCCTGCGGGACCTGTCGGGCGGCGAGGCGACGCGCCTCGTGTTCTGCCGGCTGGCCATGGATCAGCCCAACGTGCTGGTCCTCGACGAGCCCACGAACCACCTCGATCTGGAGTCGATCCACGCCCTCGTCGAGGGTCTGCAGACCTTCGGCGGCACCATCGTCCTCGTCTCCCACGACCGCTGGCTCGTCAGCCGCCTGGCGACCCGCATCGTCGAGATCCGCGCCGGCGACATCCGCGACTTCCAGGGCCCCTACGAGGAGTACGTGCGCTACTGCGGCGACGACCACCTCGACGCCGACCAGGTGGTCCTGAAGGCGCGCAGTCAGCGGCGGCGGAAGGCCGAACCCGGCGCCGGCGGCAACGGCCGGCGGCGGTCCCCCGCGGCGGGAGGCGAAGGGCGGGACGGGCGCCGGGCCGAGCAGCGGGAGGAGAAGCTGGCCGGGCTGCTTGGCCGCGTGGAGTCGGCCGAGTCCCGCCTGGGCGAGATCGACGCCTCCCTCTGCGAGCCCGGCTTCTACGACCGGACCCCGCCGGAGCAGGTGCGCCAGCTGCAGGACGAGCGCTCCCGCCTGGAGCGCCGCGTCGCCGATCTCACGGCCCGCTGGGAGCGGCTGGCCGGGGACTCCGGCGCCGGCTGAGCCGGGCGGTCCCGCGTGGCTACCGGGCCGGCGGAGCCCCCGGCTCGGCGGCGTAGAGGAAGGGGCGCCGCCAGAGGCCGCCCATGTGGTGCTCGTTGTGCAGGCGCAGGGCCAGCGTGCGGGTGCCGGGGGCGAGCAGCCCGGTGAGGTCCACGTCCCAGTCGAAGCGGTAGTCGTTGTGCCAGTACATGGGGCGCCAGTCCCGGTGGCCGGCCAGGTACCCGTCGACGTAGAGCCAGGCCTTGCCGAAGAGGCCGGGGAAGTGGACGTGGAGGGCCCGCTCCGCGTCGGCGGCGCTCACCTCGACCTCGGTGCGGTACCAGACGAAGCCGTTGTACTCCCCCCCGCCGTCAGCCGCGACCCCCTGGACTTCCATGTAGAGATCCGTGCGCAGGGGCCGCCAGGCCGCCAGGTCCAGCTCCGGCCGGCCCCAGCCCTGGTGCAGGCCGGCGTCGTGGGGGTCGGTGCGGAAGCTCCAGGTCAGGGGCAGCCTCTCCACCAGGCGCCCGGCGGGGCCGTCGGTGAGGGCGAGCAGGTCCCGGTACTGCTGCACCTCGCCCGGCCACCAGGCGTCCCCCCGCTCCAGGCGGGTGGTGGTGAAGGTGGGGCTCATGCGGGTCAGGGAGTCGCGCCAGGCCAGGCCGCGCTCGCCGGCGCGCACCGCGGCCCCGTAGTCGGCCCCGGTGGCGCCCAAGTCCACCATCTCCACGTAGGCCTGCAGGACGCCGTACCCGGCCTCGACGAAGCGCACCCTGCGCGCGAATAGATCCCCCGGAGGCCGGCCGGCCACCAGGGCCCTCGCCGACTCCACGTGACCGGCCAGGCCGCGCACCAGCTCCGGCGTGTACACCGTGGGCACGAGCATGAACTCGTGCTCGTGGGAGGGGGTGCGCTCCCAGGCCCGGTGGATGGCCCGCCAGTAGGCGCGCATGGGGGCCGCCGCCGGTCCCCAGAAGCGGGCGTGGAACGCCTGCAGCTCGGCCTCCACGTCGGCGTCGGGATCCCAGTAGAGGAGGGCCCGCAGATAGAGGTTGAGGAAGGTCGTGGCCATGGCCCCCCGGCTCTCGGTGTCGACCCCGAGGATTCCGGCGTCGCGGTAGTGCCGGACGTCCTGGCGGACGGCCTGGATGGAGGGGCTGGGGATGTCGCGCCAGACCAGCATGCCCTGGTCGTAGTCGTAGATGATGAGGCGGCCCTGCATCGTCTCGGCCCAGCGGTACATGACGTCGCGGTACTCGTGGCTGGGCGGGCAGCGGGGATCGTCCATGCCGTGGATGGGGCAGACGTCGATGGGCGCCAGGTAGGCCACCAGGGGCTCGGCGGCGACGATGCGGCGCTGGGGCGGCAGGGTGATGTTGGAGTAGGCCAGGAAGCCGATGCGGCGGCCGGGGAAACGGGCCTGGGTCAGCTCGGCCACGCCGTTGTAGAGGGCCATGAAGGGATCGGTGAGGGCCGGGGACATGAAGTTCTTGTCCCACAGGCCGGCGGCCAGCTCCGCGTCGGAGGCGCAGGCGAGGTCGTAGAGCCCGTCGTCCATGCCCAGGGAAACGGCCGGGGCGCCTTCGGCGAAGCGCTCCATCACCTGGGCGGCCACGTGGCGGGCGGTGGCCGGGTCGGAGAGGCAGATCGACATGGCCGAGGAGTCCGCGCCCACCAGGTCCTCCACGTAATGGCCGAGGGCGTGGCCGGCCGGCACCGACAGGTCGTTGAGGCGGTTGCGCCGCATGAACTCTTCCCGGCCGCTGCTGTCGCCGTTCCAGGAGAGCCAGTAGCGGCGCACCTCGAAGGGCGGGGCATGGGCCACGTCGAGGCTGTCCACGGTCAGCGTCGCCTGCCGGGGGATGGTGGCGCCGAAGTCGGTGGGCAGGTACCAGCGGCAGCCCCAGCGCCGCAGCAGCTCCACGGCGGCGTAGTAGTGGGACTCGTCGTTGGTGCCGGCCAGGTAGAGGCGCTGCCCCCGGCGCTGCGCGACGATGGCGTCGCCGCGCAGGACGGGGTCGGGGTTCCGGAGGGCCCGCAGCCTGGGGCCCAGGGACGGATCGGCCTCGAGGGCGGCCCGGCCCACCAGGAGGAGGGGGGACGGTTCGGCCAGGGCCTGCTCGAGGTCGGCGGTCCGGTCGAGGAGAGGCAGGCGGGCGCCGCTCATCTCCTCGATGTAGCGCACCAGGTCGGCGGCGGCGCGCCGCTCCCACTCCCCCGCCTCGGGGTGCAGGCCGACGCGGGCCCGGCTCCGGCCCTCCTCGACCACGACGAGGGGCTCGGCCGCCAGGGACGAGGCGAGCCACAGCAGGTACAGGGCGGGTGCGAATCTCATGGGTTTGCTCCCTGCGAGCCGCCCCGGTTCTCCCGGGCCGGGCGTTTGATCCTCTTTCGGGGAAGGCCTATCCTAGCGCCCTCTCACGCCCCCTCGACCGCCCTCCCATGACCCAATCCCAGCCGCTCACCGCTCCGTCGGCCTGCCACGTCATGGCCAAGCCCTCGGGCTCGGTCTGCAACATCGACTGCTCCTACTGCTTCTACCTGGAAAAAGAGAAGCTCTACCCCGACGCCGGGCGCAACTGGCGCATGAGCGACGAGGTGATGGAGCTGTACGTGAAGCAGTACATCGAGGCCCAGGACGTGCCCGCCGTGAACTTCGCCTGGCAGGGCGGGGAGCCGACGCTGTTGGGGGTGGACTTCTTCCGCCGCGCCGTGGAGCTGCAGAAGCGCTACGCCGGGGGCAAGGAGGTGACCAACGCCTTCCAGACCAACGGCATCCTCCTCGACGACGAGTGGGGAGAGTTCCTGGCCCGGGAGAACTTCCTCGTGGGCCTGTCCATCGACGGGCCCCGGGAGTTCCACGACCGCTACCGCGTCGACAAGGGCCAGAAGCCGACCTTCGACCGCGTCATGGCCGGCCTGGAGGTGCTCAAGCAGCACGGCGCTGAGTTCAACACCCTCACGGTCCTGCAGAACCACAACGGCGACCACCCCCTCGAGGTCTACCGCTTCCTCAAGGAGATCGGCTCCGGGTTCATGCAGTTCATCCCCATCGTCGAGCGCCTGACCGGCGATCCGGACGAGACCGGGCTGGAGCTGGTGGCCCCCGAATTCGAAGGCCAGGCGGCGGTCACCCGGTGGTCGGTGGGGCCGGCCCAGTACGGCCGCTTCCTGTGCGCCGTCTTCGACGAGTGGGTGCGGCGCGACGTGGGCCGCCTCTTCGTGCAGATCTTCGACGTCTCCCTGGGCAGCTGGCTGGGCCAGGACGCCTCCCTGTGCATCTTCGCCGAGACCTGCGGCAACGCCCTGGTCATCGAGCACAACGGCGACCTCTACTCCTGCGACCACTTCGTCTATCCCGAGTACAACCTCGGCAACGTGCGCGAGCAGACGATCCGCGACATGGTGGCGAGCCCGGAGCAGCGCCGCTTCGGACAGGACAAGGCCGACCGCCTGCCGCGCTACTGCCTGGAGTGCGACTACCGCTTCGCCTGCAACGGCGGCTGCCCCAAGCAGCGCTTCGAGCGCACCCCCCACGGCGAGGAGGGGCTCAACTACCTCTGCCGCGGCTACAAGATCTACTTCGGCCACGTCGATCCGTACATGCGGGTCATGGCGGACCTGGTGCGCAGCGGGCAGCCGGCCGCCGGCGTGATGGAGTGGGTGCGGCGGAGGGACGCGGCTCGGGCGGCGCCCGGCCCGCCGGGACGGAACGATCCGTGTCCATGCGGGAGCGGACGCAAGTACAAGCGCTGCTGCGCCAACGCGGCGGCCTGATGACCAGGACAGGAGAGGATGATCGACGTCGACTTGAAGGCGGATGAGGGCCGCGTAGCGGTCCACGTGGACGGGGGGCTCTTCGTCGAGTACGTGTACGGCCACTTCATCTGCCGGCCGTGCTTCCACCCCGTGCTCACCCCCTCGGGACAGGCCCTGACGCGGGCCTACCCCTTCGCCGACGTGGAGGGGGAGAACCAGGACCACTACCACCACCGCAGCATCTACACCGCCCACGGGCTGGTGAACGGCTTCAACCTCTGGGACGAAGGCGTGCGCGGCCCGGGGCACGGCTCCATGCTGCAGCGGGGGGAGCCGCAGGTGGGCGCCGCCGGGGGCGCGGCCGCCATCGACGGCGTCGTCGACTGGTTCGGGCCGGGGGGCCAGCGCCTTCTGGAGGAGGAGCGCTCCTTCCGGATCGCCGTCGAAGGACCCCTGCGCGTCCTCGACCAGCGCAGCGTGCTGCGCGCCCGCTACGGCGACGTCACCTTCGGCGACACCAAGGAGGGCGGCCTGTTCTCCATCCGCGTGCCCACCTCGATGGACGCCAAGGACCGGGGCCGCATCGAGAACTCCGAGGGAGACGTCTTCGACAGCGGCCAGGGCGAGGAGACGACCTGGGGAAAACGCGCCGCCTGGGTCGACTACTCGGGACCGCTGGCCGACGGCTCGCAGTGGGGCCACACCGTCGTCGACCACCGCTCCAACCCCTGGCACCCCGCCCACTGGCACGTGCGCGGGTACGGCCTGTTCACGGCCAACCCCTTCGGCCTGCACGACTTCCTGAAGGACGAGAGCGCCGACGGCAGCTGGACGATCCCCGGCGGCAGCGAGGTGGTCATGCGCTTCCGGCTGATCGTGCACCCCGGGCGCGGGCCCGATGAGGTCGTTCGCCGGCTGATCGACGAGTTCCAGGCGGACTGAGCCGCCCGGCGGCCAAGTCCGCCGCCCTCCATAGCCTGCGTAGTGACCGACTTGCATAGAGAACCGACTGAGAGAATCCCAATCCATGTAGCCCTGCAGGAATTCGCCGCCGCGGTGACTGCCAAGATGACGCAAGTCACCCCTGGCGAACCCGAAGAGCAGGTACGCGGCCCGTTCGGGACTTTCATGGCGACGGCAGGTCAGGCTCTCGGTTGGAGAGTAGTCTGCACCGGCGAGACACCCCTGCCCGACCGTCTCGGCCGTCCGGACTATGCTGTTCACCGCAACCGACTGCTCGCCGGATATGTCGAGCTGAAGGCCCCCGGGGTCGGCGCCACGGCCACCCGCTTCAAGGGCCACAACCGCCATCAATTCAACCGCTTCTCCGCTATTCCGAACATTCTCTACTCCGACGGCAACGAGTGGGCGCTCTATCGCGACGGCGAACTGGTCGACAAGGTCGTCCGTATCTCTGGCGAGGTTGGCGTCGACGGTAGGAAGGCCGTTACGGCCCAGAACGCCCGCTCCATCGAACGCCTATTGCGCAATTTCCTTCTGTGGGAGCCTTTCATCCCCATGGGCGGCGATGGCAAGATCGACCTCAGAGGGTTCGCCAAGCGGCTGGCACCGCTATGTCGCATGTTGCGGGATGACGTGACAGATGCCCTCAAAGACCAGGATTCTCCCCTTGTCGAGCTCGCGAGGGACTGGCGGCAACTGCTCTTCCCGGATGCCTCTGACGAGCAGTTCGCCGACGCCTATGCCCAGACTGTCACCTTCGCCTTGCTGCTGGGCTGCAGCGAAGGGGCCGACCCGCTCACCCTCGAGAACGCGAGAGAGGCGCTGGCCGCACAGCACAACCTGCTGTCGCGGGCGTTGCAGGTTCTGACCGATCCGGTGGCGCGAGCGGAAATCGCCGCCTCCGTGGACCTGCTGCTGCGGGTGATCGATGCCGTGACGCCAGCCACGCTCTCCGGTCCGGAGGATCCCTGGCTCTACTTCTACGAAGATTTCCTCACCGTCTACGATGCCAAGCTACGCAAGGACACGGGGGTCTATTACACGCCTGTCGAGGTGGTCCGCGCCCAGGTGCGTCTGATCGACGACCTGCTCGTCCACCGTCTCGGCAAACCGCTCGGCTTCGCCGACCCCGGTGTGGTCACGCTCGATCCCGCCGTGGGAACCGGGACCTATCTTCTCGGCGTCATAGAACACGCCCTCGGCCGCGTCAAGGATGAGCAGGGGCCGGGTGCGGTCCCCGGCCATGCCGCCGCGCTGGCCGAGAACCTGTACGGCTTCGAGCTGCTCGTAGGCGCCTATGCGGTGAGCGAGTTGCGTGTCAGCCTTGCCCTGCAGGACGCCGGGGCAACGCTGCCCGCCGATGGCACGCGCATCTACCTGACGGACACCCTGGAGAGCCCACACTCCAAGCCTCCGCAGATGCCCTTGATCCTGCGGCCCATCGCCGAGCAACACAAGAAGGCCCTGGAAGTCAAGAGCGCGGTCCCCGTCATCGTCTGCCTGGGCAATCCCCCTTACGACCGGCACGAGGCCGACTACGCAAACAAGGGCCGCACCGGCGGCTGGGTCCGCTGGGGAGACGACGGGGATCCTGCGATTCTCCGTGAGTTTCTCGACCCCGCGGTTGCCGCTGGCCATGGGATCCACCTCAAGAACCTCTACAACCTCTACGTCTATTTCTGGCGCTGGGCGCTGTGGAAGGTGTTCGAACACGAGACCTCCAACGGCCCCGGTGTGGTCAGCTTCATCAGCGCCTCCAGCTACCTCGACGGCGACGCTTTCTCCGGGATGCGCGAGCATATGCGCCGGCAGTGCGACGAGATCTGGATTCTCGACCTTGGCGGCGAGGGACGCGGCACACGCCAGGATGACAACGTCTTTGCCATTAAGACCCCTGTCACCATTGCCGTAGCCTTCCGCTCTCAGGAGGTGCGACAGGACCGGCCTGCGTGCGTGCACTACACCCGCGTGGAGGGCACCCGCGGCGAGAAACTCGCGATCCTCGACGCCATTCGGGACTTTTCCAGCTTGGAGTGGCAGGATTGCTCAGATGACTGGATGGCTCCATTCCGTCCAGTCGGGCAAGGAGCCTACTTCAGTTGGCCTTTGCTCACTGATCTCATGCCCTGGCAGCACTCGGGAGTGCAGCTCAAGCGGACATGGCCGATTGCGCCGGACTCAGTCACGCTGGAACGGCGTTGGCGCAGTCTGCTGGATGCAGCGGATCGCGCCGATGCATTCCGGGAGACTGGCGACCGCAAGATTGATGGGTCTTATCTCGTCACTCTGACAGACCGGGCCGATTCGACGCCGATATCCAAACTACCGAATAACACCCCTCTCCCTGAAGTCCAGCGGTACGCGTATCGCTCTTTCGACCGGCATTACCTTGTCGCGGACGGTCGCTTGATGTCCCGCCCACGTCCTGATCTATGGCGCGTCCACGGCGACCGGCAGTTGTACTTGACGAGTTTGTTCTCTCGACCTCTGGGATCTGGGCCTGCACTGACTTCCTGCGCTCACCTTCCCGATCTCCATCATTTTCGAGGCTCCTATGGCGCCAAGGAGGTTATCCCTCTCTACCGCGCCCAGGATGCCTCGGAGGCGAACATTGCTCCTTTGCTGCTCGAAGTGCTCAGCACGTCACATGGTCGCAAGATCACACCCGAAGACTTCGTCGCCTATCTCTACGGAGTGTTGGCACAGCCGGCCTTCACCAAACGGTTCGACAGGGAGCTGGAAACAAGAGAACTGTGCGTTCCGATCACAAAGGACGGGCAGCTCTTCGAGGAGATCCGCAGGGCAGGCGCGCGGCTGCTGTGGCTCCACACCTACGCCAAGCGCTTCGTGCCTCCGGGCCAGACCCCCGGGCGTATACCGCCCGGTGCCGCAAGATGCGTCGAGGCCATCCCCCGCCCTGCAGAGGAATTCGTCTATGACGACGGGGCCAGGACTCTCCGTATCAGCGGTGGGGAGTTTTCGCCTGTCGAACCCGCCGTGTACGAGTTCGAGGTCTCTGGTCTCAAGGTCGTGCGGTCCTGGCTCAAGTACCGCATGAAAAAGGGGGCGGGCAGGAAGTCCTCCCCCCTCGACGACATCCGCCCCGAGGGCTGGACCAGTCAGTTCACGACGGAACTACTCGAGTTACTTTGGGTCCTGGAAGAAACGGTGAACTGCTATCCCGAACAGGAGAGGTTACTCGAAGCCGTCGTCGCGAGCGATTGCATCCAAGCCGAGGAATTGCCACCGGTGCCGGAGGAGATGCGCAAACCGCCCACGGCGCAAGCAACCAAAGGCGATTTGTTTGACTTGAAGGGCTGATAAACCGGCTCCGTACGCGAAGGGCCTATAGTTGCCAGGGTCCTTCAGCACCCGTAGAATAGCTATCTCGTCGGAACTGTCCAGCGGATGGGCGAACGAATCAACGCGAGGACAAGGCGGTAATTCAACTTGAACTATCAGAGCATCTACTGGGACAACTTGGTGCAGTTCAGGGCCGGTGTCTACTATCTGCAGTCCTACCAGATTCACTCGGGAAAGTGGAATAGTCGGATACAGGCATTCTTGGCTATTACTTCCAGTTCAAGCATTGGGGGATGGGCAATCTGGCAAGAATATGGCATGATCTGGGGATCTCTAATTGCCGCCTCGCAAGTAGTCAATGCGGTCAAGGGGTTTCTTCCATTTCAGAAACGTGCCAGGCTATCGGAAGCCTCAATACAGAACAGGAGAAATTAGCCCTTGAGGCAGAGAGCAAGTGGTTTTCGGTTTTTGAAGGCGAACTTTCGGACAAGGCTATCTACGAACTCGTTACCGACCTAAAGCAGAGAAAACTGGAGGCATCCCACAAACACTTCAAGGATCAAACTCTGCCACACAAACCAAACTGCGAAACCGAAGCAACCGAACGAACACGAGCTTACTTCGAGTCTTACTTTGGAACCTCTCCATCAGGAGATGAGTCAAGTGGCTAAAGAAAAGAGTTCCACGACCAAGAGCAGACAGCTCTCTGAGGATAGGAATATACCCGCGATCAAGGTGAATATTCCCATGCCCAAAGGAGCCAAACCCCCCAAGAAGGGCTCAAGCAACAACTCTTCAGATCAATCGAAGAAGCCTTCATAGACCGGTGGTCGACGAGTTCCAGGCGGCCTGAGCCGCCCGGCGGCGCTCAGGCCAACCCCACCACCCGGCCTTCCGCGTCGAGGTCGAGGTTCATGAAGGCCGGCTTCGACGGCAGCCCCGGCATGCGGCGGATCTCGCCGCACAGGGGAACGACGAAGCCGGCGCCGGCCGACAGGACCACGTCCCGCACGGGCAGCACGAAGCCCGTGGGCACTCCCCGCAGTTCCGGATCGTGCGACAGCGACAGGTGGGTCTTGGCCATGTTCACGGGCACGGATCCGAAACCGAGCTGCTCGCAACGCTCGATGCTGCGCTCCGCTTCCGGGGCCAGCTCCACTCCCGAGGCGCCGTAGATGCGCGTGGCCACGGTCTCGATCTTGTCGCGCAGCGGCGTCTCTTCCCCGTAGAGAAACTCGAAGTTCGACCCGGACCGGCAAACGTCGACCACGGCTCGAGCCAGTTCCGCCCCTCCGGCGCCTCCCCGGGACCAGACGTCGCAGGCGCAGGCCGCCACGGCGCCGTGGCCCACCGCCGCCTGGAGAACTCGCTCGATCTCGGCGTCGGTGTCCCCGGAGAAGAGGTTGAGGGCGACCACGGCGGGGACGCCGAACTCGCCCACGATGCGGATGTTTGCGGCCAGGTTGTCCACCCCCTGCTCCAGCCACTCCATCTCTTGAGCGGCGTCGGCCTCGCGGGCTTCCGGGGCGCCGCCGTGGGACTTGAGGGCCCGCACCGTGGCCACGACGACGGCGCAGTCCGGCCGCAAGCCGGAGTAGCGGCACTTGACGTGGCAGAGCTTCTCGAAGCCGCAGTCGGCGCCGAAGCCGCTCTCGGTCACGAGGTACCCGTCCCCCATCAGGGCAAGGGCCATCTCGTCGGCCACGATGGAGCTGTTGCCGTGGGCGATGTTGGCGAAGGGCCCGGCGTGGACCAGGACCGGCGTGTTCTCCAGGGTCTGCAACAGGTTGGGCATCATGGCGTCCCTGAGCAGGACCGCCATGGCCCCGGCGGCGCCCAGGTCCTCGGCGGTCACCGGCCGCCCCGCCCGGTCGAAGGCGGCCACGATCCGCCCGAGGCGGGCCCGCAGGTCCCGCAGGTCCCTGGCCAGCGCCAGGATCGCCATCACCTCGGAGGCGGCGGTGATGTCGAAGCCGCTGCGGCGGCGCACCCCCTCCCCGCCCTCGCCGACGACGATCTCGCGCAGGGCGCGGTCCCCCAGGTCGACGACCCGTTTCCAGGCGACCTGCTCCGGGTCGATGTCGAGCCGCTTCAGGCCGCGGCGCCGCAGGCGCCTGGCGCTCAGGCGCTCCTCGTGGTAGAGGCGCGCGTCCACGGCCGCCGAGAGCAGGTTGTGGGCCGAGGTGACGGCGTGGATGTCGCCCGTCAGGTGCAGGTTCATCTCGTCCATGGGGATGACCTGCGAGTAGCCGCCGCCGGCGGCGCCTCCCTTGATGCCGAAGGTCGGTCCCATGGAGGGCTGACGGATCGTGGCGATCGAGGGTTGGCCGATGGCGTTGAGGGCCTGGCTGAGACCGATGGTGGTGGTGGTCTTGCCCTCGCCGTGCCGGGTGGGGGTCATGGCGGTGACGACGACGTACTTCCCTGCCGCGCCGCGGTTCCGGCCGTCCGCGGCATCGAGGTGGATCTTGGCCTTGTAGCGGCCATGCAGGTCGATGTCGCGCTCCGACAGCCCCAGGCCGGCGGCGATGTCGACGGCCGGTCCCGGCGTGGCCGCCCGTGCGATTTCGAGATCGCTCACCCTCGTCTCCATGGCAGGGAGGCCAATATCGCAGGGAGGCCAATATCGCCCGCCGGCCGGAGGCCCGGCAAATCGGTTCGGCTCCCGGCGGCTCCGGTGCGCCGGGCGCTCCGCTGCACTTTCTTTTCGGGCGAACCGCTTGGCGGCCTCGACCCCTTCACACACCGGGATCTCTCCATGAAAGCCTCCAGGGACCTGATCATCGGCGCCTTCGCCTGTGCCCTCATGGGTTACGCCTTCGCCAGGATCGACCTGGTCGAGGCCCTCTTGGACATGACGCGCCATTACCGGAAGTGGGAGTTCGGCGAGGCCCTCGCCGCCGTGCCCGCCCTGGCCCTCGTGATCGTCTGGTTCGCCGCGCAGCGCTGGCGCGAGGCCTCGCGGCTGAACCGCGAGCTGAAGAGAACGGAAGCCCGCCTGGCGCAGGCCGTGGAGAAGCGCCGGGCCACGGAGGATCAGCTCGGCGAAGCCTGCAAGATGGCGGCCATGGGAGCCCTCACCGGAGGTCTCGCCCACGAGTTCAACAACGTCCTGCAGCCCATCATCACCCTGGCCCAGATCAGCCTCGACCGCGAGGATTCGCCGGAGGAGCGCCGCAGCCGGATGCGGCACATCCTCAAGGCCGCCGAGCACGGCTCCGAGATCGTCAAGGGCACCCTGGCCTTCCCCGCCGGCGGCACCCAGGAGCCGGAGGAAGTGGCGCCGGCGCGGGATCTCGCGGACTTCACCGCCGAGGCCCAGGACTCCTACCGGAGCCGCATCCAGATCGAGACCCGGATCGCGGAGGAGACCGGCGCCATCCGCGTCAACCCGACGGAGTTCAGGCAGGTGTTGACGAACCTGCTCAAGAACGCGGCCGAGGCGATGACCCGGAAGGGCACGGTAACGATCGGCCTCGACGCCCTCACCCTCGACGCCCGGGGCGCACGCTCCCGGGGATTGGCGGCGGGCCGGTATGTCCGCGTGACCGTGGCCGACGAGGGCACCGGCATGGCGCCCGAGGTGAGGGACAAGGTCTTCGAGCCCTTCTTCACCACCAAGGAGACCGGGAAGGGCACGGGCCTGGGGCTGGCCGTGGTGGACAGCTTTGTCCAGGGATGGCATGGCAAGATCACCGTCAAGTCGTCGCCCGGCGAGGGGACGGCCTTCGAGATCCTCATCCCCAGGTCCGAAGCGGAGGCTTGAACCATGGCCACCGTCCTGATCACCGAGCACGACGAGGGCGTCCTCTCGGCGCTGGCCATGCTGTTGCGGCGTTCCGGGTACCAGGTCCTCGAGGCGGACCGCTCCGAAGCGGCCCTGGAGAGCGTGGCCTCCCACGGTCCGGACATCCTCCTGACCGACGTGAACATGCCGGGGATGACCGGCGTCCAGCTGATCAAGAAGCTGCGCAAGAGCCATCCCGCCCTCGGCATCATCGCCATCTCCGGCGGCGGCATGCACCAGAACCCGGAACTGGCCACGACTCTGGCCAGCATCGCCGGCGCCGACCGGGTGCTTGAAAAGCCCTTCAAGAACGAGGCCCTGCTGTCGGACGTGTCCGCCCTGCTCGCCAGCGCCCGGCGCGCCCGGACCACCCGCAGGTGAGGGATCCAGCCCGCCGTCGAGTTCCGGTCCGGGCCGAGTCATGCGTCGGGAGAGACTCGTGAGTCCATCGGAGAATCAGTACGACGCCATCGCCGAAGCCTACCAGGACTCGAAGCTTCTGCTTTTCGCAGATATGTCGAGGCCTACTCGCTGTTCGAGATCCTGGGAGACCTCCCGAGCGGCGACGACCAGGTCGACCTGGTCGTCGCCGTGTACCTGTTGAACTACGCCAGGACGAGGGAGGAGCTTCTCCGCTTCGTCGAGGCGAAGCCGTGAGCCACCGGTTCGACCGGCGCCGTGATGCCGCCACCAACGCCACCAATAAAATGGAGGATTCCATGAGACAGGTTCCCGGCCGTTACCGCGGGACCCGGAGGCTGATCCTGCTCATCATGCCCCTCGCCCTGCTCGCCCTGGCCTGCGGCGACGACGAGGGCAACGGACCGACCGGGCCGGAGAACGGAACGACGAAGGAAGAGGAGGCCGCCGAGGCGCAGGAGCAGGTTCAGGGGTTGTTCTCGGCCCTCGAGCCCGTGGTGGTCAAGGCGATGGGGTTGCTGTTGACCGGAGGCGGCACCATCGAAGGGGAGCAGGGAACCCTTGCGGTGACGGGCAGCACGCTGACGCTGGAATCCTTCTCGGCCGACGGCCAGCTCGTCCTCGACGGCGAGCTGACACTGGACCTTCTCGTTCAACCGGTGACTCTGAAGGGAGACCTGGTGGCCAGCGGGCTGGGGGGCCAGGAAGGTCCGGTCGACGTCAACGTGGACATCACCATCGACGCCACGACCGATCCGCCGACCTACGGAGGGACCGTGACCGTCGGAGAGGACGTCTACGACCTCGCCGAGCTGTTCGCCGAGGAGGAGGAGGAATCCTGACCGCGGCCGCCTGAAGGGAGGCCCTCAACGGCCCTTCCCCACGCTTCGGGGCGGCTCTTCTTCTGCAGGCGCGAAGGGCATCCCGCCCGAGGGGAGAGCCCCCCCAGGCGGTGTTGCCCGCCTTTCCGCGGGGGTCTAATTTCCCTCCTTCCATCCCTCACCGGCCGGGCTTGCCTTCCCGCCGGCGGCCGGGAGCTCCCCGAAGGTGGCCCCCGTCAGCAACCCCCGGATCTCTCCCGGCGACAAGAACGACGACCGGCTCCCGCAGACCGGGGATGAAACCTCGCCCGTTACCGTGCCCCCGCCGCTGAGCCTCCAGGGCCTTCCCCTCCGGCTCGTGGACCACCACCGGCCCACGGGGATCTGCCGCGCCCGGCGCGGCCCCGGCGAGATCCTGGCCGCCGGTTCCCTGGCCTTCGGCTCCCGCCCCTTTGCCGACACGTCCGTGGCCGTTCCCGACGACGCCGGCCCCGAGGCGGCGCTGGCGGCCCGGCTGTGCGAACGGTCCGCCCGCCTGGTCTCCCGGCGCTTCGAGGGCGACGCCCGCCTGGCGGAGCTGGCCGCAAGCCTGCGCGGCACCGACCGGCCCCTGGTCCTGTGCCGGGGCCACGAGCGCCTCCTCGATTTCGACGGCCGGCGGTTGTGGCTGGCCGCCGACGCCATGGCCGCCCTCGGGATCGGCCTGGAGGCCAAGGACGATCTGAGCGCCGAGGTGCCCGAGCGGTTGCGCGGCGTCGAGCTCCTCCTCGCCCTCGGGCTGTTCGCCCAGCTCGACGTCGTCCGCGGCGCCTCGCTGCGCCAGGCCCTGCACTGGGTCGTCGACCTCCACGGCCGTCTCGGACGGCCGGACCAGGCCGTGCTCCTGGCCCTGCTCGAGGGCTCGGGAGAGCTCGACGCCGGCAACCTGTTCTCCTCCTTCCTGCGGCGGGCGAGCCGCGAAGAAGCCCCGCACGGCCGCGACCGGTGGATCACCTGGCTCCTCGGCCAGGATCGTCTCGACCTGCCCTACGACCGCCGGGCCGCCGGCGAGATCCTCGACAGCGACGCCGACGTGGACGACAAGCGCCTGCTGCTCTACGGCGTGCTGCGCGACTACGACCGCGAGGTCGAGGCGGAGAACATCCGCCGCCTCTCCCGCGAGACCCGGTCCTCGGGACAGGAGCTGGTCTTCGGCCGCATGAGCCGCGCCTTCCACAACCAGGGCACGCTCTTCGCCGACGCCGTGCGCCTCTCGCCGACGCCGGCCTGGAAGCCGCTGGCCGAGGAGGCCTGGACGGCCGCCGCCGGGGCCGCCGCTCTGCAGTCGCCGGCCCTGGAGCTGCGGCTGCTGCTGGAGGTGGACCAGGCGGTCTCCCTGATCCAGCTGGAGGGGGCCTGCGAGCGCTACGAGGAAGCCGTTCTCGACGCGCAGCGGGACGACCTCATGCAGGGACTGCACCGGGCCCGCGCCCGGGTGGAGGACCACGGCGATGAGCTGGCCGGCGCCCCGGAGACCGCCCTCGACGTCGATTCGGCGAGCGGCCTCGTCCGCCGGCGCCTCGGCCTGGTCGAGCGGGTGCGCGGCGAGCTGCTGCGGTCCCCCTCGAGAAACGCCGCCTACGTCGTCATCAGCCAGCGCCCCTCCCCCACCGGCTCGCACCTGCTGGTGAAGATCAACGAGTTCGAGGAGCCCTACCTGGGCAAGGCCGACAACCTCACCAAGCTGGTGCGCCTCGCCGGCGACCGCCTCTACTCCAGCCCCGACTACCGCTGGCTGGAGGTCTCCGACCACTGGATCGAGGCCATCCCCCTGTTCATAAAGGAGGAGGTCCTCGTCGACGACGAAGGCGTCGAGTCGACGCGCACGGTGATCGACATCGACGGCATGGAGGAGTCCTTCCGCGAGGAGATGGCCGACCACTGGGCCGCGAACCTGCGCGACGTGGCCGACACCGAGTACCTGGCCGCGGCGCGCTGGCTCCTGTGCCGGGAGGCCGGCCCGGGCGGGGACGAGGCCGCCGCCCTCGACTGGGCCCGCGCCGCGCCGGGCGACCCGTCCGCGGAGATCGCCCGCGCCGCCGGGCTGGTGTCGCGCCTCGCCCGGGAGCGCGCCGCCGATCTGCGGGGCCGCATCGAGCGCGAGGAGGAGGAGCCCTTCGAGGCCCTGTGCGCCCTGTTGCTCGAGTGGTCGGACGAGTCCGGCTCGACTCTCGCCGATGCCCTGACCCGCGCCCGGCAGGAGCCCTGGTCGAGCCTCGTCGATCTCGAGGCCGAGGTCGGCACCGCCCGCGCCCGGTCCCTCCACCGGGGGGCCCTCGAGCCCCGCCGTCCTCTGCCGGTGCTGCACGTGCTGACCACCCAGTCGGCGGGGATGACCGACGGCTACATCCGCACCTGGCTCGAGGAGTCGATGGCCCTGCACAACGTGGTGGCCGCGCGCGGGCTGGAGTCCGAGGTCGACGAACGACGGGCCTTCTACCGCCGGCGGCTGTGCGCCCTCGGGGAGCGGGTGGTGCGCGAGCTGGGGATCCGGGTCGAGGTGGAGGAGACCGCCGCCGAGGAGGATCTCGACGAGAGCGCGGCCGTGTCGCGCGTCGTCGGCCGCAACCGCACGGTGCAGGAGGAGGTCGCCGTCCTGGGCGCCCTGCTCGAGCTGGCGGAGGAACGCGGCGGCGAGCGCGAGGCCGGCGACGTCTCCGATCCCGCCGAAATCGGGCGGCTGTGCGAGGCCCGGGACGAGGAGCTGTCCCGCGAGGCCCTGGACCGGGTGGCGGCGCGCAACGGCCGTCAGCTCGAGGAGGAGGTGGCCGCCCTGCGCGCCGCCGAGCCGGCCCTGTCGCGGCCGGCCGCCCTGGTGCGCGTCGTGGAAGGGGACGAGGACTACCGACAGGACCTGGAGAGCTTCACCCGGTTCCTGGCCCGGCGCCGGCTGCTGGCCGAGTGGTCCCGCGAAGGCGGCGCCGATGGCGACGACCGCCGGCGCACCTACCTGCGCCGGTTCTCGCGGCTGGCGAAGACCACGGCCCGCAAGCAGGTGCTGTTGAGCCACGGCCTGGCCCACCTGAGCCTCGATCCGGCCCACCGCTACGGAGCCGCCGGGGGCGACAAGCGCTATCACCTGCTGTACACCCCGAGCCGGGTCGACCTCGGCCACCGGGAGCGGGAGTCGGTGGAGACCTGGTCGCAGTGGGTCGGCGGCGCCGACCGCGCCTCGGCGCGGGCCGGACGAGAGATCTACGGGCTGATCAACAAGTCGGTGCGCAGCTACGACAGCCTCACCGAGCCCGAGATCCTCAAGACGGGCGAGAACGCCAGCATGGCCTCGCACCTCGCCTTCTCCAACGCCCTGTCCCTCATGGTCTCGGCCAGCGGCCACGGCGACATCGAGGAGATGGGCGACCAGATGAGCCGCCGGGGCGACCGCGTGATCCATCCGGCCGGCGAGGGCTACGGCGGCTACTGCGTGCCCAAGGACGGCCTGTTCCTCGAGTTCGTCCTCACCCTCGGCCGCGCCGAGAAGCTGCGTCAGCTCGGCGTGCCGGCCGAGCACCACGACGGGGTCGCCCGCGCCGCCGTCGGGATCCTCGGCCGCCGCGAGGACTTCGCCGCGCGCTTCGAGTGGGAGGCCTGGGCCGCCGGAGTTCTGGGCGACGTGGCCGGCCTCGGCAGGTTGTTCGCCGTCCGGGAGGGGGAGCGGGGACCCGTCCCCGTCTTCCAGATCACGCGCCTGGCCGAGGTCCTGGAGGGGCTCGGCCAGCCCGAGCTGCGGGACTCGGAGCGCGCCACCACGGCGCGGGTGGCGCGCTGGGGCGTGCACAAGATGGTGGCCGGCGCCGAGCACGTGAACCGCTTCATGCCCTTCTTCAAGGTCTGGCTGACCCGGCGGGCCCTGGCCGAGGCCGCCCGCCGTCACGAGGGCGTCGCCGCCGCCCCGGTGGTGGTGCTCACCGCGGAGTACAAGCCCGACACGCAGGACGGCCGGTTCGCCGCCGGCATGCGCAAGTTCGAGATCCTGTGCGGCACGGCCGACCACCTGCTCCACGCCCTCGACGCCGAGGGGCAGACCCTGGCGGGACTGCTGTCGGACGGGTTCGACGGGGTCGAGGGCCGCGGCCGGGCCGACCGCGCCGCCGCCGCCCTCGGTCTCGATGCCGGCGATCCGGCGACCCCCGGCCTCCTGCGGGAGCTGTTCCCCGCGCCGCCCCGGCCGGCCGAGATCCGCGTCGTGTCCCCTACCGGCCTCTCGACCCAGGACCTGCTCGGCTATACCAGCGACACGAGCCTGGAGGCGATCGCCGAGGGGGCCCGCCAGGAGCTGGCCGCGGCCGGGTTCAGCAACGCCGAGATCGACGCCAGCCTGGCCACCTACGGCCCCCACCTCGAGCGCTGGGCGACGGCGGCCGATGTTGACGACAGCCTCCGGGCCGACCTGTCGCGGCGGCTCTGCGGCCGGCTCCACGCCCTGGCCCTGCAGGTCCTCGGTCCGGAGCGCTCGTACGAACGGGCCCTGCAGGGCGCCGACGTCCTCGACACCGGCATCCCCCACCGGGGCTTGCTGCGGCTCCTGGAGGACCCGGCGGCGGTCTGCCGGCTGATGCTGGAGGGGAATCCGGACAGCGCCCTGGTCATCGTCGACGGCGCCTCCGGGGCCCGGCGCCGCGCCCTCAACCGGCTCGACGTCATGCTCTGGTTCGCCGCCGGGGAGCGCCACGGCCGGGAGCCGGTCTACGCCGGCATCGGCCTGGGGAGCCGGACCGTCGAAGGCTGGCGCCAGGCCATGCGGCGGCAACGGCGGCGGGCGCGGCGCCTGGCCGAGATCCGGCGCGGCGGCGACGCCGAGGCCGCCGCCGCCGAGTACGAGCGGATCCTCGCCGAGGTGCGCCTCGGTCAGGAGGCGGAGCAGCAACTGGGCGAGGTCGACAAGCTGCGCCGCTTCGGACGCCTGCGACGACGCGACGAGCTGGTCTCCCGGTCCCTGGCCCGACTCGCCGGCGGCCTGCCCCTGGAGCGGGCCACCTTCGCCGACTTCCTCGTCCTGGGCGGCCTCTTCCTACTCGACGGAGCCCCCCAGGAAGAGATCGACGGCTGGCGCCGGGACCTTGGCCTTGGAGCCGGAGACGCGGAGTCCCGGGAGCTGGAGAGCCTGCTCCTGCACCCGGCCCGGCCCCCGGAGCTGGAGGAGTTCCGCGAGGAGAAGGGGCTGGAGAGCTCGAACAAGGCGGCCGAGGACCAGCCCGCCGCCGCTCTCGAGGCCCGCAGCCAGTTGCGGGCCCGCATCCTCCGCGCCCGGGCCCTCCACGAGCGGCATCGCGGCGCCGAGTCCGTCGACGGCCGGCCGGCCTCCTTCGCCGAGGCGAGGGCCGCGGCTCTGGAGGCGCTGGGCGACGGCGGCGGGGCGGTCACCGACGCGGCCTTCGGCGCCTTCATCGCCCACGCCCGCACCGCCCTCTCGGCCCTCGTGAGCGAGCAGTACGACGAGGACCACGCCGACGAGGCCCAGCGCTTCCACGACCACCTGTCGCAGCTGTTCCTCGGCCCCGAGATCGACCCGGAGGACTGGCGGCGGATCGCCGGCGGCTACGAGGACGTGGGGGACTTTGGACGCCTCGCCCAGGCCGTGGTCGAGCGCGACGGGGCCGGCGGCGCCGGTCACGGCCTGCGGCAGGTGGCGGCCGGGGCCGAGCTGCTCTACATCCTCCTGGCCCTGGAGACGACCCTGCCCTGCACCCGGCCGGGGGCCCCGCCCGACGCCGAGGGCCTCTGGCGCGCCCTGACCGACTTCTTCGCCGAGACGATCGACGATCACTTCCACGAGTACCGGCCCTGGGTCTACTCCCGGGGGGTCGGGTTCGCCGGGTACTCGGGCGACGCCCTGTACGAGCTGGCCGTCGAGCACCACGGATGGCTCGGCCGCTACCTGCGCCACGTGGTCACCCATCACACCGAGCTGGCCGGGCGGACGCTCCAGGATCGGGATCTGCTGCTCGGCCGCTACGAAGGCGAGGTCGCCGTCGACCCCATCGGCGTCACCGCCGTCTCGGAGTGGGAGCGCCGCTGGCGGGCCTACGGACAGTTGCGCGAGCTCGCCTTCATGCGCAACGACGGCTTCCCGATCCCCCCCGTCTTCGCCGCCTTCGATCCCGACCTGATCGACGCGGACCGGCGCGTCAACCACCTGATCGCCCTGCCCGTGGGCCGCACCCACTACTCCCGGGCCCTGGTCGAGGGTCCGACCCTGTCCCGCGAGCTGACCGCGGCGGGACGGCCCGGGGCCAACCTGATCATCAGCCGCGGCGTCGACCTGGTGGAGGGCCAGGGGGAAGACCGGCCCGTCGTGCAGGTCTGCTCCGGCCACCTCCACGTCTCCCGGGAGGAATACGCGGCGGCCCTGGTCCGCCATGGCGGCCTCGACGCCGACGCGGCTGCCGCCCAGGCCGCCGCCGAGTGCACCCCCAAGGGGGTCCGTCTGGCCGTGCGCTTCACCCGCCCCCTGAGGGCCGCCGTGGTCTATCCCTTCCACGGCGATCCCCGCTACCACGAGGGGCGCCTGGAGGACTGCGGCCTGCCCTACTCGGTGCAGTCCCTGTTCCACACCTGGACCACCTACGACAAGGCCAAGTACCCCGACATCTTCGTCGCCGCCTCCGGCGTCGACGTGCCCCACGAGATCGACTGGCTCGCCGCCGACACCCGGCGCGCGTCCTCCGAGGGGGCGGCCAGGAAGTCGATCGAGAACGGCCTGGACGGGTCGGACTACCCCGGGCTGCGCGAGTTCGCCCGGCACCACCGCCTGGTGATGATCAAGGACGCCGCCGAGTCCGGGGGGCGCAACGCCCGGGCCTTCGTCCTGCGGCGGCTCGCCTCCACCTCGCTCGACGAGACCGAGCTCGAGCGCGCCGTCGACTTCATCTACCAGATCAGCCTGCGCCACAACGTCGCCATCCAGGAGGTGATCCTGTCCTCGCCGGAGGCCTGGGCCACCGACGACTTCATCGACTCCTTCGTGCGGCGCCAGGTCGTCGAGTGGGGCTCCGCCGTCGAGCGCCGGCGCCGGCCGCGGTCGCCGATCTACGGATCGCACCGGGTGATCGTCTCCTCCGACGATCCGGCCGCCGACCTGCCCCTCGAGCAGCGCTGGCACCTGTCCCACTGGATCACCCTCAACAGCAAGCAGCTGATCACCAACGTCGGCCGCGGCGGCAGCCTGGAGCGGTTCCTCCCCGAGATCGTGCAGCCCTCGTGCCGGCAGGCCCTGTTCGACGGCCTGGCCGCCGCCGCCCGCCGGGTCATGGAGGCCCTGAGCGCGTACGAGGGGCGCAGCGCCGATGCCTACCGCCGCGACACCGGCCGTCCGGTCGGCCGCGACCTGACCGGTCTGTCGTACGGCACGCCGCGCTACATGATGCTCGATTTCCTGGTGACGCCGCAGTTCGCCGAGCCGGGGGACCTGGTCGAGGTGAACCGCCAGCCCGGAGTCGAGCCCGTGTTCATCCTCCAGCATGGAGACCGACGCTTCCCGGGCACCCTGTCGGGCTGGCGCGTCGTCCTCATCGAGCCGAACATCGGCGTCGGCCTGTGGGACCGGGTGGCGCTGCGCGAGGAGGCCCGGGAACGCGCCGCCAGCGACGCCGGCGGCCGGCCCTTCGACTGCGACCGGGTGGGGGAGAACGCCCGCATCGTGCTGCGCGACCTCAGCCGTGCCGGCGAGGACTACCTGCGGGCCCTCGAGAGGGATCGGTGAGCGACGACGACCGGCACCTCGAGGTCGCCTGGACGCGGGCCTGCGACGGCCTGGGCATCGGCCGCGGGACGGCCCTGGCGGCGAGCGAGGCCAGCGTCCTGCTGAAGTACCTCATCTCCGAGCGCGCCTCGGTCCCGGGAGGGCCGGACTCGTCGGCCCGCGACCGGTGCCGCCGCGCCTGGAGCGAGTGGATCTCCGCCGGCGGGGGGGGCCTGGACCAGGCCCTGGCCCCGGGGGCGGTGGCCGCCGTGCGCGGCCTGCTGGGCCCGAACGGGGAGTACGCCGGCCGCATCGTCGATCTCGCCGTCGCCGACCTCGTGAGCGAGCCCATGGCTCCGGAGGTCTGCATCGAGACCGGGCCCCGGCGGAAGCTGCCTCCGGGCGGACGCTGGAACCACGCCGTGATCTTTGCCGCGGCTCCCCTCATCACCCACGAGCTCTACCCCCTGGCCGCCGACGCCTGCGTCCGTGACGCCCGCGCCGGAGGACCCTTCTACCGCGTCCTCGGCGTGCACGGGGACTGGCTGTGCAACGGGCGCGCCCGGCGCGTCCTGTGGCTGGATGCCGAGCGCGACCGGTTCTCCGAGACCACTCTGTCGGAGCCGGCCGACCTGCACTCGGCGCAGCTGCTGGCCCTGGGCCCGCAGCAGACGCGGTGCCACCTGGTCTGGGCGCGCCGCCTGACCTGCCCCCTGGTCAACCCCGGCCCTCCCTCGGCCACCGCCGACGACAAGCACGGCCTCTCGGGGCGCTGGGCGGCCGCCGGGCTCGAGGTGCCGGCAGGGGTACTCGTGGCGCCGGGCCATCGCCTCGCCGCCCGCGCCTTCCTGCAGCGCACCGGTCAGATCGTGGTCAAGCCCAACGACGGCACCGAGGGACAGGGGGTGCGCTTCCTGTCGGCCTCCGATCCCGAGGCCGACGCCCTGCTGGACGCGCAGCTGAGCGCCTGCTGGGAGTGGGGTCCGGCGCGCCTGGAAGAGCGGCGGGACGGCGTCGCCTGGCGCGATCCGGAGACCGGTGGCCGCCACAGTCTGGCCATCCGGCTGCACGTGGCCGCCGGCGCCTCCGGCCTGCGGGCCGAGTCCGGCTACGCCCTGGTGGGCGCCGGCATCGACACCCCCGCCGCCCGGGGACCCGGGGGCCGCATGCGGCCCCTGCAGAGCGTGACCTCCTCCCTGGTCCTGCGCGCCAGCGGCCGGAGCGTCGCCTTCCGCAGTGCGGACCTGGAGAGAGCGCGAAGGCTGGCCGAGACCGCCGCCGGCATCGTGGGCGGCCTCGGTCTCAGCGGCGTCGACCTGGTTCTCGACGCGACTCCCGACGGCGAGGTGTGGCCCGTGCTGCTCGAGCTCAACCCCCGCCCCGCCGGTCTGGCCCACGCCCGGTTCCTCCCCGGCTCCGGGGAGGGCCGCGTCGAGGCGGGGGTCTCCCTGGATGTGTGGGACGGCCTGGCCGCCCGCTGCCGGAAGACCCCGCGAGAGTGAGCGTGGAGAAGACGACCACCCGCCTGGCGGAAGCCTCCTCCCTCGAGGAGGTGCGGCCTCTGTTGGACGAGGTCGTGCGCCAGGCCCGCGCGGGTCGTCTCTCACTGGCCCGGCGCCGCGCCCTGCTGCGGGTCCTGGTTCTGTCGCCCGGACTTGCCCGTTCCCTGCAGACGGGGGAAGCGATCGGGATCCTGCGCGGCTCCCTCTCCTCCGAGGCCTGGACCGAGCTCTTCGGTCCGGCGGTGGAGAAGGAGCTTCCCGGGCTCGTGGTGGCCGTCGTCGACAGCCTGATCGACGTCGACCACGAGGACATCCTCTCCCTGGTCCCGGAGAACGGGGTCGCGACGCTCGTGGCCACGGTCGGCCAGCTGTCGGCTTACCTCGGGCAGCTGGAGGGCACCCAGCGCCGGCTGCGAGGCATGAGGGCGGCCGTCATCCTCGCCTCCCTGTTCGGGCGCTTGCAGGACGGCGGCATCTGGCGGCGGCGCTCGCTGCCCGCGTGCGCCATCGACAGTCGAGCGATCACGGCGCTGAAGGAGAAGAGGGCGGCCGCCGATCTGCCCGCCGCGTACGAGGCGCGGGTGAACGAGTTGCAGAGGGAGGACATGCACCAATCCCTAGAGGCGGCCGGGAGCCCTCCCCCGGCCGGCGCGCCGATGGCCGCCACAGACCGCGAGACCTTGTTCGAGGTGCGCGCCCCCCTGCGCCTCGGCCTGTCGAGCGCCAACGCCTCCGACAACCACATCCGCAGCAAGGAGCAGGGAGGCAAGACCCTGAACGCCGGCATCGTCCTGCAGGCCGGCGACTCCGGGAAGGTCGCTCCGCCCCTGTACGTCGGCGCCCGGCCGCTGCCCGAGCCGCGCCTCGTGCTGCGCTCGCGCTCCGCCGACTTCCAGGCCGACTTCGAGATCGACCGGCGGGGCGACGCCAGGACCCAGAGCGACCTGTTCTTCGCCTACCGGCGCGGCGGCGACGAGGCCTTGCGCATGGTCAAGCAGGGCCTGGTGCACACCGGGATCGTCCGTCCGGACTCCGACGACGTGGTGGGCGACCTGGCCGCCTTCCGCGGCGGCGGCGGGCTCGAGATCACCACGGCCTGCACCGTGCAGCAGGGCTCCGGCCTGGGCACCAGCAGCATCCTGGCGGCGGCCATCCTCAAGGTGCTCTACCGTCTCGTGGGCCACCCGGCCGGCGGCGACGAAGGCGAGTATCCCGGACTCTACGATCAGAGCGTGCTCCTCGAGCACTCCATCGGCCTGAACTCGGGATGGCAGGACGCGCGCGGCGCCCGGGGAGGTCCGAGCGCCGTGAAGGACTTCTACGCTCCCCCCACGGACGGGCTTCCGGCGCCGGAACTGACCTACATAGACATCGACGCCGAGGAGTTCCGCCGCCGCGTGGTGCTCTTCGACACCGGCATCGCCAGGGGAGCCACCCGGGGCCTGAACGTGGTCATGGAGGCCTACCTGGGCCGCCGGCGGCAGAGCTACGGCGCCATTCGCGAGTCCCTGTCGATCCACGACGAGATGGTCGAGGCCCTGCGGGCCGGCGACTACGGCGCCCTCGGGCGACTGGCCAGCCGCTACTGGCAGCTGCGCTGCATCCTCGATCCCCGGGCCACCAGCCCCGCCCTTCAGCAGCTCTTCGAGCCGCCTTTGTCCGACTTCACCGAAGGGGGCACGCTAACCGGCGCCGGCGGCGGCGGCTTCGGCCTGTTCGTGTGCCGCGAGGGAGAAGAGAAGCGCCTCCACGCGTGTCTGAGGAAGCTGAGGGACCAACGGGCCCATGCCCGTTCCGGCGTCGTCGCCTACCGGCTCGACGCCACCGGCCTGCAGTTGACGGAGAGCCCATCCACCGCCGCCGTACCCAACAGGGAGGACACGGCATGCTGATGCAGGAATGCGCCGGTTTCGTCACCGGCGTCGCCAACCACAGGAGCATCGCCTGGGCCACCGCGCGCTCTCTCGACCGCGAGGGGGCCCGGCTGGCCCTGGGATACTTGGGAGAGCGGGAGCTGGAGAGCATCGAGGGGATCACCGGCCAGCTGCGGAAGCCGCCCCTGCTGGTCCAGTGCGACGTCACCGACGACGAGTCGGTCGCCTCCGCTTTCGAGGTTGTCGCCCGGGAGATGGGCGGTCTCGACTGCCTGGTCCACGCCATCGCCTTCGCCCGCCGCGAAGACCTGGACGGCCGTTTCGCGGACACGAGCCGAAGCGGGTACGACCTGGCCCTCGGCGTGAGCGCCTACTCGCTCAACGTCCTCGTGCGCGGCGCCGAGCCGCTCATGAAGCCGGGCTGCGGCGTCGTCGCCCTCACCTACCTGGGCAGCGAGCGCGCCATCCCGAGATACAACGTCATGGGCGTGGCCAAGGCCGCCCTGGAGTCCGGCATCCGCTACCTGGCCAGCGAGCTGGGAGAAAAGGAGATCCGCGTCAACGGGCTCTCGGCGGGGCCGATCCGCACGCTGGCCGCGCGCGGGATCCGCGACTTCAACGCCATGCTCAGGGTCCACGCCGAGCGCGCCGCCCTCAAGCGCAACAACGAGGTCGACGAGATCGGGGACGCGGCCCTGTTCCTGTGCAGCCGGCTGAGCCGCGGGATGACGGGCGAGGTGATGTACGTCGACGCCGGCTACCGGATCATGGGCCTCTAGACCCGGCGCCGGGCGCGGCGAGGCCCTGGCTCGGCGGCGGCAGGTCGAGGCCGCGCAGCGCCGCCCGGGAGTGGCGGCCGGTGCTCTCGTCGCCGCTCCGGGCCAGCGCCTCCAGATGGGCGCGCAGGAAGGCCGCCGCCGCCGGCACGTCCACGTCGTACCAAGGCGGCATCAGCGACAGGCGGAGCCCGCCGGGCAGAGCCGCCAGGGTCTGCTCGAGGACCCGCCCCGTACCCCACTCGATCCCCTGGAAGAGCGCCGGCGCCGCCGCCGGCAGCGCCTCGGCCCGCAGACCGATGAGGTAGTATCCCCCGTCGACGCTGGGACCGATCACCACGTCGGCAGCGCGCAGCCGGTGCAGGGCCTCGTCGATGGACGGAGCCGGCAACGAGGGGCTGTCGGAACCGAGCAGGACGACGCGTCCGCAGCCGGCGCCGACGGCGCGGCGGCACAGGACTTCCATGCGCTCTCCGAGGGAGCCCCCGGGCTGCCCTTCGAAGGTCAGCCCGTCGTACCCGTCCAGCAGGGCGCGGACGGCCGGCTCGCCCTCGGGCGGCGCCACGGCCACGATCTTTCTGCGCGCCGTCGAGGCGGCCAGGTTGGCGGCGCTGTCGCGCAGGAAGGCGGCGTACAGCCCGGCCGCCTGGCCGGCGGTCAGGCGCGGTTGCAGACGGGTCTTCGCCTTCCCGGCGACGGGCTCCCTGGCGAGAAGCACGGCGCCGGTCAGGACGGGCCCCCCGGTTTGAAGAGCCGCGCGGGGACCCGTATCTTTGGTGGTTTGCGCACGCCGCCCATCCCCTCACATCACCTATAAGGAAGCGGAAGAGACCCGATGGCAGAGGTACACATCATCCGGCATCGCCCCGGCGCCGTGTTCTGCGGCACCTGCGAGGTCGTGCAGATCGACGACGAGAGCAAGGTCACCCGCCTCGTGGAGCCCAGCGGCAACGTGGGCACCCAGTACCCGAACGAGGTGGGCTCGGAGTGGTTCGGCACCATCGAGAACCTGAACGCCGGTCTGGCGCTGGGCAAGGCCCACTGGTCCGACGTGTACAAGACCGACGTCCTGTGGACGACGCCCTCCTCCTCGCGGGATGAGTGCGACGCCCGCAAGAACGCCTTCAACGCCGTGTACGGCGCCATGCTGCAGGTGGTCACCGGGGGGCCGATGCGCTCCAACCGGATGGCCCGTTTCACCCACCCCGAGGGCTTCCCCGACCCGGCGGCGCTCTTCGAGATCCAGATCAAGGCCGCCGCGGGCGACGTCGAGATCGGCGGCGGCCGGCTCGACTTCGGGTCGTGGACCGACCATCAGCCGAGCGGCGCCTCGGTGATGCACCGCAAGGACGGCGAGACGATCACCACCCTCGGCCCGGACGTGGCCCGCGAGATGGCCTTCGTCCTCGAGGAGCAGTACGCCAGGCCCCTCGCCGAGGCCGGCGTCGACTTCCGCACGCAGACGGTCTGGATGGAGATCCTCGTAGCCGTCGACGATGCGCCGGATCAGGCCTGGAGCCGCATCGACATCGTGCGCGAGGTCTTCGAGGACTACTTCGGCGACCACCGGCCCGCGGGGCTGATCTACCCGGTGTCGCGGATCCCCAACCTCGACGGGGTCGTCGAGCCGCAGCCCCGCGTGGTCAGCGGCGACGGCGTGGAGATCCTCCGCTCCGGCCGCCTCGAGCACGGCTTCAGCACCTGGACCGCCATCCGCCACGGCGGCATCACCGAGGCCATGGTCAGCGCCGTGGCCGGTCACGACGCCGGCGACATCCTCGACGGCGTCGACGCCCGCGTGAAGGAGGCCGGGGGCCGGGGCCTGAAGGCCGACGGGGTATTCAACAACGCCTACATCGGCGCGGGCGCCGACGCCGCGGCCAACCGGGACTCTCTCGCCGCCTTCAACCCCGCCTTCACGCAGTGGTACGAGGGCACGGTGCCCGCCGGGCGCACGGCCCAGTACGTGGGCGGCGTGCAGCAGTCCGGGTTCGCCTACGGCATTTCCAACCGCTCGATCTTCGTCTGAGGGAACGGAGCCCCTTGCGGTCCGAACCGATCGTCGCCGAGTTGAAGAGACAGGGCGTCACCCACGTCGTCGGCCTGCCCGACAACGGCTCGCGGGCCCTCTTCGAGGCGCTCTGGGCCGACGACGAGCTGGAGGTGATCGGCGTCACCCGGGAGGGGGAGGCCTTCGCCGTGGCCAGCGGCCTCTATCTGGGGGGCGTCACGCCCGTCGTCATCATCCAGAACACGGGGTTCCTGGAGACGGGCGACGCCTTCCGCGGCACGGCCTACAACATGGGCCTGCCCCTGGTCATGCTCATGGGCTACCGGGGCTTTCAGTCGATGGCCCCGGGCGCCGGGCGCGTCGACACGGCGGCGACCTTCTTCGAGCCGACCCTGAAGGCCTGGGACATCCCCTACTCGGTGCTCGACGACGAGGGCGACCCGCAAACCCAGGTCGCCGGGGCCTTCGGCCTCGCCCGCGAGCGCTCGCTGCCGGCGGCGGTCCTCCTCGTGGGCACCACGGAATAGCCGTGCTCGACAAGTACCGCTGCCTGAGGAAGCTCGCCGCGGCCCGGCGCCAGGACGACGTGGTGGTGACCACCATGAGTGTCGCCATGCCCTGGGCGGAGCTGTCCGACACGCCTCTCGACTTCGCCTCGGTGGACAGCGCCATGGGCCACGCCGCCGACCTGGCCTACGGGCTGGCCCTGGCGCAGCCCGGGCGGCGCGTGCTCTGTCTCAACGGTGACGGCTCCACCCTGATGTGCCTGGGGACGCTGGTGACCATGGCCCAGGGGGGGGGCCGCAACTACAGCCTGATCATCACCGAGAACGGAACCTACGAGGTCACCGGCAATCAGCCCGTGCCGGGTGCCGGGGTCGTCGACTTCGAGGCCATGGCCCGCGCAGCCGGCCTGCACCAGGTGCACACGATCGACGCCCCGGAGGACTTCGACCGCATGCTGCCCATGCACTTCGAGGTCGAGGGTCCGGCGGTCTTCATCTGGCGCCTCGAGCCCGGCGGCGAGCCGGTGCCGACGCCGTCGAGACCGATCCGTGACCGCGCTCACGACCTGCGCGGCGCCCTGGTGGGATAGCCCCTTGTCCTTCCCCCGGATGGCCCCCTTCCGGCAGCGCTTCGCCGCCGAGAGCCTCGACGACGTGGCCGCCGCCGTCTCCGCCGAGCTGGAGCGCTGCGGCCTCGCCGGGCGCATCCGCCCCGGCCAGCGCGTCGCCGTCACCGGCGGCAGCCGCGGAATCTCCAACATCCCCGCGATCACCCGCACCGTCGTCGACGCGGTACGCGCCGCCGGGGGCCGGCCCTTCATTCTGCCCGCCATGGGCAGCCACGGCGGCGCCACGGCCGAGGGCCAGAAGGAGGTGCTGGACAGCTACGGCCTCGGCCCCAAGGAGATGGGCTGTCCGGTGGAGGCCACCATGGAGGTCGTCCAGGTCGGCCGCCTCGACGACGGCACGCCCGTCCTCGTCAACCGGCTGGCCCTGGAGGCCGACGGCGTGATCGTCATCAACCGCGTCAAGCCCCACACCTCCTTCCGCGGCACCCACGAGAGCGGCGTCGTCAAGATGCTCGCCATCGGTCTCGGCTGCCACCGGGGCGCGACCATGGCCCATGGCCAGGGGGCCGAGGGCCTGGCGCGGCTGATCCCGGCCCTGGGCGCCGCTCTCCTCGGCCGCCTGAACGTTCTCGCCGGCGTCGCCCTCGTGGAGAACGCCTACGACCAGACGGCCAGCGTCACCGCCCTGCCCCCCAGCGACATCCTGTGCGGCGAGGCCCGCCTGCTCGAGGTCGCCCGCAGCAACATGCCCCGCATCCTGGCGAACGGCATCGACCTGCTGATCGTCGACGAGATGGGCAAGGACATCTCCGGCACCGGCATGGACACCAACGTCATCGGCCGCCTCCTGTTGCCCGGCGTGGCCGAGCCCGACGAACCCGGGGTCTCGCGCATCTTCGTGCGCAGGCTCTCCGAGAGGACCCACGGCAACGCCAACGGCGTGGGCCTGGCCGACGTGATCACCCGTCAGCTCTTCGACTCCATCGACTTCGAGGCCACCTACGCCAACGCCTTCACCTCGACCTTCCTCAACCGGGCCTACGTACCGATCGTGAAGGGGGACGACCGCGAGGCGATCGCCTCCATGCTCGAGGTCCTGCGCATCGACGACGGCGCCTCACTGCGGGCGGCCCGCATCCGCAACACCCTGAGCGTGGAGCACGTGCAGCTCAGCGAGCCCCTGGCCCGGGACAGCGACCACCCCGACCTGGAGCGCCTGGGCGAGTTCGAGCCCATGCGCTTCTCCGGGGACGGGGCGCTGATCTGACACCCGGGACGGTTGGGGTGGCGTCCCTGTGCCATGACCCCGGTGCTCGACGCCCGGACCTCGCCCACCCGTTCGACCTGTCGGGTCGGGTGGCCCTGGTCACCGGCTGCCGGAGGGGGATCGGCAGGGCCATGGCCGTCGGTCTGGCCCAGGCCGGCGCCGACGTGATCGGCGTCTCGGCCTCCCTGGAGGAAAGGGACAGTGCCGTGGAGAGGCAGGTCGTCCGCCTGGGGTGTTCCTTCGCCCCCTACCAGTGTGACTTCGCCGACCGCGGGGCGCTGCGGGCCTTCATCGACCTGGTGCAGTCGGACCACCCGCGCATCGACATCCTCGTCAACAACGCCGGCACGATCCTGCGAGAGCCAGCGGCCCGGCACCGGGACGAGTACTGGGACCGGATCCTCGAGATCAACCTCAGCGCCCAGTTCGTGCTCACCCGCGAGATCGGCGGCCGGATGGCCGCCCGCGGCAGCGGCAAGGTGATCTTTCTCGCCTCGGTGCTCAGCTTCCAGGGCGGCATCACCGTCCCGGGATACAGCGCCAGCAAGGGAGGAATCCACACCCTGACCATGGCCTTCGCAAACGAGTGGGCCTCGCGCGGCGTCAACGTGAACGCCATCGCCCCCGGATACGTGGCCACCGACAACACCGAGGCCCTGCGCGGCGACCCCGGGCGGAGCGCCGCCATTCTCGACCGCATCCCCGCCGGGCGCTGGGGCGAGCCGGAGGACTTCAGCGGGCCCGTGGTCTTCCTGGCCTCGGACGCCTCGCGCTACGTTCACGGCGCCACCCTGCTGGTGGACGGGGGCTGGATGGGACGCTGAGACCGGAACCCCGTGGAATCCGTGCCGTTGCGGAATCGTGGAAAGGTCTTGACAACCCGGCGCTCTTTTCCCACTAGTTCCTTTTCTGAATTGGGGAGCCTCCCCGCCCGCCTGCTTCCCAACCTGATCCATACTGCACTGCTCGGATGAGTAGTGACAGTTGGGCTGGATGTCGAAAAGGGAGGATGGCTGAGCGGAGGGCAGCCGACCGCACGGATCCCGGAGCAAGGCTGACATACGACAACCCTAACGACCATACGACAACCCTAACGACGAGAAAGGAGGGAAGACGCAACGGCTTTTTCACTGAAGACCCGATCTGCAGAGACTGCAGATATCTCTTTTCCAACCAAACAAATTCCTCTTTGACAAGGAGCCCTTAGCAATGAGGAACTACCTCGCAGTGCTTGTCGCTCTCGGCTTGGTCTGTGGCCTGGCGGGGGGTGCCAACGCCCACATCGGCGACAGGATCTACACCCTTTTCGAGCTCTCCGACGCCGATCTGACGGATCTCGACTTCACGGACGGCACGGTCGAGGACTGGGAAGACGTGGCCGGCGATGCGACCTACCTGCCCACCGACCTGTACCAGGATCCGACGGTGGGCGACGGCGCCCAGTACGATCCGGCCGACCTCGACTACCGCATCTGGTCCGCCTGGAACAGCAGCTCCCAGACCATCTGGTTCGCCATGGAGCGCATCGACAACGTCTACTTCGGCAGGGAGTACGACGGCAGCAGCCCGTGGAACTACGAGGCCATCGAGGTCATGCTCGACGGCGACCACACGGGCGGCGACTACACCGGCTCGGCCAACCCGGACTGGAACGACGAGGAGGAGAAGCTCAACAACAACCGCGCGGCGCAGCAGTACATCGCCGTCGCCGACGACCCTTCGGGCCGTCACGTCTTCTACCTCGGCGCCGGCGCCGAGTGGGTCAACGATCTGCCCTACGCTGACGGCGGCGGCACTTCCGTCGGCGACGGGCCGACGGTCAGCATCATCGAGTTCTTCTGCACCCCCTTCGACGACCTGATCTGGAACAGCCCCGACGACAGCCAGGCCTCCGAGCTGTTTGACGGCAAGATCATCGGCTACCAGATCTCGACGCCGGACACCGACAAGGACGTGGGCCAGGACCGGGCCTTCCACACCCTGTCCGGTCAGGCCGCGACCTGGCGCTTTGCCGAGCGCTTCGTCGACGCCCGACTGGTCGGCCTGGGCACGGCGGTCGAAGGAAACTCGTGGGGCCGCATCAAGGCCTCGCTGAATCAGTAGACACCGGTTAGTTATCCGTTTGGTTCCATGAAGAGAGGGAGGGGATGTATTCCTCCCTCTCTTTGCACTTGAGAAGCGCTTCGGCACAACGAGTGCGGACCTCGTGCTGCAGTTGCCCGTCTCCCCGTCTCCGGGCGGCCGTCATACTCTCTCTACCGGGAGCAAGGGAATGAGAATCGGGATCTGTGCCGCGCTGGTCTTCTCGGTATGGGCGGTCGACGCCGGCGCCGAGTTGCGCCTGTTCTCGATTCCCGGCGACGACACCTGGGCCGGCATCCAGCAGGGGTCGGTCTCGGAGAACACCTACATCGAGCTGGTCGACCTCGAAGGCCACGAGGGCGGCATCGGCCCCATCTCTCCGGCGCGCTGGATCCCCGTTCCCGAGATCTCCCTCGACCTGACCGCCGACGAAGCAGATGCGGCCACCGACTCCCTCCTCCTCGCCTTCTCCTACCACGTGACCCGGACCGACGTGGTGGCACCGCAGGACGTGGAGCTCCCGGACGGCTCGCTCCTCGCCGCGGGCTCGGTCCTGATCCCCCGCTGGAGCCCCTTCCCGCGCAGCCTGGAAGGGGTGCAGCTGCTGCGCCGCGCCGGCGTCACCGAGATCGAGGCCATGATCAACGTGGCCGAGTCCTTCCCCCGCCCCCCCGGCGCCGACAAGTACAACAAGAGTCTGAATCTCACCTACCTCGCCATCTGGGAGCAAGCCCTGACCGGCATCCGCCGCCAGGAGGGTCTGGCCCGCGTCTTCGACGGCGATCCCACCACCCACTTCGAGCGCATCGACCGGGTTGGACAGGACGTGACGCAGAAGTGGAGACTCTACGTCGACCTGGGGCGCTACTTCCCCATCCGCCTCTTCCGCCTCTATCCCAGCCTCGAGGAGCCGGTGCGCGTCTCCGCCTACACCTTCTATCGCGGCCTGCCCGACACCGAGACGGAGATCGCCGGCCTGAGCCTCGTAGATCCGAATACCGGGCCCCTGGGCTACCCCCTGTTCAGCAAGATCGGGGACACCTTTCCCACCTTCCTCCCCCAGGCGAACGTGCCGGTCAACCGGCAGGACACGATCTCCGTGGCCTTCGATCCGCCCGTGCAGATGCGCTACTCGAGGATGGACTTCCAGACCCCGCTGGACTACGACCTCGCCGAGATGGAGTACTTCGCCGACGGCTTCGTGCGCTCCGCGACCTACACCTCCAACGCCCTGCCCGTGCCCCCGGCCACCCTGGGGAGGATCTTCTGGGACGAGGAGAAGATCGGCGATCCCTCCCGGTCGAGGATCATCGTGCGTGTGCGCACGGGCTTCACCACCGAGCCCGACGTTCTGTTCCAGATCAACTATCTCGACCGCGAGGTGGAGTGGCGCCGGGGGGAGGGGAACGCCAACATCATCGACAGACGGCCGGGTTCCCCCACCTGGGGCCAGGAGGTCGACCTGGAGTCCAAGGATTTCAACATCGAGGCGCGCGACATCTGGAGCGCCGCCCTGCCCGAGGACCGCGCGTCCATCCGCCAGAGCCGTGCGGACTACATCGGCCTCCCGGTCAGCGTGCGCGGCCGCATCGAGCCCGACCTCGAGTTCTGGAGCAGTTCCCAGGTGGCCAACAACGGCGACCTGATCCCTGCGCCGAGCGGGCGTCCCTTCATCCAGGCGGAGGTGGATTTCCTGGGCCGGTCCCCGGAGTCGGCCACCATCCTGCGCAACCTGCGCATCGAGTACTCCTCCCCGCAGAGCACCGACGAGCTCTTCGGCGAGATCGCTCCGGCGGCGGACGTCATCGCCGGCCTCGACACCTCCTTCGTGCTGGCCCTGCAGGCCTCCCTCGGCGCCGGCAACACCGGCTTCAACCGCCTTCAGGTCTTCACCCCGGTGCGCAGCGAGGCCATCGAGGAGCTGGAGGTGGACCTGGGGGACGGTCAGGTGCGGCAGTTCGCAAACGCGGGGGAGGGCGCGGGCGAGATCGAAGAAGGTCGGTTCCGGGTGGTGCACGTGGCCGACGATCAGTTCGTCGTCGGCTTCCCCGCCATCGAGCCGGTCGGCGACGGACAGGGTCGCGAGGTTCGGGTGAAAGCCCGCTTCCGCTGCCGCGTCATCGATTTCCGCACCCCCTTCTTCGCCAGCGTATTCCTCGATAGTCTGGGCGCGGAGGCGGAGCGGGACTTCAGCAGCCGGGGCATCCTGGCCCTGGCGCGCGGCGAGGGAACCCTCGATACCCTGGCCTTCTTCCTGCCGCAGAGGGTGACCGGCAGCGACGTGATCGACTTCGCGGCCACGGAGAACCTCTCGGACAGGAACTCGCTGGTGGTGAGCGCCGACATCTCCGCCCAGAGCGAGGACCTGGTGACCAACATCCGCATCGAGCCCAATCCCTTCACGCCCAACGGCGACGCCATCAACGACGAGTTGACCGTCTCACTCGACGTGCAGCGCCTGGTGACGCCGAAACCGGTGCGCCTGGAGGTCTTCGATCTGGGCGGCCGGCGCCTGCGCCTCATCGAGCGCGAGCTGTCCTCGGGAGGGTATTCCCAGCAGTGGGACGGCCGCGACGACCATGGGCAGGTGGTCCCGCCCGGGATCTACATTCTCAGCATCTCCACCGATGCCGATGACGCAGGCCAAGCCCAGACCCGCATCGTCTCCGTAGCCTACTAGGCTGCCCGGACACGGAAAGAGAGGGATCCGCCATGAAACGGCTGCTGACGTTGGGGGCGTCCATCGCCCTGGTTTCCCTGCCGGATGGCTCCTTGGCCCAGGCCAACCTCGCCTACCGCCTGCAGGGCGGCTCGATCCGCGTGGACCGGGTCTCCCACTGGGAGAACTGGATCTACCAGAACGACCTGGTCACCAGTCTCAACGTGCCCGTGGGCGAGGTGGACATCCTCGAGGTCGGCCCCGACGGCCTGAGACCGGTCTTCTTCCGGCGCAACGTCAACGTGGCGCCCACGGCCACGGACTACACCTACAAGGACCAGGTCCGGGCCCAGGGCTCGCCGACCCGGGGCGGGGCCACCGCCAAGACCAACGACGGCCTGGCCGGCAACATCATCGACGGCGACCTGACCACGTTCTGGGAGCCGGACACGCCCGCCGATCACGCCAGCCGCCTGGGCGCCCCGGGCGACTTCCATCTCGACGGCCTGCGCGAGTGGGAGGTGGAGATCGACCTCGGCCGGCTGGTCTTCGCCGACAGCCTGACCTTCATCTTTCCCTCCGACCAGTTCGAGGGAGAGTTCCCCGGCCAACCCGTCAAAGCCTTCGCGATCTTCGCCTCCATGGGCGAGCGCTTCCCCTTCCCCCTGGGCAGCAATCTGCGCTTCAGCCTCGTCGCCCAGGCGGCGTCGGGGGTGGTCGGGGTGGACGGCGTGGCGCTCGTGCCCGTGCCCGGCACGGACGGCCGCTACGGGCAGATGACCTTCCCTCTCTCTCCCCTGGACCGGGCCGACTGGGACCAGGACGGCATCCCCGACATCAGCGGGACCTTTCTCCAGTACGTCCGCTTCAAGGCCACGGGCTCCGATTTCTGGCGCGATGCCTTCCTGGGATCGGGTGAAGAGGCCCGCCTCGCCTACGAGGCGCTGCCGAGGGAGCGCCGCGGCGCCATCATCCATCAGCGGCGGACGGCCGGCGGCCTGCTCGTCGACCTCCTGGACAACCGCAATCAGACCGCCAGTGACAAGTACCAGGACCTGCCCGAGGCAAAGCGCGGGCCGATCCTCTACTACGTCAAGGAGGTCCCCCGCCTCGCCGAGGTCCTGGTCTGGGCCAGGGGCGACAACTACGCCTTCCGGCCCGAGAGCCGAGCCGGCGCCTCCCTCGAGCACGGCGAACTGGGCGCCCCCGAGCTGGCCACCGACGGGAACTACGACACGGAGTGGGCGGCCAATACCTGGTCCCCCGTCTACGTCAAGGGCACGGCCTGGTACGACCTGGGCGCCGTGTTCTGGGTCGACAACCTCTCCGTGGTCAACAAGCGCATCAACCAGAGCAACCATGGCGCCTTCATAGGCCCGGGCATCCTGGTCTCCGACGGCACCCTGCTCAAGCCGGTGGCCATGAAGGACCGCAGCGACTTCCCCCAGCTCGAGGACGGGCTCCAGTGGCACAACATCATCGGCGAGGAGAAGCTCACCAACCGCACGTCGAAGGTGCGCATCTTCCAGGAGGACTTCCCCTTCCGCAAGATCCGCTTCCTGCAGATCCGCGACCTCGACATTACCGGGTCGTCTTCCGGCAGGTATGGCGCGCTGGCGACCCTGGCCGAGTTCCAGCTCTACGGCGAGGGTTACCCGGTCAGCGTCTGGGCCTACTCGCCCCCCATCGCGCTGACCGACTCGCGGGGCGACTTCATCCGCAAGACCCTGCCCCGCATCGTCTGGGAGGGCGACATCATCGTCCGCGAGACCGACCCCCTCACCGGCCAGCCCGTGGAGCGCATCGAGCCCCTCGGCAGCGATCCCGACGTCCGCCTCCAGGTGCAGACCCGCACCTCCGACCAGACCGACAGCAACTTCACCTACTACGAGGTCGTCACCGTGGCCGGCAGCGAGGAGCGCGCGGAGGTCCCCAGGGAGCGCCATGACCAGATCGCCCTGGAGTGGGCCGCCTGGGAATACTGGCAGACCCTGCCCAGCGACCAGAGGCACGCCTCCCGCGCCGACGACGACGGCGACGGCCTGGAGGACGAGGACCCCATCGACTTCAAGGACAACGACGGCGACGGCCTCGTCGACGAGGACGGCAAGAAGCTGCGCCGGGCGCCGCGCTCGACCTTCGCCAAGGACGGCGAGCTGGCCTTCGTCGGCTGGAGCAACTGGAGCGAGAGCTACCTGCCCACCAACGGCGTCAACGAGGCGGCCGTCACCTCTCCCAACCCGCGCAAGTTCATCCAGGTCCGCGTCAACCTCCGGTCGGAGGACCCCTTCAAGACGGCGCGGCTCCGCAGCCTGCGCATCGACCTGGCGCCTCCCCTGGCCCTGGAGCTGGTCGGGGAGCTGGCGCTTCTGAGCGGCGAGGGGGCGGGGCGGGCGTTGACCGATCTGGACGTCCTGTCCACGGACTACACCCCGCCCAGCGGCATCGACCCCCTCGAGCCCCAGCGGTTCTCCTACTTCATCCGCTCCGCCGGGCCCGACCCGACCGTGCGCGGCGGCTTCGACGAGGTGCTGATCACCACACCCCGCGCCGCCCGCCTCACCGGGGTCCGCATCGGCCGGGTGGAGGTGGCCAGCAGGGCCTCTGCCCTCGACCCGGATCAGGAGGAGACCTCGGCGGTGGCCACCCGTTTCGACAACGTCTTCGCCCCCGGCGGCGACGGCGTCTTCCGCGATTCGGAAGGGCAGCTCCTCGAGCAGGTGATGGCCGGCCCGGACTCGATCTGGGTGCGCTTTCCCTTCTCGATCAACACCGGCCTGCCCGCCGGGGAACACGCCCTCGTGGAGGTGCAGTTCGAGTCGCAGAGCTTCCGCGAAGGCATCGAGTTCACCTCCTTCGTGCGCGCTTCCGACTCCGATGAGCTCGTCTTCCAGCGGGTGGACACCGACGCCAGGGACGCCACGGAGCTGGTGGCGTCCTCCACCACGAGGGTGAGCCTGACGGAGCTGGAGGGCCCCCTGATCCAGGACGTGGCGCTGGCCCCGGTCTTCACGCCCAACGGCGACGGCGTCAACGACGAGCTGCCGGTGCGCTTCGTCCTGCTGAAGGTGCTGGAGGAGCGGCCCCTGGAGGTGGAGTTCTTCGACCTGGGAGGCCGCCTGGTCGGCCGCGGGCAAAGCGCCGCGGCGAGTCCCAAGGCGGGGTACAACACCTTCACCTGGGACGGGCGCGACCCGGGCGGACGGCTGGTGCCGCCGGGGATCTATCTCTGCCGGATCAAGGTCGAGGCCGATTTCGAGGACAGCCAGTTCATGCGGCTCGTCCACGTGGCCTATTGAAGAATCACGATACCCTGGGCAACCGGGACCGGAGAGCAGGACAACAAGGGAGGTATCTGTGAACACAGCGAGGAGGTGGCACCCCTGTGCTCTGGCAGTGCTGATGCTGGGGGCGATCGCGCAGGACCTGGCGGCGCAGGAGGACTTCGGAGCCCGGCTGGGCGTGCGCCGAGGCGGCGAAGTCCATTACGCGCCAACGGGGCCGGGCGTACTCTTCGACGCCCTGGACCCGGCGGTCAAGAAGTGGTACGTGCCGCAGGAGTTGTTCAACGAGTACCAATGGCGCCAACAGGAGTACACCAACTACGCCCGCCGGCACTATCAGCGCTTCGTGAACACCTCCCTGGAGGGAGAGTACTTCTACGACCTCTACGGGAACTACGTCACCCGCGGCCGGCTCGTCTACGACTGGATCGTCGCGGCCCCGCAGACATCGGGCAGCAGCCTCTTCAAGACCAACTCCTACGGCTGGTTCTCCAACCTGATCGTCGCCTCCGACCAGAAGGGCCAGTACTCCTATGCCATGACCGTCGGCGACCGCATCCGTTCCACCCTGACGCCGATGACCTTCTCCAAGCCGTCCTTCGCCGGCATTCAGCTGGACATGGCCACCGACAAGTACGAGGCGACCCTGCTCGTCTCCCGTCCCAGCGCGCCCGGCAGCATCGAGGGGCCGGAGGCGACCAGCACAGGCCGGTTCCGCTCGAACGACACCAACCTGCTCGGGGGCCGCGGCACCGTCCAGGTGGGCGACTTCGTCAAGCTGGGCGGGACCTACGTGAACGCCTTCAACTCCTCCACCAAGGGGCAGGCCTTCCAGGGCAACCCCTTCAAGGGAACCCTGACCGAGGGCCAGAACAGCGCCGACATCACGCGCATCGAGGTGCGCCTGAGCGACGATTCGCCCGAGGACGACATCGCCGGCGCCGCCTACTACCAGGAAGAGATGATCATCACCACCATCGACGGCGAGCGCATCAGCAACCGCCGCCGCATCGGCGACAGCAACATCCTCGCCTTCCATCCCTCCGAGCAGGGAGGCTTCCTCAACCCCCAGGGCTTCCTCTCCGCCGACGGCCGCGAGATCATCGTGCTGATCTACGACCTCGAGGGACCCCAGTACCAGGCTTCCTTCGGCCCCCAGCCCGAGCAGATCCGGAGCATCGAGTTCCGCTTTCTCCTGGCCAACGACTACCGCATCGACCTCACCTCCAACCGCCAGCTCAACGCCAACGATCAGCCGGTCCTGCTCTCCGAGGGCATCCCGGAGCGCACCCTGCGGGCGCCGGGCAACGTGCGGGACGGCTCGAACCAGGGCTTCGTGAGCGTCAAGTACGGCCTGCCCGTGGCCAATGAGATCTTCGGCGGCACCATCGACATCACCGACGTGGGCGGGTTCTTTCTCTCCGCCGAGTACGACCGGAACCGCCAGCATTTCCGCTACCCGCGGCGGACCGAGGTGGACGTGACCAACCACCGTTCCCACAACACCTCGGCCGACGCCTGGTTCGTCAACCTCTACAAGCGGGCCTACCCCTACTTCGGATTCGGCGAGCTCTACAACGTCGACGCCGGCTACGGCACCAGCTCCTACCTGGCGGGCGTTCTGAACGACGCCGCCGACATCCACTACGACGACGAGAGCCGTTTCGTCTACGAGTTCGTCGACGACAACGACGACCAGGACCGCAATCCCGACTGGCGGCGGGCCAACTTCGGCCACGACCTCAGGGTCTTTCCCGGGTACGACGAGAACAACGACTTCATCAACGATTACAACCAGAACGACACCGAGTACCGCCGCAACCAGCAGCCCGACTACGAGGAGCCCTTCCTGCGCTTCTCCTCGGACCGGCCCGAGTTCCTCTTCGGGATCGACATGAACAACAACGGCATCGTCGACCGCTTCGAGAACGACGACTTCCCCGACTACCTTTACAAGCGGGACCGGCGCGGGTACAACTTCTACGTCGGTTCCCACCTGGGGCCGGAGGCGCGCCTCACCGTGGGCCGCCTCGACGAGCGCCAGTTGGCCGACGACCGGAGGAACGCCACCAACTACGTCCTGCTCACCCTCGACAAGGACTACGCGGGCCTGGGGCGCGTGCAGGTCTACAACAACTACCGGCGGGCCCAGGACGACATCCGCGACAACGTGATCGAGTGGGTCGTCCTCGAAGGCTCGCGCGGAGACTTCGTGGACTACGCCGATCCCCTGCCCCTGCGCGACGGATGGGCCAACACCCTGTACCTGGGCTACCTGTACCGGGGCGACCGCCTGCACTTCCGCAACCGGGTCAAGTGGGAGGTCCTGGGCCAGTCGAACTACTCCGAGCGGCCCGTGGAGCAGCAGGACATCCGCGAGACGGCCTCCTTCGTCGGCATCCTCAACAAGATCGACTACACCCTCGACCTCGGCCCCTTCAAGATCCAGCCCCGGTGGAAGAGCGAGTACATGCGCCAGCGCCCCTCGCGCCGGGAGAACACCCTGGTGCGCGTGGCCACGACGGAGTTGCGCGAGCTCGGGTCCCTGGTCCTGCGCCTGCCGATCCTGTCCCACACCGAGTTGCAGACCGGCCTCGAGTACCTGCTCGTCAAGCAGTTCCGCGAGGAGTTGAAGAACCACCAGCTGCGCTCGGACCGCGACGAGATGGTCTATGCCCTTCAGGTCACCAACAGTGCGGAGTACCAAGGCTTCAACGTGTGGACCCAGGCCGGGTTCCGCGTCTCCCGCATCGACCGCGCCTCGGCGGAGAAGGCGAGGACGGAGACGACCATGTTCGTAACCATCTTCGCCGGCGTAGAGTAGGAGGGGATCATGATCAAGTGCCTCATTCCGCTGCTTCCGGCCCTGCTGCTTCTTCCCGGCTGCTCATACCGCTATTACGCGGAGGCCCTCCAGCCCATGAGCGAGGCCGAGCAGGGAGAGAACAAGACGGTGGCCGACGACGGCACCGTCACCTATACCCAGGGCCGTCTCGAGATCAGCCTGCGGCCCATGACCGACGAGGAGCTGAACCGCCAGTTCAGCTCCTTCTCCGGGGACGGGGCCGACTCGCGCAACCCCTACACCTTCGGCAACTCCACCTACTTCCGCACCGGGGACACCCCCCAACGCTTCACCGTCTTCCGGGTCTTCATCTCCAACTACCAGTACCCCAAGGTCCTCCTGGACCCCGAGAGGGTCCATATCACCACCTCCAACGGCCGCAAGTACCACGCCCTGACCCACGAACAGCTCTGGATCTACTACCACCGCTACGTGGGAGGGGGAACCGGCGGCAACGCCCCGGGGGTGAGCGGCAACGCCTACTCCACCTGGAACGAGCGGGACTCCATCCTGCGCGGCACGATGCTCTCCGGCAGGCCGATCTTCAGCGCCCAGGAGAGCGAGGGGTACCTGGTCTTCAGGCCCCTGGCCCCGGACGTGGAGGCACTGACGGTCCATATCCCCGGCGTGGTGGTGCGCTTCGACTTCAAGGGGGATCCGGTGGAGGCGGTGGACGTGGCCATGCGCTTCGAACGGGAGATCGGCCGCATCTACCCGGACGGAAGCAGGGTGGCCACCAGCGACTAGCAGGTCCTCGATATCACCTGACTGCGCGGTCCCGCCGCAAGGGGGCGCCGCGCAGTTTCTTTGACAGGACGACCATCGATGTTGTGGAGATCTATCGCAGTGGGTCTTTGCGCCGTCCTCCCGGCGTGCGCCCCCCAGGCCGGACCCGGCGATCCCGCCGCGGTCCTGGCCACGGTCGACGGGCGGGCGATCACCGCCCTGGACCTGGACGAGTACGAGCGGACCCTGCCCGACTACCTGCGATCGAAGAAGGAGGACGCAGCGGCCCATCGCGCCCACCTTCAGAGCCTCGTGGACAGGGAGCTGGTACTGGGCGAGGCCGGCCGGCGGGGGCTGGACCGGCTCCCGGACCTGGAGAGGACCCTCTCGGCGATGGTCGATGAACGCGCCGCCGGGGAACTGTCCAGGGAGCTGGTCGACGCCCGCGTCTCGGTCACGGAGGAAGAGCTGCGCGCCTTCTACGAGGAGCAGTCGCTGGGTTGGGAGATCTGGCCCGCCCACATCCTCTCCGCCCGCGAGGAAGAGGCCCGCGAGATCATCCGCCTGCTGTCGGAAGGAGCCGGCTTCTCCGGGCTGGCCCGGGAGCGATCCCTGGCCGGCGACGCGGACAAGGGCGGCGACCTGCAGGCCTTCTTCGGGCCCTCGGATGCCGTTCCCAGCCTGCGCGAGGGGGCCTTCCACCTGGAGGAAGGGCAGGTCAGCGAGCCGATCCGCACCTTCGAGGGCTACGAGGTGGTCAAGGTGCTCCGGAAGCGGCGCCTTCCCTTCGAGCAGTTGCGCCTGGAGATCTTCCAGCGCCTGGTAACGCGCAAGGGCTGGGAGCGGCGCACGGCGGTCATCGATTCGCTCAAGGAGGCGCGCGGCGTGCGCTATCACCACCGCCTCGTGCAGGCCGTTCTCGACGGGTTGCACGGCCGGGGGATCGACCCGGCCCAGGAGCAGGCGCCCCTGATCGAGTACGAGGGTGGTGCCATCACGGTGCTCGACGCCTTGGAGGGGCTGCGCGACCTGGAGAGAAACGCCGCGCCCCCGGACAGCGCGGCCGTCCTCCGGGCCCTCGATGTGAGGATACTCCCCGACGCCCTGCTGGTCCTCGAGGCCCGGGCCCGGGGGTGGCCCGAGCGGCCGGGCCTGGTGGAGTGGAGGGAGAGGGAGCGCCTGGCGCTGATGGCGGCCCGACTGCGACAGGACGTGGTGGAGGGCCGGGTCGAGGTGACCGAAGAAGAGGTGAAGGCTCACTACGAGCAGAACCTGGAATCCTACACATCCCTTCCCGGCTTCATCCACATGACCGAGGTGCTCTGCGAAACCCGCGCCTTGGCCGACTCGATCCTCGCTCGGGCGCGGTCCGGAGAACGGCTGGAGGTACTCGCGGCCCTCCACTCGGTGCGTCCCGGCATGAAGCCCGTGGGCGGCCACACTTTCGGCGACAGCGGCAGGGTCACCATCCAGCCCCTCTACCAGTCGCCGTACCGCACCGTCTTCGGAGACCGCAACACCGAGGACGTGGGCCTGCTGCAAGGTCCGCTGGAGGTCCAGGAGAGATACAGCGTCTTCCGCCTGGACCAGCCCTTCGAGAAGGAGGCTGTGCCTTTCTGGCGGATCCGGCGGCGCATCGGCGGGCAGATCCGCAGGGGGCGGGAAGCCGCGCTCTTCGAGACCTTCCTCGATTCGCTGCGTCGTGTCCACGCCCAGGAGGTGCAGATCCGCGAGGAGGCGCTCTCCGGTTACGCCGCCGCCCGCCAGGACCGCGATTCCCGGTAAGAGGCGGGGGGCCATGAGCATGCGCCTCGCGGCGCTGTTCCTCGGCCTGGTTCTGATGCTGCTCCTGGAAGGGGCGCTGCGGCTGATCCCGGCCCTGGCCCCCCCGTCCTTCACCCTCCAGCTCGCCAGGGTCAAGGACCGGACCCTCCACGCCGTCAATCCGGACTACCCCCGCCGGTTCTTCGCCGGCGTCGCGGGGGACTTCCCCCTGGGCGGCATCCGCATGACCCCCCGGCCCTACATCGAACCCGCCCCGCAGGAGGCCCTGCGGGTGCTCTTCGCTGGCGGTTCGACGGTGCAGGGCTTCCCCCATCCCAGGCGCCTCTCGGCGCCGTCCTACCTCCAGGAGATGCTCCGGGATCTCCATCTCGGCCGCCCTGTCGAGGTCTTCAACGCCGGGATCACGGCGGCCTCGAGCTTCGCCGTCGCCCGCGCCGTGGAGGACGGTGTCCGGGCTCTGGCGGTCGACCTCGTGGTGGTCTACACCGGACACAACGAGTTCCATGGAGTGTACGGAGCCGCCTCCCTTTCCCAGGGCGGCCGGGGCGTGTGGGCCAAGGGAATCCACTACGCGGCGATGCAGTGGCGGATGACCAGACTCGTGGGCCGGCTGCTCGGGGCCTTCGACACGGGGCAGGATCGGAGCGCCGACCTTCTGGAGGTCATGTCCCGGACGGGAGCCGTCCCGGTGGGTGATCCGCGGCGGGAGAGGGCCGCGGCCAACCTGGAGGGGAACCTGCGGGAAGTGGCCGCCTTCTGCCGGAAGCGGGGCATCCCCCTGGTCCTCTGCACCCTCACCAGCAACGAACGGGGCTTCGCGCCGGCCCGCGGCGAGCCCTCTCCCGGGGAGGATGGCGCGGCCTACCTCGATCTGCTGGCGGCCGGCGGCCGGCATCAGGCCTCGCCCGCCGCCCTGGCGGCCCTGGAAGAGGCTCGGGAGCTGAAGGAGGACGACGCCTACCTGCACTTCCTGCGCGGCCATCACCTGGAGCGCCTGGGGGACGGGGCCGCGGCGAGGTCCGCCTACGTGCAGGCCCGCGAGCTGGATACCCGGCCCTGGCGGGCCACGGCCCGGCTGAACGAGGTCGTGCGCCAGGTGGCGGCCGAGGAAGGGGCGCTGCTGGCCGAGGTGGAGGCCGGGTTCCTGGAGCGCAGCCCGGCCGCCGGAGTGGGCTGGGAGCTCATGGCCGATCACCTGCATCCCACCGCTCCCGGCCAGACCCTGATCGCCCGCGCGGTGACCGCGGCGCTGCGGGAGGCACCTCCCCCCTGGGGGTTCTCCGTCCGCGAGCTCAAGCGGCTCCAGGCCGACGACCGCTACCGCCGCCGCCTCGGCGACCTGCCCGTCGAGGACCTGGCCGTGGCCAGGGCCATGGCCAGCCTTTTCACCGCACCCCCCTTGGACCGCGGCAACGAGGAGCGGGCGGAGGACCTTCGGCGGCAGGGAGAGGTACTCCTGAAGGGACTGAGCCCGGGGGAGCGGCGCGGGGTCGAGAGCTGGCTGGAGGGGAAGGGGCCGAACCTCCTGGCCCTGAACGTGGCTGAATCGCTCTTTGCCGCGCGGGACTTCCCGCGGGCCCGGGACTACTACCGCGCCTCCCGCCTCGAGCGGCCCTTCACCATATGGGGCGACCTGTGGGCCACCCTGCGCTGGGTGCGCTGCGGTCAGCTCATGGGGCACCCCCTGGAGGAGACGGAGAGAGCCGCCTTGGGCACCCTCCTGGACCGCCTGCGCTTCCTGGGCCGGGCGCCGGACTTCTCCCCGGGGCTGCAGGCGTTCATCGAGGGGTATGCCCTCCATCTCCTGGGGGAGAGGGACGGGGCCCTGGCTGCCCTGGAAGGCGCCGTGCAGGACGGAAAGATCCGGCGCAGGTTCTTCGCCGAGCTTCTCGACCTGCTGGTTCTCGAGCTGATGGCGGCTGGCCGCTCCGAGGACGCCGAGCGCTATGCGCTTCAGGTCGCCGCGGAGCAGGGCCGGGAGGCCGTAGGGCGCGCCCTCGTGGAACGCATCCGGGCCGGGGCGACCCGCTGAGGGCCTGAACCGCTTCTCCCCGGGGACGGATCTCTCGAGCGGGTCAGTCCCGGCCGGCGCGCATCCGTCGCCGGGCCTCATCGAGCAGGCCCCGGGCCTGGGGTGAGGAGCCCCTCGCCAGGACCTGGCGCAACCGCTCGACGGCCGCGGCGAGCCGTCCCTCCTCGACATCGATGAGGGCCAGGTTCACGTGGGCCTCCGCGTTGTCCGGGTCCAGCTCCAGGGCTTGCAGGAAATGGCTCCTGGCTCTCTGCGTGCGTCCCTCGACCAGATGCAGGGCGCCGATGGCGACCAGGGCCTCGGGCCGTCTCTCCAGGGCCAGGGCCTGCTGATACCGGGCGATGGCGGCCTCGGCCTTCCCGGCCTGGTGCAGGGCCCGTCCGAGCTGGTAGTGGAGCCTGAAGTCGTGCGGCCGGGCGGGCAGGGCCCGCCGGAAGTGCTCCGCGGCCTCGGCGTAGTGCCCCTGGCCATAGAGCAGGCGGCCGTACTCGTAGTTGGCCATGCCGGAGCCCGGATCGATCTCCAGGGCCCTGCGCAGGCTCGTCAGGGCCTGCCGCGGCTCCTGCAGGGCCAGGTGGACCTTGGCGAGCAGCACATGGGTGTCCACCCTCCGGGGGTTCTCCTCCAGGGTGGCCCGCGCCGTCCGCGCGCTTTCGCCGTAGCGGCCCTGGTGGAAACAGGCCACGGCCAGGTTGTGGCGGGCGTAGTTGTACTCCGGATCCAGCTCCAGCGCCCGGCGCGAGTGGCCCTCGGACAGGACGTACTCCCCCTTGCGCAGATAGACCTCGCCCAGGTCGAAGTGGAGTTGGGCGTCCTCGTCGGCGGGGGCGGCGCGGGTCAGGTTGCACAGGATCAGGAGGACCGCCAGGGGCACCCCCAGCCTCGAGACCTCCGGCCAGGCTCCCCGGCGCAGGCTCGAGAACAGGCGCCAGGCCGCGAGGGCGGCAAAGGCGATCAGCACGGGAAGGACCGGCATGCGGTAACGGGCGGCGGGGAAGAACAACAGGACCGACGCGGTATAGCCGAGGGCGTAGAGCCGCAGCAGGGCCGCGGGATCGCCCCGGATCCGGAGGCTCAACCCCAGGCCGAGAAGGCTCAGGGGTCCGACCAGGCCGAAAGGCACCGAGAGATACCGGTCCCAGAGCAGGAGGCTCAGGATCCAGGAGTACCGGCGGGCGTAGTAGACATCCTGGTTGCGCTTCGTCTCGGGGCCGCTCCAGAAGTGCAGGGTCTTCCTGCCGAGCAGGCCGAGATAGTCGATGGGATGGCCGGCGATCCAGGCCAGCCCCTTGCCCAGGAAGTAGGAGGACTTGGCGGCGGCCGTCACGTGGCCTGCCCTGGCCGGCTCCGAGACCATCTCCTCCCATTCCACGCCCGGACGCAGGGCGACGGTGCGTTCGTAGTCGGCGTTGTTGCCGATATGGAAGTTGACGCCCCCGTTGGCGGAGACGAGGACCAACCCCGGCTCGGCGGCCCAGTTGCGCACGGTGACGGGCAGGATCACCAGGAGGCCGCAGCCCACGAAAGGGAGGAGAGCGCGCACGGGGCGCCGCCGCCACAGGTGCCAGGCGCAGTAGAGCGCCGCGAATAGCAGGATGTTGGGCCGGGCGAGGGCCGCCAACCCGGCCGTCACCCCGGCCAGCCCCCAGTCGCGGCCTCGGTTGCGGTCGAGGGCCCGCAGGAGGAGGTGAAGGAGCAGGAGGTTGAGGAAGACCTCCACCGGCACCGCCAGCAGCTCACCCTCGAAATAGAGGAAGGTGCCGCACACGGCGGCGGCACAGCCGGCGATTCGGCCGGCCGGCTCGCCGAAGGCGCGGCGGGCGAGGCCGTAGACCAGGAGACAGGAGAGGGCCCCTAGGAGGACGTGCAGGAGCCGGATGCCGACGAAGTACGAGCCCGGCAGGAGCCAGCAGACAAAGGCCAGCAGGTAGATGTAGAGCGGGGGCTGCCAGTAGGGTTCGGGGCCGCCGAGGAGATCACCGCCGGCGATGGCCCGGGCCTGCTCGAGGAAGGTCCGGGCATCGACGACGGGCGCGTCGAAGAACGGACTGGCGCTGTGCTGGTGGATGTATCCCAGGCGCAGGGCGAGGGCCGACAGCATGAGGGCGCCCGCAAGGAGGCGGGACCTGTGACCCATGACCGGGAGGCGCCTCACTGCCGGCGCCCTATGAACTCGGGATCAGCACCTCAATAGGCTACGGACAGGACACCGGAGTTCAGGGCGGAGGTGTCGTCGGAGTCGACGGCGAAACGGTAGAGATAGATCCCCGGCGGGACCTGCTGGCCGTTCTGGTCGCGGCCGTCCCAGGTGAACTCGAGGGCTCCCGCCGCCGTGTCGCCGGCCTCGAACCGGACCAGGCGGCGCCCGGACAGGTCGTAGATCTCGAACTGCACCTCCACCTCCTCCATGAGGAGGAAGAGGTCGAAGGAGAAGACCACCTCGTCGTTGATTCCGTCGCCGTTGGGGGTGAAGGGATTGGGAGTGACGCGGGGCGCCTCGACGACGCGGCCGATGTCATCGACGACGACCAGCCGGGAGTTGGTGCCCACGTCGGGAGTGGCGTCCCCGTCTTCGGTGGGCTGGGGGATCGCCTCGCCCGCGCCCACCTCGTCATTCCACAAGGTACTGAGGAACTGCTTGGAGCCCTGGAAGAGCCGGGAGCGAAAGACGACCTCGATGTTCTGGTCGAACCGGAAGTGCTCGGCGCCCATGGAGGGCAGCTTGATCGACAGCCTGGGCAGTCCGGTCCTCGGGTCGGTCACGAGGGACTGGGCGAATTGCCCCAGGCTGTCGGCGCTGCCCGGAGCGGGCGCGAGGCGGACGGGATGGATGTCCAGGAGGGGGTCGCCGCCGGCGCCGGCGGCGATTTCGATCCAGTCCTGGCCGTCGACGCGCAGGGTGTCGATGCGGGTGTCGACGCTGGGAACGTCGATCTCGATCCGGTTGAAGACCAGGGGATCCCCCGGCTCGAAGAGCGGCCGTAGGTAGTAGCGGAAGAGGGTTTCCTCCCCCAGGGGAACGCCCGACGGGAAGATCTCGGCCACCACTCCCCCGGAGACGAGGGGCGCGTCGTAGTCGAACTCGATGAAGTCCAGGAGGGCGCCGCCGTGCTGGGGGCCGTCGAAATAGACGCGGAACTGGATGTAGCGGGTCCCTCCGGGCAGGGGCAACTGGACGCCGCCGTCGCTCCATTCGGACTCGGGCAGACTCTCGTCGATGAGGCCGTCCTCCAGCTTGAAGGGCGCCGACCAGAAGCTCCAACCCCGGACCCCGTCCTCGCCCACGTCGGCGCCCAGCTCGTTGTACCGCAACTCGCGTTCGGGGATGCGGCCGTCGGTGAGCTTGATCCAGGAGAACAGGTCCAGGGGATCGCCGTTGGCGTCCCGGTCATCCTCGAAGCCGGGGCCCAGGCGGCGGGCATAGATGTGGGTGTCCAGGGAGTTGCCGACCCGGAACTGGATGCGCACGTCGCCTCCGAGGCCGTCGCGGCGGCCCCTCCAGCGCACCTTGCCCCAGTTGACCTGGTCGCCGGGCGCGTCCAGATCGAACTGGCTCTCGTACGCGTCCTGCTCCCCGGCAGAGAACTGCTCGATCTCGCGGTCGTAGCGGCGGGCGCGCGGCGTGGGGACGCCCACGTCGATGACGGCGGAGGTGTACTGGCCGTCGATGGCGAAACCGTCGCCAAAGTGGCCGAGCTCGGCGATCTGGCTGAGCTCGCCCTCGGGATCGATGGAAAAGATGTCGACGCGGCCGGCGACATAGGTGGGGAAGCGGAGGTTCTTGATCACCGGGGTGAGTTGATCGCGGGTGGTGGAGACCAACGTCCTGTTGGCCTGGATGGACTCGGAACGGACGTTGATCGAGTTCTGATCGCCGTAGCGGATGTAGTAGTTGGCGATAGTGCCTCCCGGCAGGGTCGGGTGGGGGCGGAAGGTGATGCGGTTGAGGTAGTAGTAGCCCATCAGGTTCATCGCGATGCCCCCGCGATGGTACTTGGTGCTGTTGAACTCCGTGAAGAGGTTGCCGTCCACCGACCTCTCGGCATCCTCCCGGCGGATCACCCCCGCCGCCGCCCAGTAGTCGCCGGAGACGGGGTCGGAGACCTCGCGGCGGTAGCCGTGGTCGCTCGGCACCACCATGTAGGGCCGCTGGGTATCCTTTCCGGGGATGACGCCGCCGAACTCGCCGGCCTTGTAGCGCTGGTTGAGCATGTAGGCGAGGTTGCGCAGGCTGTCGAGGCGGATCGGCCGGATCCAGGTGGTCACGCCGCCCCCGTGCTCGGGCATGGTGGGATCCTCGTCCACCAGCCCGTCGCCATCGTCGTCCACACCGTTGACGGGATCCTCGTTGAGCCGGCCGTCCCAGTCGTCGTCGTACCGGGAGTACAGGCCGTCCTCGTTGAGCAGGCCGTCGCCGTCGTTGTCGACCTGCGGGTCGGGGCCGTCCTCGTTGATCAGCCCGTCGATATCGTTGTCGATCAACTCGGACGGATCCTCGTCGATGAGCCCGTCGCCATCGTCGTCGACGTTGTTGTCCTCGTCTTCGTTGAGGCGCCCATCGCCGTCGTTGTCGACCTGCGGATCCTCGGGATCTTCGTTGATCGACCCGTCGTCATCGTTGTCCATGAGCTCGACGGGATCCTCGTCGATCAGGCCGTCGCCGTCGTCGTCGGCGAGCAACTCCACGGCCCAGCTGCGTCCCAGGTCGAGGCGGCCGGTCACCGGCCGCAGGACCCATGGATGGGTGTCGTCACCGACGCGCCAGCTCTTGATCTCGGCCCAGCCGTCGCTGGCCAGGAACAGGGCGCCCAGCAGCGCCAGGGTCGATATCCTGATCATCGCGTTTCTCCCAAGATTTCGTTTCGGGGCCGCGTAACCATGGGGGCTCCCGGTCGGGGGCGGCTGACCCCCTCCGGTGGCGGCCAAGGGTCAGTCCCTGGCGGAGAGCGTCCGGGTGCCGTCCGGGTAGAGGCGGCCCACGTCGCGCTCGAACCGGTAGCGGATGTTCACCGTCTCCATCGGCTCGTTGCGATAGTCGAACCGGAGCACCGTGTCGAAGATCGTCACCTCGATCTGCGCGACGTCCGGGTGGAGCACCGGAAAGACGAGGTAGCCCTCCGATTCCTGACCGCTGAAGATGACCTCTTTGCGGAACATGTTGCGCCTGGCCAGGTCGATGCGCTCCTGAAAGCGGTCGTATTCGTTGCCCCGGTAACCGAGGACGTAGGCCCGGTAGTAGTTTTCCAGCTGCCGTACGTCGAGGCTCCAGTACCGGCGGCCGTTGTCCGCCGCCAGCTCCACCTGGGTCGGGTCGATCTGTACCTTGGGGAAGGCGTAGTTCTTGACGTTGAGATGAAAGACCGTGAAGCGGGGCTGTCCCTCCCCGCCCTCCCCGAGCTCGGTGTCGCCGAAGGTGAAGGGATTGGTCGACGCGGGCCCCGAGCGGGAGTGGGAGGCGAACTGGCGGTTGAGCTCCTCGTCGGTGAGAGGGCGAAGCCGGACTTCGAGCCGACCCTGCGCGTAGGTCACCGAACCGTCGTCGGCCACGGTCATGGCCTCCTCCTGCCCGCCTGCGGGGCGCAGGGGACTGGAGTAGTAGCTGTATCCACACCCGCTACCGAGAAGGAGGAGGCTGGCGGCGACCGGCAGGAGTCTCATGGTCGATCTCTCCGTCTGCATGGGCTGACCGGCTAGGCTACGGCGCCGCCGTGGGCGTTGTCAAGGGTGCGGGGCCGGCCTCAGAACACCTGCTTGCGATAGCGCTGGGAGTTGATACCGAGCTGCACGCGGTACTTTGCCACCGTGCGGCGGGCGATCTTGATGCCCTCCTTGCCGAGCTCGTCGGCGATGGCCTGATCGCTGAGGGGCTCCTGCTTGTCCTCGCCCTCGATCAGGGCGGAGATGCTCTCCTTGACGCTGCGCGACGATACCTCCTCGCCATCGTCGCGCTGAACCTTGCTGTCGAAGAAATACTTGAGCTCGAACACGCCGTGGGGCGTCTGCATGTACTTGCCGTTGCTGACCCGGCTGATGGTCGACACGTGCATGCCCACGGCATCGGCCGCGTCCTGAAGGATCATCGGCCTGAGATGGGCGGGGCCGTGCTCGAACCAGTTCATCTGCGCCCGCACCAGGTAGTTGGAGACCTTGAGCATCGTCGCCCGACGCTGGTTGATGGCGTTGAGCAGCCAGCGCGCGTCGTTGAGCTTCTTCGACACGTAGGTCCTGACTTCGTCCCTGCGGCCTCGACGGCCCCTCACCAGCTGGGCGTAGGAGCGGTTGATGGTCAACGACGGCAGGTGGCCGTCGGTGAGGCTGACGACCCAGTCCTCTCCCACCTTTTCGACGATCAGGTCGGGCGTGATGTAGGCGACGCTGGTGTCGAGGGTGAGCATGCCGGGGCTGCTGAACCCGGCCTCCACGGCGGCGGCGGCGTTCGGGTGCAATCGCTCGATCACCTCCATGGCCCCCCTCAACTCCTCGTTCTCGACGCCGAGGGCGCGGGTGATCTGTGAGAACCGGCGCCGGGTGAGATCCTCCATGTGGTGGCGCACCACCTTCCTGGCCAGCTCCAAGTCATAGTAGTTCTCCCGGCCCTCCTTCAACTCGAGCTGGATCAGCAGGCATTCGACCAGATCGCGGGCCCCGATGCCGGGCGGTTCGAAGGTATGGATGACGGCCAGGACGCGCTCCACGTCTTCCACGGGCACGTCGACCGCCTCGGCGATCTCCTCGGCGGTGCAGGTCAGGAACCCGCGGTCGTCGATGCTGCCGATGATGAACTCCGCCGTCTCCACATCCGCGCCCTGCAGGTCGCTCATCAGCAACTGCTCCTTCAGCAGCTCGATCAGGGGAGCGACGGTGGTGATGCGGTTCTCCCGGGGCTCGCGGTCCTGCTCCCAGTCCGGGTCGTACTCGGTGATCTCCTCGTTGTAGGAGTTCTGGTCGAGCTGGTCGTCGAGCAGGGCATCCCAGTCGATCTCGTCGAGATCCTCGGGAACCTCCTCCTCCTTCAACTCCTGCTCCTCGAGGGCCGCTTCCTGCTCGGGCGTCTCGAGCTCCTCCGGCTCCGGCTCGGGCTCGAGATCCTCCTCGTCCAGCTCCGCCGCCTCCTCCAGGAGGGGGTTGATCTCCATCTGCTGCTTGATCTCCAGCTCCAGCTCAAGCGTCGACATCTGCAACAGCTGCAGCGATTGTATCAACTGCGGCGCCATGCGCTGCTGCAGGCTGAGACTCTGTGACAGACGGAGCATCGTCACGGTAGCGTAACCTTCACTCTTGTAATGACTTGAGGCCGTACGGCCGAGAGTTTCTGGGGTGAATATACCCCGGGGCCCCGGAGCCTGTCAAGGATCGAGGCACAACATTTGCTGCAAGCGTTTCTCGGCCGACCACCGCCGGTGCCGGTCAGGAGAGACGAAAACGGTCGCCGAGGTAGAGCCTGCGCACGTCCCGGTCGCGGGCGAGGTCGGGAGCGGTGCCGGAGGTCAGGATCACTCCGTCGACCATTACGTAGGCCCGGTCCGCGATCTCCAGGGTTTCATGAGCGTTGTGGTCGGTGATGAGGATGCTCAGCCCCTTGGCGCGCAGCTCACCGACGATCGACTGGATGTCGTCCACCGTGCGCGGGTCGATGCCGGTGAAGGGTTCGTCCAGGAGCATGTAGCGCGGCTCCGTGGCCAGGGCCCGGGCGATCTCGACGCGGCGGGTCTCGCCTCCGGAGAGGCTGTCCGCGCGCTGGCCGGCGCGGGCCTCGAGGTTCAGCTCGGCCAGCAGGCCGGCCACGCGTTCCTCCCTCTGCCGGCGGCCGACGCCGCGCGCCTCGAGCACGGCGGAGACGTTCTGCGCCACCGACAGACCACGGAAGATCGAGGTCTCCTGCGGCAGGTAGCCGATCCCCCGTCGGGCCCGTTGGTACATGGGCAGGCAGGTCAGGTCCTCGTCGTCGAGCAGCACCCGTCCGCCATCGGGGCGCACGAAGCCGGTGATGCTGTGGAAGGTGGTCGTCTTGCCGGCTCCGTTCGGCCCCAGGAGGCCCACGACCTCGCCAGGACCGAGGTGCACGGAGACGCCGTCCACGACCCGCCGCCGGCCGTAGGTCTTGACGATCTCCTCGACGCGCAGCATCCGCGGGCCCTGCTCAGTCGCCCCGCCCGGCGGGCTCGAAGCGGCCCTCGACTTCATCGAGGACCCGCACCGTTTGCACGACTCCCTCCTGCAGGTCGATCTCCAGCCCCTCTCCCTCTATCTCGTTGAGCGAGACCTCCTCTTCACGTCCGCCTTCGGACAGCCGCAGGCGGACCTGGGCGGCCCCGCTGGCCAGGACCTGTCTCAGGCTCCCCGCGTCGTCGAAGCTCAGCTCCATCCGCTCGGCCGTGAACCGGCTGAGGCGCTCCTCCGAGGGGCCGCGGTGAACGGCCTCGACGCGGCCCTCCAGAGCCAGGCTGCTCAGCCTGCCGGAGACCAGCGCAGCGCGCCCTGAACCGGCGCTGAGCCAGGTCTCCCCGCTCCCCCTCAGACGCCCCCGCAGGTCGTCGGGCCAGGTCAGGGCCACCGGCCCGCCGTCCGCCAGCTCGAGGCGGCTGCTGTCCGAGACCAGGCGGCTGGTGCCGGCCTCGGTGTGGTGGAGGAACTCGACCTCGCCGAACAGGGCCGCCGCCCCTCCCTGGGTGTCGTAGACGCCGCGGCGGGCCCTCAACTCGACGGCGGGCGGCGACTCGAGGAGGAAGGCCCCGATCGCGTCCAGGTGCTGCTGCGAGCGGTCGAGGATCAGGGAATCGGCGCGCAGGGTCAGGTCGCCGCCGTACTCGCGGCTGCGCGTCAGGCGGGCTTCCCTCCACATGACGAGCCGGTCGCCGGCGGCGCCGGACCGGAGCCGCCGGGAACGCAGGTCGCCCTCGAGGTCGTCTGCGGCCACCCTCACGGCGCCGAAGGCCTCCACCTCGTCCTCGGGCCGGGCCAGGCACAGGGAGTCGGCGGTGATGCGCCGCCCCCCCTCCCAGGCCGACACTTCCCCGGCCGCCATGACCGTGTCGGTGCCCTCGCTGACGTAGAGCCTGCGCGCCCGCAGCGTGCGCCCGTCCACCTCGGCCCGCGCCGGGTCCCCCTGGACTCGCCAGCGATCCCCGTCTTCCTCGATCGTCTCCGCCCACAGGCGGGCCTCGCCCTCGACGCGCACGTTGCCGGCCGCCGCGAAGCGGGACCGGCTGAGCTCGATGTCGATGACATCGGCCAGCAGGCGTCGTCCGCGTCCACTGTCCACCATGGAGGCCGAACCCTCCAGAACCATCCGGCGGCTGCGGCCTTCGTAGCGGGCGCGCAGAGCCGCGAACCGGCGGTCGCGCCAGCGCGACCGCACCTGGTCGAAGGAGGCCGCGACCTGGCCGCCGTGAACCTGCAGGGCGGCGCTGGCGGCCTCGATGTGGACGAGGGCCGCGGGATCTTCCGCACGGTCGCGGGATCCAGAGAAAGCGCCGGCCACATCGGTGGCCGACCAGGACGCCAGGTCGCTGCCGCCGTCGAGCCGGCCGGCCCGCAGCCGGCCGTCCGGCAGGATGAGGTCGGCGGCGGCGGCGTCCAGGCGGTCGGTGCGGCGGTCCCAGGTGAGGGAGTCGGCGCGGGCCGTGACCCCGGGACCGCCGGCCTCGGCGACCACATCGCCCGAGAAGCCGACAACGTCCTGGCCGTGGTCGATGAGCAGGTGTTCGGCCCTGATCCGGGTCGCAGGTCCGCCCTGGGAGTCGATGAAGGTCACTGTCACGCCGCCGTCGGCGCGTGTGATGCCGTCCGGCAGGTCGGCCACGTAGGCGGCCTCCACGGCGACCGAGGAGGCATTGCCGCGCAGCTCAAGCTGCACGTCCCACGACTCGCGCTCGATCCCCTCCGGGGCTTCAGGCTCCGGGGACGGGGGCCTGTCGGCAAAACCGCAGCCGAGGAGACCGAGCAACGAAAGGGCGGTCACGGCGCCGGCGAGGCGCGGTCCGGCGATATCGGGCGAGAGCGGGGCCTCAGGGCGCCGTGGCCCGGACATCGGGGGCCCGCTCGGCCTGGTGGGCCAGGGCCGCGTCGACGAAGCCGGAGAACAGGGGCGCGGGGTTGTCCATCCGGGACTTGAACTCGGGGTGGGCCTGGGTGGCGATGAAGAAGGGATGGTCCGGCAGCTCGATGAACTCCATCAGCCGCGTCCCGTCGACCCGGCGATGGTGGCCGGAGAACACCAGGCCCTCCTCCTCCAGCAGCTCGACGAAACGGGGCGAGATCTCGTAGCGATGCCGGTGCCGTTCGAGGACGACCTTGTCGCGGTCGATCATGATCTGTCCGACGCGGAAGGACTCGTCGGGGGTGTCGAGGAGCTGCCGGATGCGGGCCCGGTCCTCGAGGAGCCGTCCCGAGCGCTCGTAGACCTCGAGCACCCGGCTGTCCTTCCGCAACACCGCGGCGTAGGCCCCTAGGCGCATGCTGGCGCCGTAGCGGTTCTCCCGGAGGGCGTGCTTCTGGCTCTCCTGGATGGCCACCACCTGGTAGTCGGAGTCGTCCGAGAACTCCTCGGAGGTGGCGCGCTCGATGCCCGCCACGTGGCGGGCGTACTCGATGACGGCCAGCTGCATGCCGTAGCACAACCCCAGAAAGGGCACGCCCTGCTCGCGGGCCAGCCGGATGGCGGCGATCACCCCTTCCGAGCCCCCTTCGCCGAAGGCGCCCGGCACGATGATGCCGCCGAAGTCGAGAAGCTCCTCGACGCTGCGCTCGCCGTGTTCGAAGTCGCGGCCGTCGATCCAGGTGATGTCCACGCGGGTGTCGCGGGAGACGCCGGCATGCAGCAGCGACTGGTTCACGGAGATGTAGGAATCGGTGAGCTGGAAGTCGCCGATCTCCACGTACTTGCCGACCAGGGCCACGGGCAGGCTCCGTGCCGGGCTCTTGCTGTGCTTCAGCAGCCGCTCCCAGCGGGACCAGTCGGGCCGGCGCCGGGGCTCGTACCCCAGCTTGGCCAGCATCTTGGCGCCGAGTCCCTCCTCCTCCAGGCGGATGGGGATGTCGTAGATCGTGGCCATGTCCGGCGCCGAGATGATGTGCTCCCTCGGCACGTTGGCGTTGACCATGATCTTCTTCTTGCGGATGTCGTCGAGGGGCGTCTCGGCGCGGCAGATGATGAAATCGGGAAAGATGCCCTGCTGGGAGAGCAGACGGATCGCCTGCTGCGTCGGCTTCGTCTTCATCTCCCCCACGTGGCTGGGAATGGGCAGATAGGTGATCAGCACGTAGAGGAAGTGCTCCTCGCCGAGCTCCCGCTCCATGCCCTTCACGGCGAACAGGAACAGCTCGTTCTCGTAGTCCCCGCCCGTTCCTCCGATCTCGATCAGGACGATGTCGAAGCCCTCCCCGGCCTCGACGATCCGGTGCTGGATCTCGTCGGTCAGGTGCGGGATGGGCTGCACGGTCTGTCCGAGGTACTCGCCGCGGCGCTCGCGCTCGATGACGGTGTGGTAGATCTGCCCGGTGGTCAGGTTGTTCCGGCGCGGCAGATCGATGCTGAGGAAGCGCTCGTAGTTGCCGAGGTCCTGATCGATCTCGCCGCCATCGTCGGTGACGAATACCTCGCCGTGCTCCGTGGGCCGCATCGTGCCGGCGTCGTAATTGATGTAGGGATCGATCTTGACGGCCGTCGTTCGGTACCCGTACTCCCGGAGGATGCGTCCCATGGAGGCGGTGGTGAGCCCCTTGCCGACGCCGCTCATCACACCGCCGGCGACGACGACGAACTTCGGACCTGCGTACTCAGTCACGCTCCTCCTCCGGCTCCGGTCGCGGAGCGTCGGCCTCGGACCCGCCGGGAAAGGCTCACTCGATGATCCGGGGGACGCGGAAACAGCCCTCCCGCATGTCGGGCGCCTGGGCCAGCAACTCCGTCAGTCCGTCGAAGGGCGCGGCCTCGTCCCGGCGCTGGACGCCGGCCACCGGTGTGGCATGGGAGGTGGGCTCCACACCCTCGGTGTCGAGCTCGTCGAGCTTTTCCATGTAGGCCAGGATGCGGCCGAGTTCGGCGGTGAGGCGCTCCTCCTGCTGCCTTGACAGGTCGAGCCGGGCCAGGGCCGCAACCCGCTTCACATCGTCGGTGGTAACCGCCATTACGGAGAGCCTCAACGAAGAAGGCCCGGGGGCGAGCCCGGGCGCCGAGCAAATATGACGCCGCCCCCCATGCTGCGCAAGAATTCCACATCGAAGGCCCTTCCGCCACCCGCGGCAGGCCACTCTGCATATCTTCCTGTAACGACATGGCTTCCCACCGCCCCTTCACCATCGACCAGGCCAAGGGCATGATCCCCTGGCTGGAGTCGGTCTTCGCCCGCCTGGACGAGCACCGCCAGAGCTGGGTCCGGCACTACGAAGGCCTCCAGATCCTTCAGACCCTCTGGGGGGACGACGTCGAATCGGCGGACAACCCGGACCACGCCGAGCTCCTCGACCACCGCCGCGGCATGGAGGAGGCCGCGGCGGCCGTGGAGGGGATCGTGCACAAGGACATCCTCGCCCTTGGCCTGCGCTTTCCCGCCGGGGGCCTGGAACAGGGTATCGTCGATTTCCCCACCACCTACGAGGGACGCTGGGTCTACCTGTGCTGGCGCCGGGGCGAAGCCGGCATCGGCTACTGGCACGAGGTGGACGGCGGCTTCGGCGGACGCCGGGAGATCACCGCCGAGCACGCCATCTCCATGGGCCTCGACGACGAGCTTCCCGACGACTCGACGCTCGATTTCTGAGGCGCCCAGGGCACCCGGCCCGCCGGTCTCCGCCTTGACCGGGTAACCTACATGATGGTATCGTTCCTGTGTCGCTCCCCACCCGGTAGTGGTTCGCCTCTCTCCCCGCATCCGCCCGTTCCCGCCGGTCGCGCCTCCGGCGAGGAGATTTCGGCTTGCGTCTGACCCATCTCGACGTCTTCGGCTTCAAGTCCTTCCTCAACAAGACGGAGATCCCCTTCGGTTCCGGGATCACGGGTATCGTCGGGCCCAATGGCTGCGGCAAGTCCAACATCGTGGAAGCGATCCGGTGGGTCCTCGGCGAGCAGCGCGCCGGCGCCGTTCGCGGCCACCGCATGGAGGACGTGATCTTCGCCGGCACCCGCAGCCGCAAGCCTCTGGGCATGTGCGAGGTATCGCTGACCATCGACAACACCGAGCAGGGACTGGCCATCGACTACACGGAGGTGACCATCACCCGCCGCCTGTTCCGCTCCGGCGACAGCGACTATCTGCTGAACAAGGTTCCGTGCCGGCTCCTCGACATCCAGAACCTGCTGATGGATACGGGACTGGGTCCGGGGGCCTACTCGGTGATGGAGCAGGGGATGGTCGACGAGATCATCAGCGACAAGACCGAGAACCGCCGCCGCCTCCTCGAGGAAGCGGCGGGGATCACCAAGTACAAGGCCCGCAGGCGGTCGACCTGGAACAAGCTCGAGTCGACCCGGGCGGACCTGTTGCGCCTCGAGGATCGCATCGGCGAGATCAAGCGGAACGTCGACCTCCTCGGCCGCCAGGTGGGCCGGGCCCGACGCTACCAGGAGTTGAGGTCCGAGCTCGACGACCTCGACGTGCGCTTCGGCCGGCACCAGTTCTTCTCCCTGCAGGAGCGGCTGCAGCCCCTGCAGCAGGAGTTCGACGAGCTGTCCAGGACGGTTGAGGCGGGACTGACCAGGTTCACGGCCCTCGAGGCCGAGCTGGAGACGCAGCGCCTCGCCTTCACCGAGTCCGAGGGCGCCCTGCAGGAGGCGGGCCTTCGCCTGTCCAGATGTCAGGAGGAGATCCACACCCTCGACACCCGGCTGGTCTCGTCGCGGGAGCGGCGCCAGGCCCAGGAGCGGTCCATGGAGCGCGCCTCGGGCCTGCGGGAGGACTCGCGCACCCAGCTGCGCGAGACCGCCGGCCAGCTCGAGGAGACCCGGTCGAATCTCGAGCGGACCGAGGCCAAGGCGGCGGGCGTGGCGGACCGGTTGCGATCGCAGGAGGACAAGACCTCTGCAGCCTTCGCGGACTACGAGTCGATCCGGTCTGGACTGGAAGGCGAGAACCGCCGTTTGCGCGAGCTGATGCGCGAGAGGAGCGAGCGCAGCGAATCCATGGTCCGGCTGCGGACGGAGGGCCACGGCCTCGAGCAGATGGCGGCGCACCTGCGCGCCGAGGTCGAGGAGGACGACGGCGGCCTGGACCGGGCGCGCACCTCGGTGGCGGCCGTCGAATCCCGGTTGGAGGTGCGCCGGGGGCGGATCGCGGCGATCGCCGAAGTTCTCGACCAGGCCAGGCAGAGGAGGGCGGTGGCCGAAGCCGTCGTCTCGGCGAGCATCGGCCGCCTGGCCGAGCTGCGCCGCGAGATCGAGTCGGAGAGCGCCCGCGTCCAGGGCCTGGAGAAGCTGCGCTCCGGGTACGAAGGCTATGCCGGCGGGGTCCGCGAGCTGTTGGTCGATTCCCCCTGCTCCGAACTCTTCGAAGGCGTCCTCGGGGATCTGGTCGCGGTCGAACCGGGTCTGGAACGCGCCGTGGAAACCGTTCTGGGCGACGCCCTCGAGGCCCTGGTGGCCCGCCGTGACGACGGTTTGCTGGAAGCCCTCGAATACCTGCGCCGACGCTCCGGCCGGGCGGGGATCTACCCCCTCTCCTGGCAGGACGGCCCCCGGGAGCCGCCGGTGGACCTGAGCGGTGTCGCCGGGGTCTCGGGCCCCCTGGTGGAGCGGGTCCGGGCCGGCGACCACCTGGCGCCGCTGCTGAACCGGCTTCTGCACAACGCCTTTCTCGTGGACGATCTGCCCACGGCGGTCGCCCTGGCCCGCCGGCACCGCGGCTTGCCCATGCGCCTCGTGACCGCGGTCGGCGAGGGGGTCGGCACCGATGGTCGCCTGGCCGGCGGCGCCGAGGCATCCGAGGAAGGCCTCCTCCGGCGGCGACGGGAGATCGGAGAGCTGCGCTTCGCCCTGTCGCGCCGGCAGGCGCGCCTGGCCGCCGCCGAGGCGGTCACCGGAGCGGAGGTGAGGCGCCGGGACGTCCTCGAGGCCCGCATGGGAAGCCTGACCGGGCGGCTGGAGAGCGAACGCCAGGCCGAGGGGGAGGAGCGCCTGCAGCTTCGCTCGGCCCGCGACGAGCGGGACCGGCTGACGGCTCGACGCGAGCAACAGCAGAAAAGGCTCACCGAGATCGCGGAGAGGCTCCGCCGGCTGGCCGACGGCGGCCCTCTGGAAGAGGAGCGCCTGACCCGGATCGAGGGGGAGGCGGCGGAGCTGGAGGCCCGGATCCAGTCCCGGGAGGAGCGGCTCGAGGCCGCCGAGCACTTCCGGCGCGAGCAGCAGGAGGCCCTCGGAGGCCTGCGCATGGAGAAGGTTCGGATCGAGGCGCAGACCAGGGGTCTGCGGGACGAGTCCGAGCGCCTGGAACGGGTCCGCCAGAGTCACGAGACCACGATCGAACGGCTGCAGAAGGAGGTGACCCAGGCCGATCGGGACCGTGCCCGGCTGGAGGAGGAAGAGAAGGAGATCACGGCGCAACTGGCCGCCAGCCACGGGGAGCGGGAGCGTCTGGAAGGCGAGCGTCAGGACCGCCACCGCCAGTGGCAGGAGGGGACGGCCGGGGTCCAACGGCTCGAGGAGGAGATCCGCCGCCTGCAGCGGGACCTGGTGGCCGAGAGGGACCGCCGGCACCAGTTGGAGCTGCGGCTCGCGGAGATGGGCGCCGAGTCCCGGCGGGTCCAGGAGCGGCTCACCGAGGAATACGAGGTCGATGTGGCGGGTCTCGGTCCCCTCGAGGAGGCCGACTTCGACGCTGAAGCCGCCGGTCATCGGCTGGAGCAGATCCGCCGCTCCATCGGGCGGCTGGGCGCGGTGGACGTGGCGGTCCTGGAGGATTTCGAGGAGCAGAAGGAGCGCCACGATTTCCTCTGCGGACAGCGCGACGACCTGCAGGCCGCCGCCGAGGACCTGCGCAAGAGCCTTCAGCACATCGACCGCGTCGCCCGGCGCCTCTTCCGCGAGACCTTCACCGAGATCCGCGAGAGGTTCCGCGAGACCTTCGCCCGGTTCTTTCCCGGCGGCGAGGCCGATCTGCAACTGGAGGCCGACGCGGATCCCCTGGAGTCCAACATCGAGATCACCGCCCGGCCCCGGGGCAAGCGCCTGCAGAGCATCGGCCTGCTCTCCGGGGGCGAGCGCGCCCTGACGGCGATCGCCCTGCTCTTCGCCATCTACCAGGTCAAGCCGAGCCCCTGGTGCATCCTCGACGAGGTCGACGCCCCCCTGGACGACACCAACACCGAGCGCTTCCTGCACGTGCTGCGCGAGTTCGCGCGCACCACCCAGTTCATCGCGGTGACGCACAACAAGCTGTCCATGGCGTCGGCCGACGCCCTCCACGGCGTGACCATGCCGGAGGAGGGTGTGTCCCAGCTGGTGTCGGTGCAGGTGGTGGAGGAGATGCTCGAGGCGGCCGGATAGGCGGCGGCCTCAGCCGTCCCTCAACCCGTACGGATCCCGCTCCACCAGCAGCCGGGCCCGCTCGGCGATGCGCGCCTCGCCGGAGGCCAGAGCGCCCTGGAGGAAGGCCGGGTGCTCCAAGAGGAAACGGCGCATGGCGCCGGCGGGGTCGCCGAAGTAGTCGACCAGCAGCGAATGCTGGACCTCGCTGATCAGGCGGCGATGGCGCAGATCGGCGAACATGACCTCGTCGATGCGCAGACAGGCCCCGGCGTCGACGCCGGCCGCGGCGATCACCTCCACCCCCCCCTGTCCGCGGTCGACGACGTTGGCGCTGACCGCCATCTCACCGCCCCGCCCGCGCAACGCCGGGATCCAGGCGCGGGTGTAGGAGGAGGCCTCGGTCACCAGGTCGGCCACGTGAGCCGTGGTCCGGCCACGGAGATCGCCGGCCTCCTTCAGGACATCCCCCTCCGGCCGCAGGGCGGCTCCGTCCTTGTAGAGGTAGAGGTGCGGACGCCCCGTCCTCAGGGCGACGGCGGCGGAGAAGAACCAGTCGCGGCGCTCTCCTCCCGAGATCCAGTCGACCCCGCCCGCCGGCTCACGCCTGCCGATCGAGGCGACCAGGGCGTCGATCACGGCGGCATAGTCCCGGTCCGATGCCAGCTGCGCCGAGACGCGCTCCACCAGGCGTGCGTGGAAATCGGCGAACCTCGACTCGGCATCGATGAAGGCGAGCAGCTCCCCGGCGCCTTCGGGGCCGCCAAAGAGGTAGTGGGTGTTGATGTAGTAGGGCCCCACCGTGCCGGAGGTGTACCAGAACACCTGCCCCGGAGGCGCGATGCGCAACGCTCCGGAGCGCACGAGGGACTCGAGCAGGACCATCAGGGCAGGTCGGCCTCTCCGAGCTCGCACAGCCGGGGGTTGGCGGCGTCCCGCTCGGAGATCGAGGGGCTCGTGCCGGGCTTGACGCCCCAGTCGAGGCCGACCTCCGGATCGTCCCAGGCCAGGCCGCGCTCGTCCCCTCCCGTGTAGTACTGGTCGACCACGTACAGGAAGGTCGCCTCGGTGAGGGTGTGATAGCCGTGTGCCACTCCCGGCGGGATGAAGAGAGACCGGAAGGACTCGCCGTCGAGTTGCAGGACCTCCCCCACGCCGCGGGTCGGGGATCTCCGCCGCAGGTCGTACAGACCTACGCGCAACGACCCGGCCACGCAGTGCCAGCAGTCGGCCTGGAGGTGGTGGAAGTGCAGGCCGCGCAGGACGCCGGGCACCGAGTGGGAGCGGTTGACCTGAAACCGATCCCAGGCGCGCCCGGGGAACCACTCGCGGCGGAAGATCTCGGCGAACCTCCCGCGGTGGTCGCCGAACACGTCCAGCTCCAGGGTGAAGACGCCGGCGATCCGGCCCTCCTTCCGCTCCAATCCCTCAGCCTCCTCGCCCGCAGCACTTCTTGTGCTTCCTGCCGCTGCCGCACGGACAGGGGTCGTTGCGCCCCACCTTCGGCTGCTGGCGGCGGAAGGTGACCACCCTCTCCGGCAGCAGCCGCCCTCCCTGCAGCATCTCCGCCGGGCGCCGGCCGCCGAGGCTGTCCCGCGGGGTCTGCAGCCATTCTTCGTGGATCCGTTGCAGCTCCTCCTCCCCGGGAGACTCGTAACCGCGCTCCTGGCAGAACAGACCGAAGTCGGCCATCAGCCCGCCCTGCGGCGAGTCCAGCACCTGCCGCAGCTGCCCGGCATCGACCCCGGGGGGCAGGGCTTGACCGAGGGCGCCCAGCCTCGACTCGATGTCGATCCCGGGACTCTCGGCCGCTATCTCCGGCTCCGCCTCTTCGACCGGGGCCGGCCGCACTTGAGGAGCCAGTTCCTCGAGCAGGGCGGCGAGGGGCTCCGCCGACCCGGGCCGGTCCTGAGCCGCCTGGGAGGCGATCCACTCGGGATCCTCCCCGTCGGCCAGCAACTCCAGGATCTCCTCCGCCTCGAGCCGCCGGAGGTCGTTGGTCTCGCAGAACTTCTGGAGGGTCCGGGTGACGTCCGCGTCCATTCTTCTTTCCGCTGGGATGGCGCCGAATCTAAGGGCCGCATCCGAAGCGGGTCAAAGCCGCCCAAGGCTCAGAACTCTGGAGCGAATCCTCAGAATCCTGAGCCGCCAGCCGGTCCTCAGAGTCTCGGACAGGATCGGGGGAATACTCCACAACATCATTGTAAACAGGTGGTTGCGAGAATATTCATGGTCTGGCACGCAGATTGCGTTCCAGACCACGAGACCTACAGCCAAGCCCTCGCAAGAGATGGAGGCAGTCATGGATGCCACCCAAGCGCACTCCGATCGCAACGTCCTGCGGCAGGCCGCCCACGACACGAACAAGCTCGCCGTCCTCGTGCGGCGCTACCGCGCGCCCCTGTACAGCTTCGCCTATCGCTTCGTGGGCGACCGCGAGACCGCCGAGGACATCGTGCAGGAGACTTTCCTGCGCTGCCTGCGCCACAAGCACCAGTACCCCGCCATCGAGCAGGTCTCGACCTGGCTCTACACCATCGCCGGGAACCTGGCCAAGACCGAGCTGCGCCGGCGCAAGCGCTGGCACTGGGTCCCCATCGGTCCCCCCCCGGAGGAGGAGGAGCGTATCTCCTGCTTCGAGCCGGTGGACTCCGACCCGCTTCCTGGCGAATATACGGATGCGCGCAAGGTGCATTCCTCGGTCACCCGCGCCATCGAGGAGTTGCCGGTGGAGTTCCGGGAAGCGGTGGAGTTGCGCGATCTCGACGGCTTGTCCTACGAGGAGATCGCCAAGATCATCGACTGCCCGGTGGGCACGGTGAAGTCCCGGGTCAACCGGGGCCGCCTGCGCCTGCAGAAGCGTCTGCGCTCCCTGGCCGACGAATTCCTCGGCGAGCTGATGCCGGCAGCCGCCGCCATGGGAAACTGAGCCGGCGAAAGGACCCGCCGTGAACGTCGACCGCTCCCTCCTGGTCGCCGACCTGGAACGCCTGCTGGTAGCCCACGGACCCTCCGGGGTCGAAGGGGAGGTCGATGCTCTGCTGCTCGAGATGCTGGCCTTCTGCGCCGAAGGGATCCGTCAGGACGCCGCCGGCAGCCTCGTCCTCCGCTTCAAGGGCCGCCGGAGCGACAGCGCCACGGCGGTGACCGCCCACAAGGACGAGATCTGCATGATCGTCAAGCGCGTCGAGGCCGGGGGCCGTCTGCGCGTTCAGCCCGTGGGCGGACTGCACCCCTGGGCCGTGGGCGAGACCCCGGTGGAGGTGCTCGGCTCCGAGTCCGTTCCCGGCGTGCTCTCCATCGGCTCCAAGCACGTCACGGGCGAGAGCCCGGCCGGCGCCCTGAAGTCCGGCGCCGCCCTGACGTGGGAGAAGATGTACGTGGAGACGAAGCTCGATGCGGACAGCCTGAAGCGCCACGGCGTGCGGCCGGGGCGGCGCGTGGTGCTGGCGCGGGGGCGGAAGACCCCGTGGTGGCTGGGAGAGGAGTTCCTGTGCGGCTACAACCTCGACTGCCGGGCGGGACTCGCCGTGCTGGTGGCCGCCGCCCGCCAGTTGCACCGGGAGCCGCCGGCCCGGGACGTCTACCTCGTGGCCAGCGCCGAGGAGGAGATCGGCGGTCTCGGCGCCGTCTGGTCGGTGGGTCAGTTGCCGGCCGAGACCGTCATCGCCCTCGACCTGGCCCCCGTGGCCGAGGAGTACCAGATCGCCAACACCGCCGACCCGGTCCTGCCCTCAAAGGATGTCTCCGGGCTCTACCACGAGCCCATGATCGATCACATGACGGTGCTGGCCGGGGATCTCGGTTTCGGCGTGCAGACCGCCGTCCTCAGCAGCTACGCCAGCGATGCCACCCTGGCCAGGGCCGCCGGCTCCGCCGGCCGCGCCTCCCTGATCGCCTACCCGGGCGACAACACCCACGGTCTCGAGATCTGCCACGCCGGCGCCATCGTCAACTGCGCGCGGCTGCTGCTGGCTTACCTGTACGACCCGGGGGACTGAGCGCGGAACCCCGCCGGGAGGCCCGCCTCGCGGCTCAGTAAGCCCTGTGGACGAAGAACTCCAGCATCTCCCGCAGCAGTTCCCGCTCTTCCGTCGCCGGTAGCTCTTCCAGCAGTTGATGGGCTTCCTGGCCGCGCCGGTCCGCCACTTCGGAGGCGTAGGCGATCGAACCGCGCTCGGTGGCCATGCCGATCACGGTCTCGGTCTGCTCGGGCGTCGTCTCGTCGCGCCCGGTGTGCAGGATCTCGAGGACGCGGCAGCGGTCTGCGCCGTCGCACTTTCTCAGCAGGTCGATGATGATCAGGGTGCGCTTGCCCTCGGCGATGTCGCCGCCCCGCTCCTTGCCGTAGGCCCCCGCCGTCAGGCCCGGCGCCTGCGCCGCGTCGTCCTCCGTCGACATCAGGTTCAGCAGGTCGTCGCGGATCTGGAAGGCGATGGCCATGGCCTCGCCGAAGTCGCCGATAGCGCGCTGCTGCGACTCCGGCGCCCCGGCGATGATGGCCCCCGCCGTGCACGGTCCCCGGCCGGTGTACCAGCCGGTCTTCTTCCGCAGCATGGTCATGAACTCCTCCTCGTCCGGGACCGTGCGGCTGCGGATCCAGCCGATGTCGTAGGCCTGCCCCTCGAAGGTCTCCCGGGAGCCGCGGAGCATCTCCCGGATCAGGGTCAGGGTCATCTCGCATCCGAGGAGCGAGCCGTTGGCGGCGAGCATCTCGAAGACCTGGGCGTACAGGGCGTCGCCCACGTTGATGCTCAGCGGCACGCCGTGAAGACGGTGAATGCAGGGCTCGCCGCGGCGCATCTCGGAGTCGTCCTCGATGTCGTCGTGGAGCAGGGCGAAGGACTGGAACATCTCGAAGGCGGCGGCGGTGCGCATGGCCCGGCGCAGGTCTCCGCCGAGGGCGCCGCACGACAGCAGCACCAGGGCCGGCCGGGAGCGCTTGCCGCCGCGCTCCGGGTAGACGCGCATCGGGCCGTAGAGGTACTCCTCGGGGTCCTGCACGGGGAGAAAGGAGAACAGCTCCTCCTCGATCAGGGGGATGTGGGTCTCGAGGAAGTCGCGCAGGCGGGGGGAGACGTCAGCCATCGATCCCCCCTCAGGGACTCGCGTCGGCGACCCGAAGGCGGGTCAGGGCCCGCAGCAGCGCCGCCCGGGCGCGCTCGACGTCGATGTCGATCTGCGAGCTCAGCCGTTGCCGGGCCCGCTCGCGGGCGGTCTCGGCGCGAGGCACGTCGATCTCGGAGTCGTACTCGGCCGTCTCGGCCAGCACCGCGACCCCCTCGCCGGAGACCTCGACGAAGCCGCCGCTGACCGCGAGGGACCGGCGCCCGCCCTCCTCCACGAAGGACAGGGTACCCGTCTTCAGGGCCGCCACCATGGGGGCGTGGCGCGCCAGCACGCCGAAGGACCCCTCGCTGCCGGGCGCCCGCAGGCTCGACACCGGCCCCGAGAACAGGACGCGCTCCGGGGTGACGACGCGCAGGGGATAGTCGGCCATGGGCTATAGCTTCTCGGCCTCCGCCAGGGCGTCCTCGATGGTGCCCACCAGGAAGAAGGCCTGCTCCGGCACGTCGTCGTGGGCGCCCTCCACGATCTCCCGGAAACCGCGCACCGTGTCCTCGATCTTGACGTAGGCCCCCGGCTTGTTGGTGAAGGCCTCGGCCACGTGCATGGGCTGGGTCAGGAAGAACTGGATCTTCCGGGCCCGGGAGACGACGAGCTTGTCCTCGTCCGAGAGCTCGTCGATGCCGAGGATGGCGATGATCTCGCGCAGGTCGCGGTAGCGCTGCAGGATCTCCTGCACCCGCTGGGCGATCTCGTAGTGCTCCTCCCCCACCACGCGCGGGTCGAGGATGCGGGAGCTGGAAGCCAGGGGATCGACGGCCGGGTAGAGGTTCTGGTCGGCCAGGGCCCGCTCCAGGACGATGCGGCCGTCGAGGTGGGCGAAAGCGGAGACCACCCCGGGGTCGGTGTAGTCGTCGGCGGGCACGTAGATCGCCTGCACCGAGGTGATGGAGCCGGTCTTCGTCGTCGTGATGCGCTCCTGGAGGGCGCCCATCTCGGTGGCCAGGGTCGGCTGGTAGCCGACGGCCGACGGCATGCGCCCCAGCAGGGCCGAGACCTCGGCGCCGGCGAGGATGAAGCGGAAGATGTTGTCCACGAAGAACAGCACGTCCTGGCCGCTCTCGTCCCGGAAGTGCTCGGCGATGGTCAGCCCGGTGAGGGCGATGCGCTGACGGGCCCCGGGCGGCTCGTTCATCTGCCCGAAGACCATGGCGGTCTTGTCGATCACCCCCGACTCCTCGAGCGCGCCCAGCAGGTCGTTGCCCTCGCGGGTGCGCTCGCCGACGCCGGCGAAGACCGAGTAGCCGCCGTGTCCGGAGGCGACGTTGTTGATCAGCTCCGTGAGGATCACCGTCTTGCCCACGCCGGCGCCGCCGAAGAGGCCGAGCTTGCCGCCGCGGGCGAAGGGACAGATCAGGTCCATGACCTTGATGCCGGTCTCGAGCATCTGGTCGGTCGTGACCTGGTCCTCGTGAGCGGGCGGCTTCCGGTGCAGGGGGCGCCGGGGGGTGTCCTCGGGCAAGGGGCCCTTGCCGTCGATCGGCTCGCCGATCACGTTGAACAGGCGGCCCAGAGCGGCCTCGCCCACGGGCACCTGGATCGGGCCGCCGGTATCGACGACCCGGGCGCCGCGCCCCATGCCGTCGGTGGCGTCCATGGCCACGCACCGCACGAGGCTCTCGCCCAGGTGCTGCTGCACCTCGAGGACGAGCCGCTCGTCGCCCGGGCGATCCTCTTCGGCCACCTCCAGGGCGCTGTAGATCGGCGGCAGCTCACCACCTGCGAAGTCGACGTCGACGACGACGCCGATGATCTCCTTGACGGTTCCTTCTTTCATCCTTGCCCCTTCGGCTTACTGGGCGACGGCTTCGGCGCCGCCGATGATGTCCATCAGTTCCAGGGTGATCGAGCTCTGGCGCTCCTTGTTGACCTCGCGGGTCAGCTCCGTAACCAGGTCTCCGGCATTCCTGGTGGCGTTGTCCATGGCCGCCATCTGGGCGGCGAAGAACCCGGCGTTCGTCTCCAGCAGGGCCCGCCAGACCTGGAAGCTCACGTGGCGCGGCACGAGCGCTTCCAGCAACCGCTCCGGACCGGGCTCGAAGATGCAGCCGCCCGCCGCCGAGGCCGGGTCCTCCGGGGGCGCGATAGGCAACAGCTGGCGTACCACCGGCACCTGCCTGGCTACGGACCGGAACTCGGAGAAGATCAGCAGGGCCCGGTCGGTGCGCTCCTCGGCGTACTCGGCGGTCAGCCTCCTGGCGATCTGCGCGGCGGTGACGAACTGGAGCTGCCGGAAGACGTCGGCGTGATGCCGGGCGGCCGCGAATCCCCGCCTGGCCAGGAAGTCGCGCCCCTTGCGGCCCACGGTGATCAGCTCGATGTCGACGCCGGCGTGGGACTCCAGCTCGAGGCGGGCCTGGCGTCCGATGTTGCTGTTGAAGCCGCCGCACAGACCGCGGTCGGCGCTGACCAGGACCACCGACAGACGCCGGGCCGGACGCTGCCGGAAGAGGGGATGATCGGATTCGACGCTGCCCTGGATGCGCCCCAGGGTCTGGTCGATCTGCTCGGCGTAGGGGCGGGCGGACTCGATCGCATCCTGGGCGCGGCGCATCTTGGCGGCGGCCACCATGTACATGGCGTTCGTCACCCGCTGGATGTTGGTGATCGACGCGACCCGCGTGCGGAGTTGCCGAAGCGTCGCCACTAGTCGTTCGAGGCGCGGAAGGTGCTCTTGAACTGCTCGATGGCGGCCCCCAGGCTCTCGCGCGCGTCGTCGTCGAGATCGCGGCTCTCGCGGATCTGGGCCAGCAACTCGGGCCGGCGGTCGCGCATTTGGTCCAGCAGCTCCTCCGCGAAGCGGCGCACGTCGGCCGTGGGCAGGTCGAGGACGTGGTCGATCACCGCCAGGGAGACCGTCTCCTCCTCGAGCGGCAGCGGCTCGTAGCGGCCCTGCTTGAGCAGCTCCATCAGCTTCTCGCCGCGGTTGAGGAGGTTGCGCGTGGCCTGGTCGAGGTCCGAGGTGCCGAACTGGGCAAAGGCCTTGACCTCGTTGTAGCGCGCGATGTCGCCCTTGATGGAGCGCGCCACCGCTTTCATGGCCCGCGTCTGGGCGTCCGAGCCGACTCGGGATACCGACGCCCCCACGTCCATGGCCGGGCGGTTGCCGGCGTGGAACAACTCCGGCTTGAGCAGGATCTGGCCGTCGGTGATGGAGATGACGTTGGTGGGCACGAAGGTGGACACGTCGCCCTCGAGGATCTCGATCACGGGCAGGGCGGTCAGCGATCCCCCTCCCTTCTCGTCGCTCATCTTGGCAGCCCTCTCCAGCAGCCGCGAGTGCAGGTAGAAGACGTCGCCCGGGTAGGCCTCCCGCCCCGGCGGCCGGCGCAGGACCAGCGACATCTCGCGGTAGGCCCAGGCCTGCTTGGACAGGTCGTCGTAGATGATGAGGGCGTGGCGGCCGCGGTCGCGGAAGTACTCGCCCATGGAGCAGCCCGCGTAGGGGGAGAGGAACTGCAGCGGCGCCGGGTCGGAGGCCGTGGCCGAGACGACGATGGTGTAGTCCATGGCGCCGTTGGCCTCGAGCTCGGCCACCACCTTGGCCACGGTGGAGGCCTTCTGGCCGATGGCGACGTAGATGCAGATCAGGTCGCCGCCCTTCTGGTTGATGATCGTGTCCATGGCGATCGCCGTCTTGCCCGTCTGCCGGTCGCCGATGATCAGCTCGCGCTGGCCGCGGCCGATGGGCACGGTGGAGTCGATGATCTTGATGCCCGTCTGCACCGCCTCGCTCACCGGCTGGCGCTCGATCACCCCCGGCGCCTTGCGCTCCACCGGCAGGCTCTCGGTGGTCCGGATCTCGCCCTTGCCGTCGATGGCCCGGCCGAGGGGATCGACGACGCGGCCGAGAAGGGCCTCGCCCACCGGCACCTCGACGAGGCGTCCCGTGCGCTTCACCGCGTCGCCCTCGTTGATCCGCGTGTCGTCGCCGAAGAGCACGCAGCCGACGTTGTCCTCCTCGAGGTTCAGGGCCATGCCCATGATGCCGTGGGGGAACTCCACCAGCTCGCTGGCACGCACGTTGCCCAGGCCGTGCACCCGGGCGATGCCGTCGCCCACGTAGAGCACGGTGCCGCTCTCGTAGACATCGACCTGTTTCTCGAACCCCAGCAGCTGCTGCTTGAGGATCGCGGAGATCTCGTCGGGCTGAACCAGCACTTCGGCGGGCATGTCGGTCTCTCGTTGGAAAAGTGGTCAGGCGGTAACGAGCTGGTGCCGGAGACGGCGCAGCTGGGTGTCGACGGAGGCGTCGAAGACGGTGTCGCCGATGCGGGCGATGAGGCCGCCGCGGAGCGACTCGTCCACCTGGACCTGCACGCTCACCGCCCGGCCGGTGTAGCGGGACAGGCGGCCCTCCAGAGCTTCGATCTGCCCGGGCGTGAGGGGCGCGGCGCTGCGCACCTCGGCCGTATCGATCCCGGCGCGCTCGTCGAGCATGGCCAGGGCCGCGTCGACCATGTCGGCCAGGGCGTGTCCGCGCCGCCGGCCGGCGACGAGGCGGGCGAAGTTGAGGGTGAGGGGCTGCACCTTCCCGGCCAGCAGCGCCTCCAGCGCTGTCGAGGCGGTGGCCCCGTCGACGAGGCGGTTGCCGAGGAACTCCCGCAACTCCGCGGAAGCGCGCAGGGTGGCGGCCAGGCCCTCCAGGTCGCGGCGCACGTCACCGTTGGCGCCGGTTTCCTCCGCCGCCTCGAGGAGGGTCACGGCGTAGCGCCGGACCAGCTCGGTTGCCTTCGCCATCGGGCGGTCCCGTCCCCCTAGCCCAACCCCTGCGCCTGCGGCAGACGTCCGATGAAGTCGTCGGCGAGCTTGCGGTTGCGCCCGGCGTCGAGCTCGGCGTCGAGGATGGCGCCGGCGGCCTGCACGGCCATGTCGGCCGCCGCTTCGCGCAGCTCCACGAGGGCGGCGCGCTTCTCCGCTTCGATGCTCTCGGAGGCACGCTCGGCCGTGCGCTGCGCCTCCTGGCGGGCCTCCTCGACGATGCGGGCCCCGACCTGCTCGGCGGCCTCCCGTGCCTCGGCCACGATGCGGCGCGCCTCGGACTCGGCCCGGGCCAGCCTCTCCTCGTGCTCCGCCAGCCGGGCCTGGGCTTCCTGGCGGGCCCGGTCGGCGCTCTCGAGAGACTCGCGGATGCGCTTCTCGCGCTCGTCCAGGGCCGCCAGCAGCGGACCCCACACCTTCGCCCTGAGGATGAGGAGCACGACCACGAAGGTGATGATCGTCCACAGGATGAGGCCGGGATGGGGGCTGAGCAGGTCCATGCTACTTGGTCACCACCACGAGCACGCAGATGATCTCGGCCAGCAGCGCCACTCCTTCGATGAGGGCCGCGGCGATGATCATGTTGGTGCGGATGTCGGCCACGGCTTCGGGTTGGCGCGAGATCCCCTCGAGGGCGCCTGCGGCCAGCAGGCCGATGCCGAGACCTGCGCCGATGGCGCCGAGACCGGCGCCGATGGCGGCGCCCATGTACGCGAGATCCATTGGGTCGACTCCTCCTCAGTGTTCCGGGTGGGCGGCCATGTTCACGAACAGGGCCGTGAGCAGCGTGAAGATGAAGGCCTGGATGAAGGCGATGAAGATCTCCAGCAGGTAGAGCGCGGCCGCCAGGACCACCGAGGCCGGGGCCACCAGGTAGCTCTTCAGCATGATGATCATGCCGAGGAAGACGAGGATGGCGATGTGGCCGGCGATCATGTTGGCGAACAGGCGGATGCACAGGGCGAAGGGCTTGGCCAGCATGCCGATGATCTCGATGGGGACGAGGATGATCAGCAGCGGCGCCGGCAGGCCCGACGGCACCAGGTTCCTCCAGTGGCCGAAGAAGCCGTTGTTGAGGATGCCCGCCCCCTGGGTGACGGCGAAGGAGATCAGGGCGAGGGCGGCGGTGACGCTGATGTTCCCGGTCGCCGTGGCGCTGTACGGCAGCAGGCCGAAGAGGTTGCAGTACAGGATGAAGAAGAACACGGTGAGCAGGAACGGCAGGTAGGCGCGGCCCCCCTCTCCCATGACGGGCAGGACCACCTCGTCCCGCAGGAACAGGACGATCGTCTCCAGGAGGTTGGCCAGACCCGACGGCACCAGGGCGGGGCGGCGGAAGCAGGCCAGCATGGTGAGGACGAGGAGTCCACTGGCCAGCCACATCATCACCACGTGGCGGGTGATGGACATGTCGATGCCGAAGATCGGCTCGGACAGCCCGAGCGCCTCGGACAGGCCCCGCAGATCGATGTGGCCGTCGAAGATGTGTTGGGCGTTGACGAAGGGCACCTCCAGGGAATCGTGGTCCAGGACGTGCCCGATGACGTCTACCTGATTGTCTGCGCCGCCGGCGGACGCCTCTCCTGCCATCGACTCCCCCCAGGAGGTGGCCAGGGGTGCTGGAAAAGACTAAGGAATTGTAAAACTTGGTGGTTGGCCGTTGCGGGCCGGTGCAAAAATGAGTGTGCTCCAGGTTCTTGTCAACAGGCCTCAGGGCGGCTGCCTCCGGCCGGCGCCGCGGGCGACGAGTACCACCTCCAGAGCGAGGAAGACCAGGTAGGCCACCCCCAGGCCGGCGGCGTAGCCGGTGCGGTGAGTATCGGTGAACCACAGCAGCAGAATGGAGACGGCGGCCACCAGCAGCAGCCTGATTGCCGTGCCGCCGAGGATGGCCGCCACCAGGGCCCGCGGGTGGCGCGCTCCCAGGCGCAGACCCGCCCAGGCGATGGCGGCGCTGACCGCGGCCACCACCGCGCCGGCCGCGGCGGCGATCCATGGATCCTGCATGATCATTCTCCTTCCTCGAGGTCCTTCGGGCGGTCGCCGGAGGTCAGGGCCCGGCAGACCTGGTAGAAGGCGGCCACGGCGCCGGCGAAGGCCCCGGCCAGCAGCAGCCACGGCGACGTTCCCAACTCGCCGTCGGCCCACCAGCCGGCGGCGGCGCACAAGGCCACGGTCACCGCGAACTGCGCCCCGAGGCCGCCGAGGCGGCCGATCTCGCCCAGCGCCCCGGGCGGACGGCCCCCGCGCGAGCTCATCTCAGCCCGGCCGCCAGCCCGGCGGCCTCCGCGGCCCGGGCCAGCGGCGCCGGCCACAGGCCCAGCATCAGCAGCAGACCGGCGCTCAGGAGCGCCGCCGACAGGCTCCCGGCATCCGGCGACAGGTCCCCTGGGGCCTCCTCCCGCCCCCAGGCCACACGGGCGGCGAAGCGGAGGAAGACCCAGGCGGTGAGCAGGGCGTTGGCCAGCACCAGCACCGAGGCCGCCGACAGAGGTTCCGCGAGACCCGAGAACAGAACCGCACGTGCGGCGAAGGCGGCCGTTGGCGGCAGGCCGGCCAGGGCGATCAGGCAAACGCACAGGGCGGCGCCGGCAAGCGGTTTCCGGCGGGCCAGGCCGGCCGCCGTCCCTCCGCGGCCGATGAGGCCGCTCACCGACAGTCCGCCGGCGATGGCGAGGATCATCGCGGCCAGTTGCAGCCACAGGGCGGGCGAGGACCCCACCGGGACGGCGGCCAGGGCCGCCAGGGCATAGCCCGCCTGGATCACCACGCCGTACGAGAGCAGCCGTGCGAGCCTCCGCCGGGGCAGGGCCAGGAGGTTGCCGGCCGTCACCGTCAGGATCGCCGCGGCCAGCAGCAGAGAGCGCAGGTCCGGGCGGACGGCGGCCAGGACCTCCGCCAGCCGGCCGGCGACCAGGAGGGCCGGCACCACGGCGGTGGCCACGGTCAGCAGCACCGCCGAGGGAGCGCAGCCGGCTGTGACCTCGCTCACCCAGAAGTGGAAGGGCACGGCCCCGGCGCGCACGGCGAGGCCGGCCAGCAGGAGCGCCCCCCCGGTGACCGTCAGCCCGGCAGACCAGGGACGCATGTCCCGGGCCAGATCCCAGTCGGAGGTGCCGGCCCCGGCCCACAGGCAGGCGATGCCCACCAGGATCAGCCCCGTGGCCGCGGCCCAGGGCCCGGCCTGGCGCAGGGCGGCGCGAGCGGCGGCGGCCGGACCCAGGGCGTTGTAGGCGAGCAGGCTCAGGGTGCTGAGCTCGAGACCGACGAACAGCACCATGAGATCCCGGGCGGAGACGGCGACCATGGCGCCCAGGGCGCTCAGGGCGGTCAGGACCCCCGCCGCGGTCCGGTCACCGGCCCGGGAGGGCTCGCCGGCCGCCAGCAGGGCCGCGAGCACGGCCCCGCCGAGGATCAGAAGGTCGGCGAGGGTGGCCGCCGGGTCGGCGTAGAGCCAGCCGTGCCGCCGGTGGAAGACGGGGTCCCAGGTCTGCAGGGAGAGAGATACCGCCACGAGCAGGCCGCCCAACGTGAGGTACGACGGGGCCCGGCTGGAGCGGCGCGGCCAGAGCAGTGCGTCGAGCAGCGCCAGGCCGATGGCCAGCAGGCCCAGGCTCGCCTCCGGCGCCAGGTCCGGGCGGACCAGGTCGGTCCATTTCATGGGAGGACCTCGGCCGACGGCCAGGCCCGGGCCGCATCCCCGGCTCGATCCAGGTCGGCCGGGGAGCGCGACAGCATTCCCTGGACGACGGGGCGGGCTCCCGAAAGAAGGGGCTCGGGCCGCAGGCCCACGACCCCGGCGGAGACGATGGCGAGGGCCAGGACCAGGCGCAGAGCCGCCCGGGAGGCTGAAGCCGGTCTCCTCGCCAGGTCCACCGCCGGCTCCAGCAGGGCCAACCCGAGGGCTCCCGTGGAAAGAACCAGGAGCCAGCCGATCCCCGGGTGCGCGGCCAGGGCCCCCACAAGCAGCGTCAGCCACCCGGGCAGGGCGCCGCCCCCCGGGGCCGCGGCCACGATCAGGCTCAGGACGACCCAGGCGCTCGCGGTGCGCAGACCGCCGGCGCGCCGGTCCTCGATCCACACGGCGAGCACCAGCAGGCCGGCGCGCGGCAGGGCGATGCCGGCAGCCAGGGCGGCGGCCCCCACGGCCTGGAGGCCGCCCGGTTCCAGGGCTCCCGCGGCCATCAGGCCGCCGGTGGAGGCCACGGCCAGCGCCACGCGGCGCACCAGGCCGGGGCGCGCCTGGACAAGGGCCAGCACGGCCGTCCAGGCAGCGCTCGAGCCCGCCCACAGGACGGGCCACGGCGAGGCCGCCAGCGCCTCGGCCGGAAACAGGGCCAGCCCGAATCTCAACAGGCCGAAGACCCCCACCACGCACCAGGCGCCGGCCACGAGGATTCTCCCGGAGAGGGCGCCGCTCGTGCACACCGGAACAAGCCAGGTGTGGAAGGGCACGAGGGGGATCTGCATGGCCAGGGCCGCTGCCCCCAGGGCCGCCGCGGCTCCCCCGTTCGAGACCCCCATGACGGCGAGCTCGTCGACGAGGGTCGTGCCGGCCCCGGCGCCGCACAGGGCCGCGGCGGCGGCCAGCAGGAGTGAGCCGCTCACGGCCCAGCGGGCGAAGCGGCGGCCGGCGCGCTCGCTGCCGGCCTCGGTGCCCAGACCGAGGACCGCCCCCAGGGCCAGTCCGGCCAGGCCGTGGCCAGCGGCAGCCAGCATCAGGTCGCGGGAGGTGAGGACGAGTGCCAGGCCCGCGGCGCAGGTCAGGGCCAGGGCCAGCCGGGCCCGGCTGGCGCTCCCTCCGAAGCGGCCCTCGACGCTCACCGCCACCAGCACCACCGCCGCCAGGGCCAGCAGGGCGTACCGGTTGAGGCCGTCGACGGCCAGTGACAACCCCGAGCCCGCCGCCGGTGGCCACGACAGGGAGAGCCCTTGGGCCGGGGGCGCCGGGCCGCCGGATGAGAAACAGAAGAAGGAGGCGAGAACCAGCAGGCCTGCTGCGGCGCCCGTCGAGACCCTCCGTGCGGCGATCCCCTGCAGCGGCGCCAGAGCGAGTACCAGCGCCGTCCCGAGAGGCAGCATCACGAGGCCCAGGGTCATGGAGACGGCGTCCACCTCAGCCTCCCAGGGACCACAGGACCGCGAGCGCCGTGCCCGCGGCCAGGGCCGCGGCCCATACCGGCCTGTGGTCGTCCTCCACCCGCGCCAGCAGCCAGCCCGCGCCACGCAGGATCAGGTCCATGGCGCCCCAGGCTCCGCCGATGACGGCGCTGTCGACGAAGGTCCACAGGCCGCGGCCCAGGGAAGTGGCCGCGCCCGAGACCGCCTGCAGGGCGGCTGCGGCGCCAAACCCGGCGGCGGCGAGCCGGCGAGTGGCCGAGGCGGGCGCCGGGGCCGGTTTCAATCCTCCGCGCCAGATCAGGACGGAGATCCCCAGGGCCGCGGCATTGGCCGTGGCGGCCAGGGCGAGTCCCTGCGCCGGGGGCGGCGTCAGCCACCACCAGGAAAGACCGGGAAGAGCCGTAAACGCCAGCCCGGCCGGGACCAGGCCGGCCACGACCGGAAGGGCCGGCCGATCCAGCTTCCCCAGGGAGGCCTGGGAAGCCGACCCGGCAAAGGGTGGAAGGGCGAGCCTGACCAAGGGGAACACGGCCAGGGCCAGGACCAGCAGGGCGACACCGAGCCCGGCGGGTCCGTAGCCGCCCCAGGCATGCTGCAGCAGAAGGGCCTGGCCCCACAGGCCGGTTAGGGAGAGAACGGGGGTCAGGGCTCCGGCCAGGCACAACCACCGGGCCGCCGGCAGGGAGGCGGCCAGCCCGCCGAGTTCGTCCAGCCGTTCCGCGGCCGGCAGAGCGGCCCGCAGGCGTCCTATCCCCGTGGACAGGCAGAGGCGGGCGCACAGGGCCGCCGCCAGCAACAGCCAGCCCGATGGTGGACCGGCAGCCATGGCCGCCGCGATCAGGCCGGCCTGGGCGACCGCGATCCACGCCGGAGTCCGGCGGAGGCCGCGGCTGGCCAGGGCCGCGGCCGAGGCGGCGGCGGCGGCGACCAGACCGAACCCGAAGACCGCCTCCTGCAGCGGCCCCGGGCCGGGACCGACCCGGGCCAGGAGGGCGGCGCCGGCCACGGTGAGGGCGGCCGCCGCGGCACCGGCCGCCGGGCACGGCGACACCTCCAGGATCCACTGGTGGAGAGGCCAGGCGCCGAGGGCGATGACGGCGGCCAGGGCCAGGAGCCGGGCCGTGGGCGCCGCGGTCCAGTCGATGCCGCCCTGGGCGCCGCCCGCCGCCAGGGTGGTCACGGCGGCGGCCACCAAGGCTACCGAACCGATGCGGGTCAGCCACAGGAGCCGGCGGGCCCCGGCCCCGGAGACGGCCGTGGACGTCGCCGCCGTCACCAGCAGGGCGGCCGCGGCGATCTCCCATCCCAGCAGCAGGGGGAACCAGTCCGCGGCGCACGAGAGCAGGACGACCCCGGCGGTGGTCGCCGTGATCAGCGCGCGCCGGGGGCCGTCGAGGCCGGGCTGCGCGAGCGGATACAGCAGGCCGAGGACGGCGGCGGAGCCCACCGCCGCCGCCGCGGTCCCGTCGCCTCGCAGGCGGAATCCGACGCTGGCGCCGCCTACTTCCATCCACGAACCCAAGGACATGTCGAAGGGTCCGGCGCTGGCCACGCCCGCGGCGAACACGGCCGATGCGAGCCCGGAAAGGAGCCGGAGGGCATGGGCCGGCCCCCGACGCCCCGCCAAGTCGGCGGCGGCTGCGCCCGCGAGCCCGAAGAGGACGGCCGCGAGGGCCGCAGCGGCCTGAACCGTGGCCGTCACGAGTGGGGAGTCTCTTCGGGCCCCTCGGGGTGGGCGCGGCGGATCAGCGCCAGCACCAGGCCGGCCTGCGCGCCCGCCACCGCAAGGGCCGCGACGGCCAGCACGCGACCCGGCTCGCCCAGCAACACGACCACGGCGAGCACGGCCCCGAGGATTCCGAGCTGCCCGCCCACCAGGGGTGTGAGGACGTGAGACCGGACCAGACCGGCGGCCACGCCGGCGGCCAGGAGCAGCGCGGCCACAGCCAGGACCCAGGCCGTGATGGTCACGATGCCTCCCCGGGGGCCGGGCCGGCGGGAGCCCGGCGGGAGAGGGCGCTGATGCCGACCACGGCGGAGAGCAGGAACAGACCGCCCAGGGCGAAGACCAGAGTGCCGCTGCGCGGGGGGTAGGCCGGCGGAAACGGGCCTGTGGCAACGCCTGCGGTCAGCACCATGGCCAGGATCGTTCCCAGCCCCAGGACCACCACGGCAGGCAGCACCCGCCGGGGGCGGCATGGACTCGTGCCGGCGGGCACCGCCATGGGCAGGACCGCCAGTCCGACCGCTGCCTGCACGAGGAGCACGGCGGCAGCGGTGAAGGCGTCGTGCATGGCGGCGAGGACGGCCACAGCCGCAGCAGCGAGGCCGATGCAGACGCAGGCACCGTGGGCCGACCGCCAGTACGCGGCGGCGAGGCCGGCGCCACCGGCGACGGCGGACGCGGCGAGGAGGATCAGCTCCACGGCATCCAGCCCCCGGAGCGAAGGACGGAGACGGAGACGTCGACCAGGGCCAGGGGCACGATGCGCGCCCAGGCCACCCGTGTCAGCCCCTCGGCCGTGGCGTCGGAGAGGCTGACGCCGAGAATCCCGGCCGTGGCCAGCACGGCGGCCGCGGTCAGGCCTGGCAGGACCTCGACCCAGCCGGCGGCCCACGGCAGCCCGCCGCAGAAGAGATGGAAGGCGAGCAGCGCTACGGCCCCCCGCTGAAGGTGCCGGGACAGGGGCAGCCAGAGCGCGGCCGGACCGGAGCCCGGGCCCAGGCCGGCCCGACGACCGCCGAGAACCGATCCGGTGCAACGGGAGAGGACCACCAGGATCCCGATCCAGGCCGCAGCACCGGCGGGATGGGTCCAGAGAGGCCAGGCGGCCGGTGCTCGAGACGACCCCGCCAGGACCGGCCCCGAGCAGTCGATCAGGAGTCCCGCCACCACCAGGAGCGCGGCCAGATGGCAAGCCAGAAGGCAGCCCGCGGAATCGATCAGCTCCCGCCGCCGACTGGGATCGACGAAGGCCGCCGGCAGCAGCCACGCGTGGGCGGAGACCGCCAGCAGGGCCAGCAGCAGCAGCGCGTGGATCGCCCCGCCGGAGACCGCCGCCCCGGAGGGCAGCAGACCGCCGACGGCCGCACCCGGGGGCAGGAAGGCGACCAGGCCGAGGGCCGGCAGCAGGGCGACGAAGGCCGAGACACCCGAACCGGGGGCGGCCCTCCGCGATCTGGCCATCATCTTGACGACGTCGGCCACCGGACCCAGCGGTGCCGGTCGGCGAAGACCGGAGGCGCGGGCCATCGCCGTCCGCTCGACGACGGCGCTGGCGAGGACCAGACCGAGGGTGGCGACGAAGGCGATGGAAGCGCAGCCGAGGGGGGTGTCGGAAGGTGAGGTCACGGCGGGCCTCCGTGGTCTCCGACCGGGACGAGCCCGTGGCGCTGCAGCCAGGTCGACCATCCGCCGCCGAAGGCGACGCCCCTTGCCGGAGAGCGGGCGTCGAGAACCCCGTAGTCGAGGCGGGCGAAGGGCTCGCGCAGGGTGCGCGCCAGCCGGGCGAAGACCCGGTCCGCCGAGTCGCGGTTCGGACCGCCGTGCCAGAGGGCGCTGAGGATCCACAGATCCGGTCTCGCGTCGCCGGGTGGGTCGGCGGCGGCGCGGACCCTCCGGACCCGTCCGAGGGCGTCCACGAAGGTGCCCTCCTTCTCGGTCCAGGCGCTGCCGCCGGCCAGAGTGATGGCGGCGCCGTCCACCAGCGCCGACGGGGTGACGTCCTGGGCGATCAGCCGCGCGCCTCCGGACGGGACCGGCGGCGGGCCCTCTCCGCACAGCGACCCTCCCACCACATACAGGACCTCGACGCCGGCGCCCAGGTCCCCGGCGGCAAGGAGACGGGATCCGGCCGCCTGGGCCACGGCCTTGGCGCCGGCCGCGTTCGGACCCCGGGAGGCGCGGATCGTGAAGCCGCCGGGGAAGGTGCGATCGCCCTCGGCGGCCTCCTCCTCCCACAGGTACAGCTCCGCCCTCCACCGGCGGGCGAGCTGGATCAGCAGGAAGGTCTCCTCGTTGGTCAGGTAGGGGCTCAGCATCACCGCGGCCCGGCGGGCCTGCTCCATCTCCTCGGCCACGCCGGCCAGGGCCGTGTCCCAACCGGTGTCGCGCCCGTCCCGGCGCGGCGCCTGCAGGCGCGGGCCCTGGGGCTGCCAGCCGTAGCGGCCGCGATCGCACAGCCAGTAGCCGCCCTCGGCGCCCTCCGGACGCGGCTTGACCCTCCATACGCGGCCGTCGTGCACGTCCACCCGGGTGGCGCAGCCGCTGGCGCAGCCGGCGCACACACTGGAGACCCCCGTCAGCCGCCACGGCGGCGGGGCGCCGCGCTCGTCGGGGTCGCTCAGGGCTCCCGCCGGGCACAGGTCCAGGAGATTGCCCGACATGGGACCGGCGACCTCCTCGCCGGCGCAGGCGGCGATACGGGCGCCGGATCCGCTGCCTTCGACGGCCAGGGCCGGAGCCTCCGCGACCTCCTCTCCAAAGCGGACACAGCGGGTGCACAGGATGCAGCGGCGGCGGTCGAGCACCAGCCGGGGGCCCAACAGGAGGCGCTCCGGCTCGCTCTCCGGCGCGGGCGGCGTCCGGCCGCCCCCGGCGGAGCGGACCGCCTCCTGGAGCTCGCACTCCCCGGAGCGTTCGCAGACCGCGCAGTCGGCCGGATGGCGCCAGAGCAGGTCGTCCAGCAGGCCCTCGCGGGCCTCCGCCACCTCGGACGTATCGAGAAACAGGGACATCCCGTCCCGGACCTCGCGGTTGCAGGGGGTGATCAGCTCCCGCCCCCGGGGTCCGTCGAGAGCCGCCACGCACAACCGGCAGGAGGCCGGCGCCGACAGGGCCGGATGGAAGCACGGGTGCGGCAGCCACCGGCCCGCGGACAACAGCGTCGTCAGCAGGTTCGCCCCCTCGGGCGCCTCCACGGCCTCCCCGTCCACGTGGATGATCGCCGCGGGCATCTCAGAACCGCACGTGGATGCTCTCGGGGGTTCTCATGGACAGGTCCTTGGCGACCGGGCAGCCGCCGTCCAGGTGGGCCTCGAACTCCTCGTCGAAGGCCGCGGCCAGGGCGCTCACCGCGGAGGCCGCCAGGGGGCCGTGCCCGCACAGGGCCACGGACGGGGTGAGCGCCGCGGCCCGGGCGCGCAGCCGCTCCAGCTCCCCGGCGTGGGAGGTCCCCGCCTCCAGCCGTTCCAGGGCCCCGGCGGCCCAGGCGAGACCCTCCCGGCATGGCGGGCACTGGGCGCAGGACGCGTCCGCCAGGGCGCGCGCCACCAGCCGTGCCGTGTCCACGGCGCAGACGGTCTCGTCAGCGGCGATGACGACTCCGGCGCCGAAGTCGCCGTCCAGGCCGCCGCCGCCGGGTCGCGCCCAGGCGGCGGGATCGAGGGGTCGGTCGAGATCGGCCTCGCCGAGGACCGGCGTCGAGCCGTACCCCGAATGGAGAACGAACTTCAGGAGCCGGCCCCCGGGCACCCCTCCAGCCAGCCCCTCGACGAGATCGCGGAAGGTGCCCGATCCCAGGGCCACCTCGTAGAGACCCGGGCGGCGCACGTGACCGCTGAGGCAGAAGGCCTGGGTCCCGGGGGCCGCGGCGCTGCCCACGGCCCGGAAGGCGGTGCTCCCCCCGGCCATCACCAGCGGCAGGTAGCCCAGGGTGGAGGCCGAGTGCACGGCGGCGGGCTCACCGAAGAGAGTCGTGGCTGGATCCGGGGTGCCGTCCGGGGGCCGCGGCTCGGGGCGGCCGCCCTCGATCAGGTTGAGCGTCAGGCTGTCGCCGGCGGCGACCGGAAGGGGTCCGGGCACGGCGTGCTCGTGGACGCGCAGGCCGTGGCCGCCGATCTCACCCGCGTCGCGCAGCTCGGCCAGGGCCCCGGCCAGCGCCTTCCGCGCCCGGGCCGCGTCGGCGCGGATGCAGAGGAAGGCCGCCGAGGCGCCGGTGGCGTGGGCGGCGATGCGCACACCCTCCAGCAGACGGTGGGGCTGGCGCTCGGCCAGCTTGCGGTCCCGGAAGCGGCCCGGTTCCGCCTCGAGCAGGTCGGCGACGACGTAGCGGGCGCCGCCGCGCTCTCGCAACGCCTGCCAGCGCTCCCCCACCGGCCGCCAGGCTCCGCCGCGCCCCCGCAGACCGGAGTCGGTCACCTCTCCGGCCACGCCCTCGGATCCCATGGCCAGAGCCCGGGCGATTCCCTCCCCGCCGCCGCGCCGGTGGTAGACGTGGAGCCGGTCGATGTCCGGGGCGTCGATACCCTCGAACAGGAGCCGGTGCTCGTTCACGGACGCCCTCCGGCGAGGAGGGCGTCGAGGCGCCCCGGGGTCAGACCCTCGAAGAGGCGGCCTCCCCGCTCGAAGGCGGGCGCCGCCGAGCAGACCCCGAGGCAGGCCGCCGGGATCACCTGGTCGCCGAGGCGTTCCCGCAGCCGCCGGGCGACCTCGTCACCCCCCATGAGCCGGCAACTCAACCCCGTGCACACGCGTACTCGCCCGCCCGGCGAGGCGCCGCGGCTCGAGGCGATCCCGGCCACGGCGGCGGCCGACAGCCCCGTGAGCCCGGCGATCCAGCGCGCCGCCCCGAGGTCGCAGACGCCGCGGTCGGCCAGCACCAGGTCGATGAGGGGCATGAGGGCCCCGGCGGGCCGGGGGTAGCGGGCCAGCAGCCGGCGGGCATGGACCTCCAGGGCCTCGTTCACCGGTCCATCTCGGAAGCGATGACGTTGAGGCTGGCCACCACCTGGGGAGCGCGGTTGTACCGGAGCCCCGCCAGCAGCGGCGGCAGCGCCTGGAAGTGGAACAGGGAGGGCGAGCGCAGGTGGACCCGGGCCGGACTGCCGCTGCCGTCGGAGACCAGGTAGAAGGCGAGCTCCCCGTCGGGGGACTCGATGGGCACGTAGACCTCGGAGGGGCGGGGACGATGGCCGTGGCCATCCATCCAGCGCTCGAAGTGGCGGATCAACTCGGCGGGCTCCGTGGGACGCACCGTCGGCTGCGGGGTCTCGTGGGCGAGGGTCGACCCGGCGGGGACGGCGGCCAGGCACTGCCGGGCGACGGCGAGGCTCTCCCCCATCTCCTCGAGGCGAACCCGCGTCCGGTCGACGACGTCGCCCGAATCCGCCGTGGGCACGCGGAACCGGACCTCGCCGTAGGCGAGATAGGGATCGGTGCGCCGTACGTCGAGGTCGAGGCCCGAGGCGCGGGCCACCGGCCCCGAGGCTCCGGCGGAAAGGGCCCCGGCGGCGTCCAGGACCGCGACGCCGGTGAAGCGGCGGCGCCAGCCGCGGTGGTCGACGGTGCTGCGCTCGGCCTCCGAGCGCAGCCGGTCGACGGAGGACCGCAGCTCCCCCAGCAGCCGGTCGGCTGCGGCCGGCACGTCGGCGGCGATGCCGCCGATGCGCTGCGCCCCCGTGGCCCAGCGGCGGCCGCTGGCCGCGGCCAGGAAACGGGCCGCCGACTCCCGGGCCGCCAGGGACTGACCCCACAGAGGCGCATCCGGTCCCGCCAGATTGGCCAGCCAGGCGCAGTGGGCGGCGATGCGGCTGACCTCGGCCAGCAGGGTGCGCACCCAGGTGCACCGGGGCGGCGGCTCGATCTCCAGCAGGGCCTCGGCGGCGAGGACCGCCGCCAGCCCGGCCGTGAACGGCGCCTGCTCGTTCAGGCTCTCGGCCAGCACCGGCAACTGGGCGTAGGTGCGGCCCTCGGCGAGCTTCTCGAAGCCGCTGTGCAGGCGTCCCGGGCGGGCCTCGGCCGATATGATCCGGCCGCCCCGCAGGCGGGCCCCCAAGTCGAGCCGGAAGGGGGTGCCCAGGGCCGGATCGTGGATCGGCACCTCCCCTTCGGACCGCGGAGACCCCTCTCCAGGGGCCGTGGCCGGCGCCGCGAGCATCAAGGGCCGCAGGTCCTCACGGCCGGTGAAGCGGATCCCGAAGCGCTCCGCCGCCTCGCGCTCAGGCCAGTCGGCGGCGGCCCAGATGTGGGCCAGTCCCGGCAGCTCCCCGCCACCGGCGGCCGTCAGGTGGATCCGGTCTCCGGCGGCGGAACGAAGTTGATACACCCCGCGGAGCGGGGGATCGGTCCGGTGGCCGCCCGCGGCGGTGAAGTCGACGAGATGGAGCGTCGGATCCTCGTCCAGCAGGCCCCTCACCTCCCTCTCGAGGTCGCCGCCGGCGACCTCGATGGCCGCCGGCCCGGCCGGAGGCGGCAGGACCGGGCCGATCACGGAGGCTCCGCCGGGTCGGACCGCGTCCTTCGACGGCCGGCGTGGATCAGGGCGATGGCGACGACGAGGACGAGAAGCAGGAATGGAAGGAGAGCGTCGGCGACCGGCTCCGCCTCCAGCTCGACCGCCCCGAGGACCAGCAGCAGGACGGCTCCCGACACGGCCGGGGCGAGTCGAGCCAGGGGCAGGCATGGATCGCCGGACTCGACTTCGACGCCGCCGGGCACGGAGGATGCGGGCTCCCGCGATGGGCCGGCGAGGGCTCGGCGCAGCAGGCCCAGACAGGCGCCGAGCAGGAGCCAGAGACCGAGGTAGGCGAGAACAGGCAGGTAAGCGGTCAACGACCCGGCCAGCTTCAGAAGGTTGCCCTCTCGCGGCCCTCCTGGAGTCGCTCCCCGGCGGGTGCCGCGGCCGATTCGAAGCGCCGCTCGGGGTCGGCGCCGCACGACTGGCCGGGCCGGGCCCCGCACTCGCACATGGGCTCGCCGTCCCCGGCCTGCAGGTTGGCCAGCCCGCCGCAGGAGCCGGTGATCCTCCGGTTGCCGAGGATCACGCCCACGGCCATGCCGGCCATCACCAGCGCGAAGACGACGAGGGCTGATAGAAAGAGCGTCACGGGCGGTGTGCAACCCCGGCGGAAGGCCTCAGCTGCCGAAGTCGTCGAAGCGGATCATCTCCTCTTCGACGCCCAGGTCGTCGAGCATGGCCAGCACCGCCTGCAGCATCAGGGGGGGGCCGCACAGGTAGTACTCGATGTCCTCCGGTGACGGGTGCTTGCTCAGGTACTCTTCGAGCACGACCTGGTGGATGAATCCGGTGGGCCCGGTCCAGTTGTCCTCGGGGAGGGGCTCGGACATGGCCACGTGGAAGGAGAAGTTCGGGAACCTCTCCTCGAGGTCGCGGAAGTGGTCCTCGTAGAACAGCTCCTTGCTGGACCGAGCCCCGTACCAGTAGGAGACCTTGCGCTGCGTGTTCTCGGTGTGGAACAGGTGGAACAGGTGCGAGCGCAGGGGCGCCATGCCGGCGCCGCCACCGATGTAGCACATCTCGCGGTCGGTCTCCTGGATGTAGAACTCCCCGTAGGGACCGGAGATCGTCACCTTGTCGCCGGGCTTGCAGGCGAAGGTGTACGACGAGGCGAGGCCGGGGTTGACCTTCTCCCAGCCGCCGGCCTTGCGGTCGAAGGGCGGCGTGGCGATGCGGATGTTGAGCATGACGATGTCGCCCTCGGCCGGGTGGCTGGCCATGGAGTAGGCCCGCACCACCGTCTCCGTGCCCACCGTGCGCAGGTCCCAGACCCCGAAGCGGTCCCAGTCCTCGCGGAAGCGCTCGTCCACCTCGAAGTCGCGGAAGCTGCACTCGAAGGGCGGCACCTCGATCTGGATGAAGCCGCCGGACTCGAAGTCCAGGGGCTCGCCCTCGGGGAGCTTGAGGACCAGCTCCTTGATGAAGGTGGCCACGTTGTCGTTGGAGACGACCTCGCACTCCATGCGCTTGACGCCGAACACCTCGGGCGGGACCTCGATCTTCATGTCCTGCTTGACCGTGACCTGGCAGGAGAGGCGCTCCCCCTCCTTCTCCTCGCGCCGGTTGATGTGCTCCTTCTCGGTGTCCAGGATCTCGCCGCCGCCCTCCTGGACCTTGACCCGGCACTGGGCGCAGGTGCCGCCGCCGCCGCAGGCCGAGGAGACGAACAGGCCGTTGTCGGCCAGCACGTTCAGCAGCTTGCCGCCGGCCGGCGTGACCACGTCGCGCTCGCCGTTGACCTCGATGGTGACGTCGCCGGTGGCCACCAGCTTCGAGCGCGCCGCGAGGATGACGGCCACCAGGGCCAGGACCACGCCGGTGAACATGCTCACGCCGCCGAGGACGCTGTCGATCATTGGTCGTCGCTTCCTACAGCTGGATGCCGGAGAAGGCCATGAAGGCCATGGCCATGAGGCCCACGGTCATGAAGGTGATGCCCAGGCCGCGCAGGCCCGGGGGGATGTCGGCGTAGCGCAGCTTCTCCCGGATGCCGGCCAGGCCGACGATGGCCAGGGCCCAGCCGACGCCGGAGCCGAAGCCGTAGACGACGCTCTCGCCGAAGGCGTAGTCGCGCTCGACCATGAACAGGGATCCGCCGAGGATGGCGCAGTTCACCGTGATCAGCGGCAGGAAGCTGCCCAAGGCGTTGTACAGGGCCGGCACGTACTTGTCGAGGAACATCTCCAGGATCTGCACGCTGGCGGCGATGACGCCGATGTAGCTGATCAGCCCCACGAAGGTCAGGTCGACGCCGCCGAGGCCGAGGGCGGACAGGGCCTCCTCGCGCAGCAGGTGGCGGTAGACCAGGTTGTTCAGGGGCACGGTGATCGTCTGCACGACGACGACGGCGACGCCGAGGCCGAAGGCCGTGGAGACGCGCTTGGAGATCGCCAGGAAGGTGCACATGCCGAGGAAGAAGGCGAGGGCGATGTTCTCGACGAAGACCGCCTTGACGAACAGGTTGAGGCCGGCCTCGAACATCACCCCTCCTCCTCGATCTGATCGGTCTTGAACCAGCGCAGCACCCAGATGAAGGCGCCGATGATGAAGAACGCGCTCGGCGGCAGCAGCATCAGGCCGTTGGGCACGTACCAGCCGCCCTCCGAGGCCAGGGCCAGGATCTCGGCGCCGAAGAGCTGGCCCGAGCCGAAGAGCTCGCGCACGAAGCCCACCACCAGCAGGATCAGGCTGTAGCCGAGGGCGTTGCCGAGGCCGTCGAGCATGCTCAGCCCGACACCCTCCTTCATGGCGAAGGCCTCGGCCCGGGCCAGGATGATGCAGTTGGTGATGATGAGCCCCACGAAGACCGACAGCTGCTTGCTGATGTCGAAGGCGTAGGCGCGCAGGAACTGGTCGACGATGATCACCAGGGAGGCGATGACCGTCATGTGCACGATTATGCGGATGTTGGTGGGGATGTGGCGGCGGATCAGGCTGATGGCGCCGTTGGAGAACACGAGGACGAAGATCACCGCCAGGCACATGGTGGCCGACGTCTCGAGCTTGCTGGTCACCGCCAGGGCCGAGCAGATCCCGACGATCTGCAGGGCGATGGGGTTGTCCTCGAAGATGGGGGCCAGCAGGGTCTCTCGGGCCTTGCCCATGGTTCAAGCCTCTCCTTCGTCCCGCAACCGGTCCAGGAAGGGACCGTAGCCCTCCTCCCCGAGCCAGTAGTGCAGCATGTCACGCACGCCTCGCGAGGTGATCGTGGCCCCCGACAGCCCGTCGACGCTGTGCACGGCATCCGGGGAGCCGGCGTCGACGGCGCCGCGCGGGATGCGAATCGCCACGCGGCCGTCGTCGCCGAAGGCGCGCTTGCCGTTCCACTGCGCCTTCCAGCGCGGGTTGTCGACCTCGCCTCCGAGACCGGGGGTCTCGCCGTGCTGGTAGTAGACGAGGCCGCGGATCGTGTTCAGGTCGTCCCGGTCGAGGGCGACGAAGCCGTAGAGGGTCGACCACAGCCCCCTCCCGAAGATAGGCAGGATCACCTTGTCCACCTCACCGCGGCGGCTGACCAGGTAGGCCGGCATGAGCCGGGCGCGGCGCTTGATGCCGGCCCGCCGCCCCATCTCGGAGGTGGCCACCCCCTGGTCGGAGGCGGCGGCGATGTAGTCGTAGGTGCCGGGATCGATGCCGGTCACGTAGCCGCCGGTGGCCAGATCGACGATCCGGACATCGATGCGCTCGAAGAGCTCGTCCACGGTGCGGCCCTCTTCGGCGAGGCCCGCCGCCATCAGGATGTTGCGCTTCTTGTCCTTCAGCTCGTTGGTCTCCTGGATGGGCTGCAGCACCACGGCCGCCCCGGAGACCAGGACCGAGCAGACCACGCACAGGAAGAAGGCGACGGTGAAGGTCCGGCCGATGCTCTCTCTGGCCACGGCGTGTCCCCTACGTTACGGCGGTGCGCAGGGCGCGCCGGCGGATATTGGCCTGCACCACGATGTAGTCGAAGACCGGCGCGAAGATGTTGCCGAAGAGGATGGCGAGCATCACGCCCTCCGGGAAGGCCGGATTGACGACCCGGATGAGCACGGTCATGACCCCGATGAGGGCGCCGTAGAGCCACTTCCCCGGGTTGGTGAAGGCCGCCGACACCGGGTCGGTGGCCATGTACACGCAGCCGAAGGCGAAGCCGCCGAGGAGCAGGTGCCAGACGGGGTCCATGGCGAACATGTGATTGGTGGAGCTCTCCACCTGGTGCAGCAGCCAGGCCAGCAGGAAGGTGGTGGCGGTCATGCTGGCCATGATGCGCCAGGAGCCGATGCCGGTGGCGATCAGGATGGCGGCGCCGATCAGGCAGGCCAGGACCGAGGTCTCGCCCATCGACCCGGGCAGGGCGCCGAGGAAGGCCTGCATCTTGGTCAGGCCCGCCTCCATGGGGGCGATGCCGTCGGCCGGCACCTGGCCGAGGGGGGTGGCCCGGGAATAGCCGTCAACGGCGACCCAGGCGCGGTCCCCCGTGATCTCCACCGGGTAGGCGAAGTACAGGAAGGCGCGGGCCGTCAGGGCGGGGTTGAGGAAGTTCTTGCCCGTGCCGCCGAAGATCTCCTTGCCGATGACGACGCCGAAGGAGATGCCCACGGCGACCTGCCACAGGGGGATCGTCGGCGGCAGGGTGAGGGGGAAGAGCATGCCCGTCACCAGGAAGCCCTCGTTCACCTCGTGGCGGCGGATCGTCGAGAACAGGGCCTCCCAGAAGCCGCCCACGGCGTTGCACACCAGGAACACCGGCAGGAACCAGAGGGCGCCGTGGACCACGTTGGCCGCCAGGCTGCCCGGGTCGACGCCGACGCCGAGGACCTCGAGCACGATGCCGCGCCAGCCGTCGGCGGCGGTCCGGCCGAGCTCGGCCAGGGCCAGGTTCGCCTGGTACCCCGTGTTCCACATGGCCATGAGGATGCACGGCACCAGGGCCAGGACGACGGTGATCATCATGCGCTTCAGGTCGAGTCCGTCGCGCACGTGGGCGGCGTTGCGGGTGACGTCGGAGGGGGTGTACAGGAACGTGTCGACGAGCTCGTACAGCGGATAGAGGCGCTCGAGCCGGCCGCCCCGCTCGAAGTGGGGCTCCACGGAGTCGAGGAGCTGGCGCAGCACGATCAGAATTCCCTCTCGATGAGCTCGAGGCTCCGGCGCAGCAGGGGCCCGTACTCGGTCTTGCCCGGGCAGACGAAGGTGCACAGCCCAAGATCCTCCTCGTCGAGCTCGAGGGCTCCGAGCTCGACGGCGCGCTCGGCGTCGCCGGTGATCAGGGCCCGCAGCAGGAAGGTGGGCAGGATATCGAGAGGCATGACCCTCTCGTAGGAGCCCACCGGCACCATGGCCCGCGGCGATCCGTTGGTGCTGGTGTCGAAGGCGAAGCGGCGCCCGGGGAACATGGCCGAGGCGAAGACTCGCTTGACCGAGAACCTGTCCGCCCCGGGGGACTGCCAGCCGAGGAACTCGCGCTCACGGTTCTCGCGCACCGCCGACACCTGCAGGTGCCAGCGGCCGAGGAAGTCGAGGGGCCCGGAGGCCTGACGCCCGGCCAGCAGCGATCCGGAGACGACGCGCGTCTCCACGCCGGCGGTCAGCTCCCCGTCGACGAGCTCGCCGAGGCAGGCGCCCATGCGCGTACGCAGGAGCCGGGGCCGCTCGACCACCGGCCCGCCGAGGGCGACCACCCGCTCGTGGTTGACGCGCCCCGTCAGGAACAGGTCGCCCATGGCGGCCACATCCTGGTAGTTGATCCAGAACACCTGCTTCTGCAGGCCGGCGCCGTCGAGGAAGTGGATGTGGGTTCCGGCCAGGCCGGCCGGGTGGGGACCGCCGAACTCGGCCACGGTCACCTCGGTCCCGGCCCCGGGGATGGCGGCGCCCGGCGCCTTGCACAGGTAGATGTCGCCGGCGCCGAGACGCCCCAGGGCGGCCAGGCCGGCTCGGAAGGCCTTCTCCCGGCCTCCGAGGGCGACCGCGGGATCGGCGCTCAGGGGATTGGTGTCCATGGCGTTGACGAAGATCGAGTGGGGCTGCGTCTCGGGCAGGGGCACCTTGCTGTAGGGGCGTTGCCGCAGCCCGGTCCACAGGCCGGACCGCACGAGGGCGTCGCGGACCTGCCCGGGGCTCAGGTCCTCCGGCCGCCGGCCGCCCACATCGAAGGTCTCCTCGCCCACCCGGTCGTCGAGCTCGACGATCACGGACAAGAGCCGGCGCTTCTCGCCGCGGTGCACGCCGACGACCCGGCCGGGTCCGGGCGAGGTGAAGCGCAGGCCGGGCCGCCGCTTGTCCTCGAACAGCAGCTGCCCGGCGCGGACGCTGTCACCCTCCTGCACGGCCATGGTCGGCCGCAGGTCGTGGTAGTCCGGACCGACGAGGGCCACCCGCGTCGGGGGCCGCGCGTCCTCCACGACCTGCCGGCACTCGCCCGTGATCGGCAGATCGAGGCCCTTGCGGATGGTGAAGGAGCGGTTCTCACCCATCGGAGCGGCTCCGGGGTGCGGCGCGGGGTCGAGTCCGGAGGTGTGGAGACGCGCCCCGGAGGGCCCGATGTGGAGGGAGGGCGCAGCCCGGACGCGGCGGGTGGAAGTACAAGGCTTGCTGTCGGCGATCCGTGGAGGCGTGACGGGAAACGAACGTGCCGGAAAACTCCGACGCCGCGTACCGCAAGCGGCGCCTGTGACATCGTGCTGGAGTTGAATTAGGTTACGGCCGCTTCCGAGGACTGTCAAGGATTCTCCAGACCCGTCGAGATGTCATGAAAAGAGCGCTTCGAGGCCTCTTGCTCAACCCCTGGATGGCCGCTCTCACCTCCCTCCTGAGGACGGGGGCCGGAGCCGCCGAGGACGCCCCGGCCGCCTACGAGCTGCCCCCCGTCGTGGTCAGCGCCTCCCGGCTCGGCGGCGAGCTGGCGGCTCCGACTCGCGACATGGTCGTCCTCCACGCCGCGGAGATCGCCGCCCGGGCTCCGGCCACCATCGCCGATCTCCTCGGCTCCCTTCCCGGGTTCGACGCCCGGCACCGAGGTCCCTGGGGCGTGCAGACCGACCTCGAGGTGGAGGGCTCGACCTTCGGCCAGGTCCTGATCCTGGTGGACGGGGTGCGCGCCAACGACCCGCAGACCGGCCACCACAACCTCAACCTCCCCATCGCTCCGGACGACCTGGAGCGGGTGGAGGTGCTCTACGGCGCCGGCTCGGCGGTGCACGGTCCCGACGCCCTCGGCGCGGTCGTGAATCTGGTGCCCCGCCCCCGGGCGGCGCCGCGCATCGAGGCGGCCCTGCGCACCGGCCCGAGCCTGGACGAGTCCGAGACCGGCATCGACACCGACCTCTCCCTGCGCCACGGATGGAGCGGGAGATCCGGCTCGCTGTGGGTCTCGGCCGGCACCCGGCGCTCCGACGGCCACCGGGAGGGCACCGGCTTCGAGCAGCACCGGGGGTTCCTGCAGGGGCGCCTGCCCCTTTCGGGCGGGACGCTGACCCTTCAGGGCGGGCTGGAGGACAAGGACTTCGGCGCCCGCGACTTCTACGCCCCCTTCTCCTCCCGCGAGTGGACCCGGGCCCTCACCGCCGCGGCCACCTACAGGAAGCGGGGGGTGACCTTGCGCGCCTACGGCCGCCGGCACCGCGACCGCTTCGTGCTGATCGAGGAGAACCCGGGAGCCTACGACAACCGCCACCTCTCCCTGCTGGCCGGAGGCAACGGCCACCTGCGCCGGAACCTGGCCGGCGGCCAGGTGGTGCTGGGCGGCGAGGTGGTGCGGGAGACCATCGACAGCCGCAACGAGAATCCCGCCATCGAGGCCCTGGGCGACCGCGCCCAGGTGCGGGCCGGCTTGTTCGGGGAGTATGGACGCTCCTTCGCGGGACCCTGGCGCGTGGCTGCGGGCCTGCGCATGGACCGCCACGAGATCTTCGGCTGGGAGGCGGCCCCCACGCTGAGCCTGGCCCGGTCCGCCGGCCCGGGGCGGCTCTTCGCCAGCGCCGGGCGCGCCTACCGGGCGCCCTCCTTCACCGAGAGGTACTACACCGACACCTGTCACCAGCCCAACCCGGACCTCGGCGCCGAGCGCGCCTGGGTCTTCGAGACCGGCGGCCTGCTGCTGTGGAAACCCCTGCGCCGGCTCGGGGCTCCGCCGATCGCCAGGGGGCGTGTCGAGGGGGCGGTCTTCCTGAGGCAGGAGCGCGACCTGATCGACTACGTGAGGGCGGCGGACTCGCCCTGCGGCCGGGACGTCCCCGAAGAGGACCGGGTACCGTGGGCCTCGCGCAACCTGGGCGAGATGCGCACCCTGGGCCTGCGCCTGCGCGCCGCCTACAGCTGGCGCCTGGCCTCGGCCGAGGCCGCCGTCACCTGGGTCGACAAGGAGCAGAGCCTCGACCCGGGCCTGGAGTCCAAGTACGTCTTCACCCATCCCACGCGGCAGTTGAACGGCCGGCTGCGCCATGAGATCCCGCACCTGGGGAAGGTGGAATGGCAGGTCACGAGCCGCGAACGGCTGGCCCCCTTGGAGGGCTACACCCTGATCGACCTCCACGTGAGCCGCTCCCTGTCGCGGGTCCGGCTCCTGGTGCGCATCCGCAATCTCACCGACACCCGCTACGAGGCGGTCCGCGGCGTCCCCATGCCGGGGCGCTGGTACGGCCTGGAGACGCAGGTCGGTCTCTGAGCCGGGGGGCCTTGCCGGCCCGCCGGCCGGCCGCCTATACTGACCTGACCCAACTAGTAAAGAGGAGGAGTCCATGGGCAGAGCCATGGGAGCCCTGTTCCTGCTTGCCGCGGTGGCGGCGCCGGCCCAGGCCGGGGGCAGCGGGATCCAGCAACACTTGACCCGCCTCGACGGGCTCTTCGGAGACACCGTCAAGCTGCTGGAGACCTTCCTCTTCGCCGACTTCGGCACCGGCCTCCCGCTGGTCGTGGCCGTCCTCGTGGCCGGCGGCATCTACTACAGCTTCTACTTCGGCTGGCTGTCGATCCGGGGTTTCCGGCACTCCATCGACGTCATCCGCGGCCGCTACGACAACCCCGACGACCCGGGCGAGATCTCCCACTTCCAGGCCCTCACCAGCGCCCTGTCGGCGACCATCGGCCTCGGCAACATCGCCGGCGTGGCCATCGCCGTCAGCGTCGGCGGGCCCGGGGCCGTGTTCTGGATGCTCCTCACCGCCCTGTTGGGCATGTCCTCCAAGCTCGCCTCCTGCACCCTGGCGGTGATGTACCGCAACATCCACCCCGACGGCCGCGTCTCCGGCGGGCCCATGTACTACCTCGAGAAGGGACTGGCCACGAAGGGCATGGCCGCGTTCGGCCGCACCCTGGCGGTGATGTTCGCCTTCCTCACCATCGGCGGCTCCCTCGGCGGCGGCAACATGTTCCAGGCCAACCAGACCCTCGAGATCCTCGGCACCGTGTCGCCGTGGTTCAAGAGCTACAACTGGGCCGTGGGCCTGATCATGGCCGGCCTCGTGTCCCTGGTCATCATCGGCGGCATCCGCCGCATCGGCCGGGTCACCTCGCGCATCGTGCCCGCCATGTGCCTGCTCTACCTCACCTTCTCGATCTTGATCATCCTGTGGAACATCCAGGCCGTGCCAGCCACCATCGCCCGCATCGTCTCCGACGCCTTCACCGGGCCGGCCATGTACGGCGGCTTCCTCGGCGTCCTCGTCATGGGCGTCCGGCGCGCCGCCTTCTCCAACGAGGCCGGCCTCGGCTCGGCCGCCTTCGCCCACGCCGCGGCCAAGACCGACGAGCCCGCGCGCGAGGGCATGGTGGCCATGATCGGCCCCTTCATCGACACCATCGTCATCTGCCTGATGACGGCGCTGGTGTGCACGATCACCGGCGTCTTCGAGCGCCCCGAGTTCCAGTCGGGCGGCGGCAGCATCGTCGGCGTGCGCATGACCGCGGCCGCCTTCGATTCCTTCATCCCCGGCGCTCGCTACGTGCTGGCCCTGGCGGTCCTGCTCTTCGCCTACTCGACCATGATCTCCTGGTCCTACTACGGAGAGCGGGCCTGGGAGTACCTCTTCGGCCAGGCCTCCGTCCTCGTCTACCGGCTGATCTTCGTGTTCTTCGTCTTCCTCGGATCGGTGGCCGCCCTGGACAACGTCATCGGCTTCTCGGACATGATGATCCTCGGCATGGCCTTCCCCAACATCATCGGCGGGGTGCTGCTGAGCCCGCAGATCAAGGCGGCGCTGAACGACTACTGGGGACGGCTGCAGCGAGGCGAGATGAAGGTCTACCGCTGAAGGTGCGCGGGGCGGCGGCGGCCGCCCCGTCCGCCGTCAATCGAGGGCGGGGACCCCGTCCTCCTGAAGGAAGACCTCCTCGAGGAGCAGGTCGGAGAACGAGAGCCGCCACGCCTCCGGATCCACTTGGTCGGACTGGACGTGGAGGCGCACACTCGACAACATGGCGAGGCGGCTGACGCCGAAGGTCACGGTGGCCACCCGCCCTCCCCGCAGGCGCAGCTCGACGCCCTCCGAGGCGCCGCGGTACTCGATCTCCACCCAGTGGGCTCCGGCGGGCAGGTTGTGGAGCAGGACCCCCTGCAGCCCCGGGCGCAGCAGATCGATGCGGTAGCGGCCGTCGACGCGCACCGTGAGACCCCCCGCGCCGAAGCTCTCCCCCAAGGGGGAGCGCAGCACCGCCACCGAGCCGTCCAGGGCGTCCTCGAGCGCCGGATCGACGGACGACGGGGCGGCCAGGTCGGCCGGATCGCCGACGGGCATGACGCCGGCGGCGGCCACCCGGGGCCGGTTCCGGAACCAGGCCGGCTGTTCCCGGCGGCTGGCGATGGTCCCGGTGCGGGTGACGGCGTGGACGATCAGATTGACCCCGGCCACCAGGGCCGGTCCGGCCCAGCTCGGCTGCAGCTGCTCCTCCTGCCCCGGCTCCACCACCTCCTCCCTGTTCATCTCCGCCCAGCCGGCGTGCAGCGGCAGGTCGCTGACGATGGCCACGAGGGTGTCGCCGAGGGAGACGCCCCACAGGCCGTTCCTCGTGAGGTCAGGGGACTCCACCAACTCCGGATTCACGTTGGCCGCCGTCACCTGGGTCGGCTGCAGGTCGGGGCTCGGGTAGTCCCACGACGGCTTCAGGTCCTTCAGGTAGTCCCACCGTTGCTTGTCCTCGCCGGGAAAGCCGGCGGGAAAGCCGAAGAAGGAGTGGTAGACGGGATGCTCGGCCGGGATCGGGTCGATCCCGGGGGCCTCGGGGAGGAGCTCGCGCAGGAGGCGCACGGCCTCGCCCAGGAAGAAGTCGCCGCCCTCGATGTAGAGCAGGCCGCCGCCTCGCAGGAACTCCTCGAGGAGTTCCTTCTCCCGGGCGGAGACCTGAAGCAGGGGCCAGTCCCCGGTCAGGGGCAGGCCCCCTCCCTCGACCAGGAAGTGGATAGGGTCCCGCAGCAGCTCGCGGGTGGTGAAGCGGTGGACCGGCTCGGGCCGCACCCGCACCAGCAGCGGGGTGCGGTCCCGCATGTAGCGCGCCAGGGCCTCCAGGCTCGACCGGCCGCCGCCGGCCCCTCCCGTGAAGAACCGCGTCAGGTTGACGAAGCCGGTCAGGTCCCGGCGGCTGTCGGGGTCGGACCGCACCACGGCCCGCTCGTGGCCCTGCGCCAGGTCCAAGACGCGCATCAGATCGAAGGACTGACGGCGAATGGAGTCGCCGCGAGCCTGAGCCGCGGCCAGGGCCCTGAGGAGGTCGGACTCGGCCCCGGCCCGGAAGGTGTCGGGCCGCGCCGCGATGTCGAAAGGCCGCAGGGCGACGGGGGCGTCCACCGGCGGCGCCGGCTGACGGGGCACCTCCGGCTCCTCGAGCCGCGGCCGGGGGAGCGCTCCGGCCGGCCGGTACTCCATCTCGGTCCTGGGCCGGACCACCTCCGGCCCGGCCGCCGTGAACCGCTCGGGATCGAAGCGCAGCACCTGGCGCAAACGGGCCCGGAAGGCCTCGGCCTCGCGCTCGCCGCGGCGCCAGTCCTCGATGGTCAGCAGCGCCGCCAGGTGCAGGAGCAGGGAGAGCAGCAGGCTGGCCGGGAGGCGCAGGCCGGGCCCTCCAAGAGGCTTGCGGGACCGCTCGTTCACGTCCTTGGAGCCCTCCTCCCCTGGTCGAGGGGGCCGGGACGGCCGGACTTGGCCCTCCCGACCCCAATCCCTATTTTACTCATCCTGGTTCCGATTCGCTTTCCCTCCCGGAATCGTCCACCCCCACCCAGAGAATCCCATGACCACCACCGCTGTGGATGAGTCTCTGATCTCCGTCAACGGCGAGGCCGAGGTCGAGCTGCGCGAATGGCTGGAGTCCCTGGACTACATCCTCGCCCATCGCCGTCCGGAGCAGGTGCGGGACCTCCTCCTCCGGCTGCACGCGAGGGCCCAGAAGGCGGGGGTGGCGCTGCCGGTCACCGCCCAGACCCCCTACATCAACACCATCCCCCGCGGCCAACAGCCGCCCTATCCCGGCAGCCGGGAGATCGAGCGGCGCATCAAGAGCCTGATCCGCTGGAACGCCATGGCCATGGTGGTGCGCGCCAATCGGGACCCCGCGTCTCCGGGCGGGCACATCTCGACCTACGCCTCCTCGGCGACCCTGTACGAGGTCGGCTTCAACCACTTCTTCCGCGCCCCTTCGCAAGACGGCAGCGGCGACCTGGTGTACTTCCAGGGGCACGCCACGCCGGGGATCTACGCGCGGGCCTTCCTCGAGGGCCGGCTCACCGAGCGCCACCTCGAGAACTTCCGGCGCGAGCTGCGCGAGGGGGGCGGCCTGTCCTCGTACCCGCACCCGTGGCTGATGCCCGACTTCTGGCAGTTCCCCACCGTCTCCATGGGCCTCGGCCCCATCCTCTCCATCTACCAGGCCCGCTTCAACCGCTACCTGGAGGACCGCGGGCTCAAGCCGGAGGACGGCGGGCGGGTGTGGGGGTTCTTCGGCGACGGAGAGATGGACGAGCCCGAGTCCCTCGGCGCCATCACCCTGGCCCGCCGGGAGCGCCTCGACAACCTGATCTGGGTCGTCAACTGCAATCTGCAGCGCCTCGACGGCCCGGTGCGCGGCAACGGCAAGATCATCCAGGAGCTGGAGGGCGCCTTCCGCGGCGCCGGCTGGAACGTGATCAAGGTGCTCTGGGGCGACGACTGGGATCCCCTGATCGAGGGCGACGACGCCGGTCTCCTCGCCCAGCGCATGGCCGAGGTCGTGGACGGCGAGTTCCAGAAGTACACGGTCTCCGACGGCGCCTACATCCGCCGCCACTTCTTCGGCGCCGACGAGCGCCTGGCCCGGCTCGTGGACCACCTGTCGGACGAGCAGCTGCAGAAGATGCGCCGCGGCGGCCACGACCCCGAGAAGGTCTACGCCGCCTTCCGGGCGGCGGTGGAGCACGAGGGGTCGCCCACCGTCATCCTCGCCAAGACGATCAAAGGCTACGGCCTCGGCGAGGCGGGCGAGGGCAAGAACATGACCCACCAGCAGAAGGAGCTGAACGAGGACGAGCTGCGGGAGTTCCGCACCCGCTTCGGCATTCCCATCGACGACGACACCGTGGCCGAGGCCCCGTTCTACAAGCCCCCCGAGGACAGCGAGGAGATGCGCTACCTCAAGGAACGCCGCCAGGCCCTCGGCGGCTACCTGCCGCAGCGCAGCGTGCGCGCCGGGCCGCTGCCCATGCCTTCAGGCCGCCTGTTCCAGGAGTTCCGCCGAGGGTCCGGCGGCCGCGCCATGGCCACCACCATGGCCTTCGGACGCCTGCTCACCCGGCTGCTGCGCGACCGGGAGGTCGGCTCCCTCGTGGTGCCCATCATCCCCGACGAGGCGCGGACCTTCGGCCTCGACTCGCTCTTCCGGCCCTTCGGGATCTACTCCCACTGCGGCCAGCTCTACGAGCCCGTGGACCGCAAGATGGTCTCCTACTACAAGGAGGCCGCCGACGGCCAGATCCTCGAAGAGGGGATCAACGAGGCCGGGTCCATGTCCTCCTTCATCGCCGCCGGCACGGCCTACGCCACCCACGGCATCAACACCATCCCCTTCTTCGTCTACTACTCCATGTTCGGTCTGCAGCGCATCGGCGACCTGATCTGGCTCGCCGGCGACATGCGCTGCAAGGGATTCCTCGTGGGCGGCACGGCCGGGCGCACGACCCTGGCCGGCGAGGGCCTGCAGCACGACGACGGCAACTCCCACCTGCTCGCCTACACCGTTCCCAACCTCGTCGCCTACGACCCGGCCTTCGCCTACGAGATCGAGATCATCATCGAGGACGGCATCCGGCGCATGTACGCCGAGCAGGAGGACGTCTTCTACTACCTCACGGTGGAGAACGACACCTACCCCATGCCGGCCATGCCCGAAGGGGTCGAGGAGGGCGTGCTCAAGGGCATGTACCGCTTCCGCAAGGCCCCGAAGAACCGCCGGTTGAAGGCGCAGCTCTTCGGCTCCGGCGCCATCGTCAACATGGCCCTCCAGGCGCAGGAGATCCTGGACGAGCGCTACGGCGTGGCCGCCGACGTGTGGAGCATCACCAGCTTCAAGTCCCTCCACGCCGACGGCCTGGCCGCCGAGCGCTGGAACCGCCTGCACCCTGGGCGAAAGCGGCGGGAGCCCTACGTGCAGCAGTGCCTCAAGAACGAGAAGGGCGTCTTCGTCATCGCCTCCGACTACGTGAAGGCCCTGCCCGAGTCGATCGCCCGCTGGTTCCCGAGGCCCCCCGTCTCCCTCGGCACCGACGGCTTCGGCCGCAGCGAGGGGCGCGCCGAGCTGCGCGACTTCTTCGAGGTCGACGCCCGCCACATCACCGTCGCCGCCCTCAGCGCCTTGGCCGGGGAGGGCCGCATCGAGGCCGCCGCCGTGCAGCAGGCCATCGCCGACCTCGGCATCGATCCCGAGGCCCCCGACCCCTCCGTTTCCTAGGACGACCCGTGGCCGATTTCAAGCTGCCCGACCTGGGCGAGAACATCGAATCGGGCGAGGTCATCAACGTCCTTGTCTCCGAGGGCGACGCCCTGGCCGAGGACCAGCCCGTCATCGAGCTGGAGACCGACAAGGCCGTCATCGAGGTGCCCTCCACGGTGAGCGGGACGGTGACCAAGGTCCTGGTGGCCGAGGGAGACCGCGCCCAGGTGGGCCAGGTCATCCTCATGGTGGAGGAGGTCGTCGCCGACGGCGGCGGTGACCCCGCGGCCGGAGATCCCCCGGCGGCCCCGGACCAGGAGATCCAGGAGCCGGCCGGGGCCGCGCCCGGGGCGGCGGTCCAGGAAGCGGCCCCCCAGGCCCAGGCGGGGCCCGCGGCACCCCCACCCGCGGAGAGCACCCCCGATCCCGGCGTAGAGGTGGGCGCCGACGGCGGCGGGGCCTCCGAAGCGTCGCCGCCCGCCGCAGAGCCCCCGAGGCTGATCCCGGCGGCGCCCTCGGTGCGCCGGCTGGCCCGCGAGATCGGCGTCGACATCGCCGGAGCCCAGGGCACGGGCCCCGGGGGGCGCATCCGCGACGAGGACGTGAAGGCCCTCTCCAGGCGGCTCCACGAGACCCGCCCCTCAGGGCCCGGATACGCCCCGGAGACGCCGCTGCCCGACTTCTCCAAGTGGGGCGAGATCGAGGTCGAGCCCTTCAGCAACGTCCGCCGCATCACCGCGCAGCGCATGGCCGCGGCCTGGTCGGCGATCCCCCACGTGACCCAGTTCGACCAGGCCGACATCACCGCCCTGGAGGCCTGGCGCAAGGGCTACGCCCCCCAGGTGGAGAAGGCCGGCGCCAAGCTGACGCCCACGGCGGTCCTCCTCAAGGTGGCGGCCTCGGCCCTGCGCGCCTTCCCGAGCTTCAACGCCAGCATCGACATGGCCGGCGAGCAGATCGTCTTCAAGAACTACGTGCACATCGGCGTCGCCGTGGACACCCCGCGGGGGCTGCTGGTGCCCGTGATCCGGGACGTGGACCAGAAGTCGGTCACCGAGATCTCCCTGGAGCTGGGGGAGATGGCGGAGAGGACGCGCACCGGCAAGGTGGCCGTGGCCGACCTCGAGGGCGGCACCTTCACGGTGAGCAACCTCGGCGGCCTCGGCGGCACCGCCTTCACGCCCATCGTCAACGCGCCGCAGGCGGCCATCCTCGGCGCCGCCCGCAGCCGCACCGAGCCCGTCTACGTCGACGGCGACCTGCAGCCGCGTCTGATCCTGCCCCTCTCCCTCTCCTACGACCACCGGCTGATCGACGGCGCCGACGGCGTCCGCTTCCTGCGCCATCTCTGCCAGGGTCTGGAGAACCCCTTCTTCCTGGCCTTCGAGAGCTAGCCGTGGCCGAGCGCACCCAAGTCGCCGTGATCGGCGGCGGCCCCGGCGGCTACGTGGCCGCCTTCCGCGCCGCCGACCTGGGTCTCCAGGTGACCCTCGTCGACCCGGAGGAGCGCCCCGGCGGCGTCTGCCTCTACCGGGGCTGCATCCCGTCGAAGGCCCTGCTGCACGTGGGCCGGCTGCTGGCCGAAGCCAGGGAGGCGGAGGAGTGGGGGATCTCCTTCGGGGAGCCGCGGATCGACCTGGAGAAGCTGCGCGCCCACCGGGACCGGGTGGTGGCGCACATGTCCGGAGGCCTCGGCCAGCTGGCCAGGGGCCGAGGGGTGACCCTGGTGCGCGGCCTCGCGCGCCTCACCGGTCCGCAGTCGCTGCAGGTCGAGGGCGACGACGGCGGCCGGCGGGAGATCGGCTTCGAGCACGCCGTGCTGGCCACGGGATCGCGGCCCATCGCCCTGCCCGCCTTCGACATCGGCAGCGACCGGGTCATGGACTCCACGGGGGCCTTGGAGCTCACCGACGTTCCCGGGCGCCTGCTCGTGGTCGGCGGCGGCATCATCGGCCTCGAGCTCGGACAGGTCTACGCGGCCCTCGGGTCGCGGGTGACCGTGGTGGAGATGACGGACGGCCTCATCCCGGGGGCCGACCGCGACCTCGTGCGCGTCCTGCAGAAGCGGCTCGAGGAGCAGTTCGAGGCCATCCACCTCGAGTGCGCGGTGACCGCCGCGGCCGAGACCGCCGGCGGCCTCGCCGTGACCTGGCAGCCGGTGGCCGGGGGCCCGGCCGAGACCCGGACCTACGACCGCGTCCTGCAGTCGGTGGGCCGGCGCGCGAACACGGAGGAGATCGGCCTGGAGAGCACCCGCGTCGCCCTGGACCCGAAAGGGTTCGTCGAGGTCGACGCGCAGCGCCGCACGGCCGAGCCGTCGATCTTCGCCATCGGCGACGTCATCGGCTCGGCCCTGGCCCACACCGCCTCCCACGAGGGCATGATCGCCGCCGAGGTCATGACCGGCCGGCGCGCCGCCTTCGAGCCCAACGCCATCCCCAGCGTGGTCTACACCGATCCGGAGATCGCCTGGTGCGGTCTCACCGAGACCGAGGCCCGGACCCGGGGTCTCGAGGTGGCGATCACCCGCTTCCCCTGGTCCGCCTCGGGCCGCGCCATCACCCTGGGGCGCAACGACGGCGTGACCAAGCTCCTCGTCCAGCCCGCCACCGAGCGCATCCTCGGGGTGGGCGTCGCCGGGCCGGGCGCCGGCGAGCTGATCGCCGAGGGAGTCCTGGCCGTGGAGATGGCCGCCCTCGTGCAGGACCTGGCCCTCTCCATCCATCCCCACCCCACCCTCTCCGAGACCCTGATGGAGGCCGCCGAGGCCTACCACGGGCTCAGCGCCCACATCATCGCGCCAAAGCGCCCCTAGGCCGGCGCCCTATTCCCGGTTGCGGGCCACCGGAGCCCCGGGCTATCTTGGAGGGACTCCCCGCCCGGCCCCCGCCGTCCACACGATCAGCCTCCGTTTCGCCAATGGCCGCCATGCTCCGCCCGGCGCTCGGGACCGCCGTCCTGGCCGGGCTGCTTCTGCTGCCCCTCGCCTCGGGGCTCTTCAGACGCGGCCCTCCGCAGCAGGCCCCGGCCCTGGCCCCGCCGCCCTCCGAGGTCGTGGTCCTGATCCGCCGCCACCGGTACGAGGAGGCCTACGCCGCCCTCCGCAAGGCCGGAGCGCCGGCGGACACCGCCCTCGCCACCCTCCACCATTTCCGCCTGGCCGTGTGCGAGCGAGCCCTGGGGCTGAACGACAGCGCCCATGCCCGCCTGCTGCGGCTCGAGGGCCGGTTGCCCGAGATCGACGCCTACCGGCGTCTCTGGCTGGCCCACACCCTGCACCTGCTGGCAAGGCGGACGGAGGCGGCCTCGGCCTACGAAAAGCTGCTGGCCGACGGCGGCAACGAGGCCGTGGCCGACTCCGCCCGCCTCTACCTGGCCCGGCTGCACGTGACCGCCGGCGACCACGACCGGGCCCTCGCCCTCTACCGCGCCCAGCGCGCCGTCTCGGGACCCTCGGCCTGGCTGCTGCACCGCATCTCCGAGGAGCAGCTGCGCGTCGGCGACGAGGCCGGCCGCCGCGAAACCCTCATGGAGCTGATGGAGCGCTACCCCGACAGCCCAACCGCCCTCCGGGTGGCGGCCCCCTTCCGGCCGCGCACCGTCGACGAGCGCTACACCCGGGCCCAGGTCTACGCCCGGCACGGGGACAGGCGCGCCATCCCCGAGCTGCAGCAGGTGGTCCGCAACGCTCCGGGCCACGACCTGGCCCCCCACGCCGCCTACGCCCTCGGCCGCGCCCTGGGGCGCGCGGGCCAGTTCGACCGGGCGCGCGCGACCTACAAGCGCCTGCACAGGGATCACGGCTGGGCGCCGGCCCTCTACCGCATCGCCGGCCTCGATGTGCGAGCCGGCCGCGAACATGAGGCGATCGAAGCCTACGTGGGGCTCGCCCGGCGCCATCCGCGCCACAGTCTCGCCGACGACGCCCTCTGGCAGGCGGCCAAGGCGGCCGAGCGCCGGGGCCGGTTCGAGCGCGCCGGGAGTATCCACGCCGACCTGGCCGAGCGCTACCCGTCCAGCGAGCACGCCGAGGACGCCTCCTGGGGGGCGGCCTTCAGCCTCTACTGCCGGCAGCGCTTCGAGGAGGCCGAGGCCGGATTCGCCGAGCTGAGCCGCCGGGCGAGCCAGCCGCACCTGGTGGACCAGAGTCTCTACTGGGCCGGCAAGAGCGCCGGACGGCTCAGGCGGGAAGAGGCGGCCGGGGGCCACTTCACCGGGGCAGGGCGCGGCTTTCCGCGTTCGTACTACTCGGCGCGGGCCGTGAGCCTCGGCTACGGCGAGGCCCGGCTGCCGGCCCCCGTCGTCGAGTCGAGGGCCCCGGACCCCGGACGGGTGCGGGAGCCCGGTCACCTCCGGCGGGCCCTGGCGCTGGGAGAGTTGGGACTGGCCTCCCTGGCCGGGCGGGAGCTGCGCCTGGCGGAGCGGGCCAACGAAGGCGACCCGGCGGCCCTGCGGGCGCTGCGCGAGGCTTACGAGTCGCTGGGGCTGCACACGCGCGCCATGGTGCTGACCACGCGGCTGGGCGAAGCGGGAGATCCGAGCCGCCTCTACCCGAGCTACTACTGGGAAGAGGTCGCCGCCGCCGCCCTCGAGGCGCAGGTGGACCCGTACCTGGTGCTGTCGGTGATCCGCCAGGAGAGCTTCTTCAACGAGGCCGCCGTCTCCCGGGCCGGGGCCATAGGCCTGATGCAGATCATGCCGCAGACGGGGCGCAAGCTCGCCCGCCGTTTCGGCCTGGACGCCTTCGACCGGCGCCAGCTCTTCGATCCGGGGCTGTCCATCCAGCTCGGCACCCGCTACCTTGGCGAGCAGGTTCGGGCCTTCTCGGAGGCCGCGGGCGGCGGGCTCCGCTTCCAGCTCGGGCTGGCCGCCTACAACGCGGGACCGCACGTGGCCCGGCGCTGGCTGGAGCGCTTCCCCCTGGACGACGTGGACCTCTTCGTGGAGCGCATCCCCTACCGGGAGACGCGGCTCTACGTGAAGAAGGTCCTCAAGAGCTACACCATCTACAAGGCCCTCCACCGGACCGGCCGGGACTCCAAGGTTTGATCTCCTCCCCTTCCGACCCGCAGCAGCCCGGCCCCGGCCGCCGGGCCCGACTCGCCGAGGACATCTTCATCCTCCTGTGCGTGCTGAGCATGTGGCCCGTGATCCTGGGGTGGCGCCACCCGGCCTTCGAGATCGTGCTGTACGCGGCCCTCGCCGGGCTGGTGGTCATCCTCGTCCGGCGGGTGCGCCGCTTCGCCCAGGCCCGCCGCGAGGCCGACGGGGACTGACCTCTCAGAACCACTCCCCGGCGGCGTACAGGCCTCCGAGCAACAGGACCACGAAGAGCACGGCCAGCAGGTCGAAGCGGCGGTCGATGAAGTCCCGCACCGGCTCGCCGTACCTCCACAACAGCCCGGCCACGAGGAAGAACCGCGCCGACCGGCTCAGCAGCGAGGCCGCCACGAAGACCGCGAAGGAGATGTCGAAGGCCCCGGCCGAGATGGTGATCACCTTGTAGGGCAGGGGCGTGAAGCCGGCGGTGAAGACCACCCAGAACCCCCAGCTCTCGTACTGGGCCTGGACGCGCAGAAACCTCTCCAGGGTGAAGCCCGGGACCCGGTCGAAGAAGAACTGGGCCACCCCCGACAGCTCCCCCGGTCCCGACCACCACAGCCAGTGACCGACGCCGTACCCGGCGATGCCGCCGAGGACGGAGGCCGCCGAGGCGATCAGGGCGAAGCGCCAGGCCCGGCTCCGGGCGCCCAGGACCATGGCGATGAGGAAGGCGTCGGGGGGGATGGGGAAGACGGAGGACTCGACGAAGGCCCACAAGAACAGGACGAGACCGCCATAGGGCGTCTCCGACCAGCTCAGGAGGCCGTCGTAGAGGCGCCGGAGGGGTCCGCGCCCCGAACCCTGCTCAGCCACCGAGCCAGCCCTCCGTCCGGAAGTGCCCGCGGCGGCGGCCCTCCCACCCGAGGCGGGCGATGATCTTGCGGTCCGCCCGGGGCATGGCGTAGCCGTCGAGGCCGCCCGGCGAGACCCAGGCCCAGGCGGCGCAGCCGAGAGCGCGCACCCGCCCGCCGAGGCAGCGCGCGGCAAAGGCGTGGAGCCGGATGGACCGGTGCGAGTAGTCGTGGTCGACGACCGCCAGGGGGCGCTCCACCTCGATGTCGATATCCAGCTCCTCCCGGACCTCCCGCCGCAGGCAGTCCGGCAGGCTCTCCCCCGGCTCGAGCTTGCCCCCCGGGAACTCCCACAGCCCCGCCAGCATGCCTCCGGGCGGGCGCTGCGCCAGCAGCAGCCGGTTCCCCCTGCGGATCAGGCCCGCCGCCACCTCCAGGTGGGGCCGCGGCCGGCGCTCCGGCCGCACGGGCAGCACCGACGGGTCGTCCAACTCGGCCCGGGAGCGGCAATGGGCGCGTAGCGGACACTCGCCGCAGCTCGGGCTGGCCGGGGTGCAGACCCGGGCGCCGAGCTCCATCAGGGCCTGGTTGAAATCCCCCGGGCGGGACCGTGGCATCAGGGCCTCGCCGGCGGCGATCAGCCGGGCCCGCACCGGGGCGCGCCGGGGATCGTCCTCGACCCGCAGCAGCCGGCAGAGCAGGCGGGTCACGTTGCCGTCGAGCACGGGATGGGGCCGGTCGAAGGCGATGGAGCTGACCGCCGCCGCCGTGTACGGCCCGACGCCGGGCAGATCGAGCAGTCCGTCGTAGGTTCCCGGCAGCTGACCGCCGTGCTCGCCGACGACGGTGCGCGCCGCCCGGTGCAGGTTGCGCGCCCGGGAGTAGTAGCCCATCCCCTCCCACGCCTTGAGCACCTCGCCCTCCCCGGCGGCGGCCAGGGCCTCGACCGTCGGATAGCGCGCCAGGAAGCGTTCGTAGTAGCCGCGCGCCGTCTCGACGCGGGTCTGCTGCAGCATCACCTCCGAGACCCAGATCGAATAGGGGTCCGCCGTGCGGCGCCAGGGCAGGTCCCGGCGGTGCCGCCGGTACCAGGCCAGCAGCCGGCGCCGCAGTCCGGCGCGCCAGCGGGCATCGCCCAGCCCGGCCGCGCTCACCGCCCCCCCGGTCGCAGGCGCTCCGCGGGCAGGGGCGGGGAGCCGTCGAGAGAAGGCTGGGCGCTGGCCGCGACGAGGGCGTTGAGGACCGCTTCCTCGCAGCTCTCGGCGGCGGCTGCGAACAGCTCCGGCAGCGCCCTTTCGGCGGTGGCGGCGGCCCTCACGGCGCCCGGACCGGCCGGCGTGTCGTCCCGCAGGGCCGTGGTGGACAGGGCGAGGATGGTGCCGCCGGACGTGTGCTCGTCGAGCAGGCCCACCCGAACCAGGCCGAAGGCGGCCCTCTGGGCCAGGCGGTCGAGCTGGACCGGCAGCAGGGGGGCGTCGGTGGCGATCACGGCGGCGAAGGTCCGCCGCCTCTCCGGGGCCAGGGGAGCCAGCCCCAGCCGCGGGCCGACGCGCTCGCCGTCGACGGTCAGGGCCCCGGGCTCGCCGCCGTTGGCGGCCAGCAGGACCCCGACCACGGAGCCGGCGGGCAGCCGCCGCGAGGCGGTGCCGATGCCGGCCCGCGCCCCGAAGGCGGCCAGGCCGCGGCCCACGCCGGTCTGGCCCTCGGCGGGCGGCTCCGCCGAGGCGGCGGACAGGGCGGCGGCCACGTGCTCCTCCGTCAGGGCGGCGTGGAGCGATACCGACGAGGCCGGCACGCCGTCCACGGCGATCAGGCCGGGCGGCCAACCGGCGTCCTCGGGCAGGCCCGCGTCCAGCTGGAATCCGTAGTCCAGCAGGCCGTCGTAGACCCGTCCGGCGGCCTGGGGCGGCGCCAGCACCAGCGGCGTCGACAGGGCGCCGAAGTCCTCGATCATGGCCAGCCCGCCGATCAGCTCGTCGCCGCCGTCGAGGGACCAGCGGCCGGCGAAGAACCGCCGCGGCGCCCCGGCGAAGGGGATCAGGGCCGTCACCCCGCTCGCGGCTCCCGGCGCGTGCCCCACGTGCACGCCGGGCACGTCGGTGACCGCGTTCGCCGCGCCCGGCTCAAGGCGGCCGACCGCGAGACCGAGATCACGCAGCCTCACGGCCCCCCGGCCTCTCCGTAGCGCTCCATGACCTCGACGAACTCCTCCAGGGGCAGCCCGTGGATGGTGTTGCCGTCGCGGCCGACCATGGTGCCGGCCGCGGTCAGGGCGTTCAGGATCGCCTCCTCCGCGGCCTCCACCACGCCGGCGAAGAGCCGGCTCATGTGCGAGTAGTGCAGGATCTGGAGCGAGCCTTCTGCCGCCGGCGCCGGATCGTTTCCCGTGGAGAAGGCGATCGCCAGGTCGCCGCTGCCGTGGGTGGAGATGCCGCCGGTGCGGGCCATGCCGACGAGGGCGCGCTTGCACAGGCGCTGCAGCTGCACCGGGATCAGCGGCGCGTCGGTGGCCACCACCATGAGCAGCGAGTTGCCGGGCGCGACGTCGGACGGCGGCCGTCCCCCGCGCTCCGGGAGGCGGTCGCTCAGCAGGCGGCCCACGGGCACGCCCTTCACCCGCAACTGCGGCCGGCGGCCGAAGTTGGCCTGCACGAGGACGCCCACCGTGTACTCCCCGGCGCCGCCGGGGCCGACGGCGATGCGGCGCGAGGCGGTGCCGATGCCGGCCTTGAACTGGAAGGCGCGCATGCCGGTGCCGCCGCCCACGGAACCCTCGGCCACCGGCCCGCCGCAGGCCCCGGCCAGGGCCCGGACCACGTGGGCGGGACCCAGGTGGCCGCCGGCGGTGTCGTGCAGGAATCCGGCCCAGGTCTCCCCCACCACGGGGTCCGGCCGGAAGGGGGCGTCGAAGGCGGCCGGGTCCTGCTCCAGGGCCCAGCCCACGGCGCCGTCGTAAGCGCGGCCGACGCTGCCGGTGTCGGTGAGCAGGACGGGGGCCGCCAGGACCCCGGTGCGGCGCACCGGTCCCAGGCCGGTGAGCTCGCCGTTGCCGTTGATCGTCAGGTCGGCGGCGAAGACGGGCCGGCGCCATGGCAGCTCCGGGCGCGGCAGGACGGCGGTGACACCGGTGCGCACGGGGCCGCTGCCGACGACGAGCGGGCCCTGGCCGTGGATGAGGGTGGCGTGGCCGACGCGCACCCCGGGCACGTCGGTGAGGACGTTCTCCGCTCCCGCCGGCAGCTCGCCGATGACGATGCCGAGATCCCGCAGCCGGGGCCGGACCGCCCGCCTCGGGGCGGCCTCCGTCGAGGCGAGGCCCGGCGAGGCCAGGGCCGGCAGGGCCGCGGCGGTCAGACCGAGACCGAGGAACCGCCGCCGGGACAGGGGCGGGACGGGAGGGTTCACGCGCCGCGCTGGTCGGCGATGGCCTTGCACTGGCGCAGACCGACCCCGGACCGGTCCTCGAGCCCCTTCCAGGCGTAGGGGTCCTCGCCGCAGATCATGACGATGTCGCGGTAGTCGGCGCGGGCCGGGCTCTCGCCGTCGCGCGGCTGCCATGGCAGGCGGGACCAGGCGTTCATGTAGTGGTTGACCAGCACCCGGCGGAAGACATCGCTGCGGTTCTTCCGGGAGCGGTGCAGCAGGTAGCCGTTGAAGAACACCACGTCCCCCGCTTTCGCCTCCACCGGTACCTCCCCGGCATCCTCGAATCCGTAGGACTCGGGGGCGCCGTCGAACTCCTCGGGATCGTCGTGGGGGCGCTGGTCGTAGAGGGCCCACAGGTGGGAGCCCGGGAGCACCCACATGCAGCCGTTCCCGAGGGTGGCGTCGTCGAGGGCGATCCACCCCCCGGTCAGCGAGCGGTCGCGGGTGGGGATGAAGATCTCGTCCTGGTGCCAGGCCTGCCCCTGGAAGCCCGGCGGCTTGACGAAGAGCATGGACTGCATGCACTTGACGTCCGGCCCGATGAGGCGCGACAGCACCTGGGCGAGGCCGGGGTGGCGGACGCCGCGGTCGAGCATCACCGGGGAGACCTTGTGGGGCTGGTGGATGCACAGGAATCCGCGCAGCACCTCGTCGTCGGTCAGGCCGGCGGGCATGGGCTCCAGGTTCGGGTGGGGGTACTCGCCGCGGCACACGCGCAGGGCGTCGGCGCGCAGCACCTCCACCTCTTCGGGGCTCACCAGCCCCGGCACCACCAGGTAACCCTGGTCGCGGTAGGACTGCAGGTCGGCATCGGTCACCAGTGCGCTCATCTGACTGACTCTCCTCCGTGTTTCACGGCCTGCGCCACCGCCCCTCCCAGCTCGGCCGTGGTCATGGCGCCGCCGATGTCGGGTGTGCCCGTCCCCTCCTCGGCCAGCACCGCGGCCACGGCGGCGTCGACGCGGGCGGCGGCGGCCAGGGCCTCGTCGTCGCCGTGGCGGACCCCGAGCCAGCGCAGCATCATCGCCGCCGAGAGGATGGCGGCCGACGGGTTGGCGATCCCCTGTCCGGCGATGTCCGGCGCCGTCCCGTGGGAGGGCTGGAAGACGGCGGCGTCCTCGCCGATGTCGGCGGAGGGGGCCATGCCGAGACCGCCCACGAGGCCGGCGCCCAGGTCGGAGAGAATGTCGCCGAACATGTTCTCCGTGACCATCACGTCCCAGCTCTCCGGCTGGCGCACGAGGTAGAGGGCCATGGCGTCCACGTAGGCGTGGCCGGCGTCGACGTCGAAGCCGGCGGCCACCTCGTCGAAGACCTCGCGGAAGAACGCCATGGAGCGGAAGACGTTCGCCTTGTCCACCAGGGTCACGCCCGCGGGGCGGTCTGCGCGAAGCCCCTCGAGGCGCTCGGCGCGCCGCTGCCGCGCCAGGCCGAAGGCGTAGCGCGAGATACGCTCGGAGCCGGAGCGCGTGATCACCATGGTGTCCACGGCGGTCTCGTCGCGCAGCCGCACGCCGCCGTTCATGGAGGCGAAGAGGCCCTCCACGTTCTCCCGCAGGATGACGAAGTCGATGTCGCCGGCGCCGTAGCCCTTCAGAGGACAGTGGTGGGCGGCGTGGAGGTAGATGGGCCGCACGCCGGCGTAGAGGTCGAGGAGGATGCGCAGGTCGATCTGGGGCCGCATCTCGGTGCCGTCGGGCCAGCGCACGTCGGGCAGGCCCATGGCGCCGAGGAGGACGGCGTCGGCCCGGCGGCAGGCCTCCACCGTGGACTCCGGGAGGGGATCCCCCTGCTCCAGGTAGCAGCCGGCGCCGCAGGGATGCTCGGTGTACCTCAGCTCCGGGCCTCCGGCCGCCTCGAGCACCCGCTGCGCCTCGGCCACCACCTCCGGGGCGATGCCGTCGCCGGGCAGGACGGCGATGTCGTAGGCCCTCACCTCAGCTCCAGAGCCGGTCGTGGGCGGTCTCGGAGTCCCAGCCATCGGTGGGTCCGAAGGGCTCCCCCGCATCGGGGTCGGCGAACTCCCGCAGCACGTCCTCGTTCAGCCCCTCGAAGCCGAGGCCCGGGGTCTCGGGCACGGCGATGTGGCCGTCCTCGATGAGGGGCACGGGCAGCCCCGTCACCAGGCTGCTCCAGCGCTCCAGGTCGTCCACCGAGTGGTTCTCCAGGACGAGGAAGTTCTCCGTGGCCGCCGCCGCATGCACCGAGGCCATGGCCGCCACCGGGCTCATGGCCATGTGCAGAGCCATGGCGATGCCGGCCTCCTGGGCCGCGTCGCCGATCTTCTTGGTCTCCAGGATGCCGCCGGACGAAGCCAGATCCGGGTGGGCCACGGCGATGGCGCGCCGGCCGAAGAGCTCGGCGAAACCCTCCTTCAGATAGATGTCCTCGCCGGTACAGACCGGCGTCTCCACCGACTCCGAGAGCCGCTGGTACTGATCGGCGAGCTGCCAGGGGATCATGTCCTCGTACCAGGCCAGGCTGAACTGGTCCAGGGCCCGGCCCAGGCGGATGCAGGACTCCAGGCCGAGATGGCCGAAATGGTCGGCCGCCAGGGGCACCTCGTAGCCGATCTCGTCGCGCACCGCGGCCACGTACTCGCACAGCAGGCCGATCCCCCGCTCCGTGATCTGGATGCCGGTGAAGGGGTGCATGACGGTGGACGACTCCAGCATGCCCGGCGGCGCGATGACGCAGTCGGACCGCCCGTGCAGGGTTCTCAGCCCGATGTCCATCTTGAGGAAGGCGAAACCCTCCTCCATGCGCTGCCGCAGACGCCGCCCCATCTCCCGGCCGTCGTCGACGGAGGTCGTGTCGCAGTAGCACAGGACCCGGTCGCGGAACCGCCCCCCCGCCAGCTGGTAGGCGGGAACTCCGTACGCCCGCCCCGCCAGGTCCATGAGGGCCATCTCCACGGCGCAGACGCCGCCGGCCTGGCGGGCGTGGTGGCCGAACTGCTTGACGCGACGGAAGAGACGGTCCACGTCGCAGGGGTTCTGTCCGAGGAGGCGGCTCTTCAGCATGAGCGCGTACGTCGGGCTGCCGCCGTCGCGCACCTCGCCGTTCCCGGAGATCCCCTGGTCGGTGTCGATGCGGATGAGGGTGGAGTGGAACGGCGCCCCCCGGAGGCGGGCGACGCGCAGGTCGGTGATCCTCAGGCTCGACGGTCGGGAGGCGGTGCTGACGTTGGCTTCCGGGCTCACGCCGGGCTCCTGGTGGAGGTCGGGACGATGCGGGGCGGCGCTCGAAGCGGGAAAGGGTAGCCGTGGTGCGGGGCGGGCGCAACGCGGCGGGCTCGAGCGGTGGCTGAGGCGGTGCCTCCCTACAACGTAACGTTGACACGCCCGGCACTCACCCACAAATTCGCGCCTGCTTTCGCTTTCCCAAACCACACCGCGAAGGGTATCATGCACTGGGAGAGAAGAAGGAAGTGCAGCGATGAGCACCGCCCTGAGTCCCTGATCATGGCGGTCTCCCTACTGCTCTGTCTCAGCGATGCACATGCGAATTCCGCGGATAGGCCCCTACGGGAACGGGGGACTCCAGCGAACGGGATCGAGAGAATAGGGCTAACTGCGGGCCTCTCGGCCTCGGTCACCCATCGGCTAGGGTACCGCGACATCCCCGACAACATCTACTCCAGCCTGGTCTGGACGAGCGGTATGGAGAGGACGCTCCGTTTCCACCTCAATGGGGCGATCGACATGCGGTCACTCAGGTCAATCAATATCATCCCTAGCATCGGCTTGGCGCTGCTCTTGCCGTTGGAGGCGGCGGCCAACGGAAACGCAGATGCATCCACTACAGGACAAAGAGACGACGCCAACCGGCTTCCTAAAAAGCTCGCAGCAGGCGTGCTAGGAGGTGTCGGTGGGGGCCTCCTGGGGGCAGCCGTCATGCTGCATATCGGCGGTAGTAGTTTTGGCTGGGAGATTCCTGCTCTCTTAGGGTTTTGGGGTGGCAACCTAGTTGGAACCCCGGTTGGCGTGAGTGCAGTTGATCCACAAGATAACTTCCTCGTAGCACTCGCGGGCAGTGCGATGGCAGGGATAGGAGTGCCTGCTGCTGTACTCCACTTGACTGCCATCGATAGTGATGGTTCCGCCACCCTATTCTTTTTGAGCGCCTTCTTGGGTCCCATTGTGGGTGCAACGACCGCTTCGGAACTATCGCGCAATCCCCTTTCGCCTGCGCTCCGTAGCGACGCGAGCAAAGGCGAGAGGATTGCCCGAAAGTTGGAGGTTGGGGTGGCGACGGGCTACCTACTCAGCCTATTGGGTGCAGGAGCCTTGGGTATTGGCGGTAGCCCTGGCGGTGCAGTTCTGGGCGCTGTGTTCGGATCTGCGGCAGGAGCTGTGGTTGGCGTGATCTCGGTCGATCCACCTGATCGGAACAATAACAGCAAGAGTTTGTTCCTGGGACTGGCTGGCAGTTCGGTGGGAGCAATGCTGAGCTTCGCGGTGGCTGCGTCTCGTGATCGATGGTTTGACTCGTTATCCACTTTGCTTTGTCCTAGTATCGGTGCGACCATTGCGTCGGAACTATGGCGAGAGCCTCCTGAGTCTCGGCGTTTCTCCATCGGTCTGGTCCCAGATCCATGGGGGCGCTTGTCTACAGCCGCTACCCTGCGTTTCTGAATCTCAAAGGGCCCATGGTTTAAGCGGGATAGGGTAGCAGTATGCGGGCCGGGCGAAACGCGGCGGGAGCGCCATTGCCGGAAAGCCTGCCGGGGATTTCGGCACCGATCCTCCGTCGCCTTGAGTCCTCGGTACCATCTTCAGATCGGTCCGCGACAAGCCGCAACGACGGGCGCCCTGTATCTCTTCACCTTGGGGACGAGTTCAGCCCAGAAGAAGGAGGACCGCCATGTCCACCAGAGCGATTTCCTTGCCACTTGTGCTGAGCATCATGGGTTTGACGGCCGGGTGGGCACAGACGCCCTTCCCGGCGAAGGCGGTGGCGCTTCTCGATACCTCTCCGCGGAACCCTTTAGAGGATAGCCTCTGCCCGACGTGCGAGCCTATCCCCGAGCCCGCGTTGGCCGACCTCACCGTCCCTGAGTCAAGCGAGGGGGCCGTCGGTGGGTTGGCCGGGTTGACCTCGACATGCGACTTCCCTGTTGATGCCGCCGTGGTTTCGGCCGATACTTCCGACCAGAAAAGTCATTCAGTGGCCGAACGGGTCGCTCTGAAGTTGCTCCATGGTACGGTGTGGGCCACGGCTTTTGGAGTAGCCGCGGGAGCCGGAGGAGCAGCCTTGTTCATCGATGATGACCATGGCTTCGGTGTAGCTGTCGGTGCCATATCAGGCCTGTTCCTGGGATCCGTAGCCGGCAGCGCCTTCGGGGTCAACAAAGTCGATCCGCAAGATCGGTTCATAGTACCGTTAGCTGGAAGTCTGGGGGGCATTGTGGCAGGCATTCTGGCCGTGCCCCCCAAGACTAGTGGGCCGGAATTATGGAGTCTATTCTGGCCCTTGGTTGCCAGTCCCGTTGCAGGTGCGACACTAGCGTCAGAGCTATGGCGCAAACCCGCGACCAGCTCGAAGCCACACCCCTCCGGTGTCTCCATTGGCTTGAAACTGGAGCCAAAGGGATGGGTGTCAGGTTTCCCAAAGTTGCGCTTCTAACCTTCTAATCCGACAACAGCGGCCATGAAGACAGAGAGCAAGAAGAGACTGCTAAGAACAGTGCTTGCAGTGGTCCTATTCACCGGACCCGCGACTGCGCAAGTAGGCCAATTGGAGCTCCTGGCACGCAAGTTTGCTCCGATCCTGATCCTCACGGAAGAAACGGGAGGTCTATGGGGAGACATTCGCGTAACAAAACCCGAGCCTGTGGAAATCGCAGGAGCTGATTCAGCGGCGAATATCTGGTTGGAGACACGTGAATTATCCGGAAGTCACGCTACTTCGGCCCCTCTGGATTCGACGATCTGGGCTCCAGCCGACATAGTATCTAACCAACGTCGATGGTGTCCTGATGGAGAGGTCGATTTTAGCGAAAACAGATTCGCCTTCCTTGACCATAGAGATCACAGAACATACCGCAGCACGCAAGGAGGACTGACTCCCGGACGGTACACAACACGTGCCTTCTTTGAGTATCCAGGCAAGACACCGACAGAGTGGAACAACGCGTATTTTGGCAGCGGTCCCTTTGCTGGGGAAAACGAAACCTTCGCCAATACGGCATACGTGCATGTGTTCAAGACTGCTCACGAGGCGTATGCTGACTCAATCACCGTGATTCAATCACTGGTGGAATAACCATGAGGGCGATTGGCAGCGAGTGCATGTAGTGGTCAGTTCGAAGGATCCTGATATAGCAGAGGTGATTGGTGTAGAGTTTCTATTTCACGGAGCACACATTTCCTACTACTACGAGAACCATCCCCTGGAGGCCGGCGTGCACCGCCTGCAGTGGCGAGGAGGGGACGCCCAGGGCCGCCCCGCCGCCTCCGGCCTCTACCTCTACCGCCTCATCGCCGGCGGCCAGGTGCGAGTCGGCAAGATGGCCCTCATCCGATGATCCCAGCCTCCCGGTACACGGCCATGGCACCACCGGCCCCGAGCCCGAGGGTGATCCACTTTCCCGGGGACCGGTCGTAGGGCGGCATCGTCGTGCGCGACTGGGGGAGCCCGGTCCACGGCGGCTACCGCAGCGACTGGGAAGACCTGGGGTTCCGCCGCGCCGCGGAAGCGTGCGGTCCGGTCTCCATCCCCGCGGGCCAGGAGGCCGGCCTCGCCCTCGCCGAGGGCATCGAGCTCCGGCATCTCGACCTGCACCGGATCGCCGCGTTCACCGACGAGGGCCCATCTCTCGGGACTGACGACGCCGGATCACCGACGCGAGCATGGCGGTCTTCGGCGGCTGGGGCGACTCCCTGGTGCAGATCCGGCTCTCGAGCGAGCGGATCACCGACGGCGGCATGGCCCACATGGCCCGGTGCACGCGTCTCGAGAACATGTTCATCCCCAGGGGCGTGACCTGGCGGCCGGGGGCCCGGGACCGCTCCCTCAGCGGCCCTCCTTGCGCAGGATGTCGGCGGCGATGGCGTAGGTCGTGCCGTGCATGGCGATCACCACCAGGCCGAGGCCCTCGGCGAGATAGCCTCCGGGGTAGAGGCCGGGGATGTCGACGGACTCGCCGCTGTGGGGATGGACCGGCATCTGCTGCACCTGGAAGCGGTAGTTGTCGTGCTTGTCCACCAGGCGCGGCGGCCTCTCGAAGCCCTGCAGCAGTGAGTAGTCGGCGCGGCCCCCGATCTCCTTGAGCACGTGGTCCACCTCGATGGTGCGGCTCCGCCCGTCCTGGGACAGGGTCACCACGCCGCCGCCGGCCCTCTCCTCGATGCGCTCCACCTTCGTGTCGTAGAGGGCCTGCAGCCGCGGCGACGGCTCCTCCAGGATCTCGGCGATGCGCGCGTAGTACGGCAGGCCCCCCCGGCTGTGCGAGATCAGGGCCCAGTGGCGGCCGTGTGACTGGCGCATGACGTAGGTCACTTGGCGCCCGCCGTCGTGCAGCTCGGTGGCGGCCCAGTCCGCGGACCGCCCGCCGCCGACGACGAGGACGCGTTGACCGGGGAAGTCGCCGGGCTTGTCGTAGAACTGGGTGACGAAGGGCAGCTCCTCCCCCGGCACCCCCAGCGAGCGCAGCTCGCACCGCTGCCCCGCGGCGTAGACCAGGTACCGGCAGGTGTAGCGGCGCAGGGGCCGGCTCTCCTCGATGGCGTCGGCCGGCTGCGGGAAGGCCGGCCGGCGCAGCTGCACGGGGTCCTTGCCCGCCCAGTCGGAGACGTCCGCGGCGGTCACCAGGAACCCCTCCTCGTGGGGCTCGATGCGGGTCACCCGCTCCCAAGTGCGGATGCTCTCCTTGATCTCGAAGCGCCGGGGGATGCTGCGGTAGTAGTCGAGAAGGCGGCCCTTGACGATCAGCTCGTTCACGTCGAAATCGTCCCCCGACTCCCGGGCGAACTCGGCGAGGGGGTAGAAGGGGAACTCCATCCACTGGCCCGGCGACAGGGTGAGCAGGTTCTCGGGGACGTTGTTCCACAGACCCCCGACCTCCTCCTGCGTGATCAGGAGAGAGTCGAGGGGCTCCTCGCGACGGAACTCCAGGGCGATCTGCTCCGGTCCGGTGAACCACTGGCGGGGATGGTGGAGGACGCGGAACAGGTCCACCGGCGCCAGGCCGGCCCGCAGGAGGGCGCGGAAGTCGAGGCTCAACAGGCTGCCCCGGTGGTGGCGGAGGTAGTCGCCCAGCTGCGGGTAGCGCTCCTGCAGGACCGGACTGGGGCGGAAGCGGGGGTGCCAGCCGCCGAGGACCACGGCCAGGGGCAGTCCCGCGGGGCCTCCACCGACGATGATGACGGTGTGGTGCTCGGGCGCCCCGCTCACAGGCCGGCGACCCGGCCGCCGCCGCCGGCGCGCACGCGGCCGTCCCGGAGGAACTCGGCCCCCGCGGCGTGGCCCCCGACGCGCCCCACTCGAAGCACCTGGTGGCCCAGGCGCTCGAGGCCGGCGGCGATCTCCCCGTCCACCGTCTCCTGCAGCTCCAGGGGCTCGGCGCCGGTCACGTGCAGGCGCGGCGCCAGGGCCGCCTCGGCCGAGGTCGCCCCGTGGTCGGCGATGCGCTGGGCCATCTGCGCGCCCACGGCGATGATGCGGCGGCCGCCGGGCATGCCGAGGGCCACGTCGCGCCCGGGCAGCCGCAGGACCATGGTCATCACGTTGTTCAGGGGGCGCTTGCCGCCGGCCACCGAGTTCGGCCGCCCCGGCCGCGGGTCGAGGCGGCACATGCCGTGGCCGAGGACGATCCCCCGGTCGGGCACGGTGAAGACCGACCCGAAGGCGTTCCCCTGGGTGATGGTGGCCGAGACCACGTTGCCCTCGGCGTCGGCGGCCGAGACGTGGCTGGTCTCGGGCCGTCCGCCCCCGGCGGCGAAGGGCCGCTGGTCGACGTGGTCGGGAAAGTTCAGCAGGTCCTCGACGCGGCCGGCGGCGTACTCCTCGCTCAGCAGCCGCTCGACGGGGACGTCCACGAACTCGGGGTCGCCCAGGTAGGCCAGGCGGTCCCGCCATGCGAGCTTGAGAACCTCCGCCGTCCGGTGCCAGAACCGCACCTCCGTGGGCGGCGCCGGCTCGAAGCGGGCGAGCATGTTCAGGGCCTGCAGCACGGAGAGCGGCCCGTTGGGCAGGACGGCGCCGAGGACCTCCCCCTCGCGGTAGCGGACCCGGCAGGGCTCGGTGACCCGCGGCTGGAAGGCGGCCATGTCCCGGCGGGTGAGCAGGCCCCCCGCCTCGGAGACGCTGTCGGCCACGGCGCGGCCGGTCTCGCCGTCGTAGAAGTCCCGCCAACCCGCCTCGGCCAGCCGGCGCAGGGTGCGCTCCAGGCCGGAGGGGCGCCAGATGTCGTCCGGCGAGGGCACCCGCCCCTCCGGCAGCAGGTGCCCCGCCGCGGCCGGGAACCGCCGGATCACGGGCTCCAGCTCGGCGATCGAACTTTGGAGGGCCTCGCCGAAGGGGAAGCCGTCGGCCACCAGGTCGAGGGAGGGCTGCACGATCCGCGGCCACGGGAGCCGGCCCCAGCGCTCCGACAGGCTGCCGATGCCGGCCATCTGGCCCGGGACCGCCACCGCCAGCGGTCCGTGGACGTTGGCGTTGCCGGCCACCGAGCAGTCGTACTCGTCCTCGTTGGTCCCCTTGGGACCGGCCTGCGCGGGACCGACCTCGTACATGCGGTCGTGGGCGGCGGCCGGGGCCCGGGCGTTGGCGTCGAGGGACCACACCCGGCCGCTGGCGCCCTCCAGGGCCACGGCGGCCATCAGGTAGCCGCCGACCCCGTTCTTGTCGGGATGGCGCACGGCGCAGGCCAGGCAGGCCGCGGCCGCGGCGTCGAAGGCGTTGCCGCCCTCGCTGAAGATCCGCTCGCCGGCCTCGGCGACGAGCTCGGACTCGGCCGCCACGACACCGCGGGACCCGACCATGGAGTGGGGGGTCCTGGTGCGCGGCGGCTCCGGCTTGGCCGCGGAATCCCCCCGGTCACCTGGCGAGCCCTGGATCTGTTCCCGGCTCTCGTGCTCCACCTTGGTCTCCTCCCTGTCCGCCCGCGCAGGTCCCGCGCAATGTCTCCGGGCTCCCGGCCGAACGACGATTCTCTGAAGAACAGGATCTGGCGCACTCCGGACCAGCCCAGGAGCGACGGACCGGGGACCCCCAAGGAAAGGCCCCGCAACATCGGGCGGCGGATGCGGGCCCTCCCCGCCGAGATCCGATCGCACGGGACCCGTTTCCTGCCGTTGCCCTTCGTGTCGCAAAATTGCGACAGGTGTCTCATATTGCTACACATGGCCCCTCGCTGCCTCTCTGGGTTTTATAACCCGTTTATAAACAGTGGGTTGAACAGTTTCCCCCCTTCAGGCCACCGCGGGGGCAGGCGCGGGGGCAGGCGCAGGAGTGTTTCAAAATGCGACACTCGACCCCCTTCCCCCGGGGCTTTCTCCCAATGCTTCAACTCGTTTATCTGCAATCAGTTAGCTCCCTTTCTTCGAAGATGGCACAGTCTTTGCGCAGCCGCTCGAAATGTCCGGCCTCCGGCTTCCTACACGAGCGATGCGCTTCCCCTCTCGATGCCATCCGGGTGACGGCCGTCCCGCCGCCCTGGGGCTTCTGGTCGTGTCCTTCCTGTGTCTGTTTCCGGGGGCCCTGTCCGAGTCGCGGGTGGAGGGCCAGGGCGGGGCCGGCGATCAAGAGGCAGAGGATTCGGGCCCCTCGCGGCTGTACTGGACGGACGCCGGCAGCGACAAGATCCAGCGGGCTCTTCTGGACGGCTCCGAGGTGGAGGACGTGGTCGCCGGCCCCCGCCAACTGCGCGGCCTGACCCTGGACCTGGCCGGCGACCGGCTCTACTGGGCCGACCGCGGCGCCGGCAAGATCCAGCGGGCCGACCTCGACGGCGGCGGCGAACAGGACCTGGTCACCGGCCTGAGCCATCCCCGCAGCCTGGTGGTGGACGCCGAGGCCGGCCGGATGTACTGGACCGACTCCGGCACCGACAAGATCCAGCGCGCCCACCTCGACGGCTCCGATATGGAGGATCTGGTCACCGGCCTGCGCCTGCCCCGGGCCCTGGCCCTGGACGCGGAGGCCGGCCAGATCTACTGGACCGACGCCGCCACCGGCCAGATCCAGTGCGCCAACCTCGACGGCTCCGATGTGCGCGACCTGGTCACCGGCCTGCGCGATCCCCGGGGCCTGGCCCTGGCCCTCACGGGGACGCCCAACCGCCCCCCGGTCCCGGCGCCGATGGCGGACCGCACCCTGGCCGCCGGCGACACCCTGACGCTGGCGCTGACGGGTCACGACCCGGACGGCGACGACTTGACCTGGCAGGCCCGCTCGGCCGACGAGAAGGTGGCCGCCGCCGCGGTCCGGGCCGACTCCCTGCGCCTGGTGGCCCGGGCCCCCGGCCGGGCGGCGATCGCGGTCACCGCCCGCGACCCGGGGGGCCGTACGGGCACGGAGCGCTTCACCCTCACCGTACCGGCCAACCGGCCGCCGGAGGCCGTGGCCCGGCTCTACTGGACCGAGTCCGGCCGCGGCCGGATCCGCCGCGCCCACCTCGACGGCTCGGGGGTGGAAGACCTGGTCACCGGCCTGTCGCAGCCCCGCGGCCTGGCCCTGGACGCGGCCGGGGGCCGGCTCTACTGGACCGACCCCCGCGCCGACAAGATCCAGCGAGCTTCCCTCGACGGCTCGCTGATCGAAGATCTGGTCACCACCGGCCTGGAGGCCCCCTCCGGCCTGGCCCTGGACCCGGCGGCCGGCCGGCTCTACTGGACCGACTACGGCACCGACCGGGTGCAGCGGGCCGACCTCGACGGCAGCGGCGTGGAAGCTCTGGTCACCACCGGCCTGCGCCAGCCCCAGGGCCTGGCCCTGGGCGCCGGCCGGCTCTACTGGACCGACGCCGGCGCCGACCGGATCCAGGCCGCCGACCTCGACGGCGCCGGCGTGCGGAGTCTGGTCACCACCGGGCTGCAGTCCCCCCAGGACATCGCCCTGGACACGCTCGGAGGCTACCTCTACTGGGCCGACTTCGGCACCGACAAGATCCAGCGAGCCCCCCTCGACGGCTCGCCGGTGCAGGACCTGGTCACCGAGGGCCTGCGCGCCCCCCAGGGGATGGCCTTGGATGCGGCCGCCGGCCGGATCTACTGGACCGATACCGGCACCGGCAAGATCCAGCGCGCCCGTCTCGACGGCGTCGGCGTGGAGGATCTGATCGCCGAGGGCCTGGACACCCCCTACGACCTGGCCGTGGGCGCCGGCCTGCCGGCGCGGAGGGTGAGGGTGGGAGACGAGCCGGACACCCTGGCGCTGGCCGGGCGCTTCCGAGACCCGGAGGGCGGCCCCCTGAGCTACCATGCCGTCTCCGCGGACATGGCCGTGGCCGCCGCCGAGGTCGCCGGCGCCCGGATCACGATCACCGCCGTGGCCGCCGGCCGGACGTCGATCGCCGTCACCGCGCGCGACCCCGAGGGTCTGCGGGCCACTCTCCCCCTCGCCGTGCAGGTGCTCCCCAGACCCAACCGGCCCCCGACCCTGCTACCGCTGGCGGATCTCACCGCCACCGCCGGCGACACCCTGACCCTCGGGATCCAGGCCACCGACCCCGACGGGGACCGCCTCCGCTACACGGCCTCCGCGGCCGACTCCGCCATCGCCCGGGCCAGTGCCGTCGATTCGGTGATGACCCTCCGGCCGAAGGCGGCGGGCGAGACGACGATCGCCGTCACGGTCCGCGACGACAGCCTGGAGGCGGCCGGAAGCTTCGGGCTGACCGTGGAGTGGCCCAACCGGGCGCCGGTGGCCGGCGACCTGCCGGACCGCCAGGTGTTCCTGGGCGACGAGGCCCGGGTCCCGCTGGCCAAGGTCTTCTCCGACCCCGACGGCGACCGCCTCGGCTACACCGCCGCCTCGAAGAATCCGGCGGTGGCCGCCGCCGAGGCCGCCCGGGACACCCTGACGATCACCCCCGTGGCCGAGGGCCAGGCGGCCATCGACGTCACCGCCACCGATCCCGAGGGCCTGCAGGCCGCCGGGACCTTCACCGTCACCGTGAAACCCAAGCCGCCGCCCCCGCCGCCGCCGCCTCCTCCTCCTCCTCCTCCTCCTCCTCCGCCGCCGCCGCCCGGCGGTGGTGGTGGGGGCGGTGGTTTCATCCCGCCTCCGCCTCCTCCGCCGCCACCGGCCAACAACCAGGCCCCGACCTTCGACGACGGGACGAGCACCGCCCGCACCGTGCTTGAAAGCGCCCCGGCCCGACAAGGCATCCAGCACCCGGTCCGAGCCACCGACCCGGAAGGACACCCGCTCACCTACCGGCTCGCCGGACCCGACGCGGACCACTTCACCGTCGACCGCAGCCGAGGCCAGTTGCGCACCCGAACCGGCGTCGCCTACGACTACGAGACCACCGACCGCTACTCGGTCACCCTGCATGCCGAGGACCCCTACGGCGGTACCGACGCCATCAACGTGACCGTGCACGTGGCCGACGTCGACGAACCCCCCCAGGCCCCGGCCCGCCCCCGGGTCGAGCCCGCCTCCTCCACCAGCCTGACGGTGACCTGGACCGAGCCGGTCAACACCGGCCCCGACGTCAACGACTACGACGTGCATTACAGTGAGGACGGCGGCGCCTTCACCGACTGGCCGCACGTGGGTCCCGGCACGACCACGACCATCACCGGGTTGAAAGCCAACACGCCCTACGAGGTTCAGGTGCTGGCGCGCAGCGACGAAGGCGAGAGCCTCTGGTCCGAGTCCGTTGACGTGAGAACCATCGCCAACCGGGCCCCGACCTTCACCGAGGGTACGAGCACCACGCGCACTCTGGCCGAGAACACCACGGGCACAACCGATATCGGCAACCCGATAACCGCAAGCGACGGCGACGGAGGGACGCTGCGCTACCGTCTGGAAGGCACGGACCGGGCCTCCTTCACTCTCGATGGCAACCAGCTTCAGACAATAGCGGGCGTCGCCTACGACTACGAGGAGAAGAGCAGCTACGTCGTGATCGTGCGCGTGCAAGACGGTCAGGGCGGCAGCAACACCATCGAGGTGGCGATCAACCTGATAGACCAACAGGAGCCACCCGAGACCCCGTCAGCACCCCGGGTCATACCGGCCTCATCAACGAGCCTGACAGTAACCTGGGACGAGCCGGCCACCACCGGCCCGGACATCAGCGACTACGACCTGCAGTACCGGGAAGGGGACCGCGGCGGCTTTACCTCCTGGACACACAACGGCGCGGAACGGGCCGCGACCATCACGGGTCGGACTCCGGGCACGAGCTATGAGGTGCAGGTGCGAGCGCGCAACGACGAAGGCGTGAGCCTCTGGTCCCCGTCGGGCAGGAGCTGTCCGGAAGGCGGCGACGCCCCGACGCCGGTGGAAGTGGAAGTGACGGCGGTGCCCATCGTGGTCGCGTCCACGACCGACGAGTACTTCGTGCTCTACGTCGGGCACGATGTGGATGGCGCGACGGTAGAGGTGCCGGTCCTGGTCAAGCGAGGCGAAGCGGGCACGACCACGCTCGCCGAGAACGTAGCGGCGCTGCCCGAAGAGCGCTACCGGGTGGAGAAGTATCTGGTTGCCGACCCGGCCGACGTGGATGGTGACTGCATCGACGACATCGCGGAACTCAATAACCTGGGGGGCATGAACCCGGTGAACCCCGCGGCGGCCATCGCACTCACTGAAGGCGCCCTGTCCATTCCCGATCTGGAAACGTTCGAGACGCTCTCCGTACACGGGTCCGTCAATTTCATAGCGGTCGGTATCGATACCGACCAGGTGGGTATCTACTTCGCAAACACCGAGACGTATAAGCTGCATGCGGACTTCAGGGAGGCCCTCGGCTTTGAGTGGTACGAGGGGATCGATGGCAGGGTCACCTACGATCCGGACCTCGTTGCTCCCGATGGCAATCCGGGGGTCTACCATTACTACCTTGAGCCAAGTTACTCCTTCAGCCTCGCTGCGCGCTTCTATACGGTTCTCGCCGCCGGCATGCCGCTGCTCGAGGACAATCTGGTCTTTTACATATTGTTCTATCAGCTTCGGTATTACCAGTCCGACTTGCCGCTCTTCCAGGATTCCCGCGTGTCCCTCGTGTTCGACGCGGACTTCCGCCGCGAAACCAGTTTTCTGGCGTTGAACCCGGGGGAAGGGTACGGCCTGCTGCGGGTCATGAACCCGGACGAGCGTCCCCACCCGCGCGACGTGGTGATCTACGAGGCCCTGCCAAACGAGCTGCCCCGCGTGGCCGGCATCGTCAGCACCGTACCCCAGACGCGGCTGTCGCACATCAACCTGCGCGCCATTCAGGACGGCATCCCTAATGCCTACATCCGCAACGCTATCGACAATTTAGACATCAATGCGCTCCTCGGCAGCTACGTCCGCTACGAGGTGACGGTTGGCGGCTGGGACCTTGGGGCGGCCACACCCGCGGAAGTCGAGGCCCACTACGAGTCTTCCCGGCCCGCCCATGAACAGATCCCGCAACGCGACCTCGAGGTCACGGAGATCACGCCGCTCAGTGAGATCGGCTTCGATGACTGGGACGCGTTCGGGGTCAAGGCGGCCAACGTGGCCGTGCTGGGGAAGCTGGGTTTTCCGGCGGGGACGGTGCCCGACGGGTTCGCGATCCCGTTCTATTTCTACGACGAGTTCATGAAGCACAACGACTTCTACACCCGCATTGAAACCATGCTGGCGGATGAAGATTTCCAGACGGACTTCCAAGCCCAGGCGGACTCACTCAAGAAGCTGCGCAAGGCCATCGAGGACGCGGAGACGCCGGATTGGATCGTCTCGGCAATCGAGACCATGAATAAGGGGTTCCCCGCGGGGATCAACCGTCGCTACCGGTCCAGCACCAACAACGAGGATCTGCCCGGGTTCAACGGCGCGGGGCTGTATGACTCGAAGAGCCAGAAGCCCAGCGAGGACGAGAAGGATCTCGCCAAGTCCCTCAAGGAGGTGTACGCCGGTCTGTGGAACTTCCGCGCCTTCGTCGAACGCGATTTTCATCGTATCGACCACATGGAAGCTGCGATGGGGGTGCTGGTGCATCCCAGCTACAGGGACGAACTGGCCAACGGCGTCGCCGTCAGCTTCGACCCCATCTACGGCAGAGACGGACGCCACTACGTCAACACGCAGGTCGGCGAGGACCTGGTCACCAATCCCGAAGCGCACTCGGTACCGGAGGAAATCCTGCTGCAGGAGTTCGGTGGTTACTCCGTTCTTGGCTTCTCCAACCAGGTGCCGCGGGGGCAACTGCTGATGAGCGAAGACCAACTGGATCAGTTGCGCCAGCATCTTGAAGTGATCCATGACCACTTCGAGACACAGTACGACCCCGCACCCGATGAGCCGTTCGCCATGGAGATCGAGTTCAAGATCACCAGCGACAACATCCTGGCGATCAAGCAGGCCCGCCCCTGGGTCTTCGGCGCCCAGGTCGATCCGTGATTCCGGCGATGAGAGAGACCGGCGCTGCGAAGGGCACGGCGGGAGGGAACCGGAAGCAGGAGTGTGCGGACCGTGTCGTTCACCGATCCCACGGCGTTCGCGTTGACCCCCGCCCACGATAAAACGGCCTGAGCACCGTCCAGGTGGCCAATGGCACAATCGGCCATACCTGCCGAAAGCACTTAACCCTCCACCGTACGGGGGTAGCTCCACGGGCGGCGTCCAAGCTCCTGGCGGGCATGGCCCTGGAGGATCTGGCGGATTCGACCGGCTTCGGCGTGCGATCGGCTCCGAACCCGTTCAACTCGAATACGATGATCTACCTGGCGATCCCCGAGAACCTCGGGCCTCTACCTCTACCGCCTCATCGCCGGAAACGAAGTCCGGGTCGGAAAACTCGCCCTCATGGGTTTCTCCGTTGCCGCGAATCCGGCAAGGGCGTTCATTCCCGGAACCGTCCTCCCCAGCACCCGTCCGCCGAGGTCCCTTGCGCATCGTCACCGGCAGCCTGCGCGGCCGCAACATCCCCATCAGCCCGCGCCGTCAGGGCGGAATCGGGGTCACTTCCAGCCGCCTCAAAGAGGCCGTCTTCGACCGCCTCGGTCCGTCGCTGGAGGGAGTCGCCTTCCTCGACCTGTGCGCCGGATCGGGGCAGATGGCCCTGGAGGCCTACAGCCGCGGGGCCCGGGTGACCGCGGTGGAGCCCGACCGCCGCCGGCGCGAGGCCCTGCGCCGGCTCATGGAGAGCTGGGGCGTCAACCACCTGGAGCTGCTGGGGGGCCGGGCCCAGACGGTGATGAGGAAGCTGGCCGCCGAGGGCCGCCGCTTCGACGTGGTCTACCTCGACCCGCCGTACCGGGCGCTGCACAACGGCCGTCCCCTGGGCCAGGTCCTGCTCGCCGCCGCCGGCCGGGCCGGGATCCTCGCCGGCGAGGGCCGGCTGCTGGTGCAGCACCCGCGGAGCCTGGATCTCCCCGAGTCGCCTGAGGGGCTTCAGCGGGTCGACGCGCGCCGGCACGGGACCACCGAGCTGAGCGAGTACCGCGCCGCTCTCTTGACCCCTGCCCCGACGGAGCTATCCTAGTCGGCCATGGATTTCACCCCCCTCACCGGCGAGCAGCGGCAGAGCTTCGACCGCGACGGCTTCCTCGTCGTGCCGGGGGCCCTGCCGGACGACCTGCTGTCGCGCCTCGAGGCCGCCTGCGACCGCCTCTACGCCGAGGGCCTCGAGGACGAGGGCCTGAACGACCGCGGCTTCTGGCAGATGCGGGACTGCCTGCCCCGCGACGACGCCTTCCTCGAGCTGCTCGACTGCGCCGCCACGGTGCCCCTGGTGGTGCAGCTCCTCAGCCACAATCTCCAGCTGATCACCTCGCACCTCGTGGTGCGCCCGCCGAGCACGGACAGCCGGGAGCAAAACCGCAAGGTCTCGGACTGGCACCGCGACGGCGGCACCTCGCCCAGGGACCTGGGCCTGGCCCAGCCGCGCATGTTCATCAAGATCGCCTACTGGCTCTCGGACCTGGCCGAGCCCGGACGGGGCGCCATCCGCCTGCTGCCCGGCAGCAACGACACCTCGATGCCCAAGCCCGAGGGCGACACCGACGGCGAGCACCTCGAGATCCGCGCCCGCCCCGGCGACGCCGTGCTCTTCGAGAACCGCACCCTCCACGCCGTGGGCCACAACTACTCGACGGTCACGCGCAAGAGCGTGTTCTTCGGCTACGGGTACCGGTGGATGCGGCCCATGGACTACGCCGCCCAGCCCGAGGAGCTGCTGGCCCGTTGCGATCCCATCCGCCGGCAGCTGCTCGGCGACAGTTCCGGGCCCATGGGCTTCCAGCTCCCCGAGCAGGGAGAGGTGCCGCTGAGGGACTGGCTCGGGGAGCACACGGGCGAGGTCGTCTCCGCGCAGGCCGAGACCCCCGGCGTTTTCGCCACCCGCTGAGCCGCGGCGGCTCCGCTCCTCCAAGCCCCGCTCCCCACTCCGGACCCGGACCCCGGGCCGGACCGCCCCCGGACCTGCCCATGCGCTTCCGCCCCTGCATCGACCTCCACGAAGGACGGGTGAAGCAGATCGTCGGCGGCAGCCTCCGCGACGGCGAGGCTCCGCGGACGAACTTCGACGCCGGGAGGCCCCCGGCCTACTACGCGGACCTCTACCGGCGCGACGGCCTGCGCGGCGGTCACGTGATCATGCTCGGCCCGGGGAACGAGGCCGCCGCCGCCGAGGCCCTGGCCGCCTTCCCCGGCGGCCTGCAGGTGGGCGGCGGCATCGACCCCGGCAACACCGCCGCCTGGCTCGACCGGGGAGCCGCCGCCGTCCTCGCCACCTCCTTCGTCTTCCGCGGCGGGAGCTTCCGGCCCGAGGCTCTGCGGGAGCTGTCCGCGGCGGCCGGGCGGGAGCGCCTCGTCCTCGACTTGAGCTGCGCTCCCCTGGAGGACGGCCGCTACGTGGTGGCCGCCGACCGCTGGCAGCGGCTCACCGACTTCGAGATCACCCGGGACGGACTCGAGGGACTTGCGGAGCACTGCTCCGAGTTCCTCGTGCACGCCACGCAGGTGGAGGGCCGGCAGGAGGGCGTCGACGAGCGCCTGATCACCTTGCTCGCCGAAGTCTCGCCCCTGCCCACGACCTACGCCGGCGGCGTGCGCTCCCTGTCCGACGTGGACCGCATCGCCGAGCTGGGGGGCGGCCGCTTCGACTTCACCGTGGGCAGCGCCCTGGATCTGTTCGGGGGGGCGGGGGTGAGGTATGTGGACCTGGTGGAGCGGGAACGGCGGTGAGCTCCCCGGCGCCGGTATCTCGAAGGGCACATCCACGAAGATCTCGACCGGCGCATGGTCTTCGTCGGTGGTCCCCGGCAGGTGGGCAAGACCACGTTGGCGCGGCTGGTCGGTGAGGGCTTCGGGGCAACGGCCTACCTGAACTGGGACCACCGTCCCCACCGGCAGGCCATGCTCCAGGGCCACTGGCCTCCCGGTACCGACCTGCTCATCCTCGGCGAGATCCACAAGTGGCCCCGCTGGAAGGGACTGGTCAGGGGACTGTGGGACACCCGCCCCTCCGGCGAGCGCATCATCGTCACCGGCAGTTCCCGCCTCGACACTTTCCGCCGCGGCGGGGATTCACTCCTCGGGCGCTACCGCTACTACCGGCTCCATCCCTTCTCCCTGGGCGAGCTGAACGAACCCGGCGCTCCCCCCTCTCCCTTTCCCACCGGGCCGCCCCCCCTGGATCTCGATCGGGACGGCCGCCACCTGGACACCCTCCTCACCTTCGGCGGCTTCCCCGAGCCCTGCCTCGCCGGCCGCGAGCGCACCCTCCGGCGCTGGCAGAAGGAGCGCTTCGAGCGGGTCTTCCGGGAGGACATCCGCGAGACCGAGGCGGTGCGCTCCCTGGCCCAGGTCGAGCTGCTGGGCAGCCTGCTCCCGGGGCGGGTCGGCTCACCCCTGTCGATCAGCAGCCTGGCCGAGGACGTCGAGGCCAGCCCCAAGACCGTCCGGAGCTGGATCGAGCTGCTGGCCCGCAACTACTACCTGTTCCGCGTGCCCCCCTGGCACCGGCGCCTGGAGCGGGCCCTGAAGAAGGAATCGAAGTACTACCTGTGGGCTGGTCCGAGGTGAAGGAGGAAGGGCCCCGCTTCGAGAACATGGTCGCCGCCCACCTGCTGAAGCTCTGCCACTACTACGAGGACAGCCACGGCATCGACGCGGCCCTCTGCTACGTGCGCGACCAGCAGAAGCGGGAAGTCGACTTCCTGGTGCTATGGGAGGACGAGCCCTGGTTCCTGGTGGAGTGCAAGGCCGGCGCGCCCGGAGGACTCGGACACCTGCGTTACTTCGGCGGCAAGCTGGGGGTCGAGCAGCGTTACTGTGTCACGCCGCTGGACCAGCACGACTACCTGGATCGGAAGACCGGTGTCCGGGTGGTGCCGGCCCGCCGGTTCCTCATGGCCCTCGTCTGAGAGGAGAAGGAAGGCATGGGAGTCCCCTGCACGTCAACGGACGGTGACAGCTACTTCGCGGCGGTGGCCGAGTCGTACGATCGGCTCCAGCCCGTGCTGAGCCCTCCCTACGAGAACGGCCTTGGGATGATCGTCGACCTCATCCCCTTCGATCCGGAGGACGCCTTCGAGTTCGTCGATCTCGGGTGCGGCACGGCGGAACCGACCCTTCGCGTGCTGCAACACTTCCCGCATGCGAGGACATCGTACACCGTGATCCTGAGCCCGCGAATGCACGGCTTCCCGCCCCTCTTCCCCGGCTCAAGCGTGGCCGAGTCGAAGGTCAATTGTCGCAGTTCGCCGACACGATCCTGGTGGCCTGAGCCGCCGGCTCGCTACCCGCCCCCCGTCCACTTCAGATACAGGTTGACCGCCGTGAAGCTGACGATCGCCCAGAGGCTGGCCAGCAGGCCCAGCTCCAGCCACATGGACATGCGCCGGTCCGGCGCCTCGCGCATGGCCAGGTGGAGCACGCCGAAGGCCAGGGGAATCAGCAGCAGGTTGTTGGCGTTGGCCCCCAGCAGCACCAGCAGGAAGGGCGTGTCCGACTTCACCAGGATGACGCACAGCCAGAAGGCCGGAAACGCCACCTGCAGGATGCGCGCAACCCTCAGGCGCCCCGCCTCGCCGGCGGCGGCGGGCAGTTTCAGGCGCTGCAGGAAGTCGGCGCCGATCCGCCCCGAGCTGGCGGCGAAGACCAGGAGGGTGGAGAACAGGGTGCAGAAGGCGCCGACCATGAAGACCGCCTTGGCCGCCGGCCCCAGGGTCTCGGTGAAGATCAGGGAGACTTGGTCGGCCACGTCGATGCCCGCGGGCAGGACCTGCAGCCGCGACAGCACGGAGGCGCCGAGCAGGTAGTAGGCGCAGGTGATGGCCAGGGCGATGGCCGTGCACACGCCGGCGTCGGTGGCCAGCACCCGCATCCAGCCGCGGTAGCGGAGGCGCCACTCGGGGGTGCCGTCGTCGGGGCCGATGAAGCGCGGGTAGCCTTTCTCACGCACCCAGTAGGGATACATGAACAACTCCACCGCGGTGGCCCCCACCGAGCCCATCACCGCCAGGGCCACGAAGGCCCCGTCGGAGGGCATCTCGAAGCCGAACCCCGAGGCCAGCTCGGCCGCCGACATGGCGTGGGGCGTGCCCTGCAGCGCGATCAGGCAGCCGATGACGATGCTGCTGAAGGTGGCCACCAGGACGGCCACCATCTTCTCCAGGTCCTGGTACAGACCGCGCCACAGCAGCAGGGTCATGGCGGCGAAGACCATGACCGCCCACACCTGGTGGGGCAGCGCGGGCAGGACCGACTGCATCAGGCCGGCCACCGAGCCGAGGATGCCGATGACGGCGATGAAGACCGAGAAGTAGCCGGCCACGCAGACCCAGGCGCCCAGCGAGACGCCGCCGGGGCGGAACCCGGGGAGCCGGTCCAGGGCGTCGATGGTGGTGTCGTCGTGGAGCAGGCACTGGCGGCCCAGCTCGAGCTGGATGAAGAACTTGATGACGCAGGCGAGGATCACCCCCCAGAGGAAGACGAACCCGACCTCGGCGCCCATGCGCGTGGTCACCAGCAGCTCGCCGGAGCCGACCACGGACCCCGAGACCACCACCCCCGGCCCGATGTTGCGCAGCAGGCCCCACAAGCCCCGGGGCGGCGGGCGCTCGGCGCTCACGTGCGGTCCTCCGGGCGGACAGGGATCCGGCCGTGGGGGAAATCCTCGCCCCGTCGCGCGGCTTGAGCCTCGGGCTCCGGGCGGGCGCGGCTCCGGCGGCTGGGGAATTCCTCGTCGCCCCGGGCCGGGGTCCGGGTCCCGGCCCGGCGCGGGATAGCCTTCTGTCTGGTGATCGGCGGGGCCATCGGCTCTCCTTCCAGGTGGGTGGCGCCCCTCATCTACGAGATCGCCGCCGGCGCTGCAAGGGAGGATCGCCCCGTCGGCGCAGGCTCGCCCGCCTTGCCCTGTAGCGGAGGTCCGGCTTTCGTTGGCCCCCAGAAAAGGAGCCGCCATGCTGTCCACGGAACAGACCGAACGTTTTCATGACGAGGGGTACCTCATTCTGGACCCGTGCCTGGAGGAGGGGGAGGTGGAGGCCCTGCGCGAGCGGGTGCGCGGGATCGCCGACGGGGAGGTGGAGTTCCCCGAGAGCTCCGTCGAGTACGAGCCCGGGGCCTCGGGCCGGCGCATGGAGCATCTGCGCAAGATCAACAAGCCGAGCGGGCACGACTCGTTCTTCGTCGGCCACGCCCGCCATCCACGCATCCTCGAGGCCATCGTCGACCTGCTGGGCGAGGACGTGAAGCTCTTCGGCGACCAACTCTTCATGAAGCCCCCCGGGGGCATCGAGAAGACCTACCACCAGGACTGCCCCTACTTCCCCATCCGGCCCATGGAGATGATCACGGCCTGGGTGGCCCTCGACGACGTGACCGAGGAGAACGGCTGCATGTACGTGGTCGCCGGCAGCCACAAGCTCGGCGCCGTCGATCACAGCGAGGCGTGGATGGTCGGTGACCGCAAGGACATGAAGATCCCCGACGCCGCCATCGACCGGGAGCGGGAGCGGGCCGTGACCCTGCGGGCCGGCGGCTGCTCCTTCCACCACGGGCTGATCCAGCACCGCTCCGGACCGAACCGCACGCCGACCTTCCGCCGCGGCCTGGCCACCCACTACATGACGGCGAGATCCCACTGGACCGGCGAGGGCGACCAGCCGAGCTACCACTTGCTCAGCGGCCGCGAGTACGAGGGCTGCGTCTGAGCGCCGGGCCTGAACGGCCGGCGCAACTCAGTCGGAGGGCGAACCCTCCGGCCGCTCCCGGGTCCGATGGCTGGCGGCGGGTCCTGGTCGAGGGCGCCTGACCCGCGGCCGCCGGCTCAACCCGGCGCCGGGCGGTCGAGACTCTCCAGCAGTTCCCGGGCCTTCTCGCGGCGCCCGGGGTCCTGGTCTCGTGCGACGATCCGCTGCAGCGCGGAGCGCGCCCGCGGATCCCCCTCCTCGGCCATCTCCATGGCCATGGCGTCCCGCTTTCGGTGGTAGCTGGGGTCGTACTTCTTCAGGTCCAGGCTATGCCCCTCCCAGTAGTAGCGGTACGGCGAGTCGGCCGTCCAGCCGGCGTAGATCTCCTCCCACGTCTGGGGCCGGGTGAAGGGCAGCAGCGTGTCCGGCGAGATGGGGTCGCCGACGCGCTGGAAGCGGGCGTCGAAGGACATGCGCAGGCGCTCGGAGACGTTCGGCACGCCCCGGTGCACGGCGAGGCTGTGGAAGAACAGGACGTCGCCCTGGGCGAAGGGGCCGCCGCGCCAGGTGCCGTCGAAGGAGCGGGTGATCTCGATGCCGCCGGCGCCGAGGGCCGGCCGGAAGTCGTAGATGCCGCCGAGGTGGGAGCCGGCGGCGATCTGCACGCCGCCCATGTCGGCGGGCAGGGCGGACAGGGGGATCCAGGCCGTGTAGGTCGATTCCGTGCCCTGGATGGGGATGAAGTCCTGGTGCGGCGGGGTCGTGTACGCCTCCCGCCGGGGGAAGATGGCGCGCGGGATGAGCCTCGGGTGGGGCAGGATCTCGGAACCGCCGCACAGGCGCCCGAGCAGGGCCAGCAGCTCGGGCGAGTGCTGCAGGGCGTGGAACTCCTCCAGCTCGTGGACGGCGCGGATCACGGCCATGTACTCCGGCTGCGGCTCGACGCAGAAGCCCTCGAGATCGGCCAGGGCCTCGGCGAGATCCGTGCCCTCCACGAGCCAGCCGGCGTCGCGGGCAAAGCCGAGGAAGCGCCGGCGCACGATCTCCAGTTGGTCCGCGGGCAGCAGGCCGCGCACGAACAGGTAGCCGTTGCGGTCCATGCGCCGCGCCAGCTCGGGGCCGTCGTCGACGGCGTCGGTGGAATCGAGAAAGGGTTTCACGCTTTGCCCCCGGGGTGACGGTGTGGATCGGTTGCGCTGTCAAAGGTAGGACATGGCGGCGGGGACCCGCAGGCGCCGCCTGGCCGGGGGCCGCCTCCTTGGCCCAACGCCGGCCGGCTGGGCTTCCTCCTTGGCCCGCCGCCGGCCCTCGGGGTATGTTGTCGGCTCTCGCCGCAGCCGCCACGACCCGCGTCGGCCCGGTGCCCACCGCCGGCCGTCGGGTGAGTTGTCGGCTCGCAAGACCGCAGAAACCCGTCCCCCTCCGGAGGACCAAGATGATGTTCCCCGCCATGGCGCCCGATCAGCCCCGACTCCGACGGACCGGCCTCACCCTGTGCCTCCTTGCCGCCGCCGGGATCCTCGCGGCCCTTCCCGCCGCCGCCGAGACCCTGCACGAGGGCTTGCCCGAGGGGCCGGGTCTCCTGCTCGAGGACCGCGGCGGCCGCATCTACGCCGCCGTCCCCGGCGCCGGGGGCGTGGTCGCCCGGGGCGGTGAGGACAACGGCTCCTGGGAGACCTTCGCCGAGGGGCACATCGGAGGCCTGCAGATCACCCCGGACGGCGACCTGTGGATGGCCCTCGGGGACGAGGTCATGCGCTATCCGAGGGCCGGGGGCTCCCCGGTCTCGCGGACGCCATCCTTCCGTCCCGAGGGGCCGCCGGGGCGGATGCTGGCGACCCGCTGGGGAGACGTCTGGTGCGCCGGGTGCGCCGACGTGCGCCGGGGCGACGCCCTCTTCGAGGCAGCGCCCCTGGTCCCCCCAGGCTGGGAGATCACCCCCGTCTGCGACGATCCCTTCGGCAACGTCTGGGCCGTGGCCGCCGACGGCGAGCGGCGGGACCTGGCCGTGCTCACCGACCGGGGCCCCCACGCCTGGCAGCGCCTCGACCTCCCCGAGGACCTGCTCGCCGGCCCCTGGAGCGGCGCGGCCGACGACGACGCCGGCTTCGTCTGGGCGGCGGTGGAGAACACCCTCGTGCGCGCCGACGCCCGCTCGGCCGGCCACCGCTCCTTCGCCAACCCCGTGGACGCCCCCATCACCGCCATCGGCCGCGGCGGCGCCCAGCTCCTGGTGGGGTTCGGCGACGGCAGCCTGCGGGAGCTGATGGTCAACGCCGACGACCCGCCCGCCTGGCGGGACGTCCTGCCGGCGGGCGAGGGCCCGGTGCGGGCGATTCTGCACGCCGGCTCCGGCGGTCTCTGGGTGCTGAGGGCGGGGCGGGTGCAGCGCTTCGCCGACCTGGAGAAGCCCTGGCACGAGCACTGGGAGGAGCTGCCCCTCATGCCGGCGGGCAACCACGACAACATCTTCGCCCGCATCGGCGACCGCCTCTACACCGCCGGCGGCAAGACCTTCTTCGGCTGGCCCGCCAACGAGTGGGTCAACCTGGACCACGTGTGGTCCTACCACGTCCCCACCGGCACCTGGCGCGTGGAGGCGCCCATGCTGGAGCCCGGCAAGGCCTACTCCGGCATCGCCGTCCTCGAGGACGAACTGTGGCTGCTGGGGGGGCTTTTCCGCCACGGCGAGGGCGACGCCACGCGGCCCACGGCGACGGTGGAGATCTTCGATCCGGCCACACAGCGCTACCGTCTCGGCCCGTCCCTGCCCCAGAAGGCCGGCCAGGTGGTGGCCCTGACCGCCGCAGGCCGGCTCTACGGTGTGGGCGGCGCCGGCGAGGAAGGTCCCGTGGCGCAACTCCTCAGCATCGGCCCCGGAGAGTCGGACTGGCGCGTCGACACCCCGCCCCCGGGCACGGTCTACCAGGCCAGCGGCTGCGTCCTCGACGACCGCCTCTACATCGCCGCGGGACCCAAGAGCCAGTGCCCGGGCCTGTTCGTCTACGATCCCGGCCGGGACCACTGGAGCGAGGTGGAGCACCCGGTCAAGGCGCCCAACGCCCCCCTGTGCACGGCCTTTCAGGATCGAGTCTGGGTGTTGGGCGGGAGCGCCGCCGGGGGCCGCACCGAGAGCTACGCCTACGACCCGGCCAGCGGCCGCTGGACCCGGGGCCCCGACCTGCCCCTGAAGCTGAGCTGGGCCGCGGCGGCCGACGCCGACGGCCGGCTGCTGATCGCCGGCGGCGCCTTCTGGGACGACCGCGTCAACGACGTGCTCAATACGGACCGGGTGTTTCTGATGCGGGCGCGGTAGCCAACCCCGCCAGCAGCATCGGCAGGGAGCGCAGTTCCCGCTTCAGGGGATCCAGCACGTAGCCCAGAGCCTCGAGGGTGACCACACCCAGAAGATTGCTGTCGCCGGGCTCGCCGAAGATGACCGGCGCGGCCCCCCGGTGCTCCTTGTAACGGAACAGGGCATCCCCCAAGGGGCGTTCGATCTGATCGCCATTGGCCAGGGTAAAGGTCCGGCGTGAGTGGGGCTGGATGCCCAGGTCCTCCAGGACCGGACCTTGGACCACCGAATAGACGGCCCCCGAGTCGATCAGAAACTGCTCGGTGCGGAAGTCCTCCGGCCGGGCGGGATTGGCGAGGTCGATGTCGAGGTAGGTGAGTCCCAAGGGAGGGCCTCCTTCTGCTGGGTCCCGGGCACAAGCTCCCCTATCATCCCCTTTTCGTGGACGAAGTCAAGCCCGATGCCCGCCGGCGCAGTGTCCGCCGCCCTCAGAAAAGAGACAACTGATCCCGGCTCGCCCTGTCCATCGCCGCAGGGTCGAAGGTTTCGAGCAAGTGGCGCGCTTCCTCGAAGTATCCCTCATCCAGCTCGAAACCCAGGAAAGGGACTCCCAGCGCCTTGCATGCCAGCGCCGTGTGTCCGAGTCCCAGGAACGGATCCATGACGCGATCGACCCGTTGCAGTCCGTGCAGCCGGATGCACATCTCGGGCAATCGGATCGGAAACGTCGCCGGGTGCGGCCGTTCCTTCTCGCGGCTCTGGATCGTCTGGTAGGGAACGAACCACGTGTTGCCGCGGCATCGCAGATCTTCCTTTGCCGCTGACCATCGGCCTATGTTGGACTTGTCCTGGTACTCCACGCCGACCGCAAGTCGATCCAGTTCGACGTCCCCGAACCTGGTCAGGTGAAAGATGTACTCGTGGCAGTCGTTGACGTACCGACTGCTGTTTATGGGCTTGTAGTGACCTACCGAGACACTGTTGGCGAGAGCACGACCGCTTCGGGCACCAGCGCTCCCGGCGTGGTCAGCGTCGATGGCGATCGACTTGATCCAGTGGAACGTGTTCTGCAGTGCGAACAGCTTCCGAAGCCGCTGAAGAATGTCGAAGGGCCCCCAAGGCTCCGACGGTTTCCCCCCGACATTGAGGAACAGCGATCCTCCGCGACTCAGCACCCTCCGGAGCGCCTCCCCCCAGGCCTCGATCCAGTCCAGGTACTCGGCTCGCGGCACGGTGTCGTCGTAGGACCGGTAGGCGACGCCGAGGTTGTAGGGAGGCGAAGTCACCACGACGTCGATCGACTCCGGCTCCAGCAACTCCTGCATCCCCGAGATGCAATCCCGCTGATAGAGGATGATTTCGGCGCCGTGCGATGTTTGCCGGAACTCAGTGAGTTCGACAACGATGTCATCCATTTCGGTCCGACCAGATTCCTGACTCTTCGCCATCTTGTTCCTTTCCTCTTGAGGCATGCGGGGAAGACAACCGTCTTCAAGCATGCTCCAAGCAGCATACCCCCCCCCTGGCGTTTTCGGGTCAATGCACAGGTGAACGCGGGCTCCGTTCCGGCCGGACCTCACCCTTAGAACCCCGCCAGCGTCGCCTTCATGAGAACATCCACCACCCCCCTCAGCGCCTCCTCGCGCGTGGCGCCGTCCTGCAACGCCTTCCGGTAGCACTCCGCCTGCATGTGGGAGCTGGTCCCCCGCTCGACGATCGTGCGGGCGTGCTCCACCTCGGCGACGCAGCCGAAGTGCTCGGCGTCCTCCCGGACCAGGTTCAGCAGCTCGTCCACCAGCTGCGGGAAGGCCACGATCTCGCCGCGGCCGAAGTCGACCATGCCCTCGTCGATGCCGTAGCGCTGGGCGCGCCAGCGGTTCTCGTCCACCAGGGTGCGGGTGTAGATCCGCCAGCGCTGGTTGTCGCGCCGCAGCCGGAAGAGCATGCGGCAGATGCAGCGGAACAGGGCGGTGCAGCAGAGGGCGTCCTCCAGGCGCGTGCACACGTCGGTGACGCGCATCTCGAGGGTGGGGAAGCGGGCGCTCGGGCGCACGTCCCACCACAGCTTGGTGGCGTCCTCGATCAGGCCCGCCGCGGTCATCAGGTCCACCGTGCGGCGGTACTCGTCGTGGCTCTCGAAGCGCTCGGGCAGGCCGGTGCGGGGCAGCTCGTCGAAGACGCACAGGCGGTAGGACTGCAGGCCCGTCTCGGTGCCCTCCCAGAAGGGCGAGGAGGTGCTCAAAGCCAGCAGGTGGGGGAGGAAGTAGGAGACCTGGTTGAGGATGTCGACGCGCAGCTCGTCGTCCTCGATGCCCACGTGGACGTGCATGCCGCAGATGAGCAGGCGCTGGGCGACGACCTGCATGTCCTCCTGGAGGATGTTGTAGCGCGGCTTGTCGGTGTGCTTCTGGTCCCGCCAGCGGGCGAAGGGATGGGTGGAGGCGGCGATGAGGCCGAGGCCGTGACCGGCGGCGATGCCGGCGACGGTGCGCCGCAGGTGCTCCAGGTCGGCGCGCACCTCGGCCGTGGAGGCGCGCACCGAGGTGCCGACCTCGACCTGGGGCCGCAGGAACTCCGGGCTGAAGTGTCCGCCCAGTTCCCTCTCCAAACGCTCGATCAGCTCCGGATGCGGCTCACTCACCAGGTCCCGCGTGCCCCGGTCGACCAACAGATACTCCTCCTCGACGCCGAGGCTGAAGCTGGGCTCACGCAAGGTCATCGTCACTCTCCTGGCGCAGGCTGGACCCGGTCAGAACCTCCTCCAGCGCCCCGGCCAGGATCCGCTCGCAACGCGCGATCCCGGCCTCGTCGGCCAGCAGGTCCTGGCGGATCTCGATCATGGCGTTCGGGAGCCTGGCCGGCACGGCGTGGTAGGCGTTGGAGAAGGTGTAGAGATCGCGGCCGGAGTAGGGCTCGTTGTCGCCGACGGTCAGCCCCGGGTGCCGGCGCAGGGCCTCGATCAGGGGCCGGGCGATGCGGGCGTCGCGGTCCCAGAGCACGCCGAAGTGCCAGGGGCGGTCCCGGCCGTTGAGATTCGGCGTGAAGGTGTGGAGGGCGACGAAGGCCGGTGTCTCCCCCCGCGAGCGGAAGCGGCCGAGGATCCCGGCGATGGCCTCGTGATAGGGAAAGAACAGGGCCCGCGCGCGCCCCTCCGCCTCCTGCGGCGTGAGGCCGCGGTTGCCGGGGACCGGGGTGCCGTCGCTCTCGGACAGGATCGACTCCGGATGGCCGGGCCTGCGGTTGCAGTCGATGACCAGGCGCGAGTACCCGGACAGCACGGCGGGAACATCGAACCGCCGCGAGAGCCGGCGGGCCAGCTCGGCGGCGCCCGCGTCCCAGCCGATGTGGCGCCGCAGGTCCGCCGGGTCGAGGCCCAGGTCTTTCAAGGCCGCGGGCACGGCGTGGGAGGCGTGGTCGCAGGTGAGCACCATCAACCCCCGGCCCGACGGGTTGACGACCTCACAGGGCGGCTGTTCATGGGCGGCCAGCAGCGCAACGCGCCGCGGCGACGACCTGCCGGTCGGGTACGCTTGCGGTTTCAGCAACTCATTCAAGGGTATCATCTCGGTTTCGGCAGCGGTCCCGAAGCAGCCGCCCCGGAAAGGGTACACGGAGCCTGGCCGGTAAGGAAAGGGTGACCCCCCCACCACGGGCTTCGCCCCTCGTCAGGGTGGCGGCGCCGGCGTCGACCCACGGCTCTCCCACCAGCGGCTCCAGGCGTCGGCGTCGGTGCCCCAGCTCTGGCCGGTCAGCGACCCCAGGGCGTTGGCCGCCTGCCGCCGCACGGGTGGGGCGTCACGGCGCAGCACCTCGATCAGCAGCGGCACGGCGGTCTCGCCGCCGATCCGGCCCAGGGCCTCGGCGGCGCCAGCGCGCAGCGCCGGATCGAAGGCGGAGCGCAGCACCTCCACCAGGTCCACCGCGGCGCGGGCGTCCCCGATCCGGCCGAGGGCGGTCACAAGAGCCTGCTGGAGCTGGAAGTTGGCAGTCCCGCCCAGCATCGTCCGCAGCGGTTGTACCGATGTCGAGTCGCCCACGCCGCCCAGGGCCTCGATGGCCGCGACCCGCAGGGGCAACGAGCCTTCCATCGCGGTATCGACCAGCGGCCCGGGGCCGTAGAGCCGTCCGATCATGACCGCCAGCTCGGGCGCCACGATGGTGTGGAAGGCTGCCTCGAAGGGCGCGTTCTCGGGCCGCGGGAAGTCCTCCGAGTCGATGCGCTCCGGCGGGCTGTACATGCCGTCGAAGGACTGGTCGTAGAGCCTTTCCCCCCCTGTCGACAGCAAGATCGACCCGCGCAGGACGGCGCCGGCGTACCGCCTCGTCACGGCGCTCAGGGGCAGGTTGCGCTCGTTCACCGGCGCGTAGGGCCGGCTCACGGCGCGTCCCTCGAGGCGCAGGCGCAGCATACCATCGGCGGCCCCGGCCCCGTCCGGCGCGATCCTCAGCCCCGCCTGCCGCAGCAGGGCCGCCGCCGTCTGCGCGACGGGCAGCGCAAGGCCGTCGATCTCCCGGCCGGCGCGACCGTGGACGTAGCTCTGGCGGATCTCGAGGTGGACGGACTCGACCCGCCGCAGGGCCTCGTAGAGCGCCCGCAGGCGCTCCCGCGCCGCCTCGGACCGGGGGCCGCCGGAGTAGCTTTCGAGAAACGACTCGTAGGCCGGGATCGTGTCCGTCTTGCGGGTCGCCTTCCACAGCTGGCTCTCCAGCGTCGGCGCGCAGGCGATGACGACCAGGGCCGGCAACGGCCAGAGATGTGGAATGGGAGAAGGGATGGCTCGGCTCGCCGGTGGCAGCCCGGGACCGCGGGTTGCCGGACGGGGCGGGTACAACCTATTTCCGGGCCTCCCCAACGGAAAGGAGTCCCCCGTGAAGATCACCCGGGTCGACGTGGTTCCCTTCGCCGGCTTCGTGGCTTCGACACCGCCGGGACCGAGACCGATCAAGCCCAGGGGCGATATCCGCCTGCTGTTCGTCGCCGACCTTTCGAGTCACGCACGGGAACCGTTCGTCAGCGATCCGGCAACTCCCGAACAGATCCGCAAGCTCGTCGACCACTTCGCTCTGAGTGGGGCGGACGCGCTTGGGCAGGAGGTCTTCGGACAGGGGTGGGTGCTGCACTTCTACTCCGACACCTACGAGTACGATCAGCGGCCGCAGCATCGCCGCTGGATGCCCATGCTGGATCGGGGCATCAATCCCATCGAGGTATTCAGCGACCAGGCGCACCAGCGCGGGATGAAGTTCATCGCGGGGGCCCGGTTCGGCGACGACCACGGCGCGCCCACACAGGGCGCCCGGTGGATGTTCGATCACCCGGAGTTCATCCTGAGAGCCCCCCCGCCGGGGCCGCTGAGCAAGCCGGGTAACACGCTCGATTTCTCGTTCCGCGAGGTGAGGGACTTCCATTTCGGGGCGATTGAGGAGATCGCGCGCCGTTTCGACGTGGACGGCATCGAGATAACCTTCCGCAGCGACAATCACTTCCCTTACCCCCGCTCGATTTCTCGGGAACGGCAGCACCTGATGACGGAACTGGTGCAACGCATCCGCGATATGCTGGACGATGAGGCGCGCAACAAGGGTAGGAAACTGCTTCTTGGCGTCCGTGTTCCGGAGACCGTCGACGAGTGCCACGATTGCGGCCTTGATCTTCCCACGTGGATCACCACGGGTATTCTTGACTACGCGAGCCCAAGCAACTCCATGTACTCGAACCACAACGCGCCATGGGAGGAATTTTCCAGGCTTGCGGAAGGGACTGCCTGCCGCCTGCTTCCGGGAGTCCTGCCGTTCTGCTCGGCAACCGACGCACGGAGCGACACTGTCCCTTGGGCGCTCCAGCCGGATACCGGCGAGAGCGGCACGGGGGACCATATGGCGTTTCAGTCCCGGGTATACCTGCGTCCGATGACCTCGGACAACTACCGCGCACTCGCCAACAACATGTACGGAGCCGGGGCCGACGGCGTTTCGAGCTTCAACTTCCAGGAGCAGTACACGGGGAATCTCATTGGCGGGTTCCCCGGAGAATTGGCCCTGCTCAGGGAGCTCAAGGACCCCGAAACCATCAAGGCACGCCACCGCACATACCTGTTCCGGTCGATGTTCGGAGGGGTGGACTACCAAGGCGCGCCTGGCATGGCTTCGACCGGCGCCATGAAGGACGACAGGATCGTCCTGAGCCGTGAGGCGCCCGGCGTCCGTCAAGAGTACCGGCTGCGTCTGTGCGAGCAGTGGGACGAAGTCGGCCACGCCTGCATGGCGGTCCGTGCCCAGAACCTTCGGCCCGAAGAGCGTCTGGTGTTCGACATGAACGGGGTGGCGATCCCCGACGAGCGCGTCCGTCGGATGTGGCACGCAAACGGCCGCTCTACCAACATCGGGCGTCCGCTCCCAGCCTACTCGACCCTCATGTTCGACCTCGGCACGGACTACATGCTCGATGGGGACAATACACTCGGCGCAAGGCTGGCGGAGGTGGAAAACGGCTCCGGTGGCGATATCGTCATCGACGAGATTGACGTCACCGTGATGCCCTCGTGAGCCGAGGCACCAGGCTCGAACTGCGATCCGTCGGAACCCGGGACCGGCACGAGGTGGCGATGGAGGCGGAGAAGCGGGCGGACCACCCGTGCTCGCATCGGACCGCCGGTTGCCGAACGGGGCTGGTACAGCCTATTTCCGGGCCTCTCCAACGGAAAGGAAGTCCCCCGTGAAGATCACCCGGGTCGACGTGGTTCCCTTCGCCAGCTTCGTCTACGTCAAGATCGATACCGACGAAGGCGTGTACGGCATCGGCGAGGCCAGCCTCAGCGGCCGCAACCGGGCCGTGGTGGCCGCGTTCGACCACCTCACGCCCCTGCTGATCGGCCAGGACGCCACCCGCATCGAGTTCATCTGGCAGGATCTGTTCCGCGGTACCTTCTGGCGCGGAGGACCGGTGCTGCAGTCGGCGCTGGCCGGCGTCGACATCGCCCTGTGGGACCTCAACGCCAAGGCCCTCGGCGTGCCCGCGTACCGCCTCCTCGGCGGCCTCGCCCGCGACAAGGTCCTCCTCTACCGGCACGTCGGCGGCGCCACGCCGGACCGGCTGGTCGAGAGCTCCCGCGCCCTGCTCGACGAGGGCTGGAAGGTGTTGCGCATCTCGCCGATCGTCGCCGGCCGCGGCACCGACCACCGGGCCGACGTCGGTTTCGACCCGCGCCGCGCGATCCTCAACGGAGTCGCTCACATGACCGCTCTGCGCGAGGCGGTCGGGCCGGAGGTGGAGATCATCTTCGAGGTCCACACGCGGCTGTCGCCGGCGCGAGCCATCGAGTTGTGCCGGCAACTGGAGGGGCTGCGGCCGTTCTTCGTCGAAGACCCGATCCGCTCGGAGAACCCCGGCGCCTTCCGCACCCTGCGCGAGCACACCTCGGTACCGATCGGCACCGGCGAGCAGCTGCACGACAAGTGGGCCTACCGCGAGCTGATCGAGGGCGAGCTGATCGACTACCTGCGCGTCGACATCTGCCACACCGGCGGCATCACCGAGGGCCGGAAGCTGGCCCACCTGGCCGAGGTCCACTACCAGGAGCTGGCCACCCACTACACCTCGAGCCCGGTGAGCTCGGCGGCCATGCTGCATCTGAACCTGTCGATCGCCAACTGCGCCGTGCAGGAGTTCGCGCCGCCCTCGGCGGCCATGAGCGAGGTGGTGGAGCACGACCTGCGCGTCGAGGACGGGTACCTGCTGGCCTCGGATCGGCCGGGGCTGGGGATCGACCTGGACGTGCAGGCGGCCCGGCGGCTCGGCGCCGACGATCACGAGCCGCCCCACCTGCGCCGGCCGGACGGGGCCGTGCAGGACTGGTAGGCGGTGGCGGCGCGCTGCCCGGAGTCGTGGGAGAGATCGCGCTGGCGGACGAGGACTTCCTCAGAAACCGTGGAACCCCGCGGCGTACCCGGCGAGCACGGCGTCGGCGTCGTGATCGCTGCCGCGCGCGTGGATCACCTCCACCGAGAAGTAGCCCTGGTACCCCGCGGCCTCCAGCAAGCGCACCGGCCCGGCGTGATCGATGACGCCGTCGCCGAGGCCGCACACCTGCAGGCGGCCGTCCACGTAGCGGCCGTCGTGGGCGTGGAGGTGCCGCGTCAGCGGGCCGAGGGCCTGGAAGGACTCCTCGGACGTCTCCATCATGCGCTGGGTGTGCATCACGTCCCACAGGACCTGCACCGCAGGGTGGTCCACGGCCTCGACCACGGCCCGCACCGGCGCCGAGCAGCACCAGTCGTCGTGGGTCTCCATCAGCACCGTGACCCCCGCCGCCCCGGCCTCGGCCGCCACCTGGCGGTAGCCGCCGGCCGTGTGCTCCACCGCCGCGGCCAGCTCCCGCGACGAGTCGCGCCGGCCGCCGAAGGTGCGCAGGAGTCCGCAGCCGAGATCGGCGGCCAGCTCGATGTAGCGGCGCACGTCCTCCACGTGGGCCGCCCGTTCCGGTTCCTCCGCCGCCATGCGCGCCCCGGTGGCGATGCAGCAGATCGCCAGCCCCTCGCCGGCGAAGCGGCGCCGCACCTCGGCCCGGGCGGCCTTGGACAGACCGGCCTCGATGCCGCTGGCGTGGCCCCACTCGACGCGCGGCTCCAGGCCCTTGTACCCGTGGCGCTTCATGCCGGCCACGACCTCGTCCAGGCTCCAGTCGGGGCAGACGCTGGTCATCGTCGCCAGGTCGGTCATCGCTCTCTCCTCTCGTCTTGGGCGGCTCAACCAGCCGCGCCCTTTGTCCAGCCGGGGCGGCAATCTAAGCAGGGGCGCCGGGCGCCGGCTACATGGCCGCGTGGGTCCAGGCTACCTGCACGCTCGGGATGAGCAGGCGGCGGGAAGGAACCTCGACGAGGGGCGCAGCAGACGCACCGGAGGGACGCGGCCGGGTCAGCCGCCAGGCACTTCCCCGTTCAGGCTTCGGCCAGGAGCTGGGCCCCGTGCCGGCCGCGGCCGACCACGGCGAGCCCGTCCACCGCCCTCAGGCAGTAGGTCATGCGCGCGGCAAGGGTCAGGCTCAGGCCCGCGGCCTCGGCCAGCGAGCGGTTGGTGAAGGGCCGGGGCAGCTCCCCGGCGGAAGGCAGCAGGGCCAGCAGCCGGGCCGGCGTCGCCAGGTCGCAGCGGCGCACCACCTTCAGCAGGCGGCGGTCGGCGCGCCGCCACTCCGGGTGCCGCCAGGAGCCGCGGCCGTCGTAGCAGCGCACCTCCTCCTCCTGGATCAGCAGCACCTCCAGGGCGAAGCCCGGACGCGCCGGCAGGTCCGGGATGCGGACCAGCTCGGTGAAGACGTCCTCGACGCGCCCGCGCTTCGGGGACTTGCGCCTTCCGAGGCGCTCGCCCGAGCCGTCGACGCGCAGGATCCACTTCTCCGCGGCGATGGGGTGCACGAGGCGCACCCGCCGCCGCTCGGTGAGCCGGCGCAGCTTGACCTTCAGGGGCGAGAAGCCTCGCGTCTGGATCTCCACCAGCAGGTCGTCGTCGCGCTTGATGTCGACGACGTAGCCGTCGACCCGGGTCTCCAGGCGGTCCTGGGGCCGCGCGTACCAGGACTTCACGGCCGCGTGCAGGGAACGCTCGCGCAGGACGCCGATGTGCGGGGGTGCCGGCAATCCACCTCCGGGACGGGCGCGCCGTCCTGTGGATGGACCCGGGGAGAGGGGGTGCTGAGGGTTGGCGGTCCGGCGAGGGTGGGGACCCGCCGCTGGGCCGCTCGATCAAGATAGGGACCCGGCGGCCGGAATGCCGTGGCCTAGGCCTCCCGGCCGCAGCCTTGGGACAGCAAGAGGACGGCCCCCGGTGGGTCAGTCGGCTCCAGCGCGGCGCCCGGGGGCAGCCGCGGATCAGGACGGCGCTGGCGCGTCCCCCGGGGCGGCGGCCAGGGCCCCCATGGCGGTCCAGATGAGCCAGGGCACCAGCACCACCACCAGGGCCCGGCTTCGCGGGACCCCGGTGACCACCGCCAGGCCGATGCCGAGGAGAACGGCCTGCCACAGGTCGAAGAAGTTCACGCCCATGAGGAACCGGCCCGCGAAGCTCGGCTCCCCGCCGGCCGGCAGCAGGAAGCCGGCGTGGAAGACCCCCGGACCGGAGAAGGGCGCCGCCGGTTCGCAGGCGCCGAGGCGGACCAGCAGGGTCAGCAGGATCCACTGCGGAATGGTGACCAGACCGGCGTAGCTCTTGATGGCCAGCATCTGCCTCAGACCGGCCTCCGAACGCAGCACCCAGCGCGCCAGACCGACCAGCACCAGGGCCACGGCCGCCAGACCCGAGAACCGGCCGACGAGGGGAAAGCTGATCCAGCCGTGGCCCCGCCACGCCTCGTTCCGCAGCGCAACGGTCTCCTTCCCGGCCTCGTCGAGCCGCTCCCAGCCGCTGATGGCCGCCGGCTCCTCGGGCGCCGCCATGGACAGGGTCGCCAGGTTGTGCGCCGCCCAGACCCCGGCGCCCAGGGCCACGGGCACCACCCAGTCGATCCACTTCCCCCCGTCGGCCACGGCCTCGAAGGCGCGGCGCGGCGCGTGGAAGACGGCCAGCATCCGCTCGCCGAGGCCGGTCTGCTCCACCGGCCCGAGTCCCCCGGTGAGATCGATCTTCATCCCCAGTGCTCCGGCCACGACCGGAACAGCTGCCGCTGCTCATCGGACCACCGGGCGCGGGTAGCCTTCGTGACGAAGGGGGGCTCGTCCATGGTGGCCATGTTCTGCGACTGCATCCAGTACGGCGCGTAGCCCACGTGGATCGTCTTGCGCACCCGGTCCGAGCGGTTCGTGCGCCCGCCGTGGCGCAGGGCCTCGGTGAAGAAGATCCCCCAGCCCGCCTTCACCTCCAGCGCCACCGTCCCCGGCTCGCTGTCGGGATCGTTGCCGTAGGGGGGCGGCAGGTTGGACTTGTGGGTGCCGGGGACCACGGTGAAGGCGCCGCCCTCGGCATCGTTGTCGTGGAGGAAGTAGATCATGCGCACCATCATGCAGTCGATGCGCCCGGAGGTGAAGTTGTAGCGGTACTTCTGGTCCTCGCCGCGGCTGCCGCCGTGATGGGGGCTGGCGTTGCCCTTGTAGCGGATGCGGATCTCCGAGTTGTTCACCGTGGGCCGCGGCGCCACCACGGCGCCCACGTACTCCAGGGTGCGCTCGTGCCCCACGAGCACGTCGAAGGCCTCGTCGGCGTTCCAGAAGTCCTCGACGATCAGCGTCTTCCCCTCGGCCCGCTCGCCCTGCACGTGATAGCCCAGGGCCTCGTCGGCGTGGTACTCCGCCCCCCAGGGCGACTTCTTGCGCGGCGGCCGGTCCACGTGGGCGGCGGCGTGCTCCTCCAGGCGGTCGACGGCCGCTTTCAGCGACGCCACCTCGCCGGCGGTGAGCATGTCCTCGACGACGACGTACCCGTCGCGGTCAAACTCGTAGCGCTCCTCCTCGGTCATCCTCATCTCCTCGGGGCTGGAACCGCGATCAAGGGTAAGGAATGGGCCGCCTCCGCGCCCGGCGGAGACCGCCCCGGATCCCGGATCCCGCTCCTGCCGCAAAGTTGACATCTCCGGCCCTCGTGGCTAGCTTTTTCTGCTCCTTGGCAGACGATCCCGAAGGATTGTGGCCCCTTCGTCTAGAGGCCTAGGACGCCGGCCTCTCACGCCGGTAACACGGGTTCGAATCCCGTAGGGGCTACCACACTTTCCCCATGACATCGACGACGCACGGCCGGCTCGCTGTCCCCCGTGGACACCGGACCGTGCGTCTTGCCGGGCCCGCTTTCCTGGCCGCGGCCCTGCTGCTGCCTGTCGGCCTTGTCGACGCGCCCGCGAGCCCGGCGGCCGCACCACCTCTGCCTCCAGTGGTTGCCGAAGCCGGCGCCATCGACAGCGTGGAGGCGGACACCGTGGAGGCGGGCGCCATCGACAGCGGCACCGTGGACGTGGGTAGCGTCGTCCTGGGCGGCCGGCAGGAATCCCCGGGCAAGCGGCCCCGGGGCCTCTTCCCGGCCCGGGGCGGTCAGCGGCCCCTGCAGACGCTGGAGGCCCTTGGTCCCGCGCAGCGCAGGGCCCTCCGGCGGTGGCACAGGATGATTTTCTCAAATCCGCATGCCCCCCGATCAAAGGTCTCTCGCGGTTCGCCATAGCACGGAGTACCTGAGCCGGGCGGGGGACATGAGCGAATCACCCGCAAGCCGGTAACCGGCGTGTTGTCCCGGTCCCGGCGCCGCCCGGACGCGCCTCACTCGGGGCGGACCCCCAACATGCAGAGGAAGGCCGGCTTCGGCAGGACCCTGTTGAAGATCGCGTCGGTGAGACGCCAGGCCCGGTAGGGCCAGCCGGCGCTGAAGCGGGGGAAACCGGCCAGCTCCAGCAGCTTGTTGGACATCAACCGCACCTTGGCGATCTCGAGCCCCTGTCGCCGCAGGCAGGTGGACAGGGTATCCCGGTCAAAGCGGTGAAGATGGGCGTTGGCCGGCGTCAGCCGGTTGCAGTGGATGCACAGGTGCTCGATGATGGTCTCGCGGTAGGGAACGCTCACCACCATCCGCCCCCCGGGGCGCAGCACCCGCCACGCTTCTCCCAGCGCCGCGTCGACATCCTCGAGGTGCTCGACCACCTCCGACAGCGCCACGGCGTCGAAACTCCCCTCCGCGAAGGGCAGGTGGTAGACGTCGCCGACCTGGTAGGAGGCCGCCTCCGGGAAGCGCGCCCGGGCGCCGGACACTCCGACCCGGCCGATGTCCATGGCGCAGACACGCGCTCCCCGGGGCTGGCAGCAGGCCCCCAGCCAGCCCGATCCGCAGCCGATGTCGAGGACGCCCTCGCCGGGGGCCGGGGCGAGCAGACGCACCAGCGTCTCCAGCCGCCGCTCCTCGGAGGCCCTGCGTCCCGATGGCAGGGCCTGGGGATCGACGATCGACTCGGCGTCGGCCTTGTAGTGGGCCTTGTAATCGCTCAGCCGGCCCTGGGGGGATTGGGTGGTCGAGGTCTTCATCATAGGAGGAGGGGAGGATCGAGCGGCCCAATCTTAGGATGCTCTATCCCCGTGGAACAGCGCCGGCCCCGGACCAACGAGGTCAGAGACCCCGAAGATCCGGGTTGACAGGGCCCAAGAGTACACCACATTCCAAATATGGCGAATATAGCAGACAATCAGGGCTTCTCCAATATGGCGAATATAGCAGACAATCAGGGCTTCTCCGCTGTCCTGCGGGTGATCCGCGCCAATCTCAACCTCACCCAGGAGCAACTCGCCGAGCGGCTTGGGGTTTCCTTCACCACGGTCAATCGCTGGGAAGGGGGCGGGACCCGGCCGCAGAAGGCCGCCCGTGAAGCAATCAGAGCCCATCCCAGCCTTAGGATGGTCTATCCACATTGGGCACTGTTCTAGATTGGAGCAGAAGCACATGAGCCTCTCGCTATCGAAAACCGCGCTCACCTCGTTCTGCAAAACGAGCGGCATTAGTCGGCTCTCCATCTTTGGCTCGGCGCTACGAGATGACTTCGGCCCCGAGAGCGACATAGATGTGCTCGTCGAGTTCCAGCCGGGCCGCATTCCCGGACTGCTGGGAATTGCGGGCATGGAGCTGGCGCTATCCGAGCTGTTCGGGGGCCGCAAGGTTGATCTCAGAACCCCCGAGGATCTGAGTCCGTACTTCCGACAGGACGTTCTGGCCACAGCGGAAATCCAATATGATCAGGGATGACCAATTCCGCTTGCGGCACATGCTTGAGGCCGCGCGGGAAGCCCTATCGTTTGCCTGTGGTCGGTCCCGCAAGGATCTGGATACAGACCGCCAGTTGGTCTTGTCGCTGGTCAAGGACATCGAGATTGTCGGGGAAGCCGCCTCCCAGGTGATGGAGTCGACCCGCGGTGAACTGAAAGACATCCCTTGGGCGGTCATTGTCGGGATGCGCAATCGTCTGGTCCATGCCTACTTCAGCATCAACCTCGACATCCTCTGGCAGACCCTGCAGGAAGACCTGCCGTCACTGATCGCTGATCTCGAGCGGGTCGTCCCGTTTGAATCAGGTCAGTAGCCCGACCTCCATGACCGATCTGCAGATCACCGAAGCAGGGTCGATCCAATTCCCCATGGTTCAGCACGCGGCCGAGATCGGTTGGACTGCCATCTCCCCGCAGCAGGCGATGCGCAAGCGGGGCAGCGCCGCCGGGATGCTGTTCCGCGACGACCTCGGAGCGAGCTGGCCCAGCTAAACCCCTGGATGAGCGAGATTGCCGTACGCCAGGTCATCGAGCGGCTCGAGGCGATCCCTCCCTCCATCGAAGGCAACCGCGAGGTGCTCGCCTGGCTGCGCGGCGAGCGGCAGGTGTACGACGAGGCCGAGGAGCGCAACCGGCGCGTCCGGCTTGTGGACTTCGAGCGCCCCGCCGCCAACAGCCTGCACGTCGAGCTGATCGCCGCGCCTCAGCTCTTCAACGTGACCCATCTGCTGGAGTACTGGTACGGCGTGACCTGGAACGCTACCCGGCGCTTCATGGCACGGTGGAAGGAGGAGCCCGAGGAGAGCTACAGGTTCGCCGTTCAGACCTTCTTCGAGCCAACGGACTTCCTGCGCACCCTCGAGCGCTGGATCCTCTTCTACGTCGAGGACGGCGAGACCCGGAAGTCCGTGTTGCGCCAGCACCAGCGCATCGCCATCGGCAAGGTCGTCGAGCGCTGCCAGGACCGGGCGAAGACACGCGGGTTGATCTGGCACACCCAGGGGTCGGGCAAGACCTTCACCCTGCTGACCGCCGCGCGCCTGATCCTGGAAGACAAGCAGCGCTTCGAGAACGCCACCGTCCTCCTCGTTGTCGACCGGATCGAGCTGGAGGGTCAGCTCAAGGGCTGGGTGGAGAGGCTCTTGGGCGAGATGCAGCAACAGGAGATCCCGGTCTGGCGGGCTCGGTCCAGGGACGAGGTGCAGGAGCTGCTCCGGACCGACAAGCGCGGTCTGATCCTCTCCATGATCCACAAGTTCGAGGGGATCGACCGCGATGCGAACACCCGCGGCAACATCTACCTCTTCATCGACGAAGCGCACCGCTCGGTGGCCAGGGATCTTGGCACATACATGATGGCGGCCGTGCCAAATGCGACCATCATCGGCTTCACCGGCACCCCGGTGGCCCGAACCGCCCAGGGCGAAGGGACCTTCAAGATCTTCGGCGTCGACGACGAGCGGGGCTATCTCGACAAGTACTCGATTCGGGAATCGATCGAGGACGAGACCACCCTGCCTCTCCGCCATACCATGGCGCCGAGCGAGATGACGGTGCCGGTCGAGCGGCTCGACAGGGAGTTCTTCGAGCTGGCAGAGGCCGAAGACGTGACCGATGTTGACCAATTGAACAGAGTCCTCGACCGGGCCGTGGGCCTGCGCACCTTCCTTACGGCCGATGAACGCATCGAGAAAGTGGCGAGCTACGTGGCGCAACACTTCCGGGAAAACGTGCTGCCCCTGGGGTACAAGGCCTTCCTCGTGGGGGTGAACCGCGAGGCTTGCGCCAAGTACAAGCGCGCCCTGGACAGGTTGCTGCCGGCCGAGTGGTCGGAAGCCGTGTACACCGAGAACGCCGCCGATGTCGTGGACCGGCCCCTCGTCGCCGAGTTGCAGCTCTCGCCGGAACGCGAGGCGGACGTGCGCCTCACCTTCAAGAAGACCGGGGAGGAGCCGAAGATCCTGATCGTCACGGATAAGCTCCTGACCGGCTACGACGCGCCGCTGCTTTACTGCATGTACCTGGACAAGATCGAGCGGGCGAGGTCGGAGTTTCTTGACGACGAGGGGCGCGGCGGCGAGGACGAGCGCCTGGAGAGGCTTGTCTACGGCCGCTTCCTCACGCCGGAGTCGCGCAAGGATTTCTTCGAAGCCTACAAGGAGATCGAGGCGCTTTGGGAGATCCTGTCCCCCTCGCCGGAGCTGCGCGGCCACGTGGACATCTTCAAGCGGCTGGCCGAGCTGTACACCGTCCTCCGCAACGCCTACGAAGGGCCGGTCCGTTACGAGGCCGCCCTCGGCCGCAAGACGCACGACCTGGTGCAGGACAGAGTCATCCAGGGCAGCCTTGGCGATTTGGTGAGGACGGTGACCTTCGACGTGGACACCATCGAAGTCCTGCGAGGCGATCCGGGCTCCGACGAGGCCAAGATCTTCAACCTCGTGCGGGGCCTGCGGGCCGAGATCGACAGCGACCCGGACTCGGCAGCTTTGCTTCGACCCCTGAGGGAGCGCGCCGAGCATATCCTCGAGGATCTCGAGAACCGCAACAGTACCAGCCTCGTGGCCCTGGACCAGTTGTCGACGTTGGCGGAGGAGAAAGAAGAGGCGGCCAGGGCGGCGAGGGAGAGCGGCCTGGCTCCCCGAGCCTTCGGCGTCTACTGGACTCTCAAGGACGATAGGGCGCTCAAGGCCGCGGGTATCTCCGCCTCCGAGCTGGCGCAGGAGGCGGAAACGCTGCTCGCCCGGTTCCCGAATGCGGCTCTGAACCCCGACGAGCAGCGGCGGTTGCGGGCCTCTCTCTACCGACCTCTACTCGGTGTCGAGCGGGATGAACGGGGGCGGGTCGTGGATGCCATCATCCGAAAGTGGGGTTCCTGCTCCACGGCCGGCATCGTCACTCTCGCCATCGACCTGGCCGACCAGGAGCCGGCGTTCCGGGACTTCGTCATCGCCCACGAACTGCTGCACCTGCGCGTGCCCAACCACGGAAAGCTGTTCAAAACGCTGATGACCCTCCACGTGCCCGGTTGGAGGAAGTACGACGTGGGCAGGCGGCCCCACCCCCGAACCGTGAATTCCAGGAAGAAGCCCCAGAGTCCGTGAACCAGCTCCGGTCTCTCACCGCCGCGGCGCTTCTTGCTGCTGGATGTGCGGCGCCCCTGACGGAGGTCGCAGCCACCCGCGAGAGCGGGATCGGGCAGAACCTGTTCGAAGAGCGCGACCAGGTGTGGATCACCTATCAGGACAGGGCAGGGATCGTCAGAACCAGAAGAGGTATCGTTCTCAGTGGGGATGAGGATTCGGTCAGGTTGGATGTGCGGAGACTGGGCGTCCTTGACATCCCCTACCGATGGATCCATAGCGTCAGGCGACCGGCCAAGGAGCGCGTGTATGTGGGCTTGTCAGCGGGTACATTCCTGGCCCTGGAAGGCCGGCCGCAGGAACTGCCCATCGAGAGACGTTTGGAAGGTGCGGGGATCTCTCTCCGGTATCGAAGCTATCTGAATTCAATAGAGGGGAGTGTTGCTGCAGGAGCGGGTGGACACTACCGGTGGATTGGAATAGTTGTCAATGCCCACTTCTATACGGCCATTCCCAGGACCTATCTACTCTTGGGCCTGGGTCCCGGCTGGAGGCTCAGTGCCCGCGATGACAACAATTCCGGTCCGGAGTTCTACCGCATTGGGCTTGGAGTGAGGAATCGCCTCTCGAAGCGCTTCAACGTACGCGTCGAAGCGGATTTCATAGGTTTGAGAATCGTTCTTGAACGCAGAATACATTGATCCGGCACTTCCATGTTCCGACCCCCGACGACTCACGATGAGCACAGCCGATGAAGAATGCCACCAAGTTCCCGCCTGGATGGAACGAGGAACGTGTCCAGCGCGTACTCCGGCACTACGAGTCGCTGAGCGAAGACGAGGCAGTTGCAGAAGACGAGGCCGCATTCGAGGACTCTGCTCAGGCAGCAATCGCGGTCCCCAGAGAGCTGGCACCCGTGGTACGAGCGATGATTGCGGACCATGCCCAATAGCCGAGCCCCACGCGGCTGTCCGCGGCAGCCGACGTGATCTGGCGGTCCGTGCAGGTGGCGGTCGTCTTCGCCGCGGTCATGTCGGCCATCCAACCGCAGCTCGAGCGGATCGCACGGCGAAACACGCAACCGGGCGCCGAGTTGCGCCGCCAGGATCCCTGATGCAGACCTGCCTCGACCAGCTGCAGCGCATCCTCGACCACGGCGTGGAGAAGGCTGACCGCACCGGCGTGGGCACCCTCTCCCTCTTCGGCATGCAGGCGCGCTACGCCATGGCCGACGGCTTCCCCGCGGTCACCACCAAGAGGCTGGTGTGGAAGTCGATGCTGTCGGAGCTGCTGTGGTTCGTCTCGGGGTCCGACAACATCCACGACCTCAAGGCGATCTACCCCCACAACAAGCTCTGGGACGCCAACTACCGCGACTACCTCTCCCGCCTCGGCGTGGAGGAGAACGACGGCGCCATGGGCCGCATCTACGGGGTGCAGTGGCGCCGCTGGCGGGGGGCGGACCGCACCGTGGACCAGCTGCAGGAGGCCGTCGACCTGCTGCGCACGGACCCCGGCTCGAGGCGGATCATGGTGGACGCCTGGAACGCCGCCGAGACCGGTCCCGCCGACGTGGCCCTGCCGCCGTGCCACAACTTCTTCCAGTTCTACACCGCCGGGGACCGCCTCTCCCTGCAGATGTACCAGCGCTCCTGCGACATGTTCCTCGGCGTGCCCCTCAACATCGCCTCCTACTCCCTGCTGCTGCACATGGTGGCCCGCGTCACCGGCTTCGTGGCCCACGAGTTCATCCACACCCTCGGCGACTGCCACATCTACCTGAACCACCTCGACGCCGTGCGCGAGCAGCTCCGCCGCGAGCCCCTGCCGCTGCCGCGCCTGCGGCTCCGCGACCGCGGCCAGGGCGAGATCGACGACTTCGTCTTCGACGACTTCGAGCTGGAAGGCTACCGGAGCCACCCCGCCATCCGCGCCGACATGGCCGTCTGACCGCGGAGCCGGGTCAGACGAAGCGCTCGCGGTGCTGCAGGCGCAGCAGGCCTCCGAGGACGGCCAGGACCGACCCGGAGAGCAGGTAGGCGCGGTTGTGGAAGGTGGTCCCCGAGCGCACCAGGCCCTCCACCTCGTCGAGCAGCGCGAAGGGGTTGTAGAACGGGTTCCAGCGGCTGCCCTCGAGGGGCTCGGCGGCGATCCACAGAGCGAGCACGACCAGCACGAGCACGGCCAGGGCGCCGTTGCCGCCGCGCGTGAGGGTGGCCAGCAGGAAGCCGGCGCTGGAGAGGAAGGCCACCGGGAACATGAGGTGGAAGACCATCTCGTGGACGGCGAAGTCGGTGAGGGCGAGGCGGCAGAACGAGGCCAGCCCGGCCAGCAGGACGGCCGCGGTCAGCAGCTGCACGGCGTGCCGCGCCAGCCACACCTTGTAGCGGTAGTCCGGGATCCCGAAGAGGGTTTCCACCATGCCGGCGTCGACCTCGCTCTGCACGGCGTAGGCCGAGGGGTAGATCACCAGCACCACCCCGGGCGCCAGCAGGAAGTAGTAGATGAGATCGGGGCCCGGCGGCACCTTCTCGGAGGCCGTGTATATGACGGCGATGGTGAGGAACAGGGCCACGGCCAGCAGCAGGAACCAGGGGAACCGGCCGGCGAAGACCTGCCCGGCGCTGTAGCGCAGGAAGGCGGGGGCGCTGCCGAGAGGCCCCTTCACCTCTCGCGGCCCTCCAGCAGCCACAGGTAGGAGTCCTCCAGGGTCGGCGTGACCTCGGCGGCCCCGGGCAGGGGCCGCTCGGCGGCGAGCAGGCGCACGCGGATGCGGTCCTGGTCGCGCATGTGGTGCACGATCCGCGCCGTCCGGCGCAGGGCCTCGAAGCCGGCCTCGGGGACCGACGCCTGCCACACGGCCCCGCGGGTCAGCTCCACCATCTCCCGGGGGGTCCCGAGGAACCGGACCTCGCCATCGCCGAGCACGGCCAGCCGGTTGCAGGAGCTGGAGATGTCCTCGATGATGTGGGTCGAGAACACCACCACCCGGTCGCGGGCCAGCTCGGCGAGCAGGTTGCGGAAGCGGATGCGCTCCCTCGGGTCGAGGCCCGCCGTCGGCTCGTCGACCACCAGGATGCGGGGCAGGTGCAGCAGGGTCTGGGCGATCCCCACCCGCTGCTTCATCCCCCCCGAGAACCCCCCGATCCTGCGATCGCGGCTGTCCTCCAGGTGCACGGCGCGGATCGCCTCTTCCACGGCCCGGCGCCGCTCTCCGGCGTCCCACCGGCCCTTCAGCATCGCCTGGTAGTCGAGGAACCGGTACGCCGTCAGGTTCTCGTAGGTGCCGAAGGCCTGGGGCAGGTAGCCGATCAGGGCCTGCAGCTCCTCGCGCCGGGCCGACAGGTCGATGCCGTTGACCCGCACCTTGCCCCGCGTCGGCTCCAGGATGCCGCAGAGGACGCGCATGAGCGTGGTCTTGCCGGCGCCGTTGGGCCCGATGAGTCCGAACATGCCGCTCTCGATCTCGAGGGAGGCCTGCTTCAGGGCCGGGAAGGGCCGGCGGCGGCGGCCGATGAGCGGCAGCCAGGCCACGAGCCGGTAGAGCAGGCGGCGGCTGCGCCGGAAGCGTCCGGCCAGACCGTCGACGTTGACCTGGCCGCGGTAGAGCCGGCGGGCACCGCGGTGCACCACGGCCCCGAGGTACCAGAGGATGCCCACGAGGACGGTGAGCGCCCAGTTGTCCCAGCGGTCCTGGTACCAGAGCAGGTGGGGCAGGGGCAGCAGCCAGAACAGGGTCGACCAGAGCCCGCGGACGAGGCGTCGCCGGCGGCCCTGCGGCGGCGGCAGGAAGGGGCGCACGGCGCCGGCCAGGAAGAGGACAAAGGCCACCGAGAACACCATCGCCCAGAAGTCGCTCTCCAGGTAGAGGTAGGCGAAGTAGAAGTGGAAGCCGAGCAGCGGCAGCTGCCAGCGCAGGGCCCCCAGGCGGCCCACCGCCTCCGCCTCCCCCGCCGCGCGCAGGCGCGCCCGCTGCCGCTCCCCCCGGCGCCACTGGCGCAGGAACCGCGGCTCGTCGTCGTAGACCTTCACCAGGTTGGCCACCGAGATGCGCAGGGGCCGGTCGCGGGGGATCGGGTCGGCGCGGCTGCGCCGCAGGCTGGTCTGCAGGAACCAGGTCAGGGCCGGGACCCCGCCCAGCAGCACCGTGCCGTCGACGACCCGCCACAGGAGGCCGTCCACCTGCTCCTGGATCAGCCAGGCCCCCAGGGCCAGCGCCGCCAGCTGCGCCGCCCGGGTCCAGCCGCCGAGGCCGCGCAGCCAGGCCAGGGTGTGCTCCAGGCCGGCGTAGACCGTGGGCACCAGGACCAGGGTGAAGAGGGTCCCCGCCAGCAGGCCGCCGATGACGGCCACGGCGAAGGGCACGCCGATGACGGCCACGTACTCGGCCTTGCCCATGGCCAGGGGCAGCAGCGCCAGGATCGTGCTCAGGGCGGTGATCGCGATCGGCCGCAGGCGGCCCTGGCCGGCCTGCAGCAGGGCCCGGGAGAGACGCGCCCCGCGGCGCTGCCGGGCGCGGGCCGAGTCGATGAGCATGATGCCGTTGTTGACCACCACCCCCAGGAGGATCACGAAGCCCACGAGGGCGTTGGTGTCGAGGATGGAGTGGCCCGTGAGGACCAGCGCCCAGAGCCCCCCCACCGTGGCCAGGGGCAGGGTGATCATCATCGCCAGGGGCGCCACGAGGGACTCGAAGACCGCGGCCAGGATCATGTAGATGAGCACCACCGAGGCGGCGAGGAGGAAGTAGAAGGGCTCCAGGTCGGTCTCGTCGCGGACGACCTCGACCGACACCCCCGACGGCGGGGACAGGTCCGAGACCAGCTGGTCGACGGCGGACCGCCCCTCGGCCAGCAGTCCCGCCGAGCTGCTCACCTCGCTCTGGAACCGGTAGCTGACCGCCAGCTCCTTCTCCTGATTGACGCGCGCGATGCGCCCGCTGCCGCTGGTGTACACGAGGTCCGCCAGCCGCGGCAGGGGCACCGATCCTCCCCCCTCGGCCGGCACCTGCACCCGCCGCAGGTCCTCGATGCGGCGGTCCCCCGGCTCACCGCTGCGCAGCAGGACCTCCAGCTCCTCCGCGCCCCGCCGCACCCGCGCCGGCGACGACACCTGCGGCTGGAAGCTGGCCAGCTCCCCGGAGACGGCCTCCTCGGTGACGCCGTGGTGCTTGAGGGCGGCCCGGTCGAGGAACAGGGAGATCTCCGGCTGGCGCTCGGCCTCGGCCACCCTGGCGTACTGGACCGCCGTCAGGCGCTCGAGGTTGTAGCGCAGGTCGTCGGCCACCCGGCGCAGGAGCCCCATGTCCCGGCCCCGGAGGAGGAGGCGATCGCCGCTCTCCCCGATCCCCAGCAGCCGGCCGAAGGCCCCGCCCATGCCGCCCCCTCCTCCACCGCCGCCGCCGCGAAACCCGGCGCCGCCCCGGGGCGCGTCGAAGGTGAACCACAGGGCCGGAAAGGCCTCCCTCAGCTCCTGGCGCACCTCCTCCCGCACCTCGCCCACGCCGCGGCCGGCGATCTCCCGGAAGTCCTCGCGCAGACCCAGGTCGAGGTGCAGGAGATCGGGCCGCACGGCGATGCGGCGCTCCTCCAGCTCCTCCACCCTCGCCAGGCGCGCGTCCATGGCCAGGGCCAGCTCGTCGGCCAGCTCGAGGGTGGCCCCGCCCGGCAGCCCCGCGTACACGTCGAAGCGGTCCAGCTCCACCGGGCGCGAGCGGTCGATGCTGAGGGCCAGGCAGACGGCCACGGTGAGGAAGAAGCCGGCCACGGCGGCGATGACGGTGCGCGCCGGGAAGCGCAGGCACGACTTGAGCAGCAGCGAGTAGACCTGCACCGCCCGCTGGCGCTGGGAGACGGCGTTGAAGGCGAGCCCTGCCCCGGACCGGCGCACCGCGAGGCGCCAGGTGACCACGGGGATCAGCAGCAGGGCCACGGCCAGGGAGACGAGCAGCGTCGAGATGATGGCCACGCCCACCTCGCGCCCCAGGAGGCGGATCAGGTAGCCCTCGGCGAAGACGAAGGGCAGGAAGACGCAGACCGTGGTCAGGGTCGCCGCCACCACGGCGCGGCGCACGTCGGCCACGCCCCCGGTCACGGCCTCGTCCGGCGCCTCGCCCCGGGCCAGCCGCCGGTAGATGCTCTCCAGGACGACGATGCTGTTGTCGATGAGCATGCCCACGGCCACGGCCATGCCCACCAGGGACAGGGAGTTGAGGGTGAGGTCCAGGGCGTGGAACAGGTTCAGGGAGATCAGCACCGACACCGGGATCGACAGGGCCACCACGGCCACCAGGACCAGGTTGCGCAGGAAGACCCAGAGCACGGCCACCGCCAGCCCCCCGCCGAGCAGGGCCAGGGACTGGATGTCCCCGATGTTCTCGCGCACCGGCTCGGCGGCGTCGCTGCGGACCACCAGCTCCACGCCCTCCGGGGCCAGCTGCCGGTTCAGGTCCTCCACCACGGCCGCGGCGGCCTCCGACAGCTCCAGCAGGTTGGCCTCGGGGTCGCGCATCAGGGACAGGGCCACCGCTTCCTGGCCGTTCACGCGGGCGATGGTCTGGCGCTCCGCCCCCCCGTCGACCACCGACGCCACGTGCCCCAGGCGCAACCCGTCCCGCAGGACGGTCTCCTCGAGGTCGGCCATGGAGGTGTAGTCGGAGACCAGGCTGACGAAGAGCCGTCCGCCGCCGTCGGCCACCTCGCCGAGATGACGCCGGCGACGGGAGCCCTGGGCGACCTGGGCCCCCACCTGCGCCACCGTGAGTCCGTGGCCGGCCAGGACCTCCTCGTCGAGGCGCACCTCGATCGAGCGCCGCCGGCCCCCGTACACGGAGACGTTGGCGACGCCGTCCACGTGCCTCAGCTCCTCCACCACCTTGCGGTCGACCACGTGCCGGATCCGGTCGAGGCCGCCCTCGCCGCGCGCCTCGAGGGACATGAACTGCGTCGACAGCTGCTCCGTGTCGACCTTGAGCACCCGCACGCCGATCTCCTCGTCGAGGCCGGCCGCCGCCGCCGTCACCCGCTGCTCCAGGCGCAGGTAGGCGTGCCCGGGGTCGACGCGGCTGCTGTAGTAGACCAGGATCCGGGCCCCCCGCGACTCGACGTAGGACTCGATCCGCTCGATCCCGGGCAGTCCCGCGATCGCCCCTTCGAGGGGGATGACGGCCCGGCTCTCGACCTGCTCCGGCTCCGAGTCGCGCCCCCCCTGCACCTGCACCACGAGCATGGGCAGCTCGGCGAAGGGGATCAGCTCCACGGGCAGACGCCCGTAGGAGACGGCCCCCAGCAGGCAGCCGGCGGCCAGCAGCATGGTCACCGCCACGGGCCGCCGGACCAGGGCGCCGGTCACGGCGCCGGGGCCTGCGCCGGACGGAGCCGGTCGATGCGGGCCAGGAGGTGGTAGACGCAGGGGACCACGACCAGGGTGAGGGCCGTGGAGCTGAACAGGCCGCCGATGACGGCCACCGCCATGGGCGCCCGCAGCATGGCGCCCTCGCCGGCGCCGGCGGCCAGGGGCAGCAGGGCGAGCATGGTGGTCAGGCTCGTCATCAGGATCGGCCGCAGGCGCGTCCGGCCGGCGTGCACGATGGCCGCCTCGAGATCCTGCCCGGCCCGGCGGTTGCGGTTGATGCGGTCCACGAGCACGATGGAGTCGTTGACGGCGATCCCGGCCAGCAGGATGACGCCGATGAAGGACATCACGTTGAGGGGCATGCCGAGGGCCAGGAGCAGGGCCACGGCGCCGACCCCGGCCAGGGGGATGGTCAGGAGGATGACGAAGGGGTGCACGAGGGACTCGAACTGGGCGGCCATCACCATGTAGACGAGGACCACCGCCAGCACCAGGGCGAAGCGCAGGTTGTCGAACGAGTCCCGGCGCAGCTTCTCCTCGCCGGTGAGGACGAAGCCGTACTCCGGCGGCCGGTCCACCTGCCGGAGGGCCTCGTCGACGCGCCCGGCGACCCGGTCGAAGGGCTCCTCCCCATCGAGGCGGGCGCTCACCGTGACCACCCGTTGCTGGTTGCGGCGCAGGATCTCCCGGGGCGTCACGGTGTCCCGCAGCCGGGCCACCTCGTCGAGGCGCACCCGCCGCCCCCCGGGCGCCTCCAGCAGCAGGCCGCGCAGCTCCGCCGGGGTCACCCGGGGCCGCCGGATGACGATGTCGGCGGCCTCCCCCCGCTGCCGCAGGCGGCCGGCCTCCTGTCCGGAGAGCAGGCCCTCCAGCTGCGAGCCGACGGCGTCGCTGCTCAGGCCGAAGACGGCCGCCGCGGCGCGGTCCACCACGATCTCGATCTCCGGCCGGCCGGGCCCCAGGCTCGACTCCACGCCGGTGAGCCCCTCGACCGCGGCCAGCCGCTCCTCCACCTGCCCCGCCAGGCCGGCCAGCACCCCGAGGGCCCGGCCGTGGATCTCCACCACCACCGGCGCGTCCGAGCGCCCTAGACTGGTCTCCAGGGCCGTCTCCCGCAGCAGGTAGCGGACCTGCGCGTCGGGCCCGGCCGGGGCCTCGCCCAGGGCCTGGGCCAGCGCCGCCGGGGAGACCGGGCTGCCCGGGCGGAGCTGCACGTGGATCACGGCGTGGTTCTCGCCGGCCAGGGACTCGCCCCCCCCGGCGCCGGCCGTCCGGCCGACGCGGGAGTAGAGGTGCCCCAGCTCCGGGCCGAGGGACTGCGCGATCGACGCCTCCACGTTGCCCACCGCCCCCTCCGTGCGGGCCAGGGTGGTGCCCTCGGGCAGGGTCAGGCGCAGGGACAGCTGCCCGGGGTCGAGGTGGGGCATGAACTCGCTGCCCAGGCGGGACAGGACGGCGGCCGTGGCCGCCACCAGGGCCGCGGCCGTCAGCGCCACCGCCACCCGGCGGCGCAGCAGGGCCGTCAGCAGGGCCCCGTAGCGCGGGAAGGGAACCCGGCCGGCCGGCGGGGCGCCGCCGCCGTCGCCGAGGAGCCGGGAGCACAGCATGGGGATGACGAGGAGGGCGACGAACAGCGACGACAGCAGCGAGAAGGCCACGGTCCAGGCCTGCTCCCGGAACAGCTCCCCGGCCGCGCCCTGGAGGTAGACGATGGGCAGGAAGACGACGATGGTGGTCAGGGTGGCGCTGGTGATCGCGCCCCCCACCTCGCCGGCGCCCCGGATCGCCGCCCGCGACGGGGACTCGCCCTGCTCCAGGTGGCGGAAGACGTTCTCCACCACCACGATGGCGTTGTCAACGAGCATGCCGGCGCCGAGGGCGAGACCGCCCAGGGTCATGAGGTTCAGGCTCAGCTCGCCGAAGTACATCAGGTTGAAGGTGGCCACCACCGAGATCGGGATCGCCAGGCTGATCACCGCCGTCACCCCCACCCGGCGCAGGAAGACGAAGAGCACGACCACCGCCAGCAGCACCCCGATGAGGCCGGTCTCCTCCACCTCGGAGACGGCCGCGGCGATGAACCGCGACTGGTCCTGGATCACCTCGATCTCGTAGCCCGGCAGGCTCCGGCGCAGCGACTCCAGCTGGTCGTGCACGGCCCGGGCCGCGTCGAGGGTGTTGAAGCGGGCCTCCTTGTAGATCTCCAGGCCGAGGCAGCGGCGGCCGTCGAGGCGCACGATGCTCCGGGGCTCGCTCAGGACCTGGCGCACCTCGGCCAGGTCGCGCAGGAAGACGGGCTTCGGCTCGGGGGCCTCCTGCGCCTGAGGGCCAGCCCCCTGCGGTCCCGCCGCCGGCCCCGAGACCTGGGCGACCACGAGGGCCTCGAGGTCGGCCGCCGAGGAGAACTCCCCCACGCCCCGGATCAGGTAGCGGCGGCCCATCTCGACGATGGAGCCGCCCGACATGTTGCGGTTGGCGCTCCGGATCGCCGCGGCCAGCTGCTCGAGGGTGAGGCCGTAGGCCTCGAGGGTGTAGGCGTCGGTGAGCACCTCCACCTCGCGGCGGCGGGCGCCGACGACCTCGACGGCGGCCACTCCGGGCAGGCGCACCAGCTCGCTGCGCACGATGCTCTCGGCCGTGCGCCGCAGGGCGTCGAGGTCCTCCACCTCCGGGTGGCGGAAGGCGGCCACCACCACGGGCCGGCCGTTGGGGTCGTGCCGGCTCACCGAGATCTCCCCCACGTCCGGACGCCGGGCGAACTCGGCCATGCCCTTCTGCAGGTCGAGGAAGGCCTCGTCCATGTCGACGTGCCAGCCGTACTCGACGGTGACCTGGGCGCCGCCGGTGCGCGATACCGAGGCGACGTCGACGACCCCGCGGGTCAGGGAGGCGGCCGCCTCGACGGGGGCCGCGATGCGCGCCTCCACCTCGGCCGGCGGCAGGTCCCCGGCCTCGACCTCGACGAACAGCCTCGGGTTGGCCAGGTCCGGCAGCAGCTCCACGCCCAGACGCCCGAAGGAGAGGCCGCCCAGGAGCAGGACGGCCAGGACGAGCATGAGCACCGTCGCCGGGCGGGAGACCGAGAACCGCGCCAGGGATTCCATCAGTTGGTGGTCTTCACCCGCGAGTGGTCGCGCAGGGTCTCGAAGCCCTCCACCACCAGGCGCTCCCCGTCCATGAGCCCGCTCAGCACCTCGACCTCGTGGCGGTTCCCCAGACCGGTCTCCAGGCGGCGGCGCACGGCGATCCCCTTCTCCACGACGAAGACGACCTTCTCGTGGCCGCGGTCGACGATCACGTCCCGGGGGATCACCAGGGCCGAGTCGCGGGAGGCCGCCACCAGCTCGATCTTGACGAACATGCCCGGCCGCAGGCGCAGCCCGGGGTTGTCGATGGTCAGGGCCGCCTTGAAGGTGCGGCTGTCGGCGTCTAGCACGGGCGAGACCTGGGTCACCCGGCCTCGCAGGGTGTCCCCGGCGGCGCCGTAGTGGGTCACCAGCGCCTCCTGGCCCGGCGCGACTCGGCCCATCTCCTTGCCCGGCAGGGAGGTCTCGGCGTAGAGCTCGGCGTACTCCATGACCTTGCCGAGGGCGTCCCCGGCCTGCAGCCGCTGCCCCGGGTTGTGGTGCTCCAGGTCGACCAGGATCCCGGCGCAGGGGGCGCGCACCTCGAGCTTGGCCAGCTGCAGGCGCGCGTTCTCCAGGTCGTAGCGCGCGTCGATGGCCTGGCGCTCGGCGTCGGTCAACTCGCGCAGGGTGATGCCGCCATGCTCGAAGAGGGCCTTCTGCTTGTCGTGCTCGCGCTGGGCCGAGGCTTGCTGCAGGACCTTCGACTCGATGCTCACCTGGTTCTCGAACTCGGCGTTGTCGAGGCGCACGATGAGGTCGCCGGCCTCCACCCGGTCGCCCATGGCCCAGGCGGCGCCGGTGCGCGGGTTGTCCTGCAGCCGGTAGCGGCCGGCCTGCTCGCAGGCCAGCAGGCCCTCCCGCGCCGCCTCCACGGTGCCGGTGGCGGCCACGTACTCGGCGATCGGCCCCCGGGCCACCGGCTGTACCCGAACCGGGATCGCCGACTCCACGTCGATCCTCGGTCCTTCCTGGTCGCAGCCGCCGCCGAGCAGACCGGCGCCGGCGGCGAGTCCCGCGAGCCGGCGGATCCGATGTCGCAGCATGTCGCCTCCTAGCGTGGTTCGAGGTTGATGACGGGCTCGCCGGCGGCGAAGTCCCACAAGGTGCGCACCTTCAGATCGAGCAGGGCCAGCCGGTAGTCGATCAGGGCCCGCACCTCGTTGAGCTGCTCCCGCGACAGCTGGGTCTGGTAGAAGGCGATGTCCTTCGACGGCAGGTCGCCGTTGCGGTAGCGCTCCAGGTTGAGGCGGTAGGTCTGGCGGGCGCTCTCGACGCTCTTCTCGGCGATCTCGATCTGCGCCGCCTGGTTGCCCAGGCCGCGGCAGCCCTGGCGGATCTCCTTGAGGATGCGCCGCTCCTCCTCGGCCGCCGACAGCTTGCGGCTGCCCACCCGCTCGCGGGCCGCGGCCAGGCGGTGCTCGTTCTCGCCCCAGTCGAAGATCGGCACCTCGAAACGGATGCCGACCTCCTGGTTGCGCGTGGGCGAGTCGTAGAGATAGGCCAGGGCGGGGTCGGTGCCGGTGAGGCCGTAGGTCAGGTCCACGGAGCCCTTGAACTCGTTCTGCGCCCCGGTCTGGATCAACTCGTCGAGGGCGTTGTCCACCTCGATCTGGCGCTGGCGGATCTCCATGCGGTGGTCCAGCCCGTGGCGCTCGGCCAGCCGGGCATCGACCTCCACGAGGCGCTTGCGGACATCGGCCTCGACCTTCAGCTCCATGTCCAGGGGCAGGCCCAGGAGGATCTTGAAGTCGTCCAGGCCGTCCTCGTACTGGAGCCGCGCGTTCTCGACAGCGGCGCGGCTGTTGGCCCGGGTCAGGCCCGCCTGGAGCAGCTCCTCGCGGGCGGTGATGCCGGCCTCCACCTTGGCGCCGACGATCTCCAGGCTCTCCTCGGCGTTGCGCATCTCCTCCACGGCGATGGCCAGGTTGCGCTGCAGGTAGTAGAGGTTGAGGAACTGGCGCGTCACCCGGCTCTCGATCTGCAGCTCCTGGACGGCGAAGCCGAGGAGGGCGTTCTCCAGGCCCAGCTCCAGGCGCTTGAGCTCCAGGCGGGTCCGGTTGTAGGTGAACAGCGGCTGGCTGTAGCGCAGGAACAGGGCATTGCTGTACGAGCGCCGCGAGCCGGCCCCGGCGAAGGAGCTGGAGGCGTCGCGCCAGTCGAAGGCCTGCACCAGGCTGAGGGTGCCGTCGGTGGGCTCGATGGTCTGCTGGATGGTGAACCGGGCCCCGGCGTGGGTCTGCTCCTGGGTGTTGTACCCGGAGACCAGCTCGTTGAAGGTCCGGTCGCGGCTGTGCTCGAAGGGCGTCACCGTGAGGCCGAGCCTCGACTTGAGCCCCGCCCGCTGCGCCTCCAGCTCGTGGCGGCTGGTCTCGAGGCCGTGGCGCGCCTCGGCCAGGATCGGACTGCGGTCGCCGGCGATGCGCAGCGCGTCCTCGAGCCGCAGCACCTCGCCCGGCGCCGGCGCCGCGGCCCACAGGACCAGCGGCAGCATCAATCTCCCCCCCCTCATGCGGTCTCCTTCAGTTGCGCCGGGGCGCGTCCTGCCGCACCCACTTCACGGCATCGGCCACGACGGTGCGCTCCGGTCCCCGGTCGGTCAGCTCCACGTGGGCCGGACCGGCGGCCAGCGGATAGGTTCCCAGCAGGTTCCATCCTTCCTCGGCCCCGGCCATGTCCAGGCTCGACGACTCGACGCCGTCCTCGTGATAGACGAGGAAGCTCAGCTCCTGTCCCCGCCCCCGTCCCCGCCACCGCAGCTCCTCGAAGGAACCCAGGTAGTAGAAGAGATCGTAGCGGCCGGCCTCGCCGATCTCGGTGCGCCACGAGACCCGGCTGCGGCCGTCGCCGGCCCGCTTGTAGTAGCCGGAGAGCACGAAGCGGCCGTAGAACCCGGGGGCCGTGGCCGCCTCCCACGTGCGCGGCGGGCTCCAGAAATGAAAGCCCACGTACGGCACGGCGTCGGCCTCCAGGTCGAAGAGGTCGGCGATCTGCCGGCGCAGCCAGTTGGGCCGCTCCGCCTCCATGACCTCGAAGCCGGGGTCCTCGTTGTCGACGACGTACTCGCCCTCCGCCCCGTCCCCGGCCAGGGCCTCCAGGCGCTCGCCGTCGAAGGGCTCGGCGCCGCGGCGCAGCCGGGCCTCCGGCAGGGGCACCTGGATGTGGGCCGGCAGGTTCCGGGAGACGTAGGTGTCGACCACCATCTCCGCCACCGGGGTGTCGACGACGAGGCCGACGCGCTTGCTCGAGGCCGCCGGCAACGCCACCATGCGCCGGTGGTCGGAGCCGGCGCCGCGGTCGAACCAGGCCTCCTGCTCGGTCCCGCGGAAGCGGAGGCCCACCTCGACGACGCCGTCCACCGCCGTGGGGTTGGAGATGGTCAGCTCGACCTGGGTCCGCGTCCGCTCCCCCTGGCGCACCAGCCAGGCGTCGGCGCCCTCGATCTCGTACCCGGGCAGCTCGGTGCCGCCGAACCAGGCCTCCAGCCGCGCCTCCACCCCCTCCACCCCGAGCCCTTCCAGCATCTCCAGCAGGTCGGCCTCCGACGCCGGCCGGCCGCGGTGCCGCCGCAGGAAGGCGGTCATCTCCCGGTCGAACCGTTCGGGACCGGCGGCGGCGGCGAAGCCCAGGAGCAGCTGCCGGGCCTTGGCCCGGACCGCCGCCTCGAGGCCCTCCTCCCCGGCCTCTTCCGGGGAGGCCAGCAGCTCCCGCAGACCGTGCTCCTGCAGGGTGAGGTTGGCCCGCTCCGCTGCCGTGAGCCCGCTCCATCGCCGGGACCAGGGGTTCCCCGCCGGCGCCAGACCCAGCTCGAACCAGGTCTCGAAGGCGGCGTTGAGCACCGGCCACCGGGGCGACGACAGGTGGGTGCCGAAGGAGACGAAGTTGGGCAGCAGGTGGTAACGCCTTCGCAGCTCCGGGCTGCCCAGGGGCGACCACCCGAGGGACCGCGTGCCCATCAGGTCGACCTCGAAGAAGGTGCGCAGGTACCCGGACTGCAGGTCCTCGGCGCTCTCCGCCTGGTTGGCCCGCTCCTGGCTGCGCCGCGAGCGCCGTTTCAGCCGGCGGAAGTCGCTGGCATCGCAGAGGGTGCCCATCTCCGGCAGGAAGACGATCTCCGGCTGCACCGACTCCTGGGCCAGGGTCCACAGCCGGCGGTAGGACCAGGCCTGCAGGGGCACCTCCACCAGCGACAGGCGCGGGTACGGATACTCGAGGCCCAGGGCCGCCTCGTAGTCGGCGCGCAGCCGCCGGATCAGCCCCGGCAGGGCCTCGCCGAGGGAATCCAGGTGGGCGTCGAAGTAGGCGTGCCCCGGCCGGACGCCGAGGCTGTAGGCGACCCCGTCCACCTCGACCTGCCGGCGTTCGTACTCGCCCGCCGTGAGCGAGATCCCCGGCAGGGGCCCGCTCTCGAAGCGGAAGCGCAGGCCGGCCTCGGTGGTGTCCACCTGGGTCCGCCCCTGGGAGAAGGCCGTCCAGCCGCGGGGCACCTCCACGGACAGCCGGAAGCGGGGGTAGTCGCGCCGGCCGGCGGCCGGGAAGGCGGCCCCCGGCGGCAGTCCGCTCACGGGGTACCAGGCGGCCTCCGGCGTCAGGTGCAGGAAACCGGGGGTGACGAAGCTGTAGGCCTTGGGCACGCCGATCACCCAGTAGCTGAACCCGGCCTCCAAGCGCTCGCGGTCCACGTCGAGGTAGGCGGCGCCGTCGTCGGGGGCGCCGCGGTAGTCGATGCGCACCCGGGCGCTGTCGCCGGGAGCCAGGGGCGCGGCGGGGGCGACCCGCAGCAGGTGGCCGTCGCGCCGGAAGGGGACCTCCACACCGTCGACGGTGACCGCCGCCACCCGCAGCCCCGGATTGAGCGTGAACAGCAGCGAGTCGAGGGGCTCGGCGTGGGGGTTGAGGAGGTCGACCACGCCGGTGACGGCCAGCTCGCGGCCCCGGTGCTCGACCTCGATCTCGCAGGCGGTGGCCGAGGCCGCCGGCGCCGTGGCCGCGGCGCGGCTCAGGGAGACCAGGTGCTCGCGGCGCTCGCGGCCGGCGAGGCGGTCCTCCAGGTACGTGTGCCCCATCCAGACGGCCCCCCCGAGGCAGGCCACGGCCAGGACCGCCGCCGCCGCGTTGGCCGCCAGCGACTGGCGCAGCCGGCCCATGAGCAGGGCCGCCGCCGCCATGCATCCCAGGCCCGCGAGCAGGTGGGCGCCGCGCACGCGCACGAGCTGCTCCTCATTCCCGAAGCCGACGAAGTCCGACCAGGCCATGGGGATCCAGAACGCGAAGATGTCGAAGAGCTGGAACTGCCCCTGGCCCCCGAAGACGGCCGCCGCCCACAGGCCCAGCATCAGCATGAGCACCACCGCCTGGCTGCGCAGCAGGGTGATCAGCAGGCACGCCAGGCCGCTGGTGAGGGCCAGGGTCGGCAGGGTGCCCAGCAGGGGCAGCAGCAGGTACGGCTGCCAGGCGAAGGGCGCGTCGGTGAAGAACCGGTGGTTCACGGCCACCACCGCCAGGGCCGCCGCCACCAGCCCGCCCACGGCCAGGCCGATCCCCAGCATCTTGCCGGCCACGTACCCGGGGTTGGTGAAGGAGTTGGCGAGCACCGCCTCGGAGCTGTCGAGCTGGCGGTCGCGCTTGACGAACTCGGTGGCCAGCAGGGCCGTCACCAGTCCGAGGTAGAGGTTGAGGAGGCGGACGGCGGTGAGGGGCAGGGCCCCGGAGAAGGAGCGGAAGGAGAAGGGGGCGCCGCTGAAAGGGGCGGTGAAGACGATCTGGAGGAGCAGCAGGAACCCGACCGCGGCCAGGGCCGACAGGCGGAAGGCCCAGGACCGCCACAGCAGCCGGCACTCGTAGCGGGCCACCGTCCACCATCGGCCGGACAGGGTCATGGTCCCCGGCCGTCGCGCTCGATGGACTGCAGGTGATGGAGGTAGGCGTCCTCCAGGCCGGGGGCCGCCGCCGCCGCCGAGGCCGCCGGCGGCTCGTCGGCCACCAGGCGGACCTCGTATCCCTCCACCGACGGTACCGTGGAGACGACGGCGAAGCGCTCCTTCAGCCCGTCCAGCTCGGCGTGGGTGGCCGCCACCTTCCACACCCGGCCCCGGGCCGATTCGATCAGTCCCGCCGGCGGGCCCCGCCAGGCGACGCGGCCCCGGTTCAACAGCGCCATGTCGGTGCAGGTGGAGGAGATGTCCCCCACGATGTGGGTGGAGAGGAGGATGACGATGTCCCCCTTGGCGAGGTCGGCCAGCAGGTTGCGGAAGCGCAGCCGCTCCTGGGGATCGAGCCCCACCGTGGGCTCGTCCACCACCAGGATCGAGGGATCGCCGATCAGGGTCTGGGCGATGCCCAGACGGCGCTTCATGCCGCCCGAGAGCTTGCCCGCCTGGCGGTCGCGCACCTCGAAGAGGCCCACCAGCTCCAGGAGCCGGTCTATGCGCTCGGCCCGCTCCCGGCGGCCCAGCCCCCGCAGGCAGGCCTGGTAGTCGAGGACCTCCCACGCCGCCAGCCGCGGAAAGCGGCTGAACTCCTGGGGCAGGTAGCTGACCAGGCGCCGCACCTGCCCCCGGTGGCGGTCGATGTCCATGCCGTCCACCAGGACGCGGCCGGAGGTCGCCTTGAGCAGGGTGACGAGGATGCGGATGAGGGTGGTCTTGCCGGCGCCGTTGGGCCCGAGGAGGCCGAACATGCCGCTGCCGATCTCCAGGTCCACGTCCCTCAGGGCGTGGAAGCCGCCGCGGTAGCGCTTGGTCAGCCCCTGTATCTCGATTCTCATGCCAGTATTCCGGGTGGGCCAAGGAACCCCCGAAACCCGGACTCGCACAAGGGGAAAGGTCCCGCCGCCCGGGCGTGAGCCGGAAGAGCCCCCGCTGGGGACGGGACGCCGCCGGCCCCGGGGCGCGCCACTCCTGGGCGTCAGGTCGCGGCCGGGGGCGCCGCCACGCCTTGGACGTTCAGCTGTCGGCCGAGATCCTCCAGGGTCCGGGACCAGCGGCCGGCGAACTCGATCTCGGTGGTCCGCTCCTCCCCGTGCCTGGCCGTGGACAGGCGTCCGGGATCGGCGGCGTACCAGTCGACGGTCTTGCGCGTCCACCGGACGCCCGAGGCGCGGAAGTCCAGGCCCACGTCGACCTGGGCCCTGTCGAGGCTCATCAGCAGGGGGCAGGAGCTGAAGGGGGCGAAGGACCACTCCCGCCAGGGCAGACGCGAGTGGCGCTCCAGGACCTCGGAAGGGACGGCCACCGTCCGCAGGGGCCGGTCCGCGGCCGCGGCCATGACCCGCAGCCAGTTGACCAGGGCCGGCATCTCCGCCTGAGCGTAGTTGTAGACCCGGCGCCGCGGACCGACCTCGAGCAGCCGCACCAGGAAGCGGGCCAGGTCCTCGGAGAAGCCCACCTGCACGGCGTGGACGCCGCCGTCGGGCAGCAGGATCGGCCCGCCGTCGAGGATCCGGGTCAGCCACCAGGCGAACCGCCCGGAGGGATCCCCCGGGCCCAGGGTGGCGGGCACGCGTACCACGATCCAGGGCCAGTCGGCGGGCGATTCGAGCATGACCCGCTCCATCATGCGCTTGCCCTCGCCGTACTCGGAGAGGTTCCGGCGGTACTCCCAGGACTGGCCGGCCACGTCCGGATCGACCTCGCGCACCGGCTCGAGGGGACGGTAGTCGACGGCGAAGCGCTCCTCGTCGGTGAGGGGCTCGGTCCCCGTGGACCGGCGGTCGCAGTGGCCGGCCTCGCCGTAGACCGAGACGGTGCTGGCCACGACATAGCGTCCGACGCGGCCCCGCAGGGCGCGGATGGCGCCCTCGGCCTCCTCGCGGTTGAAGCACTGGTTGTCGATGACGCCGTCGAAGCTCCGTCCCGCCAGGCTCCCGGCCAGGCCGTCGGCGTCCTGGCGGTCGCCCTCGATGTGCTCGATGTCGTCCCAGAACCAGGGGCGCGAGTTGCCCCGGCTGAAGATCGACACGCGATGCCCGGCCTCGAGCATCTGCTCGACGGCGGCCAGTCCGAAGTACCCGGTGCCTCCCATGACGAGAACGTCCACCCGTCTCTCCTTTCTGCCCGGCGGTCAGCCGGCCGGTCTCTGCATGAAGCGGCGCAGCCGCCACAGGCGCGACGGCGTCTTGCTCACCAGGTGATAGGGGACCTGGCGCGCGCCGAAGGCGCGGAAGAACCGCTCGACCGGCTCGAGCATGGAACCCTCGAAGTCGAAGCCGCGGGTCACCGTCGCCGCGTGGCGGATGGCGTGCCACAGGCAGAGACTGGTGGCCCCGCTGCGGCGCAGCTCGGGATCGCCTCCCCCGATCAGATAGTAGGCGCTGTCCTCGTCCCAGACGACGTAGGCGCCGGCGTGGGGCCGCCCCTCGCCGTCCTCGGCGATCCAGATGCGGCGGCAGCCGCGGGACTCGCAGGCGCGGTCGATGCGCTCGACGATCTCGGGGGCATAGGGCACGGCCCGGCCCTGTCTCTCGAAGGTCTTGCGGTTGAGGTCTTGCAGCTCCGCGGGCGAGTCGGCGCTGCGCACGGTCAGGGCGTGGCGGCCCTCGGCCTTGCGGATCTCGCGGCGGATGTTCTCCCGCAGGTTGGCCCACAGAGCCCCCTCGTCGCCAAGATCGGGCAGGACGTAGGTATAGCGGGTCGTCTGCGAGAACCCCCTCCAGAAGAAGGGGAGCCAGTTGGTGACGCGGTGGTTCCAGGCCTGCTCGAAGTGGGCGAAGGGGGGCAGCTGGTCGATGAGGCTCGACATGACCCGCTTCTGGCGCTCCAGGGTCCCCGTTGGGCCGGCGCCCGTCTCCCGCACCCAGGGGCCGAGGGTCTGCGTCAGCGGCGGCTGCACGAGCAGGGTCAGCCCCAGGCGCCGGCGCACGTAGAAGGGCATGGCCGCGGCCACCTCTCCGCCCTGCTCGACGACGGCCGCGTCCCAGCCGCCGGGGCCGCAGACGGCGTCGAGCCACCAGTCCCGGCAGAACAGGGGCAGGTGGACTCCGCTCTCCTGCATGAGGGAACGGTAGGCGTCCTTGCCATTCATGCGGGACGGCGGGTCTCGCCTTCCATGCCGGAGTCCGTTGCTCGTGTTGTACGGGGGCGCTACTATGGCGGCTCGTTCAGCCGCTTCTTCAACCTAGCATAGCGAAGGAGGCGGCGGCGGCAAACCTCAGGCCCGCGCCCACCACGACGGACCCCGAATGCGCATCGGCGGCTTCACCCGGATCTTCGACCGCTCCTCCTTCGAAGAGGTCCTCGACGCCGCCGCCGGCCACGGCCTGCAAGCCCTCCAGCTCAATCTCGAGTCCCTCGGCCTGCCGCCGATGCCCGACCGCCTCGAGCCCGACCTGTGCCGCCGGGTCCGCGACCAGGCGGCGGCTCGGGGGCTGACCCTGGACGCGGTCTCCGGCACCTTCAACATCATCCACCCCGATCTCGAGGAGCGCGCCCGCAACTTCCGCAGCCTCCGCCAGCTGGCCGCCGCCTGTCCGCTCATGGGGGCGCCGCGGATCACGTTCTCCACCGGCACCCGCAACGCCGACTACATGTGGGGGTCGCATCCCGACAACGGCTCCCCCGCGGCCTGGGCCGACATGCTCGAGGCCATGTCCGAGGCCGTCGAGATCGCCGCCGCTCACGGCGTGCCCCTGGTCTTCGAGCCCGAGGTCTCCAACGTCGTCGATTCGGCGAAGAAGGCCCGGCGGCTGCTCGACCACTTCGGGTCCCCCTTCCTCAAGGTCGTGATCGACGGCGCCAACCTCTTCGGGGCCGGGGACCTGCCGCGCATGGCCGAGATCCTGGACGAGGCCTTCGACCTGCTCGGCCCCGATATCGAGATGGCCCACGCCAAGGACCTGGTGCGCGACGGCGAGGCCGGCCACGTGGCGGCGGGCACGGGGCTGCTGGACTACGAGCGCTACCTGCGCCGGCTGCGCGAGGCCGGCTTCGACGGCGCCCTCATCCTCCACAGCCTCGACGAGGAGCAGGTGCCCGCTTCCTTGAGGTTCCTGCGCCGGACCCTGGCGCGCATCGGTTGAAAGCGGCTGTCATGGCGACGAAGGAGAACGCCCTCTTTCTCAAGAACCCGGCCGGCGGCTACCCCACCATCGTCCGCGGCGAGGGCATCCATCTCTACGACGACGAGGGGCGGCGCTACATCGACGGCACCGCCGGCGCCAGCAACGTGACCCTGGGCCACGGGCGGCGCGACATCGCCGGCGTCATGGGCGAGCAGGCCGCGACCCTGGCCTACGCCTTCTCCGTCCACTTCGAGAACAAGCCGGCCCGCGACCTGGCGGAGAGGCTGACGACACTGGCCCCGGGCGACCTGGACAAGGTCTACTTCGTCTCCGGCGGCTCCGAGGCGATCGAGTCGGCCCTGAAGATCGCCCGCCAGTACCACCTGCTGCGGGGCAACGAGGGCAAGCAGCTGGTGATCTCCCGCCGGGGCGGCTACCACGGCGGCACCCTGGGGGCCATGTCCCTCAGCGGCGTGCCGGGACCGCGGGCCCCCTTCGCCCCGTGGCTGGCCGACTTCCCCCACATCGCCCCCTGCTATCCCTACCGCTGCCGCTTCGAGGGCTGCAACGGCGCCTGCAACCTCACCTGCGCCGACGACCTCGATGCGACGATCCGGCGCCGCGGCTCCGAAAACGTGGCCGCCTTCGTCTGCGAGCCCGTGCCCATCGCCGCCTTCGTCTGCGGCGTGCCGCCCGAGGGCTACTTCGCCCGGGTGCGCGAGATCTGCGACCGCCACGACGTGCTCTTCATCGCCGACGAGATCGTCACCGGCTTCGGCCGCAGCGGCCGCCTCTTCGCCATGGAGCACTGGGACGTGCAGCCCGACATGATCGTCTTCGGCAAGGGCGCCAGCAGCGGCTACATCCCTCTCGGGGGGGTGCTCATGCGGCAGGCCGTGGCCGGCGCCTTCGCCGACGCCGGGCAGGAGTTCCATCACATCTTCACCTACGTCAACAACCCCGTGGCCATGCGCGTGGGGCTGGAGGTCCTCGACATCATCGAGCGCGAGGACATCCTCGGCCACGTCACCGGGATGGCCGCGCACCTGGCGGCGGAGGCCCGGCGCTTCCGCGGCCACCCCAGCGTCGGGGAGGTGCGCACCTTCGGCCTGATCCTGGGCATCGAGCTGGTGCGCGACCGGGAGCGCCGCCAGCCCTTCCCCGCCGGCGTCGGCTTCGGCCGCCGGGTGGCCGGTCACATGCGGGAGCGCGGCCTCAACGCCGCCTCCACCTCCGGCTGCGCCGACGGCGTCAACGGCGACGACCTCCGCTTCTACCCTCCCCTGACCATCACCCGGCCCGAGCTGGACACGCTCCTCGACATCGCCGAGGCGTCCCTCGCCGCCGCGGAAAGGGAGGTCATGTAGCCATGGCCGGGCAGAGGACACTCCGGCGCGCGGCGCTGCTCAGCTTTCCGAGGGTGTCGCTCAACGAGGAGACACTCGACCAGATCGTGGGCGAGGAGTTCTCCGACGTGGGCGCCGGCCTGGTGGTGCTGCCCAAGCAGTACCACGGCTTCTCCCTGGAGCAGGGCGAGTGGCTGGCCCGCCAGTGCGGGGACCGCGGCCTGGGCCTCATCGCCTTCACCGGTTACATGAAGTACCAGGAAACCCTGCTGGCGCAGGAGCCCCACCGGCTCATGCACCTGGCCGGCGACGGCGCGGTGCAGGACCTCGACGGGCTGCGGGTGCGGTGGCTGTGCCCCTTCCGGCCGGAGAACAAGGACTGGTACCTGTCCCTGCTCATGGAGGTCTGCCGGTGGCCGGCGGTGGTGGAGATCCACCTCAACGACGAGGCCTCCCTCGGCTTCGGGGACGGCAGCATCGGCTGCTACTGCGACTTCTGCCGGTCGGAGTTCCGCAACAGCACGGGCCAGGATCCGCCCATTGCGCGCGATTGGGACGACCCCCTGTGGTACGCGTGGCTCGAGGCCCGGTTCGACAACTGGCAGGCCGTGCATTCGGAGCTGCGCGCCGCCATCAAGGAGGTCCGGCCCGACGTGACCGTGGGCATCCAGCACAGCCCCGTCGTCCCCGAGCGCAACTACAACGCCTGGCAGACCGGCATCCGCCTGGGCCTCGACGCCCTCGCCCACGACGTCATCGCCACCGACCCCTACCACTTCAACCACCACCATCTCATCCTGCACCGGCCGCACCGCCGCATCCTCTCGGAGACGACGCGCAGCCTGGTGGGCGCCTGCCTGGACCGGCAGGTCGACATCTATCCCCAGGGCTTCATGCCGCCGGCCCGGGCCGTGCCCATGGGCCGGCAGGACGGGCTGCTGGCCGCGGTCGTGCCCTTCGCCCTGGGCGCCGACCTGGTCATGCCCTACACCTACGAGCAGATGAAGATCATCCCCGGGTTCTTCGAGGCCTTCGACGAAGCGCGGCGGCTGATGCCGGCCTTCGCCTCCCACCGGCCCTACGCCTTCGCCACCATGCTCATGCCCCAGCAGTCCGAGATCTACGGCCATCACGACTCGGCCTGGGGGCACGGCCCCCTCATCGGCATGGTGGACATGCTCTATCGCACGGGCCTGCCCTGGGGCTGGTTCTGGGACGAGCGCCTCGACGACGCCGGCCACCACCTGCGGGGCCCGCTGATCCTGCCCGAGACGCACTGCCTCACGGCCGGCCAGATCGACCGCATCGACGCTCTCGCCGAAGGGGGCGAAGGCCTGCTGTGGATCGGCAACCGGCCGGCCGGCCCGTGGGAGGGTCGCGGCCCCTGCCCGCTGCCGCAGGAGATCCACTCCGGCGCCTTCGAGATGGAGCTGCTGGGTGATCACCCGCTGACCGATGGCCTGGACGACCCGGTGATCCTCGCCACGCGGGTGGACGCGGGTCCGGAGGGCGAGGTCCTCGGCACGGTCGAAGGCCGTCCGGCGCTGGTCCTGGTGGAGGAGGGCGGCCGCCGGGAGGCCTGGCTCGCCGGCATGCCGGCGGTCACCTGGACCGGGAGGATCCCCGCCAGCTCCCTCGTGGAGGAGACCAGCAACGTGGAACTGCTGCGCCGGCTGATCCTGTGGACCTCGGGGCGCCGGCCCCTGACGCGGCTGGACCCCTTCCCGCCGGAGGACGACTACCGCACCCTGAGGCCCGCCGACGGGCGCGCCGTGCCCACGATGGAGATGCTGCCCATGACCAACGACGACTCCCTGCTGGCCATCCTCTTCCCCTACACGCCGGTGGGCTGCCGCACGTCGCTGGTGATCGAGCCGCCGGAGGGCAAGTCCCTGGGGGCGGTGCGGGAGATCTGGTCCGGGCAGGACTGGAGCGGCCGCGTGGAGGCGGGCGCCGGCGGCACGGCGCGGATCCCTCTGAATATCCCGGGCGACTGCGACCTGCTCGCCCTTCATGTGACACTGGAGACGAATCGATGAGCCAGGGCTGCAACATCGTCGTCGTCGTGGCGGATACGCTGCGCACCGCCTATCTCGGCGCCTACGGCAACGACTGGGTCCACACGCCCAACCTGGACCGCTTCGCTGCTCAGGGCGTTCGCTTCACCAACGCCCATCCCGAATGCCTGCCCACCATCCCGACGCGACGCACCCTGCACACGGGCCGCCGGGCCTTCCCCTTCTCCAGCTATGCCCCCGTGCCCTGGGACAACGTCTACATCCCCGGCTGGCAGCCCATGTCGGCCGACGAGCCGGCCATCGCCGAGGCGCTGGTGGGCGGCGGCTACCATACCGGCTTCTTCGCCGACGTGCCCCACTACTTCGTCCCGGGGATGAACTTCACCCGCGGCTTCCGGCAGTGGGAGTTCGTTCGGGGCCAGGCCGAGGACCGCTACCGGGCCACGGCCCGCGCCGACGAGGCGCTGGTCTCCCGCTACCAGGGCAACCCGCCGCGGATCCGGGCCCACCTCGTCAACGTGCAGCCCCATCGCCCCGAGGAGACGTGGCCCACGGCGCGGCTCTTCCGCTCGGCCATCGAGTTCGTGGAGCACAACGCGAGAAACACGCCTTTCTACCTGTACGTGGACGGATTCACGCCCCACGAGACGTGGGAGGCGCCGCTGCACTACTACGACCTCTACGGCCGCCGCGAGGAGCGCGAGCCCATCCTCCTCAACCTGCCCTACCGCCCCCTCGAGGACGCGGCCGTCGAGGCGCGGCTGGAGAGCGTCAAGGCCAACTACGCCGGCCTGGTGACGCTGGTCGACACCTGGTTCGGAAAGCTGGTGGATACCATCGACCGGCTGGGGCTGAAGAAGAGCACCCTGATCCTCTTCCTCAGCGACCACGGCACCAACTTCGCCGACAACGCCGAGCGCGTCACCGGAAAGCCGGCGGGCTACATGTACCCGGGGACCATGGACATCCCCCTGCTCGCGCGCCATCCCTCCGGCGCCAACGCCGGAACGGTTTGCGACGAGCTGGTCTACACACTCGACGTCCCCGCCACCGTGATCGCCGCGAGCGGGGCCCAGCCGGCTGGCGAGATCGAGGGGCGGAGCCTGCTGCCCCTCGTGGAGGGCGAGCCCGGATTCAGCCCCCGCGAGTACCTCACCTGCCGCTACGGCAACTTCGTGTGGTACAAGGACCCGAAGAGCTGGTACTTCGCCGGCGTCGACTTCCAGCAGCCGCGGCTCTTCGACCTGGAGGCGGACCCGGAGTGCCGGCAGAACATCGCCGCCCGGTGCCCCGAGCGGATCGCCCTCGCCCAAGAGCGCATCCTGGCCGACGCCGGGGGGGCCCTGCCGCGCTACGAGCACCAGGGCACCGACGCCCTCGGCCGGCCCGAGTTCGCCGAGCAGCAATCACAACAGACCCAACAGACGGGAGGAACAGCGTGAAACTCAGCTTCCACACCTGCGGCCTCGAATGGTGGTCCCTGGAGGACGCGATCAACGAGCTGGCCGACATCGGCTACGACGCCTGCGGACCGATCCTCGCCCCCGGGGGCCACGTCGATCCGGAGACCATCACCAGCAGCGAGATCGAGAGCTACAAGCGGCTGGCCGCCGATCGCAACCTGGACATCAGCACGCTGAATCCCTGGAAGATCGGCGGCTTCGCCACCAAGGTGGAGACCGGCGAGACGGAGCGGTTCTTCCGGCGGGCCCTCGACCTGGCCGCCGAGTTCGAGGCCGGCAGCGTGAAGTTCCTGGCCGGTGGCTTCCCCGCCGGCGAGAACGACGGCTGGAAGGCGATGGTCAAGGTCTGCAAGCGGCTCTGCCACCACGCCGAGCAGGTGGGCGTGGACCTGCTGATGCAGAACCACGAGAACCAGCTCATCGACACCTCCAACTGCTTCGCCCTGCTGCGCCACCACGTCGGGTCGGAGCGCCTTCAGGCCACCCTCGACGTCTCCAACATGGCGATCCTCATGGAGGATCCCTGCCGCGCCATCCACGACTTCGCCGACAACATCCGCTACGTCCGCATCAAGGGCATGCTGCTCCACTACCCCTACGCCACGCAGTGCGCCCCGGGAGCACCGGGCGACATCGTCGACTGGAAGGCGGTCTTCACCGCCCTGAAGGAGGTCGGCTACACCGGCTACATCGAGCCGGTCACCTATCCGTGGTTCCCGCCCGATTTCCACCGGACCAACTACAAGTGGTGCCGCGAGATGGCGGCGGAAGTGGGGCTGTAAGGGGGAGATAGCTGGGCGCCGAGACCGCACCGGCTCGCGGTTCGATCACCTCCCAGACCAGGAAGATCCCCGGAGGCTGCGGTTCTCACTTGGCGCCGCGGCCTTCGCCACTGGCCCTGCGGCCCCCGTCAAACCACAGGGGCCGCAAGCCGGTCAGCAGCTCGCACTCCGACGAACTGCCTTGCGGACGCATCACCGGTACCCCGACCCCCATCTCCCTCGGACCGACCTCCGCTCACGGCGCTGCCCGGGCCCGCGGCCCACTGTCCGCCTTCATCCGGGCCCTGGCGGCACCTGGACCCCGGTCGACGCGAACGAAATCCCTGCCTCAGCCGTATAGACAGTTGGAGGTGGTGGAATTCCAGGACCGATGGGATGCAGCGACGAAGAGCTGATGCAGGATCTCCAGCGGGGGGAGATGCAGGCCTTCGACGCGCTGTACGAACGCCATGCCCGGCCCCTGTTCAACTTCATCCGCCGGGTACTGCGGGACGAGAGCCTGGCCGAGGACGTCTTCCAGGAGACCTGCATGCGGGTGTTGAAGAACGCCGGCCGCTTCGATCCCCGGTCCCGGTTCAGGACCTGGCTCTACACCGTGGCCCACAACCTGTGCATGGATGAGCTGCGCCGGCGCCGCCGGAGGATGAGCATCCCCGCGGGCGAACTGCCAGGGCCGCCGCCGGCGACGGACCCCCACGACCGGCTGGTGGAAAGCGAGTCCGCGCACCGGCTGCTCGGGGGGCTGAGGCCGGAGCTGCGCGCGGTCGTCGTGCTCCGCGTCCTGCACGGGTACTCGCAGGAGGAGACGGCAGGGATCGTCGGGGTGCCGGTGGGGACGGTGAAGAGCCGCCTGCACCACGCCCTGAAGCAACTGCGCCGGATGGCGGGCGAGTCATGAATCCGGAGGACCGCGCCGTAGAGGAGATCCGGGCGCTGCTGGGACCCGCGCCCGAGGTGCCGGTGCCCCGCGGGGTGGAGGAGGGGGTGAGGGCGGCGGCCCTGGGCTGGTCCCGGAAACGGACCGGCGTGGGGGCGATCCACGTGCCGTGGCCCGAGAGGATCGCGGCAGGGCTGATCGGGCTGGAGCTGGTCGCCCTGCTGTGGACTGCTGGTGCGAGGCTCGATGCGGACCAGCTCCTGCGGGGTGTCCTCCTCGGCCTGGCCGGTCTGAACTTGGCAACCCTGCTGGCAAGCCCGGTCATCCTACTCAACTGCCGAAGACGGGAGAGGACCCCATGAACAGGCGCATGCAAGAGAAGCTTCACCGGTGGCTGCCCAGAGTGGCCGTCCTGAGCCTGCTGGTTTTCCTCTCCTCCAGGCTTTTCTACGCGTACTATGTGGGACCCAGGAAGGGCGTCGAGATGGAAGGCTACTATGAAGCACAACGGCTCAAGAAGGAGGCCTTGAAGGCGAGGGAAGGAGAGCTCAGGGCCGCCCTGGACCGAGTCGCCAGCGTCATCAATACGCTCGACGGCAACCGCCAGACCCAGGAGGCCCTAGGGAACGCCGTGGCCCGGGAGAAAGCCATCGGCGAGGTGTGGGTGACCGATTCTGAGGGCCACATCGTGTACTACGGCAGGCACAGCCCCCCGTTGCGTAATGTCGAGAACTACCCTCTTCCCACCCTGCATCGACGGCTGGACAGTCTTCCCGAAGGCCTGCTCCAGCCCATGCAGCGAACCGGGATCCTGCTGATCTCGGTCATAGGCGGCTACGAAACCTCGCCTCTCGGGCCACTCAGTCAGATGTTCCCAGAGCACCTCGTCCATTCCCGTCATACCAGCGTGAAAGGTACACGGGTCGAAATGAGCCGGCTGAGGGACGGCCTGATCGCCGCCGTAGTCTCTCTACCGGACGATCCTTACTTGCGGAGAAGCGAACGCCTGAGGTTGCTGGGGACCAGCATCCACTACCTGTTTCTGGCCAGCCTGATCGCCTTCTGGATCAGCATCCCCTCGTGGATGAGCCTGGACGCCCACAAGCGGAGGGAACGGGCGGGGGTGTGGGGCCTCTTCGGCCTCCTGGGCAACGTCATGGCCCTCGTTGTCTACCTGCTGGTGCGGCGGGACGACGAGGAGACGGGGTGACAATACTCCTTGCCCTCCTTCGCCGGAGAGGCGTTTAAGGGGAGTCCAGCTCCCGCTTCACCGCGGTCAACAAGCCCTTCACACTGCCGCGCTCCACGCCCACGGCCTGAAGCGACTCGGCGAGCCACCGCGTCCACCATCGCCGGAAGGGACTGCCCGGCGGGCCGGCCAGTTGGCGGCGGCCTGCCAAGTCCAGGGAGAGGCCCCGGCGCAGGTGAGAACCCACCCGCCCGGGCCGATCCGCTTCCTGCGAGATCCGCGCCAGATGGAGGTGAATCTCCGCCACGAAATCATCGTCTGAGGCCCCTTCCAGGGCCTGCTGGAAGGCCGCCTCCGCCTCCTCTCGACGGCCGGCCAACAGGTAACCCACGCCGGCCGTTGCGTGAACGCGCGGGGGATGGGGGTGCTCCTGGTTGTCCTCGTACAGCTCCAGCCCCCGGTCGGGCCTTCCAACGCCGCTGTGGAAGTAGATGAGGTTGCCCGCTTCGCCGGCTGACGGCATCTGCCGCCACGCCGCTTCCATGTGGCGGACCGCTTCGGCCATTTCGCCGGTCCGGTACGCATGGTGGGTGGCCAGCTGGCGGTGGGCCGAGAAGGCCCAGAAGGTTATCCGGTCTCCGCGCAGCACGCTCTCGTACACGGGCGCCGCCTCGCCGTGGCGGTCGAGCCGCGACAGGCACAGCCCGTACTCGTAGAGAAAGGCCTGGTCCTCCGGTGCCCGTTCCACGAGGACCGCCAGCAGAGGCAGGGCCTGTGCGAATTCCCCGGCTCCCCGGATCAGCCTCGCCTTGCAGTAGAGGGCCTCCAAATCGGCTTCATCCGCCGCCAAGCGCCGGTCCGCCAGGGCCAGCACTCGCGGTCTCAGCTCCCTGCTCCGTTCCTCGGAGCCGGGCCGGCGGCAGGCCAACTCCAGCTCGGCCATCACCTCGAGGGAGTCGGGGGCGGCCCTGGCCGCCCTCTCCAGGGCGCCGACCTGATCCTCGCCGGGCAAGTCAAAGGGACCATAGGTGCGGCCCCACTCGAGCAGGGCTGTCGAATGCCCGGGCTGCAGATCCAGGATCTCCCGGAAGTGGGCCCGGGCCGCCTCGTAGCGCATGTGGAGCCGGTCGTCCCGCCCGCTCTTCAGCAGATGGGCGACGACGCGGGCGGCGAAGTCGTCGGGCAGGGCGTCTCCGTGTTTCCTGGCCATGGCGAGGGCTTCCTCTCTAAGGTGGCGGCGGGCACGGTAGAGCCGCTGCTTGACGCTTGACGGAGTCGCGTCGAGCTCGCGAGCCACCGCCTCCAGCGTCCGCCCGTCGATGTAGTGGAGCAGAAAGGCGGCGGCGGTTTCCTGGGGCAGGCGGTCCAGCAGGCGGGCGGCGGGGCCGGGTGCCCCGCTTTCCGACCATTCGTCATCCACCAGGGCCTCTCCGTAGCGGGCGTGGGCCTCGACCCGGCGCCTGCGGTCGCGCAGCATGTTGAGACTCCGATGCCGCACCGCCGTGCGCAGCCAGGAGCCTACCCGGACCGGCTCTCGCAGCTGGTGGAAGCGCTTCAGCGCCCCGATCAGGGCCTCCTGCACCGCGTCGAGGGCCTCGTCGTGCGAGCCCAGATATCCGAGGGCGTCGCGGTAGAGCTGGTGCTGATGGCGCCGGACGAGGGCCTCGAAGGCGGCCAGGTCCCCAGCCGCCGCGGCCCGGGCCAGGGAGCCGTCGCCGGTTCCTGCGGTCTCCATGCCTGTATGGACCCCTGAACCTCGGTGATGGTAACGCTCGGTGAGGGTCGCGCCTTGCCCAACTGGTTCGGCACCCGAACCTCTCATCACCCGAACAGTCCCTCCTCCCACCGCCTGCCCATCACACCGCGCACCGCCTCCCACAACTCCTCCTCGGCCAGGTCTTCCTCCCCCGCCGCCCCCGCCCGGAGGGCCGCCCTCTCCAGCGCCATGCGCATCTGCGCGCCGGTCGCCGGGAAAGCCTCCGCCAGCCTGTCCAGGTCGATGGCTCCGGCCCGACTGCCGAGCAGGCGCCGCCACTGGTCGGCCCGTACCTCCACCTCTGCCGGCGTCACATCCACGCTCTCGTGGAACAGATCCCCCCAACCCTTCATGGTGCGGAACCTCCGGCCGCTGACGACGAACAGATCCGCCGGTGACCGCGCACATTCTGACAGAACACCTCTGGCGGTCTTCCCCTCACTCTCCTGATCGTCCCCGAGCTGCCCAAGGGGATCCGCGATGGCAACGATCTGCCCCGCCTGGGCCGCGGCCTCGATCAGCCCGAAGGGCCAGTCCTGCACCCACTTCGACCTTCTCTCGGAAACATCCGGTCCCCGACACAACTCCCGCATCCTCACTCTCAGCACGGCGCGATCCATCTCCGCAGCCAAGGCGTCCGCTGCCTCCATGGCCGCCTCGAAGTCCCCGCCGTGGAACAGCACGCGCACTCCACCGGTGTCCGAGCCCTCCGCACCCAGCCAGGAGCGCAGGATATCGCCCTTCCGGGCAAGGGCCAGCGCCAAGCTCCGCAGGCGCTCCCGAAGCTTCTCGCCGGCCATCAGGTCTTCCACTGGTTGTTGCGGCCGGTAACGCCGGCCAACCCTCGGCTCCTCACAGACCCGGTCCTCCTGCAGCCGGCAGGCGGCCTCGAGATCGCCCTGCCGCAAGACCAACTCCCCTTCGCGCGCCAGGGCTTCGTTCACCGCCGTCTGGGCCGCGTTCTTGATGTAGCCCCCGGCCATGGGATACTCCCGCGCCAGCCGCGCCAGGTCCACGTCCGCCGCCAGGGGAGCCTTCCCCAGGTGCAGTTGCCAGATCCGCAGCCGCGCCGGCTCCGAGGGCAGATCAAAGGGCACCTTCACCGTACATCGCCTGTCGATCTGCGTCGCCAGTTTTTTCGGGTGGTTGGTCGCCATGACGACGATGCCCTCGAAGTGCTCCAGCTCGCGCAGCAGGACCGGCAGTTCAAAGCTGTGTTCGGAGCACAGGCCCTCGCATTCGTCGATGAACAGGATGCCGTCCTGGAGACGAGCCTCGCGGAACAGACACTCCAGATCCTCGGCTTCGAGATGGCGCCTGCTCAGGTCCATCAGACTCACGAGGGGTTTCCCGGTGCGGCGGGCCAGGGCCCGCGCCAGCAGGGTCTTCCCCGTCCCCGGCGGCCCGTGCTCCAGGATGACGAGGCCGCTCCCGTAGGAGGCCGCGTCCGCCAGCCCCAGATCCAGGCGGCGGGCGCGGAACTCCTCGTAGTGGTCCACCATCCTCAGCAGCCGGCCGACCACGCCGTCCTCCATCACGACCTGATCGACCTCCTCCGTGGGCCACTCCACCCGGCACGGACTGTCGTCCGTGTAGCGATGCGTGTCCCCGCTCATCCACGAGACCACCCGCTGGGGCAGTTCCAGCTCAACGTCCAGTATCGACGGCTTCCCACCGGATCGGTCCATGCGGACGAGGTGGTGCGCCATGAGCGGCGCGTCGACCCCGAACCGCGAGCGCGCCTCCATGGAATCGCCGATCCCCTTCGAGCACAGCACCCTCAGCAGATCACCGATGCACATCCCGTGCCCATCGTGGCCGTCCCACTCGCCGAGCTTCAGTTGCTCGTACAGGTCCCGGAACTCCGGCGACACGGCCATGAAGAACAGCAGCCAGAGCACCTCCCCGTCGAAGACGGGCAGGCCACAACGCTCCAGCAGGTCCAGGAAGGGCACCTCCGAGACATCGCTCGCCGTCAGTCGCTCCTCGACGACCGCCTGATGGCGCCGCAGGGCCAACTCCGAGGTTTCCAGCCGTTGCCGAAGGTGGTTCGCCGGCATCCTCATCGTCTCCTGCGAGGTGCCATACGACCCAGTTGACCAAGGCCGGTCCCACTGCCGCAATTGGCCTCGCAGCCCGGCGCACTCCAGCTGCAGGGCCACCTCGTCGTATTTCGCCTTCAGGAACTCCGCATTCGTCTCGTAGCCGTCCACCGGGAGGGCCTGCTCGCGCGCCGTCATCGCCGCACCTCCACCCCGCCCCGCCGGGCGGGCCGGTCCTCCTGCACCTTGTCTGCGATCCCCACCTCGACCGCCTCCTCCGGCGTCAGCCAGGTGTCCACGTCGCGCAGCAGCCGCTCGGCGACCTCCTCCTCGGTCGTCAGGTTGGAGAAGGCGAGGTAGTGATCCACGAGGCGCCGGTGCAGGAGGTCTTCCTCCTTGCGGCGCGCCACCAGCTCCGAGTGGTTGCCGAAGCTCAAGGCGCTGAACCGGTGGGAGAGGACGGCTGGATTCCTTCTTGGTAGGCATGTCACTCCTCGGAATTGGGATTCGTCTACGTTGCGCAGTCTGAACCTATCCGGGGGTGCGACAGATCGTGTCGGTCTACAAGAAAAACGTGTCCTCGTCCTCGAAGACCGCACCCTTCGCGGTCTCGAACCGCAGCTTCATCCTGGCGAAGATGTCGCTGCCGTACTGCCTTACTTCCGACGCACCGACGATGATCACGTGCCCCCACACTTCTCCGCCCAGCAGCGTCTCGTACTTCTTGAAGTCCGATTTCTCCACCTCGTACGTCTCCGCAAAGAAGACTCTGCCTTCGTTGCCATAGTCGACGAAGGTCACCCTCAGCGTGCCGTCGGCCGAGGTATCGGCGAGGTCCCCGTCCTGAAGGGAGTACTGGATCTTGTATCCGCCTCCCTCCTTGACGATGAGCACCCTCGTCATCAGGGCCGGCGTCCCCCCCGGGGCCTCCAGCTCCAGCAGTTTCCCGACGCCGCATCCAACCGGCAGCCACAACACGGCAAGTACAAGCACTCCCCTGGCAAGGACTCTCATGGTGTCCCCTCCTTTCGTTGAATTCCGAAAGCGACTCTGCGGAAATGGAAACCTGCCCCGGGGGTGCGACAGATCATGTCGCAAGGAGGGGGTGCCCAGGGCATCGGGGCGCGGCCGGGAACTCGCCGCTTTTCACAGTGGCCGCTGGCTGAGCGTTGACGGGCTCGATGGGCCTGTCTTGACTTGGCGCCAACCGGCCTGGAAGTGCATCCGGAGCGCGGCCGGCCGAGCGGGTTCTGGCGGGCAGGAGACACCCGACCCGCCTTTTCACGGAGGGAACACAAGATGAGCAAGTTCCCGTTTCTGTTGCTGATCCTGGCCTGCGGGGCCGCCTGGGCCCAGCCGAGGGGCTACATCGAAGGCACGGTCACCGGGGAGGATGGGGGGGCCCTGTACGGCGCCGGCATCGCCGTACGGGGACCGGCCCTGCCGGATGGCAGCGGTGGCATCTCCAGCGAGGAGGGGCGGTTCCGCATCGCCCTGCCCGCGGGCACCTACGAGGTGGAGATCACCTTTGTCGGCTACAGGACCGAGAAACGGGAAGCGGTGCGCGTGCGGGCCGGCGAGACCACGCGGCTGAAGGCGGTCCTTGTGGAGCAGGTGCTCTATCTCGGGCAGAAGGTGGTCACCGCCTCGCGCCGGCAGGAGAAGATCCTGGACGCCCCGGCCTCGGTCTCCGTGGTCGATGGCCGCGATGTGCGCAACAAGCCGGCCCTGACCGTGGCCGACCACGTCAAGGACCTGCCGGCGGTGGACTTCGCCCGCACGGGACTGGCGACCAACATGGTGGTGGTGCGCGGCTTCAACAACATCTTCTCCGGTTCCCTGCTCACGTTGACGGACAACCGCATCGCGCGCGTGCCCTCCCTGCGGGTCAACGCCATGAACTTCATCCCTCTCACCAACGAGGACGTGGAGCGCATCGAGGTGGTCCTGGGGCCTGGGTCTGCTTTGTACGGTCCCAACAGCGCCGACGGGGTCATGCACGTCATCACCCGTTCGCCCCTCACCTCGCAGGGCACGAATGTCTACCTGGGGCTGGGCGAGCGCGATCTGCGCAAGACCGAGATGCGCCACGCCGGCAAGATGGGGGACGACCTGGGCTACAAGCTCTCGGCGCGATACTACACCGGGACGGAGTGGGAGTACACCGACCGGGAGGAGGTGGAGGCGCGGCAGCGGCGGCAGGCGGAGATCACCGCCGGCGCCGACTTGCCGTCCCTGAAGGAGCGCGATCCCGACACCCGCAACCAGAGCCTCGAGGCGCGCCTGGACTGGCGGGCCTCCGACGACCTGACGGCCATTCTGTCGGCGGGGCACAACAACGCGAACATCCTCGGGCTCACCGGCGTGGGGGCCTCCCAGACCGTGGACTGGCAGTACAACTACACGCAGCTGCGGCTGCTCTGGGGCGACTGGTTCGTCCAGGCCTTCCGCAACTGGAGCGACGCCGGCGGCACGTACCTGCTGCGCACGGGCGTGCCCGTCGTCGACCGGTCGTCGCTTACCGTGCTCCAGGCGCAGCACACCTCCCGGCTGGGTCCGCGACAGCGTTTCACCTACGGCGTCGACGCCCTGCTGACGCGGCCCGACACCGAGGGCACGATCATGGGCCGCAACGAAGACGACGACGACCTGAACGAGGTCGGCGGCTACGTGCAGAGCGAGACCGCCCTCGGCGATCCCCTCGACCTGGTCCTGGCCCTGCGCTACGACCACCACAGCCGCCTCGCCGATCCCGAGCTGTCGCCCCGGGCCGCCCTGGTGTACAAACCGCGGGAGACCCAGACGCTGCGGCTGACCTACAACCGGGCCTTCAGCACGCCCACGTCGAACAACCTCTACCTCGACCTGCCGACGAGCCGGGATCCCTTCGGCCTGGGCCCGACCTTCTCGCCGGTCTTCGCGGCCCTCGGCCTGGGGGAGTTCCGTCCAATCGATGTGTGGACCCAGGGGAACTACAGAAGCGGCGAGTACGGCTTCACCTTCCGGCGGGACGAGAACGGCCGTCCCCTGTTCCGCTCCCCCTTCGCGCCGATGGCCGGTCTGCCCGCCGACCAGTACCTGCCTCTGCACGATCCGCTGTTCACCAACGTCATGTGGGGGATCGGCCGGCAGGCGGTGTTCGCCCAGCTCGGACCCGCCTTCCAGCAACTGGCCGCCGGAGCCCTGATGGACCGGGGCATGGGGGCCGAGGAGGCCCAGGCGGCGGCCGGCCAGTTGGCCGCCGACCTGCCCGGCATCGTGCCCGAGCAGCTGCCCGGGCTGCGCAACCGGCTGGGCCGGCTGAACATCGAGACCGAGCCCCTCGGCGAGGAGCCCGACCCGAATCGACAGTCCTTCTTCTTCGTGGAGGCCGACGGCACCACGCCGGTCACCGCCCACGACGTGCCGCGCATCCAGTCGGCCGTCACCCAGACCTTCGAGTTGGGCTACAAAGGGGTCGTGGCCGACAAAGTGGTGGTGGCCGCCGACGTGTACCAGTCACGGGTCGAGAACTTCGTGGGCTCCGTGTCGGTGGTGACGCCCAACGTCTTCCTCGATCCCGAGAGCTTGGGGAAGGCCCTTGGCGAGGGCATCGCACAGGCCCTGGCCGACCCGGACAACGCCGAGCTGGCCGCGGCCCTTGCGGCCCTCGACTCGGCGCAGGTGCCGGGGGTGGTGCAGGGCAACAACAACGGCACGCCGGTGGACGAGATGGCCGGCCTCCTCACCGCGGGGGCGGCGGCCATTCCCTACGGCACGGTCTCACCCGAGCAGGCCTCCGATCCCCATGCGATGGTCATGAGCTACCGCAACTTCGAGGCCGTCACCATCCGCGGGATCGACCTGAGCCTGGCCTGGTACCCCACCGACCCGTTGCGGCTCACGGGAAACTACTCCTTCGTGGACGACAACTGGTTCGAGAACCTGCAATACGCAGGCGCCGAGGGCGGCGCCGACGTCGCCCTCAACGCGCCCCGGCACAAGACCAAGCTGGGGCTCGACTACGACTTCGCCGACCTGGGACTGACGGTGGGAGGCCGCATGCGCTACACCGATGCCTTCCGCATGAGCTCGGGGGTGTACGCGGGCGTGGTGGATACCTACACGGTGCTGGACCTCAACCTGAGCTGCGAGCTTCCCCTGGAGCAGGACATCGTGCTGCAGATCGACGCGAGCAACGTGCTGGACCAGCCCTACCAGTCCTTCGTCGGGGCCCCGGAGGTGGGGCGGTTGGTCTTCGGGCAGGTGGGGCTGCGGTTCTGAGGGACCTTCACCGCGCCACCAGAACCGCCAGGTGGATGACCGTCTCGTCGAGAAAGGACTCCAGCGCTACCCTCAGCAGATCCCTGTTGCGATCCTGTATCAGGAGCGCGCCCTCGGCGACGGCGAGGATCGGTGTCTCCAGCTCCTCCGATGCAGATAGTCGAGGGGCATGTAAATGACGAAGTCGGATTCCAGGTCGGTGGCCTTGAGGTAGAGAGCCCGGAAGCTCGTCGGGGTGATGCGGTCATCCTCGATGAGGATGTAGCCATCCTCGTCGTAGAGGGAACCGGTCAGCCGCCGCTCAATGGTGACCCCTTCCCCGGGGGCCCCGCCGGCCCCATCGGTCCCTCCGGACCCTGGCAGGCGAGAAGGACGAGGGCGGAAACAACGAGCGTCGAGGTAGTTCTGCTGCGCATCTGGACACCTCCTTTTTTCGGGTTCATGGATGAACCTGCGCAGGAGGTGCGACAGATCGCGTCGCAGGTCAGCAGCTTTCTCAGCGGGAGGGCGATTCGCCCGGCCTGCACCAGAACGACAATCGGCCGGCCCGAGTCGACTCGAGCCAGCCGGTGCTCACCTGTGGCAGGTCAGGGGCGAATCACTCCCTGGGAGTGCGCTCCAGGGTCTCCAGCCAGCGGTAGCCGTGGGCCGGGACATGGGCCGACGAGGCTTCCGCGCCGTCCACGAACATGCTGAACCTCTCGACGCGGAGACGGTAGCCGTAGTCGTGCCAGGGGTGGAAGCCCACGATCTCGCCGCGGAAGGGGGCGCCGTTGACGACCTTGCAGTACCCGGGATAGCCGTCGCCGCACTCGACCCTGTGGGCATCCACTGTGATCTCCTCCTCCGCACCCGACGCTTCGCTCCTCGAGGTGATCTCACTCAGCAGGTAGCGGCCGTCGGCATACCTGTTGACCTCGAGGATGTAGTGGTAGCCGGCTTCGTACTCGAAGCTGGTGATCATGTCGTCGTACGGGACGCCGTCCACCACCATGCAGAAGTCGTCGCTGCCGGCGCATGTCACCCGCGCCGGGCCCACGGACAAGGTCGCGGGGGTGGATGGTGCCGGGGTCTTCTGCAGTTGCTCCAGCAGGCGGTAGGCGTACTGGCCGGCATCCTGGGGCGGCTCCTTCCCGTCCCAGGGATCGTATTTCCCGATGCGCAGGCGATAGTCGTAGCCGGGCTCGTACTCGAAGCCTTCGATGCCATCGTAGAAGAACCCGCCGTCCACCACCATGCAGGACTGCAGGCCCACGCCGTAGCACTTGGCCAGGGCGGGGCCGACGGTCACCTCCCGTATCTCGAGGTATCCTTCGTCGGGGTCCGTGGAACGGTCGCAGCCGGCCAGGATCAGGGCCGGCAGGAGGAGAGATGCGATGTATCGGGTGGGCATGGGAAGCCTCCTCGTTGCGGTGCCTGCGGCCGCCTACGTGGGCACGCGTGGATCGGGGCAGACGCTGCCGCTCTATCTCAGAATATACCCATCAGCCGCTCAGAGGTTCCGGAATCCGATCTTGCCGCGGTGGCCCGGCTTGGCCTCGCACTCGGCGCGCAGCAATCCGGCCAGGGCCTTCGGCTCCTGCAGGTGGTCGAGGATCTCCGCCTTGCGGCGCACCACCGCGAAATCGCCCGGGGTCAGGGTGGTGAGCTCCTCGACTTCGGGCGGGGCCTCGACCTCGAAATAGGCGCGGAAGGCGGCTCCCGACTGGGCGGACGTGAGGTAGCCCAGGGCGATCTTGAAGGTGAAGCGCCGCAGGGTGGCGGGGTCGAGGTGCTCGCCGAAGTTGGTGGTGCACGCGAAGGGCAGGGGGTGGTTCTCCATCCAGGTCAGCATCTCGTTGACCTGGCTGACCTCCCAGGAGCGGACGGCGCCGCGGCGGTCGGCCAGCAGCGAGTCGGCCTCGTCGAAGACGAGGATGGACTCCTCGGCGCGGGCCTCGGCGAAGGCGGCGGCGATCTGCTGCTCGGTCTGTCCCACCCACATGGACATCAGGTCGGAGGCCCGCTTCTGGGTGACCTGCAGGCCGAGGCGTTCGGCCAGATAGCGGACGAAGGCGCTCTTGCCGGTGCCGGGCGGCCCCTGCAGGCAGAGGGAGAAGCGTTTCTTGCCGGTCCCTTCGAGGCGCTCGGCGAGCCGGACCGGGTCGACGTCGGCCCGGATCAGGGCGGGGTCGAACCTTTCAGGCGCCCCCTGCCCCACGGGCGGCTTCTCGCCCGAGATCACCCGGGACAGGCTGCGCACGCCGCGGCGCACCGCGGCCAGGTCGCCGCCGCAGAGACGGGCCGCGGCCACGGCCCCGGAGGCCAGTCCCGGCGCCACCTCGAACTCCCGGGCCAGCGAGTGCGCGTCCTCCTCGGCCGCCTCGATCCCGTGGCGGGCCAGCTCCCGGCTCCAGATGCGCGCCCGGGTCCGGCACGGCGGCGGCCGAAGCTCCAGGGCGAAGGTCATGCGGCGCAGGACGGTGGGACAGGTCTCGCGGGCGGAGTTCGAGGTCCACAGGGTGGGCACGGGCGCGCGTTCGAGGAGGCGGTTCAGGAACACCTTGGAGCCGCCGGACCGCAGCTTGGAAGAGCCGAAGGGAGCGAACGGCATCCAGCCCGGGCCCGGGTCCGAGAGCAGGTCCTCCATCTCGTCGAAGAGCAGCACCGACCCGCGGCCCCCGGCCAGCAGGCGCTGGGCGAACCGGAGGTCCTGGAGCCGCTCGCGCCGGGCCGGCTCGTCGCCCTCTTCGTCCACCTCGCCGACGCTGTAGAGGTTCGTCCCGAGCCGGGCGGCCAGGCTCTTGCAGAACTCGGTCTTGCCCGTCCCCGGCGGGCCGTATACCAGGACGTTCACCCCCCTGGCGCCGGAGCGCAGAGCGCCCTTCACGACCTTTTCGATGTGGTCCCGCTCCTCCGCCAGGTGATCGAAGTCCGACCACTCCAGCTCTCCCGGCGCCGCCGCGTCGAGCAGCAGGCCCCGCACATCGAGGCCGTCTTCGTCGGGGAGGTGGACCAGCCGGTACAGCCTCTTGACGGGCTCCAGGTCGCCATCGTAGTCGACGGAGACGAGCCCGGCCTTCATGAGCGGCGCGTCCGCCGTGAAACGGGACAGGAAGGCGCCGGACGACAGGCCGAGAAGGCAGACCAAGTAGGGGTTGGTGACGTTGAGAGTCAACCTGTGGCGCCGGAGACCATCACCGACGGCATCGATCAGCGACTCCAGGGCCGGCTGGGCGCGGTAGCGCAACAGCAACTCGAGGATGGCCACGTCCTCCGTCGCCAGGTCCATCTCCCGTCCGAGAAGCCGGAGCCGCTGCGCCGTGCGGTCGGGCGGAGCCCCTTCGCAGACGGAGTGGGCCCCCTCGAGAGTCTCCCTCAGGCGCCGCCATTCCCTCGCGGACAGCTTTCTCTCGTACACCTGCGGGTCATCCTCCTCCTCTTCTCCATCATCCTCGAGTTCGAGAAGCTCCCCGTTCTCGCCGACCCACTCGGCGAGACTCTTCGCTCCCGGACTGGTGTGGTGCAGGCGCCGGTTCTCCCTCAGGATCAGCCATTCCAGGCGGGTCAAGGAAGCCAGAGGGCTCAACTCTGCGATCTCGTTGTTGCCAAGGCGCAGCCATTTCAGGCGGGTCAGGGAGGCCAGAGGACTCACATCGACGATCCGGTTTTCGGACAGCCCCAGACTCTCCAAGCTGGTCAGAAAGACCAGAGGGCTCACGTCCACGATCTGATGCCATGTGAGATCGAGTCTTGTCAAGGCAGAGGCTTCCGACAAGGTAACCGGACCCCTGGATCTGCGCAGTCTCGTCAATACCCACTTTTCCAAGTCCGATCCCGGGACCAGAACGAAGGACGTGGTGAGAGCAATCGAGTCCTCGAGGAGAGCCAGGTTTTCGCCCAGTGCGTAGGGACTCAGGAGTACCTACAAGAAAGCCGCTCACTTCTCCCAGTGATCTCCGGTATTGGTCTTGGAGGTAGTCGACCAACCGGGCGGCAGGCTCCGCGTGCGCCAGGTCAAGAGCCAGTGCGGTGTTGCTGTCGATCTGTACCGCCACCCGCCCCGTGCGGCCCCGCCAGCGCTCTTGCAGAAAGGCGGTTACCGCCTCCCAGCCCGTGAGCTCCTGCCCTTCCTCCTGCACCAGCATCTCAGCGCCCGGCTGGACCCGCCAGTCGATGGCGGCCAGTCCCGCCGGCAGGTCTGCGGGCTCACTGGTCCTCAGCGCGAGGCGCAGGGGGTCCCCTCCGGGGCGCGCCCACAGCAGCGTCTCCTGGAGCAAACCGGACGGATCGACGCAGCGAAGGGCTATCAGGCTGTCCGCCCGGCCCTGGTACTCAACCTGCATGCCGGCCACCGCCTGTCCCGCCTCGTCCGCCAGGTCCAGCCACAGGCCGCGGGGGAACTCCGGCGACTCGATCAGCACCCGGCCGGCGGCATCGCTCACCGCCTGCGCGCGGCCGGTGCTGTCGGTGCCGGCGGCATAGGGGAACTCCGTCTGCGCCGCCGTGGCGGTGGCGGTCAGGGACAGAAAAACTCCGGCTCGGACGAGGGGCGGGACAGGCCGGGTCGGAGGTCCACTCACCAGGAGACCATGACGCCCCGGTCTCTCAAGGCGCGGACCTGCTCCTTGATGGCGAGGCCGCTGAGGGGGTTGTCTCGCAAGTCCAACTCGTCGCCTTTTCGCAGTCCGGTGTTGGCTACCAGGGGACTGATGTCCTCAATCTCGTTGCCACGCAGCCACAGCCAGGCCAGGTTGGTCAGGGAGGCCAGTGGGCTCACATCGGTGATCTCGTTGTAATTCAGGAACAGGGTTATCAAGCCGGTCAGGGAGGCCAGGGGACTCATATCGACGATCCGGTTCCTGGACAGCCCCAGCTCTTCCAAGTCGGTCAGGGAGGCCAGGGGACTCACATCAACGATCTCGTTGTCAGTCAGGAACAGCGTTCTCAAGCCGGTCAGGGAGGCCAAGGGACTCACGTCGACGATCTCGTTCCGGACCAGGTCAAGATCCGTCAGGTTGGGTCAAGGCAGACAGAGCGCTCACATCGACGACCGGGTTCCCGCTCAGACCCAGGAATGTGAGGTTGTTCAAGGCGGCCAGAGGGCCCGCATCGGCAATTTCGTTGTTCCATATCGCCAGATTTTCCAGGTTGGTCAACGCCGCCAGGGGGCTTGGATCGACGATCTCGTTGTAGCCCAGGTGCAGCGACCGCAAGCTGGCCAAGACGCCCAGAGAGGTCACATCGATGATCTCGTTGTGCCACAGATCCAGCTGTTCCAGGTTGGACAGGCCGGACAAGGGGCTCACATCGACGACCTGGTTCGCACCCAGCCGCAACTCTACCAGGCGGGTCAGGCCGGAGAGAGGGCTCACATCGACGATCCGGTTCTTGTTCAGCTCCAGGACTCGCAAGCCGGCCAAGTGCGCAAGAGAGCTCACATCGGGTATCTCGTTGTCATTCAGAATCAGGCGTTCCAACCCGGTCAGGGCGGCCAGGGGACTCACGTCGACGATTTGCTGGCGACCGAGATTGAGCTCTCTCAGGGCGGAGGCTTCCGACCAGGTAACCGGGCCACTGGACCTTCTCAGTCCCTTCAATACCCACCTTTCAAACTCGGATCCCGGGATCAGGACGAAGGAAGTGGTGAGGAGGATCAGGTCCCCAGGGAGAGCCAGGTCCCCGCCAAACGCGTATGGACGCAGGAGTACTTGTCCGACAAAGGGTCTCGCACCTCCCAGCGTTGACTGGACCTGGCCCTGGAGGTGATCGACCAGCCGGGTTACAGCCTCAGGGTGAGCCAAGTCCACCGCCAGGGCGGTACTGCTGTCGACCTGCACCACCACTCGCCCCGTGCGCCCCCGCCAACGCTCCTGCAGGAAGGCCGTCGCCGCCTCCCACCCGACGAGCTCCGGCCCTTCCACCCGGTCCAGCAACTCTTCGGCGCCCGGGTCGATGCGCCAGTCGATGGAGGTGAGCTCCGGTGTCAGGCCAGCTGGGTCCGCGTCCTGGAGGGCCAGGCGCCGAGTGTCGGCCCCGGGGCGGGTCCAGAGAACGGTTTCCTGCCGCAGGCCGGACGGGTCGACGCACCAGATGGCCACCAGGCTGTCGGCCCGGCCCTGAAACTCCACCTGGATGCCGGCCAGCGCCTGCCCCGCTTCGTCTGCGAGATGCACCCATACGCCGCGAGGAAACTCCGGCGACTCGATCATCACCCGGCCGGCGGCATCGCTCACCGCCTGAGCCCGGCCGGCGCGGTCGGTTCCTGCGGCGAAGGGGAACTCGGTCTCCTCCGCCGTTGCGGGAATCCCGAGCGCCGTCAGGCCCAGGAGGATGGCTGGAAGGATCGGCAGTGGCATCAGGGGCGCCTCAGATGCTATGCGGGTCCGGTGCCATAATCTGAGACAGGTTCTCGTTCACACGGGAATATACCCAAGGGGCGGCTGAAGACGACCACTTTGTGCTGCCCCAGCGGGGCATCCATCCCGCCAATCCCTTGGAAGGCGCGGCTACCCGCGAGCCCCCGGCCTGAGCACCTGCACCGACTCCGCCTCGGCCTCGATCCGCGCCCACTCCCACAGCTGCGGGATGTACTCCAGGTCCGCCCACTTTCTCGCCTGGTCGGCGTAGTGGGGGCTGCCCGGGTGGCCGGAGGCCCCCAGGGGCACGATCCAGAGGGAGCGGCTCCAGTCGGAGGGATCGTGGATGTAGCGGTTGACGGAGAGACCGGTGACGGTGAAGGGGCCCTTGGGCGGGAAGCTTCCCGCCAAGGGGGTGTCGGAGTCGCCGTGGACGGCCAGGGACGGCGGATCTAGCCACTCGGCGCACTGGGGATACGCGTCGGACAAGGGATGGCGCGGCCGGGTGCGGTGCAGGCGGCCCCAGGTCCAGGTGGAGATCTCCTCTCCCAGCTCTTCGGCGAGGGCGTCGACGGCTCTCTCCAGCGCCGGGACGACGAGGCTGCTCCAGTCGCCAACGGAGACGGGGAGCGCGCACGGGTCGTTCCGTTCCATCGCCTGGTGCAGGGCCAGCACCGTCTCACGCAGAACGGAGTCGGATCCGGCGGCGCCGGAGAGCACCTCCGCCGCCGCCTCGCCGAACAGCTCCTCCACCACGCGCAGAATCATCTGCTTTCTCACTTCCGCGTGGATGGTGGGCGCCACCTGATCGCGGTCGACGCGGCCGTCCCAGTTTATCAGGACCTGCGCGGCCTCGGCGGTGCGGCCTTCCAGTCCTTCGACGGAGCCCACCACCCCGCAGAGCACCCGCGCGGGGTTGGAGATCATGTCGGCGTGGATGGCCGCCATGTCGTCGATGGTAGCGCCACCGGGCTGCAGGGCGAGCAGATGGGCCTGCACCCGGCGGGCCCGGAAGTCGTGGGAGAAGTTCAGGCCCACGTAGTAGGGATAGTCGTGGCCGGCGACGCGCTGGTTGCAGGTGACGGTGTACCCGCACTCAGGGTTGAGCGCCTTGGGCAGCTCGTCGTGGGGTATGTAGCCGTCCCACTCGTGGTCGCCGCTCCAGCCCGGCACGGCCCGCCAGCCGTTGGCCTCGCCCCGGACGGGGATCAGCCCCTCGTGCAGGTAGCCGAAGTTCCCCTCCACGTCGCCCACGGCGTAGTTGTTGACGCGGTCGGTCCAGTTGCGGAAGGCGTGGTGCAGATCGGCGACGCTCTCCGCCCTCATGGCGTCGCGGGCGGCGTCCAGCCACGCGGTGCCTTCCCGCAGGCCCGGGTCGCCGATGGCGATGCCGTACCCGGCGGCCGGGTCCCCGGCGATCACGGGTCCGTGATGGGTCGTGGTGACTTCCATGGGCTCGGACGGAGCGCCGCGGACCTCGATCGATTCGCGCCGGACCTCGGCGGGCAGCCACTCACCCTTGAACTCGTATTCCAGGCCCCCGGCGATTTCGCGGAAACGCTCGATGAACAGATCTTGTGTATCGGCGCCGCCGTGGGTCATGCCCCAGGCGACGCGCTCGTTGTGGCAGAAGTGGAGGGCCCCCGGCATGCCCGGCACCGAGTGGCCGATGACGTGAATCGTGGGACATGCCAGGTGCACCTGGTAGTAGACGGAGGGCACGTCCAGGCCGCGGTGGGAATCGCCGGCCACCAGGGGCGCGCCCGAGGCCGTGAGCCCGCCGGAGATGGACCAGCCGTTGGAACCGGGCTCGATCTCGCCGAGCCAGTTGGCCTCCCGCACGGCGGCGTCGAGACTCTCCAGGCCGTCCAGGAGGGGCCCCTCGTACTCCGCCCCGGGAGGGACGGTGAGCAGATTGCCGGGCGGATACCCCTTCATTAGCTTGGCCAGTGGTTCCGCCAGGCCCAGGGCCGCCAGCCGCGTGCGGAACAGCTTCGCCTCAAACGTCCCGAGCAGGGTGTTGCGGATCTTGTACACCGCCGCGCAGTGCCAGTCCTCCCACGGCTCCGGCTCTCTCTCCAGCAGGGCGTATTCCACCGGCAGGGAATCCGTTGTGGCGATGAAGGCGTTGACGCCTTCGGCGTACGCGCGGACCATGTCGCGGGCCTGCGGACTGCAGGCCTCGAGATCGCGCCGGGCCGCTCGTCCCATGCCGGCGGCGCGCAGCAGCCGGTCGCGCTCGAGGCCGGCGGCGCCGGCGATTTCCGACCAGCGGCCGAGGGCCTGGTGGCGGTCGGCGTCCATGTGCCAGAGGCGGTCCTGGGCGGTGACGAATCCCTGCGCGAAGAACAGGTCCCACTCGTTGGAGGCGCGGATGTGGGGGATGCCCCAGGCATCTCGAAAGACCTGCACCGGCTCTCGCAGTCCGGGCAGGGACAGGGGCGACGTCACATCGGGCAGGGCGGCCTGCAGGTCGGCCTCGGTGATCTCTTTCGTCATCTCTTCATCTCCCGCGCCGCGCGGGGCGGACGGTGGCTAGTGGCAGGCGTGACCCTGGAGGAGAAGTTCCAGTTCGATCTCGAAGGATACCTCGTGGTGCCCGGCCTGCTCGGCCGCCGGGAGGTGGAGCGGCTGAACGAGCTGGCCGACGAGGTCTGGACCGGCGAGCCCGACGAGGCCGGCCTGCGGCGCACCAGCAAGGTCTCGCAATGGGGGCCCGCCTTCCGCGACCTCATCGACCATCCCCGCATCCTCCCGTACCTGGTGGAATTCCTGGGGCCGAAGTTCCGCATCGATCACGACTACTGCATCTTCATGCGCCCCGGCGCCTCCCGCGGCAACCTGCACGGGGGTCCGGCGCCCCAGTCCGGGGAGGGCGATCACTGGTACCGGTACTACCCCGACGGCACGATCCGCACCGGCCTCACCGTCTTCACCTGGAACCTGAGCGACTGCGGTCCCGGGGACGGCGGCTTCGCCTGCATCCCGGGGAGTCACAAGACCAACCTGCGCTCCGGCGTGCCGCGGGAGGTGATGCGCTTCGAGCGCCCCGCCCACTACGTGCGGCAGCCGCCGGCGAAGGCGGGCGACGTCATCATCTTCACCGAGGCCCTGATCCACGGCACGCTTCCTTGGACGGCCGGCCACGAGCGCCGGGCCCTGCTCTACAAGTACAGCCCCGGCCACTCCTCCTGGAGCGACACCTACTACGACCCCGCCGACTATCCCGGGGCCACGGAGCAGCAGGTCCGCATCATGGCCCCGCCCTCCGTGGGACGGCGGCCCGACTCGGTGCAGGCTTGAGTCGTCCGGCGCCCGGCCGGCGGACGCACCGGCCAACGACATGACCGGCGCCCCGCTCGATCTGGAGGGCCGCCGCCAGCTCTTCATCGATGACCAGGTGGTGGAGGAGAGCGGCGGCGTCGAGCGGGTCATGCACCAGCCGGCGAAGTACGTGGGCAACCCGGTCATCCATCCCACCTTCCCCATGGAGCGCGCCGTCACCATCTACGGCGCCGTCCTCTTCGATCCCGGGGAGAGCCTCTTCCGCATGTGGTACCAGGGCCGTGGCCCCACGCCCTACGTCGCCTCGTACGCCACCTCGCGAGACGGGGTCTTCTGGGAGAAGCCGGCCCTGGGGATCGTCGACGTCGGCGGGAACAAGGACAACAACGTGGTGCTGGACGAGGTCTGCCTGCCCAACGTGATGGAGGACCCGCGGGATCCGGACCCGGAGCGGCGCTACAAGATGCTCTACTGGGACCGGACGGTAAAGCGGGAGCGGGGGGTGGCCCACGTGTCGGTGGCGTTCTCCCCCGACGGCCTCCACTGGACCCGGTACGGCGGCAACCCGGTGATCCGGGAGACGGGCGACACCCACAACCTGCTGGGCTGGGACGAGGCGCTGGGCCGCTACGTGGCCTATCCCCGCGCCGTGGAGCGCTCCGGCGAGGGCGTCGTCCGGGTGATCGGCCGGTCGGTGAGCGAGGACTTCGTGAGCTGGTCGGCGCCGGAGGTGGTCCTCGCCCCGGATGGGGAGGATCCGCCGGGCCTGGAGATCTACGGCATGTCCGTCTTCCTCCACGAGGGGCTCTACCTGGGCCTGCCCTGGGCCTTCCACGCCTATCCGGAGGAAGCGCCGAGCCGCAAGGGCGGCCGCATCGACGTGCAACTGGCGGCCAGCCGCGACGGCCGCCGGTGGGAGCGCCTCGGCGACCGTCGGCCCTTCCTCCCCCTGGGCCCGCCGGGCAGCGTCGACCGCGGGATGGTGTTCACGGCCAAGGACCCCGTCACGGTAGGCGACGAGTTGTGGTTCTACTACGGCGCCTACGACGCCGAGCACGGAACGGGGAGAGGCGTGGGGACGATCTGCCTGGCCCGCCTGCGCCAGGACGGCTTCGTCTCCGTCGACGCCGGCGAGTCCGGCGGCACCGTGCTCACCCGGCCCTTCCTCTGCGCCGGGGGGCCGCTGCTCCTCAACATCGACGCCCGCGGCGGCGAGGCGGCGGTGGCCGTGCTCGACCCGGAGGGCCGGGAGCTGGCCGGCTACCGCAAGATCGACTGCGCCCCCGTGGACGGCGACTCGGTGCGCCACCGCGTCACCTGGCGCGCCCATCAGCAGCTCGACGCACTGAAGGGCCGGCCGGTGCGCCTCAAACTCTACCTGCGATCGGCCCGTCTCTACTCCTTCGCCATCGGCTAGAGGACCTTCATGCCACCACACGACGACGTCTGGGTCACCCGCGGCTTCGAGGCCTTCCGGCGCGGGACCTTCGGCAACGCCGGACAGAACCTCTACGTCTCGCGCGCCGGCGTTCTGCAGCGCATCCACCATCTGGACTTCAACCGCGACGGCTACGTGGACCTGCTGTTCTGCAACGCCCAGGTGCACATGGAGGCGCCGCCGGCCTTCGTGTATCACGACGTTTTCGGGGAATGCCGCCTCACGGAACTGCCCGCCGGCGGCAGCCCCACGGCGGCGGTGGCCGACATCAGCGGCGACGGCTACGCCGACCTGGTCATCGGCAACGAGAAGAGCGGCAACGCCGGGCGCCTGAACGCCAACATCTATTTCGGCTCGCCCGAGGGGTTGAGCGAGCGCTACCAGACGCTGGTGCCCGCCCACAAGTGCACCTCCGTGGCCGCCGGCGACTTCGACGGCGACGGACGGATCGACCTGGCCTTCATGACCGAGGGCCAAGTGCGCCTGTTCCATCAGACCGAGCTGGGCATCGAGGCCAAGAGGTACGTCGACACCGGGATCGAGGGCGTGCAGCTCGGGGCCGCCGACCTGGACGGCGACGGCTTCGCGGAACTGATCGTCACCGCCGGCGACCGGCCGCCCCGCATCTACTGGGGCGGCGAGAACGGGATCGATCCGGACCGCTGCACGGAGGTGCCGGCGCCGGAGGGCTGGGAGCCGCCCGGCCTGGCCGAGACCGAGCTGCTCTCCGAGGAGGAGCGGGTGGGGCCGGTGGCGCCGGTGGCGATCACGCTCCAGATCGCCGGCGAGCGGCTGCTCTTCGTGGCGGGCGGCCCGTCCCAGTTCCTGGTGCCCGTGGTCGAGGACCGCGCCTTCGGCCGGCCCCTGGCCTTCGCCTGCCGGAACGCCCTGTCCGTGGCCGCCGGCGACTTCGACGGCGACGGGCGGCCCGACCTGGCCTTCGCCTGCCGCGACATCGACGGCGGCAGCGAGTGCAGCTGGCTCTACTTCGGCGGCGAGGGCGGGTTCTCCGAAGACGCCCGCCTGGCGGTGCCCAGCCACCGCGCCTGCGACGCGGTGCTGGCCGACCTGAGCGGCGACGGCGCCAGCGATCTGGTGATCTGCCAGCAGCGGACGGCCCGGCTCTTCAGCGTCGATTCCCTGGCCTTCGCCGGGGGCGCCCGCAGGCTCGGCGAGCCGGTGCGGCTGCCCGTCCACGGCGCCCGGCGGGTGCTGGCCGCCCGGTTCTCCGACGATCCCCTGCCCCAGGTGGTATTCGCCAACGCCGAGGGCCGGCGCGCCGACCAGGCCGTGGACAGCTACCTCTACTACGGCGGGCCGGACGGGTTCTCGCCCGAACGCCGCGCCGAGCTGCGCAGCCCCGGCACCGCCGGGGCCCTGGCCTGCGACGTGGACGACGACGGCTGGGCGGACCTCCTGTTCATCAACAGCTGGGAGAACGCCATCCACCTCGACGCCGGCTCCTACCTCTACCGCGGCGGGCCGGACGGCTTCCGCAACGATCCCGACCTGGTCATCCCCACGCGCTACGGCTGGTTCGCCGCCATGGCCGACCTCGACCGCGACGGCTACCTCGACCTGGTGATCTCCCACTTCCACAGGCCGGAGATCCACATCTACCGCGGCGCTCCGGGCGGCTTCGACCTGGACTCGCCGCAGGTGCTGACGGTGCTGGAGGGGCCCGGCGACTACATCCCGCCGCGGCGGCTGGCCCTGGCCGACTTCGACCTCGACGGCTGGCTGGACCTGGTCATCTCCGGCACCGGCCTGAACCGCCTGGTGATCCTGCGCGGCGGCCCCGACGGGTTCAGCACCGAGCGGAGGTGGACGCTGCCCACCTCCAACATCTCCGGCTACCCCGTGGCCCACGACCTCACCGGCAACGGCTGGCCCGACCTCCTGCTCGGCGGCGGCAAGCCGACCTTCGGCCAGCCCCACGACTCCTTCAACCACATCTTCTGGAACGGTCCGGAGGGCCTGCGCGCCGACCGCCAGACGCAGCTGCCCTGCAACACCGGGCACCGGGTGGCGGTGGCCGACTTCAACGGCGACGGCGTCCCCGACCTGCTCTGCTGCGGGTACACGAGCACCGTCGAGCGCGACGTGGACGCCCTCATCTACTGGGGCAACCGCGAGACCGGCTTCCGCCCCGGCGACTTCACGCGGCTCCGGGCCCACTCCTCGGCCGGCTGCCTGGCCGCCGACTTCAACGGCAACGGCTACGTGGACATCGCCATCGCCAACCACAAGACCTTCGGCGATCACGTGGGCGAATCCTTCGTCTACTGGAACGGCCCGCAGGGGTTCTCCGAGGAACGCTGCACCCGCCTGCCCACCTCGGGACCCCACGACCTCGCCTTCGCCCAGACCCGCAACATGACGGACAACTCCGAGCAGGAGTACTACGTCTCCGAGCCGTACCACCTGCCCGAGGGGGCGCGGGTGCGGCGCCTGGACTGGGAGGCGGAGCTGCCGCCGAAGACCTGGGTGCGGGCCCAGCTGCGCAGCGCCTCCTCACCCGAGGGGCTGGAGACGGCGCCGTGGACCAGCGGCCGGCAGGAGGAGTGGCTGGAACGAGGGGAGGGGGTGCCTGAGGGGGCCACGCGGGGGCGGTGGATCCAGTACCGGCTGGCGTTGGGGGCGGTCAATGGCGGCTGCACCCCCCGGGTGCGCGAGGTGCGGGTGCAGCACAGCCGCTGAGGGCCCGCGCGCGGTCTGCCGTCGCGCTACCGTCGGCGGACAGAGTTGGCGCATCCCCCTCATGGCGGCCGAGCGCCGCGGTAGCGTTCAGAAAATCCCGGACAGATCCGCCACGAAGAGCTGACGCACCCCCTCCGGAGCCGCCTGGAAGCAGACCTTCCGGTAGTCCCGGCTCCAGACCGGGTGGCCGTCCAGGCGCAGGGGCCGCTGCTCCAGGGAGCGCTGGTCGATCGTCGGCAGGGAGCACAGGCCGCGCTGCTCCTGCGCGTGGAGATCCGCGAGACGCAGCACCACCTCCTGCCCAACCTTGCCGGCGAGGTAGTCCGTGATCAAGTAGCGGCCCGAGGGCTCCACGCTCGGATGGCCGCCCCCCTCCAGGGTATCGCTCAGCAGCCGGCGGCCGGTGCCGTCGCGGCGCACCTGGCAGTAGCGGATGGCGCCCCCCTCCTCCACGTTGCGGACCACGTGCTCTCCGTCCCCGTGCCAGTTCGGATGCCCTCCGCCGGCGTTCCAGGGAGAGTCGAAGGGCAGAAAGCGGAGGTTGCCGCCGTCGGCGTCCATGGCGAAGGTGGCCGGGTTCCTCCCCCCCGAGCCGTCCGGGAAGAGGCAGCGCAGGACCTGCATGATGCCCGTGCCCTGGCGGTTGAACTTGGAGTGCCAGAAGTAGAAGGTGCCGTCCTCCCGGGGCAGCGGACGCGGCAGCCGCGCGGCCACCTCCGCCAGGCTCACCAGCAGGGTGCGCTCGCCCGTGGCCAGGTCGGTGCGCCAGAGGCCCTCGTCGGAGGCCGCCCCGGGGGGCAGCCGCCGGGGGTGGAGGGGATCGGCGCAGGGCACGCCGTACCCCGGCTGGGTGGCGTCCAGCAGCTCCAGGGGAAACCCGATGACGCAGGACTCGTCCGGGGCGATGTGGTACATGGGCCCGGCGAAGACCGTCCTCTCCCCGGAGGCGAGATCGAGGCGCACGCAACGGGCCTCGCCGTCGACGACGTCGTTGGTGTAGAGGCGGCGGTCGGTGGCTCCCCAGTTCAGCAGCGCCCCGGTCTGGAAGCCCCAGCAGCGGGTGGTGGCGACGGTGCGGATGGACTGCTCCCGCAGGTCGATGACGCAGATCTGCGCCTCGTCACCGAGGACGGGCACTCGGTCCTGGAAAGGCAGTCGCGTTGCGGCCAGGTAGCGCTGGGAGGGGCTGAAAGGGCAGATGTCGTAGTAGGTGTGGACATACGGACCGTCCCTCGGCGTCACCCGCGTCACGGGGACCTCGAAGGCGCCGGGGCGGAAGGGCTCGAACTCGTAGCGGGACTCCCCCACGGGGCCGCCCCTCTCTGCCTGACGGGTCAGGGGATCCAGGTCCGGGCCCGCTCGGCGTACTCCCGCGCCTGGCCGGAGATGTCGACGCCCACCTCGGCCGACCAGGCGTCGAGGAGCTGCCGGTACACGGGCCCGGGACGGCCGTCCCCCACGGGGCGGAAGTCGAAGCGCGTCACCGGCACCATGCAGATGGTGGTGCTCGTGAACCAGGCCTCCTCGGCGGCGCGCACGTCGTAGGGCTCCAGGTCGGCCTCGACCACGGGACGGCCGAGCTTTTCCGCCAGCTCCATGCAGACGCCGCGGGAGATGCCGCGCAGGATGTCGTGGGGCCGGGGCGTCAGGATCTGCCCGTCCTTGACCATGAAGAAGTTGTTGCCCGTGCCCTCGGTGACGAAGCCGCGCTCGTCGGTGAGCAGGGCCATGGCCCCCTCCTCCATGCGGCCCACCTGCAGCTCGGCGCGCTTGTAGAAGATGCGGCTGCGGCTCTTCACCTTCGGGTCGATGTAGCGCGCCGGCACCGACTGTTGCTGGGGGATGATGAAGTGGGCTCCCGACTCGTACTTCTCCGCCATGCCCCCGATGTGTCGGACCAGGGGGATGACGTTGATCGTCACGAGGGGGCTGTCCCCCTCGGGCACCAGCTCGGCGTAGAGCCCGAGGACGCCGCGCGTCACGTCGTGCATGATCTGGAAGTCGTATTCGCCGAGGGCCTCGCGGTTGCGCTCGATGGTGGCGTACGTGGCCTCCTCCATCTCGTCGATGGTCATCTCCAGGTCGATTTCGGCGTAGTCGATGGAGGCGTAGAGGCGCTCGAGATGATCGCGCAGCCGGTAGGGCTCCTGCCCGAAGGTGCGCGTCATCTCGAAGACCATGTCGCCGAACATCAGGGCCGAGTCGAAGATGGAGATGCGGGCTTCGTCCTCGGCGACGAACTCCCCGTTGAAGTAGACCCGGCGGCTCGACATCTGCGTCCTCCCTGTCGCGTGTGGATCTCCCGGCGGGCGCCGGGAAGCGGACCCGCGGTCAGCCGCGGGTCCCTCTCAGGAGCGTCTCCTGCACCAGCAGCTCGTGCTCCCAGGGCCGGTCCGGCTCCTGGTCGCCGGCGATCGTCGCCAGGAAGGCCGCCAGCTCCTGGTCGTAGCAGCTCTGGCGATCACGGCCCTCGAGCTCGACGATCTGCTCGCCCTTGCGGTAGCCGCCGCGATCCTCGTCGAGGCAGAGCCGCACGGCGTGGCCCGGCTCGAAGGGCTCCAGGATGATGGCGCTGCCCCGGGTGCCGTAGACCTCGAAGCGGCGCGCCATGGGCGCCGTCTCCATGGCGGCGATGTCGACGATGGCCATGGCCCGGTCGAACTCGTAGACCCCGAGGGTGTTGTCGCTGAAGGCGGGGACCTGTCCCGTGTCGTTGCGCAGGAAGGCGGTCACACGCGTCGGGCGGCCCAGCATCCAGACGATCAGGTCGAGCATGTGGCCGGCGAGATCGTAGTGGACGCCGCCGGCATGGGCCTCGGAGATGCGCTCGCGGGCCTCGGCGGGGACGCTGGTCGACATGTGGGCGCGCACGGCGAAGACGTCCCCGAGGAACCCCGAGCGAGCCCATTCCGTCACCTGCGCGAAGATCGGGTTGTAGCGCAGCATGTACCCCATCTGCACGTGCAGGCCCTGCTCGCGGGCGTGGTCGAGGACGCGCTGCCACTGCCCGTAGTCGTCTCCGGCGGGCTTGTCGTACCACACGTGCCGGCCCGCGGCGACGATCTGCCCGGTCTGATCGAGGCTCTGGGAGTTGCGCCCCTCCGAGGCGACGGCGTCGATGCTGTCGTCGCCGAGCATCTCCTCGGCGCTCTCGTACCAGCGCAGGCCCTGGTACACGGGGTTGCTCTCGGCCCCGCGCCGCTCCTCCTCGTCGGGCTCGCAGACTCCGGCGACCTCGACCTGAGGGCTGCTCCTCATGGAGCGCATCTTGCCCGCCGCGTGGCCGTGGCCGGTGCCCAGCTGGGCCATGCGCACTCTGTTCATCCTTCTTCTCCGTTTGGATTCCGGGCGGGCAAGACTACCCCGGGGAGGACGGCCATGCAAGGGCGGGGGTCCGGGCTCAGGGGCCGACCCGGGTTGACCAAGTGTATCGGTGGACCATTATAGATCAGGTGTCCGAAGCAGATCCTCAACGATATCCGAGCCCTTGCGCAGGCCCTGGCCCAAAGTGACATGAGCGATACTCCCGAGCAACGCGCCCGCCGCGATATCGACGCGAACCTCGAGGCGGCGGGCTGGCTGGTCCAGGACCAGGAGGAGCTCGACCTCTCCGCGGGCCCCGGCGTCGCCGTGCGCGAGTTCCCGATGAAGCCCGGGTTCGGCACCGCCGACTACCTGCTCTACGTGGACCGCACGATCGCCGGCGCCATCGAAGCCAAGCCAGAGGGAACCCTGACCGGCGTGGAGGCGCAGTCGGCGAAGTATGCCGCGGGCGTTTCGGAAGCTCTCCCCGTGTATCGCATCCCCCTGCCCTTCCTGTTCGAGGCCAACGGGTCCGTAGCCTACTTCACGAACGGGCTCGACCCGGTGCCGAGGAGCCGCCCGGTCTTCAACTTCCCGAGGCCCCAGACGCTGCAGGCGTGGATGACGCAGCCCGCGTCCTTGCGCGCGCAGCTGAGAGAATTGCCGCCCCTGGACGAGTCCCGCCTGTGGGCGGTCCAGGCCCGCGCCATCCGCAACCTCGAACGGTCCTTTGCCAAGGCCGATCAGCGGGCCCTCATCCAGATGGCCACCGGGCAGATGGCCACCGGGTCGGGCAAGACCTTTGCCGCGGTCAACGTCGTCTATCGCCTGCTCAAGCACGGCGGCGCCAAGCGCATCCTGTTTCTGGTGGACCGCACCAATCTCGGCAAGCAGGCCGAGGACGAGTTCGCCAACTTCACGCCGCCTGACGACCCGCGCAGATTCCCGGAGCTGTATACCGTCCACCGCCTCACCGCCAACTCGATCAACCCCGCGGCCAACGTGGTCATCACCACCATCCAGCGGCTCTACTCGATGCTGCGAGGCGAACCCGACTACGACTCAGACAACGAGGAAGGCTCGGGCTTCGAGTCCGCGGGGCCCTGGCGCGGCGAACCCCCCGACGTGGCCTACAACGCTACCGTGCCGCCGGAGTTCTTCGACTTCATCATCGTCGACGAGTGCCACCGCTCGATATATGACCTCTGGAGCCGGGTGCTCCTCTACTTCGATTCCTTCCTCATCGGCCTGACCGCCACCCCCACCGGGCGCACCATCGCCTTCTTCAACCAGAACCTCGTCATGCAGTACGGCCATGACGAGGCGGTGGTCGACGGGGTGAACGTGGACTTCGACGTGTACCGTATCCAGACAGCGGTCACCGAGCAGGGCGCCACCATCGCCGCCGATGAGACCGGCCTCTACGTAGACATGCGCAACCGGCTGACACGCAGAGAACGGCTGCAACTGCTCAACCAGGATCTCACCTACACCGCCAACCAGCTCGACCGCGACGTGGTCTCGGAGAGCCAGATCCGCACGGTGCTGCGGCAGTTCCGAGACGGGGTGCTGCCGGAGGCCTTCCCGGACCGCGACGAGGTGCCGAAGACCCTGATCTTCGCCAAGGACGATTCCCACGCCGACGACATCGTCCGCGTCGCACGCGAGGAGTTCGGCGAGGGCAACGACTTCTGCCAGAAGATCACCTACCGTACCGGCTTCACCCAGGTCACAAAGACGGTGACCGACGAGGACGGCACCGAGACCGAGGTGACGGAATGGGTGAAGACCGCCAGCCTCACCCCGGACGAGATCCTCGCCAACTTCCGCAACAGCTTCTTCCCGCGCATCGCCGTCACCGTGGACATGATCTCCACCGGCACCGACGTGCGGCCCATCGAGTGCGTGTTCTTCATGCGCAACGTGAGGTCGGCCGGCTTCTTCGAGCAGATGAAGGGCCGGGGAGTCCGCGTCATCTCGACCGACAAGCTCCGCGCCGTCACCCCGAGCGCCAAGGGCAAGGACCGCTTCATCGTCGTGGACGCGGTGGGAGTGTGCGAGCAGGACAAGACCGATTCCCGGACCCTGAACCGCCAGCCGTCGAGAACCCTGGAGCAGGTGCTCAGCTACATCGCACGGGGCGGCATCGATCCCGACGCCCTGAGCACGCTCGCCGGCCGGCTCGCCCGCCTGCAGAGGGAGTTCACGCCGCAACAACTCACCGAGCTGAAGGGCCTGGCGGATGGCAAGACCTTCCCCGACCTCGCCCGCGATCTGCTCAACGCCTGTGACCCCGAGGCCCAGCTCAAGGCTGCCCAGGAGCAGCACGGGACAGAACACCCCACCGAGGAGGAGATCGAGCAGGCCGGCAAGCAGCTCGCCCGGGAAGCGGCGACCCCCTTCCTCAACGCCGCCTTCCGCCGCCGCATCCTGGAGATCCGCCAACAGAACGAGCAGACCATCGACCGCCACACCATCGACGACGTGCTCTACTCCGGCTTCGACGCCGCCGCCGTCGACAAGGCGCGGGCCAAGGTGCAGGACTTCCGCGCCTGGATCGAGGAACACAAGGATGAGCTGACCGCGCTCCAGGTGCTCTACGCCGGAACCCGGCCGCTCAACCTGTCGCTCAAGGACCTGCGGGATCTGAAGGATGCCTTGGTCCGGCCGCCCATCTCCGCCACCCCCGTCCAATTGTGGCGCGCCTTCGAGGCGGTGGAGGCGGACAAGGTCGAGGGGCAAGGCGGATTCCAACTCGCGGATCTCGTCAACCTCGTGCGCCACGCCCTGATCCCGAGCGGGAGACTTGCCCCATATCGGAAGGAGTTACACGAGCGCTACCAGGCCTGGCTGCGGGCACGGGACGCGGACAACGCCTTCACCGCCGAACAGCGGGAATGGCTCGATCGCATGGCCGAGCATATCGCCACCAGCCTCGCCATCGAGCGGGAAGACTTCGAGGCTGGATGGTTCGGACAGCAGGGCAGCCTGGGGCGGGCTCACGCGCTATTTCGCGAGGAACTGAAGCCATTGATGGCGGAACTGAACGAGAGGTTGGCGGCGTGAGGGCCCGGTCAAGCGCACCGCAGGTCCACGGGTGATGGCACCTTGCCGGCTGCCTTCCGGCGGGGTATAATCCTTCCACTATGGTGGAAACATATAAGCACTCTTGGTCCGCGAACGAGGCGGCCTGCGTCACCGGTGTCCCCCTGAAGCAGGTGCACCGCATCATCGACGCGGGTCTGCTGGCGGATGCGGTCGAGACCCGCAACGGCGCGCGCGTCGTTCTCGGCGCCGGCCTCGTGGGGCTGAAGCTGGCCTATCAGATGGGGCCTGTCCTGACGCGGGAAGGGCGCCGCCGCCTCATCCGGTGTCTGCTCGACGAGCCGGCAGCGGAGGCCGTGCGTGACGAAGCCCTTTCGCTCGATGTGCGGGCGCTGGCGGAGGACGTGCGTCGCGGCGTCGCCAGGCTGGCGCGGGCCAGGCAGATGGCCGAGGTCGACGACCGTGTGCTTGGAGGCGCGCCCTGCTTCATGGGCACGCGCATCCCGATCCACGACATCGCCGCCATGCTCGCCAACGGCGACCCGGTTGCCGAGATCCAGGCGGCCTACCCGATGCTGACCGAGAAGCAGATCAGGGCTGCGCCGCTGTATGCCGAAGCCTATCCGCGCCGCGGGCGCCGCCGCCAGGCGCTCCCGGGCAGAGAACGGGCCTCCATATCATCCTCCGTAGTCGGGTTTGACGATCTGCCACCGGCTTCGTGAAGTTGACCGCCGATCACATGGTTCGGACAGATCGATATGCGTTGTCAGCTGATTGGTGAGGAGATTGAAGGAAAGGTTGACGGCGTGAACGAATGGGACACGTCAGAACTCCCACCGGGCTGGGCAGAAACGACACTTGGCGCCGTCCAGATGGACCTTGCCCGAGGCGTTAATCCTGCTCTGACGCCTGATGCCATGTTCGAACTCTACAGTGTCCCGAGCCACGAGCACGGCATGCCGGAAATCACGCCGGGAAGTACTATTGGATCGAACAAGCGAACTGTGGAGTCCGGAACGGTCTTGCTATGCAAGATCAACCCTCGCATCAACCGAGTCTGGGTGACAGGGGCTCACTCTGACTATCCCAAAGTCGCCTCCACCGAATGGATTCCTTTCTTCCCCCTCTCACAGATCGAACCACGCTACCTCGCTTGGTTTCTACGCCAGGACATCGTCCGTGATTATGCCGCCGGCAATGCTTCCGGGGTTGGTGGTTCTCTCATGCGCGTCCGGGCAGAGACGTTTCGCCACTTCAGGTTTCCGCTTGCCCCAGCAAGCGAACAAACTCGGATCGCAGATACTCTTGAAGAGTTGTTCTCCGATCTCGACGCCGGCGTCGCGGCCCTGGAACGGACACAAGAACAGCTGAAACTCTATCGCGCCTCGGTGCTGAAGGCCGCGGTCGAAGGATCGCTCACCGCTGAGGTGCGGCGGCGGAATCCACCGGCCGAGCCCGCCGAGGAGTTTCTGAAGCGGATTCTCGTCGAGCGCCGCCGGCGCTGGGAGAAAGATCAGATCCGCAAGTTCAAGGAGAAGGGGAAGACGCCGCCGAAGAATTGGAAAACCAGATACAAGGAACCGGTCGCACCTGACACCGCCGATCTCCCGCCGCTGCCGGAAGGGTGGTGCTGGGGCTCCTTGGATCAACTGGGGAAGCTCGACCGTGGACGGTCGCGACATCGACCTCGGAACGCAGAGTTCCTCTATGGCGGACCCTATCCTTTCGTCCAGACAGGAGACATAAGGGGTGCCGACCGGTATCTTCGGCAGCATACTCAGACTTATAGTGAGGAAGGCCTGAAGCAGAGTCGCCTCTGGCCGACAGAGACGTTGTGCATAACCATTGCAGCTAACATTGCGGAGACAGCCATTCTAGCCTACCCAGCATGCTTTCCTGACAGCATCGTTGGGGTCCTCTTTGACCCATCGCTCGTCTCAGTGCAGTACGTGGAACTCTTTGTCCAGAGTGCGAGAGATCAGATTTCTGTCTATGCACCTGCAACCGCCCAGAAGAACATCAACAACCGAATCCTTCGCACACTGGCTCTACCACTGCCGTCCTTTGCCGAACAGCTTGCCATCGTCGAAGCCGTGGAAGGCCAGTTCTCCAACATAGACCGCCTCGAAGCCGACATCGAAGCCAAGCTGCATGGAGCCCAGTCCCTCCGCCAAGCCATCCTGAAGCACGCCTTCAGCGGCAAGCTCGTGCCTCAGGATCCGAACGACGAACCCGCCTCAACCCTCCTGGAGCGCATCGCCTCGGAACGGCAAGCACGCGAAAGAAGCGCGGCCGCGGCCAAGCGGTCAGCAAGGGCCGGCGGCAAGACGCGGCGGCGGGGTCGCTCCCGGACTTCGCAACGGCGTGGCGGCATCGACTTCGAGAAGCTGGAGACCGACCGCCGTCGTCTCGGAACCAAGGGAGACGAAGAGAGGTGGCCCAAGGAATTCGACGATCCGACGTTCAGCCGCCAAGTGCTGGGACTCGAGGAAGAGGAATAGGCAGCGTACCAGCACCCGACATCACATTCAGGAACATGGACCATGGAACTACCCTTGCACGAGGCGAAGACCCGCCTCCCCGAGTTGGTCACCGCAGCCGAGAACGGCGAACGGGTGGTCATAACCAAGAAGGGCGAGCCGGCCGTTCAACTCGTGCGCTGTGAACGAATCCAGCGCCGTGGTCTTGACTGGGACCGGCTGAACGACATCCGTCGCGAACTCGGGATCAAGGACGCCCCTCCGGAAGAAGCCGAGGCGATGATAGCCGCCTTTCACGACTCCGCCCTCAGCCGCCGGGTGCTGGGACTTGAGGCCGAGGAATAGGCGGCCGGACATGCGCATTCCGAGGGCCCGACTGCACCATCACACATCCAGGAGGATGGACCATGGAACTAGCCTTGCACGAGGCGGAGGACCGCCTCGCCGAGTTGGTCACCGCAGCCGAGAACGGCGAACGGGTGGTCATAACCAAGAAGGGCGAGCCGGCCGTTCAACTCGTGCGCTGTGAACGGAAGCAGCGCCGCGGTTTTGACTGGGACCGGCTGAACGCCAACCGTCGCCGCCTCGGGATCAAGGACGCGCCGCCGGAGGAAGTGGAGGCGATGATGGCGGCCTTTCACGACTCTGCCCTCAGCCGCCGCGTGCTGGGACTTGAGGACGAGGAATAGGCGGGAGACGGCCGGTGCGTGTCCTCCTCGATACTTTCTACCTGTATGGCCTTATGGAAGCCCAGGGACGGTTCTCGGATGAGCTGCGACAGTTCTTCGATGAGCACGGGGTGCAACTGCACGTGAGCGCCGTGTCGATCTGGGAGATGCGGCTGAAGTACCGGGCTCTGCGGGCGTCCGGGGAGCGCAAGAGTCCCTTCGATCCCGGCGAGGTGGTCGCCGCTCTCGAGGGGCTGGACATAACCTTCCTGCCCCTGACCGAGCGTCACGCCGCCTGCGAGCTGCAGACCCCTCTCTCCCATAGAGATCCCTTCGACGAGCTGCTCCTCGTGCAGGCCCAGGAAGAGAATCTCAGGCTCCTCACCACGGACCGGCAGCTCATCGGGCATCCACTGGCCCTCACGGCCTGAGCACTGCATGGACGCCTCCCAGATCGGCAAGCGGGCCTGGAACTACGCCGGCGTCCTGCGGGACGACGGGCTCTCCTGCTTCGAGTACGTCGAGCAGCTCACCCTGCTGCTCTTCCTCAAGATGGCGGACCAGCTCACCGAGCCGCCCTACGAGCGCGAAACGCTCGTTCCCCCGGAGCTTGGGTGGAAGGCGCTGCTGCCGCTCGACGGCGCGGCCTTGGAGGACCAGTACCGCAAGAGCCTGGAGACGCTGGGGGCCGAGCGCGGAATGCTCGGGGTCATCTTCAGGGGCGCGCGCTGCGAGATCCGCAACCCGGCGCGCCTGAAGCAGCTAATCGCCAACCTCCTCGATCAGGTGGACTGGCTGTCGCTGCCGGTGGATGTGAAGGGCACGATCTACGAGGAACTGCTCTCCCGTTCGGCGCAGGAGTCCTCGCGCGGCGCCGGCCAGTACTTCACCCCGCGCCCGGTCATCCAGGCCATGTGCGAGGTCATGCAGCCGGCGCCCGGGGACCGTATCTGCGATCCGGCGGCGGGCACCGGCGGCTTCCTGTGCAACGCCTACCAGTACGTGTTGGACCGGTACGAGAGCGGCCTCGACGGCGACGAGAAGCGGGCTCTCCAGACCGATCTGGTGGAGGGCATGGAGATCTCGGCCAAGGTCGGCCGCATGTGCGCCATGAACCTCTACCTGCACGGCATCGGCGGCGAGGAAGTGGTCGTGCATACCGGCCACGACAGCCTCTCCGCACCGTGGGGCCGCGAGTACTCGATGGTCCTCGCCAATCCGCCCTTCGGTAAGAAGCAGAGCCTGCTCTTCGTGAACGAGGAGGGCGACACGGAGAAGGAGGACTCGGTCGTCGTGCGCGAGGATTTCTGGACCTCCACCAGCAACAAGCAACTCAACTTCGTGCAGCACATCTACAGTCTGCTGACGATCGACGGCCGCGCCGCCGTGGTGCTGCCGGACAACGTGCTCTTCGAGGGCGGTGCGGGAGAAAGGGTGCGGCGCAACCTGCTGGAGAAGTGCCGCGTCCACACCCTGCTGCGCCTGCCCACCGGCATCTGGTACTCGCCCGGCGTCAAGGCCAACGTGGTGTTCTTCGACAAGAAGGAGGGCCGGGCCGAGGCCTGGACCGACCGCCTGTGGATCTACGACCTGCGCACCAACCTGCACTTCACGCTGAAGCAGAAGCCGATCCGGCGGGAGGACTTCGACGACTTCGTCGAGTGCTACAAGCCCGGCCGCCTGCACGAGCGCGCCGAGACCTGGAGCGAGGACAACCCGGACGGCCGCTGGCGCTGCTACGACTACGACGAGCTGCAGAAGCGGGACAAGCTGAGCCTCGACCTGTTCTGGATCAGGGACGAGAGCCTGACCGACACCGACTCGCTGCCGGCCCCCGACGTCATCGCCGCCGAGATCGCCGACGACCTCGAGGCGGCGCTGGAGCAGTTCACGCGGATCGCGGAGCGGCTGGGCGAGGCGGAGGCGGAACCGGGGCGAGGGTAGAGGCCGGGCCCGGGCCCGCTTCCGGCCTTGCGCGTCACCAGCAACTGGCAGGCACGGCTGGAGGCGGCTACCGAAGCCTTAGAGGAGTTTGAAGTAGCTTCGTAAACGGAAAGGGAGGCTTACCCAATGGGTTTGATTGAGAGATTCTTGCGGCTCTTCAAGCAGCAGGACGCAGAGGAGAAGGAGGGAGACGCACAGGATATGACGGAAGCAGAGGATTTGACGGAAAAGGTTCTGGAGCTTCTCAAGCAGCAGGACGCTGAGGGAAAGCCCTTTCCTCACAAGAAGAAGATAGCAGCGGATACCGGGCATAGCGTAGAGGCTGTAGAAGAAGCCGTAAGGGGAATATCAAGAAGGCGGCTACTGCGGACTCCTCCGAGAACGGACCAATTCTCCGTTAAGGAATGGGCTGATATGGGGATAAGCGAACAGGGGAGAAGCGAATGACCATCTCTGTCGCCCCTGTGGGCTGTCTGGCAATCTGTGAGGCTCTGGAGGCGCTGGAGCAGTTCACGCGGGTCGCGGAGCGGCTGGGCGCGACGGAGACGGACACGGGGGCAGGGTAGAGGCCGGGCCGGGCACACTTCCGGCTGCTCAGGCCGAGGCAGGTTCCGGCACCTCCCCCAGAGCCATGTCCTTGATCGGCAGGTGGACGACCGCGGCTGCGACCCCCAGAACGATGGCCCCGACCCAGACGGCATCGTACGACCCGGTGGCGTCGTAGATGCGGCCCCCGAGCCAGACCCCGAGGAAGCCGCCGACCTGGTGGCTGAAGAAGACGATCCCGTAGAGAGACGAGAGCCTGGCCGGTCCGAAGATCTGGGCCACCATGCCGCTGGTGAGGGGCACGGTCGCCAGCCAGAGGAAGCCGATGGCGCAGGCGAAGATTAGGGCGGTGGCGGTGGTGACGGGCACGACCAGGAAACCGCTGATGACGAGGGCCCGCGCGATGTAGAGGAAGCTGAGCAGGTACTTCTTGCGGTAGCGGTCGCCGAGCCGGCCGAAGAGCCAGGATCCCCCCATGTTGAACAGCCCGACCAGGGCGAGGGCCGTGGCCGCGACCATCTCGGGGAGCCCGTGGTCGCCGAGGTAGGCCGGCAGGTGGGTGGCTATGAAGGCGACGTGGAAGCCGCAGACGAAGAATCCGGCGTTGAGCAGCAGGTAGCCCGAATGCCGGCTCGCCCGTGACAGGAGTCGGGAGAAGTCATTCTCCAGGTCGGAGGCGCGGGTGCCCTCGGGAGCTTCCGATGCCGGCGGGAATCCGAGGGCGAAGGGGGCGATGGCCGCGACGACGGCGGCGCCGTACAACAAGGTAGCCTGCCAGGACAGGGTGTTGATCAGCCACTGGATCAACGGGACGATGGCGAAGGTGCCGAAGGAGCCGGCCGCGGTCACGATGCCGAAGGAGGCGGCTCTCTTCTTCGCAGGTACGACGCGGGCCACGGCGCCGAGAAGGACGACGTAGGACGTGGCGCTGAGAGCGAGACCGACCAGGGCCCCGAGGGAGAGGAAGGTGAGCCAGGGGGTGCTGGCGACGGCGAGGAGGGCGAAGCCGGCGGCGTACAGGAGGGCTCCCCCGGCCACCACCCGGCGCGGGCCGATGCGGTCGGCGAGGATCCCGGCGATCGGCAGCCCGAAGAGGATGTTCTGCAGGGCCATGGCGAGGCTGAAGGTCTCCCGGCCCGTCGACAGCGCTTCCGTCACCGGCTGCAGGAACAGGCCGAAGGACTGCCGCGCCCCCATGGAGACGGCGACGATGACCGCGCTGACCAGGATGACGAGCGTGGACTTCTTCAAGAAGCCCTGCGCGCCTGGGCGGGACCGAGGCGGACCCCGGTCGCGGGTGAAGTCCTCAGGCCGCTTCGACCCGGTTCTCCGGCATGTTCTCGAGCCTGGTCAGCCAGTAGTGGGCGTCGAAGTTGTCGTCCCCCGTGAGGAAGCGCCAGAGCTTGATCCGGTTGACGATCTCCAGGCGTCCGTCGGCGGCCTCGAACCAGGGCTCCTGGCTGTTGAGGATCGTGGCGACCCCCGCGTCGCCGTGGCTCGACCCGCCGTAGATGATCTCGGGGCCGCCGCCCTGCTCCAGGTCGTTGGTGTTCCACAGCCGCAGCTGCCGCACCGCGGGGTTGAGGCGGATCTTGAACATGTAGCGGACGCGGTCGGTCTTGTTCTGCCGGCCGCAGTGCCAGATGCCGTGGTGGACGACGGCCAGGGTCCCGGCCTTGCAGACCATCGGCAGCTGGCCGAGGAAGTTCTGGTAGCGGCCCACGTCGAGCTCGTTGACGCGACGGAAGTGGCTTCCCGGCAGCAGCATGGTGCCGCCCATCTCCAGGGGCACGTCGTGCGGGAAGTACATGAGCTGGATGTCGAAGTGCATGCGCGTGTCGATGATCGAGTCGCCGTGCAGGCCCTGGGCGTGGCCCTCCCTGGGCTGACGGACGTGGACGGCCTGGTGGTCGAAGAGGGGGTCGGGGCCGACCAGGCTGTGGACGATCCCGTGGATCTGGGGCATCCTGAGCATGCGCCCGATGGGGGATGGCTGGGGATAGCACTTCGACAGCGGCGTGCCCGCCGGCTGGCTGGCGATGCCGTCGCCGTCGATCTCGGCGATCACGGCCTGGTTGATCTCCTCCGGCACGATCTCGTCGAACTGCAGAACGCCGCGGGCCACGAACTCGGCCATCTGTTTCGAGCCGAGCAGGTATCGTTTGTCCACCATCAGTCGATCTCCTCCAGCTTCTCGAAGATGAACTCGTTCTTCTGGAACGAGGTGGTGTACTCGGTGCCCGGATAGGGCGGGTTCAGCTGCGGGAACTGAATCACCCGCCAGCCGTCGCGCAGGGCCTCGAGGCCGGTGGCGTACGGGGGCTCGGTGCTGTCGCCGGTGGTGTGGTGCTCCCGGCCGGTGCCGTCGTAGAAGGTCCATCCCTTGACGGGGCTGTCGAGGGCCGAGTAGGACAGGTAGAGGATCATCACCTTCTGTCTGCGCTGCGGCATCTTCCTGGCTCCCGTCGCGGTCATCACGCAAAAGGCCGCCGGGTTCCGCGCCCGGCGGCCTTTCTATCTCTCATGAAGGGGAAGCGGCGACCCGGGCGGGAATCCGATCGGATCTCCGCGGCGGCCCCGCCTGCGCGCCCGAGGTCTCTACCCTTTGAGCCGGGTGAGCGTCCTCTGGCAGAGGATGGTGATGACCCCGGCAAACAAGGCCATGGCCACCTGGTCGAAGATGGCGTCCAGGGACTCACCGATGGCGGGGATGCTGCTCAGCACGTCCATGCTTGTCGCCCCGCCCACGGCGAGGGTGACGACCAGGTAGGCGGTGGCGTCCTCCGCATCGACCGCCATCCACCCGTACACCAGGCCCAGAATGACGAGGAGAAGGGGCAGGATGCCGCCTCCGACCGCGTCGGGAGCCAAGCCCTGGACGAGGGCCGCGAGTATGATCAGGGCTATGATGATTCGAGTTGCCATTTCTTCCTCCCTGAGAAGTCGGTGTCGCGCCCAGCGCCTCGACCTCCAGTGACGGTCACCGAAAGCAGAGCCACCGGAACGTTACACCCGTGGCAAGAATCGTCTCGGAGAATCGGTTTTCACGTGCCCTTGCACCGTCGAATCACGACCCCTGGCCCGGGGGCCCGCTCCGTGCGCCGGGTGGAGAAGACCGGCCGTCGAGGCGGCCCCCGGAGATCGGGGCCGCCAGAATGATGGTACCTCAGGGGCCGGACGGCAAGCTTTTTCGGCGCGCCTGCTGCTCAGCCGGCCACCTCCTCCAGCCGGAAGCGGTAGCCCCTCACGTAGCAGTTGTGGCCGCGGTCCGGCTGCAGCCACGCCAGGGACGGGAACCCCACGGGCATGCCGTTGCCGAAGTAGTCGACGACGAAACACTCGCCGTCGGCGAAGGCCACCGGCACCGGCTTGCCCCAGTCGCCGGCGTCGACGCAGTGCTCCAGCTCGAGCAGGCGGTCCTCCTGCCAGGCGTCGGGGAGCCCGTCGCGGTCGTGGCGCCAGCGGTAGTGGTGGTCGGGCAGCCAGCGGTTGCCGGTGATGTCCAGGCTCACCGAGCGCCACAGGCTGCGGCCGGCGTTGCCGGCCCGGACGTACCGGGGCAGGCGGACCCGCATCGGGTAGAGCTCGGGCCGGGGCAGCTCCCGGTGGTCGAACTTGCAGCCGAAGGCGTTGCACGGAGCGTGGCCGACCGGCGCCAGGTCGATGGCCGGATAGCCGAGGACCTGCCGGCCGTCCACCGAGACGCGCAGGACCCCCCGCTCCAGCTCCAGGCGGTAGCGGTGCCAGCGGTCGCCGGTCACGGTCACGCGGCTGTGCCCCGGGATGTGCTCCAGGTCGATGTGGTCGGGGAAGATGCGCAGCCAGCCGGCGCCCCTCAGGCCGAGGCTGCAGGCCTGCCCGGCGTTGCCCAGGCAGCGGACCTCGGCCTCGAGGACCACGTGGGCCGCCGGATCGTCGGCCGGCATCAGGTAGAACTGGGCGAAGGCGCCGGGGGCGTCGTCGGTCTGCAGCAACAGGCCGTCGTCGACGAGCCGCGCCGGAGAGCCCCCGGCCGGATAGCGGCACGACGACACCTGGTACCCCGGCAGGTCGCCGAGGTCGCCGCGCCACACGAGGCTGTTGGCCCGGCCGCCGACGTTGCGGTAGGCCAGCAGGTGGGTCCCGTCGCCGAGATCGAAGGCCGCCGGCCAGTGGCCGATGAAGGGGGACGGGCGCGGCCGGCTCCAGGTGCGCCCGCCGTCCTCGGAGGCGGCGGCGAACATGGGGAAGTTGGCGTAGTGGTTCTCGCGCATGAGGATGACCAGGCGGCCGTCGGCCGCCTCGGCCAGGCAGACCTCGCCCAGCTGCAGGGGACAGCCCTCCGGCACCACCGGGTCTCCGAAGAGCTCCCAGGTCTGCCCGCCGTCGAGGGAGCGCAGCAGCCGGTTGAGGCCGGTGTAGACCAGCAGCTCGCCGCTGCGGCGCTCGAGGACGGCGCCGTCCTGACGGCACTCCAGGCCGCGGCCCATGGGCCGTTCCGGCGACCAGGTCTCGCCGCCGTCGTCGCTGGTGCGGAGAAGGGGTGCGGTGGGCCGGCGCTCCGGCCAGCCCTCGGAGAAGTAGTGCATGAGCGCGCGGCCGTCGCGCAGGGCGGTCAGGTAGAGGCCGCCGGTGGCGACGAAGGGCAGGCCGCGGTCGAAGTCGCCCTCGGCCAGCGTATCCGGCGCCGACCAGGTGCGGCCGCGGTCGCCGCTGGTCATGGCCACGACCCGCTGCCAGCGCGAGGCGCCGTGGCCGTAGGCCTGCTTGACGCCGAGCACGAGCCGGCCGCCCGGGGTCAGGCACAGGCCGGCGAAGCCCTGCCACAGGCCCGGGTCGCGGGCCACGAAGGTGGTCTGGCTCGGGGGGACGCTTCTCATCTGATTTTCTCCGCGTTGTCTGGAGGCGCCGGATGAATCAAGCGGAAAGAGGCCCGCCCGGGGCAACCTCCGGACGGCGGAGAGACCGTCCGCCCCTGGGACGCAGCGATGGCGCGCCTGTGGACCTGCCCGGGCCACCGCTCCCGGGCCGCGGAGGAGCGGCGCCCCGGTGGACGCGTCCAGGTGCGCGGCTCCCCCGGGCAGCGGCGCCACGTGGACGCCGCCCGGCGCGGACGCCAGCTTTTCGGCCGGAGGACCGCCGATGACCGAGCCCAGCCGCTACACCGCCGACCAGCCGGCCGACGACCGCGTCCTGCACGCGGCGCGGGAGCTGCGCTACCGCATGCTCGCCGACCCGCACCGGCCCGGGTACCACTTCACCATCCCCGAGGACAACGGCCACCCCGGGGACCCGAACGGCGCCTTCTACGCCAACGGCCGCTACCACCTGATGTACCTCTACAACCACGCCGATCTCGGCTACGTCTGGGGGCACGTCTCGAGCGCCGACCTGCTGCACTGGCGCCACCACCCGTACGCCATCGGCCCCGGCGAGGGCGACGTGGGCTGCTTCAGCGGCGGCGCCTTCGTCGACGGCGACGGCCGCGCCGTCCTCTCCTACTGGGGGCTCTGGGAGGAGCGCGGCATCTGCCTGGCCTTCTCCGACGACGAGCACTACGACACCTGGACCAAGAGCGCCGCCAACCCGGTGATCGCCTCCACCGGCCGGGGGCTGACCGAGACCGTGGACGCCCAAGGGCGGCCGCTGGTCTACGGCTCCTCCGATCCCTCGCAGATCTGGAGGAAGAACGGCCGCTGGTACCTGCTCACCGGCAACCTGCAGGTCCTCGACAAGCTCGGCCGCGCCGACGACTCCCCGCCGGAGCAGCAGGGGGACCGCCTCTACCTGTTCGTCTCCGACGACCTGGAGCGCTGGGAGTACCTGCACCCCTTCTACGAGTCGCGGCGGGAGTGGACGGACCGCAGCGAGGACAACATGTGCCCCAGCTTCCTGCCCCTGCCGTCGAACGAGAGCGGCGGCGAGGCGAGCGGCCGGCACCTGCTGCTGTTCATCTCCCACAACAAGGGATGCCAGTACTACATCGGCACCTACGACACCTCCGGCGACCGCTTCCGGCCGCAGCGCCACGGCCGCATGACCTGGTGCGACAACGCCTACTTCGCCCCCGAGGCCCTCATCGACGGGCAGGGCCGCCAGATCATGTGGGCCTGGATCTTCGACGACCGGCCCGAGGAGGTGTGGCGTCCCAGCGGCTGGAACGGCATGTACGGGCTGCCCCGCTCCCTGTGGCTCGGCGACGACGGCGGCCTGCGCATGGCCCCGGTGGAGGAGCTGGCCCTGCTGCGCCAGCGGCACCGCTCGAGGGGATCCTTCACGGTAAGCGCCGGCGGGGAGATCGAGCTGGAGGACTTCGGCCGGGAGCTGATGGAACTGGAGATCACCATGGAGGCGGGATCGGCGAAGCGCTGCGGCGTGCGCGTCTGCTGCTCGGAGGACGGCCGCGAGCAGACCACCCTGCTCTACGACGCCGAGGCCGGCGAGCTTCAGTGCGACACCACCCGCAGCAGCCTCGGCTTCGGCCGCAAGGTGGTGGAGGCCGGTCCCCTGGAGCTGCCGGCGGGCGAGCCCCTGCGCCTGCGGATCTTCGTGGACCGCTCCATCGTCGAGGTCTACGCCAACGAACGCCAGGCCCTGGCGCGGGCCGTGTATCCCACGCTCGGCGGCCGCGGGGTGCGGGTGTTCGCCGAAGGCGGCGAGGCTCGCGTGGCCAGCGCCAACGCCTGGGAGCTGATGCCCTCCAACCCCTATTGAGGGGCCGGCCGGTCGGTGGGCCTACCGCCAGTGCTCCGGCAGGATCGGAGCGTCGAGTCCGAGCTTCTCCGCGACCCAGTTCTCCATGTACAGGCCGTTCTTGTAGCCGGAGTGCCGAGAGGCGTAGACCGTCGTCTCGCCTTTGATGGTCTCGGCAAGGGGGCGAATCGCTTCCGGTGCCAGTATCGAGCCTTCAGCGCCCGCCATGATGAGGGTGGTCGCCCCTACCCTGGGCGCGAAGGCGCGCAAGTCGAAGTGGGACAGCGTTCCCGCCACTGAATTCCGTTCTGACGGATTGCTTCTCAGAAAGTCGTTGTACTCTTCCAGAGGGTAGCCCCGCGTGCGTTCCGCGAGATTGAGGGGATCGAGGAACAGGGCGGGCGTGCACACCAAGTGGGTGGCCCACGGCCGCAGGGCGAGGGTCTGCATGGCCACATCGTTGCCGATTGCGACGACCCGCGTCTTGTCAACGAACTCGAGCGAGTTCAGGAACTCCAGGCCGCGCACCGCGTCGGCGGCTATCCCCCTGAATACGTAGGTTGCCGGCGATCCGATCCCCTCGGTAAGCAGTCCAGGGAACATCGCCGCGAAGGGCTTGTCCGAGTTGCGCTGGCCCCTGCCGGCCAAGGAGAAGGTCACGAACCGGCCTCGGACGGCGTTCGCCGTTCCCTGCGGGATGATCTCCAGTACGCTCGCGTACCTTGGCGGCCAGTAGATCGCCGGGAACGGCCCGTCTCCTTTCGGAACGCTCAGGTATCCGAACAGCCGATAGGGGCCGACGCTGGTCAGGCGGACGCCGCTCAAGGTGGCGAAATCGGTCTCCCTCAGCGGTATCGCCTCGATTTCAGGCTCCGCTGGCGTAGAGTCCAGTTCCGCCACAACCTCCTCCCAATATGTGGATTCAGTCACTGGAATCCCCCCTGGCCAAGATGACGGGCGAAGAAATCGCTCTCGATCGCCCCGTGTTCGTGCCCACCCGCGCTGTGTCCCTCTCCGTCGTAGGCGTAGAGTCGCTTGTCCTGGCTCGCGATCCCTCGGAAGAGGGCATAGCCGGTCTCAGGGGGGCAGACGTTGTCCTGAAGCCCGATGTTGACGATGATGGGGCAGGTGATCCCATCCGCGAAGTTGATGCAGTCGAAGTAGTTCAGCGTCCGCTCGACCCGCTCCCGGCTGGATGGGTGCAACCTGAGATAGTCGTTGATCTCCTGGTACGGATAGGTGCTGGTAAGCTCGATGGCGTCCATGAACCCGGTCAGGTACGGAGCTCCCGCGGCGGCGGCTCGTATCTCGTCGCGCATGGCGGCGGTGCACAGGGTCAGCCCGCCACCCTGGCTGCCTCCCCTGACCCCGATCCTGCCGGAGTCCACCTCGTCCCTGGAGAGCAGGAAGTCGACGCCGCGCCATGCGTCCACGTAGAAGCCCCGATAGGAATACACGTTGCGGTCCACAATCCCATAGGTCAGAAGACCCGGATATCCGGGGTCGAACTGCCCTTTGGAGCGCAGCTTGCCCCGTGGCGCCACACCCAGCACGGCGTAGCCCCGCCGCGCCCACTCCTTGGGAATGCCCGGGTCGCTCTGGTAGCCGGGGACTACAATGATCGCTGGCAGCGGCCCTCGCTCTCCTCTCGGCACGCAGTACCAGGCCGCTATTCTCACGCTGTCAATGCTGTCGTAGAAAGCCTGGAACACCTCGACCTCGTCGTCCGAGCGCGTCGGTTCCGGCTCGACCCTGGGGTTGAGCTCGACGCGGGCGACCTGGGCTCTTACGTCATCCCAGAAGGCGTCGAAGTCGTCAGGCTTGCGCGCCTTGCTTTGATAGTTCTCATCTACTGTGCAGGCCAATGGAAGATTCCTCGCAGAGAGCAACGACCGCGTCTCCAGCGCGCGTAGCGCACCATCGCGCCGGCCATCAGCGGATCACCTGCGGCAGTACTTCAACGATGTCACCGACCTTCCGGCCGTCCCGGAGCATCTCGGTCCGCCGGCCGTACAGCAGGCGTGGCTGCCGCATCCAGAATACGCCCATTATTTCAGGGTTCGGCGTAATCGCCAGAAACGCCTTCGGCACGCTCCGGTAGTCGACATCCCCGTCCCGCAGGATCCGACCGAGCGGAATCTCGTTCTGGAGGATCTTCCTGCGGAGCGTCGCGTTGAACGCGTCGAGCTCCATCCGGATCGCCCCCATCTCCACCGGTTGCCCCGCCTCCTCATGCACCAGCAGGACGCGCCGAAAGTAGGAACGTCCCCGCGTGAAGACGCCGAGCGGCCGGAGCACGATCCGCCCGCCGAGGTGGCGCTCCAGGGTGACCGTCATGTCGTTCTCGTGGACCAGCAGCGACCGGTATGGCAGCGGAATCTCGTCCGCTGCCACAGCGCGCGCACTCGGCGGATCGATGCCGGCGTGCTTGTAGGCGGCATCGAGCGGATAGAGAAGTCGGAGCGGTGCCATCGGAGGGGTAGGAACGATCGGGTGTCCTGAAGGTCGGTGTGAGCGGCAGGAAGTACACAGGAAGTACATTAGTCCAGGCGCTCCGCCCGGACCAGGGTACGGCAGTGGAATGAAAGGCGGGAACGGAGTGTCCAATTCGCTGCAGTCTCCCTCAAGCTCCCAGCAAGGAGAACCACAGGATGCGCATTCGCACGATGGCTGTATGGACTGTCGCCCTCTGCTTGTCAGGCGTCGCGGTGCTCGAGGCCCAGCCAGGAGGCCGGCGTGGCGGCATGGGGGTCGGCGTGGCCCCGGAGCAGGTCTCAAGGTGACCGACAAGCAGATACTCGCGCTGCGGGAGGTGCTCAAGCCGCTATACGTCGAGCAGCGCCAGATGATGGCGGAATTGTTCAGTGGCGCGGGTGATTTTCAGGCCATGCGCCAGGAAATGCGCGAGCAGCAGAGTCGCCCCCGACACCTTGACCCCGGCCGCTCTCAATTCGACAGCTTCCTTACGACGTCTCCAACCCGTATCGCCCCCGGGCGGATGACCCTGGCGTTGACGCCGCGAAGCTGAAGCCGTTTGGCCTCCGGGGAGCTGATGAATCTCAGGGCCTCCAGCCCAAAGCGAGCGGCGTACTTCTTGCAGCCCGTGTGGGGCGGCTCCGTGATCTGGATCACGGCCTCGCCGACGGACAGACGCGTCCCGGGGGGCACGTTGTCGACACTCAGGTCCAGGTCGACGTACAGCTGATCCCCTGCCAGAGGCCAACGCTGCCTTTCCGGCGCCACCAGGGCCATCAGGCGTACACTGGTCAGCGTGAGTTGCATGTCCGGGTGCGCCGATCCATCTGCGGTCTGCGAGCTGCCGCGCTGCTTCCAGTTGTCGCCGACCAGTCCTTCGGCCGGATCGAGTTCCCCCTCGTCCAGGACCTCCCGCGTCTCCGTCTGCGGCCTGCGCACGATGAGTTCCAATACTCCCTTGGCCTTGGGCGACTGACGAATGTTGGCCAGTCCCGCCGTCAGCGCTTCCATGGGCAGGTGTGCTGCCTCGATGGCTGCGAGGAAATCGGCGTTCGATACGCTGAAGCCGTACTGCTGCTCCACTTCCCGAATGGAGATCTCCGTTGTGAGCAGGTCATCGCAAGTGTCGGGAAACTCCACGCCCGTTGTGGCATCGCGGAGGAGCACGATGTTGTAGCCATACCGCTTCATGGCCCGAATGCCGTAATCCCTTCCCAGCACGCACCAGTTCGTCGCGAAACCAGCATAAAGCAGATGCAGGATGCGCCGCTCCTCCAGCAGTTCATGCAACTGCTGCCCTGTGGCGACCACGAACTCCTCGGGCTTCACATCGATCGCAGGGGAGACGGAGAGCTGCGGCGCGAGCTCGTCCCAATGCACGCCGATCCCCGGTGGTTGACTGCGAGGACCGCGATAGACGGCATAGTCGCCCTCCCGGCTTCGGAAAGCGGAAGGCGGCCACGTCGAGGGGGCCGACGGTTCGGGCGGCTTGTGCCGTTGGAGCTGCGGATACCGCTCCGCTACGGGCGGCGAGGGGGCATGCACGATCGTCAGGCCTACCCGCCGGGCCGCGTCCAGCACCGGCACAATGCCGTCGGTCGTTATCCGCGCCGCGCGTTCGATCCAGCTCTCGATGAAGTGCACGTTCCAGACGTCGACGAGTACCAGCGCGGTCTCCGAGATCGCCAGCGGCATATCGAACTCGCGACGGATGAACGCGGTCTCGCGGCACGGCACATCAGCGGGTGTGCTGTCCTGGAAGTAGCGGACACGTAGATTCAGATTCTTCATGGTGCAGAACAATAGGCAGAATAGTGAACCACGTCCTATACTCTCGGCTCGGGCCGCCGGGACAGACGGTCGAGCTTCCGTTATGAATGTCCGCGTCAGGTCATTGATCCCCTCTCTCGCCGGGTTGGCGGCGGTCATCTGCGCCTGCCAGGGGCCCTCGGGAACCGGGGACGGGGTGGGGCCGGATGGAGTGGCGCCGCCGCAGCAGCCGCCGCCGCCACTCGGCGACCCGCGCCTGGCCCGCATTGAGCTGCCGCAGGGATTCCACATTCGCGTCTACGCCGCGGGGGTAGACGGCGCCCGTTCCCTGAGCCTGGGAGCGGACGGCACCCTGTTCGTCGGCACCCGCTCCAGGGGCCGGGTGTACGCGCTGCGCGACGAGGACGGCGACCACAAGGCGGAGCGGGTCATCACCCTGGCCAGCGGCCTGAACTCACCCAACGGGGTCGCCTTCAAGGACGGCGACCTGTACGTAGCCGAGATCAGCCGCATCCTGCGCTATCCCGACATCGAAGCGAACCTCGACGACCCACCCCGGCCTGAGATCGTCAACGACGGTTTCCCCACGGATGGCCATCACGGCTGGAAGTTCATCCGCTTCGGACCCGACGACCTGCTCTACGTTCCGGTCGGGGCGCCGTGCAACATCTGCGATGCTGGCGATCCCTACGCGTCCATCGGAAGGTTGGACTCCGGTGGAAGCTTCACCATCCTGGCGCGGGGGGTTCGCAATACCGTCGGCTTCGACTGGCACCCGGAAACCGGGGAACTGTGGTTCACCGACAACGGCCGAGACTGGCTGGGTGACGATTCCCCACCGGACGAACTGAACAGACTGAGCGCGGAAGGACAGCACTTCGGCTATCCCTACTGCCACGGCAGGGACATCGCGGATTCTCAGTTCGGCGACAAGCGCGGGTGCGGCGAGCTCGTCGCGCCGGTGCAGAATCTCGGCCCCCACGTGGCGGCCCTGGGAATGCGCTTCTATACCGGCGCCATGTTCCCGGAGGAGTACCGCAATCAGGTCTTCATCGCCGAACACGGATCCTGGAATCGCAGCAGCAAGATCGGCTACCGCCTCACTCTGGTGCGGCTGGACGGCAACGAGGCGGTCGGCTACGAGCCCTTCGCCGAAGGCTGGCTCCAAGGGCAATCGAGCTGGGGCAGGCCGGTGGACGTTCTCGTCATGCCCGACGGTTCCCTGCTGCTCTCAGACGACCAGGCCGATCTCATCTACCGCATCAGCTATTTCCCTTGAAACACCGAATAGCGATCGTGGGAGCCGGCAACATGGCGCGGACGCGGGGCAAGGCGTTCCTGGAGACCGGCCGTGCGGAGATCTGCGGCGTCGCCGCCCGGCGCGCGCAGCGCGCTGAGAGCTGCGCCGCCGAGTTGGGGTGCGGCGTCTTCTGCGATGACTTTCGCCGATTGGGGGAGGCCCGACCGGACGCGATCCTGATCGAGGTTCCGCATCGCGTTCAGGACGAGGTCTCCCTCTGGGCATTGGAGGCCGGTTACGACCTCCTGGTAGGCGGATGTCTCGCTTCGAGCATGGAGAATGGGCGCCGTATTGTCGAACTGGCGGCCCGGAACCGTCGCATCGTGGAGGCCGGGTTCCAGCGCCGCTACGACCCTGCCTGGGAGGAGATCCGGCGCCTGGTGGCGGGCGGGCACCTGGGGGCGCCGGTGATGGCCGTGACCATGGCCCTGTGGAACCCCGACCCGGACGGCTGGTACTATGACCAGGAGGCGAGCGGGGGGATGCCGCTGACCCACATGAGTTACTGCTATCTCAATGCCGTCCGCTGGATTCTCGGCCGGCCGACCACCGTCTCCGCCATGGCCAACCGGATGCGGAATACGGCTCCCGGTTGCGTACTGGAGGAGACATGCGGGGCGCTGATCGGATTCGAGAACGGTGCCTTCGCTTCGGCCACGGCCAGTTACGTCGGCCCGGAGGGCATGCCGGACCCACAGCCGCGATTCATCTGCGCCGAGGGCGGAGTCCTGCCCAACGCCGACAGCCCATCCGGCAAGGATTCAGTTACCGTCTTTCGCGGGGGCTGTTCGGAGGTTCGCACCTTCGAGAGCGAGCCGTCTCCGTTTGTCCGGCAGGCAGCCGCTTTTCTGGATGCCATGGAGGGCCGCATCGAGGCCCGCAATCCTCCGGAAGACGCCCTGCTGGATGTCGAGATCGCCGAAGCCGTCTCGGTCTCGGCCAGGGAGCACAGGACGGTCTCGCTGGCGGAGGCAAGAGGCTAATCGCCCGCCCAGTTCCGGTACTCTTCCAAGGCGTCTTCGCCGCTCACAAAGGGCTTGAAGACCACGCGGGCACTATAGGTATACTCGGTCAAGGGCTGACAATCCTTGATGAGGATGGAGAAGTCCCACGCAGGATTCGTCAGTCCGCCGCCTCCTGGCGCGACCGCGAATCGAAGGGATTCGGAACTCTTGAACATCATCTCGAGCATCATGTTGCGCCAGCGCCCGTAGAAGAACGGGTGGACGTATCGGGCGGGGCGGATGTTGTGGAACAAGCGCCCCGCCGGATCGGGTTCACCCTCGACCAGGGTATCCGCTTCACTCGCAAAGACGGGCCCCTCCGCTGGCTGTTCCGCTAACGATTCAGTCCATTCTTCGGGACCCTTTTCCTCTGGACGGCCGAGGAAACAGGTAGTCTTGTCCTCGGGCTTTCGGATATAGCTCGCCCAGAACAGCCCCAGCCAATCCCCCTCGAAGGCGCCGGGGTGGGCCACGCATGTGGTTTCCAGGTCGATGTAGTGCGGTGGAACGAGGGTGAAGGTGGTGCTGACCTCAATGCGGCGCGGTTCGGGGATGGAGGTCGTCAGTTGTAACGAGTTGTCGCCGAGCCGGGTGAGTTGGCTCGGCGTTGGCGGAGTACCGAGCTTGCCCCCAAGCCAACGGGGAATCATCGACCGGCCGGTCCAGTCATAGATGAACTCGAAATTGAGGCTGCTCGCCAAGCCTGAACGGAAGATATTCTCCTGTGGACCGCGTCGGCTGTAGAGCTGGCGCACCCCGTTGTAACCGTTGGCCCGTTCAAATGGAAAGGCGATGTCGTCGAAGCGGCCCGCCTTGTTCGCTCGATAGAGTTCGTCAACCCGTTTCTGCGAGAGCCCCCCTCCGTCGTTGTTGTCTACCACTTCAACGAAGAGGTCGCCATCGATGAGAAATTGGCTTGCCATGGAAAAGGCTCCCTCGAGTGTAGTGTCGCAGAGATGCGTTCCCTTGATCCTTACTTGGATAGCCGCCGCACGTACACATAGTAAGGGGCGATGGTCCTCTCTGCGTGGTCGTGGAACGATGCGTTGAGCCGGTCGGGCCCAGGGACGAGGTCGATCTCGAAGCAGGCGCTCGTGGCGGCAGGATCGACTTCCTGCTGGAGATTCCGGCCGCCGATGGACAACTGGGCCCAGCCGAGGGGGAGGGCGACCCCGCCTTCGTAGGCCGTGGCGTCTTTCGGCTGGATGCCGGCGCGGTACCAGCCGCTGTCGTCGCCTTCTATCCCCGCAGTCAGGGCATAGCCGGTCTCCGTGGGCCAGCGCCGCAGCTCGATCTGGTAACGGCCCGCCTCTCTGACATCAACGGCCCAATAACCGCTCGTCGGCCGCTCCGCCGAGACGCCGTAGGCGAAGGTGTGCTCCTTGCGCCACGTCCGGCGCAGTCGGTGGAGCGCGTCACGCTCACGCACAGCTTCCGCGGGTGTCGTCCCGATAGGCCACCAGCAGGTCGCCGTTGCTCAGGCGCTCCAAGGAGGGGCAACTCCCCCCTTCGGCGACGATGACGCGCCCGGCCCGTTCCAGTCTTCCCATCACTCCTCCTTTGCGATGCGCGTCACGAGCGACTGCATGTCGAGGCGCCCGTCCCGGTTGGTCTGAACGGCGATCGTCGTCCCCGACGCCGCGTAGTGCGTCACATGGGTGCGGTATCCGGGCCACAGGCCGCCGTGGCCGAAGGCCGCCCCGCCGTCGTACACGAAAAGGCCGAAGCCGTAGTGCCAGTCGGGCGTGGCCGGGTCGCGCCAGCCGCCATCCAGCATCCGGGCGAAGCTCTCCGGCTGCACGATGCGTCCCTCGGTCAGGGCGCCGTAGAACTCGACGAGCATGGTCGGGTTCGTGGTGAGCCCGCCGCCGGTCCATTCGGAAGACGGATCGATCTTCATGGTGCCGTCCTTCCTCAGGTTCCGGGCGCCGTGCATGTAGCCGGGCGTGATATCCGGCAGGACCGACCGATCCTGGAGCCCGATCTGGTGCAGGCCCTGCGGGTCGAGGATGCGCTCTCTGAGCAGGTCGTAGTAGTCACGGCCCGTGGCCGCCTCGATCAGACGTCCGAGCACGAGGTAGCCGGAGTCCGTGTACGAGAAGCCCCCACCCGCCGGGAACAGGGGCTTCCGTCCGGCGAAGGCGATGAGCTCCTCCGGCTCGAAGCGGATCGTGCCGTGGCGGAGGGCACGGAAGATGGATCCAAGCCGGTAGCGGGTCGAGCTCGGGTAGTCGCCGATACCGGCGGAATGCGACAGGAGGTGGCGGACTCGGATGTCCTCGGAGTTGGGCACCTTCCTGTACCAGGTCGCGTCGCCCAGCCACTTCGACGCCGGGTCGTCGAGGGAAAGCACACCATCCTCGACCAGCAACATGGTCAGCGCCGCGACGAAGGTCTTGCCGGTGCTGCCGCCAGGCATGCCCACGGTGTCGTCGAGGGGGATGGCCTCCTCTGCGTCGGCGAGGCCCACGGCGGCGCGCATGATGCGACCGTCCGGGAAGCGCACGGCGGCACGCAGCCCGGGCATCTCCATCTCCGCGCGCGCGTCCTCGAGCTGCGCCGTGAGCGCAGCCTGGTCAAGCGCGAGAGCTGGGGGGCAAGCGGCGAGCAGGGCTATCGCCAGGCATTTCCACAGGGCCGTGGGCATAGGGAGAAACAGAGGGCTTGTTCCCGGTGTCCCCTGGTCAGTGGTGGTTGCGGCTATCGCTTGTAGTAGTGCCTGATTTTCGGGTCGCGGAACCGAACGACAGAGTTGTTGTTCCCCCAGACAGCCAGGCCAACGGCACCGCGCGGCGCCTCCGCCAGTGTCAACCGATTGACCAGAACGCCGTCGACGTAGCTCGTCACCGAGTGATCCCGGACCTTGAGGACAATGTCATATTCCCGGCCAGGGTCCATGACGAAGTCGACGACATCGAGCTTGACGTCCTCACGAGTCTCCTCGTTCCGACGGACAATGACCATGGTCTTCCAGCCGGCCAGATATGTCAGGAAATACGATGAAATGCCGTCGTCCGAGATTCCGAACACCAGCTGCGGACCGGCGAATCCCTTCTCTCTGGTGGCCTGTACCTTGAATTCATAGGCAGCCCACGTCCCATCTCCCTGGATGAGCCGCCCGCGGTTGGCCTGTCCTGTGTCGGCGATAATTGCGGCGCCTTCGCGGCGCCATACGGAAGGCGTAAAGGGAGCTTCACTGGCGTGCCATCCAGCGAGGCCCTGACTGACCATCATCGACTCCCACGGCTTGCCGATATCGGCTCGGCCGTAGTCGTTCTCGAAAGAAGGAGTCTCACCAGTGGCGCTCATGGCAGTAAGCAGTCCGACGTAGATTGCATAGTGAATGCGCTTCATTGGTCTCGGGCGATCCAGGCCGAAGCGAGGAAGGTGACCACCAGGGCCAGCATGGGGGTCTAGGAAAACAAGGGCTTTCTCTTGAGTCTCTGTCAAGGCGGAGAGCCTGGAACACGGTCAGGCCAACCAGGAGAGAGGACATGAACGGACCGAGCCGGCCCGTATCGCGGCCGGAATACGAGGTGAGACTGGACCGCCGGGTGCGCATGCCGATGAGCGACGGAGTCGAGCTGGCGGCCGTGGTCGCCCGTCCCGACGCGCCCGGGGAGTTTCCGGCGATCCTCGAGTATCACCCCTACCGCCGGTTGACCGGCATCGAAGCCGGCGTCTCCGAGAGCGGGTACGACCACCGCCGGCACGGGCCCGCCTGGTTCGCCCGCCGCGGCTACGCCGTCGTCTGCTTCGACGTCCGCGGCACCGGAAACTCGGGAGGCTCGAGCACCGACATCTACTCGGAGCGCGAACGGCGAGACGGGTACGAGGCGGTGGAGTGGGTCGCCGCCCAGCCCTGGTGCAGCGGCGCCGTGGGCATGTGGGGCATGTCGTACGGCGGCGTCGTGCAGTGGCAGGTGGCGGCCCAGAGGCCGCCTCATCTCAGGACCCTGGTGATGGGATCCTCGAACACGGACGTCTACCTCGACTGGACCCACCCCGGCGGCTCGATCCGCCCCTACATGTTCGACAGCTACTCGCCGTTGATGACGGCCTGCAACTTCGCACCCCCCGACGTCGAGATCGCGGGGCCGCTGTGGGAGGAGCTGTGGCAGGAGCGCCTGGAGAACAACGTCCCCTGGGGAATCGGTTACATCTCCCATCCGCTTCAGGGAGCCTACTGGAGGGAGCGTTCCCTGGAGCCGGACTACGGCCGCATCGAGGTGCCGGTGCTGTTCTGGTGCGGCTGGGCCGATCCCTACCCCACCCCGATCCTGCGGGCGTTCTCCCGGCTCGACGTCCCCAAGAGAATCCTGCTTGGTCCGTGGGGCCACTACTGGCCCGAAGACGCGCTGCCCGGTCCCCGGATCGACTTCCGCCACGAGATGCTGAAGTGGTACGACCGCTGGCTGAAGGAGGAGGAGACCGGGGTGATGGATGAGCCGGCGGTCTCCATCTTCGTGCGCAAGTACAAGGAGCCGGCGGCGCACATGTACCTCGAGGACGCCGGGTTCTGGAGATCGGAGGAGGAGTGGCCCCCGGCGCGAAACCGGGATACCCCCTTCTACTTCCACTCCGGCGGAGAGCTCGGCCCCGAGGCTCCGGACTGCGAGAATTCCGCGAGGGAGTACACCTACAACCCGGCTGTCGGAATCACCGCCGGCATCTACTGGGGCGGCGGGATCATGCCCTGGGCCATGCCGGTCGACCAGCGGCTCGACGAGGCCCTGTCGTTGACCTGGACCACCCCGCCGCTGGAGCGGGATCTCGAGGTCACCGGCAATCCCGTGGCGGTGCTACACGTTTCCTCCAGCGCGGAGACCGCGTACTTCCACGTGAAGCTGACCGATGTCGCCCCGGACGGCACCTCGAAATGGCTGACCGACGGCGGCCTGCTCGGGACCCACCGCAGCTCGCACTCGAGTCCCGAGCCGATGGAACCGGGCAAGGTCTACGAGCTGCGCATCGACATGAAGTACGTCTCCTACCTCTTCGAGAAGGGCCACCGCATCCGCCTGAGCGTGGCCAGCGCCGACTTCCAGAACGCCTGGCCCACCCCGCTGGCGGCGGTCAACAGCGTGCACTGCGGCCGCGACTACCCGTCCAGGGTCGTGCTGCCGGTGACGCCGGCGCCAAGCCGGTCACTGCCGGAGGCCGTCTTCGAGCCCTCGCCGCGGACCCCGGCGACGATGGAGGACCTGCCCCCCAATCGGCACGAGATCACCCACGACCACGTGGCCGGCACGGTGACCGCCGAACTGGCGAGGGACAGTACCGGGAGCGCCGTCCCCGGGCGGGCGTGGTCGAGGTATACGGTGTCGCCGAAGAATCCGGCCGAGACCGTGCTGAAGGCCGGGTACGTGTACGAGCCGCCGCATCCGGAGAAGAAGATCGTCGTCGAGGCGAAGGAGGTCCTGCGAAGCGACGCGGAGTCCTACCACTTCTCGTCGGAGGTGGTGGTGACCGTCGACGGGGACCACTACTTCGACAAGAGCTGGAGCGTCACCGTGCCCAGGGGACTGGGGTGAGGTGCCGGACATCTACTACGCAAGGCGACCTGTTGGTACTAAAGGGAGGATAGAGATGAGCGACACCACTAGACGAGATTACCAGGATCGGCTCGGGGAAGAGTTCGGAGCCACCTTTGATGGACTGTTGAGAGCCTGGGCGTCCGGGCGAATAAGATGCGAGGAGTTCCGGGTGTTGTTCAGCAAGGTCGAGCACCTCAAGCTCCTGAATGCAATTACGGGCGGCGGATTCCTTTGGGACATTCAGCAGATACTCTGGGATGACCTGATGCTGCGCGTGAGCAGGCTGACCGATCCCGTTCGCAGTGGCCCAGGCAAGGTCAACTTGACCGTCCAGATGTTACCCGAGTTCTGCGATCCAATACTGCGTCCCGAGGTGAAGTCGCGTGTGGATGCGGCCCTTGAAGCCGCCAAGTTCGCGCGTGACTGGAGAAACAGGCGCATCAGCCACACCGATCTCTCCCTAGCAACGATGCCTGACGCGGAACCCTTGCCACCCGCAAACCTCCAGCAAGTGGGAAAGGCGTTGGATTCAGTTCATTCGGTTCTGAGACACATCAGCAAGCGGTTACTCAACACGGAGATAGCGAACCATGTCGGTACTCGACCAAGAGCAGGGGCATTTGTAACCTATACCAGACAGCTTGTAGATTCAGTGCGATACATCGACTCAGTAATTGATCCCAGCGGGAACGCAGCTATTACCGATTCCGCTGTTGCCAGCTCCTTCCTACGTAGACTCGGGTGCGAAGCTACAAGAGAGCAGGTGAAGCAAATCATCGAATTGCGGGAAGCGGCTCGAAGGTTCAAGTAGGCTTCGGGGAGAGTATGTATTATGTACCTGCAGGTCCCGGGTCTCGACAGAGGGCACCTTAGGCGATTGTTATAGCGGGAATTCGGGACGTATGTGTATATTTTCCAGTGACTTGCTGTCGGCGGCCGCCTCCCCCGCGGCCGGCTCCCATGCCTTGACGAAAGAGGGGAGCGATGACCGCGATTCTCTCTCTGGCGCCCTTTCAGCAGCGGCAGCTGTGGGAGCGCTTCCGAGATCGCGCGCATGAAGCTTTGGATGCGTTGCTGGATCGGCTGGAAGCGGGCATGACCCAACCCGGATTGTGCGCCGACGTCGATGGAGATCACCGACGCGGTGTCCCAAGAGCGCGCCGGACTCACCGCGGCCCTGGTGGAGGCCTTTGTCGAACGCCGCCATGGCCCGTTGCTGACGCAACAAGAGGCGGCTTGCCCCAAGTGTGAGCGCCTGCTGCCGGCGCGGGCTTCGCGCTCGCGCACGGTGGAGACGCTCTTGGGGCCGGTGACCTTGGAGCGTCCCTATTTCTACTGCGCGGCCTGTCACCACGGGTTCCATCCGCTGGACGAGGCCTTGGCCCTGTCGGGGCACCGCAAGCAGGGGGACGTGCAGCAGGCCGGGGTCAAGCTGGCGCTGGAGATGCCCCACCAGCGCGCCTCGAAGCTGTTGGACGAGCTGACCGACGCGTCGATGAGCGACAGTGTGATTCACGAGGTGCTGCAACAGACCGGGTCGTTGGACGTGCTGCAGGTGTGTCCGGAGGCGGCCGACATCCAGGATCGCATTGCGCAAGCGGCCGCCGGCCGCAAGTGGCGGCCGATCGTGGTGTTGGCCATCGACGCGCCGACGTGCCCAGCCGGCCCGAGACCGCCAAGGGGACGCGTCCCGGGCGCAAGAAGAGCCGGGCCCGGCGAAGGCGCTGGCAGGGGGAATACCACGAGGCCAAGGGCTTTCGCTTCTACCTGGTCGACGATGAGCGCATCGAGCAGCTGATCTCCTGGCACCAGATGGGCGACGAACAGGCCTTCGGCGCGGCGTTGCGCCAAGTCAAGGAGGCGGGCCTGATCCCGGAGGACCAGGTGCGCTTGTGTGCGATCGCCGATGGCGCCCCGTGGATCTGGAAGTGGGTGGAAGAGCTGTTCCCGAAGGCCCGTCAGATCCTCGACTACTACCATTGCAGCCGCTACCTGCACGCGGTGGCCGAGGCGCAATACGGCGCCGATGGGGCGCGCGCCCGCCATTGGCTGGAAGCGACGCTGGCGCGCCTGTTCTGCGGCGAGGCGACGGGCGTGGTCTGGGGTCTGCAGCGCATGCAGCCGGTCTCGGACGAGGCCGAAGAGGCGATCGGCACGGCCGTGACGTACCTGCAGAAGCGGCTGCACCAGATCGACTTCGCCAGCCATCGCAAGGGGGGCTACCCGATCGGCTCGGGGGCGATCGAATCGGCGCATCGTTTCATCGGCCATGTTCGCCTGAAGCGATCCGGCGCCTGGTGGTATCAGGAAAACAGCAACGCCACCTGGCCCTGCGCTGCGCCCTCTACAACGGTACCCTCGATCGCCTCTTCCAGCAGCACCAAGATCACCCCACAAAACCACCGGAACCGTAACAATCACCTAATGCACCCTCGACAGAAGTGGTAGTAACCGTCCCAGGTCCTGACGCCTACGACTCGCGCACCTGACGCGCGCTCCGCTTCCGAAGTCTGACCACGCGTGTCTCGGCAAGTGATTCATTCTCTGGCGGTGGCTTCTCGCCCTTCTGCCCGGCGATTTCGGAGAGGCTCGCGAGAGCCTTGTACTTCTCCGCGCCCTCCAGGGCCTCCGAGTCGCCGCTGTAGTATTCGAACCACGGGAGCCCGGCTCTGGCGTACTCCCGCGCCGTCGGGGGCTCGGTAGGCGGGCGCTCGCCCGTCATGGCCATCCACTGCGTAGAATTCGCAATGGTGACGAAACACCGGCTTGCGTGCATCTGGTCCCAAGCGTCCAGGCCATGGGGGATCGTCGTAGATCTCCTGCCTCATTCTCCCTCCCGGCGCCAGCCCCATGGGCATGGCACACGCCAAATAAGGCACGGAGTAGGCCCTTTCCATGCGCCGAGCTCGACTCGCGAGAAGCGCTTCATAGCGGTCGCGCTTCATCGGGAAGGCGATGATCTGTACCCCTCCGTGCTCGCCGGCGCCGGTCAGTTGCTCCTCCACGGTGTAGCCTTCGCCCAGGGGCATGGCGACAAACTGCCGGATCAGGCCTTTCTCCACGCAGTACCCGTCGAGCCAGGGTTGGTCGGGCAGGACGACATAGTCCTGCGGATCCTGGTTCAGGTGGTCCACCCAGGCGCCGCCGCTGACCGCGCACACCTTGCCGGTTGCGATCTTGACTGCGAACGGATAGCCCAGATCCTCGGAGGGCGAGTCGAAACTCATCCACATGGCCTCGGCCTGATGCATGGGCATGAGCACTCCGCCGCGGCGGAGCCATTCCTCCGGCAGCCGGGGGGCGTAGTCGTCCATGTGCCGCAACGGGAAATCGCCGAAACCCGGCGGCAGAGGGTAGGACTCGCCGTCATCCGGAATGCGCAGCGTCCGCTGGAACGAGATCGTAGCAGTGGGCCTGTTCGTGGACGTCGGGAAATCGGAAGTGCAGCTGGTCGTTCTCGAGCGTGATCATGTGTTCGCTCTCTCCTCAAGGTTCTTACCAGTCACCGTCTCGCACCTCGCGAACCACCCGGAGGATGGCGTCGTCCGGCGCCTCCTTGAGCTGTCGGATCAATTCGGCGAACAGCGCCGGCCGCTTGCGGATGATTTCCTGAAGATCCCCGGAGACCTTCCCCGCCAGCGCGAGCAACAGGTCCGGATCCGCGCCGAGTTCCCGCGCCAGCCGCACTGTCGTGGCTTCCGAGGGCGGCGCCACGTCGCCGCGCTCGATCTTGCTCAGGTAAGCCGGTTCGATACCCACCCGACCGGCGACCTGACGTAGCGAGAAGCGGGCGTCCTGCCTGCGCAGCCTCTCGCGAGTCTTGCGGACCGTTGCGCCGAAGTGTGTCATGTATCGTACATACTACACATCCCCTGCGATTCGGTCAAGGGTTCTGTCGGTGCTCCTTTGGCCTGTCGGGGGGAGTGGAGGAGGATCAGCCGGCGCGAGTGAGGCGGTTGGAGGCCGTCGGCTGCAAACTTCAGAGCCCCAGTCCTGCTCCGGTCACCCGGTCCGTCCAGTGGTACAGCGTCTGCCCGTCGATCTCCAGGGCATGGGAGCAGTCCAGATCGATATCGTCAAAGCAGTCGTGGGCGTAGTCCCGGATCAGCACGGTGCGGCCCTCGGCGGTGATGTAAGCCTCGTCGATGGGCGCGTCTTCTTCAGTGACCAAGCCTTCAAGCTGCAGCACCCGTAGACAGTTGAAGACGTTGTCGCCGATGCGCACCTCGTACAGCCCGGCACCGCTGGCGTCGAGATTGTCGGCGCTGTGGGCCTGTTTACACGAGCCATCCGGCTGGCGCACAAAACGTCCCGTGTCCTCGATGCGGCGATTCACGCACGCCCAGGCCTCAGTGAAGCCCAGGCCCAGATAGGTGTTGATGGAGATCTCCTCCGCCTGCTGTCTGATGACCGCCAGATACTGGATCTCCTCCCCATTCTCCCGGGCGCACATGGACCAGCCGGCATCGCGCCAGCCTTCAATCGCTCCGTCCCACTCCTCGACGCCGACTTCCACGCCTTCCAGGCCGTCCACGGCGGCCGGGCGCACCACCCTCATGCGGGCAACGCCCTCCAGGCGCCAGTCGGGCGCCTTGTACGTGACCTGGAGGGCTTCCTCGCCCAGGCGCGGCACCACCAGCCACCAGCGCAACTCGGGGCATTCGACCGCAAAGGGCGCCCCGTCCAGTTCGCGGACGGCGATTTCTGGCCGCCGCCGGGGGAAGGGCTGTCCGGTCTCTTGATTCTTCGATACCTGGCTTCGCACTTCTGGCCTCCTTCCCCGAGCCGTGATACCCATGCTTCGGCGCATGTGCAGGCGCGCTTGGAACAGATGCCGTTTGACCGTGCCCTGGGCCATTTGGCCGCGGGCGGCGATTTCGGCGATGCTCAAGCCTTCCAGGTAGTGCAGGCGGGCGACCTGCTGCTGGGGCTGGGGCACCTGCTCCAACGCCAGGGCCGCTTCGTCCCGCTGCAGCTGCCGTCGATGCAGCCTCAGTGAGTCCCTGTCCACGGCCCTCGCCAGAGCGGCTCCCTCGGTGGGCTCTTCGCGCCTCTGTGCCCCCTTGAAGAAGTCGCGGCATTGGTTGCGGCCGATCTGCATCAGCCAGGGGCCGATCCTGTCCGGTTCCTGGAGCGCGCCGATCCGCGTCCAGGCCCGCACCAGCACCTCCTGCAGCACATCTTCGGCGTGCTGCGGGTGGCCGATCCGGTAGCGGATCAGCGCCGCCAGGGCGTATTCGTACGGGCGCAGGAGCGGGGCAAAGGCCGCGGTGTCGCCCTTCTGACACCGACGCACCAAGTCGGCTTCGCTGTCCATGCTTGCATCCGGCGCTCTGGTCAGGTGTCCTTCGCTCTACAAGAAGAAGCCGGCGGGCGAAAGGTTCGCACTTAGTGAAGGAAAAGGCGGGACTTCTCCAGCGCCCCGCCTTCTCTCCTTCCCAGCGTCGCCGCTGCGCCCCAGTTCCAGGGCCTCAGCGCACTACTCCGTCCCTCCGCCTCGGCGGCGGTCAGTCCAGGACGCGGTCCTGGCCCGCCGAGGCCTCGTCGAGCCGCCCCCGTTCCTCCGGCGTGATCGACCAGCCCACGGCGCCGGCGTTCTCCTCCATGTGAGCCGCCGTGTCGCCGCCGGTGATGGCGGCTGTCACCTCGGGGTGGGAGAGCACCCAGTTGATCGCCGTCTGCGCCACGGTGCGGCCGTGGGCGTCGGCGATCTCCCGCAGGACGGCCAGGGTCCGGTGCCCGGCCTCGTTGAGATCCAGCTCCAGGTCTCCGGTGCGGCGGGTGGCGTAGAGGGTACCGTCCGGCGGCGGCTGCCCGGGGGTGTAGGCGCCCGAGAGCAGGCCCACCCCGAGGGGGCTGTAGGTCATGACCCCGAAGCCCTGGTCCCGCTGCGCCGGCCACATCTCGCGCTCCAGCTCGCGGTTGAGGAGGTTGTAGGGGTTCTGGATGCAGAGCAGGGGATCGAGCCCGAGCCGGTCCTGGGTCCACAACGCCTTGAGCACCTGCCAGGGCTGGAAGTTGGAGACACCCACGTAGCGGGTCTTGCCGGTGCGCACCACGTCGTCGAGGGCGCGCAGGGTCTCCTCGAGAGGCGTGTCGTCGTCGTACACGTGCAGGATGTAGATGTCGATGTGATCGGTCTCGAGGCGGGCCAGGGTGCGGTCGATCTCGCGCAGGATGTGATAGCGCGACAGGCCGGCGTCGTTCGGTCCCTCACCGACGCGGCTGGCCACCTTCGAGGTGACCACGAGGTCGTCGCGGTGCCGCTTGAGGACCCGCGCCAGGACCTGCTCCGAGGTGCCGCGGGTCTCGTACACGTCCCCGAAGCCGTAGACGTTGGCGCAGTCGATGAAGTTGATCCCCAGCTCGACGGCGCGCTCGATGGCGCGCTCGGCCTCGCCGGCGTCCTGCTGGCCGCGCAGACCCAGGCCGTAGGCCAGGCGCGACACCTTCAGGCCGGAACGGCCGAACTTGACGTATTCCATGCTCTCTCCTCTCTCATTTTGAAGTCCCACACCTCCTGCTTGCCCTCTCAGGCGGCGAGCAGCGGGCTCATGCCGGCTACTGGTAGTCGCCCGCGGTAGCCGGGTCAACTCCCGGCGCGGGCAGTGGACCGCTGGCCCGGCACGCGGGCGCCCGATAGATTGGGCGCACCACCTGTCCAGAGGAGATCGCCATGGCAGGCCCCATGAACGAGGATTCGGGCACCAGCATCGCCGGGCGCATGATCCGCACCCTCACCGCCCCGGGCGCGACCTTCGCCTCGGTCCGGGAGCGGTCTGCTTGGCTGGACTGGTTCGCGCCCACCCTCGTGGTGGTGGTGGTGGGTCTGGTGGCCGGGATGCTGGCCCTGCCCGCCGCCATGGATGCCGGATCCGAGATGATGCAGGAGCAGTACGGAGAGATGACCGACGAGCAGCGTGCCATGATGGAGCAGATGCAGGCGGCGGCGCCGGCGATGACCCTCGTGTCGATCCCCATCGTCTCCTTCCTGTGGCTCTTCCTCGTCGGGGGCGTCATGCTCCTGGTGGCCAACCCCATCCTCGGCGGTGAGGCCAACTACGGCCAGATGCTGGCCGTGACCGCCTACGCCTCCCTGGTGAAGGTGGTCCAGACGATCGTGACCGTTCCCCTCATGCTGGCGACCGGGACCATCGTGGTCATCGGTCCGGGCCTGCTCCTCCCCGAGGAGATGCTCGGCACCTTCGCGGGCCGGGTGCTGTCCGGGCTGGAGGTCTTCATGCTCTGGCAGGTCCTGGTCATGGCCGTCGGCACCGGCGTCATGGCCGGCCGCTCCACGCGCAAGGCCCTGGTCCCGCTGCTGATCCTCTGGGCGGTGTGGATCGTGGTGCAGGCCGGGCTCGGCGGCCTGCCGGGCGCCCTGCAATAGTGACGGAGGTTCGGGTCGTGTAGGTGAGGGTCGAGCCTCACGCCTGAGGCCTTCTGCCGGACGGCTCGCCCCAGGCTCGGTGGATTACAGGCCCAGGGCGGCGTCGATCCCGGCCTGGTACTCGTAGACCTCGGCGCTCTCCACCTCGCTCATGCTCACGGCGCGGCCGAGGCGGCTCGACTCGAAGATCGCGTAGACGGCGGCCACCGCCTTCATCCCCTCGGTGCCGTCCACCTCGACGGGCCGCCCGTGGAGGATGGCCTCTCCGAGCTCGTAGTACTCCAGGGCCAGCAGCTTCCAGTCGACGTCGGCCGTGGCCACGCCTTCGGGGAAGAAGTGGGCGGCCAGGGGCTCCAGCTCGAAGTCGGGGGCCTCGGTCACCAGTTGCTCGTGGCCCTTCTCTCCCGTGCCTTCGGCCTGCAGGCAGGCCCGCCCGCCGCGGTTGCCGAAGCCCTTGAGCACGCCCCGTCCGCCGAGGATGGCCTGGCCGCCGCACTGTCCGTGGCCGCCGAGGCCGACGACCCAGCTGACCATGGCCCCGCTGGCCATGCGCAGGGTCGCCATGGAGCTGTCCTCGGCCGTGGCCCGCACCTCCTCCTCCATCGCGGTGTGCCGCCGCCGGTAGAACTCGTAGGGGCTGTCGATCCTGGGCGGCCGGCGGCGCACCGGCGTGGCCAGGCAGACCTGCCCGTGGACCTGCTCGATGTCGCCCAGCTGGTAGCGGATCAGGTCGGTGTAGTGCACGGCCAGGTCCAGCAGCAGGCCGCCCCGCTCCTTGTCGTGCCGCCACGGCGTGATGAAGACATCGTTCCCCGGCGCCAGGGAGTGGTAGATCGCCATGTACGGCCGGCCGATGGCGCCGCCGTCCAGCAGGTGGCGCACCAGCCGCGCCGAGGGATCGCGCCGGAAGTTCTCGGCCACCGACAGGATGCGGCCGTTGCGCCGGGCCGCCTCGATGATCCGGTGGCAACCCCTGACGGTGATGGCCAGGGGCTTCTCCACCATGACGTGCAGCCCCAGGTCGAGGGCCTGGCAGGCCACGTTGTGGTGCTCGCTGGGATCGACGACCACGTCGACGGCGTGCAGGTCGGGGACCTCCCGGGCCATCCGCTCCAGGTCGGTGAAGACTTGGGGGCGAGAGCCGAGGAGCTTCTCCGCCTCGCCGGCGGCGAGCTCCGCGTTCTCCGGGCGGATGTCGCAGACCGCGGCCAGCTCGACGTTGGCGAAGGGGGTCTTGGCCAGCTCGGCGAGTCCGTAGAGGTGGCGGGTGCCCATGCCGCCGCAGCCGACGAGGGCGATTCGGATCCGATCCATGGGATCTCCCTTCAAGTGAGGCGCTCCTGCTCCGCCAGGTTGATCTGCTCCACGACGGCCGCGTTGCCCGCTACCAGGGGTCCTGTCCGGGGGCTGGTCACGTGGCTGCCGTCGAAGGCGGTGACGCACCCGCCGGCCTCCCGCACGATGAGCATGGCGGCGGCCATGTCCCAGGGGTCGAGGCGGTGGTGGAAGAACCCGCCCAGGCGCCCCGCCGCCACATGGCACAAGGCCAGGGCCGCCGATCCCGCCAGCCGCAGGGCCGCCACCCGGGGGCGCAGCGCCGACGCCAGGTCCATGCTCTCACGGGCGGCCTCCTCGTCGTGGGCCAGATCGAAGGCCAGCAGCGCCGACGACAGCTCGGAGTCGCCGCCCACGGAGATGGAGCCGCCGTTGCAGGTGGCGCCGGCGGCGGCCGACGCGGCGTAGAGCTCGTCCCGCAGGGGATCGTAGACCACGCCCGCCACCGGCCTCCTGCTCACGACGAGGGCCAGGCTCACGGAGATGTAGGGGAAGCCGTGGACCAGGTTCAGGGTGCCGTCCACGGGGTCGACGATCCACGTCGGCTCGTCGGAGAGCGGGGCGTTGACCGTCTCCTCGGTGAGGAAGCGGTGGTCCGGAAAGGCGGCGCCGATGCGGTCCCGGATCAGGTCGTTGGCCTCCAGATCGAGGCCGGTGACGAAGTCCGCCCGGCCCTTGGTCTCCACCACGACCGCGCGGTGCAGGTTCTCCCGCAGGAGGGTCCCCGCCTCCCGCGCCGCGTCCGCGGCGATCTCCCTTGGGGATCCCATCGAGCCGCCGCTCAGGATCCGCCGAAGGCGAAGGAGAAGGCCGTGCCGAAGTAGAAGTAGTAGTTGCCGTTCGAGTCGGTGAACAGTCCGATCTCCGGGAAGACCGCGGGCCCCCCCGTCACCTCGTCGGGGGTCATGCGCAATCCCAGATTGATCCCCGTGAGATACTCCTCCGGGCTGTCGAGGAGGACGATGGTCTTCAACCCCAGGTTGAGCTCGGTCTCCGTCCGTCCGAGGGGAATCGTGGCGATGAGAGAGGGATGAACCTGGAGGGACTCGGCGACATCTATGTCGACATCATCGCCGGGGAAGGGACCGCTGAAGAACAAGCCGATGGGCAGGAGGAAGGCCAGTCGATCTTCCACCAGTGAGATCTTGGGGTCGAGGGAGACGAACTGGTATCCGTCCTCGAGGTTTATCCGGCTGATCCGGCCCCCGATCTCGAATCTCTCCAGCCCGTGACGGACCTGCAGGTCCACCACCGAGAATCCGTCGATGTAGTCCCAGTCATCCCCGTTGATGAAGGCCTGCCGGCTGAGGCCCGCGGTGATCGATGTCTGCCCGGGGGCCAGCCGTTGCGCCGTCTGGTGCATGGCGAAGGAATAGCAGCCGGTCATGGGGAGGACGAGGCCCATGGCCATGAGGAGCGGCCCCTTGGTTCGCGCCCTCCCCATCACCAGGACAGCCTCAGGCCGAAGGAGTGGACGAATCTCGTGGTCTCGACAACCCAGTTCCGGGGCACCCGTATCAGCGCGTAGTCGAGGCTGACCTGCCCCGGAAGGAACTCGCCGTCCTGCGAGAGATTGATGCCCAGGCCGTAACGGTTGTGCAGCCGGTGGCGGTCCTGGTATTCGTTGATCCAGCCCGTTCGCAGGGAGAGCCAGTGATAGAGGGTCAGCTCGAGGCCGATCCCGCCGAAGTCGTCATCTCTCAGGATTTCGTCACTCTCGGAGCCGCGCCCGGCGGGTGGATTGAGGAACCGTCTGTACTCGGCGGTGACGACGAATCCCAGCGGCGGAGAGACGGCCGTGGAGGGCCGCTCGAGGACGTACCGGAACCCCGTCCGGAGATACAGCGGCAGTGAGGTCCTGTGCTCGACCTCGCCGGTCTCGGAGGTGGCTCTGTACACATGTTCCGACGAGTAGTTCTGCAGCGCCATGCCGACGGAGAGGCCGCCATGGGGGCCGTCGGCGGATCCCCAGGCGTGGTACAGGACGCCCAGATCGAAGGACGCCTGGTAACTCCACCTATAGTCGAGGTCCGGCCGGACATCCTGCCAATCGACGGTGAAATACCGGTTGAAGAACCTGAGGGCTCCACCGGCCGCCATGTTCCCCCGGGACATGGCATAGGCCAAGGAGAAGGTCTGGTCGTATTCCCGGCTGTCGGAGGTGGCCAGCCCTCTCCTGCTGAAGGAGAGGGCCATCCCGCCCAGGGGAGCGGCTGAAGCCATCCCCACGCTCCACGCATGCAGATAGTCGATGCCCAGATCGTCATCGAACCAGTTGAAGGACCTGTAGTTGCTGAAGAAGGCGGGTCCCGACACGAACCCCAGGTTGGCCGGGTTGGAGGAGAACACCGCCGCCGGCCCGCCCGCATCGGCAACGGAGGACTCGCCCATCGCTATGGCCCGGGGGTCCGTTACCGTGTCGAAGGAGTAGGAGTCCGGGGGGTACACGTCCCCCGCCTGCGCCCCCGGGCCGGCGAGGGACAGAATCGCCATGGTGACCGCCAGCAGCAGCCCCGGGGTTCGCGCCTTCCGCGTCACCAGGACAGCCTCAGGCCGAAGGAGTGAAGGAGTCTCGCGGTCTCCACAGTAGCCGGGGCAACCCGGACCGGCGCGTAGTCGAACCTGACCTTCCGGGGAAGGAGCTCGCCGGCCGGCGAGAAATGGATCCCCAGGCCGTAGCGGCCGTGCAGCCCCTTCTCGTGGTACTCGACCAGTCCCGCCCGCAGGGAAAGCCAGTCCTCGAGGGTCAGCTCCAGGCCGAACCCGCCGCTGCCGGGCCCGTAGCCGTACGGGACGTCGGGTGGATTGTAGAGCCACCTGTACTCCCCGGCGGCGACGAACCGAAGGGGCGGAAAGCCGCCCGTGGAGGGCCGCTCGAGGACGTACCGGAACCCCGTCCGGAGGTAGAGGGGCAGCGATGTCCTGTACTCGTCTTCACGGCCTTCGGAGGCGATTCTCCACTCGTACTCCGGGGAGAGGTTCTGCAGGGCCATGCCGATGGAGAGGCCGCGGTCGGCGTGGTACAGCACACCCAGATCGAAGGTGGGGACGTAACTCGACTCGCGCTCGAAATCCCCCCCATGGGCAAACCGGTTGAAGAACCCGACGGCGCATCCCGCCGCCACCTTCCCGAAGGACACGGCATAGGCGAGGTAGAAGGTCTGGTCGTAGACCCGGAGATCGCTGGATCTGCCGTGCTCTCTCCGGTTCAGGGCCAGGGCCATCCCGCCCAGGGGCGCGGGTGAAGCCACTCCCAGGCTCCACGCATACAGGTCCTCGACTCCCCAATCCTCATCGACCCAGTCGAAGGACCTGTAGTTGCTGTAGAAACCCCACCCCGACAGGAACCCCAAGGTGGCCGGATTTGAGGAGAAGGCCGACGCCGGGTCTCCGGCGTCGGCAACCGAGGACTCGCCCATCGCTATGGCCCGGGGGTCCGTTACCGTGTCGAAGGAGTGGGCGTTCGGTTCGCCCACAACCTGGGCATGGCCCCGCGAACCCGCGAGGGCCAGGATCGGCATGACGATCGCCATGGCGAGCCAAGCCTTCCCTGGATCGCTCACGGGGCCAGCCATGTATCACCGGCCACCGATACCCGGGACTTCGTGCGGGTTCAGGGCTCGACTCCGAATGCGCGGCAGATGGCATCGAGCTTCTCGACTACCTCCGGGTGAATCTCCTCGGGCAGCATCAGCGCGGCGATTTCGTGATAGCGGGTGTAACTCACGCCGTGAAGACCCGCCGCCTGCAGCAAGGGAGGGAGCAACCGGGTCCTGGCCTTGGCTTCGACGAGGTATTCGTGGTCGCCCAGCGGGTCTTTCACCACATCCGGTGGGAATGCTCCGTGCCAGTAGGCAAGCATGTCTTCGACGCACGATGCGGCCCCGCCGGCCCCGGCCCCGACCTCCGTCTCGACGAAACGGGCCAGCGCATGCGGGTGGATGAGGTAGCTCTCGATCTCGTACCGCCGCCATCGCAGGCGCTGCAGGCCGGCGCCGCTTATCCCGCTGTCCGGTACGGCAGGTCTCGCGTCGCCGTCGCGAAGCTCGAGACCGGGCAGCCCCTCGCACACGAGCTGCAGGGCCTCATGGTGATCGCGCGCCCTGATGCCCGGGCGCCCCTCTTGCGCCTGGAATACCATCGGCTTCCACATGAGCTCAGTGGTGAGCAGCCGCTCGGCCCGGTGCCCGAGCGTGGACGCCCAAGCGCGCAGGATGTTGATGTCCGTGTAGTCCTCGACGTAGAGGATCCCGCGAACCCCCAGCGCCTCCATGACGTCCGTGTTGCTGAGAACGCGGAGGGAGGAGATCAGCCGGCTCTGCTCAGCGCTGTCCGCGATCATCCTCGGCTGGTTGAGCGTAACGCAGAGCTCGCGAGGCTCCACCGAATTGATGATCACCTCGGAGTGAGTGGCGATTACGAGTTGCGATCGATGACGTGCGGCAACCGTGCGAAGCTCGTGGTAGATGGCGTCCTGGAGAATCAGGTGCAGATGCGCGTCGGGCTCGTCGAGGAGGAGCACCGAGCCCTTCTGCGTATGGAGAAAGGTGAGCAGCATCAGCACCTGTTGGAACCCGCTGCCAGCGCTGGCGATGTCGAGAGGCTGGGCTCCCCCTGCCGTTCTGTACTCGGCTTCGATGTACGGTCCGCTGGCATCAGGGGGCAGCAGCTCATAGCCGAAGAGCTTCCCGATGGTATCCTGGAGCGCGGTCCAGGCGGAATCCTCGTAGCTCGCGGTGACGAGCAGATTGCGCAGGACCTCACCAGGACGACCAAGCCCGAGGATCTGCTCTACGGCGGCGGGCTGAAGGAGCCGCTCGTTTGTCTCCAGTCCCGTCATGGGAGGTACGTAGACCACCCCGAGATCCAGTTCCCGGAGCCTGTCCGCGGGGACCTCCGCCCGGGGCCGGACGTAGATCTGCTCGGTGCTGTCGGCGATCAGCTCCATCGCCACGGACCAGCCCGCGTCGTGCCGGATCTCGATCTCGATCCGCCCCCCGTATTGGCGGTCCTTCCACATCAGATCGAAGCTCCGAAGGGGGACCGCAGCGAAGGCCTGCCGGGCGATGGGCGCCCGCGCATAACCCCGCCGGGGACTGAAGTCGTTGAGCTCGCGCCAGCGTCGAAGTGCGAGGGACCACGACGCGATGGCCTGAAGGACCGTCGTCTTGCCCGTGTTGTTGGGGCCGGCCAGGACCACGTGTCCCGGCAGACGGAACTCGACCTCGCCAAAGCGCTTGAAGCCGCGGATGCGGACGGACCGGATCACGCGCCCGCCTCCGAGAGCGGCCTGACCACCATCGAACCCGTTCCGCCCCCCGCCCGACCGGCTCCCACTGCATTCATTGCATCAAGGCGCGACCGCGCCTGTGCAATAGCCTCATTGGACAGTGACGAGAATGGCGAGTGGATGCCGCGCCTACCGGGCAGCAGTCAAGTCGGGTCGGGTCGAAGACAGTCCCTTGAGCAAGTTCCGTGTCCATGCCTTCTGCGGATCGTTCACGTACTCCCAGAGATTTCCGGGCAGCCATCCATTGACGCTTTTGGGATCCAGTTCCGTCACCATGAACCACACCCCAGGCAATCGGTCGCGAAGTATGGCACTAAGGTCCTGGGTGTTGAGTCTGGAGACGAGGATCGCGGCGTAGGGAAACGGCGCGACCCATGTATCGACACCCTGGCTGTCGTTGAGCACAGCGTGCGCATGTGCCTGCGGGCAGGCTTGGCTGTATGCAAAGAGATATGGCTTCATGAGGGCTTTTCCTCATCTGCATCAGTTGAGGCAGGTGGCGCGTCTTCTTCCGACCCTGCGTCAGGCACTGCCGGATTCTCTCTCGGGTCATCCAGGGACAGATTCTCCGCGGGGATCGGATACGGGAACTGCTTGGCCGCAATCATCTGCATCCGCGCTGTTTCGTATCGATACTCCTCCGATTGCAGTCTGTCAGGGTCGCTCTGCGCAAACGACGCGTAGTGGAACAGGTAGAAGATCACGATCCCCACTGACAGGATTGCCAAACCGGTTGAGATGATCGGGCAACCGCTGACAACGAATGTTGACCTGAACAGCCAGGCAAACAGCAGCAGGACAGGGCATAGCATAAGCGCCGGGACCAACGGCCCCATGGCCGTGCCCCTCTTGACAAGCAAGCCGCCGACCTCCTGGAGGCTGCCAAGTATGCCGCGAATCATCTTCCCTTCCCCGATAGTCGACTAGGAAAGAAACCGCAAGGTTCATGTCATCCTTTGTGATACCATACGATTTCGGCCCGAATGTGCAACCGACTCGAGCGAACGAGACCAGCGCGATCGATCACCCCTCTACCACCGGCTCCAGCCGGATGAACGTCTTCAGCAGCTCCCACTGCCACGAGTGCGGAAAGCCGTAGGGATCCTGCCAGCTCGGCCAGCCGGTCCAGCGGGTGGTGTTGCAGGGGTAGCGGATGATCAGCTGGGCCAGGAAGATGTCGGGCATCTCCCGCACCCAGATCTCCATGGCTTCGACGAACAGCTTCTGGAGCTCCTCGTCGCCCACCTGCAGGGGCGCGGTGCGCTCGACGAGGCGGTCGAACTCCTCGTTGCGCCACCGCGAGATCGTCGCCCACAGGGGCGCCGGTTGCCCGGTGGGGCGGTAGTACTGGGAGGTGTAGTACGACAGCATCAGGTAGGGGTCCATGCCGCGCACGCCGCTGGGCCCCTTGCAGCCGAGGGAGGCCTTCTGCTCCCCCGTCTGCACGAGCGAGGTGAGGCCGGGCGAGGTGTCGAAGTTGGCCTCGAAGCCGGCGTCGCGCAGCTGCTGGGTCAGGGGCGGACCGTAGGACCGCAGCCACTGGGGCACGTAGATGGCGATCTCGACACGCTCCCCCTCGGGGTCGACCCAGAATCCCTCCTCGTCCCGGGCATACCCCTTCCCCTCCATGATCCGGTCCACCTCCTCCGGGTGAGGCCGGTTGTCGTACCCGTGGCGGGCGAGGATCTCCTGCAGGGCCTCGTCGAAGGGCGCGAACCACTCGTAGGGGGTGAAGGGGTGCAGGGCGACGACGCCGGCCCCCGACTCGGCGAGCTGCACGACCTTCTCGCGGTCGATGGCCATGCTGATGGCCCGGCGGATCTGGGGATCGTCGTACGGCGGCTCGGAACAGTTGAGGTTGAGGTCGATGGGGCACCAGTCCAGGTAGCCGTAGGGCGGCTCCCGGCCGCTGAAGGTCACCACCCGCGGGTTGCGCTCCAGCACGCTCTCGAGGGTGAGGACCTGCATGATGGGCGCCATGTCGAGCTGGTCGCTGAGCAGCAGCTGGGCCGCCTGGCTCTCCTCCTGCTGCGGCACGTAGATGATCCGCTGGATCCTCGGCAGGGGCTTGAACCCCTCCCGGGCCGCCCACCAGTCCGGGCGCAGGTCGTAGATCTTCTGGTGCGGCGAGGCGTGGACCAGGCGGTAGGGCCCGGTGCCCAGGGGCAGGCCGCCGTCGATGTCGTGGAAGGTGAACTCCAGGGGGTCCACATCGCGCCAGACGTGCTCGGGCAGGACCATGATGCCGTGGTTGCTGCTCAGGGTCGTGGCCCAGAAGGCGGGGCCCGGCTTGTTGAGCAGGAGCCGCACCGTGTGGTCGTCGACGATCTCGGCGGCCTCGAAGAAGTCGGGCAGGTCGGCCAGGTGCACCATCGCCGCGGCGTTGTCGCGCAGCAGCTCGAAGGTGAAAGCCACGTCGCGCGCCGTGAAGGGCTTGCCGTCGGCCCATTCGATGCCCCGGCGCAGGCGTAGCGTCAGCTCCGTCCAGGCGTCGTTGTACTCCCAGCTCTCGGCCAGCCAGTTCTCGTGCTCGCCGGTGAGGACGTTGTACATGATCAGCGGCTCGAAGGCCGTCGGCAGAGTACCCATGTGATAGCCCTGGTCCGAGCCCGGGATGTAGGGGTTCTGGTTGTCGAACAGGGCGTACTGGTTGGGCCCGCCATTCATCAGGATCATGGTGCGGTCCCGGGGCACCGGCTCCAGGACCACTCCCGGGCCGCAGCCGGCCAGGACCGCCCACACCAGCAGGAGCCGGCGGCAGGATCGCGGGACCGGCGCCCTGCGGCCCGGCCGCCCGGCCCGTGGCTTGCGCCCGCTCCCGTCCCGGTGAGTCCCCGTGCCCATCACCCGCCTCCGTGGGACAGGGCGGCCACCTGCTCCTCCGAGAGCACGTCGGCGTCCTCGTGGAGGAAGCAGGCGGCGGCGCGGCCCTCGTCGGTGCGCACCAGCGGCGGGGTTTGCCGGCGGCAGCGGTCCATGACGTGGGGGCAGCGCCCGGCGAAGGCGCAGCCGCCGGCTGGATCCGGCACCGGTCCGCCCGCCTCGTCCGCAACGTCCGGGACCTCAGCGGCCTCCGGAGCCTCCGGGCTCTCGTCCCCGCCCCAGCGGCGCCTCGTGTCCGGCAGCGGGATGGAGCGCACGAGCAGCTGCGTGTAGGGGTGCTTCGGCGCCTTGATGACCTGCTCCACGGGGCCCACCTCGACCACCGCCCCCTGGTACATGACCAGGATGGTGCGGCTCAGCTGGTACGCCGTGGTCAGGTCGTGGGTGATGTAGACGAGGCTGATGCCGCGCTCCCGGTGGATGCGGAAGAGGGTCTCCAGGATGGTGGCGCGCAGGGAGGCGTCGACCATGGAGACGGGCTCGTCGGCGACGATCACCTTGGGGTCGAGGAGCAGGGCCCGGGCCACCATGATGCGCTGGCGCTGGCCGCCGCTGAGCTGGTGGGGGTAGCGGCCCAGGGTCTCCTCCGGGCGCAGGCCCACGGCCTGCAGACCCTCCTCGATCCGCTGCCGGCGCTCGTCGCGCGACAGCTCCGGGAAGAACCGGGCCACCGGCACCGTCAGGGAGTGGTCCACCCGGTAGAAGGGGTTGAAGACCTCGAAGGGATCCTGGAAGACGGCCTGCACCTGGCGCCGGAAGGTCCTTCGCGTCCGGGCGTCCAGCTCGCCCAGATCCGTGCCCCGGTAGCGGACCGAGCCGCTCGTGGGCGGCAGGATGCCCAGCAGCAGGCGCGCCAGGGTCGTCTTGCCGCTGCCGCTCTCGCCGGCGATGGCCACGACCACCGGCTCCTCCTCGGGGATCACCAGGGAGGCCCCGGCCACGGCGACGATCCGCCGCCGGTCGAAGAGGCCGCCGCCGAAGGCCCGGCTGGCCTCGCGCGCTTCGAGCAGGGGCGCGCTCACGGGGCCGACGCGTGCAGGTGACAGGCCGCCCGGCGCTCGCCGGCCCCGTCGTCGTCGGCCACGACCTCCAGGGCCGGGACGCTCTCGGGGCAGCGGTCGAACACCTGCGGGCAGCGCGGGTGGAAGGGGCACCCCGGCGGCGGCTCCAGCAGCGACGGCGGCAGGCCGGGGATGCCGCGGAACTCGCCCTTGCTCTCCAGGGACGGCAGGCTCTCCACCAGCAGGCGCGTGTACGGATGCAGCGGCTCCTGCAGCAGGCCCTGTACCGGGCCGACCTCGGCCAGCCGGCCGGCGTACATCACGCCGATGCGGTCCACGCACTGGGCCATGAGCCCCATGTCGTGGCCCACCAGGAGGACCGCGGCGTCGAGCTCCTTCTGCACCCGGAAGAGGGTGTCCATGACCCGCTTCTGCACGACCACGTCCAGGGCGCTGGTGGGCTCGTCGGCGATGATCACCTGGGGGCGCAGGGCCACGGCGATGGCCATGCCCACGCGCTGCTTCATGCCGCCGCTGAGCTCGTGGGGGTACATGCGCGCCGTGGCCGGGTCCAGCTCGACCAGGCCCAGCAGGCCCCGCACCCGCTCCCGCAGGGCGTCGCGGTCCGGCCGCTCCTCGTGGGCCTCGATGGTGTCGGCGATCTGGGCGCCCACGCGCATCACCGGGTTGAGGGAGTTCATCACCCCCTGCGGGATCAGGGAGATGCGCGAGAACCGCACCCTCCGCATCTGCTCGTCGGACAGGGAGAGCAGCTCCAGCTCGTCCAGGTGGATCCGTCCCCCCTCGATGCGTCCCGGGGGCCGGATCAGGCGCATGAGGGCCATGGCCGTGGTCGACTTCCCCGAGCCCGACTCCCCCACCAGGCCGAGGCGCTCGCCCGGCCGCAGCTCGAAGCCGACGCCCTCCACGGCGCGCACCGGTCCGCGGCCGGTGTGGTAGTGGACGCGCAGGTCCTCCACCCGCAGCAGCGCGCCCGCGGCCCCGGCGCTCACGAGGCCCGCCACATGCGGGGATTGGCGATGCGGTCCAGCCCCATGGAGACGAGGAAGAGGCCGATGAAGATGAGCACGATCAGCACCATGGGCGGCGCCCACCACCACCACATCCCCCGCAGCAGCGAGGTGTAGTAGAGGGCCCAGTAGATGGTCATGCCGAGGGTGGGCTCGTTCTGGGGACCCAGGCCCAGGGCCTCCAGGCCGATGGAGGCCAGCACCGCGGCGGCCACGGCGCTGACGAAGCTGGCCGCCAGGTAGGGCAGCAGGTTCGGCAGCAGCTCGCGGGCGATGATCTCCAGGTCCCCCATGCCCGAGAGGCGGGCCACCTGCACGTAGGCGCGCTCGCGCATGGACAGCACCTGGGCGCGGATCGTGCGCGTCGGCACCATCCACGCCAGGGAGGCGACCACGAGGGCCATCATGTCCACGGTGACGGCCGTGCGCAGGGAGGTGGCCAGGACCACGAGGAAGAGCAGGCCGGGCACGGTGAGCAGCACGTCGGCGGCGCCCCGGATCAGGGTGTCGGCCAGGCCGCCGAAGTAGCCGGCCACGAAGCCGAGGAGAATGCCGATTCCGAGCCCCACGGCGCCGGCGAGGAAGCCGACCCGCAGGGTCAGGGGCGTGCCCGCCACCATCACGGCGAGCAGGTCCCGCCCCGCCGCGTCGGTGCCGAGGGGGCGGTCCAGCGACGGCGGCAGGTTGGCCAGGGCCGAGCCGACGCGGGCCTGGTCGGTGTCGACGAAGAGGGATCCCACGGGACCGAGGGCCAGGACCAGGATGACCACCGCGAGACCCGCCGTCAGCTGGGGATGGCGGCGAGCCGCCGCGCAGATCCGGGAGAGCCTCATCGGCGGTAGGCGATGCGCGGGTCGAGGAGCGGGTAGACCAGATCGAGGATGAGGGTGACGGTGGCGATGGCCAGGATGACCATGACCACGACGCCGTAGATGACGAAGTAGTCGAAGGTCTGCACGGCGCGGTAGAGGACCGTGCCCACCCCCGGGTAGGCGAAGACGACCTCCACCAGCACCGCCCCGGAGACGACGTAGCCCATGGCCAGGGCCAGGGCCGTGGTCTGCGGCAGCAGGGCGTTGCGCAGGGCGTAGCGGAAGAAGATGTCGCGGCTCTTCAGGCCCCGGGCCTCGGCGTAGTTGACGTAGTCCTCGCCCTGCACGGTGACCATCATGCCGCGCATGGACAGGGCCCAGAACCCCACCGAGGAGAGCACGATCGACAGGGCCGGGACGATGGAGTGGTAGACCACGTCGAGAGCGTAGGACAGGCTCGGTCCGGGCAGGGTCCCCAATGTGAAGCCGCCGCCGAGGGGGAAGGCGCGCAGGGTGAAGCCCAGCAGGAAGACGAGGACCAGGCCGAGCAGGTAGTAGGGGATCGCCGACAGAGCGAGGAAGGGGGCGGCGAAGTAGTGCAGGGCGCCGGGCGAGCGCGGCCAGGCCAGCAGGGCCCCGAGGACGGTGCCCAGGGCGAAGGCGATGAGCGTCGCCGTGGTCAGCAGGCCGAGGGTCCACGGCAGGGCCCGCAGGATGATGTCGGAGGCGCGGCTCGGGAAGTTGGCGATGGAGACCCCGAAGTCGAGGCGCGCCACGTCCCCCAGGTAGCGCACGTACTGCTTCCACAGGGGCTGGTCCAGACCGAAGCGGGCCTCGTACGTGGCCACCACCGCCTCCATGTCGGTCTTGCCCGCGCCCCCGAAGGAGACGGCCTGCAGCAGGCGCTCGCGGATGGGGTTCACCGGGGCCAGGCGGGGCATCATGAAGTTGATGGTGGCCCCGGCCCAGATGATCAGCAGGAAGACGCCGAAGCGGCGGAGGACGTAGTTGAGGCTCACGCCGAATGGCCGGGCAGGAAGGTCTCCGGCCACCTGGGCTCGTAGTCGCTCTCGAAGAGCCAGTCGAAGCCGCCGGGCACGAGGTGGGACCGCTCGGGGCGGAGCCGTTCCGCGAGGGCGGGAAAGAAGGCCATCAGGCCGTCCCGCTGACCCTTCGGCAGCCCGCAGGGGACGCCCTCGGCCACCCACGGGGAGAGCATGGCCTTGCGCGGCACCCGGTCCTCGTTCTGCCAGGCCGAGTGCAGGCCGCTGCTGCACAGCGCCAGAACCTGGCCGCGGCGGGCCACGCAGGGCACGGGCTCGCGCTCGATCCAGGGCGCCCCTTCCGGATCCGGCAGATGCTCGGGGAAGGCCGCGGCCTCCGGCGGCACCGGCGGCGGCCTCAGGCCGTGGACGCGGGGCAGCATGGCCTTGTGCTCGTCCGTCAGCACGCGGTCCCAGTACTCCATGATCGGCCGGTGGCTGCCGGGCAGGACGCGCATGGCGCCGCGGTGGGCGGGCACGTCGGTGAGCCAGAACCACAGCTCCACCCGGATGCGGCGGGGCGTGGCCGTGAAGTCCGACCAGGTGGCCTGCACGTCGGTGTGGCACCCCCGCGCCCACTGCTCGCGCGGGTCCGCGAACGGCGGCCGGGCGGGGGCGCGCTCGTGGGCCCCCAGACTCCACCAGAAATGCACGGCTCCGGCGCGCAGCACCTTCGCCGCCACCTCCTCGAAGAACGGGTGCTGCATCGCCTCTACGTAGTCCGGGTCCTCGTACGGCGCGGCGCCGGTCGCCTTCAGCCGGTCCCAGGCCGCCTCCACCCGGTCCAGCTCCCGGTCGGTGAGGGGGCCGTCGATGGTGACGGCGCCCCGCTCCTCGTACTCCGCCAGTTGTGCGTCCGTGATGGACATGGGTCCCCCCTTACCGTGCTGTCGGCTAATCGAACTGGCCCCTGAAGTCACCGAATTCCCGACGCAGGGCCTCCACCTCCGTCCTCAACTGCTCAACCTCCTGTTCCACCCGGTCCAGGCGCTGATTGTCGGCCCGCACCTGGAGGGTAGCCGGCTCCTCCGCTCCCCCGTCCTCCGCAGGAGGGACTTCCGGGATCCCGGCCAGCAGGTGGGCGTTGCGTCTCTCCTTGCGGCCGGCCTGGCGAGGCAGCAGGACGATCAGGGGTTCGTCGCGGTCCCTCAGCCCGGACAAGACCGTCTCCACCGCCGCCGGACCGGCCAAGGGATGCAGGCGGCCACTGCGGCCCCGTATCTCGCCGCTGGTCTGGGGGCCGCGAAGCATCAGCACGCAGAGGACGGCGAGGGACGGCACCTCCAGGTCCAGGCACTCGGAGAGCAGGTGATAGTAGCGCGGAACCCGCTGGTCGCCGCCACTGACCTGGCGAGCCAATTGCTTGCCCCGCAGCGACTCGAAGGCGCGTACCACCGTCTTGTCGTCGAAGTCGACCACCGGGTCGCGGTTGGACTTCTGGTTGCAGGCGGTGCGCAGGGCGTTGAGCGTGAGGGGATAGTACTCGGGGGTGGTGAGCTGCTTCTCCGCCAGCGCACCCAATACGCGCACCTCAACCAGATCGAGCAAGGGGTCCGTCATCGGCTGTCCTGGAATCGGGCTTGTGGCCGAGTGGATGGAACCGCCTTCCTCGGCCTCGGAATGGCAATTTCACCAAGACCGGCATTCAGGTCAAAGACAGGGCCGGCGCCTCGAGTACGGAAGCAACTGGATCGCTTCCCGTGACGAGCGTGTGGCTGGGTGCGTCCCGGGTGGCCTCGATACCCGGCCTTTGAAGAAAGAAGCCGTCTGCAGACCCCGTCCGCCTCGTGCTCAAGGCTTGTCGGGTGTCTCCGTTGCGTTTGCACCCCGCCGGGATAGCTCAGACGCCCTGCTGGTCGTCGCCGCAGCGGCCTCCGAAGCGTCCTGGTAATAGCCGCCGATCTGGACCACCAGGAGGTCTTGCACGACTTGGGTCCCACGGGCGTCTTCGTAGGCCCGGAGGAAGGCCATGCCGACCGATGGTGTGCCCGGGGGCTGTACCCGGATAGTGGTCGGCGACGCGGTGCTCTGTCAGTCTGAGTTGGGTGTGGGCCGCCGGTGTCGACGCCGGGCGCCGACCATGGGCCATGACGGTGCGCGCTGGGGAGCAGCAGCCTTCGCGTGCACGCGCTCATGCTCGACGGGGTCGATGGGGATGCAGTCCGGGCTTCGCAGCAGCAGGGACCGGCCGCCCGCGACCAGGTGGGCGGAATCGCCGGCGGGGAGCTACCTCCCGCCGATGGCCTCCAGGGCCTCGGCGAACTCGGCGCTCGTCGAAGTGTAGCCCACCACGTGCTCGAAGTTGCGCAGCATCACCTTGCGCAGCCACCCGCCCTCTTCCAGGGATTCGTCGACGGTGTCGGGATACTCGGCGGAGGACGTGCAGTCCCGCAGCATGATGACGCGGTAGTTGTGCTCCACCGCGCCGGCGCAGGTGAAGTAGAGGCAGGAGCGCTGCGAGAACCCCACGGCGATCAGGTTCTGGATGCCGTGGCAGCGCAGGTGGTAGTCGACGTGGGTCTCGTGAAAGCCCGACCACTCCCGCTTGGGGAAGTCGGGCTCGTGGGGCAGGGGCCGGATGGAGGGCGAGTACTCCGGCTTGACGGGGGCGCGCGGCGGGGCTCCGCGCCTGGCGGCCTCCTGATCTCCCCAGCGGGTGCCGTGGATCTCGCGCTTGATGCTGCCGGGCTCGTCGCACAGGGAGAAGTCGTTGTGGATGTAGATCACGTGCAGGCCGGCCTCGCGGGCGGCCGCCAGGGCCGGGGCGATCCCCTCCTCCACCTGCTCGTTGGAGCCGCAGTCGCTGTCGACGATCATGAAGGCGGTGCGCTCCAGCTCCAGGTCCAGGGTGCCGTGGACGTTTCCGTCCCCCTGCGCCTGGCCCCGGTAGTAACCGGCGCCGCGGTACCAGCGCACCGGCAGGGCGAGCGCGGTCACCGGAAGACCTCCGCGGGCGGCGAGTTCGGCGGCCAGTAGCCCTCGGGGTCCTCGTCCCACTCGCGGCCGCACATGCGCGTGATCACCTTCCACTCCGCCGCCGTCAGGTGGCCGTGGTTGTGGAACAGGAAGCGCCGCAGGCCGGCCGCCTCCGAGGCCTCGAGAATGCGCTTCAGGTCGCCCGCCGTCATCGGGTCGCCGCGGTGGGGCATGCGGCCCGTGTCCACCCACGGCAGCACCTTCTCCGGCCGGCTCGCCGCGGCCAGGGCGCGGCGGGTCTCCTCGGCCACGGTCTCGTCGAAGAAGGCCTGGGGGAACCCGTGGTCCATGTCGGCCGTGGACTCGACCTCCGGCAGGTCGGTGCCGAACCAGGCGCGCACCACGGCGAAGCAGTCGGCCTCGGTCAGCCCCGGGTTCAGCTCCCCCACCTTCTGCACCCAGCGGGTGATCGTCCCGTACAGGCCGTCGAAGCCGCGCTGCCAGAAGTAGTGCTTCACCAGCATCAGGTCGAGAACCTCGTCCCAGGCGGCGTAGTCGATACCCGTGATGCCGGTGAACATGGCCGTGCGCAGGCCGTTGCCGAGGAGCAGCTTGCGCGGCAGGCGGTCGAGCTCGGCGCGGAAGGCCCGCCCCTCCGCCAGGCTCGCCTCGCGGCGCCAGCGCAGCCAGTAGAGGCCGTCCTCGCGCAGGTCGAAGAGGTTCATGGCCGCCAGGACTCCGTGGTGGCCGTGGTAGCGCACCCGCCGGGGCGTGAGCCGCGAGAACGCCTCCATCAGCTGCCGGCGGCCGTTGTCGAGGCGGTCGGCGTCGTGGCCGGTGGCCTCCGCCCGGCGCCGGTCGGCGCTGGCGAGCTCGCGGAAGACGGCGCCGTACTCGTAGGGCAGCTCCGCCCAGCCGTCCATGACCCCGCCGTCGGCCTGGGGAAAGGCCGAGAACACGTCCTCCCACACGGCGGCGTGGGAGAGGGCGCCGAAGGGATCCTCCGCCGCCGGCCCCGAGACCCCGTGCGTGCTCTGGCCGGGACAGAACACGAGCACCTGCCACCCGCGCCGCTTCACTTCGTCCAGCATGTCGTGGAGCTGCTTCTCCCGGGCCGCGTCCGGCTCGGCCGCCGCCGGGGCCAGCTCCAGGCCGCGCCGGCGGAAGGGCTCCGGATCGGGGCGGAAGGCGGGCACCGTGAATCCCCCCTGCCCATCGGCGAAGACGAGCCGCCCGAAGACGAGGCCGCGGATGCCGCCCGCCTCCCAGGCGTCGAGGATGCGCTCGTAGTCGTCGAGCACGTTCTCCAGGGGCTGCCCGATGCGGATCCAGGGTATCAAGGCCATGACCTACTTCCCTTCCGTCTCTTCGCAGGTGTCGGCGGCGGCCGAGTCCGGCACGGCGCCGTATTGCTCCAGCAACTCCAGGCGCGCCTGCTCCAGGCGTCTCTCCCTCTCCTGCTCGAACCTCTCCAGCTCGACGAGCTGCGAGGCGGTGAGAATGGCCTCGAAGTCGGTCCGGTAGCGCTCGTGGAGGCGCTGGTAGTCGCTCTGCGAAGGCCGCCCTCCCCTCCTCAGGGCGCCGATCTCCTCGCGCAGCTCCGTCATCAGGTCCACCCACTGGCGCCGCTGCCGCCGCGACAGGTCGAGGGCCTCCGCCAGCCGCGGCTGCTCCCCCCCTCCGGGATCGAGCAGCCGGTCCCGCTGATGGCGGCGGGCCCGGTCGATGAGGGCCAGCTGGTCCTTGGTGAGGACCGTATCCCGGCCGGCCTGGTAGGCGTCGATGGCCTGGCGGTAGCGCACCCGCCCCCCCTGCGGCGTGATGCGGCCCTCCTCGATCTGGAGCCGCACCAGGTCGAGCTCCTCCTGCAGCCGCCGTCTCAGGTCCCGCAGCGAGACCCGCTGGGTGTCGCCGGGGTCGATGGCCAGCATCAGGCGGCGGTGGAAGTCCTCCCGGAGGCTGTCCCTCGGGGCGGCCTCGGGCAGCGCGGACAGCTGGCCCGAGGCGGGAAGGGCCGCGAGAAGGCAACCCGCCAGCAGGACGGTGAGAGGCCCCATGGGGAGACCGCGCCTCAGACCTCGATCGCCTGATCCAGGGCCCGCATGTAGCCCACGGTCCAGGCCAGCCCGGCTGCCGGATCTCCGGCGATGGACGGGTAGTGCTCGGGGTAGACCTGGCCCTTGTAGCCGATCCGCTTCAGGGCCCGGAAGCAGCCCGCCATGTCGATCTCGCCGGTGCCGAAGGCGACCTCCAGGTAGCCGAGGTTCTCGAACCGCTCCCGCAACGCCTCCGGCACCGGGTCCGCCGGCCGGGTCTCCACGTCGCGGGCGTGGAACATGAAGATGCGGTCCCCGTAGTCGAGGATGTTGGCCACCAGGTCGTCGCCGGCCATCTGCGACTTGCCCTGGCAGAAGGTGACGCCGCTGTTGTCGCTGGGCGCCTGGTCGAGGAGCCGGGTCATCGATTCGTAGTTCCACAGGAGGCGGTCGGGAACGTGGTAGTGGTGGGTGGAGATCTTCACGCCCGCCGCCTCGGCCCGCTCGGCCAGGCCGCGGTAGTACTCGACCAGGCCCTGCCACAGGGCGGCGCGCCCGCCTTCGTCGGTGAGGGGGTCCACGTTGAGATAGAAGTGCACGCAGGGCACGCCCGCGGCCCCCATGGACTCCAGCAGGCGGCCCATGGACTCCAGCTCCCGCTCGCGGGTCTCCTCATCGGCGAAGGCCTGCTGGGGCACCCGCGGCGGAGTCAGGGCCGCCAGGGTCACGCCCGCCGCGGCATAGCGCCCGGCCAGGGAGGCCAGGTCCCCCGCCGCCGGCAGATCCTCCCCGCCGCCGGCCGCCTCGGACACGCTCAGCACGATGTGGCGCACGCCGGTGTCGCGGCAGAAGGCCAGGTTGCGCTCGTGGTCCTTCCCGAAGGGGGCGAAGATTCCGATGTCCAGCATGTGACCCTTCCCTCTGATGAGGCAATGATAGTAAACCGCCGGACAGCGGGGCGGCCGTGGCCCGCCGGCCGCCCGGCACAAAAAAAACCGGCGCGCCGCTGCGACGCGCCGGGATACCACTTGGGCGCCGGCGTACCGCCGGCGCCTCGCCAGGTGGGCGACCACCTGGACCTATACACCGTCAGGTCAGGTGGTCGCACCTCCTGCGGGTATACAACTGCTCAAGGACCACCTCCTTTCGTATCGGCCGAGAGCCCCTCACACCGGCACGTGTTGCTGAAGGGTGCCGCCGCGAAAAAATGGGCCCGCGCGCTCATCCCTGGCCCTGCAGCGTTCGCCCGAAAGGGCGGGATCGGAGGCCAGTTGGCGTCTTGCCCGGGACCGGCGGCCTTCGCCGGCCCAGCGTGCGCGATGTCCTGCGCACCGGCTAATTTACCTCGGCACCTGAAACAAAGTCAAGCAAGTTGTGAGAAAGTTTCACATCCTGTAGTTTTTTCTGGACTTACGCATGAAACCACAAGACGCGGACACGACCGTCGCCATCGTCGGCGGCGGTCTCTGGGGGCTGGCGGCGGCCCACGGCCTGCGCCGGCTGGCCCCGGAGGCCGAGGTCTCCGTCTTCGAGGCCGCCGCCCGGCCGGGCGGCGCCATCCGCACCGTTCGCCACCGCGAGTACCTCTTCGAGGCCGGCCCCGCCAGCCTGCTGGACAACTCCCCGGAGCTGCGCCGGCTGCTGGCCGGGACCGGCCTGGCCGGGCACCTCGTCAAGGCGAGGGACGCGGCCTCGCGCAACCGCTTCATCGTTCGCGGCGGATCCCTGCGGCGGTTTCCGGCGAGCCCCCCGGCGCTGCTGAAGTCGGACCTGTTCTCGGCCGCGGCCAAGCTGCGCCTGGCCCGGGAGCCCCTGGTGCGGCGCGCTCCCGCCGGCGCCGAGGAGAGCCTGGAGGAGTTCGTCCTGCGCCGGCTCGGGCGGGAGTTCGTCGACTATGGCGCCGATCCCTTCGTGGCCGGCACCTTCGCCGGGTCGCCCTCGGAGTTGTGCGTGCGCTCCGCCTTCCCGCGCCTGTGGAAGCTGGAGCAGGAGCACGGCAGCCTGATCCGGGGCGCCGCCGTCCGGTCCCGGCGCCGGGGCGGCGCGGCCGAGCCGCGGGGCGGGATCCTCAGCTTCCCCGGCGGCATGCAGACCCTGGTGGACGAGCTGGCGCGGCCCCTCGGCGAGCGCCTGCACACGGGCGCCCGGCTGCGCGCCGTGAGCCGCGAGCAGGGCGGCTTCCGGCTCGCCTTCGAAGGGCCAGGGGCCCCGGCTGCGGTCACCGCCCGCGCCGTCCTGCTGACCCTGCCGGCCCACGCCTACCGGGACCTGCGCTTCGACCCGGCCATGCCGGAGCCGCTGGCCGGGATCCCCTATCCGCCGGTGACCGCCGTGTTCTTCGGCTACGCCAGACATCCCCTGGACCCGCCGCCGGAGGGCCTCGGCTTCCTGGTGCCGCGCGTCGAGGGGCGCCGCATCCTGGGGACGTTGTGGAACTCCTCGGCCTTCGCGGGGAGGGCGCCCGAGGGCGGCGCCGCTTTCACCACCTACGCCGGGGGCCGCCGCCAGCCCGAGGTCGCCGCCTGGGACGACGACCGCCTCGTGGAGACCGTCCGCGGCGAGCTGCGCGAGCTGATGGGGGTGGAAGCGGCGCCGGACGTGGTCCTGATCCACCGCTGGGAGCGGGCGATCCCGCAGTACGTCGTGGGCCACCGCGCCCTCATGGCCGCCATCGATGGCCTCGAGGCCGGCTGCCCGGGCCTGTTCGTGGGCGGCAACTTCCGCGGCGGCATCTCGGTGGGCGATTGCGTCAGCGGCGCCGCCGAGACCGCCCGGCGCATCGCCGCCCACCTGTGATCCCTTTGCCGCCGGAGCGGGCAACCGGCATCTTTCCGGGCCACGGCCGGCGCCCCGCCGGCCGGCGGGGCTGCTGACGCCGTGCACCTGCTCACCTTCGGTCTCAACCACACCACCGCGCCGGTCGAGGTGCGCGAGCGCCTCGCCTTCGCCGAGGACGACCGGCCCGCCTCCCTGCAGCGCCTGCGCGACGGCTACGGCCTGGCCGAGGCGGCCATCCTCTCCACCTGCAACCGCTCCGAGATCTACGCCGCCGGCAACGGCCCGGGCCTGGAGGCCGTGCGCCGCTTCCTGGCCGAGGAGCGCCGCGTCGACGTGGCCGGTCTCTCCTCCTGCACCTACGAGTACTGCGACGGCGAGGCCGCCGCCCACCTGTTCCGCGTGGCCTCCGGGATCGACTCCCTGGTCATCGGCGAGTCACAGATCCTCGCCCAGGTGCGCCAGTCCCTGGAGACCTCCCAGGCCGCCGGCTCGGCGCGGCTGGTGATCAACGAGGTCTTCCAGCGGGCCCTGCGCGTGGGCAAGCGGGCCCGCTCCGAGACCGACATCGGCCGCGGCCACCTGTCGGTGAGCACCGCCGCCGTGGAGCTGGCGGGGCAGATCTTCGACGACCTGTCGCGGCACAGCGCGCTGCTCCTCGGCGCCGGGGAGATGATCGAGCTCACCGCCCGCTACCTCCTCGACACCGGCCTGACCCGGTTCGTGGTGGCCAACCGCACCGCCGCCAACGCCGAGCTGCTGGCCCGCCGGTTCCAGGGCGAGGCCGTCTCCCTGGAGGCCGTGGGCGAGCGCCTCCTCGAGGCCGACATCGTCATCGCCGGCACCACCGCCCCCGGCTTCGTGGTCGACGCCGGCACCGTGGCCGCGGCCATGGCCGGGCGGCGGGGGCGCCCCCTGTTCCTCATCGACATCGCCGTGCCCCGCGATGTCGATCCGGAAGTGCGCGGCCTCGACAACGTCTTCCTCTTCGACATCGACGACCTGGAGAGCGTGGTCTCCGCCAACCGCCGGGAGCGCGAGGGCGAGATCCGCCGCGTGCAGGCCATCGTCGACGAGGAGCTGGGCGGCTTTCTGCAGTGGCTCAACTCCCTCGGCTCGGGGGCCGTGATCCGCGCCCTCCAGGAGCAGGCCTCGGGCCTGCGGTCCACCGAGCTCGACCGCTGGTCGGCCCGGCTCGGCCAGCTGCCGGAGGACGACCGCGCCCTCGTGGAGCGCATCCTGCGGGGCTACGCCAACAAGCTGCTGCACCAGCCCCTGGTGCAGATCCGCGAGCTGTCCTCGGGCCCCGACGGCCACCTGCACCTGGACACGGTGCGGCGGCTCTTCGACCTCTCCCCCGAGCAGGAGAAGGACGAGGAGGAGACCCCGTGACCACCTCCTGCCTCGTCTTTCTCGGCATCTCCCTGGCCCTCTACCTGGCCGCCTCCCTGGCCTTCCAGGGCCACCTGTGGTGGGGACACCCCGCCTGGGAGCGCTGGGGCCGGAGGGGCCTGCAGGCCGGCGTCGCCGTGCACGCGGCCGGCCTGCTGCTCCACGTCCTCTTCGCGCCGCCTCCCTGGCTGGCGAACATGACCTTCGTCATCTCCGTGGTGGTCATCGCCTTCCTCGCCGCCGGCCTGCTGCTCGAGCGCTTCACCCCCCTGCGCCACTTCACCCTCTTTCTGGCGCCCCTGGCCTTCCTCGGCACCCTCTACCCTTTGCTCATGCCGGTCCGCTTCGAGGAATCGGGCTCCATCCTCCTGCGCTACCCCTGGCTCGGCACCCACGTCCTGACGACCCTCCTCGGGCACGTCGGCTTCGCCCTCTCCTTCTGCGGCGCCGCCGCCTACCTGCTGCAGAGCCGGGCCCTCAAGCGCGGACGTCTGAACCGCTTCCTGCCGGCCCTCGACACGGCCTCGCAGGTCGCCTTCCACGCCGCCGCGGGCGGTTTCTTCCTGTTCTCCATGGGGCTGGGAATGGGGGTGGCATGGATGTTCGGCGCCCCGGGCGAGGCGTTGCGCGCCCTCGACCCGAAGATCCTGCTGGCCCTGCCCACCTGGGGGCTGTTCGCCGCCTACCTCTACCTGCGCGGGGTGCGGGGCGGCCGCGGCAGCCGCCTCAAGTGGCTGGTGATCGCGGGCTTCGCCGTGGCCCTGGTCAACTACCTGGTGGTGCCCCACCAGTTCTCGGGATAGCTTGGCGCTTCAGGCGAACTCGATCTCCAGGGTATCGAGCACGACGTAGCCCTCGGGCAGGCGGGAGCGCCAGATCGGATAGTCCCGCCCGGCCCGCAGCCGGTGCCGGTCGCCGTCGATGGGTCCCATGGGATCGACGGTGAGGGGGAAGAGGACCAGCAGGATGTTGAGGTTCACCTCCGCCAGGATGTGCTCCAGGGGGCGCTCGCCGTAGGTCTCGCCGCGGCCGTGGCGGGTGCCGAGGCAGCGCCACAGGGCCGGGTCCGGGTCGAGGGTCACGGTGGGCTCGCTCCAGTCGCCGGTCACCGGGAAGGGCCGCCCCGTGCACAACCAGCCCGAGGTCTTGCCGTCGCAGCGGCCCTGCCCCAGGAAGACCAGCTGCGAGCCCCGCGGCTCCAGCTCCCCGCGGAGGCGCAGGGTCACCCGGGCGCCGCGGTAGTCGGTGGGCAGCCGGCGTCGATCAGGCTGCTGCGTCCGCCGGCGTCGAGGGTGCGATCGTCCAGGGCGCCGCGGGTGTTGGATCCGTAGAGGATGTGCAGGTACCCCGCTCCGAGGGGCGCGTGGTTGTAGTCGACCCACCAGGGGCTGCGCGAGGTCAGGGTGCCGGGCGACCACTCCAGCCTGCGGGGGCCGCGGACATTGTCCTCCCAGCCGCACCAGCCGGCCGGGCCGTCGTCGAAGGTCTCGGTGTACGTCGTCATGTGGACTCCTCACCTTTCGGAGAATGGGCCACGCCGATGTGGCGGTAGACGCCCGCCCGGTCGAACATGACCGTGCCGTCGCCGGCGCCGTAGAGATGGCCGTGGTCCCGGGTGCAGTAGTACATCAGCCAGCGGCCGCCGGCGTCCAGGACGCAGGGCGTGGAGGTGTAGCATCCGTCGAAGTCGTTTGGATCGCGCGTGGCGGGCAGGACGGGCCGGTCCAGGTGGTGGGTCCACGTCACCCCGTCCTCCGAGGTGGAGCAGTAGATCTCGAAGAAGCCCTCCCCCACGTGGCAGCCGTACCACATCGTGTATCCTCCTCCGTCCCGCAGCACCCAGGGATAGATGACCGAATGCCGGGTCTCCGTGGCCGACAGCATCGGCTCCGGGTCCCGCCTCCAGCTCAGGCCGTCCGACGACTCGAAGCGGTAGATGTGGCTCACCCGGTCCTGGAAGTCCCCGTCCGGATCGGGGGATGAGTTCATCCACATGCGGTAGGCCCGGGGCCCGTCCTTCATCACGAAGGGTCCGTGGCCTTCGCGGAAGACCGGCTCGGGATGGACGTCCCAGACGAGGCCGTCGTGGCTGGACGCGTAGCCCAGCTTCTGATCGATGTCGACCAGGCGGCCCTCCTCGCTGCGGCGCCCGGCCAGGCTGACGAACCACATGCGGAAGAGGCCCTCCTGCTCGTCGAAGATCACGTGGGGCGACGACCAGGAGCTTCCGAAGGGCAGGTCGGCCTCCGTCAGGATCGGGTTCGCCTCGTGCTCCGTCCATGTGATTCCATCCGCGGACTCGGCGTATCCCAGGTTCATGTCGGCCGTCCGCGTGGCCGTGCTGTTGCCCAGGTACCACATGCGGTACCGCCCTCCGGCGCGGACCACCGTGGGGTAGTAGAGCTGCACCCGGCACCAGGCCTGTTCCGTGGTCATGGCGGAGAGGACGGGCTGGTCCCGCCTCCGCCATTGGAGTCGGTGAAGGGGTGTGGGCACCGGGATTCTCCCCTTTACCCGCCCGCGGGAGGCTTGCGGGGCGGCCGCGCGAGCAGAAGCATGAACGTGGTCAACGCCCCGAGGGCGGCGAAGGCCATGAAGGCGGGGCGGTAGCTCTCGTGGCCCGGAGCCGAGAGGCCTGGGTCGTGCGGGGCTGCGGGACCTTTCCCGGTCTTACGAAGCCGTGCTCCGGCGGTCCGCCGGCCGTGGCCGACGTTCTTGCGTGGGCCCCCGCCGCCTCGACAGTTTAGGACGGAACTCCCACCCACAGGAAAGGCCCATGAGCGACAGGATCGACAGGACCGACGAGCAGTGGCGGCAGCTGCTGACGGACGAGCAGTACGCCATCCTGCGGCAGAAGGGCACGGAACGCCCCTTCACCGGCGAGTACCACGACCACAAGGGCAGGGGCACCTACATCTGCGCCGCCTGCCGCGGGCAGCTGTTCGCCTCCGACACCAAGTTCGACTCCGGCTCCGGATGGCCGAGCTTCACCGCGCCCAAGACGAGTGAGGGCGTCGATCTGGAGGCCGACCACAGCCACGGCATGACGCGCACCGAGGTGCTGTGCGCGCGCTGCGGCGGCCACCTGGGGCACGTCTTCCCCGACGGCCCGGCGCCCACGGGGCTGCGCTACTGCATCAACTCGGCGGCCCTCGACTTCGAGGGGGAGGAAGACCGATGATCGTCGGCGACTTCGAAGCCTACATGCCGCAGGAATTCGACGGCGCTCCCTACGGGCGGGACGGGGCGCTGCGGACCATGGACGAGGCGGGGATCGATGTCTCCGTCGTCTTCCCGGGCGGCCTGCCGCCGGACCCGCGGTCGATCAATGCGGACCTGCTGGCGGCCTTGAAAGGCGAGGACCGCCTCCTGCCCGGCTGCCTGATCAACCCGACCCTGGGACCCCTGGCCGTGGACGAGCTGCGCCGCTGCGCGGACGCCGGCGCCCGCTCGATGAAGCTGATGGCCGCCGCCCATGGCTACCGCCTGGACGGTCCGGCCCCCGACGCGGTGATGGCCGCCGCCGCCGACCTCGATCTCCCCGTGACCATCCACTCAGGCTCGGAGGTCTCGGGCTGCTCGCCGACTTTCATCGGGACCTTGGCGGCGCGTCATCCGCAGGTGACGATCATCATGGATCACATGGGATACCGCGAGTGGGTGGGCATGGCCGTCGAAGCGGCCGCCGCCAACCCGCGCATCTACCTGGGCACCACCCTGATCGCCGCGGCCGAGCCGATCAGCATCAAGAGCATCATCCAGGAGGGCCGGGTGGGCGCCGGCCGCATCGTCTTCGGCAGCAACGCGCCCAGCGGCGTGGCGGTCAACGGCGTGGGCGGGATCCGCGGCCTCGGCCTCGACGCCGGCGACGAGGCGGCGATCCTGGGAGGCAACCTGGCGGCGGTCTACGGGGTGTGAGAGGGGTGGAGGGGGATCCACGGCCTCGACGCCGCGTACCCACTGCACCGCTGGTTAGACCTTGTAAATTGTTGGTCTGACCTCCATATTACAAGGTATGAAATTCGTGGACAGGGCCCTGGGCCGACGCTTCCTCCGGCTCCTGCGCAGCTTCCCTTGCGTCCTCGTCACCGGCCCGCGGCAGTGCGGCAAGAGCACCTTCGTGCGCCACATGCTGCCGCGCTGGAGGCACCTCGACCTGGAGCGGCCCGCCGATCTCCTTCTCCTCGAGTCCGACCTGGAGGGCTTCTTCGACGCCCACCCGCGGCAGGTGGTGATCGACGAGGCCCAGCGCCTGCCCGACCTCTTCCCCCTCCTGCGGCACGTCGCCGACCGCGAGCCGAAGAAGGGCCGCTTCGTCCTCCTGGGATCGGCCAGTCCGCAGCTCACGCGCCGCGTGTCGGAAACCCTCGCCGGCCGCATCGGCCTGCTGGAGCTCACTCCCTTCCGGGCCCGGGAGCTGGCCGCCGGGCGCCACGCCCGGCACCGCTGGTTCTTCGGCGGCTATCCTCCGGTCCACGGCCTTCAGAGCTTCGCCTCCCGGATGGACTGGCTCGACGGCTACGTCACCACCTTCCTCGAGCGGGACCTGCCGGCCATGGGGCTGGCCCTTCCCGCCCCGCGTCTGCGCCGCCTCTGGACGATGCTGACCCACGTCCACGGGAGCCTGCTCAACGTCTCCGACCTGGCCCGCTCCCTGACGGTTTCCACCCACACCGTCAACCACTACCTCGACGTGCTCGAAGGGGCCTTCCTCATCCGGCGCCTGGCCCCGCTCCACGCCGACGTGCAGAAACGGCTGACCCGGAGCCCCAAGCTCTACATCCGGGACACGGGGCTGCTGCACTTCCTCGCCGGCCTGCGCCGGCCGCCGGACCTGGAGACCTGGCCCAAGCGGGGACACTCCTTCGAGGGACTGGTCATCGAGGAGATCGCCGCCCTCGCCGCCCAGCTCCAGGCCAGGCCCGAGATCTGTTTCTGGCGCACCCAGGCCGGCGCCGAGGTCGATCTCGTGCTCCACCGCCGGGGGCGTCCCATCCCCATCGAGGTCAAGCTCGGAGCCGCCGTCGACCACCGCGCGGTGGCGGGGCTGCGCCAGTTCATGAAGGACTTCGATGCGCCGCGGGGGTGGGTGGTGGCGCGGACCCCCGAGCGGCGGCAGCTGGGCCGCGACGTGGAGATCGTCCCGTGGGAGGAGGTGGCCGACGGCCGCGAGGGGTTCGGTCTGTCGGACTGAGCCCTCCAGCACCAGGCCGAGGCGGTCGGCGTTGCCGCTCTACCTGAGCACGAGGAGCCGCCGCGTCTCCACCCCGCCGGGATGGTGCAGGCGCGTGAAGTAGACACCCGCTCCCACGACCGCCCCCCGCTGATCGCGGGCGTCCCAGTGGACCTGGTACTCGCCGGCCTCGTGGAACTCATCCACGAGCGTACGCACCGGCTGGCCCAGGAGATTGAAGATCTGCATCCGCACCGGGCCGGGGGCGGCCAGGCGGTAGGGGATCCGGGTGCCGGCGTTGAAGGGGTTGGGGAAACCGGGCTCCAGGCCGCTGGCCGCCGGCAGTCCGTGCAGGACATCGGGGGACTCGACGAGGGTGCCAGGCTGGGGGAGGTCCAGGGCGATGCTGCCTACCCGTGTCAATCCATCGATGAGGATGCTCTGGTCCTTGCCGTAAAGGTTGGACCGGTGGATCCGCCCCCGGTGACGGCGGCTCCCGTCGTCGCGGACCGTCAAGTCCCCGTACGACCAATACAGCTCTCCTCCCGCGAAATCCACTGCCACGGCATCCGAGATTCCCATGTGGACGCCGAGATCCTCCACTTGGGAGCCATCGAGGTTGGAGCGTTGGAGGAAGGCATGCTGATGTTCCTCCCAGTAGCCGAAATGCCTGAGTGTCCGGTACAGCTTTCCGCCGACGAGATCCAGGGCGATCCCATCCGTGTACAACCGCGGCTGGCCGGGGACGGCGCCCATCGTCTGGCGGTGAAGGATTTCCACCCTTGCGCCGTCCACACTGGCTCGCCGGACGCTGTGGGATATGCCGTAGGAGTTGGCGTACTCTCCACTGCGCCATTCCGTCCAGTATATCTCGCCCTTGGCCGGATCCAGGACGATGCCCGCTCCTCCCCTCTCACTCCCCTCCGGACCCCGCTGTCCATCCGGTACCGTGAGGAAGCTCTCCACATTGGAGCCGTCCAGGTCGGCGCGCTGAATCACGGTCGTGTCCCGGTTCGTCCAGTACATCTTGTACCTGGCCAAGTCCAGGGCAAGACCCACAGGAGTCCCCGACGCTTCGGCGAGCTCTTCCACGTTGGCGCCGTCGAGGCCGGCTCGATGGATGGTATTGGTGGACCAGTCCGTCCAGTACATCCTGCGGGCCTCCGCATCCAGGGCGAGACCCACCGGCGTCCGCGGGTCGCTGGCGAGCAGGACCTCGGCATTGGCGCCATCCAGATCGACTCGCCGTATCTTCTCTGCTCCGGACTGCGTCCAGTACATCCTGCCCCTGCCTGAATCCAGGGCGATTCCCCGCAGATTCTCTTCCCCCTTCAGGAGGGGTTCCGCCTTCGAGCCGTCGAGGGCCGCCCGGTAGATGACGCGACTCGTGTGACTCGAGTCCGTCCAGTACACCTTGCCGCCAGCCGCGTCCAGAGCGATGTCGATGGGCTCCGGAGCGCCGAACACGCCGGCGAGAGTCTGTATGTTCGAGCCGTCCAGGTCGGCCCGGAGGATCATGTCCCTGTCCCGGCTCGCCCAGTACATCTTGCCGGCGGCCAGGTCCAAGGCGATTCCCTGTGGACTCCCCCCCTTGACGAGGAGCTCCTGCTTCGAATGGTCCAGGTCGACCCGCCAGATCCCATCTCCGCTTGTCCAGTACAGATTCCTCCTGCCGTATATCAGGTCCAGCGCCACGTCCCGGAACGGACCGCGGTTGTGGCCATCCACCGAGGCTCTGAGGAGCCACTCGGCGCCCGAGCCATCGAGGTTCGCCCGGTGGATGTAACCATGGGTGACCTTGACGCCGTCCGCTTCCGAGTGCCTGTACGTCGTGTAGTACATCTTGCCGCGGGCGAGATCCAGGGCGAGCCCCCCGGGCCTCTGCAGCCAGCTGAGGAGGATCTCGCCCTTTGAGCCGTCCAGCTCGTTGCGCCGGACTTCGCCGGCCGTTCCAGTCCAGTTCATCCAGTACATCTTGCCTGCGGCCGCGTCCAGGGCGATGCGCCCTGGACTGGGACCTTCTCCGTCCCACAGGGTTTCCACATTCGAGCCGTCCAGGTCCGCCCGTTGGACGAGTCCCGCCCCCATGTCCGTCCAGTATATCCTGCCCTCCGCGGACGCCGCCGCCGGCAGCCGACCACAGACAGGCACGTCCAGGTCGTCCACCAGCCTGCCCACCGCATCCGGTACGCATGTGAGCTGGTTGCCGGCGAGATACCACGAGGAAAGCCCCGCCAGTCGAGCCAACTCGGGGGGGACCGCACCGGTCAACCGGTTGTGCGAGAGATTCAGCTCCTGCAGCCTCGTGAGCTGCCCCAACTCGGGCGGGATGGGTCCGGTGAGCTGGTTGGTGTGGAGATGCAGCTGACCGAGTTGCGTCAGTTGCCCCAACTCGGGCGGGATCGGCCCCGTCAACCGATTGCCGGAGAGCTTCAACCACACCAGCTCCGTCAGTTCCCCCAACTCGGGGGGGATGGGACCCGTCAACCGATTGCCCTCGAGTTGCAGCCCTCTCAGACGTGTCAGTCGCCCCAGCTCGGGCGGGATCGGCCCGGTGAGCTCGTTGTCGTGGAGCCTCAACCAATCCAGGCGGCTCAGCTGCCCCAGCTCGGGCGGGATCGGCCCGGTGAGCTCGTTGTCGTGGAGATGCAGCTGACCAAGTTGCGTCAGTTGCCCCAGCCCGGGCGGGATCGGCCCCGTCAATTCGTTGCGGGAGAGTTTCAACCACACCAGTTCCGTCAGTTGCCCCAACTCGGGCGGGATCGGCCCCGACAGGTGGTTGTCATGGAGATCCAGTTGCTTCAGCTTGCGAAGTCCCCCCAGCTCGGGCGGGATCGGCCCGACCAGATTGCCGCCGTACGCGGTGATGCCCCTGAGGTTCAGACTCTCCAGTTCCGTCAGTCGCCCCAACTCGGGCGGGATCGAGCGGATCAGGTTGACCCCCCCGAGGTCCAGGTTCCTGAGCTTTCGCAGCTGACCCCACTCGGGCGGGATCGGCCCCGTCAATGACTGGTTGCCCGCGAGGTTCAGAGCCTCCAGCTCCGTCAGTTGACCCCACTCGGGCGGCAGCCATCCCGTCAGGTTCCAGCGGGGGAAGCTCAACCCTGTGACGCGGGACTCTCCGAACTCGAGACCCCGCCACCGGCTGATCGGGGTGTACGCGCTCCAGTTCATCTCCCGCCGCAGTTCGACGCCCGTGGTCAGCAGCACCTCGCAGTCCGCCACCAGACCGGGGTGGTCCTGCGGGTCGGGCACGGCGATGCCGTTGTCGCACAGGTCCGGGCCATCGAGGCAGACGGCCAGATCGTCGATCCACCTGGCCAGGGGGGCCGGTACGCATCCGGTAAAGGTGTTCCCGTCAAGCTCCAGGCTGTGGAAGTACCGGCGGCCCAGCTCGATGGGGAATCGACCCGACAACTGGTTGCCGTCGAGATGCAGTACTCCGAGCCGCGGCATGCGGCCCAGCACCGGCGGGATCGAGCCCGTCAGGCGGTTGTCGCTGAGACGCAGCTCCGTGAGCTGCGCCAGGTGCCCCAGCTCCGGAGGGATCGAGCCCGTCAGCGCGTTGGAGGACAGGTTCAGCAGGACGAGCCCGGCCAGCTGGCCCAGCTCGGGCGGAATCGGCCCTGTCAAGCGGTTGTCGTGGAGATCCAGCAACGTCAGCTGCGTCAAGCGACCCAGCTCCGGCGGGATCGGCCCCGTCAGATCGTTGCGGGCGAGATGCAGCTCCGTGAGCTGCGTCAGTCGACCCAACCCGGGAGGGATGGACCCCGTGAGCGCGTCATTCTCCAGATACAACTTCGTGACGCGGGAGCCGGAGACCAGAATGCTCTCCCACTCGGTGATGGGTACGTCGGCGCTCCAGTTCAGGGCCGCGTCGCCGGCCAGCGGGTCGCGTACGTTCAGCAGCACCTCGCAGTCGGCCGCCAGGCCGGGGTGGTCCTGCGGATCGGGCACGGCGATGCCGTTGGCGCACGGACTCGGCCCTGCGGGATCCTGTGCGAACACCGGAATCGCCCAGGAAAGCAGCCCGCTGCTTAGCAGACCGAGCGCCGGTGGGAAGAGACTCACGACGGCCGACCTTGCAGAGCCCGTACCACGGCTCCCTGTCAGCTCTCCTCCAGGCCCAGGCCGATGAGACGGTTGGCGTTGCGCCACAGGATCTTCTCGAGGATCCCGGTGGTCACGCGGCCGTCGTCCCGCGCCTGGGTGAGCCACTCGATCTGCTGGAAGTCCAGCTCCACGTCGGTGTGGTCGAGGCCGAGGAGCAGGCGGTCCTGGAACTCGTCGAGGAACTCCCAGGCGAAAGCGGGGTCCCGGGTGATGGCGTTGAACCCGGAGCCGGCCGACAGGTCGCCGTTGAGGTTGGGGTACTCCCGCAGGAGCCGGACCACGGCGCCGCCCGGAACCACGGGCCCGTTGGGGTAGCCCTCCTTCTGGTCGGCGGTGACGTCGCCGCTGATCTCGCTCCAGAAGGAGGCGCTGTGACCGAAGAAGCGCAGCTCGGGACAGGTGCGCAGGACGAGCTCGAAGCGGGGCAGGCCCAGGGTGTCGATGACGCCGTAGGTGACCTTCTCCGGCGGCGAGGTGTGGAAGGTGACGGGGAAGCCGACCTTCTCGCAGGCGGCGAAGAGGGCCATCATCTTGGGGTGGTCGAACCAGAGGCGCGTGGTCAGTTCGCCGAGGCCCTTGAAGCCGGCTTCCTTGTATTGCTCCAGGGCCCATTGGAAGTGGTCGGCCGTGGTCCAGTCGTGGCGGCGCGGGTCGATCTCGCAGAAGGGGATGAAGCGGCCCGGGAAGCGCTCGCAGATGGACAGGACCTCGCCCATGCTCTGGCGCTCCGCCGGCCCCTCGGCGCCGTTGAGAGGGAGGATGACGGCCATGTCGATCCCCTTCTCGTCCATGCGGCGGACCTGCTCCTCGGCGGTCATGAAGCGCAGGCCGGAGCCGCGGCTCTTCATCAGGACGGGGCGGGCGAAGACGTGGGCGTGGACATCGATGATCATGGAGGACTCCCCGGGGGTGGATGATATGGAAGGAACGCTCGAAGACGGACGGCGGCGGCGCAAGGCCGCGAAAGGAGAAGGCGTGACCGAGGACGGAGCAGGGACGGCCAACCGCTACCAGCAGCGCTTCGGGGAGCCGAGCGAGCGCGCCCGCCGGAAGGTGGCCGACCGCATGGACCCTTACGTGCAGGAGTTCGTGCGCCACGCCTGCTTCGCCGTGCTCTCCACGGCCGACTCGTCCGGCCGCTGCGACGCCAGTCCGAGAGGCGGGCACCCCGGTTTCGTCAAGGTCCTCGACGACCGCCGCCTGCTGCTGCCCGACGTGCGCGGCAACAAGCTCTTCCAGAGCTACGCCAACATCGACGCCAACCCCAACGTGGGCCTGATCTTCTTCATCCCCGGCGTCGACTACACGGCGCGCGTCAACGGGCGGGCCCGGGTCGTGGACGAGGAGGCCCTGAAGGCCCGGGGCATCTCGATGGAGATCTTCAACCCCGACGACGAGGCGGCCCTGCTCCAGGGGCTGCTGATCGAGGTGGCCGAGTCCTACCCGCACTGCCCGCGGGCACTCAAGTTCTCGCGCCTGTGGGACGAGGGGGTCATCGCCGCCAACCGCCAGGAGCCGCCAGTCACCCGCTGAGAGCGGTTCTTCAGGTCAGATGGGCGTCGGCGGACCGGGGCGCGCCCAGGCCGCGGTCCATGCGCAGCAGTTGCTTCTGGCGCTCGCTCAGCCTCCCGAGCCACTCGGGCGGGAAGCCGTCGTGTGGATCCACCTGGAAGACGAGCATGCGCTTGCGGTAGTGGCCGAAGAGGGCGTGGCGGTCGCGGTCGCCGCGGTTGGCGCCGCCGCCGTGCCAGGTCTGGCCGTTGAAGACGAGGACGCTGCCGGCGGGGGCCACGGCGGTGACCACGTGCTTCAGCTCCAGCCCCGGAGGCGGCTCCACCAGCCCGCTGCGATGGGTCCCCGGAATCACCCGCGTGGCGCCGATCTCCTCGGTGAAGTCGTCGAGCATCCACACCGTGTTCAGCATGACCGGCCCGCGCGGGTTCAGCATGTCGCCGGGGATATCGCTGTGCAGGCCCTGCTCGCCGTCCCCGGGCCGCACGATGCGGGCGTTGAGGCTGCCCAGGACCAGGCCGGGGCCGAGGTAGTGCTCAAGGACGGGCAGGGTCCGGGGGTGGTCGATGACCTGCCAGAACACGGGGTCCAGGGTGGGCAGGTTGGCCACGTGCCGGGCCGCGCCCCGGTGGCGGTGATCGGTGCCGGCCTCCCGCTCGCAGCGGACCAGGGCCCGCCGCATGGTCGCCGTCTCCTGCGGCGTGAGCACGGACTCGAGGATGGTGAACCCGTAGACGTCGATCTCCTGCACCGCCTTCTCGACTTCGGTCACGGGTGGGTCCCCCTTACAACGACCAGGGCACGAGCCACTCGTCGGGAATGTGGATGCCGAAGCCCGGACCCGGCGGCAGGCCCACCACCCCGTCCACGGGGTAGGGCGTTCCCGGCGTGGCCCGGTAGGCCCGGCGTCCGGCCTCCGACGGCGAGCCCTTGTAGCACTCCTCGAGAGGCACCCCCGGGGCGGTGGACTGGATGTACTCGATGAGGCGGGAGCCGGGCGCCGCGAAGGTCCAGTGCTGGCCGAAGAGCTCGTTGGCGCCGCAGTGCAGGTACATGGGGATCCCCGAGACCTCGCAGGCGTGGGCCAGCTTGAGGGCCTCGGTGAAGCCGCCCACCCACTTGATGTCCGCCTGCATGATATCCACGAGGCCCTCGCGGGCGGCGCGCGTCCCCGGGTGCCGGGTGGACCAGTGCTCGCCGGTGGCCATGGTCTGCCACGGCACCCGCCGGCGGATCTCCCGGTAGCCGTCGAAGTTCCAGTACGGCAGCATCTCCTCCATCCAGCCGATGCGGTAGGGCCGCAGGGCCTCGCACATGCGCACCGAGAAATCGACGTCGTAGGACATCCAGCAGTCGAGCATGAGCTCGGCCTCGGGGCCGATCGTCTCGCGGGTCCTGGCGACCAGCTCGACGGTGCCCTCGATGCCGGCCTGCCCGTGGTAGGCCGAGTAGGGACGGGCGAGCTTGAACCTCTCAAAGCCGAGGTGCATGCCCCAGTCGACGTCGTTGCCCGTGAGGTAGCAGGGCAGGGAGCGCCGGTGGGGGCCCCCCGCGAGGCGGTACACGGGCTGGTCCACCGTCTTGCCCCACAGGTCCCACAGGGCCAGGTCGACGGCGGCCACGGCGCGGGCGGCCAGGCCCTCCATGCCGAAGGACAGGCACGAGTACCACATGCGGTCGTTGCAGGCGTCGACGGCGCCCACCTCCTGGCCGGCGACCGCCGGAGCGAGGGTGTGGTTGATGAGGACGGCGGCGGTGTCGCCCGTGTCGGTGCTGCCGAGGCCGAAGGTGCCGTCCGTGGAGGTGGCCTTCACCCAGATGATGCCGCCCGGCTCGCGGCGGTGGACCCCGTCGACGAAGCGGTCGAAGGGGGTCCCCTGCTGGCCGCCCCACCGCTTCCGCCAGGGCTTGGTGCCCTCGTGCTCGGGGGGCGGCGGCTCGAGGGTGAAGACCTCGATGCGGTCGATCGTCGGGACGCTCATCCGGGGGCTCCTTTCGGCTGTGGGCGGCGGATGGCAGGAATGGCCCGGAGAGGGATCAACCCTCTCCGACCTCGGCCGCGGAAGGGTCGCCGAGGTGGCCCTGGTCCCCGAGGCAGCGGATCGTCCAGCGGCCGCCGTCGTCGCGGAGGAAGCGGCTGAAGCTGGTGTTGCCGATCTCGAAGGGCGCCGGCGCGTCCACGGCGAGGCCGAGGACGTGCAGCGCGAAGGCGGTGAGCACACCGCCGTGGGAGACGGCGACGACCAGCTCCCCGGGGTGCCGGTCGGCGATGGCGTCCATCGTCTCCACGGCGCGCCCGTGGAAGGCGCGCTGGCTCTCACCCCCCGGCACGGCGTAGTCCGGATCCCCGGACTCGTAGCGGCTCCAGACCTCGGGATGGAGGCCGGGGATCTCCTCCTTGCGCAGCCCCTCGAAGAGGCCGTAGCCGCGCTCCCGGAGGCCGGGCTCGTCGATCAGCTCGTGGCGGTCCGGATCCCGGATCAGCTCCGCGGTCTGGCGGGCGCGGCCCAGGTCGGAGGTGTAGAGGCGCCGGCTGGTGCTGGTCAGGGCGCGGATGCGGGGGGCCAGCAGGCGGGCCTGGTTCAGGCCCTCGTCGGTGAGCCGGCTGTCGGACTGCCCCTGGAAGATGCGCAGGCGGTTGAACTCCGTGAGGCCGTGGCGGATCAGGATCAGCTGCATGGTCATGCGGCGGCGGCCCCCCGGACGGCGGCGGCGGTGAACTCCACGTCGTCGTCGCCGATGTGCCGGTGCAGGGCGAGGCGGACCTTCGCCGGAGGCCGGGCGAGGCCCAACACCCCCCGGGCTCTCAGCGCGTCGCACAGCGCCCGGGCCGGCTCTCCCGGGGCCGCCGACTCGAGCATGACGAAGTTCGTGGGGTTCGGCGGCTGGAAGGCCGCCAGGCCGTCGAGCCCCTGCAGGGCCCGGCAGAGGACGCGCGCCCGGCGGTGGTCCTCGGCCAGGCGGTCGACCATCCCCTCCAGGGCGACCAGGCCGGCGGCGGCGATCACGCCGGCCTGGCGCATGGTGCCGCCCAGGGACGAGCGCACGGCGCGGGCGCGCTCCACGAACTCCGCCGGACCGCAGAGCATGGAGCCCACGGGAGCGCTCAGCCCCTTGGACAGGCAGAACATGACCGAGTCCGCGTGGTTCGCGTACTCCCTCGCCTCGACGCCCATGGCCACGGCGGCGTTGAACAGGCGGGCGCCGTCCATGTGCACCTTCATGCCCAGCTCGCGGCTCTGCCCCGCCACCGCCTCGACCTGCCCCGGCGACCAGGCGTGGCCGCCGCTGTGGTTGTGGGTGTTCTCGATGCAGACCAGCGCCGGCCGCTGGCCCCGGGCCCGCGCCCCGCTCACGGCCTCCTCCAGCTGCCGCGGGTCGGGCACCCCCAGCTCGGCCTGCAGCGGATGGGGCACGGCGCCGGAAAGGGTCCAGCTCGCGCGGCGGCTGCCGCCGAAGAGGTGGGCCCGCTCCTCGAAGAACACGGCGTCGCCCTCGCCGACGTGGGCGAGCAGGGCGCAGGCGTTGCCCATGGTGCCGCTGGGCACGTAGAGGGCGGCCTCCTTGCCCAGCATCCCGGCCGCCCTCTCCTGAAGCCGCCGGACGGTGGGGTCCTCTCCAAAGGCGTCGTCGCCCACCGCGGCCTGGGCCATGGCCTCGAACATGGCCGCCGTGGGGCGGGTCGTGGTGTCGCTGCGAAGGTCGATTCGGTCGCTCATCTCGGTCAGGTCTTCATGCCGCTCAGGCTGATGCCGCCCACGAGGTATCGCTGGGCCACGAGGAACAGCAGGATCAGGGGCGCCGCGCCCATGACGGAGGCGGCGAAGACCCGCGGCCAGTCGGCCGAGGTCTCCGAGCGGAACAGGCTCAGTCCCACGGTCAACGGATAGTAGTCCTCGTTGCTGAGCACGACCAGAGGCCACTCGAACATGTTCCAGGCGCCCATGAAGGTGAACAGCCCGAGGGTGACGAGGGCCGGCCTGGACAGGGGCAGGATCACGTTCACCAGGATGCCCCAGGTTCCGCAGCCGTCGATGCGGGCGGCGTGCTCCAGCTCCTCGGGGATGTTGAGGAAGGCCTGGCGCAGCAGGAAGATGCCGAAGGCGCCGGCGAAGGAGGGCGCGACGACGCCCCACATGGTGTCCACCAGGCCGAGCTCGGCGACGACCAGGAAGTTGGGGATCAGGAGCACCGCGGGCGGCACCATCATGGTCGCCAGCAACAGGCCGAAGAGCAGGTCGCGGCCGGCGAAGCGCATGCGGGCGAAGGCGTAGGCGGCCAGGACGTTGAACGACAACTGCACCGCCGTGATGACCACGGCGTAGAGGAAGCTGTTGCCCAGGAAGCGGTCGATGCCGCCGTAACGGATGGCGTCCACGTAGTTGCGCGCCGCGGACCAGTCGGCGCCCGGCCAGTCGAGGGCGCTGGGCTCGCCGCGCGCGTGGGCCAGGCGCTGGCCGACCTGGTAGCGCGCCGGCACCAGGCTCCGGCGGTCCTCGGCGAACTCCTTCCGCGTCTTCATCGACGATCCCGCCATGTAGGCGTAGGGATAGGCCATGACCAGGGCGCCCAGAACCATGGCGAGCAGGGCCAGCCCCCGGCCGGTCATTCGTCGTAGATCCGGCGCGAGCGGAAGACGCGCATCTGCAGGAACACGAACACGAAGGTTGCGGCGAAGAGCAGCCAGGCGAGGGCCGAGGCGTAGCCCATCTGTCCGGCCACGGCGAAGGCGTTGATGAAGATCGAGTAGGCGATGACCTCGGTGCTGCGCTCCGGGCCGCCGCTGGTCATGATGTAGACGGAGGTGAAGACCTGGAAGGAGCCGATGACGGTCATGACGGTGACGAAGACCAGGGTGTTGCGCAGCATGGGCACGGTGACGTGCCGGAACTGCTGCCAGCGGCCGGCGCCGTCCACCAGGGCCGCGTCGTACAGAAACCGCGGGATCTCGGTCAGACCGGCGAGGAAGATGACCATGTTGTACCCGGCGCCGGCCCAGACGCCGAGCAGGACCAGGGCCGGCAACGCCGTCAGGGAGCGGTCGAGGAGCTGGCCGTAGGTGCCGAAGATGTGGTAGAACACGAGGGCCAGGACGACGCCCGGGGTGATGGAGGGCAGGAAGTAGAGGGTGCGGAACAGGCTCTGCCCGTAGTGGGCGCGCAGGCACAGCAGGGCCAGGGGCAGGGCCGTGACGAGGGTGCCGGCGACGCTGAGCACCACGTAGACCGCGGTGTGGCGCATGGCCAGGGCGAAGTAGCTGTCGGGCTCGAACAGGGCGCGCTGGTAGTTGGCCAGGCCCACGAAGCCGGAGGCGCCGGCGAAGGCGTCGTAGTGGTGGAAGCTGACCCACAGGCTGATGCCCATGCTGACGAAGCTGAAGACGCAGGCCACGGTGAGGGCCGGGGCCACGTAGAGGTAGGGGACCAGGCGCTGGCTCAACGGCGTCATCTGGGCGCGGGCTCCCGGCGGGCGGCGAGCCAGCGCGCCACCTGCTCGCCATAGCGGCGGTAGACGTTGTCGACGTCGCGCGCGGCCCGGCCCATGGCCTCGGCCACCGAGGCGTACGGTCCCTCCCCTGCCACGATCCGGGGATAGCGGAGGAGGATGGTCTCCACGACCGGGTTGGCCTGGTGGTCGACGGCGATGATCTCGGTGTGGCGCAGCTTGTGGCCGGCCAGGCAGATCTGCTTGACGTTGGCCAGGTAGGGCCGCTCGGCGAGGGCCTCGGCCCAGCGCCGGCTCTCGTAGAAGTCGCGGCGGGGGCCGTTGTACCCGAGGTGCTGCGAGCGCAGCAGGTTGCCCTCGAGGCCGCAGACGAACTTCAAGTACCGCCACGCCGCCTCCACGTGCGGGCTGCGCTGCGTGATGACGAGCATGTTGCCCCAGGTGACGGTGGCCGGCCCGTGGCCGCGCGGCCCCGGCGGAAAGGCCGTCTTGGAGAAGTGCCCCCAGCCCATGGTGTCGCGCATGATGTCCTTGCCCGACCAGGTGCCGGCGGCGATGCAGGCGACGCGGCGCTCCTTGAACAGCTCCGAGTTCGTCAGTTGACGGTGAAAGGGCGGGCAGACGCGGTCCACCCAGTAGAGCCGGGCCAGGAACTCGGCGGTCTCCACGCCGGCGGGCCCGGCGAACAGGGCCCGCGTGCCGGCGCTGTCCTGGAAGCGCCCGCCATTGGCCGCCAGCCACGGGCTGAACAGGCCGGCGCCGCTGGACGCGGAGAGCACGAAGCCTGCCTGCGTCACCTCGCCGCCGGCGTCGCGGCGGGTCAGCTTGCGCGCGATGCGGCGGAAGTGGTCCCAGCTGACGACGGCGTCCCAGCGCAGGCGCAGCCAGTCGACGCGGCCGTCGGCCTGCCGCGCGAAGAGTTCGCGGATCTCGTCGTCGCCGGCGGCCGCCTCCTGCAGGATGTCGAGGTTCCACAGCAGGCAGCTGGCGTCGATGATCTGGGGGATGCCGTAGACGACGCCGGCCTCCGTGTGGTTGTGCCGCCACGCCGGCGCCAGGAACGCCTCCCGTCCGATGTGCCCGGGCATGCCCGGCGCGGCGCCGTCGGCCCGGAGCAGGTCGTTCAGGGGCCGCAGCATGCCGCGCTGGTAGAAACCCTCGGCCCAGTACACGGAGGACTGGAAGACATCCGGCGGCGAGTCGCCGACCATGGCCGTGGACAGCTTCTGCACGTAGGTGCCGAAGGGCACGATCTGAAGGACCACGTCCACGTCCGGGTTGCGGGCCTCGAACTCGGCCTCCAGGGCCGCGAAGTAGCGCCCGTACTCCTCGTTGGTGGAGGGGCTCCACCAGTCCCAGACGCGCAGCTGCACCGGGCGGGGCTCGCCCGTGAGCCCTTCGACCCAGCGGCGGGTCATGCCGGCGCGGGCGAGCACGCCGGCCGCGATCAGCAGGATCAGGGCGGGGCCGGCGACCAGCCGCAGGCGGCGCATCGGTGGAGAGCTGGCCGGCTCAGCCGTCGATGGTGCGGGCCAGCAGGCGCAGGTAGTTGCCGCCCCAGACGCGGGCCGTCTCGTCCTCGCTGAAGCCGCGGGAGAGCAGGGCGTGGGTCAGCTCCGGCAGGCGGGCGACGTCGGGGACCACCGGCGTCGTGCTGCGGCCGAGGCCGTCGAAGTCGGAGCCGATGGCCACGTGGTCGACGCCGACCAGCTCGGCCACATGGATCACGTGGTCCACCAGCCGCTCGATGGTCGGCCGCTCGGGGTCGATGAACATGGGCGCGAAGGCGATGCCGAGGACGCCGCCGGCGCCGGCCAGGGCGCGGATCTGGTCGTCGGTCATGCAGCGCCAGTGGGGGCAGAGCGAGAAGGCGGCGGTGTGGGTCATGGTCACGGGCCGGCTCGACAGCTCCAGCACCTCGTAGAAGGCCCGGTCGTTGATGTGGGCCAAGTCGGTGACCACCCCCAGCTCGTTGCTGGCGCGCAGCACCTCGCGGCCGAATCCGGTCAGCCCCTGCAGCCCGCGGCGCGCCTCGTCCCGGTCGGCGCCGGTGCAGGGGCCGAAGGCGCTGGCGCTGCCCTGCAGGAGCTTCGGGTCGTCGCCGCCCTCGCCGTGGGTGATGCCCAGGGCCCGCAGGCCCAGGCGGTAGAGCAGGTTCAGGGTGTCCAGGTCGCCCTCGAGCCAGCGGCCGGCGCCCTCCACCGTCAGCAGGACCGAGATCCGGCCGGCGGCGCGGGCCTCGTCCACGTCGCCGGAGGTGCGCACCACCTGGAAGACCTCCGGGTGGGCGTCGACCTGGGCCAGGGTGCGCTCCAGGGTGACCCAGACGTTGGCCACGGCGCCGTTGCCGACGACGAAGAAGCCGCCGTCGAAGCCGCCCTCGCGCATGCGGGGCACGTCCATGTCGTACTCGGTGTCGCGCTCCATCCAGCGGAAGGGCCCCTCGCGGCGGGCGACGCGCTCCACCGGCGTGTCGTTGTGGCCGTCGAAGACCAGGATCCGGTCGTGGATCCGGCGCGCTTCCTCTGCAGTGATGGTCGCCATGGTCAGATCGTCGAGAACCGGTATTCCGCCGTCTCCCGGTAGATCTGGCCGGGGCGCAGGATGGTGTCGGGGAAATCGGGGCGGTTCACCGAGTCGGGGAAGTGCTGGGTCTCCAGGCACAAGGCGCCGTGGCGGCCGTACTCGGCGCCCGACTTGCCCCGGGTGGGGGCGAGGACGTTGGCGGTGTAGAACTGGACCCCCGGCTGGGTGGTGAAGACCTCCATGCGGCGCCCCTTCAGAGGCTCGATGACCTCGGCGATGCGCCGGCAGGCCTCCCCGTCCCAGCGGTCGACCAGGTAGTTGTGGTCGAAGCCGCCCGAGGGGGAGAGGGCGTCGATGTGCCCGCCGATGCGGGTGGCGTCGCGCAGGTCGAGGGGGGTGCCCTCCACCGACTGGATGGCGCCGGGCAGGCCGGTGGCGTCGCGCGCCGTGCAGCGGGAGGCCCTGATGGATATGACGTGATCGAGGACGCTGCCGGCGTCGTGGCCGCCGAGTTGGAAGTAGGAGTGGTTGGTGAGGTTGACGGGCGTCGGCCGGTCGGTGGTGGCCAGGTAGTCGATGCGCAGGCCGTGGGCGCGGGTCAGGGTGTAGAGGATCTCCACCGACAAGGCCCCCGGATAGCCGTCCTCGCCGTCGGGGCTGACGCGGCGGAAGCGGACCCCGGGGCCCTCGGGAGCGTCCTCGGGCTCGCCGCGCCAGAGGGCGCGGTGGAAGCCGCCCTCGCCGCCGTGGATGTGGTTCGGCGGCGCGTTGACGGCCAGCTGCACGACGCGGCCGTCCAGCTCGAAGCGCCCGCCGGCGATGCGGTTGGCCACGCGGCCCGTGGCGCAGCCGAAGTAGGCGGGGTTGGCCTCGTACTCGGGGACGGTGTCGAAGCCCAGGACCACGTCGGCCAGGACGCCGGCGCGGTCGGGCACCCGGATCCCGGCGACCACGGCCCCGATCTCCAGCAGGCGCACGACGGTGCCGCCGTCGTTGGTGAGGGTGAAGACGGCGACCTCCTCCCCGGCGGCGGTGGTGCCGAAGAGGTCCCGCGTGAAGCCGCTCACGCGGGGCCGCCCGGGGCGTGCATGTGGTCTTGGGGGATCATGGGGCGGCAAGCATAGCCGGGGCTGCAGGAGGCGGCAAGGCGGCGGATTCGGGCGCGGATCGGCTGGCGGCGGATCCCGGCGTCGGGCTGGGCGGCCGGGCCATGGCGATTCCGCAGGCGGCGGTCACACCGCCGACCGACCACCTGGCCCGCAGGAGGCGTCGCGGGAGCCTGAGGAGGCCGAGGCGGACGGTGTTGCGGATCCCCCGGCACCTGGGGTAACATGACGGCAGAGGCGCCCGTCGAAGACTCGTCCGCCCCGTTTCTCCACGGCCGGCGCCCCCTCCAGGGACTTGATCCGCCGTGACTCCCGCCCGCAACCCCTTCGAAGTCGTCCTGACCCCCGCCGGCCACCTCCTCGTGCGCGAAGGGGACGCGGCCGGGGCCGACCCGTGGACGGCGCGTGTCGCCAAGGCCTTCGGCACCGACCCGTCCTCCGGCCTCCTGGCGCTGGCCGCCAGCCGGCCGGAGGTCCCGCTGCGGCCGGCCTTCGCCTTCTGGCGCGACTTCGCCGCCCTCTACCTCGCCCGGCTGTGCCGCACCCCGGAGGGCGATGCGTCGGGCGCGCTACTCGAACCGCCGGCCGGGGAGTTGACCTCCCTGGCCGCCGGGGCTCCCCCGATGCCGGGCGCCGAATACCTCGACGCCGGCGTGCTCGCGGCGCTGTGGAGCGACCTCGACGCCTGGGTGCGCGGCCAGCTGGCCGGCACGAGTCTCAGCGCCTGGTTGCGCCAGCACGCCCCCGGCTGGCACCAGGTCGGGCGGGTCTGTTTCCACCTGGCCGAGAACAAGCGCGACGAGGACTACCCTTTCGCCTTCCTGGCCACCTACGCGCCGCGGCTGTCGAAGGCCGGCCGCGTCCAGTACCAACCCCTCAGCCGCGCGCTGCAGGAGTATGCCGGCGCCCGCGACAAGCACGCCCTCGTGCGCCTGCTGTCGCCCGTGCACACCGCTTCCGAGCGCCGCGAGTGGGTCCGCCGGCTGGTGGACTCCGGGGAGCTCTTCCAACCCCTGGCCTGGACGCCGGCCGAGGCCCACCAGCTGCTCAGGGACGTGCCCGTCCTCGAGGAGGCGGGTCTGGTCGTGCGCCTGCCCGACTGGTGGCACGCACGGTCCCGGCCGCGGGTCAGCGTGTCCGTGGGCGACAAGCGGCCGAGCGCCTTCGGCGCCGATGCCATGCTCGACTTCGACGTGAGCCTGGCCCTGGGCGGCGACCGGCTGACGAAGGCCGAATGGCGCCGGTTGACGGCCGCCGGGGACGGCCTGGTCCGGCTGAAGGGCCGGTGGGTGGAGGTCGACGGCGAGCGGCTGTCCGAGGCCCTGGCGCAGTGGAACCGGGTGAAGGCGGCGGCCGCCCGCGGCGGCCTGAGCTTCGCAGAGGGCATGCGCCTGCTGGCGGGGGCCCCGCGGGACCTCGATCCGGAGGTGACGCCGGCGTCCGATCCCGTGCACCAGTGGTCGGAGGTGGTGGCCGGCCGCTGGCTCGCGGGCGTCCTGGCCGACCTGCGCGAGCCTTCCCGGAAGGCCGCCGGCCAACGCGCCCGCGGTCTGCGCGGCGTCCTGCGCCCCTACCAGGAGACGGGCCACGACTGGCTGCGCCTGGTGACCGGCCTGGGACTGGGGGCCTGCCTCGCCGACGACATGGGGCTGGGCAAGACGGTCCAGGTGCTGGCCCTGCTGCTCACCCTGCGGGCCGAGGGCCTCGACGACCCGCCGTCGATCCTGGTGCTCCCGGCCTCCCTGCTGGGCAACTGGAAGGCGGAGCTGGCGCGCTTCGCGCCGACCCTGCGAGTCCTCGCCGTGCATCCCTCGGAGCAGTCCCGACAGGAACTGGCCGCCCTCGGCCGGGCTCCGCGCAAGGCCCTGAAGGGCGTTCACGTGGTGCTCACCACCTACGGCATGCTGCCGCGCCAGAAATGGCTCGTGGAGACCGACTGGGGCCTGGTCGTCATCGACGAGGCCCAGGCGATCAAGAACCCCGGGGCGCGGCAGACGCGGGCCGTCAAGCAGCTGCGAGGCCGGGCCCGCGTCGCCCTCACGGGCACCCCCGTGGAGAACCGCCTCCTCGACCTGTGGTCGATCTTCGACTTCCTGTGCCCGGGGCTGCTCGGCTCGCAGGCCCGCTTCCGGGGCTTCGCCAAGGCCCTGGAGGCCCGCGAGCAGGACCGCTGGGCGCCCCTGCGCAACCTCGTGAGCCCCTACATCCTGCGCCGCCTCAAGACCGACCGGTCGATCATCGCCGACCTGCCCGAGAAGACGGAGATGAAGAGCTTCTGCGGCCTGGCGAAGCCCCAGGCCGCCCTCTACGCCCGCGCCGTGGCGGAGCTGAAGGAGGCCCTGGACGGCGGCGTCGAGGGCATCCAGCGGCGCGGCCTCGTCCTCTCCTTCCTCATGCGCTTCAAGCAGATCTGCAACCACCCCAGCCACTGGCTCGGCGACGGCGCCTTCGACCCGGGCCACAGCGGCAAGTTCGAGCGCCTCCGCGAGCTGTCCGAGGAGATCGCCTCGCGCCAGGAGAAGGCGCTGGTCTTCACCCAGTTCCGGGAGATGACGGAGCCCCTGTCCGCCTTCCTCGGCGAGGTCTTCGGCGCCGACGGCCTCGTGCTCCACGGCGGCACCACGGTGAAGCGGCGCAGCTCCCTCATCGAGGCCTTTCAGCGTGACGGCGGGCCGCCTTTCTTCGTGCTCTCCCTGAAGGCCGGCGGCGTCGGCCTCAACCTGACGGCCGCCTCCCACGTCGTCCACTTCGACCGCTGGTGGAACCCCGCCGTGGAGGACCAGGCCACCGACCGCGCCTTCCGCATCGGCCAGCAGCGCAACGTGCTGGTCCACAAGTTCGTCTGCCGGGGCACCGTGGAGGAACGGATCGACGCCCTCGTGGACGACAAGCGCGCCCTGGCCGGGGACCTCCTCGAGGGCGGCGGCGAGGCGGCCCTCACCGAGATGGGCGACGAGGAGCTGCTGGCCACGGTGGCGCTGGACATCGACCGGGCGGGCGCCTAGGCCCGCGGGAGAAAGGGATGGCCGGATACGGACGGAGGCGGGGTCGCTGGAGGCCCTACGTGCCCGTGGCGGCGCGGCAGGCCGCCGCCGCCCGGTTCGCGGGGGCGTTGCTTGGGAAGGGAGTCGCGGTGCAGCCCGTCGTCGTCGAGGGCCGGGAGATCGCCCGCACCTTCTGGGGCCGGGCCTGGTGCGGCCACCTCGAGCAGTTCAGCGACTTCGAGAACCGCCTCCCCCGGGGCCGCACCTACGTGCGCAGGGGGGCCGTGTGCCACCTGGAGATCGCCGAAGGCGTGGTACGGGCCGTGGTCATCGGCCGCGACCTCTACGAGGTGGCCGTCGAAATCGACCCGCTCCGCGCCTCCTTGTGGCGCGCCCTGAAGCGCCGCTGCGCCGGGCAGATCGGCTCGCTCATCGAGCTTCTCCAGGGCCGCTTGTCCGACCGCGTCATGGCCGAGGTGAGCGACCCGGAGCGCGGCCTGTTCCCCCGGCCGAAACAGATCCGCCTGTCGTGCAGCTGCCCCGACTGGGCGGTCATGTGCAAGCACGTGGCCGCCGTGCTCTACGGCGTCGGCGCCCGGCTCGACGAGCAGCCGGAGCTGCTGTTCCTGCTGCGCGGCGTCGACCACCAGGAGCTGATCGACGTCGACGCCGGCATGGCCGTCCCCGCCGCGGCGCCGGCGGAGGAAGGGCGGCGCATCGCCGAGGAGGACCTGGGCGACATCTTCGGTATCGAGCTGAGCCCCGGCCCGGACGGGTCCGGGAGCGAGTCCGCGAGCGGACCCCTCTCCGGGAGCGAGGTCGCGGACCTGCGCCGCCGCTTCGGCATGACGCAGGCCCAGCTCGCCCTCCTCCTCGACGTGTCCGGAGCCACCATCTCGAACTGGGAGCGGAGCGCGGAGCCCCTCCGGGTGATGGCGCGGGTGCGGGCGGTCTGGACAGACCTGGCGGCGCTGACCCCGGAAGAAGCGCAGCTCTGCCTCCAGGCGCTCGCCGCCGCCCCCGCCGGCGGCCGCTCCCGGACGGCGGCCCTTCGCCGGCATCGTTGAGATCGGCACGCCTGGAGAGGGCTGACACTGCTGTAGAAGAGGAGGCCCCGCGGCCGGCAAGGCGCTTCGGGGTCCCGCCGGGCCGGCCGGACCGGAGAGGCTACGGCCCCTTCCTCAATGCTCATCCGCCAAAGGAGGAAGCCTGCCCTGCCTCCCCCTTCCAATGCCTCAATACGGAGCACCGGCCTCGATATCACCCGATAGGTTCTTGAGGTCCCGGACAAGCCCACCAAATCGATCCTGGACTTTCAGCCATGATCCAGCGGATCCTATCCTCTTCCGCCCAATGGACTCTAGTGCCCTCTGCTTCGCCACTTTGCTGTTATGTGCAGCGTAGTTTCGCAAAGCATGAAGTCGTTCGAGTGACTCCTTGTAACCGGGTTTCCTGATTGCCGCTATCAAGTAGACCCTCTGATTGCATAAGAACAGGGCTTTTTCCTCCTCCGAACGGCCCATTGTCACTTGCGGCGCCCTCTGAAAAAGGGGTATTTGATACTGTCGACCAAGACATGTATCGACCCCTTTCAGAAGGACACCGCAAGTGAGGTTCAGAAAAGAAGACATTTTGGCCCGTTTTCACAAGCTCCCGCATCTTCGCTTCGAGGATCAACAGCTGACTTCCTTTGCGGGAGCCATCGTTTTTCAACTGCTCTTCCGGCGCCTGGATCTGAAGACTCGGCTGAAGTCGTGCTTCCCCGCCAAGAGCTCCGCGATCTTTGGTCCCCATCTCATGGTGTTGTTGCTCATCGTGCATCTGCTGCTGGGCTTCCGGCGGCTGCGAGACATGGACTATTACCGGGACGATCCGGTGGTGCTGCGTCTGTTGGGCTTGCGCCGCCTGCCGGACGTGGCCACCCTCAGTCGCGCCCTCGCAAGAATGGGCCGTTCGAGTATCGAAAAAGTGCGCCACCTGTCTTCGGTCCTGGTGGTGCAGGCGCTCCAGCGCGAGCGGTTCCCCCGTCTGACCCTCGACTTCGACGGCTCGGTGATCTCCACTTGTGGTCATGCCGAAGGGACCGCCGTGGGCTATAATCCGAAAAAGAAAGGGGCGCGCAGCTATTACAACCTGTTCTGTACGGTGGCGCAGACCGGACAGTTCTTCGATGTCCTTCACCGCCCCGGCAACGTCCATGACAGCAAGGACGCCCATGCGTTCATGATGGACGCCTTCGATCGGGTGCGCGACGCGCTGGCGCCTACCGTGCTCGAGTCCCGACTCGACAGTGCCTTCTTCAGCCAGGACACGCTCACGCTCCTGGACCTGTATGGCGTCGAATGCACGATCAGTGTCCCTTTCGAACGCTTCCCCGTACTCAAGGACCAGATCGAAGCGCGCCAGCGCTGGCGCTTTCTCGATGAACACTGCGCCTATTTCGAGAGTGACTGGAAACCCAAACGCTGGCCCGCCTCGTACCGATTTCTCTTGGTCCGCCGTGCGGTCGCGCGTCAGACCAAGGAACCGCTGCAACTGGATCTGTTCGAACCCCGGCCCATCGATCATGAGTACCGCGTTCTGGTGACCAACAAGAGGATCTCGGCCCGCCGCGTGCTCCTCTTCCACTATGGCCGCGGCGCCCAGGAAGGGATCTTCGCCGAGGCCAAGCAACAGGCCGGGCTGGATCTGATCCCCACCCGACGGCTGCTCGGCAACCAGATGGTGACTTTGTGTGCGATGATGGCCCACAATCTGGGACGCGAAATGCAGATGCGGGCGCAGGCGCGATCCAACTATTCGCGCGCCAAACGCCCGGCGGCGTGGACCTTCCAGACCTTGGACACTCTGCGTCATCGCTTCATTCAGCGCGCCGGGCGCCTCACTCGGCCCAAGGGCGAGTTGACCCTGACCCTGAACTCCAATCCAAAAGTGGAAAAAGATCTGTTGCATTTCCTCGAAACACTGAAGGATGCCGCCTGATCACACCACCGCCTTCAAACAGATTTATGCAACGTTAGGGTAGTGGCTGGTACCAACGTACTTCCCAACCTCCCTGATCAGCCCGTCACGTCCCCGGAAGTTGAAGTAACCAGTGCCAGTGATAATGTACTCGCAAACCCCATCTGTCAGGTGCCTTGGAAACTGGACACGGGTCGGTAGCGCTGAGTTGGGTTGGGTCGTTGTTCATGGCTCCAGTGAGCGCATCGATCACCATCCGCTCCAAAGCAGCGTAGAGCTTCTTATCGCTTCTCTTTTCTTGGCATCAGTCACACCACACCACTCCCCATCTCCTATCCAGAATCGCCTCAGTCCACCACTCAGAGATGTGCGAACCAAAAGTGTCACCTACCTCTTTCCACCTTTGGCTGATCGTTGTCGCTCATAGGCCCTCCGGCTAGCTTCCTCAAGCCTGTTCGACTTTACTTCGTACTCGATGAACTCACTTATGTTCTCCTTCTTGACATGAAGCTGACCTTCCCCAACATTCCCACGATGTTGTCCTTGAGAATAGTACCGGTTTGTTTCCACTTCATGGGAAGAAAGGACCCAGTATCGAATGATGTCTCGCCATACTCCAACCCACACAAACACATCGCAACAGCTTGGCTTCACTTGCTGGCAATTCATCCAGAAACTCTTCTTGGAATCCGAGGATAGAGCCTTGACATAGAGCGGAGCATCCATATCTGAATCGACAGCTCGCGATGCCTTGACCTCAATCCTGATACTTTCGAGAACAAGATCGTATTGTCCCGAGTATTCCGGATCGATTGTCTTCGAAGGTTTCTGCAGGGGTGGCACCAGTTCCTTCAGATGACCCTGTGCCCATGATTCACCGAAAGTCCGAGGTGCACTTATCTCGAAAATGTAAAGATAGAGATTTCTGGCGATGTAGCTATCGCGAAGGTCATAGTAGTCGTCTAGGGTTAGAACCTCCATCCCCAGCAGTGTGGCGACCATATACTCATACTCATTGAATGGATAGACAGACACAAGAGAAGCAAGTCGCTCGCGAACGTCCGTTTCATTTGGCAGGAGAGCAATTAGCGAGTCGAGCTCAGGAATCGTTGCGACTCAGACGATTCGACGTCGGGCTGGATGACCGATGCGCCTATAGAACCACGGAGTTGATCCTGGAAGGGGTGTTGATTCTGCCAGCCGACGCGGCCGGTGGCTCGAAACCGTTCAAGACGTCGGATAGTGATTTCAGCATAGACAGGATCGATATCCACCGTGTAACATCTGCGGTTGAGAAGTTCAGATGCGAGCAGTGTCGTACCGGAATGGGAGAAAAAGTCGACTACCAGATCATGTGCATTGGAGCTGGCTCGGATGATTCGGTCAATGGACTTCAACGGCTTTTGGGCATAACAGCCCGAGGCATTCTCCTCCATTCGGTAAAACACCTGCTGAATGTCAACCCAGACATTCCCCGCCCGAATTGTATCGGATCGGCTTCGTTCCATATTCTCCATGACTTTTCCATTTACTTTCTTGTAGTATCCACGGAGAATCTTCGGGATGTCCGTATACTCAGCATCGACATTGAAGACAGGCTCTCCCTTTGTGTAGTATAGCAACTCTTGCCGGACCGCCATCCAATTCTTCTGAGTGCCGTATCCCCGCTGGTTTCGCATTGTGATGAAGCTTCTGGGAGAAAACGGGTGTAGCCTTCACTTTACGCAGATTGTCGATAAAAGGGGGACCCCAAGTCCGGGCACGAATGTATCTTTGGGTGTAAGGACTTACGCCCAAACCCGGAAAGGGGTCCCTGATGGAAGATACGAAGGATTTTCACGCTCGCCTGACAAAGTTCGAGGAAAATGTCCTCCAGTGGGAGCATCGCCTGCAATCCCCGGAGGCCGGCCCGGAGGACTTTCGCGAGAGGGTGAGCGAGTTGCGAGATGCTTTGGACGACCTCGGTCGAATCGGTTTCCAACGGCTGGCGCAGGCGTGCGAGATCGCCGACGACACCGTGGTCCACCACGGTCGGGTCTACCGGTTCAAGCAAGTGGTCCACAAGGAATGGATGACCCTGTGGGGCAAGGTCCAGGTGCCGCGTCGGCTGTATCAGCCCGATCGGGGCGGCCCCAGCCGGGTGCCCTTGGATGAGCGCTGCGGCATGGTCCACCGATTCATGGTGCCGGCGCTGGAGCGTTTCACGGCCTTTCTGGGCGCCCGCCTGGTCCCGGCCGAAGTCGAGGCCAGCTTGGCCGAGCTGTTGCCGGCGTCCCCGTCGCGCACCGCCATTCAGCATCTGTTGACCACCGTCGGTCAGTACGCCGAGGACCACGCCGAGCAACTCGAGCTGGCCTTGCAGGAGGCGGCGCCCCTAAAGACCGAGGGCGACACCCTGGTGGTCAGTTGGGACGGCGTCACCGTGCCGCTGCGGGAGCCGGCGCCGAAACGCGGACGGCCCGCCGAACGACCGACGGATCCCGACCCCGACCGCGCGCCCACCGCCTGGAAGGAGGCCGGGGTAGGGATGGTCGATGTGCGCTACGCCGCGCGCATGCCGGAGCCCAAGATGAAGACCCTGGTCCACGGCTTGGTGGAGGAGACGGCCCGGGCCCTGCAGCGGGGGGAGTATGACCACCGGGTGGTGTTGGCCGACGGCCAGCGCCAGATCTGGCGCAGCGTGGATCGGCAGCCGGTGTTCGACGGCTTCACCCGGATTCTCGACTTCTATCACGCGGCCCACCACCTGTCAAAGGCCGCCGAGCCCCTCTTCGGCAAGCGGTCGTCGAAAGCGGCTCGCTGGTACCGATCCTGGCGGCACAAACTGCGTCATGAGCCCGGGGCCGTTCAGGGCCTGATCCGCTCCCTGGCCTACCACCGCCGCAACCTTCGTCCCGGCTCCCAACGCCATCGTCAGGTGACCACCGAGCTGGGCTACTTCCGGAACAACCGGGACAAGATGGACTACGCGCGCTATCGCGCTTCGGGGTTGATCCTCTCCAGTGGTCCCGTGGAGGCCGCCGCCAAGACCCTGGTCGGCCATCGACTCAAACGCAGCGGCATGCGCTGGACCCGCCAAGGAGGCCAGCAGATCCTCAATCTACGAGTCCACGTGCAATCCCAACGATGGGAGGCCTTCTGGAACTGGTACCTCCATCAGACTACACAACAGACCGACAAGACGGCTGCGTAAAACCGAGGCTACACCCGAGAAAACTGCGTATCTCGCATCATTGTCATGAAATCGGGAAGCGGCTGGAAGCCGTTCTTCTGATCCGCTCCGAGCCAGACGTAGAGTGATGCATCTGGCGACAATACGCCGTAGGTAATCATGATCCACTTCTCACACCAGCTGATATACTCAACGATTGAGCGGCGCTGGAAAGCGGCCAGGGTGTATGGTGGATCATGAATCGCCAGGATGGCGCGTTCACCGGCCATGATCCGCTGGATATCATCCCGGCTCGTGGCATCAAGACATCCTACACGATGTCCGGAAACTTCGTCTCGCCAAATCTCACCGGGTTTCAGACGGCAGTACGGGAGCAGGTGCCGCCTGAGGTCAGGTGATTTGTCGAGTCTTGGAAGCGGGTTGTTTTTCATGAGGAACGGGCGGCCAATCCTGTTCGTTGTGTGCTCCCTCCAAAGTGCTGGTGCTCAAGCACCACCCCGCGGACTGCTTGCTTGACGCAGGACGGGAGGAACTCCAGATCGCATTGCTTCTGTCACAGGTGGATCCTGTCGAACCCGGACGGCGATGGTTCTCTGATGCAACAAATATGGAGTTCGCCTGGATTGGAGGTGGGAGGATCTCCACATGGGTACGGTACAATGAGACATCGCCATCAAGATTCTGTCAAGGGGCCCCGCGGAGTCCGAGTCCCAGCGTCCGGGCCCTTGCCGGAGGAGAGCACCTCCCGCGGGCGACGGAGGCGGGTAACCGTCCCAAAACCAAATAGACATTTGCACCCCTGGGTCTCCCGCCTTCGTATATTGGTCCCTGACATGCCCCGTACTTCCCGCATCACCCAGGTGGGCAAACGCCGCATCGAGTTGTCCAACCTCGAGAAGCTGCTGTGGCCCGAGGACGGCGTCCTCAAGGCCGAGCTGGTCCAGTATTACCTGGCCATGGCGCCGACGATCCTGGCCCACATCAAGGGGCGGCCCCTGTCCCTGGTGCGGTACCCCGACGGCATCCACGGGGAGAGCTTCTTCCAGAAGAACCGCCCCCGGTACTGCCCCGAGTGGCTCGATCACGAGCGCATCGGGGACGAGGGGGCCGAGGGCAAGAGCGTCGACTACGTCCTGGCCACCGACGAGGCCAGCCTCGTGTGGCTGGCCAACCACGCCGCCATCGAGCTGCACCACATCCACGCCCGGCGGCCTCACCTGGACCAGCCCGACTACTTCGTCTTCGACCTCGACCCGCCCGAGGGCACCCCCTTCCCCGAGGTGGCCGCTCTCGCCTTCGAGTTGAAGGACCACCTCGAGTCCTTCGGCTACCACACCTTCTGCAAGACCACGGGCCGCAAGGGGATCCACGTGGTGGCGCCGCTGGAGCCGCGCTACGACTCCGGCACCGTCTTCGAGACCGCGAAGGCCCTGGCCCGGCCCTTCGTGAAGGCGCGGCCGGGGACGACCCTGGAGATCCGCCGCGACAAGCGGCCGGACAAGGTCCTGATCGACGTCTACCGCAACCGCCAGGCCCAGACCATCGTCAGCGCCTACAGCCTGCGCGGCTCCCCGGGAGCGCCGGTGTCGATGCCGGTGACCTGGGAGGAGCTGGAGGGGCTCCAGGACCCGCGTGAGCACAACGTCCACACGGCCCGGCAGAAGGTTCTGGAGCGCGGCGATCCCTGGGAGGCGATGGCGGCCCACGCCGTGCGCCTGCACACCGACCGCGAAGCGGCGCCCAAGGAGGAGCGGGACCCGGGCGAGTCGCGGACCTTCAAGACGCCGGAGCAGCTGCAGGATTACGAGCGCCGGCGCTCCTTCGGCCGCAGCCCCGAGCCCGCCCCCGGGCCCGATGCCGGCGAGGGCCGGGCCTTCGTCGTGCACCGGCATCACGCCTCGCGCCTGCACTACGACCTGCGCCTGGAGCAGGACGGGACGCTGCGCTCCTGGGCCGTCCCCAAGGGCCTGCCGCCTCGGCCGGGGGTCAAGCGCCTGGCCGTCAACGTGGAGGACCACCCCCTGGAGTACCTCACCTTCGAGGGGGAGATCCCCAAGGGGGAGTACGGCGCCGGCCCCATGTGGGTCTACGCCATCGGCTCGTACGAGATCACCCGCGACAAAAAGGACGCCTCCTTCTACTTCCGCCTGCAGTCGAAGCAGCTCACCGCCGAGTACCGGCTGATCAACACCCGCGGCCGGGACTGGCTGCTGGAGCGCGTCGACACGCCCCAGGTCGACTGGCTCCAGCACCCCCCCGGGCCGATGCTGGCCGAGAGCCGCGACGAGGTGCCGGTTGGCGGCGACTGGCTCCACGAGGTGAAGTGGGACGGCATCCGCGCCACGATCGCCATCGACGACGGCCAGGTGCGCATCCGCACGCGCCCCGGGCGGGACGTGACCGCCCACTTCCCGGAGCTGGGCCGGCCGGAGGAGGAGCTGCACGCCAACGGCGCCCTCTTCGACGGCGAGATCGTCTGCCTCGACGACGACGGACGCCCGGTCTTCACCGACGTCATGGGCCGCATCCACGCCCGCGGCGAGCGCGCCGTGGAGAAGGCGAGGATCGCTCACCCGGCGGTCTGCTACCTCTTCGACTGCCTCTACCTCGACGGCCGCCCGATCGTCGACGAGCCCCTGGAGCGCCGCCGGGCGTGGCTCGCCGACGCCCTGCGGAAGCCGGGCGGGGCCTACCGCCTGAGCCAGGCCGTCGACGACGGCCTGGCCCTCTTCGAGGCGGCCAAAAGGGTTGGGGTAGAAGGAATTGTGGCCAAGAAGCGGGATGGCCGGTACATTCCCGGGCAGCGCGCCTCGTCGTGGCTGAAGGTCAAGGTGCGGCGCACGGCGCAGTGCCTGATCGTCGGCTACACGCGCGGCAAGGGCGACCGCAGCCGCTCCTTCGGAGCCCTGCACCTGGCCCAGCCCAACGGCGGCGGCGGCGCGCTCAAGTACCGGGGCAAGGTGGGCGGCGGCTTCGACGACCGGAAGCTGGCCGAGGTGCTGGCCGAGCTGCGGAGCCTGCCGGAGGCCGAGCGGCCCGTGGACGAGAGGCCGCCCGACGACGCCGAGACGACCTGGGTCGAGCCCCGCTTGTACTGCGAGGTGCAGTACGCCAGCTTCGCCAACACCGGCGCCCTGCGCGAGGCCGTGTTCCTGCGCCTGCGGCCCGACCTGTCCGATCCATCCATGGAGGAGGAACAGCCGTGAGATCTCTCTGGAAGGGACACATCCGATTCTCGATGGTGACCATCCCCATCCGCCTCTACAACGCCGTCGACTCCGGCTCGAGCCTGCGCTTCAACCAGCTCCACAAGGAGGACAACGGCCGCGTGCGCTACGAGAAGGTCTGCCGCAGCTGCGGCGAGAACCTGGGCGGCGGCGACATCGTCAAGGGCTACGAGTACGCCCCCGACGAGTACGTGATCGTGCAGGACGAGGACTTCGAGAAGGTCAAGGTCAAGAGCTCGAGGATCATCGAGATCGAGGGCTTCGTGAACACCGGCGAGGTCGACGTGAGCCTCTACGACACGCCCTACTTCGCAGGCCCCGACGGCGAGGTGGCGGTCAAGGTCTACGCCCTGCTGGCCGGGGCCCTGCAGGAGAGCGGCAAGCTCGGTGTGGGCAAGTTGGTGCTGCGCGACCGCGAGGACATGGTCCTCATCGGCTGCCAGGAGCAGGGGCTGGTGGTCTACAAGGTGCGCTACCCCCAGTTCCTGCGCAGCGTCGGCGACGTGCCCGGGCTGGCCGGCGGCGAGGTGAGCGCCGAGGAACTGAAGCTGGCCCAGAGCCTGATCGACTCGATGACCAGACCGCTGGAGGAGATCGAGATCAAGGACGCCTACCACGACGCCGTGCAGGAGATGATCGACGCCAAGGTGGCGGGCAGGGAGGTGGTCACCGGCGGCGAGGAAGAGGTGGCGCCCGTGGTCGATATCATGACCGCCCTGAAGGAGAGCATCGAGCTGGCCAAGGGCGAGGCCCGGCCCATGGAGCGGGCCTCGGGCGAGGCCGCCGAGGAGTCGGAAGAGATGGACGCCCCGGCCCGGAAGACGGCCTGAAGGATGGCGAAGATCCTGCGATTTCCAGGCGCCCCGGCGACCGGCGGGCAGCCCCGCGCCCCCTCGACCTTCGGCCTCACGCGGGTGCGGCGCCGGCCGCGGGGCGGCTCACGGGGCCAGATGGACCTCTTCGCCGGCCCTCCGTCGACGGAGGTGCTGCGCTTCCCGGGGGCGGCGGCCGCCTCCTTCGAGCAGGCCCTGGCCCTGGACGAGGCCGGCGACGAGGGCGCCGCCCGCGACGGGTACCTGGCCGCCATCGAGGCCGGCGACAGCGCCCCCGACGCCTACTGCAACCTCGGCATCCTGGAGTTCGCGGGCGGCCGCTCCCGGCAGGCCTTCGACTGCTTCCGGCAGGCCCTGGAGCGGGACCCCCGCCACTGGGAGTCGCACTACAACCTGGGCAACCTCTTCTTCGAGGCCGGGCAGCACGACTCGGCGCGACTCCACTGGGAGCTGGCCGCCGGGATCGAGCCGGCCTTCCCCAACGTCCACTACAACCTCGGCCTGGTGCTGGGTCTGCAGGAGGAGTACGGCGACGCGGTCTCGGCCGTGGAGCGGTTCTGCGGCCTGGCGCCCGAGGCCGAGGCGGAGGCCGCGGCCGAACTGCTCCGGACCCTGCGAGCGTCGCGGACCCACGGCGAGGCGCGTACCTCGCCGGCCGACTGACCCGGGGAGGCCCGCGGCCGATCAGTTGACCCGCGTCGAGCGGCCCTCCCACTCCTTCTCGCGCAGCACGAACTTCTGCACCTTCCCCGTCGAGGTCTTCGGCAGCTCGCCGAACTCGACGGCCGCCGGGCACTTGAAGTGGGCCAGGCGCTCGCGGCAGAAGTCGATGATCTCCCCCTCGCTCACCCGGCGGCCGGCCTTCGGGGTGACGAACGCCTTGGGCCGCTCCCCCCACTTGTCGTCGGGCACGGCGATGACGGCGCACTCGAGCACGGCGGGATGGCGGGCCACGGTCTGCTCCACCTCGATGGTGGAGATGTTCTCGCCCCCGGAGATGATGATGTCCTTGGCGCGGTCGCGGATCTCGATGTAGCCGTCGGGGTGGCGCACGCCGAGGTCGCCGGAGTGGAACCAGCCGCCGCGGAAGGCCTGGGCCGTGGCCTCCGGCTGATCGAAGTACTCCCTCATGACGATGTTGCCGCGCATGACCACCTCGCCCATGGTCCGCCCGTCGCGGGGCACGTCCTCGCCCTCCTCGTCGACGACGCGGACCTCGTCGGCCACCACGTAGCCCTGCCCCTGGCGGGCCAGCAGGGTCGGCGACGGCGGCGCCCCGGCGATGACGGCGGTGACCCGGCGCCCGAGGGGGCGCGCAGCCGGGTGCTCGAGGAGGGTGATGTGGACGGGTAGACGGTATCGAAGCTCATGCCCGTCTCGATGCCTTCGCCGAGGGCGTTGAGGTAGGCCCCCCGGTGTCGGCGATGCGCAGGACCTGCATCCGCGCCAGGTCGAGGGGCTCCACGAGGTGGACCAGGGCCTCGTCGACGAAGAGGAAGCACGACCCCGAGTGCTCGAGGATGTAGCCGATCTCGCCGCTGTCGAGGCGGGTGTTGACGGCCACGAGCACGCCCCCGGCGGCGGGCACGGCGAAGTGGGCCTCGAGCAGGGCACACGCTGCCCCTTCACCAGGCCGGCGCCGATCAGGGCCGAGGCCAGCCGGTTCACGCGCGCCTCCAGCCCGGCATAGGTGCAGCGGCGGTCACCGTGGACGACGGCGGTCTTGCCGGGGAAGACGCGGGCGCTGCGCCGCAGGAAGTCCACGGGCGTCAGCTCGGTGCGGTAGACCTTGCCGGCGCTCATGGGCTCACTCCCCCGCGGACTCCCGGCGCCAGCGCTCGAGGGGGTGCTGGCGCGGGGTCAGGGGCATCTCCACCCGCGCCTGGCGCCGGTGGGACTCACAGGTGGCGTGGATCATCTCCAGGCAGTCGCGCCCGTCGGCGCCGCTCGACAGCGGCTCCCGGTCCTCCTCCGCCGCGTCGATCAGGTCCCGGAGCATGCGCCGCTGCAGAAACCGCCGCTTCGACTCCCGGTCCCGCGGATGGCCCGCCTCGTCGAGGTCCTCCTCGGGCAGGGGGACGGGCTCCCAGGCGTCGTCCGGCGCCATGTGCGCCCCCCGGTGGAGGAACATCGAGCTGCCGACGCTGCCGCGCAGGGCGAGGCGGCCCTCGGTGCCGACGATGTCGATCCCGTAGTTGCGGTCCTCCGTCTCCGCCTCGGCGGCGAACCGCACGTCGGCGTGGACGCCGCCCCGGAAGCGCAGGCTGACGAAGGCGCGCTCGCCGAGGACGAGGCCCGCGTCGCGGTCCCCCGGGTCGACCTCCTGGGTGTGCCGGATGTCGGCGAGGCCCGACTCGGTGCCGTCGAGCTGGGTCAGGTGGCCGTGGAGCCACTCCACGTCGCCGCCGAAGAGGCGCAGCCAGTCGTAGAGATGGGTGCCCATCTCCATCAACTCGTTGCCCGCCTTGCGTCCCCCCTTGTTGGCGGCCTGCAGGCGGATCACGCGGCCGATGCGGCCGGCCTCGATCAGCCCTTGCGCGTGGCGGTTGTAAGGACTCGTCCTCTTGATATGGTTGATGGCGAGCTGGACGCCGTGGTCCCGGCAGGCGGCGACCATGCGGTCGGCCTGCACCAGGTCGAGGGCGATCGGCTTCTCGCAGAACACGTGGACGCCGCGGCCGGCGGCGGCCAGGACCGGCGCCTCGTGCCGGGGCGCCTGGGTGGCGATCACCACCAGGTCCGGGGCGGTCTCGTCGAGGAGGCGCTCGTAGTCGTCGAAGACGGGGGCGCCATGGCGCTCAGCCCACGTCCGGGCGCGTTCCGCATCGATCTCGGCGCCGCCCACCAGCTCGCAGCCGGGCTCCTCCCGCACCGCCTCGGCGTGGTGGCCCCCCATGCCGCCCAGTCCGATGACGGCGACGCGGGTCACCGGGGCTGCTCCCGCCGCTGCCGGGTTGCGGGTCGAGGGGGGGGTCATGCGGCGGCCAGCCGCTCCAGGGCCGAGCGGACGCCGCCGGCCTGGTGCGGGACCCCGGCCAGGGACAGGCCCATCTCCACGCCGCACAGGGCGGCCGCCAGCTGCAGGTCGTTCACCGACCCGAGATGGCCGATGCGGAAGAGGCGCCCCTCCAGCGGGCCCAGCCCCGTGCCCAGGGACAGGTCGAAGCGTTCGAGGATCACCCGCCGCAGCTCGTCGGCGTCGAAGCCCTCCGGCACCCGGACGGCGGTCAGGGTGGGCGAGCGGGCTTCCTCCGGGGCGCAGAAGAGCTCCAGCCCCCAGCCATCGACGGCGGCGTGGGCGGCCCCGGCCAGACGCCGGTGGCGGGCTTGCACCGCGGGCAGGCCCTCCGCCTCCAGCAGTCCGAGGGCGGCCTCCAGCCCGAAGAGCAGGGAGACGGCCGGCGTGTAGGGGAAGAACCCCCGCTCCTCCGCCTCCAGCAGCGGTCCCCAGTCCCAGTAGGAGCGCGGCAGGCCGGCCTCCTTCGAAGCCGCGAGGGCGGTCTCGCCGATGGCGTTGAACCCCAGGCCCGGTGGCAGCATGAGGCCCTTCTGGGAGCCGGCGACGGTGACGTCCACCCGCCACTCGTCGTGGCGGTAGTCGGCCGCGCCCAGGGAGGAGACGGCGTCGACGAGCAGAAGGGCGCCGTGGCCGGCGTCGTCCATGGCGGCGCGCAGGGCGGCGACGTCGCTCAGGGTGCCGGTGGAGGTCTCGTTGTGCAGAGCCATGACCGCACGGATCTCCCCGGCGGCGTCGGCGGCGAGACGATCCCGCAGGAGCCGGGGATCGACGGGATCGCGCCAGTCGCAGCCCAGCCGCTCCACGGCGAGGCCCAGACGGCGGGCGACCTCCCCCCAGAGCCGGGCGAAGTGGCCGTTGTCGCAGCACAGGACCTGATCGCCGGGGGAGAGGGTGTTGACCAGGGCCGCCTCCCAGGCGCCGGTGCCGGAGGAGGGAAAGACGGCGACGGGGCCGGCGGCGCCGAAGACGGGACCGAGGCGCTCGAGGATCGACCGGGTCAAGCGCGCGAACTCGGGTCCCCGGTGGTCGATGAGGGGGCGGGCCATGGCGCGGCTCACCGCGTCGGGGATGGGCGCCGGCCCGGGGATGTGCAGGTGGTGGCGCCCGGCTCTCGGCGCTACGGAGACGGTCATGGAGAAGGCCCCTCGGGGGTGGGTGATCCGCGGACGGAAAGGATCAACGTTCGCGCACCGGCGCGGCCGGGACAACCGGGGGACGGGCCGTCCCTCAGGCGAGCAGCTCGCGCGCCCGGGGCGAGTCTCCCTCCCGCGCCCGGGCCCTCGCCGTGGCCCACGGCGATCCGGGCGGGCCGTCCGGGTCCGCCCCCTTCTCCAGAAGAAAGGCGACCATCTCCGCCTCTTCCGCGCGCGCCGCCGCGGCCAGGGGCGTGCCGCCGTGCTCCAGCTCCACCGCCTCCAGCTCGGCTCCGGCCTCGAGCAGGGCCGCGGCGGCCTCGACGGCGCCCTTCTCGGCGGCCACGTGCAGGAAGGTACGTCCGATCCAGTTCGACCCATTCGGATCCAGGCCGGCCTCCAGCAGCTTGACCAGCAGCCCCGGCGAGGGCACGTGGCCGCCCCACACGTCCCCCGGCGCCAGGTCGGCCACCACGTGCCCCCAGCGCTCGAGGAACAGGTCGTGGAGGCCTTCCTCCTCCGAGTCGAGCAGGTTGGCCATGAAGGCCCAGTCGCCGGAGGCGGGGTACCCCTCCAGCAGGGCCCGCTTCATCTCCACGGGGGTATCCGGCGGCGTCGGGGAGGCCCCCCGGCGGCGCAGCAGCTCCTGCATGGGGCCGCACTCCTCCGGGTGGCTCCACTCGACGATGAACCAGCAGTCCCCCGAGGAGTCGACCTCGGCGTCGGGGTCGGCCTCGTGGTCGAGCAGCAGCGCGGCCAGGTCGAGGCGATTGGCCGCCGCGGCCTCGTGCAGGGCCGCGCCCCGGGGCGCCAGATCCTCCGGCTGGGCGGGGTCGGCGCGGTGGTCCAGCAGCAGCAGGGCGAGCTCCAGGTGGCCGGCCTGGACGGCCGCGGTCAGGGGGCTGCGGCGGGCCGGGTCGAGGCGGTTCGCCGCCCCCGGATCGGCGGCCAGGATCTCCCGCGCCCCCTCGAGGTCCCCCATGCGGCAGACCAGGGTGAAATCGCGGGCGGCGCCCCGGTCCAGCAGGTGCCGGGCCACCACCCACGGGTCCTGGATCGCATCCTCCGGCAGGCCCCGGGCGCGGAACCAGTAGTCCCCGTCCACGGCCACCTGCACCGGCGCCCGGCCGTCGGCGCGGCGGGCGTCGATGTCGGCACCCAGCTCGTGGAAGCGGTCCACGAGGTCCAGCTGCCGGGTGATGGCCGCCCAGTGGAGGGGGTTGTTGCCGAGGGCGTCGGCGGCCTTCACCAGCTCCGGGTCGGCGGCCAGAAGGGCCTCGATCCGTTCCCGGTCGTGGTCCCGGACCGCCGCCGCCAGCGGCTCGAAGCCCCCGTCGTACCCGAAGCGGGCGGCCATGGCCTGCCGCAGCAGGCCGTCGACCTCGCGGTGGCCTCGCTCGGCGGCGACGGCCAGCAGCTTGTCCCAGGAGTTGTAGGTGTAGCGGGACTGGCCGGGATCGGCGCCCGAGGCCAGCAGCAGCTCCACCACGTCGGCATGGCCTTCCCGGACCGCCATGTGGAGGGGGAACTGGTACCAGTGCTGGGCGTTGACGAGGTTCGGATCGCGGCCGAGGAGTTCGCGCGCGCCGCCCAGGTCGCCGGCGGTGCAGGCGCAGAACAGGGCCCAGGCGTCGCGGCCGTCCACGGGCACGACGCCGTGCACGTAGCAGTCCGTGTCCATGGCGGCGGGCCGGGTGAGGCGGACGGCTCCCATGCTGAAGGAGCCGTCCGGGGCCGGTCCGCGGGATCCGTTGCGGGTCATGTGGGATTCCTGGGGGCCCGGCGCGCGGAGGCCCGCCGCGAGCCCCGAGGATTCGGGGTTCAGGACTCCCGGCAGCCCCGGCCGAAGATGTTGGCGTCCACGGAGAAGCGCCCCGGTCCGGCAGCGATGAGCAGGATGGAGAGGCAGAGGTAGACGGCCGCCAGCTCGTAGGAGGCGCCCCCCGCCGAGACGAAGGGGTCGCCGCGCAGGAAGACGTGCATGCACACGGCCACGGCCATGGTGCAGCCGATGCCCAGGGAGGCGAGAGGCGTCAGCAGGCCCACGATCAAGGCGATCCCGCCGCCGAACTCCGAGAGGGCCGCCAGGCCCTGGAACAGACCCGGGGCGAAGGCCTCCGGCCCCATCCAGCCGAAGGGGTTCTGGATCTTCCCCCAGCCGTGGCAGACGAAGGCGAGACCGGCCACCAGGCGGATCAGCAGCAGGGCGCCGTCGGCCGGCGGCGGCAGGTGGGGCGCCTTGAGGCATGCTCGGAGGTTCATGGACGGATCCTTTCCGTAAGGGTTTTGCGGGGTCCCGGGGTGGTCAGAGGTGACGCAGCGATATAGCCGTTCTTCCCGGTGCGTGCAACAGGGCATCCGGATAGCTTGCGGATACCTGGCTTCCTATCGTTCACGAGGACGGCGCGTCCCCGACCATCGCCCCAGGCAAAGGGAACTGACCGATGCAAGAGAGAATGACCGACTGGTTGACCGGCCCCGAGGGATGGGTCTCCCATCATTTCCCCGAGCTGGCAAGGGATCTCATCGGCGTGATTCTGTACATCCTGCCCGGCGTCCTCGTGCTGACGGTACTGATCCTCGTCTACAGGACCGCCAAAGGCCTCGTCCTGGGAGCCATGCGGCGCCAGAACCGCCGGCCGATACAGATCCACAGGGTCCACTCGCTGTTGAAGTACACCTTCCTCACGGCGGGGATCGTCTTCGTGGCTGTCAGCCTGTCCGGTTCATTCGCCGCCATGGGGCTGAGCGCGGCCTTTCTCAGCATGATCCTGGGCTGGTCCCTGCAACGCCCGGTCACCGGGGTGGCCGCCTGGCTCATGGTGTTGATCAAGCGGCCCTTCCGGATCGGGGACCGGATCATCCTTCAGGGGGTGCGGGGCGACGTGCTCGACATCAGCCCGACCCATATCCTGCTGGGGGAAGTGGGCGGGACCATCCCCGGGGAAGAGTCATCCAATCGGGCCGTTCTGATCCCCAATGCAGTCCTCTTCGACCAGATGGTCACCAACTATTCGGGCTCCGAGGAAGCCAGGCACATCCTCGATGAGGTGCCGGTGCGTATCTCCTACCACTCCGACTACCGATTGTCCGAGCAGACCCTCATCGACTGCGCCGTGGAGGTGACCCGGGAGATCATCGAGGAGACGGGAGAGACGCCGTTCGTCCGCGCGGAGTTCTTCCACTCCGGGATAACGATGCGGCTGCGGTACCAGTCCATAGCGGTGGAGCGGGAACGCATCGCCAGCGACATCGTGGGCAAGATCGTCGAGGCCTTCGACGACGACAGTCGGATAGAGTTCGCCTACCGCCACTTCTCCCTCGGATACCCCTCCGGAGAAGAAGTGCTTCCCGCCGCCCCGGCCTAGATGACTCCAGCGATCATCTGCCCCTCCTCCGTGGGCTCGACCACCCGCAGCAGGACCCGGCCATCCTCCACGAAATCGACCGCCATGTACCCCAGATGTTCGTGGGCAAAGAGGGTGTCCTTCCCGTGACTCACATTGCTCGTCCTCGAGCCCGAACCGCTGACGAGGATGGAGACTGTGGTCCGAGTGGGTACATGCTGCCCGCGACCGGCAGGGGAACCGGCCGTTCAAGTCCATTGGTTTGTCATCGTCGCGATGCAACCACCACTGGGTATCGAGCGCTATGATCCGAACACCATCCTTGTCCACCTTGGCCGGCCCCGGCCGCCCGCCCCCGATGCTCCGGGCCCACCAATGGAGGCTTCTCAGAGTGGGATCACCCTTGTAGAGCTCCCCGGCGGGAGTCGCCTCGTCGATGGATGGCGCGCCTCCATCTCCGAACAACAGGACCCTGTGGCTGATCCTCTCGCCGGACATAGGACTGGTATGGCTGCACGCCGAGCCGATGAGGATCCAGAGAGCAAGGGCCGGCTCGATTCTCATACCAGGCACCTTCAGACCGACGACGCCTCTTCCTTCTCGCGGAAGGTTTGTCCCGCGTACCGGGCCGCGAGGATCCACAGCAGCAGGATGACGGCGGTGACCAGCGACAACCACCGAATGCTCGAATACCCGGCAAAGAGGGTTGTGATCAGAAGACTCAGGCCCACGGCCAGGGCCTTGGCGAACCGCTGCACGAACATGTCGATGAAGGCCTTGGCCTTGTACTTCTCGTCCCTCGTGGTGGGGACGTAGAGGGCTTCCTTGGCCGACTGGTTGATCGAGTAGCTGAAGCCGTTGTCGGTGGTGTTCAACAGACTCCCGGCGAGGAGCACGGGAGCGATCAGGAAGCCGGCCGAACCCAGAAGGGCCGCGACAGGCAGGAAGAGCAACGCGGTCCCGACGCCGAACCGGGTCATGACGAAGCTGGTGAGAAACAGCTGAACGACGAGGGCGACCATGTTGGTGAAGGTGAAGACCCGCGGAAAGTGCTCTCCGATCTCGGGACCGTCGAGGTAGTGCAGCACCGTCGAGGTGAACTGGAAGTCCATTATGGTGGAGACCATCTCGTAGAGACCGACGATGGCCACCACGGACACCAGGTACCGTGAGCGAAGAGCGAGGCGTGCCCCTTCCCAGGCCGGATTTCCCTTGGACGGACTGTCAGGCGCTGCCTGAGCCTTGGGCGCTTCTGTCTGAGAAGCGGAGGCCTCCTCGTCTCCCCCGGTGGCCGGGGCGGCCAGCTTGCGACTCACGACCCGGCCCGCCGCCAGGGCGATCAGCACGATGCCAACGGCGATGGCCAGGCACAACCACATGGACAGGGCCGGGCTGAGAGTCTTCACGTTGGCGCCCACAACGGCGCTGCCGAAGAACCCTCCCGAGACGCCCCCGAGGCCGATGAGCCCGTAGAGCCGCTTGGCGGAGCCGGAATCGACGCTGTCGTTGAGGAAGGCGAAGAAGGTGGCCACCATCATCGTGCTGAAGAGGTCTCCGAACAGGTAGAACGACCAGACCGTACCGCTGCCGGCACCCTCGAGGAGAAAGCTGTAGGCGAGGAAACAGAGAATGAAGAAGCCCGACAGGATGCAGGTGAGTTGCTGTCGCCGGAAGGAGCGGGCGAGAAGGGTGAAGACGGCCACGGCCGCCGCGGCGACCGCCATGTTCAGGACCTTGGCCAGCAGCTCCGCCTGGGCGGCGTCGAGCTGCCAGCCCAGCAGGTCAAAGCCGCCGACGCCCTTGTAGTAGCTGATGAAGAGACCCTTCTTGATCGGCTTGAGGATCCAGAAGGTCGAGATGACGAGAAAGAAGTAGAAGAACATCAGGGCCGTCTGCAGCCGCTCCTCCGGCGCGAAGCCCCTTATCTGCCAGGCGATGAACGCCAGGAAGACGGCCACCAGCGGCCACTGCAGCACGCCCAGGTAGTGCATGAAGGCCTCGAAGAACACGAATCCCGCCAGTTCCATACTCGGCTACTCCTCCCTGTCGATCCGCACCAGTTGCAGACGTCCGTCTTCGTGATTGTACAGAAACACCGTCGTGCTCTTGCTCCACTTCTCCCTCTCGCCGCTGCGGCTCTGCAGCCGGTAGCCGAAGAACCGACCCGGCCGTGCCTCGTCCCCGATCGGGACCGGCTCTGCCACCCGCCGCGGCTCGACCAGCCGATCCCCCTCCGCGTCGACGACAGCATACCGCCACTGCCGTGACTCACGCGGAACGAGCCCGCCCTCCACGGCGAGATCGACGAATCGAAGCTGATAGCCGTCAACGGCAAAGCGGTCCAGCGGGTTGACCCGCTCGAACCAGTAGCGCCCGATCATGTCCCGCCGCTCCGCCAGGAGCCGGGTCAGTTCCTCCGCCGCGCCCGGATCGGAGTAGCGCCCCCGCTCCACCATGGCGCGGATCTCGTCGTCGCCGAAGGCCATGACGATCTTGGCGCCCCAGTACCCGTCGCGGTTGGTGCAACGCTCGAAGGCGGGATTGGGATAGTCCGGCACCCACCCCCCGGGGCTGAAGGTCTCGTTCTCGAAGTAGCCGAGGGAGATGTACGACATGGGCACCGGCTCTTCCCACTCCTTCCGGTAGAACCCCAACGAGACGAAGGACCCGAAGATCGTGCGCAGATCCACCATGTACTCGTTGCCGTGCTTGGGCTGGTGCGGTCTCCAGCTGCCGCTGCCGAGGGCGGAGCCCATGTCGATCAGGTAGTGGCGGACGTACCTGCGGCCGTCGGCCTCGGTCACGTACATGTCCAGGGTATTGGCGGCCCGGCGGTCGGCGTCGTTCAGCCAGGAGCCGATGACGCGCAACCCCCGCAGCTCGCGCCGGTGCTCGTGGTCCACCTTGTCGTTGGGGTCGTCCTTGCGCCGGCCGTCGTAGTTGAAGACCCCTACCGGCTTGCCCTCGAGGAACTGGCTCGCCAGGCAGCGCAGGGTGCCGTCCGGCTGCGGAGTGAGGCTGTCGAGGATCTCCTGCAGGTCCTCCCGGGTCATGGCCCGCTTCTCACCGTCTCCCGCCGAGACCTTGGCCCTGGGGCCGATCTCCAGCTGTCCGGGATCGAAGTAGACGACCGAGTTGCGCGGCACGTTGTAGCCGGCGGCGTGCAGCGCCTTGGTGACCACCACCTCGGAGCCGGACCCCATCTCGTCGTTCCCCTTCGAGTCGAACTTGAGCAGGAAGTACCGGCCCGAGGCGTCCTTGATGGTGAAGCCCGCGGTGATCCCCTCGAACTTGCCGGCCACGATCTCCCAGGGGCCGCTGTCGTCGGGCCGGGCCACCCCCGGCCCTTCGGCCAACTCCGCCAGGGTCATGGGCCGCAGGAAGTGCCGGTTGGTGTACCACGAGGAGTTGGGCACCTCGTCCAGGGCGTTGACGTTGTCGGCCTGACGCGGCCCGACGACGCCGAGGAGGTGGCCCACCCGGCGGGCCGTCCACCCCAGGTCGAGGACCTTGCCGACCTGGTAGAAGGTGGTCTTGTCGATGAAGTCCCAGATCTTGTTTTCGCCGGCCTCGGCCGGCTCGGCGATCGGCTTGTTGTCGGCGTCGAACCACTTGATGGGGTCGGCCGTCAGCCTGGAGGTGGCCTCACCTGCGACCGGCAACAAGAGCACGAAGGCCAGCAGCATGGCGGCTCGCAGGGAGCTCATCAGAACTCCTTCTCCAGCGAGAAGCCGGTCAACGCCTTCTCTTGCTCGCTGCGCGCGATGCGCACACCGAAGAGGAAGGCGCGCTCGGTCCGCACGCTGATGCCGGCGCCGAAGCTGTACTCGAACCTGCCAGCTTCGAGATCTCCGTACCTCTCGAACACCTGGCCTTCCTCCCAGAACAGGAAGGCGTTCCAGGTATCCCAGATCGGGTAGCGGTACTCGGCGCTGAGCAGCAGGCTGCCCTTGTCGCGAAAGAACCCCCGCCGGTAGCCGCGCAGCCGCTGGCCGCCGCCCAGGGTGGGCATGTCGGAGTACGGGACAAGGCTGGCCTCTCCCAAGGCGTGGGTGTTCTCGAGCCTGGCCCTGAGACCGAGGATCCGGTTCGTGTAGAACAGGGTGAAGAAGCGCTGCAGCTCGGCTGCGTAGCGGAGATACCGAACGTCCCTGGAACCCGCTACATAGTCCGCCTCGATGCTGGCCAGTCCGCCGTGCTCGGGGAAAGCCGTGTCGCGGAAACTGTAGTAGCGGTCGTCGGCGAAGAGGAGGACCCGCCCGGGGAACTGGTAGTTCAAGGGATGGCTGATGGAGGTGGTGGACGGCTTGAAGTCGCGGTCGTCGAAGGCTGCTGCGGCGCCCACCGAGAACAGGTTGATGGCCTGGTTCAGGCCGGGAATATGCCAAGGCATGGGCCAGTCGGCGACGTACTCCCGGAAGCCGTGGGACAGGCGCAGCTCGAGGATCGCATCCGGTTCGTAGCCCTCGGTCTCGCCGTAGTTGGAGCCGCGCCCAAGGGCGATCCTCGCATCCCTCTGCTCGAGATCGAGCAGGGAACCCGCCCCCCGCAGCTTACCGTTGATGGTGGCGTTCTCATGCCCCGTCCTCAGCGCTTCGACAGAGGCATTCCAGTACCAGGGGCCGCCGCCGATGCCCGGGTCGTCGTACAGGGCGGCTCCGCTGTAGTTGCCGCGGTTGGAGACCAGGCTCGCCGAGAATCCCTTGCCGCGTCCGAACAGATCGGAATGGAACGTCGTGAATCCGCCGGCGGTTCCCGTCTCTCCGCCCAAAGCCCCGTAGGGGAAGACCCCGAAGGTCTCCGCCTCGTTGGTGAACAGATCCACCACGCGAGCGGGCACCTGTTCGTGCTCGACCCAGATGGTGAACCGGCCGATGGGATAGACCAGGGTGTTCCAGACGTACTTCGGAAAGGCGAGGAGGTGGTTGCGCCGGGTCTCGTAGACGTCCGTCGTGTCGGTCCCGGCCGCCGCCGAGGGGCCGGCTTGCGCCAGAGCCGGCGCAGTTAGAGCCGCCAGCAGCAGGACCAAGGGAATCGACCGTGGAATCATGACACCTGTCGCTCCCATGCAGGGTGCAGATTGGGCACGGCCTACCCTATCGGGACCCAGGCAGAGCCTCAAACGCCCGGTAGTTGATGACCCGCCCTACCGCAGCAGGGTGAGCTTGCGCGTGTGTACTGCCTCGGCCGTCACCAGCCGGTACACGTAGACCCCGCTGGCCAGCGGCCGGCCCTGATCGTCTCGAGCGTGCCAGCGCAATCGGTGCAGGCCCGCCTTCTTCGGCCCCTCCTGCAGCACCGCCACCCGCTGACCGGTCAGGGCGAACACCTCCAGGCGCGCTGGACCGGCCTGCAGCTGGAACCAGGTGATGACCGTTCCGCTGTTGAAGGGGTTGGGCGCGTTCTGCCGAAGCTGCGGGCCGTCGGGCAGCCCGATCAGCTCCCGGGCCATGGCTACCAGCTTGGCCCGCGCCGGCTGGCCGAAGTGCTCGGCGAAGAGGAAGAAGTCGGCGAAGTCCACCGAGCCGCTGCCGTCCAGGTCGAAGCGGGGATCGCTGCCGCCGAAGGCCTCGGCGAAGAGGAAGAAGTCCGGGAAGCCGACCTCGCCGTCGCCGTCGAAGTCGGGGGTGGCTTGGGCGGTGGCGGTGAAGGTCGCCGGCTCGAGACCAGCCACCGTTGCGACGACGGAATAGGTCCCCGGCTCTTCCGCCAGGGCCAAGGTGGTGGAAGCGCGCCCCTCGGCGTCGGTGGTGTCGGTGAGAGCCGAGAGCGTTCCACCATCGCCGAGGACGGAGAAGGTGACCACCGCGCCTTGAAAGACAGCCCCGTTCTGATCCCGCACCGAGACTACGAGGGGCTCGGCCAACTGCGAGCCGGCCGCGGCCTGCTGCTCGTCTCCGGAGAGCTTGTCGAGCGTCCGGGGGACCGCCAGCCCGGTGACGGCAAAGGTCACCGCCTCCAGGCCGGCCGTGGTGGCCCGGACGGTGTTCCTCCCCCGGGTGCTGCCCAAGGTCATCGTGGTCGAAGCGCGGCCGTCGGCATCGGTCGTGGCGGTGGTCACGGACAGGGTCCCGCCGCCGGCGGTGACCGCGAAGGTGACCTGGGCCCCCGCGAGGGGGTTGCCGTTCTGATCTCGCACCTCCACGACGAAGGGCTCTCCCAGGGCGGCCCCGGCCCCGCCCTCCTGCTCATCGCCGGAGAGCTTCTCCAAGGCCTGGGCCACCGCCAGCCCGGTGGCCGTGAAGATCACCGGCTCCAGTCCGACGATGGTGGCCTTGACGGTGTTGGTCCCCGGAGTGCGGCCCAGAGTCAGGGTGGTTGAGGCGCGGCCGTTGGCATCGGTCGTGGCCGTGGTGGCGGACAGGGTCCCGCCGGCGGCGGTGACAGCAAAGGTGACCGCAGCCCCGGCCAGAGGGTCCCCGTACTGATCCCGTACCAGGACGGCGAAGGGCTGAGCCAGGGCGGCGCCGGCCGCGCTCTGCTGCCTGGGTCCGGGAACCTTGGTCAGGGCCTGAGGTTGCGGCCGCACATCCCACAGCAGCACCGTGCCGTCCTCCGACCCGGTAACGACGATGCCGTCGCGTGAGAACGCCGCACCCTTCACCAATTGAGCATGTCCTTCCAGCGTGGTGATCATCTGTCTTGTTGCCACATCCCACAGCCTGAACCCGCGGTCTGATCCCGAAACGAGCAGGGTCCCATCGCGCGAAAACGACACCGTGCTGTTTCCACTACCTTCCAAGGCGCCGATCCCTTTTCGAGTACCCACGTCCCACAGCATGACTCCGTCCGATCCCGCGGAGGCCAGGATGGCCCCATCGCCCGAAAACGCCACGGAATGGACTGACGCGATATGCCCTTCCAGGGTGCCGGCCAGGTCTCGGTTCCCCACGTCCCACAGCTTGACCGTCTTGTCTTCATTGCCGCCTGCCGAAGCCAGAAGGGCGCCGTCCGGAGAGAAGGACACCGAACGTACCTCAGCCGTATGGCCTTCGAAGGTGGCGATCTGTTCCCTGGTCCCCACATCCCACAGTATGACGGTCTCATCCGAGCTCGAAGCCAGGAGGGCGCCGTCGGGCAAAGAGAAAGACACCGAACGGATTCTCCCCGAAGCCCCTTCCAGAGTGGCGGTCTTCTTCCTGGTCTCTACATCCCACAGCATGAGTTGGCCAGCCCAGCCTCCGGTCGCCAGGAGGGACCCGTCGGGAGAGAACGACATCGCGCTGAATCCCTCCTCCTCAGGCCCTTCCAGAGTGCCGACCAGGACCTGGGTCCTCAGGTCCAGGAGCCGTATCCTGCTATCTCCATGGGCAGCCGCCAGCAGCATGCCGTCGGCCGAAAGCGCCATCGAGGACAAAGACGCGTGCCCGGAGACACCTGCGATATTCCCTGTCTCCACATCCCGCACGAGCACCGTGCCGTCCGCGGACCCGGAAACCAGGATGGCGCCATCGCGCGAGAACGTCACCGAGCGGACATCACCCCTGTGCTCCTCCAAGGTGGCCACCTCCTCTTCTGTGGCCACATCCCACAGTCTGACCGTGTGGTTCGACCCGGCAGCCAGAGTGGCGCCATCTGGAGAAGAGAACGACACGGAATAGACTTCCCCGGTACGTCCTCTCAGCGTGGCAACTTCTGTCTGTGCGGCCACGTCCCACAGCCGGATCGTGGGATCCCGCCACCCGGCCGAAGCCAGCAAGGCGCCATCGGGCGAAAGTGCCACCGAAGTGATCAGATCCTTAGGCCCTTCCAGCGTACCGACTTCCGTTTGGGAGGCCACGTCCCACAGCCGAACCGTGCCGTCCCCGAACCCCGACACAAGCCCTCCTCCATCCGGCGAGAAGACCACCGAGAGAAAGGGCGAGGAGTCATTGCCCTCCAACTTCCAGGAGCCGACCTGACGTCTTGTCTCGACATCCCACAGCTTGATCACCTGATCCCCTGACCCGGTCGCCAGGGCCGTCCCATCCGGCGAGAAAGCCACCGAAGTTTCCCAGCCCGGATTTGCATGGCTCAGCGTGCCGGTCCGCTCCCCGGTTCGCACCTCCCACAACTCGACCTGGCCATTGACCAACCCCGAGGCGAGGGTACCGTCGAGGGAAAACGCCACGGCATGGACCGAACTCTCCGTTGGAAGCAGGGCCAAGGCCCGGGATGTGGCCGCCTCGTACAGCCACACGCCGATGGCGCTGGCCACCGCCAGACAGCGGTCGTCCGGCGAAAGGGCCACCGCCCGGTCGCCTTCCCCAAGGGCCCCCTTGCCCAAGCGCACCGAGGCCCCCTTGGGCAGATGCCAGGTCCGGTCGTCTCCCTCCAGCTCGGCCACGGCGATGCCCACGCCTTCCACATGAAACCTCTCCACCTCGCGCCCGCCGATGGAGACGCTCACGGTGTTGGCCCCCGGGTGGAGGCCCAGGGTGAAGGGCAGCTCGGCTCGGCCGTGGGCATCGGTGGTGACGTGCTCCACGGCGAAGCGGCCGCTGAGCTTGCCGTCCCCGGCAGTGACTGTGAAGGTGACGGCCGCGTCGGGCAGGGGATCGCCGTACTGATCCCGTACTTCAATCACCAAGGGATGTGCCAAGGCGCCGCCGGGTATCCCCCGCTGGCCGTCGCCCGAGATGGTCTCCAGCACGGCAGGACGAGGCGCCATCCACTCCGACACATCCCACAGCAGGACCTTTCCATCCCGCCCTCCGGCAGCGAGCGTGGCGCCAGAGGGCGCCAATGACACCGAAAGGACAGCCTCCGTATGCCCGAAAGCTGCGATCTCTTGACGGGTCAGAACCTCCCACAGTCTAACCGTGCCATCCCGCGACCCGGAAGCGAGGATGCTCCCGTTCGCTGAGGAAAAGGAGACCGAGCTTACTCCGGCCACGTGTCCTTCCAGAGTGGCGATCTTTTCCCTGGTGTTCACATCCCACAGCATGACCGTGCGATCCCAGGACCCGGAGGCGAGAGTGGCGCCATGAGGCGAGAACGACAGGCTGGTGACCGGTGATGCATGGCCCTCCAAAGTGCCGATCAACTCTTGGGCCGCCAAGTTCCACAGCTTGACTCTGCCATCGGGCAAGTCCCATTTTCAGTTGAAACGTAGCCCAGGCTCGAGTGGATGAGTCAGCCCGTCATCGCGAGCTGTTTGAGGCCGAGTTCGGCTTGGAGCGCTTGTCGGAGCATCGGCAGGTGGTGGTAACCGTTGATCCGGCGCAGGCGAGGTTCGATGTCGAGCAACGCCGTGGCGACCCAGCGGTGACGCTGCGACGAGTTCGTCCAGCGCCGCACGTTGTGCGTCAACTGCTCCAGGAGACTGTTGACGTTCTCGATACAGTTGGTGGTACGGAAGGAGGCCTTCAGCATCGGCATCAGGCCCAGGCGGTGGAGCGTGAGGGTTTCTTGCTGGCCTTCCTCCAAGCTGCGCAGGGCCGACTGGTTCATCAACTGCAACCCCGGTTTCAGCGCCTCCAGGGCGGCTTGGGCCTCCTCGTACGTCGAGTGCCCATACGCCGCTTCCAGCTTTCGACGAAGGCCGGCCTGCTCGCTCTTGGGCAGGTACGAGACCACGTTCTGGCGCTTGTGATACTGGCATCGCTGCACGCAGGCATGGCCCTGGAGCACCGACCGCACTGCCTTGTACAGGCCCTTGCCTCCATCGATCACCACGAGCAGCCCGGCCTCGTATGGCAGGCCCCGCTCGACCAGCTCCGCCAGGAAGCGACGACAGACGCGCTCGTTCTCGGTCGCCGCCTGCACGAAACCCAGAGGGATCTTGTGTCCTTCCACAGTGACGCCCAGGGCGATGAGGATTTCCTCGTCGGCAAAGCTCTTGCCGTCCAGAAACAGCGCCACCAGGTCGTAGCCTTCCAGGGATCGCTGCTGGAATTCGGCCAGCTTGCGCGCCGTGCCTTTCACATACCGGCGAGAGACCGAGGAACGGGACAGACCGAAGGCTTGCGGGACGGTCTCGGCGCAGGCCTCGTAGTTGCGCGTGGCCAGGCCCTTCAGCACCCGCAACAACAGCCCCTGGTCCATCTGCCTCGGCGTCTGCAGGGCCTGATAGGCCTCCAGCGGGACCTCGGTGCCGCGGACCACATCGCGCACGCGCGGCACCTCGACCGGCAGTTTCTGATCGCCCAGGTACACCGACCCGGCCTGCGCCCCCCAGCGGCGCAACGGCTGATCCGGCCCCTTGCGCTGATACCGAGGTCCGGCCAAGGCCTCGACCGACTGCTGCAGCTCCTCCGAGACCGCCTGCAGACCCAAAGGGATCAGCAGCTGGATGACCTCGATGCGAGTCTCCAGATCGTCCATCGACGCGGTGGCTTGGCGGTTCACGGGGCCGATGGCCACGGTCCGTTTGACGCCCTTCTTCCGTGCTTGTAGCTTGCTCATGGCAGGCTCCTTGGGTTACCGAATACGAGGCTTCTTGGCGATTTCTCGTATCAAACGTAACGATGGGAGCCTGTGTTATTTCAACTAAGATCGGGACAATGCCCTGCCATCACCCTCCACGGCAGAAGCCAGGATCGTGCCGTCCGGAGAGAATGAGACCGAGGTGACATCGGACGCATCTCCTTCCAAGGTGCCGATCACTACCCGGGTCTGTACGTCCCAGATCTTGACCGTGCCGCCACTCGACCCGGAAGCCAGAGTAGTGCCGCCAGAGGAAAACGCCACGGAAGTGACCGCATCCGTATGCCCGTCCAGAGTAGCGATCAGTTCTCCGGTCTTCCCGTTCCACAGTTTGATCTTCTGATCCCAGGACCCGGAGGCGAGAGTGGCGCCGGGTCGAGAAGAGAAGGAGACCGAACTAACCGTTCTCGTGTGTCCTTTCAGTGTGGTGACAGGCTTCCGAGCATTCACGTGCCACAGCTTGATCTCATCATCCTCTGATGCCGCTGAGGCCAGCGTGGTCCCCTCAGGTGAAAAGGACACCGAATTGACCTCATGCGCATGGCCTTCAAGGGTTGCAACCAAGTGGGGGGAGATTTCCGACAGCAAGAGATCCGTCCAAGCCACATCTCCCTCGGAATCAATGACCTTTACGTAAATCGGATGCACAATTCGATCAGAGAGACTTGAGACAAAGGAAGATGGAATGAGGCCGTCATACTCGAATTCAACGATGGTATCCCTCTCGCCCGACAACCCGCGGCACGCCTTCACTTCAAGGAAGCCAGCCGCCGAGTGCCCCTCTCTTGTCTCAACAAGAAGGAGAACCTGATGAAGTCCTTCTGAATCACCGACTGCGAATTGGATGCCGACGCTCTCTGAGCCGGCCGGATATCCAGGTGGCGAAATGTGCTCAATGGTCGGGGGCTGTGTCTCCTTGACCAGGCTACTGGGATTGAAGTAGGGATGCACCTTGAGGAATTCCGCATGGCAGGCCGATAATCGGTCCCACTCTGATGGGTCCCCATACGACATGAGGTACGAATCATTGCGGAAATCGTGCTGTAATCCGAAAGCATGTCCCAGTTCATGGGCCGCAGCCCACATGCTTCTGCTAGTAACGTACGCAATACCACCACTCTTGCCGCTCCGACCTCCGCCTCCTGCGCTGCCCCTATGATCTCTACCTGTACTATTCTCGAGGACCGCAAAGTAAGTGTTCGTCTGGTCATCAAGCACCGCTCCAATCTCTCCAGCAAAGTGCGTGTCAAGGTAGTGACTCTCGGGATGTTGCCCATCCACGCGATGCACCAGCGGCGCGCCGAGCGTATCGGTTTCAAAGCGGAAGGTTCTGTTGCCGTACCCGTGCGCCTGCATCTGCTCGGCATAGAAGGTCTGAACTCGACGAATCACAACCTTCATCGAATCAACTACTTCCTGACGATATGGGCGGTCGTTGGGCAGGAAGTAGATCATCCGCACGGTGCGCGGTTCGCCCACGCTCAGGTCTGCCAGCCCCTTGGCCGCGGGGCGAGGGTGCTCGCGCCTCCACTGCTCGTAATCGAAAGGAACGCAGAAGTGCATCGTGTCGGCCGGAGAGACCGCGTTCACGGGCGCCGGCTGGGCAAGCAGAAGGCCGGGCACGCCAAGAAGCAGGGGCCAGAGCCCCAACCGGGGCGATTGGAAGGCGTCGCCATTCATGTCTGTCCTCTCTGCCCTTCGGCGACCTGCGAGCAGGCTGAAAGCGTCCAGTCCCACGGTAGATTCAATATAGCAACTGCGTCACCGACTTCGAGATCAGGGCCACGGCCACCGCCGACATGCCCACCAGGCCCATGCCGCAGGCGTAGCCGGCCAGCAGCACCGGGGCGTAACGGCGCCACCGCGCCGTGCCGAAGCGCTTCTCCAGCCAGTAGCGGGCCATGAGGGCGCCCGCCATCTCCGGGATCAGCAGGTGGGGCAGGCCCGGCAGGCCGCGCACGAAGCCGTAGATCAGGGCCACGGGCAGGCGCAGCAGCGACAGCAGGCCGAAGGTCCCGCCGGCGAAGGCGAAGCCGCCGACGATCCACCACTCCTTGATCGCCTGGTCGAAGAGGGACTCGCCGCCCAGGGTGGCCGAGAACCACAGGCACTGGCGCAGGGCGATCAGGTGCCAGTAGGTCTGGGCGTACTGGAAGGCGGGAGAGGGGATGGGCCCCATCTGCCAGATCAGGGACCAGAACAGGAAACCGCAGACCAGGCTCAAGGGCAGCAGCAGCAGCTCCGCCTTGAGGATGGAGCTGAAGCGCGTGCCCGTCAGCTCCACCTCGCGGAAGAGCTGGGCCCGGCGGCCGTGGTCGGCGTAGGGGATCGGCGCGAACCAGATGTCCACTCCCCGGTAGCCGCTGAGGATGAAGGCGCCCTCGCGGATCATGGGAAAGCTCAGGGCCTGCCCGGTGAGCCCGGCCATGCGCGCGTTGACGTAGGAGATGGCCGGGGTCAGCAGGAAACCGAAGAGCAACAGGAAGGCGAGGGGGAACTCGTCGTCATCCAGGAGCAGGACGCACAGGCCCACCATGGCCAGGGTCGAGAGGGCGTACCCGCCGGCGGCCAGCCACAAGGGGAAGTCTCCCCTTCCCGGCGGCGCCTCGCCCGGGCGGCCTCGACGGCCCTCTGCCCGGGATCGCCTCAGGGAGACGACGACGTGGCCGACGCCGATGAGGCCGACGGCGATGCCGGCGCCGATGTAGACGCTCATCCACACGTCGACATCGTTGGCGAAGTTGGTCAGGATCGTGTCCATGCCCGGGCGCCAGTGGGGCAGCGCCCCGAGGTGGTAGAGGACGGGGCTGCCGAGGGCGTGGACCATGGCCGCGGCGAAGGAGCCCACCACGATCCAGAAGGGCAGCACCGTGCCCACCAGCACCAGGCCCAGATCGGTGCCGAGGCCGAGGGGCGCGGCCGGCAGGAAGGACTCGGTGGTGGGGGTCAGGTCGATCCAGGGGATGGGCAGCAGGGCGATGGGGTCGCTGGCCACGAGCCCGGTCAGGGCCGGCAGGCCCAGGTAGACGGCGCCGAAGAGCAGGCCGATGCCCATGCCCACCGAGAACACGCGCCAGCGCCAGCCGCCGCGGCCGTCGTCGCCCTCGGCCAGGGCCGTGGCTCCCTGGGCCGCCACCGGGGCCAGGGGAAAGGGCAGGCGCTCCACGTCGGAGGTGACCCGGAAGAGGAGGTAGCCGAGGGTGAACCACTCGACGCGGGCCAGCACCTGCGAGGCGGCCAGCACCGCCACCGGCGGGATCCAGGCGCGGTGCAGGAAGCTGCGACCGGTGATCGCCTCGGAGCCCGGCGGCGGCGACACCCAGCCGGGCACCAGCTCGGCGATGCCGAAGCCGGCGGCGGCCTGGGACTGCACGATGTACTGGTGCCAGATCAGCTGCCCGAAGGGGCCGCCCGCCAGCACCGTGCCTCCCACGGCGCCGGCCAGCCCCCCGGCGATGTAGTAGATGAGGTAGATCTCCTGGCGCGTCAGGGGGGCGAAGGAGCGGCGCGCCAGCTCGGAGAACAGGATGATGGTCACCCACTCGGCGGCGGCGCCCATGGAGACGCCGGCGATGAGGCCCATATAGATCGCCCCCGGCATCATGATGAAGCCCACGAAGAAGGCGCCGGCCACGGTGCGCACGGTGAAGCCCTCGGCGAACCGGTCGGGCGGCTGCATGGGACCGGGCTCAGCCATCAGATTCGGTATCCGCCGCCCATCTCACCCTGCCACAGGGCCACCGCCGCCCACAGCAGGCGCATGCAGACCTCGCCGAAGATCATCCCCAGAAAGAAGGGCAGGACCCGCCGGTAGGTGCGGGCGCCGCCGTAGCGCACGGCCAGCCACTTGCACAGCCAGCCGCTCAGGACCGGCCCCCACACCAGCCAGCCGAAGCCGGTGCCGAAGACGAAGCCCATGGGGTGCAGGGGCCAGCGCAGGAAGTGCTGGCGCATCAGCGCCAGGAACCCGGTGAAGGCGGCGCCGGCGGCGTGGAAGCCCAGCCGCACCCAGTCGGTGGGGCCGGAGACGGTGCCGGCATCCTTGAAGAGGTAGTTGTAGTAGCGGCCGATACGGGCCTCCGCCCGGGCCCCGCCCTGCTCCTGCAGGGCAAAGAGGCCGTGCTCGTAGATCGTCTCCAGGGCGAAGAGGTAGCCCGCTGCCAGCCCGGTGATCAACCCCAGGCCCATGCCCCAGGCCAGGCGCCGCACGGACGCGCCGCTGGTCTCGGCCAGCTTGAGGCCCTCGAGCTGCAGGGCCGGCCACAGGCCGATCATGGTGAACCCGAAGACGGCGAGGAAGGCGAAGCCCACGTAGGTGGAATCGGCGAACCGCCCGGCGCCGGTGCCGGCGGCCACGAAGAACAGGTAGCCGGCGAGCATGGGGGTCCCCGTCACCGGCAGGCCGCCGTCGGCGCGCAGGCGCGCGAAGGCGAGGCAGACGAGCAGGATCAGCAGCAGGGCCGCCGCGCCCATGGGGGCCGGCACGCCCAAGGCCGTGATCCACCCCCAGAGGAAGGCGAGCCCCGCCGCCAGCCCCCAGGTGGCCGGGCTGCGCCAGGAGAGGGCCGCGGCCAGGGACCGGCGCGCCGCCCACAGGCTCATCAGTCCCAACAGCAGCAGGCCGCCGCGGGCCTGGTTCATGAAGAAGGGGAAGTGGCCGGGCCAGTCGAGCCACGGCGACCCGTGGCCGGGGATGAAGTCGCCGCGGTACTCCGACCGGCCGAGGAAGTGGCCCACCAGCAGCTGCACCCGGGTGAGGAGGTAGAAGGCCCAGGTGCTGAAGGAGACCTCCACCGGCATGAGGAAGGCCACGCCCACCAGCAGCGGATCGAACTCGAACCAGAAGGGCGACTCGAAGCTGGCCATCGCCTTCCAGGGATCGTCGAGGAGGAAGCCGGCCAGGTTCAGTCCCGTGGGGATCTCGGGCACGTCCGGCGCGTAGTGGCGCAGGCCGTTGACGCCGAGGACCACCGCCGGCACCAGCATCCCCCACCAGAACAGGCGCCGGCGGAAGAGGCCGCCCTCGATCAGGGCCCGGGGCATCTCCAGCAGCGGGAAGCCGAGGCGCTCGGTCTCCAGCCAGCGGCGGCGCAGCAGCGAGACGAGGCAGAAGCTGGTGAGGAAGAAGGCGCAGAAGAAGGCGGTCCAGGCCGCCAGCGGCGCCAGCCAGGCCCCCCAGGGCACGGCGGATCCGCCCTCGAAGGCGCCCACCGCCGGCGCCTCGTTCGGCCCGCCGGGGACCAGCCAGCCGGGCACCACCTGCAGGAAGCGGTAGTAGGGGCCGCCGGGGCGGGCAAAGCCGCCGTAGAAGCCGGTCACCAGGGCCGGCAGGAAGCGGTGCATCATCCCCGAGGCGGTGACCGAGACGCCCACGGCGAGGGCGGCGTAGAGCACGGCCCGGTCGCCGGGGGCCAGGAGCCGGCGGAACAGGGCCGCCGCCGCCAGCGCCGCCAGGGGCACGGCGAGGAAGACCTGGCCGCCGGGATAGCTCCCCGCCCCGGCCAGGTAGGGCCCCTTGTAGACCAGCTCGACGCGCTGCGCCAGCCAACCCGCCCCGGCCGTGAGGCCGACGATGAGCAGGGCCAGTCTCACGCCGGCGCCGCCTCTACCTCCGGGGCTGCGTCCCCCTCCCCGGCCCCCTCCCAGCGCGGCAGCTCACCGGCGTACCGCCCCCGCTCCTCCTCGTCGAGGGTCCGCCAGACCAGGAACTGCTTGCGCACGTCGTCGAGGAAGGTGCGCACCACCCGCTTCCAGGCCGCCGGGTCCCCGGCCTGCAGCTCCAGGTGCATCTCCAGGTCGCAGAACCGGGGGTCCGGCCCCGGGCGGATCCACAGTACCGCCTGCTGCACCACCCCCTGGTCGAAGGGGGCCAGCCAGACGCGGGCGGCCAGGCGCAGCCGGTCCTCCTCCCGGCGCAGGTCGAGGGACTCCACGTAGAACCCGGCGCCGATGGACTGCTCCTGGTGCTCGGCCCAGAACCCGGCCTGGAAGGCGGCCAGGCCCAGGGCCTCGCCGCGCGGCAGCGAGAAGGGCAGCTTCACCTCGAGTTGGTCCCCGTCGAAGCCGGCGGGCAGGCTCCAGCGGCGCTCGATCCCCGGGGTGCAGAGGCGTCCGGCCAGGCGCGCGGGATAGAGGGCCGACGCGGCCACCAGCAGCAGGATGGAGCCGAGGGTGAGCACCGCGGCAAAGGAGGAGTAGTTCAGCTCCAGCCCGCTCAGCCAGCCCTGGTGCGCCAGCAGCTGGGCGGCCGCCTGGCCGAGGAGGTACCCGGCCACGGCGCCCAGCACGCCCAGGGCCACGGCCTCGGCCATGAACAGCCCGCTCACGTGGGCCGGCGCCAGACCCACGGCGTTGAAGGTGCCGATCTCGGCGGTGCGCTCCCAGACGGCGCCGAGCATGGTGTTGAGGACGATGAGGGCGGCGATCAGCAGCGGCACCGCCAGCCCGCCGAGGCCCGAGATCGAGGCGGCGCCCACGGTGTTGATCAGCAGGCGGCGGCCCTCCAGCCCGGCGAAGAGGTTCAGGTCGAGGGTCCCGGCCAGCTCCTCCAGATCCCGCCGGATCTCCTCGCGGGGGCCGGTGAGGCGCACGCTCACCGAGGCCAGTCGCGCATCCTCCCAGCGCATGAGGGCCGCGAAGGGCAGGACCAGCGTCGAGTTGCCGGGCAGATGGGCGAAGACGAGGGTCTGGCCGCCTTCACCGCCGACCTCGGCCTCGGCGGGCTGCTGGGCCTCCGGATCCAGCGGCGTCAGGGGCTCGCCGTTGAGGTCGGCGCGGTCGAGGCCGTCCCCGGCGAGCAGGCCCGCCACGCGGAAGACCTCCCCGAAGATCCGCACCCGCGCCTCCTCCAGGTCTCCGGCGGCGATCCCGAGGGAGTCGGCCAGACCCGCGGGCAGCAGGCAGGCGTCCTCCTCCCCCGGTCGCAGCCAGCGCCCTGCAACCAGCCCCGGCCCCAGCAGCCCCTCGTCGCCGGCGGTGAGCCCTGCGAACCCCTGGACCCCCACGGCGCCGGCCTCGTCGCCGGCGGTGAACCCTGCGAGCCCCTGGACCCCCACGGCCCGGTCCTCCGCCCCCTGGCGCTCCACCCGGAAGAAGGCGGCCGCCGAGGAGGCCGTCATCCAGGCCCGCGGTGAGACCCGCTCCGGGCCGAACCAGTCGCGCAGCATGCGCCAGCCCTCCAGCTCCATCGTCTTCCACCCCGGCAGGCGCACCAGGGCGCCGTCGTACGCGGCCCCCGGACCGATGTCCACCCAGTTGGTGCGCAGGGAGGCGCGGATCGAGGTGAAGGAGAGGACGGAGAAGGTGAGCATCACCAGGGTGGCGCAGGTCAGACCGGTGCGCCACGGCCGCCGCCGCATCTGCGCCAGGCCCACGGCCACCGAGGCCAGCAGCGTCCCCGAGCGCTGCACCCCCGCTCTTGCGCGCATCCCGCCGGCCAGCTCGCGCAGCTCCCGGTTCAGCCGCGACACCCCGAGCGCGGCCACCAGGATCCCCAGGGAGAGGGTGACGAACCCCAGCAGGATGATGACCGGCGAGATGGACAGCTCGAAGGCCGGATGCAGGTAGCGCAGGGCGAGGAAGCCCAGCAGGAAGAGGACGAAGTAGCCGGCCACCTGGCGCCGCAGGCCGGCGAAGCCGAAGAGCAGGCGCTCGGCGAAGTGGGCGAAGGGGATCAGCGCCGCCAGCAGGAAGAGGGCGCCGTTCACGACCCCGGAGCGGGTGCCCTCGACCTCGCGGTAGGCCGCCGCCCCCAGGGCCCAGGCGCGGCGGGCGCGGTCGACGAAGTCGCGGTGACGCCGGGCGAGGCGCGCCTCCCCGGCCTCCCGCAGAAGCTCCCCGGAGCGCTCGTGGAAGGCGGCGAGCCGGGCGTTGCGCACGCCGTGGCGCCGCAGTCCGTCGATGCGCCCGCCGTTGAGGAGGTGCAGGTCGGCGGCCACCCGGTGGGCGGTCTCCGGCAGACGGCCCTCCCCCGCGGCGTACCCCGTGCCCTCGGGCGCCTCCGGCGAGCCGTTGAGCAGCAGCAGCCGGCGCCCCAGCCCGTAGCGCCCGGTGGACATGACCGCCTTGAAGCGGGTGCCCGGCGGCGCGAAGAGCACGCCCACCGGCTCGGTCCAGGAGCCGACGCGGTTGCGGTACCCGAAGAGCTCCATCTCCGGCGCCGTCAGGGGCAGGCAGGCGCCGAAGACGGCGGGCTCGGCCTCCCGGGCCGCGTCGATCACCTGCAGCCGTTCCGGGGTCAGCAGGTTGCGCGGGTCGAAGAGGGAGAACAGGGCCGTCCCCTTGAGCGGGGCGGTGACGATCTGCACCTCCTCCTCCTCGCCGTCCATGACCACGGTCAGGGCCCGCCTCGGCAGCCGGCGCTCGCCGTTGACGCCCCAGTCCGGGGCCTGGGTCACGGCTCCCGTCTCCGCGTCCGGCCCGTAGGCCTCAAGGCGCGCCGGCTGCGTGTAGATGAGACCCGACTCCACGCCCGGAATGCGGTAGCGGCCCGAGTCGCCGGCCACCGCCCAGAAGTCGGGCCGCACCCCGGCCAGGGTGGGCTGGCGAAGACGGACCCGCACCAGGGCGCCGGCCGTGGGCTGGTCGGGCAGATAGCTGCGGGGGCCGTAGTGGACGACCTCGCCGTGGACGGTGCCGAAGGCGTCGTCGCCCCAGGCCCAGTCCGGCAGCCGGGGATCCCCCGCCAGGCCGGCCACCAGGTGCGCGAGCAGGTCGACCTGCCGCGCCAGGGGGCCCAGGGAGAGCTGGTCGGCGAAATCCGTGGGCGAGTCGAAGCCGGCGCGGCTGTCGTTGACGGTGACGAAGGCCAGGGAGGGGCACCCGGCCAGGGCCGCCACGGACGCGTCGAGGGGCACGGTGAGCGCCAGGCCGCCGAGACCCTGGCGGGCCAGATCCGGCTTGAGCCCGTTGACCAGTTGCAGGGCGCCCCCCGCGGCCGAGTCCTCGTAGGCGGCGGCCAGCGCCAGGATGCGGGCCGTGACCGGGGGGACCAGCAGCGAGGTGCGGTAGGGGTCCCGCGGCTTGAACACCCCCAGCCGCGAGCTGCGCGCCGACAGGTCGAGGCCGGCCAGGAAGCGCAGGTCCAGCCCGGAGAGCCGCCGCAACAGGGGCGAGTCCTTCACCTGGTCCTCTCGCCGTCCCGCCGCCTGCAGCAGCAGCGGCGTGAAGTGGCGCATGCCGGCCAGGTTCTGGAAGTGGCCGGCCGTCCACAGGAGCACCACCGTGCGCGGCGGCGGTTGCGCCGCCAGGCCCCGGGCCAGCTCCAGCAGGGCCGCGGCGCCGGAGGCCTGCTCCGCCCCCGGCGTCAGGGCCGGCACCGGCGAGACGGCGTCGTAGTGGGCGGTCAGCAGGATCGCCTCCCGGCGCAGGTCCGGGTCCCGCCCCTCGATCACGGCCACCAGGTTGCGGCCCTCCGCCCGGCGCCAGACCATGCGCCCTGACAGACGAACGCGCACCCCCTCCCGCGCGAGCCGGCGCAGGCGGTCAGCCTCCGGAGCCCGGGCGTAGAGCCGCGGCAGGTCGGCGGGCACGTCGAGGAACTTCAGCTCCGCCTCCTTGCGGTGGGCCCGCGCCGATTCCAGCAACACCACGGCCGCGGCCCCCAGGTGGAAGGCGTCGACCCAGGCGCGGCCCGAGTCGTAGTCGAGGAGCACGATGCGACCGGCCACCGGCTGCCCCTCCAGGCCGTCGCCGTCCCCGCCGTTGACCAGGACCCCCTCCAGGCCGCCGGGAGGCAGGGTCGGCGTGCGCGCCAGGTTGGGCCACAGGCCGAATAGCCTCAGGGACTCGCCCCCCGCCTCGAGCCGGAACCCCTCGTCCACCGGCACGGGCACGGGGAACTCGTGGCGGTGGATCTCCCCGATGCCCATGGCCTCCAGTTCGGCGGTGAGCCAGTCGGCGGCCTGGATGATTCCGGGATAGCCGGTCATCCGCGACTCGGGGGCGGAGAGGGCGGTCACGGAGCGGCGGAGCCTCTCTTCCAGCTCCGGCGCCGGCGCGGGAGCGGCGGGGGACGGGGCGGCCAGCAGCGGCGGGAGGAGGAGGAGCGGGAGGAGGGCGGGGAGAGGAGGCATGTTCTTGTGACTACACGTTTGGATACATATTTTCGGGCAAGGAATGGGGTTGTGCCTCTTCACCCCGGTTCCGCACGGGACCTGAAGAATATGGGAACATTCACCGTACCGTTGGAGGTGGCCGATCCTCGGAGCCGCCGCTACGAGACCGTCGCAGCCCTCGTGGATTCCGGGGCGACCTGCACGGCCCTTCCGATTTCGATGCTCCAGCGCCTGGGTGTCGTCGCGCACGGAGCCCGGAGGTTCGTCCTCGCCAATGGCCGCCGCCTCGAGCTGGGCTTCGGCCGGACCTGGATACGGCTCGATGGCCGCGAGGAGATCTCGCCGGTCGTCTTCCAGGAGGAGGGCGCTCAACCGCTGCTGGGCGCGGTCACTTTGGAGATCTTCGGCCTGGGTATAGACCCCGTGCAGGGGCGGCTCATTCCGGTGGACGCCTTGATGCTGGTGGCGGGGGGGTGCACTCGCGCAGGAGCAATTGGATGACTTCTGGAAGCGACAGGAAGCAGCCGAAGGAAAGGAATGACGAGACCGCCAAGCTCACTCCTTCGGCGGCCAAGCTCAAGCGGATCATTGGACCCTCACCCGGCTGCCGCATGTTGACGCCATACGAGATCGAGTTGCTGCGAGAGAGCAAGCGCAGTCCTGGCGACCAGGAAGGATTCGTCGCAGAGCTCAGTTGCCACGGAGGAGCATCAAGACCGTTGTTCAGGAGCAACTCGCCAGCGGGGGCGGAAGCCAGGATGAACGGCAAACGGAGCACTCGCGTGAAGTCCTGCAAGGACCCGTACCGGCCTTCGGAGGGTGATGGCGGCAACAGATCGCCCACTCCTTCGGTGGTCAAGCTCAACCGGCTGATAGGGCCCTCGCCCACTCCCCGGATGCTGACGCCGTACGAGATCGAGCTGCTGCGGAAATGCGCGCAGGAGACCGCCGAAGTGGTGCGTGAAGTCCTTGCGGAAAAAAAGGATGCGTCGCAGAGTTAAGACACGTGGGAAAAGACGGCGGCAGAGACTTTCTGCTGTTCCCTAAGGACGTGGCCCATCGGGCAAGTCCCATTTTCAGTTGAAACGTAGCCCAGGCTCGGGAAGTGTACCCCGTCAACTGGACAGGAATTGGGCTTGTACAAGCGAGAGTCTCGAGATGTAATGGAGCCGTACTGCGCCCCGGCGCTGGGACCGAAGCCCCGCCTCCCGGACTTGCACCCAGGCCGGGCCACCGAGGCCGTGAGGAGCCCCCGCGCTCAGGCCGCCCGGTGGTAGACATCGCTGGGGGTCTCGTAGTCGAAGGCCTGGTGCGGCCGCTCGAGGTTGTAGAAGCGGAAGTAGGCCGCCACGCCCTCGATCAACTCGGGGACGCTGTCGTAGGCCTTCAGGTAGATGTCCTCGTACTTCAGGGAGCGCCACAGCCGCTCGATGAAGATGTTGTCCAGCACCCGGCCGCGGCCGTCCATGCTCACCCGGGCCCCGGCCGCCTCGACCCGCCCGGTGAAGGCGGTGCTGGTGAACTGGGCCCCCTGGTCGGTGTTGAAGATCTCCGGCCGCCCCTGGCTCAGGGCTTCCTCCAGGGCCTCCAGGCAGAAGGCCGCGTCGAGGGTGTTGGAGACCCGCCAGGCCAGCACGTAGCGGCTGAACCAGTCCATGACCGCCACCAGGTAGACGAAGCCGGAGGGCATCGGCAGATAGGTGATGTCGCTGCACCACACCTGGTCCGGCCGGTTCACGGTCACCCCTCGCAGCAGATACGGATAGACCCGGTGCTGAGGGTTGGGGGTAGTCGGTCGCGGCCGGGGATAGATCGCCTGCAGGCCCAGGGCCTTCATCAGGCGGTGCACGCGCTTGGGATTGACCGGGTAGCCGTCCCGCCTCAGGGCCGCGCAGATCCGGCGCACGCCGTAGACCGGGTGCTCGGTGTAGATCCGGTCGATGGCGTTCATCAGGTCGAGGGTGAGCCGATCCGGCGCCTCCGGGCGGTAGTAGAAACTGGAGCGGGCCAGCCCGAGCAGTTGGCACTGCCGATGCACGCTCAGCGGGCCGGGGTGCGGCTCGATGAGGGCGCGGCGCTCAGCCACCGAGAGCCTCGTGTTTTTTTTGAAGCCACTCCAGTTCCATCTGCAGCCGCCCGATCTGCTGGTAGAGCTCGGGCACCAAGGCGGCCTCGTCGTCGCCCCGGCGGGTCCCGGGGCCCCGGAAGACCTCGGGCAGCCGCTCCAGCAACTGCTTCTTCCAGCCGTGGATCTGGCTGGGGTGGACGGAGAACTTGTGGGCCAGCTCGTTGACTGTCTGCCGTTCGCGCAGAGCCTCCAAGGCCACCTTGGCCTTGAACTGCGCCGAATGCGTCTTGCGTTTCCTCGTCATCCAAGCCCCTCCGGACAGTGGGTCGGTGGACGCAAAGTCTCGCTTAGCCACCTGTCCAGGATTTGGGGTACACTACCTCGAGTGGATGAGTCAGCCCGTCATCGCGAGCTGTTTGAGGCCGAGTTCGGCTTGGAGCGCTTGTCGGAGCATCGGCAGGTGGTGGTAACCGTTGATCCGGCGCAGGCGAGGTTCGATGTCGAGCAACGCCGTGGCGACCCAGCGGTGACGCTGCGACGAGTTGGTCCAGCGCCGCACGTTGTGCGTCAACTGCTCCAGGAGACTGTTGACGTTCTCGATACAGTTGGTGGTACGGAAGGAGGCCTTCAGCATCGGCATCAGGCCCAGGCGGTGGAGCGTGAGGGTTTCTTGCTGGCCTTCCTCCAAGCTGCGCAGGGCCGACTGGTTCATCAACTGCAACCCCGGTTTCAGCGCCTCCAGGGCGGCTTGGGCCTCCTCGTACGTCGAGTGCCCATACGCCGCTTCCAGCTTTCGACGAAGGCCGGCCTGCTCGCTCTTGGGCAGGTACGAGACCACGTTCTGGCGCTTGTGATACTGGCATCGCTGCACGCAGGCATGGCCTTGAAGCACCGACCGCACCGCCTTGTACAGGCCCTTGCCTCCATCGATCACCACGAGCAGCCCGGCTTCGTATGGCAGGCCCCGCTCGACCAGCTCCGCCAGGAAGCGGCGACAGACGCGCTCGTTCTCGGTGGCCGCCTGCACGAAGCCCAAGGGCACCTTCTGGCCCTCCAGAGTCACACCCAGGGCGATGAGGATCTCCTCGTCGGCGAAGCTCTTGCCGTCCAGAAACAGCGCCACCAGGTCGTAGCCTTCCAAGGATCGCTGCTGGAATTCGGCCAGCTTGCGCGCCGTGCCTTTCACGTACCGGCGAGAGACCGAGGAACGGGACAGACCGAAGGCTTGCGGGACGGTCTCGGCGCAGGCCTCGTAGTTGCGCGTGGCCAAGCCCTTCAGCACCCGCAACAACAGCCCCTGGTCCATCTGCCTCGGCGTCTGCAGGGCCTGATAGGCCTCCAGCGGGACCTCGGTGCCGCGGACCACATCGCGCACGCGCGGCACCTCGACCGGCAGTTTCTGATCGCCCAGGTACACCGACCCGGCCTGCGCCCCCCAGCGGCGCAACGCCTGATCCGGACCCTTGCGCTGATACCGAGGTCCGGCCAAGGCCTCGACCGACTGCTGCAGCTCCTCCGAGACCGCCTGCAGACCCAAAGGGATCAGCAGCTGGATGACCTCGATGCGAGTCTCCAGATCGTCCATCGACGCGGTGGCTTGGCGGTTCACGGGGCCGATGGCCACGGTCCGTTTGACGCCCTTCTTCCGTGCTTGTAGCTTGCTCATGGCAGGCTCCTTGGGTTACCGATACGAGGCTTCTTGGGGATTTCTCGTATCAAACGTAACGATGGGAGCCTGTGTTATTTCAACTAAGATCGGGACAATGCCGGCCCATCGCGCAGATGGGGTGAGAGTAAAGTGATCAACGCATCAAGTTGGGACGACGACAATCGTCTGGCCTCGGTGTTTGCCACCCTCACAGCCGAGAACTGCGAGGAACACCCGCCGTTTCGCTGGCAGTCTCGGCTTCTTCGCCGTTGCATCAACGCCGACCTGCCCAAAGTCGTCGACATTCCGACCGGCCTTGGCAAGACTTCCGTGAGGCCTTGTGGCTGATCGCCCTTGCAGCAGGGGCGCATCTGCCGAGGCGGCTCGTATATGTGGTGGACCGGCGCGCGGTGGTTGACCAGGCAACGCGATTCGCGGAGCAGTTGCGGCGCAACATGCCCAGCGAGTTGGCGGACCGACTCCGGCTCCAGGATGGTGCGGGTGCTCTGCCAATCTCGACCTTGCGCGGCGGATTCGCCGACAACCGCGACTGGCTCGAAGATCCCACCAAGCCCGCAATCGTGGTCGGAACCATCGACATGATCGGCTCCCGGCTACTGTTTGAAGGATACGGCGTATCGAGGGGTATGCGGCCGTACCACGCGGGCTTCCTCGGCGTCGACACGCTCGTTCTGCTAGACGAGGCGCATCTCTGTCCGCCCTTCGAAGCGCTCCTACGCCAAGTCGCGGACCATCGCGATGAGAAGCTCGGCCCGAGACCGGGAAGTGAGCCGGTCACGCCGTCGTTCCGCCTGATGTCCCTGTCTGCAACGGGGCGGGAGGCGGTCGAGACACCGCCGGAGTACGTCTTCAGGCTGGAGAAAGAGGACCGCAAGGAGCCCGTGGTCCATCAGCGCCTCACTGCGCGGAAGCGGCTGCGAATCATTGAACCCACGGATGCGGGGTCCCTGACCGAATGCATGGCCAATCGCGCCCTTGAGCTCGGCGACAGCAGTAGCCCATTCCGTGTGCTCGTTTACTGCGACCGCCGCAGGGACGCCGTGGAAGTGAAGACGTTGATCGACAAGGAATGCAAGCAACGACGAAAGGCTGGAGACCTAGCGGCTGGCCACGAATCGGAGCTTCTTGTCGGCGAACGCAGGGTATACGAGCGCACGGCGCTGGAGAGCTGGCTCGAAACGCACGGTTTTCTCGGCGGCTCGAAGGCCTCGCCACAAACACCGACCTTCCTCATCGCCACGTCCGCGGGCGAAGTCGGCGTGGACCTTGATGCGGATCACATGGTGTGCGATCTGGTCGCCTACGAGCGTATGGTGCAGCGGCTCGGGAGGGTCAATCGGCGCGGCGGCGAGGAGCGAACCGCCACGGTAGACGTATTCGCGGTAAGACCCGAGTTGGAGACCAAGGCCCGGAAAGCTGACAGGGAGGCACACGAGAAGGCTCTCAAAACGTACAACCAGCGAACGATCCCGCTGCGCCAACTGCGACGTGGACAGGACGACCGCCACGACGCCAGTCCGTCCGCAACCGACGAGTTGAAGAGCTGCCGCCCGGATGTCGTCGACGCAGCCACGACGCCGGTGCCGTTACATCCGGAACTGACCCGCCCGCTTGTGGATGCTTGGGCCATGACCTCGCTAAGACGGCACGAAGGCCGCCCCGAGGTCGCACCGTGGCTACGTGGCTGGGAAGAAGATGAAGACCCTCAAACTACGGTGGCTTGGCGGAAGTATCTGCCGTACGTCCGCGTGGGATCCGATATCTCCGCGCCGCCCGCCATGGTCGCAGAATTCTTCCAATCCGCGCCGATACATACGACCGAGAAGCTGGAAGCGGGATCGAGCCGGGTGCTCGACTGGTTGCTCAAGCGAGCGGTTCAAATCGGCAAGCGCGGCCAGGACCACGAACTGGCGGTGAAGGACGAGGAAATTGTCGCCATCTTGATTGACCGTGCCGGCGAGCACGTGGCGCACGCGGAGCTCAGCGACCTCCGGCACTTTGCCGCGCCGGCGAAGAGCATGAGCAAGAGCGAGCAACGAAGTCGTGACCGACGCAAGCAAGAGTGGAAGGAACGGCTGCTGCCTGGTGCGCTCTTGGTTCTGGACGCACGAATCCGTGGCTTGCGCGACGGGATGTTGGATGAGAAGTCCGAGTCCGAGGCGTCTGTCGCGGACACAGATGGACACTGGCGGGAAATGAAGGAAGATTCATCCGCCGAACAGTCACATCCCCTGATCAGATTCCGAGTGGAGGAGGTCACCGGCAGCGAGGACGAAGAAGGCTTGAAGCTCAATGCCGAGCTTGAAGACTGGCGGCACGTTCGGACCTTTGAGACCAGCTTCGATGCCGACGGTGTGGCACGGCATGGGCTGGCGGTCTACAAGTGGCTGGACGACCCGACAGACGAAGACTCCCGGTCCATATTGTCCGCCCCGCAAGCCTTGCGCGATCACACCGACCATGTCGTCGCCCGTGCCCGCGATCTGGCCACGCGGCTCGGACTACCGGACGAAGAGGTCGAAGCACTCTCTATCGCAGCCCGATTGCATGACCACGGCAAGGCCGCGACGCGCTGGCAGAACGCAATGAATGCACCGAAGGACGGCCGCCCCTATGCAAAGACGCGTGGCGGTGGGAATTGGCGCCTTCTGGAAGGCTACCGTCACGAATTCGGCTCCCTTCTGAAGGCGGAGTTGGAGAATCTGCCGGACAACACCCGCGATCTGATCTTGCACCTGATATCGGCCCATCATGGCAACGCGCGCCCAATCATCAGTTCCGCGGGGTGCGAGGACGGACCGCCGTCCTTACTGGAGCCCAAGGCGGGAGAAGCGGCGTTGCGCTTTGCCCTCCTGCAAGGACATTACGGTCCTTGGGGGCTCGCCTGGAGGGAGGCGATTCTCCGGGCGGCGGACCAGAGCGCGTCCCGAGAATCGTCAAGACGGCACGGAAAGCACTGAAGGATGGCTGAGTCCACCATACCGGTCGATCTGCTGAATCCTGGTCAAGTGTTCGCTTGTCTGGGCATCTTGGAGACGGCGGACATGCTGGGCGATGCCGCGGCTGCGTTCGATTGGAACAGTGACCAGGAGACAACCTTTCGTGTGTCAACCGCTGGTGCGGAGCCGCCCGTCGAGCGCATCATGCGGTTTCTGGAGGAGGCCCGGATCGTTACCCGCGCGCCAGCCGGCTCGGCCAATCCAGACGGTTGGAAGACGAGCTGGGGGGACGCGCCGGAAGTCGATGATCCTGGAGAGCCGTTCCCGTTTCCTGACCCCAGTTCACCCGCCACCCTTCCGGTCGTTCTATGCGATGACGCTGGCAACGGGATGATCATCGACTACTGGGGTGACGCCACCCGTCGTGACAATGTCAAGTTCTGGGCGGGCGCCCGAGGTAAGCCTGGTGCGGCGATCTTGAGAGATGCTCTCTGTTCCGTCCGTGGAAAACTGCGCCAGCATGTGAACGATCCGTTTGCAATGTCAGCGCCTCAGACGATCAGTTTTCGCTTCGATTGGCGGCGAGACTACATACCGGTCCAGGACGGTTTTTCGCCGAACAAGCATAAGAGCGGGATGCTTCCTATTTCCATGGTCGGCTTCCCACTCGTCGAACTTCTCGCGGCCATCGGTATGGCCCATGCCCGGCCATACCGGGAAACCAAGCTCGAATATCGGTACGGCGTACTCGGCCGCGAGGGAGGTCCACTGCTTGAGCCCATCTTTCACCGGGCCGCTCTGGGGGCGGAGACACCCCCTGTTCCTGGCCGATCTTTTCGCCGTTTCGTCATGCAGCTCGACTGGCCGGGACGAGAGGGCGACGCTCGTTGCATAACCCAAGTTACAGAGGAGGACATGGCTCAATGACAGAACGACTCACCGACGCCCAGTTCCACGCGTTTGCCGACGACGGGAACGGGCCTGTCGCGCTGCACCTTCGGCAACCATTGATCCCTATCGAAGGCCCTGGTTCAGTGATCTTTCCGCCGACATACGCGGATAGCCCGCTGAATCAGCGGGATTTCGGCTACAACATCGACGAGCTCTCCGACGGGACGAAAATCGCCACGATCGACAGTGTCGGCTCGCAGGCCAACCGCATGGAAGCCGTGTTCCTTCCAGCCACGGCCAGCGAAGCGGAGAACCCTCGGGCTGAGCTCGTTCCGCAGATCGAAATCGCCTACGACCACGAAAAGACCGTGTCGATTCTGAAGGCAGGTCACCGTCTTGGGGATGCCGTCATCCGCTCAACGGCGCTGAAGGATAAGGCACGCGCGGCATTCGAGGCGTTCGATCGAGGCGATGTCTTACCGTTGGCCAAGCTCGCACCAACGTCGCTGGTGTTCGGCGTCTGGGACTCTCGTGATACGCAGGCAAAGCTGCCGCGCATAGTTCAGTCCACGATTCGGGCCGAGGACGTTGATGTGCTGACCCGATCTGCCCAATACACCCCCCCGCTGGACTATGCCGAGCTTGAGGTTTTCTCGGAAGAAGACAAGGAGAAGCAGCAGGGAGATTCCAAGAGCCCCCTTGCCAAACGTGGATTCGTCCACGTCCCCGCGGTCAAGACTCACGGCGGGATCATTGCCCGAGGATCGATACTGCGCAACGTAACCATCAACTTGATTGCCCTTCGCCGTTTGGAAGGAGAAAACGGGCAGGCGCTGCGACGCTATGTTCTCGGACTGGCTCTCGTCGCCGCCACGGCACCAATGGATGGATTCCTGCGCGCAGGGTGTCTGCTCACCCTGGATCCTGAGGAGAAGTCGACGTGGCACTCGGTGGCGCGTACCGGCGAGCGTGTTCCTCTCGCTTTGAACGAAGAATCCGCCCTGAGCTATGCCTGTCGTGTCGCGGACGCCTTCGGTGTAGGCGACAGCGTCCGAGTGGACTTCGACAGGAAACTCGCCGTCGCGGACACGAAGGAGAAAACCAAGGAGCAGTGATGCCTCGGTCGCTTCTGATCGCTGTTCGGTTTCACGAGAGCCGGTACCATGGCCAGGAGGATCGGTTCAACGGCGCAGACGGCTGGCCGCCCTCACCGGGCCGTCTGTTCCAGGCACTGGTCGCAGGTGCCGCCCGCGGAGCCAGGCTCTTCATGGAGGACGAGCAAGCACTGAAGTGGCTCGAACGGCTCGACCCGCCAAGGATTGCCGCGCCAGCGGTGCGATACGGACGGGCAGTCAAGCTGTTCGTCCCGAACAACGATCTGGATTCCGTCGGCGGCGATCCTGCGCGTGTGAGCGAGATTCGCGTCCCCAAGCAGTGGCGTCCCTGTTTCTTCGACCCGCATGAGCCGGTGCACTACGTATGGGATTTCGAGTCGGGAGCGGCGGAGGCGACGCGCATATGCGCCATTGCCGAGCGGTTGTATCAACTCGGGAGGGGCATCGATATGGCATGGGCGAGCGGCCAAGTCTTGGAACGAAACGAAGTAGAGGCCCTTCTTGAATCTCATTCGGGATCCATACGACGACCTAGGGGGGCAGGTGAGACGGCAACGCCGCATTCCGGTACACTCGACAGTTTAGTCAACAGGTATCAGGGCAAGCGCAGACGTCTGACGACGGTTGGCACGGGCCGCAAGTCTCGACAGTTGTTCACCCAGCCACCCAAGGCATCGTTCCGCCGCACGGGATACGACACCCCCTCGCGCTGCCTTCACTTCGAGTTGCGCGGGCCGGAGGGGGGGTTTGCTCCTCGCCCCCTCGCCTCCGCGGCGCCACTGATCACCGGCCTGCGTGATGCTGCGGCGGAGCGGCTGCGGAAATCCCTGCCCGAAAAATCCGCATTGTTCGAGAGACTGATCATCGGCCGGGGTGCCGGTCCTGCCGATCTTGCCCAGCGCATCAGATTGATACCCATCCCGTCTATCGGGGCGCCGCATACGGACCCTTCCATCCGGCGCATCATGGTCGAGATTCCTCCGGATTGTCCTGTTCGACTCGACGACTTGGAGTGGGCGTTCGCGGGTCTTCGATCTTACAACTCTCGCACCGGAGAGACTTGGCCGGGAAGTCTGGTATCAACCAGCGATTCACAGATGGCGGACCGGTTCGGGCAAGTGTCTCACGTATTCCAGAGCATATCGCCCATGGCGCTGCCGAAGGCCCAGCGCCGCCGCATCGGGACTGCTGGCGAAAAGATCGCAGAAGAACGGAGCCAGGAGGAGGAGCGAGCCGTTGGCGCAGTTGTGCAGGCGCTTCGTCACACTGGCTTGCGTACCCGACCATCCGAGATACATGTACAGAGGGAGCCCTTCCAGAGAAGGGGCGTACGAGCCGAACTCTTCGCAGATGGTTCTCGATTCTCCAAGCATGACCTGTGGCATGTACAGCTTCGGTTCCGGGAGCCAGTCCTTGGGCCACTCCTCATTGGTGACGGCAGATTCTGCGGTCTGGGCCTGATGGCGCCAAAAAGCGATGTCTCACACGACGCGGTAGCATTCTCGATAGCGGTCGAGAGAAGTATCGCCACTGCCGACGCCGCACCGTTGCTGCACGCGGTCAGACGTGCGCTGATGGCGCTTTCGCGGGACGACAACGGACATGTGCCCCGGCTTTTCTCAGGACACGAACGCGAGGGAGCACCAGCGCGGTCCGGTGGGCATGAACATGCTTTTCTCGCCGTGGATGACGCCGAGGGGAACGGGCGCATTGACCGCCTGATTGTGGCTGCGCCGTGGGTCTGTGATCGCACTACAGAAGGCAGGCGTGAAGACCGTGTCTGCTTCGAAGACGTGGTGACGACCCTGACCCATTTGCGGGCTGGCAGGCTCGGCGTCCTCACGCTCGGCCCAGCAAGCGCCCTGGCGGACGGCGATCCTCTCGTTGGCCCTTCGCGCGTATGGGAGACCCGCACCGTTTATCGCCCAACGCGCCATGCAGGACGGGGCAAGGATCTGGGTGCCGCTGTGGTGCGCGATGTAATTGCCGAATGCGAGCGCCGGGGCCTGCCCAAGCCCGAAGGCGAGGTGTTGAAACTCAGTGCCGGTCCGAATGGTGGCGGTATTACTACCCGTCTGCGCCTCCGTTTTGCCGTGGCGGTTGAGGGACCGATCATGCTCGGCCGCGACAGCCATAGCGGCGGTGGCCTCTTCGCAGCCACGGAGGAAGGAATCTGTGGGAGGCCTTGTTGAGCCGACGCTGGCTTCCGGCTGGAAGTTGGTAGAGGCCAAGTGGATAAACGAAAGGAGCCAGAAGTGACGAAACAGGATTTTCCAAGAGTCAAGGATATTGTCGAATCGACTTTGAGAGAACGATGCGGTAATGTCTTTGAGGTGATTGCGGTAAGGCCGGACGTCGGGGAGTACGGCGACGAGATTCTTGTAATCAAAGCTGTTTTCGACAAGGATCTCCTCGGTGCTGAGCGGACCTCTGGCCTGATTCGTCACCTGCGTGCCAAGCTCGCGGAGGCAGGCACGGAAGCGTTTCCGGTTATCTCGTTCATCGCCAAATCCGAACTGCGGGACCGCGATCTTGAAGCCCTCAGATCTTATTGAGACGGCGAGAGACCTGACGCGAGCGAGAAGCGGTAAGCCGCGGCAGGCGAGCCTTTGCCGGGCCATCAGCACGATCTACTACGCACTGTTTCACTGTTTGGCACGAACCTGCGCGGATATGGTGGTAGGGGGCCGCGGTGCCGACCGGAGCAAGTCAGCGTGGCGTCAGGCATACCGCGCCTTGCAGCACCGAACGGCGCGATCTCGATGCGAACACCGGAAAATGATCAAGCGCTTTCCGAACGATATTCAGGACTTCGCAGGTCTGTTCGTCGAAATGCAGGACAAACGCCATCGTGCCGACTACGACCCGGATGAGGTTTTCTACAAGTCCGAAGTTATCCAAGATACCGCTGACGCAGCAGATGTTCTCAGTCGCTTCCAGAAGGCACCCGTCAAGGATCGGCGGGCCTTTGCTGTTTATGTGTTGCTGGAACTGAGGAAGTAGCATTGACCGGCATCATCAGTCACCGGCGTTGGAAAAAGTAACTGCCCCGAGCAACTTGAGCGACATGAGCTGACATCCATGCCCAAACGCAGACTCCCCATAGGCATCCAGACCTTCCGCGAGATCCGCGAGCAGGACTGCTACTACGTCGACAAGACCCCGTACATCCGGCGGTTGCTCGACGAGGGCAAGCACTACTTCCTGTCGCGGCCCCGGCGCTTCGGCAAGAGCCTGTTCCTCGACACCTGCAAGGAGCTGTTCGAGGGCAACGAACCGCTCTTCGAGGGGCTGCACATCCACGAGCACTGGGACTGGTCGGCACGCCATCCGGTCGTTCGCCTCGACTTCAGCAGCGGCAAGTACCAGGCGCCCGAAGACGTGCGGACGGAAGTGGCGGCGCAATTGAGCGTCATGGAGGACGAAGCGGAGGTAACCCCCCGCGACAACGATCCGTCCCTCCGCTTCCGGCACTTGGTCAAGGAGCTCCACGAGCGTGCCGGCCAGCGCGTGGCGGTCCTCGTGGACGAGTACGACAAGCCGATCCTCGACAGGCTCGACGCGCCCGAGGTCGCCCGCGCCAACCGCGACTTTCTGCGCAGCCTGTATTCGACCGTGAAGTTCTCCGACGCGCACATCCGTTTCAGCTTCCTTACCGGGGTGAGCAAGTTCTCCAAGGTCAGCCTGTTCTCCGGCCTCAACAACCTGATCGACATCACCCTGGACGCGGAGTACTCGGAAGTGTACCCCGTCAACTGGACAGGAATTGGGCTTGTACAAGCGAGAGTCTCGAGATGTAATGGAGCCGTACTGCGCCCCGGCGCTGGGACCGAAGCCCCGCCTCCCGGACTTGCACCCAGGCCGGGCCACCGAGGCCGTGAGGAGCCCCCGCGCTCAGGCCGCCCGGTGGTAGACATCGCTGGGGGTCTCGTAGTCGAAGGCCTGGTGCGGCCGCTCGAGGTTGTAGAAGCGGAAGTAGGCCGCCACGCCCTCGATCAACTCGGGGACGCTGTCGTAGGCCTTCAGGTAGATGTCCTCGTACTTCAGGGAGCGCCACAGCCGCTCGATGAAGATGTTGTCCAGCACCCGGCCGCGGCCGTCCATGCTCACCCGGGCCCCGGCCGCCTCGACCCGCCCGGTGAAGGCGGTGCTGGTGAACTGGGCCCCCTGGTCGGTGTTGAAGATCTCCGGCCGCCCCTGGCTCAGGGCTTCCTCCAGGGCCTCCAGGCAGAAGGCCGCGTCGAGGGTGTTGGAGACCCGCCAGGCCAGCACGTAGCGGCTGAACCAGTCCATGACCGCCACCAGGTAGACGAAGCCGGAGGGCATCGGCAGATAGGTGATGTCGCTGCACCACACCTGGTCCGGCCGGTTCACGGTCACCCCTCGCAGCAGATACGGATAGACCCGGTGCTGAGGGTTGGGGGTGGTCGGTCGCGGCCGGGGATAGATCGCCTGCAGGCCCAGGGCCTTCATCAGGCGGTGCACGCGCTTGGGATTGACCGGGTAGCCGTCCCGCCTCAGGGCCGCGCAGATCCGGCGCACGCCGTAGACCGGGTGCTCGGTGTAGATCCGGTCGATGGCGTTCATCAGGTCGAGGGTGAGCCGATCCGGCGCCTCCGGGCGGTAGTAGAAACTGGAGCGGGCCAGCCCGAGCAGTTGGCACTGCCGATGCACGCTCAGCGGGCCGGGGTGCGGCTCGATGAGGGCGCGGCGCTCAGCCACCGAGAGCCTCGTGTTTTTTTTGAAGCCACTCCAGTTCCATCTGCAGCCGCCCGATCTGCTGGTAGAGCTCGGGCACCAAGGCGGCCTCGTCGTCGCCCCGGCGGGTCCCGGGGCCCCGGAAGACCTCGGGCAGCCGCTCCAGCAACTGCTTCTTCCAGCCGTGGATCTGGCTGGGGTGGACGGAGAACTTGTGGGCCAGCTCGTTGACCGTCTGCCGTTCGCGCAGAGCCTCCAAGGCCACCTTGGCTTTGAACTGCGCCGAATGCGTCTTGCGTTTCCTCGTCATCCAAGCCCCTCCGGACAGTGGGTCGGTGGACGCAAAGTCTCGCTTAGCCACCTGTCCAGGATTTGGGGTACACTACCCTCCTCCATCTGCGGCTATACCGATGCGGACCTGGACGCGGTCTTCGCCCCGGAACTCCCCGGTCTCGACCGGGACGAGATCCGCGACTGGTACAATGGCTACAACTGGCTCGGCGAGGAGAAGGTCTACAACCCATTCGACATCCTGCTGCTGTTTCGACGCCGCGAGTTCGGCGCCTGGTGGTTCGAGACCGGCACCCCGGCGTTCCTGGTGGAAACGCTGTTCCGGCGAAGAGTGAGCTCGCTGGCCCTCGACGACATGCTGGGAAGCAGCGACCTGCTGTCGGCCTTCGACGTCGATCACATCGCTACCGAGGCGCTGCTGTTCCAGACCGGCTACCTGACCATCCGCCGCACCGAGCCGCGCGGCCGGCGGATGTATTACCGGCTGGGCTATCCCAACCAGGAGGTGAGGCAGAGCCTGAACGAGAGCCTGCTGAACCGCATGACGGGGGATGACTCGCGCCGGGAGGCGCACAGCGCCCGGCTCTACGACTTGCTGCTGGCCAACGACTTCGCCGGGCTCGAGACCCTGTTCCGCGCCTTCTTCGCCAGTATCCCCTACGAGTGGTACACCAGCAACGACATCGCCTCCTACGAGGGCTACTACGCCAGCGTGTTCTACTCGTACTTCGCGGCCCTGGAATCGGACGTTACGGTGGAGGACAGCAGCAGCCACGGCCGCCTCGACATGGCGGTCCGTTTCAACGACAACGTCTATCTCTTCGAGTTCAAGGTGGTCGAGATGGAGCCGGAAGGCGCCGCCATGGCGCAGCTGAAGGAGAGGCGCTACGCCGACAAGTACCGCGGCCTGGACCTGCCGATCTACCTGGTGGCCGTCGAGTTCAGCAGGGAGACCCGCAACCTCGCGGCCTTCTCCGTCGAGCGGGCTTGAAGAGCCGGAGAGGGACGATGCCGGAGAACGATTGGAGGGAGGCCATCGAACGCTGGCGCAGGCTGCCGCCCGAGGAACGCCGGCGCATCCATTTGGAGGCGATTCCCCGCCACGTGGCCAATTCCATGGCGATGGAAGGCCAGCCGGTGGACGAAGCCTGGATTCGGGAACGACTCGCCCTCCTCATCCAGCGGCAAGGAGATTCCGAACTGCGAGACCGCGGCTTCAAGCCCTCCGATTGAGGGGCCCGAAGTGATGTCCATGACCCGGCGCAGACTCCCCATCGGCATCCAGACCTTCCGCAGGATTCGCGAGGAAAACTGCTACTACGTCGACAAGACGCCGTACATCCGGCGGCTCCTCGACGGGGCCAAGCACTACTTCCTCTCCCGCCCCCGGCGCTTCGGCAAGAGCCTGTTCCTCGACACCTGCAAGGAGTTGTTCGAGGGCAACGAACCGCTCTTCGAGGGGCTGCACATCCACGAGCACTGGGACTGGTCGGCACGCCATCCGGTCGTGCGCCTCGACTTCAGCAGCGGCAACTACCAGGGACCGGACAACGTGCGGACGGAACTGGCGGCGCAATTGAAGGTCATGGAAGACCAGGCGGAGGTAACCCCTCGCAACAACGACCCGTCCCTCCGCTTCCGGCACCTGGTCAGGGAACTGCACGAGCGTACCGGCCGGCGCGTGGCGGTCCTCGTGGACGAGTACGAAAAGCCGATCCTGGACAACCTCGACACCCCCGAAACCGCCCGCGCCATACGGGACTACCTGTTTGGTTTCTACGCGACGATCAAGTCCAGCGACGCCGACATCCAGTTCAGCCTTCTCACCGGGGTCCACAAGTTTCCCCTGGCCGGACCGTTCTCCGGCCTCAACAACCTGATCGACATCACCCTGGACCCGCGCTATTCGGCGATCTGCGGCTTCACCGATTCGGACTTGGACGCAGTCTTCGCCCCGGAGCTTCCCGGACTCGACCGGGACGAGATCCGCGCCTGGTACAACGGCTACAACTGGGGCGGCGATGAGAAGGTCTACAACCCCTTCGACATCCTGCGGCTCTGCGACAAGCGCGAGTTCGGCGCCTGGCAGTTCGAGACGTACACCCCGTCGTTCGTGGTCGAAACCCTGACCGGGCGCGGGGTTCGCTCCGCGGATGTGGACGAGATGCTGGGCAGCCCCGACCTGCTGTCCTCGTTCGACGTGGAGGATATGACGGCGGAGGCGCTGCTGTTCCAGGCCGGCTACATCACGATCACGGAGGAACGGAACCTCGGCCACGACCTGTTCTTTCGTCTGGGTTGTCCCAACCGCGCCGCACGCAAGCGCCTCGACCGGGCCCTGCGCCATCTCACCGACCGATGACCCAGCCCCGCCAGCTCTCCCTCCCCCTCCCCCCGCCGCCGGCCGACGCCGACACGCCGCTCGTCCCGGCCCGCATGGTCAACGAGTGGGTCTACTGCCCGCGTCTGATCGCCAAGATGGACGTGGTGGAGACCGGCGACGGCATGGCCATGCCCGTGGACTTCAAGAAGGGCAAGCGGCCCCACGTCGCCGGCGGCGCCTACGAGCCCGAGCGCGTCCAGCTCTGCGTCCAGGCCATGATCCTGGAGGACAATGGCTACAAGGTCGAGCAGGCGGCCCTCTGGTACGTGGGCTCGCGCGAGCGGGTGGGGATCGTCCTGGACGAGGAGCTGCGCGCCCGGACCCTGGAGGCGATCACGGGCCTGCGCTCCAGCGCGGCCTCGGGCCGCCGGCCGCCGCCGCTCGAGGACAGCCCCAAGTGCCCGCGCTGTTCGCTGGCCGGGATCTGCCTGCCCGACGAGACCAACCTGTTCCGCAAGGGATCTTCCCCGCGGCCCCTGAACCCCTCCGACGATCCGGCTCTTCCCCTCTACGTCCAGACACCGGGAGCGCGGCTGCGAAAGAGCGGCGACCGCCTGATGGTGGAGACCGAAGGGGAGACCGTGGAAGTGCCGCTGATCGATGTCTCCCAGGTATCCCTCTTCGGTCCCGTCTCGGTGACAACGCCGGCCCTGCACGCCCTCATGCGCGCCGAGATTCCGGTGTCGTGGTTCTCCACGGGCGGTTGGTTCCTCGGTCACACCACCGGGACCGGCCATGGCAACGTGGCCGTGCGCGAGGCGCAGTACCAAGCCGCCTTCGACAAGCGCCGCAGGCTGGTCTTTGCCCGAGACCTAGTGGCCGCCAAGGTGCGCAATGCCCGCACCCTGTTGCGCCGCAACTGGCGCGTCGACGGCGACTCGGCGGAGAAGACCGAAACCCTGGTGCGGCTGAAGGGGGTCGCCCGGCGAGTGCCCCGCGCAGAAAACGACCAGCAACTGCTGGGCCTGGAGGGGGAGGCTGCGGCGGTCTATTTCGGCGTCTTCGAGAACATGCTCGCCACGGGTGCGAAAGAGGACCTGGGCGGGTTTTCCTTCGAAGGGCGCAACCGGCGCCCGCCCACCGATCCGGTAAACGCGGCGCTGGGGAGATCAAGCCGGGCGACTTTGTGTTCAACGGCTCGGCGTGTTCCTTCAAGCCCAATGGCCGCAAGGCTTTCATCGCGGCCTTCGAGCGCCGGATGGAGCAGGAGACCACCCACCCCCTCTTCGGATACCGCGTCTCCATGCGCCGGCTCATCGAGGTGCAGGCCCGGTTGCTCGCGCGCCACCTGCAGGGCGAGATCGTCCCCTATCCGCACTATCTTCCCCGGTAGCCGACATGGCCACGGAGCGCCTCTACATCGTCGCCTACGACATATCCCAACCGAAACGCTGGCGCCACGTGTTCAAGACGATGAAAGGCTATGGACACTGGGTGCAGTTGTCGGTCTTCCAGTGCCGGCTGACGGCCCGGCGCCGCGCCGAGATGGCCGCCCGGCTGGATGACCTGATCGCGCCGGCCGAGGATCACGTCCTGATCGTGGACCTGGGGCCCGCGGACAAGGTCGATCCTCTCGTGGAGAGTCTGGGCAAGAGCTATGCAGCGCCGGTCCGGCGGGCCACAATCGTCTGAGGAACATTGCCGGGCCCTCTGCGAGCACTCCGGTGAGAGACGGATTCAGCGGCAGCCCTCGCATTGCGCTTCCTCATTGGGCTGCAACGAGATAGGACGAGTGAATGCGATGCCTTTGGCCAACGATCTGAATTCCGAGAGCACGAAGTGGAGCGCTCGCAATACGTCTGGCAACTCTCTACGGCACAAGGAGTTACCACGGAGCCATTTCCGGGGCGAAGCTGCCCCGGCCTCATTGAAGCCTCGTACAGCGCGAACCTCGCGTCATTGACCACCGCATTTCCGGGGCGAAGCTGCCCCGGCCTCATTGAAGCTCGAGCGGCGTGGTAGGCAACCTCAACGCCGATCTTCATTTCCGGGGCGAAGCTGCCCCGGCCTCATTGAAGCTGTCCGACGTGCAGGAAGCAACCGCCGGCAATTCCGCCGATTTCCGGGGCGAAGCTGCCCCGGCCTCATTGAAGCGTCGGAGACAGCCCCTCTTGCGCGCGTCTGTCGACCGTATTTCCGGGGCGAAGCTGCCCCGGCCTCATTGAAGCTGGTCGCGCCTGTCGAAGGAAGGCATCCTCGAGATCCTATTTCCGGGGCGAAGCTGCCCCGGCCTCATTGAAGCCAGGCCGCACAAGCAAAACCTTACACTCGGAGGGAGTATTTCCGGGGCGAAGCTGCCCCGGCCTCATTGAAGCGGGCGGCCTTTACGTGGCACCTCCAGGGGTTGGGGAATTTCCGGGGCGAAGCTGCCCCGGCCCCATTGAAGCCACAAGCCCGCGAGTGGCACCAGTTCCGGGGCCAAGCTGCCGTTGCTCATGAGACCTTTTGTGAGGTCACTTCCTCGGAGAAGACTATCTTGAGTCGGAACTGGAGGGACCGTCACGATGCCAGAGCTCATCAGCGCCAATCAGCTCCGAGAGCGCCTGCAGGAGGCCGTTGGTGCTTCGGAAACGGGGGATGCTGCCGCCCGGCATGACGAGGTGCTCTACCGGTGAACGCCTGAGCGGGTGGTCCGCCCTCGCCCCCTCACGGCGCCGGCTGCTTCAGCTCCAGCGCGTGCAGGGGTATGCCGCCCAGGTGGCGCCCGTCCACCCTGACGACGAACTCGTACGGTCCCGCCTTGGGCAGGGGCAGGTTCTGGATGTTCATGACCGCCTCGGCGAAGGGGGGCTGGCCCTGGAGCAGGCTCGCCTTGTCGAGCCGGAACTCCGCCTTCACCGGTTTTCCGACGGCCTTGAAGTCGGCGTCGACGAAGAGCAGCTCGATCTCGTGCGAACCTGTCTCCGAAGCGTCTCCCTCGATCCGGATGAGCAGGGAGAGACTGGGGTGGAGGCAGGGGAACTTCCCGGCGTGAATCGCCTGGAAGGTCCCGATGATGTTCTTCTTGCCCTGCGGCCCCGGGGCCACCGAGTCGGCCAGAAGGCCGTATCTGAGATTCATGAGCGGTTCCCGCGATATCGGGGAGGAGCGACATGACGGACCATCGAAGATCGGAGGGCGCCGCGCAAGGCCCCCGCATGATCAGCAACGACGACGGCTGGCTGGTCTCCAACGGCGACGTGGAGGCCACGCCCGAGGCGATCCAGGAGCACATGGTCGGCACCTACGAGGGCTCTCCCGTCGACGCCGTGAGCTGGTGCGTGGGCAACCGCGAGGTCTACAACCACGAGACCGACGTGGGCGAGCGCTTCGGGGAGGGCTGGGACCACCTGGAGGGGCCGGACGCGGTGCGCAAGGCCAACCGCGAGCGGCTCATCGAGGCCGCCGGAGGTCCCCTGACCGAGATCACCCGCCAGTTCCACGAGGCGGGGGTGGGGCTGCTGGCCTCGGTGCGCATGAACAGCCACTACGTCGCCGAGTACGCGTCGCCTGGATTCGGCGAGTTCCGCCGGCGCCACGCCGACTGCCTCATCGGCCGGCCCGACGAGTACATCCCCGCCCCGAGCGTGGAGCACGCCATCCACCGCGGCATCGACTACAAGTTCCCGGTGGTGCGCGAGCACATGGAGGCCATCGTCTGCGAGTTGTTCGAGCGCTTCGACGTGGACGGCGTCGAGCTGGACTACATGCGCCATCCGGCCTTCTTCCGGGTCGAGGAGGGGCTGGCCTGCGGCTACCTGATGACCGACTTCCTGGGCCGCGTCCGCCAGCGCCTCGAGGCCGAGTCGTCCCGGCGGGGCCGGCGGCTGGAGCTGCTGGTGCGCGTGCCCCCGACCCTGGCCGACTCCCGGCGCCTCGGCCTGGACGTGGAGCGCTGGATCGGCGAGGGCCTCGTGGACGCGGTGGCGGCCGGGGGCGGGTTCACCCCCTTCGAGATGCCCATCCACGAGTTCGTCGCCGCCGCCGAAGGCTCGGACTGCCGCGTCTACGGCAGCCTCGAGGCCCTGCGCCCCTGCGTCGACGAGGCGGCCCTGCGGGCCCTGGCGGCGCGCTGGTGGGACGCCGGCGTGGACGGTCTCTACCTGTTCAACTACTACAGCGCGCCGCGGGAGTGGAAGCAGCGGGTCCTCGGCGAGCTCGCCGACCGCGAGGGGCTTTCGCGCCGCGACAAGCGCTACGGGCTCGACCACTGCCTGGGCGGCAAGGAGGCGCACGGCGGCGCCTTCAACCACGCCCACCCCCTGGTCTCCCTGCCCGTCTTCCTGGAGGAGACCCGGCCCGGCGGCGGCTGTCAGCTGACCCTGGAGATCGCCGACGACGCGGAGGCGGACGCCGCGGCCGGCGAGCTGGACCGTTGCGTGCTCGGCCTCGGGCTGGAGGGGCTGTCCGAGGGCGACGAGCTGGAGGTCGAGTGGAACGGGCGACTGCTGCCATGGCAGGAGCGCCGCGTCTCCCACGACGGCTGGCCGGCAGCGGTCTTCGCCGGCGCGCCCTTGGAGAGGAAGATCAGCTCCATCACCGAGGACGGCACCCTGATCGAGCTGGAGGCCGGGACGCCCCCGCCGCGCCGCGGGAAGAACCGGCTGCGCATCCGGCTGATCCGAGGGCCGGACTCCCCGAGGCGGACGGTGCTGCTCAAGGAGGTTCGCCTCGACATCGGCTACCGGGAGAAGGCGTGACGGACCCGCCCGTTGACAGGAAACGGATGCCGGGTACATTCGCCGCAGTGAACGGATGTATCCGGCTTCGTGGGGGCGACTTGGCTTCGACGGGGGTGGAGAATTCGAGAGCGCGTGCCGAGGTCCCCGACAACCTCGCTAATCCTCGGGAACTCTTCAAACGCCAACGATAACTCGTACGCGTTGGCCGCCTGAGCAATCAGGTAGCCCGTCGGGACCGGTGGAGCCTGCGCCGCCGGCCCCGGCGACATTACAGCAGGCTAGTCGGCGGTGCCCGTCCCTGCACCGCCGGCGAAACCTTCGGGACTGGTCCTATCCGGATCCTGTCGATCGGAACCGGTGTGGACGAGACGGCAACAGAGTAGATCGACTACGCACGTAGTGGTCTCGAAAGACTCACTTTCGGACGCGGGTTCGATTCCCGCCGCCTCCACCAGACTAATATGATGTCTCCATCAGAATCCCAGCCTCAGTCGGTCCTCTCGTTGGTGGAGGTGCGCCTCGAGCGCTTCAAGGCGGCCTTCCGCCCCGATCCCATCCAACTGGGTCGGTTCAATGTGGTCATCGGACGTAACGGGACAGGGAAGAGCACCCTGCTGGAAGCACTCCAGTGGCTCGACGGCACGATACGGCAGGACGCGAGGACGGCGTCGGAACGGTACCACGGCATCCACGACGTGATCAATCTCCGCTCTCAGACAAAGATCCCCTACTTCCGCATCAACCTGTCCTGGCGCGAGCCGGCGGCCGAGACTTCGGTGTTCTACGCACTCAAGGTGCGCGAATCTTCTGAAGATGGAGCGACCCCCGCCGTCATGAGCGAGGCGCTCACCGTGACGAAAGACGGGCATGACCCGATCGATGTCGTTTGGTCTGTCAACGACACCGGACACCGCGCGGTGGGTCTCGATCACTCCGGCGCGGGCGAACCGGGTGCGTTGTTCACCGAGCCGGACCGGCTGGCTCTGGCGCGGGTGGGTGCGTCCGTCCACGAACATGTCGACCAGGAATCTTCCCCCGCAGGTTTCCTGGCGCGCCTTCAAGACTTCTGGGACAGAGCCGTTTTCCTGCGTCTGAGTCCAAACCGCTTGTCACTAGGGTCGCCGGCACGGCGCCGCTCTTTTGAGCCGCTGTTGGACGAAGAGGGCCAGAACCTGCCCGCTCTCCTGAACGAACTCGACAAAGACCAGACCACGGACCTGATCCTCGCCATAAGACGCATCCTGCCCGACATCCGGGAGGTCGAGGTATCGCAGCAGACCACCGGACGGGACGAACGAGTCTTCTATTCGCTCAAGGAGCGAATGCCCTGTCGAGGGCGGGCCGGGCAAGTCCCATTTTCAGTTGAAACGTAGCCCAGGCTCGAGTGGATGAGTCAGCCCGTCATCGCGAGCTGCTGGATGCCGAGCTCGGCTTGGAGCGCTTGCCGGAGCATCGGCAGGTGGTGGTAGCCGTTGACCCGGCGGAGGCGAGGTTCGATGTCAAGCAACGCCGTGGCGACCCAGCGGTGACGCTGCGACGAGTTGGTCCAGCGCCGCACGTTGTGCGTCAACTGCTCCAGGAGACTGTTGACGTTCTCGATACAGTTGGTGGTACGGAAGGAGGCCTTCAGCATCGGCATCAGGCCCAGGCGGTGGAGCGTGAGGGTTTCTTGCTGGCCTTCCTCCAAGCTGCGCAGGGCCGACTGGTTCATCAACTGCAACCCCGGTTTCAGCGCCTCCAGGGCGGCTTGGGCCTCCTCGTACGTCGAGTGCCCATACGCCGCTTCCAGCTTTCGACGAAGGCCGGCCTGCTCGCTCTTGGGCAGGTACGAGACCACGTTCTGGCGCTTGTGATACTGGCATCGCTGCACGCAGGCATGGCCTTGAAGCACCGACCGCACCGCCTTGTACAGGCCCTTGCCTCCATCGATCACCACGAGCAGCCCGGCTTCGTATTGCAGGCCCCGCTCGACCAGCTCCGCCAGGAAGCGGCGACAGACGCGCTCGTTCTCGGTGGCCGCCTGCACGAAGCCCAAGGGCACCTTCTGGCCCTCCAGAGTCACACCCAGGGCGATGAGGATTTCCTCGTCGGCAAAGCTCTTGCCGTCCAGAAACAGCGCCACCAGGTCGTAGCCTTCCAGGGATCGCTGCTGGAATTCGGCCAGCTTGCGCGCCGTGCCTTTCACATACCGGCGAGAGACCGAGGAACGGGACAGACCGAAGGCTTGCGGGACGGTCTCGGCGCAGGCCTCGTAGTTGCGCGTGGCCAGGCCCTTCAGCACCCGCAACAACAGCCCCTGATCCATCTGCCTCGGCGTCTGCAGGGCCTGGTAGGCCTCCAGCGGGACCTCGGTGCCGCGGACCACATCGCGCACGCGCGGCACCTCGACCGGCAGTTTCTGATCGCCCAGGTACACCGACCCGGCCTGCGCTCCCCAGCGGCGCAACGGCTGATCCGGCCCCTTGCGCTGATACCGAGGTCCGGCCAGGGCCTCCACGCCCCGTCGCAGCTCCTCCCCAACCGCCTGCAGCCCCAGGGGGATCAGCAGCTGGATGATCTCGATGCGAGTCTCCAGATCGTCCATCGACGCGGTGGCTTGGCGGTTCACGGGGCCGATGGTCACGGTCCGTTTGACGCCCCTTTTCCGTGCTTGTAGCTTGCTCATGGCAGGCTCCTTGGGTTACCGAATACGAGGCTTCTTGGCGATTTCTCGTATCAAACGTAACGATGGGAGCCTGTGTTATTTCAACTAAGATCGGGACAATGCCGGCGGGCCGGCAGGTACCAGTTACCCGTGCCTGCGTGGATGTTATCCGAAGGCACGCGAAGGATCACAGCGATTCTCGCTCTCTTGCAACGGAACCCTCCGCCTTCCCTTCTCTGCATCGAGGAGATCGAGAACGGGCTCGATCCTTGGACGGTGATCGCAGTTCTGGAACAGCTTCAGTCCGCTGCAGACCGTGGCGTCCAGGTGATTGTCACAACCCATTCCCCGTGGTTGCTGGACAGCGTCCGCGTCCAGGACATTCTGGAAGTGACCCGCTCGGAAGGCGAGACGAAGTACTCGCGCTTCGCCGACCGGGAAGCCGTCAAGCGATATCAGGGCCGGGTGCCACCGGGTTCCATCTACGTCGCGGAAGGCAACCGCGAGTAGGGTGACGCCACCGCAGAAGATCGTGCTCTTCGCGGAAGGTAGCCTGGGGCAACGGACGCGGCATGGTGATCCGTTCGCCAAGCTTTGGCGCGAACTCCTGGTTCGCGAGTTGGAGTTGCTGCCCATCGCCGGGGTCGTTCCGATCGATAAGCGGGCCCTTGTCGCGATGGACCCGAATTCCCCGGCCATGAGTGGTGCGTCGGTAGGTCTCGACGAACTGATCCTTCGGGAGATCGAGGGTGACGGCATTGATGTCGCCTTGGGACCCGGCTGCGAATGCCTGCCGGTGGAAGGAATGCCTGAATCTCTACCGGCACCTGTCGAGGAGCGACGTGCTCCCGGAAAATTGGCGGGACAATGCGGCCTCACGTTACGCGGAGCTTCGGGCGCGCCCGAGTCCCAGCGCCCGTGTCGGTCCACTTGATGCGAAGCCGAATTCGGTCCTGACCGTTTGCATGGAACCGATGTTCGAAGCGGTCCTGATGTCATGCGAGGCGGGCGTCAGACGGGCCCTCGGAGTCGAAGGAAGGGGGATTCGTGATTGGCCGCCATGGTCAGAGCACGGTGAGATCGATCGGCGTGTGATTCAGCCGGCGCTGAGCGCGGCAAGAGCGGTCCGGCCGACGCCACCCGCGTTCCGGCGTATACGGGGGGACTTCAGGACAGCGAAGCACGAGTGGGCCGAGTACCTCTTGCGAGAGCTCTTTGCTGACGAGGGGTGCAGAGACCAACTGATTCAGACCTCCATCTGTCGGAGGTTGATTGAGGTGATTGGGAGAGGGCGTGGGCCCGAGTGACTCGCCAAGGCGCCGAACAAAATGGCGCTATTAGTTGTCAAATGGTTCCATTTTGTCTGGGGCTCGAATGCCAGTGCATCCAGAAGAGGTCTTCCGCCAGCACGGTGGCCAGCTACGCATGAGCCAGGCCCTCGGCCACGGGATCTCGCGCTACAGGCTCTATGCGCTCAGGGACAGGGGCGTCATCGAGCCGATCAGCCGGGGCGTTTATCGGCTCGTGGAACTGCCGCCGGTCGGCAACCCGGACCTGGTCACGGTGAGCCTGCGTTTTCCCAACGCCGTCGTCTGTCTCGTCTCGGCGCTCGCCTACCACGGCATCACGACGCAGATCCCCCACGAGGTTTCCGTTGCGGTCCCACGGGACTCGCGCATGCCGTCCCTCGACCATCCCCCGCTCCGAGCCCACAGATTCTCGAAGGAGGCCTACCGGCAGGGCATCGAAACCCATCCCATCGATGGTGCCTCCGTCAAGGTCTACAGCCGCGAGAAGACCCTGGCCGACTGCTTCAAGTTCCGCAACAAGATCGGCATGGACGTGGTTCTCGAAGCGCTGAAGCTGCATCGGCAACGGAACGGATTCGACCTCGCTGCCCTGGTCGACTCCGCCAAGGTCTGCCGGGTGGAGAAGGTGATGCGCGCCCTACCTGGAAGCGACTGCTGAGGACTCCACTTTCGCAAGGCGATGGCCGGCGACCCTGATCCGGGCTCGGCTGCGAGCGGGCTTGGCGCCCCAAAGTGCAGCGGTTTGTTTAGTCAGACCGATCGTTCGACGACCGCTTGTCCACAATGCCAAGCAGATGACTGGCCAGCATGATCATTTCGACCGCCTCCTCTGGCTCGATGGTAACACTACGATGGCTGTGGGGGTTCTTGTAAGACCCGATTGCGCCGGCAAATAGGTGGGCAAGCGCCTCCTGCTCGCCTTTGGGCGCCGCGGCGTCGGTCAGAAGACCGCCAACTCCGAACGCCTTCCGCATCAAGTCGACTCCGAGGTCTGTGTCCGGACATTGTGTAGCCTCCCTGACCCGGACTTCGACCTCTTTGAATGCCTGAAACACCGCCGTATCGTAGTCGCCCCTGAGAAACATCGCCCACACCTTCTGTGCGATTCTCGGATGAAGCTGGTGGCGTGGAAGCAGGTTCGCGTGACGGTAGGAATCCACCTGATCCCGCGTCCTCAACTTTCGACCGCGGCGGGAGATGACCACCCACCCATCTGACCCAGGCTTCGGCACCAGGAGGCCCTCATGCTCAAGCCAGACCCAGGCCTCCATCAGGGCTTGCCTCAAATGTGCCCGTTCTTCCTGCGGATACTCATCAAACATGTGACCCATAAGGAAATTGTGCCGGCTTAGGTTCTCCTGTTCGGAGGTCGAAAGGGAGTTGAGGTACTCCATCAGGACGCCTGCAAGCTCCTCGGGCTCAAGCTCGAGCAGCGCCGTCGCGTCCGGAACCAACGAATAGATGGACATCTATCTCACTCCCCCAGAATCCCCGGCCCGTACCGCCCCAGCCTCAAAATCGGGTAGTGCGAGTTGAGCAGCGCCCGGTCCCCCGTGTCCCGCACCACCTGCCATGCGTACCGCATCAGACCTCGGACCACCTCCTCGTGCCCGTCGAGGTCGATCAGGTTGCACATCTCCCAGGGGTCGTCGTCCAGGTTGTAGAGCTCGTCGAAGTCGAAGCCGTTCCAGCACAGCTTCCAGGGTCCGTCCCAGACGATGCGCTGGGTGACGCGGTATCGGCTCCCATGGTACTCGGCGAAGCCGCGGGTGAAGTCGCCGGCTCCGCCCTCGGGGTCCTGCAGGGCGCTGGCGAAGGAGCGTGAGTCCGGCGCGCCGATGGTCTCCAGGCCGGCCAGCTCCAGCAGGGTCGGGCACAGGTCGTGCAGGCCGACGCGGGCCTGGCTGGTGACGCTGGGGAGCGCTCCGGGGCCGGCGACCACCAGGGGGATCGAGTAGACCTCCTCGAAGCCGGTGAAGTTCTTGCAGTAGAGGCCGTGGGAGCCGAGCAGCTCGCCGTGGTCGCTGGCGAGGACGACGATCGTGTCGTCGAGCTGGCCCGAGGTCTCGAGGAAGTCGAGGAGGCGCCCGTACTGGGTGTCGATCTCGGTGATGGAGGCGTAGTAGCAGGCGGCGGCCTCCCTCTTCTGGCGTTCGTCCATGTCCCGCCACGCGACCCCGGCCTTGCGGTAGAGGTTCGGCTGGCCGCTGAGATCGTTGCCGACGTTGGGCTGCAGGGGAAGGCTCTCCACGTCGTACCTGGCGAAGGCCTCCTGGCCGGTCACGAAGGGGTCGTGGGGCTCGGTGATGCTGACGAAGCAGCACCAGGGCGCCTCGCCGTTGGCGGCGTCCTCGAGGAAAGCCAGTCCCAGGTCGGTGGTGATGCCCACGCCCCGTCTCTCCGGGGGGACCTCCGTCACGCCGTAGAGGAGGGTCTTCCGGTAACCCTCCGGGTGGTCGTTCCGCTTCTGCAGGAAGAAGCGTCCGTCCTCCTTGGGGGCGCCGCCGGCCGCCTCCTGCGTGCCGGCCACCTGCCAGCCGAACCGCGCCAGGTCGCCGGAGCGCTCCACGTGCCACTTGCCGAAGTAGGCGGTGCGGTAGCCGGCCTGCTCCAGCCGCTGCGCCCAGTGGGGGAACTCGGTGCGCAGGCAGCACTGGTCGTCGTCCACGGTGTGCGTCACTTCGAGAACGCCGTGGGAGTGGGGCAGGAGCCCGGTCATCAGGCTGGCCCGGGCGGGTGAGCAGACCGCGTTCGGGGTGTAGGCCCTGGGCAGGCGCACCCCTCTGGCGGCGAGCCGGTCGAAGTTCGGCGTCTGGCAGGGGTGATCCGGATCGAGCACCCGCCCCTGCATCTGGTCGGTCATGAGGAACAGGATATTGGGTGCCGCGCCCACGGAGGGGCGACCGTGCCGGCGAGGGTGCCGCATGATCCTGTCCCCTACCCCCACGCCTCCCTCAACAGCCGGATCCAGTTGCCGTGCATGATCCCGGCGATGTCCGTCTCCGCGTAGCCCCGCTCCTCCAACAACCCAGGGATGCGCTGCAGGTCGGCGATCGTCTCCATGTCGGCGGGGCTCTGCTCCTTGCCGTAGCCGCCGTCGAGGTCGGTGCCGATGGCGGCGTGACGGGCGTTGCCGGCCACCTGGCAGACGTGGTCGATGTGGTCGACCACCGTGCCCAGGGTGATGCCGGTGTTGTCGGCCGCCTCGTGGTCCCATAGAGGCGAGAGCATCCAGTCGTCGAAGGCGGTGCCGATGACGCCGCCGCGCTCGGCCAGGGCCTTGATCTGGCGGTCGTCGAGCTGGCGGTCGTGGTCGCACAGGGCGCGGCAGCAGTTGTGGGTGGCGATGACGGGTCCGCCGAAGATGTCGAGGGCCTCCCAGAAGGCCTGCTCCGCGAGGTGGCTCACGTCGAGGATCATGCCGGCCTGCTCCAGCGCCCTCAGCATCGGCGCCCCCCTCGGGGTCAGGCCGCCGGGGGCCTGGGTGCCGTGGGAGTAGGCGCTGATGCCGTAGTGGCAGAGGCTGACGATGCGCAGGCCCTCGTCCCACCACTCCCCCACCTGGTCCTCGCTGACGATGCCGTCGGCCCCCTCCATGGAGAGCACGTAACCGAGGGGCGCCGAGGCGCTGTCCCGCTCCCACTCCCGCAGGTGGGCGTCGAGGCCGGCGGTGTCGCGGACCTGCCGCAGCACCCCCTTCGCCTCCATCAGGCGGTAGTAGGCGGCCTCGCCGCGGCACTTGGCGTAGGCGATGTCCTGGGTGCGCACGCCGGCGAATCGCTTTCCCACCGACGCCAGGCGGCTGTGGCAGGTGACCACGAAGAGGCCGATCTCGCCGCGGCGCAGCTCGTCGAAGCAGACGAGGTTGGCGCCTCGCCCTTTGCCGCCCATCCCGGCTTCGGAATCCCGGATCGTCGCGATCGGCTGCAGCAGATCGCGGTTCCACTCCAGGGCGTTGAAGGCGATATCGAGGTGTGAATCGACGATCAGCATGGGGTCTCCATTCCGGAAAAGGGACGGCTGCAACCAACTCGACGTGGATTCGGCGCGGAAGGACGCCGTCCTGGCCTGACCGCGCCGCTAGTGGGCGGCGGCGGCCTCCACCAGATGGAGCACGTAGGCCAGAGCGATCCCCACGACGAGGGCCAGGATGAGCTTGCCGCGGTCGTGGCTGTGGAAGTGGATCTCGGGCAGCAGGTCGCTCAGGGCGATGCACAGGAAGGCGCCGGCGGCGAAGGCCAGCACGTAGCCCACCGTGGCCGAGGCGCCGCAGGGGTCGAGCAGTCCCACGCCGAAGAAGCACGCCAGCGCCACCAGGGGGCAGAGCAGGGCGAAGCCGGTATTGGCCGCCGCCAGGGCCCGCCGGCCGTACCCGCCGGACTTCATCATGCCCACGATGGAGTAGGCGTCCAGCGGCTTGTGCAGCAGAATGGCGAGGAACACCCCCATCCCCGCCAGCACCTCCCCGCCCTCCTGGGTGGCCCCGAGCCGCACGGTCGTGCCCAGGGCGACTCCCTCGGTGACGGTGTGCACCCCCAGGCCGAAGGCGATGCCCAGAAGGCGCCGTGGAGGCATGACCGAATCACCATCGCCGTGGCCGTGGTCGTGGTCGTGGTCGTGGTCGTGGTCGTGGTAGTCGCTGGCCTCGGTGCTGAAGTCGTGCTGGTGGAACTGGAAGATGCGCAGCAGGAAGACCATGAGAATCAAGCCCGCCATGGTCCATCCCACGGCCTTGTTCACGGCGCCGGGGCCCGGGATGTGCTCCAGGCTGTGGGGCAGGAGATGGTAGATGGCGATGCCGAGGATGAAGCCGGCCACCAGGCTCATCAACACCTGGGTGCGCACGTGGGTCATGGTGCCCAGGGCCGACACCCGGCCGCCGAGGATGGCGGCGCCGAAGATGGCGGCCGAGTAGCCCGCCAGGACCAGCAGAGATTCCAAGGATCAGAAGAACAGGGTCAGGGCCGAGGCGAGAGTCCCCAGGGGGACCCTGGGGGTAGAAGAGGGCGATGGTACGGCAGCGTCACCGGCAAGTCAACAACAAGCCACGGAGCCGCGACAAGGCATCCCGCCCCGCCGGCGGCGCCCCTTCCACAAGGGGCGGAAGGGCCCTCCGGAGCCCGCCTCCCGGGGCCGGATCGAACCGCCGGACGATCCCGGCCATGACGGAAACCCGCCCACGGCGCGGCGGTGGAATTGCATATATTACCGCGGCTGTACCGCGGCGCTCAGAGCGCTTCAGGGGAGACGGGACATGGATGCGGAACCACTGGAGAAAGAGAGACTCCGGGAAGCCACGGCCATCATTCTGGCTGGAGGTCTCACCAACGGCGTACTGGGGACCGGCAAGATCCTTGTTGGAAGCTTTACCGGATACCTCCCGATGACGGCTTCAGGCGTCCACGCGCTCTCCGACATCGTATCCGACGTCGTCGCCTGGGTCGCCGTGCTGCTGGGAGCCCAGTCCCGGCAGGGGCAGGACCTGAGGTTCCACTACGGCCGCCGCCGGATCGAAACCCTCCTCTCCCTCGCCGCCGCCTTCCTCATCGCCTACGTGAGTGTGGAGCTGGTCATGGATGCCATGGGCTACCACGGTCACGAGGTGTCGGCGGATGCGGCGGACCACGACGACCACGGCGACCACGGCGAGGACGCGGATCACTTCTTCCTTCTGATCGCCGGGGCCATCATCGTTTCCGTGGCGGCCAAGGAAACACTCTTCCGCGTGACCCGGCGAAAGGGCGTGCGGCTGAACAGCCCCATGCTGGTGGCCAAGGCGTGGCACCACCGGGCTGATTCCGTCGGCTCCCTGGCGGTCCTCGTGAGCCTCTTGATCTCCACCTTCTTCCCCGCCCTCGAGCTCGTCGATCAGATCACCACGGTCATCATCGCCAGCCTCATCCTGCACGGCGCCTGGGAGGTGGGCAGCAACGCCGTCAAGGAGTTGATCGACTTCGCGCCCTCACTGGAGACGATCGCCCTGGTGGAGGAGATGGCGGAAAAGGTGAAGGAGGTGACCTTCACTCATGACATCCGCATACGCTCCATGGGTGGTGTCCTCCATGTGGAGTTGACGGCGGAGACCGACCCGGATCTCACGGTGGCGGAAGGGTACGCCGTGGTGAACCAGATCCGCGATAGGATCATGGAGCAGGTGCCCGACGTGATCGGGGTCACCACCCAGCTGGCCCCGAGGGGCGAGTACGTGCGGCAGTTCCTGGGGTCGGAGGTCTAGCTTGCCCGGGGCGAGATATCGCCCCGGCAGGAGACTTCATGCGCATCGCCACCGGCTCCTTCATTCACGAGTCGAGCACCTTCACCACCGTCGAGACCACCCGCGACAGCTTCCGCAAGCAGCGCTTCGGCTACCTGCGGGGGGCGGAGGTGCTCGAGCGCTTCGACGGCACCAACTCCGCCGTCGGCGGCTTCCTGGCCGGGTGCCGGGAGCACGGCTGCGAGCTGATCCCCACCATCTACGCCGCGGCCATGCCCAGCGCGCCCGTCCCCCGCGACGTCTTCGACGAGATCCTCGGCGACATGCTCGGACGCCTGGAGGCGGCCGGGCCGGTGGACGGCGTCCTCCTCGACCTCCACGGCGCCATGGTGGCCGAGGGCATCGACGACGGCGAGGGGCATATCCTCGCCGCCGTGCGCCAGGTGGTGGGCGGGGCGCCGGTCGTCGCCCAGTTCGACATCCACTCCAACGTCTCGCCGGCCATGATCGAGTTCGGCGACGTGCTCATCGGCCACGAGACCTACCCGGAGATCGACCAGGAGGAGCGGGGCCGGGAGTGCGCCCAGGTCATGCACCGAATCCTCGAGCACGGCCTGCGGCCGGTCATGGCCCTGAGCCGGATCCCCCTGATGTGGGGGATGAACCAGGTCACCGCCCACCCGCCCATGCGCCAGGCCATCGAGTATCTGCACCGCATCGAGGCGCGCCCCGGCGTGATCTGCGGCTCCATCGCCACCTGCTTCCCCCTGGCCGACATCCCCCACATGGGCGCCTCGGTCTACGTGGCGGCCGACGGCGACGCGGCCCTGGCCCAGGGCTGCGCCGACGAGCTGGCCGCCTGGCTCTGGGAGCGCCGGGCCGACTGGCAGACCCCCATGCCCTCGTCCGCCGAGGCGCTGAAGGAGGCCGAGGAGGCCGGGCGTTATCCCGTGGTCCTGGCGGACCGCAACGACAACACCGGCGGCGGCGCCCCCGGGGACAGCACCGGCATGCTGCGGACCTTCCTGGAGCGGAGGCTGGACCCGGCCTGCATCCTCTACATCGTCGACCCCGAGGCCGTGGACCTCTGCCAGCGGGCCGGCGCCGGGGCCCGCCTGCGCCTGGAGGTGGGGCGCCTGGTCGACTCCCGGCCAGGGCCGGCCGGTGACCATGGACGCCGAGGTCGTCTCCCTCGGCGACGGGGGCTTCCGCTACGAAGGGCCGCGCAACCGGGGGCTGGCGGGCACCATGGGCCCCTCGGCCCACATCCGCCAGGAGGGCGTCCACGTCCTGCTGGTGACCCGGCGGGAGCAGCCCTACGGCGTGGCCTTCTCCCTGACCATGGGGCTGGACCCGCGCCGCATGCGCTACGTGGGCGTCAAGTCGGCGGCCCACTTCCGCGCCGGCTTCGAGCCCTGGGCCGGCCGGATCCACGTGGTCTCCGAGCCCTGCGTGCACAGCCCCGAGGGGCTCACCTACCGCAACCTGGGGCGCAAGGTCTATCCCCTCGACGACATCTGACGGGAACCGCATGCCTCCACGGCTCATCTTCGACGGCGACTACCCCATGGCCTACGGGGCCCTCGACCTCGACCGCGACCTGACCCGCCCCATCGAGGAGGTCCGCGCCGCCGAGCCCCGCCTGCGGGCCAACTCCCGCTGGCCAGACGCCGATACCATGGCCAGCCTGCCCGAGATGCGCCGCGGACGCATCGCCGCGGCCCTGGTCAAGGCCGTGGGCCGGGTGCAGCGCTCGGAGATCATCTGGGGATACCGCAGCGCCGAGAACGCCTGCGCCGCGGCCCGGGCCCACATGGCCTACTACCGCATACTCGAACAGCGGGGCGAGGTCCGCATCCTGCGCACCGCCGGCGACCTGCGGGCCCACACCGCCGACTGGCGGACCGCTCCCGCCGGCGGCCTGCCCGTGGGACTCGTCCTCGGCCTGGAGGGGGCCGACCCCGTGCTCTGGCCCGGCCAGCTCGAGGACTGGTGGGCCGACGGCCTGCGGGTGATCAGCCTCTCCCACTACGGCCCCAGCGCCTATTGCCACGGCACCGGCACGGGCACGGAGAAGGGCCTGCTGCCCCCGGCGCGGGAGCTGCTGGAGGCCATGGACCGGCTCGGCTTCGTCCTCGACCTGACCCACGCCTCCGACGCCTCCGTGCGCCAGGCCCTGGAACTTTTCCCCGGCCCCATCGTCGCCACCCATCAGAACTGCCGGGCCCTGGTCCCGGGGGAGCGCCAGTTCCCCGACGATCAGCTGCAGGCCATCATCGACCGCGGCGGCGTCATCGGCGTCTCCATGGACACCTGGATGCTCTACAAGCCCGGCGTCGACTGGGCGAACATCCCGCCCCGCCGCCAGGTCTTCGAGCGCCGCGAGGTCACCCTGCAGGACCTGGCCGACCACATCGACCACATCTGCCAGCTGGCCGGCAACGCCCGCCACGCCGGCATCGGCGGCGACACCGACGGCCAGGCAGGCCGCGAGGGCGCGCCCTGGGAGATCGACACGGTGGCCGACTACCAGAAGGTGGGCGCCGTCCTGGAGGGGCGCGGGTACGCGGAGGACGACATCGCCGCGGTCCTGTACGGCAACTGGCGGCGCTTCTTCGAGGCCCACCTGCCCGAGTCCTGCCGATGACGACAACCGTGGAGAGGACGCCCCTCGCCGTCGAGCGCGGCCAGTCCCAGCTGTTCCTCGACGACGAGGGCATCGCCGAGCGGAACAACGTGACCCGCCGGTGGCACCGGCTGCGCAAGCATGAGGCCAACCCCCTCTTCGCCCGGTCCGGCGGCGAGGCACAGATCTATCTGTCGGGGACGGTGCTGCGGGAGCCGGAGCCCGGGGGCGGCGACCCCCTCTTCCGCATGTGGTACTACGCCCGCTCCGAGAAGGTCCGCTGGGTCGCCTACGCGCGCAGCCGCGACGGCCTGAGCTGGGAGAAGCCGGACCTGGGAGTCCTGCCCGCCGGCCGCGGGCTGCCGGGCAACGTCGTCTTCGCCCCGCCGGGGTGGCGCCTCATCGACTTCTCCGGCGTCGTCCGGGATCCCCGCCCGGGGGCGCCCGCCGAGGAGCGCTACAAGCTGATCGTCTCCGCCGACACCCGCGGCGCGGTGGAGATCGACGAGCCCCTGGAGGGTCTGGAGGGCAAGCACTTCGTCCGCGGCACCTCCCCCGACGGCTGGCGCTGGACCTTCCAGGGCGCCTTCAAGCCCGCCATGCCCAGCTACCCGGACCGCGGCTGCTTCACCTGGGACCCCTTCCGCGGGCGGTTCACGCAGTACGCCCGCAGCCGCCACACGCCGCCGGAGCTGGTGGCCCGGGGGGGTCCCAACTATGCCGGCCGCGCCGTCGGACGGGGGACGAGCGCCGACTTCGAGAGCTGGTCGACCGAGTGGCCCCAGGTCCTGCACGCCACCGAAGAGGATCCCGCCGGCACCGAGATCTACGGCTGTTCCGCCTTCCCCGCCGGCGGCCAGTGGATCGCCCTGGCGCAGATGCACCACTCCCTGCCCCACCTCGCCTATATCGACATGGCGATCGCCCACTCGCGCGACGGCGTGCGCTGGACCCGCGAGGACCACGTCGTGCTGCCCGGGGGCGACGTGGGGGACTGGGACCGCTTCAACCAGTGCACGGCCACGGCGCCCCTGCGGGTGGGCGACGAGCTGTGGGTCTACTACTGCGGGCGCTCCTTCCGCCACCGCGAGTACCTCCGCTGCCCCGAATGGAGACCGGAGATCCCGCGCGGCGACAGCGGTCCCCACTACGCGAGGATCGGACTGGCCACGATCCGGCTCGACGGCTGGTGCAGCCTGCTGGCCGGGTACGACGGCGGCACCGTGCTCACCCGGCCGATGGTCCTGCCCCGGGGCGAGCTGCGGGTCAACGCCAGGGCCCGGTGGGGCGCGGTCACCGTGGAGGTCCTGGACGAAGGGGGGAACCCGGTGCCCCAGGTGCCGCGGTCGGCGCCGGTCTCCGCAGACGGCGTGGACCTGAAGGTGGAGTGGCCCGGCGGCGCCTCTCCGGCGAGCCTGCAGGGCAGGCCGGTGCGCCTGCGGTTCACTCTCGAGAACGCCCACCTCTACTCGTGGACCGTGGCTTGAGGCCGGCCCGGCGGCATGGCGGACGGACGGGTCCGCTCGCGGCGGGACTGCTCCTGCTCGGGCTCGCCGGCGGCGCCCGGGCCCAGGACGGCGACAAGCACACCCTCAGCGGCTACGTGGAGGACGCGTCCAGCGGCGAGAAGCTGATCGGAGCCGTCCTGCACGAGCCGGACCTGCGGCAGGGCACCACCACCAACCGCTACGGGTTCTTCAGCCTCACCCTGCCCGCCGGCGCGCTGCGGGTGGTGGTCTCCCACATCGGCTACCAGAGCGATACCCTCGCCACCCGGCTCGAGCAGGACCTGCAGCTCAACATCGCCCTCGAGCCGGAGCCCCTGGAGATGGAGACCGTCGAGGTCAGGGCGGAGCGGCTCGATCCGATCCAGCAGGAGAGCCGCATGAGCGTGGTGCAGGTGCCGGTGCGGCAGATCAAGAGCGCTCCCGTCCTCATGGGCGAGGTGGACGTGCTCAAGACCCTGCAGCTGCTGCCCGGCGTGCAGTCCGGGGCCGAGGGCATGAGCGGCCTCTACGTGCGCGGCGGCAGCCCCGACCAGAACCTGATCCTCCTCGACGACGCCCCGGTCTACAACGTCTCCCACCTCTTCGGGTTCTTCTCGGTCTTCAACGCCAACGCCGTCAAGAACGTGCAGCTCACCAAGGCCGGCTTCCCGGCCCGTTACGGCGGCCGCCTCTCGTCGGTGCTGGAGATCGACATGAAGGACGGCAACATGAAGGAGTTCGAGGCCGAGGGCTCGGTGGGGCTCATCGCCTCCCAGCTCACCGTGCAGGGGCCGCTGCGCAAGGACCGCACCTCCTTCATCCTCTCGGGGCGGCGCACCTACTTCGACCTGCTGATCCGCCCCTTCGCCCCCCGCGACGAGAAGGGGGGCTACCACTTCTACGACGTCAACGCCAAGGTCAACCACATCTTCTCGCCCCGCAGCCGCGTCTACCTGAGCTGGTACGGCGGCGACGACCGCTTCTGGAGCGAGTTCGAGGACGAGTACGGCAGCGGCAGGTACCGCGAGGAGAACGCCACCGCCGCCAACTTCGGATGGGGCAACGTCACCTCCACCCTGCGCTGGAACTACCTGTTCGGCAACCGCCTCTTCGGCAACCTCACCGCCATCTACAGCCGCTACCAGCTCACGACCAACGTCGACGACCGCTCCACGGTGATCACCGGCGGACTGCGGGAGTCGGAGACCCTGCGGCTGCGCTACCTGTCCGGCATCCGCGACTGGGGCCTGAAGCTCGACCTGGACTACATCCCCGACCCCGCCCACTACATCCGCGTCGGGGGGAGCGGCACCCTGCACACCTATCGGCCCGGGGCGGCGCAGATCAAGTTCAATCCTCTCGACGGCACCCCCGAGGACACGACCCTGACCGCCAAGGTCACGGACGCCATGGAGTACAGCCTCTACGCCGAGGACGACGTGCACCTCACCGACCGCCTGAAGGCCAACCTCGGGCTGCACACCTCCGGCTTCCTCGTCGATGGCGAGATGTACACCTCGCTGCAGCCGCGGGTCTCGCTGCGCTACCTGCTGCCCTCGGACTGGGCCGTGAAGGCCTCCTACGCCCGGATGCGCCAGTACATCCACCTGCTCTCCAACAGCACCGTCGGTCTGCCCACCGACCTGTGGCTGCCGGCCACCGAGCGCGTGCGCCCCCAGCGGTCGGAGCAGGTCGGCGTCGGCCTGGCCCGCCAACTGAAGGAGCAGTACGAGTTCAGTGTCGAGGGGTACTACAAGACCATGGACGAGCTGATCGAGTACCGGGAGGGGGCGAGCTTCCTCGTGGGCTTCGGCGAGAGCGAGGACTGGCAGGACAAGGTCGAGACGGGCCGGGGCTGGTCGTACGGCGCCGAGCTGTTCCTGCAGAAGAAGCGCGGCCGCACCACCGGCTGGGCCGGCTACACCCTCTCCTGGACGCGGCGGCGCTTCGAGGGGCTGAACGAAGGGCGGTCCTTCCCCTACCGCTACGACCGCCGCCACGACGCCGCCCTCGTCCTCTCCCACCAGATGTCGAGGTCCCTCTCCCTCTCCGTCACCTGGGTCTACGGGACCGGCAATGCCGTGACTCTCCCCCTGGCCCGCTACTACAGCGACGCTATCGGTCCCGGTTCCATCCGGTTGCCCCGACCCTACCTGCCCCGTGAGACCGTGGTCTACGGAGAGCGCAACGGCTACCGCATGTCCGCCTTCCACCACCTCGATCTCAGCCTCAACCTCGGCGGCTACGGACAGGGCGGCCGGCACGGGTTCAGCCTCGGGGTGTACAACGCGTACAACCGCAAGAACCCGTTCTTCATCTACTTCGAGGACCGCTACAACAACAGCACCGGCACCCGACGGTTCCGCGCCAAGCAGGTGAGCCTCTTCCCTCTTCTTCCCTGGATCAACTACCGGTTCAAGTTTTGAACTCCACGGCCCCCGCGAAGAAAGGCGCCCTGCGCCTCCTGCCGCTCCTGATCGCCCTGTCCGCCTGCGAGCAGGTGATCGAGCCCGACCTGCCCGAGCACACCCCGCGGCTGGTGGTGCACTCCCTGTTCACCTCCGACGGCGGCTGGAGCGCTGACGTGGGCCGCTCTTCCGGGATTCTCGAGTCCTACGGTGACTGGGCGGTGGCGGATGCCGCCGTGGAACTGCTGGCGGGCGAACGGGTCGTGGGCGAGCTGAGGTTCAACGAGGCGGCCCGGGTATACGTGTTCGAAGACAGCAGCCTGCAAGCAGGAGAGACCTACTCCCTTCAGGTATCGGCCCCCGGCTTCGAGACGATCCGGGCCACCGACACCGTGCCGGCGCCCGTGCCGACCTCCCTTCGGCCCGGGACCCGCGGCGATTTGTCGATCGAGCTGGAAATCCAGGATCCTCCCGGCGAGGCGAACTACTACCAGATCAGCCTGTACCAGGTCTTCACGGGGAGAGGCGCGACGAGGGTGGAAGGAGTCCTGTCGACGAGGGACCCCTCGATCATGGGGGACAACAGCGTCGACGAGTCTCCATTCGAAGAGGGGACCTTCGAAGGCGAGGCGCCGTACTTCAGGGACACCCTCTTCGACGGCCGGACCCACGAGATCGAGCTGACCTACACCGGAGACTGGGTAGAGCGAGTGGGGACGATCATTCGGGAGGAGGAGGAGGAGGAGTGGCAAGACGACCTGGAACATGCCGGTTTCACGGCCTACCTCCAGGTCCTGTACATCAGCGAGACCTACTACGAGTATCTCAAGACGGCCCGGCTCCACGACGAGACCCGGGAGAATCCATTCGCCGAGCCGCTGAACGTGTACGGCAACGTCGAGAACGGGTACGGGATCTTCGCCGGGTACAGCTCGCGGACCTTCGAGTTCGCCATCGAGTGAGACCGGAAGAGAGCGGCGGCCTGAACCGATGCGGCGGCGGTGAGCGTTGTCGTTTGGAGGCTGGCGCGCTTGCGGTATATAACCTCTATTATATGGCAGCACCGTAACATTGACCGTAACATTGGAGGTGTAGGAGTGCTTTCCTTCAAAGTGACCACAGTTGGCGCGTCGTCCGGGATCATCCTCACAAAGGCCGCGATGGCGCAGCTCAGGGTCAGGAAGGGCGACACGCTCTATCTGACCGAAGCGCCGGACGGCGGATACCGGATCACCCCCTACGACCCGGAGTTCGCTCGCCAGTTCGCACTGGCCGAAGAGATCATGCACGACGACCGTGAGGTGCTGCGGGCGCTGGCAAAATGAACCCCGGGGGGGATTCCGGGGCGCCGCCGTCGTGGCGTTGGGTCGACAGCTCCGTCGTCCTGGCGATCCACGACCGTCAACTCGCCGAGCACGGGGGACTGGATGGGATCCGCGACCTGGGGATGGTCGAGTCCGCCCTGGCCCGTCCCGTGAACCTCGCGCGCTACGGAGATCCGGATGCGGCGGAGTTGGCCGCGGCCTGCGCTTGGGCTCTGGCCAGGAACCACGGTTTCATCGACGGCAACAAGCGCACGGCCTGGGTAGTCGCCCGCCTGTTCCTGGCCGACAACGGACGATGCCTCGAGTTCGAGCCTCTGCACGCAATCCGCATCATGGAAGGCGTCGCCGCCGGCAACATCGAGGAAGCCGCGCTCGCCGACTGGTTCCGCTCGCACGCCGGGAGCTGAGATTGGACGGCACGGACAGTCGCGGGGCTCGTCTGCGGTGCGGCGCCCGCCACCCCGGGAGGCTCCCGCCCCGCGGGCCGAAGGCGGGCCTGCTGTGGGCCGGGGCCCTGGCCGCGGCCCTGCTGCCGACGCCTGCGAGCGAGGCGGCCTCTCCCCACGAGGCCACCGGCCGGAGGCCCACGGCGATCCCGCTGCTGAACTTCAGCTCCGACGACGGCGTCGGGTACGGCCTGCGCGCCAGTCTCTACGAGTACGACGGCCGCACCATCCCCTATCGCCGCAAGTACTCGGCGCAGTTGTTCTTCACCAGCGGGGGCCGGTGGGTGCACCACCTGGCGATGGACACGCCGCGGTTCCGCGGCGGCGACGACCGTTTCGAGATGGCCCTGCTCTTCGAGAAAGAGGATTTCGCCAACTACTACGGCGCCCTCACCGAAGGGGAGGCCCGCCGCCTGAGCCGCGACCAGAAGACCTTCCAGCGCACCCTGCCCTCGATCGAGCTGCGGTGGATCCGGCGCCTGGGGCCGGCGAGCACCGCGCCGGCCCCGTGGGGCCTGGGACTGGGGGGCCGCTTGAGCCGGGCCGGCCTCACCCCCAACGCCGGCGCCGGCAGCGTCCTGGCCGAGGCCGGTCCCCCCGGCATCGACGGCGGCGTCCTGGGCCAGGTCAACGCCTCCCTGCGCTACGACACGCGGGACGACTACAACGACGCCTCCACCGGCCTGCTGGAGGAATTGCTCCTCGAGTACGGCGGCGGCGGCGACTACGACGGGATCACCGCCCGCTTCGAGCACCGGCACTTCGCCGCCCCTCTCTCCGGACTGGTGGTCGCCCACCGGCTCGCCCTCGACTGGACCGCGGGACACCTTCCGTTCTACGAATGGCCCGAGGTGGGGGGCGGCGACACGGTCCGCGGCCTCGTGCGGGGGCGGGACCGCGGCGGCAGCCGGGTGCTCCTCAACGGGGAGCTGCGCTGGCGGGGGATGCGCCTCTCCGCCCGGGAGAACATGTACCTCGGCGCCCTCGCCTTCGCCGACGCCGGCCGGGTCTTCGGCGGCGGCGCCCTGTCGGCCCTCGGCCGCTGGCGGCACGGGCTGGGGCTGGGGCTGCGGGGCCGCTGGCAGAGCACGATCGTGCGCGCCGACTACGGCCGGGCCGGCGCCGGGACGGGCCTCTACCTCACCTTCGGGCAGATGTTCTGACCATGGCCGGGTCCGCCGCCGCCGGACGGAGCGACGACCGCCACTACCGGAGGACGGTCAACGCCTGGTGCCTCTACGACTGGGGCAACTCGGCCTTCGCCACCACCATCATGGCCGGCGTCTTCCCCCTCTTCTACCGGTCCATGGCGACCACCGCCGGCCTCGGGGAGACCGACGCCACCGCGGCCTGGGCGTACACCACCTCCCTGGCCCTGCTCATCGTCGCCGCCATCGGTCCGGTCCTCGGATCGTACTGCGACCAGGCCCGCAGCAAGAAACGGTTCCTCGCCTTCTTCGCCGGCCTCGGGGTCTGCGCCTCGGCCCTCTTCGTCTTCCTCGGGGACGACGACTACATCCTGGGGTCGGTGCTGTTCATCGCCGGCAACATCGGCTTCGCCGCCGGCAACATCTTCTACGAGTCGCTGCTGCCCCACGTGGCGCGCCCCGGCGACGTGGACCGCGTTTCGACGCACGGTTACGCCATGGGTTACATCGGCGGCGGCATCCTCCTGATCGTCAACCTGCTCTGGATCATGCACCCCGGCTGGTTCCTGCTGCCCGGCACCGGGTTCGCCCTGCGCCTGACCTTCTTCAGCGTCGCCGTCTGGTGGGCCCTCTTCACGGTGCCGCTGATGCGCCGCGTCGAGGAACCGCGCGCCGGCGACGGCCGGGAACAGCCCCGTTTGGGCGATGCCTTCGCGCGCCTGGCGGAGACCTTTCGCGAGGTGCGCCGCTACCGTCAGCTGCTGCTCTTCCTGGCCGCCTTCTGGCTCTACAACGACGGCATCGGCACGATCATCAAGATGGCCATCGCCTACGGGGACGAGGTCGGCATCGGCCGCAACGACCTGATCACGGCGCTGATCCTGACCCAGTTCGTCGGCATCCCCTGCACCTTCCTCTTCGGCAGGCTGGCGGGGGTCCTGGGCACCAAGAGGTCGATCCTCGCCGGACTGGGGGTCTACCTGCTGATGACCGTGGGCGCATACTTCATGCAGACGGCCCTGCACTTCTACATCCTGGCGGCCATGGTCGGCCTCGTGCAGGGAGGCACCCAGGCCCTGAGCCGTTCCCTCTACGTCTCGATGATCCCGCCGGAGAGGTCGGCCGAGTTCTTCGGGTTCTACAGCACCAGCTCCCGGTTCGCCGGGATCTTCGGCCCCCTGGTCTTCGGGGTGGTGAGCCAGCTCACGGGGGGCGGCCGCCTCGGCATCGTCTCGCTGGTGATCTTCTTCGTGGTGGGCGGGGCGCTGCTGCTCCGGGTCGACGAGCGGGCAGGGGCCCGCGCCGCCCGGACCGGGGGATCTCCAGACGCTGGCGGCGCCTAGTCACCTGCGGATGCCGCCGGGCGCCGGACCGGCTGCCGGTTCAGGTTGGCTCGCAGGCGGACCCGGCGGGCAGGCGCCCGGCCGGGTGCTCGCGGGGGACGCCGGTCAGGCGCAGGTTCGACTGCGACCCGCAGACGCCTGCCCGGGCGGCCGGCGGCCGCCCGGACTTCCGGGCTACCAGTCGAAGGTGGCGCGCACGCGGATCTCGTGGGCGGGCCCGGCGGCGGCGTGCTCGCGGCGGCCGCCGGCCACCTCCACCCGCAGGTTCTGCTCGACCTGCAGACGCCAGCCCAGGCGGCAGGTGCGCTGGCCGCGGCCCGACATCCCCACGTCGGCATACGGTGTGAGCACGCCGCCCAGCGCCGCCAGGCCGTAGCCGACCTCGGCGTTGAGCGCGCGGCCCGGCTGCGCCTCGGGGGACCCCGGCGGCGACTCCGGCCCCGGGGGCCCCATGAGACGATCGATCCCGCTCGAGGCCGCCCCCCAGGAGGACCCCAGGCGCAGCGACACCCCCTCGTCCAAGGCGCCCGGATCGAAGGTGAAGGAGCCGGCCACGCCCCACTCCTCGTAGCCCTTGTCCCGGTGGGCCAGCAGCCTGCGGGCCTTGGTCTGCAGGGACAGGCCCCGGTCGGGGTCGGTGTAGCCCAGGGCGCCGCCGACCTCCATCCCCGTGCCCTTCTCGGCATCGCCGCCGTCCTGGCGCAGGCCCAGCTCCAGGGACGGTGACAGGGTCCGGCCCGAGCTCAGGACGAACTCGCGGGCCCCCTCCAGGGCCAGGCGCACGCGGCTCGAGGTGGCCTCCACCTCCGGCCGGTCCGGCGTCTCGGGCGCGTCCATCCTCACCCAGAAGGCGTCGGACCTCACCGCCAGGTCGAAGGAGCGCAGCCTCTCGGGGGTCCCGAGGGCGCCGCGCACACCCAGCCCGCCCATGCGCATGCCGATGCCCCTCGAGGCGCGCCCGTGCTCTTCCCCATGAGGCCGCGGCCGTAGCCCAGCACGCCCCACACCGAGAGCCGCTCGCTCAGGGCATAGTGGACGTAGGGGTGCATGCTGGCCAGGTGGTTGTCCAGGTCGTCCCGGCGGACCGACTCCTCGGCGGTGGGCATGTCGTACTCGCCCATGACCAGGTTGTGGGCCATCACCAGGCCGGCCAGCATGCGGTTCCGTTGCCAGTCGATGCCGATCAGGCTGGTGATGGCGCCGCCCTTCAGCCACAGGTCGGGGGAGTCGTGCTTGAAGTTCGTCGTCACCCCCCGGCCCCAGGCCGTCCAGCGGCCCTCCCGTCCGGTGCTGTCCGCATCCCCGCCCGACGAGATGAGGAAGGAGCTGCGGGACAGGAGATCGGCGAGCGAGGTGCGCCTCAGGCCGTGGGAGGGGGACCCGGCATCGGAGACGGAGAGGCCGCGACCCTGGAACCCGCGGTCCGTCATGGACATGTCCGCGCCGGGCATCCCGTCCGCCGCCCCCCGCCCGCCCAGTGACACCTGCCGGCCGTCCAGGGTGAAGTACCCGCTCCGGCGTGTCCGGTTCCGCAGGCGGTCGGAGAGGGCGTCCATCACCTGGCTGGCCGTGGTCCGCCCGAAGCGCGCCAGCCAGGCCTTCTCCAGGGAGACGTCGTCGTCGACGATGGTGCCCTCCGCCGTGCCGTCGGCCACGGTCGCGTTGACCGGGTTGCCGAGAGAGACGGCGATGGTCTCGTCCTCCTCGTCGAGGGCGTCGTTGAACAGGGTCACGGCGATGGCCTGCTCCAGCTCGCCCGGCGGGATGGTCAGGGTGCCGGAGAACGCCGTGTAGTCCTTCCCCGCCGCGGCGGTGCCGTCCGAGGTCTTCCAGTCCACGCTGACCTCGAGGCTGCTGACCGCCCCAGGGAGACGGTGAAGGAGATCGTCCCGTCGCCTTCGGGAGCCGTGGCGTCGGCGATGGTCAGGGCCGGGGCGGCGTCGTCGTCGGTGATCGTGCCCGTGGCCGCGCCGTCGGCCACGATGGCGTTGGACGGGTTGCTCAGAGTGACCGTGAACCTCTCCGGGGCTTCGTCGAGGGCGTCGTCCAGCAAGGGCACGGTGACGGTCCGGACGGTCTGGAGGGCATCGAAGCGCAGGGTGCCGTTGCGCCCTTCGTAGTCGGCCCCCTCGGTGGCCGTGCCGCCGGCGGTCCCCCAGTTCACCCTCACCTCGAGGCTGCTGGGCAGGTTCAGGGTCACGGCGAAGGAGATGGAATCGGCCTCTTCCGGGGCGGTCGCGTCGGCGATCGTCAGGGCGGGCCTGTCGTCCTCGGTGACCGAGACCTTCACGCCGTCCGCGGAGAGCCCGTCGTAGTCGCCGCCGCTCACGGCGTGGGTCAGGGTCACGGGGGCATCGACCACGGCGTCCTCGTCCTCGGCCGCGGTGACCGCCACCCTCTGGGCCTGGCGCCAGTCGGCGGCCGTGAAGGTCAGGGCCCGGGGCGACGCCGAGACCTCGGCGCCGGCCGGCACCTGCACGGCCACCGTGACCGTGTCCGCCGGCTCCGTCTCCAGCGCCACCGTGTAGCCGCTGCTCCCGCCTTCGGCCACGGTCAGCGCCTCGACGGAGACCGCGACCCCGGGCGTGTCGTCCTCGGTGACCGACACCACCACGCCGGCGGCCGATACTCCGCCGTAGTCGCCGCCGCTGACCGAGTGTCCCAGCCGCGCCGGGGGATCGGTCACGGCGTCGTCGTCCTGGGCCGCGGATACGGTCACCCTCTGCGCCTGGCGCCAGTCAGCCGCCGTAAAGGTCAGCTCCAACGGCGACGCCGAGACCTCGGCGCCGGCCGGCACCATGACCGCCACGGTGACCGCGTCCGCCGGCTCCGTCTCCAGCACCACCGTGTAGCCGCGGGTGCCGCCCTCCGCCACCGTCAGCGAGTCGGCCGACACCTTCACACCGGGCGTATCGTCCTCGGTGATCGAGACGGCGACACCACTTGCGCTGACCCCGTCGTAGTCGCCGCCGCTGACGGTGTGGGTCACCATCACCGTACTGTCCGCCACCGCGTCGTCGTCCTCGGCCGCCGTGACCGTCACCTCCTTCGGCTGGCTCCAATCAGCGGCCGTGAAGGTCAGCGACGGCGGCGACACCGACAGATCCGTCCCCTCCGGGACTTCCACGGCCACGGTGACCTGGCCCGCGGGCTCGGTCTCCAGCACCACCGTGTAGCCGGCGGCATCGCCTTCGGCCACCGTCAACGCCGCCGTGGATACCGAGACGGCGGGGGTATCGTCTTCCGTGATCGAGACGGCCACGCTTGTTGCGGTGGCCCCGTCGTAGTCGCCGCCGCTGACCGCGTGAGTCACGGTCACGGGAGTGTCGGCCACGGCGTCGGCATCCGCAGCCGCCGTGACGGTCACGGTCTGCGCCTCTCCCCAGTTCGACGAGGTGAAGGTCAGCTCACCGGCATCGACCGAGACGTCCGATTCGTCCGGCAGCTCCACCGTCACCGTCACCGCCTCCGCCGGCTCCGTCTTCAGCACGATCGTGTAGCTGCCGGAGGCGCCTCGGCCAGCGTCAACGCCTCGACAGAGACCGTCACGCCCCGGGTGTCGTCCTCGGTGATGGAGACTTCGACATCGGCGGCTGACACGCCGTCGTAGTCGCCGCCGCTGACCGCGTGGCTCAAGGTCACCGCCCCGTCCACCACGGCGTCGTCATCCTGGGCCGCGGTCACGGTGACGGTCTGCGCCTCTCCCCAATTCTCCACGGTGAAGGTCAGCTCACCGGCATCGACCGAGACGTCCGATTCGTCCGGCAGCTCCACCGTCACCGTCACCGCCGCCGTCGGCTCCGAGGTCAGCACCACGGTGTAGGCTTCACGCTCTCCCTCGCCCACCGTCAGCGCCGCCGGCGCCACCGTTGCGCCGCGCTCGTCGTCGTCGGTCACCGCCACCGCGGCCGCCGCCGCTTCGCCGATGCGGTACGTCGTCCCCTCGGCGACCCGGACCGACAGGGAACCATCGGCCTCGTCCACTTCGTCATCCGTCGTCGCCAGCGCCAGGGCCGCCGTCTGTTCTCCGGTGGCAAAGGCCGCCTCGGACGGTGCGTCACCCGCGAGGAAGAGACCCTCCTGCTCCACCTGCACCGGCACCCGAAGGGCTGCGCTCAGATCACCGGCGCGGGTCAGCGTGAAGGCGGCCGTCGTCCCTTCGACGACCGACGCCTGGTCCGCCGCGATCACCACCACCGGCAGATCGTCGTCGGCGATCACACCCGTCGCCTGGCCGGTGCCGCCAATGGCCGCGTTCGTGGCCTCGCTCAGGGCGACGCGGAAGCTCTCCTCCGCCTCGTCGACCTCGTCGTCCAGGATCGGCACCTGGAAGGACTGCTCCGTGGTCCCGGCGGGGAACGTCAGGGTCCCGGTGGTCCCCTCGTAGTCGGCTCCCTCCGTTGCCGTACCCTCCGAAGTGGCGTATCGCACCGTCACCTCGAGACTGCTGGCCAGGCTCAGCTCCACCGCGAAGTCCATGGCGCCGTCGCCCTCGCCCGCGGAGCCGCCGGCAATCGACAACAAGGGCGTATCGCTCTCGGCGATGGAGACCTCGACGCTGGAGACGGAGACGTCGTCGTAGTCGCCGCCGCTGACCACGTGGGTCAACGTCACCGCCTCGTCGACCACCGCGTCCTCATCCTCCACCGCCGTCACGGTGATCCTCCGAGGTTCGCGCCAGTTCTCCGGCGTGAAGGTCAGCTCGGTGACGTCCACGGAGACCTCGGGCCTTTCGGGGACCTGCACCGTGACCGTGACTTCACCCGCTGGTTCGGAGTCGAGCACGATCGTGTAGCTGCTGGTACCGCCTTCCGCCACCGTCAAGGTCTCGGCCGACAGCGACACCCCCTGCCTGTCGCTCTCGTTGATGGAGACTTCGACATCGGCGACGGAGACATCGACGTAGTCGCCGCCGCTGACCGTATGGGTCAAGGTCACGGCCTCGTCGACCACGGCGTCGTCATCGGCCGCCGCCGTCACCGTCACCTCTTGCGGTTCGCGCCAGTTCTCCGGCGTGAAGGTCAGCTCGGTGACGTCCACGGAGATTTCGGCCCCTTCGGGGACCTCCACGGCCACGGTGACGTCGCCCGCGGGTTCCGTGTCCAGCCCGATCGTGTAGCTGCCGGTACCGCCTTCGGGCACGGTCAGCGCATCCACCGAGAAGGAGACCCCGGGCCTGTCGGTCTCGCCTATCGACACCTCGACTCCGTCCCCGGACACCTCCACGTAGTCGCCGCCGCTGGCCGAATGGGTCAGCACGACCGGATCGTCGGGTACCGCATCGTCGTCCGGGAGGGCCGTTACGGTCACCTTCTGCGGCTCCTCCCAGTTCTCCGGCGTGAAGGTCAGCTCCGTGGGCGACACCTCGAGGTCCGAGCCCTCCGGAACCTCCACCGTCACCTCGACCTCGCCCGCGGGCTCCGAATCCATGACCACCTCGTAGCTGGCCGAGTCCCCCTCCGAGACGGTCAACGTCCCGGAGGACACCGACACGCCCCGCGCGTCGTCCTCGGTGATCGACACCTCGACGCCGGGCGCGGACAGACCGTCGTAGTCGCCGCCGCTGACCGAGATTGTCACCTGCTCCGCATCATCGACCACGGCGTCGTCGTCCTGACCCGCGGTCACCGTCACGCTCCGCGGGTCCCGCCAGTTCTCGGGCGTGAAGGTCAGCTCCGTCACGTCGACGGTGACTTCCGATCCCTCCGGCGTTTCCAGGACGACCGTCACGTCCTCCGTCGGCTCCGAGGTCAGGGCCACGGTGAAGGCGGCGCTGTCCCCCTCTTCCAACGGTCAGGGACATGGGCGTCACCATCAGCCCACGGTCATCGTCGTCGGTCACGGCTACCGTGGCCGCCGCGCCCCCACCCACCCTGTGAGCCTCGCCCGCCGCGACCGCCGCCGACACCGAACCGTCCGGCTCGTCCACGGCGTCGTCCACCGTCGAGACCTCCAGAGTCGCGGCGCCCTCGTCCGCTGAGAAGGCGGCCTCGGCCGGCGGCTCGGCCGCGAGGAAGTCCCCCATCTGCGTTACCTGCACCGGCACCTGCAGGGGCACCGTCAGGTCGCCGACCCGTGTCAGGGTGAAGGTCACCGTTTCTCCTTCGGCCACGGACGAGTCGGCCGCCGCGAGGCTCACCACGGGAAGGTCGTCGTCCGCGATCACACCCGTCGCCTCACCAGCGTCGATGGTGGCGTTGGAGGGATCCCGCAAGACGATGGTGAAGGTCTCCTCCGCCTCGTCCACGTCGTCGTCGATGACCGGCACCTGGAGAGGCAACTCCGTCGTCCCGGCCGGGAACCGCAGCGTACCGGTCGTGTCCTCGTAGTCGGCCCCCGCCGTGGCCGTGCCCGCCGAGGTGGCGTATTCCACCGTCACCTCGCGATCACTGGCCGCGCTCAGAAGGACCGTGAACCCGACCGCTTCGTCGCCCTCGGAAGCCTCCGAGCGCACCTGGTCGAAGGACACCTCTACCTCTACCGGGTCAACGGGCACCTCCACCGGGCGATCCTGGAGCGCCACCGTCGCCGTGGCGGGATCGCCCGCCGCCACCGCGCCGGGCAACGTCCCGAAACCGAGCACCACCGTCTCGCCGTCGTCGGCCTCTTCGTCGGCCGCGGCCTGCAGGTAGAAGGACTGCTCCGTCTCCTCCGGCGCGAAGGTCACACTTGGCGGGATGCCCGAATAGTCGGCGGCTTCGGCCCCCATGCCCGGCTCCGCCGTAAGCGGGATCTCCACCGCCTCCTCCGAAGCGGGAGTCAAGCGCACCGTCACCTGCACGCTGTCGCCCTCGGAGACCTCGTAACCGGCCTGGTCGAAGGAGACGGCCATGGACGCGGGCTCCCTGTCGAGGATCTCCACCGTGGCCAGGGTGTGGGCGCCGGCGCGCACGCCCAGCGGCAGTCCCGCCAGGCGGAGGAGGACCCGCTCCCCGTCGTCGTCGTCGACGTCCCGGGTGGCGGAGAAGTCGAAGCTCTTCTCGGTCTCGTCGGCGGCGAAGGTGATGCTCTTCGGCACCCCCGAGTAGTCGGCCGATCCCACACCCTTCTGGTGGCGCACCCCCAGCCCGATCTTCACCTCGCGCTCGGGCTTGTCGTTCAGCCGCACCGTTATGGTCACGCTCTCGCCCTCGGCCACCGTGTAGCTGTCCGCATCCAGGGACGCGAGGACCACCTTCCCGGTGAACCGGGATTCGGGGGAGTCGTCGCCGCCCCCGCCCCCGCCTCCACCCCCACCGCCGCCACCGCCGCCACCACCACCTCGTCCGCCGCCGCTGGCGGAGACCGTCACCGTCACGTCGGACGCGGACTCGTTGGCATAGTCGCCGCTGCTGCTGACCGTATGCCTGAGCACCACCAGGCCGTCGGGCGCATCCTCGGCCGCGGTCACCGTCACGGTCTGCGCCGTCTGCCAGTCATTGGGATCCGTGGTATCCGTTGTGAAGGTCAGCTGCGTCTCGTCCTCCACGGAGACATCCGTACCGGAATGCCCGGAGACCGTTACCGTCACGTCGGCCGTAGGCTGCGAGGTCAGTACCACGGTGTAGGAACCGGTTCCGCCTTTCCTCACCCCCAGCGTGGTCGGGCTAACCCTCACACCGCGCGTGTCATCGTCCACGATCGTTCCCGTGACGGACAGGTTTGACCCGCCTCCAGCCAGCAGCGCGTTCGTTGGCTTGGTCAGCCTCACCGTGAAGGTCTCGTCCTCCTCGTCGACCGCATCGGCGACAATGGGCACACGGATCGTCCGCTGCCGGCTGTTGGCGGGAACCTCCAGCGTCCCGTTCCCGGTCGTGTAGTCCGAAGGGCTGGACGCCGTCCCGTTCGAGGTGGCATAGGGCACCGACACGACCTCGTTGATGGCCTTGCTCAGGGTCACCGTGAAGACCATGTCGCCCACACTCTCCGAGGCGCGCACGTCATCCACGGACACCGTCGAAGCGTCGTCCTCGATGACGATCACCGTCACGTTGTCCGCCGACTGGCCGGTGTAGTCGCCGCCGCTGACGTCGTTCCTCAGCACCACCTGGTCATCGGCGTCGGTGTCGGTGTCCTCCGCCGCCCTCACCCTCACCGTCTGCCTGCGGTTCCAGGTGTTCGTCGTGAAGGTGAGCACCTTGCCGGCCGGCGACTCCACCGACACGTCTCCCGACTCCCCGCTCACCGTCACCGTCACCTCGACCGTCGGCTGCGAGGTCAGCACCACCGTGTAGTCGCCGGTCTCGCCCTCGTCGATCCTCAGGGTAGTGGGGGACACCTCCACGCCGCGGTCGTCGTCGTCCGTGATGGTCACGGTCGCCGTCGAGGGGCTGCCCGAAGAGACCCTGCTGTCCGGCAGGGTCCCGAAGCTCATCCGGACCCTTTCACCATCGTCATCCACCGCATCGTCCGCGGCCATCACCGTGAAGCTCTTCTGCTGCTCGCCGGACCGGAAGGTCACGCTCGACGGAATCCCTGAATAGTCCGAGGTAGAGGCGTTGCCGATAGGCGTGGCGTCTATGGGGATCGTCACGGTGCGCTCGGGATCGGCGCTCAGTTCCACCACCACCGTCGCCGCCGCCCCTCCCTCGGTCGCCTCGTAGCTCGACTGGTCAAAGGACACCGATACCTCGGGATCGTCGTCGTCGATGAGACTCACCGTGGCTTCCGCACGGCTGCCGGGACCGAACCCCGTGGGCAGCCTCCCGAAGGTCAACTCCACGCTCTCGTCATCGTCGTCGACCCCATCGTCCGTAGCCGTCACCGTGAAGCTCTGGCGGGTCTCGCCCGACTGGAAGGTCACGCTCGACGGAGCCGAGTAGTCCGACGACGACGCGCCGTCCAGCCCCGAAGTGCCGATAGGAATCACCACCCTGTCCTGCGAAGCCGAGCCCAGCACCACCGCCACCGTGGCGGGATCTCCGCCTTCGGCCGCCTCGTAGCTGGATCGGTCGAAGGAGACGGATATCCTCGAATCGTCGGTGGGGTCGCCGCCACTTACCGCTACGACCCCAACTCCGTGTACCGGGCAGTTGTTGGTGTGATCCCACACGTCGTGGTCGAACTGCACCCTCTTGGTCAATACGGCGTCACTCAATGACGTTACCCTGATCGTTCGCCACTGGTCCCAGTTGTCCTGATCGAACTCCCAGCCGACCGACGGCACCCACCGAATGTCATCCGCGCTATCGCCGTCGACATCATACACGCCATTGATGCGCACCGCGCCGTCGACGAACACTCTGACCCACCAGTCGTCGCCCGTGGGTTGCCTGGTCAGCCTAAAGCTGTAGGAGACGGACTCTCCCGGTTTCAGACTCAACGAGCTCGTGCTCACCTCCACCGTCCCCGGAACTTCACCTATCGCAAGCTCGGAGTTCCACCCCGGGGTCGGGTTCTGGGAGTGCGCCGCGGGCGCCGCGATGCAGGACAGGATCGCCGACAGCACGATGGCGAAGACCGCAGGGCGCTCCCCCCGCCGCCGCCTCCGACAGGGAGATCGTCCGTGGACCGGTCCGCGCGTCGGGCGGCCGAAGCTCGTTCGCCTCGCTATCCGTTCGCGCTCATCCGGGTTCGTGGCTCTGTCGACATTCATGGTGCCGTCCCTCCCTCGCTGGCCGCGCCCGGCCTTGTGCGAGGCCGGATGGCGGGCCAATCACGGTGCTTTGTGCACCGGGCGGTGCCACGCGTCTCCCGAGACCGAAGGCCCGGGGGACGTCGATGACAGCCTTCGCGCACCCCTCGACGAGGTGTGCCGCTTCAGTCGTTGCCGTGGCCCGCCGCCTCGGGGAGGTTGGCGCGGGGTCCGGGCGAGAAGACGATCCTCGCCGTTCCGGGGAGGAAGGTGCCGCTCAGGTGGGGAGCTGCTTCATGCAACCGCGGCAGGCGGGAGGGGGCCCGCGGCGCCGCGCAGGGGAGCGGGGGAGCTGGTTCCGTGCTCCCCGGTTGCCGCGTAAGCTAGCCCGCGGCGGCTTCGATCGGTCCTGCGAACCGCTCGGTGATCGACTTGGGCACGATCTTGCGCAGTCCGCGGGTAAGGGTGCCCGCGTCCTCCGACAACGCTTCGGGCAGGACCAGCAGGCGCACGGGTCTCTCGTGGCCGGTGAGGCCGGCGCCGTCGGCCTCGGCCAGCAACTGCTGCCGGATGCGCTCGTGGAGCGGCTCGAAGGCCCGCAACTGGTCCTCGCCGGACGGCAGGCCGCGCAGGTCCGTCTGACGTCCGGCTTCCTCCACGTCGACGGTGACGACGATGACCGGGTGGCTCCAGGCCTGCTGGCCGGTGACGAGGACGTGCTCGGCCAGGGGAGCCCGCGAGTAGATCCGCTCGAGCAGCTCGGGGTTGACGAACTCGCCGTTGGCCAGCTTGAACTGGCGGCCGACGCGTCCGCGGAAGATCAGGAAGCCGTCCTCGTCCATGCTGAAGAGGTCGCCGGTGCGGTACCAGAGCTTGCCCGGCACCTCCTCGTCCTCCACCAGCACGCGGGAGGTCTGCTCGGGATCGTCGAGGTAGCCCCGCATGACGTTGGCGCCGCTCACCCAGAGCTCGCCCACGGCCGCCGGATCGGTGGTGTGGAAGGAATCGCTCGCCGGCTCGGCCCGGGCCACCTCCGCGCCCTCCTCGCTCACCAGCTTCACCTCGAAGAGGGGGCGGCCCACGGTGCCGGCCCGCCGCCCGCCCAGGTGGTTGCTGGCGATCAGGGGCGCGCACTCGGTGACCCCGTAGCCCTCGTAGGACTTGATGCCGAGGACGTAGTGGAAGAAGTCCAGGGCGTCGGGATCGGCCTTGGCCGAGCCGACGACGAGGATCTCGAGCTCGGCGCCGACGCGGCGGGAGAGCTGCTGCTTGATCTTGGCCACCACCTTGCCGCCGAGGGTCCGATCGACGAGACGGTTCCCGAAGCCGGCCGTCCCACGGGAGACCCGCTCGCGGGAGCGGACCGCCAGCTCCACCAGCCGGCCCTTGAGCCCGCCGGCGTCGATCTCCTTGCGGACGTTGCCGTAGACCTTGTCGAGGACGAGGGGCACGGTGAGGAAGCCCTCCGGCTCGGAGATGCGGATGTCGGCGAGCACGCGGTCCGGCGACCGCGCCAGGTCGAGGACCCAGCCCTTGGCCAGCGGGTAGTAGATGTTGAGGACCCCCATCGAGTGGTAGTCCGGGGCGGACTTGAAGAACCGGCAGACCTCCTTCTCGCTGATCAGGTCCCAGACGGAGCGCACGTTGGCGACGATGTTGCCATGGGTCTGCACCACCCCCTTCGGCAGACCGGAGGATCCGGAGGTGAAGAGGACCTTCGACTCGTCGTCGGGGGATACGTCGACCTCGGGAGGATCGTCGTCGGACTGGGCCTCCTCCCAGGGGATCCCGTCGCCCTCGGTCCCCGGGGTCAGCAGCAGCCTCGGGGGGCGGCTCAGGGCCGGGCCCACGCGGCTGTAGGGTTCCAGGCCGCGGTCGTCGACGAGCAGCAGCTCCAGACCCGACCGGGAGATGTTGTGGACGAGGATCTCGGTGGAGGACTTGTGGCACAGGGGGACGGAGACCAGCCCGAGGGCATCGGCGGCGAGGAAGACCAGCAGGGGCTCGAAGCCGCCGTCGGTGAGGATGCCCACGCGCTGGCCCCGCCGCAGACCGAGGCCGGCGAGTCCGGCGGCCAGGCGGTCGCGCAGGCCCCGCAGCTCGGCGTAGGTCACGGGAGCATAGGCCTCGCCGGCGCCGGTGCGCGTCACGCACCGCACCGCGGGATGGTCGGCGCGGGCGGCGAAACTGTCTTCCAGGAGGTCCTTGAGTGTCTCCAAGGGGATCACCTCGATCGCTGTTGGTATCGGCTACCCATGTTGCCTATCATAAAATCAGTTCAAGTCAAAGCCAGATCCGGCCAAAAAACAACAGACTAAGAGAAGAAGAATCTTGCCGAAGTTCATCCCGCCGGGCCCGGCGGGACGGCTCGCCGGCCCGAACCGGCCGCCGGCGGCCCTCCGCTCCGCCCTCCTGGCCGGCGCCCTGCTGACGGCCCAGCCGGCGGCGGGAGACGTGCGCGACGGCCTGCGGGACAGCCGCTACGAGACGGGTTCCCGGTACAGCGCCAGCATCGGCTCCATGACGGTGGAGAACCGCCAGGTCTACCGCCTGGCCCTGCGTCCGGAGGTGCCCATGGGCCGGGCGGCCATGGTCCTCGACCTGGAGCTGTTCATCGGCGAGGACGGCGCCTTCCAGAGCCGCGGCTGGTCCTTCGGCACCCCGGCCGAGACCTTCGACACCCTCCTGCGCAAGATCTACTACGTCCGCTACGGCAAGCCGCGGGACCCCGTCTTCGTGCGCATCGGCGCCCTCGACCGCGTCACCTTCGGCTACGGCCTGATCATGGACCGCTACCGAAACACCCTCGAGTACCCGGGGATCAAGAAGACGGGCACCGTGTTCCGTTTCGAGAACCTCGGCGGCGGGCGCTTCGGGATGGAGGGGATGGTCAACAACGTTCAGGACTTCCAGCAGGGCGGCGCCCTCGTGGGCATGCGCCTCTTCACCTGGGCCGCCGAGCGCGTCGAGGTGGGCGCCACCTACGTGCTCGACATCGACCAGTACGCCGGACTGCTCGACCGCGACGACGACGGCTATCCCGACGCCGTCGACGCCTTCCCCCGGGACGACGGGGTGGCCAAGGACAACGATGGCGACGGTGTCCCCGACATCCGCGACATCGACGACGACAACGACGGCGTCCTCGACGTCGACCCCGGCAGCGAGCTGAGCCGCAGGATCGTCAACGCCCTCGAAGACCTCGAGGACGACGGCCTCCGCCTCGACCGCGACGTGCAGAGGAAGAACCCCTTCAACAAGCACGGGGCCGGCGGCGACCGCTTCGGGATCTTCGGCCTCGACGCCGGCTACCACTGGAAACAGGGCTCGCAGCTGAACCTGACCTTGTACAGCCAGTTGGGAATCTTCCACGACGACGACGACGAGCTCACCCATGGCGAGGCCCGCCTCCAGGGCGTGACCGCCGGCAACCGCAGGGCCATGGGCTACGGCATCGTGGCGCCGGGACTGAGGGCCGTGACCGGGCCCTTCGAAGGCCGCATCGAGTACCGCTACTTCCAGGAGGACTTCGAGGCCGGCTACTTCGACAACCTCTACGACCTCGACCGGGCCAAACTCGATCTGGTCACCGGCCGGGCCACGCCGAAGGACGCCCGCCTCAACCGCGGCGAGAGCCTGAACGGCGTCTACGGCCGCGTGGAATCCGAGCTCTTCGGACTGGCCACGGGCGCCGCCGACTACGAGCATCTCCTCGGCGAGACGTCCTCGAAGCGCCAGCTCCACGCCTACGCGAGCCTGTCGCCCATGGTGATGAAGTCGGTACCCAGGCTGGGCCGCGTCGACCTCTACTACCAGAAGAACAACATCGGCCGGCGCCTCGACGCCGATGGGACGCCCGGCTCGGAGGACGGCTTCTTCGAGCCCACGGAAGACACCTTCTACGGATACGAGATCGGCTTCGAGATGGACGGCGTCTCCGTCTACTGGGACACGCGCTTCCTCTTCGAGCGCGATGCCGACGACCGGATCCAGCGCCGCAAGATCCACTCCATCGAGACCGTGCTCCGCTTCTGAGCGCCGATGAACCTGATCATCGACGGCCACCTCGATCTGGCCTTCAACGCCCTGTTCTTCCGCCGCGACCTGACCCGTCCGGCGCAGGTGCTGCGCGAGCGCGAGGACCCCTACCGCGACGGCGTGACTCCGGCCGCCGGGCACCGCGACGCCCTGAACAAGCGCCCCCGGGAGGAGTTCGGCGGCGTGGCCACCGTCTCCTTCCCGGAGATGCGCAAGGGACGGGTGGGCATCGTCCTGTCGACGATCATGTCCCGCGTGCAGCTGCCGAACGAGTCCCTCGCCGACGGCATGCGCACCCAGCTCGCCGCCCACGCCATGGGCCAGGCCCACCTCCACTACTACCGGGCCCTCGAGCGGGAGGGAGCCCTCGCCTTCCTGCGGACGTCCGGGGACCTGCGCCGCGCCGCCGATCTCTGGCAGGCGCCAGCCGTCGCCCCCGAGACCCCCATCGGGCTGATCCTCAGCATGGAGAGCGCCGACCCCATCCTGGGCCCGGAGGACGTGGCCGACTGGTGGGAAGCAGGGCTGCGCTCGGTGGGCATCACCCACTTCGGGGCCAACACCTGGGGACACGGCACCGGCACCCGGGGAGGCCTGTACGCCTGCGCCTACCCGCTGCTGGAGGCCTTGGCCGACGCCGGCGTGGCCCTGGACCTGACCCACGCCGCCGACCTGACCTTCTGGCAGATCCTCGACGCCTGGGAGGGGCCCGTCCACGCCAGTCACTGCATGTGCCGGGCCCTCGTGGCCGGCCAGCGGCACCTGTCCGACGACATGATCCGCGCCCTGGCCGAGCGCGGCGGCGTCATCGGCATGGTCTTCGCCGAGCCGATGCTCAACCCGTCGATCGACTTCGACGACCTGCGCAGCGCGCCTCGCACCGCCCGCCGGACCATGGCCGGCGTGGTGGACCACATCGACCACGTCTGCCAGCTCACTGGCAGCTGCGATCACGTCGCCATCGGCTCCGATCTCGACGGCGGCTTCGGCCGCGAGTGGGCCCCCGTCGACTACGACACCATCGCCGACCTGCAGAAGTTCCTCGCCATCCTCGAGGGCCGCGGATACTCGGCCGGGGAGGTGGCCCGCATCGCCTACGGGAACCTGCTCCGGTTCTTCGGGGAGGTGATGCCGTGACCACCAGGCCCCCCCTGATCCTCGACAGCCATCTCGACCTGGCCTTCAACGCCCTGCAGCTGAACCGCGATCTGACCCAGCCGGCGGCCACGGTGCGCGTCCACGACCCGGTGGAGACGATGGAGTCCTTCGGCAGCTGCACGGTGACCCTGCCCGAGCTGCGGAGGGGGCGCGTGGGCATCGTCTGCGCCACCGTCATGTCGCGCATCGACCCCGGAGACCGGGCCACGCGCACGGGCATGTACGTCCAGAGCCAGTGCCACGGCGTCGGCCGCGGCCACCTGGCCTGCTACCAGGCCCTGGAGCGGGCCGGCCACGTGCGCATCTGCCGCACCCGGGCCCAGCTCGAGGAGACGGCCGCCCTGTGGGAGAAGGCGGAGGTCGGCGCCGACGGCTCGGGCCCCCCGGTGGGCCTCGTGCTGACCATGGAGAGCGCCGACCCGATCCTCGGCCCGGACCAGGTGCCGGAGTGGCACGCCCTCGGGCTGCGCATGGTCAGCCTGTCCCACTACGGGACGAGCACCTACTCCCACGGCACCGCCACCGAGGGCGGCCTGCGGCCCCCAGCCCGCCCCCTGCTGGCGGCCCTGCAGGAGGCGGGGATCGTGGTGGACGTGACGCACCTGACCGACCAGGCGCACCAGGAGCTGCTGGAGATCTATGACGGGCCGGTCTGCGCCAGCCATCACAACTGCCGCGCCCTCACCCCCGGCCAGCGGCAGCTCACCGACGGCATGATCCGCGACATCGCCGGGCGCGACGGCGTCATCGGCGCCGCCTTCGACTCCTGGATGCTCGACCCGGGATGGCGGCGCGACCTGCAGGCCTGGGAGCAGCAGTCCGGCGCGACCCTGCGGAGCGTGGCCGATCACATCGACCACGTGGCCCAGGTCACGGGGACCAGCCGCCACTGCGGCCTCGGCACCGACCTCGACGGCGGCTTCGGCGCCGAGCAGGCCCCGCGCGACCTGAACACGATCGCCGATCTGCAGAACCTGGTCCCCCTCCTCCAGGACCGGGGCTACGGCGAGCAGGACGTGGCCGGAATCCTGTCGCGCAACTGGCTACGCCTCCTGCGCCGGAACTGGCGCGACTGAGGGCGCCGCCGGGCATCGGCAGGTGTCCGGTTCTCCGATGGTGGCATGATTCCGGCCCAAGTCGGCACGCATCCCCGTCCGCCGCTTGCGAATATCCCGTTTCATTGCTATACTCAGCGCTGCGGGAAACATAATGTTCTCGTAAGTTGCGCAATTCGTGACATCTTCGATACACAACCCGGAGGTTCTCTCCCCATGAGAGGTGCCGACGCCGTTATCCGCGCGGTCGAACGTCAGGGGGGCGAATACATCTTCGGCCATCCCGGCGGCGCCGCCATGCCCATCTTCGACGCCCTGGTCGACTCGGAGGACATCCGCTTCGTCCTGACCCGGCACGAGCAGGGCGCCACCCACATGGCCGACGGGTACGCCCGCGCCACCGGCAAGCCGGGGGTGGTCCTGGTCACCTCCGGACCGGGGGCCACGAACACCATCACCGGGCTGCTCACGGCGCACATGGACTCGGTGCCCATGGTCGTGCTCACCGGACAGACGATCTCCCCCATGCTGGGCAAGGACGCCTTCCAGGAGGCGGACGTCTTCGGCATCTCCATGCCCGTGGTCAAGCACTCCTACCTGGTCAAGGCCGTGGACGACATCCCCCGGGTCATGCACGAGGCCTTCCACATCGCCACCACCGGGCGCAAGGGGCCGGTCCTGGTGGACCTGCCCAAGGACGTGACCTCGGCCGAGTGCCGCGCCGACTTCCCCGAGCGCGTCTACCTGCCCGGGTACAGCGTGCGCTCCAAGGCCGACCCGGACCGGTTGCGGGAGGCCGCGGAGCTGCTCCGCGGCAGCCGCCGCCCTCTCCTCTACCTGGGGGGCGGCGCCATCGCCGCCGGGGCCCACGACGCCGCCAAGGCCTTCGCCGAGAAGACGCGCATGCCGGTGACCAACACCCTGCTGGGCAAGGGCGCCTTCCCCGAGCAGCACGAGTTGTCCGTGGGCATGCTCGGCATGCACGGCACGGCCTACGCCAACAAGGCGGTCGTGGGCTGCGACCTGATCATGTCCGTGGGCGGCCGCTGGGACGACCGCATCACCGGCAAGCTGGAGGAGTTCTGTCCCGACGCGGCCAAGATCCACGTCGACATCGACCCGGCGGAGTACGGCAAGGTGGTCATGCCCGACGTCTTCATCCAGGGCGACGCCCTCGAGGTGCTCGAGGAGCTCATCAACATGGTGGGGCCCCTCGACACCGCCGACTGGCTCGCCCGGATCGACGAGTGGAAGGAGAAGTATCCCCTCAAGTACGGGAAGAAGGGAGGCCTGAAGATGCAGGCCGTCTTCGACCGGCTCTACCATCTCACGGCGGGCCGGGCCGTGGTCTCCACCGACGTGGGACAGCACCAGATGTGGGCGGCCCAGTTCTACCGCACCGCCCACCACCGGCAGTGGCTGTCCTCGGGAGGCGCCGGGACGATGGGCTACGGCTTCCCGGCCGCCGTGGGCGCCCAGTTCGGCCGCCCCGACGAGACCGTGGTCGCCATCGTCGGCGACGGGGGCTTCCAGATGACCATGTGCGAGCTGGCCACGGCGGCGGTGCACGACCTGCCCGTGAAGGTGCTGGTCATGGACAACGCCTACCTCGGCATGGTCCGGCAGTGGCAGAACCTGTTCTTCGACAACCGCCTCTCCGGAGTCGACCTGGAGGGCAACCCGGACTTCGTCAAGCTCGCGGCGGCCTACGGCATCGAGGGCTGGCACCTGAAGCGCACCGCCGACATCGACAAGATCCTCACGCGCATGCTCGAGCACGACTCGGGACCGGCCGTCGTCCACTGCCACTGCGAGAAGGAGGACAACGTCTGGCCCATGATCCCCGCGGGGGCCGCCGTGCACGAGATGCTCATCGAGCCGCCCCGGCGGAGGCTCGCCAAGCCGACGGGGAGCACCTGATGGAGAACGGCAACTCCACGGAGGTCGCCGCCGCCGCCTACCGCCGCGGCGTCGGCCTCGGCGCCGAGGTCCGCAAGACCACCATCGGCCTGCTGGTCAACGACCGTCCCGGCGTGCTCATGCGCATCAGCCAGGTCTTCAGCCGGCGGGGCTACAACATCGAGTCCCTGGTGGTCTCCCCCGCCCACGTCATCCCCGACACCTCGCGAATGACGATCACCTGCTCCGGTCCGGCGGACGCTCTGCACCAGATCATCCTCCAGCTCGACAAGCTCGTCGACGTGATCCACGCCCACGACCACACCGACGACGCCGCCGTCACCCGCGAGCTGGCCCTGCTCAAGGTCGCCTGCACCATCTCCCAGCGCAGCGAGGTCCTGCAGATCGCCGAGGTCTTCCGCGGCAAGACGGTGGACATCTCCGAGGAGACGATCACCCTCGAAGCCACGGGCACCACGGAGAAGATGGACGCTCTCGAGAAGATGCTGGCCAAGTTCGATCTGCGGGAGATGGTGCGCACCGGCAAGGTGGTCATGGCCAGGGGCACGGACGCGACCTGAGCCGGTGCCCGGCGCCGGGAGCATCCACATCCTGAAGGCCCGTATCCGCCGGTCTTTCCGCGGATGGTCCGGGGCCGCCATCGGGGCGCTGGTCATCGGCCTTTGGGCCGCCCCGGCCCTCGGCGGCGCCTGGACGGTGCCGGCCTCGCACTTCTGGGGCAAGGTCAGCTACTTCCGCCAGACCTCCAGCGAGTGGTACATCGACAGCCCGGAGCCGCGGGTGATCCGGACCGCCTCCGGCGTCGAGCTCACCCAACTGCCGGCGGGGACCCGGCGCCCCTATCGCTTCGGCGGCGAGTACCGCTCGCAGGCGGTCTTCGCCGAGGGCTTCTACGGGGTCACGGACTGGCTGAACGTCGGCGTCCAGGTCCCCTGGTTCGACCAGGTCTACCAGGACACCACCCGCGCCGAGCCGCCGAGGGACGCCGGCATCAGCGACCTGCGCGTCTTCACCAAGGTCCGGGCCCTGACGAGCCCGGCGGTGCTGACCTTCAAGCTCGGGTTCAAGATCCCCACGGGGGACTTCAAGAACCAGGACGGCCTGATCCCGGTGGGAGAGGGCCAGTGGGACTTCGACTTTCTGGTGCAGGCGGGGCGTTCCTTCTGGCCCCTGCCGGCCTACGCCAACCTGGAAGCCGGTTACCGCCTGCGCATGGAGAACGAGGACGTGCGGCGGGATCCCGGGGACGAGTGGCTGGTCAACGCCGAGGCGGGCTGGTCGCCGGGGCCCCGGCTGACGCTGGCCCTCAAGCTGGAGCTGCTGCACGGCCAGGCGGGCCGGTCCTTCGGCTTCGAGAACCCCAGCCTCAAGAAGAGGATCGTCTACCTGGCGCCCACCGTCGGCTGGACCCTCTTCGGGCGGACGGCGGCGGAACTGGCCCTGCGGCGTACTCTCGCGGGCCGGAACTTCCCGGCCGGACACCAACTGTCCCTCGGCCTGTCGACCCAGGGCGGTCTCTGAGCGCCGGCGCCAACACCATCGGCGCCCAGGTCCCGCCCGCGAGCCCCCGGCAGGCGGCGGGCGGGATCCCGACTTCCGTCAGAACTCGATCCCGAGCTGGGCGTGAGCCAGCCGGCCCACCTCCGGGGCGCCTACGAAGGACTGGTAGGCGTTGTCGAGGACGTTGTCCACGCTCACCAGCAGGTGCAGGCCCTCGCCGAAGGGCAGGTCGTACCGGGAGCTCAGGTCGAAGGTGGTGTTGGCGTCCACGTCCCCCACGTAGACCCCCGAGTTCATGGGGAAGGCGCCGCTGTAGCGCCCGCGGGCGCCGAGCCGCAGGCGGTGCTGCGGGAGGCGCCAGGTGCCGCCCACGTTGAACTTGTGCTTCGGCGCGTTGATGGCGACATCGGCGATCCCGCCCAGGTTCGGGAAGATGTCGTCGCTGACGAAGGAGTAGCCGCCGGTGAGGTTCCAGCTCTCGCCCGGGTACCAGCCGACGGCCAGGTCGAGTCCGTAGAGGGTGATGTCGCCGAAGTTGCGGTACGTGAGCATCACCGCCGTGGGGTCGTAGGCCTGCTCCGGCGAGACCGTGCCGAAGGGGATGCCCGCCGTGCCGTTGGCCAGGATCGCCGCCAGCTCGTCCGCGGCGCTGCCGTCGTTGTCGCCCGCGCTGACGCCGGGGATCGAGACCTGGTCCAGCGCCCCCAGGACCAGCGCCACCTGGGCATAGGCCGGATCCGCCAACTGCGCGGCCAGGGCCGGCTCCAGCACCTTCATCAGGCTCTCCCGGTCGAGGAAGACGCTGGGCGTCTCCACCGCCAGGGGCCCGACGAAGCCCTTCCTCTGGCTGCGGTAGAGATCGGCCGAGACCACCAGCTCGTTGGCCAGGATCCCCTTGTACCCCAGCTCCAGGGTCTGGGTGATGGTCGACTCCGTGCCGGGCACGTCCGTAGCGCCGGCCACCGGGTCGAAGCCCCGGGTCTGCACATTCAGCCGGCCCAGGCTGTTGGTCAGACCGGGAAGCTGCGTCGGCACGAGGGACGGCAGGGCGGCCAGCACCGCCGCCGTCTGCTCCTGGGCCATCGTCCGGGCGGTCTCGGCGTCCATGCCCTGCTGCACCAGCATCCCGGCGATCAGGCCCGGCGCCAGGAGCTGCAGGGCCGGGGTGAACTGGGCGAGCACGGCGCTGCGGCCGATGTTCCACTGCACGTTGGTGGCCAAGGGGTCGTCGAGGGCGATGTAGCCGTCGCCGTCGATCGAGTATCCCGGGTCGCCGGGGCTGAGGCCCATCATGCCAAAGGTGCCGATGATATGCGGCTCGAAGGATGAACGGTACATGGCCCGCCCGTCGGCGCCCCTCCGGAAGGTGAAGCCGCCGTCGAAGCCCTTGCGGTAGCTCCCCTGAGCCCGCACGTCCACGTTGGGGTTGTAGCCCAGCACGGGCGCGAACGCCTCCAGCGGCGCGAAGACGCCCTTCTGGGCGAGCACATCGAGATAGAGATTGCTCGTCGAGGGCGTCGAGAAGGCGCGGTTCCAGGTGAGCCGGAAGGACTGGGTCTCCTGCGGCTTGTAGACGAGGCCCGCCCGCGGCGAGATCTCGGGGTCCTCGAGGCGGCTGTGGCTGTCGTAGCGCAGGGAGAGCACGAGGTCGAGCTGCCGGCTCAGTCCGGTCTCGCTCTGCAGGTAGACGCCGACCTCGTCGATGGCGTCGTCCTCCTCGTTGCCGCCGTGGATGGTGCCCTCGGTCCGGGGCCGGGTGAACTGGGCGTCCAGGCCATAGGTGAAGCGCTGGCGGGCGCCCAGCCCGCAGGCGTGCTGCACCTGGAAGACGTCCAGGGTCGACCGGTCGACGATGGGCTCGCCGGTGCGCAGCAGGTAGGTGTGGTTGGCGTCGCTCTGGTTGCGGTAGTACTGGACGAACAGGTCCCCGTAGACGGCGCGGCCCTGGAGGAACTGGTAGGTCCAGGCGTCCGCCTGGCCGGCGCCGAGGCCGGTCTGCTCGATGTAGTCCCCCTTGTTGTACCCGTAGGTGAAGATCGCCGTCAGGTCCTCCGACGGGCGCACGTCGACCCGGGCCTCGAGGCTCTGGCGCTGGATCTTCTCCTCGCGGGCGCCGATGAGCAGGGCATCGGGATCGGCGCCGGCGGCGATCGCCTTCTGGCGCTCGGCGGCCTCCACGGGATCCTCGTACGCCCAGTCGGTGCCGGTGTAGTACTGGGCCGAGATCTTGTAGGCCAGGTTCGGGTTGACGACCCCGGCGTGGCGCATCGAGCCGCTGGCCAGGGAGCGCTCGCCGCCGCCGATGGAGACCGCGGTGCCGGCGGAGTTGAAGGGCGAGCGCGTGATGATGTGCATGACCCCGTCGGCGCTGTTCGGCCCGTAGAGGGCCGACCCCGGCCCGAGGACGACCTCGATGCGCTCGATGTCCTGGTTGGTGACGGGGATGAAGTTCTGGGCGTTGACCCGCAGCGAGGGGACGCGGGCGATGCGGTTGTCCGTCATCGTCAGCAGGGCCCCGGAGAAGACGTTGTTGAAGCCGCGGGCCACGACGTTGCTCTGCACGAGCCCGGTCTTGGCGAAGTCGATGCCGGGCTGATCGCGGATGTGCTCGGAGACGCTGAGGGCCGGCCGCGCCTGGATCTCGGCGGTCTCGACGATGGAGATCGACGCCGGCGCGTCGAGCGCCTTCTCCCGGCTCCGCGAGGCGGAGACCACGCTCTGCTCGAGGTCGATGACGGCGGCCTGGAGCTCGAAGTCCAGTGCCGTCCCCGCGGGATCGACGCGCACCTGGGGCCGCTTCACGGTGCGGAAGCCGATGTGGGTGACGCGGACCTCGTACATGCCGGGCGGCAGGGCGGTGACGGAGTAGCTGCCGCCGGCCCCGGAGACGGCGCCGTGGGGCCGTTCGAGGCCCCCTCCGGTGACGACTACGTTGGCGCCCGGCAGCGGCGATCCATCGGCGTCGGTGATCGTGCCTTTCAGGTCGGCGGCGGCGGCGGCCACGGCCCAGGCGGCGGTGAGGGCGGCCAGGACGGCCAGCGCTGTACGGTTCATGGGATCCTCCCTGGTTATTCAGCGGTTCGTCGGAATTATAGGCAAAGCGAGGGGCTCCGATCGATGCCCTTGCCGGGGTTGGGCCGCGGCCTTAAGATGGCTCGCAGAATCCTTTCCCCGGGAATCCCTACCCATGACCCGACGACTCAAGCTCGCCCTCATCGGCTGCGGCGCCATCTCCCGGTACCATCTCGACGGCATCGCCGAGGGCAGCGGCCGCATCGAGGTCACCGCCGCCGTCGACACCGATCCGGCCCGGGCCGAGGCCGTGGCCGCGGAGACGGGGGCCTCGGTCTTCACCTCCCTCGAGGAGGCCCTCGATGCCGGCGACTTCGACGCCGTCGACATCATGCTGCCCCACGACCTGCACGAGTGGGCGGCCACCGCCTGCCTGGCCGCCGGACGGCACGTGCTGCTCGAGAAGCCCATGGCCCCCACCCTCGACGGCTGCGACCGCATCCTCGAGGCCGCCGCCCGGGCGGAGACGGCCTTCATGGTCGCCGAGAACGCCCAGTACTGGCCCGAGATCGTGCGCGCCGCCGAGCTGATCGAGGAGGGAGCCATCGGCGAGGTGGTCACCGCCCGCGCCGCCTTCGTCTGCGAGTTCGACACCTACTGGTTCCCCGACGCCAGGGCCTGGCGTCTCGACCGGGGACGCACGGGTGGGGGCATCGTCATCGACGGCGGCTCCCACTGGATGCGCCCCCTGCGCATGTGGCTCGGCGAGATCGACGAGGTCATCGCCGTCCTCGGCCATCCCCTGGGGAGCATGGAGGGCGAGTCCCTCTGCCGCGCCATCTTCCGCTTCCGCTCCGGCCTCGTGGCCGGCTTCGACGCCCTCATGCTCGACACCGTCCTCGGCCCCGACCCCTGGTGGCGGATCACCGGCACCCGGGGGGAGATCCTGATCGACGGCGGCTTCGAGGGCGGCCTCCGCCTGTTCGACGGCGATCACCGCGAGGGGCGGCGGGTCATGGATCCGGCCGGCTACCCGAAGTCCTTCGGGCCCCAGCTGGAGGACTTCGCCCGCGTCGTCCTCGACGGCGCCGAGCCGGCGGCGCCGGCCGAGCACTCCCTGGGCGAGCTGCGCACGGCCCTGGCCCTGTACCGGTCGGCGGCCAGCAGCGCCTGGGAGAAGGTTTGGGACTGACGGCCGGTACGTTGCGGCCGGATTGCGGCGCGGTTCGTCGAGCTTCCCGCCCCCTCCCTCCACACCCAACCCCGATCTAAAGAGAATGGCCAAGAGCAAGCGCCACCCGTCCGTCAAGTACGTCTACGAGTTCGGCACGGCCCACACCGAGGGCGACGCGACCCGGCGCGAGCTCCTCGGCGGCAAAGGGGCCAACCTGGCGGAGATGGCCCGCCTGAAGCTGCCCGTTCCCGCCGGTTTCACCATCAGCACCGAGGCCTGCAGCTACTACTACGACCACGACGGCCGGTACCCCCCCGACCTGCAAGGGCAGATCGACGCCGCCCTGGCCTCGGTGGAGGAGACCATGGGCGGCCGCTTCGGCGACCCCTCCAACCCGCTCCTGCTGTCGGTGCGCTCGGGCGCCCGCGTCTCCATGCCGGGGATGATGGATACCGTCCTCAACCTGGGCCTCAACGACCGCCTCGCGGCCGGTCTCATCGAGCGCACCGGCGACGCCCGGTTCGGCTACGACGTGTACCGCCGTTTCGTGCAGATGTACGGCGACGTGGTGATGGGTCTGCGCCCCGAAGGCCGGGGGGAGACGGACCCCTTCGAGGCGCTGCTGGAGAAGAAGAAGGAGGCCCGGGGCGTCGAGCTGGACAGCGAGCTGTCCGCCGCCGACCTCGAGGAGCTGGTGGGCGAGTTCAAGGCCCTCATCAAGCGCCGCCTCAAGCGCGACTTCCCGGAGGATCCCGCCGAGCAGCTCCAGGGCGCCATCGGGGCCGTCTTCGAGTCCTGGAACGGCGACCGGGCGATCCGCTACCGCGAGCTGGAAGGCATCCCCCACGACTGGGGCACGGCGGTGAACGTGCAGTCCATGGTCTACGGCAACATGGGCGAGGACTGCGCCACGGGGGTGGCCTTCTCGCGTGATCCCTCCACCGGGGAGAAGACCCTGTACGGAGAGTTCCTGATCAATGCCCAGGGCGAGGACGTGGTGGCCGGGATCCGCACGCCGGAGCCGCTCGCCCGTCTCGAGGAGGTGCTGCCCCGGGCCTACCGGCAGTTCGAGCGGATCTGCCGCAAGCTCGAGCGCCACTACAGGGACATGCAGGACCTGGAGTTCACGATCCAGAACGGCCGCCTGTGGATGCTGCAGACGCGCGCCGGCAAGCGCACCGCCGCGGCGGCGGTGAAGATCGCCGTCGACATGGTCAAGGAGCGGCGGATCTCGCAGAAGGAGGCCCTGAAGCGCGTGCCTCCCGACGACCTCGACCAGCTCCTGCACCCCGTCTTTGATGAGACCGCCAAGAGGGAAGTCATCGGTCAGGGCCTGCCCGCCTCGCCCGGCGCGGCCACCGGGGTGGTGGTCTTTCAGCCCGACGAAGCCGAGGAATGGTCCGCAAAGGGCCAACATGTCATCCTGGTACGCCTCGAGACCTCCCCCGAGGACATCGGCGGCATGGACGCGGCCGAGGGCATTCTCACCGCTCGCGGCGGCAAGAGTTCCCACGCCGCGCTCGTGGCCCGGGGCATGGGCAAGTGCTGCGTGGCCGGCTGCGAGAGCCTGGCCATCGACTACCGGCGCGAATCCTTCAAAGCCGATGGCCGGACCGTCGAGAAGGGCGATTGGATTTCCATCGACGGCTCCACCGGCCAGGTCATGCTGGGACAGGTGCCCACCAAGGAAGCCCCGCTGCTCAAGGCTCTGTTGGGGCAAGCGCCCGGCAGAGAAGCCCGTGAGTTGTTGCGCTATTACAACACCTTCATGGGTTGGGCCGACCGCGAGCGCAAGCTGGCGGTGCGCACCAACGCCGACACGCCCCACGACTCGGACGTGGCCCGCATGCTCGGCGCCGAGGGCATCGGCCTGTGCCGCACCGAGCACATGTTCTTCGAGGGCGACCGCATCGACGCCGTGCGCGAGATGATCCTGGCCGCCGACGAAGCCGGCCGCCGGAACGCCCTGGCCAAGCTGAAGCCCATGCAGCGCAAGGACTTCGAAGGCATCTTCGAGGCCATGGACGGGCTGCCCGTCACCATCCGGCTCCTCGACCCGCCGCTGCACGAGTTCCTGCCCCACGAGGCTCCCCAGCAGCGGGAGATGGCCCGCCAGATGGGTGTCTCCCTGGCCCGCATCCGGAGGACCATCGCCTCCCTCCACGAGTTCAACCCCATGCTCGGGCACCGGGGCTGCCGCCTCGGGATCACCTATCCCGAGATCTACGAGATGCAGGTGGAGGCGATCATCGAGGCGGCCCTGGACGTGCAGAAGCGGGGCGTCCGGCCCCTGCCCGAGATCATGATCCCCCTCGTGGGCACGGTGGCGGAGTTCGCCGAGCTGAAGGGCATGACCGACCGCGTCGCCGCCGGGATCATGGGCCGGCGCAAGGCGGAGGTGGCCTACCTGGTGGGCACCATGATCGAGGTGCCGAGGGCGGCCCTGGTGGCCGGTGAGATCGCCCGGGAGGCCGAGTTCTTCAGCTTCGGGACCAACGACCTGACGCAGATGACCTTCGGCTACAGCCGCGACGACGCCGGCAAGTTCCTGCCTCTCTACGTCGAGAAGGGCATCCTGCCGGCCGATCCGTTCCAGTCCCTCGACCAGGAGGGCACCGGCCAGCTCCTCGAGATCGGCACGGCCCAGGGCCGGCGGACCCGCCAGGACCTCAAGGTGGGCATCTGCGGCGAGCACGGCGGCGATCCCTCGTCGGTGGCGTTTTGCCACGCCGTGGGACTCGACTACGTTTCCTGCTCCCCCTACCGGGTGCCGATCGCGCGCCTGGCCGCGGCCCAGGCGGCGCTGTCCTGACCAGATGCCGAAATGAGCTCGATCACCGAGGAAGCGCCAGGCGTCGCGTCCGACCCACAACCCGGCGGGCGGCCGGCGCCGCGGCCGGCGATCATGGCCGTGGCCAACCAGAAGGGCGGGGTCGGCAAGACGACGACGGCCGTCAACCTCGCCGCCTGTCTGGCGGTGGCCGAGAAACCGACCCTGCTGGTGGACATGGACCCCCAGGCCAACGCCACGAGCGGCTGCGGGCTCGAGGCCGGCGAGGTCGAGGCGGCCAACATCTACCACGCCCTCCTCGGCCACGCCTCCCTGGCCGCCGTCTGCCGCGAGACCCAGATCCCGCTGCTGTCCCTGGTGCCGTCCCACGTCAATCTGGCCGGCGCCGAGGTCGAGCTGGTCAACATGATCGCCCGCGAGCAGAAGCTGCAGAACATCCTCGCCGAGGTGGCCGGCGACTACGAGTACATCATCCTCGACTGCCCGCCCTCCCTCGGCCAGCTGACCCTCAACTCCCTGACCGCGGCCGACTCGGTGCTGATCCCCATCCAGTGCGAGTACTACGCCCTGGAGGGGCTCGGCAAGCTGCTGAACACGATCCGCCTGATCCAGCGCCATCTCAACAAGAAGCTGCAGATCGCCGGTGTGCTGCTGACCATGTTCGACCAGCGCCTCAACCTCTCCCGCCAGGTGGCCGACGAGGTGCGCTCCTACTTCGGCAGCAAGGTCTACAAGACGGCTATCACCCGGAACGTCCGCCTCGCCGAGGCCCCGGGCCACGGACAGCCCATCGTGCTCTACGACATCGTCTCCTCCGGGGCCCAGAACTACATGAACCTCGCCGGCGAGATCATCCAGCATGGCTAAGCGGCGCCGGGAGGTGCTCGGCAAGGGCATCCACGCCCTGATCACGGAGTACCCGGAGAGCGTCGACGGCGAGCTCCAGGTGCAGGTCGTCGAGCTGCCCCTGGGCGACATCGAGCCCAGCCCTCACCAGCCCCGTCTCGACTTCGACGACCAGGGGCTGCGCGAGCTGGCCGACTCGATCCGCGAGAAGGGGATCATCCAGCCCCTGGCCGTCAACCGCACCTCCCCCAACAGCTACCACCTCATCCTCGGGGAGCGGCGCCTGCGCGCCGCCCGGCTCGCCGGACTGGAGACGGTGCCGGCCATCGTCCACGAGATCGAGTCGGCCCAGGAGCTGATGGAGCTGGCCCTGATCGAGAACATCCAGCGCGAGGACCTGAACCCCGTCGAGGAGGCCGAGGCCTACCGCGCCCTCATGAGCACCTGCCAGCTCACCCAGGAGGACATCGCCTCCCGCGTCGGCAAGGACCGCTCCACGGTGGCCAACGCGCTGCGGCTGCTCCGGCTGCCCGAGGAGGTCCAGGAGATGCTGCGCGCCGGCGAGCTGCAGATGGGCCACGCCCGGGCCCTGGTCAGCCTCGACGAGAAGGAGGCCCTCGACCTCGGCCGCCGCTGCGCCGCCGAGAGCATGACGGTGCGCGATCTCGAGCGCGCCGTGCGCAGCCTCGGCAAGGGAGGCAACCGCCGCCGGGACCGGGAGGGCTCCGACGGCGGCGGCGACTCCGACGGCGACGGCGGCGCCGAGGCCCTGCTGGCCGACTTCGAGGAGCGGCTCCGGCAGCGCTACGCCACGGCGATCGCCATCCGGCGGCGGCGCGACAAGGGAAGCATCGAGATCGAGTTCTACGGCGACGACGACCTCGAGCGCCTCCTGGGGCTGCTGCTGCCCGAATGACCGGGCCACGGCGGTCCACGCCCGTCGCCGCCCTCGGTCCCCTGAGCCTGTCGGTTCTCGCCGCGGCCCTGGCCGCCGGATCCTGCACCGTCTTCCACCAGGACCTGCCGAACGTGCCGCCCGTGGTCCAGATGCGGGAGGCCGATACCACCCACGTGAAGCGCGGCGGCCGGGTCTCCCTGCGCGTGGGTGCCTCCGACGAGGACGACGATCCCCTCTCCTACCTGTGGCAGGCCGAAGCCGGGAGCTTCACCGACTCCACCAAGAGCGCCACCGACTGGATCGCGCCGAACTCGATCGAGGGATCCTCCGAGGTCTTCCTGATCACGGTGCTCATCCAGGACGGCGCCCCGGAGACCGAGGACGCCACGGAGAGCTTCCAGATCGAGGTGGTGCAGCGGCCGCCGGCCCTGCGCTCCGCCCCCGGGAGCCGCACCATCACCACGCGCGACACGCTGATCCTGGCCGCCCTGGCCGACGACGAGGACGGCGACGATCTCACCTACCTGTGGAGGTTCCGCGCCGGGGCCTCCACCTGGGCCGACCACAACGGGGTCCGCCTCACCGACGAGGCGGGGGAGATCCTGGCCCTGGTGCGGGCCCTCGGCGGCGTTGGGTCGCACCACGCCGACGAAGAGGGGGCGGGGTGGATCCGCCAGCAGCGGCCGGCGGCGGAGGCCGACACGGTCCGCGTGCGGCTCATCCCCCTGGCCGGGGCCCGGCACGAGATCGAGATCGCCGTGACCGACGCCATCGATTCGCCCTCCGACACGGTCTCCGCCCGGTTCTCGATCCAGGTCGAGGCCGCGGGGGATTCCTAGGGGACCAGCGTGGAGGCAGCCCATCTCAGAGCCCTGCTGGACCAGGTCGCCGGCGGCGCCACGAGCCCGGAGCAGGCCCTGGAGCGCCTGCGCAACCTCCCCTTCGAGGATCTCGGCTTCGCCCGCGTCGACCACCACCGCGCCCTGCGGCTCGGCTATCCCGAGACGATCTTCTGCGAGGGGAAGTCGCCGCAGCAGACGGTGGCCATCGCCGAGCGCCTCGCGGCGGCCGGGTCCCTGGTTCTGGCCACGCGGGCGGAGCCGGCCACGGCCCGGGCCCTGACCGAGCGCTTCCCCGCGGCCGAGCACGACGAGATGGCGCGCACCGTGGTCATCCGCCCCGGGGACGCGCCCTCGCCCACGCCGGCCGGGCTCGTCCTCGTCCTGTCGGCCGGCACCTCCGACGTGCCCGTGGCCCGCGAGGCCCTGGTCACGGCCCGGACCATGGGCGCGCGCGCCGAGGGCATCTTCGACGTGGGCGTGGCCGGCATCCACCGGCTCCTCGCCTGCCGCAAGCGCCTCCTCCAGGCCCGGGTGATCGTCGTCACCGCCGGCATGGAGGGCGCCCTGGCCAGCGTCGTCGGCGGTCTCGTGGAAGCCCCCGTCATCGCCGTGCCCACGAGCGTGGGGTACGGGGCCAGCTTCGGCGGCCTGGCGGCCCTGCTGACCATGCTCAACTCCTGCGCCCCGGGGGTCCTGGTGGTCAACATCGACAACGGCTACGGCGCCGGGTACTCGGCCGCGGTGATCAACGCCCGCTCCGCCGGCCCGCACCCCCCCGCGGAGTAGCCCCTTGGCGTCGGGGACGGCTGTCGCCATCCTCGTGGGAGGCCGCAGCCGGCGCATGGGGGGCCGCGCCAAGGCGGCCCTGCCGCTCGGGGACCGCACGGTCCTCGAGCGCATCCTCGACACGGCCGATGGCCTGGACCACCCCGTGCGCCTGGTGGCCGGCCGCGAGCCGGCGGCCGACAGCGACGAACTCAGGCGGCTGCTGGAACGGCTCGGCCGGCCCGTGCTTCGCGACCGTCACCCCGACGCCGGACCTCTCGGCGGCCTGGAGGCCGGCTTCGCGGCCACCGGGGCCGACCGCGTGCTGCTGCTGGCCTGCGACCTCCCCTTCCTGACCCTGCCCTTCCTGTCCTACCTGGTGTCGCAGGGGGAGGGGGGATCTGCCGTCGTGCCGGCCGAGGAGGACGGCCGCTGCCACCCCCTGTGCGCCGTGTACCCCGCCTCCTGCCGGGCCCAGCTGGGCGAGTGGATCGAGGCCCGACGGCTGCGGGTCCGGGACTTCGTCCGGGCCATCGACGCCCGGCTCCTGCCGAGGCCCCACTGGCGGCGCTTCGACGTCCACGGACGGCTTCTGGCCAACCTCAACGAACCGGCGGACTACCGCCAGGCCCTCCGGTGGCTGGGCCGCTAGAGGCTCTGGTCGACGATGGAGAGCAGGAACAGGAGCGGCAGGTAGAGGACGGAGGCCCGCAGGAGGCGCCGGGCGTCGCTGGTGGCGCGGGACCGCGCCAGGGTCACCCCGGGGGCGAGCAGCAGCAGGCCGAGGACCAGGGCCCCCGCCCCGTAGAGCATCCCCGACATGCCCAGGGCCGTGGGCAGCACCGAGCAGGCCAGCAGCAGCAGGCTGAAGGCCAGGATGTGGCGGCAGGTGCGATGCCCGTGCTCCTCCAGCACCGGGAGCATGCGGAAACCGCCGCGCCGGTAGTCGTCGCGGAAGATCCAGGCGATGGCGTAGAAGTGGGGGTGCTGCCAAGCGAAGAGGATGGCGAACAGCACCCAGGCGCCGGTGTCGAGGCCGCCCGTGGCCGCCGCCCATCCGCCCACCGGCGGCAGGGCGCCGGGGATGCTGCCCAGGGAGGTGTTCAGCCAGGTGAGCCGCTTCAGCGGCGTGTAGATGACGACGTAGAGGAAGGCGGTCAGCAACCCCAGCCAGGCGGTGAGCAGGTTCACCCCGAGGACGAGCACGATCTGTCCGCCGAGGATCAGGAGGAAGCCGAGGGAGAGGGCCGTCGACGGCTGGAGATCGCCCGCCGGGAGGGGCCGGGAACGGGTGCGCCGCATGAGGGCGTCCACGTCGCGCTCCAGGTAGTGATTGAGCACGCCGGAGCCGGAAGCGGTGAGGGCCGTGCCGAGCAGGGTCAGGGCGAGAATGGCAACGTCCGGCCCCCCCTGTCCGCCGAGGTGGAACCCCAGGGCGGTGGCCACCAGGACCATGGCCACGATGCGCGGCTTGGTGAGCTCGAAGCAGGCGTGCAGGGCGGTCATAGCCGGTAGAAGATGACCGTTCTCTCCGGCCTGTTCAAATCAGCGGCACAGGTAGTCGACGCAGGTGGCGGCGTGGACCTTCAGCACCTGCCCGAACTCGGGCTCGAGGATGTGCTCGTCGGGGACGGCGATGTTCTCCAGGCCGGTGCCGTAGATCGCCGCCGGGATGCCCCGCTGCCACCAGAAGCGGGTGTCCGTCGAGCCGTAGCTCACGTTGGCCTCGATCTCGCGCCCCGTGATGCGGCGGGCGTTGGCGGCCACGGTGCGCACGATCTCCTCGTCGGGAGCCGACCAGGCCGACTCCAGGCACACCACCCACTCCAGGTCGATCTCCCCGCGGTCGAGGCCCGTGCCGGCCAGCACCTCCTCCACCTTCCTTTGCAGGTCCCGGGTGGAGACGCCGACGGGAGTTCTCAGGTCGATCTCCATGCGGCAGTCCGTGGGGATGGTGTTGCTCTGCACGCCCCCCTGGATCACCCCCACGTTGACCGTGGTCGAGTCCGCCACCCAGCCCTTGCCCGCCAGCTCACCGCCGCGCACGGACCGGTCCCGCCCCCGGGCCACGGCATCGGCCACCTCGGGCGGGGTCTCGAGACGCCAGCCCTTCAGCTCCATCAGCGCCCCGGCCACGGTCATGGCCCTGGCGATGGCGTCGTCCTCCACCGGCACCGCCGCCAAACCGCCGCCGTGACGGGTGCCGACGAGCAGCGTGTACTTGCCCTTGTGCCCGATCAGCACCTGGTCCATCCCGGTGGGCTCGCTGTTCAGGCAGGCGTCGCCGCGGGTCATGGGCACGTGCTCCAGCAGCCAGTCGGAGCCCCAGTCCCCGCCCCTCTCCTCGTCGCCCACCAGGGTCAGGGTGAGCTGGCCGCGGATCGGGGCGTCGAGCTCGTGAAGCAGTACCAGCGACAGCAGGGAGGCCACCGATCCCGCCTTCATGTCGCCCACGCCGCGGCCGAGGATGCGGCCGTCCCGGCACTCGCCGGAGTAGGGATCGAAGGACCAGGCCTCCGGGTCGCCGGCCGGGAACTGATCGAGGTGGCCGTTGAGGACGAGGTTGCGGCCGGCCTCGCGGCCCTTCTTCCAGGAGACCAGGCTCTGCACCGTCGGCTGCGGCTCGTAGACGTCGGCGGGCAGGCCCTTCGATTGCAGGTAGCGGACCAGGTAGTCGACGCAGGCGGTGGTGTCGCCGGGCGGGTTGTCGGTGGGGATGGCGACGACGTCGCGCAGCACACCCAGGAACTCCGGCATCCTGCGGTCGACTTCGGCGAAGAGGCGTTGCTTCAGGTCCTCGGTGGTCATGGCAGCCATTCGGGGTGCCGGGCCCGCAGGCCGGCGACGCAGGCCTCGAGCAGGCGGAGGGGCATGTCGATGCCGCTGGCCCGCACGATCATCTGGTCGTAGGCGCCGTCGATCAGGTCGCCGAAGGCCTTCGTGGGCTCCCGAACCGGTCCACGAGGTTGCCCACCGCGTCCTTGCAGGCGCCGGCGGTGCCGAAGATGTAGAGGTTGTCGAACTGGGCCAGCGTCGCCCGGATTTCCTGGCGGAAGACGTCCTCGATCAGGTTCTCCCCATCGTCCCAGGGGATCTCGCAGCTCACCAGGATCGCGGGGTGATAGCGTTTCGTCGCCACAGGTACCTCCTTGGGGGCGTGGAGCCCGTGATGAGCTGCCGGATGGGCCGCCGACCCGGCGGAGACCCGTCATGGCAGTCAATAAGGCCGCATCCGGCTGGCCGCGCCACCTGCCAGGAGAGCAACCATCGAAGACATCCGAATCGAACGAATCGAGTGGGCCCGTCTGACCGGGGAACGCCCCCGCAAAGCCGGCTGCAATTCCCGGCTCGGTGAGCACGGACTGCACGTCCATCCCGCTATCGCTCGCCTGACCACGGCCGACGGCGCCAGCGGCTTCGGGACTTCGTGGATTTCACCGGAGAGAGCAGCAGCCGTCGTCGGGTTTCAGCTCCGCGACGCATTTCAGGCCGGGAGTGGGGTCACCGAAGGATTCAGAATGCTGGAGTATCCGCTCTGGGATCTCGTGGGACAGTTGGCGGGAAAGCCGGTCTATGAGATGCTCTCCGGAGAGAAGGGGACGTTCCGCGTTCCCTGCTACGACACCTCGCTCTACATCGATGACCTGCACCTCGAAGAGAATGCCGAAGCGGCGGCGCTCATCGCCTCCGAGGCACTGGAGGGGAAGGCCCGGGGACACGAGGCCTTCAAGATCAAGGTGGGGCGGGGAGCCGTGCACATGCCCCTCGACTCAGGGACGAAGCGGGACATCGACGTGGTCCACGCCGTGCGGGAGGCCGTCGGACCGGATGCTTCGATCCTGCTGGATGCGAACAACGGCTACAACCTCAACCTCACAAGACAGGTACTGGCGGAAACGGCCGGCGCCAACGTCTACTGGATGGAGGAGGCCTTCCACGAAGATGCCCGCCTCCATGGTTTGCTCAAGGAATGGCTGAACGCCGAAGGTCTGGAGACCCGAATCGCCGATGGGGAGGGTGATGCCTCATCTCACCTCCTCAGTTGGGCGAAAGACGGGCTCATCGACATTGTCCAGTACGACATCTTCCGCCCCGGCTTCTCCCGCTGGCTCGAACTGGGACCCGAACTGGATGCATCCGGCGTCGGCACGGCGCCCCATCACTATGGCGGCCACTACGGCAACTACGTCTCCTGCCACCTCGCGGCGAGAGTGGATCGCTTCGAGTTCGTCGAATGGGACCACGCCACAACTCCCGGCCTGGACGACTCCGGGTACTCCATCTCGGACGGCCTCGTGAATGTGCCGCACAGTCCCGGCTTCGGTCTTACTCTGGAGGAGGCTCCGTACCAGAAGGCACGAGCCGAGAACGGGTTCGAGGTCCGCGCCTGAAGGACAAGTGCGGCAACCCTCGCCTGGGTACCCTCAACATGGAGATCGACATCCGGGTGCAGCCGAAGGCCGGGCGCAACAGCGTCGAGGTCAATGGCGACAAAGTGATGGTGCGGATTACGGCGGCTCCCGAAGGCGGCAAGGCCAACGACGCGGTGGTGGCCCTGCTGGCGAAGCGGCTCAAGGTGGCCAAGGGCAGGGTGAACATCGTGCGGGGACACAAAAGACGGGACAAGCGGCTGCACATTGAGGACATGACGGCAGGCGAAGTCTTCGCCCGCCTGTCGGGACCGGAGGCAGCCTGAGCGGGCAACGCCCGAGGTCGGCTCACCATGCAACCCCAACCCGCCCCTTCTCTCGACTGGTACGGCATCTGGCAAAGGCTTCCGCGACAGATGATCCTCTGGCCGCCGGGACAGCACCACCCCGACCGCGGCCAGTGACAGACGCCGAACCCGCCCCGGAAAAACCGTATCTCCTTGGAACCGATCCCGAGGAGGGGGGGGCGGCTCGAGACGCAGCATCGCCTGTGGTCGCAGGAAGCGCACGACCTCTGGGACCGCGCCCGTTTCGGACCGGGCGACCGTCTGCTCGATCTCGGCTGCGGTCCGGGACTCGCTGCTCTCGAGCTGGCCAACCGGGTCGGCGCCAGCGGACAGGTGCTCGCGGTCGACGAGTCGGCGCCCTTCATCGAAAACGCTGGTCCAGGAATCGGAGCGGCGGGGGCTCGCGCAGCTTGCCGCGCGCGTGGAGCGGGTCGAGGCGCTGCGGCTCGAACCTGGTTGCCTCGACGGGGCCTTCGCGCGCTGGCTCTTCTGCTTTCTCCCGGACCCGGCGCCGGTCATCGAGAGGGTGGTGTCGGGGCTGCGGCCGGGAGGCCGGTTCGTTGTCTGGGATTACCTGAACTACCATGCGACGAAGCTGCATCCGCCGAGCCCTGCGTTCGACCGCGTTCTCGCGGCGGTGAGCGAGAGTTGGCGGCGCTCCGGAGGAGATCTCAACGTCGGCGAGCGGCTCCCGGGGTTGCTCACAGGAGCCGGCTGCCGTGTGCTCGATCGGGTCCCGCTTGTGCGGTTGGCCCGACCCGGCACGGCGCTGTGGCAGTGGCCGACGGGTTCTTCTTCGGCTACGTGCCGCGGCTGGTGGAAGCCGGGCTGCTGACGGAAGCGGAACGCCGGGCCTTCGAGACCGAGTGGCATGAGCGGGAGCAGGATCCCGGCGCGTTCCTGTCGGCGCCGCCGATGGTGGGAATCATCGCGGAGAAGCGGTAGCCCGCCGGACTGTAATCGCGAGGTGCCGTCAGCGACATCTTCTCCGAGTCCTCGGGGTTGGCACCTCACCACTGTGTCTCTTCATCGCGGTCTATAACAGTTCCGAGACCCGCAACGACCTCTCCCCGCGCAGCTCGACCTCCTGGTCGATGCCGCAGAGCCAGTTCCAGGTGCGGGTGCGCCGCACCCGGTCGCGGTAGGATTCGACTTCGGTCACGTAGGGCAGGCGCGGGCTGTCGCGGTAGGCGGGAATCTCCGCCCCGTCGCAGAGCCAGTCCCGCTGCGGCTCGGCCGTGCGGTGGTAGGAGAACTTGATCATGCTGCGGGCCCGGTCGTTGGTCTTGGGGCCGGCCTTGTGCCAGATGCCATAGCGGGTCATCACCACGGTGCCGGCCGGCACCGTCAGGGAGACTTGGCCGCGGATGTCGCCGTAGTGGGCGATGGCTTCGCGATCGACGGCGCGGCAATGCGAGCCGGGCAGGACCATGGTCGGGCCGTCGGCGAGGGCGACGCTGTGAGGGTAGTAGTAGCACTGGAGCTCGAAGACATCGTAGCCGCTGCCCGACAGCCCGTCCGAATGCCAGGTCTGGCCGAGGTGCGGCTCCTTGAAGAAGTGGTGGTGGCCGCCCCGGGGCACCAGGAAGTCCTCGCCCAGAAGCGAGCGCGCCACGCCGGCGACCTGAGGATGCAGGAGCACGCCGTGGGTGAAATCGTCCGAAGCGACAAAGGCGTCGCAATTGCCTGGTGCGAGGTCATCGCAGCGGCGATTGAAGCTCTCGTCGATGACGCTTTCGAGGACGACCAGGCCGGAGGCGACGAAGTCCATGACGCCGTCGTCGTCCAGTGTCGGTCTGATGGAGGACATGGTTTCTCCTATACGAATCTCTCGAGAATGAACTCATAGCCGAGGTAGTCGTTGTCCTGGCCCTCGTAGGCGTAGAGCTTGGCCATGGGAAACTGCACCACCCGCCACCCAGCGGCCACGGCGGCGAGCACCGATTCATAGGGAGGTTCGTCGCTGGGCAGGGTCGGGGCCTGGGGCTGCGTGGGGTCGTACAAGGCCCAGCTGGCCAGGGGCGAGCGCATGTTCGTTGATTTGGCGTAGAGGTAGAGGACCTGCTGGCGGGGCTCGGAGAGCAAGACGCCGAGACGGTCGAGATCCTCCGCCGTAATCGCCTCGGTGCGGAGCTTGTCTCGAGACTGTGCCAACCACTCCTTTACAGCGTCGTGCATGTCAGGCTCCCGGCTTCGCATGGGCGACCTAAGAAACCTCCGACACTTGCCCCTGGCAATCACCGCCTGATGGTGGCGTTCGGGCAGGACGCGGCTGAGCACCGAAGACGGAGGTGCAGCGAGGTCTTCACCCGCCGCTTGGAGTCCACGGTATGACACCCCCCCACAAGCCCCGCCGCATCTGGTTCTGCCAGACGGAATACGTGGCCACCCATCCCGAGTCCCTGCACAAGCTCAAGGACGCCGTCGGCCTGACGACGATCATGCCCGAGAGCCCGGTCTGCCATACCTCGGGCTTCAGCGCCTCGCCGGAGTTGGCGAGGCGGGGGCCCTTCGAGGACTGGCGCCGGCGTCTCGATGCCTGGCCCCGGGGTGCGGAAGGCGTGTACCCGCCGGTGGCGGGGATCGTCAGTGGCTTCGACGATGCGCCCCTGCGGCGCGTCATCGAGGCCTGCGATGGCGCGGGGATCGAGGTGTGGGGACACATCGGCTTGTGGAGCTACGGCGGCGACGTCTATCCCGAATACGCCCTCCGCGATCTGGAGGGGAGGCCATTGGACCGCCGCTACAAGGAGTGGGGTATCGGTCTGTGCCCGAGCCGCAAGGAGATCAACGACTGGACGCGCGACTGCCTGGTCGAAGCGGTGCAGCGCTACGCCATCGACGGCTTCGACGTGGACCACGCCCGCTATCCGGCCCCGGCCAACGTGCACGGCCTCATGGCCTGCGGCTGTGCCAGCTGCCAGGACGAAGCCGCCCGCCTGGGCTACGATTTCGCCGCCCTGCGCCGTGGTGTGCTGGGCCTGCGCCAGCGTCTGAAGCGATTGACCCCGGCCGACGTGCGGGCCCTGGCCTCAGGGCGTCCGGGGCTGATGGACTTCCTCGGCCTGTTGTCCCAGGATGCGGCCGTCCTCGATTGGGTGAGGTTCCGGGCGCACATACTGGCGGAGCGCATGGCCGAGTTCCGCGGCGCCGTGCGGGACGCCGGTGGCCGGGACAAGCTCTTCGGCAGCGACGTCTTCCCCGCCTCCACGGGGATGCTGGGCGGGCACTGGTACGGCAAGTGGGAAGAGGCGACGGACTTCCTCACCGGAGGCAGCTCGCACGGAGGCGTGGTCGGTTGGGCCACCGGGGTGACCAACCTGGCGCGGGAGTGGACCGCGGCCTTGTGCCGGCACGGCCAGGGACTGGACGAACGCGACGTACTTCCCCTGGTGTGGCGCATGTTCGGGGTGGAGGACTTGGACCTCCCGGAGACCGGCGCGGAACTGGCGAGAGGGCCCTTGCCCATCGCCAGCCTGTACGAGCGCGAAGTAGCCCGCCTGAAGGCGCAGACCAGTGGGGCGGTCCCGCTGTATCCGCCCATCTCGGCGGGAGCGGCCCCAGAGTTGGTACGGGCATTGGGCGCGGCGGTGGCGGCCCATGACTGCGACGGGTGTCTGTTTACCGTAAACGCCGAGGACGAGGAGCAGGTGCGGGTACTTGGGGAGGCCTTGGCGAGCGTGGGGTGAGATGGGGTACCTGACACATTTCGGAAGATCTCTTCACTTCTCCATTCTGAAGACACCTATGCGGAAGCCATATCCTTTGTAGAAGGCAAGGGCATCCGTGTTGTGGGCGAGCACGTCCAACCTGACTCTCCTGTCCGTCCACACATTCTCGTACAACCAATCAAGCAACTGCGTAGCGATGCCTTTTCGACGGTGTTCTCTGCTCACGTACAACTGCCGCATGTAGTAGTAGGCACCGTCGTCCCTGTACAGGCAGTAGGCCAGGATACACCCGTTCTGCTTCCCCAGATAGCAGATGTATCCGGTTGCCAGCCACTCCTTCATACGTTGGGTGAGCTGGGGCACGTCCATCGGGTTGGGGTGCCGCTCGTCCTCGATGAGCTGCTTGTTCAACTCGGCGAGTCTCTCGACATCGGCGAGTCCTGCTCTGACGATCTCCATTGGTACCTGTCCTGAGCCTCGGTCGGCGTTCTGTCCTGGCCCTCGCTCTCTTCTCAACGATACGATCCCCGATTCCGGCGTGACACCTCACCGCCGCGTCGACATCCAGGCCGGCCACTTGCACCGCCCTCCGGGCCCTACCTTCTTCGCTTCATGCTGCTCTTTCTGGTCTTGGCCTCGGCAGCCGCCGCCCACGCCACCGAATCCCCGCCCTTCACCCTGGTGCGGGCGTTCTCCACCCTTCCGGTGGAGGCCCCGATCCACTTCGCCCCGGCAGGGGACGGCAGCGGCCGCCTCTTCGTCGCCGAGAAGTCCGGCCTGATCCGGGTGTTGCACCCGGCCAGAGAGGACACGGGCGGCCTCTTCATCGACCTGCAGCCCCAGGCGCGCGACTTCAGGCCGGAGACCGGCCTTCTCGGGTTGGCCTTCCATCCCCGGTTCGCCGCCAACGGGCGCTTCTTCGTGCACTACTCGGGAGCCAGCTTCCGCACCGTGCTGTCGGAGTTCCGCGTTTCGGAGGAGGACCCGGACCGCGCCGACCCCCGGGAGCGCATCCTCCTCGTGGTCTCCCAGCCGACCGACAGTCACAACGGCGGCCACATCGAGTTCGGGCCGGACGGTTATCTCTACATCGGTCTCGGAGACGGCGGCGGCGAGGAGGACCGCTACGACCACGGGCAGGACCGCACGACCCTGCTGGGGACGATTCTGCGGATCGACGTCGACGCCGGCGGCGAGGGCTACGGCATTCCCGCGGACAACCCCTTCGCAGGCAACAACCGCGGCTGGCGTGAGGAGATCTGGGCCTTCGGCCTGCGCAATCCGTGGCGCTTCAGCTTCGATCCGCGCTCCGGGCTGATCTGGGTGGGGGACGTGGGTGAGAAGGACCGCGAGGAAATCGACCTCGTGGACAGCGGCGGCAACTACGGCTGGGCCCGCATGGAGGGGAGCCTGTGCCGCGACGAGGATGGTTGTGACGACCCCGGTCTCATCCCGCCGGTGTTCGAGTACGGGCGCGAGGAGGGACTCGCCGTGATCGGCGGGTTCGTCTACCAGGGCCGCCGCTGGCCGGAGCTGGCCGGCCTCTACCTCTTCGGCGACTTCGGCTCCCGCAAGGTCTGGGCCCTGCGCCGGGACGGAGACATCTGGAGAAGCGAGCTGCTTGCGGTGGCCGACGACCACATCCTCGCCTTCGGGCTGGATGTCGACGGCGAGCCCCTCGTGCTGGCGCCTGGCGCCGCGTACCGGCTCGAGTCCGCGGCCGGGCGGGAACTGCCGCCGCCGCGGCTGTCCCAGACCGGCGTCTTCTCCCGCATGGCGTCCCAGGAGCCGGCCCCCTGGCTGGCTCCGTACGAGGTCAACGCCCCGCTGTGGTCGGACGGCGCCGACAAGAGACGCTACCTGGGGCTTCCGGAAGAAGGCCGCATCGGCTTCCGGCCCCACGGCGCCTGGGCGCTGCCGGACGGGACCGTTCTGGTCAAGAGCTTCTACCTCGGAGAGCGGATCGTCGAGACGCGGCTGCTGATCAAGCGGACCGGCCATCCGGGGTGGGACGGATACTCCTACAAGTGGAACGACGAGGGCAACGAGGCCTTCCTGCTCGCGGTGGCGGAGACCGGGGAGTACGGCGTCTCCTCGCCGGACGGGGGCCGTACGCGCCAGCACTATTTCCCGTCGCGCGGTCAGTGCGGCGACTGCCACACCCCGGCTTCCGGGTACGTCCTCGGCCTGCGCACCGGGCAGATGAACCGCGGCGGCCGGATCCAGACCTGGGAGCGGGACGGGCTGTTCGCCGGCGAACTCCCACCTCCCGGAACCTGGGGGAAGTGGCCGGAGCCCGCCGATGAGAGCTCCCCCCTGGAGCTGCGGACCCGCTCCTATCTCGCCGCCAACTGCGCCAATTGCCATCGTCCCGCCCACGGCATCCGGGCGCAGTTCGACCTGCGTTTCGACACACCCCTTGCGGAGACGGGGATCCTCGACGGCGCCCGCCTCGGGAACCTCGGGGTGCATGAGGCGAGGATCGTGGAGCCCGGGGAGCCGCGGCGCTCGCTCCTGTACCTGCGTATGCTCGAGACCGGCCGGTGGCGCATGCCGCCGCTGGCGACCGCCCTGGTCGACACACAGGGGGCCCGGCTCGTCAGCCGTTGGATCGAGGGCCTTGAGGTCTCGACAGCAGTCGCGGTAGCACCGGGAAGGCAGGTGCATCCGCAGGAGTTCGCCTTGCTGGCGCCGTACCCCAACCCGGCGAACTCGAGTCTGTCGATCCCGTTCGCCCTCGGCGCTTCCGGCGAGGTCCGTGTGCAGGTGTACAACCTGGGGGGCCAGCGTGTCGAGACGCTGTGGGAGGGGAAGAGGTCAGAGGGCCGGCACGTGCTGCGGTGGGACAGCGGCGGGCGCGCGAGCGGCGTCTTCGTGGTCCGCCTGACGGCCGGCGGCCGGATGCAGTCGCGCAAGGTGATGGTGCTGCGTTGACCCGTCCCGCTACTCAGGCCGCAAGAGAGCCATGAACTGCTCGAAATCCCGCTCGAAATCGCGCTGGACTCGCGCGGACCTTGCAGCCAGATCCGTCACTCTGCCGGAGTCCAGGTCCGCCGTGTACGCGTGGCGAAAGAGATGGCGGAACCGCCGCAACTCATCCAGCCCGGCGGCAGTTTCCGCGGACAGGAGCGCGGGGCGGATGCCCGGGATCTCCAGCTGCATTCGCCTGAGCAGGTCCGCCTGATAGCTGCCCTCGTCGACGCGGTTCTCGAAGAACCGCGCCGTCTCCTCGAACAACTGCTCGAAGGCGCCGTAGAGGTTGTGGAGCTGGTACCCCATGCTGTCCACCCCTTCGGCGCTCCGGGCAAACGTCCCCAAGCGCGCCTGGATGCGCTCGCCGATGCGGGCGATATCCCGGGCGCGCGCCCGCAAGTCCGCTTCGAGGACGGCGAAGGCTCCTTTATCCATACACCTTGATTCCTGACCGAAGGAAAGATTGGGCGGAAGGGTGCCGGTCGAGGTCGATTGCGTCCACCGCTCTGCCGGTTGCCTCCTCCAGGGCCTTCATGATTTCCATGACCATGGGCGAGCATCCTTCCACGGCAACGTCCACGTCGGACGCCTCCCCCCACGAATCGGGCGAACGTAGCGACCCCACTATGTACGCGGCCTCGATTCCGAGCGGTTCCCGCAGTTCCAGCAGGGCACGGCGCACCCGGTCGAGCAACTCGGCCTGCTCGGCCGCCAGCCGCTGCCGCCGCTCTCTCACGGCCTTGTCGAGGGTGCTGGTGTCGAACATTGCCAGTCCTAAGTCAGCCGCCAGACAGGAGACCAACCGCCGGAGCGGGTACGGTTGAGGGACAAGGGTAGATTGTCGCTTATCTTGATGAGATTCTCGACACCAAGAGGCACGTCCAGTCTGATCATGCGGACGACAGACAGCAGGTTGCGGCTGAGGCTACCTTCGTCGTATAGGCCGCCCTCCGTAGGTTGATGCTCGGCGATGACTTGCTCGATTCGTTTGCGCCTGTCGGTCGGTATGGTGGTCACGTTCCGCAGGTCATCTGTAGTTGCCGAATGATGTCGGCGATAGGGAACTGCGAGTAGGGCTGCAAGAAAAGTGGATGATCAGGACGAGTGGACTGGACTCGCGCTATATCATTGAGCACCGCTTGGTAGATGCCGTTGATATAGAGGGCTTGGGGGCACACTGTTTCCCAAGTTGGTTAGGATGCGGCGTGAGTGTGCTGAGAAGCCGCGGAAAGGGTTACTCCTGAACCGTCCCATCGGACGCTCTGGGTCCCTTCTTCCTTTGGCGCTCGAAGTAGAACGTTCCTGGCTCGTAGTCCTTTATGTCCCCCAGCTCGATTCCCACACGTTTCTTTCTTTCGTTGAAGACGAGAAGAGGTCCTGCACCTCGAATCAACAGGGTCTCGATCTCGCGCTCGTGGTGCTTGTCGAGCACTACCCAGAAGGAGAAATACTCCAATTCGAGAGGATGCTTGACCTTAAACCTTACATTGTCGAAGACGGCCGAAGATGCTTCCTCTACCGACGTACCGCACCACTCCCATGGAGTCATGGGCAGCATATACGCCATCGGAGCTGATATCTTCCTCTCTTAGACGATCCTTCACTTCATCAAGGAATTCGAACGGGATCTTCTGACCCACACACTTGAACAGTGGCTCGACCTTTTGACCGCCCTGAGGGCGACCTCGTAGTCGAGTCAACTCTCCATACACAACCACCCACACGGGTTCGTCTTTGCGGGAGATAGTGCCCCTGCCTCGTTTGCTCACTGTCGGTTTCTTTGGCTTCGTTGGCACTCGATTGCTCCACGGAAGGGGTGGACCGGTCACTGGCGGTAGACCTGCAGCCATTGCAGGAGAACCGCCGGAATCTTTGGGCACGGGTTTGCAGAGAAGCCGGGAATATACCGCTCTCTCCCTTGGGCGTTCAAGGCAGAACTCTCCGGATCAAGTGGATCACTAACCTACTTCAACAACTCATTCTTCCATCCGCCCGGGAGGCGTGGCTGCCCCGCCACAGAGAGAACGTTGACGCTCCCGCGGCCGGCTTCTAGCTTGCCCTCTCATGGACGAAACTCAGGCGCGCGAGCGCATCGAACAACTCTCCACCGAGCTCGACGAGCACAACCACCGCTACCACGTCCTCGCCGATCCGGTGATCTCGGACGTCGAGTACGACGGTCTTCTCGCCGAGCTTGTGAGTCTGGAGGATGCCTGGGACCTTGCCCTACCTGACTCCCCCGCCCGTCGGGTGGGGGGCGAACCGACCTCGGATTTCCCAACCGTGGCTCACGCCACGCCGATGCTCAGCCTCGACAACAGCTACTCCCGGGAGGACGTGGTCGCCTTCGACGGGCGGGTGCGGGGAGCCCTCGATGAAGGCGAGGACGTCGAGTACGTGGTGGAGCTGAAGATCGACGGCGTCGCCCTGAGCCTGATCTACGAGGACGGCCGGCTGCTGCGGGCCGTGACCCGCGGCGACGGTGTGCAGGGCGACGAGGTGACGAACAACGCCCGCACCATCGGCGCCGTGCCGCTGCGCCTGCGCGAACGGGGCGTGAGCTGCGAAGTGCGCGGCGAGGTCTACATGACGGCGGAGGACTTCGCCGACCTCAACCGGCGCCAGGTGGAGGGCGGGCGGCCTCCCTTCGCCAACCCGCGCAACTCCACGGCGGGGACCCTGAAGCTGCAGGACCCGAAGGTGGTGGCCGGGCGGCGGCTCCGCTACTTCGCCTACTGGATCGACCTGGCCGGCGACCGCTGCCGCACCCACCAGGAGGGCCTCCACACCCTCCGGCGCCTCGGCTTTCCGGTGAACCCGGAGCACGCCCTGTGCCCCGGCCTTGACGAGGTCTTCTCCTTCTACGACCGCTGCGAGGCCTCGCGCGACGGGCTGCCGTACGAGGTGGACGGCGTCGTCATCAAGGTGAACTCCCTCGATCAGCAGGAGCGGCTCGGCAGCACCAGCAAGAGTCCGCGCAGCGCCATGGCCTTCAAGTTCGCCGCCCGGCAGGTGCGCTCCAGGCTCCTCGAGATCCGCCTGCAGGTGGGGCGCACGGGGACGATCTCCCCGGTGGCCGTCCTCGAGCCGGTGACGGTGGCAGGCTCCACGGTGCAGCGCGCCACCCTGCACAACGCCGACGAGATCGAGCGCAAGGACGTCCGCGTGGGCGACCTGGTGGTGATCGAGAAGGGCGGGGACGTGATCCCCAAGGTGGTGCGGGTCGAGGAACGGCCGGAGGGGACGGAGGCCTTCCGGTTCCCCGACGACTGCCCGGCCTGCGGGTCCCGCCTGGTGCGCTACGAGGAGGAGGTCTCCCCCCGCTGCGTCAACCCCGCCTGCAAGGGCCAGCAGAAGCGGCGGCTCGAGCACTTCGCCGGACGCAACGCCATGGACATCGAGGGGCTGGGCACCGCCGTGGTCGAGCAGCTCGTGGAGAAGGAGCTGGTGACCGACGTGGGCGACCTCTACGGCCTGGACGTGGAGACCCTGGCGGGTCTGGATCGGCTGGCCCAGCGGTCCGCGGAGAATCTGAAGAAGGCGCTGGACGAGAGCCGCGAGCGCCCCTTCGACCGCCTCCTCTTCGCCCTCGGGATCCTGCACGTGGGCAGCACCGTGGCCCGCACCCTGGCCGCCCGCTTCCCCTCGGTGAAACAACTCCAGGCGGCCTCCGTGGAGGAGCTGGAGGAGGTCGAGGAGATCGGCCCGGTGATCGCGCGCTCGGTGCGGGACTTCTTCGACCAGGAGGCCACCGGGACCCTGCTCGGCAAGCTGGAGAAGGCGAAGCTGCAACTGGCCGCCGAGCCGGCCGCACCGGGGGAAGTGGCCGACGGCCTGTTCGCGGGCAAGACCGTGGTCATCACCGGGACCCTGGAAGGCTGCACGCGGGACGAAGCGGGGGCCTTCGTGGAGAGCCAGGGCGGCCGCATCGCCTCGAGCGTGAGCCGCAACACGGACCTGGTCATCGCCGGCGGGAAGGCCGGCTCCAAGCTCACCCGGGCCCGCGAGCTGGGCGTGGAGGTCGTCTCCGAGGAGGACTTCCTCCGGCGCCTGGAGGAGGCGGGGCTCCCCGGCACCTGAGGGAGAGGCTCACCGCTCGGAGGCCGCCTCAGGCGCCGTCCGCGGCCAGTTGCGCCACCAGGTCGAAGGTGACGTCCACGGCGAACCCCACGTTCGCCACCGAGACGCGCTCGTCGTGGCCGTGGCACAACTCGAAGAAGCCGCAGCCCGGCTCGTGGCGCATGGGCACGAGGCCGTACACGGTGATGTCGAGGTCGGTGAGGAAGCGGGCGTCGGTGCCGCCCGTCTGCATGTACGGCGCCAGCACGGCCCCGGGCTCGTGGCGCGTCAGGGCCGCCTCCATGGCCCCGAACAGCGGCGTCTCGTGGTCGAAGGCGACCCCCGCCCGGAACCTCTCCATCTCGAGATCCACCCCCACTCCCACGAGGGCCCGCACCTCCGCGGTGAAGTCCTCCCCGGTCACCCCCGGCAGGGGCCGGCCGCTGAGACGCACGGCGGCCTCGGAAGGGATGACGTTGCGCTTCAGCCCGGCCTCGAGCAGGGTCGGGGCGCAGGTGTTGCGCAGCATGGCGTCGAACATGCCGCGCACGGGAGGCTCGACCGGCAACTCCCGCAGCGCCCGCTCCGCGCGCTCCGGGTCGAGCAGATCCCGCAGCAACTGTCCCACTTCGGGCCGCACGGACCGCGCCGCCGCCTCGAAGAAGGCGGCCACCGCCGGGGTGACGCGGTGCGGCAGCTGGCCGCCGAGCCGCGTCTGGACGGCGCCGAGGTGCACGATGGGATTGTCGTCATGGGGCACCGAGCTGTGGCCCGGCCGCCCGCGGGCGATCAGGTCCACGTCGGCGCCGCCCTTCTCGGCCACCTGGCAGGTGTAGATCGGCCGGCCGTCGACGAGCACGGCGAAGCCGCCTCCCTCGTTGACGCCGTACTCGGCGTCCAGCCACTCGGGGTGGTTCGCGGCGATCCAGGCCATCCCGTTGACGCCGCCCCGCTCCTCGTCGGCGGCGGCGATGACCACCAGGTCCCGCTTCAGGGGCAGCTTGTTCCGGTGGCACATGAGCAGCGCCTGCAGGTGCACGGCGGCGGTCAGCTTGGAGTCGATGGCGCCGCGGCCGTAGAGGACGCCGTCGGCGATCTCCCCGGCGAAGGGGGGGTGGCTCCAGCGCTCCGGCTCGGCGGGCACCACGTCGAGGTGCGACATGAGCAGCAGGGGGCGCTCGGACCCGTCGCCCCGCAGGCGCACGGCGAGACTGGCGCGCTGCGGACCGGCCTCCAGGACCTGGGGCTCCAGCCCCTCGGCGGCCAGTTGCGCGGCCAGGTGGCGCACCAGGGGCAGCTCGTGGCCGGGCGGGTTCGTGGTGTCGAAGCGCAGCATCTCCTGCAGGCGGACTACGGCTTCGGCTCCGGGCGTGAGGGCGCTCATCGGAGGCTCTCGAAGCGCCAGTCCTCGAGGGGGACCATGGCGCCGGGGTCGAAGGCGCTTCCAGCGCCCAGGCCGGGGCACCGCTGCAGGGAGCGCACGTCGATGGCCCCGCCGGCGACGTCGAGGAATCCGGTCTCCCCGGAACGCCGGTAGAGGCCCTCGTGCTCGCGCAGCACCCTCTCCCGCTCCAAGGGCGACAGGTGGTCGAGACCGCGCACGTAGTGGTGGCCGTTGCGCTCGGCGTGGTCTAGCCCGAGAGCGGCCACGTGGGTCAGGTCCTGGTGCAGGGGGACGACGGGCAGGTTCATCAGGTCCTCGGCGGTGAGGAGGAAGGGGACGCGCCGCTCGCGGCTCAGGCGGCGGGCCAGGGCGGCGTTGGCCAGGGCCTTGAACAGGCCCTTGCAGTTCTTGGTGGAGACGCCGCGGTAGCCGAGCTCCGAGGCGCGCTGGAAGGAGTCGAGGTCGCCGTCGCTCTCGTCGATGATCAGGGGCTTGCGCGCCGTCACCGCGGCGAGGCCCGCCGCCTGTCCCGGGTCGAGGGCGACGCTTCGCTCCAGGGGCTGCTCGACGTAGGCGATGGCGTCGTGGAAGGCGGGCAGGTCCGACTCGATGCGCTCGAGGAGTCCCGCAAAGCCGTCGAGCTCCGTGTACTGCTCGTTGCCGTCCAGAGACACGGCGTAGCCGCCGGCGCCCGGGGTCTCGTCGAGGAGCCGGGCGATGGCGGTGAGCCGCTCGAGGTCGGCCTCGTTGTCGCCGCTGACCTTGACCTTGAGCCAGCGGAGACCCTGGACCGCCAAGTAGGCCTCCAGCGACTGCGGAAGCCCGTCGTCGAGGACCTCGCCGGCCGGCACGTGGGCGTCCCGGATCGGATCGGCCAGTCCAACGGTGTGGCGCACGGCGATGCTCCCGGAGGGCAGCGCCGCCACGGCCGCAGACGGCGGCGTGCCGGCGAGCACGGGGAGGATCGCCCCGAGATCGAGGCCGAGGGGATTGGCGGGATCGGTGAGAAGCTGGTGATAGGTCCGGCCCCTGGCTCGTCCGACGGCGTCGATAAGGGCGCGCTCCATGAGGGTACTGCCGTGGGACGCGGTGAGATGATCGAGCCCGCGCCGGCCGCCGGCGCGCAGGGACTCCGCGTAACCGTCGCGCCAGAGATCGAAGACGGAGCGCGGCTCCCGCGAGGCCTCGGCCCAGGCCCGGGCCGCCTGCCGGGCCCCGAAGAGCAGGTCGTCGACGTTGTCCTCGTAGCTCTTGGCGGGATCCTTGTCGAACCACTTGGGCGGCAGGATGTCGGCCGACAGGCCGCGGGCCTTGGTGCCGTCGGCCAGCTCCACCTCGGCCCTCACGTGCAGGATCGGCACGCGCGTCAGGGTGGCCACGCCGTAGCGGAAGGGCATGCGCGTGCGCACGTTGCGCATGGTGAACCCCACTTCGCGCAGGCCGAGTCGCTCAGGCATGGGTCACGACCTGGCCGGCGTTCTCCGGCCGCCAGTCGGACAGGGGCACCCACCTCGACGGATCGATGGGGAAGCCGATCCCCAGGCCCGGCGCCCGGTTCAGGCTGGCCAGGTCCAGGCACCCGCCGCGCACCGCCAGGGGGGCGCGCGCTGCCGAGACCTCCTCGTAGACCTCGCCGTGGAGCTGCGCGCAGGTCTCCCTCTCGGCCGGGGACAGGTGGCCGAGGCCCGGCCGGTGCCAGGCGGCCCCGCACTCCACCGGGTCGACGCCCAGGGCCGCCATCTGCGCCAGGTGCTGGTGCAGGCCGATCACGGGCAGGCTGAGCAGCTCCGCTCCCGCCAGCCGGCAGCGCCGGCCGGTGCCTGATCCGCCGCCGTTCCAGAGCCGGCACAGGGCGTGGTTCGCCAGGGCTTTCGTCAGGCCGTTGCCGATGCGGACCGAGGTGCCCGCGTACCCCAGGCCGGCGGCGCGCTTGAAGCTGCCGAGGGCCTCGTCGGACTCGTCGATGAAGACCGGCTTGCGCCGCGACAGGTGGGCCACTTCCCGGCAGAGGGCGGGCTCCATGGCCGCGGCCCTCGGGAAGGGCTGCTCCACCCAGGCGATGGCCCCGTAGAGCCGCCGTCCCGCCTCCGGCCCGGACTCGAGCTTGTCGAGCAGGGTCCGCAGCTGGGCCGGATCGGAGAAGGCCTCGCCGCCGTCCAGGACCACCGAGTACCCGTCCACGCCGCCCAGGACTTCGGCGAGGCGCTCGAGGCGGTCCCCATCGGGTTCGGCGCGGCCCTCCAGGTCGACGCGGAAGTGCCGCAGCCCCTGTCGGCGGACACAAGCCTCGAGCGACTCGGGCAGCGCGTCGAGGCCTTCCCGGCGCGGAAGCTCCCCCTCCCGCAGGATGTCGGCCACACCCACCGTGTGGCGCACCTGGAGGCGGGCGGCCGGGCGCGGCGGCAGGACATCCGCCGGCGCCGCGCCGGCGAGCTCGGGGTGGATGTCGGCGAGATCGATGCCGCCCAGGTTGCGGCGCAGCAGATCGTGGTAGGGCCGCCCCAGGGCCCGGCCGAGGCCATCGAAGAGGGCGCGCTCCACGAGAGCGGCCCCGTGGCCGGCGGCCAGGGGGTTCAGTCCCCGGTCGCCGCCCAGGGCGACGGCGGCCTCGTAGGCGTCACGCCAGATGCGGTAGACGAGGCGCGGCTCACGGGCCGAGGCCACGGCCACCTCGGCGGCGGTGCGCACTCCCGCGGCCAGGGCGAGGGCCCCGGTGCGGAGGAGGGGGTCGAACCAGGCCGGCGCCAGCACCTCGGCGGCCACACCCCGGGCCCGGCGGCCGTCGGCGGTGCGCAACTCCAGGGTGAGGTGGAGCTCGTCCAAGCTCTCCTGGGCCGTCCCGCCGAGGATCACCGGGCGGCGGAGGGGGCGGCTGCAAACGGAGAGCACGGCCTCGTGAAGGCTGACCGCGACCATCCTACCCCGACAGGCTGCCGGCGGCGGCGGCCGGCGGCGGCAGCTCGCGCTCGATCTCGTCGAGGCGGTACCCGAAACCGGGGCCCCCGAGCGTGCCCAGGTCCAGGGCGCCCTCGCGCCGGGAGTACAGACCCGGATGGACCACGGCTTCGGCGGTGGAGGCTTCCGGGTAGAACTGCATGCTGTTCGTCTCCACCCCCATGATCGTGTCCGCGTGCGCGGCCAGCAGCACGTGCGGGATCTGGGCCAGCATCGGGTTCGTCAGGTCCTGGACCATCAGCCCCATGCCGTGGGCCCGCGCCCAGCACAGGCTGAGAAGGGCCTCGGTCTGGGTCTTGCACGTCTTCAGGGCGACGCCGTTCCAGCCCAGGCTTCGCCCCAGGCGCACGAGCCTCCAGTCGTGGGCGCTCTCGTCCATGAACAGGGGCTTGCGCGCGGAGACGCTGTGCACGTCGATGCGGTGCGCTTCCAGATCGTACGGGAAGGGCTGCTCCACGTAGAGCACCATCCCGTAGAGCCGGGGGTGCTCGTCCCTCAGCCGGTCGAGGATCCCGTTGACGTAGGCCGGCTCCGTGACCGTGCAGTTGAAGTCGGCCGACAGCCAGTGGACCCCGTGGTCGACGCCGATGGCGCCCACGCGGACCAGGCGCTCGTAGTCCCAGGCCTCGTCGGCGCCGCCCAGCTTCACCTTCAGGCATCTCAGTCCGTCGCGGCGGATCCAGTCGGCCAGCAGCACCGGGTGACCGTCCTCGGGCTCGCTGCCGGTCAGCTCCTGCGGGGTCAGCGGGTCGAGGCCGCCCACCAGGTGCCAGGCGGGCAGTCGTCGGAGCGGTTTGGCGGAGAGGAAGTCCTGGGGATAGCGGCCGGCAAAGTCGACGCCGGCCTCCGCCTCGAGAAAGTGGGCCAGGTCGGCATTCAGGTACCCGGCGTTGTAGGTCTCGTAGACCGGCCGCCGGCAGAGCCGGCCGAAGGCGTCGTGCAGGGCCAGGTCGAAGGGGGAGGTGCACACCCGCGCCGCCAGGAGCGGCACCGGGAGGCGATCCCGGTGAAAACGGTCCAGGATCCCCGGCAGCTGGAGCTGGAAGGCGTGCCCCACCTCCAGGGCGTGTCCGCTGACATCGAAGTCGCTCCAGGCGCGGGCCAGCTCGACGCTGAAGGCGATCAGGGCCTGGTGGCGCTCCTCGTAGGGCCGCTCGGAGGGCCAGACCCACTGCACGCTCAGGGGGGTCTCGCCCCACCCTTCGGCGCGGCGGCCGTCGGCGGCGGCCACCTGCAGGCGGACCCGGGCCACGGTGACGCGGGTCGTGGTCCCGGGACCGAACTTCAGCGGTACCCGGGTCTCCACCGGCAGGAGGTGGAGGGCCGCGCCCGTGACCCGCACATCGGTCGGCTTGGGAGTCACTCCTGTGAACCGGCCCCGGCCAGGATCTCCCTGGCCTGCTGCAGCTGGCGCTCCACCGCGGCCGGCCCGGTGCCGCCCTCGAGGTTGCGCCGCGCCAGGCTGGCCTCCAGGTCCAGGCGCCGCAATGCCTCTTCGTCGAAGGCCGGGTGGTGGGCCTGCAGGTCGGCCAGGACCAGCTCGGTGAGCCCGCGCCCCCGGGCGGACGCCTCCCGGACGATGGCCCCGGCCACCCGGTGCGCCTCCCGGAAGGGCACCCCGGTCTCCACGAGGAAGTCGGCCAGCTCCGTGGCCAGGGCGCCGTCGTCCACGGCCTCGGCCATGCGGCCGGTGTTCACCTTCATCGTCTCCCACGCCGCGGCGAAGACCTCGAGACAGTCGGCGGCCGTGTCGAAGGCGTCGAAGACGGGCTCCTTGTCCTCCTGCAGGTCCTTGCCGTAGGTCAGGCCGAGGCCCTTCATCGCCGTCAGCAGGGAGAGCAGGTCTCCGTACACGCGGCCCGTCTTGCCGCGGACCAGCTCCAGGGAGTCCGGGTTCTTCTTCTGGGGCATCATGCTCGAGCCGGTGGCCCAGGCGTCGTCGAGCTCGACGAAGCCGAACTCGGCCGAGGAGAACAGGACCAGGTCCTCGCAGTAGCGGCTCAGGTGCATCATCAGGATCGACAGCGCCGCCAGGGCCTCCAGGAGGAAGTCGCGGTCGGAGACCGCGTCGAGGCTGTTGGGGGTCACCCCCGAGAACCCGAGCTCCCGCGCCATGAACTCGCGGTCGAGGGCGAAGGCGGAGCCCGCGAGGGCGCCGGAGCCGAGGGGCATGCGGTCGCTGCGGCGCAGGCCGTCCTCCAGCCGGCCGAGATCCCGGCCCAGGGCCCAGAACAGGGACAGGGCGTAGTGGGCGAACAGGATCGGCTGCGCCTGCTGCAGGTGCGTGTAGCCTGGCAGGACGGTCCGGCGGTGGTCCTGGGCGGAGGCCACCAGGACTTCCTGCAGCCGGCGGATGCGCCGGCCGGTGGCGGCGGTGGCGGCGCGCAGGTAGAGGCGCTCGTCGAGGCTGACCTGGTCGTTGCGGCTGCGGCCGGCGTGCAGCTTGCCGCCCAGGGGACCGAGGATCCCGGTGAGCCGGGCCTCGACGGCCATGTGCACGTCCTCCACGTCCGGGTGGAACTCATGGTCGGGCGCCGACAGCTCCCGCAGGACCTGGTCGAGACCGCTCAGGATGCGGCCGCACTCGGACGGGGTGAGCAGGCCGGCCCGCTCCAGGGCGCGGGCGTAGACCTTGCTGCCGGCCACGTCGACCTCGAGAAGGCGCCGGTCGAAGCCGATGGAGGCGTTGAAGCGCTCCATCAGCTCGGCCGTGGCCCCGGAGAAGCGGCCGCTCCATGCCTTGTGGGAACCGGACACGATGAGGCGGCGGGACTAGCTCTGCCTGAGGATCTCGTCGAAGACGCCGATGACCTCGTCGATGCGGTCCTCGTCGACGATCAGCGGGGGCAGGAAGCGCACCATGTCGGGGCCGCAGGGCGCCACCAGGATCTCGCGCTGCCTGAAGTCGGCCAGGTAGTCGGAGGCCGGGCGGTCCGTGACCACCGCCCCCTGGATGAGTCCCCGCCCGCGGATCTCGGAGATCCGCTCCGGCCAGCGCTGCTGCAGCTTCTCCAGCCCCGTGCGCAGGCGCCGGCCGTTGCGGGCCACGCCTTCGAGGAAGCCGTCGGCGGTGAGCTTGTCGAGCACCGCCAGAGCCACATTGGCCACCACCGGGTTGGCGCCGAAGGTGGCGGCGTGGTCCCCCGCCTGCAGGGCGTCGGCCACCTTCTGGGTCAGCAGGGTGGCGCCGATGGGAAGCCCTCCGCCGAGGGCCTTGGCCAGGGTCATCACGTCGGGCTCCACCCCGTACTGCTGGTAGGCCCACAGGGAGCCCGTCCGGCCCATGCCGGCCTGGATCTCGTCGAAGACGAGCAGGAGGCCGCGGTCGTCGCACAACTCCCGCAGGCCCTGCAGGAAGGCATCGGTGGCCACGTGGACGCCGCCTTCGCCCTGGATCGGCTCGACGAGGACGGCGCAGGTCTCGTCGTCGACGAGGGCCTCCACCGACGGCAGATCGTTGAAGCGGGCGAACTCGACGCCGGGGAGGAGCGGCCCGAAGCCCTCGTGGTACCGGGGCTGTCCGGTGGTGGAGAGGGACCCGAGGGTGCGCCCGTGGAAGGAGTTGTGGAAGGCGACGAACTTGTAGCGCCCGCCGGCGGCGGCATGGCCCCACTTGCGGCAGAACTTGAGGGCCGCCTCCCAGGCCTCGGTGCCGCTGTTGCAGAAGAACACGCGGTCGGCGAAGGAGCTCTCCACCAGGGTCTTGGCCAGCCGGGTGGAGGGCACCGTGTGGTAGAGGTTGGAGACGTGCATCAGCTGCGCCGACTGCTCCTCGATCGCCTTGAGCACATCGTAGTCGCCGTAACCGAGGGCGTTGACGGCCAGGCCGCTGACGAAGTCGAGGTAGCGGTTGCCGTCGAGGTCGAAGAGGTAGAGGCCGTTGCCGCGCTCCAGGACGAAATCGGGCCGGCCGTAGGTCTGCAGGATGTACCGTTGCTCCTGCTTGATGAGGCTGTCGGTCTTCATCGTCATCTTTGTTTCGCTCTCTCCGCTAACGCACGATCTGCGAGCCCACGCCCTCGTCGGTGAAGAACTCGAGGAGCAGGGAGTGCGGGATGCGTCCGTCCACGATATGGGTCTTGCGCACGCCTGCTCGAACCGACCGCACTCCGGCGAGCGCCTTGGGGATCATCCCCCCCTGGATCACCCCGGAATCGATCAGGGCCTGGACCTGGTCCACCTGCACGGTGGACATCAGGCTCGACTCGTCCGCGGGGTCCGCGAGGATCCCCGTGACGTCGGTGAGAAAGACGAGCTTCTCCGCCTGCAGGGCCGCGGCGAGCTCTCCCGCCGCCGTGTCGGCGTTGACGTTGTAGGCCTCGCCGTTCTCCCCCCGCCCGATGGGAGCGACCACGGGGATGATCTCGTCATCGATCAGCTCCAGCAGCGGCGCCGGATCGACGCGGACCACGTCGCCCACGAACCCGAGATCGACGGGGCCTTCCGGCGTCTGCGCCACGTGAGGACGCACGTGCAGCACGCCGGCCTCCCGGGCCGAGAGGCCGCGCCCACGCCCCCCGTGGGATCCGATCTCTCCCACGAGTCCCGTGTTGATCTCCCCCGACAGGACCTCCTCGACCACCTGCATCGTCTCCCGGTCGGTGATGCGCAGGCCGTTGACCCGCCGGCTCTCCACCTTGCGCTCGCGAAGGCGCCGGTCGATGGCCGGGCCCCCGCCGTGGACGATCACCGGGTTGATGCCCACGTGCTCCATGAACACGAGGTCCCGCAGGACGGTGTCGGCCCCCCCTTCGGGTGCCAGGGTGCTGCCGCCGTACTTGACGACCACGGTCTTGCCGCGGAAGGACTGGATGTACGGAAGGGCCTCCGCCAGGGTCGACGCCTTGTCGATGTAGCTCTGCTCCATGGGCGAGTCTACCCGGCTCCGGCCCGGCCGCCGAGGCCGGTGACCCGCTGAGCCACGGCGCACGCCTCGGCGGCGTTCCGGGACAGGACGAAGATCGTGTTCTCGCCGGCCAGGGTTCCCATCACCTCGGTCCACTCCAGTCGATCGACAGCCTCGCACACGGCCTGCGCATGCCCGGAGAGCGTCTTGATGACCGTCATGTTGCCGGCCCGGTCGACTCCGGTCACGTAGTCGCGCAACTCGCGTTCGAAGGCGCCGCGGTCGTTGCAGGCTCCCCTGGGCTCCGGCAGGGAATAGCGGAATCCGCCGCCGGCTCGAGGCACGCGGACGACGCCGAGCTCGCGCAGGTCCTTGGAGAGGGTGGACTGGCTGACCTCGATGCCCCGGCGGCTCAGCGCCTCCGCAAGCCGCTCGTGGGTGTCGATCCGCTCGGCCTGCAGCAGCTCCCGGATCGTTGCCTGGCGGACTCTCCTGATATTCACGGCTCCAATAACTATTCCGTTTTTTGGAATAACTATTCAATATACGCCGCTTCCCCGAACTGTCAATCCTCTGGGGAGCGCCGCTTCCGGGCGGTCTCCCGCGGAGACAGGAGCTCCGACAGCCGCTGCTTCAACTCGGGGCCGTCGAGGCCGCGCACGAAGCCGCCGCCGACGGTGATCGAGATCGCCCGGGTCTCCTCGGAGACGACGATGGTCACCGCGTCCGTCTCCTGCGACAGGCCGAGGGCGGCGCGGTGGCGCGTCCCGAGACGCTGGTCCTCCACCTCTTCGGCCAGGGGCAGGGTGCAGCGCGCCGCGATCAGCGACTCCCCCTGGATGACCACGGCCTGGTCGTGCAGGGGCGAACGGGGGGTGAAGATGGCGGTGAGCAAGTCCGCGGAGACCTGGGCGTTGAGAGGCGCGCCGGACTCGATGATCGCGCCCAGGCCCGCCTCCCGGGCGAGAACGATCAAGGCCCCGTAGCCGCGCTCGGCCAGCTGCACCGAGCCGTTCACGACCTCGTCGATCACGCGCGATGGTTCGGTCTTGTAGAACCAGCTCAGCAAGGGGCTTTGCCCGATGGCCAGGAGGACCCGGCGCAGTTCGGGCTGAAACAGGATGACGAGCAGGATCAGCAGGATCGACTGCACCTGCTCCAGCATCCACGCCACGGCCATCATCTCCTTCTCCCGCCATCGGGCCGCCAGGGCCACGGAGACGAGCAGGAACAACCCGACGAGCATGTGGGCGCCGCGGTGGCCGCGAATCAGGGTGAGGAGGCGGTAGATGATCAGGGTCACGATCAGGAGGTCGAGGATCGACACGGCCGTGACCGGGATGAACCCGAACAGCTCGAACAGGGTGTCGTGGATCACGGGGCGCCCTCGACCGCCTCGGAGACGCGGACGGCGCGGACCGTCTCCTTCACGTCGTGAACGCGCACGGCCCGGGCGCCGTGGAGGACGGCGAGGACCGCCGCCGCCAGGCTGGCTTCGAGAGCGTCCTCCGGCGTGAGGCCCATGGGCCTCCACAGGAACGACTTGCGGGACGCCCCGACAACCACGGGGCAGCCCCGCACCGAGAACGACCCCGCCCGGCGCAGGAGCTCGTGGTTGCCGGTGAAGGACTTGCCGAAGCCGATCCCCGGGTCCACGGCGACCCGGGTCGCCGGAATCCCGTTGCGCTCGGCGTACTCGACCCTCTCTTCGAGATAGCCGGCGACCTCACCGGTCAGGTCGTCGTAGCGCGTGTTCTGCTGCATGGTGGCGGGGGTTCCCCGGCGATGCATGAGGATCACGGGCGCTCCGGCCGCGGCCGCCACCGGGGCCATGTCCTCGTCGTGGGAGAGGGCGCTGATGTCGTTGACGATATCGGCTCCGGCCGCCAGGGCCTGCCGGGCGACCTCGGCCTTGACCGTATCGACGGAGAGGGGGACGGCGCTGTGCCGCCGGATGGCCTCGATCACGGGCAGGACCCGCCCTTCTTCCTCCGCGACCGTCACCTCCGCCGCCGCTCCGTAGAGCGGTGGGCGCGTGGACTCGCCGCCTACGTCGACGATGTCGGCGCCCGCCTCGACCAGGGACAGGGCTCGGTCCACGGCCGCGGAGCCCTCGACGTAGCGGCCTCCGTCGTAGAACGAATCGGGGGTCACGTTCAGGACCCCCATGATCTGTACGCGCGGGCGGAAGTCGATCCGCCGGCCCCCTGCCAGCTCCCAGATCACCCCGGAGAGGGACCGCCGAGCGGCGGAGAGGGGGCGGCGCTCGAGTCGGCCGCTTCCTCGCCCTCGGCGCCGCCATCGGAGGGCGCCTCGGCCGCCCCGTTCCCCGAAGTGGCCTCTTCCTCCGGAGCTGCCTCCGCCACGGGCTCACGATGCAACGGCTGGCCATTCAGGATGCGGTCGATCTCGGCGTCGTCGAGGACCTCGTACTCGAGCAGGGCCGTGGCCAGGTCGTCGAGCTGCCGGCGGTTCTCCGCCAGCAGCGCCGCGGCCCGTTGCTCGGCGTCGATCACGAGGCCCCGGATCTCGCGGTCGATGGTCTGGGCCGTCTGCTCGGAGAAGTTGCGGGTCCGGGCGAATTCCTTGCCCAGAAAGACCTCCTCCCCCTCCCCTCCCAGGGCCAAGGGCCCCAGATCCTTGTTCATGCCCCAGTCGCAGACCATGCTGCGGGCCAGGGCCGTGACCTGCTTGTAGTCGGCCTGGGCCCCTGTGGAGCGTTCGCCGAAGACCAGGACTTCGGCGCAGCAGCCGCCGAGGCCGGTCACGAGGTGGGCGCGCAGGCGGGACTCGGTCACGGAGTGACGCTCTTCGGCCAGGAAGGAGACCATGCCCATGGTCTGACCCCGGGGCACGATGACGGCCTTGTTGATCGGCGGCGACCCCGGCGTGAGCTTGGCCGCCAGGGCGTGGCCGGCCTCGTGCACGGCGGCCAGCTTCTTGTCCTCCTCGGTCATGATCATGCTCTTGCGCTCGGCGCCGAGCATGACCTTGTCCTTGGCGTCCTCCATGTCCACCATGACCACCTGCTCGCGATCCCGCCTCGAGGCCAGCAGGGCGGCCTCGTTCACCATGCTCTCGAGATCGGCTCCCGTCAGCCCGGGCGTGCCCTTGGCCAGGCGTTCCATGTCGACGTCCTCGCTCAGGGGGACGTTGCGCGAATGCACCTCGAGGATGCCCTTGCGGCCGCGCACGTCGGGCAGGCTGACCACCACGCGGCGGTCGAATCGGCCGGGCCGCAGCAGGGCGGGATCGAGCACATCGGGGCGGTTGGTGGCGGCGATGAGGATCACGCCGTCGTTCGACTCGAAGCCGTCCATCTCGACGAGCAGCTGGTTGAGGGTCTGCTCGCGCTCGTCGTGGCCGCCTCCGATGCCCGCTCCCCGGTGGCGGCCGACGGCGTCGATCTCGTCGATGAAAATGATGCACGGGGCGCTCGCCTTGCCCTGCTCGAACAGGTCGCGCACGCGGGAGGCCCCCACGCCGACGAACATCTCGACGAAGTCGGAGCCACTGATCGAGAAGAAGGGCACCCCCGCCTCTCCGGCCACGGCGCGGGCGAGATGGGTCTTGCCGGTACCCGGGGCGCCCACGAGGAGCACGCCCTTCGGGGTGCGGCCCCCGAGGCGCTGGAACTTCTTGGGATCCTTGAGGAACTCGATGATCTCGTTGAGCTCCTCCTTGGCCTCGTCGGCACCGGCCACCTCGCGGAAGGTGGTCTTGCGCTTGTCCTCCGTCAGCAGGCGGGCTCGACTCTTGCCGAAGGAGAACAGGCCGCGCGGACCTCCCTGCATCTGGCGAAGCATGAAGATCCAGAAGCCGATGAACAACAGCCACGGCAGGAAGGAGATGAGCACCGAGTACCACTGGAAGGGCTTCTCCTCGAAGGAGAAGTCGACGCCGGCCTCCTCCCACTCGCGCTTGGTCTCCGCGTCGATGGGACCGAGGTTGACGACGAAGCGGGTGCCGTCGCTCAAGACCCCCTGAAACTCCTCGTCGCCGACGATCTTGGCGCGCATGATCTGCCGGTCCTTGAGGAACTCGCGATACTGAACGTAGGAGACCTCGCGGCTGTCCGTCGGCATGCTGCCGAAGAACTTGGCGGCGATGATGAGGACGAGGATCAGAAAGATCCAGAAGGCGCGGCCCCGGGACGGCCAGCGCCAAGGGACGCGGGGGGGGTCTTCCCCGGTACCACCTTCGCCCCGGTCGCGGCCTTCGCCTTGTGGACCTTCGCGCTCTGCCATGGGGGCTCCTAGGACTCGAACTCAAGGTACAGGATGCGCCGACTGCTCGCCGCGACCCGATGCGTGTGGCTGCGGGCCAGCCCCGCAACCCAGAGGATCTCCTCCCCTGGGCCCGGGGTGGCGGGCCTGCGGGTCAGCAGCAGTGCTTCGGGCCGGAGGATCCTCGGCCACTTGGCGTCGACGAAGCAGTCGCTGAGCTTCTTGTGACGCCCCTCCATGCCCAGGGGTTGCAGACGATCGCCTGGCCGCGGACTGCGCAACGACAATTCCCCTTCCGCCGCCCCGGCGTCGAAGGCGGCGCGCCAGCCGTCAAGGGACGGGCGAACCGCCTCGAACCTCGCGGGGTCGAGGAACCGCGCCTCCAGCGCGACCCCCCGCTCAGGGATCCGGGTGCGCCCCGGAAGCTCGACTCTGGCTTGGACGTTGGAGGCCGGGCCGCGACGCAGAATCAGGCTCCCGCCGGTGGCCTGCACCCACAGGCCGCCACCGATCGACCGCAGGCCGGATGACGAGGATCCGGCCGCCTCGGCGACCGTCTCCACGGCGGTCCGGGAGACCGGCATGTGGTGCGCAAGCTCTTGAATATACTGACGTAAGACACGCCGCCGGACGGCTATATGATAGCCGCGCAGGCACTGGGCATCAAGTGTGACACCCGCTGGATCGCGCTGCATCAGGACCTCCCTCGCCGCCCCGCGGCTGACCTCGTCGAGATAGTCGTCCTCATCGCGCAGCAGCGACGCGGTACGTGACAGGGCATCGACCACGGCTGGGTTGTGACGCCGCCTCAGGCTCGGCAGCAACTCGTGGCGGACGCGGTTCCGGGGGACCGAGAGATCGCGGTTGCTGCGGTCCTCACGGTACTCGATACCCTCCCGGGAGGCGTATGCGCGGATCTGGGCGCGGGTGGCGCCCAGCAGTGGACGGATGACCCCGGGGGCGCGGACCGGGGACATGGCCCCCAGCCCGGTGGGTCCCGCACCCCGGAGCAGACGCAGGAGCATGGTCTCGGCTTGATCGTCGGCATGATGGCCGAGGGCCACCCACCGACACCCGGCCCGCTTCCGGACCCGCTCGAATAGCTCGTACCGAGCCGCCCGGCCCTCCTCTTCCAGGGACCGGCCGAAACGGTGGGCCCGCGCGGCCACGTCCACGGCTTCCACCGTGGCCGGCAGACCGAGACGCGCCGCGGCGGCGGCCACGAATCGGGCGTCCACCGCGGATTCGGCACGCAATCGATGATCCAGATGGGCCACGTGGAGGTGCAGGCCACCAGGTGCCTCGACCCGGTGCAGGAGATCCAGCAGGACCATGGAGTCGAGGCCGCCGGAGGCGGCGACGACGATGCCGTCGCCGTGGGCGACCTGTGCTTCTCTCAGGGCCCGGACCAGGATGACTCCGAGACCGTTCGTCGGTCCGCTGGCTGGCATGTCAGATCCGGGTGGGCGGCGGCCACGCCCTTCCCTGGAGCATTCCCCCGGCTAGGTCATTCGGAGACGGTGATTCCGAGCGGCTCGGTCCATTCGCTTGCGCGGTCGTCAATATCGACCGCTCGCACGCGGTAGTAGTAAGTCTGCCCGCGCCGGACCGTGTCGTCCTCCCGGGTCGTGCCGATCGCGTGGGGAAGGATCTCGGTGTAATCGCCGTCCCGGGTGCTGTTGGCGACCGTCGTCCGTTGCACCTCGTAGCGCAGAATGGCCCCCTTCGAAGCCACCCAACTGATCGTCACCACGGGGCGGTCGTTGGGATTGGACGGCGTCGCGGCGACCAGCCGCACGTTGGTGGGCAGATCGACGCCGCCCGTCGTGGCCGAGGCGGTCTCCGACCTCGGACCCAGGTTGCCCTCGGCGTCAAAGGCTTCGACCTGGTAGTAGTAGGTGGTACGCTGGGACAGGGCGGTGTCGACGAAGGTGCTCGTCACCGTCGAGTCGAGCTCCGTGAAGTCGCCTGTAGCCTCGGCGGCGCGGTAGACGACGTACCCGCTCACGCCGGTGAGCCGGCCCCCGTCCTCGTCGCTCCTCGGGGCCCGCCAGGACAGCTCGAGCTGGTCGGGATGGCCGGGGACCGGCCGCCCCGTGACCTGCGAAGGCGCCTCCGGAGCGTGGAGGTCGACGAGCACTGTGGCGCCGCTGAAGGCGGAGGGATCGCTCTCGCCGGAGGAGGTCACCACGGAGACCCGGTAATAGAGGATCTGGCCGCCCGGCAGGTTGGAGTCGACGTAGCTCGTCTGACCGGTGGTGAAGGGTGTGCCCTCGGCGCCGGCGAGACGCGCATACCCCTCGTCGGGGCGGGTCGAGCGGTAGACGTTGTAGCCGAGGAGGTCATCCTCATCGCTGGCGTTCCAGGAGACCGTGATGCGGGTCACCTCACCGCTGGTGGAGAGCGCGGCGGGGGGAGAGATCCCCGGGGTCGTGGCCGACACGGTCAGGGCGCGTGGACTGACGTTGCCCGAGCCATCGGTGGCGCTGACGGAATAGTAGTAAGTCGTGGCCGGTTCGAGGCCGGTGTCGGTAAAGGCGCTCGAGCCGGCGTCGACCGTATCGACTGCCGACAAGGCCCCGGGTCCGTCCTGCGCCCGGTAGACGACAAAGCTGCGGAGCCCCGTCAGATCGCCGCCGTCCTGGTCGGTGCGCGGCCTCGACCAGCGCAAGGACACCTCGGCCCGGTCGTCGGCGGCGATGGCCACGAGACCGGTGGGAGCAGCTGGCGCCACGTCGTCGGCCGCTGCCGAAGCGCTGACGAGCGCCGAGGGATCGCTCTCGAGTTCGGCGGTGACGGTGGTGACCTTGTAGTAGAACAACTGGCCGGCGGCCAGACTCGAGTCGACGAAGGTCGTGCGGCCCGTGCTGAAGGCTTCCCCGCCGTCCCCTTCCAGGCGCGAGAAGGGCTGATCCGGACGCGTCGCCCGGTACACGTTGTATCCGAGCAGATCGACGTGGTGGACGGCGGCCCAGTTCAGCTCGATGCGGCCGAAACCGTCGTCAGCGGTCACAGCGGCCGGCGCCGGAACGCCGGTCGTCGTCACCTGGGCGACGGGGGAGAGGGCGCTCTCGTTGCCGGCGCCATCGACGGCGATGAGGGCATAGCGATAGGTCGTCAGAGACTTCAGACCGGTGTCGTCGAACCGGCGCTGGCCGGCGCCCAGGGAGGCGGCGCGCACGAAGGAGCCGTCCCCTTCGGCACGGAGCAGGATGAAACCCGACAGACCTGTCAGGGGTCCCCCGCCGGCGTCCCTCGAGGGCGCACCCCAACTCAGGGTGATCCGCGACGGATCGGAGGCGTCGGCCACGGCGGCCACCCCGGGCGGCGGCTCCGGCGAACGGTCGTCCGACAGAGACGTGGCCCCCACGAATCCCGACAGCTCGCTCACCGCCCCGGCCTCACCCACCGAACGGATCTTGTAGTAATACCGCTGGCCCCCCGAAAGATTGCTGTCCACGTAGCTCGTCAGGCCCGTCGTGAAAGACGTCCCCTCCCCCCCCGCCAGGCGCCGATACGTCCCGTCCGACGTCGACGACCGATACACGTCGTAGCCCACCAGAGACGACGCCCCCACCGACGACCACAGCAACTCGATCCGGCCGATCCCCGCCGACGCCCGCAAACCCTCCGGGGACGACAGACCCGACGACGTCACCGACACCGCCGAGCTCGCGCTGCTCGTGTTCCCCAACGCGTCGAACGCCACCACGCTGTACGAATACGTCGTCCGGCTCTTCAAACCCGTGTCCCGATACTCCTGAACGCCCGCCGAAAGAGTGTCCACCGGCACCAGACCCCCCGCCCCCGACTCCGAACGAAGAAGCACGTACCCCGACAAACCCGACAGAGGCTCCCCCCCCGTGTCCGTCAACGGGGCGCTCCAACGAACCACCACCTCCCCCGCTCGATCCGACGCCACCGCCGACAACGAATGAGGCGCGCCCGGCGAACGGTCGTCCGACAATGACGTGGCCCCCACGAATCCCGACAGCTCGCTCACCGCCCCGGCCTCACCCACCGAACGGATCTTGTAGTAATACCGCTGGCCCCCCGAAAGATTGCTGTCCACGTAGCTCGTCAGGCCCGTCGTGAAAGACGTCCCCTCCCCCCCCGCCAGGCGCCGATACGTCCCGTCCGACGTCGACGACCGATACACGTCGTAGCCCACCAGAGACGACGCCCCCACCGACGACCACAGCAACTCGATCCGGCCGATCCCCGCCGACGCCCGCAAACCCTCCGGGGACGACAGACCCGACGACGTCACCGACACCGCCGAGCTCGCGCTGCTCGTGTTCCCCAACGCGTCGAACGCCACCACGCTGTACGAATACGTCGTCCGGCTCTTCAAACCCGTGTCCCGATACTCCTGAACGCCCGCCGAAAGAGTGTCCACCGGCACCAGACCCCCCGCCCCCGACTCCGAACGAAGAAGCACGTACCCCGACAAACCCGACAGAGGCTCCCCCCCCGTGTCCGTCAACGGGGCGCTCCAACGAACCACCACCTCCCCCGCTCGATCCGACGCCACCGCCGACAACGAATGAGGCGCGCCCGGCGAACGGTCGTCCGACAATGACGTGGCCCCCACGAATCCCGACAGCTCGCTCACCGCCCCGGCCTCACCCACCGAACGGATCTTGTAGTAATACCGCTGGCCCCCCGAAAGATTGCTGTCCACGTAGCTCGTCAGGCCCGTCGTGAAAGACGTCCCCTCCCCCCCCGCCAGGCGCCGATACGTCCCGTCCGACGTCGACGACCGATACACGTCGTAGCCCACCAGAGACGACGCCCCCACCGACGACCACAGCAACTCGATCCGGCCGATCCCCGCCGACGCCCGCAAACCCTCCGGGGACGACAGACCCGACGACGTCACCGACACCGCCGAGCTCGCGCTGCTCGTGTTCCCCAACGCGTCGAACGCCACCACGCTGTACGAATACGTCGTCCGGCTCTTCAAACCCGTGTCCCGATACTCCTGAACGCCCGCCGAAAGAGTGTCCACCGGCACCAGACCCCCCGCCCCCGACTCCGAACGAAGAAGCACGTACCCCGACAAACCCGACAGAGGCTCCCCCCCCGTGTCCGTCAACGGGGCGCTCCAACGAACCACCACCTCCCCCGCTCGATCCGACGCCACCGCCGACAACGAATGAGGCGCGCCCGGCGAACGGTCGTCCGACAATGACGTGGCCCCCACGAATCCCGACAGCTCGCTCACCGCCCCGGCCTCACCCACCGAACGGATCTTGTAGTAATACCGCTGGCCCCCCGAAAGATTGCTGTCCACGTAGCTCGTCAGGCCCGTCGTGAAAGACGTCCCCTCCCCCCCCGCCAGGCGCCGATACGTCCCGTCCGACGTCGACGACCGATACACGTCGTAGCCCACCAGAGACGACGCCCCCACCGACGACCACAGCAACTCGATCCGGCCGATCCCCGCCGACGCCCGCAAACCCTCCGGGGACGACAGACCCGACGACGTCACCGACACCGCCGAGCTCGCGCTGCTCGTGTTCCCCAACGCGTCGAACGCCACCACGCTGTACGAATACGTCGTCCGGCTCTTCAAACCCGTGTCCCGATACTCCTGAACGCCCGCCGAAAGAGTGTCCACCGGCACCAGACCCCCCGCCCCCGACTCCGAACGAAGAAGCACGTACCCCGACAAACCCGACAGAGGCTCCCCCCCCGTGTCCGTCAACGGGGCGCTCCAACGAACCACCACCTCCCCCGCTCGATCCGACGCCACCGCCGACAACGAATGAGGCGCGCCCGGCGAACGGTCGTCCGACAATGACGTGGCCCCCACGAATCCCGACAGCTCGCTCACCGCCCCGGCCTCACCCACCGAACGGATCTTGTAGTAATACCGCTGGCCCCCCGAAAGATTGCTGTCCACGTAGCTCGTCAGGCCCGTCGTGAAAGACGTCCCCTCCCCCCCCGCCAGGCGCCGATACGTCCCGTCCGACGTCGACGACCGATACACGTCGTAGCCCACCAGAGACGACGCCCCCACCGACGACCACAGCAACTCGATCCGGCCGATCCCCGCCGACGCCCGCAAACCCTCCGGGGACGACAGACCCGACGACGTCACCGACACCGCCGAGCTCGCGCTGCTCGTGTTCCCCAACGCGTCGAACGCCACCACGCTGTACGAATACGTCGTCCGGCTCTTCAAACCCGTGTCCCGATACTCCTGAACGCCCGCCGAAAGAGTGTCCACCGGCACCAGACCCCCCGCCCCCGACTCCGAACGAAGAAGCACGTACCCCGACAAACCCGACAGAGGCTCCCCCCCCGTGTCCGTCAACGGGGCGCTCCAACGAACCACCACCTCCCCCGCTCGATCCGACGCCACCGCCGACAACGAATGAGGCGCGCCCGGCGAACGGTCGTCCGACAATGACGTGGCCCCCACGAATCCCGACAGCTCGCTCACCGCCCCGGCCTCACCCACCGAACGGATCTTGTAGTAATACCGCTGGCCCCCCGAAAGATTGCTGTCCACGTAGCTCGTCAGGCCCGTCGTGAAAGACGTCCCCTCCCCCCCCGCCAGGCGCCGATACGTCCCGTCCGACGTCGACGACCGATACACGTCGTAGCCCACCAGAGACGACGCCCCCACCGACGACCACAGCAACTCGATCCGGCCGATCCCCGCCGACGCCCGCAAACCCTCCGGGGACGACAGACCCGACGACGTCACCGACACCGCCGAGCTCGCGCTGCTCGTGTTCCCCAACGCGTCGAACGCCACCACGCTGTACGAATACGTCGTCCGGCTCTTCAAACCCGTGTCCCGATACTCCTGAACGCCCGCCGAAAGAGTGTCCACCGGCACCAGACCCCCCGCCCCCGACTCCGAACGAAGAAGCACGTACCCCGACAAACCCGACAGAGGCTCCCCCCCCGTGTCCGTCAACGGGGCGCTCCAACGAACCACCACCTCCCCCGCTCGATCCGACGCCACCGCCGACAACGAATGAGGCGCGCCCGGCGAACGGTCGTCCGACAATGACGTGGCCCCCACGAATCCCGACAGCTGACTGCGAAGACCGTTGGTGTCGACGGAGGCCACCCGGTAGAAGAAGGTGAGCTTGCCGCCGTGAATGGTGTCGACGTAGGTGGTCTTGCCCGTGGTGATCCCGGCCGTCGAGTCGCCCTCTCCGGCGACGAAGGAGAAGGTGCCGTTGGAGTGGACCGAGCGGAGCACGGCGTAACCCGCCAGGTCGGGGTCGGTGACCGGCTTCCAGGACAGGCGGATGACGCCCACGTCTCCCCCCACGGAGAGTTCCGCCGGGGTTGCGGGGCGGCCCTCGACCAGGTCCGCCTGCGGGTCGAGAGGGTTGCTGCGATCGCGGTCGCAGCCCAGGGCGTAGAGCGCGAGCAGCAGGGCGCCGGCGGCGATACTCTTCATGATGAGGGGAGCCTTCACCGGATCAGTGGAAACGGCGCTGCAAGCGCAGACCCACGCCCCGGAGCTCCGGGGCGTGGACCAGGGCGAGGGAGGAGCGGCCCGGCAGGGAGGTGCTCTGGAGCTCGCCGCCGCCGGTGAACAGGAGCCGCAGGCCGGTGATGCCGCAGGCCGCGGCCAGGGCCCAGCTGACCTGGCTCTTCACGTCCCGGTTCGTCGTGCGCTGGTAGAGCCTCTGGATCTCGGCCTCGTCGTCGGCGGCCCTGTAGGCGTCGTAGAAGGCGTCGGCCTCGTCCTTGTAGTCGAATCCCCTGGCGGTGAGAGCCGCGCCCCCCGCGAGAAAGGCCAGGCCGAGGGTTCGACGGATCGTGATCGGAGACCTGGACCCGGCCGAGGAGGAGGCCTGGACGGCCCCCAGCTCCCGGGCGGCGGGTGATCCATCCGGGCTTCCGTCGTCGGAGGGGGACCCGTCCGCGGCGAGCGGCAGCAGGCCGAAGACGAAGCACGCGGCCAAGGCGCGGACCGCGGCGGATGGATCGAGGTTGGAGAGGGTCATCTGCAAAGGCCGTCAGGCTACCCGGGGAATGAGCCAACTCCGTGAAACTGGTGGACTTACGATCAATTGGCACAGTACGGTAGAGAGAAGGGTGGACTTTGTCAACCAGAGAGCGGGGAGACGGGCCATCAGTTGACAAATGAACGAATGTGCAGTAAATTGGGCGTATCGGTTGCCTTGGATCGGGACGCGCACACCCGACATCACGGAGAGGAGGCCAGGCCATGCCGAAAGCACTGACCGAGCGTCAGCGGGCGATCTTCGACTTCATCGCCGGCATCATCCGCGGACGCGGGGCCCCGCCCACCATCCGCGAGATCATGGAGCAGTTCGGCATCAACTCCACCAATGGCGTGCGGACCACCCTGGCCGCGCTGGAGAAAAAGGGCCACATCCGCCGCCATCCCCGCCTGTCGCGGGGCATCGAGCTGGTCGCCGGCGGCCCCTACCTGGCCGAGCACGAAACGGTCCAGGTGCCCGTTCTCGGCCGGGTCGCCGCCGGCGCTCCGATCCTGGCCGAGGAGAACGTGGAGACCACCATTCACGTGGACCCGTCGCTGGCGCCGGCGTCGGGCGAAGCCTTCGCCCTGCGAGTACGGGGCGACAGCATGACCGAGGCCGGCATCCTCGACGGAGACATCGTCGTCGCCCGCCAGCAGTCGACGGCCGACCGCGGCGACATCGTCGTCGCCCTGCTCGACGACGAGGCCACCGTCAAACGCTTCGATCCGATCCCCGGGGCCGTCCGGCTCCTCCCGGAGAACCCGGCCTACGAGCCCATCGTACTCTCCGGCGAAGAGGGGACCCAGTTGCGCATCGCGGGCAAGGTGGTGGGCCTGATGAGGAGGATGTGACCCTCCCGTGAGGCGGCCGGAGGACGGGGCCGCCAGGCGCCGCCGTGACGGTCTGGCCATTCTCCAGGCCGCCATCGCCGCCGTGGAGCCGGGGCCGTTGGTCGGCGGCACCCTGTCACTGCGCGGCTCCGAACTGCTGGCCGGCGACCATCGCCTGCCCCTTTCCGGCGCCTCCCGCATCGTCATGGCCGGGGCGGGCAAGGCCACGCCGGCCATGGCCGCCGCCGCCGAGGCCGTGCTCGGGCCCCGTCTCACGGCCGGCTCCATCAACACCAAGTACGGCCACCGCCGGGAGTTGAAGACCGTCCACACGGTGGAGTGCGGACACCCTCTGCCCGATGCCGCCGGGATCGCGGGGACCGGGCGCATGCTCCGGCTCGTCGACCGCCTCGGGCCCGACGACGTGTTGCTGTGCCTGTTCTCCGGCGGAGGCTCGGCCCTGATGCCGGCGCCCGCCGACGGCATCTCCCTGGAGGAGAAAGTCGCCACCACCGATGCCCTGCTTCGCTGCGGGGCCACGATCGACGAGCTCAATGCCGTCCGCAAGCACCTGTCCGAGGTCAAGGGCGGCCAACTGGCCCGCCGGGCGGCCCCGGCGCGGGTGCTGTCTCTGATGATCTCCGACGTCATCGGGGACCCCCTGCATACCATCGCCTCGGGACCGACCTGCGCCGATCCCACGACCTTCGAGGACTGCCTGCGGCTCATCGACCGCTACCGGCTGCGCCAGGAGCTTCCCGGGTCCGTGCTGGCGCGCTTCGAGCGCGGCGGCGGCGGCCATCTCCCCGAGACGCCGGGCGCCGCCGACCCGTCGGTGCAGTCAGCTCTCAACCTGGTGATCGGCAACAACGCCCTGGCCGTCTCCGCGGCCCGGGAGGAGGCGCTCCGCCGGGGATATCACGCCTTCGTGCTGTCCACGAGAATCGCCGGGGAAACCCGCCAGGTCGCCGGGGTCCACGCCGCCATCGCCGCCGAGATCGCCCTCAGCGGGCAACCGGTGCCGGCGCCTGCCTGCGTGATCAGCGGCGGCGAGACCACGGTCACCCTCCGCGGCCACGGCAAGGGCGGCCGCAACCAGGAGTTCGCCCTGGCCGCGGCCCTCGATCTCGAGGGCGCCGAGGGCATCACGGTGATGAGCGCCGGAACCGACGGCACCGACGGCCCCACGGATGCCGCCGGTGCGATCGCCGACGGCACGACCGTGGCGCGCGCCGCCGCCGCCGGCCTGCCGGCGGCTGGACACCTGGAGCGCAACGACTCGCACCCCCTGTTCGAGGCTCTCGACGACCTGATCGTCACCGGACCCACCGGGACCAACGTCATGGACCTGAGACTGATCCTGGTCCGCTGAGGAACCCTGGAGAGCCCGCCTGAGTTGAAGTCCTTGTCCACCACCTCTAGACTTGAAACCGTGACTCGACGGATCCTGCTCCCACGCGCCGGTGCAACCCTGATCTGCGCCGCCCTCCTGCAGTGGACCGCCGGGCCCGGCCACGCGGCCAGCGCCTACGCCGGCGAGTTCCTGGCCGTCGGCGCCGGGGCCCGGGGCCTCGCCCTCGGCAGCGCCTACGTGGCCCTGGCCGACGCCGCCACCGCCGGGTACTGGAACAGCGCCGTCCTCGGGGGCTCCCCGGAGCGTCAGGCCCACTTCACCCACGGCGAGCGCTTCAACGGCCTCGTTCAGCAGGACTACCTGGCCTTCGTCATGCCAGGCCCGTTCTTCGACGGCCTCGGCATCGCCCTGCTGCGCCTCGGCGTCGACGACATCCCCTTCACCGACCTGCCCGACCCGTCCTCGCCCCTGGGTCCCGACAACCGACCCTTCGTCTCGTCCACTCAATCGGCCGCCGACTACGCCCTGTACGTCTCCGCGGGCCGGCGGCTGGGGCAGGATCTCGATGCCGGCGCCAGCGTCAAGCTCATCCATCGCTCGGTGGCCGACCTCACCGCCTACGGCGCCGGCCTCGACCTCGGCCTCCGCTACCGCCCGGCATCCTCCCTGACCCTGGCCTTCAACCTCCGCGACGTGACCACTACGCCCATCTTCTGGGACGGCACCACCGACCGCATACTGCCGTCCATCGTGTTGGGGATGGCCTATCACCGCGCCATCGCCGGCGGCCGGGCCTCCGTGGCCGTCGGCTCGCGCTCCGGAGGCGACGCCGAGGACGAGGCCGGAAAGGCCCCGGTCCACGCGGGGATCGAGTACGACGCCGGCCGGCTCGCCCTGCGCGCCGGCTTCGAGGAGCTCCGGCAGACCTTCGGCCTGGGTCTGCAGGTCAATCGCCGGCTTCAGGTCGACGTGGCCTACCTGCAGCACGACGACCTCGAGGGCACCTATCTCCTCTCCGCCGACGTCCGGTTCTGAGGGCGACGTCGCCCGCGGCCCGGTCTCCCGTTTCGGGTACGTCGCCTTTGTCGGCCGCCCCAACGCGGGCAAGTCCACGCTCTTCAACATCCTCCTCGGCCAGCGGCTGTCCATCGTCACGGCGCGGCCCCAGACCACCAGGGGCCGCATTCTCGGGATCCTCACCCGCCCCGCCAGCCAGCTCGTCCTGCTCGACACGCCGGGCCTGCTCGAGGCCAGGTACCGCCTCCACGAGACGATGGAGGTCCAGATCCGGAGGGCCTGCGCCGACGCCGACGCGGTCGTGCTGCTCCTCGACGGGACCCGTCCGAACGACCGCAGCCGCCTGGTGGACGCCTTTCTCCAGCGCAACCGCAAGCCGGTGCTGCCCGTGCTCAACAAGGTGGACCGCATCGATCCGGAGGGGCTCGAACCGCTGCTGGCACGCCTCTCCGGCGACCACGGACTGCCCGACATCCTGCCGATCTCCGCCCTGACCGGCACGAACGTCGCGTTCCTGCTGTCCCGTCTCGAAGACCTCCTGCCGGCGGGGCCGGCCATGTACCCGGCGGACCGGATCGCCGAGCAGCCGGAGCGGTTCTTCGCCGCCGAGTTGATCCGCGAGACCGCCTTCGAGCAGCTGGCCGACGAGCTGCCGTACTCGATCCAGGTGCAGGTGGACGAGTTCCGCGAGCCCCGTGCGGGGGACGGGCGCAAGACCTACCTTCTCGCCACCCTCTACGTCGAGCGCGACAGTCAGAAGGGCATCGTCATCGGCCGAAAGGGCGCACGCCTGCGCAGCATCGGATCGGGAGCGCGTGCCAGCATCGAGCAACTGGTCGATGGCCCCGTGTTCCTCGAGTTGCGGGTCAAGGTGCGCCCCGACTGGCGCAGACGTCAGAGGGACCTGAAGGAGTTCGGCTACCTCTGACGTCCTCCCCGGGAGGTGGCCTGCCGGCGCCCCGTCCGCCGGAAGGAGTGGGCTTCTCGATGAGGGTTCTGGTCGTCGGCAAGGGGGGGCGGGAGCACGCCCTCGCCTGGAAGCTGGCCCGGTCCCCGAGGGTGCGGCGGCTGTACGCGGCTCCCGGTTCTCCGGGCCTGGCGGCGGCCGCCGAGTGCCTCCCCGGGTACCGGGTCGATCTGGACCTGGCCGAACGGCCCCGCCTGGAGGGGGAGATCGACCGGCTGGCGGCCTTCGCCGCAAGGGAGGGGATCGACCTGACCGTGGTCGGGCCCGACGCCGCCCTGGCTGCGGGCCTGGTCGACCGCTTCGCAGCCGCGGGACTGCTGGCCTTCGGGCCCACGGAGGCGGCGGCCCGCATCGAAAGCAGCAAAGCCTTCTCGAAACAGTTGATGGCTTCGGTGGGCGTTCCCACCGCCGCCCACCGGACTTTCTCCGACAGCGCAGGAGCCATCGCTTACATCCGCGCCCGGGGGGCGCCGATCGTGATCAAGGCCTCCGGGCTGGCCGCCGGCAAGGGAGCCGTGGTCTGCGCCACCGAGCAGGAGGCGGTGGAGGCGGTCACCGCCATCGTGGACGGGCGCCGGTTCGGGGATGCGGGCGCCGAGGTCGTCGTCGAGGCCTTCATGGAGGGTGAGGAGGCCTCGTTGTTCGCGGTCTGCGACGGCGAGCGCTACGTCAACCTGGTGCCGGCCCAGGATCACAAGGCGATCGGCGAGGGGGATACGGGCCCGAACACGGGCGGCATGGGGGCGTACGCTCCGGCCCCCGTACTCTCCCCCCATATGGTCGACCGGGCCTCGCGCGAGATCATCGAGCCGGTGCTGGCCGAGATGCGGCGCCTCGGCACCCCGTACCGGGGCGTCCTCTATTGCGGGCTCATGATCACCTCCGAGGGACCCAAGGTCGTCGAGTTCAACAGCCGCTTCGGCGATCCCGAGGCCCAGGTCGTGCTCCCCCTCCTGCGCACCGACCTGGCCGTGCTGCTGGCCGCTGCCGCCCGGGGGGACCTGGGCGCCGCCGGGCCGGTGGAGGTCGATACGGACCGGGCCGCGGCCTGCGTCGTCATGTCCTCGGCCGGCTACCCCGGCTCGTACGAGACCGGCAAGCCGATCACGGGGCTGGACTCCCTGGCGGACTCCGAGACCGTGCTCCCCTTCCACGCGGGCACGGCCCTCGAGGACGGAGGCCTGGTGACCGCGGGCGGACGGGTGCTCGCCGTCACGGCGGTCGCCGGGGACCTGCCCGCCGCCGTGGCCTCGGCCTACCGGTCGGTCCGCAAGGTCTCCTTCGAAGGCGCCTACTTCCGACGGGACATCGGCCACCGGGCCCTTGCGCGGCCGGCACCGCCCGAGGGTCCAGCCTGAGGCAGGCACATCCCGCCGGGGTTCAACCGATGTCCGACCTGCTGCGTCTCAGGAACATGACCTTCCACGCCTGCCACGGCCTGCGGCCCGAGGAGGCGAGGTTGGGGCAGCGCTTCGAGGTGGACGTGGAGCTCCGGCTGGACCTGCGCGCCGCCGGCGAGCGCGACGACCCCGACCTCACCGTCGACTACGCCGCTGTCTACGACCTGGTGGCGCAGGTGGTGAAGGGGGAACGGCGGTACGGCCTGGTGGAGGCCCTCGCCGAAGCCGTGGCCGCCGCCCTGGGCCAGCGCTTCGATGCCCTGGCCTCGGCCCGTGTGCGGGTCCGCAAGCCCAACCCCCCGGTGGACGGCCACTTCGATGGCCTCGAGGTGGAGATCGAACGCCTCTTTGGCGACTGAACGTTGCTACATCGGCCTCGGTTCCAACATGGGGGACCGCCGCGCCGCGCTCGAATCGGCGATCGCCCACCTGCAGCGCAGGGCGGCGATCGAGGTCACGGCCGTTTCCAGTACCTACGAGACCTCCCCCGTGGGCCCGGTGGCCCAGGCCGATTTCCTCAACGCCGCCGCCGAGTTGAGGACCTCCCTCGAGCCGCACCGGCTCCTCGAGGCCCTGCTGTCCACCGAGAGCGCCCACGGGCGACGGCGCGGGGAGCGCTGGGGACCGCGGAAACTGGACCTGGACCTGCTGCTGATGGGGGACCGCCGCCTCGAAGAGCCGGGACTGACGATCCCCCACCCGTACCTGGCGAGGCGCCGCTTCGTCCTCGAGCCGCTGCTGGAGATCGCCCCCGACCTGGTCCACCCGGTCCGCGGAGAGCGGCTGGCCGGGGTCCTGGCCAACCTGGAGACGGGGGAACGGGTCCGGCGGGCCGGACGGCTGCGGATCGAGGGAGGCCCCGGCCTCCTGCGGGACCCTATCGGACCAGGGCCAGACGGCTGACGCTGGTCGATGCGGCGGTGCGCAGGCGCACGAGATAGGTCCCCGAGGCCGCCCGCCGCCCGGCCTCGTCCCGGCCGTCCCAGACCGCCTCGTGGCGGCCGGTCTCACGCCGTCCCTGCACGAGACGGCGCAGGCGCTGGCCGCCGAGGGAGAGAACGCTCAGCTCCACCCGGCCCGGCTCGGCCAGCGCATAGGGGATCCGCACCTCGGCGTTGAACGGATTGGGGTAGGCCTCCCGCAGTCCGGGCGGGCCGGCTTCCAAAGCCGGCAGGACCGCCACCGATATGGCCGTGGCCGCGTCGGCCGACAGATCGAATCGTCCTCCCTGCGGCGTGGTTCCTCCGACGATCAGCACGAGGCTGTCGATGCCGGTGGCCTCCGCGCGGCCCTCGTTGGCCCCCGTGAGCGCCACCTCCTCCAGTTGGAAGGAGTCCGGGGACATGGCGTAGGTCCAGGCGCGGAAGCCGGCGCCGTCCTCCCCGTCGAAGTCCACGGCCAGGCTTCCGGGCGTGCGGAACAGGACGTTCACCGTGGACCAGGCAGCGCTCAGCGCGAAGGTCAGTCCCTCCTGGGGCAGGACATCGTAGTCGAAGGTCCTGACCCGGCGGGCCCCGAGGGCGCTGTAGGCGAGTTGCGGATCGGCCGACGCGTAGTTGGCCGTCACCCAGCCGGACCAGGCGTCGACGAAGCTGTGGCTCGAGCCGACCCGGTCCAGGGACTTGCCCACGCCGGCGATCCCGTTGTCGGGCTCGGCCACCAGGGCCCGGATCAGGTCCGGGCCGTAGCGCTCCGCCAGGTACGCGGCGAACAGGTAGGTCGCGCCGTAGCTGCGCGCCCTGCCCGTCCAGTTGGTGAGCGAGGTCTCGGGGTGGTCCAGGAAGGAGGGCACCGCGGCCGGGTCCGCCTCGGGAAAGCCCGCCACCGCCTCGGCGTACCCGGACAGACCTTCGTTCAACCAGTCCTCCTCGTCGCGGTCCGAGCTCCAGTGAAGGAGATGCTGCAGCTCGTGGGCCAAGGTGCCCCTCGCCAGGCGAGCCTGGCGCCGAAGGTGAAACTGGCTCAGGTAGAGCAGGTCCCGTCGATGCTCAGGCAGGTCGTGAGCGGAGACATTCGGGTCGAAGTAGCCCACGATCTCCGGATCGGGCATGTCGAGCAGGAGGAGGAAGATCTGCTCGTACCCGTCGACGTCCTCCGGCTCTCCGAAGGTCTCGACGACGAGGTCGTAGATGCCGCGATCCGGGTCGGCGGGGGTGCTGGCGTCGAACAGCTCCGCGAGCTTGTCCACATCGCTCTGCAGCACCGGCCCGCCCTCGGTGTCCCACTGGGTGTTCTCGACGAACACGAAGCAGCGGCGGCCGACGTACCGGCAGGTGGCCCGCACCGGGGTCGGCGATCCGAAGAGCGGGAACAGGTGCTCCGTGCCGAGGGTGACCGGGGGCGGCTCCTCTGCCTGGCCGGGGGACGCCGGGCGGGCGGCCGGCGGCGGAGGCGGGACCCCGGACGCCCTCTGCTCGGCGAGCCAGCGGGTGCCGCACCAGGCATGTCCCGGCGCCTCGGACCATGCCGGAGACAGGGCCGCCGCCAGGAGCACGGCCGTCCACCGCTGGACCGCGCCCACGGCTCAGAATCTCCGGCGCAGGCCGATAACGGCCCCGCGGGGGCTCAATCTCCAGTCGAGGGAGAGGGCGGCCTCGCTCGGCTCGCCCGCCCGCAGGCGCATGGCCCGGGCCGCGTGCACCGCCGACGCGAGGTGGTTCACGACCACGAGACCGGTGAGGTAAAGGGCGTTCCGCTTCATGCCCTCGGCGCCGTTGCGCAGCTGCCGATACCGCAGGCGGGAGGCTTCGGCATCCCACTCCCAGGAGGATTCCGGGGTGCCCGGGTAGAGCTCGGCCTGCGCCCCGTCCTCGACCCTGGCGAACCGGTTGTGCTGATTGTGGCTGGCGTAGAAGCCGAGATCGTCGAAGTACTCCTCCCCCTTTTCCCCGGTCCGGGCCCCGGCGTGGGCGGCGGCGTAGGTGCGGTAGTTCTCCTCGCGGATGCCGGCCACCCCCTGCAGCCCCCAGTATCCGAGCCACAGCATGGCCTCCATGGACAGAAACCGCCGCGCAGCGCGCCCCTCATCGGCGGCGTGCTGCCCCCAGCCCGGCAGCACCAGGGAGCGCCAGAACCCGCCTGCTCCGGAATCGGCGCTGGCCGGCGCGGCCAGCAGGAGGGCGGCCAGCGCCAGGAGGCTCGGACGGAGCAGCGCCATCAGTTAGAAGGGGCGCCAGGCCGTCAACCGGGCGGTGCGGTCCCCGTCGAGGGTGGCGAGGAAGCGGATGCGCCGGTCGATGACGGCCTCGTCCTGGCCCAGGTTGCGGGCCCGGGCCACGCGCGCCGCGTCGATGGCGCTGAGGACGTGGTTGACGAGCAGCAGGCCGGCCACGTTGCCGGCGCGCTTCAGGTATTTGTTGCTCTCGTAGCGTTGATCCTCGTACGTCTTCCGGATCTTGGAGGAGAAGTTCTCCGCCGAGTCAATTTCGGAATAGTGAACCTGGTAGCCGGTGCTGTCGACGACGTCCTTCCACCCGGCCATGAACTGGTCGTACTTGCCGATGAGCTCGTAGTACTGCTGGGTCTCGGTCGTGCTGCACCCCTTCAGCGCCTCGGGTATGACGTCCGCCGGATTGCGCCTTCTGGTTTCATCCTTATCGGTCGGATCCGGTTCCGTCCACCGCGCCTGCACGAAGAGCGAGTCGCAGGGCAGCGTGTGGGTCCTCGACGTGTGCCGGGCCTGACGGGAGTCGCGCCAGGCGAGGTAGTCCAAGGGGTTCCAGGTGGTGTCTGCGAACGCCCGGAACCCGGCCTCCAGGTCATCCCCTTTGGCGTTCCAGCTGACATACGTCCCCCAGCCGAGGACCTCCAGGCCGAAGAACAGGGCCGCCCTCATCTTCGATCCCGCCCAGAGCTCCCCGGCGCCCGGGACCAGGGCCGAGAACAGGAAGGCCCGCTTCGGCGAGCGCACCCCGGGGCGCGCGGCGGCGGCTTCGGAGGAACTCCCACCCTCCTCCTGGCCGGACGCCTCCGCCACCCGCAGCAGCGACGGATCCGGACGATGGGGCAAGGGCACGGCCGGCAGCAGGGAGGGAAGGACCCGCACCGGGCTCGATGATGGAGGGGTCTGGGGATCTCCCCAGGCGGGGACGGCGAGGGTTGCGGTCAGCAGGAGGAGGCGTAGGGTGGTCATCGCGTCAGATCACTCCCGGGATCGATCCAGTTGAGGTAGTTGAACAGCAGGGTGAGGTAGAGTTTCCAGGGGTCCTTCCCGGCGACCTCGTCGATTCCGTGGGCCAGGTCGACTTCGAGGCGGGTGGGCAGACTGTAGAAGGAGACCCCGTCGACCCGCAACTGAAGACCGGCGTCGCGCAGCGGTCCCTTGCGTCCGTACATGGGGTCGGGGTCGCCGAGGTCGCCGTCCCAGGCCTTGCCGAGGTCGCCGTACACGGCGCCGTGGACCCGGTGGAGGTAGAGGGGTCCCACCCGCTTGCGCAGGCGCGGCAGGAGCGGGAAGCGGAGGGTGGCGTTGGCCATGGCCGCCTTGCGCCCCTCGACGCTGTAGTAGGTATAGCCCCGCATGTAGGGAAGGCCCCCGAGGTGGAAGTCGAAGAAGTCGCCCACGTCCTTGTGGTCGACGCTGTCGGAGAAGATCCAGCCGCCGTAGGCGCGCAGCCCCAGGGCGGTGTCGCCCGGCAGGGCGATGTACTCCCGCCAGTCGAGGGTGAGCTGGTTGTAGAACAGGCCCAGGTACACCTCCTGATAGTAGGATGCGTTCTGCGCGTCGAAGCCCTCCATGAACCAGTTGTGCATGCGGTCATAGCGGAAGTAGATGCGCCGTCCGCCCCGGGGGTGGATGTCGCGGTCCACGCGCCGGGGCAGGGAGTCGTGGCGGTAGGTCAGGGCCAGGTCGAAGCCGTGCAGGTAGGTGTAGCCGAGCGGCTTGCCCGGGACACGCTCGAAGCCGGGCCGGCCGTCGCTGCGCGGGAAGAGCTGGTCGTTCTCCAGACTGGCGTCGTAGCGGTCGTAGGCCAGGGACAGATCGAGCGAGCTGGCGCGGTTCAGCTGCCCCCGGGCGCCGAGGGCCAGGCGGTTGAGGCTGAAGTTCATGGACGTGACGAAGTAGTCCCGTGCCTCCGAGCTGTCGCCGCGCGTCGAGTGGCGCTTCAGGTGGATGAAGCGCAGCCGGAAGGTCGGACGGAAGCCGCGGAACCGGTACTCCCCGTAGAAGTCGCGGTCTCCGTTGCCGGGAGCCACGGAGAGGCTGGCGAAGACCGACTGCCGGTCGAGGGCGTCGCCCGCGCCGACGTAGGCACCGACCTTGGCAAGGCCCTCGTCGTGGGAGAGCCGCGGCATGAAGGTCGTGCGCAGTATCTCCGTTCCGGAGGACGCGGCCGGGGGGTCCGGCTCTTCCGGATCGGGGGAGGAAGGAGGTCCCGGCGCGGCCGCCAACAGGGCGTCGGAGGGCTGGAAGACCCCGGGCGCCACCGGCTCGCCCGCCGAGCGCTCGATCCGGTAGAGATGGAAGCCGTCGGTTCCGTAGCCGCTGTAGACCACCTGGCCGGCGCCGTTCGCCGTCGGGAAGAAGGCGCCGCCGCGTACGTTCGTGATCTGCTCCACCGCGCCGCTGGCCGGGTCGCGGGCATAGACGTTGGAGATCCCGCTCACGTCGGAGACGAAGAGCAGCTCGCCGTCGGGCGACCACGAGGGGTCGCGGTCGGTGGCGGCTGACGCGATCAGGGGTTGCAGGCGGCGCGGCTCCGGTCCGTCGCCGCCCGGGTCGACCTCGACCAGGCCGATGTCCCGCTGCCCTCCGCGGGAGTAGGACAGGGCCAGCCAGCGGCCGTCGGGCGACCAGCGCGGCGTGTAGAGCTGGGTGCCGTCGTCGAAGTCGAGCAGGTAGCGGATCCCGCTCCCGTCCCGGTTCGCCAGGCCCAGGGCCGCTCCGGAGGCGCCGAGGCGCACGAAGGCGATGCTCTCCCCGTCGGGCGACACCGCCGGGTACAGGGCGCGCAGGCCGCGGGTTCTGCGGGAGGTGCGAGGATCCTTCGGGGCGTACGCCCCGGTGACGGCGGGGATCGTCCACAGCAACTGCGCCGTCCACGGCCGCCCGGGCCGGGTGAGGTCGTGCTCGAACAGGTCCGCCCGCCGCGATCCGTAGCGGTCCGCCTTGTCCTTGCGGACGAAGAGCAGGCGCTCGCCGTCGGGGAACCAGGCCGGCACCGAGGCCACCCCGGCGGCCACGACCTCGTCCTCCCCGCTTTCGAGGTCGCGCAGCACCAGGAAGTGGGGGCCGTAGCGGCGGCCCAGGGTCGAGAGGAAGGCCAGCCGCCCGCCGTCCGGCGCGTACACGGCCCGGGTGTTCGAGTGCCCCTCCTCGGTGAGGCGCTCCCCCTCGCGCAGCTCGCCGAGGGCCGCCACCTGCGCCTGGTAACGGGCCCGCATCGAGTCGCGCCAGTCCCGCCACACCTGGTCCGCCGAACGGCCGGTGGCGGCGCGCAGGGCTCCGTCGATGCCGGTGGCCGTCCAGCGCGCCATGTGCTCGCAGACCTCGGCCAGGGTCGAGTCGCCGTAGGTCTCGGCCAGGTACCTCACCAGCCCGTAGCCGTGGTCGTAGACGAACTCGTTGCCGAAGCCGGCCTTGCCGAAGACGCCCATGTCGTCGAGAGAGAGCAGGGAGCCATCGAGGACCGCCGTGCGCAGGACCATGTCGCGGTGGCTGTCCCAGCGGTCGTGCCGGAGCTGCGCGGTCTGGTGCTGGGCGACGCCCTCGGCGAACCACATGGGCAGCACCGTGTTGGCCAGGGGCAGCAGGGCCAGGCGATCCGGCGCCCCGGTGAGAATGTCGTCCCGTTCGCTCTCCGGCTTGTACGCGAAATACTCGAGGAACGCGGCCGGCACTCTCTGCGGTCCCTTGCGCGCCGCGCCGAGGGAGACGATGTGGACGAGCTCGTGGGTGATCACGTTGCGCAGCCAGTCGGAGGTGCCGCGCAGCTCGAAGTCGTGCTCGAGAGGGGTGATCCAGACCTCGATGGCGTCGTGGTAGAAGAAGGCGGCGCCGTTGCCGTAGTCGTCGTAGTCCTTCAGGATCACCCGCACCGGGCCCCCCGGCCGGTACCCGTAGAGCCGCGTCACCGGGCCGTAGGCGGCCTCCGCCACCTCGGCCGCCTGCCGCGCCGTGTGCTCGAGGCCGTCGTGGTAGAGCACGCGGAAGTGCTCCGTCTCCAACGTCCGCCAGGTGAGCTCGGGGTGGTTCTGGGCCGGCGCCGGCACCGCGCCGGCCAGGGCTCCCACCGCAATCGAGGCGAGGAGGCCCCTGGCGCTCACCGGCTCACCGCCATGCGCACGGTGGCCTCCCCGCGGCTGCCGTCCTCGCCGCGGGCCTCGAGCCGGCAGAGGTAGAGGCCGCTCGGGTAGCCGCGGATCGACCACGTGATCTCGTTCGCTTCCGCGGCCCTCGCCTCGGCGGACTCCATTCGCTCCACGACCACGCCCATGGCGTCGTAGACGGTCAGGGAGACGTGGGCCGGCCGGCCCACGAAGAACCGCAGGTGGGCGGGCTCGTCGCCCCCGGCCGGGTTCGGGTAGCAATAGGCTTGGGAGGCAGGCAGCAGATCGAAGGCCTCCGGCGGCCGGTCCGGCGTAACGAAGGGGTGGGCGCGCCGGCCGGAGGCCGAGCCGCCGGGCTGTGACCACCCGGTCTGGACCCCCGCGGCGAAGGCCGGTTCCCAGGAGACCGGACGCCACAGGTTCACCCCTTCCCGGTCGCCGACGGCCAGGTCGAGAGCCACCGTCCCCGTCGAGGTCGGCCAGGACGGGCGCCGTCGTGGGCACGCCGGGGGAGGAGACGGGGAAACCGGACAGGGGCCGGCCGCCGCCATCGAATCCATGGACCCCGTTGGCGGCGGAGACGAAGATCTCGGGAGCGCCCGCGGCGTTCAGGTCGGCGGCGACCACCTCGCCGCGGAGAGGCCCGGATTCCTGGTGCGCCGGCGGCGTCGCCGGAAAGCCCGGGGTCCGCAGGCCCGCCGCGGAGTGCGCGTGCACCGCCTCGGCCGTCGGGGTCAGGACCTCGAGCCGGCCATCGCCATCGAGATCGGCGAAGGAGGGAGGCGCCACGATCGGGGCCCCGGTGGCGACGCGAAGATCGCCGCGCCCCTGGCCCAGGCTGCGGAGCTGCCCGCCGCGGTCGGCGAGGACCAGGTCGGCGAGACCATCTCCGTCGAGATCGGCCGCCGAAGGGGACAGCCAGGAGCCGGTCAGATCACCGGCCACGAGGGTGGCCTCGGCCCCGTCGTAGCGCAAAAGCTCCCCGTCGCCGAGGATCAGCAGCTCGTCGGCGCCGTCGCCGTCGCTGTCCGCGGCGGCCATCCCATGGACCGGAGCGCCGTGGGAGAAGCGCAGCTCGCCGGTAGCCGCGACGAGGACGGAGACCCCCTGGCTGCCGCCGACCACGAGGGCCGGACCGCGGCCGGAGAGGTCCGCCGTGTAGAGGGCCTGCGTTGGCCGCTCGTCCAGCTGCCTCTCCCACGCCGGATCGGCTCCGAGAGGCCGGGCCGAGACCAGCCCTTCGGCCGAGCTGGTGAACAGCAGCCCGTCGGAGGCCGCCAGCAGGACCTGGTCCACGGCGGACTCCTCTGCGGGCGACGACGGCAGCACCCGGAGCCCGTCCTCGCCCTCGGCCAATATCTCGGGGTTTCCGTCGCCGTCCACGTCCGCCGCCTGCAGCCGGCGCACCCCGCCCAGAGGACGCGGCCAGCCCTCGGCGCTGCGCCCGAAGCGGAGGCGGACGGACATGTGGTCGTCGAGCCCGGACAGCACCTCGACCTCCAGGCCGGTGGCCACGCCCGTTTGGGTCACGGTGGCTGGCACCGTGTCCGGACCGAAGCGGCTCACACCGGTGACGCCGCCGGGGCCGGAGCCGGCGTAGAACGGGTCCGAGCGAGTCCCCTCCACCACGTCCTGCCGGTCGAAGTAGGGATTGCCGATATCGCGGGAGCCGTCGGCCTCCACCAGCGCCAGTCCGGGGCGTTCGCGCTCGTTGTTGAACCCCTCCGGCGGAGAGGCCGCCATGACGGCCTCGTCCACGTGCCAGATCAGCAGGCCCGATCCGGGGACGAAGGCGTCGTACTCCGCCGCCTGGAGCCAGACCCCGGCTCCGCGGCCGGCGAGGGAATCGGACTCGGCCGCGGTGATCCGGTGCGACAGCTCCGCCTCCTCCGCCTCGATCCAGGCCAACTCGCCGGAGGTGGGCGCCTCGACCCCCGGGGGCAGGTCGTGCTCCGTGCGCCCCCGCTGCTGGCGGTTCTCGAGGAGGAGGTATTCCGTCGGCGAGAGGGGCACGCGCACGGCCGGGACCGCGCCGCCGCCGGCCGGGCGGTCGGCGGCCAGGAGCTGCACGACCGTGTCGCGGCGGACCTCGAGGGGCTCGATCCATCCGAGGCGGGCCTTGCTCCAGGCCATGGGGTGGGGCGGCACCACGCCGAGAACGAACTGCATCTCGTCGCCCACGCGGACGAAGCCGCTGCGGTTGGCCCCCACGTCCATGAGGCTCCAGCCGCCGACGGCGGGCAGGCCGCGCGCGAAGTTCGACAGGCCCGGAAGGCCGAGCTGATGGCCGAAGAACTTGGCCAGCAGCCCGTTGAGCCCCGCCCGCCCGCGGTCGTCGACGGCCTCGGGCAGGATCCAGGCTTCGCGGATCTCGGCCCCGTCCACCTCGATCGGTCCACCGTACTCGTCCAGGTCCTCCGGGCGAAGGAAGACGGAACGGATGTCGTTCAGCTGCCCGGTCTCGTGGCCGCGGCCGGCGTGGATGACCAGGTAGCTGTCGAAGGCGCCGAAGTCGGGGGCGTCGGGGGCGGAGGCGGCCAGGTCGACGGCGTCCACCAGCAGCTCCCGCCAGAGGCGGGTGATCTCCTCGGGCGTGCGGCCGTTGCCGTAGGACAGGGCCGGCCTCGGGAGGGTATAGGCGTCGTCGAGGGACCGGGGGAAGACCCTGGATTCGATCCGCACCCGGCCATGGGAGACCACGTCGTAATAGCGCGCCAGGGCTTCGAGGTGGCGCTCGTAGTGCGCCCGGTCGTGAGGCGGGGTGTCGTACGGCTGCCAGTAGTCCGGCAGGGCCTCGGCGAGACTGCGAAGGTCGAAGCCGCCGCGCCCGGAGGTGGTGGGCTCGTCGGGCTCCTCGGTGGGAAAGTCGACGCGCAGGGCCAGAATGCGCCAGTGCTCGACGTCTTCGTCGGCGCCGGAGGGGCCGGCCAGGAGAAGCGGGACGGCCCAGCACAGGAGCCGGGACGGCGAGCGAGCCCACCCCCCGCCCAGGCCGCCGGGCCGCCTTTCGGGTGGCCGCCGGACTCGGCCCGGGTTCAGAAGTACAGGTTCAGGGAGAATCGGTTAGTGTCCTGGAGAGGCGTCCCTTTGTCGCTGCCTTCCCCTATGATGTATGCCCAGTCGATCTGGAGCTTGGTGTACTTGAGGCCGAGACCGAAGGTGGGGGACCTGAGTTCGCCGTCGTGGTCGAGGAAATACCCGGCGCGCATGGCCAGGAAGGACTCGTCCTTGACCGCCGAGAGGCCGTAGCGGTACTCGCCGCCGGCGTGCAGGTCCATCTCCTTGACCTCGTTGCCCATGGACTCGTCCACCCAGGCCGTGACCAGGCTCTTGGCGAAGTGCCCGTCGTCGATGAGGGGCTTGTACACGTCGGCCGACAGCAGCAGGGTGTGGTACTCCGCCTCCATCAGGTCGTAGGCGGCGCCGAGGACGAGGTGCTGGGGCAGGGGGTCGGCCTGCCGGGGATCGATGTAGTCGATCTTGGGGCCGAGGTTGCGCAGCGCCGCGCCGAAGGTCAGCGCCGGCGTTGCATGCCACAGGAGACCGAGGTCGGCGGCGAAGGTGCTGCCCGTGCCCTTGCCGCGCTCGATCCCGGCGCCGTAGTCGGCCAGGTGGCTGCGGATGAACTTGAGCCCGATCCCGGCCGCCAGGTCCTCGCCGATGTCGGCGCCGTAGGCCCCGGAGAAGGCCAGGTCGTAGCTAGCGAAGGTGCCCAGCACCTCGCCGCGCTCCCCGGTGCGGATCTGCTCGCCCAGGTTCATCAGGGTGGCGTGGAGCCCGACGTTCCCCCAGCCCTCGAGGGGCTGCGAATAGGCGAGGAACTCGTACGACATGTCGTCGGCCAGACCGGGCAGCCACTTCTGGTGCGTGAAGTTGAGCTTGCGCTGCGTCTGCCCGGCGAGCGCCGCCGGGTTGAAGTAGGTCGCCGTGGCGTCGTCGGCGATGGCCACGTAGGTCTCCCCCATGCCGCTGGCGCGGGCCCCCGGCTTGATCAGCAGGAACAGCACCGCCGCCCGGCTCTCGGGGGTGGCCGAGGCCCATTCTGCGGAACCAGCCCAGCCACATGCCAGGGCCGTCAAGACCGCGATCATCCGTCGATTGGTCACTTTCCCTAGTCCTCCGGTTCGGTGCCATCGGATCCGCCCGGGCACCTCAGCAAGTTGAAGATAACCTCTCCTCCGGCGTTCGCCTCTTTCAGCGCGCCACCTGGATGCGCCCGTCGGCCTCCAGGGGAGACCCCTCTTCGAGCCTGGCCGAGATCCGGAACAAATAAGTCCCTCCGGCCAGCTCCGAGGGGGACCAGCGCACCAAGTTGAATCCAAGGCTCGCCCCGCCTTCGAGGCTGGCCACCTGGCGGCCCGAGAGGGCATACACCCGAATCTCGACGCTCTCGGCCGGAGCGGCCAGGGTGTAGGTGAAGTACCCGCCGCCATCAGGGGTCGGGTTCGGATGGAACAGGACCTCCTCCAGGGCCGAGTCCTTCCCCTCGGCCACCGCGAAGGTGGCCTCGGCGGTGGAGGAGTTGTTGAACGCGTCCCAAGCCTTCAGACGGATGGTGTGCTCGCCCGGTTCCAGCTGGCCCAGGGTGTACTTCAGCAGTCCTTGCCGGTGATCGCCGAGGCTGGTGTAGAACCGGGTGACGGCCGTCACCCCGTCGTCGACCCACAGCTCGATCTCGTGGCCCGTCTCTCCGGTGATGTTGATGCCGCTCGGATCCATGAGGCGGGCGGTGAGCAGCGGCCGCCGGGAGAGCCGGTCTCCGCTGCGGAACCGGGGGCTGCCCGCAAAGGCGAGCTCGATCGTCGGTCCGTCGTCGTCCGGTTCCACGTCGGCGGCGGTCCCCGACAGGACCAGGCCCGACCGCGCCCCGAAAGCTGGCGGCGCTCCATTGGAGCTGGTCACGTAGGCGCTGGCCCGGCCCCGGGAGGCCCGGTAGGTGATGTCCTTTGGAATCCGCAGCCGCGTCTGGAAGCGCCCTCCTTCCACCTGCACGAGACCCCGGAACAGGGGTGCTCCGAGCTGCTGGTACTGGGTCCCCTCGATCAGGCTCTTGGCGCTGGAATCGAAGAGCCGCACGAGGGCCTCGCCTTCGTGGTCGGTCCTCGCCCGCCCCCCGGCGTCGATCACGGTACCGCTCAGCTCCAGTTCCATCAGCGCCTCCATCGAGTCGGGCAGGTCGAGGGCCACCGCCAAGGTGGGCCGGGCGAGACGCTGCGCCGCGTCTCCGAACAGGGAATAGCGCTGTATGTTGGTGCGCCACAGGTCTCCCACGTTGATCTGCTTGGCCTCCATCAGCGCCAGGCCGAGGGGCACGTGCTCCCTGCCGCTCCGGTACATCTGGTGATGGAACCGCGTGGCCAGGGCCATGTTGCTGGTGTGGTAGCCGATCCGGGTGGCGGAAATGAAGGCGATCACCCCGCGGTCCGGCATCTTGAGCAGGACCTCGGGCATGGAGTCCTGCGTCGGGTCGTCGAACACGCCCACGGCGCTCGCCGCGGTGTAGACGAAAGGCAGCCGGCCGCCGTTGTCGATGCGGCCCACATCGCGGTTGAGCAGGAAGATCTGCTCGTGGGCCAGGAGCTCGGGGTGGCCGTGGCCGATGTAGGTCAGGATCAGCGCGCCCTCGTTGAACAGACTCAGGAACCTGTCCCGGGCCCCGGGTTTCGTACGGCCCTCGAGCGGGTAGGTGCCGATGTAGAATTTGGTCATGTCGAGGTCCGGCGGCATCGTCCCCCAGGCGATCCTCTCCGCGTCGAGGACGAAGAAGCTCTCGATGCGTGCTGGATACTCGGGGTTCGAGATGTCGTCGGCCACGAGCAGGATCCGGGCCTGCCAGGGCCCCGGCTCGGGCGCCTGGTCGTAGCGGAGGATCTTGTCCACGACCCCGTCGGCCTCCGCCGACGACTGCACGGGAATCCGGGCCACGGCCAGATCGGGGAGTCTGTCCATGCCCGCGATCCTCGCGTACCAATCGTCGTACGTGCTCGGACCGTCCTGGTACGCCGGGATCCAGTTCGTATGGCTCAGGCCGGAATTGTTCTTGTAATCGTACGTCCCGTCCCCCAACAGGGTCAGATAGACGGGCGGTACCCGCCAGTCGAGGACCGCCTGAGCGAGGAAGATCCGAATCGCCATCGGGTCCAGCAGCCCCCCGGAGAACTCGTCGTAGAGGTCCTGCACGTCCACGACCATGGTCGTCAGAGGCCGACCGAAGCGGTCGTCCTCGGCGCGCCATTCCGCCAGCCGCCGCGCTGCCGATGCGAACTCGGAGTGGGTGATGATCACGTACTCGGCGCCCTCCGGGTCCCGCGGGGTCTGGGTGTCCCTGACCACCGCCGCCGGACTCTTCCATCGCCCCGGCTGCAGGGCGATATACCTCGGCGGCCACCCGCCGGTGAACCGGTCATGAAAGACAACGAGGCCGGCGTCGGCGTCGTACTCGAAGCCCGTGAGCTCCCGCAGTCCCCGGGAGACCTCGAAGATCCGAGGGGGCCCGTCGGCCTCGGCGAACCCCTCCAGGCGGAACTCCAGAAACGAACCGGCCCCGGTGTCGATCCCGATCCCATCCTCCGCTACGGGCCAGCCGAAGAGGAGCTCGCCCTTGCGCGCCTTCAGACGGCGAACGAATTCGACTTCGTACCAGTCCAGTCGAATGGGCGTCGATTCCCGGTGAAACAGCCCGAGTTGGTTGAGCCCTTCCTGGGCTCCCTCCATCTCTCTCTCTATCGTGTACGGCTCGGGGCCATGGAACACGGAGCGCTCCAGCTCCTCACCGTTCCAGCGCAGATCGAAGGCCTGGGCGGCTTTCTTCGACCTCAGGAAGCGCACCCTGGCGACAACGGGAACCTCCGGCAGGGCGTCCTCGACGACGAAGGTGAAGTTGCGGGCGTTGCCGAAGAACTCCTCCCAGAACCACTCGTAGCCCGAGCTGACCCCGTTCAGTTGACGCACGATCAGGCGCTCGTCCTCCTCGTGGAGGCGCACGCGGTAACGGTCGACGACGCCGGCGGCGTTGCGGTTCGGGGCCACTTGGCCTTCAGGGGCGCGGGGGGCCTCCTCGGCCCCGTCGAGGTCGATCCAGTACGCATTGTCCTTGGTATAGGGGTTCTTCCGCCAGACGTAGCCGGCCGACGTCCACTCCCAACGCTCGGGCCCCACGCCATGGAACAGGATGTGGTCGTCGCCGTCGAAGCGGCCGTCACCGCCGTCCTCCACGATCGACGCCACCGGCCGCAGCAGGACCCCGGACGGCACACCACTCGATCTCCGGATAGACAGACCGCCGCCGTACAGGAGGCGGATGCCCCCCGGCGCGACGCCCTCCAGATCGGCGCCGGACCGCTCCAGGTCATCGGCGGTCACCCGGTAGATGCCCTCGCCGCGCACCACGACCCGGAACATTCCCGTTTCGGGCGTCACCTTCGGGGCAGCCGGCTTCGATGCCACGGATCTCAGCGCCCGCCAGCGGCGGGCCTGATCGTAGTTGAACAGGGTCGCCCTGTAGGAAGACTCGAACCCATCCGGCCGCGGCGACCGGCCGGGGTCGGGCGCAAAGCGCACCTCCACCAGCACGCGGTCGTAGATGACGGCCGATCCGTCCTCGTTCCGGCGGGGACAGAAGGCGAGGGTGGCCACGCGCTGGTGGCGCAGCATCGCCGTCGGTTCGAGCCGGGCGGGGCCGTCCAGGGGCAGGTCTTCCGGGACGTCCGAGACGGTGGCGGCCGCCCGTGCCTGCAGCACCTCCAGCTGCAGATCTCCCTCGAGCGGCACACCCAGGAGGGCGGTCTCCACGAACCGGTGCAGGGCCTGCGGCGGCACCTCCTGCGCGCCGGCGAGCCCCGGCCTCTCGTAAAGGACGCGGACAAAGTCCGGGCCGGTGGCCACGAGCCGCACGTCGGCGGCGACGGAGGACACGGCCGCCAGAAGGGCCGCGATCCCGAGCCGAGCCGGCCGGTGACGGGGATGGTTTCGATTCAACTGCAGGGGGGCGCTCTCGGGTTTCGCCGACGGATCCCGGCTTCTCCGTGCATTTGAGTGCGAAGCGGGTGAAGCCTGGAAAGTTCCCTCCGGCGCCTTGGACTGTCAAGCCTCGATTCTTGACCTATCTCCTTGTGATTTCTATCATTTCACGTTTTCCATTCAGCTGATGGGAGGTGGAAAGATGGCCAGAGTTTGCCAGGTTACCGGCAAGCGCCGCATGGTGGGCAACAACGTCAGCCACTCGCAGCGCAAGACCAAGCGCGTGCAGCGCCCGAATCTCATCAAGAAGCGCATCTTCATCCCCGAGGAGGGCCGCACGGTCACCCTCAGGCTGTCCGCGCGTGCGCTGCGCACGATGAACAAGAAGGGCGTCCTCAAGTACCTCCGGGAGCAAGGCGTCAAGGTCTGAGCGAGGGATCGGGAGTGACCACCGCGTCCGCGTCGACCGGACTCGCCCTGCTCGGCGGCGCTCCCCTGCGGTCCGAGCCCTTTCCGTCCTGGCCCGTGTTCGGCGCCGAGGACGAGGCGGCCATCCTCGAGGTCCTGCGCTCCGGCCGCTGGTTCCTCGGCGACCGCGTCGCCGAAATCGAGCGCCGGTTTCCCCACTTCCACCAGGCCCGGCACGGGGTCGCCGTCAGCAGCGGCACGGCCGCCCTGCAGGTGGCCCTCGAGGCCGCCGGGGTCCGTCTCGGAGACGAGGTGATCGTCCCCTCCTACACCTTCGTCGCCACCGCCGCCTCGGTGGCGCTCGTCGGGGCCGTGCCGGTCTTCGTCGACGTCGACCCCCGGACCTACTGCATCGATCCGGCCGCCGTGGAAGCGGCCCTGACCGAGCGCACCCGCGCCGTCATCGCCGTCCACTTCGCCGGCCAGCCGGCCGATCTGGACGCCCTCGGCCGGCTTTGCCGTTCCCGCGGACTCCGCTTGATCGAAGATGCCGCCCAGGCCCACTGCTCCGAATGGAGGCACCGCCGCGTCGGCGCCATCGGCGATCTCGGCACCTTCAGCTTCCAGGCCAGCAAGAACCTCAACGCCGGTGAGGGCGGCTTCATCCTCAGCGACGACGAGGAGCTGTCGGAGGCCGCCTGGTCGATCCACAACTGCGGGCGCACCCGCACCGGCGCCTGGTACGAGCATTCCCTGGTGGGCGGCAACTACCGCATGACGGAGCTTCAGGCGGCCCTGCTCCTCAGCCAGATGCGCAACCTCGAGTCGCAGACCCGGCGGCGCTCGCAGAACGGGGCCCTGCTGGCCGGGCTGTTGTCGGAGATCGAGGGGATCCGTCCGCTGGCCGTGGACGAGCGCGTCAGCCGCCACGCCTACCACTTGTTCGTCTTCCAATACGACCCGGCCGGCTTCTCTGGAGTGCCCCGGGCACGGTTCCTCGAAGCCCTGGCTGCCGAGGGCATTACCTGCGCTTCCGGGTACCGGCCCCTGTACCGCGAGCCGGCCTTCCAGGCCCGGTTCCGCGACTATCCTCTCGAATCTCCCGCCTTCGGCGGACGACCCGACTACACGACCGTCGACTGCCCGGTTACGGAGCGCATCTGTGCCGACGAAGCGGTCTGGCTCACCCAGAACCTGCTCCTCGGCACCGAGGAGGACATGGCCGGCATCGCCGAGGCGGTCTCAAAGATCCAGCGACACGCCCGCCGGCTGACCGCCTAGGAAGACTCTCGGGCGGGCCGTCGCCGGCTGCCGGTCAGCCTTTCGATTTCGTGCTGCACCCGTTCCTGACGGACCTGATCGATCACCTCTTTGAAGGCACTCGCCGTACCGCTCACGACGAGCCGCTCGATGGCGTGGATCTCCTCCTCGTTGTACCACCCCGAGTCCCTCACCCGCGCGACGTAGGCGAGGCGCTCGTCCACGGGGAGACGGGCGATAGTGTCGAGCATTTCGAACAGCTTGTAAGCCGCCTCGCTCCGGAGACAGCGGTCGACGATGACTGCGAGCCTCTCCTCGCGGCCGGCCGTCCGCGGCGAGTCCATGGGTTCCACGGTCGTCCTTTCGAAGGCGGTTCTCCCGGAGGGACCGCCGCCGCCATTGCAAGGCTCGGACCGGAACCGCGGAAGGGGCCGGGAGCCGGATACCCAACTGCATGTTTTTTCTGATCCTTAGAAGCAATTACCGAGGGATGGAGGAGGACCTTGCAGGCGGCCCTGGAGGGGAATATTCCGACCTCGAGGGGAAGGATCTTCCCCCGAGGGGCCCGCTGTCCGCTGGCGCGGGAGCGCGCTATCTTTGGCCACGGAGCAAGGCCCGGGAGCGACAAGGATGATCGACAAGGAACTGCTGGAGATCCTCGCCTGTCCGGAGACGAAGGAGCCCATCCACCTGGCCGGCCAGGCCCTGGTGGACGAGGTCAACGCCCGCATCGAGCGCGGCGACCTGACCAACCGGAGCGGCGCCAGGGTGGAACGGAAGATCGACGGAGGCCTGGTGCGGGAGGACCGGAAGTACCTCTATCCGATCGAGGACGAGATCCCCATCATGCTGATCGACGAGGCGATCTCGCTCGAGGGTTTCGAGCGGGGCCCGAAGGACCCTCCCGCCTGAGCCGAAGACGGACGCGGGCCACGGGACGTCGGTCCGCGCCTCCACTGCCGATTGACGAAAGGCGCCTGCAGGTTGATCTGCAGGCGCCTCTTTCATGGATGGTGCGGAAGCGGGGACTCGAACCCCGACGCCCGAAGGCACTGCCCCCTCAAGACAGCGTGTCTACCAATTTCACCACTTCCGCAAGTCACTGCGGCAGGACCGCATCCGACTCCTCCGGCTCGCCCGCCTGCGGCTGATAGGGCGTGGGAGCAACCGGTGCCGCCCCCTCCTGCGCCTGCAGCAGACGCTCGCTCGCCGTCGTCGGCAGCCCCTCGTCCTCGTCGTAGGCCACGGCCAGGACGAGACACAGCAGCAGGAAGGCGGCGGCCAGGTAGGTCGTCGTCTTGGTGAGGAAGGAGGTGGCCGCCCGGCCGCCGAGGACGGAGGTAGAGCTCAGACCGCCGCCCACGGACGCGGCCAGTCCGCCGCCCTTGCCGGACTGCAGCAGCACGGCGACGACCAGCAGAATGCAGACGAGGATGTGGACGACGGTCAGCAGGATGGTCATGGCGGGGCCTGTGTCTCAGTTGGCGGCGCGGACGATGGCGGCGAATTCTTCGGCCCGGAGGGAGGCGCCGCCGATCAAGCCCCCGTCGATGTCGGCCTGGCCGAACAACTCGGCGGCATTGTCCGACTTGACGCTGCCGCCGTACTGGATGCGCACGGTTTCGGCCGCCTCGCCGAAGCTCTCGCGCAGGCGGGCACGAATCAGAGCGTGAACGACCTGAGCCTCCTCGGGGGTGGCGGTGCGGCCGGTGCCGATCGCCCAGACCGGCTCGTAGGCCACGGCGACCGAGAGAACCTGCTCGGCCGAGAGCCCCTCGAGGCCCCGGTCCAACTGTCCCAGAACGATGCTCTCGGCCTGACCGGCCTCACGCTGACCGAGGGTCTCGCCGATGCAGAGGATCGGTTTCAGACCCGCTCCGAGAGCCGCCCGGGTGCGCCGGCTCACGCCCTCGTCGGTCTCTCCGAACAGCTGCCGCCGCTCAGAATGTCCCAGTATAACCCATTGGCAGGCAAGGGTCAACAGCATCCCGGGGGACACCTCGCCGGTAAAGGCGCCGCTCTCTTCCCAGTGCGCGTTCTGGGCTCCCAGACCGACCGCGCTGCCCGCCAGCTCGGCCCCGACCGCCGCCAGGCCGAGGTAGGGTGGACAGAGGACGACGTCGACGGAACCGGTCTCTCCCCGGATCCGGGGCAGGAGCTTGCGAGCCAGGGCGGCGCCCTCCTGCGGCGACAGGTTCATCTTCCAGTTGGCGGCCACGAGGGGTCTTCGCATGGACCGCGTCATCACCCGTCGTCGAGGGCGGCGACCCCCGGCAGGACCCTGCCTCCCAGGGCTTCGAGGGAGGCCCCCCCGCCCGTGGAGATGTGGGACATGCGCTTGCCGGCGCCGGCCTTGGCCACGGCGGCGGCGGTGTCCCCGCCGCCGATGATGCTCACCGCTCCCGACTCCCAGGTGGCCTGCTCCAGGGCGCGGGCCACGGCCGTCGTGCCGGCGGCGAAGTCGTCGATCTCGAAGACGCCGAGGGGTCCGTTCCACAGCACCGTCCCGGCCTGGCTCAGGTGTTCGACGAAGCGCTCCCGGGTCAGCGGCCCGATGTCGACGCCCCCGCGGTCGGAGGGGATGGCGTCGACGGCCACGGTTTCGTGCTCGGCGCCGGCGGCCACCCTCCGGGCGACGATGCAGTCCACCGGCAGGACCAGCCTGTCGCCGGCCTTCGACTGCAGATCCGCGGCCACCGACACCGACTCCTCGTCGCACAGGGAGTTGCCGATCTCGAGACCCCGCGCCTTGAGGAAGGTATAGGCCATGCCGCCGCCGATGAGCAGGGCGTCGACCTTGTCGAGCAGGTTCTCGATCACCTCGATCTTGTCCGCCACCTTGGCGCCGCCGAGAATGGCGACGAAGGGCCGCGCGGGATCGGAGAGGGCCTCCTGCAGGTACTGCAGCTCCTTCTTCATCAGGTAGCCGGCGACGCTGTGCTCCACATGCCTGGTGATGCCCTCCGTCGAGGCGTGGGCCCGATGGGCGGCTCCGAAGGCGTCGTTCACGAAGATGCCGTCGCCCAGCTCGGCCAGTTGGCGCGCGAAGTCGCTGTCGTTGGCCTCCTCCCCGGCGTGGAAGCGCAGGTTCTCGAGGAGCAGCACGCTGCCCGGCTTCAGCTCCGCGGCCAGTCGCGCCGTCTCTTCCCCGATGCAGTCGGGCGCCAGGTGCACGCTGGTGCCGAGATGGGCGTGCAGCTCCTGGACGATCGGTTCCAGGGAGAGCCCGGATCGCACCTGGCCCCTGGGCCGCCCGAGATGGGACATGAGCACCAGAGAGGAGCCCTTTTCGAGCAATTGCCACAATGTGGGGAGGGCGGCGCGGACGCGCCTGTCGTCGATGATCCGCTGGTCCCCGTCGAGGGGCACGTTGAAGTCCTCCCGCACCAGGATCCGTTTCCCCGCCACATCGATGTCGTCAATCGTCTGCTTGGCCATGCCACAGGGCTCCTTCCGGTCAGCCGAAGAACACGCGCGAGATATCGTACAGCTCCACCCCCACCCTCTTCAGCTCACCGATTCCCCTCTCCAGAGGCAGGGCCACGATCTCGTCGCCCTGGAGGGCGACCATCTTGCCCCAATCCCCGGTCTTGACCAGATCGATGGCCGCGATGCCGTAGCGCGTCCCGAGAACCCGGTCGAAAGCCGTGGGGGTCCCGCCGCGCTGCAGGTGCCCCAGCACGATGACGCGGGTCTCGAAACCGGTCTCCCTCTCGATGGCATCCCCCACCAGTTGGCCCACGCCGCCGAGCTTGACATGTCCGAACTCGTCGGTACCGCCCTCCTGCACCACGTATTCGTCGCCGTCGAACTTCACCCCTTCGGCGACGACGACGATGCTGAAGTCCTTGCCCCTGTCGTGGCGCATCTTGATGATGTCGATGGTCTCCTGAATGGAGATGCTCTGCTCGGGGATCAGGATCAGGTCGGCGCCGCCGGCGATGCCGGCGTAGGTGGCGATCCAGCCCGAGTGCCGCCCCATCACCTCGACGACCATCACGCGGTTGTGGGACTCGGCCGTCGTGTGGATGCGGTCGAGAGCCTCGGTGACGATGTTGACGGCGGTGTCGAAGCCGAAGGTGTAGTCGGTGTTGGAGATGTCGTTGTCGATCGTCTTGGGCACGCCCACCACGGCGGCGCCGGCCGAGGCCAGCTTGTGGGCCACGGTGAGCGTGTCGTCGCCCCCGATGGCGATCAGGGCGTCGAGCTTCATGCGCTTCATGTTCTCCATGACGATGTCGCCGCCATCGGGGATCTTGTAGGGGTTGGTGCGCGAGGTTCCGAGGATGGTGCCGCCCTTGGGCAGGATGCCGGACACCTCCTCGTGGCCCAGGGGTTCCCAGAGGCACTCCATCAAGCCCTTCCAACCCTTCTGGACCCCGCGGAAGCGGTAACCGTAGTGGGAGATCCCCTTGCGGACCACCGCCCGGATAACGGCGTTGAGTCCGGGGCAATCGCCGCCACCGGTGAGGATGCCGACTGTCTTGATGGTCATCTGCCTTGGCCTGTGGAGGTGGTCGACCGGCGGACCGCGGCATGAGGTCGGGCAAGCGCGGCCCCGCTTGGGGGCCGCGTCGGACTGCCGCGGGAACCAGCCTTAAGCTAGGTCCCCCAGAGGTCAGGTCAACGTCGGGGCCGGCGGAAGGGACCGGCCACGGCGACGGCGAGGATCTCGGCGCCCGGGGCGATGCCTCCCAGGACGGCGGCGCAGGCGGACAAGGTCGTGCCCGTGGTGAGCACGTCATCCACCAGACCGATGGCGCGCGGAGAGATGTCCCAGGCCGTGGGCCCCCTGGGGGCGAAGGCCCCGGCCAGGTTGCGGGCCCGGTCAACGGCCTCCAGGCGCGCCTGCTGGCGGGTCGGGCGGGCCCGGCGCACCAGGTCTCCGCGGACCGGCACGCCGAGAACCTCACCCGCTCCGCGGGCGATCAGATCGGCCTGGTTGAAGCCGCGCTCCCGCTGCCGGGCCGGGTGCAGGGGCACGGGCACCAGCAGATCCAGGTCGGACAGCGGTCCGGAGGTGTCCGGAGCGGTCGCCAGAAGGCGGCCCAGGAGGGATCCGATCCTCTGGATGCCACCGAACTTGAGGGCGTGGACGGCGGGCTGGGCCGCACCGTCGAGATCGGTCAGGACCACGGCCCGCGAGAAGGCCCGGTCGGGCCAGCCGGCGCAGTTCGGGCAGACCGGCCCGGAGGGGCCGCGCGCTTGCGGAGGAGACGCCTCCGGGGCTCCGCAGCGGCGGCACCGGCGCCCGAGGGGGGCCTGAATCTCGGCGATGCAGCGGTTGCAGAGGGCCTCGCGGTCCCCCGGCTCCTGCCAGGACTCGCAGGCCGGACAGTGGGGGGGATAGACGAAGTCGAGGAGGGCGGCCGGGAGGCCGGGGATCCGGGTGCCGGGGGACACGTTCGCGATCCTGGAGGTGACGCCCGGAGCGAGGCCGCGGCAGCGGCCGGCCGGAGCCACACGGGGCTTGCGAAAGCCATGCCGCTCACAGCCGGGCAACCGCGGCGCCGTCCGCCCTCCCCGTCGCCCCTGCCCCGCATGTTCCCTATAATCCGCCTTCTCGATTCCCGGGGAGGCCCGGGACCGGCCCCCTTCCGAAGAATCGTCATCCGCAGGAGACCTCCATTCACGGCTTCAGGGAAGTTCCCACCGACTCGGACAGCCTGACGCTGGTCGCCGCCCCGGAAGGCCGCCCGAGCGCAGACTTGGCCGGCCACGTGCGCGCCGGGCTGACGGCCCGGCCGAAGCGGCTTCCCTGTCTCTATTTCTACGACGAACGGGGATCGCGGCTGTTCGAGCGCATCTGCGAGCTGCCGGAGTACTACCTGACGCGGGCGGAGCGGTCCATCCTCGAGGCCCATGCCGACGAGCTGGCCGCCGGTCTCGGACAACCCGTGGACCTCGTCGACCTCGGCTCCGGCAACTCCGGCAAGACCCGGCTCGTCATCGAGGCCCTGCTCCGCCGCCAGGGGCGGCTGCGCTTCATCCCCGTCGACATCTCGAGCTCCATGCTGCGGGAGAGCTCGCTGACCCTCGTGCAGACCTACCCCGATCTGGAGGTGCTGGCCGTGGCCGGCGAGTATCACGAGGGCCTGGCTTACCTCGAGGCCGAGGGAGGGCCGCCGAGGCTGGTGCTGTGGCTGGGCTCGAACGTGGGCAACTTCACCCCGCAGGAGGCCGTGCGCTTCCTGCGGCGCCTGGGCCGGGCCATGCGCCCCGGGGACGCTCTGCTCATCGGCATCGACCTGCGCAAGGACCCGGCGACCCTGGTGGCCGCCTACGACGACGACGCCGGGGTGACGGCGCAATTCAACCTGAACCTTCTGGAGCGCATCAACCGCGAGCTGGACGGCCGCTTCGAAACGGACGCATTCGCCCACGAGGCCCGCTGGAACGAGGCCGGGGGACGGATGGAGATGCACCTGCGGTCGCTGAGGGACCAGACCGTCTGGATCGAGGCCCTCGGTCTGCACCTCTCCTTCGACGAGGGAGAGACGATCCACACCGAGAATTCATGCAAGTACTCCCTCGAGGGGATCGCGGAGCTGTCGGCGGCCGCCGGCTTCGCCATCGAGCGTCAGTGGCTCGACGGAGGGAGGCGGTTCAGCCTGAGTCTGATGACCCCCGCGACCTCCCGATGATCAGTCGGCGACGGCCAGGGAGGCTCCCGAGGCCAGCCGCAGCCGGCGCCGCACCACCTGCGAGATCGAGTCGATCCCCATGTTGAGCAGGGCCGTGAACCCGATGAGCACCACGGCCTGGTCGAGCTTGTCTTCGGCGATGGCGCTGTCGATGAAGAACCCGAGGGTTGTGACCCCCAGGATCCCGAGGATCGCGGACTCTCGCATCATCACCTCCCAGCGGTAGAACAGGAAGGCGAGGAACTGTCCGTAGACCCGGGGCAGAACCTCCCAGGCGTAGCGGTCGAGAGCGCCGCGCGGGGCGTCGGGCCGCAGCCGCATCACGTTCGCCGAGCCGGCGCCGAGGTAGGACAGGATGGCGCCGTTGTGCAGCAGGATGGCGACCAGGGCGGGAAGCATCGACGGCCCCCACAACTGCAGGAAGATGTAGGCGAGGATGTATTCGGGCGTCGTGCGCCCGACGATGAGGCCGAAGTGCACGAGTTTGCGCACCGGCCCCGGGCTCACGTGGCGGCAGGCAGCGCCCAGGAAGGCGACGGCGAAGAGGGCGGTGGCCGCCAGCGCCACCTGGGTGAGCAGGACCGTGCTCCACAGGCCCGGCAGGGCCTGACCGCGCACCAGCTCGCCGCACCACGCCCAGACCTGATCCCCTGGAAAGGCGATGTCGAGACTGCCGTCGAGGAAGCCCTCCCGCCGCATCGGCCAGGGCAGGATCTCCCAGGTCAGGAAGCGCTTCACGTTGACCCAGGAGAGGTGGACCTCCGGCGACACGGCCCACGCCGACAGCCCCGCGTAGAGCGCCACCAGCCGGGGGCGGACCCAGTACCTCAACGACGCGATGAGCAAGTAGAAGACGTAGAGCAGGGCCGCCGCCTCGCCGTACAGGCCCTCCCGGAAGGCGGTCTCCAGGTGGAAGCCGAGGGTTGGGAGGCCGATGAAGCCGAGGACCGCGCTGGAGCGCAGGGCGCACTCCAGGCGGTAGGCGGTGTAGGCCTTCAGGTTGGGCCAGATGGTGGGCAGCACCCCGTAGCAGAACCGGCTGACCTCCGTCGAGCCCGGAGGCAGGGCCTGCATGGGCCGGCGGTCGGCCTCCTGCAGGATCTCGGCGTAGACCTTGGCGAAGACGCCGGCGTAGGGGATGGCGATGGCCAGCACGCCGCAGACCGGGTTGAGCCCTATCATGGGCAGGAACAGGAAGGCCCAGAAGATCTCGTGGACGGCGCGCACGGCGGCGCAGCCGAGACGCACGACGCGGTGCTCGAAGAAAAAGGCGAGCCCCGAGCCGAGGATCACGGCCAGGGAGAGGCCGCAGAAGGCGAAGGTGATGGTGTTGAGCAGGGCCTCCCCGAGGGCCGGCAGCACCCGCAGGTCGGGACGCGCGAACCCCGAGAGCAGGCGCCCCAGCTCGCCCCACGGGTCGAGGGTGACGACCTCGACGTCGGCCAGGGCCAGGCAGACGAGGCCCACCGCCAGGAACCACAGGCTCGCCTTCAGCACGGCGGATGTCTCAGGTCGATGGTTCGGGACTCGCTTCGCCGCGGTACAGCGCTTGCAGCCGCCGGGCGCCGACCTCGGCGGAGCGCAGATCGAAGGCGATCCGTCCCTCGCGCAGTCCCACGGCCCTGTCGAAGTGCTGCAGTGCGAGGTCGACGTCGTGCATGGCCACCACCGCGGTCTCGCAGCGGGCCTTGAGCAGTTCCAGGACATCGCCGGCCTGATGGGGATCGACGGCCGACACCGGTTCGTCCGCGAGGACCACGCTGCCCCCCTGGTAGAGGGCCCGCCCCACGGCGACCCGCTGCTGCTGGCCGCCGGAGAGCTGGCTCACCGCCTCGAAGAGCTTGTCCTCCAGGCCGAGGTCGCGAAAGAGGGGACGCACCTCCTCAACCACCCGGCGGCGGGGCTTCACCAGGTCCACGAGACTGGCGAGAGTCGAGTTCCGGTCGAGGCGGCCGGCGTAGACGTTGTGGAACGCCGACAGTTGCGGCACCAGGGCGTAGTCCTGGTGCACGCAGGCGGAGTCGGCCGGTCGGCGGGCCTGGAGGACCCGCAGCAGGGTGGACTTGCCGGCGCCGCTGGGGCCGATGACGACCACCTTCTCGCCGCGCTCGACCCGCAGATCGACGCCGCGCAGGGCCTCGGTGGCGCCCTGGCGAACGTGCTCGTCCCGCAGATCGAAAAGCGGGCCGGCCGCCGGGGCGGGCATGGAACCCATCACTCCTCGAGGATGCCGATGGCCCTGCCGGTCTCGACGATCGGCGCGTACATGGTGTTGTCGGCGGCGATGAACGCCGCCCGCGGGAAGGAGTCGAGCAGTCCCCGGTCCTCCATGCCCAGCAGGGCCTGGCGGACGCGGTCGGTGAAACCCTCTCCGTAGCGGCGGTCCACGTCGCCGCGGATCGACCAGTTGTAGTCCGGGTAGGTCGGCGTGCGCCAGACGACGCGCACCTTGGACGTGTCCACGCGGCCCGCCGCCATCTCGTTCTCCCACACCTTGTAGTTCAGGGCCCCGGCCTGGTAGGCGCCGGACTGCACGAGGGCCAGGGTCTTGGAGTGGTCGCCGCTGAAGCCGACGCGCTCGAAGACCTCCCCCGGGGGCTTGCCGAAGTGGCGGCGGATGAAGTACTCCGGCATGAGCCGCCCCGAGGTCGATCCCTTGGAGCCGAAGGTGAAGGTCTTGCCGGCGATCCCGGCCGGGAAGCCCGCTTCCCTGTCCGCCCCGCTGCAGGGGCAGGTGGCCGCCTCTCGAAGGCCGGTGCTGGTGTGGGCGATGAAGTAGGTGACGAACTCCACGTCCTCCTGACCCTGGGCGATGGCCTGCGAGCCGGGCACGCCGCGGCGGGCCTGGACGCCGGACAGGCCCCCGAACCAGGCCAGCTGCACCTCTCCGTTCTTGAAGGCGGACACCGAGGCGGCGTACGACTTGACCGGCACGTACTCCACGGGGACGCCGAGCTTCGAGCCCAGGTACGCGGCGACCTTGTCGAACCGCTCCTTCAGTCTCGCCGTGTCCTGGTCGGGGATCGCGGTGAAGCGAAAGACCTCCTCCGCGGCGCTCGCGGGGGTCTCGAGCCAAGGGAGCACGGCAAGCAGCAGGATCCATCGCATCATTCTTGTACGGCCCTCTGTGATTGGTGTGGATGGCGCCGCCGTGGGCGGCGGAACGGAGACGGGCGAGCCCTCAGCTGAAGACCAGGTGCACCTCTCCCTCCTGGGGTCGGACGTGGCCGACGACGGCCGCAGCCGGCACACCCCCATCGACCAGGGCGCCCACGGCTTCGCGGGCCTGGTCCGCCGGGAGGGCGGCCAGCAGCCCGCCGCTGGTCTGCGGATCGACGGCCAGCTCGCGCCACTCCTCCGGCAGGCCGGGTGCGAACCGGGTGGAGGCCTCGACGAGCTCGCGGTTGGCCCGGTTCACGCCGGTGGAAACGCCCCTCCGGTACATGTCGAGAGCCTCGTCGTACACGGGCACGGCGCCGGCGTCGATGTGCAGGGTCACCCCCGAGCCGCTGGCCATCTCGAAGGCGTGACCGGCCAGGCCGAAGCCGGTCACGTCGGTGGCGGAGTGCACCTCGAAGCGGGCCAGGCCTTCGGCAGCCGCCCGGTTCAACGTCGTCAGGGACTCCACGCAGGCGGCCAGCGCCTCGGCCGAGACCCAGCCCCGCAGGTTCCCGTTGAACAGCACGCCGCTGCCGATGGGCTTGGTCAGCACGAGGGCGTCGCCCGGACGCGCTCCCACGTTGCGCCAGTAGCGCTCCGGGTGCACGAGACCGGTGACGGAGAGGCCGAACTTGGGCTCCTCGTCGTCCGTGGTATGGCCTCCGGCGAGCACGGCGCCGGCCTCCACGACCTTCTCGCGGGCCCCGGCGACGATGCCGGCCAGCACCTCGGGTCCGAGCTGGTCGCCGGGAAAGCCCAGCAGGTTCAGCGCCGCCAGGGGCCGGCCGCCCATGGCGTACACGTCGCTCAACGAGTTGGCCGCGGCGATCCGGCCGAAGAGCACCGGATCGTCCACCGGCGGCGTGATGATGTCCGCCGTGAGCACCAGCGCGCGCTCGTCGTCGAGCCGGTAGACGGCCGCGTCGTCACTCGTCTCGAACCCGACGAGCAGGTTCGGGTCGACCTGGCCCGGAAGCCCTTCCAGCAGCGTGGCGAGTCCGACCGGACTCACTTTCGCCGCTCAGCCGCAGGTCCTGGCCAGGCTCGTGAGGGTTATGTCCTTGTTCGGCAGAGTCATTCGGTCTCCGGATCCTTGTTGGGGGGGGCGGAACCTAGTCATCCCTCGCGGGGGAGGCAAAGCGGTTGCCCCGCCACGGGGACGTATCTTTACGTGCATACCAGAAGGGGGAAAGATGCCCGAGCACCGCATCCTCGACATGATCGCCCGGGAAGAGCTGGCTCGCTGGGTCCGCGACGCCCGGCAGCGCACCCTGGAGCTGGTCTCGGACCTCACCGACGAGCAACTGCTCGGCCCGCAGCTGGCCATCGTCAACCCCGGCCTGTGGGAGATCGGCCACCACGCCTGGTTCCAGTCCCGGTGGGTGGTGCGCCACGCCGGCGGCCAGGCCCCGGTCCGCGCCGACGAGGACGACCTCTACGACTCGATCGCCATCGCCCACGAGCGGCGCTGGGACCTGCCGCTGCCGTCGCGGGAGGAAACCCTCGGCTACGTTCGCGAGGTCCTCGACCGCACCGAGGAGCTGCTGCTGGCCGATCCGCCCGGCGACGACGTCCTCTACCACGCCCTCTACTCGGTGCTCCACGAGGACATGCACACCGAGGCCCTCACGTACACCCGCCAGACCCACGGCTGGCCGGCGCCCCGGCTGGGCGTGCCCCGCTCCGAGGAGGAGATCGGCGGCGGCGGGCTGACGGGGGACGCCGAGGTCCCCGGCGGCCTCTACCGCCTCGGCTCCGAGCGGGGCGCGCCCTTCGTCTTCGACAACGAGAAGTGGGCCCACCCCGTGGAGCTGCCGGCCTTCCGCATCGCCCGCGCCCCCGTCTCCCAGGAGCGCTTCGCCGAGTTCGTCGACGACGGCGGCTACGCCGACGAACGCCTCTGGAGCGAGGAGGGCTGGACCTGGCGCGTCGAGGCAGGGGCCGAGCACCCCTGCTACTGGCGCCGGGGCGGCGGCGGCTGGCAGCGCCGCCACTTCGACGCCTGGCACGACCTCGAGCCGCACCGCCCCGTGATCCACGTGAACTGGTTCGAGGCCGACGCCTGGTGCCGCTGGGCCGGCCGCCGGCTCCCCACCGAAGCGGAGTGGGAGGCCGCCGCCGTGGCCGAGCCCACCGCCGGGGGCGGGTTGTCGGAGAGCCGCCGCCCCTGGCCGTGGGGCGACGGGGCTCCCGGCCCGGAACGGGCCAACCTCGACTGGCGGGCCATGGGCACCGTGGACGTGGGCGGCCTGCCGGACGGTGACAGCCCCTGGGGCTGCCGCCAGATGATCGGCAACGTCTGGGAGTGGACGAGCACCACCTTCGAGCCCTTCCCCGGATTCGAGCCGGATCCCTACAAGGAGTACTCGGAGCCCTGCTTCCACTCCCGCAAGGTCATGCGCGGCGGCTGCTGGACCACCCGGGCGCGTCTGGCCCGCACGGGGTACCGGAACTTCCAGACCCCCGACCGCCGCGACGTGCTCACCGGGTTCCGCACCTGCGCCTTGTGAGGAATCCCCGGGTGCCATGAGGGTCCTCATCGTCACCCCGGCGCCTCCCAGGTCCCGCTCGGGCAACCGGGTGACGGCCCTGCGCTGGGCCCGGGTCCTGCGCGAGCTCGGGCACGAGGCGCGACTCGCCGTCGCCTTCGAGGACCAGCGCTGCGACCTGATGGTGGCCCTCCACGCGCGCCGCAGCCGGGACTCCATGGTGCGCTTCCAGGGGCGGCGCCCGGACCGGCCCCTGGTCCTGGCCCTGACCGGCACGGACCTCTACGGCGACATCCGCACCGACGCCGGGGCCCGGGCCAGCCTGGAGCTGGCCGACCGGCTGATCGTCCTCCAGGAGGCCGGGGTGGAGGAGCTGCCGGAGCGGCTGCGCCCCCGGGCGCGGGTCATCGTCCAGTCCCTGCGCCCCCCGAGGCGTCCCTCCCGGCCCGTGAGCGGCGCCTTCCAGGTCTGCGTCCTGGGTCACCTGCGGGGGGTGAAGGATCCGCTGAGAACCGCGGCCGCGGCGCGGAGGCTGCCGGCGGCCTCGAGGCTTCGCGTCGTCCAGGCCGGCGGTGCCCTGGAGCGGGACCTGGCCGTCCGCGCCCGGCGGGAGGAGGTCCGCAACCCGCGCTACCGCTGGATCGGCGAGCTGCCCCGCTGGCGGGCCCTGCGCCTGCTGTGGCGCAGCCACCTCCTGGTCCTCACCTCGCGGATGGAGGGCGGGGCCAACGTCGTCTGCGAAGCCCTGGCCTTCGGGGTGCCCGTGGTCTCCTCGGAGATCTCCGGTTCCATCGGTCTCCTCGGACCCGGGTATCCGGGGTATTTCCCCGTGGGCGACACCCAGGCCCTGGCCGACCTGCTGTCCCGGGCGGAGACGGACACCGCCTTCTACGACCGGCTGGGGCGGGCCTGCCGCGAGCGGGCCGTCCTGGTCGAGCCGGCGCGCGAACGGCGGGCCTGGCGCGACCTGCTGGCGGAGCTGAGCGCGGCGAAACAAGGCGGGAGTGCGCCTTGCCGCCCCTGACAGGCCCCGCTATACTGCCGCCCGGACCCCGGAAAGAGGTCCGGCTGCCCATGGACTCCCATCCCGACCCCCCTGCCGCCCCCGGCTTGCCCGCGCCCATCCTGAAGGATCAGGGTCGACACAGCGCGCCGGCGCCGGGCGGCTCGCCCTCCGTGGTCATCGGCGAAGACGGAGGCCGCGACATCCGCATGGCCTACGCCGAGCACGGAGATCCCGGCGCATCCCTCCACGTGCTGCTGCTCCACGGTCTGTTCGACCACAAGGGCACCTGGTCCTCCCTGACGCCCCACCTGGTCGAGGCCGGGTACCACGTGATCGCCCCCGATCTGGTCGGCTTCGGCCGCAGCAGCAAACCAGAGTTCAGCTCCCTGCCCGCCTCCCGGCGATACGGGGCCGAGGCCCAGGTCGGCTTCGTCCGCGCCTTCGTCGAGCGGCTCGGTCTCGACGAGGTGGTCCTGGTGGGCAACTCCTTCGGAGGCGGGGTCTTCCTGCGCAGCCTGTGCACGCCCTGGCCCGGCGGACCCCGGGTCCGGGGACTGGTGCTGGAGGATGCCACCGGTTACCCCCAGGCCCTTCCCCTGCACATCCGCCTGCTGGCCGACTGGCCCGGCCGGCTGCTGCTGAACCGGCTGGTCCTGGCCTTCGGGCTCGGCACCGGCCTGGCGCGCGCCATCGTGCGCTCCACCTTCCGGCGCGTCTTCCACGATCCCGGCAAGATCCCCGAAGAGCTGGTGGACAAGGCCGTCCACCTCCTGCGCGAGGCGAACACGGTGAGGGCCTACCAGGCCTCGGCGCGCAATCTGGTCCCGGGCGACATCGCCCGCTTCACCGACCGCTACCGGGAGATCGACGTGCCCACCCTCGTGCTGTGGGGTGCCGAGGACCGCATCGTGCCGCCCTTGTTCGGGCTGCTCTTCGAGGCCGAGATCCCCGGCGCCACGCTGCACATCTTCGAGGCCTGCGGCCACGCGCCGCACCTCGAATACCCCACCGAGACCGCGGCCCTCATCCGGGACTGGATCCGGCGCCGTGTCGAGGGGGAGAAGAGCCCCGCCTCCCCCGCGGGTGCGGCGCGGCGATGACCGCGGGGAACATCGGCGTCGACGGAGCGCGCTTCCGCCTCTTCCTCGGCGTCCTCTTCCTGGTGTTCGCCCTCGGCCTGATGGCCCTGCTCACCGTGACCGGCGCGCCCCTGGCGCTGCGCCTCGTGGTCTTCGTGCCGCTCTGGGTCGGCACCTTCTCCCTGGCCGAGTCCCGGACCCGCGTCTGCGTCCTCAACGCCGCCCGCGGCGTCTGCTCCACCGAGTCCGGCACGGAGCCCATCGAGGACGACGAGCGGCGGCTGGCTATCGTGCGGCGCGCCTGGAGGCTGCCCCTCTACTCCGGGCTCTACGCCCTGGCCCTGACCGCCTTCCTGGTGGCCGTCTCCGTGTGGCTTCCCTGGAAGATCCCGGCCGGATGAGGGCTCAACCGCCCAGGCCCAGGCTCTGCCTGCCTTCGGCGAACAGCACCAGCAGCACCACCAGCAGCAGGGCCCGCAGGGTCCAGGCAAGGGTGCGGATCCAGCTGGTGGCCACCAGCCGGTCCACCTTCGCCTGGTCGTAGCCCTCGGCCAGCTCCTGGTGCAGGGGCCTCTGGAGCAGGAACGTCGAGATCCACAGGACCGCGAGGAGGGCCGCGTTCAACAGCATGGGCGGGTCGCCGACGACGTCCGGCGGCTCCAGGGCCAGCCAGACGCCGGTGACCAGCTCGAAGAGCATCACCGGCGCCGACACCAGGCTCGAGCGCCGCGCGTGCCCCGCCTGGTACTGCCGGAACCTCGTCTCCCCCACGCGGTGCATCAGCGGATAGTGGACGACCTGCACGAACCAGGCGAGGGCGGTCATGTAGAGGGTCGCCGCCACGTGCAGCAGGAGCAGGATCAAGCCGGCCCCCCGTAGACCTGGCGGGCCTCGCGGTGGGCGACGGCGTGCAGGTCCGCCGTCTCTTCGGGCGAGGAGGCGTATCCGCCGGACATCACAAGAAGCAGCGCCGCGCCGGACCCCCGGGCCGCGGCCAGCACGGCGCGGTCCCTGCGGTGCAGCCCTTCGCGGGTCAGCGCCAGCCGGCCGTAGCGGTCGCCGGCGAGGGGGTCGACCCCGGCCAGGTACACGATCAGATCGGGCCGGCTCGCGACCAGGACCTCCGGCAGGGCCGCCGTCAGGTGGTCCAGGTAGTCGTCGTCTCCGGTGCCGTCGGGGAGACCGACGTCGAGGGAGGAGGCCTCCTTCCGGAAGGGGTAGTTCCGCTGCCCGTGGAAGGAGAGGGTGAAGGTCCGGGGGTCGCCGGCGAAGACCGCCGCCGTGCCGTTGCCCTGGTGCACGTCCAGGTCGATCACAAGGGCCCGGTCGAGGAGCCCCTCGCCGCGCAGCAGCCGGATCGCCACGGCCACGTCGTTGAGCACGCAGAAGCCCTCGCCGTGATCGGGGTAGGCGTGGTGCGTGCCCCCGGCCAGGTTGGCGGCGATCCCGTCCTCCATGGCCATGCGCGCCGCCAGGGCGGTGCCGCCCACGGCCAGGCGCGAACGCCGCGCCAGGGCCTCGCTCCAGGGCAGTCCGAGGCGGCGCTCGGCGGCGCGTTCCAGACCCGTCTCCAGCTCGTCCAGGTAGCGGTCGGTGTGCACCAGGCCCAGCACCTCCCGGCCGGCCGGGGAGGGCTCGGCCCGGTGGCCGTTGCGGATCAGTCCTTCGCGCAGCAGGATCCGGTGAAGGGCCGGGAACTTGGCCATGGGAAAGGGATGTCCTTCGGGCAGGGGCACGAAGTAGCCGTCGCTGTAGCTGACGCGCACTAGTCCGGTCAGCCCCCCCGCAGCAGGTCCCGCAGGGCCGTGTCGATCTCGGGATGCCTGAAGGCGAACCCGGCCGCGGCCAGCCGTGCCGGCTCCACCCGGGTGCTCGACAACATCAGGGTCTCGCCCATCTCCGCCCAGACCCGCTTCACCAGCCACGAGGGCAGAGGCAGGAGCGCCGGCCGCCGCAGCACGCGGCTCAAGGCCCGGGTGAACTCGCGGTTGGTCACCGGTCCGGGCGCGACGGCGTTCACCGGCCCCGAGAGCCGCCGGTTGCCCAGGGCCTCCTCGATCACCCCCACCAGGTCCTCCAACGTGATCCAGCTCAGATACTGCCGGCCCGTGCCCAGGCGGCCTCCCAGGCCCAGCCGGAAGGGCGTCGTCACCCTCGCCAGCATGCCGCCTCGCGGACTCAGGACCACGCCGATGCGCAGATTGACGACCCGGATCCCCGCCGCCGCCGCCGCCGCCGTGGACCGCTCCCAGTCCATGGCGACCCGGGCGAGGAAGTCGTCCGCCGGAGCGGTCTCCTCGACGCAGATCTCGGCGCCGCGGCTGCCGTAGTAGCCGATGGCCGAGGCGCACACCAGCGCCTCGGGCTTGCGCGCGCAGGCGGCCAGTGCTTCGCACAGGAGCCGGGTGCCCTCCACCCGGCTGGCGCGGATGCGCTCCTTGCGCGCCGCCGTCCAGCGCCCGTGAGCCACGTTCTCCCCCGCCAGGTGCACCACCGCGTCGAGTCCCTCCAGCGCCGCCCCGTCGATCTCCCCGGCCGCGGGGTCCCAGCGCACCGCCTGCCCCCCCGTCGCCGGCGCCGAGCGGCTCAGCCCAAGGACCTCGTTTCCCTTGAGGTCCAGGGACTCGATCAGCGCCGAGCCCACCAGTCCGCCGGGGCCCGAGACCAGGATCCTCATCGCCCGTCCACCTCGATCAGGGCCGCCCGGAGCCCGCGGGCGAAGGCGGCGCGCTGCTCCGGGGTGCCCACGGTGACGCGCACGCAGCGGTCGCCCGGCGGCCTGTAGGGCATGCGCACGAAGACGCCGTGGTCGAGCAGCGCCGCCTGCACCGCCCGCGCCCGTTCGCCGCGGCCCAGGTCGAGGTTGACGAAGTTCGTCGCCGACTCCACGTGGCCGAGCCCAAGCTCCTGCCCCAGCCGCACCAGCTCCTGGCGGCCGGCCTTCACCTGCCGGACCACGCCGCTGACGTGCCCGGGCTCGCCGAGGGACGCCAGGGCGCCCGCCTGGGCCACGCGGTTGACGCCGAACTGGTTGCGCACCCGGTCCAGCACCGCCACGACCTCTTCGTGGGCGATGGCGTAGCCGATGCGGGCGCCGGCCATCCCGTGGGCCTTGGAGAAGGTGCGCGTGCGCACCAGCCGGCGATCGGAGACGTCCATGGCCGGCACGGCCTCCGGCGGCGCGAACTCGCTGTAGGCCTCGTCCAGGACCAGCATCGCATCGGCCGGCAGCGCCGACAGCAGCCCCAGGGCCTGATCCGCCGTCCCCCAGGTGCCCATGGGATTGTCCGGATTGGCGGCGTACGCGAGGTGCGCGCCCGACTTCCGGACGGCGGCCCCGAGCCCCTCGAAATCGACCCGGTCCCGCACGTACGGCACCTCGACGAGGCGGGCGCCGTACCCGTGCACGTGATAGTTGAAGGTCGGGTACGAGCCCAGGGAGGTGACCACCGGGTCGCCGGGCTCGGCGAAGATGCGCACCAGCAGGCCGAGGATCTCGTCGATCCCGGCGCCCACGTGGATCCGGCCCGCCGCCACGCCGTGGTGCCCGGCCAGGGCCTCGATCAGGTCGTGGGCCTCCGGATCGTTGTACATCCAGACCTCTTCCAGGGCCTGTTGCATGGCCTCGCGGGCCGCGGGGGATACGCCGAAGGGGCTCTCGTTGGCGCCCACCCGGACCCGGAGGGGCCGGCCGTGCCGGCGCTCGAGCGCCTCCGGGCCGATGAAGGGAACCAGCGGCGGCAGGCCGCGGACCACCTTCGTCAGGGGCAGGCCCCCGCTCAAAGCGGCTTCCTGGGAAAGGCACGGTTCATGGGGCGGAAGGCTGATCCGGTCTCCCATCGAGGGTCGAAGGTCGGGCCGCCGCCCCAGGCTGCGGAGCGGCGGCGAGCTTGCGCTCGCCCGATGTATATACTAAGATACTGTTTCTCAACAGTTTACGCCAACCTACAGCGCCTTCATGTCAGACGACTCCACGAACCCCGGGTCCAGCCAGGCGCCGGACCTGGCCCCCGCCCTGGCCCTCCTCCGGGCCCTTCACGGAGGGGATGTCCCCGACGGCCCCCTGGGTCCCGCCACCGTCCCCGAGAGCGTCCTCGCCCTGCCGGTCAAGGCCGCGATCGAGCTGTTCGACTACCACGGGAAGGTGTGCTCCAACGTGCATTGCCATCACCTGCCGCCCCCCCTGAGGCGCTACCGTCGGATGCGGCGGCAGGTCCTCCAGAGCGTCAGCGGCGAGGTGCACGAGGTCCTCTGGTCCCATCCGGACCACGATCTGGTCGTCACCGTCCGCGAGGCGATCCTCGGCGAGTACGAGGAGTTGTCCGGGCTGCTCTCGGATGGAAGCCTGCTGCGGGGCCAGCGGCTGAGCGAGCTTCTCAAGGACCGGGAAGGGGTCTACAACCTGACGGCCGTCCTCTGGGCGTCGCGGTTCCAGGCCCCCCACGCGGAGGAGTTGTTCCGTTGTCTCGTGCCTCTCGCCGCCAACGGCGCTTCCCCCGACCCGGACCCGTCCGCGGCCCCGGGCACCGGCGCGCAACGGAAATCGCTGAAGGAGCTGAGTGCCGAGTGCCGCAAGCTGCAGAGACAGCTGAAGGAAGCCGGGGAAGAGGCCGGCAGGCTCAGGGCCTCCTTGCGCCGGACAGAGCTGGCGCTGGAGAAGACCCGGGGGGAGCAGCGGACGTCCCGCGAGCAGGCCGAGGCCGCCGCGGCCGACGTCGATCGCCTCCAGAACCGCCTTTGCGAGATCCACTCCGACATGGAGGATCACGAGCTCAAGGCGGCTCAGACCGAGAGAGTGAACACCGACCTGCTCCAGGACCGGCGGCGGCTTCAGGAGGAGGTCCACCGGAAGGACCAGGAGCGGAGCCGGCTCGCCTCCCGTCTGGCCAACGAGAACACCCGGGTCAAGCGCCTGGAGCAAGAGGCCGCAAGCCGTCCGAGGGGCGCCGATGCCGTGTGGCGGTTCCTGCGCCGGGAGAAGGAACGCATCCGGGGGGACCGCGCCGGGGCGGAGCGCCAGCGGGCGGAAGGGGAGTGGACCACCCACCTCCGTCTCGAGGAGGCCTTCCTCGAGGCCTATCCCCGGTACCGCAGGCGGCGTCCGGTGGCGCTCCGGCGGCCGAAGCCGCCCCTGCGGCTCGTCGCCCTCGGCGGCTCGTCGGAGATCGGCCGGAGCTGCTACCTCCTGGAGCTCGGGGGCCGCCGCATCCTCGTCGACTGCGGCATCAAGCCGAGCACCTCGCGCGACCTGCATCCCGGCTTCGGGGACCTCGACCGCATCGACGCCCTCCTGCTGACCCACGCGCACACCGATCACATCGGCTGGGTCCCGGCGCTGGTCCGCAGGTTCGGCGACGGCCTCGGCATCTACTGCTCCAGCGGCACGGCGGCGCTGCTTCCCGTGCAGCTGCAGGATTGCCGGCAGCACTACCTCCACAAGATGCGGCAGCGCCGCGACAACGCGCAGTACGGAGCCGAGGCCGAGGGGCCCCGGGACGCCTACGATCAGGAGGACGTGGACCTGATCCCCCACCTGGCATGCGCCTCCGGGTTCGACGAGGAGGTAAGGCTGCCCTTCGACGACATCTCCATCCGGTTCTTCCCCGCGGGCCACATCCTCGGCGCCGCGAGCATCCTCATCGAGGACGGCCGGGGACGCAGGGTCTTCTTCTCCGGCGACTTCTCCTCCTTCCCCCAGCTCACGACGCCCGCCGCCTCCTGGCCCGAGGACCTCGGCGAGGTCGACCTGCTGGTCATGGAGTCCACCTACGGGAACCGGCGGCACCGGCCCATGGAGGAGGTCCGCGGCGAACTGGTCGCCTTCCTCCAGGAGACGACCCGGACGCGCAACGGCTCGGTGATCCTGGCCTCCTTCGCCCTCGGCCGCGCCCAGGAGCTGCTGAAGCTCATCTCCACGGCCCAGAGCCAGGGTGAGCTCCCGGCTTCCCTGCCCGTCCACTTCGACGGCATGATCCGGGAGATCAACCCGATCTATGAAGAGCACGCGGATTTCCGCCTCGCCGAGACCTTCCGCGAGGTCTCCGGCCCCTTCGACCGGCAGGAGGTCGCGGAGACGGCGCGGACGGTTCCCTCCGTCATCGTGACCACCTCGGGGATGCTCACAGGCGGGCCGGTCATCGAGTACGCCCGGCGGCTGCTCCCCGACCCCCGGCACCGCATCGTCCTGACGGGCTACCAGGACGAGGGCGCCCCGAGCCGGGCCCTGCGCGAGCTGTCCTCCTCCGGGCTCGCCCGCAAGGTGCGGCTCTCCGACGGGGCGGGCGAGACCGTCGAGATCCGGGCGGCCCTGCCGGCCCGGGAGGTGGGCCTCTCCTCGCACGCCGATCAGCCCGGACTCGTGAGCTACGCGGGGCGGCTGCGGCCCCGGCACATCGCCCTGGTGCACGGGGAGCCCGCGGCCCAGGAGGAGCTCGGGGCCCGCCTGGCCGAGAAGCATCCAGGGGCGGAGATCGTCCGCGGCCCCGACGAGCTGGAGGTGCCGTGAGGGGGAGGGGATTCAAAGAGCCCTTCTGGTCTCCACCCCTCACACATTCTGTCTTGACCCGGTTCCAGGAGTTGGTTCCCTTCCCATTTGCAGGTCGCGCAAGCGACCATTCAGGGAGAGGAGGACTATCCATTGCCCCCATATTCCGGCTCGGAAGAGATCTACAGGGAACTGGTCGAAGAGTCAGAGGAAAGCTGGCTGTATGGCTTGACTGCCTTCGCCATCATCGAGGAACAGAGAATCGAGTGGATGCGCCATTTCGAGCAGACCCATGGAGAGCTACCCGGCCCGGACAAGGTTAGAGATTGGTATGAACAGCAGCCCCCGAGCGTTTTGCTTCGCGCCAAGGGAACGGCCGAGGCCACCCTGCAGGCGTACTCCGAGGAGGTAAACGAGCTGCTCATCGAGGAACAGCGACGGGAGATCGAGCAAGGCATAGTCGTCGATGAGATCAAAGAGAGATCAAAGAGCTAAAGCGCTTCTGGCCTCAGTTTGGTGTGAATCTGGCAGGAGGATTCGCAAGCGCCCTGCTTTTTGCCGCTTTGCTGGTGCTGGTTACGTTCTTTGTGCTGAGTGACACTTCCCCTGTCGAGATCGCCAAGCAGTTCCGACATGAGATGGAGGCAGTAGAAGATGGCCAAGAGAACTGAGAAGACGAGCAAGAGCGCGGCATCCGCAGCTTCACGGGTTCTGAGAGACAGCAAGTCCAGCAAGTCGGAGAAGTCTGCGGCCGGCTCCGCCCTGTCACAGCGGAAGACGACCAAGGTAACCTCGAACCGAGCCGCGTCGGCAGCCTCAAAGACCCTTCGAAGTAGTGGCTCGAGCAAGACCGCGAAGACTTCCTCGGGCTCCGCACTGACGCAGCGGCCCAACCGAAAGAAGTAGGGGTCCTCCATTCCCCGGGGGTCCGGTAGTCCCAGGAGGCGCTGCCCCGCTGGCGTCCGAGGGTGACCGTGGATGATGTATGCTTGGATGGGCTGCCCGTCGGCGCCTCTAGGCTACGCCCGGACGGAGGATAGCCCGCCTGCCCGGCGGATGGGAGAGAGACGATCATGGCAAAGGACAGAGAGACGCAGCAGACCCCCGAGGCAGAGGGGCCGGTGACACGGGCCCGGCGCACGGGCCGGGGCCCGCTGATCTGGCTGGCCGGCGACCCGAAGGACCTGGCCGAGTGGATGCCCCTCGGCATCGCCGGCATCGTCACCAACACGGTGGTGCTCAACCAGATGGTGAAAATCTACGGCCCCGTGACCGACGTCGTCCGCGCCTACCTCGACATCACCGACAAGCCGGTGGTCGTCGAGATCGACGGCCACAGCGTCGAGGAGCTGCTCGACGTGGGCCGCGTCTTCACGGAGATGTCGGACCAGGTGATCCTCAAGATCCCCTGCACCGTGATCGGCCTCAAGGCCTTCGCCGCCTTCCGCGAGGAGGGGGTGGAGACCTACTGCACCACCTGCTTCTCCCTGACCCAGGCCGCGGCCGTGGCCCAGGCGGGCGCCAACCACATCCTGCCGTTCTGCGATCCGGTGAAAGCGGTCGGAGGGGACCCCACCAAGCTGATCCGCGAGTGCGTGAAGATGTTCGGCGGCTGGGAGCAGCGCCCCTTCATCCAGGCGGCGCTGATCCGCTCCGTCGATACCGCGTACGCCGCCTTCCGCGACGGCTGCGACGAGCTGGTCACCATGTGGACGGTCTACCGCGACATGATGGAGCACCCCCTCACCGACCAGTGGAACAAGACCTTCATGGACGAGTGGGTCGACATGCACAAGAGCGGCATGCTGGAGGGGCTGCCGGTGCGGCTGTAGGAGGAGCCTGCCCCGGGAAGCAGAGAGTTCCCATGGAATGGCGCGACATCGCGAGGCGCATCGAGGCAGGTGAGGACGGGAAGACCGAATTCAAGCGCGACCTCGCCGAGCTTTCCGGAATCGGCCGGGCGATCTGCGCCTTCGCCAACGCCGAAGGCGGGCTGATCATCCTCGGGGTCGACGACGGCGGTGCCATCGTCGGGGTGAGAGAGGATCCGGATTCAGCACTGGAACGGCTGACCGGCTTCCTGCATTCGGGATGCAGCGTCCCGGTTCCCGCACGCTGCGGGCGGCACAACCACGCCAACGGATGGGTGCACTGGATCGAGGTTCCCCGCCAGCGGGGGTTCGAGCCGCTTCACCATCGAGGGCGCGTCTGGATCCGGCGCCAACGCAGCAGCGTCGAGCCGTCGCCGACCGAGCTTCAGGAGCTGTACAACACATTCGGCTTCGTTCTGACGGAAGAGCAGGTCATCCCCGCTGCGAGCATGGAGGACATCGACGCCGGAGCCTTCCGGTCCTTCCTGCGCGCGCAGGGCCTCGATACGGAGGAGGAACCACAGCCGGCCTTCGCCGACGATCTGCGAAACAGACGCATTCTCGCCGAGTTCGACGGGGCCTTGCGCCCCACGCTCTACGGATTGATGGCCTTCGGCAAGGAGCCCCAGGCGCACCCCCAGACCACGAGTTTCTTCGTCCAGTGCATCGCCTATTCCGGTGAGGACCGGGCCTCGGAGGTCATTCTCGCCGGAGAAGGGAAAGGACGACTCGACGAGCAGGTCCGCCGGGCCGCGGGATGGGTCCGGGGGCTGGGATGGACCGAGCGTTACCACGGCCTCGAACGAGAGGACAGGCCGCTGGTCCCCGAGAAGGCGTTGCGCGAGGCCATCGTCAACGCCGTCGTCCACCGCGACTACGCGATTACCGGGGCAAGGGTCCTGCTCGAGGTATTCGCGAACCGCATCGACGTGACCAGCCCCGGCACCCTCCCCAACCATATGAGGGTCGAGAATGTCCGCTCCGGCGGAAACCCCAGGTCGCGAAACGAGTTGATGGCGAACGCCGTCCTCGTCGCCCGGCTGACGGAGCAGCGGGGACGGGGATGGCCGGTCATGCGGAAAGGGATGCGGGAATTCAACGGCACCGAGCCGGAGCTGGCGCAGGACGAAGGCGGGAAGTTCGTGCGGGTGACGTTCCGTACGCGGGCGGAGGCTCCTGGCTGACTGGCGGGCGATGCCCGCGGCTCGAGCGAGCCCTAGCGGCCGGGGATCCCCTCCAGCAGCCGGGTCCACGCCCGGGCCAGGTCCATCACGTCGCCGCCGCAGACGACCAGGTCGCAGCCGGCCTCCATGGCCGCCTCGAGCAGCGGTCCCGGGAGCGTGAAGATGCCGCAGTGGCGGCCCGCCGCCTTCGCCTTCTCGATGCAGGACAGGACCATCCCGCGCAGGCGGGGGTCCGTCATCTGTCCGGTGACGCCGAGGTTCACGGACAGGTCCCCCGGCCCCAGGAAGATCCCGGAGAGGCCCTCCACGGCCAGGATCTCGTCCACGTTCTCCACCGCCCGGACCGTCTCGATCTGGGTGAACAGGTGCGAGGCCTCGTTGGCCTTCGCCATGGCCTGCACCGGGTCGGTGAGGCCGAAGCCCATGCCCGGCGTGCGGGTGTTGAAGCCGCGGGCCCCCACGGGGGAGTACTTGCCGTACTCCACGACCCGGCGGGCGTGGGCGGCGTCGTCGACCATGGGGACCACCACGATGCGCGCCCCCGACTCCAGGGCCCGCAGCACGTGGTGCCGCTCGCCGTCCGGCAGGCGCACCAGCGGCAGGGTGCCCCCGGCCTCCGCGGCCGTGCACAGGGCCTCGACCCGCTCGAACCCCGAGGGGCCGTGCTCCATCTCGATCCAGATTGCCTCCCAGCCGATCTGCGCCGCCAGGCGCACGAGCACCGGCGAGCCGCTGTTCACGGTGACGCCGCGGACCCTCCGCGGTTGTCCGCTGGCGTCGAGAAAGACATCGTCCATGGCGGTGGTCTCCTTGTGCCGGTGAGCGGCCGGGGCGCAGGGCGGTCCCGGCCGGGCAGGTGAGGGGCGGAGAAAGTAGCGGCCCCGGCTCCCGCGGGGCGAGTTCGGGAGGGATTCCGCGCCCTTTCCCCGGCGCGCGGCGGGCGCTTGATTAGCCCGAACGTCCGCGGCATCCCACCCCGACAGACGCCCTCCACAGATGCGCAAGATCGACTGCCACATGCACGTGAACGGCGCCGGCGTCGGCTGGGGCTGGGACCACGACGACCGCATCATCGAGGCCGCCGACGCCCTCGGCATCGACGAACTCTACGTCAGCATCCCCGTCACCCGGGGCATGCCGGACTTCGCCCGCGTGCGGGAGTGCAACGACGCCGTCCTCGAGGCCATGGGGCGCTACGAGGGCCGCCTCTTCGGGTACTGCTTCGTCGTTCCCGGCCACCGGGAGTCCCTCGACGAGATCGACCGCTGTCTCGACGCGGGGATGTCCGGGGTCAAGCTCTACAACCAGTACCGGATCTGCGATCCCGTGGTCTTCCCCGTCCTGGAGAAGGCCATCGAGGAGGGCGTGCCCGTCCTCGAGCACGCCGGACGTCCCACCACGCGCGACTTCCTCGACCAGCAGCCCAACATCTCCGACGCCGGCCACTTCGTCGAGGCCGCGCACGCCTACCCGGAGTGCATGCTCATCGAGGCCCACATCGGCGGCGGCGGCGACTGGGAGTGGGCGCTCAAGCAGCTGCGCGACGCCCCCTCCGTCTACCTCGACACCTCGGGATCGATCATCGACGAGGGCATGGTCGAGGCCTGCGTCCGCGAGCTTGGGGCCGGGCGCATCCTGTTCGCCACCGACATGACCATGGAAGGGGGCGTGGGCAAGGTCCTCGGCGCCGAGCTTACCCAGGCCCAGAAGGAGAGGCTCTTCTGGAGGAACTTCCAGGGGATGCTCGACCGGCGCCGGAGAGGCTGAGGCGTGCTCATCGACATCAACACCTGGATCGGCCACTGGCCCTTCCGCCGGCTCTCCAGGGCCACCGCCGGAGGGCTGCTGCGGCGGATGGACCGCAAGGGCATCGACACGGCCGTGGTGGCCGACGTGAGCGCCGCCCTCTACCGCAACAGCCACGCCGCCAACGAGGACCTCGCCGCGCAGGTGCGCCGCCACCGGGACCGCCTGCTGCCGGTGGCCACCCTCAACCCGGGATACCCGGGCTGGCGCGAGGACCTGCGCCGCTGCGCCGAGGAGCTGGGCATGGTGGGCCTGCGGCTCTATCCCCAGTACCACGAGTACCGGCTCACCGACCCGGCGGCCCTCGAGCTGATCGACGCGGCCAGCGAGCGCGGCTTCGTCGTGCAGGTGCCGCAGCGGGTCGAGGACCGGCGCACCCGGCACCCCTGGGACCGGGCGCGGGACCTCTCCGGCGACGAGTTCCGCCTCGCTCTGGAGGCGCGGCCGAAGGTGAAGTGGATGTTCCTGAACGCCCTGGGCCTGCCGGTGGAGAGCTTCCCGGAGGCTCGGTACGTGGCCGACATCTCGCGCATGGCGGCGGTGCTGCAGCGGACCATGCAGGCCTTCCTCGACCGCGGCGGCCACGACAAGCTCGCCTTCGGCACCGGCATGGTCTTCAAGGTCCCGGATCCGGCCCTGCTGAAGCTGGAGCTCCTCGACCGGGGGAAGAGGGTGCGCGACCGCGTCGCCTTCCGCAACGCGGCGAACCTGCTTGGACTCAAAGGGAGGTGAAGATGACCGACACCGCCGGCGCCAAGGCCGACTTCGACCGCGACGGCTTCGTCCTGCTCCACGGCTACCTGTCCCCGGAGGAGGCGGCCGAGGTGGACGCCAACATCAAGCGCTTCGTCGACGAGGTGCTCCCCGTGGCGCCGGAGAGCACGGCCTTCTACGAGGACCCGGCCGACCCGTCGACGATCAAGCGGCTGCAGAACATGGCCGCCCTCGACCCCTGGTTCGACGAGCTGTGCCGCTCCGACCGGTTCCAGGGGCTCGCCGCCGAGCTGCTGGGCGAGGGCGCCGTGGTCCGCAACCTGCAGTGGTTCAACAAGCCGGCCCGGGCCGGCGCCGTGACGCCGCCCCACCAGGACGGCTTCTACTTCATGCTGGAGCCCAACCACGCCATCACCCTGTGGCTCGCCCTCGATCACATGGACGAGGAGAACGGGTGCATGCGCTACGTGCGCGGCTCCCACCGCGCCGGCATGCGCCCCCACCAGCCCTCGGACGTCGTGGGGTTCTCCCTGGGGCTGCCCGACTACGGCGACGAGGACCGCGCCCTCGAGGCGGCGATCCACGCCCGGCCGGGGGATCTCTTCGCCCACCACTGCATGGTGATCCACCGCGCCGACGCCAACACCTCCGACCGCGGGCGCTCGGCCCTCGGCTTCGTCTACTACGCCGAGTCGGCCAGCGTCGACGACGAGCGGGCGGCGCGCTACCGGCAGGAGCTGTACGCCCGGTGGAAAGCGGAGGGCAAGCTGTGACCGGCGCCGGCAGCGAGGGAGGTCCCGGACCCTATGCGATCCGGCGGGCCCCCGCGGCCCTGGGCGATCCCTCGGCCGAGGCCGGCCGGGCCCTGTGGTCGGCGGCCGACGAGCTGGAGGTCGTCCACTACGCCTGGGAGGACTCCGGCCACCGCCCCCGCACGAGGGCCCGCCTCCTCTGGGACGACGGCTGGCTCGCGGTGCTCTTCGTCGTCGACGACCACTACGTCCGCGCCGTGGCGCAGGGGTTCAACGACTCCGTCTGCCACGACAGCTGCGTCGAGTTCTTCGTCGCCCCCGCCGCCGACCCGGCCGCCGACGCCTACTTCAACTTCGAGGTCAACTGCGGCGGCACCATGCTCCTGCACCGCTGCGCCTCCACCGCCGAGAAGGCCGGCGGCGCCACGGTGGAGGTCTCGGAAGAGGACGGCGCCACCATCGCCATGGCCCACACCCAGCCGAGGATCGTCGATCCGGAGATCACCGGACCGACGACCTGGGCGGTGGAGTACCACGTGCCCTGGAGCCTCTTCGAGAAGCACTTCGGCCCGGTGACGCCGAGGGCGGGCAGCGCCTGGCGCGCCAACTTCTACAAGTGCGGCGACCAGACCTCGCATCCCCACTGGGGGTCGTGGGCCCCCGTGGGGGCGCCGCAGCCGAACTTCCACCGCCCCGACTTCTTCCGCCCCGTCCACTTCGCCTGAGAAAGCGGTCCCCATGGAGTACACCATCCGCCGCGCCTCACCCCTCGGGCCGCCCACCGCCGACTGGGACCGGCCCCCCTGGCCGGCCGCCGAGGTCCTGGAACTGGGCTGCTGGCCCTGGGAGGACTCCGGCCACCACCCGCCGACCTCGGCGCGGATCCTCTACGACGACGAGTTCCTCGCCGTCATCTTCCGCGTCGAGGACCGCTACGTGCGCGCCGTGGCCGAGCGCTTCGGCGACCCGGTGAGCGAGGACAGCTGCGTGGAGTTCTTCCTGTCGCCGTTCCCCATGGGCGAGACCGACGCCTACTTCAACTTCGAGGTCAACTGCGGCGGGGTGCTGCTGCTGCGCCGCTGCTCGTCGACCACCGAGCGCGGCTGGGGGCGGGCCAATCCTCTCATCGCCGCCGAGCACGCCTCCCTCGTGCGCATCGCCCACTTCCTGCCGGAGCGGGTCGAGCCGGAGATCGCCGGGCCCACCACGTGGACGGTGGAGTACCACGTCCCCTTCGAGCTCTTCGGCCGCTACTTCGTCGATCGGCCGCGGCCCGGGGCCGGCACCGAGTGGAAGGGCAACTTCTACAAGTGCGGGGGGCACACCTCCCATCCCCACTGGGGCACCTGGGCGCCCATCGAGCTGGCCGAGCCCTCCTTCCACGAGCCCGCCTTCTTCCAGCCCCTGCGCTTCGCCTGAGCGAGGCGCTTCACTCCGGCCACAGGGCCTCGCCGCGGCAGCCCCCGAAGCGGTCCCGCAACCACTGCAGGTGCTCCAGCGGCAGCGACGGCCCGGTGATGGCCCGGGCGCCAGCCTCGAGGTGTTCGGGGTCGCCGGTACCCACCAGCACCACGTCGATCTCCTCGCAGGCCGCGGCGAAGCGGAAGGCCAGCTCCGCCCAGGTGCCCGGCGGCTCCCCGAGGAGGAAGCGCAGGTCGTCGGGGGCGCCCGCGTCCAACTTGGCCAGGGTCCGCCCCAGGGCTTCCTCGCTCACCAGGGCGCCGCGGGCGGCGCTCATGCAGATAACCCCGGCGCCGTTGGCCCGGGCCGGGGGGAAGGCGCAGGTGTGACCGGCCTGGTCGAAGATCCCGTACTGGACCATGACCGAGTCCCACAGGCCCGAGGCGCAGGCCCGGGTGGCCATCCCCTGGGAGTAGTCGAACATGGGCTGCTCCGTGACCCCGAGGAACCGCACCTTGCCCTGCTCGCGCAGACGCTCGGCCACCGGCAGCAGGCGCTCGACGAAGGTGTCGAGAGAGGCCAGGGGCACGCCGTGATACTGGAACAAGTCGATGCGGTCCCGGCGCAGGTCGCGCAGGCTCGCCTCCACCGAATCGGTGACGAGGCGGGGGTCCGTGTGGGGCTTGCGCAGGGGGTTCTCGCCATCGTCCGCGTCGAACAGCCAGACCTTGGTGGCCACGATCACGTCGGCGGCGGCGCGACCTTCCAGCGCCCGGCCGATGGCGTCCTCGGTGCCGTAGGTGCGGGCCGTGTCGATGAAGTTGACGCCCAGGTCCAGGGCCCGGCCGATGAGGCGGTCCATGTCGTGGAGCGTGGCGTTCCGCGACCGTCCCAGGCGGGAGGGCCCGCCGGCGCCCAGACCGACGCGGGAGACCCGCAGGCCCGTGCGGCCGAGGGTGGTGTACTGCATCTGGTGGCTCCTGTGGCGCTCAGGGCTCCGGGCCCGGCGCCCATGGCGTAATCATGCTCGTTGGTCCTGCCTCACCGCAGCGGATGCCCGCGGCAGGCCGCAAGGCTCGCGCCTCCCCCAAACATAGACGGATGAAGCGGCCCCGCCGTGGCCGTGCGCGGCCGGCTCCAGACGCCCGGGTCCGGCTGACCGGCAAGCCCTGGGCCCGCCCCGCTGAGGCGAGATAGATTTCACCTCGCAACTCCACTCCGAACCCCGACCTGAGGAGACCCCGCCCATGTCCGATCCCGTCGAAGACCGCGCCTCCAGCATCCGGGTCACCGCCCTGCAGGCGATCCCCGTGGGCCCCAAGGGCTACGTGAAGATCGAGACCAGCCACGGCATCACCGGATGGGGCGAGATCAACAACATGGAGACCCGCGTCGCCTGCGCCCTGGCCGAGTCCCTCGGCGAGCTGGTGGTCGGCGAGAACCCCACGGCCGTCGAGCACCTGTGGCAGCGCCTGTTCCGCGCCCACAGAAACCTGCGCGGCGGCGGCCTCATGGTGCACACCATCGCGGCCATCGACATGGCCCTCTGGGACATCGCCGGCAAGCTCCACGGCGTGCCCGTGTACCGGCTCCTGGGCGGGCCGTGCCGTCACAAGGTCTGGATGTACCCCAGCCCCAAGGCGATCAAGGTCGGGCCGGGAGGGGCCTGTGCCCACGGCGGCTCACCCGACAAGGTGCAGGAGATCCTCGACCGCATCCGCGAGGCCCGCGCCCGGGTCGGCTCCGACGGCGTCGTCATGTTCGACGCCCACAGCCAGATGCCCCCGCCCCTGACCCGCCAGGTGGGGGGCCACCTGAAGTCCGACGACCTCCTGTTCTGGGAGGAGGGCTGGGTGCCGGGTAACATCGAGGTCATGCGCCGGGTGCGCGAGGCGATTCCCGTGCCCCTGGCCACGGGCGAGCGGGACCGCACGATCTGGGAGGTCCGCGAGATCCTCGAGGGCCAGGTCGTCGACGTGCTGCAGCCGGACTGCGGCCACGGCGGCGGCATCACCCAGATGAAGAAGGTCGCCGCCCTGGCGGAGGCCCATCACGTGCCCATCGCCCCCCACTGCACCATGTCCTACCTCGGGCTCACGGCGAGCCTCCACGTGGCGGCGTCGGTCCCCTTTTTCCTGATCCACGAGGGCTACACCGGCCGGCTGCCCGAGGGCGTGGCCCGCAAGACCTGGGAGATGGACGGCGAGGGATTCGTCTCCCTGCCGGAGGGACCGGGCCTCGGGGTGGAGATCGACGAGGCCCTGGCTCGGGAGGTGGGCGAGCGGCCGGACCAGCAGTTCCACTGGCCGGACAACCGCCTGGAGGACGGGTCCGTGGCCGACTACTAGAGGGCCCCCTCGGACCCGGAGCACCCCTGCAGGGCCTCCCGGCGCTCCCGCAGGCGGCGGGCATAGGGCGTCTCGACGCCGTAGCGGCGGCACAGCCGGCTGAAGCTGCGCGGCTCGATACCGAGGGCCCGGCTGGCGGCCTCGTTGGTCGAGTACATGCGGGCGGCGCGCTCGATGCGCTCCCGATCGATACGGCGTTCCCCCTGGGTCATGGCTCCTCCCCGGTGCGAGTTGTCCTGCCGGCGCAGGAACGGCTCGAACGGGGATTCGCAACTTGCGTGCCACGGACGTTATTCGTTGATCCGCCGTGACTTATGGAGAAAGGGGAAGGTCCGGGACTGTCCGCATGCGCTACAGTCCCTGTCCGCTGCCGGACAGGGGACGCGCGCTCTCAGTCCCACTCCAGCAGCACCCCGAGGGCCTCGCCCGGCCGGTTCCAGAGCAGGTCGAAGGCGGCGGCCCCCTCGAGAAAGGGGAACCGGTGGGTGGTCATGCGGCCGGTGTCGATGGCCCCGGTGGCCAGCAGCGACATGGCCCGCCGGTAGGCGGACAGGCCGGACCGCTGCCCGTAGTAGCCCCCCAGCAGGCGGCGCCGCTGGATCTTGCCCGAGGGCAGGGAGAGGGGCTGGTCCTCGTAGAGGCCGATCAGGTGCAGGGTGCCGTCGACGCCGAGCATGTCGAGTCCCTGCTCGAAGGCCTTCGGCCCCGCCGGACCGCCCACGGCATAGACCACCAGGTGCGCCCCGGCGCCGTTGGTCAGCTTGCGCACCGCCGCCACCGGGTCCTCCTCGCCGGCGTTCACGACCCGGTCGGCGCCCAGATCCGCGGCCAGCTCGCAGCGGCGGTCGAGGGCGTCCACGGCGATCACGTAGCCGCGGCCACTGGCCTTCATCACCTGCAGCATGAGGCTGCCCACCAGGCCCTGGCCCAGGATCACCACCGTGTCCGTGGGTCCGCTCTGGCCGATCTCGACCCAGGTCACCGCCCCCACGGCCAGCGGGTAGTAGGGGGCGCGGTCGAAGTCGACGTCCTCCGGCAGGGCCACCACCCTGGCTTGGCCCGCGGGTCCGTCGGCGGTGGCGGGCTGGACGGTGTACTCGGCGTGGGGGGCCAGGGAGACGACGTGGTCGCCGGGGGCCAGGTGCGACACCCCCGCGCCGACGGCGTCGACGGTGCCGGCCATGGAGTAACCCATGATGTCGGGGCTCACGGCGTGCTCCCGGGTGTAGCGGGCCCCCATCTCCGAGCCCCGGCTGATGAGGGAGCGCACCGCCTTGACGCGGACCTCCCCCGGCCCCGGCTCCGGCACCGGCGCCTCCTCGACGACGAGTTGGTACTTCCCTTCCGGCTTGGCCAATCGCTTCACGGCGGATCCTCCTGGTGGCGGCTCGGTCCTTCGATTTCGGGCCAACCTCACCACCCGGGATACAGCGGTCAAGGCTCTCCCCCACGGGCTCCCTGGCCTTCGCCCTCCGCCCCGAGTCGTGATGTCGGTCCCGCGAGGCCCCGAAGTCGCCCACCACCCCCGAGGCGTTGTATGGGTCCCGCGGGGCTGCGTATCCTTGGCCAGGCAGCGGTTGCCAACCCTTCCCGGAGCCTGCCCGTGAGAACCGAGGTCACCCCCGATCAGATCGCCCGCTACGAGGAACGCGGATACGTCGTCATCCACGGTTTCCTGTCGGCGGAGGAGCTGGCCCTCTGGCGGCGCCGGATCGACGCGGCGGTGGCCGCCCGCGAGGACCGCAAACTCGCCAACAGCGACTGGCGGGCCGGCGACTCCTACTACGACAAGGTCTTCACCCAGCGCATCAACCTGTGGATGGACCACGACGGCGTCCGCGGCCTGATGCTCGACGCGCGGATCGGCAAGATGGCCGCCGAGCTGGCCGGCGTGGACGGCATCCGCATCTGGCACGACCAGGCCCTCGTCAAGGAGCCCTGGGCCAACCCCACCGGCTGGCACCTGGACAACCCCTACTGGTCGTTCTCGTCGCGCCACGCCATCAGCCTCTGGGTCGCCCTCGACGACGTCACCCGCGACAACGGCTGCCTCTACTTCCTCCCCGGGACGCACAGGACCGCCACCTGGGCCAACGGCCCCATTGGGCAGGACATCGGCGCCCTCTTCGAGCAGTACCCCGAGTGGGCGGTGCTCGAGGCGGACGCCGCCCCCATGAAGGCCGGATCCTGCTCCTTCCACAACGGCCTGCTCGCCCACGGCGCCGGGGCCAACATGACCCCCGGCCGAAGGCGCGCCATGACCTGCGGCTTCATGCCCGACGGCAGCACCTTCAACGGCCAGAAGAACGTGCTCCCTCCCGAATACCTGGCCACCCTGTCGGAGGGCGACGCGCTCGACAACGACGAGCAGAACCCCCTGCTCTATCACGTGCGGGGAGGGGGCGTCGGCGGCTGAGGCCGCCGGGGACGGAACCTTGCCGGTCCGCGGATCGTCGTATGGGGATGCGCGCAACCTGTCGATGGAGGATGACCCTGACAGCCGCCGCCCGATCCCGCGTGAAGTCCCAGGCCCTTCCCGATACCCGCTGGCACACCCACGTCGTGACCGCGATCACGCTCACGGCCGCTCTGCTCCTCGCCTCGTCCTGCGGAGAGGACGACCCGGTGCAACCGGTCCAGGTCAAGTCGGCGCTGCAGGACCGGTCGTTCCGCCAGTGGGAGATCTCCGCCGCCGATTACCGCCTCGAGAAGGCCGGCGGCGCCAAGTTCCAGGACGCCGAATTCGTGATTCATTTCGAGGATCCGGAGTCCAGGCAGGAGTTCCCCGACAAGTGCGACGACTGCATCCCGACGAAGGACCTCTCCATCTCCGTCCGGAGCGTCTTCGACGGCGACAGGATCTCCTTCAAGCTCAACGATCCCCGCAACAGCCTGCCTTCGCCTTTTCCCGTCTTCGAATCGTGGACCCGGTTCCGGGAGGACGAGTACTTCGAGTAGGGCCGGTCCGGCCAGTTCCCGCAAGGCGGCCGAACCCGGTCTTCGATCGGCGTCAGTCCGAGGGCCGGGCCCGTACCTGAAAGGCCCGAGGAGGGCCGGGAAGGAACCGTGCACCAGACGAAGGACGGCACGGAAGGGGCGGCGGTCGGACGGATCGCCCGGGGCGCGGTCCAAACCCTCAGCAGCGCCTACGCGGGCCGGCTCGTCAGCTGGATCGCCATCGTCGTCCTCACCCGCGAGCTCCCCCCGGAGGCCTTCGGCCAGGTCGCCCTCGCCGCCTCCTGGCTCGCCCTGGTGTCGGCCCTGCGCAGCTTCGGTCTCCACAATGCCCTGCTGCATCGCTACAAGCGCGTCGACGAGCTCGCCCCTACCCACTTCTTTCTGAACACGGCCCTCGCCGTCCTCGGCGCCGTCGGGGCCATCGCCCTGGCCGTCTTCTTCGTGGACGCCCGCGGGGTGGCCATGGCCCTGGCCGTCTTCGCCGCCTTCGACCTTCTCCGGGCCACGGCCCTGACCGCCGAGACCCAGCTCCGGCGCGACCTCGAGTTCGGCTCACTCGCAGCCGCCCATGCCCTCGCCCTGATCGCCGCCGCGGCCTCGGGCATCGCCGTGGCCTTGCTGGGAGGCGGGATCTGGGCTCTCATCCTCAGTCATTCCGTCTACGGGATCGGCTATGTCGCCGTCTACTGGGCGATGCTCTGGCGCAGCCGCTCCCCCCTGCCCTTCCGCCTCTCCGACTTCCGCCCGGATGAAGCCCGGCGCATGTTCGACTACGGGGCCTGGATCTGGCTGGCGACGATGCTGCAGGCCTTCGTGCTCAACTTCGACCGCCTCGTGGTGGGGTTCCTGCTCGACCTGAAGAGCCTGGGGTTCTACGAACGCGCCCATGTCTTCGCCCAGCTGCCCACCGGCGTTATCACCCACGCCCTCACCGGCGTCATGGTCGCCGTCTTCGCGCGCTACCAACAGGACCGCGAGCAGCTCGCCGGCGCCTTTCGCCGGGCCCTGAGACTGATCATGCGCTCGGCGGTGCCCCTCTCCCTTCTCGTGGCCATCGAGATTCCCGCCCTCACCCTCCTGTTCCTCGACGAGAGCTGGATGCCCATGGCCTCCATTCTGCGCTGGCTCCTCCTCTTCTCCCTCTGCCGCCCCCTGCTGGAAGCCGTCCACGCGCTGCTGCGCAGCATCGGCGATCCCCGCGGATCGGCCGCCTTCGTCGCGGTGCAGGCCGCCGTCCTTCTCGCGGCCGCGCCCCTGCTCACGCGCGACTTCGCCATCGAGGGAACGGCCATGGCCATGAACCTGGCGGCCTTGCTGGGGACCTTGGTGGCCCTGCACCGGAGCGCCCGCCACGTGGAGGTGCCCTGGCTGCGCAGCATCGCTCCGCCCCTGCTTGCGGCGGGGGCGGCCGCCGGCGCCCGCCTGGCGGCCGGGCCGCTCATCGAGGGTTTCCCCACTGCGGTGGCCTTTGTACTGGGCGCGGGCATCTTCGTATGTTTCTACGGGGTCGCCCTGCTGGCCTTGGAGGGCCGGGGCCTGCTGAACGAGTTGCGGACGCTGCGCCAAGTCTTGAAGACCGGGACCCCTCTTCACAAGCCTCACGAGTAAACCACAACTACCGCCCGGAGAAGTCCCGATTGTGAATCCCCCAGTGACAATCGGCCAACCACCTTGGAGCCGTGAAGAGATTCTGAATGGGCTGGATACGTTCGCGGAGATCTATGCCACCAGGCCCATCAAGGACAATCGTGGGGGCATGAAGTCACCCCATATGTTTGCCCTTTGGTTCATGGCGAGAAAGCTCTCGCCCGACTTGATCGTAGAGAGTGGGGTATGGAAAGGACAAAGCACCTGGCTGCTGGAAACGGCATGCCCCCAGGCCAAGTTGCTTTCCATCGACCTGGACTTGAGGAACCGCGAGTATGTTTCCCAGAAAGCAGTCTACGACGATCGGGACTTGCTCTGCTTTTTCTAAGCCCACAGTACGAGGTGTCGCGCATCTGCCCCAACGAGATTGCCGCCCGTGTCTTGCACAAGAACCTCGATATCTATTTCGAATTCCCACCGATTTTCAAACCCGACAAGACCCGCTGGGGAGATGACTGGGATGAACGGTCCTACCCGACTCCGCCCCCGCTGTTGAAGCGCCCCGAAAAGTCATCTCACCAGCTCTTCTTTGAAGAGGCCTTGTGGTACACATGGATTTGCTATGCCAAGCTCAAGTGAGCAAGCCATCCCGCCTTGATGGGCGCCTCACACCTTGTCTATCCCCCAGACAGTCCTGATCGGCTCCCTCCCTCCTCCCCTTACCGGACAGACCATTGCATTCCAGATGGCCTGCGACGGTTTTCGGGAGCGGCAGTTGCCATTCCGAGTGATCGACCTCAGCGGAGGAGGGCACACGAGGCCGGAGGGTGCCTTTTCCCTGGTACGAATGTGGCAGCTCCTCAGGCCTTTCTGCAAAGCGCTCCATTTGATCTGGGGCCGGAAAACCCTCTACCTCAGCTCCGCCCAGAACTGGATGGGCTTCCTCAGGGACAGCCTATTCATACTCCTGGCCGTCGGGGGCCGGCAGCGTATCGTAATTCACGTTCATGGGGGGAACTACGACGGCTTCTACTACTCGCTGGGGCCATTGCGGAGGTACGTCGTCCGTGCTGTTCTCAGGCGGGTCCACAGGATACTGGTCCTCGGACGAGCGCTCTCCGGGATGTTCGATTTTGAACCTTCCCTGCGGAAGAGGACCGTGGTCCTCTTCAATGGACTACCCTACGACCGCGAGGAAACCCCTGGGGAGCCCAAGCGCCTTCCAGCGGCATTACAGGGCCGCCCAAGGCTTCTCTTCCTGTCCAACCTGATCGTGAGCAAGGGCTACCTTCAGGTCCTCGAAGCCCTTCGGATCCTGGTGCAGGACAAGGGGGTCGATGCCGAATGTCACTTCTGCGGCAGCTTCGTCCTCGCCTCCGACATCTGTCCGTACTCAAGCCCCGAAGCGGCGGAGGCCGATTTTCGTGCCCGGATCGAAGGTGCGAGTCTCGACAACCATGCTTTCTGGCATGGTCCTGTAGACGGTGAAGAGAAACTGCAGTTCCTCAGAGAGAGTCATTTCTTTCTGCTTCCCACCTGCTACAGGTACGAAGCCCAGCCGATCTCGATCATTGAGGCCCTGGCCTTCGGGCTGATAGTGATTTCGACACCTTTTCGCACAATACCCGAAATGGTCGAAGAAGGCAGGGAAGCGCACTTGGTCCCCTTTGACCGGCCCGAGGGAATCGCACGGGTGATCGAGTCTTACACTCGAGAGCCGGCCCGATTCAACGCCATGAGTCGAGCCTCCATCGACCGGTACCGGCAGGCGTTTACCAGGGAGCGACACCTCGACAGGCTGATTCCTCTTGTCTTGGGTGAGCCTCCATCAGCTAACCAATTGGGGGGACCGATATGAAGACTGCAATCCTGAGACTCGCCGTCCCTTCGGTGGCCGTCCTCGGGTCGCTATCCAGCCTGCCGGCCGGAGCCGAATCCCTCCTTGAGGGCCGCGTGAGCCTGCCGTCCGGGGACCCGGCCCCCCAGGCTCAGGTAATGCTCTTCGACCTGACCGATCTGCGTCGGCCGGCCTCTGCGACAACGGATGAGGCCGGCTGGTTCTCTCTGTCCCTGGAGGAGTTGGCCCCGTCGGCCCTGCCGGAGCGATTCTCCCTGGGGCAGAACTACCCCAACCCCTTCAACCCCTCCACCATCATCCCCTATCAACTGCCAGCCTCCTCGTACATGCGCCTGGAAGTGTTCAACCTCCTCGGCCAGCGAATCGCGACGCTGGTGGATGGGGAGCAGCCTGCCGGATTTCACAGTGCGCAGTGGGACGGCACCGATGCCACGGGGCGCGCCGCGGCGGCCGGGGTCTATCTCTACCGGCTGCAGAGCGGCTCGATGGTGGCCACTCAGCGAATGGTGCTGGTGGACGGTCAGGCGGGCGTCTCGGCGGGAGCAGCGGTTTCGAATGGTCCCCAACCCGTTGGCTCTGCCTCCATGGCGACAGGCTCTTCCGTCTTTGGCCTGACCGTCTCCGGTCCGGGCCTGGTCACCTATGTGGACCCGGCCTTCCGAGTGGACGCCAGCCAGGGTGCCCTGTACCTGGTGGTCGAGGAGCCGGGCACCATCCCTCGAGAAAAGGCCGCGGCCAGCGGGCTGTTGGGCGACGTGGACAACAACGGCCGGGTCGACATTGTGGACGCCCTGTTGGTGGCTACGTACATCGCCGACAACTCCATCACCATGCCCAACAACGGTGACATCTCCCAAGGCGACATGAACAGCGACGGCCGGATCGACTATATCGACGTCTGGCTCATCGCCACGCATTTCGTGCTCCAGCAGATCGGCGGGCAGGGCGGCATCGGTAGCGGGACGTCCCGGATGTACTGGCTGGACCGGGGCACGCACAGGATTCAACGCGCCAACCTCGACGGGTCCAACGTCGTAGATCTCGTCACCGCCGGACTGAGTGGACCCAAAGAGCTTGCCCTGGATGTGGCGGCCGGCAAGATGTACTGGACCGACAACGGCACCGACAAGATCCAGCGCGCCAACCTCGACGGGTCCCAGGTGGAGGATCTCGTCACTGTCGGCTTGATCGGACCTGCGGCGCTGGAGTTGGATGTGGCCGCAGGCAAGATGTACTGGACCGATCAGAGGACCGGCAAAATCCAACGCGCCAACCTGGACGGATCCACCGTGGAGGACCTCGTCACCGGGCTGAGCGACCCCCAGGGACTGGCGTTGGACGTGGCCGCCGGCAGGATGTACTGGACCGACCAGAGGACGAAGAAGATCCAGCGGGCCAACCTGGATGGATCCAACATACAAGACCTCGTCACCTCGGGACTCCGCGCTCCTACGGCCCTGACCTTGGATACGGTGGCCGGAAAGATCTACTGGACCGACTGGGGCACGGACAAGATACAACGCGCGAACCTGGATGGGTCCAACATGCAAGATCTCGTCGCCACAAGAGGAGATATCCTTCATGGGCTGGCGTTGGACCTGGCAGCCGGCAAGATGTACTGGACCGACCATGGAAGAGGGAGAATTCAACGGGCCGACCTCGACGGATCCAATGTCGAGGATCTCGTCACAACCGCACTGAGCGGGCCCACGGGGCTAGCCCTGCACATTGCCACGATCGGCCAGCCCGCCCCCGCGACGGCCACGCTGTCGCCAGACCCGTCGGTCGTGGACTTCATCAACGACGGTGCCTGGCACCCATTCACCGTCCAGGCCAGCGAGGCCGTGGTCGTCGTCGCCAACCCCACCGGCTCCACCCCGACGGTCCAGGCCACCGCCACCAGCGGGGAGGCCAACCGATGCCCCGCCGAGTCCCAGGACAGCCTGACCGGCGAGGACGGCCAGACCATCTACCTGGCCGGATGTTCGGCCGGCCCGGCCAAGGTGGAGTTGCGACGGGCCTCGGACAAGACCCTCCTCCGGACCTATACCTTCACCATTGATGAGTTGCCAACAGCGACCACGGGTCCCACCATCGCGAAGATCTACTGGACCAACGGCGACAAGATCCAGCGCGCCGACTCCGATGGCTCCAACGTCGAAGACCTCGTCACCTTCGGCTCGCCCCGAAGCCTGGCCCTGGACGTGCTGGAGGGCAAGATCTATTGGTCCGACCAGGACACCCGCTGGATCTGGCGGGCCAACCTCGACGGATCCGAGACCAAGGCCGTCGTCACCTCCCGCTTGATCCGTCCCGTCGCCATCGCCCTGGACCTGACCCGGGGCCAGATCTACTGGACCGACGCCGGGTCCAACAAGATCCAGCGCGCCAACCTCGACGGGTCCCGGGTGGAAACCCTGGTCTCCATTGGCCTGCACAGCCCCGAAGGCCTGGCCCTGGATGTGGACGCCGGCAAGGTCTACTGGTCCGACTACGGCACCAACAAGATCCAGCGGGCCAACCTCGACGGATCCCACGTGGAAGACCTCGTCACCACCGGATTGAAGATTCCTGGAGAGCTGGCCTTGGATCTGGGGGCGGGCAGGATCTACTGGACCGACTACGGCACCGACAAGATCCAGCGCGCCGACCTCGACGGCTCCAACGTGGAAGACGTCGTCACCACTGGACTGAGGATCGCCAAGGGCCTGGCCCTGGATGTGGCCGGCGGCAAGATCTACTGGACTGATTCGGGAACCGACAAGATCCAGCGGGCAGACCTGGACGGCTCCAATGTCGAAACTCTCGTCAACCGCCCATCGGACAGCCCGACCGGCCTGGCCCTGGCCAATCCCGTGGCCTCCCTGTCGCCAAACCTCGTCTCGGTGGCCCTGCCTCGAGACGGGACTTGGCGCCGCTTTGAGGTCCGTGCAACGGAACCAATCATCGTTGTGGCCAACCCCAGCGGCACTCCGGCTCGGATCCTGATCGCCCAATCCCGCGGAGCGGCCAGCGAGTGCCCGGCACAACCAGAGGACACCGTCACTCGCTACGGGGGACAAGACCTCTACTTGGCCGCCTGTGAGACGGGTGAGGCCAAGGTGGAAATACGCAGGGCCTCGGACCAAGCCGTCTTGCGGGCCTATACCCTCAGAATACCAGAGAAAGCGAGGATGTATTGGACGCACGCCGGCACCCGGGACAAGATCCAGCGGGCCAACCTCGACGGATCCAAGGTCGAAGACATTGTCACCGCCGGCTTGAGCTATCCCGTAGGGCTTGCCCTGGATTTGATGGGCGGAAAGATGTACTGGACGGACATGGAAAGGGACAGGATCCGGCGCGCCAACCTCGATGGATCAAATGTGGAGGACCTTGTCACCACCGGATTGTCTACCCCCAGAGGACTTGCCCTGGATGTAGCCAAGGGCAAGATGTACTGGGCCGATCAAGGCACGGACAAGATCCATCGGGCTGACCTTGATGGATCCAATATCCAAGACCTCGTCGCTGGCCTGAGGAATCCCGATCGATTGGCTTTGGATTTGGAAGACAACAAGATATACTGGACCCACGCCGGCGCTGGTGAGATTCAGAGATCCGACCTCGACGGATCCAACGTGGAGGACCTCATCACCAACCTCGGAGAACCCAGGGGGCTGGCATTGGATCTGGATGGAGGCCGGATGTACTGGACCGACAATGCCACCGGCCGAATTCGAAGCGCCACCTCGACGGTTCAAGAGTTCAGAACCTTGTCACCGGACTGGACGTTCCCACCGCCATTGTCCTTGAGTAATCTGTGCCTCCTGCCTCCTCTTGTAGGCACAGCCCCTCGCGAGCAGCGCAAGACCTTGCGCCTTACTGCTTTGCCATGGCCAGTCTCTACCTGCAAACAGAGTGGATTGCCTTGGAGAACTCCCCTACCATATTCTCGAAATTGATTCTCTCTCTTACGATTCTTAGAGATCCCTCCCCCATCTCTCTCAGCCGCTCTTCGTCCGAAAGGAGGTCTGCCAACACTGCAGCAAGCTCCTCCTCATCACCCGGTTTCACAATGTGCCCATTCACCCCTTCGATCACCAAGTCGCGTTCAGTTCCATCCGCCTCCGAGCAGATCACAGGCTTCCCAAAGGCCATGGCTTGATTCAATGCCAAACCTCCCAATCCGGGAAGTACGAAGAGGTCTGCCATGGCAAAATAGGGATTTGATTCCTCGATCCTACCGGCAAAGAACACATCCTCCACGCCAAGGCATTGGACCAGCTCTTCCAAGGCATTCCGTGAGGAGCCGTCCCCCACGATGACGAGAGCGATGTCGGGGCATCCCCTGCGGACATTCGAATAGGCGCGTATCAGGGTATCGACCCGCTTCTGGGGAAGCAGGGCACCTACGCTCAAGATGACTTTCTTGTCCTCAATTCCCAACCCCCGCCTTAAGCTGTGGCCATCCCGCAGGTGGCGGGCCAAGTTGGAGGAAATCTCGTCCGTGTCGATGGTATTGTGTGCGATATGGATTTTTCGCGGTGACGCGCCCAGTCCGATCAAGTAGTCTCTAGCCACTGTTCCGTAAGCAATGAATGCACTGGCTGGCTTCAGGGCCAGCCATGTAAACCCGCGAATAAGCCGGCGAGCCCAAGCTCTCCGTTCAGGTCGCTCCCAAGCTCCCACCCACCAGATGAATTTCCGGCCAGTTAGCCGGCAGTAGAGGGCCACCAGGAAATTGGTCAGGATGTTGAAGGTCCCCTCCGCAATGACTACCTGAGAAGGGAAGGACCTGACGGCGGACAAACTGCCGGGCTGCAGGGTGGCGGTAAAGCCAAACATGGAGACCCTGTACCACTGGGCGATGGCCGTCTTGAAGGGCAGCCCGCCTTCATGGACTGTGTGTCCAGAATCCAGAGACTTGGTTCCATGAACGACAACAAGGTCAAGATCTGGAAGTTGCGACAAGGCTCGAAACAGGGAAACCCTGTAGTGGGGTATGATCCTTTGAATAATCATCACCGACTTCCCCCTAGTCGCACTCTTTGAATCGCGCATCTTGCTCGGCGATTCCATTCGGTTTAGGCCCCGCCCGGGATCCACGCTCAAGACTTCCTGATTCCCTGCCGCCGAACAAGAGTGGCCTTACACTCACCTGCACTCACCGGCGCGTACGATTCCGCGATGAACCGCCTCACCAGGCTTTGCAGCCTGCCCGTGGCATCCCCATCCATCGGCGAGTGCAGCTCGTCCAAGGTGATGCATACCACATCTGGCTTGATGTTCCTGTCGAACATCGCCTCCACCACCTCGTACTCGGCCCCTTCAATATTGAGCTTCACGAAGGACACCCTCTCCAGTTCGAGCCGACGCAGGATCTCTTCAGGGGACAGACACTCCGCCTCGAAGTAGTCGCTGGTGTCCTGCAGGTTGACAATGGAGTGGCTCACATGTTCCGGATCCGAAGGGGCGTAGAATCTCTCCGTCTTGCACTCCGACCACACCCCATAGGGATGGATGAATAGTTGTCCCTCTTCCTTGGCATCCTGTCCGGAGATGACCCGTCTGCAATAGTCGATCGCCCTTGGCGTGGGGTCATAGATATGCACAGTCGCCCCCAGTTCCGTGGCGAGGCCGACTTCAAAACTGATATCCTCTCCGGCCCCGAAGCTCAGTCCGGTGCCCCCCCGGACCAACTCCGCAGGTATGGCGTAGCCGCCATAGGCGGATCCCACGTAGACGACACCCGGCATCCTTTCCAACTTGCGGACTCCAATGCGCCGCATGCGCACACGGCCGCGGACCGAGCGCAAGGCTTCCCGGACTGGTTTCGGCAGTATCCATCTCAGGATGGTGCGCACATCCATGGTGACCACCTAACGGGCCGCTCCCTGTTTGAACCAGTCCACCGTCCGGCGCAGCCCCTCCTGAAGGGAAGTCCCGGCCCGCCAACCCAGATCCCTCCCGGCAGCGGCCACATCCAGCCAGATCCTGGGGATGTCCCCGGGCCGCGGCGGCCCGTGAGTCGCCCCCGGATGATCCGGTATCAGTTCGCCTAGCGAGGCATACAGCTCGTTTACGGAAACCGCGGTTCCCGTGCCGAGGTTGTACGGCCCCGGCCGTCCGGAGCGGTACACCGCCATGACTCCTTCCACCAGGTCGGACACGTAGATGTAGTCCCGCACATCCTCTCCGTCGCCGAAGATGGTCACCGGCCGGCCTTGGAGCATGGCCTGCGCGAAGATGGCGATGACCCCGGCCTCGCCTTTCGGGTCCTGGCGCGGACCGTAGACATTGGAGGGCCGCACGATCGCGTAGTCGATGCCATGGAGGTGCCCGTAGACGCGCAGGTATGACTCCACGGCCAGTTTCGACGCTCCGTACGGCGACAGCGGTTTCGCTTCCATCGACTCCCGCGCCGGCAGCTCCCCTTCCTTGAGGTCGCCGTAGATGGCGCCGCCGGTCGAGAAGAAGATGAACCTCGGCTTGTCCGCCAGAGGGAGCACGGCCTGCAGCAGGTTCAGGGAGCCCATCAGGTTGACCTGGGCGTCGAGCGTGGGATCTCTGGCCGACACGGCGACGCTGGCCTGGGCGGCCAGGTGGAACACCGCCCTTGGCGCGATGCCGGCGACGATCCTGCCAAGGGAGTCGTCGCGGACATCGGCTTCGATCAACTCCGCCGACGGGTGGAGGTTGCCGGCGTCTCCCGTTTCCAGTGTATCGACGACGTAGACCCGGTGGCCGGTTTCCACCAGCAGATCGACAAGGTGACTGCCGATGAATCCCGCCCCCCCGGTCACCAGGACGTCTCCACGGGATGAGAGATCGCGCGTCATTTCGCTCAGATTCAGATTATTCAGATCAGGTACCTTGACTTCCCAAGAGAGATTGATTCTAACCCGGCAGCTTGTCCTGAGCCAGGGTCCCCGCTAGATTTGGCCCATGGCGAACATGGTGACGAGCCCCCGTTACTGCCGCTGGCGCCGCCCCCTCACCGACGAATTCGCGGTCATCGACACGGTCCCCGAGCCGGATGTGATCACCGACGCGCCGTCCCTCGTGCGGCTTCCGGACGGGCGTTTGTTGTGCGCCTGTCCCCGTCTCGTTAGCGGTGCCGATTCCCCGAGGGTTACCCGCCAACGGCTGGGGCCCGACACGCTGAGCGTGTACTCGAGCCCAGACGAAGGATCCTCCTGGGGGGAGCTGTGCCGGCTGCCTTTTCTCGCGGGACGACTGTTCCTGCGGGATGGATCCGTCTACTACCTGGGCGTCGGGCCGGAGCGCAGTGGCATCTGGATCAGCCGGTCGGACGACGGTGGAGAAGACTGGACCGAGCCCGCGCGGTTGTTCGAGGGTTTGTTCTACGCCGCCGCATCCGGAATGGCGGAGAAGGACGGATGGCTCTACTGGGCCTTCGGCGCCGCCAATACCGCGGGCCAGTTCAACCGCAAGGGGTCTCGACTCCTGGCGGTGGCCGGCGACTTGTCCGCGGACCTGACCTCTCCGGCGGCTTGGCGCCGCTCCGGCGACCTGGTCTATCCCGGCACGCCCGCGGAACTCGTGCGGCCCGGGAGGACGCGGGACAGGGATCACTGGCTCGAGCCCAACGTCGTCGACACAGGGGACGGGCTGCGCGCCATCGCGCGCCTGCGGCTCGACGGTTACACCACCCCGGGAATGGCGGCAGTCTGCGATCTGGCCGACGACGGAAAACGCCTGGACCTGACGTTCGCGCAGTTCCATCCCACGCCGGGAGGGCAGAACCACTTCCACATCATCCACGACGAGCCGACCCGACTGTACTGGATGGTGAGCAACCTGCCGACGCGGACCCAGGATTCGGGTGGCTGCGGAGTGGCGAAACAGCCCGGCTTCCGGGGCACGCCGGGCAACGAGCGCCGGTTCCTCATGCTCTCCTACGGCGTCGACGCCCTCAACTGGTTTCCCGCCGGCTGCGTCGCCCAGTGGCCGAGCCCCGCCCAGGCCTTCAACTACACCACCCCGCTCATCGACGGTCAGGATCTCCTCATCGTCTCGCGCACTTCGCGCAACGGACGCGATCAGCACGACAACGATCTGATCACCTTCCACCGACTGCCGGACTTCCGCTCACTGGCCCTGAACCTGTTCCCCGGGCCCTGAGCGACCCGTCATCGAGGAGGCGACTCCATGCATCTTGCCCGGACACTCCTTCCCGCGGTGCTCGCCCTTTCCGCCCTCGTCCAGTGCAGCCAGCCGGCGCCGCCGCCGCCGGAGTCACCGCCGCCACCGCCCAGGTACACCGGCGACCTTCCGGTGTTGCAGGAGCGCGGCGTCCTGCGCGTCATCGTTCCCCCGGAGCCGATCGCCCACATACCCAGGCTCGGCGAACCGGTAACCCTCGACTACGATGTCGCCCACGGCCTGTCCGAGGGCCTCAAGCTGAGGCTGGAGCTGGTCAAGGTCGGAAGCTTCGCCGAGATGATGACGAAGCTGCTGGAGGGCGAAGGGGACATCGTCGCGGCCAGCCTGACGATTACGCCCGAGCGGCAGGAGCGGGCGGCCTTTTCCCTGCCCTATCTCCACGTGGACGAGTACCTGATCACGAAGGCCGGCGACAGCCTGCCGGAGACGATCGAGGATCTGGCGGACATGGAGATCGGGGTCCGGCGTTCCAGCTCCCACTACCAGACCCTGGTGGACCTTCAGCAGCAGGTGCCGTCCCTGCGCATTCACGAGGCGCCGGAGAAGCTCGGTCTCGATCTCCTCGTGGAAGGGATCCTTCGCGGCGACTATGAGGCGACCGTATCCGACGAGCACATCTGGCGGGGCGTGTCGAGCCACTACCCCAACATGGCCACGCCGCTGGTGCTCGCAGAGAACCGCCCCATCGCCCTGATGATGCGGCCCGGCGACACACAACTCAAGACCCGAATCGACGATTACCTGCTGGCGCGGCGGTTCAGCCGCCAGTCCCCGAAAGCCTTCACCGACGATCTGCCCGGATTGAAGGAGCACGGCCGGCTGCGCATGATCACGCGCAACAACCCGATGACCTACTTCATACACCGGGGCCGCCAGGTGGGGTTCGAATACGAGCTGATGAAGAGATTCGCCGAGCAGCACGGCCTGCGCCTCGATATCGTCATCCCCGACAGCCACGCCGACCTGCTGACCTATCTCAACGAAGGCAGGGGGGACGTGGTCGCCGCGGCCATGACCATCACGCCGGAGCGGCAGGCGCAGGCGGCCTATTCCCTTCCCTACAACGAGGTGGACGAGCTGGTGGTGGTGCGCGTCGGCGAGGATTCGATCACCAGTCTCGGGGACCTGGCCGGCCGTACCGTCCACGTACGCCCAAGCTCCTCCTTCCATACCACCTTGAAGGCCCTCCGGGATTCCATCGGCTTCGAGATCGCCCTGGTCTCCGACACCCTCGAGACCGAGGAGATCCTCGCCGGCGTCGACGAGGGCGCCTACGACATCACCCTGTGCGATTCCAACCTGCTCGACGTGGAGCTCGCCTACGGCCTCCGGCTCAAGGCGGCCTTCAGCATAAAGCCCACCGTCCTGGGGTGGGCGGTGCGCAAGGACAACCCGGCCCTGCTGGCGGCGCTCGACCAGTATGTGGAAGGGGAGAAGGGCGGCCTGTTCTTCAACATGATGAAAAACCGGTATTTCAAGCACCAGCGTACCATCGCCAAGGCGAAGGACTCGCTACGCGTCGATCTGGGCGGGCGCCTCTCCCCCTACGACGACCTGGTGAAGAAGTACGCCCGCCAGTACGGCCAGGACTGGCGCCTGATCACCGCGCAGATGTACCAGGAATCCAGGTTCGATCCCCAGGCCTCCAGCTGGGTGGGCGCTCTCGGGCTGATGCAGATCATGCCCGACACCGGCCGCGAGCTTGGGTTCGACGATCTCCACGACCCGGAGGACAACATCCACGCCGGCGTCAAGTACATGCACCAGCTCGTCAAACGCTTCGATGCCGCCCTCCCCATGGAGGAACGGGTACGGCTCGCGCTGGCCTCCTACAACGTCGGGTACGGACACGTGCTCGACGCCCGCCGGCTGGCCCGCGAGAAGGGCTGGGACTCCAACCAGTGGTTCGGCCACGTGGAACGGGCCATGAAGCTGCTCGCCAAGCCGGCCTACTACAAGCGGGCGCGCTACGGTTTCTGCCGCGGCGGCCAGCCCGTGCACTACGTGGGCAACGTTCAACACATGTACGAGGCCTACCTGGGAATGCTGACGCTGGCCTGGCCGATTGGCGAGACCCGCATCTGAGGCGGCACCAGAAGAGGCGCAACTTGACAGAGAATGTCCTCTCGGCGACCTTGGCAGGAAGTGGCCGGGGTAGTGGCCGGGATGTTCTCTCCCGCAAGAGGTAACCCTCGTGCTGACAAGACTTTACGTCGACAACTTCCGGTGCCTGGAGAACTTTGAACTCGAGCTGGAAGAGGCGAATGTCCTTCTGGGCAGGAATGGTACGGGCAAGACCTCCGTCCTGAACGTGCTCAGCAAAATCCAGAACCTGGTCGTCCGCGGAGCGAGGGTGGAGGAAGTGTTCCCCGCCCGGGACCTTTCTCTCAAGGGCCAGCGCAACGAACAGCGGTTGGAAATCGAGACCCGCCTCGACGACGAAGCCTACCGCTACTCGCTCACTGTGCAGCATGACCTCTCTCTTGGCAAGATGCGAGTCTGGGAAGAAACACTCGAACACGAGGGCTACCCCATATTCGAATTCAAGGGCGGAGAGGCGCAGCTGTACCACGACGACTACATGAGAGGCCCTTCGTATCCCTTTGACTGGTCCCAGTCGGGGATTGGCTTCCTGAACGAAAGACCCGACAACAAGAAGCTGACCCGGTTCAAGAAGGACCTCGCCAACTACATCATCGTCGGCTGCTGCCCGCCGATCATGGCACCGGAGACGAGAACCGAGGACGAGTTCCTCGAGCCCTTGATGGAAAACTTCGTCGGCTGGTACCGACGCGCCGCGCAGGAAAACATGAGCTCCATCGTCTCGCTCTTCGCAGTCCTCCGTGAAGCGCTTCCGGGCTTCGACTCCATCAATCTCACGGAGTCCGGTGAGAACTCCCGGGCTCTCAAGGCGATCTTCCGAGGCCCCTCATCCGAGCCGGTCCGCTACGGTTTCGATCAACTCTCCGATGGCCAGCGAGCCCTGATCGCCATGTACAGCCTGACCCATCTCTCTTCGGACCGCCGTGTATCCCTGTTCATCGACGAACCCGACAACTACCTCGCCCTTGGGGAGGTACAGCCTTGGCTCGCCGAGGCGGTCGAGCGGGTCGGGGAATCCTTGGGACAGGTAGTCGTCGCCTCGCATCACCCGGTGACGATCGACTACATGGCGGGAGCCGGCGGCAGGTGGTTCTTCCGCGACGGGGACGGCCCGGTGCGGGTGAGCAAGGAACCGAAGAGTGTCGTCGACGGTCTGTCGCTGTCCGAGACCATGGCGAGACGGTGGGAATGAGCGCCCGCATCGTACTGGTCTGCGAGGACACTCCAACAGACTCCTTCGTACGCCGATTCCTGCGGCGTCGACCATTCAGAGCTCACGACATCACAACGCTGCCGGTACCTCACGGGTCCCAGTCCGGCGAGCAATGGGTTCGGGAGAGGTACCCCAATCAACTGAAGGCCATTCGCAGCCGACAAGACGCCTTCCTGATCGTCGTCACCGACGCGGATCAGCACACGACGGAGCAACGGAGATCTCAGCTCGATGAGGAGTGCGGCCGCCAAGGGGTACCCGCAAGAACCTCAAAGGACCCCGTGATCATCCTCGTCCCGCGGCGCAATATCGAGACCTGGTTTGCCTACATAGACGGCGAATCGATTGACGAGACACTGGAGTACAGGGCCTGGAAGTCCACGAATCCCCGTCCTTTGGCGGACAAACTGTACCGGATGTGCCATGAGGCCCAACAACTCAGGGATCCCGCGCCGCCATCTCTTGAAGAGTCTTGCCGGGAATACCGCAAGCTCCAGCACTGAAGGCGGCCTCCCCGGCGCGCCGGGCGCCGTCAGCCGGAGCTGTCGCCTCACTCGGCCGGCGGCGTCTCCGAGGCGGCGAGTCCCACGATGTTTCCCTCCATGTCCTTGAAGAGGGCGTAGGTGACGGCCCCCGGGATGACAGTGGGAGGCACCACGATCTCACCGCCGAGCTCGGCGGCCCGGTCCAGGGCGGCCTGGATGTCGTCGACCTGCACGTAGAAGGTGAGCATGGGAGTGCCGTCCATGCTCGCGCCGACGCCTCCGCCGATGCCGCCGCCGGTCTCCTCCGGGCCGACGAGGCCGTAGGGCACGTCCGGGGCCATGGGGGTGAGACTCCAGCCGAAGAGGTCGCGGTAGTACTGCTGCAGGGCCTCGGCGTCCTTGCCGGTGATCTCGAAGTGCACCACGGGGTTTGGCATGACCATCCTTCCTCGGTTTATTGAGCGATCTTTGACGATAGAATAGAGAGGCTGCTGACATGGCACACATGAGCGAGCTCGTGGATCCCTCCCTGGCCAGGGAGCTGGAACAGGCCGGGCCTGACCGCAAGGTCGATCTCCTGTTCGCCTACATGGAGCGGCAGGGGCAGTCCTTCTACGACGAGACCGTGACCCAGCTCGACCATGCCCTGCAGTGCGCCAACCAGGCGCGGCTATCCGGAGGCGACGGGGTGCAGATGACGGGCGCCCTGCTGCACGACCTCGGCCATTTCCTGGTGGACGAGCACAACGAGGAGGTCGACTTCCTCACCGAGGATCTGTGCCACGAAGAGGTGGGAGCCGAGTACCTGGAGCCCTTCTTCATCGACGCCGTGACCGAGCCGGTGGGGCTGCACGTGCCGGCCAAGCGCTACATCTGCACCGTGGACCGGGACTATTACCAGACCCTGTCGAGGGCCTCCCAACGGAGCTTCGAGCTGCAGGGCGGGTTCATGTCCGACGCCGAGAAAGCCGCCTTCGAGCGCAATGCCCACTGGGAAACCGCCGTGCAGCTGAGGAAGTGGGACGACCTGGCCAAGGCGAAGGGCCTGAAAACGCCCGGTCTGGAGAGCTACCGGGAAGCCGTGCGGGGATGTCTGAAGTGAGGGGGTCGCTGCCCGCGTCGAAGGCTGCTGCCCCCGTCGCCTGGGCCGTCCCCCGCGCCTACACCCGGCCCGGGTAGGAGCGGCCCCGCACTTGGCGGAAGGGCGGCTGCTCCGGCGCGTCGGTGACGGACTCGTCCTGCCACGACGTGGCCCGCATGTAGTGCACGGCGTAGCCCCGGCGCCGGCGGCCGGAGGTGTTGGCGCCGCTGCGGTGGACGGTGAGGCTGTGGTGGAAGCTGACGCTGCCCGGCCTCAGCGGCACGGCCACGGCCGGCCACGGCTCCCGGCCGAGATCCTCGTGGAAGGTCCGCAGCCGCGGCCTCTGCATCATCCCCCAGCGCTGGGTGCCGGGCACGAACTCCAGGCAGCCGTTGCCGCGGTCGGCCTCGTCGATCGCCGTCCACGCCGAGACCAGGTCCATGGGAAAGATGTCGCGCCACGAGGCCGAGTCCTGATGCCAGGGCTGCTCGGCGCCGATCCCGGGCGGCTTCATGAAGAGCTGGTCGCCGTACATCTTGATGTCTTCGCTGCCGAGCAGGTCGGCGATGATGTCGACGATCTTCGGGTTGCTCGCGTGCCCCCACATGACGTCGTCCTGCACGGCGATGCGGTAGAGCTTGCGCACCGCCAGCACGCGGTCCCGGACCTCCGCCTCCCCGTCCCGGTAGATGCGCTCGAGCTGCACCCGGTCCGCCGAGACGTGCTCCGCCTCCCCCGCCGCGATCTGGTCGGTGCGCGCCGACAGGGCCTCGACCTCCGCGGGCGACAGCAGGTCCTCCACCACGAGGAAGCCGTTCACCGCGAAGCTCGTGACCTGGTCCTCCGTCAGCGCCCTGAGAGTCCTTGCTTCCGCCGTGGTCGTCATGTCATCTCCTTGGTAGCGGCCTGGCCGCAGCCCTTGTGTGCTGCCTCTAAGAAGGGCCGGAGCATCAACGCGTCAAATGGGGGTGCGCCGGTTCCTGAGTTCCGGCCCCGCCTGAGAGCCGCGCCCCGTGGGTAGAATCGACCTCGAGTACTGGAACCGGCGCTCCAGCGCCGCGAACATCGCCGTCAACGTGCGCTGGGCCTGGAGCCACGCCTGGGCCCATGCGAGCGCCGCGGCCCTCGGCCTGATCGTCATCCAGCTCCTGCTGGGCCTTCAGCCGGCCCTGCTCATCCACGTCACCCGGAACCTCGTCGACACCGTGGTCGACGCCGCCGGCGGCGGCCCGGCGGGCTTCGGCGACGCTCTCCCCTGGCTGATCGCCTTCGGCCTGCTTCTGCTGCTTACCAGGGAAGTGCTGTGGAACGTGCGCGACATCCTCCATCTGCGGCTCGAGCAGGTCCTCGCCCACGTCCTGGGCCGCCGCCTGCTGACGACGTCGTCGCGTCTGCCCCTGCTGTTCTTCGAGGCCAGCGAGACCTACGACCGCCTCGAGCGGGCCCGGAATCCGGGGCGCAGGGTCAGCCGGCTGTTGTTCACCGTCCTGCAGTTCTTCCAGGCGGTGATCACGGCGGTCTCGGTGGCCGCCATGTTCGCCCCGGTCAGCCCGTGGATCTCGCTGGCCCTGCTGGCGGTGCTGGTTCCCCAGGTGCGGCTGGAGATCGAGCGGAGCCGCAAGTTCATGGCCTTCACCTACGGCGAGACCCCGGAGGAGCGCCGCGCCGGGTACGTGGACCGCATCCTCACCGGGCGGGGGGAGCAGCAGGAGATGCGCCTCTTCGCCCTGCACGGCCACCTCACCGGGCGCTGGCGCGGGATGCGCCAGGTGCTGCGCGAGCGACTCTTCGAGCAGCGCCGCCGCCAGTTCATGGGAGTGCTCCCGGTCAGCGGGCTGGGCGTGGCCGTGGGGGCCGGCGTGGCCGGAGTCCTGGCGTACCTGCTCGGCGACCGGGTCCTCACGCCCGGAAGCTTCGTCGCCCTCTTCCAGGGAGTCGACGACATGCTGGGCGCCGGCGGCAGTCTCGGCAACAACTCCAGGGAGCTGCAGGCCGAGTCCGCCGAGGTCGGTTACGTGCGGGAGTTCCTCGACCCGCAGTTTCACGACGGCGCAGCCGAGGCTGCCTCGGCCGGGCGGTCCGGGAGAGCGCCGTTCCCACGGCCACTGCGCCAGGGGATCGAGGTCGAGGCCGTCCACTTCGCCTATCCGGCCTCCGCCTCCGACAAGGCGGCCCCTCCCGTGCTGCAGGGGGTCGGCTTTCACCTGGCCCCGGGAGAGAGGGTGGCCCTCGTCGGCGAGAACGGATCCGGCAAGTCGACCCTGGCCAAGATCCTCCTCGGCCTCTATCCGCCCACGGCCGGCCGTGTCCTGGCCGACGGCCGCGACTACGGCGAGATCGACCCCGACAGCCTGGCCGGCGCCGTGAGCGCCGCCTTCCAGGACTACTTCCGCTTCGAATTCACCCTCGGGCAGTCCATCGGCATCGCCGCGCCGGCAGCGCCGTCGGCGAAGCCTCATCACGACCTGTGGCCCCGGTGGCTGCAACCCGACCCGGCGGTGGTCGCCGATGCCGCACGGCGGTCCGGGGCCGAAGAGCTCGCTCAACGGCTTCCCGGCGGGTACGACACGCCTGTCGGCCACGTCCTCGACGGCGGCCAGGGCCTCTCCGTCGGCGAGTGGCAGCGCCTCGCCCTCGCCCGCGCCTTCACCCGCAATCCGGAGCTGCTCATCCTCGACGAGCCGGCGGCCTCCCTCGACGCCGTGGCCGAAGCCGAGCTGTATCGGCAGTTCGCCGGGCTTCTCGAGGGGCGCACCGCCTTGCTCATCAGCCACCGCCTCGGCTCGGCGCGCATGGCCGACCGCATCCTCGTGCTGCAGAAGGGCCGCATCGTCGAGCAGGGCGGTCACGACGAGCTGGTGGCGGCGCGGGGGGTCTACGCCGCCATGTGGGAGGAACAGGCGTCGTGGTACCGGTAGAGCCCGACCCGACCCTCCAGCGCCCCCCGGCGCCGCGGACTTTTCTCCGTTTCCTCATATGGATGATCCGCACCGACCCCCGGCGGGCCACCGCCTCGCTGGGACTACAGTTCACTGCCGGCCTGCTGCCCGCCGCGACGGTCTGGGTCGTCCGGGAACTCTTCGACCGCGGCCTGGACGTGTACGAGGACGTGCTGCCCGCCGATGCCATGCTCCCGTGGCTGGCCCTGTGGGCGGCCGTGAGCCTGGCCCAGACCGGCATCCGGGAGTGGTCCTGGACGATCCTGCTCGAGCGGCTGAAGCAGGAGATGGAGGACCGTCTCCTCGAGCAGCTCCAGGCGAAATGCCGGACCCTCCGTCTGGAGGTCTTCGAGCGCGCCGACTTCCACGATCTCCTGCGCCGCGCCCAGGAGACGGCGACCCCCGGCTTCTTCCTCAACGTTCTCGGCGCCACCTACGCCATCATCACGGGAACGGTGACCGCCGTCTCGGTGGCCGTCGTGGTCGGGCTCTGGGACCCGCTGCTCCTCGTGGCCGTCGTCCTCGTCTCGCTGCCGGAGCCGCTGGCCGGGATGGTCCACAACCTGCAGCACTTCCATCTCCATCGCGAGCAAACCCAGGCGCAGCGCCTGCGGGGGTACCTGGAGGGGGCGCTCACCGGACGCGACGCCGCCAAGGAGGTGCGCGTCTTCGGACTTGGACCGGTCCTGACCGGATGGTGGGAGCACCTCTACTGGAAGGTTGCCGACCTCCTCTACCGGCAGCGGCGCCGGCACTACGCCGTCGGCGGTGCCCTGTCCGCCTTCAGCCTTCTGGCCCTGGGCGCCGGCGTCGGCTGGGCGGCGTGGGCTGTCCTCGCAGGCGGACTGTCGGCCGGGCAGTTCGCCGCCATGATCGTCGCCCTGCGCCAGGTGCGGCTCGGCGTCGCCCGACTCGTCAACCGCATGGGTTTCCTGGCCGTGCGGCTGCTCAACATCGCGGATCTGTTCATCTACCTCGACCTCGGTCCCGAAGAGCCAAAGGGAGGGAGAAACATCGGCGCCCTCGACAGGACTCCGATCGAGGCTCGCCGCCTCTCCTTCCGGTATCCTCGGGCGGAACGCCCCGCCCTCGAGGAGATCACCTTCACCATCCGACCCGGCGAGCGCGTCGCCCTGGTGGGCGCCAACGGCGCCGGCAAGACCACCCTCGTCAAGATCCTGCTGGGGCTGTTCCGGCCCACAAGCGGCGAGCTGCGCTACGGCGGCCTCCACGCGGAAGAGGTGGACCGCGACCAACTGCGGGACCAGTCGGCCGCGGTCTTCCAGGACTACACCCGCTTCGCCTTCACCCTCGGCGAGAACATCGGCTTCGGACGCAGCGAGAGGATGGGGGAGCGAAGCGAGATCGAGCGCGCCGCGCGCCAGGGCGGGGCCGACACTGTTGCGGGCCACCTCCCCAAGAGCTACGACACCCTGCTCACGCGCGAGTTCGAAGGAGGCACGGAGCTGTCCGGCGGCGAGTGGCAGCGCGTCGCCATCTCCCGCGGCTTCATGCGCCGCGCCGGCCTCGTCGTCCTCGACGAGCCGACCGCTTCCCTGGATCCGCAGGCCGAGGCCGACGTCTTCCGCCGCTTCCTGTCCATGTCCGGAGGACGGACCACCATCGTCGTCTCCCACCGCCTGGGTTCGGCGCGGCTGTGCGACCGGATCCTGGTGTTGAAGGAGGGCCGGCTCGTGGAGAACGGAACCCACGACGAGCTGGTCTCCCGGGGCGGGGAGTACGCGCGCATGTGGTCCCTGCAGGCGGGGTGGTATGGCCCGTAGAATTCCCGGAGCAACCCTGCAGCCCCCCAGTCTGTGGGCCCAGGAGGAGTCAGGATGAAGTCCCGGAGGAAGGAATCGGGCGAGAGATCGCACCGGGAGCCCACCGCGGATACCCCCCGAGGGACCCCTTGGCCGGAGACGGCAAAGGCGCGCTACGGCCTTCCTCTCCTGGTGATGGCGGCTACCCTCGTCCTGGGGCTTTGGACCTTCGATTCCAAGCTTTCCCTCAGCGGCGACAACGCCGCGTTCATCACCCTGGCCCGCAGCCTGGCCCAGGGCGAGGGCCTGTCCCACATCAACGCCCCCGACCCACAACCTTCGACCAAGACCCCCTTCGGGTTTCCCCTCCTGCTGGCTCCCCTGGCATGGGCCTTCCCGGATGATTGGGTACCCATGAAGGCTCTCGTCCTGGCCTTGTTCTCACTGGGGATGGGCGTGCTCTACCAGTTGGCCAGGGAGCGGGTGGGCGTCTGGCCCGGGCTCGCGGTGGTGGCCCTGAGCCTGATGGCCGGCAAGAGCTATCTGACCCACGGGACGGACGGCGAGACGTATGGCCCACTGTTGCTCCACTACGCGCACCAAGTCATGTCCGAGGTTCCCTATCTGACCTTCTCTCTCCTGGCCCTCTGGCTCGTCGACCGGGGAGCCAGGCGCGAGGGGATCCGGGGGAACTGGTGGCTCCTCGGCGGCATGGCCTGCACCATCTGGGCCTGCTACATCCGCACGGCCGGGATCGCGCTGGTGGCGGCCGTGGCGGCCTGGCTATTCCTCCGGCGTGATTTCCGCCGCGGTCTCCTCTTTGTGGGCGCGACATTCGTCTGCTGGCTGCCGTGGACCTTGCGCAACCAAGCCGTGGGCGGCGGCGGCGTCTATCTCAAGCAGCTCTTCATGGTCAACCCGTACTATCCGGAGCAGGGCTGGCTCGACCTGCCCGGTTTCCTCGATCGCTTCATCGGACAAGTGGATCGCTATCTGAGGGGATGGCCCGAACTCCTGGTGCCTTCCTTCGGCGGTACGGATACCATTCTCCACCCCGCGCCCCTGTTGCTGATCGTGCTGGCCACCGCCGCGACGGTCCTCTGCATCCGGCGAGGCGAACACCTGCTCCTTCTCTACGCGGCCTTCTTCATGGGCATGGTGCTGTTGTGGTTCTGGTCAGGGGACCGCTTCCTCGTGCCCGTCGTTCCGGTGGTCGTCCTGCTGGGGGTCTGGACGGTTCTGCAGATCCGCGACAGACTGGCGGCAACGGGCAGGGCGGCAAGCCATGCCAGCCGACTCGCGGTATGGGGATGTCTGACGGCGTGGCTCATCGCCCACGCCGGCGGCGTCAAGCGCCTGTCCGACTACGCTGACGACGACTACCCGCCGAACTGGGCGCGCTACTACCAGGCCGGTAAGTGGCTCGAGGCCAACACCCCGGAAGAAGCCATCGTTCTCTGCCGGAAAGGCTTCTGGATGTACATCGTCTCCGGCCGGCGAACTGTCGGATTCCCCTTCGAAGAGCCGGCGGCGGTACTCTCCCGCATGGAGCACGAGGGGGTGGACTACGTCGTGCTGGAGAGCCTGGGGTACAGCCAGACCACCGACTACCTTGTTCGGGCCATCGACGAGTACAAGGACCGCTTCCAGGTGCTGTGGCACCACCGGCCCGTTCCGACCACTGTGCTGCGCTTCCACCCACCCGCTCCATGAGGCACCTCATGCCGCTGAAGCAGCAAGTGCACCATCTCCTGGCCGTCTCGTCCGACGGCGACCCCCGCAGCCGGGCCGTGGACCTCGGCATCCTGGGGCTGATCTTCCTCAACATCGTGGCCCTGACCCTGGAGACGGTGGAGCCGGTCCATGCCCTGCACCCGGACGCCTTTCGCTGGTTCGAGCGGTTCTCCCTGATCGTCTTCAGCGTCGAGTACGGGTTGCGCCTGTGGTCGTGCACGGCGGACCCGAGGTACCCGCGTCCCGTGCTGGGCCGGCTCCGGTTCTCCGTCACGCCCCTGGCCCTGATCGACCTGCTGGCCATCCTGCCCCTCTTCCTGCCCCTCTTCGGCCTGGACATGCGCTTCATCCGCATCGTCCGCCTGTTGCGTTTCTTCCGGCTGGCGAAGCTGTTCCGCTACTCGAGGGCGCTGAGGCTGCTCGGACGGGTGGTGCTGGGCAAGCGGGAGGAGCTGGCCAGCATCTGCATCGTGCTCGTCACCCTCCTGGTGATCGCGTCCTCGCTCATGTACTTCGTCGAGCACGACGACCAGCCCGACAAGTTCTCCAGCATTCCCCAGACCATGTGGTGGGGGGTGATCACCCTGACCACCGTCGGCTACGGCGACTACTACCCGGTCACCGGGGCGGGCAAGTTCATCGCCGCCTGCATCGCCGTGCTGGGCATCGGCATGTTCGCCCTGCCCGCGGGCCTGCTGGGGGCCGGCTTCGTCGACGAGCTGCAGGCGCGCGACGGCGGCGAGCGGAACTGCCCCAACTGCGGGCACAGGCTGGACGAATAGTGGCGCGGCCGGCGCCCGGTCCGCGGAGGCCTGGCGGCATGCTCGGCTCCGCCGCCCGGACCTTCTCCGCCGCGGCCATGGCCCTGTGGGCGGCCGCCTGCGGCGAGCTGCCCACCCAGGTGCTGGTGACGGACCCGGCGCCCCCAACGTCGTTCACCGCCCTGCGCGTGGAGGAGAACCGCATCGTCGACGCCGGCGGCGCCGACGTCATCCTGCGGGGGGTGGCCGTCGTCGATCCGCTGGTGGGCCGGGGCTTCCGCTACCAGCCCAGGCCCAGCCAGCAGGACCTGGAGACCCTGGTCCGCGAGTGGGGGGCCGGCATCGTGCGCGTGCCCATGCATCCCGGCCTGATGGCCAACCACCCGGCCTACCTGCGGGACTTCGTCGACCCCCTGGTCGACTGGGCCGGCGAGCGGGAGCTGTACCTGCTGCTGGGCTATCACGCCCACGGCAACCCACTCACCGGCGAGGTGGAGGACACCCCCTGGGGCTGGGATCCCCCCTGGAGCGGCAACCCCTACGATCCCGACCTCGGGCTGGCTCTCGCCTCCCTGGCCGAGATCGCCGCCCGCTACCGGGACAGGCCCTGGGTGATCTACAGCGTCTTCAACGAGCCCGCCTTCATCTCCTGGAGCCGGTGGCGGCCGGTGGCCGAGGAGCTGGTCGACGCGGTGCGGGACGAGCACCCCGGCGCCCTGGTCCTGGTCTCCGGCGTCAACTTCGCCAGCGAGCTGGACGGCGCCCTCGCCGACCCGGTGCGCCGGGAGGGCATCGTCTACGAGATCCACCCCTATCCCTGGGTGGGGGTGGCCTGGAAGCGGGTCGTCACCGAGCTGTCCATGACGTACCCCGTCTTTCTCGGGGAGTGGGGGTTCGGCGACGAGCACCCGGCCAGCGAGCGCAACTACGGCGAGGCCCTGGTGGGCTACTGCGAGGGGCTGGGCCTGGGCTGGACCGCCTGGATCTGGGACCACGCCTGGACGCCGAGCATGTTCACCTCCCGCAGCCGCACCCGGTTGACCCCGTTCGGGGACCTGGTGAAGCGGTCCCTGGCGCCGGTCCGGCCCCCGTCACTCCGGGTCGCCGGCGGGTAGCCTCTTCAGGACGAAGGCCGTGCCTTCGAACAGATCGCCGGGGGCCGCCGACGACAGGAAGGAGAGCAGGCTGTCGGAGGGGCTGGCCAGCACCACCTCCGTATCATCCCCGTCCCTGCGGACCTCCCCCCGCAGCCGCCCCGCCTCGACGGCGCGCGCAAAGGCATCGGTGGACTCACTGCGGACGACGAGGTCGCCGTTGTCCGCGAATTCGTAGGCGAACAAGTCGTATTGCTCCTCCCCCGCCTCCCGGAGGCTCACGAAACGGCCCTCGCCGGCGTGGGCGACGACGAACTCGTAGCGTCGGGTGCGGAACTCGCCGCCGTTCCATTCCAGGGCGGCCAGCCTCCCCACGTTGTCGTCGCCGAACTTCAGATGGACGATCTCCTCCTCCACCAGCCAGGCTCCTTCCAGCCGGGACTTGTCGAGGGCCTCGGGATGGGCGCTGACCGGGTGCTCCGTCCGCACCGAGGAGCAGCCGGCGGCGAGACCGCCAGGATCGCCAGATACCGCATGTGCGTGCTCATGTCACGCCTCCTTGTTTTTCCCATATTCCCTGCCCCTTGAGACGTTCGATGCCGTCCACGAGTTCTGCGATCCACGAGGCCGCCGCCCCATGAACTGGAAGACCGAGAGGACCGTCACCGACGAGCAGGTCCGCTTCTACCGCGAGCACGGCTACCTGACCTTCGGCCGCCTCTTTGCCGAGGCGGAGCTGGAGGACCTGCGCGGCTACGTGGACGGCCTGATCGCCGCCCTGCCGCCGGAGCGGCGCCCCGAGTCCCTCGACGTGCCCCACTTCGAGCACCCCTGCCTGTTCCGCTACCTCGCCCACCCGCGGGTGCTGGACGTGATCGAGCGCTTCGTCGGGCCCGACATCGTCCTCTGGTCCAGCCACTTCATCAGCAAGCGCGCCGACGACGGCCTGGCCGTGCCCTGGCATCAGGACGGCGTCTACTGGGGGGACCGGCTGCAGCCCATGGAGGTGATCACCATGTGGCTGGCCGTGGACGAGTCCCGCGTCGACAACGGCTGCATGCGGGTCGTGGCCGGCAGCCACCGCCGCCGCGGTCTGCGCTACGAGGCCGTGCAGGAGGAGGGCTACCTCTTCGGCAGCGAGGCGGATACCGGGGAGATCGACGAGTCCGCGATCGTCGACCTGGAGCTGGACGCCGGCGAGTGCCACTTCCACGACGCCTTCACCCTCCACGCCTCCAACGCCAACCGCTCCGCCCGCCGGCGCTGCGGGTACACCATGCGCTACTGCCCCGCCCGCGTGCGCCACGCCGAGACGTCCGACGGCCCAGGCCGTCACCGCATCTACCTGTTGCGCGGCCAGGACCGGTCGGGCGGCCACAACCGGTACACTCCCGTGCCGGCCATCGAACAGAGGACCGCATGAGTGAGAGCCCGCTGCGCATTCTCGTCGTCGTCGCCCATCCCCACGACTTCACCCACTGCGCCGCCACCTGCGGCATCCACGCGGCCCGGGGCGACTCGGTCACCGTGGTCACCGTCACCAGCGGCGCCCGCACCCACAACGAGCGGCTCCACGACGAGCTGCTCAAGCCCGAGGCCGAGCGCGACCCGTCCGTGCTCGACCAGAAGCCGGAGGAGTACGCCCGGATCAAGGCCGGCGAGGTGCGGCGCGTGTGCGCCCTCTTCGGGGTCACCGACGTGCGCATCCTGCAGTGGCCCCAGCCCTTCCGCCTGGAGAGCAGCCCCGGGGCCGTCGACGAGCTGAGACAGGTCTTCCACGACGTGCGCCCCCACGTGCTGATCACCCAGAAGCCCTACTACAACGCGCGCCACGGCATGGCCAACATGGCCCTCGACGACCACGCTGAGACAGCCATCGCCGTGCTCGAGGCCAAGGGTCTGGCCGCCATGCCCGACCACGAGACCCGGGAGAGGCCCCACACGGTGGCGGCGACCTTCTACCTCGGCATCTACTTCCCGCACGAGGAGATCGACTTCTACGTGGACATCAGCGAATGGCGCGACCAACGCGTGCGGGCGGAGACGCTCTTCGAGAGCCAGGGCCAGTTCGAGGAGTTCGCCCGCAAACGGGTGGAGATCGGCGCGGGGACGGCCGGCTGGTACGCCCAGGTGAGCTACGCCGAGGGCTTCGTCCGCGCCGACGCCGAGGTGCTCGGCGAGCTGCACGTGCCCGAGCTGGCCCTGCGCCGGGCCGAGGAGCCGCGCCAGGACAGGCTGCGGCGCAAGTCCGGGCTGCCTGCATGAGGCTGCTGCACTGGCTGGAGATCCGGAACTTCAAGCGCTTCGGCGACAAGCAGCGCATCGAGCTTGATCACCCGGCCGTCCTCATCGGTCCGAACAACAGCGGCAAGACCACGGCCATCCAGGCCATCGCCCTCTGGTCGCAGGCCGTCAGGACCTGGTTCGATATCAAGGGTGAGGCGCCGCCCAAAGAGCGGACGTCGACTTCGCTCAACCGGCTCAACATCATCTCGGTCCCCGTTCAGCGGACACGATATTTCTGGCACAACGCCGCCGTGCGCACGGGCAACCGCGACATCAAGCTGCAGATCACACTCGGCGTCCTTCACGAGAACAAGGTCGAGCCCGTGACCATGCAGTTCCGCAACCAGGGAAACGAGTTGGTCTACTGCACCCCCGACGAGGCCACCCTTGCCAGACCTGAACTCATCGAGAGGGCGGCTGCCATCAACGTCGAGTTGCTGTACCCGATGTCGGGCATCGAGACGGAGGAACCCCTCCTCCAGCCCGGGCGCATCGACGTGTTGCTGGGCCAGGGGCAGACGGCCCAGGTGCTGCGCAACCTGTGCCTGATCGTATTCCGCGAGTCCCCCGAGGACTGGAAGCAGATCACCGGACTTGTGGAGCGGCTGTTCAGGGTGAGGCTGGCCGATCCCGAGGAGACCGCCCGCGGTGCCATAGACCTGTTCTACCGGCAGGACGATGTCCGGGAGCGGCTGGACGTGGCACTGGCGGGGCGAGGGCTGCAGCAGATGCTGCTGATCTTCGCCCATTTGTATTCCCATCGGGGCAGCGTGCTCCTCATCGACGAGCCCGACGCCCATCTCGAGATCCTGCGCCAGAAGCAGGTCTACGTGCTGCTGCGCGAGATCGCCGCCCGCAACGAGTCGCAGGTCGTCCTCGTGACCCACTCGGAGGTCATCCTCCAGGAAGCGCTCGACCACAACCTCACCCTGCTGCTGGAGGGGCAGGCGGACGACCTGGCCCAGAAGACCGGGATCCGCAACGCTCTCAAGCACTACGGGGCCGATCACTACGTCCGGGCGCGCCAACGCGGCTACGTGCTCTACGTCGAGGGCGGCACCGATCTCGACAACCTTCGGGCCCTGGGTGAGAGACTGAGCCATCGAGCCGCCGAAACGTGGGACGAGCGCATCAACGCCTTCTACGTGCAGGACAACTTCCCCGGCGCCGACATGGATTCCGAGCTCGAGCGAGTGGAGGGGGGCTTCGGACCGCCTGCTGGACCCGCTACGAAGTGGAGAACTACTACGTGACGCCGGGCGTCCTTTTGAGCTACGCGGCTCATCACTACCGGGACATGACGCTCTTCGGCGGTTACCGCAAGGAGACGGCGGAAGTCCTCGACGAGCTGATCCAGGAGCGCGTCTTCCCCGGACGGGCCGCGGACTTCGCGACCTGGCAGGGGCTCGACGCCGACGGGGCCCGCCTGGTGTGGGAGGCGGCCACGGCCCAGGTCAAGCTCAGCGACTTCGCGGAGGAGTTCTTCCGCCGCCTCGCCGAACGGCTGAACCACGCCATGCTCCTGCGCAAGGGAGAGCTGCACCGGCTCATCGACTTCGTGGAACCAGCCGCAATCCCGGAGGAGGTATCCCGGAAACTGGATCTACTGGCCGCGCTCTTCGACTCGGCCAGGCCAGGGGAAGAAGCATGACGACACCCGACTCTCAGAGAGGATCTGATACATGACCGACGGAAGGAAGCCCCATCCCGAGATGGCCCGTTTCATGGAGGGTCTGGCGTTGCGCAACCCCGGCGAGGAGGAGTTCCACCAGGCCGTGCGGGAGGTGGCCGAGGCGCTGCTGCCCTACATCGACCGCCATCCCCTCTACCGGGAGTACCGGATCCTCGAACGCATGACCGAGCCGGACCGCATCGTCTCCTTCCGCGTCTCGTGGCGGGACGACGCCGGCGAGATCCGCGTCAACCGCGGCTACCGCGTGCAGATGAACAACGCCATCGGCCCCTACAAGGGGGGCCTGCGGTTCTCGCACAACGTGACCCCGAGCGTGCTCAAGTTCCTGGCCTTCGAGCAGACCTTCAAGAACAGTCTCACGGGGCTGCCCATGGGGGCCGGCAAGGGAGGCGCCAACTTCAATCCCAAGGGGAAGTCGGACGACGAGGTGATGCGGTTCTGCCAGGCCTTCATGACCGAGCTCTACCGCCACGTGGGCCCCAACGTGGACGTGCCCGCCGGCGACATCGGCGTCGGGGCGCGGGAGATCGGCTTCATGTTCGGCCAGTACAAGCGCATCACCGGGACCTTCGAGGGGGTGCTCACCGGCAAGGGGCTCGAGTTCGGGGGCAGCCTGATCCGCAGCGAGGCCACCGGGTACGGGGCGGTGCTGTTTCTGTCGCACATGCTGACCGAGGACGGCGGCGGGATCGAGGGTCTGCGGGCCAACATCTCCGGCTCGGGCAACGTCTCCCTCCACGCCGCCGAGAAGCTGCTCCAGCTCGGGGGCAAGGTGCAGACACTGTCGGACTCGGGGGGCTTCATCCACGACCCGGACGGCATCGACGAGGAGAAGCTCGCCTTCCTCAAGGACCTGAAGGAGGTCCGCCGCGGGCGCATCTCCGAATACGCCGACGAATATCCCGGCGCCGCCTTCCACGCCGGCGCCCGCCCCTGGGGCGTGCCCTGCGACCTGGCCCTGCCCTGCGCCACCCAGAACGAGGTGTCGGGGGAGGACGCCGGGGCGCTGATCGGCAACGGCGCGCGCGCCGTCTGCGAGGGGGCCAACATGCCGAGCGAGTCGGAGGCCGTGGAGCGGTTCCAGGAGGCCGGCGTGCTCTTCGGCCCGGCGAAGGCGGCCAACGCCGGCGGCGTGGCCGTCTCCGGCCTGGAGATGAGCCAGAACTCCGCCCGCCTGTCTTGGAACCTGGAGGACATGGAGCGGCAGCTCGAGCAGATCATGGCCGACATCCACCTCCGCTGCGTCGAGCACGGCCGCGGCGAGGACGGGCGCATCGACTACCTCGCCGGCGCCAACATCGCCGGCTTCCGCAAGGTGGCCGACGCCATGCTCGCCTTCGGCGTCGTCTGAGGCCATGAGCGGCGACACCCTGCGCGCCGCGGTCATCGGCGGCGGCCTCGGCGGCTCCCACGCCTGGGCCTACGCCCGTTCCCCCCGGTACGACCTGGCCGCCGTCTGCGATATCAATCCGGATGTCATGCCGCGGTTTTACGAGCGGGCTGAGATCCCTGCGGGCCGCATCGGCGAATACACCGACTACCGCCTCATGCTGGAGCGGGAGAACCTCGACGTGATCAGCGTCGCCACCCCCGATCACCTGCACGCCGACGCCGCATGCCATGCCTCGGAGGCCGGCGTCAGGGGGATCTTCTGCGAGAAACCGCTGGCCACCACCCTGGCCGACGCCGACCGCATGATCGCCACCGTGGAGGGCCACGGCACCTGCATGTCGGTGGACCACACCCGCAGCTGGAATCCGCGCTACCGGGAGGTGCGCCAGGCCGTGCGCGCCGGCGCCGTCGGCCCTCTGACCCGCATCGTCGCCCACATGGGAGGCCGGCGCTCCATGCTGTTCCGCAACGGCACCCACCTCGTGGACGCGGTCTGCTACTTCGCCGAGGCCGAGCCCGTCTGGGTGATCGCCGCCCACGAGCGCGGCTTCGAGGAGTACGGCCTGGTGTACGACGGCAAGGGGGGCCGGGACCCGCAGCACGACCCGGGCTCAACGATCATCGTCGAGTTCGCCAACGGGGCCCGCGCCCTGATCAACAGCGCCAAGCTGACGCCGCTGCTCTTCGAGTTCGACCTGCAGGGGCCGGATGGGCGCATCGTGGTCAGCGACCAGCACTGCCAGGTCTGGACCACCGACGCGGCCCAGGGGAACCTGGTCCCCGTCTCCTCGGAGAACGGCGCCGCCTACCCCGACCCCTTCGGCGCCGCCCTCATCCCCGCGGTGGAGGAACTGGCGGAGATGATCCAGGGGACGGCGGTGAGCAGCTCTCCCCCGCGGCGGGCCCGCCACACCCTGGAGATCATGCTCGCCGCCCTGCACTCCCAGGCCCGGGACAACGCCAGAATCGACCTGCCTCTTCCAAGGGAATGACCAGCAGGAGGTACTCAATGGGAACGAAATCCCGCATCGCCAAGTGGGGCACCAGCCTGGCGGTGCGCATCCCCAAGCCGATCGCCGAGCAGTGGGGGGTTCGCGAGGGCTCCGCCATCGAGATGGTCTCGCAAGGCGACCAGCTCGTGATGTGCAAGGGGGCCTATGACCTGGACGACATGCTGGGACAGGTGACGGCGGACAATCTTCATCCCGAGGTGGACAGCGGCTCCGCCCAGGGCAACGAGGCCTGGAGAGCAGGGGGTGGTGCCTGAGATGAGAACCGTGCCAGCAGCCCTCGGCGGCACCCCCGCCGTGACCATCGACCACGGCCCCTTCACCCAGTGGCCGATCTATACGGAGGAGGAGGTCGAGGCAACGGCGGACCTCATCCGCAACCATGCCCTGTCGAGCTCCCAGGGGGAGAAGGGGCCGATCACGGAGTTGGAGCAGAGGGTCGCCGAGACCTGGGGCGTGCGCCACGCCCTGGCCCACTCCAGCGGCACGGCGGCCCTGCGCTCGGCCCTCTTCGGGGTCGGAGTGGTCCCCGGCGACGAGGTCATCTGCCAGTCGGCGGTCCATCCCTTCGGCTGCCTGCCCATCATCGGCTGCGGGGCGGTGCCCGTCTTCGCCGACATCGACCCGCTGACCATGACTCTCGACCCCGTGGATCTGGAGTCCAGGATCACCGAGCGGACCCGGGCGATCATGGTCGTCCACTGGAAGGGCATTCCCGCCGACATGGACGCCATCATGGAGATCGCGTCACGCCGCGGCCTGAAGGTGGTGGAGGACTGCGCCGTCTCGCAGGGGACGACCCACCGCGGCCGGATGGGCGGATCGATCGGCCACGCCTCCGCCCTCAGCTTCCAGCACGGCAAGCTGACCTCCGCGGGCGAGGGCGGGGTCTTCATGACCAACTCCGAGGAGATCTACCAGCGCGCCGCCAGCCTCGGCCACTACGAGCGGCTGAAGGAGCTGCCGGATCCGAGGTGGCGGGCGGTGAGCGGCTTCAGCTTCGGCGAGAAGTACCGCATGGCGACGCTCACGGCGGCCATCGGGGTGGTGCAGATGAAGCACTGGCGCAAGCGGCTTGACCTGCGCCACGCCAACGACGACAAGCTGGGCCGCGCCATCGCGGAGATCGACGGCTTCGCCGCACCGGACTTCCCCGACTACTTCCCCTCGCCGTACCACAGTGGACGGATCACCTTTTCCCCCGACAAGCTCGGGGGCCTGACCCGCGAGCGGCTGATGGAGGTCCTGCTCGCCGAGGGCGCGCAGGTGACGTCGCCGGCCCGCAAGGATACCCGCATCCCTCACACCGACCTCTGGCGGATGCTCCACAAGCACCCCGTCTTCGCCGGTGACGAGCACGGGACGGAGGAGATCCTGTGGGAGGTTCTCGGCCCGGCGGCGAGTAGGATCGACTACAAGAGCCTCGTCCTCCCGGTCACCGAAGACCCGGAGGTGCCCTGTGACACGATCCAGCTGCCCGCCTTCACACGCCCGGCGGACGAGCTGATCGACCAGTACGCGCAGGCCTTCGCCAAGGTGGCCGCCCACGCCCGCCGGCTGGCGGAAGCCGGCGCGTGATCGACTTCCACACCCACCTGGGCCACGGCGGCCGTACCCTCGACGGTGTGCGCCGCCATATCGGCGCTCACGGCGGGGGGCTCTCCGTGCTCCTGCCCATCGAGCCGGGACCGACCTCGGCGGTGGGGGACGACGACGCCTGGTCCACCCGCGGCGCCCTCGAGGCGCACGCGGCCCACCCCGAGGAGACGATCCCCTTCGGCAACGTCGATCCCCTGAGCCCGGACGCCCTGGAGCGTCTCCGGGCCCTGCACGAGACCGGCGTCGTGAAGGGCTTCGGCGAGCAGAAGAACCGCCTGCCCGTCGACCACCCCCGATGCCTGGAGATCTACCGGCTGTGCGGCGAGGTCGGTTGGCCCGTGCTCATCCACATGGACTACACCGGCGTCTTCGGCTCCAACTTCCCCGCCCTGGAGGGCGTGGTCCGCTCCCTGCCGGAGACGACCTTCATCGGCCATGCCATGGCCTGGTGGACGAACATCAGCGCCGACGCCGTCACCGACCCGCGGGCCCCGGACTTCGCCGACTATCCCGCGGGGCCCGTGAAGCCCGTGGGGCTCACCGACCGGCTGCTGACCGAGTGTCCCAACCTCTACGGCGACCTCTCGGCCCGCTCGGGCTGTTTCGGGCTCCACAGGGACCCCGGCTTCACGCGCGACTTCCTCAAGCGGCACCGCGCCCGGCTCCTGTGGGGCACCGACTGCCCCTGCGTCGACGGGCGCGGGAACCTCCAGGACGGCAGCTCCCGGCCCTGCCTGGCCGGCCTCATGCTGCCGCTGCTGCGCGACGGCTGCGAGTCGGAGGACGACCACTTCATCGACATCACGCACAACAACGGAGCGAGGCTGCTCGGCCTCCCGACGATGTGAGGGGAATCTCCATGCCCACCCACCAGATCCTTCGCCCGGAGGGCGTCCATCCGCCGACCGGGAAGTACTCCCACGCCGCCCGCGTCGAAGGCGGCTCCCTGCTCGTGGTGGCCGGACAGGTGTCCATCGATACCGGCGGAGAGTTCGTCGGCGAAGGCGACGTGGCCGCCCAGACGCGGCAGGTCTTCCGCAACCTGGAGGGCGTCCTCGAGGCCGCCGGCGGATCCTTCGCCGACGTCATCGAGTTCACCTACTACATCGTCGGCCGCGGGAATGTGGCAGGCTTCATCGAGGCGAGGACGGCCATCTTCGACGACGCCTACCCCGAAGGCGTCTATCCCCCGGCGACGCTGCTGGTGGTGGGCGGCCTGGCGAACGAGGACTTCCTCGTCGAGGTCTCGGCTCTCGCGGCGGTCGCCTGAGCGGGGCCCCGGCCAGCGTGCCCAGGCCCCCGCGGAACCTGATCCTGGTGCGGCACTGCCAGGCGGCCGGCCAGGAGCCGGACGCCGTGCTCACCGCTGAAGGGCTTGCCCAGGCTCAAGGGCTGTCCCGGTTCCTGTCGGAGTATCCGATCGACTTCCTCGCCGCAAGCCGCTTCCGGCGGGCCCGGCAGAGCATCGAGCCGTACGCGGCGGAGGCGGACCTGCCGATCCACATGGACAGCCGGTTGAACGAGCGGACCCTGTCGGCGGAGCCTGTCGAGAACTGGAAGGCCGTGGTGCGCGACTCCTTCGACGACCACGATCTCCGCGCACCCGGAGGCGAGTCGGCGCGGGAGGTCCTGCTGCGCGCCTGGGCGGCATTGGACGATGTGATGGAAGCAGGGCACGCCCTGCCCCTCGTCGTAACCCACGGCAACTTGATGGCCCTGGTCCTGCACTCCCTGGATCCCGCCTTCGGCCACGGAGGATGGGAGTCCCTGACCAACCCCGACGTGTACCACCTGCGGGAAGAGCAACCGGGCCGGTTGGCCTTCGAGAGGATATGGCCGGGCTAGCTTCCCAACCGAACGTCATCCTGGTCATGTGCGATCAGATGCGCTGGGACGCCGCCGGCTTCGCCGGCAGCCCCACGGTGCGGACCCCGAATCTGGACCGGCTGGCCGCCGCCGGCGTCTGCTTCGAGAACGCCTACTGCGCCTCGCCCGTCTGCTCACCCGCCCGGGCGAGTTGGCTCACCGGCCTCTATCCCCATGCCCACCGGCAACTGCGCAACTACAGCCCAAGCAAGAAGGGCGTTCCGGGCACCCGCCTGCCTCCCGACCGCGTCACCATCGGAGATGTCCTGAAGGCCGCGGGATACCGCTGCGGCCTCGTGGGGCCTTGGCACCTCGGCGACGATCACCAGCCGCAGCACGGGTTCACCGACTTCTGGCGCGCCTACCGCTACCAGGGGGAATACCCGGACCGGCTGTTCGAGTACTTCGAGCGAGAGGGAGTTCCCAACCTCTATCTCAAGGACGCGCCGGGGATGACCCAGTACGCGAACACCCTGGAGTTCGGCACCCTCCAGGACCCCCGTCAGCAGCGCACCACCTGGACCGTCGACCGCAGCCTCGAGTTCATCCGCCAGTCCGGCGACGCCCCGTTCCTTCTGTGGGCCAGCGTCAAGGATCCCCATCCCCGGGTACTGGTCCCGCCCGAGCTCCTGGCGCGCTACCCGGAAGAACAGATGCCCCTGCCCGCCTCCCTGCGGGATCCACTCGAAGGCAAGCCCGCCTTTCAACGGCGTTGGAACTTCCGCATTCCTCCCACGGTAACCGACGAGCAGTTCCGCCGCTCCATGGCCCACTACTTCGCCCTCATCACCCACATCGACACGCAAGTCGGCCGCATCGTCACCGCCCTCGAGGAGCAGGATCTGCTCGACGATACGATCCTCGTCTTCATGAGCGACCACGGCGAGCTGCTGGGCGACCACGGCTTTGTGCAGAAGTGCCTGATGTACGAGGCCTCGGTGCGGGTGCCCTGCCTGATCTCCTGGCCCGGGCATCTGCCGCGCGGCCACCGGGTCGCCGCGCCCCTCGCCGGCGTCGACCTCATGCCGACGCTGCTCGACCTCGCCGGGCAGGCCCCGCCGTCCCCGATCGATGGACGCTCCGTGGCCGAGGCCCTCCTCGACGGACGGGAGCCCGAGCCGCGGCCCGTCTTCGCCGAGATCTCCAGCCAGGAGGCGATCTTCCAGTGGGCCGAAGATCCGGAGCAGCTCGCCGCCCACGTGATGGTCCGCGACGGGGACTGGAAGTACGTCCGCAACCGCTTCGATATCGACGAGCTGTATGACTTGAGGACCGACCCGGGCGAGATGAACAACCTGGTCGGCCGTCCGGAGCATCAGGAGCGGGTCGCCTCCATGGGCGGGCAGATCGCCGGGATGGTGGGACACACGGGGCCCGGTCCCTACGAGTGGTGCCTGGGCTGACGAGCCAGTACGGACACTCCCGGAAGACGGGAAGGGAGACGGTTCCCTTCCCTTCGGTGCTACCCTCCGGCCCTTCGCCTGAGGATCTCGACCGCCGCCGTCGCCCCGCCGTGCTCCGCCCATCCCAGCGGCGTGCCGCCGTGGGCGGCATCGACCACCGTGGGATCCGCCCCCCGGTCGAGGAGCAGGTTCAGACAGTCGACGGCGCCGTGCTGCGCCGCCAGATGCATGGCCACCGCCTGCACGCCGTGGCCCTCGCCTCCCCAGTCGTGGCGCAGGTCCGGGTCGGCGCCGTGGTCCAGCAGCCAGACGGCGGCTTCCACCTTGTCGCTGTAGCAGGCCCAGAGCAGGGGCGTTCCGCGAAAGGGGGTTGGCGTTGACATCGGCCCCGAGGGCGACGAGAGCCTGCATCGATCCGCGCTGGTTGTTGCGGGCGGCCCAGCACAGGGCCTCGTCGAGGACTTCCTGGCGCTCGAGGGTCCGTTCCCAGGCCGGAAAGAAGACGGGAGCGTAGAAGCCCAGCCCTTCCAGTGCCGCCGGCGCCAGCTCGCCGTTGCGGTGAACGAAGCGGTGCAGGCCGCGGCCCAGGGCGGCGGCGGTCCTCAGGTTGTCGGGACAGACCGGCGCCAGGGCGTCGGCCATGTAGGCCTTGGCGTAGAAGAGGGCGTACGACAGGGGGGAACCGCCTTCCCGGCCGTGGGCGTTGGCCCGGACCGAGGCCCCGGCCCGTACCAGGCGCCGCGCCAGGTCGGCATGGCCCGCCATGGCCGCCGTGTGCAGGGGCGTCCAGCCGTCGTCATCGGCGGTCGAGGCGTCGGCGCCGGCGGCGAGGATGCGGTCCACGGCGGCGTGCTGTTCCGGGGTGCCGGGCACCAGGGGGATGGCGATGTCGCCGGTGGCGGCCCGGCAGGCGAGGTCCAGCAGGGTGCGGCCATCCCCATCCCGCGCCGCGACCACGTCCGGCGACTCCGACAGGATGCGATCCAGCGTAGCCAGATTGCCCTCGCGGGCGGCGCCGGCGGCCCGGGTCAGGAGGGACTCGGCCACGCCTTCATTCATGGTGAATGACCCACCGCCCTGCATCGCGGGCAGCGGCGGCCGTCCCAGGTCAGGACCGACCGCCATGCGGGAGCCCCCGCTCTCCTGCTGCATCCCGTTCTCCCCTCTGTCAGATCACTGCGTGTCGCGCCCGATACCGCCTGGCGCCCAATAGAATGAAGGAACAAGGCCGCCGGGTCCCCGGGAAAAGGGGCATGTGGTGATCAGCCGCGCGTCGGCGAAGTTGAGCGCCGCCCGGGGGCCGTACTGATGGATGAGCTGGGCTGCGGCGCATACCTCCGGGAGTCCTGGATCGTCTGAGGCGGCCCCGGCGCTCCTGGAGCAGGTCCGGGCCTGCGCAGCTGGGGGATCTGGATGCAATCGGGGGCCGGATGCCCCTCCCGGCGCGGCGGGCGGATGCCCTGGCACCACGGGAGGGCATCGCTGGAGAGGGGTGGGGGCATGGTGGTCGGGCCAAGGCTGGTGGAAGCTCACGCCTGCAGCAGGCGCCGTTGCAGCAACGTCTGCATGTCACGCCGCCCATCGGCGACGACGAGGACATGGACGTTGTCTTCCATCACCCGGTAGATGATGCGGTAGGGCTTGAAAGAGATCTCGCGGTATTCCCGAATCCCGAGGTCCAGCAGTTCCCTCGGGTAGTTCCCTCGCTCGGTATAGTCGGACAGACGGCCGAAAGCCTTCTCGATCTGCTCAATCACATGGTCCGCCCGGCCCGGCTCGTCATGCCGATCGATGTAGTCGCAGATCTCCTCCAAGTCTCGCGCAGCGTCGTCGGTCAAGTGGACCGGGAAGGACATCACTCACCCTGTTGCCGCTTCCGTAGCCGTGCGATCACGTCGGCGGCGGGCTGCACCTGACCCGCTTCGATCTGGCGGCTGCCCAGCGCGAGGATCTTGAGCAAGGCAACGGTCTCCTGCATCCGCTCGTAGCTGTCGATGTCCTGCACGACCACCTTGGCTTCGCCATTCTGGGTGATGATCAAGGGTTCCTGCTGGTCCCCGAGCGTGCGCACGATTTCAGCAGCGTGAGCCTTGAGGTAACTGATCGGCTTGATCTGACTGGACAGCTTCATGGGGCCACCTCCCTTTCGGACTGAAAATGGACCATAAACAGGTCAAGTCAAGGCCTGCCAGACTTCCGACGTGCTTCGGTCGAGGTGTCCGGCATCGCCGACGGCGGCCCTCGCGTTGAACGCTCAAGGCCAACCTGCGTAAAGGCACTTGCCTGAACGCCAGCAGGTCCGTACAGTATCACTGTATCAGTTCACTGATACAGTGGGCACCTGACAGCCGATAGCAGGCAGCCCCCTCCACGGCATCCAGATCCTGCACGGCAACGGCAAGCCGCGATACATGGCCTGACCATTTGGGAGCGCCCTCATCCTGCACCTGCACATAGACCCGTCCACCGGGGTTCCCATCTACCTGCAGATCATCGAGCAGGTCAAGTACCAGATCGCCACCGGCGCGCTCCGACCGCACGACGAGCTTCCCTCGGTCCGCGCCCTGTCCGGCCAGTACCTGATCAACCCGAACACCGTGGCGCGGGCCTACCTCGAACTGGAACACGGCGGGCTGATCTACAAGAAGCGGGGCATGGGCACCTACGTGGCGGAAAGGGAGGTGACCATGGGCCGGAAGGAACGGTTCGAGATCGTGCGGAAGTTGCTCGACAAGGCCCTGGTCCAGGCGGTCGAGCTGGGGCTGAGCCCGGAGGAGATGCGCCAGGTCTTCCGGGAGCGCCTGGACCAGTTCGGCGAAAAGAGTCAAAGAAGGAGGAAACGGAGCGATGACTGATACCGCAATCGCCATGGAAGGCCTGACCCACCGGTTCGGCAAGCGCGCCGTCCTGGAGGACCTCCACCTCGAGGTCCCCACCGGAGCGGTCTGCGGCTTCCTGGGTCGCAACGGGGCCGGAAAGACCACGGCCATCAGAATCCTGACGAACCAGCTCCTCCCCACGGCCGGACGGGTGGATGTGCTCGGACTGGACCCGGCACGGGACTCGCTGGCCCTGCGGCGCCAGGTGGGGTACGTCCCGGAGAGTCCGGTCATGTACGGGTGGATGAAGGTGCGGGAGCTGGTCTGGTTCGCCGGCCAGTGCTACGACACCTGGGACCCGGCAAGGGTCGCGGGGATGATCGACCGCTTCGGCCTCGATCCGGAACAGAAGGTCAAGCACCTCTCCCGCGGCATGAACGCCCGGCTCGCCCTCGCCCTCGCCCTGGGGCACGAGCCTCGCCTGCTGATTCTCGACGAGCCCGCCTCCGGGCTGGACGTGGTGGTTCGCCGCGACTTCCTGGAGAGCATCATCGGCCTCATCCAGGAGGAGGGGCGAACCGTCTTCATGTCGTCCCACTTGGTGCACGAAGTGGAACGCGTGGCCGACCGGGTCGCCATCATCGAGCAAGGCCGACTGGTCGTCGAGGGGCCGGTGGACGAGGTGAAGGGCTCGGTCAAGCGAGTGTCGGTCCGCATGCCGGAGGAGGCGGGACCATTGACGGGGATCCCTGGCCTCGGGGAGGTGCAGGGAACCGGGGCGAACCGGCTGTTGACGGTGGTGGGCTACAGCGAGGAACAGGCCGCCCGCATCCAGGCCCAGGGCGGACACATTGTCGAAGTGGCGGACCTGGGGCTCGAGGAGGCTTTCGTGGCATACGCAAGGGCCGCTGGAGGATGAGGGTCATGAATACGCTGCGAGCTCTGCTGTGGAAGGAAGGGCGGGCGGCGGCTTGCAGGGTCGCCGCCTGCGCCTGCCTGGCTCTGCTTGCCGGGGTAGCCCATATCGACTGGGTCTCTCCCCTCTTGCCCTTAGGCCATCTGGTAGGCGTCCTCGGCGCCGTGCTGATGGGCATGGACCTGGTGGCCGGTGAACGCAGCCGGGGGACCCTGCCCTTTCTGTCCAACCTGCCGCTGAGGACGGCCTGGTTGCTGGGAGTGAAGTACGCAGTCGGGGCCGCGGGGCTCCTTGCAGTGCTGGCCGCGTACTGGGCCGGGGTCTACCTCGGGATGCCACACTGGGAGGATTGGAGCATGACCGGGCATCCCTTGGAAGACCTCGTCGCCGTGGACGTCCTGAGGGATGTCGGGTACGGCCGGATGCTGCTGCTCTGGTACCTGTTCTACCTGATCCTGTACTCAGTGGCGTTCCTCTCGTCCACCTTGTGCAACCGCCCCTCCCAGGCCGTGTGGACCAGCCTGCTGATAGCTCTTGGCTACCAATTCATACGCACCGAGCACCTGTCTGATCCCGTCTCGGCCTTCTTGCTGCAGGTTCTCGAGAATGGTCTCCATGATGGCCTGATCCTGCGACCGGCCTTCGACCCGACGCTGCTGTTTTCCCGGGCCGCCACAGCATTCCTCCTGGCGGGCTGCGTGCTGGTATGGACCTGCCGGACCTTCCAAACCCAGGGGAGCCGGCGATTCCCGTGGATCATGAGTGCCCTCGTCCTGATCTGCCTGGCAGGGTCTGTGCGGTGGTCCACTCCTGAGCACGAGTCGGTCGAGCCGGTGGGCCGGCTTCCATATGAAGAGAGCGTCGTGGATCTGGCGCTCAAAGATGGAATGGCGATCGTGCTGCTGACCCGTGGGCTGAGTGTCGTGGATGTGACGGACCGGCAGGCGCCCAGGGAAATCGGCCGGGTGGGGATAGCAGGTTTTGAACCGCGTAGGCTGGCCCTCTCAGCCTCCACGGCCTACGTCTGGGGATGGGCAGGGAAGCGGGACAGTGCAGGGGTGGCCGTATTCGACCTGAACCGCCCCGACCGCCCCCTGCTGCAGACTCTGCGGTTCCTCCATCCCATCGAATCGGACCCCACCCGTCTGAGCCAGTCCGACCACCAGCCAGGAGGTGGGCCCGTCCTCGAGGTGGGCACCACCCGTTTTCTCAGACATACTCCCCGCCTGACGGCCTGGAGCGTCCGGGATGGCTACCTGTACGCCGGCCTGCTCGGCAGTGAGTTCCTCGAGCTCCACAGCTTCGACGTGAGAAGAGGTGGCCTCCCCCAACCGGTGCAGGTGCTGCGGATCGCAGAAACGGCCAGGCATGTCTGGAACGACAACTGGCAGATACACATTGCCGGCGAGAACGCTTTTTGCACCCTGGGCTACGACTTCGTCGCCCTGGATCTGACCGACCCCGCGGCCATGAAGGAGTTGAGCCGGACTCCCGTGCGCTTCGGACCCTCCAGGCTGTATGAGCAGTATGCACAAGAGAGCGAGGCCTTCTATCTCCAGCTGTCTCAACTGCCGGAAATCGCCATGGACCTGGGCGGTGGGCGGGAACTGGTATACCTGGAGAAGAACAAGGGGCCCATGGGCAGCCAGCGTTCCCACCGGATCCCCGTGCCGCGGGCGCTGGGGCCAATCTCCCTCGTCGGGGAAAGGGCGTACGTCCCGCGCTACCGGCCCCGGGAGCTGGCCGTGCTCGACATCGGCGATCCTCGGCGTCCGGTGGAGGTTGATCACTTGCCTTGGCGATCGGACACCCAACTGATCCAGGACGGAGAGGTCGTCTATGCCCTGTCACGGACCCTGGCCACCTGGCCTGACGGCCATATCGAGGTCTATGGCGTGGACCAGAACGGTACCGTGTTGTCCTGGAGCCGGCCCCGGAAGAGGCTGCAACTTCTGGACGAAACCGGAGAGCCTGCCCCCATCAGTTCACGAACAGCCAATACCTTGATTCCAGTGGACGATCACTTCTGCACCGTCATCGATTTCTACAACCTCGCCATCTTCAAGGCCCCGCGGGTTGACTGAATCAGGGCGGGGACAACTCCACGGGCGCCGAACTCGTGAACACCGACTCCGGCAACTCATCGAAGACGGCCACACCGGTGTGCCCGCGCTCGCCGCGGCCGTCGGAGAGCAGGATCGATCCGTGGCGCTGCCAGTTGGTCCAGGGGCCGGTGAAACGCGGCTCGACGTCGGAGGCCTCGCGGTAGAACGCCCATTGGGTCACCAGCCGCGACTCCTGATCGATCCAGACCGCGTACTTGTTCTGCGGGGTGACGCCCACGTCCTCGAAGGTCAGCTCCACCACTTCGGCTGGCCGGCCGTCCTCGGTGGCTTCCGGTCCGCGGTAGCGCAGGGTGACGCCGGTGTCCTTCAGCTTGTAGGGCATGACCAGCCAGTACGAGTCGTTGATCCAGGCGCGGTAGCCCTGGTCGAGCCTGGCCGCGAGGGTGTCGGGATCGCTGATCTCCACACCTGCTGAGAAGGCGCGGCCCTCCCTGCTGTGGATGTTCATCAGCACGGTCAGATCGCCTTGCTCGAAGCGAATGTCCCCGGTCCACTTGTCCCACACGTGCAGGCGCAGGCCGAAGAAGCGCCAGGTGATGTAGCGTGTGGCGTCCCAGTTGGCGCGTCCCCCCAGGGCGGCCATGACTTCATCGGCCAGGGCGATGGCCTCGGGGTCGGAACCGGCGGCGTCGAAGCCGGGGGCTGGAGGATTGTCGGCGGCGTGAGCCAGGCCGATGCAGTAGAAGAAGACCGTGAGCAAGCGCAGCATGAGTTGATCTCTACTCAATGATCACAAGGGGGAATGGGCTCTCCATGGTCTCCTTCCTCGATCGGCATCCGGGCAACCGGGCCTCACGGGGGCCGTTCGCCCTAAAGTTCAAACGGCCCCTTGACGACCTCATACAATAATCCGGGTGAGGGTTTCCAGTCCGCCGCCAGGGACTGCTTGGCCCATGCCCCCGACTCCAGCCCCGGGGAGAGGGTTCTCGACATAGGTTCCGGCGGCGGCATCGACTGCTTCCTTGCGGCGCAGCATGTCGGCAAGACCGGCCGGGGTTGGCCGAGAATGGATTCGCACCCTTGCCGGCGCCCCGGGGACGTGAACCCCCACCATCTCCGCCATCAGCCCGGTCTGCGGCCCGGCGGCGCCGACCACCACCTCGGCCTCGATGGCGCCCGCGGTCGTCTCCACCGACGAGACCCTCCCGTCGGCGACATGGATGCCGGTGACGGCGGTGTTCTGGTAGAGCACCAGTGGCTTGGATTCCATGTGAGGTGCCTAGTGTCCCGTCCGAGAATTAAGAAGAATCAACAAGGGCTGTCCGATGTCGCCGCCACCGTCTCCCGAGCGCGCTGGATCTTGCGCAGGATGGTCTCGCCGTCGGCCTTCCAGCGGTAGGGTTTGGGGGCCAAGTTCCGCTGCGCCAAGTAGGCTTCGATGTCGCGCACCAACTCCCCGACGCTGGCAAAGCTGCCGTCCCGAATCACATCCTGCGTCAGCTCGCCGAAGAACCGTTCGACCAAGTTCATCCAGGAGGAACTGGTGGGGGTGAAATGGACATGGAAGCGCCGATGCCGAGACAACCAATGCTGCACGCTCTCCTCCTTGTGGGGGCCGGCGTTGTCCACGATCAGGTGCAGCGACAGGTTCTTGGGCGTCTCGCGGTCGATCTGCTTGAGAAAGCGGAGCCATTCGACGTGGGTATGACGCGCCTCCAGACGCGCGATGAGCTTGCCGTCGAGGTAGTTGAGCGCGGCGAACAAGGTGATCGTACCGTGGCGCTTGTAATCGTGGGTCCGGGTGCGGATGTCGCCGATCCCCAGCGGCAAGCCCGGCTGGGTCCGTTCCAGCGCCTGGCACTGGCTCTTCTCGTCACAGCACAGCACCAGCGCGCGCTCGGGGGGATCCAGGTAGAGCCCGATCACGTCCCAGAATTTTTCCTCGAAGTGCGGGTCCGTGGAGACCTTGAAGGTCTTGGTCAAATGGGGCTTGATGTCGTTGGCCTTCCCCATCGAGCGCACGCTCCAGCGCGTGCGCGGCTTCGGCGGCTGCGTGACCGCGGTGAGGACCTGCTCGACCTTGTCCGCCGGCAAGCTCGCCGGCCGGCCCCGGCCCTTGGCGTCGTTCAGTCCCGCCAAACCCTCGCGATCAAAGCGTTGCGACCACTTGTTCACACACGCCACACTGGCGCCCAACTCGGCGGCCACCTGCACCTGCTTGATCCCTTCGGCCCGGCGCAGGACGATGGCCGCGCGCAGGCTGTCGCGCTGGGACGCGGAGGGGGCCCTGACGCGACGCTCCAACTCCTGTCGCTCGGACGCGGTCAACTCAAGGCGGGACACCGGGCGGGCCATGGCCTGAAGATAAGGCCTTGACTCTGTTTTTACAACTCATTTGTCGGACGCGACACTAGGCGACTCTTCGCGGCGACGGGATCCGGGCCGGCAGGGCGCCGCCCAGAGAATGTCGGCCCCCGCCCGGATGTAGCGCTCGTGCATCTGCCGCACCGTGGCCGGGTGCGTGTAGTTGCCGGGGGCCGCACTACGAGGCAGGGTGCATGGGCACGCCCATGGCCTGGAGCTCCGTTCCGATGGCCCCGTCCAGGATGATCAGGTTCTCATAGTTGGCCATGGCCTGATCCTCCGATCCAGATGACGCACGAGGGTCCAGGCGGCGATAGTAGATCCTGGAGCATTCGGGCCATCGTCAGCAACCCGCCCGGGCCGGCTCCCGTTTGAACGAGCCAGGGGGAATGATTCCATTAACTGCGGCTGGTGCGCCTCGTCTGAAGGCCAATGGGCTGATTGCATGACAGGAATTGACCGCAACAGGGCCGAAAACGCGCCGCCGTCTCTTCTCGCCACGGTGCCGCCGCGGGTCCGGCGCGAGCTGGCCGAGGTAGTCGGCCCCGGCGAAGAGTTCCGCCTCGCGGTAACCACGGACATCCAGCTCGACGGCCGCTACGGCGAGGCGTGGCTGCTGGCCACCGACGACCTCCTGGTGGCCTTCAGCCCCGACAGCGGTGGACCGCCGGACACGGTCTGCGTGCCCCTGGCCGAGATAAGCGGGGTGGAAGTACGCGAGGATCTGGGGACCGCGGCCCTCAAGGTTCGCACCGCGGAGCGGGGCGCGACCATGGCCGTGTTCTCCAAGAGCCTGGTGCCGGCGCTGTCCGAACTGCCCGAGCAGGTCGAAGGCCTGGTCCGCCAGGCCCGCTCGGGGGAATCCGACGGCCAGGTGCTCCACGGGCGATTGGCCGGCGCACGGGCCGGGCGCAAGCGCTGCGACCGCTGCGGGCAGGTCATTCCGCGCCATTCCGGCGTATGCCCGGCCTGCCTGGAAAAGGGCAAGCTGCTCTTCCGGCTGCTGGGCTATGCCAGGCCGCACTGGCGGCTCATCACCTTCAGCCTGTCGCTCATGGTGGTGGCCACGACCATCGGCTTGAGCCAGCCGCTGCTGCTGAGGGTTCTCGTCGACGATGTCCTGAATGCCGGTGCCCCTTCTTCCACGGACGTCGAGGCGCGCTTTGATCTGCTCGCTCTGCTGCCGGTATCCGAGGGCGACAAGACGGCCGCCCTGGCCTGGCTGGTGGGCCTGTTGATAGGGATCAACCTCACTGTCAGCCTCCTGTCGGCCCTGCGGGGCTATATCATGGCCCGCATCGGCCAGCGCGTCACCTACGGTCTGCGCAACGAGGTCTACGCCCATCTCCACGCGCTGTCGCTCAGTTACTACACCAAGAACGAGACCGGACGCATCATGGCCAGCGTCACCCAGGACGTGGGCCGCCTGCAGGATTTCATCAGCGACGGCCTGCAGGAGGCCATCCGCGATGTGCTCACCCTGGTCATCATCTGCATCATCCTTTTTTGGCTCAATCCCGGGCTGGCGGCCCTCGTGTTGCTGCCGACGCCTCTGCTGGTGTGGGCGACGCTGCGCTTCGGCCGGAAGCTGCACGCCATCTACCGGCCTTTGTGGCGCCGCTGGGCCGGCCTCAGCGCCCTCCTCGCCGATACCATCCCGGGGGTGCGCGTGGTCAAGGCCTTCGCCCAGGAACGGCGGGAAGTGGGCAAGTTCAAGGGCCGCAGCCTGGACCTGCTGCGGGGCGAGCTGCGGGTGGCGTGGATGCGCAGCCTCTTCGGCCCGGTCATGGCCTTCGTGACCTCCATCGGCACGATCATCATCTGGTGGGTCGGGGGCCGCGACATCCTGGCCGGTGAGCTGACCTTGGGGGACTTTGTCGCCTTTACCAGCTACATGTACCGCTTCTACGGACCGGTGGAGAGCCTGTGCCGCCTCAACCACCGCTTCCAGCACGCCGCCACCTCCGCCGAGCGCGTCTTCGACGTGCTCGATACACACCCGGAGATCATCGACCAGGCCGAAGCCGCGACCATGCCGCCCATCGAGGGCCGGGTCGAGTTCCGCGGCGTGCACTTCGGCTACGAGGAAGACAAGCCGGTCCTCGAGGATCTGAGCTTCGCCGTCGAGCCGGGCGAGATGATCGGCCTGGCCGGCCACAGCGGCGCCGGCAAGAGCACCCTGATCAACCTCATCTGCCGCTTCTACGAGCCCCAGGAAGGGGCCGTCCTCATCGACGGCCAGGACACCCGCGAGGTGAACCTGCGATCGCTGCGCCAGCAGATCGGCGTGGTCTTGCAGGATCCCTTCCTCTTCAATGGCCCGGTGGCCGACAACGTCGCCTACGGCCATCCCGAGGCTTCCCTCGAAGAGATCGTGGCCGCGGCCAAGGCCGCCAATGCCCACGACTTCATCATGGACATGCCCGACGGGTACGATACCCTGGTCGGCGAGCGCGGCATGCGCGTATCCGGGGGCGAGCGGCAGCGGCTGTCCATCGCCCGGGCCATTCTGCGCAACCCTCGCATCCTCATCCTCGACGAAGCCACCTCCAACGTCGATACCCAGACCGAAGCGCAGATTCAGGAGGCCCTGGAGCGGCTCGTCCAGGGACGCACGACCTTTGCCATCGCCCATCGCCTGTCGACCCTGAAGAACGCCCATCGCCTGCTCATCCTCGAAAAGGGCCGACTCGCCGAGATCGGCACCCACGATGAGCTGATTGCGCAGGATGGCATCTACGCGGATCTGTGCCGCATGCAAACCGAAATGTCCAGGCTGAGAGTCTGGTAGAGACATGCAGCAAAGCCGTGATCTGGCCGCTGAAGTGACCTATCTCGACCCGGACACGGCGCGGTTTTTCGTCGATGCTTTCGAGGACCTGAACCTGGATCTGGCCGGGGACCGGACCTATGCCAGGGTCCGGGTCAAGCGGGCCTTTCCCCTGACGGCCGACGACTGCTTCATCGTCGTTCAGGACCGCGAAGGCATGGAGATCGGCTCGCTGGCCCGGCTCGACGCGCTGGATCCAGCCAGCCGTCAGGCCGTGGAAGAGGAGCTGGAGCGGGCCTACTTCACCCCGCGCATTCAGCGCATCGCCAAGGTGACGACAGCCCATCGAGTGCCGCGCTGGGAGGTGGAGACCGACCGGGGACCCCGCGCTTTCGAGATCTATTCCAGTCGCCGCGACGTCCGCGTTCTGGACGGTGGCAGGGTGCTGGTGCAGGACGCCGACGGCAACCGCTACGAGATCCCCGATTACCGGCGTCTGGATCCGGCCAGCCGGGCCCTGGTCGAGGAAATGGTGTGAGAGACGCGGTTCACTGCGCCGGTCCCCATCGACAATACCGTACTGGCCAGCGTTGCCGAAATAACCAACGGAACATTCACTTTTCTCGTCCTTTCTCCTGATCAGCTAGATGTCCAAGGCGCGCATCTCGTCCGACCAGTCGCGCCACATGTCCTTTTGCGGCGGCTCCTGCCGGGTCTGCTCGATATCCTGCTTGAGGAAATCGTAGAGCACGGCCTGGCGCAGCTGGCGCGAGGTGTTGGGGCTGGCCATGTGGCCGAGGCGGTGGTGCCAGAAGACGATGTCGCCGGCCTGGCCGTGGGTGTCGACGGGGGTGCGCTGGTCAAAGGCCGCCCGCACCTTCTCGTAGGCGGCCTCGTCGTGGTCGCGGAGGTACTGGGAGGTGAAGGTCGGGTAGAAGGCCCGATGGCTCTCGGGCCAGACCATGAAGCTGCCGCCGCCGGGCGGCACGTCGTCGATGTAGCCGACCACGCCGAGGTGGAAGGGGTGGGCGTCGGTGTGGCAGCCCAGGGCCTGCGGCGGGTGGTCGCCGTAGGGCAGGGTGCAGTAGATTCCGCGAATGCGGGCGGGCTGGACGAGCTGCCCCTCGCCGAGCATCTGCTCGGCCATGGCCCACACCTTGGGCTCGGTGGCCAGCAGGCGCACCATCCACGGCTCGACGCCCGGCTCGCGGAAGTTCCAGCGGAAGCCGCGGCGGTGGTTGTCGCGGTCGGCATTCTCCTCGTCCTCGCGGAACGGGCCAACCCAGGTGGCGGGATCGTCGCGGCGGCGGCCGGGGGGCGCGCCGTCCCACAGCCGGGCGCGGGCCCGCTCCATGAGCGCGGGGTCGAGCACGCCCCGCTTGATGAGGTAGCCGTTGCGCTTGAAGAAGCGCATCTCATCGGTCGTCAGCGGCATGGTGCGTTCCTCCCGGCGAGAGTATAGACAGGGCACGCGAACCTGCCCACCGAAGTCCGAAGGGCTCTCCTCCTGGAGTGCCTCGACTGGAGACTTGAAAGACATGGAAGCGCTGTTTCGCCCTTTTGCCTTTGGCGCCGACGAACGGGCCCTCCTCGACCGCGACGGACACTTCGCGCTGCCCGGCCTCCTGACCGAGGCGGCTTCCACCCAGTTGACCGCGGCCCTGGCGCGCATCCAGTCCATGCCGCGCGAGGACGAGGACCATCCCCCCCAGCGTTTCTCCGCCGAGTTCGACGCCTACCTGGAGAGCCTGATCGGCCACCCCCAGTTGCTGGACTTGGTGCGCCGGGTGCTGGGGCCGGAGATCCGCTACGACCACTGCGTGGCGCTGAACCGCGAAGGGGGCAACCAGGGGAGCCGGTGGCACAGCCACGAGTACGCCGACGACGATCCGGCCCTGGGTTTCGTGCGCGTGTTCTTCTACGTCAATGGCTTCGCGGCCGACGACGGCGGCTTGAAGGTGGTGCCGGGCAGCCAGCTGTATCGAGACCCGGCCATCAACGCGGACTCCGACGCCGCGTTGGCCCAGGGATGGCTGGCCGGGAAGGTGCGTCCGGCCAGCGGCCAGCCGCTCCGCGTCGAGGAGCTCTCGGTGCCCCCGGGGACGGTGGTGTTGATGTGGACCCATGCGGCCCATGGAGTCAATCCGCGCAAGGAAGGCAGCGACACACGGTGGTGCGTGGTCTATGCCTACCGCAATCCGGGGCGGGAGTCGCACGCGCGATGGCTCAGTCCGGGCTTCGAGAACAAGCGGATCAAGGGTGCCGAAGGATTGATGAGCCTGTACTGATGGAAGAGATGAGGAACTCGACCCGCCGCGCGACATGTTGCGCGGCATTGACCTGTAGCCGCCTGGAGGTTTCCGATGCGCGACCGCGATGAAGTCCGCGCCCTGCTCGACGGCCCCGTCAACTCGCTGCCCACGATCTTCACCGAGTCCGGTGAGATCGACTGGGACGGCACGCGAGCGGTGATCGACAAGTCCCTCGAAGGGAACTGCAACGTCATCATGCTCACCTGGGGCGACAGCCTCATTTCGCTGCTCACCGACGACGAAGTCGCCGAGCTGCACCGCGTCGTGGCCGAGCACGTGAACGGCCGCGCCCTCACCATCGCCTGCGACAACCAATGGGGCCTCAACAAAGCCGTGGAGTTCGGGCGCTACGTACGCGAGTTGGGCTTCGACCTCTACATGGTGCGCCCGGCCGATTGGGCCAGGGGCACGCCGGAGACCCTGGCGGATTTCTACAAGGCCTGCGGCCGCGAGGCGCCGGTGATGTTCGTGGGCGACGTGCCGATCCGTACGCTCGAGCTGGTGGCCGACGACCCGAACATGCGGGCCTTCAAAGAGGACTTGACGCTGAACTACGCCCACGAGGTGCTCATGCGCTGGGGCGACCGCTGGCCCATGACCGGCGGCGGCGGCATCAAACGCCACTACGTGCTGTGGCCCCACGGCTGCAACGCCTGGCTGGACGTCTTCATCTACTGCAATCTCTCGCCCCAGAAGCTCTACTGGGAGGCGATCAAGCGGAACGACGCAGCCGAGGCCTGGCGCCTGGCCATGCACTACGAGCAGCCGTTCTGGGACCTGTGGCCGGTCTTCCCGGCTGGCGGCGACGGACTGGTGCACGCAGTGATCGAGGTCTGCGGCGTCGCCCCCCGGTGGCGCCGCTCCCCCGCTCCCAACGCCACCGAAGAGGAGATGGAGCAGGTCCGCGATCTCCTGCGCGGGTTGGAGCTTCTGTAGCGGGTCTCAGGCGACGTCGGCCGGCACTCCCGGCCAGGTGGGCGATGAGAGCGCGCACTCCGGCGAGCGGTCCATCGAGGACCGACATGCGCTCTCGTGCTCGGCCTGATAACTGGCCGAGGGGCAGAGGCAGGCGTACGTTGCAGCCTGCCACCGGGGTATTGGCCGCGGGGCTCTCCCTTCAAAGGACCTGACTGAATGGAACGACTCACCACGCTGGGCTCCACCGACCTCGAGGTCAGCCGCCATGGATTCGGGGCCGCCCGCATCGGCGATGGCGCGCCCCTCGAGCAGATAGAGAGCCTCCTCGACGGCCTCCTGGATCTGGGCATCACCTTCATCGACACCGCGGACTGCTACGCCGCCAGCGAGGAGCTTCTCGGCCGCTTCCTCGGAGACCGGCTCCGCCAGTTCGCCGTGGCCACCAAGTGCGGTTGCATCACAGGGGGCGAGGAGGGCGAGCCCTATTCCCGTGCCGTCATCGAGAACAGCATCGATCGGTCGCTCAAGCGAATGAACCTCGAGCGTCTCGATCTCGTCTTTCTGCACACCTGCTCGGCGGAGGTCCTGCGCGCCGGCGAAGCGACGGAGGCCCTCCTGCGCGCCCGCGATGCCGGCAAGGTGCGCTACACGGGGTACAGCGGTGACGACGCCGATGCCCTGGAGGCGATCTCGTCGGGCGCCTTCGACGCCCTCCAGGTGACCTTCAACATCATCAGTCAGCAGGCCCTCGACGAGGTCCTGCCGGCGGCCGAGAGGGCGGGTATGGGGGTCGTGGCCAAGCGTCCCATCGCCAACGCCAGACTGTTGCCGCCGGACTCGCCGCAATTCCACGGCGGCCCCTACTGGGATCCGGTGCGCGATCTGTTGACGGAGGAGGGGGCGTGGGACGATCCCCTTGAATGCTCCCTGCGCTTCACCCTGTCCCACCCGGTCATCGACTCGGCCATCATCGGCACGACGGACCCCGGCCACGCCCGCGAGAACGCCAGGAGAGCGGAGGCTCAAGCCCTGTCGCCGCAACTCCTGGACGCTCTCCACAACCTGCAGCCGCCGGCCTGAGCCGATGCCCACTCCTCCCGGCTACCGCATCATCTACAACTGGGACGGCGCTCCCCACGGGTACTCGCCGGCGCCGCAGTCGCAGTCCTCCTTCCTCGAGAAGACATATGCCCCCCTCGAAGAGACCCAGGTAGGCGCCCTGTTCTGGAGCACCGGCGGCCAGGGATCGCGCTGGCCCAGCGAGGTCGTGGAGTTCATCGGCGAGCACCGGGAGCGCCCCTACGACAGCGCCGGGGCCTACAACGCAACCGAGAACATCCTGCAGATGTACGACCGCGGCGAGGATCCCCAGCAGGCCTTGATCGCCCGCGGACACGAGTTGGGCCTCCACGTCTATGCCTCGGTGCGCATGAACGACAATCACTTCGGCGGGGCCCAGATCGGCGATCTCGGAGCGCTACGCAAGGCCCACCGCGTCGAGGCCCTGCGCCATGAGCACCCGGAGTGGGTACTCGGGGACCGCACCTCGGAGTGGTTCGCCCTGTCGTGGAACATGGCCGTGCCGCAAGTCCGGCAGCGTCGTTTCAACCATGTCGAAGAGGTCTGCCGCCGCTACGACTGGGACGGCGTCGAGTTGGACTGGCAGCGCCACGCCTTCCACTTCCCCGACGACGAAGGATACCGGCTGCGCTACCTGCTCACCGACCTGCAGCGCGCGATCCGCCGGATGACCAACGCCCTCGGTGAAGAGCGGGGCCGCCCCGTATTCCTGGCCGCCCGCGTCGCCGGATCCCTCGAGATGTGCCGCCGCATCGGCTACGACATACCGGCCTGGATCGACGAGGATCTCGTGGACATCATCATTCCCGCCGGCAACGCCGTCACCGATGCCAGCATCGACGTGGCCGGGTTCGTCGACTTGTGCGCGGGAACGGAGATCGCCGTCTACCCCGGCTTCGACAGCAATCTCCCCGATCCCTTCGTCGGTCCGGAAGAGCCGGATGACAAGGACCGCCTGCGCACGCGGGCCATCGCCAGCCGCTATCACCGTGCGGGCGCGACCGGGATCTACGTCTTCAACTGGCACGCCAACCGCGATTCCAAGCGGCCCCTGCTGACGACGATCGGTTCCCCCGGGACCCTGGGCGGCACCGACAAGATCTACGCCGCCACCCATCGCTACGTGCAGCGCACCGGCGACTGGCGCGGCGCCTTCCGCATCGACCGCCTCTACGGCCAGGTGCCGGTGGAGATCGCCGGGACCCTGACCGGCGAAGGCCCCACCATCACACTCGACATCGCCGAGGAGTCCGGCGCTGAACGACCATCGCTGCTGCAGTTGCGGCTGCGAGTGAACGAATGGGTGGAGGGAGATGTCGTGCAGGTATGGTGGGACGGCGAGCCACTGGGACCGCCGGAGATCGGCTATTGCCGGCTGGACAATCCCTCCCCTCCGGGCGGCGCCTTTCCCCCATGGCCGCGCTGGCGCGACATAGCGGACGGGAGCACCGCCGTGTGGCTCAGCTGGGACCTGACCGAGTCGGGGGTATCACCGGGCGAGCATGATGTGCGGGTGGATCTGCAGGAGCGCCATCCGCAGGTGGCGTCGACCCTGATGCTTACCGATGTGGAGCTCGTCGTGCGCTATGGGTGAACTCGCCCCTGCCGGAGTGGTCGCGCCTAGAACCGGCCCTTGAGCTGTCCCCAGGCCTGACCCGGAACGCCCGTTGAAGCGGATTCCGGATAGAAGCCGGAGCCCAGGATGACATCCTTGCCGGGAGCGGAACCGGGGATGACGTAGCTCACTTTGGGCGAGCCCCTCTCTTCGTCCCCCTCTACCGCGGGATCATCAAAGAGATACTCGACGTAGCCGCCCCCCTCGGCCGCCGCGGCGATGAGCTCCCGGGTGAACCTGACGCCATTGGAGTCCTCGAGGTCGATCAGGTTCCGGCCCTCGATATCCGGATTCCCTCCGTGAAGCATGACGGTGCCATCAGGAGCCAGGACAAAGAGGTAGATCGATCCCTGCTTCCAGGCTTCGTCGGCTCTGAACTCCTGCATGACAGCCAGGCACTCGGAAGCGGTGGTGGACTGGCCCGCGTACTCCGCCGCCGAGAGCACAAAGGCCTTCAAGCTCTCCCGGTCCACCACGTCACCGGCCGTGACCTCCATCTCCTGCGCGAGGGCGGGATACGCGGCGGGCCAAAGGGTGGTCAGCGTCAGAACGATCCCTCTTAGACGCTTCATGATGATTCTCCTTCTCCTGGCAGATGCGTCCGATCCTGCCGTCGCTCGGCAGGTGGCCGTTATATCGCAGAATCCGTGCCAGCTCCTTGCAGAGATGGCCAACACCCTGCGGATGAAGGAGTTGAGGGATACTTGACGACCGCAGCGGGGTTCTGGAAGTGTGGCGAAATGCGACTGCCAACCGCCCAGGAGACCCCTGTTCCGCTGTCCAGGAAGGGGCCACAACTCGTTGCTTATTATGCAGTTAGAGAGGGGAGCCGAGATGACGGGCCGAGCCTTGCGGCAGCTTGCAACGCATGGGTATTCTGCCACGTGCTTCCAGGCGACCGGTACGGCTCCAGCACGGTGGTGCCGGCCTGACGGCGACGCCCTACAGGCGCTGGGCGACCTCCACGGGGAGGCCGTCCCCGACATCGAGGGTGATCGACCGGATGGGCACGCCGAGGGCCAGGTCGCGCTCCGCCGGCGGGCTGGCGTGGCCTGTCTCCCTGGCCAGCGCGTCCACGTCATCGGTCCAGAGGCCGAAGGAGCCCACAACACCGCGGCCAAGGCGGTCGGCGTCAGCGCCGTTTTTCTGAGCGCCCAGCTCTATGTCGCACATGCCGGCGACGAAGACGTTCTGCTCGTGCGTGTCGCTGTCGGAGTGGTGGATGACGGGCAAGCCCAGCTTGTCGCCGTACATCTCCTTTCCCTTGGCCATGTCCGGACACTGTATGGCTATGTGATCGAAGCCCTTGATCAGCCCGCCGGTGGAGAGGTTGGCTACCCTCTGCTTCTCCCTGCGCCGCTCCTGGTTGTGCAGCCTGGGGTCGATGATCTCGGATATCTGGATGGTGTATCCGTTGGGGTCGACAAACTCCAGCAGGGTCCTCTGCATGTAGGCGTGGTTCAGGGGCTGCACGCTGGGCCCCTCCTCGGCGCCAGGAGACCTGTTGAAGGCGAAGTAGTCCTTCAGGTGGGAGTAGGCGTGGAAGTTGCCCTCGACGAAGAAGGACCAGTGGCCGACCGAGCCCCAGGTCTCCCGCATCCTCTCTCCCTTGGGCGACACCTGTATGGGCGCGGTCTCGTCCTCGTGGAGGACAAGGAAGGAGTCTCCAACCTGGAGGATGGCCTCGCGGTTGCCGCTCTCGGATGTGGCGCTGTCGACCCATTCGCCGCTCTCGTTGAGCACCGCGGTGGTGTTCTGCAGCTCGGTCAGGCCGAGGTGCCTGCCGTAGACCTCCCTGCATTCGTCCCAGAGGCGCGTCCGCATCTCGATGTATGCAATGCCCGTGATCATTTTGGGGGTCACACTTGCCTGCCTCGCCGCTGGTCCACTAGAACCCGCCTTTCAGCTGTCCCCAGGACTGTCCCGTAACCGCCGTGGCAGGAGATTCCGGATAGAAGCCGCAGCCCACGATGGCATCCTGGCCGAAGGCGGTATAGGGGACGACGTAGCTCACCTTGGGCGAGCCGCTCTCTTCGTCCCCCTCGATCGCGGGATTGTCAAAGAGATACTCGACGTAGCCGCCGCCGTTGGCCGCCGCGGCGATCAGGTCCTGGACGTACTTGACGCCATTGGAGTCCTCGGAGTCATAGAGGTTCTGGCCCTCGAGATCGGGATTCCCTCCGTGAAAGAGGACGGTGCCATCAGGAAGCACGACAAAGACGTTAGATCGATCCTTGCTTCCAGCGTCCCTCGACTCTGAACTCCTGAAGGATACCCAGGTACTCCGGCAGGGTTGTGGCCTGGTCCGCGTACGCCACCGCCGCGTGGACAAAGGCCTTCAGGGTTTCCCGGTCCACCACGTCAGCCGCCGTGATCTCCGAGTCCTGGGCCAAGGCGGGCTGCGCGGCCGGCCCGAGGGCGGTCAGCGCCACGATGGTTGCTGCTGTCAGACGTTTCATGGCTTCTCCTTTCCTTGCCAGGATGGGTTCGGTCCGTGAATGAAGGGACCGGGGGATTTCGGGCAAGGGCGGAGGGCTTCGGGTAGCCTTGCTGCAAGGCCTCCCCTGCCCTTGACGGCATATGTTTCCGGGGACATATTGCCCGGCCGCCAGGCTCGCAAACGAAGGAGACTCGTGATGCCCCTGAACGTGGAAGACAAGATCGCGCGGCTCGATCCCGCCCGTCGCCGCAAGGTCGAGGATCGGGCGGCCGAGCTGCTTGCCGAGGAGATGAACCTGCGCGAACTCCGCAAGGCCCGGCGGCTCACCCAGGTGCACCTGGCACGTGAGCTGGGTATCTCGCAGGACGGCATCTCCCGGCTCGAGCAGCGAAGCGATCTGTTGCTCTCGACGCTGCGCAAGACGGTGGAGGCCATGGGCGGCAGCCTGTCGCTCATCGCCAGATTTCCCGACCGCCCACCGGTCGAGCTGTCCGGCATCGCCGACGGACGCCCTCCGTCGGCGACCTCCAGGGCCAGGCCCAATGCCTGACGACCGGGAACTGAGCGCTCTCATCGCCGGCGGAGAGAGCGACCGGATCGAGTTCACGGCCGCCGCCCGCGACCTGGACAAGATCCGGCAGGCGATCTGCGCCTTCGCGGCGGAAGTCCCTTCATCAGCGTGACGGTCGGAGCAAGAGCGTGAAGACGGTCGCATTCTTCAACAACAAAGGAGGAGTGGGCACGACCTCTCTCGTCTACCACCTGGCTTGGATGTTCGCCGATCAGGGCCGCAGGGTCATCACGGCCGACCTGGACCCTCAGGCCAATCTGAGCGGGATGTTCCTGGCCGATGAGGCGATGGAGGAGATGTCGAACGATCCGGCCAGGAAGACGGTCAACGACGACATCGCGCCGCTCTTCGACGGAAGCGGAGACATCGCCTCCGAGCCCCATGTCGAAGAAATCGACGAGAAGATCGGGCTGCTCATCGGCGACCTCGGCCTGTCCAGGCAAGAGGACGATCTATGGAATCAATGGTCCCTCTGCCTGGCCGGTGATTCACGAGCCTTCCGGGTTACCACGGCGTTCGCCCGACTCATTGACCACGCCGGAACACGGTTCGAGGCCGACCTCGCTCTTGTGGACGTGAGCCCCAGTCTGGGCCCCCTGAACCGGGCTTCCCTGGTGGCTTGCGACCATGTGATCATTCCGCTCGCGCCCGATCTGTTCTCCCTGCAGGGACTGCGCCATGTCGGGCCGGCCCTGAGAAAATGGCGGGAAGCCTGGTCCGAGCGGCGCGCAAAGAAACCGGAGGACCTGGAGTTGGATCTGCCGCAAGGATCGATGCAGCCGGCGGGGTACATCATCATGGGGCAATCGGTCCGGATCTATCGGCCCAAGCCATTCGGGCGCTGGATCGAGCAGATCCCCGGTGAGTATCGGCAATCCGTCGTCCAAGCGGGTGACAGCCCCCCTGATTCCGACTCGGATGACCCGCACCTCCTCGCCCACCTGAAAGACTACCGCTCCCTGATGCCACTGGCTCAGGAGGCGCGAAAACCCATGTTCATGCTCAAACCGGCCGACGGAGCCATCGGCGGACACCAGACGGCCGTCCAGGAGTGTTACCGTGACTTCAGGGACTTGGCGCGGAAGATCGAGAACCGCATTGCTCTCGCCGATGACACATGATCCCGCCGTTCGCCGCCAAGGCAGCGAAAAGCGCGCACTGACCCGATAGGAGGAAACGCAAGCGTGAAAGTTTCGACCATCCTCGACCACATCGATAGCGGTTACATGGCGCTGCCGAAGTTCCAGCGCGGGTACGTCTGGAATCGCGACCAGGTCCGCGGCCTGATGGATTCACTGTACCGCCGCCATCCGGTTGGGAGCCTGCTTGTATGGGCGACAGCGGCGGAGGACGTGACTCATCGGGGCGAACAGGATCTTGCGCCGGGCGTTGTGAGGCTCCTGTTGGACGGCCAGCAGCGGGTGACCTCCCTCTACGGGATCATCCGCGGAGAACCGCCCGCATTCTTCGACGGCAACGCCACGACCTTCACGGGGCTCTACTTCCATCTCCAGAACGAGGAGTTCAGGTTCTATCAGCCGATGCATATGCAGGACGATCCCCTCTGGATCAATGTGTCGGAGTTGATGCAGAGAGGACACGACGGTTTGGGCGAACAGTACACTCGCTGGGCACAAGTGCCGGAATTGGCGGCCAGGATCGGTGAATTCAGCGAGCGCCTCAACCAGATTCTGGGCATCCGGGACATCGAACTCCACGTGGAGGAAGTCACCGGTCCCGACAAGACGATCGATGTGGTGGTGGACATCTTCAATCGCGTCAACAGCGGCGGCACGAAACTCTCTCACGGAGACTTGGCACTTGCCAAGATTTGCGGTTCCTGGCCTGAAGGCCGGGAGCGGATGCAGTCCATTCTTGAGAGGTGGCGAGAGAGCGGGTACGACTTCAATCTCGATTGGCTCCTGAGGAACGTGAACGCCATCGTCACCGGCGAGGCACGGTTCGTACACCTTCACGACGAGCCGACGGAGGCGATCCAGGATGGTCTCGCTCGCACCGAGCGATGCGTCGACAAACGCCTTGAACCTCATCGACGGCCGTCTGGGTCTTGACCATGATCGTGTTCTCTTCGGCCGCTACGCGTTGCCCGTCATGTCCCGGTACATCGACAGACGCGGCGGCCACCTGGAGGATGTCACCGAGCGGGACCAACTCCTGTACTGGTACTTCCAGAGCGCCATGTGGGGCCGGTTCTCGGGCTCGACCGAGACAATCCTCAACCAGGACTTCGAGGCCATCCAGGACGCCGACGGAGCCATCGACCGGCTCCTCGAGCAGCTAAGGCTCTGGCACGGCAGTCTGCGCGTCGAGCCCGCACACTTTCGTGGCTGGAGTCTTGGGGCCCGCTTCTATCCGGTGCTGTACGCCATGACGCGGGTTGGGGACGCCCAGAGATTGGGGAACGGGGCTGGCCCTGAAGAGTACGCTGCTGGGCAGCATGAACGCACTCGAGGTTCATCACATCTTCCCGAAGGGGATGCTGTACCGGCACGGGTTCTCAAAGTCGCAAGTGAACGCCATCGCCAATTTCTGCTTCCTGACCAAGGACACGAATCTGCAGATCAGGGACCTCCCACCCTCCGAGTATTTCCCCGAGATCGAGGCGCGACTTCCGGGCGCGCTCGCCTCGCAGTGGATTCCGATGGACGAGGATCTCTGGGAAACCGGGAACTACCTCGGTTTCCTCGAGGAGCGCCAACGCCTGCTCGCACAGGCGGCCAACGCCCTGCTGGGGGAGCTCCTGCACGACGGGGCGACCGAGCATGCCGCCGAGACAACCCCGGACACCGTGGTCAGCGCGCCTCAACCCGAAGCGGTTCCGGGCGGAATCGCAGATGCCGAGGAAGAGGCCATCCTCATGGATCTGAACGAGTGGGTCCAGGGCCACGGACTCCCCGAAGGGAGACTGGGATACGAGCTCTCGCACCCGGACACGGGACATCCGCTCGCCATACTCGATCTGGCCTGGCCGAATGGGCTCCAGGACAGCTACAGCCAGCCGGTGGCGCTCTTGCTCGGGGAAGAGCCGGAGACCCTGCAGATCGCAAACGACCACGGATTCCGCCACTTCACGAGCGCGGATGCCTTCAGGCGTTACGCGGAGGCGGAGGTGCTGGTGCTGACCGCCGACGGCGAAGCCGTGGCGGCGGGGGGATGAAAGGGCCTGGGAGCTCTCGGGCCGCCTGGTTTCCCCACCCTTCGCCGGTCGGTCTGCCCGACATCGCCCACGACCATTCCCGCGACTGACGCCTGCCAGGGACGCGGAGAGGGCGGTCTCGGGCTCGCAGGAGCTGCAACCGGGACCACCGAGAGTGCACTTGTGAGCACCTGAGCGGGTGAGAGAGCCGGGTCTCGCGCATGAAATCTATCATATGAAACGAGAAAGGGGCTTGTGGTTTGCTTGGAATATCATATGATTGACGATGCAACGAGACGCCAGTTGGTGACGCTCGCAAGGAGGAAGAGGGCCCGTGTGACTGCGTTCAGTTATGCCCAGCCGACTGACTGGCGTCCGGGACAGGTCCGGAACCCGGATGGACTACTCGATAGTCACTTCACGGATACGAGCGCCTGGGAACTGATCGCATCCAAGATCGAGAGCGGGCACCCTTTGGAGGCAATCGAGTTGGAGAAACCACCCGGAGCCAGAGGCTACGTGATGAAGATTGACCTCGAACCCGCACAGCCCCAACTCTACGTCAAGCTCCAACTGGGATCCGGCAAGATCATCGGAAGGAGCTTTCACTACTCGGAACGGGACACCTGAGCGCTACCATGGAATCGCATCAAGCAACACCGAGCCCAAGCCTTGGCCACGGGGATCCTGAGTGCCCCCAATGCGGAACCGCCGCGGTCAGGACTCTGGCGCATCGCCACACATTCACCTACGGCTCCGATAAGTCCGGTGTCGAGTTGACGGTCGATGTGCCGTTGCGTCGCTGCACCTCCTGCGACTTCCAGTATCTTGACCAAGAAGCGGAGCGACTCAAGCACGAGGCGGTCTGCCAGCACTTCGGTGTGCTCTCACCCGGCGAGATTCGACGCATCAGAGAGAGCTACGGGATGACGCGCGCGAAATTCGCCGAAGTGACCGGGCTCGGGGAAGCGTCCCTCAATCGCTGGGAGAATGGACTCACGATCCAGACCCAGGGAAACGACCGGTACATCCGGCTTGTGGCACTGCCCGGGATCATGAAGCATCTCGAGGACCTGGCGGATGGAGGATCACTCTCCCGACCGGTGTCAACGGCTGTACCCAGCCCATTCCGGACGCTGGAAGTCACCGAGGCCATGCGCAGAGACCAGGCCCACTTCCGTTTGAGGCCCGCGGCGTGATGCCATGTACATAGCGACCTTCTACTCCTTCAAGGGAGGCGTGGGCCGCACGATGGCCTTGGTAAACACAGCCCTTGAGCTCGCCAACAAGGGTCGTCGGGTACTGGCGGTGGACTTCGACCTGGAGGCGCCCGGACTCGATACCTTCGAGGCCATGCAGCCCCGGGAACCGGTCCCCGGGATCATCGACTTCGTCAGCGAGTATCTCGATTCGGGGCAGGCCCCCGAAGCCGGCCGGTTCATCAGCGAAGCCTCAGTCGGCCAACTGGCCGGCGGGCTGTGGATAATGCCGTCAGGGCGTCCCGAGACATACGCTGCGAACTTCCAGCAGATCGACTGGGCCCTGCTATACGAGGAGCGGGACGGTTACCTTTTGTTCGAGGATCTCAAGGAGCAATGGAACCGTGTCCTCAGGCCTGACTATGTCCTGGTTGACTCACGGACAGGGCATACCGACACGGGTGGCATCTGTACCCGGCAGCTTCCCGACGCCGTGGTGATCCTTTTCTTCCCGAACGAACAGAACCTGCGCGGGTTGAGACGCGTCGTCGCGGACATTCGCGCCGAATCGGGGGAACCGCGCAACAAGCCCATCGAGCTCCACTTCGTCATGTCCAACGTTCCAGACCTGGACGACGAAGACAAGATCCTGGACGACAAGATCAAGGCGTTTCAGGAACAGCTCCTCTTCCGGCGCGCCCCGATGATCGTCCATCGCTATGACAGCCTATCCCTCCTGAACCAGGTCGTGTTTACCAAGGATCGTCCGAGAAGTCGATTGGCGCGGGAGTACCGGGCCCTCGTCCGGGAGATCGCCGGACGCAACTGGGACGACCGCGATGGCGCCCTCGACTATATCCTCCGGGTGGGCAATCCCGCGCGCCAGGGGCGGCATGAGTCGATGGAGACTAGAGAGGACATGCTTCGCAGGATTGAGACTTCCCACCCGGAGGACGGGGAGATCCTGTTCCGTCTCTCGGAGCTCCGGGAAAGGGACGGCCAGCCTGATCTGGCGGCTTCCCTGGTGTCGCGCGCAATGGATGCCGGCTATGACCAACCGGATGCCTACTTGGCGAGGGCTCGCATTCGGGCACGCAGCGATGATCCCGAGGGTGCAGAGGAAGACGCCCTCCGGGTTCTGGAGTCCCAAGAGGCCGTGCGTCCACCGATGGTGAGGGAGGCAATCTCTCGGGTACGCTCGTGCGGGCCGGACGACATTGCTGACTCGGCAGCCGTCAAAGCCCTGGATTTCGATGAGCAGATGTGGCTCGCAAGGACGCTGGATCGATCTTCGTCCCAGATGAGAATCGCCGTGCCCATTTGGTTGCGGATTATTCATCAGGGCGACATGCCTGAGACAAAGCTCAAGGCCGCAAGGAACGAACTGGGGCTGGCATACATGGCCCTTGGAAGATGCTCGGAAGCCGCAGGACTGTTCCGGGCTCCCGACGAGTGCATCGATGAGATGGATGTGCAGGATGCCTTCAACTATGGAATGGCCATCTGGGGCGAGTCCGGCACAGTCGAGCCTGGACCATTCTCTCGAGTTGCGCACCTCGATCAGATGGGCATCGAGAGAGACAGAGGACCAAGCTACTACCAGTGCATGGCAGTTGCCTCTTGGGCCATCGGGGACGCAATGGCAGCTGGTCGCGCTTCGCATGAGGCACAGCGAGCCATTGCGGCCATCGGCAAGGCGCCCGAGTTCAGCTGCTGGCGCTATTGCCGAGTGCATGCCGACCAGTTCCTTGCCGATCTGGAGGAGATCGACGCCTTGATCAATGGCGACAAGTCACGGGTTCCACTGTTCATCTCCCCGCCTGAAGCCGAGGCCGAGACAGACCTCTGAGGCGACTTGAACTCAGGCCGCGGTTCGGTCCGGGGACGGCGCAGGATACCATCCAATGCCCACCAAACGAGCCATCCTCTCTGAGCTGACCGCGGACGAGCTACGCGCCAACGTCGAGTACTACGAGCTGGACGTCCCTGACCGCCGCCTCAAGACGGAACTCGTCGACGCCCTGGCCGGATCGCGGAAGGCGCGGCTCGACGAGATCCTGCCCTACCTCCCGCGGACCCGCCTGAAGGAGCTGTGCCGGGCCTTCGGCCTCGACGATTCCGGCCGCGAGAAGGCTGAAATCTTCGCCCGCCTCATCGGGAACGCCGCCGGGAACGCAGCGCCACCAAAGAGCGACGGCCGAGCCGCGCCCGAGTCGGCACCCCCTCCCATCCCCGATACCCCCGACCTGTTCCCAGAAGTCCTGACCGTCGCCCAGCTCGAGCAGTACCTCTGGTCGGCCGCCGACATCCTGCGGGGGTCGATCGACAGCAGCGACTACAAGACCTACATCTTCGGCCTGCTCTTCCTGAAGCGGCTGTCGGACCGGTTCGAGGAGGAGGCGGAGAAGCTGATCGCGAAGGGTGAGCCAGAAGATGTCGCGTGGACCGAGCCGGACGAGCACCAGTTCTTCGTGCCGGACCGGGCGCGGTGGGGCGCCATCCAGAGGACGGCCAACAACATCGGCGAGACGCTGAACAAGGCGTGCGCGGCGCTCGAGGAGCAGAACCCGGGGCTGGAAGGCGTCCTCGCCGGCATCGACTACAACGACGAGCGCAGGCTCGGCGACGCCCGCAACCGCGACACCGTGCTCGCCCGTCTCGTGCAGCACTTCTCGCAGGTCTCACTCCGCAACGACCGCATGGCCGAGCCGGACCTTCTCGGCCGCGCCTACGAGTACCTGATCGAGCAGTTCGCCGACGACGCCGGCAAGAAGGGGGGCGAGTTCTACACGCCGCGGATGGTCGTCCGACTCATCGTCGAGCTGCTGGCGCCGACCCAAGGGATGCGCATCTGCGACCCGACCGCCGGCTCCGGCGGCATGCTGATCGAGTGCGCCCACTTCATCGAGCGGCAGGGAGGCAACCCGCGCAACCTGACCCTCCACGGCCAGGAGAAGAACCTCGGCACCTGGGCCATCTGCAAGATGAACATGCTGCTCCACGGCCTGCCCGACGCCCGCATCGAGAAGGGGGACACGATCCGGGACCCCAAGCTGGTGGAGGAGGCGGAGCTGCTGCTCTACGACCGGGTGATCGCCAATCCGCCCTTCAGCCTCGACGAGTGGGGCCGCGACGTGGCCGAGAGCGACGGGTACGGGCGCTTCCGGTTCGGCGTGCCCCCCAGGACCAAGGGGGACCTGGCCTTCGTCCAGCACATGGTGGCGGTGCTCAACGCGGCCGGTCGGCTCGGCGTCGTGATGCCCCACGGCGTGCTGTTCCGCGGCAGCGCCGAGGGGAAGATCCGCCAGGGCCTGCTGCAGGAGGACCTGTTCGAAGCGGTCATCGGCCTCGCGCCGAACCTCTTCTACGGCACCGGCATCCCGGCGTCGATCCTGGTGCTGAACCGGGACAAGCCGGCGGAGCGGAAGGGCAAGGTGCTGTTCATCGACGCCTCAGCGGAGTTCGAGGACGGGAGCAACCAGAACCGGCTGCGGGACCAGGACATCGAGAATATCTCCAACGCGTTCCATGCGTACGCCGACGTGGAGAAGTACGCGCGGGTGGTACCGCTCTCCGAGATCGAGGAGAACGACTGGAACCTCAACATCAGCCGTTACGTGGATACCTCCGACGAGGAGGAGCGGATCGATGTCGGGGAGGCGGTGCGGAACCTGAGGGAGCTGGAGAAGGAGCGGGCGGCGGCTGAGGCGACGATGAACCGGTATCTGGTGGAGCTTGGCATTGCCTAACGAAGGTTGGCCTACGGCTACCTTGGCTGATATTGTCGACCTGCGCCTTAGCAGCGTCGACAAGAAGATTGCACCCGGAGAAAAGAAAGTCAGGCTTTGCAACTACTCTGACGTATACAACAACAGCGTCCTCCACTCTGGTTTGGTATACATGGAGGCGACAGCCACGGAACGCGAAATACGGAATTGCAGATTGCAGGTGGGCGATGTGATCATTACCAAAGATTCGGAGACGCCTGATGATATCGGCGTCCCTGCGGTGGTTCGCGAGCAAGTAGCTGATGTGATTTGTGGCTACCATCTCGCAATCCTGCGCCCCCTGAAATCGGCACTAGACGGCGAATATCTGCGCTATGCTCTCCGCACGAGTAATGCCAAGCGGCAGTTTCATAGGTATGCGAATGGCATTACAAGATTCGGTTTACGCGTGGGTGACATCGCGCGCGTCGGAATACCGCTTCCGCCTCTTCCCGAGCAGCACAAGATTGCCGCCATCCTCTCCTCGGTGGACGACGCCATCGAGAAGACCCAGGCGGTCATCGACCAAGTGCAGGTCGTCAAGCGCGGCCTGATGGAAGAGCTGCTCACGCGGGGCCTGCCGGACCGGCACACGCGGTTCAAGCAAACGGAGATTGGAGAGATACCGGAGGAATGGCGAACCAGCAGTATCGGCGAAATTGCCAGTTGCGATTACGGAACGTCGGACAGCTTGCAAGGCAACGACAGCGGGATACCCATATTGCGAATGGGCAATCTCCGGGAAGGTAGGGTAAGCTTGGATGATGTGAAGTACCTAGCAGTGGAAAGAATCCCCAAAGAACTCCTACTATCCAGCGGTGAGGTACTCTTCAATCGAACCAACAGTGCCGAACTAGTCGGAAAGGTTGGGGTTTTCGATCACCAGGAGAGAGTATCGTTCGCGTCGTATCTGCTGCGCCTTCGGGTAAAACCCAGACTGGGAACTGGCTATTGGCTTTCCTACCTGCTCAATACTCCGGCGATGCAGAAGAGGCTTCGTTCCACCGCAACACCTGGGGTGAGCCAAGTCAACATCAGCCGGGGGAGTCTGCTGGCGACAGTTATTCCCGTGCCGTCGGTGGAGGAACAGGCGACAATAGTATCGATGTTGGACTCGATACAACGCAGAGTAGGAGCCGAACAGAACCGAGTCGACCAGCTCACGATCATCAAGTCCGCCCTCATGTCCGTCCTCCTCACCGGCGAGCTTCGCGTCACCCCGGATCCCGAACCCGCATGACCCCAAAGGCAACCGGCTGGGACGAGTTCCACCACGCAGAGAACTCCGCCGTCGAGTTCGCCTCCTACGCCGGGAGTTCTGCTGACCCAATCAGCGGCGACACTTCCCGCCCAGCGCCATAGGCTGCATGTGCAGGACCGATGATGACGCTCACCGACAAGGCGCGACAGGTGCTCGCGGTTGGCTTTGTGGCCGGCATCGGAACCATCGGCATACAGGATGTCGGAACCGATGACTCAACCGACTTCACCGCCCGCGGCCGGCGGCGCCCTATGGTCGAGCGCCCCGTCGAGCCGGACGAGCCCGACGACGATGGGTCTCCGTTCTGTGTCCTTGACATCGAGACGACCGGACTGAACCCGGAGCGTGACGCGATCATCGAAATCGCGGTCATCCGCAGCGAGACCCAAAATGGATCTACGCGCGAACGGGTGCTGAACGAGTCCGTACGTCCCTCGGGAAACATCCCCAAGCAGATTCGTGAGCTGACCGGCATCACCAACGAAATGGTGGCGGAGGCGGACACCATAGACGAAGTGCTGCCGCGAGTCGCCGCTTTCGTCGACGATGCCCCGATCGTCGCGCACAATGCCCACTTCGACCGCAGGTTTCTGGAGCACAATGCCCGGCTCATGGGGATGACCTTCGCCGAGAACGAATGGGTGTGCACCATGCGCATGGCGCGACGAGTGCCGCTAGGCGGGCCGTACGGGCTGGCGGCCGTAGCCGAAGAGCTCGATGTCCCTGTCCAGGGCAGCCACCGCGCGCTCGAGGACTGCCACGCGACGCTGGGGGTGTATCGGGCGGTTCGCGGGCTCCTCGGCGGCAGCATCAGTCTCGCGCCATTGGAGCCGACAGACGAGGCCCCGGCGCCTGCAGAAGTCGCGCATGACGCAGACCTCAGCGGTCAGGTGTTCGTCTTCACCGGGTTCCGGGACGAAGTGCTGGCGGCGAGGATTACGAACGCCGGGGGAACGGTTGCCAGCGGGATCTCCAAGAAGGTCACGACACTGCTCGTCGCAGACGCCGACGCCAAGCCGACCGGCAAGGTAAAGAAGGCCCTGGAGTACGGCATAGCGGTCGAGAGCAGGGAGAGTTTCCAACGGAGTTTCTACATCACGCAGTGAGATCGTCGGCATGACCCCCAGGCCAGCGGAACGGGCTCCACCTCGGGGAATGCGACGGGAGCGGGGCAAGCACCGGGGAGACAGCTCCTCACCGCGCCGCTCGGGAGCCGGGCAGGGCGGCGATCGCAGGGTCGACACGCACCTGCCCAGCGAGTACCTCCGGCCACCGGAGGACAGTCGCGGCGTACCTCAACGCCGTGATCGAGGAAGCGGCTGGCGACCCTCGGCTGTTGATGAAGGCATCCCGGAGTGGGGCCCTTCGGGACCTTCGAGCCGAGCCAGACTCAGCCGTAGTTGGAACGGCTTGAGCAACCGGTTCAACGTGGCCTGCGTCGGGTTGTGCCGCGGGTGAATCGCACGCAGGACGTTCGGACCCGCCATCCCCGCCCGCTCGCCGAACTCCTTGACGCCCATGGCCCGAATCACCTTTCCAAGGGCGGTCTGGACTGGCAGTCCCTCGTCCATGGCGGCGAGAAGGAATTCGCGTGCGAAGTCCGGGTCGCGCAGGTCCTGCGCCAGTCCTTCGTTCCAGTCTCGACTGCGTCGTGCCATGTCACGCCCTCTCCGGATAGTCTCGCCAGTAGTCTTGAGCCCGGCGGATGTCCGTCGCCTGCAACGTCTTGGTCGCCGCTGGCGAGGAGCAAGGCTCAGCATACATATCACCAATGAACAATTCGAGCCGAGAAGCGCCGCTCTCGACACGCCCCTGCCACTTGACACAGTGTAGCCAAACGGCTACAAAGGATGCGGTCAGGATCGTCCACTATGTCGTAGTGTCGCGGTTGGAGGAGAACCGGCATGCCCGTCAGAGCCCGTGAAGCCAGTGAGCACCTCCGGACACCGGAGGATGTCGCAGCGTACCTCAACGCCGCGATCGAGGAATCGGATGGCGACCCGCGCCTCTTGATGAAGGCGTTTCGGAACGTCGCGGCGGCCCAGGGAGGTGTTTCAGCCATCGCGCGGAAAGCCGACGTCGACCGCGTGGCTCTCTCCCGCGGCTTGTCGGGAAACCGGGACCCCCGATTGGGAACCGTGACCAAGATCGCCGCGGCCTGCGGCGTGACCCTGCGGTTCGAGCAGCGTGGGCGCCCTGACGCGAAGCCGACAGAACCGGAGGAAGCATGACAAGGACTGTCCCCTTGCGGTTGGGCGAGGACGCCGCTGGCATGACGGCTCAGCCCCCCGGTGGCGCGCGTTTCTATCGGTGCGCACTGCAGGTGAATCCGCACCACTATGCCCGGACCTATCGGGGGCAGGCTGCCCAAGGAGACGCGCTCTGCCATGCCCGGAAGATCGTTGACAAGGCCGTGCAAGCGGGCATCGAGGTGCTGGCCATCACGGATCACAACAACGTAGAGGGCGTTGCGGCGTTTCAAGCCGCGTCGCGCAACCGTCCGATTCGCATGTTCCCCGGGTTCGAGTTGTCCTCTTCCGAGGGCGTGCATCTGTTGTGCCTGTACCCGCCGGATACAGGCGACGACCAACTCGGCCGGTACCTTGGAGAATTCGGCGTCCGCGAAACGACCCCGTCCAGTGAGCCCGCCGCCAAGGCATTTGCGGAGATCCTGGCGGCCGTTGACAGCCAGGGCGGAGTTGCCATTGCGGCGCATGTCACCAACGATGGTGGCCTCTTCAAGGTCCTGTCGGGTCAGCCGAGGATCCGCGCATGGCGGGATGAGAACCTCCTCGCCGTCCAGATCCCCGGCGTCACCGATGATCTGCAGCCGAACATTCGCGAGATCCTCGAGAACCGGAACCCCGACTACCGCCGTGGTCACACACCCGAAGACGGCGTTGCAGTCGCTGTCGTCAACGCAAAGGACATCGTGGAGCCCGGCGACCTTGAGGCGCCCTCGGCGACCTGCTGGATCAAGATGCAGGAGGTTTCCATAGACGGGCTGCGCCAAGCCTTCCTGGACCCGGGCTCGCGCATTCGCCTGAATACCAAGGAAGGCGCGTTTGCGCCCGACGAGCACATGGAGATCGTCACGGTCGGGTGGGAAGGCGGTTTCCTCGACGGCGTGACCGTGCGCCTCAATCCCAATCTGAACGTTCTCGTCGGGGGCCGCGGCGCCGGGAAGTCGACCGTTGTCGAGAGCATCCGCAGTGCGCTCGGACTTGAACCGATCGGCGACGAGGCGCGCAAGGCGCATGATGGGATCGTGGGCCACGTGCTGCGCAACGGAACCAAAATCTCCCTGCTCGTCCGCGTGCGCCGCCCTGGGCTTCACGAGTATCGCATCGAGCGGACCATTCCCAATCCGCCGCTGGTCCGCGGGGAGAACGGCACGGTACTGCATCTCGCGCCAACGGACATTCTCCCGAGAATCGAAGCCTACGGCCAACACGAGATCTCGGAGCTTGCGAGAAGCCCCGACAAACTCACCCGGTTGCTCGACCGCTTCGTCGCGCCCGATGAGTCCCTATCTCGCCGCAAGGCGTCGTTGAGCCGGGACCTTGCCCGGAACCGCAGTGCCTTGTGCGACGCGCGCGCTGAGATCGCGTCGGTTGAAGAGCGTCTCGCCGCCCTTCCCGGATTGGAGCAAACGCTCGAGCGATTCCAGGAAGTGGGCCTCGAGGAACGCCTGCGCGAGCAGAGCCTGCTCGTGCGCGAGGAACGGGTGCTCGATTCGGTTCCCGAGCGGCTGGCGCCGTTTCACGAGGCGCTGGAGATGCTGCGAAGAGAGCTGCCGATCGACCTTGCCTTCCTGTCGAAACGGGCCCTCGAGGGCCTGCCTGGCCGCGACATCCTCTCCCAAGCGACTGGAACGCTCTCTGAATTGGAGGGGGCCATCCGGGGCAGTGCGGAGAGTCTGGACCAAGCGTTAACGCGCGCAGACCACGACGTCGAACGGTTGCGGACCAACTGGGACGTACGACGGCAACAGGTTCAGGCAGAGTACGAGAGGATTTTGCGAGAACTGCAAAAGTCAGGCGTGGACGGGGAGGAGTTCATCCGCCTTCGCCGCCAGATCGAGGAACTGCGCCCACTTCAAGAGCGCCTTGTGCTCGTGCGCCGGCTGGAGAACGAGCACGCCGGTCGGCGCCGTACGCTGCTGGCCGAATGGGAGGACGTCAAGGCCGCCGAGTTCCGCAACCTGGATGAAGCGGCAAGGAAGGTGAGCCAGGAGCTTCGCGGCCGCGTACAGGTGGAGGTGACGGGCGCCGGAGACCGTGAGCCGCTCTTCAAGCTGCTGCGGGACGAGATCGGCGGGCGCATGTCGGAGTGCATCGAAAGTCTGCGAAACGCCTCCGAACTGTCCCTGACGCAATTCGTCGAAACGTGCCGCTCGGGCGCCGACGCGCTCCGCCGGACGTACGGAATCACCCCGGGTCAGGCGGAACGGCTCGCGGGCGGCGAGGCCGAGGTGCTCATGCGGATCGAAGAGCTGGAGCTCGCCCCCACGACGGCGATCCGCCTCAACACCGTATCAGCGGGGGAGCCTCCGGCGTGGCAACTTCTGGAAGAGCTCTCAACGGGACAGAAGGCGACTGCGGTACTCCTGCTTCTGCTCCTCGAATCAGGCGCCCCACTGATCGTGGACCAGCCCGAGGACGACCTCGACAACCGCTTCATCACCGAAGGCATCGTGCCGCGCATGCGCGAGGAGAAGCAGCGCAGGCAGTTCATCTTCTCGACCCACAACGCGAACATTCCCGTGCTCGGTGACGCCGAGCTGATCGTCGGACTATCAGCCGCCGGGGAGGCGGACCGCGGGCAGGCGCGTGTCGTGCCCGAGCACACCGGCTCGATCGATTCCCCTTCGGTGCGCAAACTCGTTGAAGAGATTCTGGAAGGCGGCCGCGAGGCGTTCGAGAGGCGGCGGCGGAAGTACGGGTTTTGAGTGATGAACCGAACGGAACTGCTCGAACTTATCGCCAACCGGGAGAACTCGCGCGTCGAGTTCAAACGCGACGATGTCCATCCCGATTCCCTGGCGAAGGAGATGTCCGCCCTGCTGAACCTGGAGGGAGGCGTCATTCTGCTCGGTGTGGAGAAGGATCGGCGAATTACCGGACTGACCAGGAGCCGCGAGGAGGCCGAGGAGTGGGTGATGAACATCGCCCAGAACAACCTTCAGCCTGCGGTCCTTCCCGTATGGAGCACCGTCGCCATGCCGGACGGAACCGTGGGGTCGGTGGAACTCCCCGCAGACAGTTCGGGCAAGCCACACAAGGCAAGGCGGGGAGGAGCGTGGGTTACGTTCAATCGCGTCGGAAGCACTTCACGCGAGGCCACAAGGGAGGAAGAAGCCAGACTCTACCAGGCGGCACAACTGGTCCGATACGAGATCAAGGCGGTGCCGGACACGGGGCTCGAAGCTCTCGACATGGATCGAGTCGAGAACTATTACCGCGATGTCCTGAAGCGCTCTGTCCCGGCTCGGTCCGACCCCGATCACTGGCGGCGGCTCCTGCTCAACTCCGACCTACTCGTCGCGGTGGGAGACGATGTTGGCGCATCGGTTTCCGGGCTCCTGCTGTTCGGCGAACACCCGAAGCGCCGTTTGCCCCAGGCGGGCGTGACCGCGGTGGCGTTTCCCGGCTCCGAGAAGGAGTACAACACGGTCGATGAAGAGCGAATTCGGGGACCATTGACGTCTCGAGTCTCGAGCCGCGGGGCTGCGGTGGAGCCGGGAGTGATCGACCGCACGGTGGACTTCGTGAAGCGCAACATGGGAAGCGCTGCCTGGCTTGAAGGAGGCCGGCGTCGCCGCAAGCGGGCTTTTCCGCTCGACGCGGTGCGAGAGGCGATAGTGAACGCGGTCGCCCATCGCGACTACGCTCGCGAAGGCACCGACATCGAGGTGTCGCTCTACGGCGACCGGCTGGAGGTCATTTCGCCGGGCCGGCTTCCGAACGGCGTCACCGTGGAGAAGATGAGAGAGGGCGTGGTCCGAGCGGCCCGCAACGAGCTGCTCAAGGAGATCCTCCGCGACTACGGCTACATCGAGCACTACGGAATGGGCGTCCGAAATCGGATCATCGAGTCCATGCGGCGCCACAACGGGACGGAGCCGGACCTGATCGAGGAAGACGACCGCTTCATCGTCCGGCTTTGGAAGGTGCGTGCTCGGGGGACAGCTTGAAATGCAAACCGGGCGCACCAAGGATGTCTGCCTGCGCGAGACTATCGCACGGGGTCTTGATGACATGGAGGACTACTATCTCGCTGCCGAAGTCCTGCAGCGCGTCCGAGACGGTGGGGAGCAGGTATACTCCGCTGCCGAGGTGAAGAAGTCGCTTGGTCTGAACGATTGAGCACACCGAGACTGCCACCCGCATGACCCCCAAGACCACCGGCTGGAACGAGCTCCACCTCGCGGAGAACCCCGCGGTCGAACTGCTGCAATCCCTCGGCTACACCTACGTCCCACCTGAAGACCTCGAACGGGAACGCGCGAGCTTCAAGGAGCCCATCCTCACCAGCCGCCTCACCCAAGCCCTCAAACAGCTGAATCCCTGGCTCTCCGGGCCGAACCTCACCAAGGCCGTCAGGGCGGTCACCCACCTCCAGGCCGCCAGTCTCGCTGAGGCCAACCAGACCCTCTACACCTCCCTCACCTACGGCATCGCCCTGGAGCAGGACCGCGGGGAGGGACGCAGGAGCCACACGGTCCGGTTCCTCGACTTCGACGAGCCGGACCGCAACGAGTGGATCGTCACCCGGCAGTACAGGGTCCTCGGGTCCAAGAAGCACGTCATCCCGGACGTGGTCGCCTTCGTCAACGGCCTGCCGCTGGCGGTCATCGAGTGCAAGAGCCCGACCATCGGCGACGCCTGGAAGGCCGAGGCGGTCAAGCAGCTCCACCGCTACCAGGAGGCCGATTCTCGCTGGAAGGACCAGGGCGCGCCGAGGCTGTTCGAGGCGGCGCAGATCCTCGTCGGGACCTGCGGGGAGCGGGCGGTCTACGGCACGGTCGGCACTTCGGAGAGGTTCTTTCTGGAATGGAAGGAGCCGTATCCCCTGGGGGTGAAGCAGCTGGGCCAGAAGCTCGGCCGCACGCCGACGCCGCAGGACATCCTGCTCTACGGGCTCCTCGAGCCGCGCAACCTCCTCGATATCGTCCGCAACTTCGTCGTCTTCGAGATCGAGGACGGCCGCGCCGTCCGCAAGCTGACCCGCTACAAGCAGTTCATCGCCGTCAACGAGGCGATGCGGCGGATCAGGACGGCGCGGAAACCGAGCGCGCGGGGCGGCATCGTCTGGCACACGCAGGGGTCGGGCAAGAGCCTGACCATGCTCTGGCTGGCGCTCAAGCTGCGCCGCGACGAGTCGCAGCAGCAGCCGGCCGTCGTCATCGTCACCGACCGCACCAAGCTCGACCGGCAGATCTCCGGGGTGTTCACCGCGTGCGGGTTCCCGAACCCGGAGCGGGCGGACAGCGTGCGCGGCCTGCGCCGGATCCTGGAACACCCGACCGGCCGAACGGTGATGACCACGATTCAGAAGTTCCAGGAGCTGACCGGCCCCGGGGGCGGCCCACGGCGGGGGCAGGTCCATCCGACGTTGTCCGAGGCCGCCAACATCTTCGTCATGGTGGACGAGGCCCACCGCACCCAGTACCAGAGCCTCGCCGCCAACATGCGGCAGGCCCTGCCCAACGCCTGCTTCCTCGGCTTCACCGGCACCCCGATCGACAAGAAGGACCGGAGCACCCTGCGGACCTTCGGCTCCTACATCGACACCTATACCATAGAACAGGCCGTCCAGGACAAGGCGACGGTGCCGATCTTCTACGAGAGCCGGCTCGCGGAGCTGCAGATCATCGGGCAGACCATCGACCAGGTCTTCGACCGCGTCTTCGCCGACCGCAGCGAAGAGAAACGGGCCGTCATCAAGCGGCGGTTCGCCACGGAGCAGGCGATCGCCGGCGCCCCACGCCGCATCGAGGCGATCTGCCTGGATCTCATCGAACACTTCAACCAGTTCATCGCACCGAACGGATTCAAAGCCCAGGTGGTGGCCACCAGCCGGCACGCCGCGGTCAGCTACAAGGATGCGCTGGACCGGCTGAACGGTCCGGAGTCGGCGCTGATCATGTCGGCGGCCCACAACGACGAGGAGCGACTAACGCGCTGGCATCTGGGCAAGGAGGAGCAGGACCGGGTCATCGAACGGTTCAAGGACCACGACGATCCGCTGGCCATGCTGGTCGTGTGCGACATGCTGCTGACCGGCTTCGACGCGCCGGTGGAGCAGGTCATGTATCTCGACGCGCCGCTCAAGGAGCACACCCTGCTGCAGGCCATCGCCCGCGTGAACCGCCCGCACGGGGACGAGAAGACCTACGGCCTGGTCGTCGACTACTGGGGCGTGTCCGCGAAGCTGCAGGAGGCGCTCGACATCTTCTCGACCACGGAGATCCAGGGGGCGCTGACGCCGAGCGTCGACGAGCTGCCGCGACTGCAGAGCCGGCACGCCTCGGCGATGAGGTTCTTCCAATCGGTCGCCGACACCAACGACCTGGATGCCTGCGTGCGCGTGCTGGAGCCGGAGGACGTCCGCGCCGAGTTCGACCTCGCCTTCCGCCGCTTCAGCCAGTCGATGGACATGCTGCTGCCGGACCAGCGCGCCCTGACGTATCACGCCGACCTGCGCTGGCTGGGCAAGATCCGGGGCACCGCCCGCGCCCGCTACCGGGACGACCGCCTCGACCTGTCCGGCTGCGGAGAGAAGGTGCGGCAGCTCATCGCCGACGCGGTTGTGGCGGACGGCATCGAGATCCTGGTCAAGGAGGTGCAGCTGTTCTCACCGGAGTTCGACGAGAAGGTCGAGGCCCTCCAGAGCGACGACGCCAAGGCCAGCGAGATGGAGCACGCCATCCGCCACGAGATCAACGTCCGCGTCGAGGAGAACCCGGCCTTCTACCAGTCGCTGCGCCAGCGGCTGGAGGAGATCATCGAGCAGCGCCGGCTGGAACGGCTCGACGACGCCCAGCAGCTGTCCCTCCTGAACAGCCTGCGCGAAGAGCTGAAGGGCGAGCAGACCCAGGCGCAAGACATCGGCCTCGACGGGCGAGGCTTCGCCATCTACGGCCTGCTGCAGCACCACCGCCCGAGCCGCGTCGCCGAGGCGACCGCCACCTACGACGTCGCCAACCGCGACCTGGCGTCTCTCATCGACGAGGCCGTCGCGCCGTACACCGACCTGGTCGACTGGCACCAGAAGGAGGACGTGCAGCGCCAGATGCGCAGCCAGATCAAGAGGCGGCTCCGCGCCAGCGGGATCGACCCCGAGGCAACGGATTCCCTCGCGGCCGAGATCGTGGACCTGGCCAAGGTGCGGACCGAGCGATGACCGGCCGCCTGGAGACCTCCGCCATCACCTGGGGCGGCACCCGCCTTACCTACGCCATCCGCCGCAGCGCCCGGCGGAAGAAGACGGTGGCGGTGACGGTGGATTCTGCGGGCGGGGTGTTACTCCTGGCTCCGGAGGACTTCCCTACCAGCCGGCTGGACGAGGTGGCGCGGCGGAAGGCGGGGTGGATCGTGCAGCGGCTTCGGGGGGTGGGGTCAAACGGAGTGCCGCCGTCGCCTCGGGAGTTTGTGAGCGGGGAGAGCGTGATGTATCTGGGGCGGCACTACCGGCTGAAGGTGCTTCCCGGGGAGACGGGAGAGGCGAAGCTGCGGGGCGGCTGGCTCCACGTGCCGGCGCCGGCGGGGGCGGGGCAGCGGGATCACGTGCGAGCGGCGTTGGTCTCGTGGCTGCGGAGTCATGCCGCCGAGCGGCTGCCGGAACGGGTGGAGATATGGCGGGGGAGGGTTGGCGTGGAGATGCCCTGGGTGGTGATCTCAGACCAGAAGAGGCGGTGGGGCAGCTGCGACCGCAGCGGGACCATACGGCTGAACTGGCGGATCATCCAGGCCCCCATGCGTCTGGTGGACTACGTGGTGGTCCACGAGCTGGTGCACCTGCGGCACCGGGGCCACGGCCGGGATTACTGGCAGGCCCTCGGGCGGATCATGCCGGACTATGAGCGCCGGCGGGGGGATTTGCGGCAGCGGGGGGTGGGGTTGGAGTGGTAGCCCATGATTACTTGAGCAGAGAGGCATCTAATGTCTGACATCGTCTCCTGGGGAGACAAGGCAAAGTGTCTCCTTACGTTTGTAAAGGAGTCACATAACGCAACGTGGAAGAGCGAAGACAGTCTCGTGAATGCGGGCCGCATGACTGGCAATGCCATCCTGATGGCATTTGCTGTCGAGTGTGCCCTAAAGGCGTTGCTCGAAGTCGAAGGCAAGCGAATTACCAGAAGGTTGCAGAAACACGATCTTCACAAGCTCTTCACAGAGGGGCAAGTCCCATTTTCAGTTGAAACGTAGCCCAGGCTCGAGTGGATGAGTCAGCCCGTCATCGCGAGCTGCTGGATGCCGAGCTCGGCTTGGAGCGCTTGCCGGAGCATCGGCAGGTGGTGGTAGCCGTTGACCCGGCGGAGGCGAGGTTCGATGTCAAGCAACGCCGTGGCGACCCAGCGGTGACGCTGCGACGAGTTGGTCCAGCGCCGCACGTTGTGCGTCAACTGCTCCAGGAGACTGTTGACGTTCTCGATACAGTTGGTGGTACGGAAGGAGGCCTTCAGCATCGGCATCAGGCCCAGGCGGTGGAGCGTGAGGGTTTCTTGCTGGCCTTCCTCCAAGCTGCGCAGGGCCGACTGGTTCATCAACTGCAACCCCGGTTTCAGCGCCTCCAGGGCGGCTTGGGCCTCCTCGTACGTCGAGTGCCCATACGCCGCTTCCAGCTTTCGACGAAGGCCGGCCTGCTCGCTCTTGGGCAGGTACGAGACCACGTTCTGGCGCTTGTGATACTGGCATCGCTGCACGCAGGCATGGCCTTGAAGCACCGACCGCACCGCCTTGTACAGGCCCTTGCCTCCATCGATCACCACGAGCAGCCCGGCTTCGTATTGCAGGCCCCGCTCGACCAGCTCCGCCAGGAAGCGGCGACAGACGCGCTCGTTCTCGGTGGCCGCCTGCACGAAGCCCAAGGGCACCTTCTGGCCCTCCAGAGTCACACCCAGGGCGATGAGGATCTCCTCGTCGGCGAAGCTCTTGCCGTCCAGAAACAGCGCCACCAGGTCGTAGCCTTCCAAGGATCGCTGCTGGAATTCGGCCAGCTTGCGCGCCGTGCCTTTCACGTACCGGCGAGAGACCGAGGAACGGGACAGACCGAAGGCTTGCGGGACGGTCTCGGCGCAGGCCTCGTAGTTGCGCGTGGCCAAGCCCTTCAGCACCCGCAACAACAGCCCCTGGTCCATCTGCCTCGGCGTCTGCAGGGCCTGATAGGCCTCCAGCGGGACCTCGGTGCCGCGGACCACATCGCGCACGCGCGGCACCTCGACCGGCAGTTTCTGATCGCCCAGGTACACCGACCCGGCCTGCGCCCCCCAGCGGCGCAACGCCTGATCCGGACCCTTGCGCTGATACCGAGGTCCGGCCAAGGCCTCGACCGACTGCTGCAGCTCCTCCGAGACCGCCTGCAGACCCAAAGGGATCAGCAGCTGGATGACCTCGATGCGAGTCTCCAGATCGTCCATCGACGCGGTGGCTTGGCGGTTCACGGGGCCGATGGCCACGGTCCGTTTGACGCCCTTCTTCCGTGCTTGTAGCTTGCTCATGGCAGGCTCCTTGGGTTACCGATACGAGGCTTCTTGGGGATTTCTCGTATCAAACGTAACGATGGGAGCCTGTGCTATTTCAACTAAGATCGGGACAATGCCTCACAGAGTTGTCCACTCAAACTCAGTCAAGAGTATCTTCCATCTATGAATCCTTTGTGAGGTCCGAACAGGATATACGGGTCCAATCTGCTCCCATCAACCGTCTGGCTTCATGTCTCAAAGCCCATGACGGTGCCTTCATGGACTGGCGATATAACCTCGGTAAAGCTGGAAGATTCTATCTCGTCCCTATGATATATGCGTGTGTATCGCTACTGACCCTCGTGTTTCCCGAACAGAGGTTTGTGGTTGGAAGTGGCACATCATCAGAAACTGAGGTAATCGGTGGAGATATCAAGCCCTAGGCTCACCCAGACACGGCCTCCACCAACGCCCGGCTATACCCTCTTCGCGTACGACTTACCATGCAACGTCTCCAACCCCGACCCAAAGGAGGCCGTGTGGTCCATTTAGCCCGTTGAACCCGTTGGCCCGATAGGACTTCATCGCCCGGCGCACCTCCACCTCGCCCTCGCCGATGACGACCTCGTCGAACGGGACAGCAAGCGCCGCCTTCACCGGACGGGAGGCGAGGCACATCTCATCCAGTAGAGTTGGTCCCTGTCATGGATCAGCTTTCTCGGCAATCTGGGCAGGAGAATCCCCAAGTGACCCGAGAATCTCACTAACGACATCGTGCAGATCTTGGAAGTGAGTGAAGTACTCGGACAGTGAAGTCCGGCCAGCGACGGATTTCTTCCCTCAAGCTGTGGGCAAACTCATCGCGTTCCACTCCAGATGTGCGTTCGATTTCTCTAGCGCATTGGTCGAAGATGTCTACGGCGATCTCGATTAGCGGATGGCCTCCTGGTGGAGCTATGAGGTAGGCGTCGGCAGTGTCCTTACCGAATTGGTTGGAAGCCCGATTCCCGACATTTGTGTTACCCGGTTGGAAGGAAGCCATGTCGTACAGTTCGATCTCGTCCTGACTAATGCCGGGGACCACGGCATGTCCTTCCTTGAGGGCGGCGAGAAGTTGGGTCTTTCCAGCACCGTTCCTGCCGATGAGAACGGCAAGATCGGGGAGGTCCTCGGTTGTGAGGGTTCCTATGGACTTATACGCTTGCTTTAGATCGATCCTCATACGGTTGATTCCGTGTCCATTTGTGGGGCCCTGTCCTTCCTGATGGCAGCCAATCATTGGATTGCGATACTGGTGCGAGCCGTCCGTTGGAGTCCGTGGACTAATCGACGGGCTTTGGAAGGTACGCACCATTGGATTGCCGCGAGGTGCCAGGGCACGCAATGTGGGGCCTAGCCTTACCGACTACGTATCTACCTGGGATCGGCACGTTGCATCATCACAGAATCACGGTACGAGGCTCGGACTCGATATACCTGACGATGGCTTGCGCCCGGGAGTACCCTCCTTCATCCAGGGCCTGCAAGACGGACTCGAATGTCGGGCCATGTGCCCGGACCTTTCCCGAGTGAATCCCGATCCACTCATCTGGGTATTCCTCGATCATACGAGGATTCTCCGATGACAGCAGGGTAACACTCTCGCGGAAAGCCTCCATTTGCTCGGCGATCTTCCCAGGATCGCCGATGATTCTCTCAACATCTGCCATTTGGTGCTCTCCCTTCGATGCGGGGGTTATGGTTTCTCCCTCACCCATACACCACCTCCACCAGCGCCCGGATATACCCGATCGCATAGGCCTTCCCATGCAACGCCCCGAACCCCGCCCCAATCGCCGGCGTGTGGTCCACCATGTACGGCCCCTCAAACCCGTTGTCGCGGTAGACCTCCATCGCCCGGCGCATGTCGACCTCGCCCTCGTCGATGAACACCTCCGCAAACCTGGGCAACTGCCCCCGCACGTTCCTGAAGTGGACCCAGGCGATCTTGTCCTTTGAGGCCATCTCGGCGATGGCGGCGTAGACCTTCTCCGGTCCCAGCAGCTCGGTCATGCAGCCCTGGCAGAAGAGCATGGAGTTGCTCTGGCTGGGGGCGATCTCGAAGAAGATCCGGCGGAACTGCTCCAGGGTGGAGCAGATCTGCGCCACGCCGGCCAGGGGCTCGGGGATGGGCGGGTCGTCGGGGTGCAGGGCCATGCGCACGCCCGCCTTCTCGGCCGCGGGGATCGCCGCTGTCAGGAAGCGCTGCATGCGCTCCCACATCCGGGCCTCGTCCACGGGGGGCTGGTGCGGCTCGGGGCGGTCCTGGTCGAAGGCGGCGTAGTCGAAGGTGCTGTATCTCGCGCCGCCACGGCCGGTGTCCGAGGGGGTGCGGAAGTTGCCCATGGGTTTGAAGTTCCAGCCCACGCAGGGGATGCCGGCGCGGCCGACGCTCTCCAGCATCCGGCACCAGTGGCCGATCTTCTCGTCCATGTCGGGACCGGCGAGGGTGATCTCCTCCCAGGCGGGCATGAAGATGTTGTTCAGCTTCAGGCCGTGGGCCTCGACCTTCTCCCGCGCCTGGGCCAGCGCGTCGGTGCAGTCCTTGCCGGCCCTGATGTCCTGCGCCAGCGAGGTGTTGGCCGATCCGGTGCCGGACCGCCGGCCGGGGGCGGGTGCTCCTCCGCGCAGATCCAGGTGGATGGAGTCCACGCCGATGGCGCGGAAGAACCTCAGGTGTCCGTCGTCGAGCTGGTCGATGGAGACCTGGTCCTGGATGTACATCAGGCCACCGGCCGGTTGCGCTGGTTCTGCCCCCCGTAGCGGAAGCCGGGCAGGTTGTCGGCGCACCAGGTCTCGCGGAAGAGGGTCTGGCGCATGGGGGGCATGCGCTCCACCAGCTCGGCCGGCGGCGACCAGGAGCTCCAGCGCGAGCCGACGCTGTTGTAGAGGTTGAAGATGGCCACCCGCTCGTTGTCGGTATTGGTCCACGGCGAGGTGCTGTGGGCCAGGGCTTCTGTGAAGAACAGGACCGACCCGGCCGGGCACTCGTAGGTCTCCCACGCCGCCGAATGGGGGTCCTGGATGGCGGCGGGGGCGGGGTAGGCGGCCTTGTGGCTCCCCGTGGCCAGCAGTGTGCCGCCCTGCCCCATCTTGACGGGGGCCAACTCCCACACGACCCGCGTCAAGCCGCTGAAGGACTTGCCGGGAATGCTCTGGTAGTGGTGGGAGTCCACGGCAAAGCGGAAGAAGCCGCTGCCGTTGTGGGGCATGAAGGCGCCCTCCCGCTTTGGCGTCGCCGCGGGGTTGCGCAGGTTGCTGCCCTCCATGCGGAACCCGTAGCACTCCGAGCTCGACAGCCCCGGGAAGGCCAGGAACTCGTTGAGGAAGCCCACCACCACCGGGTGGTCGGTGAGCTTCTCCAGGGGACCGGCCACGAAGGAGCGCTCGTGCTCCGGCAGGGACTCGGAGTCCTTCTGCACGCGCATGGCGTATTCGCGCATGGCCTCGATCTCGTCGTCGGCCAGGACGCCGGGCACCAGGAGCCACCCGCGGACGTCGAAGAGGTACTTCTGCTCGTCGGTCAGCTCGACCACGGGCTCGCCGTCGGCGTTCCGCTGCGGCAGGTCACCCTCTTCCACCAGCAGCGGCTCCCCCAGGTTCTTGTCCACCACGTAGGCTTCGGTCATGCTCAGACACCCCCTTTCGTGATCAGAACGTGATACGCACCAGTTCCACGGGAATCCCTGTCAGGCCCATGGCGAGCCATTGGTCGAGTGAGGGCACCGAGACGGAGACCCGGTCCGACTTGGGAGTCTGGTTGTCTCGCGTGAACCGGTGCGCGTACCAGATGCCCGCGGCGGATCCAAGCATATTCGCCAGGACGTACGGTTTGTGGTCCTCCGCGTCGGCAACCAGTGCAACGCCGGTGCCGAACAGGGTGCCTATGTATGCGCCGAGTATCGTCCATCTCGCCCGGCCCGGCGTGTACTCCTCCTCGGCCGTCCACCGGTAGCCGAGATACGTTCCCAACGGCGCGCCGAGCATGGCGGCGAAGACGTGGGCCCGGGGATTCTCCACGTCGCCGAGGCTGAGAACTCCGCTTGCATAGCCCGCCCCGACGACTCCCCCCAGGGAAACAAGATGCGCCCGCCCCTGGTTTATCGGTTTGCCGCGCATCCATCTCTTTGTCGTCCACAGGCCCGCCGGCGCACCCACCATCGCCGATGCGACGTAGATCCTGGCCTGCGTCCACTCGTACAGGGACTCGATGTCGAGGACGTAGGGAATGGCGATGCCGTACACTCCACCGGTCAATCCACCGGCGACCAGCATGTCCGTTTCACCCCTCTCGAACCATCTGTGGGAACTGAGTCTGTGAGCGATCAGTCCGCCGGCCGGCGTACCGATCATCGCACCGGCCCAGTAGGCCTTGTCGTTCTCCGACTTGAAGAACACGGGCACGCCAAGCCCGTACAGCGTACCGGCCCAACTGCCTCCGAGGATCAGGAGGGAACGTCCGGCGCCGAGCCGATAGTCCTTGGTGGCCTCGAGGGCCCAGAAGAACGACCCGCCGCCGATCAGCATCTGCAATCCGGCCACCCGCCGTTCGGACTCGATGTCGAGCAGGCGGATCGTCCCCGGACCATACAAGCTGAACCCGTACACTGTCGCATAAGTCACGATTCCTCTTCGGCCGGACCGCTGTGCTTCAGGGCCGGGTTGCTGCTCGGCGGGACTGCCGGCATGCCCCTCCGTCGGCAGACCGAGGAGGGTGAGACTCAGCGCGCAGGAGAGGGCCCCGATGGCCGTCTTGTGTCTATTGAGGTATGGCTTCGGCGCGCGGGCCGCTGCCCTCCATGCGGAACCCGTAGGACGTAGGCTTGCTGTCATGCTCTGCATCCCCTCCCTATCTTGGACCGTTCGGTCATCTTTCGGAATGGGCTGAATTAACCATCCCCCGCCCGGTGGAGAAAGCCCGGCCCATGGCCATTCCCGGATTCTTCCGACCCGTTCCCGAGCTCAGCGACGCAGAGCGCCGGCGCGGGTTGGGCGACATGATCCGCCAGGCCATCTGGGCGTCGGGGGCCGACGGACTGGCGTCCGGCGGGTTCCTCGCCTCCTTCGCCCTGATTCTCGGGGCGTCCAACTTCCACATCGGCATCATGACGGCCATCCCCTTCGTCATGCAGCCCCTGCAACTTGTGGCGGTCCTCGCCGTCGAGCGGCTGCGCCTGCGGAAGGCCGTGGCCGTCACCGCCTACTTCATCACCTACGCGACGTGGATCCCCATCGCGCTGCTCCCCTTCCTCGTCGACGTGCCCAACCCGGGGGCCGTGACCCTCCTGCTCGTGTTCATCGGACTTCGAGGCATGGGCAACGCCTTCGTGAGCACGAGCTGGAACGGCTGGCTCCGCGACCTGGTGCCGCAGGACCTCATGGGCCGGATCTTCACCCGGCGTCTGCGGGTGTCGACGATCGCCTCGGCCACGGCGGGGATCGCCGCGGCCCTCTACATCGACTGGTGGAAGACCTCCGGCCCGAGCGCCGAGATCTTCGCCTATTCGTACGCCATGCTCTTCGGCAGCATCGTGCTGGGTTTCGGTGCCGTGGGGTTCATGGCGCGCATGCCGGAGCCGCGGATGGTCGTCCCCGAAGGCGGCCGCCCCTCGGTGCTCAGCAGCCTCGGGGCCCCCTTCCGCGACCGGAACTTCCGGCAGCTGATCCACTTCCTGTTTCTCTGGAACTTCGTCGCCCATCTGGCGGTGCCCTTCTTCACCGTCTACATGCTGACGAAGCTCGGCATGAGCCTGACGTGGGTCGTGGGGCTGGGCGTGCTGAGCCAGCTCGCCAACGTCCTCTTCCTGCGGGTCTGGGGGCCCTTCGTCGATCAGTTCGGCAGCAAGTCGGTGCTCTCCCTCTCCTCGTCCCTCTACTTCCTCGTCATCCTCGGCTGGACCTTCACCACCCTGCCCGACAAGCACGCCTTCACCGTGCCCCTGCTCGTGGCCCTGCACATGCTGATGGGGATCGCGAGCGCCGGCATCAACATCGCGACGACGACGATCCGCATGAAGATGGCGCCCCAGGCCCAGGCCATGACCTACCTGACGGCCGCCTCCCTGGCCTCCAGCGCCGGAGCGGGCGTCAGCCCCTTGCTCGGCGGCGCCTTCGCCGACTTCTTCAGCGTCCGTCACCTCGAGATCGCGGTGCAGTGGGTCGATCCGGTGCGCACCGTCGGTTTCCCCGCGGTCTTCCTGACCGGCTTCGACTTCCTCTTCGTCATCGCCTTCGTCCTCGGTCTCGTCACCCTCGGCGTACTGGCGGGCCTCCGGGAGGAGGGCGAGGCGGAGAGCGAGGCGGTGATGGACGAGCTGGTGTCGCAGACCCGCCAGAACCTGCGGGTGCTGAACTCCGTCCCGGGCCTGAGCTTCGTGGCCAACTTGCCGGTGGTGTCGCTGCGCCGGCTGCCCCCCATCCCCGGGCTCGACGTGGCCGTCGGCGTCACCGCCCACCAGCTGTCCTCCACGATCAAGGCGACCGTGGAGGGACTCAACTACGGACAGATGCGGGCCGGCGAGTTGGCGGTGCGCGTCAGACAGGCGGTGGAGGAAGCCGCCGACGCGGCCGAGCAGATCGGCCGGCAGGGCGCCGAGGTGGCCACGGGCGCCACCGAAGGAGCCATGTGGGCGGCGGCGGACGTGACGATGGAAGTTGGACGCGTGGCGGAGGAAGCGATGCAGGGCACGATGCAGGCCCTCGCCAGGACCGCGGCCGATCCGCTCGACGCGCTGCGCGGCGCCATGCACGGCGTCATCCAGGGGGCGAGCGAGGCCGGCCTGCACGTGGGCCACGCCGTCAGACACGCGGTGAAGGCGGCGCGCGAAGCGGCCGCCGATCTCGGCGTCTCGGAGCAGCAGGCCGGAAAGACGGCGGCCCGGGCCGCGGTCGAATCGGCCGCGCACCTCGGCAGGGAGATGGAGACCGAGGTCGCCGACGCCGTCCTGCAGGCCCTGATGGAGGATCCCCGCACTCGATCCGCCGAGGAGAGGGCCTCCGACCGGTGAGGTCGGCCCGGAAGTTCATGCGTCCTGCCCTCCCGATGGCCCTGCTGTTGCTCAACCCCCTCCTGGTCGAGGCGGACGAGGTGCCGCGGGACTTCCTCCCCGGCATTCTTCTGGACGAGCCTCTGCCGACCCGTTTCAAGACGGGCCAGGCCCTGTCGCTGTCGGGGAGCGTCGAAGATTCCACCATCTCCTTCGTGCGCTTCGCCTTCCTGGGTGCCGACGGCCTCCAACTGGACTTCTGGGGCTGGGTAGTCGAGGGCCGCTTTGTGCGGGAAGTCGTCTTTCCCCACAGCGTGGCGGGACAATTCGACCTGGTGGTCGACGCCCAAGAGGAGACGGAAGACTTCGCGTCTCTCGGACGGTTCGATGGCCTGCAGATAGACCGGGGGACGGGGCCGGTGATGCTGCCCCGGCGCTACTTCCCCCTCGTGCACCTCGATCAGCCGCTGCCGACCGACCTGGCCACGGGCGAGGCCCTGCACGTGGCCGGGACGTTGGAGCGTCTGACCGCGGTCGTCGAGCTGCAGGACGGCAACTCCTGGACCGCCGGCGAGTTCGTCATCGAGGGCGTCGACACACCGGCCCCGGACCTGGAGGTGGGGGTGCTGGCGGTGGCCCTGCTGGCCGGGGGACAGGGCCGGGTCCCCCTGTTCAACCGGGGGGGCGCCGCCGTCGAGCTGGAATCTCCCCAGGTGGAAGGCCCGTTCGAGGTCGAGGCCTGGCCCTCGGTGGTGGCCCCCGGCGAGGCCGGCGAGATCGTGCTGAGGTACGGAGGCTCGGGAGGAGACCAGGGCCTGCTGACCCTTGTCAGCGACGATCCCTTCCGGCCCCGGGTCTCGATCGCCCTGTCGGGGCTGGAGGTCCGGGAGGCGGCCTCCGACCTGGTGCATCTGCGGGCCGATGACTCGGGTCGAATCGCATCCGCCTTCGATCTCGAGGAGCAGGACCTGGTGCTCGCTCTCTATGCGGCGCCGTTGGAACGCTTCGATCCGGAGAAGGCGTACGACATCTCTCTCGACGGCTCGGCGTCCCTGGCCAGACCGGCCGTTGCCCCGCGGCCCGGCCGCCGCGATTCCGTCGACCACCTGGCGCGGCAACTCGAGCGGACCCTGTCCCTGCGGGTGCGTCAGCGCGGGCGCTGGGCGGGCAAGCCGGCTGCGGTCCTGTACGAGGTCGGCGACCGCCGTTCCTTCTTCTTCCACGCCCAGGGGGACCTCCCGAACCAGTCCATCGAGGCCAGGGTCGTGGCGGTCAACGACCGCGTCGTGGCCTTCGTCCAGGATGACCTGCGGGCGGACGACGACAACATCGACGAAGATCGGATGCAAGGGGTGATCGACCAGTTCGCCGAGGACTACCCGATCGTGGTGGAGGCCTTCGGGACCCCTTCGGACGTGGATGGAGACGGCCGGATCGCGGTGCTCGTCACGCACCTGATTCAGGATGTCGGCGCCGGCGGCCAGTTCCGCGCCTCCTCGCTGCTGCCCCGTCGCCTGGGTGGAGACGGCAACATGACCGATCTGCTGTGGGCGAATCCGGTCATTCCCGAGGAGTCCTACCGGTCCTTGCTGGTTCACGAGTTCCAGCATCTGATCAACTTCAACCAGCACGTCCTCGTGCGGCACGGAATCAGCGAGGCGTCGTGGCTCAACGAGGGGCTGTCTCACCTGGCCGAGGACCTGGTGGTGGAACCGCCGAACGACAACTACCGGCTTGTGCGGGAGTTTCTGGCGGAGCCGGGATCGGTGGGGCTCAACCCGGGCCGCATCACCTCGGCCGGGCGCGGGGCGGCCTACCTCTTCGTGCGCAGCCTGGTCGATCTGCTGGGGGAGGAGGTGCTGCTGCGCCTGGTGCAGACCGACCTGAGGGACCGCGGCAACGTCGAGGAGGCCACCGGGGAGAGCTTCGCGGACCTGATGGCCCGCTGGGCGGCGCAGCTCTACATCAGCGGCACCGGTCAGAGCGGCCACCCGCGCTTCAACTACGGCCTCGGGGCCTTGCAGACACCGGAGGGAAGGGGCATTCCCCGGCCGGTCTCGGTGACCTGGCGGCTGGGCGAGGAACCTCCCGGGCTGGCGATCAAGCCCCGGGGCTTGCAGTTCCTCCGCGTGGCCGGCGACGGCAGCGGAAGTCTGAGCCTGCAGACCGAGCCGCGGGCCCGCCTTGGCGCGGTACCCCTGGCGGCGGCCAGGGCCGAGGCGGCCGCCGCCATGGCCGCCGACCACTTCACCGGCCTCACCCTCGACTCGCCGCCGCCCCTGAAGCTGACCACCGGAGAGGCGCTGCTCTTTGAGGGAACCACGGCCGACAGCGTCGAACGGATCCACCTGGAGTTCGTCCCCGAGGAGGGAGGCGAGCCCCAGACGTTCTTCCTGCTCGTCGATGAGGGGCGCTTCGAACGAACGCTCTTCTTCCCCCACGACGAGGCCGGGACCTACTCCCTCAACGTCTACGTCCTGGAGCGCCGGCCGACGCCTTTCGCCGGCAGCTTCCATTCCATTCGTGTCGCCCGGGGCGGCGGTCCCGTGCGGATTCCCACCCGCTACTTCAACCGGGTGCGGCTCGACCGTCCCCTGCCAGCCGCCGTCCACGCGGGGCAGCCCCTTCACATCAGCGGCGAAGTGTCGGATCTCGAGGCGACCCGGATGGAGTTCTCCCTGTTTCGTCAGGACGAGGATGGGGATCGCTCGGGAAGGGCGGTGACGACCCTGGGCCTGCCGGTCGAGGCTGGGCGCTTCGACGGCCGGCTGCGCTTCGACGAGGTGCCCCTCGGCATCTACTGGCTGTCGCTGGAGGTCGGTCCGGCCGGAGACCTGACCTACGTGGGAGCCGTCACCTCCTTCGAGATACGGCCCATGATCACGGGCGTCGAGCTGGCGGCCGAGCCCCCGGCCTTCGCCCTCCATCCCAACTACCCCAATCCCTTCAACAGCCGCACCCTGCTCTCCTTCTCCCTGCCGGAGGATCAGCCGTCGGTCGAGCTGGCGGTGTACGACCTGCTGGGTCAGAAGCTGGCGGTCCTGGTCCGGGGGGCGGGCGGGTCGGGGATCCACTCGGTGGAGTGGGACGGCCGCGACGATGCGGGGCGGGCCCTGGCCAGCGGCTCGTATCTCTACCGACTGGAGGCGGGGCCGTACCAGGGAGTGGGCAAGCTGTTGCTGCTGCGGTGACGACGATGAACGCCGATACCCGAGTCCCTGTGGAAAAGGTGATCCCAGTGGATAGAACCATGCGTCTGGCCCTCCCGATGGTGCTGCTGTTGCTCAACCCCCTCCTGCTGAAGGCCGACGACGTGCCGCGGACCTTCTTCCCCGGCATCCTTCTGGACGAGCCCATGCCGACCCGCTTCGAAACGGGTCAGGCTCTGTCTCTGTCCGGGAGCGTGGAAGACCCCGGCATCTCCGCCATTGTCTTCACGTATCAACGGGCCGACGAAGCCGGATTTGCTTTCCAGGTCTGGGTCGTCGAGGGCCGCTTTGTTCGGGAAGTCGTCTTTCCCCATAGCCTGGATGGAGAGTTCAGCCTGGTGGTCGAGGCCTTCAAGGGTGAGGAAACCCTCTCCCTCCTGGGACGTTTCGACGGCCTGCAGATAGACCGGGGGCGGGGACCGGTGATGCTGCCGCGGCGCTACTTCCCCCTGGTGCATCTCGACCAGCCGATGCCGACCCGCATGGCCACCGGGACCGCCGTGCACCTGGCCGGCCATCTGGACGGGTTGGCCCCGCCCGCCATGCTCCTCTTCCGGTTCACGTCCGATGCCGGGAACTGGGACTTCTACATCCTCGCCCAGGAGGAGCGCTTCGAGCGAACCCTTCTGCTGCCCCGGGAAGTGGAGGATGCCCGGGGTCTGATCGCGTACCTCGGCTCGCCGGGAGGGCAACTGACAGCCGTCGCCTGGTACTTCTTCCTCGATATCGAGGCCGGGGCCGAACCCGCCGAGGTGCCCCGGCACTTCTTCAACGGGCTGGTGCTCGACGAGCCCCTGCCGGTGAAATGGCCGTTGCACCGTCCGGTGGTCGTCGCCGGCGAGGTCCGCCCCTGGGTTCGCGCAGCCCGGCTGATTCTGGCGCCGCAGGAGGGGGAACGGCGGGTGCTCGCCTTCGGCCTGGACGAGGGACGCTTCCGCTTTCCGGTGCGCCTCACGGACCGCGAGCTGGGGCCCGTGCGACTGAGCCTGATGATCGACCTCGAGGAGGGGGCGAACTGGGTCGCCGGCGACATCCTCATCGAGGGGGTGGATGCGCCCCTCCCGGACCTGGAGGTAGGGGTGCTGGCCGTCTCCCTGCTGGCCGGGCAGGAGACGGGGGTCCCGCTGCGGAACCGGGGCCGCGGCGCGGTCGAGCTGGAGCCGCCCCGGGTCGAAGGCCCCTTTGCCGTCGAGGCCTACCCCGACGTGCTGGGTCCCGGCGAGTCCGGGGAAGTCGTGTTGAGCTACAGCGGCTCGGGGGACGACCAGGGTCTGCTGACCGTGCTCAGCGACGACCCCTTCCGGCCCCGGGTCTCCGTCGCCCTTTCCGGGCTGCAGCGCCGGGACGCGTCCTCCGACCTGGTGCACCTGCGGGCGGATGCCGAGGGGCGCCTCGATGCCGAACTCGATCTCCGGGAGCAGGACGTGGTTCTCGCTCTCTACGCGTCGCCATTGCACGCGCCGGACCCGGAGGCGCTCTTCGACGTCCTCCTGGACCGCCCCGGGGGCAGCGGGAAGTCCGCCCATGCCCCGGCGGACGACCGTCCGGACACCGCCGAGAACGGGGACCGCCGGCTGGAGCAGGACCTGGCCCGGCGCCTGGGGCAAAGCGGGCCCTGGGCGGGCAAGCCGGTGGGGGTGCAGTACGAGGTCGGGGACCGCCGCTCCTTCTTCTTCAACGTCGATGTAGATACTCTTGACCAGTTCATCGAGACGAGGGTTGCAGCGGTCAACGAGCGCGCCGTGGCCTTCCTCCAGGAGGACCTTCGGGAGGACGAAGACTACATCGACGAAGAACGGATACGGACGATCATCGACCAGTTCGCCGAGGACTACCCGGTCCTGGTGGACGCCTTCGGGGCCCCCTCGGACGTGGACGGAGACGGGAAGATCGCCCTGCTCTTCACCCACCTCATGCATGACATCGGCCGACCCGTCGCATTCAACGCGGGGGCCGTGGTGCCTGACCATCTGGGCGGAAACGGCAACATGACCGATCTGCTGTGGCTGAGTCCCGCCGCGTCCGAGTACCGGTCCTTGCTGGCCCACTACTTCCAGCACCTCATCAATTTCAACCAGCACGTCCTGGTGCGCCGTTCCGGCGTCGAGGAGATCTGGCTCAACGAGGGTTTGTCGCACGTAGCCCAGGACCTGGTGGCGGAACAGGAGAACGACAACTACGCGCTTGTGCGCGCCTTTCTGAGGCAGCCCGGAGGGGCAGGGTTGAGCACCGGCATCGGCAGCCTGGCCAAGCGCGGTGCGGCCTACCTGTTCGTGCGCAGCCTGGTCGACCTGCTAGGGAAGGGGGTGCTGCTGCGCCTGGTGCAGACCGACCGGATCGACCGCGACAACGTCGAGACCGCCACCGGCGAGAGCTTTGCCGACCTCATGGCACGATGGGGGGCCCAGCTCTACATCAGCGGCACCGGTCAGAGCGGCCACCCGCGGTTCAACTACCGCCTCACCTCCCTGCAGACCCCGGAGGGGAGGGGCTTCCCCCCGCCGGCCTCCGTGACCTACCGGTTGGACGGGGAACCCCCGGGGCTGACGGTCAAACCCTGGGGGCTGCAGTTCCTCCGCGTGACCGGCGACGGCACGGCCAGCCTGGGCCTGCGGACCGAGCCGCATGCGCGCCTTGGCGCGGTGGCCCTGCCGGTGGCCAGGGCCGCGGCCCCCACCACCATGGCGGCCGACCACTTCGCCGGCATCACCTTCGACCCGCCCCTGCCCCTGGAGCTGGCCACCGGGCAGCCGCTGGTCCTTGAGGGAACCACGGCCGACAGCGTCGACCTGATCCACGTGGAATTCTACCGCGAGGACGGAGGCCGGAGCGAGGAGTTCTTCCTGCTCGTGGACGAGGGACGCTTCTCGCGGACGATCTACTTCCTGCACGAGCAGGCCGCGACCTACTCCCTGAACGTGTACGTCGAGAAGCGGAAGCCGACACCTTTCGCCGGCCGGTTCTTCCCCATCCGCCTGACCCGGGGCCACGGCCCCTTGCAGGTTCCCACCCGCTACTTCAACCGCGTGCGGCTCGACCGTCCCCTTCCGACGTCCGTCGGCGCCCACCCGCCCCTCCGCATCGCCGGCGAAGTGTCGGATCCCGAGGCGACCTTGATGCAGTGGATCCTGCGTCCTCTCGCGCAAGGCACCACATCGTTCTGGGTGCTTACCTGGGCGGTAGAGGCGGGGCGGTTCGACGGCGAGCTGCCTCTCACGCAGGTCCCGAGCGGCCGCTACCGGCTGGAGCTGCACCTGGGACCGGCCGGGGACCTGACCTACGTGGGAGCCGTGACCTCCTTCGAGATTCGGCCCGTGGCCACGGCCCTCGAGGCCGCGGCCAAGCCCCCGGAATTCGCCCTCCATCCCAACTACCCCAACCCCTTCAACAGCCGCACCCTGGTCTCCTTCTCCCTGCCGGAGGACCTGCCGTCGGTGGAGCTGGCGGTGTACGACTTGCTCGGGCAGAAGCTGGCGGTCCTGGTCCGGGGGCCGTGCGGGTCGGGGATCCACGCGGTGGAGTGGGACGGCCGCGACGATGCGGGGCGGACCCTGGCCAGCGGCTCGTACCTGTATCGTCTGCAGGCGGGGCCGTACCAGGGGGTGGGCAAGCTGTTGCTGCTGCGGTGAAAGGCAGGGTGAAGGCATGGACTTCTACCACGTAGCCGCCGATCTCTACGACCACACCTTCGGGCGGGCGGACCTGGAGGGCGAGCGCGGCGACGTGGCCTTCTATGTGGAGGAGGCGCGCAAGGCCGGGTCGCCGGTCCTGGATCTGGCCTGCGGCACCGGGCGCGTCCTGATACCGGCCGCCCATGCCGGAGTGACGGTGGTGGGGCTGGACAAGTCGCCGGCGATGCTCGCCACGGCCCGGAAGAAGATCGCCAGGCTCCCCGAGACGACTCGGCAGCGCATCGAGCTGGTGGAGGGCGACATGCGCTCGTTCTCCCTCGACCGGCTTTTCGACCTCGTCATCATCCCATTCCGATCATTCCTGCACCTGATGACCCCGGCCGACCAGCGCCAGGCCCTGGGCCGCATCCGCGAGCACCTGGCCGACGACGGCCGCCTCGTGTTCAACATCTTCGACCCCCGGCTGGACATGATCGCCTCCCATCTCGGACATCGCGGCCACCCCCTGGAGAAGGAGCGCGAGCTCACCCATCCGGAGACGGGCCGCCAGGTGGTCGAGTGGGTCAGGCGCCGCTACGACGCGGCGAACCAGACGATCGAGGAGGAGCGGATCCTCGAGGAGCTGGAGGCGGGGCAGGTCGTAACCAGGACCCATGCGCCGCTCTCCCTGCGCTGGATCTACCGCTACGAGATGGAGCATCTCCTCGAACTGAGCGGGTTTGCGGTCGAGGCGCTGTACGGCGGCTTCGAGCGCGGACCCTTCCACCATGGCGGCGAGCAGGTCTGGATAGCGCGGAGGGCTTGAGGGCCGCCTTCGACCCGTACTCCTTGACAGACGAGCCGGGCTGACGCTCGTTGGTCGAGGCGGCGCAATCACCCGTTGGGGAGGGGTACCGGTATCCAGGACGCCTGCAACACATCCGCCGAGCTGGGCGACCTGCTGCGCCGGCTCATCCGCATCGACAGCTGCAATCCGCCGGGGCGGGAAGGGCCGGTGGCCGAGTTGCTTGGCGAGTGGCTGCAGGCGGCCGGGCTCGAGGTGGAGCTGGACCGCTTCGCCGAGGGCCGCGCCAACGTGGTGGCGCGATGGCGCGGCAGCGGAGGGGAACCCGCCCTGCTGCTCAACGGCCACCTCGACACCGTTCCCGTGCAGCGGGAGCAGTGGCGTCACGACCCGCACGCGGCCATTGTGGAGGGGGACGTGCTGCACGGCCGCGGCAGCGTCGACATGAAGGGCGGCGTCGCCGCCATGGCCATGGCCTGCGCCGCCATGGCGCGATCCGGCGTGCGCCTGAAGCGCGACCTGATCTTCGCCGGCACCGCCGGCGAGGAGGTGGACTGCTGCGGCGCGCAGCGGCTGGCCGAACGCGGTCTCGGTCCGGTGGGCGCCCTGGTGGTGGGCGAGCCCACCCGCCTGCAGGTGGTGACCGCCCACAAGGGAGCCCTGTGGCTGGAGATCGCCACCGCCGGCCGGGCCGCCCACGGCTCGATGCCGGACCAGGGCCGCAACGCCATCAGCGGCATGGGCCGGATCATCGAACGGCTGCAGACGTATCAACCCGATCACCGGCCGCACCCACTGCTGGGTCCGCCCACCGTCAACCTCGGGACCATCGAGGGCGGGACGAAGGTCAACGTCGTGGCCGACCGGTGCGTCCTGACGGCGGATCTTCGCAGCGTCCCCGGACAGGACCACGCCGACCTGCTGCGCGAGGTGCGCGGCCTGGCCGGCGCCGGGGCCGCCGAGGCGGGGGTGACGGCGCAGGTGCGGGTGGTCGCCGACCGGCCGCCCATCGACACGCCGGAGCGGGAGCCGCTGGTGGGCACCGCCCTGGCAGTGGCCGGCCAGGTGCTCGGCGGGACTCCGGAGCCGCGCGGCGTCAGCTACTTCTCCGATGCCTCCGTGCTCACCCCCGCCCTCGGCGTGCCGACGCTCATCTTCGGGCCGGGCGACGAGCGGCTGGCGCACCAGGTGGACGAGCACACGACGCTGAGCGCGGTGGCGGCGGCGGCGCGGTTCTACATGGCGCTGGCGCAGGCCCTGGGATAGCGCGGGGCCGCCGTCCATGCCAGGGCCCGATCCCGCCTCCCGCCAGCAGCCCGGACCCGCCCATGCGGTGCTCGAGGTCACGGGCGAGGTCGTGGTGGCCGGCGGCGGCGGCCGGCGCCATCGCTCGCGGGCGGGAGCCGCGGCGCTGGACGACGGCAGCCTCTTCGTGGCCTGGCGGGTGGGCCGCGACATGTTCCAGGAACCCCACGGCGCCCTGGTGGCCACGCGCTCGGCGGACGGCGGGGAGACCTGGGAGGAGCCGGTGCCGCTGCTGGCGGAGCCGGGCTGGGACTGGTTCGGCGCGCAGCGGCTGCTGCACCTCGACGACGGCGCGCTGCTGATGCTCGCCGGCAAGGCGCGCTGGAACACCGACCGCTTCCACACCTACGCCGTCAGATCACGCGACGGCGGCCGCACCTGGGACCCGCCCGGGCCCGAGATCCGGGTCTTCGCCTCTTTCAGCGAGCCCTACGGCCAGGGGGTCGTGCGCGGGCTGCCGGACGGCCGCCTGCTGCTGGGTTTCCAGGGCAGCGATGCGCCGGGGGCCCCGAACCTGGCGGCGGTCGCCTTCTCCCGGGACCGTGGCGAGACCTGGTCGGAGCGGGTCCTGCTGAGCGACGACGCCACTCTGGAGTTGCGGGAGCCCGACACCCTGCCCCTGCCCGACGGGCGGCTGCTCACCGTGCTGCGCACCGACGCGCCTCCCTTCGCCTCCTACCAGTGCTACTCGGAGGATGGGGGCCGGAGCTGGACCCCCCTGACGGCGACCGGGTTCCACGGCCACTGCCCGCGCCTCTTCGCCCTGCGCCGCGCCGTCATCTGCGTGTACCGCGACATGGCCGAGGACCGCCCCGGCATCGGCTGCAGCGCGAGCCGGGACGGCGGCGGTTCATGGCATTTCCAGGGGATGCTCTACCGGTCGCCGGGTCCCTATGAGGGTTGGGCCGCCGCCTGCGGCTATCCGAGCTTGGTGCGTCTAACGGACGGCCAGTTGCTGTGCGTATTCCATACAGACTTTGTGGACGGCGACTGCGAGATCCGCGCCGTGCGACTGCGAGATGTGAGCTGATGCCTCAGAGCGCCATCGATCTGACCGGCTACGGCCTGCCCTACTGGCTGGACATCGAACGTCCGCGCTACCCGGCGCTGGACACAGACACGCGCGCCGACGCGGCGATCATCGGCGCCGGCATCGCCGGCCTCAAGCTGGCCGACTACCTCGCCGCGCAAGGACTGAGCTGCGTCGTGGTGGAAGCGAAGCGGGTGGGCGAGGGCGCCTCCTCCCGCAACCAGGGCTGCATCGTCACCGGTCTGCCCGTCTCCTACGCCGACCTGGCCGCCGCCCGTTCCCGCGCCGTGGCCCGCGGCCTCGTCGAGCTCTGCCACCACAACCAGGAGCTGCTGGAAGAGCAGATCGCGCGCCACGGGATCGCCTGCGACTACGAGGTGCTCGGCGAGACCCTGCTGGTGCGGGGCGACCAGGCGAACCACGAGCAGACGCTGGCGGGACTGCGGCGCGACGCCGACATGATGACGGAAGACGGCTTCGCCGCCGACTGCCTCGACGCGGCGGAGGCCCGCGCCGTCACCGGCAACCCCCTGTTCGCCGGCGGCATCCGCTTCCGCCGCGACGCCCAGTTCCACTCCGGCCGCTTCGTGGTCGGGCTGGGCGCCGCCGTGGCCCGTTCCCCGAGGGTGCGGATCTTCGAGGAGTCGCCCGTCGTGGGAATCGAATCGCCCGACGGGGACGCGCACCTGGTGCGCACAACCCGCGGGAGCGTGAGGGCCGACCACTTGTGCGTGGCCACCAACGCCCTGGTGCCGCAGCTTCTGCCGGCGCTGACCTCCACCCTGCGCGCCGAGCGCGGGCAGGTCCTGGTCACCGCCCCCCTCGACGAGCGCCCCTGCCGCGGATGCTTTGCCGCCGGCGCGGCGTGGTGGCGCGAGATCCGCGAGGCCGACGGCCGCTACCGCCTGCTCTTCGGCGGCGGCCGCTCCCGTGACGAACCGGACAGCCTGTTCCCGCAGTACGGGGCCGACGGCCGCCGCAGCCGGCGCATCGCCAGCGCCGGCTTCCGCCCCACGGTGGCCCACCAGCGGCGCCTCCATGCGCGCCTCGGCGAGATCTTCCCCCACCTGGCCGACGCGCCCGTGACCCACCGCTGGGGCGGCCTGCAGTCCTTCACCTTCGACGGCCTGCCGGCGATCGGCGTCTTCGACCCGGAGCGGCGCATCCACGGCATGGCCGGGTTCTCGGGGTACGGCAACTCCTACTCCAACGTGGGGGCGGCCCACCTGGCGGCGCGCATCTCGGGAGCGGGAGAAGGCCTGGCGCCGCGGTTCCTGGAGAGCCTGAAGCCGTTGATGGCCCCGGCCCGCCCCGGCGCCCGCTGGCCCGGCGGCGAACCGACCCGCGCGCAATGCGACTCCCTCGCCGGCCAGCGCGAGACCGGTGAGCCGGCGGGCCGGCCATGAGCGGCCGCCGGACGGTTCTCGCGGGACGGGCGCGGTGTACCCGCCCCAACGGGCGCGCCGGCTTGACAGGTTTCCGGCCCGCAGGCAGTGTGACCCGCTAGTGTCCCGTCCGAGAATTAAGAAGAATCAACAAGGGCTGTCCGATGTCGCCGCCACCGTCTCCCGAGCGCGCTGGATCTTGCGCAGGATGGTCTCGCCGTCGGCCTTCCAGCGGTAGGGTTTGGGGGCCAAGTTCCGCTGCGCCAAGTAGGCTTCGATGTCGCGCACCAACTCCCCGACGCTGGCAAAGCTGCCGTCCCGAATCACATCCTGCGTCAGCTCGCCGAAGAACCGTTCGACCAAGTTCATCCAGGAGGAACTGGTGGGGGTGAAATGGACATGGAAGCGCCGATGCCGAGACAACCAATGCTGCACGCTCTCCTCCTTGTGGGGGCCGGCGTTGTCCACGATCAGGTGCAGCGACAGGTTCTTGGGCGTCTCGCGGTCGATCTGCTTGAGAAAGCGGAGCCATTCGACGTGGGTATGACGCGCCTCCAGACGCGCGATGAGCTTGCCGTCGAGGTAGTTGAGCGCGGCGAACAAGGTGATCGTACCGTGGCGCTTGTAATCGTGGGTCCGGGTGCGGATGTCGCCGATCCCCAGCGGCAAGCCCGGCTGGGTCCGTTCCAGCGCCTGGCACTGGCTCTTCTCGTCACAGCACAGCACCAGCGCGCGCTCGGGGGGATCCAGGTAGAGCCCGATCACGTCCCAGAATTTTTCCTCGAAGTGCGGGTCCGTGGAGACCTTGAAGGTCTTGGTCAAATGGGGCTTGATGTCGTTGGCCTTCCCCATCGAGCGCACGCTCCAGCGCGTGCGCGGCTTCGGCGGCTGCGTGACCGCGGTGAGGACCTGCTCGACCTTGTCCGCCGGCAAGCTCGCCGGCCGGCCCCGGCCCTTGGCGTCGTTCAGTCCCGCCAAACCCTCGCGATCAAAGCGTTGCGACCACTTGTTCACACACGCCACACTGGCGCCCAACTCGGCGGCCACCTGCACCTGCTTGATCCCTTCGGCCCGGCGCAGGACGATGGCCGCGCGCAGGCTGTCGCGCTGGGACGCGGAGGGGGCCCTGACGCGACGCTCCAACTCCTGTCGCTCGGACGCGGTCAACTCAAGGCGGGACACCGGGCGGGCCATGGCCTGAAGATAAGGCCTTGACTCTGTTTTTACAACTCATTTGCCGGACGCGACACTAGCGGCGACAGCGGGGCGGCGCCCTGAGCCACAGGCGGCGATTCTCGGAAGAGGAGGAGGGGACTACATGGCAGCGACAGCGGCGGCGGGGTTGCGCAGCGTCGACAGCGGCGCCGTGCTCAAGGGGGTGGTGACACTCCTCTTCACCCCGTTCACCGACGACGGAAGGCGGTTCGACGCCGCGAGCATGCGCCGCCAGCTCGACTACGTGCTGGAGTCCGAGGTGTCGGCGGTGGTCGCCTGCGGCAAGGCGGGCGAGTTCGAGGGGCAGACCCTCGAGGAGATCGAGGAGGTGCTGGCCACGGTGCTTGAGCACGTGGACGGCCGCGTCCCCGTGGGCATGGGCATCATCAGCGTCGAGGAGGACGGCGGTCTGCCCGCGGCGGAGTTGGCGGCCCGGTGCGGCGCCGACTTCGCCATGGCCAAGAAGCTGACCAAGGCGGATCTGCACGGCTTCTTCGGCCAGATCGCCGAACGGATCCCGGTGATGCTCTATGACCAGACCAACGAAGGCACCCTCGACGTGGCCGGCGAAGTGCTGCCGCTGGTGGCCGGCATCGAGCGGATCATGACCGTCAAGGTGAGCGGCAACGTCTACTCCTTCGACCAGCTCAAGGCCGCCGCCCCCGAGGCGACCTACATCTGCGGCTGGGACGCCTTCTCGCTCCCGGCCTACGTCTCCGGCAGCGACGGCGTCGTCGCCGGCAGCGCCGCCGTCATGCCCGACCGCGAGGTGGAGCTGCACCGGCTGGTGGAGGCCGGCGCCTGGGACGACGCCCGGCACCTGTTCTACCAGCGCATGCTGCCCATGATCGCCTACTGCACGCCGGACCCCTACGCCTTCTCGGTGTGCAAGCACCTCCTCCACTGGAAGGGGCTCTTCGATTCGCCGCTGGTGCGGCCCCCGTATCTCAACGCGCCGGAGTGGTTGCAGCGGGAGCTGCGCGAGCTGGCGCAGCAGCTCGGACTGCTCGACGGGGAGTGACGATGGCGGGGAGACTTCCCGTCCAGACCCGCCGCGCCGTCGAATCGGACATCCCGGCCCTCATCGACCTGGCACAACGGTCCTGGCTCTCCGGGAACTGCGAGCTGGCACCGATCGAGGCGGTGCGCGATTGGCTGGAGGGAGACTACGAGAGCAAGCGGTATCCGCAGATCTGGCGGCAGGTCACCGTCGCGGAGCACCGATCCCGACTCCTTGGCTTGTCCCATGCCGATGGCCGGGAAGTCGCCGATCTCTGGGTCCATCCGTCCTTCCAGAGACGAGGCATCGGGAGTCTTCTTCTGCAGGTCTGTGAGGAGGAGATCCGCCGCGCCGGCCACGCGATCTCCCGACTGCGTTACACGGAGTACAACGTGGCCGCCCCTCTGTTCTACCGCGCCCGCGGCTACAGCGAGGTGAGCCGATCTCCGGACAGGCTTCCCTCCGGCGTGACACGCGACATCATCGTCATGGAGAAGGGACTCACAGCTCCCCGAACCTCTCCCGCAGGGCGATGACCTCGCCGCTGCGGGCCGACTCGTACCCCGCCTGCACGATGGCCAGGCTCCTGCGTTCGCTGCGCCCCGACGTGGGCCATTCGGACGACGTCGCTCATCGCGGCTTTCTCAGCTGCGTCTGCACAAGCCGCTCCAGGATCCGCAGGCGCAGGGCCGTCTCGATCTCCGCCACTTCGGGCCGGCCGGCGAGGTTCCGGGTCTCATCCGGATCCTCCCGCACGTCGAAGAGCAGGTAGACTTCTCCCTCCGTGTTGAGGGCGGTCTTCCACTCCTGGTTCAGCAGCATGATCTCGCCCTGGATCTCGGAGATCGCGAAGTCGCGGTGGATCGTCCCGGGTTCTTCCAGCACATCGCACAGTGATTCCCCGAACTGGCGATGGGCCAGCTCTCCGCCTGCCAGCTCGACGAGGGTTGGACCGATGTCGATCCACTCGACCGGGCTGTCGCAGAGACTCCCCGCGTTGGTGCGGTCCGGAGTTCGCACGAGCAGCGGGATGCGCACGGCGCCGTTGAGGAAGTTGCTCTTGTAGATGAGGCCGTAGTCGCCGTTCATCTCGCCGTGATCGGAGGTGTGGACGATGATGGTGTTGTCGAGCTCACCCCGCGCCTCGATCGTGTCGAGGATCTCGCCGATCTGGTCATCGATGAGGGTGACGTTGCCCGCGTAGTTGGCGCGGAGCCTGCCGACCTCACCTGGCTCGAAGGCCGGGTTCATCCGCTCCATGTGGCTGTCCAGGTGTCCGCGGGGACGTTCCCCGGCGGGCGGGCGCGGTATGGCCGGCGGCATCTCTTCCGGGTCGTACATGCTGGCGTAGGGCTCCGGTGTGTCCCACGGCTCATGGGGTCCGCCGAAGCTCACCCAGCAGCACCACGGCTCCTGCCGATCATAGTCCACGAGGTATCGCTTCGCCTGCTGTCCCACGTAGACATCGGCGTAGTCCTCGAGTCCCAGGGCCGACGGGCGCACGAGATGCGGCTTCGTACGGAACCGTTCGCGGTAGTCGGCGCGGTAGGCATCCCACAGGCCCTTCGCCTCCCACTCCGCGGTCATGTGGGACAGAGCCCTGGCGCTCGCCCGGGTCCGCCGATCTCGTTCACATCGTCCAGCCCGTAGGCATTCATGAGGCCCTCGCGGTCGCGCAGGTCCCCGTTGTGCGGGTGGAGGTGGGTCTTGCCGAAGAGGCTGGTCCGGTAACCGGCGTCGCGCACCGCCTGCATCCACGTCGGCGCATCGGCGGGCATCTGGTGCTGCATGTTGTTCCAGACGCCGGTGTTGTGGGGATACAGGCCCGTAGCCAGGCTGAGGCGCGTGGGGATGCAGACCGGCGAGGTGGCGACGCAGTTGCTGAAGCGGACCCCTTCCGCGGCGATGCGGTCCAGGTTCGGCGTCCGCACCCGGCCGCCGCTGCAACCCATCGCGTCCCAGCGCTGCTGGTCCGTCATCAGAAGCAGGATGTTGGGGCCTCTCATCGTTTCCATCTCTCGATCCCCGCGCCGGATGGGCGGGCCCGGGCTAAGCTATCCCCCTCCAACGAGGACGCAATCCGCCTTTGTCCGGCAGGTCGATCGCCCTATCTTGGACCGGACCATGGCCCGCGGAGACATCTTCCCATCGGAGAGGCGCGAGTTCACCCAGCCGGAGACCGGCGTCCGCGCCATCCAGCTCACCAGCGCGGCCTGCGCGAACGTCAACGCCTACTACAACTACGAGCAGTTCATCGGCGGCAGCCTGGTCTTCTACTCCGACCGCAGCGGCGTGCGGCAGCTCTACAAGGTGGAGATCGACTCGGGGAAGATCGTCCAGCTCACCGACGCCCCGGCCGGCGTCGGCAACTTCGCCGCGGTGCCGGCCCTGGGCCGGGTCTACTACGCCAGCGGCGACGAGGTGCGGGCCCTCGATGCGGAGACTCTGACCGACGAGCCCGTGTCCGGCCGCCTGCCGGGCTGCGGTCCACCTGGGTTGGAGGACGTCTCCTCCTGCGGGCGCTATCTCGTGCTCAGCGCCCGGCCGGAGCGGGTGCGCACCGAGATCCGGCCGGACACCTCCTTTCGCCACGGCAGCGAGAACCGGGTCGTCCTGTGCGACGCGGAGCGAGGCGAGCAGGCCGTCGTCTACGAGGGGCCCTCGACGGAGGTGCCGGTAGCCGCCGACAGCCATCTCTTCATCAGCCGCGACGACCCCTCCTTCGTCTGGTGGGGCAGCTATACGCGCCTGCCGCCCGCGGGCTTCAAGACCGCCTGGTCTCTCGAGTGCGACACGGACGCTCTGGCGGCGCGCCGCCACCCCCGGGCCCTCTTCGACCAGCGCCCCTGGGAGTTCATCAACCACTACTACCCGGCCCCGGACGCCCACGCCGAGATGCTCCTCTACCAGTACTCCGGGCATGACCGCGACGGCGTGCCCCTGGCCGACCTGTGGAAGGGGTTCGTCAGCCGGAAGGGCGAGTACCTGGCCTTCATGCTCGACGCCGATCTCCGGACGGGGACGACGCGCCGCTGGCTGTTCCCCGGTCAGCCGCCGCTGCACTTCCAGCGCAACAAGACCGGCGACCTGTGGGCGGGCGACTGCGCCGACCCGGGGTTCCTGTGGTTCGAAGGGCGCGAGGACCAGGCGCGGCGCCTCGAGGAGGTCGATCCCGAGGCCTGCCCCCCCCTCCCGGAGAACCACGACTACCACTGGCTGGGATCGGGCGCCTGGATCGGGGTCTTCCAGAAGCGGGGCGCCTTCCTCGAAATGCGGCCCCTGGTGCGCCACGACACGCAGTGGCGCCACGTCCATCCCCACCCCTCCTTCTCGCCCGACGGCCGCTGGATCGTCTATGCCTCGGGGGACCGGACGCAGTCGCAGGTCTTCGTGGCCGAGGCCGTCTGGCCCCGCTGGTTCGCCTGACGCTGAAGATGACCGGCCTGGCCCGCGGCAACGTCCCGGCCGCCAGGTTCGTCACCGCCGACGCCACGGAGATCGAGTTCCCTCCCGGCAGCTTCGATGCGATCGTCAGCTTCTACGCCATCTTCCCTATCGAGCGGGAAGGCGTGGTCGGCGGCGGCTTTGCGGGTGTCGAGGCGGCCGAGGAGATCCATCCGGTCCTCCTTGCCGTCAAGGGCGAGTCCGGATCGCCTGGCCCGGAACAGAACTCGAGCGCCGGGCGGCCATAGCCGAACGGCTTCAATGGAGAGGACGATCATGGAGCGGCGAGCGCTGGCCGGCATACCTGAAGGAGTATCGGTCATCACCCTGGGGACCATGCTCTTCGGCCGTCCCGTCCCCCGGCCGGACGCCATCGACCTGGTGCACGCCGCCCTCGACCTGGGCGTCAACCTCTTCGACACGGCCGACATCTACGAGGGCTACAACCGCTACCTGGGCTCGCCGGGCGGCGTGGCCGAGGCGATCCTGGGCGAGGCCCTGCGAGGCCGGCGGGACCGGGCGTACATCACGACCAAGGTGGGCAACCCCGTCGGCGGCGGCCCCGGCGGCGGACATCCGGCGGGCGCCGACTACTCGGGGACCGGGCTGGGTGCGGCCCACGTGGAGCAGCAGATCGACGCCAGCCTGCGCCGCCTGCAGACCGACTACGTGGACTACTACCTGCTGCACATCGCCGACGCGGAGACGCCGCTGGAGGACACCCTCGGCGCCGTCGACCGAATGGTCACCGCCGGCAAGGTGCGCCACTGGGGGTTCTCCAACTTCGACGCGGACCAGATCGAAACGATGCTCGACCTGTGCCGCGACGGCGTTGCCCCGCCCCCGGTGATGGCCCAGCCCCAGTACAACTGGCTGGAGCGGGATCTCGAGTCCGGGTACCTGCCCGTATGTCACCGGGCCGGCATCGCCATCACCCCCTACCGGCCGCTGGCCGGCGGCCTGCTCAGCGGCAAGTACCAACGCGGCACCGCGCTTCCGGCCGGCAGCCGGGCCGCCGAGTCCGCCTGGATCGACGCCGACGACATCCCCTACGAAGAGCTGGATCCCTTCCACGAGGAGGCGGCCGGCGCGGGCGTCTCGCCGGCGTGCTACGCGGTGCGCTGGCTCCTCGGCCGGGAGGGCGTGGTCTCGGTGGTGGCCGGGGTCAAGTCGCCGGCGCAGCTCGAGGATCTGGCCGCCTGCGTGCGGGATCCCGAGGCCTGAGCGCCGGAGTCGCACAGAGCCCATGCGCGTAGACTGCCAGACCCACGTCATCCCCGACGAGTACGCGGAGGTCCTGGCGCGTAATCCCGAGTGGCCGCGGACGGTGATCGAAGGCGACCGCTTCGTCCTCACCTACGGGGACGCCCAGACCTTCCTCATGGAGCGGGAAGCCTACGGCGTCGAGCGCAAGCTGCGCGACATGGACGCGGCCTCCGTCGACATCAGCGCCCTGAGCGTGAACATGCCCGGTCCGGAGAACCTGGCGCCGGAGCTGGCGGTCCCCGCCTCCCGCGCCGCCAACGACGGCCTGGCCGAAGCCGCGGCCCGGCATCCGGAGCGCTTCGTCGGCCTCGCGTGCCTGCCCTGGCAGAGCACGGCGGACGCCCTGGCGGAGCTGGAGCGCGCCGTCGTCACCCTCGGCCACCGGGGGGTCATGCTCTATTCGCACATCACCGGCGTCCAGGTGGACGACCCGTCGCTGGACCCGCTCTACGCGCGCATCGCCGAGCTGGGCGTGCCCGTGGTCCTGCATCCGAGCGTTCCGGTCTGGGGCGCGGCCATCAAGCGCCACTCCATGATCCCCATGGCTGGCCTCATGGTGCACCAGAGCTTCGCCACCCTGCAGCTGATCCTCGGTGGCGTCCTCGAGCGCCATCCCCGGCTCAAGGTGGTGCAGCCCCACTGCGGCGGCGTGCTGCCCTACCTGTGGGGGCGCGTCGTGCACCAGACCGACACCATGGGCCGCGGCCGGGAGAACATCAGCCAACCCGTGGACGCCTACTACGACCGGGTCTACCTCGACGTCGTCTCCCCCTCGCCGCTCGCCCTGAAGCTGGCGTACGAGTTCGCCGGCAGCGGCCGCCTGCTCTTCGCCAGCGACCACCCGTGGGTCCGGATCGGGGTGCTGAGCCGCCTGGTGGAAGAGCTGGACATCCCCGCCGGGGAGAAGGACCGGATCTTCGGGGGCAACGCCTGCGCCCTGCTCGGGATCGGCGACGAGGGCCAATCTCAGGAACCTGGGGCACACCGTCTGCCGGCGGCCGGATAGACGGACTGGAGAAGAATCATGCGCTACGCGCTCTTTGCAGTTCTACTGTTGGTCGCTCCACGCGGAGCGGTTGCCCTGACGTGGGATTTCGACGACGGCTCCACCTGGGGCTGGACCGCTCGGGCAATGACTCTCGCCATGAATCAAGAAGGCACCAACGCCCCACTACACAACGAAGTCGTCGATGGCGTCTGGCGCCTGGCGCTGGTACCTGGGCAAAGCCCCATGGTTCAATTGATCTCGCCAGTGATCGGCGAAGACTCGGCCCTCTTCGACCGCCTCACCCTGCGACTGCGCCTCATCCATCATAGCCCCATCGAGGGGTTTCTCTGGATGCACTGGTCCAATGGCAAGTACAACCGCCGTACTGACTTCAACGTCAATAGAGCGAGGTTTCGCGAAGAACGCCTTCAACTCTATCCCATCGAATGGGAAGACATCACCGTCGATTTCCGCGCCTTGGCGGAAGCAGGTCCAGCAGTCCGGGACTATCCGGCCACCTGGCAGGACACCCTCTTCAATTTCCATCTGACCATGTGGGGCTCTCGGGACCTGGACAACTATCCAACGTTCCTGGAAATAGACAGTATCCAGCTCACAGGAGCCGAAGAGTTGGCCCAGGGGGAATTGTCGCCCGGGGATATCGCGGTGGAGGTGGGGCCGCCCGGCGCGTTGTTCGCCGCGCTCGACTTTCACTCCGTCGGAGGCCCCATCAGGCGGTGGCATGGCGGCGCGGTCGGCGACATCGACGACGATGGCGATGCGGATCTCGCAGTGGCCTGGGATCGCTACATGGACGGCGAACCACAAATGGGCTGGCTCATGGCGTCCAACGACGGGCTGGGCCGCTTTGAACCCACCCAGGAGATCTCCCTCTCAACCACAGCCTTTTGGAATGACCCCTTTCGACTCATCAGCCTCCGGGGAGGTGACTTCGATGGCGATGGACTCCTGGATCTGGTCGTCAACAAGGGCCGGTTTGTCGAAGTATGGTACAACTGGGGCGACGAATTTGATGCCACCCTGGAACTGGCCAAGGTCTCGCCTCTTGGCCTGGCCGATGGGGATGGTGACGGCCATGTGGATCTGTTGGTCCTGGGGCGTGACGGCGAATCGTCCTACGTGACCATGTGGAGCCACGACGCCTACGGCGTCTTCGGTAGCGAAAGATTCGTCTACGACAGCGAGGAGATGAGCCCCGCCCTGCCCGCCGGACAACCCCTGGGCGAAGCCGCCGCCCTGGTGTGGAGGCAACCCTGCGGGCGGAGGCTCTGCAACCCCCAATTTCAGCTGACCCGGCCGTGGGCAGCCGTTCAGGAATCGCCGCTCGCCGTAGAAGGACCGGGATATCCCTCCGTGCTGGCCGACTTCGATGGCGATGGGATGGTGGACCTGCTCGGTTCCCCCGAGCGCATTGAGACGTACTTTGGCACCGAGGGCTATGGCCTGGCTCTGTGGCTTCTGAACGCCTCGGGCGGGGGGACGCGCCACTCCTTGCTCGACTGGAAGGCGCTCAAGACACACATGGCCGCCGCTGATCTCAACGGCGATGGGCTCCTGGATATAGCGATGGTCGCCGGCAACCTGCCCGTCGGTCCGGCACTGTTGGTGTGGCTTGGGCGGCCCAACGAGATACCCGCTTTCGAAGGCTACTACCCCCTGCTCGGCGAGGGCGATCAGGTCCTCACCGGCGATGTCAACGGCGATGGCGACACCGATCTGGTCGTGCTGGGAAAGAGCCCCGGAAGCGACCTCGGCGGCGTCTTCGTCTTTACCAACCAAGGCACGGCCAGCGCCGTGGCCGGCGAGACGGCTACGCCAACAGCCTTTGCTTTGGGTGCCAACTATCCCAACCCGTTCAATCCCGCCACAACCATCCCCCTGGCCGTACCCGCCGGAGCCAGGAATGTGGACCTGACCATCTACAACGTCCTGGGACAGCCGATGCGCCAACTGTGGACGGGTCCGCTGCCAGCCGGCGAACACGAGTTGACGTGGGATGGCCGCGATGCGCAGGACCGACCCGTCGCCGCTGGAGTCTATATGTATCGGTTGCAGGTGGACGAGCAGACGCGCGCCCGGAAGATGGTCAAACTCGAGTAACCGCGTGCCATGACAATCGCCATCGACACCGACAGACGCCGGAAACTGCTGCGCGACGGGTTCTGCCTGTTCGAGCAAGTCCTCGACTGCGAGTTGCTCGACCAGACCCGCGCGATCGCCGACGCCCTGCTCGACCGGCAGCCGCCGGAGCATTTCGAGCAGCAGAAGTCGACGGGCAGCATGATCTCCGTGTACGACGACCCGGCTTTCGCCGAGCTGGTGCGCTGCCCCGCCGCCATCGACGCACTGGGCCGCCTCGGCTTCCCGCGCCCGAAGTGGTGGTCGGGGTTCGTCATCAGCAAGCCGGCCCACGGCCCGCCGCTGTTCTGGCACCAGGACTGGTGGGGCTGGAACCACCCCGTCAGCTACGGAAACCCGGTGGCGCAGCAGCTCTTCCTGATGTACTACACGGTCGACACCGCCCCGGGCAACGGCTGCCTGCGCCTGATCCCGGGATCGCACCTCGAGCGCCATCCTCTGCACGACGCGGTTCCCGACGCCCATACGAACGACCTGCGGGAGATGGAGGATCCTCGCAGCCCGGTGTATCAGGCCGTGGAGGAAGCCGTCGACGTGCCGGTGCGGGCCGGCGACCTCGTGATCGGGGACTCGCGGCTGCTGCACTCGGCCCACGCCAACGATTCCGCCCAACGCCGCACCGTCATCACCCTGTGGTACTTCCCCGCCTTCGAGCAGCTTCCCGAGTCCATCCAGTCCTACATCGTCTCCGACCGGAAGATCGACGCCTGGCCGGCAGAGACGCGCCTTCGCATCGCCCACCTCCTTCCGGAGTATGACGGCGGTGCCGAGCCGATCGAGTGGAACCGCGTCCCCGGTCCCGCCCTGAGAGCCGGCCGCCGCGGCCTTCCACGATGAATTCAATCTCCGAGCGCACCCGCCGCTTTCACCGCGACCATCCCATCGCCGACCTGCTCGCCCTCAACCTCTCCCAGGGGCCGCGGTACCGGAGATGAACTTCGCCCCGAAGTGGCCGGAGGATCCCACCTTCCGGCCCGGCCGCCCCGGCAGCGAGCCGATGTACCTCAGCCTCGCCATCAACAGCCCGACCCTGCTCTGCCTTGCGGTGCTCGACCGCTTCCTGTGCAACGTCGAGGAGAACCCGGACAAGGTGATCCTGGTGCGCACCGTCGCCGACCTCGACCGCGCCCTAAGCGACCCCGAACGCATCGCCGTGCTCATGGGGGCCAACCGCAGCGACTGGTTCGGCGACAGCCCGGGGGCCCTGCGCCAGTTCGCCCGCCTCGGGCTGCGCATGATCACCATCGGCCAGGGGACACGCGAGCTGGGCTGGGACGTCTCCGGCGAGCTGCGCTCCGGGGGGCGCATGACCGCCCTCGGGGTGCGCATGATCCAGGAGATGAACCGCCGCGGCATCCTCATCGACCTGGCGCACACCAACGACCCCTGCGCCCTCGACGCCATCGAGGTCTCGGAGAGACCGGTGGTCGACACCCACTCGGGCCCGCGCGCCCTCGAGCAGGACCCGAGTCCGCGCAGCACCTCCGACGAGGTCATGAAGGCCCTGGCGGAAAAAGGGGGCATGCTCGGAATCATGCCCCCCATCGGGCGGCCCCACGGCGACGCCCCGTACGAGTCGGTCGACGACGGAGAGATGGAGGAGACCCTGAAGCAGGTCCGCTACGCCGTCGGCGTGATGGGAGCCGGCCACGTCGGCATCGGCACGCACTTCAATTCCGCGGTCCTTCCCTGGATCACCGAGGCGCTGCTCCACGACGGCTTTTCCGAAGAGGACACGGCGAACATCATGGGGGGCAACTACCTGCGGGTGCTTCGCGAGGTGCTGCCGGCCTGAGGTGATCGAGTGAAGAGAGACTGGCGCGCTGACGAGTTCCGCTGCCTCGTCGCCCTCGGCGAGAGCACCACCGCGGGCGGCTGGAGCACCTCCCCCGAGCGCTGCTGGGTTTCCGTCCTCGGCGGCCTCATCAACGACTTCCAGGAGACGCCGGCGCGGGTGGTGAACTCCGGGATCGGCGCCAACGTCATCTCCACCCGCAGCCCGTCCTACGACGCCAGCGGCAAGCCGGCCGCCTCCGAGCGCCTGGAGAAGCACGTCCTCGCCCACGACCCCGACCTGCTGATCATCTCCTACGGTCTCAACGACGCCCGCGGCGGCACGCCGCTGCCCCAGTTCCGCGAAGACCTCGCCCTGCTCGTGAGTCGCGTGCGCGAGCACGGGGACCCGCTCATCGTGAATCCCGGCCCCTACTTCATGACCGACTTCACGCTCGGGGGCCGGGACTGGAGCCACGCCGACCTGCCGCTCTTCAGGAGCTTCAACGCCGCCACCGCCGAGGCCGCCGAGGAGCTGGGCTGTCTCCATGTCGACCTGCTGGAAGCCAGCGGCGAGGCGCCCTGGACGGTTCACCACGACGGCGTGCACCAGAACGACCTCGGCCACCGGCTGGTGGCCAACCGCATCTTCGAGGTCCTGGCGCAGCACTGCTCCTGCCTTGCGAGGAAGACCAGGGAGGCGGAGCGGACCAGCCCGAGGTGGCGGGACGAGTCGACTCTGCAGTCCGACTACGGGCACTGAGGCCATGTACCGGATCCTGGTCGCCGAGTGCATGCAGGAGGTCTCCTCCTTCAATCCGGTGGAGACGCGATACGAGGACTTCCGCATCCGGCGGGGGAAGGAGTTGTTCGCCCGCCACCGCGGCGTCGAGTCCTACGTGAGCGGCGCCCTCAAGGTCTTCGAGGCGCGTCCCGACGTGGAGGCGGTGCCACTGCTTGGCGCCGACGCCTGCTCCTCCGGCCTTCTAAGGCAGGAGGACTTCGGGCGCCTGGCCGCGGAGCTCCTCGACGCCGTGGAGCACCACCGCGACGGCGCCGACGGCTTCTACTTCGTCCTCCACGGCGCCATGGGGGCCACCGTCGACCTCGACCCGGAGGGGTTCCTGCTGCAGGAGGTGCGGCGCCTCGTTGGACCGGACCTCCCCCTGGTCATCTCCCTCGACCTCCACGGCATCCTCACGCGGCGCATGCTCGAGCACTGCGACGCCCTCACCCTGCTGCACACCTATCCCCACGTCGACTTCGCCGACACCGGCGCCCGCGCCGCCCGCCTGCTGCTGCGCATGCTCGACGAGGGGATGCGCCCCGTCGTGGGGCGGGTCGTGGTGCCGGCGCTGGTCCGCGGCGACGAGCTGATCACGGAGACCGGCATCTTCGGCGAGTCGATCCGCCGGGCCCAGGAGCTGGAGCGCTCGGGGACGGCCCTGACCGCGGGCATGATGATCGGCAACCCCTTCACCGACGTGCCCGAGTTGTGCTCCCAGAGCGTGGTGGTCACCGACGGCGACCCGGAGGCGGCGGAACGGGAGGCCCTGGAGCTGGCGCGCGGCTTCTGGCCCCACCGGGCCCGCATGCAGGCGCCGCTGATCCAGGTAGAAGAAGCAATCGCGCAGGCGCGCGGCCTCGAGGGCACGGCGATCTTCGCCGATGCCGCCGACGCCACCAGCTCCGGGGCCAGCGGCGACAGCAACTTCATCCTCGCGGCGTTGCTGGAGGCCGGGTACGAAGGCCGCGTGCTCGCCCCGCTCGTCGATCCGCCGGCGGTCCGGCGCGCCTTCGAGATCGGCGTCGGCCACACCGGCCGCTTCTCCCTGGGCGGCGCCCTCGATCCCCGCTTCACCCCGCTGCAGCTCGAGGCCACCGTCTCCATGCTGCGCACCGGTCCCTACCACTTCGAGTCGTGGGGCACCCGGCAGGACGCCGGCGACACGGCGCTGCTCCAGGCCGGAGCCATGACCATCGTCGTCACCTCGCAGCCGGTGTACCTCTTCGACCGCTCCCTCTTCCTCGCCCACGGCTGCGATCCGCGGCTCTTCGATCTCGTGGTGGTGAAGTCCCCCCACTGCCAGGAGCGCTTCTTCACCGCCTGGGCCGCGGCGAACTTCAACATCGACGCCCCCGGATCGACGAGCGCCAACCTTCCGAGCCTGGGTCACACCGTCTGCCGGCGGCCCATGTATCCGCTCGACGAGGATGTCCGCTTCGAGCCGCGGACCGAGGTATTCCCAAAGAGATGAGCCCCATGCTGCGCGTCGCCATCGCCGGCTGCCACCGGCAGCTCCTGCGCCAACCCGGAAGCCACAACTTCGCCTCCGCCTTCTGCGACAACCCCGAGACCGTCGTCGCGGGTGTCTTCGATTACGGCGGGAAGGAACGCTCAGAGTTCGTCGAGTGCTGGCGGGATGTCTGGGGCGAGGTGCCGGACTTCGACGATTACGGGCGGCTCCTCGATGAGGTCCGCCCCGACATCGTCTGCATCGCCACGCGGCAGACCCTGCACGCCGGCCAGATCGAGCAGGCGGTCGCCGCCGGCGCGCGCGGGATCCTGTGCGACAAGCCGCTGGTGACCAGCCTCGCCGAGCTGGACCGCGTCGCCGCCGCCTGCGGGAGCACGCCCCTCGCCTTCGCCCTCGACCGGCGCTGGAACCCCGCCTACCACGCCCTCCGCTCGGCCCTTGCCGCGCATCCGATCGGCGAGATCACCAGCATTTCTGCCTACGGCATCCCCAATACGATCAACCACGGCTGTCACTGGTACGACACCATGCTCATGCTCCTCGGCGACCCGGAGCCCGAGTGGGTCAGCGGCTTCCTCGACCCTGGCGATCCGCACGACGAGCGCCGCCGCAGCGATCCTCCCTGCCGGGCGCAGATCGGCCTGGCCGACGGAGTCCACGCCTACGTCACCTGCGACGGGCCGAGGGGCCTCGCCTTCGAGATCGCCGCCGAGGGCGGGCGGATCTCCGTGTACGACGACGCGGAGGAGGCCCGCATCCACGGCGACGCCTCGGAAGAGCCGATCCCCCTGCCGCCGAAAGCCGAGGGCTGGCCCGCCGGCACGGGCATGGTCGCCGACCTGGTCCGGGCCGTGAAGGAAGGGGGGCGCACCGTCTGCGACGTGCCGCAGGCCCGGCGCGCCACCGAGATCGGGTTCGCCATCTGGTCCTCGTCGCAGCGGGACGGCGCGCGGGTGCGGCTGCCGGCGGACGACCGCGCCCTGCGCGTGGAGTCGTATCCGTGGGGGAACGAGGCGCCGGCGTAGGAGGCGAACCATGACGGAGATTTCACCACTGGATCGCTCCCATCTTCCCCAGGTCCTGGAGCTCGTCAACGGTCACGTCGGCGCGGTGGTTCCCGGGTGGAGCCTGACCGCCGACTACCTCTGGGGGCGCCTGCAGAGGGAGCCCCAGGAATCCGTGACCGATCCCTGGGTTGTGGAGAGAAGGTCCATCGTCGGGATCGTCAAGGACCGCGTCTGCGCGGCGGCGCATCTCCGCCGATACGGCGAAGAGACGCCCTGGAACGGAACCGGGTACATCGCCTGGACCCTGTTCTGGCCCGAAGAGCGAGAGGCCGGGGTGGCGGTCATGACCGCGTGCCGGCGCCAGATGAAGGCCTGGCAGGTATCGGAGGAGCGAGTCGGTTCCCTGCCGGTTCCTACCTGCGTGGGCACACCGGATGCTTGGCCCCACGTAATCGCTCTGATGAAGCAATCCGGATATTCGGCGAATGAGGAAACCGACGAATCCGTCTATGGTGGTACCCTGCGTGGTATCTCTGCTCCCGGTGAGCCGCCGGTGGCAGGTGTGACGATCCACCGCTCTGCGGGCGAGTTCGGCACGCGGTTTGTCGCGCGCCTCGATGGAGAGGAGATCGCGGAGTGTGAATGTATCCCGGATCTCACCGATGGCGGCCAGTTGCCTGCACTGGCAGGATGGGCCGAGCTCTCGGAGGTCGGAACGCGTGAATCAATGAGAAACCAGGGGATCGGTTCGTGGGTCGTGCGCCATGCGGTCGAATGGCTGCGGTTGGCCAGGTGCGATCGGATCGTGGTGCCTGTTGCACGTGAGGACGACCAAGCCGGCGCAGGCAGGTTCTACAGGCGGTTCGGGTGGATGCCGCTGGTGCGGCAGAGACACTGGCGAAGGCAGGCGGAGGGACATCCCGAATGAAGCGGAGCTTGTTGAAGGTTGCCCTCCTGTCGGTGGCGTTCTCTCCAGACGGGGGTACCCTGGCCGGCGGCAGCGGAGACAGGACTCGTTTCCCCGCGGCGGACGGCGTCCAACCCCGGGCGATTCTCTCCGGGCACAGGGATTGGGTCACGGCGGTGGCTTTTTCTCCGGATGGAGAAGTATTGGCCAGCGGCAGCGACGACAACGAGGTGCGGTTGTGGGATGTGGCCACCGGCCAGCAGGCGGCGACCTTGAAGGGGCACCGGGGATCCATCCGTACCCTGGTTTTTTCTCCGGATGGGAGGGCGTTGGCCAGCGGCAGCGATGACAGTACGATCCGGTTGTGGGGGGTGGGCGGCGGCCGACTCGAGGCGACCCTGGAGGGGCATACCGGCGGAGTGTACTCCGTTGTCTTTTCGCCGGATGGTGACATGCTGGCAAGCGGTGGCGACGACCAGGCGATCAGGTTGTGGGACGCGGAAAGCGGCGAGCCCCTTGCCCTCCTCGAAGGGCATGGGAGGTCCGTCCGTTCGCTGGCGTTTTCACCAGATGGAGGCAGGATTGCCAGCGGGAGCGGGGACAAGACGATCCGGTTGTGGGACGCGGAAAGCGGTCGGCTCCAGGCGACCTTGGAAGGGCATACAGGATCGGTCGATGCGGTGGCGTTTTCGCCGGATGGCAGCACGCTGGCCAGTGGGAGCCATGACCAGACGATCCGGTTGTGGGATGCGGAAGGCGCCCGGTCCAGGGTAATCCTCGAGGGGCATGCCAACCGGATCTTTTTCCTGGCCTTCTCGCGGGATGGGGCCACGCTGGCAAGCGCGAGTTATGACGGCGTGATCCGGTTGTGGGACGTGGCCGATGCCCGGCACGAGGCCACCCTCGAAGGCTACAGGGAGAATTTCACTTCCCTGGCCCTTTCCCCGGACGGCCTGACCCTGGCCAGCGGGAATCGGGACCGCACGGTCCTGCTGTGGGATACGTCACCCGCCATGTTCGTCCGGAACGACCTCTCCCTGCACCCTTCCCGGTGGGGGTTGCCCGAAGGCGTCGAGGTGCGCCTGGGAAAAGGAAGCATATCCGATATCGCCTACTCACCGGACGGTACCCGGCTCGCGGTAGCGGGTAGTATTGGTATCTGGCTCTACGATGCGCACACAGGCACCGAAGTCGGCCTGCTGACGGGGCATACTGCTTCTGTAACTACCTTGGCCTTTTCGTCGGATGGGAGCATGCTGGCCAGTGGGAGCAACGACGAGACGATCCGGTTGTGGGATGCAGCCGGCGGCCAGCTCAAGGCCATCCTCGAAGGGCCGGATCCGATCTATTCGGTGGCCTTTTCTCCGGATGGGAGCACCCTGGCCAGCGCCGGCGCCAATTACTACAACGCCGTCTGGTTGTGGGATGTGGCAAGCGGCGCGCTCGAGATGACCCTGGAGGGCCATACGCGGTATGTTCGTTCCGTGGCGTTTTCCCCGGATGGAGAAACCCTCGCAAGCGGCGGTGAGGACGGCACGGTCCGGTTGTGGGAGGTCGACAGCGGCCAACCCAAGGCCACCTTGGAAGGGCACTTGCGTACTGTCCGTTCGGTGGCGTTTTCGCCGGACGGGCGCACCCCTTGCCAGTGGTGGGATGGATGGTATGATCCTGTTGTGGGATGCAGACAGTGGCCAACCCCAGGCTACCCTGGAGGGTCATACGAGCCGATTGGATACCGTGGTGACCTACACCGTAAGCATGGAAGGGGAATCCAGCGTCACTAGCAGGGTCCAGGGAGGTTGGGTCTATTCCCTGGCCTTTTCCCCGGATGGAACGACACTGGCCAGTGGAAGTGAAATCGGCACGGTCCGGTTGTGGGACGTGGACACAGGCCAATCCAGGGCCATCCTCGAAGGGCATACGAGTTCTGTCTATTCCGCGGTCTATTCGGTGGCCTTTTCGCCGGATGGGGGAATCCTGGCCAGCGGAAGTCGAGACAGCACCGTCCGCTTGTGGGATACGGTCAGCTTCGAATCCCATGCGATCCTGTATGGATACAGGAGTTCCGTCCATCCGGTGGCCATTTCTCTGGAGGCGGGTATGCTGGCCAGTGGGAGTGCTGACAACGCGGTCCGATTGTGGGATATGAGCAGCGGCCGGATCCGGGCCACCTTGGAGGGCCATGAGGCCTGGGTCAATCTGGTGGTGTTTTCGCCGGATGGCGGAAACGCTGGCAAGCGGGAGCCGGGACAAGACAATCCGCTTGTGGGATGCAGTGAGCGGACAACCGTTGGCCACCATGGAGGGACATGGGGCTTGGATCCAGTCGATGGCGTTTTCCCCGGATGGGAGCGTGCTGGCCAGTGGGAGCCGGGACAGGACGATCCGCTTGTGGGATGTAGGGGGCGGGCAACCGCTGACCACCCTGGAGGGGCATGAGGATCGGGTCAATTCGGTGCTGTTTTCGCCGGCTGGCCGCATCCTGGCCAGCCGGAGCGAGGATGTCACGGTCCGGCTGTGGGACGTAGGCGCAAGCCAGCTTCGGTCCACTCTTTCCAGTTGGGCCTATGCCATGGCGTTCTCGCCGGATGGCAGTACGCTGGCCACTGGAAGCGGGGATGGCATGACCCGGCTGTGGGACGTAGGCAGCGGCCAGCTCCTGGCCGCCCTGGAGGGGACGCGAGGCTGGGATGTCATTTCCGTGGCGTTCTCGCCGGACGGGAGTACGCTGGCCTGCGGGGACCGGAACGACGATGTCCGCCTGTGGGACGTGGAAAGCGGCCAGCTGCTGAACACCCTGTTCGGGCATAGGGGTTATGTCCGTTCGGTGGCGTTCTCGCCCGATGGGGGCACGCTGGCCAGCGGGAGCGATGACGGCACGGTCCGCTTGTGGGACGTGGAGAGCGAGCAGCAAAGGGCTGCGCTGAAGGGGCACAGGGGAGGCGTCAATCTGGTGGAGTATTCGCCGGATGGGGCAAGACTGGCAAGCCGGAGTGGGGACGGCACGATCCTGCTGTGGGACATGTCTCCGTACATCCCACCTCCTGAACCTGTGGCGACGGCGGTTCAGACCGTGCCGGCCCGGACCGCGCTGCTGGCCAACTACCCCAATCCCTTCAACCTGGAGACCTGGATTCCCTATCGGTTGCAGGAGCAGGCCCAGGTGCGCCTGAGCATCTACGATCTCCGGGGGGCCCTGGTCAGGGTCGTCGACCTGGGCTACCAGCCTGCCGGCAGCTACCTGACACCCTCGGGCGCGACCCATTGGGACGGACGCAACCAGCGCGGCGAACCCGTCGCGGCCGGGGTGTACCTGTACCGGTTGCAGGCCGGGGATTTCGCCCAGGCGCGCAAGATGCTGGTTCTCAAGTAGTGGGCGGGTCTGGGGCAGCGGGTGCAGGCAACCGCTGTCTATCCCCGTCTCCTGGGAGGAGGAGCTGTCCGATGAGTCCAGCGACTGGCCGCGTCCTCGGGGCGCTGCTGGCGACGATATGGCTGGCCGCCGCCGCTCAGGGCATGAGGCTTGGCGAGCCGCCGGCAGGCGACGAGGGAATCTACTGGACGCAGTGGGAGAGCATCCACCGCTCCAACCTGGATGGCTCAGACGTCGAAGACCTCGTCAAGTCCAGATTGAGGGTTCCGTACGACATCGCCCTCGACGCCGCCGGGGGCAAGATCTACTGGACGGAGCGGGGGGACGAGTCGGGGGCCATCAGCAGGGCGGATCTCGACGGCGTCGGGGTCGAGGTCCTCGTCACGGGCGTGAAGAATCCCGGCGGCATCGCCCTCGATCCGGCCGGGGGCAGGATCTACTGGTCGGAGTACGACTGGGAGCTGCGCAATGGATCGATCCGGCGGGCAGCCCTTGACGGTTCAGAGCCCGAAGTCCTTCTCGATGGACTGGACAACCCCGGCGACATCGCCCTCGATCCAACCGGGGGGAAGATCTACTGGACGGAACCGGGGACAGGCATAATCATCGGCGTAGCCATCCGCCGCGCCGATCTCAACGGCTCCAACGTCGAAGACCTCTTCGAAACAGACAACCCCGAAGACATCGCCCTCGACGTGGCGGGCGGCCAGATCTACTGGACCCAGTGGGGCCCGGAAACGGGCCGAATCCGCCGCGCCAACCTCGACGGCACTGCCGTGGAAGACCTTGCGGAAGTAGAGAATCCGAGCAACATCGCCCTCGATACGGCCGGAGGACGGATGTACTGGACGAGCGCCTGGGAGGCCACCATCGGGCGGGCCGACCTGGACGGCTCCAATACCGAAGTCCTGCTCGCGGAAGCGGAGGGGCCGGAGAACATTGCCCTCGACCCGGCCGGGGGCCGAATCTACTGGACGGAGCCGGGGAGCGATACCATCCGCCGTGCCAGCCTCGATGGTTCCAATGCGGAAGTCCTGCTCGCGGGCATAGTCAGACCGGGGGGCCTCGCATTGGACCCCCCTGGCAACAAGATGTACTGGACGGAAGGGAGCAAGATCCGCCGCGCCAACCTCGACGGTTCCAACATCGAGCTGCTCCTTAGCCCGGACAGATATCCGAGGGATATTGTCCTGGACGTTGCTGGAGGCAAGCTGTACTGGATAGAGGGAGACTGGTCGGGGAGGAGGGAGATTCGCCGCGCCAATCTCGACGGTTCCAGTGTCGAACTCATCCTCGCCGAGGACGAGGTTGCCGGTCCTGAGGCTATCGCCCTCGATGTGACCGGAGGCAAGATCTACTGGGCGGGACACCGTATCCAGCGGGCCGACCTCGACGGTGCCAACGTCGAGACCCTTCTCCTCGCAGGAGGAGAGGACATCGCTCTCGACGTGGGTGAGGGCAAGATGTACTGGACGATACGGGAAGAAGATGCGGTGGCGAGTTCGATCTGGCGCTCCAACCTCGATGGCACCGACATAGAACGTCTCTTTCCTCCCGTTGCAGTAGAGATCGCCTTGGACGTGGCCGGGGGCAGGATTTACTGGACGGAAGAGACCACCATTCGTCGAGCGGACCTCGACGGCACGAACACCGAAATCCTCATCACGGGGACGTTGGATGTCCCCATCGCCCTCGCCCTCGATGTCGTTGCAGGCAAGATGTACTGGACGGAATGGGCGTTGTCCGAGGGAATCGGCAAGATCCGCCGCGCCGACTTCGACGGCACCAACAGCGAGGATCTCGTCATTGAGAGATGGAGATACCCGGGCGGAATCGCCCTCGATGTCGGCGGCGGCAAGATCTACTGGACGGAGTGGGGGACGGGAAAGAGGAGAATCCGTCGAGCCGACCTCGACGGCACAAACGTCGAAACCCTCGTCAACGGAATGAGAACGTCCCTGGCGGGGGGTATTGCACTGGATCTGACCCATGGCAAGATGTACTGGACAGAAGATGGGGGGGGAGAGGCGGGCCGAATCCGCCGAGCCGGCCTCGACGGCACAAACGTCGAAACCCTCGTGGGCGACCTGCCGGGGCCGTACGGCCTTGCCCTCGACGCAATCAACGGCAAGATGTACTGGACCGACCCCGTGGAACACACCATTCACCGCGCCGGCCTCGACGGCACTGCCGTCGAACTCCTCGTAGCAGGATTGGTGTACCCAAGCGGCATCGCCCTCGACGTAGCCGGAGGCAAGCTCTACTGGACGGAGTCCGGCACGTTCTACGCCGACGCGAGGGATGCCATCCGTCGGGCCGACCTCGACGGTTCCAATGTCGAATACCTCGAGGGGGTCAAGGAGCCAGGGGCGATCGCCCTCGATGTCGCTGGTGGCGATATGTACTGGACGGAGTATTGGCAGGGCCGGATCCGCCGCGCCAACCTCGACGGTGCAAACAGCAAGGACCTCATCGCTACTGGATGGGATCCAATACAGGATGTTGCCCTCGACGTGATCGGTGGGAACATGTACTGGACCGACTGGGAGCTGGAAGAGAGGAGGGGCAAGATCCTTCGAGCCAACCTCGATGGCTCAAATGTGGACACCCTCCTGACTGGAGAGCCGTCAAGAGGCATCGCTTTGGACACCCCCTCGGGAAGAGTATACTGGACCAACTGGAACCACGAAGGAAATGGGAGTATCCGCCGCGCTGACCTCGACGGCTCCAACGTCGAAGTCCTCGTCGCAGGGTTGGCGACTCCAAGGGGCATCGCCCTCGATGCGGCCGGGGGCAAGATGTACTGGGCGGAAAGTACCGGCTCAATCCGTCGGGCCGATCTCGACGGGGCCAACGTCGAAACGATCCTCGCGGATTTGCCGGGGCCATACCACCTTGCCCTCGACTTGACCAGGGACAAGATCTACTGGACGGACGGGGAGTACCCCTACCGCAACCGCCTCATTCGCCGGGCGAACCTCGACGGCTCCAACAGCGAAGACCTCCTTGCCGGATTGGATTCTCCGGGGGGCCTCGCCCTGGACGAAGGCGAGGGCAAGATCTACTGGACGGACGACAGCGGCATTCTTCGGGCGAATCTCGACGGCTCCAACGCCGAACTCCTCCTCAGAGAATTGCGCTACGTGCATGGCATCGCCCTGAACGTCCCCCGGACCGACACCTTGGCGACCCCGACTCAGCCCTCGACGTTGCCGACGAAGACTGCGCTGCTGGCAAACTACCCCAATCCCTTCAATCCGGAGACCTGGATACCCTATCAGGTGCACGCCCCCGCCGAGGTGGGCCTGAGCATCTACGATGTCCGCGGAGCCCTGGTCAGGACCATCGATCTGGGCTACCAGCCTGCCGGTCTCTACCTGGCCCCCTCTCGTGCGGCCTATTGGAACGGCCGCGATCAGCACGGACAGCGGGTCTCCAGCGGAGTGTATGTGTACCGCTTGCAGGCGGGAACCTCCGCCCACGTGCGCAAGATGCTCGTTCTGAAATGAAGCCGGCCAGCGCCGGCCCGGGCTGGAGACGCACATGAGAATCGACAGACTCGGTGAGCACATCGGCGCCGAGGTCTGCGGCGTCGACATCGCCTCCCCCATCGACGGCGGCACCTTCTCCCTCCTGCGCGAGGCCTTCCACCGGCACTCGGTCCTCGTCTTTCGCGGCCAGCAGATCACTGACGAGCAGCAGGTCGCCTTCAGCGTTGGCTTCGGCCCCCTCGAGATGACCATCCCCAGCGACCCGATCGGCGACGGCGGACCGATCGGCGTGATCAGCAACGTCGACGACAGGGGCGCCGTCATCCCTCTCGACGACAAGCGCATGCTGTACCAGAAGGGAAACTCCCTGTGGCACTCCGACGGCTCCTTCCGCAAGGTGCCGCTGCGGGGATCCCTGCTGTCGGCCAAGGAGGTGCCGCCCGCCGGCGGCGAGACCGAGTACGCCAGCCTGCGGGCGGCCTGGGCGAGCCTGCCGGACGAGCGCAAGGCCCTCATCGAGGACTTGGTGGCCGAGCACAGCATCGCCTGGTCGCGGCAGCAGATCGCCCCCGGCCTGATGGACGACCAGTTTCTCAAGGACACGCCGCCGGCGCTGCATCCGCTGGTGCGCACCATTCCCGAGAGCAGCTCGAAGGTCCTGCTCGTCGGCTCCTACGCCACCCGCATCGTCGGCTGGCCGGTGGAGAAAGGCCGCGCCCTGCTGGCGGAACTGCTCGAATGGGCGACGCAGCCCCGCTTCGGGTACCGTCACGAGTGGCGGCGGCACGATCTGGTCATGTGGGACAACGTCGGCTGCCTGCATCGCGGCCGGCCCTGGGACGGCCGCCATCGCCGCGTCATGCACCGGACCACCCTTGGAATGCGATGACCCTTGCCCGGCTGGCCCGACCGAAGGACCTGGCACTCCCGGACCTATCTCAGCGCCGCCTCCGTCCACGCATCCGGCACGAAGGCTGTCGCCTCGCCGCCCTCTTCCAGTTGCACGTCGTCGATCCACAGATCTCCGCCCAGCACCTGGTGCTCCCGCTTCACCATCACATGCACATCGGTGATCCCGGGACCGAAGCTCCGCGTCCAACGGATGCGCCGCCACTCCGTGCCCACCTCGAAGAGGGGGGACACGCCGCCTTCGAAGTCCCGGCCCCATTCAGGGTCCCATCCGTAGATGCACAGCCTGACCCGGGTCGGGTCCAGGCTCGACTTCACCCAGGCGGAGAGGGTGCAGGTCCTGTTCGCTCCCGAACTGGCAACCTTCTGCTCGATCCATCCGTCCCGCGTCGCTTCATTCGCCCAGCTCTCCCGGGGGATCCTGAGGGAGTACTTGCCGCTGTGGGCGACGTCTGCATCGTACCGCCAAGCTGGGCGGTACTTCGCCCAGTAGTATGAGTTCCAGCAATCCCAGGGATCTTCGACATCGTCCCTTGTCGCTGGATTGACTTCAAACCCCGCGTTGGCGGCCTTGTTCTTCCCGGGGAGCGGGGCATCCACCGCCTCACGTACCGCGCTCCCTCCCTGCGCATCGTCCGGGTTGTCCTCGAGTCGTGCGGCCACGGCTTCACACGCCAGCCTCACCCTTCTCCATTCCTGCACGCCCGACAGCACGTAACAAGCCTGCGCCGCCGCCTGGAAAGTCACGGATTCACCCTCCTCGAGCTCCACCTCCACCGCTTCGCCATCCCGCGTCACCTCGACCTCATCCGACAGCCGGCCTTCGATCACCATCCTGCCGGCGCTGTTGTCGCCCGTCCTCACCAGGAGCCGACCCTTCTCCAGCCGCTCCACGTAGATCGAAGCCGGCGCGCTGGCCTCCACCGAATGGGAGCCGCGCCTGAGCAGGACGCCCTTCACCAGGGAGACGCAGGCCGGCTCTCCTTCGCCCTTCCCCCAGCATCCTGCGGCCATCTTCCCGTCGAGCTCGATGGCTCCGTACCTCTTCACACCGGGCCTGTAAGAGGCCAGGAAACACTCCGATGCCTCCGAACCTTCCCTGATCACCTCCACTCCAACTCCACCGGGCGGATCCGCCTCCTCCCCGCCGGTCACCGGCAGGGCCGAGATCCGCGACAGGAAGGGCTCGTCCCGATAGGGCTGCCACACCGCGGCGAAGACCGTTCCCCGCGCATACCGGCGGGCCACCAGGGCCTTCACATCGTCGTCCCGGTCCGTATTGCTCGGCGAGTCGCAGGCGATCACCTCCGTCTCGGTCCCGCCCAGCACCGTGACCTTCAGCGCGCTGTCCGCGGCCTGGCGCCACTCGGCGGACCAGGTCTCGCCGGTGCGCGAGGTCCTGAGATCGGTCAGGAGCTGATAGCCGTATCCGACCCCGAGGGGACCGGCCCGATCCTCCAAGGGCAGCGGGCAACTCAGCTCGCCGAAGCTCCGGTAGCACATGTCGTAGCGGTGGCGTCCGCTCGCGGCATGGGCGGCCGAGAGGTCGACCACGTAATCGCCGGCGAGAAACATGGTGCGGTCCAGGGTGAGGCCCGCGTACGCCTCGTCGTCCACCGCCCGCATCACCTGCACCCGGCCGGCGGCCTCGAAGGCGACCAGCTTCCCTTCGGTGCGGCCCCACGGACCGGCGTCGTCGACGGTGATGCAGTTGTGGGCGAGAGGATTGCGGCACCAGGCCCCGGTCAGGGGATGGCCGTAGCCCTTGGGCATGCCCCGCGGGGTCAGCAGCCGGCGGTTCGCATGAAGGACCAGGGCGAACTTCAGGGCCGGTGCGTGCCCCAGGAACATGGCCTCCCTGCCATAGCTCATGGAGAGATGGATCTGGTCCTCGCCCTCCCCCGACCGCAACACCCCGTACCCGAAGTGCCTGAAGTTGAAGGATGAGGAGGGAGCCCTGTCCTCTTCATCGAAGGGGGACTCGATCGCTTCTCCCAGCTCGGCGAACCTTCGACAGGCGATCTCGTAGAGGGGACGCAGACGATGGCGCGATGCCGGGCCCACCTCGTCCGGCAGGAAGACCTGCAGCGGCGCCTCGAAGACCTTCCGGTACGCGGGATCGTCATAGACGTTGATGCCGATGCGGCAGGCCTTCTCGGCAATGGGAGCGAGGCCGACGAGTGTGTAGGTGTGGTAACCGAATCCCTCCCGCGCCAGGCCGTCCGGATCGAAGATGCGGGCCGCGAGGGCGTGAAAGCCCGAATGGGGGCTGTTGAGGGCGTGATCCACAAACCCCATGTCTTCGATAGCGGAGCCGATGGCCATGACGCTGTGATTGTGGATGGCGCCGCGGTTGTTCATCCGCCCGTTGGAGTCGGCGTGGTCGGAGTAGTGCTCGCCGGCCACGCGGAAGAAGTCCTCCTCGATCGTGCGGCGGTCTTCCGCCGACAGGACCCCGCTGTCGTGGATGTGGTCGTACGCCGTCGCGCAGGGAAGGAGGAACCCGTTGGACTCCCGCAGCTTGTAGAGCACCGCGTGGCCGCCGCCCCACTGCCTGTAGCGGCCGGCGAACCCCACCAGGATCTCCGCGGCCCTGCGGGCATACCCCGCCTCGCCGGTCAGCGCGTAGGCCTTGCCCAGCCAGCCCGCGCCGCGCGCCATCTGCTCGTTGTACATGGCGCGGGCGCACCCCCTGTGCTCCTCCCTTTCATAGATCCGGCTGCAGGCCGGGCATTTCAACTCGGTCGCGCCGTCGGGATGCACGACCGGTTCGAGAAGGGACGCGTCGGCCGGACAATGGCGGCCGATGGTCCACCACTTCTCGAAGTCGTACCCCTCCTCGAAGAAGTGCAGCGGCTTCTCCAGCCACGGGTCCGCGCCCTCCACCCACGGGTGCGCGCGCACCCGTGGGTGGACCGGCTGATCTCCTCGATATCCTCCGAGGTGTGCTCCAACCGCGGTCGGTGGCCGGGAAACCGGAATCCGGAGAGATCCGTCCGCCGGATGGGGGGCCTGTCGTCCTCGGCCTCCGTCTCCCGGACCTCCACATCGTCGATGTAGAGCCGCTCCGCCAGGCCGCCGAGCTGATCGAACCGAAGGCGGGCCGAATGGGTCCCGGGCCCGCTGCGGAACAGGACCGAGGCCCTCCTCCAGTCCCGGCCCACGCTCAGGTCGAAGAGCTCGCTGTGGGTGTCGGCCCGTACCTGCAGGCGGATCGTGTCCTTCGGAAAGCGGCTGTCCATCCTCAGCCAGGCACTGGCCTCGTACGCGGCGTCCGGCTTCAGATCGAAGGGGGTGGAACGCAGCTCCGTCCCCCGCCGGCCCAGGCCCTTCTCGACGGAGAAGCTGAAGCGGCCCGAACGGGCTTCGGTGGACAACTTTCCCACGAGGAGGAAATCCTGCGAATCGACGCGCAGTTCCCACCCAACGGGCCGGCCGTCGATCTGGTCCTCGAATCCCCCGTTGGGAACCACTGCGGGTTTGCTCCCCTTTGATTCGGCGCACATACTACGGCCCGCACCGCCCACCGTCCTGGGCGGCGGCTGTCCGACTGGCCGCGCTGCAGTGACGCCCGGCCGGTCAAACACCAGATCCGGAGCCATACATGATCGAGGTACAGAACGGCCTCCCTCATCCGAGGGTGGACGAAGCGGTGTTGTTTCCCTTCGACAGGGACAGCATCCCCTTCACGTCGGGGCTGCGGCTTCACATGGTGAGCGCCAAGGCCCGGGGACGGGAGTCGGTGGTGGTGCAGCCGGGGCCCGAGGGCGCCCCGGACGACATGCGGGTCCGCTTCTACGGGGCGGTGATCCCCTTCGGCGACGAGCTGCGCATGTGGTACGAGGGCGCCGGCCGCCTCGACGGGTACCGCGCCGACCGCCTGTGCTACGCGGTCAGCCGCGACGGCCTGCACTGGGAGAAGCCGGCCCTCGGCCTGGTGGAGTACAACGGCAGCACGCGGAACAACCTGGTGGCCCTGCGGGGCGGCGCCTGCGACCTGCTCGCCGTGCCCGTGCTCCACGACCCGGACGACCCCGACCCGCGGCGGCGCTTCAAGCTCGCCTTCGAGTGCCGCGAGTACGACAAGCTCCTCTCCGTGGCCTTCAGCCCCGACGGCCTGCGCTGGACGGAGTCGCCCCACAATCCCGTGGGACCGATGCTGGAGATGAGCGGCGTCATCCGGTTCAACGGCTGCTACTACGTCAACGGCCACGGGGGCTTCCACTTCGGCACGCCGCGCGAGCTGGTGACCTGCGCCTCCTACGACTTCGAGCACTGGACCGAGGCCACGGCCCTCGGCCTGCACCGCGACCGTCTGCCCCTGCTCGACATGGCGGGGATCGCCGCCGGCGGCAACTCCGGCGAGCAGGTCCACCTCGGCGCCGGCCTGTGGGACCGGGGCAACGTGATCCTCGGCGTCTACGACATCTGGCACGGCCACCCGTCGGGCGACCGCAAGCTGGTGACCATGGACCTCGGCCTGGTGATCAGCCACAACGCCATGCACTACCACGAGCCCATCCCCGACTTCCGGCTGGTCCCCGCCGCCGAGGAGCAGGGCGGCGCCGGCGCGCTCTTTCCGCAGGAGGGCCTGCCGCCGATCATCGGCGGACCGGCGCTGAGCCACGGCCAGGGGATGTGCAACTGGGGCGACGAGACGCTGCTCTACTACAGCGTCTGGACCACCGGCGGCGTGCGACTGGCGCGCTGGCCGCGCGACCGTCTGGGCTGCTTCCGCGCCTTTGAGCCCGAAGAGCTGAGCCGGGGGCCGGCGCGCTGGGATGAGGCCGCGCGCCACTGCATCACCTGTCCCATACGGGCCGGCGACGCGCCGGCGCGGGTCTACGCCAACCTGGACGGCGTGGGGGAGCACGCCGCGATCACCGTGGAAGTGCTGGACGAGCGGTTCCGGCCGCTGCCCGGCTGGTCCGGCGAGGCCTGCGTCCCCTTGCGGGAGGCGGGCCTGCGGCAGCCGGTGGTCTGGAAGGACCGGGATTCCGTAAGCGAGATCGACGGCCCCTTCCGCCTGCGGGTGACTTTCGACGGGCTGCGACGGCAGGACGCCCGGCTGTACGCGCTCTACGTGGGCTGAGATAACCATCCTGGATGCGCCCCTGTCAGGCGTGCGTTTGCCGCCTTGACACAGATTCGAAGAAACGGGACACTGTTTGCTCGACCGCCTCACCGAAGCACTCCTGCACACGGACTCTGCCATGCCCAACCGCGCCCCAAGGAATCGAACCCTCTCCTGCACGCCTGACGAACGAGTCCGATTGAGCCGCGACATCATGCGACTTGAAGGGCCCGCAGATCGGCACGACCTCGAAGGCCGCCTTGTCGGAGGCGACTTCTTTGAGGTTGCAGAATACTTCCCGCCCGAGTTTGTCGATCTGCTTATTCTGGATCCTCCCTACAATCTATCCAAGAACTTCAATGGTACTCCCTTCAGAAAAAGAGCGAGGGACCAGTATCGCAGCTGGTTCGCGGATCTCATGGACCGACTCGTGCCAATGATGAAGCCGCGGGGGACGGTGTACCCTAACGTTGCATAAATCTGTTTGAAGGCGGTGGTGTGATCAGGCGGCATCCTTCAGTGTTTCGAGGAAATGCAACAGATCTTTTTCCACTTTTGGATTGGAGTTCAGGGTCAGGGTCAACTCGCCCTTGGGCCGAGTGAGGCGCCCGGCGCGCTGAATGAAGCGATGACGCAGAGTGTCCAAGGTCTGGAAGGTCCACGCCGCCGGGCGTTTGGCGCGCGAATAGTTGGATCGCGCCTGCGCCCGCATCTGCATTTCGCGTCCCAGATTGTGGGCCATCATCGCACACAAAGTCACCATCTGGTTGCCGAGCAGCCGCCGGGTGGGGATCAGATCCAGCCCGGCCTGTTGCTTGGCCTCGGCGAAGATCCCTTCCTGGGCGCCGCGGCCATAGTGGAAGAGGAGCACGCGGCGGGCCGAGATCCTCTTGTTGGTCACCAGAACGCGGTACTCATGATCGATGGGCCGGGGTTCGAACAGATCCAGTTGCAGCGGTTCCTTGGTCTGACGCGCGACCGCACGGCGGACCAAGAGAAATCGGTACGAGGCGGGCCAGCGTTGGGGTTTCCAGTCACTCTCGAAATAGGCGCAGTGTTCATCGAGAAAGCGCCAGCGCTGGCGCGCTTCGATCTGGTCCTTGAGTACGGGGAAGCGTTCGAAAGGGACACTGATCGTGCATTCGACGCCATACAGGTCCAGGAGCGTGAGCGTGTCCTGGCTGAAGAAGGCACTGTCGAGTCGGGACTCGAGCACGGTAGGCGCCAGCGCGTCGCGCACCCGATCGAAGGCGTCCATCATGAACGCATGGGCGTCCTTGCTGTCATGGACGTTGCCGGGGCGGTGAAGGACATCGAAGAACTGTCCGGTCTGCGCCACCGTACAGAACAGGTTGTAATAGCTGCGCGCCCCTTTCTTTTTCGGATTATAGCCCACGGCGGTCCCTTCGGCATGACCACAAGTGGAGATCACCGAGCCGTCGAAGTCGAGGGTCAGACGGGGGAACCGCTCGCGCTGGAGCGCCTGCACCACCAGGACCGAAGACAGGTGGCGCACTTTTTCGATACTCGAACGGCCCATTCTTGCGAGGGCGCGACTGAGGGTGGCCACGTCCGGCAGGCGGCGCAAGCCCAACAGACGCAGCACCACCGGATCGTCCCGGTAATAGTCCATGTCTCGCAGCCGCCGGAAGCCCAGCAGCAGATGCACGATGAGCAACAACACCATGAGATGGGGACCAAAGATCGCGGAGCTCTTGGCGGGGAAGCACGACTTCAGCCGAGTCTTCAGATCCAGGCGCCGGAAGAGCAGTTGAAAAACGATGGCTCCCGCAAAGGAAGTCAGCTGTTGATCCTCGAAGCGAAGATGCGGGAGCTTGTGAAAACGGGCCAAAATGTCTTCTTTTCTGAACCTCACTTGCGGTGTCCTTCTGAAAGGGGTCGATACATGTCTTGGTCGACAGTATCAAATACCCCTTTTTCAGAGGGCGCCGCAAGTGACAATGGGCCGTTCGGAGGAGGAAAAAGCCCTGTTCTTATGCAACCAGAGGGTCTACGTATGCTCCGACTGGACCACCTCGACACTTGTCTTCCCGATCCTCGAGGACAAACTGCGAGTCAGGAATCGAATAACCTGGGAACGTGAGAAAGGACGGGGAGCGAAGAGAAACTGGAAGAACAATACCGAAGACATCTGGTTCTGCACGATCTCGGACGAGTACTACTTCGATGTCGATGCCGTGAAACTGAAGCGCAGGGTCATGGCCCCCTACCGCGAGAACGGCGAGCCCAAGGACTGGACACAGGACTCGGAGGGCAACTTCCGGATGACCCATCCCTCGAACATCTGGACGGATATCACGGTACCCTTCTGGTCGATGCCGGAGAACACCGATCATCCCACTCAGAAACCCGAAAAGCTCATTGCAAAGCTGATCCTCGCAAGCTCGAAACAAGGCGACTACGTGTTCGATCCATTTGTTGGCAGCGGGACTACTGCGGTGGTGGCTCAAAAGCTGGCCCGCCGATGGTGTGGAGTTGAAAAGGAAACCGAGTACCTGTGCTGGGGGCTCAAACGGCTCGCCGCCGCACGCACTGATCCTGCGATCCAGGGATACGGCGATGGTGTCTTCTGGGAGAGAAACACCCACTCGGACCAATGCCGCAAGAAAGGGTCTGGCAGCCATCAAGCGGACATGTTCTCATGAAGTCGCGCTTCTATTACGAGGGTCACCATCGAGAGGTGGCATCGAGCATCCGAAAGCACCTCAATTCTACCCCGGACTTCCTTACTCCGCAGACGGCTCCCAGCCCCAGAGCAGTTGGCGATGCGATAGAATCACTTGTAGCAGAGAACTTCGACACGTTTCTTTGGAAGCTGGTGTCATGAGTACTCCAGTGACTTTGCACGCCGCGCCATGGCCGATCTGGCGTTCACCGACAGGGAGGGAATCTACTCCGTGGTGGACGTTAAGACACATCGAGAAGAGACTCGATTCAATATGCCAAACCTCACATCGGTCGAGCGGCTCTCCCGATTCTACGAATGTGACACTAATGTCTTCTCACTCATCCTGATCCGGGACAGGATGGATCGATTCGACAAAGTAAGGTCGTACTGGGAATCCAAAGAGGACATTTGGGACTGATGGCATCCCTGAATCTCCAATATCGCGGCAATGGGATCTCCAGCATGGGCTCGTGCGCCCGGAGCAGAGGCGTTCCGGCAGTCTGCCTCGCGGGACGACCTCCGCTCAATCCCCGCCCGGCGCGCCGAGGCGCCGGTTCTCCTCGGTGAGGCAGACCTGGTACCCGAGGCGGGCGGCGCGGATGGCCGCGGCGCAGCCGCCCAAGCCGCCGACGACGACGAGGATGTCACATTCGATCCATGGGACCGAATCGACTGGAGGAACGATCCAATGGCCCTGACCTCAGCTCAGAAGACCCATTTCGAAGACAAGGGCTACCTGCCCTTTGACCGCGTCCTCTCCGACGATGAACTGCGGGCCTTGCGCCGGCGCAGCGAGGAGATCGCCCTGGGCGAAGCCGATCACGTCCCCGCCGACTACATCCAGTTGGAAGCCGCCTTCAGCGAGGGAAACGGCGCCGAGGTCGACCGCCTCGATCGGGTGCGCAAGATGACGCATCTGTGCTATTTCGATCCCTTGTTCGAGGCCGTGGCCCGCAAGGAGGCCATCGTCGACGTCATCGAGGACCTGCTGGGGCCCAACATCAAGCTCTACTGCGACCAGTTGATGATGAAGGCCCGCCATCACGGCACGGTCACCGACTGGCACCAGGACTCGGTGGCTTGGCCGCAGTTCGCGCCGCAGGACCACGTCTCCTGCTGGGTCGCCCTCGACGACGCCACCGTGGCCAACGGCTGCATGACCATGCTGCCGGGAAGCCACAAGTGGGGACCGATCGCCAGGGAGCAGAGGGAGCGGTTCCTGGCCAATCCCCTGGTCCCCGAGCCCGCGCCGGTGGAGCTGCCGGCCGGCTCCTGCCTGTTCCACCACGGGCTGAACTTCCACCGCACCGGCGCCAACCCCACGCCGCACCGGCGGCGCGGCCTCGCCCTTCACTACCTCCACTCCGAGACGATGTACCTCGGCATCGAGAACGAGGAGCACCGGCTGAAGACGGAGTGCGGAAAGCCGCGGGGGGAGTTCCGCTTCATGTTGATCAGGGGCCGCGAGTTCGACGGACGGGTATAGGCCAGGCTAGTCGATGCCCAGGGCCTGGTCGATCTCGGCCAGAGTGACGGGCCGCTTGAACCACTCCGACTCGAGCACCGCCATGCAGATCGCCTGCGAGCGGTAGCCTTCCAGGCCATCCACCTCCGGCACCCCCGGGCCCCGGGCCGCGTCGGCGAACTCCTTCAGCTCCGTTGCGATGGGGTTCTCGACCCCGCCGGGGCAGAGCCGTTCGCCCTCCTCTGGCGACAGGCTCTGCCGGTATTCCGCCACCAGCGATTCGGTGGACACGTTCTCCCCCCCACGGGTCCAGAGCCCGGTCTCCCAGTCGATGCAGCCCTCGCTGCCGTAGATCGCCCGCTTGCCGAAGTCCGGCCCCGGCGCTGCGAGTGGGGGGCGCAGATGTCCACCGCGTCGAGCCCGTCGACGCGCATGAGCATCTCATCCACGTCGGTGTGGACGGCCGGCTTGTGGTCCTGGAACCCGGCGATCTCGGCGGCCCGCTGTTGCGCCGCCTCTTCCACCTGGTCGCAGCAGGCCACCACCTCGATGTCGTCGATCCCGGCTTCCCGCAGCTCCTTCAGGCCGCCCACGTGGGCCCCGGCCATGCCGCCGCAGCCCACGAGGGCCACCGCAACTGTTCCGTCATGGGTTCTCCCTTCACGGCTCGATGATGTAGCGGGCCACGGCCTCTTCGTCCAGCTCGATGCCCAGCCCGGGGCCGTCGGGGACCCTGGCGAAGCCGTCGGCCACGACCACCGGCGAGCTGGCCAGCTCGGTCATCATCGGGCTCGGGCCGTGATCGCAGTCCGCCCGCGTTCCCCGGTGGGTGATGGGGTATTCGCACAGGAAGCCCTGGGGCATGGCCGCCACGAGGTGGATGCTGGCGGCGAAGTTGATCGCCGTGCCCCAGTTGTGGGGCACCACCGGGATGTTCGCCAGTCTCGCCATCTCGACGATGCGCCGAGTCTCGGTCAGGCCCCCCACCCACGACAGGTCCGGCTGCAGCAGGTCGACGACGCGCCGCTCGATCAGGTCCCGGAAGGCGAAGGCGGTCAGGTCCGACTCGCCGGCGGCGATGCGAACGCTGGTGCGGGCGGTGAGCTCGGCCATGTTGGCGGCGTCGTCGGCGCTCGACAGCGGCTCCTCCCACCAGTAGATGCCGGCCCCCGAGTCCTCGATCATGCGCGCCGTCTGCAGGGCCTCGGCGAGGCTGGCGGGACGGCCGAGGTCGAGCATGAGATCGACCTCCGTCCCGGCCCGGGCGCGGATCTCCCGCAGGATGGCCATGTCCCGCGAGGGGCGGTGGCCGAAGTCGGGCCAGCCCCAGTACTTGATCGCCCCGTACCCCTGGCGGGCGTATTCCTCCGTAGAGGCGTAGGCATGCTCCGGACTGGCGGCGTCGACCCAGATGCTGCTGACATAGACCTTGACGCGCTCGCGGAAACGGCCACCGAGCAGATCGCACAAGGGGATGTTCAGGGTGCGCGCCGCGGCGTCGTGGACGGCCATGTCGATGCCGCTCATGGCGTGGATCATCATGCCGCGGCGGTCGTAGAGCCGCTGGCAGGCGTCGTACATGCGCTCCCAGACGACGGCCGTGGCCAGCACCTCCCGGCCCACGGCTTCCTGCGCGAGGCGGCGGTCGATCAGCTCCTTCGCGGCGAAGACGCCGCTGCCGTCGCTGTCGGGGACGAAGCACTCCCCCAGGCCTTCCACGCCTTCATCGGTGCGCACACGCACCAGCACCCAACCTCCGTTGGGATACTCGTACGACTTCAGGACGTGAGCGGTGACTTCCGTGATCCTCGCCATATGTGTTCCTCCGATTGACAGCCACGCGGCCCGCGGTCACCTTCACGGCCCCTGCCACGCCAAGCCTGGAGGCCGCCATGCCGGAAAGAACCGTCTCCGACGACGTCGGGTCGAAGCTGCTCTTCGAGAACGATCGCGTGCGCGTCTGGGACCTGCGACTCGAGCCGGGTCAGAGCACCGGTCTCCACCGCCACACCGAGGACTATCTCTACGTGGTGATCGGCGGCGGCGCGCTGAAGGGGTCCGACGGCGAGCCCAGGGAGATGGCCGACGGCCACGTGGTCTTCCGCGAGATACCCGGCGAGGAGATCCACGAGGCCGTCAACGCCGGGGACGAGCCCTGGCGCAACATCATCGTCGAGCTGAAGGACTGAGAGGCGCGGGGGCTCGCCTCAGAGAGGGCGGCCCCCGCGGCGGCGCGGCCATCGCCTCCGGCGGCCAAAGATAGGCCGCCGGGCGCCTGTGGCCACCAGGCTCACAGCCGGACCAGGCAGCCGTTGATCTTGTGATCGGGATCGTCGGCCAGGCCGGCGTGGTCGAGCTCGGCCGCGGCGCCTCCGGAAACGGCGTTGATGGCGCCCCCGTTCAGATTTGCCCGGCCCGACCGAACCGAGAGGCCGTTGGAGTCCCGGTCGAGGCCGCGTACGCGGTACTCGAAGACCAGCCTGCCTGTGCCGGACCCGCTCCGATAGTAGACCTTCCTCAGGGAGCGGCAGTTGAACTCGAGCCGCAGATAGGGAGCGCCGGTTACCGTCACCGGCGCGTCGAAGGCCGCCTCCACCTGGATGACCTCGTCACGGCCGTAGGTGGTGCCCCTCGCGGGGGTGGAAATGATCCGGAGCCCCTGAATCACCGGGTCCGCCGCTTGCTGCTCCAGGACCACCTCCGCCATGGCCGGCGCCGCGGAGGTCACATTCTGCGGAAGGTCCCCGAAGTTCAGTCGGATGGTCTCCGCCGCAGCCTCATCCTGATCCGTGTCCTCCATGGCCATGAGGGTGAAGGTCTGCATGCCTTCATCTGCCTCGAAGGTGAGGCTCGACGGCACGCCGGAATAGTCCTCGGGACCGGCTCCCTCTTCCTCCTCCACCATGATGGGGACCGTGACCGGGAAAGTCCCCGCCGCCGGGTCCAGGTAGACCGCGATCTCGACGCCGGAGGGGTCCCCCTCCATCGTGGTGTACTGCGATGCCCCGAAGGAGACGGTGCGTTCGATCTTCTCGGCCCGTATCGTCGAGGACCAGTCTCCCGTGCCTTCGCTGTTGGTGGCCCGGACCTGGATCTCGTAGGCGTCCTCCGTCGCATCCTCTATCGTCACCGCCGCCTCCGTGAGATCCGTGTCCGTCACCTCGGTCCAGGCCTCGGTTCCCGCCGACCGGTAGCGGTAGTCGTAGTCGGTCACCTCGAAGCCGGGCGGGAAAGAGACCACGCTTCCGTCCTCGCTGAAGCCGCCGGGCGCGGTCCAGCTCACGTCGATCTGCGTGTCATTCTCCTCCCGGTATTCACCGGGTGTAGCCTTCACTTTACGCAGATTGTCGATAAAAGGGGGACCCCAAGTCCGGGCACGAATGTATCTTTGGGTGTAAGGACTTACGCCCAAACCCGGAAAGGGGTCCCTGATGGAAGATACGAAGGATTTTCACGCTCGCCTGACAAAGTTCGAGGAAAATGTCCTCCAGTGGGAGCATCGCCTGCAATCCCCGGAGGCCGGCCCGGAGGACTTTCGCGAGAGGGTGAGCGAGTTGCGAGATGCTTTGGACGACCTCGGTCGAATCGGTTTCCAACGGCTGGCGCAGGCGTGCGAGATCGCCGACGACACCGTGGTCCACCACGGTCGGGTCTACCGGTTCAAGCAAGTGGTCCACAAGGAATGGATGACCCTGTGGGGCAAGGTCCAGGTGCCGCGTCGGCTGTATCAGCCCGATCGGGGCGGCCCCAGCCGGGTGCCCTTGGATGAGCGCTGCGGCATGGTCCACCGATTCATGGTGCCGGCGCTGGAGCGTTTCACGGCCTTTCTGGGCGCCCGCCTGGTCCCGGCCGAAGTCGAGGCCAGCTTGGCCGAGCTGTTGCCGGCGTCCCCGTCGCGCACCGCCATTCAGCATCTGTTGACCACCGTCGGTCAGTACGCCGAGGACCACGCCGAGCAACTCGAGCTGGCCTTGCAGGAGGCGGCGCCCCTAAAGACCGAGGGCGACACCCTGGTGGTCAGTTGGGACGGCGTCACCGTGCCGCTGCGGGAGCCGGCGCCGAAACGCGGACGGCCCGCCGAACGACCGACGGATCCCGACCCCGACCGCGCGCCCACCGCCTGGAAGGAGGCCGGGGTAGGGATGGTCGCCACGTATGGGACGCCGCTGGACCCGGCGACGGAAGACCCCCAACGCGTCGATGTGCGCTACGCCGCGCGCATGCCGGAGCCCAAGATGAAGACCCTGGTCCACGGCTTGGTGGAGGAGACGGCCCGGGCCCTGCAGCGGGGGGAGTATGACCACCGGGTGGTGTTGGCCGACGGCCAGCGCCAGATCTGGCGCAGCGTGGATCGGCAGCCGGTGTTCGACGGCTTCACCCGGATTCTCGACTTCTATCACGCGGCCCACCACCTGTCAAAGGCCGCCGAGCCCCTCTTCGGCAAGCGGTCGTCGAAAGCGGCTCGCTGGTACCGATCCTGGCGGCACAAACTGCGTCATGAGCCCGGGGCCGTTCAGGGCCTGATCCGCTCCCTGGCCTACCACCGCCGCAACCTTCGTCCCGGCTCCCAACGCCATCGTCAGGTGACCACCGAGCTGGGCTACTTCCGGAACAACCGGGACAAGATGGACTACGCGCGCTATCGCGCTTCGGGGTTGATCCTCTCCAGTGGTCCCGTGGAGGCCGCCGCCAAGACCCTGGTCGGCCATCGACTCAAACGCAGCGGCATGCGCTGGACCCGCCAAGGAGGCCAGCAGATCCTCAATCTACGAGTCCACGTGCAATCCCAACGATGGGAGGCCTTCTGGAACTGGTACCTCCATCAGACTACACAACAGACCGACAAGACGGCTGCGTAAAACCGAGGCTACACCCTATTCACCTTGTCCGCCTCCCGGCGGCACCGGGACCCCCACGTCCTTGACCCGGATGCCCAGGTCGAGCACCGAGCCGCTGCACCCCGTCGGAGTCCCTTCGTTGTTGAGGTAATGGATGTCATGTTTGTTCACCACGCGCACCCGGTACTCGTTGTCCCCGTCGCCGTCGCCCGGGGCTTCATAGTCCGGGACGGTCTTGAACTCCAGCGACACCGTTCCCGAGGTCGCCCTCTCTTCGGAGTCCAGGGAGAACAGGGAGTTGTCATGGCCGCCTTCTGAAAATGTGTACACATCCATGGTGGTGACGATCTCGCATCGGATGGAGGGCGGCGACCAGTCGAACCCCCATTCCCGGAAGTCGGCGGTAACCGCCGTCCAGGTGGGCGGGTCCTCGGGCGCCCTCGCCCCTTCGTACATCTCCAGGGGATCCGAGATCTCCCAGCGCTGGTCCCCCACGTATTCGGCCGGAGCCGAGAACTGGGCCGAGCCATCGTAGATCAGGTGCAGACTGAAGACCTGGGGACCGGTCTCGTCGGTTCCGTCGCTCGCGTAGATGGCGGACGCAAAGGTGGGAAGGTTGGCGATCTCGCCGTAGACGGAGGTGAACCGCCCGGGGCTGATGTCGCCGTCGGGCCCCAGATGGAAGGTGTTGCCGTCCCGCGTGATACGCATCAGGGCTTCCTCGGGGGTCTGGATACCCGTCATGTTGGGCACCGCGAAGGCCAAGCGGTAGGAGACGTCGTCTCCCTCCGGGTCCGTCGCCGGCTCTCCTGGAAACGTCAGCCGAGCGGCCGGACCTCTCGGCAGCAGGAGGGTCAGGCCACGGTTCTGTATGGAAATCGAGAAGACCGGGGGGTGGTTGGTCCCGTGGCTCCTGACCCCCACCGCTTTCCCCGCCGGCGACAGTCGCAGGTCTTCGGTTGGTTGGGTCGACCGGGTCGGCTTGGAGTCGTTTCCACAGGCGACTGCAAAGATCGCCATCCCGAGACTCAGGCAGGCGGTTATCCGTTTCATGTCGCACCTCCGTGGTTACGTGGTGGGGGAAGGAACCCCCACAACCCCGGGAAGCGCGGATCCGCTACCTCTCTTGAGGTCTCATCCTTTCAAACGACCGAACGGCTGCATCGGTTCCACCCGCGTGGATCAGCCACAGAACCGAAGACCCGCGGGCCAGGCCCTGGGGAGTCCGCCCCCACGAGCTGCGGTCGTACTACGAGCGGATGACCTGCTCCTTCCATCCCGTAACACAAAACCTGGAAAGCGAAAATCCCAGGGTCAGGGCCTTGCAGACGGAAATGGTGGAGTGGGGATTCCGGACGCAGAGCGTGTGAGCCTGGAGGTGGACTGGGAGCAGCCGGGACACTTCGGGACACGGCGGAGTTCGTGGTGCCATGGCACCAGCGGCGACACGGCGAGCGAGCCCATGGAAGCGGCCTACTATAGCGCCTTCCGCTCCCGCGACCGCGCGTCCTTCACCAACCGGCCGCTGTGCAGCACCCCCCGCATGCAGCGGTCCCGCCAGTCGGCGGAGGCGTCCCTCAGCTTCTGCGCCGTGTCGATCCCGGTGATCAGCACCGCCGGCCGGTGCGACGGCGCCTTGTTGACGACCATGCCTTCGGCGTTGACGACGAAGCTCGGCCAGGCGTGCCGGCGGGTGCCGTTGTTGGCGCTCACGGCGTAGTGGTTGCTGGCGGCCGCGGCCTGGAGGGTGGCCGGGACGGTGATCTTGTACCTGTCACAATTCTCCTTGTTCCCGCCGGCGTTGTGGAAGGAGACCAGCATCAGGTCGACGCCCTTGCGCTTGTACTCGCGGAACAACTCGGGATAGCGGAAGTCGTGGCAGATCAACAGCCCGCAGGTGAGGCCGCGCACCTCGAAGGTGATCAGGGCCTCACCCGGGCTGTAGTGGGCGAGATCCCCGTCCTTCCCGCCGGCGCTGCCGGTGCAGAACATCTTGTCATAGCGCGTGACCATCCGCCCCCGGCTGTCGATGACGTAGAGGGAGTTGTGCGGCTTGTGCCTTCCCGAGAGACGGTGATTGCAGCCGATGACGACCCAGACCCGGTGCCGTCTCGCCGCGGCCATCACCTCTTCCATGGCGGCCGAGATCCGCTCCCAGTCGGCGCCGTCGTGAGAGGCGACCTCCGCGCCCAGATAGCCGGAGATGCACGCCTCGGAGAAGTGCACCAGGTGGGCGCCCCGGGCCTTGGCGGCGTCGAGCTGACGGGTGGCGAAGCCCAGGTTGCGCCGGGGCTCCTCGTGAATGGGGAACTGGCAGGTCGCCAGGACGAGCTTGGCCAAGGGGGCCTCCTCCAGGTCGGTCGGGTGCGGGACCCGAGGCGCCAACGCAGGTGCGCCGGGCGAGAAGTACCCTATTATAGCCTGCGGGGCCGGCTCCAGCGCATGGAGGCGGCCACCTCTCAGCGACGGCCCCCGGCCGGCACGGATTCCGGAAAATGCCCAGAGTCGAAATCTACCTGAGCCCGTTCTGCGCTTTCTGCTGGAAGGCGCGGCTCATGCTGCGGCGCGAGGGCATCCGCTACAGGAAGATCCCCATTCGCTTCTACTTCGGGATCAAGCTGCCCACGGCTGGCTTCAAGGAGATGGTGCGGCGCACGGGCGGGGATTCCACCATCCCCCAGATCTTCGTCGACGGCGAGTACCTGGGCACCGAGGAAGCCCTCGAGGAGCTGCAGCGGCGCGGCGAGCTGAAGAGACGCCTGGGAAACGCCTGAAGCAAGGACGACTCGCGATGTCGATATCAAGGCGGCTGGAATCCTGCTCTCTCGAACGCATCACCAGGATGAAGGACCTGGTCGTGCAGGAGATCGAGCGGATCGACCGTCAACTGACCGATGTGGAAGCCGAGCTCGACGAAATGACCGCGACGGTGGAAACGGTCAGTCTGAGCAAGAGGCACGGCCAATACGAACTGGGCCTGGACAAGGCCGAATCGCAGATCGTCAAGCTGAACACCGCCAAAGAGAAACTGCTGGACAAGGCCCGGCTCCTCGAGCAGGCGCGGCAGAAGAGGCACCTCTTCGACGAGCAGGCCCGGGTACTGGGCAGCGCCGCGAGAGTGAGAGTCAAGGACCTGGTGATCTTCGTCCTCATTCTCTTCCTCGTGACCATCCTCGTGGTCGACTTGCTGGGCCTGGGGGCCGCGGGAGGCGGCGGCGCGGCCAGGGCCGATGTGGTGGAGGGGAAGATCGCTCGGATAAGCATTGTGGACGGCGGAGAAGGGTATGAGCGGGTGAACCTGAACATAGAGGATGCGCATGGATCGGGCGCCCTCGCTTCCGGAGAGGTGGTGGCAGGCAAGCTGTCGCAGGTCGACCTCATCCACAGCGGCGAGAACTACGTCGCTCCCGTGGTGGAGGTTTTCCCCCATTTCTCCGTGGGCAAGTTGTGGGTCTTCTGGATCATCGACGTCATCTGCTGCACCCTCTTCATGGCCAACTTCGTCTTCGAGCACAGACTGGCCGACTCCAAGAGTTGGTACTGGAAGCACAACTGGATCGACTTCATCACCTCCATTCCCCTGCCCCCGGTGCAGATCATGGCCGTTTCCGGGGACATGGGCATCGTTCGCCTGGGGCGCCTGCTCCGGGCGGTGCGAATCCTGCGGGCCCTGCGACTGTTCCGCATCGCCCTGTTCTTCTGGCGGGGCATGGACCACCTGAGCACCACGCTCGACGTGAGGCTCCTCAAGCGGTCGCTGCTCTACGGCCTGCTGTCCCTCGTCTTCGGCGCCTGCATCTTCATGGGCCTGGAGCGCATGGAGTCCGGCTCCGGGTTCTGGGCGAGCCTCTGGTGGAGCTTCACGACCCTGGTCACCGGCGGCTACGCCGACATCCACAATCCCGAGACCGCTTCCGGAAGGATCCTCACCGTCTTCCTGGTGATTACGGGGATGGTCCTGGTGGGCGTCTTCACCGCGACCCTGACCAGCATCCTGGTGAGCGACGAGGACTCTCTGAAGGCCGAGGAGCTCGAGGAGCAGGTGGGGGTCGTCACGAAGATTCAACAGGAGATCAAGGACACCAACGAGCGCCTGACCCGGCTGGAGAGCGCTCTTCAGGAAATCGGCGATGCGGTCAAGGAACGGGGGAACCACTCCGGCACATAGAGCCAAGTAGAAGCGCTCGGCGTCGGTGGGATGGACGGGGAAACGCCGCCGGTTGGCCGGGGAGGGGCTTTGCTCTACCTTGCCGATCCTGCCCGTCGATACAGGAGGAGTACTCCCATGCTGACACCGAAGCAACAGGAGCACTTTGACGTCTTCGGCTTCCTCTGCCTGCGGCAGGCCTTCTCCGCGGCGGAGATGGCCGAGATCACCGAAGCCGCGGACGAGCTGTGGCGCGAGGACCGGGGCGGGCAACCCGACGACGGCCGGCACCAGGGCCTGGCCCCCTTTGTCGAGCGCAGCCCCCGGCTGCTGGATCTGGCCGAGGACGACCGCATCTTCGGCGTGGCCTCCGACCTCCTGGGACCCGGTTTCCTGTGGTCGGGATCGGAGGGCCACAAGGACGGACGCACCGATGGGGAGCACAACTGGCACGCGGACCGGCCGGGGGCCGCCGAGACCGAGTACCGGCGGCTCAAGGTGATGGTCTACCTGGCGCCCACCACCAGGGACCAGGGCGCGCTGCGGGTGATCCCCGGCTCCCACCGCATGCCCTTCCACGAGTGGCTGTGGCCTTTGCAGGCCAACCACTTCAAGGACGGCACCGTGGGCGACAGTTTCGGGGCCCGGGGGGAGGAGATGCCTTGCTGCCCCCTGGAGACGATGCCCGGCGACGTGGTCTTCTTCCATCACAGCCTCTTCCACGCCGCGTACGGCAAGTTCCCCAAGCGCCGCTACATCGCCTTCAAGTTCGTCACCCGCCCCGACACCGAGGCCAAGCTGCGATCCATGCAGCACTACGCGGCCCGTGCCTTCGACGTCGATCCGGCCCTCCTGGCCCGGCCCCGCCTGCGGCCGATCACGGAGGACCTGATCGAGCTGGGCCAACAGGCCGCCGCCCTTGCCGGCTGACGGGGCTTCCCCGCCGCCGGTCGAGCCGTGGCACGTGCCCCGCATCTGCGGGGTCGATCCCACCGGACCGAGGGTATCCGCACGAGTCCGCGAAGCCGTGGCGCTGCGTGTCGAGCTCGAGCCTTGTCAGCATCTGCCCGGGAAGCAACAGTGGCGGCGCCTGCCCGGGCCGATCCTCTCGGCCGCCGCCACGAGCCAGGACTGGTGCCGCGTGATCCTCTACATGCCCAGCGTGGTCCGGGCCGACGGCATCTTCAAGATGTGGTACGTGGGGAGTTCCGATCACGCCCGCTCGCCTTTCTACATCCATCTGGGGTATGCGGTGTCGAAGGATGGGTTGCGCTGGGAGGAGTACCCACACAACCCCATCGTCACCGACGACGGCATTCCCTGGGGGCGCAGGTTCCAGGCGCCCCATGTCCTCTACGACCTGCAGGACAGGATCTACAAGATGTGGTTCACGGCCGTGGACGAGGCGGACGCGGAAGGCGCCCCGTACCTGAACCAGCGGGTCGGGTACGGCGAGAGCCCGGACGGGATCTCGTGGACCTTCCACGCGGAGCCGGTATTGAGGACGGGGAGACGTCCCTGCGTGTTGAAGCTGGACGACGGGATCTGGCGCATGTGGGTGAACGCGCCATCGAGGGAGGATCCCGATCTGAAGATGACCCTCAACATCGCCTCGCTCCGCTCCGCCGACGGTCTGCGTTGGGAGCAAGAGGAGGACGCGGTCCGCTACGGCGGCATCTACCGCTCCTGCGTCTATCCCTTCGTGATGCGCGACCGGGGCGAGCTGGCCATGTGGTTCGGCGGCCATCGGGCGGGCGGGTTCTTCGACATCTCCTTCGGGCGCACCCGCGACGGGCGCACCTGGTACTACCAGAACGACATGCCCATCTTCCCGCCCAACGCCGACAGGGATGCCTTCGACGCGCGCTACACCTCCACCCCCCATGTGGTGAAGCAGCCGGGCCGCTACGTGATGTACTACTCCGCCCGCGACCTCGATGATGAATGGACCGCTCCGGACGGCTCCCCTCAGCGCGACCCGGACGGGGTGTATCGCCACATCGGCTGCGCGGAACTGTCCGTCACCGAGGCCGAGGATCCGGATCTGCGGTTCTCCTGGTCCGCGGACGGCAAGGCGATACCGGGGGAAGCGGGATCCCTGCGCTTCGCGGCCGAGACGGCCGGCCGGCATCGGGTCACCTGCCGCGTGGAGAACGCCAACGGTGCGGCGGAGTACACCTGGGACGTGGAGGTGACCGATGGATAGGCCGGTGGTTCGTGTCTCGATATCTGGCTGAACGAGCCCAGAAACGCTCCCGAAAGCAGGGCGCCCGCAAACCTGCTGCGCCTGTGGTTTCCCGAGTCGATCATGGCCCATGACTCCAACGACAATGTGCTTCGTGGCGTTACGTGAACGAGTCGATGGGCGACATGAAGAGCGGACGGGCGATCCGCAAAGTCCTCGAAAGCGTCGATACGGTCGACGGACTTGCCCTTGTCGCCTGCAGCGCCCGGTGGCGGGAAACCGATATCGACCTCACCCTGAGAATCACCAATGTCGGTCCGATAGCATGGTCGCGCCTGCAAACCAGCATCTGCCTCCAGCGTCCCGCGGCACCGGACTACCTGGACGAAGAGGATACCCGGACTTATCTGGTCAGCGACGAGGGATTCGTCGCCAGTGCCGAGCTCGTGTTCCCTTCGCGTCGCAGGTTGGTGTATGCCTGGGTGGGTGAAGAGCTGCCGATGAAGAAGGGAGCGAGGCGCCGATTGGCGGCTCCAGCCCTTTTCGTGGTCTCAAGAGACGAGCGTTATGTGCTCGGGTATGCCTGGCAGCAGGCGCGGCGGCTCTTTCTCAACCGGGCCGGATGCGTCAGATGCCTTCATTCCGACCCTGAATTCGGCCATTTCGAGCCTCAGCACCAGCACCAGCGACAGGGTATCGTATTCGTGAACGAGGGGACGCTCGAAGATGCGTACCGGCGCTATTGCGCGTGGAACGACATGAACGACCCGCCGACATAGGAGAGGAGGCACAGGTGGAGGTGACGGATGGATAGGCCGGTGGTGCTGACCGCCGGCCGCCGGGCGAGATGCGCGGTGGAGGTGACGGCGGCCCAGGAGCTGGTGAGTTACCTGGGGAAGCTGGGCGGCGCATCCGTCGAGCTGCGCCGCGGGGAGCCGAGCGGAGCGCCGGTGCGCATCCTGGTGGGCGCCCGCGCCCGGGAGGAGGACAACGGCTTGCCGGTGGACGAGGCGCGGGACGACGGGTTCGTGCTGCGCGCGTCGCCGGACCGGATCGCCCTGGCGGGGGCGAACGACCGGGGGACCCTGTACGCGGCGTACGAGCTGATCGAGCGCCTGGGGGTGCGGTGGTACTGGCCGGGCCCGGAGAACGAGTACCTGCCGCCGGCCGGGGATCTGGCGGTCCCGCGGGGGACGGAGGTGATCAACCCGTCCTTCCGGTTCCGGTTCCTGCGGGCCCTGTTCTCGGCCATGACCGGCCTCGGCAAGGTGGACATCTTCCAGCCCTTCTCCTCACCCCGGAGGGAGCAACTGCTGGACTGGGGCGTGAAGAACCGGCTGAACGCGGGCTTCTGGCCCTTCGACGATCCCGCCGTCTCCGCCTTCTTCGTCCGGCGCGGCGGCGTGGCCTGTCTCGACCACGCCCACGTCCTGCCCCAGCTGGTGCCGCCGGAGGAGTACTACGACTCGCACCCGGAGTACTTCGCGAAGGACGACGACGGCCGGCTCTTCGAGAGAAGGCCCAACGCATACCACATCCATCTCTGCACCTCCCATCCGGAGGTCGTCGACCTGGTCGTGGGTCGAACCCTCGAGGGGATGGAAGACCACCCCGACTCGGGCTTCGTGAGCATCACCCACGCCGACGGCCCCTACCACTGCCGGTGCCCGGTCTGCCTGTCCAAGTGCGACCAGGGCTCGCTGGTCTTCCTGGGCCAGGAGCAGATCATCCGCACCAACTGCACGGTGGACTTCGCCAACCGCGTGGCGGAGCGGTTCTGCGAGCGCTGGCCCGACCGGCTCCTCCAGATCCTGGGGCACCACCAGACGATCCCGCCTCCCACGGTCCCGGTGCATCCCAACGTGATGGTGAAACTGGCCTGCTCGCCCCACGGGTTCGTCTCCTTCAACCGGCCCCTCGAGGACCCCGCGGGGAATCACTGGGTCTTTCAGAGGGCCATAGAGGGGTGGGCGGAACTGGGTGTGCCCCTGGCCTACTACGGGTACAACCCGCACAGCACCTTCGCCCACGCCCCGTTCTCGGCGGGGCGGAGGTTTCACCAGGACATCCGGTGGCTGCACCGCCGCGGCTTCGTGGGCGCCGAGTTCCAGGGCGAGGGCACCTTGTGGGGCTTCTACGGTCTCAACCACGTGGCGCAGTCCCGCACGATGTGGGACGTGGACGTCGACTTCGACGCCCTTCAGGGAGACTACTTCCGCAGCCTCTACGGAGGGGCGGCCGAGCCGGTGCAGGCCCTCCACGAAGCCTTCGAGCAGGCCCTCGTGGAGCACGAGCCCATGATGAAGGGCCTCGGGGCCTTCCTGCCGCCGGAGGTGCTCGCCCGGGGCAAGGAGCTGATCCGCGAGGGCCGCGACGCGGAGGAGTCGGATGAGGTCCGGATCCGCCTGGACGTCCTGGCGGCGCAGGTGGAGTACGGGGACCGGCTGATGGGCGCCCGGCGGGCGGCGGAGACCTGGAACCGCACGAGGGACCCCGGCCACCTGGAGGCGCTGCTCCGTGAGCGGGACTCCGTGGTGAGCCACATCGAGGACAACCCCGTGGACGGCGCCTACCACCTGGGCGGCGTCGGAGGGGAGCGGGGCAACATCAACAACTACCTGACGGGGAATCTCTGGGGGGTGGAGGAGATCAAGGACCACCCCTTCAGGAGAGGTTCCTGAGCCTTTTGCCCAGATTCCGAAATCCCACGGCCGAGTGGAGCCGGGACTTCGCCCTGCTGGCCGCGGCCGTGGGCGGGGTCGGCGTGTTCTTCGGCGTGCAGCTGACCCTGTTCAACAACTTCGTCGTCGAGCGCCTGGACCTGGAGCCTCACGAGCTCGGCTGGGTGGAGTCCCTGCGCGAGATCCCGGGGTTCCTGAACGCCCTCTTCGTGGCCCTCATGATCCGCATGTCCCCGTCGCTGGTGGCCGTCGCGGCCCTCGGGATCATGGGGATCGGCCTGATGGCCTACGCCGACGTGGGCTCGGTGCCGGCCCTGGCCCTCTACTCCGTGGTGTGGAGCATCGGCTTCCACTGCTGGCTGCCCATGGAGGCGACCCTGGCCCTGCGGTTCTCGCCGGCCGGCGGCAAGGGGCGGTGGCTCGGACAGCTGCGCGCCGTCCACAGCATCGCCATGCTCGTCACCATCGGCGGCTGCATGGTCCTTCTGGAGCTGGTGAACTACGAGGGCATGTACCTGCTCGCCGGGGTGGCCACCGTCCTCGGGGGAGCGGCCCTGCTTTTCGCCTCGCGGGGCCACGCCGACGTGGAGGAGAAGGGCTTCGTCCTCAAGAGGCGGTACGGCCTCTACTACCTGCTGCAGTTCCTGGAGGGGTGCCGGCGGCAGATCTTCACCACCTTCGCCGTCTTCGCCCTCGTCAAGGTCCACGGCACGCCGGTGGAGACGACCATGGCGCTGGTGCTGGTCAACCAGGTGCTGGTCACGCTCACCGCCCCTTCCATCGGCCGCCTCGTGGACCGCCTGGGCGAGCGCTGGATGCTCACCATCGGCTACGGCCTGCTGAGCCTGGTCTTCGTCGGCTACGGCCTCATCGATCACCGGCCGGCGCTCTACGTCCTCTACTGCCTGGACAACCTCCTCTTCATGTCGGGCATCGCGCTGACCACCTACATCAACCAGATCGCCCTGGCGGAGGATCTCAAGCCGACTCTGTCCATGGGCGTGACCATGAACCACTTCGCGGCGGTGGCGGCGCCGCTCCTCGGCGGGGTCGCCTGGCACTTCTTCGGCCACCGCGTGATCTTCCTCGCCGCCGCGGTGCTGGCCCTGCTCTCCACGGCCGTCAGCCAGTGGGTGGACCCCGCGAGGTACGCCGGTCAGGCCTCCGGGTCCCAGGACATCTCCGGGTCCAGCGGATAGACGGGCCGCTGCAGGCGGCTGTAGTCCCGCGGGCGCGGGATCTGCCGGTCGAAGCCGGGGCTGTCCACCATGAGGATGGAGGCGGCCACGTCCTTGTAGGTGACCAGCGGGTTGAGCCCCTCCTTGACGACGATGAACTCCATGTCCGCCGGGTCGAGGCCCACCTCCTCGAGGAAGGTCGGCCCGCCGAGCTTGCCGGCGCGCTCGATCAGCACGATCGCCAGTCCGCGCCCTTCCACCACGGCGATCTTGCCCAGCGGCGTCTCGTACCCCGAGTGGATGGAGGTGTGGCCGTGCACGTCGCGGTAGCGGGCCGTGGAGACCACGTCTCCCGAGGCCCCGCCCAGGGTGCAGTCGGCCAGCTCGTTGAGGACCACGGGCCGCCCCGGGACGGCCCGGCCCATGCGCACCGCCTCCTCCACGGGGTGGATGGGAAAGGTGGGCACGACCTCGACGCTGCGCCGCGCCAGCTCCTCCAGGGCGCCGCCGACCTCCGATCCGGTTCCGGCGTGGGCCTCGACGATGTCGGCCCCGGTGAGGAACTGGGTGCGCCGGAAGTCCTCCAGCGTCGTGCGCCCCGGCGCGAAGGTGTTGGACTCGTGCATCAGGGCGCCGAGGGCGACGCGCATCAGCCGCCCGTCCGCTCCAGGGCCTGGTCGATCATCCGGTCGATGGTGTACCGCGGCGCGTACCCCAGCAGGCGCCCCGCCTTCTCGTTGCTGATGCGGTAGCGGCCCAGCCCCGAGAGCCGGAGGCCGGCCCAGGGCCTGTCCAGTCCCCGGGCCACCTTCTCGATGCAGTCCAGGAACCGGAAGGGGGCGACGCCGGCGATGTTGAAGATCTGGCCCGCCGCCGCCTGGTGGTCCTCCAGGGCCAGGACGAAGCCGTCGGCGATGTCCTCGGCGTGGGCCAGCTGCACCTCCACCGAGGTGCCGTCCTCGTAGAGGGGGGCCATGAGGCAGGGTCCCTCGGCGCGAAGGGCGTCGAGGCGCTCCCGCTCCCCGGGCGCCAGCAGGGTCTCCCAGAAGTCGGGCTCGAAGGCGAGCAGGACGTCGCTCTCGTCGAGGGTCCAGCCGACGCGGTGGATCGCGCAGGGGAGCCCGTAGCCCTTCTCGTAGTTCGCGCACAGGCCCTCCAGGGTAGCCTTGGCCAGGGAGTAGAACCGGCCCGGCCGCAGGGTGATCTCCACCTCCTCGGTGATGACCTCCTCGTGCTCCCGGTAGATGGCACAGAACACGGCGTCGCTGCTGGCGAAGGTGAAGAGCCGCACCGATCCCGCCTGTCGCGCGGCCTCCAGCACGTTGTAGGTGCCGCGCACGAGGTGGTCGAAGAGATGGTCGTTCTCCAGGCTGTCCTCCACGGCCGTGCCCATCTCGAAGACCGCGGCGAGATGGCAGACGAAGTCGCAGCCGGCCACGGCCTCGGCGAAGGTGGCGCGGTCCCGGACATCGCCGCGGACCAGGGTCATGTCGCCGCTGCTGATGCCCTCGGGCTCGTGGTTGTGGACCAGGACGCGCACCTGGTAGCCGCGGTCGAGCAGCTTGGCCAGGAGCCGGCGGCCGATGCGGCCGGCGCCGCCGGTGAGGAATACCGTCTTCGCCATGGATCCTCCCTGGCCTCAGGTCAGCTCGCGGCGATGGTCGAGGACCTTGCTCACGGCGTCCGCGATCAGGCAGACCTGGCCCTCGCCGGCGAGCAGGGCCTGGTGGAAGATCCAGACCGAGCGCTCGGAGAGCTCGCGGGATGCGGGGAACTCGCCCTCCGTCAGGCCGCTGTTCCTCAGGCAGACCACCTCGTGCAGAGCCGGGTACTGGTCCTCCACGGGCACGCCCTCGGCCCGCAGGGCCCGCTTGAAGGCGCCGCGGGGGACGTCGGCCTCCAGCACGAAGGGGTACAGGTAGTGTCCGTGCCTCCCGAGACCCGCTTGCCGCGTCTGGGGGCGCACGCCGTCGATGCCGGCCAGCCGCGCGTTGAGCAGGGCGCCGTGGCGGTCCCGCCGGTCGCAGAACTCCTCGAGGCGGCTCATCTGGGCCAGCAGCAGGGCCGCCTGCAGCTCCGACAGGCGGTAGTTGCTGCCGAGGGTGAAGTGGTTGTAGTCGTCCTCGCTGCCGTGGCGGCCGGCGCTGTGGATGGCGCGCATCCTGGCCAGCAGCCGCTCGGACCGGGTGACCACGGCGCCGCCCTCGCCGCAGCACAAGGTCTTGCTGGACTGGAAGCTGAAGGTGCCGATCTCGCCGAAGGAGCCGGCGTACCTCCCTTTCAAGTGGGCGCCGTGGGCGTGGGCGCAGTCCTCGATGACGGCCAGCCCGTAGCGGTCGGCGAGATGGAGGAGGCCCTCCATGTCGCACAAGTTGCCGCCGAAGTGGACGGGGATGACCGCCCGGGTGCGGTCGGTGACCGCCGCCTCGACCGCGGCGGGATCGATGGTGAAGGTGTCGGGCCGGACGTCGACCAGCACCGGCCGGACCCCCAGGCGCAGGGGCGCGGTGGCCGTGGCCACGAAGGTGTAGTCGGGGACGATGACCTCGTCGCCGGGGCCGAGGCCCAGGGCCTCGAGGGCGATCTCGATGGCCACGGTGCCGTTGGCCACCGGCAGGACGGCCCCGGCCTGCTGGAACTCGGCGAAACGGCGGGAGAACTCGGCCAGGCACTCGCCTCCGACCCCCCAGGTCCCGCTCTCGAGAGCGGCCTGCACCTGCCTCAGCTCGGTGCCGTCCTGGATCGGCCAGCCGGGAAAGGCATCGGTGATCAGGGGATCGCCGGAATGGATCGCCAGGGACAAGGGGTCCTCCACTGGGTTTGGCAGGGTACCGGCCGCCGGAAGCGGCGTTAGCATAGGGCGGGGTCCGGCTTGCCGACAAGCCGCAGCCCTCCTTGGAATCCGCTCCGGCGAGGGCCTATGCTTTGCCGGCACCCGACGGTCCCGTCAGGGCGGCGATGACCCGCTTCCGTCCCGCGACTCCCACCTGAAGGCGTACAGCGTGCCCGAGTTCACCACCGGCCCCGTGGAGATCGGCCAGGCCGCCCTCGCCGCCGCCGGCCGCGGCCCGGCCACCATCGACCTGGTGAGCCCCGCCTCCTTCGACTCCACGCCGACGATGGGGGCCATGCTCACCGGCGGCCCCGTGGGGCACGCCTCCGGGGGGCAGCCATGAACCGGCGCATCCGTCACCGGGGCCTGAGCCGGCGCCACCTGGTCGAGGGCGGCCCCGCGAAGGAGGAGCGGCCTTGAGCCAGCTGACCCGGACCGGGAACGTGAGCCGCCGCGACGTGCTCAAGGGCGGCCTCTGCGGCGGCCTCGCCGCAGGCCTGGCGCCGTCCCTGCTCCTTGGAGGCTGCCGCCGCCGGAGCCGGCGGCCCCACGTCATCCTCATCACCCTGGACACGACCCGGGCCGACCACCTCTCCTGCTACGGCTATGCCCGGCACACGAGTCCCCACCTCGACCGGCTGGCGGCCGAATCCGTCCTCTACGAGAACGCCTTCGCCCCCTCGAGCTGGACCCTGCCCTCCCACGCGGCCCTGTTCACGGGCAGGTTCACCGCCTCCCACGGCGCCCGCTACGACCCCGAGGGGCCCCTGCGCCTGGACCGGGCCATCGACGCGCCGGCCTCGTGGGAGGTCTTCCGGGCGCGGGGCCTGGCCCCGGAGGAGCCCACCCTGGCGCAACTGCTGCGGGAGGCCGGGTACGCCACCGGCGCCGTCCTCGCCGGCCCCTGGATGAAGAAGATCTTCGGCCTCAACAAGGGCTTCGACTTCTACGACGACTCCTCCATCAGCTCGGTCTCCGGACGCCTGGCGCCGGAGGTCACCCGCGGCGCCGTGCGCTGGATCGAGGCCCGGGAGGAGAAGCCCCTCTTCCTGTTCCTCAACTACTACGACCCCCACAGCCCCTACCGGCCGCCGGAGCGGTTCGCCTGGACCTTCGTGCCCCCGGGGCCCGACCTGCGGGGCCGGAGAGTCACCCTGGAGGAGCGGGTGGCCCTGTACGACGGCGAGATCCTCTACATGGACCGCTACATCGGCCAGTTGATGAAGGAGTTGAAGGCCCGGGGCCTCTACGACAACGCCCTCATCGTCGTCACCGCCGATCACGGCGAGCTGCTCGGCGAGCACGGCCGCTTCGGCCACGGCAACTACCTGCACCAGGAGGAGATCCACGTCCCCCTCTTCGTCAAGTACCCGGCCGGCGAGGCGGGGCCCCCGCGCAGCGGCGACCCCGTGCAGCTCGTGGACGTGATGGCCCTGCTCTGCGAGCGCCTGGAACTGCCCCTGCCCGACGGCGTCCAGGCGGGCCGGCCCCCCGACACGGGCCACCCGGTGGTGGCCGAGGCCTACCCACTGCCCGTGCTCAGCTCCGACGGCCACTGGCGGGCGCTGTTGGAGGGACGCCACAAGCTGCTCTGGAACAGCGAGGGGAACCACCAGCTCTTCGACCTGGAGAAGGACCCGGGGGAGAAGGAGAACCTCATCGCCTCCCAGCCGCGGCGGGCGGAGGCGATGATGGGCCGGCTGAACGGCTTTCTGGACGGGCTGCCCCCGGCGGGACCCGCAGGGCCCGGGGGGCGGGTCGACGAGGAGACGGGGAAGGCGCTGGAGAGCCTGGGGTACCTCTGATCGCGCCTGGATCCTCCACGGCTTCGGAGAGGCTCCGTCGCGCGGGCCGTACCGTCCCCGGCCGGCCGCGGCCGGGGATCGGTCAGGCGGTCTTGCTCGCCTCCGCCTGATCCCTCAGCTTCCGGAACAGGATGAAGATATCCCGCAGACCGAAGGGGATGACGAACAAGACGACAGCGTAGAACAGGGCAAATACGACGATCAGGAGGATCTTCCAGAACGTTACCCAGGCTTCCATGTCACACCTCCGCTTTCTCGGTTTCCCTGTCCGGGAACAACAGGGAGAACACGACGAACAGCAAAGCGCAGATCACGAAGTTCGAGAACGCCAGTTTCGCTTCTGTCAGCGAGGGCCACACGAACTGCAGCTGTTCGATGAACAGCGCCGAGATCGCCAGCAAGCCACCGCACAAGGCGGCGAAGGCGCCCGCCGACGACGCCCGCTTCCAGTACATCCCTCCGTAGATGGCGATCCCCGCCCCGGAGATGTAGACGGTACCGGTCACCGCCAGGTAGGTCCAGACGCTGTCCGGCAGCTTGTACCACACCCCCCAGATCAGCAGGAAGAGACCGATGCACAGGACCGAGATCCGCGTCAGGACGATCTGCTGTCGATCGCTGAGGGAGTGGCCGCGGATCGGATCGACCACGTCTCGCACGAAGACCGACGCCCAGGTCAGGATGTAGCTGTCGTGTGTGGACAGGAAGGCGGACAGGAATCCGGCCACGAGGAGGCCGATCAGGCCGGCGGGCAGGATCTTGCCCAGCACCAAGGGCAGGGCGTGGGGCGCGTTCTCCACCTCCCCCGTGATCCCATCGGGGAAGAAGTGCGACGACAGGAGGGGATGATTGGCGAAGAAGGTGAAGGCGGCGATGGCGATCAGCGCCGGAGAGGCCAGGCGCAGGCAGGCGAGAGTTGGGTTCGGGAATTCCATGATGTCCCCTTGCACCGTGGGCGTCGTGTTCGGCACAGACCGCCACAACATACGAATGACAACTGCGGGATGAAACCGACCATGGAGGGGCCGAGTCCCGAGCCGCGTCGCCGGAAGCTCCCGGAGAAGCCACCCCACACGGCAAGGCGGCCGGGCGTTGACAACCGCCCGCAGCCGCCTTACCGTGGGCGCAGGTCCTTCCCCGCAAAAGGATGGGGCGATCATGAGATTTCCAGCGTTCGGCCTCCTGCTTCTCACCTTGGCCTCCGGCTGCGGCTACCACCACTACGCGGGCCCCCTGGAGCCCACCGGCGAGCAGGGCTCCTCCCTGGCCGTGGCCGACGACGGCAGCGTCACCTATGCGAAGGGTCGCCTGGACGTCGTGCTGCGCCCCATGAGCGACGAGGAGCTCAACCGCCAGTTCGCCAGCCATTCCCAGGCGGGGGCGAAGTCGACCAACCCCTACACCTTCGGCGACACCGACTTCTTCATCGGGAGGAAGGACCGCCAGCGGTTCACCCTGTTCAGCATGACGGTCCGCAACTACGAGTACCCGAAGGTCCTCATCGAGCCGGAACAGGTGCAGATGCTCGCCGGCAACGGGCGCCACTACTGGAGCCTGAACCTCGACCAGCTGGACAACTACTACCGGGTCTACGCCCTCGGCTACCGGGGCAACGCCTACCAGCGCTACAAGGAGCGCATCTCCCTGATGCTGCGCACCCTGGCCCAGCCGGAGCCCGTCTTCAACGGCCAGGAGACCGAGGGCTTGCTCGTCTTCCCGGCCCTGCACCCGGACGTGACCGAGGTGGAGGTCGTCATCAACGACGCCATGCTGCGCTTCGACTACCGCAACGAGCCGGTGGAGACGGTGGACATCTCCTACCGCTTCCGGCGCGACGTGGGCCGCCGCTACCACGACGGCAACATCCAGCTCACCGCCCAGAACTGACCCTCCGGCGGGGCCCCCCGCCGCCTCCCGGCCGATCCGCCGCGTCGAGAGCCCGCGGCGTCCTACATGACAGGCACGACCTGGAGCCAGCTCCCGCCGCGCTCGGCGTTGGCGGCCTCGATGGCCTCCCTGGACCCCAGGACGACCACCCGTCCGGCCTCCGCCAGTCCCTCCAGCCGCTCGCCGAACTCGCGGAAGTCGGCCGCCGTGGTCCCCAGCACGGCGTCGCGCAGGGTCTGGCGGTAGTCGTCGTCCACCCCGGTCAGCTCGCGCACCATGGAGGTGTATCCCCTGGCGTCGGGGAGCTGGTACCCGTCCATCTCGCCGATGGCGCCGATGATCGCCTTGGTGCGCTCCTCGTCCGACAGCTCCAGTCCGCGGAGGAAGGCGGCGGCGCCGTCGTAGACGCGGAGGGTGTCGAGCAGGTTGGGATCCCGGTAGGAGCCGAAGGCGAAGACGCCGGTGAAGGGGTCGAAGGAGCAGAACGCGCCGTAGGCGCCGCCCTGGACCCGCACCCGGTCCCACAGGTAGCTGGTGCGCAGGTACTTGGTGATCACCGCCACCGAGCCCCGCAGCTCGTAGCCCTGGCCGTAGAGGTCCCCCCCCTTGCCGACGTAGTTGACCTGGGCCGGCAGGGTCAGCCCCTCGTGACCGGCGCCGAACCGGGGCGACCACTCCTGCGGTCTCCCCCCGCGGGCGGGCAGAGACCGGACGAGGCCGGACAGGTGGGGCTCCACGGCGGCGCGGTCGGAGTCGGCGAGGGTGGCGTTGATCAGCAGGGTGTCCCGGTCGACGAGGTACGCGCGCACGGCCTCGAGCTGCTCCAGGACCGAAGGCCAGTCGTCGCGGATCCGCTCCACCAGCCGGCGCAGGTAGAACAGGTAGCTCACGCCCTCCATCTGCTCACCCACCCAGGAGGCCTCGTCGAACTGCGAGCACAGGCGCAGGGCGACCACCGAGTGGCCTCCCGGGACCAGCCCCGCCTCCTCCCCCGCCTTGTCCTCGAGGGCCATCTGCAGCAGGCGGTCGCGGTTGTCGAGGCGCACCGTGGTGAGCACGTCGCGCACGATGTCGACGAGATCGCCCGTGCGGTGGATCATCGCCTTGCCGCGCAGGAGGAACCGGGCCATGGCCCGGTCGCCGCGGCGCTGGCCCGTCACCAGGCTGTGCGCGGACAGCCCGCCGGTGCGCGCGCCGATGCGCTGCGACAGACGCACGAAGTCCTCGGTCTCCGTGCCGACCTCCAGCAGACAGCGGCCGAAGAGGGGCAGCAGGGGCAGCAGCTCCTGGGGCACGGTGCGCAGGTCGAAGCCGACGTCGAGGTAGACGATGCCGTTGGTGAACAGGTCGTGGTAGAGGACGGGGGCGCCCCCCGCCTCGCCCCGCTCCAGGGGGATCGTCGGCACTTCCCGGTCGAGGTCGGAGAGCTGCAGCCGCGGCAGCTTCGCCAGGTCGGCGGGATCGTCGGGCGCCTCCTGGCGGGCCCGCAATCGCAGCGCCTCGGCGCGGACCCGCTCCACCTCGGCCTCGTCCATCTCCGCCCGCGCCGCCGCCAGCCGCGCCTTCTCCTCCCGCTCCTCGCGCCCGGCCTGCCCGGCGTCGGGCCGCAGGAACAGGGTGGTGCGGTGCGGGTTGTCCAGCAGGGAGCGCTCGATCAGGCCTTCGAGCCAGCCCCCCTCCAGGGCCCGGGACCGCACCGCCGCCAGGGGCGCCTCGAAGGCCAGGGGCTCGAAAGGGTCGCCGTCGTAGAGCCAGGTCGTCAGCGAGCGCAGCATGAGGATCAGCCCGCGCGGGTAGGAGCCGGTGTTGTTCTCGCGCAGGCGGAACTCGCAGGTGTTCAGCGAGGCCCGCACCGTCTCCACGTCGAGGCCCTCCCCGGCCAACCGGCGGAGGGTGCCCGTCACCAGGTTCTCCACCTTCTCCTCGTCGGCGGCGGCCACCCCTTTCAGCCCGGCGGAGAAGATCGTCTCCTTCAGCTCCGTCTCCATGCCGGAGCCGGCCAGGTCCTCCCCGAGGCCGGAGTCGATGAGCGCCTTGCGCAGGGGCGACGCCGGCGTGCCCAGCAGCACGTGGTCCAGGATCTCCAGGCCGAGGCGGCTCTCGAAGTCCGCCGCCGGCGGCAGCAGCCAGTTGACGGTGACGTAGTGCTTGCCGCCGCCGTCGCCGTCGCCGTCGCCGGCCGCGTAGATGTCTTCGCAGCGGCGGGGCTCGGGCCAGCGCGGCTGGGTGCCTACGGCGGAGTCCACGCTCCGGGGCTCGAACTCCCTCAGGTAGTCCTCGAGGATCTCGAAGCGCCTCTCAGGCGGGTCGTCGCCGTAGAACCAGATGAAGGCGTTTCCGGGGTGGTAGAGATCGCGGTGGAAGGCGGAGAAGCTCTCCCACGTCAGGTCGGGGATGTGCCGGGGATGGCCTCCGGATTCGACGCCGTAGGTCGTGTCGGGGAACAGCCCCTGCTGGATGGCCTCGCCCAGGACCCTCTCCGGGGAGGAGTAGGCGCCCTTCATCTCGTTGTAGACGACGCCGCTGAAGGCCAGCCCCTCCTCCTCGACCTCGTAGTGCCAGCCCTCCTGCTTGAGGACCTCCGGCGTCAGCCGCGGGTGGAAGACGGCGTCGAGGTAGACGTCGACGAGGTTGTGGAAGTCCCGCAGGTTCTGGCTGGCCACGGGGTAGCAGGTGCGGTCGGGGTAGGTGAAGGCGTTGAGGAAGGTCTTCAACGACCCCTTGAGGAGCTCGACGAAGGGCTCCTTCACCGGGTACTTGCGGGAACCGCAGAGCACGGAGTGCTCGAGGATGTGGGCGATGCCGGTGGAGTCGGAGGGCGGCGTGCGGAAGGTGACGCCGAAGACCTTGTTGGCGTCCTGGCCGTTGATCACCGACATGAGCCGGGCCCCCGTGGGATGACGGTAGAGGATCGCCTCCGAGCCCAGCTCCGGAATGCTCCGCCGCGCCGCCTCCTCGAACCGGTGCGCCCTCATGTCAGCCCCCAGACCTCGGCCGCGGTGCCCCCGAGGATGCGGTCCCGCTGGGCGCCGGTGAGAAAGTCGAAGCCCTCGCGCACGAGGCGCAGCTCCTCGCCCAGCGACAGCCAGCCGTGCCGGGTGCGGTGGCCGCCGGGATAGCCCGTGCCCCAGAGGCAGCGCTCGGCGCCGAAGGCGTCCACCAGGGCGCGCACGTAGGGGTGGGTGTCGGCGAAGGGGAACTCCCTGGTCAGGGAACGGCCCTTCACGTCGGAGACCTTGACGAACAGGTTGGGCAGCTTCGCCAGGGCCACGATCGGCGCCCAGGGCTCCGGCCCCTCCTCGAGGCGGGGATAGCCCATGTGGTCGATGAGGAGCTTCATGTGCGGATGGCGGCGGGCGATCTCGGCGATCTGGCCGGCGAAGGGCGGGCTCGTGTGGAACTGGATCACCGCGTCCCTGGCGGCCAGGACCTCCCACATGGCGCGGTTGCCGTCGGTGGTCAGCACCTCCTCCTCCGGGTAGTACATGGGGTGGAAGCGGAAGCCGGCCAGGCCGCGCTCCTCCATCCAGTAGCGCGCCGTCTCGGCGTTGCCGGCCTCGTCCTGCGGGTCGATCAGGCCGTGGCCGATGAAGCGGTCGGGGAAGCGCGCCGTCGAGTCGGCGATGTAGCCGTTGTCCCAAGTCGACCACGAGGTCTGCACCAGCACCGACCGGTCGACGCCGTTGGCGTCCATGTCCTCGAGCAGCTCCTCCGCGGTGCCGGGCTCGTCCGGCTCCGAGGTCCAGTTCGGGGCCGTGGGCCCCACGGGGTACCTCGGCGGATCGATCTCCCAGACGTGCACGTGCGTGTCGACGATCAACTCGGTCTCTCCCCGGCCGCGGGCGCGGCCCCGGTTTCTGGCGGGCTCACCATCCGGCCCCGGGTACGGGCGGCAGCGAGATCTTGCCGAGCACGGCGTCGGCCTTCGCGCCCGTGGCGGCGCGCAGGTTCCCGGGCCGGCCCATGAGGGTCTCGTTGGCCAGCACCGCGAAGGCCAGGGCCTCCTTGGCGTCCGCCGGCACCCCGAGGGCGTCGATGGACCCCACCTCCCGCGGCGCCAGGACCTCCTCGAGCAGGCCCATCAGGTGGGTGTTGCGGACGCCGCCGCCGCTGACCCAGACCTCCTCCAGGGCCCCCTCCGGATCGGCGAAGCGCTCCACGCCGGCGGCGATGCCCCGGGCCGTGAGGGCGGTCAGGGTCGCCACCAGGTCCGCCGGCCCCAACTGCGCCTGGCGCATGACCTCGGCCAGGTACATGGTGCCGAACTCCTCCCGGCCCGTCGACTTGGGCGGCGGCCGGCGGAAGAACTCGTGTTTCATCAGGCGCTCGACCCACTCCTCGTCCACGGTACCCGCCGCCGCCCGCCGCCCGCCGTCGTCGAAGCGCTCGGCGGCGCCGGTCAGGTGCAGGACCGCGGCGTCCACCAGGGCGTTGCCCGGCCCCAGGTCGAAGGCGAGGACCCCCTGCTCCCCCCGGGCGCCCGGGGGCACGGCGGTGACGTTGGCGATGCCGCCGATGTTGAGCAGCAGCCGGCCGCGGTCCGGGTGGCTGAAGAGGAGCACGTCCATCAGGGGCACCAGGGGCGCCCCCTCGCCGCCGGCGGCCATGTCGGCGGGCCGGAAGTCGCTCACCACCGGGATCCCCGTGCGCCGGGCGATGACCGCGGCCTCGCCGATCTGCAGGGTCGAGGGGGGGGCTGACTTCGGCAGGTGACGGACCGTCTGGCCGTGGCTGCCCACCAGGTCGATGGCGGCCGGCTCCAGATTGGCCGCCGCGGCTACCTGCAGGGTCGCCTCGGCCAGGGCGTCGCCGAGGGCGAAGTTCACCCGGCACAGGTCCTCCACGAGGGCGTCGGGCTGGAACAGCAGGAACAGGTCCGCCTGCAGCGCTTCCGGCAGCGGGTGCGTCAGGTGGGAGAGGATCTCGAACTCCGTGGTCTCTCCCCAGCCCTCGATCTCGGCGAGCACGGCGTCGATGCCGTCGGCCGAGGTGCCCGTCATGAGCCCCACGACGCGGCGCGACTCCTTGGAGGCGCTCTCGATCAGGCGCTGCACGGCGCCTCCGGATCGGCCACCATCACCAGGCCGAAGAGGATCCCGAAGAGGACGGCGAAGCGGCCGTTCATCATCGAGCCGTCGCTGAGGCCGAGCAGGGCCATGGCTGCCAGGGTCGCCGCGCAGCCGGCGGCGAAGGCGCGGGTGGCGGGATCGCCGCTGCGGCACAGGCGCAGGGCCCGGCGGCCCACGTGCAGGCACAGCCACGGGAACAGGAGCAGACCGGCGAGCCCCATCTTCAGCCACAAGGTCAGGTAGAGGTTGTCCACCGTCCACGCCGTCCAGGTCTCGAAACGGCCGGCCTCCGGATCGAAGGACCAGGCCGTGACCGTCGCCCCCTGGCCGCCGCCGAGGAAGGGGTGCCCGCGGATCTGTTCCAGGGCGCTGGCGTAGCCCAGGAACCGGCTCACGACCTGGATGTCCCGGCCCACGTCCAGGAAGGTGCGCGAGCGCTCCACGGCGTGGGCGGAGAGGGAGGCCCCGGTGAGGCGCTGGAAGGCGAGGGCGGAGAGGACCAGGGCGGCCACCACGCCCACGGTCAGCAGGGCCGCCTTCCAGACGCGGCGCCCGGCCGCCGGCTGGGACCGGTGCCACAGCCACACGGTCACCAGCAGGCCGAGGCCGAAGGCGGCCCACATGCCGCGGCCCAGGGTGATGGCGAATCCGAGACCGATGAACAGGAAGAGGGCGGCCGCCAGCGGCCGGCTCCAGCGGCGCGGATCGTGGACCAACCCGTTGGCCAGCATGAGCAGGGCCACGGGCAGCACGATCCCCTGCCGGCGGCTGACGCGCACGAAGCGCTCCCCCGCCGCCGGGTCGATGGCGCCGAGGAACTCCAGCAGGAACTCGGCGCTCACCACGACGCCGGCCAGCACCATGAGCGGCGCGAAGAGCCTGGCCCCGTCGCCGGGGCGCGCCGCGTGCAGCACCAGGAAGAACACGCCGTAGTACATGGGGTAGCGCAGGTTCCGCAGGACGGCCTCGTTCCCGTGCCAGAAGCCGACCACCCCGGAGACCAGGGCCAGCAGCAGGAAGGCGGCCACCAGGCCGTCGGCGCTGGTGCGCCGCAGCCGCCAGCGTTCGAAGGCGGCCAGGTCGATCACGGCGAAGACGGCTCCGGCGAGCAGGAGGATCTCCCAGGGCCGCAGGCCGAGGGGCAGCCGCGTAGCGTCCACCAGGTGGGCGGGCAGGACCGCGGTGACCACCACCAGGACCGCCAGCGTCCGGCGGGGCGAGAACAGGATCAGGGCCGCGGCAACCAGGGCTCCGGCGGCCAGCACCACGTGCAGGGCCGTGCCCAGCAGCAGCATGGGAACGGCCGTGGCCAGCGCCGCCAGCACGGCCGCGGCGGCCACCAGCCTGCGGTTGTCGGGCGCCAGGCGCCAAGGGCCGGAGATCGCCGCCGGCATCATCTCAGGCACCGCCCGCCTGCGGCTTGCGGGCCACCAGCAGGTGGTTCCAGGCGTCGCTCTCGACGCGGTGGGCGGCGTCGAGGACCAGGCACAGCAACTGCACCAGGGCCATGACCGGCCGCGTGACCGGATACAGGCGGATCCTCTCGAAGCGCCGCAGGTAGTGGGTGAAGCGCGCTCCCGCCGTGACCCAGTACCCGGCCAGGGCCTTCACCGCCACCACCCGCAGGCCGGCGGCGTCGCTGAGGTGGCGCAGCCCGAAGGGCGTGAACCGGTAGTAGTCGCGGGGCTCCTCGTGAAGGCCCCAGATGTGCGGCGCCGTGAGCACCAGGGCGCCGCCGGGGCGCAGCACTCGGGCGATCTCGTCCAGCAGGCGCCAGGGCCGCGGCACGTGCTCCAGAACCTGCAGGCAGAGGACGGTGTCGAAGCTGGCGTCGCGGAAGGGCAGATCCAGGCCGCTGGCCCAGGCCTCCGGCAGCCGCCGGGGGCCGCCTCCGGCGGCGGGGCCGTAACGCGCGCGGTCCGGATCGACCCCCACGGAGCGCTCGCTGTGCCGGTCCAGCAGGTCGGCGAAGGGCCGGGCGCCGCAACCGACGTCGAGGAGCCGGCCGCGGGCGTGGTTCCGGACGGCGGCGGTCACGTGGCGGGCGTGGATGCGGTGGACGAGCCAGTTGACGTGGAAGGGCGTGAGGGGCACGACCGGGCGCCCCGGCTACAGCCGGTCGCGCGCGGTGTGGGGATAGTAGTCGACCACGGCGCCTTCTCCGTCGATGACGTAGCAGCCGGGGAAGCGGATCGCCGTGGGGCAGACGTGGCCGGGCACGGCCAGCAGGTAGTCGCCGATCTCGGGCAGGGTGCCCTCGGGCAGTTGGAAGACGGCGTGCTCCTCGTTCTGGAGGAGGAGGCGGGCGTCCTTGTGGCCCAGCAGCCAGGCGCGGCGCTCGAGGGCGGGATCGCCGGGGACCGCCTTGTACCCCAGGTCGGTGGTGATCGTCAGCTGGTCGGGATAGCGGTCGACGACCTGGCACAGCACCAAGGCGGCCCAGCGGAAGGGCTGGTCGGGCATGCCCAGGGCGCCATTGATGTCCCAGTAGATGACGGTGCCCGGCGAGCCGTGGAAACCCTCGGTGCGCGCGTAGTACGCATAGGAGTAGGAGCCGCCCCCCACGACCCGCTCCACCGGCAGGCCGGCGGCCTCCAGCTTCTCCTTGAGGGCCTGCAGCTCGCGGACGTGGGCCATGGCCGCGGCCTCCCGCCCCGAGGGGTCGTGGAAGTGCTCGTGGCCGTCGTAGACGTGCAGCCCGGCCGCCTCCAGCCACGGCTCCCCGTGGATGGAGGCGTAGAGGTCGGGCACGCCCTTCAGGGCCACGCCGGTGCGCCGCATGCCCGCGTCGACGTCGACCATGACCCGCAGCTTCTGCTCGCGCGCCTCGCCGGCCTCGGCGAGCCGGCGCACGTGGAGGGGGGCGCTGACCGTGGCATAAGCTAGCTGCCGCGGGTGGTCGGCGGTGATCCCCGCGAAGCGCCCCGCCTTGATCGACTGCACGAGGGGGTAGGAGAGGACCGCCTCCGGGGCCCCGGCGTCGAGGGCCATCTCCAGCTCCTTGAGAGTGGCGCACTTGAAGCCGGCCACGCCGGCGGCCAGCTGCTTGCGGACGATCGCTTCCGACTTGTGGGTCTTGACGTGCATCATCAGGTTGGCGGCGCCGCCGACCTGGTCGCAGAGGGCGGCCAGGTTGTGGTCGACGAGGTCCTCGAAGACGACCATGGCCGGCGTCTCCAGGCCGTCCGGATCGGCGATACGGTAGGGCTCGTGGTCGATCATCCTCGGGCGCGGCTTCCTTCGGTGGGGCGCAACGGGCGGAGCCTGTGAAGATAGAGGCGCTGTCCGGGGGCTTCAACGCGGGCTGAGCAGCCCTCAGGCCGGGTAGCGCTCGCGCAGGAGGGTCGCCGCCTCGGCCTCGTTCTTCAGCTTGAGGTAGGGCTCCTCCAGGGGCATGTCGATGGCGAGACCCGGGGCGAAGCCGCAGTCGGGGTTGAGGCTCAGGCGCCCGGCGTCGACGTGTCTCAGGGCCTCCTCCGCCCGGCCGGCGATCTGCTCGGTGGTGTCGATCTTCTCGAACCGGCACTCCACCGCGCCGAGGCCGATGAGCCGGTCCTCGGGCAGCCGCCTCAGGACGGAGACGTCCCCGGCCACGGGGATGCTGAACTCCATGACGTACTGGTCGACATCGATCTTGCGCATGGTCTCGACGATCGGATCGTAGCCGCCCTCGGCGCCCCACCCGCGGCGCCCGTAGTTGCGCCGGCACAGGTGCAGGGCGGTCTGCACCCTGTCGACGCCGGAGAGCATGCCGTTGATCATGTCCGCCGCCAGGTCCATCTCGTAGCGGGCGTCCTCGAAGCTGTCGCGGTAGGAGGGATCGACGAGCACGCACAGGTGGGGCTCGTCGACCTGCACCACGGTGACCCCGGTCTCCTGCAGGGCCAGCAGCTCCTGGCGCAGGATGACGGCGACTTCCTCGATGAAGCGGTCGCGCGTCGGATAGGCCCGGGAGGAGACCTCCCGCTCCCAGAGGCGGACCCCGAGCAGGTACGGCGACGGCACGCAGACCTTGGTCATGCGGTCGGTGGCGGCCACCAGGAAGCGCGCCTCCGAGGCGATCAGCCCGGGGTTGACGACCTCCATGGGCTCCGTGACCGAGATCCCCCAGCGGTGGGGCTCGGTGCGCAGGTCCCCGCTGAAGCCGGTGGCGATGTCGGCGATGACGTGGGTGTAGGCGTGGCGGCGCCACTCGCCGTCGCTGACCAGGTCCAGGCCGGCCTGCTCCTGCACGGCGATGGCGTAGCCGACGGCGGCGTCCATCTGCGGCGAGCGGGCGGCCGCGGCCGAGGCCGGGCCGGGCAGCTCGGGCAGCATCTCGCGCACCATGAGGGGCCGCGGCAGGCTGCCGACGACGCCGGCGGCGAAGCGGGTGCGGGCGAATCTCTCGGAGCGGGCCATGTCACAGAGAGTAGCGGGGGGAGGGACCTCTGTCTACCATTGCCCACCCACCCGACACAGGAGACCCGCCCCATGCTCACGAGGGACCAGATCGACCACTACCATCGCCACGGCTTCGTCAAGGTGGAGGGCCTGTTCTCGCCGCAGGAGACCGACGAGCTGGCCGCCGACATGGTGCGCATCATCGAGGAGTGGGGGCAGGAGACGATCGGCTGGAAGGGCCCCTGGCGCGACCGCTACCTGGACGAGGAGGAGCGCCTCAACACCAAGGCCGTGTTCCTGCACCGGCCGGACTTCTACTCCGCCGTGTGGGCCCGCGTCATCCACCACGAGGGCCTGGTGGGCAGCGTGCGCGACCTGGTGGGCGACAGCGTGCAGTGGCACCACACGGTGCTGCACGCCAAGCCGCCGGAGCGGGGCACGCCCTTCCCCATGCACCAGGACTACCCCTTCTACCCCCACGACGGCCCCGACTTCGTCGACTGCCTCCTGCACCTCGACGACGCGCCCCTGGAGAGCGGCGCCCTGCACGTGGTCCCCGGCAGCCACAAGGACGGACCCCTGGAGCACGTCCTCGGCCCGGACACCGCCCCCCACCTGCCCCCCGACAAATACCACCCCGACCACCTCGACACGGTGACCATCCCGGCCAACCTCGGCGACATCGTCTTCTTCAGCTATCTCGCCATCCACTGGTCCGACTGCAACCGCACCGACCAGTGGCGCAAGGCGGTCCGCTTCGGCTACCACAGCACCGCCATGCGCCCCGTGGGCCGCGCCGAGGACGACCCGCACCGCATCGACCCCGGCAACATCCTGCCCCGCAACGACAACATCGTCGTCTCCGGCTTCCGCCCGCAGGAGCAGGAGCGCGCTCCGACCCCGGACTCGGTGCAGGTGCGGGCGTGAGGTCCGCCCTTGCGCTGGCGGCGGCGCTGGCGATCCCGGCCGCCGCGGCCCTGGCCCAGGAGGAGGAGGAGAAGGTGAAGGTGAACACCATGCCCGCCCCGGCGGCCGAGAGGCGCCCCCACGAGTTGGCCGCCCACGGCCACGTGCGCGTCGACGACTACTACTGGCTGCGCGAGCGCGACAACCCCGAGGTCACGGCCCACCTGGAGGCCGAGAACGACTACACCCGGTCGGTGATGGCCCACACCGAGCCGCTGCAGGAGCGGCTCTTCGAGGAGATCAAGGGCCGCATCAAGCAGACCGACTCCACGGCGCCCTCCAGGCGCGGCGAGTACTTCTACTACACGCGCTACGAGGACGGGAAGGAGTACCCCATCCACTGCCGGCGCCGCGGCTCGATGGAGGCAGAGGAGGAGATCCTCCTCGACGTCAACGCCCTGGCCGAGGGCCACGACTACTACGACGTCAGCTCCTGGAGCGTGAACCCGAGCCAGGACGTGCTCGCCTTCGCCGCCGACACCACGGGGCGCCGCATCTGCACCATCCACTTCAAGGACCTGGCCACGGGCGAGGTGCGGGAGGAGAGCATCCCCTCGGCCACCCACAACCTCGCCTGGGCCGAGGACGACCTCACCCTGTTCTACGTGCGCCAGCACCCGGAGACCCTGCGCTGGTACCGGCTCTACCGCCACGAGCTGGGCACCGGCGCGGCGGCGGACGTCCTCGTCTACGAGGAGGAGGACGAGACCTTCGACGCCTACGTCTTCAAGACCCGCTCCCGGGCCTGGATCGTGCTGGGGATGTGGCAGACGGTGAGCAACGAGTACCGCTTCATCCCCGCCGCCGAGCCCCGGGCCGAGTTCCGCCTGCTGGCGCCGAGGCAGCGCGACCACGAGTACACCATCGACCACGGCAACGGCTGGTTCTACCTGGTCACCAACGACCAGGCGCGCAACTTCCGCCTCATGCGCACCCCGGATGAGGCCACGGGCCGCGAGCACTGGGAGGAGGTCATCCCCCACCGCGAGGACGTGCTCCTGGAGGAGGTGGACGTCTTCGACCGCCACCTCGTCGCCGTGGAGCGCAGTGACGGCCTGCGGCGGCTGCGCGTCCGCCGCCTCGATTCAGGCGCCGAGCACGACATCGACTTCCGGGAGCCCGCCTATCTCGCCTACACCTACGGCAACTGGGAGTTCGACACCTCGACCCTGCGCTACCGCTACCAGTCGCTGACCACGCCCGACTCCGACTACGACTACGACATGGAGACGCGCGAGCGGGTCCTGGTGAAGCGCGAGGAGGTCCTCGGCGGAGACTTCGACCCCGCCCACTACCGGACCGAGCGGCTCTGGGCCCCGGCCCGCGACGGAGCCCGCGTGCCCATCTCCCTCGTCTACCGCAAGGGCCTCGAGCGCGACGGCCGCCATCCCCTGCTGCTCTACGGATACGGCTCCTACGGCTACACCATCGACGCCTCCTTCGCCTCCAACCGCCTGAGCCTCCTCGACCGCGGCTTCGTCTACGCCATCGCCCACGTGCGCGGCGGCCAGGCCCTCGGCCGCGCCTGGTACGACGACGGCAAGCTGCTGCGCAAGAAGAACACCTTCACCGACTTCATCGACTGCGCCGAGCACCTCGTCGCCCAGGGCTTCACCAGCCCGGAGCGGCTCTACGCCGAGGGCGCCAGCGCCGGCGGCCTGCTCGTGGGCGCGGTGATGAACATGCGCCCCGACCTGTTCGACGGCTTCGTCGCGCAGGTGCCGTGGGTCGACGTGGTGACCACCATGCTCGACGACAGCATCCCCCTGACCACGGGGGAGTACGACGAGTGGGGGAACCCGAACGAGAAGGACTACTACGACTACATGCTCTCGTACTCCCCCTACGACAACCTCGCCGCCGGGGAATACCCCAACCTGCTCGTCCTCACCAGCGTCGGGGACGCCGCGGTCCAGTACTGGGAGCCGGCCAAGTGGGTCGCCCGGCAGCGCGTCCTGCGCACCGGCGACTCGCGGCTGCTGCTGAAGACGGAGATGGTCGCCGGCCACGGGGGGCCCTCCGGGCGCTACCGGCGGTACCGGGAGACGGCGCTGATCTACGCGTTTCTGCTGGACCTGGCGGGGGTGGCGGAAGGGGGCTGAGGGATCGGGGTCCTCGATTTCGAAGAGGCCACCGATCTTCACGCGCTCCACGATCCGCCTGCGCGACGGCCGGCTGATGGTCATGCTGTCGCGCTCGACGCCCTGCTTCCGACAAGGTTGCGCGCCGCAAACGGAACCCCTGACTTTGTGGGTTCCGGACGAGGAGAAAGAGCTGTGACGCACAACTCGCTGACGGACAAGGCCGGGGAGAGGGCGCGATCCCGGGTCCATGACGGACCCAGGCGTTTCTTCAACACGGCCGGTCCCATGATCCCGGCGGATCACTACCACGTTCCCCCATTGGAGCGGCTCGACCTCGACGAGGTGCTGCTGCTGATCGAGCAGAAGCGGTACTTCGTGCTGCACGCGCCCCGGCAGACGGGCAAGACCTCGGCGCTGCTGGCGCTGCTGGAGGAGTTGAACGCCAGCGGCCGGTATCGCTGCGCGTACGTGAACGTGGAGATCGGCCAGTCCGCCCGCGAGGACGTGGCGGAGGCGATGCGGGCGATACTGAATCAGACCGCCTACGACGCCGAAACAGCCTTGGATGACCGGTTCGTAGCCGGGATATGGCCGGCCATCCTCGAGCGGGCCGGCCCCCACGGCGTGTTGCAGGAGGTGCTGGGCCGCTGGGCCGCGGCCGATTCCAGGCCCCTGGTGCTGATGATCGACGAGATCGACGCGCTGATCGGCGACACCCTGCTGGCGGTCCTGCGGCAACTGCGCGCCGGCTACCCGGAGCGCCCGCGCCGGTTTCCGCAGAGCGTCATCCTGTGCGGGGTGCGGGACGTGCGCGACTACCGCATCCACTCCAGCACCGAGAACGCCGTCATCGCCGGCGGCAGCGCCTTCAACATCCGCGCCGAGTCCCTGTGCCTGGGCGACTTCACCGAGGTCGAGGCGCGTGCGCTGCTGGCGCAACACACCGGGGAAACCGGGCAGGTGTTCACCGAGGAGGCCCGGACCAGGATCTGGGAGCTGACCCGGGGGCAGCCCTGGCTGGTGAACGCGCTGGCGTACGAAGCCTGCTTCAGGAACAAGGCGGGGCGGGATCGCAGCCGGGCGATTACGGCCGAGGCGATCGTCGACGCCCGCGAGCAGCTCATCCTGCGCCGCGAGACCCATCTCGATCAACTCACGGACAAGCTGCAGGAGGAACGCGTCCGGCGCGTGGTCGAACCGCTGCTGAGCGGCACCGAGTCCGCCGAGAAAATCCCCGTCGACGACCTGGACTACGTCCGCGACCTGGGCCTCGTGCGCCGGCAGGGCCCGATCGCCATTGCCAACCCGATCTACCAGGAGGTCATCCCCCGCGACCTCACCTACACCACACAGGAATATCTCTATCAGGATCCGGCCTGGTACGTCGATGCGGACGGCACCTTGCGCCTCGCCGACCTGCTGGCCGCCTTCCAGGCGTTCTTCCGCGAGCATTCGGAGCACTGGGTCGAGCGGTTCCAGTACAAGGAGGCCGGTCCGCAGTTGCTCCTTCAGGCGTTCTTGCAGCGCATCGTCAACGGTGGCGGCCGCATCGAGCGCGAGTACGGACTGGGTCGAAGGCGCACGGACCTGCTGATTCTGTGGCCGCTGACTGGGGAGGCCCAGCCGGGTCAGGCTGTGCAGAAGGCCGTGGTCGAATGCAAGTTGCTGTACAAGAGCCTGGAGCAGACCGTGAACGAGGGTCTCGAACAGACCCGCGCGTACATGGATCGGTGCGCCGCGGAGGAGGGGCATCTCGTGGTCTTCGACCGCACGGCCGGCGTGTCGTGGGAGGACAAGATCTTCCGCCGCAACGACACGGGGGAGACGAGAGTCACCGTGTGGGGCATGTAGCTCTCCGCCGCTGATGCCGATGAACATCCCCGTGAGCCCCGTCGTCCTGGTTACGCTGATCCTGTCAGCATGGGCCACCCATGCACATGCAAACTCCGCCGGTGGCCAGGACGCGTCTCGGAACTCTTCTGCAGTCGACACCAGCAAGGTGAGAGCGGGCGCCTCCGTGACCATCGTCTATGGGCTGGGCTACCGTGATCCTCTCTCGGGCGAATGGCCCAAACTGGCCATAGCGAAGGGGACGATTCAAGCCGTGGACGGGGAACGAGTCCTGCTGGCCCTGGAGGGGCGGGACTCAGTGCAGCGAATCGACCTCGAGCGCATTCAAGGGTTCGATCAGCTGGATTCGCCTTCGCCGCAATGGCCAGGTTACCCGGACCCGGCTTTCCCCACTCTCGTGTCTGAGCCGTCGGAACTCGATACCGTGGGCACGCGAAGGAGGATTGTCATGAAGTTGCTGGTTGGCAGTGTGGGAGGAATACTCTCAGGGTTGGCGGTACCGATCGGCCTCGCTGGAATCGGGGTCAATGGGTATACGGCCTTGGGCTTGTGGCCCGTCGGGTTCACGGCCGGAGCCGCGGTGAGCGTGAGCAGCATCGATCCACGTTGCCGGTTCATCTATGCGCTGGCAGGCGGTGTGGCTGGACTTCTTCTCGGGGGCTCGATCCTGTACGCCTCGGACAATCCGTGGGCCGTGATCATCGGCCCTCCTGTCCTTTCGACAATGGCGTCGGAAATGTGGCGCGAGAAGAGCGAAGGGATTCGCCTCTCCGCAGGTCTGAGTCCCGGCCAGCGCGGCGTCTCAGCAGTCGCCCGGATGCGTTTCTGAAGGGTGGTTCGTCGCTTCCCTGTTCCTTGGGCGTCCTGCGGCCTCGGAGCAACTACCGCAGCAGGGTGAGCTTGCGGGTCTGCACACCCTCGGACGTCGCCAGCCGGTATACGTAGACGCCGCTGGCCAGGGGGCGGCCCTGCGCGTCCCCCCCGTCCCAGCGCAGGCGGTGAAAGCCGGCCTTCTGCGGACCCTCGCGCAAGACCGCCACCCGCTGCCCGGTCAGGGCGAACACCTCCAGGCGCGCCGGCCCCGACTGCAACTGGAACCACGAGATGACGGTCTGGCTGTTGAAGGGATTGGGCGCGTTCTGCTGCAGTTGCGCCTCGCCGGGCAGGCCGATCCGGTCCCGCGCCAGGGCCAGCAGCTTGGCTCTCGCCGGCTGGCCGAAGCTCTCGGCGAAGAGGAAGAAGTCGGCGAAGTCCACCGAGCCGCTGTCGTCCAGGTCGAAGAGGGGGTCGCTGCCGCCGAAGGCCTCGGCGAAGAGGAAGAAGTCGGAGAAGCCGACCTCGCCGTCGCCATCGAAGTCGGGGGTGACCTCAGCGGTGACCGTGAAGGCCGCTACCGACTCCACTCCCTCGATCGTCACCTCGACTCTGTATCTCCCCGGCTCGCGGGGCAGTGTCACGATGGCGGCGGCGCGTCCGTTGGCATCGGTGGTGTCCCTGGTTGTCGAGAGGACTTCATCTCCGGCCATCACCGCATAGGTGACGCCGGCTCCCTCGAACAGATCGCCGTACTGGTCTCTCACCTCGACGACGAGGGGGTTCTCCAGGGGCTGGCCGGCCGCCTGCTCCTGCCAGTTGCCGGTGAGCCTCGAAATGCCGGTGGGATATCGGATCGGTGCGGGTCCGACCGTCAGTTCCACGGTGTCCACGTTGTCCGTCGGCTCGAACTCGAACTCGTCGGAGGACAGCTCAACCGAGATTGCCAGCCTTCCCTCCTGGGACGGAACCAGATGCATCACCACAATCTCGGGCAATCCATCAGACCTCAGGACGCCGCATTCTGCCCCTCCGGTCAGGTTGTCCGTTTCGGTGATCTCGCATTCCCTGTTGTTGGATTCTGCAAAAGCGGCGACGACTCTTATCGGCAGGTTGGAGGACCAGAGAATCTTGTAATTCGAGGCCGCCAGCTTGGACGTATCGGCTGAATACGAAACGTCCACCTCCACTTGGAAAGGGTATTCCACCCCCACTTCGGGCTCGGGATTGTCGGGGATGTGGATAATCGCCACACGCAAGTCCACACCGGTTGCCGGCAGGTTTTCAGGGCGCAACGGGCCGTCGCAGAGGAGATCGGCCACCGGGGGGCTGCCACCTGCATCGGCAAAGTAGCAATCCATGTTCTGGAGGTTGTTGATCTCCTCCTTTTCCAGGGCCGCCTTGAGGATCGCGTCCAGCCGGGCGTTCAAGTGCTCGTTGATCTCGCCGCGGTCTCCGGTAAATCCCGGCTCGGCGGCAAGCCGACCGCTGCAGCGGAAGCGGGGGGACAGCTCGGAATCGACGGAGTGGCAACTCAGGTCCAGATCGCCGATCTCTTCCAAGACGGACTGGATCTCGTCCACGCTGTCGATGGTGAGGAAGCCTCGGGGAATGAACTCCGTGGAGACGATGTCCGCGTGCTGATCGAGCTGGCCGGTCTGCTCGTCCAGGAAGAGACTGAAGTCCGCGGCCAACCGGGCGTCTTGCCCCCATCTCTCGATCTGCTCGGAATAGGCGCCGGAATCGCCGCTGCGAACCAGATCGAACAGCGACAGCAATTCACTCCGTCGTTCCTGATGCATGAAGTGGAAGAAGAGTCCGGCGTAGTTGTAGAAGGCGCCGCCTCCCAGGTCGGCACTGTAGCTGGACTCGAACAGGCCGGCCGGGTCGAGGTGAGGCTCGCTCCCCCAGATGTGCCTCACCGTCCAGCGGCGCACGTGCACGCCTCCGGTCCGGGTGCTGCCCACCAGGAACTCGGCCAGGCCTTCGTCGAACCAGGGCCCGCCGAAACTCAGCAGTCCGAAGCGGTCCGCCAGGTAGTGGGCGTACTCGTGGCGGACCGTCTCCTCGAAGATGCCGTCGCCGTACGAGCTGGCGTCTCCCGGCCTGTTGCGTATCCAGGAACGCATTTCTCCGCGGCCGTAGACGCCGCCGCCGTGGATGCCCCAGGTGTCGGCGCCCGTCAGGTAGGACTCGAACACCGAGTAGTCGAGGCGGTTGCCGAAGATCCTGGCGGTGAAAACGTCTCTGTCTTCTTCCACGGGATCGTCGGTCTCCACCACCCGGTGGAACTGGGACTGCACCGCCTTGATCCCGTGGTACAGGGGCAGCACCTCCTCAAGGTCCAGGGAGGTCTGAAAGACCACCGCACCTCCTTCGAAGCGGTAGGTGTTGGGCACCGCCCGGACCAGGATCTCCTCCTCCAGCACCTCCCGGCAGACGTTCAGGCTCTCGCAGTCGACGTGGCTCTCCAGTCCCTTGGCGGCCACCAGGAAAGCGCTGCTGAGCCGATCCTGCTCGGATAGGACGGTCTCGAGGGCGGCGATGGCGGATTCCCTCGAGCTCTCCACCCAGGTCAAACGGACCAGAATGTCGATCGCTTCGTTCAGGAACCTGATCCTCGAATTGAAGGGATCGTCCTCCGAGACCAAGAAGAAGAAGCCATACCCGGTGACATGCAGCATCACCTCGATGAACTCGGGGTCCTGCGCCAAGACGTCGATGAACTCCTGCTCATGATCCAGGAACGCACCCCACACCCGGCGCAGGACCGTGATGAAAGCCCACGGTTGCGGCCCCCATGCATGGCGCTCCGTGACCGCCCGCTCAGCGGTGAACCCCGAGAGGACCTGCTTGATCGGAGCCAGGTGGTTCCGCCGGAATCCGGCGGCGTAGGCTGCCTCGAAGTAGTAGTACAGGATCCGGGCCGCTTCGTCGTTGGCGTCGTAGAAATGGTCGCTGGCGGCAAGGGCGTCGGAGGCGTCCAGGTAGGCGCGGTCCGTTTCCTCGTCGAAGGGTCCCACCCCCGAGATGCCCTGCCAGAACCTGTGGTACTCGTAGGAGATCTGCACGAAGCGCCAGAGTTGAAGCATGCCCCTGCCGTTGCTGCCATCGTAGGTGGCGGCCAACTCCTCGATCTCGGCGAGAACCGACTGCAGATTGCGGTCGCCGAAGACGGTTGGCGCGTCGTCCCTCAGGGACGGATTTTCCCCGATGAAGAACGCTCGCTCGAAGCAGGGCTCCGAGATCGTCCGCACGAAGACGGTCAGATCATCCCCCTCCAGAGCGGCGAGGTCCACGGAGGGACAGTCCTCGGCCAGCGCCTTGGAAGCGGCCAGGGGTCTATCCTGGAGATCCTCCAGGGGCAGGTAGACGGAGGCAGGGACCGGGCCGACCAGGCTCAGTCCGAGAAGGGCTGACGTGAGGAGAGCGCAGTTCCGCATGTTGCTTCCTTGTCGTGACGTGTTCCTTCCCGCCGGAAGATACGTCCCCTCCTCCACTCGACCCCTACTCCTTCGAGAACTCGAACACCGCCGGCGCCGCCGCCTCCAGGTAGTCCCGGGAGGACATGATCAGCGAATCCGTGAGCGAGCCGGCGTTGAAGGCGATCCTGTCGTTCCTCGCGACGGAGGAATCCACGTAGAGCTCCAAGGGCGTGATCGGCTCGCCGAAGGGGGGCACCGCGCCGGGGACGAGGCCGGTGAGTTCCCTCAACTCCTCCGGCGTGGCGAAGCGCAGCTTGCGGGCGCCGAAGTGCTTGCGGATCCGGCCGGCGTCCACCTTCAGGGCGGCGCTCAGCACGAAGAGCTTGAAGGAGTCGTCCACCTTGAGCAGCAGGGCCTTGCCGCCCACCGAGATGTCCTCGCCCCGGGCCCTGGCGGACTCCTCCGAGGTGGCGGTCGGCGGGTGGTGCACCACCCGGTAGGAGATGGAGCGGCTGTCGAGCCACTCCTTGATGGCTGGAAAGTGATCGCTCATGCCTCCTCGCCTGCTGAATGCCGCCGGTTCCGGTGCAGGGAGCCGTCCACGGCGGCGGCCATGGCCGCCTGGTCGAACCCGCCGCCGAGGAACTCGTCCATGGCGCGCGCGGCGGCCGCGGGGTCGGCCAGGATCCGCCCGTGGTCGAGCTGAAGCGTATCGGAGTTGACAGCCTGCTCCAGAAAGGCCTCGACCTCGCGCAGGTGGGCGGCGAAGGTGCGGGCCATCTCCGGCTCGGGGACGGCGCCGGGATCCTCCCCCCGGCGCAGGAGCATCCGGCGCTGCGAGGCGAGGACCTCCTGCAGGTCGCGGTGGATCAACAGAACGCGGTAGCGCAGGTCGCCCGGCAGGTGGCGCAACAGGAAGCTGATCACCTTGACCGCCTCCCCCTGGTGGGCCCGCATCCAGGTCTTGTCCCCCTCCTTGTGCAGCTGCTTGACGCGCTCCACCTCGAAGTAGCCGCGGGGGTTGTCCTCGTCCGCGGCGCGTCTCCCGTCGGTGGCGCAGGTCAGGCCGCCGGCGCTCAGCATCTGCATGACCATGGAGGTCCCCGACCGGGGCAGGCCCGACACGACGACCACCGGCTCTCCCTCGCGCACGGTCCCTCCCTCAGCGGTGGAAGTAGCGCCGCACCAGCTCCGCCGGGGGCGGGGGCGTCAGCCGTGTGGCGATCCAGGTGGCCGCGAAGGAGACGAGGAGACCGGCCAGGATCGGGTCCAGCTCCAGGGGGCGCACGGGGCGGAAGAAGCTGCCGTTGACGAAGGCGCCGGCCGCGTACATGGCGAGGTGCACGGCGAAGCCGGCGATCATGCCGGTCATGGCGCCGAAGGTGTTGACCCGCGGCCAGTAGAGGGCGAAGACCGTGGGCCCGAGGAAGCAGGCCGCCAGGCCGCTGCCGGTGTAGACGATGAGGTCCTGCAGGAAGCGCGGCGGATCGACGGCGCCGGCCACGGCGGCGGCCCCGACGAGCAGGGTCACGGCATAGCTGAGTACGCGGATGCGCCTCTCGCCGGCGCCGGGGCGCAGGTTGCGCTGGTACACGTCCCGCACCAGGGCCGAGGAAATCATCAGCAGGAAGCTGTCCACCGTGGACATGACCGCGGCGAAGGGGGCCGCCACCAGCAGGCCTCCGAGCCAGGCGAGGCCGGCGTTCTCGGTGACGAAGATCACCAGGGCGGGCATGATGCGGTCGGACTCGGCCTCCATCCCCGGCAGCAGCACCCGGGCGCAGCAGAAGATGATCACCAGCGGGAAGTAGATGAGGGAGTAGTAGATGGTCACGGTGGCGATCGACCGGCGCAGGGTGCGGGCGTCGCGGAAGGCCATGAGGCGGACGTAGTTGCCCGGTTGCCCCGTGCCCGCGATGGCCCACATGATGAAGAAGGAGACGGCCAGGCTCAGGGGCAGGAAGCCCTCGCGATCGCCGGGGCTGGGGCCGGGGCCGCGCACGTAGGTGCCGGGCACCCCGTCGCCGTAGGCGTAGGGCCTCGTCTGAGGCTGCCGCAGCCGCAGGGACTCCGCGATCCACACCGTGGCCGGATTTGCGGCCACCTGGCGGACTTGGGCCTCCGTGGTCAGCTCCACCACCTCCACCTGCAGACGGCGCTCCCCCGCCGGCAGGCTGGAGGCCCGGGAGACGCGGAACAGGCGACCGCTGGCGGGGTCGCCGTCGAGCCAGGCCCAGCTCCCGGCCGGCACGTGGGCCTCCCCTTCCGGCGCCGACACCCGCTCCAGGTCCGCGGGCCCCAGCCGCGGCGGCGTCATTCGCGCCAGCTGTTCCGTGGCCCGCTCGAGGCCGCCCACCTGGTGCAGGGTCAGCGGCAGGAGGATGACAACGCCGGCCACCATCACCACCCCCTGCATGACGTCCGTCCAGACGACGGCGTGGAAGCCGCCGTAGGTCGTGTAGAGGACGACCACGGCGCCGAAGGCCATCAGGCAGAGGAGGTATTCGGGATCGACGCCGCCCGGCCCGAGGCGGCCGCCGAGGTCCGCCGCCAGGGCGTGGAAGGCGCCCACCTCGGCGAGCAGGGTCTTCAGGATCAGGCTGCCGGCCTTGAACTGCGCCACCAGGTTGAAGGACATGAAGAACACGAGCAGCGCCGTGGCCAGCAGGCCGAAGGCGGCGGAGTCGAAGCGGTCGCGGAAGACGTCGGGCACGGTGATGGCGCCGGACTTGCGCGCCACCTGGTTCAGGCGCTTGCCGAGGAGTCCCATCATGCAGATGGGCACCACCATGTAGCTGCCGATCCACAGGGCCAGCACCCAGCCGTGGGTGTAGATCTTGGAGGGGAAGCCGGTGAAGGAGCCGCCCGAGGCCGAGGTGGCGGCGAAGGTGAGGGCGAAGGCCCACATCCCCAGGCTGCGGCTGCCGAGGAAGTACTCGCTGAGGAACCGGCGCTGCCGCAGCAGCCGGTTGGAGACCACGGCCAGGACCAGGACCCCGGCCACGTAGAGGAGGAAGGCGGTCAGGGCGCCGCCGGAGCTCATGGCGGCTCCTCCTCCGCCTCGCCGAGGTCGTCGTCGGCCATCACCCGCAGGCTGAACCACAGGGCGAAGAGCGAGGCCGCCGCCCAGGGGACGGCGACGCCCCACAACACCCACTGCGGTATGCCCGCCACCGTGGCCGTCCGCGCCGCCTCGCCGTAGCCGGCCAGGTAGCAGACGGGAACCGTCCACAGCAGCGCCGCCACCCAGGCGGCGAAGATGACGGCCGCCTCCCGGCGCGTGGAGCGGAAGGTCGGATCGAGGTCGGGGGGGTCGGGGTCCCGGTGACGCATACGGAGCCGGCGGAGCTTAGTTTCCTGAGGTACGGAAGGCGGTTGGAGGTTCGGCACAAGCTGCTGGCCGGTCCCGCGAGTGTCAAACCCCCCAACGGGAGCGATGTACATGCCGCGGATCACTCTCTTGACGGCCGGTCTGCTCTGCGGCCGCGACGACCTCGGCCCTCCTGGCCGGCGGCGTCCATGTGGTGCGCCTGCAGGCCGCCGGCCTGCAGGGCTCACGGCCTCTCCGCGCCTACCCCGATCACGGAGTCGGACATGCAACGCAGAGGTTTCCTCGTGAAGACGGCAGGTCTGCTTGGTGCCGCCTCCCTGCGCCCGGCCGTGGCTGAGTCCCCTGTTCCCGGCGACGAAGAGGCTTTCTGGTCCCAGGTGCGCCAGAAGTTCCCCCTCACCCGCCAGCGCATCTACCTGAACACGGCCGGGCTGGGTCCTTCACCGCAGGCCGTGATCGACGCCGTCCATCGCAAGACGGTGGAGCTGGAGGAGACCTCGGAGACCGGCCACACGCAGGAGGTGTGGCAGGGGATCAAGGAGCGGGGGGCCCGTCTCTTCGGCTGCGATGCGGAGGAGCTGGCCTATACCCGCAACACCACCGAGGGCGTCAACATCGTCTGCAACGGCCTGCCCCTGGGCGACGGCGACGAGGTGATCACCTCCACCCACGAGCACGTGGGCAACACCATGTCGTGGATCGCCCGCGCCCGCCGCGACGGGATCCGCATGCGCGTCTTCGAGCCGGCGGTCGAATCGGCCGCCGAGAACGTGGACCGCATCGCCCGGCTGATCACCCCCCGCACGCGGGCGATCTCCATCTCCCACGTCACCACCACGACGGGGCAGGTCCTGCCGGTGAAGGAGATCGGGAGGCTCGCGGCGGACCACGGCCTGTGGTACTTCATCGACGGCGCCCAGTCGGCGGGTCAGCTCGTGCTCGACGTGCACGACATCGGCTGTCACGCCTACGCCACGAGCGGACACAAGTGGCTTCTCGGACCCAAGGGGACCGGGCTGATCTACGTTTCCCGGGACGCCCTCGACGCGATCCAGGCCCGCTGGGTGGGAGCCTGGTCCAACGAGGGCGACTTCGACATGGCCACCGGCGAGTTCGCTTTCCACCCCACGGCGCAGCGCTACGAGTACGGCACCATGAGCACCCCCCTCTTCCACGGCCTGGGAGCGGCCATGGGATTCCTCCTCGACCTGGGGATGGAGCGCGTCTGGCAACGCGACCAGGATCTCGGCCAGCGGCTGATCGCGGGACTGCAGGAGGCCGGCGCCGAGGTGCTCTCCCCCCTCCGGCCCGGTGAGCACAGCGCCATCGTCTCCTTCCGGCTGGAGGGAATGCCGCGGGCGGAACTGCAGTCGCGGTTGGCCCGCGAGCATCACATCCGCTCCCGGGGGATCTACGAAGGCGGGCTGGAGGCCGTGCGCGTCTCTCCCCACATCTTCAGCCTGGCCGAGGACGTGGACCGCGTGATCGAGGCGGTGCGGCAGCTGCGGGGCTGAAACGGCCGGAGGCCCCGGGGGAACGTCGCCCCCGAGGCCTCCGGCAGTGGTCCGTCTCGCCTTGCGGCGGAGGTCAGAATCCCAGCAGCAGCGAAACGCGGTGCACGCTGTCGAGGATTCCGAACTGCGTATACGCGTAGTCGACGGTGACGTCGTAATTCGCCCACGGGACGTGGACCCCCATCCCGAAGCTGGCCCCCTCCTCGGTGCGGGGCGCGTCGAAGCCGCCGCCGGTGACCTCGTCGACCTTGCTGTCCTCCTCGCCGGAGTAGTTCAGCTTGTACCCGCCCCGGAGGGCCAGGTAGTCGAGGACCTCGACCTCGGCGGCGCTGAAGAGCAGCTGCTCGCCGTCCTGGGGCTTGGTGGCGTCGGAGAGCAGCGTCACCTTCACCCCCTGCTGCTCGTAGACCTCGATGGCGGCCCCCACGGAGAAGGCCAGGGGAAGTGGGGCGCCGATGTTGTAGAAGGTCAGGTCGCTGCCAAGGTTGTTGATGCGCGCTCCCAGCCGGGCATTGCGGAAGCCCACGTGATAGATGGCGCCGAAGTCCAGGGCCAGGGCGCTCGCCGAGACGCCGTCGATGGACTGCTGCACCATTTTGCCCGTGGCGCCCAGGGCCAGGCGGTCGGTCACGTCACGGGCCCAGGTCACCTGCAGGGCCATGTCCGAGTAGTCGTAGGAGCCCGAGCCCGAGTCGCGGAACCCCGTGTAGCTCTCGTCCAGAAAGGCCGGGACCCGGTCGCGGTCGAGGCCGTCCCCGTTGTCGATGCCGTCCAGGGAGAGGTTGATCATACCGATCCCGAAGGTGCCCAGATCGGAGAACCTCCGCGTCACGCCAACGGCGTGATGGGTGAGATCGGCGATCCACTGGTTGTAGGAGTAGGTCACCTGGCTGCGACCCCTCGGCAGCGTGATCCCCGCCGGGTTCCAGAACATCTGCGTGGCGTCGCCGGGCACGGTCGTATAGGCCGAGCCCAGGGCCACGGCCCGGGCGCCGACGCCGATCTTCAGGAAGGCGCCGCCGGTGATGCCCGACTTGCGAACGGCCGCCTCCGACGAGTCGGCCCAGACGAGGGCGCCGAGGGCCAGCCACAGCACCGCGCTTCTGTGAAGCTTCATCTTCCGATCCTCCGTTCCGTTGCCCAGTGGAGTCATTGCAGGATGGCGAAGTGGCCGGTCTGCGCGCCGCCGGGGTATTCTGCCACGTAGATGTAGAGACCGCTGGTAACCTCGATGCCGTCCTTGGAGAACATGTCCCAGAACAGGGTGCCGTCGAACTCGTTGGTCCCGTCGAAGCGAAGGACATCGATCACCTGCCCGGAGACGTCGAGAATGGTGATCTTCGTCCCCGTGGGCAGGTTGATGAACAGGATCTTGTGCTCTTCGCCCGTGTCGTGCAGGGCCTGGCGCTTGTAGGGATTCGGCAGCACGCGGATGGCCAGATTGCCGGCAGCCAGATCCGCGGCATCGGCCAGGGGCGCCTTCAGGATGAAGGGCGCGCCGATGTCCTTCAGGGAATTCAGGTCGTTGGGATCGGGGTAGAAGGCGTTGGCCGTGGTCCACCAGTAGGTCCCCTCCCACGCCCCGGAGGATCCGTTGACGTTGTTGCGGTGGGTCTCCAGGGAGGTGTAGGGCCAGCCGTTGATCTCGCCCTGCTCGTCATCGTAGGCGGCCACGTAGTAGTAGTAGGTGAACCCGAAGCTCACCAGGTCGCTGTCGTCGGTGAACTTGTACTTGTAACTGCCGCTGTCGTCCCCGTCGTTCATGTAGGAACCCAGGTCGCCGGCGGGGATGTTGGCGATCAGGCGGTAGGGGCCCCAGGCGTTGGGCTCCTGGTCGCGGTAGGCGTCGGAGCTGATGTTGGGGTTGTTGGCCCGCCCGAAGGCCGCCAACTGGGCGTCGTTGGGGTTGGGATCCGTCTGCTCTTGATAGCGGTCGAGCATGCGGATGCCCAACTGACGCGTGTCCACCCGAGGGAAGGGCGTGGAGCGGTAGATCTTGTACCCGGCGAAGTCAGCGGCCGACTCGGCGCGGTCGTCCCACTTGACCTCGATGTTGAGGTCGGGGTCGGGCCGGCTCGGCGCCACCTTGATGTCGGGGGTGGGCGGCGGCGCCGGCACCTCCCAGTTGTTCTCGTAGGCCCACTGGGCGGCCGAGCGCGCCCGCCGGGCGCCCTGCAGCCGGAACCCGCCGTACTCCGCCATGGTGATGCTGATGGTCTCGCCCACCTCCAGGGAGAAGGGTCCGACGCCGACGAAGTGGTCGCCGTCGAAGCCGTGGGCGATGGTGTACCCGGCGTCCCAGTCGGAGTCGCTCCCGTCGGGCAGGGAACCGGCGTTGCCCTTCTCCCAGTTCTGGGCGAAGGTGCCGTTGTACTTCATGTCCCCGCGAGGCTGTCCGCGCTCCCCCTCCGGCTTCACCGCGGCCACGAAGGTCAGGGGGTTGCCCTCCACGATGTCGGGATGGCTGGCGTCGAAGTAGTTGGGATCGGGCTTGAGGACGAAGGCGGTGCGGTCGGAGACCCGGCCCCCGTTCTCGTAGAACGTGCCCATGGAGAGGACGTGGTTCTCCCAGGCGTTGTGGTCGTTGTTCCCGTACCCCTTGCTCACCGACGTGTACCAGCCGCGCTCCGCCCCGGCGCCGACGGGATGGCTGTCGAAGACCGTCTTCTTGTCCGGCTGATCGAAGCTGGACCCGTCCGCCGGGAGCGCGCCCTGCTTGACCGCGATCCACTGAGACCCGGTATGGATGTCGTAGTAGTAGTGGCGGCTGCGCATGGTGCCGCCCAGCTCGCGGCTGCCGTCGGGCGCCCAGGGCACACCGTCGGGACCGGTCGCCGTCAACTGCGAGGGCGCCGGACCGGTGAAGGTGACCGGCACGTCCCAGGGGTTGCCGTCGGGGTCGAGGGTGGCGTCGTAGCCGCTCACCGGGCCGGTGAACCAGCCGCTGGCCCCGCGCCGCCCCGCCTGGCTGTTGGTCATGGAGTTGATCAGCTCGTTGCGCAGGTTGAGGACCAGGGCCTCGATCCTGCGGCCCGTCTGCTCGGGGTTGCCGTCGCCGTCGGGATCGAAATCGCCCGTGTTGGTCAACTCCAGCTCGAGGATGAGGAAGTCGTTCATGTTGGCGTGATTGAGGGACCACTGGCGAATGCGGTACTTCACGTCCACGCCGATGTTGGTCCGCGTCGAGCCCTCGTAGATCATCTGGTGCCGGTTGCCGGGGTCCACCCAGCGGGCGCCGTCGTCCGCCGTCCCAGGTCCGAGGGCCGGCGTGTGGAAGCCGTACACGTAGTCCTTGGCGCGGGGGTCGGAGGAGGTGGTGAAATTGTTGATGCCCGGGCTGTACTCGATCATCTCCATATCCTGCTTCCACGGGATATGGATGTTCTCACCCCCGGGGTACATCTGTGTGGGCGTCGTCCACTGGCGGTCGAGGTTGCCCACGCGGAACAGGTGGTAGAGCTGGTTGGGATCGGTCTCCACCTCGTAGTAGGTCTTGGCCACGTTGGTGGGCAGGTAGGTCTCCCACAGGTCGCCCGCCATCATGATCCCCGGGCCCTGCGCACCCGCGGCCCCGGCAGCAAGGAGCAAGGCCAGGAGGCCGGCGCCTGCCGGCTTCAGGTACTTGGTCATCGTATTTCCTCCGATAGAATCCCTGATCCGTTCCATGAGCGCATTCTCAGAAGCCGATGCTCACGCCGAGGCCGATCTGGCGCGGCGGGCCGTACAGCGGGATCGACTGGCCGCTGAAGGCGCGGTTCAACTCCCCGGTCGGATCCTGCTCCTCCTCCCACAGGACCTGGCTGGGGATCGTGGAATTGTCGAAGGCCAGCACGTTCTCCCGGTCCAGCAGGTTGGTGACCTCCAGGAAGACGCCCGCATTGGCCCCGAGCAGCTCCAGCCCCCGGGTGAGGCGCAGGTCGGTGCTCGCGTTGGCCGGTCCCCGCTCGGTGGCGCGCTCGCGCGGATCCTCCGAGGTCTGGGTCAGCCGGTAGAGGAAACCGCTCTCCAGGCTCTGGATCAGCGACAGGTCGAGTCCATAGGGCAGGCGCGCCAGCAGGGACAGGCTCAACTGGTGGGCGCGGTCGAAGCCGGTGGTGAGGGAATTGTTCCCTCCCTGCACGTTGCGCTCCACCGTGTTGAAGGTCTGGCGGTCCTCCAGCGGGATCTCCGTGTCGCCGGCGGCATAGGCGTAGCTCGTCTTGTCCGGGAACGGGGTCAGGCGGCCGGCCCCGCCCGAGGCCTTGATGTAGCTGAAGGCGTAGTTCAGACGCCCCGAGACCATCTTGCCCGGGCGGCGGAACAGAGAGAGCTCGATGCCGCGGGCGTCGGCGTAGCCGAAGCTCGTGGTGAAGGTGTAGGAGCCGAAGCCGGCGCCGGCCGCGGGATCGGGATTTATGGCGTAACCGGTGCGCCCGTAGTTCTCGATGTCGCGGTAGTAGGCGGTGACGTCCACGAGGTAGTCGGGATGGAAGCCCCACTGCAGGCCCATCTCGTACGCCGTGGCCTCGGGCGGGTCCGCGTTCACGTCGCGCACGTTCGGCAGCGACGGGTTGGCGAAGGTGCCGTACTCGTCGTAGAGCTGCGAGAACGGCGGCGGCGTGTAGAACTTGCCCCACGAGTAGTGCATGGCCGCCGTCTCGGAGATGGGGTGGGAAATGCCGAGCCGCGGCTGCCAGAACATCTTGGTGTCGGCGTCTTCGCCGAGGCGCGCCTTGCGCGTGATCTGGCCGTTGGACAGCGTGTCCTGCATCGAGGGGTTGAAGAAGTCGGCCAGGACCTGGGCCCCCGGGTTGAACATGTCGAGGCGCACGCCGGCGTTCACGATGACCCCCTCGTACTCGATCTTGTCCTGCACGTAGAGGGCGGTCTCCGCCGGATTGAGGGTGTACGCGGTCGTCTCGAAGGGGAAGTTCGGGTCGTAGATGACCTTGACCTGGGTGCGCTGCTGGTACTGGTCCAGGGTGTGGCGCCGGTAGAGCAGGCCGGTCTTCAACTGGTGGTGGAAGTTCCACTGGTGGGTGAGATCGGCCTTGAACTGGGTGACGTTGCGCTTGAGCTCTTCATAATAGAATCCCGGCTGGCCGAACCGGTACTGGTTGTTCGAGAAACCCAGGGTGAAGAACCGCTCGTTGCCGGGGTCGGAGGTGAAGAAGGTGAAGTTGCCGTCGGCGTCCACGGCGCTGCCCCCGACGCCCAGGTAGAGCTCGGACTCCTCGGCCGAGTCGATGCGGATGAAGTCCCCGCCCTCCTCCAGGGTGGAAACGCCGTCTCCGTTGTCGTCGGAGAACCCGAACTCGCTCGTCCGGTTGAGCTGGGACAGCTTGACGTCGATGATCGTCCGCTCCGACAGGGTGTGGCTCAGGCCCAGGTAGGCCAGGACCCCGAGCTTCTTGTTTCCGATCGCCCCCTGCGGGTAGAACTTGAAGCGCCCGTTGAAGTCGCGGTTGACCCAGCCGCCGAGCCGGCCCCCGTCGTCGACGGACAGGTTGGCGGTGATCTTGAGGGCATCGGTGGCGCGGTGGGTGGCCTTGAGGGAGAGACGGGCGCCGCGGTTCAGGGCGTTGGAGAAGTTCCCCCGGTCGTCGAGGAAGCGGCCGGTGAAGAAGAAGTTGCCCCGACTGGTGAGGGGGCCGCCCACGGACAGTTCCAGCTCCTGGCGCAGGCCGCCTCCGTACCCGACCTCGTCGATGGTGCCCTCGTCGAAGGAGTAGTACTCCGCCTTGGCCTTCTGAGCGTCGTCGTCGGCGTTCGCCAGGGCGGCGCGCTCCTCGAGGTACCTGGCGAGGTCGTTGTAGACGTCGGGCCCGGCGTTCTTGGTGCCGGGGCCGGTGCGGTAGAACACCTGGGTCTCGAGCTCCCCCCCGCCCTCCCGCGAGACGACGTTGACGATGCCGGCGGTGGCCGCGTCGTACTCGGCGTTGAAGGTCCCGGAGATCACGTCCAGGCTCTGCACCGAGGAAGCGTTGACCCCGACCGAGGTGAACTCACTCCCCACGGAGCGGTGGGTCGCGGTGTAGGGCGAGTAGACGCCGTTGCCCTCGCCGGCCCGGAAATAGCTGTCGGAGACGTCGATGCCGTCCAGGAGGACCTTGGTGTCCGCCTTGCGGCCCCCTCGGATGAAGCCGCGGAAGGAACTGGGGGTGGTGTTGATCAGGTCCTGCAGGTCGGAGACCGGCATGGTGTTGTTGATCTCGCTCCGGTCGATGGTCTGACGCGTCGAGGTCAGGCTCTTCTCCACCGGGGGGCGCTCGGCGAGCACGACGACCACGGGGCCCTTGATCGCCTCGGTGGCCAGGGAGAAGTCAACGGTGGTCGTCAAGTCCAGCCGCACGAGGACATCTGTCTTCTGCACGGTCTGGTGGCCTACGTGGCCAGCCTCGACGGCGTAGCGCCCGGGCGGGACGTTGAGGATGAAGTAGCGTCCCTCGTCGTCGGTGACCGTACCCAGACGGAAGCCGCCGACCTCGGTGCTCACCCGGGCCCCGATCAGGGGCTCTCCTGAAGCGTCGGTGATCCGCCCCGAGATCTTGCCGTAGCTGGCCAGGGCGGGTTGGGCGCCCAGCGCCAGGGCCAGGATCGCGAGAGCGAGCACCGGCCGAACCTTATGCAGCACCTCCATGGCTCCTCCTCCAGAGTGGTTCCTCGGGGCTCCGGCGGGCGGGGATTCCGTCGCGGGCGACGGCGCCGCGGCCCTGCGGAGCCGGAACAGCGGAACAGAGTGTGATCGAGCTAAACGGCTAATTTACGACCTGGAAGCCGAATACCGCAACGGAAAAAATCCGCCCGCTGTCCGCCCGTCGGTGCAACCCCTTGCAAGCCCGCGAGGATCCCCGGCCTTCCCGCCCCCGGCAAGTCACCAGAAGAACAGGTAGTTGCCTGTCATGCCGGTGATCCCGTCGATGACGCACCAGAGGCCCCCGGTAGCATAGTGTCCGAGGATGAGACCGAGGAAGAAGGGCCGCACCCGGCGGTACAGGGTGGCGCCGCCGTAGCGCAGGACCGCGGCCTTCACCAGCCAGCCGATGAAGATGCTGGGCATCAGGTGATGGGTCGTCCACATGGCGCTGATGGGGAAGGCGATGGGATGCACGGGGAACCACAGGAACCGCTTGGAGGCCAGGGTCAGGGCCAGCTGGACGGTCCCGCCCGCACCGCTGACGCCGAGGAACTCCCAGGTGACGCCGGCCGGGTTGGCCAGGTGGTAGGCCGTGAAGGTGTACGGCAGGGTGGCGGCCCTCTCCCCGAAGAACCAGAAGCTGAGGTTCAGGGCGCCGTGGCGGTACCCGAGGGTCAGAATCGTGATTGCCGAGGCGGCGGCGGCGCACAGCACGGCCAGCAGGACCGCGGCGGCCAGGCGGCGCCGGTGCACGGTGATGTAGTGCTCGGCCAGCCGCAGCCCGTGGATGACCGCCGCCATCAGGGTGACGCGCATCCCCCCGGCCCAGGTGAAGGTCATGCCGAGGGCCCCGAGATTGGCGTGCCCGAGGGCGCTGGCGCCGAAGGTGCCGATGAGAGCATCCACCGGGACCAGGGGGACCTTGGTCACCGCCAGCCCCCCTTCGGCGACGATGCGCGTCAGGCCGAACATCACACCCAGGGCGGTCCCGATCAGGAGCGGCGCCAGCCACCAGGCCATGCCGGCCGCGTGGAGCCAGACGCACATGACGAGGACGGCCGCCGCCAGCAGGCCCACGGCCTGTCGGTAGGACAGGATCTCGTCGCCGTCGTCGACGTCGCTGGTCCGGGCGGCGACCTTGCGCCAGATCTGCCCCAGGTGGCGGCGGGCGACCCACAGGGAGCTGGCGGCGAGCACCACCAGGGCTCCGAACCCCTGGTAGGCCAGGTAGGCCGAGCCGAGGGCGATGCCCTCGACGCGCTGGGTCCCGGGGATTCCGTAGTGCAGGAGCAGGGCCCGCTCCAGGGTGGTCAGGAGCCCGAGGAACCACATGCTGAACCCGAGCTTGGTGCTCAGCAGGAACCCGAAGCCGACGACGGCGTGGCTGATCGACCAGCGCAACTGGAACTTGCCGTCCCAGAAGTAGTAGTACTGCCAGATCGGCACCCCCTCCGGCACGACCGGGTAGTAGTTGTGCAGGGCCCGCAGGGAGTACTGCAGGAAGGGGATCAGGATGCCGATCCAGACGGCTGGGCTCCGGAAGAATCCGCTCACCCTCCCGCGGTTCTCGCCCTCGTCGCCGATCATCGAGATCGGCACCTGCACGAGGGGGAAGGTGAGGCGCTCGTGCTGGATCCACTGCTTGCGCACCAGCACCATGAGCGCCGTCATCGCCGCGTACGCGGCCAGCAGCATGGGCAGCCACGCCAGCAGCGGCGCCAGCCACGCCATCCAGGGCAGGGGCGTCCCCGACGGCAGCCCCTCGTAGAACCACTTGACCGCCTGCGGGTCGGAGACCCGCATCCACTGCGGCAGGAAGGGCACGATCTCCTGGGCCCACCCGTTCTCCGGCGTGGAGAAGTAGGTCCCCGATGAGATGTGGGGCAGGAGGTGGCAGACGAGGCCGCCCGTGGGGATCGTGCAGGCCACGGCGGCCATGATGTACACCGTGGCCAGCTCGGCGGCGGTGAACCGCCAGCTGCGCCGCAGCAGGGCCAGGACGGGGTTGGCCAGCAGCAGGAACAGGAGGAAGAGGAAGACCGCCGCCGGCGTGCTGTAGTCGAAGTGCAGGGGAGAGCCGGAGATGAGCAGGTTCTCGTACGGGGCGGCCACCCCCAGCAGGACGCAGACGACAGCGCCGGCGAAGAGGGCGCGGAGGGTCACGGCGCCCTGGCGCGAGGAGGATCGGGAGGGCCTGGGATTGGATTGAGGGATCGCAGCTGCATCCGCGAGAAGGGGTATGTCCCCGATAAGGTGGACGGCGGCCAACGGTCCCGACAAGCCCGGCCCCGGGGCCGGCCCGCCTCCTCGCACATCCTTGCGCCGCAAGGAAGAGCCTGACGATTATGGCCGCTCAGCACCCCACGGATCCGGGCGCGGGCCTTCCGGCCCGGCACGCCGCCCTGGCCGGCCGTCCCGGACGGATCCGCTTTCCCTTCGCCGACACGAGGAAACATGACGCCGACTTCGAGCCAGGCCTACGTGGAGCGCCTGCGCCTCTGGGTGCCCGGCGCCCAGGGGAAGGCCGAAGGCCTCCTGGACAGATGGCTGGCCGACCTCCACCCGGAACCGCTCTCCGGACTGCAGCAGCCGCCGGCCCTGCCTCTCAATCTGGCTCTCGCCGAGGGATTCCTGGCCCGGGAGGAGGGCGACGAGGACCTGGCGGGCTCGGCGGCCCGGCGGCTGGCGGCGTACGGCCGCTTCGCCGAGGCCTATCCGCGCCACCTGATACCGGACCGGCCCGAGTTCGCCGGCGGCCTCCCGGCCCAGCCCAACTTCTTCCACCTGTCGACGATGGCCGAGGCGTACCTGAGCATCCGCGAGAGCGGGGCCGTCACCGACGAGCAGCACCGGGCCATACGCGAGATGCTCGCCGAGAGCTGCGAGCTCCTCTTCGCCTTTCCCGAGTGGGGGGCCCACAACCGCACCGCCATCCGCGCCTGGGGTCTGCTCGCCGCGTCCCGGGCCTGTGCCGGCGACCCACGTGCCCGGCGCTGGGAGCGCATGGCGCGGGAGCTGATGGCCGACAGCCTCGAGGGCTGGACGATCGAGGACGCCATGCACTACCACGCCATGTGGACCCAGGCGGTCCTCGCCTATGTCGATCTCGCCGGCGAGGAGGCCGCCTTCTTCCGCCAGCCCACGAGCCGCTTCTACTTCGAGTACTACCTCAACCTGCTGTGCCCCATCGGCGGGGTCGCCGACTTCGGCGATTCCTACTGGGCGTCGAACCTGCCCAAATACCTGGCCATCTTCGAGCGCGGCGCCCGGGAGTACGGCGACGGCTGCCTGCGCTGGGCCGCCGGCGAGGTCTTCGAGCGCCTCCTGGAGCGCCACGGCCCCGGGCCCTTCGGCGACCCCGTGATCTGGGTGCAGGCCGCCAACTGGCTCGACGAGGAGGTCGAGCCCCGCGCCCCGACCTGGAGGGGCCGCGAGGTGCTGGACGAGTTGGCGGGCAAGAAGGTCGTCTTCCGCAGCGGGTGGTCGCGGCAGGACACCTTCCTGCTGCTCAACTACAAGCCCGACACCGACTACGGCCGCACCCAGCGGGACTACCTCAACCACACGATCCCCGTGGAGGCGGAGAAGGCCCATCACGGACACGCCGACGAGAACAGCATCTCCACCCTGACCAGCCGGGGCGCCCTGCTGCTCCACGACGGCGGCTACCGCGAGAAACTGCCGAACGGGCACTACCGGGCCGATCTCTACCACAACCGCGTCGTCGTGCGCAACGAGCTGATGCGCGAGGGGGACTCGCTCTACGACTTTCTCCACAACGACGGGCGCTACCGGCCGGTGGAGACGAGCCGCATCGACTACCGGCGCTTCGCGCGCGTGGAGTTCTCGCGCACCCGCGTCGTCGACCGCGGCGCCGGGTACCTGCACGACCGCGTCGTCGCCTACCTGCTCGACGAGGAGATGTTCCTCGTCATCGACGCGATCCAGGCCCTCCGGGACGAGGTCTTCACCCTCTCCAACCTCTACCACACGCAGAAGGTGCTCCACGAGGGGGAAGGCTACTTCGACACGGCCATCGATTCCGTGCGCACCGAGCCGGGAGGGGAGGTGTACGCGGCGCCGGAGGGCGCCCCCGCCCTGGCCCTGATCCTGCCCCCTCGGCCCTGGTTCTGGCAGGGCCGGGAGCCGGTCCGGCGCCACTGGCAGGAGGAGATCCTCCTCCACCAGACGACCTCGGGCCGGCTGGCGGCCGGAAAGTGGGTCGCCTTCTACTCGGTCCTGGCGCCCCACGACCGCGCCGAGGACGCCGCCGCCATCGCCGGGCGCATCCGCGTGGCCGACGTCGACCGCCCTTCCGCCGCCGGCCTGGTGGTCGAATCCGACCATGGCGAGACCGTCGTCGGCGTGAAGCTCGACCGGGAGGAGGAGCTGCTCATGGAGGACGTCCGCCCGCGCTACACCTGGTCCTCCGGCCGCACCCGCTACGCCTGGATCGAGACGGACGCCCGCTTCGTGTGGGCCCGCCGCCGGGAGGGGTCGGTCTCCTACGCCTGCACCGAGGCGATGCGCCTCGACTGCGGCGGCTCCACGCTCTTCGAGGCGCCCTCGTACCAGTTCAGCCTGCAGTACGCCGGCCCGAAGGTGAGGGACAGTCCCTCCAAGTGGCGGGCCTGGGAGGAGGAGGACGTGGCGCTGCCGGGAGGCAGGTGACAGCGGTGGCGGCGAGGCGGGCGCCGACTGACGCCGGCGACCTCTCCGTCGTCGGGGGCGCCGGTCAGAGGCAGGCTCGAGGGCGGCTCAGCGCGCCGACAGCCGTTCCAGCAACTGGCCGCGGAGGCTCTCCAGGGCGTCGTAGTTGACGATCTTGCCGCCGTCGGCGTCGACGATGTAGAAGGCGTCGGTGGCGCGGTCGGCCACGGTGTCGACGATCGCCATGTGGATGCCGCAGCCCTGCTCGCCCAGGCAGTGGGTGATGGTGTAGAGCAGGCCCACCGCGTCCTGGGCGTTGACGTCGACCACGGTGTAGCGGTCGGAGACCTGGTTCTCGAAGAGCACCTCCGGGTCGCGGACGGGTCGGTCGCGGCGGCGGCTCCAGTTGGCGCTGTAGCGGTCGAAGAGCTCCTGCACGGCCAGCTCTCCGCCGATCACCTGTGACAGGCGCCGCCCGAGGCGCTCCTTCTTCCACGGGGGCAGGGCCGCCGTGCCGTCCACGTCGGTGACCTGGAAGGTGTCGATGACGACCTCGTCGTCGCGGGTCTGCACGTCGGCGCGCAGGATGTTGATGTCGTGGACGGCCAGGACGCCGCAGATCTCGGCCAGCAGGTGGCGCTGATCGGCCGCGCAGACGGCGACCTCCGTGTGGTCCGGGTGCTCCACGAACTCCAGCAGGACCCGCTCCTCCCCCGAGGCGAGGGCCTCCACCAGGGCCAGGTGGCGCTCGATCTGCTCCAGGCCGTAGGCCAGCAGGTAACGTTCGGGGAGGCGGTCCACGTGGGCTTCGAAGGCCTCTGCCTTCTCCGGCGTCCAGCGGCCCCGGATCCGCTCCAGGTGGCCCTCGGCGATCATCCGCGCCCGGGCGCGGCCCTCCAGGCTCTGCATGCCGGAGGCGAGCTGCTCCATGGTCTTGTGGTAGAGCTCCCAGAGCAGCGCCCCCTGCCAATCGGTCCAGGCGTCGGAGGCGACCGCCGACAGGTCGGCGTAGGACATCAGGTACAGGGCCCGCAGCCACTCGGGTTCGGCGAAGCGCCCGGCGAAGTCGGCGATCATCCGGTAATCGTCGAGATCGCGGCGCTTGGAGATGGTGACCATCTCCTGGTGGTTCTCGATGAGGAACAGGACCTGCCTCGTGTCCGCCTCGGAGAGACCGATGCGCTGGCACAGCCCGGCGCCCATGCGCAGGCCCACGCTGATGTGCTCCTCCCGGCGCGACTTGCCGATGTCATGCAGGAGCATCCCCAGAAAGAGCAGGTCCTTGCGCTCGATCTCCGCGGCGGCCTTGACCAGCGACGGCGGCCCCTCGCCGCGCAGAAGCTCCTCGAGCTTCTCCAGACCGACGAGGGTGTGCTCGTCCACGGTGTAGACGTGGTAGATGTCGTACTGGACCAGGCAGGTCAGGTCGCCGAACTCCGGCAGGTAGGCGCCGAGGACGCCGAGATCGTGCATCTCCCGCAGGGTGGCCGCCGTGTGCCGCCGGCGCTCGAGGATGCGCAGGAAGAGGTCCCGGGCCCCGGGATGGCGGCGCACCTCGTCGTCGATCAGGTGCAGGGACTGGCGCAGGATCCGGCATACGGGCTCGGACAGGGACAGGCGCCGGGTCTGGGAGAGCCGGAAGATCGACAGCAGGCGCAGCGGGTCGGCGGCCAGCCAGTCCGCGCCGCCGGGCAGCTCGATCTGGTTGTCCACCGCCACCACCCCCGGCTCCAGCAGCAGCCGCCGGCCCTTGCGCGGTCCCGCGGCCAGGCGGTCGAAGCCGAGGCGCGCCACGTGGAAGGCGCGGCTGGCGTGCAGGTAGTAGTCGCGCAGGAAGGCCTCCACGGCCAGCTCGCGGCCCCGGTCGGCGCCGGTGCGGTCCGGCGTTCCCACGCGCAGCAGGTCCCCCTGGCGGGGCAGCTCGCCCGGGGCGCCCACGGCGCGGTCGAAGTAGCCGAGGTTCCTGGCCACGACGGGCTTGATCTCGTTCTCGAGCACGTCCTGCTTGCGGCCCATGGAGAAGTGCAGCTCGTGGCGGATGCGCCAGAGGAAGTCGCGCCCCGAGGCCAGGGCCTCCAGGTCCTGCTCGTCGAGGCAGCGGCGGAGGCCGTCGGCCGCGTCGGCGGTGCGGCCATGGGCCTTGGCGGCCCATTCCAGGAGGTGGATCTCGCGCAGGCCGCCGGGCGATTCCTTGACGTTGGGCTCCAACAGCTGCACGGAGCCGGCGTGGGCCCCCCGCTCCAGGTGCAGCCGGCGCAGGCGGCGCACCGTGGCCTTCGGCAGGCGGGCCAGCAGCCGCTGCCGGAAGCCGGCGAACAACTCCCCGTCGCCGGCCAGCAGGCGCGCGTCGAGCATGGCCGTGCACGACTCGAGGTCGCGCGCCATGGCGACGCACTCGGCCAGGGTGCGGCTGCTGTGGCCGATGTCGAAGCCGAGGTCCCACAGCGGGTGCAGGACGCCGCGGATGAGCTCCGCCCTCTTGTGGCGCTCGCGGGCGAAGAGGAAGAGCAGGTCCACGTCCGACCGCGGCGCCATCTCTCCCCGGCCGTAACCGCCGAGAGCGGCCACGGCGTGGCGCACGTCCTGGTGGGGCCCGGCCGCCGCCGCCCAGGCGTCGAGGACGACGGCGTCCACCGCGGCGGCGATGCCGGCCGCCGTCTCCCCGCCGCCGGCGCCGGCCTGGTGGGCGCGGGCCAGCTCCTCCAGGCGCGATTCCCAGAACCGGCGCCGCGCCTCGGTGGAGCCCGGATCGCCGCTGTCGCGCAGCTGCCGCCGCAGGGCCGACAGGGGTCCGTCCCTGGATTCGCCTTGAGGGGTCATGACTGGAATGGAGACCCGGGGGGCCGCTCAGGGACGCCCGGCGCCCTGACGCCGGGGGCCGGACCCGCCCCGGCTCACTTCGCCGGGCTCCGCCGGACCTTGTCCCGGGACCGACGGGCGGGAGAGGCGGCCTTCCGCTTCGGGAGGTCGATCCGGCCCGCGCCCCGGACCGCCGGCTTGCCGGTTCCGGCCTCTCCGGTCCCCGGCCCGGCCTTCGCCTTGCCCAGGCCGGCGAGGACGACCTCCAGCACCTCGTCGAAGTCGTCCACCGGCACGAAGGCCACGTCGCTCCGCACCTCGGCGGGCACCTCCTCCAGATCCTTCTCGTTGCGGGTCGGCAGCACCACGGTGCCGATGCCGGCCCGCTGCGCGGCCAGCACCTTGTCGCGGATGCCGCCCACCGGCAGCACCCGGCCGCGGAGGGTGATCTCGCCGGTCATGGCCACGTCGCAGCGCACCGCCCGGCCGGTCAGCATCGAGACCAGGGCCACGGCCAGCGCCACCCCGGCCGAGGGGCCTTCCTTGGGCGTCGCCCCGGCCGGCACGTGCAGGTGGATGTCGGACTTCTCCAGGCCCTCCACGTCGATGCCGAGGTCGTCGGCCCGCGACTTCAGGTAGCTCAGCGCCGTCTGGGCCGACTCCCGCATCACCTCGCCGAGGCGGCCGGTGAGGATCAGGTTCTCCTTGCCCCGCATGCCGGTGGCCTCGATGAAGAGGATCTCGCCGCCGGCGGCGGTGGCCGCCAGGCCGGTGGCCACGCCGACCTCGTCGCCGCGCTCGGCCACCTCGGGGAAGAACCGGGCCGGACCCAGGTACTCGTCGAGGCGCCGGGCCGGCACCTTGATCGGGCTCTTGCGCCCTTCGACGAACCTGCGCGCCGACTTGCGGCACACCGTGCCGAGCTGGCGCTCCAGGTTCCTCACCCCCGCCTCGCGGGTGTACTCCTCGACGAGCCGCAGGACGGCGTCGTCCTCGATCTTCAGCCGCGACGGGGTCAGGCCGTGCTCGGCCAGCTGCCGCGGCAGCAGGTGTCGCCGGGCGATCTGGAGCTTCTCGTGCGGGGTGTACCCGGGGATGGGGATCTCCTCCATGCGGTCCCGCAGGGCCGGGGGCACCGGGTCGAGCAGGTTGGCGGTGGTGATGAACATGACCTGCGACAGATCGAAGGGCACGTCGAGGTAGTGGTCCTCGAAGGCCGAGTTCTGCTCGGGGTCGAGGACCTCAAGCAGGGCCGCCGAGGGGTCGCCGCGGAAGTCGGCGCCGACCTTGTCGATCTCGTCGAGCATGAAGACGGGGTTGTTGGAGCCGGCCTTCTTCATCCCCTGCACGATGCGCCCCGGCAGGGCGCCCACGTAGGTGCGCCGGTGGCCGCGGATCTCGGCCTCGTCGTGGACGCCGCCGAGACTGATGCGCGTGAAGGCCCGGCCCATGGCGCGGGCGATGGAGCGGCCCAGCGAGGTCTTGCCCACGCCCGGCGGGCCGACGAAGCACAGGATGGGGCCCTTGGTCTCGGCCCGCAGCCGGCGCACGGCCAGGTACTCGAGGATGCGCTCCTTCACCTTGTCGAGGCCGTAGTGGTCGTCCACGAGGATCCGCTCGGCCTCCCCCAGGTCCAGGTGGTCGGGGGTCGAGGCGGCCCACGGCAGGGACAGGATCCAGTCGAGGTAGGTGCGGGCCACCGAGTATTCCGGCGACGCCGGCATCATCTGCTCCAGCCGCCCCAGCTCCCGCTCCACCGCCTCCTTCGCCTCAGCCGGCAACTGCGCCGCCTCGGCGCGCTGGCGCAGCTCGTCGTGCTCGGCGCTGGAGGGGTCCGACCCGGAGAGCTCCTTCTGGATCTGGCGGAGCTGCTCGCGCAGGTAATGCTCGCGCTGGGACTTGCCCATCTTCTCCCGGACCTGGTGCTGGATGCTGGCGCCGACCTCGAGGATCTCCTGCTCCCGCGCCAGCACCCGCGCCACGAACTGCAGGCGCTCGGGGATGTCGACCTCTTCCAGGACCTTCTGCTTCTCCTCCAGGGGCAGGTCCAGGTAGAAGGCGACCAGGTCGGCCAGGCGGCCGGGGTGCTCGATGTTGACGGCCACCACCTTCAACTCCTCCGGCAGCTGCGGGGAGAGGTCGACCACCGCCTGGAACTGGGAGTTGACGCTGCGCATCAACCCCTGCACCGCGGTCGATTCCTCGTCGCCCACGTCGTGGAGCTCGCACACCTGTCCCACGAGGAAGGGATCGGCCGTCTCGAGCGACTGCAGGCGGGCCCTCGTCAGCCCCTGGATGATGAAGCGCACCGAGCCGTCGGGCAGGCGCCAGGTGCGGTGGATCTTGGCGATCGTGCCCACCGGGAAGATGTCGTCGATCCCCGGCTCCTCCACCTCGACCTGCCGCTGGGTGAAGATGCCGATAGGGGACCCGGCCTCGGCGGCGCTCTCCAGGGCCTTCAGGGACCGCTCCCGCCCCGCCGTGAGCTGGTTGGGCATGTGGGGATAGACCACCATGTTGCGCAGCGGCAACAGGGCCATCCGGCGCGGCGGGCCGGGGCCGGCGGATGGGCTGTCGGGGGTCTCGGGGGCCTGGCTCAAGGCTCTCTCCCAGGGTGCCTGATTGGCGTCGTAAGTCGCGTATTAACTTACACTTCTGTGTCGTACTGCGTCAAGGTCGGCAGCCGCCCCCGCCGGGCGCCCCCGGGCCGGCCCGGCGCTTGACATCGTTCCCGTGGTCCGGGGATATTGCCTGCATGAGCCACCCCACCGCCGTGCCCCGCGAGTCCGCCCTGCTCGTGGGCCTGGCCCTGCCGGGCCGGCCCGTGTGGGAGGTGGAGGAGTCCCTCGACGAGCTCGCCCGGCTGGCCGACACGGCGACCCTGGCCGTGGTCGAGCGCGTGGTGCAGACGCGGCCCCGGGTCGACGCCGCCTACTACATCGGCAAGGGCAAGGCCCAGGAGCTGAAGGAGCTGGCGGAGCGCTCCGGGGCCGACATGATCATCTTCGACAACGACCTGTCCCCGGCCCAGATGCGCAACCTCGAGGAGCTCACGGAGATGCGCATCCTCGACCGCAGCGCCATCATCCTCGACATCTTCGCCCGCCACGCCCGCACGCGCTCGGCCCACGTGCAGGTGGAGCTGGCGCAGCTCAAGTACCTGCTGCCGCGCCTCACCCGGCAGTGGACCCACCTGTCGCGCCAGGCCGGGGGCGGCTCCATCCGCGGCATGGGCGCCGCCGGTGGCCGCGGCCCCGGGGAGACCCAGCTGGAGGTCGACCGCCGCCTGGTCCGCGGCCGCATCGGCACCCTGCAGAGCGAGCTGAACCGCATCGGCTCGCAGATGGCCACCTCCCGCAAGGCCCGCGGCGATCTCTTCCGCGTCGCCCTCGTGGGCTACACCAACGCCGGCAAGTCCACCCTCATGCGGGCCCTGTCCGGCGCCGACGTCCTCGTCCAGGACCAGCTCTTCGCCACCCTCGACTCCACGACCCGGTCCGTCGGCCTCGAGGGCGGGCCCCGGATCCTGCTCACCGACACGGTGGGCTTCATCAAGCGCCTGCCCCATCACCTCTTCGCCTCCTTCCGCGCCACCCTGGAGGAGACGGCCGAGGCCGACCTGCTGCTGCACGTGGTCGACCGGTCGCACCCGCACTACGTCCATCAGATGGAAACGGTGGAGGGCGTCCTCGCCGACCTGGGCATCGGGGACCGCCCCGTGCTGGTGGTCCACAACAAGATCGACCGGATCGACAGGGGCGAGGAGGAGGAAGAGGAAGAGGACGTCTGCGCGGAGGAGGGCCAGGTGGCCGTGTCGGCTCTCACCGGCGCCGGCCTGGACGAGTTGCGCCACCAGATCCGCATCCACTGCCAGGAGCAGCAGGTCACCCTCGACCTGCGCATCCCCCAGGCCGAGGGCCGGCTGCTGTCGCAGCTGCACGAGCAGGGGGAGGTCCTCGAGCAGTCCTACAACCCGCAGGAGGTCCACCTGCGGGTGCGGCTCGGCCGCGCCCGGGCCGAGCGCTTGAGCCTGGAGCGCTTCCAGCCCGGCGGCGCGGGCTCCTAGCCCTCCAGCTTTCCCTCTTTCACCGAGTCCGCGATCAGCCGCCGGGCGAACTCCCACAGCGCCGGCGAGCCCTCGGCGATGTGCCGGTTGCGGGCCACCACCTGGGGCGCGCACACGCCGTGCCGCCGCCAGCCGGTGACGCCGCGCATGTGGTAGTTGAGCAGCAGGGGCTGCAGGCGGTCGAGGGCGGCCGCGTAGCGGGCCTCCGGGGTCTCGCGCCCCTCGAACTCCTCCCACAGCCGCCGCAGGGAGTCGCCCTGGCCGGCGGGCAGCAGGCCGAAGATGCGCTCCGCCGCGGCGCGCTCCCGCTCCTCCTTGCCGGCGTGGGCGGCCTCGTCGTAGGCGAAGGTGTCGCCGGCGTCGATCTCCACGAGGTCGTGGATCAGGTGCATGGTCAGCACCTTGCACAGGTCCACCTCCTCGGCGGCGTGCTCGCGCAGGACCAGCGCCATCAGCGCCAGGTGCCAGGAGTGCTCGGCGTCGTTCTCCCAGCGGTCGTCGTCGGTGAGCCGCGACCGCCGGAAGACCTGCTTGAGCCGGTCCGCGGCGACGATGAACCCGATCTGCTCGGCGAGGCGGTCGGGGGGCGGCGGCTCAGCCGGGCCCATGGGTACCCTCTGCGGCCGCCCCCTCCCCCAAAGCCCCAACGATCCGCCCCGCCGAGATCGAGCCCACCGTCTCGCCGCTCTCGTCGACCACGGGGGCCTCGCCGGGGGCCGGGGGCGTCACCAGGGGCAGGGCGTCGCCCAGGGACATCTCCGGGGAGAGGCGGGGCGGCCCCCGCAGGCCGTCCTTCGCCGGCTCCATGAGGGAGCCCACGCGCAGGACGCGGCCGCGGTTGATGTTGCGCGTGAAGTCGGCGATGTAGTCGTCCACCGGTTCCAGGACGATCTGCTGGGGATCGCCGTTCTGGACGATCTCGCCGTCGCGCAGGATGGCGATGCGGTCGCCGATCTCGATGGCCTCCTCGAGGTCGTGGGTGACGAAGACGATGGTCTTCCTCAGCTCCTGCTGCAGCTCCAGCAGGAGGCCCTGCATGTCGGTGCGGATGAGGGGGTCGAGGGCGCTGAAGGGCTCGTCCATGAGCAGGATCCCGGCGTCGGTGGCCAGGGCCCGCGCCAGTCCGACGCGCTGCTGCATGCCCCCCGACAGGCGCGCCGGGTAGGAGTCCTCGTAGCCCATCAGGCCGACGCGCTCGATCCAGCGCCCGGCGCGGTCCGTCCTCTCGGCGACCGGCACCTCCTGCATCCTCAGGCCGTAGGCCACGTTCTCCATGACCGTCTTGTGGGGGAAGAGGGCGAAGCGCTGGAAGACCATGCTCACCCGGTGCCGGCGGAAGTCCTGCAGCTCCTTCCGGTCGAGGGCCATCACGTCCTCGCCGCCCACGCGCACGTCGCCCTCGGTGGGCTCGATGAGCCGGTTCACGTGGCGGATCAGGGTCGACTTGCCCGAGCCGCTGAGCCCCATGACGACCTGGATCGTGTGCTCCTCGATGGTCAGGTCGATGCGGCGCAGGCCGAGGACGTGGTCGTGGTCGGCGAGCAGCTCCTCCTTGCCGACGCCCTCGCGCACCAAGGCCATGGCCGCGTCCGCGTCGCGGCCGAAGATCTTGTAGAGGCCGCGGATCTCGATGTCGGCCGGCGGCGACTGCATGGTCAACGGTTGGCCTGCAGGCGCCGGCCGCAGCTCTGGGTGATCCGGTCGAAGACGATGGCCAGGGCGACCACGGCGGCGCCGTTGAACAGGCCGAGGGCGAAGTACTGGTTGGTCACCGCCCGCAGCACCGGCTGGCCGAGACCCTTGACGCCGATCATGGAGGAGATGACCACCATGGAGAGGGCCATCATGATGGTCTGGTTGACGCCGGCCATGATGTTGGGCAGGGCCAGGGGCAACTGGACGCCGATGAGCCGCCGCCGCGTGTTGGCGCCGAAGGCGTCGGCCGCCTCCAGCACCTCCTTGTCCACGAGGCGAATGCCGAGATTGGTGAGCCGGATCACCGGCGGCACGGCGTAGATCACCACGGCGATGACGCCGGGGATCTTGCCGAGGCCGAAGAGCATGACCACCGGGATCAGGTAGACGAAGATCGGCATGGTCTGCATGATGTCGAGCACGGGGGTGCCCACGGCCTGCACCCGGTCCCAGCGCGACATGGCGATCCCGGCGGGGATGCCGGCGGCCACGGCCATGAGGGTGGAGACGAGGATGATGGCGAGGGTGCGCATCGTGTCCTCCCACATGCCGAAATAGCCGATGGCGAAGAACGTGACGACCACGCCGGCGGTGAGCCACCGGCTCCGGCTCGCCACGTAGCACAACCCGGCGATGACCGCGATCATCAGCCACCAGGGCGTGGCGAGAAGGAGCTGCTCGAAGCGGATGAGGACGTAGAGGAGGGGGTCGAACAACGCCTCGATCGCCTCGCCGTACTCCCGGGAGAACCCCCGGTAGCCCGCGTCGAAGGACTTCTTCAGGGCGCGCAACTCGCCCACCTCGAGAGTCGGGAATTCCCGCAGCCAGTCCGCCATCGGCGTTCCTCCCTTCGGCCGGCCGGTACGCCGGCCTGTTCGCGGCAGGCCCCGGGCGGGTTAGAGGCCGGCCTTCACCTTCTCCGCCACCTCTTCGGGCACCCAGGCCCGCCAGACCTCCTCGTTGTTGCCGAGGAAGTGCTCGGCCGTCTCGCGGGCCGTGGCCTGGCGCTCGTCCTGCCAGCCCAGGTAGCCGTTGACCACCTCGTTCGACCAGGAGAAGCGGGAGACGAACTCGAAGGCCTCGGGCGACTCCTCGGCGAAGCGGGAGGTGACCACGGTGAGCACGACGCTGGGCTCCCAGCCGTTGGGTTGCGGATCGGGGCAGTCCTTGTCGGCGATGCACTCCCAGGTCTCGGGATCGTGGACCATGCCGCCGAGCCGCACCAGCGGGTAGCGGCCGAGGAGCGCCGTAGGCGCCCAGTAGTAGGCGAAGATCGGCCGCCGGCGCTCGTACTGCCGGGCGATGGCCGCCTTCAGCCCCTCGGAGGAGCCCGGGTTGAAAAGGGTGAAGCCCGCCTCTTCCATGCCGTAGGCCTTGAAGAGGTTGGCGTTCAGGTGCTCGCAGGCCCAGCCCGGCGGGCAGCCGTAGAAGCGGCCCTTGCCCGGCTCCTCCTTGTCGGGAAAGAGGTCCGGCCGCCCGCGCACCGCCTCCAGGGTGGTCAGCTCCGGGTGCTCCTCGACCATGTAGTCGGGGATCCACCAGCCTTCGAGGCCGCCGTCGGAGAGGATTTCGCCGGCGATCTTCAGCCGCCCCTCGGCGACGGCCTTCTCCACGGCCTCGCGGGCGGCGTTGATCCAGACCTCGGGGGCGACGTCAGGCTCGCTCTTCTCGGTCATGGAGGTCACCGTGGGCACCGTGTCGCCGGGCACCAGGTCGGTGTCGCAGCCGTAGCCCTCGGAGAGGATGAGATCCACCACGTGGGCGGCCACCGCCGCCGAGGCCCAGTTCATCTCGGCGATGGTCACCTCGCCGCAGGACGATTCGCCCGTCTCCGCGGAATCCGCGGCGGCCAGAGGCCCGGTGCAGGCGCCGAAGGCCAGGACCGCCGCGATGGCTGCCGCCCGAGGCGGAAAGCCGCGCCGTGGTGCGGGGGGGCGCATCCGGCCGGGCCGCTCCGGGAGCCGCGGTGCCGCGAGGGGCATCCGGTCAGCCGCCCTGGCCGGATGCGATCCGCCGGGAGATGGCGAAACCGTGGGCGTCGAGGTGGCCCAGGACCTGCTCCATGAGCCAGTCGGGCAGGGCCGAGGCGCCGCGGCGGCAGTGGGCGCTGCGGAAGATGCCGGCGCGCACGAAGAGGGTCTTGTGCAGCCAGAGGGGGGACGCGGAGCCGACGGTCAGGGCCCTCAGCACCGGGGCCAGGACGCCGTGATAGGCCTGGCGGCCGGCCTCGGGGTCGCCGGCGGCGTAGTGGTCGCAGACGGTGCGGAAGGCGTCGATCAGGGCCGGGTGGGGCATGCTGCCCACGGAGCCGCGGTCCAGCTCCTCGGGCAGCCAGTTGCCGTTGCCGCCGCCGAGGACGGTGAGCTCCCGGGGGCCGCCGCCCAGCAGGCCGCGCTCCCGCAGCCCGTCGACGACGGCGCCGATCTTGTCCGGGGCCCTCTGCGACTCCAGCTTGAGGCAGCTGACGCGCGGCGCCTCGTCCACGGCCCGCAGCAGCACCTCGGCCGGGGCGTTGCCGCCGGCGTCCTGGACCATCAGCGGCAGGTCCACGCCCTCGGACAGGTCGCGGAACAGGCCCACCAGATCGTCGCCGGCGTACGGGGCGGGGTTGACCATGGCGCAGTCGACGCCGCAGTCCCGGGCGAGGCCCGTATGCTCGAGGGTGCCCTGCCGGCTGGCGTGGGCGGTGGCCGCGATCACGGGCACGCGGCCATCGACGTGCCGCGCCGCCAGGCTCCAGACGCGGACCTTCTCCGAGTCGGTGAGGACGGCGCTCTCGCTGCCCTTGCCGAAGGCCAGGGCCTCCGAGCCGGCCTCGATGCAGAAGTCGAGCTGGCGCCGCAGGCCGTCCTCGTCGATGACCCCCTGGTCGTCGAAGGGCATGGCCAGGACAGGCACGGCGCCCGCGATCCGGGGTGCTCCGCTGTCGTTCACGAGGACGTTCCTTTCACTGGTGACGGCGCGTGGCCCATGGGCCGGAACTTGCGTTAATTGACCGGCCGGGGCAACCAGCCCATTCACCGGAGAGAGACATGTCATCGACCGCCGACGCCGTCGTCATCGGGGGCGGCATCCTCGGCGTCAGCACCGCCCACTTCCTCACCAGACTGGGCTTCGGATCGGTGGTGCTGCTCGAAAAACGCACCCTCGCCGCGGTCAGCACCGGACACTCGGCCGCCGCCATCCGCACCTTCTACTCCAACCCCCTCACCATCCGCCTGGCCGTGCGCTCGGCCGGCATGTTCGTCGACGCGCAGGAGGTCTTCGGGGGTTCCTGCGGCTTCCGGCAGACCGGCTATCTCACCCTGCTCGACGAGGACAGCCTCGACCAGGGGCGGCAGGTGGCCGGGATGGAGCGCGAGCTGGGCGTGCCCGTGGAGGAACTCTCCCCCGAGGCGCTAGGGGACCGCTTCCCCGTGGTCGATCTGGAGCAGGTGCGGGCCGGCATCTTCGAGCCGCGCTCCGGGTACGCCGACCCCCTGGCCACCACCCGGCTGCTGGCCTCGGCGGCCGGGCCCTGGGGGCTGACGGTGCGCGAGGGCGTGGGCGCCACCGGGATCCTAATGGAGGGGGACCGCGTGGCCGGCGTGGAGACCGACGAGGGCCCGATCTCGACGCCGGTGGTGGTCAACGCCGCCGGGGGCTGGGGGCGGGTCGTGGCCTCCTGGGTGGGGCTGAACTACTCCTTCCGCTGGAGCCGCGAGTCAGACATCGTCCTCGAGGTCCCCTTCGAGACGGAGGGGTTCCCCTGGCTCTCGGATCCCCGGCTGCGGTTCTACGCCCGGCCGGCGGGGCCCCGCCAACTGCTGGCCGGGCTCGGGTTCCCCAAGGAGATCGAGCCCCTCGACATCGACCGCTACGACCCCGAGATCGACGCGCCCACCCGGCAGCGCATCGAGGACCTCCTCGGCCGCCGCGTCCCCGCCGCCCGCGGGGGCACCTTCGTGCGCGGCTGGGCCTCGATGTACACCATCACCGACGACTGGCACCCCCTGGTCGGTCCCGAGCCGGAGGTGCCCGGGTACTACGCCTGCGTCGCCGGCAACGGCCACTGCTTCAAGCTGGGACCCTCCATCGGCGAGTCTCTGGCGCAGGTCATCGCCGGCCAGGAGCCCGAGGTCGACCTCCATCCCCTGCGTCCCAACCGGTTCCACGAGGGCGACTACTTCACCTCGGTCTGGGGCTCGGGGAACCGCGCCTGACCCGGCGCCGAGAGCCGTGAAGACCGACCCCATCAAGTTCGAGGTCATCCGCAACGCCCTCGGCGAGACCACCGAGGAGATGTCCGCCGCCCTGCGGCGCAGCGCCTACTCCACCAACATCAAGACGCGCTGCGACTTCTCGTGCGCCGTCTTCGACCGCGGCGCCAACGTCCTGGCCCAGGCCTTCGCCCAGGCCAACCACCTCGGGTCGATGGTGCGCCTCGTGCCCATGGCCCTCGAGGACTACGGCGTCGAGAACCTGGGCCCGGGGGACGCCATCGTCATGAACGACCCCTACCGGGGCGGCGTTCACCTCAACGACATCTTCCTCATCGCCCCCGTCTACTATGAGGAGGAACTGTGCGGCTTCGTCGCCAACCTCGCCCACCACGTCGACGTGGGCGGCGGGGCCCCGGCCAGCGTCGGCGCCTTCCAGGAGGTCTACCAGGAAGGGGTCATCATCCCGCCCGTGAAGCTGGTGACCGGAGGCGCGATGAACCCCGACGTCTTCCGGCTGATCCTCGGGCAGATCCGCTCCAAGCGCGAGACGGCCGGTGACTTCCGCGCCCAGGTGGCGGCCAACAACACCGGCATCCGGCGGCTCACCGACCTCTACCGGCGCTACGGGAGGGAGACGGTGGAGGGCTATGCGGAGCGGCTCATCGACTACGCCGACCGGCTCACGCGCGACGAGATCGCCCGGCTCCCGCGGGGGGAGTTCGCCGCCGAGGGCGTGGTCGACAACGACGGTTTCACCGACCGGCCGGTGCGGCTGGCGGTGAAGGTCGTCATCGACGAGGAGGGAATCCTCTTCGACTTCAGCGGCTGCGACGAGCAGCGCCCGGCGCCGGTGAACTCCACCCTCTCCATGACCTACGCCGTGGCCGCCTACGTGCTGCGCTGCGCCATCGACACCGACGTGCCCCTGAACGCCGGCTTCTACCGCTCGGTGCGCCTCGTCGCCCCGGAGGGCACGGTGGTCAACTGCCGGCCGCCGGCGCCGGTGGTCGGCGGCTGGGAGACCCACATGCGGCTCGTGGAGGTGACCTTCCGGGCCCTCTCGCAGGCCCTCCCCGAGCGCGTGCCGGCGGGCACCAAGGGCATGATCTGCCACTCCGGCTTCGGCGGCCTCGACCCGGCCTCGGGCGAGTACTACTGCTTCCTGGAAACCCTCGGCGGCGGCTACGGCGGCCGCTGCCGCAGCGACGGCCCCGACGCGGTGCAGGTCCACGGCCAGAACACGGAGAACGCCCCGGTGGAGGAGACGGAGCTGAACTACCCGGTGCGCATCGAGCGCTACGAGCTGGTGGAGGACTCCGAGGGGCCGGGCCGTTACCGCGGCGGCCTCGGCATGCGCCGCGACTACCGGTTCCCGGCCGGGGGGGCCACCTTCACCATCCTCGCCGACCGCGACCGCTGGGGCCCCCACGGTCTGTTCGGCGGACACGACGGCCGCAAGGCCAGCTACCTGGTGGAGCGCTCCGGGGAGACCACGGCCCTCGGCTCCAAGGTGACCGTCACCCTCGGCCCCGGCGACGTCCTCAGCTACCGCACCTGCGGCGGCGGCGGCTACGGCCCCCCGGAGGAGCGGGACCCGGAGCGGGTCCTGAAGGACGTGCGCGACGGCAAGGTCGATCCCGGCCGCGCCCGCGAGATCTACCGCGTGGCCGTGGATACCGAGGCCTGGAGGGTGGACGAGGACGAGACCCGGCGCCTCAGGGAACAAGGGTAGGCGGAGCATGGTCCCGCCCGAGGCCGAAGGGCCGGCGCCGCCCGTGCCGCGGAGCTTCCGCCTCGGCGTCGACATCGGCGGCACCTTCACCGACGCCACCCTCGTGGACGAGGCCAGCGGCCAGGTCCACATCTGCAAGCTCTCCTCCACGCCCGCCGACCCCTCCGAGGGCTTCCTGCGCATCACCTCCCGCATCCTCGACCAGGCGGGGGTCTCGCCCGAGGAGGTGAGCTACGTCGTCCACGGGACGACGGTGGCCACCAACTCCATCATCGAGGGCCGCCTCGCGTCCACGGGGTTCGTCACCACCGAGGGCTTCCGCGACCTGCTGGAGATCCAGCGCCAGATCCGGGCCTCGCTCTACGACGTCCACTTCGAGAAGCCGCCGCCCCTGGTGCCCCGCCACCGCTGCTTCGGGGTGCCCGAGCGCCTCGACGCGTCCGGCGAGGTGGTCCGCCCCCTCGACGAGTCCGCCCTCCGGGAGACGGCCGCGCGGCTCCAGAACGAGGGCGTGGAATCGATCGCCGTCTGCTTCCTCCACTCCTACGCCAATCCCGGCCACGAGCAGCGCGCCGGCGAGATCCTGCGGGAGCGCTTCGGCGCCGAGGCCGTCTCCCTCTCCTGCGAGGTGGCCCCCGACTTCCGCGAGTACTTCCGCGCCAGCACCACGGTGATCAACGCCGGCATCCGCCCCGCCGTCTCCCGCTACCTGAAGCGCATCGAGGCGCGCCTGAGAGAGGCCGGGCTGGAGGCCCCCCTCCTGCTGATGCAGAGCAGCGGCGGCGTCTACTCCTTCCGGGCGGCGGCGGAGAAGCCGGTCTACATGGTCGAGTCCGGTCCGGCGGCGGGGGTGATCGCCGCGGGGGCCCTCGGCGGCCGGCTGGGGCGCCGGGACCTGATGTCCTTCGACATGGGCGGCACCACCGCCAAGGCGGGTCTCGTCCAGGACGGCGCCCCCGGCATCACCAAGGAGTACGAGGTCGGCTCGGCGGCGGTCTCCAGCGAGCACGGGGCCCGGGGCGGGGGCTATCCGATCCGCAGCTCCGTCATCGACCTGGTGGAGATCGGCGCCGGCGGGGGCTCCATCGCCTGGATCGACCGCGGCGGCGCCCTGCGGGTCGGGCCGAGGAGCGCGGGGGCCGACCCGGGGCCGGCCTGCTACGGCGCCGGCGGACTCGAGCCGACGATCACCGACGCCAACCTGGTCCTCGGCCGTCTCGACCCCGACTACTTCCTCGGCGGGGAGATCGGTCTGGACGTGGAAGCGGCGGCGCGCGCCGTCCGGGAGCGCTGCGCGGAACCCCTGGGGCTGGAGACGGTGGAAGCCGCCCGCGGCATCGTGGAGATCGCCAACTCGGCCATGGCCGGCGCCCTGCGCCGCATCTCCATCCAACGCGGCTACGATCCCCGGGACTTCACCCTCGTCGCCTTCGGCGGGGCCGGACCCCTGCACGGCAACCGGCTGGCCCGGGAGCTGGAGATCCCGGAGCTGCTGGTGCCGCCGAGCCCGGGGACCTTTTCCGCCATGGGCCTGCTGGTCACCGACCTGCGCCACGACTTCAACGCCACCCACCTGGAGCCCCTGGCAGCGACGGGGGGAGAGACCCTGGCGTCGGCCCTGGAGGCCCTGGAGACACAGGGGCGCCAGGCCCTGGCCGCGGACGGCGTCGATCCGGCGCGCATGAGGTTCGTCCGCCAGCTCGACCTGCGCTACGTGGGGCAGAGCTGGGAGCTTGCGGTGGAGGTCGAGGATTCCGCCTTCCCCCCGGAGGAGGTGCGCCGCCTGGCCGGCCGCTTCCACGAGGAGCACGAGCGCGCCTACGGCTTCAAGGCCCCCCACGAGCCGGTGGAGATCGTCAGCATCCGCCTGTCGGCGGTGGGGGAGATCTCCAAGCCGGAGCTCCGGCGGCTGGAGGCGGACGCCGGCACCGGCCCGGCGGGATCGCGGGCGGTATACTTCGAGGAGTCGGGCGGTTACGTGGACTGTCCGGTGTACGAGCGTTCCGGCTTCGGCGCGGGGGCCCGCATCGAGGGTCCGGCGGTGGTGCAGGAACTGGACTCGACGACGTTGCTGCACCCCGGGTACCGGGCGGACGTGGACGCCTACGGAAACCTGCTGATCCGCCCCGAGAAGGAGTAGCCATGCCCGGCGACCGCCCCAACATCCTCTTCGTCATGTCCGACGACCACGCCTCCCACGCCATGAGCTGCTACGGGAGTCGCATCAACCGCACGCCCAACCTCGACCGCATCGCCGACGAGGGCATGCGCTTCGACAACTGCTTCTGCACCAACGGCATCTGCACGCCCAGCCGGGCCGCGATCCTCACCGGCACCTACAACCACGTCAACGGCGTCACCACCCTGTCGACGCACATGGACAACCGCCTGACGACCTACCCGAAGCTGCTGCGGGAGGCGGGCTACCAGACGGCGATCTTCGGCAAGTGGCACCTCGGGCAGGGGCCGGACCACGAGCCGGCGGGGTTCGACGACTGGCGCGTGCTGCCGGGGCAGGGCCTCTACCACAGCCCGGTGATGATCGATCCTGCGGGCCGGCGCGTGCACGTGGGCTACGTGACCGACCTGATCACGGACATGTCCCTGCAATGGCTCCGGAACCGGGACCGCACCCGGCCCTTCGCCCTCATGGTGCACCACAAGGCGCCGCACCGCGAGTGGGAGCCGGACGCCGTGCACGCGGGCCTGTACGAAAACGAGGAGATCCCCGAGCCGGAGACCTTCGACGACGACTACCAGAACCGCTCGGCCGCGGCGGCGGCGGCGCGCATGCGCATGGAGGATCTGCAGTGGAAGGACCTGAAGGCCGATGTCCCCTCCCGCCTGTCGCCGGGCGAGGAGAGGAGCTGGCGCTACCAGCGCTACATCAAGGACTACCTGCGGGTGGTGGCCGCCGTCGACGACAACGTGGGGCGGTTGCTGGACTACCTCGACCGGGAGGGGCTGACCGAGGACACCCTCGTCATCTACACCTCCGACCAGGGGTTCTTCCTCGGCGACCACGGCTGGTTCGACAAGCGCTTCATGTACGAGGAGTCGCTGCGCATGCCCTTCGTGGCGCGCCTGCCCCGGGAGGTGAAGGCGGGCACCACCTGTGACGAGTTCGTCCTCAACGTCGACTTCGCGCCGCTGTTCCTCGACCTGGCGGGGGTGACGATCCCCGACGAGTTCCAGGGCCGCTCCTTCCGGCCGCTGCTGCGCGGCGAGACGCCCCCCGACTGGCAGCGGTCCATGTACTACCGCTACTGGATGCACGGCGACGGCGCCCACAACGTCTACGCCCACTACGGCGTGCGCACCCACCGCCACAAGCTGATCTACTTCTACAACGACGGCTGCGGCCAGGCCGGCACCGGCGACGAGCGGCACCCGCCGGAGTGGGAGTTGTTCGACCTGCAGGCGGACGGGAACGAGCTGCGCAGCCTCTACCACGACGAGGCCCACGCGGCCGTGCGGAGGGAGCTGACGGACGAGCTGCACCGGCTGCAGGAGGCGGTGGGCGACGAGCGCTATCCGCTGGACGAGGCTTGAGGAGGGTCAGGCGGGGGTCCGCCTTCAGCCGGTCGAGGGCGGCGCCTCGACCTACCCGAGGCGGACGGCGCGCAGCTTGTTGTTCCAGTGGTCGCTGATGAGCAGCAGGCCGTCCCCGTAGAGGCGCAGGCCGCAGGGGTGGTTGAGCCGGGCCCGGGTGGCCGGGCCGCCGTCCCCGGCATCACCCCCGTCGGCGGTGACTTCCAGCCCCCGGGGGCTGCCGAGGCGGGCCTCCCGCGCCGGCGTGCCGTCGGCGGAGAAGCCCTCGGCGCCGCAGCCGAGGACGGTTTCTATCCGGCCCGAGGCGACATCGACGCGGCGCACGACGCAGGAGGCGCTGTCCACGAAGAACAGGTTGCCGGCGCCGTCGAAGCGCAGGGACTCGGGCCGCCCGATGCGGGCCTGGCGGGCCGGACCGCCGTCCCCGGTGCAGCCGTCGAGACCGTTGCCGGCGACGGGGGTGATGATCCCGGTCTCGGCGTCGACCTTGCGGATCCGGTGGGCGCCGGCGTCGGCGATGTAGACGTCGCCCCGCGGGCCGTGCTCGACCGCGGCGGGCGAGATGAGGCAGGCGTTGATAGACGACCCGCCGTCGCCGAGGTCCCAGGGAAAGCCGGCCCCGGCGAAGTTGTGGATCACGCCCGAGCCGTCCACGCGGCGCACGTGGCTGTGGCGGGTGTCGGCGATGAGGACGTCTCCGCCGGGTCCGGCGGAGACGTCGGCCGGGTTGCCGAGGAAGGCTTCCGCCGCCGGCCCGCCGTCTCCCCCGTAGGCGCGCGCGCCCTCGCCGGCGACGGTGCGGATGACGCCGGTGGCGGCATCGATGGCGCGCACCCGCTGGTTCCACATGTCGGCGACGTAGATGTCGCCGTTCCCGGCCACGGAGAGGCCGCAAGGCCCCCGCAGGAAGGCCGCCGCGGCGGGTCCGCCGTCGTGGATCGAGGTGCCCCCCAGGGCCGTGGTGACGATGCCGGTGGGGCCGTCGCACCGGCGCAGGCGGCCCGAGGAGTCCCCCCAGAACACGGTGCCGTCGGGGTCGGCCCACAGACCGGCCTCCACCGAGTTGATGCGGCTCTCGGGACCCGGCAGCCCCTCGTCGCCCCACCCCGGCCGGCCGTTGCCGGCCACCGTGGAGACGCGCCCCGTCTTCGCGTCCACCCGGCGCACGCGGAAACCGTACTTCTCGCCCACGTACATGTTGTCATGGACGTCGAAGAACAGGGCGTCCGGCATCAACACGGCCGCCTCCGGGCCGAGCTCGCCGTCGCCGCTGGAAGCCCGCATGCCGTTGCCGAGAACGGTGCTGACCAGGCCCGTGGTCATGTCGATCCTGCGGATGCGGTCGTTCGAGTTGTCGCACACGTACAGGTCGCCCTTCGAGTCGAAGGCGAGATGCTCGGGGTGGTGGAAGCCGGCCCGCTCCTTCGGGCCGCCGTCGCCCGAGTAGCCCCCGAGGCTGAGCCACGGGCCCGAGAAGGGCCGGCTGGCGCCGCGCTCGAGGCCGTGATGCCGGGCCTCGAGGCCGGCGAAGTGCTCGATGACGCCGGTGCGGGCATCGATGCGGCGGACCACGTTCGACCACTCGCAGGAGAGGTAGACGTTGCCGTCGTCGTCGACGGCGATGCCGGAGTCGTTGTCGATCTCGCACTCCAGGGCCGGGCCGCCGTTGCCGCCCCAGCCGACGCGGCCCGAGCCGGCGACCCGGGTGATGATCCCGGTGTCGATGTCGATGCGCCGCACCGCGTGGTTGCCCAGGTCGGTCAGGTAGAGGTGGCCGTGCCGGTCGCGGGCCAGATCGTGGGGATCGTGGAAGCGGGCCCCGGCCACCGGGCCGCCGTCGCCTCTCCCCCCGGGTACGCCGTCGCCGCCGAAGAGATGCAGCACCCCATCGGTGTCGATGCGCCAGATACGGTGACCCCACATGTCCAGCACGATCAGGTCCCCGGCGGCGGTGCGCACCACTCCCTGGGGCGTGCCGGCGGGGGCCTCCCGGGCCGGCACGCCGTCGAGGTAGCCGACGCCGGCGATGGTGGTGATGTGGCCGGGCGCCAGCCCGGCGAGCAGCCGGGACAGGCTCACGGGCGGCGGGACGGGAGGGAGGAGAGGCTGGACGGCATGACGGGTCGGCGAAAGCTCACTCCGCCGGCCGCCTCCGGCAAGGGAGGCGGACTGGCGCGCCCGCGGACCCGGTGCCACCTTCGGGCGCGGGCGGCACCCGGCCCCGGGAGATGCAGACGGCATCGGCCGCCCCTTCGGTGGTTGAGCTGGGCCCGGGTGGCCGGGCCTTCGTCCCGGCATCGCCCGCCCGATTTTTTCTACCTTGGGCTCAGGGGTGCCCCTGAGTTCTGAGGGCGCCCGGTTCTCCGCGAATAAGGCTTAGAGGAGGCGCATCCCATGCCCGGCCCTGGCAAGCTGCACATCTGGAAAGAGACCTACCGCCTTACTCCCCTTCTGCGGAACATGAGGAAGCTGACAGGACTGGGGCTTCCCGAAGAGACCATTGCATTCTCTTTGATCCGCTCCGAATCACTATTAGAGGCCTTCACAGCTCTATGGAATCCTCGACCGGAAAAGACTGAAGCGGCGGAAATGCTGGCCGAGCTTTGGGCCCATTGTACCTCAGATTGTGGACCGATGCGATCGCCGATTGAGGCCTTCTTTACTGAACTCATTAAGGCGGGTTTGTCCGCATCTACCCTAACGTTGCATAAATCTGTTTGAAGGCGGTGGTGTGATCAGGCGGCATCCTTCAGTGTTTCGAGGAAATGCAACAGATCTTTTTCCACTTTTGGATTGGAGTTCAGGGTCAGGGTCAACTCGCCCTTGGGCCGAGTGAGGCGCCCGGCGCGCTGAATGAAGCGATGACGCAGAGTGTCCAAGGTCTGGAAGGTCCACGCCGCCGGGCGTTTGGCGCGCGAATAGTTGGATCGCGCCTGCGCCCGCATCTGCATTTCGCGTCCCAGATTGTGGGCCATCATCGCACACAAAGTCACCATCTGGTTGCCGAGCAGCCGCCGGGTGGGGATCAGATCCAGCCCGGCCTGTTGCTTGGCCTCGGCGAAGATCCCTTCCTGGGCGCCGCGGCCATAGTGGAAGAGGAGCACGCGGCGGGCCGAGATCCTCTTGTTGGTCACCAGAACGCGGTACTCATGATCGATGGGCCGGGGTTCGAACAGATCCAGTTGCAGCGGTTCCTTGGTCTGACGCGCGACCGCACGGCGGACCAAGAGAAATCGGTACGAGGCGGGCCAGCGTTTGGGTTTCCAGTCACTCTCGAAATAGGCGCAGTGTTCATCGAGAAAGCGCCAGCGCTGGCGCGCTTCGATCTGGTCCTTGAGTACGGGGAAGCGTTCGAAAGGGACACTGATCGTGCATTCGACGCCATACAGGTCCAGGAGCGTGAGCGTGTCCTGGCTGAAGAAGGCACTGTCGAGTCGGGACTCGAGCACGGTAGGCGCCAGCGCGTCGCGCACCCGATCGAAGGCGTCCATCATGAACGCATGGGCGTCCTTGCTGTCATGGACGTTGCCGGGGCGGTGAAGGACATCGAAGAACTGTCCGGTCTGCGCCACCGTACAGAACAGGTTGTAATAGCTGCGCGCCCCTTTCTTTTTCGGATTATAGCCCACGGCGGTCCCTTCGGCATGACCACAAGTGGAGATCACCGAGCCGTCGAAGTCGAGGGTCAGACGGGGGAACCGCTCGCGCTGGAGCGCCTGCACCACCAGGACCGAAGACAGGTGGCGCACTTTTTCGATACTCGAACGGCCCATTCTTGCGAGGGCGCGACTGAGGGTGGCCACGTCCGGCAGGCGGCGCAAGCCCAACAGACGCAGCACCACCGGATCGTCCCGGTAATAGTCCATGTCTCGCAGCCGCCGGAAGCCCAGCAGCAGATGCACGATGAGCAACAACACCATGAGATGGGGACCAAAGATCGCGGAGCTCTTGGCGGGGAAGCACGACTTCAGCCGAGTCTTCAGATCCAGGCGCCGGAAGAGCAGTTGAAAAACGATGGCTCCCGCAAAGGAAGTCAGCTGTTGATCCTCGAAGCGAAGATGCGGGAGCTTGTGAAAACGGGCCAAAATGTCTTCTTTTCTGAACCTCACTTGCGGTGTCCTTCTGAAAGGGGTCGATACATGTCTTGGTCGACAGTATCAAATACCCCTTTTTCAGAGGGCGCCGCAAGTGACAATGGGCCGTTCGGAGGAGGAAAAAGCCCTGTTCTTATGCAACCAGAGGGTCTACTGTGACCGAGAGTCTGGGTCACAGCCCGGTGATGATTCAGGCAACATTGTCCCTTGCTGACGACTACCCCCGGGAAGCCTGGCTTCAGCATCTGGTGCACAGATACCGCCAGCGGGTAGAGCAAGACGAGTAACCCCCCTCACGGGCCGAGTCCGGCCGCCCGATGCAGACGGCATCCCCCGCCCCTTCGCCGGACAGCCTCCAGGAGACCCGACCATGTCCAAGATCCCCCTCGGCTGCTCGCCGCTGCTGGCCTCGCCGGCCGCGGCGGACCTGACGATTCCCGGCAACACGCCCAGCCCGGAGGCGGTGCGCGAGGTCGCCGAGGGCCGGCGCTCGACGGCGAACGCCGCCTGGTGGGGGTTCGACGCCGAGGACGCCACCGCGGCGCTGCAGGCCGCCATCGACTCCGGCTCCCGGAGGGTGGTCGTGCCGAACATGGGCTCCGACTGGATCGTCGGGCCGATCCGGCTGGCGGGGCACCAGGAGCTGTTCCTGGAGCGCGGAGTCGTGGTCAGCGCCCGGCGCGGGGCGTTCCGCGGCAAAGGCGACTGCCTCTTCCAGGCCAGCGGCGTCGATGACGTGACGGTCCGCGGGTACGGCGCCACGATCCGGATGCACAAGCAGGACTACATGGACTACACCAAGCGGGAGGTCTACCCCAAGGCGGAGTGGCGCATGACCCTGTCCCTGCGCGGGGTCCACAAGGCCCTCATCGACGGCCTGACGATCCGGGACAGCGGCGGCGACGGGATCTACGTCGACGGCGGCGGCGGCCGCGAGTACAGCCGCGACATCACCATCCGCGACGTGGTCTGCGACAACCACTACCGGCAGGGGATCAGCGTCATCAGCGTCGTCGGCCTCACGGTGGAAGACAGCGAGTTCTCGAACACGTGGGGGACGCCGCCGTCGGCGGGCGTCGACATCGAGCCCGACCATCCAGGCCAGAAGGCGCAGCAGATCGTCTTCCGCAACTGCCTCTTCCGGGACAACTACGGCGCCGGCATCCAGGTCTACCTGCGCTTCAACGAGCCCGACGCGGAGGAGGTGTCGATCCTCTTCGACCGCTGCCGGGTCACGAGCCGCTTGGGCTCCGGCCTCGTCTTCGGCGCCTTGAAGGCGGAGGGCCCCGGGGGGTTGATCGAGTTCCGCGACTGCGTCGTCGAGGACGTGGCCGGCGTCGGCGCCCTCGTCTACGACAAGCATCCGGAGCGCGCCCGCGTGCGCTTCACCCGGACACGCTGGATCGACGTGGGCACGGCGCTGGGCAACGCCTTCGCCCGCGTCGACAGCGTCGACACCCCGGCGCCGCTGCTGATCTACAACAAGCGTCCCGAGCTGATCACGCCGACCCACGGCGGCATCGACTTCGTCGACTGCGAGATCGTCGACGGCCGCGACCGCCCCTTTCTGTCGGCGCTCCAGAAGGAGCCGGCCAAGGGGCTCTTCGACGTGACCGGCTCGATCCGGGTGCGCAACCCCCACGGCGCCCGCATGGACCTGCAGAACGCGCGGATCGGCGTTACCCTGCAGGCGGTGCCTGCGGAGTAAGGGCGATCCGACACTGTGCGAAGGTCGGCGGACTGGCGCGGCGGTGGGCCCGGTCCCACTTTCGACCTCGGTCGCGGGCGGCACCTGGCCCCCCCGGCGATGCAGACGGCATCGGCGCCACTGAGGCTGCCTTGCGAGATCGACTCGGACAACGAGAATGCTTCCCCCGTCCATGAACTCCCGCGCCGTCGGGGTCTTGTTCGCCGCCCTTCTTTGCGGATCGATTCTTCGTCTGAACGGCATCGACTGGGGTACGGATCCAGAGACCGGCCGGTTCCAAGCATTCCATCCGGATGAGAGCACGATAGTCCGGAACAGCCGCTGGGTCGGCACCGACCTGCGGCAGGTTCAGATGCCGTACGGGTTCTTCCCCGCCTACCTCCTGTGGGGTGTTTCCAGCCTGACCGGTGTCTCCCTCGCCCCGGACGACAACAGCGGACTCCGGGACGCCCACATCCTGGCCCGGGCGATCACGGCGGTGATGTCGGTCGCCAGCATCTGGGTCCTCTTTCTGATGGCCCGCACGCTCGGGGGAGGGCTTACGGCTGCGCTATCCGCAGTGCTGCTGGCGTTCTGCTTCGGGCACGTCCAGCAGGCGCACTACTACACGGTCGATCCGTTGCTTGCCGCGTTCTCGGTGCTATGCCTGTACCTGATTCAGCGCATGCCGCAAGCCGGCGCAGGGACGTACGCGGCGTGCGGCGCCCTGGTGGGGGCAGCCGTCGGCACCCGCCTCGTCGGCGTGCTCCTCGTGGCCCCCTTCCTCGTTCAGCACCTGCCCGCCGATTGGTACCGGGGCCCCGGCCGCGTCCTTCGGGCCCTCGTGTCGGTCCGCACCTGCCTCTTCTTCGCAGCCCTCTTCCTCGTGGCCATCGCCTGCGAGCCTTTCTCCGTTCTGGAACCGGGGCGGTTCTTCGGCGACGACGTGCTGCTCACATGGAGGCAGAGCCTGAAGGTCTCCCTCGGAGAGGTGGTCTTCCCGTGGTCGTTGTATGACATGGGAACGACGCCGTTCCTGTTCCACCTCACCGATCTGCTCCCCTACTCGCTGGGTTTGCCACTCTTCGCCGCCTCGGTCGCCGGATGTCTTCTCGCGGTACTCCTTCGAGACCGGGCGGCTTTGGTGCTGCTTTCCTGGATCGTCGTCTACTTCGTTGCGGTAGGAGGACACCACCTGAAGCCGGTCCGCTACGTCCTGCCGCTGTTGCCTCCCCTCGTCGTCCTGGCAGCCTGGGCCTGCACCCTCTGTTTGCGCCGGGTGCCGTTCCGTCCCGTCGCCTACGGCCTGCCAGCCCTTGTGATATCGGCCACGGTTGCCATCGGGCTCACCACCTGGAACATCTACGACAGGACCGACGCACGAATCGAGGCGGCGAGGTGGATCGAGGCCAACGTCCCCGCCGGAGAGAGTGTGCTGACCGAGGTCGGTGGCTTCCCCACCGACTGGATGGTTTCTCCTCCGCGCAGGAAACGACCTGTCAGGGCCGCCTATTTCATTCGTACCCAGGACTGCGACACCCAGCTCGGCCAGATTCAATACGCCAGAAGGCTGCTCGAGGACGTTGGCTGGATCGCTCTCGTCGAGGAGAACCGGCAGCGCCAGTTCCTCGCCGCAGCCGGATCCTATCCGGTCGGGTACGGCTTGTACGCTCGCCTGAAATCGAGGGATCTCGGATTCTCTCCTGCCTCCCGCTTCCGGACCAGCCCCGGGGTCGGTCCGGTTCGACTCCCCCGTCAGTACGACGAACCGACGATGACGGCGTTCGATCATCCGACCGTGACGATCTATCGCCGCAACGACAGGGAAGCGGTCGAGGCGGCCCTGGTCGAATGGGAAGGCCGCCAGAACGGCGGGGACGAACGCCTACTGGTCGAGGGAGCGGAGGCCCTTCGGGCAGGACGCACCGAGGAGGCAAGGGCCCGCCTTGACATCTTCACCCGGCGCCAACCCGATATCCTGGTCGGGCAGTTCCTGCTCGGGGAAGCACACGGTTGGACCAGCTCCCTGAGAGGGGATCCTCATCCCTCCTGCATGGAAGCAGTGCTGAATCGGCTATTGGCCCTGGGAATGCCGGAACTGGCCCTGAAGACCGCCGAACTCTTCATCAACCACGTCGCTTCCAGATTGCGGACCGCTCCCTTGGTCAGTCTGTATTTCTCGGCAGGACTGCTGGCCCGGGACCTTGGGGAGGCAGCACGTGCTGCGGATCACCTCGAGAAGGCGTTTACCCTGAATGTCGGCACTGGCAATCGAGACTGGAATACGCCCACCTCTGTCTCAGGTTGGGCCGTCGGCGCGCCGCGCAAGCTGCCTTCGAGGAGGTCCTCCGCCAGAACCCCGGCAATGCCTCGGCCATCCAGGGGCTCGAACAGTTGCGAACGGCGGGAGGGGAAGGCCTTGAGGATTGACGCCCGCAAGTTCCGCCGCAGCCGCATGGACCTGCAGGACGCGCGGCTCGGCGTGAACCCGCAGGTCGTGCCGGTGGAGTAGCGCCAGGCCTACCGCACCAGCGCCAGGGGCCTGACCAGGCGGCGGTCCCCGACTTCGACCACGAGGTAGTAGGCGCCGCTGGCGAGGTGCCGGCCGGCGTCATCCGCGGCATCCCACTCGAAGGCGTGCGCGCCGGGGCTGAGCCGCGCCCCCTCGACCAGGGTCCGTACCCTCTGCCCCAACTGGTTGTAGATGCGCAGCGACACGGGAGCGGTCTCCTCCACGGTGAGGGCGATCCGGGTGGTGGTGTTGAACGGGTTCGGATAGACGGCGAGGCGCATCCGCGGGGCGGCCGCGTCCATCGTGACATCCGTCGCCGCGCCGCTGGAGCTGACCAGGGCGCTCGGTCCGCTCTCGCTCGAATTGTCGCCGACGGCCTGCACGAAATAGTGGGACGTCTCCGACCCCTCGGGGCTGTCCGCCAGCGCGGTCTCCCCGGTGACGGCAAGCAGGTTGCGCGCGTCGAGGGCCGCCGGGCCAGGCTCGGGCCTCGTGCGCGACCGGACGCGGTAGACCGCATAGCGGCGGGCCCCCTGGACGGGATGCCACGACAGTTCCACCTCCCGGTCCCCGATCGACGCCAACTTCAGTCCGCCGGGAGCGGCGGGAGGCTCCGACGCTTTCCAGGCCATGGGCGGCGCAAGGGCGGGATGCCGGTACAGGTCCGTCTTCAGCACCTCGGCGAAACCCTGGGAGGAATGGTGCGTGATGTTCCTGGCTCGAAAGAACACGCTCCCCTGAATGTCCGGGGAGTCGCGGTTGAACCGGACCTGGCCGGGAATCTCCTCCGGGGAGAAGAGCGTCCCGGGATGGGTCTCGCTGTCCGCCCGGTAGAGAGCGTGCCCCGTGTAGAGATGCCGGCCGCGGACCTGCTCCGCCCACCAGGAGGCCAGCTTGTCGTAGTCCTGGGGGCCGCCGAAGGGCCAGTAGAGCTGCGGCACGAGGTAGTCCACGGTCCCCGCCGCAAGCCAGGCCGTGGGGTCCGCGAAGATGACATCGTACGAGTCCAGGCCCTGAATGCCCTCCGGCACGCCGTTCTTCCAGATACCGAAGGGGCTGACGCCGAACTTCAGGGCCGGCTTCCGCGCGCGAAGGCTGTCGGCGACTTGGGCGATGAAGATGTTGACATTGTCGCGGCGCCACTCGGGGAGACTGGCGAATCCCCGGCTCTCTTCCGCGAAGGTGGCCGCGTCCTCCGTGCTGATCTGGTTCGGAGGATAGGGATAGAAGTAGTCGTCGAAGTGCACCCCGTCGATGTCGTAGCGGCGCGCAACATCCATGATGACGCGGGTGACGTAGTTCCGCACGGCGGCCCGGCCCGGATCCAGCACGCGCAGATCGCCGAACTCCAGGAGCCACTCCGGGTGGGTCCGCGTCACGTGGTCCGCGGACGCCTCGTACGCGGAGCTCGCCTGGGCCCGGTAGGGGTTGAACCACGCGTGGAGCTCCATGCCCCGCCGGTGGGCCTCCCGCACGGCGAAGGCCAGCGGGTCGTACCACGGATCGGGCGCGGCGCCCTGCCGCCCCGTGAGCCAGTAGGACCACGGCTCCAGCGGCGAGTCGTACAGGGCGTCGCAGGCCGAGCGGACCTGGATGAAGACGGCGTTGATGCCGGCCTCCTTGAGGCGGTCCAGCATCAGGAGCAGCTCGGCCTGCTGCTCGGCGGGCGTCGCCGCCCTCGGCCAGTCCAGGTTGAAGACGGTGGCGATCCACGCCCCCCGGAACTCGTGCTTCGGCGGCTGCGCGGCCTGGGCCCACGCCTCGGGGGCCGCCAGTGCCGAGCACAGGGCGAGGATCAGGAAGAGGCGCACAGGTCTCACCAAGGATGGCTCATCCCAGAACTACTGTTAGTGGGGGTCCAGCACGGTCATCGACCGCGCCTGGCAAGGGTCAAGCGGGAATTGTTCGTCGGGAAGGCTGGCTGCGAAGGGGCCGCGGCGGCGGTGTCCGGCCGGGCCAGGGGCCGCAGACGGCGCCTTCGACACGAGCCAGCCGTTCTGAAACCGTGCGGAGGTCGGCGGCCAGGTCATCGATACGGGTTTCCAGCCGGTCCATGCGCCCGTCGAGGCGGGTCTCCAACCGGTCCACGCGGGTCTCCCGCCGGCCCATACGGGCTTCCGCGCGGTCGATGTGGATCTCCGGCCGGTCCATGCCTCCGCCCAAGTCGGCGCGCACGTCTCGCAGCATCCAGCGCATCACTCCGGCGAAGGACACCACCACGCCGGTGCCAATGAGGATGTAGGGAGCCAGTCCATGCCGCTTAGGGTAGCCGCCGGGTTCGCGGGGATCAACCGGATCGTGGAGTCGCGGGTCCCGCCTTCAGCAGATCGAGGGCGGCCCCGTAGGAAGGCGTGCGCACGAAGCGGCGCAGGCCGGCGCGCAGCAGGATTCCGGCCTCCGGCGCCAGCTCAACCGCCAAGTGGCGGCCCCCGACCTGCCGGCTCTCCCCCTCGGCCTCCACGGCGGTGAACTCGTGCTCGCCGAAGGCGCCGGCCTGCACCAGCACCCGGCGCCGGTCCCGCCCCGTGTTCACCAGCCGCAGGTCCACCGACTCCGCGGACAGTCCCTCCACGAGACAGGCCACCTCCGGCGGCAGTCCCGGCCGGCGGCCATCCAGGTCGAAGTGACGCACCGTGGCGCGCAGAAGGCCGCCGTTGTAGACGGTCTGCGGGGCCCCGGTGGTCACCTGGGTCAGCCCCTTGGTGACGACCGGGTTCGGCGGCCACCCGTTCTCCCGCAGGAGGGTCTCGGGATCGCGGTCCTCGGCTTGGATCCTCTCGAGGTGGCTCTCGCACCAGGCCAGGTCGGCGCCCAGGATCGCTTCGGGCCAGTCGGGGTTGGGGCCGTCGTAGTACTGGAAGCGGGCGTGCTCGGCCTGCTGGCTGCGGCGGTCGGAGAGGCTCTCCACGTGGTTCCAGTCGCCGCCGGGGTCGCCCTCGCGCAGACGCACGATCAGGGCGCGGTCGGCGGCGCTCATGGAGGCGTGATACAGGTGCGCGAACTGCAGCAGCCTCGGCGGCGCCCACTCGGTCCAGCCTTCCGGCCCCATGCGCTTGGGAATCTCCAGCCGGCCCTCGGCCGTGGTGCGGGCCCGCTCGAGGAGGGCCAGCAGGGGCCGGCGCAGCAGCTCCAGGTAGCCGGCGTCTCCGGACAGCAGCAGGGCGCACTCGGCGGCCACGGTGAGGCCTCCGAAGTTCATGTCTCCGGCCCACCGGCTCGACCAGCCGTAGAGGCCGCCCCACCACTGGCCGCGGCGCTGCTCGCCGACGCGCCCCGTGGGGCCGACGTTGTCGGGCACCAGGCCGCCGTTGGCGTCGATGCGCTCGATCCAGGCCTGGGCGTAGTCGAGGACCCACCGGCGGTAGCGGTCCTCCCCGGTAGACAGGAAGGCGTGGGTGACCAGGCCGGCGGCGGTCAGGTTCGTGGGCACGTCGCCGCCCAGGACGACGCGGTCGAAGAGGTCGAGGATCTCGCGGCGGCGCTCCGGGTCGGCGGGCCAGTCCTCCTCCAGGTCCCGCACGAAGGGGTGGAGGGAGGCGCGCAGGGCGGGGCTGCCCGGGTCGCTGCGGTAGCGGGAGGTGAGGTGGGCCCGGGCGAAGTGGACGCCGGCGGCCTCGCCGCGGTCCCGGGCCCTCGTCAGGGGGCCGGCGCTCGACGGGAAGGGCGAGCGGAAGACGCGGTGAGCGGCGTCGTAGTTGCGCTCGTCGATGGTGAGGTCGGCGAAGCGGGCGGCCCTCTCGCGAAGGGCGGCCGAGTCCGGCTCGGCCAGAGCCAGCTCGTAGAAGGACTGGTTGCCCTCGCCCTGGTGGAACCACTCGAAGGGGGTGGCGAGGTTGTAGTACTCGTCCGTGAGCTGGGCGACGTACTTCGGGTGGTCGCAACCGGGGCCGGAGTCATCGAAGAGGCGGGTGGTGGCCTCCCACTCGCGGCGGGCGATGCGGCGCAGGTCGTCGTCCCCGCCGAGGGCGTAGAGGGCGCCGCGGCCGGCGCGGGCCTCGTACGCGTCATCCACGTCTTCGACGAAAGTGGCGGTGCCGTCGGGGAAGCTGTAGCGGGCCGAGGCCTCCCGGGCGGCCTCGGACATGGTGGCGAGGAGCCGGCGCTGCAGCCGCGCCCAGGCCGGCGGCTCGCAGCGGCGGGTCGCGTGGATGGCGAGGCTCACGGAGACCTCCTCCTTTGACGGATCATGGCGGGGCCGCTAATTCTACGTCCACCCACGCCACCCGCGAGAGGATCTCCCGACATGAAGTACGACCTGCTCATCGAGAACGGCACCCTCGTCGACCCCGCCCAGGGGATCCACGACCGCAGGGACGTGGCCTTCGCCGGCGGCGTGGTGGCCGAGGTGGGGCCGGACCTGCCCGCCGGCGAGGCGCGCGTGGTCATCGACGCCGCCGGCCGCTACGTGACGCCGGGGTGGATCGACGTGCACGTCCACGTCTTCCCCAACGTCACCCACTACGGCATCGAGCCCGACCCGACCTGCCTGGCCCGCGGCGCCACCACCGTGGTCGACGCCGGCTCGGCGGGGGCCGACATCTTCCCCGGCTTCCGCAAGTACGTCATCGAGGTGGCGCAGACCCGCATCCTGGCGGAGCTGAACATCTCCTCCCAGGGCATGATCACCGGGAAGGTGGGCGAGCTCTCCCTCCTTGACCTGGCCGACGTCGAGGCCTGCCGCCGCATGATCGAGGCCAACCGCGACCTGCTCATCGGCGTCAAGGCGCGGCTCACGAGGAACACCATCGTCGGCGAGGCGGCCGGCCTGGAGCCCCTGCACCGGGCCCGCGAGGCGGCCGACGCCGTGGGCCTGCCGATCATGATCCACCCCCAGGCCGCCTGGTGCGAAACCCTCGACGACATCCTGGAAGTGATGAAGAAGGACGACATCCTCACGCACTGCTTCCACAACTCGACCTGCGGCATCCTCGACGACGGCGGCCGCGTGCGGCCCTCGGTGCGCGAGGCGATCGAGCGCGGCGTCCTCCTCGATGTGGGCCACGGCTCCGGCTCCTTCTCCTGGCCGGTGGTGGAGGCGGCCATGGAGCAGGGCGTGCGGCCCCACACCATCTCCTCCGACCTGCACGTCTACAACCTCCACGGGCCCGTGTACGACCTGGCCAACGTGATGACCAAGTTCCTGCACCTGGGCCTGTCCCTCGACGACGTCATCGCCATGGTGACCAGCGTGCCGGCGGCCTCGGTGCTGCGGCGCAACGATCTCGGCACGCTGGCTCCCGGCGCCGTGGGCGACGCCGTGGTGACGGAGCTGCAGGAGGGGCGCTTCCACCTGGAGGACGCGCGCGGCCTGGCGCGCACGGGCTCGCGGAACCTCGAGCCCGTGGTGGTGGTGAAGGACGGGCGCGTCTACCGGCAGGGGTGACTCCCCCCGGTCCCGGCCCATGAGCGAGCCGATCCGCCAGCAGGCGTCCCCGGCCGAGGTCGAGACCCGGGAGTGGCTCGACTCCCTGGAGTACGTGCTCGCCGCCTCCGGCCCGGAGCGCGTCATCGAGTTGCTCGACCGGCTGCAGGACCGGGCCCGCCGCCGGGGCGTGAGCCTGCCCTTCGCCAGCAACACGCCCTACGTCAACACCATCCCCCCCGAACAGCAGCCCCCCTATCCGGGCGACCACCGCCTGGAGCAGCGGCTGCGCGACATCCTGCGCTGGAACGCCGCCATCATGGTGGTTCGCGCCAACCAGGAAGACCCGACGATCGGCGGCCACATCGCCACCTACGCCTCGGCGGCGACCCTGATGGAGGTCGCCTTCCACCACTTCCTGCGGGGACGGACGGAGGGCTTCGAGGGCGACCACGTGTTCTTCCAGGCCCACACCTCGCCCGGCATCTACGCCCGCGCCTTCCTGGAGGGCCGCCTGAGCGAGGCCCAGCTGCTCAACTTCCGCCACGAGCTGCGGCCCGGCGGCGGCCTGCCCTCCTACCCCCACCCGCGGCTCATGCCGGGGTTCTGGCCCTTCCCCTCCGCCTCCATGGGCCTGGCGCCGATCATGGCCATCTACCAGGCCCACTACAACCGCTACCTCGAGGACCGCGGCCTCAAGGAGCCCGGCGGCGCCAAGGTCTGGGCCTTCCTCGGCGACGGCGAGATGGACGAGCCCGAGGCCCTGGGGGCGATCTCGCTGGCCTCGCGGGAGCGGCTCGACAACCTCGTCTTCGTCATCAACTGCAACCTGCAGCGCCTCGACGGCCCGGTGCGCGGCAACGGCAAGATCATCCAGGAGCTGGAGACCGTCTTCCGCGGCGCCGAGTGGAACGTCATCAAGGTGATCTGGGGCTCCGACTGGGACCCGCTGCTGGCCCGCGACCCGGAGGGGCTCATAGCGCGCCGCATGGGCGAGCTGGTGGACGGCCAGTACCAGAAGTACTCCGTCTCCACGGGCGAGTACCAGCGGCAGCACTTCTTCGGCGGCGACGAGCGCCTGATGAGGCTGTCGCAGGGGCTGACCGACGAGCAGATCCGCACCATCCGGCGGGGCGGCCACGACCCGGAGAAGGTCCACGCCGCCCTCCGCGCCGCCGTCGAGTTCCGCGGAGCCCCGTCGGTGGTCCTGGCCAAGACGATCAAGGGCTTCGGCATGGGCCGCGTCGGCGAGGGGGCGATGACGGCCCACCAGCTCAAGCGGCTCGACATGGAGGTGCTGCGCGAGATGCGCACCCGCTTCAACATCCCCCTCTCCGACGAGCAGGTGGTGGAGCTGCCCTTCTACCGGCCGCCGGAGGACAGCCCCGAGATCCGCTACCTGCTGCAGCGGCGGCGGGCCCTGGGCGGGTTCGTGCCCGAGCGCTCCGAGGCCCCCGCCCCCTCCGAGCCCCTGGCGGCGGGCCTCTTCCAGGAGTTCCACCAGGGCAGCCGGGGCCGCCGGGCGTCGACGACCATGGTCCTGGTGCGCATCCTCGCCAAGCTGCTGCGCGACCCCGGGCAGGGGCGGCTCATCGTGCCCATGGTCCCCGACGAGGCCCGCACCTTCGGCATGGAGGGCCTCTTCCGGCAGTACGGCATCTACTCCCACATCGGCCAGCTCTACGAGCCCGTCGACTCCGAGAGCCTCACCTACTACCGCGAGGCCCGGGACGGGCAGCTCATCCAGGAGGGCATCACCGAGGCCGGGGCCCTGTCCACCTTCATCGCCTCGGGCACGGCCTACTCCACCCACGGCGTGCCGACCCTGCCCTTCTTCGTGTTCTACTCGATCTTCGGCTTCCAGCGCGTGGGCGACCTGATCTGGGCCGCCGGCGATCAGCGGGCCCGGGGCTTCCTCATCGGCGCCACCTCGGGCCGCACCACCCTCAACGGCGAGGGCCTGCAGCACCAGGACGGCCACAGCCACATCGCCGCCTACGGCTATCCCCACGTGGTCGCCTACGACCCCGCCCTCGGCTACGAGGTGGCCGTCATCGTCGAGGAGGGGATCCGCCGCATGCAGCAGGAAGGCGAGCCCGTCATCTACTACCTGACGGTGACCAACGCCTCGTACGAGATGCCGCCCATGCCCGAGGGGGCCCGCGAGGGGATCCTGAAGGGGATGTACCGGCTGCGCGCGTCAGCCCATCCGCGGCGCAAGAAGAAAGCCCACCTCTTCGGCTCGGGGGCGATTCTAATGGAGGTTCTGGAGGCGCAGCGGATCCTCGAGGAGGAGTACGGCGTGGCCGCCGACGTGTGGAGCGTCACCAGCTTCAAGCAGCTCCACCAGGAGGGCGCCGACGCCGAGCGCTGGAACCTGCTGCACCCCGGCGAGGAGCCCCGCGCGCCGTACGTGCAGCAGTGCCTGGAGGGCGAGACCGGCGCCTTCGTGGTGGCCAGCGACTACGTGAAGTCCCTGCCCAACTCGGTGGCGCGCTGGTTCCCGAGGCCCCCGGTCGCCCTCGGCACCGACGGCTTCGGCCGCAGCGAGTCACGCGCCGCCCTGCGCCGGTTCTTCGAGGTCGACGCCGCCATGATCGCCTACGCCGCCCTGGCCGACCTGGGGCGGCAGGGGCAGTTGGAGGCGAAGGTCATCCGCCGGGCCCAGGAGGCGCTGGAGATCGAGGACCGGGGCAACCCGGAGATGGAGGGGGGCTGGTGATGGAGTCCCTGATCGGTGAAGGATTCCATCGGATGAGGGTCCGGACCCTTCTCCGAGAGAATCGACTATCGGACCATGACCGAACCCTTGTCGAAGATCCAGTCCGTGGGGGCGGTCCATACGAAAAGCCTGGCGCCCAGCCAATTCAAGGAGCTAGCGAACTTTGACACCTTCCGAGGAACTTGTGTATAGACTGTGCTCGAAGTCATTTCTATCCCTATGGAGTTATCCGAATCCACGGGGAAAGAGCCAAAAAGAACTCTGCGATATCCTGATAGTTTGTGATCCCGACATCGTGATTGTCTCAGTCAAGGAAATACAGATCGACGAGACGGACGAGATGTCGACTAGTTTGAAACGGTGGCGAAAGAGGGCAATCGACAAGTCCTGTAAACAGATATACGGGGCAGCGCGGTGGCTTGAGTCGGCCACGCATGCAATCACCTCTACTGGAGAAAAGGGGCTTGCCCTGCCTGATCTTGACAGGCGTAAGGTGCACTACTTGGCCGTTGCTCTGGGGGGGAGAGGAAAAACCCCAATCTACTTTGGCGACTTCGGCAAGGGATTCGTCCATGTTCTGGACGAGAAGTCACTCGATGTGATCATGGGCGAATTGGACACTATTGAGGACTTTGCGAAATACCTGAGCGACAAGGAGGCTCTGTATGAGAGAGGGGTTCTCACTCTCTTTGACGGTGGTGGCGAAGAGGATCTCCTAGCCTTTTACCTTCACCAAGGGAGGACTTTTCCCGAGGGGCCCGACTTTTACGTACTAAAGGACAACCTATGGGAGAGCCTTACTAGGAAAGATGAATTCATCAGAAGGAAGGAAGCAGATGCGGATAGCTACTTTTGGGATAGGCTGATCGAGTTGCTTGCCAGTGACCTTCGGTCCAAGCGCTTAATCTCTGATTTTCCAGGCGCTTCAACCGAATTATCAGATGTTGAACGGATCCTTCGGGTAATGGCACGGGAAAACAGGTTTCATCGAAGATTGTTGTCGAACTACGCGATGGAGTTTCTTGAATCGTCGCGGATCAGATCGCGCTTTATTCCCTCTCCATCCGGGGTTCAATACGTATTCCTCACCACCAAGTCCGGAGTGTCCCGCGACGACAGACTTGTGGAACTCGCTGGTCGATGTTGGGTTGCTAGGGACTTACGGCAGGAATCTATGACGGTCGTAGGCTTGGCAACGGAAGATCCAGCAACATCGTGTGGCTTCTCGTTGGACGTATTCTACCTGCACAAACAGGATTGGACATGCGAAGATCAGGAGCAGGCGAGGATGCTAAGAGAGGAATTGGGGTATTTCGCGAAACCAGAAGAGACACGGATGAGTGGGGAGGAGTTTCCGGGGACTGGATGACGGGCGGCCGCCGCGCCCGGGAGGCGCTGGGCATCGAGGACCGCGGCAACCCGGAGCTCGACGGGGTTTGATGCTGGAATCCTCCGGCCCTGAGGCGGACCAGGACGGGCCCCTGCCGCTGGACCATCCCTTCGTCATGGCGGTAAGTCAGCTCGATCTCGAAAGCGTCGCGGAGATGTTGACCGCCGATCCCGGCCTCGTCGACGCGGACCTGCACGGCCGGGCGTGGATCGGCAGCCCGAAACGGACCGCGGCCGGGTGGGACCGGGCTCCGGATCAGACGAGCCGGGCCGTGCATCTGGCCGCCTATGGCCACGCCGGGCTGTTGCGGCTGCTCATCGAGCATGGCGCCGACGTCGACGCCCTCGGGTACGAGGGCAACCACGGCTGGGCGCCGCCCCTGGTGCTGGCCTGCTGGGAAGGCACGGTGGAGACGGTGACTCTGCTGCTGGAGGCGGGAGCGGCCCCGAACCTCCCATCGCATCCAGGGCGCTCGGCCCTGCACGCTGCGATCAACCACTACGATGCCGGGAAGATCGAGCTGCTCCTGCGGCACGGGGCCCGGCACGACCTCTACTCGGCGGTGGCGGTGGGCGACCTGGAGGAGGTCGAGAGGCAGCTGACCGCGGGGGACGGACTCCTCGACCGCCGCGACGACCTGCGGGGCCGGACCCCGCTGGAGTGGGCGGTCTTCAACCGCCGGGAGAAGGTGGCCGAGCACCTCCTCGAAGCCGGGGCCGAGGCCAGTCCCCAGGTCCTCGTCGGCCTGGGGAGGCTCGACGACGTGAGGCAGCTCGCCGCAGCCGACCCGGGGTTCGTCAACCGGCCCCTGGCCCCGGAGCGGGAACCGCCCCTGATGCACGCCCTCCGCAGCCGGGACCTGGAGATGGTGAAGCTGCTGCTGAGCCTCGGGGCCGATGCGAACGCCGGCGGCTGGGAGCCGGGCGAGGACGGCGAGTCCCACGGCCCGGACGCGATCCCCCTGACCTTCTGGCGCGGTCAGTCGCCCCTGTCCCGGGCCGGGGACCCCGCCTTCGCCGCGGTCCTCATCGACGCCGGCGCCGATGTCAACGGCGAGTACATCCCCGGCCGCTCGCTCCTCTTCCACTACCTGCGAGACGGACGGTTCGACGTGGCCCGGCTCCTCCTGCGCCGCGGCGCCGACCCCGACCGCCTCGGGAAGAGCCGCGGCGGCACCACGACCCTGCAGTCCCTCGTCGCCCCCGACGGCGTCGAGGCGCGGGCCCTGGCGCGCCGAGGGGAGCAGATCCCGGCCATGGAGCTGCTCCTCGACCACGGCGCCGGCGTCAACACCTTGTCGGTGGAGGGCATGACCGCCCTCGACTACGCCTTGGAGATGGACTCCGCCCCGGTGGCGGACTTCCTGCGGCAGCGGGGAGGCCGCCGCGCCAAAGACCTCGACAGGCAACAAGGGGAACCATGGACAACAAGCTGACCCGGGCCTTCGAGAGCAGGGAGGGCCGGAAGCTCACGGACCGGGAGCTGCAGTTCCTGCACGCCGCGGGCCACGGCGGGGATGGGCGGGGCCGGGGCGCAACCTGCGATGTCGGCCGCATGCGGGCCCTGCTGAAGCAGCAGCCCTCTCTCCTCGACACGATCGGGCCGGTCGCCCTCAACTGGGCCGTCGGCTGCGACAGCTACGGCGCGGCCCGTCTCCTCCTCGATGGCGGGGTCCGGGAGCTCTACGACGGTCAGACGGGACGCCCGCGAGAGGAGCAGCACGAGCCGATCACCCACGCCTTCTACGAGGGCATGGGACAGAACGCGGAGCTGGACGCCGAGCAGGTGACGCGGGCCGGACGGTTCAGGATCCTGCGGACATTGTTCGACGCGGGAGTCGCCGACGCCTCCGTCATCGCCACCTCGCACGTCGGCTGGCCCGGCAACACCTCCCTGCTCTACTGGGCCGTCTACCGGCGGCTGGAGTTCTCGGAGTTCGCCCTCCAGTACGGCGCCGATCCCGAGGCGCCGATCTCGGGCCACGGGGAGCGGGGCACGACGGTGCTGCAGCACGCGGTGGCGCCGCCCTTCGACGGTGCGAGCGCCCCATGGGACAGCCTCGAGAGATGGAAGCGGGGGATGCGGTACGCCGAGTTCCTGCTCTCCCACGGCGCCTTCTACGACATCTTCTCCGCCTGCGGGCGCGACGATCTCGACCGCGTCCGCGCCCTGGCCGCCGGCGATCCCGGCGCCGTCACCCGCCCGGGAGAGGCCGACATGACGCCCCTGCACTGGGCGGCACGGGCCGGCGCCGGCAAGTGCACGCGGTGGCTGCTGGCCCGGGGAGCGGATGTGAACGCCGAGACGGTTGCGCGCCGCACGGCGCTGCACCTGGCCGCCGAATGGGGGCTCACCGACATGATCTGGCTTCTGGCGGGGCACGGGGCGGATCTCGACCCGCAGGACACGAAGGGCCGGACGCCCCTCCACCGGGCCGCCTACCTGGGTCAGGTCGAAGCGGCGGAGGCGCTCATCGTGCTCGGCGCCGACACGCGTCTCGAGACCCGCACGGGCAAGACGGCGCTGCAGTCGGCTCGTCTCGACTGCAAGTTCCTGAAGGACTGAGAGGCTGCCATGGACCACCACCTACAACGGCACCCACGACGCCGTCGTCTTTCTCCTCGAGCGTCGACCTGGCGAACCGGCTGGACACCCGCGCGCAGCTGTCCATCGACGGCTACCGCGTCAACCGCGAGACTGTCGAGGGCGCCCCTCTCATTCTCCAGAAATCTGAATCGCCAGCGCCAAGACGTCCCCGGCAAGAAGCTCGACGACTTGGATGGTGACTCGCTGGGGGTCGACGACCTCGACGCCCCCTTCTTCTACCGTGATCACCGGAACAACAAGCTCGCTCTCCTCGGGAACGAGCGACACCCACAGCGAGACCAGGTACTCGAAGGGGACGTATCCAATGGCGTTGCCCGCATCCCATCTGACCTTCACGAAGAGCCCGCGGAAGTTGACTGGATTGACGGCCCTCGCCGCAATGCCGAAGCGTCCTCTCTCGTCGTAGTCGTCCTCGGTGGGCATACGCACTTCGACGAAGGCCCCTTCCGGGGTTTCTCCAGGATCCCCCTTGTCGCCCTTGTCGCCCTTGGGGCCTTGAATCCCCTGTGGCCCCTCCGGCCCCATGGGTCCCTCACACCCCAGCAGCGACAGGAGTACGACGCTCAGTATCGCTCTGCTCATCACAGTTGCTCCTTGGGCTCGAGGCGGCTTCCCCGACGGGCGTGCCCCTCGACCTCTCCAGTGTGCGTGTCCGGGCGGACCCCGGAGGAATTGAGCCAGGAGTTCGTTAATGAATAATACCCGCCAAGGGGTCAGGTCATGTCCGTTTCCCAGCTACCTCCTTTTCTTGGGGGACCCGTTTGCTGGCACAGAGTCCTCTGGACCCGGACAAGGCCATCGTGATAGGAGGCCGGCGCCTACGTTCGCCAACAAGCTCTGGCCAATGTCGACGAGACGGGCTGGCGGCAACGCCGGGGCAAGGCCTGGTCGCCGAATCGGCGGAGGCCCTCATCGTGCTCGGCGCCGACACGCGTCTGGAGACGCGCACGGGCAAGACGGCGCTGCAGTCGGCGCGTCTCGACTGCAAGTTCCTGAAGAACTGAGAGGCTGCCATAAACGACTCCGGGTACCTCCTGGCCAAGATGGAGGGCGCCTTCCAGCTGCGGGAAGGCCGCGGCATGACCGACCGCGAGCGGCGGTTCGCCATCGCCTCCGCCCACGACGCCAACGACGAGTGCCACGCCACCTGCGACGTCTCCCGCATGAGGTCCCTTCTGCAGGAACAGCCGTCGTTGCTCGACACGGTCGGGTCTCTCGCCCTGTCGATGTCCACCACCTACCACGGCACCCACGACGCCGTCGTCTTCCTCCTCGAGCGCGGCGTGCGCACCCTCTACGACTGCGAGACCGGGTTGGCCGGCAAGGGGAATCACGAGGCGGTCTCGGGGGCCTTCTATTGCGGGAACTTCCGGACCCTGCGGACCCTCTTCGAGGCGGGCGTCACCGATGCCTCCTTCGCCAACATGCCGTGGGTCTCCTGGCCCCACAAGACGACCCTGCTCCGGATGTCGATCTACAGGCCCCTGGAGTACGCGCGGTTCGCCCTCGAGCACGGGGTCGACCCCGACGAGGAGCTCCCCTTCGAGGAAGAGAGCGGCCGGACGGCGCTGCAGAACGCGGTGGCGCCTCCCATGGGCGGGGCGGGCGGGCCCTGGCACAACCCGGAGCGGTGGGCGCAGGGGATGCGCTTCGCGGAGTTCCTGCTCTCGGAAGGGGCGTACTACGACGTCTTTTCGGCCTGCGGGCGCGGCGACCTCGACCGGTTGCGGACCCTGGCGGCCGAGGACCCGGCGGTGATCGAGACCCGGGGCGCCGGCGCCCTGACCCCGCTGCACTGGGCGGTGCGCGGCCGGTCCCTCGAATGCGCGAGGTGGCTGCTGGCCCGTGGCGCCGACGCGAACGCCGAGTCGCTCTCAGGCCGCACGGCGCTGCACATCGCCGCCGAATGGGGACTCGACGACATGGTCTGGCTCCTCGCCGGGTACGGCGCCGACCTGAATCCGCAGGATGAGAAGGGGCGGACGCCTCTGCACCGCGCCACCTACCTCGGTGAGGTGGATGCGGCGGAAGCGCTCATCGTGCTGGGAGCCGACACGCGGCTCCGGACCCGCGGCGGCAAGACGGCCCTCGAGCTGGCGCGGCTCGGCTGCAAGTACCTGAAGCCGAGGCAAGGAGAAGGGAGGCCTGGCGCCCTTGAGCGCGGCGATGGCTTCGCTCGGCTCAGGAACACCCTGCTGAATTCAGGGGCGCTCTCCGGCGAATAGAGCGCTCTGCAACAGCTGCTCTGGCCGCAGGGGCCGGCAACCGGCCATCGCTTGACCGGTCTGCAGCGGGTGCCTACGCTGAATTCATGGCGACATTGGACCGGATCACCATCGAGCCCGACCAACGCAGCGGCAAGCCCTGCATCCGCGGCCTGCGCATGTCGGTCTCGGACGTGCTCGGCTACTTGGCGTCCGGCATGTCCGAGGACGAAATCCTCCACGGCTTCCCCGACCTGGAACGCGAGGACATCCGCGCCTGCCTCGCCTTCGCCGCCGGCGAGGAGCGGACCGGCGCACAGACGGACTCGCAGGCGGTCGTTCACAGCGACCCCGCGATTTCCGGTGGCACGCCTGTATTTCGTGGTACGCGGGTGCCGGCTCGGACGCTGTTCGACTACCTGGAGGGCGGCGAGTCCCTCGAAGAGTTCCTCGCCCAGTTCCCGTCGGTGACGAGGCCGCAGGCCCTTGCCGCTCTCGGCAGCGCCCGGGACTCCGTCCTGGCTCGTGCGCTGCTCTGCTTGACGAGAACCTGCCCCGGTCCCTCGCCGTCCAGTTGAGAGAGTACGACGCCTTCACGGTACAGGCGCTTGGCTGGTCGGGAATGAGCAACGGCGAACGGACGGTCGGCGCATGACCTTCACCAGTCGAACACGGTCGAGGCCCTCGTCCGGGACATCCTTTTCAGCGGCGTGACCCACCATACGAACCACCTGCACCAGGACCACGAGCTGTTCGACCGGGCCTACGGTTACATCCAGCAGCACTATTGACGGGATCAGCATCGCCATGGACCGCAGGGAGACCGCCGCCTTCTGGCGACAGGCCTGGATGTCGGAGCACGAACGTCCGCTGACACCGGTTGAGGAGGAGTTCGTGGACGCCGCCGTGCGCCACACCTCGGACCGCTGGAGCGGCGAGTGCGACGTGGGGCGCATGGCGGCCCTCGTGGAGCGCCATCCCTCGCTGCTGGAGACGATCGGACCCGCCCTGCTCAACATCGCCGCCTTCCGCCGCGGCTGCGCGCCGGCCCTGGAGTTCCTCCTCGACCGGGGGCTGGTGTTCTCGGTGGCCGAGCACCGGGCCAAGGGCGGCAAGGAGTCCGAGTACGACATCGTCCACGAGGCCGCCTGGGCGGTCTCCACCGACAACCTGCGCATCCTCCTCGAGCACGGCATGGCCGACCCCAGGAGCACCTCGAACCCGCACACCGGCTGGCCCGACAACGTCTCCCTCCTCTACTGGGCGGCCATCCAGCGGGACGGCGAGGCCCTCACCCGGCTGCTGCTGGAGCACGGCGCCGACCCCGAGGTGAAGTTCAGGGGCAACGGCGAGCGCGGGTGCACCGCCCTGCAGGAGGCCTGCGTCAACGGACGGGGCGCCCGCGACGGGATCGTCCAGGCCCTGATCGACCACGGTGCCCACTACGACTCCTTCTCCGCCAGCGCCCGGGACGACCTCGACCGCCTCCGAGAGTGTGCCCGCGAAGAGCCCTGCGTGGCGCGGTCCCTGGGAGAGGCCGACATGACCCCCCTCCACTGGGCCGCCCGCGCCGGGGCGCTGCGATGCGCCCGATGGCTGCTGAACCACGGGGCGGCCGTCGACGCTCAGACGGCTGCGGGGCGGACCCCCCTGCACATGGCCGGCGGTGCCGACATGCTGTGGCTGCTGGCGGGGAAGGGCGCGGACCTGAACGCCCGGGATCGGAAGGGACGCACGCCGCTGCACCAGGCGATGTACGGGGGGGACCTCGAGAAGGCGGAGGTCCTGATCGTCCTCGGCGCCGACGTGCGCATCCCCAACCGGCAGGGGAAGACGCCGCTGGAGGTGGCGCGCAAGGACTGCCTGTTCTTCAAGCGCGGGTGATTCGATGGAGGGAATGCAGCGATGAAACCGGCCCCGCTCCTCTCAACCTTTCTGGTGATGGCGCACGGCATCCCCGCGGCGTCGACGGACCCACCCTTTGCCGGCACGGACCGCCTTGGCCGCGCGCAGGCGGTGAGCGATGCCGCTGGAAGGGTGATGATCGAATCGCCGGAGTTCCCCCGCGGCCTGTGGGTGGATCTCCAGGACGACGCGGGCCAGGCTCTGGTCGGAATTCAGGTGGAATACGAGGGCCGTCCCGACAGCCTGGTGGCCATCCGTTGCGTCGATCCAGGGGGGCTCCGCCAGCAGACCCTGCTGTGGACGTCTTCAGGGGGTGACCCAGTTCGTCTGGAGTTGAAGTCCGGTAGGCTCGCAGAGTTGCCGGCGGGGATGGTATCCATCGACTGGCAGATCGATCCGAGCATGGAAGCGCTGCTGGATGAGTCAGGCAGACTGATCGGATGGACAGCCGTAGAAGCCTTGCTGCGGGCGCATTGGCGAGGCCTGGGGGGCCAAGTCGTCGCCAAACTGGATGACGACGCCATCGTTGTTGATCTGGACCGCGTGGAGGCGATGGAGACGCTGTTGACGCATCTGGAACAAACACATCAGCCCGTGCCCGGCTCTCTCGCCGACCCCCCTCACTTCGGGGTTCTGGCAAACCAGGACAGCAACCCCTTCCTGGGGAGAGGGGTGATTCTCTATACCGCTCTCTTCGAGGATGAGAAGCTGGAATCCTCAGTGCGAAATCGGTTGAACCGACGCCATGGCCGGATTGCCCAGGAAGTCGCTTCACGGAGTTCCTTGGAGCTATGGGGACGGGGTATTCGGAGTTTGACAGGCCTTGAGCACGCTGTGCGCCTGAGACGCCTGGGGATTCCGGATTACCACCAGATCGTTGATCTGAGCCCTTTGGCCTCCCTGACCAACCTGGTATCGCTGGAAGTGCCAGGAAACCAGATCGTCGATGTGAGTCCTCTGGCCTCCCTGACCCGCCTGGAACGGCTCAATCTGAGGTCCAACGAGATCGTCGACGTGAGTCCTCTGGCCTCTCTGACCCGTTTGGAAGAGCTGTGGCTTGGTGGCAACGAGATCGTCGATGTGAGTCCTCTGGCCTCCCTGAACCGCTTGGACCCTGTCGCTTGGTAGCAAGATCGTCGATGTGAGCCCACTGGCCTCCCTGACCAACCTGCGGACCCTGGGTCTGGGGGGTAACCAGATCGTCGATCTAAGCCCGCTGGCCTCTTTGACCCACTTGAGATGGCTGTACCTGAGTTCCAATCAGATCGTCGATGTGACTCCTCTGGCTTCCCTGACCAACTTGCTGCTGCTGGAATTGAGAAACAACCAGATCTCCGATGTGACGCCCTTGGCCTCCCTGACCCACTTGAGAGAGCTGTGGCTGCGATCCAACCAGGTCACCGACGTGACGCCCTTGGCCTCCCTGACAAGCTTGCAAGAGCTGTGGATGGGATCCAACCAGATCACCGATGTCGGTCCCTTCGCCTCCCTGACCAATCTGGAAATCCTGGTCCTTTACAACAACCAGATCCAGGACATCAGTTCCCTGGTCGCCAATCCCGGCCTGGGCGAAGGCGATAGACTGAGTCTGGCGGGCAACCCTCTCGGCGATCAGGCCGTCAACGAACAGATTCCCGCCCTGGAGGCACGGGGCGTGAGAGTCGATTGACTGAGCCGGCCATGCGCTTCCGACTCATCCTTCTCGCCGCCCCGCTGCTGATCCCCCTGTCCGCCCTCGGCATCAGTTACGTGTACACCGGCGTTGGCGGCGACGGGCTGCCAGCCGTGTCTACGTTCTGCCGCCTGGAGCCCGCGAGTGGGCAGACCGGCACCATTGACGCATCGAACCCCTGCCGCAGTTAATCTCTTTTCGGGAACAGGAGGGTTTCTGCTGCTATCCTTCCCGGACCGACGGGCTTCAGCACAAGCTCCATCTCAGTCAGGTCGACACATTCCCTCTACGAATCTCCGCACTGACTTGCAGCGCTGGATAGCCCCCACCCCATGAACAACCCACCCCTCCAGACCGCCCTCGACGCTGTGGAAGCCGGCGATCCCCCGGCCCTCCGCCCCCTGCTGGAGGCCGACCCCTCCCTCGTGAACACCCCTCTGGCGAAGCAGCCCTCGCTCGGGCCCTCCTCGACCTCGCCGGGAAGGATCGACGTCGGTTCCGACGGTCGCACCAGGCGACCCCTGCCGACGCTGCTGCACCGGGCCGCCCTCGGCTGGCGCGAAGAGGAACTGCGGGTGGCGCAGCTGCTGATCGATCACGGCGCTGACGTGAACAGCACGGCCGCCGGAGCCCTTGCGCCGCTGGAGATGGCGGCTTGGTCGCGGCATCCGGGGATGGCCGAACTGCTGATCGCCAGCGGCGCCGACGTGGAGCTGCACACGGAGGTCTCGCCGGTGGAGGTGGCCGTCCTCTACCAGAGGAGGGACATCTTCAAGGTCCTGATCGCGGCCGGCGCGAAGTACGACATCTCCCACACCCTGCGCCTGGGCATGATGGCGGAGACGCGGGCCCTGCTCGCGGCTGACCCCTCTCTCGCCAACACCGAGACCGCCCACGGGCTGCCGCTGAACCTGGCGATGGGCAAGCCGGGGATCTTCAAGCTGCTGCTGCGCCACGGGGCGGACATCCACGCCGAGGACTCCCTCGGCCTGACCCCCCTGAAGGCGGCGCGGATCCCGGAGAGCGACAAGGAGGTGCGGACCCTGCTGGAGATGGGTGTGGAGGACGACATCTACGGGGCCCTGGCGGCCGGTGACGAGGCCCGGGTCGAGACCATTCTGAAGGCCGACCCGTCGCAGGCGCAGCCGGTGGGCTGCTGGCCGCGGCGGGGGCCCGTCCCGCCCGTCATCTGGGCGGTCTGGTCGGGGTCGACGCGCATCCTGGAGCTGATTCTGGAGCAGGAGGTGCCTCTCGACATCCGGCCGAACCCCCTCAGCACCGCCATCGGGTACGACTACGACGAGATGGTGCGCATGCTGCTGGACAAGGGGGCCTCGCCCGAGTGCGCGGACTGCTCCGACTGGCCGGGGGCCTCCAAGTACCCGCCGTACCGCCCCCTGTTGCCGCCGGGCCTTCCGCACCCGCACGTGCCGCTCTACAAGGCCCTGCGCTCAGGCACCATCGCCGCCGTGGAGATGCTGCTCGAGGCCGGGGCGGACCCGAACTGCACCCTGACGGATTGGGCCGGGCTTCAATGGCCGGCGCTGGGGGGCAATCTGCAGCAGGTGAAGCTCCTGCTCGACCGGGGCGGTGATCCGACGAGCCCCTGCGCCGAGAGCGCACTCCGCTGGGCCGTGCAGCTGTGCCGGCGGCCCATGATCGAGCTGCTCGTCACCCACGGCATCGACATCGACACGATCGACGAGGACGGCCGGGGTCTGCTGGACATGGTGGGCCAGTCCGACTGGAGACCGCGCCGCCCGGAGCGGGTCCTGACGGCCGCCTTGCTGGAGGAACTGATGGGGCTCGTCCACGGGGCCGGCCGGGAGGCCCGTCTCCTGCGGCTGCGGGGCGACCTCGTGGATGCGGTCATCGAGGGCCGGACCGGCGACCTGCGCGCCGTGCAGGCGGAGGCGCCCGAGCTCTTCGAGCGGGAGCTGGTGCGGGACGAGCTGCTGCACTGGGCCGCCAGCCGGGGTCACGGCCACGTGGCCGATCTGCTGGTGGAGCTGGGCGCGCCCATGACGATCAGCGTCGCCGCAGCCCTCGGGCGGGTGGAGCTCGTCGATTCCATGTTGACGGCGGACCCGTCCCTGGTGGAGGGGGATCGGGCTCCCGAGGAGATCGACTGGAACAAGCACCTGCCCTGGCACGAGCATTCGCCCCTCATCGTCGCCGCCACGAACGACCGCACAGAGGTGGCGGCGCTGCTGCTGGACCGGGGCGCCGAGATCGACCGCCAGGTCGGTTGGTACCAGACCACGGCCCTGCACCACGCCGTGAGCAGCGAGTCCACCGAGACCGTCCGGCTGCTGCTGGACCGGGGCGCGGACGTCGGCATCCGCAGCCGCAATCACCACCTGCCCACGGCCCTGGTGAAGAACACGCCGCCCACGGTTTCGCGCCGCGAGATCCGCGACCTGCTCATCGCCCACGGGGCCAACCCGCAGGAACTACCCACCCACGGGGCCAGCGAATGACACGCAAGATCTACGCTTTCGGCATGGACGGCCTCATCGTCCCCATGATGAAGCGCTTCGCCGCAGAAGGGTCCGTTCCCCACTTCGAGCGCATGCTGCGGGAGGGAGCGGTCAACGAGACCCTGCCCTCCTTCCCGGTGTGGACCCCCACCAACTGGGCGACCCTGTCCACGGGAGCCCACACCGGCACCCACGGGGTGACCCGCTGGCGCGTGGAGGTCGAGCCCGGGCGGCGCATCGACAGCTTCGACGGACGCGCCAACAACGCCGAGCGCATCTGGAACGCCCTGGAGCGGGCCGGGCTCACGAGCGTGGCCGTCCACTACCCGGCGGCCCACCCCTCCGGCGTGGAGAAGGGCTTCGTGGTCGACGGTTTCGGCCACCCCAGCCACCGGCGCACCGACTTCGAGGTGGCCACCTGCCAGGCCTATACCACGGAAGCGGAGCTGGCCGCCGAGATCGAGATGGACCACGACGGCACGGCCGTGCGCGGGGCCCAGAGCGGCGTCGAGCCGATCCCGCCCCTGAAGCCGGCCGAAGGGTGGAGGAACCTGCCCGACAGCCACGCGCCGCCCCTGGAGAGCCGCATCGAGGTGGAGGCCCGCCTCGGCGGCGACGTGACCGCCTTCGATCTGCTGGCCGTGGACAGCGCCGGGCGGGGCTACGACCGGGTGCTGGTGTGCCGCGGCCGGGACGGGGCGCGAGTGGTCGCGGAGGCGGGGGTCGGCCAGTGGAGCGAGTGGGCGGTGGAGGAGTTCGCCATCGACGGCGGCCGGCAGCGGGCCTCGCTGCGCTTCAAGCTGATGGAGCTGGCCGCGGACGGAAGCCGGCTCAAGCTCTACCGCACCCAGGTGACCTGTGCCGACGGCTTCACCGTGCCCGACGAGCTGGCCGGCGAGTTGGCGGAGCGCTTCGGCCCCTACCAGGAGCACGCCTCCATGCTGCCCTACACCGCGGGGATGGCCGACTTCGACACGGCCCTGGAGGAGTGCGAGTACCAGGGCCTGTGGTTCGCCGAGGTCGCCCGCTACATGCTGCGCGAGCGGGGCTGCTCCTTCTTCATCTGCCACTGGCACCTCTACGACTACCTCAACCACATCCACCTCGGCGACGTCGATCCCGTCTGTCCCGCCTACGACGCGGACCGGGCGGACAAATACCTCGACTACTTCCGGCGCGCCTACCAGGTGGGGGACCGCATCCTCGGCCGCCTGTGGGAAGACGCCGACGACCGCACCTTCGTGGGCGTGCTCTCCGACCACGGCTGCTCCCCCGACGTGCGCGTCGCCAACATCCGCCAGTTCCTCCACGAGCGCGGCTTCCTGGCCCTCAAGGGCGGCCAGGAGAACCTGGTGCGCGACCAGGTCCGCGAGGAGGACATCGACTTCGAGCGCACCCGGGCGTACCTCAAGGACGACAAGGGCTTCGACATCTACATCAACGCCGAGCCGGGGCCCGAGTTCGACCGCATCGAGGCCGAGCTGCTGCTGGCCCTGCGCACCTGGGTCGACGAGGAGGTGGGGCGCAACCCCGTGGCCGTGGCCCTGCCGCGGAGGGACGCCTACCTCCTCGGCCAGTGGGGGGACCAGTGCGGCGACGTGGTCTTCGCCTGGGACCACGGGTACGTGAGCGGCTACTACGGCCAGTGGCGGGGCATCGCCGGCGACGCCAGCGTCGGGGCCCCCAACGTCTACGGCGCCCACCACGGCGGCTTCCTGCCGACCCAGAGCCGGGACTCCTCCAGCTTCGGCTCGTGGCTGTTGGCCGGCCCCGGCGTGAAGGCGGGCTACGAACGGCCGGCGGACAAGCTGGGCTACATCCACGCCGCCGACGTGGTGCCCACCTTCTGCCACCTGCTCGGCGCCGAGGCCCCGCGCCAGTGCCAGGGCACGGTGGCGCGGGATTTGTTTGAGGGGTTCGAGATGATGCGGGAGCGGGAGCCCCTCGGGCCTTCCGATCCCTGAGCCCGGCAGTCCCCTGGGCAGCCCGGGCTGAGACACTACCGCCGCGTCCGAATCCTTGACATGACTCCACTGCACGGCTACGATGTAGCTACGCTGAAGCTACCGAGGAGGGAAACGCAAGATGAGTACCGATACCGTTGTTCGTGCCCGGATCGATAGCGATACCAAGGCCCGCGCCACCGAAGCGCTGCAAGCCATGGGCTTGTCTGTCTCTGACGCGATCCGCCTGCTGATGCTGCGCGTGGCGGAGGAGAAGCGGCTGCCCTTCGCCGTCCAGGTTCCCAACTCGACGACTGTCAAGGCCATGAAGGAACTGGAGGAAGGCGGGGGCCAGCGATTCGACACTGCCGAGGAGTTGTTCCGAGACCTCGACATATGACATGTTGACCCCTGTCCGCACATCGCAGTTCAAGCGCGATGTGCGACGGGCCAAGCGTCGAGGCAAGGACCTGACCAGGCTCCGGTCGTTTCTGGCGTCCCTGATCCACCAGGAGGCGTTGTCCGCGCGCTATCGCGATCATCCACTACGGGGCATCTGGAGAGGTTACCGCGAGGCGCATCTCGAAGGGGACTGGCTCGTGATCTACCGTGTCCAGGGGCACGAATTGCACTTGGTGCGCACCGGAACGCACTCTGATCTCTTCAAGGAGTAGCTCCGCCGGGGAGTGATCATCAACCTGGGCCTCTCCGAGATGAATCAACCCTCCTCGTAGACAGCCTCTCCGCGGTGCAGCCGCTGCGCGATCTGCAGCGTCTGGAGCAGCTCGCGCTGGGTCGGTGCCTTGGCCGCCAGGTAGCGGGCGGCAGCCACCATCAGGATCCGCTGCTCGCCGGCATCGGTCCGCTCGCCGTGCTGGCGGATGGCGGCCTCGAGCATCTGGAAGCTGTGGAACTCGGCGTCCTCCCTCACCAGGGACTCGGCCAGCGCGCGGAACAGGGGTCCCGGCTCACCCCCCGATACCAGGTAGCCGGAGACGAGCCGCCCGGCTTCGTCGACCTGCTGCTGCTTGTTGAGCAGTTGCAGGTACTCCTCCATCGCCTGGCCAGGGCCGTTGCCCGCGCCCGCGGGCATGCGCGCCGCCGGGACGTTGAGGAAGCGGTCCAGGTAGACGCGCATCGCCCCGTGGTAGACGCCGCGCAGCATCTCCGGCGACTCGGCCCTCTTCAGCATCTGGTGCAGGGCGTTGGCGTACGAGAAGGTGTGCAGCACCGCGATCCAGTCGGAGAACTCGTTGTTCACGTGGAACCGGACGATGCGCAGGGCCGCGGCCATCGTGACCGCCTCCGCCAGCTGCACGGGCCGCGCGCCCTCCTTCAACGCCTCGTTCAGCCCCGCCACGATCGCGTGGGGATCGTCCTGCAGGAGCGCGTCGGTGAACTCGCCGCTGCCCTTCCACTCCCTCCCCCGGCCCTCTTCCACCAGTCGATCCAGGGAGTCGAAGGTCTCGCTCAGCAGGGTCACCAGGTCGACGGGAGAGCGCCAGCTGTTCTGCTCTTCGCTGCGCTGGGCGGCGCTCAACTGGCGAATGAGCGAGGGCAGGACGTCGGCCGCGTGCTCCCAGCCGATGCGGTCGAGGAGCTCGAAGGCCTTGTTGATGAAGTCGATGACGTGGCCGCCTTCGAGGTAGAAGTGGTCGGTCGCCGCCGCCACCATCATCTCGGCCAGGTCGGCCGGGCTCGAAGGGCCCTCGATGGCGGCCAGCAGGGTCCGCTCCGCTCCGTCGGCGTTGCGCACTTCGATCAGATACCGGAACCACCGTCTGAGCGCGTCGTGCGGGATCGCCTTGCTCTCGAGGGGCCGCAGCGGCACCCGGGGCGGCTGGCCGCTGGTGTTCGCCGCCACGTGCAGGACCCCTTGGTACAAGGGGGCGATGCGCTCGTCGTCTTCGAGGTGGTCGGTCACGTTGGCCATGGCCGAGAGGATCGTCAGGCCGTCGGCCCAACCCGAGCGACGCCGGCGCGCGCCGTAGAGGCCGCTGGCCCGCACGATGTCGTCCGGGTCCGCCCCGGCGCGGATGAGCGACACCACGGCCTTGGCCATCACCAGCCGGATGTTCTGGTCCATGCCCTCCTCGAGGCGGCGCAGGCCGTGCGCGACCGGGTCGCGAGGGGGCGCGGAGACGTCGATGTACACGCGGCCGTCCCGGACCTCGACCGGGTAGACCGTGGCGTCGTCGGCAAAGAGATCGAAGGTGCAGCCGCTCTTCAGGTCGAACCGGGCGTGGTGCCAGTGGCAGGTCAGGATGCCGTCCTCCACGGTCCCGCGGTGCAACGGGAACCCCATGTGCGGACAGCGGTTGTCCACGGCGTGGAGGTTGCCCTCCGAGTAGAAGACGACGATCGGTACGGGTCCGCCCGAGACCAGGGCCCTCCCCTTGCGCTTGATCTCCTCCAGGGTCCCCGCGTCCAGCAGGTCCGTCGCTGGCTTGCCCATGACTGCTCCTTTCGCTTGGCGGCTCCCCATGAGCCGTGGACCGAATCTGCAACTTCAAGTATACTTGAAGTCAAGGAGAATCTTCATGGCCGAGCTTGCGGAGTCCCTGACCATCGGCGAGGTAGCGGCGCGAAGCGGGGTCGCCACCTCCGCGCTGCGCTTCTACGAGGAGGAGGGACTGATCTCATCGGAACGGACCCGCGGCAACCAGCGGCGGTACCGGCGGGCCGTGCTGCGCCGCGTCGCCGTCATCCGGGCCGCCCAGACGGTCGGCGTATCTCTCCGGGACATCCGCTCGGCCCTGGATGGGCTTCCCAGCGGGCGCACGCCCAACAAGGCGGAGTGGGCCCGCCTGTCGCGGGGCTGGAGGGATCAGCTCGAGGAGCGGATCGAGACGCTGGAGAGGTTGAGGCAGAGCCTGACCGGCTGCATCGGCTGCGGCTGCCTGTCCCTGCGGTCGTGCTCGCTGTTCAACCGGGACGACGAGATGGCATCCCGTGTCGACGGCAGCTCTCTGATGGGAAGGCCTGCGCCGAGACGCCCGTCCTCCGGGTGATGGCGCCGGGGAGCACCGACCGTGCAGTGAGTGCCCGAGCGGGTGCGCGTCGGTTGACAAAGACGCCCCTGACATGTACAGTATGCCGGTACATATCACAAGGAGAACGAATGACCACGATCACGACCTATACCCAGGCAAGATCGGAGCTGGCGTCGCTCTGCGACGAAGTCGCCTCGTCTCGCGAGCCCGTGATCATCCGGCGTCGCAATGCCGAAGACGTCGCCCTGGTTTCCGCGGAGGAATTGGCCAGTCTCCTCGAGACCGCTCATCTGCTCAGATCGCCCAGGAACGCCCAACGCCTTCTCACGGCGATCAACCGCGCACTGGGCCGGAGATTGTCTCCATCCTCGGTTGAGGATCTCCGCAGGGAACTCGGTCTTGTCCAAGAAGGAGGATAGGAGAGAGCCCGGTCGCCGGTGGATCGGGGTATTCCATCCCGAATTCGTCGAAGATCTGCGTTACTGGGTAAACACCAACCGAAAGACGGCCCTTCGCGCCTTTGATCTGATACAGGCCACTCTCCGCGACCCGTTTTCAGGTATCGGCAAACCGGAACCCCTCAAGTATCTCCCGCCCGGAACGTGGTCGCGGCGCCTGACGGAAGAGCATCGCATAGTGTACATGGTGAGCGAAGGACGTGTGGATTTCCTGCAGGCGCGGTACCACTACTGACAACGCCTGCCGCCGGAACGGACTGACCTTCCTCGACGGCGCCGGCCCCGGCGAGGTGGCAAATCGACTGCAACGTGCCGCACTGCCATTCGGGACCGATGACAAGCCGGATCGTTTACAGGTTCTGCAGCGCCCACTCCCCGGCCAGGATGACGATCTTCGGGCTCCACTCGCCGATGATGAATCCCAGGAACAGCGGCTTCAGCGTGTTGTAGAGCCGCGGTCCGCCAAGGCGCAGGACGGCGGTCTTGATCGCCCAGGCGATGAGGATGCTGAGGAACATCTTGTAGGTCGCCAGGCTCACTGGAAAGCCGATCGGGTGGAAGGGCCACCCCACCAAGCGTTGCCGGGCGAACATCAGCAGCCCCATCACCAGCGCCCCGATGCCGGTGTGGCCCCAATAGCCCCAGTTCGTCTCGGTATTCGTCTTCAGCCGGGCGGCCGCGTCCTGCCACTGGTAGTACCCCTGCTCCTTCAGCGTGTGGGTGATGTTCAGGCCCCCGTGCTCGTAGGCCGTGCCCAGGAAGACGGCCATGCCGCCGCAGATCGACACCGCGATGGCGATCAGCATGCTGCCCAGGAGCATCCGGCGGTGTCGCCCGATGCTCTCCTCCACCACCTTGAGGCTCTGCGCCGCGCAGGCCATCACCAGGATGATCATGTCCGCCGCCCAGGCATAGGTGAACCCGAGGGCGACGATCCCCTTCGGTCCCAGGGCGCGGGTCCCGAGGCTGCCGACGAAGAGGAGGACGGCGGTGCGGTAGGACATGATCTCGTCCCCTTCGCTGGCGTCCACCTCCGACGACAGACCCAGGGCGCGGCGCACGACGGCCACGATGTGCCTCCGCCCGTTCCACAGGCCGACGACCACCAACGCGATGAAGGCGCCCAACCCCTCGAAGGAAAAGGTCGTCGGCGAGCGCGTCCACGGACTCATCAGCGGGTCCGCCTCGCCGCCCCCCATCAGCGTCGAGATGATCTGGTAGGCCATGTAGACGAAGTAGTAGAAGCAGATCCCCAGGGTCACGTCGCGGCGGATGAAGTAGGCGAACCCGAGCATCATGAAGCTGATGCCGAGGCGCACCTGCGCGACCTCGCGGAACAGGTAGACGTACTGCCCGCCCACGTGGATCGGGTCCAGGGGGAAGTAGCGGGTCAGACCGTTGTTGACGCCGATGATGAAGGGGACGATGAAACCGAGCCAGAAGATCCAGTTGCGGAACAGGGGCTTGACCAGACCGGGGCGCGCGCCTTCGTCGGCGTCGTCCTGGATCATGGCGATCGGCAGCTGCATCATCGGGTAGACGAGCCGCTCGTGGTCGATCCACTGCTTGCGCAGGATGACGGCGACCGAGACCATGGCGACCCAGAGACACATCGCCATCGGCCCCCAGCCGATCAACAGGACCGGCAGCCACATCCCCCACGGCACCGTGCCGTCGCCGGACCCTTCGTAGAAACCGCGGATGTCCTGGGGGTAATGGGAGGGTACCACCCAGTCCGGAATGAAGGGGATCACCGCCTCGGCCCAGGCGTTCTCCGGGGAGATGTAGTAGGCCATGGAGGTGATGTGGGGCAGCAGGTAGTCGGGCAGGCCGTTGGTGGCGACGCCGGAGCCGACGATCCACATCACGTAGACCTGAGCCAGCTCGGGCGGCGTCAGCACCCAGTCGCGGTTGAGGAGTCCCAGCAGGGGGTTCACGACCAGCGCCATCAGGAACAGCATGAGGTTGGCGCCGATGGTGTAGTGCCAGGTGGAGAAGGCTCCGACGCGGAGGACGTAGGTGGAGTAGTTGAACCCCGCCCCGACGACGATGCACCCGAGGGTGCCGACGATGAGTCCGCGGTAGGTGCAGCCGTAGACGCGAGGTGTGTCCATGCGAGTAGAGGTCGGGTGAGCGCAGCCTCCGCAGCCGATCGCGAAAACCGGCCGTGACACTATAGCCACGGAGGAGCTGCTATACAAAAGGCGGGGAGCCTCGGCGATTCTTGGACCGCATGGACTCCCCCGTTGTGGCTACACCTTCACCCGCTGCCATGGTCCGGGCTCCCGGTCGTCACTCACGGCGAGGAGACTGTCGACCGTCATGCCGCCGTTGGCGAACCGGCGCGACCCGTAGGGGAACCGGTGCGGCCATGGTCCCTGCCACCGTGTCGGGAAGCGAGCGACGCACACACCGACCGGTTCCGCCGGGGTAGTGGCGGCGGCACACAGGGAAGCCCCGGCGGTGGCGTGGCACGCGCCAACCCGTGAGGGACGGGTCAGGCCGTCCGGGGTGGCGGAGGGGGGGCGCAGTACTGTTGAAGCAGAGCCTGACCGGCTGCATAGGCTGCGGCTGCCTGTCCCTGCGGTGGTGCTCGCTGTTCAACCGGGACGACGAGATGGCATCCCGAGTCGACGGCAGCTCTCTGATGGGAAGGCCTGCGGCGAGACGCCCCTCTTCCGGGTGATGGCGAGGCGCGCCGGCCGCGTGCTGCTTGCGGTGAGCCCGCCTTCAGCCCGGCCGGTAGTCCAGCTCGACCCGGTTCTCCGGCCCCCGGAGCCCCATGGTGTTGACCGCCCGCACCCGCAGGCGGTTGCGGCCGGGGCGCAGGTTCCACTCGAAGGAGGGGCCGCTCTCCTCCCACTCCCCCTGGTCGCGGCGGACCTCGAAGCCGGAGAGATTCGGAATCGGGCCGGAGAGGCGCACCGACAGGGCGGCGGCCGTCTTCGTGTCCTGCAGGTCGATCCGCGTCCGGTTCAGGTCCCAGTAGAAGTCCTCCGGACGGTTCGTCTGCAGGGAGTACTCGGGGTATCTCGGGTCGAGGCTGTCCGTCCACCACAGGTGGCCGTCCCAGTGGTACTGGTCCATCCCCTGCTCCAGCTCCTGCGGCTCGGAGCGGTAGAGGTGGTCGTTGCGCAGGGGGATGCCGAAGCGCTGGTAGAGCTGGGCGAACAGCCCCTGGAGCTGCTCGGCGGGAACGGGCGGCGGCGGCACGAAATCGATGTTCGCCAGGTCACCCGCCGCGGCGATGCGATGCATCTCGAGGGCGTTGATGGGCACGCCGGCCGCCTCGTACTGGAAGGCCACCTCCTGCCCGGGCAGGAGCCCCGGGTCCTGGAGGATCCACTTGCCGTGCTCGTCGGACCAGATCTCGGCCAGGCAGTGATGGTCGACGATGACGGCGCGGGCGTGGTATCCAAGGGCGCCGGCGCACTGGGCGAAGACGGCGGCGTAGTGGGTGCACATGCCCAGGGCCAGGTTCCGGGGCGCCAGCTCCAGGATCTCCAGGGCGTCCCACTGGGGGCAGTAGTTGCAGTCGTTCTCGTTCCACCCCTCCCACTGGCGGCGCACCCACTGGCGCAGGAGGGCGAACCTCTCCATCTCGGTCTGCCCGGAAGCCACGACTTCCTCCAGGCGGTACTTCTCCCGCAGGTGGCGCATGCGGGGGTGGTGCGGGTCGGCGTAGTCGAAGCCGTAGGAGGAGACGGCCAGGGCGTTCTCCGGCGCCTCGATGACCTCGATCTCCCGGTGATTCGCACCGGCGGCGCGGCCCGAGGCCTCGATGGTCACGCTCTTCACTAGGGGAGTGAGGCCGGGATCGCCGCTGGACAGGACCGCCCGCCACTGCACGAACCGCCCCCCGGGCAGGGTCTCTCCCGGGCCGGCGGCGCGCCAGGAGGTCCACTGGTCGGCGGCATACAAGGCCGTCGAGCCGGAGCGCACCTCGAAGCGGACGGAGGTTCCGGGCGGCGGCTCGGGAGCGGCGGACAGGCGCAGGGCCGTCACCTCCAGCCCGGGAGCCACCGGATGCTCCGCGGCCAGGTCGAGGATGGGGGAGGTGGCCACGCCCTCCGGCGGATGGGCGCGGACTCTCAGGCGGACGACGTACTCGCCCGTGAGGTCGTTGGCCGCCCCGAGCATGTCCCCCTTCCACTCGCCGCTGCCTGAGAGCCGCTTGAAGCTGTTGCCGCCGGGCTCGTCGGCGTCGATGACCAGCCACCCCGCGCCGGAGAAGACCAGCTCGTTGCGGCCCGGGCGCAGGTAGCGGCCGGGGATCGTCTCCCGGTCCCAGCCGCCGGTGAGCATCCTCTCGCGGTCCTGCACGTGGCGGATCTGGTGCCCGTTCACGGTGATGAGCAGGGGCTCTTCCTCGGTGCCGCCGCCCCCGTGGAACAGGACCTCCGCCGACTCCACCGCCGCCGGCAGCTCGAAGAGCTTCCTCGCCTCCATGCCGGGCGTCAGGCTCTCCCGGATCTTGGAGCTGCGCGCCATGGCGTCGGCGATCAGCCAGGTCGGCGCCAGGCAGAGGCCGCCCTCGTCGGCGCAGTAGTCGGTGAAGCGGTCGCGGGTGCAGCCGGCGAGGGCTTCTCCCGCCAGGGTGGTCTTCCACTCGGTCATGGGGGGCGCGGCTGTGGCGCTGCCGGCGAGCGGCAGCAGCGCGGCCAAGGCGAACGGGGCGAGCCGGGAGGCCCGCGGCGGTCCCACCATTTCCTCAATCCCCGAATTCCAGTCTGAAGCCCTGGCCGCGGGCGCGATAGCTGCGCCAGGTCTTCCTGGACTCCGGCCAGAACAGCCTCGCCGCTGGGTACAGCACCGCGCCGCCGACGCCGCCAACCACCGACGCGGCCAGGAGGAACTCCCGGTCGTCGCGATCCCACGGGTTCCATTGGTTCGATGAGGCAGCGGCCACTTCCCGGTCCCTCTTCCAGCGGTCTTGATAAAGGAACGAACCCACGGCGGTGACTCCGCCGACCGCCCCCTGGAGGAACCATCGGGGGACCTCTTCCAGCCGCTCCGGGACGGATGACCATCGCAGGTCCCTGTCCTCGATCCGGATCTCCTCGATGGAGGCCAAAGGCAGGGCCACGGTGGGCTCGTCGTGAACGGAGTTGGGCGAACGGACGCGAACCCCGCTCATGGAGATATACCGCCGCGGGATCTGCCGCACCGTCTTCCATTCCTCCGAGGACAGAAGCAGATACCCCATGTCAGCCTCGATGGCGTTCACCGTGGCGGGCTTGCTCTCGCCGTCCTCAACAGCGCAGGTGCTGTCGATGCCTCCATCGGCGCGGAAGAAGATGGAAAGCCGATCCTTGCTGCTCACCTCGACCCGGGAACCCTCGGTGGATCCATCTTGCGCCGGGTCGTGCAGGACGAAGCGGCTGTGCGAGCACCCCATGCACAACAGAACCGACACCGACAGGAAGACGAGTGACTTCATGGGCGATCCTCCTTCGCCACGGATCGAGGCTAAGTCACGCGGATCCATCCGCGAACGACTCCTCTCCCCTCTCCTTCTGCTTCCGCCTCAGCTCCGCGATCTCATCATCCGTCAGGCTCTCGCTCTCCGTCACCGTCGTCCGCTCGATGAGCTCCAGCCTCAGCTCCCGTCGGGTCAGCCATTCCCAGCGGTCGGCATTGACCGGGTGGGGTGCGGATGGACGTCGTCCGCGGATATCTCCTCGGCAACAACATACAGGGAGCCCGGCGTGACGCCGTCGTGCTTGAGGCTCTCGTCGGACATGGAGAGTAGGGAGGGTCTGTGGGAGAAGACCTTTGCCACGCTCCGGCTCTGTGTGATCGAGCTGCCGGACCGCAGGCGGGTCAACTCCTTCTGAGAACCGTGATACCAGGTGCCGCTGCAATCACATTCCGGCATGCGCGCCCCGTGGACGGGCTATTTCGTCCTGTTCTCTTCCAGCCAGTGGACCGCGAAGTCCACCACGTCCCGCTGCGGCATCAACTGGCTGTCCGCAAGACCGACCCGGCCGCGGCGGACCCCATGGCCCGCCTCCGACTGCAGGAAGGCCTCGCCCAGGCGGTCGAAGTCCGAGCTGTCGGTCTCGAACTCGGAGAAGGTGACCCATCCGGTGGCGGCCGGCGCGCCGTCCTCGATGATCCGCTTGGTGGCATAGTCCGCCCGGTACTCCGCCAGATGCATGGAGGTGTTGCGCTCATGCCCCGCGCCGAGGAGAAGGACATGGCCGTGCAGATCGTAGAGCCGGCCAAGGGGCGAGCCTTCGCCCAGGCCATTGGCCAGGGAGTGGTTGCCCGTGATCTCCTCCGCCCGGGGCCCGCGGGCGCTGAACGAGACATGGGGATGGACGCTGCGGAGGACGCCCCTCTGCTTGCGGAAGGTCTCGGGGATGGTGCCCATGGCGCGTGTGGGCGTGAGGTCCGGATCGAAGGCCGGCATGGCCTCGCGGATGACCGGCCACCACGACTCGGGCACGGGAGGGCTCTCCCAGCGACTCGGCTCGGTCAGGTCCCCCGAGTGGGTGGGCATGACCAGCGTCCCGTCCGGGCCCAGCGCCTCCTGGAGGGCGAGGATGACGGCCACCGGTCCGCCGCACACCCAGCCCATGGCGCTCAGGGAGGAATGGGCCAGCACGACCATGCCCGGTGTGACGCCGAGGGCCCGGAGATCGGCCTGCAGCGATGCCACCGTGGCGGGGGTTTCCGTCTCTGAAACGAGCTTCTGCACCATGGGTGAAGAGAACGTAGCCATCCGCCAGGACCGGGACCACGAGGCGCCCGCCGTTCAACTATCGTTGACCAACTCTCGACACCGCTCTCCATGCCCTCCTGTCATACATGACAACGCCGATCCAACCCGGCCGCTGGGTCGTCGCCGGCATCGACCTGGCCGGCTCGCCCGCGAGACCGACCGGCATCTGCATCCTTACCGGGGACCGCGCCCGCACGCAGCTCGCCTTCGACGACGCGGAGATCCTGGGCCTGATCCGCGCCGCCGGGCCTGACCTCGTGCCGATCGACGCGCCCCTCAGCCTGCCTCCGGGCCGGCGGGAGATCGGCGACCGCAACGGGGAACACTTCCGGCCGTGCGACCGTGAGCTGCAGCGGCTGGGCATCCGCTTCTTCCCGATCACCCTGGGGCCGATGCGCATGCTGACCGAGCGCGGGCTCAGGCTGAAGGCGGAGATCGAGGCCGCGGGTCTGGTGCCGGTGGAGTGCTACCCGGGCGGGGCCCTCGACGTCTGGGGACTGCCCCGGCAGCAGCACGACCGCGAAGGCCTGCGCAGGGGCCTGGGCCGGCTTGGAGCGAGGGGGCTGCGCGCATCGATGAGCGGACACGAGCTCGACGCCGTGGCCGCGGCCCTGGTTGGACGGGATTTCTTCATGGGGGCCGCGGAGATGATCGGGGGCGAGGACGGCATACTGCTGCCGCTGTCGGAGTGATGCCTGCCGCGTAGTTGCCGAACCAGGAGACGCGTCATACCCTCACCGATGAGCAGGACGAAACCCGAAACCCGCTCAGATCTTGGAGCCGTCCAAAGGGCGAGAGGACACATGACAACTCCGATCCAATCCGGCGAGCGATTCCCAGAGGAGAAGACGCAGGAGATCGTCGCTGCCTTCCACAGGGACGGTTTCGTTCACGTCCCCGGCGTCCTCGAAGAAGGTGAGATGCAGGCGCTGCGGGACAGGACGGACGAGCTGCTCGACGATCCTCAGCTCGCGGAAGTGGAGGACCTCCGACTGCACGATCGCCGCTACGTGCAGATGTCTCGCGGCGACGACCCGAAGCGGCCCTTCATCCTGCGGGGCACGATCGCCCTGCACCAGATCTTCCGGGACATGCTGCTTCGCGAGCCCATCCTCGGGCTGGCCGAGGCGGTCGTCGGACCGAACTGCCGGTTCTGCGGTCAGAACGTGCTGCGCAACCAGACCGGCGTGGCCATCGAGAGGTGGCACGTCGACGGCTCCGTCCACTTCCCCGTGCCGGAGGACGTGCCCCGCCACGACCCCCGGATCCCGCCGCCGGTGCTGTGGATCACGGTGCAGATGGCCCTCACCGACATCGACCGGATCGAGCACGGGCCGACCCAGTACGTCCCGGGAAGCCACCTCTCGGGGAAGGATCCCAACGACCAGGAGAATCCCGAGTTCGATGGGCGCGGCCCCGTATCCGTGTACTGCAAGGCGGGAGACATCTACCTGCAGGACCCGCAGTGCTGGCACCGCGGGGCCCCGAACACGTCGGACCGCACCCGCTACCTGATCCAGTCACAGTACGCGGTGGACTGGGCCTACCGTCGATTCGGCTGGATGAACGCGGTCCCGGTCCCGGAGAACGAGCACCCGCCCGCCGGCAGCCGCCTGGACCAGTTGCTCGGCGGGCAGCATCCGCCGCCGGCGTAGGAGGGCGCCAGGCGGCACAGACTGCGCCATGGGCCCGAGGCCGTGGAGGGGCTGATCCTATCCAGCGGCCCCGTGGAGGCCGCCGCCAAGACTTTGGTCGGCCATCGACTCAAACGCAGCGGCGTGGGCTGGACCCGCCAAGGAGGAGCAGATCCTCACCAACCAGAGGATCCATCGCATCACTGTGCGTCTGGACGCGACCCTGAAGAGGATGGCCTCCATGGAGCAACGGCTGGCGGGGATCGAGCAACGGTTCGGGATCTATCCGAGGGCGGTGGAGGGCGAGGACTGCGAGGACAGACTGGACCCTGAGGAGATGGGATACGGCGTCAGATGAGGAATCTGGGAATGCCCTTGGGATGGATGGCCGTTTGGCTCTCCCTGTCGATTGGAGCCATGTCTGCGGATGCGGACCCTTCCACTGGCTGGTGGGTGTACGAATGGCATTACAACAGTAGCAGGTATACCGACGGCTGGATCGAGGAATGGGAGGAATTGCCTGATTTCCTCTGGCTGCGGGTCGGCCAGGAGAATGACGCAGGGGAGTCCCTCTTCTGGAGTCATGACGGGCGCAGTGCTGCCGAGGAGTTCGACTTCTACGATTTGGAGGCGGAGTTGATCTTCGGCTGGGATGACGAGGGGGACGGTCTTCACTTCGGATTCCGCATGATCGACGATGTCCATGCGAGGGATCCAGATCGATCTGGGTCAGGGGTCTGCGGAGGCAACGACAGCATCTGGATTACCATTGATGCAGGTGACGGTATCCCGCAACGGTTTGAGTTCTCCTGGCCACCGGCCGGTGCAGCGCAGGCCTGGCTTAGGATGCCGAGCCATCCTTCCGTGACTTGGCATGACGATCGACCCTATGGCTGTTGCGCCAGCTCCTACGAGATCCAATCCCTAAATGGGCAAGGCGTAGCTCTCTTTGCGGAGGGGTATATCCGTCATTTCAAGCACCCCGGTGCGGATCGACCTGCCTTTGAAGATCGAGTTCGCATCACCGACTGCGACGCCATCAAGATGGGCGTTGCGATCTGCGACTCGGATCCAGGCCAGGATGAGGATACTCTGTGGAGATTCAAGAGCGGCGGTTCATTCGCTGACCCTGATATCTCGCCATGGGGCTTGGAGGACTTCTGGTTCAATGGCCTGTGTTCCAGTTATGCGATGCCCACCGTGATCGGAAACATGTCACCGTGGGGCCAGATCAAGTCCGAGTTTCCAGCCCCTGGAAACTTCTCCCCGTAGTCTCGACCTCATAGCCAGAAGGATCTCAGCGATGCGCAGATGCATCATGCTGATGCTTGTGATATCTACGTCCGCCCTTGGTGGTCGGCAATTCGTGGGTCTACCGGCACGAAGCCAGCGACACGGAGGGGGTACCCATGTGGAAGGTGTCCACGCCGACCAGTTCCCCGGCGGCGCGGGTCTCGCATGTGGCGAGCGCGGAACTCCGGACTGAAACGCTCCAGGAGCCGGATCTGCTCGTCGGTGTTGGACCCGTCGCTTCTAGGTGTGTTGCTCGAGGCGCTGCAGGCGCTCGTGCTGGCTGGCTCCGACGACCGGATGCAACGTAGGGCCAACGGCGGTGTAGGCTTCTGAGTCAGGTGTTGAGAGCGGGGCCCCAGTATTTCCAGAGATTCCGCGGCACGTCGTAGCGCTCGAGCCTCCGGCCCGGGTGATCCGGCGGCAGAAAGCCTGTCGGCGTGTTGCCAGCGTCCACGGGCGCTGCCGACGCCGGGGGCGACCATGGTGTGCCGTCCTTGTCGGGAAACATGACCATGGGCGCCTGCTCGCGCATCTGCCTGTGGGAGTATCGCGCGAACTGCGCCACCCGCGGCTGCCGTGACCCCGCCTCGTTAGTCGAGCCGACGTGGGTGGTGAGGCCGTGAAGCAGCAGCGCGTCCCCTGCCCGGCCGGTCATGCATTCCACTTGGCCCACACTCGGATCACCATCCAGCAGCGCCCGGTGTCCGCCGCTGCGAACCGGCTCCGTGAAGAGGTAGGAGCCGTCGAACTGCCCGGGGTGCTCGAGGAAGTACCGGTGGTTCGCCAGGTGCGACCTCGGCCACCAGGCCGTGCCGCCGCCCCTGGGGCTGCTCACGTCCCAGAGCAGCACGGCGAAGAACGCCATGAACCCACCGCCCCAGCCTGTGGCGTACCCGTCGAGGTGGCCGTCGACAGGCGGGGACCACTCCGTGCCCGGGGCGTTCGGCAGGATTACCCGCGTCATCGGGACCTGCGGCGACCACGGCTCCCCCGCCGGGTGGGAGGGGGCGAAGGCGCCGGCGCCGAGCTGCTCCACGATGGACCGCAGGCTCGGCAGGTCGTACAGGCCGGGGCTGAACTCGGGCCAGCCTCCCTCGGGTGCGTACCGCCCGGCAGGCCAGGTGTCCGGGTCCTCGAGGTCGACGCCGCCGGAGCAAGCGCCGCGCATCTGGGCCTGCCACCCGGCAAGCACATCAGGAGGCACCAATCCCGGAACCGGGAGCGCCCCTTCTGCCTTGAACTCGTCCAGCTGAGCCGCCGACAGAAGCATGGTCGGCCTCGGGCCGGGCCCGCAACTCTCTGATTCATTCACTATCAACACTCCATGGTTTCCATGTGATAGCCGAACGGATCTCCGCCAGCGTCTCCTCCGGGGTCTGACGACTGTTATCGATGACCCTTCCGAGCCCGGGATCGATATGCGGAGACCGATATTGTTCCCCTATGCGAGTCCGTTCCCGGTCCGACAGTCGCCGCTGGCCCCGGTCGGATAAAGCTACTTCGAGCGAGGGCCGGAGCGTAACCATGTACATGGGCACGCCAATCCTTGCTGTTTCGCCTTCGAAGACCGCGTAGCCGCGTTCCGAGATTGGCCAGGTCACCACTACGCTGAATCCCCGGGACAGCCAACTCCTGGTCAATGTCATTGTATCCTCCTGGCAGTAGGGGATCGCTTCCGACAGGCTGAGGCAGTCCGCAAAGTGCCGGAGGTCGTCGACCTCAATGTGGACCGTATTCGGCAGGGTTTTTGCCAGCAGCCGGCCGACGGTCGACTTCCCGGAATTGATCGAACCGTTGATGTAAATCACCATGGGCATGGCGGTCAACGCGCTCAAGGATCAGGGCGGGCCCTCGCTTGCTACCGACTATCTCTTTCTCACCACGAGGTATGCTCGTCTCCCCAGCTCATAGGGCTCGCAATCCAGTGAGGAGAAAGCATCGCACACCTCGAAACCCACTTCCGAAAAGAGAAGGCTCAACTCCCGAAATCCGTAGACCCGCATGGAACTGGTCCTCGTCTCGGAGACTCCGTTCCCGACCAGAGTCCATTCACTATCGATCCGGCTCTCCACGTGCCGGTAGTTCCTCTCCTCCAGGACAAGGGTCTCACCTACCCTGCTCCAGCTGCGGGGTTCGAGCCTTGGCAATATCGTCTCTGCGATGTTGGGAATATCCAGAGCAAAGCGAGCATCGGTCTTCAGTGCCCGATGCACGGCTTCGAGGAAGCGCCTGTTTCCCTCGTCGTCGAAGTATCCGAAGCTGCCCCAGAAACAGAAGGCCGCATCGAACGCCTCAATCCAGGGCAGATCCCGCATATCCGTCTCGACAAGTTCGAGATCGAGATTCGCTTCTTCTGAAGCGGGTCGTGCCTCCCGAAGCAGGGCCGGTGTGATGTCGACACCCGTTACCTTGCATCCCCTCTCAGCCAGCGGAATCGCCAGTCTGCCGTTGCCGCACGGCACATCGAGAACCCGATATCCCGGCTTCAAATCGAGGACGCGCGCGAGAAAGTCCACCTCGTCCGAGGTGCGCCCTGCACGCGCTTCTCTTTGAACGTCCAGCCAATTGCCCGCGAAGAAGGTGGTCCACCACTCCGTAGTCATTCCTCAGGTCTCCGGATTCGCTTCACAATTTCATCCATGCTGGGTGAGTATTCCCCTTCCGTCGAGACATGCATCGTGGGCACGTCGAAATCCGGGGCTGCATAATCGCCGGGAGGCGCCATCTCACCTGTCTCCCTGTAGACTTCAACGCGCTTGTCGCCGTGGTAGAACTCCCGATTGGGATCAGCCAGACCCCGCTGCAAATGGCGCCTGGCCGCCACCATCGGGTCAACGGAGCATACGATGATGAAGGGACTGCTCAACTCGAGGATCCCGGGCATCCTCGGCTCCCAGACCTTGTGCTGGAAGGCCGCCTCAACGACGACGGAGACCTGGCCGCCAAGATACTGGTTCACCAGCTCGAGGAAGAAGTCGGAGACCACGGCATTGGTGTCCGGCGGAAGCTGATCGTGCTTGACCCCGTGGGTGTTGACATAGCCCTCCTTGATCTCGTCGCGGCTGATGACCGGCATCCACAATCGCTCAGCGAGCCGTTTGGCCAAGCTCGTCTTCCCTGATCCGGGCCGGCCTGTGACGATGATGCACCTGGGTTTACTGCTCATCCAAACCCCGCAGCGCACAGGCCAGCTCACGCAGCACATCGACCGCGAAGAGCACGTCCTCCCGTCGACAGTCGAACTGCCCGACCTGGAAGCGGATGACGAACCGGCCCTCGTGGATTGTCTGCGTCAGGTAGATCCGGCCGTCATCGTTGACCGCCCGGAGCAGGCGCTCGGTGGCGTCGTTGGCACACTCGCCCTTGGGGGCGTACTGGAAGGTGAAGAGCGAGAGGCGGCAGTCCGTCGTCAGGCGGAAGCCGTCCAGCAATGCGATGGCGGCGGCGGCCTCCTCGGCCCAGGCGATGTGGTTCCGGATGCGCTGGCGGAGGTCTTCGAGCCCGTGGGCGCGCAGCAGGAACCAGAGCTTGAGGGCGCGGAACCGGCGCCCCAGGGGGATCGTCCACTCGCTGTAGTTGGTGATCTCGCTCTGGCCGAGGGTTTGCAGGTAATCCGGACGAACCCCGAGGGTGCGGACCTGCGGTTCGGGATCCGCAAGAAACTGGATGGTGCAGTCGAACTGCGCACCGAGCCACTTGTGGGGATTGAAGGCGATGCTGTCGCCCCCTTCGACTCCGTCCCACAACTCCCGCAGCTCGGGACAGATCATCGCCGAACCCGCCCACGCGGCGTCGACGTGGACGTAGAGATCGTGCTCTCGCGCCACCCTCGATGGTCTCGCGAAGTCGGTCGGACGCGCCGATCGAGGTGCCCCCGATACACAAGACGACGCCGGCCGGCAGGAAACCGGCCGCGAGGTCCGCCTCGATCGCCCCGCGCAGGGCTTCTGGATCGAGGGCCCAGGAACCATCGGTCGGGACCTTCACCAAATGCTGCTGGCCGATCCCCGAGATTCGGACCGCCTTGTCGATCGACGAGTGGGTCTCCGGTGAAGCGTAGACCCGCAGCTGCCTCTCCCCCGCCATTCCCGAGTCGTTCCCTCGCCAACCCAGGGCGCGCTCCCGCATCGTCAGCACGGCGCAGAGATTCGCCGTGGTTCCCGTGTCCTGGATGACCCCCTGGAACCCCTCCGGCAACCCGAGGGCCTGGCGCATCCAGTCGACCATGCGGGTCTCGATCTCGGTAGCCGCAGGCGAGGTCTGCCATAGCATGCACTGGGCCGCCATGACCGACGTCAGATTCTCGGCGATCATCGAGACCGGCGCGGCGTTGGCGGGGAAGTAGGCGAAGAAGCGGCGGTGCTGCCAGTGGGTCATGCCATCCGGCACGATGCGCTCGAAGTCGGCGAAGATCGTCTCCATGTCCACCGGCTCTTCCGGTGGACTTGAGGGCAGCATGGCGGCGATCTCACCGGGCGCAGTCTGAGCCCGAACGGACCGCTCCTCGAGCGTGTCCAGGTACTCGGCGCCCCACCGGGCGGCCCTCTCAGCCCATCGGAAGTAGTCTTCTCGATCCATCCGGTCCGTGGTCGGTCGATGCCATACGCATGGCAATGTCTCCTCTTCCTCTTTAAGCCCGTTGGGGGCCGCCAGCGCCCGGCTCGACCCCGGCCGGGGAGCAGGCGGCAAGCTGGCGACCCCGGTTCCGGGCCTACTCGAGGTAGAGCATGCGCCGCGTCTGCGAGCCGCCCGGATAGCGCAGGCGGATGAGATACACCCCCGCGCCCACGGCCTGGCCGCCTCCGTCGCGGGCGTCCCAATGCGCGCGGTAGGTGCCGGCGGCCTGGACCTCGTCCACCAGCGCGCGGACCGACTGGCCCAGGGTGTTGTAAATCTCCAGCCGCACTGGACCGGAGGTGGCCAGACGGTAGGCGATTTGGGTGCCGGCGTTGAAGGGGTTGGGGAAATTGGGGTCCAGGCCGCTGGTGGCCGGCAAGCCCAGGGCGGTGGCCTCCACCGCGATCGCGGTCCCGCAGGCCGGCAGATCGTCGACCCATCCGGCCAGCGTCTCCGGTACGCATCCGGTCAACTGGTTGTTGCCGAGGCGCAAGTTTTGCAGGTTGGTCAGTTGGCCCAATTCGGGCGGGATCGGGCCGGTCAACGCGTTGTCGTCGAGGGACAACGACTGCAGGTTGGTCAGTTGGCCCAACTCGGATGGAATCGGGCCGGATAATCCGTTGAAGGAGAGCCACAACGACTGCAGGTTGGTCAGTTGGCCCAACTCGGATGGAATCGGCCCGGATAATTCGTTGAAGGAGAGGACCAAGTATACCAGGTTGGTCAGTTGGCCCAACTCCGGTGGAATCGGCCCGGTCAACGCGTTGGCGTCGAGGCCCAACGACTCCAGGTTGTCAGTTGGCCCAACTCGGGTGGAATCGGTCCGGATAATTCGTTGCCGGAGAGGATCAACCCCTGCAGGTTGGTCAGTTGGCCTAACTCGGGTGGAATCGGTCCGGATAATTCGTTGCCGGAGAGGCCCAACGACTCCAGGTTGGTCAGTTGGCCCAACTCGGATGGAATCGGCCCGGATAATGCGTTGAAGGAGAGGACCAAGTATACCAGGTTGGTCAGTTGGCCCAACTCGGATGGAATCGGCCCGGTCAACGCGTTGTCGTCGAGGGACAACGACTGCAGGTTGGTCAGTTGGCCCAACTCGGATGGAATCGGCCCGGATAATTCGTTGAAGGAGAGGGTCAAGTATTCCAGGTTGGTCAGTTGGCCCAACTCCGGTGGAATCGGCCCGGTCAACGCGTTGTCGGCGAGGCCCAACGACTCCAGGTTGGTCAGTTGGCCCAACTCGGATGGAATCGGCCCGGTCAACGCGTTGTCGGCGAGGCCCAACGACTGCAGGTTGGTCAGTTGGCCCAACTCCGGTGGAATCGGCCCGGTCAACGCGTTGGCGCCGAGGCCCAACACCTTCAGGTTGGTCAGTTGGCCCAACTCGGATGGAATCGGCCCGGATAATTCGTTACGGTAGAGCGACAACCACCACAGGTTGGTCAGTTGGCCCAACTCGGATGGAATCGGCCCGGTCAACGCGTTGGCGTCGAGGCCCAACGACTCCAGGTTGGTCAGTTGGCCCAACTCGGGTGGAATCGGTCCGGATAATTCGTTGCCGGAGAGGATCAACCCCTGCAGGTTGGTCAGTTGGCCTAACTCGGGCGGGATCGGGCCGGTCAACGCGTTGTCGGAGAGGACCAACCATGTGACGGCCGAATCTTCGACCCAGATGCCTTCCCACCCGGTAATGGGTGTGGCCACGCTCCAGGGCAGGTCAGCGTCGCCGGCAAACCGGTCGCGCAGGGCCAGGAGCACCTCGCAGTCCGCCACCAAGCCGGGGTGGTCCTCCGGTTCCGGCACGACAGTGCCGTTGGCGCACTGACTCGACGCCGCGCTATCCTGGGCCGCCATCGGCACCGCCCACGCGAGCCCGGCGCTCACCAGACAGGCCGCAAGCCAGAGGGTACGCGCCGCAAGTCGCCGGCAATGGGCGTACCCGTCTTGTGCAGTAGAAAGCTGTTCATGATCCATGCGATGCTCCTTTGCGGTTTCCCCAGTTGCGCCAGATCTCTGGCTTTCCGTCGGCCAGCACCACCCGGTGGGTCCAAGCCGTGGGGGCGCCGGCGGTGTCGGCGTCCCGGGATCGTTCGGCATGACCTGGCGAAAACGTCTCCGCTTCCGCCGGCTCGGATTGCAGCCGCTGCTCCCATCCGTACCCCGGAAGTGGGGCCCCACACTCTGAAAAACTGCGTACAAATGAACCCTACACCCATAGGATAGAAGCCGTCTCTCCTTTTCCCGGCCATGCTCCATCGCGAAGGTCCTTGCTCTCTCGAATGAGTCACTGGACAACAGTTTCATATCTCTCAACTCCTAAGGCGCCAGGCCATTGGCGCGGGAGAAGCCCTCGACTGCTGCTGATGATTCCAGACGCAGGAACCGGATGTGCTGCCAGCGGGGCTCCGACATGTAGAGACGGATGTCGCGACGCTTGCGGCTGTGCTGGGTAACGATCCACAAGACGAGGGAGTCCTCCTTGTTCCAGACCATCAGCTGGGGCCAGAACCGCTCGTGATTCGTGCCCCACAGCAGCTCCTTCGACCGCCAGCGTGTCCACGACCGCCGGAGTACTCGCCAGACGAGCAGGTGCATGGGCAGGTCCAGCCAGACGACGGTCTCCAACCGGGGCCAGAAGACGCGCTGCGAGAAGCTCATGTACGAGCCGGCCACCACCCATGCATCTCCAGCCGTCGCCTTCGCTATGAGACTCTCGAACTCCTCGGGATCCGTCTCGTTCAGGCCCACCCATCCGGGCCGCCAGTTGAGCGCGTCCAGCTCCACGAAGGGGACCTGAAGAGCGCTCGCCAGCCGTTCGCCCAGAACGCTCTTCCCGGAGCAGCTGTTCCCCACCACGTGGATGCGCCGGCCGATCGGGTGGTCCACGACATCCGGCCTATGCAGCAGCAATCCGGCCGGCCTTCAGACGTTCGTTGAGCTCCCAGAGCGCGACCCGGTTCCTGTCCCATGTTAGCAGTCTCGTGGCATCCTCGAAGGACAGCCAGCGGATCTTGTCATGCTCATGGGACAGTTCAAGCTCTTGATCACTCACCTCAACGGAAAATGAGAATTCGGGCACCACGAGGAGGTCCTTCGGCCAGTGTTCTGTCGGACAGAACGCGGTCCTGGGGACGGACGCGCAAGAGTCCAGCCGCAGGAACCGAGCCCCCTCCGAAATGCCCGCCTCCTCCGCCGCCTCGCGCCGCGCGGCCTGCTCCGCCGTCTCGCCGTCCTCGGCGCCGCCTGCGATGAACTGCCACATGGAGTCATCCGCCCGATGGAAGACGGCGAACTGGTATCCGGCCTCCTCGCTCTCCCTGAACGGTATCACGATCACCTGCAGTGGTTGCCTTGCCATCTCACTTCAGTCCGAGAGACCCGCCTCCCTGGCATCGCGTACGATGGCAGCTCTGTTGGCTTCAATCAGCTCCCGCTGCTCCGGCCACAGGGTTTCCGGAAGTGCATCGATTCGAAACCAGACCATCTCACGGTGATTGTCGGTCTCGGTTGGCGTGGCCTCGACCTGATCTGTCCGAAACAAGTAGAAGTGCATGACATTCCACCAGCACCTGTCGAAAGTCAACCGTTCCACCACGCCGAGCTTTCTGATCAGGGTGATCTTCGACAGCCCGGTCTCCTCTTCGACCTCCCGCCTGGCGGCCTCCAGCAGACTCTCACCAGGCTCGACGCCCCCTTTTGGCAGGACAAACCCCCGCATGTCGCCTTCACACGTAAAGGCGACGAAGGTCTCATCACCCGATACACGGACAACGACTCCGCCGCTTGCTATGCGCTCAGGTGTTCCCTTTGGGCGCTGATACCAGGATTCATCGATGTGGGTCATTGTGGCCGCCGCAAGCTCAGGGGGTACGAATCAGGGTCGACGCTGGGAGAATGCCATCGGTGAGCCTGTTCCGCTCTTGAGCCAGCTTGCGGAAGTCGCACTCCACCTGGATGCCCTGCCAGAACTCATCCGATTGACCGAAGAAGGCGCCGAAACGAATGGACATGGCCGGTGTGATCGAGCGCCTCGCGTGAACGATTTCGTTGATCGTGCGCGGGGCCACGCCGATGGCACGGGCCATGGCGTTCTGCGAGATCCCCATGGGTTCGAGGTACTCTTTCAGGAGAATCTCACCAGGCGTAATCGGGTTTTCCATGTCAACATTATCCCCATGAAAGTCGTCAGGTACCCAGGCATCGGCGCAGGTAATCGGGGACCGTGCGCTTGCGGTTGTCGACTGTATGGGGCCTTGCTCATTGCTTCGCTGCCAAGCGGCAGGCCGAACCTATGCATCGGCCTGAACAGCTGCAACGGAGTTCCCCCGAATCAGATCCCTTGACCACCCCGGGACGGCCCCCTCTTCTTTCCTCTGCAAGCCTGAACAGGAGAATCCCCCATGACCCAGACCACCCTGCCGCCCCCGAAGCGGATCACCCAGAACCAGCGCGACTCCTACCTGGAGAACGGATACCTGCTGGTCGAGTCGTACATCCCGCCTGACGAGGTGGAGCGGCTCCGGGCGGCCACCGACGAGATGGTGGAGCGCAGCCGCGGCGTCACCGTCTCGGACGAGATCTTCGACCTGGAGCCGGCGCACACGGCCGAGGCCCCGCGGCTGCGGCGGGTGTCGAGCCCGGTGGACCACCATCCCCTGTTCTGGGAGTTCGCCTCCGAGGGGGCCATCGTCGATCTGGCGGCCGACCTGGTGGGCCCCGATGTCCGCTACCACCACTCCAAGCTCAACTTCAAGTGGCTGGAGGGGGGCGAGGAGGTGAAGTGGCACCAGGATATCAGCTTCTGGCCCCACACCAACTACAGCCCCCTGACGATCGGCGTGTACCTCACCGACGTGGGGCCGGACCAGGGGCCGCTGGCCGTGGTCGAGGGCAGCCACGAGGGCGAGCTGTTCAACCAGTACGACGAGGATGACAACTGGGTCGGCTGTCTCAGCGATGAGGACGCGGCGCGGATCCCGGCCGACAAGGTGCGCTACCTCGAAGGGCCGGCCGGGTCGGTGACCGTGCACAACTGCCGCGCCATCCACGGCTCGAAGAAGAACCTCTCCGCCCGGGGGCGGCCCCTGCTGCTGAACGCCTACTCCGCGGCTGACGCCTTCCCCTACACGTCGCCGGGCATCACCAGCCCCCACTTGGGCGACATCGTCCGCGGCCGGCCAGCCCGCTGGGCGCGCCACGATCCGCGGCCGTGCCTGGTGCCGCCGGACTGGTCGGGGGGCTACACCTCGATCTACGCGCTGCAGCAGGAAGAGGAAGAGGGCGGCTGATCTTCAGGGGAGGGCGCGGGCCAGTTGCTCCACCAGCGCCCGCAGCGGTTCCTCCCCCTGCGTCTCCGGGTCGCCCTCGCCGCCGGCGGCCTCGTGGACGTACCGGTAGAGGTCGGCGGCGCCGGCGAACATCTCCGGCGTCAGTCCGAGGCCGCCGAAGGTGGCGGCGATCTCCTCCATCTCGCCGACCCAGCGCCCCGCCTTCGACGGGATCCCCGGCAGGGACCGCCGGGTGTCGCCCAGGACCAGTTCCTGGCTGAGTTGCAGTTCCTCCACGAGGGCGTCGTAGAGGCCGAGCTTGGCCGCCGTCACCAGGGATTCCAGGTAGATGGCGTAGCGTCCCTTGGTCTGGGCGGCGTAGCACATCTTGAAGGCCGAGGCCTGGCCGATCTCGGATCCCAGCAGGCGCACGTCGAGACCGTAGTCGCCGAGGACGGCGAAGCGTCCGGCGTGCTCCCCCGAGGCGTAGAAGCGGGTGAGGCCGGGACGCTTCGGAGGGCCCCCGATGATGCCCGCGTCCACTGGCCGACCCCCGGCGGCGGCGATGATGTCGGCCACCTCGACGCCCGTTGCCGGCGCCACGGCGTTGCAGTCGACGTACACGAGGTCGGCGCCGGTGGCCTCGAGGGCGGCGGCCACGCGGCGGGCGAGGTTGACGGCCTCGGAGGGCACGAGAATGGACAGCAGCAGGTCGGCGCGCTCCACGAGGGCGATGTCGTCGGACACCGCCTCGATGCCGGCGTCGCGGGCGCGGGCGGCGGTGGCCGGGCTGCGGCCTTGGAGGCAGGTGATCACCTCGGCCCCGTGCCGGCGCAGGACGCCGCCGACGACGGCGCCCATGGACCCGGGGCTCAGCAGCGCCACGCTGGGCGCCATCAGTACCCCTTCTCCTTGTCGATGACACCCACCAGGGGCTCGCCGGCCTGGTAGCGGCGCAGGTTGTCGCAGAGCTGGTCGACGGCCCGGGCGTCGCGGGCCGGGGAGGCGCCGGCGGTGTGCGGTGTGAGCACGACGTTGTCCATCGTCCACAGGGGATGGTCGTCGGGCAGGGGCTCCACGGGGGTCACGTCGAGGCAGGCGCCGGCGATCTGCCCCTCGCGCAGGGCCTCGAGGAGGGCCTCCTCGTCGACGATGCGGCCCCGGGTGACGTTGACGAGCAGGGCGTCGGCGCGCATGCGGGCGAAGGCCTCGCGGTCGAACATGCCATCGGTCTCCGGCGTCAGGGGCGCGCACACGGCCACGACACGAGAGCGCTCCAGCAGGTCGTGGAAGCGGTCCATGGAACCGCACTCGGAGACGCACTTCGGGACCGCCACGGGCTCGGGGTCGACGGCGATCACCTCCATGCCGAAGGCGGCGGCGCGCACGGCCAGCTCGCGGCCGGTGCCGCCGAGGCCGACGATGCCCATGCGCTGGCCGTAGAGCTCGATGGAGGAGTCGCGGATCGGCCACTTGTCCTCCCAGGTGCTCGTGCGCACGGCGCGGGCGATGCGCCGGGTCAGGGCCAGGAGCAGGGCCATGGCGTGCTCGGCGAGGTGGATGCCGACGAAGCCCTTGGCGCTGGTGAGGACCACGTCGCTGGCGCGCAGCTCCGGCGTCAGCACGCGGTCGACGCCGGCGGCCGGCGCCTGGATCCAGCGCAGAGAAGCGGCGCTCCGGAACTCCTCCGGGGAGAGGCCGCCGAAGACGATCTCCACCGAGGGCGCCACCTCGGCGCGGGCCTCGTCCGTTGGCGGTTGCAGGACCTCCACGCCATGGACGGCGCGGATGCGCTCCACGAGATCGGCTTCGAGATCAGAGGGGACGAGCAGCTTCATTCGGGTTCCTCCTTGCGTCCGGTGGATGGACGGCCGGCAATGTACGCCGCCCGTCGGCGGGCGGCCCGTCCGCTTTGACGAGCCGGCCCCGGCGGCCTAGTCTGCGCCGCCAACAGGAGGGAAACATGGCTGAACGCATCAACAAGGCGATCGAGCTGCTGGCGCAGGACCAGCCCGTGTACTACGCCAGCGTCCACGAGGTCGACTACGAGTCCGGCCGGGCCATGGCCGGCACCTGGGCCGACTACATCAACGTCAGCATGGAGCACGGCGCCTTCGACATGCCGGGGTTGGCCGCCTTCATGCGCGGCCTCGTCGAAGGCGGGCCCACGGCCAGCGGCCACCGCACCCCGGCGGTGATCGTCGACCTGCCCCCGGAGGGCACGAGCGCCGCCGACATCCGCGCCAACGCCTGGGTCTTCAAGCAGGCCCTGGCCCGCGGCGTCCACGGCATCCTGCTGTGCCACGCCGAGGACCCGGAGGCGGTGCGCACCCTCGTGCAGGTCTGCCGCTACGCCTTCCGCGGCGAGATGGGGGGCGCCCCCGAGGGCCGGCGCGGCGCCGGCGGCCAGGGGATGGCGGCCCATGCCTGGGGCGTCGACGTCGACGAGTACGCCCGCCGCGCCGACCTGTGGCCCCTGAACCCCGAGGGCGAGCTGATGATCGGGCTGAAGATCGAGAACCGCCGCGCCCTCGAGCGCGTGGAGGAGACCCTGGCCGTGCCCGGCGTCGCCTTCGCCGAGTGGGGGCCGGGGGACATGCACATGTCCTTCGGCCACATGTCGGCGGACCGCACCTACCCGGAGGAGATCGTGGCGGCGCGCCGGCGGGTCTTCGACGCCTGCCGGCGGAACGGGCTGTTCTTCCTCGACGGCACCGGCGACCTGGTTGAGCGCATCGACGCGGGCGTGCGCATCGTCCCCGGCCCCGGCGAGGAGCAGGCCCGGGTCGGGCGGGCCCACACCGGGCGGACGATGCCGGTCTAGATCTCGACTCCTGTCTGCTGCGCGATACGCAGGGCCAATAGCAGGAAGTCGCGGTGGCAGTCCTGGACGGAGGCCGTGTGCCCGCCGATGGCTCCGTCCGCCGGCTTGAGGTGGAACATCGGTTTGCGTGCCTCCATGGCCAGAGGCAGCAGGGGTCCTCTTCCACCGAGAAATCGACGGGCTCCTCCTGCAGCACCGACTCCCGGTAGGCCGAGGGGATGCGCGCCTTCCACCGGGCGTACGCCTTGACCGGCCTGTCCAGCCGCACCGCATGCTGGGTCACGACGTAGCCGACCGGGTTCATGAGTCCCTGTGGAAGATCGAGGCCCTCGGGTCTCTTCTCGAGCCTCTCCCTCCACCCTTTGCGCCACTCCCTCAACCGGGGTCCGAGGTTCTGCAGCCCGATGATCGAGTAGAGATCCGGCACCAGCGGAATCACCACGTGGTCGGCACTGATCAGGGCCAACCGGTTGATGGAGCCCAGGTTCGGGCCCACGTCGATCAGGACCAGATCCGCCTCCCGGGCTGCGCTCGCGCGGGACAGGACTTCGTGGAACGCGGCGACCACTCGGAACGCGCGCTTACGACCCTCCAGGCACTGCGGCCACAGCTGGCTCAGCTCGTCTTCGAGACCCGAGAGGGACAGATCGCCTACCAGCAGACCCAGGTCCCCAACAGGCTCCAGGTAAGGATCCTCGATCCCCCCCTCTCCCTCGAGCAGGGGACGCACCGGTCCAAGCACCGTCCGGGCCGGCCCCTGCGACAGCCACAACTCCTCCAGCCGGTCCTCCTCGAGGAACATGGCGCTCAGATTGGCCTGTGGATCCAGATCGACGGCCACGACCTTGACTCCGAGATCGGCATAGACCCACGCAAGGTGGTAGACCAGGGTTGTCTTGTCTCACGGCGCCGGCCTCAGAGTCACAAGAACGGTGGTGGGGTGGAAGTCGAACTCGGGTGGGGGGTTGCCCCCCTTCTCCGAGGCTTCGCGGGCCAGCGGTACTCCTACGCCGAAACGCTGAGCATAACCCATGTGGTGCATAAGCTCCGCAACCAGGGGATTGCGGTAGTCGGTGACCCCTTGGCCGAAGTTCTCTCCCGTCACCTGTCCGTAGAGTCCTCCCGGATTCGAGATCTCCACGCGGTCATTGAACCAGTAGACCCGGACGGGGGCGTTGGTCCCTTCGTAGGATCGATGCATGACGGCGTTGCGCGTCAACTGCTGCAGGGCCACGATCGGGTAATCGGGGTGGCGAGCCTCCAGGGGACCTCCCTTGATCTCGGTGCGAACCGAGATGTTGAGCATCAGCAACTCGTCGAGTTGTCTCAGAACGTCGTTCAGTCTCCCGGTCAGCTCCTTCTGATTGCGGATGGGATCCGTCGCAGCCGTGCCATCGAAGCGAAGGAACTGCACGTACGCCCCGGGCAGCCATCGCTGAGGGTCTCGACCCAGGCCCAGCAGGGCTCCCTGGGTGGGCCTCCCGGCGGTCAGGCAACGCAGCCCTGCCAACTGGGCGTCGAGGCCGCGTCGGTTCTGCTCGAGGATGTCCAGCGCGACCGCGCGCGGCAGGTACTCCGTGCGCACAAAGTCGAGATCCAGATCGTCCAGGCTCGCGTCGGCCGCCGGCCGCATGTCGAAGGGGAGATCCGATGCGCGACGGCGCTCCGTCAGCTGCCGCTCTTCCTCCGGTGTGGCCAACTGCACCGTCGGGCCGACCTTGATGAAGACCCGCCCTTGGTAGCGCACGGGTCGTTGGGCCGAGGGAGCCACGGTGACGGCCACCAGGTCACACCCCCTCACCGTCCGTTTCTCGACGACCATGCTGGGCTGCGGGAGGATGTTGCCGTCCCCCCGCATCTGCGCCAGCGTGCTCATCAGACCGTCGGTGATCTCCAGATCTGCACACGTGCCGTCGTCATTCACGCCGACGAAGAGCACCCCCCGTTCCATCCGTCCCGGCAGGTCGTTGGCAAAGGCGCAGATCGTCCTGCGGATCGCGCTCCGATCCGCACCCGAGCGTTTGCGCCGCACCCGATCCGACTCCAGGTCGGCCAGCAGCCTCTCCAGATCCTGGTCGGTCAGCGGCGCCGTCAACGGTCATCTCCCGGGTGAAGTCGCTGCAGAAACGTGCAGGGGCCCCGCGAACTCCCGCAAGCGCCTTCGAGGACCGGTTCTTCAGTCCCCCTCGTCCCGCCCGAGGGCACGGGCCTCGAAGGCGGCCGCCATGAGCGCCCTCGTGTAGTCGCTGGCCGGCGCCTCGAAGAGCCGCCGCGCGGGACCGGCCTCCACCACCCTCCCATCCTTCATGACGATCAGGTCCTCGGCCAGGGCGCGGACCACGCGCAGGTCGTGGCTGATGAGCAGGTAGCCCAGCCCCCGCTCCTCCTGCAGGCGGCGCAACAGCTCCAGGATCTGCAGCTGCACCGTGCGGTCGAGGGCGCTGGTGGGCTCGTCCAGAACCAGGAACCGCGGCTCGAGGACGACGGCCCGGGCGATGGCCAGCCGCTGCCGCTGGCCGCCGGAGAACTCGTGGGGGTAGCGGTCCATCCCGCCGGGGTCGAGGTCGACCTCGCCGAGGACCCGCGCCACCAGGTTCCGGCGCTCGGCGGCGGTGGCGCCGATGCCGTGGACGAGGAGGCCCTCCTCGACGATCTGGAACGCCGTCAGCCGCGGGCTCAGGGAGCTGAAGGGGTCCTGGAAGACGATCTGCATTCTCCGCCGCAGGGGCCGCAGCCGGGCGGCCGGCATCGACTGCAGGTCCTGCCCGTCGAAGCGCAGCTCCCCCTCGCAGGCCTGCAGCCGCAGCAGCGCCAGCCCCAGGGTCGTCTTGCCCGAGCCGGACTCGCCGACCACGCCGACGCTGCGCCCGGGGCGGACCGAGAGGCTCACGTCCTCCACGGCGCGCACGTGGCCGGTGGTGCGGCGCAGGAGGCCGCTGCGGATCGGGAAGTGGACGCGTACGCCTCGGGCTTCGACGAGTGGCTGACCCTCCGCCTCGGCGGCGGCTTCGAGGGGCGGGGGCTCGCTGGCCAGCAGCCGCCGCGTGTAGGGGTGCCGCGGATTGGCCAGCAGGGGTCCGGCCTCGCCGTGCTCGACGATCCTCCCTTCGGTCATGACGAAGACGCGGTCCGCCAGCCGCCCGACGATGGTCAGGTCGTGGGTGATCAGCAGGATCGACATGCCCAGGCGCCGCTGCTGGCTCCGCAGCAGCTCGAGGATGCGGGCCTGCACGGTCACGTCGAGGGCGGTGGTCGGCTCGTCGGCGATCAGCAGATCCGGCTCGTTGGCCAGGGCCATGGCGATCATGACGCGCTGGCGCTGCCCCCCCGACAGCTGGTGCGGCCAGGCCGCCAGCATGCGCTCCGGCTCCGGCAGGCGCACCTCGTCGAGCAGCTCCAGCACCCGGCGGCGGGCCTCGCCGCGGTCCAGTCCCCGGTGCACGCGCAGGGTCTCGGCGACCTGCCGCTCCACCGTGTGCAGCGGGTTCAGCGAGGTCATGGGCTCCTGGAAGATCATCGAGACGCGGTCGCCGCGGATCCGGCGCAGCTCATCGTCGGGGACGCCGAGCAGCTCCTGCCCGCGCAGGCGGATCGAGCCGCCGGGGTGATGGGCCTGCGGATAGGGCAGCAGCCCGAGCACGGAGAGGGCGGTCACCGACTTGCCGCAGCCGGACTCGCCCACGAGGGCCACGGTCTCGCCTTCGCCGATGTCGAGGCTGGCGCCGCGCACGGCGTCGACGCCGGGCTGGCCGCCCTCTCCGCGGAAGGCGACGTGGAGATCGTCGATGGCCAGCAGGCTCATGACGGGTCCCCCGTGGGGCGCGGGTCGAAGGCGTCGCGCAGGGCCTCGCCGATGAAGACGAGCAGCGACAGCATCACGGCCAGCGCGAAGAAGGCCGTCAGCCCCAGCCACGGGGCGTGGAGGTTGCGCTTGCCCTGGCCGAGAAGCTCGCCGAGGGAGGGCGAGCCGGCGGGCAGGCCGAAGCCGAGGAAGTCGAGGGAGGCCAGCACCGCCACCGACCCGGTGAGCACGAAGGGCAGGAAGGTGAGGGCGGCCACGGCGGCGTTGGGCAGCACGTGCCTGAGCAGCACCGTCCCTTCCGGCACGCCGAGGGCGCGGGCGGCGCGCACGAAGTCGAAGTTGCGGGCCCGCAGCACCTCGGCGCGGACCACGCCCACGAGCTGGATCCAGCTGAAGAGCAGCATCAGGCCGAGGAGCCAGAGGAAGTTGGGCTCCACGAGGCTGGCCAGGATGATGAGCAGGTAGAGGGTGGGCATGCCCTGCCAGATCTCGATGAGGCGCTGCAGCAGCAGGTCGACCCAGCCCCCGAGGTAGCCCTGCACGGCGCCGGCGGCGACGCCGACCACCGAGCTGACCGCGGTCAGGCAGAACCCGAAGAGCACGGAGAGGCGGAAGCCGTAGATCAGCCGCGCCAGGACGTCGCGGGCCTGGTCGTCGGTGCCGAGCCAGTTCCCGGCCGCCGGCGGCGCCGGCGCCGGACGGCGCAGGTCGAAGTTGACGGTGCGCGGTCCGTAGCGGATGGGCGGCCACAGCATCCAGCCGTCCCCGGCCTCCACCAGTCCGGCCACGAAGGGGTCGCGGTAGTCGGCCTCGGTCTCGAACTCGCCGCCGAACTCGGTCTCGGCGTACTCGGCGAAGACCGGGAAGTACCAGCGCCCGTCACAGGAGACCAGCAGGGGGCGGTCGTTGGCGACGAACTCCGCCGGCAGGGTGACGGCCACCAGGCCCAGGAACAGCCACAGGCTCCACCACCCCCGGCGGTGGCCCCGGAAGACGGCGAGGCGGCGGCGGTTCAGGGGCGACAGCCTCACGAGCGCGCCTCGAAGTCGATGCGGCGGTCCACGAGGGTGTAGGTGAGGTCGCCCACCAGTTGCAGGACCAGGCCCAGGAGGGTGAAGACGTAGAGGGTGCCGAAGACCACGGGGTAGTCGCGGTTGACGGCCGCCTCGAAGCCGAGCAGCCCGAGGCCGTCGAGGGAGAAGATGATCTCGGTGAGCAGGGCCCCGGTGAAGAGGATGCCCACGAAGGCGGCGGGGAAGCCGGCGATGACGATGAGCATGGCGTTGCGGAAGACGTGGCCGTAGAGGACGCGGCCCTCGCCGAGGCCCTTGGCCCGGGCCGTGACCACGTACTGCTTGCCGATCTCGTCGAGGAAGGAGTTCCGCGTCAGCAGGGTGAGGCCGGCGAAGCCGCCGATGACCAGGGAGAGCACCGGCAGGCACTGGTGCCAGAGGTAGTCGAGGAGCTGGCCCGCCACCGACAGCTCCTCCCAGTTGGCCGAGACCAGCCCCCGCAGCGGGAACCACTGCCAGTACTGGCCGCCGGCGAAGAGCACCACCAGAAGGATGGCGAAGAGGAAGGTGGGCACGGCGTTGCCGACGACGATCGCTCCCGAGGTCCACACGTCGAAGCGCGAGCCCCGGCGCACCGCCTTGGCCACGCCGAGGGGGATGGAGACGGCGTAGATGAGCAGGGTCGTCCACAGGCCGAGGGAGATCGACACCGGCAGCTTGTCGAGGACCAGGTCGACGACGGAGCGGTCGCGGTAGAAGGAGGTGCCGAAGTCGAAGCGCAGGTAGCGGCCCATCATCTCGACGAAGCGCTGGGGGGCGGGCTTGTCGAAGCCGTAGAGGACCTCCAGCTCGGCGATCAGGTCCGGGTCGAGGCCGCGGGCCCCCCGGTAGCGGGCCGTGGCCTCGGTGCCGGCGATATCCGCTTCGGCGACCTCCCCCGCCCCTCCGGTGACGCGGCCGGCGGCGCCCAGGTCGTGGCCCTGCATGCGGGCGATGACCTGCTCCACCGGACCGCCGGGGGCGGCCTGGACGATGATGAAGTTGAGGACCATGATGCCGAACAGGGTCGGCGCCATGAGCAGCAGCCGGCGCAGGATGTAGGCGGTCACCGCTTCTCCTCCAGGGCCTCGGCCCGGGCCGGGTCGATCCACCAGGTCTCCGGGAAGCCGAGGGAGATCATGGGCACGATGGCCGGTCGCGAGAACCGGTTCCAGTAGACGAGGCGGTGGACGGTGGTGTGCCAGTGGGGGATCACGTAGTGGCCCCAGGTCAGCACCCGGTCCAGGGCGCGGGCCATGGCCACCTGCTCGGCGCGGGTCTGGGCGGCGATGAGGCGCTCCACCAGCTCGTCCACCACCGGGTCGCGGACCCCGGCGTAGTTGCGGCTGCCCGGCGTCCCGGCCGCGGCCGAGGACCAGTAGTTGCGCTGCTCGTTGCCCGGGGACAGGTACTGGTTCCAGCCTCGGGCCACCACGTCGTAGTCGTACTCCTGCAGCCGGCGGTAGTACTGGGACGCGTCCACGGTGCGGCTCGTGGTGGCGATGCCGAGCCGCTTCAGGTGCAGCCGCACCGGTCCCACGACGCGCTCGTACGACGGCCGCACCAGCAGGAACTCGAAGGCCATGGGCTCGCCCGTCTCCTCGTGGACCAGGGAGCCGCCGCGCACCACCCAGCCGGCCTCGCGCAGCATGCGCCGGGCCTTGCGCAGGTTGGCGCGGATCGAGCCGTCGCCGTCGGTGGAGGGAGCGCTGCAGACCTCGCCGAAGACCTCGTCCGGCACCCGGCCCCGGTAGCGCTCCAGGATCTCCAGCTCGCGGCCACTGGGCCGGCCCGAGGCGGCCAGCTCGGAGTTGGCGAAGTGGCTCTCGGTGCGCGTGTAGAGCCCGTGGAAGAGGGTGGCGTTGGTCCACTCGAAGTCGAAGGCGTGGGTTAGGGCGTGGCGCACGCGGGGGTCGGCGAAGCGGGAGCGCCGGGTGTTGAAGACGAAGCCGGACATGCCGCGGATGCGGCGGTTGGGCAGCTCCGCCTTCACCAGGCGGCCCTCCTTCACGGCGGGATGGTCGTAGCCGGTGGACCACTCGCGGGCCGAGGTCACGGCGCGCAGGTCGTACTCCCCGGCCTTCAGCGCCTCCTGGGCGACCGTGTCGTCCCGGTAGTAGTCGTAGGTGATGCGGTCGAAGTTGTGCTGGCCCCGGCGGGCCGGCAGGCCCTCGTCCCAGTTGCCGTCGACCCGCGCGTAGGTGATGGAGCGGCCCGGGTCGACGGACTCGATGCGGTAGGGGCCGCTGCCCAGAGGCGGCTCCAAGGTCGTCTTCGTGAAGTCCCGGGCCTCCCAGTAGTGCCGGGGCAGGGCGCGGAGCTGGCCGAGGACGACGGGCAGCTCGCGGTTGTCGGTGGCGGCCAGCTCGAAGGTGACCGTGCCCTCGTCCTCGGCGAAGGCGGTGTCCACGTCGGCGTAGAAGGAGCGGTAGAAGGGGGTGCCGTGGCGCACGAGGGTATAGAAGGAGAACACGATGTCGTGGGCGGTGACCGGCTCGCCGTCGTGCCAGCGCGCCCCCGGGCGCAGGAAGAAGGTGACGGAGCCGCGGTCGGGAGCCAGCCACATCGACTCGGCGAGGTGGCCGTACTCCGACAGCGGCTCGTCCTGCGCCTTCTCGCACAGGCGGCTGTAGATCAGGTTCCAGCCGGCGGCGGCGACGCCCTTGAGGATGAAGGGGTTGAGGCTGTCGAAGGTGCCAACCCGGGCCAGCCGCACCTCCCCGCCCCGGACGGCGTCAGGGTCGGTGTAGTCGAAGTGGGTGAAGCCGGGGCCGTACTTGAGATCGCCGGTCACGGCGAGGGCATGGACGGCCTCGCGGCGAGCGGTGGTGGCATCCTCGGCGGCGGCGGGGGCGTGGGCCAGCGTCAGGAGGGCGGCGGCCAGGAGGGCGATCCGGGAGACCGCGCGCATCGGGGCGAGGCGGGTCACGGGCGGGCGGGGCCGCGGGTGCGGACCGGCGGGCTTCTGTCGTGCGAGCAACGGAGGCACCTGGGCTATATTCTGGAGGACGAAGATCCGGACGCATGCGCCGATTGCCGCCGCCCGGGGACCCACGAGGCTCGGCTGCTCGGTGTCGCCGAGGCCGAGCCGTAGACCTAATTGTAACCCGGCATGCAGAATCTCGCCCACCCCGGGTTCAACCCGAGTCCAATGAGATGAGCAGCGCCCCCCCCGCAACCCGCCCCGACGGCGAGATCCTGGTCTACGAGACACCGGGTGGGGAAGTGAGTGTGGATGTCCGCCTCGACCGAGAGACGGTCTGGCTGACCCAACGGCAGATGGCGCAGGTCTTCGGCACCACCCCTGCGAACGTCCAGATGCACTTGCGCAACGTATTCTCCGGCGGGGAGTTGGAGGCAGAGGCAACTACCAAGGATTTCTTGGTAGTTCAGACCGAGGGCCGGCGCCGGGTTCGACGAACCCTCAAGCATTTTGACCTGGACGCCATCATCTCGGTCGGCTACCGGGTCAATTCCAAGCGGGGCGTCCGCTTCCGCCAGTGGGCCACCCGAACCCTTCGCGATCATCTGGTCCGCGGCTTCACCCTGAACGAGCGACGCCTCGCCGAACGCGGTCTGCGCGAGGCCCGGGAAACCCTCGATCTCCTCGCCCGGACTCTTCGAAACCAGGCGCTCGTCGACAACTCCGGCCAGGCCGTGCTGGAGCTCATCGCCGGCTATGCGGACACCTGGCGTCTGCTCCTCGAGTACGACGAGGACCGGCTGGCAACGCCGCCCGGAGCAAGGCCGTCCGTTGGCGTGCTCGATCACGATCGCGCCATCCGGGCCATCGCCGAATTCAAGAGCGAGCTGATGGCTCGCCGCGAGGCTTCTTCCCTCTTCGGCAATCCTCGCGGCGATGCCCTGGCGGCGATTCTCGGGAGCATCGAGCAGACCATGTTCGGCGAGTCCCTCTACCGCTCCCGCGAGGAGAAGGCGGCCCATCTGCTCTATTTCATCGTGAAGGATCACCCCTTCACCGATGGCAACAAGCGCATTGGCTCCCTGCTGTTCCTTCTGTACCTGAAGCAGGAGGGCCTGGACCATCGGCTCAATCCCGAGGCTCTGACGGCGCTCACCCTGCTCATCGCCGAGAGCGCCCCCGCCGGCAAGGACCTGATGGTCCGCCTCATCATCAATCTGCTGGCGGAGCCCGCCGGGTGAGGGATCCTCTATATGCGTCTATCGTGGAATGAAGTCCGGGCCCGCGCCGCCCAGTTCGCCCAGGATTGGGAGGGTGCCGGGTACGAGAAGGGCGAGACCCAGAGCTTCTACAACGAATTCTTCGAGATCTTCGGAGTGAAGCGAAGGACCGTCGCCCGCTACGAGGAGCATGTCCGGCGCCTGGACGACTCCCGCGGCTTCATCGACCTGTTCTGGCCAGGGGTCTTCCTGGTTGAACAGAAGAGTGCTGGAGTCGATCTGGAGGAGGCCCGCCAGCAGGCAGGCAGCTACTTCGACGCTCTGCCCGAGCACGACCGGCCGAGGTATCAGCTGCATTGCGACTTCCAGACCTTCGAGCTGCTCGACCGGGCCGAGCGCGAGGAGATCCGTTTCACTCTCCCCGACTTGCCCGACCACGTCGAGAAGTTCGGCTTCATCCTCGGCGTCCAGAAACGGACCTTCAGGGATCAGGACCCGGTCAACATCGAGGCCTCCGAGCGCGTCGGCCTACTCCACGACGCCTTGGCCGACTCCGGGTACACCGGCCACGACCTGGAGCAATTCCTCGTCCGCCTGGTCTTCTGCTTCTTCGCCGACGACACCGGCATCTTCGAGCCGCGCGACATCTTTCTCGACCTGCTGGAGGGCCGGACACGCGAAGACGGCACGGACCTCGGCGGCTGGATGGCGCAGTTGTTCCAGATCCTCAACACGCCAGAAGACCGGCGCTCCTCGAACCTCGACGCCGACCTCGCCCGCTTCCCCTACGTGAACGGCGACCTGTTCCGCGATCAACTGCTCATTCCCTCCTTCGATTCCGAAATGCGCCGGCTCCTGATCGACGCCTGTCATTTCGATTGGTCCAATATCTCCCCGGCGATCTTCGGCTCCCTCTTTCAGTCCGTCATTGACAAGGACCAGCGCCGAGCCCACGGCGCGCACTACACCACGGAACAGAACATCCTCAAGGTCATCGAGCCGCTGTTCCTCGACGAGCTGCGCGCCGAATTCCACCGCCTCCGGGGGCGCCGCGACAGCCGCCGCATCCCCGAACTCATCGCCTTTCAGCAGCGGCTCGGGACCCTGCGATTCCTCGATCCGGCCTGCGGCTGCGGCAACTTCCTCATCATCGCCTACCGCGAACTGCGGGCGCTGGAAATCGAAGTGCTCAAGGAGATCCGCCCAAGCGGACAATTCGACGCATTTGCCCAGTCCATATCAGTAGTCGACGTGGATCAGTTCTACGGTATCGAGTTGGGAGAGTTCCCGGTCCGCATCGCCGAGGTCGCGCTGTGGATGATGGACCACATCATGAACAACCGCCTGAGCCTGGAGTTCGGGCAGACCTATGCGCGCATTCCCCTGGAGACGTCCCCGCACATCCGGCACGCTGACGCCCTCGAAACGGACTGGAGCGAACTGCTGCCGCCGGAGGAATGCTCCTACGTGCTCGGGAACCCGCCCTTTGTTGGAGCGAAGTTCCAGTCGTCCGAGCAGCGCGAGCAGGTGCGCCGCATCGCCGCGCTGGGCAGGAGCGGCGGCACCCTCGACTACGTCACCGCTTGGTTCATCAAGGCCGGCGAATACGTGCAGCGGAGCACGGCGCGGATCGGCTTTGTGGCGACCAACTCCATCACGCAGGGCGAGCAGGTCGCACAGCTCTGGCCAGTCCTCTTCACCCGCTGCAAGCTGGACATCGCCTTTGCCCACCGGACCTTTGCCTGGGGATCGGACGCTCGCGGCATGGCCCACGTTCACGTCGTCATCGTCGGACTGGCCAAACGGGGCGATGCGCCGAGGGAGAAGCGGCTCTTCTCCTACGATGATCCCAAGGGCGATCCACAGGAGAGCCAGCACGCGGCCGTGTCGCCCTATCTGTTCGACGCCAGCGGACTGGCGGATCCGAGGGTTGTGGTGAGGGAGTCGGCCCAGGCTCTGAATGGGCTGCCCCCCTTGTTGAGCGGTTCCCAGCCTATTGATGACGGGCACTACATCTTCGACGCCGACCAACGGGCCGCTTTCCTGCTGGAAGAGCCGGAAGCCCAGAGGTTCATGCGCCCTTACATCGGCGCACGGGAGCACATTCAAGGAGGGGAACGCTGGATCCTGGTCCTTCAGGACGCCGGCCCGGTCGACCTCAGGAGGATGCCGGGAGTCGTTGAGCGGATGCGGGCCGTAAAGGCGTTCCGGGCAGCGAGCAAGCGCAAGAGCACACTCGCCATTGCCGACTATCCGGCACAATACAACGTCAAGGTCATTCCTACCGCGCCATTCCTGGTCGTTCCGGAGACCAGTTCAGAACGTCGGAAATACATCCCCATTGCCTGGCTTGAGCCGCCCGTGATTCCGAGCAATCTCGTCCGCATCATCGAGAACGCCAGCAAACCCCTGTTCGCCCTGCTCACCTCGGCCATGCACGTAGGCTGGCTGCGCAACATCGGCGGTCGCCTGAAAAGCGACCCCCGCTACTCCATCGGACTCGTGTACAACACCTTCCCCCTTCCCCCCGTCCCCGAGGCACGCCTGGAACGCCTCGCCCCCCACGCCGACGCCGTCCTCGCCGCCCGCGCCTCCCATCCCGACGCGACGTTGGCCGACCTCTACGACCCCGACCTCATGCCCGCCGGTCTCCGCAAGGCGCACCAAGCCCTCGACCGCGCCGTCGACAGGCTCTACCGCCGCAGCGTCTTCGCCTCCGACCGCGAGCGCGTCGAGCACCTGTTCGGACTGTATGAGAAGATGGTGGTGCCGCTGGCGGCCAAGGCCAAGCCGAAGCGGCGGCGACGGCCGACCCGTGGATGAGCGATCTTCCCCGGCATCACAGCGGCCGCCGTAGTACGGGCAAGTCCCATTCTCAGTTGAAACGTAGCCCAGGCTCGAGTGGATGAGTCAGCCCGTCATCGCGAGCTGCTGGATGCCGAGCTCGGCTTGGAGCGCTTGCCGGAGCATCGGCAGGTGGTGGTAGCCGTTGACCCGGCGGAGGCGAGGTTCGATGTCAAGCAACGCCGTGGCGACCCAGCGGTGACGCTGCGACGAGTTGGTCCAGCGCCGCACGTTGTGCGTCAACTGCTCCAGGAGACTGTTGACGTTCTCGATACAGTTGGTGGTACGGAAGGAGGCCTTCAGCATCGGCATCAGGCCCAGGCGGTGGAGCGTGAGGGTTTCTTGCTGGCCTTCCTCCAAGCTGCGCAGGGCCGACTGGTTCATCAACTGCAACCCCGGTTTCAGCGCCTCCAGGGCGGCTTGGGCCTCCTCGTACGTCGAGTGCCCATACGCCGCTTCCAGCTTTCGACGAACGCCGCCCTGCTCGCTCTTGGGCAGGTACGAGACCACGTTCTGGCGCTTGTGATACTGGCATCGCTGCACGCAGGCATGGCCCTGGAGCACCGACCGCACTGCCTTGTACAGGCCCTTGCCTCCATCGATCACCACGAGCAGCCCGGCCTCGTATTGCAGGCCCCGCTCGACCAGCTCCGCCAGGAAGCGACGACAGACGCGCTCGTTCTCGGTCGCCGCCTGCACGAAACCCAGAGGGATCTTGTGTCCTTCCACAGTGACGCCCAGGGCGATGAGGATTTCCTCGTCGGCAAAGCTCTTGCCGTCCAGAAACAGCGCCACCAGGTCGTAGCCTTCCAGGGATCGCTGCTGGAATTCGGCCAGCTTGCGCGCCGTGCCTTTCACATACCGGCGAGAGACCGAGGAACGGGACAGACCGAAGGCTTGCGGGACGGTCTCGGCGCAGGCCTCGTAGTTGCGCGTGGCCAGGCCCTTCAGCACCCGCAACAACAGCCCCTGGTCCATCTGCCTCGGCGTCTGCAGGGCCTGATAGGCCTCCAGCGGGACCTCGGTGCCGCGGACCACATCGCGCACGCGCGGCACCTCGACCGGCAGTTTCTGATCGCCCAGGTACACCGACCCGGCCTGCGCCCCCCAGCGGCGCAACGCCTGATCCGGACCCTTGCGCTGATACCGAGGTCCGGCCAAGGCCTCGACCGACTGCTGCAGCTCCTCCGAGACCGCCTGCAGACCCAAAGGGATCAGCAGCTGGATGACCTCGATGCGAGTCTCCAGATCGTCCATCGACGCGGTGGCTTGGCGGTTCACGGGGCCGATGGCCACGGTCCGTTTGACGCCCTTCTTCCGTGCTTGTAGCTTGCTCATGGCAGGCTCCTTGGGTTACCGATACGAGGCTTCTTGGGGATTTCTCGTATCAAACGTAACGATGGGAGCCTGTGCTATTTCAACTAAGATCGGGACAATGCCCGTAGTACCGACATGATTGGTGACTTCCATTGCTTCAGCAGTTCGTCCACCTCTCGGCGGTCAGCCTCCTCGTTGGTCGAGTAGCCGGGCCAAAGCTGGTTGTAGCTGCAAGACGGGCGGGACTTCTGTCGTGCGAGGCAACAGAGGCACCTGTGCTCTTCCAGAGTAGGATCCGCCGCCGGACGGCATCACCGGGAGGGGAGCCCGGACCGCCGGGGGGGGCAGCGGAAGGCCCGCGCGAGGCCGGCGGGGACGCCGGCCCAAGGTTACGGGCGGCATCTATTGTAAGGTCAGGGGCGGGATTTCTGTAAGGTCAGGGGCGGGATTTCGCCCGCTGCGGAACCGCCCTTGCCACTGCACCCGGGCCGGTTTCCGCTCGCGGGCTCTCTTCCGTTGGCCGGATACCGAGTAAGATTACTCAGTATGTTGAGTAATCGGTCCGACCCGCAGGCGAGGCTCGCCGGCTCACGAGCCCTCGCGGAGACAGGAGATCATGAGCGCCTACGAATTCAAGATGGGGATCTACCTCGGGGAGCTTCAGCAGCCCTTCGAGCAATCGCTGGCCACGGCTCGCGACCTGGGCGCCCGCTACGTCTGGTGCGGCGCCCACTCCGACAACCGCAGCCTCTACGAGCTGGCCGACGCCGAGATCGACAAGGCCGCGGGGCAGGTCGCCGCCCACGGCCTCGAGTTCTTCCTGCTCGACGGCGCCGGGTTGTTCAAGACCGTGCACCTGGCCGAGCTGGAGCCGGGCCGGATGCTGGAGCACGAGCAGTTCCGGGAGCACTTGGCCAAGCTGGAACGGGCGATGGAGGTCTCGGCCCGCCTGGGAATCGGGGCGGTGGGCTGCAGCAGCTTCGCCTGGCCGGCCGAGTACACCGGCGGCAAGCCGACCTGGCCCATGCGCTGGGCCACCCGCGGCGGCATCATCTCCGACGGCGACATGGCCAAGCTGGTGGAGGCCTTCTCCATGTTCGCCGACCTCGCCGAGAAGCACGACGTGGACATCGCCTTCCTGATGATGCAGTGGAACTACGGCAACACCAGCCGCAACTTCCGCCGCATCGTCGAGGCCGTGGGCTCGCGCCGGTTCAAGGCCCTCTGGTGCCCGGCCGACAGCCACAACTGCGGCGAGGTCGACAACGCCACCGCCGGCTTCGAGAACCTGCGCCCCTACCTGCACGGCGTGCACGCCAAGGACCTGCGCACCATCGACGGATCGAGGCTCGAATTCGAGTACGCCCCCATCGGCGAGGGAGACGTGGACTACCCGACGATCCTGCGCAACCTGCGCGACAACCGCTGCGACGTGGTCCTCTCCATCGCCACCCACTTCGTGCCGGCCAGCGGCTCCCGGCTGGAGGCGATGGCGACGAACTACGCCAACATCCGCCGACTCATCGGGGAGCTGCCGTAGCCGCCAGCCCCTTCGGGTACGGGTTGTACCGCACCATCACCTCCACTTCCTGGATGGTGACGCTCCCCGTCAGGCCCTCCGGCCGGCTCTCGAGGGACACCTCCAGGACGTTCTCCCCCTTGCGCGGCACGAGGTCGACGAGGTCGAACTCCAGCCAGTGGTTCCGCGGGTTGGTGTAGGGGTAGGCGTCGTCCTGCTTCCAGACACGGCGGCAGGTCTCGCCGGCCAGGGGATGTCCGTTCAGCGACACGTTGAACCGGTCCGCGGAGACGACGTTGGTCAGGTAGATGCGCAACTTCGTCCCGCTGACGCGGCTGTCGGCGGCGGCGATGTCGTCGGCGATGGTGAAGGGGATCCCGTGGGCCGCGGTGGGAAGGGGCGGGGAGAGCTCGTGGGGGATGTGGTGGTGGTAGTCGACCCGGGCCGCGCCGTCGTACTCACGGGCCACGACGTAGTGCTTGTCCCGGCCGCGGACGAGCTCGGGCGATCCCATCATGGTGAGGATGTTGCGCTCCGCGTCGCCGAGGGGCCAGTCCATCGCCCAGGTGTACAGGCCGTCGACGCCCTTCTCCCAGTAGTTGGCCGCGGCCGCCCGGAACTGCTCCAGGTTGGCGTGCCTCCTGCCGCTCGCGCCGACGACGTTGTCCTGCGTGTAGTGCTGCAGGAACCCGTAGACCGAAGCTCCCGCGTCGTGGGCGGGACCGACCACCCAGTCGAAGGGCATGTCGGGGTCGAGAACGGTGTAGACGTAGGCCACGGGCACGACGAAGTCCAGCAGCCCCTCTCCGAGCCAGGTCCTCACGTCGAGGCCCTGCTCGAGGTTGCCCTTCTCCGTGGGGAAGATCCGCGCGCCCACCACGCCCGGCTTCCCCGGCCGTGAGCGCACCATCTCCGACGCGCGGCGGACCCACTCGGTCATGATCGCGGTGTTTTCGGGGGTCCCTCGGTCGTTGAAATAGAAGAACCCGCTCTCCGAGAAAGCGGCCGTGAAGTCCAACTCGACACCCTGAATGGGGTACTCGGTGGCCAGCTCGCGCAGCATGTCGAGCTTGAGGTCCCGGACGCGCTCGTCGGCCCAGCCGGGGCCGCCGTTCTCGATCTCCAGCTCCGGGTACACGCCGCCGAGCCGCTGCAGGCGCAGATCGGCGATGAAGTCCAGGCCGTGCTCGTGGGCGCGGTCGATGAGCACCTGCAGCGGGTCGAGGCCGCGCTCCATCAGGCTGAGCATGCACGCCGCCGCCCGCCACTCGTAGTTGTTCCTCGACCGCGCTCGGCCGTCCTCCACGGCGAACATCTTCCCCACCTTGGTCGGGTAGAAGGCGCCGTCGCCGCGCTCGACGCAGTAGCTGAAGGTGTCGACCGCCGTCCCCGCCACCTCGTCGATGGGTATCCAGGCGTCCTCGAGCCGCATGGGCGGCTCGAAGTGCCAGAGGTACGAGTGCCGGGCGTCGTTGTGGTAGATCGTCCTGCGCCGTCTCATGGCACCGCCAGGTCGAAGCGATCGAGATTCATCACCTTGCCCCACGCGTCCACGAAGTCGCGCACGAACACTTCCTGCCCATCGTCACATCCGTAGACATCCGCGATGGCTCGCAGCTCGGAATTTGAACCGAAGACCAGGTCCACCCTGGTGCCGGTCCACTTGAGCTCACCGGTCGAGACATGGCGTCCCTCGAACAGGTCCTGCGATGTGGAAGCCGCTTTCCACTCGGTGTTCATGTCGAGCAGATTCACGAAGAAGTCATTGGTCAACGTCCCTGGCCTGTCGGTGAACACTCCGTGCTCAGACGGCCCGGTGTTCGCATTCAGGACGCGCAGGCCGCCAACGAGCGCCGTCATCTCGGGAGCGGTGAGCGTCAGCATGCAGGCCCGCTCCACCAGCAGGTCTTCCGCCGAACCCTCCTGCCCTGCCTGGAGGTAGTTGCGGAACCCGTCGGCGGTGGGTTCGAGCACGGCAAAGGACTCCACGTCGGTCCACTCCTCCAACGCGTCCGTGCGCCCCGGTGCAAAGGGGACCTGCACGTCATGACCGGCGTTCCGGGCCGCCTGCTCGACGCCTGCGCCCCCGGCCAGGACGATCAGGTCAGCGAGAGAGACCGTCTTCCCGTTGGTCTGCGAGTTGTTGAACTCCGTCTGGATCTGTTCCAGTGTCTGCAGCACCTTCTCCAGCTCGGCCGGGTTGTTCACCTCCCAGTCTCTCTGCGGCGCCAGGCGGATGCGCGCCCCGTTGGCTCCGCCGCGCCTGTCGGTGCCGCGGAACGATGCCGCCGACGCCCAGGCGGTGGAGACCAGCTGGGAAACGGACAGTCCCGAGGCGAGGACCCGGGCCTTGAGGTCCGCGGTTTCCTGCTCCCCGACCAACTCGTGATCGATGTCGGGGACAGGGTCCTGCCAGACCAGCGGCTCTGCAGGAACCAGGGGCCCGATGTACCGGCTGCGGGGCCCCATGTCGCGGTGGATCAGCTTGAACCACGCCCTGGCGAAGGCATCTTCAAGATCCTCCGGGTGTTCGAGGAAGCGCTTCGCAATCGGCGCATACTCCGGGTCCACCCTCAGTGAGAGGTCCGTGGTGAGCATCATGGGGGCGTGCTTCTTCGACGGATCGTGGGCGTCCGGAACGGTGGCCACTTCAGAGGCATTCCTGGGGGCATACTGCGATTTGCCAGCCGGGCTCTTCGTCAGCTGCCACTCGTGGCCGTGCAGGTTCTCCATGAAGTTGTTGTCCCACTTCACGGGGTCTTCGGTCCAGGCGCCCTCCAGGCCGCTGGTGATCGTGTCGCTGCCTCTGCCGCAGCCGTGGCTGTTCTTCCAGCCGAAACCCTGCTCCTCGATGCCGGCGCCCTCCGGTTCGGGACCGACACCGTCGTCAGGGGCGGCGCCATGGGCTTTGCCGAAAGTGTGCCCGCCGGCAATCAGCGCCACCGTCTCCTCGTCATTCATCGCCATGCGTTTGAAGGTCTGGCGAATGAATTTGGCCGCCAAGGCCGGGTCCGGGTTGCCGTTCGGCCCCTCCGGGTTCACGTAGATCAGGCCCATGTGGTCGGCGCCAAGGGGTCCCTGGAGCTCTCCGTCCGCGTCGTGGCGCTGGTCGTCGAGCCACGTTTCCTCAGACCCCCAGTCCGTCTCGTCAGCCTCCCAGACGTCCGGCCGCCCGAAGGCGAAACCAAAGGTCTTGAACCCCATCGACTCCAGGGCGCAGTTGCCGGCGAAGATGATCAGGTCGGCCCAGGAGAGGTTGCGGCCGTACTTCTGCTTGACCGGCCAGAGCAGGCGGCGCGACTTGTCCAGATTCCCGTTGTCGGGCCAGCTGTTGAGGGGCGCAAAGCGTTGCTGGCCGGAGCCTCCACCGCCGCGGCCGTCACTGATGCGGTAGGTGCCTGCGGCGTGCCAGGTCATGCGGATGAAGAGCGGCCCATAGTGGCCGTAGTCGGCTGGCCACCAGTCCTGCGAGGTCGTCATCACCTCTTCGATGTCCTTCTTCAGCGCATCGACATCGAGGCTTCTGGCCGCCTCGGCGTAGTCGAAGTCCCGGCCCATCGGATCGGACAGGGGAGAATTCCGGCGGAGGACCTTCAGGTTCAACTGATCCGGCCACCAGTCCTGGTTGGTAGTCATTCGTCCCTCCTGTGAAATGGTCTGAGTACGGCGCTATCTGCTGGACCGTTGCGAGCCCTGCGGGTAGGGAAAAAACGGCACTCTCCCGGTTCAGGCAAGGGAATCCGCCTCCGCTGATGGCAGGTTCCGGGGGCCCTCGACAAGAGTGCCGATTGCATCAACCCCGGATCCTGTCGAAAAGGGCCGTCACCTCCGCCTCCTTCTCCTCGCTGCGCTTGCCGATATAACCCTCGCCGAAGTAGATGGCCAGGGCAACGAGGATTTCCACGCCTACATATATCTCGAACCTGTCGGTCAGTTGAATCATGATGAAATAGGTGATCACACCGCCGGCAAAGGAGAGTATCGCACCCCTCGCCGTCGGGCGTTTCCAGATCATCCCGAACATCAAGGGGATTGCGATGGGCGACAGGAGGCCCCCGAATAGTTTCACGGTCAGGGTGAACACCTTGTTCGATCCCTCACTCTGGGAGATCACGATGGCGGTAACGAGAACCCCGAAACCCAGAATCGCCGTTATGGCCATGCCCGCCCGGAACAACGCCTTGTCGTCTATGTCGCGCTTGAAATTGCGCTGGTAGAAGTCCTTGGTGAACACCGCGGCCAGCGCGTTGATGTCGCTGTCTATCATGGACATGGTCGCCGCAAACATGGAGCATACCAGCAGCCCGATCAGGCCTGGCGCCAGGGTCGACAGTAATTTCTGCGTTACAAGAATATATGTGTGATCCAGATCGAAGCCGGCGATTGGCCGAAGTGTCTCCGGATCGAAGTATTCGGGCATCAGCAGCGGCGCGGCCCACGCGGGGACGAAGATGACGATGGGATAGAGCAAATAGAGAATCGCCGACAAGAGGGCCGCCTTCTGGGCGTCCCTCGGCTTGTCGACCGACACGAATCGCTGCGCCAGTCCCCAGGTGCCCCCGTTGTAGCTCAAAATGATCACAATCACATAGACCAGCCAGAAACTCACGCTGATCCCCTCCGACGCGTTGAACAGGCCAGCACGCTCCTGTGGCAAACTGTCCCACATCGCGTTCCAGCCTCCCACCATATCCAGCGCGATGAAGAGCACGGCCAGACTCATGACGAGCTGGACCACGAACTGCACCAGGTCGGTGAGTACCGTAGCCCACAGTCCTCCAATGAACACGTAGGCGATGGTGATCAGACCCGAGACAACGATAACCGGCAGCACCTCCCAGCCGGTGACCACGTGGACGACGATGGAGATCGCGAACAGCTTGATGCCGAGATCGATGAACTTGATGAGGATGCCGGAAACCGCAATCAGACCCCTCACGGAATTGCCGTAGCGCGCTTCCAGGTACTCCACCGGCGTCAGGACTTTCAGTCTCGACCACCTCGGCGCCCAGACGAGGCATCCGATCACCAGCGCCACGAAGACCCCGAGGGAGAACAGGGTCCACATGCTGAATCCCGTCACCGCCGCCCGGCCGGCAAAACCGACAAAGGCGACCGCGCTGTACCCGGAGACATGGTGAGAGATGGCAGCCATCCACCACGGCAACCCGTGCCCCGCCGCGAAGTACTGTTCCACGTTGCCGGACTTGCGCCTGGCCAGAACTCCGATCCACACCATCAAAGCCGCGTAGACGGCAATCACCCCATAGTCGATTTGTGTCAGCATGAGCCTTTCCTGTGAAGACACCGGCTCGGAGTGCCGGCCGGGTGTCTCATTTGAGATGGAGTACGCGGCGCGTCTGCTTCCCGCCTGGATAATGCAGACATGTCCAATAGACGCCAGCCGCCACCGCAACGCCCCGCTGGTCGCGGCCATCCCAGGAAACCTGGTATCGACCAGAAGCCTGGACGCGGTCCACCAGCGTGCGCACGGGCTGACCTGCGACCGTGTAGATCTCCAGTCGGACCGGACCGGCCGCGGCCAGACGGTAGGGGAAACTTGGATCCAGACCGCTGGTGATCGGTACGGCCGTCCGCGGCCCTTCGGCCATCGTGGTGGTGATGGGCTCGAACAGTGGATAGCCGGGATTGCCGGACAGATGGAGCCGTTGCAGCAATGGCAGTTCACTGAACACATCGGCGGGCAAGGTCTCGAGAGCGTTATGGCGCAGGTCGAGCTGTCGGAGAGACCTCAGACCCGAGAACACACCGGCCGAGAGCGACGTGAGTGCGTTGGCGGCCAGATCGAGCCTTTCCAGCGAACGCAGATCGGAAAACACGCCGGGCGGGAGGGATTCGAGGGCGTTGTCCCACAGCTCCAGCGTTTCCAGGGACGACAGGCCCGCAAACAGACCGAGGGGCAATCTCTCGAGGGCGTTGCCGCCCAGCATGAGCCACTCCAGAGAAGACAGACCCGAGAACACGCCAGGAGGCAGGGACGCAAGGGCGTTGTTCTGCAACCGAAGTCTTATCAGCGACGTCGCATCCGAAAACAGATCGGCCGGCAATGACGAGAGAGCGTTGTCGGCCAGCCAGAGGAATTCCAGCGAACTCAGACCCGAGAACACACCGGCTGGCAAGGTCTCGAGAGCGTTGTGGCGCAAATCGAGCTGTTGCAACGAGCTCAGGCCTGCAAAGTCGACAAAGAGGAGGAATGGGCAGAGCGCACCCCCTGCTGCGGCTCTCTTCGCGGAAGCCTCCACTCTATTCGCAGCCCTGACAGGCCAGCTTGCGAAGGATGGCGTGCAGCAACTCGGCATTCGCTATCGCGTCCTGCCCCGTGCAGCGAGGCCGTTCGCCGGTGGCGGCGCAGCGCAGGAAGTGCTCGGCCTGGGCCCGGAAGCACCAGGGTCCGGCCACCACGGGCCGCTCGATCACCGGCGACGGACCGGCGCCGCGCAGCAGCTCGACCCGGGCGTGCTGGTCGCGGCGGAAGTTGGCAGAGGGCCGGATCGTCAGCCGCCCCCTCTCGAAGTAGACGATCATGCTCTCGTCGCGGGTACCCACCACCGAGGCGCTGCCCGTGTGCACGGTCTTGTAACCGCCGTGGTCGTAGATGAACATGCGGGCGCGGGTCTCCGGGTCCATGTCGGCGACGAGGAGCTCGCGCACCGGATCGAGGAGATGGATCAGCATGTCGCTGAGATGGGTGTCGAAGAAGTTGGTGCTCCACGACAGCCGGTGGACCTCGGCGGGAAGACCGTCGTCGGGGCCGGTGGGCACGGGCGGCTTCTCCTCCGGGGTCGTGACCGGCTCCTTCGAGCCGAAGTCGTGGGCCGATCCCCCACCGCCGTGGGTGTGGATCCGGACCTGCACGATCCGGCCCAGCTCCCCGGAGGCGCGCACCTCGGCCAGCAGCTCACGGGCCTTCTCGATGCCGGGGTCGTAGCGGCGCATGTAGCCCACCATCAGCAGGCGGCCGGTCTCTCTCGCGGCGTCGACCAGCCGGCGCGCCTCGGGCAGCCGGTCGGAGAGGGGCTTCTCGGTGAAGACGTGCTTGCCGGCCCGCAGAAGGTCGATCCCCACCGGAGCGTGCAAGGGCTCGCGCAGGATCATGACCACCGCGTCGATTTCGGGATCGTCGCGCAGCACGCGGTGGTCCCCGGCGACCTTGCCGATGCCGTACTGTGAGGCCAGTTCCGATGCCAGCTCCACCCGCCTGTCCACAAGGGTGGTGATCTCGCACCGGTCGGAGGCGGCGAAGTACGGCAGGTGCACGGTCTGCGCCGCCCGGCCGCAACCGATGAAACCGATCCTGATTCTCTCGCTCATGCTGTCGGTGACTCCTGGTGCTGGTGATGTGCACGGCAGGCCCTCCTGCGGGAAGCTGTGGGAATGATTGCCATAGGAGGAGGGGGTCGCAAGGGGGGAGGATCCCTCGACGCCCTCAACGAGCAGGTCTGCATCGCCGGCGCCATCGGATCGGTGGCCATGCAGCAGTATCCCGCGGACCGGCTCGAGTGCGTCGTGGTGGAGGTCGTGCTGGAGCTGGCGCGGCGCTGGGAGTCCTCGCCCCCGCCGACGCCTCGCCTGAGCCTGGTGCGGGAGCCGCAGCGCGGCGTGGGGCCGGCGAAGAACCGGGGCGCGGCAGCGGCGGGCGGTGAGGTCCTGGTCTTCCTGGATGCCGATTCCACCCTCGGACCGACGGTGGCCCGGGACGTGGCCGCGGCCTGGGCCGGAGGCGCCCGGGGAGGCAGCATTGCGGTCCTGGCCGACTCCGACGACTTCTGGGAGCGGGGCTTCTTCCACGCCCTGGAGTTCGGCAAGCGGACCTTCGGGATCCATGGCCAGATGTTCTACCTGGACCGCCGGCTGTTTCAGCCTCGCCGAGGACCTGGACCTGATGCGCCGGGCGGGCGCGTCCCTGCGGACGGGCGGCAGCCGGTTGCACAAGACCCTTCTCTTCAGAGGCGCCCGGAGGCTGGGTTTTTCCGTCTGGGCGCGACCCCGGAGCTGGCGGCTGGAGCTGGAGCGGATGTACATGCTGGGCCTGCTGGCCCTTTACCGCCCCTCGGGGCCTCTGCGCGCCGATGACGGCCGGCCCCCCGACCTGACGGCTTCCTTCGAGGTCGGGGAGATGTGGATGAGCCGGTCCGCCCTCCTGGACCGCTACCAAAGGGCCGCGCCTTGGCGGCCAGCCGCTCCGCCTGCATCAGGGAGATCCCGCTTCAGGCGGCTCGATCCCGCACGAACCGCAGATCTCCCTCAACACGTCGCTGTAGTTGCGCAGCTTCCCGGTCATGCGCGCCTGGTAGCGGACCGACCACTCGCGGTTGAAGTCCTCCTGAGCTATTCCGAGCCGCTCGCCCGGCGTCGGCGCAGGAGCATGCCATTCCGGGTGATTCTCGGTGACGAGGGTCTCGTAGAGATCGAACAGGACGGCCTTCATATATTCCACCAGATCCGGAAAGACCCAAGGTGATGCAGCCCGAACACACAACCAAGAGAGCGCCCGAGAAGGCCCTGCGTGAGTTCTTCCACCGGGAGCGCCCGCCCGGAGTAGCCGCGGTCTATCTCTATGGAAGCGTGGCCCGGGGGGAAGAGCACGCGCAGAGCGACGTCGACGTGGCCGTGCTCCTGGACCGCGCCTGCTTCCCCTCCCGGGCGCAGCGGGCGGAGGAGCGCGTGCGGCTCACCTCCGAGCTGATCCACGCGCTTGGGAACAACGACATCGACCTCGTCGTGCTCAACGACGTCCCGCCCGGCCTCGGACGCCATGCGATCACCGCGGGCGTCCGCGTGTACGTGGCCGACCACGAGGCCGATCACGCCTTCTGCCGCGACGTGCAGCTGCGTGCCGCGGACCTCGATCCGTTCCTGCGGCGGATGCGGCAGATCAAGCTCCGGGCGCTTTCCTCGTGACCTACCTGGTGGAACGGCTCGCGGAGTTGCGGAAACACCTCGACCACCTGAGAGAGCTGGAACCGAAGGTCGAGGGGCCCGAATCCCTGCAGCGGGATCTGAGTCTTCACAACGACGTCCTGTTCTCCCTGTTGACCGCGGCGCAGCTCGTCATCGACATATCCGGGGAACTGGGCGCCCGCCGCGGGCAGCGCTTCGAGGACTACACCGGGGCCGTACGGAGCCTGTCGGCCTACGAGGAGTTCCCGCCGGAGCTCGTGGCTCAGCTCGCCCGCCTTCCGGGGTTCCGCAACATTCTGATCCACGGGTACGTCGCCCCGGACTACGATCAGGTGGTCCGCGCGATCCGCGATCTCGAGCCCCTCGCGGAATTCGTCCGCCGCGCAGCGGCCCTCGAACAAGAAGAGCGTTAGGCCAGGGGAGCCCCCCTTGGCACACCGGCCGGGAAAGCCGCCCTTGGCCCCTGCCGTTGCGCTTGCCCGATCAACCCTGACGAGCGACGGCGTAGCGCTCCTCGAGGTCCACCCACTCTCCATCCTGGCACCCGACGTACTCCGACTGCGGGCGAAAGATCCGGCCAACGGCCTCCTGCTCCCGGCAGTGAGCGATCCAGCCGGCCATGCGGCTCACGGCGAAGGTGGAGCTGAACAACTCAGGCGGCACTCCGAGCTCGTGGAGCAGCACCGCCGTGTAGAACTCGGCGTTGGCATACAGGCGCCGCCCAGGCTTGTACTCCTCCAATAGTCTCACCGCCTCTGCTTCCACGATTCCCGCCAGGTCGAGCAGGCCTGTCTCTCCCTTGGCCCGGCACAGCTTCTCAGCGGCTTGTGCGAGGACGGCCGCCCGGGGATCCCGCGCCTTGTACTCGCGATGCCCGAAGCCCATCAGGCGTTCGCCGCGCTCGAGGACGCTGCGGATGAACGGCTCCGCCCGGCCGGGAACACCGATCTCCTGCAGCATGGTTAGCGCCGGCTCCGGCGCGCCTCCGTGGAGAGGGCCTTTCAAGGCGCCGAGGGCGCCGACGACGGCCGACTTCAGATCGGAGCGCGTCGAGGTGATGACGCGGGCGGTGAAGGTCGAAGCGTTCATGCCGTGGTCGACCATGGTGTTGAAGTAGGTGTCCAGCGCCCGGGCCCTGGCCTCCGGCGGCCGGCGGCCGGACAGCATGTAGAGGAAGTTCGCCGCCATGCGGAGTGACGGGTCCGGCTGAATCACCGGTTTCCCATCCATCGATCTCGACACCGCGGCGGCGATGACGGAGGTGGCACCCACCAGGGTGACATCCGACTCTGCGCCCTCGAGGCACAGCGAATCGAGGGCCAGGCGCAGGACGTCGATCGGCCCTTGTCCAGCCTCGGCGGCGGCCTCGATCAGGGACCGGGTGGTCCCGGGCAGGGTCCAGCTCGACATCCGTCCCTGGAGTGAACGGAGCTGCTCGGCGTCCGGAAGCTCACCGGTCCACAGCAGGTAGACCGTCTCCTCGAAACGGGCCCTCGGGGCGAGCTCCTCGACCGGGAATCCCGCCAGCCAGAGTCGGCCCTTCTCGCCGTCGATCCCGCTCAACCGGGTGCGGGCGGCGACCACGCCTTCCAGCCCTTCCTCGATCGCGCCGGTCATGATTGACGATTGTACCACCGATCCTTAGCTTGTCAATGTTGATTCACCAATCAATCTATCTGAATGGCTCCTTCGCGCTACCTGTCCTCCACGGAGGCCTGTTCCGAGCTGGGAATCCGGCCGCAGACCCTCTATTCCTATGTGAGCCGCGGCCTGATCCGTTCCGAGACCGGGGATCAGCGGCGCCGCACTCGCCAGTACTACCGCGAGGACATCGAGCGGCTCCGCCATCAGAAGGAAGTTCGAGCGCATCCCGAAGCAGCCGCCGGCCAGGCCCTGCGGGCCGGGGACCCGGTTCTGGAGTCCGCCCTCAGCCGGATCGACGACGACGACCTCTACTACCGGGGGATCAGCGTCGGCGAACTGGCGCGCGAGAGCACCGCCGAGGAGGTCGCGGCCCTGTTGTGGACGGGGGATCGATCTCTGCCCATCGAAGGATTCGCCGGTGAAGTCCGGCTGGAGGGTGTCAGCCCGGGCCTCAGCGCGGAGCTCGCGCCGCTGTCAGCCGTCGAGCGCATGCAGGCGCTGCTGCCCGTGATCGGATCCGCAGATCCCGCGGCCTACGCCACGGCGCCTCCGCACATCCATCGCTGCGGAGCCCGCATTCTACGGCTCATGACGCTGGTTGCCGCTGGCCGCGCGCAGACCGGCCACCCGATCGCCCGGACCCTGCAGAGCGCCTGGCTGCCCGGAAGGCCGGAAACCACCCGGCTCATCGAAGCCGCCCTGATCCTCTGCGCCGACCACGAACTCAACGTCTCCACCTTCACCTGCCGCACCGTGGCCTCGAGCGGGGCCAGCCTCTACGCGGTGGTGACGGCCGGACTCAGCGCCCTGCAGGGCCCCCGTCACGGCGGATCGACCGGGCGCCTGGAGGCTCTTTGGGACGAAGCGGAGGCGAACGGCGCCGGGGAGACGATCGCTAGCAGGCTGAGGAGAGGGGATGCCATCGAGGGTTTCGGACACGTGGTCTATCGGGGCGTCGACCCACGCGCGACGATCCTCATGGAACTGCTTGAGGAAGCGGTCCCCGAGGCCCGGGAACTGGAAACCGCAAGGGAGTTGATCGAGGAAGTCGGGAAACGGACGGGGCTCTCCCACAATGTGGACCTGGCGCTGGTGGCCCTGCGCCGGGCCCTGGGACTGGAGAAGGGAACAGCCCTGCTGCTGTTCTGCCTCGGGCGGACCATCGGCTGGATCGCCCATGCGATCGAGCAGTACCAGACCGGGCGGCTGATACGGCCGCGCGCCAGGTACACCGGACCGGATCCGAAGAAAGGGAACTGACCAGCGCAAGCTGGAAGCGGGACGGCTACGCCACCGCGGGGACCGGGGCGCGGCCTGGGACGGGGATCAAGTGTGGATGTTGAGTCAGATCAGGTTGGCGCTGCGCCGGAGAGCTCCCGGTCGATGACGTCGCCCTTTGTGGCTTCGATCAGCGATATGTCGAACTGGCTCTGGAGATTCATCCAGAAGACGGCCCCAGTGCCGAGGTAGCGCCCGAGGCGGACGGCCGTATCGGCGGTGATCGACCGCTCGGCGCGAAGGATCGTCGTGATTCGGTTTGCGGGCACCCGGATGGCGAGGGCCAGCTGGTTCGCGCTCATGTTCCGGGCGTCGAGTTCCGCCCGGAGGAGTTGTCCGGGGTGTGTCCTGATGCGTGGCATTGGCAAGCCTTCCTCAGCCCTTGTGGTAGTCCTCAATGGTCACGTCGTGCGCGTTGCCGTCATGGAAGCGGAACGTGACACGCCATCGGCCATTCACGGTCATGGCCCAGCGGCCTTGTCTCGAGCCCTTCAGCGCATGCAGGCGAGCCGCTCTCACCGCCCGGAGCGGCGCCAGCCCAGGCGCCGCGTCCAAGGCGTCGAGCAGGATGAGCGCCCTCTCGTATTCGAGGCCCCGAAAGCCCCGTTGCCGGCCTTCCTCGAACAGGCGCCGTGTTCCACTGTCGGCGAATGACCGGATCACCAATGCAGATTAGGACGCCTTGCGTATTACGTCAAGCATAGGAGGAGGCCGACGCTTGGTCCAGCCTCATTCCGTCCCGATGACGAAATAGGGCGTGCGGATGCGCCAGTCCGGCCAGCGGGTGGCCCGGCCATCGTCGAAGAACAACTCGAAGAACACCATCAGGTCCCAGGCGGGATCGATGGCATGGCCGGGGATCACCACGGCATTCCCGTCGCCCTCGGGATGCATGTCGATGCTGTCGAAGTCCAGGGCCTGATGGGCGATCCGGTGATAGCAGCGGACGGCGCGCGGCGTGGGTGATGCGCACCGGATGTGAAGTTCCAGATCGCACCCGGCTGTGGCGCAGGCCGGAGGCAAGAAGGCCACCTCCGGCGTATCGGGATGGACCTCCCCGCCGGGGAAAGACACGGGTCCGGCGGACGGCATCTCCGGCTGTCCTGCCATGAGAGCGCCGATTGCGGCCAGGTCGCCCTCGATCACCACCAGATCGTCCTTCCAGTGGCCGGTGTGGCCCTTCTCGCGGAACCCGAAGACCAGATCGCCGCGGTAGGCGCCCTCGGCCGCTGAGGACAGGGCCGTCCAGTGGTCCCGCGCCTGCAGCAGTAGTTCGCGCACAGCGGGCAGGCGGTGGACCTCTCCCGTCCTGCGGTGAAAGGCGAGGTGGGCGGCCGCCAGCAGGCGGCAGGCATGGTACTCCGCCAGGTGCGTGAGCAGGGTGAAGTCGAGCAGAGTGAGGCGTAGCTCCGGCTCCCCTGAATCTCCACCGAAGCCGGACAGAAGGCCGCGCACCTCTGCGGCGAGCCGGCGCAGATGATGCACTACGTGGGGCGGCGTCCACTTGCCGCAGAGGCGGCCGCCCAAGGCGTCCTCCACGTACTCCTCGATGCCGTAGAACCGGGTCGGGTCGCTGGGCTCGGTGCGAGCGTCCTCCTCCAGGCCGCGGCCGGCGAAGCGCTCGGGCCAGAAGGTCCAGAGGCTGGCCGAGTGCTGCAGCATCACGGTGAGCAGGGGCAGAACCTGGCCGCCGGCACGGTAGAGCTCTTCCACCGAAGCCGCCGAGGCGCCGAAACGGTGGCGCAGCTCGCGCAGCCAGACTTCGGGATCGCTGTCAGGGTCGTATCCCAGGCGGCCGAAGAGCAGGTGGAACAGCCAGTGCCGCCGGTGCTCCGCGGCGGGGGACCGGAAGGCGGGATCGGTGCTGACGAACCACGGCGGCTCCTCGTCGCGGACGCCCTTGTTGGTCAGCGGCGCCATCACCTCGAAACCGTCGCCGCCGAAGGTGCAGGACCGGGCGAAGCGCCGCACCCACTCCGGATCCCCCCACAGCAGCACGCGCTGGCTGCCCGCGCTCCAGAGTCGGTGGATCAGCGCAAAGGAGCGGGGCTTGCGCAGCAGGTCCCAGGTGCCGTAGCGGCGGTAGTTCTTGCGGTCGAACCGCTGGATCGCCGGCATGGGGTAGGGCAGGCCGAGATGCTCGCACCAGTGCTTGGTGGAGACCACCGTGTCCGGGACGAGGCCGCGGGCGAGCCGGATGGTGTCGTCGGTGAGCCCCTTGGCGCGCAGGTCCAGGCGGATGGGCCGGCCGCACCCGGCGATGGCGCGGAACTGCGGCTCGTAGTACCCGGCCTGGCGGTCCTCGGCGACGCCGGACTCGTGGTTCATGCGGAACTGCACGCCGTCGATCGCGGGACACGAGGCGAGCAGCCGCGCCAGGCCGGCGGCGTTGTACGGCGCCAGGATCTCCGGGGTGAGCCCCTCCACCATGGAGTCCCCGTAGTCGTGGGCGTGCTGGGACCAGACGCCGAAGGTGAAGTGCAGGCCGCGCCGGCGGGTGAGCCCGGCGACGCGGATCAGCATCTCCAGGTGCCGGGAACGCTGCTCGGCGGTGAAGCCGGTGGGACGGACCTGCGGGAACCCGGGGACCTCCAGGAGAAAGGGATAGGGCGGGGACAGGTAGGCGATCTGGTGGCCGAAGGTGAGACTCAGGTTGTTGTAGCGGCAGCGCGCCAGCCGGCCCAGGTAGTCCTCCCAGAACTCGTCGTCGTAGAACCAGGTCTCCTCGAGCCGGCGGTTGCAGAGGAAGAGCTGCATGCTGCGCCAGGCCAGATGCGGGGACTGAACCGCGGGAGCGATGGCCGCGAAGACGTCGGCCTCCGGCGGGGCCAGCTCGACGGCGCGCGCCGCTTCGAGGATGGCGTACGTCAGGCCGGGTTCGTCCCGCCCGCAGATGAGGAACCCGCCGCCGGCGAGGGGCTGGAGGACCAGCGATTCAGGTGCGGCGGGACAGTCTGTCCCGCCGCGGGAGAGGCCATCCTCCACGGCCGGCGAGCCCGCCAGGCCGATGACGAAGGCGGGATCCGCTCCAGTGGCGGCGGTGGTCTCGGGGGATTCCCCTCGGGCGCGGAGGACGCGCGTCAGCTGGTCGAGGGCCCAGCGTGCGGCCGGCGGCAGCTCCGTGTCGACGACGAGGTTCACGGTGTCGTCTGGCGAGCTAAGCGAGGGGCATCCTCGCGGTGGGGCTGGAGAGCCACATGGAAGTCAAGGAGGACCACCGTCCTGGTCCGTCAGATCGAGGAGCGAAGAGGTATCGTCAAGATCGACGCCGGGTCTCACACCTCGGCCTTTGAAGGTCCTCAACGGGGCGCCGCCTGGCGGCAAGGGGGCCTCGCTTCCTTTCGAGCTCTTCGCCTGGTCGAAGTGGCGGATCGCGGCCTCGAACTGGTCGCGGCACCCGGGATTGCAGAACCCGACGACCTTGCCGTCATACTCTGTCAGCGAGTCAGCCTTCACCGGCTTGCCCGACCACGGGCAGGTCTCGTTGATGCAATCGGCGATGTCGAGAGCGGGCATGGGATCTCCCATGGATTCGTGATCGCGGTCGAGCACCTTACTGTAGCGATGCTTGGCTGGTCAACTGCTTCTTCGCGGACTCGTAGCTCAGGCCCTTGGACTCCAGTACCCGTGCCGCGACTGCATCCGGATCCTTGAGCAGGCCGAGAAGGAAGTGCTCGCATTGGACGACCCCCGCCCCGGAACCCCTCGCTTCGGCGGCGGCGAACTGGACAACCCTCTTGGCGGCTGGTCCGAACAAGCTCTGCCCTTCGCTCGCCTGCGAGCTTCCGGTGGACACGGAGTTCCCGGCCCTGCGCCAAACCTCATCGGGCGTAACGCCCAGTCCCTCCAGCAAGGGGCCGGCATCGGGCCGCATCTTGGACGACCGGGAAGGGAACGGGACATATCTACCCTCTTTCCAAAGCGCCGGAGAGTTCGCCAGGACCGGCAGAAAGAAGGTCGATGAATGCAGCGAGATGGGGTGGGCTTGGCCCTGACCGCGGACGTGGGCGCTCCCCCGGGAGCACTGGTGCTGAATCTGCCCGAACCTGGATCTGCGGTCAACATAGCGCGTCAGTACCCCACTACCCCGGATGACGGCTTCGAGGGAATTCAGTTCATTGAAGTCGCGATGTACCGGGCACAAGACACCTTCACGCGCGATCCGGACCAGCCCATTCGCGCCGCGGCGCTCGCCGCGATCGAACGGCTCTCCCGCCAGCACGGCGGCAGAGTCCAATGGTCCGACATCCAGCGAGGATTCTACGCCGAGGGTGAACAGGTCCATTTCGCCACCCGTGCGAAAGGCATTTTCAAACCGAGACAGATGAGCGCCGCCCTCAGTATCAAGACAGTCATCCCCCGGTCCGGACGCGAGGTCTGGTACCGCGACCAGGCGCTTGCAGCCCGGACTGATCAGGCAACCGGCCTTCTGCGGTATGACCTCGCCCGCGGGGGACCCGATGAGCCATCCAACCGTTCTCTGAGGAAGGCGAAGGAGCGGGGCGCTCCGCTCATCTACTTCGCCGGTCGTTCACCATCGGAGTATCACGCTCCTACGCACTTACGACCGCCCGATCGAGGAACCATCAGGCATGGTTCAGCGCCCGCACCAAGGCCGCATACGGGTACCAGTGCGCCTTCAGTGGCCTTCCGGTGCGTGAACTGCTGGTCGGTGCCCACATTGTTCCCGATGCCGATGGAGGGCTTCCCTCCGTGAAGAATGGGATCTGCATGTCCACGCTTCACCACTCAGCCTTCGACACGCACTTGATCGGGGTTGATCCGGACTTCCGAATCCACATCTCGCCGCCCCTCCAGGAACGACGGGACGGCAACCTGCTTGCCACCCTCAAGAACCTTGAGGGAACCGCTCTCCACCTGCCCTCCGACCGGAAGGATTGGCCGGATCCCGGTTTTCTGGAGCAGCGTTTCACTCGATTCCTGTCTGGAGCCTATCCCTCATGACCATAACCGACACGACGCCAGGCGACAGTGTCGTCATCCTGTTCCGGGGCGGACGCCTGCCATCGTGGCACCGGCTCAAGGAGGCTGAACGGGCCGACTACGAGCGCCGGCACGTGGACCTGATGCTCTCCGTCTCCGAGCGGCACCGCCTGATGGGCCTGCACGGGTACCGCCTGCTGGCGCCGCTGGGCGACTGGGTGCGGTTCTGGACGATCGAGTTCCCGGACCTGGCCGGCGCCGAGGCCTGGATGACGGCGGAGGTGGAGCCCCCGTACGGGCGCTACGGCTTCCACGACTACTCCCTCGCCCGGCGCTGGCAGCCGCGGAGCCTGGACTGGCTGCCCCGCAGGCCCGAGCCCCCCGTTCCGCCGGACGCCGATCCGCACGTGATCGCGCCCCTGGCCGTTGACCCCTCCTCCGTAGTGGTCCTCGCCTTCGGCGGCTGGCGGCGCGGCTCCGACGAGATCGACCCGCGGACGCGGGGGGACGAGGAGCGCCGGCAGCGGCTGCGGGAGATAGCCCGCGAGCATGGCCTCCTGCACGGGGAGGTCTTCCGCCTCCTCGGGACCGCGGACGAGGGCGAACTGGTCTGGATCCTGGAGTTCCCCGAGCTGGCCGGCGCCGAAGCGTGGATCGAGGCGGAGACGGCGCCGGCGGCCGGGGCTTACCAGGAACGGCGGTTTCACCTGTCCCGGCGCTGGGCGCCGGAGTACTTCGTCACCTGGCCTCCGCGGAGGGCCGGCTGAAGGGCGGGAGCCCGCTGGCACGACGGATCGTCCTGGGCGCCGGACCGGGGACCGCCGCCGGACCGCGGCTCCGGCCTCGTGCGCTGAACCGCCTGCTCTGCTGGACCTTTGCCGACGCCGCCCGTCCGGGGCCCGCCGCCGGCTCCGGGTTCTCGCCGGGTGCCATGTCCTGCCCTCCGAACTCGGCCTGGGCTGGTACCGCCCGTCCTTGGCCCGCGGCCCGATCTCGGCCCTGGCCCCCTGCGAGGATCTGCCTCCCCTTCGCCGACGCCCGTCCGCGGCTCGGGCCTCGTGCGACCGGCCTTCTCTGCCTGACCTTCCCCGGCCACGTCCGGCCAGCCCGCCGCCCCGCTCTTCCCCGTGCATGACCTGCCTTCTCCGATGAGCTTCGCCGTCCCCGCCCGAGCCAGGCGCACAGCCAGATCGCGTCTCGGGCGGGCCTCACTGAGCTGGCTCTGGTGTGCCCTCGCCGGCGCCGCGCCGGAGGCTTCGGACGGGATCGACCTGCAGCCCGGCCAGCCCCTGCAGGTGCGCAAGATCCTGCCCGTGGACTGCCGCCTCGTCCGCGGCTTCACCCACGCTCCGGTGGACGGGCGCGTGGACACTCGCTACCCCACCGGCACCGTGGGCGAGTGGCAGGGGCTTCACGGGACCCCCGCGGTGAACTACCGCCTGTTCAACGGCAACGACGGGCTCCACGTGACCCTGGCGGAAGCCGGCTTCGACGCGATCCAGATCCGCGGCCGCTGGCGGGGCCGGGTCTACGCCGGCCGCGAGGGCCTGCACCCGCCGGACGAGCCGCCCCTGTGCGAGGTGCGGCCCCTCAACGGTGCGTTCAGCCGGCGGTTCGAGCGGCGGGTCCCGGCTCGCCGCCTGTCCTTCTTCCAGGAGCCGGGCCAGGACGGGGCGCTCCGGGACCTGACGGTTCTTCGGGTCGACCCGGGCGAGGTCGATCTGCCGGCGATGGACCTGGGCGAGCTGGCCGGCGCCGAGGGCCTCGAGCTGGCGCCCGGAACCCCGACGGAGATTTCCGCTCCCTGGACCGACCCCGCCCTGGCCATCGCGGCGGTCACCCTCGAGCTGGAGGTCTCCACGGCCGATCCCGGGGCAGTCCTGTCAGTCCGCGTGGGCGACGTGCTCGACGCCCGCCGCGACGCCATCAGCGTCGACTTCCGCCTCCGGGGGCCGGGCCGCTACGCGGCCGGTCTCGATCTCCCCGACCAGGTGTTCCTGCCGCCGCGGGACGAGTGGACGCGTCCCCCGAGGATGGCCGGACCCGTCGCCCCTGAACCGCGGGTCCGGGTGTCGATCGAGTCCGGCTCCCCCTGCCGGCTCGCCTCGGTGAAGCTGAAGGCGCACCCGGTCCCGCGCGCCGAGGCCCTGCCCGAGGCGGTGGCCTGGCGGAAGTTCCTCCTGCGCGGCCTGTTCTCGGCCATGAGCGAGCCCCGCCCGTGGATGCACCTGCGGCACGGGCAGCCGGTGCGGGAGCAGATCGCCTCCAGCCCGCCCATCGAGCGCTACCGGACCTCGCTCACCGAGCTGCTGGAAACGGTGGAGGCCGCCCGTCTGCTGGCGCCGCGGGACTCCCTCATCGCCGAGTACCACGACTGGATCTACCAGAACATGGACCGCCATGAGCCCTTGCCGCCGCCGGAGCTGCCCGGGGAGCCGGGAGCGCCCCGCTGGGCGGTCCTGGTGCGGGAGAACTGGAAGGAGCAGGCCCGCATCGTCCGCTGGTGGCTGGACAACCGGCTGGTCGCCAACGGGGAGCTGGGCGGAGGGCCGCAGGACGACACCGACCTGTTCCAGGTCTGGCAGTGCCTGCCCATGATCGAGAGCGAACCCCTGGGCGCCCTGCTGCGGGAGGCCGCGGCGAAGCTGGCCGACCTCGTGGTGGAGCACCGCCTGGAGGAGGGCATCAACAAGCGCTCCATGGACCCCCTCCACGCCTACGAGGAAGGGGTGAACCAGCTCGCCCTGAACGCCTGGTGGAACTACGGCGATCCCCTCCACTTCGAGCGGGTCATGGCGTCGGCGCGCTCGGCCATGCGCCTGATGGTGGAGACCGGCGACGGCCGCCTGCACTTCGGCGGCGACCGCCTCGGGATCGAGGAGGCGCGCCGGGGATTCGCCGAGATCGGCGCCAGCCCCGGCGCCTTCGGATGGGCTCCGGCGCGCCTGTTCCTCCATCCCATGCACGTCGTGGCCGACTACAACGGCCACCCCGCCGTCCTGGAGCGCTACGCGAGGTGGGGCCACACCTGGCTCGACTACCAGCGGCCGGGGGCCTTCGTCGAGAAGGTGGACATCCTCACCGGCGAGCCCATCCGGGTGACGGACCTGCCCGCGTCGGCCAACGTCGCTCCCCTGACCGAGCTGCTGGGGCTCTACCTGCTGACCGGGGACCCCGACTGGCACCGGGCCTACCGCATGGGCGTCGACGGCGGCGGGTTCACCGGCGTCCGGGCGAGGTACGGACGGACGCCCCACGCCCTGGTGCCCTGGGAAGAGCCCTATGGGAGCCATCTGCGCGAGAAGCTCTCCGGTCCGGAGAGCGGCTATGCCGGGTTCTTCGTCAACCAGGACCGGGCCCTGCTGGAGCGCTGGCTCTCCGACTCCCTCACCTGGTACCGCCGCTACCGCTACATGACCACCGCCGCCGAGCAGAAGACCGACCGCGTCCTGACCTACAGGGCCACCACCGCCATCTCCTGCTACCTCGGCGACGCGCCGAACCGCAACCGCTGGCTGAACCTGACCGCGGTGAGCTACGAAGGCCTGCGGGGCGAGGACTTCGCGGCCCTCGTCTGGGAGGCGGGACCCCGGTCGCTGCGGGTGGCCCTCTACAACTTCCGGGAGGATGAGGTCGGGGGCCGAATGCGGATCTGGCGGCTCGAGCCCGGCCGCTACCGTGTCGAGACCGGCCTCGACCGCGATGACGACGGACGCTTCGAGGAGGCGGCCGACCGCCGCACGCGCAACCTGCGCCGGTACTCGGCCATCCCCCTCACCCTGCCGCCCCGGCAGGTGACGGTGGTCCGGGTCGAGCAACTGCAGGCCCTCGGCGACCTGCGGCGGCGGCCGGACCTGGCCCTGTCCCAGGCGGACTCCGGGAGGGTGCGGGTGCACAACATCGGGAGCGTGGAAGCCGCCGAGGTCCGGGTCACGGCCCGGCGCGGGGGCCGGGTGGTGGGGAGCCGGACCATCGAGAGGCTCGAGGCCCCCCTCGACCTCCATCCCCGCCGGGTGACCGTGAGCTTCGAGGGAACCCGCGCCGGTGACGTGATCGAGGTGGATCCCGAGGACCGGATCCCCGAGATCGCCGAGCACAACAACCGGCTGGTGCTGGCCCCCTGACCGATTCGCGCCGCCCGACGTGTTGACACGCCTGCTATCCCATCCGCAGTTCCCGATCCGCCAGCGGCAAATCCACCCGCCCATGGCCCTGCCGATGCGACTCGCGCAAGCCAATGGCGACTTCCAGCGCCTCGCGCCCGAATTCTCCTGGACAAATCCGCTCTTCCCCCTCCTCAATCGCCCGACAGACGCCCTCCATCGCATCGACCATGGACGAGCGCGGGTGCCACGGGTTGGGAAATGGCCGCTGGATCGGCTCGCCGGTCTCCGGGTGCGCTCCCCACAGCTCGAATTGCGCGTGGGCGTTGCGCGAGACGATCCTCCCGCGCTCGCCGATAAACTCCAAAGTCCAAGCACGCCCCGAGCGGTCGGCGCGGGAGTTCAAGAAACCGCGCACACCATTGGCGTAGGCAATGTAGCCCGATCCGGACAGATCCCGGTCGGCCGCGGCCTGCTCCTCGTCGTCCATCTCGCCCATCACCCACTCGGCCGGCGCTCCGGCAAACAGCCGAAACAAGGCCAGCGTATGGCTCTGCAGATTCGACAGGCTGTGCGGGCTGTGGCAGACCATGGAGCGCAACCGGCCAATCGCTCCGTCAGCCATGGCCTGCCGCGCATTGGTGTACCAGCTGTACCAGTTGAGATGACAGGCGATGGACAGAATGGTGCCCTTTGCCTTGCACGCCGCGATCATGGTATCGGCTTCGGCCAAGGTGCGGCACATCGGCTTGGTGGCAAAGACAGCCCGCACTCCGGCCTCGGCCAGACCGATGACCACCTCGGCTCGCTCGTCGGGCCGCGTCGTCACCGCGACTACGTCGGGCTGCTCCTGGGCGACCAACTCGCGGTAGTCTTCGTACAGGGCGTCCACGCCCCAGCGCTGGGCAAAGTCGTCCAACTTGGCTCGGTCCACGTCGGCCCCGCCGATCAGCTCAATGCCCCGCGCTTCGATCATGGCCGGGGCGTGTGCCCACGGCCACGGATAGTGCGGCATCCCGAGGTGCTCGTCGTCGATAGTGCTGCCCATCCGTCCGCAGCCGACCACTGCGCCGCGATACGTTCCGCGCGGCTGCGTCGCCGCAATCTGTCTGTACGCCTCGCCCAACGGTTGTGCCATGCCGTGCCTCCTCTGCTAATTTGAGCTATGCGCCTTGCCTTTTACACCTATAGCTACACCGACCGGCTTGAAATGCCACTTGAGCCGACACTGGGCAAAATCGCCGCTACCGGCTACGACGGCATCGACATTTCGGGCACCCACGGGCCGTCGGCGGATCCGCGCTCGGTGACGCCCGAGTTGCGCGCGCAGACGCGGAGCATTGCCGAGCGGCTGGGCCTCACCATCGAAGCCGTCATCACCCACGCCAATCTCGCCAACTCGCTCTTTACCGACGAACCGCTCGACCTCAAGGGGTCGGCAGCGCGTCCTTTGGCGTCAATTTCGATCCGTGCTATTTGACGCTCCTCGGCCTGGATCCGGTCGCGGTCGCCCGCCAGTGGCAGGGGTGCATCGTACACGCCCATCTCAAGGACCACATCGGCACCTATCCCGACTGGGACCACAAGATACCCGGTCAGGGGAGCCTCGACTATCCGCGCATCGTGCAGGGGCTCCGGGACATCGGCTTTGCTGCGGCGAGATCGCCCGCAGCCTCGCCCGCGCAGGCGCCAAGGTGGCGATCTGGGACATTTCACCAGAGGCGGCCGCCGCGATCATGAATGTCGAAGACGGGACGTCCGAGTGGGGCCACATCTCACACGCACCACAACCGGGGCAAGGACCGATGACGACGAAGAGATACCTCTCCCCACTGACCTTCCTGCTCGTGATGCTCCCCCTCGCGTCGTTCGGCATGGCCGACGAGGGAGGGCAGGAGGAGACTGAGGAGCAGCTCATTGAGCGTGCCAGGGGGATTCACGACCGCGTGATCACCCTCGACACGCACGCCGACATCAACGTTGCCAACTTCACCGAGGAGCGGAACTACACTATGGACCTTCCCACCCAGGTCACCCTCCCAAAGATGGAGGAGGGAGGGCTTGACGTGGCCTGGTTCGTGGTGTTCGTGGGTCAGGGTCCTCTGACCGAGGCCGGGTATGCCGAGGCCCACCAATTCGCCATGGGCAAGTTCAACGCCATCCGCTGGTTTGCCGAGGAGAAGGCGCCCGACCGCATCGAGCTGGCCTACACCTCCGACGACGTCCGGAGGATCGCAGCTTCGGGCAAGAAGGTCGCGATGATTGCCATCGAGAACGCCTATCAGGTCGGCCTCGACCTCGACAACATCCGGGAATTCCAGGAGCTGGGGGGCCGCTACATGTCCTTGGCCCACAACGGGCACAGTCAGTTCGCCGACTCCAACACGGGCGAGAGGGATGGCGACTGGCTCCACAACGGGTTGAGTGACCTCGGTCGGCAGGCGGTGGCCGAGATGAACAAGTGGGGGATCATGGTCGACATCTCCCACCCCTCCAAGCCGGCGATCATGGAAATGCTCGAGCTGTCCCAAGCCCCCGTGATCGCCTCGCACTCCTCGGCCCGCGCTCTCGCCGATCACAGCCGCAACTTGGACGATGAGCAACTGCTCGCCCTCAAGGAGAACGGCGGGGTCGTGCAGACCGTGGCCTTCAGGGACTACGTCGCCCCTGAGAAGAATGCGGCCCACCGGGAGGCGATCGCTGCTCTCCACAGCAAGGTCGCCGAGGAGATGGATTTCGAGCTCGTCGACGGGTCTGCGCTTCGCGACATGAGCGCTGAAGACAGGGACACCTACCAGGCGAGGATGGCCGAGCTCGAGGCGGCGGTAGCGGCGCGGATGGAGGCGGAGGTGAACTCGGTGGCGCCGCCGGTGGACGTCTCCGACTTCGTGGACCACATCGACTACCTCGTCGGGCTCATCGGTCTGGAGTACGTGGGAATCAGCTCCGACTTCGACGGAGGCGGTGGGGTCGCCGGATGGGACGATGCGTCCGAGACCTTCAACGTGACGCTCGAGCTGGTGCGCAGGGGCTATACCGAGGAGGAAATCGGCATGCTCTGGAGCGGAAACCTGCTCAGGGTGCTGGACGAGGTGCAGGCCGTCGCCCGGGAGATCCAGAGCGGCGGATAGGCGAGCGCTCCGCCCTGCGCCCATCGCCTGGGCTGGAGGGCCCTGCTGGCCCGCATGTCTTCACTTGGGAAAGTGGGGCAGTTCGAGACCGGATATGTGCTGCAGGATGCGGATCACCTGGGCGCTGTACCCGTACTCGTTGTCGTACCACACGTACAGCACGCAGCGTTTGCCTTGGGTAATGGTCGCTCCCGAGTCGACGATACCGGCTTTCTCATTGCCGACGAAGTCGCTCGATACCACCTCAGGCGAGCTCGTAAAATCGATCTGGCCTCCCAGGGGCACATCGAGAGAGATATCCCGCAGGTAGGTATTGATCTCCTCTGTGCCGACTTCCCGTTCCAGGTTCAAATTCAGAATGGCGAGGGAGACATTGGGGGTGGGCACGCGAATGGCATTGGCCGTGAGCCTGCCTTTCAATTCCGGCAGGACCTTGGCCACGGCGCTGGCCGCCCCGGTGTCTGTTATGACCATGTTCAGCGGTGCTCCGCGCCCCCGCCGCTCGTGCTTGTGATAGTTGTCGATGAGATTCTGGTCGTTGGTGTAGGAATGGCAGGTCTCGATGTGGACGCTGGCGATGCCGTAGCGATCATGCACGACCTTGAGCACCGGCGCGATGGCATTGGTGGTGCAGCTGCCGGCGGAGAGGATCCGCTCTTCCTCCACAATGCAATCGTTGTTGATGCCGTAGACTATGTTGGGAACATCGCCTTTGCCGGGTGCGGTCAGGACGACCTTGGCGACCCCTGGGGCCTGGAGGTGGCGCTCGAGGCCCTCGCGGTCCCGCCAGACACCGGTGTTGTCGAGTACAATGGCGTTTTCGATGCCGTAGGTGCTGTAATCCACGTCCTCTGGGGTGTCTGAATAGAGGAGGCGGATCATGTTGCCATTGGCGACGATGGCGTTTTCTTCCTGGTCCATGACGATGGTCCCCCTGAAGGGGCCGTGAATGGAGTCTCGCCGCAGGAGACTGGCCCGTTTCACCAGGTCGTCCTCCGAGCCCGTGCGCACCACCACGGCCCGCAGCCGCCATTTGTCCCCCCCGCCGCTGCGTGCGATCAGGATCCGCGCCAGTATGCGTCCGACCCGGCCGAAGCCGTAGAGCACCACGTCCTGCGGCTTGTCCAGCAGCGTCTTCGCGCCATTGATCTCAGCCAATTCCCGGCGCACAAAAGCGTCCACATCCCCGTTCGCTTTACTTTCCTGGAACCTGGTAGTCAACTTGCCGATATCTATCCGCGTCGGGGCCAGATCCAGCCGGGACAGGGCCTGGAGGACCGCAAAGCTCGAAGACATGCAGAGTTCGTCCTTGATCACCTGGCGAGCAAAGCGATGAGCCTTGAGGATGTCGATCGTGGAGTTGTGCACCAGGGAGCGGCCGTAGATCGTGGTGACCACGCCGCAATCCCGATAGAGTTTGCCGATGAGCGGGACCATGGACTCGGCGACCTCCTCCCGCTTGGCCCAATCGGCAAGGTAGCTTTCCATCTTCTCGTCGATCATCTCTTCTCCTTTCATCAGGGACCCTGATGGACCCTTGCGCACGTTCTCAGACAACGGCATAGTATACTTCTGAATCGCGGAACGTCGGAACGGTAGTCGGGCATGGCATCCGACGTTAGCGCTGCGCACCCCCACCGGCAAGGTTCGTGCGACGGACGCGCCCCCGGGTATGATCGGAGCCCCAACGGCCATGGCTGAGAACAGCGGAGCGCGGTCTGCACAGACCCCTCACCAGCAGCTCAACGTCTACGCGCCCACCACCCTTGACATCCACGTGAACGAGCCGCGGATCGCGCCCGAGCGCGCGGCGCCGGCCAATCTCCTGCGCCTGTGGTTTCCGGAGTCGCTCCAGGCCTGCGACGCCGGGGACAACCTGCTGTGGGAGCACACGTTCGAATCCCAACCCTCCTGGCGCTACGTGAACGAGTCGATGGGGGACATGAAGGGCGGCAGGGCGCTCCGCAAGACCCTGCGGAGCGTCGAGACGGTCCACGGCCTGGCGCTGATCGATTGCAGCGTGCGGTGGCGGGGCGTCGACATCGATCTCGACCTCACGATCACGAATGTCGGGCCGATGGCATGGGGGCGCGTGGTCACCAGCACCTGCCTGCAGCGCCCGGCAGCCCGCGACTACCTGGACGCGGACGACACCCGCACCTGGCTCTGCAGCGACGAGGGGTTCGTGTCCGCGGCCGAGTTGGCCTTTCCTCCGCGGCGCGACTCCCTCTACGGCTGGGTCGGCGAGGAGCTGCCGATGAAGAGCGGGGCCCGGAGGCGGCTGACGGAACCGCCGGTGTTCGCGGTCTCCCTCGACGGGCGCTTCGTGCTCGGCTACGCGTGGCGGCAGGCGCGGCGGCTGTTTCTGGGCGCCGGGCGGGCCCGCTGCCTGCACTCCGACCCCGAGTTCGGGCCGGTCGAGCCGCAGCGCCAGGTCCGGCGGCAGGGGATCCTCTTCGTGCTGGAGGGCACGCTGGAGGACGCCCACCGCCGCTACCGCTCCTGGGATGACAAGCTGGCGGCGGCCGAAGCGTGAGGCGCCGGTCGTGTCCCGGAGGAGAACGGATTGTCGTTTGATTTCTCCATGGAAAGGAGAGAACCATGGCCAAGAGAAAGCAGGCTCAGAGACCGCAACTCAAGCTCTGTGCTGCAGCATGGACGTTGACCAATTACCCCTCAGAGGACGAGCAGTGGTCGATGGACCGCAAAGTCAGCGCGGCCAAGGACGCTGGCTTTGTCGGCTTCAGCGCCGGGGCTGATCCCGAGATCGCCGCGGCTTGCGCCAAGCACGGGCTGCAGCTCGTCGGTGGAGTCGACATAGCCACGGTAGAAGAAGCCGGGCCGAAACTGGCGGCCTTCAAGGAAGCCGGTGCCAGGCACATCAACGTCCAACTCTGCGACCACGACACCGCGATTCCCAAGGCGGTGACGGTGGCACGGGCGGTGATGCAGGCGGGCAAGAAGCTCAAGCTCAAACCGGCGATCGAATGGCACCGCGATACGTGTACTGAGACGCCGGAGAAGGGACTGGCGCTGGCCGAGCAGTACGAGAAGCGCTACAAGGAAAAGCTGCGCACGAACTTCGACCATTCGCATCCGGCGATCATCAAACAGCTACGGCCCGATGACTTCTGGGAGCGCATTGCCGAATACCGCCCTGACTTGCTGAAGATGAGTGAGCTGATTCACTTTCGCACCTTTACCGGCAGCCATTGCCAGACACCGGTCACCAATGGCCGCGGCGTGCTGGACGCGGATTTTGTTACTTGGCGCGACAACTTCCTCAAGCACCTGCTCTACAACTGGGTCAAGGGACAGCGCGGTGCCACCGAGCTATGGGCGGTCGTCGAGTTGGGGCCGAGGGGTTCGGGCTATGCGCTCGACTGTTTTCCTGACGTGTGGAAGGACGCAATCGTCGCACGCGGCGAGATCGAGAAGGCGTTCAGGGGAGCGCTGAGGAAAGCCACGGCCTGATCGCTGAGGCATTGGACGCATGATGAACGAGCCGCTCTTCATGGGCATCGATGGTGGCGGCAGCAAACTCCGTATCGCTATCACCAACGCGGACCTCCGGTCGCTCGCTTCGATTGAGAGCGCGGCCGCCAATCCGAGTGTCATCGGCCATGACAACGCCCGGACCCTCATACGACACAAGATCGCCGACGCCTTGCGGCAAGCGCGCCTCCAGCCGCAGGACATCGCCGCCGCAGCCATCGGCCTCGCCGGCGCTTCCAACCTGCACAGCGAAGACTGGCTGCTCGAGACCGTAAAGCCGGCGCTGCCCGACGCATTGATCGTGCCCAGCTCCGATCTCGAGATCGCCTTGGTTGGCTCTCTGGGGCAGCGCCAGGGCATCTTGCTCCTGGCCGGCACCGGCAGCGCCATCTATGGCGTCGCGCCAGGCGGGCAGCGCCTGCAAATCGGCGGCTGGGGCTACCTGCTGGGCGATGAAGGCAGCGGCTACTGGATTGGTTCGCAGCTTTTACGCCACATCATTGCCCGGCACGACCAGGGCGCGTCAAGCAAGGACGACGCGCTGACCCGCGCTTGCATGGACGTGCTTGGCCTGACGGAGCCGCGCGAGCTGATCGCTTGGCTATACAGGTCGAAGGAGGCGCCTGCCACACGTATAGCAAGCCTCGCCGAACTCGTTCTCAACGCGGTGGCCGATTGCAGCAAGTGGGCAGCAATCTGCGTTGAATCGGCGGCCGAACAACTTGCCCGGCAGGTCAATCTGATGCGCTCGCGCCTCAACTACGAGAACGCGCCAATCGCTTTCGCCGGCGGCTTGCTCGACAATGACAACGCGCTTTCGCAGCGGGTGACGCAACGCCTGGGCTTGCCGCAGCGCCCCATCGCCAGGCATTCGCCCGTCATCGGCGCCGCCCTGCTGGCGACGATGGCGTGGCGTGCAACAGGAGCGACATGACGCTCAACTGTCCTCGTCGCGGTCGGTGGCTGGCGGCGGTTCGATCGAAAGCGCCGACACTTCAGCACGCATCTCGTCCGACAAGGCAAAGTCGAGCGCGGCCAGCGATGGCTTCAGCTGGTCCAGGTCGCGCCCGCCGATAATCGGCGCGGTCACGTCTGGATGCCCCATGGCCCAAGCGACGGCCAGGGTCGCCGGATGTACGCCCTGGTCGCTGGCATAGCGCACGAAGCGCTCGGCGACTTCGTAGAACACGGGATTGGCGTAGCGCTTGATGTAGTTGTCCTTCTCCAAGAGACGACCCCGCTCGGGCCGCTTGTCGATCCCGTATTTGCCGGTCAGCAAGCCGCCTCCCAAGGGGCTGTAGGCAATCACGCCCAGGCCCTCTGAGCGGGCCAGTGGCAGGATTTCCACTTCTACTTGTCGCTTGGCCAAGCTGTACATGGGCTGAATGCACGCAAAGGGTGCCAACCCCTCGCGGGCGCAGTGGCCGAGGGCTTTGGCAATCTGCCAGGCCGCCCAGTTGCTCACGGCCGGGTAGAGGATTTTGCCGCCGCGCACCAAGTCGTCGAGGGCGGCGAGGGTTTCTTCCATCGGCGTATCTTCGTCGAAGCTGTGGACGAAATACAGGTCGAGGCGGTCCGTCTGCAACCGCCTGAGACTGGCCTCCACGGCCTGCACGATATGCCGCCGCGACAAGCCTCGGTCGTTGGGGCCGTCGCCCATGGCGGCGGAGACTTTCGAACTGAGTACCAACTCGTCGCGCTCGCCTTGGATCAACCGGCCCAATATCTCCTCGGAACGCCCGTTAGTGATGCCCAACTCGCGGCAGTAGCGATACATCTGCCCGGAGGTTGCCTCGTCCGCATCGCCGCCAAAGGCCATCGTACCGTAGCACAGGGACGACACTTTGACGCCCGTGCGGCCTAGAGTGTTGTACTGCACCTTCTACTTTCTCGCACGATGAGCCTCATGGCAAGCCTCCCGGTTGCGGGGCGGGGTCGGCGCTGCTGCGGCCCAGGCCCGGCCGCCTTGTCCGCCTGCTCAGGCCCTGCCGGGCGCATCGGGCGCCCGGTCCGAGGATCGGTCCCCGCCGTCATTCAGCTCGACCAGGCGCCGGCGCTGCCCCGCCAGGTCGACGCCCAGGGCGAGGAAGATGACGATGGCGGTCGACGCCGCCGGGACGAGGAACAGGTTCGGGTAGGAGAAGGCGGCCTCCAGGGGCCCCAGCATCGCCGAGCCCGCCGACGTCCCCATGTTGGAGATCGCCATGTACAGGGAGAACTGGGTGGCGCCCACCCGCTGCCAGCAGATGGCCATCATCAGCGACAGGAAGGCGATGGTGACGAGCACGTCCATCAGCAGGTAGGCGGCGATGTAGGCCTGCGCCGTGAGCTTGTGGGCCCACAGCTCGGGCATCAGGGCCATGGCCACCGACGCCAGGCCGAGCAGGGCGGCGCCGGCGGCGATCGTGCGCTGCCGGCCGAGGAGCTCGATCAGCATCCACCCCGTGAGCGCGCCGATGACGGCGGAGACGGCGCCGGAGGTGGCGTTGAGCTCGGAGTAGTCGGTGTGGTCCCACCCCAGCTCCTGCACGGTGAGCACCGGCAGCAGGGCGTCGAGGAATCCGGTCCCCAGGTTGAAGACGAACATGCAGGCCGCGGCCCGCAGGCTGACGGGCCACACGAAGACCTTCAGCAGGCTCCGTCCGATGTCCCGCCAGCCCTCCAACTGCAGGTGGCGGGCTATCTCCGACGCCTGCCCCCGGGTCCACGGCAGCAGACGCTCGCCCGGGCGCTCCCGCAGCAGCAGGGGCACCAGCATCACCACGCCCACCGCCGCGGTATGGGCCACCATGGCGCCGGCCAGGCCATAGCCATCCAGCAGCCAGGCGCCGGCGGCGATCGCCCCGGACTTGCCCAGGGCCTTGCCGCCCCACATGAAGCTGTTGGCCCGCGGCTGCTCGTCCACCGGAACGATCTCGATGGCCATGCCGTCGGTAGCCACGTCCTGGAAGGCGGTGAAGAAGTTGATGGCGAAGCCGCAGGCCGTGAGCCAGGCGAGGTGCTGGAGTGGATCGGGCAACATGACCAGGACCAGCGAGGTGCCGATCATCCCCGCCTGGGCGGCCAGCACCCAGGGCCGGCGGCGGCCCATGGCCAGGAAGCTCCAGCGGTCCATGATGGGGCCGTTGATCAGCTTCAGGCTCCAGGGCAGCAGGATGATGCCCATGTAGGAGCCGATCTGGGCCGGGGTGAGTCCCTGCTGGGCCATGTAGGCCGGCACGGCAACGGAGAGCAGACCGTAGGGGAATCCCTGGGCGGCGTACAGGAGGGTGAAGGCCGCGTAGCGGAGCAGGCTGTGCTCGGAGAGTACGGAGCGGTCCTTGCTGGCCGTCCACTTCGCAGGGGCGAGCCACAACTTCAGGATCCTCGAGTACATCGGCCTAGACCGCCGTGTTCGCTTCGTCGCGGTACTGGTTGATCCCGGGCACCTCGCTCATGCCGTGCCAGACGCCGCGGAGCAGGGTCTGCCGCTTCGGCGGCATGGCGGCGACCACCTCGGGCGCCGGACGCCCCTTCCCCCACTTGGCGTTCACCGTGTTGTAGCAGGTGAACAGGCTCAGCCGGGGGTTGGCGCCCGTCCACTTGGTCCCCGAGTGGCACAGGGCCTCGGTGAAGACCAGGGCCGACCCGGCGGGGCAGCCGTAGGTCTCCCACACGGGGCTGTCCCGGCCGCTCAGCCCCTCGGGGCGCGGGAAGGCCGTCTTGTGGCTGCCCGACAGCAGCAGCGTCCCGCCCCCGCCGTGGACGACCTCGTTCAGCTCCCACACGACCCGCGTGAGTCCCGCGTGCACCTTGCCGGGCAGCATCTGGTAGATGTGGGAGTTGCCCTCGAAGTTGAAGTATCCGCCGCCGCCGTGGGGCGAGAAGTTGTCGTGCCCCGTCTCGCGGAAGCTGGTGTAGGTGTGGTCGTAGCGGAAGCCGTAGCAGTTGGGCGTGGCCAGGGCCTGGTGCGAGAGGATCTCGTTGAGCACGCCCACCACGGCCGGGTGATCCAGCAGCACCTGCGACGGCCCCCCGTGGTTGTCCCGCTCCTCGGGCGGCAGCGACTCCCGGTCCCGGAGGAACCGCATCTGGTGCTCCTGGATCGGCCCGAGCTGTTCCTCCGCCAGCAGCGAGGGCAGCAGCAGCCACCCCTTCAGGTCGAAGAAGTAGCGCTGCTCGTCGGTCATGGGCACCACGGGCAGGCCGTCGGCGTTGGTATCCGGCAGAAGTCCCGTCATCCCTCGTCTCCCTTCCGTTCTCCAAAGTAGACCTGCCGCGCCGTCTCCCCCAGGACCAGGGCCTGGTCCCCGCCCAGCAGGGCCGGAAAGGAGGCGAAGTCGAACCAGACGTTGGGCCGCTCCCCGAGGGCCAGCTGCTCATCCCGGCGCCGGCGCAACTCCGGGTCGTCCTCGTCGTCGATCCGCGGGTGGGCCAGGTGGGTGATGACGACGCGCAGCCCCTCGTGGGCCTCGGCGATGGCCCGCACCGCCGCGGTCTGGTAGGCCCCCTGGGCCGGGGGGCCGAGATCCAGGGTGAGCACCATGCCGCTCGCCTCCAGCGCCGGCCACAGCCACCGCACCTCCTCGTCGTCCAGGCGCGCCCCGGGGTGCACTCCCATCAGCCCCGTGCCCTCGGAGAACTCGATCTTGCCGGCGCCGAGTAGCGGCGGAAACCCGGCCGCCAGGGGTCGCACCACAGGGCGCCGACGAGCCGCCCCGGATTCGCGGCCACCGCCTCGGCCACGTAGCCATCGCACTCGCCGTAGTAGGTCCCCTGGAGCAGCACGGCCGCGTCCACCCCCGCCCAGTCCAGATTCGCCAGCAGCATCTCCGTGGTGAACTCGGTGCGCCGGTTCAGGGGCGGCATGAGCTGCATCAGACGTCCGCCGACCCGCATGCGCCCGTATCCGCCGTCCCGCGTCGGCCCCTCCCGCACCTGCCCCCGGGGCTCGGGGAAGACGTGGCTGTGGGCGTCGACAATCATCAGCCGGGGGAAGGTACGCCCCGCTCCCGGCGCGCCTGCGCCGACAGCGCCGGCAGGTGGTCCTGGTTGGCCAGGGGCTGCTCCAGGTGGCGCATGCGCGCCGGCGGGGCCGTGGCGACCATGGCCCGCCCGTACACGGAGTCGGTGAGGAAGCGGGCGAAGTTGGCCACCTCCTGCCGCATGATGGGCAGCTCTTCCTCGGTGTGGCGCCGAGTGCAGTAGCCCTCGCCGTAGCGGTGGCTGCCCGGGATCACGCGGATGGCGCCGCTGCCGCGCGTCAGCCGGTCGAGGTAGAAGGCGATCTTGTAGTAGATGATGGGGCGCGGCCAGCCGCCGTCGGAATGCCAGGCGGTGTCGCCCACGTAATAGTTGCCGTCGCTGCCGAGGTAGACGTAGTCGTCGCCCAGCAGGCTGCCCAGGATGCCGTCGATGCGCGGGTCGTCGAGCAGGCTGGAGAGGTACTCGCTCTGCCCGGCGAAGGGCACGATGCAGGAGCGCCCCGTGCCGTCGTGGGGCCGGCCGTCGTGGCCGCCGCCCTGGGATGCCCAGACCCCCTCGAAGGCCTCGATGACGGCCTCGATGCGGTCCTCGATGCGGCCGGGGAAGTGCAGGAACCCGAAGGTCTCCATGAAGTTGAGCTGCTGCGGTGTCAGGCGCATGGGATCTCCTTCCAGGAACACCCGAAGGGTAGGAAAGAACCGGTCTCACGGCGTCGCTTCCGTCGTGCAGAAGCGGACCAGCATCTCCAGAACCTCGCGCCCTGCTCGTCAAGGAGCACGTCGGGGCGTGCGCCACGCTACGGGCGACCATAGAGCGACGTTGGCCCCCGCCGCAGGTTTCATACGCCTCGCAAGGGCTCCCGAAGACGATGAGGACGCTGCCAATGGGTTGCAAATTGCGTCTTCAGTCGCAAATTGCTACACACACTCCTGGCTACTTCGTCCAAGTCCTTGTTAGACCTCCGTTTACAGCCTCTGTTTACAATAAGTTGCCCTTCTGATTCGGAAAGCGGCACGGAGTTTGCAGTACGCAGACGCGAATCGGCCCGGGAGAACACCGCCGGAGGCCTTTGACCTGGGGACGCTCCCCCCGTTCCCTCCGCCTCTCGGAGGGGCGTCCTGGGGCGCGATAGAGCACCGTCTGCGGTAGGCCGGACCTTGACAGATTGAGGAGCCGAAGACCATGCGCGGTATCGGGATTTCCCTGCCGGCCGGCTGGGCGCAGGACGACGCACCGGACTGACCCACTTGGTCCTGGGAGAGGGCCCGAACGACATCTCCGACCTGTCGCCGCGCTCGGGGCTGACCGCCTGGCTTGGCCGGATCTGGCCGACAACTCCATCGTGAAGCTGACGCCACTGACAGCGTCGTTCCATGCACAGGACTCCCCAGCCCTGGGAGAGCCTGTCTCAAAGAGGGGGACATGACCATCAGAGAACAGCTCACCTTGGCCGTGATTCTTCTGGGCCTCGGCCCAACGCAGGCCCACGTGCTCCAGGGCACGGTCCGCGGTATCTGGCAGTGGCCGGCGGACATGCTGCCGACCCTCGACGGGGATCTGTCCGAGTGGGAGGTGGTGCCGGACAGCCTGTGGCTGGATCTGAGTACCCTGGGCGCCGGAGGGGGAGGAAGCCGGCCGACCCGGCACCGAGGCCGACCCGGCGGACCTCACGGTGCGCTTCACCGTCGCCTGGAACGACGAGACCGACCGTCTCTACTTCGCCCAGCATCGCTACGACGATCTGTTCGACCGTGACCAGTTCTATGTGTCCCCCGGCCTCTGCGGCGGGGACGACAGCTTCGAGGTCCACGTCGACGCAGACCACAGTGGTGGCATCACTCCCCCCCCCCCCCCCCGGCGAACCTCACGACTCTCACGATCGCGAGCAAAGAAGGCGACTGATCGGCCGCCACGGCCAAGAGTCCTGGTTCGGCTTCCCGCCCGTTAGCGGGGGCACCCGCTGGCACTGGATGTGGACGAGCAACGCCAGCTGGCATGACAAGGAGCCCTACTCCTGCTGCCCCGACGGCTACACTCTTGTTGGCGAGCACGGCACCGAGGCCACCCTGACCGCCGAGTGGTGGAGTCGGTACTTCAACGTGCTGGTGCACCCGTCGCTGATGGTGGCACCGTATGGCGCACGGGGGGGGGCCTGGCCTCGAGACCTGGCCCCCTCCCCTACCGCCCTACGAGAGCTACATGGACCCCCGGGTGTATGACAGCTCCGCCCTCATGGACTGGATGCTGTTGCCGCTGGGTGACGCTCGGACGCCTGTCCGGAGCACGAGCTGGGGACAGATCAAGGCCAGCTTTGCACAATGAGCATCGCTCCCACTACTTGAGATATGGGACCGGGCCTTCCTCAGCGTTTGTCATTCTGCAAGCAGGGCGGTTTTTCCCTGCTTCAACCCACACTATCGCCAAGCAGATAGAGGAGAAGAAAAACCGTGCGCAGTTGCAGAATCTTGCTACTCATGGTTGGACTGACCTTGATGGACCTACCGCCCAGTTGGGCGCAGACGGTGACGGTGCCGGACGCTGCCCTGCGGGCGGTGCTGGAGGACAGCCTCGGCCTGGCGTCAGGCGATCCGATCACTGCGTCCGAGTTGGCGACGCTGACCGTCCTGGAGGCCCCCGACGCGGGCATTGACGATTTGTCCGGTTTGGAGTATGCGACCGGTCTGACCCGTTTGGACCTGGGGTCGGAGGCTACCCAGGAACCTTGGGACAACAGCAACGACATCTCGGATGTGACGCCGCTCTCTGCGCTGACCCGCCTTGCCTGGCTTCGCCTTTCGGGCAACTCCGTGGTGGATGTTTCCCCTCTGTCGGACTGGACAACGGCACGCCGTATACCTTCGAGTTGTGGGCGGTGAACCCGGCGGCGGCCGGCGATCCGGCCCCGGCCCAGGCGACCCCGGCCGGCCCGTTCACCCTGGCGGCGACGGGGCGGGATGAGTACGTGTCTCTGAGCTGGACGCCGGCGCCGGTGAGCGGGCCTCCGGTCAGGTACTATTCCTACCGGCGCAGCAACGACGAAGGCAGCACCTGGACACGCTGGTCGTCGCTGTGGGCTCGTTTGCCCGGCTATCCGGCCGATCCTCTGTTCTACCAGGTTCAGAATCTGACCAATGACGTAGAATACCTGTACGTTCCGAAACGGGCCGCGCATAAGCTCGGCGCCGTCGACCACAGCGAGGCGTGGATGGTGGGCGAGCGCAAGGACAAGATCCCCGACGCCGCCATCGACCGGGAGCGGGAGCGGCCCGTGACCCTGCGGGCCGGCGGCTGCTCCTTCCACCACGGCCTGATCCAGCACCGCTCCGGCCCCAACCGCACCATCTGAAAGAGGCGATCCGCATGCGACCACTGCGACGACTCGTTGTCATCCCAAGCATCGGCTTGGCGCTGCTGTGGCCGGCGCAGGAGGCGGCGGCCAAGAGAAGCGGCGAGGGGGGCACTGCTGGACAGAACAGCCCGCCGAAGCAAGAAGAAAGGAAGAGAGAAAAAGGCTACGATGACCGCATTGACAAAAAATGCCTAGCCGGCGCGCTAGGGGGCGTGGCTGGCGGTCTCGCAGGAGCGGCCATCATGGTGGGAATCGACGACGGCAGTTTTGGTTGGGAGATTCCTGCCCTTATGGGGTTTTGGGGTGGTAACGTGGTTGGAACCGCGGTTGGGGTGAGCGCAGTTGATCCCCATGATAATCTCCGCATTACACTCGCGGGCAGTGTGGGGGGGGGGGGGGGGGGGGGGGGGGGGTAGGAGTGCCTTTTGCTTTAGGATCTACTTTCCGAGACGAGGAATTTGCTGGGCCGTTATTACTCTTGAGTGCGTTCTTGGGTCCTATTATTGGTTCAACGATTGCGTCAGAACTATGGCGTAATCCACACTCGCCTGTGCTCGATTCTCCTGAAAACCGTCAAATCTTGGTCGGTCTGCTCCTGCAACACAAACGAGGGTTTATCTCCATCGCTACGTTACGCTTTTGAATGTCAAGAAAAGGATATTATCAATCCATGCGAACTATCATTGTCGCGCTTCTCCTTGCCATGCTGATATCTGAGGAAACGGCTGGGATCAGTGATGAGGACAAAAGGGAATTGGCCGAGATGTTTTCGCCAATCCTGATCCTGACGGAAGAACCACAGATGTATATGACGAGGAGATCCCCATTCGCGCGCCGATGCGGAGCGGTTCAGCATCTCCAGCGTGGGCATGCTCGGCTTCGACCCCTCGCAACCCGGACCCGACTTCGAGGCGCCGGCCGGTTCCCAGGGCAATACCTACCAAGTGACGGTGCGGGCCGTGGACAGTCAGCAGGCCGTCACCGACTACGCGGTGACGGTGACCAACATCGAGGAAGAGGGCCGCGTGGATCTTTCGCCGACGCCGCCGCGGGTCGACGAGGCCCGGACGGCGACGCTGATGGACCCGGACGGGAGTCTGTCGGCCACGGATTGGCAGTGGCAGGGTCGGGCGCCGGGCTCGACGGCGTGGACCGCGGTTTCGGACCCGGCCACCGACCGCAGGATCTCCGCCAGGGCCACGGTGAATCAGCCGGTGCGGGTCCCTCCTCAGCCCTCGTACGCCTCGTCCCGGCTGCGGCCCTGCCGGCCCGTGCACAGGGCCCGCATCTCGGCCGGCATGCGCGCGAACGTCTCCGGCCAGACGGGCTGGTGGTTGTTCTCGATCCAGTTGTTGAACCACCTCGGGTAGTAGGCCACGTTGAGACCGACGCGCGCGCTGGAGCCGGTGTTGGCCCGGGCCATGTGGAAGGCGCCGCCGTGCCACATGAGCAGGCTGCCGGCCGTGCCGGTGACCGTGCGCACGAGGGGGCCGTCCAGGTCGAGATCGGGCGGCGGCGACCGCAGGCCGGAGCGGTGGCTCATGGGCACGACCCCGGTGGCGCCGTTGTCGTGGGTGAAGTCGGTGAGCATCCAGATGGAGTTGATCATCCAGGGCACGCCCGGCAGCTCGTTGAAGTGCCCGGCCGAGTCGACGTGCAGGGGCTGGTGCGGCGCGCCCGGCCAGGTCGGCTTGGAGCAGGCCTCCACCACGCGGCAGCGCGGGCCCAGGAAGTGGCGGGCCACGGCCACGGCCGCCGGATGGAAGGCCAGCGGCCAGGTGCGGTCGTCGAGGTTGAGCATCCCGAAGAGGGTCTGGTAGTGCTCGTCGCCGACGACGAACGGCCGGCAGCGCTCCTCGGCGTGCAGCTCCAGGCAGCGCTCCGCCAGGCCGCGGGCCAGCTCGGCGGGCACGAGGCCAGGGAGCAGGCAGTAGCCGTAGGTGTCGAGGTGCTCGACGGCCTCCGTGGTGTCCGGTGAGGTCATGGCGCGAGGGTAGTCAACGGCCCGGGGCCGGGGCAAGGACCGCCCGAGGTATGGCGTGATCCGCCACGGGGCGGCGGACTCTGGTGGGTATCACGCTGCAAGGGGGGGCCTTTGCCGGCCGGGGCGAGGCGGGGTATCGTGAGGACGACGGACGCGCGGAGCGAAGAATAGCCATGAGCCTCACGAGCCGACAGCGGCAGCACTATGACGAGCAGGGGTACGTCGTGGTCGAAGGTGGGCTGACCGCCGGCGACCTGGCCCCGGTGATCGCGGACTACGAGCGCTTCATCGACGCCGAGGCGCGCCGCCTGCACGCGGCCGGCGCCCTGACGCGGCTCTGGGAGGAGGAGCCCTTCCACCGCCGCCTGGCCCGGATCTGCGAGCAGGAGACCAGCATCTACGACCGCATCGACCTGATGTACTGCCGGCTGCGGGGCGTCTTCAAGTTCCTGCGCAACGAGCGCTTGCTCGATCTGGTCGAGGGGATCGTCGGCCCCGAGATCACCTGCAGCCCCATCCAGCACGCCCGGGCCAAGCTCCCCGACTCGCTGCGCCGGGCCGCCGATGACGAGGACGGCCGGCAGAAGCGGGATGCCATGGTGGGCGAGAACGTGGCGCCCTGGCACCAGGACGCCCAGGTGCACCTGGAGGCCGCCGACCCGCACGCCATCGTCACCGTGTGGGTCCCCCTGGTCGACGCGACACCGGCCAACGGCTGCCTGCAGGTGATCCCCGGGGTGCACCGGCAGCGCCTCGTCTACTGGGGCGGGGGCTTCGGCGTCAGCGACGAGAACCTGCCCGCGGGCGAGGCTGTCACCCTGCCCATGCGCGCCGGCGACGTGCTGCTCATGGACAAGCTGATCCCGCACCGCTCCACCGAGAACCGCACCGACGGGATCCGCTGGAGCCTCGACCTGCGCTACCAGCGGGCCGGCACCCCCACCGGCCGGGACGACTACCCGGCCTTCATCGCCCGCAGCCGCGCCCGGCCGGAGTCGGAGCTGACCGACTTCGAGCAGTGGCGCCGCGAGTGGGTGACGGCCCTGGAGCGGATCCCCCTGACCCAGCGGCCGCGGCGCCGGGACCGCCCCACCGAGCCGCGGTCCATCGAGATCCTGCCGTGAGCGGCGCCCGCCTGCTGCTGATCTCCGGCTCCTTCGAGTACGACTCGGAGGAGTCCCTCGTCATCCTGCGCGACTACCTGCTGGCCAACGCCCCCTGGTCCTGTGAGCTGCTCATCTTCCGGAGCGAGGACGACCAGCTCTCCCTCGAGCCGCTGGACGGCGCCGACGCCGTGGTGCTCTTCACGCGGCGGCTGCTCACCGCCGGCGCCGAGCTGGAGCGCTTCCAGCGCTACTGCCGTGACGGCCGCCCCGTGGTCGGCCTGCGCACGGCCAGCCACGCCTTCCAGCACTGGCTCGAGTTCGACGCGCAGGTCCTCGGCGGGAACTACGAGGGGCACTTCGGAGCCGGCGGGATCACCCGGGTGACGGTGGCCGACGGCGCCGAGGGGCACCCGGTCCTGGAGGAGGTGGAGCCCTTCGAGGCCTACGGCTCCCTCTACCGCAACACGCCCCTGGCCGCGGACACGAGGACCCTGCTCATCGGCCGGGAGGACGAGCATTGCGAGCCGGTGGCCTGGACCTGCGAGCGCGCCGGACGCGCCTTCTGCACCTCCCTCGGCCACCAGCGCGACTTCTGGGAGCTGGACTTCCTGCGCCTGGTGCGCAACGGCATCGCCTGGGCGCTGGATCAGGCGAGCACGCCCCGGTAGATCCGCTCCGCGTCCGCCGCCGTCACCTCCACCGGGTTGGGGTCGAGGAGGCGGCGCACCTGCAGGGCCACCTCGATCATGCGCGGCAGGTCGGCCTCGCCGAGGCCGGCGTCGGCCAGGGAGGCGAAGGGGGTGTGGCGGCGGCGCACGTCGTCGATCCAGCCGGCGGCCAGGCGCGCCCCTGCCTCGCGGCTCTTCCCCGACAAGTCCAGGCCGGCGGCGCCGGCGGCGTAGTAGTACTTGTCGGCCGCGGCCGGGGCGTTGTGCTCCATCACCCCCGGCAGGACCAGGGCCACCGCCGTGCCGTGGGGCACGGGCCGGCCCTTCTCGTGGGAGAGCTTCTCGATGCCGTAGCCCAGGGCGTGGGCGGCGCCGGTGTTGATCGGGCTCAGCAGCAGGCCGGCCAGCAGGCTGCAGCGGCACATCTGCCGGCGGGCCTCGGGGTCGCCGGCGCCGTGCTCGATGGCCCGCCGCAGGTGGGGCAGACCCGCGGCGAGGGAGGCGCGGGCCACGGCGTCGCCCAGGGGGCCGCTCTTCTTCGAGGCCGTGCACTCCAGGGCGTGGCCGAGGGCGTCGAGACCGGTGGTGGCCGTCAGGGCCGGCGGCATGCCCGCCGACAGCCGCGGGTCGACGATGGCGGCGGCGGGCTGGATGTGCTCGGAAAAGACCGCCTGCTTGCCGCCCTCGCCCACGACCACGGCCACGCAGCTGGCCTCGGCGCCGGTGCCGGCGGTGGTGGGCAGACAGATCAGCGGCCAGCGCGGCCCCCGCTCGAAGAGGTCGAAGCCGAAGTAGTCGGCCGCGGAACCGCCGCAGGTCGCCACGCACACCCCCACCTTGGCGGTGTCCATGGTGCTGCCTCCCCCGATGGCGACCACCGCCTCGACGCCGCTGCCCGCCACCGCCGCCGCCAGGGCGTCGACGGAGGCCACCGTCGGGTTGGGCACGATCCCGGTGAAGGTGTCGGCGATCCGAATGCCGGCCTCTCGCAACCCTTCGACCACGGGGGCGGCCACCCCCTCCACGGCAGCGTCGTGGACGACCATCACCGACCCGGCGCCGAGGCGCCGGCCCTCCTCCGGCAACTGGCTCGCGGCCCCCTCCCCGAGCAGCAGCAGCCGCCGCTCGAAGCCGAACATCTCCGTCAGCTCCTCCCTTCGGCCGGGGGAAGCGAAGTACTCCTCGTGCTCCAGCAACTGCTCGTTCACCAGCGGTTCCGTGCTCACCTTCCTCCTCCTTCCATGCTGCCGCGCTCCGTTGACCGTCTCGATCCCCGACGCCTATACTCGCCGTGCTCACCCCCTCGCAGGAGCTGCCTCATGACCGTCACCACCACCGACCTGGCCGCCACGTACCAACGCGACGGCTTCGTCACCCGCCTCGACATCTTCACCGAGCCCGAGATCGCCGCCTTCCGCGGGCAGTTCGACGACCTCGAGGCCCGCGAAGGCCGGGAGAAGTGCCAGATCGGCCTCCAGGGCCGCCACTTCGACGAGGAGTTCATCTGGCAGATGGCCAGCGACCCGCGCATCGTCGAGTCGATGGCGGCCTGCATGGGCGACGACATCATGCTGCTGTCCACCCACTTCTTCTGCAAGTACCCCGACCCCGATTCGACGAAGTTCGTCGCCTGGCACCAGGACATCACCTACTGGGGGCTGGAGCCGCCCGAGGCCCACACCGCCTGGATCGCCGTGGACGACGCCGACGTGGACAACGGCTGCATGCAGGTCATCCCCGGGTCCCACCGGGAGGGCATCGCCGAGCACGGCACCTCCGACCGCGGCGGCAACCTGCTGAGCATCAACCAGGAGATCCCCGACGAGCTGGTCGACTCGAGCCAGGCCGTGCCGCTGGAGCTGAAGGCCGGGCAGATCTCCATCCACAACGGCCAGCTCTTCCACGCCAGCCAACCGAACCTCTCGCAGCGGCGGCGCTGCGGTCTCACGGTGCGCTACATCCCGCCCCAGGCCCGCCAGGTGCAGGCCAACTCCGTAGGCCTCGCCTGGCGCCCGGTCCTGCTGCGCGGCGAGGACGCCTTCCACCACTACCCCGACACCCCGGCTCCCTACTGATGGCCAGATACGACCGCATGACCGTCCTCGGCGCCATGGGCGACATCGGCGTCGTGCCCGTGTTCTACAACAAGGACCCCCAGATCGCCATCGACATCATCAAGGCCTGCGCCGACGGCGGCGCCCGCTGCGTCGAGTTCACCAACCGCGGCGACCTCGCCTGGAAGGTCTTCGTGGAGGCCATGGAGCGGATCGTGGCCGAGGACCTGGACATCATCTTGGGCGTAGGCTCCATCGTCGACGCGCCCACCGCCGGCCTCTACATCTCCAGCGGCGCCGACTTCGTCGTCGGACCCCTCCTCAACCCCGAGGTGGCCCGCCTCTGCAACCGCCGCAAGGTCGCCTACTCCCCCGGCTGCGGCACCGTCTCCGAGATCGCCCGGGCCGAGGAGTTGGGGGTGGAGATCGTCAAGGTCTTCCCCGCCGGCGAGGTCGGCGGCCCCGCCTTCGTCAAGTCCGTCCTCGGCCCCTGCCCGTGGACGCGCATCATGCCCACCGGCGGCGTCGACGCCACCCGCGAGAGCCTGGAGGCCTGGCTCTCCGCCGGCGTCGCCTGCGTCGGCATCGGCTCCAACCTGGTGACGCGGGAAATCGTGGCCAGCCGCGACTACGCCGGGCTCACCTCCAAGGTGAAACAGGTCGTCGCCTGGATCGAGGAGATCCGCGCCGGGCTGGAGTAGTGGCTACACCCCTGCAGGAGACGGCATGACCAGACAGCTGACCGCCATCGTTGAACGCGAAGGGGACGGATACGTCGCCCTGTGCCCCGAACTTGACGTCGCCAGCCAGGGAGACACCGTGGCCGAAGCGCGCGACAACCTGGCCGAGGCGCTCACCTTGTTCTTCGAGACCGCCTCCGCGGGCGAAGTCGACAAGCGCGCAGCGAAGTCTACGTGACCCAGGTCGATCTCTACGCCCTGCCGATGGCAGCGATGGCAGCGAAGCCAGCGGCCCACCGAAGCCGGGCTTCGCTGCAAGGTGCTGCGACTGCCTCAAGGAGTCGCCGGTCAGTAACTTCTACCCCACATCCCACGCTTTGCGGAGGGAACGACTCATGACAGGAATCGACTGGATCACCCCGACCTTGGTCGTGGCCGTCGGCTTGGCGCTATGGCGCTTCATGCGCACGGAGATCCGGGATCTGCGCACCGAGATCCGAGACCAGCGCCATGATCTGGGTAGCCGCATCGACCGCGTCAACGCCGATCTGGGTAGCCGCATCGACCGCGTCAACGCCGATCTGGGCGGCCGCATCGACCGCGTCAACGACCGCCTCGACCGCTATCTGGAGGGAACCCCATGAAGTCCAAGCGCAAGAGACGACCATGAGCACGGTCCCCCCGGTGACCAGCATCACCAGGGAGGAGGCCGAACTGCGGGCAAGGCCGAGACCCCGGCGGCCACCAGGAAGAGCAGGGCGAGGAAAGCCGCAGGTGGGACCGACTGGCCACCGGTATTGGAAGAACCCCCCGAGATTGAAGTGGCGCTCAACCCCTTGGGTCGTATTCACGAGTCCCAGGTAGCGGTAACGGACTTCATAGTATCCACTCAGGAGGCCGCGCGAGCGCAGGCGGAAACCGGCTGAGAGGGGCCACGACGCAAGTCCCATATCGCCTGGTCGAGCCTGGCCACGTGCGACTGGTGATCTACAACGCCATTGGCCAACCGGTGCGTACCTTGGTGGACAGGTTCCGGGAGGCCGGGGACCACGAGGTCGTTTGGGACGCTGGAGACGTCGCCTCCGGCGTCTTCGACCACTACCTCGGCATCACCTGGACCCTGCGCGATCCCTGGCTCAGCGACGGACACACCTCCCGGACCTTCACCGGACCGGCGGAGATGCACCTGTTTCGCACCCGCTACTCCCTGACCCACGTGGAGCAGGAGATGTCGATCCGGGTGGAGGCGGACTCGTCCGGTGTCTGGCGGGTGGTCCGCTGGCACGACGGCCCCCACGGCTGCGAAGACGAGGCGTGAGACGCCTGCTGTTGGTCCTGGTGCTGGGCGGCTGCTCCAAGCCCACAAGCGGCCCCATCGTGGACGACTTCGAGTGCTGGCGCCACTGGGACGTCGAGCTGGGGGGCGTCACGGACCTGTCGGCCCGGCCCGTGGGCCGGAGCGCCTACGTCGAGCTTACCTTCACGCCGCCGGAGCTGGAGGACCCGTACTCCCGCTGCTGGTACGGCATCGGCTACATCGTCGAAGCCCGCTCCCTGTTCCTCTCCGAGGATGGTCATGGTGTCGCCGGCGATCTGGTAGGGCGTCGGCTGCGCGAGGACGGCCATGAGGTCGAGGTTGGTCGCCTCGGGGATGCCACTCAGGAAATCCTCCAGGAACTGGCCAGTTCCGGGCTCAGGTAGGTGCGACCGGCCAGGGCGGACCGGATCGCCTTCAGCAACTCGACGGCGGCCTCCTCTTTCAGCACGTACGCCGAGGCGCCCGCCTGCAGCATGCCGGCCACGTATTGCTGGTCGGCGTGCACGGACAGGGCCACCACCTTCACGCCCGGGGCGTGGGCCAGCACCTGCCTCGTCGCTTCGACTCCGCTCAGATCAGGGAGGGCGACATCCATGACCACAACCTCCGGTCTGCGGGCGGCCACCACCTCGATGGCCTGCCGGGCGGTTTCCGCCTCGCCGACTACCTCGAACTCGCTGTCCTTTGCCAACAGCGCGCGCAACCGTCGCGCACCAGTTCGTGATCATCCACCAGCGCCACGCGCGTCGTCATCGGGAGCCTTTCTTACCGCCCCGGCCCAGGGACCGTCAGCTGGCAGCGGGTCCCCTGGCCCGGTGTCGATTCGATGTGGAAGGAGCCGCCCGCCTGGGTCATGCACTCCCGGATACTGAACAGGCCGAAACCGTACCGGTGCCGAGGCCCTCGGGATGCAAGGGGTCGAAGCCCCGGCCGCTGTCCTCCACGACCACGCTCAGTTCAGTCTCCTCGCGGCGCAGGGAGACACGCGCGGCCTCCGTGCCGGCGTGCCGAGTGACGTTCAGCAGTAGCTCGCGAATGCAGCGGAAAAGCGAAGCGCGCAGATCCTTGTCCGGGACCTCGCAGTCCCCCTCGCTCTCAACACGCACCCGCAGACCCAGCTCCTCTTCGAGTTTCCCGGCGAGCCATTGCACTCCGGGGACGAGCCCCAAGTCATGAAGCACGGGGGGGCTGAGGTCGGATATCAGCGAGCGCACGTCCTCGTTCATCCGGTCGAGAAGCCCGTGCAGGTCATTGAGGAGGACTTGACGCTCGCTGTCCCCGGCTGCCTGGCGCAGCGCCTCGACCTTGATCTGCGACACGGCCAGGATCTGCCCGATGCGGTCGTGCAGATTGAGGGCGATGCGGCGCCGCTCGCGGTCTTCGATCACCACGAGCTCGGTAGCCAGCGAGCGCAACTGGTCATGGTACTCGCGCCGCTCCCGCTCCAGCTGCTTGCGCTCGCTGACGTCGCGGACGATGCCCTGGTACCCGCTGACGCTGCCGTCGGCGGCGCGCCGCACCACGGTGGTGATCAGGCAGTCCAGCCGCCGCGCATCGCGGGTAACGCAGACGACTTCGAAGTCGCGGACGTACCCCTCGCGCTCGATCTGTTCCTGGAAGCGCTCACGGTCCTTGGCATTGGCGTAGATGCGGCGGACGTTCATGCCGATGAAGTCGGCATGGGGCCAGGCGAACAACTCGCTCGCCGCGTGGTTGGCGTCGAGAATGACCCCGTCCCGCGCGATGATCAATATGGCGTCGTGCGACTCTTCGAACAGCTCGCGGTACTGCTGCCCGCTCAGCCGCGGGGATGTTGCCCCGGCGGTCCCCTGGTTGCTCATTGCTGGACTCCTGCAGATTTGCGGTTCAGGCAAGTTCAAGGTACGTGACGATCCTCTGCGGATTCCAGAGCCAGGCCTCTGCTCCACCCGAATACATCAATAAATCTTGATATATTGCTCCCCCTGCCCTACATTCTGCCCTCCCTCCGCAAGGATCCCCAACCCGCTCGCCGACCTTCCCCGTGCCCGAGCTGCTGCAGATCCACAAGGCCCTCGCCGACGAGACGCGGCTGCGCCTCATGCGCCTGCTGGCGCGGGGGCCGCTGAACGTCAACGAGATCCTGGGCATCCTGCGCATGGGGCAGAGCCGCATCTCCCGCCACCTGCGCATCCTCGCCGAGGCGGGGCTGGTGACCAGCCGGCGCGAGGGCACCTGGATCTACTACGAGCGCGCCGCGGACGGGGCATCCCCGCTGGTGGCCCACACCCTGGCGCTGCTGGACGGGCACGAGCGCGAGATGCCCCACTACGAGGCCGACGTGCAGCGGCTGGAGACGGCGGTGGAGCGCCGCCGCGAGCAGACGCGCAGCTTCTTCGACAGCCTCTCCCCCGGCGACGAGCTGCGCCACCGCTCCCTCGACGGCACCTACTACCGCCGCGTGGCGCTCTCGGTCCTTCCCGCTCAGGCCGGCACGATCCTCGACCTCGGCACCGGCTCGGGCCTGATGCTGCCCGCCCTGCTGGAGCGCGCCGGGCGGGTCATCGCCGTCGACTCCTCCACGACCATGCTCGACCTGGCGCGCAAGTCGGCGGGCGACGAGGCCCACCGGTGCGACTTCCGCCTCGGGGATCTGGAGCACCTTCCCGTGGCCGACGGCGAGGCCGACGCGGTGCTGGCCTGCATGGTCCTGCACCACGTGTCGGCGCCCCCCCAGGCCCTCAAGGAGGCCGGGCGGGCCCTGGCCTCGGGCGGGGAGCTGGCGCTGATCGACCTCGCCCCGCACACCGACGAGAGCCTGCGCGACCAACTGGCCGATCTGTGGCTCGGGTTCCAGCCCGACCAGATGCGCAGCTGGCTCGAGACGGCCGGCTTTGAAGTGATCGAGGCCGGCACCGCCGCCCCGGATTCAGAAGCGATTCAACTCATCACATTCAGAGGACGGAAACCATGAGCAAAGCCGCGACCCCAGCACGCAAGACCCGCAAGGCGAAGGGCCGAAACGGGCGGGCCGACGATTACAGAGTGGCGGACATCGGGCTGGCCGGATGGGGCCGCAAGGAGATCCGCCTGGCCGAGCGGGAGATGCCGGGCCTCATGGCCCTGCGCGAGGAGTACGGCGAGGAGAAGCCCCTGAAGGGGGCGCGCATCGCCGGCTCCCTGCACATGACGATCCAGACAGCGGTGCTCATCGAGACCCTGCAGGCCCTCGGCGCCGAGGTGCGCTGGTGCTCGTGCAACATCTTCTCCACCCAGGACCACGCGGCGGCGGCGATCGCCGCCACGGGCACGCCGGTCTTCGCCTGGAAGGGGGAGACGGAGAAGGAGTACTGGTGGTGCACGGACCAGACCCTGAACTGGCCCGGCGGCCAGGGGCCCAACATGATCCTCGACGACGGCGGCGACCTGACGGGCTGGGTCCACGACGAGCGCCCCGAGCTGCTGCCGGAGATCCGCGGCACCTCGGAGGAGACGACCACCGGCGTCCACAGCCTCTACCGGCGGCTGGAGGAGGGCCGCCTGAAGATCCCGGCCATCAACGTCAACGACTCGGTGACCAAGTCGAAGTTCGACAACCTCTACGGCTGCCGGGAGTCACTCCTCGACGGCATCAAGCGCGCCACCGACATCATGACGGCGGGCAAGACCGTGATCGTCGCCGGGTACGGAGACGTGGGCAAGGGCTCGGTGGGCTCCATGAAGAGCTTCGGCGCCCGCGTCATCGTCACCGAGGTCGATCCGATCTGCGCCCTGCAGGCGGCCATGGAGGGCCTGGAGGTGATGCCCATGAAGCAGGCGGCGAAGGAGGGGGACATCTTCGTCACCACCACCGGCTGCCGCGACGTGATCACCATCGAGCACATGAAGGCCATGAAGGACGGCGCCATCGTCTGCAACATCGGCCACTTCGACGTGGAGATCCAGGTGGAGGAGCTGCAGAAGTTCCCGGGCATCCGGCACACGGAGATCAAGCCCCAGGTCGACGAGTACACCTTCCCCGACGGCCACTCCATCCTGCTGCTGGCCGAGGGCCGCCTGGTCAACCTCGGCTGCGCCACCGGCCACCCCTCCTTCGTCATGTCCATGTCGTTCTGCAACCAGGTGCTAGCCCAGATCGAGCTGTTCAACCGCGGGCACGAGGTCGGCGTCTACCGCCTGCCGAAGGAGCTGGACGAGCAGGTGGCGCGGCTGCACCTGAAGAAGCTGGGGATCCGGCTCGACCGCCTCAGCGGCGGGCAGGCGGGCTACCTGGGGATCAAGGCGGGGGGGCCGTACAAGGCGGAGCACTACAAGTACTAGCAGGCCTCGCCGGCGCCTCCGGGGTGGCCGCGCACCCGAGTCACACCCGGCGCCGAGACCCCTACCGCCCTCCTCTGCAGGGTCAGGCAGAGGGGGCGGTAGCCCCGCTGCACGATCCGCCGCTCGTCGAGGACCGCCCACGCCGGGCGCAGCTCCGCGAGGGCCGCCTGCAGCGCGGGGATGTCCTGCGTCAGCACGACCAGGATCCCGCCGGGGCGGCACAGGCGCCCGGCCTCCGCGAGGGTGGCGCCATAGAGGTCCCGGTTGGTCCCGTGGGATCCCTGAAGCTCCCCCCACGGCAGGTCGGCGGTCAGAGCGTCGAAGGAGGCGCCGGGGAATCCCGTGGCGCGGGCATCGCCGTGGACCAGCTGCACCCGCTCCGCCAGACCGGCGGCGGCCAGGTTCCCGCGGCTGGCGGCCAGGGCCTCGCGGGAGATGTCGAGGCCCACGGCGGCGCCGGCGCCCCGCCGCAGGAGCCGCTCGATCAGCAGGGTCCCGCCCCCGCACATGAGGTTGAGGCAGCGCTGCTCCCGCCGGGGGCGGGTCAGCTCCACCATGCAGGCGGCGATGACGGCGTTCAGGCTGACGGGCCAGTCGACCCGCCGCCAGGCCCTGGAGGCCAGGGGGCGGTTCCCCACCCGGCAGAGCACCTCCCAGCCCCGGCGCCCTGGCCGGAAGGCGATCAGGCAGTCCCCCGCCTCCGGCTCCCAGGGCATGCCGAGGCGCTCCTCCAGACGCGCGGCGATGCGGCGCATGGTGGGCGACCCGGCGCCGGCGGCGTCGAAGCGGAACCCGGTGGGGGGGCGCCCCAGGCCCTGGGCGCGGCGGATCAGCTCCACGAGGGCGGTCATGTGCTCCGGGCTCAGAAGGGTGCGGGGCCGCTGCACGGCGAAGTCCCGGCGCAGCAGCAGGCTCTGGGCCGTGGCCAGGGAGAGCAGCCTCTCCGGCTCTCCCGCAAAGGTGAAGTGGACCTCGTCCGGCCGGTCGTGGGGGACGAGGAGGCACTCCTCTCCGAAGCGCCGGGCCAGCTCCCCTTGCAGGATGTCCTGGGTGCCGTCGAGGGCGGAAGCCGTCCAGAGCTGGGCCTGCCTTGCGGAACTCTCCTTCCGCCGGACGGACCCCCTCCTGCTCACCCGTCGCCCGGATCGGCCGGCTCGCCGAGCAGGTGCCTGCGCAGGAACATGACCACGATCTGCCGGTAGAGGTCCGAGTTCTCCTTCTTGCGGTACCCGTGGCCCTCGTCGAGGGCGTTCATGAACCAGACGTCGTACCCGGCGCCGCGGACCTCGGCGACGATCTGCCCGGCCTCGGTGACCGGCACGCGCGGGTCGTTCTGGCCGTGGGCGACAAACAGCGGCGCCGTGATCCGGTCGGCGTTGTTGAGGGGGCTGATCTCCTGCAGGTGGGCCTCCATCTCCGGATCCCGCTCGTCGCCGTACTCCACCCGCCGCAGGTCGCGCCGATAGGCCTTCGTGTTCTTCAGGAAGGTGACGAAGTTGCTGATGCCGACGATCTCGACGCCGGCCCGCAGGCGGTCGCCGTAGTGCACGAGGCTGGCCAGGACCATGTAGCCGCCGTAGCTGCCCCCGTACACGGCGACGCGCGACCCGTCGAGGCCGGGCTGCGCCGCGATCCAGTCGAGGAGGGCGCCGATGTCGCGCACCGAGTCCTCGCGGCCCATGCCGTTGTCGAGGCCGACGTAAGCCTTCCCGTAGCCGTTGGAGCCGCGCACGTTGGGGGCGATGACGGCGGCGCCGAGCTCGGCGATCCAGCCCTGGAAGGTGGCGCTGAAGGAGGGGCGGTACTGGGACTCGGGCCCGCCGTGGATGTAGACGATCACGGGGAAGGGGCCGTCGCCGGCGGGCTGGTAGAGGAAGGCCGGGATCTCCCGGTCGTCGAAGGTGGGGTAGTGGACGAGCCGGGGCTCGACGAAGGCGTCCGTGTCGAGGCCGCCCACCTCGCTCCAGGTCCAGCGCACGAGGTCGCCATGCTCGAGGGGGCCCTCGCCCAGGTCGAGGGTGAAGACGTCGCTCGGGGTGCGGGCGGTGTTGAGGGTCATGGCCAGCCGCGAACCGTCGGGACTGAAGTCGAGGCCGCCCGCCAGGCCGACGGGCAGGCCCTCCACCGGCCGGTACTCCAGGCTCCGCGGGTCGAGCAGGTAGAGTCGGGAGAGGCCCCCCTCGTTGACCGCGAAGACCGCCCGCTCCCCGTCGTCGCTGAGCTCGAAGTCGTCCACGTCCCAGGGGATGCCGGCGGTGATGAGGGTGCGCTCTCCGGTGGCCAGGTCCAGGTGGGCGAGCTGCCGGAAGTCGCCGTCCTCGTCGGTGGCGAAGAACACGCCCCCGTCGTCGCCGTCGAACCAGCCGCCGGCGCCGAGGACGCTGACGGGGCTCTCGGGATCGCCGGCCACGAGGGTCAGCTCGCCGCTGGCCAGGTCCAGCAGGTGGATGCGCGAGTCGGCGATGCTCACGTAGTTGGCGATGAGCAGCCGGCCGCCGTCGGCGCTCCAGTCCATGGGCCCCCACCAGGTGCCGTCGGGCGACTCGACCACGAGGCGGGCGGATTCCGGATCGTCCGGGTCCATGACCCAGACGTCGTTGGAGCGGTCGTCACGGCGGGTGCTCTGGAAGGCCAGCCACTCGCCGTCGGGGCTCCAGCGGGGAGAGCGGTGGCGGGAGAGGCCGTCGCTGATCATCCGGTGATCGCCGGTCTCCGGATCGAAGAGGTGGATCTGGGTGACCTCGTTGCCGCCGGCGTCCATGGTGAAGCTCAGCTGGCGGCCGCCGGGACGCCGCCGGGCGCCGCCCACGGGTTCCTCGAAGAAGGTGAGCTGGTGGCGGGCGCCGCCGGGCTGGTCGACGCGGTGGAGCTGGTAGACGTTGCCGAAGCGGGTCGAGAGGTAGAGGCCGCCGCCGTCCTCGGTCCAGTCGCGGACCCCGGCCCCCCGGGTGTTGAGGTAGCGGTTCAGGCGCTGGCGCAGCTCGGCCGGCACCTCGGGCACGTTCTCGAGCACGACCTGTCCGTCGTTGGCGGTGCGGCGGTCGACGTCGCCGGCCCCGGCCTCGAGGGCGAGGCACAGGCCGGCCGCCATAAGGAAGAGATGCCGGGTGATCATCGGCTCTCTCCCGCGGAGGCGGTTTCCGCCTCCTCCTCGCCGGCCTCTGCGGGCGCGGCCATGAGGGACAGGTGGCCCCGGTCGACCTCGACCTGCATCGCCGCCTCGCCGGACCCCAGGCGGCCGCTGACCGTGTGGCCGCCGCGGCCGTCGGCCGCCACCTCCAGGGGCAGGTCGGTGGCCGCCCGGCCGCGCTCCACGCGCCCGAGCACCTCCAGCGACGAATCGCGGGCCACCCCGAGGTAGACGCTGCCTCGGGAGCACTGCACCGTGCAGGGGGAGTCGACGGGCCGATTCCAGCGGATCTCGACATCGCCGCGCTGGCTCTGGACGGTGACCTCCGAGCCCGGGTTCTCGAGGAGGGTGCGGCCGCCGCCGGAGCGCAGGGCGACGCCGCCGGCCACCTCGCGCAGCTCGACGGGGCCGCGGTCGCTGCGGACCATGGCGCCGCCGCCGACGGCGGAGGCCTTCAGCGGCGAGCGGGCCCCGCGCAGCACGAGCTTGCCGCCCACGGCCGACGCCGCCACCGGGGAGTGGCTGGCGCGCACCACGGCGTCCCGCCCGACCTCGGTGAGCTTTACGGGGCCGTGGGAGGTGGTCAGCTGCGCGTCCCCGGCGACGCGGGCCACGGCCATGGGCGAGTGGCTGCCGTCGACCGAGAGACCGGCGCCCAGGTCCTCGGCCTCCAGGGGACTGTGGCGCAGGCGGAGCCGGGCCTCGCCGCCGACCCGGCGGACGCTCACCGGCCCGTGGCCGCTCGACAGCTCGAGGGCGCCTTCGACGCGCCGGACCCTGGCCGGAGAGTGCTGCAGGCGCAGGGTGGCCGCGGCCCCCACCGACTTCACCCCCACCTTGGAGTGATAGGCGTCGAGGGTGAGACCGCCCCCCAGCTTGCGCAGGTCGGCCTCCCCGTGGCGCTGCCGGAGGACGGTGTCGCCGCCGATGCCGTGGAGCGTCGTGCGGCCGTGGCGGGCGTCGACGCGGGCGTCGGCCTGAGTGCCGGCGACGTCGACCTCGCCGTGGGCGTTGCGCAGATCCACCGTCACCTTCGGGTGCACGCGCAGGACGAAGTGAAAGCTCAACCTGCACGGCTCCTCGTCGACGGAACCGGTGCCCGTGGCCTGGATCCGCAGGGCGCCCTCGTTGCGGTCGAGGCCCAGGCCCACCCGCCGGGCGCGGGCCCTCGCCGTCTCCTCGCTGTGGGCGCCGGCGACGACGCGCAGCTCCACCTGGACCTCCTCCCGGTCCCAGGTCCGCACCTGGATCGACCCGCGGGGGTTGCGCACCACCAGGCGTTCCCCCGCCGACAGGGGCGCCTCGTCGGAGAGGCTGTGCTCGGCGGTGAAGGCGTACTCGCGGTCGTCCTCGGCGTCTTCGGGCTCGGAGAAGGCCTCGCTGATGGTCCGGCCCACGTCGTGCAGGGCCTCCCCCAGGTCGGGGATGGCGGCAAACGCCTCGTCCACCAGGTTGTCCACGTCGGGGATGGCGTCGCGCACGGTGCGGCGCACCCCCGGCATGGAGGCCCGCACGGTCCGCTGGGCGCGTTGGAAGCCGTCGCGGATCTCGCCCTCGAGGTCCTCCAGCTCCACGGGCACGTGGCCTTCGAGATTGGGGAACCTCGGCCACTTCACCCGGGGCCACTTCCCCCCGCGCCGGGGCGGGTCCTCCGCCCCGAGGGCCTTGAGCAGCCGCTCGGCCTCCTCCACCGAGATCTTCCCGTCCGCCAGCATCTGCAGCACCTTGGCGCGTTCGTCGCTCATGTTCCTTTCTCCTTCAGTTGCTCCAGCATGGTGACCGCCGTCTCCGCGTCGATCTCGCCGCGCTCCAGACGCTCCAGCACGCCGCGGCGCCCGCCGTCTTCCGAAGGGGGAGCCGGAGCCTGGGCCTCTCCCCGGCGCTCGAAGCCCAGCTCGGCGACCACCTCGTCGAGGCGGTTGCGCACCGCCGCGTAGGGGACGCCCAGCTCGCGCTCCATCTCCTTGACGTTGCCCCGGGCCCGCAGGAAGGCCTCGGCAAAGGCCAGGGAGCCCGGCGACAGGCGATCGAAGACGGTGGCGGCGAAGCGGCCCGTGATCTCGGTCTCGCAGCTTCCGCAGCTGAGCCGGGTGATCCGGAGCTCTCCGCCGCAGGCGGGACAGTGCTCGAGTGCTTTCCTCAATGGAAAATCTCCACGAATAGACGACTATCCTACGGAAAAACATGTCCTTTGCAAGATAATTTCTCTCAATCAGGACAAATTTTGTACTGGATCGCTCTTGGCGCTCGGTTGCCTCTGGCTTCCCCCTGACGACGACGCCTCTCCCTTTGGCGAAGCCAGAATTATTCAATAATTCAATACAGAACTTGATTTTTTTGATGTCCTGTTTACCTTGGTGTCCGAAACAGGGGATGATTCCATGGATATTTCAAAGGCGCAATGCCCCGAGTGCTCCAAACCGCTCGAAGTCGAGCGAATGGTCTGCCGCGCCTGCGGCGTGGCCGTGGAGGGCGAGATCGAGGTCTCGGCCCTCGGCCAGCTCGACCTCGACGACCAGGTCTTCGTCACCGCCTTCGTGCGCGGCCACGGGTCCATCCGGCGCATGGAATCGCTGTTCGGGATCAGCTACCCGACGGTGAAGAACCGGCTCAACCGGATCGTGGCGCAGCTCGACGCGGCCTTCACTCCGCCCCCGTCCTCCGACAAGTCCGCGGTGCTCGACAGGCTGTCGCGCGGGGAGATCACCCTCGATCAGGCCCTCGAGGAGCTGCCTTGATCCCGCCCGTGCTCGTCCTCCTCGCCTTCGGGCGCGGGCGCTGGGTCGTCCCCGTGCCCATCCCCGTGGTTCTCCTCTGGCCGCTGGCCCTGCCCGTCATCGCCCATGGCCGGATCGCCCGCGACCCCCGGGGCATCGCCCTGCTGCGGCTGGCCGCCGCGGCGCGGGGTCTGCGCGTCAGCGTCCGCAGCGGCTCCCGAGAGCGCTTCCTGCTGCACGTGCTGTAACCATTATGAAAGGAGACCCCTCATGAGTGAGGACCGCCGCAAGATCCTGGACATGCTGGCCGCCGACCAGATCAGCGTCGACGACGCCCAGCGCCTGCTCGACAAGGTGGAGGCCCCGCCCGCGCAGGCAGGCCGCTCGGACGACCTGTCCCGCAGTGCACCCCGCTATCTGCGCATCCAGATCGCCGACGGCGAGGACAAGGTGGAGTTGCAGATCCCCATAGCCCTCATCCGGACCGGCATCCGCCTGGGGGCCCTGGTGCCGGACTCGGCCAAGGGGAAGCTGAAGAAGGAGGGCTTCGACATCGACCAGTTCTTCAACATGGCATCCGAGGAGCTGGTGGAGTCGCTGGCCGATCTGGAAATCAACATCGAAGGCGAGGACGGCGAGCGGGTGCGCCTGTTCTGCGAGTAGACGGACCGGGCGCCGTCCCGCAACCCATGGACCGCAGGTGCTTCGGGCGCCGCGTCGTCACCCTCGCCGTGGCCGGGGCCGCCGCCTGGCGGGAGACCGCCGGCGCCGGACCGCAGCAGCGGCGGGAGGTGCAGGTCGTCATCGACCTCGACGACCCGCGCTTCGCCGCCCTGGCCGAGGTGGGCGGCTCCATGAAGGTGCTCCCCGAGGGCAGCTTCGAGCCCGTGATCGTGGTGCGCCTGTCGGAGGACGAGCTCATCGCCTTCAGCAGCGCCTGTCCTCACTGGGGCTGCGAGGTCTCCCTGCCCGACGAGGAGGGCCTCATCGCCTGCTCCTGCCACGAGAGCTACTTCGACCGCGAGGGCCGCTACCTGGAGGGGCCCGCCGAAGCGGACCTGCCCCGGGTGACGCTGGTGATCTCGTCGGCCACCGCCGTGACGCCCCGGTCCTGGGGCCAGGTGAAGGGCAGTACCCGCCGCTGACGGCGCCCCGGTTCCTCCGATGGCTTGACAAGGGGCCTTTCCGCCGGAAGGTTCTTGCGGAAGGAGGGCTACCCAATGAGCCTGGAGTCCTATTTGACCCCGGCGGTCGTAGTGGCTGCCACCGTTTTTCTCTGGAAGGTTCTGGGTGCCAGGATCGACAGCCTTGAGCGACGATTCGATGCCCTGAACGCCCGGATCGACCGTCACCTGGAGGGCCACCCGTAAGGGAGGCGCAGGAGCATGGCGCAAGGCACGGATCAGATCGGTTGGCAGGCGTCCAGCGGCGCCGGCGCGGTGGCCGCGGGCGGCGCCGGCGCCGTGGCCGCGGGCATGCGGATCCTCGAGCAGGGCGGCAACGCCGCCGACGCGGCGGCCGCCACCATCTTCGCCCTGCAGGTCACCGACCACGTGGCCTGCTGCATCGGCGGCGAGGTGCCGCTGCTGATCTACGACGCCGGCCGCGGCGAGGTGAAGTCCCTGTCGGGCCAGGGCCGCGCGCCCCTGGACCCGGCGGCCATCGACTGGTACATGGCCCACGGCATCCCGGGGCGGGGGGACATGAAGATGGCTCCCGTGCCCTCGGTGGTGGACCTGTGCATCACCACCATGCAGCGCTACGGCACCATGTCCCTTGGGCAGGTCGTCGCCCCGACAATCGAGATCCTCGACGCCGGAGACCGCGAGTGGGAGCCGAAGCTGGCGCGCACCCTGCGGCGCATGGTGGAGGAGGAAAGTCTGGCGGGAGGCTCCCGCGAGGACCGGCTGCAGGCCGCCTGCGACCGCTTCTACGGCCGCTCCTCACGCTGCAACGACATCGCCGAGGAGCTGGAGGCCGAGTTCGTCAAGCACGGCAGCTTCCTGCGCCGGGCCGATCTGTCCGCCCACCGCACCACCATCGAGGAGCCGGCCACCGCCGACTACCGCGGCTACACGGTCTGCAAGTGCAGCACCTGGACCCAGGGTCCGGCGCTGCTGCAGGCCCTGCGCCTGCTGGAGGGCTTCGACCTGGCGGCCATGGGACACCTGTCGGCCGACTACGTCCACGCGGTGGTGGAGGCGATCAAGCTGGCTTTCGCCGACCGCGACGCCCACTACGGCGACCCGGAGTTCGTCCACGTGCCCTTGGAGTCCCTGCTCTCCGACGCCTACACCAGCCTGCGCCGACCGCTGATCGACATGGCCGCCGCCGCCTCCGAGGCGCGCCCGGGGGATCCGCTGGCCATGGAGGCGGTCACGCCGGGGGGCGTCTTCCGGCCCGGCGGCGAGGGCACCACCACCTGCGTCGTGGCCGACCGCTGGGGCAACGTCGTCTCGGCGACCCCGAGCGCCAACGTCGACACCACCCGCATGGACGGCGGCGAGGCGGGGGTCACCTACGGCAACCGCCTGCGCAGCCTCAACACGACGCCGGGCCACCCCAACTGCATCCAGCCCGGCAAGCGACCCCGCATCACCCTCACCCCGACGCTGGTCCTCAAGGACGGCAGGCCCGCCTTCGCCGTGAGCGTCGCCGGCGGCGACCGCCAGGACCAGACCACCCTGGCCCTCCTGCTCGACGCCATCGACTTCGGCATGACCCCGGCCGAGGCGGTGCGTGCGCCCCGGTTCAGCTCCTTCCACCACCAGAACTCCTTCGACCCCAACCCGCGGCGGGAAGAGACCTTCACCGACGCCGGGGCCCTGGAGATCAACGATTCCGTGGATGCGGAGGTGCGGGCCGAGCTTCAGCGGCGGGGCCACCCGCTGCAGGCGAAGGCGGGGGCGATCTCGGCGCCGGTGATGCTGCGGGTGGAGGCCGGAGGAGGATTCCTGGCCGCCGGCGATCCCGAGGCGGGACGGCACGCGGCCGGGCTCTGAGCCGCGGACGCGGAACCTCAGCGCTCCAGCACCATCCCCTCGCGCTCGATCCGCTCGAACATGGCGCGGTACTCCGGCGAGCCGTCGTCGTCCCAGTAGTCGGTCTCGATGGGGGCGTCGTAGCTCATGGGGATCAGCCGCCGCCGGTCGGGGCGCACCATGAAGATCGACTCGGCGGGATCGGCGATGTTGTACATCCGCGCGCCGTTGGCGAAGCGGGAGCGGACGATCCACCGCGAGTGAGCGGGCAGCTCGAGCCGCTTCAGGCGCTCCAGGGCCTCGCGGTCCAGGGTGACGCCGAGGCCCGGTCTCTCGGGCACCCTCAGGAACCCGTTCACCGGCTGCGACCGCTCGCGCACCACGTCGTCGGCCCAGGTCTCGCAGTCGCTGAAGAAGTGGAAGTGCGCCGAGGGGAAGGCGGCCATCATGTGGCAGGTCATGGCGCGGGTGATGTCGCCGCCCACGTTCTGCAGCATGAAGGGGATGTCGCCGGCGGCGAAGAGCCCGGCCCGGCGCACGGTGTCGCCGATTCGCGAGTGGCCGAGCATGTAGGCGTCGGCGGCGCCCATGAGGACCTCGTAGGTGGCCCCCAGCGGGGAGTGGTGAAGGACGACGGGGAGAGGGCTGCGCTTGCGCAGTTCCATGTAGCCGGGCAGGTCGTTCGCCGGCAGGGCGTCCTCGAAGCAGCCGGCGATCGGATAGCGCGCCAGCTTCGCCAGGAGGGTGAACATGTGGTCGTCGGTGCCGTGCATGGTGAAGTCGTAGTGGATGCGGAACCCCTTCGGGGCAACCGCCTGCATCGCCTCGGTCTGGTCGATGACGTTCTCGAAGGGCGACAGATGGAACTTCATCCAGGTGTAGCCTTGGGCCGAGTACTCGCGCACGGCCTCGGCCATGCGGTCGGGATGGGTGGAGACGGTCCAGCTACCCACCGGCACCCATGAGCGGTGCTTCTGTCCGAAGAGCTTGTAGACCGGCACGCCCGCGGCCTGCCCCATCAGGTCGTACATGGCCGTGCCCAGCCCCAGGGAGACCTCGTCGCCCACGTGGTCGAAGGGGTTGGTGCCGATGTAGTGGTCCACCGTCTCCTGCGGCTCGGTGGAGCCGCTCTCCCCCAGGCCGATGAGGCCGTCGTCGGTGTGGGCCACGTAGATGGTGCGCTGCGTCGGCCCGTAGTAGTGGTTGAGCGGGTAGGCGATCCAGTCGACGTACGGCAGGCTGATCCGGTGGACCTCGATCTCCGTGACCTTCATGACTGTCCCCAGGTGAGCAGGACGCCGAGGGCCCGGTCCCGCTCGTGGCGCAGGAGCCGGTAGGCCTCCGCGGCCTCGGTGAACGGCAGGCGGTGGCTGGTGAGGCGGGCCACGTCCAGCTCTCCCCGCTCGATCATCTTCAGAACCTGGCGGCGGTTGTACTGCTGGGTCCACGGCCAGGCCGGCGTCGCCGTGGTCGGACACTTCGGCTGGTGGCAGCCCACCAGGATGAGCTCCTTCTGATGGAAGTCCATAAAGTCGACCTCGACCTTGCGGTGCCAGATCGACCCGAGGGCCATGATGCGGCCGCCGATGCGGGCCATGTCGAAGAGCACGGGCAGGATCTCGGGATAGCCCGAGGCCTCGATGGCGACGTCCAGCCCCCGGTCCCTGGTGATGGCGGCGATGCGGGAGGGAAGGTCGTCGCCGGGCTGCATTGTGTAGCTGGCCCCGGAGGCGGCGGCGATCTCCAGGCGCGCCGCACTGAGATCGACGGCGATGAGCAGCTCGCACCCCGTGCGCGCCGCCAGCTGCAGGGCCAGCTGGCCCACCAGGCCCATGCCGGTGACGGCGGCGAACTCCCCGAGCTCCAGGCGCCCCTTGCGGACCCCGTGCATGGAGATGCTGCCCATGACGCCGTAGGCGCCGTCGTCGAATGAGACGCCCTCCGGGAGTCGGGCGAGGGACTGCGGAGCGGTGGAGACGGTGACGTGGCTCGCGTGGTGCCCCAAGGAGAGGACCCGGTCCCCCACGGCGTAGCCGTCACAGCCGCCGCCGAGGGCGATGATCCGGCCCGTGTTGGAGTAGCCGGGGATATAGTCCCCCGTGCGGTGCTGCTCCTGGTTGCCGAGCTCGGTGCCGGCGCTGATGAGGGTGCGAACGGTCTCGACGAGCACCTGGCCCGGGCCGGGAGGCGTGATCTCGAAGGGCTCGGTGCCGACCTGCCCGTCGGGGCGGACGACGACGCGGCGGCCGGTGGTGGGGATGGGGTTGTCTGACATGGGGTCGAGGGATGAGGCGAGGGCACGCCGGCTCTGGTGGCGCCGGTCCGACGCGGGCCACTACCATAGGCCGCCGCATGCCCCGCGCCAAGATGGAGGAAGGATGGACCGACCGATGGCCTGCTGCCAGCGGATGCCCCGCTTGAACCGCGGTTACGGGAGGGCGGCCACCCATGCCTGGATCGCCGGCCCCCTACTCACGGAAGCCGGCCGCGTACTCGCACCGCCTGCGAGGAGCCCCATGCTGTGCGCCCCCTCGCTCCCGGGGCCTGCCGCATGAGGCGCGCCCCCTCACCCAGGGCACCGATCCTGCCGGCGATGGCGCCCTCACTCCCGGCAGCCGCCGGCTTGACCGCGCCGCCCACGGGGGGAGGCGGCGCCCCGCTCCTGGGGCCGGTCCGCCTGCTGGCGGCGGCCCTTCGCCACGGGACCGCCCCCTCGGCAGGACGCCGCGCACGGTGCTTCTCCTCGCTCCCGGCGCAGGCCCTGCTGCTGTTGATCCGGGTGTGGACCGCCGTCCGAACCGCCCCTCGGCTGACGGCAGTCCTGCGCGCCTGGACCGCCCCCTCGGCCGGACGCCGCGCACGGTCGTCCTCCCTGTCGGCGTGCACCCGGCTGCTGACTGCGGCCTGCAGGCTCTGGAGGGCCGCCCCACTGCCGGCGCCAGGCCGACACATGCGCCGCTTCTCCCTCTCGACGGCCGTCTGCCTGCTGCTGCCGGCGGCCCTCGCCGCCGACGCGGATCCCCCGGACACCACGCAATACACGGCGCCGGCGGTGGTGGTCACCGCCGTCCGGGAGGCGGCCCCCCTGGACCGGCTGCCGCTGGCGGTCTCCGCAGTCGGGCGGGAGCGCTTCGCGCCGGGTGAAAAGTCGCTCTCCCTGGCAGAGGCTCTGCGCCAGGTGCCGGGACTGCACGTGTCCGAGCGCAACAACCCGTCCCAAGGGCCGCGGCTGACGGCGCGCGGCCTGGGGGCGAGGGCCGCCTTCGGCGTGCGCGGCGTCAAGGTCCTGCTCGACGGGGTGCCGCTGACCACGCCGGACGGCCAGACCCAGCTCGGCAACATCGACCTGGCCACGGCCGGCCGGGTGGAGGTCCTGCGCGGGCCCAACTCGAGCCTGTACGGCAACGCCGGCGGCGGCGTGGTCTCCATCCAGACACGGCACCCCGAGGCCGCGGGCGTGCGGGTGAAGCCGCGACTGGTCGCCGGCAGCGACGGCCTGTGGCTGCGCCAGCTCGCCTTCCGCGGCGGCGGTCGCCACTCCTTCCACCTCTCCCTGCGGCAGCTGGACCTCGACGGGTACCGCGACCACTCCGAGGCGCGGGTACGCGGGCTGAACGCGGTGGTGCGCTCGCGCCTGCGCCCGTCGTGGGAGCTGGTTTGGGTGCTCAACCTCTACGACGCCCCCTACCTCCTGAACCCCAGCTCCCTGAACCGGGCGGACTCGCGGGAGCGGCCCCGCTTCGCCCGGGGCTTCATCGTCGGCCAGGGCGCCTCCAAGCAGGCGCGGCAGAGCCAGGGCGGGATCACCCTGCGCCACACCGACGGCGGGGCGCGGACCGAGCTGACCCTCTACGGGGTCGACCGCAGCCTGCTGAACCCGATCCCGGGGGCGGTCATCGACCTGGAGCGGCGCGCCGGCGGCTTGAGGGCCGTTCACGGCCGGACCCTGCGCCTGGGGAACCTGCCGGGCAGCTGGAAGGCGGGGGTGGACCTGGAGGCTCAGAGGGACGACCGCCGCGAGCACGAGAACGAGGGGCTCGCCGACGCGGACACGGAACCGGCCCGGGTGCCGGAGAGCGTGGCCCTCGGGGCCCTCATGCAGGACCAGGAGGAGTCCGTGGGCAGCGCCGGCGCCTTCGCCGCCCTGGCCGTCCACCCCCGGCCGGGCTGGACCCTCAGCCTCGGGGGGCGCCTGGACCGCTACGCCTTCGAGGCCACGGACCGCCTCCTCGGCGACGGGGACGACTCCGGCACGCGGGACCTCTCCCAGCTCAGCCCCTCTGCCGGCCTCGGCTGGCAGGTGACGCCGCGGACGCTGCTCTACGCCTCGTACGGATCCGCCTTCCAGACGCCGACCACGGTGGAGTTAGGCAACCGTCCCGACGGCGGCGGCGGCTTCAACCCCGACCTGGACCCGGAGAGCGTGTCCAGCCTGGAGGCTGGCCTCCGGGGAAGCGACCGCGCCGGCCGCCTGACCTGGGACGCGGCGATCTACCGGCTCGCCGTGGACGGCATGCTGATCCCCTTCCAGGTGGACGACCCGGCGAGCGAGGCCGTCTACTACCGCAACGCCGGGCGCACATCCAGCCGCGGCCTGGAGGCCGCCCTCGGTGCCCGCCACGGCGCCTGGGGCGCAGACCTGTCCTACACCTGGATAGACTTCCGCTTCGACGACTACGTGATCCGATCCGGCGACGAACCCGTGCAGCTCTCCGGCAAGCAGGTCCCCGGCCTGCCGCCTCACCGGCTGCTGCTGGATGTCACGGCGGAACTGCCTCTCGACATCCGCGCCGAGGTCGAGACCGAGTGGGTGGCCGGGTACTACGCCAACGACCACAACGGACCGCCACCGGGCAGCGACGCCGCCCGGCTCGACTTTCACAACGGCGCCTACGCCGTGGCCGGCCTGCGCCTGGTGGCGCCCCGGTCCTTCGCCTTCGGGCGCCTGCGCGTCTTCGTCGGGGTCGACAACCTCCTCGACGCCGCCTACAACGGCTCCATCACCCCCAACGCCTTCGGCGACCGCTTCTTCGAGCCCGCCTCCGGCCGCACCTGGTACGCCGGGCTCGAAGCAGACCTCGGCCCACCCTGAAAGGAGATCCGCCTTGTTGATCGGATACGTCAGCGACGAGCGCTACGTCGCCGTCCCCGACGTCCTCTTCGAGTTCGAAGACGAGAGCGGCCGCGTCGTGGAGACGCGGTCGAGCATCACCGGCGCCGTGCGCGCCGACCTGGAGCCGGGGCGCTGGAACGTCGCCCTCGGGCGGGACGGGTACGGCGCCAAGCGCACCACCCTGGAGCTGCCGCTGGCCGAGCCCCACCACTTCCGCCTGCTGCGGGACCAGCTGATCGGCTACATGTGGCCCAAGTGGGTCCGCTCCGGAGAGAAGTCCGAGTTCCGGGTCCACTCCGACGAGGCCTACAAGCTCGAGCTGTGGCGCTACGGCTGGGAGAAGGAGCTGGTACGGACCATCGGCTGGTACGACGAGCACGGGCCCCGGGCGACGGTGCAGATCACCCCCGACGGCGACTACACCCAGACGGGGGTGCAGTTCAACCACCGGGGATACGCCCGCGGCGCCCACAAGCAATTCCTCACCGCCCCCGACCGCTCCGGCCTCTACTACCTGCACGCCAAGGGCGAGTCCGGGGCGTTCTTCTCCTTCCCCTGGATGGTGGCTCCCGACCGCCCGCGGACCCCGCTGGCGGTCCTGGCGGCCAACATCAACTGGAACTGCTACAACAACTTCGGGGGCCGCTCCAACTACATCCACGCCGACGGTTTCACCCCGTCGCCGGCGATGAACGCGCGCCTGGAGCTGCTGCGCTACACCGACCCCGACCACATGCTCTTCGCCGCCGACCACTATCCGCCCCTCTCCTTCGACCGCCCCGAGCCGATCAACCACATCGACGAGGACGAGCGCATCACCGACCCCATCGAGGGGCGCAGCAACTGCCACGTGGCGCCTGCGGAGTGGCGGTTCTTCGGCTGGCTCGACCGCGAGGGATTCGACTACGACCTCTACGCCGAGACCCAGCTCCACGACGGCACCCTCGACCTGGGCGCCTACCAGGCCCTGGCGGTCAGCGCCCATCCCGAGTACTGGTCGGCGAAGATGTACTACGCGCTGAAGGAGTGGGTCTTCGATGGGGGCGGGAAGCTCCTCTACCTCGGCGGCAACGGCCTCAACTGCGAGGTCGAGTTCCTCGACGACACGACGATCACCGTCCACAACGGACCCTACGGGGGCGGCTTCTTCCACCTGCAGAAGATCGGCTACGAGAGCCGCTTCCATCTGCGCCAGGAGTCGGAGGCCAACCTCCTCGGCGTGACCTGCTCCGAGACCGGAATCATGACCGGAGCACCGTACCGCGTCATCGAGCCCGACCACTGGATCTTCGAGAGCACGGGCCTGCGGCAGGGCGACCTCTTCGGCCAGGAGTGCCTGCACATGCGCTGCCCCGGCGGCGCCTCCGGCCACGAGACCGACAAGGTCTCGGCCAGCTCCCCGGCCAACGCCATACCGCTGGCCAAGGGCCTCAACCCCGACGACGGCGGCGCCGAGATCGTCTGCTTCGACACCCCCTCCGGCGGCCACGTGTTCTCCGTGGGCTCGATCTCGTGGCCGGCGTCGCTGCCCGTGGACGAGCAGGTCTCGCGCATCACCCGCAACGTGCTGCAGCGGTTCCTGGCCTAGCACCCGCAGCCCCCCGGGAAACCCCGGCCGAGCACCGGAGGCTGTTTCTCAGGAGCGTCTAAACCTCCGGCCCTCCGGCTTCGTCCAACTGTCGAGAAACCCGAAACCTCGACAGCGGAGCCGGTCGCCGATGCCAGCCGCACTCGCCCTCGGGGCGAGTCTTCCGAGAAGAGGGCCCTTGCCCGCCGATCCATCCCAAGCCGAGCGCGAGACCATCGCCGCCTGCCGGCGGGGGGACGTGGGCGCCTACGAGCGCCTCTTCCGCGAGCACTGGCGCCGGCTCCTCGGCGTGGCCCTGCGCATGCTCGGCGACCCGGCCGACGCCGAGGACGCCGTGCAGACCGCCTTCATCCGCCTCCACCGGAACATCGGCCGCTACCGCGGCGAGGCCGGTATCGGCACCTACCTCATGCGCATCCTGATCAACGTCTGCCACGACATGCTGAGAGCGAGGAAGCGCCGTTTCGAACTTCGGCCCGCCGAGCCCCCGCCGGCCGCCGGGCCGGACCTGCGGCTGCAATTGGAGGAGGCCATCCTCTCCCTGCCGGAGCGCATGCGCGCCTGCTTCGTGCTGTATGCCGTGGAGGGCTTCCCCCAGAAGGAGATCGCCGAGATGCTGGAGATCCGCGAGGGCACCGTGAAGGCCCAGGTCTTCCAGGCCAGGGAGCGGCTGCGCGCCATCCTGACCGATGAGGAGGACTCGCCATGAGCTGCGGCCGCTACCGCGAGCGCGAGTTGGGGCGCCTGGAGGAAGAGGCGTTCCAGGCCCACCTGAAGGACTGCCCCGAATGCCGGCGGCGCCTGCGCGAGGACGAGGTCATCGATGAACTGGCCGCCAACCTCGCGGAAGTGACCGAGCCTCCCTTCCTGTGGGAGCGCGTCGAGGCCGGTCTGCGCGCCGAGCAGCAGCGCGCCCGCCGGCGGGCCTGGGTCTACCGCGCCGCAGCGGTCCTCGTCGTGGGGCTGGGGCTGGGTGCGCTCGTGCAACAGCAGCAGCGATGGAGTGCGCCGGAGCCGGCCAGCGGCCTCTACACGGCCGAGGCCCTGGAGAAGGTCCGCGACCGGGAGCGGGAGTACGCCGCCGCCATCGAGGAGCTGGAGCAGATCGCCGGCGAGCGCATGGAGCGCATGGACGCGGAGCTGGCCCTCCTCTACCGCGACAAGATCGCCACCATCGACACCCAGATCGACCGCTGTCTGCAGGCCCTGAGCGGCAACCCGGCCAACACCCACATCCGCCGCTACCTGCTGCTGGCCCTGCGGGACAAGAGAGAAACCCTCGAAGAGATCGTGCAGCTCCAACTGTAGAGAGAGGATTCCGCCATGACCATTCGAACCGCGCTCCTGCTCCTGCCCCTGTTTGCCTTTCCCCTTCCCGGAAAGGCGGACTCGCTGGATCTCGCCGTGGGCGGCGTCGGCCTGAGCCTGGGCAACTCCAGCCGCATCACCGGGGTGCGCGTCAACCTCGTCGACCACGAGGTGCGGCGCGTCACCGGTCTCAACCTGACCCTGTGGAAGGCGCGCCGGAATCCCGACGCCGTGATCCGCGGCGCCGCCCTCGGCCTCGTGGGGCCGTACGCCCGCCGTCTCGACGGCATCGCCCTGGGCGGCCTCTTCGCCATCACCGAGCAGGACCTCACCGGCATCGCCGTGGGCGGCATCGGCGTCGACGCCGGCCGCGACATCCAGGGGATCGGCGTCGGCCTCGGGGGCGTGGTCGCCGTCCGCCACCTGAGGGGAATCGCGCTGGCCGGTGTCCGCGCCGGGGCGCGGGTCGACGTGCACGGGGCGGCGGTCACCCCGGGCCTGGCCTCGGCCGGGGGCAGGGCCCGGGGGATCCTCGCCGGAGGGCTGGCCGCCCGGGCCAGGGAGGACGCCAGCGGCGTCCTGCTGTCGGCGGGAGGGGCCTGGACGGAGGGCGACGGCAGCGGGCTGATCCTCGGGGGCCTGGGTGCCGGCGTGGGGGGCGACCTGGAGGGGATCCTCGCCGGAGGGCTGGGTGCCGGGGCGGGACACGACGCCCGCGGGATCATCGTCGGCGGCTTCGGCGCCGGAGCCGGGCACGACCTGCAGGCCGGCGCCGTGGTCGGCCTGGTGGGTGCCGGCGTCGGACGCGACGCCCGCGGGATCGTCCTCGGCGGCATCGGCGCGGGAGCGGGACATGATCTGACCGGCATCGTCGGCGGCGGACTGGGCGCAGGCGCGGGACACGACGCCCGCGGACTGATCGTCGGCGGTTTCGGTGCCGGCGTGGGCCACGACCTGGCGGGAGTGACCGCGGGCGGCCTCGGCGCGGGGGTCGGACACGACCTGCAAGCGGGCGCCGTGATCGGCCTGGTCGGCGCCGGCGTCGGACGCAACGCCCGCGGCATCGTCCTCGGGGGTGCCGGCGCCAGCGTGGGGGGCGATCTGAGGGGGATCCTCGGCGGCGGCCTCGGCGCCGGAGCCGGACACGACGCCCGCGGCCTGGTCATCGGCGGTCTCGGCGCGGGCGTGGGCAACGATCTCACGGGAATCCTCGCCGGAGGTCTGGGCGCCGGGGTGGGACAGGACCTGCGCGGCGCCGCCTGCTCCGCCGGCATCGTCGGGGCGGGGAATGATCTGACCGGCCTCGCCATCGGCGGGGTGGGCGTCGGCGCCGGCGGCTCGGGGCGGGGCCTTCTGGTCAGCCTTGTCGGAGTCGGCGCCGGCGAACAGCTGAGCGGCCTCATCGCCGGCGGAGTCACCGCCTTCGCGCCGAGCATGCGCGGGATCTCGGTGAGCGCGGCCAACGGGATCGCCGTGGGCGGCCGCCACCTGCCCGGCGGCTCGGGCCGCTGGTTCGAGCCGGTCAACGAGCGTTTCACCGGCCTCTCCGTCGGACTGGTCAACTACAGCCGCGAGCTCAAGGGGGTCCAGATCGGCCTGCTCAACTACGCCGGCAACAACCCCCGCTGGGCGCGCCTGCTGCCCCTCGTCAACGCGCACCTGTAGAAGGAGGAACTTCCAACATGCGACGCATGCCCACCCTGATGGTGCTCCTCCTGCTTTACGCGGGCTCGTGGAGCCAGGCGAAAGCGGATGACCGGGAGACGATGCGGCGCACCTATGCCCGCAGCGCTCCCGCCCAGGCGGGAGAGCGCCTGCGCCTCGAAGCCCACAACGCCGAGATCACGATCACCGGCACCGGCGGCGACTCGGTGGCCGCGGAGGCCCTGGTCGAGATCACCGGCGGCGACTCCGCGGCCGTGGAGGAGTACCTCCAGTCCGTTGACCTGGTCCTGGAGAGCGACGGGGACGGGATGTACGCCCGCCTCGACACCCCGGAACGGTCGGAGGGCGAGGGCACGACGGCCATCGGATTCCTGCGCGGGATGTTCTACAACCAGGGATCGGGCCACGGTCTGTCGGTCTCCACGCGGCTGCGGGTGCGCGTGCCCTCGCGCTGTTCCCTCGATCTCGTCAACCGCTACGGCGACGTGCGCGTGGAGGGGATCGAGGGAGAGCTGCGCGTCGACAACAGCTCCGGCGATGTGGAGATCCTCGACGCCGGCGGCTCCCTCTCCGTGTCCAACGACTACGCCGGCGTGAACGTGCGCCGTTTCGATGGCCCCGTGGACGTGAGCGGCAACAGCACCCGGGTCACGCTTGCCGAGGTCGACGGCCGGGTGAACGTCCGCACCAGCTACAAGCCCGTGCACCTCGAGGGGGTGCGGGGGCAGGTGGTGGTGGAGAGCCTCAGCGGAGAGGTCACCGGCCGAGACATCGTAGGCGACTGCACGGTGCGCAGCTCCTACAAGAGGGTGGAACTCGAGGAGGTCTCCGGCTCCCTGCAGGTCGTCAGCCAGAGCGGCAGCGTGCGTCTCGACGGCGTCACCGGCGATGCGGTGGTCAGGTCGAGCTACAAGCCTGTCCACGTCTCCCGTGTGCGCGGGAATCTCGCCGTCAGCGCCACCTCCAGCGAGGTGGAGGTGGACCAGGTCGGGGGCGACGCCGCCATCGTCTCCTCGTACAAGCCGATCCGGGTCGAGGACGTGAGCGGAAACCTCACCGTGAACGGCACCTCGTCAGGCGTGACGGTCCAGTCCGTGGAGGGCGACGCCGTCATCGTCACCTCGTACAAGTCGGTGGTCGTCGAGGAGGTGGGCGGAAACCTCACCGTGAACGGCAACTCGTCCAGAGTGACGGCCGGGCTCGTCGAGGGCGACGTGGTGGTGTCCAACTCCTACAAGGACGTCAACATCACCGGGACCTCCGGCTCGATCACCGTGCGCGGCAATCACAGCCCCATCGAGGTCTCGCGGATCAAGCGCCTGGGGCAGGGCGGAAGGATCACGCTGGCCACCTCCGGCAAACCGGTCACCCTCGCCCTTCCCGCCGGCACCGGGTTCAACGGCTCGCTGCGAACGCGCCACGGACGGATCCAGTCCGACTTTCCCGTGTCCGCCACCACCGACCAGCGCAGCGCCCGGCTGAAGATCGGCGACGGCTCCGTGAAGATCAGCATCGACGCCGGCCAGGACATCACCCTGCGGCGGGAGTGAGGGTTAGAGGCTCCTCGTCATCACTGCTGCACTGCCGCTCGCCGTCTTGCCCGCGCCGGCGCCGAGACGCCCTGAGCGGTGGTAGCTCGACTGTCCCGCCGCCCCAGGAAACCGTCTGCATCCTCGAAGAAGGTGACTCGATGAACGCGTCTTCCCCGGTCCGAGCTCGATCTGTCTCAGCCATCATCCCCCTACTCATGTTGAGCAACCTCCCTTGTCCAGGTGTTGTCCCCGACCTGACGGCGGAACCAATACAGGCTGATCTCGAGGCCGTCCCTCTCACCGCGCAGACACTTGAGCGTTTTCTGGACAGCCTCCTGGTTGCTCAAATGGATACGCTGCACATTCCCGGCCTGGTGATTTCAGTGGTCAAAGGAGAAGATATCCTGTTCAAGAAGGGATACGGGCTTGCGGACCTGGAGACAAACCGTCCGATGGTTCCCGATGAAACCATAGTTCGTATAGCGTCCATCGGTAAGGTGTTCACCGCCACGGCGGTCCTGCAACTGGTCGAACAAGGCAAGCTGGGCCTTGATGACGATGTGAATCAGCATCTGATGGATTTCCAACTGGACGCTTCCTTTCCCGAACCTGTCCGCGTCAAACACCTGCTCACCCACACGGGCGGCTTCGACGATGATTATATCAAACAGGCCCTTTCGGCCACCGAGGTGGTTCCATTGGGTCAATACCTGGCAACCCGTATGCCTCCCCGAGTAATGCCCGCCGGTGAATTTTTCAGTTATTCGAACCATGGTATAGCGCTGGCAGGCTACCTGGTGGAGGCCGTGTCCGGAAAACCGTACGACCAGTATGTGAGGGAGCACATCCTGCAACCCCTGGGAATGCACCGCACCCACTATGAGCGTCATGCGGATACGGCGACCGGGTATTCGTACGAGGACAGCTCCTACAAGCCTCAACCCTACCTGTATATCAACGATGGATCAGCGGGAGCTTGGGATGCCACCGCCATGGACATGGCTCACTTCATGATCAGCCACCTGCAATTGGGTCGCTTCAAGGATGCGCGGATTCTGCAGGAGTCCTCAGCCCATGCGATGCAGCAGCAGCAATTCACGAATGATCCCCGCTTTCCGGGCATCATCGGGTATGCATTCATTCTGCATGACAAGAGAGGCAAGCGTCTGGTCTGGCATAGTGGAGGTCTCCCCGGGCACTATGCTTGCATGTTGCTGATTCCGGAGGAAGGCCTGGGTATTTTCTTCGCCTTCAACAAGATGAGTCTAACCCTCCTCGAGGATTGAAGGTACGACGGCCGCTGGTCAACGCCTTCCTGGAGCGCTATTTCCCGATCGAGGAACAAGCTCTCCCCCAATCTCCCCCTGGTTTCGATCACCGCGCAGATCGCTATACGGGTTACTACCGAGTGAATCGGTACAGCCGAACGAGTTTCCTGAAACTGATCAGCCTGGCCACGCAGTTCGAAATAGCCGTGGGGGATGGAGCGCTTCTCCTGCAGTCCTTCGGACAACCGGAGCCTTGGCGCTGGGTTGAAGTGGATTCGCTTCTCTTCCTCGAAGTCGATGGTATGACCAAGGGCGAACGGCATATGGCCTTTCGCGAAGAAGCAGATGGTCGCATCACCCATATGTACCACGAGTGGCCAGAAGTCTATGACAAGATACCCTGGCATGAAGCCACCCGGTACCAGTTGGGCTTTCTGGGGATCTTTGTACTGGTATTCCTGTCAGAGTGTGTGGGATGGCCTGCCGTCTACCTGAGCCGGCGCCGACGGAAGGGACCCGTACCAGATGGCCAGAAGGTACATCTGGCGCGATGGCTGGCGTGGAGTAGCAGCGGCCTGAACCTGATCTTTCTCATCGGGCTGATTCTCATGCTGGTGTATCGATTCCTGGACCTCGTTATCGAGGTCCCACCGGAGATGATCGCGCTGTTGTTCATCCCTCTACTCACCTCCATTCTCGCGATCGGGAGGGTCTATTGCGCCACGGTTTCCTGGAAGCACGAGTACTGGAGCACGGGAAGTCGTCTATACTATTCTGCAGCAACGCTGATCACCTTGGGGTTCGTCTGGTTCTTGTACTACTGGAATCTACTGGGATTCCACTTCTGATCAGATAAGCGCTCCTGTTCAGTTTCTTGGGTACACTACCAGTCGCAGGCCCCTGCCGCCGGGAGCCGCGGGGAGGAGGTGGAGCGGCCGCTGACGCTGGACAGCGAGCCGGTGCAGCTGGAGCGCCTGCTGGGAGACGGACATGGGAGAAGACCTGCTCGCCGCCAGCCTGGCCCGGACCCTGTGGGCTCTCGTCAGGACGCCCGCCGACCGGATCGACGGTCCGGACGCCGAGACTTTCGTGCCCTCCGTCTACCGGGCCGCCCTCAGGCGCGACCCTTCCCCCGACGACCTGCGCAGAGCCTCTTCGCCGCCGAGCTGCGCCACTTCCACGCCTGGGTGACCGAGGGGGAGACCTGCCGCACTCCGCTGGCGCTGGCCCGCCACGACGAGCTCGTCGTGGACATCGCCCGCGGGGCGGGCTAGCCCGACCCTACTTCGAGGGTTGGTATCCCCGAGACGTCCACGGTGCGCTCCGCAACCGCCAGATCGTGGATTCGCTGGAGGTTCACCCAGAAGCCGGCCCCGTTGCCGAAGAGCTTGCCGAAGCGGACCGCCATCTCTGCGGTAACCGGCTGCTTCTCGCGGAGGATGTCGTAAAGGGTCTGCCGGGATATCCCGATCGCCTTGGCCACGGCCGTCTTGCTCATGGATAGGGCAGGCAGGATGTCCTCTCGCAGGATCTCTCCCGGATGCACGGGGTCGATGGAGGGGTGTCTCTCGATCATCAGTGATAGTCCTCTATGTCCACGTTTTCAGCGCCCTCATCGTCCCACCCGAAGGTAACGCGCACGTTGGCGGTCAGGCGAACTGCGTAGCGGCCCTCCCGGTCACCCTTCAGAGGATGGAAGTACGATCCCGGATAGTTCATTTGCTCCGGCCGCTCCGCCGCTTCGAGAGCCGACATGATCCGTCGCAGCTTCCGTATCCACGCGGCGTTCAAACCCCTCGCCTGGCCGCTCGCCCAGTAGTTCCTGAGCGCCCTGTGCCGTATGCCTCCAATCATGACTCAAGATGACGGGAAGTAACGCGTTTGTCAAGTAATGCCTTACAGGTCATGCGGGACACCCTGCCGCCCGCGGACGGCCCAGGCCCGCCACGGCAGCCACCACCAAGGCGACAGCCTGGGCATCACCGTGAAGGACTCCCTGTCTCAGGGCCTCGTGGTGTGGGCCGTCAACGCCTACAGCCCCTCCCGGGACTGGGAGGGCCTGGTGCAGGAACTGGCGGACATCCGGCCGGGCATCCCGGAGACCGCCTTCGATGACGAAAATGCCAAGAGGCTCGATGACGAACTGCAGGACCTGCACGTCCGCATCCTGGAAGGACTTCGCGCCAGGATCACCCGTGGGAAGTTGCGCAAATCGGACTGGCGCGGCCTGTACGAGGCACCCTTACCGTCCTCGATTTCCAGGTGCGGGACCTCGTCCGTACGCCCGGGGTAGACGCCACCTTGTCCACGCGGTTCATGTTGCGGGAGGTCGAAACGGGAGATCGGCTTCAGCCGCCAAGGGGACCCGCTACCCCTACGGTCAGCCCCGTCGAGCTGAAGGGCTTGTTGGAGGAGACCATCACCTCCGCCTACGAGATGCTGGCCGCAAGGTCCCCCGGCGATCGGTGATGGGGCGCCAATGCGGTATCGAACCCCGGGCAGGCTCCGGCTTGGGCTCTCGATCCTCCTGTCCGCGTGCCTGCATCTGCTTCTCGTAGCCGGATACCACCTGCTCGCACCCTCGCCCTCACCCGACCACCTCCCCTTCTTCCGCCGCCCCCAATCGCTCTCCGCACCTCGTCTCGCTGGGCGTGAGCCGGAATCCGAATCGCCTGCCATGGAGAGGGTGAAGGGCGGTTTGCCGGATCTGTCCCTTGGCGCGGATGCCATCCGCTCCGCGGTCTCCGACAGTGTCGAGCCCCACCGGGCACCGGGGGACACCCTGGGGGGACCCATCGAGGTGGGCGGACGAAACCTTCCCTTCGAGCGGTGGATCCTGGCAAGGGATTCGGTCGAGGTGAGAGCCCAGGACTTCGGGCCGCCGCTTTCCATGGAGGAACGCGACGCTTACGCGCGGCTCTGGCTGCCGGACGCCGACACGACCGATCAGGAGAGCGCCCCCGCAAGAAGGGCCCGCCAGCGTCCTGGCGTGCCTGGACGCCATGGGCGGCGTGGACCGGCTCGAGGCCCTTCACTCCATGTCCGCCGTGGTGTGGGTTCGCGCCACGACCCGCTATCTGTCGGGAGTCGTCTACAACGTGCGCTCCTATGTCCATCCCGTGGCCGTCTGGCGCTTCGAGCCCGGCAGTGTCCACCCCTGGAAGCGCGCACCCTACGTGCGGAGGAGGTCTTCCCCAGCTATTCCCACATGGTCCCCTAATACGAGCTTGGGGCCTTCTCCCGCCTTTTCGAAGGCCGCTGGCCGCTGAATTCCCCTCCGTGGATGCGGACGACGCCCTGCTCACGGCCGTGGAAGAAGGGCTTCGGAGAGGGAAGAGGAGTGGTTCCGAAGCCAGAAGGGCCATCAAGGGAGGAGGAGCCCGGTGTGGACGACCCGCTTTGAGGAGTACGAGGATGTGCAGAGGGTCCTGTTCCCCACGAAGTGGCGCCCGTCCGGGGGCAGCGCCGGCAGGCCTCCTTACTCTTCCACCATTCTCCTGAACGTCGCCTTCAACGGCGAGGAGCCGAGCCAGGTGCCTCCCGAGGCGGAGGAACCCACCGAAGAGAGGGCCGGTGATTGAGCGCCTCTATTGACCACCGCTCTCCGCGCAGATATCCACAGCGGTGCGGCACCAGGTGGGCCGCGACGGCCTGGTGCGCTTCGACGGACGCGAATACTGCGTGCCCTTCGGATCGACCCGCGCTGTAACGAGGACGCGCCGCCCGATCATCTCGAGGCGCCCACGCCTTGGGGGGCATCGCCCAGCGCATCGTGCTGCGAAGAGGCTGGGACTGGCAGGGGCCCACACGCCCTCTCGACGGCTACGCGACGCTGGTCGGGCGCGCCAAGCGGCTTCTCCATGGCACTGCCATCCTGGATCGTCTGCCGCACTATGGCCATGTGTTAAGTGATTCCATAGCAGTCAGTTACAGCAATTTTCCGTGGTTCGACGACGGTTGTCGTAGGAGCAGGTGCTACGCCCCGGGTGGCTTTGCGGATCTCCTCTCCTCGTGCTACGCTTCACCTCAGCAGGGAGGCAACTACCCCCGTACCACCGACCCCCGAACACCAGGCGTGCGCGAATCCGGATGTCCCTTGACAGGGGGCTCCGACACCCGGCCTCGTACCTCGCCTTCGGTGTTCATCCAGGGACGCAGGCCGGGCGGGATGGGGGTTGACCACGAAGTATGCCTCCCTAATTTCCCCCAACTTGCCACAGGGCTGCCTACGCCACCGCAAGAGGCGCCACATCTCGCCCGAATCCAGAGGTGAAGCCCAGGTTATCAGAGGATTGCATGGAGGAGGAGGCGGCTTTCTGCCGCGAGTTCTTCCGATGGTGCAATTACCAGTGGTAGAATCAGAGGCACCGGCACGGCGGCATCGCCATGTTTGCACCCGAATACGTTCACTTCGGGCGCGCAGCGCGGCAGCCTACGCCGCCCGCCCCGAACACTTCGTGCCGGGCGGCCCCGGGCCGCGGCGCTCGAAGAAGCCTGGATCAAACACCCTCCCGGTCAGCTCAGTTGATGCGCCCCAGGACCGTGGCGTGCTTCTCTTGAAACAGGTTTTGAGCTGAGATGAATGATCCGCCGAGTGAACGTGTGAACCCCCTGCCCAGGAGCAGAAGCCCCGTTTTCCGCTTCACCCCGGTGCTCGTCGCCCTCGCCGCCGCTCTCCTGATCGTTCCGCTGGCCGTCCACGCCCAGTCGGTGCCGGCTGCGCCGACGGGGCTGACGGCGACGCCCGGTGACGGTGAAATGGCGCTGAGCTGGACGGACCCCGAAAACGACGACATCACCAAGTATCAGATCAGCACCGACGGCGGATCGAACTTCATCAACATCCTGTGCAGCGACGAGACGCCTAACGGGCACACGGTGGCGGGCCTCACCAATGGCACATCCTATACGTTCGTTGTACGGGCCTACGACGAATCCGGCCCCGGCGCGTCAGCCACCGTGACGGCGACGCCCCTGTTACCTGCGCCGACGGAGCTTGTAGCATGGCCCGGCGATAATTATGTCCAGCTGCGCTGGAAGGAGTCGCAAGACAGCCGCATTACGGGCTATGAGGTCAGCAAGGACGGCGGCTTGAACTACAGTAAGGTCAGAGACCAAGGCCACGAGAGCGAGACTTTCGGCTACTCCATCTATCAGCTGACCAACGGAACGAACTACACGATTAAGGTGCGGGCGGTGAACGGGGCGGCGGCGACGTTTGATACGACGAAGACGACGCCGGTGATTCCTGCGCTGTCAAGCCTCAGGGCCACACCTGGCTACGGTCGGGTGACGCTGTCTTGGCGCGACCCGAAAGACAGTGTCATCAGCAAGTATCAATTCAGCAGCGACGGAGGCAATAGCTACACGAGCGTTGATTCCAACGACCTGACCTACTACCCTGATGCAGTTAACCGCGAATTCATCAAATACACCATTGACGGCCTGACCAACGGCACGTCGTACACCTTTAAAGTGCGAACGGCGAACGCCGAGGGTACGGTGATCGGGGCGGTGTCCCCCACGGAGGCGGAGGACTCGTTGACGGCGACGCCTCTGTTTGCCGCGCCGAGCAATCTCACCGCCGCTCCCGGGGCCAGCCAGGTGACGTTGAGCTGGGACGACCCGGAGACCACCGAGATCAGCAAGTATCAGCTCAAAATCGACAGCGACCCCTTTACGGATATTCCCAGCAGCGGCGCCACCACCACCAGCCATACGGTGACGGGCCTGACCAACTATACGTCCTACACCTTCGAGGTGCGGGCCTACGACAGCAGCGCCGCCGGGCCGTCGGCAGAATTGACGGCATACCCGGTGGCGGGGCCCACCGACCCACCGGACAACCTTCAGGCCACGCCCGCCGATAGTCAGGTGACGCTGAGCTGGGACGACCCGGGCGACAGCAACATCAACGGCTACGAGGTCAGCAGTGACGACGGCGCGAACTACAGCGCGATCAGCGGCAGCAGCGCCAGCACCATCAGCCACACGGTCACGAGTCTTACCAACTGGACTGGGTACACCTTTGCGGTGCGGGCGGTGAACACCTCGGGGGCGGGGGCGCCGTCGAAGGCGTGGGCGGAGCCGGGGGCGGTGCCGGTTGCCGTGGTCAACCTCACGGCCACCCCCAAGCACGAGAGGGTCGAGCTGAGCTGGGGCGACCCCGACCCCGACGATGTTGATCGCCGCACCAGTATCTACAAGGTCCGCTACAAGAAGACAAACGACAACGCTTGGGGGGAATGGGTAGATATCAAGGCTTCCAGTACAGCCACCATCGACGAACTTGAAAACGCCACAAGCTACGACTTCGCGGTGCGGGCCCACAACTATATCGGTGATGGTGCTATTAGTGAGCTGACGGCCTCACCGGTGCCGGAGGTGCCGACTGCGCCGACCAATCTCGTTGCGACGCGCGGCGACGGCGAGGTGACGCTGACTTGGACCGACACCCGCGACGACGAGGTAATAACCAACTACCACATAAGCTCCGACAATGGCACGAACTACACATACATCAGCACTGTCGTTAGCGACCGCGAAACCACCACCGTCAGCTACATCGTCAGGGGCTTGACCAACGGAACCGCTTACACGTTCAAGGTGAAGGCGCAGAACTCCGCCGGCACCGGTCCGCCGCAGGACCCGGGGGTGACGGAGACGCCGCTGTTTGCGGCGCCGAAGGGCCTCCAGGCCTCGCCGGGTGGTAGGCAGGTGACCCTGACCTGGGACAACCCGTGGGACAGCAGCATCACCGGCTACGAGGTCAGCAGTGACGGGGGCACGAACTACAGCACCATCGACAACAGCGGCGCCACTACCGGCGCCACTACCACCGAGCACACGGTAACGGGACTGGCCGGCGGCACGGAGCAACCGTTTACAGTGCGGGCGGTGAACGGTGTGGCGGCCACGGTAAGAGAGACGCCTCTGTTTGCGTCGCCGGCTGATCTGTCGGCGACGGTCGGCGACGGGCAGGTGACGCTGAACTGGACCAACCCAGGCAACTCCGCCATCAGCGGCTATGAGGTGAGCAGCGACAACGGCGCAAATTACACCCCGATAGCCATCACCACCGCTCATATCGTCGACAGCCTGAGCAACGGCACCGAATATAGCTTTGCGGTGCGGGCGGTGAACTGCCCGGCGAACGGTGTGGCGGCGATGGTGAGTGCGACGCCGCTGTTTGCGGCGCCGACGAATCTCGGTGCGAAGGTCGGCAACGGGGAGGTGGAGCTGAGCTGGACGGACCCGGGCAACAGCAGCATCAGCGGCTACGAGGTGAGCAGCGACGGCGGCAGTTCCTACAACTCGATCAGCACCAGCGACGCCACCACCACCGAGCACATCGTGACCGGGCTGGCCAACGGCACCGAATACACCTTTGGGGTGCGGGCGGTTAACGGGGCGGCGGCGTGGGTGTGGGCGACGCCCACGGTGACGAATGTGGAATTGCCGGCGGCGCCGTCGGGGCTGAGTGCGACGCCGGGTGACGGGGAGGTGGCGCTGAGCTGGACGGACCCGGGCAACGCGACGATCAGCGACTACCAGGTCAGCAGCGACGGCGGCAGTTCCTACGACACGATCAGCGGCAGCGGCGCGAACACCACCAGCCACACGGAGACGGGCCTGACCAACGGCACCGAATACACCTTCGCGGTGCGGGCGGTGAACGTAAGGGGCACCGGAGAGCCGGCGACGGCGACGGCGACGCCGCTGGCGGTGCCGGCGGCGCCGTCGGGGCTGAGTGCGACGCCGGGTGACGGGGAGGTGGCGCTGAGCTGGACGGACCCGGGCAACAGCAGCATCAGCGGCTACGAGGTGAGCAGCGACGGGGGCGACTACATCGAGATCAGCGGCAGCGGCGCGAACACCACCAGCCACACCGTCGACGATCTGACCAACGGCACCGCCTACACGTTCAGGGTGCGGGCGGTGAACGCCTCGGGGATGGGGGCGGCATCGGCCGCGGTGAGTGCGACGCCGTTGGCGGTGCCGGCGGCGCCGTCGGGGCTGAGTGCGACGCCGGGTGACGGGGAGGTGGCGCTGAGCTGGACGGACCCGGGCAACGCGACGATCAGCGACTACCAGGTCAGCAGCGACGGCGGCAGTTCCTACGACACGATCAGCGGCAGCGGCGCGAACACCACCAGCCACACCGTCGACGATCTGACCAACGGCACCGCCTACACGTTCAGGGTGCGGGCGGTGAACGCCTCGGGGACGGGGGCGGCGTCGGCCGCGGTGAGTGCGACGCCGTTGGCGGTGCCGGCGGCGCCGTCGGGGCTGAGTGCGACGCCGGGTGACGGGGAGGTGGCGCTGAGCTGGACGGACCCGGGCAACAGCAGCATCAGCGGCTACGAGGTGAGCCGCGACGAGGGCGACTACATCGAGATCAGCGGCAGCGGCGCGAACACCACCAGCCACACCGTCGACGATCTGACCAACGGCACCGCCTACACGTTCAGGGTGCGGGCGGTGAACGCCTCGGGGACGGGGGCGGCGTCGGCCGCGGTGAGTGCGACGCCGCTGTTTGCGGCGCCGACGAATCTCGGTGCGAAGGTCGGCAACGGGGAGGTGGAGCTGAGCTGGACGGACCCGGGCAACAGCAGCATCAGCGGCTACGAGGTGAGCAGCGACGGGGGCAGTTCCTACAACTCGATCAGCACCAGCGACGCCACCACCACCGAGCACATCGTGACCGGGCTGGCCAACGGCACCGAATACACCTTTGGGGTGCGGGCGGTTAACGGGGCGGCGGCGTGGGTGTGGGCGACGCCCACGGTGACGAATGTGGAATTGCCGGCGGCGCCGTCGGGGCTGAGTGCGACGCCGGGTGACGGGGAGGTGGCGCTGAGCTGGACGGACCCGGGCAACGCGACGATCAGCGACTACCAGGTCAGCAGCGACGGCGGCAGTTCCTACGACACGATCAGCGGCAGCGGCGCCGGCACCACCGGCCACACGGAGACGGGCCTGACCAACGGCACCGAATACACCTTCGCGGTGCGGGCGGTGAACGTAAGGGGCACCGGAGAGCCGGCGACGGCGACGGCGACGCCGCTGGCGGTGCCGGCGGCGCCGTCGGGGCTGAGTGCGGCGCCGGGTGACGGGGAGGTGGCGCTGAGCTGGACGGACCCGGGCAACAGCAGCATCAGCGGCTACGAGGTGAGCAGCGACGGGGGCGACTACATCGAGATCAGCGGCAGCGGCGCGAACACCACCAGCCACACCGTCGACGATCTGACCAACGGCACCGCCTACACGTTCAGGGTGCGGGCGGTGAACGCCTCGGGGACGGGGGCGGCATCGGCCGCGGTGAGTGCGACGCCGCTGGCGGTGCCGGCGGCGCCGGCGGGGCTGAGTGCGGCGCCGGGTGACGGGGAGGTGGCCCTGAGCTGGACGGACCCGGGCAACAGCAGCATCAGCGGCTACGAGGTGAGCAGCGACGGGGGCGACTACATCGAGATCAGCGGCAGCGACGACGAGACGACCGATTACACGGTGACGGGCCTGACCAACGGCACCGAATACACGTTCAGGGTGCGGGCGGTGAACGCCTCGGGGAAGGGGGCGGCGTCGGCCGCGGTGAGTGCGACGCCGTTGGCGGTGCCGGAGGCGCCGGCGGGGCTGAGGGCGGCGCCGGGTGACGGGCAGGTGGCCCTGAGCTGGACGGACCCGGGCAACAGCAGCATCAGCGGCTACGAGGTGAGCAGCGACGGGGGCGACTACATCGAGATCAGCGGCAGCGACGACGAGACGACCGATTACACGGTGACGGGCCTGACCAACGGCACCGCCTACACGTTCAGGGTGCGGGCGCTGAACGCCTCGGGAACCGGGGCGGCGTCGGCCCCGGTGAGTGCGACGCCGCTGGCGGTGCCGGCGGCGCCGGCGGGGCTGAGTGCGGCGCCGGGTGACGGGCAGGTGGCCCTGAGCTGGACCGACCCCGGCAACAGCAGCATCAGCGGCTACCAGGTGAGCCGCGACGACGGCAGTTCCTACAGCCCGATCAGCGGCAGCGGCGCCGGCACCACCAGCCACACGGTAACGAGTCTGACCAACGGCACCGCCTACACCTTCAGGGTGCGGGCGCTGAACGCCTCGGGAACCGGGGCCGCGTCGGCCCCGGTGAGTGCGACGCCGCTGGCGGTGCCGGAGGCGCCGGCGGGGCTGAGGGCGGCGCCGGGTGACGGGCAGGTGGCCCTGAGCTGGACCGACCCCGGCAACAGCAGCATCAGCGACTACCAGGTGAGCAGCGACGACGGCAGTTCCTACGACACGATCAGCGGCAGCGGCGCCGGCACCACCGGCCACACGGTAACGAGTCTGACCAACGGCACCGCCTACACGTTCAGGGTGCGGGCGCTGAACGCCTCGGGAACCGGGGCGGCGTCGGCCGCGGTGAGTGCGACGCCGTTGGCGGTGCCGGCGGCGCCGGCGGGGCTGAGTGCGGCGCCGGGTGACGGGCAGGTGGCCTTGAGCTGGACCGACCCCGGCAACAGCAGCATCAGCGGCTACCAGGTGAGCCGCGACGGGGGCGACTACATCGAGATCAGCGGCAGCGACGCCGGCACCACCGGCCACACGGTAACGAGTCTGACCAACGGCACCGCCTACACGTTCAGGGTGCGGGCGGTGAACGCCTCGGGGACCGGGGCGGCGTCGGCCCCGGTGAGTGCGACGCCGCTGGCGGTGCCGGAGGCGCCGGCGGGGCTGAGGGCGGCGCCGGGTGACGGGCAGGTGGCCCTGAGCTGGACCGACCCCGGCAACAGCAGCATCAGCGGCTACCAGGTGAGCAGCGACGACGGCACGAGCTACAGCCCGATCAGCGGCAGCGACGACGAGACGACCGATTACACGGTGACGGGCCTGACCAACGGCACCGCCTACACGTTCAGGGTGCGGGCGGTGAACGCCTCGGGAACCGGGGCGGCGTCGGCCGCGGTGAGTGCGACGCCGCTGGCGGTGCCGGAGGCGCCGGCGGGGCTGAGTGCGGCGCCGGGTGACGGGGAGGTGGCCTTGAGCTGGACCGACCCGGGCAACAGCAGCATCAGCGGCTACCAGGTGAGCAGCGACGGGGGCGACTACATCGAGATCAGCGGCAGCGGCGCCGGCACCACCGGCCACACGGTAACGAGTCTGACCAACGGCACCGCCTACACGTTCAGGGTGCGGGCGCTGAACGCCTCGGGAACCGGGGCGGCGTCGGCCGCGGTGAGTGCGACGCCGTTGGCGGTGCCGGAGGCGCCGGCGGGGCTGAGTGCGGCGCCGGGTGACGGGCAGGTGGCCCTGAGCTGGACCGACCCCGGCAACAGCAGCATCAGCGGCTACCAGGTGAGCAGCGACGACGGCAGTTCCTACGACACGATCAGCGGCAGCGGCGCCGGCACCACCGGCCACACGGTAACGAGTCTGACCAACGGCACCGCCTACACCTTCAGGGTGCGGGCGGTGAACGCCTCGGGGAAGGGGGCGGCGTCGGCCCCGGTGAGTGCGACGCCGCTGGCGGTGCCGGAGGCGCCGGCGGGGCTGAGGGCGGCGCCGGGTGACGGGCAGGTGGCCCTGAGCTGGACCGAACCCGGCAACAGCACCATCAGCGGCTATGAGCTGAGCCGCGACGGGGGCGACTACATCGAGATCAGCGGCAGCGACGACGAGACGACCGATTACACGGTGACGGGCCTGACCAACGGCACCGCCTACACGTTCAGGGTGCGGGCGGTGAACGCCTCGGGAACCGGGGCGGCGTCGGCCGCGGTGAGTGCGACGCCGTTGGCGGTGCCGGAGGCGCCGGCGGGGCTGAGGGCGGCGCCGGGTGACGGGGAGGTGGCGCTGAGCTGGACCGACCCCGGCAACAGCAGCATCAGCGGCTACCAGGTGAGCAGCGACGACGGCAGTTCCTACGACACGATCAGCGGCAGCGACGACGAGACGACCGATTACACGGTAACGAGTCTGACCAACGGCACCGCCTACACGTTCAGGGTGCGGGCGGTGAACGCCTCGGGAACCGGGGCGGCGTCGGCCCCGGTGAGTGCGACGCCGTTGGCGGTGCCGGAGGCGCCGGCGGGGCTGAGGGCGGCGCCGGGTGACGGGCAGGTGGCCCTGAGCTGGACCGACCCGGGCAACAGCACCATCAGCGGCTACCAGGTGAGCAGCGACGACGGCAGTTCCTACGACACGATCAGCGGCAGCGACGACGAGACGACCGATTACACGGTGACGGGCCTGACCAACGGCACCGCCTACACGTTCAGGGTGCGGGCGGTGAACGCCTCGGGAACCGGGGCGGCGTCGGCCGCGGTGAGTGCGACGCCGTTGGCGGTGCCGGAGGCGCTGGCGGTGCCGGAGGCGCCGGCGGGGCTGAGGGCGGCGCCGGGTGACGGGCAGGTGGCCCTGAGCTGGACCGACCCCGGCAACAGCAGCATCAGCGACTACCAGGTGAGCAGCGACGACGGCAGTTCCTACGACACGATCAGCGGCAGCGGCGCCGGCACCACCGGCCACACGGTAACGAGTCTGACCAACGGCACCGCCTACACGTTCAGGGTGCGGGCGGTGAACGCCTCGGGAACCGGGGCGGCGTCGGCCCCGGTGAGTGCGACGCCGCTGGCGGTGCCGGAGGCGCCGGCGGGGCTGAGTGCGGCGCCGGGTGACGGGGAGGTGGCCCTGAGCTGGACGGACCCGGGCAACAGCAGCATCAGCGGCTACGAGGTGAGCAGCGACGGGGGCGACTACATCGAGATCAGCGGCAGCGACGACGAGACGACCGATTACACGGTGACGGGCCTGACCAACGGCACCGAATACACGTTCAGGGTGCGGGCGGTGAACGCCTCGGGGAAGGGGGCGGCGTCGGCCGCGGTGAGTGCGACGCCGTTGGCGGTGCCGGAGGCGCCGGCGGGGCTGAGTGCGGCGCCGGGTGACGGGCAGGTGGCCCTGAGCTGGACGGACCCGGGCAACAGCAGCATCAGCGGCTACGAGGTGAGCAGCGACGGGGGCGACTACATCGAGATCAGCGGCAGCGACGACGAGACGACCGATTACACGGTGACGGGCCTGACCAACGGCACCGCCTACACGTTCAGGGTGCGGGCGGTGAACGCCTCGGGAACCGGGGCGGCGTCGGCCCCGGTGAGTGCGACGCCGCTGGCGGTGCCGGCGGCGCCGGCGGGGCTGAGTGCGGCGCCGGGTGACGGGCAGGTGGCCCTGAGCTGGACCGACCCCGGCAACAGCAGCATCAGCGGCTACCAGGTGAGCCGCGACGACGGCAGTTCCTACAGCCCGATCAGCGGCAGCGGCGCCGGCACCACCAGCCACACGGTAACGAGTCTGACCAACGGCACCGCCTACACCTTCAGGGTGCGGGCGCTGAACGCCTCGGGAACCGGGGCCGCGTCGGCCCCGGTGAGTGCGACGCCGCTGGCGGTGCCGGAGGCGCCGGCGGGGCTGAGGGCGGCGCCGGGTGACGGGCAGGTGGCCCTGAGCTGGACCGACCCCGGCAACAGCAGCATCAGCGGCTACCAGGTGAGCAGCGACGACGGCAGTTCCTACGACACGATCAGCGGCAGCGGCGCCGGCACCACCGGCCACACGGTAACGAGTCTGACCAACGGCACCGCCTACACCTTCAGGGTGCGGGCGGTGAACGCCTCGGGAACCGGGGCGGCGTCGGCCCCGGTGAGTGCGACGCCGCTGGCGGTGCCGGAGGCGCCGGCGGGGCTGAGTGCGGCGCCGGGTGACGGGCAGGTGGCCCTGAGCTGGACCGACCCCGGCAACAGCAGCATCAGCGGCTACCAGGTGAGCAGCGACGACGGCAGTTCCTACGACACGATCAGCGGCAGCGGCGCCGGCACCACCGGCCACACGGTAACGAGTCTGACCAACGGCACCGCCTACACCTTCAGGGTGCGGGCGGTGAACGCCTCGGGAACCGGGGCCGCGTCGGCCCCGGTGAGTGCGACGCCGCTGGCGGTGCCGGAGGCGCCGGCGGGGCTGAGTGCGGCGCCGGGTGACGGGCAGGTGGCCCTGAGCTGGACCGACCCGGGCAACAGCAGCATCAGCGGCTACCAGGTGAGCCGCGACGACGGCAGTTCCTACAGCCCGATCAGCGGCAGCGGCGCCGGCACCACCAGCCACACGGTAACGAGTCTGACCAACGGCACCGCCTACACCTTCAGGGTGCGGGCGCTGAACGCCTCGGGAACCGGGGCGGCGTCGGCCGCGGTGAGTGCGACGCCGTTGGCGGTGCCGGAGGCGCCGGCGGGGCTGAGGGCGGCGCCGGGTGACGGGGAGGTGGCCCTGAGCTGGACCGACCCCGGCAACAGCACCATCAGCGACTACCAGGTGAGCAGCGACGACGGCAGTTCCTACGACACGATCAGCGGCAGCGGCGCCGGCACCACCGGCCACACGGTAACGAGTCTGACCAACGGCACCGCCTACACCTTCAGGGTGCGGGCGCTGAACGCCTCGGGAACCGGGGCGGCGTCGGCCCCGGTGAGTGCGACGCCGCTGGCGGTGCCGGAGGCGCCGGCGGGGCTGAGTGCGGCGCCGGGTGACGGGCAGGTGGCCCTGAGCTGGACCGAACCCGGCAACAGCACCATCAGCGGCTACCAGGTGAGCAGCGACGACGGCAGTTCCTACGACACGATCAGCGGCAGCGGCGCCGGCACCACCGGCCACACGGTAACGAGTCTGACCAACGGCACCGCCTACACCTTCAGGGTGCGGGCGGTGAACGCCTCGGGGAAGGGGGCGGCGTCGGCCCCGGTGAGTGCGACGCCGCTGGCGGTGCCGGCGGCGCCGGCGGGGCTGAGGGCGGCGCCGGGTGACGGGCAGGTGGCCCTGAGCTGGACCGACCCCGGCAACAGCAGCATCAGCGGCTATGAGCTGAGCCGCGACGGGGGCGACTACATCGAGATCAGCGGCAGCGACGACGAGACGACCGATTACACGGTGACGGGCCTGACCAACGGCACCGCCTACACGTTCAGGGTGCGGGCGGTGAACGCCTCGGGAACCGGGGCGGCGTCGGCCGCGGTGAGTGCGACGCCGTTGGCGGTGCCGGAGGCGCCGGCGGGGCTGAGGGCGGCGCCGGGTGACGGGGAGGTGGCCCTGAGCTGGACCGACCCCGGCAACAGCAGCATCAGCGACTACCAGGTGAGCAGCGACGACGGCAGTTCCTACGACACGATCAGCGGCAGCGGCGCCGGCACCACCGGCCACACGGTAACGAGTCTGACCAACGGCACCGCCTACACCTTCAGGGTGCGGGCGGTGAACGCCTCGGGAACCGGGGCGGCGTCGGCCCCGGTGAGTGCGACGCCGCTGGCGGTGCCGGAGGCGCCGGCGGGGCTGAGTGCGGCGCCGGGTGACGGGGAGGTGGCCTTGAGCTGGACCGACCCGGGCAACAGCAGCATCAGCGGCTACCAGGTGAGCAGCGACGACGGCACGAGCTACAGCCCGATCAGCGGCAGCGACGACGAGACGACCGATTACACGGTGACGGGCCTGACCAACGGCACCGCCTACACGTTCAGGGTGCGGGCGCTGAACGCCTCGGGAACCGGGGCGGCGTCGGCCCCGGTGAGTGCGACGCCGTTGGCGGCGCCGGCGGTGCCGGAGGCGCTGAGGGCGGCGCCGGGTGACGGGGAGGTGGCCCTGAGCTGGACCGACCCGGGCAACAGCAGCATCAGCGGCTACCAGGTGAGCAGCGACGGGGGCGACTACATCGAGATCAGCGGCAGCGGCGCCGGCACCACCGGCCACACGGTAACGAGTCTGACCAACGGCACCGCCTACACGTTCAGGGTGCGGGCGGTGAACGCCTCAGGAACCGGGGCGGCGTCGGCCGCGGTGAGTGCGACGCCGTTGGCGGTGCCGGAGGCGCCGGCGGGGCTGAGTGCGGCGCCGGGTGACGGGCAGGTGGCCCTGAGCTGGACCGACCCCGGCAACAGCAGCATCAGCGGCTATGAGCTGAGCCGCGACGGGGGCGACTACATCGAGATCAGCGGCAGCGGCGCCGACACCACCGGCCACACGGTAACGAGTCTGACCAACGGCACCGCCTACACCTTCAGGGTGCGGGCGCTGAACGCCTCGGGAACCGGCGCGGCGTCGGCCCCGGTGAGTGCGACGCCCCGGGCGCCGCTGATGGTGATGTTCGCCGCGGCGTCCTACACGGCCACGGAGAACGGCGACGATGCCACGGTGACGGTGGCCCTGGACCAGGCCGCGGACCGGGAAGTGACGGTGCCGCTGAAGACCGAGCCCGCGAGCGGGGACTTTTCCCTGTCGGCGACGCAGGTGGTCTTTGCGGTGGGGGATGAGGCGAAGACGATCACGGTGACGGCGATCGACGACGCGGACCTCGATGACGAGGCGGTCGAGCTGCGCTTCGGCACGCTGCCCGCGGATGTCACTGCGGGGAGCCAGGCGAAAACGACGGTGCCGCTCGACCCGGCCAGCGGGGACGTGGATGTCAGAGCGGGGAGCTCGGCGACGACGACGGTGACGCTGGTGGACGACGACCGGGTGGTGCTGGAGGTGAGTTTTGGTCAGGCGGAGTACGAGGTTAAGGAAGGCCAGCGGGCCGGCATCGAAATGAAGATGTCGCCGGCGGCGAACCGGCGAGTGGAAGTCCCGCTGGTGGTGGTGTTCCAAAACGGGACGACGCCCGAGGACTATAGCGGGGTGCCGGCGTCGGTGGTGTTCGGGGAAGGCGAGAGTGAGGAGACGATTCCCGTAGCGGTTCTGGCGGATGAAGTGAACGATCCCGGCGAGGGAATTGTGCTGAGCCTGGGCGAGTTGCCGGAAGCGGTCAATGCGGGCGATCCCTCCGCGACCCAGGTGCATTTCGCGCAGCGGCGGATGGCGGAGCAGTTCTCGCAAACGCTGGAGGTGATGGAAGCGGTGATCGCGCGCTCGATGGGGGAGAGCGCGCAGGCGGCGATAGAGGATCGATTTGAGCGGCATCGCCAACGAAGTCGATCGAGGCCATCGGTTGGCGCGATGCCGACACCGCAGCCGGGGAGGGACAATAGCGCCACGACTCTGAGCCCGGGAGATTCAAAGCGGACAGGCAGCGAGGACGCCGGCGGCAGAGAATCGGAAGGCTCCTTGGTGCAGAGCGCTCTGGGCACCGCCAAGACCAGAGTTCCAACCGGATCCGGTTGGAACTCGGAGAATCGGGAAACAGGCACGCCAGGATCGTGGCTGCGGAGTTTCTCGCTGGGTTCGTTGGGGAACTTCGTACGCTCAGACCAAACGCACTTGGGCGCCTCTCCCGGCTCCGGTATGGAGCCGAGTGGGAGAGTCTACGGGCAGGATCGACAAAATGCTTCTGGAATCGGAGACGCGCCGCTGGGACCGGGATCGGGGGACTTCTCAGGGATGAGGGATCGAGAGCTCAGCCTGTCGGGGGTCTCCTTCGAGATGTCCCCGGGAGAGAGTGAAGAGCAGACGAACTGGGTTCCGGTGTTGTGGGGACAGGGGGATCTGCGGCACTTCAACGGGGACTTGACGCGGACCGGGATGGACTATCGAGGAGGTCTCCAAGCCGCTCACGTCGGGCTGGATCTCCCTGCCAACGAGCGGATGCTCGCCGGGCTGTCTTTCATGCGCGGCTGGGGGGACCTGGATTACACCGACGATGGAGTAGATGGGGCGCTGGAAAGTCGCATGAACACGGTTCACCCGTATCTGTACTGGCAGCCGAGCGAACGGATGAGCATGTGGGGCATTGGCGGCTTGGGGGTAGGTCAATTGGATGTCACGGAGCCGGGCGGGACTTACGGCTTCGATGCCGACTTTCGGATGTTCGCTGGGGGAATGAGGGCGGTGTTGAACAGGCGGGGTGACAGTGAATGGGGTCTGCGCGCGGATGCCATCACGACGCGACTCGAGACCGACGCCTCGGAGGACATCGCGAAGGTGAGCGGCGAGGCCCACCGGGGCCGGTTGATGCTGGAATGGGTGCACGACAAGGCGCTGTCAGCGGGGGGATCACTGAGCCTGAAGGCGGAGGCCGGCGGGCGTTTCGATGGGGGCGATGCGGATCGGGGCAGCGGCGTGGAGACCGGTTTCCGTCTGGGGTACCTGGATGCGAACCTTGGACTGGACGTGGCGCTGCACGGCCGGGTGCTGGTGGTGCATGAAAGCGACTACCGGAACTGGGGAGTGGGCGGGCAGGCAAGCTGGGACCCGGGCGAGAAGCAGCGCGGGTTCAGGGTATCGGTGAAGCCCTCGCGGGGCCAGGATGCCGGCGGACGGACAACGCTGTGGGACAACGCGGATGCCGTCATGCGCCCAGCGGGGATGCGGGCGATGGGGATAGGGTCCCGGTACCGGATGGAAGGCGAGGTGGCTTACGCCGGCATGAAGGCGCTGGGCTTGCCGGGTCTGCTGACGCCCTATAGCTGGCTGCGATGGGCAGGGCAGGGTCGTGAACTCGCCTTGGGGACCGCTTGGAGCCTGACCGCTCGCCCCCAACTCGCGCTGCCGGCGACGTTTGAATTGGAAGGCCAGAGGCGAGAAAGCACAACGGGTCGGTTCGACCACGGACTGCTGCTGCGTATGTCAATTCCCTTCTGAGGACCACACACGTAACGAATAATGGCTCATCCGGGTAGGCGTGGGGACCCCCCAAGATGTTGTGGTATCATAGGGTCCGTCCATCGAAGTGCCCTGCCACCCTCACCGGGAAGTGCCGCCCATGGACGACCTCAAGCAGTTCTACACCCCGTCTGCTGCGAATCGAGCGCCCCTGGATCGTGCTCGAGATGCGGTTCCAAGAACAGGAGCGGGTCGATGTCTACGTGGACCATGAGCGCGGGATCAAGATGCGCTGCCCGCGCTGCGACGCCTAGTGTCGCGTCGTAGAAATAGCTTTACAGACGAGTGAAGGGGCCGTAGGTTTCTCTTGTCCCGTTTCGGAAAGGAGAGACCTACCATGGGGCGTCCATTACTGCCGTTGGAATTGAGTTCGTCGGACCGGGAACAATTGGAATCGATGACCAGGTCCCGGAGTCTTGCCCACGGGTTGGTGCGGCGAGCCGAGATGGTTCTGCTGGCCGCCGACGGCTGGCCCAATGAAGCGGTGGCGGGCGCCGTCGGGGTGTCGCGCGTGACGGTCGGCAAGTGGCGGCAACGCTTTCTCGAAGGCGGGCTCCCGGGCTTGCATGATGAGCTGCGTCCGGGGGCGCCGCGATCGATCACGGATGAGCAGGTCGCCGAGGTGGTCTACAAGACCCTGAAGACCAAGCCCAAGGACGAAACCCAGTGGTCGGTGCGCTCCATGGGCCAGGAAACCGGCCTGACCAAGGACGCGGTGCATCGCATTTGGCGCACCTATGGTCTGCAACCCCACCGACATAAGCACTTCAAGCTGTCCACCGATCCCTTCTTCGTGGACAAAGTACGGGACATCGCCGGGTTGTACCTGAATCCCCCGGAGCACGCCATGGTTCTGTGCGTGGACGAGAAGAGCCAGATCCAGGCCTTGGAACGAACTCAGCCGATGCTGCCCTTGGGCTTGGGATACGTGGAAGGCGTTACGCACGACTACAAGCGGCACGGCACCACGACCCTGTTTGCCGCCTTGGACGTGGCCACCGGCGAAGTGATGACCCAGTGCAAATCCCGGCATCGTCACCAGGAATTCCTCCAGTTCCTACGCCACGTCGAGACCAACGTGCCCGAGGATCTCGATATCCATCTCGTCGTCGACAACTACGCCACCCATAAGCATGCCAAGGTCAAGCGATGGCTGGCCCGGCGTCCCCGGTTTCACGTTCACTACACCCCCACGTATGCTTCGTGGCTCAACCAAGTGGAGATCTGGTTCGGGATCATTACGCGTCAAGCGATCCGGCGCGGGTCGTTTCGGAAGGTCCCGGAGCTGGTCGAGCGGATCGAACGGTACACCGACAAGTGGAACGCCAAGGCCCGGCCCTTCGTCTGGACGGCGACGGCCGATTCCATCCTCGCCAAGGTCAAGCGACTTTGTGAGCGAATCTCTGCGACATGACACTAGCAGGCCGTTGATAATGCCAGGTTTTGGAACACGTCCGGTCGATCTGGGTGAGGGAGGCGGCAAAGGATGAGGAATCGTCGATCCCGGACCTCGGTGAGGAAGAGGCCGCCGGCGCGACCCATGAGGCCCCGAGCGACTTGCCACCACGCCTTGAAGAGCGCCGCGGAGATCTCGGAAGCCCCTTGAAGCAGGATCTCCGCTACGTGTCCAGGTCCTCCACCCGCACCGACTTCTTCCAGCCGTCGTAGTCGGCCGTCATCGCCTCCGACCAGCCCCGGTCCACCTCGCCCGGGGTGTAGACGCCTTCGCGGATACGCATCTTGCCGAAGTAGTCGCGCATGCGGGTCTCCTCCGACTTCTCCACCACCTCGGCGGCCAGCTTCGGGGGCACGAAAACGATGCCCGATGGGGTGCCGAGCACCACGTCGCCGGGCATGACCGTGGCCTCGCCGATGCGGACGGGGCCGTTGATCTCCGCGAGGGTTACATCGCCGATGGCGGTGGGATGGACGTCCCGGCAGAACACGTTCATCGGCAGCTGCGCCACGCGCTGGGCGTCGCGGATCGAGCCGTCCACCACCAGGCCGGTCCCGCCGGTGCGCGTGGCGATAGCGGTGCCGAGGTTGTCGCCGATGAAGGTGCCGCGCTCGATCTTGCCGAAGAGCTCGACCACGAGCACGTCGCCCTTCTCCAGGGTGTCGATGACCCACGAGTTCTGGCCGCCCACGCGCTCGTTGCGCTGGCCCTCCTCCTGCACCAGCTCCTGCAGGTCGGGCCGCTGGGGCACGTAGCGGCAGGTGACGGCGCGGCCCACCAGGATGCGCTCCGGGTGCAGGTTCAGCCAGCCGCCCTCGTACTGCAGCCGGAAGTCGTGCCCCATCAGCACGCCCCAGGCCTCCTCGGTGGTCACCTTCTTCATGCGTTCCAGGATGTCGTCGGCCACCAGGGGCCGGCCGAACCGGTCCCTGGGAAGGGAGCTGTCCCGGGTGAGTTCGGCATTGCGCTGCGGGGCGTTCAGTTCCATCTCTCGTCTCGTTTCGTCAGGGTGCGGTTCCGGATCCTCCCGGATAGAATAGGAACGATCCGCCTCCCCGGGCACGGCGCCGCCGCCGTCGCCGGGGCTCTTCCCATCGCCTAAGATTCCCGCCCGCGACGCCACGGCCGGCGCCGGCTTTCCGCGAGGACGCACATGAGCGAGCGGGCCAACCTGCTGTACCTGCACTCCGACCAGCACAGCCCCTTCGTGGCCGGCTGCTACGGCGACGGGCTGGTCCACACCCCCAACCTCGACCGCCTCGCCGCCCGGGGCGTCGTCCTCGACACCTGCTACTGCCCGTCCCCCTTGTGCGTGCCCTCGCGCATGTCCGCCCTCACCGGCCGCCACCCCTTCGAGAACGGGGTCTGGACCAACAGCCACGTCCTCGACTCGGCCATCCCCACCCTGGCCCACGCCATGGGCGCCGGCGGCTACCGGCCGGCCCTGATCGGCCGCATGCACGCCCTCGGCCCCGACCAGCTCCACGGCTACGCCGAGCGCCTCGTGGGAGACCACGGTCCCAACCACCTCGGCGGCCGCGGCGTCGACCACGGCGAGCTGACCGGCACCGCGGGGCCGGCGCGGGTCAGCCTGGTCAAGTCGGGGCCGGGCCAGAGCGCCTACCAGGTCCACGACGAGGAGGTCACGGACCGGGCCGTGGACTGGCTCCACCACCGGGGGGAGCGCCGCCGCGCCGGGGAGGACGACCCCTTCTCCCTGTCCGTGGGCTTCATGCTCCCCCATCAGCCCTTCGTGGCCAAGGCCGAGGACTACTCCCGGTACGAGGGCCGCATGACCCTGCCGCGAACGCCCGAACCCTTCTCCGACGACCTGCACCCGCACCTGAAGGCCTGGCGCCAGGCCTGCGGCATCGAGGAGGTGCCCGAGGAGGAGGTCCTGCGGGCCCGGACCGCCTACTGGGGTCTGGTGACCCGCCTCGACCACATGATCGGCCGCATCCTCGGCGCCCTGGAGGCCGCCGGGCTGGTGGAGAACACTCTCGTCCTCTACACCTCCGACCACGGAGAGCAGGCCGGCGAGCACGGCCTGTGGTGGAAGCAGACCTTCTACGAGGACTCGGTGCGGGTGCCGGCGGTCCTGGCCTGGCCGGAACGGCTGCCCGAGGGCCAACGCTGCGGCCGGGTGACCAGCAGCCTGGACCTCAACGCCACCCTGCTCGACGCCTTGGCGTGCCCGCCCCTGCCCCACTCGCGGGGCCGCAGCCTGCTGCCCCTGCTGCAGGAGCCGGGGGCGGTCGAGTGGGAGGACATCGCCTTCAGCGAGTTCTGCCTCGACGCGGCGGGATCGGGCGGGCCCGTGGCCGAGCCCGTGGTCCAGCGCATGGTGCGCCGCGGGCCGTGGAAGCTCAACTACTATGACGGCCAGCCCAGCCAGCTCTTCCACCTGGGGCAGGACCCCCGCGAGACCCGCGACCGGGCCGCGGACCCGGCCTGCGCCGGGGTGCGGGCCGAGCTGGAGGGCTTGGTGCTGGATGGCTGGGACCCGGCCTGGGTGCGGGAGCAGATGGCGCGGCGGCGGGCGGAGGGGCGGGTTCTGGCGGAGTGGGCGCGGCGGGTGCGGCCGCCCGATGTGTGCCGGTGGGATCTGCGGCCGGAGATGGACTACCTGGATTGAAAGGTGGGCGGCGCCCGGTGCCAGGGGGGTCCGAAGTCCCGGTCGGAGTATCTGTCAGATAGCGTGCCAAATAAGGTGTCCACAATGAGTTGCTGAAGTAATTTAATTGTATTATTATCAATGGCTTGAACGGTTCAAATTGCCTGTCAAAGAAGGTGCTAAGAAAGACGCCGACAAATGGACTGGAGACGATTCCGATTCGAATACTCTATCCAGATCGAGAGCCTGCCCTCCGATCTGATCGAGATCGAGGCCTACAAACAGTCGGCGCTCAACTTGGTCCTCCCTCCGCCCTGGAGGGAACAGTTGGACCAGTTGAATCGTGTGCGTGCGGTCCGCGGAACGACCGCCCTCGAGGGGAACCCTCTGACGGAAGCCGAAGTGCGCCAGCAGATGGAACATCTTGAGGAGTCTTCGGAGCCGCCCGCGAACCAGTCCATGGAGCAGCGCCAGGTGCGCAACGCAGGGTTGGCTCAGGCGTGGGTCAGGGAGAGGCTCACGCCCGGCAGCGCACCTCTCCAACTCTCGGACATCCTCTACCTGCACGAACGTCTCACAGAAGGATCCGATGAGAAGGACAACGTCCCGGGGCGACTGAGGACGCACCGGGTCGTCGTCGGGACTCCGGAACTGGGCGGCGTGCATCGAGGAGTCTCCCCGGAGGACCTGCCCAGGCTCATGGACGAGTTCGTGGAGTTCGTGAACTCGAAACGCTGCCTGGATCAACACCCCGTGGTTCGGGCCTTGCTAGCCCACTTCTTCCTGGTGACGATCCATCCCTTCGGCGACGGGAACGGGAGAGTCTCCAGGCTGGTCGAGGCCGGCATTCTCTTCCAAGGGGGGTACAACGTGCTGGGATTCTACGGACTGTCGAACTTCTTCTACCGCAACGCAGACGAGTACAAGCGGCTCCTTCAGCAGAGCAGGCGCGCGCAGCCCTTCGACCTGACCGCCTTCGTGGCCTTCGGCATCAGGGGCTTCGCGGCCGAGTTGCGGGGGATCAACGACTTCATCAAGGCCAAGCTCAACCGCCTGGTCTACAGGGACACCATGGTCAGGGCCCTGGAGCAACGCGCGGGGAAGCGCCGCCGCGTCCTCAACACCCGGGAGTACGGTCTGCTCGATTTCCTGCTGAAGGAAACGGAGCCTGTCGATCCATTCTCCGATGCCCCGTCCAGGAAGATCGGACTCTCCGAACTGGTCCAGGCGCCCTACGTCCAGGCCGTCTACAAGGATGTCAAGCGCCGGACGCTTTGGCGGGAACTGATCCGGCTGGCAGAGATGGGCTTCATCCGCGTTTCGGCTGCTGCCGAGATGGAGGACTCGACGATCGAAATCGACTTTGCCGCTATCGGGAAATACTGAGACACGGAGAGGAAGGATGGCAATCGAAGTCTTCGACTACCGCCGCGACGTGCGCAACATCTTCGTCTCCTCGCGGATGCGCTCGCGCTTTCTGCGCATGGAGCCGGGGCAGCAGGCCGACCTGCACAGCCACGACCTCGGGCACGAGATCTTCCTCATCCTGCAGGGCCGGGCCCGGTTCGAGATCTCGGGAGAGACGGCCGACCTCGGTCCCGGGCAGGCCTGCCTGGCGCTGGCCCACGAGCCCCACCGGGTCCGCGTGATCGGCGACGAGCCGATGACCATGTATCTCTCGGTGACGCCGCACGTGCAGCCCACCCATACGGGCCGCACCGAGGAGGGAGACCGGCGGCCCGTCCGCTTCCAGCCGTCGTCAGCCTACGACGTGGAGGAGGACCCGGCCCCGGTGGAGGAGCTGGTGGAGGGCTTCGTCGGCCTGGCGGAGGAGCTGGCCTCGGCTGCGACCACCGCCGCCGGGGAGCAGCGCCAGAAGGGCGGCCGCCTGCTGGAGGCCCTGGCCGCCGGCGACGAGGAGGCCGCCGGCCGTCACCGCGAGGCCATGTGGCTCGCCCTGCGCGGCGTGGTGGACAAGCTCCACGAGACCACGGAGCAGTGGAACCGGCTGGCGCCGCGGGCGGGCCGGACCGGATGAGCGCGGCGCGCCGGCTGCGGATCGGCGTCGTCGGCTGCGGCGCCGTGGCCCAGGTGCAGCACCTGCCCAACCTCGCCTTCCTGGGCGAGGAGTTCGAGATCGCCGGCCTCTGCGACCTGTCCGAGACGCTGGCCCGCTCCGCCGCCGAGGAGTACCACGTCCCCGCCTGGTTCACGGATCTGCGCGACCTGTTGGACGCCGACCTCGACGCCGTCCTGCTGTGCCAGTCCGACCCCAAGGTGGGCGCCGCCCTCGCCGTCCTGGAGTCCGGCCGCCACCTGCTCATCGAGAAGCCCGTGGCCTTCGTCCCGGAAGACGTGGACCGCATGGCCCAGGCCGCCGCCGGCGCCGGGGTCGTGGCCCAGGCCGCGTACATGAAGCTCTACGATCCCGCCTTCCGGCTGCTGGAGCGCGAGGTGGAGGGCATGGGGCCGGAGCTGCGCTTCGCCCAGGTGAACCACCTGCACACCGACAACCGCCACCACCTGGCCCACTTCAGGCTGCGGCGCGCCGGCGACCTGCCCGGCTCGGCCCTCCGGGAGGCGGCCTCCCTCCGGAACGCCGACGCCGCCCGCGCCCTCGGCGACGCCCCCGGCCCCGCGCGTTCCGCCTTCTTCCACCTGGCCGGCAGCATGATCCACGACCTCTACGGACTGCGCCACCTCTTCGGGCCGCCGGAGCGCGTGGCGGCCACCGAGATCTGGAACGACGGACTGGGGATCAGCACCATCCTCGGGTGGGCCGGCGGCCTGCGCTGCGCCGCCACCTGGGTGGAGCTGGAGCGCATCCGCCACTTCCGCGAGACCCTGGAGGTCTACGGACCGGACCGCGGCGTGATCCTGTCCTATCCGACGGGGTTCTCCCGGGGGCAGCTGAGCGAAGTGGTGATCCGCGGGGTCTCAGAGGAGGGCGAGCCCTTCGAGCGCCGGCCCGCCGTCGACTGGGAGAGCCCCTTCGCCGCCGAGCTGCGCCACTTCCACGCCTGCGTGACCGAGGGGGAGACCTGCCGCACGCCGCTGGCGGAGGCCCGCCACGACGTGCAGTTGGTGGGGGATATCGCCCGCGGGGCGGTCTGACGGGCCCGCTTACACAGCCTCCACGTGGGGCCGCACCTCGCGGTCCAGACGATCAGACAGTTCGTCTTCGGCTACATCCAGCTCATAGTCCATCTGAAGGCCCATCCAGAACTGGGACGACATGCCGAAGTAGCGGGCCAGACGCAGGGCCGTATCGGCGGAGATGCCCCGCTTGCCCAGGACGATCTCGTTGATGCGCCGGGGCGGCACTCCTATGGCCAGGGCCAGGCGGTTCTGGCTGAGGTCCATCGGCTTGAGGAACTCCTCCAGCAGGACGTCTCCCGGATGAACAGGAGCCAGCTTCTGTGCAGGCATAAACCCTTCCTTAGTGGTAGTCGACGATCTCAACGTTGTAGGCATCGTCGTTGTGCCACTCGAAACAGATTCGCCACTGGTCATTGACTCGAATACTGTACTGGCCTGACCGATCACCACGGAGTTTCTCAAGACGATTGGCCAGGGGCACTCGAAGATCCCCCAGCGCAGTTGACCGATTGAGCATGCGCAGCTTCCGAAGGGGCAAGTCCCATTCTCAGTTGAAACGTAGCCCAGGCTCGAGTGGATGAGTCAGCCCGTCATCGCGAGCTGCTGGATGCCGAGCTCGGCTTGGAGCGCTTGCCGGAGCATCGGCAGGTGGTGGTAGCCGTTGACCCGGCGGAGGCGAGGTTCGATGTCAAGCAACGCCGTGGCGACCCAGCGGTGACGCTGCGACGAGTTGGTCCAGCGCCGCACGTTGTGCGTCAACTGCTCCAGGAGACTGTTGACGTTCTCGATACAGTTGGTGGTACGGAAGGAGGCCTTCAGCATCGGCATCAGGCCCAGGCGGTGGAGCGTGAGGGTTTCTTGCTGGCCTTCCTCCAAGCTGCGCAGGGCCGACTGGTTCATCAACTGCAACCCCGGTTTCAGCGCCTCCAGGGCGGCTTGGGCCTCCTCGTACGTCGAGTGCCCATACGCCGCTTCCAGCTTTCGACGAAGGCCGGCCTGCTCGCTCTTGGGCAGGTACGAGACCACGTTCTGGCGCTTGTGATACTGGCATCGCTGCACGCAGGCATGGCCTTGAAGCACCGACCGCACCGCCTTGTACAGGCCCTTGCCTCCATCGATCACCACGAGCAGCCCGGCTTCGTATTGCAGGCCCCGCTCGACCAGCTCCGCCAGGAAGCGGCGACAGACGCGCTCGTTCTCGGTGGCCGCCTGCACGAAGCCCAAGGGCACCTTCTGGCCCTCCAGAGTCACACCCAGGGCGATGAGGATCTCCTCGTCGGCGAAGCTCTTGCCGTCCAGAAACAGCGCCACCAGGTCGTAGCCTTCCAAGGATCGCTGCTGGAATTCGGCCAGCTTGCGCGCCGTGCCTTTCACGTACCGGCGAGAGACCGAGGAACGGGACAGACCGAAGGCTTGCGGGACGGTCTCGGCGCAGGCCTCGTAGTTGCGCGTGGCCAGGCCCTTCAGCACCCGCAACAACAGCCCCTGGTCCATCTGCCTCGGCGTCTGCAGGGCCTGATAGGCCTCCAGCGGGACCTCGGTGCCGCGGACCACATCGCGCACGCGCGGCACCTCGACCGGCAGTTTCTGATCGCCCAGGTACACCGACCCGGCCTGCGCCCCCCAGCGGCGCAACGCCTGATCCGGACCCTTGCGCTGATACCGAGGTCCGGCCAAGGCCTCGACCGACTGCTGCAGCTCCTCCGAGACCGCCTGCAGACCCAAAGGGATCAGCAGCTGGATGACCTCGATGCGAGTCTCCAGATCGTCCATCGACGCGGTGGCTTGGCGGTTCACGGGGCCGATGGCCACGGTCCGTTTGACGCCCTTCTTCCGTGCTTGTAGCTTGCTCATGGCAGGCTCCTTGGGTTACCGATACGAGGCTTCTTGGGGATTTCTCGTATCAAACGTAACGATGGGAGCCTGTGCTATTTCAACTAAGATCGGGACAATGCCTTCCGAAGGGCGGCCTATGGAATTCGATGATAGATCCGCTCTGTTTCTCGATCTCCGAAGGACCGTATCATGCAGGCAATGTATAACGCCCGGCGTTTAACGTCAACGGGGGCAGCTCCCCCACGAAGTGTTTGTCCTGTGCTTCGTCCGCCGGGCGCCTGCCTCCCATGATCCTCCCCGCAGCCGCAGCCCTTGCAGTGGCCCTTGCCCAGCCCCTAACCGCCGCCGCGGAGACCACCAAGGCCGACAGCCTGGGGATCACGGTCCGGGACTCCCTCTCCCAGGGCCTCGTGGTGTGGGCTGTCAACGCCTACTGCCCCTCCCGGGACTGGGAAGGCCTGGTGCAGGACCTGGCGGTCATCCGGCCGGCGATCCTGGAGACGGCCTTCGGGGACGAGCAGTCCAAGCGGCTGGATGAGGAACTGCAGGACCTGCACGTCCGCATCCTCGAAGGACTCCGCGCCAGGATCACCCGTGGGGCGTTGCGGAACTCGGACTGGCTCGGCCGTTATGAACTCACCCTCACGGTCCAAGGTTTCGAGGTGCGTGACCTGGTCCGTACGCCCGGGGTGGAGGCCACTCTCTCCACGCGGCTCCTATTGCGACAGGTTGAGACGGGAGACCGTCTTCACTCGGAGGTGATCGCCGCCAAGGGGACTCGCTACCCTTCCGGTCCGCCCGTCGAGCTGAAGCACTTGCTGGAAGAGACCATCACCTCCGCTTACAAGGCGCTGGCCGCCAGGTCCCCCGGCGATCGGTGACGGAAGGCCAATGCGGTATCGGACCCCGGGCAGGCTCAGACTCGGCCTCTCCCTCCTCCTGTCCGCGGGTCTGCACCTGCTGCTTCTGCTCGTGTACCATCTGATCGCACCCTCGCCCTCACCCAGCCACCTTCCCTTCTTCCGCGCTCCCAAAGCCCCCTCCGCTCCTCGCCTCTCCGGTCCCGAGCCGGAAGCCGACTCTCCGGCCATGAAGAGGGTGGCGGGCCGAATGCCGGATCTGTCCCTCGCCGTGGATGCCGTCACCTCCACCGTCTCCGACAGTGTCGCGCCGCGTGGGGCACCGGGGGACACCTTGGCGGGACCGATCGAGGTGGGTGGGCGGCACCGTCCCTTCGAGAGCCGGCTGCCGGCGACGGATACGACCGAAGTCCAGGCCCAGGACCTCGGGCCCTCCTTTCCCATGGAGGAACGCGACGCCTATGCGCGGCTGTGGGTGCCGGACGCCGACCCGACCGATCCGGAGAGCGCCCCCGCCAGAAGAGCTCGCCAGATCGTCCTGGCGTGCCTGAACGCCATGGGCGGCGTGGACCGGCTCGAGGCCCTCCACTCCATGGCCGCCGTGGTGTGGGTTCAGGCTACGACCCGCTATCGGCCCCCAACCGCCAAAGGGGAGCGCCCCTATGTCCACAGAGTGCCCGCCTATGCCCATCCCGTGTCCGTCTGGCGCTTCGAGGCCGGCAGCGCCGAACCCTGGGAGCGCATGCCCTACACCCGGGAGGGGGTCTTCCCCAGCCTGACCACGATGGTCCCCTACTACGAGGTTGGGGCCTTCTTCCGATTCTTCGAGGGGCGGTGGCGGTCCTCCCCTCCTTGGAGCCGGACCTACCGGGAGCGATCGGAGGGCGAGCGCTGGAACTTCGCCCACCGGTTCCTCGGCGAGGGAGTGCAGCTGCGATACGCCGGCACGGGGACCTTCGATGGCCGTTCCGTGCAATCCGTGCACGTCGATGACCGGAAGTTCGGCCGCACCTTCCTGGCCCACTTCGATGCGGATGACGCCCTGCTCGTGGCCGTGGAAGAAGAGCTGTCGGAGAGGGAAGCGGAGTGGTTCAGAGCCCAGCGGGGCCATCAGCGCAGGAAGAGTCCGACTTGGACCACCCGCTTCGAGAAGTACGAGGAGATCCAGGGCGTCCTGTGGCCCACCCGGTGGCGTCGGACCGAGGACACCGCCAACCCCTATCGCCCGTACTCTTCCATCATTCTCCTGAGCGTCGCCTTCAACGGAGAGGATCCGAGCCAGGTGCCTCCCGAGGTGGAGTGAGCGGAGACTAGCACCGCGCAACCTCCACAGGGCCGATCCCCTTCACCCCGCAAGAGGCACGCGGGGTCTCGACGGCTGCCGGCTTTGAGAGCGACGGCAGGCTGTAGGCGTCCGACTGGCTGGGGTCCACTTGATATCCGATGTCGCCCATGGCGTGCAGAGTGGTAGCACTGAAGATGCCGTTGTCCCAGTCGAGGTAGGGGGTCATCACCTCGTCTCCGAAGACGGACTCCCGCCAATGGGTGTAGTCGGGGGCGAGGGCACCTTCTTGCCCTCGTCCCTCCATCCGCCTTCGACGTGGAACCGGATGTACCCCAGTATGGGAAGGTAGGTCTCGCGGACATAGATGGGGCCGCCGGTCCCCAGCATCCCGGCGCCGAGGAGGCGCTGCAAATCTCGATGGCCAGATCGGAGTGCTCGCCGGGGTTGGCGATCGCCCAGACTCTCGCCTCCGACGCCTCGCCCGAGGCGGTCTGGACCTGCAGGGTGAAGGGGTGCCAGAGGGTGCCCACGGCCGTGAACCTCGTCTCCCCGGGTCCGGAGTCAGGGGGACGCCGAGATCAGGGGAGTCACAGGACGTCCGATGCCCCATGGATTCTCCCCCGAGCCGCCGATCGAGCGCGGCTGGCGCGTCAGGTCAGTTCACCGAAAGAAGAACCGCTCCGCCGTGCCCGTCATGATCTCGGCCCGATCGGCGGCGGACAGGAAGTCCAGACCCTCCTCCATGAGCGCCACGCTGGCCGCGTAGGTGTGCCCGCCGAGAACCTGGTAGGGCGCGTCGCTGGCCCACATGAGGCGTTGCGGGCCGAAGGCGTCGACGACCCGCCGGATGAGGCCGGCCAGGTCGTGGTAGGGCGGCTTCTTCTCGCCCAGAGCGTAGAAAGCGGAGACCTTGACCATCACGCTCTCGAACCGCGCCATGGCGCACAGGGCCCCCACCTCCTCTTCCCGGACAGGGCCCCTGCCGCCGATGAGGCACAGGTGGTCGATGAGGACGGGCGCGCCGGGGAACTGCTCGCAGCGCCGCGCCAGGGCCGGCAGGCCGTCAGGGGCGATTAGCGGGCAGATGGCCAGCCGATGGCGGGCGGCGGCGGCGAACATCCTCTCGAAGCCGGGGCCGTCGCACCAGCTCTCCGTCGGGACGTCCCTCGGATAGACGCGGAAGCCGTAAACCCTCTCCGCGGCGAGGCGCGTCATCTCCTCCTCGACGGCGGGATCGTCCCAGTCGACGATGCCGATGCCGCCGAAGACGTCCGGAGCCTCGGCCATGGCCTGGAGCATGTAGCGGTTGTCGGTGCCGTAGTAGCTCATCTGCACCAGCACGACGCGGTCGACGCCGCAGGGCCGAGCGTGGCCGAGGATGTCCTCCACGTGGAAGGTGCGGGGACTGGCGTTGGCGGGGTCGCTGCCCTCGGCGAAGGGGTAGGTCTGGTAGTCGTCGGTCCAGATGTGCACGTGGGAGTCGATGTATGGCATTGGGTTGTCCCTCGTAGTCAGGTCAGTGGCGGGCGGCGGAAGACCTGCTTCTGATGCCACTTCACGAACTCAGGAGCGGGACCGAGGTCGCGGTTTCTTGGTGTTTGCAGCGGCTTGTCGTGGTAGTCGAGGAACCAGCGGACGGGGGCACTGAGGCCGTGGACTTCACTTGAGACGACCACCCTGTAGCCTCCTCCTTCGTCTGCGTTCATGCCGAGCGCGCCCCGATCGAACGCCTTGTGATGCAGTCCGCACAGGGCCAGCCCGTTGGCGACTTCGTCAGGACCTCCGTACGCATGCCACTTGATGTGCGCCGCTTCCAGGCCGATCAAATCGCTTCCCAGACGCACGTCGAAGTCACAGACGGCACAACGGCGCTGGTACTCCCGTAGAACGTTGTCGCGAAAGGCCGGGTCGCGCCTCGAGGGGAGGGACGCATCCCGCACGACCCAGTCACGAGGAATGCCGACGGCGTCGCGAATCTCGCCGTGCAGTGAGTCGGGGAAGTGCCCGTCGAGGAGTTTTTGCGCCGCTTCCTTCGCGATTTCCGGGTGGTCGGTCAGAAGGTCATGCATCGGAGCTGGAAAACCACCCCTCACACCGCGCTCTCGAAGCTCCCCGACGAGGAGATCCCCGCTCGCAGTCCGGGACAAGGTCTCGCTTTCCGGAACCTCCCAGAGTTCGTCAGCGGGAAGGCGACCGAAGGGGAACTCCGGGTGCCGGGCCTTGCGAGGCGGGCCGAAGTTCTGCAGAAGGCTGTTCAGTTGGTCTTCGATCAATTCGTAGGCGGCAAGCCGCTCCCGCCTGTGGAGCACGCGCCCAAGGGCCAGAAGCAATAGCAAGGGCTTGTGGGGGGCGCGTTCCCCGCGTCGCTGCCAGACGTTGATCCGCTCGATTCTCTGGAGGAATTCCCGGCGATTCATCGCTCTACGGCCTTGCCGCTCTTCTTCCAGCGAGGCCACCTTCGGGACGGACCTGTCAGCTGCCGAAGTGCGCCACGAACACATCCTTTTCCGGGCTGTAGCGCAGGTGCTCCAGAAACCGGTGATCGTAGTTGGTGTGTGCAAAGTACAGGCTTTGCGCCTTGTGCAGGGCATCGCAGGTCGGGCCGATGTCGAAGCGACCATCTTTGATGGTGATCCCCTGCGCCCGAGAGCCTTCGCCGACATCGACAGTGTATTCTCCGTCCTCGAAGTGGGCCGGCTAGCCGTCGGTGTCCTTGGCGTCGATGTCGAGAACCTGCCTGTCAAAAGGGATCGAGTCGTCGTACGGGCCTTTGAAGATCGACCACACAATGACGGGGTGCGCATTGTCTTCGGTGCGGACGACGCGACCACAGGACGGGTCCACGCTTGCGGTGACTTGATGGGGGTTGGTGGCCGTGTCGAGGGCCTCTTCCAGGTCGAGCACTCCCTTGTAGGCTTCCTTGATGGTGGTAAGGGGTCCGCCTTCCACCCAGTCCATGAGGGCGGCCTCCGCGTCGGTTAGGGAGGCCTTGGCATGGGTGAGTTTCTCCCTCATCTCTTTCACGGTGAGTTGGACGTCGGTCAGTTGGGATTCTCCTTCCCCTTCTCTTACAGATGACACACCGCGCACCCCTCCGCCAAGTCCGGTGCGGGGATCTCCTCCCGCTCCGGCAACTCGGCGATCCTCAGCAGCGGCCGGCCATCGACCCAGGTGTATCCTCGATCGCCAACGCTGCTCCGCTCGTAGCCCATCGCCTTCTCGAAGAGATCGGGGTGCACCTCCTTGAGATTCTGCCACTCCCCCACCTGCTGGTAGAAGCAGAAATAGCAGCCTGACCGGGACCGCCAGCGGTAGTAGCCGGGGATGCCGATGCCGGATTCGGTCAGTATCCGCTTGATGTCCTCCAGGATCATCCCGGCGTCTTTGAAGGGGTACACCGGCAGGATGTTCGGCCGCTGGGAGATGACCGGGGGCTTCTTGGACTGGTAGCCCTCCCTGTCCTCGTCGCCGCGGATCCCGATGTAGCTGAAGGCGTGGCTGTCGCCGACGAAGCGCTCGAAGGGCTGGATCTTCAGCGCCCGGGTGCACCACCTGGACCGAGGGTTCGGCAGGAAGCCACCGTACAGTTCGTTCAAATAGAGATCGAAGGGATTGCGCCCGGGCTTTCTCGCCACCTTCAGGTCGTCGAGAGCGTTGAGCCGCTTCACCTCCACACCTAGCAGAGCCTCGAGCCGTTCCAGGTACTCGTAGGTCTCGGGCAGCTCGCAGCCGGTATCGCAGAACACGTACTCCGCTGGAATCTCCGGGTAGCTCTGGCGCATGTACAGGGCGAGAGCTGTCGAGTCCTTGCCGCCGGAGATGCTGACGATGTGGCGGATACTCTTGTCGGAGAGGCTGTCGAGCGCCTCCTGCATACTAGTGGTCAATCCACTTAGAATTGCGGAACAAGAGTGGCAGCCGTATCCTTTTTCCCCATCCCCTTTGTTGGAAAAGGAGTACGGCGTTGCCCAAGAAGAGATACATCGTCACTCTCACAGCCGAGGAGCGCACCGGGTTGCGCGATCTGATCTCCAAGGGGAAAGCGGCGGCTTTCAAGCAGCGGCATGCGCGCCTTCTCCTGAAGACGGATCAAGGACCGCAGGGAGAGGGCTGGACCGACGAACGGATCGGGCAGGCGCTCGAGGTCCATCCCAGCACGGTCGAGCGTCTGCGCAGGCGATTCGTCGAAGAAGGCCTGGAGGCCGCCCTGCAGCGCAAGGAGCAGAAGAATCGCCGGGCCAAGAAGATCGACGGGGAAGGCGAGGCTCGTCTCGTCGCGCTGGCCTGCAGTCCGCCGCCGGAGGGGAGAAAGGGCTGGACCCTCCGATTGCTGGCCGACCGCCTGGTGGCCTTGGAAGTGGTCGACCGGGTCAGCCCGGAAACCGTCCGAAAGACACTAAAAAAAACGACTTGAAGCCCTGGCGGCAGGAAATGTGGTGCCTGCCGGGCGCCCCCAATGCCGCCTTCGTCTGTGCCATGGAGGATGTGCTGGATGTCTATACCCGGCCCTACGATCCCCAACATCCCACGGTCTGCCTGGACGAGACCAGCAAACAACTGGTGGGCGAGGTGCAGGCCCCTCGGCCGGCGATACCGGGCCATCCGGCCCGGTATGATCATCATTATGTCCGCCAGGGCGTGGCCAACGTCTTCATGATGCTGGAACCGCTCACCGGCCGCTGCCACGTCCAGGTCACGCAGCAGCGCACCAAGAAAGATTGGGCTCGGGTGATGAAAGACCTGGTCGACCGCTACTACCCGGAGGCCGAGCGCCTGACCTTGGTCATGGACAACCTGAGTTCGCACCAGAAGGCGGCGTTGTACGATGTCTTTGCGCCGGCCGAGGCCAAACGCATCGCCGACAAGATCGACATTCATTTCACCCCGAAACGGGGCAGTTGGCTCAACATGGCCGAAATCGGGTTGAAGATGCTGTCCCGGCAGTGTCTGGACCGACGCATCGCAACGATTCAGCAACTGAGCCAACAGGTCCAGGCTTGGCTGTCGCAACGCGAGAACAGCCAGGCCCCGGTCAAATGGCGATTCACCACCGAGAAGGCGCGCATCAAGCTGCACCGCCTCTATCCAGCATTGTTACCTGGATGAACCACTAGCCATCGAGCGCCTCTTCGGTTCTCACGTCGCGGGAAGCAAGTCGCTCGCCACGGTCTTCCTACGCGGCATGGCGACTCAATCCCTCACTCGTGTAGTACGCTTCGAGCCAGTCGATCTCATCCCGCCGCTCCACGACGAGTCTTCGTTCCCCCGCCAGTCCCTGGATTTCGAGACCAACCTGAGCCTGCTCCGCCAGCACGGCCGTCTCGTACAGGTCCTCGGCCGTCATGCAGAAGGCGTTGCCCGGACCGCCCCGCTGCCATGACGCCTCCTGCACCGGGGCCTGGATGGGGCCGTCGTGGGCCTCGCCCTGAAAGGCCTTGGCCAGGGAGTAGCAGAGGATGTGCGCGGGGATCGCCTTCGGCCCCCGGTTGACCTCGTAGTAGCCGCTCGTGCGGTAGTGGGCGAGCAGGCCCAGCTCGGTGAAGGGTGACTCCTGCGCCTCCTCCGGATCGACTCTCCGGTCGGGGATGCTTCTCGAATAGCTCAGCAGCAGACAGCTCGTGTCGCGGTCGAGGGTGCGGGGACTCGGGATCCGGCCTCGCTGCATCTGCAGGTACCGTTGCAGGCTGTCGATGCACACCGCCTTGTCGAAGCGCTGCAGCTTGAAGTTGTTGAAGAACCAATCCCAGGTGAGGGCGTGGGCCGGGCTGCTGATCAGGTTCACGTGCAGCGCCCACCAGGTGCCGATGTCCGTGAAGTAGGGGTCGCGGTCCCAGACGAGGTGGCCCAGGTCGGTGGGTTGCAGCTTCGCGCTCTTGCGGGGTCTACCTCCATCGACTTGCTCGCACAGGCCCGTCGCCAGCAGCCAGTGTCGAATGGACTTGGCCATGTTTCGCCCTACTCCGAGCCAGTCGGCGACATGCTTGTCGCCGAGTTTGTCGGGCTCCTCGGCCACCAGCTTCAGCCCCTTGTGCAGCCACCCCTCCCGGACGGGGAAGGTCTCGTGTCCTCCGAACCTCACTCGGCCACCTCCGACAGCTCCATCCGGTCCGCCCCCTTCCAGCCGGAGAACGCCCGGATCCGGCTCACCTCCTCCTCCACGGTTGCGCAGGCAGCCGCCACATCCTCCTCGTCGTTGAGCACGGAGAGACTGAAGCGGACGCTCCCGTACGCCTCCTCCTCGGAGAGTCCCATGGCCCGCAGCACGTGGGACGGCTCGGGCCGCTGGTTGGTGCACGCCGAACTCTGCGAGCAACGGATCCCGCGCTGATCCAGCCGCGCCACCAAGGCCTCCCCGTCCACCCCGTGGAAAAGCAGGTTCGTGGTGTTGCACACACGGGTCCGGGCATCACCGTTCACGGTCACGCCGCCGCAGCGATCGATGGTCTCCCTCTCGAGGCGGTCGCGCAGACCCCAGAGCCGGGTGATCGCCTCCTCCAGGGCACCGGCACGGAGCCTCGCCGCGCAGCCCATCCCCGCGATCCCCGGCACGTTCTCGGTGCCGGCCCGCAGGCCGGACTCCTGGGCGCCGCCCTCCAGGAGGCCCTGGAGTGGAGCACCGTCCCTGACGTACAGGGCGCCGACACCCACGGGAGCGTGGAACTTGTGGCCGGCAATCGACGCGTAGTCGATGGGCAGATCTCCAAGCGACACCGGCAGCTTGCCCACCGCCTGCGCGGCGTCCGTGTGGAAGGGAATCCCCGCCTCCGCGCACCACCGCCCGATCACCTCGACCGGCTGTTTGACTCCCGTCTCGCTGTTGACCCACTGAACCGAGACCAGGGCGGTCTCCTCGGCGATCGCCCTCCGCAGGTCGTCGGGATCGATGAGGCCGCTGCGCCCGACGGGGAGCAGCACGACCTCCGTGCCCTCCCGGGCCCTCCCTTCGAGGGCGGCGAGGACGGAGGAGTGCTCGGCCGTGGTGGACACGATCCGCCGGCCCGGCCCGGAGAAGTGACGAATGACGGTGTTGTTCGCCTCGGTGGCGCCGCTGGTGAAGATGATCGAGGCAGGGTCGCATCCGAGAAGGGAGGCCAGCGAGGATCGGGCCTCGCGCAGCTGCCCGCGGGCTCGCTCGCCGGCTTCGTGGCTGCTGGAAGGATTGCCGAAGGCGCCGAGGGCACTGAGCACCGCGGCGCGGACCTCCGGCAGGGGCGGGGTCGTGGCGTTGTTGTCGAGATAGACCTCGGAGGGCGGCATGCTCAAGGTCTGAAGGCCTACCCAAGGGAAAGGGGGACGGCGCGAAACCTTACCCCAAATCTGGGGGGAGGGTCAAGTCCGGCAGCAGGAAAGCCGAACGGGCAAGTACCGTGTCTTCTCTGCCACCCCTACGACAAACTGAATCTACTGCACAAATGTATATTCCCGCAAGGCTGGCAGGCCGTCGACATGGGCCTCGGTAAGGCCAAGCCTGTAGGTCAGTTCGAGTTCCAGAACAACCTCACCACGGTCAGGGCGATGGCGGTAGCCATCCCAGCCGAGATCGCCATGCCACCCAGGACTCCCGCCAACACCCACGCCTTGGTCGGCATGTGCCTTGATCGCTCCTCGAGAGTTGCCAGTTGCGTCTCCAGGCGACGGATCCTCTGCTCGGGCGCTCCTCCGGACGGTGGGGTAGGAACGAGGGGGGTACGACCATCGATCACGTACTCGGTGGTCCAGGCCTGAGCCAACCTGCCCCGAGCGTATTCGGAGGGCTCCTGCAGAACGATCAGGTAGATGCTATCCATAGTCGAGTGGGCACCTCCAGGGGGGACGAGAATGGGAAGATATGTCTTGGCCGCCTGGGCGCCGGATGCGCCGCGAGGGTGTCGGTCAGCCGGCCTCCATCGCTGCCAGGGCAATTCCTATGCCGGCTTCACTCCAGGCGATCGTGGTTGCCAGGAAACCGCCAGCGAGTGCCGCAGACACAGCGCGGGACCCGGTAGGTCAGAGGCCCAGGAGAAGTCAATGAAAACTGCTCAACCGTGCACCTTGCGCGGGATTTCTGCGCACTGTAACCTCCAAAAACTGCACATCCGTGCAGCCTGACGACCATAAGCGTGGAGGCCTAAGGCTGTGTACATGAGATATGGCCTCGTAGCCGATGCAATTGTGCCGGGATCTCAGGGCAAGAACAACATAATTGGCACCTTCACGAATATCACTGCAGAGGGATTTCCGTTTAATCACCCGGGCCTGTCCCTGCTTGTGAGAATGGAGGGTGATGCCTCGGAACTTGGACAGCATCAGATGGAACTACGGTTCGTTGATGCCGACCACCGGCAGATCGGAGAGACCGTATCCGGTGGTTTTGAGTTCACTCAGGACCTGAGAGCTACTGAGATGTCACTGACCATCCAGCGATTACCATTCCCGAAGCCTGGCCAATACGAATTCGTAGTCACAGTAGATGGTCGTCACATTGGTACTGTGCCGATCAGTGCTTCCCTGGCCAAGTGATGGCTTGGAGGCATGCCGAGTGCGGACAAGATTCTGGAGAGAATGCGGCGGTCCCCGCATGGACACACAGAGCGAGACATCGAGACCCTTCTTCAAGCTCACGGTTTTCGATTCAGGGAGGGCAGGAAACACACAGTCGTATGAACACGAGAGTTACCCAAGCCTGACCATCTCAGTACCGAGACACCGGAAGATTCGGGCCTGGGTTGTACGGGAGGCAATTGGTCTAATCGATTCGGTGCACTGCCCCCAGCCTTAACCTCAAGAGGAGCATCTACATGGCCAAGGATCTGAATTACTACCGCGCCCTCCCCTATGCCCGGAGGGCAGAACTGCGGCAGGAGGATGGTGAGCACTACTGGGTCGCGTGGATTGAAGAACTTCCTGGATGCAAGACAGATGGATCAACCTGCGTTGAAGCGATGGCGAATCTTGACGTTGCTTTTGATGACTACATAGAGGCCAAGCTGGAATTCGAGTCGGAGATCCCCTTGCCGGCGAAACTACATCAGGGGATGGACCAGGCAATTGACATGGAAAGCGGCCTGGGGGCGCTTTGCCTATACCGCTTGGAACCCGATGGCGAAATCCCTATGCGCCGGCTGCAATCCTCAGGGCCTCCCGCGGACTCTGCTGACAGGAACAAGGGCGAGCAAACTGGGATGCATGTGGAGATGGAGCAATTGGCGGTAGCATGAGGATGTAGCGATCCTCTACCTGTACAGTGCCACGCATTCGCGCTCCGCCCTCACTGCCCCCGCCCCGCGAAAGCCGCCCCCCCGGACCCCTCCCGCCCCCCGCCCACCGGCCGCAGCTGCCCCGCGCCCGTCACCTCCCACCTCCGGCCGTCGCGCTCGCCGCCGGCGCCGTGGCGGCGGAACCAGTCCTCCAGCAGACCGTGCAGCTCGCGGCGGCGGGCGGCATAGCCCGCGTCGCCGGCCAGGTTGGCGCGCTCGCCGGGGTCCTCCTCTAGATGATACAGCTCCGCCGGCAGCTCCTCGCCGCGGTCGACGTACTTCCAGTCCCGGGTGCGGACCATGCGCGAGGCGCCGTACTCGGCGCAGCGGCTGCCGTCGACGACCACGGCCTCGCGGCCCTCGGTCCCGCCAGCGTCCGCCCCCGTTCCCAGCAGGCCGGAGAAGCTCCTGCCCGAACGTCCCCCTCCCCCGTCGTCCGGCTCGGGCAGACCCGCGTGCTCCAGCAGGGTCGGGAAGAGGTCGCAGGCGCTGAACAGGCCGGGCTCGACGACGCCCTGGGGCACCCGTCCGGGCTGGCTCACGAGGAAGGGCACGGTCACCGAGTTCTCGTACATGTTCAAGGGAAAGGTGCCGTTGCCCTTGCCCCAGAACCCGTGGTGGCCGCAGCTGAAGCCGTTGTCGCTGGCGAACACGACCATGGTCCGCTCGCGCAGACCCAGGGCCTGCAGCCGGTCGAGGAGGCGCACCACGTCGGCGTCCATGGCGGTGACCGCGGCGAAGTAGCCCTTGAGCATCTCGCGGTTGCCGAGGCAGTTCTCGGACAGCCCGTGACCCCGGGCCCACTCGTGGATCGGCTCCTGGGGGCAGGTGTCGAAGGGGCAGTCGTCGTAGGAGTCGACGATGGCCTGGGGGTGGCCGGTCCACGGCGAGTGCGGCGCCGTGTAGTGGACGCCGAGGTAGAAGGGCTCGGGGCCTCCGGCGTGGGCGTCGAGGAAGGCGAGGGCGTCGTCGGTGATCAGGTTGGTCACGTAGCCGTCCTCGGTCACCAGCTGCCCGTCGCGCACCATCGGGGGGCGGTTGTAGTCGCCGCCGCCGCGCTGGTGGACGTACCAGTGCGAGAACCCGTGCTGGACGAGCTGGCTGTGACCGAGGTGCCACTTGCCCGACAGCCCCACCTTGTACCCGTGGGCGGCGAGGACGTCGGTGCAGGCCGTCTCCCCTTCGAGGTAGCGGGCGGCGCCGTCGCCGACGTTGCCCTCACGGATCCAGTCGTGGACGCCGTGCTGGGACGGCATGCGGCCGGTGAGGAAGCTGGCGCGGCTCGGCGAGCAGACGGGCGAGGCGCAGAGGAAGTGCTCGAAGCGGACCCCGGCGGCGGCGATGCGGTCGAGGCCGGGGGTGCGGATTTCGTCGTTGCCGGCGCAGCCGAGGGCCCAGGGACCCTGGTCGTCGGTGAGGATGAAGAGGATGTTGGGCCGCTCGGTCATGGGGCGCCTCCTTCAGGCCCAGGGCTCCACGGCGACGCGGGCGCCGCTGGCCGAGGACTCCCTCGCCGCGTCGGCCACGGCCTGCACCCAATATCCGGTGACGCCGTCGCAGACCGGCTCGCGCCCCTCCCGCGCGGCGTTCACGAAGTCCTCGATCATGGGCTGGTCGAAGTACGGGGCCTGCAGCGGCTCCACGGGCACCGACTCCCGCCCCGAGGCCGTCTCCACCTCGATCGCCCCGCCGCCGTACTCCAGGCCGTCGATGACGATGCGGCCGTCGACGCCGTCGATCTGGGCGAAGTCCCGGCGCGGGTTGGAGGTGAGGATCGTCGAGTGCATCCCGGCGGTGCCGTCGGCGAAGCGCAGCAGCAGGGCGTCGGTGTCGTCCACGGGCCAGTCGTGGTGGACGGTGTCGAGGAGGCCGCAGACCTCCACCGGCTCGCTGCCGGCGAGGTTGAGGAGGACCTCGATGCGGTGAACGGCCATCTCCATGAGGGCCCCGCCGATGCCGGGCTCGGTCTGCCACGACCCCGAGCCGAGGCCGCCGCCGCCGCTGTAGTGGGTGCGGCTGAAGACCTGGCGGCCGATCTCGCCGGCCGCCAGCCGCCGCTTCGCTTCCAGCACCTGGGGGAAGAGCCGGCGGCGGTAGGCGATGCCGAGGGTGACGCCGGCGTCGCGGCAGGCCTCCATCATGCGCCGCGCCTCGCGGCGGTCGCGGGCCATGGGCTTCTCGCAGAGGACGTGCTTGCCGGCGGCCGCGGCGGCCAGGGTGTGCTCGCAGTGGGTGTCGGTGGGCGTCGAGACGATGACGGCCTCCACGGCGGGGTCCCCGATGAGGGCGGCGGCCGAGTCGTAGGCGGCGCCGCCGAAGCGGCGGGCGAACTCCCGGGCGCCGTCGCCGTCGCGGCGGCAGACGGCGGTCAGATCGGTCTCGCGGGAATTCAGCAGGCTGGGGGCAAAGGAGCTGGCGGCGATGGAGCCGCAGCCGATGATGCCGAATCTCATGAGTGGTCCGGGGACAGGCCGTCGGCCGTCCACACGAAGGCGGGGCTCCAGCCGAAGGCGGCCTCCGCCTTGGCGCAGCTCATGGGTGAGGAGCGGCCGGGCAGCTCGGCCCGGACCTCGGTGGCGGCGCCGAAGAGCCGCTCCACGAGGACGGCCGTGTCCTCGGACGCAATGATCCTGCTTCCCGTCAGGTTGTAGACCCCCGGCTCGACGCTGACCGCCTCCACGGCGAGGGTGCAGGCGCGGGCGGCGTCGCGCACGTCGGTGCGCGTCCACAGCAGGCCCACGCCCGAGGCGGGATCGGCCTTCAGAGTCTCGATCTGCGGGGGCACCTCCCCGGGCCGGCGGATGCCCATGAAGCGGAAGGTCACGGCCTCGAGGCCGTGGCGCTCGCAGAAGTACTCGGCCGCTTCCTCGCTGGCGATCTTGGCCAAGGCGTAGCTGTTCTGCGGGCGCAGGGGGTGGTCCTCGTCGACGGGGAGGTAGACGGGGGGATCGGCCTTGAAGCCGTAGACCTGGGCGCTGGAGGCGGTGACGACGCGGCGGATGCCGAGGTCGGCGCAGGCCCGGAGGACGTTGAAGGCGCCGGCCGTGTTGGCGGCGTAGACCTCGGTGTCGGGAACGGTGCCCGACCAGGCGCCGAGGTGAACGACGGCGTCGGCGCCGGCCAGGCCCGAGTAGACGTGCCCGGCGTCGGTCAGGTCGGCGGCGAGGTGGCGGACGCCGGGATGGTCGCCGCGGCGCAGGTCGAGCCCGGTCACCTGGTGGCCGCGGCCGGCGAGATCGGCCACGACAGAGGCGCCGATGCGGCCGGCGCTGCCGGTGACGGCGACTCTCACGGAGCCCCTCAGGCCCCGGGCATGTCGGTTGTCTCCGGCGCCGGCGCGCGCTGGTTCAGCTCCTGGTCGAGCATGAACAGGCCGGCGTTGCTGTCGGCCACCAGCTTCAGCTTCTGCACCAGGTCGTGGGCCACGGCCTCCTCCTCGACCTGCTCGGTGACGAACCACTGCAGGAAGGCCAGGGTGGCGTGGTCCTTCTCGCCCATGGCCAGGTCGCAGAGCTCGTGGATCCGCCGGCTGTTGTCGCGCTCGCTCTCGAGGGCGGCCTCGAAGGCGCGGGTCGGGTCCTCCCACTCGCCCACCGGCTCGGCCAGGGGCAGCAGCTTCACGCGGCCGTCGCGGTCGATGATGAACTGGTAGATCTTCAGCGCGTGAGCGCGCTCCTCCTGATACTGGATCCCCATCCAGTGGGCGAAGCCCTTCAGGTCGATCGATTCGAAATAGGCCGCCTGCGCCAGGTACTGGTAAGCCGACTGCAGCTCGACGTTCACCTGCTCGTTGAGGGCGCGCTCCATCTCCTGGGTCAGCATCGGTTCAATCCCCCTGCCATGAGTGGGAGCGCATTCAGCCCGCCCTGCGGACGCGCCGCGCGTAGTGGTCGGGCAGATGCTCCTTGACCTGCTCCTCCAGCTCCTCGTCGGTGATGGCGCTCATGCGGTTGTGGACCTCGTACTGGTCCATGACCCAGCGCGCCACCTTGTGGACCTTGATCTTCGACAGCTTCGCCTCGCCCTCGAGGCCGAGGAAGTCGTTCACCCACAGGGCGACGCCGTCGACGCCGGACTTGTCGGTGATCGACACCCGCGGCGGGCGGCCGAAGAGGGCGGTGGTGTCGAAGATGTTGTAGATGCGCTCGTCGGCGCGCAGGCCGCCGGCGTGGATGCCCGCCCTCGTGGTGTTGAAGTCGCGGCCCACGAAGGGGTAGTTCGGGGCGATCTCGACGCCGATGGAGCGCATGTAGTCGGCCATCTCCTGGATCATCTGCGTGTCGATGCCGCAGAGGTCGCCGCGCAGGGCGATGTACTCGATCAGCGCCCCCTCCAGGGGCGGGTTGCCGGTGCGCTCGCCGAAGCCGAAGAGGGTGGTGTTGACGGCGTTGCAGCCGTACAGCCAGGCCGTGGCGCCGTTGACGTGGACCTTGTGGAAGTCGTTGTGGCCGTGCCACTCCAGGCACTCCGGCGGGATCCCCACATCGTGGGTCATGCGGTGGATGATCTTGGGGATCGACCGCGGCAGGGCCACCCCCGGCGAGGGCACGCCGAAGCCCATGGTGTCGCACAGGCGGATCTTCACGTGCAGGTCGGCCGGCACCTGCTCCGAGCGGCGCTTCAGCTCCGAGACGTAGGGCAGCACGAAGCCGTCGAAGTCGGCGCGGGTCAGGTCCTCCAGGTGGACCCGCGGCCGGATGCCCGCCTCCCAGGCGGCCTCGATGACCTCGATGTAGTCGTCGAAGGCCTTGCGGCGGTCCTTCTTGAGCTTGTAGAAGATGTGATAGTCCGACGACGGGGTGAGCAGCCCCGTCTCCTTGACCTCCGCCTCCTTCACCAGCCGGAAGTCGCCCTTGTCGGCGCGGATCCACGAGGTCACCTCCGGGTAGGGGTGGCCCAGGGCCCGGCAGTCGTCGAGGGCCTTGCGGTCGTTGGCCGTGTAGAGGAAGAACTCGGTCTGCCGGATCACCCCGTTGGGGCCGCCGAGGCGGGCCATCATGTCGAAGAGGGTGACCTGCTGCTCCACCGTGTACGGGGGCCGCGCCTGCTGCCCGTCGCGGAAGGTGGTGTCCGTGATCACCAGGTCCCGGGCCAGCATCTCGGCCGGGTCGAAGGTCACCACCTGCCCGTCGATCTCCTCGTGGATGGCCCCGTCGAACTCGATCTTCGGGGGCAGGGAATAGTCGAACATCTCGTCGAGCAGGTTCGGCTCCTCCACCTCCCGCAGCTCGAACCGGCCTGTAGTGGCCACCGTCATCTTCTCTTCTCCTGTTCCTCAGTCCAGATGTCTGCCGATGAAGTCGATGGCGCCGCCCACGGTCTGCACGGCGAGGGCGTCGTCCTCGTCCATCTCGATCTCGAACTCCTCCTCGAAGCCCGCCATGAGCTCCACCGACTGCACCGACTCGGCGCCGAGATCGGCCGAGAAGGACTGAGCCTCCTCGATGCGGCCCACGTCGATCTTGAGCACGCTGGCGATCACGCCGTAGACCCTCTGCTTGACGTCGTCCCTGTCCATGTTCCCTCTGCCTAGGATGCGAGCTTGGACGCCGCGCCGGCGTCGATGATGAAGGTGCAGTCCGGGTGGTCCTGGAGCAGGCTGGCCGGGCAGTCCGGGGTGAAGGGGCCCTCCACGGCGGCGGCCACGGCGTCGGCCTTGTTGTCGCCGGTGGCCAGCAGGACGATGGCCCGGGCCTCGCGGATGGTGCCGATGCCGGCCGACAGGGCGCAGCGGGGCACCTCGGCCGGATCGGAGAAGAACCGGCCGTCGCTGTTGGCGTCGATGGTCTCCTGGGCCAGGCTCACCAGCCGGGTGCGCGAGTCGACGGGGCTGCCCGGCTCGTTGAAGGCGACGTGGCCGTTGCCGCCGATGCCGAGAAGCCACAGGTCGACGCCGCCCACCGACAGGATCCTGTCCTCGAAGGACCGGCACTCCAGCTCCGGGAACCGGGCCCGCCCGTTGAGGACGTGGGTGTTCCACGGCCGGATGTCGACGTGCCGGAAGAGGCGGTCGCTCATGAAGTGGCGGTAGCTCTGCTCGTGGTCGCCGCCCAGCCCCCAGTACTCGTCGAGGTTGAAGGTGGTGACGCCGGCGAAGCTCAGACCCTCGTCCCGGTGCATGCGGGCCAGCTCGCCGTAGGTCGCCTCCGGGGTGGACCCGGTGGCCAGGCCGACGACGGTCTCGGAACGGGAACGGACGAGGGCGGACAGGGAGGCCGCCGCCTGGCGGGCCACGCCTTCCGCGTGGTCGCAGATTTCGAGCTTTATGTTGCCTGACATGGGGTTTTTTCGGGGCTGGAATGTACGACAGGGCCGGATTTCCGGAAACCGGAGGCCCGGCCGGGGCCCCGCCGGGGCGCGAGCTTGACACCCCCGGGACCGCCGCTAGGTTTGTCGCGCCCTGCGAGAAACCCGGCGTCTTCAATTAGATATGAGCACTCACCTGCCCCTGACCGCGGCGGCGGTCTCGGCCCTGGAGGCCCGCGGCTGCACCTGCGACGACTGGACCCGGGTCCGCGTCTCCGCCGGCTTCGACCCGACCCGCGTGCGCAACGTGCGCTTCGCCGGCCACGTGCTGGTGGGCGCCCTGCGCGGGTCGGCCGACCTCGAGGAGGGCGTGCGGCTGCCCGCGGGTCTGTCCGACGCCACCATCGTCGACTGCGAGATCGGCGACGACGTGCTGATCTCCGGCGTCGGCTGCCTCGCCCGCTACCGGGTGGAGGACGGCGCCGTCGTCACCGGGGTGGGCTCCGCCGTCACGCGCCCGGGGGCCACCTTCGGCAACGGCGTCGAGGCCAGTCCCGTCAACGAGGGCGGGGGCCGCGAGGTCACCCTCTTCGCGGAGATGTCGAGCCAGTACGCCTACCTGATGGCCATGCACCGTCACCGCGAGGGCCTGGTGGAGGGCCTGCGCGGGATCGCCGCCGGGTACGCGCGCCAGGCCACCCGTGACCATGGGCGGATCGGCGCCGGGGCCCGGGTGGACCAGGTGGGGCGCCTGATCGACGTCGACGTGGGACCCGCCGCCGAGGTGCTCGGCGCCTCGCGGCTGTGCAACGGCACCATCCTCTCGGAGCCGGAGGCCCCGGCCCGGGTGGGCGCCGGCGTCTGCGCCGAGGACTTCATCATCGCCGAGGGCGCCGCCGTCGAGGACGGGGTGGTGCTGCACACGGCCTTCGTCGGCCAGGGGGTCCATCTCGGCAAGCAGTTCTCGGTCGAGAACTCCCTGTTCTTCGCCAACTGCGAGGGCTTCCACGGCGAGGCCTGCTCGATCTTCGCCGGCCCCTACACCGTGACCCACCACAAGTCCACCCTGCTCATCGCCGGCGTCTATTCCTTCTACAACGCCGGCTCCGGCACCAACCAGTCCAACCACATGTACAAGCTCGGGCCCGTGCACCAGGGCGTGATCCAGCGGGGCACGAAGAACGGCTCCTTCTCGTACATGCGCTGGCCCACGGTGGTCGGCCCGTTCTGCGTCATCATCGGCAAGCACCTGAACAACTTCGACATCGGCGACCTGCCCTTCTCCTACGTCACCGAGGAGGACGGCGAGTCCCTGTGCACGCCGGCGATGAACATGTTCACCGTGGGCACCGTGCGCGACGGCGAAAAGTGGCCGACCCGGGACCGCCGCGAAGGGTCGGTGCGCCGCGACCAGATCCGCTTCGAGGTCTACAGCCCCTACACGGTGGGCAAGATGCTGCGCGGCGAGGCCCTGCTGAAGGAGCTCTACGAGGGCACGAGCCGGGAGGTCGAGCTGGTGCGCTACAAGGGCGTGGTGATCAAGCGCCTGCTGCTGCGCCGCAGCGCCCGCAACTACGCCGACGGCATCGACGCCTACCTGCGCGGCCGGATCCTCGAGCGCGCCGCCGAGGCCCGGCGGGCCGGGGATGGCGAGGCCCTGCGCGGAGCCCTGTCCGCCGGAGAGGGCGTGTACGGCGCCGACTGGACCGACGTGGGGGGGCTGCTGATGCCCCGGGAGCGCCTGCGGCGCATCGAAGACGGGGTCGCCGGCGGCGAGCTGGCCGGTCCCGCCGACCTGGACGCGGCCTTCGCCGAGGCCGACGCCGCGTACGAGGCCGACGAGTGGGAGTGGGTGCGGGCCGTCTGGCAGGAGCGCACCGGCACCTCGACGGAGGACCTGACCCCGGCCTGCCTCGACCAGATCGAGGCCGCCCACCGCAAGTCCACGGCCTCCTTCGTGCGCAGGATCCTGGCCGACGCCGAGAAGGAGTTCGACCCCATCGCCCGCTTCGGATACGGCCTCGAGGGCGGCGAGGCCGACCGCGACCGCGACTTCGCGGCCGTGCGCGGCGGCTACGACGACAACGACTTCGTGCGGCAGATGCGGGAACGGCTCGAGGGCGGCTGAACCGTCGGCGCCCCCGACTCCCGGGCCCCGGGGGGCGGACACCTCAGTTGGGGCGCTGGTACTTGGCGCGGTAGCGCCTCGGATCGATGTCCAGCTGCTCCAGGCGCGTGTAGAGATACTTCCGCGACATGCCGATGGCATCGGCCACGTGGGTGATGACGCCGTTGTGCCGCCGCAGGGCATGGCTCAGGAAGCGGCGGTCGAACCACTCCCGCGCCTCCCGGTAGCTCACCTCCCCCAGGTCCTCCAGCGCCTCCGCCGCCCTCCCCTGGCGCCAGGCGGCCACCTCCTCGGGCACGTCGGCCGCGGTCAGCCGCGGCCCCCGGGCCAGCACGACCATGCGTTCCAGCGTGTTCTCCAGCTCGCGGATGTTGCCCGGCCACGGGTAGTCGATCAGCAGCCGCAGGGCCTCCTCGTCGATGTCGCGGGGGAACCGCGGCGGGGCTCCGGGCCGGGGCCGCCGCAGGAAGTACTGCACGAGGAGGGGCACGTCCTCGCGGCGGTCCCGCAGCGGCGGCAGCTCGACGGGGATCACGTGCAGGCGGTAGAACAGGTCCTCCCGGAACCGCCCCTGGCGCACCTCGGCGGCCAGATCGACGTTGGTGGCGGCCACGACGCGGACGTCGGCGGTGAAGGTGCGATCGCCGCCGACCCGCTCGAAGCGGCGCTCCTGCAGGACGCGCAGCAGCCGCAGCTGGACGCGGCCGTCGGCGGCGCCCACCTCGTCGAGGAACATGGTTCCGCCGTGGGCCTGCTCCAGGCGGCCCGCGCGCTGGCGCACGGCGCCGGTGAAGGCCCCCTTCTCGTGGCCGAACAGCTCCGACTCGAGGATGCCCTCGGGCAGGGCCGCGCAGTTGACCTCGACGAAGGGGCCGCCTCCCCGGGGGCTGCGGTCGTGCAGCACCCGGGCGAGCACCCCCTTGCCGGTGCCGCTCTCCCCCTGGAGCAGGACGGTGGCCTCCGCGTCGGCCACGCGCAGCACCTGCGCCAGAACGCTGCGCATGCTGGCGCTCTCCGAAGCCAGGAGAGGATCGCCGGGGCTGCCCGGCCGGACCGGTGTGGGGTTGGCGTGGACCTGAAGCCGGGGTTCGCGGTGGGTGGGCGGGCGGTTCATGGGGAGATCTCCGTCGCCGTTGTTCTTCGCGTCATCCGAGGAAGGGCGCAGCCATAGCGAGTTCCGTACCTCGCCCGCAGGGGACGGCGGCGGGCAGCGCCGGGCCGACGGCCCGGCGCCGGAGGGAGCCCTCCCGGTACCGGCCGTCACCCGGCCGGCTGCAAAACGGAGAGCGTTTGCTTGAGGCCCGGGCAGGCCAGGGGCATACTTAGCCACCCCGACGCAGTCGAACCTCCCCCATGACCGCCCCCCATATCCCCGCCCGGCCTTCCTGCGGGAATCTCCTGATCGGAGCGGAGTCGGGTCTGCGAGGGGTCGTCGAGGCCGTGGACCGCGTCCTCGGACTCGAAGTGGACGTGCTCGTCGTCGGCGAGAGCGGCACCGGCAAGGAACTCGTGGCCCGTCTGCTGCACGAGTCCGACCCGGCACGGGGCACGGGTCCCTTCGTCGCCGTCAACTGCGCCGCCATGCCGGAGAACCTCCTCGAGTCTCACCTCTTCGGCTACTGCCGCGGCGCCTTCACCGGGGCCGACGCCGACCGTCCGGGACTGTTTCAGCAGGCCCGGGGAGGCACCCTGTTCCTCGACGAGGTGGGAGAGCTGCCGGCGGCATCCCAGCCGAAGCTGTTGCGCGCCCTCGAGGAACGGCGGGTGCGCCCCGTGGGCGGCGCCGAGGAGGTCCCGGTGGACGTGCGCGTCGTCTCCGCCACCAACCGGGAGCTGTCCCAGGCGATGGAGGAGGGCCGCTTCCGCACCGATCTCTACTACCGGCTCGCCGACTACGTGGTCCCGGTGCCGCCCCTGCGCCAGCGGCGCGCCGACATCCCCGAGCTCGCCCGCCACTTCCTCGTCCACTTCCGCGAGCGCTTCGGCCGCCATCACATACAGAGCCTGAGCAAGGGCGCCCTCTGCTGGCTGAAGAGCCACGACTGGCGCGCCAACAACGTGCGCGAGCTCAACGTCGTCATCAAGCGCGTCGTCCTCGAGTGCGACGACCCGGTGATCACCCCCGAGCACCTGTGGGCGTCGTGCTCGCGCCACGAGGTCTGGGGAGACCGGGCCCCCGCCGAGCCCGTGGACGAGGGCCGGCGGCTGAGTCAGGCCCTGGAGCGCTGCGACGGCAACATCGCCGCCACCGCCCGGCTTCTGGGCATGAAGCGCTCCACCCTCTACGACCGGCTGCGACGCCACGGCATCCGCGCCTCGCGAAGCCCCGGTTGAGCGACCTGCCCGCTCCCTGGCGCCGCGCCCTCGACCGCCGCCGCCGGCTCTTCGACCTGTCCGCCCCCGACACCTGCGCCCGGCTGCTGAACGACGAGGACGGGACCCTGCGCTGCGACCGCTACGGCCCGGTCTGCTGGTTCTCCTGGTACCGGGACGCCTCCCCCCGGCCTGAGGATCTCGCCCGCCTGGACGCCTTCACCGGCGCCGCCGGCGCCGGCCACTGGCATCTGCGCTGCATGCCGGACCGGGGGCGGGACCCCGGCCTCCGGCGCCACTGGTCCTCCCCCGGAGCGCCGGAGACGTGGACCGCCGCCGAGGCGGGCCTGCGCTTCCAGCTGCGCGCGGCGGGCGGCCAGTCCCCCGGCCTGTTCCTGGATCAGCGGCGCAACCGCGCCTGGGTGCGCGAGCACGCCCGCGGCGCCCGGGTGCTCAACCTGTTCGCCTATACCGGGGGGTTCGGCCTCGCCGCCCTGGCCGGCGGGGCCCACGAGATGGTGCAGAACGACGTCAGCCGGACCCACCTGGCCTGGGCCCGGCAGAACGCCGCCCTCAACGGCATGGACGGGGCCGCCGTCGAGTATCCCGCGGTCGACGCCCGCCTGCTGGTCGAGGGCTGCCGCCGGCGGCAGCGGCGGTTCGACGGCATCGTCTGCGATCCGCCCGCCTTCTCCCGGTCCCGCGGCCGGGACGGAGGCCCCTGGCGCGTCGAGCGCGATCTGACGGCCCTCGTCCAGGGCTGCGCGGGGCTCCTGGCGCCGGGGGGCTGGCTGCTGGTCTCGTCGGGCTGCGAGGGCTGGGGGCCGGGCGCTTTCGAGCGCGCCGTGGGGCGGGGGCTGAGCGGGGCGGAAGGGATGCGGCCGGCGCCGGGGCCGGGAGAGGACTGCGGCGGAGGCCGCGGGGTTCTGCAGTCGGTGGTGGTGCGCGCGGGCCAGGCCTAGGGCAGCGGCGGCAGGTCCCAGACGGCGCGGGCGGCGCCCCCGAAGATCCACTCGCGGTCGGAGTCGCTCAGGTCGCCGAAGTAGTCGAAGGGCACCTGCAGGGAGTTGTGGTAGCCCTCGCGCCCGCTCACCGGGGGGAAGTCGGAGCCCCACATGAGCCGCTCGGGGCCGAAGGCCTCCAGGGCCAGACGCGCCACCGGCGGAATGGGGTCGAAGGGCAGGGGGCCGAGGCAGAACTCGCCGAAGCCCGGCAGCTTCATGGACAGGTTCGGCCGCGACGCGATCCCATCCAGGCCCCGGCGGTACTCCACGTCCGTGTCGGCGCGGCCCACGCTGGCCAGGTGCTCGATGCAGATCGACAGGTCCGGAAAGGTGTCGAGCACCTCGCGGAACCCCTCCGACAGCATCTCCTCCGGCGTGCACACGGCGCTCACCACCAGGCCCAGGTCGGCCGCCGTGCGCCAGTGCGCCAGGGGGTCGTCGGCCCGGGCCCGCGACTCGACGCCGAGCCGGATGCCCGTCAGGCCGGCCGCCGCCCAGCGCCGCATGGCGGTGCCGTCGTCATCCGGATCGACGATCATGGCCGCCGCGAAGCGCCCGGGGCAGCGCTGCAGGCAGTCCACCAGGTAGCTGTTGTCGCTGTTGCCGCCGTACTGGATGAGCACGGCCTGGCTCACCCCGGAGATCTCCATGTGGTAGAGGAGGGACTCGACCGGCTCGTACTTGAGCAGGCCGGCGTGGCAGTGGGTGTCTGCGATCCGCATCAGGCCATGGCCAGGGGGGGGGCGCCGCGGATCTCGTCGGCGAGGCGGCTGTAGTTGTGGGCGCCGGTGGAGCGCGGCTCGTAGAGGATGACGGGGCGGCCGAAGCTCGGGGCCGCCGCGAGGCTGACGTTCCGCCGGATCTCGGTGGCGTAGACCTTGTCGTCGAAGTACGACTTGACCTCGGCGGCGACCCGCCGGGACAGCTGCAGGCGCTCGTCGAACATGGTCAGCAGGACCCCCTCGATCTCCAGGGAGGGGTTGAGGTAGCGCTGCACGAGCTGAATCGAGCTGAGCAGCTTGCTCAGCCCCTCGAGAGCGTAGTACTCGCACTGCACGGGGATCAGGCAGGAGTTGGCCGCGGTCAGGGCGTTGAGGGTCAGCAGGCCGAGGGAGGGCGGGCAGTCGACGATGACGAAATCGTAGTCGCCCCGGGTCGACTCGAGGGCCTCCGACAGGCGCCTCTCGCGGCCGAGGATGGAGGCCATCTCCACCTCGGCGCCGGCCAGCGAGATGTGGGAGGGCACCAGGTCGAAGCCGGCGATGGCGGTGGCGCAGATCACGGCTTCGAGGGGCGCGTGGCCGAGAAGGACCTCGTACACGGAGCCTTCGAGGCTGACGGGACCCGGCTCACAGCCGCTGGTGGCGTTGGCCTGGGGGTCGAGGTCGATCAGCAGGGTGGGATGGCCGCCCACCGCCAGGCAGGCCGCCAGGTTCACCGCCGTCGTCGTCTTGCCCACGCCCCCCTTCTGGTTGGCGACGGCGATGATTCTGCCCATGGGTTCCGCTCTTGGAAAAAGGGCCGCGGGACACGCAGGAAAGCGCGGTTCCACAGAGGTGAACCGCGCCGCCATACAGGCCCGGGAAGCACCGAAAAAGTGCTGCGGCCGGGTGGCGGGCGGCAAGGTAAGGCCGGCCCTCCGGGAGCGTCAACCTGCCCATCCGCGCCCTGCATGGCGCCGGCGCCCCGGGCGCGTACATTTCCCGCTCTTCCCGGTGTTTCCTCCTCCCGCCAGGAGCTCCCTTGGCCGATCCGCACCCGCCCTCCGCCTTCTCCGAGCTCGTGGAGACCATGGTGCGCCTGCGCTCGCCGCAGGGCTGTCCCTGGGACCGGGAGCAGGATCACCGGACCCTCAAGCCCTACCTCCTCGAGGAGGCCTACGAGGTCCTCGAGGCGATCGACGCCGGGGCCGACGCCGACCTGTGCGCCGAACTCGGCGACCTGCTGTTGCAGATCGTCTTCCACGCCCAGGTGGCCGCCGAGGACGGACGGTTCACCATGGACGACGTCTGCCGCGCCATCGTCGACAAGCTCGTGCGCCGTCACCCCCACGTCTTCGGCGACCTGCAGGTGGACGGCGCCGGGCAGGTGGCGGCCAACTGGGAGGCGATCAAGCGCTCCGAGCGCGAGGACGGCGGCCGCACCGCCTCTGCCCTCGACGGGGTGCCGAAGCCGCTGCCCGCCCTGTTGCGGGCGCAGCGCGTGCAGACCAAGGCCTCGCGCGTCGGCTTCGACTGGGAGCGCATCGACGAGCCCCTGGACAAGGTCTCCGAGGAATTCGACGAGCTGCGCAACGAGTGGCGGCGGCGCACCGACGGCCCCGAGGCGCGGCGGCGGGTCGAGGAGGAGTTCGGCGACCTGCTCTTCGCCCTCGTCAATTGCGCCCGCTTCCTCGAGGTCGACGCCGAGCAGGCCCTGCGCGCGGCCGTGGACAAGTTCGACCGGCGCTTTCGCCGGGTGGAGGAGATCTTCCGCGAGCGGGGCCGGGACCTGACGGCGGCGAGTCTGGAGGAGATGGACTCGGTGTGGAACGAGGTGAAGGAAACCCTGGAAAGGAGCGCGGCGAGTTGAGCGACGAGAGACCGACGATCGAGGTGCTGGAGACCGGCCCCCTGCTGGTCAAGAATCTGATGACCCTGACCGACGCCGACGACGGGCCCATAGAGCCCCCCACGGAGAGGGAGGACAGCGAGAGGAACGTCATCGCCCTGTGCCGCTGCGGCGGGTCCGCGAACAAGCCCTTCTGCGACGGCACCCACAAGGAGAACGGCTTCTCGGGCGAGTGCGAGTCCCGCGGGGAGCCGGAGGCCAGGCTCTGCGAGGGGCAGGAGCTGACCATCGTCGACAACGTCGACGCCTGCTGCCACGCCGGCGAGTGCGTCGACGGCGCGCCCGAGGTGTTCTTCCGTTGGGAGGGGGACGAGCGCCGCGCCGAGCCCGACGCCGCCGAGCGGCAGAAGATCATCGACACCATCCGCCGCTGCCCCTCCGGCTCCCTGGCCTACCGCCTCGGGGACGACCTCCACGACGAATACTTCTCCGAGCCCGAGATCTTCGTCTCCAGGGACGGCCCTCTGCACGTGCGCGGCGGCCTGCCGCTCCTGGATCCCAACGGAGCCGCCCCGGTCTCCAGGGACCACTACGCCCTCTGCCGCTGCGGCGCCTCGAAGAACAAGCCCTTCTGCGACGGCGCCCACCGCGACGTGGGGTTCGAGGGCTAGGCCGGCCGTTGAGACTTCGACAAGCGGCGGCGGCGCTGCTGGTGCTGGCCCTGCTGCCGGCCTGCGGCGGCGACGGCTCGACCCTGGGACCCGACGGCCGGCCGGTGGAGGACGGGGACGGCGAGGAGAACGGGCGCGAGCCCGTCACCCTGGCGCGGCTGAGCGCCGAGATCTTCACGCCCAAGTGCGCCACCAGCGGCTGTCACGCCGGGGCCTCCCGGGCGGCGGGCCTGTCCCTGGAGGCGGACCAGGTGGCGGAGATCATCGACGCGGTGAGCCAGCAGGCGGAGTCGGCGAAGCTGATCGACCCGGGCCATCCCGACGACTCGTACCTGATCCGCAAGGTGAAGGGCACGGGAGCCGGCCAGCAGATGCCCATCGGGCTGCCGCCCCTGAGCGACGAGGAGATCCAGCTCATCGTCGACTGGGTGGCCGCGGGCGCGCCCACCTCCTGATCCCGCGCAGCGGAAGGAACCCATGCCGCGAACCCCCGAGCTTCTCGCAGACGGCCTCTACTTCCCCGAGGGCCCGCGCTGGCGCGCCGGCCCCGGCGGCGAGGGCCGCCTGTGGTTCTCCGACGTGCTGGGCGGCGAGGTGATGCGGGTCGACCTGGCCGGCCGCCTCGAGACCATCGCCGCCGTGCCCGGGTGGCCCTCCGGCCTCGGCTGGCGTCCCGACGGCACCCTGCTGGTCGTCTCCGTGCAGCAGGGCCGGCTCCTGGCCGTCGGCCCCGGCGGCTCCCTGACGCTGGCGGGGGACATGAAGGCCGTGGACGGCCTGCCGTGCAACGACATGGTCGTCGACGGCCGGGGGCGGGCCTACGTCGGCAGCTGGCAGGACCTGGACGAGTCCAGACCCCCCGGGCCGGGGAACATACCCGGCTTCAGCCACATCATCCGGGTCGACCCCGATGGCGAGGCGCGCATCGCCGCCGACCGCGTGACCTACCCCAACGGCGCCGTCATCTCCCCCGACGGCCGCACCTACATCGTCTCCGAGACCTTCGCCAACCGGCTGAGCGCCTTCGACGTCGAGGAGGACGGCTCCCTGACGAACCGGCGCGTGTGGGCCGACATCGGGGCGCCCCCCGACGGGATCACCATGGACGAGGAGGGCTGTCTGTGGGTGGCCGTGCCCTGCTACGCGTACGGCGGGCCCGGAGGGTTCCTGCGCCTGCGCGAGGGCGGCGAGATCGTCGACCGCATCGACGTGGACGGCGCCGCCTCCTACGCCTGCACCCTCGGCGGGCCGGAGATGCGGACCCTCTTCCTGTGCCTGTCGACCGTGCTCGGCCACGAGCGTCATCCCGGCGACGGGCGCATCCTGGTGGTCGACGTCGACGTGCCCGGCACGGGCACCCCGTGACCGTCCCCTTCCCCGCCCTGACCGCCTCCCAGCGCCTGCACCTCGAGGTAAACGGGTACGTCGTCGTCGAGGACGTGCTGAGCGCCGGCGAGGTGAAGACCCTGCTCGAGACGACCTGCGAGATCGAGCGCCGCTGCCGGGAGACGGGAGAGCCGCCCGGCCCCAGCTGCCACCTGTCGGCCACCCGGGACGACTTCTTCCGCGTCGACAACCTGCCGCACCTGGCCCCCTGCTACTTCGACTACCTGACCCACCCCCGGCTGCTGGGCATGGTGCAGGAGATCGTGGGCGGCACGGTGCGCCTCGAGCAGTCGGACGCCCACATCCGGCGGCCGGTGCCGGCGGAGGAGCAGAGGTACAGCTTCCACCGCGGCATCAACCCGGGCTACGGCCACACGGCCCAGGGCCTCTATCACTTCAGCTTCGTGAAGACCCTGACGAACCTGACCGACCTGGGGCCCGACGACGGCGGCACCGCGGTCATCGCCGGCACCCACAAGGTGCCGGAGGAGGCGGACGGCCGGGCCATCATCGAGGCGGCCCTGGCCGACCCGGGCCTGATCCACCAGGTGGAGGCGCCGGCGGGGTCGACGCTGCTGTTCTTCGAGTCCCTCATGCACTCCTCCGGGATCATCCGCTCGGACCGCGACCGGGTGCTGATCATCGGCGGCTACACGCCCACCATGTTCCAGACCTGGCACGGGTACGAGCCCGACCCGGAGTTCGCAGCCGGCCTGCCGGAGGAGCTCCGGGCCCTGCTCACCGGGGAGAGCCGCTACGGGTGGCAACGGCGGGCGAGGTCCCTGGCGGCGCCCCCGGGGGATTCCTAGCCGGCCCGCTTCTGGCACGAGGCCGCGGCGTACAGGATATTTGCTGGACCGCCGCGTTTCCCCAACTCCGAACTCGAGGTCCCTTGGTCTCCGAATACGGATTCTTCGGCGCCCTGCTCGTCGTCGGCACGGTCCTCGGCCTGGCCCCGGTGATCGCGCCGCTGTTCCTGGCGCCCCGGTCGCTGGGCGCCAAGACCCGCGACACCTACGAGTGCGGCGTCGACACCGAGGGCAGCGCCTGGGTGCGCTTCGACATCGCCTACTACCTGTTCGCCCTGATCTTCGTGGCCTTCGAGGTGGACGTGCTCTACATCCTGCCGGTGGCCGTGGTCTTCGGGGAGTACGCCTGGCGCGACCTGGTCGAGCTCTCCCTGTTCATCGGCATCCTCTTCCTCGCCGTGGTCTACGCCTGGCGCAAGGGCGTCCTGCACTGGAGGTAGAAACGTGACGAAAGCCAGCGAACCGAGCGACGTCCTGCTCGAGCAGGCCAAGCCCCTCGTGCATCTCGACAAGCTCGAGAACCTGCTCAACCTCGCCCGCGCCAACTCCCTGTGGCCGCTGACCTTCGGCCTCGCCTGCTGCGCCATCGAGATGATGGCCGTGGGCGCCTCTCGCTTCGACCTGGACCGCATCGGCGCCGGCGTCTTCCGCCCCAGCGCCCGGCAGGCCGACGTCATGATCACGGCGGGCACGATCTCGCGGAAGATGGGCCCGGTGATCAAGACCTTGTGGGACCAGATGCCCTCGCCCAAGTGGTCGATCGCCATGGGCGGCTGCACCATCGACGGCGGGCCCTTCAAGTATCCCGGCCAGTACGCCATCATCGAGGGCGCCGACAAGATCATCCCCGTGGACGTCTACGTCCCGGGGTGCCCGCCCCGCCCCGAGGCGCTCTTCGCCGGCATCCTCAAGCTCGAAGAGAAGATCAAGGCCGGGGACACGGCCCGGGCCACGGTGGCGTGATCGGCGGCCCCCTCCCACAACCGGCCGGGGTCACCGACTCCTCCGATCAGGACTACGCGACGCGGGGCCATCACCGCGGGCACGCGGCCGAGGCCGAGGCCATGCCCGAGGTGGCGCGCTGCTTCCGCGACGCCGGCTACTACCTCGAGCACCTCACCTGCCTCGACGAGCGCGGCGACGAGGAGGTGGGGGCCTTCACCCTCGCCTACCAGTTCAACCGCCCGGGGGATGCCGACCGCCACCTGGTCCGCGTGCGCCTCGACGGCGGACAGCCGGCGGTGAGCATCGCCGCCGTCTTCCCGGGGGCCGACTGGTACGAGCGCGAGGTCTGGGACATGCACGGCGTGCCGGTGGAGGGTCACCCCGATCTCAAGCGCATCCTCATGCCGGAGGACTACAGCGGCCATCCGCTGCGCAAGGACTTCGTCGACGAGGACCCCCTGCGCCACCAGCTGTCCGGGGTCGTGGTCGAGGAGACGGAGGACGAGGGGGAGGAGGCATGACCGTCAACCCTTCACCCACCATGGAGCTGGTGCCGGACGAGGCCGACCGCGAGACCTACTACCTGAACATGGGCCCCCAGCACCCCTCCACCCACGGGGTGCTGCGCCTGCGCCTGCACCTGGAAGGGGAGCGCATCCTCGCCTGCGAGCCGGTGATCGGCTACGGCCACCGGGCCCACGAGAAGATGGCCGAGAACCGGGACTACCTGCAGTTCCTGCCCAACACCAGCCGCATCGACTACCTGTCGGGGATGATCTACAACCTCGGCTACTGCCAGGCGGTGGAGAGGGCGATGCAGATCGAGGTGCCCGAGCGCGCCGAGTACATCCGCGTCATCGCCGGCGAGCTGAACCGCATCTCCAGCCACCTGCTGTGGATGGGCACCTACCTGCTCGACCTGGGGGGGTTCACCCCCTTCCTCTACGCCTTCACCGACCGCGAGAAGATCCTCGACCTGCTCGACTACGTCACCGGCTCGCGCCTGACCTACTGCTACGGGCGCTTCGGCGGCGTCACCATGGACGTGGACGATGTCTTCCTGCGTGACGTCTCCGACTTCTGCGACTACTTCACCGACCGCCTGGAGGAGTACCACAAGCTGGTGACGCGCAACGTCATCTTCCGGCACCGCACCCGCGGCGTCGGGGTGATGGGCGGGCCGCTGGGGCTCGACTACGGCGTCACCGGGCCCTGCCTGCGCGCCGCCGGGATCGCCCGCGACGTGCGCAAGGACGAGCCCTACGGCCTCTACGACCGGCTGGAGTTCGACGTGCCCACCGGCGCCGGCGGCGACTGCTTCGACCGCCACATGGTGCGCATGGCCGAGATGGAGCAGTCTCTGCGGCTGATCGAGCAGGCCCTGCGCGGCATCCCCGAGGGGCCGGTGCAGGCGCCGAAGGTGCCCAAGCGCATCCGGCCGCCGGCGGGCGACCACTACTTCGCCTGCGAGTCGGCGCGCGGCCACTTCGGCATCTACATCCGCAGCGACGGCACGGACACGCCGGTGCGCGTGAAGCTGCGCACGCCCTCCTTCGCCAACGTCTCGACCATGCCCGCGGTGCTGCCGGGGACGATGCTGGCCGACACGGTGGCGATCCTGGGCAGCGTCGACGTCGTCATCCCCGAGATCGACCGCTAGTGTCGCGTCCGACAAATGAGTTGTAAAAACAGAGTCAAGGCCTTATCTTCAGGCCATGGCCCGCCCGGTGTCCCGCCTTGAGTTGACCGCGTCCGAGCGACAGGAGTTGGAGCGTCGCGTCAGGGCCCCCTCCGCGTCCCAGCGCGACAGCCTGCGCGCGGCCATCGTCCTGCGCCGGGCCGAAGGGATCAAGCAGGTGCAGGTGGCCGCCGAGTTGGGCGCCAGTGTGGCGTGTGTGAACAAGTGGTCGCAACGCTTTGATCGCGAGGGTTTGGCGGGACTGAACGACGCCAAGGGCCGGGGCCGGCCGGCGAGCTTGCCGGCGGACAAGGTCGAGCAGGTCCTCACCGCGGTCACGCAGCCGCCGAAGCCGCGCACGCGCTGGAGCGTGCGCTCGATGGCCCAGGCGGCGGGGATGTCGCCGGACAGCGTGCACCGGATCTGGAAGGCCAACGACATCAAGCCCCATTTGACCAAGACCTTCAAGGTCTCCACGGACCCGCACTTCGAGGAAAAATTCTGGGACGTGATCGGGCTCTACCTGGATCCCCCCGAGCGCGCGCTGGTGCTGTGCTGTGACGAGAAGAGCCAGTGCCAGGCGCTGGAACGGACCCAGCCGGGCTTGCCGCTGGGGATCGGCGACATCCGCACCCGGACCCACGATTACAAGCGCCACGGTACGATCACCTTGTTCGCCGCGCTCAACTACCTCGACGGCAAGCTCATCGCGCGTCTGGAGGCGCGTCATACCCACGTCGAATGGCTCCGCTTTCTCAAGCAGATCGACCGCGAGACGCCCAAGAACCTGTCGCTGCACCTGATCGTGGACAACGCCGGCCCCCACAAGGAGGAGAGCGTGCAGCATTGGTTGTCTCGGCATCGGCGCTTCCATGTCCATTTCACCCCCACCAGTTCCTCCTGGATGAACTTGGTCGAACGGTTCTTCGGCGAGCTGACGCAGGATGTGATTCGGGACGGCAGCTTTGCCAGCGTCGGGGAGTTGGTGCGCGACATCGAAGCCTACTTGGCGCAGCGGAACTTGGCCCCCAAACCCTACCGCTGGAAGGCCGACGGCGAGACCATCCTGCGCAAGATCCAGCGCGCTCGGGAGACGGTGGCGGCGACATCGGACAGCCCTTGTTGATTCTTCTTAATTCTCGGACGGGACACTAGGCGCCGCCCATGTCCCCCGGCCTCCTGCAGAGCCTCCCCAACGTCTGGATCGGCGTGCTGGCGGCGACGGCGGCGATCATGGGCTTCATCACGGTCAACGCCCTGGCCCTGATCTGGCTGGAGCGCAAGGTCAGCGCCCGCATCCAGCGGCGCTACGGGCCCACGGAGGTGGGGCCCTTCGGGCTGCTGCAGACGCTGGCCGACGTGGTCAAGCTGGTGGGCAAGGAGCTGGTCACGCCGGACCACGTGCACCGCCCCCTCTACCTGACCGCCCCGGTCCTCGTCTTCGCGCCCCTGCTGGCGCTGCTGGCCCTGCTGCCGGTGACCGAGACCTGGGTCTTCCAGGACTACGACATCGCCCTGGTCCTGCTGCTGGCGTTCTCGGGCCTCAACGTGATCGGCATCTTCGCCGCCGGCTGGGGCTCCAACAACAAGTACGCCCTCCTCGGCGCCGTGCGCGCCGTGGCCCAGAACATCTCCTACGAGATCCCGCTCCTGCTGGCCGTGATCCCCGTGGTGCTCATGACGCGGTCCCTGAGCCTGCACCAGATCGGCAGCGCCCAGGCGTCCTGGCCCTTCGTGCTGGTGCAGCCCCTGGCCTTCCTCATCTACTTCATCTCGGCCACGGCCGAGACCAACCGCGCGCCCTTCGACATCCCCGAGGCCGAGTCGGAGCTGGTGGCCGGGTTCCACACGGAGTACTCGGGGATGCGCTTCGGCGTGTTCTTCCTGGCCGAGTTCACCCACATGGTGATCGTCTGCGCCGTGGCCACGATCCTCTTCCTCGGGGCCTGGAACGGGCCGCTGCTGCCGGGGTGGCTGTGGTTCTTCGCCAAGGTCTACGGCCTGATCCTGGTGATGATGTGGGTCCGCTGGACCTTTCCGCGCCTGCGCTTCGACCAGCTCATGACCTTTGCCTGGGCGGTGCTGGTGCCGCTGGCGCTGATCAACCTGCTGTTGACCGCCGTGGTCCTGAAACTGTGAGACGGGGAGCATGCTGAGACAGACCTTCCTCGGCGCCTGGTCGCTGCTGACGGGGATGAAGGTGACCCTGCAGCACGTCTTCCGGCCGCCGGTGACCTCCCAGTATCCGCGCGAGCGGATCGAGATGACGAAGGCCTTCCGCAACGTCATCGCCCTCATCGAGATCGAGGGCATCGGCTCCCACGACTGCATCGACTGCGGCGCCTGCGAGCGCGTCTGCCCCTCGGACTGCATCTACATCGAGGGCGAGCGCCCCGACGGCATGAAGCGCAGGAGGGCCACCAGGTTCGACGTCGACTTCGCCCTGTGCTCGGAGTGCGGCCTCTGCCTCGACGTGTGCCCCACCGACACCCTGGGCTACGTCCGCGAGTACGACCAGGCCGGGTACGAGCGCGGCGACTTCCTGTACGACCTGCTGATCCCGTGGCGGAAGCGGGAGCCCGAGGTGCGGGACCGCCTGCGGGCCCTGGAGGCGGAGCAGGCGGCGGCCAGGAAGGCGGCGGCCGCCCGCCGCAAGGCCGCCGCGGCCAAGGCGGCGCCGGCCGCCGAACCCGGTCCGGAGAGCTGAGCGAGTGCTCGAGGAGACCGCCCCCTTCCTCTTCGCGGCCCTGGTCCTGGCGGGAGGACTCGCGGCCGCCTGGGCGCGCCACATCCTCTACGCCATCATCGGCCTGGGCCTCAGCCTCTTCGGCGTGGCCGGGCTGTTCCTGCTGCTGGGAAGCCCCTTCGTGGCGGCCATGCAGCTGCTCATCTACATCGGCGGCATCACCGTGGCCATCGTCTTCGCCATGATGCTGTCCATCGCCATGACCGTGGCGCCGCCGCCGCGCAACCGCCTCAAGGCCGTCTTCGCCGGTCTCTGCGCCGTCGCCTTCGGGGCCGCCGTGCTGCCGCTGCTGCGGGCGGCCCCCTTCGCGGACCGGCCGCCGGTCCCCCACGAGACCTGGCCCGTGGCCGGCATCGGCCACGCCCTGCTGACCCACTACAACCTCGTCTTCGAGACCTTGTCCGTAGTGCTGCTGCTGGCCATCATCGGCGCCATCCTGATCGCCCGCAGCGGCCGGGGGACGACGACGTGAACCTGGAGGGCTACCTGCTGGTCGGCCTCGCCCTGTTCTGCCTGGGCCTGTACGCCGTGCTCGCCCAGCGCAACCTGATCGCGGTGCTCATCGGCGTCGAGCTGATGATGAACGCGGCGAGCCTCAACATCATGGCCTTCAACCGCTTCTGCGTCAGCGACCCGAGCACGGGGCAGGTCTTCGTGCTCATCATCATCGGCCTGGCGGCGGCCGAGGTGGCCATCTTCCTGTCGATCATCCTCAACCTCCACCGACTGCGGCGCGCCATCGACATAGAGCAGCTCACCGCGCTGAAGGGCTGACCGGGCAACGTGGACACCCTGACCCTCGCCCTGGCCACCACCGGCGCGCCCTTCGCCGCCTGCGTCGTGGCCCTCCTGTTCCTGGCGGGGCGGCCGCGGCCGGCCCAGGCCGTGGTCCTGGCCGGCGGCGCCGTCTCCCTGCTGGGGGCGCTGGCGCTGCTGGCGTCCGGGCCGGTGGAGCCGCTGCGCTTCCTGTGGTTGGCCAGCGGCCCCGTGGAGCTGCGCTTCGGGTTCTACCTCGACGGCCTGAGCCTGATGTTCGGCGCCGCCGTCGCCCTGGTGACCCTGTGCGTCATGGTCTACTCGGTGGGATACATGGGCGGCGACCCCGGCCGGACCCGCTACTTCGCCCTGCTGGGCCTCTTCGAGTGGTCCATGCTCAGCTTCGTGTACGCCGTCGACCTGCTGCAGGCCTTCATCTTCTGGGAGCTGGTGGGCCTGTCCTCGTTCTTCCTCATCGGGTTCTGGTACGAGAGGCCCGCCGCCCGGGACGCGGCGACCAAGGCCTTCGTCATGACCCGCATCGGCGACGTGGGCCTGTTCATCGGCCTGCTGATGATCCTGCACGTGGCCGGCGGCTTCGACATCCCCGCCCTGTTGGATCCGCGGTCCGGGCTGGTGCGCACGGCGGCGCCCCTGCTGCTGACCATCATCACCCTGCTGATCTTCGCCGGCATCGCCGGCAAGAGCGCCCAGTTCCCCCTGCACACCTGGCTGCCCGACGCCATGGAGGGCCCCACGCCGGTGAGCGCCCTGCTGCACTCGGCGACGATGGTGGCCGCCGGCGTCTTCCTCATGGCGCGGCTGCACCCCCTCTTCGCGGCGGCGGAGGGGACGCCGGGCGTGATCCTCACGATCTCGGCGCTGACCGCCCTGCTGGCGGCGACCATGGCCATGGTCGAGAACGACATCAAGAGGGTGCTGGCCTACTCGTCGATCTCGCAGCTCGGCTTCATGCTCATGGGGCTGGCCGCCGGCAGCCTCTTCGCCGGCGTCTTCCACCTGGTCACCCACGCCCTCTTCAAGTCGCTGCTCTTCCTGTGCTCGGGGCTCTTCATCCACCACTGCGGCACCAACGATCTGGAGGGGATCGGGCGCGCCGGCGGACGGCGGCTGACCTTCGCCACGGCCGGGCTCGTGGCCGGGGGGGCCGCCCTGGCGGGGGTGCCGCCCCTGGCCGGGTTCTTCAGCAAGGAGGAGATCTTCGCCAGTCTCGGACACGGCGGCGGCGACCCGGTGACGACGGCCGCCCTGGCCGCCGCCTTCCTCGCCGCCCTGCTGACCGCCTACTACACCTTCCGCATGATCTTCCTGGTGACGCGGCCGGCGCGAATCGAGGCGGACGGTCACAGCCACCACGAGGGCCGCGCCGAGCCCTGGATCATGGCCGGGCCCGTGGCCCTGCTCACCCTCGGGGCGGTGATCGCCGGGTTCTGGGGGCGCCAGATCGCCGCCGGACTCGGCGTCGCGCCCGCGCCCCACGGCCTGGCGTCGATGGCGCCGGCCCTGGCCGTGGTCGCCCTGGGGGTGCTGTGGGCGTGGCTCGACTTCGGCCGCGCCGGGGCGCCGCGCACAGGGTCCCTCCGCCGGGTGCCGCCGCTGCAGACGCTGTTCGCAAGGCAGTGGTACGTGGACGTCCTCTACCGCGCCGTGGTCGTGCGCCTCACCCTGCTCGCCGCCCGGGTGCTGCACGCCTTCGAGGTGAGGGGCCTGGACCTGAACTTCGAGCGCTTCGGCTTCGGCATCCTCGGCGCCGGCACCGGCTCCACGCGCCTGCAGACCGGCTGGGTCCAGTTCTACGGGGGCTGGGCGGTGGTGCTCATCGGCCTCGCGGCGGCCTACCTGGGGATGCGCTGATGGCGCAACGCAAGGGTCCCTGAGCCATGCCTGTCCTCACCGCCATCCTGCTGTGCCCGGCGGCCGCCCTCGGGCTGGTCCTGCTCGTGCCGGCCGGCGCCCGGGCCGCGGTGCGCTGGATCAGCCTGGTGTCGGCGCTGGCGGCCACCGTCCTGAGCCTGCGGGTGTGGCTCGGCTACGACGCCGCCGCCGGGGACATGCAGTTCGTCGAGCGGGTGCCCTGGGTGGAGAGCCTGGGCATCTCCTATCACCTGGCGGTGGACGGCTTCACCACCATCCTGGTGATGCTCAACTCCATCGTCTACCTCACCGGCGTGCTCACCATGTGGGACCTCGAGGAGCGGGTGAAGGGGTTCTTCGCCTTCATGCTGCTGCTGGTGATCGGCGTCTACGGCGTCTTCCTCTCCCAGGACCTGTTCTTCCTGTTCTTCTTCTACGAGGTCGCCGTGGTGCCCATGTATCCCCTGATCCTGATCTGGGGCTCGGGCCACCGCGAGTACGCGGCGATGAAGCTGATGCTCTTCCTGCTCGCCGGCTCGGCCCTGCTCTTCCCGGCCCTGCTGTCGATCTACCACGCCTCCGGCCTGGGCACCTTCGACATGGTGGCCCTGTCGCGGCACGCCTTCGACCCCGACTTCCAGATCTTCGTCTATCCCTTCGTCTTCGTCGGCTTCGGCGTCCTCGCCGGCCTCTTCCCCTTCCACGGGTGGTCGCCCACGGGGCACGTGGCGGCACCCTCGGCGGTGTCGATGCTGCACGCCGGGGTGCTGATGAAGCTGGGCGCCTACGGGATCCTGGCCGCCGGCATCCGTATCCTGCCCCAGGGCGCCGTGCACTGGGCCCCGGTCTTCGCCGTGCTCGCCTCCGTGGGCGTCGTGTACGGGGCCTTCGTGGCCATGCGCCAGAGCGACTTCAAGTTCGTCGTCGGGTTCTCCTCGGTGTCGCACATGGGCATCGTCCTCCTCGGCCTCAACCTCGCCGTCCTCGGCGAAGCCGGGGCCGACGCCCTCAACGGGGCCGTCTTCCAGATGTTCGCCCACGGCATCATGACGGCCCTGTTCTTCTCCATCGTCGGCTTCATCTACGACCGGTCCCACTCCAAGACGATCTCCGACTTCGGGGGCCTGGGCTCGCAGATGCCGCGGGCCGTCTCGGTCTTCATCGTCGCCGGCCTGTGCGGCGCCGGCATGCCCGGGCTGGCCAGCTTCTGGGCCGAGCTGCTCGTCTTCCTGGCGGCGCTCAAGACCTACCCGGTCATGGGCGTGGCGGTGATCGCCGGCCTCGTGCTCACCGCGGTCTACGTCCTGCGCGTGTTCTCCCTGGCCTTCTTCGGGCCCGTCAACGAGCGCTGGAACGGCCTGCGCGACCTCGACCTGGCGGGCGTGCACCTGGTGCCGAGGGCGATCCTGATCGCCGTGCTCCTGTTCTTCGGCTTCTACCCGCGGGCCCTGCTCGACGTGATCGACGGCACCACGGCGGCCATGATCGCCGGCTTCCGATGACCGACTTCATCCTCTTTCTGCCCGAGACCGTGTGCCTGCTGGCGGCGCTGGCCCTGTTCGCGGCCCAGGTCGCGGGGGCCCCCTACAGGGTGAGCTGGATCCTGGCCCTGGCCGGGGGCCTGGCCGCCCTGGCCGCCTGCGTCCACACCTGGCCCCTGTCGGGGGAGCCCTTCTTCCCCGGCATCTACCGCGTCGACTTCTTCTCGCAGCTGGTCAAGACCTTCCTGGCCGCCGGCTTCCTGCTGGTGGCCGCCGTCGCCCGCCAGCCGCGCACGACCCGGGAGGAGGCCTGGCCGGAGCTGCCCCTGTTCCTGCTGCTGAGCACGGTGGGGATGATGATGCTGGTCAGCGCCACGGAGCTGCTGACCCTGTACATCTCCATGGAGCTGTCCGCCTACCCGCTCTACATCGCCGTGGCCCTGCACCGCAGTCGCGCCGTGAGCGGCGAGAGCTCCACCAAATACATGGTGCAGGGGATGGTGGCCTCGGCCGTGTCGCTGTACGGGCTCAGCTTCCTCTTCGGGCTGGCCGGCTCCACCTACTTCGGCGACATCGCCGCCCAGCTCCCCACCCTGTCGCAGCAGCCCCTGTTCTGGCTCGCCCTGCTGCTGGCCCTGGCCGGGTTCTTCTTCAAGCTCGCCGTCTTCCCCTTCCACTTCTGGGCCCCCGACACCTACCAGACGGCGTCCCACGAGGTGGCGGCCTTCATCGCCTCGGCCTCGAAGGTGGCCGCCGTGGCCGTGCTCTGCCGCATCGTCTCCCTGACCATGCCGCAGGAGGATCCGGCCGCCGCCCGCACGGTCCTGATGTGGATGAGCGTGCTGGCCATGAGCCTGGGCAACCTGGCGGCCCTGCGGCAGGGGGACTTCAAGCGGCTCCTCGGGTACTCCGCCGTGGCCCACGGCGGCTATGCCCTCATCGGCGTGCAGACCCTGGACGGCACGGGGCTGACGGCGGCCCTGTTCTACGGCCTCGGGTACGCCGCCGTCTCCTTCCTCTGCTTCCTGGTGGTCTGCGAGGTGGGCCGCGACCGGGACCTGGTCTCCATCGACTCGCTGGCCGGGCTGCACCGGCGCTCGCCGGTGCTGGCGGCGCTGCTGCTCGTGGGCTTGCTGGGCCTGATCGGACTGCCGCCGACGGTGGGCTTCACCGGCAAGTGGTTCCTGTTCTCGGCCGCCATCGAACAGGGCCAGTTCGCCCTCGTGCTGGTGGCCGCCGTCAACTCGGCGGTGGCCCTGTACTACTATCTGCTGGTGCTGCGGCAGGCGTACTTCGCGCCGGCGGAGGACGAGGAGCCGCTGCGGACCGGCGGGGCTTCGCTGGCGGCGGCGGCGGTCGCCGCCGTGGTGGTGCTGGCCATGGGAGCGGCGCCGGGGTGGTTCTGGGACCGTTCGGCGGAGGCGGTGGCGGCGCTGCTGGGGTGAGCTCCGTCCCGATTCCCGAACGGCTGGAGACCCATTTCCGCCAGCGGATCGATCGCGCGGCGTGGCTGGATCGATTGCCCGGAGCCATCCATGGTCTCGAGCAGCGCTGGTCCCTGACCCTTGGCGTCCCCTATGGAGACGCGAGCTGTTCCTGGGTTGCGCCATGTACCCGGGGAGATGGAACACCGGCGGTGCTGAAGCTCGGATGGCCGCACATGGAGGCCCGGGACGAGATCGACGGCTTGCTGTTCTGCAACGGCGATCCAACCGTCCGGGTTCTGGAGGCCGACCGCGAGCTCAACGCGATGCTCCTCGAACGTTGCGAGCCGGGCGCGCCCCTGCGAGGGCGGCCGGAGGAGGAACAAGATCTTGTCGTGGCAGGACTGTTGAAGAGACTGTGGCGTGCGGTGCCTGACTCCCACCCCTTCCGGCCGTTGTCGGAGATGATCGCCGCCTGGACCCGGGAGTCCGAGGAGAAGGCAGCCCTCTGGCCTGACCCAGGACTCGCCAGGGAGGGATTGCGCATCTACCAGGCGCTGCTGGCCGATCCACCTTCTGATGTATTGCTGGCCACCGACTTGCACGCGGGCAATGTCCTTCGAGCGCAGCGCCAGCCATGGCTCGTCATCGATCCCAAGCCGTTTGTCGGGGATGCCGCCTACGACGCCACCCAGCACCTGCTGAACTGTCCCGGCCGGTTGCGCTCGAGACCGGGCGCCACCATCGGCCGGTTCTCCGAGTTGCTTGGCATCGACCCCGAACGCGTGCGGCTCTGGACCTTCGCCCGTCTTGCCTCCGACCCGTGGGAGGACCGGCATGAATCGCAAGCCCTCGCGCGGAGGCTGTTGTAGATTCAGGGCATGGACCGCGAGGCTCTGCTCAATCACATCCGGGTCACCCACTTCGAGTCCGGCGACCGCGAGCTGGCGCTGGCCGACGCGCGGCGCATCGCTTCCTACCTGGTTGAACAGGGGGCGCGCCGGGTCGTCGGAATCGGATCCGCCTTCGAGCCGGTCCGGGCGTTTACGGACCGCTCGGATATCGACCTCGTCGTCGAGGGGATCGAGCCGGCCCGGTTCTTTTCGGTCTCCGCCGGCGCCGCCGCCATGACCGATTTCAGGCTGGACCTGACCGCCCTGGAAGTGGCCACGACCGCCCTGCGCCGCGCCGTCAGCGAAGACGGGGTCGAGCTGTGAGACTGGAAGAGGTCGTGGCTCGGAGGCTGGCCGCTGAAGTCGAATCCGAGCTTGCGAGCCTGGCCGCCCTGGGCGAGGAGCTCGCCAAGGCTCCACGGCAGGACGACACCTATTCCGTGAGGGCTCGCGGCTCGATCCTTCACGATTTCTACAACGGCGTCGAACGCGTCTTCCTTCGCATCGCCCGAGAGCTCAACGGAGGGGTTCCGCGGGGCGACCAGTGGCATCGGGACCTGGTCGACGACATGACGCTCCACATCGCCGAGGTCCGCCCGGCTGTCATCGATCAAGGCCTTGCCGGGACTCTCGGGGATTACCTCCGATTCCGGCATCTGTTCCGGAATGTCTACGGCGGCGTTCTGGACGCGGATAGGATGGAGTCCCTGGAAGAGCGGTTGCCGGAGACTCTCGCGGCCTTTCGCGAGCGGGTCGAAGCGTTCGTCGCATGGATGCTGGAACCAGGCTGACCAGGTCCTCCGGCACCTGACGAACACCCGGGTATGCCGTCCGCCGAATCACCCGCTGAGTAGCCGCCGAATCACCCGCTGTATTGACGCCGAATCACCCTCTATATCTCCGCCGAATCACCCTCTGGAGCTTGCGGGGCCGGCCGGGCCGGTGTACTCTACCAACCGATGGCATACCTGCCGCGCATCGTCGATGCCGAACTTGCGGAGCTGCTTGGAGTCACCGGTGCGGTCCTCGTGGAAGGGCCCAAGGCCTCCGGGAAGACGGCTACCGCCATGCAGGCGGCCCGGAGCGAGGTGCTGCTGGACGTAGACGACAATGCCCGGCGGATGATCGGCGCGGATCCGGGAGCGGTACTGGACGGAGACACGCCGCGACTGATCGACGAGTGGCAACTCGAACCCGCCATCTGGAACCACGTGCGCAGAACGGTCGACCGGCGCGCTGCCCCCGGCCGGTTCATTCTCACCGGCTCAGCCGTTCCCGCCGACGACATCACACGCCACACCGGGGCCGGCCGCTTCTCCCGGCTGCGCATGCGCCCCATGTCGCTTTGCGAGACCGGTCACTCCACTGGCGAAATCTCCTTGCAGCGCCTCCTGGACGGCTCCGAACAGCGGGCGAGGCCATCCGAGCTGCCGATCCTGTCGGTCGCCCAGGTCGTATGCGCCGGGGGCTGGCCCGCCAACATCGGCAAGGCGCTGCCGCAGACCTTGCGCGCGAACCGCGCCTACCTCGACGAGATACGCCGCACGGACGTATCGACGGTCAGCGGAAGGACACGGGATCCGGTCAGGGTGGGACGCCTGCTGCGGTCGCTGGCGCGCAACATGGCCACGCCCGTGTCCATGTCGAAGCTGACCGCCGAAGCCGGCGGCACCGGCGCGCCCCTGAAGGCGGACACGGTCGCCGCCTATCTCGACGCCCTGGACCGGCTCATGGTCGTGGAGAACCAGCCGGCCTGGTCGCCGCATCTGCGATCCCGCACCACACTTCGTGAGACCCCCGTCCGGCACTTCGTCGATCCCTCGCTGGCGGTTGCGGCGTTGCGAGCCACCCCCGCCCGCCTGACCGCCGACCTGGAGTTCCTCGGTCTTCTGTTCGAGTCCATGGTGATCCGCGACCTGCGGGTCTACGCCCAGGCCGCGGACGCGCAGGTGTTCCACTACCGGGAGAAGGAGGGCCTGGAAGTGGACGCCATCGTCGAGGCGGCGGATGGGCGCTGGGCGGCCTTCGAGATCAAGCTGGGCGAACGCTGGGTGGAAGACGGCGCCAGGAACCTTCGCAAGCTGGCCCGCCGGATGGAGCACAGCGACCACGAGAGGCCGTCCGCCCTTGCGGTCATCGTGCCGAGCGGGTACGGCACCGCGGGAACCGGGGACGTGGGAGTGATCCCCGTGGGGGCGCTGGGACCTTGACCTTCCGTGTTCCCTATGAGCGCATGCTCGGCGAGTTCGAGCGGGCCCTGTCGGCCTCCGGCTTCGACGAGGCGGACGCGGCCACGCTGGCGCGCGTCTTCGCCGACAACACCTGCGACGGCGTCGCCTCCCACGGGATCAACCGCTTCCCCGCCTTCGTCGGCGACGTGCGCGGCGGACGGCTCGACCCGGCGGCCCGGGCCGAGCGGGTGGCCGCCCTCGGGGCGCTGGAGCAGTGGGACGGGCACCGGGGCCCCGGCATCCTCAGCGCCCTGGCCTGCATGGACCGCGCCGTCGAGCTGGCCCGCGAGCACGCGGTGGGCGCCGTGGCCCTGCGCAACACCAGCCACTGGATGCGCGCCGGCACCTACGGCCTGCGGGCGGCGGCGGGCGGCTGCATCGGCATCTGCTGGACGAACACGACGCGCCTGATGCCGCCCCACGGCTCGGCGGAGAAACGGCTGGGGAACAACCCCCTGGTGATGGCGGTGCCGGCGCCCGGAGGCGACCCCGTGCTCCTCGACATGGCGATGAGCCAGTTCTCGGGCGGGCGCGTGCAGATCCACGCGCGCAGCGGCGAGCCCCTGCCCGTGCCCGGCGGGTACGACGCCGAGGGCCGGCTGACCACCGACGCCGCGGCCCTGGAGCGCCCCCTCCCCATCGGCCTCTGGAAGGGCAGCGGCCTGGCCCTGTGCCTGGACCTGGTGGCGGCCCTGGTCTCCGGGGGCCGCACCACGGCGGAGATCTCGCGGGAGCCGAAGGAGGCGGGGGTGTCGCAGATGTTCCTGGCCATCGACCTGGCGAAGGTCGGCGATCCCGCCCGCGTGCGGCAGGCCGTGGAGGAGTCGCTGGCCGACCTGGCCTCGGCGGCCTCCCTGCCCGGAGAGGGGGTCGCTTACCCCGGGCAGCGCAGCGCCGAGCGGCGTCGCGAGGCCCTGCGCCTCGGAGTGCCGGTGGAGCGGCGGTTCTGGGATGAGGTGCTGGCGCTCTAGGGCGTGTCCGGGTCGCGGCTACGGCGGAGTCGATGGACGGTCCTTTAGCCTCGTGATTCATAGTGGACACCTCACGAAGCGGTCGGGCCCGTACCCGCAGCCTTGGCGTCAACAATCAATACCCGAAGATATGCTCGATGCCGACCTCGACCACCTCTCCGAAACGACTGAGCTCGTCCAAGTCGATCTTCGATCCATCCCCGACGATGGAGATCATCTTCGGCCGCCCCTCGATGTGTCTCGCATGGTAGTCGAGCAGCTGGGGGAGTGAGGCGATCTTGACCTGCTCGAAACGCCAGGCCCGTGGATCGATGGGGACCTCCTGACGTTCCCATTTGCGCACCGCCCCCAGCACATCCCTGAACCCGAGCCGCCGGGTGCGGTACTGCTCGACGAGTGCCTTTCTAGCAGCGGCGAAGCGCTCCTCCGATTCGGGAATGTCGTCGATCAGCTCGATGAACGCTCCGACGGCCTCTGGGGCCTTGTCCGCCTGAGAGCCGATGAAGCCGGAGAACAGATCGTAGTCCTCCTTGCGGTCTCCGTGGAACTGCCAGGCCCAGGCCGAGTACGCCAGGGCCCTCGCTTCGCGTAGCTCCTGGAAGACAATACCGGTCATGCCTCCGTAGAAGTACTCGTTGAAGAGATCGATCTGGGGGCGCCTGTCCTCGCCGTAGGTCTCACCCCCCGACTCGATGCGGACCAGGGCCTGGGCCATCTCCTTGTAGAAGAACAGGATTTCCGTCTCCTCGGGCCGGCGTATCTCCAAGGCCTCAAACGGCGGCGGGGCTCTCAACTCGGCCGCGGGGAGGACGTAGCGCTCCGACAGCGTCTCCATGACCTGCTCGATCGGCAGGGAACCTGTATACGATACATCGTGCTCGTGCGACAACAGGTTGCTGGCGATGGCATGCAGCTCCCCCACCGTCAAGCGCTGGAGCTGCTCGTTCGACAGCACCCGCAGGTAGGAGGAATTCTCGCCGTGACGGTTGAACCGGAACAGGGCCCGCTGAACCGTGTTGTGATCCTTGACGGCATCCTGCCGCTCCACGAGGATGATCTCGATCAGCTCGTCAAGGGTGGAATCCGGCGCCGTCGGCTGCAGCAGTGCCGACATCATCAGATCGATGGAGGGCGCGAAGTTCTCGTCCAATCCCGAGATCGAGATCGCTGTGGAGTGATCGCCGGGGGAAAAGGAGAACTCGGTCCCAAGACGATACCACTCCTTCTTGAGCTCCTCGGAGCTCAGGCCGCCGGCGCCGGACTTGTCGAGGAGCCGTCCCGCGACCGCGAGCCGGCCCGCAGCCAGCTTGCCGACGTCGACCGAGATCTCGAGTGAAAACAGGTCGTTCAGCGGATTGGCCGCATAGTACAGATCGATCCCGTCGCACAGTCTCTTCGTGGTGAAGTCCTTGCCGGGTATCAAGAATACCGGCTCGAGATCCTCACTCGGCAGAGCGAGGATCTCGGCGGCCAAGGCAGACTCTCTCGCCGGGTCTATGGCGATCGCATCGAGCACCGGTTTGTCGACCGTCGGAAGGGAGAGCTCGCCATCACGGCGATAACCGGCGACGTAGCCGTCGTCGAAGTACTTCATCGCCACCTTGACGATATCCTTCTTGCGCAGTTTCGCCATGCGCTCGAGCTTGCGCCGGGCGTGGTCCCACTCTTTGAATGACAGGAAGGCTTGGCGCATCAGTGCCGCTCGGGAGCTGTTCGCCTCGAGCCTCCGGCGGTAGGTCTTCTTCCAATCGGTGACGATGGCCGGAATGATCCAGTCTTCGAAACGGCCCGACTTGATCAGGTCCAGCTGCTCGACCAGGAGCGCCTCGACTTCCTCCAGCGTCTGTCCCTCCTTGGGCACTCCATAAAGGTACTGGGCTCCGTAGTCATTGCGGTTGTGGTGTGACGTAGTCCACGAGCCGGCGCGGCGCACCCGCTGTTTCTGATTGAGGTTGAGGTTGATCAGCCCGGCGGTGGCGTTGTCCAGGATGTAGTCGAGAACCTGCAGCGCCTCGGTGTGCTTGTGGGTGCTCGGGCCGGTGCGAAAGGCCAGCAACACGTACTCCTCGCCCGGGTAGACGACTTCGACGCGCTCGATCTCCTCCAGCTTCTTCTCTCTCCACTTTTTCGGCTTCGGCAGCTCGCGCCGTTCCCACCTGGAGAACTCTCGATTGATCAGCTCGATGGCTCGCTCCACGTCGACGTCACCCGAGATGATCACGGCCATGTTATTCGGCACGTACCACGTCCGGTAGTAGTCGTACATCAGCTTGAGAGATGGGTTCTTCAGGTGTTCCACCGAGCCGATGGTCGTCTGCTGTCCGTAGGGATGAACCTTGTAGAGGTGGCGGTTCACCGCATCCCGGATGAGCTGGTCCTTGTTGTCGAGGGAGCGGTTCTTCTCCTCGTACACCGTTTCCAGCTCGGTCTGAAACAGTCTGAAGACCGGCTGCGCAAACCGCTCCGCCTCCAGCCTCGCCCAGTGGGCGAGACGATTCGATGGCAGGTCGACCTTGTACACCGTCTCCTCGACCCAGGTGTGGGCGTTGAGACCCTCGGCGCCGAGGGCGCTGTAGGTCCTGTCGATCTCGCCGGGGACGGCGTACTGGGATCCGAGCTGCCCTTGTTCGTTGATCAGGGCGTACAGCTGCTGGCGCTTCGTCGAATCGATCTCTGCGAAGTGCCGCTCGTAGAGAGCTACGATGCTGTCGAGATGAACCCGCTCGGCTTCGTAGTCGAGGGTGCCGAGCCGGGTGGTCCCCTTGAACAGCATGTGTTCGAGGTAGTGGGCGATCCCCGTCGATATCGCCGGGTCGTGCTTGCTGCCCGCCCTGACGACGATCTCGGCGTAGAACCGCGGTTTCTGATCGTTCTCGCTGAGATAGACGGTGAGGCCGTTCTTCAGCCGGTACACGTGAACGGCCATGGGATCGGAGGGATCCGGTGCGTGAATCAGCTTGGGCTGGGACCAGGAGGTAGTGGCGACGGCGAGGACGGCCGCGATCCACCAAGCCTTGGCGAAGGAGTGGGTCATGGCAATTCTCTTAGGTGACGGGATGTAGGTGGAGATAGACAGCAGTATAGGGGACACATGAACCTTGGCCAACTCGATGCACGGCCCTTCGATCCCTGACCATTGGGAGGGTTCCCCCTTGACGGTCGCTCCAGCCACACGTGGGTGATGGGACTGTCGGCCCCGTGAACGAGTGCGCAAGACTGACTCGCCGAGAAGTCGTGCTTCGGTATGACCTACAGTCTCCAGGACGGCCCCATGCGGGATCTCCATCCGGGTCGGCCTCACGGTGAGACCTGATTCCCTGAAGGCTCCCGGCTGCGCTACCGCTGCTTCCGCGCCACGAACAACCCCGTCTCTTTGGCGACAAGGAACCGGCCGTTCCTGGCGATCTCATCCTCCACCAACTCGGCCAACCAAGTCTCCCCGTCTCCCGACAGGTCGTAGCGGTCCGTCGACAGCGCGTAGGCGACGACCGGCCCCGCCTCCGTCACCTCCAGGGAGTCGTCCCGCGGGATCATGCTGACGTCGGCGAACCACTCCCGAAGCTGGCCGGCGCCGTTCTGAAGGCTGAAGCTGTTCTCCACCGGGAAGGGCCTGTTCTTCGCGCCGGGGGTCACCCGGTCGAGCATCCGGAACAGCTCCCGCATGTGGGACCGGCCGTTGGTGGCGGCCATCAACCTGCCTCCCGTCTTCAGTACCCTCCACATCTCTCGGAGGGCGCGCTTCCGGTCGGGAACGTGGTAGAGCATGTGGTTCGCTACCACCTGGTCGAAGGACTCCTGCGGGAACGGCAGTACCTGCGCGTCGCACACGCACGCCGTGAAGCGCCGGTCCGCCGCCAGTCTGTCACGCGCCTCGGAAGCCATCCCCGGAGACAGGTCTGACAGCACCACCTCGCAGCCCCGCGGGAGGTCCTGCAGGTTGCGGCGCCAGAGCTGCCCAATCCCGCAGCCCAGTTCCAGAACGCGGCTATCTGCTTTGAGATCGAGGCGCTCGAAGACCCACCGTACCCAGTCGACCTCATTGGTGCTGAACCTGGCGTGGAGGCCGGCGCGCGCCCTGAGGTTGGTCGAGTCCCGGTACTGAGGCCGCCCTCCCGGTGTCCCGGCCTGCGCGTCGGTCGGACCCAGCTTCGATTCAGCCATCCAGTTCCTCCGCCGCCCGGACCCGCGCCGCGCCGAGGAACTCCTGCACCTCGACGGGACCTCCCGTCCGGCAGCTCTCGATGGCGGCGAAGACCATGGCCACCGATTGCAGGTTGGCCTCCACGTGGGTCTCCATCGGCTCTCCCCCGTCGAGCCAGTGGACGAACTTCTCCACCAGCCAGGCGTCGGTCCACTTGCGCTGCTCCAAGAGGGGAACGGCCTCTCCCTCACCGTGGCGGGCGCCGGCCGAGCGGGCGCCGGCCGAGCGGGCCTCGCCGTCGTGGTCGAAGCGCTCGATCTCACCGTGATCCATGATCAGGGTGGCCAACTCGCACTCGGCGCGCAGGTACTCCCGGCCCCAGCCGTTGAGGCCCACGGCGTTCGTCTTCGCTCCCTCGTAGAAGGCGCGCACGCCGTTCTCGAGCTGCATCGTCACCAGGGCCTGCGAGTCTCCCTGGTATGCGCCCCACGGCGGATTCCACGTCTGGGCGTAGAGCGTGCGGCAGTCGGCCCCGCCCATGTCGGCGAGGATGTCGAGGTGATGGACCGCGCCTTCGATCAGGAGGGGATCCTTCATCTCGTAGCGGAAGGCTCCCCAGTCGCCGTGCTCGCGCGTGTCGCAGGTGAAGCGCATGACCAGGTAGTCGATGGCACCGCAGCCGCCCGACCTGAGGGCTTCGCGGAGGGTCCTCTTGCTCTGGGCGAATCTGTGGCTCATGGTGACGCCCATCTTCCGCCCTGCCCGCCGCACCTTCGCGGCGATGCGGCAAGACGCCGCGAGGGTGTCCGCGATCGGTTTCTCGGAGAGGACGTGCATGTCGTGGGCCAGGGCCGCGTCGACGATCTCCTCGTGAAAGGCCGGCGGCACGACGACGGTGCAGAAGTCGGCGTCGTTCTCGGCGAAGGCCCGCTGAAGGTCGGTGTAACACTTTTCGGGAGGCAGGCCGAGAAAGCCCTGGGCGTTCGCCAGCGCCTCGGGGTTGGTGTCCACGGCGGCGACCACCTCGATCAGGCCGTCCTCGATGTTGGGAGGGAGGATGCCCTGGCACCAGGAGCGGCCCCGTCCGCCCGTGCCGACCTGGATCATTCTGTACGGCATGCCCGTGGTGCCGCTACATCTGCGGTGTCCAGTCGCCGCCGGCCCGGTCGAACTGCTCGAAGAGGGAGGTGACCACCTCCTCGGGCAGGTCGCCCCTGGCGATGATCTCCATGTTCTTCTCGGCGTTCTGGATGCGGGACGTGCCGGCGATGGCGGTGTCGATCGACTCGTGGGAGAGACAGAACCGCAGCGCGAGCTCGACGCCGTCGGCGGGGGCGCCTTCGGGGACCTCCATGCTCTTGGCCCGCTCCCAGTAGACGTCGGCGTAACTGTAACGCGACGCCTCGGTCTTGAAGGCGGCGTTGGCCAGGGGGCGCTTGGCGATGACCCCCATGCCGGCCTCCCGCGCCGCCGGCAGGACCTCCCTGCGGGCCTCCTGGTCGACGACGTTGTACGAGGTCTGGAGGGTGCTGAAGACGCCCATCGCAATAGCCCGTACGGCCGCCTCCCCGTCGCCGCTGTAGCCCACGTAGCGCACCTTGCCCGCCTCCTTCGCCCGCAGCACGGCCTCCACCGCCTCGCCGCGGTCCAGCTCCTCGGCCGAGCAGCTGTGGAGCTGTATCAGGTCGATGCGGTCGGTCCGCAGGCGCTCGAGGGAGCGGTCGATGCTGTGGGCGATGGTCTCCGCCGACCACGCCTCCCCGGTGGCGCCGCCGGTCACGTGCCCGCACTTGGAGGCGAGGACGTACTCCTCCCGCCGGGCGCCGATCCACTGGCCGATCTGCTCCTCGCTGTCATGGTAGCAGGCGGCCGTGTCGACGAAGGTCACGCCCACGTCGAGGAGACCGTTGAGCAGGCGGTCGGCCTGGTCCGGGGTCACGTCCTCGTAGCCGATGCGGGCGCCGCCGAAGCCGAGGCGGGTGACGGTGAGATCGGTTGTTCCGAGGGTGCGCGTTTCCATGGTCATTCTCCAGTCACTGTGAGGATCCAGTCGCGCACCTGATCGAGGACCTCGGGCGAGACCGTCTCCTCGATGGCGGCGTACTCGTGGGTCATTCCCGTGGCGGCGCGGTGGAACAGGTGGTTGTGCCCGGGCAGGCTGAGCAGCGTCACGTTGCGGTTGCCGCCGGCCTCGAGGGCGGCGGCGATGGAGGTCAGGTTCTGCCCGGCGTCGACGTGCAGGTCCAGCTCGCCGTTGAGGGCCAGCACCGGCGCCCGCACGGCTCTCAGGGCCGGGCGCGGATCGAAGACGAGGAACCAGCGCATCCACGGATCGACGGCCTGGTCCACGGCCCTCTGCACCTGGCCCTGGTCCTGGCGCTCGGCGGAGAGGCCGCCGACCTCGAGTTGCCGGCGGACGATCTCCTCCACCTCACGGCGCAGATCCCCTTCTTCCCGGTCCGAGGTCAAGGTGGCGAACAGGCTGTCCAGGAGGGCGAGGGAGGCCTGGCGGCGGTCACCGGCGATCCCGGCGGCCTCGAAGATGCGCTCGTTCTGCCGGCGCAGCAGAGCCGCGCCCGGCACCCCGGGACCGGCCAGCAGCACGACGAAGGCGATGTCGTCTCCTTGCGAGGCGACGATGGCGGCGATGGCGCCGCCCTCGCTGTGGCCCAGCAGGCCGATGGGCTCGAGGCGGGCGTCCCCCTCGAGGAAGGCTACGGCCGCGGCGGCGTCACCGGCGAAGTCCGCCGTGGTGGGCGGCTCCGGATGGGGTGTCGATCCGCCGGCGCCGGCGTCGTCGACCCGCAGCACCACCAGGCCGGCGCGGGTCAGGTGGTCGGCCCAGACCAGGAACGGCCGGTGGCCGAAGACCGTCTGGTCGCGGTCCTGCAGGCCGCTGCCGGAGATGAGCAGCACGGCGGGGAAGGGGCCCTCGCCCGGCGGCACGGTCAGGGTGCCGGCGAAGGTGACGGGGCCGCTCCGGAAGCTCACCTCCTCGATCTCGTAGGGGAAGGGCGGCTTCGGCTCCTGCGGCCTGGCCGGGGAGGCGGCCGCCTCCCGCGAGAGACGGAAGCCGAAGTCGGCGGCGCCCTGGGTGAACCGCCCCTCGATGGCGTCGCCGTCGAAGGAGCCGCTGAAGGTCGGGTCTCCCGGCACGCCGCGGATCCGGAAGCTGACGCGGGCGCCGTCTTCGCTGATCTCGATGCCCTCCAGGGGCAGGCCCCTGGCCCCCTGGACGGGGATGTCGATCGACCCGCTCCAGATCCCGCCGCCGATGTCGAGATCGACCCTCACCACCAGGGGCTGGCCGAGGGTCTCGATCCGCCCCTCCCAGTGGCCGGCGACCCGGTCGTCGCCGGAGGCTGGTGTTGCCAGCTGGAGTCCGGTGGCGACGAGCAGCTTCAAAGCTGCGCTTCCACTCATCGGTACACCGGGTCCCGGCGCCCCCAGGCGTTGTCGCGCACGACGACCCGCTCCTCGCAGACGATGGCGCCGGCCTCGCTCCGGTGGTGGAACCAGTTGCGCTCGATCACGGCCTGCTCCTCGGGGCTGCCGCGGATGACGACGGCGCGCCGGCCGGGGACGCGGAAGGTGTTGTGGTGGACGTGCATCCAGCCGCCCGCCACGTCCGTGCCGTCCTTGCGGTCGCGGCCACCGTGCATGTCGAAGCAGTGGCTGAGGCTGCGCCCCATCTCGACGTTGTTGCGGGCCTCGTACCCCGAGCCGCCGCGCCCGGAGCCGGCGATGGAGTGGCGGTTGGCGTCGAAGAGGTTGCCCTCGATGAGGGACTCGGCCCGGTCGTGGCTGACACCGTACCCGAGCCCCTGGTACTGGTTGTGGTGGATGAAGCAGTGCTGCACGCGGTGGCCGTCGCCGCCGGCGAGATAGACGGCGCCGTGGCTCCAGCCGGCCAGCTCGCAGTTGTCGACGCGCAGCCGGGGGTCCCGCGCCACGATGCCGTCGGAGGTGGGGAACTTGTAGTAGTAGCCGTGTCCGCCGTGGCCTTCGCGGAAGGCGCGGGAGTGGTGCTCCAGGCACTGGCGCGGGTTCGGCCCCTGGAGACGGAGGCCGGTGACGCGCGCGTCCGCGCCGGTGACCCGGATCAGGGGGCTGGTGGCGAAGGTGTCGGAGCGGATCAGGCCTCCGGGCGCGCCCTTGAGCCCGCGGTCGCTGGCCAGGGTCACGCCGCCGGGCAGCTCGAGGACCAGCTCCTCCACGTAGACCCGCTCCGTGCACTCGATGACGGCGTCGCCGGCGACGTACACGGTCTCTCCGGAGCGGGCCGAGGCCAGGGCCTCGAGCAGCTCGTCGAGGTTGAGGACGGGCGAGCCGGTGGGGCGCACGACCTCCCGGTACCCGGCGCCGCCGCCGAGGGGGTAGGCGCGGGTCCCGGCGGCGCCGCAGGCCCGGCGGCCGCGGCCGGTGCGGGTCGGTCCGTGGAGGGTGGATCGGGCGTTGAACATGGGGCGCCTCCTCGCTCGCCGGACGGGGCGCGCCCGGGGGATGACGTCAGGGTGCTACGGCTGGGATGATGTCGACGAGTTCCGGGGGTCTATTCCCGCCAGGGAGGAAAACCGGCGGTAGAAGCCGCGAGACCAGATTGGTGGGTTGCCGACGCGGGTCAGCTCGCTGGCGAGGCCTCGGGAGGATCCGGCGGGCGGGCAGGCCACGGGCCGAAGGCCGCTCCCTCCAGCCGGGCCAGCCGCTCCGACACGGCGCCCAGGTCGGCCTGCAGGCCGCCAATCCGGGTCTCCAGCCGGGCCATGCGGGCGTCGAGTCGCCGCCAGACGTAGAGAACGACGGCGACGACGACGGCCGGCGGCAACCAGGTAGTCGGATCTGCCATGCTGGTAGGATAGGCAGTCCCGCCAGAAACAGCCAGACGCAAGCCATGCCGGAGACCCCCCGGATCCTGCTGTAACCGCCCGACGCAGCCCCCGCGAGCCGGCTCCGTCTCGCTCCTGTTACCCCTGGCGGCAGGCCGAGGATTGCGATTCCAGGGGTCTCCCTGCGGTCATCGGCTGGGGCACCGCAGACCAGGTATGTGCGGAGATGGCAACCAGACCGTCCCCGGACGAGCTTTGCCTTCTTGCCATCACTGGCCTATCTGTACTCGCCCGCGGAAAGAGGAGACTCGTCGATGATGGACAGGAAGATTACGACGCTTGGTTCCGTCCTTCTGATGGGGCTTGCTTCGGCGGCATTCGCAAGGGCCGACAGTACACACGCCGAAGGGAAGTCCGTGACCGTGGCCTCTCCTGCCCTGAAGCCGGCAGGTCGCCTGGCAGGGGAGTTCGAAAAGACGCAGACCAGACGTTCAACGAGAGTGGCCAGAAAGTTGGGTGTCGGTCTTCTTTCGGGCTCCGTCTTCAGCATAGCAGGCAGGCACAAGGATTTTGAGCTTGGCTACAAGGTCGGACCCGCGGCAGGAGCCATGGTTGGCGTGATGCTGGTCGATCCACCGAGTTGGAGCAGCAACCGCCGGAGTTCACTCCTGGCACTGGCTGGCAGTTCGGTGGGAGCACTGGCAGGCTTCATGGCTGTACCCGACCCACTATCGCGCGAATGGCATGATCGATGGCCTCTTCTTCTGCCTGCTATCGGTGCGACGATCGCGTCGGAACTGTGGCGCGATCCCTCTCAAGTCTCCCGCCTGCCCATCGCTCGGGTACCAGACGCCAAGGCTCCGGGGGAGATCGACACCCGGATAACCGGCGTACGGATTGCCAGTAAGCTGGGTGCCGGTGCGGGCCTGGGCATCCTCTCGGGTCTTACAGCAGGGGGGATCCTGCTGAGTACCCTCGATCAAGGAGGGGGGGGCTTCGGTGCTCCTATCGCCTTGGCTTTAGGCTGGTTACCCGGATCTATAGTCGGAACCGCCTATGGCGTGAGCCATCTCGATCCTTACGATCGCTTCACCATGGCGTGGGTGTCTGGGCGTCTGATTTCTCCGGCTCCGGATTGTCTGGTGTTTCGCCCCTGTTCGTCTGTCCAGCCATCGGCGCCACGATCACATCCGAACTCTCTCGAAGCCCCCCGGAGCTCCGCCGTCTCTCCATCGGGCTGATGCCAGGGCCCGGGGCGTTGTCCATGATCGCCACACTGCACTACTAGTCGATGATCCGCGACCCCACATCCCGCCCCTGCCAACCGATCCCCCGAAAGGAGCTCACCTTGGGCGACGCTGACGAACGGCTGGCGATCCTGCCGTTCCTCGACGGAGGCGCCGGCGGCGCCAACATCTACGAGGCCATCGGCGTGGAGCCGGTCATCAACTGCCGCGGCACCTTCACCATCATCGGCGGCTCCGTGGAGCTGGCGGAGGTGGTGGCCGCCATGGACGCCGCCCACGGCTTCTTCGTGCAGTACGACGAGCTGGCCGAGGCGGTGGGCCGGCGCCTGGCCACGGTCACCGGCGCCGAGTGGGGGCTGATCTCCTCCGGCTGCGCCGCCGGCCTCAAGCACGTGACCACGGCCTGCGTCACCGGCGGCAGTCCCGAGCGGCTGATCCGGGTGCCCAACCTGGAGGGCTTCGACAAGACCCAGGTGATCGTGCCCCGGACCTCGCGCACCGCCTACGACCACGCCCTGCGGGTGGTCGGCGTCGAGCTGGTGGTGGTGGACACGGCCGAGGAGATGGAGCGCGCCGTGAATCCCTCCACGGCCATGATCTACCTGGTCACCGGCCGCGCCACCGATCCCGGGCAGCCCCTCTCCCTGGAGGTCATGGCCCGCATCGCCGAGCCGAGGGGCATCCCCATCCTGGCCGACGCCGCCGCCGAGAACCTGACCATCCCCTGCTCGCACCTGGAGCGCGGCGCCACGGTGGCGGCCTACAGCGGCGGCAAGGCCCTGTGCGGTCCCCAGTGCGCCGGGCTCGTCCTCGGCAGCAAGGACCTGCTCATGGCGGCCTGGCAGGCCAGCGCCCCCCATCACGGCCCCGGGCGCTCGGAGAAGATCGGCAAGGAGGAGATCCTGGGGATGCTGGCCGCCGTGGAGGCCTGGGTGCGGCGCGACCACGTCGCCGAGTGGCAGGAGTGGCTCGGGATCCTGGAGAGGATCTCGGCGCAGGTGGCGGGCATCGACACGGTGGCCAGCCGGGTCCAGGATCCCTCGGGGCTGTCGAACCGCGCGCCGGCCCTGACCATCCACTGGGACCCCGGCGCCCTGCGCATCACCGGCGAGGAGGTGGCCGAGGACTTCGCGCGCAACAAGCCCCGCATCGCCGTGGGGGTCTCCGATTCCGGGGATCAGGCCGGCATCCGCATCAACCCCAGCCAGATGCAGCCGGGGGACGAGGAGGTGGTGATCGACCGCATCCGTCGCATCCTCACCGAGCCCCGGGGTCCGCGCTCGGACGGACTGGCGCCGGCCACCGTGGACATCAGCGGCCGCTGGGACCTCACCGTCGACTACCTCACCGGCACCAGCCGCCACCGGCTGTCGATCGCCCAGGACGGCAACTGGATCGAGGGCTCCCACCAGAGCGAGTTCTCCGTCCAGGACCTGTCCGGCGTCGTCGAGGGAGACGAGGTGCGGCTGAGCAGCGCCGTGAGCAGACCGGGGGACAACGTGCCGTTCCTGTTCTCGGGACGGGCCGAGGGGGAGCGGATCGCCGGGTCCATCCACCTCGGGGAGTACCTCACCGCCCGGTTCACCGCGGTCCGGGCGGGACAGCGGGCGCGGCGGCCCATCTCCATCCCCGGCGGACCTCCGCTGGCGACCTGAGGCTGAGCCATGAACATCATCATCCTCGTGAGCGACACCTTCCGCTACGACTACCTGGGGTGCAACGGCAATGGGTGGATCGGCACGGCGGCGCTGGACCGCCTGGCCGGGCGGGCCGTGTGCTTCGACCGGCACTACCTGTCGAGCTTCCCCACCATCCCCAACCGCACCGACCTCTTCAGCGGCCGCTACAGCTTTCCCTTCCACGGCTGGAAGCCCCTCGACCCGGACCTCCCGGTGCTGAGCACGATCTTCGGCGCCGCCGGCTGGCAGAGCCAGCTCATCTGCGACACGCCGCACCTGATGAAGGGGGTCCACCACTTCGACCGGGGCTTCGACGGGGCGTACTGGATCCGCGGCCAGGAGGGAGACAAGCCGCTGCTCAAGGGCAACCTGCCGCCGCGCCTGGAGGTGGACGGCGCCAAGACCCGCGTCGACCCGCGCATGGCCGAGACGCGCTTCGGCAACCTGGCCACCCAGCACTCGTGGACCAACCGCGACTGGGCCTGGGAGGAGGACCGCTTCTGCGTGAGGACGGCGCGTACCGCGAGCCGCTGGCTGGAGGAGAACCGGGGCTGCGAGCCCTTCCTGCTGTGGGTGGACTTCTTCGACGCCCACGAGCCATGGGACCCGCCGGAGCATCTGGTGGCCCGCTACGACAGCTCCGGGTACGACGGCCCGCCGATGATCCACCCCAACTACGGGCCCGCTACCGCCTATACCAGGGAGGAGCTGGCCAACCTCCAGGCCCACTACGCGGCCGAGATCTACCTGGTCAACAAGTGGATCGGCTACGTGCTCGACAAGATCGAGGAGCTGGGTCTGTTCGACGACAGCGTGGTGGTCTTCACCTCGGATCACGGCATGTTCGTGGGCGAGCACGACCGTACCGGCAAGTCGAACATCCATCCGGAGGACGACCGCGTCTGGCCTCTGTACGAGGAGATCAGCCACATCCCGCTGATGATCGCCGCCCCCGGCGTCGGCGGCGGACGGCGGGTGAGCGACTTGACGCAGTCCGTGGATCTGCTGCCGACGTTGATGGCCCTGGCCGGCGTGGAAGAGGGCGGCCTGGAGATGCACGGGCTCTCGCTGGCGCCGCTGCTGAACGGATCCGCGGCGTGGCCGAGGCAGTACGCCTTCAGCTCCACCTTCATCCGCAACGGCGGGCCCACGGTGACCGGCGAGGGCTGGACCTACCTCGCCCATGGCGAGCACGGCGGCGCCCCCGAGCTGTACGACATGCAGGCCGACCCCCGGCAGCAGGCGAACGTGATCGGCGCCCATCCGGAGGTGGCCCGGCGCATGCGGCAGGCCCTGGCGGAGTTCCTCGACGAGGTGGAGACGCCGGAGGAGAACCGCGCCCTGCTGGGGCCGATCGGCGGACCAGACTACGGCTGACCGCCGCCGCTATCCCGTGAAGAGGTCGAAGATATGACCGAGGCTCGAACTGTCGGCCGCGTAGAACTCGGTGTAGCGGCACTGGCCGCAAGTTACCGTCGAGAGTTTCCGGTTCTGCACGTCGAGCATCTTGGACCAGAACCCCCCGGCGGCGCGGATTTCACCGGTCTCGCACTCGGTGTGACGACACTTGGGGCACTTGAAGCGCAACTCTGGTGAACTCATGGGGGCCTCTTCCGTTGGCGTTCCCTACCCCAGCTCGGCGACCTGAACCGGCCTTCCTTCGGCGGCGGCGAGGTCCGCGGCGAAGGCCACCCGCGACGATTCGAAGGCGGTATCCCAGTCGGTGAGCGGCATCGCCTCGCCCCTGCCGATGGCGTCGACGAAGGCCTGGAACTGCGGCTCGTACGGGTGGTCGCTCACGTCCCCCGAGTCGATCAGCGAGGTCTCCAGCGTGCTCCACCGGTCCTTGACCATCCCCTTCAGCTTCTTCGAGTAGATCCGGTTGTCGAGGAGGCTTCCCTCGCTGCCGACGAGATGGATGTGGAAGTAGTAGGGCTGCAGGCAGTCGATGCAGGAGGTGACCTTGGCGAGCTTGTCGCCGCCGGCGAAGCTCAGGGTGCTGAGGCTGGTGGTGTTGTATTCGTACGGCGCGAAGTCGGTCCCCTTCGACTTGACCTGGTGGCTCGACACCTCCTCCACCTCGCCGTCCATGAAGAACAGGCAGGTGTCGAGGGCGTGGCAGCCGGCGGTCAGAAGGGAGCTGCCGCCCATCTCCTTCCTGATGTTCCACTCGTACTGTCCGTACCAGGGCCCGATGCCGTGGTAGTAGTCGACCTCGGCGTAGTGCAGCTCCCCGAGCAGGCCGGCATCGATGACCGAGCGGATCATCGTGAAGTGGGCGCTGAAGCGGCACTCGAAACAGACACAGACCTTGACCCCGGTTTCGCGAATCGCTTCGCCCATGGCCAAGGCGTCTTCGTAGGTGAGGGAGATCGGCTTTTCGATGATCAGGTGCTTGCCGGCGCGGGCCGCCGCGATTGCCTGCTCGGCGTGGAAGGGGTGCGGGGTGCAGATGTCGATGACGTCGATGTCGCCGTCCGCCAACATGGCGTCGTAGTCGGTATACGCCTTCAGGGGCGTACCGAATTGCGCCGCCAGGGCGGTCTCGTCGTGCTGCCTGCGGGAGCAGATGGCGGTCACCTGGCCGCCCTCCACCGTCTTGAAGGCCTCGATGTGGGCGCCGGCCACCCACCCCAGTCCCACGATGCCGACGTTCAGGTCGCTCATGATCGTTTCCCCTTCAGTTATGTGTGATCGGCTGCATGCGGCTCAACCGGCACCTCCCGCAAGCGCCGAGACCGTCTTGGAAGGTGGCCCCTCGTTCGGAGGTCGCTTGTAGTCGACGGCGGTGATCCGGTAGAAGAAGGACTCGGATGCCGCATCTCGGTCCACGTACCACGTTTCCCCCAGCGGGGCTTGGTTCAGAGGCTGGAAGGGCCCTTCCGGCCCTGGTGCGCGATAGACGATGTATCCTCTCAGCCCGGTGAGTGCCGTGCCGTCGGCATCCACCGCCGCCGGCCGCCACGAGATCCGCAGATCCGCTCCGCCGCAGACCACCTCGGGTTGCCGCGGAGCGCCGGGCGCCCACCTGTCGTGCAACTGCGCGGCGATTCCCAGCATCGCCGCCGTGGCGGCAATGTAGGCCGCCTGCTCCTGGATCGAAACCTCCTCCTCGAAGTACGCGGCCATCGATTCCCGGATCCGGTAGTCGTACCCCGCCAGGTAGAGAAACCCCCACCCCCAGTGCCCCCGGGCCTCATCGAGATCGTTGGGAACGCCGTCGACATAATAGGCGAAGGCCGGCTCCTCGAGACTCCCGTTCCAGACCTTGTGGACGAAGGTATTGGCCATCCTCACGAGATCCGTCTCGGTGAAGCTCAGCCCGCTCCGCACCCCCTGCAGCGCCGCCTGGATGTCGATGAATCCATGCCCCACATCCTCCATCAGGTCCGGCCAGGCACTGTGGGGGCCGTACTTCCATGTGTAGGCGTCCGCCTCCGCGTCGTACTGCAGTTGATCGTGAAAGAACCGGAGCATCTGCTCGCTCTGCTCCGCGTAGAACGGCCCGAAGTCCTCTCCCTGTGGCGTGTAGTAAGGCGATCCCGAAAGACGACGGAGCGTCACCAGCGCATCCGCGAAGGACAGGTGCATGTTGAGAGGCTGGTTCTTCCACCCGGACCATTCGTAGAGGTGATACCCCCCGTTCTCGCCATAGCGGCTGTCGTCCTCTTCGGTCCACCCCGGGTCCGGCTCCCAGTTGGCGTGCCACTTGGCGATCACGTCCTCTTCCACGATGCGGAGGAACTCGTCCGCCCGGGCCTTGTAGGCCGGGTGCAGGGTCGGATCCTGCCAGACCAGCTCCACGAAGGCCACGATGGGGCTGATGATCAGCCCGTCGTCGCTGAACCACTCGGTGTACTCGGGCTCGTACTGGGTGTAGCGCGCCTGTCCCCAGCCCTTGTACCCGTCCACGTAGCGCGGATCGTAGATCTCGTAGGGCGGCACGTCCGAGCGGGCCCTCAGAATGCGGTCCACCTGTGCCGCGAGCTTGTCCAGCCAGACCGTCTCTCCGAAGGTCCGGTAGAGATTCAGGTACATCCTCTGCACATAACCCGAAGGGGCCCATGCGAAGGTTCCCCCGTCGCGGCCGTCCAGGTACCTCTCCCCGTGCTCGTCGTCCCACTCCACAAAGGCGGCGTACCAGTCGGTGCTCGTTGCCGGCAGCGCGCCCTGCGCAGCCTCGGTCCCCGTGAAAGCCGACGCGAAGAGAAAGAAGTCGCTGAAGCCAACCCGCCCGTCGCCGTCCAGGTCGAACCCCGACCTGAACCCGGGGTCGCCGCTCCGGGTCCCGAAGCCGGAGACGAAGAGGTCGAAGTCATCGTGGTCGACGGTCCCGCTGCCGTCGTAGTCTGCGCAGATCTCGGCAGTCGCCGCGGACACGGGCAGAGGGGCGAGCACACCTGACGCCAAAGCGGAGAGGAACAGGATCCGACCGACGATCATCTGGAAACCCACGGCCCGGCGTTCGCCTCAGCGCCGTACCGGGTTGGTCCGCCCCCAGGCGTTGCGGCGCACCGTGACGCGCCCCTCGCAGCGGAGGGCGCCGCCCTCGGTCCGGTGGTGGAACCAGTTGTGCTCGACCACGGCTTGATCCTCGGGGCTGCCGCGGATGACGAGGGCGCGCCGACCGGGGACGCGGAAGGTGTTGTGGTGCACGTGCATCCAGCCGCCCGCCACGTCGGTGCCGTCCTTGCGGTCGCGGCCGCCGTGCATGTCGAAGCAGTGGCTGAGACTGCGCCCCATCTCGACGTTGTTGCGCGCCTCGTACCCCGAGCCGCTGCGCCCGGAGCCGGCGATGGAGTGACGGTTGGCGTCGAAGAGGTTGCCCTCGATCAGCGTCTCCGCCTCGTCGAGGCAGACGCCGTACCCGAGCCCCTGGTACTGGTTGTGGTGGATGAAGCAGTGCTGCACGCGGTGGCCGTCTCCGCCGATCAGGTGCACGGCGCCGAGGCTCCAACCGCCCAACTCGCAGTTGTCGACGCGCAGCCGCGGATGTCTCGCCTCGATGCCGGCGGAGGTGGGGAACTTGTAGTAGTAGCCGGGCCCGCGGCCCTCGCGGTAGGCGCGGTCGTGGTGCTCCAGGCACTGGCGGGGATTGGGCCCCTGCAGGCGCAGGCCGGTGACGCGCGCGTCCGCACCCATGACGCGGATGAGGGGGTTGGTGGCGAAGGTGTCGGAGCGGATCAGCCCGCCGGGCGCGCCCCTGATGCCGCGGTCGCTGGCCAGGGTGACGCCGCCGGGCAGCTCGAGGACCAGCTCCTCCACGTGGATCCGCTCCGTGCACTCGATGACGGCGTCTCCCGCCACGTACACGGTGTCGCCGGCCCGAGCCGAGGCCAGGGCCTCGAGCAGCTCGTCGAGGTTGCGCACCGGCGGGCCGCTGGGGCGCACGACCTCGCGGTAGCCGGAGCCGCCGCCGAGGGGGTAGCCGCGGGTCCCGGCGGCGCCGCAGGCACCGGAACCGCGGCCGGTTCGGGTCGGTCCGTTGAGGGTGGAACGGGCGTTGAACATGGGCACCGCCTGGCTCGGATGACAGGAGGGAAGCCTAGGTTCTCGAGCAGGCCGGGGCCAGAGCCCCCAGCATGCTCGGCGCATTCGATCCCTGCCCCATGGCGATCTGTTTCCCGGCCCTTACCTTCTGCACACCATAACCGCCTTGAGCATGTGGAAGGTCGGGGAAAGCTCAGCCATGGGGCTGGAGATCAGCGGGCGATTGGAGAAGAGCCGGGGAGACCATCGGGAGGATACCGTAGACAGTGATGGAAATATGCTCAGTTCCGAGATCGTGGAACGCACCAACGCAGAGATTATGACGGTATTAGAGAATCCAAGCCAACGAAGAACCGATCAATCACTCTCGCCCTCTCAACGGGCCTGGGCGTTGCGTGGCAGCCCTTTGATCGTGTAGGGCTGTGGGTGCGACAAGCTCTGATCGTCTTCCGAAGAAGCGGGTCAAGAACCGACAGGAACGGATATGAGTTTGAACAATCCTCCTCCGGCCTTCGGTTGAGCGGCCTTCTTGCAATCGCGTATTTCCAGTTCTAGCTGTTCACTCGCACAAAGGACTGGCTCGTAGCGGCGGCTCCTCGACAACGCGGCATGTCATCTCGCGAGGGGTCAACTGACATTCGGCGACTCGCAGCCGAGGAGGCGCCGCGGCTGCGGGCGATCCGGTTGCGGTCCCTGGCCGAGGCGCCGGACGCCTTTGCCACCACCTATGACGAGGCCGCTTCTCTCCCGCTGAGCAGCTGGGCCGCGCAACTCCGCAAGATCGTCACCTTCGTTGCAGTCGTGGACGGAGAGGACGTGGGCCTCGTGCGGGGGGCGCGCGACGACTCCCATGCCGACGCCGCCTGGCTGATCTCGATGTGGGTATCCCCGGAGGTCCGGGGACAAGGCGTGGGCGAAGCCCTCATCGACGCCGTCGTCGAGTGGGCCCGGGGCAGTGGCGCCCGGCGCCTGCTGTTGGACGTGGGGGACCATAACCAGCCGGCCATCGCCCTGTATGCCCGCATGGGCTTCGAGCCCAACGGGACGACGGGCACCCTGCCGGCGCCGCGAAGCCACATTCGCGAGCATCAGCGAGAGCTGACGCTCTGACCTCCGGCGAGCTCATGCCGGGCGCAGGCCGGTTGCTCTATCCATGGGGCCTGGGCATGCACCTGCATGCGCTATGCCTCTTGGTAAAGTGCTACTGACTATCTATACTATGCACATGGATGGCTCATCCCCCCAGATCGTCTTGGACTCGAAGCGCGTGCAGCTCGAGATCCGCCGGCGCGGCATGTCGGTGACGGGCCTGGCCGAGGCTCTCGGAGTCCACCGGAACACGATCGGGAACTACCTCTCGGGCAAGGCGGGCCTGCCGCAGGGCCTCTCCAGGATCCTCGACGCCCTCGACCTCTCCCCCGCCGAGGCGCTCTCCTGGGACCGGCGCCGCCGCCGGATCCCCGGCCTCGCCGTTTCGGATCTCGTGAGCGCCCTGCAGGCGGAGGTCCCGGGCGCCGCCTTCATCCTCTTCGGCTCCCGGGCGCGGGGCGACGCCAGGCGCCACTCCGACTACGACCTCGGTCTCTTCACCGACGCCGGGTTGGAGTTTCCCCTCTACTCGCGGCTCCTGGACCGGGTGGCGGAGTGGAACGAGGAGTCCCTGCAGACGGCGCAGCTCGTCGATCTGACGCGGGCGGAGCCGTCCTTCCTGTCCGAGGTGGCGGAGGACGCCGTGTTCCTGGCCAGCTCCCACGCCGCGTGGTGCGCCTTTCTGCGAAAGGCGGGGACCCTCCTGCATGAATGACGAGAAGCTGAAGCAGTCCTTCGACCTGTTGGAGGCCGCCCTGGACGAGTGCCGGGCGGAACCCGGCCATCCGCTGAAGGCCGCGGCCCTGGCCAAGGCCTTCGAGACCACCTTCGCATACGCCTGGAAGGGACTCAAGCGCGAGGCCGACCGCGCCGGGCTGGAAGCCTACAGCCCCCGGGACGCCCTCAAGTCGGCGGCCCAGCTGGGGATCATCGAGGAGCTGGAGGACTGGAACCAGTTCCTCAACGCCCGGAACCTGTCCGTCCATGACTACATCGGCATGGACGACGCGGAGATGCTGGATCTCGTGGGCCGGTTTCGGGACGAGGTGGGGCGGCTGCTGGGCCCGGGTTGAGGCCCGCCCCTACTCGAAGGGCTCGAAGAAGGTCAGGTCGGTGCCGAAGTCGTCCATGGCGACGACCTCGTCGCCGCGGAAGCGGACCCGGGTCCTCAGGTGGCGCCAGGTCAGCTCCGACTCGCGCACCGGCAGGTCGAAGTCCAAGTCGATCCAGGGGCCCACGGGCGGGTCACGCAGCACCAGATAGCCGCCGTCGACCTGGACCGGCCCGGCGGACTCGTCGACCCGGATCTCCTGCGCCAGTAGCCAGGAAGGCACCCGAAGGTGCAGGGCTCCCGGCTGCCGCAGGCGGACACCGAGGCGGCCGTGGGTGTAGGGTGAGCGCACCTCGATGTCGGGGGTGACCCTGTCGAAGAGCAGGTTGACCCAGTGGCCCTCCTCGTCGCGGCGAGTCACCTCGCGGAAGGCCTCGCAGAGCGAGCCGACGGCGCCTCCGACGATGTCGAGGTTGAACCCGACGCGGGGCTTGTACGACTCCCACAGGCCCACAGGCTCGTGGCCGTACGGGGCCGGGAAGCCGAATCCACCTCGCAGCCGCTCGGCCACGCACCGGCGGCCGTCCACCCCCTCCGGGTTGTCGGGCTCGTCGATGAAGGAGACGTCCCGCAGCTGGCTGGGCAGCAGGTGGGAGCGCAGGATGCGCTCGGCGTCGTCGTAGCACTCCGGGTGGCCGTGGGCGCCCAGGATCAGGGCGGTCTCGACGATGTCGCCGGTGTTGTTGGCCTCCCCCCGCAGGCAGTCGCTGGCCGGGTCCGTGACCTCGATGGACCAGCCGATCTGGTCCCGCATCTCCCAGAGGCCGTTGTCGTAGAACGCCTTGACCCGCGCCATGAGAGCCGCGTCGCCGGTGTGGTCGGCGAGCTGCGCCAGTGACGACATCACGCAGGTGGTGGAGTGGGCGTGGGAACCGAAGAGGTCGTTGCAGAAGGCCCCGTCCTCGCCGTAGAACTCCCGCGTCGCCTTCTCCTTCAGGGCCAGGGCCAGCTCCAGCGCCGGCCCGCAGCCGGTGGCGCGGTGGATCTTGACCAGGGGGCCGATGGAGCGCGCCAGCCGCTGGATGAAGGTCCCCTCGCCGTCGCGCTGGACCTGCACGGGCCAGTCTCTCTGCAGCCGCGGCAGGTCCCACCGTTCCCGGGGCAGCCAGTACTCGGTGATGAGGCGGATGCTCGCCTCGGCCAGCTCCAGGGCGCGGGTCGAGTCCCGGTAGCGGGCCAGGGCATACAGAGCGTGGAAGCCCTCCCGCACATCGTGGTCCTGCAGCAGGACGGGATGCTCCCCCCGGACCTCGGTGTGCGCGCCGTCCCGGTGCAGGGGCAGGGGCGCCCGCGAGTAGGAGAACAAGGCGGCCCGGGTGTGCTTGTCGACGGCGCTCTCGTCGAGGGTGACGCCGGCGGCGTGCTCGGCGCTGAGCAGGGCGTTGAGGTGACGGCCCGGGATGTGGGCCTCCATGCTGCCGGCGAAGTAGGCCCCGGGACGCACCCGGGCGCCGCCGTAGGGCAGGTCGCCGTCGTCGGCGTTGAAGCAGCGCGACATGGCCTGGCAGCCCAGGCGGATGGCGCCCGCCAGGTCGGTGGTGTTGACGTCTTGGAGTCGCGGCATGGCTCTCCCCTTTCCGTGACAAGGTAGTCCGCTATCATTCCCGGCCCACTCACGCCAAGACACAGAGTCTATACATGACAGACCGACCCAGGCCGGCGGCCGGCGCGCTCACCTCCGCCATCCTCCTCGCCCTCGCCCTCCTCCCCCCCGTCCTTCTGCCCGCCGGCGCCGAGTCCGCCGGGCCGGCCACCCTCCACCTCTCCTTCGACGACTTCGGCTTCCTCGAGCAGGACTTCGTCGCCCGGGGCGGCCACAAGACCATCGAGCAGAGGGGCCTGACCCTGGAGGAGGGGCGCTTCGGCACGGGGCTGCGCATGAACCTGACGCCGCACATCGACCTGCGTGACGAGATGAGCGGCGGCGACCTGGACGAGATCACGGCCGTCATCTTCCGCACCTGGAGGCACCGCGAGCACTGGACCGCCGACAACCAGCCCTTCCTGTGGGGCGCCGGACGGTTCAACACGGGCAGCGGCGCCGTGGCCTTCTGGGTGAGGGGCGCGCTCATCGAAGGGGAGCTGTTCAACCAGTCGGCCATGGCCTGGGGCCGGGCCGAGAAGGACCTGCTGGCGATCACCGCCGGCGCCGATCAGCGCCTCGCCGCCCATCTGGTGGACGCCCGCTACGTCCGCCACGAGATCCGCTCCAAAGAGGAGTGGGACCCGGACCGCTGGAACCACGTGGTCCTCAACTGGGACAAGGCGCGGGGGCTGGAGCTGATCGTCAACGGCGAGACCGCGGCCTCCTCCCGGGGCCGGGACGCCTGGTGGGAGACGGCCCTGCCCGGGCTCTTCCACCTGCCCATGCCCCACGTCGTGTACGACGAGCTGCACGCCTTCTCCCGCCCCCTGGAGCGGTCCGAAATCGAGGCGCTGGCGCGGACGAACACGCCTCCGGCCTCTGGGGAGACGACGCCGCGCACGCGCAAGGACCGCGACCGGCTGGCCCGCGCCTTCGGCCTGGGACCGGACGCAGACCTGCCCTCTCTGGAGCCCCTGGACGCCGGGCGCGTCCTGGCCTTCACCGAGATCGTTCCGGACTTCGTGGGCGAGGAGAACATCCCCGCCTACTTCTGCCGCGACGGCCGCTACGAGCTGGCCTGGCCGCACCCGCAGGACGTCTTCACGCCGATCCCGGGCGACGCCGCCCACCAGGCCGAGAGGCTCGACGTGGACCCCGGCGAGGGCGCCGTCTTCAACTACCTCACCCTCGAAGGCCACTTCGCCGAGATCCCCGCGGCCCTGACGGACCTGCGCCGCGACGAGGAGGGCCTGTTCGAGGGCGAGGTCTTCCTCGACCTGCCGGGGGACGAGCGCTTCTTCTTCGCCGCCACCCTCCCCCGCGAGGCCCACGGCCCCTTCCACCTGCCCTTCCTGCAGGGATACGGCGCGCCCCCCGGCTTCGAGGGCGACCTGCGGCTGCCCCTCACCGGCCGCACGCGGGTCCACGAGGTGGGCCTGTTCGACGTCACCCTGCAGCCGTACTCGCCGGACCCCGCCGAGGAGACCGCCTTCTACCTGCGCCGCGGAGGCCGCCTGGAGCCGCGGTACGACCTGGCCCTGCGGACCCAGCACGGCCTCGGGGAGCGCGAGACCCTCTTCGCCTACCGCACCCCGCCCGAGGGGGACCCCGAGTGGGTGGAGACGGGATACCTGAACCGGATCCACCTGGTGACCGCGCCGGTGACGGGCCAGACCTGCGTCGGCGCCATCCTCCTCGACCTGCAGGTGCGGACCCGGACCCGTGAGGACCTGCTCGTGGTGCGGCTGCGCGACCCCGGCCTGCCCCACCGCGTCTGGACCCACGCCGAGGTCAAGCTGCGGGGCTTCGACGGCGACGGCGGCCGGCTGCGCCTGCTCCTGGACCCGCCGCCCCTCATTCTGCCCGCCGGCGACCGCATCTGGCTCGACGTGGCCAGCCACGACAACGCCCGCATCCGCATCGGCGGCGAGGGGGCGAGCCGCATCGTACTGAAGAAGGCGCCCCTCGAGGCTTCGGAAGCGGCCTTCGAGAGCAAGGGCCTGATGCCCGTCGTCGCCGAGGCCACCAAGGCCCACTACCGGCCCTGGATCTTCGAGCGCATCCCCCCCGACCTCGACGATCCCCACACCCTGGGCGGCCACTTCGACTCCGTCATGCCGGCCCTGGCCGTGAGCCGGGTGCGGCCCCGCTCCGTCATCGCCCAGGACTACCTCGACATGGCCGGCGTCCTGCCCCAGGCCCGCGACGCCTACGGACTGGCGGTGCCGCCCGCCGCCTCCTTCTCGCCGGACCGGGTGCCCGAGGGCGTGCCCCCCTGGGCCTGGCTGCAGCAGAGGGCCAAGGCCTTCCGGCTGCGCGTCATCGACTGGATGGTCCGCAACCAGAACTCGGACGGCCAGCTCGGCGAGGGCTGGAACGACGACGTCTTCCTCCTCGTGGGCCGCTACGACGTGCCCCTCGACGGCCACCTCGGGGCCCGGCGGATGTTCCTGAGGCTCTTCGAGGGCCTGGACCGCACCAACATGCTCGGCGGCGGCCGGGTGCGCATCTCGCCCATGGACCAGTTCCACACGGAGGACCTCTACAGCACGCGGTTCCACTCCGTGCTCTTCGAGCTCGGCGACCCCCACATCATGCGCCGGGCCCTGGAGACCGCGTGGCACCTCGGCAAGCCGGAGCGCACACCGCAGTACTACTTCGGCGGCGAGCCCTTCCTCTACGACTACAACGTCCTGCGCTGGTACTGGGGAACGGGGCCGAGGCACGCCTACCGGAGCCCGCCGGAGGCGCAGGTCATGGGCAGCCTGACCCACTACCACAAGGAGAGCGGCGACCTGCGCTTCCGCCGCTACACGGAGGCCTGGAACGCCCGGCGCGGCGGCGAGCAGATCATCACCGGCATGGTCCTCGGCGGCTGGGGCCACTCGACGCGCAACCCCAACTCCGACGACCTGAGCATCACCCTCTCCTGGCCCGAGGGCGGCGGCCAGGACCTGGCTCAGTGGGTGACCTGGGCCGACAGCACCGGCCTGGAATGCCGCCTGTTCTCCTTCGATCCCCTGCCCCGCAAGGTGACGGCGCGGCTCTACCGGATCGACCCCGGGGCCTTCGAGATCAGCCTTCACGAGTCGGAGGAGGACACCGCCGGACAACTGCTGTGGTCCCGCCGCCAGGAGCTGCAGCGCTACGACACGGTCACCCTGGAGATGCCGCCGGGCCGCGAGGTGACCCTCGGCGTGCGCCTGGCCGATCCCGCCCCCGGCGACGGCCGGCTGCCGGACCTGGCCGTGGCCGCCTACGACTGCGAGCGGAGCGGCTCCACCCTGAGGGTGCGGGTCTCCAACGTCGGCGCGAAGCCGTCACCGCCGGCGCGGCTGGTGGTGCGGTCGCTGGAGGGGGCGGTGCTGGCGGCGGCGGAGGTGCCGCCGATCCCGGCGCCCACCGACTTCGTGGAGCGCTCCACGTGGGTGGAGGTGGCGGGGCTGCCGCCGTCGGGAGGGCTGGTGGTTGCGGTGGATCCGGGGGATGGCGTGCGGGAGCTGTACCGGGGGAACAACCGGGCGGTGGTTGGGGGCGGGGGGTGAGGGTTTACAAATCAAACAGAGAGGGCGGGTCCCCCTCGGGATAGTCATCCAGGTAGCGCTGGATGTACCGCCGCGTAACAGGCGGCATCCGCTCCAGGTGCCCCGGCCGGGTCAGGGCCTCGCGCTGTCCGTGCTCGTGCTTCATCACCGTGACCCCGGCGCTCCAGAAGGCGCAGTGCAGGGTCCAGCGCTTGCGGCCCTCGGGGTTCCAGCCGCGGTGCCAGAGGTTGGCGTTGTAGTGGACGATGTCCCCTGGTTCCAGCTCGACCACGAGGGCGTTGGGCATCTCCCCCGATTCGCTGCGGGAGGCTTCGATCTCGGCATCCGTCGATGCCCGCAGGTGGCTCCCGGGGACGATGTGGAGGAAGCGGTCGCCGGCCACGAGGGGGGCGTTGAACTGCACGAAGCGGCCTTCGTGCCGGCGCAGGTAGGCGGTCTCGTCCGGGTCTCCCGGCCGGCCGAGGTCGCGGTGCCACTTCTGGGTGTACGCCTGGCCGCCGCCGGCGGCGAGCATGCCGAAGAGGCTGTGGCGCACCTCCGAGCCGCAGACCAGGGCCTCGAGCTGGGGTGCCAGATCCTCGTCGATCCAGTCGGCGAAGGCGGGGTGGTACTTGTCGGGGTCAAGCATGTGACCGGTGCGTGACGGCAGCCGGCGCCCGCGGTCGATCCAGCTTAACTCGCACTCTCCCGCCAGCCCCTTGTCGATCAGACTCTCGACCCCTTCGAGAAGGGACTCGATGCGGCCCTTCGAGAAAGCCTGCCGCAGAATGAGAAACCCCTGCTCGGCGTAGGTCTCCGTCATTGCGGCACCACCTCACCGACGAACGGTCCGTACATGCCCTGCCCCCACTCGATCCGCGCCTTTTCCAGGTTTGCGACGACCTTGGGGTCGGCCGGCGCCGATGCGATCTCGACACCATCCTGGGCGATGGCGATGCGGTCTCCCTCGGCGATGAACTCGAGTTTGGTCTCCCCCTCCTTCCAGGCCACGGGACCCGCGGCGTTTCCCGGCTTGCGCATGCGGTGCACGGTCCGGTACTCGTCCCAGATCTCGTCGTCGTGGAGGAACTCCATCCTCATGTCCCGCTGCTGACAACCCTTGGCGCTCGTGGAGATGAAGAGGGAATCACCCATCGGAGCCAGACCGGTCGTCCGATTGCCCCAGTCGTTCCAGACGATCTTGTCTCCGTGAATCTCGTTGTAGCCCACGGTCCGGTCTTCCCAGGGGTGGTTCATCTCGTCCGTGATCCCGGGATGCTCGAACATCCTGCGGACAAAGCGCCACTCGTCGCCGTGATGGTCGTAGCGCCACAGCTCCGCCCACGGCCAGACCCCCACGTGCACGTCGCCTCCGAAGAGGCAGGTCGTCTGCGCCTCTCGGACCTCGGTGGAGACACCGGGCATCACCGGCGGCCAGTCCTGCAGGTGACGCAGCTCCGTCCCCCTTTCCACGTATTCCAGGAGGTTCCCCGTCGGATAGTGGCCGATCAGCATGCGATCGTACCAGTTCAGCATCGAGTAGAGCTGGTGGCTGACGCCCGTCAGGGACTGGCGAATGATCCGCCACGCCGAACCGTCGAAGGCGTAGACTCCGCCGACGTTGGAGGACTGGATGATCTCGTCCCCCAGTTGCCCGGCCGAGAAAGAGGTCTCGCCCGCATAGCGAAGGTCCAGGGTGCTCGCCCTGTCCAGGTCGAGAGGGCCGTCGCCCGGCCGCCAGGGGACCGCATGGAGCTTGCTCCATTCCGGGGTGTTGTTCTGATAGAAGACGAGGTGGCCGTGGGAGTAGTAGAAATGGTGGTAACGGCCCTCCTCCGGCTTCATCAGGATCTTCACCCCGTCGTACCAGGCCTCGCCGCCCTTGAACTGGAGCAGCTTGCCGGCCAGACGCATCATCCCCTCGCCGCTCACCGTCTCCCCGACGCCGAACCTCTCGTCGACGACCCAGGCCCCGGAATCGTCATCGTACCAGCGCGCCGTGCGATCGTGATGAGGGCTGAACTGGTAGACCCGGCCGTCGAGATCGAAGAGGTAGTTGCCGCCGTCCTCGGTTGGAAAGGGCAGCTTCTCACAGGTCGCCTCACCGCCGTCGTGACGGAGAAAGAACTGCAGCGTCCAGCGGTCCATGCGGAAATGGGTGTTGAAGAGCCCCATGAACCCGGCCCCGAACAGCACCCGGCCGTCCCCGTCCCGCGCTTCGAGCACGGTCCCCAGGTTCTGTCCGAGGTCTGGTCCGAAGTTCACCTTCGCAGCGATCTGCATGCCCATCCTCCTATTCGAACGGTTGACCGGCCGTCAGCGCCCGCGCGGCCACCATCCCGGCGGTGGTGGCCAGCAGGCAGCCGCCAACGCTCAAGCCGATGTTGGCGAGCAAGGCCGGCCAGCGGCCCGTGTGCCAGAGCTGGACCGATTCGTAGCTGAAGGCCGAGAACGTGGTGAAGGCACCGAGGAAGCCCGCCATCACCAACAGCCGCACCGCGGCGCCGGCCAGCACCCGGTCGGTGAGGGCCGCCGCCATGAAGCCGATGACCAGCGACCCCATGACGTTCACCGTCAGGGTGCCGTAGGGGAAGTTTCCGGCATGGGCGCCGATCCATCCGGTCAGCAGGAACCTCCCGGCGGCGCCGAAGAACCCGCCGACACCCACCAACGCCCCGTCGCGCAGCAAGTCGGTCATCCGTGACCCACGCCCCGCCCCCGGACAGAGGCCTGAGAGGCTCCAGACATCCGGCTCCCCGGATCAGGACAACCCACCGACCAGACTCTGAACGGATGTCTCGAGTTCATGTGGTAATCTCTTCGACCGTCTCCCTCTTCCGAGTCCGGTAGGAATCATGGCGCTCCCTGAGATCTATCGGTTCTCCGACGCGGACCGATGCCACCCGCGGCCCCCGCATTTCCCACCTGCCGAGGACCTCTCTCTCGAGGCGGAGAATCACATCCAGGTACCGCCCGGGCGACGGCTCTTCGGCGACATACCCGTCGGTAATCGAGATGAAGTTGATCAGCCGCTCCAGGTCGGGATAGAACTGCTCGAACTTCTGGAGCTGCTCTCCATGTATCTTCCGTTCGTATTCCGTCATCTCCTCAATGTCCTGATGGACCTGGGCATCCACCAGGTTCTTCAGCGCACGAGTCCGTGTGAGTATGTCGGCTTCCGTCTGAATGCCCAGAATCCCTTCGGCACGGGACAGGATCGCGCCTTTCAACCTCTCGATGTGTACATCGAGGGACACGGTTTCGTCCATCTCGTACTGATATTCCGCAGCGAGTGTCCTGCACACCGCAATACCGATGCGGCGCAACCGTTCGTAGCGCTCCACCGGCGTCCGTTCGGCCGAGGGGAGGATGTTCCTCTCCAACCTCGTGAGAGCGGCATCGATGGAACTCCACATGTCTCGCGGGTAGTGGTACTTGATGCCCACGGGCACGACAAAGAGCGGCTTGTTGGCTTCCGCTTTCTCCATATCGTCCAGGGCCCAGAAGCACATCTGCACAAGGCCTCTCTCGAAACGCATGACAGTGTCATTCTGGCGCGAGATCTCCCCCTCTCCAAAGATGACGATCGGCCGGTCCCCCTCGAACAACAGTTGCCGCGTCGTCCGGAAGGCATCCCTGTCGGCGGTGCCGCGCACCACCGAGTAGACGCCCACCCGCTGCATCAGGCGGCATCTGACAGTCCCGAATCGGCCCCTGTCGAAGACCTCCCGGGCCGCCATGTAGTAGAACGGTTGTGACATCCGCCCCGACAGCAGGAACATGACCACGGGATCCTCGTGGGCCGGATGGTTGGGAGCCAGGACCGTGGAATGGCCCTGTACCGCCTGCAACCGGGCCATCGACTCCGCATCGACATCCAGCGTCAAGCCCTTCAGATGCAGGCGGTTCACCAACGGCATCACCGCTCGTACGATACGGATCACCGCCGTGTTGGGTTCAGGTGGTTTGAAGTCCAACATCGCGCGTCAGCCTCCAGACGTCCGGCTCCATGTTGTTCCCTGCCACCATCCACAGGGACCCCTCGTAGACGAAAACGCTCGCCGCATGCCGGTCCGCCCAGGGGGTATCGGGCAACTCGGTCCACTCCACGCCATCCGCCGAATGCCACACGTCCCGGCGGTTCCCGCTCTCGGCCGCCCACCCTTCCAGCACCCACATGCGGTCATCGAAGACGGCCACCTCGTGGTACTGCCTGGCCGCCCAGGGAGCATGTGCCACGTGCCGGTCCCAGTGAATCCCATCTTCCGAGCTCCACACGTCATTGTAGAACTTCCGGACCGGTGTTGCAGGGGTATCGTACGTGCCGCCACCGAGGATCCACATCCTGCCGCCCAGCACGGCGGCTCCTCCGATCATCCCACGGGGCGCCCACGGAGCGCTCCCGGTGACCCGGGTCCAGCCCACCCCGTCGGTGGAACTCCACACATCGTTGTAGAAGACCTCGTCACCGCCGGCGAATTCAGGCATCGTCTGGCCGCCCATCACCCAGATCCGGCCCTCGAAGGCCAGGGTATGGTGCAGCGCCCGCGGAGCCCACGGCACGCGGTCATTCACCAGATCCCAGTGGATGCCGTCAGCGCTGCTCCAGACATCGCTCTGATAGTGGCCCTGGTTGCAGTCGCCGCCCACGATCCACATCCGGCCGTCATGGACCACGTATCCCGCCGAATGCCTCCCCTCCCATGCGGCCCCATCGGCCGATGACCAGACCTCGCTGTTGCAGATCAGGGGAAAGTGGACCTGGTCCCCCGGATTCCAGCCGCCCAGCAGCCACATTCTGTCCCTGAAGACCAGGGCGCCCGCACCGTCGCGAGCCTCGAATGCAGCTTGCCCGGTGACGCGGGACCACTCGTATCTGCACTCATGGCCAATCATTCGCGGAGGTCCCTCTCGGATGTGCGACGCCCGTGCGCGGCCAGCCGCTACCCGGGGTTCAAAGTCAGTTGCAGTCCCCAACGGCCGGGGGCGGCCACCGGCTGCAGGCGCCCCCGCGCGAAGCCTTCGCCGACCGTCTTGCCGATGGCCCAGCCCATCAGGCCGCCCGCGACCACGTCGGACAGCCAGTGCACGCCGCCCTGGTCCCCGATGGTCGCCGCCGCCATGACATAGGCGGCGAAGCCGTAGCCACAATACCGGACCCGCCTGGAATCGCTGTAATATCTGCTCAAGGAGGCGGCCAGGGCCATGTTGGTCATCGTATGCCCGAGGGCCAGCCGTGGAAGATGCCGCCCCGCAGGAACCCGAAGCGGAAGCGCCGGCTGCGCCTGTCGGCGTCGCGCGGCATCCTGGGGTCGCGGGGCATCTCGGCGTTGGGGGGAAGACGTCCGGTCACGGCCTTGAGCAGGTTGGTTGCGGCGAAGCTGACGAGGACCGCCTGGGCCGCGGCCATCCCGCCGTCGCGGGTGCGCGTGGCGTCGGAGCGCATCATGTAGAGCGGCACGGCTACGGGTACGAAGAACCCGCCGATGAGGGCGGGCGCGCTGGCGGCTATGGAGAAGGTCTCGCTGTGCCGCGCCGCCCAGGCCTGGACGTCGGCGTCGACGCCGGATTCGATCAGCAGCCAGGTGGCCCCGACGGCGCCGATGTGGGTGAGGCCGTTCTGGCCGCTGTAGCTGTCGGTCACGTGCTCGGACAGGTGCCAGGTCAGGGTCCGTTGGGGATCGGAGGGCGAGGGGTCGCTGGCCGCCGCTCGTTGGCTGGAAGCAGCGGCGAGAGCTATGAGGATGGCGAGGATGTTGGTTTGGCAGTCCAGTAGGTTGCTGCCCCTCACGACTCGATCAGCTTCAACTCGGATCCGAACTTCACGCCCGCGATCTCGCAAGCGGTCTTGATTCTACGTCGGATGGTATCGGCGCTAAGGTTGTGGCCCAGCCACCAACCATTCTCCAGATCCAGGGAGCTTGTTTCTACTAGGTCAGGTGCGTCTGGGTAGAGGTCCTTGCGGTCGCGCGCAACCAGACGCCGCTTCCGGCCCACCGTTTGAGCCGCGAAGCGCTCCATGAATTGGGGATCGCGGCGATGGAACTCCTTCAACACCTCTGCCAGAGTGCGGTAGGCGGCCCCGGTCTCCACGGTTCTGTTCTCGAAGATGAACCCGGTGATTTTCGCACTTCCTCTCGACGTCGCTGGCTGAGGTCCGGGTGGGGACTTCCTCGGCCGCGGCTTAGTGACAGGCGCGGGGGCATCGGGCACCTCAGGCACTCCACCGGAGAGGCACGCCTTCAGGAAGGACTCCACATCATCCTGTTCCGGCATGGTTCCACACTCACTTGCTACCTGCTCCATGAGCAAATCACGGAGCCTGTCGTCTGGCCTCTCGAGCAAGCTTCTCCACACGCCTGGGATGGCCTCGCGCGCCTTCTCTCGATCCTGATTGCTTTCGAGCAAGTGCTCCGCTGCACGCCGGGCATCTCCAGAAAGGACGCGGCTCTTCTGCAGATGTGTACTCAGGAAGCGGGCGTACTCGGGAATCCTCTCTTCACGGGTCAGTTCCGCCCGATAGAACCGTCGCTCGGCAGGGGCACCTGCCGCCATGCTGAGATAGAAGCCCCAGATATCGCCGTCGGTCAGGACAAGAAACGGAACGCCTTTGTTCACAGCATATCCGAACAACTGCTCCTCGCCCGAAATGTCCACGCGGCCGATCCCTTTGGCTTCGATGAAAACCAGCGGCGCTCCCGTCTTTCCAAGCATTGCGTAATCCACCCGACCATTGTCAACGGCATACTCCGGCCTGAACTCCGCCGGGTCCGCATCGTCCCAACCGAGGGCGCGCAGGATTGGCAGGATCACTGCCTGCTTCACCTGCGCTTCATTTTCCAGTGAGCCGCTGCGTATACGCTTGATCGCGGACCTTAGTACTTCCTCCAGATTCATCTCGACCTCGGTAGTTGAGTAGCTTACCCGCCTATGTCTCGAGGAAAGATGGAAACGAAGCGTCTCGTGCGGCAACTGGCGATGCCGGACACCCACCCCACATGCACGGTATGGCATTCTGATCCCCCCCCACGAACCGCAACACCCCCCGACTACCACTCCACCCTCCAGGAGCGCGAGCCCACCCGCGCCCCACCGGCAGCGGGTCCGCCGTCACCCTCCGGGGGATCGCCTTGGGCAGTCTCCTGTGCGCGGTCATCGGCGTCGGGGCCCCGTACACGACCATGCTCCTGCGCGGCACCCCATGGGGTTCCCCGGGCACGCCGTCGGCCTTCTTCCTCCCACGCCGGCCTGGACTACTGGACGGAGCCTCCTCGGCAACCGTGATTGGCCGCGCCGCGGGGATGGCGGGAATGACGGTGTGGCTGTGGCAGGCGGGGATGCCAGGATGGGTGACGCCGATCTTCGTGCTGGCGGCGCTGGCAATCTTCACCGGCTCACCGGGGCACGGCCGAGGGCGGCATCCCGACGATCTCGCCGGCCATGGTGCCGGGGCCTACGTCCGTTCCACCTCGAAGGCCACGATGTTCCTGCTCTCGCGGCTGAACTCCACCGCCACCAGGTGGATCGGCTCGCCGCGGCCCCGGTACTTGCCGGCATACCCCCGCTCCTTCAACTGCGCCATGGCGGCACCCTTCGTCGTCAGCTCCACGACCTTGAACTCGAACAGGTACACGTTGCCGTTGAACAGCACCGCCATGTCGAGGCGTCCGTGGCTGGTGCTGTCCTCGACGATGACATCGAGGCCGAGGCCGGCGAAGCAGGAGTAGAAGACGCTGGCGTAGTACCCCTCGTAGTCAGCGATGTCGTTGTTGGTGTGCCACTGGTAGGGGATTCCGGCGAGGAACGCACGGAACAGGGCCTCCAGTCCGGCGAAGTCGTTGACCAGCAGCAAGTCGTACAGCCGGGCGCTGTGCTCCTCGCCGCGGGTTGAATCCCCGGCAAGTTGGTTCAGGAGGCTCTCGTTCAGGCTCTGCCGGACCTCCCGGTTCGGGTAGCCGAGCCGGTAGAAGGTCCTCCCGCCCCGGGGCTCGACCGCGTGAATGGTCAGGTACCCGGTCTGGAACAGCAGCGCTTCGGTCGCCATGTCGTCGACGTCGAACCGGGAGAGCAGCGCGTCGCTGCCGAGCATGCCGTCCAGGGAAACGGAGCTCACCCCGCGCCCCAGCAGCGTATCCACCAGGAAGGCCGGCGTGCCGGTCTCGAACCACCAGGCGCCGAAGCGGCGCCTGTCGAACAGCAGCAGGATGTCGAAGGGGTTGTAGACCTTGTCGTCGCCGAGCCAGCTGTAGCCGTTGTACCAGTCGCGGATCTCGTGCCGGTCGAGGCCGGAAAGCTCGGGGGCGAACACCGCATCCAGATCCGCCTCGGTATAGCCGCAGAGGGCGGAATAGCGCGGGTCCAGGGTGATGTCCGAGAGGTTGTTGAGGCCGGAGAACAGGCTGACCTTGGAGAACTTGCTCACCCCGGTGATGAAGGTGAAGCGGATGTGGGCGTCGCAGTCCTTGACGACCGCGTAGAGGCCGCGCAGGAAGTCGCGGTTGGCGCGGGCCATCTCCGGCTCCTCGAGGGCGTCGAGAATCGGCTTGTCGTACTCGTCGACCAGCACCGCGACCGGCTGCCCGGCCCGTTCGTGCAGGGTCTCCAGGAGGAAGGAGAGACGCCCGGGCGCCGTGGCGTACTCGGCAACGACCTCCGCACGGCGTTCGGCCGCCCCGAGTTGCTCCATGAGGTTCTTTTCCAGGTAGCCCGGCTCCTTGAAGTTGCCGCTGCCGAAGCTCAGGCGCACGACCGGATGGCGGACCGACCAGTCCCAACGGGGGTGGATATCCAGCCCCTCGAAGAGCGGCTCGTTCCCCTCGAACAGCTCCTTGCAGGTGTCGAGGAACAGGCTCTTGCCGAAGCGCCGCGGCCGGGAAAGGAAGTAGTGCTTGCCGTCTTCGACGAGCCGCCGCAGGTAGGCGGTCTTGTCGACGTAGTAGTAGTTCTCCTGGCGGATCTCGCGGAAAGTCTGAATGCCGATCGGCAGCCGGCGCCTGGCGTGAACTCTCATGGGATCCGGGCTCGTGAGGCGCGCCGGAGAACGCGCTTGCCTTCGTGGCAGTACCATCAAGATTGAACCAAGCGCTAATTTGCGGGACCTGCCTCGCCCTTGACAAGTAGAGCCGCGAACCGCCGCCAACCCCCATGAACCGCAACATCCCCCCCGACTACCACTCCGCCCTCCAGGAGCGCGAACTCACCCGGGCCCCCACCGGCCCGGAGTCCGCCGTCACCCTGCGGGGGATCGCCGTGGGCTGCCTCCTGTGCGCGGTCATCGGCGTCGGGGCCCCGTACACGACCATGCTCCTGCGGGGCACGCCCATGGGGTTCTCCTCCTCCACGCCGGCGGCCTTCTTCCTGCTCTTCGTGCTCCTGCTCGTCCACGTGCTGCTCAAGTGCTGCCGGCGCACCTGGGGGTTCACGCGGGGGGAGCTGATCACGGCCATGGTGATGATGATGGTCGCTTCGGCGATCCCGACGCGGGGGGTGACGGGCATGCTCCTGCCCCTGGTCACGGGGATCTACTACTACGCCACGCCGGAGAACGGGTGGGCGGAGCGGCTCCATCCGCACGTGGCGGAGTGGACGCTCATGGGCGATCCGGAGGCGGTGCGGGGGCTCTACGAGGGCGGCATGCCGGTCCCCTGGGGCGCCTGGATGCCGGTGCTGCTGGGGTGGCTGGGGTTCTACGCCGCCTTCTACCTGACCCTGGTCTGCGTCATGGCCGTCCTGCGGCGCCAGTGGGTGGACTACGAGCGCCTGCCCTTCCCCATGGCCCAGGTGCCGCTGGAGCTGTTCCGGCAGGACCGGGGCGCCATCCTGCCGGACCTGTTCCGGCGGCCGGCCCTGTGGGTGGGCTTCGCCGTGCCCGTCTTCGTGGGCGGTCTGCAGGGGCTGCAGCACTACCTGCCCGAGGTGCCGGCGGCCTACCTGTCCACCAGCATCGACCTGGTGCCGGGGGTCTCCGTGCGCCTGGGCCTCAACTTCCTCATGGTGGGCTTCGCCTACTTCATCAACACCAGCATCGCCTTCAGCCTGTGGTTCTTCTACCTGCTGGTCGCGGTCGAGAGGCGGCTGCTGCACACGATGGGCGTCGACACCGCCCACGCCGGCCTGGGCTACTGGACGGAGCCGGTCCTCGGCAACCAGGGGATGGGGGCCCTGCTCGTGCTCGTCGGCGCCGGGATCTGGTACGCCCGCGGCCACCTGCGGAACGTGTGGCGCAAGACCTCCGGGGATCCGCGGATCGATGACGGCGGCGAGATCCTGTCCTATCGCGGCGCCGTGATCGGCTGCGCCGCGGGGATGGCGGGAATGACGGTGTGGCTGTGGCAGGCGGGGATGCCGGGATGGGTGGCGCCGATCTTCGTGCTGGGGGCGCTGGTCATCTTCACCGGGCTGACGCGGGCCGTGGCCGAGGGCGGGGTCCCGACGATCTCGCCGGCCATGGTGCCGGCCGGCTTCGTGGTCTCCACCGTCGGCGGGCCGGCCCTGGGGCCCGCCGGGCTGCTGGCCGTGGGTCAGACCCTGGTCTGGAGCGGCGAGCTGCTGGTCTTCATGATGGCGCCCCTGGCCAATGCCGTGCGCCTCGGCAGCGAGACCTCCGGCAACCGGCGCCGCCTGCTGGCCGCCATCGCCCTGGCCATGGTGGTCACTCTGGCCGTGTCGGTGTGGTTCACCATGCGGCTGGCCTACCACCACGGCGGCGTCAACCTGAGCGGCGAGTTCTTCGGCAGCTTCCCCCGCTACCCGGCGGCGCAGGCCCTGTACCAGCTCGACAACCCCGCCGGGCCGAGCATCACCGGCTATCTGTGGATGCTGGGCGGAGGAGTGGTGATGGCGGGCCTGATGGTCGCCCGGCAACGCTTCGCCGGCTGGCCCCTGCACCCCCTCGGCTTTGCCGTCGCCCCGGGGTGGACCATGAGCGTGCTGTGGTCGTCGATCTGGCTCGCGTGGCTGATCAAGAGGGCGGTGCTGCGCTTCGGCGGGGCCGCGACCTACGAGCGCACCAAGCCCTTCTTCATGGGGCTGATCCTGGGGCAGCTGGTCATCGCCGGCTTCTGGCTGGTGGTGGACGGCTTCACCGGCACGGTGGGCAACATCATCCCCATGCTCTACTGATCAGGCGCGGATCACGGCGAGCACCTCGTCGCGCTTCTCCTCCATGCGCCGCGGGTCGAGGGCCTCGAGGTTGAGGCGCAGCAGGGGCTCGGTGTTGGAGGCGCGCACGTTGAAGTGCCAGTCGTCGAAGCTCACGGAGACGCCGTCGAAGCGCTCCACGCGGCCGTCGGCGTAGCGTTCGGCCAGCTCCTCCAGTCTGGCGGCGGGGTCCGCCACCCGGGAGTTGATCTCGCCGGAGAGGAAGTAGCGGGACTCCAGGGGCGAGACCAGTTGGGACAGGGACCGGCCGCGCTCCGACATCATCTGCAGCAGGACCAGGGACGGCACGATGCCGGAGTCGGCGCCGAAGAAGTCGCGGAAGTAGTAGTGGCCGGACAGCTCGCCGGCGAAGACGCCGCCCTCGCGCAGCAGGCGCGGCTTGAGGAAGGAGTGGCCCACGCGCTCCTGGCGCGCCACGCCCCCGGCGGCCCGGACCTCGTCGCGCACCGCCCACGAGCAGCGGACGTCGTGGACGATGGTGCCTCCCCCCTCGCGCTTCAGGAGCCAGGCGCCCATGAGGGCCGTGAGGAAGTCGCCGGGGACGAAGCGGCCCCGGTCGTCGATGGCGAAGAAGCGGTCGCCGTCGCCGTCGAAGGCGAAGCCCGCGTCGGCGCCCTCGGCCACCACCCGGCGCTGCAGCTCGGCCCGGTTCTCCTCCTGCATGGGGTCGAGGCCGTGGTTGGGCAGGGAGCCGTCGGGGTCGAGGTACATCCCCGTCAGCTCCACGGGCAGGCGGCCGAAGACCCGCTCGAGGATGGGGCCGACCATGCCGTTGCCGGTGTCGGCGACGATCTTCAGAGGCCGCAGGCGATCGATCTGCACCAGGGACAGGACCTTGTCGACGAATCCCTCCCCCAGGTCGAGGGGCTCGACGCGGCCGGAGCCGGGGGCCGGGCGCCATTCCTCGGCCTCGATCACCCGCCGCAGATCCTGGATGCCCTCGTCCCCCGACAGCAGGAAGGGCATCTCCCGCACCATCTTGAAGCCGCAGTACTCGGGCGGGTTGTGAGAGGCGGTGACCATGATCCCCGGCCGCCGGCAGGTGGCGCAGGCATAGTAGTACTGGTCGGTGCTGACCATGCCCAGGTCGAGGACGTCCGCCCCCTGGCGGGTCAGCCCCTCCACGAGGGCGGCGCACACGGCCGGGCTCGACAGGCGCATGTCCCGGCCCACCACGACCTGCGCCGGCTGCAGCAGGGCGGCGAAGGCCCGCCCCACGGCCAGCGCCGCGGCCTCGTCGAGCTGGGACGGGTAGACGCCGCGGATGTCGTAGGCCTTGAAGATGGAGGGATCGACGCGCATGCTATTCAGTTATCCACAGGAAGGGATCAGATGAAGAACTTGCTCGTCATGCGTCACGCCAAGTCCGACTGGTCGCGGCCGGACCAGGAGGACTTCGACCGCCCACTGAACAAGCGCGGCCGCAAGGACGTGCCGCGGGTGGCCGGGTTCCTGCAGGCCTGCGCCTCTCCGCCCGACCTGGTGCTGGCCTCGGCCGCGGTGCGCGCCCAGGAGACGGCCGTGCGTCTCGTGGAGGAGTTGGAGGCGGGCCCCCAGCTCGTCCTCGACGGACGCCTCTACATGGCCGGCCCGGAGGCTCTCTCCGAGGTGCTGGCCGCCACGGCCGGCGGCGCCGGCACCGCCCTCGTCATCGCCCACAACCCCGGCATGGAGGAGTGGATCGCCCGGCTCACCGGCGCCCGCGTACGTCTGCCCACGGCCGCCGTGGCCCGCGTCGACCTGGAGGCGCCCGGCCGGGAGGGTCGGTTGGAGGGAATGTTGCAGTGGCTGGTCACGCCCCGGCTGCTGCGGAGCCTCGGCTGGTGAGCCGGACGACCGACCCGGACTACTTCTTGAAGTCCTCGATGATCCTGCGCAGCGCCTCCTCGAGGTCCACCTTGGGGTCGTAGCCGATGAACTCGCGGATCTTCTGCAGATCCGGGGCCCGGTAGAGGAGATCCTCGTAGAGGCCGGTGCGGCGCGTCTGCTGGTAGGGGATGAAGGCGATCTCGGAGCTGGAGCCGGTGAGCTCCTTGATCTTGTGGGCCAGATCCCGGATGCTGCTCTCGAAGTTGGACCCGAGGTTGAGCACCTCGCCCACGACCCGGTCGCTGGCGGCCATGGCCACGAGGCCGTCCACGGCGTCGTCGATGTAGGTGAAGCAGCGGCGCTGCTCGCCGTTGTCGTAGACCGTGATCGGATCGCCGAGCATGGCCTGCTTGATGAAGCGGGGCACCACCATGCCGTAGCGCCCGGTCTGGCGCGGACCGATGACGTTGAAGGGCCGCACGATCACCGTGGGCAGCCGCTTCTCGCGCCAGTAGGCCAGGGCCAGCAGCTCGTCCACGGCCTTGGTGGTGGAATAGCTCCAGCGGAGCACGGTGGTCGGCCCCAGGATGCGGTCGCTGTCCTCCCTGAAGGGCACGTGGCCGTTCTTCTTGCCGTAGATCTCGGAGGTCGAGGCCAGGACGACCCGCTTCTTGCGCTCGTTGGCCAGCTCCAGGAGGATCTCGGTGCCCCGGATGTTCGTGCTCAGCGTCTGCAGCGGGTTCTCGAGGACGTACTCGACCCCGACGGCCGCCGCCAGGTGGTAGATCAGCTCGCAGTCCTCCACGAGCCCGCGCATGGCCTCGGCGTTGAGGATGTCGTCGATGTGGCAGGTGCAGAGCGGGTGCTCCTGCAGGTGCTGGATGTTCTCGATGAGGCTGGTGGAGAGGTTGTCGATGATCGACACCTCGTCCCCCATGGCCAGGTGGCGCTCGGCCAGGTGAGAGCCGATGAAGCCCGCCCCGCCCGTGATCAGAACCTTCATGGACGCCCTTCCACCAGGTAGTCCCGGCTCAGCCTCGTGATGCTCACCTCGCGCCAGCCGGCCGCCGCCAGGCAGCCCTCCACCTGGCTCCGGTCGTAGAAGAACACGGGACACCCCCTCGATTTCAATCGCAGCCAGCGGGTGGGCGTGCGCAGGCGCCAGCGGATGGGGAAGCTGAAGACGCCCCGGCCGGCCGTCAGATCCCGCATGCGGGCCAGGAACGGCTCGGGCTCGGAGACGTAGTCGAAGAGGCCGATGCCGAGGCAGATGTCGAAGCCGTGGGGGGCCGGCCACTGCAGGAAGTCCCCCGCCTCGAACCGGCACCGCCCCCGGACCCCGGCCTCGGCCGCCGCCGCCCGCGCCATGGCGAGCATGGCCGGCGCCATGTCGAGGCCGGTCACCCGCGCCCCCCGGCGCGCGAACTCCACCGCGTAGCGGCCGGAGCCGCAGCCCACGTCCAGGACCCGCTGGCCCGCCACGTCTCCGCAGCGGGCGAGGGTCAGTGCAAAGCGCTGCCGGACGACGCCGCGGAACAGGGCGTCCAGGCAGCGCTGGGCGACCCCCTTCTCGGTGTCGTAGATGGCGTCGAAGCGGGCCGCCTCGCCATCGAAGTGGCGGCGGACGGCCTCGACCGTGGCCGTTGCGCTCACTCTGTCTCCGGAGATCCCGCCGCTGGCCACCCCCGGGCGGCCAGCACCTCCGCCGCCGTGGTGAAGGGGAAGTCGGACAGCAGCCGGCGCAACCGTTGCTCCGTGTTCCTCAGGTTGAGGTAGTGAGGCCAGGCGATGCGTCGCGGCAGGGGGATCCGTGGCTGTTCTGGATCGAGTTCCCAGGGGTGCAGGTAGAACACCACCGGGTGGCCCTCGGCGGCGATCCGCCGCAGGCCGAAGTGGGTCACAATATAGGGGTACAGGCGGAAGTAGGCACCTCCGGCCACCGGCAGGTTGGTCCCGCCCAGGCGCCAGGTGGAGGGCGGCAGCTCGATCAGCCCCGAATCCGTCTCGTGGGCCCAGCGCGGCGCCCCCGGGACCCCGTAGCGGTAGTTGCGCACCGGGAAGACGCTGGAATCGTAGCGGAGGCCGCAGTCCCGGAGGATCTCGAAGGCCCATTCCGTCCCCCGCTGGATGGAGAAGTAGGGAGCGCGGAACCCCCGGACCGGCCCCGGGACCAGGCCCGCGAGGACCTCCAGGGAGCGCTCCAGGTCGGCGCGGAACTCCTCCGGCTCCATGCGGCTCACGAAGCCGTGGCCGTAGCCGTGGGTGGCGATCTCGTGCCCCCGGCCGGCGATCTCGCGCACCAGGCCGGGGGCGGATTGGGCCGCCGCCCCGAGGACGAAGAAGGTGGCCCGCACCCCGGCGGCGGCCAGCAGGTCGAGGAGCCTCCCGGTGCCCACGGCCAGCCGGTTCTCGAAGCCCCCCCAGGCGCCGGCGTCGATCTCGATCCCGTGGAACCAGTCCTCGAAGTCGACGGTGAAGGCGTGGGCCGGCGGCGGGGGCGGCCCCTTCACCGGGAGGCCCCGAGCTCTCGCAGCATGCCCAGCAGCCGTGGCGCGTGCACGGCCAGGCCGTAGCGCTCCTCCACGCGCTGCCGGCCGCGCTCGCCGAAGCTCCGGCGCAAGGCCGGCTCGCGGATCAGCCTGAGGAGCGCGGACTCCCAGGCCGCCGCGTCGGCGGCCAGGAACCCGGTCTCGCCGTCGACCACGATCTCCTCGTTCACCCCCACCGGATGGGCCACCACCGGCAGCCCGGCGGCCATGTACTGCAGCAGCTTGTAGCCCCCCTTCCCCCGGGTCCACGGGTCGTCGGGCAGCGGCATGAGGCCGATCTCCCAGCCGCCCAGGTCCTCCGCCTCCCGCTCCAGCCGCCACGGCCGGCACTCGACCTCCACCCCGTCGAGGCTCCACTCCGCCCCCACCACGCAGACCCGCACCGGCTCCTGGCTCGCCAGCCGCCGCAGGGGAGCGCCGATGAGGTCCAGGTAGGCCGCGGTGGAGGCGCTGCCGATCCAGCCGAGCACCACCGGCGCCGTCGGCCCGTTGCGGCGGATCCCGAGAAAGGGGGCTGTGTCGATGGGCCCGGTGATGGTCAGCACCGGGCCGTAGCGGCCGGCGAAATCGCCGGTGTAGGGATTCTCCACCACGGCCCGGCGGGCCAGCCGGAGCATGGCCGGCAGGCCGGCGGCGCTGCGGCGCTCCCGCCAGCGGGCCAGCAGGCCGCCGGAGCGCTCCTCGGTGGTGAAGATGGCGTCGTCGAAGTCGTAGGCCACGGGCACGCGGGTCCGGCCCAGAAGCCAGCGCACCGGCGCCGGGAAGATGACCTTCTGCAGGAACAGGACGTCGGCGCCCCGGGCGCGGCGCCAGGCCCGCAGGCCGCAGGCGGCGTTGCGCCAGGCGGCGCGCAGGTAGTAGAGGGCCTTGGCCAGGGGCCGGCGGGCGGCCTCCAGCTGCGAGCCGGCCAGGGCCGCGTCGGGCAGCACGGTGAGGACCTCGCAGTCGACGCCGTGGGACCGCAGATAGGGCAGGTACTGGAAGACGCGGGTGCGGCTGCTGGCCGCGCCCGGGCCGTACTTGGTGACGAACAGGACGCGCACGGCCCGGGCGGACCGGTGCCTAGTGTCCCGTCCGAGAATTAAGAAGAATCAACAAGGGCTGTCCGATGTCGCCGCCACCGTCTCCCGAGCGCGCTGGATCTTGCGCAGGATGGTCTCGCCGTCGGCCTTCCAGCGGTAGGGTTTGGGGGCCAAGTTCCGCTGCGCCAAGTAGGCTTCGATGTCGCGCACCAACTCCCCGACGCTGGCAAAGCTGCCGTCCCGAATCACATCCTGCGTCAGCTCGCCGAAGAACCGTTCGACCAAGTTCATCCAGGAGGAACTGGTGGGGATGAAATGGACATGGAAGCGCCGATGCCGAGACAACCAATGCTGCACGCTCTCCTCCTTGTGGGGGCCGGCGTTGTCCACGATCAGGTGCAGCGACAGGTTCTTGGGCGTCTCGCGGTCGATCTGCTTGAGAAAGCGGAGCCATTCGACGTGGGTATGACGCGCCTCCAGACGCGCGATGAGCTTGCCGTCGAGGTAGTTGAGCGCGGCGAACAAGGTGATCGTACCGTGGCGCTTGTAATCGTGGGTCCGGGTGCGGATGTCGCCGATCCCCAGCGGCAAGCCCGGCTGGGTCCGTTCCAGCGCCTGGCACTGGCTCTTCTCGTCACAGCACAGCACCAGCGCGCGCTCGGGGGGATCCAGGTAGAGCCCGATCACGTCCCAGAATTTTTCCTCGAAGTGCGGGTCCGTGGAGACCTTGAAGGTCTTGGTCAAATGGGGCTTGATGTCGTTGGCCTTCCCCATCGAGCGCACGCTCCAGCGCGTGCGCGGCTTCGGCGGCTGCGTGACCGCGGTGAGGACCTGCTCGACCTTGTCCGCCGGCAAGCTCGCCGGCCGGCCCCGGCCCTTGGCGTCGTTCAGTCCCGCCAAACCCTCGCGATCAAAGCGTTGCGACCACTTGTTCACACACGCCACACTGGCGCCCAACTCGGCGGCCACCTGCACCTGCTTGATCCCTTCGGCCCGGCGCAGGACGATGGCCGCGCGCAGGCTGTCGCGCTGGGACGCGGAGGGGGCCCTGACGCGACGCTCCAACTCCTGTCGCTCGGACGCGGTCAACTCAAGGCGGGACACCGGGCGGGCCATGGCCTGAAGATAAGGCCTTGACTCTGTTTTTACAACTCATTTGTCGGACGCGACACTAGCCCGCCGCGGCCGGTTGCCGGCGCTCGCCCCCGGCGAAGGCGCGCACCGCCCCGATGACACGGTCCTGCTGCTCGTCGGACAGTCCCGGGTAGAGGGGGATGGACAGGATGCGCTGCCACACCCGCTCGGTCACAGGGAGGCGGGTCGTGTAGGGGCGGAAGAGCCGGTAGAGGTGGTTGGGGTAGAAGTGGACGTTGGAGTCGATCCCCGAGGCGTCGAGGTGGGCGTAGAGGCCGTCGCGGTCGTCGACCTGGATGACGGCGTTGTAGCAGGCGCTGAGGGCGTACCCCCGGGCCGCGAGACAGTCGACGCCCTCGACTCCGGCGAAGGCCTCGCGGTAGCGGGTCATCAGCTCCCGCCGCCGCTGGTTGTTGGCCTCCAGGTTGTCCATCTGCGCCAGCCCGAGGGCGGCGGCCAGGTCGTTCATCTCGTACTTCCAGCCCACCTCCTCGACCTCGTACATCCACGAGCGCTTGGGCTGCCCCGGCCGGAAGCGCTCCCACGTGGGCCGGGTGATGCCGCACCAGCGCAGCTTGCGCACCCGGCCGGCGAGGGCGTCGTCGTCGGTGACCAGCATGCCCCCGTCGCCGGTGGTCATGTTCTTGGTCGCCTGGAAGCTGAAGCAGCCCACGTCGCCGAGGGAGCCGAGCCGGCGGTCCTTGTAGCGGCCCCCGCACCCGTGGGCGGCGTCCTCGACCACGGTCAGTCCGTGGGCGGCGGCCAGCTCCAGGATGGGGTCCATGTGGCAGGACTGGCCGCCGTAGTGGGTGACGACGATGGCCCTCGTGGTGGGCGTGATCTTCCGGGCCACGTCGTCGACGCTGATGTTCAGCGTGTCGGGCTCGATGTCGCAGAACACGGGCCGGCCGCCGGCCAGCAGGATGGCCTGGGTCGAGGAGACCCAGGTCAGGGAGCTGGTGAGGACCTCCTGGCCCTCGACCTCGGCGCAGAGGAGCCCCATGTGCAGGGCCGCCGTGGCCGAGTTGAGGGCCACCGCGTGGCGCGCGCCGATGTACTCGGCGAAGCGCTCCTCGAAGCGGATGCTGCGCGGCCCCCGGCCCACCCACCGGCTGTCCATGGTCTCGCACAGGGCGGCCTTCTCGGCGTCGCCGAAGGCGGGACGGAAGAGCTGGATGCGGTCGGTCAAGAAGCGCCTCCGGGCCTCGGGTCCCGCGGCGCCCAGTAGCTGCGGTCGGCGAGGGTGCGCCACAGGATGCGGCGGTAGGCGCCCAGGCGGTCCCGCGCCTCGCCCCGGGAGAGGGGGCGTCCCAGCCAGAGCAGGGACCACAAGACGGTGCGCAGGATCATCTCCATGGCGGTGAGCAGGCGCAGGGCGTGCAGCCGGACGCGGCCGAAGTGTTTCTGGAACAGGTAGTACTGGCTCTGCTGGCTCACGACGAGCATCTCCCCCAGGCGCTGGCGGATGCTGCGGCCTTCGAGGTGAACGACCCGGCTCCGGGGCAGGTAGACGACGCGCCAGCCCGCGTGGCGCAGGCGCATGCACCACTCCACGTCTTCGTGGCACATGAACATGCCGTCGTCGAGCAGCCCGGCGGCGCTCGCGGCCTGCCGCCGGACCAGGAGGCAGGCCCCCGTGACCCAGCCCACGTCGCGGCCCTCGGGAGGCCGCCTCCGGGCCAATCTATGGAAGGGGAACAGTCTGTGCAACAACAGCTTATGCCCGATCAGGGAGATCGCCCCCGGGCTTCGCCCCCAGGAGCGCTCAAGGCTTCCGCCGCCGTCTTCCAGGCGCGGGCCGACCGCCCCCACGCCGGGGTTCCCGTCGGCGAAGTCGACCATCCCGCCGAGGGCCCCCGGGTCGACGCGGGTGTCGGAGTTGAGGATCAGCAGGTGGCGTCCGCGGGCCCGGGCGAGGGCGAGGTTGTGGCCGCCGCTGAACCCGAGGTTCTCGCGGCTGCGGATGACCTCCACCCCCGGGAAGCTCTCCTCCACCATGTCGGCGCTGCCGTCGCGCGAGCCGTTGTCGACGACGAACAGCTCCCACGCCGCGCTGCGCGGATCCCCGCAGACCGAGCGCAGGCAGTCCCGCAGCAGCTCCCGGGTGTTCCAGCTGACGATCGAGATCGACAGCTCGGGGGCGCTCACCGCAGGCCTCCCGCCTCGAGGACCGCGATCACCGCGGACCGGGCGGCCTCCTCCTGCCACCAGACCAGGCCCTGCAGCGCCGCCCAGGCGCCGCAGGCCGCGGCGAAGGGACGGCCCCGGCGGCGCCAGCCCTCGTGGGCGGCGGCGGCGGCGAAGACCAGGAGGAACGGCTCCAGGGGCAGGCGAAAGCGCGTCGAGCCGTAGAGGACCAGGCAGAAGACGGCCACCGAGACGGCGCAGACGGCCGCCGGGTGGTGGAATCCCGGACTTCGCCCCCAGCGGAGCAGTCCGTAGACCCAGAAGGGGGCCGCCAGCACGAAGGCGGCGTTGTACCCGGGCTGGAAGAAGTACCAGAACCGCAGGAAGCGCTCGCCCGCCAGCCGCAGGTAGGCGAGGGGGTGGGCGGCGATCCAGCCCAGGCCCTGCCGCCACCAGCGCCGGTCCCGCTCCACCTCCCCGGGCACGGCCTCGAAGAGGGCGCGGTCGATGCGCCAGCCGTCGGGCCGCCGCCAGTCCGGGTGGTCGGCGTTGCTGCGGGCGACGATGAAGCCGCCGTGGGTGGAGACGGGGACGAAGGCGCCGTGGACCAGGCCGTTGCGCGCCGTCCACGGCGCCACGGCCACCACGAGACCGGCGCCAAGGGGAAGGGCCCATCGGCGCAGCCAGGCCATGAGCGCGGCCCGGTCCGCCCAGGCGGCCACGGCCAGCACGGCGGGCGCCGCGAGCAGGCCCACCGGCCGGGTGAGGCCGGCCAGGGCGATCAGCACCCCGGCGCCGAAGGCCCCGCTGAGGCTGCGCCGGTGGCGGCTCTCCACCACGGCCCAGAGGGCGGCCACCAGCAGGGTGGTGAACAGGCACTCGCTCATCACCTCGTTGGCGCCGGCCACCAGCGGGGGGTAGAGGGCGGCGGCGAGGCCGGCCAGGGGCGCCGCGGCGGGGCGCAGCCGCCGCGCCAGCAGGTAGACGAACAGCACCGTGACCGCACCCAGGACCGCCTGAACCAGCTTCACCGCCAGGTGCCCGGGGCCGGCGACCCCGTAGACGGCGGCCAGCAGCAGCGGATAGCCCGGGGCGCGCCAGGAGCGCACGGGGTGTCCGAACCAGTTCTCCTGGGAGACGAACCCCGCCCCGGAGAGCAGGTTGCGGGCGATCTCGTCGTAGTCGGGGGTGTCCTGGGGGGGCGCCTCGGGGGCGAGGGTCACGTAGAGGATGCGCAGCGCCGCGGCCCCGGCGAAGAGCCACGGGGTCCAGCCCATCCGGAGACGGCGGCTCAAGCGCCGAGGACCTCGTCGAAGCACGCCGCCAGCTGGCGTGTCAGCTCGCGCCGGTGGAACCGCTCCAGGCCCGCGCCCGCCCTCGGCAGGGACCCCTCCCGCCAGCCGGACCAGAGCCGCCGCAGGGCCTGCTCGATGCCGTCCGTGTCGTCCGGGGGAGCGCACAGGCCGGCCCCCAGCTCGTCCACCGTGCGCCGCACCTCCCCCTCGCCGCACAGGGCGAGGATCGGCTGGCCGGCGGCGAGGTACTCGAAGAGCTTGCCCGGGGCGTTGGAGGCGGGCCAGGGCCTCGGGTGGTCCACGAGGAGCAGCACGTCGGCGCGCCGCTGGAAGGCCAGGGCCGCGGCGCGGTCGACGGCCCCGGTGAGGCGCACCACGCCGAGGTCGGCCAGGGCCGCCACGGCGGCCTGCTCGGCAGGCGACAGCTCTCCCACCAGGATCAGCTCGAGGCGGTCGCACCACACCGGCTCGGTGTCCACCAGCCGGCGCAGGGCCCGCTCCAGGGGCGCGATGGAGCGGCGTGGATGGCTGTAGGCGAAGCTGCCCGTGTGCACCAGGATCAGGCGTCCGGGGACAGGCGCGATCTGCGGGCCGGCCTCGTCTGGCGGCGGCTCCTCGTCGGCCGGGTCGAAACCGTTGGTGATGACGCGCACCTTGGGGGCCGCCGCCGGGTAGCGGCACACGAAGTCCTCGGCCGTGGTCCGCGTCGCCGTGATCACGGCATCGGCCTCGGTGAGCACCCGTTCCTCGAGACGGCGCTCCAGCTCGCGCCGGAAGGGCCTCTCCAGCAGGACCGGGTCCAGGGGGTCGTAGAGCCAGGCGTCGCGGAAGTCGGCGATCCACGGCAACCCCGTCTGCGCCTTCAGCAGCCCGCCGAGCAGGTGCGCCGAGGCCGGCGGGCTGGTCGTGTAGATCAGGTCGGCCCCGTGCCGCCGCACCCAGCGCAGCGCCGCGAGAGCGGCCCCCGGGACCCAGGTGATCTGTCCGTCGGGAACCAGCAGCGAGCGCCGCGCCCGCGCCGAGAGGCCGGCCAGGGGGCCCCGGGTGCGGGTGCGGGTCGCCGCGGGACCTTTCTTGCGGGCGGCGGGGTTGAAGAGGCGCCGGTAGAGGGCCAGGGGTTCCCAGGCGCGGATCACCCCGTCCGCCGAAGTCCCGAAGGCGCCCGTGCCCACCACCCGGGGCCGGTAGCCGAACTCCGGCAGGTAGCGGGTGAACCGGGCCGAGCGCTCCACCCCCGGCGACCGCATGGGCGGGTAGTGGTAGGCGACGAACAGAACGGTCCGGGGAGGCGGGGCCGGGGTGGCCTGCAGCGGTCTCGTCATCTGCGGGAAGGCGGGAAGGAGGGGGGGGCGGGCGCGCCGGGAAACTAGGTCTCCGCCGGGGCCGGCTCAAACCGCCGCGAGGTCCGCGCCCTGTAGCCGCTTTCCGGGGGATGGCCTATATTGAAAAACCGTGGTGCGCACGGCCCGAGCCCCTCGGCCGAAGAGGCCCGAAGGGACCGGCGCCGCGCGGGGGTCCGGACCCGTAACGGATGATGTGGAGGGTCATGAGCCTGCTGGATATCCTCTCCGTCAAGGCGGCCATCGTCGGCCTGAAGGGGGAGACCAAGGACGACATCATCGAGGAGCTCGTCGACTCGCTCGAGGTCGACGCCTCCATCACCGACCGGGACAAGGTGCTCCAGGCCGTGCTCGATCGCGAGAAGATCATGAGCACCGGCATCGGCGACGGGATCGCCATCCCCCACGGCAAGTCCGATGCCGTCATCGAGCTCGCCGCCGCCCTCGGCATCCACAAGCGCGGCGTCTACTTCGAGGCCCTCGACGGCGAGCCGACCTTCGTCTTCTTCCTCCTGGTCTCGCCCGCCAGCATCTCGGGCCCCCACATCAAGGCCCTGGCCCGCATCTCCCGCATGTTGAAGAACGACAGGTTCAAGAAGAAGCTGATCGAGGCCGGGACCTCCGAGGAGATCCTCGAGGTCATCGGAGAAGAAGAGAAGAGCCACCCGCCCGCCGGGTAGCGGCGGCGCCCCCCCTTGCAGTTCCTCAACCCCCTGGCCCTGGCCGGGCTGGCGGCGGCCCTCATCCCCCTCGCCGTCCACCTCCTGCACCGCGGGCGGCCCCGGGTCGTCCCCTTCAGCAACGTCGGCTTCCTGCGGCAGGTCCACCTCAGCCACATGCGCGGCCTGCGCCTGCGCCAGTGGCTGGTCCTGCTGCTGCGCATGCTCGCCTTCGCCTGCCTGGCCCTGGCCTGCGCCCGCCCCGCCCTGCAGGAGGGCGCCGGCCTCTTCGGAGGTTCGCGGCCGGCCGCGGCCGTGCTCCTCCTCGACCACTCCTTCAGCACCCGCTACAGCCCGCCCGGAGGACGCGCCTTCGACCGCCTGCGCCTGCGCGCCGACGAGGTCCTGTCCCTGTACGAGGACGGCCGCCACCGGGTCAGCGTGATCCCCTTCGCCGCGCGCCCCGACACCGCCGACCGCGCCTCGGCCGTCCGCCTTCTGCGGGAGCGTCTGGCCGCGCGCGCCCCGGGGGAGGCCGGCACCGACGTGTCGCGGGCCCTGCGGGCGGCGGGCCGGCAGCTGGCCCGGACGCCGGCGGCGCGGGGCGAGATCTACCTGTTCACGGACCGCGCCCGGCCCGGCTGGGAGGACATGCGCCCCGGCCTCTCCGGCACGAACCCGCAGTCCCTGTTCGTCATCTCCCCCTCCGGCGGGAGACGGCGCAACCTCTACGTGGCCGAGGTCGGCGCCGCCGGCTGGCTGGCCGCGCCCGGCACGCGCCTGAACATCGGCGCCCGGGTGGGCCAGTCCGGGGGCGGGGAGGCCCGCCTTTCCGTGGACCTCTTCCTCGATGGAGAGCGCGTGCAGCGGCGGCGGGTCCAGGTGCCGGCGTCGGGCACGGCGGCGGTGGAATTCGAGGTCGCCCCGCGGCGCAGCGGCCGGCTCACCGGCTTCGTGGAGGTCGAGGCCGATGACCTGCCCCTCGACAACCGCCGCCACTTCACCCTCCACGTGCCGGACCGCATCTCCGTGCTGCTGGCGGGGCCGGACCGCGGCGACACCTACTACGCCCGCCGGGCGCTGGCCGCCGCGGCCACCGGCGACGCCGCCCTGCAGGTGGAATCCGTCACCTTCCCAGAGCTCGACGAGGAAGCCCTGGCCGGCGTCGACGTGCTGGTCCTGTGCCACCTGGAGGACCCGCCCCCGAGGCTGGCCAGGCAGGTGCGGCGCTTCGTCGAGGCCGGCGGCGGACTGCTGCTGCTGCCCGGCCCGCAGGCCGACCTGGCCCGCCTCAACCGGGACTGGCTGCCGGGGCTCGTGCCGGCCACCCTGGCCGGGATCGCCGGGCGGCCGGGCGAGGAGGCCTACGTCGCCCTCGACTCGAGCCGCGCCGACGCCCGGCTCTTCGCCGGCCTGGTGGCGGAGTCCGGGGACCGGCCCCGGTTCCGGGCCCGCTTCGACCTGGTCACCCGGCGCCAGTTGTCCGTGCTCGCCCGCTTCGACGACGGCAAGCCCGCCCTGGTCGAGGGCCGTCCCGGCGACGGGCGGGCCCTGCTGTGGGCGGTGCCGCTGGACCTGGCCTGGAGCGACTGGCCCCGGAGCGGCTCCTTCGTGCCGCTCCTGCACCGGTTGTGCCGCTACCTCGCCCAGCCGGCGGGGGGCGCCGACTACACGGTGGGGGACCGGGCCTGGCGGCGGCTTCCCGGTTCCCGGGTCGACGACCGCATGCAGGCGCAGGCGCCCTCCGGCCGCCGGCGCTTCATCCGGGCGGAGACCTCTCTCGGGGACCTGCGCTGGGCCCTGCCCCCGCTGGAGGAGGCGGGCATCTGGCGCCTGGTCGGGCCCGACGGCGGCGTGCGCGACGAGTTCGCCGTCAACGTCGACGCCGCCGAGTCCGACCTCTCGGCCTGGCCGGAGCAGGAGATCCGGCGGCGGCTGCCGGGCGCCAGCCTCCACTTCCTCGACGACGAGACCGCGGTGGGGGAGCGCGTCCTGGCCCTGCGCCACGGGCGCGAGCTGTGGCGGGAATGCCTGGTCCTGGCGCTGGTGCTGCTGCTGCTGGAGTTGTGGATCGGGCGGGCGCCGCTGCCGAAGCCGGCGGCGCAGGGGCCTGATCAGCCGTCGAGGCCGCGCAGCATCTCGAAGGTGTAGATGCCGTCCTCGTGGCCGTCGGCCCAGTGGATGCGGATGCCGTAGCGGCCCACGGGGTCGAAGCCCCTGGCCTCGGAGGTGGGTGTGAGCTCTTCGGTGGTGACGATGGGCAGTTCCACCCCCCCGACCAGCTGCGGTCCGTGGGGCTCGCCGCGCTTCTGCCGGCAGATCGCGCAGGGGCACTGCAGGCGCAGGGCCTGCAGCTCGTAACGGCTCTCGCGGCCGTCCTGCCAGTGGATGGTCAGGGCCTCTTCGCCGAGATCGATGCCCGCCGGACGGCGCTTCCTCCGTTCCGCGAGAGCTCGCATCACCAGACCTCTCCCGCCAGCCGCGCCTCCAGCTCGTAGGCGTGGGCGCCGGTGATCTCCACCTCGGCGAACCGGCCGGCCCATCCGTCCGCGGCCGGGGCGGCCGGCGCCGCGCCCTCGATGTGGGTCAGCCCCGCCTCCGGGGGCGCCTCGAGGACGACCTGCCCGTCGATCTCCGGGGCGTCGCGCTCGAGACGGCCGGTGATCCGCCCCTCCGAGACCGCGTCGATCAGCACGGTCCGCCGCGAGCCGACCATGTCGTGGTTGATCGCCGCCGAGATGCGCTCCTGGAGCTGGCTCAGGCGGCGGTAGCGCTCGGCCGCCACGTGCGCGGGAAGCTTGCCGTCCAGCTCGAAGGCGGGGGTGCCCTCCTCGTCGGAGTAGAGGAAGCCGGTGGCGTTGTCGAAGCGGGTCGTCTCGATGAAGGCCAGCAGCTCCTCGAACTGCGCCTCCGTCTCGCCGGGAAAGCCGACGATGAAGGAGGAGCGCAGGCCGACGCCGGGCAGGCGCCGGCGCAGGCGGTCCAGCAGGTCGAGGGTCTTGCGGCGCGTCGTGGCCCGCTTCATGCGCCGCAGCACGGGGTCGGCGATGTGCTGCAGGGGCATGTCGACGTAGCGGCACATCTTCGGGTGGCCGCCGTAGAAGTCGAGCATCTCCTTGGTCCAGAAGGCCGGGTAGGTGTACATCAGCCGCAGCCACTCGATCCCTTCCACCTCGGCCAGCTTCTCCAGCAGCGGCACCAGTTGCGGCCGGCCGTAGAGATCGGCGCCGTAGCGCACCGAGTCCTGCGCCACCAGGACCAGCTCGCGCACGCCCGCCGCCGCCAGACGCTCGGCCTCGGCCACCAGGACCTCCACGGGCTCGCTCACGTGGCGGCCCCGGATGGCGGGGATGGCGCAGAACGCGCATTGGTGATCGCAGCCGTCGGAGATGCGCAGGTAGGCCCAGTGGCGCGGCGTCAGGCTCGTGCGCGGCAGGCGATCGACATAGTGGCCGCGGCCCTTGCCGAGGAGGCGGTCCACGTGGCGCACGATGTCCCGCTCCTCGCGCAGGGTGAGGACCACGTCGGCCTCGGCCAGCTCCGTCTTCAGCTCCTCCTCGTACCGGGTCGACAGGCAGCCGGTGACCACGACGCCCTTGCAGCGGCCGGAGTCCTTGAGCCGGGCGGCGGCCAGGATCGTGTCGATGGACTCCTCCTTGGCCGGCTCGATGAAACCGCAGGTATTGACGATGACCACGTCCGCTTCCCGCGGATCGCCGGTGAGGGCGTAGTCGTTGCCGCGCAGCAGGCCGAGCATGCGCTCGGAGTCGACCGTGTTCTTGGGGCAGCCGAGGCTGATCAGGTGGACGCGGGGGTCGCTCATGGGTACCTGTGCTGTAGAGAGGATACGGCTTCGCGGACGACGGCGTCGTCGACGCCGTCCACGACCTCCACGCGGCCGATGCCGCGGGCCAGGACGAAGCGATTGCGGCCGGCGGCCCGCTTCTTGTCGGACCGGGTGCGTTCAAAGATACGGCCTGCGTCGATCCCGCCGACTCCGGAGGGCACGCCCAGCCGCTCCACGAGGGCGTCGTGGCGGGCGCGCGCCCCGGCGCTCTCCCACAGCCCGAGGCGCGCCGCGATCTCGGAGGCGGCGGCCATGCCGAGCAGGACGGCCTCGCCGTGGCGGAAACGGTAGCCGCTGGCCGACTCGATGGCGTGGCCCAGGGTGTGTCCGTAGTTGAGGATGGCCCGCAGGCCGCCCTCGCGCTCGTCGGCGGCGACCACCTCGCCCTTGATCCGCGCGTTGCGGGCGATCAGGGCGTCCAGCTCCGCGGCGCCGACGCGCATCTCCACGACCTCCTCCAGGCGCCGCTCGAGAAGGGCGAAGAGCTCCTCGTCGCGGATGACGCCGTGCTTGACGACCTCCGCCAGGCCGGCCACGACCTCCGCCCGGGGCAGGGTGCGCAGGGTCCCGGTGTCGGCCAGGACCAGCCGCGGCTGGTGGAAGGCGCCCACCAGGTTCTTGCCGGAGGGGAGGTTGACGGCCGTCTTGCCGCCGATGCTGGCGTCGACCTGGGAGACGATGGTCGTCGGCACCTGGACCACGTCGACGCCGCGCAGGTAGCTGGCGGCCACGAAGCCGGCCAGGTCGCCCACGACGCCCCCGCCCACGGCGGCCACCCAGGCGCCGCGGTCGAGGCCGGCGCCGGACATGCCGCCCGCCAGCTCCTCCACCGAGGCCAGGTTCTTGCCCGCCTCGCCGGCGGCGTAGCCGAGCACCAGGACCTCGAAGCCGGCGCCGCACAGGCTGCGGCGGGCCTGCTCCACAAAGGTGTCCGCCAGGGCCGCGTCGCCGATGAGGGCGCAGGATCCGCCGAGATTCAGGCTCCGGCAGCGCTCCCCGAGGGCCTCGAGGGAGCCGTGACCGACGACGATGTCGTAGTCCCTCCCCCCGGGCAGCCGGACGGTGATCTCCTTCATGGGCGGCCCTCCCCGAGCCGCTCGGCCAGGCCGCCCGCCATCTCCTCGGCCGAGGTCTCCTCCGAGGTGCGAACGGTGATGTGGGCGGCGGCGTAATAGGGAGCCCGCTCGGCCAGCATCTCCTCCACCTTGCGGCGCCGCTGATGGGGCGTCAGGCCGGCCAGCAGGGGCCGGTCCTCGCGCCGGGAGAGGCGCCGGACAATGGCCTCCACGTCGGCCTCGACGCAGACCAGGACGGCGCCGGCGGCGCGGATCGCCTCCCGGTTCTCTGTTCGCGTGATGGCCCCCCCGCCGAGGGCGACGACGGCCCCGGCCTGGCGGGCGGCCTCGAGGACGCAGGCCGACTCCAGCTCGCGGAAGCCCTCCTCGCCGCAGGCGGAGAAGATCTCGGAGACCGTCCTCCCGGCCCGCCGCTCCACCATCTCGTCGGTGTCGTAGAAGGGGCGGTCGAGACGGGCCGCCAGCAGGCGGCCGATGCGGCTCTTGCCCGTGGCCATGAACCCGGTGAGGAAGATCGGCGCCGGCCGGCCCACGGCTACATCTCCTCGGGGGCGCTCATGCCCAGCAGGTCGAGCCCCGTGCGCAGCACCCCGCGGGCCCCGTCGGCGAGGCGCACGCGCGCCGCCGTCAGGCCCTCGTCGCCGCCCACCAGAACGGGCACCTCGTTGTAGAGCTTGTTGGCCGCCGCGGCCAGCTCGAGCAGGTAGCCGGCCGCGTACGACGGCTCGTTCTCCGCCGCCGCCGAGTCGACGACATCGGGAAACTCGGCGAGCTTGCGCGCCAGCCGCATCTCCCCCGCCTCCCCCAGGCGGGAGGTGTCGGCGGCCGGGTCCACGGGCCGGCCGTGGCGCCGCAGGATGCTGCAGTAGCGGGCGTGGGTGTACTGCACGTACGGCCCGGTCTCGCCGTCGAAGTTGAGGACCTCCTCGAGGGAGAAGTGGATGTCCCGGGTGCGGCGGTTGTTGACGTCGGCGAAGACCACGGCGCTGATCCCCACCTGCCGCGCCACCTCCGCGGCGCCGGCCAGACCCGGGTTCTTCTCGGCGATGATGCCCTCGGTGAGGGCGATGGCCCGGTCGAGGACGTCCTCGAGAATGATCACCTCGCCCTTGCGCGTGGCCAGGGCCCGGCCGCGGAAGGACATGAGCCCGAAGGGCGCGTGCTGGCAGCGGTCGATCCAGTCGACGCCGGCCCGGCGCAGGGCGCCGAAGAGCTGCTCGAAGTGCAGGCGCTGCCGCATGTCGGTGACGTAGACCATCTTGTCGAAGGCGTGCTGGCGCTGCCGGTAGAGCAGGGCCGCCACGTCCCGGCTGTGGTAGGTGCTGGTGCCGTTGGAGGTGCGCAGCATGAGCGGCGCCGCCTGGTCCTCGAGGGGCACGATGAGGGCGCCCTCGCTCTCCTCCGCCAGTCCCCGTTCCTCGAAGAAGGCGGCCACCTCGTCGAGCTGGCCGGCGAAGTGGCTCTCCCCCAGGACCTCGTCGAAGCGCACGCCCAGGATGCCGTAGATACGCTCCGCCTCCTTGCGGCCCTCGTCGGAGAACCACCGCCAGAGCCGGACCATCTCCTCGTCGCCGGAGGCCAGGGCCCGCAGGCAGTCCCGGGCCCGGTCCCTCAGCCCCGGGTCGGCCTCGGCCTCCCGGTGGAAGCGCACGTAGAGGCCCACCAGCTCCCGGATCGGATCGGCGCGGATGCGCTCCTCGTCCCCCCAGGCGGCGTACGCCGCCAGGAGCTGGCCGAAGTTGGCGCCGTAGTCGCCGTAGTAGTTGATGCCGACGCAGCGCCAGCCCAGGAACTCGTGGATGCGGTAGATGGCGTGGCCGATGGCGGTGGAGCGCAGGTGGGCGATGGAGAACGGACGGGCCAGGTTCGGCGAGGAGAAGTCGAGGGCCAGGCTCCGGCCGGCGCCCTGTCCGCGGGAGCCGTAGGTCGGGCCGAGGGCGGCGATCTCGTCGAGGGTGTGGCCGATGAAGGCGGGCCGGTCGAGGGTGAAGTTGACGTACGGCCCGGCGGCGGCGACGGCGGCGATGCGGCCCCCGGGGCCGATCCCGGGGAGGATGCGTTCGGCCACGTCGGCGGCGATCTGGGCCGGGTTCCGGCGCAGTTCCCTGGCCAGGGTAAAGCAGGGCAGGGCGTAGTCGCCCATGCTCTCCTCCGGCGGGACGGCGAGCAGCCCGCGCACGATGGACGGGTCCAGGCCGGCGGCGGCCGTCCTCTCGACGATCTCCTCCACGAATGGATTCACCCGCGCCTCCTCCGTCACGCCTCGAGGGCCCGCCGCATGACGTCCACCGGCGGCCGCACCCCGGTCCAGATCTCGAAGGACCGGGCGCCCTGGTGCACCAGCATCCCCAACCCGTCCAGAGCGCGGGCGCCGGCGGCCTGGGCCTGCTCCAGAAGGCGCGTGCGCAGCGGCTTGTAGACGATGTCGAGCACCACCATGCCGTCGTGCAGGACGCGGCCGTCGCCCAGCGGCGAGACGCCGGCCGCGGGCTCCATGCCGATGGAGGTGGCGTTGATGACCAGCCCCGCCTCGCGCACGCAGGCGCTCTCCTTCAGGGGCGCCACCCGCACCCGGCCGCCGCCGTCCAGGGACTCGGCCAGGCTCTCGGCCCGGGAGGGGGTGCGGTTGAGCAGCGACACCTCCTCCACCTCGCCGCGGGAGAGCAGGGCGTAGAGGACGGCCTGGGCCGCGCCGCCGGCGCCCAGAAGGGCGACCTTCGGCGGCAGCCGCTCCAACCCTCCCTCGCGCAGGCTGGCGAGCACGCCGTGGGCGTCGGTGTTGTGCCCCACCAGGCGGCCGCCGCGGTGGTCGATGGTGTTCACGGCGCCGATGGCCCGCGCCTCCGGGGCCACCTCGTCGAGGCAGGACAGGACCGCCTGCTTGTGGGGCACGGTGACGTTGAGGCCGCGGATGCCGAAGTGGCGCATGGCGCCGCCCACGTGGGCGGCGCTCTCCGGCGGCACCGGGAAGGCGACGTACACGTAGTCCAGACCCGTGGCCGCCAGGGCCGCGTTGTGCATCGCCGGGGACCCCGAGTGCGTCACCGGATGGCCGATGACGCCGAGGACCCCGGTCCGGCCGGTGATCACCCGAGGACGTCCTCCAGGAACTGGTCGGCGATCTCGAGAGACTCGCCCCAGCTCGCCCCGTAGAGCACCTTGATCAGCAGCACGCCGCCGCCGAAGACCACGGCGGCCAGCACCAGCAGCCGCAACAGAATTCTCATCACGCATTCTCCCTGGCCCTGGGGGCCTGCAACGCGTCGAGGAGATCGAAGAACCCCGGGAAGGAGGCTTCGACGCAGTCCGCGCCGGCGATCTCCATCTGGCCGTGGGCGACGAGGCCGGCCACGGCGAAGGCCTGCACCAGACCCGGGTGACCCCGGCCGTCGATGCGCTCCCCCTTCAGCGGCCGGCCGCCCTCGATCACCAGGCCCTCGTGATACTCGCCGACCTTGGCCTCGACCCGCCGCAACTGGTCCACGAGGTGGTCGACGAAGTCGTACTCGCCCTGGCGCAGCGGCTCGATGTCCCGGATGATGAACTCGCCCTCGGTCTGGGTGGCCAGCACCGCCAGCAGGGCCACGTGCTCCAGCAGCCTCCGGGCCCGGCGGTCGGCCACCCGCGTCGCCTGGAGCTTCGCCGAGCCTCGGACCAGCAGATCGACGCTGCCGTCCCCGGCCTCGACGATCTCCAGCTCGCCGCCGATCTGGCGCACCAGGTCGACGAAGAGGCGGTTCCCCGGGCGCACCATGACCCGGCGCACGGCGACCTCCGAGCGGCGCACGGCCAGGGCCGCGACCACCACCGGCAAGGCCCCCGCCAGGTCTCCGGGGACATCCACATCCAGGGCCTTCGGCGCCGACCCCGGCGACAGGGTCAGGGTGCGCGCCGGCGGATCGCCCCGGCGGCCGCTCTCCACCGGAACGCCGCGCTCCCTCCACGGCGCCTCGACGCGGTCGCGGCAGGAGGCCGGCTCGCGCACCACGGTGGGAGCCTCGGCGAAGAGGCCAGCCGTCAGCAGGCCGAGCTTCACCGGCGCCGGCAGGTCCGTCTCCTCGTGGTCGGCCCCGCCGGGGCCCGCGGCCCCCTCCAGGCGAAGGACGCCCTCGGCCTCTTCCGTGCCCACGGAGCCGGTGCGCGCCAGCAGCCGCAGGAGCTGAGCCGCCCGGTCCCGCACCGGCCCGGGGACCCGCACGCGGCTGGGAAAGGGCTGCCGGGCCAGGATCGCCAGAGCCGGCAGCACCGCCTCCTCCGAGCCCTCCAGATCGAGGATGTCCCCGGGGGGCTCGAGCCCTCCCGGACCGCGGCCGTCGACGCGGAGACCGCCTCCGTTGTCGTCGTTCACCCCGACGCCGAGCCGCCGCAGGGCGGTCACGGTTCCCACCGCCCCGGGGGGCACGCCGCCGATCCGGCTGGGGCCCTCCGACACGGCCGCCATCCACAGGGCCTGGATGGCCCGGTCGCGTTCGCCGGGCACCCGGACCTCGCCCCGGAGGCGAGTGGCCCTGAAAACGGTCCGCACCATCGGTCAGGGCCGCCGCGCCCGGTAGCCCACGGCCCCGAGCACCTCCACCGCGTGGTCGGCCACCCCGTCGCCATCGAAGCCCAGCCGCAGGGTCCCCCCCTCTCCTTCGCGCACCTTCATCACCTCGATGTCGTTGATGTTCACGTCCTCCGCCGCCAGGACGGCGGCGATCTCGGCGATCACCCCCGGCCGGTCCTCGCAGACCACGAGCACCTCCGCCAGCCGGTGGATGAACCCCTTGGCGTCCCTCGGGATGCCGTCGCGGATCCGGTTGGCGTACTCGAAGTCGGCCTCCAGAGCGCTGCCGCCCACCTTGTCGCGCACCTGGGCCAGGCGCGCCTGGAAACGGTCGACCATCTCGCGGATTCGGTCCGGGTTGGTGGCACAGATGTCGTTCCAGACCGGCTCGAAGCGGCTGGAGGCGATTCTCGTCAGGTCGCGGAACCCGCCGGCCGCCAGGGTCAGGAGCAGGCCCTCCCGCTCCTCGTCCAGAAGGCCCACCATCTCCACGAGGGAGGTGGCCAGCAGCTGGGGCAGGTGGCTGATGGCGGCCACCACCAGGTCGTGGTCCTCCGCCGACAGCTCGAGGACGCGGGCCCCGAGGCCGCGGAGCAGATCGCGCAAGCCCTGGTGCAGATCTTCCGGCACGGCGGCGTCGGGCACGAGGATGTGGATCGCGTTCTGGAACAGGAACGGATCGGCCGCCATCACCCCCGACTTCTCCGAGCCGGCCATGGGATGGCCGCCGAGGAACCAGGCGTCGAACCGCCCCGTGGCCGCAGCGGCGTCTACGATGCTGCGCTTGGTGCTGCCCGCGTCGGTGACCAGGGCCCCGGCCGGCACCGCCGCCATGACCCGCGGCAGGAAGTCGATGATGTGGCGGATGGGCGAGCACAGGAAGACGAGGTCCGCCCCGGCCAGCCCCCGGTCCACTTCCTCGTAGTCCCAGCCCTCGTCCACGGCCCCGAGGGAGACGGCCTTCTCCACCGTCTCGGGCCGGCTGATGCCGACGATCGAACCGGCGTATCCCGTGCGCCGCAGGGCCAGGCCGAAGGAGCCGCCGATCAGTCCGACGCCGACGATCCCGATTCGCCCGAACCGGGAGGACCGGTTGGCGGTGCTCACGGCGCCCCGTCCCCCCCGCCTTCGAGGGTGCGGGCCTCGGCCATGATTCGGGCGAAGAGGTCGGCGATGGCCTCCTCGCTCAGGGGACCCCGGTTGAAGGCCTGGAGCCGCTCGATGAGGGCCCGCTCCCGGGCCCGGTCGCGCACCTGCCGGCCGCTGGCCCGCTTGAGCCGGCCGATCTCGATGGCGTAGCCCAGTCTCTCGTTGATCAGGTCGACGATCCTCTCGTCCACCTCGTCGATGCGGGCCCGCCAGTCATCGATGTCCTTCCCGTCGGCCATGGGCTCACCGCAGTCCCATGGCCCGGCGCACGTCTTCCATGGTGGCCTCGGCCACCGGCCGCGCCCGCTCGCGCCCCGCCTCGAGGATCCCGTCGACGGTCGCCGGATCGGCGGTGATCTCGGCGTAGCGCCGCCGCACCGGGGCCAGGGACTCCACCACGACGTCGGCCACCTCCTTCTTCAGGTCGCCGTAGCCCTTGCCCTCGAAGTGGGCCTCGATCCCGGCCTTGTCCTGCCCTGAGAGGGCGTGATGGATGGTCAGCAGGTTGTTTACGCCGGGGCGGTCCTCGTCGAAGCGGATCTCCCGCAGCGAGTCGGTGACGGCGCGGCCGATCCTGCGCCGGATCAGGTCGGGCTCGTGGAGCAGCCCGATGGCGTGATGCTGTCCCTCCACCGACTTGGACATCTTCTTCGTGGGGTCGTCGAGCCCCATGACGCGCGCGCCGACCTCGCGGATCAGCGGCTCCGGCAGGGTGAAGACCTCGCCGTAGAGATTGTTGAAGCGGCCGGCGATGTCGCGGGCCAGCTCCACGTGCTGCTTCTGGTCGTCGCCCACGGGCACCACCGAGGTCTGGTAGAGGAGGATGTCGGCCGCCATGAGCACGGGGTAGGTGAACAGACCGGCGCCGACCCGCTCGCGCCGGCTGCCGGCCTTGTCCTTGAACTGGGTCATGCGCTCGAGCCAGCCCATGGGGGTGTTGCAGGTCAGCAGCCAGGCCAGCTCCGTGTGCTCGGCCACGTGGGACTGGACGAAGAGGACGCTGCGCTCCGGGTCGATGCCGCAGGCCACCAGCACCCCCACCAGCTCCCGCACCTTGGCCCGCAGCTCGGCCGGGTCGAAGGGCACGGTGATGGCGTGCTCGTCGACGATGCAGAAGAAGTTGTCGTAGCGCTCCTGGTCGCTCACCCAGTTGCGGATGGCGCCGATGTAGTTGCCCAGGTGGGGCTCGCCCGACGGCTGGATGCCGGAGAACACGCGCGGCGCCACGTCAGCTCTCCTCGCCGCCGAGGAGGTCGCGCACGGCGGCGCCCGGGTCCCCGGCCCGCATGAGGGACTCGCCCACCAGCACGGCGTCGACGCCGGCCTCGCCGAGCTGGCGCAGGTGCTCGTGGTGCTCGATGCCGCTCTCGCTGACCAGGGTCACTCCGTCCGGCACGAAGGGCCGCAGCTCGAAGGTCGTGTCCAGGCTCGTCTCGAAGGTCATCAGATCGCGGTTGTTGATGCCCATCAGGGAGGCCTCGGCGGCCTGGGCGCGCTCCAGCTCCTCCCGGGTGTGGACCTCGACGAGCACCGACAGGCCCAGCTCCCGGCCCAGGCCCTGAAGGTCCTCCAGCTGGCCGCCGTCCATGATCGAGACGATGAGCAGCACGGCGTCCGCGCCGATGACGCGGGCCTCGAAGAGCTGGTAGGGATCGATGGTGAAGTCCTTGCGCAACACCGGGATCCCGGCAGCCTGCCGCGCGGACTGGAGGTGGGCGTCGGAGCCCTGAAAATACGCCTCGTCGGTGAGCACGGAAAGCGCGCGGGCGCCGTTGCCGGCGTAGGCCCGGGCGATGGCCTCCGGATCGAAGTCCTCCCGGATCACCCCCTTCGAGGGCGAGGCCTTCTTCAGCTCGGCGATCAGGGAGACGCCCTCGGCGGCCAGGGCCCCGGCAAAGTCCGCCGGATCCGACGCGTCGAGGGCCCGGGCGCGGACCTCGGCCAGGGGCGCATCGTGCAAGCGCCGGGCGAGGAAGTCGCGCTTGTACGCCACGATCTCTTCGAGGATGCCGGCCATGTCCTGCCCCGCCTCAGGCGTTGCTCACCTCCACGAGCCGGTCCAGGGACCGGCGGGCCCGGCCCGAGGCGATCGACTCGCGGGCGGCCTCGATCCCGGCGGCCAGATCCCCGGCCACCCCCGCGGCGGCGAGGGCGGCGGCGGCATTGAGGACCACCACGTCCGCCCGGGGTCCGCCGGCGCCATCGAGGACCTGGCGCAGGATGGCGGCGTTGTCGGCCGCGTCCCCGCCTTTCAGGTCCGCGGCCTCGGCCCGGTCGAGCCCGAAGTCGGCGGGCTCGATCTCGTAGGTGCGCACCTCGCCGCCGGCCAGCTCGCTCACCCGGGACGGCCCGGTGAGGGTGATCTCGTCGAGACCATCGAGACCGTGGACGATGAAGGCCCGCTCGGAGCCCAGGGCGCGGAGGACGCGGGCCTGCAGCTCGGTGAGCTCCGGCGCGAAGACGCCCATGAGGTGGCGCGTCGCCCCCGCCGGATTGGTGAGGGGCCCGAGGATGTTGAAGACCGTGCGCGTGCCCAGCTCCCGGCGGGGGCCGATGGCGTGCTTCATGGCGCCGTGCAGGGCGGGGGCGAAGAGGAAACCGATGCCGGCCTCGTCGAGACAGGCGCCCACGCGGGCGGGATCGGCCTCGATGTCGACGCCCAGCTCGGCGAGCACGTCGGCGGAGCCGCACTGGCTCGACATGGCGCGGTTGCCGTGTTTGGCCACCGTGCACCCGGCGCCGGCGGCGACGAAGGCGACGGTGGTGGAGATGTTGAACGTGCCCGAGGCGTCGCCGCCGGTGCCGCAGGTGTCGATCAGTGGCGCCCGGCCGCCGGAGATGCGCGTGGCCTTCGCCCGCATCACCTCGGCGCACCCGGCCACCTCGTCCACCGTCTCGCCCTTGCAGCGCAGGGCCACGAGGAAGCCGCCGATCTGGGCGTCGGTGGCCTCGCCGCTCATGATCTGCTCCATCACGGCGGTGGCCGTCTCACGGTCGAGGTCCTGCCCGGCGATGAGTTGCTGGATCGCGTCCTGGATCATGGTTGGTATCCTCCCTGGAAAAGCAAGATCCCGGGTTCAGTCCCGCGCAAGGAAGTTGCCCAGCAGGCGCTGGCCCTCGGCGGTGAGGATCGACTCCGGGTGGAACTGCACGCCCTCGACGTCCAGCTCGCGGTGGCGCAGCCCCATGACCAGTCCGTCCCCGGTCTCGGCGACGACCTCCAGACAGTCCGGCACCGACTCCCGGTCGACGATCAGCGAGTGATAGCGGGTGGCCACGAAGGGATTGGGCAGGCCGGCGTAGATGCCCCGGCCGTGATGGTGGATCTCGGAGGTCTTGCCGTGCATGACGTACGGCGCGCGGGTGACGACGCCGCCGAAGGCCTGGCCGATGGACTGGTGCCCGAGGCAAACGCCGAGGATGGGGATCTCCCCGGCGAAGCGGCTCACCACGTCGATGGAGATGCCCGCCACGTCGGGCGTGCAGGGCCCCGGGGAGATGACGATGCGCTCCGGCGCCAGGCCGGCGATCTCGTCGGTGGTGACGCGGTCGTTGCGGTAGACGACCAGCTCGGCGCCGAGCTCGCCCAGGTACTGGACCAGGTTGTAGGTGAAGGAGTCGTAGTTGTCGACCACGAGGATCATGAGCCGTCCTCCGTGAGCAGGGCCGGGGCCGAGCCGACACCGCCGCGGTGGGCCATCTCCACCGCCCGCAGCAGGGCCATGGCCTTGTTCACCGTCTCCTCGAACTCCGCCTCGGGGACGGAGTCGGCCACGATCCCGGCCCCGGCCTGCACGTAGGCGGTGCCGTCCTTGACCACCATGGTGCGGATGGCGATGCACGTGTCCAGGTTGCCGGAGAAGTCGAGGTAGCCGATGGCGCCGCCGTAGATCCCCCGCCGCGTCGGCTCCAACTCGTCGATGATCTCCATGGCCCGCACCTTGGGAGCGCCCGACAGGGTGCCGGCCGGATAGCAGGCGAAGAGGGCCTCCAGGGCGTCCATGTCGGGGCGCAGGCGGCCGCGCACGTTCGACACGATGTGCATCACGTGGGAGTAGCGCTCCACCTCCATCATCTCCGTGACCCGCACCGTGTCGTACGCCGACACGCGCCCCACGTCGTTGCGCCCCAGGTCGACGAGCATGACGTGCTCGGCGCAGTCCTTGGCGTCGGCCAGAAGCTCGTCGGCCAGGCGCGCGTCCTCCTCCTCGGTGCGACCGCGTCCCCGCGTGCCGGCGAGGGGCCGCACCTCGAGGGTGCCGTCCTGCACGCGCACGAGGATCTCCGGCGAGGCGCCCAGGACCTGCAGCCCCTGCAGGGTCATGTGGAACATGTACGGCGACGGGTTCACGGTGCGCAGGACCCGGTAGACGTCGAAGGGGTCCCCGGTCAGATCCAGCTCGAAGCGCTGGGCGAAGACCACCTGGAAGACCTCCCCGGCGCGGATGTACTCCAGGCAGCGCTCCACGGCCTCGGTGAACCGCTCCCGCGACATGTTGGAGCGCACCTCCCCCGGCTCCCCGATGCCGCGCAGGGCCCGGTGCGGCACCGGCCGCGACAGGATCTCCTCGACCTCGGCGATGCGCCGGCCGGCCTCCTCCCAGGCCTCCTCCACGGTGGTTCCCCCGCCGGCGCGGACATTGGCGATGATCATCACCGTGTGCCGCAGGTTGTCGAAGGCGACCACGGTCTCGTAGAGGGCGAAGACCATGTCGTCGAGGCCGAGGTCGTCCTCGCAGCTGTCGGGGATCTCCTCCACGAGGCGGACGCCGTCGTAGGCCAGGTAGCCCACGGCGCCGCCGGTGAAGGGCGGCAGGCCCGGGAGCGACGTGCCCCTCCGCGACTCCATGACCTCGCGCAGGGCGGCGCGGGGGTCGGCCTCGAAGTCGCGGCGCCGGCCGGTCTCGCGGTCCTCGATCGACACCTGGCGGCCCCGCGACCGGAACAGCAGACTCGGCCGGATCCCCAGAAAGGAGTAGCGCCCCGCCCGCTCCCCACCCTCGACGCTCTCGAAGAGGAAGGCGAAGTCGCTCTCCTCGCGCAGTTTCAGATAGGCCGACACGGGCGTGTCCGTATCCGCCAGGATCTCGCGGTGCACGGGCACCACGAGGCCCTGCGCGGCCAGCTCCGCGAAACGCTCCCGCGTGGGGCCGAGGCCTGTGGTTGTGATGTTCATCTTGAATGGCTCCGCTCGTTGCGGACGCGAGTCACCGGCAGCGGCGAAAGGGCCTGGACCGTTGGGCACGGAAAAGGCCGCGAGCGCTGTCGATGCGCCCGCGGCCTGTGTCTTTCCGTCTGCCGGTCACCCGCCGTTACGGGTGGACGCACCCCTGTCCTGTCTCGTAGGACCAGAAGCGCCACCACCATCGGCGCGGGTTGTCGGTGCGATTATCGGTCATTTTCTCGTGCCCGTTGAATTGAGCTTGTCAAGGCTACTGCCGAAGGTCGGCGATGTCAAGCACAGGGTGATGGCGCCGGGACCCTTGCAAGGTCGATGGGATGCATTGACATTAACCGAACTCACACGCGATTTCGCCAGGGACGGAGAAGGGTATGAGCCAGATAACCGCGCGGGTGCCCGCCGAACTCGTCGAGGCGCTGGACACCGCTGCCGCCGAACTCAAGCGAAGCCGCGCCGACATCGTTCGGCAGGCGCTGGAACGCTACTTGGAAGACTTCGACGACCTCACCCTGGCGGTGGAGAGGCTTCGGGATCCCACCGACCCGGTCCTGGACTGGGACCAGGTTCGGCATGAGCTACTCGGTCCGGATTAAGCGGAGCGCGGTCAGAGAGCTCGCCAGGATTCCACGCCAGGATCGGCTTCGCATCGCGCAGGCAATCGATGCACTGGGCGAGAACCCGCTCAGCGGTAGTCCACTGAAAGGAGAACACCGGGGGCTTCGCCGGGTGAGGGTTGGCGACTGGCGCATCGTGTACGAGGTGCTGGACGATGCGCTCGTCGTGCTCGTGGTGCGAGTAGGGCATCGAAGCCAGCTCTACCGCCGTCGGTGAGAGGTCCGGTCAGCCGGCCATCTCCTCCACCAGGGCCGCCAGCCGGTCCACGTCCGCCTCGTCGGTATAGATGTGCGTGGAGACCCGGAGAGCGTTGTAGTTCTCCCCTTCCACGTCGTCGTCGGGGACAAAGGCATAGGTCCCCTGGGCGACCTTGACGGCCATGTCGTGCTCCTCCAGAAGCCGCCGCGCCAGCAGATTGGCGCTCAGGCCGTCGACCGCGAAAGTGAGGATCCCCCCGGAGAGCTCTGGTTCGGCCGGAGTGAAAATTCTCACCCGGGGGATCCGCTCGAGGTGTCCTCGCAGACGAGTGCTCAGCTCGCGGCAGCGGGCCTCGACGCGGTCCCGGCCAAGGATGTTGTGGAACTCCATGGCAACCCCGTGGCCGAGGATGCCGGCCACGTTGCGGGTGCCGCAAGAGGCCGAGTAGCCGCCGTAACCGGAATACAGGAAAACGGGGTGCACTCGATCCTGGATCTCCCGCCGGATGTATAGCAGGCCGCTGCCCTTCGGGGCCAGCATCCACTTGTGACTGCTGGAGGCGAAGGTGTCGACTCCGAGGGCCTTCACATCCACGTCGAGCATCCCCGGGGAGTGGGCGCCGTCGCACACGAGCAGGACGCCGCGGGGCCTCGTGATCCGGGCCACGTCGGCCAGCGGATACCGCATACCCGTGATCGTGTCGATGTGCATGAGGCTGCAGACCCGGGTGCGGGGCGTCAGGTGCCGCTCCAGAAGGTCGAGGAATTCACTCTTGTGCCTCAGTGGAGTCGGCATCTTCAGGTATCTCACGACGACGCCGCGGTGTTTCTTCAGGTGCTGCCAGCAGACCATGCCGCCCCCATGCTCGTGGTTCGTGGTCAGCACCTCGTCCCCCGGCTCCCAGTCGATCCCGGTGGCGACACCGTTCATGCCTTCCGTGGTGTTCCGTGTCAAGGCGATCTCGGTCACATCCGCCCCGAGGAAGTCAGCGGCCAGATTGCGAACATCTTCCATCTGGCTTCCCAGACCGCCGAAGGTATTGCTCACCGGATCGACTTCGATTTCCTCGGTGTACCTGGCCACGGCCTCGGTGACGACCTTCGGCGCGGCACCGCAGCTTCCGGTGTTGAAGTGCACGAAACCCGGCTTCAAGTGGAACTCCTGCCGCAGTCGTCTCCACCGCGAGGCTCCCTCGCCCGCCGTCGTCAGATCCTTCTCCAGGTCCTCCAGCCCATGGGCGAAGCGACCTGACGACCCGGGCAAGGGCAGGGTGGCCGCGGCCAGGGCCTTGACGAACCCACGTCGTTTCATGGGACTCCTCACGTTCTCAAGCGTTGGGGATCGTTCAGGTCGAGGCCGGGCGGCCGGCGCTCGTGCTCCTAGGAGGTGACCACCTCGGCGTCGATGAGCCGGGTGCCCGCGGCGGTGGTCACGCAGTAGCTGAAACCGCCGGAGGTGCCGGCGCCGCCGGTACGGCCCTGTCTGTCCAGGGCGATGAAGTAGCAGCTGAGCTGGTCCGCCGGACGCGGGTCCCTGCGCAGGATGTGGCGCACCGCCTCTGCACAGGCCGACTGCGGGTCGGCGCCGCGCGACATCAGGTCGACGACGCGGTACGAGCCGCAGTACCGCATGATGTTCTCGCCGAGGCCGGTGGCCCCGGCGCCTCCCGCCTCCCCGTCCACGTAGAGTCCGCCGCCGACGATGGGCGAGTCGCCCACGCGGCCCGGCAGCTTGTACCCCCAGCCGCTGGTCGAGCAGCCGCCGGCCAGACGGCCGTCACCGCCCCGGCCGAGGATGGCGATCGTGTCGTGGCTCTCCGAGATGGCCGGTGGCTCCCGCCGCTCCCTGCGCCAGGTCTCCCAGCGCTCGCGGCGGTCTTCCGTGAGCAGGTCCGCGGGCTCGAACCCCTGGGCCAGGGCGAAGCGGCGGGCGCCGTCACCGGCGAGCATCACGTGGGGCGTGACTTCCATCACGCGGCGGGCCACCGAGATGGGATGGACGATGCCCTCCAGGGCCGCGACGCTGCCGGCCCGCTGCCCGTCTCCGTCCATGAAGCAGGCGTCGAGCTGGACCACGCCGTCGGCGTTCGGCGTGCCTCCGAGGCCGACGGAGTGCTCTTCGGGATCCGCCTCCACGACGCGGACTCCCTGCTCCACCGCGTCCAGCAGGTCGCCCTGGGCCAGCGTCCTCACGGCGGCCTCGTTGGCCACCCGGCCAAAGGGCCAGGTGGACACGAAGACGGGGCCGCTCCGGGGGGAGGGACCCGGCCCGCCGGCAGCAGCCCCTGCACCCAGCGGCGCCAGCAGGCCGGTGCCGGCCAACGAGGCCGCACTCGACAGGAAGCCCCGCCGCGTCTGCAGCGCATCCATGAGAATCTCCTGACAGGTGCGTCCGTCCTGCTGCGAAGGAGGAGAAGCTTACGGATGGTGGCCGTGGCTCGCCAGGGAGGCCGCCGGGTGGGGCGTCGTGCTCGAGGAATCAGTTGTGGTGGGCCGGCAATCTCCATATTTTCCCGTTTTCCAGACGCGGTTCGCCAAGTGCGGCACAGCGACCCCCGGCGGATCCGCCCACCCACCACAAGCCAGGAGTGAGCAGATGCACACGCTTCTTATGACCGGCCTTGTCAGCCTGGGTCTCGCCGGGGCTGCGGGCGCCCAGTGGTTCGACCCGCCGGCCCTCGAGGACCGCAACGGCAGCCAGGGCTTCGAGTTCTACATGCTGGAGGTCCCGAACCCCGATGCCCTGACCATGGACGGCAACAGCGACGACTGGGCCTGGTTCGATCCCGAGTACACCCTGACCATGGACGAGTGGCGTGACGAGGGCGACCGGCCGGCACCGACGCGCGACGATCTCAACATCACCACCTTCATGGGCTGGAAGGGCTCCGGCGTCAACCGCTGGTACGTGTTCATGGAGGCGGTCGACGACGTGTTGGTCCACGACGGTGCCGACGTGGCCCGCTGGAGCGGCGACATGCTGCAGGTCGGTCTCGATCCCCAGGATCACGGCCGCGAGCGCAGCCCGGCCTCCGGGTACACGATGGAGTGGCTCATGGCGCCGGGCGATCTCAGCCCGCCGACCAACGTCGCCTTCCGCTACACCGAACTGGAGACCTGGACCACGTACGGCGAGGCGCCGTGGGTCGACTTCGCCGTCACCGTCGATCCGCCCGAGGCCTGGGCCGCCGACCTGTGGGAAGACGGCGGCACGACCGTGTACGAGTTCAGCATCTTCGTCACCGGCTTCCACGAGGACGCCGGCATCGCCGCCAGCGAGGCGTGGGACCTGGACGCGGTGGCCGGCGAGGACGGCGCCGGCCTGCCCTTCGCCATGTGGTACGAGGACGGCGATCCTGGCGCTGAATTCAACGACTGGACCACGCGCGGGCCGGAGGCCTCGAGCCGGCAGTACTACTCCCACGCGGTGCTGCTGAGGGCAGGCGAATTCGCTACGGCCGTGAACCAGTCGACTTGGGGGCAGATCAAGAACTCCTTCCGGTAAGCCGTTCTGCAGCACCCTTTCACCAGGGGATGAGCCCCCTGTCCTTCGCGAGTCGGGCCAATCGGAGATCCTCCCATTGGCCCGGCTTCGTTATCCCGTTCCCAGGACGACGACGGAACCGCCTATGAGCTCTTCCGGTAGATGCCGCAGAGCCGCGCCGTGGCTGCTGCCGGCCGTGCTGCTGCTGAGCGCCTGCGGCCGCTACTTTCCCGGTCCCCTGGAGCCGGCCGGCCGTCAGGCAGAGGGCATGTCGGTCAACGACGACGGCTCGGTCACCTATCATCTCGACCGCCTGGAGATCACCCTCAAGCCGATGACCGACGCCCAGTTGAACCGGCAGTTCGCCCCCGTCTCGCAGGGGGGAGCCGCCTCCCTCAATCCCTACACCTTCGGCGACTGGACCGCCCCCGGGGACGACTGGACACCGCCGCGGTTCACGGTCTTCCGCCTGCAAATCGGCAACTACCAGTTCCCCAAGGTCCTGCTCGATCCTCTCAAGACCTACATCACCACCGGCAACAACCGCACCTACGGCCCCGTTACCTACGCGCAGCTCTACGACTACTTCCGCACTTACTGGCAAGGCCGCACGGGGCGGGGCCGCTCCGACTTCCGGGCGCGGACGGACATCCTCAAGCGGACCCTGTACCCCGGGGACATCCTCTTCAGCGGCCTGGAGAAGGAGGGATTCCTCGTCTTCCCGGTGCTCCACGACGACGTGACCGACATCCGCGTCTTCATCGAGAACATCGCCGTGCGCTTCAACTACCAGGAGATCCCGGTGGAGACCATCGACCTGAGCTTCTCCTTCGTGAGGGAAGTGCACCGGGGGTTCACGCCTGAGGATGCGGCTCACCTCAACTGAGCGGATCGGCGGAGAGCGATGAGGATCCCCCCCTCCGCGGCGCTGCTGGCGTGGTGGATCACCGCAGCGGGCCCCGCCGGGGCCCAGGTCGAGTACTGGCGCACCGGCGGCCAGGGCCTCTCCTGGACCTCCCAGGCCGAGTCGCAGACCGGCGCCCTGGAGATCGATTCCGGCCTCCAGCCCCTCGAGCTGGCCGCGGGCCAGAACCTGGTCTCGCTGCTGCGCGCCTCGGGTCAGGATTTCCTGAACGGCCAGCCCACGGACTTCGTCGCCGGCGGCCAGCCCAGGGCCTGGTCGAACGACGGCTTCTTCAATCAGCTCGACGGCCCCCTCGACCTGGTCGACGCCGATCCCGCGACCTCCTCCGAGGGGGTCTACAAGACCGCGAGGAACCAGGCCGGGTCCGAGTTCTTCTGGGACCTCGGCGCCCCCTTCCCGATCAACCGCATCCGCTTCTACCCCGCCCCGAACGACGTGGACTCCTTCATCAAGGCCTTCGAGATCCTGGTCAACGACGGCGCCGACTACAGCGATATCCGGAGGCCCAACTACCGGCGCCTGCGGCGGGTCGAGGTCAACACCGAGTCCAGCGTCGATCTGCAGTTCGCCTCTCTCAAGGGCCGCTTCCTGCAACTCAGGGTCCTGTCCAAGAACGCCTTCAACCTGGCCGAGTTCGAGGTCTACGGAGAGGGATTCGTGCCGGTGGCCAGCTACCTGTCCGAGCTGCACTCCTTCGGCCGGCCGGTCAACTTCGACCGCCTGCAGTTGCACGCCACGCAGTTGAGCCGGGGTGGAGGCGAAGCGTCCCAGGCCCCCGAGGGACCCACCGCCGTGCTGCAGGTCCGGAGCGGGGCCGACGACACGCCCCGGACCTACTTCCGGCGCGACCGCGACACCGGCTCCCAGATCGAGGTGAGCCGGGAGGAGTTCGAAGCCCTGCCCCGCCGGGCCCTGCTCCGGGTGGACGCGCACAGCGGCGAGGTGTTGGAGGAGGTCGATCGCGTCCAGTACGTGAACCTGCCCTCGGCGGAGCAGGGGCCGGCCCGGGACTACGTGCAGGGGGACGTGCGCGAGGACGTCGAGAGCTGGAGCCAGTGGTCGCCGGCCCTGACCATCGACGCCACCGGTCCCATGGACGTTCCGGTGGACCGGCCCAGCCCCCGGGAGTTCATGCAGCTGCGGCTGCTCTTCGACGGCGACGCCGGCCACGCCATCCGCATCGACTCGCTGAGGATCGGCTACGCTCCCGGCCTGGTGAGCGAGGCGCTAGGTGAGATCGCCCTGGCTGCCGATCCGCACCCGAGAGGGGGTGTCCTCGAGGTCGCCGGCGGGATCGACACCACCTACATCTACGATATCCGCACCGAGTTCGACGGGACCGACCTCGACGGCTACCGCGGCGTGCGGCTCGAGGCCTTTCCGCCGCCCGTGTTCGAGAGGCTGGAGATGGGTGATCCTCTCGCGGCGGTGACCGGCTTCGAGCACACGGCCACTGCCAGGGGCTTCGAGGTGACCTTCGCCCCGGTGGACAGAGGCAGCAACCGGCCGATCCGCCTGTTCTTCCGAATGCAGCTGCTGGAGCACAACACGCCGGTGGATGCCTGGCTGCTGGGCGCGCCCGACGTTCCGCCCCACCCGGTGGCGCCCGGCGACGCCAGCGAGGCGGTCGGCACCGGCGTGACCCACGTGTTCTCGCGGCAGACGACGCCGGTGGTGGAGGCCCGCGTCGAGCCCTCCGTGATCACCCCGAACGGCGACGGGCTCAACGACGCGGCCCGGATCCTCGTCACCCTGTCCCAGTTCTCCGGCGACATCGAACTCGGCGTCGAGATCTTCGACCTCGCCGGCCGCCGCGTCTCCGAGGTGGCCTACGGGCCGCGCTCCTCCGGCATCCATGCCGAGGCCTGGCACGGCCGCGACCGGGAAGACCGGCCCGTTCCGCCCGGGCTCTACTTGTGCCGCGTCTCCGTCGAGTCGGACGCAAGGACCTTCGAGAGCGCGCAACTCATCGGAGTCGCGTATTGAGCCGCGCCGATACCCGACTCCGAGGCCCCCTCCGGCCGCTGCTGCTGCTGGCCGTCCTCGCCGCCGCCGCCCAGGCACAGGCACAGGCCCCGGCCGCCTGGGTGGTCGGTGGTCCGCGGGGCGACGCCTGGTCGCAGGCGGCCGAACGCTGGATCGCCCTGGACGACGCGGTCCGCCCGGGGGCGGTGCAGCCCATGGAGATCCCCCCCGGCCACACGGTCACGCGCGAGCTGGTGCGCACCGGGGGCCTCACGAGCCAGCGCAACCTCTTCGGCTTCCGCTGGTCGCTGCACAAGGGCCCGCGCCAGATCGAGGCCGACACGCTGATCGTGGGCTGGCACCCGCGGCTGTGGCAGTCGGGCGGCGCCAACGCCTCGGCGCAGGAGTTCATGCGGGGGCTGTTCGACGGGGACGAGCTGGTGGCCGCCTTCCAGCACAGGGCCCGCGCCGACCAGCGGCCGAACGGGATCACCTACTTCACCCTCGATCTCGGCGTGCCCGTGCCGATCGACAGCGTCGTGTTCTTCCCGCCCCAGAGCGGCCTGACCTCGGCCAGCGAGCGCCAGCGCGAGCTCTTCGCCCGGGGCTACGAGGTGACGCGCACCAACACCCCCGTGGACTGGCTGATCTTCGAGGACGAGTCCGCCTCCACCGGCTCCTCAGGGTACCACCCTCTGGAGGAGGTGATAGCCAGCACCTTCACCAACAACAAGAGCATCGTCTCCCTCACCACCGACCTGCGGTTCACGCGGTTCCTGCGCTTCAAGTTCGGCGAGGTGCTGCGCACGACCCTGATCGCCGAGCTCATGGCCTTCGGCCGGGGTTATCCGCAGGAGGCGCGCTACCTGTCGGCGGTGCACTCCTTCGGCGAGCCCGTCAGCCTCGGCCGCGTGAGCTGGGGCTTCACCCGGTTCCGACAGTCGTCCTCGGGGGAGATCGTCGAGGACCCGGCCGCGCCCGTGCGGCTCGACCTGCGCACCCGGGCCGGCACCGATGACGAGCCGAGGACGTACTTCCTCTTCGACGAGCGCGGACAGGAGCTCGAGGTCAGCCGGGCGAGCTACTTCGACTCTCCCCGCGTGGTGGAGCCCCATTCCGAGGGCATCGCCGGCTTCCGGGCCAAGCGCTCGGACGACACCGAGAACTGGAACGAGTGGTCGGTGCCGTACCAGCGGCCGGGGGACGAGAACCGGTCCTCCGACGGCCGGCAGTACCTTCAGTTCGACTTCGAGATCGTCACCGGAGATCCCATGGCCTTCGGGGTGCTGGACAGCCTCGCCTTCGAGTTCTCGCCGCTGCTGGCCGACAGCGTCCTGGCGGAGGTCTCCGTGCCCGGCGCCGCGGGGGGGCCCGCCGTGGAAGTCCCCATCGGCGTGGACACGCTCTTCACCTACGACATCCGCACCGTCGCCGGCGGCCGCGCCGGCTTCGACGGCATCGAGATCGACGTGCCTCCGGGGGCCCGGTTCGAGGACCTGGAGATCGACGGCGCGCCCGCCGCGGCGGGGGATGACTACGAGCTGGCGGCGGAGGACGGGCGGTTCCGCATCACCTTGCCCGCGGCGGTCCTCCGCGACGCCACCTTCCGGGTCCGCTTCCGGGCGGCCATCTACCAGGCCTCGGTATTCCTGGAGGGCCGCGTGTTCCACACCGCCTCCACCAGTCTGCCCCAGTCCATCGAGGGCGGCGACGCCCGCCCCGACGTGCCCGGCAACAGCCTCCAGGTGGTGGCCGCCGAGGAGAAGCTGCAGGTCCTGAGCCCGGTGAGCCTGTCCTCCCCCGTCATCACCCCCAACGAGGACGGGGTGAACGACGAGACGGCCATCGCCTTCCAGCTCTTCGGCGTGGAGGGGGCGGACCTGAGAATCGACGTGTACGACTTGGCCGGACGGCATGTGGCCGCCATCGCCGACGCGCGGGTGGGCGCCGGACCGGTCCGCAGGCTCTGGGGCGCCCGGACGGCGGCACCGGGCGTGTACCTGATCCGCGTGGAGGTCGACGTGGACGAGGGCACCGCCGTCCGCATACACCCCGTGGCCGTCGCCTTTTGAGGAATCGCATGAAGAACCCGACGACGCATTCCCGGATCCTGGCGGCGGCGGCGGCCCTGCACCTGGCGGCGGCCGGCGGCGGCGCGCAGGACGTCGTATTCGAGCCTTCGGACTTCAGGACCTGGGCCCATCCCCGCGGCCTGGTCAACGTGGGGCCCGAGGGGGTCACGGTGCGGCGCTTCGGCAAGAGCTTCAACGCCGTGGCCGACGCCGGCCAGTACTCCGCGAGCGTCATCGGCGACTACGGGGCGCTGCCCGTCCGGGCGCCCTCGAGCCAGGCCACGGCGCACCGGGCCACCGACCAGGACCCGCAGACCTGGTGGCAGCCCGATCCGGCCGATCCCCTGCAGCAGTGGTGGCTGGAGGTCGATCTGGGCCGCGCCGTGGTGGCGCGCCGGCTCCGGGTGATCTTCCCGGAGACCGAGGGCGCCAGGCCCTTCGGTTTCTTCTCGGTCTACGTCAGTCCCGGCATCCCCGTCTTCGGCGGGTCCGCCGAGCGCATCGTCTACAACCGCCTGGGCCGCCCGGTGAACAACAACCGCAGCACGGTGGTGGAATTCGACCTGCAGACGAAGAACATCGCCTCCGCCCGGGCGGGGGAGAGCTTCTCCAACAGCGCCATCCTGAACTTCGACGTGATCAGGTTCATCCGCTTCGAGGCCGAGGGCCTGACGCCGGAGGCCGCCCTGGCCGAGATCGAGGTCGAAGGCGTCGGCTTCAACCTGTCGCGCATGGTGGGCACGGACCTGCGGGTCGAGCGGGGGGACGAGCACTGGGGCGGGCGCACCTGGACCTCCAAGGACCGCGACTGCGACGGCTGCGGCAAGGGCGCCGGCTCGGATGAGCTCCTCGACGAGGACCTGGGCTTCCGGGGGTGGAACATCGAGGGCTCCGACAAGGGCAACTGGCGCGACTCCGGCGTCTGGTCGGTCATCGACTTCGGCAGTGTCTTCCGGGTTGACCGCATGGTCTGGATGCCCATCGTCAGCGGCCGCGGACCCTTCCTCTACGGGTACCAGCGGGACAAGCAGGGCGGGTGGGGCAACTTCGAGTTCCTGGTCTCCGACGGCACGCCGGACAACAACGCCGATCCGGTGGTGGAGGGTCCGTACGCCTACGACCTCCTCTCCTCGGTGGAGAACAGCGGACGATACCTCTTCGACTTCAACTTTCCGCCGCGGGAGATGCGCCTGGTGCTGTGGCGGGTGACGCGGCCGGCCCAGTTCCAGCGGGCGGTGCAGCTCTTCGTGTTCCACGCCGAGGGCTACCCGGCGCGGGTGGAGCTGGAGTCGGAGGACGTCCCCCTCGGGGGGGCCCTCAGCATCCGCCGCGTCCAATGGGACGCGGACGTGCCGCCGGGCACGGCGATCGAGGTGGAGACGGAGACCGGGAACGGCTTTCAGACGATCGAGCGGTTCTTCCTGAAAAACGGCAAGGAGGTGGCCGACCGGAACGCCTGGGAGGCGCAGAAGTCGCGCAACCGCGGCCCCATCGTTCAGGAGCAGGTGCGCGACGCCACCTGGAGCACCTGGAGCCGGCCGCACCGGTTCTCGGGACAGGAGTTCCTGTCGCCGACGCCGAGAGAGTGGCTGCGGGTTCGGGTCCGCCTGCTCAGCGAGGATCCGGAGGCCATGCCGACCCTGCGCTCCCTCACCTTCGTGGCCAACCCGCCGGTGATCAAGGCGGGGCTCACGGGCCGCATCCGGCCCCGGGAGGCGGTGCTCGACTCGCTTCAGGAGTTCAGCTACACGATCACCCCCGGCGCCCCGGACGCCAGCGACGTCGGTTTCGATCGGGTCGTCATCGCCCTGCCGCCGGGCAGCGGGGATGCCGGGCTCGTGGGGGTGACCGTGGGCGACCGGCAGGTGGAGGCCGCGGGATCCGTCGCCGGGGACTCCCTGGTCGTACGCCTGCCGCCCCCCGTGGTGCTCCGCGACTCGGTGCAGGTCCGCTTCCGAACGCGGGTCTATCAGAGCCCCACCGTCTTCGGCACCCTCGTACTCAACTCGGAGAACGCCGACCACGTGCAGGGGGTGGTGCCCTCCGAGTTCGGCGCCGACAGGGTCTTCGTGCCCGGGGCCGTGGAGGGCCCGGACCTGGTGCGCAACCTGGTGCACACGGGCGTCTTCACCCCCAACGGCGACGGCGCCAACGACGTGTACGAGCTGGCCTTCACCCTGGTGAAGACCGGCGCCGAGCCCCGGGTCCGCGTCTACAGCCTCTCCGGCTCCCTCGTGGGGGAGCTGGCCAGTCACGGCTCCGGCGCCGGCCGTGGCCGCTACTCCTGGGACGGCCGGCAGGCCGGCGAAGCCGTGCCCCCGGGGATCTACCTGGTCGACATCGAAGTCGACACCGATGCGCGGATGGAGCGCGTGCAGAAGCTCGTGCACGTGGTGTACTGACCACGGGATGGGAATTCACCTCAGGGAGGGTGACGTGAGACGGCGAGTCTTCGTTCTGCTGCCGGGTTTCCTGGCCGTGCTTGGGGCTGCGCTGCCCCCGCCGGCCGACGCCCAGCGAGAAACCGGGTTCGAGAACCCCTACTACACCACCGGCACCGAGGTCGCCCCCTCGACCCTCGTGCCTTCCATGCGCAAGTGGTACCTGCCCCAGCGGCTCTACTCCATCTACGACTGGCGGCAGGAGAGCTATTCCAACTACGCCCGCAAGCCCTACCAGCGCTACACCAGCGTCTTCCTCGAGGGCTCCCCGTTCTACGACGTGTACGGCAACTACATCACCCAGGGCTGGATGATTTACGACTGGTCCGAGGACTACCCGTCGGACAGCGGCTCCTCCATCGCCAAGGACCGCCGCTTCCGCGGCTGGTTCAACAACATTCTCATCTCCCAGAGCCACCAGGGCCAGTTCCACTCCTCCCTGATGGTGGGCGACGGGGTCCGCACCACCCTGACGCCTTTGACTTTCTCCAAGCCCCGTTTCGACGGCATCCAGTGGGACCTGCTCACCGACAAGTACGCCGTCACCCTGCTCTCCTCCCGGGTGAGCAATACGGGCGAGTACTCGGGGACGGAAGTCCCCTTCCCGGTGCGCACCACCCTGTTCACGAATCTCTGGGCGGCCAAGGGCCAGACCCAGATCGGCGACTTCGCCAGCGCCGGCGTCACCTTCGTCAACGCCGCTCACCGCAACTCGAACGCCGACTTCGGCGACAACTCCCTCAGCGGCCTGCTCAGCGGCCCCCTGAACTCCGACTTCGTGCGCTCCATCATCGTGCGCATCACCGACGACTCGCCCGAGGATGGCGAGGGGGGCGCCTTGTTGTCGCGCTGGCGCATCTTCGTCGACGGCGTGGACCACACCGATGACATCATCCCCACCGTCGAGGGCGGCGTGCGCCGCCGGGGCGTCATCGAGGCCAGCGGCACGGACGCCGTCATCCTCACCTACAACATCGAGGACTTCTCGCCCAGCGTGGAGGACGAGATCGACGACTTCCGCGAGATCGGGCTCATCGAGATCGGCCTGGTGCTGGCCAACGACTATCGCGTGGAGATCACCTCGAACAAGCAGACGAACAACCTGGGCGCCCCGGTCTTCCTGCCCGTGCTCCGGGCCCCGGGCAACGTCAAGGACGGCTCGAACCAGGCCTTCCACCGGTTCCGGTACGGGCTGCCCACCGGAAACCGTCTCGTGGGCTTCGATCTGGCCGTCTCCGGCGTGGCCGGCTTCGAGTTGAAGGGGGAGATGGTCCGCAACTTCCAGTACCGCCGCTTCCCGAACGAGAACATCACCCGCCACCAGGCCCTGGCCACGAAGGAGGCCGACGCCTTCTACGTCACCGCCCAGCAGCGGACCTATCCGTGGACCTTCTTCGCCGAGGCCTTCAGCCTCGCCGCCGACTACTCCACGCGCGCCTTCATCCCCAACGCCGAGGGTGAGGTGAACTACGACAACGAGCAGAGGCACATCTACGAGTTCGTCGACGACAACGACGATCAGGACGAGCTGCCGGACTGGACGCGGCGCTACTTCGGTACCCGCGTCAATACCCGCCAGGGCCTTGACCTGCTCACCGACAACGCCGTCTTCCCGGGGATCGACGAGGACAACGACGACATCTCCGACTTCAACCGGAACTTCAACACCCGCCCGGACTACGAGGAGCCCTTCCTGCGCTTCGACGTGGAGCCGCCGGAGTTCCTCTTCGGCATGGACATGAACAGCAACGGTGTCATCGACCGCTTCGAGGACGACTCGCAGGCCGACTACCCGTACAAGCTGGGCAACCGCGGGTACAACGCCTACGTGGGGCTCGAGATCATGCCGCGCACGACCCTCATGGCGGGACGGCTCGACCAGCGGCTGCTGAAGACCAGCCGGGACAACCAGATGACCTACCTGCTGCTCACCGCCGCCCGGGACATGCCCGGACGGGGCCTGAGCCTGTCCTTCATCGCCAATCCCCGCAGGGTGCGTGACGACATCCCCGACCACGTGCTGCTGTGGCAGGACCTGCCGGGCACGAGGGGGCGGTCGATCTTCACCCGCGACCCGCTGGCCGCCCGGGACGCCTTCATCAACACAACCTACCTGGAGGTGCGCTACGACCGCTACCTACCCCTCACGGCCAAGGTCAAGCACGAGTTCCACCAACAGCGCGGCGCGGAAGACGAGGGTCTGCGGGACCCCCGGTTCTTCGGCGTCATGACGAAGGGCGAGTACGGCTTCGACATCCGCAACTGGCACATGGTGCCGCGCTGGAAGCAGCTCTACAGCAGCCGCACCCCCTCCTCACCGGCGGCGCTGAAGACTCAGGAGCTGACGGAGATCCTCTCCCTGCAGGCGATGCGCGTCCTCAATCCGAACCTCACCTTCATCGCCGGCGCCGAGTTCGAGGGCTTCAACAACCTGCGCGAAAAGCCGGACCCGCTGCCCTCGGGCTACCTGCTGGACGGCAGCACCTGGATCCTGGCCGGCCAGATCGCCTCCTCCTCCGCCTTCCAGGGGTACGCCCTCACGGCCAACGTGGGCGTGCGCTGGATCCGGCAGGACTTCGAGGAGGCCCGGGCCTCCTCGGAGATGCTCTCCTTCATCACCGTCTTCGCGGGACTGGGCACGGACCGGTAGCGCTCCCGGGTCCGGGTCGCCGCGTCCGGACCCCGGCCTCCTGCCTGCCCACCCCGGCTCAGCGGCGATCCCCGACCCCCTCCTCCGGGAAAGCCAGGCGCAGCGCCTCCGGGTAGGTCTCGATACGGTCTTCGTAGCGCCTGCGCAACTGCGCGAGGAAGGCGTCCATGGCTTCGTTCTCGGCCTGGTTGCGCAGCAGCGTGCGGATGCTGTCGCGGAGGCGCTCGAACTCCGTGACCTGGCCGTCCTTCTTCCTGAAGAGGTCGAGGTTCCGGTCGTAGAAGGCCCGCGCCTCCTCCTCCCCGGCGGGGGCGACCCGGGCCGTCACCGTCCGGAAGAGGGCCTTGGCCATCAACTCCGCCCGCCGGGACTCCACCCTGCGGCGCACCTCCTCGTCCTGGTCGAGTCCCAGCCGGCGCGCCTCGGTCCACATGATCCGCCGGCCCGCCGCGTTGTCGGCGGACTTGTAGAGTCCCGCGCTGTCGAGGCGGGCCGGGTGCTTGGCTCTCCCGGCCCGCAGGCTGGCCATGTAGTCCTGGATCGTCAGCTCTCCGCCCTTCCAGCGGAACAGCACCTGGTCGGGGCCCGGGAACAGAGTCTCCCCCTCCGGCACGGAGTGCAGGGCGGGGAAGGCCTGGAGGTTCGCTTCCAGCCGGTACCGCCGCCGCAACTCGACCACGTAGCGCTCCATGTCGTCGGCGCGCTTCTGGACCGTGAGCTGCTCGGCCACGAACTCGCGCGCCCCCTCGAAGTCGACGGCGCGGCGCTCCCGGAGGCCGAAGACGTGGTACCCCAGTGACGTCTTCACCGGCTCCGGATGGAACCGGCCTTCGGCCATGGTGGAGAGGGGCTCGCGCAGCTCGTCGAGCAGCTCGCCGACCTTGAACCAGCCGACCCAGCCCCCCGGCCCGAAGCGGTCCTGGATGCTGCGCAGGGAGTACCGCGGCACGAGGGCCTCGAAAGGGATCCCGTCGTCGAGGGCGGCCAGGACCTGACGCGCCTGGTCCTCGGTCCGGCAGACGATGTGACGGCTGTGGACCTCGGTGTCGTACCGCCGCTCGGCGAAGAAGGCCCGCAGTTCCTCGTCGTTGGAGGTGTAGGTGCCGCGCAGGGCCTCGGCGTCGTAGAGCCGGTTCATCAGGGCCTTCTGCTCTTCCCGCGAGACCGCGGCGGCGATCGTGGAGTCCCGGTGGAGCCCGCGGCGCAGGCCCTCCAGGATGAGCAGCTCCCGGGCGATGATGCCCTCGAGGACCTCCTCCTTGCTCGCCTGGTCCCACTCCTCCACGTGACCGTACCCGGTCCTGCGCAGCTCGCGGGCGCGGCGCTCGTAGTCCTCGACGAAGATGGTCAGCTCGCCGATGCGGGCGACGACGTCCGGCGCCGCCCAGAGCAGGCCGGCGGTCAGGGGGACGAAGGCCCCGAGATTCCGGAGGATCCCTCTCTTCCTGCGGGTCATCGCATCTTTCCTTCGACTGTCCGGTTTCCAGGGGCCGCGCGAGTTCCCGGCTTCCGAGGATCTCAAGGAGAGAGGTCGAACCGCCGCAGCGCCACCGGCTGCGCCGCCGGTTCCGACTCGCGGAGCCGGTAGGCGCGGTCACGGGACAGGCCCTCGAAGCGCTGCACCTGTCCCGTGGCCGGCCAGGTCACCTCCACGAGGACCACGGCCGCCGCGTCCCCAAGGCCGATCTCCTGGCGGAAGGGGGACGAACCGAAGCTGCCGCCCGTGCCCACGGTGGCGAAGATGTCCCGCTCGGCGCCGTCCGGCCGCCGCACGCGCACCCGGATGCGGGCGCCGAGGGCGTCGCGGTTCGAGCGCACCCCCTCCAGGTGCAGCGTCAGCCAGTGGTTCCCGTGTCCGGGGTTCTCGAGAAGGACGTTCTCGTAGACGTCCCCTTCGAAGGCGGCGCCGAGAACCTGGTGCACGTCCTGGTCGCCGTCCCCGTCGACGTCGCCGAAGGAGACGCCGTGCCCCTTCTGCAGGTGGCCGAAACCGCCCGAGGCGGTCACGTCCTGGAAGCGCCGGCCGCCGTCGTTGCGGTACATGCGGTTGGGCATCAGGGTCCGCATGTCGGGCATGCCGGTGCCGAAGCAGGCGTCGAGCCAGCCGTCGCTGTCCAGGTCCCCGAAGTTGGCGCCCATGACGAGGATGACGCGATCGAGGCCGGTCTCGGCCGAGACCTCCGAGAAGGTGCCGTCGCCCTCGTTGCGGTAGAGGTGGGCGTGCTCGGCCCCGAAGGGCAGGCCGACGTGAACGGCGGCCATGTCGCCGAGATCCTCCATGTCGAAGCCGGCCACGAACAGGTCCTGCCAGCCGTTGTTGTCGTAGTCCCAGAACCAGGTGGGGAAACTCACGTGGGGAGCCCCGACGCCGGCGGCGGCGGTGCTGTCGGCGAAACGCGGCACGCCGCCGGCGCTGCCGAGGTTGTGGAACAGCGCGTTCTCCCCCTTGAGGTGGGACAGGTAGAGATCGAGGAGGCCGTCGTTGTCGTAGTCGCCGAGGGTCACGCCCTTGACGAAGCCGACGCCGGCGACGCCCGCGGACCTGGCGACCTCGGTGAAAGTGCCGTCGCCGTCGTTGCGGAACAGCTCGTTGGGGTGCTCCGGCCTGGGCGCGGGGCTGCTCTCGTTGCCCACGTACAGATCCAGCCAGCCGTCGTTGTCGAGATCCCCCCAGGCCCCGGAGTGGGTGGGGTGGAAGGAGAGCAGCCCGGCGCCTTTGGTGACGTCCTCGAAGCGGCCCCCGTCGTTGCGCAGCAGGGAGTTCGGGTGGCGCCCGGCCTCGCCCATCCAGGCCCCCCGCCACACGGTCAGGTCGCGGTCTCCGTCGTTGTCGTAGTCGGCGTGGGAGAGGTTGAGACCCCCGAGCTGGCCGGTGAGGCCGGCCTCGCGGGTGCGGTCCTCGAAAGTGCCGTCGCCGCGGCTGCGGAAGTAGCGAAGCTGGTCCTGCAGGCCGCGGGAGGAGGCGACGAGGTCGAGGAGCCCGTCCCCGTCCAGGTCCTCCATGACGCTGCCGCCGGCGTGGCCGAGGACGTCGACCCCGGCCGCGGCGGCCACGTCAACGAAGCGGCCCACGGGGTATTCCGGGGCGAAGGCCTCGGGGAGCAGGCGCCACTCGGCCGGCACGCCTTCGGGGTACTCTCCCACCGCCATGAAGGCGATGTTGAGGAGCCATCGAGTGGCCAGGTCCTCGGGCCGTCTCCGCAGGTTCTCCGAATAGAGGGTGATGGCCTCGCGGGCCCCCGCGTCGAAGGGGGCGCCGCCGCTGCGGGCCATGGGGAAGACCCAGCCGTGGGCCGGGCGCCGTCCGCTCGCCTGCTCGCCCACGCGCAGCGCGGCGATGGCGCGCAGGTCGCGCAGCATGCGCAGGAAGCTCTCCTCCGCCGGCAGCTGCCGGCGGTCGATCTCGGTGGTGATCAGCTCGAGCTCGTCCCCGGCCTCGCGGAACAGGCCGCCCCGCAGCAACTCGCGGGCGACGGTCACCCGCAGCTGCAACTCCTTGGCAGCGGACATCGGTCCGCCCAGCAAGGAGCGGATGCCCTCGGCCCGGGCGCGGTTCAGGTAGATGTTGGTCACGGGATCCGCGGTGCGCGCTGTCCGGGCCAGGTACCCGGCCATCTTGGCGCTGCCCGGACCGACCGCCGGCGGCTCTCCCCAGGCCGCCGCGGCGAGCGCTCCCGAGACCGCGGCGGCGGCCAGACTGCGAAGGCTCACGGCGCCGGCTCCTCCACCCGGAGGAACTGGTCCGCCGCCAGGTCCCGCAGGCGCTGGACGACCCCGGTGGGCCAGCGCACGCTCAGCGAGTCGACCCGCGTGCGGCGGCCGAGTCCGAAGTGCACGCGCACGTCGCTGGAGCCCATGTAGCCATGGCTGCGCCGCACCTCGCGGGTCAGGACCAGGTCTCCGGCCACGGCCCGCAGGCGGGCGCCGATGGCGTCGCGGTTGCTGCGGGTGCCGACGGCGTGGACCACCAGGAAGCGGTTGTGGTTGCCGTCGTCGTTGCGCAGCAGGGTGCACCGGGGCGAGGCCGAGTCGGAGACGAAGAGGTCCACGTCCCCGTCCTCGTCGTAGTCGCCGAAGGCGGCGCCGTGGCTGACGCGCTCCACTAGCAGGCCGGGTCCGCTGCTGCGGGTGACCTCCGTGAAGCTGCCGTCGCCGCCGTTGCGGAAGAGCTGGTTGACTTGCGCATAGGACGTGGAAGGATCGAACTCCCGCACGTTCTCGTCCAGGTGGCCGTTGCTGACGAACAGGTCGAGCCAGCCGTCGTTGTCGTAGTCGAAGAAGGCGGCCGTCATGCCCAGGTACGGGACGCTCTCCGCCCCGAGGCCGGCGGCGAAGGTGACATCGGAGAAGAAGCCGCCGCCGTCGTTGTGATACAGGGTGTTCGGGAGCCACTGGAAGGTGGCCAGGGCGATGTCCAGACGGCCGTCGTTGTCGTAGTCGCCCAAGTCGGCGCCCATGGCCGACTCGGCCAGACCCTCCTCGTTGTAGGCGACGCCGGCAACGGCCGCGGCTTCGAGAAAGGTGCCGTCGTCCTGGTTGAGGAAGAGGAAGTTCGGCGTCTTGTCGTTGGCCACGAAGAGGTCGACATCGCCGTCGTCGTCGACATCGCCGAAGACGGCGGCCAGCTGCCGGCCCGTCTCGTTGCGCAGGCCCGCCTCCTCGGTGACGTCGGTGAAGGGAGCGTCGCCGTCGTTGCGGTAGAGGACGCCGGACTGCCCCGGGTAGGTGGTGGGGCCGCAGTAGGCGCGGACCTGGCCGCCGAAGCACTCCAGGTTGGCCGCCACGTCGAAGTCCATGTAGTTGGCCACGTAGAGATCGAGATCGCCGTCGCGGTCGTAGTCGGCGAAGGCGGCGTGAGCCCCCCAGCCGGAGTCGCCCACGGCCGCCGCGGCGGTGACGTCCCGGAACCGTCCGGCGCCCTGGTTCCGGAACAGCACGTTGGGACCGAAGTTGCCCACGTACAAGTCGGCGTCGCCGTCGTTGTCGTAGTCGCCCACGGCGGCGGCCATGCCGAAGCCCCGGTCGCCGGTGCCGCTGGCGGCCGTGACCTCCTGGAAGGTGCCGTCACCGGCGTTGCGGAACAGGGCGTTGTGGGCGTCCTCGTCGCCCGTGTATCCTGGCAGCGGAGCCCCGTTGACGATGTACAGGTCCAGTCGTCCGTCGCCGTCGGCGTCGAAGAAGGCGGCGCCGGAGCCCACGGCTTCGGGCATGTACTTGTGGCCGCCGGCGCCGTTGACATAGCGGAAGTCGATGCCCGCGGCCTGGGTGACATCCACGAAGCGCACGCCGGCGTCCCCCTCGGAGGCGCCCGGCGCCGCCAGCGCCAGAAGCGCCCCGAGACCTGCCCGGACCGCGCGCCTCACCGGCCCCCGGCCTGCTGGAGCATCTCCTCCACGATCCGCGCCCGCTTCCGCAGCTCGGCGTCATTCGGGTCGTGGCGGAGACCTCGGCTGTAGGTCCGCAGCGCCGCCGCCAGTTGCCGCTGGCGCACGTAACCGTTGCCCAGAGACCGATAGGCCAGCACGTAGGTGGAGTCGGCCCGCAGGGCCCGGCGGTAGAGCCCCATGGCCTCCCTCAGGTCTCCGGCGCGCAACTGCATGTTGCCCAGGTTGTGGTACGACGGCGCGAAGTTGGAGTCCCGCGTCACGGCCTGGATGTAGCGGCGGCGCGCCCTGTCGAGCTCGCCCCGCCGGCCGTGGAGAACGGCCAGATCGTGATAGATGCCCGCCCGGTGGGGCGCCTGCAGCAGGGTTGTCTCCAGGGACTGGATCTGCCGCTCCTGTTCCTCCAGGCGGCGGAAGCTCTCCAGCTCCGCGCGGCCCTCCTCCCGGCGCCCGAGGCGCAGGTAGGTATTGCCCAGGTGGAAGCGAGCCTGTGCGTAGAGGGGCTCCAGCCGCACCGCCGCCTCCAGGGGTTCGACCGCCCGGGCGTACTCACCGCGCTTGTAGTGGACAAAGCCGAGAGCGTCGCGGAACCTGGCGTCGGTCGAGTCGGCGGCCACGGACCGGCGGAAAGCGGCCTCGGCGCTGTCCAGGGCGGTACGCTTCAGGTGCGTCCGGCCGAGGCCGTACCAACCGTCCCCGTAGCCCGGATCGGCGGCCACGGCTCTCCGAAAGGCCGCGGCGGCCAGTTCGTAGCGCCCCTCCCTCTGGTGCAGGCGGCCGAGGAGGTCGTGTCCCCACGCATACCCGGGATCGGCCGCGACGGCCGTTTCCAGCTCGGCCCGGGCGTCGTCGAAGCGATCGAGACGGGTGAGCAGCACGGCCAGCTCGGCGCGGGCTCCTGCGTCCCTCGGCGCCAGGGCGATGCCCCGTTCGTACGCCTCCACGGCTCCTCTCGGGTCCTCGTCGGCCGCCAGGGCCCGGGCCAGCTGTATGTGCAGCTGCGCCGAGCGCGGCCTCCGGCCCAGGGCTTCCCGGTACACGGCCGCCGCCTCCGGGTAGCGATGGGATGCCATGTAGCGCGCGCCGTCGGCCGGCGGCGGAGGTTCCGGGGGGGCCGCACAGCCGGCCGAGCACAGGACGGAGCCGCTCGCAAGGACGGCCAGCGCCGCTGGCGATCCCCTCGAGGTGCACGGCCTCGGCCGCCGGGTCAGCAAGCGAGAACCTCCCGCACCCGGCGGGCGATCTCGGCCTCGTCGCCGTCCTGGACCGTGTACATGGAGAACCCCACCGAGGCGCCCTCGCCGTGGGCCCAGATGGAGGGGTTGCTCTGCTCCAGAAGGGCCGCCAGGCCGGCGCCATCGACGGGAGCCTCCCCGCCCAGGATGAGACCCAGGCTGGTCACGCCGGCGCCGGCGGCCGGCACCAGGCTCACGCCCGGCAGTCCGGCCAGCTGATCGCGCAGGGCCCGGCCCCGGCGGCTGGCCGCCTCGTCCCGCGCCGCCTGGGTCTCCTCCCGCAGCCATTCCCGCAGGGCGGCGACCACGCCCACCACCTCCTGGCGGTCGATCTTCAGGGGCCGGCCGTACCCGGAGAAGCCGCGGCGCTCGAAGGCGGCGAAGGCGTGGGCCCGGGCGGCCTCCACCAGGTCTCGCCGGCCGCACAGCAGTCCCGAGGAGTTGGGCGCGCCGAAGTACTTGGCGCCGAAGCCGACCAGGTCGGCGCCGCAGGTGGCGAAGGAGCGGAACTCGCTCAGCTGGACGCGCCAGGCGGCGTCGGCGATGACGGGCACGCCGGCCTGGCCGGCGATCTCCAGGACCTCCTCCAGGGACAGGAATCCCGCCGGCGCGGACACGCAGGGGTACAGGACGGCGGCGGTGTCGCCGCCCAGGGCGGACTGGAAATCCTCGCGGGTGCTGGATTCGGCCGTGCCGGACTCGACGAGGCGGGCGCCGGTCATGCGCACGACGCGGTCGTACTTGTAGCGCTGCGGCGCCTGGATGACGACCTCGCCCTTCAGGCCGGAGGTGTCCGGGAGCCGGGCCATGAGCTCCGGGTCGTCGCCGGTGATGCAGGCGGCCGTGCCCAGGACCAGGGCGGCGGCGCAGCCGGGCGTCACCAGGGCCGCCTCGCACCCGAGCAGGCCGGACACGACCCGGCCGCTGCCGGCCAGCAGCTGGTCCATGTCGACGTAGTAGCGGCTCGACAGCTCCATGGCGGCCGCCACCGCCGGCGAGGGCGACGAGCCCCCGAGCATGGTGAGGTTGCCCTTGGCGTTGATCACGGGCACGGCGCCCAGTTCGGCGTACAGGTCTCGGGCCTGTGTCGAGTCCACGTATCTCTCCTTTACGGGTACGGCCGGGCCGGGCCCAGCTCGTCGAGGACGGGTTCCGGCGGCATCAGCAGGGGCTGGCCGTTGTGGTCCAGCCGCAGACGCAGCCATTCGACCCAGAAGGGGGCCGCGGCGGGGCCCCGGGCGCCTCTCAGCAGGTCCGCCAGGGCCGGCAGGGAAAAGGGGCTCAGCGGCGGCCGTTCGACCACGCGCAGCCGCCGGCCCGGGGACAGGCCGGCCCGCCGGCTGGCCATGGTCAGGGCCGTCTCGAGGCCGCCCAGGGTGTCCACCAGGCCGGCCCGCAGGGCATCGGGCCCGGACCACACCCGGCCCCGGGCGACGCCGTCCACCTCTTCCGGGGTGCTGCGGCGGGCCTCGGCGACGCGGTGCACGAAGCCGTCGTAGAGACTCTCCAGGGCGTGGTCGAAGCGCGCCGCCTCCTTCTCGTCGAGGGGGCGGTCGGGCAGGGCCCCGAGCAGGGGCAGGGGCATCCCCAGTCCGAGGTCGGCGTGGGCGCCGGCCTGCACGTGATCGATGGTCAGGCCCAGCCGTTCGCGGAAGCCGCGGTTGTAGAGCCAGCTGGCCCAGACGCCGATGTTGCCGGTGACGGTCTCGGGGGTGGCGGCGATGGCATCCGCGTCCATCGATATCCAGTAGCCGCCCGAGGTGGCCCAACGGCCCTGGGAGACGACCAGGGGCTTCTCGGCGCTCACCTTGCGGATCGCCTCCGCCACCAGGTCCGAGGCCAGCGGGTCTCCCCCCGGGGAGTCGACGCGCAGGACCACGGCGTCCACCCCCGGCTCCCCGGCCAGGTCCCGCAGCTCCTGCGACAGGCGGCGGGCGCCGATGCCGGTATCCATGGCGCAGACCCCCAGGGCGTAGACGAGGGCCACGGTGGGCGGCGCGCCCCACTCCTCGTCGGCCGGTTGCGGCGGCAGCTCCTCCAGCGCCTTCCCCTCGCCGGCATCCCACCGTCCCACCGTGTCGACGAGTCCGTGCTCCAGGGCGAGCCGAGGAGTGAACAGGGAGACCTCGTCCACCAGTTGATCGAAGGCCTCCGGGGTCAGGCCGCGGGCCTGGCTGATGTCGGCCCGGGCGCGCTCGTAGGCGCCGTCCACGAGGGCCTGCAACTGCTCCCGGTCGGCCGCGGACATGTCGCTGCGGGTCAAGGGCTCGGGGCCGGTCTTGTACTCGTGATAGTTCCAGACCTGGCTGCCGATGCCGAGCTTGTCGAGGGCGTCGCGCAGGTAGAGCTGGCCGGCCGCGAACCCCCGCAGGGAGAGCCCGCCCACCGGATCGAGGACGATGCGGTCCGCCGCCGAGGCAAGCCGATAGCCGCGCAGGTCGGCGCGGTCCACGTACACGACGACGCGCTTGCCCGCCTGGCGGATACGCTCCAGGCGGCGGCGCAGCTCCCACGCCATGGCCGGGTCCAGCCGCAGGCCCGACAGGTTGACGGAGACGCCCGCCAGGCCGGGGTCGCGCTCCACCCGCCGCAGGTCGAGCAGGAGGCCGAGATGGGAGCGCCCGTCGTCGAAAAAGGGGGCCACGCGGTGCTTCAGAGAGCCGTGCAGGTCGAGCCGCACCATGCTCGGCCGGCGCCGGTGCAAAGGCGCCAGCACCGTGCCCCGGTTCGGTCCGAGGCGGACCATGTGGAGGTTGCGCGTGCGGTCCCCGTCGCGGTCCCGGCGGGACTGCGTCCACAGACCCAGCCCCCCGAACTCGACCCGCAGACCGGCGGTGACCGCCCCGTCCTCGCGGTACCGGCCGGCCAGTTGCAGGCCTTCCCACAGCCGCATCAGGGCCCCGGCGCTCCAGCTGTCTCCGCCGGCGGCGGCGCTGGCGCGGACGGCCTCGCCGTACACGGTCAGCCGGTCGGAGCGGAGGGGGCGCAGGCCCACGCTCCCGGCGAATTCGCGGGCGCCTCCGTCGAGGACGGCCGTCCACGCCGCACCCAGGGACCACAGGGTCGACGGCTGCCACAGGGCGCCGGCGACCCACACGGGGTCCGAACCGTCCTCGCTCGACCAGCCCCAGGCGAGGCCGGCCGAGGCGCCCCGGTCCCCGGCCCCGAAGCCGAGGCGGTAGTCCCGGAACCCCTCCCCGCCATCGGCGCGGCGCAGCACGCCGAAGCCGAGATGGGGCAGGGCGGTGAACAGGCCCCATTCGCTGGCCGGGTCCTCCCCGTCACCGGCGGACCAGGCCACGGTCGACTCGGCCGCCTGGAGGCGGGCCAGCACCGCGGGGTTGAGGTAACCCAGCATCCCGGCTGGCGCCACGCCCGGCGGCCCCGGGGCGAACTCGCTGCGGGCGGCCCAAGAGGTGAACTGGCCGGCGCAGGGGGCGGCGGCCGTCAGGAGAAGGAGCCCGGTCAGGCCTCGGCTGAGCCTCACGCCGGCTCCTGGAACTGGCTCAGGTCCCCCGATCCGCGGCGCAGAACGACGGCCTCGTCGCCCACGAGGGAGACGACACTGGAGGGCAGCACCGGCAGCTGGGCGCACTCGAGGATCAGGTCCACGTCGTGGCCCAGCTCTTCCTCGAGCTGCCAGGGATCCGTGATCGCGTCCTGCTCCGAGCGGTTGGCGCTGGTGCTCAGGATCGGCCGGCCCAGCTCCCTCACCAGGGCCGCCGTCACCGGGTGGTCGGGGATGCGGATGCCCACCGTCTTCTGCCGGCTCCGCAGCAGCCGGGGGGTCTCCTTGGTGGCCGGCAGCACGAAGGTGTAGGGGCCGGGCAGCAGGCGCCGCAGGATCCGGTAGGCGTAGTTCGACACCCGGGCGTAGCGGGCGATGTCGTTGAGATCGGCGCAGACGAAGGACATGGGCTTGCGGGCGTCGCGGCCCTTGATGCGCCGGATGCGCTCGACCGCGGTCTTCTGGGTGATGTCGCAGCCGAGGCCGTAGATCGTGTCGGTGGGATAGATGAGGACGCCGCCGCCGACCAGGACCTCCACGGCCCGGCGCAGGTGGCGGCCCTTTAGGTGCTCGGGGTCGATGTTCAGGACGTCGGCCACGTTTCAACTCCCTTGGTTGAGGACCGACAGAATATAGCGGGTCGGTCGAGGCCGTCCCCCTGCGTGAGGTCGAGCCAGAAGGCGAAACGGTAGGCCGAGTCGAGCAGATTCCTGGCCGTGAGCTTGAGGCTGTACCAGGCGCCGAGGCTCCTCGTCAGGGTGAAGTCCAGGGTCGACCGGGGCTCCTCGAAGACGTTGGGCGCGCCGCCGAGACTGACCTCGGATAGGCGCCGCCCGAAGATGTTGTAGTACAGCCCCGCCCCGGTGCCGGTCTCGAAGTTGTCGTAGATGAGGTCGAGGTTCACCACGAAGGGCGACTGGCCCTGGAGGGAGCGGCTGGTCTCGGCGTCGGGGTCGAAGCCGCGAATGATGGCCAGCTCGCTCTCGGGGATGTCGACGTTGAGTAGATGAGAGACACGTTGCCGCCGGCGAAGAAGTTGCGCCAGCCCTCTCCGAGGATGCCCAGGTTCTCGCGCCCCTCGAACTCCAGCCCGGCCACGGTGGCCTCGTCCACGTTCTGGTACTGGATCTCTCCGTTGGTGGTCGGATGGCCCGCTCGATGGGGTTCTGAAAGAGCTTGTAGAACCCGCTCACCGCGTAAGATCTCGCCTGGGTTGGGAAACCACTCCCAGCGCAGGTCGTAGTTGTCGATGAGGGTCCGCTTCAGCTCCTCGTTGCCGGTGAGGATGAAGTCCCCCACGAAGGCGAAGGAGGAGAACGGCGCCAGCTCGCGGAAGGTGGGGCGGGCCAGGGTGCGGCCGTAGGACAGGCGCATGTTCGCCTCGCCCACCTGGTAGACGCGATTGACCGAGGGCAGCAGGTCGTTCGTCTCCAGCTCGCCCTCGGGCAGATCCGGGTTGGCGCTGGCCACGTCGATGCGGGTGGTCTCGAAACGCGCGCCGGTGATGAGCCGCAGCTGGCGGTTCAGCGGCAGCTCGACCATTCCATAGCCGGCGAGGATCCGCTGGTCGCCGTCGTAGGTGTTCGAGGGCAGGGTGGCGTCCACGATATAGTTGCCGAAGCGCGGCAGGGCTCCGGTGGTGTCGATGATGCCCACGTTGGTGTCGGTGAAGAACTCGTTCACGTCGCCCCGGTAGCGATGCGAGCTCTCCTACAACCTGCGGCAGGCCGGCATGGTGGTGGAGGCAGCCGAAGAGGGTGAAGCGGCCCTCGAGATGGCGGAGCGGAGCCAACCGAACCTGATCATCCTCGACCTCATGCTGCCCGGCATGGACGGCCTCGAGGTCTGCCGGCTGTTGAAGCAGCGAGGATCGGTGCGCAACATCCCCGTCCTCATGCTCACCTCCAAGGCGGAGGAGGTGGACCGCATCGTCGGTCTCGAGCTGGGGGCCGACGACTACGTGGTGAAGCCCTTCTCGCCCCGGGAGCTGGTCCTGCGGGTGAAGGCGATCCTGCGGCGCTCCGGCGGCCGCCCTCGGAGGCGGTGGGCTCCGCGGAGCGCATCACCGCCGGACCCGTGACCATCGACTCCGAGGGGCATCACGCCTTCGTCGACGGCCAGCCCCTGAGGCTGACGGCGACCGAGTTCAAGCTGCTGCTGACCCTGGTTCAGCGCAGCGGCCGGGTGCAGAGCCGCGAGGAGCTGCTGAACGTGGTGTGGGGGTATCAGTACCCGGGATACGGCCGCACCGTCGACACCCACGTCCGCAGGCTTCGCGAGAAGCTCGGCGAGGCCCAGGTCCTGGTGGAGACGGTGCGCGGCGTGGGCTACCGGTTCCGCCGGGACGCGGCCTGAGAGTCCGCCGCGGCGGCGGACACGTGGACATGCGACTGCACTGGCAGCTGGCCCTCGGCGGCGCCGGACTGGCCCTGGGAGCCGCCATGGCGCGGTCCCTGGGCCGCGACAGCATCACCGAGGGCATCCTGGTCACCGACGGCGGCGGCCGCATCCTCATGGCCAACCGGGCCCTGCGGGATCTCTACGGCCTGACGCGGGAGCTGGCGGGGAGCAGGCCGGCGGAGGCCGTGCGCAACGCCACGGTGGGGGAGGCGATCGAGGATGCCCTCGCCGGCCGCGGACCGACCTTCTGCGAGATCACCGAGGGCGGGGGCCCGCCGCGCTACCTCGACGTGCACACGGCGCCGATCCCGGGCCCGGAGGGGGTCTCCGGCACGGTGACCGTGTTCTACGAGATCACCCGCCTGCGCCGGCTGGAGCGGATGCGCCAGGACTTCGTGGCCAACGTCTCCCACGAGCTGCGCACGCCCCTGACGGCGATCAAGGGGTGCGCCGAGACCCTGGCCGACGGCGCCCTCCGGGACCCGTCCGCGGCGCAGCGCTCCGTCGACGTCATCAACAACCACGCCGACCGCCTGACGACCCTGCTGAACGACCTGCTGGACCTGGCCCGCCTCGAGTCGGAGCAGGCCACGCTGGAGCCGGCCGAGGTACGGGTGGCCCGCCTGATCGACACGGCCCGGGACGCGGTCTCGAAGGCCGCCGCCGACAAGGGGATCCAGCTCCAGGTGGCCGTGCCTTCCGAGCTGGAGGCGCGCTGCGACCGCAGGCTCATCGAGCAGGCCCTCATCAATCTGGTGGACAACGCCCTCAAGTACACCTCCGAGGAGGACGCCGTCCGGGTGTCGGCCCGCGCCCTTTCCCGGGCCCGGGCCGAGGCCGAACTGGAGGGCCGCGACTGGACCTCGCTCCCCGAGAGCCGGGGAGACGGCGGGCCCGGCCGCGGCGCCGTGGTCGTCGAGGTGACGGACACGGGGATCGGCGTCCCTTCGAACGAGGTGGAGCGCGTCTTCGAGCGGTTCTACCGGGTCGACAAGGGGCGCTCCCGGGTCCTGGGGGGCACCGGTCTGGGCCCTCGGCGCCGTCTGAGCCGCCCCCGGAGCTTCACCCTCCCGGGCCGTTGGCCGAGTCCATGGGGCTCACCAGTCGAGAGCCGTGGGGAAGTAGCGGTCGATGAGATCGGTGTAGTGGCCGCGCAGGCCGTCCGCGTCGGGCGGCTCCGAGCCCTTGGAGTAGAGGTCGTACCGGCTGAAGGCGCGCAGCCAGGGCAGGTTCTCCAGGTCCTGGTCGTTCATCAGGTGCCGGTAGGCGCCTTCGCGGTGGACGGCGTAGAAGGAGTGGTAGCGGATCATGTAGAGGGCGGGGAGAGGCAGGTGTTCCTTGACCACGTGATACAGGTACTCGTCGTGGCCCCAGGACATGTGCACGCGATCGAGTCCGCAGCCCTCGTCGTAGATGCCGCAGGGGGTGGCGTACAGAGGGTCCGAGGCATCGGGGTTGGAGGCGAAGAACCCGTGGAACACGACGCGCTCGTCGAAGGCGCAGCCCACGGGGTAGGTATCGCCGACGACGGCCCACTGGGGCTCGCCGAAGAGGCAGAGGATCTTGCCGAGGTCGTGGATCAGCCCCGTGAGGACGAACCAGTCCGGATGGCCGTCCCGGCGGATCGCCTCGGACGTCTGCAGCAGGTGCTCGAGCTGGGACAGCTCGGTGTCGGGGTCGGAGTCGTCCACCAGCTCGTTCAGGTACTCGATGGCCTCCCAGATCCCCATCCTGCGGCGCCGCAGGCCCAGGAAATCCCTCTTCTTCTCGATGACGAAGGCCAGGGTCTGGTTGCCGTGGTTCTGCCGGTAGAACTCGCGCACCGAAGGGCGGACATCATCGCCCTCGTAGTCCCGGAACCCGGAGGCGGGCTCGCCGGCGCCAGCCTGGTCGCCGGCGTAGCGGGCGGCGACGAAGTCCTCCCACTCCTCGAGGCGGCCCAGGGGGCCGTTCCCGGTCCCGCGGCATGGGATCCTCCATAGGTCGTCCTCCTCGCAAGGTGGTCCTCCTCGCAATCCAAAAGGTACGCACCCGCCGGAATCGCCGCGTCACGAAATGACGACAACACCGTAGACTTGCCGGTTCCGGTCCCCTATCTTGTTCGGCTCGTACCGCGCACCTCCTCCCCCGCCCCGACCAGCTGCCTTGTCCTCGACCTTCGCCGTCGTTCTGCCCTACTACAACGAACAGGACTTCCTCCCCCGCACCCTGCGGTCGTGGCTGAGCCAGAGCCGCCGCCCCGATCAGCTGATCCTGGTCGACAACGGCTCCACCGACCGCTCGGCCGAGATCTGCCGCCAGCTGGTCGGTTCCCCCGATGACCTGGAGGTCATCTACATGCGGGAGGAGCGGGCCGGCAAGACCAACGCCCTCGAGACCGGCTGCGCCCGCGTCACCAGCGACTTCGTCGTCCTGTCCGACGCCGACACCTGGTACCCGGCCCACTACATCGAGACCTGCGCCCGGCTGGCCGCCGAGGCGCCGCCCGGGGTGGTCTGCCTCATGGCCCTGCCCGCGGACGACGATCCGCGCAGCGCCTCCTCCCGGCTCCGGCGCGGCGCCCGCGTGGCCCTGTCCAGGATCTTCAGCCGCCAGGGCTTCGTCGGCGGCTACGGTCAGGTGATGCGCGCCGAGGCCCTGCGCAAGGCCGGCGGCTTCTCCGCCCGCCACTGGAACTACGTCCTCCTCGATCACGAGATCCTGAACCGCATCTTCCGCTACGGACACTCCCTGTACCACATGGACCTGTGGTGCGTTCCCTCCAGCCGGCGGACGGATCGCCGGCGCGTACGCTGGAACCTCTTCGAGCGCTGCCTGTACCACCTGACGCCCTACCGCATGCAGAACTGGTACTTCTACGGCTTCCTCGCCCCCCGGTTCGAACGCCGCAACCTGAGCCAGCTCAACCTCCGCGAACAGCCCTGGCAGACCTCGGGCGCCCCCTTGTAGCCCGCCGGCCCTGACGTGCTCGAACGCCTCTTCGAGTCGCTGAGGCCGTTCATCCGTTCGGTCATGCGGCGGCCCGGCCTCGTGCTGGCCGGCTGCGTCCTGGTGACCGCGGCCTCCCTGCGGTTCGCCCTCCAGCTCGGCATCGACGCCGAGCTGTCGAACCTGATCCCCCGCGACTACCCCAGCGTCATCGCCCTCGACCGGCTGCGCCAGGTGGTGGGCGGCGAGGACCGCGTGGAGGTCGCCGTCGAGAGCCCCTCCTTCGAGGCCAACCGGGGCTACGCCGAGGAGTTCCTGGCACGGGCCCGGGACCTGCGCTGCGGCGGCTCCCCGTGCTTCGAGCGCGTCGAGTACCGGCGGGATGCGGACTTCCTGCGGCGCAACGCCCTCTACTTCGCCACCGAGGACGAGCTGGGCCGGCTCGAGCGCTACCTGAAGGAGCGCCTCGAGGAGGCGAGACTGGCGGCCAACCCTCTCTACTTCGGTCTCGAGGAGGAGGAGGAAGAGGCGGGGCGGGAGGAGGAGGAGCGGGACCTGCGCGCCATCTACGACGGCATCGTCGTCCGCGAGTACCCGGTCTCGCCCGACAGCACCACCCTGGTTCTGCGCTTTCACCCGGCCGGGTCGCAGACCGACCTGGGGCTGATCGCCGGCCTCTACCGCTCCGTCGATTCCCTGGCCGCCGCGGTGGGGCCGGCCCGCTTCCATCCGGAGATGCGGGTGACCACGGCGGGCCGGCTCCTGCGGCGGCTCACCGAGGTGCGGACGATCACCCGGGACGTGAGGCGCTCCTTCGGCGCCGGGGTGACCGCCGTCCTCCTCGTGGTGGTGGCCTACTTCGCCTACAAGTCCTACCGCGCCCGCTCGCGGGGGCGCTTCAGCCTGCGCCTGGCCCTGGCCACGGCGGGCCGCATGCCGGTCATGGCCGTCCTCATCGGGCTGCCCTTCCTGATGAGCCTCTCCTGGACCTTCGCCCTGGCCCGCCTCGTCCACGGCGACCTCAACCTGATGACCTCGACCCTCGGGCTGGTCCTGTTCGGCCTGGGCATCGACTACGGCATCCACTTCTACGCGCGCTACACCGAGGAGCGGGGCTCCGGACGGGACGCGGTGAGCGCCGCCGAGACCACCTTCACGAGCACGGGTCAGGCGATCGCCGTGAGCGCCCTGACCACGGCCGGGGCCCTGCTCGTGCTCATGACCTGCAGCTTCAAGGGGTTCAGCCAGTTCGGGTTCATCGCCGGCGTCGGCATCCTCTTCGCCCTCTTCGCCATGATCGTCGTCCTGCCGGCCCTGGTGTCGCTCTTCGAGCGCTGGTCCCTGCTGCGCTTCGACCCGGGGCCCGCCGCGGGACCCGCCGATGCCGGCCGCGGCGGCCGCTTCCCCCTGGCGCGCACGGTGATCGCGGCCGGGCTCCTCACCGTGGCCGCCGCCATCGTCCTGGCCCCCGGCAAGGTGGGCTTCGAGTACCGCTTCGGGGAGCTGGAGCCCACCTACTCCGAGTACAACGCCCGGCGCGAGAAGATCCGCGCCGTGTACCCCCCCGACGGCCGGCGCAACGCCGCCTACATCGTCACCGACACGCCCGCCCACGTGCCGGCCGTGGCCGCGGCCCTTCGCCGCCGGGCGGCGGAGGACACCCTGTCGCCGACGATCGCCGAGGTCGTGACCATCCAGGACCGCTTCCCCATGGACGCGGCGGCGCGGCGCGCCAGGCTCGACCGCATCGGGCGCATCCGCGGCCTGCTGTCCGATCCCCTGCTCGAGGGAGAGGAATCGGAGGACCTGCGGCGCCTGCGGCAGGCCTCGCAGACGAGGGCGGCCATCACCCTCGAGCAGGTGCCCGGATCGCTGCGCGACCCCTTCCTCAGCAAGTCCGGTGAGGCGGGCAACTTCCTGCGCATCTACGCCTCCGTCGGGCTCTCCGACGGCCGCAACTCCATCGCCTTCGCCGAGGACGTCTCCCGCATCGAGGTGGACGGCCGCACCTACCACGCGGCCTCTCCCACGATCGTGGCCGCCGACGTGCTGAGGCTGGTGCAGCGGGAGTCGCCGTGGATGGTGCTGGCCACGGCGGTTCTGGTCTTCCTGTTCATGTGGCTGAACTTCGGGAAGCTGCGCTGGGGGGTGCTGGCCTGCCTGCCGCTGGTGGTGGGGGTGCTGTGGATGCTGCTGCTCATGGAGCTGCTGCAGATGCGTCTCAACTTCTACAACATGATCGTCCTGCCCGCGGTCCTCGGCATCGGCAACGACGCCGGGGCCCACCTCGTGCACCGCTACCGTCAGGAGGGGCGGGGCTCGATCCTGCCCGTGCTGCGCTCCACGGGCGAGCACATCACCGTCGGCTCCCTGACCACGGCGATCGGGTTCTCGGGACCTCTGCTGAGCTTTCACCCGGGAATCGAGACGATCGGCGAGCTGGCCATCGCCGGCATCGGCGCCACCTGGCTGGCAGCCCTGCTGTTCACGCCGGCGCTGCTGCAGTGGCTCGAGGACCGGGGGGGCGGCCCCCGCGGCGCCGGCCAGGGGTAAGGGCGGGATCAGCCCGGGGCCCGGGCCCTCCGCGGATCCCGGTCCAGGGACCGGATGAGCCGCACGTAGTCTTCGGCCACCACCGGCCACCGGAAGCGGCGGATGTGCTTCTGGGCGCGGCTGCGCACCGGCTCGAGGATGGATCGATCCTCCACGTACCGCATGATGGCCGTGCGGAAGCCGTCGGCGCATCCGCTCGGTACCAGGTGGCCGTTCTCCGATTCGGAGATCACGTCCTGGATCCCCTCCAGGCGCGAGGCGATGGTGGGCAGGCCGCACAACCCCGCTTCGAGCATGACCACGCCGAAGCCCTCCATGGTGCCGGGAACGGCGATGTTGGGCATGATGAACAGGTCGGAGTTGCGGTAGAGAAGGCCCAGGTGCTCGTCGGAGACCGGGCCGAGGAGCCGCAGGCGGGCGTCGAGACCCCGGCGCCTCCCGGCGGCGCGGATCTCCTCGGTCTGGGGGCCGCTGCCGGCCAGCCAGTAGTGGACCCGGTCGGGCAAGGTCGGCATGACCTGGTCGACGAACCACGCGAAGCCCTTGCGGGGGACCTGGCGCCCGACGCTGCACAGCAGGAAGGCGTCGTCGTCGAGGCGGCCGGCGGAGCCGTCGAGGGCGGCCAGGCGGTCACCGCGGGAAGCCGCCCCGGGCTCGGTGTCGGGGAAGCGGTCCTCCCGGATGCCGTTGGGGATCACGTGCAGCTTGTCCGGGTCCAGTCCGCGCTCGGTGCAGGCGTCGCCGGTGGCGCGGCTCACGGAGACCACGGCGTCGATCTCCTCGAAGACGCGGCGCAGCCGCCGCTGGTAGGGCCCGAGGGGGCAGGTGACGTCGTCGCCATGGACGACGGCGGCGGTGCGCACGCCGCAGGCGCGCAGGGTCCGGTGCAGCGGGAAGCTGACGAGGCCGGCGGAGATGATGGAGGAGAACAGGACGACGTCGACCTCGCCGTTGCGGGCCAGCCGCTCGATGTGCCCGTAGGTCCGGGCCAGGTACGTCGGAGTGCGCAGGTAGATCCAGCGCCACGAGCTGCGCAGGACCCGGGACCTCACCGTGACCTCCGGATGCTGCAGCAGCGCCTCGTGCAGGTCCGTGGCCACCCGCTGCATTCCGCCCACGCTCGACAGGGGACGGCCGGCGGGGGGGAAGGTGTGCGAGACGAACAGGACCCGCACGGGAGGGAGAATCCGGTCGGAGAGGCCCATGGAGAGGGCTGAATCTCGGTCCGCCTTCACGGAATTGCAACGCGGGCGGGCGGAATCTCTGGGGCTCTGCAACGCGCTCTCCTCGTCACACGGCGAAGCTGGCGGCGGGCGCGGATGCGGCGCGGCGCCGCTGTGACCACCGGCACAGCAGGTAGAGAACCAGGTTGAGGCCGCGGTCGAGGACCGCCGTGGTCAGCAGGATGCTCGCCACGGCGGCCGCCTCGACACCCAGGTACCCGGAGAGACCGAGTCCGGCGCCGACGAAGACGAGATCCCGGCTCGGCAGAAAGGGTACCCGCGTCAACACGATCTGGGCCGCCAGCAGGGTCAGCCAGGAGCTCAGGGGCACCGAAGGCTCGACGACGACCCAGAGGGCGACCTGCAGCAGGTGCACGAGGCTGTGGCGGACCAGGTGGGCGGCGCACACGGCGGCCGACGCCGACGGCGGAGCCGACAGGAGGCGGCGGCGCATGGCCCAGGCCCCTGCGGCGACGGCGAACAGGGCCGCCGGGGCGGCCAGCAGCCACCCCCAGTGCCCGCCGAGCGCCGCCGGGACCAGCCAGCCGCCGGCGGCCAGGGCTCCGAGGACGGCCAGGGCGAACAGGGTCGACATGGCGGAGGACAGGATGACGTTGTCCTTGATCCCGTGCACGATGCGGGCATGGGGCAGACCCAGGTGACGCCTCGCCCACAGGTAGAGGTAGGCCTCCCCGGAATAGTCGATGACGTGCCCCGAGCAGAGCCGCCGCATCAGCACCGCCGGCAGCAGTCCGGAGACCGGTCCCCAGAAGCGGCGGAAGACAAACACCTCCGACAGGGGAGGCACGAGGTACATGCCCGTGAAGATCAGGTAGAACCACGGGGTCGCCGGCATCGACTCGACCACCTTCAGCCAGCCCACCTCGATGACCTGGTGGATCACCCAGCCGGCGACGCCCGCCGTGAACAGGCCCGCCGCGACGCGAAGGGCCGGCCCCGGCCGCCCCGCGAGGGAGGGTGCCCAACGGCGGGCCAGGGCGGGAACGCCTCTCACCAGAGCGCGCAGAAGGCCGGGCCGGGGTTCACCATCTGGAGATTCGCTGGACACGTTCCGGGATGTTGTGTTTGGGGACAGGGAGGGCCGGGTCACGTGGCGAGGCAGGACCTTGGGAACGGCGCTTTCGCGTAAACCTCGCCGTATCAGGAGGATCCGATGTTCGATGTGAGGTTTCCTGGAACGCGCCGCAAGGCGCGGGGCCCCGCCACTCTCCGGGCGATGACGACGGCGGCCGCCGCCAGGGGCCTCGGCCCGTCACCCGCTCACCGGGAGGTGTGAGCTTGAGGTTCCGATCCGTCTTCCTCTCCGATCTCCACCTTCGGGACGCGCGCCTGCAAGGTCGAGTTCCTGCATCGGTTCCTGGATACCGTGGAGGCCGACTCTACGTCTGAAGCGCCGCTGGTACTGGCCGCCGTCCCACCGCGACGTCCTGCGCAAGCTGCTGGACAGGCCGCGCCGGGGCGTCGGTAGTGAACCACGGCGTCAGCCGGTCACGTGCATCTGGCCGGGATCGAGCGGCGTGACGACGTTCTCTATTGCAACAGCGGCGACCGGGTCGACAGGCAGTTGCGCCTCCTGGAATGGACCGGCCTGGTCCAGGAACTGCCGCCGGCCGCGGCGAGTCTGCCCGTCGACCGGCCGGAAGGACAACCCTCCCCGGCGTGGCCGCCTGTGCCTGAAGAGCTGACGACGTGGAACTGACCCTCGGCAAGGACCTCACCCCGCGGCCGTTCTCGCGCTCCGCCGCCGTGGCCGACGGCCTGGCCCGGCGCGTATCGGGCGCCTTGACGCCGCCTCTGTGCGCCGCGGCGGCGGCCTTCGTCGTCGCCGCCCATGCGGGTACCGCCGCCGCCTGGGGATGGGCGGCGCTGTTCATCGCCGTCGGCGTGCTGCTGCCCACCGCCTACGTCCTGTTCCTCCACCGGCGCGGGCAGCTCAGCGATCTGCACATGAACGTGCGCCGGGAGCGCCGCCGTCCCCTCGCCGCCGCGGTGGCCGCCTCGGCCGCCGCCCTGGGGCTGCTGTGGGCCGGCGGAGCGGGTCCCCAGATGACGCTCGTGGCCGCCGTGCAGACCGTGCAGGCCCTCCTGTTCTTGGGCGTCACCCTGCGCTGGAAGATCAGCGCCCACTGCGCCGGCTGCACCGGGTTGGCCGTCGTCTGCTGGTGGCTCTACGGACCCGGCTCGCTGCCGGTGCTCGCCCTGGTTCCGGTGGTGGCCTGGTCCCGCGTCTTCCTGCAGCGGCACACCCTGGGACAGACCGTGGCCGGCACCGCCTCGGGCTGCGTCCTTTGGCTGCTGGCGCTCGCCGGGCTTCCGGCTCTCTGAGGCGCCGCCGGCGCCTCTGGCACCGCCGGTTGCGCCGGACGGGCACGCCCTCCATGCGGGTCGCCCTGTTCACGGAGACCTTCCTGCCCAAGATCGACGGCGTCGTCAACACCCTCTGCCACCTCCTCCACCACCTCGAGGCCAGGGGACATCCTTCGATCCTGTTCGCCCCCGCCGGGGGGCCGGCGCGCTATGCCGCCACCGAGATCGTCGGCATCGGCAGCCTCCCCCTGCCCCTGTACCCCGAGCTCAGGATGGTCAATCCCCTGACCGATGTCCGCGCCCGCCTCGAGGCCTTCCAGCCGGACCTGATCCACGTCCTCAATCCGTTCTTTCTCGGCGTGGCCGGGGTCCGCGGCGCGCGGCGCACGGGGGTGCCCCTCATCGCCTCCTACCACACCGACGTGCCCGGCTACTGCCGGCGCTACGGGTTCGGATTCCTGGCGGGGCCGTGCTGGCGCTACATCCGCTGGCTGCACAACCAGGCCGCCCTGAACCTGTGCCCCTCCAGCGTCACCCTCGGCGAGCTGGAGCGGCAGGGGGTGCGCAATCCGCGGGTGTGGACGCGGGGCGTGGACACCCGCCGGTTCTCCCCGGAGTGGCGGTCCCGGGAGATGCGGGAGTTCCTCACCGGCGGGAATCCAGCGGCGCCCCTGCTGCTGTACGTGGGCCGGGTGGCCCCCGAGAAGCGGGTGGACTGGCTCGCCGACGCCCTCGAGGGCGCGCCGGGCTCCCGCCTGGCGGTGGTGGGCGGCGGCCCGGGCCTGGAGAAGCTGCGCGCCCGGCTCAGGGGCACGCCGACGGTCTTCGCCGGATACCTGCGGGGCGCGGAGCTGGCCAAGGCCTACGCCAGCAGCGACCTCTTCGCCTTCCCCTCGGCCAACGAGACCTTCGGCAACGTCGTCCTCGAGGCCTGCGCCTCCGGCCTGCCCGTGGTCACCCCCGACTCCGGCGGCGTGCTGGACATCGTCCGGCACGAGGAGAACGGCCTGCTCTTCGAGGCCGAGTCGCGCCCCGGCTTCGCGGCCGCGGTGCGCCGCCTCGTCGACGACCCGGACCTCGCCCGCAGGCTGGGTCGGTGCGGGCGGGAGTCGGCCCTGAGCCGCAGCTGGTCGGCCGTCCTCGACGGGCTGATGGAGGACTACGCCCGGGTGGCCGGGCAGGCTGACTGACCGACTGGGCACGGGGCCGCCGGCGAGGGCGGAACCCCTCCTCGCGTACGGCCGTATCTTTGTTCAGTCGCCGACCGCTGATCGACCTCAGAAAATGCCAGGAAGCAAAGTTCCGAAGGTGAGCGCGCCGAGCCGGCCGAGGCCCGGGAGGGCCTCCGCGCCCATCTCCGGGCGCCGGGTTCCCCGCCTCGCGGTCCTCCTCCTCGGAGCGCAGGTCCTCGCTGGCACGACGTGCCCGCCCGCCGCGGCGGCGGGTTCCGGGGGGATCCTCATCGACGACTTCGAGAGCTACCGCGGGGGCGATCTTCCGGCCTGGCGCATCGGCCGGGAGATGCTCCCCTTCGGCCCCCGCTTCATCGACGAGGACGAGTACTTCGTCGTCCGCGAGGAGGCCGGCGGCCGCTTCCTGCGCGGCTTCACCCGGGCCCAGGCGATCTGGATCGGCCTGCCCAACGGCGAGGGCTACGAGTGGGACCTGGCCACCCACCCCCGGCTGCGCTGGGACTGGCGCGTCCACCAGCTTCCCAAGGGGGCCCGGGAGGACGAGAAGGGCCGCAACGACGCCGGCGCCGCGGTCTACGTGATCTTCTCGCGGGACTGGATGGGCCGCACCCGGGGCATCAAGTACACCTACAGCTCCACTCTGCCTCCGGGCACCCTGGCCGAGTACGGATCGCTCAAGGTCCTCGTCGTCGCCTCCGGGCTCCGACAGCGCGGCACCTGGCAGTCCGTCGAGCGCGACGTGGCCGCCGATTACCGCCGCACCTTCGGCAAGGCGCCGCCGGACCGCCCGATCACCATCGCCCTGTGGAGCGATTCGGACTCGACCAAGGAGTCGGCCGAGGTCGACTTCGACAACCTCCTCCTCCTGCCGGCGGCGGACTAGGCCCCATGTGGTCCAAGGCCAGAGCCGCCCGGGTCCTGGTCCTGACCCTCGCGGTCTACGTCCTCCTCGTGGCCACCCACGAGGGCGAGTTCTGGCCGGCCAGCATCTATCCCATGTTCTCCGTCGCCGGCCGGCCCTGGACCCGGGCCCTCGTGCGCGACGTGGAGGCGCTGCCCGACTCGGCCCGCTGGCGGGCGACGGACCTCGGCGGCCTGCCCGGCCGGCCCGTGGTGCTGCCCGATATCGGCATCGACCCCATCGACTTCGCGAACTTCCTGTCGAAGACGCGGACCTGGGACGATACCCGCGTGGGCGGCCTGCGGGCGCTGTTCACCGAGACGCTCCTGCGGACGCGGCGCCTCATGGTCTACAAGGTGCGGGGCCATCTCGCCGAGGGCGACTCCGTCGTCGTCGAGGCCACCCCCTTCCTGCTGCTCTCCGGCGAGGGCACGGCCCGCAACCCGGACCTGCCGCCGGCGGCCTACGAACGGGACCGGTGAGAGGGATCCTCGACAACCTCTTCGACTTCTCCCGGGCCCGCGGCGACACCCCGGGCGAGGCCCTGCACTTCCGCGTCTGGGAGCTGTTCATCGGCTTCCAGGCGGTCCGCTACGCGTGGACCTGGGGATCGGAAACGCTGCGCATCACCGAGGTCGTCCTGCCTCTCGGCATCGCGCGCTACCTCGACATCCGCTTCCTGATCGGCGGCCCCCTGCCCCTGGTCAACGCCGGGCTCCTCACCCTGCTGGTGGCCCTCGGCTTCCTGCGCCTCGGATCGCGCTGGCCGTACGCAGCGGCCATGGCCCTCCTGCACCTGCAGTACGCGACCCGCTTCTGCCTGGGCGAGATCCCCCACAGCTCGAACCTGGTCGGCATGGGCCTGCTGTCCCTGGCCATCGGCGGCGCCTGCTTCCGCGACGCCGCCGCCCAGCGCCGGTTCGTGTGGGGCAGCGTCTGGTTCTTCGCCGGCCTCGGCTACGCCTCGGCGGGCCTCTGCAAGCTCGCGGCCACCGGTCCGGGCTGGATCGACGGCCGCCACTTGTGGCTGTGGATGGCGGAGAAGGCCACGGACACGATCTCGAAGACGGGCCACTTCGAGCCCAACGCGCTGCAGGAACTCGCCGCCGGGCACTGGATCGCGGCCACGGCGGTGCTGGCCATCGGTCTCGGCACGGAGCTGATCGGGGTCCTGCTGTGGTGGCGGCGCACCCGCCCGTGGGCCGCCGCCGCCCTCATCGCCATGCACTTCGGGATCGGCTGGACCATGAACATCCTCTTCACGGTCTTCATGGCGGAGCTCCTCCTCATAGGCTTTCCGTGGGGGCGCTGGCTGGACCGGCTCCGGCCGGGGCGTCTGCCCGAGGCCTTCCTGCAGTTGCGGGGGGCTCTCTGAGGCCGTCATGGCGAGAACCCCCCGGCAGCTGCAGAGCGACCAGTACCGGTTCCCCTACCACTACCTCGTCGACCTCGAGGGGCGCCGCTTCGGGGCGCACCTGGGCTGGGGCCTCGACTACGCCGCCTACATGGGCCGCGCCCTGGACCTCCTCGAATCCCACCACCGGGGCGGGGACGTCCTCGACGTCGGCTGCGGCGACGGCTTCCTCCTCAACCACTTCGCCCGGGGGCCCGCCTTCGACGGGGCCTTCCGCGCCCTCGGGGTCGACCTCGACGAGCGGCCGATCCGCTTCGCCCGCGCCTTCGCCCCCGAAGTGGAGGGGCTCGAGTTCCGCTGCCAGGACGTGGCCGGCCTGGAGCCCGGGGCGTTCTCCACGGTCACCGTGGTGGAGGTGCTGGAGCACGTCCCGGACGAGGCGGTGCCGGGGTTCACCCGCCACGTGGACCGGGTCCTCGCCCCGGGCGGCACCCTGATCCTCACGGCTCCGTCGACCAACCTGCCCCTCATCGCCAAGCACCACCGGCACTACACCGCCGGTTCCCTGGCCGCCCACTTCCCCGGCTACGATGTGCTGGATCGGCTCTTCCTCACCCGCCGGTCCGCCCTCTACCACGTGCTCTCCTTCCTGCTCTGCCGCCTGGACGTCGGCCCCGGCCTCTTTCGCCGGCTGCTGCTCGCCGCCTTCGACCGCCGGGTCCGGGAGGCCACGGAGGACACGGGGTCCCGCGTGCTCCTGGTGTTGCGCAAGCCGTGATTCGAGGGCCCTGCCCCGGTCCGCGGGGGGGCGGCGCCGGCGTCGTCCTCAACGCAGGTACTTCAGGCGGATCCAGTCCCACAGGTGCCCGCGGTCCTCGCGGCTGACGACGCCGGTGAGAGAGCCGACGACGAGGAACACCACGCCGTAGGCCACGACCGTCGCCCCGATGCGGGGCAGCTCCTCGAAAGGCAGGACGCGCAGCAGTCTCAGGCCCCAGGTGGCGCCGGCGCTGACCAGGGCCACGGCGAGGACCTTGCCGTAGTACGCGAAGGGCAGGATCCGGTGCGCGGGCAGCTGCATGTGCCGGGAGAGGACGGCGAGGATGTGGAAGAGGTTGAGGAAGCTGGCCAGGGCGGTGGCGCCGGCGGTGCCGATCGTCCCCCACCAGAGGGTGAAGGGGATGGTGAGCACCACGTTGCCCGCGAACCGGGAGAGGGCGACCCAGAGAACGGCGCGGGTGTCGCCGAAGGACTGGAGGATGCTGGAGAACGAGGCCACCCGCAGCAGCAGCACCGTCGTGTAGATCTGGAAGGGCTGGATCGAGGCCTCGTAGTTGGCGCGTCCGAAGATCACGGGGATCGCTTCCGGAGCGATGGCGATGAGCAGCACGGTGACGGGCACCACGAAGAGGGACATCTTGCGGATGCCTTGGTACCACAACTCCAGCAGCTCCTGCCGGCGGTCGTCCCTCACCAGCCGCACGTAGCGGGTGATGAGCACCGTGCCCACGGCGTAGGGAAGCACGGCGACCAGGGGGATCTCCTGGGAGGCGATGTTGTACTCCGCCAGCGCCGCGGGGGTGAGCATGGCGCCGACGACGAACTTGTCCGCGTAGCGGTTCATCCGGTTCACGAGCAGGGAGCTGCCCAGGGGGATGGCGAAGCGGATCTGTTCCCCCAGCAGCCCCGTGGGCGGCCTCCGCGTCGACGCCGGCAGGACCAGCGAGACCCAGGTCACGGAGACGACCAGCCGCACCGCCGCATAGAGGGACAGGCCGATCAGGGCGTAGCGCAGCGAATACCCGAGCAGCAGCGGGCCGATGAGGCCGGCGAAGATCAGCACGCTGAAGAGGATCTCGTAGAGGGCGGCGTGCCGGTGCCGGCCCGAGGCGAGGAGCACGTTCATGGCCGGCCAGGTGGGGATCTCCAGGACCGCCACGAGGGCGAACCAGGGCAGGAAGCGCTGCACGTCGTGGATGTTGCGGTCCGTCCATTCGGAACTGACCAGGTGGGGGACGGCATGGGTCGACAGGAAGATGAGGCCGCCGGCGCCGGCGGCCGCGGCCGCGAGGATGAGGAAGGTCTGCAGGCAGAAGGCGCGGCGAGCGGAACTGGACAGGCGCTCGAAGAAGTAGAAGACGCTGTCGGGAAAGCCCATCATCGCCAGGTAGCGACCGACCTGGTAGAGGATCATCAGGTAGCTGAGGACGGCGAAGTCGGTCTTGCTGAGCAGGTGGGCCGTGGCCACGGCCGTGGAGATGTCGACGAGGGTGCTGGAGATGCGCGCCGCCAGGACCACGCCGACCTGGTGCGACAGGCGCCGCTCCGGGGCGTCGGTCATCGGGCGATGGAGTCCAGCAGGTCGGCGAGCTGGCCGGTGGTGGCCCGGGCCTCGTACACCGCCACCCGCTCCCGGTCGCAGGCGAAGGGAATGGGCAGCGGGCGCCCTTCCCGTTTGGCGCCCGCGCAGGCGACCAGGAGGTCGGCGAGGCCGGGGGCATCGTCCACCGGCAGCTGCACCCCCGTGCCGGTCTCCTCCAGGATCCCGGCGACCTCGGGATTCGGAGACAGGGACAGGATCGGGCGGCCCACCGCCAGGTACTCCAGCAGCTTGGCGGGGATGATCTCGTCGCGGTCGGGGTGGGTGCTCAACAAGAGGATGTCGAAGCGCCGCAGCGCCGACAGGGCCTCCTCCAGGGGCACGGCCGCCTCCGCGTGGAACCGGTCCGCCAGGCCGTGGGCCTCGGCGAGGGCCTGGTCGGCCGCGTTCAGGGGCCCGAAGGAATGGACGTGCACCGCCGCGGCCAGCTGCGGATCGCGCCGGCCGGCTTGGGCGAGGGCCTCGATCATGGGGCCGGCTGGAGACATCTCCCGGAAACGGCCGAAGAAGCCGATGTCGAGCCGGTCGCCGGGCTCCGGCGGCGGGGCTCCCCCCGCGAAGACCGGATCGGCCAGCAGGGCCTCGTCGAAGCTGTTGGTGATCGTCCTCGTGCGCAGGCCGAGCTCCGCGAAGCGCTCGCGGTAACGGCGCTCCGTCTCCGTGGCCTGGAAGAGGATCGCGTCCGCCCCCCGCAGGACGCGGCCCTCGAAGTGCCGGTCCAGGGCGCGCACGACCGGCCCGCGCCCCCGGGAACGGACCCGGCAGATCGTCCACGGATCCCGGAAGTCGGCGATCCAGGGGATTCCCAGCCGCCGGCAGAATCTCTCGGTGATCACCAGGCCGGACCACGGATCGCCCGTGCTCCACACGGCGTCGGGGCGGATGCGCCGCACCTCCCGGAGAATCCGCCCGTACGCCCACAGGAAGAAGGGCAGCCAGCCGTCCACCGGGAGAGGCAGCCGGAGCAGCCCCCGGCCCGCCGCACCCCGGCCCTCCCCCCCGCCCAGCTGGCTTTCCGACCCCCCCGTCAGGTCGAAGGGCGGGCGCAGCTCGACGACGGGGATCCCCTCCAGGAGCTCGGCCTCGCGGGTCGTCAGGGACCCCCTGGAGGCGATGGTCATGACCACCGGGTCCCAGCCGAACTCGCGCAGGTGGATGGCGAACCGCAGCGGGCGCATGGCGCCGACGCGGCGCCGGGGCAGGAAGTAGGGGGCGACGAGAAGGACGGTGGGCATGCTCGCGGATGTCCTCGGGCGCCCGGCTCGCGTCCATGAGCCGGTTGCGCTCAGCGCCCTTACAATACCGCGCCGCGGTGCTGCCGGCGACCGGCGGCAGGCCATCGCCTGAGACGCCCCGCCGGGACCCCGGGCGACGGGAAGACGCGCCGGCGCCCCGGGTCGACCGGGACGAAGGTTGACCGGGAGTCCGTCCTCCGGGTAACGTAGGCCCCGAGGCGCGCCGTCCGGCGGGGCCAACTCGCCGGAGACACGCACCGGAGCCTAAGGAGAACCCATGACCTCGCCCACCGCCGACTGGTCGGCCTTTCCGCAGGGTTACAGCCTGCTGCTGAACGAGAAGGCCTGTTTTCCGCAGGATCTCTCATGCTGGCGCACCAGAATCGACGGCTCTCGGCAGCTCTTCGCCGACACCTGCTTGATCGCCCGCAGCACGAACCTGCGGCGGCGGCTGCACCCGGTGCGCAAGCATCCGGCCAACCCCCTCGTGGAGGACCTGTGGGCCTGCTACGTGCACCCCGAGCCGGAGGGCGGCTACCGCCTCTTCGGAAACGGCTGGCGGGGGCGGCTGGCCGGGGCGCCGGAACCCACGGGCGGCGGCAGGCGGCCGCTGTGGACGGCCTCCTCCGGCGACGGCCTCGACTGGCGGTTCGACACCGAGCCGGTCCTGGGCCGCAATCATCCGACCGCCCCCTGGCGGCCGATGCAGGGCCAGCTCCACGGGTTGCTCTTCGAGCCCTGGGAGCCCGATCCGGAGCGCCGCTGGAAGATGATCCTGCGCGACAACGGGCGGCCCCGCCCGTCGCCGGGAGATGGCCCCTTCACCGGCCCCACCGTCTACATCGCCCTCTACACCTCCGCGGACGGACGGCGCTGGACCTGGCGGGCCGACACGACCCTGTTGCGCAAGGGCTCCTCCGCCTTCCGCCACACCGGCCCCGAGGACCCCTTCCCGGAGGGCCTGGGCGATGTCCTGCAGATCCGCTGGGACCCGGTTCTCGGCAAGTACGTGGCCCACACCAAGCATACGGTCGGCCCGGACCCGCGGTTTCCGTTCTACGTCCACGCCCCGGACGGGGGTTCGAAGGGCCGGTACGAAGCGCGCGTGGCCGGCTGGGCGGAGAGCGACGACCTGATCCACTGGAGCGCCCCGCGGATCTACGCCTACCCAGACGCCGAGGACGCGCGCACCCCGGGGATGTACGGGATCTACGAGGCCGACGGGTTCCCCTACGAGGACATGTGGCTGGGTTGTCTGTCCATGACGGCCAACGTCCCGGGGCCGTCCGGCGAGGCGACGCCGAGGCACGCCAGCGGCTTCAAGCGCAACTGGATCCGGCTGGCCGGCAGCCGCGACGGGCGGCACTGGTACTACCTGGCCGACCGCCGGGCCTTCATCCCCAACGGCGGCCACGACGCCTGGGACGCCCACTACCTGCGCATGGCTCCGCGATCCACCACCGCCGGCCCGGTGATCGGGCCGGACGAGGTCCGGTTCTACTACCACGGGCATTACGGCGGCATCCCCGGCTATCCGGGGCTGACCCTGCCGAACAGCCACTGGCAGTCCGGCCTGGGGCTCGGGGTCCTGGACCGCGACCGCTTCGTCTCCCTCGAAGCCGGCGCCGAGCCCGGCGAGGTGACCACCCGGCCTCTGGTGTTCGGCGGCGCCGGCACCCTGTGCGTCAACGCCCACGCGGCCGAGGGCGGATCGGTGAAAGCCGCCGTCCTCGAGGAGGACGGAACACCCATCGCCGGTCTCGACTTCGCCGACTGCGCTCCCTTGCGCGGCGACAGCCTGCGGGCGCCCATGTCGTGGTCGGGCGGCGACTCCCTGCGTCCGCTCAAGGACCGCTACGTGCGCCTCTCCTTCCGCCTCGATCGCGCCGGGATCTACTCCTTCTGGATCGAATGATGTGACCGGATCGGGAGAGCACCGCCATGGCTGACGGCACCTTCGCCGACCTGCGCACCCACTGGCTCGGCCGCATCGGTACCGCGGCCGTCCATTTCGCCCGCCACCGCGGCGGCGTCCTGCACGTGGCCCGCGACCCCGGGGAAGTCCCCGAGCCCCCGGCCCCGGGCGAGGCCCCCGCGCACCTCGTGAGCCTGGGGACGCGACTGCGCCTGCGGTCCCCGTCCGGCGGGGGCACCCGGCTCGTGCGCCAGGAGAACGACCCGGCGCCGAAGTTCCACTTCCTGGAGGAGGGGCCGGTGCGCCTCGGCATGCGGGTCGCCTTCGACCTGCTCGACGAGGACGGACGCTACCACGGCGACGGCCGCCAGGACATCTGGATCTACCCGGAAGGCGACCTGCACGTGAGCTGGGCGCTGCAGACGGTCGACCCGGTGGGCCACGGCCCCGTGGAAGCGGTCTGGGCGGAGATCGACGGCGACGCCGGATACCGCCGGGTGCGCGTGGGAGACGCGGAGCTGAACGAGTCGGGGACCAGCCTGCGCCGGGCCTTCGGCGAGGAGCTGGCCTCCAGGCGGATCTTGTTCTCCGGCCCGGGGCGGCCCCCGCTGGGCCTCTACTGGCAGCGCGACGAGGGAGAGACGCTGACCCTCGGCTACGACCACGGCGCGGTGCCGCCCTTCTACGCCTCGCGCTGGCCCACGGGCATGCAGCAGTGGGCCCGGGGCAACCTCGGCTGGAAGCGCTCGCCCTCGGCGGCGGTGCACGCGATCCTGTGCAGCGAAGGCCCCCAGGTGAGGCTCGCCTGGCTCGAGGACGGCGCCGAGCCCGATGTCACCCACGCCGCGACCCTGGTGCTCTCCGCAGCCGCGGACGAAGCCGATCTGCACCACCGCATCGCCGCCGTGCAGGAACCGCTGACCCCCGAGGTCCACGGCGGCGGCTTCCGCTGCTACACCCCCGAGGACGGGACCTACGAGGTCGGCCAGGGCGACCCGGCCTCGGTGCGCGTCACCTTCCCCCCCGACGAGCACGAGCGCACCGTGCGCCTGCGCCACTACCGGCGCAAGACCGACCTGCGCCACCGCGGCGGCGTCGTGGCCACCGTCGACGGCGAGGTCACGCGGGCGCAGCTGATGTCGGAGGGAGAGCTCACCGACGACATCTGCGTGGTCATGGAGATGAGCCACCGCAACGACTCGGTGGACGACGTCATCGTCAGCACCGCCCTCAAGGCGGATTCGCCGACGACCATAGGCATCGACAAGGTCCCCGGCATCCAGGCCGCCTACCAGAGCGAGATCACCGGCGTCGACCTGCAGCGCCGCGCCGGCAACCGCCGCGACGTGGCCGTCTGGAGCAGCCGCAACAAGGAGCGTCCCGAGCTGGAGCTGGACCTGTTCAGCGGCGCCGTGCACCGCTGGACGAACCACGGCCAGACGGAGCCCGTCCTCTGGGAGATGCCCATGGCCTGGTTCCTCTCCTGCGGCATCTCGCGCCACCACTACTGCAACACCAACGACGCCTTCGAGGTGCTGGAGAACGGTCCGGAGCGGGTGCGGCTCTGCTTCAGCGGCACCAACCCCAACCGGCGGGCCCGGTCGCGGACCTGGCTGACGATCCCCGGCGGCCATCCGCGGCCCCGGATCGAGGTGCGCATGCGCATGGAGGTGGACCAGCAGTGGGAGGGCGCCAACGTGGAGTTCTCCGACATCTTCCCCTACCCCTCGCGGCTGGTGGAGACCTGGCTGCACGACGCCGTGCTGTTCATGACCCGGGGCGGCTCGTCGCTGATCTACACACTGCGCCCGGACTGCAGCGTCCACAGCCCGGGCACGGGCGACCCGGGACCGCACCTGTTCTACGGCCTCTTCTCCGCCGACCGGGGCAATGTCCTGGCCTTCTTCGAGAACCCCCAGCACCCCGAGGTCCCCTTCCACTACTCCGTGTGCGGCAACTATATCGACGTGCACGTCAACCTCCACCCGGGGCAGAACCCGGTGCCCGCCGGCACGGTCTTCGAGGTGCGCTACGCGGCCGAGCTGTACGGCGACGGAAGCACCAGCGCCGACGAGGTGCGGGCCATCAGCGAGCGCAGCCTCGAAGCCGGAACCCTGATGGTCGAGGAGGCGCGGCGATGACGATGGAACCGATTCGACTGACGGTGACGGACCGCGACGGGCGCGCGTGCACGGGGTGGCCGCTGACCCGCGGCGTGCCGCTGCCGGAGGGGGCCGTGGGCGAGACCGGCAAGCTGACGCTGGCCGGGCCCGGGGGCGACGTCGTCCCGGTACAGCTGAGGCCCCTGGCGCGCTGGCCGGACGGCTCGCTCAAATGGGTGCTGGCCGACTTCCAGGGCCACGTCGACGGCGGCGAGCCATCGGTCTACCACCTTCAGGGCGGCGGACCGGGGGCGGTCTCCCCGGCGCAGGCGGTCGAGGTGGCCGAGACGGAAGAGGCCGTCGTCCTCTGCACCGGCCCCCTGCGCTTCTCCCTCTCCCGGGTGGGCGCCCGGCCCTTCGACCGGGTCGAGCTGGGCCGCCGGCGCGACGGCGTCTTCCAGGCGGAGACCGACCTGTCGGGCGAGGGCGGCGGCGAGTTGTGGGCGCGGATCCGCGAGGGGGAGTTCCTCGGCGGCACGAGGCGACGGATCTACGGCATGGGCGGCGAGTGCCTGGCCAGCCTGGCGCCGGAGGAATGGTCCGTGGAGGTGGAAGAGGCCGGTCCCCTGCGCACCGTGGTCACCTGCCGGGGAGCCCTGGAGCAGCGGGCGCCGATGCACCACTACAGCGGCTACCGGCCCCTGCGCTTCGTGCTGCGCATCCACGCCTGGGCGGGCCAGCCCTTCGTGCGTCTGCAGCACACCCTCGTCTTCCACCTGAACCCGCGCGAGACGCAGGTCTCCGAGATCGGCCTGCGCCTGCCGCTGCGAGATGGAGGCGGCGGGATCCTCTGCCGGTCCGCCTCGGAGCCGCACCGCGCGGTGACCCTGTCCCCAGGCGGCGAGCTGCTGCTGGCCCAGCAGGAGGACAACCACTTCCGCCAGCTCGAGACCGGCTCCGGCGGGCCCCGGGTCAGCGAGGGGGAGCGCACCGAAGGCTGGCTCACGGCGGAGAGCGCCGCCGGGGGGCTGGGCGTGGCCATGCGCCACATGGCCGAGCAGCATCCGACTGCGCTGCAGGCCGGCGGCGGCGGCATCGCGGCCATGCCCTGGCATCACCCCGAGGGCCGGCTCCTGAGCCTGGAGCGCTACTCGGAGGAGGTGGCCTGGCACGAAGGCGAGGGGGTCTACTCCGACGGCACCGGCGCGGCCCGGACGACGGAGTTGTTCGCCGCCTGGTTCGCCCCCGGAGACTCGGAGAGCGCCGTGGGGAGTCTGCGCGGCCTGCTGCGGCCGCCCCACGCGGCGGTCGACCCGGGTCATCTGTCCCGATGCCAGGTGACCGGGGGATTCGCCCCGGCCGGCGCCTTCCCGCGCTCCGACCGCATGCTCTCCGGCTTCGTGGAATGGATGGAGCGCCAGATCCGGCTGGGCCGCTGGTACGGCTTCTTCGACTACGGCGACGCCCTCGTGGCCTGGGACGAGGCCGGCGGCGACTGGCGCTTCACCGGGCGCTGGGGCTGGTGCAACAGCGAGTGGGACCCGCGCCACGGGGTGTGGATCGAATACCTGCGGACCGGAGAGCCGGAGTGGTTCGACCTCGCCGAGGCGATGACCCGGCACTCGGTCGACGTCGACACCTGTCACTGGCACCCCTTCCGTCCCTACTTCGTGGGCGGCTGCTACCGCCACAGCGTCGACCACTTCGGCGACGAGCCCTGCGCCTCCCACACCTTCATCGACAACTGGGTCGACCACTACTACGTGACCGGCGACCTGCGCACCCTGGAGGTGCTGCGCGAGGCCGGGGGCTTCCTGCGCGGTTTCCACTGGACCGAGGACCCCCAGTACAGCTTCAGCCTGCGCAGCATCGCCAACGCCCTGCGCGGACTGCTGTACGTGTACGAGGTGACGGGGGAGGAGGCCTTCCTGCGGCGGGCGGAGGAGGTCTACGAGGTCATCGCCCGGGGCCAGAACGACGACGGCAGCTGGCACAAGCGCTTCCAGGTGTCGACGCCGGACCGGCAGCCGGTGCAGAGCCCGTACGGCATGGCCTCCGAGGGCACGACCCTGGCGGTGGAGCTCGGGGCGCCCCCCTTCAGCGACGAGGAGCTGCTGGCCCTGCGGGGCGGGGATGCGCCGATCCTGCGGGTCATGCCCTACGAGGACCAGAAGGGCTACCAGACCCACTACCTGCTGATCGGCATCGAGCTGCTGCACCGGCTCACGGGGAGGCAGGACGTGGCCGAGGTCTACGTCCGGGCCGTGGACTGGTTCTGCGGCGGGCCCGGGGCCACGGGGCCGGAGTTCGCCCTGCAGCAGCACTACTACGGGATCATCTGCCGGCACCTGGCCTACGCCTGGCGCCTCACCGGCCGGCCGGCCTACCTCGAGATCGCCCGGGCCGTCCTCGAGCGGCTCATGCAGATGCAGGACTGGAGCGACGACCCCAGGAGGCGGGGCGCCGTGAGCATGAGCCCCATGGGCCTGAGCCTGGTGTTCTTCGGGGTGCCCTGCCTGCTCGAAGCGCTGGCCGAGGCGGGGATGGCGGAGCCCGGGGGCTGAGCCCCCTTCAGGGGACCGGCTCGGCGACCGGCGGAGCGTCGGCCACGCGAAGGTCCCAGCCCTGCACGTCGACGCCGCCGTTGCGGTTCTGCACGCGGATGGTCACCGTGTGGGTGCTCACGTCGGCGGCGCCGGGGGCCAGGGTCATGACCCCGGTCTCCCGGTCGAGGGCGATGAACCCCGGCCCTTCGTCGAGGACGAACCGCAGCTCGTCGCCGTCCCGGAAGGCCGCCTGGTAGCGTCCCCCGGCCCCCGGATCCCCCTGCTTCTCCGGATCCGTGATCGAGCGCAGGTCGCCCATGGAGCGGATCACCCCCACCCGGTAGAGGCGGCGCTCGCCGGCCGCGATGCTGACCGGCGGTGTCGAATGGATGAACGGCCGCGGGGCCTCCACGTAGTCCGAGGGGCCGCTGCGGATCCCGTCGGCGTCGACGGCCACGACGCGGTAGAAGCCGCGGTTGCCGGCCTCCGGGGGCAGCCCAGGGCCCACGACGGTGATCGACGTGTCACCGGTGGTCGCCAGCCGGTTGCCCGGGGTATCCCGAGCCTCCGGGCCGCCTGTGAACACGGCGTAGGAATCGAGGCTGGCCGTGAAACCGCGCTCGTCGCTGCCGTAGACCTCGTAGCGCTGGGGCCTCGTGCCCTCGGCGGCCTCACGCCAGTGAAGGGTGATCGACCGGGTCTCCCGGTCGGTGACCAGCTCCAGGTCCCGGGGCACCCCCGGGGCGCGGGGGGTGAAGCTCCAGACCTCGCTCCAGGGCCCCCACAGTCCGCCTGCGTTGCGCGCCCGGACGCGCCAGTAACAGGTCTCGCCCGGGTTGAGCAGCCCCTCGAAGGGGATCTGCCAGTGGGCCTGTCCGGCGGCCGGGGTCCTGGAGGAGAGCTTCTCGAAGACGGGCGACAGGGCCCGGCGCATGTCGGCGTGGCGGGAGAGCTCGAAATGGTAGTCCGCGGCCTCCGGCACCGGCTCCCAGCGGAACCGGATCTGCGTGCCCGCCACCTCGCCCCCCGCCGGCGGATGAAGGGCGCGCGCCGGAGCCGGGGGCGGCGTCAGGTCCTCCCGCTCCTGCCAGGCGTGCGCGAGGCGCACCCGGCGCGGGCCCGGGGTCTCGTCGGTGTAGACGATCTCGTTCGCCCCCAGCTCGAGGGCCGGCAGGGACAGGGGCGCCATCTGCAGGTCGGACTCGATCTCCAGGGCGGCGATGCCGCCGCCGGAACCGCGCAGCCGCAGGCGGTACTCGTAGCAGGCCGTCGGCCGCGGGAAACCGCCGTCGAGGGAGAGTTCCCCGTCCGCGGGGACATCGGCCAGGTGCGTCCAGTCGTCCTGGCCCTCGCGGGCCATCTCCAGACGCCAGGCGCCGCTCCCGGGCGCCAGCTGGACGCGCACGCGGCCCCCGACGAACACGTAGGGACTCCGCAGCCGGTAGACGACACTGGCTTCCTCCCCCGGATCGAGGACCCTCAGCCCCCCGCCGCCACCCTCCAGGTTCGATGACGACTCCGTCCAGCGCGCGAAGCCCGAATCGAGCCACGGCCGGTAGTGCAGGCGCCCGTTGGCCAGCCTCGGCGGCCGGTCCCCGAGGCCGTGGTAGCGGCCGCGGTCGGCCCACTCCCAGCGCAGCCCCTCCCCCGGCCGCAGGGTGATCTCCATGCGGTGGCCGCCGATGTAGGGGCGGCCGCCCGAGCGCGGCCCCAGGTAGCAGAACAGGGAGGCCGAGAACTCGTTGGTCCTGCGGTCCTCGGCCCGCAGGATGCCGTAGGCGTGGGACCGCTTCATCAGGTCGTGGTCGCGCGAGATCTCCGCCTCGCCCGCCACGGTGCGGTTGTCGCGCATGAGCACCAGCAGATGCTCGTCGCTGTCGAGCAGGTGGTAGGCCCCGTCGTAGAACACCTCCGTCGTGCAGTGTCCATGGGGCAGGCCCCGGCGGATCTTCAGCCCGGCCCGCTGCCACAGGTTCGACATGGTGTAGGCGGCGTCCCAGCACAGGGTGTAGCCGTACACGTTCAGCATCTTGACCGTGTCCTTCACCTCGTCCGTGCCCGGCGTCGAGTGGTAGCGGTGCCGGCGGGCGAAGTCCCAGATGGCGCGCGCCTTCCGTGCCTCGGTCATGCCCGGCTCGATGATGCCCGAGAGGATGTGGTCCACGGAACGCCAGTCTCGCCGGCCATCGACGAGGATCCAGGGGTTCGCGACGTCGTGGTCGCCCACGTTCTCCATCAGAACGAAGCGGTTCGGCTCCCACGCCTGTCCGTAGACGCCGTACCCCACGGGATCGCGGGTGTTGGCGCCGTCCATGGTGCCGCCCATGTCGATGCGATAGGCCTGCCGGGCACGGGTCACGACCTGCTCGTGCTCGCGGCTCGTGGGCGCAACCTCCGCGCCGGCTCCGGCGGCGACCCCCAGGACCAGGGCCGAGGCCACCAGGCCGGGGGCCGGCTTCGGGTCGGACTGGGATCCTCTCATCAGTAAGCCACGGAGATCGATCCAGCTTCGACGCTCGAGGAGGCATCCGTGTCGAGGTGGATCCGGTAGAGGTAGAGACCTGGGGAGACCCGCTGGCCGCCGTCGTCGCGTCCGTCCCATGCGGGGGCGGGGATGGCGCCTCCGGAGAGTCCTCGGCGGACCTCGCGCTCTTCGAGCCGGCGCACGCGGCGCCCGGACAGGTCGTGGATGTCGACGGTGAGGCGTCGGGGTATCGAGAGCTCGTGCACGCGGAAGTGGAGGAAGGCGACGTCGTTGATCCCGTCCCCGTTCGGGCTGAAGGGATTCGGCCAGGCCCGCACCGAGGCCAGGGGGGACGCGCCCAGATCCGCCGTCCGGACCCCGAGGGCGTTGCCGGGATAGTCAACGGTGGCGTCGCCCTCGGTCACCTGCTGGCGCACGCCGCCGCCCTCGCTGTCGAAGATCCAGCCGTCGAACCGCGTCCCGTAGCGCACCACGTGGGAGTCGAACTCGACCTCGATGAGCTTGAAGCTGTCCCTCGCGTCGCGCAGGGGCGGCAGGCTGACGAAGAAGCGGTCGGCGGCGATCTCCGTCGCCCCGGAGGCGTCGATGGCCACCCCGTCGACGCGCACGGCGCGGATCGTGTCGACCCGGGTCAGGGTGAAGACCTCGAGCCGGTCGAAGCCCTGGCCGTCCTCCAGGGTCGGGCGGAGGCTGTAGGTGAAGGTCGTCACCTCGGTCCTCGGCACGTCGAGAGGCCAGATCTCGGCCACCACCCTCGACGCCGAGGGCCGGTCGAACTGGATCTCGAGATCCTGCAGCCGCACGGCCTCCGTGAGAGTCGACTCGAGGACCATCTGCAACTGCAGGTAGCGGGCCGGGCCGGGAGAGCGGATCGGCGTCCCGTCGAGCCAGGACTCCGGGCTCACCGTAGTGTCCCGCAGGCCCGCCTCCCATGCGTACGGCGCCGACCAGAAGCTCCAGCCCTCGTCTCGGGTGATGAAGCGCGGGACGATGTCGGCCCGGTTGTACTCCTCCCGGGTCAGCTCCTCGTCGATCCCGGGAATCACCGTCGGTATCCAGTAACGGTCGGGGTCGGAGTCGGAGCCGGAACGGGTGCGGATGATGATCTTGGCCTCCGGGTCGTGCTCCCCGCGCCAGCGGATCCGGCCCCAGGCCATGGGCTCGCCGAAGTCGAGGACGGCGGTGGTGTACACCGCCCGGGGCACGAAGCCCTCGCCGAAGACCTGGAACTCGGCCATCTCCCAGTTGGCGATGGGGTCCAGGGGCCGGAAGGCGATCCACTGCAGCGGGCGGGTCGGGAAGCGGAGGTCCACCACCACGTCGAAGTTCTCCCGCTCCTGGCGGATGATGGCGAGGCGGGGATCGGGCTCCGGGTTCGTCCAGCTGATGCGCTGGAACCAGCGCTGGGTGGGAGTCTGCCACCAGCAGTGGCCGGCGAAGTTGGCCGAGTGGGGCGCGACGGAGACCTCGTACCACGGGAGGGTGTTGATGGAGAAGTCCTGCTCGCCCAGGTCCTCCGGCCTCAGGCGCGGCGGCTCCATGCCGGCCAGGATCTCCTCGAGCTTCGGGTTGTCCCGGCCGATCCGCGGGAAGAAGCGGACCCGGTTGACGGGGAAGTCGGCGCCCAGATCGACGACCGTGTTGTGCACGTAGAACTGGGTCCGCAGCTGCGGGTCCTCGGTGGTGCTGGCGCGGAAGAAGGTGGCCGTCCTGGGGTCCCCGTCGAAGATGGGCCGGACCACGACCACGGCGGAGACGATGTTGTTGCAGCCGCTGATGGCGATGTTGTTCAGGACGCCGTGCGTGATGCGGTCGCGCACGCCGTCCCGGGCCAGGTTCAGGGTGTCGGGCAGGAAGAAGGGCCGCAGCCACAGGCCGCCGGTGCTGTCGACGGATACGGCCAGGGTCTCGCGCCAGGTCGGGTAGGAGGTCAGAGTGCTCACCGCCACCCGCCGGGTCCCCAGCCCGTCGCGGCCGGCCACGAGGTAGTCGCCCGGCTCGGAGGAGAGGGCCGCGGTCCACGGGTTGGGCTGCTGCCCCCCCAGACCGTAGACGTTGTAGCCCTCGGCCGGGGTCCCGGCCATCAGGACGGCGGCCGCCCCGGCGAAAAGCCAGGCACGCGGGCTTCGATGCGGGATTTGCCTGAACATGACGGATGAGATGGTACGAACGCCCGAAAGCCGCCCGCAACCAGCCGCGGCGGGCCGGTCTCGCCCTTGGAGCCGGCGCTGCCCATCCCTTGGAGGCCCGCGCCTCACCAGCTCATCACCGGGTTGCCGCTGGTGCCGGTGAAGTGGTCGATGACGTACCACACGCCGGCGGTGACGAACTGTCCCAGGATGAGACCGAGGAAGAAGGGCCGCGTGCGCAGGTAGAGCGCGGGACCTCCGTACCTCAGGACCACCGTCTTGAACAGCCAGGCGAGAAAGACGGAGAAGAACATGGTGCCGAAGACGGCGCTGATCGGGAACCCGAGGTGATGGAAGGGCCACCACAGCCAGTGGTGGCGGGCCCACATGAGAAAGCCCATGAGGCCGCCGCCGACGGCGGTGTAGATCCAGTTCTCCCAGTGCGGCCCCTCCAGGCTCTGGATGCGCGCCGCGGCGTTGTCGAAGGGGTAGCGGGCGGCGCCGCCGAAGAAGAACTGGTCGGTGTTGATCCCCCCGTACTGATAGGCGAGCTGAAGGATCGACCAGATCGAGCTGGCCAGGGCGAGAAGGATGGCGATCATCATGGCCCAGAACACGAGCCGCCGCCGCCGGTGGATGGCCTCCTGCACCAGCTTGAGGCCGTTGGCGGCCGAGGCCATGACGAAGGTCAGGATGTCGCTGGCCCAGATGTAGGTGAAGGCGAGGGCGACGATGCCGCTCGAGCCCAGGGTGCGGGTGCCGAAGTTGGCGGCCACGAAGTCGGAGGCGATCATGGGCGCGAAGATGTGGGCCAGCCCGCCCTCGGCGACCACCCGGGTGATGCCGAGGAAGAGGACGAAGGCGAAGAACAGGTAGACCACGGTCAGCCACGGCAGCAGCCCGGACTGCCACAGCCACACGCCCATGAAGGTCAGGCTGAGGAAGAGCAGGACCACCGCGGCCCGGTAGGAGAGGATCTCCCCCGAGTCGTCGATGCCGGGGTCCCCGGTCAGGGCCTTGCGGGCCACCTCCCGCAGGTGGCCGCGGGCCGTCCACAGCCCGTAGAGGACGAGGACGATGATGGCGCCGAACCCCTGGTGCACGACGATCGAGCCGGTATAGGCGCTGTAGACGCCGAGGACGGGATCGATCTTCTGCAGTCCGAGGATGTTGAAGATGCCCTGCTGGCAGGTGTTGAGCAGGAAGAAGAAGCAGAGGCCGAAGGCGATGTCGCGATTGACGAAGTAGGTGAAGCCCAGCATCTGGAAGCTGATCCGGATCGGGATCGACACGGTTTCGCGGAAGAGGGGGATCGACGAGTCGAGCCGCACCGTGGGGATGTAGGGCAAGTAGTGGTTCAGGCCGTTGAGGGACTGCACCACGGCGGGCACCAGGAAACCGATCCACATCAGCCGGCTGCGGAAGAACGGCTTGATCAGGGAGGGACGATCCCCCTCGTCCTCCTCGATCATCGACAGGGGCACCTGCACCAGGGGGTAGACGAGCCGTTCCCGGTCCACCCACTGCTTCTGCAGGATGGCCATGATGCAGATCATGGCCACGTAGAGAGCGAGGATGAAGGGGAGCCACCAGACCAGGGGGCGCAGCCAGAGTCCCCAGGGGATGCCCCGGCCCTCGGGGGCGCCCTCGTAGAAGCTGCGCACGGCCTCCATCTCGTGATGGGGGATGATCCAGTCCGGCACCGAGGGCAGCAGGTGATCGTTCCAGGCGTTCTCCGGCGTGGCGTAGTAGATCAGCGAGGTGATGTCGGGCAGCAGGAAGGCCGTCAGCCCCCACTCGGGGATCGCCGTGGCCACGATCCACATGATGTAGACCAGGGCCAGCTCGGCGCGTCTCAGCATCCAGTCGCGCCGCAACAGACCGATGGCCGTGTTGACGAACATGACCAGGAAGAAGAAGAGGATGATCGCCGCCGGGGTGTTGAAGTAGGAGGCGATCCGGGACCCGTGCAGCACCATGTTGCAGTACGGCACACCGGCCCCGATGGCGACCGAACCGACGGCCCCCACGAGAAGGGCGCGCAGCCCCGGGGCGGAGGTTGGCCCTGCGTGGGACGAGGTCGGCACGGTGGCGGCCGGCTGGGTCTGGCGGCTAGGAAGGGGGACGGGAAGCGGCGGTTGGCAACGTAGGCCGCCGTCCTTGCAGCCGCAACCGGCGGCGAGACTTCACGGCTGGTGGATCCGCACGAGGCGATCGGCGGGCATCGGACCCAGCGCCTGCGAGTCGCCCCCGGGCCAGCGGACCTCCACGGCGTCCACCGCGGACCGGGACCCCAGACCGAAGTGAGCCCGGGTGTCGCTGTGGGACAGGTAGCTGCCTCCGGCGGCGATCTCCACCGTCCGCGACAGGTCGCCGGCGACCACCGTCACGAGGGCGCCCACGGCGTCGCGGTTGGCCCCGGTCCCTTCCAGGTCGACCATGAGCCAGTGGCCCCGCGAAGGTCCGTCGTTGCGCAGCAGGGCCGGCCGGTCGTCCAGCCTCACGGCGACCAGATCGACGTCGCCGTCCTCGTCCCAGTCCCCCTTCATCAGGCCGCGGGTGACGCCGGGGCGCGCCAGGTCTCCGCCGGGTGCCGGCTCGAAGCGGTGCCCTGCCGCGGCACCCAGGTTCATCAGGAGGTGATCGGGCTGCGCGTACCCCGGCGCGTCGAGGTGCCGGATCTGGGGATAGACGTGCCCCTGGGCGACGACCAGATCGAGGTCGCCGTCGTTGTCGGCGTCGAGGAAGCAGGTGCCGAAGGCGAGCCACGGCAGTCCCACGAGCGCCAGCCCGGCCTCGTGGGAAGCCACGGTGAAACGGCCGTCGCCGTCATTGCGGTAGAGGGTGTTGTAGTCGTCCTCGAAGTGAGTGACGAAGAGGTCACGGTCGCCGTCGCCGTCGTAATCGTCGCTGGCGACGCCCATGCCGGCCTGGGCCGTGCCCTCGGCGCTGAAGGCGACGCGGGCCTCCCAGGCCACCTCACGGAACCGGCGTCCCTCGCCGGCGCCGCCGTCATTGCGGAACAGGTAGTTGGCCGCAGAGTCGTTGGCCACGAAGAGATCGGCGTCGCCGTCGCCGTCGTAGTCGGTGAAGACGACCCCGAGGCCGTAGGTGGGGGCGGCCTCGGCCACCCCCGAGGCCTCGCTGACCTCGACGAAGGCGCCCCCGTTGTTGCGCAGGAGGGCGTCCGCGTTGGCGGGCAGTCCCATGGGCCCGGCGAACACCATCAGACCTTTCCACATGCCGGCGCGCGGAGGGATTTCGTGGACGTCGAAGTCGACGTAGCGGGCGACGTAGAGATCGAGATCGCCGTCCAGGTCGTAATCGGCGAAGGCGGCGCCCGTGCACCAGCGGTCGAGGGTCAGGGCTTCGGCGGCGGCCCCGAATACCGCCCCATCCGTACCGAGGTTCCGGTAGAGGCTGGCGCCCTCCAGATGGGTGACCACGAGGTCGGCATCGCCGTCGTTGTCCACGTCCCCCGCCGAGGCCCCCATGCCCCAGCGTTCGCCGACATCGGCGGACAGGGCGGCCTCGGCAAAGGTGCCGTCCCGCCGGTTCAGGTAGAGGGCGTCCCGGGGGGTGGGATCGTCCTCCTCCAGTCTGCCCCCGTTGACCAGGTAGAGGTCGAGCCAGCCGTCCCCGTCGGCGTCGAACAGGGCGCCGCCGCCGCCTTTCGCCTCGACGATGTAGTCCTTGACCCCGCCCCCGGCCCGGTGCCGGAAGCGGATCCCCGCCTTGTCGGTGACGTCGGTGAAGCGGGGGCCGGCGCCGGTCTCCCCGGCCCCGCCGCCGGCGCTGGCCGTCCCTGCCTTCTCCAGTGGCGGGCCGGCCGTCCCGGTGCAGCCGGCGAGACAGGCTGCCGTCACGGACAGGATCCAGCGCATCCGGGCCGCCACGAGGGGCAGGCCGTTACCCACCGGCCCGCAACCGGCGATGGACGGCCCTGTAGTGCAGGACGTCCTGCAACTCCCAGTAGCGGCTGAGTCCCAGGGCCTGACCGCGGAATTCCTCGGCCAGGATGCAGGCCTTCATCACTTGCTGAGCCTTGTCGAGGAAGGCCGTCTCTCCCGTCAGCTCGTAACCCCAGAACAGGGGCAGCACGTCCTGGAGGGCATAGCCCACCAGGTAGACGTGCTGCAGGGGGTCGTTGCCGTAGATGAAGCCCGGCTCGGTGGGCGACATCCAGCTGTAGGCCATGTTGTGGGCGAGCTGCGACAGGGCGCGGCCGACCTCCTCGTCGCCGGTGGCCCGCCAGTAGCGCATGAGGCCCGCCGCCAGGACGGCGTTCATCCCCGGGACGCCGCCGCGGTAGTGCCAGGTGGCGGGTGGCTCGCTGAAGTGGCCGAGACGGGGATGGAGCTGTTTGAGGACCGTGCCGGCGAGGCCGGCGGCGAAGTCGAGGTAGCGCTCGCGGCCGGTGTACTCCCAGGCGATGACGGCGCTGCGCAGGGGCCAGCCGGCGGCGCGCCCCGACCCGGCGCCGACACCGATGCCCTCCCTCACGAGCCAGTCGGCGATGCCGGCGGCGGCCTCGAAGGCGTCCTCGTCGCCGGTGAGCGACCAGAGCAGGAACAGGCCCGACACCGGCGCGTTGAGGGCGTACGGCCGGCTGCCCGTGTGATAGGGCGCGATGCCGTAGCTGGCGCCGACGAAGGTCGAGTCGGGATGGTGGTGACAGATGTCCAGATCGATGAAGTGGCGCTGGTAAGCCTCGGCGTAGTCGAAGAAGTCCCGCCGCCCCGCGAGCAGGGAGACGGCCAGGGCGCCGTAGTCGACCTCCTGGTACATGTTCCCCCAGGTGCCGCGGTAGGCCGAGTAGACGGAGTCGGAGTACTGGTCCGGCCAGTTGCGCAGGCCGAGGGGCTGGGTGCAGGCCAGGCCCGGGGCGCCACCGGCGGCGATCAGGTCGTGGAGGGGCCCGTCCGAGCCGGCCGTCAGGGGCGCGCCGAGGCCGAGAGCCCCGTTCTCGGCGTACCACTCCGGCGAGATCAGCGCCGGCGGCCGGGCGAACGCCTCGAATGCGGGGAGGTGGGGCTCGAGCCCCCCCTCGTAGAAGCAGAGCAGCAGCTCGTGGCGGCGCGCCTCCCCCCGGGACATGACGTACTGCTCGTACTCGATGGTGGGGGTGAACAGGTCGAAGACCAGCCGGCCTCCGTGGCCGGCCCACATCCGCTTCGGATAGAGCTGGCGGAAGTGCCTCACCATCCCGGCCACGCCCCGGCCCCCGGCCTCCAGGGACATGGGCGCCTCCCAGTGGGAGCCCCGCTCCCAGCGCCGGTCGTCGCCTCCGAAGACCTCGAAGCCGTCGGCGCGGTGCTGGCGCACCAGCAGGCGCTCCATCTCCGAGTCGCCGGTGGGCGAGCGGTGCGACCCGGCCACCGCATCCCCGTCCCTCAAGCCGGTCTCCAGGCGCAGGGAGATCTCCTCCACCAGCTGCGCCGGCGCGCCGGTGTCGTTGAAGAGGCGGAAGAACAGGCGGATCCAGGGCCGGCCGCGGTAGGCGTGGGCGCGCAGGGTGAACCGTCCCAGGGTCCGGCCGTCCGCGGCCAGCATGCCGGCGGCGAGCACGGTGACGCGCTCGGATCCGGCCTCCTCCACGGACACGGAATCGGCCACGGCCCGATAGCGGCTGCGCTCCCAGCCGTCGCGGGTGACGACGCGGGCCACGAGACCCTCGGCCAGGCGGCGGTCCGTCAGATCGACCGCCTCGATCAGGGCTTGGCCGCCGCGGCGGACGCGGAAGCGAAGCACCCCCGTGTCGACGCTCACGCCCTCCCCGTCGTCGACGGCGGTGAGACCCCCGGCGGCCGGCGGCGGCTCCACCTCCTCGCCGTACTCGAGCGTGAGCCCGCTCTCCAGGTCTTCCGGCCGGGCCGGGAAATCGAGCAGCAGCCAGCGCACGCTGCCGTCGTCCCAACGGGTCAGCACCCGCGTCTGCAGGGGGACCGCCTCCCCCGCGGCCCCGACCAGGCGCACGCGGGCGGGGTCGGTCAGCCGGGCGCGGGCGAAAGGCACGCCCCAGGTCGCCGGATAACCCTCCGGCGGCAGGCCGCCCGGCGCATCGAGGCGGAAGGTGTGCCGCCCCTCGGGGGCCGGTTCCGCCGGCTCCGGCGTCACCGGCGCGAAGGGGATCGGCCGCCGCGCCGGGTTCCGCTCCCACGGCAGCGGCTCCCGGCTCAGGGCCACGTCTCCGAGGAAGAGGCGGGTATAGAACCTCTTCCGGGCCTCCTCGGGATCGGCGAGTCCGTCCCAGCTCCACACGCCGAGGAAGAACTCGTCGCCGGGGAGCCGCTCCGCCGAGGCCACCCGGTCGAAGATGCGCAGGGTCAGGTCGAACTCGTCTCCCGGGGCCAAATCTCCGAGGTCGACCTGGACGTAGCTGCCGGCGCCCTCGGCGTCTCCCACGTCCCGCTCCCAGACGATCCGCCCGTCCACGAGGACCTGCTTGAAGCGGTGGCCGGCGAAGTGGTGGGCCGACGCGTAGGTGTGGGTCCAGCGCTCACGGGCCTGGTCCCATCCCTCGGCGACGTAGGTGTCCTCGGCGAAGAGATTGAGCCACACCGGACCCCGCCAGTCCCGGGGAAGCCGCACGCGGGTGGTCAGGGCTCCGTAGTCGCCGGCCGCGGCCGGCGCCCAGGGGTGGAAGACCTGGCGCAGACCGCGCGGGTCGGCCACCTCCAGGTAGAGCCCGCGGCTCTCGAAGCGCCAGCTCACGCGGTCGAAGCCGAGATCGATCACCTCGGCCGCCCCGGGCGAGAGGGCGGCGAGCAGGAGCCCCGCGGGGACGGCGATCCTACTCGGAAGCGGCACAGCGGAACCCGAGGCCGGGGCCGGCATCGTCGGGGTGCACGGCGTGGCGGTTGGAGGTGCGCAGGACGGTGATCGGGTTCGTCCAGCTCCCGCCCCGGGCGACACGCAGGCGGCCCCGCTCGGGCCCGGGCGGATCCCGCCGGGGCGCCACCACGTAGTAGTCGGAGTCGTACCAGTCGGCGCACCACTCCCAGACGTTGCCGGCCATGTCGTGGACTCCATAGGGACTGGCGCCGGCGGGGAAGGACCCGGCCGGAGATGTGCCGGAGTAGGGATCGCCCGGACCCCAAGCGTTGGCCAGGGACGCTTCCGGCCGAGGTCCCCAGGGCCACTGCCTTCCGTCGGTCCCGCGGGCGGCCTTCTCCCATTCGGCCTCCGTGGGAAGCCGCACCCCGCGCCAGGCGCAATAGGCGCGCGCCTCGTCCCAGGTGACGTAGACCGCGGGATGATCGGGCTCCGCAGCGCCGCGGCCTCCCGGAGAGCGCCAGGAACGAGAGGCCGAGGGGTCGGCCTCGGCGGCCGTCACCCGGCCCGTAGCGGCGACGAACTCGCTGAATCGCAGGGTGGTCACCTCGAAGCGGTCGATGAGGAAGGGCCGCAGGTGGATCGACCGGGCAGGCCCCTCGTCCGGACCCCTGCGGTCGTCGACGCCGCGCCGGAAGGGACCGCCGGGAATGCGGACCATGGCGCCCAAGGCGGCAGGGCCTGCCGGCGGGCGGTTCTGCGCCTGGGGGTCGGGATCCGAGCATCCGGCCGCCGCCAGGAGCAGGCAGGCCAGGCACCGGCGCGAAACGGGCCGGCCGTCCCTAGTAGGCCACCGCAATCGTGCCCAGCCGCTGTTCCTCGCCGGAGTCGGTCTCGAGAAGGATCCGGTAGAGGTAGATCCCCGCCGGAACACCGGCCTCGTTCTCGTCGCGGCCGTTCCAGCCCAGGACGCCCGCCTCGCCGTAGATCCCCCGCACGATGGCGTCGTCGCTCAGGCGGCGCACCAAGCGGCCGGACAGGTCGTGGAGGGAGACCTCCAGCACCCTGGGATCGGAGAGCTCGTGCACCTGGAAACGGAAGAAGACCTCGTCGTTCACGCCGTCTCCGTTGGGCGTGAATGGATTGGGCGCCGCCACCACCCCGGTGATCAACTCCGCCCCGACCTCCCCCGTGCGCACGCCCAGGGCATTGCCGGGGAAGGCCACGTTGGCCTCGCCGGCCTCGATCTGCTGCCTGACGCCGCTGGATCCGGAATCGAAGACCCAGCCGGTGAACTCGGTGCCGTAGCGCACGACGCGCGTGTCGAACTCGACCTCGATGAGCTTGAAGGCGTCCCCGGGGCCCCGCAGTTCCGGCAGGGAGAGGAGGATCCTGTCCTCTTCGATCTGGGGCCTGAACTCGCCGAGGATGTCGATCTCGCCGCCGTCGACGCGCACCGCCCGGACCGTGTCGGCCCGGGTGAGGGTGAAGATCTCCAGCCGGTCGAAGCCCTGCTCCTCGGTCCCGAAGTCGGGCAGGACGCTGTAGGTGAACGGAGTCGACCCCAGGCGTTTCGCGTCGATGGGCCACACCTCTCCCAGGACCAGGCTGGCCGCCGGCCTGGAGAACTGGATCTCGATCTCCCGCAGCCGGGCCGCGTCGTTGGTCTTGGAGAGGAAGACCATCTGCACCTGCAGGTAGCGCGCCGGCCCCGGGGACCGGATCGGCGTGCCGTCGGTCCAGGCGGCCGGATCGGCGGCCGGATCGACCTGCGCCTCATTCCAGTCGTAGGGCGAGGACCAGAAGCTCCAGTTCTCCTGATCGAGGGTGACCTGCCGTTCGGTGATGTTGGCCCGTTCCCACTCCTCGCGGCTGATCAGCTGAGGCTCCCCGGGTATGGTGCTCGGCTCCCAGTAGAGGTTGGGATCGGGATCGCTGCCGGTGCGGGTTCGCAGCAGCAAGCGCCCCTCCGGATCCCTGGCGCCTTGCAGGCGGATCCGGCCCAGGGCCATGGATTCTCCCAGGTCGAGGACGGAGGTGGTGTACACCGCCCGGGGGACGAAGCCCTCCCCGAAGACCTGGAACTCGGCGACCTCCCAGTTGCGGATCGGGTTCAGCGGCCGGAAGGTGATCCACTGGAACAACTGCGTCGGGAAGCGGACGTCGACGACGATGTCGAGGCTCTCCGTCTCGTGAGCCAGGATGTCCCAGCGCGAATCCGGCTCCGGGTTGCTGATGTACTGGATACGCCGGAAGAAGGGGCTGGTGCTGGTGCGCCAGTAGCAGTTGGCGGCGAAGTTGTGGACCGCCTCGGCGCCGGCCAGCTCGAACCAGGGCAGGAAATTGCCGGAGAAGTCCTCCGTCAGGAGAGCCTCGGGATCGAGCTTGGGCTCATCCAACGATTCGAGGATCTCGTCGAACTTGACGTTCTCGCTTCCGATCCGCGGGAAGAAGCGGATGCGGTTGACCGGGTAGTTGAGACCGAGGTCGACGATCGTGTTCTGGATGTAGAAGCCCCGCCGGATCGACGGATCGTCCGAGGCGCTGGCGGTATAGAAGGCCGCCGTCGTCGGATCGCCGTCGAACATGGGCCGCGCCTTGGTCACCTGCGAGATGTTGTTGTAGCACGTCCCGCTGGTGATGATGTTGTTCGAGATGCCCCTCCCGATTCGTTCGCGGACGCCGTCCTGGGCGAGGTTCAGGGTGTCGGGGATGTAGAACGGCTGCAGCCACAGGCCCCCGAGGCTGTCCACCACCTCGGTCAGGGTATCGCCCCAGGTGGCGAAGGTCCGGATCGTCGACAGACTCCGGGTGCCGACCACCGCTCCCTCCACGTCGAAGATCCGTGAGGTTCCAGGCTCAAAGGAGATGGGCGCCCCCCAGGCGTTGCCGTCCGGGCCACCGATCTTGTAGACATCGAAGGCCGCGGTCGTGGCCGGCTGCCAGAGGACGCAGGCGGCCCCGAGAAGGGCCGACGGGATGCGGCACAGCGGACTCGGGCGGGTCATGCTCTCCCCCTCTCTCAAGCGGGGCTCGTCAGCGAGGAAGGATTTTTCTACAATCTATGCAGCCGGCCCGGGGAATCAATCTTGCGTCCGGGCCGAATGCCACCGGAGGAAACCATGACCCCGAGAAGACCGTGGCTTCCCGCACTGACCTGCGTCCTGATCGCAGCGGCGCCCGCGGCGTCGCTGGACACGTTGCGCGTGGGCCTGTTCGGCAATGTATCCTGGTCCGGGGATTCCTTCCTCGAAGGCGTCTCGACGATCCCGCCCGAGTACAAGGTCGAGCGGCAGTTCAGCGAGATCGGCAGCACGCCGGGGAACCTCATCGACCTCGCCCAGCTCCAGGACACGGCCCCCCGCCTGCTCATCAAGGCAGTCATCGAAGCCGCCGATCGAGACGTCGCCGTGCTGACGGACCGGTTGTCCGCCGCGCTGCAATCGGCAGTCGAGGAGGTGCCCGAAGTCGATGAGACCGAGGTCGTGGCCAGCGGAAACCTGCTCTCCGTCATCCTCCGGCTGGCGCCGGGCACCGACCTGCTGTCGGCGGTCGAGGTCGTGGACGCGGCCCTGGACACGGTGCGGCAAGAGGGCGTCAACCCGGTGGTGCTGCCCGTCGCCCTGGCGCCGGACCACGTGGCCTTCGGGGAGAACGTGGCCCACCTGGCCCTCGGGTGGGGCGGACGCATCAAGGCCCCGGCGATCAAGGACGTCTCCAGATCCGTCCTCGATCCCATCCTGTTGGAGCTGATCACACCGGGGGGGTCCGAGGACGCCTTCCAGCGCAAGGGGCAGCGGGGGGCGCTGGGGACCTTCGTCGTCCTCGACCTCGGCGCCCCGATCGGCGTCAACCGGGTCCGCTTCTACCCGCGCAACACCATTCAGCCGGCTCCCAACTATCCCTTCCAGAACGACTTTCTGCGCCAGTTCGAGTTGATGCTGCACGACGGCCAGAATCTAGTGCTGGACGGCACCGGCCGTCTCGTGCCTCAGTTGCAGGACTACGACGTGCTGCTGCGCACGGTGGACAACCAGGAGTCCGTGGTCACCGTCCCCGTCTCCCCCTCGCGCCTGGTGCGCTTCGTGCGGCTGAAGTCGATCTCCTCCTTCCCCTATGAGCTCGACGAGCTCGAGGTCTTCGGCCAGGGGTTCATCTCCGAAGCCCGGTACCTGTCGCCGATCTACGACCTGGGGTCCGTGGCGACCTGGAGCAACATCAGCTGGATCGAGCGCTTCCTGGACAGACGCCAGGACGGGGACGCCGCCGGAGCCGCCGTGGCCGACAACTGCGAGGTCCTCGAGAAGGAATTCGCCACCGTGGACGAGATCCCGGAGACCTGGGGAGCGTGCGAGACCTCATCCCCGTACCGCCAGGGGGTCGGATACATCACGGTCTGGAACTGCTTCCAGACGGTCTGCCGCGACGAGACCGGCGGACAGACGGTGACCGCAGGAGTGGGCAAACGCGCCGCCCGGGCCGCATCCCGTCCGGCCCAGCTCGGTCCGGGGCAGGACCTGTCCCAGATCGTCTTGCGCACACGCACCGGGAGCGACCCCACGCCCTTGCTCTACTCGCGCCGCAACGTGGAGCGCACCGGCGATCCAGAGCTCTCCGAGTCCCTCGCCGACCCTTCTCAACAGCTGGGGCGGGAAGAGTACCTGGGCCTGAGCCCGAACCTCGAGGCGAATCCGCCCCTGGTCTGGGACAAGGGAGGAATCACCGACGACCTGGGCCGGTGGAGCCCCTGGTCGGCGCCCTATCGCAGCGGACACCTGCCCGGGGGCGAGCCGATCCTGTCACCCGGACCGCGGCGGTACATCCAGTTCTCGGTGGAGTTCAGGAACCAGGCCATCGACGCCACCAAGCTGATCGAGCAGCTGTCGATCGAGTACCTGTCGCCCCCGATCGCGGACGACCTGATCGCCGAGATCTACCCCCGTGAGGTGGAGGCCTTCGAGACGGTGCCCTTCACCTATGCCGTGCGCGCCCTGATGGACATCCCGGGGGTCAAGGGCTTCGACCGCTTCGAGATCTCCACCCCCACCCGGGTCCTGGGGATCGACCGCATCCAGGTCCTCGACGGCACGCAACAGGAAGACGTCCTCGCCGAGGCGGAGATCAACGCCGACATCACCGCCGGCGGCGTTCCGGAGGTCGTGCTGGCCGACGGCAGCCGGCATCCGCTCCCGTATCACGTGGCTTCGGCCGCGGGCGACAGCTTCGGGGTCGAAGCGGTCACCGATCAGGGCTTTGCCGTGCGCTTCCCGGCCGTCGAGCGGCCGTCCCCCGGCGGACAGCGCCTCGTCAAGATCGACTTCCGCAGCCGGGTCCTGCTCTACAGCACCGTGTTCCGAGGGGCCGCGCGTTTCGCCGCCGAAGCGGGCACGGTGCAGCGCATCACCCCGGGCAACGCCTCCTTCCTCGGAGAGGGCGACCTGCCCACGGCCTCGGGGATCACGGTGCTCAGCCCCGCGATCACGCGGAGCAGCCTGGTGGGGGCGATCAGCCTGCAGCCGAACCCGTTCACGCCCAACGGCGACGGCATCAACGACGAGCTCAAGGTCGCCTACGACATCACCGCCATCACCCGCCCGGCGGAGGTGACGATCCACATCTTCGACCTGTCCGGCCGCCGGGTGCGCGAGCTCTACCAGAGCACCGACCTGAGCGGACACTACGATCCGATCTCGCAGCCCCGGCTGAGTTGGGACGGCCGCGACGACGGGGGCAACCCCGTGCCCCCCGGGATCTACATCCTGCGGGCCTCCGTCGCGGGAGACGCCCGCACCAGCGAGCAGGTGCGGACGGTCGCCGTGGCCTACTGACCGACCGCTCCAGGCGCTCAGCGCAACCCCTCCATCATCTCCCGCAGGCTCTGCTTGAGGCTCTCGGCAAAGCCTTCGTGGCGCCGGTTCACGTGGAGCCGCTTGAGGCGCTCGATGTGGGCCGCGCCCACGAGGCTGTCCCCGACGATCTGGTGGAGATGGCCGGCGATCCAGGTAGCCCCGAAATGATCGGGATCGACCGCCAGGATCGCCTCGGCCTGCTCCAGGGCCTCGGGACCGCGGTGCTCGACGATCAACTGCGCCGCCAGCATCCAGCGCGCCTCCATGCTCTCCGGACGAAGCTCGATGGCTCGCGCCAGATGTGACTTGGCCTCCTGCGGGCGGTCTCCCCGGAACAGCAGTCCGGCCAGGCGCACGTGGGCGTCCGCGTGGCCGGGGTCGAGTTCCAGAATCCCGGCGTATTCCCACTCTGATTCGGCGAGCCGTCCGCGCTCCTCCAGCACCATGCCCAGTTGAAGGCGGGCGTTCAGTGAATCCGGCGCCAACTCGAGCAGGGACCGGTAAGCGGACGCGGCCTCCTCGAACCGGCCGATCTGCGCCTGCGCCGCCGCCAGGCGTCCATGGATCTCGACCGGACCCCCGGCCACGGCGCCGTGGGCCCGGGCCTCGGCCAGGCCGGGATGGCTCAGCAGGTCCTGGTAGGCTTTCACGGCGGCGGCGTGGCGCCCGGCGCGCAGGCGGGCATCGCCCAGGGCCAGCAGGCCCTGTGGGTCGTCCGGGAAGCGCGCCACGAAGGCCTCGAACTCCCGGACGGCGCGCTCGAACCGGCCTTGCTCCGCGTACAGGGCTCCCAGGTTGTAGCGGGCCCCGCGGATCTCCGGGTCGAGTTGCAGAGCGCGCCGGTAGTGGCGCAGGGCGTTCGCCCCCATCCCCTTCTGCTGATAGACGAAGCCCAGACGGTGCTGCGTCGAGGCGCCTCCCTCCGGATCCATGACCGGGGCGTCGATGTTGCACAGAGCACCGAAGGCGAGCAGGACGCCGGCGGGAAGCGCGGCCTGCCGCCAGCCGCGGCGCGCCCACACCGCCAGCTCCCGGGCGCCGAGGGCGGCCAGCAGCAGCAGCACGGGCACCACGGGAAGCCGGTAACGGGAAGCCGGTAAGAAGGCGATCACGGTCCCGCCGTAGACCGCCAGGAACCACAGCAACAGACGCGCCCGGGGGCACCTGAACCTGCCTTCCCGCCATCCCAGGAGCACCCCCAGCAGGGCCAGGGGCATGGCCAGTCCCATGGGGAAGGCCAGGCCGCGGCTCCAGAGAAGGGCCGACAGCAGTCCGGACCAGGTCCGGGCCTGGTAGAGGTCCAGGTTGCGGCCGGTCTCGGCGCCGTGGACGAAGCGGTGGGCCTTGTGGGCGGTGAGCCGCAACCAGGCCGCCGGTTCGGTGACCGCAAACTCGAGGGCGCGGACGAGGAACCACCGCGACTGGCCCGACGGGGTGATGGCCCCGGCTTCCCGCCGCGGACGGGAGACCAGCTCCACCCATTCCGGTCCGGGCTCGATGGCCCGGGTGCGCTCGAAGTCGGGGTTGTTGCCGATGAAGGCGTTGACCCCGGCGTTGGAGGAGATCAGCACGAGGTCGTGGCCCACCAGGACGTTGCGCGCCGTGACCGGGGCGATAGCCAGGGCCGCTCCGACGAACACCATCCCCGGCGCCAGCCAGGCGGGTCCGGTCGCCGGGGACCGCCGCCGCGCCAGCCAGGCGGCGGCCACCGGCACGAAGGCCAGCACGTTGGCCACGCACAGGGCCGCCACTCCCATGCCCGCCCCGGCCAGGAGCGCCCCGCGGGCCCGTGCGCCGCGAGTCGACGCCTCCGCGGCGCCCAACAAGAGCAGCAGCGCCGCGAGGTCGAGGGGCACTGCAAGGGCGGCCGGCAGCAGCTCGCCTCCGAACAGCACCAGGGGCCCCCAAAGGGCCGCGGCGAGGGCTGCCGCCAGCCCCACGGGTCCCGACAGAGTGCGGCACCCCAACCGCCAGAGCAGAACGCAGGTCAGGGCCCCGAGGAGGGCCTGCAGGACCCGCGGCGCGATCCACCCGACGCCGGTGACCGCCCAGACCGCACCGAGGAAATAGGGGTAGAGGGGGGGCTGCCAGAAGGGCGCGCCCGGGCCGAGCCAAGCACCGGCGGCCAACTCTCGGGCCGCGTCGGCGTAGGTGCGGGCGTCGACGACGGGAGCGTCGAAGAAGGGACTGCTGTCGATCTCGCTCAGATAGGCGAAACGGAGGACGAGGGCGACGGCGAAGATCGCCGCCGCTCCGGAACCGCCTCGCCAGTGGGACCGAATACCGCTCAGGGCCGGCCGCACGCCTCCTGGCCGCCGCCGCCGAGTCGTTGAAGGCGCCTCAGGGGGTGCCCAGACCCGCGTAGACGGTGATGAAACCCTCGGTTACGGACTTGCTCTTCACCGAGGGATCCTCGAAGTCCCGGAGGTCGTGCTTGAGGCCGACCTGAGTGGTCAACTGGTATCCCTGGTACGCGGAGACATTGGTCAACTGCCCGGCGACGATGAAGGACTGGAAGTCGTTCACGTCGCTGTCCAGGTCGCTGAAGCGCACGTACTCCAACCCGGTGGAGACGACGGAATGGCTCAGCATGGGGAACTCGACGATGGTCCCCACGATCTCGGTGAGCTCGCGCCGCTCGCGGTTGGAGAAGAGGTCGTAGGTCTGATGCCGGAACTCGCTCTTCCAGCGGGGCTCGATCTCCAGGCGGCCCAAGTCGAAGCGGTACTCCGCCTTGTTGATCAGGCCGATGAAGAACTCCCTGGATCCCAGGCCCAGGGGCCGGCGCTCCTCCGCGCTCAGCCGCTGGTGCCAAAGGTCCCACTTGAAGCTGTTCTTCACGCGCAGGCCGCCCAGGGGCGACACGGAATGGGCCAGGGCGACCGTGTTGGAGAAGGTGTCGCGGCCGAGCAAGGGGTCGATGACTTCGACGTTGCGGTCGTTGCGCAGGGTGTTACGGTTGTCCCACTGGAGGATGTTGTCCGGCAGGTCGTCCCGCATGCTCTTGACCATCTCGAAGAAGCGAAACCGACCCCAGAGGGGATGGTCGGCGTCGACGTTCAGCAGGGCGTAGGAGGTCTCGTTCGCCCGGTCGGAGGTGATCTCCTCCTCCTCGAGCCGCCCGGCGGCTACTCGCACCTGGGGTGTCAGGTACATACCGGCATAGGCGTTCCAGCCCCGCCGGTTCCTCTTGTAGGGCAGATCGGGCTCGTTGTCGTTCTCGAAGCGGTCCACCCAGGTGTTGTTGTTGGCATCGATCCCGTAGAGGAACTCAGGCCGGTCCACGTTCTGCCGGAGGAAGGGCTCCTCGTAGTCGGGGATCAGGTTGATGACGCGTCCGTTGTCGTTCTGGTTGAAGTCCGGGATGAAGTCGTTGTTCTCGTCCCAGCCGGGGAACACGGCGTAGTCGGTGCCCAAGGCGTCATTGCGGCCCCAGTCGGGGGTACGGTCCTGATCGTCGTTGTCCTCGACGAACTCGTAGGTGAAGCGCTCGATGCGGCCGGGCTGGCCGCGCTGGTAGTAGCCGGAGGTGTAGTCGATGGTGCCGTCCTGCTCGGTGACCCAGATGCTCGTGGCATACTCGGGATCGATCTCGAAGGCCTCGCCGTAGGCGAAGAACGGATAGTCGTTCTTGTCGCCGTGGACCATCCAGGCGCTGGCCGAGGGACGCTGGTCGGTCCCGGACGATCGGGAGTGGTCGGTGTTGCCCTGGTCGTTGCTCGGGTAGGGGTACTTGCGGTAGACGCGGCTGTTGTCCCACTCGCCGTAGACGTTCACCCCCTTGACGTCGGTGATCTCCACCGTGAACCCGAAGATGCTGGTAGCCGTGGGCAGGCCGTACTCGAAGGTGACGATGGACAGGTTCGTGTTGTCCTTGACGTTGCCCCGGGCCTGGGCCACGAGCAGGAAGACGGGGTCGCTGGCGCTGCCCTCCTGGCGGTTGGAGGTGTACTGGACCTTGTAGTCGTTGCCGAGGACGAGCTCGAACTCGACCTTGCGGATCTGCGTCTTGTCCTGGGAGGCGGTGAGCAGGAAGTCGGGACTCTCGAAGTCGTAGCGCAGGGTGATCTGCTCCTCCCCGTCGGCCGATACGAATCCCTCCTGGGGGAACCCGCCCTCCACGGTCGGCGCGAAGCCGATCTTCTTGCCCCGGTCGACGGAGCCATCGAGGTAGGTGATGGCGATGTCTGAGCCGGCCGGGAAGAAGGCGGCCCCGCCCTCGCCATCCCCGGGGGAGTCGTCGCTGAGGAGGACCTCGATCCAGCTGATCGGCTCGGCCTTCTGATCGATGGTCAGCTCCCCCGCCAGCGGGTTGCCCTGGAAGCCGTCGATGAGGGTGTTGGACTGGTGGGCGTTGACGAAGTTGACGCCCAGGGTGGTGAAGTCGCCCACCTGCACCGTGCCGCGGCCTCCCATCAAGGTGGTGTTGTTGGTGCGGTTGATGCCCTCGGCAAAGGTGCTGCTGCCGCCCGACTGGCTCACCCTGGAGTAGAGGGCGGTGGCCATGTACTTGTCGGTGGCCAGGTCGAACTGGACGCCGTCGAAGTCTGGCTTGGAGAACGTCAGCGGGGTGAGGGTGGTGCGCAGGCCGTTGGCGATGGTGATGGCGTAGTGGTACTCTCCCTTGCTGTCGGAGGAAACGACCACGTCCGAGAACCAGCCGCCGAAGCGCCCGTCCTTGAACAACTGGCTGCCCCGCTGCTCGGGCTGGCGCTGGATGTTGTTGTAGATCAGCCAGCCGCGGGTGACGTAGTTGCCGAAGAAGTCGTAGAAGTAGTCGCCCTCAAGGGTGGTGGTCACGTACCGCTGATACTCCTGCCGGGCGTAGTTGGAGTACTCCCACTGGCGCCAGCGGTAGTCGTTGTAGAGCTCCTGGGGGACGTACCACTTCCGGAGGGCCGGATCCAGGGCGTCGAACAGCACCCCCGGCCCGCGAGGCGCGAAGTCCACCTCCCCCCCGCGTTGGACGCCGAGACGCGAGCCGTAGTCGATGGCCTCTACGGGGACCCCCGTGAGCCCGACGACGGCGAGCAACCCCACACCGAGAAACCTGTTCATGCTCCAAGCCCTCCCCGAAGCGCCAAAAAAAAGGGGCGATGGGTCGTGCTCCCATCGCCCCCCTTTAGCCGGATCGATCGGTGGGATCCCGGTCGCTCACCGACATTCGCCGGACGGCGAAAAGGACCGCCCCCGCTGTTGCTACTTGTCGACGAACTGGGACTTGATGCGGCCCCAGGAGTCGGCCTCGACAGCCGTCATCTGCGTACCCCAGTCGATGCTGTCGTCGGCCTCGCTCATGACCATGTCGTTGTCGGCGCGACAACAACCGTTCGGCGAGGTGGACCAGAAGCCCTGGTAGGTCGTGCCGGGCTCGTCGAAGTCGCCGAAGGTCCAGCTCATGGCGATGACCTGTCCTTCCTCGAGATCGGTCTCCTCCGCGGCCTCGCGGTCGCCGTCGGCGGGGATGAAGTCGAGGGGCAGGATCCACATCTCGTAGTAGTAGGTGCTCTCGCCGAACTCCTCGCCCGTGAAGGAATACTGCAACTCCCAGGTGTCCTCGTTGAAAGGATCGACGCGCCACTCGAAGTCGGGCAGGTTCTGACCCCAGTTGCCGCCTATCGGGGGCATGGCGAAGTTGAAGGACTGCTTGATGTCGTACTCACCCCCGCCCTCGGCTTCGGGGTGGGTCGGGGCGATGTAGATCTCCCAGGCGTCGTCGGCCCAGAACTGGGCCGGATCCTCGCGGTCCGCATTGTGGACGTTGTCGAAGACCTCGGCCATCAGGTAGAGGCGGTTGTTGTTGTCGTTCCAGCCGACGATCTGCCGCACGCTCAGGTCGGAGACGTCGATCTCGCCCCGCACCTTGCTGTAGACGGCATCTGAGTACATGTCGTTTCCGACCTCGTACGGCACCTGAGGCACGACGTCCCAGTCGGCCAGGTTGCCGTCGACGTCCGGGACGTTGGCATCGGGGAACTGCACGGCGAAGAGGAACTCGCCGGCCGGGAAGTGCGCCCAGGCCGACGTTGCGGGCCCGGCGACGACGAAGGCGGCGAGGGTGCAAATGGTGCGAAGTCTGCGCATGGTGCTTCTCCAGGCTGGGTGTGGTGCGATTCGAGGCTGGGGTGACCGGATCGAGCGGCAGCCCGACGCTATCTTTAGCGCGCAATAAATATACAATCGCCCGGTGCCGGTCAAGGAAAAAGGTGCCCCCCAGGGTCGGCCGGCCGCCCTTTTCCGGACGGCGCGGCCAGGAGGCGCCTGGCATAGTCGTCGAAGGTGCGCACGAAGTGCGGATCGACGGCGGCGGTCAGGGCCACCAGGCCGGCTCGCCGGACCGCCGCCTCCACGTCGGCGCGTTGGTCGGGGGTGAGGCGGCCGTCCTGCAGATAGAGGCGGCACCGGCCCAGCCGCAGGGCCGGCCACAGGTCCCCCCAGGGGGTGAAGGGGGCCTCCCGGACCGCCGCCCGGTAGTGCTCGCCGGCCTCCGCGAAACGCCGGGCGGCGAACAGCTGGTCGGCCACGGGCAGGACCAGGGGAGGACGCCGGCCCATTCCGGCCCAGGCTTCGTAGCCCCTGCGCTCGCTCTCCCCGAGCCCGGCCCAGAGCCCCCCGGCCTGCCGCCGCAGCCGGGCGGCACGGCCGGGCTGCCGGATCGGAGGCCGGGACAGCAGGCCGGCCGCCGCCTCGGCCAGGGCGAAGTTCTCGACCGGCAGGCGCCCGTGAGCGCTGAGCAGACCGGCGTCCCCGGGGACCTTGTTCTCCCAGTCCGCAGGCACGTCCCAGGGGGGCGGGGTGCCGACCAGGGCGGCCACCACGGACCGCGCCAGCAGGGCGTGTCCCCGGGCCGTGGGATGCACGTGGTCTACCATGAGGTCCCATCCGGTGGCGGCGTCAGCCGCAGCATCGGCAAGCCGGCGCTCGGCGTCGGCCAGGGATACGCCGTGGGCCGCGGCGATCTCGCGCACCGTACGCACCAGATCCGGAGGCGCCCGCCAGGGCGCCGGATCGGCCTCCCGGGCCGCGGCGAAGGCCCGTCTCGCCTCCTCCGGAAGGCCGGCCGCGGCCAAGGCCCGGGCGCGGTCCATCTGCGCCGCCGCCCGCCGCCCGGCGGCGGCGGTGGTGTCCGGCATGAACCCGGCGTCGTTGGCGGCCGGCGCGCACAGCACGAGGCGGCTCCCGGCCCGCCGGCATGCGGCCGCGATCTCCTCGAGGCTGGACCGCAGCTGGCGCACGGCGCGCTCCCGCGCGGGATGGCCGGATGGCACCGGACCCGCCGAACCCATGGCCGCCAGCAGGTTCTGGTCCGGCGCCGGCCGCCGCCGGACCTGCGCGGAGAGCCAGCGCACGAGGCCGGTCAGCCGGAGCCTCATCAGGCGATAGTGGAGGTGCCGGGTCCAGGGACTGGGCCCGCCCTGGCGCAGGGCGGCGACTCCGTAGACCCCGTAGAACTCGTTGTGGCCGGTGTAGACGACGACCAGGTCCGGCTCGAGGCTCCTCAGCGCGTCGTCGACGACCCGGGCGACGGCGAAGCTGGCCAGCGAGGTGATCCCCAGATTCAGGACCTGCACCGGGCGGTCCAGGGCGCCGGCGAGCAGCGACTCCAAGAGGGCCGGCGCCGCCAGACGGGCGGGATGCGGATAGCCCTGGATCGTGGAGGCGCCGATGGCGACCACCCGCAGGGCGGAGTCCGGGGGTGGATCGACGAAGCGGTGCGGGGCCAGCCGCACGCCCCCCAGGTCGAATCCGCCCATGGAACCGGCGAAAAAGCGCCGCGGATAGAGGGGATTGAGCTGGCGCAGAGCGCGCCCCGAACCGGCCTCCTCGGCGAGGGTGAGCACGAGGGGCGGCGGAGAAAAGCCGGGCACCAGGTGCAGAAGAGCCTCGATCCCGGCGACCAGGAGAACCCCGGCCGCCAGCGCCAGCAGCCGGCCCCGCCAGCGGCCCGGGCCACCGGCCCCACGTTCCCCGCCGGCGGTCAGGGGCCACCTCCGTCCGGATCCCCGCCGGCCCGCAGGCGGGCGAGCCCGGCCGCCGCGCCGGCGTGGCCGGGAGCCAGGGAGAGGAGCCTGCGGTAGTCGTGGGCCGCTTCCTCCAGTCGTCCCAACCCCTCCAGGGCCCGAGCCCGGCCCAGCAGGGCGCCGGAGTGCTCGGGATTCAGGCTCAGGGCCCCACCGAAAGCCACGGCGGCCTCCGGCAGCTGTCCTCTGCGCGACTCGAGGAGGCCCAGATTGATCAGGGCCCGCAGGTTTTCGGGCCGCACGACCAGGGCCTCGCGGTAGAGGCCCACGGCTGACTTCAGGTCTCCCTGGCGGGCCCTCCAGTGGCCCAGGTTCTCCAGCGCCCTGGCGTTTCGGGGATGGCGGCGGTTCACGGCGGTGAACAAGGCGCCGTCATCGCGCCAATCGCCGGCCCGGGCCTCGACGCGCAGGATCCACAGGCCGGCCACCAGGGACAGCCCCGCGGCGGCCGCCCGCCGCCTCCCCTTCGAGCCCTGGAGCAGCCGGCCGGCGGCCCATCCGGCAGCCAGAGCGACGGCGTGGAACCCGGCGTACACGTAGCGCTCCGCCATGGCGCTCGGGGCCAGTACCAGGAGGTTCGAGACCGGCAGCCAGGCCAGGAGGAAGGCGCCGGCGGCAAAGGAGGCCACCCCCTCTTGTCGCCGGGCGGCCAGCGCCAGGCCGATCAGGACCGCGAGGCCGGCGTAGAGCCAGGGGTCGCTGGCCCCGCTCAGGGGGATCGAGTCGAAGGAGTAGTCCGCCGACAGGTGGAGGGGGAAGACCACCAGCGAGGCGTAGCGCCCCAGGATCGCAACGGACATCGCCCAGCGATCCGCCAGCCCCGCGGAGGCCAGGAAGTTGGCGCTCTCGGGTGGCTCGGCGCCGCCCGAGACCACGACCGTGCGCAGGGCGAGGGCCGCGGCCAGGGCGGCGAGATAGCCGGGATGGCGCCGCACCCAGGCCAGGCCGTGGCGCGCCAGCGGGCGCCGGACGCCGGGCGCCGGACGGCAGCGGTCGAGCCACCAGGCGGCGACGGGCAACAGGGCGCCGGTCTCCTTGGCCAGCGGCGCCAGGGCGCAGCAGCCGGTCGCCAGCCACCGCCAGCCGCCGGCGCGACCACCCTCCGGGCCGGCTCGCAGGTGGGCCCCCAGCCCGAGGAGCACCAGACCGGACGAGAGCAGATCGGCGCGTGCCGAGATCCAGTAGACGACCCCGGACTGCAACGGATGCAGTCCGAAGACCAGGGCCGCGATCCAGGCCGCGCGCTGGCCCGCAAGGGGCCGGGCCAGCCACCAGACCACCGAGGCCGCGGCACCGTGCAGGGCGACGTTGGTCAGGTGGAAGCCGGCGGCCAACTCGCCCCAGAGGGCGTGATCGGCGGCGATGGAAATCAGCGCCAGGGGACGGTAGAGATCGAGACCCGCCCAGTTGGCCAGCACGAGGGCGCGCAGGTCGAAGTCGCGGACCGCCGGGCTGCCCAGGTAGGCGGAGTCGTCGAAGACGAACCCGTTCGCCAGGCTGCCGGCGTAGACGATCCAGGTCAGGGCGACGGTGGCGGCCGGCGCCAGCATGGTTGAGAGCCCTCGGAGTCCCCGTATATTCGTCATCCCCCGTTTCAGGATAGACTCGCAAAATGACCATGCAAAGAGCCAGCGGACCTCTTTCGGGGATGACCGCCATGCTGATCGGGTTGGCCTGCAGCGGCTGTGGCGAGGACGGCGCCGTCGTCGTCGCCCGGGTTGCGGGCCGGCCGATCGACGAGGAGGCCCTGCGCCGATTCGTCATGACCCTTCCCCCCGGGCTGCGGACCTCGCAGAAGGGGCCGCAGGCGCGCCGCGACTACCTGCAGACGCTGGTCGATCGCGAGCTCATGCTGCTGGAGGCGGAAGCGCGAGGCCTGCCCGAGGATCCGGAACTGCTGCGCCGGCTGCGGCGCAAGTCGGAGGACCGGGTCCTGTCCCTCCACCGCCAGCGCGAGATCCCCCCCGTCGAGGTGACCACCGACGAGGTCGAAACCTACATAAAGGACATGGGACTGGCCCGGGAGCGCCTGGCTCAGGCGATCCTCGTCGAGTCGGAGGAGGAGGCGCTGCGGCTGCGCGCCGACCTCGCGCGGGGGCAGCGGTTCGAGGAGCTGGCCGGGGCGAGCGGTTCACGGGCCGGTGCAGTGGGCTATCTCAATCGTCTCACGGCGCCGCGAGCCGGCATCCCCGCGGCGGTCTTCGACTCCCTGGCCGCCGGGGAGGTCTCCCCGCCCCTGCCGCTGGGCCGCAACTGGCACCTGGTCCGGTTCCTCGACGACCGCACCTCCACCGACCCCTCCCTGCGAGACCGCGTGCGGCAACGGCTGGTCCGTGAGGCCCGCCAGGAGATCGAGGACCAGCGGGTCGAGGTGCTGGCCCGCGAGCTGAACTGGGCTCCGGATGCCGGCGGCCTCGGGTTCCTGGCCGGTCTCGACACCGGCAGCCGCCGGGTCCGGCCGCTGACCACGGCCGAGGCCCGGAAGCCGCTGTTCACCTTCGAAGGCGGGTCCGTGACCGTGGAGGATTACCTGGAGGCGATCCGCGAGCACAGGGTGCGCACCCGCCGGGCCTTGACGGACAGCGGCTTCTCCGTGGCCCTGGGGCAGCGCCTCCTCCAGGGCCGCGCCCTGCTGCTGGTCGACGCCGGCCGCCGCGGTCTTGCCGCGGACCCGGAGATCGTTCAGTGGCGGGACCAGGTGCATCCGGAGATGATGTTGCACAGCCTGCGGGGGCAAATCGTCAGCAGCGCCGATTCCATGGCCACCGAAGAGCGGGTCCGTGCCTACTACGAGGAGCACCTGGAGAGCTTCCGCCTGCCCGCGGAGGCCTGCTTCGACGAGATCCTGTTCCGGACCCGCCAGGAGGCCGACCAGGTCCTGGGACAGATCGACGACGACGTTCAGCTCCTCGAACTCTCCCGCCTGCGAGGCAATACCATCCGGCGGCGCCGGGCGAACGGCCTGCTGTGCGCCAACAGTCTGTCCCGGCAGGTGCTGCCCGAGCTCTGGACGGCCCTGGAGGAGACCCCGATCGGAGAGGTGACAGGTCCGATTTCGCTGCAGGACAAGGCGTGGGTGCTGATCAAGGTCGTCCGCAGGCAGCCGGAGAGGATCCAGGAGTTCGACGAGGCCCGGGCCCGCGCCAGGGCCTCCCTGGTGGCCGGCTTCGAGCGGCGGTTGTTCGAGGACTGGCTGGAGGCCACGCGGCAGCGCCGCCAGGGGGAGGTCCAGGTCTTCGAGGACCGCCTCGAGGCCGCCCTCCCGGAGGCGCTGCTGGCGGGCGTCACCCCCGAGGGCGGGACGTGACCGGCGGACTCGCGTGTGCTACTATAGTTAGCGCTTCCGGGCACTGCCGCAGCCCATGCGGCCACCGCCGCGCCGGAGTGCCAGGGCGCGGCCAGCGAGGATGGTTGCCGATGAAACGTCGAGCCTTCGGATGGTGGGGGTGGTTGGGGGTCATCACCGCGGGAGCCGGCCTCGGGTCCGCCACGACGGCGGGAGCCGAGGACGGATTCCGGATCACCGGCGACCGGATCGTCATCGACCGGGCCGAGGACTGGGCCCTCTGGCAGCGGCCCCGCCACGCGACCGACGTCGATCCGGAGGGCGGCTTCGTGCGCCCGCAACTGGTGCGCAAGCAGACCAACGCCATCACCGACATGGACCGGTTCACGATCCTGATCGGCAACCAGAAGGCCCTCGACAAGCTGGGCAAGGACGTCAACCGGGAGGGGGGCGTCATGCCCCTGAACATCCGCTCCCAGGCGGCCTCCGTGGCGGGCGTCCCCATCGTTCACCTCAAGGACAACGAGAAGAAGGGCATCAAGGCCGGGGACTCGATCGAGTGGTCCTATTATTACGGCGGCATCCGCTACACACCCCGCAATGCCGAGACGGCGCCCAACATTCTGGACGGCGACCCCTCCACCTACTGGGAGCCGACGACCCTGGTCTCGGAGAGCGAGTGGCTGGCCCTGCCGGAGGCCAGGCGCGGCCCGAAGATCTTCCTCGCCCCGGACGACGTGGGCGATCTGGCCCGGGTGGATTCACTGGCCTGGCTCGCGGCGCCCACCGCCCTCCGGCAGGTCGAGTTCCACAGCCACGACCTGTCCGAATGGTACGTCGACATCGAGCTCGGCCGTGTCGTGCCGGTCCGGCATATCGTGCTGCGGTTCGCCGATCCAGGGGCGGGTGAGCCCTTTCGCCAGTTCCGCATCCTCGGCGCCGCCTCCCACCTGCGCGAGGCGGCCCTCCAGCTGATCGCCAGCACGAACACGCCGAACGTGGAGCACCAGGTGGTGAGCTTCGACCTCGGCTCGCACCCGGCCCTCCAGAGCGTGGGCTCCGAACCGGTCGTCGAGTTCGACATCGAGGGCGGCTACAGACAGCTCCACCGCCTGCGCATCGCCGTCACCGACAGCCGCTTCGACCGGTTCCGCCGACTGGCCTCGGAGGAGGAGTACCTCGCCCTTCCCCTCGAGGACCGCGGCAGCATCGAGTACCACATCGTCAACGCCACCGGCGCCGAGACACGGGTGGCGAAGGAGGTCTACGACAAGGTCGGCGACGATCGCAAGGGATCCCTCGTCTACTACCAGCGCGAGCGCCCGCGCCTGGCCGAAGTCGAGGTCTGGACCCAGGGGGACAACATCTCCCTCGGCGTGATCGACGGCGGCGGCCACGTGGACCTGACCGGGAACTTCGCCGGCGATCCGGGGTTCGACGGCCTCTACGAGAGCAACTACCTGCAGCTCGTGTGGTCGCCGGACGCGCGGTTCGCGAACCGGGGCATCATGACCCTCGATCTGGGGGCCCGCTTCTGGCTCGACTTCTTCCGCATGGTGGGCTCCGTCAACGGCGTCGACGAGATGGTCACCTGGGTCTCGGACGGCAGTCTCGACCCGAACGGCAATCTGCGCTTCAGCGAGATCGACCGCGACCCGAGCGGGCAGGGACGCAGCAACATCGAGATCTCCCTCCCCGAGCCACGGCCGGTGCGCTACGTGCGCACGCAGATCTTCTCCGACTCGCCGGGCCGTGCGGGCGGATACAACACCGGCGACCGCATCCGCGAGCTGCAGATCTTCGGGTCGGGCTACCCCTCCCAGGTCACCCTCACCTCCCCCATCATCGAGTTGCCGGGAGCCACCTTCCTGGGCGCCGTCTCCTGGGAGGCGGACGTGCCGGACCCGGAGAGGATGGACGTGGAGATCCGCACGCGCACCGGCGACCGCCTGGTGGACGTGACCGAGTTCTACGGCAGCGGCGGCGAGCCCAAGACGGAGGACGAATACAACAAGCTGCCTACCAGCTTCAAGGGGCCCATCGTGCCCCGGCGGGTCCCTGGCGGCGGCTGGAGCTCCTGGAGCCAGCGCTACCTGGCGCCGGGCCAGCGGGTGACCTCGCCGAGCCCCCGCAGGTACCTGCAGATCCAGGCGCGGCTGCTGTCCGAGACGCCGGACCTGGCCGCCACCCTGCGCTCGATCGAGTTGGAGCTCTTGCCCCCGACGGCCCTCAACTCCCTGGCCGAGGTGTGGCCGTCGGAGGCCGATCCGCGCAGCCAGCAGGAATTCGAGCTCTTCGTGCGGCCCACCTTCATCGAACTGGATCCCGACGGCGAGCCGAGCAGCCGTTTCGACGAGTTCCTGGTCGACGCCGACCCGATCCAGGAGTTCGAGTTGCTGCACCTGGCGGTCGGTGACGACGGAGCCATGGCCGACGGCACCGCCCAGCGGTTCTCCGAGTTGGCGTCCCGGACCGACCCGGTCACCGGCGAGCCGACGAACTGGTTCGAGGGCGACGACGGCCCCTTCGCGGCCCTCCTCGATCCCTCTTCGGGCGACACCCTGAAGGTCCTGCAAGGTCGTGTGGCGGGCGTCCCCGGATCGGAGGAGACCTCCCGGATCATCCTGAGGCTGCCGCGCAGGGTCGCTTCCCTGCCCGAGAGTGGTCAGACCCGGGTCTTCCACCGGAAGATCGTCGAGGAAGATGACGAGGTGCCCGTCGATGAGGACGGCCGGATCCTGAGTGAGCTGACCTACCTGGGCCTGCCCATCGAGCAGCAGGGGAGGATCCTGCACTTCCAGGTCACCGGACACACCGACGACGGGGACCCGCAGCAGGAGGAGGTGGGCGAGTTCGACTATCGCGCTCTGCCCGACTCCGTCAGGGGCGAGATCCGCTACTTCCGCAAGCTCGTCGGCTTGGGAGGAGAGTTCCCCTACGATCGCCAGGGCGTGTCGCTGACCGAAGCCTCGTACAACCAGCTGCCGCAGTCCGAGCGAGGCCTCGTGCAAGCCGCCGGCGAGCTGGTCCGCATCGGTTTCCGCGCCAAGGTCCTGCTGAACGGAACGACCCTCGACGTGGCCATCCGCGACTCCCAGGGGCGGCCCGCCTGGCAGCAGGTCGATGCGGGCGACGCCACCACCATACGGCCAGGCAGCGGTCTCAGCATCGCAGTCCCCATCAGCCGGCGGGTGGTTCGCGCCATCGAGGTCGAGCCGAGGACCTTCACGCCGAACGGCGATGGTATCAACGACCGCACCGAGGTCCGGTTCTCGGTGGGCAACGTCAACGTGGCGCGGCCGGTGGAGGTGAGGATCTACGACCTCGGCGGCCGCCTCGTGTGGCGGGAGGAGCGCGTCACCTTCGGCGACCAGACCTTCCACTGGGACGGGTCCGACGGGTCCGGCAATCTCGTCTCCCCGGGGCTGTACCTGTGCCGCGTCGAGGTCGACGTCGACGACGCCGGCGCGTCGAGAAAGGCAGACCAACGCCTCATCGCCGTCGCCTACTGAGGCCCCGGCCCAGCAGGGCCAACCTTCTGGCCCTGCTGGGGGGCTTCGGGGTTCTCGGGCTGGCGGAACTCGGCCTCCGGGCGGTCGGCTACGGACCGCCGAACAACCTGTTCCTGCTCGACGAGACCTCGCGGACCTACACCGTCAATCCCGAGGTCACGCACCGCTTCTTTCCCCCTCACCTGCTCCGCCGGCCGGTGGCCAGCGACTTCGCCGCCCGCAAGGCGCCGGGTACGGTGCGCCTCTTCGCTCTCGGGGGCTCCACCCTCGTGGGCTTCCCCAACGCCCCCGGTCTCGACTTCCCGAGCTTTCTCCAGCTGATGCTCGCCGACGCCTTCCCGGACCGCCGCTTCGAGGTCATCAACTGCGGAATCACGGCCGTCAACAGCCACTGCGTCCTCGACTTCGCGCGCGAGATCCTCGACTACGATCCGGACCTGATCGTCCTCTACATGGGCCACAACGAGTTCGTGGGCCCCTACGGCCCGACGACGCCTTTCGTGCGGCTGGGCAACGCGCGGTGGCTGATCCGGGCGCACATGCAGCTGGAGAGATCCCGGCTCTACCACGCCGCCAGGGAGCTGGTCTTCGGCCTGTCCTCGCTGGCCGCTGGGGAGCCGCCGCGCTTCGGGCTGCACCTGGTGACCGAGCAGATCGACTGGACCCATGGCAGCTACGCGAGTACGGCGGACAACTACCGGGCCAATCTCGACGACCTGGCGGACGCCGCCGCCGAGAGAGGCGTCCCGGTCCTGCTGGGAACCCTCGTGTCGAACCTCGGCGGGTTCTATCCCCTGCGCTCGGAGTGCAGCGGCGGCACCGGCGCGGACCTGGCCGCCGAAGCGGGGGCCCTCCGCCGTCAGGGACGGAGGGAGCCGTTGCGAGTCCTGGCCGGAGAATCGCTGAGGAAATCGCCGCAGTGCGCCGCCGCCCATTTCGAGCTGGGCCGGCTGCAGGAGATGGAGGGGAGAGGCCGCGAGGCCCTGGCCTCCTTCCGCCTGGCCCGCGACCTGGACCGCGTGCCTTTTCGCGCCCCGGCGGTGTTCAACGAGATCCTGCGGGAGACCGGCCGGCGCCATGCCAACGTGATCGTCTCCGACGTGGAGGCCGCCTTTGCCGCGGCCTCCCCCGCGGGCATCGTCGGCAACAGGCTGATGACCGACTACCTGCACCCCACGATCTACGGCCACTACCTGCTGGCCCGCACCTTGATCGAGGAGATGGCCGCCCGCGACCCGGCCTCCGGATGGGGAACCCCGCGGCCGGCGGCCGGCTTCGAGTCCTGCCGGGACCGCCTCGGCTACACCGGGCTGGCGGACGCCCTGGCCCACAACGACCTGATCTTCTTCCTGCGCAACATGCCCTACCTCTCCCCGCCGCCGCTGCTGCGCGAACGGGTGGCGGAACTGGTCGAGCGGCAGTTGACCCTCTTCGGACGGCTGACTACCGCCGACCGGGAGCGCTTCCGCCGGGCGGGGGGACTGGCTCTCCTCCGCAAGGCCGTCTCCTTCGTCCCTCCCCGGCGCCGGCCGGACCTCGACGCCGCCCTGCGGCGCCTGGGTGCCTGAGATGGCTCTCCGCGTCCTCTTCCTGCTGTCCGGCGTCACCGGCCTGATCTACGAGGTCGCCTGGACGCGGGCCTTCGCCTTCGTCTTCGGCAACACGACCTACGCGGTCAGCGCCGTGCTCGCGGCCTTCATGGCCGGGTTGGCCCTGGGCAACTGGTACTTCGGACGCCGCGTAGACCGGCGGCCGGGTGACGAGCTCGGACTCTACGCCGCCATCGAGGTCGGAATCGCGCTCTCGGCGGTGGCCGTCATCCCGGTCCTGGACCGGATGGACGGGTTGTACGGCCTCCTGTTCAGGGCCGCCCCGCACAGCCTCTGGCTGCTGACGGTCTGCCGCGGGCTGCTGGCCTTCCTCCTGCTGATGGCGCCCAGCTTCCTGATGGGAGGCACCCTGCCGGTGCTCAGCCGCTACCTGATCCGGCAGCCGCGAGACCTGGCCGGCGGCGTGGGAATGCTCTACGGACTGAACACGGCGGGCGCCGCCGCGGGCTGCCTGATCACCGGCTTCTTCCTGGTGGAGCATCTCGGCGTGCGCGGCAGCATCGCCGCCGCCGCGGCCCTCAACCTGCTGCTGGCGGCCGCTTTCCTGGTGCTGCGCAGCGTGCACCGCCGGCGTGGGCCCAGGTCCGCTCCGGGTCCGGAGGCCGCCCCTTCCGCGCCGGAAGCGCCCGGGCCCGCCACGCTCCTGCTTCTCGGCGTCGCGGCCGCCTCCGGGTTCTCCGCCCTCGGTTACGAGGTCCTGTGGACCCGGCTGCTGGTCTTCAAGCTCAAGACCACCACCTACGCCTTCTCGGTGATGCTGACCACCTTCCTCACCGGCCTCGGACTCGGAGGACTGCTGCTCGGCGCCTGGGAGCGGGGCCTCCGGGAGCGAGGACCCGCCTCCGCCTGGCGCCGGCTGAGCGGACTGCAGGCCGGCATCGGTCTGTCGGCCCTGGTCTCGATCTTCGTCATCGGCGGTCTCGAGAGTGTCCAGGTGGCCGCCGACGGATCGTGGGGGGCGCGCACCCTCCGCCAGCTGGGGTTTTCGGCGGCGGTCATGCTGCCCCCGACCCTGATGATGGGGATGTCCCTGCCCCTCGTAGCTCGACTGGCGGCCCCGGGACGAGGCGTCGGCGAGGCCGTGGGGCGCGTCTACGCCGCCAATACCGCGGGGGCCGTGCTCGGCTCGCTCATGGGAGGCTTCTGTCTGGCCCCCCTCCTCGGGACCCAGCACAGCCTGGCGCTGCTGGCCTGTGTCAACCTCGCCCTGGCGGCTGCCGTCCTGGTGGCGGCCCCGGCGCGGGTCCGGCGCCACTCGACGGCCTGGCGCCGCGCCATCGTCGCCTCCTGGGCGGCGGCGGGGTTGGGGCTCCTGGTGCTGCCGTCGGACCTGCTCTTCCGGTTGTACAACGCGGGGGAACGGGAGGTCGACAGCCGCACGCGCCTCCTGCACGCGCGGGAGGGCGCCGGCGGGATCACCACCGTGCACGAGCTGCCCAACGGCGACCGGGTGATCTCCACCGGATCGATCAACGTGGCGGGCACGACCCTGACCCTGCGCACGACCCAGATGCTGCAGGCCCACATCCCGGCGCTGCTGCACCGGGAGCCCCGTCAGGTGCTGCAAATCGGCTTCGGATCGGGAGAGACGGCCCGCATCCTCACCGGCTACCCGGGCTGTTCCCTCGACGTGGCCGAGATCAGCCGGTCGGTCCTCGATGAGGCGGACGGTTTCTTTCGGGACATCAACCACGGCGTCCTGGGCCATCCGTCGGTCACGCCCTTCGTCACCGACGGCGCCAGCTTCCTGCGCCTCACCCGGCGAAGCTACGACCTGATCCTCAACGACTCGATCTGGCCGTACTACGCCGGCAACTCCGGCCTCTACACGCGCGAGCACTTCGCCGCCGGGAGGGAACGGCTGCGGCCCGGGGGGCTGATGACCAGCTGGCTGCCCCTGGACATGCGGTTGCAGAGCTTCCTCACCATCCTGCGCACCTTCCACTCCGTCTTCCCCCACTTCACGATCTGGGCGGCCAACACGCACTACACCAAGCACGCCCTGCTCGTCGGCTCCCTGGAACCGCTGCGCATCGATGCGGCGGGCTTCCTGGACCGCTTCGCGGATCAGGCCGCCGCCGGACTCGCCCAGGTGCGCCTCGGCGACCCCGTGCTGCTGCTGGACTGCTTCCTCACCGACGAGAGCGGCCTGGCCGGCGAGCTGGCCGGCGCGCCCCTGCACACCGTGGACCGCCCGGTGCTCGAGTTCGCGCCCTCCAAGCCCAGCCTGCACAGCCAGTTGGCGGTCTATGAGCTGCTCTCCCGGCAGCGCCGGCCGGTGGCGGCCTACCTGACAGGCCTGGACCCGGTGCGGGACGGTGACCTCCTCGAAGCGCTCGAGCGCACGCGGGAGGCGAGCGCGTTGGTGGTGGAGGCGACCCTGCGGCGGGAGCGGCGCCAACCGGGGTGGCAGGCCCACCTCGAGCGGGCCCGGAGCCTGCGGCCGGACCACCCGGGGCTCCTCATCCTCCTGGAGCGCACCGGCCGCCTGGCCCAGGTCGAGGAGACGGCCCTCGAGGGACGCACCTACCGGGAGCTGTTGGGACTCGCCGATCGCCAGGCCAAGGCCGGTCTTCACCCCCGGGCCGCGCAGGTGCTGCGGCGGGCCATCCTGCAGCGGCCCGACGGAGCCCGGGCGCACCAGGACCTGGGCCTGGTGCTGGCCGCGGCCGGTGATCTGGCCGGGGCGGCACGGGCCCTGGAGCGAGGCCTCGAGCTGACCCCCGGTTCGGCCGCCTCCCACCTGGGCCTCGGAAACATCCGGCGCCTGCAGGGCGACCCGGAGGCCGCCGCCGTCCACTACCGGCGGGCGCTGAAGGCCGACCCGGGTCTGGCGGAAGCGCACTACAGCCTGGGAACCCTGCTGGCTGGCCAGGGCCGGAGGGCCGAGGCCCTGGCCGCGCAGGTGGAGGCCCTGAGGCTGAGACCCGATTACGTCCGGGCCCACATCGCCGCCGGCGTGCTCCTCGACGGAGAGGGCCGGCTTGAAGAAGCCGTCGGCCACTTCCGGGAGGCGGTGCGCCTGGCGCCGAGAAACCGGGCGGCCTGCAACAACTTGGTCGTGGCCCTGGCCGCGGGCGGCCGCGGCGAGGAGGCGAGGCAGCAACTGGCCGCGGCCCGGGCGAGGGGGGTGGAGATGTCCATGGCGGCGCAGGTGCTGGGCTCCTTGGAGAGCCCCTGAAGGGTTCTGCGGACGGCCCCGGAACCGGCGGCGGCCGGCGCGAGACCGCGAGAAGGAAGGCGCCTCCTAAGGCGCCCCGGAAGGCACCCCAGCCGGCGCCCCGGTATCAGCCCCGGCCATTCGAAGCCGCAGCTGGCGCAGGCGAGGCCCGGCCCTCGGATGGTCCGGCTCGAGCCGCAGCACGGCCTCCCACTCTTCCACCGCCTGCGGCAGACGGCCCCCCACCATGTAGACCTCGGCCAGGGCCGCGCGGTTGTCGACCCGGCCCGGGTCCGCCCGCAGCACCGCCCGCAGATCGCGCAGGCCGTCGTCGATGCGCCCGGCCATGGCCGCCGCCAGGCCGCGGCGGGTGCGCAGCTCGAGGCGCTCCGGATCGAGTTGAAGGGCCGCGTCCAGGGCGGATACGGCCTCCTCGAAACGGCGCGCTTCCAGGCATGCCTGGGCGAGGTCCGCGTGACTGGAGAGCCTCCCCGGGTCCCACCGCGCGGCCCGGCGGTAGGCTCCGATCGCCTCGGCCAGCTCGCCGCGCATGTGATGGGCCGCGCCCAGGCCGTGGTGGGCGGCGGCCAGGGTCGAATCCAGGCCGAGGGCGGCGCCGAAGGCACCGGCCGCGGTCGTGTTGCGCGCCTGGGCCAGGTAGGCCAGCCCGAGGCGGTAGTGGAGCCGGGCCTGCCCGGGGAACTCGCGCACCTGACGCCGGGCGCGCCGCACCGCCTCCTCCGCGGGTCTCAGCCGGTCGAAGGTCTCGCGGTGCTCCAGCGCCTCCCGGGGGCGCCCCTGCCGCTCGTAGAGGTCCGCCAGGTGCAGATGGGGCTGCGGCTTCCACGGGGCCAGCCGGGCGGCCTTCCGGAAGGCCGCGGCCGCCGGCTCCGCCTCGTCCAGCCGCACCAGGGCCAGCCCGAGCCGGGTGTGGCCGTCCCAGTCCGCCGAGTCGAGTCCCACGGCCCGCCGCAGGGCGGCGACCGCCTCCCGGGGCCGGTCCTGGCTCAGGTGGACGACGCCGAGGAGGCGGAAGGCTTCGGCCCGCGTCGAGTCCAGGGACACGATCTCTTCGAGAATCACCCGGGCCTCGTCGATGCGGCCCATGGCCGAGTAGAGGCCCACCGCCAGCGAGTAGCGCCCCGGAAGGAAGTCGGGATGCCGCTCCACCAGCCACCGGAAGGCGGCGACAGCCTCCTCGTAGCGGCCCTGGTCATACAGCTCCCGGCCGCGGCGGTAGTGCTCCTCCACCGTGCCGCCGGCCCCGGGCTCGTAGACGGCGGCGGGAGCAGGTTCGGACACGGCGACCAGATCCGGGGCACCGGGGAAGGACAGGGTGTCGGAACCGGCGTAGGAGGCCACGGGCTCGGCCACGCCCTCTTCGACCACGTGATAGCTCCCCGGCGTCAGGCCGCGCAGCACCTGCCGCCGGCCGCCGGGCCAGCGCACGACCAGACTGTCCGCCAGGGCCCCCTCTCCCAAGCCGAACCGCAAGCGTGGATCGCTCTGCGACAGGTAGCCCACGGCCCGCTGGACCTCGCGCGTCTGCACGAGGCCTCCGCTGTGCAGCCGGACCCTGGCTCCGATGGCGTCGCGGTTGCCCCGCCGTCCGCGCAGCCGCACCCCGAGCCAGCGCCGCGGCTGGCCGGCGTTGTGCAGCAGGTCCGGCGGCTCGTTGAGGTTGATCACCAGCAGATCGGCGTCGCCGTCGTTGTCGTAGTCCCCCAGCGCCGCTCCGCGGCTGACCCGGACCAGCGCCATCCCGGGACCTCCGTCAACCAGTTGAAACCGTCCACCCAGATTGCGGTAGAGGAGGTTCCGCTGAGCGTAGCGGGTGCCGGAGGGCAGCATGTCGACTTGGGGGTAGATGTGGCCGTTGGCCACGAAGAGGTCGAGCCAGCCGTCGGCGTCGGCGTCGAAGAAGGCCGTGGACCAGCCGAGGAAGGGACGGGCGCCGGCGGCCAGACCGGCGGCCCCCGTGTGGTCGCGGAAGCGCCCTCCTCCCTGGTTCTGATAGAGGGTGTTGACGTCGTCCGAGAAGTTCGTGACGAACAGGTCCAGGTCCCCGTCCTGGTCGTAATCGGCCGAGGCCACGCCCATGCCGGCCTGCAGCCTGCCGTCCTCGCTGTAGGCGGTGCCCGCCCAGGCGGCGACCTCGGTCAGCCGCCAGGGGCCGTCGTTGCGGTAGAGGAGGTTGGGGTAGCCGTCGTTGGCCACGTAGAGATCCTGGTCGCCGTCGTCGTCGTAGTCGCCGAGAACCACCCCGAGACTCGGCTGCCGGTGGCCGGAGACGCCGGTCTCCCGGCTGCGGTCGGAGAACCGCCCGACCCCTTCGTTGCGGTAGAGGATGTTGCTCTGCGGCTCCAGGCCTTGGGGGCCGCAGTAGACGTCCAGCCCCCGCCAGCCACTGCAGGGCAGGCCTCCTCCCGGCGGGTCCTCCAGGTCGAATACGAGGTAGTTGGCGACGAAGAGATCGAGCAGGCCGTCGTTGTCGAGGTCGCCGAAGGCGGCGCTGGTACCCCACCCGGGATCCCCGACCCCGGCGGCAACGGTGACGTCGGTGAAGCGGCCGTCGCCGGCGCTCTCGTAGAGGACGTTCTCCCCCCAGTAGGTCACGTAGAGGTCGACGTCGCCGTCGTTGTCGGTATCGCCGGCGGCGGCGCCCATGCCCCAGCCGCTCCGTCCCAGGCCCGAAGCGAGGGTCGCGTCCTCGAAGGCCCGGCCCCCGTCCCGTCCGGGGACGTTGAGATAGAGGCGGTTGCCCACGCCCGCCGGATGGGCGGCCACACGCGAGCTGTTGACCAGGAAGAGGTCCTGATCGCGATCGCCGTCGGTGTCGAAGAACACGGCGCCCGCCGACATGGACTCGAGGATGTAGCGCTGTTCCGGACTGCCGGAGACGTGCTCGAAGTCGAGACCGGCCTCGGCCGCCCGTTCCACGAAGCGGATCGGAGATCCGGGCCGAACCGGGTCCCGATCTCCCTCGGACAGACAGCCCGGGGCCGGCAGCCAGACCGCCGCGGCGAGCAGGACGGCACGGATCGACACCGGACCGGGCCGTTCAGCGCTCGGCGAGAGGCTTGCCCCTCGGAGAGGGGCGGAGTATACTGGAAACCATCTGAGCAAGGTACTCGCCCTCGCCGGAGGACGGAAGATGAGACACCTCGGAGCCTCCCTGCCGCTTTTCCTGCTCACCACCCTCGGCTGCGGATACTCCTACTACGCCGAGCCCCTGCAGCCTCTCGAGTCCCAGGCCTCCTCCCTGGAGGTTCAGGACGACGGGGGCATCCACTTCACGCAGGGGCGCCTGGAGATCCGCGTGCGGCCCATGACCGAGGGCGAGCTCAACCGGCGGTTTCAGACGGCCTCCACGGCCGGCGTCCATTCGACCAATCCCTACACCTTCGGCAATGCCGAGCGGCCGGAGCAGGAATCGGAGGACCGGTTCACCGTCTTCCTGCTGAGCGTCAAGAACTACGAGTATCCCAAGGTCCTCGTCGACCCGAAGAAGATCGCCCTGTTCTCCGACAACGGGCGGGAGTACTGGGCTCTCGACATCCTTCAGCTGACCACCTACTTCCGGGCCTACGTCCAGGGCTACCGCGGCAACGAGTACGGCCGCTTCCGCGAGCGGCAGGACCTGCTGAACCGGACGATGTTCCCCAAGGAGATGATCTTCAGCGGCCAGGAGCTGGAGGGCTTCCTCGTGTTCCGCAGCCTGCATGCCGACGTGGCCAACCTGACGCTGACCATCCACGGCGCCGTGACCCGGTTCGACTACCGGGACGAGCCCGTCGAGACGGTCGACATCTCCTACCGCTTCGGCCGCGAAGTCGGGCGGCTGTATCCCGGAGGCCGCCGCCACCCCAGCACGGCGTCCGCCTCCTGAGGCCCGCTCCGGCGCCTGCCGGAGCGCTCTGCGTCCCCAAACCGCGCCACCCTCGACAGCCGTCCCCCGGCCGGCTCCTCCGCACTCCGGCACGGTCACCCCGTGCCGGAGTGCGTACCTGATCCACCCGGGCCGGCTCGGGTGGACACGTTCAGAGGACAGCGGTCCCGGTACGAAGGCTCCATCCGGTCCCACAGCTCTTCCAGGACATGCTGGTTCCAGTCGTGGAAACGGGCGGCGCCGATCTCGTCGGCCAGCCCCGTGCTCTCGAGGATTCGGTAGACGTCGTACTTGACGCGCGTCACGTGGACCTCGACGCCGACACCCCGCAGCTCCTCGACGACGCGGCGCAGGGCCTCGGCGCCGGTGGCGTCGATCTGGTTGATGCCGCCGGCGTCGAGCACCAGACAGCGCAGCTGGGGCAGCCTCGACAGCGCCTCGAGCACCTTGTCCTCGAAGTAGCCGGCGGCCCCGAAGTAGAGGCGTCCGTCGAAGCGGAGGATGGCGATGCGCTGGCCGAGGGCCAGACCGTGGGCGTCGGCGTCGACGAGATGGCCCTCCGGGTGGCGGGCGAGGTAGGCCACGTGGGGGCGCATCGTGCGCCGCAGGTACTGCAGCAGGGACAGGGCCACACCGATCAGGATGCCCCAGTGGAGTTCGGGCGCCAGGGCGAGGGTGGTGAAGAAGGTGACGGCGGCGATGAGGCCGTCGGCGCGCGATACCTTCCAGGCCCGGCGGACCGGTTGGATGCGGAACAGGCCGAGGACGGCGGCGACGATGATGACCGCCAGGGTGGCCCGGGGCAGGTGGTGGAAGAGGGGTGTGAGCACCAGGAGGGTGAGCAGGACCGCGGCGGAGGTCACGGCGGAGGCGAAGCCCGTGACCGCGCCGTTGGTGAAGTTGACCATGGACCGCGAGAACGATCCGGAGACGGCATAGGAGCCGAAGAGGCTGCCCACGACGTTGGCCAGGCCCTGTCCGACGAGCTCCTGGTCGACGTCGATGTGCTGTCTGCTGCGCGCCGCGATCGTCTTGGCGATCGACATGGCCTCCATCAGGCCGATGAGGGTCAGGACCGCGGCCCCGGGCAGCAGCTTCAGGGCCGCGCCGAGGTCGACGGCCGGCAGCTCGAAGGCGGGCAGGCCCCGGGGTATGTGCCCTACCACCTCCCCGTCGAAGCCCACCGCCCAGGAAACGGCCGTGGTGACGATCACGGCGGCGATGACCTTCTCGAACCGGTGCCGGAGCAGGAAGAGGATCGCGGCGGCCAGGGCCCCCATGCCCACCGTCGTCCAGCGAAGATCAGCGCCGGCCGCCACCAGGACCCGGCCCACGGTCTCCAGATGGAACGCCCCGGTCTCGGCGGTCACACCGAGGAGGTGATGCAGTTGGGAGCTGGCGATGATCAGGGCCGCGGCGGCGGTGAAGCCGGCGATGACCGGCACGGAGAGCAGATTGACGAGCATCCCCATCCTCAGCGCTCCGAGGGCCAGGCGCAGGACCCCGACCATCAGGGCCAGCAGGATCGAGCAGGAGACGAAGGCCTCGGTGCCCGCCCCGGCCACCGACCCGACGGCGGCGGCGCTGATGAGGGAGGCCATGGCCACGGGTCCCGTGGCCAGATGCCTGGAGGATCCCCAGAAGGCGGCGATCACCGGCGGCAGGAAGGCGGCGTAGAGGCCGTAGACCGAGGGCAGCCCGGCCAGTTCGGCGTAGGCCATGGCCTGCGGCACGAGGACGGCGGCCACCGTGACGCCGGCGACCAGGTCGCGGCGCAGCACGCCGGGGCGGCGAAGTTCGGGGAGCCAGCGGAGGAAGGGAAGGAGTCGCTCCATGACCGCCCTAGTCGCGGTAGGGATCGTGCGTCTCGGGGCCCGCCATGGCCACTCCCAGGGGCCTGAGCGTGTGCAACACCCGGATCGACCCGGCGTGGTGCTCCAGCACCTCCGGCAGCCGCTTGTAGCAGTGGGGGGACTCGTCGGTGCCGGCGCCGCGCAGCTCCACGCCCCAGTCGCGGATCCAGTCCTCCATCATCCTGCGGCTGATCCGGCCCTCCTTCACGACCACCGGCTTCCTCCGGCGGCCCTTGCCCCTCCGCCAGCGCACGCGGCCGGCCGCGGCCGTGCGCGACATGACGCGGCCGGCGCCGTGCACGGTGGAGCGGTAGCCCAGGGCCGCCTCCTCGGAGTCGATCCCCTCGACGATCACGGAGACGTCCCCCATGGAGCCGCCGATGAAGCCCCGCTGTCCGGGGTAGGCGGGGGTCGCCCCCTTGCGCACGACCCATACCTGGCGGCCGTCGTGCTCCTCGAGCCAGGCGAAGTTGTGGTGATTGTGAACCTGCTCCCGGACCGGGGATCCGAGGATCTCGCAGACGCGGCGGCAGACCCAGTCCCGGCCGGCGTAGGCGTAACGTCCGGCGAGCTCCATGCAGGCCCGGTATTCCCGTCCCACCTGGGAGTCGGCGTCGAACAGCACGGGAGGTGCGTGGAAGTCGTCGGAGCCGCCGCCCAGGCGCATGAAGTGAGTGGCCAGCCGGTGGCCGAGGCCGCGGGAGCCGAAGTGCACGCCGATCCAGACGCGATCGACCTCGTCGGCGAAGACGTCCACGTAGTGGTTGCCGGCGCCGACGGTGCCGAGCTGTCCGCGCGCCAAGCCGCGGAGCCCGGCGGCCACCTCGATGCTCCAGGCGGGATCGTCGTCGAAGAGGGGATCCTCCACGGGCTCCTTGTTCCTCCGGCCGATGCCGAAGGAGATGGTCTCCCAGATCTCGTCCATCAGCTCCGGCATCCGGGGCCGCAGCTCTCCGGCGGTCAGATCGACACGCACCGCCTTGTTGCCGCAGGCGATGTCGTAGCCCACCCCCGAGGGCGAGATCCGGCCTTCGTAGGTGACCACTCCCCCCACCGGCATGGAGTACCCGAGGTGATGATCGGCCATGAGGACGCCGCCGACGGCGCCGGTGCCGTCGGCCATGCAGGCGTGGATCTGGCGGACCGCGCCCTCGTCGACGGGATCCCCGAAGGCGGCGCGCAGCCGGCCGCTGCCGGCTTCGGGCGTCCCGGGGGTCATCGGGTCTCCGGGCGACGGGCTGCAAGGCCGGTCGACTTCGCCCGCGCCGTCCCGCGGCGGCGCACCGGCGGGAATCGTCTCATTTCGCCAGGATCTCCGAAGCCTCGCAGTCCAGTCCGGCACAGAGGCGGGCCACGAGCTCCTCCTCCACCTCGGTCTCGCCGCCCACGAGGATGGCGGTCAGACGGGCATAGCTGATGCCGACCTGGTTGGCCACCTGAAACTTGAAAAGGAAGTTCCTGCGCATCATCAGCCGCTGCAGGGCCGCGGCGTCAAGGCGGGGCATGGGTCAGGTCCTCCAGGCCAGCACGGTCCGGATCGAGCCGGCCGCCGGGTGGTGAGCTTGAGGCGCGGGCGGGAACATGGTTAGCATACGAGGCATGCGGACGCACGGCATCGGGATCATCGGAGCCGGCAGCATCGCCGGGGCGCATCTGCGGGCGGCGGCGGCCCTTCAATCTACGGAGTTGCGGGCGATCGCCGATACCCACGAGGAACGACTGGCCCGCGCCTGCGCGGAGCATGGCTGCCGGGGCTATTCCACGTACCACGACCTGCTCGCCGACGACCAGGTCGACGTGGCCATCGTCTGCCTCCCCCACGCCATGCACTGCGAAGCGGCGGTGGCCGCCCTGGAGGCGGGCAAGCATGTGCTGGTGGAAAAGCCGATGGCCGTCGACGTCGAGCAGTGCGACACCATGATCGAGGCCGCCCGCCGGTCGGGCCGGCAGCTCACCGTGGGCCACATGCACCACTTCTCGCCGCAGAACCGGGCGGTGAAGAAGCTGTTGGACGAGCGGGCCCTGGGCGACCTGGTCTGTCTCTGCGACGAGGCCTACCGGCCCTTCAATCCCGCCAGGCCGGCCTGGTATCTCGACAAGGCCACTCACGGCGGGCTGTGGTACCAGAACGGCATCCACCTGATCGACCGCTCCTGCTGGTGGACGGGCAGCCGCGTCGCCGCCGTCAAGGCGCTGATCGACAGCCGCTTCTTCGAGTTCTCCGCCGACGACGTGGCCATGGCCCTGCTGCACTTCGAGAACGGCGTCCACGCCACCCTCATCCACGTGTGGTGGAGGACGGGCGGCACCCGTTTCAGCACCGAGTTCGTGTGCACGGACGGGATGATCCAGTTGCGCAGGGGCATCGAGTCCGGACGGGACGACGTCTTCGTGGGCAAGGAGGGGAACTGGGAGCAAGTCACGGTCACCGAGGACCACGACGCGACGACGCGGCAGCTGCAGGCCTTCGTCGACGCCATCGACGCGGGGACCGAGCCGCCGGTCACCGCGGAGTACGCCCGCCACCTCGTGGAGGTGATGACGGCGTGCCTGGAGTCCTCCCGCAGCGGCCGGGAGGTGGTCCTGGCATGAACGACACCGATCTGTGCTGGCTCTCCGGCCTCGAGCTGCGGCGGCGGTACGAACGCCGCGAGCTGTCCCCGGTGGAGGTCACCGAAGCGGTGCTGCGCCGGATCGAGGCCGTCGACGCCGGGCTCAACGCCTTCGTCACGGTCACCCCCGAGCGGGCCATGGCGGAGGCCAGAGCCGCCGAGGCCGCCTATTCCGGGGCCGGGGACCCGCCGCCTCTGGCCGGCATCCCCGGCTCGCTGAAGGACCTCACGGCGACGCGCGGGATCCGCACCACCCGGGGCTCGCTGCTGACCGCCGACTGGATCCCCGACTTCGACGCCCCCCTCGCCGAGCGCCTGCGGGACGCCGGCATGATCCTGCTCGGCAAGACGAACACGCCGGAGCTGGGGTGGAAGGGGGACTCCGGCAACCGCGTCTGCGGACCGACCCACAACCCCTGGCGGCGCGGGCGCACCCCGGGCGGCTCCAGCGGCGGCGCGGCGGCGGCGGTGGCCGCCGGCCTGGGTGCCCTCGCCCAGGGGACGGACGGCGCCGGCTCGATCCGCATCCCCGCCGCCTTCTGCGGCGCCTTCGGCTTCAAGCCGTCCTGGGGAAGGGTGCCCCAGCACCCGGCCAGCGTCGTGGAGACCCTGTCCCACGCCGGGCCGATCACGCGCACCGTGGGCGACGCCGTGCTCATGCTGGAGGCCATGGCCGGCCCCGACGCGCGGGACCGCACCTCCCTGCCGGCCGAGCCGGTGGCGCTGGAGGAGATCGAGGCTGGGGTGGAGGGACTGCGCGTGGCCTGGACCTCCGACCTGGGATACGCCGCCGTCGATCCCCAGGTCGCCGATACCGCCCGGGCCGCCGCTCTCCGCTTCGCGGACCTCGGATGCACCATCGAGGAAGCGCACCCGGAGACCGACGACCCGTGGCGGCTCCTCCATACCTTGTGGTCCACGGCTTTCGCCGCCGCCTTCGGCGACGAGTTCGAAGAGGTCGCCCACCGCCTCGATCCCGGCCTGCGCGCCGTCGTCGAGGAGGGGTTCGGATTCCGGGGCACCGAAGTGGCCGCGGCTTACCTGGAGCGCAACGCCTGCTACCACCGGTGGCGGGAGTTCTTCGAGGGCCGCGACCTGCTGCTGACGCCGACGCTTCCGGTGACCGCCTTTGCCGCCGGCGACGACCACCCGGGCTCGATCGCCGGCCGTGAGACGACCTACCTGAGCTGGACGGCCTTCACCTACCCGGTGAACCTCACCGGCCTGCCCGCCGCCACCGTGCCCTGCGGCCGCGTCGACGGCCTGCCCGTGGGCTTGCAGATCATCGGCGGCTGGCGCCAGGACCTCACCGTGTTGCGCGCCGCCCGCGCCTTCGAGCAGCTCGCCCCCTGGAGCCAGGAGCGCCCGCCCCTCTGATGCGGCGATCACCGCATCGGGCCCCGGTGACTCGGGCACCCCTCTTCCGGGGACTTCACCCACTCGCTCTCCATGCCGGAGACCGCGCCGCCGTCCCGGGTGGCGTCCGTGCGCACCGGCCCCGGCACCAGCTCGTGGGCGCTGACGCGGGTCAGCATCCACAGGGCGGCCTTGGCGCAGCAACAGGCCGAGTGGCCGGCCAGCCCGTTGTGCCCATGCCCGAGCCCATGGTGAGGATCTTGCCGCCGCCGCGGCGCTTCAGGTGGGGGATGGCGGCTCGGATGCAGTGGTAGCGCCGAAGAGGTTCACGGCCACCGTGGCCTCCCAGACGGCGGGATCGCCCTCCAGGACCGGCTTCGACTCGAGGACGCCGCCGGCATTGGCCACCAGGATGTCGACGCCGCCCAGGGCCTCCGCCGCCGCGGCGAGCATGCTCTCCACGGCCTCGGGATCCGTGACGTCGGCGGCCACGGCGATCCCGGTCCCGCCTGCGCCGCGGATACACCCGGCCGTATCCTCGATCTGCTCGCGGGTTCGTGCCGTGCAGCAGACGGCGGCGCCGGCGTCGGCGTACGCGAGGGCGATGGCGCGGCCGATGCCGCGGCCGGCCCCGGTGACGACGGCGGCCTTGCCGCGCAGGGGCTGATCGCCTGAGCCCGCGCCGCTCACGGGGCCGCCTTCCGGCCTGTGGTCTCTTCGATCTCCTCGCTGCGGATGAACTGACGGCAGGAGCCGCAATGGGAACTGCGGATCTGTACCGGGCGGACGCTTCCGTCCGGGAGGGTCACGCGCCGGCGCGCGACTTCGACGGTGACGTTGCGGACGGCGCGGCAGTGGGGGCAGTACTCGGACATCGGGCGGCCTCCCTTCGGGCGTCTGGTGCACCTGGTCCCTGAGAAAGGTACTAGAAGTGAGGGTTCAGTCTGGTACCCACGCCATTGCAGAATGCCCGGCTCCATCGTGTAGGCGAAGACGCTCCCGCCTTGCGTCTGTACCTTCAGCGGCTCAATGAACGTCACCGCTCCATCGGACCCCACCGTCGTCGTCGTGCCGGACGGCTGGGAGGAGGCACCGCTGGCGCGCCGGCTGGCCGACGCCTGCGGCGCTCCGCTCCTTCCGCACAACGCCTTCGACCAGGCCCTCTTCCGCGGCCACCGCGTCATCGCCTGCGGCAACATGGCGAACAACGCCGCCGTGGCCTGGCTCTACAACGCCCGGCGCTGTTTCGTCGACACCCTGTTTCCGGGCGGCGACCACTATCTCCTGACCTCGATCCGCGATCCTCTCGGACACGGTCCCGGCGCCGTCGTGGCCGGGGCCAGCAGCGAGGCCGGACTGGACGCCGCGGTGGCGGAGCTGATCCGCATCGTCGAGGCCGCCGGCGGCCTTCCTCGCCGCGTCTCCGCCCGCCGCCTGCCGGGCCTTCCCGAGCCGCCGGCCGACTCCGAGCTCGACGAGCTCGTGCGCCGCGACCTGGCCCTCTGGGACGGCGGCTGGGTGGCCTCCCCCTTCCGGGGCGGCCGGCTGAAGTCCTATCTCTGGAATCACTACCTGAGCGGCCACGAGTCCTGGGGCCGGCTGGTGGCGGCCATCTTCGCCGGCTCCATCCAGCCCTGGCGCGAGCAGCGCCTCCGTGATCCCGAGGAGTATCACGACTTCTTCCACCTCGACCAGTTCATCCACCTGTGGGAGCTGGTCGAGGACGACCCGGTCTACGAGCCCGCCCACCGGGAGGCGGTGGTGGAGATGCTCGTCGAGCTGCTGCGGCAGCTGGCCGGCTTGTTCTACCTGAGGGAAGAGGTCAATCCCGACGGCCTGCCGCGCCAGAACCACGTGACCTTCGTCGGCCTCAACCTGGCGGCGGGGCACGACTACCTCTCCCGCCGCCACGGCATCACCGAGTTCGAGGCCGCGGCCCGGCGCGTGGAGCGCATCTTCGAAGGCCAGGCCTCCGGGTACAAGCCCAACGATGACGCCGGCGTCGGCTACGTCTGGCTCACGCCGCGCCACACCAACGACTACCTGCTGGCCCGCGGCGACTACCGATTCCTGGACGGAGGTCCCGTGGCCGATCTCTGCCGGCTCGCGGCGATCACCACCGACAACCTGCGCAGCGAGGTCGGGTACGGCGACAGCAGCGGCTTTGCCGCCTTCGAGTCCGGCGGCTGGCGCGAGCACCTGTGGCCGCTGCTGGCCTCGGTCTGGCGCAGCCGCGACCCCCCGGCCACCTGTGGCTGCTCAACTGGCTCGCCGAGGGCAAGCGCCCCTCCCTCGACCAGGGTCAGGAGAGCTGGCACGCCAGCGTCGAGACCACGGAGGACGGCTTCGTGCTCGCCGGCGTCGAGCCCGAACCGCCCCGGGAGCTGCTGAGCACTCCTTCGGGCTACTTCACCAGCGTCATCGGCCGGGCCAGGCGCACACCGGGAGCCGTCAGGACGTAGACATAGGTGCCCGAGGCGAGTGGGTGTCCACCATGGCTCTCCCCCGCCCACGCGACGCTGTGCCACCCCGCCTGGCGGTGCTGATTCACCAGCCGTGCCTGCAGCTGGCCCAACGTGTTGAAGACCTCCACCTGCACCGCACCCCCGGCAGGGACGTAGTAGTCGATCCAAGTCGTGCCGTTGAAGGGATTGGGTTGGTTCTGCTTCAACTGGAAGGTCAGCGGTGCCGCCTCCGTAGCCTTCCCCTCCACGAAGGCTACGGAGGTAGCTAAGGGCCCTTGGATCGCGCCTCCGCGGCTCTGGCTTGCATCCTCTCGAGACTTATGCCATAGACATCTGACCCTCTCGCCACCTCTTCCCAGGACTCCGCCCCGTCGGGCAGTGACACTTCCCCCAGGACAGCCAGCTCCTCGCGTCGACTCGACCAGTCCCGGATGGACCAGAGAATCCCATCAACAGCGATCTCGTACTGCGCCAACGCCTGTGGCCACCTCTCCAATTCGGCGTACATATCTCCGAGTCGCCTGTTTTGATGCCAATACCAACCGTCGGGACTGATAGCGGAGACCAGCCTGCTGAACACATCGGCCGCTGCCGCTGTACTCCCCGCCTTCTGGTGCATCCTTGCCAGTTCGAGGTAAGGATCATACTCGGCGCGCCAGATTGGCGAGTATTCGAAGATTGGCAGGTGCCTTATGAGGTAGCCATGAGGCCCAGCAGCCGCTTCCTTGTCTTTCGCCACCAGTGCGGCTATGTCGGCTGGTCCGTTCTCCGCGATCATGGACTCCAGCTCGGCAACAGCCGCATCCGTCTGACCGGCTCGGGCATACATCTGTGCCAGGATCCGTCGCGCCTTCAATCTCGCGAGTATTGGAAACGCCCCGAGATGCTCGTGGTAGGCCAGGATCTCACGGTCTTGATCCTCCAAGCCGTTCCAGTCCAGCGGTTTGCTTGTGTCGATTTTCGCGCCATCAAAGGCAACCAACAGGCTTGCGTGCAGCATCCACACATAATCGAACTCACATCCCCTCCCGAAATTCCAGGACTCTATCACCGTCTGTTCGTTGTTGAAGCGCTCTATGCCGCTGCGCAGCAGTTCAATGCCGCTATCCAGATCCCCTTCAAAGTCTGCCAGTCCGCATGCTAGGCAGATCATTGCCTCATCCGCCCACTCGGATCCTGGTTCCATTGCGAGCTGCTCCAGAATCGGTCTCTGCTCTTGCCAGTAATCCGGATGCGTCCGACTACCATAGTTCCGTATTAGTTGCCCCCAGGTGTCGGCCTGCTCGATCATGGCCACGTCCCACCTTGTGCCAGCACCATCAGCTAGCAACACGGACGGAACAAACAGCAAGATCGATCTAACACCAAGATCTGTCAATAACTCATCTCCTCAGTTCTCAAAGATTTGGACCGAACCAGACTGCGGGGTTAGCGATCATCTTGTATATGCACTTCTCAGCCTGGTAGTCCTCCACTCCCGAACTCTGTCCAGACTGATTGTCGAGCCATGTCAAGTCATCCCACCTTTGGTACCGCGTGAATAGCCAGTCCTCGTGCCCCCCCCATGAACCGACACGAGATAGCCCGAAACTCGGATCACGCTGTTTGTTGCCGGCCTCGGCCCAGACATGGTACCTGAAATCAAACTTCTTGGCACTCCCCGGCCCGATTGGATCTACCACTCTCGTCTCCTGCCAGAACATATCCCCGACCTCCCTGTCCAAGTCAGGAATACCTGCCCAGCAATGTAGCCAGTTGTTGACTCCCGTACTCCCAACTAGGCGCACATAGTCACTAGCCAATCTCATGCAGTTGATACCGTCGTACTTGTAGTTCTGCGATACACCCTGGATCATCGCTACCGCAATCGTACTTGTCGTGCTCTTCCCGTCCGCCCAATCAGTGGCATACTCTACGATGTTTACTCGGGGATCCGGTTCAGGAGACACCGGTGCGCCGTATGTCGTGTAGATCGTATGCGGACCGGTGGTGCCGATCTCTGCCGTCAGGTTGATCGGATACCGGAACTTCCACGTCCACTCCACCGTGCCCTTCTTCTTCACCGCCGTGGGCACGCTGCTCGACGGTATCGTATACGATACGGGTCCAGAGTAACCATCCGTGAAGTCAACCGACTGCTCTGCGAGACTGCCAAGACGGTCACCGCCCGTCTTCGTTGCCCAGATCGCCACGTCCTGCGCGTCATCTTCGGTACAACTGAACTTGACCTTGATCGTCTTGCTACTGCCCTTCGTATACACCACCGGCTTGTTGGAGCCACCGGATGTCCACTCCGGCGAGGTGATCGTGCTGCCCCCGCTCGTCTTGATCGTCACGCCGTCCGCCGTCTCACTGCCCGTGTTGTGGTTGAACTTGATCTCCACCACTGACACCGTGTAGGGCGGATTGGCAACGGCGGCCTGCCAGGAGAGCACGGTTGCGACAACACCCAGTAGCAGGACTGCTCTACGATTGATCGACGGCCTCCCAAGTGTACTGCAGAGAACAGTCAAGGGGCGACTCTCTGCCAGCAGCCGCGCTGACCGGGAACCGACTCCGGATACAGCTGCATGACCTTGTCGAAGTAGACTTGTGCACTCGTCGGATCTCGCAACATCTGCTCATGCACACGGCCGAGTTGAAAATAGGACCAAGCCAACAGCTCGACATCGCTGACACCGCTCGTCACAATCCTGTCCAACAGCTCCAAGGCCTCCCGGGCCTTTCCCCGGCCCGCCTCAAACCAGGCCAGGCCGTAGGCTGACCAGCCAGCCCCCTCCGCGTCTTGCTCGGCGGCGGCACCCTCTCGCCATGCGCTCTCGGCGCCATGCGGCCGCCCTGCCTGTAGCTCGAAGAGCCCGGTCCTGTACAGGACCTGCCCCCTGATCTGGGCGCCCTCCTCTGCGCGAAGCTCAGACAGCAGGCCCCTTGCCCGCTCTGCTTCCCCTTGATCCCACAGCTCGTCCACAAGGGCAAGCCGGTCCTCGTCCGACAACGGCTCCGGGTCACGTATCTCGATGAGCACCACGCCGTCGCTTGACGTCTGCACGGTCACGTCTTGTCCACAGACAACGCTGACCGTCAGCAGAATCGAGGGTACGCTGCATCCAGCAAGTCTGTGCAGGGCTCCACCCATCTTGGCATCTCTACTTCAGCAGCAACATCGGGCGCGTGGTCACATGCGGCCCAGCCACCAATTGGCACTCATAGACACCTGCGCCCAGGCGCCCGCCGTGGTCGTCCGTCCCGTCCCAGACGACGGAGTGCACCCCCGGTGTGCCGCTCTGCTCCAACAGGGTCCGCACTCTCTGCCCGACCATGTTGTAGATGGACAGCCTGGCCTCAATTGGGTCCTGCCCGCCGATGAAATACCGGATCTCGGTCTCCGGATTGAAGGGATTGGGATAGACGCCGAGCAATTCGCTCGATCTGGGCGCGCCGTCCACGATCTCTACGTGCAAGGTGACCGGCCAGCTGCTTCCGCGGCTACTGACGACTCTCAAGGGTAGCTCGAAGGAAGTGATGAAGGGGTCACTCGGAATGTCGACGACGAGCTTGGTCTCTACGGAAGCCCCCGGTCCTCGAAGGCGAACGATCTCGACTGACACGGCGCCAACAGGCTGGAAGGCATCGTCGATCGACACCGACAGGGAGTCTCTGTGGAATCGCAGGTCGGTCGCAATGACCGGAACGAGGTTGTGCCCCGGCACTACCGTGACTGTGGGCTCGTCCTCTGCTCTCGAGGGCACCGTCAACCACAGGATCCAAAGCAGCGAGATGAAACACTGTCTTCCTGCCATGTCTCGATCTCCGTCGGGGATTGAAGTGACGCCTCCCCATGGGGCTGCAGACCGGATTCGCCGCAGCGACGTGCGAGAGGTGCGCATGATAGGGTAGACTGGTCGCGACAGTCAAGGCTTTCTGCCGCGTCAGGCTTGGTTGCCAGTGAGCGACCCGCACCGTAGACTGCCGCCCCACCCGCCTCACGGAGCGCGGCGCCAAGTCGTTCCGCCTCGCTGAGTTGACGGAATCGCTCATGCCCGAGCTCTCCCTGCCCCGCGACCGCTCCTTCCCCGACACCGACCTGAGCGACCCCACCGTCGTCGTCGTGCCCGACGCCTGGGCGGACGAGCCGGCGGCGCAGCGGCTGGCCGGCGCCTGTGGCGCGCCGATCCTCCTCAGCAGCGGGTTCGACACCGCCCTCTTTTTCGGCCACCACGTCATCGCCTGCGGGCACCTGGCGAACAACGCCGCGGTGACCCGGCTCTACAACGCCCGGCGCTGCTTTGCCGACACTCTGTTTCCGGGCGGCGACCACTATCTCGTGGGCTCGATCCGCGATCCCCTCGGCCACGGCCGCAACGCCGTGGTCGCAGGCGCCAGCAGCGAGGCCGGGCTGCACGACGCCGTGGCGGAACTGATCCGCATCGTCGAAGCCGGCCACGGCGTGCTCGGCCGCGTGCACGCGCACCGCCTGCCGGCGCTCCCCGAGCCACCGGCTCCTTCGCAGCTGGACGAGCTGATACGCCGCGATCTGAGCCTGTGGCAGGGCGGTTGGGTGGCCTCCCCCTTCCGTGGCGGTCGGCTGAAAGCCTACCTGTGGAATCTCTACCTGGGCGGCCACGAGGCCTGGGGCCAACTGGTAGCGGCCATCTTCGCCGGTTCCCTGCAGCCCTGGCGCGAGCAGCGCCTCCGTCATCCCGAGGAGTATCACGACTTCTTCCACCTCGACCAGTTCATCCACTTGTGGGAGTTGGTGGAGGACGACCCGGTCTACGGGCCGGCCCAGCGGCAGGCGGTGGTGGAGATGCTCGTCGAGTTGCTGCGGCACCTGGCCGGCCTGTTCTACCTGAGGGAGGATGTCAATCCGGACGGCCTGCCGCGGCAGAACCACGTGACCTTCATCGGCCTCAACCTGGCGGCCGGACACGACTACCTCTCCCGCCGGTACGGCATCACCGAGTTCGCCGCCGCGGCCCGGCGGGTGGAGCGCATCTTCGAGGGCCAGGCCTCCGGGTACAAGCCCAACGACGACGCCGGCGTCGGCTACGTCTGGCTGACGCCGCGCCACACCAACGACTATCTGCTGGCCCGCGGCGACTACCGATTCGTGGACGGGGGTCCCGTGGACGATCTCTGCCGGCTCGCGGCGGTCACCACCGACAACCTGCGCAGCGAGGTCGGGTACGGCGACAGCAGCGGTTTCTCCGCCTTCGAGAGCGGCGGCTGGCGCGAGCATCTGTGGCCGCTGCTGGCCTCCCTCTGGCGCACCCGGGATCCCCGCCATCTGTGGCTGCTCAACTGGCTCGGGGAGGGCAAACGCCCCGGACTGAACCATGGGCTGGAGAGCTGGCACGCCGGCGTCGAGCCCGCCGAGGATGGTTTCACCCTCGAAGGGGTCGAGCCCGAGCTGCCGGAGGAGCTGCTGGGCGTCACGGCGCTGGACCTGCCCGAGGCCGCCCGGCGCTGGGTGGAGGCCGCTGTGCCCGATGGATACGGTCCGGCACCCGGCGGACGCTGGTTCGACAAGCTCTGCCTCCGCCCGGGCTTCGCTCCCGACGACGAGTACGTGCTGCTGGAAGGCGTGGGCACCTTCTGCCACGGCCACGAGGACACGAACGCCATCCTGCGCCTGACCTGGCGGAACCGGGCCTGGCTCGCCGACGGCGACTACATCCGGGCGGCGCCGCGGTTCCACAACAGCGTCACCGTGTTGCGGGACGGCGCCGGCGTCCTGGATCCGCCCGGCGACGGCGTCGTCATCCCGCCCCTGGCGCGCCTCACCGTGGAGCGCGACGAGCAGGACTGGGGGATCGTGCAGAGCGAGGCGGCCGGGTACAACGGCCTCGACTGGCGGCGCAACCTGGTCTGGCGCAAGGGGCGCTACCTCGCCGTGGTGGACGAGCTGATCTGCCGGGAGCCGGGAGACTACCGCTGCCGCTGCCTCTGGCGCGTGGTTGGCGACGTGTCCGGCGGCCAGGACCGCCTGCGCCTTCGCCAGGGGGACGCGGAGCTGTTCCTCCTCTGCGCCGACGACTCCGCCGCGGAGATCGTGGAGGACCCCGGCGGCCCCTGGGGTGGCTATGCCCATCACCGCGGGCCTCTCCACGTGGTGCACCGGAAGATCGCCCGCCGGCTCGGGGCCGGGGAATCGATCCTCTTCGCCCACGTGTTCACGCCTTGCGGGCCGGTCGAGGTGGAGCCTCTGGACGCCGGAGGGCTGCGCGTCCGCGACGGCGCCGAGCAGGCCACGGTGGCTTTCGAGGACGGCCGGCCAGAGGTGGAGACGAGGAGGATCGCCGGCCCCGCACCTTCGACCCGGGGGCCGGCCGGCCTGACTCCGTCCTCTCCCCCCGCGGCGCCGGCTTCCGCCCGGCGGTTCGCCACCTATCCGCCGCTGTGGGAGCGCCGCTTCGAGGTCGGCCCCGCCGGTCCCGTGGCCGCTGCCGGGACGGGTGACAGCGTCCACCTGCTCGCCGGCGGGGAGAGCGGCGACGTGGTGAAGCTGGATGCCGGAAGCGGCGCCGAGGTTTGGCGCGTGCAGCTGGATTCCCTGGCCTCGGCCCTGCTGTGGGCGGACATCGACGACGACGGGGTCCCGGAGGCTCTGGTCGGCTCGGCCGCGTCGGAGCTGATCGTCCTCGACGGCGGCAGTGGCCGCGAGCGCTGGCGGCGGCCGATGAAGAACCTCTACGGCGCCGTGTCGCCGGTGACGGCCCTGGCCGTTGCGGATCTGGAAGGCAGGGGCGAGGTGAGCCTCCTCGGGGGCACGGCGGGCTGGTTCGTCAACGTCTTCACTCCCGACGGCGCGCCCAAATGGGCCCGCTGGATGCGCTATCACGTCATCACCGCCCTCGAGGCCGCCGATGCCGACGGCGACGGCCGCGCCGAGGTGATCGTGGGCACCACCTACTCGACGCCGCTGACCGTGCACGACTTCGACGGCGCCTTCCGCTGGTCCACCCTCGAGCAAGTCGGTTCCGAGGGCAACGCCACCACGCCCCGTCGGGGGATCCACCTGACGCGGATGCGACTCTCGGACCTGAACGGCGACGGGGTCCGCGAGATCGTGTACGGCACCGAGGACGGCTGGCTCTTCGCCGTCGAGCCGCGGGCCGGAGAGGAGCTGTGGCAGTTGAACGTCGTCGGAGAGGTGGCGGCCCTGGAAGTCCTGCCGGGCGGCGTGGTGGCGGCCAACGGCTTCGGCGATCTCTACTGCCTGGACCGGGACGGGACCCTGCGCCGCCACTGGCATCCGTGCGAGTGGGTCCGCGCGTCGACCCGCCTGGAGGACGACCTCGTGCTCGCCGCCGAGGGAGGCCGCCTGCTGAGGGTAACCGCGGCCGGCGAGGTGGTGGGCGAGTCGTGGACGGGCGGAGAAGTCCGGCGGCTGGCGGCCGCCGGCCGGCACCTGGTCTGCGTGCTCGACGACGGCCGCATGGCCGCCCATTCCTTCGGGTGACGGCCCCCCGCAGCCCTTTCCTACCAGAGGACGAAGAACAGCAGGTAGGCGGCGACGGCGAGATAGGCTCCCGCCCAAAGGCCGGGCCGCCGGTACCACACCGGGCCGCCGGGCCCGGCGGGGAAGGGGTACCGGGGCCGCACCGGCGCCTGGGTGAGGGTCCGGTGCAGCCAGGTCCCCTCCAGCCGGGAGAGGCGCCCGGCCATCGACCGTCTCAGCTCGGCCGGATCGTCGTCCCGCGACCAGATCAGCCCGCGCAGCTCCTCCCTCGACAGTCGGCCCCGGCGGGCATCGATCCCCTTCGACACGACCCACATGGCGGCCGCGGGCAGGACCAGGTTCCACAGGTAGGCCCACCACAGGTCGGTGTACCAGACCGGCAGCGGCCAGCCGCGGGCCTCGCCGAGGATCGCCGAGGCGCCGTACAGCAGACCGACCCCCAGGCCGACGATCCCCGTCTCCCGGTGGACCCTCGTGAACACGCCCATGAGGATCACCGTCATCAGCGGCACGGCGATGGCGCCGGCCAGACGCAGGTAGAACAGGAGCATGCCCCCCTCGAGAAAGGGCACGTAGGCGAAGCCGAGGACGAGGATGAAGGGCACCGAGATGCGCCCCACCTTCGTGTAGTGGGCGTCGCTGCCCCGGCGCACCAGGAAGCGGGCGTAGATGTCGCGCACGAAGAGGGAGGAGATGCCGATGCCGATGGAGTCGAAGGTCGAGTAGGCGGCGGCCACCAGTCCGGCCACGACGAGGCCCACGAGACCGGCGGGCAGGTACTCGACGATCATGCGCGGATAGGCCTCGTCGACGACGGCCAGGTCCGGAAACTCCGCCCGGGCCATCGGCCCCAGGGTGACGTTGAAGAACAGGCAGACGGCGGTGGCCAGGCTGGCGACGACGACGGCCATCTTGAAGTCCCACTCCGAGCGGGCTCCGAGGAAGCGGATGGCCTCGTACTGGTTGATGAGGACGTACGTGGTGAGCACGACCAGGAAGCCGAAGACCACCAGGATCGACGGCACGCCTTCGGGACCGTAGCCGCCCACGTGCAGCAGCTGATCGGAGAGGCCGCTCTCCACCGTCTCCAGCCGCAGGGCGACCCCGTCCCAGCCCCCCATGGCGGAGTAGACGAACCCCCACAGGACGAAGGAGGCGACGATCATGGTCAGGCTCTGCAGGGCGTCGGTGAGGACGCCGGCGCGCAGGCCGCCGCGGACCAGGTAGAGGGCGGAGGTGGCGGCCACGCCGGCGACCACGATCCAGCAGCTCTCCGGGGCGAGGCCGGCGACGACGTTGAGCACGAGGAACATGGAGTAGTAGATGTTCCCCAGGACGTTGGTGCGGGACTGCACGTTGATCAGCACCGCCATGACCCGCGCCGCCGGTCCGAAGCGGTACTCCAGCCACTCGGCGTTGGTGAACACGCCGGAGCGGTACATGGGCACGATGACGAAGAAGCCCAGCACCATCCAGCCCACGGCGATGCCCAGCCACCACTGCGACAGCTGCGACATCCCGAGGGTGTAGGACCCGCCGACGATGCCGACGTAGTCGCCGCTGTCGACGGCGGTGCCGAAGGCGGACAGGCCGATCACCCACCAGGGCATCGACTTGGCGGCCAGGTACCAGTCGAAGCTCTCGCCCTTGTGGCGGAAGGCGATCAGGCTGTAGAGAACGATGCCGCCGTTGAGGACGCCGACGACAGCCCAGTCGAGAGAGGTCATGGGGCTTCCTTCCCGGGCTCGAACGCCCTCGGTCGCCCGACGGCGATGGTCCCGCCCCGCCTCCACGGCCCCTCCCCTCTCGGGCCGGGGATGTTGTCCCCGCCGTCGAGGGCGGGTACCCTTAGGCTTTGTTCCGAAACAAATGAGCTATCAAGTGGGGCATCATAGACTGGATACCGCCACCCAGTGATTCAGTTAATTCGTGGCAAGGCCTTAGCCCGTCATGAGAGCTGCCGTACTGACCGAATTCGGCGCCCCCCTTCAGGTGCGGGTGCTGCCGGAGCCCGAGGCTACGTCCGGGGACGCCGTGGTGCGCGTGGAAGGCTGCGGGATCTGCCGCAGCGACTGGCACGCCTGGCGCGGCGACTGGCCCCTGGTGCAGCCGCCCAGGGTGCTGGGCCACGAGCTCGGCGGGGTCGTGGAGGAGGTCGGCGCCGGGGTCCGCTCCTTCCAGGCCGGCGACCGCGTCACCGCGCCCTTCCACATGGCCTGCGGCCACTGCGATCACTGCTACCGCGGCCGTTCCAACATCTGCAAGGCCAACGGGGTCATGGGCATCACCTTCGACGGCGGTTACGGCCGCTACGTGCGCGTGCCGGCGGCCGACGTCAACCTCGTGCGCCTGCCCGAGGAGGTGGACTTCCTGGGCGCCGCGGCCCTCGGCTGCCGCTACATGACCGCCTGGCACGGCCTGGTCGACCGGGCCCGCCTGGCTCCCGGCGAGTGGCTGGCGGTCTTCGGAGCCGGCGGCATCGGGCTCTCCGCGGTGCAGATCGCCTCGGCCCTGGGGGCCCGTGTGATCGCCGTGGACATCGACGACGCCAAGCTCACCCGGGCCCGGGAGGAAGGAGCCGTCGTCGGCGTCGACGCCCGCACCTGCGACGCCGCCGAAGCGATACGTGATCTCTGCGGCGGAGGCGCCGATCTCAGCCTCGACGCCCTGGGCTCGACGCGGACCGCCCTCCCCGCACTGGCCAGCCTGGGCAAGGGCGCCCGCCACCTGCAGATCGGCATGTCGACGCCGGAGGAGGAGGCGGAGGAGGGCCACATGGCCCTGCCCGTGGACGACATGATCCGCAACGAGATCAGCTTCATCACCAGCCTCGGGTGTCCGACCACCAGCTACCCCGGCCTGCTGGCCCTGGTCGCCTCCGGCCGGCTCCAACCGCGGCGGCTCGTGAGCGCCACGGTGAGCGTCGATGCCGCCGGCGGCGTGCTGGCGGAGATGACCGGCTTCGGCACGGTCGGCTTCACCGTCATCGACACCTGGTGATCCCCGGCCTCGGCTGATACCTGCGCCGTCCGGCATGGGCCGCTCAACTCCGGACGAACTCCAGCAGCCGGCCCACGTAGGCGTCGTTGCCGTAGCTGCCGAGGACCCGGCGCTGGGCGGCCCGGCCCGCCGCCTCGCGCTCGTCGTCGTGCCGCAGCCACCAGGCGGCCTTGTCCCCCAGCTCCTCCGCCGTCTCCCACGTGTCGATCTCGGCGCCGATGTCGAACTCCTCCTCCATGCCCTCCACGTAATCGGTCAGCATGAATCCGCCGGAGCCGGTGATCGCCGTGTCGCGCTGGTTCAGGTAGCCGTGGGAGCGGGGCGAGTTGTGCTGGTTGACGTTGATCTTCGCCGCCCGGTAGACCCCGGGCAGCTCCCGGTAGGTGCGGAACCCGCGGTAGCAGGAACGGGGGATGCCGGCAAAGGTGCCGAAGCCGAGTCCGCCGTAGACGTGGGTGCGGCCCAGGGCGGCCACGGTCTCCACGACCTGCTGGCGCAGCACCCGCTGGTCGGGAAAACCGATGGGATGGGTGATGCGCTCGATCGGATCGGGGGAGGTCAGATAGGCCTGCCCGTCGCTGTCGCCGCGAGCGTAGATGGATAGAATCGTGACCGAGAAGTCGCACTCCTCGTGGGGGTTGGCCTCGGCGGCCCCGTGCAGCTGGCGGGCCGGCGGCGGGTAGAGGACGATGGCCCGGATCCCCCTCTCGCGGTAGACCTCGACGCTCTCCTTGCAGCAGGTGACGACGTATTCGAACTCCCGGGAATACCCGGGATGGCGGAGCGCGTCCCAGGGATCGTCCTGGGTGTGGGTGACCGTCTTCAGCCAGGGGAACCGCCGCCGCAGCGAGGCGATGAGCCCCGGCGGACAGTCGTCCTTGCTGAACCACCACAGCAGCAGCTCCGGCCGGTGCTCCTGCACGAGACCGGCCAGCCCCTCCTCGAAGGCGTCGGCGTCGGCGTAGCGCAGGTCCCACCGCTCCGGCGCCGGGATGCGATCCGCCTCTTCCGAGGCCAGCAGGACGTCCCTCTCCCGGTGGGCCTCGATGCAGCCCCGGCTGGGGGCGTACACCACCTGCAGGCCGGCGGCCTCGAATCCCTGGTGGATGCTCCACAGGGACTGCCCGGGGGCGAAGCCCCCCACGAGCAGCACCCGGCCCGAGGCGCTCATCCCGGTACGGGCCGACGGCTCGTAACGGCGGCGGCGGTTTCCTCCACGGACCGGCGCGCCTCGCGGCAGTACTCGGCATCGGTCTCGAAGCCGGCGAAGTCGACGCCCAGCTCGACGCAGGCCACGGCCGAGGCGCCGATGCCGAGGAAGGGGTCCATGACCCGGCGGGTCCGCTCCAGCCCGTGGAGGCGCACGCACATGCGCGGGATCTTCACCGGGAAGGTGGCCGGGTGCGGCCGCTGCTCACGGCGGCTGCGGATCGTGCGGTAGGGAACGAACCAGGTGTTGCCGCGGCAGCGCCTGTCCTCGTCGACGCCGTTCCAGCGCGCCACGTTCGACTTGTCCTGGTACTCGACGCCGACGGCCAGCCTGTCGAGAGGTACGTCCCCCTTCTTGGTGAGGTGGAAGATGTACTCGTGGCAGTCGTTGACGTAGCGGCGGCTCTGGATCGGCTTGTAGTGGCCCACGGAGACGTTGCCTTCGACTCCGGGGTAGCGGCCCACGTCCTCCTTCTCGATGGCGATCGACTTGACCCAGTGGAAGACGTTCTGCAGCTCGAAGTGCCGGCGCAGCTCGAGGAGGACCTCGAAGGGGCCCCAGGGGTCGGAGGGCTTGCCGCCGATGTTGAGGAAGAGGGAGCCCGAATCGCACAGGACCTCGCGCACCGCCGCGCCCCACTCCCCCATCCAGCGCACGTACTCCCGGCGGGAGCCGGAGTCGTCGTAGGCCCCGTAGCGCGTGCCCAGGTTGTACGGCGGGGAGGTGACGACCACGTCGACGCTGCCGGCGCCGAGGCGTTGGCCCATGTTCACCACGCAGTCCTCACACCAGACGTCGACGGCGCGGCCGCCGGCCTCGATGTGGAACCCCCCCATCAGCAACCGAGAGCGTAGCCGTCCCGGCGCGGATCGGCGCCGCCCATGAAAGCGCCGGAGGCCGGATCGACGTGGATGCCCTGGCCGCCGCCGACGCCGGGGGACCAGTCCCCGAGGTGGTGGAACACGTGTCCGCGCCCCTCGAGCTCGGCGAGCACCTCCGAGGACACCCGCGACTCCACATCGACCCGCCGCGTCCCTGCCACCGTGAGGCGAGGCGCCTCGATGGCGGCCTGCACGTTCATGCCGTGGTCGAGGACGTTCATGATCATCTGCGGGGTGGTCTGCAGGATGCCGTGCGAACCCGGCGTGCCGATGAGCAGGCGCAATCCATCCTCATCCCACACCTGCGCCGGGGAGACGCACATCTCGTTCTTCTTCGACGGTCCGATGGCGTTGGGGCTGCCTTCGACGTCATCGAACCAGTTCATGAAGTTGTTCAGCGCCACCCCGGTGCCCGGCACGACCATGGCCGACCCGAAGCCCGAGCCCAGGCTCTGGGTGCAGGCCACGGCGTTGCCGTCGGCGTCGATGGTGTCGAAGTGGGTGGTGCACTCCGTCTTGATCCAGGCTCTCGGATCGCCGGGGCCGACCTCGCCCTCCTGCCGCTGGCGGCGGAAGGTGTTGCCCATGTGGACGGCGGCCTGCGGTCCGATCAGGCGCCGCCGCTCGGCGGCGTAGCCCTCCGACAGCAGGCCGGCGGTGGGCGGATCCTCGATGGCGGTATAGTGGATGCGGTCGATGCAGGCCAGCTTCACCGCCTCGATGAAGGTGTGCAGCGTCTCCGCGGTGTTGTGGCCCATGGCGCCGATGTCGAAGCCCTCGAGGATCTTCAGGGTCTCCAGGTACTGCACGGCCTGGCAGGGCGGCGCGGGCGCGAAGACGGTCCAGTCCCGGTAGCCCATGCCCACGGGATCCAGCCAGACCGGCCGGTTGGCCACCAGGTCCTGTTTGGTGAGCAGGCCGCCGCTGTCGGCCATGAAGGCGGCGATGGCGTCTCCCATGGCGCCGCCGTAGAAGGCGTCGGGCCCATCGGCGGCCAGGGTGCGGAAGGTCTCGGCCAGGTCCTGCTGAACGAGCACCTCGCCCGCCTCCGGGCTGCGGCCGTCGACGAGGTAGGTGCCGGCCGACGAAGGGAACTCCCGCAGGGCCTCGGCGGCCGCATTGAAGAACCAGGCGTTCTTGACGGTGAGGGGAAAGCCGCCCTCGGCCAGCTCGATGGCCGGGGCGAAGACGGCGGCGGCGTCCATGGAGCCGTAGCGCCGCAGGGCTTCGAGCCAGCCGGCGCAGGCGCCGGGAACGAGGGGAGAGAGGGGCCCCCGCGCCTGTTGGGCCGGCTCGGTGTACAGGGACAGGTCGGCGGCGGCCGGCGTCAGGCCCACGTAGTCGCAGACCTTGTGCTCGCCGTCGCGGGCCGAATAGATGTGCATGTAGCCGACGCCGCCGATGCCGGACATGTACGGCTCGACGACGTTGAGAGCGGCGGCGGTGGCCACGGCCGCGTCGATGGCGTTGCCCCCTTCCAGCAGGATGCGGACTCCCGCCAGGGAGGCCAGGGGATGGGCCGCGGCCACGAGACCGCGGCGCCCGGTTACGGTGGATCGGTGGGTGAGTCCTCGGGAGGGAAAGGCCATTCGACAATCTTCTCCGGCTCGGTTAGGTTTCGGGACAGGATAAGAAAAGACCGACCGAGGGAGCCAGCATCGGACATGGACCGCACCGTCGACCTGCGCAGCGACACGATCACCCGCCCCACCGAAGCGATGTGGGAAGCCATGCACCACGCCGACGTCGGGGACGACGTGTACGGCGAGGATCCCACGGTGCAGCGCCTGCAGGAACTGGCCGCCGAGCGCATGGGGAAGGAGGCGGGGCTGTTCCTGCCCTCGGGCACCATGGCCAACACCGCCGCCCTGCTGGCCCACACCCGGTACGGCGAGGAGATGGTGGTGGAAGAGCTGGCCCACCTCTACTGCTGGGAGGCGGGCGCCTACTCCAACATCGCGGGCCTGGCGACGCGCCCGGTGCGCGGCGACCAGGGCATCTTCACCGCCGAACAGTTCGAGGCCGTCCTGCGGCCGCCGAATCCGCACTTTCCCAAGACCGGCCTGCTGTGTCTGGAGAACACGCACAACAACGCCGCCGGCGCCGTATGGAGCCCGGAGGAGACGGCCGCCGTGGCCCTGGCCGCCCGCGACCGGGGCCTGAGGATCCATCTCGATGGCGCGCGCCTGTTCAACGCCGCCGTCGCCCTCCGAGTCGATGCGAAGGAGCTCACCGCCCACGTCGACTCGGTGACGTTCTGCGTCTCCAAGGGCCTGAGCGCGCCCGTCGGCTCGGTCCTGTGCGGCTCCCGCGCCTTCATCGACGATGCCTACCGGGCCCGCAAGCGCCTCGGGGGCGCCATGCGCCAGGCCGGCATCATGGCCGCCGCCGGCATCGTCGCCCTCGAGACCATGGTCGACCGCCTCGCCGAGGACCACGAGACGGCGCGGTGCCTGGCCGAGGGCCTGGCCGCCATCGAAGGGGTCGCCGCGGTGCGGGCCCCGCGGCCGACGAACATCCTCATGGTCGACGTGGGCGGGCTGGGCTGGTCGACGGCCGGCCTCATCGACCAGTGGAAGGCGCGCGGCATCAAGTGCAATCCGCGCCCCCCCACCCGGGTGCGGCTGGTGACCAACCGCCACGTCACCCCCGACGACGTGGACTACGTGCTCGACACGACCCGCGAGATGCTGCACAGCGAGGCTGTCGCCGTCCGGTGACCGCCCTGGCGGGGCTCCTCGCGGCCGCACTCGCCGCCGCCTGCGCCGGCCCTTCCGAGCCCGCCGCCGCCCCCGCCAACCGGCTGGCCGCCGAAACCAGCCCCTACCTGCTGCTCCACGCCGGCAACCCGGTCGACTGGTACCCCTGGGGGCCGGAGGCGCTGGCCCTCGCCCGCAGCGAGGACCGCCCGATCTTCCTCTCCGTGGGCTACTCCACCTGCTACTGGTGCCACGTCATGGAGCGCGAGGTGTTCTCCGACCCGGAGATCGCGGCCCTGATGAACGCCGGGTTCGTCAACATCAAGGTCGACCGCGAGGAGCGGCCCGACGTGGACGCCATCTACATGACGGCGACGCAGATCCTCTCCGGCCACGGCGGCTGGCCCAACTCCGTGTTCCTCACGCCCTCGCTGGAGCCGTTCTACGCCGGCACCTACTTCCCGCCCGGCGACCTTCCGGGGCGGCCCGGGTTCCCACGCGTGCTGGAGGCGATGCGCGCGGCCTGGACCGAACGCCGGCCAGAGGTGGATCGGGTGGCCTCGGGAATGGCCGAGCGAGTGCGGCGGGCCCAGGCGCTGACGGATGAGCCGCGCGAGCCTGCGATCGACGTGGTCGCGGCGGCGGTGGAGCGGATCAAGGCCCTTTACGACAGCGAGAACGGGGGCTTCGGCGGAGCCCCGAAGTTCCCGCCCACCATGCGCCTCGAGCTGCTCCGGCAGATCGACGCCGAGGAGGGGGACGCGGAGGCGGGGCGAATCCTCCGGCGCTCGCTGGAGGCGATGGCCCGCGGCGGTCTCCAGGACCACGTGGGCGGCGGGTTCCACCGCTACGCCACCGACGCCCGCTGGCGCGTGCCCCACTTCGAGAAGATGCTCTACAACCAGGCCCAGATGCTGCGGCTGTACGCGCGCGCCTACGCATCCACGGGGGACGATCGCTGGCGCCGGGTCGCCGAGGGGATCCTGCGCTACGTCCGCCGGGAGATGACCTCCGCCGAGGGCGCCTACTACTCGGCCCTCGACGCGGAGTCCGAGCACGTGGAAGGCAAGTACTACACCTGGACGGAGGCGCGGATACGCGAGATCCTGGGCGGGGGAGCGGCGGATACCCTCTTGGCCGCCTACGGGCTGGCCCCGGTGCCCGAAGGAGAGGGCGGCGCCCTGTTCCAGCGCACCGGCATCGATTCGGCGGCGGACCGGCTCGGCGTCGGCCAAGGCGCCCTGCGGGGCTCGCTTGAGGCCTCGTTCCGGCGCCTCCATCAAGCCCGTCGGTCGCGCACCTATCCGCTGCTGGACGACAAGGTGATCACCGCCTGGAACGGCATGATGATCGCCGCCGCCGCCGAGGCGGGAGCGGCCCTCGGCGACACCGCCGCCATCGCCGAGGCCGAGGCGGCGGCGCGGTTCGTGCTGGAGCACCTGCGCGCCGGCGGCGGGCTGTACCGCGTCCATCGCGCCGGTGCCTCCCGCTACGAAGGATACCTGGAGGACTACGCCCACCTCGCCGACGGTCTGCTGGCCTTGCACCGGGCCAGCGGGAGGCCGCGCTGGCTCGAAGAGGCGCGGTCCGTGGCCGACGCCATGATCGACCGTTTCCGCGACGTCGACGGCGGCGGGGGTTTCTTCTTCACCTCGGGGGGCCAGGACCTGATCGCGCGCAGCAAGGTGGCCTACGACGGCGCCCTGCCGTCGGCCAACGCGGTGGCCGCGCAGGTGCTGCTGGAGCTGGGCGAAGCGGCCGGGGAGGCCCGCTACACGGAGGCGGCCGTGGAGTGCATGCGGGCCTTCGGCGGCAGCATCGCCTCGGCGCCGGGCGCCTACGCGCACATGATCGCGGCCATGCGGGCCTGGCTGCGCTCAACGGCCGGCAGCGCGCCCGCCGCGGGGGTGGCCGCCGTGCCGCCGCCGCGGCGGCTCCAGGAGATGCCGGCGTCGGGCGATTCCGTCGTGAAGGTCGCCTTCGCCCTGGATCCGCCGAGGCTGGCCCCCGGGGAACCGGCCCGTCTCACGGTGAGTCTGGAGATCGCCGAGGGCTGGCACGTAAACGCCAATCCGGCCGCGGCCGGTCTCGTGCCGACCACGGTCACGGTGAACCCCGCCGGGGTGACCCTGCGTCAGATCGAGGTCGAGTACCCGGCCTCCCGTCCGTTGCCCTTTCCCTCGCTGGCCGAGACCCTGGCGGTCTGGGGTGGGAAGGTGGATGTGGTGTCGAGGCTTGCGGCCGAGGAGGACGCGCCGCCGGCGCAGGGTGTCCTGCGCGCCGCCGTCCGCTACCAGGCCTGCGACGACGAGCTCTGCCTGCTGCCGGTGGAAGTGGTCGGCACGATCCCGGTATCCATAGGCGACTAGGCGATACCGGGATCCCGGTATCGCGGGCTGCGGCCGGCCGGACTTCTGCCTACCTTACCGAACCCGTTGAACGGATGGCCGCATGAAGACCCTCTCCCGTTGCGCAATCCTCTGCTGGCTCGCCGCGCCCGCCTGGCCCGGCGGCCCCTTCCCCTTTGAGGATCTGGACGCACTGACCGGGCACCTGCGGTCGGGGGGCCCGCCCGTCGACGGCATCCCGGCCGTCACCAACCCGGACTTCGGGCCGGCGTCGGAGATCGACTACGTCGCCGAGACGGACCTTGTCATCGGCGTCGCGCGCGGCGGCGAGGTGAAGGCCTATCCCGAGAACCTGGGCTGGTGGCACGAGATCATCAACGACCGGATCGGCGACGGGTTCATCTCCGTGACCCTGTGCCCGCTCACGGGGACGCCCCAGGTCTTCGACGCCACCGCCGAGGACGGCCGCCAGATCGAGTTCGGCGTCTCGGGGCTGCTGATCAACTCCAACCTGGTGATGTACGACCGCCGGGACGACACGACCCTGTACCCGCAGATGATCTACACCGGCATCAACGGCGCCTACATGGGCGAGCAGCTGGAGCTGCTGCCGGCGATCGTGACGACCTTCGAGATGTGGAAGCGGATGTACCCCGACAGCGAGGTGGCCCTCTCCGGGACCGGGCTCGACCGCTATCCCCAAGGGCAGCAGAGCCGCTACTCCAAGCCGATCTACTTCCGCGACTATCCGTACGGCAACTACCGCACCGACCACGACTTCTTCATCTTCCTGTGGACTACGGGCACCCCGGACCTCTCCGTCTACCTGGCCAAGGAGCTGGTCCTGGGCATCTGCCTGGGAGATGAGCTGCGGGCGTACGCATTCCGTGACATGTCCCCCGAGGCGGTGATCAACGACGAGCTCGGCGGCGAGCCCCTCCTGGTCGTCTTCCACGAAGACTCGCAGACCGCCCTGCCCTACAGCCGCCGCGTCGACGGACGGACCCTCACCTTCTACCAGGTCGATCCCTCCGGCCAGCTCCCCGAGTTCCGCGACGTGGAGACCGGCACCACCTGGGACCTGCTCGGCCGGGCCGTGGAGGGGACGCTCGAGGGGGAGCAGCTCGCGCAGCTGCCGGCCTACAACTCCATGTGGTTCGCCTGGAGCACCTACTGGCCGCAGAGCACGGTGTGGCGGGCCGGGGACGGGATCATCGACGAGCCGCCGGACACCGCCGTGCTCGATCCCGAAGGCGAGTCCGTCCCGCAAAGCTTCGAGTTGGACCCGAACTACCCGAACCCCTTCAACCCGAGGACGCGCATCCAGTTCGCGCTGCCGGCCCACGGCGAGGCCTCCCTCACGGTCTACAACGCCGTTGGCCAGCGGGTACGCACCCTGGCCGATGGCCGTCACCGCCCCGGCCGCTACGTGGTCGACTGGGACGGCGCCGACGAGTCCGGCCGCGCCGTGGCCAGCGGCATCTACCACTACCGCCTGGAGATGCCCGCCCGGGGCCTGTCCGAGCAGCGAACGATGACCTTGGCCCGCTGAGGGGGAACCCCGCATGGCATCCATGATTCATCGGTACGGGCGCTGGCTGCACGGGCGGTGGCCCGCCGGCACGGTGGAGAAGCTGCCGGAGGTGGACGGCCGCTACCGCAGCAATGTCCCCGGCCTCTACATCGTGGGGGACCTGACCGGCATCCCGCTGCTGAAGTTCTCCTCCAACAGCGGCGCCCTGGCCATCGCCGACATCCTCGCTGACGAGGACTTCCAGCGGCAGCGTTCGGCCGGAGGTCCCGAGGGGGTGCTGGACGTGGTCATCGTCGGCGCCGGCGTCTCCGGCATGGCGGCGGCCCTGGCCGCGCGCGAGGCCGGCCTGGAGTTCGAGGTCCTCGAGGCCACGGAGCCCTTCTCCACGGTCGTCAACTTTCCCAAGGGCAAGCCGATCTACACCTACCCCCGGGAGATGACGCCAGCCGGAGACCTGCAGCTCACGGCCGAGGTCAAGGAGCCGCTGGTGGCCGAGCTCCGGGAGCAGACCCTCGAGCGCGGCATCCAGCCCCGCATGACGCGGGTGGAGCGCGTGGAGCGGTCCGGCGGCCACTTCACCGTGGTCATCCCGGAGGGCGAGGACCTGCGGGCGCTCCGCGTCGTCGTCGGCATCGGCCGCTCCGGGAACTTCCGCCAGCTCGGCGTGGCCGGCGAGGACCTCGACAAGGTCTCCAACCGCCTGCACGACCCCAAGGACTACGCCGGCCAGGACGTGCTCGTCGTCGGCGGCGGCGACAGCGCCATGGAGACGGCCATCGCCGTGGCCACCGCCGGCGGACGGGTGACCCTGTCCTACCGCCGGCCCGAGTTCTCGCGGCCGAAGCCGGAGAACGTGGAGCGCCTCGAGGCCCTGGCCGCCGACCCCATGGCGGACGTCTCCGTCGACACCCCGTCCTCGGAGCGCGTGACCACCTCGAGCGGGCCCTTCCTCGAGGACGAGCGCCGGCCCGGATCGATCAGCCGCATGATGTCCTCCAAGGTGCTCGGCATCGAGCCGCGCGGGGTGATGCTCTCCGATGCCGGGGGCGAAGAGGTGCGGCTGCCCAACAACGCGGTCTTCACCATGATCGGCCGGGAGGCGCCGCTGGAGTTCTTCCGGCGCTCGGGGGTGCGCATCCGGGGCGAGATGGGGCGGCGGGAGTGGACCGGCCTCGGCCTCTTCATGGCCCTGTGCGCCTTCGTCTACAACTGGAAGGCCGGCGGCTCCCTGACCCGCTGGTTCCAGGGAAGCACCTGGTTTCCTTTCAACGTTCCCTCCCTTCTGAGCCAGACCGGCGGAGCCCTCGGCGCCATGGCCTCGGACCCGGCGACCCTCCTCGGAACCCTCAACCTCAATCTCGGCGAACCCGGCTTCTACTACAGCCTGCTCTACTCCGCCCTCGTCGTCCTGTTCGGAGTAAAACGCATCCGCCGCCGGCGCACCCCGTACGTCAAGGTGCAGACCTGGACCCTGGCCGCGGTGCAGGTGGTGCCCCTGTTCCTGCTGCCCTACCTCCTGCTGCCCTGGCTCGGGTACAACGGCTGGTTCGACAGCGGCTCCGGGAAGAGCTTCGCCGACGCCCTGTTCCCGGCCGTCGACTACGGCCACGGCCGCGAGTACTGGCGCGCCTTCGGTCTCGTTCTCGCCTGGCCCCTGTTCATCTGGAACGTCTTCACCTCGCAGCCCCTCTGGTGGTGGCTGGGCATCAGCCTCGTGCAGACCTTCGTCATCATCCCGCTGATCATCTACTTCTGGGGCAAGGGGGCGTACTGCGGCTGGATCTGCTCCTGCGGCGCCATGGCCGAGACCCTGGGGGACACCCACCGCCACAAGATGCCCCACGGGGCCGCCTGGAACAGGACGAACATGCTGGGCCAGGTGATCCTGCTGATCTGCTTCCTCCTGCTGGCAACGCGCGTCGTCAGCTGGATCTGGCCCGACACCAGTCTGGGCAGCGGCCTCGCCGCCTTCTACGCCGGCCTGCTCTACGGCTGGAAGCCCCTCGGCATACAGTTGAACTACAAGTGGGCGGTCGACCTGCTGCTGGCGGGCATCGTCGGCTACGGCGCCTACTTCTGGTTCAGCGGCCGCGTCTGGTGCCGCTTCGCCTGCCCGCTGGCGGCGCTGATGCACATCTACGCGCGCTTCAGCCGCTTCCGGATCCTCGCCGACAAGAAGAAGTGCATCTCCTGCAACGTGTGCACCTCCGTCTGCCACCAGGGGATCGACGTGATGAACTTCGCCAACAAGGGACTGCCCATGGCCGATCCCGAGTGCGTCCGCTGTTCGGCCTGCGTCGAGTCCTGCCCCACCGGGGTCCTGGAATTCGGGCAGGTCGACCGCGGGACGGGCGAGGTGATCCGCACGGACCGGCTCAGCGCCTCGCCCGTGCGCAGCCGCGAGGACACCGAACTCACCAGCTAACCCGGAGAACTCGCCATGGCCAAGACGGCCATCACCTTCCTCGGTCACGCCTCCTTCCGTTTCGAGTCCGGAGAGGGGACGGTGATCTATTTCGACGCCTGGCTCGACGAGAACCCCACCGCCCGCCTGCGGCTCTCCCAGGTCCGCAAGGCGGACATCGTCATCGCCTCCCACGGACACCAGGATCACGTGGGCGACTCCTTCGAGATCTGCCGCCGCACCCAGGCCAGGTTCGTCGGCTGCTACGAGATGTGCCTGGTAGCCGAGGCCCACGGCCTGGAGCTCGGCGACACGGCCGTCCCCCTGAACCCGGGGGGCTCGACGAAGATCGGGGACGTGACCCTCACCATGACCCAGGCCCATCACTCCCTGTCCATGTCTCCGAACCTGGCCAAGGGGGCGCCCTCCGGGGACGAGTACTTCCGGCCCGACGGGGCCGTGGCCGGCTTCGTCCTCTCCTTCGACGACGGCGTCACCATCTACGACTCGGCCGACACCTGCCTGTTCTCCGACATGCAGCTCATCGGACAGATGTACGGACCCCAGGTGGCGATCCTGCCCGTGGGCGGGAAGTTCACCATGGGGGTCCGCGAGGCCGCCCGCGCCGCCAGCCTGATCCGTCCCGATGTCGTGATCCCCTGTCACTACGGCGAGATGATGGGGCAGCCCGCCGATATCGAGGAGCTGCGCAAGGGAGTCGAGTTTCTCGCCGCGGGTACCAGGGTGGCCGCCCTCGAGGTGGGCCAGACCCTGAGCTACACGCCCTCCAGCTTCCGCGTCGCCTGAGACCGACCCGCGGTCGCGGCGCTTCCGCCGTTGACAACAGAGGATCTCCCCCGCACATTCTTCCGGGAATTGAACTGACCGGTCAGTCATCTATCCCGTATTGGACAGCCCTTTGCGGAATCCGGATCCCACCTCCAGCCTGAGCCCGGTCCAGCAGAGACGGCGCAAAGCGATCCTGGAGGCCGCCGAGCGGCTCTTCGCGGAGGGCCGCTTCGACGAGGTCCTGATGGACGACGTGGCCGACAGGGCGGGCGTGGCCAAGGGGACGATCTACCGCTACTTCGCGGACAAGGAATCCCTCTATCTCACCGTCCTCACCGAGGGCTTCGAGGAGTTGCAGCGCCAGCTCCGCTGCGAGGTGACGAGCCCCGATCCGGTGGACCGCCTGGAGCACGCAGTGCGCGCCGTGGTGCTGTACATGAGCCGCAACCGCTACCTCTTCCGGCTCATGGGGCGGGACGAGGGCGAGAGCGCCCGCCGGCGCGTGCACCGGCAACATTGGAAGGGTCAGCGGTCGGATCTGGTCGACGCCGTCGCCCAGATCCTGCGCTACGGCGAGGAGCGGGACGCCTTCGCCGTGCCCCACCTGCATACCGACGCCCAGATCCTGCTTGGAATGATCCGGTCCTGCATTCGGTCCAACGAGCGGGGCCTGGGGCCCGACCAGTTCGTTTCCGAGGTCGTGCGCGTGTTCCTCCACGGCGTGCGCCGGCCCGATGTGCACACAGACCCGTCTCGAGGAGATGGCCCGTGAGAAGATGGATCACCGGAATCGCCGCCGCGGCTTTGCTCGGCGGCTGCGGCGACAGCGAGGAAGAGGCCGGGGCCTGGCCGGGCCGGGGAGGGGGCCCCCCGGGCGGGGAGGCGGCCCTGCCCGTGCGCACCGAGGCCGTCGAGCGAGGCGAGATCACCAGCTACGTGGAGACCCATGCCCGCCTGGAGGCCGAGCGCTGGGTGGAGGTGGTGTCGCGGGCCCAGGGGCTCGCCGAGGACCTGCGCGCCGAGGAAGGCGACCGCGTCAAGGAGGGGCAGATCCTCCTGCACCTGGAGAAGGAGGAGGCCAGCCTCCGGGTGAGGCAGGCGGAGGTGGCCCTGGCCCAGGCCCGGTCGGCCCTGGAGCGCACCGGGGCCCTTCACGGACAGCAGCTGGTGAGCCAGGAGGAGTTCGAGAGCGCCGGCAACCAGCTCGAGAGCGCGGAGGTGGCCCTGCGGGAGGCGCAGCTGACGCTGGAATACACCGATGTCCGCGCCCCCATCGACGGCATCGTGATGCTGAGGCAGGTGGAGCAGGGGGACCTGGTGCGCGCCAGCGAGGTCCTGTTCTCCATGGCCGACGTCGATCCCCTGCAGGCCCGGATCCGCGTGCCCGAGAAGCGCATGGGCCAGATCCACACGGGCCAGCACGCGCGGGTGATGATCGACGCCCTTCCGGGGCGGGTCTTCCCCGCCATCGTGCGCCGCATCAGCCCCGGTGTCGACCCGGCGAGCGGCACGATCAAGGTGACCCTCGACATACCCCCCGCCAGCGCCCTGCGCCCCGGGATGTTCACCACCGTGCGCATCATCACCGAGGTGCACGACCAGGCCCTGATCATTCCCAAGAAGGCGCTGGTCCTGGAGACGGATCAGGATGACGTGTTCGTCGTGCGCGACGGCCGGGCCAATCGGCTGCGCGTGGAGCTCGGATACGCCGACGGCGACCGCATCGAGGTCCTGTCGGGCCTGACCGGCGCCGACCAGGTGATCACCGTGGGCCACGAGGGCCTCAAGGACGGCGCCCTCGTGCGCGTCGTGGGCGAGGTCGGTGAAGTGAGCGAGGCGGCCGAGACGGGCGGTCCTCCGGTCCCGGAGGCGGCGGCGGGGCCCCAGGCCGGCAGAGCGCCGCCCGATTCGGCCACCTTCGTGACCCGCGCCATGAGCCGAGGGATGACCGAGGCGGCGGCGGTGCAGCGCTACACGCAGGTGAAGTCGAGTCTCGCCGAGGGCCGGGGCGTCGGAGACGAGAGCCGCCAGGCCGACCGTGGAGAGGGCAGCGGGGCCCGCGGGGGCAGCCGGTGAGGCTCGTCGAATTCTCGACCTCCCGGCGCGTGACGGTGGCCATGATCATGGTCGCCGTGGCCGCCTTCGGCCTGGTGGGGTTCTCGCGGCTGTCGGTGAACCTTCTGCCCGACATCACCTATCCGACGATCACCATCCGCACCGAGTACCCGGGCACGGCCCCGGCCGAAATCGAACGGCTGATCTCGGAGCCGATCGAAGGGCTGGTGGGCGTGGTCAGCCGCGTCGTGCGCGTCAGTTCGGTCTCCCGGCCGGGGCTGTCCGACGTCATCGTCGAATTCGAGTGGGGCACCGACATGGACTTCGCCTCCCTCGACCTGCGCGAGAAGCTCGACCTCGTCAACCTGCCCCTGGAGGCCGGCAGCCCGATTCTGCTGCGCTTCGATCCCTCCCTCGACCCGATCATGCGCATCGCCCTCTACGGCGGCGGCAGCCTCATGGAGCTGCGCCGGGTCGCCGAGGACCGCGTGCGGCTGGACCTGGAGAGCCTCGAGGGCGTGGCGGCGGTGCGCGTCGAGGGCGGCCTGGAGGAGGAGCTCCAGGTCGAGATCGAGACCCGGCGCCTGGCGAGCCTCGGTATCCCCATCAGCGCGGTGACCCAGCGCCTGGCCGCGGAGAACGTGAACCTCACGGGGGGCCTGCTGAAGGACGGCGAGGCGGAGTTCCTGGTGCGCACCCTGAACGAGCTCACGGGACCCGCCGACATCGAGCAGATCGTCATCGCCCAGGTCGAGGGGGCGCCGGTGAAGCTGTCCGACGTGGGGCGCGTCGTGCGCGGCCACGAGGAGCGCGACGTGGTGACCCGCATCGACGGCCGGGAGGGCGTGGAGATCGCCGTCTTCAAGGAGGGCGACGCGAACACGGTGAGCGTCTCGGCGGCGGTGCGCGAACGCCTGGAGGAGTTCCAGTCCCGCTTCGGGGACCTGCTCGGTGACGCCGAGGTCGAGATCGTCGTCGACCAGGCCCGGTTCATCTCCCAGTCGGTGGACGAGGTCCTGAAGACGGCCGTCATCGGCGGCCTGCTGGCCATCGTCATCCTCTTCCTGTTCCTGCGCCATCTCAAGAGCACGGCGATCATCAGCCTGTCGATCCCCATCTCGGTGGCGGCCACCTTCTTCCTGATGTACGCCACCGACGTGAGCCTCAACATCATGTCCCTCGGCGGGCTGGCCCTGGGCGTGGGCATGCTCGTGGACAGCTCCATCGTGGTCCTCGAGAACGTGCAGCGCTACCGCGAGCAGGGACGTTCGGCCCTCGAGGCGGCGCGCCTCGGCGCCGGCGAGGTCGGCTCCGCGGTGATCGCCGCCACCCTGACGACGGTCTGCGTCTTCGTGCCCATCGTCTTCGTCGAAGGCGTGGCCGGACAGCTGTTCCGCGACCAGGCTCTGACCGTGACCTACTCCCTGGTGGCCTCGCTCCTGGTGGCGCTGATGCTGATCCCCATGCTCGCCTCCCTGAGCCTGCGTCCGCTGACGGCCGAGGAGGAGGGCCGCAGCGACGGGGCCGCCGTCCGGGGGCCTGCCGCCCTGCTGCGGAGCCTGGGGGTGCTGCTGCGGGGCCTCGGGCGGGGGCTGGCGACCCTGCTCACCCCCCTGTACTGGCTGTTCGACGGCGGCTACACCGCCGCCGCGGGCTTCTACCCCCGGGCCCTGGGCTGGTGTCTGCGCCGCCGCCTCCTGACGCTGGCGGCCTTCGCGGCCCTGTCGGCCGGGGTGCTCTTCCAGGCGCGCACCCTCGGGGTCGAGCTGATCCCGGAAATGAGCCAGGGGGAGTTCCTCGTCGACCTCGAATGGCCCGCCGGCACGCCCCTGGAGCGGACGGCGGAGTTGGTGGCCGGCCTCGACAGGCAGGTGCGGGAGCTGCCCGGCGTCGCCACCGTCTTCAGCCAGATCGGCGCCAGCGGCCAGACCGGGGGCTTCGCCGACGAGAAGAAGGAGAACCTGGCGCAGCTCTTCGTGCGCCTGGCGCCCGGGGCGGCGGGGTCCGAGGAGCGGGCCATGGACCAGGTCCACCGGCTGCTGGCCGTCGTCCCCGACCTCGACCACAAGTTCTCGCGGCCTTCGTACTTCTCCTTCCGCGCCCCGGTCGAGGTGGAGGTGACGGGCCGCAACCTGGAGACCCTGACCTCCGTCGCCGCCGAGCTGGCCGCCGGCATGCGCGCCATTCCCGGCCTGGTGGACGTCAAGTCGAGCGCCGAGGGCGGCCAGCCGGAGATCCAGGTCGTCTTTCACCGGGAGCGCATCGCCGAGTTGGGCACCACCATCCAGGCCGCCGGCGACCTGCTGCGCAACCAGCTGCAGGGGCAGGTCTCCACCGAGGTCATCCGCCGCGACCGCCACATCGACGTGCGCGTGCGGGCGGTAGAGGAGGAGCGGCGCTCCGTGGAGGACCTGCAGCGGCTCGTGATCAGCCCCCCGAGCTACCCGGTGCCCGTCTCCCTGGAGTCGGTGGCCGACGTGTCCGTGGTCGAGGGACCGGCCGAGATCCGCCGCCTGGACCAGGAGCGGGTGGTGGTGATCACGGCGAACCTGGCGGGCGTTGACCTGGGCAGCGCCGTGGAGGAGATCGAGGCGCTGGCCGCCGGGATGTCGCTGCCCGAGGGCTTCGCCATCGCCATGGGCGGCCAGAACGAGGAGATGGTGAGGTCCTTCGACAGCATGCGGTTCGCCCTCCTCCTGGCGGTCTTCCTCGTCTACCTGGTCATGGCGTCGCAGTTCGAGTCCCTCGTGCACCCCCTGGTGATCATGTTCACCATCCCCCTCGGCCTGGTGGGCAGCGCTCTGGCCCTGCTGGCCGTGGACCAGAGGGTGAGCGTCGTCGTTCTCATCGGGCTGATCATGCTGGCGGGGATCGTGGTGAACAACGCCATCGTCCTGGTGGACTACGTGAACACCCTGCGGCGGCGGGACGGGTTGCCCCGGCTCGAGGCCGTTCTGGAGGCCGGGCGGCTGCGCTTCCGGCCGATCCTGATGACCACCTCGACCACGGTGCTGGCCCTGCTGCCCATGGCCCTGGGCATCGGCGAAGGAGCCGAGATCCGGGCCCCCATGGCGATCACCGTCATCGGCGGGCTGCTGCTGTCGACGGTGCTGACACTGGTCGTCGTCCCCGTGGTCTACACCCTTCTGGACAGATCGCCGTCATGAAACTCGCCCGCTTCGCCGTCGAACGGCCCGTGACCCTGGCCATGATCACCCTCTCCACGGTCGTCCTCGGCGTGATCTGCTTCACCCGGATCCCGATGGAGGCCTACCCGACCATGACCTCCTCCTCCGTGAACGTCCGGGTCGCGTACTCGTCGGCCTCGCCGGAGGAGATCGAGCGGGAGATCACCATCCCTCTCGAGCAGTCCCTGGCCATGCTCGGCAACGTCGAGCGCATCAGCTCCAACTCCGGGGGCAACTCGTCGAGCGTCAGGGTGGAGTTCAAGGCCGGCACCGACATGGACCTGGCGGTGATGGAGGTGCGCGACCGCGTCGACCAGGTGCGGGGACTTCTCCCCTCCGACGTGGACCGCGTCTCCCTCTTCCGCTGGAACAACGAGGCCTATCCGGTCATCGAGGCCGACCTGGCCTGGAAGGGCGACGACGACCGCCTCTTCGACATCGTGCGGGATGTCGTCGAGCCGCGGGTGCTGCGCATCGACGGCGTCGCCAACGTCGAAGTCGACGGCCTCCAGGAGAAGCAGCTGATCATCGAGCTGGACCAGCAGCGCCTGCAGGCCCACGACGTCTCCCTTCCCTTCCTCGCCGGCCAGCTGCGGGCCGGCAACCTCGACGTCTCCCTGGGGCGCGTCGATCAGGCCGGGCGCCGCTACCTGGCCCGGGTCCGGGGCGAGTTCCGGGAGGCCGCCGAGATCGGCGACCTGCCCCTGGCCGGACGGAACCTGCGCCTGAGCGACCTCGGCGAGGTGCGCTACGAGTACCCGGAGCGCAGGTCCTTCGAACGCCTCAACGGCCGGGAGGCCGTGGAGGTGGAGATCTACAAGGTCGCCACGGACAACACCGTGGACGTCGCCCTGGAGGTGCGCGCCGCCCTCGAGAGCATCGTCGACGGGTACGGGGACCTGCTCGACATCAACATCACCCGCGACCGGGCGGACCAGATCCTGGCGGAGCTGACCAAGCTCAAGGACACGGCCCTGCTGGGCAGCCTGCTGGCGGTGGTCATCATCTTCCTCTTCCTGCGCAGCATCCGCAGCACCATCGCCATCGCCATCGCCATCCCCGCCTCGGTCTGCTGCGTCTTCACCGGGATCTACGTGGCCCGCGAGCTCTTCGACTCGGCCATCACCCTGAACATGGTCTCCATGGTGGGGCTCATGCTGGCCGTGGGCATGCTCGTCGACCCGGCGGTGGTCACCCTCGAGTCGATCTTCCGGCGGCGCGAGGAGGAAGGCGCCGGGCCCGTGGAGGCGGCCGTATCCGGCACCGGCGAGGTGGGCATGGCCGTCCTGGCCTCGGCGCTGACCACGATGTGCGTCTTCATCCCCTTCTTCTTCCTCGGCTCCGGTTCCTCCCGCATCGTGCGCTTCATGGGCGACGCGGGCCTGACCATCTGTCTGGCCGTGGGCGTCTCCACCATCGTGTCGCTGGCCGTCATCCCCCTGGCCGCGTCGCGGCTGTTCCGGCCGGGGGCCGCCCGCCACGACCGGCGGCTCAAGATCGCCGTCGCCGCCATCCTGCTGGCAGGCCTCGGGTGGAAGGCCGGGACCATCGGCTGGGAGGGCCTGGCGGGCTGGGGGCGGACCACGGGCGCCCGGGTCCTGCAGACCACCCTCGACATGGAGTGGACCACGGCGGCGGTCCTCGGCGCCGTCCTGCTGGCGCTGGCCGCCCTCTTGCGGCACTTCCGGCGCCACGGCATGCGCGCCTCCTACGTACGGCTGCTGGACTGGACCCTCGATCACCGGGCGGTGACCCTGGCCGTGGCCCTGGCCATGATGGGGGGCGGCGTGTGGATGTTCCTCAGCATGGAGCAGCAGGGCATGCGCTGGCCCTCCGAGCGCCGCGTCGACATCACCGTGGAGACCGAGCGCAGCTTCAGCCTCGAGGAGGTGGACGCCCTCATGGGCCGCATCGAGCAGGACCTGCTGGCCCACGCCGGAGAGCTGGACCTGGAGACCCTGTCGACGCGGATCCGGCAGCGCAACAGCCGCCTCCGGGCGCGGCTCGTCGACGCCGACGAGGGGCGGCTGACGACGATGGAGGCGCAGCAGGCGATCCGCGGGCGGCTGCCGGAGGTGGTGGGCGTCACCTACAAGATGGGGAGGACGCGCAGCTGGGCAGGCAACCTCCTCGGCGTCGAGGTGCAGCTGAAGGGGATCGACCCGGCGGTGCTGGCGGTACTGGCCGAGGACGTGCAGGCGAGGCTCGCCCAACTGCCCGGCGTCACCAGCGTTGACACCGACCTGCAGGAGGGGGAGGAGGAGATCCAGGTCTCCGTCGACCGCGAGCAGGCCCTCGGCTACGGCCTGTCGCCGCGGGAGGTGGCCTCCACCATCTCCACGGCCCTGGGGACGCGGCGCACGACCAGCTTCAAGGCGCCGGAGCGCGAGATCGGCGTGGTCCTGCAGTTGGAAGAGGCGGACCGCGCCAACCTCGAGCAGTTGAAGAACACGGCCTTCGAGGGCCGCGACGGGACGCCGGTGCAGCTGGCCGCCCTGGCCGACTTCACCCACGCCGAAGCCCCGCGGAGCCTGCAGCGGGAGGACCGCCAGCAGACGCTGAACGTCTTCGCCAACACCGCCAGCCGCCAGTTGGCGTCCGAGCTCAACCCGCAGGTGCAGGCGATGATGGCTGAGATGGCCCTGCCGCCGGGGTACTCCTGGCAGCTCGGCCGCGCCGCCCGCTGGGAGGCGCAGGACACGGAGAGCAACCTCTTCACCCTGCTCTTCGCCGTCCTCCTGATCTACCTGATCATGGCCTCCCTCTTCGAGTCCCTGGTCCACCCCTTCACCATCATGTTCGCCATCCCCTTCTCGATGATCGGCGTCTCCGCCGCCCTGTGGGGCCTCGACGTCGCCTTCGACCCCAACGCCATGCTCGGCCTGCTGATCCTCTTCGGCATCGTCGTCAACAACGGCATCGTCCTCATCGACCACGTCAACCAGTACCGCCGCGAGGGGATGCCCCGGCGGGCGGCGATCCTGCGGGGCGGGCAGAACCGGATGCGGCCGATCCTGATGACGGCGGGCACGACGATCCTCAACCTCATGCCCCTCGTGCTGCCCATGGTCTACGGCACGGCGGAGGGCTTCTCCAGGCGCTGGGGGCCCATCGGCCTGGTGGTGGTCAGCGGGTTGGCCACCTCGACCCTGCTGACCCTGCTGCTGGCGCCCACCCTCTACTCGCTGCTCGACGACCTGAGCCTCTGGGCGCGCCGCGTCGCGCGCTCCTCCAACCTCACCCCGGAGCCACGCAATCCATGAACCGAATCCCGCCCGCAGCCGCCGCCCTGCTCCTCGCCGCGGCCACGGCGCTGCCCGCCGAGAGGCTCTCCCTCCAGCAGTGCATCGACCGCGCCCTGGACAACAACACCCAGGTCCTGCAGGCCGAGCAGCAGGTCCTGCGCTCGCAGGCCGACGTCGCCTCCGCGAGGGCCCAGCGCCTGCCGTCGCTGAGCACGACCCTGATGAATCTCGGGCGCTCGCGCACCGGGCCGTCCCTGCGCATCCAGGAGAACCCCACGGGGGAGATCGACCCGGAGACGGGGGAGCGCCTCTTCGCCGAGGAGCGGACGCGGATCCCGGGCATCGACCGCAACTCCTACTCCGTCAGCGCGGGGGTCGGCCACACCCTCTATGACGGCGGCGCCCGGCGCTGGTCGCACCGCGGGGCCCGGGAGTCGCTGACCGCCTCCGAGCTCGGCCTGCGCTCCGGCCGGGCCGGCGTCGTCTTCCAGGTGAAGCAGCGCTACTATGCCCTGCTCAAGGCGCAGGAGCTCGTGGAGGTGCAGGGGGAGGCCCTCGAGCTGAGCCTGAAACGGCAGGAGGAGGCCGAGATCCGCCTCGAGGTGGGGGCCGGCACCCGGGTCGACGTGCTGCGCCTGCAGGTGGCGGCCGACAACGCCCGGGCCGACCTGATCAACGCCGAGCAGCAGGTGCAGCTGGCGCGGGCCTCGCTGAACCACGTTCTGGGGCGGGGGCTCGGGGCGCCGCTGGAGACCGTGGCCCTGGCCGGGGAATCGGCCCTGCCTCCGGAGACGGCGGAGCCCGCGGCCATGGGTGAGCTCGAAGCCCGGGCCAGGAAGTCCAACCCGGGGATCGAGCGGGTTCGGCGGACCCGGTCGGCGGCGGAGATGAACCTCAAGGCCCGGCGGGCGGCCTGGCATCCGCGGCTGTCGGGCAACCTCAGCTACAGCCGCAACAACGAGATCCTCGAACGGGTCTACGGGGACCTGGATCAGAACTACCGTCTCAACGGGAGCCTCAGCCTGACCTACCAGCTCTTCGACGGCGGCCTGCGCAGCGCCGACGTGGACCGGGCCCGCTCCAGCCTGGAGTCGGCGCGCCTGAGCCTGGAGCAGCAGGAGCGCGACCTGGCCCTCTCCGTGGAGACGACCTACCTGGAGCTCGTGCGCCTCGGGCGCATCCTGCGGATCGCCCGGCGCACGACCGAGCTGGCCACCGAGGACCTGCGCCTCGCCGAAGAGCGCTACCGGGTGGGCAAGGGCCGGCTCCTGGAGGTGCTGGACGCCCAGGTCGGTCTCACCTCGGCGCGCAACAACCGCGTCAACACGCGCTACGACCTGGCCCTGGCCAAGGCCGACCTGGAGAGGCTCACGGGAGAGTCCGTGCCCTGAACCGGCGGCGCCAGTCCCGCCCGAGGCCTTGTAACCCATTGATAGAAACGGAACTTACGCAAATCCTCCTCATTGCCAGGGAGGGCTCTTGGGGATAGATTGACGGGGGCGCGCAGCCGTTGCGCGCCGACCACCACCGTCGTTGAGAGCAGACAAGTGGAAATCCTCGGGGGAGCACAGTTCGCCGTCGCCGGCGCCGGCGAGTCTCACGGACCCGGCATCACCACCATCGTCTTCGGGTGTCCGGCGGGCATCCCCCTGTGCCGCGCCGGAATCCAGCGCCTGCTCGATCGCCGGCGGCCGGGCAGCAACAAGCTCGGCACGCCCCGGCGCGAGGGGGACAAGGTCGTGCTGCTGTCCGGCCTCTACGACGAGGATCACGAGGCCCTGCTCGGCGGCGCCGAGGTGGCCACCCGCGTCGGCGACGAGGAGATCCGCACCCCGGGATACGAGCGCGGCGTCACCACGGGCGAGCCGATCGCCGCCATCGTCCTGTCGGCGGCCAAGCGCTCCGCCGACTACGCCCAGTTCCTCGGCCCGGCGGGAGACGTGCGGCCGGGCCACACCGACCTCGTGAAGCACCACAAGTCCCGGGGCCACGCCGATCCCCGCGGCGGCGGCCGGTCCAGCTACCGGTCGACGATCTCCGACGTCATCGGCGGCGCGGTGGCGGGGCGGCTCCTCGCCGAGCGCTTCGGAAGCGCCTTCTTCAGCTCCATCTGCCAGGTAGGCGGGATCGAGAGCGGCGAGCGGTTGTCCGACGCGGTCGGAGACGGCCGCCTCACCGCGGACGAGGTGACGGCCCTGGAGGCGCGTCTCGAGGAGCCGGAGCTGCGCGCCTTCGACGCCGGCTTCGCCGCCGAGGCCGCGCGCCTGATCGAGGCCGCCCGCAAGGAGGGCGACTCGGTGGGCGCCGCCCTGGAAGTCGTGGCCGTCAACGTGCCCCCCCTCATCGGAGAGCCCCTCTACGACAGTCTGAAGCTGCGCCTCATGGGCTCTCTGGGCGGACTGCACGCCGTCCAGTCGTGCGAGATGGGCTCGGGACGTGAGGTGGTGGAACGCCGGGGCAGCGGCAACAACGATCCCATCCGGTCGGACGGCTACCAGACGAACCATCACGGCGGCCTCATCGGCGGGATCACCACCGGCAGCCCCCTGGTCTTCCGGGTCGGCTTCAAGCCCACGGCGACCATCGCGCGGCCCCAGGCTTCGGTGCGCAAGGACCTGCGGGAGATCGACTTCGTGCTTCGCAAGGGGCGCCACGATCCGTGCGTGGGGGTGCGCGCCGGGGTCACCCTCGAGTCGAGGATGGCCATCGAGGTGGCCGATGCCGTGCTCGCCCACCAGGCGTCGCGGATCGACGAGGACAACTTCCGCCTCTTCGACGGCCGGCGCCCGTGAGTACCTTCGAGTTCGCCCAGGTCGCCCGCCTTCCCGCCCCGGGCGACAACGTGGGCATCGCCACGCGGCGCCTCGAAGCCGGCACCAGGGTGCGCACCCCGGAGGGGGAAATCACCCTCTCCCACACGGTCATGGAGGGCCACCGCTTCGCCGTGGCGCCGATCCCGGAGGGGCGGGAGCTGCTGTCCTGGGGCCTGCCCTTCGGCGCCGCCTCGCGCGCCATCGCTCCCGGCGACTACGTGTGCAACGCCGGGATGCTCGAGGCCCTGGAGGGCCGCCGCATCGACTTCGAGCTGCCCACGAAGCCCAACTTCGAGGACCGGATCACCCCCTACATCCTCGACGAGGCCACCTTCGAGCCCGCCGGGGCTCTGCCCCCGAACCCCGATCCGCCGACCTTCCGGGGCTTCGACCGGGGGACCCGCGGCGCGGGGACGCGCAACTACGTCGTCGTCCTGGGCACGACCTCGCGCACCGCAGCCTATGCGCGCCTGCTCGCGCAGCGCCTCGCGGGAACGCCCGCCTCCGGAGGATTCGACGGCGTGGTCGCCGTGGCGCATACCGAGGGCGGCAGCGCGCAGGCGCCAAACAACCGCGAGCTGCTGTTGCGCACCCTGGCCGGCTTCGCCGTCCACCCCAACGTGGGAGCCCTGCTCGCCGTGGACTACGGCACCGAGGCGGTGCCCAACCAGTTGCTGGCCGGATACCTGCGCAGCGAGGACCGCCCCATCCACGAGATGCCGCACCGGTTCCTCTCCCTCGAAGGCGGCTTCGACCGCTTCCTCGACGAAGGGGAGCGGCTGGCGCGGGGCTGGGCCGAGGCCCTGTCTCAGGACCGGCGGGTCGAGCTGCCGGCCTCCCGGCTGCGGCTGGCCCTGCAGTGCGGCGGCTCCGACGCCTTCTCCGGCGTCTCCGGCAATCCCCTGGCGGCCTGGGCGGCGCGCGAGCTGATCCGCGCCGGGGGGGCCGCGAACCTGGCCGAGACGGACGAGCTCATCGGGGCGGAGCCCTACGTGCTGGACCAGGTACGCGATACGGCCACGGCCCAGCGCTTCCTGGAGATGGTGCGCCGCTTCAAGGAGCGCGTCGCCTGGCACGGCCAGTCGGCCGAAGGCAATCCATCGGGCGGCAACAAGTACCGCGGACTCTACAACATCGTGCTGAAGTCGATCGGCGCGGCCATGAAGCGCCATCCCGAGGTGCCTCTCGAGGGCTGCCTCGAGTACTCGGAGCCGATCCCCGGCGGCGGCTTCTACTTCATGGACTCGCCGGGCAACGACCTGGAGTCGATCGCCGGGCAGGTGGCCTCCGGATGCAACCTGATCTACTTCGTCACCGGCAACGGCTCGATCACCAACTTCCCCTTCGTGCCGACGGTGAAGATCGTCACCACCACGCCGCGTTTCGAGCTGCTCGAAGAGGACATGGATGTCAACGCCGGCGCCTACCAGGACGGCACTTCCATGGATGCGCTGGGGCGGGCCCTCTTCGATCTCACCCTCGAGGTCGCCTGCGGACGCCGCTCCAAGGGAGAGCAGGCCGGCCACTCCCAGGTGTCGATCTGGCGCGACTGGCCCCAGGCCGACGCCGGCCGGCTGGCGGAACTGCAGTCGGCCCCGGTGCCCGCCGGGGGACCGCTGGCTGTCCGCGGCACCGCGGCGCCGCCGGCCTCCTTCGAAGCGCTGGCCACCGGGGACGGCCTTGCCGTCGACCGCCTGGGTCTCGTCCTGCCCACGAGTCTGTGCTCGGGCCAGGTGGCGCGCATGGCCGCCGAACGCCTGAATGCGTCCGGGCTGGGACAGACGGCGGGCCTCTCCCGCTTCGCCGCGCTGGTGCACACCGAGGGCTGCGGCGCCTCGGACGGACCCAACGAGGAGATCTACCGCCGCACCTTGCTCGGGTACCTCACCCACCCGTCCGTGGCCCTCGCCCTGTTGCTGGAGCACGGCTGCGAGAAGACCCACAACGACTACATGCGCGCCGCCCTCGACGAGGCGGGAATGGACGGTGCCCGTTACGGGTTCGCCAGCGTCCAGCTGGACGGCGGCATCGAGCGGGTGCTGGAGCGCGTCGAGGAGTGGTTCGCCCAGCGGCTGGAAGGGATGGCGGCGCCCCGGCCGAGGGAGGCCGGTCTCGCGAACCTGCGGCTGGGCCTGCTGGCCGCGGGCCCGATCCCCGACGGCGCCGCCCAGGCCTTCGCCCAGCTCACCGGCTGGATCACCGACGCCGGCGGCACCGTGGTCGTGCCGGAGGCGGACGGCCTCGCCGGCTGTCCCGCCTACACCGCCGCCCTCGGTCTGACCGGACCGCCGGCGCCCACCCTCGCCCACGGCCAGAGGCCCGTGCGCTCCGGGCTGCACGTCATGGAGGCGCCCACCGAGCATTGGACGGAGTCTCTCTCGGGGCTGGGCGCCACGGGCGTGGAGATCCTCCTCGCCCACGCGGGGGAGCACCCCGTGCAGGGCCACCCGATGGTTCCCATGCTGCAGGTGAGCGCCGCCGAGGCCGTGATCACCCGGTTCCGCGAGGATCTCGACGGCGCCCTGGAGGGAGGGGAAGCCCCGTGGGCCGAGGCGTTGCTGGAGCTCGTGCTGCAGGTGGCGGCGAGGCGGCGCCGCCCCCGGCTCTGGGAGCGCGGTGTCACCGACTTCCAGATCACCCGGGGCCTGCTCGGCGTGTCGATGTAGGACCCCTCAGAGGACCGGCATCTCCACACCCAGCTCCCCGGCGACCTCGGCGATCTCCACCCAGGTCGCATCGGGGATCTCGAAGCCTTCGGCGCGGCGGCGGATGCGGGTCTCCTCCTCGATCTCGCCGGGGGTGTAGACCTGCGAGAAGCCGGGCAGGGGGCGTGCCGAGCGCACCCAGGCGGCGAGGGCCTCGACCTCCTCCACGTAGTCGTCGAGGGTGGTGAAGGCCGAGATGTCGATGGCCAGGACCATCACGCCGTTGCCGCCCTGGCCGTCCTGCTTGGTGCACCCCGCGTGGGACAGGGGTCCCACCAGCATCTCCACCATCATCGCCAGGCCGTGCCCCTTGTGGCCGAACTGCAGGCCCCCGAGGGGCAGGACGGCGTTGCCGGCAGGGTCGCTCTTGTAGAGCCCGCCGTCGGAGACGTACTCGCCGTCCTGGTCGATCACCCACCCGTCGGGCAGGGGCTCGCCGCGCACGACCTTCTGCTCGATCTTGCCGCCGGCCACGACGGTCATGGTCATGTCCAGCATGAAGGGCGCCCCGTCGCGGCGCGGCGCCGAGAAGGCCACGGGCTCGGGCCGCAGGCGGCGGTCGGCGCTGCCGTGGGGAGCCAGGAACAGCCCGCCGCCGTTGAGCCACACCATGCCGATCATGCCCTGCTCCGCGATGCGCGGCGGATAGTCGCCGAGCCGGCCGATGTGGGTGACCGAGTTGAGGCCGATGAACCCGAAGGTGGCGGTGCGGGCCTTCTCCACCGCCAGGTCGACGGCGCGCGTGACGGCGACGATGCCGTTGGCCCCCCGGCCGTCGATGATCGTCAGGCAGGGGGTGTCGCGTATCACCTCGCGTTCATCCCAGGGCGCGTAGCGGCTCCGCATCTGGCGGGCGTACGCAGGCACGAACCAGGTGCCGTGCGAGTCGTGTCCCGCGAGATGACTGTTGACGAGATGATCGGCGACGATGCGGGCGTCCTCCTCCGGAATCCCGGTGGCGGCGAAGATCTCGAAGGCGAGGGGGCGCAGGGCTTCTTCCCGGACGATGGGCATGGACGGACTCCTTCGGTGGGCAGCGCGGCGGCCTTCGGGCGGCGGCTTTCCCGAACCGCCCCGGACCCGATCAGGCCGCGCGGCGTTGGGACATCAGCTCGGTGAAGTAGGCGAAGAGGTGGTAGCTGTCGTGCGGGCCCGGAGAGGCTTCCGGGTGGCACTGGATGGAGAACACGGGCAGTTCGCGGTGGTGCATGCCTTCGACGCAGCCGTCGTTGAGGTTGCGGCGCGTGACCTCCAGGCCGTCGGGGAGGCTGTCGCCGCGGATGCCCCATCCGTGGTTCTCGGAGGTGATGAGGATGCGGCCGCTGTCGACCTCCTGGATGGGCTGGTTGGCCCCGCGGTGGCCGAACTTGAGCTTGTAGATCTCGGCGCCCAGGGCGAGCCCGAGGATCTCGTGTCCCAGGCAGATGCCGAAGACGGGGCGGTCGCCGCGCGCCACGAGGTCGCGGACGGTGTCGATAGCGTAGTGCAGGGGGCGGGGATCTCCGGGACCGTTTGACAGGAAGATGCCGTCCGGCTCCAAGGCCAGGGCCTCGTCGGCGGTGGTCGTGGCGGGCACCACGGTGACCCGGCAACCCTCGGCCAGAAGCCGGGCGATGATGCTCCGCTTGATGCCGTAGTCGAAGGCCACCACGTGGAACCGCGCCGGACCGTCCGGCTCGCAGTCGTGCGGCGCGGCGCAGGTCACGCCCCGCACCAGGTCGACACCGAGGAGACCCTCCCAGTCCCGCGCCTTGGCCGTAAGGCTTGCCGGGTCGAGGTCGCGAGTGCTCACCGCCGCGTTCATGGCGCCGTGGATCCGCACGCGGCGGGTCAACTCCCGCGTATCGATGCCCTCCACGCCGACGACGCCATGCTCCTGCAGGTACTCGACGAGGCTGGCGGTAGCGCGGTAGTTGGAGGGCTGCCGGCAGCAGGCCTTCATCAGGAAGGCGCGCACGTGGGGGCGCGCCGACTCGTCATCCTCGGGGTTGACTCCGTAGTTGCCGATGTGAGGATAGGTCATGCACACCATCTGGCCGGCGTACGAGGGATCTGTGAGGATCTCCTGGTACCCGGTCATGCTCGTGTTGAAGACCATCTCGCCGAAGACCTCGCCCCCGGCGCCGACCCCGGTGCCGGCAAAGGTCGTCCCGTCGGCGAGGGCGACGAGGGCGGGTGTGTTCATCGAGGCCATGGGATGAATATACGGGGGAAGGGAAGCGGATGCCCCCATGGGACTGCCGATCGATCGCGATGGAAACAAGAAGAGGAGCCCCCGGGGTCGGGAGCTCCTCTTCTCCATCGGAGGGTTGTCTGGTTTCGGTGACCGACGGTCAGCCGAGATGCTGGCTGACGAGCTTGGTCATCTCGAACATGCTGACCTGATCCTTGCCGCCGAAGAGATCGCGAAGCTTGTCGTCGGCATTGATCATCCGCTTGTTCTCGGTGTCCTGGAGGTTGTTCCTCTTGATGTAGGACCAGAGCTTCTTCACGACCTCCGTCCGGGGCAGCGCCTTGGTGCCCACCACGGCACCCAGAGCTGCATCGGGAGTCAGCGGTCTCATGAACGCGGGATTCGGTTTCCTCTTAGCGCCTTTTTTTTTTGCAGCTTTCTTTTTTGCAGCTTTCTTTTTTGCAGCCTTCTTCTTGGAGGCCTTCTTCTTCGCGGCCTTCTTCGTCACCGCCCTCTTCGCCACCGCCTTCTTGGCGACCTTCTTCTTCGCGACCTTCTTCTTGGCGACCTTCCTGGCCGCCTTCTTCTTGGCCGCCTTCTTCTTGGCCGCCTTCTTCGGTGCGGCCTTGCGTTTGGTCGCCTTCTTCTTTGTGGCCTTGCGCTTCGCCATCTGCTTTCTCCTTATGGGCGCGATGAGCGGGACGGCCGCCTCGCTCGTCGTTGTTTCTGAAAGAGTGTCGCCAACCCTGAGGGGTCGCGGCGGATCACTCCATGGGCCGCGCTACCTCGTTCCCCTTGTTCCCAAAGGACCCACACGAATACAATTCGTGCAAAGATAGACAAGGTGTTTCGATTCCGTCAAGAAGAATACACTCTCCCTACAGAGGGAAACAAGGGTATCGCGTACGCGGTGGTTGTTGCGCAACGGCAGGCCAGATTGACACTTTTTCCCAGGTCCGCTATCATCTTCACTCGGAGAGGGAATCCCCGTGACGCCGAGCTCGTCAGAACCCTCCATTGCAGTGATCGGCGCCGGCAATGTCGGCGGCTGCCTCATTTCCGGTCTGCTGGACTCAGGTGTGGCCGCAGATCGACTGACGGCGGTCGACCTCCGCGACGATCTGCTCGCACCGCTCGCTCATCGCGGTCTATCCACCTCTACCGGCATCGCCGCGGTCTCCACAAGCGACATCGTCGTCGTCGCCGTAAAGCCACAAGTCGCCCAGGACGTCCTGCGGTCCCTCGCCGTCCACCTCTCCCCGAAGCAGCTCGTGATCTCGGTCATGGCCGGCGTGACCACATCCGCCATCGAGGATCTCCTTCCCCCTTCCCAGGCCGTGGTGCGCGTCATGCCTCAGACCCTGGTCCGGCTCTGCGCCGGCGCCACCGCCCTTTGCGCGGGAAGTCACGCGGACCCATCGGCGATCGCCGGGGCGCGCGCCCTCTTCGAGCGTCTGGGGACCACGGTCGAGGTCCTGGAGTCACAGATGGACGCCGTCACCGGACTGTCGGGCAGCGGCCCTGCCTATGTCTACACCGTGATCGAAGCCCTCGCCGACGGAGGCGTGAAGGCCGGTCTTTCCGAGGAGGTGGCCATGGCCCTGGCGGCGCAGACCGTGGCCGGGGCGGCGCGCATGGTCCTCGAAGGGGGAGAATCCCCTGCGGCGCTTCGGGACCAAGTGACCTCGCCGGGCGGCACCACTCTCGCGGGACTGGCGGCGCTGGAGGAAGGCGGGTTGCGCCAGGCCCTGGAAGCCGCCGTCGCCGCGGCCACTCGACGGTCCGGGGAACTCGGCGCCTGAGCCATGATCGCCATCGCCGACTACGGCATGGGCAACCTGCGCAGCGTGGAGAAGGCGTTCCAGTTCCTCGGTCACGAAGCGGCGATTGTCGAGGATCCCGTACTCGCCCGGGATGCCACACATCTCGTGCTTCCGGGTGACGCCGCCTTCGGCGACGCCATGCGCAACCTGAGGGCCGCGGGGTGGGACGAGGCGGTGGCCGATCATCTGCGGGCGGGCAAGCCCTTCCTCGGTATCTGCGTCGGCCTGCAGTTGATGTTCGCCGCCAGCGAGGAGATGGGTCACCACGCGGGACTGAAGCTCTTCGCCGGCCGCTGCCGCCGGTTTCCCGCCTCGGAGCGCGTGCCCCAGATCGGTTGGAACCAGATCTCCATCCAGCGGGAATGCCCGCTTCTCGACGGCGTCGAGGAGGGCAGCTTCTTCTACTTCGTGCACTCCTACTACGTGGAGGCCGAGGAGAGCGAATCGGTGGCGACCACGCATTACGGCCTGGACTACACCTCGATCGCCGCCCGCGAGAACCTCTTCGGCGTGCAGTTCCACCCGGAGAAGAGCCAGAGGGTCGGACTGCGCCTGCTGGCCAACTTCGCTTCATTCCATTAGATCGCCTGGGTCGCCGTCGTGCTGGCCAAGCGCATCATCCCCTGCCTCGACGTAAAGGGCGGACGCAACGTGCGCGGCGTCCGGTTCTCCGCCGACCGGGACGCCGGTGACCCGGTGGAGCTGGCCTCCCGGTACGACCGCGAGGGCGCCGACGAGCTCGTCTTCTACGACATCACCGCCTCGGCCGACGGCAGGGCGATCGTCATGGACCTGGTTCGTCAGGTGTCGGAGCAGGTCTTCATCCCCCTCACCGTGGGCGGCGGCATCCGCACCTTCGAAGACGTGCGCGCCATCCTCAAGGGCAGCGCCGACAAGGTCTCCATCAACTCCGCCGCCGTGAGGGATCCGGAGATCGTCAACCGATCGGCCGAGAGCTTCGGCAGCCAGTGCATCGTCGGCGCCATCGACGCCCTGCGGCGCCCCGCGGCCGACGGGGACGAGCCGAAGTGGGAGATCTACGTCGACGGCGGCCGTACGGCGACGGGGATCGACGCGCTGGAGTGGGTGACGGAGCTTGTCGATCGAGGCGCCGGGGAGCTGGTCCTCAACAGCATCGACGCCGACGGCACTCGAGACGGGTACGACCTGGCCCTCAACCAGGCGGTGGCTGAGCGCGTGGGCGTCCCCATCGTCGCCTCCGGCGGCGCCGGCACGCTGGAGCACATCCACGAAGTCCTCACCAGGGGGAAGGCGAGCGCCGCCCTCGCGGCGTCGATCTTCCACTTCGAGGTCTACACCATTCCGCAGGTGAAGGAGTACCTCGCCGAGCGCGGGGTCACCGTGCGGCACTACGCCACGTGAGCCATACCCGCGAAGCCGGGCCGCGGGCCCAGCGCATGTCCCGCGTGCGCCGAGTGGTCGTCAAGATCGGCTCCACGAGCGTCGCCGGAGAGGCCAACCAGCTGCACCGGCCCACCGTGCGCCGGCTGGTTGGCGAGGTCTGCGCTCTGAGAGAGCGCGGCGTGGAGGTGGCCGTCGTCTCCTCGGGCGCGGTGGCCGCCGGCATGGGCCGCCTGGGGCTGAGAGAACGCCCCCGGGCGATCGCCGACCTGCAGGCGGTGGCCGCCGTCGGCCAGAACCTGCTGGTCACCACCTACGAGAGCCTCTTCGCCCGCCGCAACGTACCCGTGGGCCAGGTGCTGCTCACGGCGGGGGACATCCTCGAAGACCGGCAACGCTACCTGAACCTGCGCAATACCTTCCGGCAGTTGTTCGCGCTGGGCGCGGTGCCGCTGATCAACGAGAACGACTCGGTGGGCGTGGCCGAGTTGAAGCGCTCCCTGGGCGACAACGACATGCTCGCCGCGTACGTGGCCAACCTGATCCACGCCGAGCTGCTCGTCATCCTCTCCGACGTGGAGGGGCTGTACCGCCGCTATGTCAACGGCCGGGGGGAGGAGCTGCTTCCGGAGGTCGCACGAGGCGACGACATCAGCCGCTCGGTGAACCGCGCCGTCAACCGACTGGGGCGGGGCGGCATGGCGACCAAGGTGAGGGCGGCGCAGCTGCTGATGGCGTGCGGGGAGATGACGGTCATCGCCCATGCCCGCAAGCACCGCCTGGTGGAGATCCTCGACGGCGGCGAGATCGGCACCCTCTTCGTGCCCGCCGGGCGGCGCATGGGCAGCCGCAAGCGCTGGATCGGCTTCGCGTCGCCGCCGCGCGGCAGCGTCACCGTCGACGCCGGCGCCGTAGCCGCCCTGAAGCTGCGCGGCGGCAGCCTGCTGCCGGCCGGAGTGACCGCCTGCGCCGGGGTCTTTCGCGCCGGCGACGTGGTGCGCGTGGAGGACGACCAGGGCCGCGAGGTGGCCCGGGGCATGACCCGCTACGCCGCCGGCGAGGTGGACCGCATCCTCGGACGCAGCTCCCCGGAAGTGGCCAGCATCCTGGGCCAGCCGGCTCTCGAGGTGATTCACCGCGACGACCTGGTGCTGGCATGATGGCCAAGAGACCAACCCTTGAGCCGCCTCCGGCCGAACCCCTGGCCGCCGCGTCCCCGGGGCTGCGGCCCTGGAAGTTGGTGGCCGCCCTCGTCGCAGCCGCTGCCTGGGGCTACCTGTTGTACGCCGCCGACGGCGGCTGGCTCGACCTGCAGGAGAGCGGCGCGCGCCTGGCCGAGCTGGAGGCGGAGGTGGCCCGTCTCGAGGCGCGGAACGACAGCATGCGGCAGGTGCTGCACCGACTGCAGAACGATCCCGCCTACCTCGAGAAGCTCGCCCGGGAGCAGTACGGCATGGCCCGGCCCGGAGAACGGGTCTACCGCATCCGCACGACGGCGGACGGGTCCGGCGGCGAGTAAGCGGCGCCCGTGGCACGCATCCAGGCCAGGACCGACGCGGTGGTCCTGCGTACCCGGCGGCAAGGGGAGACGGGCAAGCTCGTCACCCTGTTCACCGAGGACCACGGCAAGCTGAGGGTGATGGCCAACGGCGCCCGCCGGCCCAGGAGCCGGTTCGCCGGCTGCCTCGAGATCGGATGGTCGGTGCACATCGCCTGCTCACTGCGCGACGACCGGGACCTGCACACCCTCGCCGAGGCCGAGCTGGTCCGGCCCCGTCCGGCCCTGGTGGCCGACCTGCGGCGGCTCTCCTACGCGGCTGCCGCCTGCGAGATCGTCGACCGGCTGACGATCGAGCACGAGGCGAGCCGGCGCCTGTTCCGCTGTCTCACGGGCGTCCTCGGCGGTCTCGAGGAGGTGGACCCGGCGCAGCTGGAGACGTTGTTCTGGTACTACCAGCTGCGCGTCGCCGACGCCCTGGGGTACCGTCCGGAGCTGGAGACCTGCGTCCTCTGCGGCTCGGTGCCGAAAGGCGCGGCGGCTTGCTTCAGTCCCGGTCTCGGCGGCGGCCTGTGCCGGGATTGCGGCCGGTCCGACGACGACATGGGAGGCGCCCGCCGCGTCGCCGCCGACAGCCTGCGGCTGCTGGCGGCCCTGCAGGGGCTGCGGGCGTACTCGCGCGAGGCGATCCCGCCGGCGCCCCCGGCCCTCAGGGCCGAGATCCGCGGCCTGCTGCGCAGCTTCCTGGAGTACCACGCGGGAACGACGGGCCGGCTGCGGTCCCTGGAATTCCTGGACACACTGGAAGGACAAGGTCGATGTCTGAAGGCGATGTGATGGAGAAGCTCGTCTCCCTGTGCAAGCGCAAGGGTTTCATCTTCCAGAGTTCCGAGATCTACGGCGGCCTCAACGGCTGCTGGGACTACGGACCCCTCGGCGTCGAGCTGCTGCGCAACGTCAAGGAGGCCTGGTGGCGGGCCATGACCTACCGCGACGACGTGGAGGGCCTCGACGCGTCGATCCTGATGCACCCGCGCACCTGGGAGGCCTCGGGCCACGTGGAGGGGTTCACCGACCCCATGGTGGAGGATCGCAAGACGAACGAGAGATTCCGCCTCGACCATCTTCTGGAAGAGGCCGGCGTGGACTGCGCCGGCCTGGGCCTGGAGGAGATGACGGCGAAGATGGCCGAGGTAGGCCTGAGGAGCCCCAAGGGCAACGAGCTGGGCGAGGCCCGCCACTTCAACCTGATGTTCAAGACCCACGTCGGTCCGGTGGAGGACTCGGCGAGCGTCGTCTACCTGCGGCCGGAAACGGCCCAGGGGATCTTCGTCAACTTCCTCAACGTGCAGCAGGCGATGCGCCAGAAGCTGCCCTTCGGCATCGCCCAGATCGGCAAGGCCTTCCGCAACGAGATCAACACCCGGAACTTCCTGTTCCGCACGCGCGAGTTCGAGCAGATGGAGATGCAGTACTTCCTGTCCCCGGGCGAGGAGGGGTCCTGGCTCGACTACTGGAAGGAGCAGCGCTGGACGTGGATCACCGGGAGCCTGGGCATTCCCGAGAGCCGGCTCCGCTGGCGCGAGCACGGGCAGGGAGAGCTGGCCCACTACGCCCGCGCCGCCTTCGACATCCAGTTCGAGTTCCCCTTCGGCTGGGACGAGATGGAGGGCATCCACCACCGGGGGCAGTACGACCTGGGCCGCCACGAGCAGTACTCGGGCAAGCAACTGAAGTACTTCGACGACCAGTCGCGCGAGAAGGTCCTGCCCGCCGTCATCGAGACCTCGGCCGGGGCCAGCCGGCAGACGATGATGGTGCTGGCCAACGCCTACGCCGAGGAGGAGGTGAAGGGCGACCGGCGCACGGTGATGCGGTTCCATCCCCGCATCGCGCCCCTGAAGGCGGCCATCCTGCCGTTGGTCAAGCGCGACGGCATGCCCGACATCGCCCGCCGCATCGAGGCGGAGCTGCGCCCCCACCTGCGCGTGTGCTACGACGAGGGGGGCGCCATCGGCCGCCGCTACCGGCGCATGGACGAGGTGGGCACGCCGTTCTGCGTCACCGTCGACTCCGACACCCTCCGGGACGACACGGTCACTCTCCGGGAGCGCGACTCCATGAACCAGGACCGCGTCCGCAGCGTCGACCTGCTCGCTGAGATCGGCCGCCGCATGGACCTGTGGAAGCACCCGGAATCTTGATCCCGACCGGGGCAGCGGGTATATTCGCCCGGCTGTAGAGTGAAGCACCGGGAGCCCGCGCGACCCGGTGCTTCCTTTGTTGGCAGCGCGTGAATTCTGCGAAAGTGGCGGAATTGGCATACGCGCCAGATTTAGGATCTGGTGCCCTTCGGGGCTTGGGGGTTCGAGTCCCCCCTTTCGCACGGACATGACGAACGTGGAAACGAACGTTGTCGAGACCGGCCGTTGGGAGCGCGACCTCCAGGTCGAGGTGCCGCCGGAGCGCATCGACCGGGAGATGCAGACGGCTCTCCGCGGCTACCAGAAGCGCCTGGAGATCCCCGGTTTCCGCAAGGGGAAGGTGCCCCTCAGGCTCATCCAGCAGCGCTACGGCCCGTCGATCCGCAGCGGCGTCATCGAGGACCTGCTCCCGGAACTCATGCGGGAGGCGGCGCAGCAGACGGGCCTGAGGCCGGCGGGCACGCCGCGCATCACGCGGCTGGACGAGAGCGAGGCCGGCGGGCTGAGCTTCACGGCCAGCATCGACATCTGGCCCGAGGTCGACGTCCAGGGCCACGAGGGCCTGAGGGTGACGCGCCTCACCCACGAGGTCTCCGACGAAGAAGTGGAAGAGCAACTCCAGGAGCTGCGCCGGCAGCACGCGTCGGAGCGCTCCGTCGAGCGCGGCCTGGCCCGGGGCGACGTGCTCATCGCCGACCTGCAGCGCCTCGACGAGGGCGGCGTGCCGATCATCGGCGACCGCTACGAGGAGCGTTACTTCCTCATCGGCGACGAGAACGCGCCGAGCCCCGAGTTCGAGGAAGCCCTGATCGGCATCGAGCCGGGGGCCGAGCGCAGGGTCCGCTTCCAGTACCGGGAGGATCTGCCCAACGAGGAGCTCGCCGGCACCCGGGCGCACTTCGCCGTCACCGCCCGGGAGGTCCGCGAGCGCACCCTCCCCGAGCTCGACGACGATTTCGCCAGGGAGGTAGGCGACCGCTTCGAGAGCCTCCACCAGCTCAGGGACCACCTCCGGGGCCAGCTCGAGGAGCGCTGGCGCTACCTGGCCCAGCAAAAGCTGCGCAGCGACGTGATCGAGGGTCTCCACCGGAGCAACCAGGTGGAGCTCTCCGAGTCCTTGGTGGACAACTACCAAGAGTCGATGCGCCGCGAGCAGGAGCGACAGGAGCGCGGCCACGACCATGACCACGAACACGAGCATGAGCATGAGCACGAACAGCCGACGGCCGAGGAGCGCGACGCGGCCGTCAAGCGCCTGAAGACCTACCTGATCGTGGAGGGCCTGCGCAGCAAGATCTCCGTCGAGGTCACGGACGAGGAGTTCGAGAGCTACCTGACCGAGCGGGCCCGGCAGCTCGGCATCCAGATCGAGAAGCTGAAACGGTCGCCCCGGGCCGCCGACCTGCGCCGCGACCTGGAGGAGGACAAGATCTTCGAGTATCTCGAGGAGCGAGCCGTCGTCGAGGAAAGGGCCGTCTGAACATGTCGCTGATACCGATGGTCATCGAGCAGACCGGACGGGGCGAGCGCTCCTACGACATCTACTCGCGGCTGCTCAAGGAACGGATCGTGTTCATCGGCACGCCGGTGGGCGACGGCATCGCCAATCTCGTGATCGCCCAGATGCTGTTCCTGGCTTCGGAGGATCCGAAGAAGGACATCTCCCTCTACATCAACACCCCGGGAGGCTCGGTGACGGCGGGCATGGCGATCTACGACACCATGCAGTACATCCAGCCCGACGTGGCCACCATCTGCATCGGCCAGGCCTCGAGCATGGGCGCCGTGCTGCTCGCCGGCGGCGCCCGGGGCAAGCGCCAGTGCCTGCCCAACGCCCGGGTGCTGCTGCATCAGCCCATGGGAGGCATCGGCGGGCAGGCGGCGGACATGGAGATCCACGCCCGCGAGATCATCCAGATCCGCGAGCAGATCAACCAGATCCTGGCCGAGCGCTCGGGACAGGATCTCGAGCGCATCCGGACCGACACGGAGCGCGACTTCTTCCTGAGCGCCGAGGACGCCCGCGAGTACGGCCTCATCGACGAGATCATCACGCCCTCGAGGCTGGCCCTGTCCGAGCCGGCGGAGGCGGCGGGCTGAGCTCCCTCCCATGCGCCGCCGACCCTCCAAGACCGAGCCGCGCTGCTCCTTCTGCTCCCGCGGCGCCAGCCAGGTCGACCGGATCATCACCGGACCGTCGGTGCACATCTGCAACGAGTGCGTCAAGCTCTGCAACGACGTGCTCGCCGAGGACAAGAGCCAGACCCTGCCCTGGGAGACGGGCACCCTCCCCAAGCCGCTGGACATCAAGGCCCACCTCGACGAGTACGTCATCGGCCAGGAAGAGGCCAAGAAGATCCTCTCCGTGGCCGTGTACAACCATTACAAGCGCATCCGCTCCAACGTCGCCCTCGACGGCGTCGAGCTGGAGAAGAGCAACATCCTCCTGGTGGGGCCCACGGGCACGGGCAAGACCCTGCTGGCCCAGACCCTGGCCAAGGTCCTGCAGGTCCCCTTCTGCATGGCCGACGCCACCATCCTCACCGAGGCCGGCTACGTGGGCGAGGACGTGGAGAACATCCTCGTGGGCCTGCTGCAGACGGCCGACTACGACGTGGCCCGCGCCGAGAAGGGGATCGTCTACCTCGACGAGATCGACAAGATCGCCCGCAAGTCCGCGGCGCCGGCGGTGAGCCGGGACGTCTCGGGCGAGGGCGTGCAGCAGGCCCTCCTGAAGATCCTCGAGGGCACGGTGGCCAACATCCCGCCCAAGGGCGGGCGCAAGCATCCGGAACAGCCGATGATCCAGGTCAACACGCAGAACGTGCTGTTCATCTGCGGCGGCGCCTTCGAGGGCCTGATCAAGGTCATCTCGTCCCGCGTGGGCCGGCGCACCATGGGGTTCGGCACGGAGTCCGAGTCCGAGGACTCGGAGAACCCCGGGCAGGTCCTCTCCGAGGTCCAGCCCGAGGACATGCTCCAGTACGGATTGATCCCCGAGTTCGTCGGCCGCGTGCCGGTGGTGACAACCCTCGACGAGCTCTCCGAGGACGACCTGTTCCGCATCCTCACGGAGCCGAAGAACGCCATCGTCCGGCAGGTGAGCCGTCTCTTCGAGATGGACGGCGTCAGCCTCCGGTTCACCGACGAGGCCCTGCGGCGCGTGGTCGAGCTCACCATCAGCAAGGGCACCGGGGCCCGCGGGCTGCGCTCCGTCCTGGAGCAGGCCCTGATGGACGTGTTCTACGACACTCCGTCCCACGAGGAAGTGACCGAGGTGGTTGTCACCGGCGAGATGATCGACCGCGGGGTCGCGTCCGGCGACGACGGCGACGAGCTCCTTCGCAAGTCCGCCTGAAGGACCTCCCGAGGGCGTCATGCGAATCCACTCTGCGGAGTTCGTCGTGGGAGCCGTGGGCAAGGAGGGATCGCCCACCGACGGCCTGCCCGAGGTCGCCTTCGCCGGCCGTTCCAACGTGGGCAAGTCCTGCCTGATCAACCGCCTGGTGCAGCGCCGCCGGCTGGCCTTCACCAGCTCCACCCCCGGACGCACCCAGCAACTCAACTACTACCGCGTCAACGACCGGCTCTACCTCGTCGACCTGCCGGGGTACGGGTACGTGCGCGGCGGGGCGGAGCTGCGGGGCACCCTGGGCCGGCTCATGGAGACTTACCTGGCCAACCGCGCGGCCCTGCAGGCCGTGGTCCTGCTCATCGACGCCCGCCACGGTCCGACGGCCCTCGACCTGCAGATGGTGGCCACCCTGAAGAGCGGGGGGCGCCCCTTCCTGCTCGTGCTCACCAAGGCCGACAAGCTCTCCCGGGGCCGGTTGGACCGGCAGCTCTCCCGCATCGAGGAGGAGGGAGAGCTCGCCGACCTGCCCTACCTGCCCTTCTCCTCCGAGACCGGCCTGGGCCGAGGGGACCTGCTGCAGTGGATCGAGGAAGCGACGGCGGCGGAGGCCGGGCCGGGCCGATGAGAGTCCTGATCAGCGACCGCGTCGATCCCGGCTGCGTCGACGTGCTGCAGGCCGGCGGACGCATCGAGGCCGAGGTGAGCACCGGACTGTCGCCCGGGGAGCTGCTGGAGCGCATCGAAGCCTACGACGGGCTCATCGTGCGCAGCGCCACGCGGGTGACGGGGGAGGTCATCCGCCGGGCGCGGCGCATGCGCGCCATCGGCCGGGCCGGGGCGGGGGTCGACAACATCGACGTGGACGCAGCCACCCGCCGCGGGATCGTGGTGATGAACACCCCCGGGGGGAACTCGGTGAGCACGGCGGAGCACACGGTGGCCATGATCCTGGCCCTGGCGCGCAACCTCCCCCAGGGGACGGCCTCGATGAAGGCCGGCCGCTGGGAGCCCAGCGCCCTCACCGGGGTCGAGCTGGCGGGCAAGACGATCGGCGTCTTCGGCCTCGGCCAGGTAGGCCGCGAGGTGGCCCAGCGGGCCGCCGCCCTGGGCCTGCGGGTGCTGGCCTTCGATCCCCCCGTCACCGAGGAGGTGGCCCGGTCCTACGGCGCCCAGCTGGCCCCGGAGGAGCAGATCTGGCGGGAGGCGGACTTCCTGACCTTCCACGTGCCCCTGACGCCGCAGACCCGGCACCGGCTGTCGGCGCGCGAGCTGGCCCTGTGCCGCGACGGCGTGCGCGTCATCAACTGCGCCCGCGGCGGCATCGTCGACGAGGAGGCCCTCCTCGAGGCTCTCGACTCGGGCCGGGTGGCCGGGGCGGCCCTGGACGTGTACGAGAGCGAGCCGCCGCCGCCCGGTTCGCGGCTGGTGGCCCACGAGCGCGTCATCTGCACGCCCCACCTGGCGGCGGCGACGCGGGAGGCGCAGAGCAGCGTCGCTCTCCAGGTGGCGGAGCAGGTGCGGGAGGTGCTGGTGGGCGGGGCGATTCACAACGCCGTGAACGTCCCCTCCCTCGATCCCGAGGCCTACGAGAAGCTGCGCCCCCATCTGGAGCTGGGCGAGCGCCTCGGCCGCATCCACGCCCAACTGGCGAAGGAGGACCGCCTGCGGCGCATCACCGTGGAGTACCGCGGCGAGATCACGGCCTACCCCACGCCGCCCCTGACCTCGGCGGTGCTGCAGGGGCTGATGGAGAGCTTCGCCGAAGAGGGCACGGTGAACCTCGTCAACGCCCGCATGGTCGCCCAGGAGCGCGGCATCCGCATCGCCGAGCTGCAGAGCAGCGACGCCGAGGACTACGCCAGCCTGCTGACGGTGATCCTCGAGTTCGAGGGAGGCGGCCGCCGGGTGCTGGCAGGCACCCTCTTCGGCCGCCAGAACCCGCGCATCGTGCGCGTCGACGAGTACGACCTGGACGCCGTCCCCGAGGGACATATGCTGTTCTACGTCAACGACGACGTGCCGGGGATCATCGGCCGCATCGGCAGCACCATGGGCCGGCGGCGGATCAACATCGCCCGCATGGCCTGCGGCCGCCACCACGTCGGGGGCCGCGCGCTGACGGTGCTCAACGTCGACAGCCCGGTGCCCGAACCCGTGATCGAAGAGATCCTCACCGATCCCCACATCACCTGGGCTCGCCTCGTGAGCCTGTGAACCGCCTTTAGCACTCTAGGAGAACCGAAGATGCCCGCAACCGTCGTCCTGGGAGCCCAGTGGGGCGATGAAGGCAAGGCCAAGATCGTCGACTATCTCGCCGCCGGGGCCGACGTGGTCGTGCGTTTCCAGGGAGGCGCCAACGCCGGTCACACGGTCGAGGTGGAGGGAGAGACCTGGATCTTCCACACCCTGCCCGTGGGCGTCCTGAACGAGCCCGCCGTCTGCGTCATCGGCAACGGCGTCGTCCTCGATCCGGAGTCCCTGTTCTCCGAGCTGGACGAGCTCGCCGGGCGGGGGCGGGCGGTGCCGCCCGGACGCCTGCGCGTCAGCGGCTGCGCCCACCTCGTCCTGCCCTACCACAAGGCCCTCGACCGCGCCTCCGAGGAGAGCCTCGGCGCCGGCGCCATCGGCACCACGGCCCGCGGCATCGGCCCCGCCTACCGCGACAAGGTCGACCGGGGCCACGCCCTGCGGGTGATGGACCTGCTCGACGCCGGCCTGCGCGACCGGCTGCGCGCCGCGGTCCGGGCCGCCAACGACATGCTCACCGGCATCTACGGGGCGCCGCCTCTCGACGTGGAGGAGGTGGTCCGCCACACCCTGGGGTTCTCCGACCGGCTCCGGCCCTACGTGGACGACACCTCCGTCTACCTCAACCGCGCCCTCGACGAGGGCCGCCGGGTGCTGTTCGAAGGCGCTCAGGGCACCCTCCTCGACATCGACCACGGCACCTACCCCTACGTGACCTCCTCCAACACCACCGCCGGCGGCGCCTGCACCGGGACCGGCGTGGGACCGACCCGGATCGACGAGACCATCGGCGTCACCAAGGCCTACATGACCCGCGTCGGCAACGGACCCTTCCCGACGGAGCTGCTCGACGACGAGGGGGAGCGCATCCGCGAGCTCGGCCAGGAATACGGCGCCACCACGGGCCGCGCCCGGCGCTGCGGCTGGTTCGACGCCACCATCGCCCGCATGGCCGGGCGGGTCAACGGCCTGACGGGCCTCGCCCTCACCCGCCTCGACATCCTCGACCCGGTGGAGCGCCTCAAGCTGTGCACGGCCTACCGGCACGGCGACCAGTTGCTGGAGGAGTTCCCGGCGGACCCGCGCATCCTCGACAAGTGCGAGCCCATATACGAAGAGGTCGACGGCTGGTTGGCGCCCACCACCGGCGCCCGCACCTTCCACGACCTGCCCCCCGGGGCCCGCGCCTACGTGCGCCGCATCGAGCAACTGAGCCGCACGCCGGTGAGCCTGATCTCCGTGGGCCCCGACCGCGGCGCCACCATCCGCCTCTGAGGCCCTCATGCTCCTCTCCCAGCGCACCCCGCCTCCGGACAAGGCCGCCGCCCTGCGCCGGGCCCTCGCGGCCGGCACGGTGGTGATGCCGGGGTGCTTCAACGCGCCGGTGGCCATGCTCGCCGAGAAGCTGGGCTTCGAGGCCGTGTACATCTCCGGCGCGGGGCTGATCAACGGCGCCGGCTACCCCGACATCGCCCTCCTCGGCATGGAGCAGGTGGCGGGCGCCGCGGGCCCCATCGCCGACGCCGTGAATGTGCCCGCCCTGTGCGACGCCGACACCGGGTTCGGCGAGGCCCTGCAGGTCATGCGCACGGTGCGCCGCTTCGAAGCCGCGGGCGTGGCCGGCATCCACCTCGAGGACCAGGTGATGCCCAAGCGCTGCGGCCACCTCGACGGCAAGCGGCTGGTCTCCACGGCCGACATGGAGCGCAAGCTCGCCGCCGCGGGGGAAGCGCGGCAGAACCCCGACTTCCTGCTGGTGGCGCGCACCGACGCCCGCGCCGTGGAAGGCTTCGAGGCCAGCGTCGAGCGCGGACGCCGCTACCGGGAGGCCGGCGCCGACGCGGTCTTCATCGAGGCCCTGCGGACAGAGGAGGAGTTCGGCCGCTACGCCGAGCGGGTGCCGGGACCGCTGCTGGCCAACATGACCGAGTTCGGCAGGACGCCAACCCTCACGGCGCGGCAGTTCTCCGACCTCGGCTACGCCATGGTCATCTTCCCCATGACGACCTTCCGGGTCATGATGAAGGCCGTGGAAGGGGTGCTCACCGAGATCCGCGACCAGGGCTCGCCGGCGGCCTGGCTCGACCGCATGCAGACGCGGGAGGAGCTCTACGAGCTGCTGCGCTACTCCGAATACGAGGCCATGGACCGGCGGCTGGCCGGCAGGGGGCGGGAATGACCGAGCGGCCGGAGTACAGCCCGGGCCTGGCCGGCGTCATCGCCGGCGAGTCGGCCATCTCACGGATCGACTTCGAGCGCAACCGGCTGATCCTGCGGGGCTACGACCTCGTGGAGCTCACGGACCGGGCCGTCTTCGAGGAGGTGGCCTGGCTGCTGCTCTACGGCGATCTGCCCACGGCCCGACAGCTCGGCGACTTCCAGGCCCGACTGCGCGCCGAGCGCGGCCTGCCGCCGGTGGTCGAGGACCTGCTGCGCAAGACCCCGGCCGAAGCGCACTCCATGGCGGTGCTGCGCTCGGCGGTCTCCGCCCTGGGCCTGACCGACCCCGAGGCGCGCGACATCGGCCGCGAAGCCACCCTGCGCAAGGCCGAGCGCCTGCTGGCCAAGATCCCCACGATCCTCACCTCCGCTCACCGATGCGCCCGCGGCCTGGAGCCGGTGCCCCCCGACCCGGCGCTGGGCCACGCCGCCAACCTGCTCCACATGATCGACGGCCGCCCCCCGGCCGAGCACGCCGTGCGCGCCACGGACGTCTCCCTCATGCTCTACGCCGAGCACGGCTTCAACGCCTCCTCCTTCGCCGCGAGGGTGGCGGCCTCGACCCTGGCCGACCTGCACGCCGCGGTCACGGCGGGCATCGCCGCGCTCATGGGCCCCCTCCACGGCGGGGCCAACGAGGCGGCCATGGAGATGATGCTGGAGATCGGCGAGCCGGAGCGGGCGCGGCCGTGGGTGCTGGAGGCGCTGGCGGAAAAGCGCCTGATCATGGGCTTCGGCCACCGCGAGTACAAGAGCGGGGACTCGCGGGTGCCGGCCATGAAGGCGGAGGGGCGCCGGGTGGCCGCTGCCACCGGGGAGAGCCGCTGGCTGCGCATCGCCGAGGCCGTGGAGGAGACGATGCTCTCCGAGAAGGGGATCTTCCCCAACGTCGACTTCCCCGTGGGCTGGACCTACTACACGATGGGGCTGCCCATCCCGCTGTACACGCCGATCTTCGTGGCCAGCCGAGTCGCCGGCTGGTCGGCCCACGTCATCGAGCAGCAGGAGAACAACCGCCTGATCCGCCCGAGCCACATCTACACCGGTCCCGAGGCCAGGGCCTTCCGGCCCCTGGCGGACCGCTGAGGCCGAGAATGGAAGCCAGGCGCTGGCAGGACGAACGGGCCTTTTCCGGGGAGAAGTTCCGGAAGGTGAACCTCTTCGAATCGGAGAGGATGTTCTGCGACATCTACTGCTTCGAGCCGGGCCAGGAGCAGGCCCTCCACAGCCACGACGACAACGACAAGATCTACTGCGTCCTCGAGGGCCGGGGCACCTTCACCGTGGGCGGCGAGTCCCGCGAGCTCGACGCCGGCTGGGCGGTGCTCTGCCCGCCGGGTGAGGACCACGGCGTGACGAACTCGAGCGACGGCCGCCTCGTGGTGCTCGTCTTCATGGCGCCCCACCCCTAGCTGGCCGCCCGGCGCAGCTCCCGCAGCCGGCGCCGCACCCCCAGCAGGAACTCCCGCACCTCCGGCCCCCGGTAGTCCGGATAGGTCCACGGCAGCGGCCGGTACTCGCCCCGCTCGAAGCGCAGGGTGACCTCCGCCCACAGGCCGGTGCCGATGGCCACGCGGTGGCCGCTGGCCTTGGTCGTGGCCAGCACCAGACTCTCCTCCGACAGCAGTCCCGGGTCGACGTTCACGCTGCGCCGCAGATCCCCCCCGGCGCCCTCCACCGCGCGCTCCCGCTCGAAGGCGAGGGTCTGCCGCTTGCGCCCGGCCAGCCTCTCCGGGTCGATGGGATCGCCCAGCCACACGAGCCCCTTCGCCAGCCCCGGTCCCATCTCGTCCTCGTAGTAGCCGCTCATGTCAAAGGCCCACACCGGGCTTCGGGCCCGGACCTCTCCGAAGCGCGCGGACAGGTCGGCCACGGCCTCGTCCACGCCGTCGTCGCCGCGGGCCATGACCGCGCAGAGGAAGGCGGCGGGCTCGCCGGAGTGCAGGTTCAGGGGCATGGCGCCATGCTAGGCAGGCCGGTCCGCCGCCGGCAAGAGGCGCCTTGACGCTCCGAGCCGGCCCGGTCTATCGTGAGCCCCCCTTCCGGAACGGAGCGCCCATGCACATCGACGACCTCGACACCCCCTTCCTGCTCGTTCACCTCGACGCCCTGGAGGAGAACCTCGACCGCGCCCAGGCCTACTGCGATGAGCACGGCGTCGGCCTGCGGCCCCACATCAAGACCCACAAGTGCCTGGCCATCGCCCGCATGCAGATGGACCGCGGCGCCATGGGCATCGTCTGCCAGAAGCTCGGCGAGGCCGAGGTCATGGTCGACGGCGGCGTCGACCGCGACGTCCTGATCCCCTACAACATCGTGGGGAGGATCAAGCTGGAGCGGCTCACCGCCCTGGCGCCCCGGACGCGGCTGACGGTGGCCGCCGACTCCGAGTACACCGTCCGCGGCCTGTCGGAGGCCACCCACGCCGCCGGCACCTGCGTGGGCGTGGTGGTCGAGCTGGGGCAGGGCCGCACGGGCGTGGAGACGCCCGCCGACATCGCCGAGCTGGCGGCCCTCATCGACTCCCTGCCGGGCCTGGAGCTGCGCGGCATCATGATCATGCCCTCGCCGCCCTCCTGCCGGCCCCTCCTGCAGGCGGTCCTGGGCGGCTTCGGCGCCCGGGGCCTGCCCCACCCCATCGTCAGCGGCGGCGCCTCCCCCTGCATGTGGACGGCCCACGAGGTCCCGGAGCTGACCGAGCACCGCGCCGGCGAGTATCCCGTGGGAGGCATGAAGCACCTGCAGGTGGGCACCCACACCGTGGAGCAGTGCGCGGGGCGGGTGCTGACCACCGTGGTCAGCCGCCCCACGGCCGACCGCGCCATCCTCGACGCCGGCAGCAAGTCCCTGAGCCTGGCCGTGCACCACGACGAAGGCGGCGGCCTCCTGGGCCACGTCGTCGAGTACCCCGAGGCGCGGCTGTCGGGCGCCTCCGAGGAGCACGGCCACCTGGACGTGTCGGCCTGCGATCCGAAGCCGCGGATCGGCGAGCGCGTGCAGATCATCCCCGTCCACCCGTGCCCGACCTTCAACGAGCACGACGAGATCGCCGCCGTGCGCGGCGGCCAGGTGGAGGCCGTCTGGCCCGTCGAGGCCCGGGGCCGCATCCGCTGATGGACGAGATGACGCAGGTCACGCAGGAGACCCTGGACCGGTTGCGCGTCCCGAGCACGGCGACCCTGACATCGGTGCTGAAGGGCCACGGCCTGGGCAACACCTTCCTCCACGAGGTGGCGCCCCTGAGGCCGGACACGAGCCTGGCGGGGCGCGCCTTCACCCTGCGCTACATCCCGGCCCGGGAGGACCTGGTGGACGTGCCCATGGACAACCTCACCGACAAGCAGCGGGTCGGCATCGAGCAGATGCAGACCGGGGACGTGCTCGTCATCGACGCCCGCGGCGACACCCGGGCCGGCACCATGGGCTCGATCCTCGCCGCGAGAATGGTCCGCTTCGGGGCCGCCGGGGTGGTGACCGACGGCGCCTACCGCGACAGCCCCGCCATCGCCGCCAGCGGCTTCCCGGCCTACGCCCGCGCCATGAACGCCCACACGAACAAGACCATCCACTACCCGAGCGAGATCCAGGTGCCCGTGGCCTGCGGCGGGGTGGCCGTCTTCCCCGGCGACGTGGTCGTGGGCGACGGCGAGGGCGTGGTGGTGATCCCCGCCCACCTGGCGGACGAGGTGGCCGACGCCGCCGAGAGGCAGGAGCTGCAGGAGGAGTTCATCACCGGGAAGATCCGCGCCGGCGCCCCCCTCCACGGCACCTACCCGCTCGACGAGGAGCGGCTGCGCGAGTTCGAGGAGTGGCGGCGGAACCGGGTCCGCTGAGCAAGAGCGGCTTCCCGCACGCTGGAGTTTGGAGGGGCCGCCAACGGCAGGCAGCGCAGGCCGCTGAGCAGGACGGCGCTCAGCGGGTTCCGCCGACCCCAGGCAGCACCGATCCCATGACCCTCCGGGAGGATTCCCCATGCTGAAGATCTTCAAGGTCCCCGTCGAGCCCCTCACGCCCGCCGCCTTCGAACCCTTCGGTAGCGTCATCAGGACCTGCGACGAGACACGGCCCGAGGTGCGGGTGGGCGGACTCACCGAGCACGAGTACACGGTGACGGCGGAGGTCTCCGATCCGCCCCCGGAGAAGCTGTCCCTCTCGGAGGGCCGGCTGCGCGCCCACTTCGCCTGCCACGACGACGCCGGCCAGTCCTTCTACCCGACCCGGCACTGCCCCAGCGTCTTTCTCGTGGCCGCGCCGAGCCCGAGCCTGAACCCCGAGGACCTGCGCGCCTTCTACTCGGACGGCCGCCTCGGCGTCTGCCTGGGCCTGGAGGTGTGGCACACCATGCCCATCTGCCTGGAGGGGACCGAGGTCTACCACACGGCCCGGGGGAACCAGGACTACCAGACCCACTCCATCGACATCGACTTCGACGAGGAGCGGGGCCTGGCCATCGATCCGGACATGGAGGGTTTCGCGGGGGCTTGACGGTCCGACCGGTCCTTAGTGTTGTATTCGCCTATGAGAGAGATCGCCGCCAGAGAAGCCAGGAACCGATTCGGCGGACTGCTCGGTGCCGCTCAAGGCGAACCTGTGTGCGTCACCAGGAAGGGCCGCGCGGTCGCCGTCGTGATGTCCATGGAGCATTACGAACGGCTGCAAGGCGCCGCATGGTCGCGCTTGACGGCGACCATGGACAGCCTGGGAGCAGAAGCGGCCGCCAGCGGATTGACCGACGCCGGGCTCGAGAAGATCCTGCCTTGACCCCTGACACCATGATCCGCGAAGGCCAGGTGCTGACCGGCCCCCTGTTCAGCGAGCCCATGCGGGTGGTGACCGTCGGCTCCAACGGTCCCGGCCTCTGGATCGCCGGCCTCGTGGGCCAGCAGTCCGAGCGGTTCCGCCAGGTCACGCTCACCTCCCACGACCTCTCCAGCCTGACCATCGCCGACTCCGCTCCTTCCTTCGACGGCGACGGGCGGCTCCTGCGCCTCGGCCTCCAGGCCTACGCGCTCGGAATCGCCTACGAGTTCGACCCCTATTTCGGGCTTTCCCTCTCGCGCGTGGACCCCCTGCCCCACCAGCTCGAAGCGGTCTACGACCACCTTCTCAAGCTGCCCAGCGTCCGTTTCCTCGCGTTCCAGTGGCAGCGCGAGCTGAAGGAGAAGTTCGACGAGAGGTTCCTCGTGCTGAAGGGCAGCGACATCCGCGATCAGTTCGGCGTCAACCAGTGGATGGAGCAGAAGCAGATCATCACCTCGCTGGACCTGGCCAAGCGCACCGAGATCCTGCCGGGGCTGCAACAGGTCCACTGGGACCTGGTCATCGTGGACGAGGCGCACCGCATGTCGGCGCGCGACGAGACCCACAAGAGCCAGCGCTACCGGCTCGGAGAACTGCTGCGCGACAACGCCGATCACCTGCTGCTGCTGACCGCCACGCCGCACAAGGGAGACCCGCAGAACTTCACCCTCTTCCTGCAGCTCCTGGACCGTGACGCTTACGCCGACGTGAAGTCCATCCGCGGGGCCATGGAACAGCGAGCTTCGTCAAACGGCAGTGCGCCCGCGCCGCGGCCCAGGGCGACGACCCAAGGGCGCGCGCCGTCGGTTTTCTCATGTCCCTGTACCAGCGGCGTCTCGCCTCCAGCACCTATGCCCTGCGGCGGTCGCTGGAGAACCGGGCCCGGCGCCTGGAGGAGGGCCTCGAGCGAGCCCAGGAAATGGTGCGGACTGCTCCGCCGGACCTCCCCGCCTTGGAGGAACTCGAGGAACTGGAGGACGCCGAACGCGAACCGCTGGAGAGGATGCTGGAGGCGGTCAGAGGCGAACGCCGTCGAGACCTCCGGAAGCCAGGCGAAACTGGGTCATCTCCGGGAGATCATGCAGGAGGAGGGGTTCTTCGACCGCCCCGACCAGCGGTTGCTGCTCTTCACCGAGTTCAAGGACACGCTCGACCACCTCTTGGCGCACCTGAAGGCCTGGGGCTTTCGCACCGGCTGCATCCACGGCGGCATGCGGCCGGGCTCACGGGACGAACCGGGGAGCCGGCTCTATACCGAGCAGCAGTTCCACGAAGGGGAGATTCAGGTCCTGGTGGCCACCGAGGTCAGACGGGTCCTGACGCAACCATGAACAAATCCGCCTTGGTCGAACTGATCCGCAATGGCGAGAACTCCGGCGTGGAGTTCAAGCGCGACGACCTCCGCCCCGAACGGCTCGCCACGGAAATTGCGGCCCTGCTCAATCTCGAAGGCGGGCGCATTCTCCTCGGCGTCGAGGACAATGGCTCGGTTGCCGGTCTCACCCGAGAGCCCCGCAAGGTCGAGGAATGGGTGATGGAAACCGCGCGTACCCACGTCCTGCCGGCGACGATTCCCTATTGGGAGACCGTGGACTGGGGAGAAGGAAAGACCATCGGCGTCGTATCTCTTCCCGGAGATGCGCCGCACAAGCCTTACAAGGCCAGGCGCGGGGGTAACCGGGTTACACAGGTTCGCGTCGGGACGACGACCCGTGCCGCAACCCGCGAGGAAGAAGAACGACTCTATCTGCGGGGCGGGTGGTTCCGTTATGGTTTGAAGCCCGTCCCCGGCACTGCGCTCGACGCGCTCGATCAGCGGCATCTGCGGGATTACTTCGGCCGTGTTCTAGGCGCCAGTGTTCCGCCCGCGAACGATGTCGATCACTGGCAGAGACTGCTGCAGAATCTCGAACTTGCGACACCATCCGAGGGCCGCATGGCCGCCACCGTTGACGGAATGCTCCTGTTCGGCAAGGACCCCAAGCGGTTTCTTCCTCAATCGGGCCTTCGAGCGATCTGCTACCCGGACTCGGAACCGGACTATGCAACCCGCGCGGACGAGGACCTCAAAGGTCCCATGGTTCCACTCCGCGACCCCGAGGACGGGGAACTCGTCAAGCTGGGGCTCGTCGACAAGGCCTGGGATTTCGTGCGGCGCAATACGACGCCCTCCGCTCACTTGGAAGGCGCGATGCGGATCGACCGCTGGGAGTACCCAGAAGAAGCGGTGCGCGAAGCCGTGGTCAACGCCCTCGTACACCGCGATTACAGCATCGCCGGGACCGACATCATGCTCTCCATCTTCTCCGATCGCCTCGAAGTCGTCAGCCCCGGCCGCCTGCCCAACACGGTGACGCCCGCCGGGATCCGATTGGGGATGCGGTACGCGCGCAACCAGATGCTGGTGAACGTCATGCGGGACTACGGATACGTCGATGCCCGCGGCATGGGGGTGCGAAACAAGCTCATTCCCGCCATGCGCAACCACAACGGCACCGATCCCGACCTGATCGAGGAGGAACACCGTTTCACGGTCCGGCTGTGGAAGGAACCGAAGCCGTCGTGATTCCCCGCCGTCTGATCCGCGAGAAGCGCGCCAAGGCCGAGCGCCGCGCAACGCCTTCCGCCACAGAACGTGAAATCGGTACCTTCCACAATAAGAAAGACTTACCCGCAGCGTGGTCCGCTCCAGCAATTCCGATTTGTGGACAGCCTCCATATACGGAGGCAACTGGTCGCGACGTCTCTGTAATGGGTGTTACGGCTATCTTCTATCGTTATATTAAAGCCGGAACAGAGGCAGATAGTGAGAAACCAGAACAGTTGGCCAATCTCCTGTTACAAGCCTGCCATGCGATCCGCTTTTCCCAACTTGCGCGGACTTTGCCTTCTCGACGGTGACAACCGGGACGAACCGGACGCTGAAACGACTGGGGCGGGCTTGTCCGTGCTCCGCTGGCGCCGCTACGAGATCGAGAACTACCTCCTGCAGCCGGAGGCGATCAAGCGATTCATCCGAGTCCACGTTTCGCTCGTGCGCGTCAAGGCGAGCACGGAGTTCCTGGTCCCGCTGCTGGAGGATCTCGAGAGAAGCACACCGAAGAGGGACCTCTACCTGTTGGCCGCCGCGATGAGAGCGGAGGAGATCCACCCGGAGATCCGCGAGAAGCTCGACCGCATTGCGGAGTCGCTCAACCCGAGGGAGAGCATTCGATGACCAAGACAAACTTCATAGATCATATCCGTATCCAGGGTTTCCGGTCGTTGGCGAAGGTCGAGCTTTCGGAAATCCCCAGGGCTGCGGTCATGATCGGCGCCAACGGCTCGGGCAAGTCCAATTTCATTCGCTTCTTCGAAATGCTGAGCTGGATGCTCCGGTCCCGGCGACTCGCCGAGTTCGTTGAGCGGCAAGGAGGAGCCGATGACCAGTTGTTCGGTGGTAGCGAGCGCAGCCCGCGCATGGACGCCACGGTGACCATGCGAACGGAAGGGGGCCGCAACGACTATCGTTTCGTACTCGCTCACGCTCATCCCGGCCGTTTCATATTCGTGGACGAGGCATTCCGCTTCAGCCGCAGGGATCTCGATACCGAGGCGGACTGGAAACATCTCGGAAGCGGCCATCCGGAAGCAAAAATCGTCGAAGAGGCGCAATCCGGGGGATCTCAGGATTTCACGGCCAGGGTAATCGTGGGTCTGCTTCGCAATTGCGCCGTCTATCAGTTTCACGACACCTCCGACACATCGAATTTCAAGAAGAGATGGGACGTGGAGGACAACAACCACCTTCGCAGTCACGGCGGCAACCTGGCCGCTGTACTGCACCGGTTGGAACAGGAGGACATCAAGCGATTTGAGATGATCTGTCAGCACATCGGCCGAGTCCTGCCCGTCTTCGACCGATTTGACATCGTAGAGAGCTACGGCAAGGTGCTGCTCAGATGGAAGGCCCAGGGAACCGACAAGACCTTCGGCGCCCACCTCACGTCCGACGGCTCCCTGCGCTTCTTCGCGCTGGTGACCCTGCTCAATCTGCCGCCGGAGATGTTGCCCGACGTCCTCCTCTTGGACGAGCCGGAACTGGGCCTGCATCCGGCAGCCATTGCCCTGGTCGGAGGGATGATCAAGGCTCTTGCCGAAGAGAGGCAGGTCATCGTGGCAACCCAGTCCCCTCTGCTTGTCGATGCCTTCGGTCTTGAGGAGATATTCGTGCTCGAGCTGGAGGAGGGTCGTACCCTGTTCAGCAAACTGAACGCAGAGGACTACCGTGCCTGGCTCGATGACAATTTCACTCCGGGTGAACTCTGGCAGAAGAACCTCCTCGGCGGCCGCCCGTGATCCGGCTGGCCATATCGGTAGAGGGCCGCACCGAGGAGGAATTCGTCAACAACCTTCTTGCGGACCATCTGCGGGCCAGAGGCGTGGAGCCGCAGCCCATCTTGCTCAATGGCAACGTCACGATAGAGCGGGTGGCCTCGGGCAAGTCCCATTTTCAGTTGAAACGTAGCCCAGGCTCGAGTGGATGAGTCAGCCCGTCATCGCGAGCTGCTGGATGCCGAGCTCGGCTTGGAGCGCTTGCCGGAGCATCGGCAGGTGGTGGTAGCCGTTGACCCGGCGGAGGCGAGGTTCGATGTCAAGCAACGCCGTGGCGACCCAGCGGTGACGCTGCGACGAGTTGGTCCAGCGCCGCACGTTGTGCGTCAACTGCTCCAGGAGACTGTTGACGTTCTCGATACAGTTGGTGGTACGGAAGGAGGCCTTCAGCATCGGCATCAGGCCCAGGCGGTGGAGCGTGAGGGTTTCTTGCTGGCCTTCCTCCAAGCTGCGCAGGGCCGACTGGTTCATCAACTGCAACCCCGGTTTCAGCGCCTCCAGGGCGGCTTGGGCCTCCTCGTACGTCGAGTGCCCATACGCCGCTTCCAGCTTTCGACGAAGGCCGGCCTGCTCGCTCTTGGGCAGGTACGAGACCACGTTCTGGCGCTTGTGATACTGGCATCGCTGCACGCAGGCATGGCCTTGAAGCACCGACCGCACCGCCTTGTACAGGCCCTTGCCTCCATCGATCACCACGAGCAGCCCGGCTTCGTATTGCAGGCCCCGCTCGACCAGCTCCGCCAGGAAGCGGCGACAGACGCGCTCGTTCTCGGTGGCCGCCTGCACGAAGCCCAAGGGCACCTTCTGGCCCTCCAGAGTCACACCCAGGGCGATGAGGATCTCCTCGTCGGCGAAGCTCTTGCCGTCCAGAAACAGCGCCACCAGGTCGTAGCCTTCCAAGGATCGCTGCTGGAATTCGGCCAGCTTGCGCGCCGTGCCTTTCACGTACCGGCGAGAGACCGAGAACGGGACAGACCGAAGGCTTGCGGGACGGTCTCGGCGCAGGCCTCGTAGTTGCGCGTGGCCAGGCCCTTCAGCACCCGCAACAACAGCCCCTGATCCATCTGCCTCGGCGTCTGCAGGGCCTGGTAGGCCTCCAGCGGGACCTCGGTGCCGCGGACCACATCGCGCACGCGCGGCACCTCGACCGGCAGTTTCTGATCGCCCAGGTACACCGACCCGGCCTGCGCCCCCCAGCGGCGCAACGGCTGATCCGGCCCCTTGCGCTGATACCGAGGTCCGGCCAGGGCCTCCACGCCCCGTCGCAGCTCCTCCCCAACCGCCTGCAGCCCCAGGGGGATCAGCAGCTGGATGATCTCGATGCGAGTCTCCAGATCGTCCATCGACGCGGTGGCTTGGCGGTTCACGGGGCCGATGGTCACGGTCCGTTTGACGCCCCTTTTCCGTGCTTGTAGCTTGCTCATGGCAGGCTCCTTGGGTTACCGAATACGAGGCTTCTTGGCGATTTCTCGTATCAAACGTAACGATGGGAGCCTGTGTTATTTCAACTAAGATCGGGACAATGCCGTGGCCTCGGACATGGCGAGACTGATCTGGAACTTCGACCGCGTGACCTCCCTGGTAGACCATTACGGTTTTCGTGACAAGAACACTGCAACTCCTGAACAGTTGGAAGAGCGGATACGAGAAGAGGTTGACAAGAAGGTAGATCGTTCATGGAATGAATCGTATGTCATCCCCTACGTCCAACGATACGAGTTTGAGGGCTTGCTCTTTGCGAGTGTAGATAGCTTTGCCAAGCTCATCGATGTATCGCATGAGTCCATAGAGGCGCTACAGGCCATACGCTCGCAATTTTCCACTCCCGAGGACATCAACGACAGCAGTGACACGGCACCGAGCAAGCGTATAAAGGCAATCATCCCGAGGTACAACAAGCGAGTGGACGGCCCCTTTCTGGCAATGGAGACAGGCTTGCCCGTGATTTGCGCTGAGTGCCCTCGCTTCGGCGGCTGGATGACTCGCCTGGAATCGCTGGGAAGCCACGCTTGAATTCGCAGCGCCTTGCCGATGCAGCGAGAACCCCGAGGCGAAACTCATGCCTGATCCCGTCCTGAGTCGGTTGGTCTTGCAGCGTTTCCGCAGCCTTCGGTCGGAGCACGTCCAGTTCGATAACCCGACTTTCCTCGTCGGTCAGAACGGCTCCGGCAAGAGCAATTTCGCCGATGCCTTCGCCCTACTGGGGGAGGCCATGATCTCGCCCCTGCAGGCGGTCCTGGAGTATCGCGGTGGATTCGCCGCGGTCGCCCATCGAAGTTCCGCGAGGGGACGCCCATCGAACCTGGGTCTGGCAGTGGAGTTGAGAAACCCGGACCCCGATACCGTCCAGGCTCGATACGGTTTCGAGTTGCGTCCCCTGGGGGGCTACGGCTTCGAGGTGGTGCGCGAGCAGTGCGTAGTGAAGAGGTCGGATGGATCGACAGATTGGTTCGATCGCTCCCCGTCTCCCAAGCGTTCTTCGATAGGCTGGACGAGCACCGCGGATTCCCTGGATCCGGTCATGGAACCGGGCGCTCTGGCCCTGCCCCTGGTCGCGGGCGACGCCCGGTTCCAAGCAGTGTGGCGATTCCTGGTGGGAATGCAGGTGTACCGGATCGATCCGGCGTTGATTCGAGAGATGCAGGATCCGGACATCGGAGCCCGCCTGCGCACGGACGGGAGCAACGCCGCCAGAGTTCAAGCGCGGGGCCACCCTTCCCGTCTTCTGTTTCCCTGAAGACGGCGCCTCCATCCAGGACTCACCGCGCCTTGCTCTGACCGTCCTCGACCCCGAGACGGAGTGGAGGGATGGGGACCAAGGGGTCGAGCGCATCGGCGAGTGGACGAAGCAGCGGGGCCATTCGCCGCGGCTCTACCCGGGCTCGCTGGTCTGGTGCGCAAAGAAACCCGGAGGGGAACTCCGGGAGAAGGTCGCGTTGTGGCTTGCCTGGAAGCGCGTGCAGCGCGAAGTGGCCGAAGGTGTGCTCGGCACGGAGTACGACCGCGCCGATCGGTCGGAGGTCCACGCCCACGTCCGCGACGCGGAGGAGGCCGCCAAGGACGAAGTCTGGGCGAGCTATCGTTTCGTGGCGCTCTCGGACACGCAGGAGCAGCACGGACTCAAGACCATCGACCTCGGGGCAGGCCATGCCAGTGCGAGCGAAACCCTCCCCGGCCGGATCATCGCGGCGCTGAAGTCGGAGGCTTTGCTGAACGAAAGGCCGGGGGCCGGTTACATCGACCGCCACTGGCCACCCGCCTTCAAGGAAACCGGAGCCTGGCCCCTCACGAGCCTGCGTCAGAGCTTCCTCGATGGCTCCCTGACGCGGTTGATCGATCCCGACGACATCCTTCGCCGGCAGGTCGTCGACTTCGTCTCAAAGGGGGATTTCGGCCTGGCCTCCGGCATCGCGGACGATGGCGGCTACGGCCGCCTCTGGTACGCGGAGCCACTCCGCCCGGAGGAGGTGGCCTTTGAACCGCAAGTTTTTCTCCTCACCAAGGCTAAGGCCGAGCAACTCAGAGCGGCGCCCGTAGATCCGCCTCCACCACCGCCAGGACCCACACACGGCCCGGAGACGGGGCCTGACACGGGACCCCAACCAGGACCGGAGCCTCCCCCGCTCGACCAGAGGACGACCTTGCGGCTCACCGGCACCGTGCCTTCCGAGGTCTGGAACCGGCTCGGAACCAGGCTGCTGCCCAAGCTCCGGTCCGGCGACGACGTCATGGTGGGAGTCGAGTTCTCGGTGAGTGTCAGCTCCCAGTTCGCAGGGAACATGGAGACGGAACTGCAGCAGATCCTGCAGGATCTCGGGCTTGGGGACCGGGTTCGTATCGAGCGTGGCCCGCCGTCCTGACCTCCCTCCCCTTCACAACCCCAGCAGCCTCCCCATATTCCGCCCCAGAATCAGCTCCTGGTCCGCCTCGGGGATGAAGTTGCAGTGCGTGCGCACCGCCTCCAGTGACTGCTGGTAGGTCATGTACCAGAGGACGGGCGGGTAGTCGGAGGCCCAGCACAGGCGCTCCGGGCCGTAGTGCTCGTAGAGCTTGCGCACCATCCACATCGTGTCCGAGTAGGGGTACTCCCAGTCGACCTGGGAGACGTAGGCGAAGCCGGACAGCTTCAGGTGGATGTTGGGCACCTGCGCCGACTTGAGGACCTCCTCGAAGTTGGGATAGGGGGGCTTCTCCGAGGCCCGGGTGCCGGCCATGTGGTGGCCGAGGATGACCAGCTCCGGGAACCGGCGGGCGAGCTTGCGCACGTGGGGGTGCCAGGGGGCGCCGAAGGAGAGGCTGGCGATCAGGCCGCGGTCGGCGGCGGTGCCGAAGAAGGCCAGGCCCTCCTCGGACTCGAGCCAGTCGTAGTCGTCCTCGAGGTAGTGGGTGAAGCCCTTGAGCTCGAGGCGCTCCGCCGTCTCGGCCAGGCGGGCGGCAGCGCCCGGGGCGTGGTAGGTGGTCGACCAGGAGCAGTCCACGTCGGCGAAGCAGGTGATGCGGTCGGGGTAGCGCCGGGCCGACTCGGCGCCGTATTCGTTGTTGCGGGGATTGTGGTCGAGGTTGGCGCAGACCAGCACGGCGCGGTCGACGCCGTTGCGGTCCATCTCCCACAGCAGCTTTTCCACCCGGCCGTGGCTCTCCGGGTTCGGCACCTGCGGCTCGTAGGGCCAGTACTCCCAGGCGTGGGTGTGGCAGTCGATGATCACGGGTTCGGGCCTCCTTGGGCGATGGCGGAGAGGGCGCCGGCGGCGGGCGGGCATCTTAGCGCCCCGGCCTCGGGACGGGCAAGTGCGGTCCCGGCGATTGCCGCGCCGGAGGGCTCCCGTCTACAATAGGGCCGATGAGCGATTCCGAGCGCGGCTTCCTCCTGCACCTCTTCCACCGCCAGCAGAACGGCCGCCCGGTCCTGTTCGGGGTGGGGCGCCTGGAGTCGGGATCGACCTTCGCCTTCGCCGACAGCCGGCGGCTGCCCTCCTTCTACCTGCGCGAGTCCGAGCTTGCAAGGGCGCGGCCCTTCTGCCTCGGCGTGGGCGCCGAGCTGGACCCGGAGACGGCTCTGACCACCATGGACGGCGAGGCCGTGGTGCGCGTCGGCCTGCGCCAGCCCCGGCAGCTGCGCCGCCTGGCCGAGGGGCTCCACGGACAGAAGCTGCGCACCTACGAGGCCGACGTGGCCTTCACGCGCCAGTGGCTCGTCGCCCTCGGCGTGCGCGGCCCCCTGCGCATCGGCGGGTCGTGGCGCCCCGGCAACGGGGTCGACCGCGTCTACGTCGACCCGGAGGTGGAGCCCGGCGACTGGGAGCCGGATCTGCGGCTGCTGGCCCTCGACATCGAGACCACGCCCGACGCCGGCCGCCTGCTGGCCTGCTCCCTGGTGGCCTGGGGCGGCGGCGGCGGGACTGTGGAGGAGATCCACCTGGCCGGGGAGCCCGCCGGCGGCGACCCCGCCCAGATGCGCTGCCACGCCACCGAGGCCGACCTGCTCACCGCCCTCCTGCAGCGGATCCGCGAGCTGGACCCGGATGTGCTCACCGGCTGGAACCTGGTCGACTTCGACCTCACGGTGCTGCAGCGGCTGTGCCGGACCCACGGCGTGCCCTTCAACCTGGGCCGCTCCACCGACGAGTCGTGGTACCAGGAGGGCGACGTCTGGGGCGGCAGCCGGGTCGTCGTGTACGGCCGCCAGGTCCTCGACGCCATGCACCTGGTGCGGGCCACCCTGCAGCGCTTCGAGGACAACCGCCTGCACACGGTGGCCCTCGCCCTGCTCGGCCGCGGCAAGACCTTCGAGGCCGCCGAGGGCGAGTCCATGCCGGACCGGATCCTGGCCGCCTTCCGCGACGACCGCCCCGCCTTCGCCGAGTACTGCCTCGAGGACTCGCGGCTGGTGCGGGACATCCTGATGCGCCAGGACCTCGTGCGGCTCAGCCTGCGGCGGGCCTGCCTCACCGGGCTGCCCCTGGAGCGCGCCTGGGGCTCGGTGGCGGCCTTCGACTTCCTCTACCTCACCGGCCTGCGGCAGCGCCGCATGGTGGCGCCCACCACCGGGGTCGACCGGGTGAACCAGGAGGGCTCGCCGGGCGGCCTGGTCATGCCCGCCCGGGCGGGGCTCTACCGGCACGTCTTCGTCTTCGACTTCAAGAGCCTGTACCCCTCCATCATCCGCACCTTCAACATCGATCCCCTGACCCACCTGGAGGCGCGCGGCGCGAGCCCCGAGGCCCCCGATGGGAGAGCGCCGGACGGACCCGGGGTGACGGGAGATCTGCTCCGCGCCCCGAACGGCGCCCTCTTCACGCGCCGGCCCGGGATCCTGCCAGAGATGCTGGCCGGCTTCTTCGAGGAGCGCGCCCGGGCCCGGACCGCCGGCGACGAGCTGGCCGCCTACACCTGCAAGATCGTGATGAACTCCTTCTACGGGGTGCTGGCCACCGGCTCCTGCCGGTTCGCCGAGGGCGCCCTGGCCGGCGCCATCACCGGCTTCGGCCACTACCTGCTGCGCTGGACCAGGGCCCTGCTGGAGGACGGGGGCCGCGGCACCGTCCTCTACGGCGACACCGATTCCCTCTTCGTCGACGCCCACCTGCCGGAGGACCTCGCCGCCGCTTCCGCCCACGAGCGCGGGCGGGATCTGTGCGGCTGGCTCAACGAGCGCCTGGCGGAGCACGTGCGCGAGCGCTTCGACCTGCCCTCCTACCTCGACCTGGAGTTCGAGAAGTACTACGCCCGCTTCTTCCTGCCGCCCATGCGCGGCGACGCCGAGCGCGGCCGCGCCAAGGGCTACGCCGGCCTCAAGATCGCCGCCGACGGCTCCGAGGAGGTGGAGATCATCGGCATGGAGGCGGTGCGCCGCGACTGGACCGACCTGGCCCACGAGGTGCAGCGCGACCTGCTGGAACGCGTCTTCCACGACGCCCCGGCCGCCGAGCTGGAGGAGCGCGTCCTGGTCTGGGTGGACGCCGTGCGCCGCGGCGAGCGGGACGACGACCTCGTCTACCGCAAGGCCCTGCGCAAGTCGGTGGAGGGCTACACCCGCACCGTGCCCGCCCACGTGGCCGCCGCCCGCCTGCTGCCGGAGCCGCGGGGCACCATCCGCTACCTCGTCACCCGCGACGGCCCGCAGCCCGCCGGACGCCTGAGCGCGCCCATCGACTACGAGCACTACATCGAGAAGCAGATCCGCCCCATCGTCCGCACCATCGGCCAGGTCTGCGACCTGGACGTGGAGGTGGCCCTGGGCGGCACACCCGACCTGTTCCGCAACGCCGGAGGCAACCCATGAACTGCTGGATCTTCGCCCACAACCCGCTGGAGTACTGGATGGAGGGATTCAAGGAGCGCTTCGACGCCTGGCACGACGGCGGCGTGCGCGGCCTCGTGGTGGGCCGCATGAGCTTCGACGGCTCCGCCTGCTGGACGCCGGACGCCAAGGTCTACGAGCGCTTCGGCGAGAGTCCGCCCGACCAGCCCCCCGTCGACCCGGAGAAGGAGCGCCGACTGCACGCCATGCTCGACGACGCCGCCGGCCGCGGCTGGCCGGTCTTCATCTTCGGGGCCGGGGGCTCGCCCGGCAACGCCCAGGACCTGGCCAACGCCTTCCCCCAGGTGACGGGATTCATCGTCGACGGCCCCGGCGAGAACCACTACGAGCTGGCCTTCCACCACGGCGGCGAGCTGCTCGAGGTGCGCCCCGGGGAGGAGGCCCGCTTCGCCGAGGTCGGCGCCGACCTGGACCGCGTGCACCGCGGCATCGCCTCCATGCGCCGGCGCCTGCACGAGCTGACGCCGGACCGGGTCCGCTACCTGGCCCCGGCGGGCACCCTGGCCGGCCTGGCCCTGTTCGACATCGACGAGGACACCCTCCACTGGCTGCGCGCCCGGCGGGAGTCGTCGCGCGCCGGCTGGGCCCGCTCGCGCGCCGCCGTGGACGCCGTGGACCGCAAGGTCGAGCTGGGGGGCATCCCGCGCACCGCCGCCTTCTCCTCGCTCACCGGCCAGGACTACCAGCAGATGGCCTCGTACTTCGACATCGTCTTCCCCAAGCACTACTACTGGCACCGCGGCTTCGACGGCCTCTACGGCACCGTGGCCCGCTGGGTGCAGCGCCTGTGCCGCTGGAACCCCTCCCTCACCGAGTCCGACGCCCTGCTGGTGGTGCGCTCCCTCTTCGGCATCGACCTGCCCGGCGTGGAGGACCTCCTCGACATGGAGCTGGGCTTCCCGCCCGAGTTCTTCGACGAGTTCGTGTTCGCCGAGAGCGAGCGCGCCCTGGAGGCCGTGGGCGACCCCGACAAGGTGATCTTCTGGGTCTCCACCGGGCGCAGCCCCCACGCCGGCGACTCCATGGGGGCCCGCGACCTGCACGGCATCCTGGCCGCCAGCGAGGACGCGGGCGCCCGGCGCTTCCTGTTCCATCCGGACCCGGAGATGGGCGCCCCGGAGTGGCGGGTCATCTCCGGCATGTGCGGCAAGCTGTGGCAGGAGGACCCGTCGAGCGTGTTCTGGCCGGGTGACTCGGCGCGCGGGGACGCGTACAGCGGGGGGCGGAAGCCGCCGGAGGAGGATTGAGGGAGGACAACATGCCCCACCCCCCATGGTTTCGCGAGATCGAGCTCTGACCGCGTCTTCCTGACCCGGAGCGGCGACGACGGGCTCACCTGGTCTTCCCCGGAAGAGATCACCACCCGGGGGGCGAAGGCTCCCCACTGGCACTGGTACGCCACCGGCCCGGGCCACGGGATCCAGCTGGCCACCGGCCGCCTGCTCATACCTTGCGACCACCGCGTCGCCCCCCGCCAGCAGGCTCCCTACTCCCACTCCCACGCCCTCTACAGCGACGACCACGGCCGCACGTGGCGCCACGGCGAGGCCCTCGAACACGGCAGCAACGAATGCCAGGCCGTCGAGACCCGGGACGGCCGGGTCTACATGACCTCCCGCAACCCCGTGGCGGGCGGCCGCACTGAGGCCTGGAGCGCCGACGGTGGCCACACCTGGTCCGACCTCGCCGTCCGGCGCGACCTGCCCGACCCCGTCTGCCAGGCCAGCATCGTCCGCTTCACCGACGCCGGCGCCAGCGGCCGGAACCGGATCCTGTTCTCCAACGCCGCCGGCACCTCACGGGACAACATGACGGTCCGGCTGAGCTACGACGAGTGCCGGACCTGGGAGGTCTCCAGGAGCCTGTACCCGGGCCCCTCGGCCTACTCCGACCTTGCCATCGCCGAGGACATGACGATCTGCTGCCTCTACGAGCGAGGCGTCGAGAGTTACTCCGAGAGCATCCGCCTCGCCCGGTTCAATCTGGAATGGCTCACCAGGGGCGCCGATTCCCTCGGCTGAGAGGGCGAGACCTCACCGACTCACCGGATAGCAGGGCCAGGCGATGAAGTGGGCATTGGCGGCGGCTACGTTCCTGATGGTGGGACCGGCGTGGGCGCAGGAGAACATCGCCCTCGGGGCGAGCTACACCCTGGACCCGGCCCCCAACTATGAGCACAGCACGGATGCCGCCGATGGCGAGCAACTGACGGATGGCGTGTACACGGAGGGCTATTTCTGGACACAGCTGTCGACCGTGGGCTGGCAGGACCAGAAGCCGGTGATCGTGACGCATCGACCTGGGTACGGTGATGCCCATACGGGGGGGTTCGTTCAGCACGGCGGAGGGTCTCGCGGACTGAGGTGGCCGCTGGCGATCGGGATCTTCACGGCGGGCGAGGACCGGCTCTTCCACGAGGTCGGGGACCTGGTGGAGCTGAGCGCGGAACACGGCTCCCGTCCAGCGACGGAGTATGGGACGCATCGGTACTGGACGGACCAGTTGCGGACCCACGGCCGCCATGTCAGCCTGGTGGTGTGGAACGAGCCCTTCACCTTCGTGGACGAGATCGAGATCTACGGGGGTGAGCGCCGAGTGCCCAATCCTCGGTTAGATGCTACATCCGGGGTGTGACACTGGCTCCCTGTCATCGGGTTAGTTGCTACCGCTCCAAACGTACACGCAACCGCCTCGCACGTTCCCGAAAAGCAAGTTCCCCACCCTCCAGAATCTCACAGACCGACTTTCGAATCTCTGCACTGTCTAGGCCGCCTGCTCGGTACGTGAGCCGAGGGAGCCCCCCATCAGGTTGTGGACTCGCGTCAGCAATGATGATCTGGTCTGCATCCGTGTTGATGACGAGATTCGCATTGTGCGTCACCATGACGACTTGCCGCCTCGCCTTCGCAGCCATAAAGGTCGGGACGAGCTCGGCGAATACCGATTGCGGATCCAGACTCTCCTCAGGCTGATCGATAACCAGCGGTCGGTCGTCGTCGTCGTCAAGCGCGAGGTACAGCAGCAGAAGAACCATGCCACGGGTCCCTGGCACGCGTGCTAACCACCTCATCTTGCAAGCCCTGGAAAGCGCGACGCTGCCCCTTGTAACCATCGATCTTCTTCAGCAGTACCTGCGCTGCCACCTGCAACTGCCCGTGGCGCCGTAGCTGGGCATCCGAGCCCTTTATCACGAGCTTTCCGAGATCAGCTTTGTGGCCCTCGATCAGCCTCTTCTTCTGCTCAACCTGCCGCGCTAGCGAGTCAACAAGCCGTTCCTTCTTGAACTCTTCACCAATGCGGTGCGAGACCTGGAGGATGGCAGTGGCTTCCCGCGCGCGTGCCTGACGGAAGCGCTGAGTGCGCCGTTCTCGTAGCTCCGCAAAGTCCAGCGCACCATCCCGGGATTCATGTGGATGAGCCTCGAAAACGACCCGTTCGATCTCAGCGATGAGACCATCGGTCGGCCCGCGCGCAGAGCATAGCTCTTCCACGAACTGCTGAGACAGATAGCGAACGCGCGCGAATGAGGTGGGACCCTCGGAGTCACGGCCATCAAGGTAGCGCGACACAGCATCACCCCCGCCCCAGACCAAGCGAACCCTTCCATCACCAAGAAAGGGACCGGCACGCGCCAAGAAGGAAGAGCTGGGCATAGCATCGCCGTCCCAAACGGGTTTCGGGATGCCATCACAGCCCGTAGCGATCATCTCCGCGAGCGCGGTCTTTCCGGAACCCCGCGCGCCTATGATGGTGACAAGGCCGGAATTCAAGGGAATCTCCTCGGTGCCAATCCAATCACCACCCTCTACAGCCAACGATGAGATTACCTGGGAAGGCATTGTTGTCGCTGGTGGTTTGGGGCCTACATACACCCGGTCTGCAGGATCTATACAGGCTTGCTGCAGAGAATCAAACTCAATACCCCCCTTGACCCAAGAGAAGCGATCCTCTTGTGGTTCGCCCACCTCCGATTCCGAATGGGCATCAGAGCCGTGCAGGCATGGCTTTAGTCCTCCGTAGCGGGTTCGGAGGTCCGCCTCGGTCAAGCGACGCCGGCCGAGCCAGAACTCCCGCTGCGCTGGGTTGCTACTGAAGATGACGTGGGCGAACTTCTCGATCTCTTGCCGTAAGGTGGCGTCCGCCCCAGCCCTCAGCCCTGACGTTCCGTCCCCACCTCCTCCAGCAACCGCCACAAGGATGTTCTGCTGTGCCCAGGCGCTTTGGTGAATCACGTTCCGCAGCTCAACGAAACTTACCTTGAATTGAGTGGAACCCTCGCGAAGCGCAGCGCGTTCATCCCGAATTGTAGGATTTGCGCACTTGCCAAGTCGAATTAGCTCCTCTCGCTTACAGGTGAAGCGGTCCTTGACCAGAAGGTGAATGTTGATAAACCCGGACTTGGCTGCGGCATCAAGACGCATTTCAATGTTGGGAAAAATGAGTTGGACATGAGGAAGCCGCCCCGCCTCCTTTAAGTCCCGGGTTCTTTCATAGTTGTCCGTCAGGTAGTAATCGGTGACCCCAATTGCGCGGATAGGGGGGGTTCCCGCCTCAAGGGCATCGAGGTAGCGGCCCCATGGGTCGGCACCGCGGAACTGATCGTTCAGGACCGTGCCGGGGCTGTGGATATGTGGGTCCCAGCGATTCCATTGAGAGCCTCTATTGAGCATGCCTGGGTCTTTCTCAGTGCGTGTTCCCACGCAGTCTACAGCGGTAGGCGGCGAGGAGTTCTGACACGAGCGTAGTAAACGAAGCGGAAATCATGGCCGCCTCGGCGTCGGCGCGGGCAGCACGGACCGCCATGCTGATTCCCATCGCGTCTAGGCTACCGAACAACGGCGCGAGCTTGGACACCGCTTCGGCCGCGACCTTCGCGCTGGCCGTATCGTCCGCAAGGTCCACCAAGCGTGCCGCGAGTGTCGCGGTTTCAGTGGCCTGCAGGAGACGCAGGAGATCGAGCGCGTCCTTGTCGCTGACACGGTCAGCGGTCCCGGTGGTGCGTTCGGCGATCTTGTGGACCTTGGCCACGAGCAGCGCCGCCGGCCCAGCGACGAGCATCTCAACTGATCGTTCGACGCCTGGCGTGAGTGAAATGATCTTCGTGAGCTTCCGATCGACGAGCGCTCCCTCAAGGCCCTTGGCTCGTCTTGCGACTCTCTTGCCGTGGGGTCCAAGGCGGGCTCCCCTGGAACCGGCTCCGGCCAGCGCTTCGGGAACCATGAGGTCGACGGGAATCCCGTCCGGGCTGAGCCAGGCGCCTGGATGCTCTCCGGGCGAGAACCCGCGCGCCGTCAGCAGTTCGTCCAGGAGGGGCGTGTCGGTCAGATGTGCTGGCGCTATGCAGAAGTCGGCGTCGGTCGTGTGCGGGGCGGCGGCGACGAAATCCGCATCGCCGGTGTGGACATAGACGGCCTGAGCGCCGACGAGCACGACGGCGTCGAGTTGTTCCTCCAGCGCCTCGGCTACCTCGAGCAGCGCAATGCGGGCGCGCACGTACAGAGGGTCAGGACCGCCAGACATGCTCGTTCCTCTCCATCCATTTCAGTACGTGCTCACCCTGCGACGGTTCCCGACCTGGCCCGGTCAGAAGGTCCGCGGCGAGCTGGCTGGGAGCGACGCAACGAAGGCCGTCGCGGTCGACCGCCCGATCAAAGACGACGGGGTCGAGAGGCTCTATGATCACCACGTTGGCGCCGGCTTCGGTCTCCCTGAGATCCAGATGGTCAATGAACTCGATCGCGTCAGTGACGTAGATGGCCGCCAGTCTAGCGGGGGCGATGGGATCGAATCGCTGGGCGGCGAACGCGCCGGTGGCGACGTACGCGAGCTTCGTCGCCCGGAGCTTTTTCTCGAAAGCCGGCAGCCCGCGCGGCTCAAGAGCCATCGTGGACGTGTTCGAGCCCGTTTGGTCGTAATCCTCAGTCCATCGCCGAATCGCGCCTTGCCAATCGACGGCAGATACGGCACCGCGCATACGGGTCACGATGGCTTCCCGTTCGAGCAAGTCCAACACGCGCGACAAGGTCGGAGCCGACACGCTGGTCGACTGGGCCAGTTGTCGGACACCGTACGGGGGGAATGTGTCGATGATGGCCCTCACGGCACGTGCAGCACCCCGGCCCCGCAGGGACTGGAGCTTGTGATCCCTTGGCCAGGGATCACGATCGACGCCGTCGGCAGAAATGAACAGCCCCGGCGTAGAAGCTTCGATACGAACATTGCCCGTAGTGTCGACGTAGCCGACGCCGCGGTCACGAAGGAGGGCACGGGTGCGGGGGGAGAGGTAGGAGGCCGCCACTACAGGTACCGCCCGAGGCAACGCGCCGGCCGTAATCGCAGAGATCTGCTCGACTGCCTGGAGGACGCCGCGTGGCTCCAGAGTTCGCTTGATCTCGACGGCAATAACCGCAGTCGCGCCCTCGGGTGACGCGATCTCGGCCAGCAGGTCCACGCGGTAGCGCCCGGCCGGCGCCCCGATCCGGGCGCGAAGTGACCAGCCGGACGGAATTCGTTCAGCCAGAGCTCGCTCGACGCGACGCGCGACCTGCGTCCCGGTCGGTGGCTGTTTGTCCGGTACGGGCATGGGCCTCCTTCTCCTGCTAAGCGTTCCATCTATTTTAGTGTTTCACCGCGGGGGAAACAAGTATATTATTGAAACGGATGACTGCCGGCGAGCCTACCCGATCCTGCTGTACGGCTGCCCAGAAGACCGGGTACGTCGACCTCTACGCTCCCACCGCGCTGGGACCGAGGCACTCGGCCACCGCCTGGAGCTCGACGGAGGACTACGAGTACTTCGCCATGTTGGACCGGGAGATCCGCAAGGCGTCCGCCCGGGGGATGACGGGTCCGGTGGTGGAGGAGGCGCGCCGGTTGCTGGAGAACCTGCCAGCCCGTGTCCTGGACGCGCGGGCCAGGAGACCCTTGTTGAGCACGGTCCTGGATGCGGGGCATCACTCGGTCACGTGGGACGGCCGGGACGATCACGGACGCGAGTTGGCCACTGGTGTGTATACTTACCGGCTGCAGGCTGGGCAGCAGGTCGATACGCGCAAACTCCTGCTGCTGAAATAGCTGGATCCATCCGAACCAGTTGGAGGTCACCCGATGAAGAACGCAATCGTGGGATTTCGCTTCGTCCTGCTGGCGGGACTGATGACGGCCTGCGGGAAGGATGAACCGGTCGGCAGCTTCGAGGCCGGTCCCCTCGGCGCGGTCGAGGTCGGCGAGGGGGAGGGGGTGCAGATCCGGTCCCTGCTCGCGCACACCGGCGTGCCGTCTCTGGCGGAGTGGTCGCGGTACAGCATCGAGCTGGCCGTCCAGGACTTCGGCACCATCCACGGGCACGAGATCGAACTCGGCGAGGCGATAGACTCCATGTGCTCGCCGGAGGGCGGGCGCGCGAGCGCCGAGCAGGTCATCGCCGACCCGATGGTGCTGGCCGTCATCGGCACATCGTGCTCGGCCGCGGCCGTGGCGGCTTCCCCGCTGCTGAGCGCCGCGGGGCTGGTGATGATCTCGCCGTCCAACACCTCGCCTGCGCTCACATCCGACCTCGCCGGCACGGCGAGTCCCGACTATCACCCCGGCTATTTCCGCACGGCCAACAACGACCTCTACCAGGGGCAGGCGGTCGCCGATTTCGCCTACGGCGAGCTGGGCCTGCGGCGCATGGTGTCCATAGACGACGGCGACCCCTACACCATGGGCCTCACCGTCGCCTTCGGCCATGAGTTCCGCGCCCTCGGCGGGGAGGTCGCGGTCACCGCCAGGATCGAGAAGGGCGACCGGGACATGACCGATGTCCTCGCCGAGTTCGCCGCGGCCGGGCCGGACGGCATCTTCTTCCCGCTCTTCGACGCCGAAGGGTCGCCCTTCGCCGAGCAGGTGCGGGTCTTCGAGGGTCTGGAAGGCGCGGTGCTCATCACCGACGCGGCCCTCCTCCTGTCCGAGTTCCTCGGCACGCCGCAGTCGGAGGGCATCTACTTTGCCGGACCGGAGCCGGTGCATGGATCAAGCGTCAACACGGCGACCAGCAAGAACGCGGACGCGATACTGGCCGAGATCGAAGCCACGTCCGGCGGTACTCATCCCTCTCCCTTCTGGGCGCACGCGTACGACGCCGCGACGGTGCTGCTCGCCGCCATCGAAGCCGTCGCCGTGGAGGAGGACGGCAAGCTGTACGTGGACCGCGCCGAGTTGCGCAAGGGGATCGGGGCGACGGCCGGCTTCCAGGGTCTCATCGGCGTGCTCTCCTGCGACGATTTCGGGGACTGCGGCACCGGCCGTGTGAACATCTACCACCACACGGATTCGAGCGTCACGGACCCCGGGGAGTTGCCGGTGGTCTACCAGTTCGCGCCGTGAGAGGAGAGGAGAGGGCTATGGTCAGCCCCAACCCGGCCATCAAGTTCACCTATGAGGACTACCAGCACACCCCGGAGGACCAGCGCTTCGAGCTATTGGACGGAGAGCTGACCATGGTTCCCGCGCCCAACCTGAGACACCAGAGAATCGGCACCCGGCTGGGAGCGTTGCTCCATGCGTTCGTACAGGAGAGGGACTTGGGCGAGGTCTTTCACGCCCCCTGCGACGTGGTGCTGTCGAACACCGACGTGGTGCAGCCGGACCTGCTGTTTGTATCCGAGGAGCGCGCGCACCTGCTGCTCGGCGGCGACAATGTCCTCGGCGCGCCGGACCTGGTCGTCGAGATCCTGTCCCCCTCCACCGCCGGGCGGGACCGGACGCTCAAACGCGCTCTGTACGCCAAGCACGGCGTGAAGGAGTACTGGCTGGTGGATCCGGACGCCCGGACGGTGACGGTGTTGCGGCTGGGTGCCGGCGACTTCCAGGTGGCGGCCATCTACGGCGAGGGGCAAACCATGGCCTCGCCCACGCTCTCCGGCTAGAGAACGGCCAACCGATCGGTGGCGCGAACCAGGGCCGGGGCAAGGGCCCCTCCCGCAGCCAGCGGGTCATGATCTCGGCGAGTCGCAAAACCGAAAGGCGTACAGCTTGCAGTCGCGCATGACGAAACGGATCCGGATCGGTGTCCCGGACAACGGGCTGACATCCCAGGTCTTTCCCCAGCGGACGGGCATGCGCACCGAATTGCCGCAGATCCAGGACGCATCGCGCTCCGTGTAGCCGCTGACCGGCCGGCCTTGCGCGTCCTGAAGCTCCACGCGCACCGCGCCGCCGCCTCCGGTGTCGAGGTTCAGCTCAAGACGCTCCCCCTCGAAGCGAACGACCGGCGTGACGATTTCGCCGCCGCCGTAGCCCGCATCCGCCGAAACGAACCCGTCCAACCGGAGAATCGCCCGGCCGATGCCGGAGAGGTGGTCCTGGCCCGCCGGGTCGAGGAGGCCGTCATGGTCCCTGTTGGTGCCGCTGTAGTAGATCCAGATCTCGTCGCCCATTCGGACCGGATGGGGCATGGCCCACACCATGCGCGAGGAGAAGCCGCCTTCGGGCCCCGGGCTCAGGAAGGGCCGGCGTCCGCCGCAGCGCTGGAAGTTCACTCCGTCGCGGCTCACCGACAGGCGCACGTCGAAGCGGCTGGGCCCGTGGATCTGCTGCGTCTCGGTGCGCACCACATCCAGGTCGTCCCGGACCGTGGTCACCACCGGCTCGCGGTTGAACCAGTACCAATTGGCGTTGGCGAGCATGACGTACACGCCGTGCGGGTCCGGGTACTTGAAGACGGTAGCGCCGTAATAGTCCATCGGCACCCTGCCGTAGGGCTTTTCCGGCGCGGCGGGATCGAGCGCGGGGGTTGTCTCGTATGTCGCCAGGTCTTCGTCGTCCGGCCACATGACCGTCCTCTGGTTGTCCCAGTTGACGAGATCGTCGGACTCGAGCCGTCTGACCGTCCGGTAGTTCTCGTTTCCCTCAGCGGTGGGTGTAGAGGACGTACCTCCCGATGGCCGGGTCCCGGAAAATGATGTTTTGCGTATCCCAGCCGCCCCGCTGTGGGAGCTGCAAGCGGCGAAGGAACTTCCAGTGGATGCCGTCCGGCGAGCCGTGCATGTGGAACTGCATCGCCACTTCGGGATTGTAGACCTTCGACTGGTTCTTGTAGCGTTCCTCGGGCGGGGCATGCGGGTCGATCCACACCGAGCTGCCACCGATCTTGCCCGGGATGACGACGTTGTTGGCGGTCGACCCGCCTTCGTCGATGAGGTTCAGCTCCGGTTTGTCGAAATGGATGCCGTCGGTCGACTCGGCATAGCCCACGTAGGCCTGGTCGAGGCTGAGCCCGGATTCCTCCCTGGCCCTGCGCACGTGATACCACAACCGGATGCGGCCGTCATCTTCCCGTAACACGCTGCTGTAGATTCCAAAGCTCGTATCGGACGGGTCTTCCCACGGGGCGTCGACGGTCACCACCGGCTCCGCGGCCTGGTAGGGTGGATTCATCACCAGCTCCACTCCGTTGGCGGTGGCGATGAAGCGGTCGTCGACGAAGAGTTGCTTGCTCGATCCGATATCCATCGGCTCCATGAGTCCCTCGTTGCGGACCCGCGTTTCGCGCGCGGGCGGTTTGTCTATCATTGGACGAATGCAACTGAGACGCCGGTGAATCACTCTGTATTGTACTGGGACGAGGATCGCTATTCCAGCTTCCCCACGGTGGCAAGGGGAGACTGCGACGAGCTCTGGGTCGGTTTCAACTGGAACTCCCACACGCCGCTGGCGCGTGGCGTCGAGGGTGCCGCTCACTCTCATTCGGGTGGACTGGCGGGAGGCGCCACCGGCCACGTGGAGCTGTTCTCTCCGGACGGCGGGGACAGCTGGTTCGAGGAGGGGAAGGACGACCGGTACCGGCCATGCGCCGAGACGCTGAGGAGCGCGGTGCTGAGCGACGGCACCCGGATCAGGATCTCCCGACCCGTCAACGCGTACCCGCCCGAGCGCAGGGTGGAATTCGAGCGGCGCGGCTTTGCGGTGGAGGAGTTCCCCGAACGCATCCACGTGGAGCACAGCCTGCGGATGTCGCGAAAGCGGCCGGGAGAGAGCGACTGGAAACATCGTCTGCTCCGAAGCGGCGACGAGCTGCCGTTCTTCGCCCTGGTCCGCAACGGGGCCGACCTGAAGAGTTGCGTTCTCCCGGACGATACGATCGTGCATCAGGTGTACGGAAGCGCCCGGGCAGGCGATCCGTTCCGCGCCTGGGTGCTGCGCTCGGAAGATGCCGGCGACACCTGGGAGATGGTGACGATGGCGTACGACGACGGCGAGCATCCCTTCAACGAGAGCAGCCTCCTGGCGCTGCCGGAGGGCCGCGTCGTGGCGATGGTGCGCACCTCCAGCGGCAGCAAGCGCATTCCACAGGAGGAGAAGTACCTGTTCCAGACGCACTCGGACGACGGCGGCAAGACCTGGAGCGAGGTCTGGAAGACCGGGATGTGGGGATATCCTCCGCACCTGTTGCTGCTGAGCAGCGGCGCCGTCCTCTGCAGCTACGGATACCGGCGGGCTCCCTGCGGGGTGCGGGCCTGCCTGTCCCGCGACGGCTGCGAAACCTGGGAAGTCGCCGACGAGATCGTACTGCGCGAGGACGGTCTCACAACCGATGGGGCCGTGGCCGGGAAAGGCACACCCGACGATCTGGGTTATCCGCGGACGGTCGAGCTCTCGGACGGCTCGCTGTTGACCGTCTACTACATGACCCTCGGCGACAGCGTGACTCACGTGGCGGCTACCCGGTGGGCGCTGGCTCCCCTCGACAACCCTGTTCCGTGACCTTTTCCCGGGTGCCCGGGCTCGCGTCGGTCCTGTTCCGGATTCTCCGTAGCCGGGACGCCAGGGCCGCCACCGTTGAGGCCGCGGCCTTGCGACTGACCTGTGCGTCCGGTCCCAGGGAGATTCCTCTCGGCGCCATCGATTCCGCGGAACTGAAGACGGGGTGGCGCTGGGGCCGGGTAAGGGTCAGTCATGCCGCCGGGGAGGCCGCGGTGTCCGGGCTGACGCGGCCTGACGCGGAGGCGCTTTCGGCGGCGCTGGAAGCTGCCCGAGTCGGTTGGTGGCGCCGGGAGTTTGCCGCCCGGAACGAGGCGCTCCGCTCCGTCCACGAGCGCCTGGCGCAGTTCGAAGACCCGCCGGGATACATGGGCCGCAACCTCTGCCGCGATCTTGAGCGAGACGCACGGGAAGTGGCCGCCCACTTTCCCGGCCAATGGCCGGACACCCTGGCGAAGGCTCCGGAGACCGGGATGCTGGCGGCGGTACGGGGGTTCCTGAACAGCCCCGATGCGCTCAGGGCGAGGGCCAACGAGGCCTTCGCCGCCAGTGAGTTGGAGCGTTCCAGGGCGTTCTTCGACCGGGTGGAGGCGCGGCCCCTCACGGACGAGCAACGCAGGGCGGTCGTGGTCGACGAGGACCGCAACCTCGTGGTCGCCGCGGCCGGCAGCGGCAAGACCTCGGTGATCGTCGCCAAGGCGGGCTGGCTCGTCCTGAGAGGTTTCAGGCGCCCGTCGGAACTGCTCCTGCTCGCCTTCGCAAGGGACGCCCGGGACGAGCTCGACGAACGCATCCGCGGCCGTCTCGGGGACGAGGCGGCAAAGGGCGCGACGGTGCGGACGTTCCACAGCCTTGGAATGTCGATCATCGGCAAGGCCGAGGGCAGGCGCCCGTCACTTGCCAAGGTGGCGGAAGACGACAGGGCGCTGATCGACCTGCTGAAGGAGATCCTCGCCGGACTGCTCGCCGACGGGGAGGTACCGGATGCCCTGGTGAGGTGGTTCATGGGCCAGTTCGCGCCCTACCGGAGCCACCAGGAGTTCCGGAACTGGGGGGAATACTGGGAGTACCTCCGCCGCTTCGACATCCGCTCTCTCAAGGGAGAGAAGGTGAAGAGCATGGAGGAATGCGAGATCGCCAACTTCCTCCACGTGAACAACGTGCCCTACGAGTACGAAGCTCCCTACGAACACAACACCGCGACCCCGGAGAAGCGTCAGTACCGGCCCGACTTCCATCTCCCGGAGGCGGGGATCTACATCGAGCATTTCGGGCTCGATGCCGAAGGCCGGACCGCGCGGTTCGTCGATGAGAAGAAGTACCTCCAGGACGTGGAGTGGAAGCGCCGGCTGCATGAGGAGAAGGGCACCGTCCTCATCGAGACCTTCAGTTGGGAACGGACCGCCGGCGCGTTGACCGGCAATCTGAGGGAGAAGCTGGCGGCGCACGGCGTCACCCTGTCTCCGCTTCCCCCGGCCGAGGTCTTCGCCGTCCTCCAGCGGCAGGGCCGCATCGATCCGTTCCTGCGTCTGCTGGCAACCTTCCTCCATCATTTCAAGGGCGCCCAACTCTCCTTCGAGAAAGTCTCCCGCCGGGCCGCGGGAGCCGGCGACCGGCTTCGGGCGGAGGCGTTCCTGGCTGTTTTCCGACCGGTCTTCGAGCGCTACCAGGAAACCCTCTCCGGTCTGGGACAGATCGACTTTCACGACATGATCGACAAGGCCACGGAACATGTGGAGGCGGGGCGCTACCGAAGCCCCTTCGGCTATATCCTGGTCGATGAGTTCCAGGACATCTCTCCCGCAAGGGCGAGGCTGCTGAAGGCATTGCTCGACCAGTCCCCCACCGCCCAGTTGTTCGCCGTCGGCGACGACTGGCAGGCGATATTCCGCTTCGCCGGATCCGACATCGCCGTCATGCGCGATTTCGGGAAGCGCTTCGGCGCCAGCGAGCGGATCGATCTGGAGACGACCTTCAGGTGTCCGGAGGCCATCGCCGAAGCCGCGACCCGGTTCGTTCTCGCCAACCCCACCCAGATACGCAAGAAGGTGCGTTCGACGCGCCAGGTGGACGGACCGTGCGTGCACGCAGGCCTTGCCGGGGGGAAGGGTCTCTCCCTGTTGAGCGAAGCCCTCGACAGGATCGCGGCGGACGCCGAGGGGCGCCGGGAGGCATCGAGCGTGCTGTTGTTGGGACGCTACCGGCACATGCGGCCGCCCGACTTGTCCGGCCTGGCAAGCCGGTACCCGCGTCTGCGGTTGTCCTATATGACCGTACATGGCTCCAAAGGACTCGAAGCCGACTATGCGGTGGTCCTCGGCCTGCGCTCGGGAAGACAAGGCTTTCCGTCGGAGATCGCGGACGACCCGCTTCTCGAACTCGTTCTTGCCGCGCCGGATGAACATCCAAATGCCGAAGAGCGGCGTCTCCTCTACGTCGCCATGACCCGGGCCCGACGCCAGGTCTTCCTTCTCGCCGACGGGGGCCCCCCTTCTCCATTCGTCCAGGAGCTGATCGCGGGGAACTCCGGGGTCGCCGTCTTCGGGCGTTCGCCGGAGAAGGAGGCGCCCTGCCCCAAGTGCATCGAAGGACGCCTGGTGCGCCGCGAGAACGCCCGCAACGGGAGCGCATTCCACGGCTGCTCGAACTGGCCGTACTGCGAGCACAGACAGCCGTCCTGTCCCGCCTGCGGAGAGGGATTGCCGGTCCCGGCGAACGGAGGGTTTGAATGCAGGGATTGCCGCAAGCCGATCGAGGCCTGCCCCGCCTGCGGCGGCTGGCTGCAGACCCGGATCGGCAGACACGGCCGCTTCCTCGGGTGCTCGACCTGGCCTGAATGCGGCTATACCCGAAACACGCAACAACCTGGGGGCTGACGGGCCCATGTCCTGCACTCGCCAGACAACCGGCAACCCGCGGCCATGACCAGGACCCTGGGCGCGATACTGCGGCGGCTCCTCGGTGCGCTGCGCGATCTGGCGCCGATCATCCTCGTCATCGCCTTCTTCCAGATCGCGGTGTTGCAGCAGCCCTTTCCGAATCTCGGGCGCGTCGTTGTCGGCCTGCTCTGCGTGATCGCCGGCCTGACGCTCTTCATCCAGGGGTTGGAGAGCGGACTCTTTCCCCTCGGCGACGCGATTGCCCAGGCCTTTGCCCGCAAGGGCAGCGCCACGGCGCTCCTGGCCTTTGCCTTCTGCCTGGGTTTCGGCACCACGGTCGCGGAGCCCGCCCTCATCGCCGTGGCCGCGGAGGCGGCCGAGGTCGCCGCCGAAGCCGGTGCCATCGCCGACGACGATGAGGCGCGCGCCGCGTACGCCTTCGAGTTGCGCATGGTGGTGGCGGTCTCCGTCGGCGCGGCCATCGTGCTCGGCGTGCTGCGCATCCTCAAGGGCTGGCCGCTCCACCGGCTGATCATCGGGGGCTATGTGCTGGTCACCGCAATGACCGCCTTCGCGCCCCCGGAGATCATCGGCGTGGCCTACGATTCCGGCGGCGTCACCACCAGCACGATCACGGTGCCTCTCGTCACCGCCCTGGGTGTCGGGCTCGCCACGTCGATCCGGGGGCGCAACCCGATGGTCGACGGCTTCGGGCTCATCGCCTTCGCCAGCCTGACGCCGATGATCTTCGTACTGGCCTATGGCATGGTGGTCTGAGGTGGAGTTCCTGCGCACCATTGCCGTTACCGCGGGTTCCACCACGCTCGATGTGGCGCCCATCGTCGGCATCCTCGTCCTGTTCCAGGTTGCGGTGCTGCGCCGCAACCTGCCGAACCTGCGCCGCATCGCGGCCGGGTTCGTCTTCGTCCTGTTGGGACTCACCCTTTTCCTCATCGGCCTGGAGGAGGCCCTCTTCCCCATCGGCGAGACCATGGCCCGCCAGCTCACCGCCCCCGAGACCATCGGGAGCGCGAGTCTTGCCGACGGGGTCGACTGGCACGACTACCTGCTGGTCTACGCCTTTGCCGCGGCGATCGGCTTTGCCACGACCGTGGCCGAGCCCTCGCTCATGGCGGTCGCCCTCAAGGCCGAGGAGATCTCGGGCGGCGCGATCCATGCCTGGGGCCTGAGGATCGCCGTGGCTTTCGGGGTGGCCGCGGGGGTGGCCCTGGGCTGCTTTCGCATCGTCACCGGCACGCCCCTGCCCTGGTACATCATCGCCGCATATGTCGTGGTGATCGCCCAGACCTTCCGGTCGAGCCGGACCATCGTGCCCCTCGCCTACGACAGCGGCGGCGTCACCACGTCGACGGTCACGGTGCCCGTGGTCGCCGCCCTGGGCCTGGGGCTCGCCGCCACCGTTCCCGGGCGCAGCCCCCTGATCGACGGGTTCGGCCTCATCGCCTTCGCCAGCGTCTTTCCCATCATGTCCGTGCTGGGCTATGCCATGGCCGTGTCCTGGGTGAGCCGACGGCGGAACGCCAACCATTCCGAGGAGACTTGAGCCATGAGACTGAAGCTGATCGTCGCCCTGGTGAGCGACGAAAAGACCGATACCGTGGTCGATGCCGCGCGCACCGGCGGGGCCACCGGCGCGACGATAATCTCCGGTGTGCGCGGCGAAGGGCTGAAGCCGCAGAAGACCTTCTTCGGTCTCGACCTGGCGGCCCGGCGCGACGTCGTCCTGTTCCTGGTGGTCGAGACGCGGGCGCGCGACATTCTGGAGCGCATCCGCGATGCCGGGCGCTTCGAGCAGGAGCCCGGCGCCGGCATTGCGTTCCAGGTCCCCATCGAGGACGCCGTCGGTCTCACCACCCAACTCCCCACGATCCTCGAAGAGGTGGATGACGAGATATGAGCGAGAGACGCATCATCCGGGTTGGAGACCTCATGGGCTCCAGGCTCTACACGATCGACAGGCTTGCCACCGTGGCCGATGCCATGGCGCTCATGAAGCGCCACGATGTCAGCTCCCTCGCCGTCGACCGGCGCGACGACGACGACGAGTACGGCCTGCTCGTGGTGGCGGACATCGCACGGGAGGTGATCGCGAAGAACCGCGCACCCGAACGGGTCAATGTCTACGAGATCATGTCGAAGCCGGTCCTGACCCTGCCGGCGGGCATGCTCGCCCGCTACGCGGTGCGCCTGCTGGTGCGCTTCGAGCTCTCCCGCGCCGTGGTCATCGACGCCGAGCGCGCCCCCCTCGGCATGGTGACCCTGCGGGATCTCGTCCTGAGCCACGTGGAGGAGTGACGGGGGCGGCCGCTCCCGACCCGGGCGCTACTCGAAGCTGAGCCGAATCCGGCAGCCTTGGCTCAATCCTCGTCGTGCTCGTCCTTGTAGGCGACGGCGGCGATCTCGACGCGGAAGTCGAAGACGATCTGCGCCCCGCCGGTACAGGCCCGCGCCGGGAACCGCTCCTTGAAGTAGGAGGCGTAGGCCTTGTTCATCTCGTGGTAGTCCTCGATGTCGGCGAGCCAGACGGTGACATTCACCAGGTCGTCGAAGGCATAGCCGTGCTCCTGCAAGATGCGCCCGATGTTCTTCATGACCTGGTGCGTCTCGGCCGCTACCGACTCCTTCACGTCGGCGCCGTCGGCCGTGCGAGCGATCTGCCCGCTGACGAAGAGCAGGCCCCCGGCCTGGCGGGCGGCGCTGAAGGGGAGGGTCTTGATCGGCACGGCTTCCTGGGAAAGAGCCGGCGAGGCGACGAGGGCGGTGACGAGGGCCGCGCGGATGAAGCTTCTCATTGCGGTATCTCCGTTGGGGGAAAGACGATTCCTACGATGGTGCTGGAGGTGGTCTGATCCGCCCGGCCCGGGCGGGACCGGCTACTCGAAGCTGAGCACCACCTTCACCGCCCCGTGGGCGGCCGGGTCCTCGAAGGCCATTCGGCATGGTGACCCTGCGGGATCTCGTGCTGAGCCACGTGGAGGAGTGACGGGGCCCTTCGGCCACGTTCACAAGTCGTACTCTCCTCGCGAGTTCCATCCCGGATACTGCTCTTCGAGGCGGGCCAGCGTCTCCTGGGTATAGTACTCGTGGCCAGGGGGTGGAAAGCGGAAGAGTGCTCGTTCGCGCGCCGAAAGCCGGCCGACGAAAGCCCGGAACCGATCGTCCATCCCTCGGTTGGTAAAGCTGCTCACGCCCTCCCAGCAGTGGTCGGCGCGGCCGTAGATCCGCGTGGCGGAATAGCGCTGCCCTTCGCTGCCCTTGAACACCGTCGCCGAGTGCCAGAGATGGGTGTTGAAGATCATGATCGTGCCCGCCGGTACGGTCAGCAGAACCCGCTTGCTCAGATCTCTTCCATGGGGCTTGGGCACGATTCGCATCGGCGCCTGGTTCTCATCCACGGCTTCGGGGAAGTACCAGGTGCTGATCTGGCCGTAGCGCCGGTCGGATGTGGGAGGCAGGAGCGAGTTGTTGCCATTGTCGATGTGCAGGCCCCGCTGCTCGGCCCCGGGGTCGGGGTAGCGCGCCCAGTTGTGGGCGTAGCGGAAGAAGATGTCCTCGGTTTCGAGCACCCGCTGGACGAACTCGATGAGGTCCCAGTCGATGATGAATTCATTGAAGAGCATGTCGGCGTAGGGGAAGTCGTCCCTCAAGATGCGATCTGCGGGCGGATCGCCGGCGAGCGCCTCCCAGGGAGGGAGGGTCCGGCGGATGCCCTCGGCGATCCGGGCCCGGCGTTCTTCCGGATAGAAATCCTCTACGACCACAAAACCTTGTTCTACAAGAGTCTGGAAGTGATCGTCCGTCAGCTTCATGCTCACTCCTCCGCGTTTCCTTTCCTTAAGATCGACGCTTTTCCCCCTGACCGCGAGAGCTTGCCATGAGCGCCATCTACAATTACGAAGTCGTCGAACACTGGGGCCTGGGCCCCCGGGGCCGCTCCATGGGCGGTGTCGTGCCCGGAGTGGCCGCCGATAGCCGGGGCCGGGTCTTTGTGGGCCGCCGTCACCCGCCCGCCTTGTTGGTGTACGACCGCGACGGGGTCTATCTCGACACTTGGGGAGCCGACCTGCTGGGAAACCCCCACCTCCTGTGGGTCGACGGCGAGGACCGGGTGTACGCGGCCGACACCGACGACCACACCATCCGCTGCTTCAATCCGCAGGGGGAAGTGGTCCACACGTGGGGCACGCCTGGCGTGCCGGGCGCGCCCGACCAGCCCTTCAACCAGCCCACGAAAGCCATGCGCGGCCCTTCCGGGGATCTGTACGTGGCCGACGGCTACGGCCAATACCGCATCCACCGCATTTCGGACGCGGGAGAGGTGCTCCATTCGTGGGGATCCCCGGGCACCGGTCCGGGTCAGTTCGCCCTGCCCCACAGTTTGTGGGTCGACCGCGACGAGCGCGTCTGGGCCGTCGACCGCGAGAACAACCGCATCCAGCGCTTTGACTCCGAGGGCCGCTACCTGGACGAGTGGACGGACCTGGTAACTCCCATGGATCTCTTCATCACCCCGGACAATACGGTGTACATCGTCGAGGCTCCGTCCCGCGTCAGCATCTTCGACATGGAGGGGCGGTTGCTGGCCCGCTGGGGCGAGGATGGCTCGGCCCCGGGTCAATTCGCCGACTCTCCGCACAGCATCTGGGTGGACGAAGAGGGCTCGCTGTACATCGGTGAAGTAGCCACCCTCCACGACAGGGTGCAGAAGTTCCGCCGACTATAATGGAAATCGTGAGATATCCGGATAGCCGCCTTGAGGTGCTCGACGAGCGCTTCGCCAGGTACAAGCTGGCCAACGCCGCCCTTGAAATGCTCTGGACCGGCGGACGCTGGCTCGAAGGCCCCGTGTGGTTTGGCGACGGCCGGTATCTGCTGTTCAGCGACATACCCAACAACCGCATTCTCAAGTGGGAAGAAGAGACCGGGGAGGTCTCGGTCTTCCGCAAGCCATCGAACAACACCAATGGCAACACGCGCGATCTCCAGGGGCGATTGCTGTCGTGCGAACACGACGCGCGTCGAGTCACGCGGACGGAATACGACGGTTCGATCACCGTGCTGATGGATCGGTTCGAGGGCAAGCCGTTGAATGCCCCCAACGACATCGTGGTGAAGTCCGATGGGTCGATCTGGTTCACGGACCCCGGTTATGGCATTCTGATGGACTACGAGGGGCATCGGGATGAGTTTGAGAATGCCGCCAATGTCTACCGTCTCGACCCGGATACGGAGGAAGCGACGGTGGTGGCCGGAGATTTCCAGCGCCCCAACGGCCTCTGTTTCAGTCCGGACGAGTCGCTGCTCTACATCGTCGATACCGGGCGCTCCGACGGGCCTGAATACCCCACTCACATCCGCGTCTTCGACGTCCACGGCAGCCGCCTTGCGAACGGGCGCGTGTTCGCGGACATGGAACCTGGCTCCTCGGACGGGGTCCGCACCGATGCGGATGGAAACCTGTGGTCGGGGGCCTGTTGGGGGGGAGAGGGCTACGACGGCGTGCACTGTCTTGCCCCGGACGGGACCTTGATCGGCAAGATCCACCTGCCGGCGCCCTGCGCCAACCTCTGCTTTGGCGGCGCGAAGAAGAACCGGCTGTTCATGACCTGTTCGCAGTCGCTGTTCTCGGTGTACGTCGAGACGAACGGGGCTCAGACACCCTATAGGGGCCCTACTCGAAGCTGAGCACCACCTTCACCGCCCCGTGGGCGGCCGGGTCCTCGAAGGCCATCTCGAAGGCCTGCTGGATGCGCTCGAAGGGCAGCACGTGGGTGATCATGGGGCGCACGTCGATGCGGCCCTCGGTGATCCATTGCAGGGCGGTGGCGTAGTCGGCGTGGGGGTCCGGCCCCACGGTGGTGACGATGCGGGTCTCGTTGCCGAACATGCCCAGGAAGTTCAGCGACATCACTCCGCGGCCCGGATCCTTGTTGGGCACCCCGAAGTAGAGGATGGTGCCGCCGCGGCGAACGAGCCCGGCGGCCTGGTGGAAGGTGGCCTCCAGGCCGACCGCCTCCACCACCATGTGGGGGGGCTCCCCGCCGGTGATGGCCAGGACCTGGTCGCGCAGGTCGCCGCCGGGGGCCAGGGCGTGGGTGGCGCCCATCCTCGGCGCCAGCTCGCGGCGGTGGGCCAGCGGGTCCACGGCGACGATGCGGCGGGCGCCGAGGTTGCGCAGGGCGGCGTTGAAGAGCTGCCCCACCGGGCCCTGTCCGAGGACGACCACGTCCTGGCCGATGAGGTTGCCGAGCTTGTAGAAGGCGTGCAGCACGGTGCCGAAGAGCTGGCTCATGAGCACCACCTCGGGCTCGGCATCGGCGGGCAGGCGGATGCAGCCGCCGTCGTCGGTGGCCAGGCAGTACTCCTGGTAGAGGGGCCGGTCGAAGCCGTAGAGCAGCACCAGCTCGCCCTCGGCGTAGCGGCCCGACGGACAGGCCGCCACCGTGCCCATGGCCTCGTGGCCGCTGGTCCCCGGGGCCAGGGGGTAGTCGCCGGCCAGGCCGACCCACGAGGGCTTGTCGGTGCCGCAGATCGCCGTGCGCCGCAGGCGCACGAGCATGTTCCCGTCCACCGGCTCCGGGATCTCCTGCTCCAGCAGCTCCCAGCGGCGGGGCTCCACCAGTCTGGCCGATCTCATCAGTCCTTGCATGGCGGGCGCCAAGCTATCGCCCGGCCGCACCCGTGTCGAGAGGTTGCCCGGCCGCCGGCGGCGCCTGAGATTCGGCGGCCATGGGCGCCCTCCTCCTCCTGCTTCCGCTCGCGGCCACGGCCCTGGCCGCGGTTCCCGCCGCCGGCCAGATCTCCTCGGTCCGCCTCGACACAGCCGACGTCATCCCCTACCGCGCCCTGACGCGGGGGGACTTCCGGGGAGAGCACCCGCCCAAGCCCTTCCTGGGCCGCGTCGACCTGCCGCGGCCGGTGGCCGTCTCCTGCGCCTTCGTCGCCGTCGACCACCAGGCCCGGGTCTTCGCCGAACCCACCCGCCCGGCGGGCCAGGGCCCCTACCGGCCCCGCGTCGAGGGCCTCTCCTTCCGCGCCATGTTCTCGCGCTCCTGCTCCTGGTGGAACCAGGAGCACGGCCTGTCCCCCATGTACGTCCTGGAGCACGAGCAGATCCACTTCGCCCTCTTCGAGGTGGCGGCGCGAAAGCTGAACCGGGACGTGCCCCGGATGCTCTCGACGGCCGTCGTGGAGTCGACCTCGCCCGACTCCGTGATCGGCCTCACCCGGCAGCACATCCAGGCCGCCCTGGAGCGAACCCTCACCGAGACGGCGGAGCTCAATCTGGACTTCGACCGCGTCACCTCCTTCGGCTTCTCGCTGTATCGCCAGGAGGCCTGGCGGCGGGGCGTGGAGAGGGACTTGGAGGAGCTGGCCCGGTTCGCCGCCGATCCGCCCCCGGGCCGAAGAGCGCCGTCAGGGACTTTCGAGGCCCCCGCGGGAGCCGCCGAGTGAGCCGCAGAAGCCCGCCCGCCGATGGCGCCCGCCGAAGCGCCGCGCCGCGGGGCCGACGGCGAGGTCTTCGCCCGCTTCGGTGAGGAGACCCAGGACTCCGGCAACATCTCCTACGGCGTGGAGGTCGCCGGCCGCCGGTTCTTCGTCAAGACCCCCGGCGAGGCCGGGTTCTCCACACCCGGGGCCGACCACCGAGCCAGGGGCGGCATCCTGAGGAACGCCGCCGCCGTGGCCCGCTCCCTGACCCACCGGGCCCTGCCGGCCCTGCACCACATCGTCGAGGCTCCCGACGGCCCCCTGCTGGTCTACGACTGGGTCGAGGGCCTTCTGCTGCGGGTCGAGACCGGGGAGCGGGACCGCCCGGGATCCTCCTTCCACCGGTTCCTGCACCTGCCGGCGGAGACGATCCTGCGGGTCCTGGACGTGATCTACGACGTCCACCAGCGGCTGGCGGAGCGGGGCTGGATCGCCTGCGACTTCTACGACGGCTCCGTGATCTACGACTTCGAGCGGGAAGCCGTGCACCTCGTCGACCTGGACCTCTACCGGCGCGGGCCGTTCGTCAACGAGATGGGGCGCATGTTCGGCTCGACGCGCTTCATGGCCCCCGAGGAGTTCACGCGGGGGGCCCGCATCGACGAGCGCACCACGGTCTTCACCATGGGACGGGCGGCGGCCGTCTTCCTCGCCCGGGCCGGCGACGGCGATGGAGTGTCCGAGGTTCTGGAGCGCGCCTGCCGCGAGAATCCGGCGGAGCGGTTCCCCACCATGGCCTGCTTCTTCGAAGGCTGGATGAGCGCGCGCGACGGCGCCCGGACCCGTTAAGAAGAGATTGCGGGTTTCGGCCCCTTCGGGGATATTGATCGACCCATGACCCGTGCTTCACTGACTCTCTCGCTGGCCCTGGCCCTGGCGGCCGGGGGCCTGTTCCCCGGGGCGCACCAGCTTCTTCCACGGCGCCAACCCCGCCCGGGAAGGCACCAGCAACTACGATCCGGCTGACGCAGGGACGCATGTGGCGCCGGCCTCCTGGGGCGTCCTGAAGGCAGCGCACCGGTCCAAATCCTGACGAGCGATCCATGCCACGCCACTACAAGTTCATGTTCCTGCCGCCCGTGAACGACCGTCTGCGCCACTGGGCGGAGGCCCTGCGCGAGCAGGTGCCGGAGCTCGAGATCCTTCTGCCCGCCTCGAGAGAGGAGGCGCTGCAGCGGATCGGCGAGGTACGCGGCGCCTTCGGCACCCTCGATGCGGAGCTGCTGGCCGCCGCCCGGGAGCTGACCTGGCTGTGCGCGCCGGCGGCGGGGCCGGGCCCGGGGTTCTACTTCCCGGAGCTGGTCGACAGCGACGTGACGGTCACCAACCAGCGCGGCATCTACTCCGACCACATCGCGGCCCACATCATGGCCTTCGTCCTGGCCTTCGCCCGGGGCCTGCACCGCTACCTGCCCCGGCAGCTCGAGGGGGTCTGGGAGCCGGGCGGGGAGTCCGCCGCCACCCTGCACCTGCCCGAGGCCGCGGCGGTCCTCATCGGCGCCGGGGGCATCGGCGGCGAGACGGCGCGCCTCCTGGCCCACTTCGGCGTGCGCGTGATCGCCATCGACCCGCGCGTGCCCGAGCCCCCCGAGGGGGTTGCCGAGCTGCACCGGCCCGAGACCCTGGACGAGCACATCGGCCGCGGCGACTTCGTCATCATGACGGCGCCCCAGACGCCGGCCATGGAGGGCCTGATGAACGCGGAGCGGCTGGCGCGGATGAAGCGCACCGGCGTGCTCATCAACATCGGCCGGGGCGTGAACGTGGTCCTGGAGGACCTGGCCGACGCCCTGTACGCAGGCACCATCGGCGGCGCCGCCCTGGATGTCTTCGAGATCGAGCCGCTGCCGGAGAATCACCGCCTGTGGAAGGCGCCGAACTTCCTGATGACGCCCCACGTGGCCGGGGCCGGGCCCTACCTGGAGGAGCGGCGCCTGCAGCTGCTGATCGAGAACGGCCGGCGGCTGCGCGACGGCGACGACCTCGTCAACGTGGTGGACAAGAAGAACTGGTTCTGAACGGTCCGGGGCCCGCGGGTTCGGCCTGCCGCGCGGGTCAGCCCGAGGCGGTGGGCAGGCTGCCCACGATCAGCAGCCAGCCGTGGGTCTTCACCGGCCGGCTGACCTCCCACTCCTTCACCTCGCCCCCCAGGTCCTTCTTGGCCCGCTCGCACAACTCGTCGAAGGGGGGCCGGCCGGGATCGGCGAGGACGATCTGCTCGACGCCGGCGCGCGACGCCTTGCGGATCATCCGGTACAGAGGGTCGATCATCTCGTCCCAGAAGCAGATGTCGGCGCCCAGCACCACCCGGGTGCCGGCCAGCTGGGACTTGGTGAGCTTCTCGAAGCGGGAACGGCGTGTCTGCAGGGCCACGCCGTTGACCTCGGCGTGCAGGTGCAGGTAGGGGAAGACCTTGGCGTCGGCGTCGACGCCGACGACCTCGGCGCCGTGCTTGCTGGCGCAGTAGATGCCGAGCAGCCCCCAGCCGCAGCCGACCTCCATCACCCGGGAGCCGGCGGGCAGCCCCTGGCGCTCGAGGAAGTCCATGATCAGGTAGCTGCTGTTCCAGAACCGGTCGCCGTGGATCTCCGGTTCGTGGTCCTTCTTCAGGGCCCGCACCCGGGGGTGGCTGGCCTTGAGGATGGTCACGCCGTAGGCGGTGCGCTGCTCCGACTTGCCGGACCTGTCCTTGTTCTTGCCCATGTCTCGACGGGGAGAGAGATTCAGGTGCTTCTGTGCAAGGGGGGGGGTGAGGTGCGAAAGCTAGGGATTCGACAGATGGCGGCAACCGGCGGCGCTCCTTGAAGATCCTCGCGCCCCTGCGCTCGCGCTGGTCCGCCCCCGGCGGCTACCGCGAGTTCCTGCGGATCGCCTTCCCCCTGATCCTCAGCACGGCGAGCTGGAGCATCCAGCACTTCGTCGACCGCGTCTTCCTCACCTGGCACTCCACCGACGCCCTGGCCGCGTCGCTGCCGGCGGGGCTGACGAGCTTCGTCTTCGTCAGCTTCTTCCTGGGCATCGCGGGGTACGTGAACACCTTCGTCGCCCAGTACGTCGGCGCCGGCCGCCCGGAGCGGGTGGGCGCCGCCCTGTGGCAGGGCGGCTACGTGGCGATCATGAGCGCCGCCGCCGGACTGCTGGTGGCCCTGCTGGCGGTTCCGATCTTCGACCTCGTGGGCCACGAGGAGCGCATCCGCGCCAACGAGGTCGTCTACTTCCGGATCCTCTGCTACGGCGTGGGCCCCCTGATCCTGTCCACGTCCCTCTCCTGCTTCTACAGCGGCCGCGGCCGGACCTGGTCCGTCCTCGGCGTCAACGCCGCCGCCACCGGCGTCAACATCGTCCTCGACTACGGGCTGATCTTCGGCCACTGGGGCCTGCCCGCGATGGGCCTGCAGGGCGCCGCCTGGGCGACCAACATCGCGGCCACGTTCGCCGCCGGCCTCTACCTCCTGCTGCTGGCGCGTCCCTCCCACCGCCGGCGGTTCGCCACCTACGCCGCCTGGCGCCTGGACCCCGCCCTCTTCGGACGGCTCCTCCGCTTCGGCGGCGCCAACGGCGTCAACTTCATGCTCGACATCTTCTCCTTCACCTTCTTCGTCCTCATCGTCGGACGGGTGGGCACCCTGGAGCTGACGGCGAGCAACCTCGCCTTCAACATCAACAGCCTCGCCTTCATGCCCCTCATCGGCGCCGGCATCGGTCTGTCCACCATGGTCGGTCAGCGCCTCGGCGCCGACGCTCCCGCCGAGGCCGAGTACTGCACCTGGAGCGGCGTCCACCTGGCCCTCGCCTACGCGGGGGTGATGTCCGCCTCCTACATCCTGGTGCCCGACCTGTTCCTGGCGCCGTACGGGGCGGGCGCCTCGGGCGAGGATTTCGCCGCCGCCCGGGAGTTGGCCCGCTCCCTGCTCCGGATCGTCGGCCTCTACTGCCTCCTGGACGCCGCCTACATGATGTTCACCGCCGCTCTCAAGGGGGCCGGCGACACGCGCTACATCATGTACGCCTCGGTCCTGCTCGGGCTGTCGCTCATGGTGGCGCCGCCGCTGATCGCCGTGGAGTGGTTCGACGCCGGCCTCTTCACCGTGTGGGTCTTCATCGTCGTCTACCTGGCGGTGGCGGCGGCCGTGTTCTACCGGCGCTTCCGGATCGGCCCCTGGAAGTCGATGCGCGTCATCGAGGAGAGCCCGGCGAAGGCCTCGCCCGCGGCGGAGGCGGCCTCGTGAGCCTCTGGGGGATCGACCTGGGGGGCACCAAGATCGAGGGCGTCGTGCTGCCCGCCGCCGATTCCCTGCAGCCCTTGTGCCGCCTGCGGGTGCCCACCGACAGCCACCTCGGCTACGACCAGGTGCGCCGGAGGGTCGCCGAGCTGGTGGAGGGGCTGGCCGCCGAGGCCGGGCACCGGCCCGAGGTCCTGGGCATCGGCACGCCCGGCGTGCTGGACCCCCGTTCGCGGACGCTGAAGAACTCCAACGCCACCTGCCTGAACGGCCGCCCCCTGCTCGACGACCTGGCCGCCGATCTCGGCTGCGAGGTGGAGATGGCCAACGACGCCAACTGCTTCGCCCTCGCCGAGGCCCGCCTCGGGGCCGGACGCGGGGCCGGCACCCTCTTCGGGGTCATCCTCGGCACCGGGGTCGGCGGGGGCGTCGTCGTCGACGGCCGGGTGCTGCCCGGCGGCCAGGGGATCGCCGGCGAGTGGGGGCACAACGTCCTCGACCCCGGGGGGGATCCGTGCTACTGCGGGCGCCGGGGATGCGTCGAGACGGTGCTGTCCGGCCCCAGCCTGGAGAGGTTCTACGAGGAACGCAGCGGCACCCGGAGAGAGCTGCCCGAGATCGCCGCCCGCGCGGAGTCGGGGACGGACGAGGCGGCGGTTGCCGCCGTCGAGCGGCTCGCGGAGGGCTTCGGGCGCGCCCTGGCCTCCGTGGTCAACATCCTCGACCCCCACGTGATCGTCCTCGGCGGCGGGGTCAGCAACGTCGACGCCCTCTACGGCCGCGGCGTCGAGGAGATGTCCCGCTGGGTCTTCAACGACCGCCTGGACACGCGGGTGGTCCGCAACGAGTTGGGGGACTCCGCCGGCGTCTTCGGCGCGGCGATGCTGACGGACCGCGGACCGGGGCCCGCAGTGGCGCCGTAGCGTCCCCCGCGGTGGACCGCCGGCGCCTGGAGGGACCCGCCGCCGATCAGGCGCGTAGCCGCCGCCGGACCGCCGCATGCGTGGAGCCGTGGTCGAGACCGAAGAATACCCGTCGGCGAAGGCCTGCGCCAAGTCCGTGCTGAAGCGGATCGCCACAGGCCGCATCGCCTGATTCAGGCCTCCCTGCCTATCCATCTCCAGGGGGTGTTTCGCAGGGGCCGCCGTCATATTAGTTAGGGGTTGCATTATAAATTAGCCTGGACTAATTTCTGTCTTTAGTCATGCCTAAATACCGGAAATCAGTGCTGTCGCGCATCCTGTCCTGGTGGAGTCTGATCGGCCTCCTGGGAGCGATGGGCTGCGACCGGATTCTGACCGAAAGGCCGTCTGCAGGAGATGATTTCGAGTCGCCTCTGGAGGGCATGTCGCACGACCTGAACGCCGTGTTTGCCCAGGGCGACGAGAATTTCGAGCGCGCCTTCACGGTGGGAGAAGGGCTCGGACCCATCTTCAACAACGTCGGTTGCGAGGGCTGCCACCCCGCCGATGGACGAGGGACGCCGGAGCTGGGCTTTGTCCGCTTCAGCCGAGGGGGCGATCCGGCCCTGGACCTGGGAGGACCGCAACACCAGGACAAGGCCATTCCCGGGGTCCCCCGCGAAGAGGTGCCGGCCGGGGTGGAGCGGACCTTCAGGATGCCGCCGCCCGTATTCGGCATGGGGCTGATCGAGGCCATCCCGGTCGAGGCCATCCTGTCCCGTGCCGATCCGGACGATGGCGATGGAGACGGCATATCCGGCCGCCCCAATATGGTGTCGGTCCCGGGTTTTGTGCCCGACTCCCACGTGAGCGGCGGGCCCGGGCCTCAGCTGGGGCGCTTCTCCCGCAAGGCCCAGGTCTCCTCGCTCCTTCAGCAGGTCGCCGAGGCCTACCACCAGGATATCGGGATCACCAGCGACTTCCTGCCGGTGGAAAACCCCCATCCCCAGGCCGGAGGGGTGGCCATCGGCGACGATGTGGCCGATCCGGAGATCCCGGCCGCCACCGTGTTGCAGACGGTCATGTACGTCCGTCAGCTCAGGCCGCCGGAGCGCGGCCCCATCACCGCCCAGGTCGAGCGCGGCCAGACCCTGTTCGCGGAGATCGGCTGCGCCTCCTGCCACGTCCCCACCCTGAGGACCGGCCCCAGTCCCATCCCGCAGTTGAGGGCGGTCGAGGTCCACCTCTATTCCGATCTGCTGCTTCACGACATGGGATCCGAATTGGCGGATCATCGTCCGGATGGGGACGCCACCGGCCGGGAATGGCGCACGACGCCTTTGTGGGGTCTGCGCCTGGCGGAGGGGTTTCTCAACGGCCAGGCCTTCTACCTGCACGATGGCCGCACCTCGGATCTGGCCGAGGCCGTTCTCTTCCACGGCGGCGAGGGCGCCGCCGCCCGCGACCGGTTCGCCAGCCTGAGCACGGAGGATCGGGGCGCCCTGCTGGCGTTTCTCAAGTCGTTATAGCCATGCGGGAGCCGGATCCAAACGACCTGCCGCGGCGGCGGTTTCTGGTGCAGCTGGCCGCAGGAACCGGGTTTGTGGCCTGTGGGCTGTCCGCCTGCGCCGCGGCGACCCCCCTTCGGGGGCGGCGTATCGAGGGGCGTATCGTATTGCCGCACAAGGAACTGGAAGAAAAGCTCCGAGACGGCCCGGTCGTCCTGGTGACGGGCGAGGGCCTTCCAGAGGCCCTTCTTCTGATCCGCACGGAGAAGGGTGCCTACCGGGCGCTGGGGGCCCGGTGCACGCATCTGGGCTGCCAGGTGCGGCCAGGAAAGCACGTCCTGAGATGCCCCTGTCACGGATCGATCTTCGACCTGGAGGGGACGGTGATTCGGGGGCCGGCCGGAAAGCCGCTGTCCAGATACGCGCTGGAAGTGACGGAGAACCACATGGAAATAGTGGTTGAATGAGTGGAGGCATGATGACAGGCTGGCTGCGGAATGCCGCACTGAGTCTGGTCCTGGGTTATGCGGGAGGCCTCGCCACAGGTGTCGCAGCCGTGGCCTCCGATTCCCGGCCCCTGGTCGAAGGAGGCATTGACGACAAGCCCTTCATCGCCAGGGCCGGTGGAACCCGAATCGGCGGCTATGCCGAGGCGCACTTCCGCTTGGAGCGGGAGGAAGGAGTCACCGAGGAGCTGACCTTTGTTCCCAAGCGGTTCAACCTCTTCACCTATACCCCGGTGTCGGACCGCGTGCGCGTGGCCTCCGAAATGGAGTTCGAGGAAGGGGGAGAGGAGATCAAGATCGAGATGGCCGTCATCGATTTCGAGATCCATCCCGCCCTCGCCTTTCGGGGGGGCATCATCCTCTCTCCCCTGGGCCGCTTCAATCTCTCTCACGACAGTCCAACCAACGATCTGACCGACCGTCCTCTGGTCAGCACCCAGCTCATACCCACGGCCCTGTCCGAAGCGGGCATGGGCTTTCTGGGGGCTTTTCACCCCACCGCCGCCTCCCGCATCACCTACGAGATCTACGCCGTCAACGGGTTCTCAGAGGGCGTACTTCTGAGCGACCCAGGCGGCACCCGGATGGCGGCCGGCAAGGGAAACTTCGAGGACAACAACAACCACCCCTCCTGGGTAGGGCGGGTGGCGATCAGTCCGCAGCCGGCCTGGGAGCTGGGAGGATCGTTCCACACCGGTCCCTACAACACCTGGGAGGCCGAGGGCCTGGCCATTGACGAAAAGCGCCATCTGACGATCCTGGCCCTGGACTGGGACCTGGCCTGGAGGTCCTTCGAGTGGGTCGGCGAGTACGCCAGGGCCTCGATTGAGGTGCCTCCCGAGAGTGGGATCTTCCAGGCAAGCCAGCAGGGCTTCTACGCCCAGGTCAATGCCCACTTCGGTCAAGGCCGGGTGGCGGCGCTGCCGAAGTCGGTGTTCACCGGAGTGGTACGCATGGGTGCGGTGGACTTCGATGCCGGCGCCGTGGGCGACAGCCATCGCCGCCTGACCCTGGGCCTCAACTTCCGGCCCGGGGAAGACACGGTCTTCAAACTCGACTATCAACGAAACTGGGAACGGGACCCCTTCAACAACGAAGCAAAGGGGGCCGCTTTCCTCTTCAGTGTTGCAACCTATTTCTAGCCCGGAGCGCCAGGAAGAAAGCAAGCAGATGCATGCGATCCCGAAAGAATGGGTTGAGCGTGCGTCCTATCGACAACGCCCGAACCCGCTTGGCGTAGCTGGGATGCCGGCCGACCCGGGTGCGTCCGGCGTTCCCTCGGACTTGGCCACCATGTGTTCGATGTCGGTCTGGCGGAGACTGGAGAAGCAGCGCCCGGTGTAGAGGCTGTAACCGTTCAGTCCCCCTGCAGTAGATTGCGCATGGAGAGAAATACCGAGCGAGTTTTCGGGTACGTCGGTATCTTCGGGAGTGGTTGTGCAGTGCCGATGTTCCTGGATCCGGGCGACCCCCATGAACAGACCCCCTCAGATTCCGATTTCCGACCGCGACTGGCAGCGCACACCGACGGCGGTGCAAGTACTGGTGGTCAGTTTGTCGGAACGGGTTGGGCAACTTGAGCAGGTCATGGAGCAGCAGGCCGCCCGGATCGCGTCCCTGGAGCAGGAGTTGGCCCGCCGCAAGGGGCGCTCCCGCCGGGGGGCCCGCGCCGCTTCGTCGGAATCGGGCGCTTCCTCCTCGTCTCGCCCCGAGGCCTCCCGACGCCGATCCTCGGGGCGCTCGCCGGGCGCCCAGCCCGGCCACGAAGGCCACGGCCGCTCGTGGGTACCGGTCGAGCAGGTGGACGAACGGATCCCGGTCAAGCCCAGCCATTGCCACGGATGCGGGCACCGGTTGACGGGAGACGATCCCCATCCGCAGCGCCACCAGGAAGTCGTCCTCCCGCCGCTGCGCGCCGAGGTCATCGAGTATCAGTTGCACACCCTGCGCTGCGCTCACTGCGACCGCCTGACCGAAGCCGGTTGGCCCGAGGGCGTATCGCGGCACACCTACGGTCCCAGCGTGCAGGCCTGGGTCGGCCTGCTGGCCGGGGCCTACCGGATGAGCAAGCGCAACATCCGGGCGTTGTTGTCCGACGCCTTTGGCGTCAAGGTGTCGCTGGGCACCGTCAGCCGACTGGAACAGGAAATGGCCGCGGCCCTGGCGGCTCCGGTCGAGGAGGCGCGCGCCTTCGTTCGTCGACAGGGCTTGGTCAACGTCGATGAGACCGGCTGGCGGCAGCGCCGCGCCAAGGCTTGGTTGTGGACCGCGGTGACGGCCGGCGTCACGGTGTTCGCCATTCGCCCCAGCCGGGGACGCGACGGCGTCGATGAGATGCTGGGTGCGGATAACACGGCGGTGGTCGGCTCCGATCGCTATTCGGCCTACGCGCATCTGCCGCTTGGACGCCGGCAAGTCTGCTGGGCTCATCTGCGGCGCGCCTTCGAGGAGTTCGTGGCCCGGGGCGGAGAGGCCGCCTGGGTCGGGCAACGGCTGTTGGACGCCAGCGACCAGATGTTTACCTGGTGGCATCAAGTTCGCGACGGTACCCTGTCCCGCGCCCGCTTCCAGGACGATATCGACGATTTGGGTGTGCGCTTTCGGTTTCATTTGTGGTATGGCCAGCGCTTCGCCGACGCCAAGACGGCGGCCACCTGCGCCAACCTCCTCGACCTCGGGCCGGCCCTGTGGACCTTCGCCCGCCGAGAAGGCGTCGAGCCGACCAACAACGCCGCGGAACGAGCCCTTCGTCATGGCGTGTTGTGGCGTCACACCAGCTTCGGCACTCACAGTGCCGACGGCAGCCGTTTCGCAGAGCGCCTGCTCACGGTGCGGGATACCCTGCGCCAGCAACAGCGCAACGTCCTCGACTATCTCCGGAGGGCCTGTGACGCGGCCGTGTCTCAGCAGCCGGCGCCCTCGCTGCTGCCTCCCACCCACTCCGCCATTCGTTAATCTCAACCTGCGACCCTTCCTCCCCCGGCCCCAAGCTGCCAAGGGACTGAACGGTTACAGCTGGGCGGCGACTTGGGCGGCTCAGGGGAAACGCCCCATCGAGCAGGGCAGCTCCGACCCAGACCAAAGCTGCCGGGGTATCACGAGCCTTCAAAAGGATCCCTTCACCTGAGCCCACGATGCCGGCTCAATAAAGGTGACACGCCCCTGCCCTTCTTCGACGACCTCGATACGTATGATCACTTTATTCGAAAGATCCCGGATGTTTCCCAAAGCACGGGCGTTCACTTCCAGTATTCCGTTGAGATAAACCTCAAAGTAGTATTCGTTGGCCAGGGTCATCTCGAGAACCACCCGCTCTATTTCACCGGGCTCAGGTCCCGTGTAACTCTCGTCTCGGAAATCGAAGAGCAGGTAGATCTCTTCCCAACCATCTGCGGCCAGATGCCCTTCTCTCACAAACCCTCCTTGGATGTTGGGCAGGAATACATTCGCCAAGGACCAGAATCTCATCTCATTGCCCGAATCATCGTAGATAAACACCTCGAAACCGAAAAGCGCGGCGCCATCCTGGACGTCTATGACGCTATCATCACCCAGATAAACCTCGATACGCTGGAGATCCCCGCAGGTTGTCTCCGGTAAATCTCCATCCTCCTCGTCATTGGTTCTTCTCACTACTGCCAGCGTGTCGGGCGTACCCTCCCTTACCAATACCAGCCCGATCCGTCGCCATCTCACCGATAAAAGGCAATTCGCAATACCGTCTGACTATCTCGTTCAGATCACTCTCCCCGAAAAAGTCCAGTACGAATAACCGACGTCCCCTCTCCGTATTGTCCGGAAACGCCTGGATTCTTCCAAGACCCATTTCAGCACTCAGGTCGTCCCATAATGGATACCCAATCTCTACTCCCCCTTCGTCCGAGGTCAACCTGAGCTGTTCAACCAACTCATCATAACCCTCCTTGACCCAGATCTGAATCTGTGATTCGTCTGCGGTGATCCCGCATTCTGCGTCGATCTGGGCGCATAACGCACAGAGGACTACGACGATAGTTGAGCAGCGGCCGTGCGTTTTCATGATGGTTCTCCGTACTTCGATTTGACTCCCTTCGGGGCACTTGACCGGAGAACGTCCCCCCGGCCAAGAAGCCGCTTCGGGCCCGAGCACAAATCTGATCACCCCCACCGGCACGGACGGGTCCGTGGCGACCCAAGAGCCTCAGTATCGGCGGCCGGCTGTCAGGCGCGCAGGCGCCCCAAACCCTCCTCGTAGACCACGAAGCGCTCCCCCTCCCGCTCCTCCGGGTCCACCAGCTTCAGGAAAAGAGCGCTGCCGGGCCGGCTGCCCGCGAAGTCCCGGTGGCTGCCGATGTGGGAGGGGTCCGGGCCGCTCCACTTCACCTCGCCGTCCTGCAGGTAGATGAAGTCGCCCGAGTAGCGGTCGACCATCTCGCGGCGGCGGTCCCGGTACCAGAGTCCCTGCTCGCAGGCGGTCTCCCGCACCGTGGCCATGTGCTCGGGCGGGTCCTCCTCCACCGAGTCGAACTCGTTGAGCGGCGCCTGCACCTCGCTCACCAGGTCGATCTCGTCGAGATCGACGGTGCCGAACCCGCCCTCGGCGGCCACGAGGAGGTGGTTGCGGTCGCGGCGGAAGGGCGGCTGCGGCCAGTCCGAGGCGGGGTCGTGGCCCATGAGGTGGGCGCCCACGGCGTCGGTCGCCACGATCTGGTCGCCGGCGACGAGGGCATTGCAGAGGCGGCCCTCGCCGCCCCACTCGCGGCCCCACTGGCCGGTGAGGGCGTCGATGATGTTGAGGCAGGGGTTGGTGATGCGCGCCAGGTCGGGCAGCACGTAGGAGAGCCGGATGGCGTGGTGGAAGTAGCTGCGCACGCGTCCCTCGGGCGGGATCGTCGGCGTCAGACCGAAGAGGTTCTTCATGCACAGGGTCACGCCCATGAAGAGGTGGTTCTTCATCTTGGCCACGGAGATCACCTCGTCGGCCTCCTGCCAGCAGCGGCTGAGGGTGTAGCGCCGGAACATGTAGCCGCCCCCGGGCACCTCGTACTCGGCGAAGGGAGGCAGGTTCGACTCGTCGTACTCGACGCCGAACTCGTCGAGGAGGGGCTTGTAGTTGAAGTAGGGAGTGGTCTCCCCGTCGGCTTCGCGTCCGAAGGTGTCGCTGGCCACCAGGCTCGCCGAGGTGCGCTCCCTCAGCAGGCGCAGCACGGCGCGGCAGACGGCGTCGTCCACCAGCTCGCGGCGGCGGCCCTCGAACCTCTCCACCTTGGTGTGGCCCATGTTGAACTTGAGGGCGATTCGCCCCGCCTTCTCCAGCTTCTCCCAGGACCGGGTCAGCGGATCGGTGGCGCGCTTCAGCGCCTCGTAGACTTCCTCGTCGGCGGCCCGGTGATCGCAGCCCACGGCGCGCACGGCGTACTTGCGGCTCATCCTCTTCTCTCCTCTTTCAAAGATTCCAGTAGTCGTTCAGGTCGCGCTGCCAGGCGTCGACCTTGCCGGACACGACGTCGGCCACCTTGACCACCTGCCCCGACTTGCCCGACTCGTAGATCGCCTCGCTCACCGCCTTGGAGCGCATCCCCTCCTCGGCGTCGATCTCCACGGGCCGGCCGCGGGAGAGGGCGTCGATGAAGTCCCACAGCTCCAGGGGCACGCCGGCGGTGATGCCGTAGGGGAACAGCTCCTCGCGTCGCTTGGCGGACAGCGTGTCGCGATACATCTGCTGCAGCTTGCCCATGCTGTAGGTGGTGCCGTCGATGAGCTGGCACTCGCCGTTGGCCTGGAAGGCGGCGGGGTGGAAGATGTCGGAGTCGACGATCGATCCGCGGGTGCCGGCCAGGGTCAGCTGGGTGAAGCCCTTGCCCGGCGCCGAGATCGTCCACGACCAGGTGCCGGCGAGGCCGCTCTTGAAGTTGAAGATCGCCGTCCAGAAGTCCTCCTGGGCGCCCTTGACGACGCGCCCGCCCTTGCGGAAGCGGCGGTCGCGGATCTGCTCGACGCGGGCGAAGACGGAGTCGATCTCGCCGAACCAGTATCTCATCGTGTCGACCCAGTGGGCGCCGGAGTCCATGACCATGCCGCAGCCGCCCAGCCTGCGGTCGGCGCGCCAGCTCCAGCCGCCCACGGGCTCCGGGTCCTGCCAGCCCGCCTTGATCGCCCACCACATGACCGGCTCGCCGAGCAGCCCGTCGTCAAAGGCCCAGTGGATGGTGCGCTGGCCGATGGCGCGGCGGCACTGCTCGGCGGTGGCCGCCACCAGGCCCCGCCGCCGGGCGGTGGCGGCGATCTTCTTCGAGGCCTTCACGGTGATCCCGATCGGCTTCTCGATGAGCACGTTGACGCCGGCGCGCAGCAGCTGGCAGCCGAGGACGTGGTGGAGGCCGTGGGGGCTGCAGATGTCGGCGCCGTCCACCTTGAGGCCGCTGTCGAGCAGGTCGTCGACGCTGCCGAAGGCGGCCACCTCCCAACCCGCCCCGGAGGCGAGGCGGTCGGCGAATCCCTCGGCCCGCTCCTTCGCCTCGTCCACGGCGGCGACGATGCGGAAGCGGTCCTCGCCCCGCTGCAGCAGCTCCTTGTAGCCGCGCAGGTGGGCGCCGGCCATGCCGCCGCAGCCCACGATCGCCAGGTTCACCCGCTTGCCCTTGCTCTTGGCCATCGGCTCCCTTTCGGTGAGGTGCCGCCGATATAAGCGGTCCCGCGCGTGGGCGCGTCAAGGCGCCGGCGGCTGTCTCCGGGCCCGCCGCTTGGTTAGCTTAGCGCCCCCCGCGGAGAAAGGAGAGCACCGGTGACCGGAAGGGGAATGACGGAAGCGGAGAAGTACCTCTTCGACGTGCACGGGTATCTGGTCATCGAGGGGCTGTTGTCGCCCGAGGAGGTGCGGGCGGCGAACGCCGCCGTGGACAGCCATGCCGGCGACATCGGGATCCGTCCGTGCGACCTGGCCAACGGCTCGCGGACCCTCGAGGGCACTCAGGGCCGCGGCGACCTCGGCGGCATGCTCACCTGGGAAAAGCCGCACTGCGACGTCTTCCGCGAGATGATCGCCCACGCCAACAGCCGGCGCTTCCTCGAGGAGCTGCTGGGCCCCGGGTTCCGCCTCGAGGGGCTGAGCATCATCACCATGGACGAAGGCGCCGAGGGCTTCTGGTTCCACGAGGGCGGCGAGCCCCACGACCGCTCCCGGGGCTACCACTACCGCAACGGCCGCATGTTCTGCGGCATGACCAACATCGCCGTGCAGCTCACCGACGTGGAGGCCGGCGACGGCGGCTTCGCCTGCGTGCCGGCCAGCCACCGGGCCAACTTCCCCTGCCCCGACGACATCCGTCTCTACGAGGCCCACCAGGACCGCTTCGCGCAGATCCCGGCCCGCGCCGGCGACGGCGTCCTCTTCGTGGAGTGCCTCATGCACGGCGCCCTGCCGTGGACGGCGAAGCACCAGCGCCGCACCGTCATCCTGCGCTACAACGCCGGCGTCATGGCCGAGGGGATCATGGGCACCTACACGCCGCCGGACTTCTTCGACGAGCTGACGCCGGAGCAGCAGGCCGTGATCTCCGCGCCCCACTACCGGCGCGAGGACAAGGGATCGGCCCTTTACAAGTGACCGCCCTGCCCACCGCCGCCTTCGGCCCCACCGACCTGCGCGTCACCCGCCTGTGCCAGGGGACGGCCTTCCGCACCCTGGCCCGCGACGAGACGGACCCGCGGGCCGAGGCCGTGGTCCACCACTGCCTCGACGTGGGGGTCACCTTCTTCGACTCGGCCACCGCCTACGGCTGGGGGGGCTCGGAGCGCATGCTGGGCCAGGCCCTGCGGGGGCGGCGGGACGAGGTCGTGATCTGCACCAAGGTCCTGCCCGGCCTGGAGCCCTCCGGCGACGGCCCCTGGGACCGCGTCCCCTTCACCCGGGAATTCCTGCGCCAGCAGTGCGAGGCCAGCCTGCGCCGGCTGCGGATGGAGGTGATCGACCTCTACCTGCTGCACCAGCCCGACCCCGAGACCCCGCCCGAGGCCCAGTGCGAGCACATGCAGCGGCTGATCGACGAGGGCCGCATCCGCCACTGGGGGGTCTCCAACCACACGGCCGCGGCGGTCCGGGCCCTGCTGAAGGCCGCCGGGGAGACGGGCACCACGCCCCCCTGCGGGCTGGAGGACTACTACACCGTGGGCGGCACCAAGGTCCACGACGACGGCCGCGCGCGGGTCCGCCGCTACGAGGAGCAGATGTTCCCCCTGGTGCGGGAGCGGGGCCTCGGGCTGCTGGCCTTCGGCCCCATGGACCGCGGCACCCTGGCGCCGGGCGAGCCGGTGGAGGGCGGTTCCCCCCTGGAGACGATGATCGCGGCGATCGACGAGGCCGCCGCCGAGATGGGCGTCAGCCGGGCCCAACTCTGCGTCGCCTGGGTGCTCTCGCATCCCGAGGTGACCTGCGTCCTCGGCGGCGCCGAGACGCCGGCCCACGTGGAGGAGATGGCCGCCGGCACGAGGCTGCAGGTGCCCGAGGAGTTGAAGGAGCGGCTGTGGACGGCGAGCAGGATCTACACCGCGGCCATGGAGGCCGCGGCCAGATGTCCAGCCAATGAGAGGAGGAGCACATGACCCTGCGCAGATCCGGGGAGATCGGCCTCGAGGAGGTGGCCGGCGCCACGTCGGCCGCCCGCCAGGTCCTGGTCGGCCCCGAGCTGTCGCCGCATTTCGCCATCCGCCGTTTCGTCATGGAGCCGGGCGGCGGCATGCCCCTGCACACCAACGAGGTCGAGCACGGCCAGTACGTGCTCGCCGGCCGGGCCACGATCGTCCTCGGCGACGAGGAGGTGCGGGTGCAGGCGGGGGACTCGCTGCACATCCCGGCCCGGCTCCCCCATTCCTACACCGTCGAAGGGGACGAGCCCTTCGAGTTCCTGTGCGTCGTACCGAACGCGGAGGACGAGGTCCGCGTCTTGCCAAAGGAGACCTGATGGGACAGAAGGAACGCAAGCTGCTGCAGGAGATCCGCCAGTTCGACACGCCCTCGGTGACCAACGTGGTGGCCACCTATCCCTCCCACCCCCTGTGCCTGGGGCTCTACAACCCGCTCACCGAGAACTGGTACACGGACCACAGCCTGCGCTGCATGTACCCCGAGCTGGGGGCGCTGGCCGGGTACGCCGTCACCGCCGTGTACGGCCCCTCGGAGCCGGGCTTCGGCCGGCTCAGCGGCATGGACGTCTTCGACGCCATCGACGCCTCGGAGCGGCCCAGCGTGTTCTGCTTCGAGCAGAAGTTCCCGCCCGAGCTGGCCGGCAAGATCGGCCTCTCCGGCGGCAACATGACCACGGCCATGAAGGCCATGGGCGCCGTCGGGGCGATCTCCAACGGGCCGTCGCGGGACATCGACGAGATCCGCCCCATGAAGTTCCAGTACCTGCTCAGCGGGATCACGCCGGGCCACGGCGGCCAGGAGGTGTACGCCGTGAACGTGCCCGTCCACATCGCCGGCATGGACGTGGCCCCGGGCGAGATCGTCCACATGGACGAGAACGGGGCCTGCAAGTTCCCCGCCGACCGGCTGGAGCAGGTGGTGGAGAACCTGCACAAGCTGCGCGAGGAGGAGGAGGAGCGCATGGGCCGCCTCGCCAAGGCGAAGTCGGCCGCCGAGGTGCGCGCCATCTTCTCCGGCCAGCCCTACGGCGGCGAGGAGGAGGGGTAGAGGCATGTACGCGGGAGTGCAGGGCATCGGCACGAGCCGCCAGGAGCTGCAGTTCCTCACGCGCCACGGCGTCACGCACATGGACGCCAGCGTCGAGGACAACGAGGTCGACACGCTGACGCGCCACCGCGAGGCGGCGGCGGCGGAGGGCGTGGAGCTGGAGATGATCCACATCGGCCTGCCCAGGAGCATCACCCTCGCCCGGGACCCGGAGCGGGACCGCGACCTCGACGAGGTCTGCCGCTGGATCGAGAACGCGGGGCGCGCCGGCCTGCGCGGGCTCAACTACAACTTCTGCGTCCTCCCCCACCAGCGGACGCCGTCAACACCCGGCCGGGGCGGGACCTCGTACAGCACCTTCCGCTTGTCGGAGTTCGACAACGACACCCTCTCCGAGGCCGGGGAGGTGAGCCGCGACGAGTGCTTCGAGCGCGCCCGCTACTTCCTCGAGCGGGTCATCCCGGTGGCCGAGGAGTACCGCGTGCAGATGGCCTGCCACCTCGACGATCCGCCGGCGCCGGTGCTGCGCGGCGTCGAGCGCTGGAACTGGCCCGTCATGGAGGGCCTGACGCGCTTCAGCGAGCTGGTGGACAGCGACTACCACGGCTTCAACTTCTGCTGCGGCGTCGCCTCCGAGGGGTTGGAGGATCCGGGGCGGGAGCTGTGCGACATCGTGCGGCGTTTCGGCCAGCGCCGGAAGCTGTTCAACATCCACTTCCGCAACATCAAGGGGGGCCTGCACGACTTCCAGGAGGTCTGGCCCGACGAGGGCGACGTGGACATGCACGAGGTGGCGCGGGTGCTGCACAAGGTCGGCTACCCGTACATGCTGATGCCGGACCACGCGCCCGGTCACCCGGACGATGCGTCCCCTCCGGGCGTCTCCGGACGCGTGCGCCAGGCCTGGGCCTTCCAGTTCGGCTACATCACCGCCATGGTCCAGGCGGTCTCGAAGGAGAGCTGACGGCGGCGGCGGACCCGCGCCGGGTCACCTCGAGGGCGCCCCGAGGCGGAACAGGCGGCCGTCTCCAGCGCCGAGGGCGAGCGTCAGTTCGCCCGTCGCCGCCGCATAGCCGGCGACCGGTTGCGGCCGGCCGGTCTGCTTTGAGATCTCCCGCAGGTCGTCCGCCGGCTCCCGAAGCCTTACCCGAAACGTCGCCGGATCGATGAAGTCCCGGTTCACCACCATCATGTAGTTCAGACCATCCCCGGCGGACCTGAACTCGCCCACCAGCCCCATTCCCCCGCTGATGGATGCCACGAGCGCAGATTCCCCGAGGGGGCGGGTCAGCGGCGGCAGCGGCTCCGTGTGGTACACACCCGTCGACTCGAGCCGCAGCAGCGCCGGCGCCAGGGCGAGCACCTCCCCGTTGAGGTACTTCAACATCGAGTAGTGCCGAGTCCGCGTGCCGTCGCGGTTGATGACCATGTCCTCCCAGTTGGTCCAGTGGCCGTAAGGGATCTCCGTCAGGTAGGTGAACCAGCCCAGCGAGCGGGCCCCGTACGCGAGGATGGTGAAGGCCTGGAAGCGCAACTCCGCTTCGCTCGCCCCGCGCACCGGCCCGAAGGACCCCACGGAGACGATCACCCCGAACTCTACGTCCGTCTCGAGAGAACGCCGGCGCACGATCTCCAGGTTGGAGAAGTAGTCCCCCTTGCGGTTGGGGCTGTACCAGCTGTCGGCGTGAAGGCGCGGGTCCCTGCCGACCATGCAGTAGTGGTCATAGGTGAACAGCGACGGCTTCACCGTCTCCAGGAAGGTCCGGACGTGGTGGTCGTACTCCTCCGGATCGCCGTGGAAGTCGTCGGCGTACGTGGGAAACAGGTTCACCCAGTATCCCTTGGAGGGCGCCAGCCGCCGGACCCGTTCGTTCATCCGTGCCAGGCGCGGAAACTCCTCCTCCCCGGGTTCGCTGGCTCCGCCCAGCCACCACACCCGTGGATCGCTGTCCGCGGCGGCCATCCTGGCGTCGTCGAGCTCGCCGAGGGGGCGGTACTTCACCCCGAAACCCGCGTATTCATCCAGCTCGAGATTGATGTTGAAGTTCGCCACCGCGTACTCGGCGTGGTACTGGTCCGTGTCCATGCCCTCGTACTGGGGCGCGGGGCTGCCCGGGGTCAGCCAGCCGTAGATGGGGAAGAAGTCCTCGTCCTCCACCTCGGAGATGGAGAATTCCTCCTCGTAGTCCCTGATCGTGCCCGGCCGCAGCGAGAAATCGTCCAGACGCAGCCGGCCGCCCACCCATCGCCGGGTCACGACGACCTGCAGAGCCCGCGCACCCTCGGGTGGACGCACCTGCTGAAAGACCTCGATCCAGCGGTCCTGGGTGTCCGGCAGCACGATCGCGAAGGAACCGACCTTCTCCTCTCCGTCGTCCAGCCAGTGGCCGCCGAGGGAGACCCCGTCGGCGTCCGTCCAGTGGTCTTTCGTGGTGATGCCCCGACTCGTGGATGCGTAGTAGCCTTTGAAGAGGTAGTCCCGGTCCGCGGTGACGGGGAAGACCTGGCTGCGCAGGGTGGTCACCGACATGGGCGTCCCGGCCTCGATCTCCAGGCAGGTACCCGTGCCGCCGCGGCCGGGCGCCAGCCTGCCGATGCCCACCTTGGTCGCCGGCTGGTTCCAGGAATCGACACTCCAGCCCGCGGGCAGATCGCCGCTGAACTCGTCGAATCCGGGATTCGGGAACTGGTTCTCCGGCTCCCCCGCGGTGCCGCGGCCGGAAACCAGGATGGCCGCCAGGATCGCCGCCGAGGCCAGCGATTTCACGGTGATTCTCCTGGCAGACGCCAGCGGCTCCACAGAAAGGCGCACTTGTCCCGCGCCGTAGCCGGCTTCTGGTAGTAGGCGGTGAGGATGCTGCCGTCGTCGAGCTCGACGCTGGAGGGATAGCCCAGGTCGCCGTCGGGCCCGTCGTCGCGCAGGACGTAGTCATACTCCCAGGTGGCGCCGCCGTCGCGGCTGATCATGACGCGCTCGCCGAAGGGCTCGCGGCGGCGCCCGTAGGCGCAGACGAGAGCACCGCTCGAGTGCACGAGCAGGTGCGGAGGACAGCCGTGGAAGTCCATGGGCTCGGTCCGCGTCCAGGTGCGGCCGCCGTCGGTCGACTCCGTGTACATGTGGATGAAGTCCTGCAGCCCGAGGTCCTTCGGGTGGACGCCGCCGCCGCGCTCGAAGCGGATCAGCCCCACCAACTTGCCGTCGGGCAGCTCGGCCACGTGGGCCTCGTGGTAGTTCTGCTCGGTGGAGCCCTCGTAGAGAGGCACCGTCCCCAGGGGCTGCCAGGTGCGGCCGCCGTCCTGGCTGCGGGTGGCCACGATGGCGCCCACCCCGCCCTTGAAGCCGGCCATGTCGGTCTCGAAGAGCTTGCCCAGGAAGACCAGCCCGCCGGCGCGCAGCCGGACCGGCCCGTGGGGCGTCGTCTGCGGCACCTTGATCGGCTCGGACCAGGTCTCGCCGGCGTCCTCGCTGATGCGGCACCAGGCGCCGACCCAGCGGGCGGCGTTGTCGTCGTCGATCCGCGCGATCCCCTCCTGCCAGCGGGCCCGGGTGGCGGCGTCGATCCCCTCCATGCGTTTCTCCGCCGAGGCCCGCAGGTCGGTGGTGAACCACGTCAGCAGCAGTCGCTCGCCGCCGCAGCTCACCAGGCCGGTATCGCGGTCGTCGAGGGGGGAGTCGTTGACCACCCGGGGGCTCGTCCAGGTCCGGCCCTCGTCGCTGCTGCGGAAGAACACGCTGCGCCCGAAAGGGCAGACGTGGGCGTTGCGCAGCCCCGAGGCGGCGGCCACGAGGGTGCCGTCCGGCATGCGGGCGATGGTGGGCCAGCCGAAGTAGCCGTAGAAGTCGTCGGGGTAGCTGGCGATGACGCCGTGCTCGGCGGGGAGGACGGAGTCTTTGCGGACGAGGTTCATGTGAGGCCCTCCAGGCGGTAGACGCGCGCGGCGGTGTCGTGGAAGAGGGAGACCCGGTCGGCCGGCGGCAGGTCCGCCGTCCAGTCGAGGAAGCGGCCATAGAGGGTGGGGACGTCGATGCCCTGGATGCCGTCCACCGGGTAGTTGCTGGCGAACATGCAGCGGCCGGCGCCGAAGATGTCGATCGCCTGGCGCACGAGATCCCTGGCCTTCGCCTCCTGGGAGGGGTCCCGGTGATATCCGGGCGCGCAGAAGAACACCATGGAGAGCTTCATGCTCGCGTGGGGGAGGGCGGCCATCGCCTTCAGGCCCTCCTGCCACAGGCCCATGTAGCCGGGATCCCCGCTGTCGTGGAAGGAGGCGAGATGGCCGACGATGACCGGCGTCTCCGGGAAGTCGCCGAAGGTCGCGGCCGCGTCGGCGAGCTGATGGGGGTTGCACTGCAGGTCGAAGGAGAGGCCGCGCTCGCCGAGGAGGGCGAGACTCTCGCGGAAGACGGGATCGCGCAGGAAGTCGCCGCGCTCCACCTGCGGCCAGGTGAGAGCGGGGTCCCCGGGATGGTGGTTGAGGATCATGCGAACGCCCCGCAGCCGCTCCCCCGCCTCGGCGAGATGGCGGTCCAGGACCTGCTCCGTGTGGCGGATGTCCCGCGCCAGGTGCGCGTAGGCGACGATGGCGAAGGGGTGTCCCGTGGGCCCCACCTGGTCGCAGACGAAGCGGGTCTCGGCGACCTCGTCGAGAGGGAACCCGCCCTCCATCTGGCCGACCACCGTCTCCACGTGGACGGAGGCGGCCAGCTCCAGGGGCGCGGGAAGCCGCCCCATGTCGCGCAGGTAGTCCCCGGCGAGGTACACGGGCCGGTCCCGCTCCACGTCGGGACCCAGGTTCGGGTTGGCCCCCTCGCCGAGGTCCCACAGGTGGAAGTGAGGGTCGATGATCCGCATGGGTTTCCTTCGGGAGATGATGTGCGCGCCTTCAGGGGCGGGGAAAGAAGGCGGACTCGCAGGCGCGGGACAACTGCCGCGGATGCCGGTTGCTCCTTCGGACCGTCCCGCATAACCTACGCCGGGAGACATCTACAAGCGGGAGGAACCGCGATGAATATCTATGCCGTCTATGCTCTCATGTGGTTGTCGGCCGTCGTCATAGCCCTGCTCCCGTGGGGGCTGCGCAAGCTGCGCGGGTCCCGGTCCGAGCCCCGGATGACGGAAGCCAACTTCCTCGTGAAGACGCGGCTGCACAACAGCATGGTGGAAAGCCAGTACACGTTCCCCCTCATGCTTCTTGCGGCGACAGGCTACCTCGTGCTGGGGTACCAGGACGGCGGTTGGCACAAGTTCTTGAGCGGCGCCTTTGTGGGACTCGCGGTGGCCCACACAGGCCGCTACCGCAACTCCAGACAACTCGTCAACCTCCTGAAGAAGGAGGAGGCGCTCGCCGCGGCGCCCGCGGGAGCTGAGTGATGACCGGATCCGACTTCACCATCGCCGCCGTCGAGCGCATCCGCGTCGACGTCCCCTTCCACGAGCGCTGCGCCGAGCGCATGACGGTGCGCGGCAACGGCTGGTCCGTCTCCGACATCTACCAGGTCGAGCTGGCCTGCGGCGCCGTCGGCGTGGGCGAGACGATCGTCGGCTACACCTGGGGCGCCTCGACCGAGGCGCGGGTCGAGGCGAGCCGGGGGCGCAGCGTCTTCGACCTGCTGTGGGACGACAGCCTCGGCGCCGGCCTGCAGATGGCCTGCTTCGACGCCGCCGGCAAGGCCGCCGGGGTGCCCTGCCACCGCCTGATGGGCCCGAAATACCGGGACGCCTGCCCCGTCTCCTGGTGGTCGCAGGACGCGCAGCCGGAGGAGTGGGTCGTCGAGGCCCGGGCGGCGGAGGCCGGCGGCTTCACCACCATGAAGGTGAAGGCGCGGCCGTGGCACGACCTCGACGCGCAGCTGGCCGCGGTGGCGGCGGCGGTATCCCCCCACTTCAAGCTCGACGCCGACTTCAACGAGATGCTCCTCGGGGTGGACGTGGCGGCGCCCGTCATCGCCCGGCTCGAGGCGAAGTATCCCATGCTGGCCATGGTGGAGAGCCCCATCCCCCAGGGGGACGTGGCCGGCAACGCCGCCCTGCGCCGGCAGATCCGCAGCCCCATCGCCATGCACTTCGGCAATCCTCCGCCCATGACGGCGATCCGCGAAGGGGTGTGCGACGGCTTCGTCATCGGCGGCGGGGCGAGCCAGGTGATGAGCCACGGCACCTTGGCCGCCCACGCCGGCATGCCCTTCTGGCTGCAGATGGTGGGCACCGGGCTGACGACCATGTTCTCCGTGCATCTGGGCGCGGTGCTTGCCCAGGCCCGCTGGCCGGCGATCCCCTGCATCAACATCTACTCCCACACCCTGCTGAGGGAGTTCGCCGTGGAGGGTGGGCACGTGGCCGTGCCCGGCGCACCCGGGCTTGGGGTGGAGGTGGACTGGGACGCTGTCGAGGGGTTCCGCGTCGATCCGGACTACGTCAAGCCGGACCCGCGCCAGATCCACACCATCCACTGGCCGGACGGGCGCCGCACCCGCTACCCGAACGGCGGCTACCGCGGCGACTTCACCGCCGGCCGGCTGCCCCCCTTCCTCCCCGGCATCTCCCTCGACTACCGTCTCGACGACGGCTCCGAGGAGTTCGACGGGCAGTACCGCGATCTGTTCGGGTAAGGCGGGCGGCGGCTCACTTCACCAGCCGGGCGATCTCCCTGAACCCGGGGTTCCCGGCCTCGCGCAGCAGCTCGAAGAGGGCCGTCTCCACCGAGGTGATCCCGGCGCCGGCGGTCCGGGCCTTCTCCAGTCCCACGCGCTTGTTCTGAGCCGTGCGCGAGGAGACGGCATCCTCCACCACCTCCACCTCGTAGCCGCGGTCCCGGAGATCGCGGACCGTCTGGTAGACGCAGATGTGGGTCTCGATGCCGGCCACCAGCACCTGCCGGCGGCCGCTCTCCTCGAGGCGGCGCACGAAGTCCGGCTGGCCCCAGGCGCTGAAGCAGGTCTTGGCCAGCGGCTCCTGGTCGCTCAGCAGCTCGGCGACCTCGGGGATCGTCGGCCCCAGGCCCTCGGGATACTGCTCCAGCCACAACACCGGCAGCTCCAGGACGCGAGCCCCGCGCACCAGGATCTGCAGGCACCGGTAGAGGGTGTCCCGGTCGTGCATCAGGGTCGCCAGCTTGCCCTGCACGTCGATCACGGCCAGCGCCGTATCGGAAGCCTTCAGCATGACTCAGCTCCATAGGAGGGATTGATGACCGACCTGAGGAGGGATTGATGACCGACCTGCCGCGCCGCAGGATGGGCCGCACCGGCATGCGGCCCCGGGCCCTCGGCATGGGCGCCGCCTTCGTCAGCCACGTGGCCGAGGCCGAGACCATCGCCACCATCGAACGCGCCCTCGATCTGGGCATAGACTATTTCGACAGTTACGCCGGCCGCAACGAGGACCGCTGGGGCCGGGCGCTGGCCGGCGTCGAGCGGTCGAGCTACTACATGCAGGCCAAGGTCGGCCCGCACCCGGAGCGTCCCAAGGACTTCTCGGCCGAGGCCACGCGCTGGAGCGTCGAGCAGAGTCTGCAATCCCTCCGCGTCGGCTATCTCGATGCCGTGCTCGTCCACGATCCGGCCGACATCGCTGACTCGCTGGGCCCAGGCCGCGCCTTCGACGAGCTGCAGAGAATGAAGGAGGAGGGCCTGGTGCGCCACGTCGGCCTGGGGGTCCGCCAGCACGACTTCCACCGCGCCGCCATCGAAGCCGGCCACGCCGAGATCGTCCTCACCTTCCTCGACTACACCCTCCTGGACCAGTCCGCCGCCGGCACCACCATGCCCCTGGCCAGGGAACACGGCACCGGCCTGATCCTGGCCAGCGTCTTCGGCATGGGCCGCCTCACCGGCGTCGAGCCGGACCGGGCCGCCGAGCCGCGGGCCCACGCCATGTGGGAGTGGTGCCGGGAGCGGGACGTGGACATCAAGCACCTGGCCATGCAGTTCTGTCTCGACGCGCCCATCGACGGCATCGTCATGAGCGGCCCGGCCGACCGCCAGCAGCTCCAGGAGGCGTACGACGCGGCGACGCAGGAGGTGCCGGCCGGGATATGGGCCGCCTTCGAGAAACGGTTCGGCGTCGGGGTCGAGCCCACCCGGCGGCAAGGGTAGGCCCGCGGCCGGGTGGCGTTTGGGGGCCCCTGCTCCGAGTTTAGGGAAGCAGCAACGATCGCCGATGATGTCCTTCAACCAACCCTGAGAGAGTCACGACCATGGAGCCCCGAGTCCGCGAGATCCTGAGCTGGTACGGCAGCGACAACCCCGGCACGCTGACCAACCTCGCCCGCCTCCTCAACCAGGGGAGGCTCGGCGGCAGCGGCCGGCTCGTCATCCTGCCCGTCGACCAGGGCGTGGAGCACGGTCCGGCCCGCTCCTTCGTGCCCAACCCCCCCGCCTTCGACCCCCGCTACCACTTCGAGCTGGCCCTCGAGGCCGGCCTCAACGCCTACGCCGCGCCCCTCGGCTTCCTCGAGGCCGGGGCCCGCGACTACGCCGGCGAGCTGCCCCTGATCCTCAAGCTCAACAACCGCGAGAACCTGGCCTCCGACGCCGATCCCCTGCAGGCCGTGACCGGCTCGGTGGAGGCCGCCCTGCGCCTCGGGTGCGCCGCCATCGGCTATACCGTCTACCCCGGCTCGGCCCGGCGCGTGCAGATGTACGAGAAGCTCCAGGCCCTGGCCGAGGAGGCCAAGCGCCACGGCCTCGTGGTCGTCGTCTGGTCCTACCCCCGCGGCTCGGACCTGAGCAAGGAAGGCGAGACCGCCCTCGACGTCTCCGCGTACGCCGCCCAGATCGCCGCCCAGCTCGGCGCCCACATCATCAAGGTGAAGCCGCCCGACGACTTCGTGGAGCAGGACGAGGCGAGCCGGGCCTACGAGAAGGCCGGCACGCCCACGTCCACCCTCGCCGAGCGCGTCGCCCACGTCGTCCAGTCCGCCTTCGCCGGCCGCCGGGTCATCATCTTCTCCGGGGGACCCGCCAAGGGCACCGCCGAGGTGCTGGAGGAGATCCGCGGCATCCGCGACGGCGGCGGCTTCGGCTCCATCATCGGCCGCAACGCATTTCAGCGGGGGCGGGAGGAGGCGCTGGAGCTGCTGGACCAGGTGATCGGGCTCTACCAGGGCCGGCTGTAGCCAGCGGGAGTTATCCCCTCTCGTGAACATGTCCGACGGAAATTCCCGCGAGTCCCTGACGAGTCAGCAGCGCAATCTGCTGCTGGCCGAGCCGGTCGCGCGACTATCCCTCGAGAGACGTGTGATTTTCAAGGACGATCCGACGATCGCCGACCGCCTGGATGTCCAGTATCTGGCGCTGAGCGCGGTCGACTTCGTCATGGAACGCTCTGCGATCGAGTCCGGTGCTTCGCCAGACGAAATCGTCGAGCATGTCTCCACCGAAGCGGCGCGGGTGAAGCCGAGTCTGACGGACGATCAGAGCCGCAAGGTCGGGCAGGTGGTTCTCGACTATCTCGCCAACGCCCGGGACGGGCACAAGGCGTTTCGCGTCGAGTACTACGATGCCGGCCGCGGCGGCTATTCGTTTCACGACTTCCGGCTGTTGGCCCTGTCCATGGCCCCCGACGGATCAGCCAGGTTCAAGCTGGGCCGCGGCGCGCAGATCCTGACGCTCGCAATGCTCGATGTGGCGCCCGAGTTCGCGCAGGAAGCCGAGGCGATCATGATCCGAAAGGCGGTCGAGCGCGGCCGATTCAAGGATGCGCGGACCCTCGCCCAGCGCGCACGCATGCGCTCGATCCACTATCAGCAGTTCATTGAAGACCGGCTGTTTCAGGTCCGACGCGCCGCCGACCGCATTGTCTGGAGCGAGGAGGTGCTGCCGGAGCTCGACGAGGCCCGCACGCATCTGAGCGAACGTCGCAAGCACGAAACCGCAATCATCGAATCGATCCGGGAGCATGTCGCGAATGCACGCGGCGACACGCGGGATCACCTCGTCGATCTCAAGAACACGATCGACGAATGCCGCCAGCGTCATGCAGCCCTTTTCGAACGCGTCATGACCGCGTCGGAGGAGTTCCGCCAGCTTCAGGTGAACGCGTTCCGGGCGCGCCGTACGCAGAATGTGCCCGATCTCGAGGATCGAATTCTGGTTCCGCTGCTTGCCTCGCCGATGAGAGCTGTCTCCGACATGAGCGACGAGGTCGGGATCGTCTTCGCCGCCCCCACGCCGCCGCTGCTTTACGATCTGGCGTTGCTGTTCGAGAGCGCCACCCAGCCCCGGTTCCGCCGAGACCCCGCCGGTGAGCACGATGAGCATGATCTCGTGGGGATCGAGCGCGTGCCTCCCGAGTTTGAAGCCGACGAGATTGAAGAAGCACAGGAGTGGCTGGTCCGGGAGATCTCGACACGCGCGCGCTTGGACATGGCATCGGCAATCAGCACCGCCGAGAGACAAGGTCTTGCGGAATCCACCCTGCGCTGCGTGCTGTTTCTGATGCTGCGGTCGTGGTGTCCTCAGGACGATCCTCTGGGCGTCATCGCTTCGATCGACGGGAAGATCGCGCATGAGCGCGCCGCTGGTGACAATCTGGTGCTCGCCAAGGATTCAGAGCGATGGCGGACCTGACACATTTGAGCGAGGCCCAGAAGGCCGTTCTTCTCCTCAACAAGGGACTGTCCCCGCGAGCCTCTGCGCTGCGCGACGATGTCGACTATCGGCAACTGCTGGCGCACTGGCGAGCCGATCCCGAATTCCGCCAACTTGTGCGGGACCTCGCGCCGATGCTCGGTCTCAGAGTCATCGATGTCCTCGAACATGCGATCGTCTTGGCGCCGTCCGGCCCGGACAGTGTGTTCGCCGCTACGCTCACTGACCTTCGCCCCGGCGAGATGTCGCGCGGCGCGCTCGCTCTCGTTCATATCGCGGTCGCGGCGACGTTCTTTCCGACCGCCGCGGTCCTGACCGGCGCACAGGACGACTTCGCGGAGGTCTCGGCCACGCCAGCGAGGATTGCGGCGATACTCCGCGAGCACTGCGAGCGTCTGGAGGCCGAAGCGGGGGACGACCCCGACCTAGCGGAGGCGGGGATGGCAGAGGCCTGGCGCGAGCTCATCCGCCTCCCAGATACCAGACCCGACGGCAGCCAGCGCGCGGCACTGAGCTCGCTCGCAGGCATGGCCAAGCGCGTTCTCAACCAGCTGCAGGAGCACGGGATGGTGCGGACCCTCGATACCGCGGAAGGCGAGACCTATATCCCTACACCACGCTACAGGCTCCAGGTGCGTGAGCTTGCCGCCAACGAGTTGTTCGAACGTTGCGCCTCCGTCCTGCCCGGCTTCCTCGATCACGGGAGAGGATGAATGCGGTACATCACACGCATCCACCTATCCGACTGCGGCTGGCACGAGGCCTACTACCCCGGGACCACGATCGAGCTTGCCGATCCCCGGACCGGAGAGCCCAGGCACACGGTGTTCAGCCTGGAGAACACCGGCGGGAAAACGTCCTTTCTGGCCCTGGTGCTGAGCTGCTTCGATCCCAGTGAAAGGCGGTTCCTGAAGACCCTGATCCGACCAAACCAGAAGTTCGGCGACTATTTCGGCGACGTACCTGCGTTCATTCTCGTGGAATGGGACCTCTCGGGCGGTCAGACGAGCTTTCTGGACGCGCAACGCCTGGTCACCGGCCAACTGGTGGTTCCGCGGGGGGAGGGACGGCAGCGAGAGCTCGACCGACACTTCTTCGCGTTCCGAAGCGCGCCCGGTCTCGCACTCGACGACATCCCGGCCCCCGGTCTCCCGGGATTCGAGGCGCATGGCCGGCTCAACGGGCATCAGAATGTGCAGGGCTGGCTCCACACGATGCGTTCGAACCACCCCGGCAACTTTCAGAACTTCGACAAGCAGTCGGATTGGAAGCGCAAGCTCGCTGAAGAGAAGATCGACACCGAGCTGCTCGCGGCCCAGGTCGAGTTCAACCGAAGCGAGGGCGGCATCGAGGACTTCCTGAACTTCCGGAGCGAGTCTGAGTTCGTTCGGAAGTTTCTGGCGATGACCGTGCCGGAGGCGGAGGCCCACCCGGTACGGACGGTGCTCGCCGAGCATGTCGGCAGGCTCGCGGACTTGCCACGTCTGCAAGGACGCCGGGATGCGATTCGCCAGTTGAAGGAACGATTCGCGCCGTTCGTGGAAATCGCCGGTGAGGCAAAGGCAGCGCAGGAGGACTTCTCGCAGCGAAGCGGCAATGCCGCCGGCCTCAAGGCGGCGCTGGGGGAGCATGGAGCTCAGGCCTCGCAGCAGGCCGCTGCACTTTCCGAAAGGGCCGGCACCCACAGCGCAGCCGCAGATCAAGCCGAGGCTGCGTGCAGGGAGGCGCGAGTCCGGTTCGCTTCCGCACAGGTCGAGATGGCTCGCGGCCGACACGAGGCCGCCAAGGCTTTGGCCGCGACGCGCGAGGAGGAACTGGCGCAAGCCAAGTCGCGAGCAAATCTCCTCCAGGGTGCGGTGTCGATTCGGGAGATCCTCGACGACCGCGCGCGAAGCGAGTCGCTTCGAGAGGCGATCGATGCGGAGCGTGCGGACCTCGAACCGCGTCGCGACGTGCTGCGGGGCATGGGCGCCGACCTCGAAGCGACGCTCAACCGACGCGCCGCAGCGATGCGCGAGCGACAACAGTCCCTGACGGCCGACGCCGCCCAGGCGATGGCGGCGGCACGCGAGGCCGAAGAACAGCGAACGGCCGACAAGGAAAGTGCCCAGGCGGAGCGGCGGAAGATAGCCGGCATTGATGTGGACCTCGGCCACTCGCGGGACTTTCGGGCTCGGCTGGAGGAGGAGGGGGTTCTCGTATCCGGGGAGAGCGCCGAGGCGGCATCGCACCGCCATGCGGAAGCCGCGCGGGCGGTCCGGGACGAGGCGCTCGATCTGCGCCGTCAGGCCGATGAGAGGGACGAGGCGACCGGGGCGCACCGTGATTGCCAAGGCGATTTCAAGGCCGAGCGGTCCGGCATCGCAAGCGAGCTTGAATCCTTGCAGGAAACCGTTCGGGAAGGCGAGGAGAAACGCCGTTCTCTGGCCTTTGATTCGACCATTCTCGAGCTGACCGGCGAGAGCGAAGTCGATCCGGACTCGGACGCAGTCGACCGGGTGCTTGCGAATGCCAAGGGCGAGTGCGCCGCGACGCTCCGCGATAACGAGCGGCGCCAAGAGCTGCTCGAAGCCGGTCGCGAGTCTCTCGAAGCCACGGGACTTGCCTCAATCGACAAGGATGTACGTGCCGTCACCGAGCAGCTCAGTGACTCCGGCATGGTGGACGTCCAACCCTATGCCGCCTACCTGTGCGAGATTCTGCGCTCGCCCGACGAGGTGCGCCGTTTCGCCGAGCTCGACCCTGCCCGCTTCGCCGGCGTTGCAGTCCCCAATCGGAAGGCGCTGAGCGAGGCGCGCCGGGTGCTTAAGTCCGCTCCGCCCCTGAGCCGGGCGGTGACCGTCGCGATTGCCGGCGACGTACCCGGAGAGACCCCGGGAGATCGGTTCGTCCTGGCGGTCGACGACGCGGCCGCCTACGACGGAGGGGCCGCAAGAGAGCTGCAACAGCGCATCGAGGACGATCTCGCCCGAATCGGGGAATCGATCGACGCAGTACGGAGGCGGTTGGAGGGGTTGGAGTCCACGCTTCAGAATTTGAAAACCTGGCGCGAACGGTTCGGCGGCGGTCGGCTTGACGCAGTGCGACAGTCCATCAAGAAGAATGAGGTGCGCAACGAGGAAATCGGAGCAGGACTCGACGCGCTGTCGAAGCGGATCGAAACCGATGAGGGCGATGCCAGGCTTTGCCGTGACCGTGCACGCGAATGCGACAAGCAGGCCCACGCCTGCTCTGAACGTGCCCGCCGTGCCGGTGAGCATCACGCGCAATGGGAGTCGCGCGTAGAGGATTGGCAGTTGGAGCGCCTTCGCCACGCGCAAGCGGCGCACGCCGCCGAGGCGAGCGCCGGGGAGTGGCAGGCGAAGCGGGACTTGCTGGAGGTCGAAGCCCGCACTTGCGAACAGGACGCGAAGGAGGAGGCGAGTCGGGCCGCAGACATGCAACGCGAGAGCGTAGACATCGAGTACACGGCACCCGGCGGACGGATATCGGAGGATCTCGAGGCCCTGCGCCGCAACTACGGCCAGCACCTGGATACGTTGAAGAACCTGGAGCAGGAGCGGGTCGACCATCTGCTCGGGCAGCTACAGGAGATCCAACGGGCTCTGAACGGGAAGGAAGACCGCTTCGGACAGGAGTTCGGCGAACTCGACCGAACGAAGGTCGAAGCCGAAGCCGCGCGTGACGGCGTTTTAGAGGCTGCCGCCTCCGCCGATGAGGAACTCGACACCGCCCGTACCAGTGCTTCGAGCGCCCGCGCCGATGCAATGGGCGCGGAGAGAGATTACCTATCCGAGAGAGACCGGCGCGCTACTGAGATCAAGCCGGACGCTTTCATTGATCTCCGTGCCCACGAACGGGAGGACTTGGCCGGTATAGCGTCGCGGGCGGAGGAGACCATCGTCCAGCAAGAGGCTCTCGGAACACGGGAGGCGCAGGCGGCGGAGCGGACCCGCCAGGAGGCGGCACGGAACGAACGCACCGCAAAGGAGTACATGAACTGGGCGGCTACGCTGGATGGCGTGCTGCACGGCGAGTCCACTTCACCGGAACGGATCGAACTCCCGCGTCACCAAAAGGTAGCGACTGTTGTCAACGACACCGTGTCCGGGCTCGGCCGAGCGCGAGCCGCGTTGAGCGAAGCGCACAAGCGGGTCTACGGCAGCTACGACGAGATCCGGAGGTTTATGAACTCCCCCACCTTCAGCCGGCTGGAAGAGGAACGCGAGGTCGCCTTGCACCTGAGCGCAAATGATCCTCTGGACGTCGCTGCCCACGCACCGGGAACGGCGGCGCTGATCGACGATCGCCTGAAGAGCATCGAGCACGACCTGTCACGACTCGACGACGATCTCCAGGGGTGCATCGATGAGCTGGACCATCTATTGCGTACGGCCTTGCATATCGTGCGCCGCATGGTCCGCGACGGACGGATTCCGGGCGATGTACCACGATTCGGCGGCCAGTCCGTGTTCCGCATCGGTGCGGACCTCTCCCGTATCCCAGCTACGCAACGCAGGGAGATTCTGCGCAGCTACATCACCGATCTGGTGGAGGCCGACCGGGTACCTGAAAGGGGCCAGGACATCGCCGCGGAGATGGTTGAATACATGACGCCGGCCCTCGGCAGGAGCACGCTGGACATCCGACTCCTCAAGCCGAAAGGGGAGGGCGACACCGAGCACATGCCCATCGAGCGAGTGACCGTTTCCGGCGGAGAGCTGCTCACCGCCGCGATGATGATCTACCTCGTGATCGCGAGGCTGCGCGCGGACGCGATGCACGAAGGCACGGGAGAAGCCGGCGTGCTGATCCTGGACAACCCATTGGGAAAGGCCAACAAGGCGCTGCTGTTGAAGACGCAGATCGGACTTGCGGACGCAATGGGAATCCAGCTCTTCTACGCGACCGGCGTTCAGGACACGAGCGCGCTTGGTGCATTCCAGAACATCGTGAGGCTGCGCCGCATTCGGCAGTCCCAAGCCACGCGCCGCATCCATGTGGAGGTAGAGGCCATGCGCGCGCACATCGACAGGAACACGGACTCCGAGCCCTCCGTGGCCGCGCCCGCCGAGGCGACCGCCGAATAGCGTGCCCACCTTCGAAGAAGAGCTCCTCGCCCTCGGCAAGCGCCGGATCCGCTTGCCCGAGCTTCGCGACGCATATCTTCGCGCCCACCCGGACGCCCTCAATGCGCCGGACCTGCGCCGGCTTCTCCTCGACGCGCTGCGCAGGCTGGAGCGTGACGAAGTGGCCGACCTTCCGGCACTCGGAACGAGGTGGGACACGTCCGGCTCTCCCGCACTTCCACGGACTGCGAGTCTCCGTGACGTGGCACGCTCCAAGCGTACCCCAGAGGCGCACGCCTGGCTGCCGGCTCTTGCTTTCGCGGCGGACGAGCGCCATCCCGTCCGCCGGGAGAACCTTCAAACCATCAACGCGTTCTTGGTGTCCGTGCGCGACAGGAGTCTCTGCCCGGTGCCGACGCGGGAGCGCTCACTGCAGATCTTCGGGGACGAGAAGCGGCTCGACGATATCCGCAAGGGTGAAACAACCCTGTTCGATGGACGTATCTCGCTCGACGATCTCCACTGCTATCCGGTCGCACCACCGTTGCCATACGAAACGCCTGAAAGCCCTTCGGCCGGACGGCCCGTGCTTGTGCTGGAGAACTATCATTCCTACGACAGCTTCCAGCGTTGGAACCGGGAGGCGGCGCTGTACGCCGCAGTCGCTTACGGTGGAGGCAATGCGTTCAGGCAGGGAGCCGGCAATCTCGACGAACTGATCGCTCGCACTGCCGCTGATGGCGCCTTCTATGTCGGTGATCTCGATCCTGCTGGAATCGACATCCTGCTCGGTGTCAACAATCGTCGGCGGGCAGAGGGACTGATCCTGGTGCAACCCCATTGCGGCCTCTATGGATGGCTGCTGGCGCATGGCTGTCGGCGACCGTTGGACAAGGCGCCCAGGGACGGTTTGGCCACCTGTCTCGGCGAGGTGTTTCCCGCCCGCATCGCCGACGCGCTGGGCGAACTCTGGGCTGAAGGACTGCGCATCCCGCAGGAGAGCTTTGGCCTTCAACAGCTCCGTGGCGAGGAGGCGGCGATAGCCAGCCCGGACGTTGCCTGAACGTCCCCGGGGCGATTGTTTGGTCCACGGTTGGGAACCCCGCAGGCGGCAGACCTCGAGGTCGTGTCACGCCTGTAATTCGTCGTAGTTCCACCCATCGTGTTCATGCCCGTGCGCGTCCGTGTTCACGGAAAAGCTGGCGGCTCTGGTCCCTCCCCCGGTCCCATCTCCTACGCTACCGAGGTGTTCTGGAGCCCCCCGGGCCCGGGACCTGGACCGCATCATGTCGGCGCAGCCGGTTGCGGAGCCGCCGGCTGCGGACTGCGATGCGAGCGGTCCTCCCTGAGGCGATTGACGAAAGCGGGGTCGGTTTACCGGCCCGCCCCCGCGGTTCGAGTTCGCCGCCTGACTGCCTCTCGACCCGCCTCCGGCGCCTGCGTACGGGTGGGCGTGCCCTCACGGTCTCTCACGGCCGATGCGCGGTCCGACCACTCCTCACGCGCCATGTCGGGCTCGAGGCGCCCGAGGAGATCGCGTGCATCAGCGGACGAGTCAGTCATCCTTAGTCATCACTCCATTTGAGCTGCTTCTTAAGCTTGTTCAGCCGACTATTCCAAGGTAGCCGCTTTTCAAACTGGAGTCTTCCCACGACGATTCCGGGCGCTATTTCCTGTTCGTCAGCGAAGTCGCGAACATCCATTGGGCTGTAGGCATCTGTGGCAACGAAGTGTCTCCAGTCCGACTTGGCAACAAGGAAGTCTGCTGCCCAATTGTTCGCTTCCGCCTCAAGATCATCCGCCTCGTAGTTGGCATCGTCGACGAACACGTTCCTCTTGCCATGCAGAAGGATATGGGCTGCCTCATGGAAAAAGCTAAACCAAAGGTGATCGTCCGTCTTGGGCCGCGCGCTCAACGCGATGACTGGTTTGCGGGACGAAATCCACCAAGCTGCTCCGCTCAATCGGGCCTTCGGCAACGGCCTTATCAAGGCTAGAGCAACGCCAGCACTATTGCAGTGTTCCTCTGCTCTCTCCAGGGCTTCTTCCACCGGCGCCCGAGTTAATGCGCGTATCGGGGCTAGTGCCTTCCTGAAGGCCGAATCCACATAGTCCTGGCACCTCTGCATTCCTGCGTAGATCTCAGCGATCCGCCGCCAAGATGCCAGAGAGGACTCGTTACTCTGGAAGCTCACGGAATGTCGATAGGCGACATGACTCATGCCATATCTCCTGTTCCATGCCTCAATGGAGGCCACCCCAAAGAAGGAAAGGAGCTTTGTCACTGCCTCGCCAGTGGACGAGGGCTGACCAATCACCTCTCTCTCTACTAGTTGAGCTATAGGGAAGGTCTTCGACCACGCCGCCGCCTGTCGTGAAATCTTGATTTCCGCTTCGCGAGTCTGGCGCAACCGATAGTCCGCCTCAATTCCAAGCCAGATACTAGCATCGACTCCCAAGACCTTCTCGAACTGAAGGGCGGTCGTCGGCTCGATTGGCGCCTTCCCAGAGATGATCTCGCTGATGAGCTTTGCCGAGCGGCCGCACCTTCGAGCGAACTCAGCGTGGGAGATTGCCTGCTCGGAGAGCCTTTCCTCAAGGAGCCATCCGGGCGGCACGGCATAGTCGGGTTGGTACTGGTTGGTCACCGTCACTGTCTCCTGTCCTCACTCAGTGATAGTCGAACACGTCAATGACCGTGATAGCGGTCACACGTTCAAGGTCGATGCCTCCATCCGCAAGACTAGGAACCGGGTCGTGATTTGGCTCAAAGATCAGTCTAAGAGACTGATTGAGATCCACCGCATACTGTCCCTTGCGGTTCCCTATTAGTTGGTGACGTCTCTCGGGAGGAGTGACGGGTACAAGGGACAGGGATGGGGCGTTCTTGAGGAGGGCAAGTCGCATCATTATGGCCTTGGCAGCTCTGACGCCGTACTTCCTTTTTAGGGCCTTCTCCTTATTGAAGGTCTTCTCCAGCGTTCCGGTCTTGAATGCGATTTCCAAAGGGAGAAGCCTCCCGCACGATCATGCCAGTATGCACGCAAGGTAGACTCGGCAGACCATGTGAGTAGGCAGGAATCAGCCGTCTTGGTCCTCGTTGTGTTCCTGCTCTCGTCTATCCGGATCGTTGGTTGTTCCACGATAAGCGACTCTGCGGCCTTGCTTGAGGTCATAGGTGACGGAATCTCTTGGAGTAGTTGGCATTTGCCTGCCTTTCGCAACGCGTTTCGCAGAAGGGATCAAAAGCGTTACGCATAGGGTAACGATCTTGCCGCGGGCTGTCAAGTGGAATGATTCGGATGGGACGAGCCATCTCCTGCTCGCCCCTTGGCACTACTCGAGAAGGGGCAGCCGTGCCGGCGAAGCCGGTTGGCGGAGCCGCCCACGGCGGCATGCGATTCGAGCGCGCCACTCTGCGGCCATCGGGATAGACGGGGTCCCGCCGCAGGCGCAGTTCGAGTTCGCGGCCCAACCTGCCCTCTCGACCCGCCTCCGGCCCCGGCCGCACGGGTGGGTCGATGCCTCGCCCGGTTGCGGCCAGGAAATCGGGCAGAAGTTGGCGGGTATGCGCAGAGATCCTCCGCCGTCGCTCCCGGTCGCGGCGGGGCACAGGCAGGCCGCTACAGCGGCCGCCGCGCCGCTGGCGGGTGCGTATGCCAGTCCTTCGTCAACCATTGGTGTGCCTCATTCGAAGAACCGCAGGTCCTCCCGTGCGGCTCGGCGCGCCGTCTCCTCGTCGAGGGTGACGCCGAGACCGGGAGCGCGCGGCAGGGGGATGTGCCCGCCGACGATCAGGTCGCGCTCCACCGTGAGGCTGTTCCACAGCTCGTTGTCGAGGTGGTGGAACTCGAGTACCTGGAAGTTGGGGGAAGCGGCGCAGACGTGGACCATCGCCATCGTGCCGATGGGCCCGCAGATGTTGTGCGGTGAGATCGGCATGTAGTAGATGTCGGCGAGGTCGGCGATGCGCCGCCCCTCCGAAAGGCCGCCCGCCTTGGCGAGGTCGGGCGAGATGATGTCGGTCGCCTGGGTCTCGACCAGCTCGCGGAACCCGTGCCGCGTGTACAGGTTCTCCCCCGTGCAGATCGGCACCCGTGTCGCCGCCTTCACCTCCCTGAGGGCGGCCACGTTCTCGGCGGGAATCGGATCTTCCAGCCACATCAGGTCCAGCTCCTCGAAGGCGTAGGCGACCTTGAGGATGTCGTGGGGGGCGTAGGCCCAGTGGGCGTCGATGAGCAGATCCGTATTCGGCTCAAGGGCCTCGCGGATCCCCGTGACCACCTCGATGTGGAAGGCGATGTCGCGGTTGCTCATGGTGCGGTTGTAGCGGTCGCGCCGGTCGGGGCGCGGATCGATGTCGAACTTGACGGCGTCGAAGCCGCGCGCCTCCACCGCCTTCGCCTTGGCCGCCCAGGAAGCGGGATCCGCCTCGTCTTCCCCGGCGTGGCAGTCGTTGTAGAGGCGGATGGAGTCGCGCCAGGCCCCCCCGAGCAGTTGCCAGATCGGCACTCCGAGGGCCTGCCCGGTGATGTCCCACAGGGCCATCTCGATGCCGCTGATGGCGCTCATCACCGCTCCCTGGTAGTACCCCGAAGCCGACATGGAGCTCTTCATGTCGCGGAAGAGCCTGTCCACGTTGCGCGGGTCCTGGCCGATGAGGGCGCCCCGGGTGAGGCGCTCGTCCACGGCGATGTGGTGGACGCCGGCTCCGTGGTAGGCCTCGCCGATGCCGGTGATCCCCTCGTCGGTGCGCACCTTCACCAGCACCCACGGGGTCGGTTGAAGCAGGACGGCTCCGATGTCGACGATCTTCATGTTCGGCTCCTGTCAGCGGTGAAGAAACAGTTGTCCATGCGATGCGACACCTGTACTCTGTAGCGCAGAAACCCGGAGGAGGGGACCATGAGACTGATCATTACCGGCTGCGAGCACGTTGGAAAGACGACCCTGGCCGGCGGCGTATCGCGATGGCTCGCGGACCTTACGGGGTACAGCAGGTCGTTTCACGACCACTTCACCCTCCCGTCCTCGGAGGTGGCCGGCGAGGACCGCGAGCTTTTCATGCGCATGAGTCCTGCCTTCAAGGAACGGTTCCAGCGCTACCAGATGGCCTACCATGGCAGGGGCGCTTTCCTGTCGGAAGCCGATCACCTTCTGGTCGGGTACCACATCGAGGAGGCGGTCTTTGCGCCGCTGTACTACGGCTACGGTGGACGCGGCCAGTATGCGGACCGCTCGGCCCTGGCCCGGCGTATGGAGCACGACATCATGAAGGAGGCCCCGGACACCATCATGGTACTGATCACCGCCCGCCCGGAGGCGATCACGGAGCGGATGCGCCGTGACCCCATGCCCCGCGACCAGAAGGGAAGGCGGCCGGGAGTCCTCCGCGAGGAGGACGTCGAGCACGTCCTTGAGAGGTTCCAGGAGGAGTTCTCGTCGTCGCTGATCCGCAGGAAGTTCGTCATTGACAACTCCGATCTCTCCCCCGGGGAAACGCTGTCGGAATTCATCTGGAAGGTGCAGAAATCCCTCTCCCACGAGGACCGCATGCGCATCGCCGCCCGGCAGGTCATGGTCGAGCGCGGTGAGCACCGGGAAGGCGTTGTCGAGGGCGACAAGACCCTCCCGCCCGAGAAGCGAATCTCGATATAGCGCGGGCCGGAAATGACGCGGCGGCTTACGTGCCTGGCTGCCAGAGCGCCTTCCCGTCCAGCATGCTCTGCAGGAACCCCTCGTTCAACTCCACCCCCAGGCCCGGCTTCTCGCTCAGCACAACGTGCCCATCCTGAATCACCGGCTCGTCGGAGATCAGCACATCGCTCCAGGTCGGATCGTCGTAGCGATGGAACTCCAGGGCGAGGAAATTGGGCACACTGGCGCAGACGTGGGCGTCGGCCACCGTGCTCAGGGCGCTGGAATTGTTGTGCGGGGCCAAGGGGATGTACCAGGTCTCGGCCATGTTGGCGATCTTGCGAGACTCGGACAGGCCGCCGCACTTGGAGATGTCGGGCATGATGATATCGACCGCCTGCTGCTCGATCATGTCGCGGAAACCGTAGCGCAGATAGGCGTTCTCGCCGGCGCAGATCGGGGTGCGGGTCGAGTCGGTGATGCGCTTGAGGGCATCGATATTCTCGGGCGGCACCGGCTCCTCGAGCCACATCAGGTTCAGGCCCTCGAAAGCGTGGGCGAACTTCATCCCGGCGGTGACGTCGTAGCGCCCGTGCAGATCAAGGGCCAGGTCCATGTGGGGGCCGACGGCCTCGCGGATCCGGTGCGCCCGGTCGACCAGATCCTCCAGCTCGGCGGGGGCCACCGACCAGTTCCAGGGATCGAGCTTCTCCGGGTGGCCCGCATCGTCGAGGTCGAACTTGATCGCGGTGAAGCCTCTTGCGCGCGCCTCCTCGGCGCGCTGCTTGTAGTCCGAATGGGCGCTGTCGACGTACAGGCGCACCCGGTCGCGGAACTTGCCGCCCAGGAGCCGGTAGACGGGTACACCCTGGGCCTTCCCAGCCAGATCCCAAAGGGCGATCTCCAGACCGGTCAAGGCCGAAATCGCCAGGCCCGACATGCCCCCGCGGAAGATGTAGCTGCGGCGAATGCCTTCAAAAAGCGCATCGACATCGCGCGGGTCCTTGCCGATGAGCTGGGTGGCCATGGTCCGGGTGGAACCGCGCCAGCCGCCATCGACGTGGCTGGCCTCGCCGGTGCCGTAGAGGCCCTCGTCGGTGTGGATGCGGACGTAGTGGTAGAGGTAGCGGGGTTGGCCGTTGACCTGCATGCGCACTTCAGCGGTTTGGACTTCCGTGATCTTCAATGGCGTCCCTTTCCAAGTTGCTGTCTCCTCACGAATAGGCGATTACCAGTTCGATTCCTTCGATGCGCAGGCCGTCCTGACCGTTCATCCGATTGAGTGCTACGTCGATTCGGTTGGTTCCCTGTACGACCGGGATGTCGCGAAAGGTCACGGTCGTGCCGGACGGCAATTCGATCCGATGTCCTGAATCCAGGAGGTGGCCGTTCAAGGAGACCGATGCCTCCACCAGGGCGGGGTCGCACTCTCGATAGGTGATCCGCAGCCAGGTATCGGCTACGGCCTGCTCTCGTCGCGCGGATTCGATATCGTCCCCGACCACGATCGCAAAGGCCTGACTCTGGCCGGCCTCCGCGATCTCACAGGGGAGGGGCATCTCGCCGCCCTGATCGGGAGTATTCAGTTGCATGTCCACGCTCACGGTGTAGCGCTTGTTCCGGCGGGCGATCCGTCGCGGGTCGTGGATCTCGCGGAGCAACTGGATCTCGTCCGGGGTGTAGCACTCGCTGCCGGTCCTCGGCAGCCGATGGCAGTCGTAGTTGAACAGATAGATGCAGCTGGCCCCCTGATACCAGAAGCTCGATGCCGCGGCGTACAGCATGTCGTTGCCGGCGTAGCCGTAGGCCTTGGAGAGGCGCTCCAGGCCGCCGCCGATCCGGCAGGAGGTTCCCTTGGCCAGTTCCTTGAACGCGGCAATCTCGGCCCCCATGTCGAGGTACGCGTTGTCCATGGGGATGAACAGGTCGGCCAGCTCCTCCCGGATCCAGGTGGGAACGTCCAGCCCGGTGCCCAGACAGCGCTCGCGAGTTGGCGGGACCCGCAGCATCAGGGTGAACGGCCGCCCTTTCTCTTTCGCGATCTCCGCGGTGCCGGCTCTGACCTTGCGCATGAAGTCGGTCATCAGCGGCATGCCCTCCGCTTCTTCTCCCTGCTTGAAGTACCAGCGTCCGCGCTGGAAATCCAGCTCGAATCCGTCGATGTCGTAACGCTCGCAGGTCTCCAGGATCAGGCCGAGTTTGCGCTCGCGCACCTCCTCGCGGGCGAAGTTGAAGGCCCAGGTGAAGTCGTCCTGCCGGTAGCCGCGGTATCCGGACACTTTCGGGTAGGGCGACCCGATCAGCAGCTCCGGGTGCTCTTTCTTGAACGTGCTCCGAAGGGCGCTCCAGCGCCCGGTGTCGTCCTCGTGGATGTCGTTCATCCGCAGAGCGGGCCAGAACCGCATCTCCCGCTCGTGTGCTCGCGCCGCCAGCAGCTCGATGATGTTGACGCCCTGATCGAGCAGCGCCTTGGTGCTGTCGGCCATCCAGCGCACGTATTCCAGGCCCTCGGCTTGCGGCCATTCGCTGACGTTGGAGCCGTAGATTTCGCCGAACCGGGTGGGGTGGGAAAAGGTTTCGTCGCCGCGGCCCATGGAGTTGGTGAACACCTCGACCTTGGTGCCGGCGATCTCCTCGATATCGCGGCAGGCCTGCTCCGGTGTGATCGGCGGTTCGAAGGCGATGTACGTGGTCGAGTCGCCGTCGGAATTGAAGATCAGTCGGGGGAAGTCCGGGCTCATTCCAATGCTCCTCTTTATAGCGTAAACGACGGAATGGGGAGGAACGCGCCTCCTTGCCGGGCCGATTCCTGGGCCAGCAGGCAGGCCTGGGCCGCGGCGAAGACCGAGCGGGTGGGAATGAACAGGTCGTTACCACGTTCAAGTGCGTCGATCAGGTCGGCGACAAACTCATCACTGCGGCCCTCGGGCAGATCGGGTGTGTACGGGTCGCCCTCGTTGGTGGCGATGAGCAGGTGATCGCCGGCATAGGCGCGCAGGTGCGCCGAGCCGGCCGTGCCCATGATGATGACGCGAGTGTCGCCAAAGGCGGGCGAGGCTTGCGGCGTGAGCCAGTCGGCGGTGAGGGTTGCCAGCGAGCCGTCGGACAGCGCGAAGGAAGCCTGCACGTGGTCCTCCAGGCGCGGTTCATCGGTGAATCGCCTGCAGGTGGCGAGGGCGTGGACGCCGACGCATTCGGCGCCGGTGAGCCAGCGGACTTGATCGACACCGTGGCAGGCGAGGTCGTGGAAGGTGCCGGTGTACTGCTGCGGGTCGAAGTACCAGGCCGGGGCCGTGGAGCGGCGGATCTTGTGCGGATGGGTGGACACGAGGCTGGCGATGGTCCCGAGGGTTCCGTCGAGAATGGCCTGGCGCAGGGCGATGAACGGCGGATAGCTGCGCGAGGTGAACCACATGGTCACGTGGATCGAGCTGGCGGCGACGGCGCGGCGCATGCGCTCCCAGTCGTCGAGGGTGCGGCACATGGGTTTGTCGAGGAGCAGGTGAATGCCAGCGCCGGCGCAGGTCTCCACGAGCGCGGTCTTCTCGTGGTGGATCAAGCCTTCGAGGATCAGCTCGGGCCGGGCGCGGTCGATCATCTCCTCCAGGGTGGCGAAGCGGGGGATGGATGCATGGCGCGCGCAGAGCGCGTCGTCTTCTTCCACCAGGCCGACGACCTCGCCGTTGGATGCCTGCAAGGCGGACTGGATCATGCCGCCGATGTGGCCGTAGTGGACGCCCATGATGCCGATGCGCATGATCGATTCTCCCGGTGAAGTGCGCGCGGGAACATAGGACGCGGGGGATGGATGCGCTACGGCTGTTCCGGCATATATTCGGGCACGAGAGAGCGGTCGTTGCGCACCAGACAAGAAGAAGCCAGGGCCGAGTACAGAGGCCCGCTCTGAGTCCCCGGCAAATGAGAAAGGAATCCATCCTCGCCCACCGCCTCAGGCGCCACGGGCTGTTATCGCCTGCCCGCGACGAGGGGGAATACCTCGAGCTGGTCAGGAGACTGCAGCCCGTGACTCCCGTAGCCCGGGACATGCCGGGCGCGCCTCCCCGGCTCATGCACCGCTGCCTCGGGGACGACCAGGTTCTGGCCGACGGATTGCGGGCCCGTCAGGACCTGCTGAAAGGCCGGTTCTCCGGCGGCAGGATCGGCTATGTGCTGGCCGCGGATTTCGAGCTCTACGCCACGGCCTTGCGCCGGCCGCTGAAAGCCCTCAACAGCGTACAGGATCGAGTCCTTCAGGTCTTGAGCTACCACGACGGACTGTCCCCGCGCCAGCTGCGGCAGGAGATGGAGATTCAGCACAAGAAGCTGATGCCGGCGCTGCATCGCCTGCAGGAGGCGTTCCTGGTGTTCGAAGATCAGAGCGATGGGGGTTGGGACCGGCTCTGGTCCCTGCTGGATTCGGCGCTTCCGGAGGTTGACCTGGGTCGTCTGTCGTGGGAGGAAGCGGCCACGACTGTGATCAGACGCTTTCTTCATAGCCACGTGTTCGCCACCTTCGAGGAGCTGAAGAGCTGGTCGGGATTCACCAAACGAGGGCTGACGACGGTTCTGACCCGGTTCGAAAAGGAAGGGCTCTCACCCGTTCGGGTGGAAGGCCTGGGAGAGGGATGGACCTGCGTTGAAGACCGCAACCTGGACCCGGCTCCAATGGACGCAGGCGTATTCATGCTTCACCGGGGAGATCCTCTCGTCATCCCCCATACAGTCGAACTCAAGGAGCGCTTCGAAGGGCTGGAAGTGCTCGCTTACCTGCTCATCGACGGAGAGTTGAGCGGAGCCGTGTGCGGCCACTGGCGCATTGGACCGCACGATGTCGAGGACATCGTTCTCACTCTCCCGGAAGGGGAATGCATGCGGCGCAAAGGCGAAGTCGTGAAGGAGGTGGGGTGCTTCTACCATCCTCCCGGACATGAAATCCTGCGGTACACCGGCAGGACTCTGAAGCGGGCGTGAGCTGATGCGGATCGACGAGCTCGACGTCCACTACGTGGTCATGCCGCTGATCTATCCCTGGCGCACGGCCTACGGCGAGGACGCCGACATCCACTCCGTCCTCGTCCGCTTCACCAGCGGCGGGCACGTGGCCTGGTCGGAGAGCACCCCCTTCTTCGCGCCCACCTATCTCAACGAGAGCGCCGGCTCGGTCTTCTACCACGTGTCGGAGGTCATGGGCCCCTGGGTGGCCGGGCGCGAGTACGACACCGCGGCCGAGCTCAACGAGCGGCTGGCGATCTTCAAGGGCAACAGCTTCGCCAAGGCGGCCATCGAGATCGGCTGGTGGACGCTGCAGAGCCGCATCACCGGGACGCCCCTGCACCGGCTGCTGGGCGGACGGACCCGCGACGTGCCGGCCGGGGCCGACTTCGGCATCCAGGACTCGTACGACATGCTCCTCGGGAACATCCAGAAGGCCGTCGACGCCGGCTTCCCGCGGGTCAAGCTGAAAGTGGCGCGGGGCTGGGACCTGGAGATGCTGCAAGTCGTCACCGGAACCTTCCCGGAGACGACCTTCCACATCGACTGCAACTCCGGGTACAGCCTCGACGACCTGCCCTTCTTCCAGGCCATCGACGGCCTGGGGCTGGCCTTCATCGAGCAGCCCCTCCACTACAACGACCTGCTCGATCACGCCGAGCTGGCCGGGCGGATCGAGACCCCCATCTGCCTCGACGAGAGCATCGTCGACATCCGCTCCGCCGAGCAGGCGCTCCGAGTCGGAGCCTGCCGCTACATCAACATCAAGCCGGGCCGCATCGGCGGCCTGGGCAACGCCCTGGTCGTGCACGACATGGCCCGGGACGACGGCATCCCCGTGTGGGTAGGGGGCATGCTGGAGAGCGCCCTCGGGGGCGCGATCTGCGTGGAGCTGGCGACGCTGGAGAACTTCACCTACCCGGGGGACCTGTTCCCCTCGTCCCGCTTCTACCGGCGGGACCTGTCGGAGCCGGCCCTGGAGCTGGCCGAGGGCTGCGCCTTCAAGCCCTTCACGGGCGGCCTGCCGGCCCCCGACCCGGAGCTGCTCGCCGAGCGGACCCTGCGCCGCAAGAGGGTCACCCCGGGCTCAGCATGATCCGCTGGTACACGTCCACCGCCTGAGTCACCTGCCGGCACTCGATCCACTCCACGGCGCCGTGGGCCTGGTCGATGCTGCCGGGGCCCAGGATGATCGTCGGCACCCCGCGGTCGGCGAAGGGACTGCCGTCCGTGCCATAGGGCACGCCGCCGATCACCGCCTCTCCCAGGACCTCGCGGCAGGCGGCGGCGGCGCTCTGGACGATCTCCGCCTCCTCGCCGGTGCCGACGGCGGTCAGGGTGATGTAGGGATCCTCGAGCACGGCGTCGACCCCCTTCTCCTCGGCGATGACGGCGGCGAACTGCGCCGTCACCTCGTCGGCCGTCTGCCCCGGGATGGTGCGCACGTCGACGTCGATCCTGCAGCGGTCGGGCACGAAGTTGACCTGCATGCCGCCCTCGATGACGCCGATGTTCATGGTCGGATGGCCGAGGAGGGGATCCTCCCGGGAGGCGTAGTCGGCGCCGACCACATCCTCGATGCGGGTCACCAGCCGCGCCATCCCGGAGATGGCGTTGACCCCCAGCCACGGCTTGGAGCTGTGGGCGGCCTTCCCCTCGACGGCGACGTGGAAGCGGACCACCCCCTTGTGGCCGCGGATCACGGCCAGGTCCGTCGGCTCGGCGATGACGGCGGCTTCGACCTCGATCCGGGGGGCGAGATGGCGGGCCCCCCGCATGAGGTACTCCTCGTCCACGGAGCCGGCGTAGAGGATCGTCCGCGGCGGCTTCACCCCCGCCTCCACGAGGCGCTTCATGGCGTGCATCATCGCCACCCCCCCGGCCTTGGTGTCGGCCGAACCCCGTCCGTACATTAGCCCGTCGCGGATGTGCGGCTCGAAGGGCGGAATCGACATTACCTCGACGGAGGCCGTGTCCATGTGGCACTCGAAAAGCACGGCGCGGTTCGGATCCTCCCCCTCCAGCCTGGCCACGAGGTTGTGGCGTCCCGGCAGCGCCTCCGACAACTCCACGGGCAGTCCGAGGCCCTCGAAGAAGGCGGAGAGGTACTCCACCATCCCCCCCTCCCCGGCCCGGCCCCCGGGCAGCGAGGGGTTCACGCTCTCGATGGCCACCACGTCCTGCAGGGTGGCGAGGATCTCGTCCTTGCTGCGGTCCCATGGGCTTGTCATGTGAGCCTGATGCCTGGTGAAGCAGCTACTCGACCAGGCTTCCCGTGTAGGAGAGCCCGAGCTACCAGGTAGGCCCGGCGAAGTACCTGTTGCCGCTGGTGGTCAGGCGCGCCGAGGCCTCGAGACTCAGCTTGGGATTCTGGTCGACCAGTACCGTAGGAACGAGGTTGGTCACGCTCTGGCTGAGCGTCTCCGGCTCACCCGGGTTGCTCAAGGCATCGTACTCCGCTCCCGAAAGGCCTTCGAACTTGAGGGCAACGACGAGCCTGTCCAGGGGGCTGTAGCCTGCCTCGGCGCCGAAAACCAACTCTGCGCCGGGAGTATAGCTGCGGTCGGGTTCCATGTCGTCGGTGTCCTTGTATTCACCGCGCATTCGATACCCGAGGTCGAGATTCGCGTATACGGGGGTAGGCCAGAAGGAGCGGCCGATCTGCCCCACAACCTCAAGATCCCATTGACCATCGGTGACGGAAAGAGCCTCGGGCACGGGCCGATACTCCCCTAACGGGGTCTTGAATCCCAGTTTCAGGGTGCCGACGAGTTGGGATTGGTCCAGAAGCTTGATCTTGGCGTATCCGCGCAGGTCTCCCAGACCCGATTCGGTTTCAAGAGCCGGCGGAGGGGTCCCTACATCATTGCCTTCATCCCTGTCGACGAACTTGCTGCTGACAAACGGGACCTGCAGGCCGACATCCACGCCGTCCTTCACGCCGTAGAACAGGTCGAGATAGACCTGCCGGGACTGGTAGCGGGCATCCCAGGGTATTTCGACCGCATTTCCCTCGCCGTCATAGTGCTGATCGGTCGCTTGGGTCATGAAGGTGATTTTGCTCCACATATTGCCCTTTCCAAGCGTCCAGGCTCCCGCATCGGCGGCTCGAGGCACAAGAGCGACACTGAGAGCGACGCCGAGGAAGGGGGTCAAGCGGGACCTGCGAATTGAAGGGTGCATTTCGTCTCCTGTTTGGCTCGGCCTGGAATCTTGAGTCCCGTCGCGCTGCCAGACCCCGACCCATAGTATTCAGGGCGAGGTGTTCAGGCGTATGAAAAGCCCGGTGCCGCTCGTAAAGCAACACCGGACTCGAACAAGCCTCCGATTGATCTGGAGATCCGGGAATGTCCACCCCCCTCCCGGGCCGGGTACGCCATGAGCTGGGGCCTCGAGGCCCATCTGCTCAGCCCGGCCGAGGCGATGGCCCGGCAGGCCGAGCGCAGCGGTGCCACCTTCCACGGCGGCGTGAAGATCACCGGCTTCGACATCGCCGGCGGGCGGATCACCGCTGTCCATACCAATCATGGAGAGATCCGGACGGAGGTCGTGGTGGCCGCCGCCGGGATCTGGGCTCCCAAGCTGGGCGGGCTGGCCGGAGTCCCCATTCCGCTGTCGCCGATGCAGCACCTCTATGCCGTCACGACACCGCTCCCGGAGCTGGCCGGCGCGGACGGGGAGATCACCCAGCCGATCCTGCGCCACCAGGACGAGGCCATGTACTTCCGCCAGGTGGGGGAGTGGCTGGTCAACGGCGAACCGACCCTCGACCTGCGGGAGTGCGACATCCGGCGCTTCCACCCTCACTCGTACACGCGCCCCTACGTGCGGGCCCGGGCGGCGCAGCAGTACCGCGAGGTCTACGACATCATCCATCCGCGCCAGCAACTCGCCAGCCCGCGGGACCTGCATCGGCCGCAGCATCGTCTACGGCTACCTGCCGGTCCCGTACACCAGGGTCGGGACGAGGGTCGAGGTGCTATACTTCGGGGAGCGCCTGGCGGCGACGGTTGCAGAGGAGCCTCTGTACGACCCCGAAGGCCACAGCCTGCTGAGGCCCATGCAGGCCCGCTACGTGATCCTCTGCAACCAGTACGGCGGCCTGATCAACGACCCGGTGCTGCTGCGCGTGGTGGGGTTCGAGATCTACCTCCACGACGCCATGCTCCACGCCGATGACGTCTGGCCGTGCATCCTGGAGCAGGGGCGGGAGTTCAACCTGGGCGTCATCGCGCCGAGCCACATCCGCCGGCTGGAGGCGGGAATCCTCTCCTACGGCCAGGACATGGACGTGGAGAACAACCCCTACGAGGTGCGCCTCGGATGGCAGGGAAGGGGAATGGCAGAACCATGATGTGGATCGTGGTCGGGATTCTCTTCGCCATCGGCAGCGTGGCGATCCACCACCAGGTCAAGATCGAGGGAGTCGGCGCCGGATCGGCGATGGCCGGCCGGCTCGGCAACCTCGAGGTGGGAAGCGAGTCGCCCGACTTCAGCGCCACCGACCTGCAGGGCCGTCAGGTCACCCTCTCGGAGCTCCTCGACCACAAGGTGGTGGTGGTGGACTTCTGGGCCACCTGGTGCGGGCCCTGCCTGCTGGCCATGCCGGGGTTGCAGGAGGTCTACGAGGAGTTCAGCGGACGGGGCGTGGAGGTCCTGGCCGTCAACCTGGGGGAGGGCCGCGAGCAGATCCAGGGCTTCCTGGAAGAGAACGGGTACACCTTCCCCGTCGTGGCGGATCAGGACCTGGCCATCGGCGGTCTCTTCGGAGTCAGCGGCATTCCCGCCCAGGTAGTGGTGAACCGGGAGGGCCTCCTGGAGTCGATCCAGGTCGGTTACAGTCCGGGCATGAAGCATGATCTGCGCCGGCTGCTGGAGCGCCTGACCCAGGAGGCCCCGCCGCAGGAGGCCCTGTCGCAGGAGAGGCAGTGAGCCCCATCCTCAGGATCGCCGGCGACAGCCTTCGCGCCCTGGTGGCGCACAATCGCCTGCTCCTGGCTCTCCTCCTCGGCCTGCCGGTACTGGCCTCGCTCTTCTCGGTGGCCCTCACTCCGACGGATCCGTCCACGTTCGATGTGGAAACCATCATCCTGGCGGCGCTCAGCGCGCTCACAACCCACGTCGGCAACCTGGTCACCCTGCTGATCTGCTGCTCCGCCGTGGCCGCCGACATCCGCCGGGGCACCATCCGACAGATCCTCTCCGGTCCCGTGTCCCGGTCCCAGTTCCTTCTGGGGAAGTTCTGCGCCGCCGCAGCGGCGATCTTCGCCTATTCCCTGGCGGCGGGAATCGCCTTCGTGATCTACACGCTCGGTCGTGGTGAGAATCCGACACTGGCCGCCGCATGTGCTCCCTGGCTGATGTTCTGCGAGAACCTCATGCTGGGCTCCGCGGCCCTGCTGCTCTCCCTCCTGATGCATCCAGCCCTCGCCGGAGTGGCCGCCTTCCTCGCCAGCGCCCGCCTGTTCTCACCGCCCAACCCCCTCTACTTCATCCTTCCGAGCTACGACCGCTTTGGTGTCGACCTCCTGCAGAATCGGCCGATCCCCCTGGAGGATCTCCTCATCCTCACTCTCTACGCACTGGATGTTACCGTCATCTTCCTGCTGCTGGCGCTGTGGCGGTTCCGTTCCCGGGACCTGCTGTAGAACCGTCAGACCGTAACGGCCGTAGGAGTCCCGCCCACTACCGGCTCAACCGATCCAGGACATTGCGGGTGATCCGGGCGACGGCCTCGTCACCCTTGAGGCCGTGGGACCAGTCGGTCGTCCCGGCGGTGAAGACAATGCCGCCCCGGGTGTACAGGCCCATGACCGCGGCCCCCTCCCGGCCCTTCTCCCAGCGCTCGTACCACTCGCTGTCGTCGGGGTGCCACCGAGCCGGCGCCGTGCACAGGATGGTGAAGTCCGCCGGCGTGCCATGGGTCCCCCTGGGCACCGGCAGGCCGTCTTCCATCACGTACTCGCAGCCGTCGCACTCATAGCCGACGATGGTGTGCTCGCCGCCGAAGCTGTCGCCGCGCCGCAGGCCCGTGCCCGCCAGGACCCAGTGCTCCGGGCGATGGACGGTGAACGCCCCGGACCCGTCCATGTACTGCTCGTGGCTCAGGTGATACCCGCCGTAGAGGAAGCCGACCCCGGTCAGCTCGTTCTCCGGCCGGCCCACGAGGTGGTGACTCCACAGGGTTGACAGGCTCGCGTGGTCCCCGGCGGCCCAGGCCGGATCCATGTTGAACTGCTGCTTCCAGCACACGAGGGCGCGGCCCTCGTCCTCGCCGCGCACCTGCCAGCACACGGAGTTGCCGCTGAAGAAGGCGGCGTTGCCCCCGGCGGCGATGTAGGCCTCGAGGTGATCGCGCATGGGTCCGGACCAGTACTCGTCGTGCCCCACGCTGAGCACGAGGCGGTAGTCGTTCAGCAGCTCGGGGTGGCGTTCGAGATCGGAGTTGGCGCAGTAGTCGAGGACGTATCCGGCGGCCTCCGCCCACTCGACGAAGTCCCGCTCCCAGCGGTCGAAGAGCCCGGCCAGCGGCCGGTCGAAGGAGACCCGATGCCCCTGCAGCCCGCCGCGGCCGTGATAGGCGTAGAGGCTGTACCCGCCCCAGTTGTTGTAGGCGCTGTAGGTATTGGTAGCCAGCTGGAGGAGGATGCGGGCGTCGGTGGGGCCCGAGGGACGGACGATGAAGAAGCCCCGGCTCTCGGCCGTGCGCCGCCCGCGGCGCACGAACTTGCCGCCCTCGTCCTCGGCGCGCAGGGCGAACTCGTAGTAGCCGCTGCGCCAGGCGGCCGGCACTTCCAGGGAGTGGGAGACCGGCCAGCGGCAGCCATGGGAGGAGGCGTCTTCAGGGACCGGATGGTTCGCTCCGGGCAGGTCCTGCCGCCATACGACCTCGCGGCCGGCACCTGTCCGCGCCACTTCCAGCGCATACGCCTGCGCGCTGGTGGACACGTGGAAGCGCACTGTGTCGCCCGCCTGGTAGCTCAGCTGATCGGTGTATCCCTCGACGATAATCACGCCGGGCTCCTCCGGTTTCGGCCACAATGCGAAACCCCGCGCTCCGTGGAACCATCCCGAACGCGGGGTTATCAGCCTTACAACCGATGTGCTTCAGGTGACGACCATGCCCGCGCGGCGACATGGCCCTCACCTTCCTCGTACTCCGGATGCACGAGCTTGAACTGCATTAACTGACGCCGGACGATCTCCTTCGGAGACGCCCTGCATGAGATCGACGATGTCGCTGAAGACAGTGCCCAGGGCTGGCTGACTCCCGGGCTCCTTGGCGCACTGACGCCCTCAGTCCAAAACAGCGAACGTCAGGGAGCCTCAATCGAAAATGGCAACGAAGGGATGGGATCGATCACTAATCTTCTTCCTCCGCTGTCTCTTCTGTCTCTTCTGGCACAGGGACAAGGGCCTCAATGCGAGGATTGAGCAGCCTCCAGCGCTGACCGTATCTCTCCAGGTCACCCTGTGCGACAACCAGCGCCCTTTCCTTGTGTGCCTGGATGGCGCGCTCGTAGTCTTCTTGGGACAAGACGGCCGAAACTGACAACTCCTGTCCCTGCTCGCCGTCAATGTATGCTCGCAAGGTGATACTCCCATCCACTTCCCCCTCCTCCCGCTTCAGCCTGTGCACAAAGCCAACGACATGGACATCCGCTCGCGGACTCCGATCACGAAACAGCCGCGCGGCCTCACGCAGAATCGGAGCGTCTCCCTTGCCAAAGCGAACTACATCCCGGACCCTGTTCATCGGATGCGTTCGGGCCCACGTCAGACTGACATCCAATGTTGGAAATGGCTCGATCAACCTCACCAGCGCTTCGCACAAATTGGCGCTTGCGCCCCTTTCCACGGCCTCCGAGAACGCGTCGGCGTCCCCCCCCACCACTCTTTCAGCCGCTTCCCGGGTAGCTCGCAGAGCAGAAGCTAGACGCTTTGTCATCTGCCGCTCAATTGGATCGTCGTTCCGCGCCACGTCTGACCAGAGGACCTCTTGCATGGGCGGACAAACAACAGGGGTCAACAGAGTGACCACGAAGCTGCCCTGCTCGGTCTGCCCCATGCGGATATTGCCCACATAGTCCATGGCCTCCTTATTGGCACCCGCGCGATATACGGGTCGCGGTGCACCTAGCGAACAGACTGCAGCCAAGACCATATCGTGCGCTCCGCACACAAGGTCGATCCCATCGCTTATTCGAACCGCGCCATCGTTGTCTTCCGAGGCTCGCACGCGAATTACATCCCGATCCGCTGTAACCAAGTCGCGATAGAGCGAAAGCTCGTCGGTATCGGCCGCCTCCGCGAATATCTCGATCAATTGAGATACAACATTGGCGTAATCACCCAACCGTTGGGTCCGAGGCAAGATGATCTCTGGTCGCTCCTCAGATACATAAACATCTGACGAGTTGCCATAGCTGTCCGTCCTTCTCCAACCCGCAGAACGAGCGTAGGCAGACAAGGCCGCAGGCGAAATTTCAAGCAAGGGTTCTTTGTCCCAGATGCTTACCCTCATTGGATTCTCCCTTCTCTTGACTGCTCCATCAGCGTATTCAGCTTCGCGACGTCAAACAGGTTACCTGCCGGAATTCGGACCGTGACGGACGATCGATTTTCCGTCTCCTCAAAACCCTTTAGGTTCAACCAATAGGCCCGACGCCTCATCACAAGCTCATCCTCGGTGATCGTCACCCACTTTCTCTCATCCTTCGGCAGATCAAGCACTACAAGCAGTCTGGGCGTCTGCGTTTCGATACGAAGCAAGTCGTAATTCCTGCGCTTCAGTGGGAAATGAAAACAGCCATCCTTTACTTCACCCAAGTTTACGGTCGCTTTCAACTGCAATTCAAGCGCGGGACGCATCGCACCACCCGCTTGAATACGAAGATCGATACCGTCCCGATCCTCTCCGTAGACGGCTGTAATATAACCTGCCCGCGCAGCGACGGCGTGCACATAGGCCCGTGACAGCGCTTCTTTTCGCTCTGGCTCATTCAGTAAGGAAGACATGGGCACCCAGCGGCTTCCAGATCACACCTCGCTAAGGCTTCAGGTCTCTTAGCCCCCCAGCACCTCGCGCAGTCGCCGGCCGACCACCTCCGGCTCCCCCTCCTTCAGGCACATGGGGCCGAAGGCGACGACGCCCTCGCGCACGTGGCTGGGGTTGGCGTGCACGCTCGGGTCCCCGTCCTGCAGGGCGCGCACGACGTCGAGGGCGGTCATGCCGCAGGCGGCCTCGTCGATCTGCACGTGCACGGCGGGGATCGCCACCCGCTTGGGGTCGTCGCGCAACTCGACTTCGGCGCCCGCCATCGAGCCGGCGGCCTCGGCCAGCTGCCTCATGTGCTCGAGCCAGCGGGCGCGCCTCGCCTCGTCGCCCTCTTCCACGAAGCGCTCCAGCGCCGTCAAGAGGCCGACGATCTCCTCCTTGCCGACCTTGCAGGGCCGGCCGATGCCGTGGTGGGGCGCCCCGGGCAGGCGGCTCTTGTCGATCAGGCCCGCCGGCGGGTTCCACTGGTCCCAGAGGATGTCGAGGTCGAGGTGCTGCAGGGCGGCGGCCTGGATCAGCTCCCGGCGGCCGGCCAGGATGCCGGAGGACTGGGGGCCGGCGATCGCCTTGCCGCCCGAGAAGGCGACGAGGTCGGCGCCCTCGGAGAGGAAGCGCTTGAGGTTGGAGGCCGGGGGCAGCTGTCCGGCGGCGTCGACGATGACGGGCACCGAGGCGGCGTGGGCGACCTCGGCCACGGCGGACAGCTCCGGCTGGGTGTGGGCATAGGCGACGTAGACGACGGCCGCCGTCTCCTCGTCGATGGCGGCGGCGTACTCCCACGGCTCGGCGTCGCGCACGCCGGCGCCGCTGAAGCGGTCGGCGATGCCGATCTCCACCAGCTCGATGCCCACGGAGCGCACGGCGTGGTCGTAGAAGTTGCGGTGGCTGCGGGCCATGACCACCCGGCGCTTCATGCCCGTCGTGTCGGGGAGCCGGTTCATGCGGGTCGGGTCGAGGCCGGTGACGCAGGCCGCCGTGCCCAGCAGCAGGCCGGCGGCGGCGCCGCTGGTGACGTACCCGGCCTCGGCGCCGGTGTGCCGGGCGATGACGGTGCTCGCCGCCGCCTGCAGCTCGGCGATGTCGACGCACGACCGCCCGGCCTCGGCCATGGCCTCGGCCACCTCCGGCGCCATGATCGATCCGCTCAGTCGTGTGGCCGGTCCGGAGGCGTTGATGATGGTGCGCACGCCGAAGCGCTGGTACACGCCGCTCATCGGATCTCTACTCCCTTTCGTACACGTATCGGTTTACGAGGTAACGGCCCACCGCGCCGTGGTCGAGGGTGAATCCCAGACCCGGACGCGAGGGGACGACGAGGCCTCCGTCGACCAGCTCGAAGGGCTCGTTGGTCAGGTCGTGCTCCCAGGCGAGGGGACCGACCATGTCGTAGGGCTGGGTGAGGTTGGCCATGCAGGCGGCCACGTGCAGGGCCATGGCGGCGCCGGGGCCGTAGGCGACGCACTGGGACCACCCGCCCAGGCCGAGCTCATGGGACAGCTCCGACAGCCGGAGCAGCTCCAGGTGGCTGCCCCCGAGGATGGCGTAGTCCAGGGCTTCGGCCCGGCTGCGCTGGATCAGGTCCGCGGCGCCGCCCACGTGGTCGGCCACCGGATGGCCGATGGAGTAGCGCAGCCGCCGCCACTCGGAATGGGTCCCCCCGTGGGCGGCCTTGGCGATGGGGCTCTCCAGCGACTCCATGGGAAGCCCCTCCAGCCGGCGGGACAGCTCCCGGGCCACCCACACCTCCTCGAGGCGCCAGCGGATGTCGGGGCGGATGCCCATGCCGGGGACGGCTTCGTGGATGGCCCGGCAGCGGTCGACGATGTGGCGGAGACGGGCCTCGGGCGTGGTGTCGCGGGACGTGCAGCACTTCATCTTGTACCAGCAGAACCCCTGCTCCCAGCCCCGCGCCGCCTGCTCGGCGGTGTGGGCCGGCGTCTTGTAGCCGGTGCACATGGTGACCGGGACGCGGTCCCGCCGCCGGCCCCCGAGAAGCTGGTGGACGGGCACGCCCAGGGCCTGGCCCCGCAGGTCGAGGACGGCCTGCTCGAAGGCCGAGGCCAGGGGCCAGGGCTCGGCCAGGTTCACGGCCAGCACGTCCTGGCCGAGCCAGCTCCTCATGCCCTCCTCCACCGCCTCCCGCGTGGTGTAGCGGCCGATCTGGGTCAGGCCGGTGAGCCCCTGGTCGGTCTCGACCTCGGCGACGGCGTGCTCGTCGCGCTGGTGGCCGGGCTGTCCGTGCTCGTCGTCCGACCACCACCAGCGGGTCTCGGGCACGTTGACCACGTGGACGACGACGCGGGTGATCTTCATGGGTTCAGACCTGTGCCAGTCCGGGCGCGGGAAAGCGGCGGCACAGGTCGCGGACCTCGCCGGCGATCCGCCGGTAGGCGGCGGAGCGCGCCTTGCGGTCGAGGCCCTCGTCGGCGCGGATCCCGGCCACGCGGTCCATCCACTCCGCCAGCTGCACCATCTCGGGCCCGCCGAAACCGCGGCTGGTGACGGCCGGCGTCCCCAGGCGGATGCCGCTGGGCCGGCGCGCCGGCTTCGGGTCCCCCGGGATCAGGTTGTAGTTGCAGACGATGCCGGCCGCGTCCAGGGCCTTGGCCATCTGGTAGCCGGTGACCCCCTTGCCGCGCAGGTCGACGAGCAGCAGGTGGTTGTCGGTGCCCCCCGAGACCAGGTCGAAGCCGCGGCCGGCCAGGGCCTCCGCCAGGGCGCTGGCGTTGTCGACGATGGCCTGCGCGTAGGCCCGGAATTCCCCGGTGCCGGCCTCCTTGAGGGCCACGGCGATGGCCGCCGTCGTGTGGTTGTGGGGGCCTCCCTGCAGGCCGGGGAAGACGGCCTTGTCCAGGACCTCGGCGCAGGGCTTCCGGCACAGGATCATGCCGCCCCGGGGGCCGCGCAGCGACTTGTGGGTGGTGGTGGTCACCACGTCCACGTGCGGCACCGGGCTCGGGTGCACCCCGGCGGCCACGAGCCCGCAGATGTGGGCCATGTCGGCCACCACCACGGCCCCCGTGCGGCGGCCGATGGCCCCGAAGCGCTCGAAGTCGATGACCCGGGGATAGGCCGTGGCGCCGCAGAACAGCAGCTTCGGCCGGTGCCGCAGGGCCAGGGCCTCGATGGCGTCGTAGTCGAGGCGGCCCGTGGCGGGATCGACGCCGTACTGGACCGCCTGGTAGTGCCGGCCGGAGACGCTCACGGCGGCGCCGTGGGTCAGGTGTCCGCCCTGGTCGAGGGCCATGCCCATGACGGTGTCGCCCGGATCGGCCAGCGCCAGGTAGACGGCCTGGTTCGCCGGCGAGCCGGAGTAGGGCTGCACGTTCACGTGCTCGGCGCCGAAGAGCTGCCGGGCCCGCTCCACGGCCAGCTCCTCCAGCCGGTCGATCTCCTGCTGGCCCTCGTAGTAGCGCTGGCCGGCGTAACCCTCGGAGTACTTGTTGGTCAGGATGGAGCCGGTCGCTTCCAGCACCGCCCGGCTGGCGTAGTTCTCCGAGGGGATCAGGCGGATCTTGGCGTGCTGGCGGGCGTTCTCGGCGGCGATGATCCCGGCGACCTCGGGATCGCACTCGTGCAGCGCGGGCATGGGCGTTTTCCGGGATCCCGGGCCTGGACGTAGCTTCTCGAATCGGATGGCGGCGCGAAACTAACCAGGGGTAGGTACATGGGCAACTTCCTCGGTGTGGACTGCAGCACCCAGTCGATGACCGGCCTGGTCATCGACACGGCCGGCGGCGCTCTCCTGGCCGAGGAGTCGATCGGCTTCGACGAGCACTTCGCGGGCCGCTACGGCGTCGACAAGGGAGTGCTGGACCTCGGCGGCGGCCGGATCCACGCCCCTCCCCTGATGTGGGCGGAGGCCCTGGAGCTTCTGTGCGCGCGCCTGCGCGACGCCGGCGTCGACCTCGGGGGGATCGAGGCCATCGCCGGCAGCGGCCAGCAACACGGCACCGTCTACCTCAACGAGGGCGCCGCCGGCGCCTTCGGCGGCCTCGACCCCGACCACGACCTGGCGGACCAGCTCGGCGAGGTGTTCTCGCGGCCCACGGCCCCGATCTGGATGGACACCTCCACGAGCGAGCAGTGCCGGCAGATCGAGGCCGGCGTCGGCGGCCGGAGCAAGCTGCTGGAGCTGACCGGCAACACCGCCTTCGAGCGCTTCAGCGGCCCCCAGATCCGCCGCTTCTGGCAGACCGAGCCAGAGGCCTACGCGCGCACCGGCTGCATCTGCCTGGTCAGCTCCTTCGTGGCCAGCCTCCTCGCCGGGCGGCTGGTCCCCGTCGACCCCGGCGACGGCAGCGGAACGAACCTGATGGACATCCGGACACGCCGCTGGAGCGGAGACGCCCTGGAGGCCACGGCGCCGGACCTGGGCCGCCGGCTGCTGCCCGTCATCCCCTCTGGTGTGGTGGCCGGCGCCCTGAGCCCCTTCTGGACCGGCCGCTTCGGGTTCTCCCCCGAGTGCCGGGTGCTGCCCTTCTCCGGCGACAACCCCTGCAGCCTCATCGGCCTCGGACTGCTGCAGCCGGGCCAGGCGGCCCTGAGCCTGGGCACCAGCGACACCCTCTTCGCCTGCCTGGACGAGCCCCGTCTACCCGTCACCGGCGAGGGCGCCCTCTTCGCCTCTCCCGACGGGGACCACTACATGGCGCTCACCTGCTTCCTCAACGGCAGCCTGGCGCGCGAGGCCGTGCGCGACCGCTACGGCCTGGACTGGTCCGGCTTCTCCGAGGGGCTGGCCGCCACGCCCCCCGGCAACGGCGGCGCCCTCATGCTGCCCTGGTTCGACGAGGAAATCGTCCCCCGCGTGACCCAACCCGGCGTCGTGCGCCAGGACCTGGACGAGGCCGACGCCGCGGCCAACGCCCGCTCCGTCATCGAGGCCCAGGCCTTGTCGTCGAGGATCCACTCCGAGTGGATGGGGGTGGAGATCCGCTCCCTGCGGGTCACCGGCGGCGCCTCTGAGAACGAGGAGATCCTGCGAGTCTTCGCCGACGTCCACGGCTGCCCCGTGCAGCGCCTGCGCACCACGAACGCCGCCGCCCGGGGCGCCGCACTGATGGCCGCCCACGGCCACGCCAGAGGCTCGGGGGAGGAGCGTTCCTGGGCGGAGGTGACGGAGCCCTTCATGCGGCTGCAGGCTGCCGCGCCGGTCGAGCCGGACCCGGCGACCCGGGGGATCTACGACGGGTTGCTGGAGAGGTATCGGGCGCTGGAGAGGCTACACGCGCAGGTGTGAGGAATCCGCCAGGCCGAGCAGGGGCGCAGCGTCAGTCGCAAGCGCGTCGCCCGGTTGATGCTCGAGCTCGGGGTACGCGGCGTCTGCCGACGGCGTCGGTTCGCCACGACCCGTCGCCGTCCCCGCGGCCCAGTCGCCTACGACCTGGTCCGTCGAGTCTTCTCGGCCGCCGGTCCGAACGAGTTGTGGATCGCGGACCTCACCTACATCCGAACGGGAGCAGGATTCCTTATCTGGACGCCTGGAGCCGCCGGATCGTGGGCCGGGCGAAGGCGACCCACCTGCAGCTATACGGCAATACCTACGACAGCCTCAAGGAGCCGGACCCTGAGCACCATAGCGGCCGTTAGAGACTCCCACTCCCCCGTCTGCGGCGATCCAACTCACCGGAGCAGAGTAAGCTTCCTTACCCTCACAGCGTCTCCTGTCTTCAAACGGACCATATAGACTCCGCTGGCCAGAACCTCTTCTCCCTCCGTGCTCCAGACGACCTCGTAAATTCCCGCTTCGTGCACCTCGTCCACCAGAGAGGCGACTGGCTGGCCCATGGCGTTGTGAATGGTCAGCGACACATGACCGCCCCTGAGCCACCGTGTAGGGGATCCTCGTGCTACTGTTGAAGGGGTTCGGGTAGTTGGAATGCAGAGACGTCGCGCCGGGGACTGGGAGATCTGGATCCTCAAGTGCGGTTGCCACCCCCTCCGGGCGGTATATGGCAATGCGTTCCACTTCTCTGTAGCGACCATGTGTGTATGACTGTTCTGCAGTTGCCTTGTCGGAGTGATAAATGAATGCCCAAGGATAGTAACCTAACTCCGGTACGGACCAGAATACTCTATCGCCCAGCACATCAATGGATTGTGCCGGATAGTAGCCATGGTACATTGGTACGGCGTGTTGCGTATCGAAATGAAACTTCCATACACCGGGATACCCGTCCTCTGTCTCGCCTCCGCTACCGGACCCAGTCATAATAGATGACTCCTTCATTTCCATCAACGGCAATGTCTTCAACGCGTATCGTAGTCCTCACGACTTCGATCTCTGATCCGTCGAGGTTGCATCTCCCTATATATCCGAAGGACGTCCAGTACAGCTTTTTGCTCATTGGTTCGTAGTCGAGATCGGTCGGAAAATAGCCACCCTGCAAATCAAGAATCTCCTTTGCATCCGAACCATCCCGATTCGCTGATTTGATGGTGCTCACTTCTGGTTCAGACCAGTAGAGCCTACCCTCCGCCACAAGGACGTCATGCACATCCCCCTCTCCCTCGGCAATCACTTCGACACTCGCACCCTTCAGGTCGGCCTGCATGACAGTCCGTGCCAAGGGATCTGCCCAGAGAATCCTGCCAGCTTGATGGTCCACGAAGAGTCCTCTGGGCCTACGAACGACAGGGGCGAATACCTTCTCCAGTGAGCCACCTTCGCTACCATCGTCATGCCAACGCCAGATCTCCCCTTGAACGTCGGACCAGAAGACATTGCCATCATGAGCTGCCATATCAACCATCTGGGGAGGATCCTGTACGCCGAGAAAGATCTCCTTGGATTCCAACTTTCCGGCGTCGTTGCAGAACGATCCGGCAATTCGTCCCTCGGATGAGTTTACATACATGACTCCTTGGCGCGTGTCCATAGCCATTTGAGGCGGCGGATCGAATGTGGACTGGTCAAACCCGCATGAGAACAACTGCTTCTCTACAAGCAGGATGTCCTCGTTGTAGTTATTCCGTCTGATCCAATGATTCCCGCCCTCCTCCACGAAGTAGTGATAGTCTTCAAGGAATTCCCAGTCTTGGCCGTGGCTCGCCAGATAGTTGTATCCGTTTCCCTTGTCCCTCCACTCATGCGAATAACACGACGGAACGAGAACTCCTTCTTCTGTAGCTTCTAGAGCGTAGCACATCAGAACGCGACTACTGTCAGTAGATACTATGGCGGCCCCACTGATGTAGGCGTTGCTCTCATCATCGAACTCCACATCAGAGACTGAACCCAGCCCATCGTCGATGTTCACAAAAGCCAGTTGGTTGGTTTCGTAATGATAACTGAAACTGGCCGTGAACAGCAGTAGCCGATCCTCGGAGTGGATATCCATGGAGAACCCGGTCAAGTCATCACGATGCGCCGATAACCATGTACTCGGGTGCATATCAACGTATGATTCCAACTGGGAACCATCGTAATTGGAACGGTGGATCTTCCACCCGTCACTCCAGTAGAGCTTGCTCTCCATCCAGTCTATCGCCAAATCGCCAGGGCGTCTCCCGTCGGCATCAATCAGAACCTCGAACTCGGAGCCGTCCAAGTTCATGCGGACAATGCCACTCGGACCCGAGGCGTAAATCTTGGCTGGGCTCTCTGCAGTGAGAGCGTCGGGGATCGGCCCTGCGAAAACCCAAGTCAGTACCAGGCACGTGCGCATCCCGTCATCAATCCCTTTCATGCTCTTTATGGCCTTCTCTACTATCTTGAACCTATCTCAAAATTGAAATTGCTTAAGTAAAATCAGGATGGAGGCAAGTTGGACGAAGCCAAGAAAATTCTCCGGATACAATTCCCAGCGAGTGATCACTCGACGCTGCCATTGAAGCCAAGCGAAGAATCTCTCCACCATCCAACGCCGCACATAGCGACGCAATCGGCGTCCGTCCTGAGTCTTTTTCTTGGTTCGGTTCTGGCGATGGGGAGCGATCATCTCGGCCCCTTCTTTCTTCAGCTCCTCATCTAACGGGTCGCTGTCGTAGGCTTTGTCTCCAATCAAGTTCTTGGGTTTGTCTTCGATCAGGTAGAAGTCAAACGTCAACTGAACCAGCGTCACTTCATGATGGTTCGCTGCATGCGTGCTCACCGACAAGGGAAGCCCATGGCGGTCCACGATCCCCATGACTCGTACGCCCTTGCCTCGCTTGGTGTGGCCGATATCGGCACCTCCACCCTTGGCCGCCGAGAACATGCCATCAATGAAAGCTTCCGATTCGTCCAAGTCCCCTTGCTCGTGAAGAGTCTGGGCCAGGTCCACGAGAACTTCGCGTAACACCCCTTGACGACACCAATTTTGAAAACGGCGATGCACGGTTTTGTAGTTCGGATAGCACTGCGGCAACATATGCCATTGAGCCCCGGTATTGAGAATCCAAAGCACAGCTTCAAGAACGTCACGGGTGGCAATCGGTTTACGACCCGGATGGCTCCCGGGGCGATGCTCCTCAGGAAAGTGATGACGGATCCGTTCCCATTGCTGGTCGGTCAGAGTAACCATACAGTAATGGTACATCATCAGCAATCAGAACTCAAGGTTATGTGTAGTGATTTTGAGATAGGTTCTTGGTTCATTGGCAATTTCCTTCCAAGGTAATGTCTGTGACAGGACTCGGCGGACTTACAGTGTCGAAATGACACAGAGTCCATTCGAAGAGAGCGTCTATGTCTATCTGCGATTATCGAAACTGCGACGGCGGCGCCGTCAGGGCCCGGCGCAGGCGCTTTCGTTCACGCGCAGGTACTCGACAACAGAGCGGTCCATTTGCTCGGACACGTCTTGCAGGATGTAGCCCGCGTCGCCTCCGTGCGTCCCGGCGGCCCCGACATGCCAGGTCTGAGCCCGCCCGCCTATACCCAACGCCTCGTCATGCAGCAATTTGTTGTATCCGACGCCGGTTGAGAACGCGCGCCCTACAACGTTGACGTTGACATACAGGTAGTGGCCCGCCTCCGCGTCGTACAGCCGCGCGGCCCGCAACCGGCTTTCCGCCGCCGTCTGGATGCGTTCCCTCGTCAGCCCGATCTCCTCCGCGTCTTCGGGCAGGCCTTCAACGATCAGATCCAACGGCCGGCACGCGCTCCAGAGTTGGAAGCAGTCGTGGGATGAGTTGCCGGCGGCCAGGCATGGCTGCCCCCGCACTAAGGTGCTCAGGATAGAGTCGACCTGGGCTTCCAAGCCGGCGGCGGGCGGAACGGGCTTCTCGGCCGTGGGAGTCTCTCCGGCCAGCCGCCCGTCGAAGCAGAGCACAACCAAGAGGGCCCCAGCCCATACGAGAGCAAAGCGGATCTTGGTGGTCATTTCGGCCTCCGTTTCGTGGGGGGAGAGGCCGGGAAGGTTAAGGGCTCCGGGGCGCTCAGGCGCCGTCTGACGGCCTTTGGAAGGCTCCGGGTGTGGGACACGGGCCCGGGGGAGATCGGGCCGGCGCGCCCCGGAATCAGCGAGCGGGGGCCTCAGAATCCGGGGGCAGGACCTCCGGCGCGGACAGCCCGGCCACGGCGCGGGCCTCGCTCAGGTCCACCCCGGCGCCCGTCAGGTCCTTCACGACGCGGGCGCGCTGCGCCAGGGAGTCCGGGGTCTCGACCTGGTTCCAGTCAAGGCGGACCTCGCGGTCCAGCTTCGCCTCCAGCTCTTCGCGGATGCGGTCGCCGACGGCCTCCAGGTGCAGAGTCCTCCACCGTCGCGTCACCTCGCGGGCGTTGGTCCCTTGGCCGGACTGCACCAGCTCGCGGACGATACCGCAGGCGCTCAGAACGTCACCCTGGACCTGCTCACGAAGCGAAACCATCGCCGAGGCGGGGGCCGGTCCGAAGCGGGTCGGCGCACTGGAGACTTGAGAGGCGGGGCCTCCAGAGCTGACAGCGGTGTGGCCTCCGGTCTTGAAGCGGGATTCAAGTTGATCCATCTGCACGGCGGTCAGGTCCTGGAAGCTCGTCAGTGTGCCGGAGGGCAAGACGGCCTCGCGCTCGAGGGCCGTCTCGATGCGGCCGGCCAGGGCCGATGTTCTGGACGCCACGGCCCACGGGGCGCGGCCCTTCCAGGGAGCGGAGGCGGAGGCGTGTAGTCTCACATGGACCACGCCTTCGGCCGGCACCCGTCTTGTGAAGGTTCTGGACGGCGAAGCCACGTCGCAGCGATAGCGCCATTCGGAGGGCCGGGCGCGTCCGGTCACATCCCACGAGGTGCAGGGCAGCAGGTCCAGCCCTCCGTCCTCCACGTCGATCACGGACACGAACTCGCCTCGCTCGATCAGGGCGCGGCCGAGTAGGGCTCTCCACCAGGCCGGGAAGTCGACGCCCTCCGCGGTGAAGGTGGCGGCCACGACGGCGGACTCGTAGAGGCTGGAGGCGATAGCCACCGCGCTGACGGCGGCCGCGTCCACCTCCGGGGCGTTGGCCCGGCTCAGGATCTCGGCGATCCGTTGGGATGTGTAGTCCACCCTGACGGGCGCCTCTCGCTTTCGGAAGGGCCACCCCATCAGAACCACACCCCGGCGGCCGAACGGCTCAGGCGGCGTCTCTGCGCCTCCTGGCGGGCCTCCACGGTCGCGCTCGGATAGGCCGGGCGGTCGACCAGGCCGACACCTACCAGCTCGGCGCCGGTCACGACCTCGACGCCCTCCGGGCTTGTGTGCGCCTCTCGGACGAAGAACTCCGCGCTCAGGCCTCGCAGCACTCCGGCCTTGACCAGGGTCAGGGCGTCGTTGCCGTCGGTGGTATCCGGCAGCTCGGCGCGGACCTGCAGGTTCTCGGCGGTGTCCACCAGGTCGAGACCGGCACCGGATCGGGCGAGAGGTCGTCTCCTGTCGTGCTGCAGGTTCAAGATCGCGTCGACCTGGCCCACGTCACCGAAGGCGCCCGGCTCGATCCTCTTCCCGAAGGCCGGGGCGATCTCGGAATACAGAACGAGCACGCCCTCCAGCCGCCGGCCGTCGCCATCCTGGCGCAACGTGAGGGGCGCGTACCTGTATCGCTTCTCCGGCTGCATCTTGGATTCCTTCTCTGAAGGGGCCCGGGAGTGTTGAACCCCCGGGCCCGTGGCCTATGCGTGCTGCGCCTCGACGCGGGGGAAGCCGGCGGTGCGGAGTACCTGGTGCGCGTACAACATGGTCGCGGTCAGGACCACCTCCCCGGCCTTGGTCTGCGTATACCTGTCCTCCAAAAGCTCGACGCCTTGCCACATGGCAGTCACGGCGTCCATCCTCGATCCTCGGCGGACCACGCCGGGCTGCTTGTTGCTGGTAACGCCCGGGACGTGCGCGGACACCCGCACCCCGGCGGTGATCTCCTTCAGGCTCATGTAGGCGTCCACGTCGGAGGCGGTGCCGCGGAACTTGGCGGCCATGGAGGCCAGGGTTGCCGAACCGATCACCAGGCGCAGGGCCTCGGTGTCGCTCGCGTACGTGCCATCCACGCGAAGGAAGGCGAACCGGGAGCGGTAGGTCTCGAAGGTGTCGGCCGCGCTGGCGTCGATCTGCGACAGGGTGGAGCCCGTCAGCAGGTCGTCGATCACGGTCTCATCCAGCTCATCCGCCAGGGCGGCGGACAGGTTCTCCCTCAACGCCGCGTCGAGCTGCGGCACCCGGGCGCGGTCCTCGATGCTGAAGAACAACGAGGCCTGGATCCTCGACGGGGTGAGAACCGACGCGGTGAGGGCTCCGGCGCTGTGGTCCTGGTCGGCACCCTCGGCGGGCTTGCCCGGGGTCGCTGCGGTGCTGACCACGGTGTAGACGGCTTCGCCGGCCGGGACGGTCGGCTGCGGGATCTGCAGGAAGGCGGCGGCGGACTCCGGGAACACGAAGGGGATCACCGGCTGTTGCATGGCCGGCCCGGACGTGGGCCCCGGGGTGACCCCGGACGTGCGCTTCTGCAGGTCCGGGTCCTCGGGCTGCTGGCGGTCGACCAACAGGGAAAGCGGAACCTGGTTGCCGGCCAGGTTGTGGTGCTTCTGCAGCTCCCGGGTGGCGCCCTCGGGCTGTCCTCCGGACATGGCGCCGGCCACGATCTCGGCGACACTGGCGCGCGACTGTAGGCCGGCCAGCTCGCGGACCTCGCCGTCGGGCTCACGGCGGTTCTCCGCGTCCTCCGCCTCGACGGCGGTGCGGTACTGCTTCTCCGCCTCGGCGACCTGGCCGGGCAAGGCCTGCAGCTCGGTGTCCTCCTCGGCGGTGCGGTCTCCTGCCCGGTGAGGATCGCGGCGCGCTCGCGCAGCTTGGAGAGTGCGAGGGCGGCCTTCTGTGACTTCAACATGGGTGGTGCTCCTTCGGTGAAAACGCCCGATACGGGCGATTTGAGGGGGTTGTCATCGGATGAGGAAACGGCGGTCGAGCCTCGGCCGGGCCAGCTCGCCCAGACCGCAGGCGATCACGGTCGCGCTCAACGGGTCGATTCGTCCCCGGCGAGTACGCCGGTCGAGGCGGGGGTTTCCGTCCACGTCGAACGTCAGAGTCGAGGCGGCTATGGCGCTCTCCAGGGCAAGACACGGGTGCCGGTGAGGGAACAGGGCCCGGGTTCTGACGGCGCGCTGAAAGGCTCGAACGTCGTGGGCGGCCTCGGTGGTGCCGTGGGCGCCGGAACCGCGCCACTCCAGACGCCACTGGAGACCGGCGTTCTCAACGGCCTGCTCGAACTCGGCCCGGCGGAAGCGGTCGGCGCCGGCGGACACAACTCGCAGGTCGGCCACCTCTTCGCCCACTCTCGCCAGGAACTCGTCAACCGGGGTGACGCGGCCCGGCAGCACAAGCAACTCCCCAGTGTCTCGCAGGGTCTCGTAGAGGCTACCAACGCCATCGGCGCGGCCTCGCTCCCGCAGGTCCGGGGTAGAGGGGAAGGCTGACAGGACCTCCAGCCGCCCGGTGCGCGGGAAGTACAACGCGGCGGCGGTCATCGACGTGCTGCCGCCCAGGTCGACGCCAATCGTAACGTCGTCGTCGCGCTCCGGGACCTCGGCCTCGTAGAGCGGTAGCCATTCGTCCACGGAGACGATGGTCTGCATAGCCGGGTCCGTCGGCATGTTCAACTCGTAGCTCAGAAAGCCGGGCATGGCCTCCGGGGCGCCCAGGGCGCGGCGGGCGGCCCGTCGCATGTGCTCGATGCTCTTGACGCCAGACTTCAGGCCGGGATTCGCCTTGTGCCACGTCGCTTCCGAAGCGGGGTCATCCTCCGGCTCGGCGGCGTACTCGTGATACACTACGGCCGGGTCCTTCCGGCGCGCCTTCATCTCGGCGAACATCGGACCGCGGCCTTGAATCGAGATGCAAAGCAGCCGCCCGTTGCGGCCTCCAAGACACGACACCACCGAATCCCACAAAGGGCGGTCACGTTCCTGCAGAAGGCCGGCCTCGTCGACGACGGCCAGGTCGGCGCCCATGGCATGAGCTCCGGCGCGGTCGGCGGCCAGGAAGTCGACCGTGGCGCCGTTCTCCCCAGTGAGGCGGCCCGGGGGAGGACTCAGCCGCCGGTGGACCTGGAGACCGGAGACAAGGGCCGTGTCGCGGGTGGCCTCTCGCAGCTCGCCGGCCAGGCGTCCGGTGAGGCTCGCCACCAGACCACGCCAGCCGCGTTCGTTCAGGGGTCCCACCAGGTAGGCGAGAAAGATGGCGGCCACTAGTGTCCCGTCCGAGAATTAAGAAGAATCAACAAGGGCTGTCCGATGTCGCCGCCACCGTCTCCCGAGCGCGCTGGATCTTGCGCAGGATGGTCTCGCCGTCGGCCTTCCAGCGGTAGGGTTTGGGGGCCAAGTTCCGCTGCGCCAAGTAGGCTTCGATGTCGCGCACCAACTCCCCGACGCTGGCAAAGCTGCCGTCCCGAATCACATCCTGCGTCAGCTCGCCGAAGAACCGTTCGACCAAGTTCATCCAGGAGGAACTGGTGGGGATGAAATGGACATGGAAGCGCCGATGCCGAGACAACCAATGCTGCACGCTCTCCTCCTTGTGGGGGCCGGCGTTGTCCACGATCAGGTGCAGCGACAGGTTCTTGGGCGTCTCGCGGTCGATCTGCTTGAGAAAGCGGAGCCATTCGACGTGGGTATGACGCGCCTCCAGACGCGCGATGAGCTTGCCGTCGAGGTAGTTGAGCGCGGCGAACAAGGTGATCGTACCGTGGCGCTTGTAATCGTGGGTCCGGGTGCGGATGTCGCCGATCCCCAGCGGCAAGCCCGGCTGGGTCCGTTCCAGCGCCTGGCACTGGCTCTTCTCGTCACAGCACAGCACCAGCGCGCGCTCGGGGGGATCCAGGTAGAGCCCGATCACGTCCCAGAATTTTTCCTCGAAGTGCGGGTCCGTGGAGACCTTGAAGGTCTTGGTCAAATGGGGCTTGATGTCGTTGGCCTTCCAGATCCGGTGCACGCTGTCCGGCGACATCCCCGCCGCCTGGGCCATCGAGCGCACGCTCCAGCGCGTGCGCGGCTTCGGCGGCTGCGTGACCGCGGTGAGGACCTGCTCGACCTTGTCCGCCGGCAAGCTCGCCGGCCGGCCCCGGCCCTTGGCGTCGTTCAGTCCCGCCAAACCCTCGCGATCAAAGCGTTGCGACCACTTGTTCACACACGCCACACTGGCGCCCAACTCGGCGGCCACCTGCACCTGCTTGATCCCTTCGGCCCGGCGCAGGACGATGGCCGCGCGCAGGCTGTCGCGCTGGGACGCGGAGGGGGCCCTGACGCGACGCTCCAACTCCTGTCGCTCGGACGCGGTCAACTCAAGGCGGGACACCGGGCGGGCCATGGCCTGAAGATAAGGCCTTGACTCTGTTTTTACAACTCATTTGTCGGACGCGACACTAGAGGGTATCTGTTGCTCCCCAGGGCGTCAAACCGTTGGACACCCTTCCCTGCTGCTGCTGCATGAAGGGTGCCGGGCCTGTCTTGCAGGGCCTCGATGTGCCGGTGCCTGGGGCTCGGCTGGCGTGGGTGGCGACGGGCTCCGTTAGGCCGTCAATGGCCGGACGGCTGTTGACGGGCGTGGGGGCGGTGGGGGTGGGGGTGGGGGTGGGGTAGGCTGTTGCATGTTGCTCTTGGGCAGGAAGGACGGGAGGGCGGCCCGTCAGGCCGTCCCGGCCCGTTCCTTCTCCCCCCCCTTCCCTTCCTTGTCGGGGTCGAGGGAGGTGCATAATGGGGAAAAAACAACAACTTACGGCCGTTTTCGTCGCCGGTTGGCGGCAAATCCCCTTATCGGGCCTCGATGGCGGCGGCGGCATCCTCTGGAACCACAATCCATCCGCGCTCCCCAGTGTCGGCGTCGCGGGCGTCGCGGCTCACGATACGGACCCCGGGCAGCCCTTCCCAAGCTGCGTCAACCGTGGCTTGAGTCCGGCGCTGTTGCTGTTCCCTTGCCATCTTGCTGTTGCTGCATCCGGGGTGCCGGGCCTGTCTGCAATCAGGTATCAGGGGCGGGAATATTCAGCAGCGTAGCCCCTCAAGGGCGAAGCGGTAAGCGTGGCCTTCTCGGCACTGTTAGGCCATCAACGGCCGGACGGCTGTTGATGGCGTACGCCGTTGTCTCGTATCTGCTGGCTCGTGCTGTACCGCTACCGGTGAGGGCGCCCGTGGGGCGCAGCAGTGAGAAGGAGGGCTATGTGCCTGGCAGAGATATTCCGTTTGACGCTGCGCCTTAGGGGCTACGCTACGGAATATTCCGCCATGGTACGGGGGTCGTGCTGGCTGCCCTCGTATGCGCCAACAGCCGCGCATACGCGCCATGGTTCCGGGGGTTGTGTCTAGGCTTCGCGGGTCAGGGGTTGCAGAACCCCGGGGCGCCTCGCTGCTGCTGTTGGGTTTGGGGGTGGGGTTCTTGTCGGTGCGGTAGCAGTACAAGCTCGCTCGCTAGAGCGGCGTTGTTCGGGTACTGCTCGGGCTAAAATGGGAACCGTTGCGGGACAGTCACTTACGGCGGCGAGTGTACCCGGTTGACACGGGCCAAGCAGGCGGAACCGGGAGCGGCCATCGGTCACCAGGTCGAGCATACCGTCGTCGGCCAGGCGCTCGAAGGCGGCCAGGGAGCGGCGGCGGTTCGTGCGGTTGGCCTTGGGGTCCAGGCCGGCCAGCCGGGCCAGGCCGTCCGCTGTGAGGGGCCGGTTGAAGCGGGCCAGGGCCTCGCCGTCGGCGGCGGTGAGGGCTCGGCCTTGGCGGGCGCTCCGGTCCATCCAGGCGACGGCGGACAGGTAGGCGCGGTACAGGGTGGCGGACTCGGTGCCGTAGCGGGTCAGGCGGTCGAAGTCGACGGGGGCGCCCCGGGCGGCGGTCGGCGGGCACACTTGGTTGACGGGGATCCAGGCGTCCGGGTCGTACTCGCGGGGGAAGGCTTGGACGGTGATAAGCGGAACGTCCCAATTGCCGAAGGGGGTTGTCAGGCCGGAGACGCGGCGCAGGGCCTCCGGGAAGCGGTGCCAGTCGCCGCGGCGGTTGCCCACCCGTCCGGGTGCAGCCATCGGATAACGCGGGCCTCTGCGAAGCGGCAGCCGTGTAGCTGTCCGTCTCTGTCCTCGATGGAAAAGGTGCAGCATGAAGGCCACCCATAGGCGCAGGTCCCAAGGGGCGCCCCGGCCCTTGGTCATGGCCTCGCCTCCGGACTGGTCGTAGGCGTTGAGCAGCCAGGACAGGCATTCCACGTCCGGGGGTAGGTGGAACAGGGCCATTTGCTCGCCGGGCTGCGCCAGGGCTCGGATCGGGCGCCGCGGCGGTCGAAGGCGCCGGGGGTTAGTTTCTGCTAACGTGCGCTCCCTCCGTGTTCGATACCCGGGGAAATGCCGGGCTTCGCGGTGGTTGTGTGCGGCCCGGCTCCAGCGAGGAGCCGGGGAACCCCGGAGAGGGAAAGCGCGATCCGATGACCGAGACCGAGAGGCGCCGAACGACGGCCCGGGCCCACAGTGACGACCTGGCCGTCGAGTGTCCCGTCTGTGGCGCCCGCCCCGGCGCCCTGTGCGTGGCTACCCGGTGGAGCGAGAACGGCCAAAAGGTTCACCACTTCCCCCGCTACCAGCCCCATGCGCAGCGACTCCCCGGTTCCTTTCGATAGCTGCGAATAAAAGAACCTGTCAGGAGCTTCGTTTCCTGGCGTACCCGCTCAGTCCAGCTCCACCGTCAGCAGGCTCTCCGAGATGGCGAAGACGCAGGAGCTGCGGTCGCCGCCGATGGAGGGCCTCCAGATGTCCCGCGGATAGGGCCTTCCTGCCACGGCGCGCCCGTCCAGGGTGATGGAGGACTCCTCGGCGAAGTGAAGCAGGGAGCAGACGTAGTTGCTCGGGCCGGCGCCCGGCCAGGGGCCGGCGGCGATGACCACCGGCTGGATCCGCCCCCACCGGGCCGTGATCTCTCGCCCGGCGGCGGCGATCGTCCACGAGGGGTCGCGGGCCACGTGTCCGGCCTGGGTGAAGTGGGCCTCCATCACCGGCAGCTCTTCGTCGTAGGGCGGATGGCTGGCTTGGTGGAGGACCCGCTCGCGGACGAAATCCACCAGCCCCCGGTTGTCCGTGCACAGGCCCTTGAAGGCCGGACCGCCTTCGTCGTCGATGACGACGAAGGCGACGAAGCCGTGGCCGGCCTCGGTGTAGCGCATGTTGTAGAGGCTGACCATGCCGGTGTCCGCCGAGGCGCCCGGCGGGCGCAGATAGCTGATCCAGTGCTCGCCGGACCAGTTGACCCTTCCTTGCAGCACCAGGCCGGTCATGGGTCGATGAACTCGTCGACGAACCGGGTGTACTGCTGCGGCTTCGGCTTGTCCGCGTCCTCGGCCTTCACGTAGGTGATGGTGGTGCGTCCCTTGTAGGACCGGGGCACCACCATGGCGCGGACGAAACTCGTCGGCTCGTCCGAGGCGCGGGCGTAGATCGGGTCGGGACCACGCTCGAACCAGGTCTCCCCGGGCCGCACGATCCACTCCTTGCTGTCCTCCACCCGGACCATGAGCTCGCCCCGCAGCAGGCAGCGCAACCCCGGGCCCGAGTGGACGTGGGTGTAGGCGATGCCCCCGGGCGGGAAGTCGACGCGGTCGCAGCGCATCATCCACTCCTCTCCCGGGTCCAACTGCAGGCCGTGCGACGCCTTGAGGAGGCAGCTCGCCTCCTCGCCCTCGGCGCGCCAGCCGCCCTCGCCCCGCATCATCTCCCAGCGCCACAGGGTGGCGCCGTCGGCGCCGGCCTTCACGGAGCAGGCCTCCGCGCCGAAGCGCGCCGTGTTCTCCCCCAGCTCCTGCTGGCCGCCGCCCGCGGGCGCGACCTCCGCACGGCCCCTGCCCACGTAGATGATCCGGAAACCGGTCAGCGCCGGGATTGCGATCCGGCCGCCGGGGGCCAGCTCGTCCTCCACCAGCCTCAGGTCGTAGTCGCTCATCATCGGTTTCTACTCCACCGAAACCCTGGCCCAGCGGGCGCTCTTGACCCCGCGGCCACCCGCGTAGTAGACGACGAAGACCTCCCCCTTCGGCAGCAGGGCCGCGCGGGGATGGCCGAAACGCCAGCTCTCCATGTCGCTCCACAGATCGGCGTCGAACCGCGCGTCCCCGGCCCCAGCCTCCGTGCCCTCGGTGCTGTCATAGACCACCAGGTCGCGGGACCGGTCCCAGGTGCAGCCGAAATCCTCGCTGAGGGAGAGGACGATGCCGGGCGGGTCCCGGCGGCGCGGGTACGCGGCCAGCAGGCGGTCGCCGCCGAGGGACAGGGGCTGACAATGCTGTCCCGGCAGGCCGGCGGACCGCGGTTCCGACCACTGGCGGCCGTCCGCCGACCCCCAGGCGATGTGGGCGTCCACGTCCTGGCCGGCGTCGAAGTCGTGGGTCCAGAACATGGCCACCAGGCGGCCGGTCTCCGGATGAGCCTCCAGCCGCTGGTCCCAGTAGGCCATGCGGTGCTCCGGATGCCGGGCCACGGTGGCGAACTCGGGCCAGGTGGCGCCGCCGTCGAAGGAGAAGCGCAGGAGGGCGCCGGGCTTCCCCGGGGTGGGGTCGTCGTACTCCTTCCAGTGTTCGTACGGCTGGGCGAGGACGCCGCCGGGCATGGCCATGACGGCGTGGGTGCAGGTGGACGCCGCCGGATGGGGACTCGTCTCCATCGGCCGGGGCGGGCTCCAGGTGCGCCCCCCGTCGGTGGAGGTGGCGTGCACCACCCGCATGGGCAGCAGTCCCTGGGTCCGGGGGTTGACGAAGGGCAGCTCGGGGCGGGAGCGGTCCACGATCAGGGAGGTGGAGATGAACTCGCCCGGGGTCACCTCGGTGAGGGCCAGGCACTTGTTCTCGCCGGGACCGCCGTCCCAGTCCCAGCGGCCGTGGCCGTCGTGGCGCATCTCCCAGGTCTCGCCGAGGTCGCGGCTGGCGAAGACGCAGGGATGGCCGTCGAGGGACTCGCGGTCGCTGCCAAAGCGCCCGGTGACGTAGAGGGTTCCGTCCCGGGCGAGGTAGACCGTGGTGAAGGCGCAGGACCTGCGGTGCGCCGGCCCTTCACGCCCATCGTGAACGCAGCCTGACGCCGTGATCTTCATACAGCTCTCCTCGACGGCCGGATCGGGGGATCGCCTAATCATCGCATGGGACCCGCCGGCGGGGCAACCGCTCAATGGTGGCCTCCCACCTGCGGCAGGCGCTCCCGGAGCCGGCGGTTGTACTCGCGCAGGGGACCCTCCAGTTCCTCCTGGTAGTGGCGGGCCGTCAGCTCCCGGGGGTTCGCCTCCAGGGCCCGTGCGTAGGCGGCCAGCGCCCCCGACCAGTCTTCACTCAGGCGCAGCATGTCCCCCTTCAGCACGTGGCGCTTGCCCTCGAACCAGGCCCGCAGCCGCGGCTACATCTCCAGACGCGCCTCCTCGTCCGGATACTCGAGCCAGGGCCCGAGGGCCGGGGGATGCTCCTCGAGGTGGCGGTCCAGATCGGCCAGGACGCGCCACACCTCGGCGCCATAGCCGCGGCGGCTGGCGAAGCTCAGGTGCGGGTGATCGTCGGTATTGACGGGCCCCTCCCCCACGTACGCGGCGAAGGAGTCCTCGTCGAGGAGGAAGCAGCTCAGCACGTCGAGGGGGTTCCCCAGGTCCGCCTCCTCGAGGCTCTCGCGCACGGAGCGGCGATCGAACCTCGCCTCCAGCTCCGCCAGGTCCACGCGCAGGGGCCCGGTGGTGCCCACCATGACGGAGAAGTGGTTGGTGCGCCACAGGGTGGCGTGCTCGAAGACGCTCCCGAAGGTGCGCAGCACGGTCCTGAAGTCGTCCACGAGGAGGCCGTGGAAGGGCAGCCACTGCACGAAGATGCCCCCCTCCTTCAGACGGGACCGGCACAGCTCGTAGAAGTCGCGGGTGTAGAGGATCCAGCTGTCGGTGCTGGAGGGATGGGTGGCGTCGCCCGTGATCACGTCGTACCGGCGCTCCGACGACAGCAGGTGGTTGCGGCCGTCGTCGAAGGAGATGTGGATGGGGTGCTCGTCCAGTCGGTCGAGGACGTGATGGTTGAAGGGCCCGTACTCCTGCCGGGCCGCGGCCAGCACGTCGGGCACGATCTCCACGCACTCGACACGGGTCACGTCGTGCTGGGCCACCGCCCCCAGGGCGAGGCCGCCCCCGAGGGCGACGACGAGGACCTCGCGCGGGGCATCGTGCAGCAGCAGGGGCAGGTGGCCGAGGAGCCGGAAGACCTGGAAGGAGCCGTAGTCGGTGGGCACCTGGCTGCCCCGGTTGAACTTCATCACGCGGTATCCCGGCTCGGCCACGACGGTGACCACCCCCTCGCGGCCCTCCCGGTAGAACACCAGCTCGGCCCGCGGCGTGCGCGGCTCGACGATCCTCCTAAGGACGTCCCCCGGAGCCAGGGCCAGGGCGAGGAGGGTGAGGGCCAGGGCGCCGGCGGCCACCGCCTTGTTGCGCCGGAGGGGGCGGTGGCGCTGGTGCAGCGCCAGGACCACGAGGCCGGCGGTCACGTTGACGAGGCCCAGGGCCTTGAAGGCGCCTTCCGTGCCGAGGACGGGGAGGAGGAGGAAACCGGTGGCGGCCGAGCCGGCGATGGCGCCGAGGCTGTTGACCGCGTAGGCGTCTCCCACGCCGCGCCCGAGCCGGCCGAGGCGGGGGGTGTTGATGCGGCTCACCACCGGGAAGAGGGCGCCCATGAGCAGGGTGGGCACGAGCATGATGACGAAGGAGACCGCGAAGACGCCCAGGCGGTGGCCCCACCACGTGCCGGCCCCCTGGATCCAGCCGCTCCACTCCGGCCACCAGACGAAGAGGAAGACGGAGCAGAGGCCCACCAGGCCGATGAGGACCTCCATCGTCCCGAAGAGGGCGGGCAGGTCCCTCTCCGCCCGGAGATAGCGGCCGCAGGCGAGGCTGCCCAGGGAGATCCCCAGCAGGAAGGCGATGAGGATGATGCTGAACTCGTAGTGGGTGTTGACGCCGAAGGAGACGAAGAAGAGGCGCAGCCAAGCGACCTCGTAGCCGAGGGCGGCGAAGCCGGAGAGGCCGAAGGCGGCGATGACGGCGGTGACGAGGTGGCGCGGGACCGGCTCGCCCGCCGCAGCCGACGAGGGAGAGACCTTCGGGTCCCCGGCTGGTTCGAGGCCGGTGTCGGGAGACGGGTCAGCCGCGGGGGCCGCCAGCTTCCTGTCGGCCAGCATGGCGAGGGCGGCGACGGTGAAGTTGGCGGCGGCCACCACCCAGATGCTGCCCTGCAGCCCGAGGGCTTCCATGAGGAAGAAGGTGACCAGGACGACGCCGGCCACGGCGCCCAGGGTGTTGATCCCGTAGAGCAGGCCGACCCCCGGGCCCGCGCCCGCCAGCCGGCGCACGACGAACTTCGACAGCACCGGCAGGGTGGCGCCCATCAGGGTCGTGGGCACGAGCAGGAGCAGGAAGGTGATGAGGAAGCGCAGGACCGGGGAGAGGGCGCCGCCTTCGGGGCCGAGGGCCTGCAGCATGGCCGCCGACGAGCCGATCTCCCGGGCCAGGGCCGGAAAGAGCAGGGCGTAGAGGCCGACGCCGGCTTCGAGCAGGGCGAAGATGCGCAGCGGCCGGCGGAGGCCGCCGGCGCCGCGCCGGTCGACGTAACGCCCGAAGAGGAAGCTGCCCAGGGCGAGGCCGGCCATGAAGGCGCTCAGCACCGTGCTCACGGCGAGCACGGTGGCCCCGAAGACGACGACGAGCATGCGGGCCCAGACGACCTGGTAGACGAGGCCGCAGGCCCCGGACAGGAAGAACAGGCAGGGGACGACCCGGCCCATCGGGGGCAGGCCCCGGGCGGGCCCTCCGGGCATGTCGTCGAGGCTCAGGAGAGGGCCCGCTGGAAGCCGGGGAGGGGGCGCCGGAAGACCGGCCGTACCAGCTCACCCTCCACTTGGGCGCGCAGGTTCTCGCCGCGCCGCAGAAGACCGGAGATCATCTCCATCACCTCGCCGTACACGGCGAGCAGCCGGTCCACGACCTCGGGCGTGTGGGCCAGGCACATGTTGTGGCAGTTCGCCGTGAGGATGCCGCGGCGCATGTCTGGATCTTCGCCGCCGTCGGGCCCGGTGAACCGCAGCACGCTTCGGGGGCCGCACCCGACGCAGCGCAGCCGGTCCCCGAGCCCGAACCGCGCCGCCGTGCGCCGAGCGGCTCTGCAGCAACTGCGCGAGGCCGGCCACGTCCCCGTAGGGAAAGGTGTGGGTGAGATCGGCCACCTGGCGCGGGACCCCGAGATCGCGCGGGGTCGTCCCGATGTACCAGTCGTGCCAGCCGTGATAGCCGCAGCAGGCGATCCGGTCCCTCCCGCTGCCGGCGGACGGCCTCGTTCACCTCGGGATCGGCATATCCCAGAACGACGGGACACAACCCCATGGTGAAGTCCTCCGCCCCGCTGCCGCGCACGAGGTAGTGGGGACCGAGGGATCCGGGATACTGGTCCAGGCCCTTGCTGAAGGCCTGGGAGCAACCGGGGATCACGCGGCGGGCCCGTTCGATCAACCCCGTCCTGGCGGTCGGGGCCGGGCGGGCGCGGCCGGTCGTCATCAGTCCTCGGGCCAGGGGCTACTCGACGGGCACCTGGCCGCCGTGCCAGGGGAAGGCGTAGCTCGGGTCGTTGGCGAACCGCCTCAGGCCGCAGGTGAGACGCACGGAGGTCATGGGCGGCAGGGTCACGCTGAAGTGCCGGCCGTCGACCTGGACGGTGGCCGCCGTGGCCGTCCTGTCGGCGCGCACGCGGGTGTTGGGGTTGGGCTCGTCGCTGCCGACGGCCGTCCCCGTGAACCCCACCTCGGTGAAGGAGTGCTCGCCGAAGGCCCCGGACTGGACGATGAGGTTGCGGCTGTCGCTGTGGCTGGTGTTCACCAGCTGGATCCCGCAGCCGCCGGCGGAGAGGTCGTCCACGAGGGCGGCCACGTCCGGCGGCAGGCCCGGCCGGGCCGCGGCGGCGTCGAAGTAGCGCACCGTGGCCCGCAGGATGCCCCCGTTGTAGAGCTGGCCGGGGCAGCCCATGGTGGTCTGCACCAGGCCCTTGACGATCACGGGGTTCGGCGGCCAGGCGTTGTCGTCGATGATCTGCTGCACGGTGCGGGTGTCGCGGTTCATGCCCTCGAGGTAGGCGGCCACCTGACCGTAGTCGGCCTGCAGGCACTGCACCGGCCAGCCTGGATTCCTGCCGTCGTAGTACTGGAATCGGGCGAACTCGGTGCGGGCGCCGCCGCGGTCGCCGATGGCCGGCAGCTCGTTCCAGTCGGTGCCGCCGCCGTCCCGCACCCTGGTGACGAGCTCGTGGTCGCCAGGCGACATGGACTCGTGCCACAGGTTGACCAGGTGGGTGGGGCCGCCGCGGATGCTGAACTCGTCGTAGCCGGTCCAGCCCTCGGGGCCGTGGCTCTTGGGCACGACCAGCCGGCCGTTCTCGATCCGCGCGATCGAGGAGGGCCACGACCTGCGAGCGCAGGACCTCCAGGTAGCCGTCGTCGCCGCTGAGCAGATGGGCGCACTGGGGCCCCACGATGAGCCCGAGGAAGAGCCGGTCGGCGGCGCTCTCGCTGCTGCTCCAGCCGTGCAGCCCGCCCCACCACTGGCCGTCGCGCACACGCCGGGAGCGCTGATCATCCTCTTCGCGGTCATCCTGGTGGGCAACCCCCTCGCCGGCCTCATGCGCCGGAAGTGGATGCTCTCCCCCGCCGAGCTGGCGCAGATGTACGTCATGTGGATCATCGGCTCGGCGGTGGCCACCTGCGGCATCGTCTCCTACCTGCTGCCGATACTGACCGCCGCCGTCTACTACGCCAGTCCGGAGAACAACTGGGGCTACGAGGTGCTGCCCCTGATCCCGGACTGGGCCATCCCCACCAAGGAGTTCGGCGAGATCAAGGACTTCTACGAGGGCGCCCCCGGCGGGGGCGTGCCCTGGGGGATCTGGCTGCCGCCTCTGCTCCACTGGCTGCCGCTCGCCCTCTCCCTGCACCTGGCCATGATCGCCATCATGGTCATCCTGCGGAGGCAATGGGTCCACCACGAGCGCCTGATCTTCCCCATGACCCAGCTGCCCATCTCCATGATCGACGATGGCGACTCCCCGGGGCTGATCAAGCCCCTCTTCAAGAGCTGGCTCTTCTGGCTCGGTTTCGCCATCCCCTTCTTCATCCAGTGCTACAACGGCGTCAACCGCCACTTCTACTTCCTGCCCATCATCCCCATCGGGGGGTACTACCTCCACTTCTTCGAAGACCAGCTGCGCCTGCGCATCGGCATCAACTTCATGATGATCGGCTTCACCTACCTGGTGCGGCGCGAGGTCTCCCTCGGCTTCTGGGTCTTCGCCATCATCAACTTCGCCCAGGAAGCGGCGATGATCAGCCTGGGAGTGGAGCGCATCGATCCCCTCTTCAGCCCCTGGTCCCAGGGCGGCACCATCGCCTCCCACCAGGGGTTCGGCGCCTTCGTCGTCCTCGCCCTCTTCAGCCTGTGGAACGGCCGCCGCCACATCGGCAGGGTCTTTGCCCATGCCTTCGGCCGAGGCCGGCGGATGGACGACGGCGACGAGATCCTCTCCTACCGGGGGTCGGTGCTGCTGCTTCTTGCTTGTCTGGGCTTCATGTGCTTCTGGCTGTGGCAGGCGGGGATGCCGGCGTGGATCACGGCGGTCTTCCTCTTCCTGGCCTTCGTCCTCTTTCTGGGCATCACGCGGATCATCTCCGAAGGAGGACTGCCCTACCTGGTGACGCCCATGGTGGCCTCCGACGTGGTGATCGGGGGGATCGGCACCCGGGCCCTGGGACTGACCGGCATCGCGGCCCTCTCCCTCACCTACATGTGGGCCAGCGACATCATCACCTTCGTCATGGTCTCCTGCTCCAACGGGCTCAAGATCATCGAGGAGCACGTCAAGCGGGGACGGCGGTTGATCTTCCCGAGCATGGTGGTGGCCCTGGTCGTCACCATGGGCAGCTCCGCCTGGATGATGCTTTCCATCGCCTACGAGCACGGCGGGCTGAACACCTCCCACTACTTCCTCGAGCAGACGCAGTATCCCTGGCAGGACGCCCTGGCGCGGGTGCGCTCCTCCGTGGGGCCGAAGTGGGAATACTGGGGCTACATGGCCATCGGCGGCGGCATCATGGCCGGACTCATGCTCCTGCGCCAGCAACTCATCTGGTGGCCCCTGCACCCCATCGGCTTCCCATCAGCCTGGTGATCCACAAGATGTTCTTCACGGTGATGGTGGCCTGGCTGCTGAAGACCCTGATCCTGGGATACGGCGGCCCCCGCCTCTTCACCCGGATGCGGCCCTTCTTCCTTGGGCTCATCCTCGGCGACTTCCTCCCCCTGGGCGTCCTGCTGCTGCTGGACCAGATCGCCATACGCCTGTAGGACCGGCAAGCCAACGTGGCTGCCGGCCTGAAGCCGGATCAGCCGCGCGGCCCCGGATTCGACATTCCTCCTGCTTCCCAGCGTTCGGACAACGCAGTGCACTCGGCGGCGACCTGCTCTGCCGTCGCCTCCGTGCCTCCCGTCATGGCCTCTATCGTCCACGCACCATCAAAGTCGATGGCCGCAAGCGCCTCCCCCAGGGCGGACCAGTCGATGACGCCGCGCCCCGGAACCCAGTGGCAGTCGCTCTTTCCGTCCACATCCTGTATGTGCAGCGCGTAGAGCCGCTCCGAGGCGACTCGCGCCTGCTCGGCTGGATCGAGTCCGCTGATGCAGGCGTGCCCCGCGTCCAGGCAGAGCCCTACGTGTTCCGGCGGAAAGCCGGCGATGAAGGCGCGCAGCTCCTGCATGGACGGCAGTGGACGATGCGGGCTCCTTGTAGTCCCCAGGTTCTCCAGCGCGATACGGACCCCGGTCTCCGCCGCAACCGCGACCAGCTCACTCACGGAGCGGTGGCTGCGCTCCACCGCCGCACCCCTGTTCTCCAATGCAAGGGGCTGCTCTTCAGGGGTGGGGTGGCCTGTTGGATGCACGATGGCGGTGCGTCCGCCGACCTCCCCGAGAAACCGCATCGCATCCCCGATGCGCGCGACGCTGTCACGCCGAATCGCCTCGATCGAGCTTGCCAGGTTCACGTCCGTCATGGGCGTGTGTATGGTGTGCGGATAGATCCCCCATCGCTCCAGTGCCCGGCGGCACGGTCCCGCGTCGTGCGGCCCTGGTCTCTGCCACTCTTCGCCCTCCGCCATCAGTTCCGTTTCGCTGAAACCGGCGGCGGCAATCGACTCGAGTGTCGCTGCGAGATCATCCTTTGCTGCGCTCTCTTCGTCCAGAGAGAAAAGCCCTGAAGTCAAACTGTACCTGGCCACCATGAACCTCCTTGTTCGACTAGTAGTGGTGGGAGAAGACCGGGACCTTGTTGCCGGTGCCGCCGGCGATCAGGTCGACGACGAGCCAGAAGGCGGAGCAGGTGATCTGGCCCAGGATGAAGCCGAGGAAGAGCGGGCGCAACGCGCGGTAGAGCCGGACCCCGCCGTACTTGAGGATGAAGGCCTTGAAGATCGATCCCAGGAAGATGCTGAACCAGCTCGCCGAGGTCATGTTGGTGGCGCTCACGGCGAAGCCGATGTAGTGCACGGGCCACCACAGCAGGTGGTGTCGGGCCCAGATGAGGGCGGTCATGACGGCGCCGCCGACGCCGGTGAAGAGCAGCCGCGGACCCATCACGTCGAAGGGGTCCAGCAGGCTCACGGGGTTCAGGATCTTGTAGGCGGTGAGGTTGGCGGGGCCCTTGGCCATGGCCTGGTAGGCCCACAGCTCCAGGTTGATGCCGCCGTGCTCGTAGGCCAGGTAGATGACCAGCCAGACCGAGGAGAGCAGGCTCACGAGCATGGCCACCACCATGGCCCAGAACAGGGGGCGGCGCAGGGCGCCGACGCGCTCGGCCAGCTTCATGCCGTTCATGGCCGAGGCCATGAGCAGGATGCGCAGGTTGCCGGCCCAGCTGAAGGTCATGGCCAGGCTGAAGAGGCCGGAGGGGGTGACGTTGCGGGTGCCGAGGAAGTTGATGACGATGGTCTGGGCCGTCATCTGGGGCCGGATGAAACCCAGGCCGCTCTCGGCGATGAGGCGGGCCATGAACAGGAAGACGCCGAAGGCCACCAGCAGGAAGACGATGGTCACCCACAGGGGCACGCCCGACAGGGTGAGCCAGACGGTCACGTACAGGCTGCAAAGTCCCAGCAGCACGGCGGCGGTCCGGTAGGAGAGCATCTCGCCGCTGTCGTCGAGGGTGCCGGGACCGGACCGCCAGACCTTGTGGGCCACCGCCCTGAGGTGGCCCCGGGACGTCCAGATGCCGTAGGCGATGACGGCCAGCATGGCGCCCATGCCCTGGTGGGCCAGCATCAACGTCCCCTCCATGAACTTCTCGATCTCCCCCGACAGCCGGTAGCCGATGGTGTACTGGATCCCCATCTGCACGTCGGCCAGCAGATGGAACAGCCACAGGCTGGAGGACAGGGCGAAGCTGAGGAAGTAGGACAGGCCGAGGACCGTGAAGCTGAGGAGGATCTCCATGGCGCCCCAGTCGCGGAAGGGCACGATGATGGCGTAGAGGTCGACCTTGGGGACGATGGGGAAGTAGTAGTTCAGGCCGTAGGTGCTCAGCAGGCAGAAGGGCACGAGGAACCCGATCCACATGAGCGGGCTCTTCAGGAAGGGGCCGAAGCGGTCGCCGGGCCGGCCCTCCTCGATCATCTGCAGGGGCAGCTGCACGAGGGGGAAGAGCAGGCGCTCGTGCTCCACCCACTGGCGGCGCAGCAGCACCATGAGGCAGATCATCATCAGGTAGATGGCGACGATGAAGGTGAGCCACGCGGCCAGGGGCACGACCCAGGGGCCCCAGGGGATCGACGCCCCTTCGGGCAGGCCCTGGAAGAAGTAGGTGACGGCGTCGTGGTCGTGGACCACCATCCAGCGGTGGATGTGGGGCTGGACCAGCTCGGCCCAGTCGTTCTCCGGGGTGGAGAAGTAGTAGACCGCCGGGAGCATGGGGACGAGGTTGGCCGAGAAGCCCCAGGTGGGGATGGTCGAGGCGATGATGAGCATCACGTAGACCACGGCCAGCTCGGCGCGGTGGAAGGCCCAGGGCCGGTGCACGAGCTTGAGGAGCGGGTTGAGGAGGGCCGTGAGGAGGAAGAAGACGGCCACGGCCCCGGCGGTGATGTAGTCGGAGGACATGCCGGCCGTGGACAGGGCCAGCCGGCAGTAGGCGAAGCCGACGCTGATGATCAGGGACAGCAGCGCCCCGGCGATGATGCTCCGGCCAAAGCGCAGCCGGGGTTGCCCGGCGGCTTGTGGGGCGCGGGAGGCGTCCATCCTGCAAAGAAGGGGCAAGTTGTGTACCCTGTCGATATCCCCGTGCTTACCGCCTCAGGAGGGAGGAGACCATGACGCAGGACCACAGGACCTACCGCGTCGCCTTGATCGGCTGCGGCCGCAAGGGACACGGACACGCCCGGGGATACGCCGGCAACCCGCGGACCGAGGTGGTCGCCGCCGCCGATCCGGACGCCGACAATCTGAAGATCTTTCTGGAGCATTTCCCGCTGCCGGGGTATGCCGACTACCGCGAGCTGCTCGCACAGGAGGAGATCGACATCGCCGCCCCGATCCTGCCGGTGAGACCCAACCCGCGGGTGGTCATCGACTGCGCCGAGGCGGGCGTCAAGGCCGTCTATTGCGAGAAGCCCATGGCGGCGAGCCTGGAGGAGGCCGACGCCATGGTCGACGCCTGCGAAGCGCGGGGCATCGCCTTCGCCTCGGGCGACGCCTACCGGAACATGCCCCAGCACTGGAAGGTGAAGAGGCTCATCGACTCCGGCGACCTGGGAGAGCTGTGCAGCATCAACCTCTACCAGTCGACGGGCGAGATCTCGGGGGGCGGCTGCCAGGGCCTCAGCGTCCTGCGCCTGTTCGCCGGAGACGCCGATGTCGAGTGGCTGACCGGCTGGTGCCTCGGCGACCCCTTCTCGGACGACGACCAGTGCATGGGCGGGGCCATCCGCTTCGCCAACGGCGTCGACGCCTTCATCCACACCCGGCGCTCACCCCTGGAGGGCATCGAGGTGGTGTGCAGCAAGGGCGTCTACCACTCGAACTGGACCAGCGGCCACCTCTGGCGGGGCGAGCCCCACGGAAAGCTGGTGGAGGAGGAGGACTTCTTCACCGAGTTCGGCGATCCGGAGGACTGGATCAACCCCAGCGGCACCCGCCAGCGCGGCGGCATCCAGTCGATCGTCGAGTCCCTCGACCAGGGCATCGAGCCCCGCTGCAGCGGCCAGAACATGCGCAAGGTCCTCGAGATCTCCATCGGGCTGCGCCAGTCGCACCGCGAGGACCACGCGCCCGTCCGCTTCCCCATCGCCGACCGCAGCCTCAAGATCATCCCGGCCATGAGCCGCTATCTCAACAAGAAGGAGACCTTCGGCGAGGAGCATTACGCCGAGCAGATCCGGTCCGCCGCCGGAAGGCCCATCGGAGGCGCCGCGGTGGGTGGGGGATAGTGAAGTGAGCACGGACTCCTTCGTCGTATCCCTCTACACCTATCCCTGGGATCTGGCGGACGAGGGCCTGGAGGTTTCCCTGGGCCGCATCGCCGACCTGGCCGCCTGCGGCGAGGTCCTGCTCACCCCCTGCTACCACCGCTCCGAGTACTATCTGCCCCACAACCCCAAGCGGCCCGTCTACTTCGGCGAGAACGGCGCCGTGTACTTCTCCCCGGACCTGTCCCGCTACGAGGGGACGCGCATCAGCCCCCGGGTGAGCCGGGAGGTCACGGACCCCGCCTGGTTCGACCGCATGGTGGAGGCCATCCGCGGGCGGGGCCTCGGGTTCTCGGCCTGGATGGTCTACACCTTTCAGAACCACCTGTCCGAACGCTACCCGGAGTTCGCCCGGCACGACGCCTTCGGGACCCCGCACGTGGGAGCGCTGAGCACGGCGCCGCAAGACGTGAGGGACTACTTCCAGGCCCTCACCGAAGAGGTCCTGGAGCGCTTCCGGCCCGACGCCGTGTGGGTGGAGTCCCTGGCCAGGCGCGGGTTCTCCATGCCCGGCAAGAGGCGGGCCGAGATGCCGGAGCGCTGCCGGTTCCTCCTGGGTCTCTGCTTCAACCCGGCCTCCATGGCCTTCGCCGACGCCGCCGGCCTGGAGGCCGAGCCGTTGCGGCGGGACCTGGTGGACTGGATGCGCCCGCGGCTGGCCGCCGGCGCCGATCCCGCCATGGACGAGCCGGCCACCGGCGCCTGGATCGCCGAGGCCTTCGACGGCCGCCTGCAGCGCTATCTCGAGATCTCGCGACGGCAGACGACGGATCTGTGGCTCCAGGTGGCGGAGGTGATCCGCAGCCGGGGGGCCAGGGTGCAGGCCGACCTGGCGAGCCCGGACCGGGCGCTGGCCAACGATCTCGACCCGATCATCAACCGGCGGGTGGACCGGCTCAGCTACACCCTGCGCGAAGGGGAGGAGCCCGGCGAGCGGGTCCGCGAGCTGGAAGGGATGATCGCCCCGGGCGGGACGGTGTTCCTGAGCCCCGTCGGAGACCTGCGCGAGGCGGAGCCGATCGCGGAGCAACTGGCGGCCGCCCGCGAGGCCGGCGCCGGCGGCGTCACCTTCTACAACTACGGCCTGCTGACACTGGAACAGCTGCGCAACATCGGCCGGGCCGTGCGCGCCCGGTAGACAGGGGTGGTCCACGCATGGGCGCGGCGCCTTCCTCTCCCGCGGCGATCTGCCGCGACCGGACGCGGCTGCAGCTGCCTTCCGGGGATGGCGTCGCCCACTACCCGACGGTGGTCTCCAGCAGCCTTCGGTGGTTGCCCCCCAGCACCTTGACGACCACCGCCTCGCCGACGCCGCGGCGTAGGAGCTCTTCGGTGATCGACGGCACCTGAGAGGCGTCGGCGAACAGGTCCCCACCGCCGTCGAAGTCCGATCCCAGGCCGACCGCATCCTCGCCGGCGACCTCGAGGGCGTGCAGGATGTGGTCCACGAGGCGGGCCAGGGTCGGTGGGTCTTCCGTGTCGATGAACCAGGGTACGTAGGTGATGCCGACGACGCCCCCGGTCTCGCCGAGGCGGCGAAGCTGTCCGTCGGTCAGGTTCCTGAGGTCTCCGCACAAGGCCCTGCAGCAACTGTGCGAGGCGATGACGGGACGGCTCGCCACGTCGAGGACGTCCTCGAACCCGCGGTCGTTCAGGTGGGACACGTCAACGAGCATCCCCAAGTCCTCCATTCGCCTGACGACCTGCCGTCCGAAGGCCGTCAAGCCGCCGCCGCCTTCCACCTCGCAACCATCCCCCGCCCGGGTGCGGGCGGAGTGGGTCAGGGTCAAGGACCGTATACCCAGTTCGTACAGGGCGTCGAGGACGTATAGGGAGCCCTCGAGGGCCTCCGAGTTCTCGACGGTCAGGAGCGCGCCAAGACGGCCTTCCTCCCGGTTGGCGTCGATCTCGGCGCAGCTCCGGACGATGCGGATCCAGTGGTCGTGCTCGTGAATCTCCCGCAGCAGGTACCCGTGGGCATCCATCACGTAGAGGAGGTGGTGGCCCCAGGCGGAAGTGTTGTCCACGGCGAAGAAGGCCACGTCGATACCGCTTTCGCGCAACAGGGTCAGGGTGAGCTGCGGACCCCGCGTGCCGGCCGGCAGGCGCTTTCTCAGGTGGGCCACGAAGCCGGCGCGATCGTTCCGCGGCCTTCCTTCCAGATCCAGATCCCCGTGACTGATCAGGGTGACTGCGGTGTCGTTGTGGGAGTCGATCACGAGACTCTCGCGGTGGAGCTTTGCGGCATCGATGGACATGGAGTCTTTCCTACTCATCTGGTTCGAGCACGCTTCCGGGTGACAGGGCCGCCATCGCCAACCGGCTGATCTCGCCGATGGCGTCCATCCCGATCTGCGACTCCTCCCGCGTGTCGGTGGTGGCGAGGGCCGCGATGACCAGGGGACCCGAGGGCAGGTAGACGACGCCGGCGTCGGCCTTGATGCGGCCGCTGCCGCCGTTCTTGCGCGCCGCCTCGATCTCCGGCTTGAGGTACTGCCGGATGCGGTTCGGGCTCCTCGGTTTCTTCATCATCTCCAACATCTGCGCACAGGCATCGGAGCTGATGATCTCCCCCCGATGCATCATCTCCATCATCCGGGCCAGATCGCGGGCGGAGGCGACGTTGTTGTCGAGAGAGCTGGCGAAGGGCAGGTCCCGGTCGCCGTCGCCGCTCAGCCGGCCGGCGAGCTTCAGCTCGTCGTTCTCCCGCGACGGCGTCTCCGTGATGCCCTCCATGAGGTAGTGCCAGACGCCGATGGGCATGGGAAAGCGCGTGTGGTGGAAGCCCATGGCCTCCATGGCGGCGTTGATGGCTTCGGGAGTCACGAGGCCGACAAGGGTGTCGGTGGCGACGTTGTCGCTGACGGCCATCATGAGCCGGCAGTAGTCGCGCACCGTCAGCTCCGGATCGTCCCGGGTCCGGCTCAACACCCCGGTGCCCTGGGCGGAGACGGTCCGGGGAACGCGGTGCCGATCATCGAGCGACAGCAGACCCTCCTCCGCCTGGCGGAAGACCTCGATCAGGGCCGCCACCTTGATGGTGCTGGCCGTGGGCAGGGGCTCGCCGGCGTTGTATTCGCACTGCAGCCCGGTTTCGAGATCCTTGACGAAGAACCCGATGCGGCCGGGAACGTCTCCGGCCACGGCGCTCATTTCGGAGCTGGGGAACGAGGGCATCAATTGTCCCGCTTGTGGCCGCGGATGTGGGCGAGGAAGGCCTCGGTGCCCTCCGACTCCCGGCGTCCGAGGTAGCGGCGAAGGCTGGGGATGATGCGGAGGCTGCGGTCCTGGAGAGGGAGATCCACCCTGACGACGCCGCGCCGATGGGACTCGCGGATGGCGACCGCCACCTCCAGGGCCTTGCGCATGTCGGCGCCCGAGCACTTCACGGAAACCCCGCTCTCGACGGCGTCGAGGAAAGCCGCGACGCTGTCGCTCATGCGCGTGCGAGGGATCTCCCAGCCCTCCTCGTCGTACTGGTGGAGGGCGGCCTGCCCCGGGTCGGGGTGCGGGAACAGGCTGCGGGCCGGCTTGAGATGGCGCCCGTCCCGGCGCCGGATCTCTCCGACGCGGCTTTGCCCGATGAACAACACACCGTCGGAACCCAGCACCTCGATTCCATTCTTCGCCGAGACGTTCCGGTGCAGGTGGGCGGTGAGGCCGTTCGCGAACCCGATGACTCCGAAGGCGATCCCCTGATCATGGTCGCTGTGCTCGTCGATGCGGCCCAGATGGGCGTCGGCCGGATCCCCGTCGACGGCTCCCACCACCCAATCGACCTCCGCGTCGCCGGCGAACATGAAGCCGTCGGAGAGCTGCCGGCAGCCCTGGCCCGACATCTGGTTGCCGCCGCAGCCGTAGATGTCAATCGACTGCACTTCGCCGATCTCGCCGGACTCGACCAGGCGCCTGGCGGTCCAGATCTCGGGGGCGTTGCGAAACATGTCCCCCGCCGACCAGGGGATGCCGCGGGCGGCGCAGGCTTCGACGGCGCCGTCGGCTTCGGCGAGACTGACAGCCACCGGTTTCTCGCTGAAGATGCCGGCGACCCCCTCCTTCCCGGCGCAGGCGGCGACGACCTCGGGGTTCACGGAGACCGGGAGGGCCAGCAGGGCGATCTCGAACTCCTCCTCGGCGAGCAGCTGCCGGTAGTCCTGGTAACCGGGCAGGCCGCCGAACCGCTCGCAGAACAGGTCCCGTCCTTCCCGCCCCCTGTTGGCCCCGCACACCACCCGGCACCGCGGGTCCAGATCGAAGGTCCGCGCAGGCGCGTGCCGTGGCTGCCGCAGCCGATGACGGCCACACGGTACTTGTGCCGGCTGGCCATCAGTAAGGGTAGCCGGGCGGCATCTCCGGCTCGGAGGCGGCCTGGATCCCGTCATCGTGCCAGGGGTGGGCGTACGACGGGGTGTTGACGAAGCGCTCCATCCCCAGGTCCAGGCGGATGGAAGTCGACGCGGGCAGCGTCACCGTCAGGAATCTCCCTTCCACCGGCCGCTGCCGGGTCTCCTCGCCTTCGCGCCAGGTCGCCTCGGTGAAGGCGTGCTCTCCGAAGGCGCCGGCCTGCACGATGATCGCCGCTTCATCGGAGGCGCTCAGATTCACCAGACGCACGGCGGCTCCGTCCGGCCGGATCTCCTCCACGAGGGCGGCCGTGTCGGCGGGCAGGCCGGGCCGCTTCGCCCGCGCGTCGAAGTAGCGCACCGTCGCCCGCAGCAGGCTGCCGTTGTAGACCATCTGCGGGCAGCCCAGCATGGTCTGGATGAGGGCCCGCGAGCGGATGCCGTTTACGGGGTGGGCGTGCTGGTCCACGAGCTCCTGCGGCGTGCGGTCCTCGCTCAGGAGGCGCTGCCGGCGCCCCAGGGCGTCGTCCAACTCGTGGCGCAGGATCCTCACCGGCCAGTCCGGGTTGAGGCCGTCGTAGTAGTTGAAGCGGGCCAGCTCCGACTCGCCCTGGTCCTTCTCGCTGGCCCCGAGCATCTCGTTCCAGTCGCGCCGGACCTCGCCGTCGCGGAAGTGCCTGAACAACTCGCAGTCCTCCGGAGCGAGGGAGGCGTGGCAGAGGTGGGCCAGGTCCTTGCCCCGCATCGGCGAGGCGCCGAGATGGCCGTACTCGTTCTCGTCGACCCAGCCCCGGTGGTCGTGCCGGTAGCGGACGAGGAGCTGTCCGTCGCGGCCGGTGACGGCGTTGTCGGCCACAACCTTCAGCTGGGAGCGGAGGATGTCGAGATACCCCGCGTCGCCGGTGAGCAGCTGGGCGCATTCGGCGGCGGAGATGAGGCCGTGGAAGATGATGTTGAAGCCCATGTAGTAGCTCCAGCCCATCAGGCCGCCCCACCACTGGCCGTCGCGGTGCTCGCCGATGATGCCGTTGGGGCCCACGTTGTCGGGGATGATGCCGCCGTTTTTCCGGATGCGGTCCATCCACGCCTCGACGTAGTCCAGGACCCACTTCTTGTACCGCTCCTCGCCGGTGTAGAGATAGGCGTTGGTCACCAGACTGCAGGCGGCCAGGTTGTTGGCCACGTCGCCGTCGAGGACCATGTGGTTGAAGAGCTTCAGGACCTCGGCCGCCCGCGCCGGCTTCTTCCACCAGCCATCCTCCAGGCTGTCGAGGCGGGGCCGCAGGGTCGTCTTGGTGCCCATCTCCTTGAACAGGTAGTCCTCCCCGGCCACGTGGACGCGGCTGCCGTGCAGCTCGGCCATGGCGTTTTCCAGGGTGACCTCGAAGACGGGCCCCCGGCTCGTGGGGAAGGGGGAGCGGATGATGCGGTGGCGGGCGTCCCAGTTCGGGGCCTCCGGGTCGGCGCCGATGAACATGTCCGCGAAGCGGCGGGCGCGGTCGACGTTCTCGGGGATCTCCGGGTCGGCGAGGCCGAAGCCGTAGAAGGCCATGTTGCCCTCGGAGTGGTGGTGCCACTCGTTCACCATGCGGCGCCCCGGAACCCAGGTCGACTCCTCCTGCCGGCCCAGGCAGTAGTACTCGTTGTAGAGCTGGGGCAGCATCCAGCCGAAGACGGGATTGCCCCGGGGGCCGTTGGTCCGCGTCGACGCGTTCCAGATCATCATGGCGTCGTCGAAGACCTTGCGGGCGCCGCCCATGGCGTAGAACACGCTCCAGTTGTCCACCTTCTCGTAGTAGTCGTCGATATCGTCGACGTAGTACATCATGCCGCCCGGAGCGCAGTGCTTCTCCACCATGAGGGCCGCGTTCTGCTCGCCCACCTCGATGAGGCGGCGCTGGAGACGGGCCCATTCCGGCGGGGAGGCTATCTGCGAGGCGGCGATGGAGGGGCCGTATTGGAGAGGGGCCGACATCCGTCCTCCTGTCACTGGAAGGGCACGGGAATCCCGTCCCCGTGCCAGGGGAAGGCATGGGAGGGAGCGTTGACGAAGCGGCGCATGCCCGCCTCGAGGCGGATGGCCGTCGCCGGCTGCAGCTCCACGGCGAAATGCCGGCCCTCCACCTTGGTGACCTGGGTCGACTCCCCGGCGTCGACGCGGACCTCGGTGAAATCGTGCTCGCCGAAGGCCCCGGCCTGGACCACGACCCGCCGCCTGCCGGCGGGATCCAGGTTCACCAGTTGCAGGCCGACGCGGTCCGCCTCGAGCTGGTCCACCAGGGCGGCCACCTCCCGCGGGATGCCGGGGCGGGCGTTGTCCGGGTCGAAGTAGCGCACCGTCGCCCGCAGCAGGCCGCCGTGATAGACCGGTTGCGGCGCGCCCAGCATGACGTTGGTGAGGACCTTGGTGTGCACGGGATTCGGGGGATGGTGGTTGTCCTCGATGATCTCCTGTACGGTGCGCTCCTCCCCGGACAGCTCGCGGTAGACCTTCAGGGCGCTCTCCAGCTCGGCCCGCAGGATGGCCGCCGGCCAGTCCGGGTTCTTCCCGTCGTAGTACTGGAACCTCGGGTACTCGTGGACGCCCTTGTAGAAGTCCGGCCCCTCGACCTCGTTGGCGCTCCAGTCGATGGTCACGTCCCGCTCCCTGACCCAGGTGAGCAGCTCGCGGTCCTGCCGCGACAGGGAGCCGTGGTAGAGGTGGGCCAGCTCGTTCATGCGCACCGGCTGGTCGAGCCCGGTGACGGGGTGCCACATCTTGTGACCCCAGCCCTCCGGACCGTGGCGCACGGCCTGCAGGAACTGGCCGTCCTCCCGGGTGATGCCGTTGTCGATGAGGACCTGCAGCTGTGACCGAAGCAGGTCGAGGTAGCCGTAGTCGCCGGTGAGCAGCAGGGCGCACTCGGCGGCGATGGTCAGCGAGTGGAAGAGGATGTTGAAGCCGCAGTAGCTGTTCCAGCCGTAGACGCCGCCCCACCAGCAGCCCTCGCGGTGCTCGCCGATCTTCCCGGTGGGGCCCACGTTGTCGGGGATGACGCCGCCGTTGGCCCGGATGCGCTCCATCCACAGGTTCACGTACTCGACGACCCAGTCCTTGTAACGGGAGTCCCCCGTATGCAGGTAGGCGTTGGTGATCAGCGCCGCCGCTCCCAGGTTGTTGGGTGAGTCGGCGTTGAGGACAATGTGGTCGAAGAGGCCGACGATCTCCTTCCGGCGCCGGGGCTCCTTCCACCAGTCCGCCTCCAGGTCGGGCACCACCGGGTAGAGAGTGGCGCGGGCGCCGTAGTAGTTGATCTCACCGCCGAGCTCGGCGGGGCCGTAGAGGTAGGCGTGGGCCTTCTCGGGACTGGCCCTCAGCCAGGGGCCCTGGCTCGTCTGGAAAGGTGAGCGCAGAACCTTGTGGCGCGGATCGAAGTTGGGGGCCTTCTCGTCCTCACCCAGATAGAACCCGGCGAAGAGCCGCGCCCGGCGCACGTTCTCCGAGATCGTCGGATCGGCCAGGCAGAGGTGGTAGAAGGCCATGTTGCCCTCCCCCGCGTGGTGCCACTCCGCGTCGCCGGGATGGACGAGGCCGTAGTACTCCCGGTGGACCTGCTGGGTGAAGCGGGGGTGCACCCGGTTGACGATGCTGTCGTCCCCGAAGCGGGTCACGGCGTTCCAGTGCTGCAGGGCCAGGTCCAGGATCCGCTCCTCCGCGCCCATGGCGTAGAACAGGCCCCAGTTGTGGATCATCTCGTAGAGGTCGTCCACATCGTCGGCGTAGTAGGGCACCCCGCCGCGCTGCGAGTAGCGGCTCACCCTGAGGGCGGCCCCCTCTTCCATGACCTCGAAGAGCCGCCGCTCCAGCAGGGCCCATTCGGGCGGCGCCGTCACCGTCGTTGCCGTGACGGTGGGCAGGTCGATGTCGATGGGTCGTCTCATGAGGGCGGCGGAATCTTGACGGGGTCGAGCGCCTCGGGACGGTCGAACTCGGTGTAGCGCATGTGGATCTCGACACCGGTGAGGGTGCGCTCGAAGCCGGCGGTCCTCTCCTTGCGCACGATCTCCAGCTCGACCCTGTTCTCGCCCTGCACGACCTCTGCCGCGTCCAGGGTCCACCGCAGCCAGAAGAGCCCGCGCCGGGGCTCGTACGTGCCCTTGCCCTCGACGGCCAGCTCCCTGCCGTTGAAGCGGAAAGCCACCTCGTCCTCCACGCAGAACTGCTGGAAGGTCAGGGTGAGCACGGGGTCGCGGATCTCGTCGTCGGCGATGGCCGCCTCGATCTCGTCGGCCACGGTGACGGCGACGGTCTCGGCGGCGCCCTCCTCGAGGACCAGGGGCAGCCGGCGGCCGTCGGGCCGGACGTAGGGGGGCAGTTCCTCCCGCGCCGCCAGGAAGTAGCGCTTGTCGTGGCGCAGGGCCGCTTCGGGGAAGGCCAGCTCGCGCAGAATGCGGTACTCCGCATCCGCGAAGGGCCACGGCAGGTAGCCCAGATAGGCCCCGGTGAACCCCTGCCACCGCAGGGTGCCGCCGAAGGCGCGGAACATCTCGATGTTGGCGATGGAGGCGCGGGGGTCCTCCAGCCGGCGCCCCGGCCGCAGGTAGGAGGCCACTCCCGCCGCGTTGGCGGCGTCGGCCAGCCAGCGTCCGTCCGTGACACACGGGTCCAGGAACAGGTTGGGGATCTGGCCGACGACGAAGTCGACGTCGCCGGCGGCGATCCAGGCTTCCACGTCGAGCCCGATGCCCAGGTTCTCCTCGCGCCGGTGCCAGACCCGGGCCATGACCGGGATCGTCCGCGACTGGCGCTCGCCGATCTCGCGGGTCAAGGCCCGCACGTCGGCGACGAAGCGGTTCATCGTCTCCACGTGAGCCTCGGTCTCGGAGCGCCGGAAGTAGAGGGGGAAGAACATGAAGTCGAGCTCGATGCCGTCCGCTTCGTAGTCCTCCAGGACCTCCCGAATCAGGCTGAGCTTCTCCTCGCGGACGGCGGCGTTGGCGTAGTCGTAGCACCACTCGGTCTGGTGATTGGGGAAGCGGTCGTCCCCCGTCCCCAGGGTGACCTCCATGCCCCGGCGCCACTTGAGCCAGCCGCAGCGGTCGCCGCCCTGGGGGGTCGGATCCTGCAGCTTGAGACTGGGGAAGACCCCGGTCCCGGCCTCCCGGCCGTGACGGATCACCTCCCGCAGCTGGTCGGTGCCCAGGGCCGCGGCGTCCCTGACCATGCGCATGATGCGCCAGTTGATGAACTCGTCCCAGACCTCCTGCTCCTGGCCGATGACGCGCCCGATGCGGGTCTGGTGGAAGTAGACGTCGCCGAAGCCGAGGCCGAAGGCGAGCAGGTCCACGCCGGTGCCGGAGAGCTCGTCGATGGGCCAGCGCATCTTGTGCAGGCTCAGGGGCGGATCGATGCGCTTGGCGTGGAAGTGGTGGGCGTCGCTGTAGTAGATCAGACGCGGGGGGCAGGCCGAGTCCGGCAGAGGCTGCATGTGCTCTCCTGGGGTGGGGCGTTCAGTGACCGCGGTCAATGGCCGGGGATGTAAAGGCTGCGGTCCTCCACGGGCACCGAGACCCGGGCGCCGCCCTGCAGGTGGGAATGGGCCGCGGCGAACTCGGCTTCGGCCGACTGCAGGGTGCGGTCGATGTGGCCGCTGGTGCGCTGCCCCGTCTCCAGCTCGCGGACGATCTCGCGGATGATGAGGACCGTCGGGCTCTCGCCCCCGGGCCGGATCACCTCCTCCACGTGGCCGCCATTGGATCTGCGCCGCACGCGGAAGTCCTCGCCGCCGTCCCAGGCGCAGACGCGCCCCTCGTCGCCGTGAACCTCGAACTCGGTCGCTCCCAGCCGGGGCACGAAGACGGACTCGGTGCCGTCGGCGTAGCCCACGCGGGCGAATTCGAGAACCGGCTCGGCATAGCGCGTGCCCTCCGGGGGAACGAAGCGGTGGCCCTCCGGATCGTAGGCCGGGATCGGCAGGGGCTGGCGGGTCATCTCGTCCCCTTCGCGGGGTCCCATGCGGCTCTGCCCGGGATCGAGGGGACCGCCCGGCTCCACGAGACGGCCTTCCACCCAGACCGGCGCCGGGTCCCCGAGGAGCATGGCCACGGTGTCGAAGGAGTGGGAGTGGTGCTTCATGAGATCGGTGCACCAGAAGGTGAAGGCGAACTGCGGCTGGCCGATGTCGCCGCGCTCGATGGCCTGGCGCAGACGCACGTACCCGTCGTGGTAACGACGCTCGGCGCCGAAGTTGAAGGCCACCCCCTTCGAGCGGCAGGCCGCGGCGATGGCATCCGCCTCGGCCAGGGAGGCGCACAGGGCCTTCTCGGCGTAGATGCCGCGGACCCCGTGCTCGACGGCGAAGAGGATCGCCTCGGCGCGGAACCGGGCCTGGGTGGTGACACTGACGATGTCCGGCTTCTCCTTCTCGATCATCTCGCGGTAATCGAGATAGGTCTTCGCGATGCCGAAGCGCTCGGTGAACATCTTCAGCCGGCCCGGCCGGCGGCCGGCCACGGCCACCACCTCCGTCTGGTCGATGGCGGCGTAGGCGGCGAAATGGCCGTGGGGCTTGCGGAAGGTGTTCGGCGGCTGCTCATCCTCGAGTCGGAGTAGGGACCATGGTTACCCACAGCCCCCTCCACAGATCCCAGCGAGCGCGGTTAACGCACTGGGCTCCTCCCTTGGGTCATGACTCGCAGGCGCTGCTCGGGATACGGTTGGAGGATACGCGCCGAAGGGATGAAGCGGTCCACCCATCGCCAGAAGCGGCGGCGCAGCCTGCGCTGCGAGCGGTGGCGTTGGCTGCGGCGCTGAAGACTGCGTCCCCACAGGCGAACCACGGCATGCCGGAACGAGGTCAACGCCGGGCCATTGCGGGGCACTCCGTAGTAGCGGAAGTGCCCGGTCACCACGCTGCGCAAGTACACCCCCACCTCCTCGACGGGATCATGCAGCCGTTGCCGAAGTCTGGCTTTCACCTCCCTCAGCTTGCGCCGCATGCGCTTCTTCTGGGTCTGCCGAAGCACGATGAACTTCCCTTTCCTCGTCTTGTCGCAGCTGTGCGTGAAGCCGAGGAAGTTGAAGGTCTCGGGCTTCCCGTCGCCGCGCCGTCGTCGATTCTCCACCGCAAAGCGGCCGAACTCGATCAGGCGCGTCTTCTCGGGGTTCAGTTCCCGACCGAACTTCGCCAGTCGCGCGCGAAACTCGGCCTGGAAGCGCTCGGCATCCGACCGGTGCTGAAACCCGCAGACGATGTCGTCGGCGAAGCGTACGAGCACCACATCCCCGCGCGCGTGCCGTCGACGCCAGTCCTGGACCCACAGGTCGAAGGCGTAGTGGAGGTAGACGTTGGCCAGCAAGGGCCCGACACTGGAGCCCTGCGGCACACCTTCCTCCGCTCGCCGCCACTCCCCTTCTTCCAGCACCCCGGCGTTCAGCCACTTCTTGATGTGCCGCCGGACCTGCCGGTCGCTCACCCGGTGCTCGACGAACCTCATCAGCCACTCGTGGTCGATGGCATTGTAGCAACCTCGAATGTCCGCGTCGATCACCCAGTTCACCTTCCGCTGCTGGATGCCCACCGCCAGCGCGTCCAGCGCCATGTGCGGCGAGCGGTCCGGGCGGAAACCATAGCTGAAACCGAGAAAGTCGACCTCGTACACGGCGTTGAGCACCTCCACGGTGGCGCGCTGGACGATCTTGTCTTCCAGCACGGTCACGCCGAGGGGCCGCTGCCGTCCATCCTCCTTCGGGATGTAGGTCCGCTTCACCGGCTTGGCTCGGTACGCTCCGCGTTGCAGCCGCAACGAGAGATCTGTCAGGTTCGCCTCCAGATCCTTCCCGTAGCTGTGCCACGTCACGCCGTCCACCCCCGGTGCGGCCTTGCGCCTGAGGCCGAGGTAGGCCTCCCGAAGTCGGTCAACGTGGTAGACGTGGTGCCAGAGCGCCGCAAACTGCTGTTCCCTATCACGTTCCGCTGCCTGACGTACCCGGTCGAGCGCATGTTGCAGGTCGCTCCGGATCTGCGCCCGGGACCTGGTTTGCTCCCCCGAGTTGCCCTTGGGCTGCCCCCTTCCCTCCACCCCCTCCGCCGGCGCCGTGACAGCCACGCCGCCGTTGTTCGAGGGCGGTAGTGTACCCCAAATCCTGGACAGGTGGCTAAGCGAGACTTTGCGTCCACCGACCCACTGTCCGGAGGGGCTTGGATGACGAGGAAACGCAAGACGCATTCGGCGCAGTTCAAGGCCAAGGTGGCCTTGGAGGCTCTGCGCGAACGGCAGACAGTCAACGAGCTGGCCCACAAGTTCTCCGTCCACCCCAGCCAGATCCACGGCTGGAAGAAGCAGTTGCTGGAGCGGCTGCCCGAGGTCTTCCGGGGCCCCGGGACCCGCCGGGCCGACGACGAGGCCGCCTTGGTGCCCGAGCTCTACCAGCAGATCGGGCGGCTGCAGATGGAACTGGAGTGGCTTCAAAAAAAACACGAGGCTCTCGGTGGCTGAGCGCCGCGCCCTCATCGAGCCGCACCCCGGCCCGCTGAGCGTGCATCGGCAGTGCCAACTGCTCGGGCTGGCCCGCTCCAGTTTCTACTACCGCCCGGAGGCGCCGGATCGGCTCACCCTCGACCTGATGAACGCCATCGACCGGATCTACACCGAGCACCCGGTCTACGGCGTGCGCCGGATCTGCGCGGCCCTGAGGCGGGACGGCTACCCGGTCAATCCCAAGCGCGTGCACCGCCTGATGAAGGCCCTGGGCCTGCAGGCGATCTATCCCCGGCCGCGACCGACTACCCCCAACCCTCAGCACCGGGTCTATCCGTATCTGCTGCGAGGGGTGACCGTGAACCGGCCGGACCAGGTGTGGTGCAGCGACATCACCTATCTGCCGATGCCCTCCGGCTTCGTCTACCTGGTGGCGGTCATGGACTGGTTCAGCCGCTACGTGCTGGCCTGGCGGGTCTCCAACACCCTCGACGCGGCCTTCTGCCTGGAGGCCCTGGAGGAAGCCCTGAGCCAGGGGCGGCCGGAGATCTTCAACACCGACCAGGGGGCCCAGTTCACCAGCACCGCCTTCACCGGGCGGGTCGAGGCGGCCGGGGCCCGGGTGAGCATGGACGGCCGCGGCCGGGTGCTGGACAACATCTTCATCGAGCGGCTGTGGCGCTCCCTGAAGTACGAGGACATCTACCTGAAGGCCTACGACAGCGTCCCCGAGTTGATCGAGGGCGTGGCGGCCTACTTCCGCTTCTACAACCTCGAGCGGCCGCACCAGGCCTTCGACTACGAGACCCCCAGCGATGTCTACCACCGGGCGGCCTGAGCGCGGGGGCTCCTCACGGCCTCGGTGGCCCGGCCTGGGTGCAAGTCCGGGAGGCGGGGCTTCGGTCCCAGCGCCGGGGCGCAGTACGGCTCCATTACATCTCGAGACTCTCGCTTGTACAAGCCCAATTCCTGTCCAGTTGACGGGGTACACTTCCGGCTCGCAGGTACTGCGGAGCAGTCCGACTTCCCGCGCCCGTTCATCGCCGGTATCCCCTATTCGGGTTCCCTTTGCGGACCCCGTCGCCATCGACCGGGGCCAGACGCGGGACCTCCCGGCTCCCGCACGAGGTGCTTGGGTGCATGCTCCGGGTCTCTGACCGCGCAGGGGCCCAGCGCCACTCGCGATATCGCGGCGCCGGATATGGCCTTCGTTCGGTCTCCAGCGTCTCGGCCCCCTGGAGTGGTTCATGTCTTTCGCGGCTCAATACCGGACCTACACCTCCGAGTTACTATCGAAAGGTGTGGAAAAAGAGAAAAGGCGACCCTACCCTTCCTATTTTAGCAGCACACCACAAACCGCCCGGATGACGCCGGGCTTGGAAGGAGAGAGTCGCCGTGAAGGAATCTATGTTGGAGATCCCCCGCGCGTCCATGCCCACCTGGGAGACCTTGGAAGGATGGGTCCGGGGCTGGATCCAGGACCTGCTGCAGCGGATCCTGGAGGAGGAGGTGACCGAAGCGCTCGGGCGTACGCGGTATGCGCGCCGGTCGGCGGTGGACGCCCCGGGCTCGCGCAACGGCTACGGCAAGCCGCGGCGGCTGGCGCTGATGTCGGGCCCCATCGAGGTGAGACGGCCGCGGATTCGAGGCCTGGAGGAGCGCTTTGAGAGCCGCATCCTGCCGCTGTTCCAGCGACGCACGCAGGAGGTGACCCGGCTGCTGCCCGAACTCTACCTGCACGGGCTGTCGCAGGGCGACTTCGAGCTGGCCTTGCGGGGCCTGCTGGGCGACGGGGCGCCTCTGTCGCCCTCGTCCATCGCCCGTCTGCGGGCCACCTGGGAAGAGCAGTTCGAGACCTGGCAGCAGCGGCGCCTGGACGACCGGGAGTTGGTCTACGCCTGGGCCGACGGCATCTACGTGAAGGCCGGCCTGGAGAAGGACAAGGCGGCGTTGCTGGTCGTCATCGGGGCCCTGAGCGACGGCCGCAAGGAGATCCTGGCGATACGGCCCGGCCATCGCGAGTCCACCGAGTCGTGGCGAGCCGTGCTGCGCGATCTTCGCGACCGCGGGCTGCCGGCGCCGCGCCTGATGCTGGCCGATGGCGGCCTGCCGATCTGGAGCGCCGTCGACCAGGTCTGGCCCGAGGCCGCGCAGCAGCGCTGCTGGAATCACAAGATCCTCAACGTCCTCGACGACCTGCCCAAGCGCGTGCAGGGCGCCGCCCGGGCGCTGCTGACGCAGATCCCCACGGCCAAGACCCGTCAGCAAGCCCAGAGACGACGCGATCGCTTCGTGGCTCGCTACGGCGAGGCCTATCCGGCCGCGGCGGCCACCCTCGAGCGCGACTGGGATCGCATGGTCACGTTTTACGATTTCCCGGAGGCGCACTGGAAACATCTGCGAACGACGAACCCGGTGGAGAGCCCCTTTGCCTCGGTCCGTCTGCGGACCAACGCGGGCAAGCGCTACAAGCGAGTCCAGGGGGCCACCGCCCTCATCTGGCGCCTGCTGAGGGTGGCCGAGACACGATTCCGCAAGCTCAACGCGCCCGAGCTCCTGCCGGCGGTCTACGCCGGTCGGAGATACCAGGACGGAAAACCGATCCAAGAGGACGCCTCTACCAGGGAAGGGAACAAGAGGGCCGCCTGATCTCGTTTACACACCTTTTGACACGACCTCACACCTCCCCCTGCCAACGCTTCGCCTCGTCGGTTACCCGACGCGACGCATGACTCGGGGCTGTCGTGGTTCGCTACACCTTCGACACAGATGACTCTCACATCTTACACCTCGCCGGTTTAGCCGGCGCACGGAGCTGTCATGACCACCCGTCTCAATGTGGCCGCCATCGGCTGCGGCGGAATAAGCGGCGCCCACCTGCCAAGGGTGCTCGAGTCACCCGACATGCACCTGGTCGCCACCATGGACATCTCGGAAGAGGCTGCTCGACGTCGTGCGGAGGAGTACGGCGCCTCCTACCACACCACCGACATGGAGCGCGTCCTCGCGGACGATTCCATCGATGCGGTCCTCATCTTCTCGACTCACGATACCCACGCCGAGATAGCGATCGACGCCTGCGCCGCCGGCAAGCACATCTACGCCGAGAAACCGTTGGCCATCACCCTCGACGAAGCCCGGCGTCTGCAGCAGGCCGTCCACGAGTCAGGAGTCAAGCTCATGGGTGGCTGGTGGTTCAAACACTCACCGGTTACCAAACGACTGCGCGAGGTCATCCCTCAACCGTATTTCGTCCTGTTCCTGTGCCGACTCTCGAGCACGCGCTACGAGAACGCCAAACCGAATGATCCCGAGGGGCCCCTGGGGTGCAATGGCGTACTCGATGCGGCCGGTTACAACCTCCACTGGATCTGGCATGTCATGCGTTCACAGCCGGTCGAAATCAACGCCATGGGGTACGGTGGTGAACCGAGCAACACCAGCACTATCAATATCCGTTTCGCCAACGGCGGGCTCGCCACCTCCGTGTACGGCGTCGTCGGCCAGGGTGGATATCTGCCCAAGCATTACGCCGAGGTCATGGCCGGACCGATCAGCGCCGCGACCGTCCGCTTTGGCAATCTCATCTTCCAGGGAACCGATGAGCCTGGCATCGAAGAGAATGCCTATCACAACGGCTTCGATGAAGAGATGGAGATGTTTGCGAAGTACTGCCTTGACGGTGGTGAAAGCCCCATGGATGTTTGGGAAGCCTGCATCCCCACGCTCATCGTCGAAAAAGCGGTGGAAGCGATGCAGACCAATCAGCCGGTCGCCGTAGATTTGAGCGCGGACTTCTACCTGCCCGATGGCGAGTTGCCGGCCAGCATCGAACAGTTTGGAGACAACGTCTGATGAACCTGCCACTCAAGGTCGGATTCGTGGGCAAGCGCGGGGAAGGGGCACTCCAGTGTTTCAGGGTGATGCCGGAGACGGAGGTGGCGGCGTTCTGCACCCGCCACGAAGAGACCGTTCGGCCCATCGCCGACAGGTACAATATTCCCCAGGCCTATACCCGGTTCGAGGATCTCCTGGGCAGCGATGTCGACATCATCTTCGTCGGGTCACCGCTGCCGGACCACGTAACGCAATCAACCACTTAGGCACTGCGCAGAAATAAACGCTGTTCTTTCTGATAGAAAGGTGTTATCCTTGACGGGTGGACACGGAAAGCACCCTGCGGGCGAAATACGAAGCCTTGACGCCGGTGTTGAACGAGCGCACGCGACGCTTGTGGGCCGCGTCGGAGGCGCAAGCCCTGGGACATGGCGGCATTGCGGTGGTGGCCCGTGCGACGGGCCTGTCGCGGACCCGGATCGCTCGCGGCCTGCAGGAACTGCGGTCGGACGCCCCGTTGGACTCCGGCCGTGTGCGTCGGCCGGGCGGCGGCCGCAAGCGGCGCGTCGACACCGACGTGACGCTGTTGTCGGACCTCAACGCCCTGCTCGAGCCGGTCACCGCCGGGGCGCCGGACGACAGCCCCTTGCGATGGACGTCGAAGAGCGTCCGCAAGTTGGCGGTCGAGTTGCAGGCCCTGGGCCATTCGGTGAGTCCTGGCCTCGTCCACGGACTGTTGCACGAGCTCGGCTACACGCTGCAGGCGAATCGCAAGACGAAAGAAGGCACGCAACACCCGGATCGGGACGCCCCGTTTCACTACCTCCACGACCAGGTCCGAAGGGCCCAGGCCCAAGGCCAGCCGGTCATTTCGGTGGACACCAAGAAGAAGGAGCTGATCGGCGACTTCAAGAACGTGGGTCGCCAATGGCGTCCGAAGGGCGAGCCGGAGCGCGTGAAGGTCCACGACTTCATCATCCCGGCCCAGGGCCAGGCGATTCCCTACGGGGTCTACGACCTGGGCCGCAACGAGGGCTGGGTCAGCGTCGGCGTCGACCACGACACCGCCCACTTCGCGGTGAACGCCATCCGCAGCTGGTGGAAACGCATGGGTCGTCCGGCCTACCCGGCGGCCTCGCACCTGTGGATCACGGCCGATGCGGGGGGCCGCAACGGTCCGAGACTGCGGCTGTGGAAATGGGAATGGCAGCGCTTGGCCGATCGCACGGGCCTGACGATCACGGTCTGCCACTATCCTCCGGGCACGAGCAAGTGGAACCGCATCGAGCATCGCCTGTTCTCCTATATCGCCATGAACTGGCGAGGCCAACCTCTGGTCAGTCTGGCCACGGTAGTCAACCTGATCGGCCGGACGACAACGAAGAAAGGGCTTCGCGTGCGCGCCGAGATCGACAAGCGAGCGTATCCCAAGGCCGTGGTCGTCAAGGACGAGCAAATGGAGCGGATCCATCTCTCGCCCCATGCGTTCCACGGGGATTGGAACTACACGATCCGGCCGGCCACTGAGGGTTGAAGTGAATCATCTGTTTCGGGACAAAGCCTTAGTCCTTGGCGTGTGGTCGCGGCCCGGGGCAAGGCGACGGCAGTTCCGGTGGGCATGCCAGAAACATCCGTTGACGAAGATCGCCCATTTCTTGGATCGGTTGGCTATGTCTGGGCTTCCAGGAAGGTCACGGTTGCTGATCCGATAGGCCAATCCAACTTCCCTGCACAAAGCCCTCACAGCAAGCTCTGCACTCGTATCGGTCTGTCGGTCCGTGGGCAGAACAAGAAAGAGGCGAGAGCCGAAGCCCTCGCCTCCGATCGAGGCTCAGTCCCCTCGCGGCCGTAGGCGCATTCCCGCCCGCGGCCAGGTGCGATCCCGGTTGAGGATCAACTGACCCTCGTGAGAGGCGAAGTCACCAAAACCCTCGCCTCCCGTCGAGTGAACCGCCCCGGGGTTGCCGGAGGCTCCATTTCTTGAGAGGATTGGAGTCATGGCACATCCAAAGAGATATTCCCCAGAGGTACGCGAGCGGGCGGTCCGGATGGTGTTCGAGCACGGGAGTGAGTACGACTCTCAGTGGGCGGCCATCTGCTCGATCGCGGCCAAGATCGGCTGCACTGCTGAGACGCTCCGCAAGTGGGTGCGCCGGGCCGAGGTCGACACGGGCCGCCGAGACGGCGTGACCAGCGACGAGAGAGCCCGGATCAAGGACCTGGAGCGTGAAGTCCGTGAGCTGCGGCGCACGAATGAGATCCTTCGCAAGGCCTCGGCTTTTTTCGCTCAGGCGGAGCTCGACCGCCGACCGAAGTGATGGTGGCCTTCGTCGACAAGGAGCGTGACGAGTACGGGGTCGAGCCCATTTGCAAGATCCTGCCGATAGCCCCGTCCACATACTACGAGCACAAAGCTCGACAGGCCGATCCCTCGGGTTTACCACCCCGTGTTCGTCGTGATGCGATCCTGCGCGACGAGATCGAGCGGATCTGGAACGACAACTTCCAGGTCTACGGCGCCCGCAAGGTCTGGCTCCAGCTCCTGCGCGAAGGGCACAAGGTTGCCCGATGCACGATCGAGCGTCTAATGCGCCAGATGGGGCTTCAGGGTGCCACACGAGGTCGATCCTTCAAGGTGACAACAGTCGCTGACGGAAGCGCTTCACGTCCAGCTGACCTGGTCGAGCGCGACTTCACCGCCGAACAGCCCAACCGGTTGTGGTTGGCCGATCTGACGTACGTCGCCAGCTGGTCCGGATTTGTATACGTCGCCTTCGTCATCGACGCTTTCTCACGCATGATCGTGGGCTGGCGTGCTTCGGCCACATTGCGGAGCGACTTGGCGCTGGACGCCCTAGAGCAGGCCCTGCACGCCCGGCCCGAGAGCAGTCGACTTGTGCATCATAGCGATCGCGGCGTGCAATATCTCAGTATTCGGTACACGGAGCGTCTCCTCGAGGCTGGAGTCGAATCCTCGGTCGGGAGCGTCGGCGATTCCTACGACAACGCGCTGGCCGAGACGATCATCGGCCTGTTCAAGACTGAAGTCATTCGTCGCTGCGGACCCTGGCGAAATGTCGAACACGTCGAGTTTGCGACCCTGGAGTGGGTGGACTGGTTTAACAACCGGCGGTTACTCGAGCCCATCGGCAACATCCCGCCCGTCGAGTTCGAGCAGCTGCACTACTATCAGCAGGATACTCAAGCCATGGTGGCTTGACTCAAACAACCGAGTCTCCGGAAAACTCGGGGCGATTCAATTTCAAACGCTAGCTTGAACAGGAGGGAGCAATTGCGACCTGATCGGCGTCTTCACCCACTACGTTCAGGAGGTAACTGATGGCAGATTACCGGTTCAAGCTCGGCATGTACTTACCCGAATTGGACCTGCCCTTTGACCAGGCCCTGGCTACGGCGAAGGATATCGGTGCCGAGTACGTCTGGTTCCCGCGCTTGCGCGATGAGACCCCGATCGCCGAAATGACCGATGCCCAGGTAGACGACATGGCTGCCCGCGTGTCCAACCACGGCCTCAAGCTCCACCTCATAGCGGCGGAAAACTCGTTCAAGAAGGTGCACCTGACCGAGCTCGACCTGGATGGGATGCAGGAGCATCCGGAATTCCGCTGTGACTTCGACAATCTGGTCCGCGCGATGCAGATCGCCTCCCGCCTGGGAGTCGGCGCTGTCTGTTCGTTCACCTTTGCCTGGCCCGGGGAGTACGGCGGCGGCAAGCCCACTTGGCCGATGCGCTGGCACACCCGCGGTGGCATCATCGCCGATGCGGATATGGAGAAACTGGTGAAGGCGTTCTCGCTGGTCGTGGAGCAAGCCGAGAAATACGACGTCGATGTTGCCCTCTCCATGATGCCCTGGAATTACACCAACACGACCGGGAACTTCCGGCGCGTTGCGGAAAGCGTCGGCTCACCGAGAATCAAGGTCATGTGGGGTCCGGCCGACAACCTCAACTGCGGCGAGGCGGATGTGACCTCTGCCGGTTTCGACAATGTGCGGCCATATCTGCACGGGCTCCACATCAAAGGACCTGCACCTCGCCGATGGTGAGCATCTGCAATTCGAGTACCGTCCCATCGGCGATGGGGATGTGGATTTCAGAGCGGTCCTGCGTCAATTGCGCGACTACCGATGCGACGCGGTGCTGGCGGTGGCGACCCATTTCCGTCCCCCCGGTGGTTCCCCCGTCGATGCGATGCGGACGAACTATGCTCGTCTCAAGGAACTCATCGACGAAATCGAAGCGGAAGCGTAAGTCGGAGTAGGGACCATGGTTGCCCACAGCCCCCTCCACAGATCCCAGCGAGCGCGGTTAGCGCACTGGGCTCCTCCCTTGGGTCATGACGCGCAGGCGCTGCTCGGGATAGGGCTGGAGGATATGCGCCGAGGGGATGAAGTGCGCGACCCATACGCGGAAACGCCGCAGGAGCTTGCGATGCGATCGGTGACGCTGGGTCCGTCGCTGCAAGGCTACGCCACCACAGCCAGACCGCGGCATGGCGGAACGAGCTCAACGCCGGACCGTTACGAGGCACCCCATAGTAACGGAAGTGCCCGACCACCACGCTCCGCAGGTACGCTCCTACGTCGTCTACGGGGTCATGCAGCCGTCGCCGAAGTTCGGCTTTCACCTCCTTCAGCTTGCGCCGCATGCGCGTCTTCTGGGTCTGCCGAAGCACGATGAACCTCCCCTTCTTCGTCTTGTCGCAACTGTGCGTGAAGCCGAGGAAGTGGAAGGTCTCGGGTTTCCCCTCGCCGCGCCGCCGTCGATTGGCCGCCGCAAAGCGGCCGAACTCGACCCGGCGCGTCTTCTCGGGGTTCACCGCCAGGCCGAACCTCGCCAGGCGTACGCGAAACTCGGCTTGGAAGCGTTCGGCATCCGACCGTTGCTGAAACCCACAGACGATGTCGTCGGCGAAGCGCACGAGGACCACGTCCCCGCTCGCGTGCCGCCGCCGCCAGTCCTGGGCCCACAGGTCGAAGGCGTAGTGCAGGTAGACGTTGGCCAACAAAGGGCCTACACTGGACCCCTGAGGCACGCCCGCCTCCACCTGCCGCCACTGCCCCTCTTCCAGCACGCCCGCCTTCAGCCACTTCTTCAGGTGGCGGTGGACGCGCCGGTCGCGGATCCGGTGCTCGACGAACTTCATCAGCCAATCGTGGTCGATGGCGTCAAAGCAGCCACGAAGGTCTGCGTCCAGCACCCAGTTCACCTTCCGCTGCTGGATCCCCACCGCCAGCGCGTCCAGCGCCATGTGCGGCGAGCGTCCCGGGCGGAAACCGTAGCTGAATCCGAGAAAGTCGGCCTCGTACACGGCGTTGAGCACCTCCACGGTGGCCCGCTGGACGATCTTGTCCTCCAGCACGGTCACGCCGAGGGGCCGCGGCCGTCCATCCGCTTTCGGGATGTAGGTCCGCCTCACCGGCCGGGCTCGATAGGCTCCGCGTCGCAGCCGCGCCGACAGATCTGTCAGGTTCGCCTCCAGATCCTCGCCGTAGCTGTGCCACGTCACGCGGTCCACCCCCGGGGCGGCGTTGCGCTTCAGGCCGAAGTAGGCCTGCCGGAGACGATCCACACAGTAGACGTGGTGCCAGAGCGCCGTGAACTGCCCCTTCCGATCTCGAACCGCTGCCTGGCGCACCCGGTCAAGCGCTTGTTGCAGGTCGGACCGGCTCTGCGTCCGGGACCTGGTGGGCTCGCCCGAGTTGCCCTTGGGCAACCCCCCCTTCCCTCCACCCCCTCCGCCGGCCGCGTCGCAGCCGCGCGGCCTTGGTTCGAGGGCTTCGCAGGTACTATGGGGCTGTCCGACTTCCCGCGCCCGTTCATCGCCAGTGTCCCCTGAACGGGTTCCTTTTGCGGACCCGGCCGCCATCCGGCCGGGCCAGGCGCGGGACCTCCCGGTTCCCGCACGAGGTGCTTGGGTGCATGCACCGGGTCTCTGACCGCGCGGGAGCCCGACACCGCTCGCGATATCGCAGCGTCAGGTATGGCCTTCGCTCGTCCTCCACCGTCTCGGCCTCCCGGAGTGGTTCATGGCTTTCGCGGCTCAATACCGGACCTACACCTCCCCCTGCCAACGCTTCGCCACTACGGTTACCCGCACCGACGCATGACTCGGGGCTGTCGTGGTTCGCTACACCTTCGACACAGATGACTTTCACATCTTACACCTCGCCGGTGTGACCGGCGCACGGAGGCCGCCCATGCGGCCGGCCCCGATGATGGCGGCGCGGTACGTGGGTTTCGACACGGCCTCAGTCATGGCTCGTCCAGATCTCGACGTTGGCCACCGTCAGCGGCGGCCGAATCCGCGGATCCCGCTTGAGCAGGACGACCTGGATCTCGTGGGCCCCGGAGGCGGCCTGGGCCGGATCCAGGTCCCACACCAGCCAGCTGTTCTCGTCCACGTCGGCGGGGTTTTGGGGATTCTCCGCTACGTGGTTGCGCACCTCGGGCGCGCCCAGAACCGCGCCGTCCAGGGTTACGGCCACCTCGTCGCCGGTGGGGGAGTGGTGGGCCATCTCGATCAGCAGCTGCACGCCGGCGGCCCCGGGATCGTGGGTGGTCAGGTGGAAGGTGGGGCCGTCGCCGGTCAGGGTGCGGTGCAGGTCGACGGGGGCCTCGCCGTAGATGCGGTCGTCCCGCTCGGCGTCCTTGCGCAGGGGGTTCCCGCCGGTGCTGCGGTGCACGGCGGTGTAGGCCTTGTCCAGGCCGCGGAGGGTCCCGGTGGAACCGATCGTGGTCAACGACTCCCGGCGCATGGTCTCGTCGGCGTGCCAGTTGAAGACGTAGATGCCGTGGGCGCCGCGGTCGAGGTGGCCCTGCGCCATGCCGGCGAACCAGCGGTCCCGCCAGCGGCCGTGGGGGATCAGGCGGTCAGCCTGCTGCCGGGTGTCGAAGTCGAAGCCCGGATAGACCTGGATCTGGGTGCCCTCCACCAGTCTCAGGAATTCCTCCGTTTCAAAGCACGGATCGGTGCCGGAGTTGCCGCCGCCGATGAGGATGTCGCACAGGCCTTCCTCGACCCAGGTCTCGATGTCGTAGCCGACGCGCCGGCAGGACTCCAGGGTGGCGGCGACGCGGACGGCCACGGGAAAGGGCCGGCCCCGCTCCTCGGCCAGCCCCCGGGTCATCTCGCGCACGGCCCGCTGCAGGTCGGTGAGGGCGTAGCGCAGCCGGTACTCGTGGTTGGCGGGCAGGTGGAAGGCGTGGCGCTGCCAGTCCAGCTCGACGCCGTCCCAGTCGGCCAGCCGGCAGGCCTGCGTGATCATCTCGAGCTTGTGGGCGCGCACCTCGGGGACGGCCATGTTCCACGAGGTGGCGCACCAGCCCGGGGCGTGCTCCCCCAGACACCACTGGGGATGCTCCTTGCGCAGCGCCGTCATCTCGTTGACCGTGGACCGCTGCATCGTCTCCAGGTCCTGGATGTTCCAGAAGTGCTGGTCGTTCATGCGGATCGAAGGCCAGACGTCGATGCCCAGCTCGCGCCCCCGGGCGACCATGGCCGCGTACGGATCCTCGCCCCCCTCGAGCATGGACCGCAGGTTCTCGACATCCCTCATGACCAGCACGCTGTCGTAGACCCGGGCGGCGGAATCCCCCTTCACGGCCAGGTCGTCGGACAGCCAGGTGGCCTCGTGGATCCCCATGCACCAGAACAGGGCGTCCACCTGGGTGCCGGCCAGCGGGGCATAGACCCTCCGCAGGAAGGACTCCATCGCCTGGGGGTGCTCGTCGTAGTGGTGGGGGGCGCCATCCCAGTTGTAGATGATCCGGTACGGTCTCTCGGCCAAGGGGGCTGCTCCTGGGTGCGCGGCGGCGGCGCTACCGGTAGCTCACGTGGAGGTCGACGTGCTCGACGCTGAGGGGCGGGTCGAGCCGCGAGTCACGGTTGATCAGGACGACCTTTACGGTGTGCGGACCCTTTCCCATGCCTTCGGGATCCAGGTCCCAGAGGAGCCACTTGTTCTCCGATACGTAGGGAGGGCCGCTCTCCGCCGCGTCGCGGATGGCCGGCTCGCCGAGAGGTTCGCCGTCGAGGGTGACCTTGACGGCGTCCCCGGGCGCCCAGTGGGCCATCTCGATCTGCAGCTGCAGGGAACCCGGCCTTGGCGCCCCGGCCGAGAAGTCGTCGTGCAAGCTGAGCGTGAAGGTGGGTCCGTCCCCGGTGAGGCCGGGCATCAGCGCCACGGAGGTCTCGCCGTGGATGCGGTCGTTCACGGCGTTGGCCGAGGGGTCGTCCAGCCAGGTAGGACCGCGGCGCAGGGCCGAGTAGATCTTGTCCTTGCCCCGCAGGGTCTCCTCGGCGCCGAGGGTGCTCAGGAGCCCGGTCCAGTCGGCCTTCTTCGGGAACCAGTTGAAGGTGTAGATCCCGTCCGCCCCCTCGTCGAGATAACCCGCGGCCACGGCGCGGAAGAAGGCCTCGCGCCACTCGACGCGGCTCACCAGGCGGGCGGCCTCCTGCCGGTAGGAGCTGTCGAAGCCGCCGTAGAGGCGGATGCCGGTGCCGTCGGAATGGCGCCTGAACCCGGCCACCTCGAAGCCGGGGTCGGTGGACGAGCCGCCGGCGCCGATGAGGACGTCGCACAGGCCTTCGCTGCACCAGCGGGGGACGTCGTAGCCGATGCGCCGGCACGACTCGAGGGTCGTGGCCACGCGCGAGGCCACGTGGAAGGGGCGCCCCTTCTCCGCCGCGATCCCGTCGGCCATGCGGCGGACGGCGCGCTGCAGGTCGGTGAGCACGTAGCGCAGCCGGTAGCCGTCGTGCTGGGGCAGATGGAAGGGATGGCGCTGCCAGTCGAGCTCGACGCCGTCCCAGTCGGCCAGGGCGCAGGCCTCGCTGATGTAGGAGAGCTTGTGCTCCCGGACCTCGGCGTGGGCGAAGTTCCAGGAGCCGATGCCGCGGCTCTCGGGCACGTCGTCGACGTCCAGCAGCCACTCGGGGTGGTCCTGCCGCAGCTTCGTGCCCTTGTCGAGCTTCTTGAATTCCCGCGGACGGGTGTTGTAGAAGTGGTTGTCGTTCATCCGCATCGAGACGTAGACGTGCATCCCGAGCTGATGTCCGCGCTCGACCATGGCCTGGTACACGTTCTCGCCCGCCTCGAAGAGGCTCCACACATTCTCGGCGTGGCGCATGGCGCGCATGGAGGCGTAGACGCGGCCGGTGCGCTCCCCTTCCCGCTCGTGCACCTCGGAAGGCCAGAGGGCCTCGTGGCTGCCGATGCTCCAGAACACGGCGTCCACCTGGGTGCCCTCGAGGGAGCCGTACATGTGGTCCACGAGCTGCTCCGCCGACTGCGGATGCTCGCCGTAGGCCAGGCTGTCGCCGTCCCAGTTGAAGATGACGCGGTAGCGCGGCGGTGGGGTTCTCGAGGTCATGGCGAAGGCCGGAGAGGATAGCCGGACTCTCCGGGTGCGTCCAGCGTTGTCCCCCAATGCGGGTTTTCCTAGCTTGGGCCGCCCCGCTTACCCGAGGAGACTGTCGTGACCGATACCAATGCCATGCCCCGGATCACCGCCACCCAGGCTGGCGCGCCCCCCGCGTGGGCCCTGCTGGAACGCAATCTCATCGCCCAGATGGAGGAGGCGGCGCGGTTGCGGTTCCGCCAGTGCACGGAGCGCGGCGGGGCCATCCTCTACGCCGAGGACTTCGACGACCTCTTCGAGCAGTTCTACAACTGGGGCCTGTTCTACGCCATGGGGGCGGACGACAGCCTCCTCGAGATGGCAGCCACGGCCTGGAATGCGACGGCCCGCATCAGCGACGAGAACGTCGTCCACCGCACCCGGTTCAACGACCACAAGAAGGTCTTCCGGCCCTCGGCGAGGCGGGAGTTCTGGAACCTGCGGCAGGCCATGGAGTGGCACCATCTCGGCGAGGGCATGATGGCCTTCTACGACTTCGGCGTCGCCGACCCGACGATCTCGGAGATGGCCCGCCGCGCCCAGCTCTTCGCCGGGTTCTACACGGGCGAGGACCCCGAGGCCCCCAACTACGACCCGGTCCACAAGGTCCTCCGGTCGCCCTTCCAGTCGAGCCAGGGTCCGCTGCAGGAAGCGAGCGCCGAGACCGCCCACGCCATGCTCCTGGCGGGGCGCTGGCTGGGCAGCGAGGTCAACTACTACGGGGTCCGCGCCAGCCTCTATCCGATCGTGGAGGACCTCGAGCTCCACTGGTGGGAGGACCCGGCGCGCCGGGAGGAGATCGTCGACCTCTTCAACAAGCTGGTCCTGCAGGCGGACACGCCCAACAACCTGGGCGCCGCCGCCCTGATGACCCACGCCTACCTGTACACGGGGGACGAGAGGTACAAGCGCTGGGTGCTGGAGTACACCGAGGCGTGGATGGACCGGGCGGCGAAGAACGGCGGCATCATGCCCGACAACGTGGGGCCCACCGGCATCGTCGGCGAGCGCCGCAACGGCAACTTCTGGGGCGGCCAGTACGGGTGGAACCACTACCAGGGCTTCAACATCATGTTCCACAGCCTCAACATCGCCGCCGAGTGCGCCCTGCTGCTCACCGGCGACTACGGATATCTCGACCTGCTGCGAGACCAGGTGAAGGTCCTCCTGGACGCCTCCATCACGAGGGAGGACGGCCAGTTGATCATGCCGACCCGCTACGGCCCCTCCGGATGGCAGTACGACCCGCCCCTGCCGCGCCGGGAGGACACGATCGTGCCCATGCGCCACGTCTACACGGGCCCCATGCCCTGGCGCATGCAGGAGCTGGCCCACCTCTACCACGCCTCCATGTCCGCGGAGGACCGCGAGCTGATCGAGCGGGTGCGGGAGGGCGAGGTCGAGCGCGACTGGAACTCGGTGAGCGACACCGGCAGCGAGAAGAACGGGGGCCAGACCGAGTTCGCCCGGTTCCAGTACTACGAAGGCAGCAACCCGGACTGGCCCGAGAAGATCCTGACGGCCGAGGCGGAGTGGTCGATGAAGGCCATCGACGAGATGCGCAAGGACGGGCGCACGGCGATCGAGAGGCTGCAGGCGAACGCCATTCCCGCCAACCCGGTCCTGACCAAGGGCTTGACCCAGGTGACCATGGGGGCCCCCCAGTCGATCTACAACGGCGGGCTCCTGCGCGCCACGGTCCGCTATTTCGACGGGGACGGGCAGCGTCCCGGATTGCCCGCCGACGTGGCCGCCCTCGTCGACCATCTCGACGCCGGCTCCGTGGGGGTCCAGCTGGTCAACTGCAGCCGGGAGGAGTCCCGCCGCCTGATCGTGCAGGCCGGCGCCTTCGGGGAGCACACCTTCACCGAGGTGAAGGCTGACAGCGGCGAGGGAGAGGCGCCGGTTGCGACAGCCGTCAACGGCCGCTACGTCGCCGTCGACCTGCCTCCAGCCACCAGGGTCCGCCTGGAGGCCGGCCTCTCCCGGTTCAGCAACGATCCGAGCTACGCCTTCCCCTGGCACGGGGACGGGATCCCCATCCCCTTTCCGGTCAACCTCGAGGCGGCCGGCAGGTCGGGTTCGGCCTACGTGGCGCCCTCGGGCTGAGGGGTCTCAGCCGGCGGCGCCGGCCGAGGACAGCACCCGCAGGACGTTCTCGCCCAGGATCCTGGCCGCGTCCCTCTCGGAGTAGCCGTGGCCGATCAGGTCCGCGGTGTACTCCTTCCACTGGGGCACGCTCTGGGCGTGGCTGGACAGGCCCACGTGATCGATCCCGGCCACCTCGACCAGGTGGTCGATGGTGGCCAAGTCGAGTCGGGTGCCCCAGACCTCGGCGTCGGCCAGCTTGGCGCGGGCGCGCTCGAAGGGATCGGGATAGCGCCGGTGCAGGGCGTCGTCGCGCCGGCGCCGGGCCTCGTGGCGTTCGAGAGGGCTTCTCGGCGCCGGCGCCAGGGCGCAGATCACTCCTCCTCCATCTGCTATTCCCCGCATCAGGTCGTCCGGCATGTCGCGCAGGCTCCGGCTGAGGGCCCGGGCCTTGGTGTGGGTGGCGATCATCGGCCGGGTGGCCACGGCCAGGGCGTCCCGGCAGGTGTAGTCGGAGCAATGGGCCAGGTCCACGAGGATGCCCAGCTCGCCGCAGGTGCGGATCACGTCGCGCCCGAAGCGGTTCAGGCCGGGGGGATCGTTCAGCTCGGCGCTCGAGTCGGCCCAGGAGGTCGCGCTCAGGTGGCTGGGGCACAGGACCCGCACGCCACGTCGGTGGTACTCGCGCAGCACGTCGAGGCTGTCGGCGATGAAGCCGCTCACCAGCATCAGCACCATGGCGACCCGGCCCCCCGCGACGATCCTGGACACATCATCGCCGGAGCAGGCAACCTCGACGTGCTCCGCGCAGGCCTCGGCGAACTGGCGGTGCTCGTCGAGGTTCATCAGCACGCGCTCGCCCAGCTCCTCCCCTTCGAAGAAGGGCTCCCACTGCCGGGCGCCGCGGACCGGCTCGGCCAGGGGATCGAGGAGCGGCGCCTCGGCCACGTAGCGCTCCTCCACCCCGAAGGCCTGGATGGCCACGTCGATGCCCCCGCGCAGGATCTCCTCCAGGTCCACCGCGGCCGAGTAGGCGTCGACCACGGTGAGCCGCCGGTGCAGCTCGTCGTACGGTCCGTGATCGAAGCGGTCGTCCAGGACGAAGTTGGTCGTCGTGTCCAGCCGGCCGATCTTCCGGCCCAGGGGCAGGCCCAGCCTCGAGGTCTCGCGGCTGTCGACGTGCCGCGTGACGATGTCGGGACGCCCCTTCATGAGGGATCGCCGGTGCCCGGCGCCGGTCGCTGCCGGCGCGGTTCAGGAGGAAGATGATCCATGATCACCGACGGGATGATGGCAGGTTACGACCGTGAAGGATACGCAATCCTGAAGGACGTTATCCCCCCCGCGTCCCTGCCCCAGGTACGCCAGAGCTACGAGGAGACGATCGAGGCGGCCCTGAGCCTCGGGCACGCCCGGAGGGACGAGTCCACGGGGTTCCTCCAGGGTTACCGCTTCCAGAATCCCCACCACCCCTCCCTGGCGCGGCGGCCTCTGATGGAGACGCTCGGTGCTCCCGGCATCCTGGCCTTTGCGCAGCGGCTCTGCGGAGAAGACGCGGCCATGCACGGAGTCGCCGCCTTCGCCATGAACGACGAGTTCGACTACCGCACCAACTGGCACCGCGATTCCTACTTCGCGTGGGGGAAGGACTCGCCCACGGAGAGACGGCTCCGGGAGATCGAGAGGCTTCCCGCGACGCAGGTCCTCGTGGCCCTCGAGGACGACGCCTCCTTCTGGTACGTCCCCGGCTCCCACAGCCGCGCCAACACCAGGGAGGAGGAAGCGCGGTACGAGGAAGGGATCACCGGCTGGAACGAGGACGGGTTCCCCGGCGCCTTGCAGATCCGGCTCAGGGCCGGCAGCGCCGCACCCTTCGACGCACGGGGGATCCACCGCGGGCTGAAGGGACCGGGCGTCCGCCGCCGGTCCCTCTTCATCATCTACGGAAGCGCCGAACTGGCGGGAGAGTCGTCGGTGGTCAGCGACTGGGCGCGTGAGCCGGAATACGCGGAGCCGGCCTATCTCGACTCGCTGCCGGAGCCGTTCCGCAGGTCGATGGAGCGGACCATGGCGGCTCTCCGCTAGGCGACCTGGGCCTTCTCCGATCCGCTCGATCCGCCCGAGCCCCGCAACCGCTCAGCCCGCCTTCCCGCCCCTGCGCAGCACCGCCTCGTAGGCCACCAGGGCGGCGGCCACGTGCACGTTCATCGACGGTCCCTTGCCGTACATGGGCACGAACACGGCGCCGTCGCACAGGCCCAGGGTCGCCGGGTACACGCCCTTCGACTCGTTGCCGAGGACGAGGCAGACCTTGTCCGTGTACGGATACTCCAGGTAGCACCGGGCCCCCCGGGCGGTCTCCAGGGCGACCAGGTGATACCCCTCCTCCCGCAGCGCGCGCACCGCCGCCTGGGTGTCGGCCATGCGCCTCCACGGTACCCGCCGGTCGTGGCCGCGGGAGGTGCGGTCGATCTCCTCGTCGGGGGGCGCCGGGGTCCGGCCCGCCAGCACCAGCTCGCGGGCGCCGACGGCGTCGGCCACCCGGAACAGGGAGCCCACGTTGCGCGGGTCCTCCATGCTCTGCAGCAGGAAGGCGAGCTCCGCCCGGGGCGGATAGTCGCGCGCGGCCTGCTCGAAGAGCCTCCGGATCTCGACCTTGCGCAGCGGCAGCACGGCGTCAGCCCCGTTCCCCAGTCGAAAGCTGACGGCGCCGCACCCACAGCAGCAGCAGGTTGACGGCGACGAACAGCCACACCCCCCACAGGGCCCATCGGCGCCGGTCCCTCGACCTCTCGGCCCGGTCCATCACCTCTCCCCACGCGGCCAGCTCCCCGTCGACGGCCAGAAGGGACTCGGTCACGAGGGCGGCGTCGAGGGCATGGGTCCGCGGCGCCGCCTCCCTCAGGGCGGAGGCCGCCCCCTCCAGGAGGTAGGCCGAACGCGCCAGACCCGGCTCGAGAGCCCTCAGGCTGTCGAAGCGGACCCGCGTCACGGCGATGCGCCCCTTCGCCGCGCGGATCGCCCCCTGCAGGTCGGAGGCGCGCTGCAGGGGCGCCGGTTCCTGCCGGTGGCAGGAGACGCAGGCCGTGTCCATCAGGGCCAGGGTGGCGTCGAGGACGCCGTGGTTGTGATGGCAGGTGACGCAGGTGGGATTGCCCGCGATGCCGGGATCGTGATGCGGCCCCTGATGGAAGAACTCGGCCGGCCCCTTGTGGCATCCCCCGCACAGCCCGGCGATCTGGCCGCGGTCCGGACGGCCGATGAAGCCGGTGGCCGGCGCCTTGGCCGTCTCCGGGTCCGGATCCGCCGGGTCTCCGCCGTGACAGTCGTCGCACAGCATATGCCCCTGCCGATAGTGGACGCTTGTGGCGAAGAGGTCCGCCTGCGTCCAGTGACAGACGGCGCACCAGACATCGTCCAGTGAACCCTGTCCAGACACTCCGTTCTCCTCCCGCGCCGAGGCCTCCTGGGGCTGGGCCAGGACGGCGAGCAGGGTGGCGCAGGCGGCCAGGCCTCTCACCCGCCGCCCTCCGCTTGCGCCTGCGGCGGGGCGACCTGCCGCGGCCAACCCATCACGTCGAAGTGGCAGGTCCTGCCGAAGATCGTTCGGGTCGATTCGGACAGATGCCCGAGGACCCCCAGGCCGCCGATGACCGCCCAGACGGCCAGCCAGCCGGCCACGACCCGCCGGCGGCGGCCGGGATGGCGCTCGGGAGAGGTGTCGACCAGCGGCAGGGCCAGCAGCGCCAGGAACGCCAGGGCCGGCAGGATCACCCCCGCGGGCCCCGGGACGTACTTCATCAGCTGGTAGGCCGGCAGGAAGTACCACTCCGGCTTGATGCCGGCCGGCGTGCTCAGGGGATCGGCCGGCTCTCCGAGGCCCGCCGGCCACAGCAGGGCCAGGGAGAGCAGCACGCCGAGGGCGACGTACGTGGCGGCCCCTTCCTTCAGAAAGTGGTGGGGGAAGTAGGGGACACCGCCCTCTTCCTCGGGCTCCCGCTCATCGGTGCGCCGCAGGGAGGAGAACCCCTGCCAGCGGACGAGGAAAAGGTGCACGCCCACCAGGCCGAGCAGGGCCAGGGGCAGCAGGAGCACGTGGATGACGTAGAACCGGCCCAGGGTCGGATCGCCGACCTCGCCGCCGCCGATGAGGAGCCCGCGCATCACCGGGCCCGCCCCCGGTATCGAGGCGGGCGCCTCGGTGGCGATCACGGTGCCCCAGTAGGCGACCTGGTCCCAGGGCAGCACGTATCCGGTGAAACCGAAGGCGAGGACCACCGCCAGCAGGGCGGCGCCGACGATCCAGGTCGGCTCGCGGGGGCGCTTGTAGCCGCCGTAGAGGAAGACGCGGAACAGGTGGGCCAGCACCAGAAGGAGGATGAGGTGGGATCCCCAGACGTGGACGGACCGGAAGAGCCAGCCCAGGCGGAGGTCGGAGACGATCCTCTCGACGCTGGCGAAGGCCTCCTGCGCCGACGGCTTGTAGTACACCATCAGCAGGACGCCGGTCACGGCCTGCACCAGGAGCAGCAGGACCAGGGCGGCGCCGAGGGTGTGGAGCCAGTTCACATGTCCCGGGAGCGGCCGGCGCAGGTTCCGGCGCACCGCCGCGGCGGCGCCGGAGACGGGCAGGCGCTCGTCGATCCAGAGCCGCAGGCGCGACCGCAGCGGCATCAGCCCCCGGCCGTGGGCCGCACCTGGATCGCTCCCTGCTCGACGGTCACCTCCATGACGGCCAGGGGCGCGCGGGCGGGCCCGCCCAGCACCTGCCCTCGCAGGTCGAAGGCGGCGCCGTGACAGGGACACTCGACCTGCCGCGAGGCGGCGTTCCAGATCACCGTGCAGCCGAGGTGGGTGCAGGTGGCGCTGAGGCCGACGAGCTCTTCCTCCCCGCGGATCACCAGCACCTTGCCGGCGCGGCAGCGGCCGACGACGCTCTCGCCGGGTCCGATCCCGGCGGGATCGACCGGACCCGAGGCATCGACGAGGAGGTCAGTGCCGCCGCCGGCGCGGCCGGACGGCCACAGGTAGGCCAGGACGGCTCCGGCGAAGCCGCTCACCACCCCCGCGAGGCCCGCGCCCAGGAGGGCGTTGACCAGCCGCCGGGAGATGCCCGCCGAAGACCGGGGTCCGCACATGGGTTCTGCCCGAGGGAGGGGTTTGAGGAACGGTCCGGCCGCCGGGAACGGTAGCCGGCCGGGCACTCCGTTCAGGTCCTGGGCACCGTGCGCCGCACGCCGTTCTCGTAGACCACGTCGTACTCGCTCTCCGGGACCGGCAGGCTCCTCAAGGCCAGCTCGCCCTGGGTGATCAGCGGCTCCGACTCGAGCAGCAGCTCGTCGAGGGACTCGGCGGGGCTCCGGTCCGTGGTGTCCAGCTCGATGAGCCGGTGCTTGTGGGTGAACAGGGAGTCGGCCACCTCTTCCGTGAACCTCGCCTTCAACTCGGCCACGTCCGGCGGCCGGATGATCTGGTACTCGTGCGGGTCCGACTCCATGCGCTCGCGGATGGCCTCGTCCGAGGCGGTCACGTGGATCAGGGCCAGGTCGGGCAGCCGCGCCTCCAGCACCTGGACCTCGTAGAGCCGGTGATGACTCCGGGCGTAGCGAGGGTAGTACGGGTGCCCGGGATCTTCCCCGTAGAAGGCCGAGTAGATGGACTCCTCCATGTGCCAGCCGCTGATCATCACGTGGTCGTAGTTCTTGATGACCTCCACGTGGTACTGGAGCTGCATGCGCTGCATGCGCTCCTTGACGTCGTCGGGGAAGTCGACGTACAGGGCCCGCGACTCGGGACTGAGAGTGGAGTCGGGAATGGTGAAGTGGTCGTCCACGTGGACGCGCTGACTGCGATGGCGATAGTATTCGATGAGCAGGTCGATCAGGGTCGACTTGCCGGCGTACTCGATGCCGACGAAGACGCAACGCATCCGGTGTCCTTTCGCTGATTGCAACCGCCGCGACGATGCGGCGGTATATTAGTCAGCCCCTCCACGGCCGGCCACCACACGAGAATGACGGAGCCCCCCGCGCCAGCCTCCGCGCCGACCCCCCCGGTGGGCGTGCTGATGGCCCAGCTGGGCACGCCCGCCGCCCCCGAGGCGCGGGCCCTGAGACCCTACCTGCGCCAGTTCCTCGGCGACCGCCGGGTCATCGACCTGAGCCCCTGGAAGTGGTGGCCCATCCTCCATCTCTTCGTCCTCACCCGGCGGCCGGCGCGCTCGGCCCGCCTCTACCGCCGCATCTGGACCGACCGGGGCTCGCCGCTGATGGTCCACTCGCGGGCCCAGGAGCGCGGCCTGCGGGAGAGGCTGGGCCCGGCCTACCGCGTCGTCCTGGGCATGCGCTACGGCGAGCCCAGTCTCGAGTCGGCCATGGCCGCCCTCACCGGCGAGGGCATCGAGCGCATCCTCGTCCTGCCCATGTTCCCCCAGTTCTCCTGCTCCACCACCGGCTCGATCTACGACGCCGTGACCCGCGCCGCCTTCGGCCGCCGCTGCACCTGGTTCTTCGACCGCAGGCGCCGCATGCCCACGCTGCGCTTCGTGCCTCCGTACTACGACCACCCGGCCTACATCGACAGCCTGCGGGCGATCCTCGAGGAGCAGGCGGCGCAGCTCGACACCCCGCCCGACCGCTACCTGATCACCTTCCACGGCATCCCCCTGCGCTACGTGGAGGAGGGCGATCCCTACCGGGACCATTGCGGGGAGACGGCGCGCCTGCTGGCCGCGAGCCTCGGACTGGCTCCGGAGCAGTGGGCGCTGGGCTTCCAGTCGCGCTTCGGCAAGGAGGAGTGGCTGCAGCCGTACACCGAGGACCTCCTCGGCGAGCTGCCCGCGCGGGGGGCCGGCCGCCTGCTGGCCGCCTGCCCCGGATTCACCGCCGACTGTCTGGAGACGCTCGACGAGATCGGCAACGAGGGAAGGGAGATCTTCCGGGAGGCGGGCGGGCGGTCCCTGCACCTGGCTCCGTGCCTGAACGACCACCCGCGCTGGCTCGACGCCATGGCGGAGATCGTGCGCGCCGAGGCCTCGGGCTGGGCGAACGACGACGGCGGCTGAGCCAGGAAGGGACTAGGCGCCGGAAGCGGAGGCTTCTACCCGATCTCCGACCCAGGCGATCAGGTCGCGCAGGCAGGCTTTGTCGATCTGGTGGCCCATGTCGTACTCGCGGTAGGTGAGGTCGACCTCGAGCTCCTCGAGCAGGGCCCGCGACGCACGCGCCTCGGCGAGGGGGATCAGCGGGTCGCCGGCGCCATGGGTCTGCAACACGGGCCTGCCCTTCACCGCGGCCCTCCTCGCCGGATCCTGCGGCATCCGCTTCTTCGACCAGAGGCCGCTGAGAAAGGCGACTCCGGAGACCGTCGAGGGCCGCGCCAGCAGCAGCTCGAGGGCCATGGCGCCGCCCTGGCTGAAGCCGAGCACGAAGGTGTCCCCGGCGCCCTCGCCTTGCTCGCCCTGCACAGCGTCGAGGTGCCGTCCCAGCCGGGCCAGGGAGCGTTCGGCCGCCTCGTAGTCGGCGGCCAGGCCCACCGCGGTGATCTCGAGGGGAAACCAGGCGTAGCCGCCCATGTCCAGGGGAATCGGGGCGCGAAAGCTGAGGACGCGCAGCCGGGGATCGAGAAAGTCGGTCAGACCGAGCAGATCGGCCTCGTCACTGCCGTACCCGTGGAGCATCACCAGCAGCGGCGGCGCACCGGATCCGGCCATCCGCGGTTCCCTCACGGCCGTGTGCAGGGGGGCCGGCTCACTCATTCCAGAATCACCTCCCAGTCGCCCTGTCCATGGAAGATGAGGACCACCGCCCCGGGCTCGGCGGCGATCTCCCGGACGCTCGCGTTCAGGTGGATCTTCTCGTTGCGCCAGACCTCCTCGCCGTTGACGCTCAGCGTCGGCCGGCGGCGTCCCCCGCGATCCAGGACCAGGGCCGTCTCCCCGGGGGCCGCCGCCGCGAGCCGCACCGTCGTGCGCACCACGCCGTCCACCTCGGCGGTGCGCCACTCGAGGGACAGATCTCCCCCCGGCGTCGGCAGACGGCCCCGGGCGCTGTCGGCCAGGGACAGGGCGGGCTCCACCCTTCGGCTCGCGAAGCCCGGCTCCGACGGTGAGATACCGAGGAGGAACCGGCCCAGCAGGTAGTCGGGACCGGGGGCGGCCGCCGACGCCTCGGGCCCCCGCTTGTCGCGCCAGGCAGGACCATCCCGTCCCACGATCCGCAGCCACCAGGTGTCGATCGCCTCCAGGGCACGCGCACCCTGCCCGGAGCGCCAGAGCCCCTCGGCCAGCAGGACCGCCTCCGTCAGATCGGCCACCGGCGCCACCCCGTGGCCGCGCAGGCCCGCGGCCATCGGCCCGACACGGACTCCGGGGGCGGCGCCCGCCGCCAGGATCAGACCGTTCGCGCGCTGGCTGCAGCCGCCCCCGGCGGCGTCGGCGTAGAGGCCCTGTTCCGGCCGCCACAGCGGCTCCAGACCTTCCCGGGCGGCCGCCTCGGCCGCATGGCAGCGCTCGGCGTCCGAGTCCCGACCCGCCCACCGGCACAGACGGGCCGTGGCCTCTGCGGCCCCTGCGGCCGTGGCCAAGGAGACGGCGTCGGCATCGGACTCCCGCAGAGCCACCTCCAAGGCCGCCGGCAGCAGCCGCCCCAGGGTGTCCGCGTCCCCCGAGTAGTCGTGATAGGCCTCGAGACAGACCGGGAAGGGGCGGTCCTCCGGCCCCGGGCGGCCCGGGTCGGGGGCCCGCCCCACCAGCGTAGCCCGGCCGGCGGCCAGGTGGCCGGTTCGCACGGCGTCGGCCAGCAACAGGGCCCGCGTGCCCCACCAGTCGCAGGTCGATGGCGGCGGATGGGTGAGATAGGCGTCGAGCCGGCTGCCCTGGAGGGAGGGGAGGCCCGCCTCCCAGGCCAGGTCGTGGCCAGCGCCGGCCGAAAGCCCGGCTTCGCCGCCGGCCGGCACGAAACGCTCGGCCATGGCCAGGCGCTCGATCCGGACCTCTTCCTCGAAACGGCTCAGGCGCACGACGAGATAGCGGCAACGCACCGGGGACAACCCGTACCAATCCTGCCGGCCGGAGCCGCAGACGTAGCGCAACTCGTGGTCGACGCGGCCCCAGGCGGCCGCCGCGCCGGCCTCGATCACGCCGCCCCACCCCTCCCGCAGGCGCAGGCAGGGATAGCCGGTGACGACGCGTCCGAAGTCGAGGACGAAGGAGATGCCCCGCTCCTGGCCGGTGAGCACCGAGGTCGCCCCCGACAGGGCGAGCAATCCGTCCCGGTGCACGCACTTGCTGCGCCCGGGCCCTACGGACTCGGGAGCGAAGGAGAGATCGCCACCGGGGCGGGTCTCCTCGAAGGCCGCGAACCGGCGCGCGGCCACCAGCCGTTCCTCGGTCTGCGGGGCCTCGTCGACGACCTCGATCCCCGGGGCCGTCTCGACTCCCTCCCAGTCTTCTTCCTCGAGAGGACGATCCTCCGCGGCCGAGTAGCGCTCGGAGGCTCGCGGGTACGCGGCGGCCGGGGGCAGGGGGAACGCCTGCCAGCGGAGGTCCGATACGACCGGGTGGTCGAAACCTCCGGCGCCGGCCTCCAGGCGGCCGTCGCAGGCGAACCAGGAGGGCCGGCGGTCGGGGGACGCTCCCACGACGGCGAGCAACTCGTGGTGACCCGCCTCCAGAACGCCCTGCAGAACGAGGGGCTGCCACAGAGGGCGCTCGGCGATCGCCCCGCCGGGGGCGCCGCCGACCCGCAGGCCGTCCACGTAGAGCTGCACGGGTGCGTTGGCGGCCACCCGCAGCCGTCCGCCGCGGCAGGGTCCCTCGAGGACCAGGCTGCGGCGGAGCAGGAGCGCACCGCAGCCTGGACCATGTCGGATGGGTCGATGACTCACGGACGGTAGAACGGGATTGCCGTCGCCGCCGTCAAGCGGCCGTCCGCGCTCCGGGAAGCGTCTAGTCGGGAATCCTCAGGGCGACGATGTCGCTCTGCAGGCGCCCGCGGATGTTCCTGCGGATGAGCAGCAGGGCGCGGCCGTCGGCCTTTGCGATGGCCTCCTGGTACTCGCGCACGCCGTCCACCGGCTCCCGGTCGATCTCGATGATCAGGTCTCCCGGACGCAGACCGGCCCGGGCCGCCGGCGAGCCCCGCTGCACCTCGGAGATGAGCACCCCGCTCTCCTCTTCCTCCTCCAACCCGAGACGTGCGGCGAACTCCGGGGTGAGGTCCTTCACGGCCATGCCCAGCTTCCCTTCCTCCGGAGGCTCCGGGGCCGCGGCGAGCAGCTCCTCGTCGAGCGGGGCGAGCTCGGCCGTGACCTTGCGTTCGCGGCCATCGCGCAGCACGGTGAGCTCGACCTCGGTGCCGGGCGGCTGGTGGGCGATGTAGTTCCTCAGCGCCGCCGGACCGTCGGTGCGGGTGTCGTCGACGGCCAGAATCACGTCGTAGGTCTTCAGACCCGCTTCCTCGGCGGGCGTGTCCTCCATGACTTCGGCCACGAGCACGCCCTTGGGCGCATCCAGGTCGAGAGTGGCCGACATGTCCGAGTCGATCTCGTCCATGTAGATGCCGAGCATCCCGCGGCGGACCTGCCCGTGCTCGACGAGCTGGCCCATGATCTTGCGGGCCAGGTTCACGGGGATGGCGAAACCGATCCCCTGGTAGCCGCCGGAGCGCGAGGCGATGGCCGTGTTGATGCCCACCAGCTCGCCGCCCAGGTCGATCAGGGCCCCGCCGGAGTTGCCCGGGTTGATCGCCGCGTCGGTCTGGATGTAGTCCTCGTACTGGGACATCCGGGCGCTGCGGCCGAGGGCGCTGACGATCCCGGAAGTCACCGTGTGGAGCTGACCGAAGGGGTTGCCAACGGCCACCACCCACTCGCCCACGTCGAGCTGGTCCGAGTCCCCGAAGACGAGGAAGGGCAGGTCCTCCTCCGCTTCGATCTTCAGCACGGCCAGATCCGTGCCCGGATCCCGGCCGACGATACGGGGTTCGAAGGTGCGCCCGTCGGACAGTTCCACCAGGATGCGGTCGGCCGGGGAGTCCCCGGGGCGCCGCCCGCTCGTGATCACGTGGTTGTTGGTGAGGATGTGGCCGTCGGCGGAGACGATGACCCCGGACCCGAGTCCCTTCTGCAGGCCCCCCTCGGGCTGCTGGAAGAAGGGGTGGCCGCGGAAGAAGTCCTCGAAGGGCGAGCCCCGGCGGGACCCGTACTCCATGCGGACCTCCTTTTCGGTCTTCACCGCCACCACCGCCGGCTTCACGGCTTCGGCCAGCTCGGAGAAGGCCTTGGAGAGGCGCTGCAGCTCCTCGGTCCCGGCCGCGGACCCGGGGGACGCCTGCGCGGACCACAAGACGGCGGCCGTAACGGCCGTCGAGATCGCTCTGTTCACGGTGCTCACCTCTTCTTTCGGCATGGGTTCGGAGATTCTAAAGACGACAACGCCGGCCAACGGTTCCCGCCCTCCCGGGCGGCGCCCGGGAGGGAGTCGTGGAGGACGGTCAGCTCCCCGTCCTCCAGATCGATCCGGAGGACGGCGCCGTCGGCGATCTCCCCGGCGATCAGGGCCCGCCCGATGCGGGTCTCGACCTCGTGCTGGAGGAAGCGCTTCAGGGGACGAGCCCCGAAGACCGGATCATAGGCCCGCCTGGCGATGAACGAACGCACCGCCTCGGTCAGCTGCCCGCCCTCCTCGTAGCCCACGTAGCCGGGCGGCGCTCCGATCAGGCGCGCCACGCTGTGCTTCTCCATGTATTCCGACATGTCGATGCGCACCACGTTGTCCTCGGAGTCGAAGAGGGCCTCGGCCAGGGCCCGGGCCAACTCGGTCTTGCCCACGCCCGTGGGCCCGAGGAAGAGGAAGGAGCCGATGGGCCGGCGCGGGTCCTTGATGCCCGCACGGGCCCGGATGACGGCGTCGGCGACCCGTTGCACCGCCTCGTCCTGGCCGACGACGCGCTCGTGCAGGATCTCGTCGAGGCGCAGGAGCTTCTCCCGCTCCCCCTCCACCAGTCGGGTCACCGGAATCCCCGTCCACCGCGAGACGATCCCGGCGATCTCCTCCTCGGTGACCTCCTCGCGCAGCAGCCGCACCCCGCCCTCGGCATTGAGCCCGGCCTCGCGCTCGGCCAGCTCGCGCTCGAGCTCCGGCAGTCTGCCGTACTTCAGCTCCGCCGCCTTGTTCAGGTCGGCCCGGCGCCCGGCCTCCTCGACCTGGCGCCGGACGGTCTCGATCTGCTCCCGCAGCTGCCGGACCCTTCCGATGGCCTCCTTCTCGTCCTCCCACTGGGCGCGCATGGCGCCGGCCTGGTTCTTGAGATCTCCCAGCTCCCTGCGCAGGTCGTGGAGACGCTCGCCGCTGGCCTTGTCCTTCTCCTTCTTCAACGCCGCCTCCTCGATCTCCAGCTACATGACCCGGCGGGTCACCTGGTCGAGCTCGGCGGGCATGGAGTCGATCTCGGTGCGGATCGAGGCGCAGGCCTCGTCGACCAGGTCGATCGCCTTGTCGGGCAGGAAGCGGTCGCTCACGTAGCGGTTCGACAGCACCGCGGCGCCCACCAGGGCGTTGTCCTGGATGCGCACGCCGTGGTGAACCTCGTAGCGCTCGCGCAGGCCTCGGAGGATGGAGATCGTGTCCTCCACGCTCGGCGCCTCGACCATGACCGGCTGGAAACGGCGTGCCAGGGCGGCGTCCTTCTCGATGTGCTTGCGGTGCTCCTCCAGGGTGGTGGCGCCGATGCAGTGCAGCTCGCCGCGGGCGAGCATCGGCTTGAGCAGGTTCCCGGCATCGGTGGAGCCCTCGGTGCGGCCGGCCCCGACGATGTTGTGGATCTCGTCGATGAACAGCAGGATGCGCCCGTCCGACTTCTCGATCTCGTGGAGGACGGCCTTCAGCCGCTCCTCGAACTCGCCGCGGTACTTGGTTGCCGGCGCGCACCGCGGCGAGCGCCTGCAGGAAGCGGTCCCGGGTGACCCCGGCCGCGGCGAAGGCCCGCGCCGTCCCGGTGCCGGCGCCGGCGCCGATCAGGGCCAGGGCCAGGTGTTCGACGGAGACGAACTCATCCTTCAGCCGGGCGGCCTCGGCTTCGGCGGCGACGAGGGCCTCCGACAGACCGCGGGACAGGCGCAGGTCGGCGCTCCCGCCTGACACGCGCGGTGCTTTGGCCAGCTCCGCCTGCTGCTGGTCCAGCAGTTGCCCCGGCTCGGCGCCGAGACGCAGCAGGACGCGGGGCACGACGCCGTCGGGCCGCTGCAGCAGGGCCGCGGCCAGATGCGGAAGGTCCACCTCCGGGTGGCCGTGACGGAGGGCGATGCTCTGCGCCTCCTGCAGGGCTTCCTGCGATTTCCGGGTCAGCTTGTTCGTGTTCATGGCCTGGCTTCAACCTGTCACCGGGGTCGCTCCATTACCTGCCCGCCTTTTGCCGCAAAAGGCGTACCCCGGGCAAGAATCTGCCTGATCGGCACGTTTGCCGGGGAAATCGGACTGGAGTAGTGCCGATCAGGCTCACTTCGGCCGTGGTGAGCCAACGGAGTCCCGCTTGGGCTGTCTTCGCCCAGGTGGCCGAGCTACCGAGGACGGAGCGCCCCGGCTTGGTCAGGGTGGGGGCAGCGGGTTCAAGGGGACCTGCCAGCGTGGGGTGAGGCGGTCAGTATTCCTCCGGCACGAAGTGCTGCTCCTCGCGCGGCGGACGCTTGTACGGCTCCGGATCGGCCCGCGGCGGCAGGGCCACGTCGGGTGGCGTAATGTCCTTGTGGGGCATGGCTTTCAGTATGTCTCGGATGCAGTTCAGCCGCGCCTTTTTCTTGTCGTCCGAGAGCACCACCCTCCAGGGCGCCTCCTCCATATCGGTGTAGAAGAAGGTCTCGTCCTTGGCCCGGGAAAAGTCGACCCACCGGTCGCGCTCGGCCAGGTCGATGTCGCTCAGCTTCCAACGCTTCGTGGGATCGGTGGCGCGCGCCTGAAAGCGCTTCTCCTGCTCCTCGGAGCTCACGGAGAACCAGTACTTGAGCAGGGTGATGCCGTCGCGCACGAGCATGCGCTCGAACTCGGGGCAGGAGCGCAGGAACTCGCGGTACTGCTTGTCGGTGCAGAACCCCATGACCTTCTCCACGCCGGACCGGTTGTACCAACTGCGGTCGAAGATCACGATCTCGCCCGCCGACGGCAGGTGGGAGATGTAGCGCTGGAAGTACCACTGGGTGCGCTCGCGGTCCGAGGGCTTGGCCAGGGCCACGACGCGGCAACCCCGGGGGTTGAGAGGCTCGGTGATGCGCTGGATCGCCCCTCCCTTGCCGGCCCCCCCGCGTCCTTCGAAGAGGAGCACCACCCGAAGGTCGCGGTCCTTGATCCAGTACTGAAGGTTGACGAGCTCGTTCTGCAGCCGCAGCAGCTCGCGCTCGTAGAACCCGGCCTTCAACCGGCCGCTCTTCTTGTAGATGCCCCCCTCGACGGCGTTGCCGCCGCCCTGGTCCTGCTTCCTGGTCTTGCCCATCCGATCCTCCTGGCTCCGCGGGGGCCGGCCGGTACGCGCTCCGGCGCCCTTGGCCCAAGGTAGCGGACGCTCACCGGGCCGGCAACGCGCCGGCGACTTCAGGAAATGAGGCTGAACCGGAAGAACGTGAGGGACAGGGCCGAGCCCTTGGAAGAGCCGGGCACCAGGCCACCCCGGGTGGCGTAGGCGAAGTCGAAGAGCTCCAGCTCCGTGCGCCGGATGGTGAATGGCCCGAAGGAGAAACCGACCCCGGTGCTGGGGCTGCGCCCACCCAGGGAGATACCCGACCGCGCCGGCAACCAGCGGACCAGCCGGTACTCGGCTCCGAGGGAGACCCTGGGCGCCGTCGTCATCCCGAACCCTTCGGTCAGGGCCTGGTCGTAGTTCCCGAGCAGGGTCAACTGCGAGGTCCGCCGATGGGCCACACCAACGCGCACCTGGGCCGGCAGGGAGCGCCAGAAACCCTCCGTGCCGACCCTCTCCACCAGCTCCTCGACGCCGTCCCCGTTCAGGTCGGCCTTGTCGAGGATGTCCCAGAGGTTCTCCACGTCGAGGAGACGGGTCACCCGGAGGCCCCTGGCGGAGGCGTAGAACGAGTCCTGCTCCGCCGAGATGCTCCAGCTTATGGCGTCGAGCAGGTTCAGCACACCGAGGCCGAAGGTCGTCCGGCGATCCCGGGTGACGGCGGCGACGCCGAGGTCGATGCCGAATCCGATGCCGCCCCCGAACTGCGCCAGTCCCTGCAGGTCGTCCAGCTCGGCACCCACGGGAAGGACCTCGAGAACGCCCCCGGTCTCCACGATCTCACCGTAGCCGCCCCCGAGGAGCTTGAGGGTCAGGCCGAAGGAGAGCTCCCCCAGGAAGGGCTGCAGCTCCGGCGGAAGCCACGGCCTGGCGCCCGACAGGTTCAGGCTCGCCACGGCCCATCCGGAGCCGTCCCAGTCGGAGATGTCGTAGGGACGATCGAACTCGTTGCCGTAGAACATCAGGTGGAACATGTCCTTCGGCAGCTCGCCCTCCGCGCCGACGGCGAAGCCGGTGGTGACGGCGCCGTGGATGCCCCAGGGCATGGGGAAGGCGGCGCCGCCGTTGAGGGGGAGGCCGGCGATGACCGAAGGCATGAGGTCCAGGTTGAACCTCAGACCGCTCCCCGGCACCTCGCCGAGCAGGTCCTGCTTGTCCCTGTCGGTGAGGATGTGCTCGTCGTCGGTGAAGTGGTCGTTGTAGGCCTTCACCGAGAAGGCGTTGTTCTCGGCCACCAGGCCGATGCCGGCGGCCAGCATCTCCCACTTGAAGCGGGGGCTGCTCCTCAAGCCCAGGTTGGCCGGGTTCCAGAACGCGGCCTCCGGCCCCCGGGCCAGGGCCGTGTACGAGCGCCCGAGGGCCAGGGCCCGGGGCGAGTTGTCACCGACGCCGCCGAAGGCTCCCGTGGCGGCCAGGGCGACCGGAAGGATGGCGAGGGCTGCGGCTGCGGAGTTCACTCGAGGAGGGATTCGTTGAGCTCGATGAAGATCTCGGCCTGGGCCTGCACGACGACGATGTCGTCGCCGTAGATCTGGTCCAGGGACGGCACCGCCAGACGGACCTTCACGCCGCTGTACAGGGTCCGCACCTGGCCGGCGGCGGACGGCCCCGGATCGTCCGGATCGATATCGAGCAGCAGGCGCAGGTCATCGGCGCTCAGGGAGACCTGCCGGATGGCCGGCGCGTCCGGGTCGACGCTGAAGTACTCCCCCTCCTCCTTGGGAAGCGTCAGGATCGGATCGGAGAACACGAGGCCGGGGTCGTAGGCGGTGGACAGGCGCACGCCGATGGCCAGGGGCGTCTTGTTCAGGATCGTGGTCGTCACCAGGGCCCCTTCGATGTTGGCGTTGATCCGGCGGCGGGCCTCGGCGTCGGTGAAGGCCCCCTGTGAGCGCGGGTTGCTCTCGAAGTAGGAAGTGTCGGCCCTCAGGCGGGCCGGGGCCACGAAGGCCACGTTGTCGAGCCGGACCCAGTGATCGGACCGGACGATGGCGGTGTCCTCACGCCCGCCTCCCCGGCCGATGAGCACGGAGTCGGTGTGCACGGTGACCTCCGTGGCCAGGAAGTTGAGGAAGCCTGCAAGCCGGCCGGGAGCGATGTCGACCGTGCGCGTCACCGGGTCGTCCGGGGATCCGGGCTCCGTCTCCACCTCGAGACCCAGGGTGCGCTCGAGCCCGGCCGAGTCGGGAATGGCCGAGTCGGCCCCGACGATGCGAAGGGCCATGGTCGCGGGTACCCCGACGGCGCTGGTCCAGGTCACGTTCATGCCCGCCGAGTCGAAGGTCACGGCGTTGATCGTGTCGGCTCCCGTGGGCAGGTCCACGTGCCGGGTCTGCGGATCGATCTTCGGCAAGGGAAGGCGATCGAGCCGGCCGCTGATCTCGCGGAAGGCAAGCTTCTCCGGAACCACCTCCACGAGCAGTCCCGCGTCGGAGCGGATGGTCACCGCCTCCCCCGACGGGTGCGTGCGGCCCTCGTACCCGACACGCATCGCGAGCGGGTCCCGCGGCCGAAGGACATGGCCGTCCAGATGGAACACGACCTCCTGGGGCATCCCCTTCTCCAGATTATCGATGACCAGGGTTGCCGGGCTGCCGGTCGCCGCATCGATCACCTCGGGCAGCTCCAGGGTCACCTCCATCGCCACGGGCAGCTCGTTGGCGACGATCAGGGTCAGACGGCCGCTCTCGATCACCGCCCGGGTCAGCTGGATGCGATCGTCGGAAAACTCCAGCACGGCCGGCTCGGCGGGTGCGACGACCTGCGGCTCGACCACGGCGGTGGCCTCCTGCACGCCGAGCCGGCCCAGGAGGAGGGTGATCCCGATGGCGTCGTCGGAGCGCAGGGTGACGGTCTCCGCCTCCGCCTCCAGGCCCGCGCCCCGCAGGAGAAGCGCAAGCTCTCCCGAGATCCGCTGACCCCCCAGGTCGAAGACCGCCGACCCGCTGGCGCCGGCGTCGACGCGGCCGATCCCGGCTGTCTGCACGATGCGGCCGCCGCGGCCCTTGTCGACCAGGGCGAAGTCCAGGTCCACGAGGTCCAGCGGCAGCCCGTTGGCGATCTCCAGGGTCAGACTCCCCGAGGCCAGCTGGAGGGACTCGACACCGGCCAGGGGCATCTCCACCTCGATGCCGGACAGGGAGGCCCCTTCCGGGAGCGGGACCTCCCGGCCGAGGAGATCCTCGGGCAGCAGATCGCCGGCGGCGAGCGGCGGCAAGGCGATCTCCCGGGCGGGGATCGAGATCTCCCCCATCGGGGCGGCGAAGCGGGCGCCCCGGGGGGTGACCGAGAGGTGGTCGCCGACCTCGGTCCTGGCCTGGACATCGCTGAACTCGCGGTTGTAGCGCAGGACGATGCCGCCGTCCCCGCGGATGGCGAGGTAGTCCGACTCCGCCTCGACGATCTGGGAGAGGGCCGTCGTGTCGTTGGCCACGGGAACGCGGAGGACGATGGCCGATCTCGGAACCTGCGGCTTCTCCACCGCGCATCCGGCGGCGAGCAGGACCGCGGCGAGGACGGCGGACACCGGGTGCGGCCCCCCGCCGGGTCCGGGGATCCCCCGCGGAGTCGCCCGGGGGAACTTCTGGCCGCGCGTGGTCATCGCCGGGAAGCGCCGCTCAGACTCCGGCGGCCCTCTTCAGGTCGGGAACCTTGTCGGTCCTCTCCCAGGTGAAGTCGTCGTCCCGGCGGCCGAAGTGGCCGTAGTTGGAGGTCTTGCGGTAGATGGGACGACGCAGCTCCAGGTGCTCGATGATGCCCCGAGGAGTCAGGTCGAAGACCTCGGAGATCACGGCCTCGATCTCCTCGTCCTTCAGCAGTCCGCCGGTGCCGAAGGTGTTCACCAGGATCGACACCGGCCGGGCGACCCCGATGGCGTAGGCCAGCTGGATCTGACAGCGTTCCGCCAGCCCCGCGGCGACCAGGTTCTTGGCCACGTAGCGGGCCATGTAGTGGGCGCTGCGGTCCACCTTCGTCGGGTCCTTGCCCGAGAACGCCCCGCCGCCGTGGGGACAGGCCCCTCCGTAGGTGTCGACGATGATCTTGCGCCCCGTCAGGCCGCAGTCGCCATGGGGGCCGCCGACGACGAAGCGGCCCGTGGGGTTGACGTGGTAGACCGTCTCGGGGCTGAGCAGCTCTTCGGGTATCACCTTCCTGATCTCGGCGATCATGTCGCTCTCGATGCGGGAGTGTCCCACATCCGGATCGTGCTGCGTCGACAGGACGACGGTGGTGACCCGCCTGGCCTCGATGCCTTCGTACTCGACCGTGACCTGCGACTTGGCATCGGGCCGCAGGTAGCCGACGGCTCCTTCCTTCCGGAGCCGGCTCAGATGCCGCAGGATCTCGTGGGAAAGGGTGATCGGCAGCGGCATCAGCTCCGGCGTCTCGCGGCAGGCGTAGCCGAACATCATGCCCTGATCCCCGGCCCCCATCTCCTGGTGCAGGCCTTCCGACTCGGTCACTCCCTGGGAGATGTCGGGAGACTGCTTGTCGAGGGCGACCACGACTCCGCAGGACCGGTGATCGAATCCGTGCTCGGGATCGGTGTAGCCCACATCCGCGATGACCTGGCGAACCGTGGCCTGGATGTCGGGTTGCGCCCTGGAGGTGATTTCCCCGGCCACGACCACGAGCCCGGTGGTGACCAGGGTCTCGCAGGCGACGCGAGACTGCGGGTCCCCGGCGAGCATGGCGTCGAGAACGGCATCCGAGATCTGATCGGCCACCTTGTCGGGATGTCCCTCGGAGACCGACTCGGAGGTGAACAGGTGACTCACTTCATCCCTCTCCTCGTCTGGGGTCCATGCACGGTCACCCTCCCTCTCCGTCGTCCGGAGGGCGGGCCTCGGCCAGCACCTCGGCCATCTCGGCCTCCACGCATTCGCGGACCTCCCGGGCCGATGTCAGGGTCAGGCACTGCCGCGCCAGCGCCGCGGTCTGCCCGATCTCCGTGACCCTCAGAAGCTCCCTGACCTCCGGGATCTGCGGGGGGCTCACGCTCAACTGGCGCACTCCGAGGCCCATGAGCAACAGGGCGGCCACTGGATCCGCGACCATTTCGCCGCAGATGCTCGTCGGAATCCCCGCCCCGTGGGAGGCCTCGGTGACCCGCTGGATCAGGCGCAGGACGGCGGGATGCAGGGGCTGGTAGAGCCCGGCCACGCGCGCCGTGCCCCGGTCGACGGCGAGAGTGTACTGGACCAGGTCGTTGGTACCCAGGCTGAAGAAGTCGACCTCCCTGGCCAGCTGCTCGGCGGTGATCGCCGCCGACGGGACCTCGATCATCACCCCCACCTTGCACTCCGGACTGTGGTCGACGCCCTCCCGCCCGAGCTCGGCCGCGGTCTCGGCGATCATCTCCCGGGCCTGGCGGACCTCGTCCAGACCGCTGATCATCGGCAGCAGGATGTGCGCCTCACCGTGAACGGCGGACCTCAGAATGGCCCGCAACTGGGTCTTGAACAAGTCGGGATTGTCGAGACAGATGCGGATGCCTCGCCACCCGAGGAAGGGGTTGGCCTCCGGCGGGGAGTCGACGGCGTGGATGAGCTTGTCCCCCCCCAGGTCCATGGTGCGGATGACCACCGGCTCGGGGGCCATGGCCTTGACGATCCTGGCGTAGCAGTCGAGCTGGTCGGCCTCCGACGGCAGTCCGTACCCGAGATAGAGGAACTCGGTGCGGAACATGCCCACGCCCCTGGCCCCGTTGCGCACCGCCAGGTCGATCTCCTGGGGCAGGTCGAGGTTGGCCAGCAGGACCACCTCCTCGCCGTCGCGGGTCACGGTGGGCAGGTCGGCGCGCCGGCTCAGCTCCCGCTCGCGGCGCAGCTGCCGCCGGCGCCGGGTCCGGAAGTGGCGCAGGGTCGGCGCGTCGGGACGCACATGAACGGTGCCCTCATCCCCGTCGACGACCAGCAGGTCCCCGGCGCGCACCGTCCACGAGGCGTCTCCGGTTCCGACCACCGTGGGCAGGCCGAGGGACCGGGCGATGATGCTGGTGTGGGAGGTGGCCCCTCCCACGTCGGTGACCAGCCCCATGACCAGCCGCCGGGCGAGTTGGGCGGCCTCGGAGGGCAGCAGGTCCCGAGCCACGATCACGGTGTTGGAACGCAGCGTCTGCAGGCCGGACAGGCCGCCGCCGGCCAGGTGCACGAGGACCTGCTGCTCGATGTCCTTCAGATCCCCCACGCGGGCCCGCAGATACTCGTTGTCGATCTTCTCGAACTCGAGCCGCAGGGCGCTCATGGTGTCGAAGAAAGCCGCCTCGGCCGAGCGGTTGGAGGCGCGGATGCGCTCGATGGTCGCGTCCCGCACCTGGACGTCCTCGAGCATGATCAGCTGGGCGTCGAAGATCAGGGCCAGGTCGGAGCCGTGCTCGTGCTCGACGCGCTGCCGGGTGCGCCGAACGTCCTCGGCGACCGCCTCGAGGGCCGCGCGGAAGCGTCCCACCTCGGCCTCCACGCGGTGGGCGGGGACCTTCCTCGGAGAGCTGGCGGCTGGACGCTCCACCCGATGGGTGAAGGCCTTGCCGATGGCGATCCCGGGAGAGGCCGGGATGCCATCGATCCTCTGGTAGGCCCCCCGCCTGGCGGATTGGATCACGGCCGGTCCCTCACGTGTTCTCGAAGTCCCCGCCGAGGAGGCCGGTCACCGCCTCCACGGCGGCCTCGGAATCGCGCCCCTCGGCCTCGACCACCACCTCGGAGCCGCGCTCCGCGGCGAGCATCATCACCCCCATGATGCTCTTGCCGTTGATGCGGGTCACGTCGCCCTTGCTCAGGAATACATCGGCCTCGTACCGGGAAGCCGCCTGGACGAGCAGAGTGGCGGGGCGGGCGTGGATGCCCAGCTTGTTGACGACTATCACGCTCTTCCGAAACATGCGCTTCCCGTGGGGGCGAGACCGCCGCAGGTCCTTCAGCCCTCGGTGATGTGGACCGCGGCGCTCAGCTCCCGCAGCCGCCCCGGATCGTCCTCCACCGCCGTGCCGGTGACCACGAAGGAGGCCCCTCCCTCGACCTTGTCGCGGGCCGTCTGCGGGTCGCGGATGCCGCCGCCCACGATCACCGGCAGATCGACGTATCGGGACACGGCCCGCACCATGGGCGTGGGCACGGAATCGCGGGCGCCGGATCCGGTCTCGAGGTAGACGAGCTTCATGCCCAGGTACTGGGCGGCCAGGGCGTGGGCCATGGCGATGTCGTCCTTGTCCCTGGGTATGGGCCGCGTGGAGCTCATGAACTCGGTGGAGGTGAGGGTGCCCGACTCGACCAGCATGTAGGCGGTGGCGATGACCTCCATGCAGTACTCCTTCAGCAGGGGTGCGGCCCGGACCTGTTGCCCGATCAGCAGCTCGGGGTTGCGCCCGCTCACCATGCACAGGAACAGGATCGCGTCGGCCGTGCGCACCACCTGACCGGCGTCGCCCGGGAAGGAGAGGACGGGGATCTGCACGACCGTGCGCAGCCGGTCGAAGAGGTCGGCGTTGCGCGTGGTCGAGAGCATGAGACTCGTGCCCACGAGGATCGCGTCGGCGCCGGCCTCGGCGCAGACCGCGGCGCGCCTCTCGAGCACCTCCAGCGGCAGGCGGTCGGGGTCGAGGAGGGTGAGGTAGCCCGCGCCGCGACGGGCCCGTGCTTCGAGGAGCTGTTCGAGAGTGCTCTTCATCGTCACCGTTGGGGGTGCGCCGCCCACGCCGGACCTCGGCCCCGGGCTAGCGTCCGTCCTCCAGGCTCCGGCGCACGATATCGGGGGCGGCGGCGATGGCCTCGTCGATCCTGGAGGCATCCCGGCCGCCGGCCTGCGCCATGTGGGGCCGGCCCCCGCCCGATCCACCCGCGATCCGGGCGACCTGCTTGACGATCTCCCCGGCCTTCAGCCCGCGCGCCTGGATCAGGTCGTCGGTGACGACCACGATGAAGGAGACCCGGCCCCTCACCTCGCCGCCGAGCACGCCGACCCCGGAGCCCAGGTTGTCGCGAAGGCCGTCGGCGAGATTCCGCAGGGCGGGCACGTCCTCGGCTTCGACCCGGCAGGCGGCGACACTCACGCCGTCCACCTCGACGGCCCTTGCGGCCAGGGCCCCGGCACTCTCCCCGGCGGCCTGACGGCGGACCTCGGCGATGGCCTTCTCCAGGTCGCGGTTGCGCTCCTGGAGGCGGCGCACCTGGTCGGGCAGCGGCTCGTCGCCGGCGTTCAGCAGGCGGCCGATCTCTCCGAGCAGGGCCCGGTGCCGGCGGGCGGCCGCCTCGGCGCCGCTGCCGGTGAGGGCTTCGACCCGGCGCGTGCCGGCGGCGATGCCGCTCTCGGCGATCAGGTCGAACAGGCCGATCTGTCCGGTGTGGGTGACGTGGGTCCCACCGCACAGCTCGAGGCTGAAATCGCCGATCTTCACGACCCGCACCCGGTCTTCGTACTTCTCGCCGAACAGCGCCTGGGCCCCCATCCGCCTGGCGCGCAGGAGGTCCTCCTCGAAGGTGGACACCTCCAGATCCTCGCGGATCCACCCGTTGACGAGCTGTCCCGCCTCCTCCAGCTCCCCGGAGTCCATGGCATGAAAGTGCGAGAAGTCGAAGCGCAGGCGATCCGGCGCCACGAGAGAGCCCATCTGCGCCACGTGATCCCCCAGGACCCGGCGCAGGGCTTCGTTGAGCAGATGCGTGGCGGTGTGGTTGCGGGCCGCGGCCTCGCGGGCCTCCCGGTCGACCGAGGCGCGTACGACCTGCCCCGGGCCGGGCGGGTCACCCGTGACCAGCCGGCCCTCGTGGACGATGCCTCCCCGCCCCTTCAGCGTCCTCTCCACGCCGATCTTCAGGCCGTCCGCCGCCAGGATCCCGCGGTCACCGACCTGCCCGCCGGACTCGGCGTAGAACGGGGTGCGGTCGAGCACCACCCGCACCAGGCCGTCGACGATCTCCGCGTCCATCACCCGCGCCTCGATCTCCAGCTCGTCGTAGCCGACGAACCGGGAGTGCTCGCCCTCGACGACGTCACCCACTCCTTCGGAGGCAGCGAAGCGATCCTTCGTCGCCGCCCGAGCCCGCTGCCGCTGGCCTTCGAGCTCGGCCTCGAAGCCGGCGGTATCGACCGGCAGGCCGCGCTCGCGCGCCATCAGTTCGGTGAGATCGAGGGGGAACCCGTAGGTGTCGAAGAGGCGGAAGGCGTCGGCGCCCGAGATCTCGCCCTTGCTGCTGATGCGCTCGAAGATCTCCAGCCCGCGGTCGAGGGCGCGCCCGAAGGACTGCTCCTCGGCCTGGATCACCATGGCCGCGTGGGCGGCCTTCTCCTTGGCCTCGGGGAAGACGTGAGCCATCGAATCGACCAGCGGCTGCACCACCTTGTGCAGGAACGGCTCGTGCTGATCGAGCTGGCGGCCGAACCGGGCCGCCCGCCGCAGGATGCGGCGCAGCACGTATCCCCGTCCGTCGTTGGAGGGCAGGACGCCGTCGGCGATGGCAAAGGTGAGCGCGCGCACGTGGTCGGCGATCACCCGGGACGGCACCCGTCCGGCCCCGGATCCCGGGTCGGCGCCCGTGACCTCGGCGATGCCCTCGATCAGCGGCCGGAAGAGATCGGTGTCGTAGGCGCTGTCCGCGCCCTGGAGCAGGGTGCACATGCGCTCGAAACCCATACCGGTGTCGACGTGCCGTGCCGGCAGCGGGTGCAGGGTCCCTGACTCGTCCCGGTTGAACTGGATGAAGACCAGGTTCCAGATCTCGACGAACTCGGGACCGTCCTGCAGCAGCAAGTCGGCGCTCTGGCGGGAGAGATCGTCCCCGAGGTAGTAGTGGATCTCGGAGCAGGGGCCGCAGGGGCCGGTGGCGCCCATCTCCCAGAAGTTCTCCTTGGCCGGCAGCCGCAGGACGCGGCCCGGGAGCAGGCCGGTCGCCTCGCCCCACAGGGACTCGGCCTCCTCGTCGGCGGGGACGCCTTCGCCGCCCTCGAACACGGTCGCCCAGATACGCTCCCTGGGCAGACCGAACGGCCCGGTCACCAGCTCCCAGGCCCAGCGGATGGCCTCTTCCTTGAAGTAGTCGCCGAAGGACCAGTTGCCGAGCATCTCGAAGAAGGTGTGATGCCAGGGGCTGATCCCCACCTCCTCCAGGTCGTTGTGCTTGCCGGAGACGCGGATGCACTTCTGCGTGTCCACGGCCCGCGTGTACGGCCTGCGGCCCAGCCCGAGGAAGACGTCCTTGAACTGGTTCATGCCGGCGTTGGTGAAGTACAGGGTGGGATCGTCGGCCGGGACCACGGGCGCGCTCGGCACGCGGGCGTGGCCCCTGTTCTCGAAGAAGGAGAGGAAGGTCTCGCGGATCTCGTGGGACTTCATCTCTTCTTCTCTTGCGCGCTTTCGATTTCGGACCAGGCCCGCTCCACGGCCTCCCGGACCGTGTCGGGCTCGAATCCGCGACGCCCCAGCAGCCCGTACATGCGTCTGCGGGCGGTGTCCCGGTCGAGTCCCCGGTAGCGGGCTTGCAGCCGACGCAGCAAGGACAGGGCCTCCGCCCCGGACCCGAGATCGTCACCGTACTCCGCCAGCACCTCGCCGATCACGGCCGGGTCGATCCCCCGCCTGGCCAGATCGCGGCTGATCTTCGGAGCCCCTTCGGGCCGGCGGGACCTCCGGCCCTCGACCCACCGCCGGGCGAAGGCGCGATCGTCGAGCAGGCGCATAGCCTCCAGATCAACCACTGCCTTGTCAATGGCCTCCGGCGAGCAGCCGCGGCGGTGCAGCCTCTCGCGGATCTCCTTCACCGTGCGGTCGCGCACCTCGAGCAGGTCGAGGGCGATCCGCCGGGCGCTCTCGCGCTCTTCGACCTCGGACGCCACGGCTCACTCCGGCTTGGGCGGGGCCGGCGGCGGCTCCATGCCGAGCTTGGCCCGCAGGCGCGACTCGAGTCCCTCCGCCACCTCCGGGTTCGCGGCCAGGAAGGCACGGGCGCGCTCCCGGCCCTGACCGAGGCGCTCGCCGTCGCAGGAGAACCAGGTGCCGGCCTTGTCCACCAGACCTTGCTCGAGTCCTATGTCCAGCAGATCGGCCTCCCTCGACACACCGATCTGGTCGCCGACGTAGTAGATGTCGAACTCGGCCTGCCGGTACGGAGGCGCCAGCTTGTTCTTCACCACCTTGATCCGCGCCCGGCTGCCGATGGTCCTGTCGCCGTCCTTGATGTGTCCCATGCGGCGGATGTCGACGCGGACCGACGCGTAGAACCCCATGGCCCGGCCTCCGGTGGTCGTCTCGGGATTGCCGAACATCACCCCGATCTTCATGCGCAGCTGGTTGATGAAGATGGCGCACGTGCGCGACCGGCTGATGCTGCCGGTGAGCTTGCGCAGAGCCTGCGACATGAGGCGGGCGTGCAGTCCCATGTGGGAGTCGCCCATCTCTCCCTCGAGCTCGGCCTGGGGAACCAGGGCGGCCACGGAGTCTAGGACGATGACGTCGAGGGCGCCTGAGCGCACCAGGGTGTCGACGATCTCCAGGGCCTGCTCGCCGGAGTCGGGCTGGGAGATGACCAGGTTCTCCACGTCCACGCCGATGCGGCGCGCAAAACCGACGTCGAGGGCGTGCTCGGCATCGATGAAGGCCGCCGTGCCCCCGGCCCGCTGGGCCTCGCGGATGACATGCAGAGCTACCATGGTCTTGCCCGCCCCTTCCGGCCCGTAGATCTCGACGATCCGCCCCCTCGGGAAGCCGCCGATGCCCAGGGCCGCGTCGATGGCCAGGGAACCCGAGGGAATGGCGTCGACTTCGACGATGCCGCCCTCCTCCCCCATGCGCATGATGGCGCCCTTGCCGTGCTGCTTCTCGATCTGGGAAATGGCCAGGTGCAAGGCCTGCTCGCGCTCACCATCCGCTGCCAGGCTCTTGGCCATGTCTTGCTCCCCTCGGGTTTCTCAGCGCCCGGCCAGGGCCCAGCCCGCCCGAAGCACCAAGTGGCTGAGAAGGCCGGCGGCAACGTCGTCGAGGACGATCCCCCATCCCCCGGGAAGGCGCTCCAGCTGTCGCACCGGCGGCGGCTTGAGGATGTCGAGAGCCCGGAACACCAGGAAACCGGCGATGGCGGTCACCGGACCATGGGGGAGAAAGGCCACCGCGAACAGATATCCCGCGGCTTCGTCGATCACCACCGGTCCCGGATCCTCCTGGTTCCGGGCCCTGGCCTCGGCGCCGGCGCTGATCACGGCCACGGCCGTGGCGGTGATCAGCAGGACGACCCACGCGCCGGTGGTCAGGGAATCGCACAGGGCCAGGTAGGCCACCGCGGCCACCGCCGTACCCGCGGTGCCGGGGGCGACCGGCGACCGGCCGGAGAACAGGACCGTGGCGATGGCGGCGCGGAAGAGATCGACCGCGCGCCGGGAAGTGCGATCCGGGGACCCGCTGTCAGGTCCGCAGAAAATAGTGAAAACCGGAGAGCAGGGTAAGAAGGAGGACGCCGGCCATCAGGCCGTTGGTCAGAAGCTGGATCCAGTCCCCGTGGGCCAGCACTCCGCTCCACTGGAACTGGCTGGCCAACTCCTGAAGTCCGATGAGGGCCAGGATGAGGACGACCGTGACCAGCTGGGCCATGGTCTTCCATTTGGCGAGGAGGGAGGTCTCCATCATCCGGCCCTGGCGCAGGCCGTAGAGACGGAGGGCCGTGATCACCACGTCGCGCACCACGATGGGCACCACGATCCAGGCATGGACGATGCGGCCGAGGACGAAGGCGATCAGGGCGGAGGTCACCAGGATCTTGTCGGCCAGGGGATCCATGAAGCGGCCGAATTCGGTGACCGAGTTCCGGGCCCGGGCCAGACGCCCATCGTAGAGATCGGTGAGGGACGCCGCGGCGAAGACGAAGACGGCGGTCGAACGCCAGTACCAAGTGTCGGTGAAGAGCATGGCCAGAAAGAGAGGAGTGGCGAAGATCCGGGAGATCGTCAACAGGTTGGGCAGGTTGAGGATGCCGCGGGTCGGGTTTGCCTTTTGGGCGGCCATCAGAAGGTCGTGCGTCCCTGCAGGGCGTGAGCGAGAGTGGTTCGATCCGCGAGGTCGAGATCGGAACCGGCGGGCAGGCCGCGGGCCAGGCGGGTGACTCGGGTCAGGGAATCCAGCCGCTGGTGGATGTACTCGGCGGTGGCCTCGCCCTCGGCGCTGGCGTTGTGCGCCAGGATCACCTCGCGCACGCCGTCGCGGCGCACCCGCTCGAGAAGCTCCGAGATGCGCAGATCGTCCGGCCCGATGCCATCGAGAGGCGACAGGGCGCCCCCCAATACGTGATAGGTGCCCTGCATCAGCTCGCTACGCTCCAGGGCCAGGGCGTCGCTGGCCTCTTCGACGACGCAGATCACTTGGCGGTCCCGACGCTCGTCCCGGCAGACACGGCACAGAGGCTGGTCGCTCTCCGTCAGGTTGTAGCACAGGGTGCAGTGCCCGATCCGCTCACGGGCCCCGTGGATCGCATCGGCCAGGGCGGCGGCCTCCTCCGGAGGGGACTTCAGCATGTAGAGGGCGAGCCTCTGGGCCGTCTTCCGGCCGATCCCGGGCAGCCGCGCCAGGGCGGTCACCAGATCCTCGAGTGCCTGCGGGCCCATGGCTTACACGAGCTCCCCGTCGATGGCTTCGAGGACGGTCCGCACCTTCGGGTCGAGGCTCGCCTCGGGGGAGGGCCGCGCCGGGCCGGAGGCAGACGATGGCGGATTCGCGGCCGGAGCCCCGCCGTCGCCGCGGTCGTCGACGCTGCAGCGGAGGCGCACTTGAGGGCCGCCGAGACGGGCCAGGGCCTCGGCTATGGCGCCCCCGGCCCTGCCCACCTGGTCCATGGCGAAGCGGCTGGCCCCGTCGAAGAACAGGGTGAGGACCGCGCCCTTCAACTCCAGGCGGGTGACGTCCCCGAGGAAACCCGCCGTCGCCGGTTGGTCCTCCCGGAGGTGGTCGGTGACGCGGGCCCACAACTCCTGGATCGTATCCTGGTCCTCGGCCTGGGAGGAGGCCTCGGCCGGAGAGGCCACCCCGGCGGGCTCCGAGCCCCCGGGTCCGGGTGCCGGTTCCGGATCCTCCTGCGGGCCGGGAGACGGGACAGCAGGCGGCCCCGGATCGGGCGCCGGTACCTGCGGCGGCGGCCTCCGCCGCGGTTCGGAGGCAGCCGGGGTCCCGCCACCATTGACGACGGCGGCCTCCAGGGCGGACAGGCGGCCAAGGAGCCGCCCCAGGTCCACGGCCCGGCCCATGCCGGCCAGGCGGACGAGGGCCAGCTCGGTGCGGAACCTCGGCTGCAGCGACTTGCGCACCTCCACCTCGAGCTCCATCAGGGTCTGCACGATGCGCAGCAGATCCTCCTCGGCCATCGGACCGACGGCCTCCTCGCAGCGTCGGCGCTCCTCCTCGCTGACCTCGAGCTTGGCGGCGGATCCCTGCACCTTGGCAAACAGCAGTTGCGAGGCGTGCTCCACCAGCCCGCGGACGAACTCCTCGAGGTCTCCGCCCTCCTCGAGGACCCGCCCCACGAGGTCGAGCAGCCGGCCCCCGTCGCCGGCGGCAATGGCCGAGGTGGCCTCGAAGAACACCCCCCGGTCGACCAGACCCAGGACCTCCCGGACGTGCTCGGTGGTCACCCGGCCTCCGAAGGAAACGACCTGATCGAGGAGGCTCTCGGCGTCCCTGAGGGCACCGTCGGCCCGGTGGGCCAACAGGTAGAGGGCCTCCCGGTCGGCCTCGATCCCCTCGGCGACGGTGATCTTCTCCAGGTGCCCGGCGATCGTGGAGGTGGAGATGCGCCGGAAGTTGAACCGCTGGCAGCGGGACAGGATCGTCTCCGGTACCTCCTGGACCTCGGTGGTGGCGAAGACGAAGACCACCCGTTCGGGCGGCTCCTCGAGGGTCTTCAGGAGGGCGTTGAAGGCCGGCCTGGAAAGCATGTGGACTTCGTCGATGATGTAGATCTTGTGGGCGCCTTGGGTGGGGATGTAGCGCACCACCTCGCGCAACTCCCGCACGTCATCGACGCTGTTGTTCGAAGCGCCGTCGATCTCCAGAACGTCCATGCTCGTGCCGTCGGTGATCGACCGGCAGGACGGGCACTCGCCGCAGGGATCGATCTCACCGCCGCGCCCGGCGCAGTTGAGGGCCTTGGCCAGGATGCGCGCCGTCGTCGTCTTGCCGACGCCGCGGGGTCCGCAGAACAGATAGCACTGGGCCACCCGGTCACTGGCCAACGCGTTCGTCAGCGTGGCCGTGATATGCTCCTGGCCGACGACTTCGGAGAACCGCTGGGGGCGCCACTTGCGGGCTGTGACCTGAAAAGACATGGACCGATCGGAAACGAGGCGGCCGGGCTCCACGGCGACAAGGGGCTCGCTGCGCCCGCAGCCAGCCCGCGGGAAGAACGCAGACCGTGCACCCGTCTTCGATCCCGCGCCGCCAACCGCCCGTGACCGCCGGGCTCCAGCCAGAGACCTCCGCGGCACACGCGTCAGCCTCTTACCGCTGCTACCTTCCGGTCCTGACGGGGTTCGGAAGCCTCGCGTTGCGCGGAATCCGGCTCTCGACGCCCTCCGGTTTCCGGCCGGCAGACGACTTGTGGACCTCGGACGGGGATTCGATCCCGCTAGAGCGGATTGCGGGTGCAGGGCACCGCTAACTCCCCATCTAGCACGGCCTGCTGCTGCGGGAGCCAGCCCGAGAGATCTGCCCCGGGCGGCCCCATCGAGGAAAATGGTGGAGCAGATGGGAATCGAACCCACGACCTCTAGAGTGCGATTCTAGCGCTCTCCCAACTGAGCTACTGCCCCACCGGATTCTTGAACTGGCGGAGAGAGAGGGATTCGAACCCTCGGTGACGCTATAAACGCCACACACGATTTCCAGTCGTGCACCTTCGACCACTCGGTCATCTCTCCGTGGCGGAGAGGGTGGGATTCGAACCCACGGTGACCCTAAAGGCCACAACGGTTTTCGAGACCGCCCCCTTCGACCACTCGGGCACCTCTCCGCACCGCTGATCGTTCCGACCTCAGGTCGGAGAAGAACTCACGCAGCAGACCGGCACACTCGCTCTCCATCACTCCGCCGACGACCTGGCAGGTATGGTTGAGCCGCGGATCCCGGACCACGTTGCGCAACGTTCCGCAGGCGCCGGCCTTGGGATCGTAGGCCCCGAACAGGATGCGCGGAATCCGTGCCAGGACGATCGCTCCGGCGCACATGGCGCACGGCTCAAGAGTCACGTACAACGCCGTGTGCTGGAACCGGCGCGACCCGATCGCCTCGGCCGCCTGCCGAATGGCGATCATCTCCGCGTGCGCCGTCGGATCCTGATACCGCTCGGTCGCGTTGCTGCCGGCGCCCAGGATCGCGCCGTCGCGTACGACGAGAGCGCCGACCGGAACCTCGCCCGATGCGGCGGCCAAGCGCGCCCGATCGAGGGCCCGCGACATCCAGAAGGCGTCGACCTGCCCCGGGTTCGCAATATAACCACCGCTCATGACGCGATCAACGAGGAGCAGCGCCAGGCGGTCGTGCTCCCCGACCTTGTGAAGATGTCTCTCCGTCCGGCGGAATGTCCACCGCGTGGAGCGGGAGCCACCGCCGATCGAGTGATCGATCCACGGCTTGACGAAGTGCGAAACGGAGCCGATAATCCACCTGCCCCAGAACCTACCAACTACCAGTAAAAATAGCAACATAGGAACATCCATGGCGACTTCCCCCGAGCCCCTCCGCTTCCTCACCGAGGAGCAGACTCGAACCCTGCAGGAGCGCTTCGGCACGCCGCTCTACGTGTACGACCAGGCGACGCTGGAAGCCCAGGCGCAACGGGCCCTCCAGCTGCCCGCCCCCTTCGGTCTGACCGTTCGCTACGCCATGAAGGCCTGCCCGTCGGCAGGAGTGCTGCGCGTGCTGACGCGGGCGGGACTGCAGATCGACGCCAGCTCCGGCTGGGAGGCGAGACGGGCCCTGTCCGCCGGCGTGCCCCCGGGGCACATCCTGCTCACCGCCCAGCAGCAGCCCAACGACCTCGAGGATCTGGTCGGCCTGGGGGTCCGCTTCAACGCCTGCTCCCTCGGCCAGCTCACGGCCTACGGCGAGCGTTTCCCGGGTAAGGAGGTGGGCGTCCGCTTCAACCCGGGACTCGGCTCGGGCCACTCCAATCGCACCAACGTCGGCGGTCCCTCCGCCAGCTTCGGGATCTGGCACACGCATCTGGAACGGGTCCTCGAGGCTGCCCGCGCCCGCGACCTGCGCATCACCCTCTTGCACACCCACATCGGCTCGGGCAGCGATCCGGAGGTGTGGCAGCACTGCGCGCGCCTGACCCTGAACCTCGCCCGGCACCTCCCCGACGTCACCGACGTCAACCTGGGCGGGGGCTACAAGATCGGGCGGATGAGCGTCGAGTCGTCCACCGACCTGCTCCACGCCGCGGGACCGATCGTCGACGAGTTGCGCCGCTTCGCCGGTGATGGGCGCCGACTGCGCCTGGAGATCGAACCCGGCACCTTCCTGGTGGGCAACGCCGGCGCCGTGGTGGCCAGCGTCATCGACGTGGTGGACACCGGCAAGGAAGGCTACTCCTTCCTCAAGACCGACACGGGGATGACGGAGATCCTGCGTCCGAGCATGTACGGCGCTCAGCATCCCGTCACCGTGGTGCCGCGGGACGGCGGCAGCCCTCCCTTGCGGGAGTACCTCGTCGTCGGTCACTGCTGCGAGAGCGGCGACGTCCTGACCCCGGCCCCGGGCGACCCGGAGACGCTGGAGGTGCGCACCCTCACCGAGGCGCGCGTGGGCGACGCCATCGTCATCGGGGGCGCCGGAGCCTACTGCTCGGCCATGTCCGCCAAGAACTACAACTCCTTCCCAGAGGCGCCGGAGGTGTTGCTGGGCACGGATGGCGGCTTCCACCTGCTGCGGAAGCGCCAGACGCTGGACCAGGTGACCGCGAACGAGTCCGTACCCGCCTTCCTCCTCTGAGCCAGGACGGAGACCGCGCGGCCTCCGGATTCGCTGCCGGCCGCCGGGTGGATCTATATTTCGGCAGATGCCTTCTCTCGCCTGGACGGCCCACCCGCTCCGCGAGGAGCCCGCCTGGAAGTCGGCGGCCCTGGGCGCGGTGATCGTCGGACTCTCGGCGTTGGCGGCCTCCGGCTTTGGCGGCGCCGTCTACGGACTGATTTCCCTGGTCGTGCTCGCGGGCTCCACCGCCCGCTACCTGCTGCCCACCCGGTACGTCCTCGACGACCGGGAGGCGGCTTGGCGCCATCTGACCTGGCGTCGCAGGTCCTGGTCGGCCTTCCGCCGCATCGACCGCCACGCCGACGGCATCTTTCTGAGTCCCTTTCGGCGGCCGAGCCGGCTCGACTCCTTCCGGGGGGTCTACCTGCGCTTCGGCCCCGGCGTCGACGCCGACGCGGTCGTCGCCCTGGCACGGGCTCGTGTCCCGGCTTGAGCGGCTGCGCCGCGGCTGGGGCTACGCCTTTGCCCTGGACTCCGGGGATCCCCTCTCCGAGGAGGAGCAAGCCCTCGTAGACCGCGTCGCCCGTCTCGTCGTGCGCCGCCGCATGACGGCGCCGGCCCTGATGGCTCTGGAGAGCACCCGGCCCCTGAGCTTCATGGGGAGCCAGCTGCTGGCCTTCGCCGGTCCCATGCTCAAAATCGCCTTCTCCCCGGCGGAGTACGACAGCCTGCAGGGATTGCTGGAGAGGCGCCGCAGCGTCGACTGGATCATCGAGGCCATCACCGAACGGGAAAACCGCGACCGTGGATAGGCCCGGGATCATCATCGCCACCGACTGCGGCAGCACCACCACCAAGGCGATCCTCATCGAGCGCCTGGCGGAGGGCTACCGGCAGACCTTCCGCGGCGAGGCCCCGACCACCGTGGAGGCTCCCTTCGAGGACGTCACCCGCGGCGTGCTGAACGCCATCCAGGAGGTGGAGGAGCTCTCCGGGCGGCAGATCCTCGACGGCGAGCGCATCATCACGCCGGCGGCGGACGGGCGCGGCGTGGACATCTACATCTCCACCTCGAGCGCCGGCGGCGGACTGCAGATGATGGTGGCCGGCGTCGTGCAGACCATGACCGGGGAAAGCGCCCAGCGTTGCGCTCTCGGGGCCGGCGCCATCGTCATGGACGTGCTGGCCTCCAACGACGGCCGCCAGCCCCACGAGAAGATCGAGCGCATCCGCCATCTGCGCCCCGACATGGTGCTGCTGTCTGGCGGCACCGACGGCGGCACCGTGTCCCACGTCGTCGAGCTGGCGGAGTACGTGGCCGCCGCCGACCCCCGCCCCCGGTTCGGCGCCGGCTTCGAGCTTCCCGTGATCTTCGCCGGCAACCAGGACGCGGGACCCGAGGTGAAACGCGTCCTCGGCGAGCGGACCGCCCTGCACCTGACCGAGAACCTGCGCCCCGTCCTGGAGCGCGAGAACCTGGGCCCGGCGCGGCACGTCATCCACGACCTGTTCCTCGAGCACGTGATGGCCCAGGCGCCCGGGTACTCCAGGCTCATGTCGTGGACGGCGGCGCCCATCATGCCCACGCCGGCGGCGGTGGGCCGGATCATGCAGGCCATCGCCCGGCGCAAGGGCATCGACGTGCTCGGCGTCGACATCGGCGGCGCCACGACGGACGTCTTCAGCGTATTCCACACGGCCGGGGACGGACAGGCCGATCCCGCTCCCCCGGAAGCCGGGACGGACCCCTCGGCGACGGAGGGTTCGAGCCCCGTCTTCAACCGGACCGTGAGCGCCAACCTCGGCATGTCGTACAGCATCTCCAACGTCCTGGCCGAGGCCTCGCTGGAGAACGTCGTGCGCTGGATCCCCTTCGAGATCGACGAGGCCGACCTGCGCGACCGCATCAAGAACAAGATGATTCGCCCCACGACGATCCCCCACATGCTCGAGGAGCTGCGGATCGAGCACGCCGTGGCCCGGGAGGCCTTGCGGCTGGCCCTCCTCCAGCACCGCGAGCTGGCCGTGGGTCTGAAGGGAGTGCAGACCGAGCGCACCCTGTCCGATGTCTTCGATCAGGAGGCCACCGGCGGCAGCCTGGTGGACATGATGGTCCTCGACCTGCTGGTCGGCAGCGGAGGCGTGCTCTCCCACGCGCCTCGCCGGGCCCAGACGGCCGCCATGCTCGTCGACGCCTTTCAGCCGGAGGGCGTCACCCAGCTCGCCGTGGACAGCATCTTCATGATGCCCCACCTCGGCGTGCTGGCCTCCGTGGACGAGCAGGCCGCCGCCGACGTCTTCGAGCGGGATTGCATCGTCTACCTGGGGACCTGCGTCGCCCCCTCGGGAGACGGCAAGCCCGGTGAGGTGTGCTCCACGTACGAGCTGCGCACGGCGGACGCAGAGAGCCGCGGCGAGCTGCGGTGCGGTGAGCTGAGCCTGCTGCCGCTGGCCGAGGACGAGGAGGCGGAGATGACGATCTCCCCGGGCCGCGGCCGGGACGCGGGATCCGGCCCCGGACAGGAACATCGCGCCAGAGTCCGGGGCGGCGTCGTCGGACTGATCCTCGACGGCCGGGGCCGGCCCCTGAGCCTGCCGGAGGAGGACGGGGAGCGGCGCTCCCGAATCGACGAATGGAGCCGGGCCCTCCAGCTCTACGGGGAGACGGACTGATGGCCCACGCCTACACCCCGGGCCTGCGCGTCACCCGCCACACCGTTCTCCGGCGGACCCGCCGGCTGCCGGTTCAAGGCCAGGTGCTGGCCGCCGTGGGCGACGTCGTCGAGCGGGAGCAGGTGGTGGCCCGCACCGAGCTGCCCGGCAGGGTGTCCACGGTGAACGTCGTCAACCGGCTGGGCATCACGGCCGAGGAGTTGCCCGGGTACATGCTCAAGGCCGAGGGCGACCCGGTGAGCGCGGGCGAGCCGATCGCGGAGACGCGGCCCTTCATCAAGTGGTTCAAGACCACGGTGCCGTCGCCGATCGAGGGCACCGTGGACAGCGTCTCGCCGGTGACGGGTCAGGTCCTGCTGCGAGAGCCGCCCCTGCCGGTGGAGGTGCTGGCCTACGTCGACGGTCAGGTGGTGGAGATCCTCGAGGGCGAAGGGGTGGTGGTCGAGACCCGCGGCGCCTTCGTTCAGGGGATCTTCGGCGTCGGCGGCGAGCGCTACGGCCCCCTGCACCTGCTCACCGAGAGGCCCGGCGAGCCGCTGACACCGGAGCAGATCGGCGCTGAATGCTCGGGACGGATCGTGGTGGCCACGGGCCTGCTGTCCTACGAGACGATCGACCGCGCGCGGGAGGTGGGTGCGGCGGGCGTGATCGGCGGCGGCCTTCGCGACCGGGACATGCGGCGGCTGCTGGGATACGACCTGGGCGTGGCCATAACCGGCACCGAGAGCATCGGACTGACCGTGGTCGTCACCGAGGGGTTCGGCGAGATCGCCATGGCCCGCCGGACTTTCGAGATCCTCCGGGACTGCCAGGGCCGGCAGGCCTCGATCTCGGGGGCGACCCAGATCCGGGCGGGGGTGATGCGTCCCGAGATCATCGTGTCGGGCCCGTCGGGACCTGGAGACGCGGAAGAGGGTGAGGCCGGCGGCGGAGAGGGCATGGCGCGGGGGGATGCGCTGCGCGTCATCCGGGCCCCGTACTTCGGCCGCATCGGCCGGGTGATGGAGTTGACCCCCGATCTTCGCCAGGTGGAGTCCGGCGCTTCGGTGCGCGTGCTGGAGGTGGAGTTCGAGGACGGCTCGCGGGCCGTGGTCCCACGGGCCAACGTGGAGCTGATCGCGGGATGACTGGAGGCTTGAGAACAACCCTGCCCTTGATCGCCGTGCTCGGGCTGCTCGCCGCGGCCGGGGCGCAGGAAACCCCGGTGATCGACATCGATCTGTTCGACACGCCGAACGACGCCGGCGGGGGTCTGAGCCTGACCTGGCGTGCCGCAGCCGCCCCCGAGGACGGCGGCTACCGGGTCTACCTCGCCGAATCCCCGGAGGGTCCCTTCCACCCGGCCGCCGAGACCCTGGCCCCGGGGCGCAAGTCCGACGAGCCGGCCCTGTTCGGTCTCGATCCCAACAACGCGGACCACCACGTTCTGCACCTCACCGGTTACACCCCGAAAGGGGAGGAGAAGCCGACGCCGCTGGAGGACGGCAGGACCTACTATGCCCGACTCGTCGCCGGGGACGGCGCGGCGGCGAGACGCAGCCCGGTGGCCGAGGCCGCGCCGGCGGCCAACCTGTTCAACACCGCCAAGCTGAACAACCTCGTGCTCGCCGTGGCCCTGTCGGTGGTCATCCTCCTGTTCATCGCCGTGGCCAGGCGCCGGGAGCTGTACATCCGGCGCATCGCCGGCCTGGAAGCGCTCGACGAGGCCCTGGGGCGCGCCACCGAGATGGGCCGCTCAGTGCTGTTCGTCCACGGTCTGAAGGGCATGGACCAGATCCCGACGATCGCCGCGGTCAACATCCTCGGACGCGTGGCCCGGCGCACGGCGCGCCTCGACGCCCATCTGCGGGTGGCCAACGTCGACCCCGTGGTCATGTCGGTGAGCCAGGAGGTGGTGAAGGAGGCCTGCCTGGAGGAGGGCCGGCCCGACGCCTACCGGCCCGATGACGTGTTCATAGCCGGCACCGAGCAGTTCTCCTACGCCGCGGCCCTGGAGGGCATCATGGTCCGGGACCGTCCGGCGGCGCACATCATGATGGGCTACTTCTACGCCGAGTCACTGCTGCTGGCCGAGACCGGCAGCACCACCGGCGCCATCCAGATCGCCGGCACCGACGCGTACACGCAGCTGCCGTTCTTCGTCACCACCTGCGACTACACCCTGATGGGGGAGGAGCTCTACGCGGCCAGCGCCTACCTGTCGAAGGAGCCGCGCCTCCTGGGCAGCCTGCGGGGACAGGACGTGGGCAAGGCCGTGCTCATCCTCGTGCTCCTGGCCGGCACCGCCCTGGCCACGGCCGGCGTCGACTTCCTGACCCACCTGCTCGCCTCCCTGTGAGAGGAAGCCGATGCCATTCCTGACACGGACCCTGCCCTTCGTCATCTGCTTCCTCTTCGGCGTCACCGGCTTCGCCATCTTCTACAGCCCCCACCCCTATGCCGAAGAGACGACGCAGGCCTTCGCCCTGTGGCTGCGGGTGGTCTCCGCCTTCGCCTACTTCCTCGGTCTCTACAGCCTCCTCAACCTGCACTGGTCGAAGATCCGGCTGCGGCAGGCGGGCTGGGCCTACAGCCTGGTCGTCTACATCAGCTTCGGCGTCATGTGCCTCTTCGTCCTCTACAACGAGGGCCTCGGCCCCCTGGAGGCGCAGTCGAAGACCGGCGCCTACCAGTGGATGTTCACCAACATCCAGGTGGCCAGCTCGGCCACCATGTTCTCCACCCTCGCCTTCTTCATCTCCTCGGCGGCCTACCGCACCTTCCGGGCGCGCACGCCCGAGGCGGCCATCCTGCTGGTCTCGGCGGTGATCGTCATGCTCGGACGGGTGCCGATCGGCGGCTACATCTCCGAGGCCCTCCCCGAGAGCATGCGGTGGCTCATGACGGTGCCCAACCTGGCGGCCAAGCGCGGCATCCTCCTGGGCGTCAGTCTCGGCGCCATCGCCACCTCCCTGCGGATCATCTTCGGCATCGAGCGTTCCTACCTCGGCGGCGGGGGGGAGGAGGAGGAGGAGTAACCATGGACCGACTGATCAACCTGGACCGCCGCTACATCTTCGTCTTCGTCTTCCTGGGCGTGGCCATCCCCCTGCTCGTGGACATCCCCCTGCCGATCAAGCCGTCTCCCACGGTGCGCTCGGTGTACGACGAGATCGAGAGGGTGGCTGCGGAGGACGCCGGCCGGCCGGTGCTGGTCTCGTTCTCGTACGGCGCCAGCACCGAGCCGGAGATGGTGCCCATGACCCGCGCCGTCCTGCGCCACCTCTTCGAGCGCGGGCTGAAGGTGGTCGCCATCTGCCTGTGGCCGGAGGCGGTGGGGCTGGCCCAGCCGGTGATGGACGAGCTGGCCGCCGAGTTCGGCCGCCGGTACGGCGTCGACTACGCCTTTCTGGGCTACAAGATCGGCTATCAGGCGGTGATCCTGAACATGGGGCAGAGCGTGGCCGACACCTTCCCCTTCGACACGGAGGGTACCCCGGTGGGCCATCTGCCGGTGATGGAGGGCGTGGAGAGCCTGAAGGACTTCTCCTTCGTCTTCGACTTCGCCGCCGGCGACTCCATGGAGTTCTGGTGGATCCCGTACGGCCAGGAGAAGCACCGGTTCCCCTTCGGCGGCGGCTGCACCGCGGTGATGGCGCCCGACCTCTACCCCTTCCTGCAGTCGGGGCAGCTCGTCGGCCTCCTCGGCGGGCTGGCGGGGGCCGCCGAGTACGAGACGCTCGTGGACGCACCCGGTCGAGCCACCGAGGGCATGGAGCCGCAGTCCGTGACCCACGTGATCATCGTCCTGTTCATCATCCTGGGCAACGTCGCCTACTTCGCCGCCCGCCGGCGGGACGGGCAGGCCTGAGGCCGCCATGACTCGAGACCTGTACCTCTTCGCCGGCTTCGTCGCCCTCTTCGCCGCGGCCAACGCCGTGCTCATCGGCAACGGGCTTCTCGGCCTCGACTGGGAGGGCGTGGGCGTCATCGTCGCCGCCGGGTTCACCCTGTCCCTGTACAGCTTCCTCTACAAGGACAACCCCCTCTTCAAGGTCGCCGAGCACGTGTATGTGGGCGTGGCCGCCGCGTACGTCTTCGGCATCACCTGGTACAACGTCTTCCTCGACGACATCATCCGCACCTTCTTCGATCTGGGCGGAGCCGGCGCCGGGGGCCACGACCCTTGGGTGATGCTGTTCCCGACCTTCCTGGGCCTGCTGATGCTGACCCGGTTCTCCCGCCGCTTCGGCTGGCTCAGTCGCCTGTCTTTCGCCTTCGTCGTCGGCGTCGGTGCCGGCCTTACCATCCCCCGGTACCTGTCCTCCTTCGTGCTCGCCCAGATCGAGCCCAGCTTGAGACCGATCACCCTGTCTCTGGAGGGCCTGAACCTGATCCTGATCCTCGTGGGGGTCCTGACGGTGCTCATCTACTTCTTCTTCTCCGTGGAGCACACCGGCGCCGTTGGCCACGCCTCCAAGGTCGGCATCTGGTTCCTGATGATCTCCTTCGGCGCCTCCTTCGGGTACACGGTCATGGCCCGCCTGTCCCTCCTCATCGGGCGCGTCAGCTTCCTGCTCGACGACTGGCTCCACCTGATGTAGGGCGCCGGCCGCGCCGCGCCTCCCCCGGGGGGGGCCCCGGGGGGACTGCCCTCGCAGTCAGATCTCGTCCTTGCGGATGCAGGCAGCGCGGTGGCCGTTCCCGCCGACGGCCTCCAGCTCCGGCATCTGCCCCCGGCAGGCGTCGAGGGCGAAGGGGCAGCGGGGGTGGAAGGCGCATCCAGCGGGCGGATTGACGGCGCTCGGAGGCTCCCCGAGGATCGGCTCCCGCTGGCGGCGGCGCCGGGGATCGGCGACGGGCACGGCGTCGAGCAGGGCCCGGGTGTACGGATGGGCCGGCCGTGAGAACACCTCCTCCCGCGAGCCGATCTCCACGAGGCGTCCCAGGTACATGACCGCCACCCGGTCGCAGAGGTACTCCACCACCGACAAGTCGTGGGAGATGAGCAGGTAGGAGAGGCCGCGCTCCTGCTGGAAGCGCACGAGGAGGTTGAGCACCTGCCCCTGCACCGAAACGTCGAGAGCGGAGACGGGCTCGTCGGCGACGACGACCTTGGGCCCCAGGGCGAGGCTGCGGGCGATGCCGATGCGCTGCCGCTGGCCGCCGGAGAACTCGTGGGGATAGCGGTCCTGAACGGAGGGGTCCAGGCCCACGGCCTCGAGCAGGCCGTCGACCTGCTCGCGCCGCTCCGCCCGCGTGCCCAGGGAGTGCACGTCGAGGGGCTCCCGCACGGTCTCGCCCACGGTCAGCCTCGGGTTCAGCGACGAATAGGGATCCTGGAAGATCATCTGCACGTCGCGGCGCAAGGCGAACAGCTCCCGAGGTCCGGCCTGCGCCAGGTCCCGTCCCTCGAACCTGACCTCTCCCTCCGTCGGCTCCTCGAGCCTCATCATGGTCCGCCCGAGGGTGGACTTGCCGCATCCGGATTCCCCCACCAGTCCCAGGGTCTGGCCCGGCATCAGGTCGAAGGAGACGCCGTCCACGGCCTTCACGGTCTCCTGCCGGCGTTCGAAGAGACCGCCCCGCACCGGGTAGTGCTTGCGCAGACCGCGGACCTCGACGATGGGGGCGCTCACCGTGGATCCAGGGGGAAGTGGCAGGCGGCCTGGTGGCCGTCGGCGACCGGCTCCAGGGGCGGGTCCTGCCGGCGGCACCGCTCCTCGGCGCGGGGACAGCGGTCGGCGAAGCGGCAGCCGGGCGGAGGATCCAGGAGGGAGGGCACGACACCCTCGATGGTGGGCACGCCGGCGCCTCTCGGCCGGCCGGGCCGCAGGATGCTCTCGAGGAGGCCCCGCGTGTAGGGGTGGCGGCTCCCCTCGAAGAGCTCCATCACTCCGCAGCGTTCCACCACCTTGCCGGCGTACATGACCACCACCTCGTCGCAGGTCTCGGCCACGACACCCATGTCGTGGGTGATGAGCAGGATGGCCGTGCCGAGCTCTCGCTGGAGCTGCTTCATCAGATGCAGGATCTGGGCCTGCACGGTCACGTCGAGGGCGGTGGTAGGCTCGTCGGCGATGAGCAGGTTCGGCTCGCACATGAGGGCCATGGCGATCATGATGCGCTGCTTCATGCCGCCGCTGAGCTCGTGGGGATACTGGACCAGCCGATCCTCCGCATCGGCGATGCCCACCCGTTGCAGCATCTCCACCATGCGCGCGTCGGCCGCCTCCCCTCGCATCCCGAAACGCTTCTCGAGCACCTCCCCGAGCTGCCGGCGGACGGTGAAGACCGGGTTGAGGGAGGTCATGGGGTCCTGGAAGATCATGGCGATCTCCCGTCCACGGATGCCGGGCATGTCGTCGGCGTCGAGGGCGAGCAGGTCCCTCCCCTTCCACAGGACCCGGCCGCCCTCGATGCGCCCGGGCGGGTCGGGGATGAGCCGCATCACCGACATGGCGCTGACGCTCTTGCCGCAGCCCGACTCCCCGACGATCCCCAGGGTCGAGCCGGCACGGACGTCGAAGGAGACGCCGTCCACCGCCTGCACCACGCCTTCCTCCGTGTGGAACACGGTGCGCAGGTCCTCGACTCGCAGCAGCGTCATGGGGCTGCCCGGCTACTCCGAGCCGGCCGCGGCCCTCAGGGCGGCTTCGATGCGGTCCTTCACCTGGTAGGGGTCGATGTCGACGACCGTGTCCTGGCCGAGGGAACGGCCTTCCGCCATGGCCTCCCGCAGGCGCCGGCCCCGCTCCTCGTCGACCCAGAACACCTGCCAGTCGGTCATCTGCTGGGTGCGCTTGGGGAAGTAGAACTCCGGGAAACGGACGTGGTCCCAGTGCAGGAAACGAATGAAGGGCGCCTGCCAGAAAGGCACGTAGAAGGCCTCGTCCTGGACGATGGCGTCGAGCTCGTGCATCGCCGCCAGACGGCGCTCCTTGTCCGTGTCGAAGCGGTAGACGTCGATGAGGGAATCCGTGTAGGCGGTCCCGAAGCCCCAGACGTTGTTGTTGTTCTTCGACTCCTTGTAGACGGAGGAGAAGTACTGATGGGGACTCGGGAAGAGGCCGGCGGTGCGCCCCATGATGGTCATCTCGTACTCGCGCTCCAGACCGTTGCGGAAGGCGGTGCCGGGCTCCAGCAGGCGCAGCGCCATGTCGACGCCGAAGCGCTGGAAGGTCTGCCTGACCACCGTCATGTGCCGCTCCAGGCCCTTGCTCCCATAGGAGAGGGTGAAGGCGGCGCGGGTGCCATTCCCGTCGACCAGGATGCCGTCCTCCCCCCGCCCGGTGAAGCCCGCGGCCCTCAGGTGCTCGCGCGCCTTGCGCGGGTCGAAGGCGTACGGCACCAGATCCCGGTTCTGGTACTCTGTGCCCGTAAAGGCCGAGACCTGCCGGTAGTAGGCGCCGTGCATGAGCTTGGTGTTGATCTCCTCGAAGTGGAAGAGGTACTGGATCGCCTTGCGGAAGTCCTTGTTCTGGAAGATCGGCCGCTCGAGGTTCATGGCGAAGCCGTACACGCCCTGGGGATAGTCGACGAAGAGCCGCTTGCGGTGGGCCCAGCCCTTCTGCAGGGCCTCGAAGTCCATCTCCTCGGCCCACATGCGGGCCGTGTTCACGCCGTAGCAGTCGAGCTCTCCCTTCCTGAAAAAGTCGAAGGCGCGATCCGAGTCGTCGATGACGCGCACGTGGATGCGGTCCACGTTGAACAGGCCCTGCATGTAGCGCTTGTCCCGGCCCCACCAGTCCTCGAGGCGCTCGAACACGACGTACTGCCCGGGGACCCGCTCGGTGAGCACGTACGCCCCCTGCACCGGCAGGACCGCGTCGTTGTAGCGGTCGGGGAACCCCTCCTCGAGGGTGACGGCGTGCCTCGGGGTGGCCCAGAGATCGAACATGTCCAGGGGCCGCCAGCTCTCGAACCTGCCCACGATCTTGAGCACGTGAGGCTCGAGGGCCACGACTTCCTCGAAGTAGTCCTCGGCGTACTGGTTGAAGAACGGATCGACGATGTGCTCGCTGCGCATCATCCGCCAGGTGTGCACGTAGTCCTCCGCCGTGACCGGCCTCCCGTCGCTCCAGCGGGCGTCGGGATCCAGCCTGTAGTAGACGGTGCGCCCGTCCGCCTGCACCGACCAGTGCGTCGCCATGACCGGGATGTGGCGGTCCGTCGTCGGGTGCCGGGTGACCATGGTCAGAGCCATGGTGAAGGCCCGCTTCCAGGCAGCGAAGGCGTCGTTGGAATTGGGACCGACGATGCGCAGGGTCAGGGGATAGGCGGTCATGTACAGGCGGATCTCGCCCCCCTCTTGGGCGGCCGGATCGCCGATGGGCGGATCCTCGGCGTTGGTCACCCACTCGATGGACGAGAGATCCGCGGCGCCTGAGCGAGCGCCCATGGCGAGCAGCAGAAGGATGAAGAGAGGGAATCGACGCCCCATGGCGGTCCTTTCGTCTAGCGGTAGTGGGCGTACTGCTTGGGATCGAAGGCCTCGCGGATGGATTCGCCCACGAGGGTGACCAACACCAGGGTTACGGAGAGGGCGGAAAAGGGGGCCACGGAGAGCCAGATCTTGTCCCGGTTCTGGCTGTCCAGGGCCTGGTCGATCATCTCCCCCCAACTCGGCGTCGGCGCCGGCAGGCCGTACCCGAGATAGTCCAGGGCCGTGAGGGCGCTGATGGCGCCGACCACGGCGAAGGGCGTGATCGTCACCAGGGGGGTGAGGCAGTTCGGCAGCAGGTGGCGGAAGATGAGCCGCCAGCGCGAAGCACCGAAGGAACGCGCCGCAAGGCAGTAGTCGCGTGTCTTCTCCCGGTACATCTCGGTGCGCATGTAGTAGGTCATGCGGATCCATTCGAAGAGGCCCATGATCACCAGCAGCAGCCCGAAGCTGGGCTTGAAGAAGGTGGCCAGGAGGATCACCACGTACAGGAAGGGCAGGGTGGACCAGATCTCGATGAACCTCTGGCTGAGGATGTCGAAGCGGCCGCCCACGAATCCCTGGAGGGAGCCGATGACGGTGCCCGCCGTCTGGCCGGTGAAGACCAGGGCGGCGGCGAAGAGGATGGAGATGCGAAAACCGTAGAGCAGCCGGGCGAAGACGTCCCGGCCCTGGGAGTCGGTGCCGAACCAGTGCCGCGAATCCGGGGGGTTCGGCGGCGGATCGTCATAGCTGAAGTCCGGCTCGTAGGGGTCGAAGGGCACCACCGGCATCCACACCCAGTCGCCGGCGGCCGCCTCCTCGAACTGCGTCCGCAGCGCCGCGTAGTCGGCCTCCACGTCGTCGAACCCGTACTCGTCCTGCTGGCCGAAGGTGGCCATGTCATGGAAGCGGAAGGTGGGGAAGTAGATCTCCCCCTCATGGCAGACGACGATGGCCCGCCGGTTGGCGATGTAGTTGGAGAACAGGGACAGGACCGTGAGACCCAACAGGATCAGGAAGGAGCAATAGCCTCGGCGGATGCGCCGGAACCGGCGCAGGCGAAGGCGCGTGACCGGGTCCGGGCGAAGGCCGATCACTCGCCGAACCTCACCCGCGGATCGACCCCCGCCACGCACAGGTCGCTGAGCAGGTTCCCCACCAGCAGCAGGGCCGAGGAGATGAAGATGTAACCCATCACCACGGGATAGTCGCGCGCCGTGATGGCCTCGAAGAACAGCAGGCCCATGCCGGGGATCCCGAAGACCCGCTCGATGAGCAGGGAGCCGGCGAGGATCAGGGAGATGTTGTTCCCGAAGCTGGTGGCGATGGGGATCAGCGAATTGCGCAGGGCGTGGACGAAGACCGAGCGCCTCCAGGTCATGCCTTTGGCGAGGGCGGTCTTGACGTAGTCGGCCCCCATGCTCTCCAGCAGGCTGTTCTTCATGAGGATCGTCATGAAGGCGAAGAGGTGGATGGCAAAGCAGAGGACGGGCAGCGCCGTGTGGTGCAGGCGGTCCTGGATCTTGCCGAACAGGCTCAGGTCGGCGAAGCCCTGACTCTCGAATCCGGCCAGGGGAAACCAGTCCCGTTGCACGGCGAAGAGGGCCAGCAGCACGGCCCCCAGGGCGTACCCCGGGATGGCGTACCCGAGGAAGATGAGCAACGATGTGAGGTTGTCGAAGCTGGTCTTGTGGCGCAGGGCCTTGAGGATACCGAGAGGGATGCAGACCGAATAGGTCAGCAGGAAGGCAATCCCGCCGAAGTAGACGGAGATGGGCAGGCGGGTGACGATGAGGTCCTCCACCGGCATCGTGTAGCGGAACGAATCGCCCAGGTCGAAGGTGGCCAGGTTCGCCAGGTACAGACCGTAGCGCACCAGCAGGGGGCGGTCGAAGCCGTAGTACCGCCGCAGGCTCTCCAGATCCGCCTCCGGGATTTCGGCGGACGACAGGCGCCGGGTGCCCGCCACCCCGGCCTCTCCGGCCTGATCGGCCCCGGCGATGCGCATCTTCATCTGGTCGATGGGACCGCCCGGCACGAACTGGCACAGGAGGAAGACGAGAAAGGTGATGCCCAGCAAGGTGGGCAGGATCAGGAGCAGGCGCCGGAGGACAAAATGTCGCAGGGCGTGGGCGCGGGAGATGGGCATGGCATGCTGGTCCGGGAAGGTCGCCTCAGGCAGCGGACCTCTGAACCTCCCTCTGGCAGGGGCCTTCTGGATCGGGCGGAACTGTCTTTCCTGGGACCTCGACCGATTTCGGGGATGCTACTGGCCGAGGGCGGTGGCCCTCTCGTAGGCCGCCTCACTCTCCTGGATACGGGCCCTCAGGGCGTAGATGCGGCCAAGCTCGCGCCACACCGAGGCGTTTTCCGGAAGCTCGGTGGACAGCCGCTCGAGCAGGGGGAGAGCGAGATCCAGCTCCTCCAGGGCAAGGTAGGTGATGGCGAGATTGAAACGAGCGTCCGCGTCCCCGTCGTCCAGGTCGACGGCTCGCTCGAAGTGCCCGCGGGCCACCTCGTATTCCTCAGCGGACCAGTGCAGGTTGCCCAGGGTGAAGTGGCATCCGAAGCAGTCCGGGTTCGCGGCCAGGGCGCGCCGCAGCAGCTCCCCGGCCTCCGCCGGCCGGTCCTGATCCATGCGGACCATGGCCAGGTGGACCAGAGCGCCTTGATGGTCGCCGTGCTTCAGCACCTCCTCGAAGCAGAGGCCCGCCTCCTCGTAGCGCCGCTGGCTCAGGTGGAGGTCGCCCAGCATACGGTAGGTCGAGGTATCGTCGGGCGCCTGGGAGACAACGTGCTCGAACCCGGCGACGGCGTCATCCAGATCCCCGAGCTGATAGTCGATCACGGCCAGGTTGCGCCAGGCCGTGAGCTCTTGTGGCAGTACCCGCACGGTGAGGGTGAAGTGACGCCGCGCGGCCTCCAGATCAGGGTCGTCGCCGGAGGCGGCGAGGACCCCGTGGTTGTAGATCCGCGTCCCGTAACGCCGTCGCTCTTCCGCGATCTTCTCGTCGAACCGGGAACTCAGCTCCCCGGCCCGGTCGAAGGCATCGGCCATGGCCCGGTAGTCGCCCTGCAGGCCGAGAACCCATCCCAGGTGGAAGAACGCCTCGGGGTCGTCGGGCTTCTCCTCGACCGCGAGCTCGAGCTGCTCCCGGGCCTTATCGTACTTCTCCTGATTGACGTAGAGCTTTCCCGCCGTGAGCGCCGAGCTCTGGCAGCCGAACAGGACGGGGCCACACCCCAGAAGGAGTGCGGCCCCGAGACGAGGGAGTGACCGGCGCACCCTGTTAGAAGCCCACCTGGAAGGTAAAAGTGTTCAGAGGGTCGAAGAGGTCGACCGAGGTGTACGCGTAGTCGACACGGACATCCTGCAACGCCCCGAGATCCGTCCGCAGGCCGAAACCGAAGCTCGTGCCGTAGAGGTAGTCCTCGTCGGAGCTCGAGGCGTAATCGAAGCCCGCACGCAGGCTGAGCATCCTGGTCACGCCGTACTCCACGCCGGTGCGGAACTGATCGTAGGTGTAGTTGTTGTGGCGAAACACGGAGTGGATGTTGAGCTCGCCGAGACCGGACGGACGATAGCGGTAGCCAAGACCGATCTCGAACAGGGACGGCAGGTCGGCCGAGGAGGCCTGCACCTTGTAGTCCGCCGGAGGCCGGCGCAGGCCGTCGAGACCGCCGCGGCGCAGCAGGCCGGGGCCGTCGTACTGCATGCGCTGGCCGATATGCTTGACGGCCACGCCGAGATTCAGTCCGTCCACGTCGGCCAGATTCGCGTACTGCAGACCGGCGCTGAAGGACAGGGCGGTGCCCTCGACCCGCTCGATGCGGTTGATGACGTAGTGGGACGTGCCGCCAACCGAGATGCGGTCGGTCAGGTTACGGCCGTAGTGGAGCCCCAAGGTGAAGAATGTCGGAGAGAATTCGCCCCCCGTTCCGTCCGGCTGATCCTCGGTGGTGATCGGGATATCGCCGAAGTTGAGAGCCTTGATGTCCAGGCCGAAAGAACCCACCGAAGCGAAACGGGCGCCGGCGGCGATGTAATTGACGCGCACGTCCGCCAGGTAGGACATGGTGGACACCATGAGCTCGGCGTCGTTCGAGGCGCGCGACAGCCCCGCCGGGTTCCAGTGCAGCGCTTCGAGGCCGGAAGTGGTCGCCACCGAAGCGCCCCCCAGGGCCATGGCGCGGCCCCCCACCGGAATCAGCAGTTCGTTGGCGGCAGCGGTACCCGCACGGTCCGGACCGGCGGCGTACGCGGCACCAGCGGCCGACATCAGGAGAGTCGGCGCCAGCACCACGGCCGCGATCTTGCTGTTGCGTGTCATTGGATTGCGATCTCCTTGTGGCGTGCGCCTGCCTAGAAGTTCTCCAGGAATTGCTGCTCAGCGATCACCGCGACCTTCAGGATCTTGGTCTTCTTCACCCCGGGCATGTCGATGTGGACGATGTACATGCCGGAGGCCACGGGCAGTCCGTTCTCGTTGTCCAGCTCCCAGCGCAGGAACTGGTTGGCATCGTCCTTCTCCAGGAACCGCACCATGGTGCCGGACAGGTCGAAGATGGAGATCTTCACCTGGTCCGGCAGGTGGCTGAAGGTGACGAAGTGGCGGTAGCGGCTGCTCTCTGCCTTGTTGACCGCGTAGTAGGGATTGGGGAAGACGTTGATCTTTTTCAGATCGGCCTCGAGGAACTCGGAACTCGACAAGGTGCCGAGGGTGGTGAAGGAGAACACGTCGTTGACGCTGTTGACGCGGTAGGGGATCAGGCGCAGCACCTGACCGTCCTCGAGCATCTCCGTCATCTCCCGGTCGCCGCGCAGTGTCGGCCAGATGGCGGCCTGGATGTCCATGGACCCGGCATCTGCCGCCACGTTGGCCCCGGTGTACCGATCCAACGGGGTGTCGCTGTAGTCGCTGTCCAGAACGAACATGTACTCGCGGCCGCCGAGGGCCCGATCATCGCCCTCCGAGGCCAGGTCCCAGGTGCCGTTCTCCGACACGGAACCGGCGTTCTCGACGAAGGCGAAGTTCACCTGCCGCGGTGGATCGCTGTCCACATCCCAGGCGGTGAAGGGGACCTCGACGAAGTCCTGGTACCCGTAGTTGGGATCCCCGCCGCGCAAATAGCGATAGGCCATCGAGGTGTTCGTCCAGCTGAACCGGATCTCCACCGCCTTCAGGTCCGCGCCGCCGAGAGAGGAGCCGAGGAAGTTGGGACCCACGTCGGCGCCGCCGAAGAGACCGCTGCCGCCCCAGTTGACGCCGGAGATCCAGCGCTCGGAGCCCTCCCACTCCCAGTTGCTCAGGGCCAGAGGCGGGCCCAGGACCATGATGTTGAAGCCGTGATCGCCCAAATAGATGGGCACGCGCTCCTGCCCCGGGCCGATCTCGGCCTGGCCATCCAGGAGCGCCTTGCCGGATGTCACGTCCGCCAGGGCCCAGACGGTGCCGCCGGACTCCTCGTCAACACCGAAGCTGACTTCGTACGCGTTGCCGGTGGTCATGGTCGGGTTGATCACCGTCACCTCCACGACGCCCTCGCTGGATCCCTGGTGACTGACCTCCACCGGCTCGAAGGCCTCGTCTCCGTAGCGCGTGCCCACGGGCGGCTCCTGGGGTTTGACGATCAGCAGCTGCGGTGTGCTCTCCAGGGTCGTGACCGCCGCGCCCTCGGAAGTGGCGCGGTTGTAGGCTGTCACCGCGAAGTAGTAGTTCTGGCCGTTGACGAGGGGCCCCCCGCGCACGGCGTCGGTCGTGAGCCTGAGGTTGCGGCGGATGCCCGCGTCGACGCCGATCTGCTGCGGCACGTCGAGGACGATCCCGGATTCGTCATCCAGGGAGATGCCCAGAATCGTCGTGACGCCGTTGACCCGGTCGAAGGTGGCCACGAGGACGCCCTGGTTGAGACCGGACTCGGCCGCCGGCAACTGGTAGACGTTGTAACCCTCGAAGGCGTAGCCCTCGGAGGCCACGGTCTCCGTCTCCGTGATCGAATCCGGATCCCAGCCCCAGTCCAGCACGATCCCGCCGCTGAGCTCGACGACGTTGACGTTGGGCGGGGCCGGAGGCGAAGGAACCTGGAAGAAGTTGTTGTACGCGTCCTGTACGAACTGGTCGGTGAACTTCAGCTTGGCCACGCTGCGCAACTGGGTCGAGCCCACGGCGCCGAGGAGGGCCACGACCACCTCCTGGGTGTCACCCAGGGCCATGGTGAAAGGCCCGGTGTCAAGCACGATGCGCCGGTCACCCGCCGGCAGCGGGATGCCGTCGTTCCAGCCGGTGGCCCGGGTCGGATCGCCGTCCAAGGTGAACTTGGTGTCCAGGCCGGTGATGGGATTGGTGAAGGGCACCGGGTTGTTGATGTCGGGCTGCGGCTGGAAGCCGCGCAGCAGGTTGTACCACTCCTCCGTGCCCACGTACTCGCCCAACTCCGGGTCGTCGATAGCGCTGCCGGCGGCGAAGAACACGAAGGAGGTCATGGGCAGGTTCTTGTAGCCCTTCCGCCTCTGGAAGTTGAAGATGGCCTCGGAAGTCTCGTCCAGGACGGGGTTGCCGTCCTCGTCCACCACGGTCTCGCCGTTCTCGTCCTTGACATGGACCGGCACGATCGGCCCCTGGAGGAAGTCGTACCCGGCCGCCGGCGGCGCCAATCCGAATCCCACGTAGTCGGAGTCGTTCTTCTGGCCGTTGTACACGTAGCCCAGGCTCAGGTCGATGTCGGCTCCCGCGAAATCGTCGCCGAAGTCCCCGAGGTCGGGATCCGACCACTGCGAGATGTACATGTCGTTGATGACGGCGGTATCCGGCGTGGCGGCCGTGCCCTCGTAGACGATCTGGTACTTCTTGAAGATCACGTCCCCCAAGGCGTCGGAGCGCGCGTAGGCCCAGATCGTGATCTGCACTTCCAGGCCGATCGGTTTGGACCCGTAGAGGGAGGTCGCCGCGCCCACGTCGAGATCGTTGATCACGAACCAGGCCACCTGATCGCCGTTGGCCACGCCGGGCGCGTCCACGTCCGGATCGTAGGCGCCGTCGCCATCGTTGTCGTAGAACGGGGCGCCCTTGGCCGCCGGCCACTCTCGCCAGTCCTTGTCATACTGTCCGCGGAGAGCCTCCACATCGGCCTCCGTCACCTGGCTCAGCCCCTTGTTGAACAGCTCCGAGGCGTCGAGGCGCAGGTCCGCCGTCTTGTAATCGCGGCGAATCCGGTAGATGCGGACGCCGGGATCCTCGGGATCCTCGGCGACCCCCTTGGACAGGATGGCGCCGGGCACGGTGCCGATGGCGTAGGTCTGGCCGCCGACACGCAGCTCCTGGGGATCGCCGTCGGCCACGAGGCCCCCCCAAATCAGGCCGTCCTGGTAGATGATCTGGGCCGTGGACCTCGGGTAGGTGACCCCCGAGCCGTGGGTGACGGGGTTGTTGGCCGAGTTCCCGTCGCGCAGGAACCACATGGACATGTTGTTGATGTTGATCAAGGAGCGCTCGCCAAAGGCGTACTCCTCGTCCTGTGCGGCCTTGGCGGCCGGCGCGGGCGCCGTGCCTCGGGCCCCGGCGGGACTGGTGAAGGCCGTAATGCCCACAACCAGCGGGATCGCCACGGCGATGAGAGCTCTCATGGGCCTCCTCTTTCTGTCGTGCGGGGACATGGCCGGCCTCACAGACCCAACTGGATGCCGAAGCGGATCTGCCGCGGCTCGTCGTACAGATCCCCGCCCACGTTGAACCAGTAGTGCTGGCGGTTGGTGATGTTGATCGCCTCGTACAGCTGCTGGTAGGACAGGCCGCCACTGGCGGAGATGATCTCGCTGCTGAGGTTAGGGTTGGCCAGGAAGCCGTCATCCGTGGCGCTGCCGCTGCGCTGGTAGACGTTGATGATGTTCCGGCGGTTGAGCAGGTTCTCGACGTAGGTGTAGACCTTGGCCTCCAGGCCCATGAGCTCGAACCCCTTGTCGACGCGCAGATCGACCTGGAAGGTCCATGGCGTCGTCGAAGCGTTGATCGACTCGAGGGGCTTGCGGTTGCGCGGGTCGAAGTCGTTCAGGATACCGCCCTCCTCGGCGCCCGTCTGACCGAGGGAGCCGGTGGAGTAGGTGAAGTTGTGACCGCTCGTGAAGCGGAACAGGACGTTGGTCCCGAGTTGGCTGAGCAACGCGCCGCCGTCCCCCTTGGCGAAGCGGTAGTCGAGGAACAGGGCCCCGCGATGGGTCTCGTTGAAGTCCAGCGGCGAGATGATGGTGGGTAGATTGCTGTCATTCTCGATGCCGGAAACGGCGGAGGCCGTCGTCGATCCCGTGCCTCTGGCGTCGGACAGTGTGTAATAGAACTCCGACCGCAGGCGGTTCGTGCGGCGGAGCTTGAACACGAACTCCAGGCCCTTGGTGGTGGCAAAATCCCCGTTCTGCAGGTAGTTGAAGGACTCGACGTTCACCGCAGTGGAGGCGATCTCCTGGCGGGCGATCTGGATCTGCCCCTTCACATCGCGGTAGAATCCGGTGATGTCGAAGGAGGCCGCGTCCGAGAACTGGCGGTCGAAGCCGATCTCGTACTGGGTGGTGCGCATGGGCTCGATGTCGAAGGCCGTGGGTTGCGGGATGTAGTTCTGGCCGCCGAGCTCCTGCGCCAGCTGGGCACCGCCGGTGAACATGCTGCGCATGGCCGGCATCTGCGAGAAGCGGCCGTACTGGACGTGGAACACGGTGCGGTCCGACACGGGGAAGGAGAAGCCCAGGCGCGGGCTGATCTCGGTGAAGGTCCGGGTCTTCTGCATGGAGGCCAGGTCCATGGTGTAGTTCTTCGGGTCCCGCACCGGCGAGGCCTGGTCCTTGAAGCGCCAGCTGTCGACGTCGAAGTAGTCGATGCGCAGGCCGGCGTTCACGATCAGGTCATTGTACTCGATCTTGTCCTGAATGTAGGCGGCGCCCAGGACCGGCCGGCGCGGCGCCTCCAGTCCGGAGGCCTCCGTCTCCCGGCCGTAGACGTCGTAGCCGAAGTGATCGTGGCGCATGGTGTTGCGCAACAGCGCCTGGAACTCCTCCTCGTTGCCCTCGCCCTCGGCGTTGCCCTGGGCCGTGCGAATCAGCTCCTCGAGGATGTCGCCCTGCTCGATCTCCCCCTCGTAGTAGCGGTCGTACACGGCGTCGAGCTTCGGGTAGGTCCGGGCGATGGCGGCGCGCACGGAGTTGAGGATCGCCTGGTAGCGGCGGGTGGTCCAGGCCTGGTAGTCGATCCCGACCTTGAGGGCGTGATTGTCCGTCTGCTTGGTCAGACTCGCGCCCAGCCCCCAGTAGTCATCCCTCTCGTCCAGGTAGACACTGGCGCGGTCGCTGCCGCCCAGGGAGGTGGGTGTCCCCGGCCGGTTGAAGGGGAACCCGGATATGTCCATGGGGTTCGGATTGGTGCCCACGGAACTGTAGGTCGTAAAGTCCTCGCCGGCGCCGGCCACGGAGAAGCTGTCGTTGTAGACCCACCAGTGGCCCTTGAAGACCGAATCGTAGATCTCCCGCGCCTGATCGTAGCGGCTGACATTGACCTCGTAGAACATGCTGGGATCGAGCAAATGGGTGGCCCTGAAGTTGACCAGGCTCGAGCTCTGATCGGCCTCGGGCAGGCGGCCCGTGTTCAGCATGTTGCGGATCGGCGCCTCATTGTATTCCCGCGAACCCTTGGAATACAGTCCGGTCAACTGGAACTTGACCCGCTCCCAGTCGAAGAGCAGGGTGCCGTTGAAGTCGAGTGCCCCGGCGCCGGAATGCTCGAGGTTCCCCGGCTGGAGCTCCAGGCTCTCCAGGACGTCCGGGTCGGGCTGGCCGTCTCCGTCCGTGTCGGTCCAGTGGACGCGGCCGCCGCGGTCGCCCGTGTCGGTCAGGTCGACGCCGTCCACGCCATGCTCGAAGCTGATGCCGTCCCAGAACACGGCCGGCGAACCGACGGAGACCCGCTGGCTGGCGAGGAAGAACCGGATGCGTTCGTTGCCCGCCACCGAGCCCTGCAGCGTCAGCACCTGGTTGCTGTATCCATAGGAGTACGTGTCGAGGAACTGCTCCCCATCGGAGGCGAAGTTGTCGGTCTCGGAGAGCAGCGTGATCCGCAGGTCCCTCGACCCGGTGCGCATCTCCTGCAGGACGACGCCGGCGTTGGCGCCGCCGTACTCGGCGTTGAACCCGCCGGCGTGCAGCTGGATCTCCTCCAGGGCCTCGTCGATGAGACTCACCGCCCGGCCGCCGGTGACCACGTTGCGCACGCTGGCGCCTTCGACGTAATAGGCGATCTCGTCGGAGCGGGAGCCACGGATGTGCAGGGCTCCCTCGTCCTCGACGACGCCGGCCTGCAGCGTCAGCAGGTTGCCCACGCCGCGGAAGGGCAGGATCTCCAGGTCCTCCGCGGCGACGATGCGCACCGCGTTGGTGGCGTTCTTGTCGATGATCGGGCGCTCGGCCTCGATCACGACGACGCCGGCCTGGACCGCCTCGGTGGAAGCCCGCACCTCCACCTCCGTCGTCAGGTCGGCGGAGACGCGCACGCCCTTGACGACGACTGGCGCATAGCCGACGTAGCTGGCCCGCACGCTGTAAGTGCCCGGGGCCACGTTGAGGATGAAGAAACGGCCGTCCTTGTCGGTCACCGTGCCCAACTCGGTGCCCTCAAGGACAACGCTGGCGCGGATGAGAGCGTCACCGCTCTGTTTGTCCTTGACGGTACCGCTGAGCTTGCCGTCGCCCGCCCTCGCGGGTGATACGGCAACGGCGAGCATGCACGCCGCGACGAGCGCCACGTGCCAGTGCATCTTCCGGTCCATCGGTCACTCCTCCCTGCAGAGAGACGAGAAATCCCAATCGCCGGGGCCTGACCGGTTGCCTCCTCGCTGACGGACCGCTGCGATCCTGGCGTCGCCTTTGTCGACGCAACGGGCGACGGCCGGGCGGGCGTCACTGGAGCACCCGTTCCTGCGACAGGACGACCGAATATTACGGCGCAGATCGCAAGTTTCCAAACACTGCATGCGGATCCCCCTGCTGCCCGCGAGGGCTCCGTCATGGCCGGAGCTCAGCGAACCCCTTGCCGAGGTCCTGTCGTAAGCTGTTGATCTTGATGGCTTTGCAGATACGAAGGGAGGTCCCGCGGGAGGCCGGGGGGGACCTCGATGCCCCCTATACGAAGGTGAGCCAGCCGTGGCGATCGTCCACCTCGGCGTTGATGGTCTGAAAGAACCGGGCCTGCAGGCGCTCGGTCACCGGACCCCGGGTGCCCGAGCCGATGGGGATCTTGTCGATGGCGCGAACCGGGGAAATCTCCGCCGCGGTCCCCGTGAAGAACACCTCGTCGGCGATGTAGAGGAGTTCGCGGGGGATGGCGCCGGACTGGACCTCCAGGCCCAGGTCTCCGGCCAAGGTGATGGCCGTGTGGCGGGTGATGCCCGGCAGGAGGGAATGGTGGGAGGCGGGGGTGTGGATCGTGCCGCCTTTCACCAGAAAGACGTTCTCCCCGCTGCCCTCGCTGACCAGGCCGTCGGTACCCAGGACGATCCCCTCGTCATAGCCGTTGGCATTGGCCTCCATGCGCACCAGCTGGGAGTTGAGGTAATTCCCCCCGGCCTTGGCGAGATTGGGCATGGTGTTGGGCGCCGAGCGGTTCCACGACGACGTGCAGACCGAGACGCCCCGCTTCAGGGCCTCCTCGCCGAGGTATTCCCCCCATTCCCAGACGGCGATGACCGTGTCCACCGGGCAGGACAGGGGATCGACGCCGAGGGAACCGTAGCCGCGGAAGACAACGGGCCGGATGTAGCAGGCCTGCAGCTGGTTGACCCGGATCGTCTCCAGGATCGCCGCCGACACCTGATCGCGGTCGTAGGGAATCTCCATGCGGTAGATCTTGGCCGAGTCGAAGAGCCGGGCCACGTGATCCTGCAGGCGAAAGACCGCCGGCCCCTTCGTCGTGGCATAGCACCGGATCCCCTCGAAGACGGAGGAACCGTAGTGCACCACGTGGGACAGGACGTGGATGCGGGCCTCTTCCCAGGGCAGGAACTCCCCGTTGAACCAGATCTGCTCGGATTTGGGCATGGGGGGCATGAAAGGGCTCCTGCGCGCCTGACCGGCGCCGCGGTCAGAAAGTCCGGGTGAGGGTGAGGGACAGCCTGTCGAAGGTGCCGCTGCGCTGCCTCGAGCGGCTGAAGGATGAGCTCAGACCGCTATAGCCGGCCGGTTTGTAGTTGAAGCTGAGACTCAAGGTCCGGTGAGGGTTGCGGTAGGACAGGTCGCGTTCGACCTCGTCGCGCTGATAGAGTACGTCCCACACTCGCCGCAGCCGGACCTTGTAGCTCATGGTCATGGACACTGTTTCGGCCGGACGATAGCTCATGCCGAACCCCGCGCTGTGGTCGTTCTTCTCCTCCTCGACGATCTGGGCATCCTCTTCCACCAGCAGGGTGCCCTGGTCATCGGCCGAGTAGGTGTAATCCGTGCTGAGGCTCAGGGAATTGAACAGAGACCGCTTGACCCTGTGGGTCATTCTCCAGCTGCGGCGGATGGCGCTGCGCCGGCCGACGGAGTCGGGGTTCAGCTGGCGATCGAAATCGAAGATAGTCCGACGCGCGGAGATTTCAAACCGGTGGGTGAGTTTGAGTTCCATGCGTTCGTAGTTGGTTCCCATGGCCAGCCGCAGAGCGAGGTTGCGCTGATTGTCGCCGGCCCGTGTGGCGTGAAGGTTGATCCGGTGCGACAGGTTGGACGACAGGCTGGCGTCGTAGCGCAACCCGCTTGGACGATCGCCGCTCAGGGAGAGGGAGAGGCTGCGGTTGAATTGATCCCGGTCCTGGGCGGGAGCGCCGGGGTTGTCCAGGCGGTGCATGTCGGTCGATGCGGACAACCGGACCTTGCGATCCTCGTCCATTTGCCAGTCCAGGGATCCGGCGATGTTCAGATCGTGGTTCTCCCGGTCGTCCTCCGGATCCCGGTAGACCGCCCCCGAGGACAGCAGCACCGGCAGGCGACGCTCGTCGGTCATGGACCACTCCACTTTCATGTTGCCCACGAGGGACTCGCTCAGCCGGCCGCTGGCCCTGCCGTTCAGGTTCCACCTCTCGTTCTTCCGGTCCCGCGCGTAGAAGCGGTTCCTCGGATCGTCCTCGGCATTGGCCGTATTCGTGTTCGACCCCCGCGACCAGCTCTGGTTTCCCTTCACGTCGAATCCGAAGAGTTTGAAGGTCAGGGAAGAGGACAGACCGGTGCTGCGGCCTTCGTTGAGCTCGGCCACGACCGAGGCCTGCGATCCGTCGCCGACCGGACGGGAGACGCCGGACTGCGAACGTCTCTCGCTCAGGGAGAGACTGGTGCGGGCATTGCCGGGGAAGGTGTAGGCGGCGTTCATGCGCACGCTTTCGCTGCGGCTCTTGTTGATCGCCAGGGTATTGTCCGACTTGTTCACGGACAGGCTCGTGCTGAGCTTGCGGCCCCCTACCTCGAAGACAGGCGATGTGTTGAGCGAACCCGTGTACTGAAGGCCCGTCTCCTCGATGAGGCTGTCCGGATTCACCGGACTCGCGCGCCTCGCCGAGACCAACCCCGGAACGACGTTGAACCGCAGGTTCTCGAAAACCCCTTCGCTCTCCGTCAGGGGGCTGTACTCAAAGCGAAAGCCCACCGACTGGTTGCGCGTCCGCTGCCGCTGCAGCCCGGCGTTGCGGCTGGACATGCTGGCATTGATGCCGATGGCGGCCCGGGGTCCGAGGATCGGGTACAGCACCGAGGTGCGAATGCCGGCCGATTCCTGCCAGATGTGGCCGCGGTCCAGCCAGGAGGTCATCGACGCGGACGCGTTCATGCGCAGCTGGGCGGTCGTATCCCCCGCCGCCAGGGTCACCGGCGCGGAGAAGCTCCAGCCGGGGAAGGACGGCGTCCAGGTCATTCGGTCGGCCGCCTTGCTGAACCTCAGGGAATAGGTCTGGCTCCAGCCATCGGAGGACAGAACCACCAGGGCGACCGGCACCAACAGAAGCCTCACGGCGCGGCCTCCATCCAGGCCCGGGTCAGACGGGCGTAGTCCTCCACCGTCAGGTTCTCGGCCCGCCGGGTCAGGTCGATCCGGGCACGCTCGGCCAGGGCCGCCAGCGCGGCGGGCCCCATGGGGCCGTCCTGTGGAGGGGGCCATCGAAGGGTCATCAAGGCGTTGCGGAGCATCTTCCGGCGCTGAGCAAAGGCGGTCTTGACGATCTGCTCGAAGCGCCGCAGGTCGACCACGGCGACGCGGTCGGGAACGAAGTGGATGTCGACCACGGCGGAGTCGACCCGCGGCACGGGCCGAAAGGCCGTGGGAGGGATCTCCCGGGCCAGGTCGATCCTGGCGCACTGGCTCAGCATCACGGTGAGCTGGCCGTAGCGGCGTGATCCCGGGGACGCCACGAGCCGCTGGGCGACCTCCTTCTGAAGGGTGAGAACGGCTCGGCGCACCGTGCCGGCAAGCTCCCGGAGCCGGAACAGGACGGGCGCCGTGATGTCGTACGGCAGGTTCCCGACGACGAACAGGTTCCGTCGCCCCTCTTCGCAGGGCAGGGCCGCCAAGTCGAGCCGGAGGACGTCCCCCTCGATGAGGCGGAGAGGCGGGTCCGGAAACCGGGCCCGCAGGTGGCCGGCGAGGCCGCGATCGATCTCCACGGCCACGAGACGCTCGAGGCGGTCCAGCAGGGGCGCCGTGAGCGCTCCCCGCCCCGGACCGATCTCCAGGACGACGTCCTCGGGCCCCGGCTGGACGAGATCGGCGATGGCCGCCCGAGCCTCGGCGTCGATCAGAAAGTGCTGACCGAAGCGCTTCCGGGGCCGGAGCCGCGTCGCGGGAGGCCCCCTCACTCGGCCGAGGCCCCGGAACGACGCAGCTGATGCCAGAGATCGGCCAGCAGCAGTTGTGGGCTCACGTTTCGGCCGAGAGCTTCGTAAGCGGCATCCACGGTACGCGCCAGGTGGTCGAGAGCGGGCCCGGAGACTCGGCCGCTCCAGCCATCGAGCAGGCCGGCGCGATCGCTGTGAGCCACCGAGTGGCCGCGGTCTCCCTGCACCAACAGCACGTCCCGCAGGTACGTGGAGCACACCTCCAGGAATCCCTCCATCCGCTCCTTGTCCGGCCTCCCGCCGAGATCCTCCAGCAGGATCCAGTAGTCCTCCTCGCGACCGCACAGCCCGGAGTCGATGAAACGTTCCGCCACGTCGCGCAGGGTGTCGAAGGACTCCTCGGCCACCGCCGCCGGACGGATGGGGCCTCCGGCTGCCAGGCGTCCGGCCAGAGCCGCTCGCCCGACCGCCGCCCCGGAGGCCCGCAACTCGTCCTGGACCTCGGCGGCCTTCAAGGGCCGCAGAGGCAGTCGCTGGCACCGGGAGACCACCGTGGGCAGCAGGCGCTCCGCCGTCTGGGCCACCAACAGGAAGAGGGCGTGGCGCGAGGGTTCCTCGAGGGTCTTGAGCAGCGAGTTGGCCCCAGCGGCCTGCATGCGATCCGCCTCGAAGATGACGGCCACGCGCCTCGAGGACCCCGGCGCCGGAGCAAAGGCCATCTCGCGCTGAAGGAACACCAGGTGCTCCTTGCGGATGTTGCCTGCCGTGCGCAGCGCCCTGCCGCCCTGGAGGTAGTCGAGTGCCGTCTCCCGGAGCGCGGCGAACTGCTCGGCGTCGCTCTCCTTGCGCCCCGCGCCGGTGGGCATGGGGAGCAGGACCTGCAGGTTGGGACTGGTCAGACGATCGATCCGGAGGCAGGTCGGGCAGTCGCCGCAGCCGCCGGCCGGCCCGCTCCGGCCGCAGAGGACCGCCCGGGCCAGCTCCATGGCCAGACCCCGCTTGCCGGCGCCCTCCCGTCCGGTGATCAGAATGGCGTGGGGGAGACGCCCGGAGGCCAGCCAGGCGCCGATCTGGGCCTTGGCTCGCTCCTGGCCGGTGACCCGATCGAGCACGCGGCCTGGGGGGTCAGTTCCGGGTCAGGAGACTGATCTCGGTCTCCCGATCGAAGTAGTGGGCCTTGCCGATCTCCACGGCCAGGCGGATCCTCTGCTCCACGGCGGGGACGTGCAGGGGATCGACACGGGCCACGAAAGAGGAGCGCCCCGTGGTCAGGTAGATGAACACCTCGTTGCCCATGGGTTCCACGACTTCGACGGTCGCCTCGATCTCGACCGTGTCGACGCCCGGCCCCATGGTCTCCGGGTCGTGGATGTCCTCGGGGCGGATGCCGAGGACCACCTCCTGGCCGGCGTGGTCGAGCAAACCGTCGGCGTGGGATTCGGGGAGCGGCAACCGAATCCTTCCCTCGTCGAAGACAAGGCCCTCGCCGCCGTTGGTCAGCAGGCCCCGGAAGAAGTTCATCGACGGACTCCCGATGAAGCCGGCCACGAACTGGTTGGCCGGGAAGTTGTAGAGGTTCAGGGGAGAGTCGTTCTGCTGGATGCGGCCGTCCTTCATCACCACGATGCGGTCTCCCATGGTCATCGCCTCGGTCTGATCGTGGGTGACGTAGAGCATGGTCGCTTCCAGGCGGCGGTGGAGCTTGCTGATTTCGGTGCGCATCTGCACGCGCAGCTTGGCGTCGAGATTCGACAGGGGCTCGTCGAAGAGGAACACCTTGGGCTTGCGCACGATGGCTCGGCCCACGGCGACGCGCTGGCGCTGGCCGCCCGACAAGGCCCTGGGCTTCCGATCCAAGAGCTCCTCGATCCCAAGGATCTCCGCCGCCTCCCGCACACGGGCGTCGATCTCCAGCTTGGGATACTTCCGCAGCTTGAGGCCGAAGGCCATGTTCTGGTAGACGCTCATGTGCGGGTACAGGGCGTAGTTCTGAAAGACCATGGCGATGTCCCGGTCCTTGGGGGGGATGTCGTTCACAAGGGTGCCGTCGATGTAGATCTCGCCCCCGGTGATCTCCTCCAGGCCCGCCACCATGCGCAGGGTCGTCGACTTGCCGCATCCCGAGGGACCGACGAGGACGACGAAGGACCGATCCTCGATGTGGATGTCGGCGCCGTCCACGGCGACGACATCCTTGCCGAAGACCTTGCGCACCCCCTTCAGAATGACCTCTGCCATCGACTCCCTCCGCGGAGACTCAGCACCGGTGAACAGCCTCTTGCCACCCGGGGAAAAGCCTCCCCGGGGCCCGGCTGGACCTACCGGTCACGAGGCCGCCTCGCCGCCCTCCCGCGCCTGCCTGGACACGAAGGAGGGCCGTCCCAGGTAGACGGGCTCCGCCAGACCCGGATCGAGCGTTTCCCCGCGGTCCAGCTTCGGTCCGGCGAGCCAGGCGGCCGTGGCCGCGCAGGGGCGGCGCACCGAGGCTGGCGCACATCGCGCTCCATCCGGCAGATCCTGCAGCCGGTCGAGGCCATCGCCTGTAAACAGTACGTCGCGGCCTCTCCATTCCGCCACCAGTTCCCCCCGCCTGGCCACGCGTTCCGGCATCCGAAGCCGCGGTGGGCCCTGGGAGGTATCGAAGGCCGCCGTGTAGACCTCCTCTCCCCGAGACTCCAGGACAGTGCAAACCGGCAGTCGGCACCACGGAACCCGCGCCGCCAGCACCTCGAGGGTCGACAGGCCGACGAGAGGTGCATCCAGGGACATGCACAAACCCTTGGCCGCGCTCAGGCCGATCCGCAGCCCGGTGTAGGAACCAGGGCCTATGGTGACGGCCACGGCGCCGATCTGCTCGCGTTCGCCGCCGGCGTCGCCCAGGGCCTGCTCGATCTCCGGAAAGAGCCGTTGCGAGTGCTCTCGAGGCGCCTCGAAATTCCTCAGCGCGAGAATCGCCCCACCGGCTGACAAGGCCACGCTCCCGGCGGGAGTAGCCGTGTCGATGGCCAGGAGCAGGGTCACAGAAGGCCCATCTGATCGCCGGCGTCCAACCCATCGGGAGCCTTCCGGCCGAGGTGGGCATAGGCGCGCGCCATGGCCTGCCGCCCCCGCGGCGTGCGCTTGAGGAATCCCTGCTGAATCAGGTACGGCTCGTAGACCTCGGTGATCGTGCCCTCCTCCTCGCCGATCGCGGCGGCCAGGTTGTTCACGCCCACCGGACCACCCCCGAACCTCTCGACGATCACCCACAGCAACCGCCGGTCGACCTCGTCCAGCCCGAGCTCGTCCACCTTCAGGATCTCCAGGGCGGCGGCGGCGGTGGCGCGATCCACGGTTCCGTTCCCCTCGACCTGGGCGTAGTCCCGGCAGCGCCGGAGCCAGCGTTTGGCGAGGCGGGCGGTGCCCCGGGCCCGGCGGGCGATCTCCCCGGCGCCGTCGGAAAGGGCGGTAAAGCCGAGAAGCCTGGCGTCGCGCAAGACGATTTGAACCAGCTCGTCCACGCTGTAGTAGTCGAGGTTGGCGGTGATCAGGAATCGGGCTCGCATCGGCGCCGTGAGCAATCCCTGCCGGGTGGTGGCACCCACGAGCGTGAATCGTTCCAGATCGAGGGTTACCGACCGAGCCGCGGGCCCGGAGTCGATCAGGATGTCGATTCGGTAATCCTCCATGGCGGAGTAGAGGTACTCCTCGACTTCGCGGTTGACTCGATGTACTTCGTCGATGAACAGGACATCCCGGGCCCCGAGGGCGGTGACGATGCCGGCCAGGTCGACGGGGCGGTCGAGGAGGGGACCCGACGTGGCGTGCACGGCCACGCCCATCTCGTTGGCGATCACCCGGGCCAGGGTGGTCTTGCCGAGCCCGGGAGGTCCGGACAGCAGCACGTGGTCGAGCGCCTCGCCCCGCTCCCGGGCCGCGGTGATGGCGATGCGGAGCTGGTTCTTGACCTTGTCCTGGCCGAGCATCTCGTCCAGACGCTGCGGGCGAAGGGAGGGATCCAGCCCCTGCTCCTCTCCCTGATCCTGGGGATCGACGAACCTGGGTTCCATCAGCGCTCTCGCAAGGCCCCCTTGATCAGCGCCTGCACCGACACCTCGCCATCCTTGAGCCGGAGGCGAACCGCAGCCAGCGCCTTGCGCGCCCCGGGTCCGACGAAGCCGAGAGCCTCCAGGGCCCGCATCGCCTCCTCGGCGAGCGCATCGGACCCGACTCCCTGTGGCTCATCGGGGCCGGTCCGCAGGGACCCCCGGATGCGGTCCTTCAGATCGACGACAACCCTCTGAGCCGTCTTGGGCCCGATCCCGCGCACCCGGGTCAGGTCGCCGGCCCGCTCCTCCTGGATTGCCCGGGCGAGATCATCCACCGACAGGCCGGACAGGATCGTCAAGGCCGAATTGGGGCCGATGCCGGACACGCCGATCAGGAGCCTGAACATCTCGCGCTCCTCCTCCCGGAAGAAGCCGAACAGGGAGAGCTGGTCTTCGCGGACGTGGGTGTGCGCCAGGATCTCGACGGGGTTGCCGGCTGCGGGCAGGGCGTCGTACGTGGCCAGCGAGATGGACAGCTCATAGCCGACCCCATCGACATCGACCACGGCCCGGGTCGGCGCCCTTTGGGACAGGAGACCGCGAAGGTGCGTGATCACCCGGAGGGACCTCTCTCAGCGTTTGGCGACGCGGCGCAGCAGGGCCTGCACCTCCGGCCTTCGGGCCCCGTGGCCGGGTGCCGCCGCCGGTCGTGCGCGGCGGTACAGGTGGCAGACGGCCACGGCAAGGGCGTCCGAAGCGTCGAGGGGGGTTGGCGGCTCCTCCATGCGCAGTAGGCGCGCGACCATCGACTGAACCTGTTCCTTGGTGGCCTGGCCGTTGCCGACGACAGCTTTCTTGACCTCCGCCGGCGAGTAGAGAACCGGAGAGAAACCCGCCCGGTGCAGACCGAGACGAAGCACGCCGCGGGCTTCGCCGAGCTTGGAGGCGGCATCCGCATCGCGGCCGTAGAAACTGCTCTCCAAGGCCACGGCGTCCGGCCGGACCCGAGACAGCAACCCGGTCAGGCCGTCGTCCAGAGTGGCAAGTCGCTCGACGAAGTCGACGCCCTTCGGGGGTCGGAAGCAGCCGCAGTCGAAGAAGGCGAGATCCTGACCCTCTCCGCGCACCAGCCCGTAGCCCGTGCTGGTGCTGCTTGGGTCGAGGCCGAGAACGAGCACGTGGGCGAAAAGGAGCCGGTCAGGCGAGCAGCTTCGCCAGCTCCTCCTCCTCCACGTCGAAGTTGGAGAACACCCTCTGCACGTCGTCGAGATCCTCGAGTTCTTCGAGAAGGCGAACGATCTGCTGGGCGTCGGCGCCCTCCACGGACAAGGTGTTCTGCGGGATCCAGGCCAGCGACGCCTGACCGTAGGCTATGCCGGCGTCGTCGAGGGAGCGCTTGACGGCGTCGAACTGGTCGACTGGAGCCAACACCTCGAATACGGCGTCGGCGCGCTGCAGGTCCTCTCCCCCGGCGTCCATCACGGCCAGCATCACCTCTTCCTCGGTGGCCGAGGACTCCTCCACCTCGACCAGTCCCTTCTGGGCAAACATCCATGCCACGGCGCCCTTCTCGGCCAGATTGCCGCCGTACTTGCCGAGCACGTGCCGCACCTCGGAGACGGTGCGGTTCCTGTTGTCCGTCAGGGCCTCGACGATGATGGCCACCCCCGCGGGACCGTAGCCTTCGTAGGCCACCGTCTCATAGAGGACCCCGGCCTCGTCTCCGGAACCGCGCCGAATGGCTCGATCAATGGTGTTCTGCGGCATGTTGGCGGCACGGGCATTCTGCACCGCCGTCCGCAACCGGGGGTTGGAATCTTCGTCGGCGCCCCCTTCGCGGGCGGAGACGGTCAACTCGCGGATCAGCTTGGTGTACAACTGTCCGCGCCGGGTGTCGTTGGCACCCTTCTTCCGCTTGATCGTGCTCCACTTGGAGTGACCGGACATGGGACTGAATCTATGCAGGCAGAGGCATCTGCGCCGCCTGACCGGATCCGGCCAGCTGGCAAGCACCCCCGGAGAGAAGAAAACCGCGGATTCAGGCCGCCTGGGCCCGCGCCTTGCTGGCTTCTTCGATGATACGCGACTGCACGTCTCCCGGCACCTCCTCGTAGCGGCCGAAGCGCTGGGTGTGCATCCCCTCGCCCTGGGACATGGAGCGCAACCGGGTGGCGTAACGATCGATCTCCGCCAGGGGCACCTCGGCTTCGATGATCTGCAGATGGCCATCGGAGTTGGTGCCGCTGATCCGGCCCCTGCGCGAGGTGAGGTCGCCCATCACGTCACCCATGAACTCCTCGGGCACAGTGATCGTGAGGTGATAGATCGGCTCGAGAAGGACGGGCCTGCCCTTGAGGAAGGCGTCCTTGAAGGCTTGGGAGGATGCGATCTTGAAAGAGACCTCGTCCGAGTCGACGGCGTGGTGCTTGCCATCGTACACGGTGGCCGCCACATCGACGACGGCGGAGCCGGAGATGGGCCCCACCGCCAGGCTCTCCTGCAGCCCCTTCTCGACGGCGGGAATGAAATTCGTCGGGATGCTGCCGCCCACGACCTCGTTGATGAACTCGAACCCTTCGCCCCGCGACTTCGGTGCGATGCGCAGGTAGACCTCGCCGAACTGTCCCCGCCCCCCGGACTGCTTCTTGTGCCGGTAGTGGCCCTCGGCATTTCCGCGGATCGTCTCGCGGTAGGGCACCCGCGGCGTTTTGATATCGACCTCGACCTGGAAGCGCTCCCGGAGACGTTTGAGGATCGTCTCCAGATGCAGGTCGCCCTGGGCGGAGAGCACCGACTGGCGGATCTCGCCGTCATACCTGAATTCGAAGCTCGGATCCTCCTCGTGCAATTGCTGCAGGCCCGTGGCCATGCGTTCCTCGCTGCCCTTTTCCCGGGCCTCCACGGCCACGCGGATGAGGGGCTCCGGGAAGGCCACCCCCGGCAATTGCACCGACTCCGTCCTGGAACACAGGGTGTTGCCCGTATGGGTGTCCTTCAGCTTTACCAGAGCGACGATGTCCCCGGCGCCAGCGCTGTCCACCTCGGTACGCTGGTGCCCGTTGAGCTGGAAGATCTGACCGATGCGCTCCGTCTTCTGGCGCGCCGAATTGGTGACCTCGTCGCCGTGGCGGAGACGGCCGGAGAAGATCCGAAGGTAGCTCAGTTCGCCCACGTGCGGCTCCGCCATGATCTTGAAGACGTAGGAGACCAGCGGCCCGTCGGGGGAGGCCTCCAATCTCTGCTCCTCTCCCTCGCCGTCGACGTAGGTCAGCCCGGGGCTCTGGGCAGGAGAGGGAAAGAGCTCCCCCGCGGCCCCCATCAGCCGGTCGACGGCTATATTGTTGTAGGCATCGCCGAAGAGAACGGGGAAGATCTCGCGCGCCATCACCGCCTTGCGCAGTCCCGCCTTGAGCTCCGCCGGCTCCAGGCCCCCCTCGGTGAAATAGCGCTCCATCAACTCCTCGTCCGTCTCGGCCACGGTTTCGACGAGTTGCTCCCGCAATGGCTCCACGACGTCCTGCACGGAAGACGGGACTTCACCCTCGGCGGCCTTGCCGTCGGTGTAGGTGATCAGCTTTTCCTCGACCAGATCGACCACTTGGTGGAAGCCCTCTCCCGGATCGACTGCGTATTGAACGGGCACGGCGAGACGACCGAATCGGTCCTGCATCTGCTGCAGCACCCCGTCCACGTCAATCTCGGGCCGGTCCATCTTGTTGATGAACAGGATGCAGGGCAGACCGTGCTCCTGGGCAAACCGCCAGGCGCGTTCGGTACCGATATCGATTCCGGAGACGGACTCGACAACGACGATACCGGCGTCGGCCACGCGCAGCGCGGATTGCGTCTCCGGGATGAAGTCGGCGTACCCCGGTGTATCCATCAGGTCGAAGTGGATACCCTTCCACTCTCCCGTGAGCAGGGAGGTCTTCAGCGAGATCTTCCGTTCGATCTCCTCCCTATCGAAGTCGGAAACGGTGGTCCCATCTTCGATGCGCCCGAGCCGGCTGAGCTGGCCGGTGTTGTAGATGATGGCCTCTGCCAGGGCCGTCTTGCCAGATCCGCTGCGGCCGACGAGGACGACATTGCGCACTTGATCGATCGTGTGAGACACGGCCTGCACCTGTGGAGGTTGAGGTGGTCAGGGGAGGTATCCACCCCACCCGATCTGGGACGCCAGAACGGCGCAGAGTCCACCGGGTCAACGCACGGGGGACTCTGGATTGAGCGGAGCTCGAACAGCGGGTAAACTATGCCGCCCGGGAGGGAGTTGTCAAGGGATCGAGACGGTCCGGCGGCGCCCGCCCCTATTCTTCGGACAGCACTCTCCCACAGGGAGTTAGGGGACACGATCCGTGCAGCACCGAGCGAATCGGCCAAGGCCATCGGGCAGACCGGCCCCATGCGCCTTCGCCACCTTTCTCATGCTCAACGACAACTACCTGCCCGGCGCTCTCGTGCTGTCGTACGGGCTGCTCCGCCAACGGCTGGCGACCCCTCGGATTTGCCTCGTCACGGAAGGAGTCTCTCCCCAGGCCCGGGGCTCCCTGGCTCAGCTCTTCGATGACGTGATCGACGTGGAGCCGATCTACGTACCTCACGCACGCCGCCAGGAACGACAGGACCGACCATACTTCTTCACTCGCATCCACGCTCTTCGCCTCGGAACCGACGGCGGTCTCGGTCACCGTTTCGAGCGCGTCGTGGTGCTCGACGCAGACGTACTGCCCCTGCGCAATTACGGCCAGCTCCTGGATCTGCAGCCCCCGGCCGGCGTCCTCAACGAGCGCAAGTCACATCTCGTGCCGACCGACGAGGCCGGACGCCATGTCCTCACGAAGAGCGCTCTGGAGAAGGGCCGATGGAACTGGCACGAGATCTACGCCGAATGCCCTCACGGCCATCTAGTACCGCGATCCATCTCCGACCGGCCACGAGATGACCCGGAGAACATGGGATTCAACGGATCCCTGTTCGTCATGCGCCCGGATCAGGCGGAGTTCGAGCGCATCCTGCGGGACCTCGAGCGCCCGGAGATACGAGCCCTCGTAGGCGACCGGTTCGACTGGCCCGACATGCAATACCTGACCCTGCGATGGTCGGGGATGTGGCGCAACATCGACGTTCGCTTCAGCGCGTTGAACGGCTATCCCCACATGGATGTCGTCTACGGGACCCACTTCGCGGGATTCAAGCCCTGGTATTTCCACCGTCATGCGACGATGAACCGGTATGCCCGGTACCCTGACTTTCAGCTGTGGTTCGCCACCTACCTGCGCATGATGGAGACGTACCCCGACCTGGCCCGGATGGGCAAGCTGAGGCGCCTGCAGAATCAGATAGAAAGCGTGGTGAGCGAAGACACCAAGGAGCTGGAAGCACAGCTCCAGGGTTCCCGGGGCAGGAGGCGTACATGACGAAGGGCCCCCCTTGGAGGGGCCCTTCGAATGAAACCCGGCGACGTCCTACTCTCCCACCGGGTGACCCCAGCAGTACCATCGGCGCAGGAGGGCTTAACTGCTCTGTTCGGAATGGGAAGAGGTGTTTCCCCTCCGCTATGACCACCGGAAAATCTTATGCCAATGCCCGAACCACTCGCGAATGACGCAAGAATACAGATTCACACTCGAGTCACTGCCACGTCAGAACCCGTGCACCCACAGGAGGAGAATACGGTCAAGCCTCACGGCCCATTAGTATCGCTCGGCTTCACACATTGCTGCGCTTCCACCTGCGACCTATCAACCTCGTCGTCTGCGAGGGGCCTTAAGGTGGGTTTCCCCACGGGATATCTCGTCTTGGAGTGGGCTTGACGCTTAGATGCTTTCAGCGTTTATCCCGTCCGAACGTAGCTACCCAGCGGTGCTCCTGGCGGAACAACTGGTAGACCAGAGGTTCGTCCATCCCGGTCCTCTCGTACTGAGGACAGCTCTCCTCAAATATCCTACGCCCACGGCGGATAGGGACCGAACTGTCTTACGACGTTCTGAACCCAGCTCGCGTAGCGCTTTAATTGACGAACAGCCAAACCCTTGGGACCTTCTCCAGCCCCAGGATGCGCTGAGCCGACATCGAGGTGCCAAACCGCGCCGTCGCTATGGGCGCTTGGGCGCGATAAGCCTGTTATCCCCGGAGTACCTTTTATCCGTTGAGCTTCGGCGCTTCCACACGCAACCGTCGGATCACTAAGCCCTGCTTTCGCACCTGCTCGACTTGTAGGTCTCGCAGTCAAGCTCCCTGTATGCCTTTACACTCTACGCGCGATTACCGACCGCGCTGAGGGAACCATTGGGCGCCTCCGTTACCTTTTGGGAGGCGACCGCCCCAGTCAAACTACCCACCTGGCAATGTCCCCAATCCCGATAAGGGACCTAGGTTAGAGCCTTAACAAGGTAAGGGTGGTATTTCAAGGTCGGCTCCACCAAGACTGGCGCCCTAGTTTCACAGCCTCCCACCTATCCTACACATACAGTGTCAAAGTCCAATACCAAGCTATAGTAAAGGTTCACGGGGTCTTATTGTCCTGCCGCGGGTATCCAGCATCTTCACTGGAATTACAATTTCACCGAGTCCCTCGTTGAGACAGCGGCCAAGTCGTTACACGATTCGTGCAGGTCGGTTTTTAGCCGACGAGGAATTTCGCTACCTTAGGACCGTTATAGTTACGGCCGCCGTTTACGGGAGCTTCGATTCAGAGCTTCGCCCGAAGGCTTACCCCTCCTCTTAACTTACCCGCACCGGGCACGTGTCAGTCCCTATACGTCGCCTTGCGGCTTGGCAGAGACCTGTGTTTTTGGTAAACAGTCGCCCAGCCCGATTCTCTGCGGCCCCTTTTGGCTCCGCCCGCGAAGGGCTTCACCGACTCAGGGCATCCCTTCTTCCGAAGTTACGGGATCAGTTTGCCGAGTTCCTTAACGAGGGTTATCTCGCACACCTTTGGATACTCTCCTCGTCTACCTGTGTCGGTTTGCGGTACGGGCACCCGCAGCGCTCACATAGAGGTTTTTCTAGGCAGCATGATTAGGGTCCGTTTATGCCGTTGAACGGCTCCCCATCACCTCTCGGAGTTGACCGCCCGGATTTTCCTGGGCGATCCCCCTACAGGCTTGGACCAGCATCCAATAGCTGGAGGACCTTTCACTTCTGCGTCACCCCATAGCTCAAACGCACTACGAGTGGTACAGGAATCTTGACCTGTTTTCCATCGCCTACGCCTTTCGGCCTCGGCTTAGGTCCCGACTAACCCCAGGAGGACGAGCCTAGCCCGGGAAACCTTAGACTTTCGGTGGGCAGGATTCTCACCTGCCTTATCGCTACTCATGCCGAGATGATCACTTCCACGTCGTCCAGCAGACCCTCACGGGCTGCCTTCGACCTACAGTGGAACGCTCCCCTACCAGACGCTTCGCTAGGAAGCGAATCCGCAGCTTCGGTGGCGGACTTAGCCCCGATACATTTTCGGCGCGAGACCACTTGACTAGTGAGCTATTACGCTTTCTTTAAATGATGGCTGCTTCTAAGCCAACATTCTAGCTGTCTCTGCAATCTCACATCCTTTTGATCACTTAGTCCGCACTTGGGGACCTTAGCTGGCGGTCTGGGTTCTTTCCCTCTTGCCTACGAAGTTTATCCCCCGCAAGCTGACTCCCTTGGAACAAGTCAATGGCATTCGGAGTTTGGTACGGTTTGGTAACCTTGTAGGGCCCCTAGCCGTTCCAGTGCTCTACCTCCACGACTCTTTACCAAGAGGCTAGCCCTAAAGCTATTTCGGGGAGAACCAGCTATCTCCAGGTTTGATTGGCCTTTCACCCCTACCCACAGCTCATCCGAGAAGTTTTCAACCTTCAACGGTTCGGACCTCCACGAGATTTTACTCCCGCTTCATCCTGGCCATGGGTAGATCACCTGGCTTCGGGTCTACTGCGTGCAACTCAAGACGCCCTGTTCAGACTCGCTTTCGCTACGGCTCCCTCACAGAGTGAGTTAACCTTGCTACACACAGTAACTCCTCGGCTCATTATGCAAAAGGCACGCCGTCAGGCCCTGAGGCCCTCCGACTGCTTGTAGGCATACGGTTTCAGGTACTATTTCACTCTCCTTCTTGGAGTGCTTTTCACCTTTCCCTCACCGGTA
>OZ252098.1:0-4102500 GCA_965248355.1 Candidatus Latescibacterota bacterium | reverse complement strand
AGCGCAACGAGCCCGCAGGGATCCTTTTTGAAGAAATACGTGCCCCCGGCGCGGCCACCGAAGCGGCCTGGCAGGAGGCGAACAGATCCGACTCACGGACGGATCTGCCCCGCAGGTCAGGAACTCTACGCGCGTTATTCGATTCTCAAAGAGCGGGCTCGGCCCGGAAGGCCAAGTGCAAGAGTTCCAATCTACGCATCCTTCGCGTAGCTGTCAACGCGAGAATGCCCCGGGCACTCGGGGCGACATCCAGGTCCCCTGCCAAGTCGGGCGGTCCCTTCGCACGGCCTGGCCGGACGGAGAGGGATCCAACTGCCAGCTGCAGACCTGAGACAAGCGCTCTTGCAAAGGGTCAGGGGGAAAATCCCCATCCACAAAGAGGCAGGACAACACGCCCTGGAGGCCCCTCTTGTCCGCAATCAGCCCCAGCTCCCGGCTCCTTCGAGATCGCCCTGCCGGCCGGCGGCGATGCGCTCAGCGTAGCCGCTGGCCCGGTAGGCGGCCAGGGGGTCGGGTTCGGCCCCCATGTCGGTGCGGACCCTGGCCAGCAGCGGACGGACATCGGTATCCCAAGCCAGCCGCAGGATTTCCTCCGCCATCACCGAATCGCCCTCTCGCTGGACTTCGGACAGGGCCTGGCGATCGACGAGAAGAGCCCGGGCGTAGGCCGTCTGGATGTTGAGGACGGACTGGATCATGGCCTCGATTTTCGGCTTGACGATGTGGCTCTGGTCGATCATGTAGGCGATGTTCGAGGCTCCGCCCCCGGGCCGCCGGAGGCGGGAATTCTCGATCTCGTGGAAGATCAGGAAGACTTCGTACAAGTTTACCGAGCCGGTAGTCAGGTCGTCGTCGGCGTACTTGCGGTTGTTGAAGTGAAATCCGCCGAGCTTCCCTTCGTCGAGAAGGAAGGCTACGATGTGCTCGATGTTCACCCCCTGGGCGTGATGCCCCAGATCGACGAGGACCTCGGCGCGCTCCCCCGCGGATCTGGCGAAGTGCAGGGCCATACCCCAGTCGGCGATATCGGTGTGGTAGAAGCCGGGCTCGAAGAACTTGTACTCGATCAGCATGCGCGCGCCGTCCGGCAGCAGGGCATGGGTCCCGGACAGGCACTCCTCGAAGCTCTGCTTCCGCGAAATCAGGTCCGCCTGCCCCGGGTAGTTGGTGCCGTCGGCGAACCAGAGAGACAGCAGCCGGGACCCGGTGGCCTCCATGATCTTGACGCACTCGGCCATGTGGTCGAGCGCTCTCTGGCGCACGCCGGAGTCCCGGTGGCCGAAGGAACCAAACTGGTAGTCGGGATCCTGGAACACGTTGGGGTTGATGGCACCGATCTCCACCCCCAGGCCGGCGGCCTCCGCCTTCAGGGCCTCGTAATCGTCCACCTTGTCCCAGGGGATGTGAAGGGCGACGGAGGGACACAGCCCGGTCAGGGCCTGTACCTGAGCCGCGTCGGCAAGGCGTTCGTGGACATCGCGCGCCGCGCCCGGCTGCCGGAAAACGGCGAAACGCGTCCCCGAGTTGCCGTATCCCCAGGACGGAGTCTCGATCCGCTGTGCCCGGAGCCGTGACTCCAGGTCCTCAAGGTCCACTCCACGCTTCTGCAGATCCTCCGCCAAGCGGGTGTAGGCGGCCTCGGCATCGGTGGTCATGAATCCCTCCTTCGATTCGCGAGCGTCCGGGCAACCGTCTGTATCTAGGTCTTCTTCAGGCCTTGTCAATCTGCCAGGCGGTAGATCCGCAGGCGGGGGCCCGGCCGACGAAGGGCGCCATGGCCGCTCAGGGGGGCGTAATACGCGTCGAGGGGGTCGTACACGGCGGCCCCGGTTCCGCATTCGAAGGGGTCGAACTCGACCGCCGGCTGCAGGACGGACAGCTCCACGGCCAGCGTCACCGGGAGGACGGCGTAGGCCAGCGGATGCTGCTGAACGACCAGCCAGTCCACCCCGCGAGCCCGCAGCTCCGAAGGTGGGAGGAGAGGCCAGATGGATGAGAGTTCGCGCGGATTGCCCTCGCGCAGCTCGACAAGGTCGTACGCGGGAGGGGGGGGATAGGCAGGGTCCTGCTTCTGCAGGTCCAGGCGTCGGCCGCGATCCCCCGCCCGCCTCACCTCTCGCAGTTGACGCTCGATCCAGGCCTGCTCCGGCCGCAGCTGCGGGTGGCCGTAGGAGCTGCCCGTAAAGGCCACCCTGGCCCCGGCTTCGGCGTGCTTCTCGATCCAGGACGCCGCCAGAACCCGGGTATCGGTCCGCGCCAGAAGGCGATCGTGGGCCAGGGAGGCGGCGGTGGGAGGCGCTGCCAGGAGCAGGCACGCAGCAACCGTGGACGCCATCCTCCCTCCCGCGGCCCTGGAGAGTCCACAGGCCGCGGCCACGCACGCCAGCGGCACGAGGGGGATCACATAGCGCACGAACAGGCTCGCGCCGGCCCCGGCCACGAGGAAATACACCACCACGCCAGCCAGGATGACACGGTCGGCGGGCCCTCGGCGCGCGGCGAGCCAGCATAGCCCGGCCAGTGAGGCGGCCAGGAGCGGCCACCCAAGGCCGTGACGCAGGCTGAAGGTCAGGTGGTAGATCCAGCCGTTGCCCAAGTCGATCCCGTGGCCCCGGCCAAAGTGACGCCACTCGAAGGCGAGATCCCGCCAGAAGGCCTGGGCGTCGAGGACGACATGGGGGGAGCCGGCCGCGAAGGCGACCCCCCAGGCCACCAGGACGGCCGTAATCGTGCGCCACCGGGGCCAGGCCATGGGAGAGGAGTACGCCGCCAGGAGGAGGGCCGGCAGAAACAGAGCGGTGCTGTACTTCGTCGAGGCCGACAGGCCCCCCAGGACCGCTGCGGCCAGGAGGGTCCCCCGGCGCCCGTCTCCCAGATGCTGTACGGCCATGGCAAGGGAGCCGGCGGCCCAGAAGGTGGCGGGCACGTCGACGGTGAGGAAGTGCGAGTCCCGCACGTGGAGGAAGGCCCCCGCCCCGAGAATCGCCGCTCCCAGACCCGCCGCCGGGCCATGGATCGATCGAGCCGCCCGGTAGATCCAGACCAGCGTGGCCGTCCCCATGGCCGCCGTCAGGGCGCGGCCCCAGAGGTAGATCCCGGCCGGGTCGACGAAGAAGCGGGAGAGGAAGTCCTGGGCGCCGCCCGCATCTCCGAGGAGCCGCAGGAGGAGGTAGTGGAAGCCGTAAAGGGCGGCCAGAAGATAGATATGAAGGCTGGGATAGTTGAAGAAGTGCGGATTCAGGTCGCCGCCGGCGACGGCGAGGGCCCGGTGGACGAGCAGGCTCTCGTCCGGCCGCGCCTCCGTGTGGGGCAGCCCGAAGCCCAGCCCCCACACCCGCAGGACCAACCCCGCAACGAGCACGGCCCCCGGCGCCCACAACGAGGCGGCGATCCGCAAGGCGCTCTCGTCAGGCCGCCTCGAGGATGGACAACTGGAGATCGAGGTTGCGCACCGCCACTTCGGGGGACACGAGAGGCGCTTCGGCCGCCCCGGTGACGGCCTCGTGGAACTGGCCGATCAGCCGGTGCATGTAGTCCTGGCCCACGTCCTCCCGGCCGAGAGCGGTCAGGACGGAACGGTAGAGACCGTCCTCTCCCGGACGGCCGGTGCAGTCCGCCATTCGGCCGTCGAAGCCGAAGCGCCGAAGGGGAGGACCCTCATCGCGATCGCGCACCACGATGCGGCAGTCGCAGTTGCGGCCGTCCTGGCGCAGGGTGAACTCCGCCTCCGCCTCCCGTCCGCGGAAGCGGGCCCGCAAGGAGGTACCGTCGATCTCGGCCCGGGGCATGACCGCCAGGATCAGACTCAGAGGATGGGACCCCATGTCGATCCACACGGTGGCCGCGTCCCGTCTCGAGCCGCGGGCCAGGGTCTCCAGCTCGGCTTCGAAGGTCGCTGCCCGGTCCGGATCCACAGCGGGCTGGACGCGCCGGTACTGGTCGATGGCGAAGGCGTACTGGGTGCACAGCCCGAGGAGACGCCCGGACGCGCGGGCCTGCTCGCCGAGCCCCCGTGCCTGGCCGCGCAGGCGCTCGACGGGGACCGCCGGGTCCCACACAAGGGGCTTCTCACACAAGACGTGGCTGCCGGCCTCCAGGGACCGGGCCACGCAGTCGTAGTGCAGCTCGTTCGGGGTGCAGACGTCGACCACGGCGGGAGCCTCGGCCCGCAGCAATTCCGACAGGTTGGTGTAGATCCGGCCCCGAAACCCGAAGATCTCCTTCAACTGGGCCCGGGTCCGCTCGCAACGGTCGGTCCGGCTGCCGAGGATGGCCACGACCTCGCCGCCGACCTGCGCATGCCAGTTGGCGTGGTGCCGCCCGATACCGCTGGCTCCGGCGACGGCGACCCGCAATGGCTGGGTCATGGGGGACGGGGGAGGGGAGGGATCGGGAGGTCAGGCCTTCTTGGCCGCCTTGGCCTCGCGGATCCTCTGCTTGATCCGTTCGCGGCGCCGGTGGCGGCGACGCCTCAACTCCTTTTTTCGGTCTCTGCCTTTGCTGGATGCCATGCTCTCTCGACGGGATAGGGTCGATTCAGAAGGATACTAGTATACCGCCCTCCGCGCGGGCCGGGCAAGGCGGCTCAGGGCCCTGCGAGGATCATGCGCAGCAGGGCCATACGGACATAGAGCCCGTTGTGAGCCTGCCGGAAGTAAGCGGCCCTCGGATCCTGGTCCACCTCGGGCGCGATCTCGTCGACGCGGGGCAGGGGGTGCATGACGATGGCTTCCCCGGACATGCGGTCGAGGATGGACCGGTCGACGATGTAGCGGCCCCGAGCCTGCTGGTATTCCCGCACCCGGTCGCCGAAGCGCTCCCGCTGGATCCGCGTCTGATAGATGACGTCGACCTGTCCAGCCACGGCGGCCAGATCGGCCGACTCCTCCCACTGGATTCCGTGGCGGTCCAGATAATCCTTGATGTCGCCGCGCATGCGAACCACCTCGGGGGCCACGAAGTAGATCCGCGGGGACTCGAACTTGGCCAGCAGGTAGCAGAGGGATCGAGCCGTACGGCCATTGGCCAGATCGCCCACGAGGGCGACGGAGATCCCGTCCAGGCGTCCGATCTCACGCTCGATGGTGTACACGTCGAGCAGGGCCTGCGTCGGGTGCTGGCCGGGACCGTCACCGGCGCTGATGACCGGCACCGGGGAGATGGCGGCGGCCCTTCGGCTGGCGTCGCTCTCGAAGTGGCGCAGCACGATGACGTCGGCGTAACCGCCGACGATGCGGATCGTGTCCTCGAGGGTTTCCCCCTTGGCGGCGGAGGAGAACTCCTGGGCGCTCTCGGTGGTGATCACCTCTCCGCCGAGGCGGCGCATGGCCGACTCGAAGGAGAGGCGCGTGCGGGTGCTGGGCTCGTAGAACAGGGTGGCCATGACCCGCCGGTTGAGGATGTTGGACCCGTAGTGCCGGACCACCTGCTCCATCTCGCGGGCCACCGAAAAGATCCGGGCCAGGGAGGCGCGGTCGAACTGCTGAGCCTCGACGATGTGACGGAGGCTGGACATGGCCTCGGGATTCGGAGTTCCCCGGCCGGCGGCCAGGGCCGCGCCCCCGGACTCCGTCAAGCGGCCTCCGGGGGGGCCGGACGGGCCAGGGCGAAGATCTCGGCTTGCGCGGCTACATCCTTCTCGACGCGGGCGACGCCGCGCAAGCGGCAGGACCCGGCGCGCCGCTGCAGAACCGTCACCTCCAGCAGCAGCTGGTCCCCGGGGACGACCTGGCGGCGGAAGCGGGCCTTGTCGATGCCGCCGAAGAAGGGGAGCTGCCCGGGCCCGGCGTCGCGGAGCATCAGGACGGCGCCGGTCTGGGCGAGGCCCTCGATGATGAGCACGCCGGGCATGACCGGGAAGCCGGGGAAGTGGCCGGGGAAGAACGGCTCGTCAGCAGTGACGTTCTTGAGCCCCAGGATCCGCTCTCCGGGGTCGAGCTCGAGGATGCGGTCCACGAGCAGAAAGGGGTAGCGGTGGGGGATCGCCTCCTTGATTCCCTGCAGATCCAGGGGATCGGTCAAGGACTGCTCTCCTCCTCGCGCTCCTCCTCCAGAAGGACCAGCAGCTCCTCGGTGAGATTGTAGCGCTCCGGATCGGCGTAGACGATACCCCCGCCCCCGGCGACATCGAAGATGAAGTCGTAGCCCTCCTCCTCGGCCAGCTTCTTCAGCGCCGCGTTGACCTTCTCGAAGACGGGGGACGAGAGCTCGATGTTCTTCTGGAAATACTCGCCGTCGGGGCGGAATCTCTGCTGGCTGAACTCCTTCAACGCCTGGTCGGCCTGCTGCAACTCCGCAAAGAGCTCCGCCTTGCGCGCCTCGCTCATGAGCAGCTCCTGCTTGCGGAAGTCTTCCTTCATCTTCTCCAGCCTGCTGTTCTTGTCCAAGGCTTCCTTTTCCCAGCCCTGGACCAGCCGGTCGAGCTGCCGCTGGATGTCCTTGAACTCGGGCAGGCGCTCGCGCAGGACCTCGGAGTCGATGTAGCCGATCTTGATCTCGGCGCTGGAGGGCTGGACCGGCAGGAGGAGGCCGGCGGCGAGGACGGCCGGGAGGCCGCGGAATCGGAGCATTCGGTTTTTTTTCTCGGTCGGGGTGGCGTCGGCCGGCTAGAAGAAGCGCGGACCGAACTGGAAGTGAGTGCTCAGGCCCGGGCGGCGGCCGTCGACCTTGCGCCGGTCGAAGCCGTAGCCGAAGTCGAAGCCGATCATGCCCAGCATGGGGGTGATCACGCGGAAGCCGACGCCGGCGGACCGCCGCAGGTCGATGGGATTGAAGTCGCGGATGCCGGCCCAGGCGTTGCCGGCGTCGGCGAAGACCAGCCCCACCACCTGGCGCTCGGTGATGGGAAAGCGGTACTCGAGATTCATGGTCATCATCGAGCGGCCGCCGAGGGGGTTGCCGGCGGGGCTGCGGGGGCCGAGAGAGGCGTCGGGATAGCCGCGCACCTGGCCGTCCCACCAGTCGACGCCGCCCGGGGTGAACTTGTCCCAGAAGGTGATGTGGGTGTCGTCGTAGGGCGAGAACCCGTCGATGAGGGCGAACTTGGTCTCCAGGGCGAGGACGAAGCGCCAGAAACTCGGCCGGTAGATATTGGCGGTCAGCTCGTGGCGGTGGAAGTCGACGTCGCCGGCGATCAGCGACGAGGCCACCTCCGGCGTATAGCTGATCACCGAGCCCCGGGTGGGGAAGTCGGGCAGGTCGCGCGTGTCCCGGCGGAAAACGATCTCGAGGCTGGAGGTGGTCTGGGGCTCGTACTGGGGCAGGCTGGAGTCGACATCCTGAGAGAAGTCGGTGTACTTCTGTGTCCGCAGCTGATATCCGAGGGTGACGGAGGCGAAGGCCGGCTTCTTGAGCCGGCGGCCGAGGCGCACGCTGATCGAGTTGCGATGGAAGTCGAAGTTCTCCAGGTACTGCTGGGTGAGGCTGTAGACGCGAACGGAGGAAGTGGTGGGCGTGTCGAAGAGCCAGGGCTCGGTGAATCCCATGAGGAACTGCTTGCGCCGGGTGCCGAACTCCCAGTTGAAGTCGAGGCTCTGCCCCCGGCCGCGGAAGTTCGGGATCTGCAGGCCGATGTTGCCGACGAGCTTGTAGGTGTCGCTGTAGCCCGCCCCCATGGAGGCGGCGCCCGTGCGCTGCTCCTCGACGTTGAAGGTCAGGTCGATCAGCTTCTCCTCGCCGGCGACGCTGGCCTGGTCCTGGACCTGCACGTCCTTGAAGAAGCCGAGCATGTACAGGCGGCGCTGGCTCTCCTGCAGCTGGCTCGACTTGAAGACGTCGCCGGGACGCAGGGCGACCTCGCGGCGCAGGACCTTCTCGCGGGTCTTGACGTTGCCGGCGAAGTCGATGCGGCGGATGCGCCAGGGCTCGCCCTCGAAGATCTGGAAGGTGACGTCGATGCTGTCGGCGTGGATCTGCTCGTGGGGGATGACCTCGGTGTCGAGATAGCCGCGCTCGTAGTAGGCGCTCTTGGCCAGGAAGGCCAGCTCGGTGGCGGAGTACGCGAACACGTCTCCCTGCTCCACCCTCATCTGGCCCGCCAGCTCCTCGTCGGTGAACAGCTCGTTGCCCGCCCACGCCAGGTCGCGGACGAAATACCGCCGGCCCTCGTCGACCTCCAGGTCGAGGTAGAGTCGGCGGCGGCTGTCGTCGTAGTAGATGCTGTCGCGCAGGATGACGGCCTGCTGGTAGCCTTCGGAGCGGTAGAAGGCCAGGATGCGCTGCTTGTCCTCCTCGAAGACATCGGCCTGGAACTCGCCCTTGCGGTACCAGCGCTTGGGCTTGGTCTCCATCTGCTTGCGGAGCTTGCCGTCGTCGAAGGCCTCGTTCCCGTGGATCTCGATGGCCGCGATCTTGACCTTGTCCCCCTCGACGATGTCGAACTGGAGGATCACCGAACCCTCCTCGTCGCCGTCGAAGAGCTGGCCCTCCACCTCGGCCCGCAGGTAGCCCTCTTCCCCGTACATCTCCAGGATGCGCTGGCGGCCCCGGGCCACGTCCTTGGGAGCGACGACCTGGCCCACGACGAGGTCGATCGCCTCCTCCATGTCCTTCTCATCGAGCTCGTCCTGCCCCCGGAAACGGAGCCCCTCCAGGGTAGGGTACTCCTGAACGACGACGATCAGCTTGAGTCCCTGGGGGCTCTCACCGGGCTCGGCCCAGAGCTGGATGTCGGAGAAGACCTGCAGGGCGTCGAGGGCGCGCACGGCCTCCTGCACGTTGTCCTGGGACAGGTGGACGCCCGGCTCGAGGCCGATGGTCGTGAGGATCAGGGACTCGGCGACCCGGCGCAGATCGCCCTGGATCTCGATCTCCTCGACCGTGGGCTGGGCGAGGACGGGCAGGACCAGGGCGGCGCACAAGAGCGCCGCGCGGCGGATGGTTGGGGCTGGATCAGGGATCCGGGCAACATGGGACATGACCATTCTCGGTCTCCTCCCTCAAGGGGGCGGCGGCCCGGTCGCTCACCGCCCGGGATGATCGGTACCCCCCGAGAAAAGCCGCCCTGTCAGCGGCGTGGTTGCGACAGGGCGGCTCGTCGGTCGGGGGCGTGGCCGGCGGGTGAAACCGCTCCTCAGCCGGCGTTCTGGGACTTCTTCTCTTCCGCCGCCCTGACGGCGGGCCCGGCGAGCTCGCCCTCGTCGTCGAAGACCAGCATCTCGCCCTTCTTGGTGACGCGGACCCGGCTGCCCTCTCCGAAGCGGCCCTGAAGGATCTCCTCGGCCAGCGGATCCTCGAGCAGCTTCTGCGCCATGCGCCGCAGGTAGCGGGCGCCGTAGGTCTGATCGAAGCCCTTCTCCGCGATGAGGCTCTTGGCGCCGGGCGTGACCCGCAACTGGATGTCGCGGTGGGCCAGCCGTGTCTTGTACTCGGCGAGGAAGATGTCGATGATCTGCGCGATATCCTCGCGCGTGAGAGCGTGGAAGATGACGGTGTCGTCGATGCGGTTGATGAACTCGGGGTTGAAGGTCTTCTTCAGCGCGTCGGTGATCTTCTCCTCCATCAAGGCCTGCATGGACTCCTCGTCCGACTTCTGGAATCCGAAGACGCCCCCGGAGCCGACCTCGCGGGTGCCCACGTTGGAGGTCATGATCAGCACCGTGTTGCGGAAGTCCACCCTGCGCCCCGTGCTGTCGGTGAGCCGCCCCTCGTCGAGGATCTGCAGCAGGATGTTGAAGACGTCCGGGTGGGCCTTCTCCATCTCGTCGAGCAGGAGCACCGAGTACGGGCGGCGGCGCACGCGCTCGGTGAGCTGGCCTCCCTCGTCGAAGCCGACGTAGCCCGGAGGGGCGCCGATGAGCCGGGAGACGGAGAACTTCTCCATGTACTCGGACATGTCGACGGTGACGAGGGCCTCCTCGTCGCCGAAGAGGAACTCGGCGAGCTTGGCTGCCAGGTAGGTCTTGCCGACGCCCGTGGGGCCGAGGAAGAAGAAGGAGCCGATGGGCCGCTTGGGATCCTGCAGGCCGGCGCGGCTGCGGCGGATGGCCCTGGAGACCGTGGCGATGGCCTGCTCCTGTCCCACCACCTGCTTGCGCAGATCCTGCTCCATGGTGAGCAGGCGCTCGGTCTCGCTGGCGGCCAGGCGCTGCATCGGCACGCCGCTGACGGAGGAGATGACCTCGGCGATGTCGTCCTCGGTGACCTCCACGACCTCGTTGCGGACCTCCTCCTCCCAGGCCCGCCGCTTCTGCTGCAGAGTCTCGCGCAGGGTGTGGGCCTTGTCCCTCAGGCGGGCGGCCTCCTCGAACTCCTGCTTTTCGGAGCACTCCATCTTGCTGCGGTCGATCTCCTGGATCTGCGCTTCGAGCCGTCCGATCTCGCCGGGCGGGCTGAGGCGGGAGAGGTGAACCCGCGAGCCGGTCTCGTCGATGATGTCGATGGCCTTGTCGGGCAGGTAGCGATCGGAGATATAGCGGTCGGCCTGGCGCACGGCGAAGGCGACCACGTCGTCGGAGAAGGTGACGTGGTGATGGCTCTCGTAATTCGAGCGCAGTCCCTTGACGATCTCGACGGTGTCCTCCATGGAGGGCGGATCGACCATGATCGACTGGAAGCGGCGCTCGAGGGCGCCGTCCTTCTCGATGTACTTGCGATACTCGTCGAGGGTGGTGGCGCCGATGCACTGGAGCTCGCCCCGCGACAGGGCCGGCTTGAACATGTTGGAGGCGTCGAGGGTGCCCTCGGCGCTGCCGGCGCCGACGATGGTGTGGAGCTCGTCGATGAAGATGACCACGTCGGGGGTCTGCTGAAGCTCGTTGAGCACCGCCTTGATGCGCTCTTCGAACTGGCCCCGATACTTGGTGCCGGCCACGACGCCGCCCATGTCGAGGGTGACCAGGCGCTTGTCGAGCAGGATCTGGGGCACGCGCTTCTCGACGATGCGCTGCGCCAGGCCCTCGACGATGGCCGTCTTGCCGACGCCGGGGTCGCCGATCAGGATGGGGTTGTTCTTCTTGCGCCGGGACAGGATCTGGGTGACCCGCTCGATCTCCTTCTCGCGGCCGATGACGGGGTCGAGCTTGCCTTCGCGGGCCAACTGCGTCAGGTCGCGGCCGAAGTGGTCGAGGAAGGGGGTCTTGCTCTTCTTGCCCTTTTCCCTCTGTCCCGTGGTCTTGCCCTCGAGGACGGCCACCGTCTCTTCGGTGGCGGCCTTGTAGTCGACCCCGAAAGCGGCGAGGATCTGGGCGGCGACGCCTTCCTTGTCCTTGAGCAGGGCCAGCAGGAGGTGCTCGATGTCGACGAACTGCGTCTTCATCTCCTTGGCCTCGTTGGCCGCGACCTCGAGGATCTGCTTGGCCCGCGGGGTGAAGGGAACCTCGCCGATGGTCATGGTGCCGCCGGAGGTGGCCACGTAGTCCTCCACCGACTGCCTCACCGTATCGAGATTCAGCCCCAGGTTGGTGAGTATGGTGACGGCCTTGCCCTTGCCCTCCTTGATGATGCCCAGCAGGAGGTGCTCGGTCCCGATGTAGTTGTGCCCGAGGCGCGCCGATTCCTCCCGGGCAAACTGCATGACCCGCTTCACGCCATCGGTGAACATGTTGTTCATTTACAACAACCTCCGGGATTTTTGGGCGGTCGATGTCAAGCTACGGAGGGGTCCTGGTGGTGTCAAGATGACCCGAGAGCGCCTCGGGCTAGGGCTTTCCGGCTTCTGCCATCTTCCGGCGCACCAGATCGGCGCGCCGCAGATCGCTTTCCTCGGAATCGAGATCGCGGCCGGCCTCGGCGCGCAGGTGGGAGGGCTGGGTGGCGATCATCAGGTGGTTCAGGAAGCTGGAGGACAGGCCGCCGACGAGACCGAGGGTGTGTCCCAGGCGCACGGCCGAGACCAGGGTCATGAATTCCTGGCTCGGCAACACGCGGGCGTGGGAGAGCAGGCCCCAGGCCCGCCAGACCTTGTCTTCCACCTGGGCCCTCGCCTCCTGCATCAGCGATTCCTGGGCGTCGCGCTCGCATTCGATCAGCTTCTTCGTGATGGCGATCAGAGACTCCACGATCTCGCCCTCGGCCATGCCGAGGGTGGCCTGATTCGACACCTGGAAGAGATTCCCCGCCGCGTTCGAACCCTCGCCGTACACCCCCCGGACGGCGAAGGACAGCTGGGCGAGCCCCTGCAGGACGCGCTCCATCTCCTCCGTCAGGACCAGGGCCGGCAGGTGGATGAGCGTGGAGATGCGCAGCCCGGTGCCGGTGTTGGTCGGACAGGCCGTGAGAAAGCCGAGAGCGGAATCGTGGGCGCAGGGGAGAGCTTCCAGCAGCTCGTCGTCGAGGGAGGAGATGGCGGACCAGGCCTCTCGCCCCCGGGTCCCCGGAAAGATGGCCTGCAGCCGCAGGTGATCCTCCTCGTTGATCATCACGCTCAGCGACTCGTCCCGGTTGAAGAGGACCCCCCGCTCGCCCTTGTCCTCGGCCAGGGACGGGCTGATGAGGTGGCGCTCCACGAGCAGGCGCCGCTCGGTGGGGGCCAGGGCGCCCATGGCGAAGAAGGTGGCCGCGCCCATGGAACGGCTGCCCCTGGCCGCGGTGAGCACCTCTTCGATCAGCTGCTGCTGCTGCCCCGGGGTGATGCGCCCCGAGAAGGGATAGCCGGCCAGGTTGCGGGCCAGCCGCACGCGGCTGCTGACGACGATGCCTTCGGCGTCGTCGCCGCCGCCCATCCAGCTGGGGGTCGTGCCGATCAGGGGGTCGAGCTTCACGACGCACCCCGGCGGGCGATGCGGTCCCGGAGCTGGGCGGCCCTCTCGTAGGCCTCCTCCTCGATGGCCTGCCGCAGCTCCCGGCGCAGCTGGTCCAGCTGATCGGGGTCGGCCACGGGGCCTTCCTCCGGGCGGGGTCCCCGCCCGAGGTGGGACTCGGCGCCGTGGATCCGGCGCAGAAGCCGGCGCAGGGGCTCGCCGAAGGCGGCGTAGCAGGCGGGGCAGCCGAGGCGGCCGATCTTCTGGAAGCGCTCGTACGTGAGGCCGCACTCGGGGCACTGGGCGTCCTCGGTGTCGGCGACCAGATGGCCCAGGACGACGTTGATCTTCTTGACCGCCTGGGCGGGCGCTTTCGCCGGCGGGCCCTCCCTCGGCTCCCCGCCCTGTTGCCCGGCGCACCGGGGGCACAGCCGCAGGCTCCGCTTTTCGTCGCCGGAGATGATGGTGAGGGCGACGGCCGCCTCGCGCTCGTGGCAGGACTCGCACTGCATGGTCAATCGAGGCGCAGACGGCCGTCGACGAGCTGGCCGCAACGGTCGAGGCTGGCCGCCAGATCACGGTCGTGGGTCATGACCACGAAGGTCTGCCGGCGGGTGACGGCCAGGTCGCGCAGCAACTCGTGAAGGCTGGCGCTGGCCTCCTGATCGAGGTTGCCCGAGGGCTCGTCGGCGAGCACGAGAGGCGGGGACATGACCAGGGCCCGGGCCACGGCCACGCGCTGGCACTCGCCGCCCGACAGCTCGCCGGGGCGGTGGGACATGCGGTCCTCGAGGCCGACCTGCTTCAGCAGCGATTCGGCACGCTCGCGGCCACCGCCGGGAAGGCGGGCGATGAGGGCCGGCATCATCACGTTCTCCAGGGCCGTGAACTCGGGGAGCAGATTGTGGAACTGGAAGACGAAGCCGACGTAGCGGTTGCGGAAGTCGGACAGGCCGCGGTCGTCGAGGGAGAGGACGTCGACGCTGGTGATCTCCAGGCTGCCGTCCGTGGGCCGGTCGAGGGTGCCGAGGATGTGGAGCAGGGTGCTCTTGCCGACGCCGGAGGCCCCGGTGATGGCCAGGGTCCGGCCGGGGAGGATCTCCAGATCCACGCCCTTGAGGACCTCCAGCTCGCCGGCGCCGGTCGGGTAGACCCGGCGGATCCCGCGGGCCTTCAGGACGGGGGCCTCCGGGCTCTGCGGGGAGGCGGATCCGGCGGACGGGGTCACGGGGCGGCCGTCACACGATGTAGCGGATCGCCTCGACCGGCTGCAGGGAAGCGGCCTTGCGGGCCGGCAGCACGGCCGCCAGCAGACAGATGCAGATGCTGACGCCGGAGACGAGCAGGAAGTCGAGGGGCTGCATGTCCACGGGGAGGGAGCTGATGATGTAGATGTCGCTGGGGATGGAGACGATGCGGAAGCGGTCCTGGACGAGGCAGACGCCGAGGCCGATCAGGCAGCCGAGGAGGGTCCCGACGAGGCCGATGAAGAGCCCCTGGTAGAGGAAGACGCGGCCGATGCCCCGGGACCGGGCGCCCATGGCGCGGAGGATGCCGATCTCGGGGGTCTTGATCAGGATCGACATGGTGAGGATGGAGGTGATGTTGAAGGCGGCGACGACGATGATCAGGCTCAGGGCGATGAAGATCACCCATTTCTCCAGCTCCATCCAATGGAAGAGCTCGGGAAACTGCTGGGTCCAGTCGGAGACCTTGTAGGGATAGCCGAGCTGCTCGGCCAGCTCCTGGCGCACGCCGACGGCGGCGTCGAGGTCGGCGAGGCGGACGTGGATGTTGGTGGCGCCGTCCATGGTGGTGATGTGGCGAGCCTGCTCGAGGGAGATGAAGGCGTAGTTGTCGTCGTAGTGGAACATGCCGCTTTCGAAGAGGTCGTTGACGACGAAGGCCCGCACCCGCGGGGTCAGCCCGCCGACCATGACCTCCTCGAGAGACTGCTCGCGCAGGGACAAGAGGAAGACCACGTCCCCCAGACCCACGCGGAGCCGGTTGGCCAGGTAGCGGCCGAGGATGATGCCCGGGAGCCCGCCCCCCGGCCGGGGCTCGAAGTGCATCTCGCCGGCGTCCTCGTAGACCAGGTGGGCGGGCAGGTCGGAGACACCGGCGAAGCTCTCGGGATCGACGCCCCAGACGACGACGCCGTCCATGTCGTCCTCGGCGTTGGCGAGGACCAGCTTGCTCTCGATGATGGGCGCCGTGGCCACCACCCCCGGCCGGCGGGCGATGTGGGCGGCCAGGGTGTCGGCGGCGGCGATGGCGTCGCCGTGGTAGCGCCAGACGCTGACGTGGGCGTTCATGCCGATGAGACGGCTCTTCACCTCACCCGTGAACCCGTTGGTCACGGAGAGCATGATGATCAGGGCGGCCACGCCCAGGATGACGCCCCCGGTGGCGATGAAGGCGATGACGGAGAGGAACCCGGGGCGCTGCTTGGACTGCAGGTAGCGCCGCGAGACGAACAGCTCGTAGCCCACGGCCTTATGCCGTCCGGTCGGCGGTGAGGAAGGCCTCGATGAACCCGTCGATGTCGCCGTCCATGACGGCCTGCACATTCCCCGACTCGTGGCCGGTGCGGTGGTCCTTGACCATGGTGTAGGGCTGGAAGACGTAGGAGCGGATCTGACTGCCGAAGTCGATGGCCTTCTTGGTGCTCTCCACGGCTTCCATCTTCTGCCGTTCCTCCTGCCTGTGGTGGTCGTAGATCCGCGCCTTGAGCACCTTCATGGCCGTGCTCCGGTTCTTCATCTGCGAGCGCTCGTTCTGACACTGCACGGTGATCCTCGTGGGCAGGTGGGTGATGCGCACCGCCGAGGAGGTCTTGTTCACGTGCTGGCCGCCGGCGCCGCCCGCCTTGTAGGTGTCGATCTGCAGGTCATCGTCCCGCAGCTCGACCTCGGGGATCTCGTCGACCTCGGGATAGACGAAGACGCTGGCGAAGGAGGTGTGCCGGCGCTTGTTGGCATCGAAGGGCGAGATGCGCACGAGTCGATGGACCCCGGCCTCGGCCTTGAGATAGCCGTAGGCGTAGCGGCCCCGGACCTCGATGGTGGCGCTCTTGATGCCGGCCTCGTCGCCCGGCTGCAGGTCCATGAGATCGGACTCGAAGCCGCGGCGCTCGATCCAGCGGCCGTAGAGGCGCATGAGCATCCCGGCCCAGTCGGCGGCCTCGGTGCCGCCGGCGCCCGAGTGGATCTCGAGGATGGCGTCCTTGGGATCGTCCTCGTCCGCGAGCATGGCCTGGAGCTCCACTTGGTCCAGCTCCCGGCCGAGGGCCGCGGCCTCCGCCTCCACCTCCGAGAGGGTTGCGGCATCCCCTCGGCCGAGGCCAGCTCGCGCAACTCGAGCAGGTCGTCGAGGCGGGACTTCAGCCCGTCCCAGGGTTCGATGACGTCTCTCAGCCCGCGGGCCTGGCGGGAGACCTCCTCGGCGCTGCGGCGGTCGTTCCAGAAGTCTCCCCGCCCCATCCGCTGGTCCAGGCCGGCCAGGCTCTGACGGCGCCGGTCGACGTCAAAGATACCCCCGGAGCCGTTCCAGCCGTTCGGCGCAGGCGAACAGGACCTCTTCGTTGGCAGCCATGGGATCGCTCCTATTCCGGGGGTTCCTCGTAGCGTTCGAAGATGAGCCGCTCGGCCCGGGCAGCCTCGGGGATCTCGAAGAGCAGCTCCTCGTCGAGGGTGTCGTCCCGATCGAGGTGGAAGCGGCCCCCGAGGCGGATGAACATGGGCGAGCGCGACTTCGGGTAGTAGCGGGACCCGTCGGCGCCCACGAGCTGGAAGCACCGGGGCACGACGGGATAGCCGATCTTGAGGCGCGCCTCCATGCGAACCCGCACGAGGACGAACTTGCGGCCCTCTTCCGGGTACCCGTGGAAGAACCACAGGTAGCGGACCCCGTCCTCCGGCACGCTCCAGTGGATCGGCTTCTGGAGGCGGCCGAGCAGGTCGGGCAACTCCTCGAGCTTCCCCACCGAGCCGCCGGTGAAGCGGGCGAGCTTGAAGGCCATCACCCCGAAGCCGACGACCACGCAGCCCGCGATCACGCCCCAGCGGAGCGTGCGCATGCGCCGCGCGAAACACTGCTGCCGGCCGCTCCGGGGTCTGTCGCGGCGTCGTGCGGCGGGCTGCATCACGGCGGGAGAAGGTACGCGCCGCCCCGGGACCTGCCAAAGACGGGCCGCCCCTCAGAGACCGCGCAGGACGGCCACCTTTCCGGCGCGGCGGAAGGAGTCGCCCTCCAGACGATAGAAATAGACGCCGGAAGCCAGGTCCGCCCCCACCTCCCAGGAGAGGGCCAGGCCCGGCAGATGGTAGGTCCCGGCGGGCCGGCGCCTGCGGTCCATGACATGGACCAGGGCGCCGGCGGCGTCGAAGAGGCGCAGAGAGAGGGTCTCCGCCCCGGACAGGTCGACGGGGAAGTGGATGGTGGGCGAGGAACCGCGGGCGGGGTTCGGGAAGGGATCGAGGGCGGCGCTGGCCAGGGGGCCAGGGACCTCCAGGCCGCTGGCGCGGGCGGCGTCGATGCGCCCCCAGCCGAAGAGGGTGTCCGGCCCCGCCGGCCCGAGATCGACGGCGGTGGAGCGGAGGGCGGCGGCCACCTCCCCGGGCGTCCAGCGGGGGTGCTCCTGCAGCAGCAGGGCGCAGACGCCGGCGGCGATGGGCGCTGCGAAGGAGGTGCCGGAGACATGGGAGTACTCGCGCAGCGAGAAGGACTCCGCGCCCTCGCCGGCCCCCCGGCCGGAGACGGTGAACACGGCCTGTCCCGGAGCCACGAGGTCGGGCTTGATGCGCCCGTCCGCGGTGGGACCGCGGGAGCTGGTGGGGGCGAGCGCGTCCGTCCAGGGGTGCACGGCGCCCACGGCGATGACCCCGGGGCCGTCGGCGGGCACGGTGACGTAGTGCCAGTCGCCGAGGGCTTCGTTGCCGGCGGCGGCGACGACCACGATCCCCCGGGCCACGGCCAGCTCCGCGGCTCTCGTGGTCAGGGCGGTGGCCCCGTCCAGATCCTCCCAGGTGTACCCGGTGCCGTCGTCGAAGCGGGTGTACCCGACGGAGGCGTTGACGACCTGGGCGCCGAGGCTGTCGGCCCACTCGATGGCCGCCACCCAGCGGTCCTCCTCGATGGGCAGCTCGCTCTCCCCTCCCCCCGCCGAGGGGCTCACATCCTCGGTCTTGGCCAGCAGGTACCCGGCGGCCGGCGCCACCCCGATGAGCTGGCCCGGCTCGTGGCCGGCGATGACGCCAAGGACACGGGTGCCGTGCACGTTCTGGCCATGAGCGGCCTCCTCCCCGGTCACCGGCTGGAGGGACTCGTCCGCGACCTCGTCGTCGCCGTTGATGAAGTCACGGGCGGCCAGGACCCGCAGGCCGCCGAAGGCGGCGTGAGATCTCCAGTTGAAACCGGCGTCGATGAGGGCGACGCGCACGCCCTGGCCGAGGAGCCCGCGGGCGTGAAGGAGAGGCACGTTGACGGCGGCCAACTGCTCCAGGGAGGGGCCGTAGTCGAGGGCGGCCGGGCGCGCCCGATGGCCGGAGGGGGGGGCGACGGGAAGGGCCGGGGAAGGACGCAGCCAGGTCCGCACGGGCCGCACCTCGCGCACGAAGGAGAGGCGGCGCAGGCGGGCGGCCTGGCCGCGTCCGGCGTCCACGCTCACGGCGTTGAACCAGCGCGAGCGCGCGCGGATGGGCAGGCCGAGAGACTCGACGGCGGCGGTGTAGCGGCGGTCGAGATCGATGTCGAGGCCGGGGTCCGGGCGCACGTGACGGGGGGCCGGCCAGGAGAGGACCTGGCCGCCGGCGTCGGCCTTGTCGGTGAAGAACACCCAGACCGGCTCGGCGGGGGCGGCGGCGGGAAGGAGGAGAAGGACGGCGCCCCGGACAAGGAGGCACCGGCGAAGGATCCTGGACATCTTCAGGGATCCGCCGGCCGGCGGTCGATGATCTCCGTGCCCTCGGGCGGGGTGAAGCGGAAGAGGTCGTCGTCGAGCCGGCCGTCGCGGCGGTGCCCGCTCAGGATGTAGGTGCTCACGTCGTCGTTGGTGTCGACCTGCTCGATCCGCAGGAGGCGCCAGCCTCTCTCCTCCACCCACAGGCGCATGCGCTGGAGCCGCAGGGTGGCAGGCACGTCCTCCAGCGGCTGCAGCGTCAGCAGGTAGACCTCGCGGCCGTCGAGATCGGTGCGCTCCACCGCCACCGTCCGATAGCTGCTCGCGTACTTCACGAGGATCTCCCAGGGCGTCTGCATCACCACCCCGTCGTAGGGGGCGACGACGACCTGCTCATTGGCCTTGCTGTAGGCCCAGATGGCCTCGCCGTCGGCGACGACGAGATCGCCGTCCTCGAGCTGCACGCGGAAACGCCCCGGCTTCCGGGTGTAGATCCGTCCCTGGCGCGACAGGTGCTTGTCGAGGACAGCCCAGTAGAACCGCTTCTCGAAGCGGGCCTCGTAGGTGCGGGCCTTGGCGAAGCGGTCACGCACGCGCTCGATGACCTCGCTGCCGGTGATGGCCGGAAGGCACGCGGGCCAGAGCAGGGCGGCCAGCGGCGCCCACAGGAAGAGCGCGGCCCTCACGGAGCCTCCTCCCCGTCCACGTCCTCCCCGAGGATGCGCCTCGGCCGGGCCCCCTCGGCGGGCCCCACGATCCCGGCGAGCTCGAGCTCGTCCATGAGGCGCGCGGCGCGGGAGTAGCCCACCTTCATGCGCCGCTGCAGGTAGGACGTGCTCGCCTGCTTGGACTCCATCACGACGCTGACGGCCTCGTCGAAGAGCTCGTCCCGGTCGCCGGCGCTCTCCCCGGGGCCGCCGCGCTCGGAGAACACCTTCACCTCCTCGGCCTCGAAGCCGCTGCCGCGGATCTCCTCCACCAGGCGCTCGGTCTCCTCGCCGGAGATGAAGGCGCCGTGGATGCGGACCGGCTCCCCGTGGCCGCTGCGCAGGAAGAGCATGTCCCCCCGGCCGAGGAGCCGCTCGGCGCCGTTCACGTCGAGGATGGTGCGCGAGTCGGTCTTGGAGGCCACGAGGAAGGCGATGCGCGACGGGAAGTTGGCCTTGATGACGCCGGTGATGACGTTCACCGAGGGTCGCTGGGTGGCGAGGACGATGTGGATGCCCACGGCCCGGGACTTCTGGGCCAGGCCCATGATCGAGCCCTCCACGTCGGCGGGGGCGGTGAGCATGAGGTCGGCGAACTCATCGATGACGATGACGATGAAGGGGAGCTTGCGCACCTCCTCCCCCTCGGCGGCGCCCTCCGCGCCGGCGCCTCCAGCGAGGATGCGCTCCACCTTGGCGTTGTAGTCCGCCAAGTTGCGCACGGCCATCCTGGCCAGCAGCCGGTAGCGGTCCTCCATCTCGGAGACGGCCCAGCCAAGGGCCTCGGCGGCCTTCTTGGGCTCGGTGATCACGGGCACCAGCAGGTGGGGGATGTCGTTGTAGATGGTCAGCTCCACGACCTTGGGATCGACCATGAGGAGACGGACCTCCTCGGGCGTGTAGCGCAACAGGAGGCTGCAGATCAGGGTGTTGATGCAGACGCTCTTGCCGGACCCGGTGGCCCCGGCCACGAGGAGGTGGGGCATCTTCGCCAGGTCGGTGACGCAGGTCTCGCCCGAGATGGTCTTGCCGAGGGCCAGGGTCAGCTCGGAGCCGGCCCGCCGGAAGGCGCGGGACTCGACGATCTCGCGCAGGTAGACGGTCTCGCGGTGGTGGTTGGCGATCTCGACGCCGACGACGGACTTGCCGGGCACGGGCGCCTGGATGCGGATCCCCTCGGCGCTCATGACGCGGGCCAGATCGTCGGCGAGAGCCGAGATGCGCCCCACCTTGACCCCGGCGGCCGGCTCCACTTCGTAGCGGGTGACCACCGGTCCGGGGCTCACCTCCACGACCTTCCCCATGACGTCGAAGTTGGCCAGAGCCTCCTCCAGGACGCGGGCGTTCTGCAGCAGGACCTCGCGGCCGACCTGGCCGCGGTCCGCCGGCACCGGGTCCAGCAGCTTGGCCCCCGGCAGGCGGTAGCGGCCCCGGGGGCGGGCCCCGGTACCGGCGGCGCCGGCCTCAGGGGTCCGCCCGGCCTCGGGGCGAGGGGCCGGCCGCGCCGCCCGGGACCGGCTCTTTCCGGCGGACCCGTTCCGGCGGCGAGCGACGACCGGGATCTCCTCGGCCGCGGGGGGCGCCTCGGCCTCCTCCGGGGAAGCCTCTCCGGGCGAACCCTCGTCGGACGGGGGATCCTCCCGGGAGGCCGCCCGTCCCGGTGCGCGCCGGCCGATGGTCGGCGGACGTCCGCTGGCCGGCAGGGTTTCCTCCGGGGCGGGCTCCCGCTTCCCGGGCCGGCGTCTGCGCTGGCGCAGGCGCCGGCTCCAGGCGGACAGGGACTGCGCGCAGCGGCGCGGATCGATGTCGGTGGCCAGCAGCAGGGAAGCGCCGAGCAGTCCGGTGAGCAGGATGCTGGAGCCCACGCGGCCGGTGAAGGGCACGAGCACGGTGGCCGTGGTCCAGGTGCCGAGCCAGCCCCCGAACTCGAAGGCGGTATAGGGGGACCAGGACGGCAGTCCGGAGCCAACGGACAGAAAGAGGGCGATGCCGGCGACGCCGAGGGAGCGGGCGGCATCCCCTTTCCAGGGGCGCCGCCGGAGGCGGTTCCAGGTCCACAGGAGGGCCAGCACCGGCAGGGCGTAGGCGCTGTACCCGACGGCGGTCAGCATCCCGTAGGAGACGTGGGCCCCGAGCCATCCGGCGCGGTTGATCGGGCCCTGTTCCTCGGCGTGGCTCGAGTTGGGGGGATCCAGCGGGGAGTGCGTGGCCAGGCTCAGCAGCAGAAAGGCGGCCAGGGCGAGCAGCAGGACTCCGGTGATATGGGAGACCTTGCGTCCGGCCACGAGGGGGTCAGCCTTTTCAGCCATGTCGGATGCTCGTCCCAAGGAGGAGGCCGGGGGGAGGGCCTCCAGGCTCAACGCCGGGTCACGACTCGCTTGCCGCTGACGACGCGTCCCCCGGCGCTGGACTGCACGAAGACCACGTACAGCCCCGGGGCGACGGGCCGCCCGCGGGCGTCGCGGCCGTCCCAGGCCAGGCGGGTCTCGATGGCGGCCGGCCGCCAATGGGAGAGCCGCGCCACCCGGCGTCCTTCGGCATCGAAGACGGTGACCGCCAGCAGGGCCGGCGCCGCGGGGAGGCGGCAGAGAAGCTCGAGCCGATCGCCGAAGGGGTCCGGCTGCGCCTCGATCTCGATGCGGCCACCGGCCGCCGCAGGCCGGTTTACACTGTTGCCCCGTCCGGGGGTGCCGCCGGCCAGATAGGACGCCTGCCAGACGGGCGGCTCCGCGTCCCGGCGCTCCCAGGAATGGCCGGCGATGCCCTCGGAAGGATCGTAGGTGAAGGAATCGGCCACGGCGCCGCGGGGATCGCGCAGGAGGACCACCTCGGGAGTGGAGTTGGACCAGCCCGCGCGGCCGAAGGACCGGTCTTCAATAGTAAGGATAACGGCCCACTTTCGCACCGAGTCGTAGGCCGCGGAGTTGCCGCCGTAGCTGCCATCGACGACGAGAGCGAACTCCCCCGGTGCCAGGCGGATTCCGGATCCCGCGTCGACGATCGCGTCCAGCTCTTCGGCGTCGCCCAGACGCCAGCCGGACAGATCGACGGAATCGGCCCCCGTGTTCTGCAACTCCACGAACTCCTCGTGGTGCTCGCTTCCCGCCGGATCGGCCATGACCTCGCTCAGAATCACCTGGGAGTGGGTGGGCCAGGCCTGCCACCCGAGGCTGGCCAGGAGGGCCGCCGCCAGGGAAAAACGTGGGCGGGCTCGATTCGCCGGTCGCGTCACAGCATGCCTCCCCTCTTGCGGATCAGCCATTCTCCCGTGAGGAGGACGGCGACCAGCCCCAGCCAGAGGTACTGGTCGACCTCGACGGCCAGACGCCGCTCCTCCGGGACCACGCGCGGCGGGGGCCGCAGGCGGCCCCTCAGGTCCCGCCAGCCTTCGAGGGGCCGGTACTCGCCGCCGCTGAGGGCGGCGATCTCGGCCAGGAGGGCGGGGTCGGCGCGCAGATCCACGGCCTCCACCGAGTGGCTCTCGACGACGAAGCGGCCCCGGGAACGGCCGAGAGAGTCCCCGCGGCGGGCGGCTTCGACCTGGTAGGTGTACTCGCCGGCCTCCAACCCGGTCCAGGAGGACCGGAAGCGGCCGGCCCCGGCCGGCTCCATGGCCGCCTCGCGGCTCCCCGGCATGAGGACGATGGTGACCCGCGCCGAATCGACCGGCTCGTTGAGCTCGTCGTAGACCTCGGCCACCACGGAGACCGGCTCGCCGGCGCGGTAGACGGGCCTCTCCGGCGACGAGCGGACCCGGCCGGTCTCGGAGGCCGCCGCCAGCCAGCGGACGGCGGCGGGCCAGAAGGCGCGCAGGCTCGCCGCCTCCTCACCGAGACCGGCGGCGAGCAGGTCGAGGCGCCAGAACCCGGTGCCGGCGGCCATGAGGACCCGCCCGGGGCCCACGGAGCCGGCCGCCAGGACCGGGTCTCCGGAAGAGGTCTGCAGCAACAGGCGGGCACCCGGGGCCGGGCGGGCCCCCCGAAGGGTACCCGACAGGGGCGGCCACCCCCGCCAGGAGGCCCGCCCCCCGGTCTGCGAGAGCAGCCGGCCGAGAGGGTGGTCGCGACCCCCGGCGGCGGCCTGCACCGGATCCCCGGTGGCCTCGATGACGGCCGGGTGGTCCCAGGACAGGGGCAACAGGCGGTCCAGCTCCCGGGGCGGGCCCGGGGCGCGCAGGAGGCGGGACCCGGCGAACACGAGAAGCCCGCGCCCCGAGCGCAGGAACCCCTCGACGCCGCCGAGGGCGCCGGTCAGCTCCTCGTCCGGATCGAGGAGGACCAGGCAGTCCCAGTCGTCCAGGCTCGCGGGCAGGGGCTCGCCGCCGTAGAAGGAACGGTCGTCCCGCCGGATCCGGGCGGCCACGTGCAGGGAGGAGTCGGCGGCCAGGGCGCGCCTCAGGAAGGCGGCCTCGGGGCCCGGGCCGCCAGCGGCGAGCAGAACGCGCAGGCGATCCCGGCGCAGGTGCAGGGACAGGAGCCTGCGGTTGTTCTGGCGGGTGAGCTCGCCGTCGAGTTCTTCGACGGCGACCGTGAGCAGGTGGGGGCCCGCGGACAGGGGCGGCAGCTCGATGTCCGCCGGCAGAAGCTGGCCGTCGGCGCCGAGCAGGACCTGCGACCGGACCAGCTCCTCCTCCTCGGTGGAGACGCTGACCAGTGCCGGCTTTCCCTGGTAGCCCCAGCTGCGCAGGGCGATCTCCAGGCGGACGGGGCGCCCGGCGAAGGCGGCCCCGGGAGCGGCGGCGGACAGCAACTGCACGTCGGCGGCGGGCTCGCCGGAGCCGGCGCCGAGGGCGAAGACGGGAACCCCGAGGGAGGCGGCCACGACGGCCGGATCCTCCCCGAGATTGTGGCGGCCGTCGGTGACCAGCAGCACCCCGCCCAGGGTGCGGCGGTCGGGGACCGCCTCCTCGGCCGCCAGCAGGGCGGCGGACAGGTCGGTGGACAGCCCCCCGGCGGCGATCCGGGAGAGCGTGTCGAGGGAGACGGGCCAGGATCCGGCCGAGAAGCCCCGCAGCACGGCCTCGCGCAGATCCTCCCGCAGGCCGCCGCCGAGGACCTCCAGGGCCCTCTCGAGGCGGCTGCTTCCCCGCTCGACCACGTTCATGGAGGCGCTGGTGTCGACCAGGGCCACCACCACGGGACGGCGGGCGCGCCGGGCGAACCAGGAGAACAGGGGCTCGGCGAGGACCAGCAGCACCAGGACCAGGGCCAGGCCGCGCAGGACCCAGAGGAGGCGCCTGGTGGGTGGGGGGACCTCGGGGCGGGTGCGGCGGTAGATCCAGCGGCCGAGCCAGACGAGGAAGGGGGCCAGCAGGAGCCAGGCCCAGACGCCGTCCAGGGACCATCCCGATCCGGTCACGGCACCAGTCCGGGCAGGGGGGGACGGGGACACGCGTCCAGCCGCCAGTCGCTGCGCTCCCCGCGAAGGAGGCGGAAGCGGCCGGCGGCGGCGATCATGGCGGCGTTGTCCGTGCACAGCACGGGCTCGGGGACGAAGAGAGCGACACCGAGCCGGCCGAGGGTCTCCCGGAGCCTCCCGCGCAGCCGGCGGTTGGCGGCCACTCCCCCCACCAGGGCGACCCGCTCCACGGCGGTCCTCTCCACGGCCTCCCGGGCGCGGCCGACGAGGACGTCCACCACGGCCTCCTGGAAGGAAGCCGCCAGGTCCTCGACCCTCGGGCCTGCGCCCGCGCCGGCCACGACCCGGCGCCGGACCGCGGTCTTGAGGCCGCTGAAGCTGAAGTCGAGCAGGCCCTCCCGGCCGGGCCGGGGCCGGGGGAGGTCCACGGCCTCCGGGTCACCGCCTTCGGCGGCCTCGGCCAGGACCCGGCCCCCGTGAACGGCGGAGCTGGAGGAGAGCAGGCCCAGGAGCCGAGCCACCTTGTCGAAGGCCTCTCCGGCCGCGTCGTCGAGGGTGCGGCCGAGGTAGCGATAGGCGCCGTAGGCTTCGACATGGATCAGCTCGGTGTGCCCCCCCGAGACGAGGAGGGCCACGAAGGGAGGCTCCAGCCCCGGATCGCCGCCAAGGCGGGCCGAGAACAGGTGGCCCTCCAGGTGGTGGACGCCGATCAGGGCGAGGCGCCGGGACCAGGCCAGGCCCTTGGCGAAGTTGACCCCCACGAGCAGGGAACCCACCAGGCCCGGGCCGAAGGTGACGGCCACGGCCTCGACGTCGTCCAGATCAACGCCCGCCTCCCGCAAGGCCTGCTCGACGACGGGCCCCAGGGTGCGCAGGTGGGCCCGGGAGGCAAGCTCCGGGACCACCCCTCCATAGGCGGCGTGGTCCTGCTGGGAGAGAACGACGTTGGAGCGCACCTGGCCGCCGTCGAGAACGGCGGCGGAGGTCTCGTCGCAGGAGGTCTCGAGGCCGAGAACCGTCACCCGCTCAGCGAAGGAGGATTTCGGCGTCGGAAGGGGTGATCTGGCGGACCTCGTAGAGGCGGTCCCCGGGGGCCGCGATCTCCCGCTGGCCGGCCTCCGGTCCGGCGTACTCGACGAACAAGCCGAGATCGCTCTCCGGGTCCAGGGCGCCGATGAGATCGGCCCCGCCGCGAACTCGAACGGTGACCCGCGCCGGCCTGGCCACGGCGCCTGGAGGGCCGCCGCGAACGAGGACGGGCACCTCGGGGATCTCGTACTCGGCCAGCTCCTGCACGTCGACGGTAACCCTCACCTCTTCGGTGAGGAGGCGGATCATGGTGTCCGGCGGCGGCCGGACCGCCAGCTTCCGGTCCACATCGGCCCGCACCTCCTCCTCGAAGAGGGAGTCGGTCAAGATGGCCTCGACGGACCTCACCTGGCCGGCGGGCCCGACCATGCGCACAGAGTCCGGGGAGACGCGAACGCCGCCGACCCGGGTGTAGGCATCGGCGAGCCGAAGGCCGATCCTGGGGCGGACCGGCACGCTGCGCTCGGCCCGGCGGTCGACCCGGAGGCTCAGCTCCCGGGGCTCCACCACCTGCTCGACGGTGACCTCGTACTCCGGATGGGCGCCCACCTGCCCGGGTCTCAGGCGAATGGCGAGGGTGCGCGGCTCCCGGGACCGGGGCTCGACGCCCATGACGAAATCGGAGCCGGACGTGCGCAGCAGATCCTTGCCGACCCCTCGGACCAGGACCCGCACCGTTGCCGGCGGCGGGCTGGCCAGCACAAGGGGGGAACCGCCGGTGAGGTTGGCGGGATCGGCCACCTCCAGGGGGATGTCGAACTCCCGGTGGAAGGAGTGCTCGGTGACGGCGTGGAACCACAGACCACCCCCGAGGAGGAGGGCGCCGAATTTGAGCCCCCAGTCCGCGAAGAGCCAGCGCCGCATCAGAAGGCCGGGGGAAGGGCTATTTCCAGGATTCGCGGATCTCCTTGCCGACGCTGAGCTCGCCGTTGTCGATCCGGAGGTTGTATCCGCACTCGGGATTGGTGCAGACCCATGCCTTGTAGTGGATGGACGCGCCCTCGCGGCCGTAGTCCGACAGCGGGACCAGCACGCCCTGCTCGCACTTCAGGCAGACAGGGAATCCAGTATCCATGCAAGAAGACCTCCCCTCCCGATGGATGAGCTGAGGCCGCCGGGCGCGGGAGAGCGCCCTCGCAGCCGGCTCGATTCGGCGGGCCTCAGGCCCGCCGGGCGAAGGCGCGCACGGCCTCCTCCTGGCCGGCGGTCTCCACCGACCCGGGCCGGTGGCGGCGGACCTGCTCGAGAGCGTCCTCGGGGGCCTCTCCCCGCGACACGAGGTAGCACGCGAGCATAGTGCCCGTACGCCCCAGACCGGCGCGGCAATGGACTGCGGAAGCCAGCCCGGCGCTCTCCGCAGCGGCGACGAACTCCAGAAAGCGATCCACCTGCTCCGGCCGGGGAACGGTCATGTCCGGCACCGGCAGGTGGAGATAGCGCAGACCCGGCGGCTCCGGGCACACGGCCTGCTCCGTAAGGGTTACGAGGGCCCCCACGCCGGCGCGCTCCAGGGTGCGAACATTGGCCTCGGTCAGCTCTCCCGAGAGCCCGAAACCGGCCAGCCGGACGGGGAGGATCCAGCCGAAGTTGTGGATCATCCGGCCGGCGCTTTCCCGGCGGCGGGTCCCTCGACCCAGTACTCTCCGCCGGGACCGACCTCCTTCTTCCAGATGGGGACCACCTCCTTGAGACGGTCGACCAGGTGGTGGCAGGCCTCGAAGGCCTCCCGGCGATGTCCCGCGGCGACACTGACGAGTATGGAAATCTCCCCGACCTCCAGACGCCCCACGCGGTGCAGGATGCCGACCCGGCCCACCGGCCAGCGCTGCCTCGCCTCGGCGGCCAGGCGGGCCATGACGCCCTCGGCCATCTCCGGGTAGGCCTCGTACTCGAGGTAGGAGGTCTCCCGGTCCCCCGTGCGGCCCCGGACCGTGCCGGAGAAGGTCACGACCGCCCCGTCCTCGGGCGTCCTCACCAGATCCTGAAGGGCGTCGAGGGCGATGGCCCCGCTGACGATGCGGAAGACATCGCCGGATCCACCGCTGACCGGAGGGATGAGGGCGATCTCGTCACCGTCGCGGAGAGGAGCGTCGCGGGACGCGTACTCGGCGTTCACGGCGACCTGGAGAATGCCGGAAAGCGGTCCGAGGGAAGGGTGGTCACGACAGAGGGTTTCGAGCAGCCCGGCCACGGTGAGCGGGCCCTCCAGCTCGAGGTCGGCTTCCCGGCGGCCGGCGGCCTCACGGCAGGAGGCGAAGAACAGGACCTTCAGTCGAGCCATTGGGCAACTTCCAATATACGGAGGGCCCGAAGGGCGGCAACTCGGAAAGGGCTCCGGCCGAAAAAGACAAGGCCGCCGGATCCCGGCGGGCTCCGGCGGCCTCAAGGTGCCCCGGGATCATCGATCGACCCGGGAATGGAATCCCTCTACTGAACGAGGGTCATCTTCTTCATGCTGCTGAAGGGCCCGGCGCGCAACTCGTAGTAGTAGACGCCGCTGCCGACTCTGACACCGCGGGTGTCGCGGCCATCCCAGAGCTTGCTGTAGCTGCCGGGAGGCAGGGCGGCCTCGGCGAGGGTGCGCACCACCTGGCCGAGGCCATCGTAGATACGCAGGGTCACGAAGGACCCCTCGGCGAGATCGAAGCGGATGGTGGTACCAGGGTTGAAGGGGTTGGGATAATTCTGTTGCAGGGCGCTGGCCAGGGGAATCACCTGTTCTCCAAGACCCGTAGCAAAGAGAATCTCGATTGTCTGGGAGCGGGTGACGGCGCCGTTCAGATCGACCTGCCGCAAGTAATAGTAGAGGACGTCGGAGCCCGGCGGATCCACGTCGACGAACTCGTAGGTGCGGAACTCGTCGGTGGTGCCGTCGCCGGCAACCAGCGGGCCGACGCGCTCGAAGACCTCGCCGTCGACGCTGCGATAGACCTCCCATCCGAGGTTGTTGGTCTGGGAGGCGACGCTCCAGCGCAGGAGGATCTCCTCCTCTCCGGCGATCTCGCCGGCGAAGCTGGCCAACTCGGCGGGCACGGGGACGTCCCAGGTGACGGCAAAGTCAACGCCCAGGGCCATCGAAGTGCCTTCGGAGTTGTCGGCGCTGGTAGCGGCCGAGACGGAAACGCTGGTGCTGCCGGCGGACTTGTCACCCTCGGCGTCGAGGGTGATGGAGGCAGCGCCCGAGCCGTCGGTGTCGACGCTCACCTCGAGCGACTCACCGGCGGCAGCGGAGCCCTCACCGAGGACGTGCACGGTCTCGGACCCGGCGTTGCTCACGGTAAAGGTGATGCTCTGGCCGGCGGCGGCGGCCCCGGAGGCATCGGCGAAGGAGACGCCGAGAGTGACCTCGCCGTCGCTGCCGTCCGCCGAAGCGCCGGTATCGACGGCCGAATAATCCGCGCTCACGTCGGTGGCCGTGGAGGCCGCCAAAGCGGGATCGGTGACCGGGGGCGGCGGCGGATTGACCACCAGGGTCAACCCGAGAGTCTCCGCGTCGAACTCGTCCCGGTCGTCGAGGCTGGGTCCGATGGAGATCAAGGCCACGCTCACCGAGGCCTCAGTCTCGCTGGTAAAGCCTTCGGAGGTCTTCACCGAGAGGGTGAAGGAAGCCTCCCCGTCGACCTGGTCGGGCGGAAGGACGGCCGCGGCCAGGCGAATCTGGTTGTCGGTCCCCTCCTCCATCTGCGAGGGGGGCTGAAGGGTCTGGACATCCTCGAAGGCTCCGCCCAGGGCCAGCCTGGCCGAACCCAGGTCGAAGTGGGCGGCGTCAGAGACCTCGAGGACGACCTCCAGGTTCTTCACGCCCACCAGGCCCCCCGCGGAAACCTCCAAGCTCACTCTCTCGTCGGTACCGACATCGGACACCGATGCATCGCCGACGAGGGTGAAGGTCGCGTTCTGGTTGTCGCCGGCAAAGGCTCCGCCCGCCAGGGCGAGAAAGAGGGCCAGCGCGATCGGTGTTGCCCTGCGCGGTATCAGCATTGCAGTGCTCGGGTGGGTTAGGAGTCCGCGGAATCGGGGTGGATGTGGAAGATGGGACCCCGCACGGGGCGGGATCCCATCTCACACTGCCTACTAAGTGAACCTGCCCCCCTTACTTCAGGAGCAGCATCTTCTTGTGGCTCTGGAACTCTCCGCCCGCGGTGACGCGGTAGAAGTAGATTCCGGAGGACAACGGCTGCCCGCCGTCGTTGGTGGCATCCCACTGATAGGTGTAGCGGCCAGCGTTCTGGAACTCGCGGTCGACGAGCGTCCGCACGACCTGGCCGAGCATGTTGAAGACCTCGAGCGTGACATCGTTGGCGTCCGGCAGCTCGTACTTGAGCGTGGTCTCCGGGTTGAAGGGGTTCGGATAGTTGTTCTCGAGGGCATAGACCTCGGGACGCGTCTCGATCCGAACCGAGACCGGATCGGTGATCCGGTTCAACCCGTAGCTGCCGTCCTGGATGCCACCGGCCATGATCTCGACCAAGCTCTCCTCGATCTCCTCCAAGGGCCGGAAAACGAGGGTCACACCCAGGTCGCCCTCGCTGACGGTCTCGCCGAGGGCGGCGATGTGCAACTCGCCGTCGCCGTTGGAGACCACCTGCGGCTGGGCCAGAGCCGCCTCACCGAGCGGACTGCTCTCGAAGCGCGGCTCGACGAACTCGAGATACCTGTGATCGTAGTTGACCGTGAAGCCGTAACCCCGGACCTCGACGAAGTCCTCCAGGCTGACCAGCAGGGTCAGCTCCTCGCCGACGCGCGGCGGCTCGGCCGCCGCGTTGTCGATGTAGAAGCGGGCCTCGCTGTTCAGACCGGCCATGGTCGGGACCACCTTGCCGATGCCGGCGACCTCCTTGCCGAAGCTCTCGGCGAAGGCGAAGAAGTCGTCGACGTCGATGACGTCGTTCGGAATGATGTCGAAAGCGGCCTCGTAAATATCGCTCTCGGAGGTCAGACCGAAGTGGTCGGCGAAGATGAAGAAGTCGTCGAAGTCGACGCGGCTGTCCGCGCCGAAGAGCCCGACGATCCGGTTGCCGTCGCTGTCGACGACGGTGTTGCGGATGGCCATGGCCGACTGCTCAATCTCCGAGGTGGTGGTGTTGTCGAGATCCGTGGGCTCGACCTTGTAGGAATACCGCACGCCGTTCTGGGCGGTGACATCCTCGTAGGAAGACGAACCGGCCGGAGCGACGTCGATGGGCTGCCAGGGACCGTCACCGGTGCGGCGGGAGATGTTGTAACCCTCCACGCCGGCGGAGATGTAGACGTTGCCGCCGTCACCGAGTGCCTGCGGCACCATCGAGGTCATCAGGCGGTCATCGATCGACCGTGTCCACTCGATGGTGATGCTGGCACCAGCGTCCGCCGGGGTATCCAGGGCGCGCACCCAGGTAACGGGCGCCGGGGCGAGGTCGTCGATGGCGCGCACGGCCTCCTCGGTGCGCGTGATGTGCTCGCGCAACTCGTTCTCCGTGGACGACTTGAAGCTCGGGAGCAGGCCGCGCTCGTGGAAGGCCAGGGCCTCCGGGGTCAGCGTGGCGAATACCGGTCCGTCCAAGTCACCCCGGACGGCCGCCTCCCTGCTCCTGACCATGGTCTCGGCCATCAACTCGTAAGGCACGGAGACGGACCGCATGACGGTGAAGGCCCGCTTGCCCTGCCCGGTGGTGTCGGTCATGCTGGTGTCGGTCATGCTGGTGTCGGTCATGGTGTCCTCACCGCCCATGTCCACGTCGTCACCAGCGGTGCCTGTAGGATCACTGGCGAATCCGTGCCGCTCCGAGGAGACGCCGTAGTGAGTGGCGTCCCCGTCGAGGGTGGCGACCACGACGCGCATCAGGCTCTCGCCGGGAATCGCGTCGATCGTGCCCCAGGACACATCGTCCATCTTCGGCTCGGACAACTCGACGAGATTGCCGTCCGCGTCCAGTTCCCTGGTGACCTGGATCTGACGCCAGATGCGATATCGGTCCAGGGTGGAATGGTCAGCGGAGGAGGGGAAGCTGAGCATGACGAAGCCGCCCTGATCGCCCTCGCCGAGAGCGCCCTTGTAGTCCTCGCCGACCAACTCGGCAGGAGCGGCGGGACCCGCCATGGGTGGTTCCCCACCGTCACCGTCGCCATCACCGTCGTCAGGCGTCTCCCCGACGACAGTCACCGACTTGCTGACGGCCTTGCCGCCACCGATATCCCGAACCGTCAGGGCCAACTCGCCCAAGGCGTTGCTGCGGACAAAGAAACTGCCGGTGCCCTTGGTGATCGGCAGAGCGTTCTGGGGCAACTCGACTCCGAGGATCGGGGTGCTGACCTCGACGTAGTTGTCCTGATCCAGCACGGTGTTGCCGAACTCGTCGACGTATCTCAAGGCGACCTGGAACTGGGCGCCGAGATCAATGGTGTCGGAGACAGTGATCTCCATCTTGTTGTAGGCAGCGTGCTTGATGACGAGCACGGAGTCCAGCATGCCCACGTGCGGGCTGTCCGCGTCACTGCTGTCATGCACGGTAACGGTGTAAGTCTCCGGCGCCTTCTGGGCGGTCACCTTGACTTCGGCTACGCCGACGCCCCAGGCATCCTTGGTGAGGCGGGCCGTGCCCACAGGCAAGCCCCCGGTGAGCACGCCCTTGCCGGACAGTGCCAATCCCTCACCCGAACCACCGGCGACCGTGACAGTCGCGTCGTTGTTGTAGTCGTCCACCTTGCCGTAGGCGAGGGCGGCCACATTCTCCTTGTTCCAGGCGTTGATCGTGAGGGTGACGTTGGGGTCCGCGAGGGCCACGATCGCACCGCCCTCTGGCGCTTCCGCGCACTTGCCTGGCGCGCACGTCCCTCCGAGCGGGCTCGAGGAGACGCTGAAGTAGGTGATCTGCGGCACCACGTAGTTGGTGTCGTAGGTCATCGCTCCGGCATCGGTGAGGCTGAAGTTTCCGGCCAGGTCGGCCCCGAGCAAAGTCAACTGATACTTGGAGTCGTCAACCAGACCCGTGTCTTCCCTGGCGGCGTTGATGAACTCGCTGGCAGGGATGACCTGCTCCTCCAGGTCCAGCAGCTCGCCGCCGACGAGGGCCCTGGTCTTGTCACCGGGCCTGTCCTTCCCACTGACGTAGGTGTAGGAGATGAGGACGCTGTCGGCGTGCTCGCTAAGGGCAAACCTGACGTCCGACGTGCTCGTCTCCTCGATCGTGGAGATGTCGGCCTCCGTGGGGAAGAGGCCGTTGAAGGCGAGGTCGTCGACGTCGACATAGACGTCGGCGCGCTCGGCGGCCGGACCCACGTTGCCGGCGTAGTCGGTGCCCGTGACTTTGATCGTGTGGACGCCCGTCTTGAGCTCGCCGTCCGGGAGGGCGGCCGGGCGGAGGTTGGCGCTCTGATCCCGAGGGCCAGAAGTGCCGCTCAGGTTCTGAGTTTCGAGCGATGTGACCTTGTGGTCGTCACCGACGGAAAAGATGACGCGAACCCTGTCATTTAGGTTCAGCGCATCGTCAGCGTCGGTGATCACAGTGTCACCGGTTGATGTTACCATCTCTCGGTTCGTGATCTTCAGCACCTGGCCCCCGATGTCGATGTCCAGGGCGCTGAGCTTCTCGTGCAACTTGTAGTTTATCGGGTTCAGGTCGTCCGAGAAGGGGGGATCATTGAGGGTGCCGTCGGTGATGGTGTCGGGGCTGGCGATCTCCAAGGTGTCACCGCCGGTAGCAACGAAGTCCTTGCCGCTGACGCCGTCGATGACCGGCTTCTTGGCGTCGAGCAGGTGGGGAATAGCGGCATTCGCACCCCCTACCTGGTCGTTAGGACTCATCCAGTCGTCCCCGGCTGCTGCCTTGCTGCGGTTGCCTATCGGGTCGACGATGTAGGCAGTGGCCGAATTCCTCGCGTCATTCCCGCCGATTTGCGGCGCCGTGGCATTGGCGCTCCCGACCAGGTCGCCGAAATCGCCCTCGGCGATCGCCTGCCGGAAGGCGAGGGTATCGGCCCTGGCCCCCTCCAGGGAGACGGGGTAGGACTTGAGCTCCTTGCCGTTGTGGTCCTTGAGCGCGAGGACGACCGTGTGGTTTAACCTAGTGAGCAGGCGCATGTTGCCGGGACCCACGGCGATGTCAAACTGCAGGACATCCCCGATGCCGGCCACGTCGACCGTGGCCGCAGTGCCTCCGGCGTCCAACACGGCCGTGACCAGATCGCCCTTGGTCTCGACGTTGATCAGCCCTGCCGGCCGAACGGGCCGCTCGGCGTCGATGTCGAACTGCACCTGCCCCACGCCATCCGAGGAGATCTTGCCGTTGGGGTTGTTCGCATCAGCAGCCGTAACACCGCCGTTATCCACGGCCACCGCTACAGCCCGGATCTCCGTCGCCTCCGTGCTGGAGACGTGGACCTTGCTCCTCCAGATGTAGGTAACCTGCGCCGCGTTCGGGTCAACGCCGACGGACGTGGCGTCGCCGCCGATGAACCGGCTCGAGTCTGTGTTCCCGTACTGCCTCTGGATGCGGACGGCGACGATGCCAAGGCTGCCCTGCTGCCCCAGGCCCAGGCCGGCCAAGCCAGTATTGATGGCTGCGGTATCTGGATCAGCGGGCCCCACACGAACGCCCCCATCCTTGCCGCCACCCGTAGTGCTGTCAGCCACGACGTCGTTGCCGGTGACCAGGGCGATGATCACGCCGTCGTTGCCCTCGGCCGTGTAGTCCTCGACCACGGCTGTCACCGTGAACTCGCCGCCGATGCCGAGGACCGTGCCGGAATCCGCGGGCGCGTCGATGGTGACGCTGAGCACCTCCGCGGCGTTGGCTTGGATAGCCCCGAAGCCGATCACCAGCGCGGCCAAAAGGGCTGCATAGTTCCTGCGCTGCATTTTCTTCCTCCTCAGGGAGCCCGGTCCCTGTCCTGGTTTCTGCAGAAAGGTTTCGACGTAATGCGGGGGTTCAGTGAGTATTCGCTCCATAATATCACCGGCTCCTATGGGGTGTCAAGCGATTTCTTGGTCCGGCGGGGGAGACCGGCCGAAGAGTCTCAAAGGTAAGGTACCTCGCCCCCGGGTTCAAGCCCCTGCCCCGATCCGGACCGCCGCCGCCGCAGGGCCAGACCCGCGCCAACCAGGACCAGGACGGCACAGACGGCGCTGACGGCGCGGGCCCGGGCTACGGGCGGGGAGCGGTAGAGCAGCTCCACCAGGTGCTCGCCCGCCGGCACGGGCACCGCCTTCCAGACGTAGTTGGCGCGCAGCAGGGGGGCGGGCCGGCCGTCGACGAGGGCCTGCCAGTGAGGGTGGTGGTTGTCGCCGATCACCAGCAGGCGCGGCCCCCCGGCGGCTACGCGCAGGCGCACGATTCCCTCTCGGTAGTCGTAGAGCTCCTCGGTCACCTGATCCCGGGTCAGGTCCGCGGCGGGGCCGGGCAGGTCGATGGGCGTTGGCTCCTCCAGCAGGACGGTGCGCCGCAGGTCGAAGCGCCCCTCGCGCAGAGCCGTCAGGACCTCCCGCTCCCCGGGCAGGACCTCGGCACGGGGCGCCAAGTAGTACCACGGCAGGGCGCTCTCGTTGGCGTAGAGCCGCAGGTTCGCGCCGGCGAAGACCTCGGGAAAGCCCTCGGCTTGCAGCTCGACGGAGCGCTTGGTGACCAGGAAGCGGGCGCTCATGAGATCGAGGAGCGGGCGGGCGGCGCCGAGCAGCTGGGCGTCGGTGTAGGGCACCTCGCGGCCCTCGACGTGACGGCGGCGCAACAGGGCCTCCAGCTCTTTCAGCAGGCGGTCGTAGCGGCGCAGGGTGAAGTTGGCAAAGCCGGTGGCCACGTCGGCGCCGTGCAGGTGGTAGCGGGCCTCCTTCAGGAAGCCGGAGTCGGGCACGGGGAAGAGGCGAAAGCGGCCGGGCTGCTGCTCTAGGAAGCGGCGCGCGTCCGGGTTGGCCTGGCGGAAGTCGGTGTGAAGGGCCGGATCTTTGTAGCGCAGAAAGAGGCGGTCGATGCGCCAGGTGTCGGCCACGGTGAGGGCGGACAGACCGAGGACGAGGAGGCCGGCGCCCACGCGGCCCCGCAGGCGCAGCAGCAGGAGGGCGGTGCCGGCGGCGCAGAGGGCGGCGCCGATGAGGGCCCCGCGGGCGAGCCAGGGAGCGGAGGCGGCCATGGCCCGGCGGCGGAACTCCGGGGCGTCGGACCAGAGGAGGGCGGTCCAGGCTTCCGTGACCAGGCGCGGCGCCAGGGCCAGGACGAGGCAGAGGCCGGTGAGGACAGCGCCGGCGATCAGGATGCGGCGCGAGAGACGGCGGGCGTCGCCATCGGGCCGCAGGACGCGGCCCAGGGTGAGGGAGGCGAGGACCACGGCGGGAAAGGCGAAGAGGAAAGCGGCCATACCGATGGTGCGCAGCTCCTTGCCCCCGGGCAGCAGGTGGTAGGCGAGCCAGTGGACGGGGGTGTGGCCGCCGAGGGTGAAGGCGGCGGCGACGGCAAAGAGCAGGCAGAGGAAGAGCGCGAGAGGGCTGGCCCTGGCGCCCGGCACCGCGGCCAAGGCGAGGAGGAGGACGAGGATGCCGAAGTACTCGGAGTTGAGCTTGAGGGGGTTGCGGCCCCAGTAGCGGTGAGAGCCGTCGGTGGGGTCGTTGAAGCCGCCGAACTCGGGGACGACGAGGGAGGCCATCTCCTCCGGGTGCAGGGACCAGCTGCGGGCGTGGGCGAGCTGCTCCTCGGGCGTGCGGCCGGTGCCGTCGTGGACGGCAGCGCGCTTGGACTGGGTCTTGACGTGCAGGTAGGGAGGGTAGACGCCCTCGGCGGCGAGGCCGAGTCCGAGGGCGGCGGCGAGGCCGAAGAGGGTGGCGCGCTCGCCGAGGCGGGGGAAGGTCATGCCGCGCAGGCGCAGGTGGACGAGCTTGTAAAGGAAGTAGAAGCCCGTGCCCAGGAGGGCGTACTGGAGCATCTGCAAGTGGGGGGAAAACACGCCGAGGGCGATGAGGACGGCGAGGGCGGCCCACGAGCCCAGGGCCTGCCGGCCCCCATCCATGCCGCGCTCCACGCAGAGGCAGAGGAAGGGGAAGAGGGCGATGACCGTCATCTTGGCGTAATGGCCGGCCTCGGGGAAGCTGAGGAAGGTCGGAGCCGAGAGGAAGGCGAGGCCGCCCCAGAGGGCGGCCCAGCGGTGGACGCGGATGCGGCGCAGGTAGAGGAACATGCCGTAGCCGGCGGCGAAGACGACCAGCAGGTAGCGCCAGCCCACGGCGCGCTGGTGGGTGGTGAACAGCTCGATGAGGTAGGTGGGGAAGAACTTGTGGCGGATCTCCTCGGAGACGGGGTAGCCGCCCATGATGGGGGACCAGGCCGCGGGCACGAGGTCGCGCAGCTTCTCCAGGACCGGCGCCTTGCCGCGGTGGAAGTCCAGCCCCACGTCGTGGCCGAAGATGACCTTGCCGCTGAAGGGGAACTCCCAGAAGTAGACGAGGGCCACCAGGGCGAAGAGGGCGGGGGCGAACCAGGGGCGGCTGATCCAGGTGCGGAGGCCGGACATCGGGGCGGGAGCGGTGGGTGGCGCGGGGGCCGGCGCGGGAGAGGCGGAAGCCGGCGGCGGGGGGGGCGCCTTGCGCCGCTGGTCGCGCCTGTGGTCCTGCTTGGCCATGGAGTGCCTCGTCGAGCGGGTGGCGCGCGGGAAGGATGCGGAGCACAAAGAAGCCGCCCACCGCATGTTGCGGCGGGCGGCCTTCGAGGGCGCGCGCGGAACCCTGCTATCGGCCGGCGGAGGGATCGTCCTCCAGATCCGGGAACGGCGGATTCAGTCCCTGCTTCCTCGCCCAGGCGTTGGCCTCCCGGCAGGCCTCCAAGCGGCCCTCCTCACGGCCCTCTTGGCGACCCTCTTGCCGGCCCTCTTGGCGACCCTCTTGCCGGCCCTCTTGGCGGCCCTCCAGCAAGGCCTGCTGCCGAACCTCTTCGCGCTTGCGCTCCAGCCGGTCCTTCATCCATTGGGTCATTACGCCGGTCATATCCACTCCTTGAAGGATGGCAAAAGGTATGCAGACGGCTGCGATGACGACCTGCCCCAGACCCCGAATGATGCCCAGGGAAGTATCGACAAGACCTTTTCCCTCGGTCACCTCAGACCAAACTACCAGTCCAGACCCGTAGAGATCGATGACCAGAAATCCGGTCACGAACCAGACCCGCTTGTCCTCGACAATGGACCATATCCCGACTCTTCCCCCGGATTCCGGCTCCATCAGAAAGGCTCCATGGCCGATGATACTCCCGGGGCATCATTCCCGCAATGAATGGCCAGGAGATCGCCTTGCAGCGGGGGTCGCGCCTGCGGTCCTGCCTGGCCATGGAGGCCTCGTCGGAAATGAATGAGCCGCCCGCCGCGTGGCGCGGCGGACCCCCTATCGGTCGCCGGAGGAATCCTCTTCCAGATCCGGGAACGGCGGATTCAGTCTCTGCTTCCTCGCCCAGGCGTTGGCCTCCCGGCAGGCCTCCTGCCGGCCCTCCTCACGGCCCTCTTGGCGACCCTCTTGGCGACCCTCCAGCAAGGCCTGCTGCCGAACCTCTTCGCGCTTGCGCTCCAGCCGGTCCTTCATCCATTGGGTCATTACGATGGTCCTAAATGAATGGCTCTATAGGGTGCCCTTGGTGGACGGCACGCCGGAGACGCGATCGGAGCGCAGGGTGGCCATGTCGAGGGCGCGGCCCAGGGCCTTGAAGATGGCCTCGATGCCGTGGTGGTCGTCGGCGCCGCGCAGCAGGTCCACGTGCAGGTTGAGGCGCCCGTGATCGGCGAAGGCGCGCAGGAACTCGGGTACGAGGGCCACGGGCAGGCCGCCCACCGAGCCGTCCCGGAAGGCGGCGTTGAGGGCCAGGTAGGAGCGCCCGGAGAGGTCGACCACGGCCCGGGCGAGGGCGTCGTCCATGGGGACGTAGGCGTGGCCGAAGCGCTGGATGCCGGCCTTGTCGCCGAGGGCCTCGGCCAGGGCCTGCCCCAGGCAGATGCCCACGTCCTCGACGCTGTGGTGGGCGTCGACGTCGAGATCGCCGCGGCAGGTGAGGGTGAGGTCGAAGAGGCCGTGGCGGGCGAAGGCGTGGAGCATGTGGTCGAAGAAGCCGACGCCGGTGCCGACCTCGCAGCGGCCGGAGCCGTCGAGGACGAGGGTGAGGTCGATCTCGGTCTCGGAGGTGCGGCGCTCGACGCGGGCCCGGCGGACGTCGGTCATGGGGATCCCTCCCGGCTCCAGGCTTCGAGACGGACCTCGACGGCGCGGGCGTGGGCCTCGAAGCCCTCGGCGCGCGCCAGGAGGGTCACGTCGGCGGCGGATTCGCGCAGGCGATCGGGCGTGTACGCGACGACGCTGGTGGCCTTGACGAAGTCGCTCAGCCCGAGGGCGGAGGCGAACCGGGCGGCGCCGTTGGTGGGCAGGACGGCGTTGGTGCCGGCGTAGTAGTCGCCCACGGGCTCGGTGGAGGCCTCGCCGAGGAAGACGGCGCCGGCGTGGCGGACACGCTCGAGCCAGGTCCAGGGCTCGGCCACGAGCAGCTCCAGGTGCTCGGGGGCGAGGCGGTTGACCAGCTCGACGCCGGTCTCCAGGTCCGGCACGGTGACGACGACGCCGAAGCGCGACAGGGCGCGGCCGGCGGCCTCGGCGCGGGGCAGGTCCGCCATCTGGCGCTCCACCTCGTCCCGCACGGCGGCGGCCAGCTTTTCGCAAGTGGTGATGCAGACGACGGCTTCGAAGCCGGAGCCGTGCTCGGCCTGGGAGAGCAGGTCGGCGGCGATGAAGACGGGGTCGGCGCTCTCGTCGGCGAGGACGGCGATCTCGGAGGGGCCGGGGACCATCTCGATGCCGACGATCCCGTAGACCTGGCGCTTGGCGGCGACCGTGTACGGGCCGCCGGGGCCGACGATCTTGTCGACGGCGGGCACGGTGCCGGTGCCGTACGCGAGGGCGGCCACCGCCTGGGCGCCGCCGATGCCGTAGACCTCGGTGAGGCCGAGGAAGCCGGCGGCGGCCAGCAGGCCGGGGTGGGGCCGGCCCGAGGGGAGGGGCGGGGTGACGACGCAGATCTCGTCGACGCCCGCCACCTGGGCGGGAACGGCGGCCATGAGCAGGCTGGAGATGAGCGGCGCCTCGCCGCCCGGCACGCAGATGCCGACGCGGCGCAGGGGGGTGATGCGGCGGCCGAGGACGACGCCGTCGCCGTCCTCCCGGAACCAGGAGTCCGCCTTCTGGGCCTCGTGGAAGGCGCGGATGTTGGCGGCGGCGCGGCCGATGGCGGCCATGAGCCCGGGGTCGGCGGAGTTCAGGGCGTCCCGCAGGGCCTTGCCCGGGACGCGGAAACGGCCCGGCGTCAGACTCACGCCGTCGAAGCGGGCCGTGAACTCGGCGACCGCCGCGTCGCCGCGGTCGCGCACCGCCGCCAGGATGCCGGCCACGGCCTCCTCGATCTCGGCGGGGATGGCGCCGCTCCGGCCGAGGACCTCGGCCAGCCGGCCCCGCAGCGAACCGCCGGAGGTGTAGTGGACGAGGTCGAGCACAGGCCGCGCCCTCAGTAGACGACCTTGTTGAGGGGGTACTCGATGATGCCCTCGGCGCCGCAGCGCTTGAGGAGGGGGATCAGGTCGCGGACGACGATCTCGTCGGCGATGATCTCGACGGCGGCCCAGGCCTCGTCGGCCTGGCTGGAGACGGTGGGGGCGTGGAGGGCGGGCAGGTTCCGCATGACCTCGGGCAGGCGCTCGCGGGGGACGTTCATCTTGAGCCCCACCTTGGACTCGGCCTCGAGGGCGCCGACGAGGAGGGTGAAGAGGTTCTCGGCCTTGCGCCGCTTCCAGCCGTCGCTCCAGGCGCCGTGATTGGCGATGAAGCGGGTGGTGGACTCCAGCATCACCTCGAGAACGCGCAGGCGGTTGGCGCGCAGGGAGGAGCCGGTCTCGGTGATGTCGACGACGGCGTCGGCCACCCCCGGGATGCCGGCCTTGACCTCGGTCGTGCCCCAGGAGAACTCGACCTCGGCGTCGATCCCGCGCTCGCTCAGGAAGCGGCGGGTGACGCCCGGCAGCTCGGTGGCGATACGCTTGCCTCGGAGGTCCTCCAAAGAGCGGATGGAAGAGTCCTCGGCGACGGCGATGACCCAGCGCAGGGGCCGGGAGGAGGCCTTGCCGTAGCGCAGCTCGCCGATCTCGTGGACATCGGCGTCGCACTCGAGGACCAGGTCGTGGCCGGTGATGCCCACGTCGACGACGCCGCGTTCAACATAATGGGCGATCTCCTGGGCGCGGAACATCAGGCCCGACAGCTCGGGGTCGTCGACCTCGGGCTCGTAGGAGCGGGAGGGCAGGTCGATGCGGTAGCCGGCGCGGTCGAAGAGCCGGAGGGTCGCCTGCTGCAGGCTGCCGGAAGGAAAGCCGATGCGCAGGCCGGGGGCGGACTCCGTCATCCGGAGACCTGCGTACCCGCAGGTGCCGCGGCCCCGGCGGCGATCGCTTCGAGGACGCGCCCGGCCTCCCGCCGGTCCTCGACCGTGCCGCCCTCGGCGAGCCGGCGCAGGGCGGGGGCGGCCCCGGGCGGGGGGCCCATCTGCTCGAGGGCGCGCACCGCCTTGGTGCGGATGCTCTGGTAGGAGTCCTCCAGACTCAGCAGCAGGGCCTGCTCGATGGCGGCCCGCTCGGCGGCGGGGGCCGGCCCGGGCGAGCGCGGGGCCCGGCCGATGGCGGCCTGTCCGAGGGTCTGGACGGCGACGTGGCGGACCTTGGCCTCGCGGTCCCCGGCCAGGCGGATGAGCGCCTCCACCATGCCGGCGTAGCCGAGGTGGCGGGCGCTGCCGAGAGCGGCGATGCGGACGCCGGGGACGGGATCGTGGAAGGCGCGCTCGATCACCCGGCGCACGGAGTCGCCCAAGGCGGCGTGGAGGGTGTCGTCGTAGCAGGAGCCGACGGCCTGCACGACCTGCTGGCGGAAGGTCTTGGCCGGCGTCTCCGTGAACCGCAGGAGCACGGGCAGGGCCTTCTTGGCCCGCAACTCGCCCAGGCCCCAGGCGGCGTACGAGGCGACGTTGAAGGAGTTGTCGTCGAGGAGGCGGACGAGAGCGTCGGCGGCCCGGGGGTCGCGCAGGCGGCCGAGGAGGCGGGCCACCTCGAAGCGCACCCGGGTGTACTCGGACTCGGACTCCTGGATGAGACGAGGCACGACGCGCTCGCCGTAGAGCAGGAGCTTGCCCGCGGCCTTCTCGCGGATCTCGGGCTGCAGGCTGCGCAGGAGCTGGATCTGCGGCTCGGGGTCGGGATCGCCGCAGGCCAGTCCGGCGAGGGCGGCCACCAGGACCGTGAGGCCGGCGGCCGCAGCCGTGCGAGCGAAATTCCGGCGCTCTGTTCTCATGTTCTCAACGATAACCCCGGCCGCGAACAGAGTCCACGCGGGCCGCCCCCGGGGAAGGGTCCTCCAGCAGGGCCTCCCGCTCCGAGCAGCGGCGCAGGGCCGAGGCCGCCACCGAGGCCCAGCCGGAGCCGGCGTAGGTCTCCACCAGCCGGCGGTAGAGGGGCCGGGCGCGGCGGCAGCCCTCGCTGTCGGCGACCAGGGCGGCCAGGCGTCCGAGGGCGTCGTCGGCGAGATCCGACTCCGGGAAGCCGGCCACCAGATCCTCCAGCAGCCGGCGGGCGCCCGCCGGGTCGCCGCGCTCCTCCCGCAGCCGGGCGCGGTGGTAGAGGACGGCGCCGGCCGCGGCGGGATCGAGGCTCTCCAGCCGGTCCAGGGCCCAGGCCGCCTCCTCGAGCCCGCCGCGTTCGAGATGGAAGCCGGCGATGGCGGTGAGGGCCTCGCGGCTGCGGCGGTTGAGGGGCAGGGCGGCCAGCTCGTAGCGCGCCGCCTGGGCGGCCTCGTCCTCGAAGCGCCGCTCGGCCTCCAGGGCCGCGGCGTGGAGGCTCTCGGCCACGGCCAGAGAGGGGGGCTGGCCCTCGGCGTCGAAGCGCACCAGCCGAGGCCCGCCGGCGGCGGCTCCGATGAGCTCCAGGGGCAGGTTGAGGCGCTCGAGGTGGGCGGGGTGCAGCAGACCCTGGCCGGTCTTGACGTGGGCGGCCTCCACGGGAAAGGCGTTCCACGAGGGATCGACCTCGACCCACTCGCCGACGAAGACCTGGGGCCAGATGTGGGGCACCAGCTCGCCGGCGGCGGAGACGGCGAAGCCGACGCTCACGCGGGCGGGGATGCCGGCGGCGCGGCTGAGGGCGGCGAAGAGCACGGTGTACTCCGAGCAGGTCCCCCGCAGGTCCCGCAGCACCTCGAGGGAGGTCTTGAAGCGGACGTCGGTGTGGGCGGGCTCCATGTGATCGTGGACCCAGTCGTGGAGGACCCGCGCCGCGTCGCGGCTGTCGGCGCCGGGATCGGGGACGAGACGGCCGGCCAGGGCGCGGATCGCCGGGGCCTCGGACTGGATGTAGAGGGAGGGGGCCCGGTACGGGGCCAGGGCCGGAAGGGCGGCGACCTCGGAGACGGAGAGCCCTTGCTCCGGCAGGGTCTCCCGGCGCACGGTCAGGACCGATCCGGAGGAGTCCGCCGCCAGGCTCTGGCGCCCGTCGAGGACGAAGAGGCGACTCACCTCTCCCTGGGCGGCGGGCCAGCCGATCCACAGGCTGTCGAGCCGGCCCGGCCGGGGCACCTCGCGGTCGAGGCGCAGAGGTTCCCCCGGCTCCGGGCGGATCCAGGCGAGGGCCTCCCCGGCGCCGACGCGGCGCTCGGCGGTGGCCAGGGCCGGGGCGTGGGCGCGGATCTCGCGGCCGGCCTCGTCCAGCCACAGGTGGACCCGCAGATCCGGCAGCAGGTCGGGCGGCAGGTCTCCGGCCGCGGGCGGCGGCGGCGAGACCGCCGGGCCGAAGCGCAGGGTCACCGGGGTCTCGCCGGCGGCGGTGGTGCCGACCTGGGCGTACACGGGCCGCAGGACGCCGCTCTCCGGATCGAGGACGAGCAGCGTGTCGCGCCGGCCGGGGCGCAGGGGCCCCCGGGCCAGCCGGCGGGGGATGGCCGCGGCCAGCGTGACCCCGCCGGGGTCCGGCACGGTCCAGCTCTCGGCGCCGGGACCGAGGCGGCGCTCCAGGAACAGGCCGGCCCCGGCGGCGGCGACCTCGGTGCGCAGCACCTGGCTGGCGTCGGTGCGGGCGCGGCTCACCCGCCGCACGGACAGGTCCCGGGCGTCGAGGACGCTCTCGGCGCGCAGCTCGACGAAGCCTCGGCGCCAGCCGACGGCGTATTCCGAGAGCCGCAGGGAATCCCCTTCCTCGCTCCACAGCCTCCAGCCGTAGCCCGTCTTGCGGCCGCCGGAGCGGGCCTCCCACCAGACCGTGTCGCCGGGGGCCCCCCGCAGCGGCGCCGGGGCGAAGGCGTGGAGGCGCCCGTCGCCGGCGGCGTAGAGCCGGTCCGCGCCGGCGGCGACGGAGGCCCGGCCGGCGGCCAGCCGCTGGCGCCAGAGCACGCGGCCGTCGGCCTCGACCCCGATCAGCTCCCCTTCCGCGGTGGCCAGGACCACGCCGGAGGCGGCGGCCACCGGGGGGCCCGTGGGCCGGCCCCCGAGGTCCAGGGACCAGCGCACCTCGCCCCGCCGCGGGTTGAGGGCGTAGAGGAATCCGTTGGCCCCCGGGCACCAGAGCTGACCGCCCGCGGGGGCCGGTGCCGCGGTCAGACCGGTGCCGAGCCAGCTCGTCCACAGCGGCCGCAGATCGCCGTCGAAGGCGCGCACCGAGCCGCCGCCGGAGACGAAGACCCCCCGCGGCCCGGCGGCGAGGAGGCGGATCCCCTCCACCGGCTGGGAGGCGAGGCGCCGGCCGGTCGAGGGGTCCACGGCCAGCAGGCGGCCGGCGGCGGCCACGACGAGCTTCCCGTCCCGGACGACCGGCTCGGAGTGGGGCCGCAGGCCGGTGCGCAGGCGCCAGCGCTCGTGCCCGGTCTCCGCTTCGAGGGCGTGGAGCACACCGTCGCCGCCGTGGACCAGCACGAGGTCATCGAGCACGGCCAGGCGGCAGGACCCCCGGCCGCGCAGACGGAGGGACCACAGGGGCCGGCCCGTCTCCAGGCTCAAGGCCCCGGCGAGGCCCCGGCGGTCGGCGAAGAGCAGGCGCGGACCCGACGCGGCCAACGCCGGGCCTACGGGTCCGCCGGGACGCGCCCGCCACAGGCGCAGCCCGTCCCGGCGCCCCAGGGCGGTGATGGCGCCCCCGGCTTCGGCGAAGACGACCCGATCCCCGGACTCGACCACCGCGGCCGGCGGCGGGTCCCCGGCGAGGCGCTTCCACTCGAGGGTGTAGGGAAAGGCGCCGGCCGGCGGCGTCCCGGCGACCGATGCGGCCAGCCACAGGATGGCCGCGGCCGAGGGCTGCAGCCGGCGGCTCAGAACGGGTCCCGGGGCAGCTCGCCGTAGGGCGGCGTTCTCAGTGGTTGGTCGAATGGGTAGAGGGATCCGCAGAGGAGGGCGCCCAGGAGCATGACCAGCAGGTACCAGGCGAGCACCCGGCGGCCGAAGACGGCGCCGAGGGTGCCTACCGTGTGGAGCTTGGTCGCCGGGCCGGCGATGAAGAAGGCGAGGGCCGCGCCCGGAGCCATGCCCATGCGGACCATGGTCTCGACGATGGGGATGGCGGCGCCGCCGCAGGCGTAGAGGGGGACGCCGAGGGCGACCGCGGACGGCACCGACCAGCGGTTCCCGGAGCCGAGGACGGCGCGGATCATCTCCGGGGTGAGGAAGGTGGAGACGAGGGCGGCCAGGAAGAGGCCCAGGGCGAACCACCGGGAGATGAAGGACAAGTCGCGGGCGAACCGCCGCCACAGGGCGGGACCGGCCGGCGCCTCGGCCGCCGCCGGGCCGGAGCCGCCGGCCACGGCGAAGGGCGCCGTCCCGAGGCTGGCGAGCCACCCCCGGCCCTGCAGCGCCGCCGTGCCGAAGCCGGCGGCCAGGCCGATGCCGAGGGCGGTGACCGTGCGGGCCACCGCCATCTCGAGGCCGAGGGCTCCCTGGGTATATAAGAAGAGGGCCGGGTTCATCAGCGGCGAGGCGAAGAGGAAGGCCATGAGGGGCGCCGCCGGGACCCCCGAGGCCATGACCCGGGAGACGACGGGGATGGCGGCGAAGGTGCACAGAGGGGAGACCAGGCCGATGAGGGAGGCGCCGACCACGGAGCCGCGGCGGTGGCGGGAGAGCAGCGCCCCGAGGCGGGTGCGCGGGAGGTAGTGGGAGGCCACGGCGCTCAGGGCGGCACCGGCCAGCACCCAGGGCCACAGCTCGGCGGCGAGCTCGAAGAAGCCGATGCCCACGGCGCCGGTGCGCGTGCCCGGCAGCTCGTCCCGGCACCAGTCGGCGGCGTAGTAGAGCCAGTAGGAGGGATCGAGTTCGTACCAGCGCATCTCGAAAAGGGGGCGGAGACCGGGGTCAGGAACGTACGCAGCCCTTTCCCGCTTTGACAACCGGCGAAGCCGCCGGTTAGGTTGAACGGCCCGCTCCCTCCCCCACCAAGCCGATCACGGATTACCGATAATGACCTCGAGCAGATTCCCCCGACCCGGGGCCCGCGCCCTCGCCGCGGCCCTGGGGATCGCGGCCTTCGCGTGGGCCGCGGCCGCCACGGCCCAGTCACAGGAGGCGATCGAGCGCTACCGCCCCGGGTACGACCTCCTGAGGAAGAGGGACTTCCGCAACGCCGCCATCGAGCTGGAGGCGGCCATCGCCATCGACACGACCTACGACGTGGCGTACTACGCCCTGAGCCGCGCCCACCAGGCCCTGGGGCACCCCCTCGAGGCGGCGGCCGCTCTCGAAGCCGCCTTGCGGCACGGTCTGCAGCAACCCATGGGCCAGCCCCGGGCGTTCATCGATTCGCTGCGGCAGACGCTGCTCAAGTCCGACCCGGCGCCACGGGCCTGGATCGATTCGCTGAGGGCTTCCCTGCGCCACAGCTACGCCATCCAGCTGTCGAGCTTCTACTTCAATGGAGGGTTGGAATCCCGGCGGCAGCGGCGCTTCGGGGAGGCCATTCGGCATCTCGAGACGTCGCTGCGCTACCAGCCGGACCACCACTGGATCGATCTGCTCGAGGCCGTCCTCGACGGCGAGCTGCGGCCCCTGAGAGAGAGCGCATCCCCGCCGGCCTGGATCGATTCGCTGGTGCAGGGGGCCAGGGACCACGGGCCCAAGCACCACAGACACCGGGCCAAGGCCCACTACGTGATCGGCCTGTGCCATCTGAGCCTGCGCCAGCCGGACCAGGCCGTTCCCGCCCTGGAGGCGGCCATCGCCGAGGAGGCCGACTACGCGTGGCCGTACCTCTCCCTCGGGCACATCCACCACCAGCACGGCGACCTGCGGCAGTCGGCGCGGATGTACGAGAAGGCGATCGCCGTGGACGGCTCCGTCGTGCAGGCCTATTCCGCACTGGCGCGGGTGCGCCTCGCCTCCGAGGACCTGGAGGGCGCCGTGAAGACCCTGAAGAAGGCGGTCAAGGTCGACCCGGAGTACTCCGCCGGACTGGTGCTGCTCGGCACCACGCTCAACCACCTCCAGCGCTACGACGAGGCGGTGACGGCGCTGAAGAGGGCGGTCGAGATCGATCCGAAGAACGCCGTGGGACACTACCGGCTGAGCGAGGCCTACCTGGGGACGGGTCAGGCCCGCCCGGCGGCCAAGGCGGCCCGGGAGGCCCTGCGCGGGCGCAAGGACTACTATGCCGCCATGGTCGTGCTCGCCGACGCCCACGTCGATCTCGGGGAGATCGGCCAGGCCCGCACCTGGTACCAGCGGGGCAGCAAGGACAGCCGCCAGCGCGACTACTGCAACCACAGGCTGCAGGAGCTCGAAGCGGCGCAGGCCACCGCCGAAGGCCGCTAGCCCGGCCGTGGTGCTCGTGGCCACGGGCAACCCGGGCAAGCTCGCCGAGTTCCGCCGGCTGCTGAGCGGCATCGCCACGGTCTCGCCCGCCGACCGCGGCCTGCACGGGCTCCGGGTGGCCGAGACGGGCGCCACCTTCCACGACAACGCCCTGCTGAAGGCCCGGGCCTTCGCCGAAGCCTCGGGATGCGTCAGCCTGGCCGACGACTCCGGCCTCGAGGTGGACGCCCTCGGAGGCGCCCCGGGCGCGGCCTCGGCCCGCTACGGCGGCGAGGGCCTCGACGACGGCGGCCGCTGCCGGCTGCTGCTGCAGGCCCTGGCCGGCGCCCCCCCCCGCGAACGCGGCGCCCGCTTCCGCTGCTGCCTGGTGGCGGCGGCCCCCGACGGGCGTCTGGCCACGGCGGAGGGCGTTTGCGAGGGGCGCATCCTCGAGGCGCCGGCCGGTGCCGGCGGGTTCGGATACGATCCCGTGTTCTTCGCCCGGGAGGCCGGACGGGGCCTGGCCGAGCTGAGCGCCGACGAGAAGGGGGCGGTCAGCCACCGGGGCCGGGCCCTGCGGGCCATCCGCCCCCGGCTGCTGGAGCGCTTCCCGGAGATCGCCGCCCAGGCCTGAGCCGCCCCTCCGGCGGTCGGGATCCTTGAAGCCCCCGGGGCCCGGGGCTTCCTTTGGTCCGATGCTCGGACCTTTCGCCCCCTACGCCCGGCCGTACCGCCTCCGCATGGCCCTGGGCGCGGGGACGATCCTGCTGTCCCAGGCGGCCAACTCCCTCATCCCCCGCGAGATCGGCGCCGCCGTCGACGCCCTCGCATCGACCTCGGCCGCGGACGCGGCCGCCCTGGTCGAGGGGAACGCGCTGCGCATCCTCGGCCTTTCCCTCCTGGTGGCGGCCGGCGGCTTCGCCATGCGGCGACTCCTCGGCGTGGCCGCCACCTGGATCGAGTTCGACATCCGCACCGCCTACTTCGGGCACCTGCTCCGCCAGCCCCTGTCCTTCTACCAGCGGCACCGGACCGGGGACCTGATGGCGCGGGCCACCAACGACCTCAACCAGGTCCGCCTGTTCTTCGTCTACGGCCTGCGGGGCGTGGTGGAGACCGTCCTGATCTTCTCGTTCACCATCTTCATGATGTGCCGCATCGACTGGCAGCTGACCCTGCTGGTGCTGGTCCCGGTGCCGCTCCTGAGCCTGTTCGTCATCCGCATGGCCTCCCTGGTGCACTCCCGGTTCCGGGCGATCCAGGACTTCTTCGGCCACATGAGCAACTTCGTCCAGGAGAACCTCACCGGGATCCGCGTGGTCAAGGCCTTCGACCAGGGCGGCGCCCAGACCCGGGCCTTCGGGGGGCTGAACCAGGAGTACCTGGAGCGCAACGGGCGCCTGATCCACACGCGCGCCGTGTACCGCCCCCTCACCTTCCTGATCGCCTCCCTGAGCCTGGGGATGAACCTGTGGCTCGGAGGCCGGGAGGTGACCGCCGGGGCCCTGAGCATCGGCGACTTCGTCGCCGTCAACGCCTACCTGACGATGCTGATCCGCCCCATCGGCCACATGGGCTGGGTCGTGGACCGCCTGCAGCGCGCCCTGGTGGCCATTCGCCGCATCGACGAGGTCCTGGCGGTGCGTCCCGAGATCCGCGATTCGGACGACCTCGCGGCCGGGGCCTCCCCAGCCGAGGCCGGTCCGGCCGGGGTGCGCGACCGGGCGGAGCAGGGCCGGGGCCGGCGCTCCACGAGGATCCGCGGGGAGCTGCGGTTCGAGGGCGTGGGCTTCGCCTACGAGGGGCTGCCGGCGCTGGAGGGGATCGATCTCACCGTCCCGGCGGGCTCGACCCTCGGCGTCGTGGGCCGCGTGGGCTCCGGCAAGACGACGCTGGCGCGGCTGATCCCGAGGCTGATCGAGCCGACCGAGGGGCGGGTCCTGCTCGACGGCGCGCCGCTGCCGGAGTGGCCCCTCGAGGAGCTGCGCGAGGCGATGGGCTACGTGGCCCAGACCCCCTTCCTGTTCTCGGACACGGTGCGGGCCAACGTCGGCTACGCGGTGGAGGAGGCCGGCGAGGACCTGATCCTCGCCGCCGCGGGCGAGGCCGGGTTGCGGGAGGACGTGGAGGCCTTCGACGACGGTTTCGCCACCCTCGTGGGGGAGCGCGGCATCACCCTGTCGGGGGGCCAGAAGCAGCGCACGACCCTGGCCCGGGCGCTGCTGGCGCGGCCGGGGATCCTGATCCTCGACGACGCCCTGTCGGCCGTGGACACGCATACGGAGGAGGCGATCCTCGGTCACCTGCGCGGCATCATGGCGTCGCGCACGACGATCCTCATCGCCCACCGCATCTCCACCTTGAGGGACGCCGACCGCATCGTCGTCCTCGACCAGGGACGGATCGCCGAGAGCGGCACCCACAAGGAGCTGGCCGCGGCCGGGGGGTTCTACGCCGAGCTGGCCCGCCGCCAGCAGCTGGCCGCCGAGCTGGAGCGGCTGTGAGCCCGGTCCCCGCGTCCCGGGAAGAGGAGATCCAGGAGCGGCCCTTCGACCTGCGCCTGGCCGTGCGGCTGGTGGCCTGCCTGGCCCCCTACAAGCGCCGGGTGGCCGCCGCCCTGGTCCTGATCGTGGCCGCCGCGGCCTCCAGCCAGCTCGGACCGTGGCTCACCCAGATCGGCATCGACGACTACATCCGGCAGGGCGACCTGGACGGCCTCCACACGCTGGTCGTCCTCTACTTCGGCTCCCTCGCCGTCCAGTACGCCGCCCAGTACGGCCAGACGCGGGTCACGGAGATGACGGGGCAGCTCGTCATGCGCGACCTGCGGCATCGGATCTTCGCCCATCTCCAGCGCCTGCCCATGCGCTACTTCGACCGCACGCCCATCGGCCGCACCATGACGCGCACCACCAACGACGTGGAGGCCCTGAACGAGTTCTTCACCGAGGGCGTGGTCTCCGTGTTCATCGACCTGGCGACGCTGGCGGCGATCATCGGCTTCATGGCCTTCATGGACCTGCGCCTGACCCTGATCTCCTGCCTCGTGGTCCCGGTGGTGGCGGTGGCCACCTTCTACCTGCAGGGCCGGGCCATGGGGGCCTACCGCGAGCTGCGGCTGCGCCTGGCGCGGCTCAACGCCTACCTGCAGGAGAACATCACCGGCATGGAGGTGGTGCAGCTGTGCAACCGCCAGGGCCGCAACCGCCGCGACTTCGACGGCGAGCACCTGCCCTACCGTCGCGCCGAGGACCGGGAGATCCTCTACTACGCCCTGTTCTTCCCCTTCACCGAGTGGGTCTCCACGGTGGGCACGGCCCTGGTCGTGTGGTACGGCGCCGGCGCGGTCCTGCAGGATCGCATCGAGCTGGGCGTGCTGGCGGCCTTTCTGCAGTACATCCGGCGCTTCTTCCGCCCGATCATGGACATCTCCGACCGCTACGCCCTGCTGCAGAGCGCCATGGCCTCCTCGGAGCGCATCTTCCAGCTCCTCGACACGCCGACCGAGCCGGCCGGGGCCGGGGGCCGCCCGCCGCCCGTGGAGGCGTCCGGAGCGCCGGTGATCGAGTTCGAGAACGTGCACTTCAAGTACGAGGCGGCGGCCGCGGACTGGGTCCTGCGCGACGTCTCCTTCACCGTGCCGGGCGGCCACAGCCTGGCCCTGGTGGGAGCCACCGGCTCGGGCAAGACGACGGTGGTCAACCTCCTGTGCCGGTTCTACGACGTCCAGGAGGGCTCGGTGAGGGTGGACGGCCTCGACGTGCGCGAGTGGGACGTGAACGCCCTGCGGCGCCGCATCGGCATCGTGCAGCAGGACGTCTTCCTGTTCTCGGGGGACATGGAGAGCAACATCCGCCTGGGGAACGGCGAGATCTCTCCGGAGCAGGTGCGAAGGATGGCGCGCTACGTGAAGGCGGAGCCGTTCATCGAACGCCTGCCGCGGGGCTACGGGCAGCCGGTCGCCGAGGGCGGCTCGAGCCTGTCGGCGGGCCAGCGCCAGCTACTCTCCTTCGCCCGCTGCCTGGCCTTCGACCCGGCGATCCTGGTCCTCGACGAGGCCACCTCCAGCATCGACACGGAGACCGAGCAGCTGATCCAGGAGGCCGTGCAGCGGCTGATGCACGACCGCACGTCGGTGGTCATCGCCCACCGCCTGTCGACGGTCCGCAGCGCCGACCAGATCCTCGTGCTCCACCGAGGCCAGGTGCGGGAACGGGGGCGCCACGAGGAGCTGATCGCCAGGGACGGGATCTACGCCCGGCTCTGCCGTCTCGACTACGGCCGGGTGACGGCCGGGTGAGGCCCGGACGGGCCGAACAGCAGGATCCCCGCCACGAGGCCGGCGAATACGCCGAGGAGGAAGCGGGTCACGGACCGCGCTCCGGATCTCCGTCGACGGCGGCGGGAGCCGCGCCGGGATCCTGCGCCGGGGGCGGCGGGCCCTGCATGGCGCCGCGCAGCTCCTCCTCGCGGCCGTGGACCTCCCCGCGCAGGCCGTCGATCCGCTCCTTGAGGACCAGGAGACCGTGGTCCCCCTCCAGGCGGCCCTCCCCGAGGCGGCCGTAGACCTCCTCGCCGAGCTCGCGGAAGGCGCCGCGCAGGCGGCGGCGGGCGGCGGCCACGTCGGCGCGCGCCCTCAGGACCCGCCCGAGGACGCGCCCGCGCTCGGCGACGCCGGCGAGGCGGCCCCGCAGGCCGTCAGCGAGCTGCTTCTTCGTCGGCACCGGCCACCTCCTCGCTGCGGTGGACCATCAGGTCCTCGACCTTGTCGATGACGCCATCGCGGGCGGCGCCGGCGCGCCGCAGGATCCTGCGGCGGGTGACCTCGCCCCGCTGCGGCGCCAGCAGCAGACCCAGGACCGCCCCCAGAATCAGCATGGCCAGGCAGCCGACCAGGAAGCCGGGCAGGGCGCCGCCGCCGCGGGAGCGGAGCGGTCGAATGTTGGGCATGTCACTCCTCCTGTCGTTCCGGTGGGAAATCAAGCGCGCTAAGATACGCCTTCCCCCCCATTCTCGCTCACGTCCTTCTATTGAGGAAACGGGCGCCGCCGCCTAGATTCGACGGCCCCGGGCCACGGCGCCCGTCTCGCGTTCAAGGTCAAGGTCAAGGACGAACCAACATGAGCAAGGTTCTCGATCGACCGTCGCACAGCCTCCGCGAGTTCCGCATCCTGCCGGGGTACACGCCCCCCGACGGCAACGCCCTCAACATCGATCTCACCACCCGCCTGTGCCGCCGGGGCGACGACTTCCTGCGCCTGCACACGCCCTTTCTGACCGCCGCCATGCAGGCGGTGACGGGCACCGAGATGGCCATCGCCATCGCCCAGCTCGGCGGCATCGGCATCCTGCCGGTGAGCCAGACGATCGAGCAGCAGTCGGAGAAGATCGGCCGCGTGAAGCGCTTCAAGGCGGGCTTCCAGACCAACATCACCACCCTCTCGCCCCGCCAGGCCATCGCCGACGTGATCCGCATCATGGAGGAGATGGGCTATTCCACCTTCCCGGTGACCGACTCGGGCGAGTTCCACGGCAAGCTTCTCGGCGTGATCACCGACAAGGACTTCGACGTCCGCCGCGATCACGCCCTCAGCGTCGGGGAGCGCATGCGCACCGACATCCAGTACGGCGTCGACATCTCCGACCTGAAGGAAGCCAACCAGCTCATGATCAAGTTCGGCCGCGGCTTCCTGCCCATCGTCGACGCCGGCGGCATTCTGCAGTCGGCCGTCTTCAAGAGGGACCTCGACAAGCACCTGCTGCATCCCAACGAGTCGATCGACGCCAAGAAGCGCCTGCTCGTGGGCGCCGCCGTCTCCACCCACCCGGAGGACCGCGAGCGCGTCCACTGCCTGGTGGAGCACGATGTCGACGTCCTCGTCGTCGACGCCTCCGACGGCCACACCCACTACCAGCGCCAGATGGTGGAGTGGATCAAGTCGACCTGCGAGGTCCCCGTGGTGGCCGGCAACGTGGTCACCGCCCGCGGCTTCGAGTTTCTCGCCGAGACCGGCGCCGACGCGGTGAAGGTCGGCATGGGGATCGGCTCCGGCTGCACGACCCAGGAGGTCAAGGCCACCGGCCGGGGCCAGGGATCGGCCCTGCTCGGCATCTGCCCGGCCCGCGACCGCCACGCCGACGCAACGGGCGCCTACCTGCCCCTCATCGCCGACGGCGGCATCTCCTCCCCGGCGGAGATGTCCGTGGCCCTGGCCCTCGGAGCCAACGCGCTCATGATGGGCAACTTCTTCGCCCGCTACACCGAGTCGGCCGGCAACCTGATGCGCAACGCCGCCGGCGAGATCGTCAAGGAGTACTGGATGGAGGGCAGCGCCAAGGCCCGCAACCACCGGCGCTACGCCCAGTTGAAGGACCTGTTCTTCGAGGAGGGGATCACCGGGCACGTGCCCCATCTCGGCTCGATCTTCGACAAGCTGCCCCTGGTCCTGCAGATCCTGCGCTCCACGCTGGCCACCGCCGGCTGCCGCAGCGTCGACGAGCTGCACGAGAAGGCGGTCCTGGAGATGCAGTCGCCCACGGCGCTGCGCGACTCCGGCATCCACGACATGATGCCCTCCAACTTCGAGCAGCAGGTCGTGTAAGCCGCCCCCATGCAGATCGGCTATTCCACGTGGGGCATGCCCGCCGTGGCCGTCGACGACGCCGTGAAGCACCTCGCCGGCCTCGGCTTCACCGGCGTCGAGCCCACCGTCATCCCCGGCTACACCACCGAGTTGGACAGCCTCGACGCCGCCGAGCGGCGGCGGATCCGCGCCCTCTTCGACGACCACGGCCTCGACATGCCGGCGGTGGCCGGCCACCGGTCGCTGCTGGCCGAAGGCGGAGAGCACGAGGAGAACTGGCGGCGGCTCACCGGGGCCGTGGACCTGTGCGCCGAGTGGGCGCCGGCCGGGGGGCCGCCCCCCGCCCTGGACACCACCCTCGGCGGCCGTCCGGACGACTGGGAGCCGCGGCGCGGCTTCATCCTCGAGCGCGTGGGCCGGCTCGTCGACTACGCGGCCTCGGCGGGGGTCGTCATCGCCCTCGAGCCCCACGTCGGCTCCGCCCTGGACCTGCCCGACAAGGCGGTCTGGCTCCTGCAACGCGTCGATTCGGACTTTCTCAAGCTCAACTTCGACATCAGCCACTTCGAGGTTCTCGGCCTGCCCACGGCGGAGACCGTGGCCGTCCTGGCGCCGCACTCCGTTCACACCCACGTCAAGGACCAGCGGGGGCGCTCGCCCGGCCACGAGTTCCTGATCCCCGGCGAGGGGCCCTTCGACTTTCCCGCCTACCTGCGGGAGATGGAGCGCGCCGGGTACGACGGCTACATCACCGCCGAGGTGAGCGTCATGGTCCAGCGCCGCCCCGGCTACGATCCGCTGGCCGCCGCCGAGCTCACCTTCCGCACCCTGGACGGGGCCTTCCGCGAGGCGGGCCTGTCATGAGGGTCCTGGTCACCGGCGCCGGGAGCGGTCTCGGCCGCGCCGTCACCGCCGAGCTGCGCCGCCGGAGGCACCGCCTGCGGCTCTCCGACCGCCGGCGCCTGCGGACCGATCTCGACTTCGTGCAGTCCCGCCTCGGCCATACGGCCGCCACCGACGCCCTGGTGCGGGGGATGAAGGCCGTGGTCCACATCCCCGGTCCCTCCGGCGCCCGGGCCGAAGCCGCCGACTGGATCGACGCCTGCACGCGCTGCACCTACAACCTGCTCACCGCCGCGGCGGCGGCCGGCGTCGAGCACTGCGTCTACCTGAGCACGCTGGACCTCTTCGCCGCGTACGACGAGGACCTGCGGGTCCAGCCCGACTGGCGGCCGCGCCCGACCACCGAGCCGGAGGTGATGGCCCCCGGCCTCGGGGAGTTCGTGGCCCGCGAGTTCGCCCAGACGCAGCAGATCTCCCTCACCGTGGTGCGCCTGGGGCACCTGGTGGAAGCCGGGGCCGGCGGCGCTCTCGACCCCATGGCCTTGGACCCGGGCGAGGCGGGCGCCGCCGTGGCCTCCGCCGTGCAGGCCGGCCCCGGGGGCTACCGACTGCTGCACGTGCAGGGGGAGTTCGAGGGCGCCCGCTTCCGCTCCGGCAACTACCCCGCCTTCCGGCCGCGCCGACGGAGGACGGGATGAAGGTCTGTCTCCTCGGCGGCAACGGCTTCCTGGGCCCGTGGGTGGTGGCGGAGCTGGAGGCCCGCGGCTACGACCTGCGCATCACCGACCTCAAGCCGCCGCTCCGGTCGCCCCACGAGACGATGCGCGTGGACGTGGCCGACCTGGGCCAGGTGAGGCGCGCCGCGGCGGGGTGCGACGCTGTCGTCAACTGCTCGGTGCTGCGCCCCCACCGCAAGATCGCCTGGGACGTGAACACCCTGGGCACGTACAACGCCGTGCGCACCGCCGTCGACCTCGGCCACGACCGCTTCATCAACACGGGGCCCCACTTCACCATCACCGGCCAGCCCTATCACGCCTTCGACTTCGGCATTGTCGAGGAAGTGCCCGCCCACTCGGGCACCAACCTCTACGCCCTCAGCAAGGCGGCGGGCCAGGAGGTCTGCCGCCTCTTCAGCGAGAACCACCCCATCCACGTCATGTGCATGCTCTTCCTCTCCTTCCGGGCCGCCGATCCGAGCGATCCCGAACGCGGCGGCGCCGGCGACCTCAACCCCTTCACGGTCACCTTCGCCGACGCGGCGCGGGCCATCCGCTGCGCCCTCGAAGTCGACACGGCGAAGCTGCCCTCGCGCAACGAGGTGTTCTTCGTCGTCGCCGACCTGCCCCACGGGAAGTACTCCAACGCCAAGGCCCGTCGTCTCCTCGGGTTCGAGCCCGAGGACTCGCTGGAGGCCTACTACCGCAATCCCCGCTGACCGGCGGGTCCCTCCTCCCTGTGCCTGACCACGCCTTCGCCCAGGTCTTCGACGGCCCGGGACAGCCCCTGCGCTACGAGCGCCTCCCCCTGCCGGCGCGCTTGCAGGAAGGTGAAGCCCTGCTCGCGGTCGATCTGGCCACGATCTGCGGCTCCGACCTGCACACCACCGGCGGCCGCAGGCGGCAGCCGACGCCGGCCGTGCTCGGCCACGAGGGGGTGGGCCGGGTCGTGGCCAGCGAGCGCGCCGGCCTGGGCGAGGGGGAGCGGGTGAGCTGGTCCATCGCCGACAGCTGCGGGCAGTGCCGGTTCTGCCGGGGCCACGGCCTGCCGGAGAAGTGCCTGCGGCTGTTCAAGTACGGCCACGCCGACCTCGACGACGGCTGCGGACTCAACGGCGCCTACGCCACGCACCTGCTGCTGCGCCCGGGAACGCGGGCCGTGCCGGTGCCGGAGGGGCTGCCCGACGCGGTGGCGGCGACGGCCAACTGCGCCCTGGCCACCGCCGTCAACGCCGTGGAGCAACTGCCGGAAGGGGCGGCGACCGCCCTCGTGCAGGGGGCCGGCCTGCTCGGGGTCTACGCCTGCGCCCTGCTGGACGAGCGCGGCGTGCGCGTGCTCTGCTGCGATCCCCTTCCGGCGCGGCGGGACCTGGCCGAGCGCTTCGGAGCGGTCGGACTGGATCCGGCCTCGGACCCGGGAGAGCGGCGGGAGCGGGTGCTGAAGGCGGCGCCGGACGGCGTCGACGGCGTCCTGGAGATGTCGGGAGAGGCGCCGGCCGTGGCCGAGGGCCTGGACCTGGTGCGCACCGGCGGCACCTACGTGCTGGCCGGCATGGTCCACCCCGACTCGGACCTGGCCGGGATCACGGGGGAGCGCATCGTCTTCAAGTGCCTGACCCTCCGGGGGGTGCACAACTACTCGCCGCGCCACCTCGAGGCGGGGATCGAGTTCCTCGGGCGCACGGCCGGCCGCTACCCCTTCGAGGCGTTCGTGGGCCCGACGCTGCCCTTGCGCCAGCTGGAGGAAGGCCTCGCCCTGAGCCGGCAGCGGCGCTGGCTGCGGGTCGCCGTCGCCCCGGGGCTGGAAGGTCCTTGACCGCGGCGGGGCGAATCACCGTCAACGGCCGCTGCTACGAGGTGCCGCGCCAGCCGGTCGTCGGCGTCTGCATCGACGGCTGCGACCCCGCGTACCTGGAGGCGGCGGCCGACGTCATGCCCGAGCTGGCGCGCCTGGCCGCCGACGGGGTCCGCGGCACGGCGCGGACCGTGGTGCCCTCCTTCACGAATCCGAACAACGCCGCCATCGCCACCGGCGCGCCGCCGGCCGTGAACGGGATCCCGGGCAACTACTACTACGACCGGGACTCGGGCGAGGAGGTCATGATGAACGACCCCCGCTGGCTGCGCTGCCCCACCGTGCTGGCCGGCCTGGCCCGGGCCGGCGCCGACGTGGCCGTGGTGACGGCCAAGGACAAGCTCCTCGCCTTCCTGTCGCAGGGGCTGCCCGGCCGCTGCATCCGGCTCTCGGTGGAGAAGGCCGGCGAGGACGTGGCCGGTCTGGTGGGCCGACCGGCCCCGGGGATCTACGACCCCGAAGCGAGCGTGTACTGCCTGGAGGCCGGCGCCTGCCTGCTCGAGCGCGGCGGTCCCCTCGTCACCTACCTGTCCACCACCGACTTCGTGCAGCACCGCTTCGCGCCGGACGATCCCGAGGCCCGGGCCTTCCACGCCCGGCTGGATGCCGTCCTCGGCCGCCTGCACCGCGCCGGAGCCGTGGTCGCCGTCACCGCCGATCACGGCATGAACGCCAAGACCCGGCCCGACGGCTCGCCGAAGGTGGAGTACCTCGAGAGCCTGCTGAAGGAGGCGGGCGTGCCCGAGGCCCGGGTCATCCTGCCGATCACCGATCCCTACGTGGTCCACCACGGGGCCCTGGGCTCGTACGCCACGGTCTACCTGGAGGCCGGGAGCCTGGACCGGGCGTCAGGGGTGTTGCGGGGGGTGTCCGGGGTAGAGGCCGTCCACACCCGGGCGGAAGCGGCCGCCCTCTACCAGCTGCCGCCCGACCGCATCGGCGACCTGGTGGTCCTGGCCGACCGCGGGACCGTCCTCGGGCGGACGCCGGACTGGCACGACCTGTCCCACGTGGCCGAGGGGCTGCGCTCCCACGGCGGCCTGCACGAGGCGACGGTACCGTTCGTGGTCAACCGGCCCCTGCGCGGCGACACGGACGAGGCGCTGGAGCGGGGCGAGCTGCGCAACTACGACCTGTTCCACGTGCTCTGCAACGGCCTCCGGGAGAGTTGAGCCTCCCCTTCGCCGCGAGACCCGGCGCGTCAGCGTCATGGAGACACCGGCGCCGGCGCCTCGTCGATCCCGCGCCCCCGTCCGGCGGCAGGCCGGCCTACAGGTTCGCCAGCTCGACCTTGCGGCCCTCCCGCAGGCTCACCTGCACGGCCTCGGTGAAGGCCATGTACTTCTCGCCGTCCTCGAAGCTGGTGTGGGTCACCGGCCGGCCGTCGCGGACGGCGTCGACGAAGTCGGCCTCCACGTTCCAGCCCCACTGCTTCTCGGGCGCCACCACCAGCCTGCGGTAGCCGCTGTCGTCCACGGCCACGAGAGCCTGGTCCTCCTCGAGGCGGATGGACCCCTTCGTGCCGTGCATCTCGAAGGAGGTGCCGCCGTGGGCGGCGACGCTGCTGACGTGGTAGACGGCGGTGGCGCCGCACTCCAGCTCGGAGAGGATGCCGAGGCTCTCGGGCACGTCCGCCGGCCGCCGGGTGCCGCTCTCCGGATCGGTGCGCTCCGTGGTGAAGACGCTGGCGTGGGCCATGACGGCGCGGTCGTGGCCGGCGTAGCGCCTCACCGTCTCGTTGAGGATGCCCATGGACATGATGTTGTGGCCCGACAGGTCGCGCCGCTGCCGCCAGCGCAGGGGGGCGCCGGGGTCCCAGCCGCCGGCCATGGCGGTGACGTGGATCTCCAGCCAGTCGCCGAAGACGCCGGCGGCGACCATCTCGAGCAGGGTGGGCTCGCTCTCCAGGTTGAAGGGCGCCGGCACGATCATGGCCACCCGGTCGGAGGCCCGGGCCGCGGCCTGCATGCGCCGGGCCTCGGCAAGGTCCATGGCCATGCGCGCCTCGGTGAGCACGTGCTTGCCGGCGGCCAGGCTCTCGAGGGTGATGGCGCAGTGCAGGTAGGGCCAGGTGCCGATGCAGACGGCGTCCACGTCGGCGGCGTGAACCACCTCCTTCCAGTCTTCGTAGACGGCGGGGATGCCGAACTCGTCGGCCGCCCGCTGCCCCGACTCGCGGGAGCGGTTGCAGACCGCCACCACCTCCACTCCGTCGATCGCCTGGAATCCGGGGATGTGCCGCTCCCGGGTGTTGGCGCCGGCGCCGACGATACCGATTCGCAAGCTCATGTCCTTCCTCCTGTCTCTCTCGGTTGCGGGTTCCATTCGTACTTGTCGCGGTCGGCGCGCCGGTAGTCCCCGGGGCCGCGGCCGATCCAGCAGGCCCCCCCGGAGTCGACCACGATGAGCCTCGGCGACACGGGCTCGTACGCGGCGCGGGGGGCGACGGCCCCCTTGGCGACCAGGATCTTCTGCTGCTCCGGCGCGATGCCGACGCTGGTGATCTGGTGGATGCTCACCGGCACCTGGCGGCTGCTGTTGAGGACGAGCAGGCCCGCCCCCTGGCCGCAGGGCACGCGCAGGACCGCCGTGAGACCCTGGTGGTGACGGCGGCCGCCGCCGTGCCGGCGCTCGCGCTCCTCGTAGCGGCCGTCGGACAGGGTGCGCACGGTACCGGCCAGGCGCTGCGGGTCCCCGTGCTGGGCATCGGTCTTGCCGCCCACGTCCAGCTCCACCTCGGCGCCGATGCCCGCGGCGGCGCAGACCCTCGCCGCCTCCGGGTCCCACAAGGTCACCACCCAGCCGTCGGCGCCCTGCCTCAGCAGCTGCTCCAGGATCAGGGTCGAATCCCCCGTGGAGCCGCCCCCGACATTGTCGCCCACGTCGAGGAGGGTCACGGGATGCTCCTGTCCGGCCATGGCCTGCCGCACCGCCTCGGCCGGCCCGGGCAGCCTCGGGACCATCTGGCCGCGGGCCTCCCACATGGCCGCGGCCAGGCCGTCGGCCTCGGTCCGGGCGCGGTCCGGGTCTCCGTCGGCGACGACCACCACCGAGGGGCCCATGAACTCCACGTCGGCGTACTGGTACCCGGCGGCGATGGAGCAGGAGAGGATCCCCTCCCGCTGCTCGAGCTCGATGGCGCGGGCCATGAGCGGCTCCATGGGCGGCGCGCTGGTGTTGTGGAAGCTGATGTTCAGCACCAGCCGGGCCCTGGCCAGGGCCATGGCCGGCCTCACCTCGCGGCGCACGGTGCGGGCCAGGATCGACGCCGCCTCCCAGCCGCGCTCGCGCTGGTCGACGTGGGGGTTGGTCTTGTAGATCACCATGGCGTCGGCCGCCTCCACGAGGGAGGGCGGCACGTTGGCGTGGTAGTCGTGGGTGACGACGAGGGGCGTCTCCGGGCCCACCTGGTCGCGCACCCGGCGGACGACTTCGGCATCGCCGTGGGGATGGTCCTCGGCCACCATGGCGCCGTGGAGGGCGAGCAGGACCCCGTCGACGGCGCCCAGGTCCCGCAGGCCGGCCAGGATGCGGCCGCAGATCTCCTCGTAGGCGCCGCGGGCGACGGGGCCGGCGGGCGTGGCCGAGGCCGACAGGATCGGACACAGCTCCATCCCCAGATCCTCGGCGGCGGACACGTACCCGGCGATCTCGTGGTAGGTGCCGGCGTGCCGCGCCAGCATCTCCCGGCCCCTCTGGATGCCGAAGTCGTCGAGGACGGTGGGCTGAGCGGAGAAGCTGTTCGACTCGTGGGAGAAGCCGGCGACTGCGATTCTCACGTCTGATCTCCCTTGGAAAGGGGCTCGGACGACCTGGGCATCCCCCGGTAGAGCCCTCCGGCGAGGGCGGCTCCGAGGAAGGTGCCCGCGAGGTAGACCCAGAACACGTTCAGCGTGTTCGTGAACAGGCCCGGCCCCAGGGTGCGGGCCGGGTTCAGGGAGGCGCCGGTGAGAGGCCCGCCCATGAGGATGCAGAAGATCAAGGTGAGGCCGATGGCGAACGGCGCCAAGTCGCCGCCTTTGCCGCTCACGGCGGTGTTGAGGATGGCGGTGACGAGCATGAAGGTGAGGATCGCCTCCAGAACGAGGGTTTGGGCGTGGCTGACGCCCGGGGCGGGCAGGGTGGCGCCCAGGGAGTCGGTGAAGCCGCAGGATGCCGCCGACGCCAACGGCGACGGCTCCGGCGCCGATGAAGACGAGGGTGAAGGTCCCCGCCAGCTCCGCCGCGCATGCCCTGGCCTCCATGGAGCTTCTTTCTTTCCGGGAACGACGAAAGGGGCGAATGTTATAGCCCTCTCCGCCGGAGGGTGTCAAGCTGCCGCCGGCGTCGCCCGGAGCCTTCTCGACAGATGCGGATCCTCTTCCTCGCCCGCCGCTATCCGCCCTCCCGCGGCGGGGCCCAGACCCACGCTTTCAAGCTCTTCGCCTACCTGAGCCAGCGCCTGCCGGTGATCCGGGTGACGCTGGGACGGGAGTCGATCCTGCACCTGGCCTGGTTCCTGCCGTGGGCGTGGCTGAGGGCGGCCTTGGCGCTCCTGGCGCGCCGGGTGGACCTGGTCTATTTCGGCGACGGCGTCACCGCCTCCCTGGCCCGGAGCCTGGCGCCCCTGCGCGGCCGGTCCCGGTTCTGCTGCACCCTCTTCGGACTGGAGATGACCTTCCGAAACCGCTGGGCGCGGGCCCTGATGCGGGCCGGGGTCCGGCGCTGCCAGGGCATCGCCGTCATCAGCGCCAACTCCATGCGCATCGCCGCCGAGGCCTGGGGCGTACCGGAGGCACGCATGCGCCTCATCCACCTGGGCGCCGAGCCGGCGGAGGTGACTCCCGAGCGCGACGAGGAGCTGCGCCGCGCCTTCGAGGCGGAGCACGGCGTCGCCTTCGGCCGCGACCGCCTGCTGCTGAACCTGGGGCGCATGGTGCCGCGCAAGGGGGTGGCCCGGTTCGTCGAGCGCGGCGTGCCGCTGCTCGATTGCGGCCTGCGCCTCCTCATCGTCGGCGACGGTCCCGACGCCGGGCTCGTGCGCGAGGCCCGCGAGCGCCTCGAGGACCCCGGGCGCGTCCTGCTCCTCGGCGCCCTCGACGACGAGACCTGCTCCATGCTGCGGCGGCACTGCGACCTGTTCCTCATGCCCAACGTGCCCACCGAGGGGGACGTGGAGGGCTACGGCATCGCGCCGCTGGAGGCGATGTACCTGGGCACCCCCGTGGTCGCCTTTGCCGTGGACGCCCTGGTGGAAGCCGTCCGCGAGGGCGGATGGCTGGTGCCGGCCGGCGACTACCAGGCCTTTGCCGGCGCCGTGCACGCCTACTACGATCTGACCCCGGAAGAACGCCGCACCGCCGGCGAGGCGGCCCTCCGGTACTGCCGCCGGGAGTACGGCTGGGACACGACCTCGTACCGCTATCTCGAACTGTTCAAAGAGCTGAGGAGCTGAGCGTGCACTACACCGAGCTGGACACCCCCGCCCTGGGCGTCGACCTCGACGTCCTCGACCGCAACATCACCCAGCTCCAGGCCGCCTGCGACGCCCTGGAGATCGGACTGCGGGTGCACACCAAGACCCACAAGACCCCGGCCATCGCCCGCAGGCAGATCGACGCCGGAGCCGTGGGCATCGTGGCCCAGAAACTGGGCGAGGCCGAGGCCATGGCCGAGGGCGGCATCGAGGACATCCTGATCCCCTACAACATCGTCGGCGCCCCCAAGCTGCGGCGGCTCACGGAGCTGGTGAAACCGGGCCGCACGACGCTTACCGTGGCCGCTGACTCGGCGGCCACCGTGGAGGGCCTCTCGGCCGCCGCCGCCGCGGCGGGCTGCAAGGTGAGGGTGATCATCGAGATGGACACGGGGGGCGGCCGGGTGGGCGTGCAGTCGCCCGGGGAGACGCTGGAGCTGGCCCGTCGGATCGACAGCCTTCCGGGGACCGAGTTCCTCGGCGTCATGACCTATCCCAGCCGCGAGGGGGCCCGGCCCTTCCTCGACGAGGTGCGCCGGCTGATCGATGCCGCCGGCCTGCCCCTGCACATGGTCAGCGGCGGCGGCACCGGCAGCGAGGAGGTCTCCAAGGCGATCGGCTGCACCGAGACGCGCATCGGCTCCTACGCCTGGGAGGGCATGACCCGCGTCGGCCGCCGGGAGGACCTCGACCCCGGGCGCTGCCCCCTGCGCCTGGTGACGACCGTGGTCTCCAACTCCGTCCCGGGCCAGGCCGTGATCGACGCCGGGATGAAGGCCTTCACCAGCTATCCGCCCATGCCCTACGGCTACTGCCTCGAGCATCCCGAGGTCCACCTCAAGGGGATGTCGGTGGAGCACGGCCACGTGGACATCACCGCCTCCGGCCATAGATTCCCGGTCGGCCAGATCCTCTCCTGGATCCCCCTCCACGGCGGCATGACCACCAACCTGCACGACCGGCTCTTCGTCCTGAAGGACGGCCGGGTGATCGACGAGTGGCCCGTGGCGGGACGGGGCCGGGCGCAGTAGATCGAGGGAAAACGAAGGAGCACAGCATGGAGATCCAGCCCTCCGCGGGCAGCGTCGTCGAGGTCGACGCCACCAACTTCGAGCAGGTCGTCCTCCAGGGATCGCGCGACAAGCTCATCGTCGTCGATTTCTGGGCCGAGTGGTGCGGACCCTGCAAGACCCTGGGCCCGATCCTCGAAGACGTGGTGACCGCCCTGGGCCCGGGTGTGGTGCTGGCCAAGATCGACATCGACGCCAACCAGGACCTGGCCACGGCCTTCCGGGTGCAGAGCATCCCGGCCGTCAAGATCGTCAAGGACGGCCAGCTCGCCGACGAGTTCACCGGCGCCCTGCCCCGGGAGCAGGTGGAGGAGATCCTGCGCCGGCACGTGCCGGAGGCGCCGCCGACGCCGGCCCAGGAGATGGGGGACCTGGCCGACGCCGCCCGGCAGCAGCTCGAGATGGGCGACGTGGCCTCCGCGGAGCGCCTGTTCTCCGAGGTCCTGCGCGACGACGAGACCAGCGGCGCCGGCCTGCTGGGGCTGGCCCGCGTGCGCCTGATGCAGGACGCCGGCGAGGAGGCCGTCCGCAGCCTGGTGGACCGCATCGAGGAGGGTACGGCGGAGTGGGAGCAGGGCCGGGCGCTGCTCCACCACCTGGAGCTGGGCGCCGCCTGCGAGAGCGCCGGCGGGCCCCGGGCCTGCGCCGAGCGGCTGCTCGCGTCGCCCGACGACGTGGAAGCCCGCTACCTGGTCGGCTGCTGCTGCGCCGCCGCCAGCGACTACGAGAGCGCCCTGCGCGAGTGGTTCGCGGTGGTGGAGAAGGACCGCAACTTCAAGGGCGGCGCCGCCAAGGACGCCATGGTCTCCGTCTTCCACCTGCTGGGGCGCCAGCACCCCGCCGTGGCCGACTATCCCCAGCGGCTGTACCGCACCCTGTACTGAGGCCCCGCGCCGGCCTTCATTCCTCCGACCCGCCGACCACCGATACCGCCAGCCATCCCCCCACGGGGATGATGTGCGACACCAGCCGCGGATCCCCGGCGACCCGCCGGTTGTAGGTCTGGATGCCGCGGCGGCCGTCGCCCGGCTCCAGCACCTCGTGGGCGTGGCCGTGGCCGTTGGCGTTGTCGGCGACGATCAGGCCGCCCTCGCGCACGTGCCGGAGGGAGAAGTCCAGGTAGCCGGGGTAGTTCTCCTTGTCGGCGTCGATGAAGGCCAGGTCGAAGGGCCCCTCGCCGGCCACCGAGGCCATGGTCTGAAGGGCCGGTCCGAGGCGGACCTCGGCGCGGTCGCCGACGCCGGCTCGCTCGAAGTTGCGCCGCGTCACGGCGGCGTGCTTCCCGTCCACCTCGAGGCTGATGAGGCGGCCTCCGGGCGGCAGGGCCCGGGCCAGCCAGATGCCCGAGTACCCGGCCAGGGATCCGAACTCCAGGATCCGGCGCGCGTTCACGGCGCGGGCCAGCAGGTGGAGCATCTTGCCGGCGTCGGCGCTGACCGAGATGCCGGGGATTCCGGCCGCCGTGGCCTCGGGCATGACGCTCCGCAGGACCTCGTCCTCCTCGACGAACAGGTCGAGGCGGTAGCTCTCCAGGTCGGGGTGGGTCGTCCGTGTCATTGGGGCATGCCTCCTCGGATGGGCGCGTGCAGGACCACGGGCCGCGATTCACCGAGGCCCCGCCGCAGGGCCTCGCGCAGGTGATCGGCGTCCTCGACGCGGACGCCGATGGCCCCGCAGGCCGCGGCCAGGCCGGCGAAGTCGAAGGGGCCGAGAGCGCTGCTCATGGGCTCGCCGTGGGCGCGCAGGTCTCCGGAGAGCGTGATCCCCCAGGCCTCGTCGTCGGCCACGATCATGACGAAGGGCAGACCCTGGCGCGCCGCGCACTCCAGGTCGGTGAGGTTGAAGGTGGCGGCGCCGTCCCCGGAGAGCAGGACCACCGGCCGGCGGGGGAATCCGAGACGGGCCGCCATGGCGGCGCCGACCCCGTAGCCGACGACGCCGCTGGCGCCGCAGGTGAGCCAGGTGCCGGGGTAGCGGCGGCTCCCGAAGGTCTGGTGGAACCACTGGCCGACATTGCCGCCGTCGGCGATGAGCACGGCCTCCTCCGGGACCTCCGAAGCGATGGCCTCGCAGACCTCGAGGGCGTCCAGACCCGAGTCGCGCAGGGCGCCGCCGCCGGGGTCCGACCGCACGGAGGCGTCGAAGGTGTCCCGCCGCCGGCGCACCTCGGCCAGCCACTCCTCGAAGCCGCCGGTGCCGGCGGCGGCGCAGGCGTCTCCCAGCGCTTCGACGAAGGGGGCGGGGCCGGCCAGGACCGACAGGTCGGCGCGGCCCATGTGGTGCAGGCGGCCGGGGTCGACGTCGACGCGGACCACGGCGGCATCGGGCCGCAAGGGCGGCGACTGGAGGTAGCCCACGCGGTAGTCGGCGGCCGCCCCCAGCATGAGGACGAGATCGGCGTCCTCCAGCAGCCGGGGGCCGCCGCTGGCGGCGCCGAGGACGCCGAGATACTCCGGGCGCGCCTCGGCGACGGAGCCGCGGTCCCAGATGGGCACGGCGCAGGGGACGGCCCAGGCCGAGGCGAAGTCGGCCACCTCGCGGCCGGCGCCGCCGTAGAACACGCCGCTGCCGGCCACGATCAGGGGTTGCCGGCTGGCCGCCAGCAGCTGCGCCGCCCGGCGCACGGCCTCCGGCGACGGCGACGGGGGCCGGTCCTCGGCGACGGCGGGCGCGGTCGCCAGACTTTCGGAGAAAGTCTCCGTCTGCACGTCCATGGGAAAGGTGAGGTGGACGGGTCCCGGCCGGCCGGCGAGGGCCTCGGCCAGGGCCTCGTGGACGAACTCGGGCACGCGGTCGGCGCGGTCCAGGACCCGGGCGTACTTGCACACGGGCTGCGCCAGGGCCACCTGGTCGAAGTCCTGGAAGTGCCCCTGGCCCGCCGTGTCCAGGGGCCCGGCGCCGGTGACCAGCAGCATGGGGGCGCCGTCGAAGTGGGCGTTCACGACCCCGGTCAGGGCGTTGGCGTGGGCCACCCCCGAGCTGACGGCGCAGACGCCGACGCCGCCGCTCAGGCGCCCCCAGGCCTCGGCGGCGTAGGCCGCGGTCTGCTCGTTGCGGGTGTCCACCAGGCGCAGGCCGGCGCGCCGGCAGGCGGCGTAGATCTCGTTGAGGCCGTGGCCGCAGAGCGTCGAGATCCAGGTCACGCCATGGGCCTGGAGAGCGGCCACCAGGGCGTCGGCGCCGTTCATGGCGGGCTTCAGGACCAGTCCGGGTAGCGGAACAGCAGGGCCTGCAGCTGGTAGAGGTCGAGGCGGCCGGTGCGCAGCCGGCCCAGGGAGGTGGCCAGCTCGGGCCCGGCCTCGGCGGCGGTGCGCGGCTCCAGGGCGGCGCCCAGGGGCCGGCGGGGCATCCGGCCGGAAGCGGCCCAGCCGGGGCCCGCGCCCAGGGCCAGTCCGGCGGCGGAGACGGCTCTCAGGAAGTCCCGTCGATCCATGGGCGCAAACCACACCCGGCGCGCGGCGGATGTCAAGCGGAGCGGCCTCCGGCCGCCGCAGGCCCGGGCCGGGGTCCGGCGGGGGCGTGCGACGCCGGATGCAGGCGGCTATCTTCCACCGCCCGATGAAGATCGATCCCGACCTCACCGCCGCGCGCCTGACCCCCGCCACCGACCGCTTCCTGGACTGCAGCGGCCCCAAGATCCTCTCCATCGAGCGCAGCTGGAACCCGGCCGCCGGCGCCCCCGTGTACACGCGGGCCGGGCGCTACACCACGCGCGGCTGGACGGAGTGGACCCAGGGCTTTCAGTACGGCTGCGCCCTGCTGCAGTTCGACATGACCGGCGACGAGGGCTTCCTCGAGCTGGGCCGCGACCGCACCGTGGAACGCATGGCGCCCCACGTCTCCCACGTGGGCGTCCACGACCACGGGTTCAACAATCTCTCCACCTACGGCAACCTGCGGCGGCTGATGCTCGAGGGCCGCATCCCCCACGACCCCCGGGAGCTGCAGTTCTACGAGCTGGCCATCAAGCTCTCCGGCGCCGTGCAGGCGGCGCGCTGGACGCCCACCGCGGCCGGCACGGGCTTCATCCCCTCCTTCAACGGCCCCCACTCCCTGTTCTCCGACACGATCCGGTCCCTGCGCATCCTCTGCCTGGCCGACCGCCTCGGCCACGTGCTCATGGGCGAGGGCGACCAGGCCATCAGTCTCCTGGGCCGGGCCGTGGAGCACGCCCTGACCACGGCCCGCTTCAACGTCTACTACGGAGAAGGCCGCGACGACTGGGACGTTTCCGGCCGCGTCGCCCACGAGTCGATCTTCAACACCACCGACGGCCAGTACCGCTGCGCGAGCACCCAGCAGGGGTACTCGCCCTTCACCACCTGGACCCGCGGCCTGTCCTGGATCCTGTGCGGCTACTCCGAGCTGCTCGAGTTCTTCCGCACCGTGCGGCCGGCGCAGCTGCAGCCTTTCGGCGTGAAGAAGCGGGACCTGGTGGCGGTCATGGAGAAGGCGGCCCTGGCCGCGGCGGAGTTCCACATCGAGCACAGCTTCGCCGACGGCGTGCCTTTCTGGGACACGGGCGCCCCCGGCGTCGCCTCCTTCGGGCGCTACGCCGAGCAGCCCTCCGACCCCTTCAACGACGTGGAGCCACTCGACGCCTCGGCCGCGGCGATCTGCGCCCAGGGGTACCTGCGCCTCGGCAACCACCTGCTCAGGAAGGGGTCCACGCGGCGCGGCGAACGCTACCGGTCCGCCGCCTTCACCATCGCCGCGGCCCTGCTGCAGGAGCCCTACCTGGCCGCCTCGAGCCGGCACCAGGGCCTCACCCTGCACGCCCTCTACCACCGCCCCAACGCCTGGGACCACGTGCCCCGGGGCCGCCGGATCCCCTGCGGCGAGTCGTGCATGTGGGGCGACTACCACACCATGGAGCTGGTGCTGCTGGTTCGGCGCGAAGCCGAGGGCGGCGCCTGTCCGACCTTCTTCTCCTGAGCCCTGACACGGAGGACCCCGTGAAGATCACCGCCATCAAGACCTTCCTCGCCCGCTTCGGCAACCGCCCCCGCGCCCTGATCAAGGTGGAGACCGACGAGGGCCTGTACGGGTGGGGCGAGGCCTACTCCACCGGACCCGACCTCTCCGTGAAGCCCGTGGCCGACTACCTCTTCGAGCTGATCGGCGGCGAGGACCCGCGCCGCATCGAGTACATCATGATGAAGCTGATGCAGGAGTTCCGCTTCCCCCCGGGGGGGGTCGGCCTGCCGGCGATCTCGGCCCTCGACCACGCCCTGTGGGACATCTCCGGCAAGGCGGCGGGGCTGCCCGTGTACATGCTCCTCGGCGGCTCGGTGCGCGACCGGGTGCGCGTCTACCGCGGCATCGGCGGCCGCTGCGGACAGGAGGCGGCCGAGCAGGCCCACAAGCTGAACGAGGAGCACGGAATCACCGCCTTCAAGACCGGCCCCTTCCTGCTCTCGCCCGAGACCAACCGCTGGGGCCGCGTCTGCGCCGCCGCGGCCCGCTACTTCGAGGAGATCCGCGCCCACACGCCGGAGGACTGGGAGTTCGCCTTCGACCCCCACGCCAAGATCTTCGAGCCCGTGCGGGCCCTGCAGCTGGCCGACGCCCTGGCGCCCTTCGACCCCCTGTTCTACGAGGAGCCCCTGCGGCCCGAGCACATCCCCCAGTGGAAGCGCCTGCGCGAGCAGATGCGGGTGCCCCTGGCCACCGGCGAGAGCCTCTACGGACGCTTCGAGTTCCTCGACCTGATCGCCGCCAACGGCGCCGACATCATCCAGCCCGACGTCTGCATCTGCGGGGGGCTGCTGGAGATGCGCAAGATCGCCGCCATCGCCGAGGCCCACTACGTCTCCGTGGCGCCCCACAACCCCATGGGCCCGCTGGCCACGGCGGTCAACGTCCACTTCGCGGCGGCGTGCCACAACTTCAAGATCCTCGAGTACATCCTGCCCACCGAGAGCGACTGGAACGACTGGGTGGACGAGCCCTACCTGCCGAAGGACGGGTATCTCGAGCTGCGCCCCGACCGCCCCGGCCTCGGGGTGGAGGTGAACGAGGACGCCGTCAGCGGGGACCAGTACGTCCACTGGCAGCGCACCTGCCCGGTGCGGCCCGACGGCGCCACCGGGTACATCTAGTGGACCCCGGCGGCCGGCCGGGGAAGGTGAGACGCGCGTCGAGCCCTCCCGCGGAGGCGCGCCTGGAAACCCTGAAGGCGCTCTTCCCGGAGGCCTTCACCGAGGGCCGCGTCGACTTCGGCCGGCTGCGGGAGGCCCTGGGCGAGGCCGTTGACGACGGCCCCGAGCGCTACGCCTTCACCTGGGCCGGCAAGGGCGGGGCGATCCGCCTGCTGCAGGCGCCGGCGCGCGCCACCCTCGCCCCGGCGCCGGAGGCCTCGGCCGGGTTCGAGGCGGCGCGCAACGTCTTCATCGAGGGCGACAACCTCGAGGCCCTCAAGCTCCTCTACAAGCCCTGCGCCGGGCGGGTCAAGATGATCTACATCGACCCGCCGTACAACACGGGCGGCGAGTTCGTCTACCCCGACGACTTCGCCGATCCCCTGGAGACCTATCTGCAGCTCACCGGGCAGGCGGATCAACAGGGGAACCTGCTGACCAGCAACCCCGAGACCTCGGGCCGCTACCACTCGGCCTGGCTGAGCATGATGTACCCGCGGCTGTTCCTCGCCCGGCAGCTGCTGCGGGAGGACGGGATCATCTTCGTCTCCATCGACGAGCACGAGCGCCACAACCTGCAGCTGCTCATGAACGAGATCTTCGGCGAGGAGAACCTGGTGGCCGACCTGATCTGGAAGAAGAAGTCCGGGGGCGGGTCGGACGCCAAGGAGATCGTCGTCGATCACGAGTACATCCTCGCCTACGGCCGCTCGCGGTCCCCCTCCCTCTTCCTGGACCGGGGGGCCACGGTGGCGACCCGCTACAACCAGACCGACGGCGAGGGCCGCCGCTACAGCCTCGACCGGCTGGACAAGCCGACCCTGGGATACCAGGAAAGCCTGGACTTCCCCATCGAGGGGCCGGACGGCCGAACCTACCGCGTGCCCCACGCCAACCCCCGGCACAAGGTGGCGCGCTGGCGCTGGTCCCGGAAGACGGTGGAGGAGCGCTGCGACGAGCTGGTCTTCCGCTGGCCCCACGTGTATACGCGCAACTACGAGAAGGAGGGGTCCCGGCCGCGCAGCCTGCTGGTGGACCGGCGCTTCGGCCGCACGCGCACGGGCAAGACGGATCTCACCGCCATTTTCGGGGCCGAGGTCCTGGAGCGGGCCAAGCCGGTGCGCCTGATCAAGCACCTGTGCGCCATCGCCACCGGGCCGGGGGACATCGTTCTGGACTTCTTCGCCGGCTCCGGGACCACCGGCCAGGCGGTGATGGAGCTGAACCGCGAGGACGGCGGCCGGCGGCGGTGGATCCTGGTGCAGCTGCCGGAGCCCACGGGAGCGGACTCCACGGCCAGGGCGGAGGGATTCCGCACCATCGCCGAGATCGGCGCCGAGCGCCTGCGGCGCAGCATCGCGCGGCTGCGGGAGGACGGCGGCGGGACGGGCCGCGACGGTCTCGATCCGGAGGACCCCGGCTTCCGCCTGTTCAGGCTGGGGGAGAGCAACTTCCGCCGGTGGTCCACAATGGAGGCGGCGGACCCGGAGGAGTACGAGCAGACCCTGGAGGGGTTCGTCGATCCCCTCGTCGAGGGCTGGAAGCCGATGGACGTCCTCTTCGAGGTGGCCCTCAAGGAGGGCTTCGGCCTGGACGGCCGGGTGACGGCGCTCGACGGCACCGGAGAGAACGTGGTCTACCGCGTCACCGACGAGGAGCGGGAGCAGTCCTTCCATCTCTGCCTGGACGGCGAGCTGAAGGCGGAGAGCCTGGAGTCCCTCGGGCTTGGCCGGGAGGACCTGCTCATCTGCCGGGACTCGGCGCTCACGGACGAGACAGCCGCCAACGCGGCCATGGCCTGCCGCCTCAAGACCCTCTGATGCCGTGAAGCTGAGGTTCGACGCCCACCAGCCCTTCCAGGTGCGGGCCGTCGAGGCGGTGGCCGACCTGCTCCTCGGGCAGCCCCCGATCGAGGCGGCGGTGGACCTCGGGCCCGGGGACCTGCCCGCGGTGGCCAACCGGCTCGACCTGGACGAGGAGCGGCTGCTGGCCAACCTCCGGCGGGTGCAGGCAGGCAACGGCATCCGCCCCGACGACGGGCTGCGCGCCATCGAGGAGGAGATCGAGGCCCCCGGCGGGAGCCGCCGGGTGCGCTTCTGGAACTTCTCCGTGGAGATGGAGACGGGCACGGGCAAGACCTACGTCTACCTGCGCACCATCCTGGAGCTGTTCCACCGCTACGGCCTGCGGAAGTTCATCGTCGTCGTGCCCTCGGTGGCGATCCGCGAGGGGGTCCTGAAGAGCCTGCGGGTGACCCGGGACCACTTCTCCCGCCTCTACGGCAACACGGTCCTGCGCCACGCCGAGTACGACGCCTCGAGCCGCTCCCAGGTCTGCCAGTTCGCCCTCTCCGGCGGCGTCGAGGTCCTGGTGATGACGATCGACGCCTTCAACAAGTCGGCCAACGTCATCCGCCAGCGCTCCGACCGCCTTCAGGGGCGGGCCCCCATCGAGTTCATCCAGGCCGCCCGGCCGGTCCTGGTCCTTGACGAGCCCCAGAACATGGAGAGCCCGAAGAGCCGGGCGGCCCTGGCCTCCCTGGACCCCCTGCTGGCCCTGCGCTACAGCGCCACCCACCGCCGGCCCTACAACCTGGTCTGCCGCCTGACCCCCTTCGAGGCCTACCGCCAGGGCCTGGTGAAGGGCATCGAGGTGGCCTCCGTGTCCCGGGAGGAGGACGCCGGCCGGGCCTACGTCCGCGTGGCCGGCGTGAAGAGCGGGAAGCGCCGCGTCACGGCGCGCCTCGTGGTGCGCAAACCCTCCGGCAGCGGGGCGGTGCGCGAGAGCACGGTCACCGTGGGGCGCGGCGATTCCCTGGCCGCCAAGACCGGCCGCTCGGAGTACCGCGGATTCGACGTGGACGAGATCGACGCCGGCCTCGGCGTGGTCCGCTTCACCAACGACGTGGAGCTGCGCGCCGGCGAGGAGCACGGCCCGGACCGGGAGGCCCTCTTCCGGGAGCAGATTCGCCTCACCGTGACCGAGCACTTCCGCAAGCAGGCCCGCCTCAGGCCCGCCGGCATCAAGGTCCTCTCCCTGTTCTTCATCGACCGCGTGGCCAGCTACGCGAGGCCGGACGGGCTGATCCGGCGGCTCTTCGACGAGGCCTTCAACGACCTGAAGGGCGGCTGGCCGGAGTCGCGGGACCTCGAGCCGGCAGCGGTGCAGGCCGGGTACTTCGCCCAGCGGCGGCGGCGGGGCGGCGCCCTGGAGTGGCTGGACTCGGTCTCCGGAGAGAGCGCCGAGGACGAGGCCGCCTACGCCCTGATCATGCGGGACAAGGAGACCCTGCTCTCCTTCCCGGGGGCCGCGGACGGCGGCGAGACCCGGCGCCGGAAGCAGGTGGCCTTCCTGTTCTCCCACTCGGCCCTGCGCGAGGGCTGGGACAACCCCAACGTCTTCCAGATCTGCACCCTGAACCAGTCCGTCTCCGAGGTGCGGAAGCGCCAGGAGGTGGGCCGGGGCATGCGGCTCTGCGTCGACCAGGAGGGCCGCCGTGTGCGGGACGGCGAGGTCAACGTCCTGACGGTGGTGGCCAACGAGAGCTACCGGCGCTACGCCGCCGGCCTTCAGCGGGAGATCGCCGAGGAGTACCGGGAGGCGATCGAGAGCCGCTGCGGCCGGCCCCTGTCCGCCCTCGGCGAGGAGGAGCGGCGCCGCCTCGAGGAGGAGTACGGCGCCGGGATCCTGCCGCCGGCGCCCCGGCGGGCGGGCGCCCGGCCCTCCCGTGGGCGGGACGGCGAGCTGAGCCCGGAGTTCCGGCGGCTCTGGGAGCGCGTCGAGGCCCGGACCCGCTTCGCCCTGCGCATCGACACGGACCGGCTCGTGGCCGGGGCCCGCCGCGAGCTGGAGAGTCGCCCCCTGGCGCGGCCGGGGCTGACCATCGCCCGGGGGCGGCTCGAGGTGAAGGGCGAGGGCGCCTTCGAGGCGCGGGCGCAGAGTGAGGCCCGGCGGTGCGGCGCTCACCAGAGCGTCGCCGACTCCGGGGGGTCCGCCCTGCCCAACCTTCTGGAGGTCATGGCCGATCTCCTGGAGCGCACCTCGCCGCCGGTCCGGGTGACGCGCCGCACGATGCTGGAGATCTTCCGGGCGGCGCCCGACAAGGAGGCGGCCCTGGCCAGCCCCCACGAGTTCGCCGCCGCGGCGGCGGCCGGGATTCGGAAGAGCCTGGCCGCCCTGCTGACCGGGGGGGTCAAGTACGGGCGGAAGGACGGCTGGTACGAGATGAGCCGGGTGGAGGCGGAGGATCCACTCCTGCCCGCCTCGAGGTGCGGCCGGGGCTTCGCGGAGGAGCTGGAGGCGCGCGGCGACGTGGAGCTGTGCATCCGCCTGCCGCAGGGGTTCACCGTGCTCACGCCGGCAGGCGCCTGGGACCCGGACTGGGCCGTGGTGACCGCGGGGGAAGGGGGAGAGTGGACGCTCTACATGGTGCCGGATGCGGGGCCGGACGGCGCCGGCGGATGACCCGGGCCGCAGGTGACCGCGGATGGCTCGGGCGGGCGGGGTCGGTCAGGGGCCTGCGGAATCCGGAGGGTTCCGGCCGGCCAGGGCCTCCTCGAGAGCGGCGCACAGCGCCTGCGGCTCGTCGGTGCCGATGCTGACGGCCTTCCCGTTCCTCATCCTCAGCTCCACGGCGTCCAGCCCCGAGACATTGTAGAGCCAGCCCCTCCGAGTCAGGCGGATGCCCCAGCCGTCGATCCAGGAAGTCCTCACCGGCCGGCAGGCCTCGATCCCGTCGAGGGGCCAGCGCTTGCGGATCAGGCCGGCGCCGAAGCGGATCCTCACGTGCCCCCCGGAGATCTCCACCGTCAGGCTGCCGAAGAGCAGGAGCACCAGGACCTGGATCCCCGCCACCGCCGCCAGGACCGAGAGGACGGCCGGGCCTTGTTGAACCACACCACGAGCAGAGGCACCATCAGGGCGGGGAGGGAGATGGCCACGATGGTGGTGCCGAACTGCTTGTGGCGGTAGGATTGCGAGGGGGTGTTCATCGGCTATATTCGCCCGGCCGCATGATAGCCGAGCCTTCCTCTTCCCGTCAAGGTGGCCGATGAACCTCGTCTTTGTCGGATGTGAATACGCGGGCAAGTCCACCGTCGCCGCCGAGGTGATGCAGTGGGCCCAGGAGGCCCTGGGCGGGACCAGCCACTTCCACGATCACTTCAGCGTACCCTCGAGCGAGCTCTCGCCCGAAGCCCGGGAGTCGGTGCTGGCCGTCCATCCCCAGTTCCTGGAGATGTTCCAGCGCTACTCCCTGACCTACCACCTGAGCGACTCCTTCTACTCGAATCACGACCACAACCTGATGGGCTTCGTCATCGAGGAGGCGGTGTACGCGCCCCTCTATTACGGGTACGGCGGCCCCGACTCCGGGGCCCCCAAGCGCAGCCCCGAAGGCCAGCGGACCGGGATGGCGCGGCGCTTCGAGAGCGAGATGCTGGCCAAGGCTCCCGGCACCGTGCTGGTGCTGCTGAAGGCCGGCCCGGAGGTGATCCGCCGGCGCATGCAGGAGGCCCCCCACGAGCACCCGATCGTGCGCGAGCCGGACGTGGAGCACGTGCTGGCTCGCTTCGAGGAGGAGTTCGAAGCCGCCCTGATCCAGCGGCGCATCGTCCTCGACACGTCGACGGCGACGGTGGAAGAGAGCCTGGCCGAGTTGGTGGAGCGCTATCAGCCGTTCATGAGCCGGGAGGACCGGCTGCGGATGGACGAAACGAAAAGGACGAGGCCATGAGCGAGACCAGGGGCGACGCCCGGTACACCATGGGCCGCAGCAAGGAGGAGGAGGAGCGCCTGATCCAGCAGTCGCAGCTCTACGACGCGGTGACGCGGCGCCTCCTCAACATGGCGGCCTGGGCCGCGGGATGAGGGTGCTCGACATCGGCAGCGGCACCGGGGACGTGACCATGACCGCCGCCGAGGTGGTCGGGCCGGAGGGGGCCGTGGTGGGCGTGGACGTGAACCCGGCGATTCTCGAGACGGCGCGGGCCCGGGCCGGGGAGGCGGGGTTCGAGAACGTCGAGTTCTTCGCGGGGGACGCCCGCACTCTCGATCTGGGGGGCGACTTCGACGCCCTCATCGGCCGCCTGGTCCTCATGTACATGGCCGATCCCGCCGACGCCCTCAGGCAGCTGGCGGTCCGCCTGCGCCCGGGGGGAATCGTCGCCTTCCAGGAGGTCGACTTCAGCCCCTACCGGAATACGTATCACGACGACACGCCCCTGATGAATCAGCTCGTCGACTGGGGTCTGGGCGTGTTCGAGCGCTCGGGGGCCCACCTCGACATGGGCTCGACCTGTACCGCGCCTACGTCGAGGCCGGCCTGCCCGAGCCGTACATGCACTTCGAGTCCCCCGTGGGCGGTCCCGAGGACTGGGCGGGCTATTCCTTCATCGCCAACAGCTTCCGCAGCCTGGTCCCGCTGCTCGAGCAGTTCGGGATGGCGACGGCCGATCAGGTCGACGTGGATACCCTGGCCGAGCGCGTCCGGCGGGAGGTGGTGACCTCGAAGCGCCCGCTGCGCCTGCCCCCCCACGTGACCGCCTGGACCCGCCTCCCGGGCTGAACGCGGTGAGCAGCTGAGCGGCAGGACGGCCCGTCATGAACTACGATCTCCGTACCCTGCGCGGGGACCTCTTCGGCGCCGTCACCTCCATGGTGGTGGCCCTGCCCACCGTCGCCTCCTCCACCAAGCTGGTCGCCGTCATCGGCGGCGACATCAAGGACCACGAGGTCGTCATCTTCGACTTCTCCGGGGCCACCTAACCTCGACGACAGCGCCGCCATGCTGATCCGGCAACTCATCGAGGTGGCCGGCAAGGAACGGACGGAGTGCGTGGTCATGGGTCTCTCGGGCTCGGTGGAGAAGACCCTCGGCACCCTCGATATCCTGCGGGACGTTCCGGAGGACCGCGTGGTCGAGACCCTGGACGAGGCGAGGCAGACCGCCAGGGCCCTTCTCGACGACTAGACGCCGATCAGGCCGCCGCCGCGCTCCCGGCCGAGCGCCGGCGCAGCCACTCCACAACGAACAGCAGCAGCACGGCGAAGACGATGAGGAAGGTCGCCACCGCCAGGATGGCGGGGCTGATCTGCTCGCGGATGCCGGCCCACATCTGGCGCGGGATGGTGCGCTGCTCGATGCCGGCCATGAAGAGCACGGCCACGACCTCGTCGAAGGAGGTGGCGAAGGCGAAGAGGCCCCCGGAGATGACGCCGGGAGCGATGAGCGGCAGCTGCACGCTGCGGAAGGTGCGTAGCGGTCCGGCGCCGAGGCTGGCGGCGGCGCGGGTCAGATTGTTGTCGAAGGCCGACAGGGTGGCCGTCACCGTGAGGCGCCGTCGGCGGCGATCATGGCCTCGCGCCAGGGCCCCTCGTCGAGGCGCTGCAGCTTCCGGGAGCTGCGGGTCAGGACGCTGCGCAGTCCGCCGTGGACGCGTTTGACGCGGGTCGCCACCTGGCCGAGGGTGCGCTCGGAGCGCGCCTTCACCAGCTCCCGCGCCGCCGCCTCGTACACCGCCTCCGCGGGAGGGCCCTGGCCGTCCCACTCCCGCAGAAGGCCGAGGGTTTCCGGCATGGTATCGGCCACCACGGGGTCGTAGACGCTGCGCACCAGCATCGTCGCCAGGGGCGCGATGAAGGTCAGGCCGATGAAGGCCAGAAGGGGCAGGACCAGCCCCGCGGCGCGAAGGCGGGGGCGGAGGCTGGAGGTCCTGATGGGCGCGCCGGAGTTCATTCCCCCTCTGACTCGGCGGGAAGGTGCGTGTGGAGAAACTCCCTTGGACTGAGCACCTCGCAGTTTTTCCGCCTTTCCGCAGGGAAGTGGCTCGCATTCCCTGTCACCAGGGGCACCTCCTCGGACAGAGCCACCTCCAGGAACGGCGTGTCACCGGGATCCGGCAAGGGGGGCAGGACCAGGCGGGGGGCAATGTGCAGCGCGTTGTTTTCGAGGTAGTCCAGTATGCCTTCCCGGTCCGGCTTCGAGAAGTACCGACGGAAAGCATCGCGAGCCAGGACATCGTGGTACCCGGCCAGAATGCGGTCATCCACTACCACCTGCAACACATCCACACGCAGCAAATCGACAATCCGCCCGGGGTAGCCGTGAGGGTTGATCAGCCCCGATACCAGGACGTTGGTGTCCACGACCACTCTCAAGACGACAGGCCGCGGTCCTTCCTGCTCTGATCGATCTCCGCTGCAATCGCGGCGTCGTCCGGCATCCCTTCCTTCTCGGCCCGCCTCCGCACACGGCTCACGGCGGCTGAGAACAGCGCCCGACGAATCTCGCGCAACGACTCTTCCACGGTCTCCGGTGAGATGCTGATCATCAAGGCCGAGGGCTTGCCGTCCCGGGTGATGACCAGCTCTCGCTCACTGGCAAGCCTTTCCCAGAGTTCCCTGGTTTTCTTGAGGTCCTTTACCGCCAGGTAGTCCATTCATAATCGTACGCCTGCCCGTGTGGAAGAGCCTATGGATGGGATCCCTACTCGTCGCCCGTCAGGATTTGAACGTACTCGTCATAGGCGTAGGCGCGACCGCGCCGCCTGCCGGTGATCTCACGAAGCACGCCAAGCTCTTCCAGCAGCCCAATCGCCTTGCGTGTCGGAGGGGCCGTCAGGCCGAGCAGTGTCGACGCCCCGGGAACCGTGACGACCGGATTGCAGGGCAGAAGCTCGAGCAACTGGATGGCGGCTACGGTCGACCGGTCGGAGTCGAAGATGCGGCTGCGATCGCGCCCTACGAGAGCATGGAGCGCCTGCGCAACACGAACTCCGTCCTCGGCAGCCTCGCGCACGCAGGCGAGGAAGAACCCGATCCAGCCCTCCCAATCCCCGTCGCTGCGAACCTCCGACAGCCGGGCGTAGTACTCCTGCTGCTCACGCTTGAAGGCCAGGCTGATGTAGAGCAGGGGCTGCTCCAGCAGATCCCAATGCTCGACGAGCAGCGCGATCAGGAGCCGGCCGATGCGGCCGTTGCCATCGAGGAACGGATGGATCGTCTCGAACTGCACATGGGCGAGACCAATCCGAACCAGGGGCGGCAGACGGCCATCGTCATGCAACCACCGCTCCAGCGCCGCGAGGGCGCCGGGGACGGCCTCGGGCGGCGGTGGGACAAAGCGGGCGTTGCCGGGCCTGCTGCCGCCAATCCAGTTCTGCGATCGGCGGACCTCACCGGGCCGCTTGCCCTCACCGCGAACACCCCGCATCAGGATGCGGTGCGAATCGCACAAGAGGCGGATACTCAGCGGCAGACCCCCGGGGGCCGCGATCTGTCTCCGGGCGTGTGCGAGGGCATCCACATAGTTGCAGATCTCCCGGACATCGTCGGGACGCTCGCTTTGTTCCGTGGCCTCGAAGGTGACAACATCCCGGAGCGTGGCCTGCGTCCCTTCGATCTGCGAGGTGACGACCGCCTCCTTGCGAACGAAGCCGTAGATGAACCACTCGGTGCTGGGCACCATCGTGCCCGCCACTGCCAGACGCGCAAGGGCTGTCCGCGCGGCGGCGTGGAGCTCCGCCGTGGGCTCATCCATCACCAGGGCAGGATTGGTCGGGGGCAGGGGGTGTGGAACGAAGGCCCGAACCTCCTCCCCCAAGGTGCGGGTACTGCGGTATTGACCGGTTTGGCGAGCCATGACTGGGAAACGCTCCTTTCCTAAGGCCGATGCTTAGGAAAGGAGCGTTTCTTTGTCAAGATTCCATGGGGCTCACCGAGCCAGCCAGGTGCTGAAGCGCTCGTTCATCTCGTCGCCGTGGTCGCTCCACCATTCCCAGTTGTTGTGCAGGGCTCGCCTGGCATTCTGCTCGCTCTTGGGCATGTGGGGGTTCATGTCCACGCCCTTCTCTGCGTGGGTGGAGATCAGGGCCATGGCCGAGTTGCGCGTGGGGCTGTAGGCGATGTAGCGGCCCACGTCGGCGATGGCCCGGGCGAAGCCTTCCCCGGACTGAAACCCTCACTTGGCTTCGGGATCGCCGAAGCGATGGGGCAGTACCCAGGCTATGCCATGGTTCTGGACTTGATGTTCGATGACCAGCGAAGAAACACCGAACTCATCGGCCAACTCGTCCATTTCGTCACCGTCCACTGCTCGGCCGGATATCCTCGCCCGCAAGCCGGACGCTGGCGCCAGGAACTCGGCCGCGAAGGCGCGATTGCGCTGTTGCCGCCCGGAGTTCGCTCTCGTGAGCAGCGTATCCGTGCCAGGTGATGCCAGCACCTCCGCCAAGGCGCGGCAGAAGTGGAAGCGTCTGCTTCGCTCTCCAAACCGACGGAAGCCAAAGGCCGGGTTGTGGTCTTCGTCCCGGGTCACAACGCCGTCCACCAGCGTCGCCCCCTGCAGATCTACCGGCTTGGTTACTCGGTTCACCACTTCCGGATCCTCGCCGATGACTTCTGCCAGTTGAGGCAGGGCGGGCAGGGCACCGCCGTCGAGTTCCAGTGCCCCCCGAAGCCGCCGCGCCAGGTCATAGCCTGCTTGCCAGGGATGGAGACTCGAAGCTTCTTCCGGACCGACCTGTCGATGAATCGGCGCGAACCGCTCCAGGAGAAGGCCGTTGGACCTGGCCTCGGTCATGGCCCCGGTGATGGCGGAGCAACCCTCAAGAAGCATCCCGCCATCGAGTGCGGCTACCGCCTCTTCGAGCACTACCCCGCTCAACCTCTCAGCGAGTTCAAGCACCAGTGCTCGCTTCTCGTCATCGAGGGCGTACGGATCCCAACCAAGCCCGGCCGCGAGCGCGCAGAACTCGGACTCGTCTCCATCCGCCTCCTGAATCGCGTTCCATTCCTGTTCCAGGAAGGTCTCCTCGATCCCCAGAGATACGAGCCGCCGAATCACTTGATCGACGACACCGGCACAGGTTTCCCGGAACTCACTGCCGTCGATCCGAATTTCCCCCTGGCCCAGGAACTCGACGCTGGTCCATGGGGACGGTCCTCTCTTCCAGGCAAGATGGGTCCATCGACCTGAGGAGAACATTTCCAGGTCGGGAAACGCATACCCCTCCCGCCCGGCGCTCAGCACATGCCGGCGACGAAAGCCGCGATCGTCTTCCTTGGCCGGATTGTTGACTTCCCGTGTCAGGAACCACCAGTTCGTCGCCAACCACTCCGCCAGTGGATACAGCGGGACGTACACGAAGTCGCGCACCGTCTTCGCCCGTGCGTCGAGTACGCGGGTAACGACCGAGTCTCCGGCACCGATTCGTAAAGACGCCCAGGTCGCGGATAGCTCCGCTCCATTGACCCCCTCCGCATCAACCCAGTCAATCTCGAACTTGAGCTTCTGCATAGATCTCCTCGATCCCGTCCGGCCACTCCTCCCTGTCGAGCGGGTAGCCCTTGTAGGATCCCGTTCCCCGGTTCACAAGCCGGCCCTCAAAGACCATGCCCCCGTGCTTGTACCACACGTAGCGTGGGAAGCTTCCCTCCCAAGGTGCTCCCGTGGCGCCCCTGCGAATAGCACTGCGCAGCCATTCACAGACCACCTCTTGGTCCTTGATTTCCCGGGGGCAACAGGAAGCGTCACTCCGCAGGCGGGGCTGCCCCGCAAAACTGGGAAAATCCTTGTGTTCCGGGCTGCCTTCGTACCGGACCCGCTCGGCCAAGCTGTGCAGGTGGGTGCCGGGTGGCACGCAAAGGTCCCGTTTTCGAGGCCGCCTGCGTCGAGGGGCGCGCACTATCGGGTGTCCTCCGGCATAGCATTGAAGGTAGCGTCGATCAGCCTGTCAGGCACAATGAGCATCGCTATCAACCCTCTCCTCGCTACCGAGCCAGCCAGGTGCTGAAACGCTCGTTCATCTCGTCGCCGTGGTCGCTCCACCACTCCCAGTTGTTGTGCAGGGCGCGCCTGGCATTCTGCTCGCTCGTGGGCATGTGGGGATTCATCTCCACGCCCTTCTCGGCGTGGGTGTAGATCAGGGTCATGGCCGAGCGGCGCGTGGGGCCGTAGGCGATGTAGCGGCCCACGTCGGCGATGGCCGGGCCGTGGAGGCGAAGTGGACGAACCTGCGCGCCGCCTCGAGCCTGGGCGTGCCGGCGACGATGGCGAGGCCCCCCGTGTAGGGTAGTCAAGGCGTCTCCCATGGGTTGGTGACGCCGACGGCCAGATCCGCGAAGTCCCCGACGTTCCGCGTCGCAACAGAGAGGCCATGACCTTTGGCTGTCCCGGCGATCAGCGCATCCCCCAAGTCCAGCACGCGACCGGAGCGATGCGCCTGCGCCCGGAATTGGGCAGCCCGCTCCGCCCCCGTCCTCTCCAAGGGCAGGATGCGGTCCTCATACGCCGAAATGAACTCTGACAGCACCGACCGCAACCCGTCGCGACGTTGTCCCGGCGGCAGCAGTTGCAAGCCGAACTCCAGCTCATGCAACACTATCGCGGATAACCACAAGTCGTCTTGTTCGGTCAGGAATGCGAGAACCCGCGGATTTGGCGCGTCTTTTGTCAACTCCGAGACCACATTGGTGTCCAGAAGAAACCCGCTCACCCTGTGTCTTCAGACGCGAATGGGATTTCCCGCCGGGATTCTCTATTTCTGGTGATCTCGAGGTTCGCGCCACGGGGCATGTTGGCTACCAACCACTGGCCCATGGGTTGGCGCTGCGACTCTTTCTCGGCCCATACGTGGGCGGGGACTACAACGAAGGATTTTCGCCTGCCGATATGTTGAGGCCCTTCCTCTTCGGCGCGACGCAGGACTTCGGACAAACGCGCCTTGGCCTCGGCGACGGTCCAAACGCGGTGGGATTCTGAGTGTCGGGCGGTCATAGCTCCGCTATCTGGTTGTCATTGTAGTCCAATATAGACTACGTTTGGCCGCCGCGTCAATGGATCATTGTCCCTTCCCGGTTCGACGCCTCCAGGGTCCCTTCGAAGGCCCCGGTGTCCTTCTACCGCGCCAGCCAGGTGCTGAAGCGCTCGTTCATCTCGTCGCCGTGGTCGCTCCACCACTCCCAGTTGTTGTGCAGGGCGCGCTTTGCATTCTGCTCGCTGGTGGGCATGTGGGGAATCATCTCCACGGCCTTCTCGGCGTGGGTCGAGATCAGGGCCATGGCCGAGCGGCGCGCGGGGCTGTAGGCGATGTAGCCTCCCACGTCGTCGTTGGTGTAGAGGCCGGGCTCGGGCGAGACGGCGACGCGCTCCGGGCGGATGGAGAGGGTGGTGGCGTCGCCGGGGCCGCAGGGGGCCACGCGCAGGGCCCGGATGACCTCGCCGCCGCTCTCCACGGCGCAGATGTCGCCGCTGACCTCCGCCACCCGGCCGTGGAGGCGGTTGTTCTCGCCGATGAAGCGGGCCACGAAGAAGCGCTCCGGCTCCTCGTAGAGGGCCTCGGGCCCGGCGATCTGCTCGATCCGCCCGGCGCGCAGGACGGCGATGCGGTCGGACATGACCATGGCCTCCTGCTGGTCGTGGGTGACGTAGACCACGGTGACGCCGAGGCTCTGGTGGATGCGCCGGATCTCGTACTGCATCTCCTCGCGCAGGCGCCGGTCGAGGGCGCCGAGGGGCTCGTCCATCAGCACGAGGGCGGGATCGAAGATCAGGGCCCGGGCGATGGCCACGCGCTGCTGCTGGCCGCCGGAGAGCTGGGCGGGCCGGCGGTCCTGCAGGCCTTCGAGGCGGACCAGCTGCAGGGCCCGCTCGACCCGCTCCCGGCATTCCTCCTGATCGAGCCCGCGCACCTCGAGGGGGAAGGCGAGGTTGCGGCCCACCGTCATGTGCGGGAAGAGGGCGTAGTTCTGAAAGACCATGCCGATGCCGCGCTTTCGGGGCGGCAGGGCGTGCACCGGGCGGCCGTCGATGCGGATCGTGCCCGAGGTGGGGGTCTCGAAGCCGGCGAGCATCATCAGGCAGGTGGTCTTGCCCGACCCGGAGGGCCCGAGGAGGGTGAGGAACTCGCCTTTCTCGACCCGCAGGTCGACGTGGCTCACCACCAGGCTGCGGCCGTCGTAGCTCTTGCAGACGTCCTCGAAGGCGACGTAGGCCTGCGGCGGGGTTGCGTCGCGACTCATGCCAGGCCGCCGCGGTGCAGGTCCATGGCCAGGGCGCGGAAGCCGCGCACCCGGTGGACGGTGCACAGGTCGGCGTCGTGCTGGTCCCCCGAGTCGCGGGTCGTGCGCGACAGGACGACCAAGTCGTCGCCGTCGACGACGGCGCTCGGGTACATGAAGCTGCGGTGGACGCTGTCCGGCCAGCGCGCCACGCAGCCGGCGGGGAACCAGTTGAGGCAGTCGACGCCGTAGTGCAGGAACAGCCACCGGCGCTCGTTGCCGGGGCCTCCGTGGTAGCCCGTCTCGCGCATGCGCGCCCCCCACCCGAGCAGGTCCTGGGAGTTCGTGGCCAGGTTGCTCAGCATCCAGTACATACGGCTCTCCCGGTCGTGGATCAGGTAGAACTTGCACTGGGCGCCCGGCCAGCCGGCGAACTGGGTGAAGGCGAGCCGGTTCGCCTCCGGATCGTAGTCGAGGACGGCGGCGCCGTTGGCAGTGGCGTACTCGTCGATGACGCAGCGGGTGAACACCCGGATCCGGGAGCCGACCTCCACGGTGTTGGGCTCCAGCCAGACGAGGGGGTCCGGCCAGCCGCGGTTCAGGTCGGCCCGTTGCCCTTCGGGATAGAGGCCCCGCGTCAGGGAGGCGGGCAGAGGGGGCGCCTCGACGATGTTGGACAGGCTCCAGGCGGCGGGGTCCAGGGGCGACTTCCTCCGGTCGATGCGGACCATCACCTTGCCTCCGTGGGTGCGGTCGGGCAGGTCGCGGTCCATGCACCAGTAGACGCAATCGGGCCTGAGCAGCATGGCCGTGGAGATGTTCCACAGGGGCCCCTCGAGGACCCGCACCGGTTCGGACCAGGTCCGCCCCCGGTCGCGGCTGTGGGCGATGAGGACATCCTTGTGGCAGGTCTCCTGGGCGAAGAGGTAGAGCTCCCCGTCGAGGACGAGGGGCGTCCCCTCCTCGTAGGGCAGGGCCGGCAGCTCCTCCCAGGTCGCGCCGCCGTCGGAGCTGCGCAGCATCCGCAGGTGGCGGCCCGTGCCGCGGCCGGGACGGCCCCACTCGGGGGCCGCGATCAGCAGCGTGCCGTCGTCGAGGCGGGTCATGTCCGGGTCGTGGAAGAAGTACCTCCCGGGGTCGGGCACGCGGGCGGCGATGGCGAAGTCCTGGGCGAGGGGCTGGACGTTGGGGTTGGCCATCGTCGAGCCGAAGCTCAGGAGACCATCCGCCGCAGCACCGTCTGCAGGATGCCGCCGTTGCGGTAGTACTCCAGCTCCACGGGCGTGTCGATGCGGCACACCGCCGTGAACCGCTTCTCCTCACCGGCCGGACCGCGGGCGACGACCTCGACCGCGGCGCCGGGTTGCAGGTCGTCGCCCACGGCGATGTCGAAGACCTCCTCGCCGCCGAGGCCCAGGCTGTGGCGGGTCTCGCCGGCGGCGAACTCCAGGGGCAGGATCCCCATGCCGATCAGGTTCGACCGGTGGATGCGCTCGAAGCTCTCGGCGATGGCCGCTCTCACGCCCTGCAGCAGGGGGCCCTTGGCGGCCCAGTCGCGGCTGGAGCCGGAGCCGTACTCGGCCCCGGCGAGGACGATGGTGGGCACGCCCTCGGACTGGTAGCGGCAGGCGGCCTCGTAGATGGTCAGGCGCTCGTCCGAGGGGAGGTGCCGCGTGAAGCCCCCCTCGAGGCCGGGCACCAGCTCGTTGCGGATGCGGATGTTGGCGAAGGTGCCCCGCATCAGCACCTCGTGGTTGCCGCGGCGGGAGCCGTAGCTGTTGAAGTCCCGGCGCTCGACGCCATTCGACTCCAGGTAGCGGGCGGCGGGACCGCCGGCGGCGATGGAGCCGGCCGGGGAGATGTGGTCGGTGGTGACGCTGTCGCCGAGGCGGGCCAGGACCCGCGCCCCGGTGATCGGCCGGATCGGAGAGACCTCCCGGCTCAGCCCCTCGAAGAACCCGGGCCGGCGGATGTAGGTGCTGGACTCGTCCCAGGCGTAGCGCTCGCCCTCGGGGACGGCGATGCGGTTCCAGGTCTCGTTGGCCGAGAACACGTTGCCGTACTCCTCCTCGAACATCCGCGCCTGCACGGAGCGCGCCATCTCGGCGCGGATCTCCTCCTGGGTGGGCCAGAGGTCGCGCAGGAAGACGTCGCCGTCGGCCCCCCGGCCGAGGGGCTCGCTCTCGAAGTCGATGTCGACCCGGCCGGCCAGGGCGAAGGCCACCACCAGGGGCGGCGAGGCCAGGAAGTTGGCCCGCGTCTGCGGGTGCACGCGGCCCTCGAAGTTGCGGTTGCCGGACAGCACCGAGCAGACCACCAGGTCCTCCTCGGCGATCGCCTTCTCGATGCTCTCGTGCAGGGGCCCGGAGTTGCCGATGCAGGTGGTGCAGCCGTAGCCGACGGTGTGGAAGCCGAGGGTCTCCAGGTCCTCCGCCAGGCCCGCCGCCTCGAGGTAGCGGGTGACGACCCGCGAGCCCGGGGCGAGGCTGGTCTTGACGTACGGCGGCACCGTCAGCCCCCGGGCGGCGGCGTTGCGCGCCAGCAGGCCCGCTCCCAGCATGACCGACGGGTTGCTGGTGTTCGTGCACGACGTGATCGCCGCCAGCACGACCCCGCCCTCGGGCAGGTCGACGGTCCCCCCGCCGCCGAGGTCGACGGCGACGCTCCGGCCCTTGCGCGAGATGCCGAAGGTTTCGGTGAGGGCCTCCTCGAAGGCCGGCTTCATGCCCTTGAGCGGCACCCGGTCCTGGGGCCGCGTGGGGCCCGCCAGACTGGGCTCCACGGTGGACATGTCCAGGCTCAGCCTCTCGCTGAAGACGGGGTCCGGCGTCTCCGGGCCGTAGAGCATGCCCTGGGCCTGCATGAATGCGCGCACGCGGTCGACGGCCGCCGCCTTGCGCCCGGTCTGCCGCAGGTAGGCCAGGGTCTCCTCGTCCACCGGGAACAGGCCCATGGTGGCTCCGTACTCGGGCGCCATGTTGGCGATCGTCGCCCGGTCCGCCAGGCTCAGCCGGGCCAGCCCGGGCCCGAAGAACTCGACGAACTTGCCGACCACACCGTGGGCGCGAAGCATCTGCGTCACGGTCAGCACCAGGTCGGTGGCCGTGGTCCCGGCCGGCAGCCGGCCCGTCAGCTCGAAGCCGACCACGTGGGGCAGCAGCATGTAGATCGGCTGGCCCAGCATCACCGCCTCGGCCTCGATGCCGCCCACGCCCCAGCCGACGACGCCGAGGCCGTTGATCATTGTAGTATGGCTGTCGGTGCCGACCAGGCTGTCGGGGATCCACTCCTCGCCGCCCTCGCCGGGGGCGGCCTGCACCACCTGGGCGAGGTACTCGAGGTTCACCTGGTGCACGATGCCCGTGGCCGGCGGCACGACGCGGAAGTTGTCGAAGGACTCCTGGCCCCAGCGCAGGAACTCGTAGCGCTCGCGGTTGCGCTCGAACTCGCGGCCGGCGTTCAGCTCCAGCGCCTTCCTCAGGCCGTAGTAGTCGACCTGCACCGAGTGGTCGATCACCAGGTCCACGGGGATCAGGGGATTCACCGCGCCGGGATCGCCGCCGAGCTCGAAGATGGCGTCGCGCATGGCCGCCAGGTCGACCACCGCCGGCACGCCGGTGAAGTCCTGCATCACCACGCGCGCGGGCTTGAAGGGGATCTCCTCCCGGCCCGCCGTCTCCGGGCTCCAGCGGGCGATGCGCTCCACGTCCTCGGCGGTGATCTCGAAGCCGTCGCACTGCCGCAGCGCCGCCTCGAGCAGGATCTTGATCGAGTACGGCAACCGGGAGACGGGTGCGACGCCCTCCTCCTCCAGCTTCTGGATGCGGTAGACGGCGCCCTCGCCGGCGCCGCCGGCGCTCACCGTGGTGCGCGCTCCGTAGATGTCCTCGGCCATGGGAATCCCTTGTCCATTGGAAGTGTCGAGCCTGGAAGTGTCGAGCCGGCGTACGAAGAACGCGGCCCTTGCGGATGTCAAACGAGCTTGACCGGCCCCGGGCGCCGGGATAGCCTGTCCGCCCATGCCCGCTTCCCTGTCCCGCGGCGGCCTGCTCTGGTCGGGCCAGCACTGGATCGCCTACCTGCGCCGGCCCGGGCGGCCGGACCACACCGGCATGGTCAGTCTCTACCGCGGCGACACGTCGCCCGCCGGCGCCGGCACCGCCGCCTTCGTGCAGATCCCCGGCGGCGACGGGTTCACCGGTCTGTGCACGGACAACCGTGACTTCGCCGAGTTCGTGCGCCAGACGCAGGTCGTCCCGTCCTCGCCCTTCGACCGCGGCATGGCCGTCATCGACGCCCGTCTGTCCCCGGGCGGCGACATGCGCACCGAGCCGGTCTGGGAGATCCTCGCTGCCGACCGCCGCATCGCCGTCTCCTGGCGGGACCTGGACCCGCCCCTCGTGGGACCGCCCACCGCCCACCCGCGCATCGTCTTCACGGTCCTGGTCTTCGCCGGCGGCGGCTCGATCGAGCTCGACGGGCGGGACGTGGGAGGCGGGCCCTACCTGCGCGACATCTGGGCCCCGACGCTCGGCAGGCCCCGCTCCTCCTGCTGCTTCGCCCTGGCCGAGACCATGATCGCCGAGGGGGGCTGAGCCGAGCCCGGTCCATCCGTCCGGGCGAGGGCTCAGCGCCTCAGCCCCATGCGCTCGAACTGCTCTTCCGGGGCATCGCACTCGGCCATGAGCTCCGCCATGCGGCCGCTGAGCCGCTCCACCACGTCCGGATCGTCAAGGGGATTCTGCTGCCGCGGATCGGCCTGCACGTCGTAGAGCAGGTCGCCCACGTCGCCCTCCACGGGTTGGGAGATGTTGCCTCCCGCCGGCAGACGCAGCGGGCGCATCCCCCGGGTGAAGGAGAAGGCGTCGCCCAGCTCGGCCTCCGGCAGCCGGCCCTTGAAGCCGCGCATCGCCGTGGGCAGGAGGGTATAGGCGTTCAGGGGCTGGTTGTCGGGGGTGCGGCAGGTCCGGTAGTAGACGTGGCGGCCGTCGGTGACGTTCACGCGGTTGCCGTGGTAGCCGAAGATGGCGGCGTCGCGCACGGGCCGGTCCTCGGCCACGACGCCGGCCAGGTCGCGGCCCAGCATGCGGGGCGTGGGCTCCTGGCCGAAGAGGCCCAGCAGCGTCGGCCCCAGGTCGATGGCCGGCTGCACCAGGGCGCCGCGGGTCTGTCCCGCCGCCTCCGGGCTGCGCGGATCCCAGACGAAGAACGGGGTGTGGCTCAGCTCTTCGTACAGGGGCGGCCAGTTCTTGGCGTAGCCGCCGTGCTCGCCGAGCAGGAAGCCGTGGTCCGTCCACAGGACGAGCATGGTGTCCTCCCACATGCGGTGCCGGTCCATGAGGTCGAGGACGTCGCCGAGGCTGGCGTCGCACTTGGACACGAGGGCGGCGTAGTTGCGGCGCAGCTCGGCCACCTGCTCGGGGGTCTCGCGGACGGGACCGTACGACGGCCAGTCGAAGAGGGGTCCGGTGTAGTCGGAGGGGTAGAGGTCCTGGTAGCGGCGGTTGCTGACGAAGGGCTCGTGGGGGTCGAAGCACTCCAGCTGCAGGAACCAGTCGTCCTGGCCGGCGTTGGCCTCGATGAAGCGGCACCCGGCGTCGAAGGTGCGGCTCTGGGGCAGGTCGGCCTCGCGGCGCTGGAAGGGGCGGTTGACCCAGTCGCTGCGCCGCCCCTTCTGGTTGAGGTTGTCGGGCACCTCGGGATCGGCGACCTGGCCGATGTGAGGGTCTCCCTCCTGGCCGCGGTAGAACTCCCAGGAGCTGTAGCGGCCGTGGTAGGTGGCGCCGCCGTCCTCCCAGTAGTGGTAGTGATCGGAGCACAGGTGGGTGTAGACGCCGGCCTCCTGCAGCATCTGCGGCACCGAGTCGTCGAAGGGCTCCAGGGGGCCCCAGGGACAGTGCAGGAAGTTGGGCCGCCCCGTGTGCAGGTCGCGGCGCGCCGGCATGCACGGCATGGAGCAGACGTAGCTGGTGGAGAAGGTGGCGGCGCGCTCGGCGAGGCGGCGGAAGTTGGGCGCCTGGACCCAGGTGTCGGGGCTGCAGGGCGGCAGCATGTGCCGGTTGAGGGAGTCGAACATCACCATGATGCAGCGCATCGAGGAGCTCCTGTCGAATGGGGACGGCCGTTGGCGCCGGGCCTTCGGCGGCCCGGTGCGGCCGTCGTTTTCTGACTGACGGGTGCGGGCGGGCTACCTTTGCGCCCATGACTCACAGGCTCGAGGACAGGGCGGCCATCGTCACCGGCGCCGGGTCGGGCATCGGCCGCGCCACGGTGCACCGCTTCCTTGAGGACGGGGCCCGCGTCGCCGCCGCCGACATCGACCCCGGCGCCCTGGAGGCCCTGGCCGGGGAGGTGGAGGCGCCCGCCGGCCGCCTGCGGACGATCCGCGCCGACGTGGCCGAGCGCGCCGACAGCGAACGGATCGTGGCCGAGACGGCGAGCGCCTTCGGCGGCCTGGACATCCTCGTGAACAGCGCCGGCATCACGCCGCGCACCGTCGATCCGGACGCCGACTTCGACGAGCGCTGGGACGCGGTGATGCGGGTCAACGCCCGTGGAACCTTCCTCATGTGCCACGCCGCGGTCAAGGAGATGCGCAGGACGGGCGGCGGCGCCATCGTCAACCTCGCCTCCGTCATGGGCCTGGTGGGATATCCCACCTCCCTGCCCTTCTCGGACGGGTTCACCCCCTATCCGCACAGCAAGGGGGCCATCGTGCAGCTCACCCGCGACATGGGCGTGCGGCTGGCAGCCGAGGGCATCCGCATCAACGCCGTCTGTCCCGGCTTCGTGTACACGCCGCTCACCGCCAACGTCACCGGCGACGCCGAGGTCCACGCCACCATGCGGCGCCTCCACCCCCTCGGACGCATGGGGCAGCCGGAGGAGATCGCCCGGGTCATCGCCTTTCTCGCTTCCGACGAAGCGAGCTTCATCGTGGCCGCGGCGATACCCGTGGACGGCGGCTACACCGCCCAGTAGCCGGACCTCACCAGGCTCAGCCGCGGTGCAGCCTGGCGATGCCCAGGGCCCGCTCGCCGGAGCCTGAGTACAGCAGGTAGAGCCGGCCGTCCTCCTCGTAGATCCCGGGGTCTCGCAGCTGGTGCACGAGCCCCCGCACGGCGCCGGAGCTCGACGGCTCGACCGGGGCCCGCGCACCCTCCCAGTCCAGCTCCGGCCGCAGCACCAGCCTCTCGGGACCCGGCTGCCAGGTCTCCCATGGCCTTGTCAGGTCCACCGCCGACACGAGGATGCGCTCCGGCGAGTCTCCCTTGCGGGAGAAGAACAGGTGCAGGGTGCCGCCCTCGACCCAGGCGGCGGCGTGGCGGCAGCCGGGCAGGATGGCCGGCCCCTCCTCGAAGGCCGTGAGCCCGTCGACGGAGCGCAGGAACAGGCCGCCGCCCGGGCTCGGCCTCATCGCATAGGCGTAGAATCGGCCGTGGTAAGGGAACACGCGGAAGTACGACGGCCCCAGGTCGACGGACCGCACCTGCCAATGCAGGCCGTCTTCGGACAGGGCCGCGTACGACCGCTGTCCGGCCCTCTCCGTGGGCTGATGGAAGTACATGCGCAGCCGGCGTTCCGCCGTGTCCACGTGCACGTCGGGGCTGGCGATGTGCCCGATGCCGGGGCCCTGATCCATGTGCAGGACGCCGGGCTCCGGGAACACCGTCCACGGCCCCGTGAGCTCGTTGGCCCAGGCCATGCGCAGGTAGTGGCCGTGGTGGTGGGCGAAGTAGAGGTAGTAGCGTCCCAGGGGCCGCCGGATCCACGGGGGCACGCGGATCAGGGCCGGCCCGTTGATGTTGGCACCGCGCCGGCCCTCCAGAGCCGGGAGGCGGGCGTGGATGATGGGTCCGGGGGAGAGGCGCTCGACCCGAAAGGTGGTCACGGCGGTGCTCCGGCAAGGGAGGATGGATGGCCGCAATCGATGCGGCTGTCCATGCCACGGGCATTGTCCTACTGTCAGAAACGTGCAGACCCTCGATCACCGCAAGCGCCTGTTCGTCGACATGGACGACGTGGACGGGGCCGAGAACGTGGAGCGCCTCTTCCACGCCGCCGTCAAACACCCGGGGCCCGTGCTGCGGCAGGAGGCGGCGTGGGAACGCCACACGGGGATGACGGCGTCGGTGGTCTTCGACGACGAGGAGGGCCTCTTCAAGGCCTGGTACATGGCCGGCCACTACGAGGAGGGCTGCGGCCACGTGCAGTGCCTGGCCACCTCCCCCGACGGCATCCACTGGGAGCGGCCCGAGCTGAGGCTGCACGAGGCCCTGGGATCGAGGCGCAACAACATCGTCATCCCGGCCAGCCACCACGACGGCCAGGACCACTGGGAGTCGATGCTGAAGGACCCCCTCGACCCGGACCCGGAGCGCCGCTACAAGGCCCTGGGCTGGTCGAGCTGCGACTGGGAGGGCCCGCGGTCCGGCATCTACTCCGCCACCTCGACCGACGGCCGGCGCTGGGAGCACTCGCCGGATCCCCTGTTCCGCTTTCACCCGCGGCCCGGCACCGGCGACCTGGGTCCGGTGGGCGACGCCCAGTCGCTGATGATCGACACCGAGGCCGGGCGCTACGTCGCCTTTCTGCGGGGCCAGCCCGAGCGCCTGCTGAGCTTCAGCCGCGACTTCGTCGCCTGGAGCCCGCCGCGGCCCTTCCTGGCGCCCCTGCACGAGCTCGAGGCCCTCTACAACAACACCGGGTTCCCCTGCGGCGCCCACTACCTGGGCTTTCTCACCCACTTCGACAAGCACCCCCTGCGGCAGACCCAGACCCTGCAGCTGCTGACCAGCCGCGACGGCGAACGGTGGACCCGGGCGCCGGCCGAGCCCCTCGTCGGGCTGGGCGGCATCGGCGAGTGGGACCGCTTCCAGATCATGCTCACCGGAGCGCCCCCCATCGCCGTGGGCGACCGGTTGCACATCTACTACCGGGGCACGCCCCGCCGGCACGCCAAGATCCCGCGCGAGTTCGACCCCCGGATCACCGCCGACCAGCATCCGGGGACGATGTCCATCGGCCTGGCCTTCCTGCGCCTGGACGGCTTCGCCTCGGTGGCCGGCAGCTTCGATGGCGGCCGCCTGACGACGCGGCCCTTCGAGCTGGCGGGCGGCGGGCTGCGGGTCAACGCCAAGGCGGACCACGGGTCGCTGCGGGTGGAGCTGCTCGACGAGGAGGAGCGCGTCCTGCCGGGGTACGGCGCCGGCCGCTGCGTCCCCGTCGAGGAGGACGGCGTCGACCTGCCGGTCCGCTGGTGGGGAGCCGGGGGCCTGCCGCCGCGGCCGGTGCGGCTCCGGTTCCACCTGGTCAACGCCCGGCTCTACTCCTACTGGGTGGCCTGAGACCGCGGGCCCCCTCCCCTGGGGTCTCGCCACGAGAGCTGCTCCCAGGGAACCTACTTCAGCAGCGCGATCTTGCGCTCGTCCACGGATCGACCGCTGCGCAGGCGGACCAAGTAGGCGCCGCTGGCCAGGGGCCGCCCCCGGGCGTCGAGGCCGTCCCAGAGCGCCTGGTGGTCGCCGGCGGGCCTCCAGCCGTCGACCAGCCGCAGGAGGCGCTGTCCGGTCATGGTGCAGACCTCCAGGACCACCGGCCCCGCCCTCTCGATCCGGTAGGCGAGGGTGACCCGGTGGTTGAAGGGGTTCGGCCAGGGTGCCTCCAGCCTGACCGCTTCGGGGCGGACGGCCAGGGGTCCCGTCACCGCGGTGCCGGGAGCGCCCGCGGTCCAGGCCTTGACGTAGCCGTCCGTGGTGGCGGCCACCAGATCGAGGAAGCCGTCAGCGTCGACGTCGGCCAGGGCCGGGTCGCTGGGGCGGCCCCCGGTCTCCAGGGTCCAGGCGCGGCGCAGCCCACCGGCTTCCAGCTCCACCATGGCCAAGCCGGCGCCGAGGCCGAAGAGGAACTCGTCGCGGCCGTCGCCGTCGAGGTCGCCGGAGATCACGTCGGTCGAGGCCGGGCCCAGGTCCAGCTCCCGCAGCACCGCGCCGTCCTCGGGCTCGATGAGCTGCACGCCCTCCCTCGTGGAGGCCAGCAGCTCCCAGTCGCCGTCGCCGTCGGCGTCGCCCGGGGCCATGAGCGACTGCACCTGGGTGTTGTTGTGGTACTCCGTCTGCCAGTAGGCGTCGCCATCGGCGGCGAGCACGGCGTTCAGGTAGCCGCTGTGCCCCCAGATCAGCTCCGGGGCCGAATCGCCGAAGAGGTCGACCACCGCCGGGAAGGCGTATCCCACGAAACCGTCGGAGGAGAACATCGGCGACAGCCCGTCCGTATACCCGTAGGCCTGGCGCACGGCCTCGGCCTCGCCGGTGACGCCGTCGATCACGTGCAGGCGGTCGGGCCACATGACCACGATCTCCTCCAGGCCGTCGCCGTCGACGTCCCCGGCGGCGCTGGGATGGCCGCCGAGGCTGCGGCCGCTGCCGTCGGCGGGCAGGGTGTAGCCGTTCCTCTCCCACACGACGGCGCCGGTCCCGCCGTCGAGCAGGAAGCCGACCTCGCTGCCGATCTTGCCGCGTCTCAGGGTGACGAAGACGTCCTTCCGTCCCGCCTCGCGGAAGTGGCCGGCGTTCCAGTAGGAGAGGCCGCTGAAGTTCCAGATCGGCATGCTGCCGTCGAAGCCGTCGAACACGGTCTGCCAGCGCACTTGGCCCTCGGCCGTGACCGCCGCCAGGCTGGCGTTGCCGCCGGGCGCCTCGCGGGCGAAGAGCGTCTCCAGCGAGCCGTCGCCGTCGAGGTCGGCGGCGACCACCCCCCAGTGGTAGGGTGCGTTGTTCGTCTGCCCGTGGCCCTGCATCTGCCAGCGTACGCGGGGACCCTCACCGCCGCTGCGGGGCGCCTCGAGGCACAGGACCTCCTCGTTGGCCGTCTGCACGACCACCTCGACGCGGCCGTCGCCGTCGAGATCGGCCACGACCGGCGTGCCGGCCGGGGTGAAGGCCTGGCGGCTGAACTGGTGCAGCCTCGCGCCGGCGCCCTCCACCTGCAGCGACTGCCCCGCGCCGCCCCGGCCCTTCCACCAGACCAGCGTGGCGGGCTCTCCTTCCCCGGCGGCCACGGCCGCCGCCTGCGGACCGGCCCCCGCCGGGCCCTGGAGGGTCCACAGGGCCTGCACCGTCCCCCCGGCGTCCGCGCCCCAGGCCGTCAGCGCCTCGCCCTCGCCGGCGGGGGTGACCACGAAGAAGCCGGCCCGGCCGTCGCCGTCGGCGTCCCCGGTGACCGCGGTGCGCAGGCCGTCGGCGGCGCTCGTGCTCACCGTCAGGGGCAGCTCGTCGACGAGGCGGCTGCTGAAGGCGCCCCGGTCGTGGCGCCAGCGCTCCAGGTAGCTGCCGTCGTCGAGGGTTCGCACCGAGAGCGGCGCATGGGGCGGCAGGGCCTCCCCCTCGGCCTCCGACAGGAACCACTCCGGCCGGCCGTCGGCGTCGATGTCGTGGAGTCCGTGGAGGTACTGCCCGGGGAAGTCGTAGACCGTCTCGCCGCTGAGCGCGTCGACGGCGATGGTGTGCCAGCGGCGGTCCCCGGTGTCGTCGTAGACGCTGTAGACCACCTCCACCCTGCCGTCCCCGTCGGCGTCGAGGAAGGTCGACGGCCGGGGCCGCACGACTTTGGTCGACTGGGCGGGATCGGGCTGGATCTCGCGGATCCAGCGCAGGGTCAGGCGGCTGCCGTCGTTGTCGATGACCTCGGCGTGCATGCTGAAGTCGGCGACCACGGCGAACTCGGGGAAGGGGTCCTCGTCGATGTCGGCGGCGGCGAAGTGGCCGTAGTTGCGGTAGCCGTGGTAGCGAAACTCCATCATCGTCGCCCCGGTGGCGCCGTCGAAGACGAGGATGCGGTAGTGGGTGGCCACCGCCAGGTCGAGCTGTCCGTCGTCGTCGGCGTCGACGACGAGGACGTTCGGGGCCCAGGTGTCCTCGAAGGGCTCCGTCTCCCACACGACCCGCGGCTCGCCCGTGTCCCAAGCGAGCAGCCGGCCCCGCTTGGGCTCCGCTCCACCGTCGGAGAAGGAGTCGCCCATCTCGAAGCGCTGCAGGCCGGGCACGTCGGCCAGGACCTTGGCCACCTTGAAGAGGTTGTCCACCGGCATGCGGACGAGGGTGCCGTCCCCGGCCATGTCGTGAAGCGGACCACCCAACCCCCAGGCCGCCTGCTCCCGGCCGATCCAGCCGGCATCGAAGCCCCCGGGGAAGGGCAGCTGCAGGAGAGGCTCTCCCGCGCCCTGGGTCACCGAGGCGTAGCCCTCCCAGGCGGCGATGTCATGGCGCCACGCCTCGACGGGGGGGCCGTCCCCCATGCGGCCGGTGCCGTCGGCGTGGCCGCTCATGTGCCGGTCTCCGCGCAGCTGCAGCCAGCCGGACGCCTCGGCGGCGGCCGGGAGCGCGGCGCCCACCGTCAGCAGGAGCAGCAAGGTCCCGAGTACCCTCATGGATCGATCCCCGGAGTCGAGGGAGGCGCGCACCGGCCGGTCGCCCATCCGCGTCGTCCGGCTCGCCGCGTGGTCCACATCGAGATTCCAGCGCCACGGCGTCGAGAGCGTCGACGGTGGCTACCAGGCACCGCTGCGCAGCGGCTTCCCCAAGCTACCCCGGCCGTCGGCGGCGAGCCAGCACCGCGACCGCCGTTGTCGCCCCCGGAGGCGGCGGCTACACTCTGCCGGCATGCGCTTCCCCGGCATCGGTCTGAGCGTGCCCCGCGTGCTGCTGCCGCGCCCGGACGTGGGCCTCGAGGAGTGGGCGGTCATCGCCTGCGACCAGCACACCTCGAACCCGGAGTACTGGGAGGAGGCCGCCCGCCTCGTGGGGAGCCGGCCCTCGGCCCTGCACCTGGTGCTGCCCGAGGCCTTCCTCGAGGCGCCCGGCCGCGGCGGCCGCATCCGCCGCATCCACGAGCGCATGGAGAGCTACCTCCGGGACGGGGTCCTGCAGCCTCTGGAGCCCGGCTTTGTGCTGGTCGACCGCCGCACCCCCCACGCCGCCTCCCGCAAGGGCCTGATGGCGGCTCTCGACCTGGAGCAGTACAGCTTCGCCCCCGACGCCGGGACCCTGATCCGCACGACGGAGGGCACCGACCCCGGGCGCCTGCCGCCGCGGGTGGAGGTCCGCGAGGGGGCGGCCCTGGAGATCCCCCACATCCTCGTCCTCATCGACGATCCGGAGGCCACGGTCATCGAGCCCCTCTTCGAGCGGACGCTGCCCCTGCTCTACGACACCGAGCTGATGCTGGGCGGGGGCCGCGTGCGCGGCTGGCACGTGACCGGTGGAGACGCGATCCGCCAGGTCGCCGATGCCCTGACCCGCCTGGCGGCGCCGGAGACCCTGGCCGACCGCTACGGCCTCGAGACCGGCGCCCCGGCGCTCTACGCCATGGGCGACGGCAACCACTCCTTCGCCGCGGCCCGGCAGGTGTGGGACGGGACCAGGGACCGGGCCGGCGGTCTCGACGCGGCGGCCGGCCACCCGTCGCGGCACGCCCTCGTGGAGTTGGTCAACGTGCACGACCCCGGGCTGCGCTTCGAGCCCATTCACCGGGTGCTCTTCGGCGTCGACGGCGGGGAGCTGGGGCGGGAGATGGAGGCCTTCTTCCGGGGGCAGGGCTCCCGCGCGCAGATCGATGCCTTCGACTCGCCCGCCTCCTGGCGCCGGGCCCGGGCCGGAATGGCGAACAGGGGCCTGCACCACCTGCCCTTCGTCGCCGGCCGGGAGGACGGCGCGCCACGGTGGGGGATCGTCGTGGTCCACGACCCCCGGCACGACCTCGAGGCCATCTCCCTGGACGCCTTCCTGGCCGACCTCGCCTCCCGCCGCGACCTGCGCCTCGACTACATCCACGGCGAGGAGGAGGTGACCGAGCTGGGGGCGCGCCCCGGCAACGCGGGGCTGCTCTCCCGCTCGATCGACAAGCACGCCCTGTTCCGCACGGTGCTGCGCACGGGCCCCCTGCCGCGCAAGAGCTTCTCCCTCGGCGAGGCCGAGGAGAAACGGTATTACATGGAGTGCCGGCGCCTCGGCGCCTGACGCCATTTGACTGCAATCACTCCAAAGCGTCGCTTATCCCCGGCAGCATGAAGCCGCATGGCCCCGCGGCAAGGAGGCATCCCATGCTCCGCAATCCCCTGCCTTCCATCCTCTTGCTCGCCCTGTTCGTCCCCCCGCTGGCCGCCCTGGAAGAGAGCCTCGTCGGCACCTGGGAGGCGAGCGACGAAGTGGACGACGCAGGTTCGATTACCACACGCTTGATTTTCCTCGAGGACGGCACCTTCGAGCTCAGCAGCGTCTGGCGCACCGCAGATGGGTACTTGAGACCGCCGCAACTCGTCTTCGAGGAAGACGACGACTTCACCGCTGCGGACGCCGAAGCTTTGAACCAGCTGTTTCGGGACGCCTGGCCCGAGACCCCGTTGGATACCAGTTCCTTCCTCGGCTCCGGTACGTACGCAACCTCCGGGGACAGCCTCCGGCTGGAATGGGTCGCTCTCGATATCACTTACGACGACAAGGACTTCAGCGAATTCTTAGTCCCGTTCTGGACCCAGTTCGGGCTCAACTGGGAGACAGAAGTCCGTGCCGCACAGGATCTCGAATTCCCCGAAGAGGATCGCCTGGCGCTCGAGCAGGAGCTCACGACCCTTTACCACCTTATGTTGACCACGGAGGCACTCCTCGCCGGGCTGCAGGAACCCTCGTCCACCACCTACGACATTCGAGATGAGGGCAAGGTCCTGGTCCTCGAAGGGCCCCCGTTCCATGACCCCCTGCTGTTCCAGGAGGCGGAGCCGCGGGCCAGACCGCAGGCCAAGCCGCTCGCCTACCGCCGCATCGATGTCGCCAGCGCCGTCACACCGGCCACCTGGGGCGGCGTGACGGCGACCCTGTCTCCGTGAACCCGCGCCGGCCCTCCGTCATCTCCTTCACGCCATCGAGTACAGCCGAGTAAACGGCTGAGGCTGTCCGACCCGCGAGGGGCCCGAAGTTCCCCTCGACGCAGGGCGCCCCTCGCCCGCGACGCCGGCAGCCCTCGACCCGTCCGCGACCGCAAGCGGCCCTGAGTCGCCCTGGACGCGAAGCCCCCTGCCGCGCAAGAGCTTCTCCCTCGGCGAGGCCGAGGAGAAACGGTATTACATGGAGTGCCGGCGCCTCGGCGCCTGACGGCCACTTGACTGCAATCACTCCCAAAGCGTCGCTTATCCCCGGCAGCATGAAGTCGAATGGCCCCGCGACAAGGAGGCGTCCCATGCTCCGCAATCCCCTGCCTTCCATCCTCTTCCTCGCCCTGTTCGTCCCCCCGCTGGCCGCCCTGGAAGAGAGCCTCGTCGGCACTTGGGAGGCGAGCGGCGACGACGGCTACGGAGCTCCGTTCACCACACGCCTGGTCTTCCTGGAGGACGGTACCTTCGAGTTCAGCAGCGTCCGGACCGAAGAGTACGCGAGGCTCCATGCCGTCTTCAGCAAAGACGCCGAAGTGTCGGTTGCCGATGTCAAGACCCTGATCCAGCTGTACCGGGAAGCCTTGCCCGAGACCCCGCTGGATGCCAGGTCCATCCTCGGCTCCGGTACGTACACGGCCTTCGGCGACAGCCTCCGGCTGAAGTGGGTCTCACTCCGCCTCTCCTACGACGACAGGGATTGGGCCGAGTTCATGAACTTCTTCTGGGCCAAGTTCGCTTTCCATTGGGAGGCTGCACTCCGGGTCCTGGAGGAAAGCGATCTCCCCGAGGAGGACCGCCTGGCCCTCGAGCAGGAACTCACGGCCATACAGACGACCATACAACAGGAGACCGGGTCCCGCGAGCCATTCCTCACGTTGCGGAACGCCCCTCCCGCCGTCTACGAGCTTCAGGATGACGGCGAGGTCCTGGTCCTCCAAGGGACACCGTTCTCTGAGATCGCCCTGTTGCTCCAGGAGGCGGAGCCGCTGGCCTACCGCCGCATCGACGCCGCCACCCCCGTCACACCGGCCACCTGGGGCGGGGTGAAGTCGACCCTGTCTCCGTGAGCCTGCGCCGGGCCGTCGCCATCTCCTTCGCGCCATCTCAATTCAGCCGGAAGAGCGGCTGAGTAGTCCCGCCCGGCCTCTGCGACGCCGGCAGCCGTCCGCCCCGACCGACGCCGCAGCCCTCGACCCGTCCACGCCGCAATCGGCCTGCGTCGCCCTCGGCGACCGGGGAGAAGCGCCACCACCGGGAGTGCCGGCGCCTGGTCCCCTGAAGGGCTGGGCGGCGTGGTCGGCGCCTCGCCCGCGCAATAGATTGACCGCGCCATGATGCCGACGCCGACGACATGACCCCCTTCCAGTCCGTCGTTCTCGGCCTCGTCCAGGGTCTCACCGAAACCCTTCCCGTCTCCTCCACCGCCCACCTGCGCATCGTCCCCCACTACCTCGGGTGGGGCGATCCCGGACTCGCCTTCTCGGCCGCCATCCACCTCGGCACCCTGGCGGCGGTGGTCGTCTACTTCGCCGGGGACATCCGCCGCCTCGCGGGGGCCGCCGTCACGGGGCTCCGCCGCCGGGACCTGCGCCATTCCCCCGACTGCTTCACCGCCTGGGCGATCCTGCCGGCCACGGTGCCCGCCGTCGTCTTCGGCCTCGGACTGAAGGAGTTCATCGCCACCGAGGCGCGGGCCCTCCCGGTCATCGCCTGGGCCCTGATCCTGCTGGCCCCCGGCCTGCTGCTGGCCGAGCGCCTCGGGCGCCGGGACCGCGGCCTGACCGAGCTCACCTTCTGGCGCATCCAGCTCATCGGCCTGTGCCAGGCCCTGGCCCTGATCCCGGGGGTGTCGCGGTCGGGCTCGACGATCATGGCGGGACTGCTCGTCGGTCTGCGCCGCGAGCAGGCGGCGAGGTTCGCCTTCCTCCTCGGGCTGCCCGCCATCACCGGCGCGGGCCTGCTCGAGCTGCTGGAGCTGCTCGGCGCCGGCCCCGGGGCCGGGCAGCTGTGGAACCTGGCCCTCGGCATCGGCGCCGCCGCGGTCAGCGGTTACGCCGCCATCGGCCTGCTGCTGCGCCTCCTCGAACGTTTCGGCACCCTTCCCTTCGCCGCCTACCGCGTCGGGCTGGGGGCCTTCATCCTCATGACCCTGCGCGCCTGACGCGCTCAAGGAAGACCGCATGTACCCCAACCCGATCAAGCAGAAGCTCGCCGACGGGCAGGTCGTCTTCGGCACCGGCCTGCCCGCCTTCGCCCCCCACATCGCCGGCCCCACCCTCGGCACCGGGATCGATTTCCTGTGGATCGACACCGAGCACATGCCCTACGGGACCGAGGCCCTCGACGTCATCCCCGTCCTCGCCCGGCAGCGGGGCGTGGCGCCCCTGATCCGGGTCGCCAACAACGATCCGGCCCTGATCAAGAAGGCCTACGACGTGGGCGCCGTGCTGGTCATGATCCCCCAGGTCAACTCCGCCGAGGAGGCGGCCCGGGCCGTCGACGCCGCCCACTACGCGCCCGAGGGCAACCGCGGCCTGTCCCCCCTGTGGACGAAAATCGCCGGCGAGGACTGGGACCACGTGCTCACCACCGCCAACGACGAGACCCTGCTCGTCTGCCAGCTGGAGAGCGCCCAGGCCTGGGAGAGCGTGGACGAGATCGCCCAGGTGCCCGGCATCGACATCCTCCTCGTGGGGCCCCTGGACCTGTCGGCGTCGCTGGGGGTGATGGGACAGACGGGCTCGCAGGAGGTGCAGAGCATCATGGAGGAGCTGCCCCGCCGGCTGGAGGGCACCGGCATCGTCACGGGCACGACCCTGGTCGACCCCGACGAGGTCCGCCAGAAGATCGACTGGGGCTACCGCTTCCTGAACGTGGGCACCCCCCTGGCCTACGGCCTGCAGGTGGTGACGTCGCACGTGGCCGCCCTGCGCGAGTACGCCGCCAGCCGCGGGACGTGACCGCCGCCGGCCCGGCCGTCGCCGACCGGCTGCGGCGCGGCCTGTTCGTCGTCACCGCCGAGCAGACCCACCCGGCCCAGGCGCGGCGCTACGGCCGCCTGATCGAACGCGGCGCCATCGACGCCGTCACCCTGCCCGACATCCCCCTCGTGGGCCGCCTCGGCGACGCGGTGCGCCTCTTCGGGCGCCGCCAGCGGCCGAAGAGCCTCTTCGACACCCTGGCCGAGACCCGCGAGCCGATCGTCACGATCTCGGCCGGGACGCGTACCCGCGGCACGGTGGAGGCCCGCATCCTGAGGGCCGTGAGCGGGGGCGCCCGCGGCCTGCTGGTGCTCTCCGGGGGAGACCTGGTGCGGCGGGGGCTGGGGGCGGTCCCGGGCGGGGCCTCCCTGCTGCCGATGGACTCCTTCCGCACCCTGGCGCTGGTGCGCCGCCTAGGCGAGTCCGGGCAACTGCCGGAGGGGCTTCCGGTGTGGGCGGTGGAGAACCCCCTCGTGGGCCGGGTCGAGGCGCGCGTCGACCGGCTGGCCCGCAAGATCGACGCCGGCGCCCAGGCGGTCCTGCTGCAGCCGCCGCTGCTGTGGGAGCGCTACGAGGCCTGGTGGGAACTCGCCCACAAGCGCGGCCTCACGGGGACGCCCCTGGTCGTGGGCGTTCCCGTGGCCGGCTCGGCGGGGATGCTCCGGTTCTGGTTCTTCCTCGTCGGCTGCGGCACGGGATCCGCGGAGGCCCGGGCCCTGCTGCGCGACTACCGAACGGCCGAGCGCGACCTCGACGAGGAGGGATTCACGGCCTTCAGGCGCGGCTGGTCCGCCGGCCTGATCCGGCGCATCCGCGAGCTTCCCGGAGCGGCCGGCATCCACCTGATGCCGATCAGCGGCACCGCCGACCTGCTGCCGGTGCTGTCGGCGGCCGGCCTGGCGCCGAGCGAGCGGGCCCGGTCCGACGTGGACCGGCTGAGCGCCGACCTGGAGGCGCGGGGGGTCTCCGTGGTCCACGAGCCCGGCCTGCGCGACGACGGTTACGTGCGCTCCTTCCGCGGCGCCCTGCGCAGCCTCGAGCGCGTCGTCGAGACCGAGGCCGGGGCGTCCGCCTTCCGCACCTACTGGAACCGCATCACCTACGCCCAGCACTTCCGCGTGCCCATAGCCTACCGGCCCTTCGTCGGCCCCGGGGGGGATGCCGAGAAGACGTGGGAGCTGGCCCTCGACGTGCGCCAGCTCGACACGGGACCGGCCCTCGAAGAGGCGGTGCGCGCCGCCCTGCGCCGCCGTGAGGGCGGCTCCACGGAGAGCGCCGGCGGCGCCGTCATCGGCGACTGGGTCCCCTACAGCCGCAGCCCGGTGTGGCAGTTCAACGACGCCTTCTGGCGGCACATGCGCGCCTACGTGGGCACCCACGGCCGCGACTACCGGGACAGCATCAGCGGCTCGCCGGACTCCGACGTCGAGCTGGTGCGCGCCAACGCCCGCCGGTTCCTGGGGCAGGTCGTCGAGGCGCGCGGCGAGGACCCCGCCACCGAGCTGGCCTACGTGGAGATCGGCGTCTCCAGCGTCGACTACGCGCGGGAGTTCATCGACACCGTGACCCGCTTCGCCCACGCCGACCGCCTCGAGCTGGGGCCGGTCTGCTACGTGCTGGCCGACGCCGCGCCGGCGGCGCTGGAGGCGGCGCGGCGCGAGCTGGGCGACGAGCGCCGGGGGTTCCGCCTCGACTACGTGCAGGCCAACCTGCAGGCGCCCACGGCGGAGCTGGAACGCTACCGCGGCCGGATCCTGCGCGTGCACATGACCTCCGTCGTCGACAACCTGCCCAACGACAAGCTCGCCCAGATCGACGGGGAGTGTTTCGCCATCGAGACCCGCCTCTACCTGCCCGGCGGGCAGGTCGCCGATCTGGCGGCGCGCTACGGGCTCGGCGAAACCCGGCTGCGGGACGACCTCGGGGCCATCTCCAGGTCCGGCGTCTCCGCTTTCCTCGACCGCTACCGCGGGCGCTTCCGCGCCCGCCTCGGCGAAGAGGAGGGGGACTTCCGGTTCTACCACTTCTGGCAGGACCTCTACGGCAACCCGGAAGACCGCGGCACGGGCCTGAAGATCGAAGAGCGCTACCTGCGCATCCCCGACCTGGGCCGGTTCTCCTTCCTCGACTCCGCCCGCCTCGCCGGCTTCCGCCTGGACCCGGCGGCGATCCTGCGGGAGGTGCTGGCCGAGTACCCGCGCAACGTGTGGATGCACCTGTCCAACCGGTCGATCGAGGGCTGCCTGCTGCTCATCGACCTCCTGCACCCGCGGGGGGCCCTCGAGCTCATCGACCTCATCGTGCGCGTCATCGCCGACTACCACGAGGTCCCCCAAGGCAGGAGCCGCAGGGGCCGCAAGCTCTACCGCACGGGCTTCAAGGGGCCCGCCAAGTTCGACGGCTCCGCCGTGGACTGGTTCAACGGCCGGCTCTTCGAGGCCGCCGCCCGCCAGGCCTTCCCCGACTGCCGCGTGCGCTACGCCGGCCTCGAGGAGTACGGGCGGCCCCACATGTCCCTCATGGAGGTCCTGCGCTCGTGAGCGACGGCGCCCAGGTCGTGGCCGGCCCTCCCGGGACGGCGCTGACCGTGAGCGCCCGGGTGGTGGCCGACGACGGCCGCGGAGAGGCCCTGCAGGCCCTGGTCTCGCAGTGGCGGCCCCCCGACGAATGGCCCGGGTTCGCCGCCTTCGACGCCGCCGGCACCGGGGGGCTGCCCAGCCGCGGCTACTTCGGCGCCGTGTGCGACGGCCGCTACGTCTACTTCGTGCCCGAGCAGCACGGCGAGCCCGGGCATCCCACCCACGGCGTGGTGCTGCGGCTGGACACGCAAGGCGACTTCCGCGACCCCGCCAGCTACCAGGTTTTCGACGCCGGCAGCACGGACGGGTTGGAGACCCGCGGCTACTACGGCGGTGTCTTCGACGGACGCTGCGTCTACTTCGTGCCCCGGCAGATCGACATGAGCCGCTACCACAGCCACCTGCTGCGCTACGACACGGCCGGCGCCTTCGAGGACGGGGCCAGCTGGTCGGCCTTCGACATGGGCGAGGCCCACTCGCAGCAGAGCGCCGCCTTCGACGGGAGGTACATCTACTTCTGCCCCGGGTTCTCGGGGGACCCGCGCAAGGAGGACGAGCCCTGCGGCCGGGTCCTGCGCTTCGACACGCAGGGGGAGTTCCGCTGCCGGTCCAGCTATGCCAGCGTCGATATCACGGCCTTCCTGGGTCCGCGGGCGGCCTGCTTCGACGGCGGCGCCTTCGACGGGCGCTACGCCTACTTCGTGCCCCTGGACAGCGGCCTCGCCGTGCGCTGCGACACCACCAGGCCCTTCGAGGATCCGGCTTCATGGGAGGCCTTCGACGCCCGCCCCCTCGGCTTCCGGATGGCGGTGGGGGCCGTCTTCGACGGCACCTTCCTCTATTACTGCGCCTACGGCCACGGGCGCATCGTGCGCTACGACACCCGCGGCGGTTTCGACGATCCGGCCGCCTGGTCGGCGCACGACGCCGACCCCACCGGGGGCCTGCGCACCACCGGGTTCGACGGCGGCTTCTTCGACGGACGCTTCGTCTACTTCCAGCCCTTCTTCCGGCACGTGGGACCCGGAAAGCGGGACAACCTGTTCCACTCCTTCTACCTGCGCTACGACGTGACCCGCCCCTTCGAGGACCCGTCGAGCTGGAAGTCCCGCGACGCCTCGGCCACCGACGGCCTGCGCAGCGCCGGCTACAACGGCGGCGCCTTCGACGGCCGGTTCTTCTACGCCGCGCCCTGGCAGCAGGGCCGGCGCCCCGGCCGCCCGGAGGAGTTCGTCACCCACGGCATCGTGCTGCGCTGCGACACCCTCGGCGACAGCGGCGCCTTCAGCCTGCGCTGGTGCGACCACGGCCACAACGGCGGGCTGAACGCCGGCGCGCCGGGGCCCAGCTTCCTGGTCAACACCGACCGGGGCTGTCTGCGCGCCTGGGCGCCCCGGCCGCTGCCGGCGGGAGAGCATCACCTGGTGGGGACCTACGACGGGGAGGCGGTACGGCTGTTCGCGGACCGGGTACTGCTGGCCGAGAGACGGGGCCGGGGCCGCCTGGTGAGGACGGACCTGCCGGTGACGGTGGGCCGCATCCAGGACGGCGCCGGGCGGTTCCGGGGAAGGGTGCTCGAGGCCCGGGTGCAGGTCCCGGAGGCGGACGGCTGAGACAGACTACCGCCGGATGTGGGGCGCCTCCATCACCGCCCGCTCCTCCTCGGACATGTCGGCCACGTAGTCGGGGTACTCCGCCCCGTGGACGCCGGCGCTGTAGGCCAGGCAGGCCGGGCTGAACTTGTAGAGCAGGGCGCGGCGCTCGTGGGCCGCCGTCCACGGCAGGGTGCCGTGGGTCAGGGTCTCGGTGAAGATGACCGCGTCGCCGGCCTTGCCGTTGAGCTCCAGGACGTGCTCCTGGTAGCGCTCCCAGGCCTTCATGCTCCCCGGGCAGGGCAGGTTGGCCTTGTGGCTTCCGGGCACCACGGCGACGCCGCCGTCGCCCGGGCCCTCGTCGGCGAGCAGGTACTCGACCACGGTGAGGCCGGTGTAGATGCGGTCGGCCTTGAAGAAGTAGGCCTCCGACATGTCGGCGCGCTCGACGCCGCCGCCGTGCAGGGTCCCGCCTTCGCACCCGGCGTCCATGGCGATCAGGCCGGGCCCGTGGTCGAGGCGGTAGCCCGCGCCGAGGACGGCCTCCAGGCAGGGCTTGACGCCGGGGTGCATGAGGAGCCGCCGGAAGGGCTCGCACCAGGGCCGCTCCCAGGCCAGCATGCCCCCCAGGTCCTTGCGGTGAGAGGTGCCGCTCAGGGCCGCCGAGCCCCCGGCGAGGGAGCGCTCGTACTCGCGCAGGTCGGCGCCGTGGTGATCGATGGCCGCGTTCAGCTCCGCCACCTCGCCGGCGTCGAGGACCTGCCGCAGGACCAGGTAGCCGTTCAGATCGAAGAGGTACCTCTCGTCGTCGTTCATGGGCTTTCCTTCCGTCGTTATCTCGTGCTCTTGCCGGCCAGCACGAACCAGATGGTCCGCAGCATGATCTTGAAGTCCAGCATGAGCGACGCGTTCTCGATGTAGTAGAGGTCGTACTCCAGGCGCTCCGCGGCGATGCGCACCAGGTCCGTCGAGTCCATGTCGAACTCGTGCTTCGACTGGGCCCAGCCCAGCAGCCCCGGCTTGACGTTGAAGCGGCGCATGTAGAAGGGGATCCCGGCGCGGAACTTCTCCACGAAGTAGGGCCGTTCCGGCCGCGGGCCTACCAGGCTCATGTCCCCGCGCAGGAAGTTGAGGCACTGGGGGACCTCGTCCAGGTGCAGGGCCCGCAGCATTCGGCCCACCCTCGTCACCCTCGGGTCCCCCTCCTTCACCCACACGGGCCCGGTGCTCTCCTCGGCCTCGTCCACCATGGAGCGGAACTTGCACATGGAGAAGACCCGGCCCTTGCGGCCGACGCGCTCCTGGCGGAACAGGACGGGGCCCGGCGATTCGAGCTTGATCGCCGCCGCCACCAGGACCCACAGGGGGGCCAGCCCGCCGAGCACGAGGAGCGCCGCGGCCACGTCCAGCAGCCGCTTGGCGGCGCTCTCCCAGGGCGCCATGAGCTGCGGGCGCAGCTCCATGAGCGGCACGCCGTAGATCTGGTGGGTGCGCACGTGGCCGGTGACGATGTCGTAGAGATCGGGGGTGATCCCGAAGGAGACGGGCGAGGCCGGTCCGCCGGCGGCGTCGACGATGCGCAGGATCTCCTCGTGGCTGTTGGAGCGCAGCGCGATGAGGACCGCCTTCAGGCCCCGCTGGCCGACGATCCGCCCCAGGTCCTCGACCTCGCCGAGCACGGGCAGCCCGCCCACCTCGGCTACCACGGGCTCGCCGGGGGCGCGCACGAAGCCGACCACCTCGTAGCCCTGGGCCGGCGAGGCGTCCAGGGCCTGCAGCAGCCGGTGCCCGCGGTCGTCGGTGCCGACGATCACGGCGTTGCTGCGGCCGATGCCGCCGGCCAGCAGGCGCAGGTGCAGGCTGCGCAGGGCGATCCGTCCGCCCGCCACCAGGACGATCAGCACGAGCCAGTAGGAGACCACCAGGGCGCGGGTGAAGGAGAATCCGCCCCGCAGGTCGAAGGTGATGATGAAGAGCAGCAGCACGCCGATGGTGACGACGCGGAAGACGCGCACCGCCTCGTCGAAGCGGGAGGTCGTCGGTCCCAGGCGGTAGAGGCCGTTGAACACGAACAGCACCAGCCAGCCCAGGCAGATCAGGGGCATGGCGTCGTGGAGGTAGAACTCGAGGGCGAAGGAGAAGGGGGCCTCGGGAGGGGCCTGGGGATGCAGCTCCCTCCAGGCGCGCTCCACCGAGGAGAGGGTGCCGCCGGCGTGCTTCATCCACAGCAGCGCCGTCGTCCCCAGGTTGATGGCCAGGAAGTCGGAGACGGCCAGCAGCAGGGTGACCCAGAGCTGGGACACGGGGTCAGTCCGGGTCCGGGCGGGTCACCGGCTCCCACACCGTGTGACGCTCTCCGCGCAGGGCGCCGAGAAGCCCGAGGAGGGCCCCGATGTTGATGGCGCAGAAGTAGGCCGGCAGGTAGAACAGGCTCAGGCGGCCGCACCAGCGGGGGAAGAGACCGCCGATCAGGGCCAGCCCGTAGAACCCGAGCTGGGCCGCCAGGAGCGTCCCGTAGGGCTCGACCCCCGACGCGGCGGCGGCTCCGCCGGCGGCCAGCAGCACCAGCAGCAGGATGGGCACGAGCCAGCGCACGACCTTGTGGGACAGGATCTGGAAGGCGAGCAGGGGATGGGCCAGGGGGTTCAGGGCGCCTGCCTCCCGCCACAGGCCGTAGAGGGATCGGGCCACGATCCGCCGCCGGCGCCTCAGCTCCTCGCCGAAGCCCCGGCCGCTCTCCTCCTCGGCCACCGCCCGGGGCGCGTAGACGACGCGGTGCCCGCGGCGGCGCAGGCGGATGGGCAGGATGAAGTCGGAGATGATCCGCGGATCGAGCTCCTCGAACAGCTCGCGGCGCACGGCGTAGATCGAGCCGTTGGCGCCCACCAGGGCCCCGAGACGGCTCTCGCGCCGCTTCAGGAACTGCTCGTAGCGCCAGTAGTATCCTTCGCCCTCGCCGGCCCCGGCGCGGGCGGGGTTGGTGTAGCGCAGCTCGCCGCAGACACACCCCACACCCTCGGCCAGCGACATCACGAGCTGCTGGAGGGCATCGGGGGCGTACATGCTGTTGGCGTCGGAGAACACGAGAACATCGCCCGTGGCCGCCCGCACGGCCGCGTTCTGGGCGGCGGTCTTGCCGGCGTTGGGCTCCTGCCGGAAGAAGACGTATCCCGGCCGGCCCTCGCAGGAACGGGCCACCTCGTCGGTGCCGTCCGTCGACCCGTCGGAGACGACCACCACCTGCAGACGGTCTGCGGGATATTCGAGGGCGAAGGTGTTCTCGAGCTTGTCGCGGAGGACGGCCTGCTCGTTGTAGGCCGTCACGATCAGGCTCACCGACGGCGGCTCCGGCGACCTGGAGCCCCGCTCCCGGCGGCGGCGGCCGAGGGTGAGGACCCAGAGCAGCAGGGGGTACCCCAGGTAGGTGTAGAGGACCAGTCCCGCCGCGGTCCAGAAGGCGAGGGTCACGATGGTTCGAATTGTGGGAAGTGGTTGTAATTTGACACGATTACGTCAGTTCTTGACAATACGATTCGACCCCCGGAAACGTCAAGCGGCGAGGGGCCGCGGAGGAGCGCATGGCGAAGCGGAAAGTGGTGATCACGGGCGCGGCCGGCCGCATCGGCCGGGTGCTGCGCGAGGGCCTGAAGGAGCGCTACGACCTGCGCCTGCTCTACAACCGGACCGTGCTGCCCGCCCGGGACGGCGAGGAGGTCTTCGTCGCCGACATCACCGACCTGGAGAAGATGGAACAGGTCGTGGACGGCTGCGACGCCGTGATCCACATGGCCGGCAACCCGGAGGTGAGCGCCTCCTTCGAGGACTGCCACCGCCAGAACAGCCTGGGCACCTGGTGCGTCTACGAGGCCTGCGTGCGCCGCGGCTGCGGCCGCGCCGTGTTCGCCAGCACCAACCACGTGACCGGCATGTACGAGAAGGAGGGGATCCCCACCCATCCCGACATGCCGGTACGCCCCGACAGCTTCTACGGGGCGAGCAAGGCCCACGGCGAGGCCCTGGGCCGGTACTACGCCGACAACCACGACCTCGCCGTGATCTGCCTGCGCATCGGCTCCTTCCAGCCGGAGGAGGCCGTCATCGAGCGCAAGAGCGACCGCATCCTGTCGACCTGGCTGAGCCACCGGGACGCCGTTCAGCTCTGCTGGCGCGCCGTCGAGGCGGAGGACGTGAAGTACGGCATCTACTACGGGATCTCGGACAACCGCCGCGCCTACTGGGACACGGAGAACGCCCGGTCGGAGCTGGGCTTCGCGCCGGAGGACGACGCCGAGCGCCTCGCCTGAGGCAATCGGCCCCCGCCCGGGGGCCTCACGCCGGGTCCGCCCCGGCCTCCTCGAAGATCCGCACGAAATCCCGGAAGCCGATCCTCCTGTCGATGTTCTGACAGTCGAGGGCCAGGGGCGAGGTGCCGCGGCCGGTGAAGGTCCAGCGCACCGGCCACTCCACGTGCCACAGCCGCAGCGTCCGGTAGGACCCCGCCAGGATTCGGTCGGTGGCGGCGGTGCGGGATCCGCTGGGGTAGGCGAAGTGGACGGGCGCCCGGCCGAGGTGCCTCTCCATGAGCCCGTGGGAGGTCCGGACCTCCTCGATGACCCCGGCGTCCCCCTCGGCCTCGAGCTTCTCCGCCATCTTGCAGTGGGTGGCCGTGTGCCCGCCGATCTCCCAGCCGGCGGCCAGCAGCCGCCGCAGGTCGTGCCAGGTCATGAAGGGCTTCTCCACCACGCCCTCGGTCAGGGTGCGCACGGCCGCCGTCCCGCCCCGGGAGGCGGCCTCGACGCCGTCGGTGATGGGGAAGCAGGTGGCCGTCATGCCCAGCTCCTCCAGGAGCGGAAAGGCGACCTCGAGGGTGTCCAGCCAGCCGTTGTCGAAGTGCAGGGCCACGGAGCGGGCCGGCAGCTCCGCCTCGCCGGCGAGCCAGTCCGCGATCCTCGACGTGGAGACCACGGACCAGCCCCTGCCGACGAGGTAGAGCATCTGCCGGCTGAACGCCGCCTCGCCGAGGATGCCGGCCCCGTCCGCCGCCGGATCCAGCTCCGGCGAGCCCTGCGGATAGACGTGGTGGTAGACCAGGATGGGGACGCGCCGGGGACCGTTCATCGGGGCGAAAGGTAGCGTCCGGGCGCGGCGGCGACCTCGGCGAGCAGGGCGTCGACATAGGCGTCGATGGCGAAGAGGCGGGACGGGGAGTCGCCCACCAGCCCCCGGGCCGGCCGGCCGTGGTCGTCCCACCAGGCCCCCAGCCGGGGGCGGTCCAGGCGGGGCTGGGCGGCCTCGGGATCGGTCCGCCGCAGGTGGTCCCAGTAGAGGACCTCCACGAGGTGGATGTAGGTGGAGGTCTCGTAGTCGACGCCGAGCATGAGCAGCCTGCCGCCCCGCCGGCAGGCGCGGAACATGGGCGAGTGGGTGCCGTAGGTCCGCCCCCAGGGAAGCCGGTCCCAGGAGGAGGGCAGGCCCTCATGGCCCAGGTGGCCGGCCACGAAGTCCTCGGCGCCGGGGCCCCTGGCCGCCACCGAGTGCGAGTAGTGGTCGGAGCGATGCGTGTCCGGCAGGAGGCGGAAGTACTCGGTGAGCCACCCCACGGTGGAGGGCGTCGCGGCCGAATCCCAGAGGCGGGCCCGGTCGTCCCACCTGATCAGGTGGAAGGAGGGCATGAGGAGGAGGCCCTCGGGACCGATGGCGGCCTGCAGGGCGTCGACCACGGTGCCGGCCCCGCCGGCCACGGGGCCCAGGCTCTTGAAGGAGGAGTGGACGAAGAGGGTGTCTCCCTGGTGGACGCCCAGGGCTTCGAGGTGGTGCTGCAGTTGGGCTTTGTCGCGGGTTGGCATGGTGATCTTTGCAGAGGATCGGCTATTTGCTCAAGTAACCTAAGTCCTTGAGGCTTCCCACCCGTTCGTCAGAGAGTTGGCAATAACTGCTCAAATAAACACTTATAGAATCGCCGGCAAACCAGCCGGCGAAGATTTGTGTCTTCAAGACAGGTGGTTATCTTTCCTTAAGTAATGGACACGATCTCAGACCTCGACTTCGAGCGGGGGATCGCCGGTCTCCCGCCTAAGGAAGCCGCTGCCTGGGGCTTCCGTTCGGGCGAGCGGGGCACTCATTCGAGCCGGACGATCATGCTGGACGAGCTGTCGCAACTGTTGGAGGCTGCTCCGGCCGAGGGGGTCCGCGGGGACTACACGCGCGCCGTCATGGACGACAACTGCCTGGGCAAGCGGACCTCGGCCAACCGCAGGCACTCTCTCCAGCGCCTGACCGAGCTCTATGGTCTCGACCGGCGGCTGATCCTGTTCCGTACTCTGAGGCTCCTGTGGGACCGGCACGACTCCAGTCGTCCGCTTCTGGCACTGCTCTTCGCCCTGGCGCGCGATCCTCTGCTGCGGGCCACCGTGGCAGCCGTGCTCCGCACCCCCATCGGCCACGAGTTCGCTCGGCAGCCCATGAAGGACGCCGTGTCCGAGCTTGCCGGCGAGCGCCTCAACGAGGCCATCCTCGACAAGGTCGTGCGCAACGCCTCTTCCTCCTGGACCCAGTCCGGCCACCTGCAAGGCCGAAGCAGGAAGACCCGGCAGCGCGTGCAGGCGACACCCGCGGCCACGATGTACGCGCTTCGGATCGGTTTCGGTTCCGGCCGCCGAGGCCGCCTGCTGTTCGAGACCCCGTGGTGCGCGGTCCTGGACGCCGGAGCGGATGAGCTTGTCGAACTGGCCTGGGAGGCGAAACGCCTGGGGCTGCTCGACCTCAAGCAGTCCGGCGCGATGATCGACGTGTCTTTTCCGGAGCTTTGACCTTGGGACGCATCGACCGACTCGCCGAGCGCTACGAGCGCTACATCGCCCTTCCATGGCAGAAGGATCTGGCCGGGGCGCAGCGCACCCTCTTCATCCAGTACGACCGGACCGACGAGCGGCGGCTGCGGGCGCGCAAGACTCTCTTCGAGCTGGCCACCGGGGAGGCGGGCCACCGCTGGATCGAGTGCGACCTGACCGCTGCCTTCGCCGAGTGGATGGCCGGCCTGGAGTATCGGCACAGCTACTTCGAGTCTCCCGAGGACCTGGAGCTCAAGCTCGACGAGTTCCTGGCGCATGTGGCCGGTCTTCTGCGCCAGAAGCTGACGGGGCCGGAAGCGGACGACCAGACGGTCGTCGGGGTCTACGGCATTGCCTCGCTGTTCGGTTTCGTCCGGTTGTCGGATCTGATGAGGGCGATCGAGGGGGATGTCAGGGGCCGAATCGCCGTGTTCTTCCCCGGGGAGTACGAAGACGGCAACTATCGCCTGTTGGACGCGCGCGACGGGTGGAACTATCTCGCGGTCCCGATTACCGCGCAGGAAGACTGAGAAGGGTACTCTATCTATATGAAGAACCGGGCGGTCTACCAGAGAGATCCCGACCAGATCGCGCTTCTGAACCAGGGCGTCGCGGCCGTGACCGACGCCGCCACCGAAGAGGAGCGCCGCACGCTCCGCTTCGAGCTGGAGCATTTCGTCTGCGAAGGACAGTACCGCAGCGGGCTCGTCCGCATCCTGGAATCCTACATCGGCCACCAGGGTCAGCCGGAGCAGCCGGCGGCCTGGATCAGCGGCTTCTTCGGCAGCGGCAAGTCGCACCTGGCAAAGATGCTGCGCTTCCTGTGGTCGGACTTCGCCTTCCCCGAGGATGGGGCCAACGCCCGGGGCCTGGCCCGGTTGCCGGGCGATGTGCGGGAGCTGCTGACGGAACTCTCCACCCTCGGCCGGCGGGAGCACGGGCTGCACGCCGCGGCCGGCACGCTCGACGGCGCCGGGGAGAGCGTCCGGCTGGCGCTGCTCGGGATCGTCTTCAAGTCAGCGGGGCTCCCCGAGAGCTACCCCCAGACGCGCTTCTGCCTCTGGCTCAAGAAGAACGGCATCTACGACCAGGTGCAAGAAAAGGTCGAGGCGAAAGGCCGGGAGTTTCGGCGCGAGTTGAACGACCTGTACGTGAGCCCGGTTATCGCGAGGGCCCTGCTCGCCGCGGACCCCGGTTTCGCCGACGGCGAGAAGCAAGCCAGGGCGGCGTTGCGTACCCAGTTTCCGAAGCCTGCAGACGTCAGCACGGACGAGTTCACCGCCGTCCTGCAGGACACCCTGGCTCCCGGCGGCGGAATGCCCTGCACGGTCATCGTCCTCGACGAGGTACAGCAGTACATCGGAGACGACACCAACCGCTCCTATATCGTCCAGGATCTCGTCGAGACCTGCAGCAAGCGGTTCGGAGACCGCCTGCTCTTCGTCGGCACCGGGCAGACGGCGCTGTCCGGCACCCCGGCCCTGCAACGTCTTCAGGGGCGGTTCAGGGTCAACGTGGAACTGTCGGACCAGGACGTGGAGACGGTGATCCGGCGGGTCGTCCTGGCGAAACGCCAGGACCGCGTCAACGACATCCAGTCGGCCCTGGAAGCGAGCGCCGGGGAGATCGACCGGCACCTCGCGGGCAGCCGGATCAGCCCCCGGGGCGAGGACCAGCAGGTCCTGGTGGAGGATTACCCGTTGCTGCCCGTCCGCCGGCGCTTCTGGGAGCACACCCTGCGGGCGGTCGACCGGGCCGGGACGGCCGGTCAGCTCCGCACCCAGCTTCGCATGGTCTACGACGCCATCCGCCGCACCGCCGACGATCCGGTGGGCACCGTGGTGCCGGCTGATTTTCTCTTCGAGGAGCAGTCGGCCGACCTCCTGCAATCCGGCGTGCTGCTGCGTGAGATCTACGAGACCATCGTCAAGCTGCGCGACGGCACTCCCGAGGGCGAGCTCAAGTCCCGGCTCTGCTCCCTCGTGTTCCTCATCCGCAAGCTCCCGCGCGAAGCCGGCGCCGACATCGGGGTGCGGGCCACCGCCGGGGCGCTGGCGGACCTGCTGGTCGAGGACCTGGCCAGGGACGGGGCCGCCCTGCGCGGGCGGCTCCCGGCGCTCCTCGACGAGCTGGTGGAAGCGGGAACGCTGATCAAGCTCGACGAGGAATACAGCATGCAGACGCGGGAGAGCAGCGAATGGGAAGCCGAGTTCCGCGAGCGGCAGAGCCGGCTGACCAACGATCCGGCGGGCATGGGCAGCCGGCGCAGCCAGCTCCTCGGCGCCGCCGTGCAGGAGGCCGTGAAGTCCGTGCGGCTGCTGCAAGGAAGCTGCAAGGAGCCCCGGAAGCCCTCCCTGTACTTCGGAGCCGAGCCCCCGCCCGAAGGCGGCCTCGATATCCCGGTGTGGATACGGGATGGCTGGGGAGCCGACGAGGGCAGCGTGACCGCCGACGCGCGCGCGGCCGGGCCCGACAGCCCCGTCCTCCACGTCTTCGTGCCCAGGACCCGCGCCGACGACCTGGCCCGGCGCATCGCCGAAAGCAACGCCGCCAAGGAGACGCTCGACTACAAGGGCGTGCCCGCGGGGGAGGAAGGCACCGAGGCGCGCCAGGGCATGGAAACGCGCCGCGCCCAAGCGGAGAACGCGCAGAAGGCGCTGGTGGCCGAAATCACCAACGGCGCCAAGGTCTTCCAGGGAGGCGGCAACGAGCGCCTGGAGTTGAGCCTGTCCGAGAAAACGACGGAAGCTGCCAGCGCCTCCCTCGACCGGCTCTTCCACCGCTTCGGCGACGCCGACGACCACCGGTGGCCGAAGGTGATCGAGCGCGCCCGCGGCGGCGCCGAGCACCCGCTGGCAGCCCTGGATTACAGCGGCAAGACCGAGGAACACCCTGTGTGCTCGGCCGTGCTGGAGTCGGTGGGTTCAGGAAGAAAGGGAAAGGAGGTCCGGTCGCACCTCTCCGGCCCGCCCTTCGGCTGGCCGCGCGACGCCATCGACGCGGCCCTCATCAGTCTCTTTGAAGCCGGACACCTGCGAGCCTCCGCGAACGGCGTGGCCCTGAACCCCCGAGGGCTCGATCAGGGGAAGGTGGCGAACGCCGACTTCCGGGTGGAGAGCGCAACTATCGACACCCGTCAGCGCCTGAAGCTGCGCCGTCTCTTCCAGACAGCGGGAATCGAGTGCAGGCCGAACGAGGAGTCCGAAGCCGCAGGCCGGTTGCTGCACAAACTGGATGAGCTTGCCCGAGAGGCCGGCGGGGATGCCCCGTTGCCCGAACGGCCGAATACGCGACATCTGTCGGACCTTCAGGCGCTCGCCGGCAACGAGCAGCTCCTGGCCGTTCTGGACCGGCACGACGAGCTTGTCGCCAACCTAGAGGACTGGAGCCAGGCAGGCAGCCTCGCGGCCAAACGCCTGCCCGCTTTCCAGCGGCTACAGGCTCTCGCCCGGCACGCCGATGGCCTGGATGCCGGCCGGGAGGCAGATCCCCAGATTGAAGCGATCGTGGGCGAGCGGCGACTCCTCGACCCTTCTGACCCGCTACCGGGCCTTTCGGCGAAACTCACGGATGCCCTGAGGACCGCGCTGGCCCAGTCGCAGGAACGTCACGCCGCGACCTATGACCAGGAGCACCGGCGCCTGGAAGAGGCCGAAAGCTGGCAGCGAATCAAGGAGCGGGATCGCGCAGATATACTCGGAGGGTTGCGCATCGAAAGGGCGTCCAAAGGCCCGACCGGCACGGAGTCGGAGGTCCTGGAGTCCCTCGAACGTATTTCCCTCGACGCTTGGCGGACCCGCATCGCCGCGCTGCCGCACCTGTTCGCCGAAGCAAGGGCCCAAGCGGACAAGCTCGTCGAGCCGAAGATCCGCCACGTCAAACTGGAAAGCCCCACCCTTCGCACGGCGGAGGACGTCAACGCATGGGTCAGGAAGACGGAGCAGGATCTACTGCAGCAGGTTAAACAAGGCCCCGTCGTGATCAGTTGAGGCGGGCACTTGGATGCGCACGTTACAGAACGTCACCCCGCGCCCGAGCTACGACAGCGGTGAGCCGCGTCGCCGAACAGGAGGGAGATGTGACAACCAAGGTCGCCGTCCGGAAAGATAGAATCCGGCGATCATCGTTGTGGGCCGCCTACGGCGACGCCCTGGGGTGGATCAGCGAACTGACCGACGCAGCCGGACTCAGAAGACGAACCGGTGGTGCGCCGCTGTGCGAGCCTGTCGAATGGAAGCGGCGGGTCGGAGGCCGAGCAGGCATCATGGCTACGCTTCCCGCGGGCTGCTATTCCGACGACACCCAGTTGCGGCTCGCCACAGGTCGGGCCATTCGGCCGGACAGTTTCGACGTCGAGGCCTTCGCCAAGGTCGAACTTCCGGTATGGCTCGGCTATGCCCTTGGCGCAGGAAAGTCCACCAGCGCCGCAGCGCTCAACCTGAGCAAACCCAGGGCATCGTGGTTTGCCAACACCTTCAAGGGTTGGACCGAGTCGGGAGGCAACGGCGCGGCGATGCGGATTCAACCGCATGTGTGGGCGGCGCGCTCCCTCGAGGTCCATGCCGGGGAAGTCGTCTCAGATCCGAAGAGATTGCCCGAGGCACCTGCGTCGTCTGTTGCCCGCGATCCTCAACCGGGAGAACCAGGCGGCCAACAAACGGATAGCAAGCGTATGCCGGATCAAACGGTCTCCGAGCCGGTGCCGGAGATGGCATCAGGGTCAAAGCCGCTGGACCTGCATAGTGCGGTGAAGTACGTGACAGAGCACAGAGACGATGACGGCAAGATCGGAAAGGCACTACGAAAAGTCGTGAACGAAGGGACCCCGGACGAAGTGGCAGGATTCACGGCGGCCCTCGTCGCGCTGATTCGGCAGCCCAAGTGAGCAAGCCCGGACCCATGTTCATGCACCGAATCAAGCTCAAGAACGTTCTTTCCTTTGGCCCGGACGAGCAGGACCTGGATCTCAAGCCGCTCAACGTGCTCATCGGTCCGAACGGGTCCGGCAAGTCCAATCTCATAGAGGCAATTGGGCTGCTGAAAGCCGCGCCGAAGGAGTTGACGACGCCCATCAGTGACGGCGGGGGTGTCGGCGATTGGATATGGAAAGGTCAACCCGAGGCATCGTCTGCCCACGTTGAGGCGGTCCTGGACAACCCGCATGGCAAGCAGGCCTTGCGCCACAGCCTCACCTTTACGGAGGAGGGGCAACGCTTCGAATTGACTGACGAACGGATAGAAACCGAAGATGCACATCCCGGCCAGGACAAGCCCCGTATCTACTTCGAGCGGCACGGTGACCACGCGGTCCTGCATTGCAAGGACGGAATCCAGAGACAGTTGGGCCCCGGCGACCTCAACCCCCGGCAGTCCATCCTCGCCCAGCGCCGGGCTCCCGATTTCTATCCGGAAATCACCTGGCTTGGGGACATGTATCCCCGCATACGGCTGTATCGTGATTGGTCCTTCGGCAGGAACACGCCCCCGCAACTACCCCAGGACACCGCCCTCCCTAACGATGTCCTGATCGAGGGCGGTCATAACCTCGGCCTGGTCTTGAACCGTCTGCGACGAGAACCAAGGGCCAGGGGGAACTTCCTGAATGCCTTGCGTCAACTCTACGAAGACATCGTGGACTTCGACGTGGTCATAGAGGGTGGCACCGTGCAGGTGATTCTCCAGGAAGGCAACGTCATCATCCCCGCCATGCGGCTGTCCGACAGTACGATCCGCTACCTCTGCCTGCTCGCCATTCTCTGCCACCCGAACCCACCGCCGCTCATTTGTATCGAGCAACCGGAACTGGGTCTCCATCCCGACATCCTTCCCGGCCTCGCCGACATTCTGCTCGGAGCGTCGGAGCGGTGCCAGTTGATCGTCACTACCCATTCTGACATTATCGTCGATGCGCTCAGAGAAACGCCTGCAAGCATCGTCGTGTGCGAGAAACGTGAAGGACAAACGTCCTTGAAGTCTCTGGACAGGAGGAAGGGATAATGCCGGAGAGGAACCGATGAACCGTGTGGCACAGGTTGAACCTCGCCCTGACTTTCGAATCTGGCTCCGGTATTCGGACGGATCCGCGGGGGAAGTCGACCTTTCCGATATGATCGGCAAGGGAGTGTTTCGCGCATGGGAGGATCCAGGCTTCTTCGACCGTGTCCACGTGGCTCCACACGGAGCGGTTGCGTGGAGCGAAGAGATTGAACTCTGCCCGGATGCGCTCTACATCGAGTTGACGGGCAAGACCGCCCCGCTGGAGTAGTTTCAATGAAGACGCTGGCCCCGAACCTGCGGAAGCAGCTTGAGCGGACAATCGCGGATGCCCGCGACGCTGCCGAGACCGGCGCCCGCGTGGCCCTGAAGGGGCTGGCCGTGCACCACCGCGAGCCGTACCCCCACATGAGCGCCGGCCAGCGCACGCTGCGCCAGCGGCTGCGCGCCCGCGCCCGGCAACTCGGCGACTCCCGCGACCCTCGCTCCAGAGGTCATGAGATCGGGCACCTGGTGCACGAGTGCGCGTACGAGCACTGGCACGGCATGCTGTTCGCCCGCTTCCTCGCCGAGAATCGACTGCTCATCGAGCCGGAGCATGACGTCCCCGTCACCCTCGAAGAATGCGAGGAACTGGGCAAGGAGGAGGGCGCCGACAAGTGGACCATGGCCGCGCGCTTCGCCCATGGCATGCTGCCCCAGGTGTTCCGGCCCGATCACCCGGCCTTCGAGGTCCGCTTGGCGCGGGAACACCGGCTCAAGCTCGAAGGGCTTGTCGAGGGTCTTCCCCCCGAGGTGTTCGCTGCCACCGATTCTCTCGGGTGGGTCTACCAGTTCTGGCAGTCGAGGAAGAAGGCCGAGGTCAACCGTTCCGAGGTTAAGGTCGGCGCCGACGAGTTGCCCGCGGTGACGCAGCTCTTCACCGAGCCCTACATGGTGAGCTTTCTGCTCGACAACACCCTCGGAGCGTGGTGGGCGTCACGCCGCCTGAGCGAAGCCGATCTGCGGGAAGCTGACACCGAAGCCACCCTGCGCCGGATGGCGGCGGTCCCCGGCGCGCCCCTCGATTTCCTGCGCTTCGTGCGAAGTGAAGAGACCGAGGAGCAGAGGGGATGGCGCCCTGCCGCCGGCGCCTTCGACGCATGGCCGGACCACCTCGGAGACCTGAAGGTCCTCGACCCCTGCTGCGGCTCCGGCCACTTCCTGGTCGCCGCCTTTTCCATGCTGGTTCCCATGCGCATGGAGCAGGAGGGGCTCGCCCTGCCCGAGGCCATCGACGCGGTGTTGAGGGAGAACCTGTATGGGCTGGAGCTGGACCCCCGCTGCGTCGAGCTTGCGGCCTTCGCCCTCGCCCTCGCTGCCTGGACCTACCCCGGCGCGGGCGGGTACCGCCCCCTGCCGGAGCTGCGCCTCGCCTGCTCCGGCCTCGCCCCCAACGCCACGAAGGAACAGTGGATCGACTTGGCACAGCAGGCCGCGGAGGCCGGCGGGATGCCGGCCGACCGCAGCCTCTTCGGGGTCGATGACAACCTGCTCTCGGCGCGGCTCCGCAACAGCTTGGAAGAGCTCCACGATCTCTTCGGGAAGGCCCCGGAGCGCGGCTCCCTCACCGATCCGCGCGAGCTGAAGGGCGACCTTTTTCAAAGCGACTACGAGTCGGTGCGGTCGCTCTTCGCCGCGGTCCTCAAACAGGAGTTGACCTCCGACGAGCAGGCGGAGCGGGCCGTCACCGCGCGGGGGATGGCGAGCGCCGCGGAGCTGATGGCAGGAAGCTATCACCTGGTGATCACCAACGTGCCGTATCTCACCCGCGGCAAGCAGGTGGAAACGCTGCGCGATTTCTGCCTGGCGAAGTACCCCGCCGCCAAGAACGACTTGGCCACCGTGTTCCTGCAGCGCTGCCTGGAGCTGTGTGCGGAGGGTGGAACCGTTAGTCTCGTGCTGCCGCAGAACTGGCGGTTTCTCAAGAGCTACAAGAAACTCCGGGAGAGACTGCTCAAGGAGGAGACTTGGCACTTGCTTGCCCTTCTGGGGCCGGGAGCGTTCGAAACCATCAGCGGCGAGGTCGTCCAGGCCATCCTGCTCACTTTGAGCCGCGGCAAGCCTCGACAGCAGAAGAGCGGGCGGTTCAGCGAAGGGACGCGAGCCGGCATGATGCACGGCCTGGACGTCTCCAAGTTTCGAACCGCAGGAGAGAAGGCCGCGAGTCTACGCGAGGTGAGGATGGCGGGACACAGCCAGCGGGATTACCTGAAGAACCCAAATCAAGTCATCCCTCTGGTTGCATAAGAACAGGGCTTTTTCCTCCTCCGAACGGCCCATTGTCACTTGCGGCGCCCTCTGAAAAAGGGGTATTTGATACTGTCGACCAAGACATGTATCGACCCCTTTCAGAAGGACACCGCAAGTGAGGTTCAGAAAAGAAGACATTTTGGCCCGTTTTCACAAGCTCCCGCATCTTCGCTTCGAGGATCAACAGCTGACTTCCTTTGCGGGAGCCATCGTTTTTCAACTGCTCTTCCGGCGCCTGGATCTGAAGACTCGGCTGAAGTCGTGCTTCCCCGCCAAGAGCTCCGCGATCTTTGGTCCCCATCTCATGGTGTTGTTGCTCATCGTGCATCTGCTGCTGGGCTTCCGGCGGCTGCGAGACATGGACTATTACCGGGACGATCCGGTGGTGCTGCGTCTGTTGGGCTTGCGCCGCCTGCCGGACGTGGCCACCCTCAGTCGCGCCCTCGCAAGAATGGGCCGTTCGAGTATCGAAAAAGTGCGCCACCTGTCTTCGGTCCTGGTGGTGCAGGCGCTCCAGCGCGAGCGGTTCCCCCGTCTGACCCTCGACTTCGACGGCTCGGTGATCTCCACTTGTGGTCATGCCGAAGGGACCGCCGTGGGCTATAATCCGAAAAAGAAAGGGGCGCGCAGCTATTACAACCTGTTCTGTACGGTGGCGCAGACCGGACAGTTCTTCGATGTCCTTCACCGCCCCGGCAACGTCCATGACAGCAAGGACGCCCATGCGTTCATGATGGACGCCTTCGATCGGGTGCGCGACGCGCTGGCGCCTACCGTGCTCGAGTCCCGACTCGACAGTGCCTTCTTCAGCCAGGACACGCTCACGCTCCTGGACCTGTATGGCGTCGAATGCACGATCAGTGTCCCTTTCGAACGCTTCCCCGTACTCAAGGACCAGATCGAAGCGCGCCAGCGCTGGCGCTTTCTCGATGAACACTGCGCCTATTTCGAGAGTGACTGGAAACCCCAACGCTGGCCCGCCTCGTACCGATTTCTCTTGGTCCGCCGTGCGGTCGCGCGTCAGACCAAGGAACCGCTGCAACTGGATCTGTTCGAACCCCGGCCCATCGATCATGAGTACCGCGTTCTGGTGACCAACAAGAGGATCTCGGCCCGCCGCGTGCTCCTCTTCCACTATGGCCGCGGCGCCCAGGAAGGGATCTTCGCCGAGGCCAAGCAACAGGCCGGGCTGGATCTGATCCCCACCCGGCGGCTGCTCGGCAACCAGATGGTGACTTTGTGTGCGATGATGGCCCACAATCTGGGACGCGAAATGCAGATGCGGGCGCAGGCGCGATCCAACTATTCGCGCGCCAAACGCCCGGCGGCGTGGACCTTCCAGACCTTGGACACTCTGCGTCATCGCTTCATTCAGCGCGCCGGGCGCCTCACTCGGCCCAAGGGCGAGTTGACCCTGACCCTGAACTCCAATCCAAAAGTGGAAAAAGATCTGTTGCATTTCCTCGAAACACTGAAGGATGCCGCCTGATCACACCACCGCCTTCAAACAGATTTATGCAACGTTAGGGTCATCACTACCGATAGCCCAAAGAGAGGAGAGCTGCTGGCAAACATTGCAGACTATGGAAAGGGCAGCACAACCGGCGATGGCCCTCGATTCCTGGCCTGTTTCTGGGAGTTCCCCGCCACTGCATCACATCATGTCAAGTGGCTGAACTCGCCAAACGGAACGGAATGGTCCGGTCGGATGCAGGTATGCAAGGTATCATTGACCGATTCGGACCTCAGTGTGCAAAAGGGCTGTAGGATACACGGCCAGCGTGTCTTTGGGCGTACCGGAGTCGCGGTCAACAAGATGCGGCGATTGGAGCCTTTTCTCTACGCTGGGGAGGTCTTTGACGACAACGTATGCCCGATTTCGCCGAGGGATGCCGGTCTGAACCCTGCTGTTTGGTCTTATGTCCAGTCAGATCAATACCACGAGGATGTACGGTCCATCGACCAAAAGCTCAACGTCACAGCTGGAACATTGACGATGGTCCCATTCGACCTCGACCACTGGACCACGGTCGCCGGCGAACTATACCCCAACGGCCTCCCCCGCCCCTACTCCGACGACCCCACCCAATGGATCTTCCACGGCCACCCCTGCGGGTCGGTCGTCTGGAACGAAACCCTGAAGTGGACTGCTCATGGCCCTCTCCGCACCGACCCCACTGTGTTGCAGGTCGCGATCGCCCGCCTGCTCGGTTACCGCTGGCCCACGGAGAAGGATGCCGACATGGAGCTCTCCGAAGAGCAGCGCGAATGGGTGAGGCGTTGCGAGAGCCTGCTACCCCACGCCGACAAGGACGGCATCGTCTGCATCCCCTCCGTACGCGGCGAGCCGCCCGCCGGCGACCGGCTCCTCGGACTGCTGGCAGCCGCCTTCGGCGCAGCCTGGGACGACGGCATGCTCGGCAAACTCCTCGCCCAAGCAGGCACCGCCTCTCTCGACGACTGGCTCCGCAACCGCTTCTTCGAGGAGCATTGCAAGCTCTTCCACCACCGCCCCTTCCTCTGGCACCGCCCCTTCCTCTGGCACATCCATGACGGCCGGCGCGACGGCTTCCAGGCCCTGGTCAACTACCACAAGCTGGTCGAGGGTCAAGGCAAGGGCCGCCAACTCCTCGAATCCCTGACCTGGAGCTATCTCGGCGACTGGATCACCCGCCAACGGGACGGCGTGAAACGCGGCGAAGAAGCAACGGACGACCGTCTTGTCGCTGCGCTTGAACTGCAGAAGCGCCTGGCCGCCATCCTCGAAGGCGAGCCCCCCTTCGACATCTTCGTCCGCTGGAAGCCCCTCAAAGAGCAGCCCATCGGCTGGGAGCCGGACATCAACGACGGCGTGCGCCTCAACATCCGGCCCTTCATGGCCGAGGACATCCCCGGAGGCAAGAAGGGCGCCGGTATCCTGCGCTCCAAGCCGAACATTCACTGGAGGAAGGACCGCGGCAAGGAACCCCTGACCCGCGGCAAACGGTCGAAGCCTCCCTGGCTGGAGGACGATGTCTGGGACCCGGACGCCGACGAGGAGCTGCGTCCACGGGAGGAGTTCCCCTGGTTTTGGAGCTGCCCCGGAGCCAGCGGGCAGGCCGAACGCACCGATTTTCCCGGCGGTCCGGACTTCGACGGTAACCGCTGGAATGACCTCCACTACACCGCCACCGCCAAACACAACGCCCGGGAGCGGGAGCTGACGATGGCCCAGGAGCTCCCCGGATGAAGACGCCGATACTCACCGAAGGGGAGCTTCGCGACCTGGTCTCCCGCGACGAGGGGCAGTTCCTGGAGTTCAAGTCGGCCTGGGACCGGAGCGGCGACACGCCGAAGCAGGTCAGGCGCCGGGCGGTTCGGGACACCATCGCCGAGTCGGTCGCGGCCTTCGCCAATGCCGACGGCGGCCTGCTCCTGATCGGTGTCGAAGACGACGGAACGCCGACGGGCTGCGACTATCCTGACGACGTGATCGAGGAGTTTGTTTCTGTTCCGCGGAAGCGGCTGAGGCCGCCGGTTTCATGCCGCAGCGGCCGGCTGAGCATCGCCGGAATCGAAGTGCTCGTGTTCAGCGTGCCGATCGCTCCCGAAGCGGTCATGATCGACGGCAACGGCTTCCCGTATCGCGTCGGCGACCACGTGACGCGAGAGCCGCAGGAAGTCATCAACGAACGCAAGCAGGTCTACCGCCGAGTCGGTTACGAGCAACGCTACCGCGCGGACGCGACCCTGGACGACCTCGACCTGGAACTTGCCCGGGAATTCCTGGACCGCACCCCTTTCGGAGCGCGCCCGGTCACGGAGGCACTCAGCTACTACGGCCTGATCGAGCAGGCCGCGCAGGAGTGGCGGGTCACCAACGCCGCGCTCCTGCTGTTCGCCAGGGCGCCCGCGCTCCGGTGGCATCCGCGCGCGGGTCTGCGGCTGTTTCGGGTCGCCGGGACGAGCCGTCAGCATGGCCGGCGAAGAAACGTAACGCAGGTCGGCCGCGCCGACCCACCGCTCGCGAGGGCGATTGCCGAAGCCCACAGGCTCGCCGGCCAGCAGGTCCACCGCTCCGAAAAGCTCAACGGCCTCTTTTTCGAAGAGGTCCCCGAATACCCCGACTTCGCCTGGCAGGAGGCTATCGTCAATGCCTTCGCCCACCGGGACTACGAGTATCAGGGCCGCGAAGTGGAAGCCTGGTTCTACGAAGACCGAATGGAGGTGTCGAGCCCCGGCGATCTGCTACCCCCCGTGACCCTCGCCAAGCTTCGGGAGCGCCTTCCTGCCCACGCCACCCGCAATCCCCTCATCGTGCGGGTGCTGGCCGATGCCGGGGTCATGCGCGACGAGGGAGAGGGCGTCGCGCGGATCTTCGAAGAGATGGAGGAGAGCTTCCTGCGGGAGCCGGAGGTCGAGATGGAGGACGGCGTGTTCTCCGTCCGTCTCTACAACGAGCCGGTTGCCGCGGGGCCGGATGCAGCCCCCGGAATCGCCGAATTCGCCAGCTCTCGGTCAGCGGGCCTGCGCGAGCATTTCCTCCGGCACCCGAGCCTGAGCAACGCCGACTACCGCAGGATCTTCGCGGTCAGCCGCTATGCCGCCGCCCGCGAGCTGCGCCGCCTCGTCGAGGGCGGCTTCCTTCGCATGGAGGGCAAGGGCAGGGGTGCCCGATACCTCCCCGAGCCGTCCCTCGACATGCCCGGGAATCGTGCGAAATGAGCCCCGAATCGTGCGCACAATTACCTTCTGGATTGCCGGCAAGTTTCACGGGATGAGGGCGTAGGGTGGTCCACATGAAATCAGGCCGAGAGCAGACGCGCCGGAACCAATCAGAGGCAAAGCAGCCATGACCATCAGCACAGAACATGAGTGGCCCTACCCTGGGGCACGGTGGTGGAAGTTCGATTTCCACACCCATACGCCCGCATCTGCGGACTACGGCAAGGGGGAAAACCAGGATTCCCTGCGGCAGATCACACCGGAAGACTGGCTGCTCGGCTTCATGCGGGCCGAGGTGGACTGCGTGGCGGTTACGGACCATAACTCCGGCGAGTGGATCGACAAGCTGAAAGAGGCGCTGAAAGGACTCCAGGACCACCCCGACTATTGTCCGCTGCATCTCTTCCCCGGCGTCGAGATCACCGCCAACGCCGGCATTCACCTGCTCGCCCTCTTCGATACGGCGAAGGGATCCGCGGACATCAACGCGCTCCTCGGAGCGGTCCGATACAAGGGTGTGCGCGGGCAAGGCGACCGGGCCGCCGATGCGTCGGTCATTGAAGTAGTGAAGGCCATCGCGGAGAACGGAGCCATCGCGATACCCGCACACGCAGACGGCCCCTCAGGGGCCTGGGGGTTGCCCGGAAGCAGCCTCGGCCCCCTGCTCGATTGCTCCGCCCTGTTTGCCATGGAGGTGGTCGATCCGGCGTCGGACCCGCCCGAACTCTACCGGCAGCGCAAGCTCGCATGGGCCGAGGTGCTCGGATCGGATTCTCATCACCCGGCTCTTGCGTCGGGAAAGCGGACCCCCGGCTCGCACTCCACTTGGGTGAAGATGTCCGTGCCCTCCTTGGAAGGACTGCGTCTGGCTCTGCTCGACGGACCCGGCTTTTCCATCCGGCGCAGCGACGATCCTGACCCCTTCGATCCGAACAGGCTGCCGACTCATTACATCGAATCCATCGAGATCAGCGATGCCCGCTTCATGGGGCGCGGCGAACCCGCCCGGATCGAGTTCAGCCCCTGGCTCAACGCCCTGGTCGGCGGGCGGGGAACCGGAAAGTCCACGGTGGTCCATGCTCTCAGGCTCGCATCGAGGCGCCACACGGACTTGACCCGTCTCGACACCCACAGTCCGGTGCGGCGGACCTTCGAGCGTTTCGACCGCCTGCCTTCGCAACGGAGTGAGGACGGCGGCCTGCGGGCCTCGACCGCGATCACGTGGACTGTGGTCCGAGACGAAGTGCGGCATCGCGTCCATTGGCGCCAGGAGGCCAAGGGTGTTGTCGTGGAGGAGGAGGCCGGCGCCGCCTGGCAGGAGTCGCCGGTACAGAGCGTAAACAGCCAACGCTTTCCCTTGCGCATCTTCAACCAGGGGCAGATCGCCGAACTGGCCGGCGACAACCAGCAGGCGCTGCTCGGCGTGATCGACGATGCCGCAGATACGAACGGGCCGAAGCGGAAGCTTGCCGAAGCCGTCAACGCCTTCCAGACGCTGCGGGCGCGGGTGCGGGAACTCGAGACGCAGTTGCAGGCCCGGGACGGTCTGGAGGTGGAACGGCAGGACACCCACCGCAAGCTCAGCCGCTTCGAGGAGGCAGGCCATCAGGCCGTTCTTGCGACCTACCAGCGCCGGCGTAGACAGCGCCGCGAGCTCGAGCGGCAGTTCGAGACGGCCGAGGAGATCGCCGGGCGAATCGAAGCCCGCGCCGAGGAATTGCTGCCCGAGGATCTGCCGGCAGGGACCTTCGACGACTCACCGGAGGATGCGGCCGCCGCGGCGATCATTGCTGACCTGGCCTCTTCGGTCGAAGCCGCCCGCCAGGACTTGCCCAGGGCGGCCGCACGTCTGAGTGAGGCGCTGGCTGCGCAGCGCCGGGCACTCGCAGACAGCACTTGGACATCCGCGGCCCGGCAGGCCGAGGACGACTACGACGCGCTCGTTCGCGACCTTCAGGCCGAGGGCGTCGCAGATCCGAGCGAATACGGCCGCCTGACCCAGGATCGCCAGCGGCTCGACGGGGAACTGGCCGATCTGGACTCCTTGGCGGAAGAGCGTGATCGGCTGGCCGCGCATGCTCGCGAGAGCCTGGATCGCGTCCTCGACTGCCGCCGCGCCGTGACTGCCGCACGCGCGGCATTTCTCGCCCAAGCTCTTGCCGGGAACCGCTTCGTGCGCATCTCGATACGGCCATATGGCGACGAGGCCCGCGTCGTTGAGCGCTCCATGCGGGATGTCCTCAACGTGATCGACAACCGCTTTCAAAGTGACATCCTGACGGACGATGGGGGCAGTCCCAGGGGGAGTGTCGTGGACTTGCTGGCAGACCTTCCAGAGTCCGCCGACGAGCACGGTCGGGAGATGGAACAGCGCATCGCGCAATGGAAGGAACGTGTCCAGACGGCAAGCGCGGGAGGTAACGGCCGTTTCGGGGGTGCCTTCAGCAACTACCTCGAGCGCGAGACCAAACGCTCGCCCGCCCTGCTGGACGGCCTGCTCGCGTGGTTCCCTGAAGACGGCTTGCGGGTGGAGTACAGCCCCACGGGCGACGGCACCGGCTTTCGCCCCATCAGCCAGGCTTCGGCGGGACAACGCGCGGCCGCCATGCTCGCCTTTCTGCTGGCCCACGGCGACGAACCCCTGGTGCTGGACCAGCCCGAAGACGACCTCGACAACCACCTGATCTACGACCTGGTGGTGCGGCAGATGCGGGAGAACAAGCGCCGCCGACAGATCGTCGTGGTCACCCACAATCCCAACGTCGTCGTCAACGGCGACGCCGAAATGCTGCACGCCCTCGACTTCTGCAACGGCCAGTGTGTGGTCACGCAACGTGGTTCGTTGCAGGAATCGGCCATGCGCGAGGAAGTCTGCCGCATCATGGAAGGAGGGCGGGAGGCTTTCGAGCGTCGCTACCGCCGCCTCGGACAGGGGCGGGCCGATGTTCGATAGCAAGCGCGAACTTCTCGACAAGATCCGCCTGGGCGAGGACTCCTATCTGGAGTTGAAGGAAGTGCGCTTGGCAGGCAGACAGGTCAAGGAGCCGCGTCGCGACTCGCTTGCGGACGAAATCGCTGCTTTTGCCAACAGCCACGGCGGCGTGATCGTCTTGGGCGTCCAGGACAAGCCCCGCGAGGTCCTGGGCATCCCGGCCGAGGGTCTCGACGCGGCGGAATTGTTCGTGCGCGAGATCTGCCGGGACTCGATCGACCCCTCCGTTGCGCCCATCATCGAGCGCCTTGAGCTGCCAACCGCGACGGGGGACGAGGTTCCGGCAATCAAGATCGACGTTGCGCCCAGCCTGTTCGTTCATCGCAGCCCCGGCGGATACCTGCTCCGGGTCGGGAGCGAGAAGCGGCCCATGTCCACCGAGTATCTCGCGCGCCTGCTGGCGCAGCGTTCCCGAACCGGTCTGGTGCGTTTCGACGAGGAGGTCGTGGCCGAGGCCTCGCTCGACGACCTGCAGGATGACCTGGTCGAGCGGTTCAGAACCCCCCGGTCGGCAACGGAGTCTTCCCGCTTCCTGTCAAACCTGCACCTGGCGCGAACCGATGAACGGGGCAACCTCAAGCCGACCGTTTCGGGCATTCTCCTTGCTGCGACGGACCCTCGGGAGTGGCTGCCCAGTGCCTACGTTCAGGCCGTTGCCTACCGCGGCACCGAAGTCCGCGTGGGATCGGGCGATCCCTACCAACTCGACGCCGAAGACGTGGCCGGACCGCTGGATGCGCAAGTCGAGAACGCCTGCCGCTTCGTCGCCAAGAATATGAAGACCGCGGCCTTCAAGAACATGGGACGGGTGGACCGACCGCAGTTCGACATGGCGGCCGTGTTCGAAGCGGTGGTCAATGCCGTCGCGCACCGGGACTACTCCATCCACGGGTCCAAAATCCGCTTGCGGCTCTTCGATGACCGGCTGGAGATCTACTCGCCGGGGTCGATCCCCAATTCGATGGGCGTCGACGATCTGGTGCACATTCAGTCGTCCCGCAACGAGACTGTTGCCAGTCTGCTGGCGCGAAGCCCGGTACCCGACCACTCTTGGCTGACCACCGACCGCGCAACTCTGATGGACCGCCGTGGCGAAGGGGTGCGAGTAATCCTCGACAACAGCGAGCGTCTCTCGGGAAAGACACCGACCTACCGGATGATCGGCGACGCCGAGCTTCTGCTCACCATCTACGCGGCTGCTCCGGAGGTGACTGAGTAGAACCGTGGACAAATACCCTGTTTCATCCACGATGGTAAGGTCGATTGGCTACGACGCAGAGACGCAAACCCTCGAGGTCGAATTCCTGAGCGGCTGGGTCTACCAATACTATGGGTGTAGCCTCGGTTTTACGCAGCCCTCTTGTGGGTTTGGTGGGTCGTCTGGTTCAGGTACCAGTTCCAGAAGGCCTCCCATCGGTTGGATTGCACTTGGGCTCGTAGATTGAGGATCTGCTGGCCTCCTTGGCGGGTCCAGCGCATGCCGCTGCGTTTGAGTCGATGGCCGACCAGGGTTTTGGCGGCGGCCTCCACGGGGCCGCTGGAGAGGATCAGCCCCGCCGCGTGATAGCGCGCATAGTCCATTTTGTCGCGGTTGTTCCGGAAGTAGCCCATCTCGGTGGTCACCTGACGATGGCGTTCGGAGCCTTTTCGAAGTTTGCGGCGGTGACAGGCCAGAGAGCGGATCAGGCCCTGCACGGCCCCGGGCTCGTGGCGCAGTTTGTGGCGCCAGGACCGGTACCAGCGAGTGGCTTTGGCCGACAGCTTGCCGAAGAGATGCTCGGCCGCCTTCGACAGGTGTTGGGCGGCGTGATAGAAGTCGAGGATCCGGGTGAAGCCATCGAACACCGGCTGCCGGTCCACGGTGCGCCAGATCTCGCGCTTGCCGTCGGCCAACACCACCCGGTGATCATAGGTCCCTTGCTGCAAGGCCCGACCCGTCTGGTCCACCAAGCCATCGACGAGGGTTTCCATCTTCGCCTCCGGCATGCGCGCGGCATAGCGCACATCGACGCGTTGGGGGTCTTCCGTCTCCGGATCCAGTGGCGTCCGATACGTGGCGACCATGCCCACGCCCGCCTCTTTCCAGGCGGTAGGCGCCCGGTCGAGGTCGGCGTCCCTCGGTCGTTCGGCGGGCCGGCCGCGTTTCGGCGCCGGCTCCCGCAGGGGCACGGTGACGCCGTCCCAACTGACCACCAGGGTGTCGCCTTCGGCCTTCAGCGGGGCCACATCCTGCAAGGCCAGCTCGAGCTGCTCGGCGTGGTCTTCGGCGTACGGCCCGACGGTGGTCAACAGATGCTGTATGGCGGTGCGCGACGGGGGATCGGGCAGCACCTCGGTCAGGCTGTCTTCGACTTCGGCCGGGACCAGGCGGGCCCCCAAGAAGGCGGTGAACCGCTCCAGGGCCGGCACCATGAATCGGCCGACCATGCCGCAGCGCTCATCCAAGAGCACCCGGCTGGGGCCGCCCCGATCTTGCTGAAACAGCCGCCGCGGCACCCGGACCTTGCCCCACAGGGTCATCCACTCCTTGTCAACCACCTGCTTGAACCGGTAGACCCGACCCTGGTGGACCACGGTGTCGTCGGTGATCTCACACGCCTGCGCCAGCCGTTGGAAACCGACTCGACCGAGGTCGTCCAACGCCTCTCGCAGCTCGCTCACCCTCTCGCGAAAGTCCTCCGGTCCGGCGTCCGGAGATTGCAGCCGATGCTCCCACTGGAGGACATTTTCCTCCAACTTCGTCATGCGAGCGCGAAAATCCTTCGTATCTTCCATCTGGGACCCCTCTCCGGGTTTGGGCGTAAGTGCTTACACCCAAAGATACATTCGTGCCCGGACGTGGGGTCCCACCTTTCTTGAAAATCTGCGTAAAGTGGAAGCTACACCCAATACTATGGTGTGCCCGCCCATGTGCGTGACCGGATGATGGAGGCGCCGTCCAAGGGACGATTCCTCAACATGCACATCAGGGACAGCTACCCGTATTCACGGGTTGGGTGATGGCGATTCCGGCAATACACACCGCCACCGTGGTCGAGAGACTTAGGGCCTCCCTCGAAGCCGCCGCCGTCCACAACCCGAACGACGCGGTAAAGCCGGCCGCCATCCTGTGGACGGACCCCGACGCGTGCTGGCAGCCCATCATCCCGCAGCTGCTCTCCCTCATGCCGCAACTGGTGGTCCTCGGTGAGTACGATCCCGGGAACCGCAGCGGTCCGTCGATCTGGCTGCGTTGCGTCATCGAGAGGACTCTGGAGTCTCCCAAGATCCCCGGCGAGTCGACGCCGGTCCTCTACCTGCCCGGTGTGAGCCGCGGGGAACTGGGCGCCGCGGAGACCTGCCCGCATCACCTGAAGCCCCTGGTCGAGCTCCAGTACCGGGGTGCCTGCTGGAAGCAGAAGAACGGCAGGGACTGGACCGTGGAGGCCTTCCTCTCCTCCCGGGACGGCGGTCTTGGACTCGACGTCGCCCGCGATGCGGGCACCCGGGATGCCATGCACCGGGCCCTCGCGGAGCTTGCCACCACCCCCGTGCAGGCGTTGCACGGCCGGCGGCTCGAAGCGGAGGACTTCGACCGGCTGTTCTCCGATGATCCGGTCAGGGACCTGCTTGCCTGGATGAGCGACGCCGGGGAGGTGAGGGCCCGCTGGGATGGGGCGCGGTTGAATGCCTTCCGGTCGCGTTGCCAGCCGGACTTCGGGTTCGACCCGGAGAGGGACGGCGAGCTGGTCGCTGCGGAGCGGCTCGGAAAGCGCGAAGGTCCCTGGGCCGCGGTGTGGAGCCGATTCGCCGAATCCCCGGCCCTTTACCCGGGTGTGCCCGGGTTGTTGCGCAAGGCCATGCCGGACGACTTGTTCGCTCAACGCGCCTCTTGGCCCCAGAACAACGAGGCGGACGAAACGGCCTTGCGGCAGGCCCTCCTGGACCTCCGGGGCAAGTCGCCAGCCGACGCCCGTGAGAGGATCATCGAGCTCGACGAGGCGCACGGTGAGAGACGCGCCTGGGTCTGGACGAGGCTCGGCCAGGCGCGGCTGGCGGGCGCCTTGGAGCACCTGGCGGCGCTGGCATCCGGCACGTCGAGCGAGCTTGGCGGCGGGACCCTTGCCCAGATGGCCGAACTCTATGCGGAGGAGGCCTGGAAAGTCGACGCGGCGGCGCTCCGCGGCATGGCCGCAGTGAAGTCCTCCGCGGATACGCAAGCGGTGGCCAGGGCACTGGAGGCGATCTACGGTCCCTGGCTGGAGTCCGCGGCCCGGCATCTGCAGAAGCTGGAACGGCCGCTTGAGATCCGCGACCGACAGGGATCGTATGACCCGCAGGTCGAGTCCGGGACCGTGATTTTCTTCGCGGACGGCCTCCGCTTCGACGTGTCTCAGCGCCTGGTCGAACATCTGCTTGGGGAGGGCGCCTCGGTGACGGTGGAGACACGGTGGGCTGCTCTGCCCACGGTCACGGCGACCTCGAAGCCGGCCGTCTCCCCGGTGATCGCGAGCATCACGGGTCTGTCCCTGGGAGAGGAGTTCCGGCCGGTAACGGCGGATGGCGAGCGGCCCTTGACCCCCGACCGGTTCCGCAAGCTCCTGGTTGCCAACGGGTATCAGTACCTGCAAGGGAATGAGACAGGCGAGTCGTCGGGCCGCGCCTGGACGGAACACGGGGGGCTCGACAAGCTGGGCCATTCGCTGCAGGCCGGGCTGGCCGCCAGGATCGACGAACAGATCGACCTGCTGCGCGAACGCATCGCCATGCTTCTGGACGCTGGCTGGCGGGAGGTTCGGGTGGTGACGGACCACGGCTGGCTGTGGCTTCCGGGCGGGCTGCCCAAGGTCGATCTCCCCAGGTATCTCACAATCAGCCGCTGGGCGCGCTGCGCCGGTATCGAGGGCGGTTCCACCGTCGAGACGCCGGTGGTGAGCTGGCATTGGAACCCGAGCGAGCGAGTCGCGGTGGCGCCCGGCATCGCCTGCTTCGAAGCCGGCCGTGAGTACGCGCACGGAGGCCTGAGCCTCCAGGAGAGTCTGGTGCCCGTCATCCGCGTCACGGCCGGCACCGCGACCGCTGCCACGCGCATCACCGATGTCTCCTGGACTCGCCTCCGTTGCCGGGTGCGGATCGAGCCCGTCCTTCCGGGCCTGTCGGTCGATCTGAGAACCCGGGTAGGGGACGCAAGCTCGAGTCTGAGCGAGGCTCGCCCCGTGGATGAGGATGGCGCCGCGAGCCTGTTGGTCGAGGACGATGACTTCGAGGGGAGCACGGCCGCCATCGTCGTCCTCGATGCCAGCGGTAACGTCATTGCGCGACAATCGACGATCATCGGAGGTGAAGATTGAGACTGGAACTCGACGAACTCGACCAGCGCGCGGCCAAGGCCTTCGACGGCTACCTGGTCCGCAAGGACCTGGTGCGCAAGTACAGCCGCCAGTACCCGGTGCCCACCTACGTCGTGGAGTTCCTGCTCGGCCGCTACTGCGCCACCACGGACGAGCGGGAAATCGAGGAGGGGCTCGCCATCGTGGAGCGGCAGCTGGCCGACCGCACCGTGCGGACCGGCGAGGAAGAGTTGTTCAAGACGCGGGCTCGGGACCGAGGCTCCATCAAGCTGATCGACATCGTCAAGGCGAGGCTCGATGCCAAGACGGATTCTCTCATTGCGGAACTTCCAAGCCTCGCGCTCAAAGATGTCCGTATCGACGACGGGCTCGTCAAGCAGCACGAGCGCATGCTGACCGATGGCTTCTACGCCGAGGTCACGCTGGGCTACGACGCCGCCATCGCCCAGGAGAAGAATGGCCGTCCCTTTGCGATAGAGGGCCTCCGAGCCATCCAGCTCTCGAAAGCCGACTCTCTGGATACCCTCCGGCGAGGCCGCCAGGACTTCACCAGCGAGGAGTGGAAGCAACTCCTCCTGCGCAGTATCGGACTGGAGCCGGCGGCACTCTCCGAACGGGCGCAGATGGTCGCCCTCATCCGCATGACGCCGTTCGTCGAGCGCAACTACAACATGGTCGAGCTGGGGCCGCGCGGTACCGGCAAGAGCCACCTGTTCCAGCAGATCTCTCCCTACGCTCACCTGATCTCCGGCGGCAAGGCGACGGTGGCCAAGATGTTCGTCAACAACGCCACGGGACAGCGCGGCCTCGTCTGCCAGTACGACGTGGTCTGCTTCGACGAGATCGCCAGCGTCTCCTTCGATCAGAAGGACGGCGTGAACATCCTCAAGGGCTACATGGAGTCCGGCGAGTTCTCGCGCGGCAAGGAGAGCATCCGGGCCGAGGGCGGCGTCGCCATGGTGGGCAACCTCGATGTGGAGGTCGAGCATCAGCAACGGGTCGGTCACCTCTTCAGCCCGCTGTCCGCGGACATGCGCGACGATACGGCCTTCATGGACCGAATCCACGCCTACGTTCCCGGATGGGACTTCCCGAAGCTGAATCCCAGGGAGCACTTCACCGTCCACTTCGGCCTGGTCAGCGACTTCCTGTCGGAGTGCTGGAGCCAGTTGCGCACCGGCAGCCGGGTTCCGGCGCTACAAGGAAGGGTGAACTACGGCGGCGCCCTGAGCGGACGGGACATCACGGCGGTCAACAAGACCGTGAGCGGCCTGCTCAAGCTGCTGTACCCGGATCCGGAGATGCCCGTGCCGGACGAGGAGCTGGAATCACTGGTCCGTATGGCGCTCGAAGCGCGCCGGAGAGTCAAGGAGCAGCAGAAGCGCGTGTTCAAGAGCGAGTTCCGCACCACCCAGTTCAGTTACTCCATGGGCGAGGACGGAATCGAAAAGTTCGTCGCCACACCGGAGCTGCATAGCGACGAGGCCATCGACCCGGATCCGTTGCCGCCGGGCCAGGTGTGGGGAATCGGTCCGGGCGGACCGGAGACGGGCCCTTCGCTCTACCGCCTCGAGGTCACGGTCGGCCGAGGCAGCGGGGTCAGGATCCTCAACGCACCCGCACCCCAGGGATTCCGCGAGAGTGCCAGGTACGCCGAGCAGAACCTGTACACCCGGGCGAGGGAACTGGTCGGAGACCGGGATCCACGCTCCCATGAATTCTCCGTGCAACTTCGCGCCATGGACAACGACCGTTTGGGCGCGTCCCTCGGGCTGCCGGCGTTGCTGGCGCTCTGTGGTGCCTTGCTGGAGAAGAGCCTCAAGGGCGGCCTCATCGTAGTCGGTGCACTGAACCTGGGCGGCTCGGTGGAACCCTTGGCCAATGCCGTGGGCATCGTGGAAGCCTCGGTCGAGAAAGGGGCCGACACGGTGCTGATCCCCGTTTCGGCACGGAAACAACTGTTCGAGCTTTCCGACGACATGGCGACACGCGTCAATGTCCAGTTCTACTCCGACACGCCGGACGCCTTGTTGAAGGCGTTGTTGGAGTGATTGACTGCACCCCTGACTGCCTCAAGGAGACCCCCATGCCCCGAGCCGAACCCTGGCGTTACGAGAAGCTCACCTGGCCCGAGATCAACGAGGCCGTGGCCGCGGGCAAGCCGGTGATCGCGCCCATCGGCTCCACCGAGCAGCACGGCCCCCACCTGCCCCTCGACGTGGACGTGGTCTGCCCCACCGGCGTGGCCCACGCCGCCGCCCGCCTCATGCCCGACCGGGTGCTGGTGATGCCGCCCATCGTCCACGGGTACACGGCCCACGTGATGGACTTCCCCGGCACCATCAACATCCACTGGGAGCACTTCATCAAGTTCGTCGTCGACGTGGGCCGCAGCCTCGCCTATCACGGATTCAAGAAGATCCTTCTCCTCAACGGCCACGGCTCGAACGCCCCCAACCTCGACCTGGCGGCCCGGCGCGTGAACCTGGAGACCGATGCCGAATGCAGCTTCCTCAGCTGGTGGAGCCTGCTGGGCGTGGACCCCGCCTTCATGGAGGGCTGGCGCGAGAGCCGGTTCCCGGGGGGCTGCTCCCACGCCTGCGAGCTGGAGACCTCCGTCTACCTCCACCTCGACGGCGACAACGTCCGCGAGGACCGCATCGCCGACGGGGAGATCGCCTTCCACCGCTACGAGTCCGATTTCCACTGGACCGACCTGCTGGGCTCCAGCCCCGCCCAGGTCACCTCGTGGACGGCGAGCTACTCGGACAGCGGCGTCCTCGGCGAGGCCAGCCTGGCCAGCCGCGAGAAGGGCAAGGCCGCCGTCGAGGAGGCGTCCCGGCAGCTGGCCCGCTGGGTGGAGGAGTTCAGCTCCCGCCCCAAGCCCCCGCGGGGCGACCACCACGGGGAGCGGCCGTCGATGCCGATGCCGTGGGGGCAGGGGGGACCGCCTCCCGCCTCGGGGGACGTGCACGGCGGATGACGCGGTTGCCATGAAGACCGTGGCCCATTGCGTCACCCCCTACCTGCCCCTCACGGCGCGCTGGATCCACGCCCAGATCACCCACCTGCGGCGCTACCGGCCGGTGGTGCTCACCCAGGAGACGCAGAACCTGGACCGCTTCCCGGTGGCGGCGCTCCACGACGCCGGCGCCTGGGCCGCCCCGCGCAGGTGGGCGAACCGGCTGGTGCGCAAGACGACCGGCCAATACCCCTTCTACGGCGGGCTCCTGAAGCGGGAGGGGACGCACCTGATCCACGCCCACTTCGGCTACCAGGGCCACTTCTGCCGGCGCGCCCGGAGGGCCTCCGGCCTGCCCATGGTGGTCAGCTTCTACGGCGAGGACGGCACCCGCTACCTGCGCTACCCGCGCTGGCTGCGGCGCTACCGCCGGCTCTTCGACGAGGCCGAGGCCGTCCTGGTGGAGGGAAACGCCATGGGCGCGCGCCTGGTGGAGGCCGGCTGCCCGCCCGACAAGGTGCGGGTCCATCGCCTCGGGGTGGATGTGGAGGGCATCCCCTTCCGGCCGCGGGTGCCGGCGGACGAGGTGCGCTTCCTGATCTGCGCCTCCTTCCGGGAGAAGAAGGGCATCCCCCAGGCGCTCATGGCCGTGGGCCGGGCGCTTCAGAGGCACCCCTTTCCCTGCAAGGTGATCCTCATCGGGGACGGACCGGAGAGAGCCCGGGTCCTGGAGGCGCGAGTGCGGTCCGGCCTGGGGGAGCGGGTGCGGCTCCTGGGCGCCCTGCCCTACGCGCGGGTCCTGGATGAGATGGCGCGCTGCCACGTGCTGCTCCAGGCCAGCCTCACCGCCGAGGACGGGGACGGCGAGGGCGGGGCTCCCGTGGTGCTCCTGGACGCCCAGGCCTCCGGCCTGCCGGTGGTGGCCACCCGCCACGCGGACATCCCCGAGTACGTCATCGACGGCCGCAGCGGCCTGCTGGCGCCCGAAGGCGACGTGGAGGCCCTGGCCGAGTGCATCGGCGCCCTGGTGGAGGACCCGGGACGCTGGCCGGAGATGGGGCGGGAAGGCCGCCGCCACGTGGAAGGGAGCTACAACGCTCCCGTGCAGTGCGCGGCGCTGGAATCTTTGTACGACGAGTACGTCTGACTCAGAGCAGCTTCTTCCGCCGCTTGGCCTCGAGCACCTGCTCCACGAAACCAGCACCGCAGCAGGCCTCGAAGCCGCCCCCCGGGAAGCGCGCCGCCCAGCGGTAGAGCTCGTCCTGGCGCCTGGCGCCGCCGTCGAGGACGGGCGGCTCGGCCCGCACCGCGTCGAGCTGCTCGATGACGGCGGCGGCGATCCTGGCGTAGAGGCGGCTCGAGGCGCCGCTCGCCCCTCCCGCATCCCCCATCGCCTGCTGGTACCAGGTCATGGCGTTGAACCGGACCACCCGGACGCGCGGATAGAAGGAGCACATCAGGTTCCAGTCGTCGCCGTCCTTGTCCTGGTCGCCGGAGGAGCGGAAGTCGGAGCGCAGGATCACGGAGGGGATGTCCAGCATCTTGGCCAGCATGAACTCCACCACCGTGCCGGAGTCCAGGTCGGTGCCGTCGAAGTTGAACAGGCCCAGGTCGCAGGCCATGAGCTGCTTCAGGTCCTGGTTGCGGATGTCGACGGCGCGCTCCGTGGACTGCTCCAGATCCTGGGGCACGACGCAGAGATACCGGCCCCGGGAGTGCTCCTCGATCGCCTCGGCCAGGATGGCGTTGCCGGTGAGATGCTTGTGGTCGAAGAGGTCCCCGGCGAAGTAGATGGTGAAGAAGGGGGCCATGCCGTCTCCCTTCAAAGGGTCCAGCGCACCGAGGCCCGCAGTCCACGGGTCGACAGGTCCGCCCGGGTCTCGGCCAGGCCGAGCTCCACGGGCGCGTGGCTGCCGTCGCGCCAGACGATCCGCCCCCGGCCGCGGCCGGTCTCGACGGCGCCGGACTCCGTGTACCGCCAGGCGATATCGAGGATGAAGCACTCGCCCAGGCCCGCCGACACCCCCGCCGTCACCATCCAGACGGGGTCCAGCCGCCCTTGGCCCGGGACGATGGTATCCGTCTTGCGGAAGCGCAGGCGCATGTCGCCGATGGCGATGCGGGACAGGCCGGCGCCGCCTCCGAGGAAGGGGGCGACGGCGCCGAAGCCCGGCATCTCCACGTAGGCGGCGAGCAGACCTGAGAGGGAGGATAGCTCGGCCGAGGCCGCCTGGATCCCCCGGGTCTGCACGAAATTGGACCGCCCCCGGAAGGAGAGCCCGGGGCGGTACTGGGCCGCCGCCTCGAGACGGAGGAAGGAGGTCAGCCCGCGGCCGACGCCGAGCTCGATTCCGGGGGTGGTGCGGAAGTCCCCCGCCGCGCCCAGGGGGGCGCCGTCGATCCCGTCGCCGCAGCCGTAGAGGGCGGCCGGGGACTGACTCGCGCAGTCGACGTCGCGGAACCGCGTCTCCTCGGACCAGTCGAGGACGACCCCGCCGCGGTAGTAGAACTCCGCGGTCCCGGGGGAGGCGGTCCCCACGATGGCCGCGATCACGACGGCGGCTGCCGCTGTCAGGTACCTGCCCATCAGACCGCCCATTTCTCCATCCTCGCTTCGTCCAGCTCCATGCCGAGGCCCGGACCTTCCGGGGGTTCCAGGGCGCCGCCTCGGTACTCGAAGGGGGTGGCGCAGATGTCGTCCACGAGCAGCCCCGGGCTGACCAGGTCGGAGGGCACGGTGACGTTGGCGCTGGCCACGGCGAGGTGGACGAAGGCGGCGGTGCCCGGACCGAGCTCCACCGTGCTGCCCAGCAGGACCGGGATGCCGCCGCTGCCGGCGGTGTGGATCAGCCGCTGGCCGCGCAGCAGGCCGCCGCCCTGGGAGGGGATGACGTTGACCACGTCCACGGCCCGGTGGCGGACGACGGAGGCGGTGAAGGCGTCGTCGAGGTCGGCCACGTGCTCGATGATGTCGATGGGGGAACGCTCGCGGACCCTGGCGAGGACCGCGGTCACCCCGTCGGGGTCGCGGTTGATGCGCTCCGGGTTGTCGTTGACCACGGGGCGGCTGACGGCGTCGACGGGGGTCTCGCAGGCGTGGACGCCGGCCGCGGCCAGCTCGCGCAGACGCTCCACGGCCTCTTCCTCGGTCCAGGCGCCGCTGGCGTCGCCGCGCAGGTAGATGTCGGGGCCCGCCACCTCCCGGAACCGGCGCACCCGCTCCAAGTCGCGCCCCGGATCACCGCCCACCTTCATCTTGAAGGCGCGGATGCCCTCGGCCAGCTTGTCCCGCACCTCCTCCGCGAGCGCCTCGAGCTCCGCTTCGGCCGTCATCTCGCCGCGCATGTACGCGACCCAGCAGACGTCGACCCGGTCGTGGACGCGCCCGCCCAGCAACTCGTGGAGCGGCGCCCCCAGCTTCTTGCCCACCAGGTCGAGCAGCGCGATCTCGACGCCGAAGAGGGTGAGGCCGCGAAGCTCCGGGTGGCAGTCCCCGGGCAGGGCCTCGCCCACGGCGGCGAAGGCGTCCCGCCAGCGCTCCAGATTCCGCCCGACGAGCTGGCCGGCGAGCAGGTCCCGCAGCTGGCCCGGCGGCAGCGGGTTCATGCGGTCGGCCATGTCCGAGACCTCGCCGAGGCCGACCGGTCCGGCATCCGTGAACAGCTCCAGGATCTGGTACCGCGAGCGCCGGTGGTCGGTGTCGGGCTGCAGCTGGTCCGGATCGGCGGTCCAGGTCCCGTAGATCCTCGGGATCGACACCTCGCGCACGCGCACGTCCGTGATCTTCAAACGCCCCCCCTCCTCGTTCGGCTTCATGCACCGGAAGGCAAACAACGCTAGATTGGGGCCGAGGCAACAGGCAAGGATTCGGGACGGAGGGGATGATGATCGACATCGGTTTCATCGGCGCCGGGGGCATGGGGCGCCACCAGGCCGCCAGCTTCTCCCAGGTCCGGGGCTGCCGGGTGGCGGCGGTGGCCGACCCCGTGAGGCCCGCGGCCGAGGCCCTGGCCGCCGACCACAAGAAGGCGACGGTCTACGAAGACTACCGGGACCTGCTCGCCGGCGGCGTCGGCGCCGTGGTGGTGGCCGTGCCCACGGGCCGTCACGCGGCCGTGGCCATCGACTGCCTCAAGGCCGGCGTGCCGGTGCTTGTGGAGAAACCGATGGCCCGCACCGTCGCCCAGTGCCGCGCCCTGAACCGGGTCAGCGCGAAGACGGGCACCCTGCTCATGATCGCCCAATGCCGGCGCTACGACGCCCACTGGGGGACCTGGGGCCGGGCGGTGCAGGCCGGCCGTCTCGGCTTCCCGGTGCTGTGGCGGGACTGCTCGGCGGGCCTGGGCCCGGGCCGCTGGTTCATGGACGAGGAGCTCGGCGGCGGCCCCCTCATCGACGGGGCCGTGCACAACTACGACTTCGCCAACATGATCTTCGGCGACCCCGAGAGCGTGGTGTCGAGCACGCTCAAGGTGAACCCCGAGGTCACCGCCATCGACACGGGCTCGGCCGTGGTCCGCTACGCCGGCGGCAATCAGTTGCTGGTCTCCTGGTCCTGGGGCACCCGCGGCAAGAGCCTGCACGACGTCATCGGCCCCAAGGGCGGCCTGGAGTTCGGCCCCGGGCCGCAGGGCCCCCCGGCCGACGATCAGGGCAAGCACGCCTACTTCTGCATCACCCGGACGAACGGCCGCCAGATCCAGCTGCGGGCCCCGGCGGACTTCAACCAGATGTACAAGCGCCAGGCGCGGCACTTCCTGGACTGCGTCCGCGGCCGGGCCGAGTGCCGCACCCCGGGGACCGAGGCGATCAAGGCGGTGGCCGTGGCCGAGGCGATCCTCAAGGCGGGACCCGGCGGCGGCCGGCGGACGGTCCGCTGGTGAGGGGCCTCTCGTTGAGGGAAGGCGCCCGCGACGGGGAGGCCTCCCGCTGGCGCCGGGCGGCGGCGGGTTTCGTCCGACTTCGAGGAGCTCGCAATGAAGTATGATCTCGAGAGCCAGCAGTACCTCTTCGACCTGCAGGGCTACCTGGTCGTCGAGGACGTCCTCGACGCCGGGGCGGTGGCGGCGCTCAACGCGCTGATCGACGCGCAGGACCTCCCCGACAAGGAGGGCATCCAGCGCTTCGGCGACGCCTGCGGGTCCTCGCCCGAAGGCCCCGGGTTCCTGCAGTGGGGGCCGCCCTTCTGCGACCTCCTCGACCACGAGCGCCTGCTGCCCATCCTGCGGTTCCGCCTGGGGGACTGCTTCCGGCTGGACCGCATCTACGGCATCCGCACGAGGCAGGGCGCGCCCCGCGGCTACCTGCACTCCGACTACGGCGCCTCGGCCATCGGCGCCCCCTCGGTCCCGGGCGAGCGCTACCACTTCCCGGAGAACGTCCTGCACACCGGGTTCGTCGTCGTCTCCTGGAACCTCACCGACGCCGGCCCCGGCCACGGCGGCTTCTGCTGCATCCCCGGCTCCCACAAGTCCGTCTTCCGCATCCCGGAGCACATGGAGGAGGCCCACGAGGACTCCGAGTGCGTCATCCTGCCCCGGGCGCCGGCCGGCTCCGTGACCCTCTTCACCGAGGCCATCACCCACGGCACCGCGGCCTGGAGGGCACCCCACGAGCGGCGCTGCCTGCTCTTCAAGTACTGTGTCTCCCAGATCGCCTGGTCGGCCCATCGCATGCAGCCTCCCGAGGGGATCGAGCTGACCCCGCGCCAGCAGATCCTGTTCCGCGACGCCGCCGACCCGCACCGCTACTTCCCCTCCCTCTTCGACTGACCTTCGGGCCGCCGTGTCCGAGATCCGCATCGAGACGGAACGGCTGATCCTGCGCCGGATGCGGGACGAGGACCTGGCGGAATATCTCGACTGCGAGTCCCAGCCCGGGCACACACAGTACCTGAGCCGGGAGCCCTACACGGAAGAAGAGGCGAGGAAGTTCATCGCCACCTCCCGGGATCTGCCCCTCGACGCCGAGGGCGTCTACCTGCACCTGGCCGTCGAGCACAAGGCGACGGGCCGGGTGATCGGCACCACCTGCATCAAGGTGACCAGCCGGGCGCACGGCCAGGGGGACATGGGGTGGTTCCTCCACGCCGGCTGCCGCGGCCAGGGCCTGGCCACCGAGGCCAGCCGGGCGATGCTGGAGTTCGCCTTCACCACCCTCGACCTGCACCGGATCACCGCCCACTGCGACGGTGAGAACACCCGCTCGCTCCTCATGGCGGAGCGCCTGGGAATGCAGCGGGAGGCCTTCTTCAGGGAGACCGTCTTCTTCGACGGGGAGTGGCACGATCAGTACGGCCTCGCCATCCTCCGGGAGGAGTGGGAGGCGGGGGCCGGCCACGCGTGAGGCGCCCATCGCCCGGCGGGGCGTCGATCCAACCGAACGGCGTATTCCTGCAGGAGTGCGGCCTCGAAGGCGAGCGGCGCAGCGACGACGTCTTCCCGGCCCACCCGAACGGCGCGCAGCTCAGCAGGGACCGCTTCCTCATCCTCTACGCCACCCGCGGCTGGCGCGGCATCGACGAGGACCGCAGCATCGTCTACCAGGTCCGCGCCGGCAGCTACCTCGGTCCGGTGCTGAAGGAGGGGATGCTCGCCGCCACCCTCCCCGACTGGAACCCCGGCGACGGCGGGGCCTACTTCCAGACCAATGGCGCGCCCTCCGTCTTCGGCGTGCCCAAGGGCGCCCGCATCCGGGGCGTCGTGCCGGCCCACGCCAACCTCTTCGTCGCCAAGTGGTACCGCAACGCCCGCGCCTACCGCGAGGACGGCACCCTCTACAAGGGGATCGAGACGCACGAGCTGATGCGGCGGACCCTGCACGTGCCGGCGGTCCAGTTCCGCCTGAACGACACCGACGACGACATCGAGGTCCTCCAGCCGGCAACCGAGCTGCGCCAGGTCGGCTACGAGACCGGCCCCTACCGCTGCAGTGTCGAGGATCCGGGCGACATCAACCACGGCCTCGTCAACCCGGTGCCCCTCACCGGCGCCGCCGACGAGTGGCTCGACACCTGCCAGTTCGGGTGGTCGGAGCCCGGCCACTTCGGCGGCAACCGCGTGGCCGCCGTGCGCCATCGCTACAACCGCGAGCGCCACCGCTACGAATGGGTCGAGACCGGACCGCTGCTGTTCTACCCCCACTTCCCCGCCATCGAGGCCAGTCCGATCCGCTGGCGCGGCGGGTTCGTGATCGCCGCCCGCTCCTACCCCGGCAACCAGGGTGCCAACTTCCTGCGCCTGGACGACCCCTTCGCTCCCGCCGCGGCGGCCGCCGGGGCCTCGACCGTGCAGCTGCCCGCCGCAGGCCCGGCCACCGCCTACGGCTGCCCCGACGGCGTCGTCCGGTTCTTCTCCGGCATTCGCCAGAACCGCAATCCGCTCTACTGCACGACCGTCGACCCCGACGACGGGTTCGCCGTCCGCGGCCGGTCCACGGTGATCGACCTGCTGGCCTCGGGCCTGCCCCTGCGTCCCGAGGCGCGGCCGGTGGCGGACATGGCCCCACGCGGGCGGCCGCACCGGCCTGGTGCTGCACCGGGTGCGCACCGGCGCGATCAACTACCCCGCCAACACGCCGATCGCCGTCAACGCCGCGGAGAAGGCGATCCACGGCGTCCATGCCGCGCTGATCAGGTACGGGGAGGACTATCCCGGCGCCTGGGACTTCGGGTGAGGCTCGGGGCTGAGCCTCAGTCTCCTCCGGCGCGGGGCTGCACCTGGCTCACGTCGCGCACCGCCCCCCGGGCGGCGCTCGTGGTCAGCGCCGCGTAGGCCGCCTCGGGCGAGACGTGGCCGATGGAGAGGCCGCTGGTGCCGCCCGAGAACCGTCCGTCGGTGAGCAGGGCGCAGCGGGCGCCGAGCTGCCTGGCCTTGATGTAGGAGCATGCCGTCGTGGCCCATGGCGATGCCGTCGTCCACGGCGATGGTGTTGAACTCGACGCCGTAGCCGCCGGCGGCGTCGACGACTTGCTTGACGCGCTGGCCGATGGGGTGGAGGTGGACGTGGCCGGGGACGAACTGGGTGAAGCTGTTGGCGATGGCGACGACGGGTTTGAGGAAGTCCTCGGTCTTCATGCCGGTGGCGCGCCAGAGGGCGCGGGCGCCGGCCATGCGGCGGCCCTGGGTGGTGATGGAGGATCGGTAGTCGGAGGGGGGCATTTTGGGGGTCCGGGTGGGGGATGGGATGGGTTGGGTTGGGTGGTTTGAAGATGGGGGTGGGTGGGGGGTTCTGGGAGGGGGCGGTGCCGGCGGCTCCGTCCGCGCCTCGGCGGCGCGTACGCGGGGCCTTCGTGGTGGATCTATCGACGGGGGGTGGTTCGTGGGGCTGGCGAGCCCCTCGCTGGGCTCGGGTCTCTGGGCCTCTTGGATGAGGTTGGTTGTTGACCCCGGCCCGCGTAATGCGCCGCTCGGCTCGGCCTGCGCCGCCGTCACCGCCCTGGGTGGGGACCCGCCCACACACACTGTTTCTGGGCCGGGTGGCGCCCGGTGGGGGTGCTGGGCCGGGGGTGACTCCGGCGCCACTCGATCCGGTGGGGCGCCGGCCTGGGGGGGGTTCGTGCATCTAAAGCCAGTCCCTACACTGGTCCGTGACTACCCCCAACAACCCGGCCTCCCAAGCACACTCCCACATCCAGGGGGCTCCCGACACCCTCTACCTTGCCATCGTTGTCTCCCCCTTCTATCCTCAGGGCCATCAAAGTAGTGCTCCCCGCATACTCCGCCGGTGCCGCGCAAGGAAGAGGGGCATCCAATGGACAGAGTGACAATAGAGAACTTTCGCTGTTTCGGGGAAAAACAGGGCGCCCGCTTGGCACCCCTGACACTGCTCGTCGGCGAAAACAGCACAGGCAAGACCTCCTTTCTGGCCCTGATCAAAGCACTGTGGGAAATTGCCTATCAGGAAAAGGATCCCAACTTCAAGGAAGCTCCCTACGACCTCGGTAGCTTCGATGAGATCGCCCATTACCGAGGAGGGCGCGCCGGTCGACCAGATACTTTTCAGGCCGGTTTTGAGTACCGGCTTCAATCTAGCCTGGCTGAACTCATACGGAATGAACCATTTCGGTTTGAAGCAACTTTTGAGAAAAGGGACGCTGTCCCCGTTCCAGAGCGCAGACGCCTCTCCAAGAAGGATGTGTGGATCGAATTCAGACCCTCACACAAAGAGACCCGCTTTGGAACCAAGAGCGGCTCTTGGAAGTGTGACCTGTCTGACGAAACCCTCCGTTTCCTGGATTGGGCCCATAGGGAACCCTTTTCTCTTTTCTCGAGGCTTTGGCATTCGATAAATGCAACCGAAGACAACCATCCGTTGACAGCAGTCTCCGGTTCGCGCGAGCCTACCAAAGCGGATCTCGAGCAAGTCGAAGAGGTAGTTCGCTTCAGTCGCGTAGAACTCATTCCCTCTCAAGGGGATGGCCCTTATGCCAGCGCACCAGTTCGGTCCAAGCCACGTCGCACATACGATCCTGCACGTCCGACACAGGACCCCGAAGGCGAGTACATCCCCATGTATCTGTCCAGCTTGCACTTCCGCTCAAGAGAGCAGTGGGCAACCCTCAAAGACGCTCTGGAGACTTTCGGGCACGCTGCCGGCCTTTTTGATGAAATCTCGGTGAAGTCTTTCGGGAAGAAGGAGACAGAACCCTTCCAGGTGCAGATCCGCAGAGCGGGGAGGAAAGTCAAGGGACTCCAAAGGAACCTAATTGACGTAGGATATGGGGTAAGCCAAGTGCTCCCCGTCATTACCGAGTTGCTTCGTTCCGATGCCCCGTCCATGTTTCTGTTGCAGCAACCCGAAGTACATCTCCATCCCAGCGCCCAGGCCGCTCTTGGTAGCTTGTTCTGTCAAGTCGCCAACCCTCACCGGCAGTTGGTAGTCGAAACTCATAGCGATCACCTGCTCAGTCGTGTGCGGATGGATGTCCGAGACGGCGAGGGAAACCTGAAGCCCGAAGACATTTCTATCCTCTTCTTCGAACGGCGCGACCTCGACGTCCGTATTCACTCCCTGGAAATTGACGGCGAAGGGAATGTCCTGAATGCCCCATCGGTATATCGGCAGTTTTTCATAGATGAAATGGAGCGGTCTATTTGGAAGAAGCAGCCATCTAAGGGGAAATGAGGGGATGTGTGCAATTGTTGATGCGAATGTGGCCAATGAAGTCTTCGGCCCCAGGCAGTCTCCGGCAGGAGAGAAGTTCTATGGTTGGATCAACGCAGCAGCAGGACGCTTGGTAGTCGGTGGGAAGCTGCTTCGGGAGCTTCAGAGAGGCTCGCCAGAGTTCAGGGAGTGGGCAAGTACGTTGGGAGAAGCGGGGAGATTGAAATTCGTGAACGCAGATCAAGTCAATGCCAGGGCGCGGGAGATCAAGGCTGAGTGCGTTTCTGATGATTCCCACATCATTGCCTTGGCCCAAGTCAGCGGTGCCCGTCTACTGTATACCAATGAGAGCAGTGAGAGGAAGAAGAGGCTCTGTGAGGACTTCCATAACAGACAGTTAGTAAGCAATCCGCCGGGCAAAATCTACACTACACGCAGGACCAAACGCTTCACGGATACCCACAAGAAACTGCTTCGACGCCGCGACTTGTGCGAAAGATGAACGCGCCCCCGCACTCTGTCGCGAAGCCGTAGGGCCTGGAAGTTCCCGGAGACCACCCCTCTTTGGACCGAGTGGCCTGGTTCTGAGGCGACCGCCCTCGGATTGTGCTGCACGCCCGCTGACCCTACAATCGGCCCCCATGATTACAGGCATCGCCTACATCGAGATGCGGACGCGGGTCTGGGACGAGTGCCGGGAGGTCTACGGCAAGCACCTCGGCCTCACCGAGCTTCAGAACACCACGGCTGTGCAGAACGAGAAGGGCGAATGGGTGGATGGCGCCGCCGCCGAGAGCGGCGAACGCGAAGCCGTCCTCCAGGTCGGCGACTCTTTCCTGGTTCTGCACGAGGACGAGGCCGCCCCCATGCTGGTGTCGTCCGAGGGCGAGAGGACGGGGCAGGCCTATGGCTCGGTCGGACACTGGTCCTTCTTCGTCGAGGGCAACTACCATGCCTTCTCCCACCTCGAGGGCTTCTTCGCGTCCAACAGGGTCCGCGCCACGAAGGACGGCCCCATCGTCCAGCCGATGGACCACGCCTACATGCAGAGGAGCCTGCTGGAGTTCGTCGATCCGAACGGCTTCCCCATCCAGATCTCCGAGATCGTGGACCCGAGGCTGCACAACCAGGAGAGGCGGCGGGAGAAGCAGCGGATCGCCAATCTCTCCGCCGGCGGCCTCCTCAAGGGTTTCGATCACATGGCCATGGAGTGCCCGGACATCGCCAGGGGGAAGGGGTTGTACGGGGATGAGCTGGGGCTGCGCGCTATCGACCACTCGGACAGCGACACGCACGAGGGGTACGTCTTCGTCGCTGGCATGTGCGACATTGAGCTGCGTGGGCGGAAAGACGGCGGGAACGCCGACGGTCTTGGCCGCGGCGTCGTGGGGTCGTTCGGGCTCTGGACCGACGACGTGGACGCCCTTGCCGGGGAGATCGCCCACGACACGCCGCCTGGGGAGCGCGATCTCGCTCTGGGCGTGCCCATCCGGTCCATCACCCTCGACGCAGGAGACGGCCTCCCGGTGGAGGTCGCCCAGAGGCTGTCATGAAGATTGTCGATCTGAAGTGCGCCGTCATCGGCCGCCATCCCATCGTCCGCATCCTCACGGACGAGGGGATCGTCGGCACGGGGCAGGTGGAGTCCTCCAAGTCCTACCTCAAGCCCCACGTCCTCTTCTATCGCGACCTCGTTCTCGGCATGGACCCGACCGACGTCGAGCGCGTCATGCTCGGCATCCGACGGCTCGGCGGATTCAAGCCCTGGGGCAGTGCCGTCAGCGCCATCGAGATGGCGCTCTGGGACATCGCCGGCAAGGCCGCAGGGGTTCCGGTGTACAAGCTGCTCGGCGGCAAGATCCGCGACCGGGTGCGGGTCTACCTGACCGGCTCTCCGGTTCCGGTAACGGGCTCCCGGCCCGAGGAGTACGCCGCCGCCGCCCGCGCCGCCAGGGAGCTGCCGCAGGGGTTCACCCTGTTCAAGATGGGCGTCTCCTTCCACAGCGGCATGCCCGCGAACGTCCCCGGCTTCTTCTACGGGGAGAGCTCGGGCGGCCGCTGGCACGCCAACCGGGGCCCGCTGACGGAGCGGGGCCTGAAGCACGTGATCGCCTGCGCCGAGGCGATGAAGGAGGAGCTGGGAGACGAGGTCGGCCTCGCCCTCGACTGCGGTCCGGGAATGACGGTCCCCGACTCGATACGGCTGGCCCGGGCCGTGGAGCCGCTGAACCTGATGTGGCTCGAGGACATGATCACCGGCGATTACGTCCCGTACGTGCTCCCCGACCTCTACCGGGAGGTGACGCGCAGCACCTCGACGCCGATCCACACCGGGGAGCAGATCTACCTGCGGCAGCATTTCAAGGAGCTCTTCGAGAAGCAGGCGGTGAACGTCGTCGGCCCCGACCCCGCCGATGTCGGCGGGATAGCGGAGACCAAGTGGATCGCCGAGTACGCCGACCTCCACGGCATCCTGATGGCCCCCCACGGAGTGATCGACGGGCTCTTCGGACTGGCGGCCCACGTCCATCTCGCCGCCACCCTGCCGCAGAACTACATCGCCTTCGAGATGCCGGGCGGGTACGAGGAGTCCTGGCTCGACATGGTCACCGGGCTGCCCGACCCGATCGTCGCCGACGGCCATATCGCAGTGTGGGATTCCCCGGGACTGGGGGTGGAGTTTGTCGTCGAGGAGGCGAAGCGGCACCTGTCCGAAGAGGATGCCGGTTTCTTCGACGGAGATCGACCATGAAGACGAGACCGGTGGCGATGGCGTTGTTGTGGGCTGTGGCGGGTCTTGGAAACACCCTTGGACAGGCTGAGGGCCAGTCAATCGATCCGTCGAAGAAGATCATCCTGATGGGAGGTGGCCATCGACGCCCGAGCACGCTGCTGCGGGACATTGAACGGATGGAAAAACTGGGGGCCTTTGACGGTGTCGCGGTCTATCCCCCGCAGGCCCTCCACGGCGCGCGCAGCGACGTTATCGGCCGGCTCTTTCGGACTGAGCGGCACGACATCGAGGACTTCGGCGAGGCCATTGCCGACCTGCAGGCCGTGCGCGCCAAGGCGACGCGTTTCAAGCACAACTTCCTGCTGGCCCACCTGACCACCGGCGTCGCCGCCATCGATCCGCCCGACTGGTTCGACCCGGAATTCGACGCGGTCGTGCACAATTGGAAGGTCGCCGCCGACTTCTGCAAACGCAGTGGTCTGATGGGGATCATGTTCGACGACGAGGTCTACTACGGCGCCGATTTGTGGACGTACCGGGGCATTGGGCTCAAGTACCACGGTACGAAGAGCGCGAAGGAATACGCTGACCAGGCTTTCTTGCGCGGGGCGCAGATCATGCGCGCGATAAACCAGGTGTTCCCCGACATCAAGATTCTGTCCCTCCACGGTCCCGGCGAGGGGCATGGCGATCAACTGGGTGACTTCGACGCGGCGTATGGACTGATGCGGGCATTCTTCGATGGCCTGCTCTCGGAGTGCACGGGCCAGGCGCAGATCATCGACGGCTACGAGAGGGCCTACGGATTTCGCTCGGCGTCAGACTACGCCGCGGCGCGCCGCCTCATGAAAGAGGACATGCGCGACATCAGCCGCGTACCGGCGAAGTTCGAGAGGCATTTCAGGGTCGCCTTCCCCTTCTACATCGGGGGCTACAGGCAGTACAGCTTTGACGGCGACTACGAGAACGTCGATGGCCTGCTGAGGGGAGAGGCGGAAGGGTACTATTACACGCCCGAGGAGTTCGAGTATTCCCTCTACCAGGCGCTCGAGCACACCGACGAGTACGTCTGGGTGTACACGGACGGAAAGTGCCAGTGGTGGGACCGGGAGGAAGACGGCATATACATCGCACAGGCCTACAGGGATGCCCTCGAGAGGGTCCGCGGGCGGGTCCCCGCGCTGCCGAAGCGCCGCAAGCTGTCCGCGTATGCCGCACCCCGAGAGACCGGGGCCGCCACAGCTCTCGAGGGTGGTCCGATCAGTGAGTCGAAGAAGATCATCATGTTCGGCAGCGGGCGCCGGAATCCCCGTGGATTTCGCCAGGACGTCGGGTGGCTGGAAGAGATGGCCGCCTTCGACGGCGTGACCCTCTACCCGGCGCTGCATCGCGAAGACGGCACGAAGTCCGAGGCCCTCGGACGGCTCTTCCGCACGGACCGGCTCCGAATCGAGGACATGGCCGTCGGTATCGCCGACGTGCAGGCCGCTCAAGCCGGGGCGAAGCAGTTCAAGGACAACTTCCTCCTGACCTACCTCACCACGGGCCAAAAGAGCATCGTGGGACCTGACTGGTTCGACCCGGAGTTCGACGCGGTCGTGCACAATTGGAAGGTCGCCGCCGATTTTTGCAAACGGACGGGCCTGGCCGGCATCCTGTTCTCCGACTCGGCATGGTACGGCACGAACCTGTGGACTTACGGGGGTCTGAAGTACGAAGAGACAAGAACAGCCCGCGAGTACGCCGACCAGGCCTTCAAGCGCGGCGCCCAGATCATGCGCGCCATCAACGAGGTGCATCCCGACCTTCACATCGTCTTCATCAACGGCCCCGCCGAGTCCCGCGGAGCCAGGGACGACGGCGCCCATTTCGCGCTGCTTCGGGCCTTCGTCGACGGCCTGCTCTCCGAGTGCACGGGCAACGCGCGCATCACCGGCCAGATGGGCCTCGACTACCGGTCGCCCGTCTCGTTCGCCGCCGCCCGCCGCTTCGCCGAGCAGACTCTCCGCAGCCTCAGCCGCGTTGGGCAAGTCCCATTCTCAGTTGAAACGTAGCCCAGGCTCGAGTGGATGAGTCAGCCCGTCATCGCGAGCTGCTGGATGCCGAGCTCGGCTTGGAGCGCTTGCCGGAGCATCGGCAGGTGGTGGTAGCCGTTGACCCGGCGGAGGCGAGGTTCGATGTCAAGCAACGCCGTGGCGACCCAGCGGTGACGCTGCGACGAGTTGGTCCAGCGCCGCACGTTGTGCGTCAACTGCTCCAGGAGACTGTTGACGTTCTCGATACAGTTGGTGGTACGGAAGGAGGCCTTCAGCATCGGCATCAGGCCCAGGCGGTGGAGCGTGAGGGTTTCTTGCTGGCCTTCCTCCAAGCTGCGCAGGGCCGACTGGTTCATCAACTGCAACCCCGGTTTCAGCGCCTCCAGGGCGGCTTGGGCCTCCTCGTACGTCGAGTGCCCATACGCCGCTTCCAGCTTTCGACGAAGGCCGGCCTGCTCGCTCTTGGGCAGGTACGAGACCACGTTCTGGCGCTTGTGATACTGGCATCGCTGCACGCAGGCATGGCCTTGAAGCACCGACCGCACCGCCTTGTACAGGCCCTGGCCTCCATCGATCACCACGAGCAGCCCGGCTTCGTATTGCAGGCCCCGCTCGACCAGCTCCGCCAGGAAGCGGCGACAGACGCGCTCGTTCTCGGTGGCCGCCTGCACGAAGCCCAAGGGCACCTTCTGGCCCTCCAGAGTCACACCCAGGGCGATGAGGATCTCCTCGTCGGCGAAGCTCTTGCCGTCCAGAAACAGCGCCACCAGGTCGTAGCCTTCCAGGGATCGCTGCTGGAATTCGGCCAGCTTGCGCGCCGTGCCTTTCACGTACCGGCGAGAGACCGAGGAACGGGACAGACCGAAGGCTTGCGGGACGGTCTCGGCGCAGGCCTCGTAGTTGCGCGTGGCCAGGCCCTTCAGCACCCGCAACAACAGCCCCTGGTCCATCTGCCTCGGCGTCTGCAGGGCCTGATAGGCCTCCAGCGGGACCTCGGTGCCGCGGACCACATCGCGCACGCGCGGCACCTCGACCGGCAGTTTCTGATCGCCCAGGTACACCGACCCGGCCTGCGCCCCCCAGCGGCGCAACGCCTGATCCGGACCCTTGCGCTGATACCGAGGTCCGGCCAAGGCCTCGACCGACTGCTGCAGCTCCTCCGAGACCGCCTGCAGACCCAAAGGGATCAGCAGCTGGATGACCTCGATGCGAGTCTCCAGATCGTCCATCGACGCGGTGGCTTGGCGGTTCACGGGGCCGATGGCCACGGTCCGTTTGACGCCCTTCTTCCGTGCTTGTAGCTTGCTCATGGCAGGCTCCTTGGGTTACCGATACGAGGCTTCTTGGGGATTTCTCGTATCAAACGTAACGATGGGAGCCTGTGCTATTTCAACTAAGATCGGGACAATGCCGCCGCGTTCGGGAAGAGCAGTTCGACAAACACTTTCGGGTGGCCTTTGCGCTGATCCTCAGCCCGCAGATGCCCTTCGACTTCTCCTCGGAAAAGACCGGCCGCAACTACTATACCCCGGAAGAATTCGAGTACGCCCTTCACCAGGCCCTGCGGCACACTGACGAATACGTGTGGGTGTACAACGATCGATGTGACTGGTGGGACAAGGGTGCCCACGGGACGTTCATCCCCCGAGGCTATCGGGACGCCCTGCTCGCCGCCCGCCAACCCCATCCCGATCCGCCTGCCTTGCGAAACCCCGACCCTTATATCGCATTCAAGCCGGTAAGCGCAAACACCAACCTCAGACGCACCGACATCGCTTCCACGCCAGACGGCGTGACGCCAACGCCACACCCACTCGCCTTCGTGCCCTATGACGAGAAGGCCACCTTCGGCGACCTGTGGTCGGATCACGCGCCGCTCACGGAGCTGTCCAGCCGATGGCGGTTCCGGGCCGACGGCGCCAACCTCGGGCTTGGGAAGGGATGGTCTGCACACGAGTTCGACGACAGCGGCTGGCTCCTGATCGACTCGGGCCTGCCGTGGGATGAACACGGTTACCGCGCCTACGACGGGTACGGCTGGTATCGCCAGACACTTCGCGCGCCGGCCCTGCCCGCGGGCAAGAAGATCTACCTGGCCTTCGGGGCCGTCGCACACGGAGCCGAAGTGTACGTCAACGGCCACCTGGCCGGGCAGCACAACATGGATGGCTGGGCATACGCGTTCGGCGATCCGTGGAAGAAGCGATTCCGCATCGACGTCACGGAGCTTCTCGCGGAGGGGCGGGACAACACGATCGCCGTTCGCGTCGTCGACTACGGCCCCTGGGGCGGAGGAATCTGGAAGCCTGTGAAGCTGGTCGCCGAGAAGTGACGGGGGGGGGTCTGGCAGGGGGCGGTGACGGCGGCTCCGGCCGTGCCTCGGCGGCGCGTACGCCGGGCCTGGTTGGTGGGGGCTATCGCCTGGGGTGGATTCGTGGGGCTGGCGAGCCCCTCGCTGCGCTCGGGTCTCTGGGCCTGCTGGATGTGGGTGGTTGTTGACCCCGGGCCCGGCGCAATGCGCCGCTCGGCTCGGCCTGCGCCGCCGTCACCGCCCGGGGTGGGGACCGCCCACACACCCTCTTTCTGGACCGTGTGGCGCCTGGGGGTGGTTCTGGGCCGGGGGTAACTCCGGCGCCACTCGATCCGGTGGAGCGCCGGTCTGGGGGGGTGCTGTTGGTGGGGGAGCCCGGACTACTCGAGGATCCACTTCCCTGAAGCGCGGATAGCGTCGTACATGGCACCGGGAGTGAGATCAGCTCCCGTGGGCCAGGTGACGGCTCAGAGGTCTACGCGACCTGGGATCACCTACCCGTCAAGGTCGCCTATGACGTCGGAAATGTACTCCTCGAGCCAGGCCTCCACCTCAGAATGGGATTCCAGCACACTCCGCATCTGAGGGTTGCCCCACCGCTCTGCTGCTCGAACCGCAGCCTCCCTGATCTCTGCACTATCCATGGCCAACCCATCACGCACGAGTTCGGCACGCCACAATGCTGTCCCAGGGTGCCGTTGTCGACCCAGACACCGCAGGACCTCAGCGGAGAAGCGTGGATTCACAGCATCCAATGAGAGATGCCTCAACCACTCAAGAACACGTTGGCTTTCCCTCGAAAGCAGGGCATCTTCAATGATCTGCTCGGCTGGATGATGCATCCCGTCTTCAAGAGGCTCGGCGTCGAAGGACGCGCGCAGCATGTCAGCAAGCCGCGCCTTTCCTCGATCTTCACCCAACGGCGGCTCAGGTTCAGCGAAGCAGGTCTCATCAACGAGCATCGGAAATAGCTGAGAGTCCCATAGCAGATCGAAGGCGAGCTCCATCATCGCTCTTTGCAACGACGCGCTGCCTGAAGAGATCGCAAGCGATTCCCTTCCCATTGGCGAACCAACTGGGAACGCGCATTTGACACATCCACAGACCACGGTAGACCTGGGCTGACGTAGCGTCAATCTCATCAGTCAGGGGAGGCCGCCACATGCTTGCTTGACCGCTCGAGGAACCAGCTCCTTCAGGGCCTTGGCGCATGCACCCCCTCCACCGTTACAGGAACCGCTCCACCGCGAGCGGCGAGATGTCGAACCCCGGCTCCCTGCCGAGAGCGGCGTCGGCGACAACCCGTCCGCTGAAAGGCCCCAGCTGCAGCCCACTGGCGCCGTGACCCGTGTTCAGGTAGAGGCCCTCCCATCCCGGGACCGGTCCCATCACCGGCATGCCGTCGGCCGACAGCGGACGCAGACCGACGCGGGTCTCGCGGATGGAGGCGCCGGCCAGGCCGGGGGCGACGCGCAAGGCTTCGGACAACACCTCCACGATCCCGGCGGCGGTGGCCTTCGGCTCGAAGCCGGAGCCGGTCTCGCGGGTGGCGCCGGCGGCTACGCGGCTGTCGGGCCAGGGGACCAGGTAGTGGTCGCGGAAGGCGCTGACGATCGGCCAGGAGAAGGTGTCGGTGCCTCCGAGGTCGAGGTGTATGATCTGGCCGCGCTGGGGAGCCACCGGGATGTCGAGGCCGAGCTGGTCCGAGAAGCGGCGGGACCAGGCGCCGCCGGCGATGACCACGGTTCCCGCGGATATGCGGTCGCCGCCGCTTAGGACGCCGGCGATCCGGCTTCCTTCCAGAATGAGGCGGTCGGCCGACTCCTGCCGGCGCTCGAGTCCGCGGCGTTCGCCGGCCTCGAGCAGGGCGCGGGCCAGGAGGCGGCCGTCGATGCGGGCGGCGTCGGGGTTGTGCAGCGCCCGGGCGGATTCGGCGAGGGGCGGGAACATCTCCCGGGCTTCCGCGGCGTCGATGGCGCGGACCGGGGAACCCCGGTCCGGGCGCGAGAGGATCCGTTGCGAGGCGGTCTCGAAGGGGCCGCACTCGTCTTCGGAGACCGCCACCAGCAGCAGCCCGCAGTGGGAGAACCCGGTGCCGATTCCTTCGGCCTCGAGCTGGGGGACCAGCGTCGAGAGGTGACGGTACGCGGCCCGGCTGAAGCGGTACCAGATGTCGGAGTGGCCGCGGTAGGTGGCCGGGGAGACGATCCCGGCCCCGGCGGCGGTGGCGCGTCCCTCGTCGCCGCGGTCGAGCAGGAGCACCCGGGTCTGGGCGAGGACGAGGTGCCAGGCGGTGGCGGCGCCGAGGACGCCGCCACCGATGACGATGACGTCGTACATGCCGTCCTCAGACCGAATCGACCACCTCGGCGAGCCCGGTATACCCGTTGCTCGGCTTGGGTCTGCGGGAGTGGTGGGAGGGCAGGAGCAGGGCCGCCTGCTGCGGAGAGGTGAGCTCGTCCCAGTAGGAGGGACGCCGCCCCTGGATTCCGCCTCCGCCCCACGCCATGTGACCGGTGTTGTACTTGTAGAGGATGGCGCGGCGCTGGTGGTCGGCATTCCACGGGAGGGTTCCGTGGGTGCAGGCCTCGCTGAAGATGACGGCGTCGCCGGCCTTGGCGTTGATCTCGGTCACGTATTCCTGGTACTGCTCCCATCTGAGCATCTTCGCCGGGCAGGCGAGATTGGCCTTGTGGCTGCCGGCGATGACGCTGATGCCGCCGTCGCCGGGACCTTCGTCGGCGAGCAGGTACTCGATGACGCAGAGCCCTGTGAAGATCTTCCCCTCGCGGTAGAAATAGGGGGCATTGTCGAAGCTGCCGTGCAGCATGCCCCCGGAGCATCCCTTGTCCATGGCGATCAGGCCGGGGCCGTGGTCCAAGCGCCAGCCTTCCCCGAGGATGGTGTTGAGATGGGGCGTGGTCTTCGGGTGGGCCAGCATCTCCCGGAAGGGCTCGCAGTGGGGATGCGGCAGCTCCATCAGGTTCTCGCTGTTGCCGAGGCGCGTCGAGCTGTTCTTCCCCCGCAGGGCCACGGACTCGCCGAAGTACTCCGGGCTCGGGTTGAGCTCCATGGAATCGATCGCCTCGTTGGCCAGCTTCAGGTGCTCTTCGCTCAGCGCGTCCCGCACGATCAGGAACCCCAGCAGATCGAAGAGGTACTTCTCGTCGGGGGACATCTCCACCGTTTCGGCGGTGATCGAGCGCGATGTGTTGGCGTGTTCGGTCATGGCTGTTTTCTCCCGTGGTAGTCGAAGGTGGGCATTTGGGTGTCCGGGTGCGGATCGGATGGATGGATCGAATGGAGTTGAAGATAGGGGTGGGAAGGGGGTCCGGCAGGGGGCGATGCCGGCGGCTCCAGCCGCGCCTCGGCGGCGCCACTTGATCGGGTGGGGCGACGGCTTGGTGGCTTGGCGGCGCGGGGCTATGCCAGCATCAGACGTTCGCCCTTGGGTTCCGGAATTGGGTCGCCGTACTCTGTTGCGGTATCGATCCAAAGACCTGTGGCTTCATTGACGTGTCTCAGAGCGGCTTCCTGCGTGTCGCCATGAGCCATGCATCCAGATAGCTCCGGCACCTCCGCCACGAAAGCGCTGTCGGCGTCGCTCCAATAGAGAATGATCTCGTATTTGTACATTCAGTCTGGCTCCTCCAGTCTGTATTTCAAAATCACGCGACGGACCTGTCGCACCTGATAGGGTTCCTTCCTTCCGAAATATGTGATGGCTTCCTCGTGCGGCTTCCGGAACAGATTGTCTGCCTCCCCACCCCCGATTTCCAGAGTAAAGCGACCGGGGACCTTGCGCAACCTCCTCCGTCGGGGACACATGACCTGAGGTATCGGCCGCTCTTCACTGCTCTTTCAGGTGCCTGCAATCCAGCCGCGCCACCTGCAGCGGCCTCTTGCCGGACTTCGCCCTCAGGCTCCTGTCCGCCCCCAGGACGATGAGCACCTCGGCCGCATCCAGCCCGCCCTCGTACGCGGCCCTGTGGAGGGGCGTGCGCCCCTTCCTGTCCTGCGTGTCGAGATCGGCGCCGTGCTCCGCCAGCAGCCAGATCGCCTCGACGTTTCCGCTCTCGGACGCCAGGTGCAGGGGGGTTCGATCGGTACTGGTCCCGGCATCGACCTCGGCGCCATGCCGCAGCAGCCATTTCAGACAACGGTCCGAGCCGGAACGCGCCGCCCAGTGCAGGGGCGTCATGTCCGCCTCTCCCTGCTGCGCAACGGCCTCGGTCTCCTCCCGGGCCAGCTCGCGCACCCGGTCAAGGTCGTTCATGCCGCACGCCGAGAAGATGTCGTAGTGCGCCCCGTGCCCGAGGAGAGCGCGGACCGTATCGGCGACGTCGGAGTTCCACCGCCCGGTGCCGAAACGCGCCGCGGCCTCCTGCAAGGGGGTGTTGCCGCGCTCCCCGTTGCCCGAGAACGGCGCTTCCGGGTCGGCCCCGTACGCGAGGGCGAACTCCGTGAACTCGACCGGCCGGCCCACCGCCCAGAACAGCAGCGAGGTGTCCGCCGGCCATCCCACGTGCGAAGTGCTGATGACGGAGGCATCGCGGACGCCGGCCTCGAATACGGTGCGCAGGGTCTTGAAGTTCGGGTCTCTGGGCCTTCTGGATGGGTTTTGTTTGACCCCGGCCCGGCGTAAGGGCGCCACTCGATCCGGTGGTGCGCTGGCCTGGTGGGCCGCCGTTCCGAAGCGACCCGCGTTGCGACCGCAGTATCGGGGAGCGGTGCGTACATTACACACTCATGAAGATCACAGACACAATGCGCTTTCCAGCCGTGATTCACAAAGACAAAGAGAGCGGTCATGGAGTCACCGTGCCGGATCTGCCCGGTTGCTTCTCGGCCGGAGATACGTTCGAAGAAGCGATCGAATCCGCTCACGAGGCTGTCGCCTGCCACATCGAGGGATTGCTCATGGACGGCGAGCCGGTCCCCGAGCAAGCGCCGCTCGAGGTACACCAGGCCAACGAGGACAGGGATGGGATCTGGGCGCTGGTTGCGGTCGACATCTCCAAGCTGTCGAGCAAGGCAAAGCGGATCAACATCACCGTGCCGGCCCGGGTCCTGGCGATCGTAGACGAGGCGGCGGCCCGGGAAGGGGAGACGCGGTCCGGCCTGCTCGCGCGCGCTGCCCTCAGCTACGTGCAGCGACGATCGACGGGCTCGTAGGGCCGTTCACCCCCACGGAGACGTCCCGTTTGCGTGAAGGCGCCGATTCCCTGTGGAACTGAGGCTCTACGACTCCTACTCCCGAAGCGAACGCGTCTTCGAGCCCCTCGGGTCGCCTGTCGGACTCTACGCCTGCGGCCCGACCGTATACGACTACGCCCACATCGGCAACCTGCGGACCTACGTCTTCGAGGACGTGCTGCGGCGAGTGCTGGCATACAGCGGCTACGACGTTCATCACGTCGTGAACATTACCGACGTGGGCCACTTGACCTCGGATGCCGACACCGGCGAGGACAAGATGGAGCGAGGGGCGCAACGTACCGGCAAGAGCGCCTGGTGGGTGGCGGACTTCTACACGCGCGCCTTCAAGGAAGACCTGCGCCGACTCAACGTCCTCGAGCCAACGGTATGGTGCAGAGCCACGGACTATATCGATCAGCAGATCGGCGTTATCCACACCCTGGAGGAGCGCGGCTTCATCTACGTTACGTCCGACGGGATCTACTTCGACACCTCCCGGCAGCGGGACTACGGCGGGCTGGCACGGTTGGACATGCAGGGGCTGCTGGCCGGTGCCCGCGTCGAACTGGGTGAGAAACGCCGGGCGACGGACTTCGCCCTGTGGAAGCTAAGCCCGTCCGGCAGCAGGCGGCAGATGGAGTGGGACAGCCCCTGGGGGCGGGGATTCCCGGGGTGGCACACGGAGTGCGTGGCCATGGCGGAATCCCATCTGGGACCGTACTTCGACATCCACTGCGGCGGCGAAGACCATCTCGCCATTCACCATGTAAACGAGATCGCCCAGGCCGAGGCATGCTACGGGACCCCGCTCGCCCGGTTCTGGATGCATGGCCGGTTCCTGGTGCTCGATGACGAGCGCATGTCCAAGTCGAGCGGGTCCTTCATGACTCTCGACAGCCTGGTCGAGGCGGGATACGACCCACTGGCCTACCGGATGTTCCTGCTCGGGGCGCACTACCGCCGGCCTCTCAGCTTCAATTGGGAAGCCCTTGACGCGGCGGCGGCGGCCCTGGAACGGCTGCGCCGCGCCGCCCACGCCTGGGGTCCAGCCGGCGATCCAGACCCAGCTTCCATGGAGGCATTCACGCGCTGCCTGAACAGCGACCTCAACATGCCGCAGGCTCTGGCCGTGGTTTGGAGCCTGGTGCGGTCGGAGCTTCCCGACGAAGTGAAAAAGGGAACGTTGCTGGCATTTGACGGCGTGCTCGGCCTCGGTCTGGCGAACTGGAATCCGCAGCAGGAAGAAGCACCGGCCGAGGTCCTGGAGATGGTTCGGCGTCGGACCGAGGCCCGCCGGCAGCGGGATTACGGGACGGCCGACGCCCTCAGGGCCCGGATTCTCGAAGTTGGGTTCGCTGTCGAGGACCTGCCGGACGGCCCGAAGCTGAAGAGGCACGCGTAAGGCCATCGGTAGAGCTATCGCTTGAAGGGTTGTCCAGGGGACTTGGCGAGCCCCTCGCTATGCTCGGTTGACCCCGTTCCGGCGGGCCTCGCCCTCGTCGTACGCTTACTCGGGACGCCACGCCGGGTGGGTGACATGCAGCAGATAGGCCCGTTCCGGCACGGTGATGGTCGTCTGCGCACCCTTCTCGATATAGCCCAGGTCCCCCGCCTCGTATTGCACCGGATCCCGACCCGCGACCTGGATCTCCAGGTGCCCCTCCAGCATGAAGAAGACCTCGTCGTAGTCAAAGGTCCAGGTCAACCGGCTGGCCTCCATATACTCGGTAAAGCCGGCCGACAGCTTGTCGCCGGCTCCCCTGATGGGATCGGAAACCTGCACTGTGGCGCCGGGCACGTCATAGGCGGCCAGATTCCTCTGATCCTTCCGGACTCTTGAGATCACGACACACTCCTGTCAGATGTATCCCGCCGAGGTGAGAAGATCGATCTCGTCGCTCAGCCGTTCGAGCACGTGACCGGGGTAGATGGACATGCGCTGGAAGGGCAGGTTGTCGCGGCCGATGGCCGGCATGTAGTTGAAGAACACGGAGCGCCGGATCGAATCGTTGGTGACGGGATAGGCGTTGTGGGTCATCCCCTCCGAGAAGATGACGACGTCGCCGGGCGCGGCCAGCACCGGCACCGCCATCGGGTTCCTGCCCGCGTCCGTCATGTCGAAGGGGCAGGCGAAGTTCGCCTTGTGGCTCCCCGGAATCGCGGCGAAGGGGCCGTTCTCCACGCGGGTCATGTCGGACAGGATCACCACGCTCTTGGTGCTCTTGCAGGCGAACCGCTCCCCCGTGTGGTCGTAGGCGTAGTAGATGTCGCGGTCCAGCGGAAAGCCGCCGTTGTGGAGCCCGCCCCCGGCGACAGGTCCCAGCTTCTCGATGTAGTAGGTCGCCGAGATGTAGACCGGACCGCCGGCGAGCTCCCGGTGGATGAACTTCATGACCGGATCGCGCACGATGCGGTCGAACCTCGCCGTGCCGCACAGGGCGTGGTCGACTCGCCCGATGCCGCCTGTCTCGGGGTTGGGGCGCCGGTCGCGGCGGTGCTCCCCCTTCCAGAACGGGTGCTCCGGATCGGACATCGCCGCGGCCAGGAAATAGCTGGCGACCCCGAGGCGAGTGTAGGTCTCGTAGTCGACGGGGATCGCCTGCAGCTCGTCGATGCCAGCGTGGAACTCGGCCACCGACTCCTCGTCGTAGTGGCCCTTCAGAACGATGTATCCCCTGAGGTCGAACTCGTACTTCTGCTCCGGGGTCAGGGCAGACAGGTTGTCGGTATCGTTCATGGCTGTTCTCCACTGGTGGAAGATAGCGCGGCCGCCGCAGCAAGGGGCGGCGCCGGCGGCTCCGGCCGCGCCTCGGCGGCGCATACACCGGGCCTGGCTGATGGATCTATCGCTTGAGAGTGATCCGTGGGGCTGGCGGACCCCTCGCCGGGGGCTCGGGTCTCTGGGCCTCCTGGATGCGTGTTGGTTGTTGACCCCGGCCCGGCGCAAGGGCGCCGCTCGGCGCGGCCTGCGCCGCCGTCACCGCCCCGGGGTGGGACCTCTCGGTACCGGGTGAACCTTTGCCCGCTGACGTCCGCCTTGTAGTTGGAAGAAGGGTAGAGGACTATGACCGATCCAGGCGACCACCTGTTGGCAGAGCGTATCCGGCGGGGCAGCGAGGACGCCTTCGTACGGCTGATCCGGCGTTACGAACGCACCCTGGCGGGGCTGATCCGCTCTCGGATCGGTTGCGGCGACCAGGTACAGGATGTCCTGCAGGAAACCCTGGTTCACATCTGGAGCGGCCTGCGCCGGGACACCCCGCGCGATGTGCGGGCCTGGATGCTGCAGGTGGCCCGCAACCGCTGCCGCGATTACTTCCGCTCCACCCAGCGCCGCGAGCTGTTCGTCGAGACGGAGGCCCTGGCGCCCATGGTCAACCGCCTGGGCGTGGCCCAGGCACGGCAGCGGGAGGCCGCCGCGGCCATCGTCGAGGCCATGGAGGAGGTCCCCGACCGCGAGCGCGCCACCCTGCGGGCCTTCTATCTGGACGGTCTGAGCATCGCCGAGATCGCCGCCCGTCACCGCTGTCCCGACGGCACGGTCAAGCGCCGCCTGTCCCACGGGCGCGACCAGGTCCGCCGGGTCCTCGGGGTCACCCCCGGAACGAGGAGAAAGACCATGAGTGCTGCCCAGGGACTCTTCCCCCGGAGCCGGCCCGAGATACGCATCGAGGCGAGCCCGGAGGCCCCTTTCCGCATCGATCTCAGGGAGCTGGCCTGGTGGTTCATCGTGCCTGAGGTAGGTGACCGCGTGGCCTATGGCTCGTACGACCCTTCCGGCGACGGCGAAGCGCCTTGGAAGCTGACCGAGACGGTGTCGCTGGAGGCCTGCCGGCCCGCAATCATCCACGGCCGTGCCTGCGTGGAGATCGAGGTGGAGGAGCACCACCTGGCGGCGATGGGGGGGGACCCCAAGCCCACCGAACAGAAGAGCCGAATCGTCAAGGTCTGGGGCCGCCTGACCGAGGATGCGGTGGAGTGGATGGCGGTGGAATCGCTGCGCGCGGATGGCACGCGGGAACTGATGACCTTTCTCGACGAAGGGTTCCACGACGATTGGGGCCCTTCGCCGCGCCTGATCGAGGATCGCGGCTGCCTGCGCCCCCAGGCCGACGGCTCTTTCGGGGCCGGGGTGTTCGACGTCCACATCGGCGAGCGGTGCTTTACCTGCCTGCGCGTCTTCGACCTGGAGAAAGAGGCCAGCGACCGCGATGTCCTGGTCGAGGCTTATGTCACCCGCACCGGCCGCACGGTGCTGTTCCGACGCTATAGCGGCAACCGCTGGAACAAGAGAGAGGCCCCGCCGCACGGGTGGGGCGAGGAGATGACCTGGGAAGAGGACCTGCCCCACAACCACCTCATGGTCATCGGCGGTGTGACCTACGTACACCATTACGACAACCTGGCGGACGCGGCCTTCGTCTCGAAGTAGCCGCATTGGGGCGCGCGGCGGCTCCGGCCGCGCCTCGGTGGCACGTACCCGGGCGCCTCCCTGTGCCTTAGTTCTGTCCGCCATGGGGGAGCAGCACCAGCACCTCGTGGGTGATCGGCTCGGACACCCGCTCCATCGCGACCCCGAACTGCTCGCGCAGATAGTCGAGAGCTACGTCCCACCCATCGGAGAAGTCCACGTCGACATCCACCTTGCGGTCAAATGGATTGTCTGCTGTGCCGCCGTCCCACCTCATCTCGATTTCGTCAAGGGCCTGGTTGTAACCCTCCACCAGGTCGTTGAGGGCGGCGTTGACCAGAATGCTCCGAACCACGTCCCTCAGCGGACCCATGCCGTATACGCGGTAACCATCACTCCCATATCCTGCCGTCTTCCGGCTGATCGGAAACTCGGATCCGTCTTGAGTGAAGACCCAGCGCGTCCTGGTACTCTGCCGCTCTTCCATGGAGGCGATAAAGCCGAAGCGGCGGCCCAGGCGCCTCACGCGCTCGGTGGGCCCAATGTCCTGGTTGTGGGCAATCCGCACCGAGTAACGCCGTTCAGCCAGCGCCGAATCCGGGGTTTCCGCTGGCCTGTTCCCGATTCTCCGGACGATCTCGGTCAGCGGCTGGCGGACGAATTCGTAGCGAATGAGCCACCCCAGGTTCTCATGGGACATGCTCTCGTCAGGCATGCTCCCGTCAGTCGAAGGGGAATAGACGGCGATGTCCATTCCGTCCAGCGGCATGTAGAACATCCTGTTCCAGGGCACAAACGGCGCGAGCGGTACATCGTCGAACGGATGTGGTTCGTACGTCGATAGGGGAAAGGGCTCAAGCGAATCAGCGGCGACAGTGAAGAGTTCGTCAGGCACCGGGCCATTGTAGTCCAGGTAGTTCAGTTCGCTCACCAGCTCCCATTCCCCCTTTCCCACATCGAGAAAGACGCGGGCGCGGTTCGGCAGCCGCGTCTCGGCATCTACTTCGATTTCAAAGCGGATGTCCGAGGGGGTCCTGATGCCCAGTCCGGAACGTCGCCACATCGAGAACAGCACCATCTGCCCCCGATCCTCTCGCTCAATCCGATAGCTCGAAGGCTCGAGTTCGTCGTGGTCGGGCAGGGCCAGTTGGTCGGCGGCCTCATCCATGGACCACCACTCCTTTCCTGGGATTCCTATCTCATGCCAGACTCCGTTAACGTAAACCCGTGTCTCCTCGTCACTCACCACGAGAACACGCCGCGCCGCACTGGTATCCACCTCGGCGCGGAACGAGTACGGAGCCTTGAGCCACTGCTTCACCGGCACTCGCTGTCCCTTTTCCCCGCGGAACCAGCCTGCTATGTGCACAGAGTGAAGCTTGCGTACCTCGGCGACTACCTCCGCCCACACCGGGGCCGACGCGTCTCGCCAGAGCACACTCACCACCACCCCGGCCAGCACGGCGGCCAACCCCGACAGGTAGGCCAGGTGCGGCAACCGTCCCCGGAATCCCGACCCCGGCGCCTGACGCTCATCCTCCACATGGATTGCCTCCAACGCCTTGGCTTGGGCCGCCGCGAGAACCATGTCCGGTGGGTCGGCGGCGCCGATATCGGCACTCAGTTCCAGCACGGTACGCACCGCCTCCAGGTCGTCGGCCCTCTCCGGGTGCCCGGTCAGGTAGGTTTCGATCCGTCGCGCTTCCGCGGCCGGCAGCTCGCCTCGCACGTAGTCGCTCAGTCTGCCTTCGAATTCGGCCCTGTCCATGGCGTTCAGTCCGCTCTGGCCGACGCCTCGCTGCATCCCAGCCGCGCCGCGATCTCGGCAAAGGGCCAGCCCTCGAAGTTGCGCAGGGCGAAGACCATGCGCTGGCGCTCGGGCAACCCGGCGGCCAGGTCACGCACCCGGTCCATGAGCAGGCGCCGCTCGGCGTCTTTGTCGGCATCGCCCTGCAGCGGGGGGGCCTGGTCTTCGCCGAGCAGCGGAACCCGTTGCTGATACCGCCGGATCTCGAAGGCCGCGTTGGTCGCCACCCGGCAGAGCCAGGCCTTGGGATGAGCGATGCTCTCTCCACGCAGACAGGCGGCGTGGAAGCGCAGGAAGGTTTCCTGGAAGACCTCCTGCGCTTCATCGGCATTGGCGACGATTCTGTAAGCCACCTTGAGTACCAGGCGTCCGTAGTGCTCTACGGCTTCTGCGCTCTCTTCGGCCGGTCGGCGCAATCCCTTCTCCTGTGAGTGGTGGAGATCCGCGGTCATGAGGTCACTGCCCTTCCAAGGCCGATTCCATGACCAGGAAGGGGCCGCTCCCTCGGTGGAGGAGTGCGGATTCCTGGCTCCGCTCGGCGGTGCCTTGCCCAATATGACCTGCAAGACGCTGTTATGTGAACCGTGGACCGGCACTCGAGGAAGGCCATCGTCTCCGGCACGTCGTGGGGGGCCATTCTGACGGCGATCACCAGGTGCAGCCAGTCGGCCAGCAGGATGGGCTCGATCATCGAGTGCATCGACCTGGAGTGATCGTCGGCTCGGCATTCCTCCCGGCCACCAGCTCGATCCCCAGGGTCTCGAGGAAGTAGCTCCCTCTGGTGGCGTAAATCACCCTTGGCGTGGGTGATTATCACCCATATCATGGCCCTATGGACACGGATCCACTACTGCCCCGGTTTGCTTCCGAGAGTGTGGAGCGGGCGCTGAGAGTCATGCCCGTGGCGGTTCTCACCGGCGCCCGGCAGACCGGCAAGAGCACCCTCGCCCGCATGCACCCCATCGGGGCAGGCAGATCCTACTTCACTCTCGACGATTTCGCCGTCCTCGAGCAGGCCCAGCGCGAGCCGGATGCCCTTGCGGCCCGGGCCGTGCGGATCACGCTCGACGAGGTTCAGCGGGTGCCGCATGTGCTGCTTGCCATCAAGCGCCTGGTCGACGAAGGCCGCGTGGCCGGCCGTTTCCTCCTGACCGGGTCGGCCAATCTGCTGCTGATGAAGGAGGTGGGCGAAACGCTGGCTGGCCGCGCCAGCTACCTGACGCTCTGGCCCATGACCCGCCGCGAGCAAGGCGGGTCGGCCAGGCCTGGCATGTGGACAGAGCTTCTGGATGCGCCTCCCGGTGCATGGCGGGATGTTCTGCTCGCGGAACCCGCCGAGGCAGAGCCGTGGATGGCTTTTACCCGGCGCGGAGGCTATCCCGTCCCGGCCCTTGAGCTGACGGACGATGACGACCGGCGGCTGTGGTTCGAAGGCTACGCGGCTACCTACCTGGAGCGGGATATCCCGCGTCTGTCCGCCATTGAGGGAATCACCGACCTGCGCAGGTTGATGACGGCCGTCTGTCTGCGCATCGGGGGGCTGTTGAATCAGGCCGACTTGGCCCGGGACGTGGACCTGGCCCCCTCCACGGTGCAGCGGTATCTCAACTTGCTGGAGGTCTCCTTCCAGTTGGTGCGACTTCCCGCCTACGCCGTCAACAGGACGAAACGGCTGGTCAAGTCATCCAAACTCTACTGGAGCGACACCGGTCTGGCCTTGCACCTGGCGGGCGACGCGCATCCCCGCGGCCCTCACCTGGAGAACCTGGTGCTCTGCGACCTGCTCGCCTGGGCGGGCGCCCGCGTCGACAGATCGGAGATTCTCTTCTGGCGGACCACCAAGGGTGCGGAGGTCGACTTCGTCATCGAGACGGGCCGGCGTCTGCTGCCGGTGGAAGTGAAGGCCGCCGCCAGCGCCCGCCCCTCGGACGTGCGCCATGTCCACACCTTCCTGGACGAGTATTCCGACATGGCCCAGTGCGGGATCCTTCTCTACGATGGCGAAGAGACGTTCTGGCTCACCGATCGCGTGCTGGCCGCCCCGTGGTGGCGTGTGGTCTGAAGCCGCTGTCCCGGCTACTCCTTCAATTCGCCGCCAAAGCCGATCCGCCCTTTGGCGCCCGGGGAATACAGCACGTGTACGTTTCCCCGGGGCCTGTCGAGGATCCGGGCGACGACTTCCGCGATGCCGGCCATCTCCCGGCGCAGCTCGACCGCGTCGGGCCATTCGTCGCGCAGCACGCTGACGAAGGTGGGACGCACGCTCCCGTCGATCGGGGTCCTGTTCTCGGCGTAGTCGCGCCGGTCAAGCGAGCGCAGCCTTACCCACGTGCCCCCCGGCTTGCTGCCGAACAGGTCCCCCAGCTCGTCGACGAGAGACTGGAGTTGCTCCTTGCTGGCCGCGGTTTCGGAGGTGTGCGTCACGACTTCGATGTCTGATCGATGTTCGACGCTGCTGCACACACCGGCCGGCGTGTGCCTGAGAATCTACGATGTCCGCTTGGGGGGTTATCTTCGGTTGCCGGCACGATCGCCGGCAACCTGCGCTGGGCCTGGAGCCACATCTGGGCCCACGCGAGGGGGGCGGCCCTGCTCATCCACGTCACCCAGGACATGAACCGCCAGAGAGGAACCTTCCATGAAATACGCGGCCGCCTGGCCGTCGGTCCTGTGCTGTCTCGCCATCCCGGTCCCGGCCCAGATCGTCCACGTGTGGGACTTGGCCGATACCGCTCAGACGGGTCAGTTCACGGTGTACAACCCCGACGCCAATGATGCCGAATTCGGCACGCCGATCACCGCCGGCGATCTCGATGGCGACGGGCGCGGCGATCTGGTGATTTCGGCCATGGCCGGCGATGGCCCTGACAACGACCGCTCCAACGCCGGCGAAGTGGCCATCTGCTTCGACACCATTCCTTCGGGGGGCGGCCTGGACCTGGCCGCCGACCCCGCCGATGTGGTCACCCTGTATGGGGAGGCCCCGCGCGACCTCTTCGGTATCAAGACCCATGTGGCCGACCTCACGGGCGACCAGCGCGCCGATCTCCTGGTGGGCGCTTTCTACGCCGATGCCCCCGAGCGCGCCGACGCCGGCAAGCTCTACATCTTCTCGGCCGAGCTCATCGCCCGATTGAGGGCCGGGGGAAGGCGCCTGGATCTGGCGCAACGACCCTGGCCGGAGGGGCTGAGCGTCGTCATCGGCGCTGAAGGCGACAACCGCCTGGGGGTGTGGATGACCGCCGGAGATTTCGACGGCGATGGTCACCGGGATGCGGTGGTGGGTGCCGACCAGGCCCCGGGGGCGGCGGGGGCCGAGGAGACGGGGCGGGTGTACCTCCTCTACGGCCCGCTGGATTCGGGCGCCACCATAGATCTGGCGGCTGCGGAACACCCGTTGAGTGTCATCTACGGCATCGATGCCCTGGACCACGCCGGTTCGACCGTGGCCGCCGGCGACTTCGACGGCGACGGATACGACGACATCGCCATTGGCGCGGCGGCCTTCGGCACCTTGCGCAATGCGTACAAGCGCAGGGGCGGGGCGGGGGATGGACCGGGGAACCGGCGCGAGAACGCCGGGGAGATGTACGTGGTCTACGGCGGTCCCCACCGGCCCGCGGCGATTGATCTGGCCGGGGATCCTCCCGACGATCTGACCGTCATCTACGGGGCCGATGGCGGCGGTGATTCGCCAGACCGGCTGGGCGAGGAATTCGTCCTGGCCGATATCGACGGCAACGGCATCCAGGACCTGCTCATCGGCGCGTACCGGGCCGACGGTCCGGGCAACAGCCGCGCCGACGCCGGCGAGGTGTACGTGGTGTCCGGCGGTCCCCATCGGCGCGGACAGCGGCTGGATATGGCTGCGCCGCCGGTCGACATCACCATCATCTACGGGGCCCGCCCAAATGCCATCACCGGCGACGCCCTGGCGGCCGGCGATATCCACGGCGACGGGTACGACGACCTCTTTGTCGGGGTGCCCGGCGACGAGGGGCCTCTCAAGCGGCGCCTGGCCGGCGGTTTCGCGGTGCTGGCCGGCGGCCCCGGACTGCCGCACGAGATCGACCTGGCCGACCCCGCGGTACCCGTCGTGTGGATTCAAGCACCCGACCCGGTCGATTTCTCGGCCTATTGGGGAGCCAGCGGCGATATGGATGGCGACGGGCGGATGGACGCCATCCCCAACGGCATGGCCGGCGACGGGCCCGACAATCAACGCGAGAACGCGGGGGAAGCCCACATCGTCAGCGGTGCCGCACTATCGCGATATCTGCCCGGCGCGGTCCCCACGGCCGTGGAAGAGGTGGAGCAAACCACCCCCGACCAGGCCGCTCTGTTGCCCAACTACCCCAATCCGTTCAACAGCTTCACGCGGATACCCTTCATCCTGCCGGTTGAGGCGGATTATGCCTTGGCCATTTACGGGGTCGATGGCCAATTGGTGCGCCAACTGACCGGCGGCCGGGGGGTGGGTCGTTACCTGGCCGGGTGGGATGCCCGCAACGACCGGGGGCGTCCGGTGGCCTCCGGGGTCTATTGGGCGCGTTTGCGGGTCGGCTCCCAACTCTACCGGCAACCGCTGGCGCTTATCAAGTAATCTTTCTCACGACTGGCAGTGGCGGGGACGCCGGCCTTCGATCTTCCGAGCCTGGCGAGCCATCTATATATATGTTCTTGGACAGGATGCAGCTTCCAGGACACGGCGGCAGGCAACTCCCCCGCCGAAGGCGCGGTTCCGATGGAAGAGAAGTCATGAGGATTGCTATTGCGCTCTCGGCGATTTGCCTGGCCTTGCCAGCCCTGGCGCAGGACAAGTCGTCCCATGACCTGGTCATCGGGAGCGCGAAAGCGTCCGGACAAGCCGGTTTCCCCGGGTATGTCAGCGTTCATGACGAACGGATGGAAGCGTCCATGCTGCCAGGGGGCTACTTCACCCTCGGTACCTCCTCCGGCCTTTCCGCCTCCACGTTGGATGACCGCTGCGCCCTTACCTACGGCCATCCCTACGCCAAGACATCCTACCCGTTCTTCTCGGTCGACGGAAACTGGTACCGCATGGAGGAGTATCTCAGCCGTGATCCCCTGACTCCCGAGCTTTCGGGCCACGCCCTGCGAGTCCAGGCCCGCGCTGATGGCGACGAACATGTAGTGCTGACGTTCACCGTGGAGCTCAACGAACGGGGGGCGCTGCTCCAAGCGGAGATCGGCAATCTCGATGACCGTCCCCATACCTGCAGGGTTGGCATCGCTGTCGATCCGGCCCTGGGCCGCTGGGGCGACGGCTACCTGGCCCTCGGCAATGCATCCCTGCGGCACGGGACCCGCTTGCGGGCCCCCGACCTGCCCCCGGTCCTGACGCTGTGGGAACGGGACCGCGCCCCCACGGGATTGGGAGTGGACTGCTCCTTCCCGGACCCTGCCCCGGATCTCATCGTCGCGGACAACTGGGCCAGGCTCTACGGAACGCACGAGCCGCAGGACCAACCTGCAACGCAACAACGCCTTTACGACCTCGCCCTGAAGGTGTACTGGGCGGAAGCCGAACTGGCTCCGGGCGAGACCCGCCTCTACCAGATGGCGATGGATCTGCGGCCGCCGGACTTCACCACGCCCGTCTTCGTCCGCTGGGACCTGCCATCCTCTTTCGCCCTCACCGACAACCTGATGTTCCCGCGCGATTTCAGCAGTTACCTCCAGATAGCAAACACCACCGGACGCCGGGTTGACGCCACCGTCTCCCTCGACCTGCCCACGGTGTTGAACGCGGTACCTCCCGAGCGCTCACTCTCTCTGGACTCGCAGCCGGCCTACCACAAGCTCGACGCGTTCGAACCTGGTATTTGAAGACGGCGTATTCGACGTTGGCCTCAAGGTCACGGAGGGAGGGCAGATTCTCGACGAACTGCGCCGCTCCTTCTTCCTTCCCGCGACTCCCCTAGCCGACACGGGCCTGGCCGTACAGGTGGACTCCCTCGATCTGACCCACTACCCGGAAGTGACGCTCACCTTCGAAGTCCGGGAAGAGCCAGAGGACCGCCTCATCACCCGCCTGGCACCGGAAAACGTCTTCCTCTTCGAGAACGACGAGCGGGTGCGCCAGTTCACCCTCAAGAAAGACCGCTCCGCCGGAGTCGATGCGGTTGATATCGTCTTTGCGCTCGACGTGACCGGCAGCATGGGAGGTGAGATCACCGGAGTAAAGAACCACATCGTGGAATTCGCGGACAGCCTGAGCCATCGGGGAATCGACTTCCGCCTGGGCATGGTCACGTTCCTCGACATCATCGAGAACGTCTATCCATTCACCCGCGACGTTCAGGCCTTCCACGCCCTTGTGGGGAACCAGTACGCCCACGGTGGCGACGACACACCTGAGAATTCCCTGGAAGCTCTCCTCAAGGCCGCGCAATTTCCCTTTCGACCGGAGGCCAGCCGGCTGGTCATATGGATCACCGATGCCGACTACCACGAAAGCAATTCCGTGACCCCTCTCATCCGAAGTGAAGTCATCGACGCTCTTCTCTCCAACGAGATCACGGTGCACTCCGTCGGCAACCCCTCTTTCCGGTCGGCCTTCTACGCGCCCTTCACCGAATCGACCGGAGGCCGGGATTTCGACATTTACGGGAACTTTCGAGACATCCTGCTGCACATCTCCCGCTTCGAGGTCTTCGGCAGGTTCGTCGTTACCTACCACTCGCCCGCCCGGACCGCTGACGAGAACCGGATCGAACTGAAGATCCACCTCGCGGGCCTGGGAGGCAGGGCCGTATTCCGCTACCCGACTCCCTCTTCAGGCCAAGCGGCAAACCGCCTGGCCTTCTTCCCCAATCCCTTCAACTCGGAGGTGAATTTCCTCATCAACAACGGGGACTACGCCTCTGGAACACTCCAGATCTACAACCTCCTCGGCCAGAAGGTGGCGCAGTATCGCCTGCGAAACACACCCACTCAAAGAATCACCTGGAACCCTCGTGGGACTATCGCAACAGGCGCATACCTGGCGCGATTGTTACTCGTAGACTCCCAGGGTGAAGTCCAGACCGAAACGGCGCGGATCCTCTACCTGGAGTAGTGCAGCCGCCAATGTCGAGACTCTTCCCGGTCCTGCCCGTGCTTCTTGCCGCTTCCCTGGCTGGTGCCGATGGATTGATGCTCCCCGTGGAGCACGACTATCCCCACGAACTCCTGCGCAACCGGGTGACGCAGGCAAGAGTGGAAATGCAGGGGGTTGTCGCCGTCACCTCCGTCTACCGGGAGTTCGTCAACGAGTGGCACAGGGAGACGGCCGCGGTCTATTCGTTCCCACTGCCGCCGGAGGCCAGGGCCACCGAGATCCTGTACTGGCGCGGAGAGGAGCCGTTGCAGGCTGTTCTTCGGGTGCGGGACCAGGCGGTGAACCCGGGAACCGGCGAAGGAGGCACGGCGGCTCGCCTGAACCGCTATCTTGGTCGAAACGGGATCCGCATCCGGATCGACGGCATCGAGCCCCATGCAATTCAGCGGGTGCAACTGACTTACATCAGTCTGTGCGGGTACATCAGCGGCGAGTGCCGCTACCGCTACCCATTGGATACGGGCGAATTTGTAACCTGGCCTCTGGAGCACCTGCAGTTCAGCTTCATCGTGCGGTCCAATTCGGATATCGTGGATTTCGGCCTGCCCACCCATCCGGACTACCGAACGGTTTCCTCCGCGCCCAAAGAGGTGGAAGTCACATTTTCCCGCCCCAAGAGTTACCTGAACCGCGATCTCGAGTTCTACTACACCGTAGACCAAGCCGCCCTCGGCGTCGATTTCCACTCGGCAGCCAACGACACCTCGGACGGCCACTTCGCCCTTTTCGTGCGCCCCCAGAGCCGTCCCGATGAGGGTAGCGTGCTGCCAAGACGGGTACTCTTCCTTCTTTCCAATTCCGGCCGCATGTTCGGTGCCACCTTGGACCAGAGCATTCGCGCGATTTCGAGATCCCTCGAACAACTCCGCCCGGAGGATCGCTTCAACATCCTTCTGTTCAACAACCAGGTTACATCGTGGAAGCCGGCGCCGGTGCCGGCCGACGGGCTCAACGTTGCCGCCGCAGTCGATTTCCTCATGACGGTGGAGACCGCCGCCGGCTCGCGCCTTGACCGGGGCTTGAAGAGGTGCCTGTCCCAGATCTCCAACGATGATTTCAGTAACGCCGTCCTGGTCTTTACCGACGGACGATCTCCCCTCGATCCGCGGGAGATCGAGTCTTTGAACGAGCACCGAGCCGCCATCTTCCCTATCGGAATCGGCCCGGACCTCGACCGAGCGCGGTTGGAGATGACCGCGGCCTTGAATTACGGGTTCGTGACCTACATTGACGAGAACACCCGCCTCGAGGAGACCATGGCGGGTGTTCTCGAGCGCATCAGCAACCCGGTCCTGAAGAATACAGTAATGGAGCACGGCAGAGCCGATTTGTACGAGATCCTTCCTCAGAAGATCCCGGACACCTACTCGGGCTCCTTCTTCTTTGTCACCGGCCGCTACAAGACGCCCGGACCGTCCAGCTTCAGTCTCGCCGGCTATTCCACCGAGGGTCTGGTTACCTTCGACTTCACCCTGGATTTCAGTGGAAAGAGAGGGTTTCCCTTTGTCGAGCAGCTGTGGGCCAAGGAGTTCATCGACACCCTTGAGCGCGAAATCGCGGTGTATGGCGAGACTCCGGAACTCAGGAACCGGGTGATCGAGTTGAGCCTCGCGTACAATATTCGCAGCCGATATACGGCGTACGTGGCGGTGGCGGAGGAATTCGCTGGGGACGAACCCCCTGGCGCTGACGGCGACCCCGGGGAGGGTGGTGACGACGGTGACGACGGTGACGACCATACCATGACGGCCGTGTCCGTATTCGAAGAGAGAGAGAGGTCCCTTCCGACCTCAGCCATTCTCGGCAACTATCCCAATCCTTTCAACTCATGGACGAGAATCCTCTGCTTCATCCATGAAGGGGACGCGCACGCGGCCAAAGTGCTGCGTATCTACAATCTGTCTGGCCAGCTCGTGGCAGTGATAGACGTAAGCCATCTATCACCTGGAATGCATGAAGTGTCGTTGGAGAGCGGAGAGTTGCACGGGGCACCCCTGGCCAGCGGACTGTACATCGTGCAATTCAAAGTGCGGAATACCACCCGTGGTGCCCTTCGGATCAACTTGGTCCGATAGTCGGATGGATTCCGGCGAGCGCCCAGGGAACTGGCTCGAGGTACCGTACCCTACGCTGGCTCAACCGTAAACCGCCGCACCGCATCCTCGTCCAGTTCAACACCGAGCCCCGGCTTGTCCGGCACCACCGCATAGCCATCCCGGACCAGGGGTTCGGCGAGCAGACTATGCTCGTGGACGAAGTTGCCGCAGAGATCGCTGGCCAGGGTGCAGTTCGCAGCGGCGGCGGAGGCGTGAAGGCGGAAAGCGTCGAAGATCCCCAGGTCGACGTTGGAGGCCTGCCACACGGGGATGCCGGCGGCCCCGGCAATCCGCGCCATGTCCAGGAAGCCCCAGTCCGAAGGAGCCACATTGATCCCGTCCACGGCTTCGCGATAGACCATCTCGATCACCTGACGCGGGTTCTGCAGGTGGGGGGCGATGAGAATCGATGTCTCTTCCCTGAGTCGCCGGTAGTCCTCCAGGTCATCCTTGGGGATCGGGTCTTCAAAGACGACGTCATACGCCTCTATCTCTCGTGCCAGGGCCAGGGACTGCTCGACGGTGTGGAAGCGATGGCCGGGATCGAGGACGATGCGCAGCGATGGCGCGGCCTCGTGTATGGCGTGCACCCGGTCGGCCACGTCTCCATCGTCCAGGGAGCACTTGACCTTGATGCCGTGGAAGCCCTGTTGGGACGCCTGTCGGGCGGCGGCGGCTGACGCTTCCGGTCCCATCCGCGCGATCCAGTAGTCGACCAGCACGCGGTCTTGAGACTTCCCGCCGAAGATGCGGTACAGGGGCCAGCCGATCGCCTTGCCGATCAGATCCAGCAAGGCAATGTCGTAGCCGCCGCCCCCCAGGCTGCGCGGCTCGAAGTCGAGTGGATTCCTGCCGATCAAGTCCGGGACGGGATGCTCGTGGTCGCCGAAGTAGGGCCCGCTCATGCCGAGGCCGGTGATTCCTTCGTCGGTGTGAATTCGGAGGACATCCTGTCTTCTCTCGCCGAGGGGGGCGGGATAGGACTCGGTGAACTCCTCGTATTCGGGTGGGGGCAGGATCCCGGGCAGAAAGGGGACACGGACGACGGTGCGTTCCAAGTGTGTGACTCTCATTGCGGCCTCCTCCTCGTGCAGGTCGGCGCCGGCGGCTCCGGCCGCGCCTCGGCGGCGCGTACGCCGGGCTGCGCTGGGGGAGCTATCGCCGGAGGGGTGTGCTGACGGCTGGCGAGCCCCTCGCTGCGCTCGGGTCTCTGGGCCTCCTGGATGAATATGGTTGTTGACCCCGGCCCGGCGTAGTGCGCCCGCTCGGCTCGGCCTGCGCCGCCGTCACCGCCCTGGGGTGGAACCGCCCCACACACTCTCTCCGGTCGTATACTTCCGATTGCAGCGCAGGCAGACCCCTTCCCTGGTCCCCTCCTCCGGGGCGAAACCTGGACCCAGATGGATAAAATCATCTTCGCCGTTACCCTCTTGCTGGGCTCCGTGTCGTTCCCGCCGGGCAGCCAGGCTCAAGACCATGCCCGCTGGGGGTTGCCGGAGGGTGCCGTCCTCCGCCTGGGCAAGGGACTCACCGGTGAAGGCGATCGGGCCGTGGCCTATTCGCCCGATGGCACCCGGCTGGCGGTGGCCGGCAACCTCGGCGTCTGGCTCTACGATGTCCACACTGGTGCTGAGGTCTCCCTGCTCACAGGGCATGCGGCTCCGGTGAATTCCGTGGCCTTTGCACCTGATGGGAAAACCCTCGCCAGTGCGAGTGCCGACCATACGGTGAGGTTGTGGGACGTCGACACCGGAGAGTCACTGGCCACCCTCGAAGGCCATCTGAATGATGTCCTCTGCGTCATGTTCTCCCCGGACGGACAAACCCTGGCTACCGGCAGCAGGGACCAAATGGTGCGGTTGTGGCAGGTGGCCACCAAAGAACCGAAGGCTACCCTCCAAGGAGAAGCGTCCTGGGTCAATTCCCTGGCCTTCGCGCCCGATGGTCAAACCCTCGCCAGTGGGCTACCGAAACGGCACCATTCGGTTGTGGGACGGAATCACCGGAGAACCCGAGGCCGTCCTCGAGGGAGGCGGAAGAGCGGGGCGCGTCAATACGGTAGCCTTCGCGCCCGATGGTCAGACCCTGGCCACTGGCAGGCAACAAACGATCGACCTGTGGGACGTCAACAGCGGTCATCCGAGAGCCACCCTGCACGACATGCGCGTGCATACATCCTGGGTCAACTCCGTAGCCTTCTCACCTGATGGCAGAACCCTCGCCAGCGTGGGCTCAAACCACGTGATCGCGTTGTGGGAGATCGACTCCGGGCAACGAAAGGCCAAGTTCAAAGAGCGAGGCGCGGACTTCACTTCCGTGGCCTTCTCCCCCGATGGAGAGACACTCGCCAGTGCCGGGAGGGACAACAAGGTACGGCTGTGGGACGTCCGGTTCGGACTGGAGGAAGGCGCTTTCCTGGACCATGGGCATGGAGACAGGGTCAGTTCCGTTGCCTTCGCGCCAGATGGCACCACCGTGGCCAGCAGCAGTTGGGACCGGACGCTGCGATTGTGGGACCTCGGCACGGGACATGCAGAGGCCACCATCAAAGCTCCTTGGGGGCCTGTCAGTTCCGTCGCCTTTGCGCCCGATGGACAAACACTCGCCAGTGGTTGGGGTCACCGGGTTGCGCTGTGGGACATCGCCGGACTGCGGAAGGCCACCGGGGGGACCTCGAACGTCGTCTCCTGGACACCGTCGATGACGAGGTTCCTCAAAGGCCATCGGAATGGTGTGCTCTGCGTGGCATACGCCCGGGACGGAGCAACCCTGGCCAGCGGCGACGAGGACGGGAAGGTGCGGTTGTGGGACGTGTCCAGCGAGCAGGCACGGGCCAGCCTGGGGGAGCATGGTGAACGTGTCCTTTCCGTGGCCTTTTCGCCCACTGACCAGATGCTCGCCAGCGCCAGCGGAGACAAGACGGCGCGAGTATGGGATGCAGGCAACGGACAACTGAAGGCCACTCTGCGGCACACGGGCTGGGTCACTTCCGTTGCTTTTTCGCAGGACGAGAGAACCCTCGCCAGCGGCGGCTGGGATCAGAAGATCAGGCTGTGGGAACTGAGTAGTGGTCAGCAAGAGGGCACCATGGAGGTCGATGGCGGCTGGATCAATGCGGTAGCCTTCTCGCCTCGGGGAAATGTCCTCGCCAGTGGCGGTTCGGACCAGACGATCAGGCTGTGGGAGGTGAGCACCGGGCAACCAGGGGCCATCTTCAAAGGCCATATGGGATCGGTCCTTTCCGTGGTGTTCTCGCCGGACGGGAACATCCTCGCCAGTGCCAGCGCGGACGGCACGATTCTGCTGTGGGATACGTCACCATACGCCACTCCCCCCGCGCCGACGGCGATTCGGTTCGCTGCGCCGCTGCCGACACGGACGGCGCTGCTGGCCAACTTCCCCAATCCCTTCAATCCGGACACCTGGATTCCGTTTCAACTCCACGCGCCGGCCCACGTGCGGCTGAACATCTACGATGTGCGGGGGGCCTTGGTGCGGGAAATCGACCTGGGTCATCGTGCGGCGAGCCGGTATCTGACCCGTGCCAGCGCCGCCCATTGGGATGGCCGCAACCATCGCGGTGAACGGGTGTCCAGCGGCGTGTATCTGTACTCCCTGCAGGCAGGGCCGGCCACTCACGTACGCAAGATGGTCCTCACCAGGTAGAGGACTCGTCAGAGGAACCGGTCGAACCAGTCGACCACCTGCTCGAAGGCTTCGACCGTGAAGACGTGGCCGCCCGCGGGGCGGTGCACCAGGAACCGCTCCTTGGCCTCGGCGTAGGCCGGCGCGACGGTGCGGACGAAGTCGTCGACGGCGGTCCTCGGCATGTCGACGTCCTCCAGGGGGGCGACGGCCATGAAGGGGCGGGGGGCGATGCAGCCGGCGACGATGTCGCCGTGGTCGAAGTAGCGCAGCAAGTGGGGCACGAAGACCAGGGAGCTGTGGCGCTGGATGTTGCCTTCGTGGATCAGGCGCGACAGGCTGCCCAGCACTCCGCAGACGGCGGCGCCGGCGCGGATCGTTGGATCGCAGGCCATGGCGGTCCAGGTGGCCATGCCGCCCAGGGACATGCCGGTCAGGCCGATGCGGTTGGAATCCACCCCGGGGAGGGCGGCCAGGACGCGCGCCGCCAGCAGGGCCTCCTCGGCGACGATGCCGGCGTGGGGGCGGCCGTACGCCTCCAGCAGCTTCGCCTCCTCCTCCCATGCTTCCGCGGTGCCGCGGCGGACCACGGACCCCTTGAGGGAGATCGATATCGTGGCGTAGCCGCGTTGGGCCAGCTCCCGGCCCCATCCCCGAAGCTGCCCGCTCTCGGGGTCGATCTCGAGTTTGGGCGCCAGGACGTTTGCCGTCGTTCCGCCGGTGCCGTGCATGCAGACGACGCCGGCTATCCGGTCGCCGGATGGGTCGAGGGGGACGAGGGCGGTGCCTGTGAGGGGCTCACCGAGGGAGTTCATATACGAGACGCGCAGCTCCCGGTTGACCCCGTCCTCGGCCACGGTTTCCACGGTCGAGTCGACCGCCTCGGGTATGCGGTCCATTCCGAGAACCTCCAAGAACCTGGCTCTCACCTGGCCGGCCGGGGTGTCCCGCGGAAAGGCGGGGCGGATGCCGCGGGGCAGAGGGTTGGTCATCGGTCCTGCCTTCGGTAGGTGAGGTCGATCTCGAGGCCGGTCAGGGAGACGTGGCGGTCGGGGGTGCGGGCTTCCGAGAGCAGGCGGACCTCGATCTCGTTCTCTCCCTGTTGCAGCGGCGGCGCGGTGACCGCGTACGAGGCGCTCGATCCCTCCATGTGCCGCTCCACCGGCTCGGCGGGGTAGCTCAGCCAGAAGAGCGAGGCCGCGCTCAGCTCTTCCCACCCGTCGAAGGAAACCTCGGCCTCCCTCCAGTCCAACTCGCCGCCGTTGACGCGGACGGCGAGAGAGTCGCTCTCCTCGAGGCCGTCGAACCGCAGGGTCAGCCGGCAGGGGCCGAGCTCCCCGGCTTCACGCGCCGCTTCGAGATCGTCGGCGATGGTTAGACGCAGGACCGGTCCTTCGCCGGGGTCGTCCGGCTGCAGCCGCACCGGAAGCTGCGTCTGCGACTGGGCCAGGGCGAAGGCGCTGCTGTGCCCGGAGGAGCCGTACGCGGAGCCGGTGGTCTCGAGCTCGTAGCGCTTGTCGAGGCGCCGGAGCTTCGCCAGGTCGGTCAGCTCGGAGGCGATGCGGCGGTTCCACTCCGGTGAGCGGGTATAGAAGTTGTAGAGGTAGACGCCGTGGGCGCCGTCGTTGAGCCAGCGGAAGGTCAGGGCGCGCAGCTTGCGGTCGTCGCTGTCCCGGGTCGCCTCGATGCATCCGTACACCAGCGCGCCGGTCCCGTCGGCGGCGGCGACGAACTCGTCGACCGGGGTCTCGAAGGAGATGAAACCGCCCCCGACGACGACGATGTCGACGAGGCCCTCCTCCAGCCAGCGGACGATGTCGAGGCCGACGCGGTTGCAGTCGGCGATCCCCGGCGGCACGCGGACCCCGAGCAGCAGCCGGCGGCCGCGCTCCTCGGAGACCGCCCGCAGGCGCGCGCGCACCTCGCGCACGAGGCCGGTCATGAAGTGGCGGTTGGCGTACCCCTCCTCGACGCGGAAGAAGGCCGGGTGGCGCATGAAGTCGAGCTCGACGCCGTCCACGTCGAAGCGCTCGAAGCACTCGCAGATGATGCGGGTGACGAAGGCGCGGTTGCCGGGGTGGGCGTAGTCGAGGCCGGTGCCGATGCCGTGCTCGATGGTGCCCTCGGCGAAGCGCTCCCCGGGGCGGGCGATGAGGCGGTCCGGGTGGCGGCGCCGGTAGTTGCCGTATCCCGGGTGGCGGGAGTCGATGACGTAGTGGCTGTTCATGCGCACCCGCGGAAAGAAGGGGATGCCCCTTTCCCGGCAGAGGCGCAGCAGGGCCGTCAGGGGGCCGCCGCACTCCTCGATGAGGGAGCGCACGTTGGCCGCCACCTTCGGATAGGCGTCGTCCCCGCCGGCGGAGTGAACGAAGGAATACAGCTCGTCGAGGCCTTCGAGGGAGGGCTGCTCGGCGCCGAAGATCTCGCCGATCTGGGTCTCGAAGTGGTAGACCTCGTGATCGCCGGTCGACCACCAGAGGGCGCCGCCGGTGCCGGCGTACCCGGCGACCACCTTGTCGCGCAGGTCGGCCTCGAAGACCGGGGGTTCCGAGCTGAAGATCCAGCCGTCGTCGGTGAAGATGATTTTTGGGAAGTCGTGTTTGCCCATCGGTCAGCCTTTGGGGGGTCTCCTGGCGTGGGCGTCGCCGGCGGCTCCGCCCGCGCCTCGGGCGGCGCGTACGCCTGTGCTGGTTGGTGGAACTATCGCTCAAGGGGATCCTCAGGGCTGGCGAGCCCCTCGCTGCGCTCGGGTCTCTGGGCCTTCGGGATGCGGATGGGTTGTTGACCCGCCCGGCGTAGTGCGCCGCCTCGGCGCGGGCTGCGCCGCCGGCGCCGCCCTCGAAGGGAGAGTTTTGGTAGGCATCGGGGCCTGTGAGAGAGGGGAGAGTTGGGCGACGGCAGCGAATGGTGCAGAATCGGCGCCGGGGGATTTTGTCGACGGGGCGTGGGTGGGAGCGAGAGGGGACTTTCATGCCGGGATCAGGGATTGGAGATCGTGAATGGAGGGGCTTTGGCGCGGGGATCAAGCATCGGCGTCGGTGGCAAGAGTGGAGAGTAGATCCGGCAGGGATCGGAGATCGTGGATGGTCTGGTACAACTCCCCGACCCTGGCTTCATCTGATGACTGGTTCAACCAGATGCTTCGGATGCCTGCGCGGCTAGCTCCGAGGATGTCGTTCTCGAAGTCATCGCCTACCATGACGATGCGGTCTCTCTCCATGGGCAGGTCCCTGACTATGTAGTCGAAGAACCCCTGCGCCGGCTTGCTGTGGCCGATCTTCTGGAAACAGTAGACCTTGTCCAGCAGGGGAGCGATGCCTCCCCGTTCGAGTGCTCTCCAGACGGCGGCCTCATCCGAGGCGGCGGCATTGGTAGCGAGGGCCAGCGTCCACTGGGGGCGCAGTTGAATGAGCACCTCCTTGACGTTGGGCAGGGTCTCGACATGGGGCCAGACAGCCATGGGCCCCTTGTAGTCCGGGAAGTCCCGCATCAAGGTGTTGCCCCAATCGAAGAGGACGCATCGGCTCTCTCTCATGGGGCGGCTCGCTCTCTCCGGCCCACGAATCCCCGCAGGAAGACCGCCGTCGCCGCAATCCCCAGCGCCCCCAGGACGGCCATGATGCCCACGGCTCCCTGGGCTCCCCAGGTCTCGGCCAGGGCCCCGCTCTGCAGGCGGCCGATGGGGCCGACGCCGATGGCCACGACCAGGGTGCTCATGGCCCGGCTGCGCATCTCGTCCGAGGACTCCACCAGGATGATGCTGCTCTGCATGATGCTGAAGCCGGCCTGCCCCAGGCCGGAGCAGAACAGCATCACGAGAGCGAGGCCAAGGGTTCCGCTGAAGGCGAAGGCGGCGATGCCCATGCACGAGAGCAGGGAGCCGCCCACGAAGACCCACTCGTTGCTCAGGTTCCTGCGGCCGAGCTGGACGGCGGCGAGTCCCACGATCGTCCCGGCCCCACCGGCGGCACCCAGCCACCCCATCGCTTCCGGGCCGAGGCCGTACACGTCCCGCGCGAAGACGGGCAGCAGGTTCATGTAGGGGAAGGTCCAGATGTTCATGAGGACGGTGACGAGGAAGACGCCGAAGATCGGGGCCGAGGCGCGCAGACTGGCCCATCCCTGCCGGCCGGCCCACCCCGCCGCCAAGGTGCCCCTGGCCGGTGCCCTGGAGTCCGTCTTCATGCCGGCCAGCAGGATCAGCCCCATGGTGCCCAGCCCGACCAGCACCAGCAGGGCGCCCAGGCTGCCATAGGCCGCGGTCACGTAGCCCGCCGCCAGGGGGCCGGCTATGCGCGTAATCCCCTGGATGACGTTCTCCAGCACCATGGCGTCGACGATGCGGGCCTTGCCGACGAGATCCGGCACCATGCTGCGGCGGGTGGGCCAGTCCAGCGCCCAGGCGGCCCCCAGCACCAGCGACACAACCGACAGGTGCCACACCTCCAGCTCTCCATGGTAGAGCAGGAGGGCCAGCAGCCCCAGCCCCAGGACATTGACCAGCTGCAGGATCTGGACGATGTAGCGCCGCCTGAAGCGATCGGTGATCACGGCTCCGAAGAGACCCACGATCAGCAGGGGAACGGCGCGGTAGAAGGCGATGACCTGGACCCACCACGGGGAGTTGGTCAGCTCCAGGGCGAGCCACCCCAGGGCCAGCATCTCCATCCACATGGCCTGCCACCAGAGGCCGTTGGCCAGCCACAGGCGCACGAAATCCCCGTTGGCCAGGGGCTCGAGGACGCTCCCTCTGGCGAGTCTCACGCTCTGCATCGCTCTCTTGCTGGAGGTATCGGGCGTCCTAAATTACTCGCGCCTGCCAGTCCAAAGCCATGAACCGCCCCAACATCCTCTTCATCCTCTCCGACCAGCACAGCAAGTTCCACCTCGGCTGCTACGGTGATTCCGTGGTGCGCACCCCGCACCTCGACCGCCTGGCCGGCGAGGGCATGCGCTTCGTCAATGCATACACCCCCTCGCCCCTGTGCGTGCCGGCGCGCATGGCCTTCATGACCGGACGGCGGCCCAGCGCCAACGAGGTCTGGCTCAACGAGCACATCCTCAGCTCGGCCCTGCCCACCTGGGCCCATGCCGTGGGCGCCGCCGGATACGAGACCGCCCTGATCGGCCGCATGCACTTTGTCGGCGCCGACCAGCGCCACGGCTTCGAGCGCCGGCCCATCGGCGAGTACAGCGCCCTGCATCCGGGCGCCGCCCAGCCGGGCGGTCCCATGTTCAAGGAGATCCCCGCCAGCACCTCAGGCCAGACCCGCGAAAGCGTCGAGATCGCCGGGCACGGCCGCACCACGTACCAGGCCTTTGACGACCGCGTCGCCGACGCGGCTTGCGCCTACCTGGAGGAGAAGGCGCAAGGGCACGACCGGCCCTTTGCCGCGGTGGCCGGATTCCTGCTGCCCCACTGCCCGTTCTTCGCTCCCAGGGATCTCTACGACTACTACTACGACCGCGTCGACGTGCCCCAACCCGACCCGGCCGGGGAGCCGGCGGCGGTGAGCAATTTCAAGAGGCACCGCGGCATCGACGAGCCCCTCCCCGCCGAGCGCATCCGCGTGGCGAGGGCCGCCTACTTCGGTCTGTGCGAGTACTTCGACCGCAAGGTGGGCCAGCTCCTCGACAAGCTCGACGAGACCGGCCTCGGCGACAACACCCTGGTGGTCTACGCCAGCGACCACGGGGAGATGGCCGGCGAGCACGGCTGCTGGTGGAAGAGCAACTACTACGAAGGCTCGGTGGGCGTCCCCCTCATCGCCCGCCTGCCCGGGGTGGTGCCGGCGGGCGTGGAGAACCGGGCGATCTGCAATCTGCTCGATTGGGCACCCACCGCCGTGGAAGTCGCCGGCGGCGAGCCTCTGCCCGGGGCCGACGGCCATTCTCTGTGGAGCGAGCTGCGGGGCCTGCCGGACGACTCCCGCCCCGATACCACCTTCAGCGAGCTGGGCCCCACCCGCGGCGATCCTCCCTCGCGAATGATCCGGCAGGGACCGTGGAAGCTCTATGCCTATCACGGGGACACGCCTCCGGCCCTGTTCAACCTGGAGGACGACCCGGGCGAGTGGAACGACCTGGCCGGCGATGTCGCGTGCGCCGCGGTGCGGCGGGAGTTGCTGGACCAGCTCTATGCGGGCTGGGACCCCGAGCGGGTGGCGCGGCGCAGCGCCCAGCTGATGCGGGATGCAGAGGTGCTGGAGGCGTGGGGCGAGGCGGTGCAGCCGGTGCATGGGGACACGCTGGCGGTGGAGGATGTCGAGGATGTGGTGCGGTGTTGATGGGTGTCCCTTGGGTTATCCCGGGACGGGCGGTGCCGGCGGCTCCGGCCGCGCCTTTGGCGGCGCGTACGCCGGGCGTGTTTGGGGGAGCTATCGACTTGGGGTGGATCGAGGGCATGGCGAGCCCCTCGCTGGCGCTCGGGTCTCTGGGCCTCCTGGATGAGTGTTGGTTGGTGACTCCGGCGCCACTCGATCCGGTGGAGCGCCGGCCTCGTGGATGCTGCTATCGGCATCTTGGTCGTGCCGTCCGTGGGTAGATCGCTCGAGGGTGAATTCGAACCTCCCGTAGAGTGGGGCATTGCCCCCAACCGAGGCGAAGAATGGCTGCATACCGCCGCATAAGCCGAATCATCGAGCACTGGATCCTGCCGGACGCGCCGCAGGTCCTCGACCACGTGCGCCGGGCCAGGATCCAACTGGTGCAGGTGGGCAACTTCGGGGTCGAATTCTATTCCCTGGCCGGCGACGAGAGTGTCGAACCGTCGTGGTCGGGCATGCCCCTGGGCGGTGTGAAGGCCAACCTGGACCTGGCCGCCGAGGTCATCTCCCGGATACAGGAAGCCGGGGCCCTCGTCACGGGGCAGTTGTCGACGACCATGCACTTCGGGAATCACGAGGAAGGGATCGGCCTTTTCGGCCCGAACTGGGCGCGCATGTGGACCGACGATCTGCTGGGCCCGCCGCCGTGCGCCGGCCCCGAAGAGGTCCTGCAGCGCAATGCCGACGGATCGCCGAGCTGGCGCACCATCCCCGGCCGGCCCTATCGCACCTATCGCGGCTGCATGAGCAATCCACGGTGGTTGGCGATCCTCAAGGCGATGGTGCGCAAGGGCCTCGAGCTCGGGCTGGACGGCTTCAATGCCACCCACCACTACGAGTCCCTCTGCCACTGCGGGCACTGCTCCGACTATGCGCGCCGCTATCTCGGCGCTCGACTGACGGAAGAAGAGACGGAGGCGATCTTCGGATGCGCCGACCTGGAGGAGGTGCCCGACGTCTTCGCGCCCCGTGCGGATTGCCCGGAAGAGCTGGCACAGCGTCTGCCCCTCCTCCTGGAACAGGGGTCGGGCCTCAAACGCAAGGAGTCCTTCGACGAGGTCTTCATCGAGTACGGGCGGTCCCTCAAGCCCGATCTGCTGCTGGCGCAGTGGTACCACAAATACGACTTCCGGCCCCACGACGAACGGTCTCTGCTGCCGCCGGAGTTGTGGGCCCGGGGGGAGGACTATCTCTGGTACAGCCAGGGGCCGTCCAAGGCGGTCAGCTCCCTCTCCCAGGGCTACCTCGCCGACATGGGACTGCCGTCCCGCTTCATGTACGCCGCCGGCGGCGGCAGGCCCTTCGTCATCAACAAGTACGACTACAAGCGCTGGCGCATCTGGGCCGGCGAGGCGATGGCCCATCACGGCACGGCCCTGGCCTTTCACGCCGGGCCTCCGCGGGTCCAACAGGAGGAGAGCGGCAACGTCGCGCCGGAGGACTTTTACGGACCCGTCATCCGCTACCAGCGCTTCATGCTCCACCACGAGGAGCTGCTGCACCCGGCGGCCCCGTGGTCCCAGATCGCCGTCGTCTATCCCCGAAGAGCGGAGATGCAGGCGGAGATGGACTGCCTCGACGCCCTCAAGCGAATCGGGCAGCATCTGGAGGACGCCCACTGGCTCTTCGACATCATCCTCGACGAGCAGCTGATCGAGCGCGCCGGCGACTACGAGGCCCTCGTCCTGCCGGAGATTCAGAGACTCAGCGCGGCGGAGGGCGAGCGGCTGGAGGAGTTCGTCCGTTCAGGAGGGCGCCTGGTCTTCACAGGCAACAGCGGCCGCCTCGACATCGACGGGTCACCGCACGAGCAGCCGCTGCTGCAGGCCCTGAGAGCACCTCCGCCGGCCGGATCGATCAGCGGCCTCACGCCAGGGGCCATGCACATTCCCGACGGACCCTGGGCTCCCGAGACGGTGCCGATCAAGGGGATACCGCAGGAGATGCCGATCTATCCCAGGCTGGAGGAAGATCCCTTCGGCCAACGGTTCCTGCGGGAGCTGGAGGAACTGGTCGGCCGGCCCCGGCTGGTCACGGATGCGCCCTGGTTCGTGCGGGTGCGCGCCTGGCACCCGCACGATGTGGACGCCGTGGTCATCCACTGGATCAACTACCGGCAGGACGAGGAAGCCGCCATCGAGATTCCGCTGCCCGTTGGCCCGCTCCAGGCGGAGTGTGAAGTTCCTGGCGGCTTTCGGGTGGAGCGGGTCGAGTGGCACTATCCGGAGATGCGGGAACCGGTTCTGCTGGACCACGAAGAGAGCGGGTCGACGGTCCGCTTCACGATTCCGCGCCTCATCGTCTACGGCATGAGTGTCCTGCATCTGCAGGCAGTGGGCGAAGACCCCGCCAACCACTGAGTTCAGCTCCCGCCGCCGCCTTCCAACACCGCCCCGCTCCCCGCTCGAGACGCGCCATCATGGCGCTGAAGCCGGGTGAGCCGTCGTCATCCCAGCACTCGGTCTTCCAGGGACGCCGCGAAGCTCATGGGCATCAAGCTGCGGCTCCAGTCGGGCCGGACCATGAAGTTCGGGTTCCCGGGGTCGGGGCGGGCAGGCGGGCGACGTAGATGGTGCGCCGGGTCAGCCCTGCCTCGTCGTACGGCAGGGTCCGGATGTCGATGCCGGTGACCTTCACCCGTACGCGCCCTTGGCGTGCCGTCCGAGCATGCGCTGCAGCCGCGGCGAGGCGCCCTCCCAGACGTGGCCGGGCACGCGGTAGTCGATGAAGGGGTAGAACTTCTGGGAGACGAACCGCTTGCTGTAGGTGACGCCGCCCATGAGGCGGGTGCGGTCCGAGGTGTTGGGGGCGCCGCGGTGCCAGACCTGGTTGTTGAACATGTAGGCGTGGGTGCGGCGGGCCAGGAAGGAGTGGGGGCCGTGGCCGTCGAAGGTGGGCTGGTCCTGCACGCCGGGCTGGCGCCCGGCGTAGTGGCTCCCCGGGACGATCTGCGTGGGGCCGTGCCGCAGCTCCTCCACGTCGGTGAGGGGCGTGAAGATCTGCATCACGAAGCAGGGCAGCGGCACGTCGGGAGAGTGGCGGGGGATGTGCGGCGGCAGCGGCAAGTGGATGAGGTCGTCGATGTGCCAGCCGCCGGGGCCGTCGGTGACGGCGTCGGGATCGGGAGGGGTGTAGAGGGCGTTCTGGGACATGCAGTGGCAGTCCGCCCCGAGGAGCGCCTCGGCGAGGCTGGCGAAGGGCTCGCGGACGAGGAGGTCGCGGAAGGCCGTGGAGTACTCGAACATGCGCATGAGGCTGCGGCCGCGGATCTGATCGCGCTCGGGCTCGTGCATGGCGGGATCGTCCCACTTGCGCTGCAGGTCCTCGTGGAGGGTCTCGACCTCCTCCATCTCCAGGACCGGTCCGAGGTCGCAGTAGCCCTCGCGCTGGAACCGCGAGACCAGGCGTTCGGTCTCTTGTGCGGTGAACGGCTCACCGGGGCGAATGGCGCTGTCAGGCATGGCGGCCTTCCCGGTACTGCTCCAACAGCTCGTAGTCCGGCTCCATCCCCAGGCCGGGCCGGTCCGGCACGGCCACGCAGCCCTCGGCGTCGAGCTTCAGCGGCTCCTTGAAGATGCGGCCCCGGAGGGGGTCGACGGTCTCGCGGTAGAACTCGAGGATCAGCCCGTTGGCGATCGCCGCCACCAAGTGGATGTGGATCTCCTGGGCGCCGTGGGGGGCGATGCGCAGGTCCTGCGCCGCGGCCAGGGCCGCGACGTTCATGAACTCGGTGACGCCCCCGAGGATCTGCGCGTCGGCGTTGAAGATGGCGGCCGAGTCGTGCTCGATGAGGTCGCGGAAGCCGTAGCGGGTGTACTCGTTCTCGCCGGTGGCGATGGGGATCGCCGTCGCCCTGGCGACCTGGGCGTGGCCGCGGTAGTCGTCGGGGGCCACGGGCTCCTCGAACCAGAAGACGTCGAAGGACTCCATCTTTCTGGCCAGCTCGATCGCCTCGTACGCGGCATAGGCGTTGTTGGCGTCGACGAGGAGCTTGATGTCGGGGCCGATCGCCTCGCGCACCACCCGCACCCGCTCGACATCCTCGTTTATGGGAACGGCCCCCACCTTCATCTTCACCGCCCTGGCGCCGAGATCGAGGCTCTCCTCCATCTCCCGGGCCAGCTCCTTCAGCCCCTTCCCCTCCTCGTAGTAGCCCCCGGCGACGTAGGCGGGGATGCGGTCGGTGAAGCCGCCGAGCAGCTTGTGCACCGGCTTCCCCAGGGCCTTCCCCATCAGGTCCCACAGGGCGATGTCGATGGCGCTGATGATGTGCGTCGACATGCCCCGGCGCCCGACGATCTTGGGCAGCCACATGTTCGCCCAGATGCGGCGGTAGGCGAAGGGATCCTCGCCGATCACGGCCTCCCGGAAGTGGGCCACCATGGCCTCGCCCACGGCTCCGGGCCGGGTGGCCGCGGTGCCTCCGCCCCAGCCGATCCCCGACAGCCCTTCGTCGGTGTGCACGTGCACGAGGTTGAGCACCACCGTCCTGTAGGTGTACTTGCCGTTGCTGATCGGCTTCGGCCGCGGCCAGGCGTAGCAGTCGATGGTCACGTCGGTGATCTTCATAGCCACTCGTCCTCGAAGACGCGGCATCCGACTCCATCCTGCCCCATGGAGCCGCGCGCATACAGGGTGATGTACTGGGATTCATTCAGAGTGCCCACGGTGCTGTACGAAAAGGTCCCTGACTCGATGACCTTGTGGCGCCAGCTCCGGCCTTCGTCGTCGCTGAAATAGATGGCGCCGCGCCGGCGCCCGGAGCCATTGGGAATGGAGAACAGCAGGCGCAGGCCGCAGCGGGCCAGTGTGCCGTGGCAGAGGACGCCGCTGATGTCGACCAGGAAGGGCCGCGACCAGGTCCTGCCGAAGTCGTCCGAGGTGTGGGCCAGGCGGCGCATCGGGCCAGGGCTCACCTGCCCGGGGAGGGATCGCTCTTCGAACCTGTCCGGTGGATTCAGCCTGCGCACGAGCAGCAGTTCCTCGCCCTGTCGGACCGAGACAGCGGAAGCTTCGTTGGCCAGGTAGTCGGTGAGAAAGCCGTCGGTGCGCCAGGTCTCGCCCTGATCGTCACTGTAGATGACGGCGGAGCCGGACTGAGGATGGTCGCGGAAGTAGTCGCTGACGGCTTCTCCCTCGGGGACGACGGTGACGGGGCCGCCGAGGATGTACCGGCCTCGGTGGGGACCCTCGGGAATCGCGTGGACCTGACCCACGGGGTTGAACATGATCAGCGTCCCATCGGCATACCGCCGGTTCAGGGGCGACCGCTCCCCGAGCAGCGTCTCCCTTGTCCAGCTATCTCCGCCGTCGTCGGAGTCGAACCGGCACAGCACCATCGGGGTATCGCGCCCCACGGCGTCGATATCGATGCCGGTCCGCTCCCGCATCGCGCCATGGTCGTTGCCGTAGAGATCCTCCGTGCCTCGCAAGTCGACCATGGTCAGGACGGAGACGCGCTCCCGTCCATCGCGTTTTGAGAGGTACGCCGACATGGCGTAGTGAGTGAGCCGGCCCGAGACGGCCTTCGCCCGCGACCATGTGGCGCCCCAATCGTCGCTCCTGCTCATGAGGACGACCTTCGGATCGTCGTCGCGGCCTTCGCCGAACCGCCCCTGGCAGAAGGCGAGCAGGGTGCCGTCGCCCATGACGACGTACGATGGCTGAAAGGTGCGGCACACGACCTCGCCGTGCGCCTCGAAGCCCGGCTCGAAGGCGAGGGTCCGTTCGCTCAGGCCGTCCCGGAGCTTCCTCATACCCGTGGAGTCAGCCGTCCCCGAGGCCGGGGAAGACCGCGTCGTCGATGCTGAACAGGTCGCCCGTGCCGGCGGGCAGGGTGATGGTCACGCGATGGTCATCCAGAACGACTGCTTCAACGGCCCCGGTCTCCCGGTGCAACCGGTGCAGCCGCTCGACAGCCGGATCAAAGGTCAACGTCACCTCCTGGTGGGCGTCGTCGGCCCCCACGCCCGCGGACCGGTAGAGGTTGGTCACCATGAGGTAGGCGCCGCCGTCGTCGTCCCGAAAGAGACCGATCAGGGCGTCCTGCCCGGGGCCGGCCACGGAGAGGGCGATCTCCTGAATCGGCCCGACCGGCTTGCGTGGATCGTGCGCCACCAGCCCGTGGGGGGTCAGGTTGAAATCGGTCCTGCTGTCGGCCGTGCTGTGGCCGGCGACGAAGCGCACGTCGGTGCTGGTGAGGAACCGCAGGGTTCGGCCGAGGTTGGCCACCTCCACGCTGGCACGGGCCGCATGCCGGTACAGGTCCGTGGTCTCGTGGGTGTCCTCGCCCCGCAGCAGGGCCCCGTCGAAGACGTGGTCGTACGTGAAGTACGAGATCCCCGTGAAGCCGAGGGTCAGGGACGCGAAGAGCTGCATCCTCAGGTCCGACTCGCTCGGCATGCGCCTGTAGCGCTCCTTGCCGTAGGCCTGGACGAAGATCCAGTAGGGCACGTCCAGCTCCAGGCCGACGCGCCGGGTATCGGCAAGGCACTTGAAGTAGCTCTTGTGCAGGTACTCGGCCTCGATGCCCTCCGGCGGCAGCTTGTAGGGGTAGACGTCGACCATCACCAGGTCGGACCCGATGATCTGCACGAGATCGCGCAGGTACTGGGCGTAGTCGTAGGGGATGGTGGGTTCCTGGTAGGTGCCGGGGCCCTCCCATCGGCCGCCGAAGTACTTGCCGGTCTGCGCGCCGTACGGGTAGGCGTTGGAATAGACGAGGGTCTCGGGGAATCTCTCCTTGAGCCAGGAGACGACCTTCCCCGCCGTCTTCATGGACGGGCGCTTCGGTTCGTCCCAGACGATGAACCCCTCGGCTCCCGGATAGCTGTCCACCAGCTGATCGATACGCGTTCGCAGCTCGTCCCCCATGGGGTCGGGGCGGCTGGCCTCCATGGCCGCTGCCTTCTGAGCGGGGTCCATCTCCTCGTACTCATGGCGCCTGGCGCGCATCAGCTCGCCGCCGAGCAGCCCCTTGCTGAGGTGGCAGTGGTAGGGGATGCCCATGCGCTGCGCCGCCGGGGCCAGTCTTTCCCAGCGCTTCCACGCCAGCATGGTGTTGCAGCCGACCTCCGCGTAGCGGTCGTCCTGCACCGCCGCGGGGCGCTGGGTCAGGGCCATGATCGTGAACGGATGGGACCGCACCCAGCGCTTGCCGAAGTCCGCCGGTCGATCACTGGTCTCTGCCGAGGCGGTCATCGCAACTCCCAGGACAAGGGCGAAGAGGGTTGTGAACCGAGGGACGGGCATGGGCAAACCTCCATGTGAGGGATCGTCACCGGCGGGTTGGCCATCAGGCGGGTTGGCCATCAAGGGAAGGTACCGCATCGCCCGCTTTGACCGTGCTATATCCGCGAGAGACCGGCCTAGTAGGTGCTCTCCCTCGTTGTCAGGGGGCACCACCTCGAGGTCTCGAGGAACGGCCGCACCGCCTCCCAGGCCTGCCGGGTACCTATCCTCAGCAGGGCCTGCGCGGCATCGCCGCGCACGTACCTGTCCTCGTCGTAGAGAACGTCCCCCAGGGCCGGAATCGCCGCCTCCGCGTGCGGCCCCAGCCGGACCAGCGAGAAGGCAGCGTTGCGACGCACGAGGTCACTCTCGTCGCCGAGCGTCTCGGCCAGCGCCGGGGCGGCAGCGGCGTCGGTCTGGGCGATCGTCCCCAGCGCCTCGGCGGCCTGGGCGCGGACCTGGGGCGATTCGTCCCGCAACCGCCCCGTCAGGGACGGTATGGCCGGCCCCGCCGCCAGACCGATGTCCCCAAGGGTCTCGGCCGCCTCGGCGCGCTCGTGCTCGGCGGCGCCGCCCTGCAGCGAGTCGATCAGGGGGCCCACGGCCGCCTCTCCGATGGCGCTCAGAGCGTGGCAGGCGTTGCGTCTCAACTCCTGGGAATCGGCGCGCAGCAGCCGCGTCAACCCCGGGGCCGCGGCCGAGCCGGCTCCGCTCAGGGCATAGGCGGCGCGCAGTCTGTCGGCCTCGCAGCCGTCCTCCATCCCCGCCAGCAGCTCCGCCACCCCTTCCGCCGGGTCCGCGGCCACGGGCTGCCCGTCTTGTGCCGTCCCGTTCGTGGTCCTGCCGCAGTGCCAATCCCAGACGTGCTCGTGCATCCTGCGATCAGGCCCCCCCGGAGGGTCGGGGTCCAGCGCACTCCCGTCCGCCGGCCAGGCGGGTCCCTCGTTGCGCCAACTGGGCGACCTGGGCTCCGCCGTGCGCGCGAAGAGGAACTTCATCATGTAGCGATTGCGGTCGCTGCGGTTCGGGGTGGCCCGGTGGAAAAGGTCGTAGTGGACGATCGCCACGGTCCCGGCCTGGCCGCACAGCGGCAACTCGCCGGAAGCGGCCACGCCCTCCCTGGTAGCGTAGTAGTGGCTTCCGGGCACGATCGCCGTCGGGCCCAGCTCCTCCGTCGTGTCCTGGGGGTAGTAGAACAGCAGGATCCGGCGCGTGTGGTGGGACCACCGGCTGCCGCCGTCCTGGTGCAGGTCCTGCCCCTGGCTGCCGGGCGGATTGAAGTGGCAGTGGCGGTGCGGCTGCGTGTAGTAGCCCTCTCCGAGAATGCTGGTCAGCCCTCCCCGGACCTCGGGGGAGTCGAGAATCTGCTGCACCGCCGGGATCCTCGGCAGGAGGTTGTTGCCCGGGTTGCCTTCCTTCTCGAAGACCGCCTCGGTCTCGTCGAAGATCCTCTCGTGCAGGCCGGCGTCCAGCTCGGGGCGCACGACCACGTACCCGTTGACGATGAACTGCCGCATCTGGTCATCGGTCAGGAGCTGAAGCTCGGCCATTTGCTCTTGCCGTCCTTTCTCATCCACGGTGACTCTCCCACACCTCCACGTCAACCCAACTCGATTGCCTGCGGTCGGCGGCCACCCTCTGACTCAAAGTAGCGCTGCAACGGAAGCCAGCCGCAGCCAGGGCGGCGGCCTTCTCGCGCTGACCAGCATCGCAGCAGGCCACGCACGTGTGCCTTGCGGGGATCTCCAGCCCCTGGAGCAAGGCCGTCCCCTCGTCCCAGAAGTCCGGGTGGCAGTACAGGTCGACCAGGCAGGCCTCGGGCCACAGCGGGTGATCCGACAACATGGCCCAACCCGCCACGGCGCGGGTGGCTTCCTGCACCAGGGCCAGGGCCCGGGGCGGCCGGCCGCTCGCGCTGCGCTCCACGCTGTCCTGCAGCAGGGGCAGCAGGGGCCCCTCGGTGGAGCGGCGGCCCAGCAGGTCCAGGCCGGCGGCGCGCACGACTCCCGGGAAAGCCCCAATGAACAGGGGGATCGAGGCGGGCCAGTGCAGCCAGCCAGCCGGCTCCATGGCCGTGGGACCCGGGGCGAAGAAGGTCCTGGCGAATTCCTCCTCGGAGGTGCTGTAGTAGGCCATCTGGCCGCTTTCCGGCTCGACCCCGGCGAAACCGTGGGCTCTATATATGTAATAGGGCGGAGCATCGTACCCCGTGCCCAGGAAGAGCGCCTGTCCGCCGCGCTGGCGGAAGTGGTCCATGAGGCGGGCCAGCAGCTGCATGGCGGCACCCTGGCGGCGGTCCTCGGGGCGGGTGTAGACGTGGCCGAGGAGGCCCACCCCCCGGGATTCGATGGTCATCATGTTGGCAAAGGGAACGCCATCGCGCAGCACCAGGTAGAAGAAGACGCCGAGGCCGGTCCCCGTGCGCAGGACCTGCTCGTTGCCCCAGCGCCAGGGTGGGCCCTTGTGGCTCAGCAGGGTCTCGATGCGGGCGGCCCATTGGAGATCAGGGCCTTGCACGACGCCGGCCTCTACGGCTTCACCCGATTTGAGAGTGATGCGGTCCAGATGCTGGTACATCAGTTCGCCTCCGATGGGGCCGCGGAGGCGGCCTCGCCCCGGTCTTCTCGATGCTCTCCCAGGACCTCCCGGGCGACTCTGAGGATGTTGCCGCCGAGGATCTTGCGGATGTCTTCATCGGCATGACCCCGCTGCACCAGGCCGACGGTGAAGAGCGGGAAGTTCGTCCACGCCAGGCTCCGGACCATGCGGTCCTGGCGCCACTCGGGCCGCTGCACGGGATCGTCGGCCGGCCACAACGCCTCCCAGCGCCGGCGGACTCCCCGCCGCCCCCGGACCTTGGCGTTCTCCTCCCCGGCCCGGCAGCTGACGTAGGCTCGGTCCGTGCCGATGGTCACGTGATCGGCGCCGACCACCTTCACCGCGTGGTCGACGTGGTCGAGCATGGCGTCGATGCAGCCGCTGCCGCCGAGAAAGGCCGGCACGTTGGTGATGCCCAGGGTCCCGCCCTTGCCGGCGATGGCCCGCATCACGTCGTCCGGCTTGCAGCGGTGGTGGTGGTTCAAGGCCGCGCAGGCCGAATGGCTGGACACGATCGGCCTGGCCGACGCCTCGGCCGCCTCCAGGCAGGTCCGCCAGCCGGAGTGGGCCACGTCGATGATCACGCCGACCTTGTTCATCTCGGCGATCACGGCGCGGCCGAACTCGCTCAGACCGGCGTTGGCCGGCTCGGCACAGCCGTCGCCGATCGGATTGCGGCGGTTGTAGGTCAGGTGCATCATGCGGCAGCCGAGCTCGAAGAGCAGGCTGATGAAGCGCAGCTCCTGCTCCACCGTGGCCTGCTCGCCGGGGAGAGGCACGCCGTTGCAGGTCTGATAGATGCAGTGCCGGCCGGCCGTCTTGGCGGCGACGATGTCGTCGGGGAAGGGGGCGCGGGCCACGTGGTCGCGCATGCGGTCCGTCAGATGGGTGTAGTGCGCCAGCCGCCCCAGCATGCGCATGGGGTCGTTGCCCTCTTCGCCGGTGTTCTGGAAGGCGCAGGTCACCCCGGACGCCTCCCAGGCCCCCAGGTACTCGGCCTTCAGCTCGTCGTCGCAGGCCCAGCGCGTCATCCGCATCTGCTCCGACAGGTACTGCAGCTCGACCTCCGACGCCCCCGACTCCACGGCCTGCGCCACGGCCTCGCCGTCGACCGGCGCCTGCAGCCCGAGGCTGTACGACTCGCACACGATGGCATCCCGGTGCAGGGCCAGCCCGCGCTCCAACTGCTCGGGCGCCGGTTTCAGGATCTCGAGCGCCACCGCCCTCGCCTGCTGAATGTTCTCTTCCCAGGGCGTCATCTCATGCCCCACGTCACCCGGCCCAACTCGCGCGACCGCTCGCGGTCGTACGCGGGATCGATGGCGAAGTCCCGCTCCAGCCACAGCACCTCCCGCTGCTCGGGACTCAGCGCATCGAGCAGCTCCGGGGTCAGGTAGTCCCCCCAGGTGAAGCGATGGTTGTCGATCGTGTGGGGGTGGAACAGCCAGTGACTCATGTACCGGCCGTCATCCGTCCGGTTGAGCCAGGTCGAGTGAAACAGTCTCGAGTGGCGCACGACCAACTGGTGGGGCTCCACCTCCAGGGAGATCTCTTCGTCGAGGGGGACATCCTCCCAGCCGTCATCGGCCTGGGAGCCGGGAATGCCACGTTCATCTCTGAGGCGGGCCGCCTTCTCCTCGAGAGCGGTGGGCGGCCCCCTGTGACTGCCCGGCACGATGCGCAGACACCCGTTCTCCCGCGAAGCCCCGGAGAAGTAGTGCATGAACTCCGCCCACTCGGGCCCGCCGTCGATGTGCCACCCCACCGATCGGTCCGGCGCCTGCTCGTTGATCCCGCCGTTGCGCAGATAGATATCGCTCTCTCCGTTCAGCTGGCGGGCGAGCTCGATGATTTCGGGGTGCAGGATGATCTTCATGAACGGCAGGGAGTGATCGAGGGAGCACCAGTACGAGTCTTCCACCTGGGGCCGCAGTCGAAAGTGATTCCTCTTCCTGCCGTCCGCCGGTCCCTCCGAGGGGTCCCGGGCAACCCTCTCCACCGCCGCCATGCATTCCTCGGTCAGACTCTCGGGGAAGGGGCAGTCCACGATGACGTAGCCGCGCAAGCGGTACTGCTCCAATTGTTTCCTGCTGAACTTCATCAGCAGACCCGGAACGAATACAGACTCGCGTCCCTGAGATGGAATCTCAGCCGCACGGGCTTCCTGAGCTGCGACTTGAAGGCCAGGGTGTCACCTCCGAGGTCGGACGCCGTGTCCGTGGCATGTACGAGGTCCTTCTCACCTCTCCATTTCACGGTCATGTCCGTCGAGTCCGTGGAGATGGGCAGGCAGTCCGCACGGGAATAGCCTTCCAGCGGTTGGCCTCCGGCGTCCGTCACCTCCACCTCCACGCTGCCCCCCGAGCTGTCCACATTCAGGTGGAGCGTCGTGCCGAGGAAGGTGACCGGCCGGGTCGTCAACGTCCCTTCACCCGCCGTCGCTCTGAGTGCAGCGAAGCCGTCGCGCCGCAGCCTGGCCAGGCCCACCGCGTAGGCCCGGCGCTCGCCGTCGATCACCCTTCCCGGCCAGTCCCGAACCGACCCGCGGCCCCCGCCCTCGGCCAGGACGTTGTGGGGTATGTTGGCGCCGGAGTAGTAGAGCCGCAGCTCATCTCCCACGGGGATCATGTTGCAGACGCTCGCCCATCGCGAGTCCCAGTCCCCGGGCGCCCCCGTCTCGAGGAAGGTCTCGCTCCCGAAGGGCCTGCTCCAGGTGATGCCGTCGCGGCTCGCGGCCAGGACCGTGTCCCGCGACTGGTCCGCGAACTCCGCCTCGTCGTTGTGGTAGACCCAGATGAAGCCCAGGTAGATGCCCTCGTACCTGGCCACGCTCATCCGGTAGTATTCGATCTCGGGCCCGTCCGAGTCGTCGGGCGCAACCGCCAGGACCGGCGGGCCCCAGTTGATGAAGTCGTCGCTTGCGACCCAGGCCGAAGTCCTCTTCTTGGGATCGAAGAAGTAGACGTTGGGCCGCATGTAAGCCACTTACTTGCCGTGGGCAGGATCCCAGCCCAGGACGAACTGGCCGTCCGTCAGGCCGTTGCGAAAGTCGATGACGGGATTCCGCGTTTCCGGAGTCCAGTGCACGCCATCGGGGGAACAGGCCACGAAGTGGCCTTTGCCGCCCCACGGCGCATCGGGGTCCCTGCGGGAGTGCCAGTACATGGCCTTGTACAGCTGCGCCGGGTCATCGGCCCGCGGGTCCTTGACGACGCTGAAGTTCCGGCCGGGGCTCACCAGGTTGTTGGCCGTGGATCCATCATGCTCGAGAATCCCGAGCCTCGGCTTGTCCCACTGGAGACCGTCCCGCGACGTGGCATAGGCGACTCCGGCGGCGGTGTCGTACCAGGCCTTGAACAGGCCGTCTTCAGCGTCGTAGTGCAGGGAATTGCCGATGATGGCGGCGGTCGCCTTTTCCCAGGGCTCGGTCCCCTCCAGGACCGGCCGGCCCAGCTTGGTGGGCCGCTGGCTGACCCGCTCAAGTCCGTCCAGCTCCTCGATGACGTGGTCATCCACGAAGAGCTGCCTGTCGCTGCCGATATGCACTGCCATGGGTCAGTGGCTCCTGATTCCATCCCTCCAGGGGGGGCCTCTATTGTACTCAAAGTGGCCGTCATGGGTGCCGCCGGGTGGGTCGGCCGAGACCCGCCGGCGAGCTGTAGCAGCAGTCCGCGCCGCATCTTCGAACCGTTCTACCGCGGCCAGGGAAGCCGGGACAAGGACGGAAACGATGAGAAGGGCGTCGGGTGGGGCTGAGCCTGGTGCGCCAGATCGCGCGACGCCACGGCGGCGAGGCGACCTGCCGGCCGCGGGACGGCGGCGGCACCTGCTTCGAGGTTTGCCTGCCGATTCTGGAGGAGTAGCTGCCCTTGCCCCCTCCGGGCGGACCGACGATAATGGCCCTCCTCTCTTGCCCTGCCGAGGCGAAATGGAGAACCAACCCACACTCAAGCAACTGCTGGCGCGCGACCGGATCCTGGTCGCCCCCTGCTGCTACGACATGATCTCGGCCCGCCTCATCGAGCAGGCCGGCTTCGAGGCCGTCTATCTCGGCGGTTACGCCCACGTGGCTTCTCACGTCGGGCTGCCCGACGCGGGTCTGGCCACGTTCTCCGAAATGCTGGAGCGGGTCCACAACTTGGTCCGCTGTGTCGGCCTTCCCGTCCTCGCCGACGGCGACACCGGGTACGGGAACGCCCTCAACATGCGCCGCACGGTCCAGGAATACGAGCAGGCCGGGGCCCAGGCGATTCAGATCGAAGACCAGGAGATGCCGAAGAAATGCGGCCACACCCCCGGCAAGCGGCTGATCGGGGCGGAGGAGATGGCGCTCAAGATCGAGGCCGCCGCCCACTCCCGCCGCAGCGACGATTTCCTGATCATCGCGCGCACCGACGCCATCGCCGTCATGGGGCTGGAGGAGGCCGTGGAGCGCGGCAGGCTCTACGAGCGGGCGGGAGCGGACGTCGTCTTTCTGGAGGCGCCGACCACGGTGGAGGAGCTGAAGGCCGCGGCCGGTTCCTTCGGCGTCCCTACCATGGCCAATCTGATAGAAGGAGGGAAGACGCCCTTCCTCTCAGCGGCCGAGCTCCAGGAGCTGGGGTTCAAGATCGCCGCCTATCCGCACTCGCTGATTCTCGGCTGCATCCGGTCGATCCAGAAGACGCTGCGGGCCTTGAAGGAGGATGGAACGACGCGGGAGGTCACCGGGGAGATGGCGGACTTTGCGGAGCTGGACGAGCTGATCGGCTTTCCCGAGGCGCGGGCATGGGAGGCGAAATACACACCCCGGGAGGGATGATTCACCTCTCAGGGCGGCGCCGGCGGCTTCGGCCGCGCCTCGGCGGCGCGTACGCCGGGCCAAGCTGGGGATCCATCGTGAAAGGGATGGTTCGAGGGGCTGGCGAGCCCCTCGCTGCGCTCGGATCTCTGGGCCTTCTGGATACGTAGTGCGCCGCTCGGCGCGGCCTGCGCCGCCCCGGGGGTTTGGTAAGCGGAGAACGGCTATGCAGATCGTCCTGAACTCCAAGTTCTTCTCCAGCCTGCCGGTCCCCGAGCTGGGGGACAAGGCGCTCGAGCTGGGCTACGACGGCATCGATGTCTGCGTCCGCCCGGGTCACCCGGTTCATCCCGGCAACGCCGCGGCCGGGCTTCCCAAGGCGGTGGATGTCTGGCGCCGGCAGGGGCTTTCCTGCCCGCTGGCTACCGCGCCCACGGACTTCATCGATCCCGCCTCTCCCGCCGCTGAAAGCCTGTACGCCGCTTGCGCCGAGGCCGGGGTCCCGCGGCTGAAGATCGGGTTCTGGCGGTTCTCGCCGGGCGGCGACTACTGGGGGGCCGTCGATGCGGCCCGAAGGGATCTGGAAGCCTTCGCCAGGCACAGCGCGAAGCACGGGGTTCAGACCTGCTACCAGGTCCACAGCGGGGCCTGCCTCGGCTCGAACTGCGCCGGGCTGATGCACCTGATCCGGGGGTTCGACCCGCGCCACGTCGGCGCCTATCCCGATCTCGGGCACCAGGCCCTCGACGGCGAGGACTGGGAGATGGGACTGGCCATGGTCCGCGCCCACCTCTCCGTCGTGGGCATCAAGGACGCCATCTACCGCCGCGAGCCGGACAGGAGGCCGCCCTGGAACCCCTGCTTCGTCAAGGTGGGGGAAGGCTGCGTCGACTGGAGCCGCTGCCTCGGCATCCTGCGCGGCTTCGGCTTCGAGGGACCGCTGACCGTACACACCGAGTACAGCTTCGACGAGGCGATCATTCGGCAGGTGGGCTACGCCGAGAGCTCTCCGCCGAACCTGGAGGAATGGGCCCGCGAGGACGCGGCCTACCTGCGGCAGGCGCTGGCGGCACTCCCCCGGGCGGCGGCGGCAAAGGGTGATGTGCCCTGGCGAGGCGGGCGGTCCCGGCCGGGATAGCCATCCGAACAAGCCCGGCCTCACCCCCCGGCAAGCGCCTGATCGAGGCCCTGTGTCTGGAGGAGGCTGTGCAGCGCGCCAAGCTCCGCAAGCAAGCGGAGCCATCTTTCTCCAATCGCGGTCCGTCCTCCTCACTTGGACTTCCCCGAATTGAACCCATATTGTCTCCCACCCTCCCCATACCCAAGAACCAACCGCACGTCCGGCGCCAGGATCGCTATCGAGCAGCTTCTGCAATGCCGCCCACGATGGCTACCGCGGACCCCCCAACCGGCCCGCACAGGACAACCGCACCCAGGCTGCACCGCCCTCCCGGAAACCGCCCAAGAACCCGAATCCACCTCCTTGCCCTATTTGCCTGCAACCTCACCCTTGGTCCACTCCTGGCCGAGGAGTTCCTGATAAATGAACTGATGTCAAACAATCAGTCCTGTTGTCCGGACCAGCACGGAGAATTCGCCGACTGGATAGAGATATACAATACAGGTCGCCGCCCCAAGGACATTGGCGGCATGTTCATCACCGACGACTCGGCCGTTCCAAGGTTCCGGTTCCCCACGGATGACCCCAAGGCCACGACGATCCCGGGGCGCGGATTCATTCTCCTTTGGGCGGACGACGGCCCCGACCAAGGCCCACTTCATTTGGGTTTCAAACTCTCTTCAAGAGGCGAACACCTGCGGTTGCTGGCTGCCGACGGCACAACCCTGATCGACTCAGTCACATTCGGTCCCCTCCGACCCGACGTCTCCTACGCTCGGGTACCGGAACGAGGCGCCTGGTTCTTTCTCGACGAGCCCTCTCCGGGTCAAAGAAACGCGTCCCCCGGAAAGCTCCACCATTCCCAGGCACCCACCTACTCGCACCAAGGCGGCCACTACCCACATTCCATCACCGTTTCCCTTTTCCATCCAGACCCCAACACCACCATCTTCGTCACCACCGACGGCAGCATCCCGACACGCGAAACACCTCATCCCAGAAGGACCCCCCCCATCAAAGCCACAACCGTCCTGCGATCACTGGCAGTCACCAAAGGGCTCCTGCCCAGTGACGTGATTACCCAAACCTATTTCATTGATGACAAACCCAGCCTGCCAGCGGTCTCCCTGGCCGTCGATCCGGAGCATCTCTGGGGCGCCCACCTGGGCATTTATGTCAAGGGGAATCGCAACAACTTCATGCGCCACTGGGAGCGCCCCGCACACATTGAATTCTACCATGCCGACGGGGGCCTGGAATTCTCTCAGGATGTGGGCGTGAAAATCCACGGCGGATGGTCTCGCAACCAGCCACAGAAGTCCCTGGCCATCCACGCCCGCCGGCGATACGGCAATGAAGGCTTCTACTATCCTCTCTTCCCCGACAAGTCCATAAGCCGATACACGAGCTTCATCCTGCGCAACTCGGGCAACGACTGGACGTACACCCTCCTTCGTGACGCCACTGCCCAGGCCCTGGTCAAGGATCGCATGGAAATCGACTATCAATCCTATAGGCCCGTCATCCTTTTTCTCAATGGCCAGTACTGGGGCATCCACAACATGCGCGAGCGCATTTCAGTCGACTATGTGGTGGACAATCACGCCCTTGAACCCGACGACATCGACTACCTGATCAACGATTCAGAGGTGAGGGTAGGAAGTTCCGCCCATTTCCAGTCCCTCTTGAACTACCTTCAAACCAGCGACCTCAAGGACGCCACTGCTCTTGACCAGATAAGATCCCACATGGATGTCGATGAATTTCTCAACTACCAGATTGCCCAGATGTATTCCGCAAATACGGATTGGCCGGGCAACAACATGGAATTCTGGCGTACCCGCGGTGCCAGCGGCCGCTGGCGTTGGATCTTCTTCGATACGGATTACGGGTTCAACTTGCCCCTGGCATTGAACCCGAGTCCTCCCGAACTCAACATGGTGGCATTGGCGAGCACTCCGGGCCGCGGTTGGCCAAATCCACCTTGGGCCACATTCCTCATGGAAAGCCTCCTTGGGATCGATGAAGTCAGAAATAGTTTCATTCAACGTTTCGCAAGCCATCTGAACACCACTTTTGACTGGCCTCGAGTCGAGGCCGTTATCGACAGCATGAGAAACGGCATCGCACATGAGATCCCCCGCCATGCCGACCGTTGGAGCCCGTACCCCTCACCGTTCTATGGGGGATCCTTTGCTACAATAGAAGAGTGGGATGCCAACCTCGAGGTGATGCGCGCCTTTGCCCGCGTGAGGGCCGCCCATGTTTGGAGCCACTTGCAGACCCATTTCTCCCTCGGAGATCGCTCCGTGGTCTCCCTTGAAGTCGCGCCGGAGCGAGGGGGCACCCTCTTTCTCAATTCGGTACCCGTCGAGGGTCCTCGCTCGTCCGGTCTCTACTTCAATCAAGTGCCCCTTGATCTGCTTGCTGTGCCCGCCCCGGGATTCGAATTCGACAGTTGGTCGCTCCCGGTCTCTGACACCGCCCGGGCGACTCTTGTCATCGAGGGGAACTACGAGTTGACGGCCCGCTTCAAGTCCTCCGGACAGCCGCCCCAGGCAGTCGAGCCGGTGCCCGTCGTGATCAACGAAATCAACTATCATTCGACTGAGAGCCTTGACTCCGGAGATTGGGTTGAACTCCACAACTTCGGCCCAGCCCCCTTGGAGATCGCCGGTTGGCGGCTTCGCGACGCGGGGAACTCCCCCGATTTCGTCTTGCCCCCCCATCTCCTTCTCCCAGGAGGCGGATACGTCGTGCTCTGCCGTGACAGCACCGATTTTCGCGCCGTCTATCCCCGGACGGATTGTACCGGGAACCTTCCTTTCGGACTGAGTAGCCGCGGGGATCACCTTACTCTGTTGACCGATCTCCAGGAAATCATCGATGCAGTTGCGTACGATGAGCGTCCTCCCTGGCCAACCGAGCCCAATGGCACGGGCTTCACGCTGGCCCTGGTGGACCCCACGGTTGACAACTCCAGCCACGAGCACTGGTACCCCTCAGCGAATGGAGGGACGCCGGGAGCACCCAACGCTTCGGGCGGCACCTACGAAATTGTCAGGGCCACTGAGGTCACTGCCTATCCCAATCCCTTTTCCACCGGTATCACGGTGGCCCTGAGCCTGCCGGCAAGGGGCAATGTCTCCATTCATGTCTTCAATTTGCTTGGAGCCTTGGTGGCAACCCTTGTTGAGAATGGGATCATGGAAGCCGGTGCTCATTCCTTCGACTGGAGCGGCCTGACCGCCGATGGTGATGAAGTAGCCTCGGGTGTCTACCTGTGCCGCATCAGGATCAACGGAGCGTACATGGGCCGGAAGGTCCTGAAGGTGGGGAGAAATCGGTGATCCACATTCCGCCGGGGCCGACTCTTGCCGCCCAAGTTGCCCGCATACTGCAAGAGGTACCGAGGACATTCGGGCTCGTCACCATGCGGGACCTGGCCCACAGGGCGATCTGGTGGACTGCACCTACCGGGTGACTCCCCCCTGCTCACCCTCCCGCAGCGTCGAAGCCATAGGCATGGAGCCGGGCCCTTCCATAGAGCCAGAACTTCAGCCGGAACCGCGGCCCGGCCACGTCCCCGAGGCTGCCTCCGCGCCAGCGCACTTCCTCGCGCCACCCGTCCGTGCACAGGTCCCGGCAGTCCTCCCGCCGATAGCCCTCCAGCGGCTCCAGCGTCGCGGCGTCCAGCACTTCAACCTCCACCCAGCTCCGGTTCTGGCGCACCTCTCCCACGTTCACCGTCAGCGCCGTCCTGGGGTCGGTCCGCTCGACGGGATTGGTGACCGCCCAGCCGGGCACCTCCCGGTCGGCCGACTCCAGGCAGGTCCACCCGTCTTCCCGCAGGGTGGCCAGTCCCAGCCGCGACAGGCGGACCTGGCCGGTGCTCCCGTAGGGATAGACCGAAGGCGTGTTCTCACCGGGCCAGCTGGTCCACTCCTCGCCATTGCCGCCGTAGAAGAGATGGACCGTGCCGTCCTTGATGGCCGGCTTGTCGGCGATCACCAGCAGGCCGCCGTCCCACTCCCGGTTTCCCCCGCGCGGGATGAGCGGCTGATGCACGTCGATCCGCTCGAAGCGCTCGCCGTCGGCGCTCACCGCCAGGCGCACGTCGGCGCAATAGGTGCCGTAGACGCCGTAGCCGTTGGGGACGTACCAACCGTACTCGTAGGGCATGGCCCAGGCGCCGCGGTACGGGGCCAGCAGGACGTGATGGTTCTCGTACTCGAAGCCGTCGCCGGGGGAGAGGATCGGGTTGTGGTCCGCTGCCCGCAGGTGCTCGAGGTCCGGTCCATAGGACAGGAACTTCGCCCGGCCCCGCTCCTTGTCCGGCCTGTCGATCGGCACTTGCGCCTGCCACACCAGCTTGTAACGGCGCGAGGGATCGGTCTCCTGGTCGTCGCGGATCAGCGCGCCGGGGTCGCCATAGGTGAGCGAGCGATCCCGCCACTGCGGCATGCGCAGGCCCGGTCCCTCCGTCCAGTGGATACCGTCCGGCGAATAGCCCAGCCGCACCCCGCGGTCCGGTCCCGTCGCCGGGGCCACCGCATCGTCGGTGCGCGGCCTCGGCCCTCGCAGGATCATCTTGTAGCGCCGGGCCGGGTCCGGCTCGGCGGCATCCTTGATCACGGGGCCGTAGCCCATGACCACGATGTTGTTGTCGGTGGAGCCGCGGAACTCGTGCAGCCCCAGCCGCGGCTTCTCCCACGTCACGCCGTCGGCGCTGGTGGCGTAGCCCACCGCGGTCCAGCGTTCCGGCGCGATGTCGGAGCCGGAGTACCAGGCCTTGAAGACGCGGTCCTCCTCGTCCCAGATGACCGTCGGCGACGACCACGGCCGGGCCTGGGCGGCGTCCCACTCGTGCATGTCGCCGAGGGGAAGGACCGGATTGTTGGGATGCTTCTCGGCCTCGCAGACGCGCCGGACAACGTGATGGGTCTCCTCGACCCCGTTCAGGAGCAGGAAGCCGTCGCGGCTCCCGGCTGAGGTATCCATTGTAGTCGGTCTGCTCCTTGCTCGAGGGTTCGAGGCATCCTATTCCATACCATGGCAACGGTCAACGAGGGGGCGGTGCCGGCGGCTCCGGCCGCGCCTCGGCGGCGCTTACGCCGGGCCTGGTTGGTGGAGCTATCGCAGGTGGTGGATCGGTTGTTGGCCCCGGCCCGGCGTATGGCGCCGCACGGCGCGGCCTGCGCCGCCGTCACCGCCTTGGTTTGGGACCACCTCACGCCCCGGTTTGACCGCCCAGGGGCTGACTGACGATAGTAGGCCCCCCTTGGAATTCACGGAGGTGATCGATTGATTCAGACAGCCGACAGACTGTGGACCCGGGTGATCTGTGCGCAGCCCGGCCGCTACATCGGCTGGCCAACGATTGCGCGAACGTCGACCGGCGAGCTGCTGGCCGTGTTCTCCGGCGACCGGGATGCGCACATCTGCCCCTGGGGAAAGACCCACCTCGTGCGGTCCGGCGACGATGGCGAGACCTGGAGCGCTCCCGAAGTCATTCGCCATTCCCCTCTCGACGACCGCGACGCCGGCATCCTCGAGACCCGGCGGGGCACGTTGCTGGTCAGCTGGTTCACCTCTGTCGCCTTCGAGGAAGACGCCGCCTATCGACAGCATGCGGCCACCCTCACTCCCGAGACCCGGGACCGCTGGCTGGGAAACTGGGTGCAGCGTTCCGAGGATGGCGGCCTGACCTGGGGTGAGCCGATCCGCGTCAACGCCTCGGCCCCGCACGGGCCCGTTCCACTGAGCGACGGCAGACTGCTGTACCTGGGCGTAGGCAGGCTCGGAGGCCAGCGGACCGTCGTCGCCGAGGAGTCGGCGGACGATGGCCGCACGTGGAATGTCATCGGCACGGTGTCCCACCCGCCGGAGACGGCCCACCGGGGACTGGGGGAACCCCATCTCGTGGAGACGGCCGGCGGCCGGCTCGTCGGGCTGTTCCGTGTCGGCGGCGACCATCTGGGCGAGCGGTTCCTCCATCAGTCCGAGAGTGACGACGGCGGCCACACCTGGACGCCGGCCCGAGTCACACCCATGCTCGGCTTTCCGCCCCATCTGATTCGCCTGCAGGACGACCGACTGCTGGTCGTCTACGGGCGGCGGCTGTCGCCGTTCGGGCAGCGAGCCTGTCTGAGCAACGACGGTGGAATCTCGTGGGACGTGGCAAGCGAACGCGTCGTGCAGGCCGCGCCCGATGCCGACCTCGGCTATCCCGCATCGGTGCAACTTGCCGACGGCTCGCTCGTGACGATCTGCTACCAGCTCGATCGACCCGATGCCGGGACAACCTGCCTGATGGGCACCAGGTGGCGTCTCTGATCCACCATCACTCACCCCGGGCCGGCCTGCCATGAAGATCACGGACATAGACATTCACCAGGTCACGCTTCCGTACGACGAGGCCCGGGCCGACGAGCTCCTCCACTACCACGACCTGACGCAGCGCACGATCTACGTCGTCCGCACCGACACCGGGCTGGTCGGCCTGGGCGAGAGCGAGAGTCCCGAGAAGCAGGAGGTGCTGGACCAGTACATCGGCTCGAACCCCTTCGACTGGGTGGGAGACGAGACCTCCCTGGGACTGGGAACGGCCATGTACGACCTCATGGGCCAAGCCGCGGGGGTGCCGGTGTACAAGCTCTTCGGCCAGAAGTACCGCTCCTGGGTGGCGGCGGCCGCCTGGACCGTGAGCACCCATCCGGACCGCATGGCCGGAGCCGTGCAGGCCTTCGCCGAACAGGGCCATACCTGGATGAAGTTCCACCTGTCCCCCTTCGAGAATGTCATCGATCAGACCGAGGCGATGCAGGAGGTGGCGCCAAGAGGTTTCAAGCTTCACTACGACTTCACCATGCACGGCACCGAAGACTACATGCCCGATCTGCTGGACAAGCTGGCCGAGTACGAAATCGCCGGCTGCTTCGAGGATCCGCTGCCGGGCGAGGACATCGATGGCTACATCGAGCTGCGGCAGCGATCGCGCCTGCCCATTGTCCTGCACCACTTCCCGACGGCGGCCACCTACGAGATCTATCGAAGACCGGCCGACGCCTACATGCTGGGGCACTCGAAGATCGGCGACGCCGTGCGCCGGGCTGGCCTGTTCGCCGCCGGCGACAGCCCCTTCATGCTGCAGAACACGGGCAGCGACATCACGCGGGCCATGACCGTCCACATGATGGCCACCTTCCCTTCGGCGACCTTCCACGTCGTCAACGCCATTCCCGAAGTCTCGCGCGAGCGCTTCGTCACCGAGCCCCTGAATCCGATCAACGGCTTCCTTCGCGTACCGGAGCGACCCGGTCTCGGTGTCGAGCTGGACATGAAAGCGGTGGAGCGTCTGAAGCAGATCGAGCCGATGGCGAAACCGAAGTTCATCCTCGTCTGCAAGTACGACAACGGCACGACCTTCCACACCCGCCCGGATCCCCACAATCCGCACTTCATGGTGCGGCCGGACTGGAGCCGCTCGCTGATGCCCGTGAGCTTCGCCGCCCCCTTGAAGACCGAGTACTGGGACGACGACGGGTCGGATGAATTCGCCGCCATGATGGCGCGCATCGAGCAGGACGGAGGGGTGTGGGAGCCGCGGTGATGCGAATCACTCACAGCTTCACCGATGACGGCGCGACGATTCGCATCGAAGGGCTCGCCCGCCCGGTGCGGATGCTGCACCTGACGGACACGCACCTGCAGTTCTTCGACGAACGCGATGGCGAGAACTACGACGCCTGTGTCGACTACTGCCGGCGCTATGCGCAAAGGAACGAGGAGCAGGGAACGGACTACGCCCCGGGAGATGCGTTCCGCCGACACCTGGCGCAGGCGGCGAGGGAAAACCTCGACTTGCTGGCGCTGACCGGAGACATCGTTCACTTCCCGTCACCCGCCTCGGTCGATTTCGTCCTCGAGCAGATCAGCCCACTCGGGGTGCCCGCCATGTACACCTGCGGCAACCATGACGTGCATTACACCAACGAGCCGGTGAATGACGAGGTGCGGCTGAGGCGATTGGCCGCCCTGCAGCCATTGCACAACGGCGATCCGGACTGTGCAGCCCGTGATGTCGGCGGCATTCGCTTCGTCGCCATCGACAACGCCGTTCCCCAGATCTCACGCAAGCAGGTGGACTTCATGCAGGCCCAACTGCAGGCGGGCCTGCCCACGGTCCTGCTGACTCACTGGCCCCTGAGCCTGCCCACATTGCGCGATTCCGTCATCGACAAGCTGGGGTCGCCGCCGATGATGGGGGATCCGGACTGGCCGTCGGAGAGCCGAACCTCATGGCAGGTCTCCGAGGACTCGCCCGAGACCCTCGAGTTCGTCCACTCGGTGACAACGGCGCCGAACCTGACGGCCGTGTTCTGCGGCCACGTGCACATCGCCCACGCTGACGCCATCAACACGCGGGCCGTCCAGTACGTGGGCCGTCCGGGCTTCGAAGGCGGCCGCCGCCTGGTCGAATTCAGGCCCCTGTAACGGGCCTCCCGGTCTTCAGACCAGATCCTTCGCAGGGCGAGGGGGATTCCCCCAGTGGTTGGCGGGATCTTCCCCGCTGATGACGACTCCCTCGTCGGCCCAACCGAATCCCGGCACCTCCCGCACATCGATAGCGCAATAGCGCAGGGTCAGACCACACCGCCTGCGGGTGGAGCGATTGGCCCTGGAGCCGTGGAGCAGGAGGTCGGAGTGCATGGAAATTTCACCCGCCCTGAGCTCGACATCGACGCACTCTCCGTAGCGCTCGACATCCAGGGCGACCTGGTTGAAGAGATTGTTCTCCCCTTCCTCGCTCAGACGGTAGTCGATATGGCCGTGGAGGTGGGAGCCGGCGATGAAGCGCATGCAGGAGTTCTCCCTGTCCGCATCGTCGATGGCGAGCCAGATCGTCACCGTTCTCGACGGCGTCAGGGGCCAGTGACTGGCGTCCTGGTGCCAGGAGATATCGACGGGATCGTGGGGCAGTCGGCAGAAGAACTGGGCCGCAAGGCCGACGATCTTCTCGCCGAGGACATCCTGCGCGCAGGCGACGATGCGCGGGTGCTTCATCAAGTCGTACACCCTGGCGGACCGCAGATGGGCGGAAGAGATGGAATAGCTGGTCCCGCCATTCGCCATGGCCTTCGCCAGCAGGCGGTCGAAATGGCGCCGGTGCCCGGCGATCTCGCCGCGGTCGAAGATCGGCACGCCTTTGACATGGCCGTCCCTGTTGAAGGACTCGAGCTGTTCGGGAGTGAGCACGGAAGGACTCCGCGTCGCACTCGGAAAGAACCGCAGATCCCGGTCCATGGCCCGCAGCTGGTCCGGGGTCGGACCCGTCTTGAACGTCCGCATCAGGCGCGCACCTTCACTTTATCAACTCTCCCATCCTCGGCGGGCGCACTCCCTTGAACATGCGGTCATCGGTCACGCTCCCACTGTGCTGCGCCAGCCGCTTGTAGCCGTTGGGACCGGTCATGGGCTCGAGCCCGAACAGCTGCCGGCGCTCCGGGGTATTCAGCTGGCCTGCCGCCTCCAGGGCCACCGCGGCCTCCACCGTCACGCCCGGCTGCTTCTGATAGAACGGACAGTAGAGGGTCAGCACCGCCCAGCGGTCGCGGCCGCCGGTATTGGGCATTGTCGTGTGCCAGAGCCGGGTGTTGAAGAGGAAGGCGCTGCCGGCCTTTACCTCGGCCGTCACCATGCCCGGCATGTCGCGCTGGTCCCGCACCTTCGTCTCCTGATGCTCGCCTCCACCCATGCCCTTGTATTCCAGGTGGTCCGGCTCGTGCTTCCACAGGTGTGATCCCGGGACGCACGCCGTGCAGCCGTCGTCGGGACCGACGTCGGTGAGGTAGACGAGGACCTTGGTGTTGAGCGGGCGTCCCAGGTAACGCCACTCTTCGTCGTTCCGGTGATCCCGGTGCCAGTTGACGTAGCCGCCTTCTTCCTGGGCGTCCCGGGCGGTCTGCGGCTCCAGGACGCGCACCTGTATCGTGGCCGTCTGCACGTCGTCGCCCACCGTGGCCCTCAGGAAAGGCCAGAGCCGGGGATGGGCGATCATCTCCACGCAGGCGTCGTCCTGCTCGAGCAGGTGGAGGGGATAGATGTCGAAGTACTTTCTGCCGTGAAAGGTGCCGGAGGCGTAGTACTCGCCGTTTTCCGAAATCCCCCGGCCCTTCGCCCGGCCCGCTTCCCAGTCGACGCGGGTCACGGCCTGCGCCCTGTCGAAGGCGGCCTGCGCGCGGACCAGCTCCCCGCCCCGCAGCACATCTTCGATGATCGTGAAGCCGTCGCGCTTGTAAGCCTCGACCCGGTCTTCGAGAGGAGTCGCCGCAGCCGGCGCGCCCGATGCCGTGTCGGTCCGTGTTGTCATATCAAATGTCGTCGAAGGGGTAGAGCTTCCGCCCGAGATTCACGTAGTGGTCCTTGATCAGCTCGTGGTCGTGCACGTTGGGTTCGGAGACGACGAGGATATTGCCGGCGAACTCCTCGTAGCAGGCGCGGAAGTGGCCGGCCGATTTCAGCCCGATGTAGCGCATCTCCCGTGGATCAAGGTCCAGGGTTCTGGCCAGAGCGGTGTCGAAGGGTTGCTCGCGGTGGCTGACCAGCAACACGTGGACGCCGTCCTGGCGGATGTGGGCGCAGGGGCCCATGTCGCCTTCCAGTCCGCGATTCCGGGGCCCTTCGTACAGGAACCTGCCGTCGCCCAGGGCCACGACCTCGGCCGTCATCTCCACCGGCTCGCCCTGCAGCGGGGTCGATTTGCCCCCGACCTTCAGGGTCAGTGTCGACCCTGCCCCGGCCTTCCCGCAGGCCGCCACCGCCTCCGGATCGACGATGTAGAGGAGGCAGGCGTCCTCCAGTCCGGCCTCGATGAAGGTGCGCAGCATGCCGGTGCCGTCTCCGGGAGCGCCGCCGCCGGTGTTGTCGTTGCGGTCGGCGAATACGACCGGGAACCTTCCCTCCCTTTCGGCTTCTTCCAGCCGCTCCCGGGTCGATTTCCACTCGGACTGCCAGGCCTCGCGCCGCTCCCACAGGTAGGAGGCCAGTTCATCGGCGCAGCGCTGCGCCAGCTCCCCGTCGTCGTCGGCCACGACGATGACGGAGGCGCCCATGTGGGGTATGTCGGCGAGGGGGAAACAGGTGCAGATCGACGCGGTGACCACCCCCGGCCGGGCTTCGACGGCATGCAATTCGGCGATCGCTTCGCGCATGGGCGGGTGCCTGGTGATCTGGTTCATCCCCCACACCATGGGCAGCTGATGGAGGGCCATCGTCGGCCGCAGGCCTTCGCGCAGGGTCCGGTGCATGATGTCGGCGCACTTGAGGCCGCACTCCTCCTGATCGATCTCGGGGAAGGTCTGGTGGACGACCAGCGCGTCGGCCATGGCCACCATTCGCTGCGACATGTTGGTGTGGATGTCCAGCTCGCTGACTATGGGTACATCGGGACCGACGAGGCGTCGTACGGCTTCGAGAATTTGTCCCTCGCCGTCGTCGATCCCCTCGGCCACCATGGCTCCGTGCAGACTCAGGATCACGCCGTCGACGGGGCCGGCCGCATGCAGCCGCTCGAGCAGATCGTTCAGGATGCGGTCGAAGACATCCCGCGGCGTCGGCCCGCTCGGGTGGGCGTTGGCGAAGATGGTCGGGATGAGCTCGAATCCATGCTTGTCGGCCCCGGCCATGAAACCCCCGATGGCGGAGTTGGTGCCCCGGAACTTCTCGAATATGGCCTGGCCGGTGATGTAGCCGAAGCGGTGCTCGCTCCAGCTCTCCCAGGTGGTGGCCACCGTGGTGAAGGTGCTGGTTTCGTGGCAGATGGCGCCGGTGGCGATGCGCAGAGGAACGCTCATTCGGGGCCTCTATTCCCGATAGTCCTTGATGTCCTGCCAAGTCAGGCCGGGATCGGAGAAAATCGCGTGGTAGCGGGCCTCGCGCTCGTGGATGTCCCTCCCCTGCTCCAGCACCTTCGCGGGGTCGTCGCCCAAGGGGATCTTCACGACTCCGTCGCGGTCCGCGGCGACGATTTCCCCCGGGAAGATCAGGAGTTCGTCAACCGTGATCGGGTGGTTGTGGCGCACCAGGCTGAGCACTCCGTGACCGGGGGATGTGCCGGTTCCCCAGACCGGCAGTCCCACCCGCTCGATCCCCGCCAGGTCCCGGATCGATCCGTCGACGATGATGCCGGATACGCCCAGGTGCTTGTGGGTGGCGGCCATGCCGTCTCCCAACGAGGCGCCGCGGCCGGCGCGGGTGTCCACATCCTTCATGATGCTCACCATCGGGCCGGGCGACTCGTCGAGGAAGTCGTAGTACTCGTGCCAGTCCAGCGCCGGCATGTCCGGGTCGTGGGTGCTCAGCTCGCAAGTGGCCGCGTACCCGACCGCCATACCGAGCTGGGGCAGCATGCACTGCATCCCCGGCCCCATGTAGTTGAAGGGCATGCCGCCCTGACCCTCGAGCTCGCGCCCGCCCTGGCTGGCGCCGCGGGCCTCGATGACGGCGTTGAAGAGGGTTGCCGTGTCGAGCTGCCTGAGACCTTCGAAAACCTCCGGCGGTACCCGGTCCATTCCCTGCCTCCTGTCGGGTTCGAGAATCGTCCTACTTCAACTCGATGATTTCGCGCTGTGCCTCGGTGAGACCGTCCGTGACCCCGGCGCTGAAGCGCAGGCCCTGCCCGCCCCAGTCCGGCATGTATCCGATGCTGTAGCAGTAGTAGAGGGTGCGGCGCGGAAGGTCCGAGACGTTGACCGTCGAGCCGTGGGTCAAGGCCTCGGTGAAGACGATGGCGTCGCCGGCCCTGGCGGGGACCGGCGCCAGGACCGGGTTCTCGGCGGGATGCCTTCCCCAGGGGCGCGGAAAGTTGCTCTTGTGGGCCCCCGGGACCACGGCGAAGCACCCGTCCTCGACATCGCAGTCGAGCATGGGAAAGACCGCCTTGGTCAGGGTCGAGACCATCTGTCCGTTGCGGCAGTGATACTGGCACTTGGGTATGATCGGCGTGCCGTGCATGTGCAGGCCCGTGTAGCCGCCGCCCCATCGGTAGATGGTGTAGGTGTGGTTCAGGCGCCAGGGCCCGCCGGTCACACCCGCGACGACATCGAGCACCTCGGGAATGTCGATCAAGGGGGCGAAGACCGGGGACGCTTCGAGGATGTTGGAGATGTAGAGTTCCTTCTCCGTCTTCTCGGTGCCGAGGCAGAGAGGGGGCGGGTAGTCCTCGGGGCTCATCTCCTCGAATCCATCGAGGGCCTGGTTGCACGCCTCGATGACGGACCGTGGCACGACGTCCTCGAGGACGACGAAGCCCTGCAGGTCGAACAGGTACTTCTGTTCCTCCGTCATGGGGCCGCTCCCGGCTGGATGGGCGCAGATCCTACTCCGCACCCTGGTGCGCGTCAACGAGGGCAGAGCCGTCCTGAGCCTGGCCGCCATCGCTTGCGGCGCCCGGACCGGGCTGCAACAGCGGTCGTCGTCCTTGCAGGTCGTTCGCCGTGCGCGGAGCCATGTGAAAGGCGGGATGCGACGCGTGCCTGCCGGCCAGGGCGCGTCGATGCGGCAGGACCTGGGCCGGAAATGGCAATCGTAGTCGGGCATGGCTCTTTCTCCAGCGGACGTTGGCGCCAGGCACCCTCTTGTCGCCAGGTTACCGCGGCAGAACCCGAGAGTCAATGGTCATCGAAAGGAGCATCCCCCTTGCCACTTCTCGACGTCGACAGGGCCCGGGAGAACGTGGCCCGCCACACCTGGGCGCAGGCCATCCTCGAAGGCTGGAAGCAGCAGGTGGCCTGGCTCATGGAGCAGGACCGCGGCTTCATCGAGGCGATGATGCCGGAGCTGACCCCCTGGCCGCAGTACGGCCAGAACTGTCCGGTCTGCGTCAACCGCCTCTCCACCATGGGGGAGACCGGCATCTACGACTGGGATCCCCGCGACCCCGACCGGCTGGTCTGCAAGTACTGCCAGACCGAGTATCCCAGCCCCGACCATCCCGAGACCGGGAGCGTGACCGCCCCGCGGATGGACCAGACCTTCACGTTCTACCTGACCGACGAGGAACGGGCCCATCCCGAGGACAGCTCGGGCCGGCACGCCTTCAAGTGGGTGAACTGGCCCGTGCACACGAGCTGGACCGGGATCATCCGCTCGATGAAGATCAACTGGTGCTTCGAGAAGATGCTGCCCCTCGCCAAGCTCTACGCCCTCACCGGCGACGTGCGCTACGCCCGGTGGTCGGCCTGGATCCTGGACTGCCTGGCCCGGCGCTATCCCACCTGGCTCTTCCACTCCTACGACGGCACCGTCGCCGACGGCCCGCCGGGGGAGGCGGCCGCTTCCATGGGCGCCCATCCGCCAGGCGGGCGCTTCCCCCCGGAGACCATCATCACCGCCTTCGAAGGGCGGCACCGCAACGGCGACCACTCCGTCCTCAACAACGGCTTCTGGGGCGCCGGACGCCTCGGCTGCAGCGGCTCCGACGGCCGGGCGATCCTCTCGGTCACCCTCGCCTGGGACCTGGTCCGCGGCGCCCGGCACGCCGACGGCTCTCCGGTGATCACGCCGCAGATGGACCGCCGCATCGTCGACGACCTGATCCTGGCCGGCTGGGCGGACACCGAGAACTGGAACGACATCAACAACAAGTGCGGTCCCGGCCGCGCCCTGAGCGCCGCCGCGGGCATTCTCTTCGAGAAGCCGCAGAGCGTGCGCCGGGCCATCCGGGGCCTGGAGGCCCTCCTGGAGGATGCCTTCCACTTCGACGGCTTCTGCACCGAGTCGCCGGGGTACTCCTCCATGCACCTCAACCTCCTGCGCGACATCCCCGAGGTGCTCGCTGGGTACTCGGACCCCGAGGGCTACGTGCCGGAAAGCGGGCCCCGCCTCGAAGACCTGGATCCCTTCCAGCGGTTCGACCGCTACCGCCTGGCCCTGGAGAGCATGGTGCGCATGCTCGACCCGAACCTCCAGGATCCCGTCATCGGGGACTCCCACGACGGCCAGGGTATCGACCCCATCCACGCCGAGGTCCTGGCCGCCCACTACGGCGGCCGCTACGCCGGCCTGCTGGAGAAGGCGCAGGGGGGCCCCCTGTCCGAGAAGGGGACGGAATACGCCCTGTGGCACCGGGATCCCGATCTGAAAGCCGCGGGGGAGACCGACCTGCCGCGCCGCACGGAGTGGTTCCCGGGCTGGCACGTGGCCGTCCTGCGCGGCGGTGACCCTGACGGGCACACGGCCCTGTACCTCAACGGCTACGCCTGCGGCGGCCACCGCCACTGCGACAGCCTGGGCCTCATCTACATCGCCCACGGGAGGGAGATGGCCGCCGACCGCGGCTATATCTGGGACGACCCGAGAAATGCGTGGACCCGGAGCACCCTCGCCCACAACATCGTCACCGTGGACGGGAAGAGTCAGATGGGCCACACCGAGGCCGCCGCCCTGGAGCTCTTCGGCGCCGGCGGCGGCGTGGAGGTCGTGCAGGCCTCGGCCCGCCAGTACGAGCAGTGCGGGCGTTACCAGCGCACCTGCGCCCTCGTCCGGATCCCCGAGGGGACCTACGCCGTCGACTTCTTCCGCGTCGACGGGGGCCGGCTGCACCAGTACGGCTTCCACTGCAACGGGCGACTCGCCGGCCTTCAAGGCGCCGACCTGGAGCCCGTGGACGAGGAGATCGAATGGCTCCAGGACCTGCGCGCCGGCCGGCCGCAACAGCCCTTCACCGCCACTTGGCACAACGAGGAGGTGCGCATGGACCTCACCCTCCTCAATCCCGTCGACCGCCTGCTCGTCGCCGATGCCCCCGGCTGGCGCTCGGACACCGGCGAGCAGCTCCACGCCCCACCGGTGCAGCAGATCCTGGCCGAGCGCCGGGGCAACACCGACCTGGTCAGCCGCTACGCCGCCGTCATCACGCCATATATCGAGGAGTCACCCGTGCATGGTGCCAGGCTGCTGCTGGACGATCCTGCCACCGGCGCCCTGGCCGTGGCCGTCGAGCGGGAGGGCTGCACCGACTACATCCTCTCCGCACCGGACGGGGGCGCCTGCGACCTGGGTCCGGTCTCCATGACGGGACGGTTCGGCTTCGCGTCCGTCGACGACGAGGGGATTCTGCGGCGGGCCTTCCTGCTCTGCGGCACGAGCCTTCGCGGCGGCGGCCGCAGCCTTCGTCCGGACCAGGCGCAGATCCGACGGGGTGTCGCCTCGGTGGAAGGCCGCACCTTCCACCTCACCGAAGGCGTGCCCGAGGCGGAGAGCCTCCCGGGGACCTGGCTCCTGGCGGCGGACACGGGGTATGAGGTCGAGAGCGCCTCGGAGAGGTCGATCACCGTGCGGGACTATCCCGCGGTCCCGTGCGAGGAGATCCGGCTGCTCGAGGCGGCCGCCCTGGTGGAGGAGGAATGACCCCGGTCCGCGGGGACGGACGGTCGTCAGGCCCCGCCTTGGCGCGGCGGGATCAGAAACGGGACGTGAGGGTGGTGCGGATGCTCCGTGAGGCTCCCGGGTTCCGCTCCTGGATGTCCACGTATTCCGCCTGAAGCAGGTTGGCGACCCTGGTCTGCAGGTCCATGCCCATGACCCCGAGATTGAACCGCAGGTCCACCACGGCGAAGGCGCTGCCTTCGTCGAGGGGGTAGAGCAGGACCTTTTCGGGCCGGCTGCGGTAGCGCATGTCGAGGGCGACCACATCGTCCCAGCCCGAAAGGGTAGTGGTGACGACATGGCGCGACCGGTAGGCGAGCTTGCCCCCCGTGCCCAGGTCCGTGGAATCGAGGAAGAGGTAGTTCGTCTGGAGATTGAGCTTGTCGGGGACCAGTTCCGCGCGCAGCCCCGTGTCGATCCCCCTGATCCTGGCTTCGACCAGGTTCCTGAACTGGAAGGTGAAGAGTTGCTTCGGCGCGCTGGCTACCTCGATCAGACCGGAGTATTCGCTCCAGAAGAGCCCCGCGTCCAGCCAGAGCCGGTCCCCAGGGCTCGCGGTGGCCCCGATCTCGCCGGACCATGCGGATTCGCCGCGCAGCCCCGGATTGGGCACGACCCGAAAGCCGAAGACGGTGGTAGAGGTGAACTGCTCCGAGACGCTCGGCGCCCGGTAGCCGCGGCTCAGCGAGGTCCGCAGGCTCAGACGGTCGGAGGGCTCGTAGACGAAGCCGATCTTGGGATTGAGCGCCAGGTCGTCCTCGACCAGGGACGCACTGTGCATGTCCAACCGGACCCCGACCGAACCCCGCAACCGCCCGGAGAGCTCGATCTCGTCCTGACCGAAGAGGGCCACGTCCGTCACGCTCGAGGTCGCCAGGAAGTTCGATTCCACGCCGGTGTACGCCGCCTCGCCGCCCACCGTCACCGTGTGCCGGCCCACCGAAAAGAGGGAGAGCTGAAGATCGGTGCCGTAGCGGGTGGAGTTGTGGAAGTCCTCGTTGTCGTGGAAGTAGTTCCGCGAGCGGAAGTGCAGGATCTGGGGCCGCAGCTCGAGCTTGAACCTTGGCGTCACCAGCGGGGTGGCCGTGAGACCGATGATCAGGTCCGACTCACGCCTCCAGTCGCCCAGGTAAACCGGATCGATCTCCAGCCGTCGATCCTCGGACATCCAGGTGAAGAACTCCTCCATGTCATCGCGCTTCCAGCTGGCGAACAGCTCCAGGGGGGTCGCCGACTGCGGCCCGAAGACCGCCTTCCCCCGCAGCCGCCAACCGTCCGTGCCGCCGTTCTGCCGAAAACCGTCGGAGCTCTCGCGCGCCACGAACAGCGCCGTGTGGGCCTTACCGATCCTGCGGGAATGCTGGAGTTGAAGCCCCTGCATGCTGAGACGCCGGTCGGAGAAGCCCTGCCCGACGGGGGTGTCGAAGAGGCCGTAGTATCCGCGCACCACGCTCCGGGCTTCCCGCCCCGGCGGCCGGGTGATCACGTTCACCACGCCGCCCATGGCGTTGCTGCCCCAGAGCGTCGAGTGGGGGCCCTTGACGATCTCGATCCGTTCCACGTCGAGGACCGGCAGGATCGCGAAATCGATGGACGAGCCCACTCCCGAGAGCGTCCGGTGGCCGTCGAGCAGCATGAGCACGCGGCTGCCCACCCCCCGGGAGAGGCCGCTGGAACCCCGGATGTCCATCTGCCCCGCATTGAAGGTCACGCCCTGGGCGAAGGGCAGGGCCTCGTTCAGGTTGGTGACCTCCCGCCGCTGCAGCTCGTCGCCGCCGATCACGGCGACGGAGGTGGGAGAGTCACCCGGATGTGTGCCGCGGTTCGCCGTCACGGTCAGGCCCGGAACCTCGAAGAAGAGCCGCTCCAGCGAGATCCGCAGGGGCACCCCGTCCTCCTCCGTCTCCGCCTCCGTGTCGACCACTCCCTCGACGGTTCGGTAGCCGTCGGCCACAACGACGAGGGTGTGGATGCCGCCGCCGGGCAGGGCGATCTCGAAGCCTCCGTCCTCGCCCGTGAAGGCCCCCAGCGGCGTCGAGCGCACCAGCACCTCGGCGCCGGCGACCGGCGCCCCCGTCTCCCCGTTGACGACGAGGCCGCGGATCGTCACCGACTCCTGGGCGCCCAGCCAGATGGGGGCCAGGAGCGCGGCCAGGCAGACCCGGCACGAGAAGCGGAAGAGGCCGGACCGAGCCACCTTACTGCCGGCGCCAGACCGTGTTCGAGATGGCGAGGACGGGCTCGGTAACAGTCAGCGTCAGGGTATTGCCTTCGAGCTCGTAGGTCCCCTTGGCCTGCTGCAGGTCGCCCGCCTGCTCCCATTGGCCGTCCATGCGGTTCTTGTAGGTCCCCTGGTCCTCGATCGTGAAGGTTCCACCGGCGTCATCGGGCACCGAAATGGTCAGCGCCATCGTCCCGCTGGCTTCCTCTCCGGCCACGGATGTCTGCTCCAGCGTGAACATGCCGCTGACGACAGGCGAAGTCAGCGCATTGCCGCCCGTGACAACGGCGGATGAGAAGGACTGGAGGGTATAGCTCCCGCTGAGATCGGGCGGGGCGACCTCCGGTTCCGGCTCCATGGGATCGTCCCCGCCGCAGCCCGCAGCAAGGAGAACCCCTGTCAGCAGGGACGCGAGTAGGGCTGTCTCAAGACGCTGCACGGTATCCTCCTCGATGTAGGGGTATGGTCAAATCAGGTGCTGTCTGCTCCGCGCACCCTGGGCCAACTGGGGATCTTCGACAAGTTACGGTCCCGCTCCGGCGGCCACCAGAAAACCCGCCTCTCCGAAAGGGCCGCCGACGGTGGATCGGGGGCCGGAATCAGCCTGAGTCCAGGGCCTCGTCGAGAGCGAGGGAATCGGCGTAGGCGAAGAGGGCGGGGAGGCCGCCCGTGTGCAGGAAGACGACGTTCCGCCCGGCCGGGATGAGGCCCCGCCGGACGTGATCGATGAGTCCCGCCATGGCCTTGGAGGTGTACACCGGATCGAGCAGCAGGCCCTCGTGCCGCCCGGCCATCAGCATGGCTTCCCGCGCAGCCTCGGTGAGAACGGCGTACCCGGGGCCTACGTAGTCGACCTTGCTGACGATCTCCGCCGGTTCCACGGCCGTCTCCAGGCCGAGGAGGGCCCCGCACTCGGTGGCCACCGAGGACAGGCACTCCTCGAAGGTCCAGCCCGCGGTCACCGGTTCCGGCAGCGCCGGCAGGCCCACCAGGCGGATCGGGGACCGCAGGTGCTTGAGGGCGAGGGCGAGGCCGGCCTGCGTCGAGTCGGTGGAGCAGAGCCAGACCTCATCGATGCGGACCTGCGCGGCCTCGGCCTGGTCGAGCAGCTCGAGGGTGGCGGCCACGTAGCCGACGGCCGACAGCCCGATCCCCGATTCGTCGCCGACGCGGGCGACCAGGACCTTGCGCCCCTCCGCGGTCAGTCGCCGCCCTTTCTCCCGGATCCGGACCCCGAGCTCCTCCCAGCTGCCCTCGTCCTCGACGAGCTCGACCCGGGCGCCGACGAGCAGATCGAGAAGCAGGCCTCCCTGCACCTCCCGGTCGCGCTCGCCGCGCACCTTGCGCAGCACCAAGTGGCACTCGAGACCGAGGCGGGAGCAGGCGGCGGCCAGCTGGCGGCAGTAGTTCGACTGCACCGCCGCACCGCCGACGACGGTATCGACCCCCTCCTCCAGGGCCTTCCCCAGGACGAACTCGAACATCCGGGTCTTGTTGCCGCCGGCGGCCAGCCCCGTGAGATCGTCGCGCTTGATCCATATCCGCGGGCCCCCCAGCGCCTTCGACAGGCCGGGACAGGGCTCGAAAGGCGTCGGCAGGGCCGCCAGGCCGACCCGCGGCATGGCCTCCAGGGCTGCCTGCAGCTGCGCCCGGCGGCCGGGGTCGTGCTCGTTGATCACGATTGGTCTTCGAGGGGGCTCTCGCCGATGCTCGCCAGCCTGGCCCTGGCCTCGGCGTAGAGATCGGCGGGCAGGGGGCCGGACCGGGCGGCGTCGAGGTTCGACCGCATGTGATCGAGGCTGGTGGTGCCCACGATCGTGGTGTGGCACGCCGGGTGGGAGAGGGTGAAGCGGAGGATGAACTCGTGGCGGCTCATGCCGCCGGCGAGCTCCTCGAGGCCCGCCTTCTCCCACGTGGCCTGGCGCCTCTCGTCGGCCCGGTGCCCCAGGCTGATGCCGCCCCGGACGAGGATCCCGGCGCCGGCGTCGGCCGCCTCCTGCATCATCCCCTCGTGCTCGCGCTCGAGGGCGGAATAGGGGATCTGAAAGACGTCGAAGGCGCCCGAGGCGACGAAGGCGGCCAGGTGCGGATGCGTGGAGGAGACGCCGATGAACCGGGTCTTGCCCGCGGCCCGGATTTCCTCGAGGGCCTCGATCAGCCCTCCCCGCTCGACGTCCTCCACGGAGGGGTTGTGCATCTGCAGCAGGTCCACGCAGTCGGTACCGAGGCGGCGGAGGCTCTGGTCGATGTTGGCGCGCAGGCGGTCGGCGGTCCACAGGTGACCCGGCTGCAGCCGGTTTCCGTCCCCGTCGATGTTGCAGCCGCACTTGGTGGCCAGGTAGAACTCGTGCCGGCGGTGACCGACGCAGCGGCCGATGCGCTCCTCGCTGGCGCCGTAGTCGGGGGCCGTGTCGATGAGGTTGACCCCCGCGTCGAGGGCCGCGTGCAGCACGCCGGCGGCCCGGGCGTCGTGGTCGGCCGAATCGGGCAGGCCCCGCTCGGCCGCTCCGAAGCCGAGCTGCGTGACCTCCAGGCCCGTGCGGCCCAGGGTGCGTCGGGTGAGATCGCTCATGTGCGAAAGATCAGCCGCGACGCCGGGGACGGGCAAGGCGCCCCGGGACTCTTCTCCCGGCGACCCTTCTAGTGATGGTTGATCCGGCCGGACCGGCGGTACCTGGCCAGGCGCTGGCGCACGCTGCGCCGCAGCTTGAGGTCGGGATCGTCGTACATGCCTTCGAGGACGGCCAGCACGTCCGCCTTCAGCTCGCAGGGGCACAGCTCGCGTGCGGCGCGCTTGCGCAACCCCACGCCAGGGGAGCGCGAGTCTTCGAGGATCTGCTCCAGGTTGTGTCTCATGTCCCGGGCCTTTCGTTGACGAACCTCTCCATGAAGGTAGATTCAGAAGCATCCACGTGCAGCAAACCCAGGACACGAGAATGGTGAATCCCCGGCCATGTTGACCATTACCGACCTCGCCCGCAGCAAGATCGTCGATCTCATCGACAAAAGCCCCAATCCCGTCAAGGGGTTGCGCATCGGCGCCACCTCCGTCTCCCCCCTGAAGGTCGACTACCGGATGGCCTTCATCGGCGAAGGGCAGGAGAACGACGAGGACGCGGTCATCCCCTTCGACGGCTTCGACGTGTACGTCGACCCCGCCAGCGGCGGCAACGTCCAGGAGGCCACCGTCGACTTCGTCGAGGGCCTGATGGGCTCCGGCTTCAAGATCGAGCGCCCCCGCAGCCTGCCCGAGGGCGTCGACGGCACTCTCGTCGACAGGGTTCAGCACGTCCTCGAGGAGAAGATCAACCCCGCCGTCTCCGGCCACGGAGGCCGCGTCTCCTTGATCGACCTGAAGGAGAAGACCGTCTTCCTCCAGCTCGAGGGCGGCTGCCAGGGCTGCGGCATGGCCGACGTCACCCTGAAGCAGGGAATCGAGGTGATGATCAAGGAATCGGTGCCCGAGATCGAGGAGATCTACGACGTCACCGACCACGCCAACGGAAAGAACCCCTACTACAAGGCGCCCGTCTAGCGGCCGACCGCATGCTCACCGTCGAGGAGGCGCGCGCCGCCGTCCTGGAGCGCATCCGCCCGCTGGGCCCGGAGCGCGTCGCCCTCACAAAGGCCCTCGGCCGGGTGCTGGCCGCCGACGTGGCGGCCCCGTACGACAACCCGCCCCACGACAACTCGGCCATGGACGGCTTCGCCGTCCGTTTCGCCGACACGGCCGCCGCCACCGAGGCGAGCCCGGTCACCCTGCCGGTGATCGAGGACATCCCCGCCGGCCGCGTCCCCCAGATGAAGCTGGAGCCGGGGCAGGCGAGCCGCATCATGACCGGCGCCCCGATCCCAGCCGGTTGCGACACCGTGATCCGCGTGGAGGACACCCGCGATCACGGCGGCCGCGTCGAAATCCTGGTGCCGGAGGACGAGCCGGGCGCCAACATCCGCCGCCGCGGCGAGGACATGCGCGAGGGCGAGCCCCTGATCCCCGCCGGCACCGAGCTCGGCGCCGGGGAGGTGGGCGTCCTCGCGGCGGTGCAGCGCAGCTTCGTCCCCGTCGGCCGCAGGCCCACGGTGGGCGTGCTCTCCTCCGGCGACGAGCTGGTCGAGATCGACGAGGCCCGCGGGCCCGGACAGATCGTCAACAGCAACACCCCCGCCCTCGGCGCCGTGGCCCGCGCCTGCGGGGCCGAGCCGGTGCTGCTGCCCACGGTGGCCGACGACGAGGCCGCCATCCGCGCCTCGGTGGAGACCGCCCTCACCTGCGACTTCGTGGTCTCCTCCGGCGGCGTTTCCGTGGGCGAGTACGACTACGTCAAGAAGGTCCTCGACGACCTCGGGGCCGAGGAGGTGCTCTGGCGCGTGGCCATGAAGCCGGGCAAGCCCCTGTTCTTCTGCATGCTGAAGGGCCGGCCCTACTTCGGCCTGCCCGGCAACCCCGTGTCGAGCCTGATGTCGTTCCTGCAGTTCGTGGGCCCCGCGGTGCGCAAGGCCGCCGGCTATCCGCGGGACCAGTGGCCGCTGCCGGAGAGCAGGGCCCGCATGGAGCACGACGTGGCCAACGACGGCGACCGCCGCAACTTCCTGCGCGCGCGGCTGCGCCTCGACGGCGACGGCCGTCTGACGGCCAACACCTCCCACCGGGCCCAGGGCTCCCACATCCTCACCTCCATGCTCGGGGCCAACGGCATCGTCGTCCTCGACCCGGACCAGGCCGTCGCCGCGGGCGGGCCCGTGACCGTGCAGATCATCGGCGACATCGCCTGAGGGGATGGGGCGCGTCGAGATCCACGGCCGGCGAACCCTGCTCGACCGCCTCGAGCCCATCGGCACCTTCTACCTCACCCCGGGCGGGTCCTCGGAACTCATCTTCCTCTACTACGCGCCGGTCAGCCGGGGCCCCGGCGGCGGACTCGAGGAGGAGGGCGAGAGCATCGAGGTCCTGGAATGGCCGGAGGACGAGGTCTGGCGCGCCATCGACGCCGGGCGGATCGCCGACGCCAAGACCCTGGTGGGCCTCATGTGGCTGCGCCGGCGCCTCTTTTCCTGAGGTCGGGGTCTGCGGATATTACCCCGGCTGCACCGGGAACGACCATACAAGGAGTCATCTCCCCATGACCGACGACCAACTCTATCCGCCCCCCGCCGCCGCCAGCACCCGCGGCCACGTCGGCAGCCACCAGGCCTACCTCGACGAGTACCGGCGCTCGATCGCCGACCCCGAGGCCTGGTGGGCGGCGCAGGCGGAGGAGTTCCACTGGTACGAGAGGTGGCACACGGTCCGTGACTACAACTACGACATGGACCAGGGCCCGGTCTCCATCCGCTGGTTCGACGGCGGCCGGACGAACATCGTCCACAACTGCCTCGACCGGCACCTGGAGGGCCGCGGCGACCAGACGGCCATCATCTGGGAGGGCAACCGGCCCGACGAGGACGCCACCCTCAGCTACCGCGAGCTGCACGAGCAGGTCTGCCGGTTCGCCAACGTCCTAAAGTCGAAGGGCGTGAAGAAGGGCGACCGCGTCTCCATCTACATGCCCATGATCCCCGAGCTGGCCGTGGCCATGCTCGCCTGCGCCCGCATCGGCGCCGTCCACTCCATCGTCTTCGGCGGGTTCTCGGCCGACTCCCTGGCCGACCGCATCGCCGACTCCAGCTGCACGGTGCTGATCACCTGCAACGGCACCCACCGGGGCGACAAGCCGATCCTGCTCAAGCCGAACGCCGACGAGGCCATGGAGGCGGCCGAGAGGCAGATGGGCCAGCCGGTGACCAGCTGCATCGTGGTGGAGCGCGTCAAGGCCGAGGGCGAGTTCGCCGTGGAGATGAAGGCCGGCCGCGACGACTGGTGGCACGAGGTGATGGCCGGGGCCCCGGCGGAATGTCCCTGCGAGGCGATGGAGGCCGAGGACCCGCTCTACATCCTCTATACCTCCGGCTCCACCGGCAAGCCCAAGGGCGTGCAGCACAACGTCGGCGGCTACATGGTCTACACCGCCGTCACCCACAAGCTGATCTTCGACTACCACGACGGCGACATCTACTTCTGCGCCGCCGACATCGGCTGGGTCACCGGTCACTCCTACATCATCTACGGACCCCTGGCCAACGGCGCCACGACGATGATGTTCGAGGGCATCCCCACCTGGCCGAACCCCGACCGTTACTGGCAGATCGTCGAGAAGTGGGGGGTCAACCAGTTCTACACGGCGCCCACCGCCATCCGCGCCATCGCCGCCGCCGGCGAGGAGTGGCCGGCCAAGTACGAGATGCCCTCCCTGCGCCTGCTGGGCACCGTGGGCGAGCCCATCAACCCCGAGGCCTGGCGCTGGTACCACCGCAACGCCGGCAAGGAGCGCTGCCCCATCGTCGACACCTGGTGGCAGACGGAGACCGGCGGCATCCTGATCACGCCGCTGCCGGGCGCGACGAGCCTCAAGCCGGGGTCGGCGACCTTCCCGTTCTTCGGCATCGAGCCCGTGGTCCTCGACCCGGAGAAGGGCACCCCCCTCGATGGTGACGGAGTCTCCGGGGTGCTCGCCATCAAGGCTCCCTGGCCGGGCCAGATGCGGACCTTGTACGGCGATCACAAGCGTTTCGAGGAGACCTACTTCCAGCAGTACAAAGGCTACTACTTCACCGGCGACGGCTGCCGGCGCGACGAGGACGGCTACTACTGGATCACCGGCCGCGTCGACGACGTCATCAACGTCTCCGGCCACCGCATGGGCACCGCCGAGGTCGAGAGCGCCCTGGTGCTGCACAGCCAGGTCGCCGAGGCCGCCGTGGTCGGGTTCCCCCACGAGGTGAAGGGTCAGGGCATCTACGCCTACGTGACCCTGAACACGGGGGAGGAGTACACGGACGCGCTGAAGGACGAGCTGAAGAAGCAGGTGCGCTCCGTCATCGGCCCCATCGCCCAGCCCGACGTCATCCACTGGGCCCCGGGGCTGCCGAAGACCCGCTCCGGCAAGATCATGCGCCGCATCCTGCGCAAGATCGCCGAGAACGACATGGGCAGCATCGGCGACACCAGCACCCTGGCGGACCCGGCGGTGGTGGACGACCTGATCACCCGCCGCTGAGTTCGTGTACGACCTGATCATCACCGGGGGGCGCCTCCTCGACGGGACCGGCGCCCCGGCGCGCCCGGCCGACGTGGCCGTCCAGGACGGCCGCGTCGCGGCCATCGGAGATCTGGCGGGGACCCAGGCGCGCGACACGGTCGATGCCGCCGCGCGCTTCGTCGCCCCCGGCTTCATCGACATCCACACCCACTCCGACCTCACCCTCCTCCTGGAGGGCCGCGCCTCCTCCTCCCTGGCCCAGGGGATCACCACCCAGGTCGTCGGCAACTGCGGCGTGTCGGCGGCGCCGACGCGCGATTACGAGCCCTACTACGGCCCCCTGGACCCGGCCATGACCCGCGGCCTCGAGTGCGACTGGACCGGCTTCGGCGACTACTTCGCCCGCCTGGAGGACCAGGGCATCGGCACCAACGTGGCCTCCCTGGTAGGCCACGGGAACCTGCGCGTGGCCGCCATGGGCTGGGACGACCGCGAGGCGACGCCGGCGGAGATGGCGCGCATGAGGGAGCTGGCCGCCCGCGCCATGGAAGACGGCGCCGTGGGCCTCTCCAGCGGCCTGGCCTACGCCCCCGGGCCGTACGCCCCCCTCGACGAGCTCGTCGCCCTCGGCGAGGTCATCGCCCCCTTCGGCGGCATCTACACCAGCCACATCCGCAACCAGACGAAGGGCATCGCCGCGGCCGTGGCCGAGGTCACCGCCGTGGCCGAGCGCGCCGGCGTGGCCGGCCACGTCTCCCACATGCAGCCGGGATCCCCCATGCTGGGCGCCACCGCCGGTCTGCTGGCCGACATGGACGCCCTGCGCCAGCGCGGCGTCGACGTCAGCTGCGACGCCATTCCCTACACCATCGGCTCCACGACCCTGAAGTCGCTGCTGCCGCCCTGGTCTCTCGACGGCGGCGACGAGGCCCTGCTGCGAAGACTGCGCGACCCGGAGCAGCGCCGCGCCATCCAGGCCGACACCCTCACCCACGGGGCCGAGAGCGGCGGCAGCCGAAAGCGGAACCTCGCCAGGCAAGGCGCCTGGGACCGCATCTGGCTCGGCAGCGCCGGTGAGGCCAACGCCCACCTGACGGGCCGATCCTTCGCCGAGATCGGCCGGCTCCGGGGCCAGGACCCGCACGACGCCGTTCTGGACATCCTCGTCGAGGAGGAGGCGCGGCCCTGGATGCTGGCCGAGGACGTGGGCGAGGAGGACTTCCTCAACATCGCCCGCCACGAGGCCGGCGGCGTGATCTCCGACGGCTTCTCCCTCATTCCTGAGGGCGTCCTGGCCGAGGGCAAGCACCACCCGAGGTCGTACGGCGCCTTCCCCTACTTCCTGCGCCGCTTCATCCGCGAGCAGGGCGCCCTCACCTGGGAGCAGGCGGTGCACAAGCTCACCGGGCACGCCGCGGCGCGCTTCCGCCTCGCCGGAAGGGGACTGCTGCGCGAAGGTGCCTGGGCCGACCTCGTCGTCCTCGACCCCGAGACCGTGGGCGAGAGGGCCGACTTCGACGATCCCTACCGCTACCCGCGGGGGATCGACCACGTGTACGTCAACGGCGTCGCCACCGTGAGCGACGGCCAACTCACCGACCACCGCCCCGGCCGCGTGCTGCGCCGGGCGGCCTGAAGGAGGATCATGGCACGCCCAGGATACGACGACACCGACCTGATTCCGGGACAGCCCTGGCGGGTCCACGACAGCCGGCGCCCCGAGCCCCGCATCGTCATGCCGGGCGCCGAGCCGGGGGGGGCGCCCTCCGACGCGGTGGTGCTCTTCGACGGCACCGATCTCTCCGAGTGGGAGAGCGCCCGCGCGCCAGGGGAAGAGGCGGCCTGGAAGGTGGAGGACGGCTTCGTGGAGGTCGTGCCCGGCACCGGGGACATGCAGTCCGTGAAGCGCTTCGGGGACTGCCAGCTGCACCTGGAGTGGGCCACCCCGTCCGAGGTCTCCGGCGACAGCCAGGGGCGCGGCAACAGCGGCGTCTTCCTCATGGGGCTCTACGAGATCCAGGTCCTCGACGGCTACGACAACCCCACCTACGCCGACGGCGCCGCCGGCGCCATCTACGGCCAGTTCCCGCCCTTCGTGAACGCCTGCCGCCCGCCGGGGGAGTGGCAGTCCTACGACGTCATCTTCGAGACCCCGCGCTGGGACGAGGGCTGGCTGGTGGAGCCGGCGCGCCTGACCGTCTTTCACAACGGCCTTCTCCTGCACCACCGCCAGGAGGCGATGGGACCCACGGGCCACCGCAACACCAGCTCCTACACCTCGCCCCACGACGAGGAAGGCCCCCTGAGGCTGCAGGACCACGGCAACCCCACGCGCTTCCGGAACATCTGGATGCGGGGCCTCACCGACTACGACGCCGAATGAGGCCGGCCGCCGTCTGGATCCTCGCCAGGACCACGGCCCTGGTCCTGGCGATGGCCCCGGCCGCCTGGGCTTCCACCGGCCCGGTGGTATCCGTGGTGCGCTCCGACGACGCCGGGCTGCCGGCGCCGGTGCCCGCGGACCAGCCCCTCGACTACGCCGCACACATCCGGCCCCTGGTGCGCAGCGCCGTGGAGCAAGCGGGGCTGCGCGAGCTGGTTCGGGCCGCCAAGCCGGGGCCCGATGGCGTTGTCGACGTGGTCTGCAAGGTCAACATCGTCCACGTCGAGCACGTGCAGGGCGACATCACCGACTGGCGGGTGGTCAAGGCGCTCCTCGAGGCGGTCCACGAGTGGGCTCCCAAGGCCCGGCTGACGATCGCCGAGGGCGGCGTCTGGATACCGCCCGAGCGCACCGACCTGATCGAGCAGCTCGACCGCGTGGAGGTTGGCGACGGTTTCGAGGCGGCCGGGTACCGCGCCCTGCTCCTCGACCCCGACCTGGCCGGCGCCGACCTGCGCATCGTCGACCTCAATTACGACGACGCCATCGAGCTCGAGCCGCCGGGAGGGGGTCTGGTGGCCGAGACCTACTGGGTGCCGCGGACGGTTCGCGAGGCGGAGGTCCTTATCAGCGTGCCGGTGATGAAGATCACCGGGGCCGTGGGCATGACCGTGGCCGTGAAGAACCTGATCGGCATCGCTCCGGGCCTGAAGTACGGCTGGTCGAAGATGAGAGGCTGGCCGCCGGAGTCGGGCAGCGCCGGCCTGTGGCACACGCCGCAGACCCTCGACGAGACCATGGTCGACCTGGCCGCTGTGGCCGGCGTCGACTTCGCCGTGGTCGACGGAATCGTCGGCATGGAGAGGGAACGGATCCGCTCACAGGGCGGCGTCCCCGTGCGCGTCAACACGATCCTGGCCGGCCCCGACCTGCTCGCCGTCGACGCCGTGGCCGCCCGCCTGATGGGCCTGAATCCCGCCGACATGGAGTTCCTGCAGCTGGGGCAGCGCCGCGGCCTGGGCGTGGCCGACCTCGACCGCCTCCGGGTGCGCGCCGACCTCGAAGACCTCGTGCGCCGCTTCGAGAAGAATCCCTCGGACGAGAACGCCCGCTACGGCATGGGCAACCGCACCTGGCTCCTCAAGGGCCCGATCCCCTCGGGCGCCGACGCCGGCCTCGGTCCGGGGGTGACGCCCCGGGCCGGCGCCGGCGGCTGGTCCGGCCCCGTCTACTTCCACGCCGACAGGATCGACCTCGACCGCCACTTCTCCAACCCCTCCCACTGCGTGGTCTACGCCTACGCCGAGTTCGACGCCCCCCGCGACGAGCCGGCGGAGCTGTGGGTCGGGTCGGACGAGGGTTTGACGGTGTGGATCGACGGGCGGCGGGTCCACGATTTCCGGGGCCGGCGGCGCCACTTCCTGCCCTGCGAACGAGTGCCCGTCCAGCTGGCGGCCGGGCGCCACCGGGTGCTCGTGCGCGCCGAGCAGCGGCGCGGCGATTTCGGCTTCAGCCTCAAGCTGTGCGAGGTGGAAGGGGACGAGCGCTACGAGGGCAACGCCGTCTTCGGCCTGCGCTGGCACACCCCGGAAGGAGCGGGCCCGCCCACGGAGGTCCCGGTCCTCGAGGGCCGCGGCACCCCGCCCTGGTACGCCCAGGCCCAGGTGGACGAGACCCGGCTCGGTCACCTGTTCCTCTCCGCCTTCCTGCCGGCCCACGGACAGGCTGGGTGGGCGGGCCTGGAGCGGGCGGTCATGTGGGCCAACCCGATGGAGCTGAGCATCGACCTCACGGGCCCCGCCCCCCGGATCCTCACCGGCAACCTGGCCGCCTTCCGCCTGCGCCGGACGGGCCCCCTGGCCGGGCTCGGCCCACCGGCGGGGGTGTGGATCGACGGCGCCGAGGTGACGCTGGCCGGCGGCGACGAGGAGCTCTGTCTGCACCGGGGCGAGGCAGGCCTCTGGCGCTCCGGGGATCCGTCCGCATGCGGACCCATGCCTCCCGTGGCCACGGCGGCCAGGACCTTGTCCAACGAAGACCTCACCGAGCCCTGGTACGACACGGCTCTCGGCAACTGGTTCTGTGACTCCATCCTGTTCGCCACCGGCGCCGACATCGCCTTCCAGAACAACGACGGCATCCGCCGTCCCCTCGAGGAAGGGGAGGTCACCATCGGCGCCATCTTCCAGATGAACTTCCGCGACGAACTCTACACCTTCCCGCTCACCGGCGCGGAGGTGCTCGACATCCTCGAGTTCGACGTCCGCGACGGCAGGGAGCGGCCCATGCAGGTGGCGGGCCTCTCCTATGCCGTGGACCGGTCGAGGCCCGGGGGCCGGCGCGTGGTCGAGCACGACCTCGACCTGGACCGCACCTACACGCTGGCCGCCGAGGACTATGTCGTCCTTCGCAGCGGTAGATTCTTCGGACGCGAGGTGGACTGGACCAACACCGAGGTGCAGATCGTGGACGCCCAGATCCGCTACGCCGGCCGGCAGGGGACGGTGACGCCCCCGCGGCTGGGACGGATCCGGCGGCTGGACTCCCGCGCCGGCGCTGCCCGGGGAGCGGCCCCATGACTCAGGCCGCCGCATGCAGAATCGACAGGTCGGCGCTGGCCGCCGCCTGCGCCGAGGAGGAGGCGCTCTTCGCCGAGCGCAATCCGCGCTCCTCGGCGATGTTCGCCCGCGCCGCCGGTTCCCTACCCGGCGGCAACACGCGCACGGGCGTGCACATGCACCCCTTTCCTCTGTACGCCGAACGGGGCGAAGGCGTCTATCTGTACGACCTCGACGGCCACCGGCTGCTGGACTTCGTCAACAACAACACCGCTCTCATCCTCGGACACGCCCATCCCGCCGTGGTGTCGGCCCTGCGGGAGGCCGTGGGCCGGGGCACCGGGTTCTCCCGCCCCCTGGCCCTCGAGGTCGAGATGGCGGAGCTCCTCCGCCGGCGGCTCCCGTCCCTGGAGCGGCTGCGGTTCTGCAGCTCGGGATCCGAGGCCGTGATCAACGCCCTGAGAGCCGCCCGCGCCTTCACCGGACGCACGGGCACGGCCAAGTTCGAGGGAGCCTTCCACGGGATCGACGACCACGCCATGGTGAGCTACCTGCCGCCGACGGGTCCAGACCTCGGTCCCGCCGACGCCCCGAACCCGGTGGCCTCCACCGCCGGCCTTTCCTCGGCGGCCCTGAAGGACGTCGTGATCCTGCCCTTCAACGACGCCGACGCCGTCGAGGCGCGCCTGGCCGAACACGCCGGCCGGCTCGCGGCCGTCATCGTCGATCCCCTGTCCACGGCGGCCGGGCTGGCCCTGCCCGAGGAGGGCTTCCTCGAGCGCCTGGCCGAGGCTGCCCATGGCGCCGGCGCGCTCCTCGTCTTCGACGAGATCGTCAGCTTCCGCATGGGACCGGGAGGGGTGCAGGAGCACCTGGGCGTGCGCCCCGACCTCACCTGCCTCGGCAAGGTCATCGCCGGCGGCACCCCGGGGGCCGTCTTCGGCGGGCGCGAGGAGGTCATGGCCCTCTACGATCCCCGCCAGGGGGCGAGGATCCCCCAGTCGGGGACGTTCAACGCCAACCCCTTCGCCCTGACCGCTGGAAAGGCCACCCTGGAGAGGATGACCCCCTCGGCGTACGAAGGGATCGCGGACCTGGCGCAGGCCGCGGCCTCGGGGCTGGAACGGGCCTTCGCCGAGCTGGGCCTCGCCGCCTGCGTGGTCGTGGCCGGCTCCCTGTTCCGCATCTACTTCCTGGAGGATCCGCCGCGCAACTACCGCGAGGCGGCAGCCGACGACACGCAACTGCAGCGCTGGCTGCACCTGCGCCTGCTCAACCGCGGGATCTACTGGCGGATGGGAGGCAGCATCTCCCTGCCCCTCGAAGGCGGACACGTGGACCGACTCATCGAGACGGTGCGCGACAGCCTCGCGGAGCTGAGGCGAGAAGGCTGAGGGCAGGGCAGGTACCGCGAACTGTCCCTTCTGTCCACCCCAGGTCCAGGACCCAGGAATCCAATCGCCGCACCTGACCCGGCCGCTGCGGGGCGAGCCGCCCCGGCGGCCCTCAGGCGCTGCTGAACTCCTTGAGAAAGAGGCGCTCGCCCTCGGCCGTCGCGATCAGGATGATCTCGCCGCCGGCCGGCAGGGCCTCGGTCGGGTCCGGATTGACCCGGGTCGTGCTGTCCTGGCTGACGGCCACTACCGAGCAGCCTGTCCGCGGACGGATCCCCGACCCCGCGATGCTGGTGCCGGCCAGGCCCCGGGGCACCGGCATGCGGATCACCCCCAGGCCCTCGGCGATCGTCAGCGTGCTGCTGCGCTGCAGCTGGTTGGTGATCTCGCGGGCCCCCATGGACGGATAGGACATGACGAAGTCGGTGCCGGCCCGGTGCAGGGTCTGCACGTTGCGCTCCTGGTTCGCCCGGGCGATGATCTGGATGTCGGGCCGCAGCCGGCGACAGTAGATGGCCAGGTAGATGTTGGTCTCGTCGTCCCGGGTGGTGAGCACCACGGCCGGCGCCGTCCGGATGCCCGCCTCCTGCAGCACCTCCAGCTCCGCTGCCGAGCCCTTCACCACCGTCCGGTCGTCCCCGGCGGCCTCCGGATCGCGCTCGACGATCCGGTAGTCGACCTTGCGCTCCTCCAGCGAGCGCCCCACGGCGCGGCCGACGCGGCCGGCGCCGATGATGATCACCGGCTCGGCGGACTGGTTGTAGATGGCGAAGAGGCTGTTGTACCGGTAGAGCTGCTCCTGGTCGGCGGCGAGGACGAGGACGGTCTGGCCGGTGATGCGGGTCTCCGGCCGCGCCGGCTGGAACTGCCCCCGCTCCCAGATGCCGATCACGTGGATCCCCACCTTCCGGCGCAGATCCGCCTCGACCAGCGTCTGGCCGACGATGGGCGTGTTCGTCGTCGTCGCCTCGGCGATCAGCAATTCGCCGAACTCGCCGATGACGTGGGCCATGGCGTCTCCGGCCGTGGTGCGCCGCGCCAGGGACTCGCCGAGCAGGTCGCCGAGCTGCAGCACGTGGTTGCAGCCCGCCAGCTCGAGGATGTCCACCGAGGCCGGCACGTCGGCGGTCCCGATGATCGACGTGTTCTCGGAGATGGCGCGCACCGTCGAGGCGATCTGCGTGTTCATCTCGTCGGAGCGAGCGGCGACCACGAGGGCGGCCTCGGCCAGGCGGGCCCCGCGGTAGGTCCTGGGATCGTCGAGATCTCCGAGGACCACGTTGAGCCCCTCGTCGGCCAGCCGCCCGGCCTCCGAGGGGTCCGGCTCGATGAGCACGTACGAGTACTGGAACTGCACGAGCCGCTCGATGAGGGCGAGGGAGAGGGGGTCGTGCTGCACCAGGATGACGTGGTCCCGGGTGCCGGCGTCGAGCTTGCGCGGGAGGCGCCCCTGGGCCTGGGCCTCCATCCACGGCATCCAGAAGAACTGCAGGAAAGTGAGGGGCAGCAGGATCAGCAGGAAAGCGGTGCCGCTGAGGAGCACGGCCATGCTGAAAGCCCGTCCGAGATCGGTGTGGAAGGTGATGTCGCCGAAGCCGAGGGTGGACATCACCGTCAGCGTCCAGTACACCCCCGTGAACCAGGAGAAGTCCCGGCCCTCGTAGAGCATGAGCAGGTGAAAGAGGACGCTGTAGAGGATGACGATGAGGATGAAGGCGGAGAGCACCCACAGGAGCCGCCCGATACCTCGGCGCCGCCCGCGGTGCTCGAGGAAGAAGGCGATCAGTCTCAGCACCGATGTCCTCCTGTCGTGGCCCGGGCAAGGCCGGCCCGCGCGACGCCCCGGCTCATTCCACCCTCGAAGGAGGGTTAAGGTAGGCTCCATGTCCCGGGGGCGCACCGGTAGAAGCCCCGGCCGGGGTCCAGGTCTGCCGAGGGGGACTCATCCCCGGCCGACCGGTCGTCCGCGCCTCCCTTCGGCGCGCCGGACAGGCCGTTCATCCGGCGCTGACGCCGTTCGTCGAAAATGGGGTGGACCGGGGCCCGCCTCTCCGTAGGCTCGTGGAGCACTCATCAAAGGAGAGAGCCCCATGACGCGCTCCATGCCCTTGTCCATCTCCATGCTGCTCCTGTGCACAAGCTGCGGCCTCCTGCAACAAGAATCCGGATCCCCCACCGACCTGGAGTTCCCTGAGAGCTTCCAGTTCGGCGCCGCCACATCGGCCTACCAGACCGAGGGCGCCTGGAAGGAGGACGGCAAGGGCCTGTCGGTCCTCGACTTCTACACTAACGAGATCGGGATCGCCGGAGGGGCGACGGGCAACGTCGCCATCGACCACTACCACCGATACGGAGGGGACATCGACCATCTGCGCCGCCTGGGGGTCGATACCTACCGCTTCTCCATCGCCTGGTCCAGGATCCTTCCGCAAGGGGTCGGGCCGCTGAACGAGGCGGGCGTGGAGCACTATGGCGCCGTCATCGACTCGCTGCTGTCGGCGGGCATCCAGCCCGTGGTCACCCTCTATCACCAGGACCTACCACTGGAGCTGATGCGGCGGGGCGGCTGGGCGAATCCCCGGTCTCCCGATTGGTTCGCCGAGTACGCCCGCGTCGTCTTCGAGGCGTACGGCGACCGGGTGTCCACCTGGATCACGCTGAACGAGCCCTACATGGAGACCATGTACATCGGCAGCATCGCCAAGGGCCTGCTGCCCCCCGCCCGGGAGGGACACTTCGTCCCGGTGCCGGCTGAAGCGCTGGCCGCGCAGGCGCTGGATACGCACCACCACCTGCTGGCCCACGGCCGGGCGGTGGAGGTCTTCCGGGAGATGGGGCTGCCGGGCCGCATCGGAATCGCCTTGAACCTGTCTCCCGTATATGCCGCCACGGAGGATCCGAAGGATCTCGCCGCGGCGCGGCTGGAGGACGGCATCCTCAACCGGTGGTTCCTCGACGCCGTGCTGCACGGGTCCTATCCGGCGGACGTGCTGGGGCGCTACCGCGCGGCGGGTCTGGCCGCCGACCTGGAGATGATCTCGGCCCTGGGCCGGGTGCCGCCGGACTTCATCGGGGTCAACTACTACGCCCCGCGGCGTGTCCGTCGGCGGCCGGGCTCGCACAGGTTCGGAATCGAGGTGCTCGCCGACCCGGATTCGGTGACGTCCTTCCTCGGGGAGGTCCACCCCGAGGGTTTGCATGACCTGCTCACCAGGATTGCGCGGGACTACGGGTCACCGCGGCTCGTCATCACCGAGAACGGCTCCGGCTTCGGACCGGCGGACGAAGTTGTCGTGGGGGGGCGGATCCACGACGCCCTGCGCACCCGCTACCTGAAGGATCACCTGCGTCAGGTTCACCGGGCGCTGGCGGCGGGTGTCCCCCGGTGGACGGCTACATCGTCTGGTCGGCCTTCGATCACTTCGAGTACAGCGCCGGCTTCGGCCGCCGCTACGGGCTGATCCACGTCGACTTCGACAGCCAGGAGCGCCTGTGGAAGGACAGCGCCGCCGTCTATCGGGAGATCGTCACCCGGCGCCGGCTGACACCCTGACCGCGGGTAGGCCGCCGGTTCGCCTCCGGAGCGGCCTCGGCGTCAGCCCATGAGGCCGCGGAGCCTCGATGCGTATGATCGCGAGACCCGCACCTCGGTGTCGTCGTCGAGGCGCGCCACGTAGCCTCCGTCGCCGTCGCTGATCAGCTCGCGCAGGGCCTCCAGGGCGACGATGGCGGACCGGTGGATGCGCATGAACCGGTCCGGGTCGAGTCTCGCCTCCAAGCCGCCCAGGCCCTCGCTGACGAAGCAGGATCCGCCCCGGGTGTGGACGCGGGTGTAGTCTCCCTCCGCCTGGAGCCAGCGGACCTGGTCGACGGGGACCGCCATGATTCGGCCCGAGACCTTGAGGAAGAGCTGTCTGGCCGTCTCCGGCCGCCGGACCTCGTGAAGCAGAGAGACCAGACGGTCGACCTCGCTGCCGCGGGATGCCTTCAGGGCCTTGTCGACGGCGGTGGAGAAGCGCTCGAAGTCGTACGGTTTCAGCAGATAGTCGACGGCGTTGACCTCGAAGGCCCGGACGGCGAACTCGGGATGCGCGGTGGTGAAGACCACCCGCGGCAGGTGCCGGATCCGCGTCAACACCTCCAGACCGGTGAGCACGGGCATGTGGATGTCGAGGAAGGCCAGGGAAGGGCGATGCTCGTCGATGGCCCGGACCGCCTGAGCTCCGTCCGTGCAGACGGCGACGATGGAGATCTGGGGAAAGCGGCCGAGATACTCGGCCAGCAACTGGCGGGCGGGCGCCTCGTCGTCGGCGATCAGCGCCGTCGCTTCTTCAGTCATCCACGTCCCCACCCGGAAGTCGAACGATCGCCTCGAACCCCCCTTCCGGCGGTGACGACAGCCGCAGGTCCGCCGCCTCCCCGTAGAGGGTCCGCAGGCGGGTCCGGATGTTCCTGAGGGCCGTGCCCCGAGCCTCCCAGAGGGTGGCGTCGCCGGGGACGGCGGCCCCGCTGTTGCGCACGGCGAGCACCAGCTGATCCCGCACCCGATCCGCCGAGAGGAACAGGCGACCCCCCTCGGGATGGGGGGCGATGCCGTGTACTATCGCATTCTCCACCAGGGGCTGCAGGATCATGGGAGGCACATCCGAAGAAAGGACATGATCGGAGACCTCCTCACGCACCTCCAGCCGGTCCGCGAGGCGGGCCTGCTCGACCTCGAGGTAGCTGCGGGTCAGCTTCCACTCCTCGGCCAGGGAGACGGAATCCCGCTCCACCGAGTCGACGGCGTAGCGCAGCACATCCCCCAGCCGCGCGATCAGTCCGCGCGCCTTCTCGGCGTCCTGACTGAGGACGGCGCTGATGGTGTTCAGACTGTTGAACAGGAAGTGCGGGTTCAGCTGCGACCGCAGGACCGCCAGCTGCTGCTCACGCAGCAGGCGCTCCAGCGCGGCCTGCCGGCTCTCCCGCCAGCGCAGTTTCTGCCCCGCCCGGACGATGTGAAACAGCCCGAACTGCACCATGTAGGTGAACAGGAGCCCGAGCAGCTGCCAGATCACCATGTCGGCAGGAACCGCGCGCGCACCGTACAGCAGGCGGGAGAGCAGGTCCATCGTGTACCAGTTGGCGGCCACGTACAGCGGGCCGAGGGCCGCGTGGGCCAGGACCCGCCAGCCCCATGAGGACCGGTCCAGCCCGCGGATGACGGCCAGCCATACGGGCACGCTGTAGAGGCCCATGAGCAGGCTGCCGGTAGCGCGCCCCGGAAGGGAGGCGCCGAGGGGAGCCCCAAGCATGACGGCGAAGTAGATCTCGAAGACGACGGTGTACAGCAGCCAGCCCGCCGCCGTCAGGAGGACGCCGCGCAGCGTGATGCGCGGCAGCGGAGGCCGGACCTGGGTCATCTCCGAATGGCGGTCCCGGGCTCATGGTCCTCGCCCGGAGCACGACGCCGGCGGCTCCGTACGGGCGATCCCCGGCCGGGTGTCAAGGCGCCCCGGCGCCGTCCACCTCGAAGCCGCGGAGGGCGGCGCCGTACGGATGCCGGTGCAGCGCCGGCACCATGTGCACCTTGCGCAGGTAGTCGAGGGTCCCCGACGGCTCCTCGAAGCGGTCCGCCATGCCGCGGAACAGTCTGGCCTGCCCGGCGCCCACCAGCTGCAGGCGCTCGCCCACGAGCCGGTAGCTCTCTCCCCCCTCCCGCAGGTAGTAGGAGAGATATCCGCCGGCCTCCACGTGGGGGCGGAAGATGCCGGACAGGAACAGGGCGTAGTCGCCGCAGTGGCGCCGCATGTCCACTTCCCGGTCGAAGGACCAGGCCCGGTCGGAACCCCACTCCTCCATCAGCTCAAGCAGCAGGTCGCTGAGGGTGTGCAGGGGCCGTCCGCGGCTGTCGAGCACGCGGCAGAGCTGATCGGTGCGGGAGAACCGGGCGAGCAGGTCGGTGACGTAGTCGGCCAGCTCTCCCGGACCGATTCCGAGGCTGGCGAAGCACGGTCGCACCATGGCTCCGAAGAACCGGCGCAAGGCCGGAGCCGGGGGCCGATGTGTGGACTCGCGGGCAGACATGAGGCTGCCGCAGAGTATAGGCCCTGCGGGTACCGGTTGACACTGTCGATGCCGGGAGGATACCCTCAGGATCCCCTCACCCGCATGCGCTCCCGCCGCGACGGAGCTTCCCATGATCCGCTGGTCGCGACACCTGACCACCTCCCTCGACGATGCCTCCCGCCGGGAGGTGGCACGCCTCGTGCAGGCCGAACGCAGCACCCGCCCCGTCCTCGAGCGAGCCGGCGCGGTGGTCGAGTTCCGTCGAGGCGGACAGCTTCTGTGCGGCTACCTGGCCCGGGATCCCGCCAACCGCAGGGGCTGCGACGTCGTCGCCGTCGACGGCCGCCAGCTCCACCTGCGCCGCGACAAGGTGGTGAACGTATCCCCCGAGTACGTGTCGATGCACACGCCCGAGATGGCGCTGGCGGAGCTCCGGCGCATCGACCAGCGGCGCGAGTCCGCCCGCCGGGCCGTCGATCTCTCCGCCCTCTGGCAGGTGACTCACGCATCCGGACCCGACCGCGGCGACTGGCGGTTGGAGGAACTGGTGGAGCTCCACGACCCGGGTGATCCGGACGAGAGCCGTCGAGCCGGCATGCTGCGGGCCCTGTGGAACGGCCGCCGTTTCGAGCGCCACGGCGCCCGCTGGCGCCCGCGTTCCCCGGCGGCGGTGGAGGGGATCGAGGCGGCCTCCGCCCGTGAGGAGGCGAAGACGAGCCGCCAGGCCGAGCTGGCCTCCTGGGTGCGGAGGGTTGCCGACGGGCATCCATCCGACCCCAGTCCCGCCGGAGCGGAGGAGGCCGTGGCCCTGCTCGAGTCGGCCGCCCTGGGCGAGCGGAGCCCGTCCGCCGCCCGTCTCATGGGAGCCGCCAACCTGCGGGGCTCCGGCGCCGCCTTCGACGTCCTCGTCCGCCTGGGTCACTGGTCCGCCGACGAGAACCTGGAGCTGCACCGGCTCGGCCTGCCCGAAGGGTTCCCGGAGGCCGCCGAGAAGGCCGCGGGTGAGCTCGATCCCCGTGCCGTCGCCGCTGGATGGCCGGGAAGGCGCCGCTGGGGCTCCGGCCTCTGCGTCACCGCCTGCGGAGAGCGCGCCTACCGCCTGCGCCGGAGCCTCCTCGGCCGCACCATCGTCGACATCCACATGGCCGTGCCGTCCCTGTGGGTGGAGGCCGGCGGCGCCGTCGACCAGGAAGCCGCCGCGCGCGGCGTCACCGTGCATCTGCTCGAGCGGGAGGTCCCGATGCTGCCCGCGGAGCTGACCGAGGCCTGCCGGCTGACCCCGGCCGAGGCCCGTCCCGTCCTGACCTTGAGGGTGAGCCTGGACCGGGAGCTGGTCCCGCGGAAGGTGCGCCTGTCCCTGGGGCGGGCGCGCCCCAGGTTGGCGTTTGAGGCCGGGGAGAGCAGCGCGCCGGTACGCCGCCTGGCGGCCCTGGCAGCGGCGCTCCGCCAACGGCGGCGGCGGCAGGGGGCCTGGCAGGAGTTGCGCCCCGTCGACCCGATCGAGGTGCACGACGGCCGCGCCGAACCGACCGCCCAGGGGCTCGAGGCCCGGATCGACACCGAGCTGCGCCTGCTGGCCGCCGAGGCCATCGCCCGCCTCTGCCAGGACCACGCGCCGGCCATCCATGCGGTCCGGGAGGCCCCCGCCGCTGGCTTCCAGGGAACCGCCCCGGAGGGCGCGGACACGGCCGCGGCCGAGACCCTGCGGGCCCACCTGCTCGAGAGCCAGGCCGCCCGGGAGTGGCTCGGGACGCAGGCCGCCCCCCACGCCGGCCTCGGACTGCCGGCCCTGGCCGCCGGCGCCCGTCCCCTGACGAGCTACGTCGATCTGGCCATGCAGCGGCAGCTGTTGTGGGTCGCGGGATGGCGCTCCAACCCTCTGACGGCCGACGATCTCGAGAGCATCCTGCTCGACACCCGCGAAGGCCGGGAGTCGGCGGAGCGGGTGCGCCGCAGCAGCCGCCGGTACTGGACGCTCAAGTGGCTCGAGGGCCTCGACGACGACGCCCGGCTGGAGTGCGTGGTCGCCGAACCGAGGGGGCCGGGGCACCTGGTCCTGCTGCCGGAGGGCCCCATGTCCTGCTACGTCCCGGCGCCGCGGGGGCACCGCCTCCAGGCTTCCCCCGGCCAGCGCCTGCGGGTGCGCGTGGAGCAGGCTTCGGCCCGGCGGGACCTGTTGCGGCTGGCCGGGCCCGAGCTGGCCCGGGGAGCAGACCCCCCGGCTTGAGGATGGTCCGTGCGGACCTCCACTCTGCCGCCCTCGCCGCGGTCTGCTGCCTGGTGGCCGCGGGTGCGGCCGCCGTCGAGCCCGCCGCCGGGAGGGACCGCTTCTGGCCCGCCTGGCGGGGTCCGCTGGGCACCGGCACGGCGCCCCACGCCAAGCCTCCGGTCGAGTGGAGCGAGACCCGGAACCTGCGCTGGAGGGCCGCACTGCCGGGCGGTGGCCACTCTACGCCGGTTGTCTGGGGCGACCGGGTCTTCGTCACCGCCGCCGTCCCCTACGGCGATCGACTGCAAGCGGGCTACAGCGGGCTCCCGGGGGCCCACGACGAACGGCCCATCACCCATCGCCACAGGTTCGTCGTCCTGGCCCTGGGCCGCGGGTCCGGTCGGATCCTGTGGCAGCGGGTGGTGGGCGACGACCTGCCTCGCGCCGGGGGCCACTACACCGCTAGCCTGGCCTCCGCCTCGGCCGTGACCGACGGCGAGCACCTGGTGGCCTCCTTCGGCTCCTACGGGCTCTACGGTCTCGATCTCGACGGGGAGCTGTTGTGGGAAGTCGATCTCGGCCCCATGGACCCGCTCCACGGCCACGGAGAGGGGAGCTCCCCGGCCCTCTTCGGCGGGACTCTGGTCGTCAACTGGGACCATGAGGGCGAGTCCTTCCTCGCCGCCTTCGACAAGAGGACCGGTGCCCGACGCTGGAAGGCGCCCCGCGAGCCGGCCTCGTCCTGGACCACGCCCATCGTCACCGACGTCGGCGGCCGTCCCCAGGTCGTCGTCAGCGGCTCCCGGCTGGTGCGCGGCTACGATCTGGCCAACGGGCGGCTGATCTGGGAGTGCCCCGGCCTGTCGGTGGAGAACGTGGTGGCCACGCCGGTGGCCGGTCTCGGCCTCGTGTTCGCGGGCAGCAGCTACGACCGGCAAGTCGTGCTCGCCGTCCCCCTCCACCCCCCGGCGGGAGAGGCCGGCAGCCCTCGCCAGGCCGCCTGGAGCCGCAACCGGGGCGCGCCCTACGTTCCCTCGCTCCTGCTCTACGGGGATGCCCTCTACTTCGTCCGCCATTTCCAGAACATCCTCACCCGGGTCGACGCGCGAACCGGCGCGGACCGCCCTGGTGCGATGCGCCTCAAAGGCATCGATCGGGTCTTCGCATCCCCCGTGGCAGCCGACGGGCGCGTGTATGTCACCGGACGCAACGGCGTCACCGTCGTGCTCAGCCACGGGGACTCGCCCGCGGTCCTGGCCGTCAATCATCTCGACGATGGCTTCAGCGCCTCGGCGGCTCTGGCCGGCGGCGAGCTCTACCTGCGAGGCCGGCGCCACCTCTACTGCATCGCCGAGCAACCACCCCCGGCCCCGTGAACCCCGGAGACGCCGGCGGTGTCATCCCGGTGGACGAACGCTATCGCGCCGAGGTCCGGCAGCACCTCCAGCGGATCCACCGGGAAGACGAGGACATCGCCGACGTGACACAGGACATCTTCCTGCCCCTGTGGCACCGCGCCGGCCAGTGGAAGGGCGACGGCACCCTGCTCGCCTGGCTCCTGCGCATCGCCACGAGCTCGGTGCCGCGGGAGGGGCCGGGCGGTCCCTGGAGCGCGCGGCCCTGCGCACGGCAGCCTGTTAGCCCCTGTCGTCCGGCTCGCTCAGTTCGATGGAATCGAGCAACTGCTGCGGGTTGGCCAGGTCCATGGGCAAGAGCACATCCGTCTTTCCGTCGGCCAGACGGCGCAGCGTCTTCAGGTAGCGCTCCGCCAGCTGCAGGCGCACCGAGTGCGCGCCCCCCGCGACGCTGATCGAGGCCGCGATCTTCTCGATCGACTCGGCCGTCGCATGGGCGAGGGACCGGATCTCCTCGGCCTGACCCTGGGCCTCGTTGATGGTGCGCTGCATCTCGCCCTCCGAGCGATTGATCAGCTCCAGGCGCCGGCCCTCCGAGGTGTTGATGCGGCTCTGCTTGTCGCCTTCCGACCGGGCCACGATGGCGCGGCGGTTGCGCTCGGCGGTGACCTGCTTCTCCATGGCCTCCTTCACCGTCGGCGGCGGCGACAGGTTCTTGATCTCGTAGCGGTGCAGGCGGATCCCCCAGGTCTCCCCCGACCTCTCCAGCACCTCCACGACCTTGGCCGAGATCAGGTCGCGCTCCTCGAAGGTGCGGTCGAGCTCGAGGGTGCCGATCACGGAGCGGGTGGTCGTCTGCGCCAGCTGCATGGCGGCGAAGGAGTAGTTGGTCACGCCGTAGCTGGCCTTCACCGGATCGATGACGGAGATGTAGAGGACGCCGTCCACCTCGACCTGGACCTCGTCGCGGGTGAAGCACTCCTGGGGCGGCACGTCCACGGTCTCCTCCTTGAGGTCGCGGATGAAGGCCACCTTGTCGACGAAGGGCACAAGGGCGTGCAACCCGGGGTTGAGCGTCCGGGTGTACTTGCCGAGCCGTTCGACGACGTACGCCGACTGGGTCGGCACGAGCCGGATCGAGCGCAGGAACTTGACGATCAGGACCAGGAACAGAAGGCCCCAGACGATGAGGTTGAAGATCTCGAACACGGTCGACATGTCAGGCCTTCCCCTTCTGCGCCGGCACGCCGGCGGCCACGTCGGACAGCCCCTCGAAGAAGCCCTTGATCCTGGCCAGCTCCAGGGGCACGACGGAGACGCTGGACTTTGCGGCGATCTCGCTGAGCGTTTCGATGTACTCCTCGACCAGTTGCATCTTCAGCGCCGCCGATCCCCCTTCCTTCTGCACCGAGCCGGCGATCCGCTCGGTGCCCTCGGCGGTGGCTTCGGCGATGATGGAGATGGCCTCGGCCCGTCCCTTGGCGACGTTGATCCGGCGCTGCTTCTCCCCCTCGGAGATGTTGATCTCCTCCTGGCGCTCGCCCTCGGAGAGGTTGATGGTGGACTCCTTCTCGGCCGAGGCGCGGGTGATCTCGGCGCGCTTCTCGCGCTCCGCCTCCATCTGTTTCTCCAGGGTGTTCACCACGTTGGACGAGGGCGTGATGTTTCGCAGCTCGTAGCGCAGCACCTTGATCCCCCAGGGGTTCGAGGCCTTGTCGATCTCCTGCACGATCGTCTCGTTCAGGGACTCCCGCTCGTAGAACGACTGGCCCAGCGTCAGCTTGCCGATCTCGGCTCGCATCGTCGTCTGCGCCAGGTTGATGCTGGCGCGGCGGTAGTCCTCGATGCCGTAGCTGGCCCGCTCGGGATCGAGCACCTGCAGGTACACCAGGCCGTCGACCTCGACCTGGATGTTGTCGCGCGTGATGCAGGCCTGGCTGGGGACATCGATCACCTGCTCGCGCGTCTCGTGGCGATAGGCGATGCGGTCGCAGAAGGGTATGAGGAAGTGGAACCCCGGCGGCAGGACCGCCAGGAACTTGCCCAGGCGCTCGACGATGACCGCCTCGCGCATGGGCACGACGACAAAGGTCTTGAGCACCAGGAACAGGGCGATCAGCACGAAGATCGTGAAGTAGGTCAGAACGGGCATGGCTCAACTCCCTCTGTTAGCGATCGCCTTCGTCCGGCCGGACGGGCTCGACGACCCACACGAGGTTCTCACGGAAGGCCAGCATCGCCTTCTCTCCCGCCTCGATGGCGTCGTCGTAGCAGATGGCCTGCCAGGTGGCGTCCCGGTAGTGGATCCGTCCCTCCTGGTCCGGTGCGATCCTCTCCACCACGTCCACCATCGTTCCGTAGGCGTCCTCCTCCTCGTCGGTGGACTGCCGCTCGGACCTCCCTCCGACGAAGCGCAGGAACAGGCCGCGCAGGCTCAGCAGCAGGACGAGGGAGAGGATGAACCAGGTGGTGAGAGCGGAGACCCAGGTGTCGGTCCAGCCCAGCCGGACGAGGGCGGCTACGATGAGGGCGCTCGACCCGAGAAAACCGAGCACCATTCCGGGCAGGAACAACTCCAGCAGAATCATGACGGCGCCGGCGACTATCCACGCCGTGAGCATAGGGCATCCCGGGATGAGCAGGAGACAGCGTCGGCGGGAAGGATAAGACGGATGCGAGGGGCGAGCGAAATCTTTTCCCCGGAGCGCCGGGCGCCCCGGGGTGCTGGCCCCGGCCCTCCGCGTCGAGCGGTCTCGTCTTCGCTCGCGCCGCCCCCAGGGCGAGGTCGATCCCCTGGGGGACGACTACCCCACCGATGCTGACCCCTGGAAGACGGGCGTCAACCGATCCACTGGCGCCACTGATCCGGGAAGTCCTTCCCGAGAGAGCGCAGGTATACGCTCGCCTTGCCGCAGAAGATCAGGATCGACTCGCGGTAGATGTGGAACTGCACTCCCACGGGTACGTGGTAGCTCTGGCGGTCGATCTGCTTTTCCTGGACCTCGGCCTCCGAGAGCGCGCCGAGGGCGGCCTTCAGGTCCGCGTCCGAACTCGCGTACCATGCTCTCAACACCGCCACCCTCGTCTCCGCCCCCTGGGGTGCGGTCTCCTTCGTCCAGTCGACGGCGAAGGTCCGGAAGGAGTCGATGTAGATCTCGTCGAGCCGTCCGGCCTCACGGCACAGCACCCCGAGGGTGGGATTGCCCGGTGGCGCGTGTCCGAGATCGGCGTCGGTCAGCAGGTCCAGCAGCTGCCCGCGCAGGGAAAGCGTCTGCTCCAGCAAGGGAAGTTCACGTTCCACGAGGCTGTTCATGGTCTCTCCGTCCGTCGCGGCGCAGCCCGTCCGCAAGGCCCCGGAAGGTGCCCGCCGGCGTCAGGCTGCTGCCATGTCCGATACACGATCCGCGGTGCGCCGTCTCAACGGCCGCGCACCGGTGAGTTCCGCAGCTACGGCGAGCCACCGGGCGGTTGGACCCCGCTGTCCCGGCTGTCGACGGGCGGATAGGGGACGTCGGAGACCGACGCGTATCGGGCGGTTTCCAGCAGCTCCCGCTGAATCACCTCTACCCAGTCCCGTTGCCGATGACGCCGCGAGCCATAGGAGGTTTCGAGGTCGTACTGCTCGTTGCGTCGTGTTGCTCCTGCACGCCTGGAGCTCCAACTCGCGGACCTAGTCGAGGGCGGCCTGCTCCGCCAGGTCGAAGGTGCGCTGGTTCAGGTGGCGAGCGGCGATCTCAAAGAGGGCGAAGTGCATCTGCTCGTGCTCGAGGAGGCGCGCCTCCTCGGGTGACGGGACACTCGGATTCCACCAGGAGCAGTCCCGCTCCATCTCGGCCCGGAACCGCAGGCGGTCGATGACGGCCACCCACACCTGGGAGCCGTCCCGCCGGGTGTGGAAACGGGACTCCGGCGTGGCGCGGATGCTGGCCCACAGGACGGCGCCCAGGGCCCTGGCGTGGGCCAGCGTCCGGGCCGGTGGCTTGTCGGCGCGGAAGTCCTCCCGCGTCAGCTGCCGGTAGGTGATCGCCTGGCGCTCCGCGCCAGGATCGAAGGCCATTGGACCTCATGCCCCACTCCTGTCTTCGGCGCCACTCAGTGCCGGGGGCCCTTTTTTCTTGACTTCTCCCCCCGGAGCGGTTAGGGTCCTACCCGGCTTGCCACCTGCAGGCCGCGCACCAACCTGGGGAGGTAAGATATGCTCTCTGTCAAGAATGGAACCGTCGCCGTCGGCCTCTGCGCCGCCCTCCTTTGCTTCGGCACCGTTCGCTCGGATGCCGACAGTCACGGGAAGGTCCGCGCCATTGACGACATAGAGCCGGCGCCCGCCACCAATCTCAGCGCCGCCCTCCAGGCTGACAGCATCCTCCTGACCTGGACCGCGTCCGATGACGACGGCGCCGTCCCGTCCACCTTCGGCGGCCAGTACGTGTACCGCAACCTGGTCCATGGATACCGGGTCTACCGAAGCATCGATGGCGACGCCCCGGTGGAGATCGGCAGCACCGGACCCGGCGTGACCGAGTACACCGACCAGGACATCACCGACGCTGGCGGGCTGTACGTATACGACGTGCGAGCCTTCGACTCGGACAACGAGGCCATGCTCGGCATCGAGCCCGGCTCGGCAGAAGACATCGCCCGTACCGTCACCCCCGTCCCCCTGCCCCGCGATGTCGACGGCAATCTGGTCTTCGGCTGGTTCAGCTACGAGGGCGATCAGGTCGGCCTGGACGACTTCTTTCTCCTCACCGGCAGCTTCGGCCAGCGGGAGGACGCTGAGGGCTTCGATCCCGTCTACGATCTCGATGGCAACGGCGTCATCGACATCGGCGACTTTTTTCTCTTCGCCGAGTCCTTCAGCAAAGCCATCGCCAACGCCGCCGAAGTTCAGGAGTTCATCGCCGAGGCCGGGACACCCCAGGCGATCAACGACGCCCTCGTCTTCCGGATCAAGGACTGAACCCGGCCCACCCTCCTTCACGCCAGGTCTTGCCCCGGCGCCCTGACCCGGACGCGTCTCACTCCGGCTGACTCGGGCTCCGTCCCGGGCCAGATGGCCGGCTCTACCCGGCCGGTAGCGGCGGCCGGCGACATCAGCGGCACATCGAAACCATGAACATCGTCGTTCTCGACGGCTTCACCCTGAACCCCGGCGACCTCAGCTGGGCCGATCTGGAGGCCCTGGGCGGCGTCACCGTTCACGAGCACTCGACCGCAGATCAGGTCGTGGAGCGGGCCCTCGGAGCCGAGATTCTGCTGACCAACAAGACCATCGTCTCCCGCAGGCATATCGACCAGCTTCCCGGGCTGCGCTACATCGGAGTGCTGGCCACGGGCTTCAACATCGTTGACGTGGAGGCCGCCCGGGAGCGCCGGATCCCCGTGTGCAACGTGCCGACCTACGGCACCGCCTCGGTGGCCCAGGCCGCCATCGCCCACCTCCTCAACCTCACCCAGCGCATCGGCGACCACGCCGCCGCCGTCAACGCCGACCGCTGGGCCGAGTGCCGGGACTTCAGCTTCTGGGACCACCCTCTCGTCGAGCTCGAGGGACTCCGGTTCGGCGTCGTCGGCCTGGGCCGCATCGGCCGCCGCACCGCGGAGCTGGCAAGGGCCTTCTCCATGGAGGTCCTGGCCCACACTCGCACGCCCGACCCCTCGCTGGCCTGGGTGGAGAACGTCGGCCTGGACGACCTCTTCCGGCGCTGCGACGCGATCTCCCTGCATTGTCCGCTCACACCGCAGACCGAGGGAATCGTCGATCGAAGGCGGCTCTCGCTGATGAAGCGGACCGCCTTTCTGATCAACACGAGCCGCGGGCCCCTGGTGGACGAGGACGCTCTCCGGGAGGCCCTCGAAGAAGGCCGCATCGCCGGCGCCGGGCTGGACGTGATGGCCGTGGAGCCTCCGGCCGCCGGGCATCCGCTGTACGGGGTGAGGAACTGCTACATCACACCCCACAACGCCTGGGCCACCGGCGCGGCTCGCAAGCGCCTGCTGGACACCGTGATCGACAACGTGCGGGCCTTCCTCGACGGAAATCCGCAGAACGTCGTCAACTAGAGCCCCGGGGACCGGACCCGCTCACCAGTTCGTATAGGATCCATCCCGCCGCCTCAGGTGGGGCGCTTCCCAGAACTCGAAGCGCTGCGCCGCCGCCGCCTCTTCGTTCAGCTCCACCCCCAGGCCCGGCCCCTCCGGCACCCGGAACCGGTCCCCCTCCAGCTCCAGCTGCACGGGGAACAGATCAGAGTCGCCGAACCCCAGGTTTTCCGTAGGCGACACCCGCGCCTCCAGCCATGAGAAGTTCGGCACCGCCGCCCCCAGGTGGACGCTGGCGGCCGTGCAGATCGGCCCCAGGGGGTTGTGGGGCATGAGGTCGATGTAGTGGGCCTCGCACATGGCGGCGACCTTCAGGGCCTCGGTGAACCCCCCGACATTGCAGACATCGAGGCGAGCCAACTGGGTGATACCACCCTCCACGTAGGGCAGGAACTGCCACTTGCTCGAGAATTCCTCGCCGATGGCGAAAGGGACGTCCGTCATCGTGCGCAGGGATTCGTAGGCCCCCGGCGACTCGTCCCGGATCGGCTCCTCGAGGAAGTCGAGGGTCCCCGGCGGCATGCGCTGGCAGAAGGAGGCCGCCTCGGCGACCGTCAGCCGGTGGTGGTAGTCGATGCCGATCACCGGATCCGGTCCGAGCTCGGCGCGCAGGGCGGCGAGCCACTCCGCCGTGATCCCGATCGACTCCCGCGGCTCGAATTGCCCTTCGGCGCCCGGCGGGCGGGAGGCGATGCCGGTGCGGATCACGCTCCAGCCCTTGTCGAGGAGCAGCCGGGCGTTGCCGATCAGCTCCTCCGCGGAGCCGGCGCCGGTGGTGGCGAAGCAGGGCACGAAGTCGCGCTGCCGGCCTCCGAGCAGCTGATGGACTGGCACGTCCAGGGACCTGGCGGTGACATCGTACAGGGCGATGTCGATGGCGGAGATGGCCCCCGTCAGGATCCGTCCCCCCTCGAAGTACTGACTGCGGTACATCTCCTGCCACAAGGCCCCGGGCTGGCGGGGGTCGCGGCCGATCAGGAATTCCCGGTAGTGCCGCACCGCGCCCTGTACCGCCATTTCGCGGCCGGAGATTCCGGCCTCTCCCCAGCCGTGCACTCCCTCGTCGGTCTCCACCTTGACGATCAGCTGGTTCCGATGCCCGACCCACGTGGGGTAGACCTTGATGTCGGTGATGCGCAACGCCCTGCTCCTTTCTCCCTGCCCCCGGAGGGGGTCGCCGGCGATGGGAGTCGATCAGGCGAATCAGAGGGATTCCCCCATCGAGCGCAATTGACTCGCCGAAGTCCCTGACCGGTTCTTTGGCGCCCGGCATCACCATGATCATCGACGAGGTCCACGCCTTTCCCATTCACGCCAGGGCCAACCCGACGACCAGACCGCGTCATCCCGAGCGGGAGGACGCGGCCCCCATCGTCAGTCCCATGCGGCGCTACCCCGATCTCCTGCCCGACTGGCAGGGCCGCTGGAAGGACCTGGCCTGCGTGGTCCGCGCCAGGGACGGGACCTGGGGCTTCGGCCTCGGCTGTCTCTCCCCACCGGCGGCCAGCGTCATAAACGACCACCTCGGCCCGCTGATCACGGGGCAGAACTGCATGGCCACGGAGAAGCTCTTCGACGTGATGCAGCGGGCCACCGCCCACTACGGCACCTCCGGCCTCGCCAGCTACGCCATCAGCGCCGTCGACATGGCCCTGTGGGATCAAGGGCAAGGTGCTGCAGCGGCCGGTCTACGAGCTTCTCGGTGGCCCCCAGAAGGCCTCGATCCCCTGCTACGCCAGCGCCACCGGCCACAACTACGGCATCGAGAACAGCATCGAGTGGTTCCTCGAGCTCGGATTCAGGGCGATCAAGGTCTTCTTCCGGCACGGGCCGAGCGACGACATGGAAGGGCTGCGCCGCAACGAGGAGTTGGTGGCCAGGGCCCGCGAGCTGATCGGCGACGAACGCGAGCTGATGGTCGACGCCTGGATGTCCTTCGACGTGGAGTACGTGGTGCGCCTCTCCGAGGCCCTGAGACCGTACCGCATCAAATGGTTCGAGGACTGCCTGCGTCCCGAGGATCTGGGCAGCTACGCCAGGCTGCGGCAGCGAATCCCCCACCAGATCCTGGCCACCGGCGAGCACTGGTACTCCATCCCTCCCTTCGCCTTTGCCGCGGCCGGGGGACTGGTCGACATCTTCCAGCCCGACATCCGCTGGGTGGGCGGCATCAGCGCCGCCTTGCGCATCCGCCACCTCGCCGAGGGGCACGGACAGAGCGTGCTTGCCCACGGCGGCATGAACTACCCGTACGGACAGCACCTCTCCTTCGCCATGCCGGCCATCGCCTGGGGCGAGCGTTCCGAGGGCGTCTCCCCGCCGGGGGTGCCGCTGACCGAGATGGTGAGACTGCCGGGCACCGCCGTCATCGAGAACGGCGATCTCGTGCCGAGCGAGACGCCGGGGTTCGGACTGGAAATCACCAGGGAGTGGCTCGAGGAACGGGCCGCCTGAGGCCCCCCGCCGGGCCGCCCGACGACCACGAGGAGAAACCGATGCTGATACTGACCCAGGAGGGGCTGTACAGCGCCGACGAATCGGCGCCGAAGCCGGAACCGGTGCGCGTGCTCGACACGGCGGCCGTGATCATCGAGGCGTCCCCGTCGTGCGGGGTGGCGGCGCTGCCGGACGGCGAGATCGCCGTCATCCGGCCGGAGGGGATCGACCGCCTCGACAGCGGCGTCGGGGACGAGATCCACTGCCTGCACGTCCTGCAGGAAAATCCGCCGACACTGCTCATCGGCACCGAGCCCGCCCACATCTACCGCCTGGAGTGCGGCCAGCCGGCGCGACGGATCGAATCCTTCGACCGCCTCGAGGTCCGCGACGACTGGTACACCCCCTGGGGAGGACCGCCGGCGGTCCGCAGCCTCGCCGGCTCCGGCGCCGACGTGTACGCCGACATCCACGTGGGCAGCATCGTGCGCTCCGCCGATTCGGGGAGATCCTGGGCGCCGGTGACGCCCGACCTGCACCCGGACGTGCACCAGGTGGCGGTCTGCCCCGCGGCCCCCGAGCGGGTCTACGCCAATACCGCCGACGCCGTGTTCGTCAGCGAGGACCGGGGCGACTCCTGGCACCACCGCGCCGACGGCCTGCCGTCCCGCTACGGCCGGGCCATCGCCGTCCATCCCGCAGACCCCGACTGTCTGCTGGCCTCGGTGAGCCGCGGACCCCGCGCCGAGGGTACGGGACAACTGTTCCGCAGCGACGACGGCGGGCGCTCCTGGGAGCACGCGGCCGATGGCTTTCCGGCGGCCACGCACGACAACGTCGACACCTTCCACGTGGCCTTCGACGCCGGCGGCGCGGCCTGGGCCGCCGTCGAGGACCGGCTGTACCGCAGCGGCGACCACACCCATGGATGGAGTGTGGCCTGGCACGCCCCTGCATCGATCCTCGCCCTCTCCTGCCCCCGGCCTGGGAATCCCGGCCCATGACCATGGCGGCCGAATACGATCTGCTGATCACGGCCGGCCGCGTATTCTGCGCCGAGACCGGCCTGGACGGCCCCGGCGCCGTCGCCGTGCGCGGCGGCCGTATCGCCGCCTCGGGCCCCGCGGTCGCGGGCACGGCAGCGCAGCGCCTGGACTACCCCGGCGCCCTGCTGCTGCCCGGCCTCGTGGACATGCACGCCCATCCGGCGCGCGGCGGCTCCCGCTACGGCGTCGACCCTGACGAGCACTTCCTGCCGCGCGGGGTCACGACCTGCATGTCCCAGGGAGACGCCGGGGCCCTCAACTGGCCCGCGTACCGCGAGGAAGTCATCGGCGCCTGCCGCACGCGGGTGCGATTGGCCCTGCACCTGTCCAAATTCGGCGAGTCGCAGGAGGGCCACTGCTTCGGGCACCTGGAGAACGCCGACGTCGATCTGTGCGCCGGCACCATCGCCTCGACCGGGGAGGAGATCTGGGGCATCGCCTTCAACACCATGGGCAACCCGGAGATCTCCCACGACCCGAGAGAGATCATGCGCCGGGGCCTCGAGGCGGCCGAACGCAGCCGCCGCCCCATCCTCTACGGGCCGCGGTTCCAGAGGGACTTCCCCCTGGAGGAGCAGCTGCCCCACTTGCGGGCCGGCGACCTCGTCACCTACACCTTCTGCTTCCTCGAGGACAACATCATCGCCGGCGGCAAGGTGCGCCCCGAGGTCCGGGAGGCGAGGGAGCGGGGGGTCCTGTTCGACGGCTGTCACGGCATGCAGTCCTTCAGCTTCGCCCACGCGGAAGCGGCCATGGCCGAGGGGTTCTACCCCGACACCGTCTCCACCGATCAGTACAACCGCCACCTCGGCAGCGACCCGCCCCACGACCTGCCCCGGACGATGTCGAAGTTCATCGCGGCCGGCATGCCCGAGACCGAGGTCCTGGCGCGAGCCACGGCGCGGCCGGCGGAGCTGCTCGGCCTGCAAGGGGAGGCCGGCACCCTGGCCGCCGGCGCCTGCGCCGACCTGGCCCTGCTGAGGTGGAACGAGGAGGGAAGACTGAAGGACTGCCGGGACGTCGAGCGCCCGGGGGGTTGCTGGGAACCCCTGGCCACCATTCGAGCGGGACGGCTGGTGCGACCAAACTCCGGATGAGCAAAGAAAAAGCTCCGGGGAGGACTCCCCAGAGCTTTGGAGTGGTGGGCGATGCTGGAATTGAACCAGCGACCTCCTGCATGTCAAGCAGGCACTCTAACCAGCTGAGCTAATCGCCCTGATCGGGCAAGAGCGTACGGCCCGCCCGAAATCCGGTCAAGGCCGGCCGACACGCCTCGAAAGAGAGGAAAGAATGGCTCCAACCTATCGCGTGGGGCTCGTCGGATGCGGGCGGATGGGCGCGACCATCGACGATGAGGTGAAGGACCGGCCCGACAGCCACCTGTTCCTGCCGTACTCACACGCCGCCGCCGTCACCGCCTGCGGGAGGACGGACCTGGCCGCGGTCTGCGACCCGGTCGCAGCAAAAGCCGAGGCGGCCGCGGCCCGATACGGGGTGGCCTCGGTCTACACCGACGTCGAGGAGATGATCCGGAAGGAAGGCCTCGACATCGTCTGTATCGCCACCCGGCCCTCGCCGCACGCCCCCGTGACGATTCTCGCTGCCGAGAACGGCGTGCGCGGCGTCTATTGCGAGAAGCCGCTGTGCAACTCGATGGCCGAAGCCGACGCCATGTCCGCGGCGGTCACCGCCCACGGCGTCAAGTTCAACTACGGCACCCAGCGGCGCTACGTCCGCCTCTACCGCAACGCCCGGGAGATGATCGACGGCGGCCGGATCGGCCAGTTGCAGGCCGTCATCGGGCACTGCGGCACCGGCTCGGCCCAGTGGGGGCATACGCACGCCACCGACATGCTGCTCATGCTGGCCGGCGACGGGGAGGCGGAGTTCGTGCAGGCCACCTGCCGGTACGCCGATGACGACTGGCAGGGCGACCGCCTGACCGTCGACCCGCCGATCGAGATGGGTTACGTCCGCTTCGCCAACGGGGTACACGCCTATCTCGTCGCCTCGGGGGGGTACGAGTTCGAGGCCAGCGGCAGCGACGGCAAGCTGCGCACCCTGTCCAACGGGACCGGCTACACCTGGCGCCGGGCCCGCGGGCATGGCTTCGAGGAAGAGGCCGGTCCGCAGGTGCGGATCGAGAGCGGAACCCTGCGCGCCATCGAGGATCTCGTGCGCGCCATCGATGAAGACGCCGAGACCCGGGGAGGGATCGGGCTGGCGTGCCGCAGCCAGGAGATCGTCCTCGGCCTGGTGGCCTCGAGCCGCGAGGGTGGTCGGCGGATCCCCCTGCCATTGGAGGACCGCTCGCTGTGCGTCCGCCCGGACGCTTACTGACCCGTGGCGGCTGGCCGAGGCGGGCCGGCTAGAAGTAGCTCAGCAGCTTCTCCCAGACGCTCATGCGGCCCACCGAGTCGGCGGCGATCAGCTCGACCTGCGCGAGCACGGCGTCGTCCAGGCGCAGATGCAGCATCCCGAGGGTGTCCCCCGCGGCGACCGGCGCCGGCTGCAGCTCCGGCAGCTCCACCTTGCGGTCCACGCGCCGCCTCTGCTCGGGGGTGAGCACGGCCACGAAGGTGTCGGCCGTCACCGCCGACACCTCGGGTTCCTGCCCCCAGTCGAGGGGGACCTTTCCCACCGGCTCGCCGGCCAGCGCCAGAGGCCCCTTCACGAAGTGAGCGAAGCCCCACTCCAGCAGACGGGTCGTCTCCCGGTCCCGCGCCTTCTCTCCCCTTCCCCCCATGACGACCGAGACGAGACGCATGTCGCGGCGCAGGGCGGTGGCCACCAGGCACGAACCCGCCCGCTTCGTGTACCCCGTCTTCAACCCGTCGAGGCCCGGAAAGCGGCCAAGAAGCTTGTTCGTCGTGTAGAGGGTGAAGGCGCCGCCGCGGAAGGGGCGCATGCGGATCGATGACCACTCCAGGATCTTCTCGTGGGGCAGCAGGGCCCGGGCGATGGCGGCCAGATCGCGGGCGGTCGTCTCGTTGCCCTCGTCCCGCGGGGTGTCATCGAGCCCGTGGACGTTCACACACCGCGTCGACGTCATGCAGAGCTGTCGAGCCTTGGCGTTCATCAGGTGGACGAACCCCTCCACCGAGCCGCCGACGTGCTCGGCCACCGCGACACAGGCGTCGTTGGCGGAGGAGATGACGATGGCCGCCATCATCTCGGAGAGGGGAAAGACCTCCCCCTGCTGCAGGTAGACCTGGGAGCCCCCCGTGCGGCTCGCCCGGGCCGAGGCGTGGACGGAGTCGGTGAGGACGACGCGGCCGTCGGCCAACGCTTCCATGACCACGAGTTGAAGCAGGAGCTTCTGGGTGCTCGCGGGAGACCTGGGCGTATCGGCTTCGTGCTCGAACAGGACGGCTCCGGTGGAGGCCTCCACCAGCAGAGCCGAGGCGAAGGGCGGATCTTCACCGATGTCGTAGACGGCGGCGGCGGCGGCGGTGGTCAACAGCCACGCCAAGCTCGACTGGCACAGTAAGATCCGGGGCAGACAGCGCATGAAGCCTCCGTCGTCTCGGACAACAGGGAGCGTGGATGGAGAAACTGGATGGGGGAGTGCTAAAGATAGCACGAGGTGTGGACGGAGGGCAATCAGGCTCCGTTACTTTGCCGCCATGAGGAACGCGCTCGAGTCCGGAGCGACCTACCGCGGCGAACCGATGGATGCCGGGGCTGATGCCCTCGGGGAGCTCCGGCGCTCCGACGGGATCGCCCGCGACCCCGGGGCGCAGCGCCAGAGACTGGCCGAGGACGGATACCTGCTCCTGCCGGGCCAGCTCCGCCGGGAGGAAGTCCTGGAGGCCCGCCGGGAGGTGCTGCGGCGGCTGGCCTTGCGGGGAGTCGTGGACGACACCGGCCACCCACTCCTGGACGGCGTCGTGCTCCCTGGGGTCAATCTGGGCTCCACCCATGACCTGGCCAGGGAGAACGCGCCCCTGGACAGGGTGCTCTACGCCGGCCCCATGATCGCCTTCTACGAGGGCCTCCTCGGCGGCCCCGTGCGCCACTTCGACTACACCTGGTTCCGCGCCAAGATGCCGGGACCGGGGACGGTGACGCAGCCCCACTACGATGTCGTCTTCATGGGCCGGGGGACGAAGAACCTGTGGACCTCATGGACGCCCCTCGGCGATGTTCCGTACGAGCACGGCGGCCTCCTCGTCCTCGAAGGATCGCATCGTCTGGAGGAGGTGCGCCGCACCTACGGGGCCGCCGACGTGGACAAGTACTGCGACAACAAGGGCGGCGCGGGTCCCATCGTCCGCTCGGCGCAGGCCGAGGGCCGGGAGCTCACCGCCGAGGAGCACGGGCAGATCCAGTGGGAAGGCCGCGGCCACTACTCCCCCGACGCCATCGCCACCCGGCGCGAGCTGGGGGGGCGCTGGCTGACGGCCGACTACCGCGCCGGCGACCTGCTGGTCCTGAGCATGTACACCATGCACGCCAGCTCCGACAACCGCTCCGACCGCATCCGGCTGTCCGCCGACTCGCGCTACCAGCCCGCCTCGGAACCGGTGGACGAACGCTGGATCGGCGACGACCCCATGCTGCACGGCATCCGGGCCAAACGCGGACTGATCTGCTAGTTCAGAGCCGGGTCCTCGGGGATGAAGGACATGGGGGCGTACTTGCCGCCCAGGGCGAGCAGGGCCCGCTGCCACATGGCCTTCGGATCGCTGCTGAAGACCAGATCGACATCGCCGGGGGCCAGGATCCAGGCCCCCAGGGCGATCTCGGACTCCAACTGGCCGGGATGCCACTCGGAATATCCGAGAAAGAAGCGCAGGAAGGGGCCTTCATCCCCGGCTGCGGCGCTGTGCTCACGCAGCGCGTCCAGATCTCCGCCGGTGAACAGGCCGGGCCGGATCGCGGCCGCGTCTCCGCGCAAGTGCTCGACCCGGTGCAGGAAGATCAGGGAGCCCGGCTCGACCGGACCTCCCTGGTACAACAGTCCACCGCGGCGCTCGGCGCCCTCGCCCAATCCCTCCGTAAGACGGTCGAGCTCTTCTCTCGGATAGAGCGTGGACCGGTCTCCCAGCGGGCGGTTGATGACCACCCCGAGGGTGGACTCATCGGGCCGGTGCTGCAGGATGAGGACGATGGTCCTGGAGAAGGCGGGATCCTCCAGGCCGAGAGAGGCGATCAGGAAAGTTCCTGGTTCGAGCGGCGCCGGCATGGGCGGAGAATCAAGCCGGCCGCAGAAACCCGGTCAACGAGCCCTCACCCGGGATAGCGAAGGTACCGCCGCCGGCACTCCTCGAAGGGGAGCCGCTCCCGCGCCCACTCCTCGATCAGGTCGTCCACGGCGGCGCCGCCGTCCAGGGCCGCGCGGATCCGGTCCGTGCCGGCGAGCTTGTCGAAGTTGTGGATGCCCTCGGGGTTCGTGCGCCACCCGAAGTCCTCCGGCCAGCCGCGCCGCGCCTCGGAGAGCAGGTGGAAGCCGGTGCGCACGGGGGAGAAGGCCTCGTCGCCCGTGGTGTGCAGCTGGATCCCCGCGCAGGAAAGGCCCTCGTGCTTGCCGAAGGCAGGCCGGAAGAAGACGGGGCGGACGGCGACGCCCGGCAGTCCCAGGGCATCGATGCGGGCGGCGAGGACGAAGCCGTCCATGTAAGGCGCGCCGATCTGCTCGAAGGGGAGGGCCGTGCCGCGGCCTTCGGAGACGTTGGTGCCCTCGAAGAAGCACATACCCGGGTAGACGGCCACGGTCTCCGGCGTCGGCATGTTCGGCGACGGCGGCACCCAGTGCAGGGACGTGTCCGGCCACTGCATGCTTCGTCGCCAGCCCCTCATCTCGACGACGTGCAGCTCGGCGCCGATCCCGAACTCCTCGTTGAACAGCCGCGCCAGCTCGCCGATGGTCAGGCCATAGCGCACCGGAATCGGGTACCGTCCCACGAAGGAGGCGAAGGCCGGCGCGTCGAGCATGTTCCCCTCCACCACGAGCCCGCCGAGCGGGTTCGGCCTGTCGAGAACCACGAAGGGAACCCCCGCCTCGGCGCAGGCCTCCATGGCCAGGGTCATGGTGTAGAGATAGGTGTAGAACCGGACGCCCACGTCCTGGATGTCGAAGAGCAGCACGTCGAGTTGCTCGAGTTCCCCGGGCGAAGGCTGGCGGCGCTCGCCGTAGAGACTCACGGCGGGCACACCCGTGCGGTCGTCGATGGCGGTCTCCACCGGGACCCCGTCCTCGGCGTCGCCCCGGATCCCGTGCTCGGGGCCGAAGAGCAGGACCAGCTCGGGGCCGGGGCGGACGTGCAGCAGGTCGGCCGTGGCCCGCAGGCGCCGGTCGACGCCGGAGGGATTGGTCACCAGCCCCACCCGGCGGCCCCGTATGAGACGGAAGGCCCGGGGATCCTCGAAGAGCCGCTCGCAGCCGAGCTGCACCATCAGGCGGCTCCGGCCTCCCGCCGGGGCCGGCGCAGCACGAAGGCCACCCCGCCGAGAGCGCTGGCGCTGATGCCGGCGGCGTAGCCCAGCAGGGACGTGGCGAAGGCGAGGCTCTCGTCGACCCCCACGCCTGCGAAGAGCTCCACCAGAACGCCCTCCCGCACACCGAGGCCGCCCACGGAGATCGGCAGGGCGGCGACGATGGCTGCCGCGGGCTGAAAGCCGACGAAGTAGCGCAGGCCCACCTCGAGGCCGACGGCCAGACCGGCGGCCCAGTAGACGAGGATGCGGCTGAACTGCACCCCGAGGGAGACCGCCCAGGCGGCGGCCAGCAGGCCCGCCTGCTCGCGGTAGACGGCGATGCGGGAGCGCAATCTCTCGACGCCCCCCGCGAGGCGGCTCGGCAGCAGGAGGTCGAGAATCCGGCGGACGCGGCGGCCGAGCCGCCGGCTCAGCCCCATGGCCAGCAGGGCCGCCAGGGCCAGCCACACGGTACCGAGAAGGGTGACGAGACCGGGACGCCGGACGTCGGCCACCAGGGCGCAGGCCCCGAGGGCCAGGCAGCATGTGGAGAACAGCCCGATGAAGCGGTCCATGAAGGTGGCGGCCGCGGCCCGGCTGGTGGCCCCGGTGAGACGGCGCACGTCGTAGATGCGCATGGCGTCGCCGCCGATGTTGCCGGGGAGCAGGTTGTTGAAGAACACGCCCACCCAGTAGACGACCGCCGTCTGCCTCGGGGAGACGGCCAGGGACTGGCCGCGCAGCAGCAGGTACCACTGCCCCGCGCCGAGGACGTTGCTGAGCACGAAGAGACCCGCGCCGGCGACGAACAAGGCCCCGTCGGTGCGGCTCAGGACGCGGGCGAAGGCCTCCAGGTCGGACTGCGACAGCAGCCAGTAGAGAAGCCCGCCGCTGACCAGGAGCTTGAGGACCGGATCGCCGATCCGGCGCAGGGCCCGCCGCCCCGGAGGGCCGTCACGGGACACTCCCCGGGACTCCGAGGCCTCCATCAGCCCTCTCCCATCAGCTCCGCCGCCGTCCGCCGCCGGAGCAGGTAGTAGTGGATCAGCGCGCTGCCCGCGAACACCCCTGCCTCGATCACCTCCCGGCCGCCGGCGGCGAGACGACGGCTGGTGCGGCGGCGGCGCCAAAGGTTGGCCGGATGAGCGGCGATCCAGGCCAGGCTGGCAAGAGGCGCGGCGGCGCACAGCGGGCGGCGGCGCCCGACGTACAGCGCGCAGGCGAGCAACTCCAGGAGAACCCTCACGGGGAGCAGCCACAACAGCCTGCGGGCGGGGAGATTCTTGATGAGGGCCACCAGGTTGTTGCGGTGGTTGAGGTAGACCTTGCGGAAGCTGTCCGACGGCAGGGACCGGGCGGCGTGGTGGAAGACCCTTGACTCCGGCACCGAAAGGATCCGCCAACCGGCCAGGCGCAGGCGCCAGCACAGGTCGATCTCCTCGAAGTGCATGAAGTAGTCGAGATCGAGGGGGCCCACCTCGCGGACCGCCTCGAGACGCAGGAACATGGCCGTGCCGCAGGCCCAGAACAGCTCCCGGGACCGGTCGTACTGGCCAACATCGGGCTCAACCGTGTCGAAGACCCGTCCCCGGCAGAAGGTGTACCCAAACCGGTCGATGTAGCCGCCGGCGGCGCCGCTGGGGTCGAAGTACCCGGGACGGGTCTCCGACAGCAGCTTGGGCTGGCAGACAGCGACCCCCGGAACCGCCCGGGCCGCGTCCTCCAGGGGGGCGAGCCAGCCCGGCGTCACGCGCGTATCGTCGTTGAGGAGCAGGGCGAAGGGTGTGTCAGCCGCCTCCAGGCCCCGGTTGCAGGAGCCGGCGAAACCGAGGCGCCGGTCGTTTCGCAGAATCTCCACCTGGGGGAACCGGGAGCGGGCCCGCCGCAGGGCCTGTCCGCCGCCGCCGTCGTCGACGACCAGGACGCGCACGGGCCGGTCGCTGGGCCGGTACAGGGAGGCCAGACAGTCGCAGAGAGTGTCGGCCCGGTAGTGGGGGATGACGACCGTCGTGGCCGGCTCCGGCCCGGAGGTCATTCCGTCGGTGCGCCGGACTCGGTTCCCGGCGCTTCGGCGCCGGACGCCTCGAGGCGCTGCATGGCGTTGACCAGGACTTCCCGGTCCACGCTGGCGGAGTCGAGCTCCCCGTACTCCTCGACATACCGATCCACCACCGCCAGGGCCTCTCCTGTGCGGCCACCTGCCTGCAACGTGGCGGCCAGCTCGTGGTAACCGGCGTAGGCCCGGGGTTGCAGGGCGATGGTGCCCCGGTAGATGTCCTCGGCGCTCGCGAAGGCGCCGTAGTCGTTGTAGAGGATGCTGGCCAGGGCCAGACCGTTGTCGTAGGTCGCCGACGGATCCTCGCCGTAACGCTCGATGAGCCCCTGAGCCGCCTTCTCGACGAACTCGGCGGCCAGCTCGGCCCGTCCCGCTCGCCGGTAGTTCTCGCTGGCCGCGTAGAGGCCCTCCCAGCCCATGGGGATGTTCTCCTCCGCCCAACGGAGCAACCGGGCCATCTCGTCGATGCGTCCCTCCGTCTGGTAGATGTCGGACAGGGTCAGGACGCAGGCCCGGTAGTTCTGCAGCAGGCGGCTCGTGTTGTCGTCCTTGTAGATCGACTCGTCCCGGACGCCTCGGAACCGGTAGACCTCCATCAGGTTGCGGGCCAGGGCCTCGGCGTTTCCGCTTCCCTGGATTTTCTCCCGCTTCAGCTTCAGGGTCATGCCCTCCATCTCGAGATAGGGGTCGAGACCGACGCGGTTGGAGCCGGCCACGGTGATGGCGAAGTGGACGGGGCGCCTGAAGTCGTTCCAGTAGACGATGCCGATGACCATGATGTCCTGCACCCGCAGCAGCTCGTGGCCCGGCAACGCCGAGACCTGCACGTCGAGCCCGAGGTCCCTGAACTCCCGAGGCTTCCTGGGCGTCCGCCACAGCCTCTTGGAGAGATCGACCAGCTGCGTGTCGGTGAGGGTCGAGTCGATGAAGACGTCGCTCAGGGGGGGGCCGTCGCCCCGGGACATGGCCACCCGGGGCTCGCGGTCTCGCAGCTGCTTGATGTACCACCCCGTGTTCAGCAGGCTCAGGTTGATGATGCTCACGTCCCGGCGGATGCCCTCCACGTGCTGCAGGAACCAGAGAGGGAAGGTGTCGTTGTCGCCGTTGGTGAACAGCAGCGAGTTCTCGTCGCAGGACTGCAGCAGGTTGTAGGCGTAGTCCCAGGCGATGTAGTCCCCCCGGCGGTCCTCGATGTGGTGCAGCCTGGCGCCGACGCCGGCCGGCAGCAGGAGCCCGGCACAGGAGAGGGCGGCGACCCAGCCGGTCCGCAAGGACAGCCGCTTGCGCAACTCCTCGACCACGGCCGTCCAGCCGAGCCCCATCCACAGGACCCAGGCCAGGAACATGCCTCCGAACACGTAGTGGCGTTCGCGCGGTTGGGGGTCGGGCATGTTCAGGTAGAGGGACAACCCGAAGCCCATGACCAGGAACAGCAGGAACAGGGCCAGGAACCGACGCCAGTCCCGCTGCAGCTGCCACCCCAGGCCCATGACGCCCGCCAGCAGCGGCACGAGGGAGACGGAGATGACGTGGGGTGACCTCTCGGTGGCCCAGCGGAACATCATGTCCCGCTCGAGGGCGGGGAAGGGCCACTGCTGCAGGAAGTACTTGAACTGCTGGTGCCACAGCTGGTAGACGCGGTCGGCGCGGGGCGTGAGCATCCCCAGCAACTGGCTCTCGGTGCCGTATTGCTCGCGGCGGAGAAAGGAGAGGAAGTTGCCCAGGTTCTCCGGGTCGTTCATGTCGATGGCCGGGTTCAGCCCCGAGCGCAGGAACAGGGCCATGTAGGTCGAGTAGCCGAGGAAGAACAGGACGCCGGCGCCGGCCATCAGCCCCAGGGCCCGGCGGTCTTCCTGGTAGAGGTGCACCGTCAGGCCGATGCCGGCCGCCAGGAGGACGAAGATCAGGACCGGGGTCGAGTCGAGGGCCCGGGCGAGGACCACGGCCACGCCGATGACGACCATCACCGCCAGGGTGTTGCGGTACTCCGGGTGCGCCAGGCCGACGTACAGACACAGGGCGATGGCCGCCGCGGCGGCGGCCACGGCGAGCAGCTCCGCCGTCGGCGGCTGCGGCGCGAAGGCGCTCATGGCCACGGCGCCGGTGAGTCCGGCGACGAGCAGGATGAGGATGACCCTCCTCAGCTGGCGGTCGCCGAACCAGGCCAGCAGCACGAGACTGGGGATGGTCAGGAGACACAGGAGGTGGAGGCCGCCCCCGAGACCGAAGAAATAGGCGATGAAGAACAGCCAGCGGTCGTTGCCGGCGCCGTGGCGAGTGCCCTCCCAGTAGAGGATCAGCCACAGACCTCCGCAGACGAAGAACAGCGAGTAGGCGTAGACCTCGGCCTCGGTGCCGTTGAACCAGAAGGTGTAGGAGGTGGCCAGGCACAGAGCGGCGACGACCGATCCAAGGGTGGCGGTCCAGTCGCGCGCGTCCCCGAAGGAGCGCAGCGCCTCGCCCCCCATGGCGCGCCGGGAGAGGGCCACGGCGCTCTGGTAGGTGAACCAGACGGCCAGGGCCGAAGCCAGGACGGACATGAAGACGACCCGGTTGGCTACCGTGCCCACCGGGAAGAGGCTGAAGACGCGGCCCAGGAGGACGTACAGGGGCGACCCGGGTGGATGGGGAATCCCCAGGATATGGGAGCTGGTAATGAACTCGCCCGTGTCCCAGAAGGAGGTGGAGGGAGCCATGGTCTGGGTGTACAGGCCGAGGGTGATCAGGAAGACCGCCCCGCCGCCAACGCGGTGCAATTGTAGTGGGGTCATGGGAAGGATTTAAGGTACGGGTGGCCCTCAGGCTCGGAAAGGAACCCGGAGGTGAATGACGTCAGCGCAGCTCCGCGGTGCCCCAGCGGCTGGGGTCGGAGAAGAAGGGGGGCGCGCGATCGACGGACCATGACTGGGATCCGTGATCGACGTCGTTGAGCACGTAGTTGAAGCCGATCCGGTCGAACTCTCGAGGGCGGAAGCCGTTGAGACCCTCCGCCGGCACGAAGACCTCCATCCGATAGCTCCGCTTCAGGCGTCGCAGTCCCACCTGCAGGGCCTCCTCGGGGCAGGGGGGCGCCTGCTCCCGGGCCCTGTCGATCGATGTCTGACGCCCGATCGGCTCCTTGCCGTCCCGGCCGCTGCCTCCCGGCAGAAAGAGGAAGTGGTGGCAATAGCGGTTGGCGCGGTGGCTGTCCTTCACGTCGCGGGTATCGATCCACACCTCAAAGCAGTCGGCCTGCCAGTAGTTGCGGGGATCGACCTTGAAGCGCCGCTTGCCCTTCACGTGGGCGGCGAACCACAGGCCCGCGTCGCTCCAGGCCATGTAGAGATCGGCGAAGCTGGAACCCCCGTCGACCTCCAGCAGGGGCGGGATCCGGTAGGACGAGTCCCAGTCGCCCAGGTTCCCGTCGACCACCGGCGGGTCCTCCCGGTAGCGGCAGGGAAAGGCGAAGCCGAAGAAGGCCCGGTGGGGAACGCTGAGCAGGCTCATGGGGAGGACCGGCGCGAGCGGTTCACGGGTCAGGCGCGCTGGCGCCGCGGGGTGGGCAGCAACGGCCGGAGGAACCGGCCCGTATGGGAGCCCTTCTCGCGGGCCAGCTCCTCCGGTGTTCCGGCGGCGACGACGAGGCCTCCCTCCGCGCCCCCTTCGGGCCCGAGGTCGATGACGTAGTCCGCGGTCTTGATGATGTCGAGGTTGTGCTCGACGACGATCAACGTGTTGCCGGCTTCCACGAGGCGTTGGACGACCTGCAGGAGGCGCTGAATGTCCGCGAAGTGCAGTCCCGTGGTGGGCTCGTCCATGAGGTAGACGGTCCGCCCCGTGCCCGGCCGCACCAGCTCGGAGGCGAGCTTGAGCCGCTGAGCCTCCCCGCCCGAGAGCGTCGTCGAGGACTGGCCGAGAGACATGTATCCCAGGCCCACGTCCTCCATGATCTGCAGCCGATCCCGCAGGGCGCCGATGTTGGCGAACAGGGACCGCGCCGAAGCGACGGTCATTTCGAGGACGTCGGAGATCGAATGCCCCCTGAACGTCACGGCCAGCACGTCGGCGTTGTAGCGCCGGCCCTTGCAGGCCTCGCAGCGCACCCAAACGTCGGGGAGGAAGTGCATCTCGATGCAGCGCGAGCCCAGCCCCTCGCAGGCCTCGCAGCGCCCGCCGGCGCGGTTGAAGCTGAAGCGGCCCACCGCGAACCCCCGCAGGCGGGCCTCGGGCAGGCGGGCGTAGAGCTGGCGCACGTGGTCGAAGACGCCCATCACCGTCGCCGGCGTGCTCCGAGGCGAGTGGCCGATCGGGGCCTGGTCGATGTTGATCACCTTGTCGATATGCTCGACGCCCTCGATCCCGTCGCAGTCGCCGCGCTGGCGCTGGGAGCCGTCCAGCTCGGCGGCCAGGCCGGCGTACAGGATCTCCTCCACCAGGGAGCTCTTGCCAGAGCCCGACACGCCGGTGACGGCCGTGAAGATCCCCAGCGGAATGCTCACGTCGATGTTCTGCAGGTTGTTCTGGCGCGCTCCACGGACGATGAGGCTGGCCTCGCCGGGGGAGCGCCGCCGGCCCGGGACGTCGATGCTCAACTGCCCGCGCAGATAGGCCGCGGTGCTCGACTCCGGGGGCTGCCCGGCCGTGGGGCCCTTCAGGGACCGGAGCTTGTCGGGGGAGCCGGAGGCGACGACGCGCCCGCCCTCGGATCCGGCGCCCGGTCCGAGGTCGACGATGTGATCGGCTCGCTCCAGGGTGTCGCGGTCATGCTCGACGACGACCACCGTGTTGCCCAGGTCGCGCAGGTCCTGGAGGGCCTGCAGCAGCCGGCGGTTGTCGCGCGGGTGAAGGCCGATGGTCGGCTCGTCCAGAAGGTAGAGGACGCCGGTGAGGCCGGAGCCGATCTGGCCGGCCAGGCGGATGCGCTGCGCCTCCCCCCCCGACAGGGTGGCGGCGCGCCGGTCGAGGGTGACGTACCCCAGGCCGACGCGGTGGAGGAACCTCAGGCGGCTGCGCACCTCGGCCAGCAGCTCCCCGGCGACGCCGGCCTCGCGCTCGTCGAGCTCCAGATTGTCGAAGAAGGAGGCGCACTCGGCGATGGGCCGGCGCTGCAGGTCCACGATGGTGGCCTGGCGCAGGCGCACGGCACGGCTCTCCGGCTTCAGACGGCTGCCCTCGCAGGCCGAGCAGTCGACCTCCTTGAGCAGCGACTTGTAGCGCGGCACCTGGCGCGCCATCTCGTCCACCGTGGGCAGAAGCCCGGAGTAGCGCGCCCATGCGCCGCCGGGCAGCTCCACGGGTACCGAGCCCCCGTAGAAGAAGGCGCGTCGCGCGTCGGCGGACATCTGGCCCACCGGCGTATCCAGATCGAAGCCGAGAGTGTCCGCCGCGGCCGCGAGGTACCGGGCGAAAGCCGATGCCCCCTCCAGCGGGCCCCAGAGCTCGACCGCCCCCTCCCGGACGCTCAGGCGGCGATCGGGCAGCAGGGCCTCGCGGTCGACGCCCTCTCCCGTTCCGAGCCCGCCGCACTCCGGGCACATGCCGTCGTGATGGTTGAAGGAGAAGGACTGGGGGGCCAGCGGCGCAAAGCCGCGGCCGCAGTCCGGGCAGGAGAACCGGCGGCTGTAGCGGACCTCCTCGCCGTCGTCGGCCCCGGCGACGACCAGCTCCCCGGAGGAGAGCTCGAGAGCGCGCTCCACCGACTCGGCCAGGCGTCCCCGCTGGGCGGCGGAGACGACGGCGCGGTCGACCACCAGCTCCACCCGGTGGCGCAGGCGGCGATCGAGCTCCACCTCGGCGGAGAGCTCGCGCAACTCGCCGTCGACGCGGGCGCGGGCATAGCCGTCCTGGCGGGCGTGGCGCAGCAGGGTCTCGTAGCCCTCGTTGCGGGTGGGCTCCATCGGCGCCAGCAGCAGCAGACGCCGGCCCCGGGGCATGGCCAGGATCCGGTCGACCATCTGATCCACGGTCTGCGAGCCCGCGGCCACCTCGCAGCGCGGGCAGTACTGGGCGCCGAGGGTGGCGAAGAGGGCGCGCACGTAGTCGTAGACCTCGGTCACCGTGCCCACCGTGGAGCGCGGGTTCCGGCTCGGGCTCTTCTGCTCGATGGCGATGGCCGGCGACAGGCCGGATATGCGCTCCACCTTCGGCTTCTGCATCTGGTCGAGGAACTGGCGCGCATAGGCCGACAGGGATTCGACGTAGCGGCGCTGCCCCTCGGCGTAGATGGTGTCGAAGGCGAGGGTCGACTTGCCCGAGCCGCTGACGCCGGAGACCACGGTCATTCGGTCCCGCGGGATCCGCACGTTCACGTCGCGGAGGTTGTGCATGCTCGCCCCGACCACGGAGATCTCGCGAATCGCCTCCTCCCGCGCTCCTCGCTCCGCGGTCACCGGCCTCCCGGCGCGGGGCTCAGGATCCAGGACCCCGGCCAGGGTCCGTCCCGTGTGCGATCCGGAGACCTTTGCCACCTCCTCCGGCTGACCTTCGGCGACGACGAGCCCCCCCGCGGCGCCGCCCTCCGGACCCATGTCGAGGATCCAGTCCGCCGTCTTGATGACCTCCATGTTGTGCTCGATGACGACCACCGTGTTGCCGGCTTCGGCCAGCCGGTGAAGGATGGCCAGGAGCTTGTCGATATCGGCGAAGTGCAGACCCGTGGTCGGCTCGTCGAGGAGGTACAGGGTGCGCCCCGTGCCGCGGCGGCACAGCTCCTTCGAGAGCTTGACGCGCTGGGCCTCGCCGCCTGACAGGGTGGGCGCCGGCTGCCCGAGGCGGATGTACCCGAGGCCCACGTCGTGCAGGGTCTGCAGGATCCGCCGGATCTGGGGGATGTTCTCGAACAGGCCCAGGGCGTCGCCCACCTCCATGTCCAGGACCTCGGCGATCGACCGGCCACGGTAGCGGACGCCCAGGGTCTCGCGGTTGAAGCGTTGGCCCGCGCAGGCTTCGCAGGTCACCCAGACGTCGGCCAGGAACTCCATCTCCACGAGGATGGCGCCGTTGCCGTCGCAGGCCTCGCAGCGCCCGCCGCGGACGTTGAAGCTGAAGCGGCCCTGCTTGTAGCCGCGCAGGCGCGACTCCGGCAGCTGCGCGAAGAGCTGGCGGATCGGCGTGAACAGGTCGGTGTAGGTGGCGGGATTGGAACGCGGGGTGCGGCCGATGGGCCGCTGATCGATGCGGATCACCTTGTCCAGATGCTCGACGCCCTCGATATCGTCGTGGTCTCCCGGCTGGGTCCGGGCCCGATGGAGGCGGTTGTCGAGCTCCTTGAAGAGGATGTCGTTGACCAGGGAGCTCTTCCCCGAGCCGGACACGCCGGTGACACAGGCGAAGAGCCCCAGCGGGATCTTCACGTCCCCCGTCCGGAGATTGTTGTGCCGCGCCCCTTTCACCGTCAGCCAGCGATCTTGCGCCGGCCGCCGCCGGGAGGGGATGGCGATGCGTTCCCGGCCGGTCAGATACCGTCCGGTGAGGGAGCTCTCCTCGGCGGCTACCTCCTCCGGCGCGCCGGTGATCAACACGCGGCCTCCGCGGTCTCCGGCCCCGGGGCCGAAGTCGACGACGAGGTCGCACTGGCGCATGGTCTCCTCGTCGTGCTCGACGACGATCACCGTGTTGCCCACGTCGCGCAGCCGCTTGAGGGTGTCGAGGAGCTGCTGGTTGTCGCGGGCATGGAGGCCGATGGACGGCTCGTCGAGGATGTAGAGGACGCCCACCAGTCCGGAGCCGATCTGGCTGGCCAGACGGATGCGCTGCGACTCCCCTCCCGAGACGGTGTCGGCGCCGCGGTCCAGGGTCAGGTAGCCGAGGCCGATCTCGTCGAGCAGGTCCAGGCGCCCCCGGATCTCCTTGAGGGCGTCCTCGGCGATGAAGGCCTTCTCGTCGGACAGCTCCAGGCCGTGGAAGAACTGGCGGCTGGCCTCGATGGGCAGGGCCGTGATCTCGGGCAGAGGGCTGCCGCCGAGGAGCACGGCCAGGGCCTCGCCCCGCAGGCGCCCGCCGTGGCAGGAGGGGCAAAGGCCGGTGCGCACGTAGCGGCCGAGATCTCTGCGCACCTTGGCATTGCCGTGGTGGAGCCGCTCCTCGATCAGCTTCAGGGCCCCCTCGTAGCGGTCGTCGTGGGTCCAGGAGTGGCCCTTCCGGCCGCTGTAGACGAACCGGATCTTGCGGTCGTCGATCCCCTGGAGGAAGCTCGCCTTCTGACCGCTGCTCAGCTCTTCCCAGGCGGTGTCGAGGGTGAATCCCAGGTGCTTGGCCGCCCCTTCGTAGAGGTGGTACCGCCAACGGTTGGCGGCGATGTCGCCGAGGGGCTCCACCGCCCCTTCGCGAAGGGACTTGGCGGCATCGGGAACGAGCCGGCCCTCGTTCACGATCATCTTGGTGCCCAGCCCGTCGCAGTCGGGGCACATCCCGGAGGGGTTGTTGAACGAGAACATCTGCGGCGTCGGCTCGGCATAGGAGATGCCGCAGGCCGGACAGTCGAAGTTGGCGCTCAGGAACCAGTCTTCGAGCGGCTCCCGGCCCGGTTCCCCGGACCCGTCCCCGCCGTCGGCCACGATCAGGGATCCCGACCCGAGCCGCAGGGCCCCGTCCACGGCCTCGTCGAGCCGGCCCCCCATCTCCTCCCGGATCACCAGACGGTCGACGACCACCTCGATCGAGTGCCGGCTGTAGCGGTCCAGCTCGGGAGGGACGTCCAGGGTGAAGAGCTGGCCGTCGACGCGCACGCGCAGGTACCCATCGCGGTGCAGCTCCTCGAACAGCTCCTGGTACTCCCCGCGCCGGTTGTCGACGACGGGCGCCAGCAGAAGGATGCGCCGGCCGGGGGGCAGGGCGGCGATGCGGCCGACGACCTGGTCGCGCGTCTGGGCCACGATCTCGCCGCCGCAGCGCACGCAGTGGGGCGTGCCGCAGCGGGCGTAGAGGACGCGCAGGTAGTCGTAGATCTCGGTGATCGTGCCCACGGTGGACCGCGGGTTGGCGCCGCCCGCCTTCTGCGAGATGGAGATCGTCGGCGCCAGACCGGTGATCTGATCGACGTCGGGCTTCTCCAACTGCCCCAGGAACTGGCGGGCGTAGGCGGACAGGGAGGCCACGTAGCGGCGCTGGCCCTCGGCGTAGATCGTGTCGAAGGCCATGGACGACTTCCCCGAGCCCGAGACCCCCGTGAAGCAGATCAGCCGGTTCTTGGGCAGCTCGAGATCGACGTTCCTGAGGTTGTGGACGCGGGCTCCGCGAACGCGGAGAAGGCCGGACTCCATGGATCTCCGGGTGAGGCTGGAAGGAGGGAAGAGGGCAAACACGACAATTTACGGGAGGGGGAGGAACCCGCACAACCATTCCCCTCCCTCCTTCTCCAGGGGGGTGGCCCATCCCGGGAGAAGACCTTACCGTAGGCGCCGCACCGCCACCTCCTCTCCAAGCGGGACCGATGATCACACTGGGGGCCAACACCGTTCTGTTCGCTGGATACGACGTCGATACCGCCCTGCGGCACATCTCTCTGGCCGGGTACGAGGGCGCCGAGTTGTCCGCGATCCAGGGGATGTGCGAGCACCTCGTCCTCGACGACTGGCGATCCCAGGCCGGCCTCATCCGGCGCCTGGCCGAGAAGTACGGCCTCGAGCTGACCGCCATGGAGGAGGCCCGTCTGGACGAGACCAGGCTGCAGAAGGCTTACGAGGCGGCCGCCCACCTCGGCATCCCGGTGGTCAACGTCGGTCCCGGAGGGAAGGCCGGCAGCGAGGAGGACCTCGTCCGGCAGATCGACCTGCTCGGCGCCATGGCCGACAAGGCCCACGCCCACGGCCTGGTCCTGTGCGTGAAGGCCCACGTGGGCCAGTCGATCCACGACACGCCGACGACGCTGAGGGCCATGGCCGCCATCGACTCGCCCGGATTCGGCATCGACGTGGACCCCAGCCACATCTTCCGCGCCGGCGGCGGCGAGGACGTGGTGGAGGCGCTGAAGGCCGTGATCCCCCGCGTGCGCCACGTCCACATCCGCGACTGCCCCGCCGCGGCCAGGGCGACGGAAGGCTCGCCGGGAGCGCCGGAGGAGCAGGCCTGCGGCCGCGGCGCCATCGATCTGGCCGGTCTCCTGCGCGTCCTGCACGAGGCCCGGGCGGACATCGCCGTCAACCTGGAGGTCATCGGCGCCAGGGAGTACGAGCTGCCGAGGGTGGCGTCGATCGCCGCCGAGAGCCGCGGCTACCTCAACGCCTGCCGGAAGGCGGCCACCGGGGGCGGGACGTGATCCGCACCTTCATCGCCGTCGAGCCCTCTGCCGAGGTGCGCCGCGCGGCGGCCCGGGTAACGGCCGGCCTGATGGCGGGCTGGCCCCCGGGGAGCGTGCGCTGGGTGCCACCGGAGAACCTGCATCTCACCCTCCGGTTTCTCGGCGGCACCGAAGAGTCCCGGGTGGGGCCGCTGATCGCCGCCCTGGACGAGGTGACCGCCGGCACGCCGGGATGCGAACTCTCCCTCGGCTCCCTGGGCGCCTTCCCGGACGAGCAGCGCCCGCAAGTCCTCTGGATCGGCCTGAGAGGATCCGGGGCGACAAGCCTGCACTCGCTGCAGAGACGGATCGAGAAACGGGTGGGCGAGCTGGGCTGGGACCGCCAGCGGCGGCCCTTTAGCCCCCATCTCACCCTGGGCCGGGTGCGCGCCGGGACCGACCCCGCGCCCGGCGAGGGCTGGACCCGGGCCGCCGTACCGGAACTCGCCTTCCGGGTCGACGAGATCGTGCTGATGAGCAGCGACCTGCACCCCGGCGGGGCCCGATACTCGGTCCTTCACCGGTCGCGCCTGGCGGAGGAGATCCCGGCCGGCTGGCCGGCCTCCATGCCGGAGCGCAGGAGCGACCCCGGCTAGGCCGAAGGCCGGAACAGGGCGAAGGAGCTGGTATACCCGTGGAGGTAGGTCGTATCGCCGACCGGACCGATCTCGCCGCCGCAGAAGAACCCGCCCAGGGGGACCTGGCCGAGGGATTCCTCGAGCCGGCCGCTGTCGTGACCGGGCCGTCCGAAGAAGCGGTAGCCGCGGCCGGTGCAGGTGAACAGCAGACCACCGGCAGGGGCGGCCTCCGGCTGCAGGCTGCGGTAGCGCGCCAGGAGCTGGTCCAGGTCCTGGGTGGCCGCCGCCGCGTCGCGCACGTGGAACTGCACCGTCTGACCCCGGCGGATCCGGTCGCCGACGGCGATCACGCCCTTCTCGTGGTCGAGCTGGAGGACGTTGCGGATCAGGAAGTCGCCCGCCCCCAGCTCCTGCTTCAGGCCGGTGGCGGCCACCCCGAGGTGAAGGGAGGTCTGCATCCTCTCCTGGTCCGCGGCACCGGCCTCGTGGTAGATCTCGATGAGCCGCTCCACCGCGGGCCGGTCGTCCAGACCTTCCAGGAAGTAGCCGCTGCAGCCGGTCACCGTCATGCACGGGCCGATGGCGCGGCACCCCTGGGCGACGATGGTGTCCACCTCGAGGCCGCCCTGGAGGGCGACGCCGACGCAGCCGCCATCGACGATCCGGCCGTCGAGGACCATCCGGTTCTCCTGGAGGACGGAGGCGAGCCCGCCGATCTTCGCAGACACCGGATAGGCGAAGTCCAGGCCCATCAGCAACGACCTCGGGTCGAGGGGGGAAGCGCCGGTGGGATCGACGAGAAGGAGGAAATGGGGCGGAGGATCCGGGTCGACGCCGAGGGCCTTGTGCCAGCGGTCCGGAGAGGCGTCCGCATCGGGGAGATCGCCGGCCTGCAGGTGGAACGAGGTCATCACGGTTCCGGGCAGGGCCGCGGCCGTGGCCGCCACACAGGCGCGGTCCTCGACTTCGCGCCCGCCGCCGATCACGCCCGTGGCCGTGCAGCCGAGCATGCTCCGCGGCCCCCGATCCTGCACCAGGGCCGGCAGACCCTCGATCTGGTCCTGATAGTGGGGGGTGAGGAACAGCAGCAGCAGGTCCGGGGGCCACTCGAGTGCGGCGGTGAGATCGTCCTTGACCTGCGTGAAGGCCGCCGCCAGGTCCGCCTCGAAGGAGGCGCTCGTTGCCCACTTCATGATGACTACAAGCTCGACATCGCCCCGGCGGGGCACAAGAAAGGAGGTGACCATGGCCGGCAGGCCGTACGTGCTGGCTGAGACGAACTGGAAGGTGGTGGAGACGACCGATTACGAGGTCGTCGTCCTGCCCTGGGGGGCCACCGAGGCCCACAACTATCACCTGCCGTACGCCACCGACGTGATCCAGTGCGACCACATCGCCGCCGAGTCGGCGCGGTGGGCGTGGGAGCGAGGCGCGAAGGTGGTCGTGCTGCCCACGGTGCCCTTCGGCGTCAACACGGGCCAGATCGATGTCAAGCTCGACATCAACATGAGCCCCTCCACGCAGCTGGCGGTCCTGGCCGACGTGTGCGACGTCCTCGAGCACCAGGGGATCCCCAAGCTGGTCATCCTCAACGGACACGGGGCCAACGATTTCCGGCAGATGGTCCGGGAGCTGTGGCCGCGCTACAAGCTGTTCCTGTGCACCCTCGACTGGTACCGGTGGATCGACGCGGATCTCTTCGAGGAGCCCGGGGACCACGCCGGCGAGATGGAGACGAGTCTGATCCAGCACCTGGCTCCGGAGTGGATGCTGCCCCTGTCGGAGGCCGGCGATGGCCACGAGCGGGTCTTCAAGATCGAGGCCCTGCGCCGCGGGCTGGCCTGGACCCAGCGGGACTGGATCGAGGCCACCGCCGACACCGGCGTCGGCGATCCGGCCCCGGCGACGCCGGAGAAGGGACGGCTCTGCTTCGAGGGGTTGACGGGCCGCATCGCCGACTTCCTCGTGGAGCTGGCCGCCGCGGACCCGGACGACCTCTACGAGTAGGCGCCTTGGGGGCCGCCCGGAGGCCGGCTACCTTTCGGCGTGCATCGCGACCGCGACCCTGACAAGGAGGAGGGAGCATGGCAGCATTCGAGGGCCGCAGCGTCATCGTCACGGGGGGAGCCAAGGGGATCGGCCGCGCCATCTGCGCCGCCTTCGCGCGCGAAGGGGCCCGGGTCCTGTGCGCCGACGTGGACGAGGCGGCCGGCGAGGCGCTGGAGGCGGCCACCCCGGCGGGCGGAATCCGCTTTCAGGCAGCGGACGTGGCCCGTGCCGAGGCCTGTGAAGGCCTGGCGCGCATCGCCGTGGAGGAGTGGGGCGGCATCGACGTGGTGTGCAACAACGTCGGCATCCAGCCCACGGCGAGCTACCGGCCCGCCCACGAGCTGAGCGAGGACCAGTGGGACCGCATCCTCGACGTGAATCTCAAGTCCTGCTTCCTCATGACGCGGGTCTGCGTTCCGCCCATGATCGAGCGCGGCGGCGGCGTCATCATCAACACGGCCAGCGTGCAGGGGCTGCAGTCGGCCAGGGGGGTGTCCGCGTACGCCGCCAGCAAGGGAGGCATCCTGTCCCTCACGCGGCAGCTGGCGCTGGAGTACGCCGAGCACAAGATCCGCGTCCTCGCCGTCAACCCGGGCACCATCGACACCCCCCTCGTCGGCGAGGCCCTGGCCGCGGCCGGCGGCGACCAGACGGCCATGCGCGCCGACATGGCCGCCGCCCACCCCCTGGGCCGCATCGGCCGGCCGGAGGAGATCGCCGAGGCGGTTCTCTTCCTGGCCAGCGACCGCGCCTCCTTCATGACCGGCGAGAGCGTCTGTGTCGACGGCGGCATGATGGCCCTGGGCGCCTGGGCCTAGTGGTCAATCCACTTAGAATTGCGGAACAAGAGTGGCAGCCGTATCCTTTTTCCCCATCCCCTTTGTTGGAAAAGGAGTACGGCGTTGCCCAAGAAGAGATACATCGTCACTCTCACAGCCGAGGAGCGCACCGGGTTGCGCGATCTGATCTCCAAGGGGAAAGCGGCGGCTTTCAAGCAGCGGCATGCGCGCCTTCTCCTGAAGACGGATCAAGGACCGCAGGGAGAGGGCTGGACCGACGAACGGATCGGGCAGGCGCTCGAGGTCCATCCCAGCACGGTCGAGCGTCTGCGCAGGCGATTCGTCGAAGAAGGCCTGGAGGCCGCCCTGCAGCGCAAGGAGCAGAAGAATCGCCGGGCCAAGAAGATCGACGGGGAAGGCGAGGCTCGTCTCGTCGCGCTGGCCTGCAGTCCGCCGCCGGAGGGGAGAAAGGGCTGGACCCTCCGATTGCTGGCCGACCGCCTGGTGGCCTTGGAAGTGGTCGACCGGGTCAGCCCGGAAACCGTCCGAAAGACACTAAAAAAAACGACTTGAAGCCCTGGCGGCAGGAAATGTGGTGCCTGCCGGGCGCCCCCAATGCCGCCTTCGTCTGTGCCATGGAGGATGTGCTGGATGTCTATACCCGGCCCTACGATCCCCAACATCCCACGGTCTGCCTGGACGAGACCAGCAAACAACTGGTGGGCGAGGTGCAGGCCCCTCGGCCGGCGATACCGGGCCATCCGGCCCGGTATGATCATCATTATGTCCGCCAGGGCGTGGCCAACGTCTTCATGATGCTGGAACCGCTCACCGGCCGCTGCCACGTCCAGGTCACGCAGCAGCGCACCAAGAAAGATTGGGCTCGGGTGATGAAAGACCTGGTCGACCGCTACTACCCGGAGGCCGAGCGCCTGACCTTGGTCATGGACAACCTGAGTTCGCACCAGAAGGCGGCGTTGTACGATGTCTTTGCGCCGGCCGAGGCCAAACGCATCGCCGACAAGATCGACATTCATTTCACCCCGAAACGGGGCAGTTGGCTCAACATGGCCGAAATCGGGTTGAAGATGCTGTCCCGGCAGTGTCTGGACCGACGCATCGCAACGATTCAGCAACTGAGCCAACAGGTCCAGGCTTGGCTGTCGCAACGCGAGAACAGCCAGGCCCCGGTCAAATGGCGATTCACCACCGAGAAGGCGCGCATCAAGCTGCACCGCCTCTATCCAGCATTGTTACCTGGATGAACCACTAGGCCCCCAGGATCCGGGAGCGCAGCTCGTCGAGGGGGAAGGCGGGTCCAGGGTCGTCCTTGCGCCCGGGCGCGATCTCCTCGTGACCCAGGATCCAGCGCAGTCCATACTCGGCGACCAGCAGGTCACACAGGGCCTCCACCGCCTCGAGTTGCTCGCGGGGGTAGCGCAGCCACCAGGCCGGCTCCGACTCGTTGCGGTGCACGGCGAGCACGGCGTCCTCCGGGCCGTAGACCCGGCCAAGCCTGCTGACCAGGACTCCTTCCCCGCGTTCCTCCAGCCGGCCGGGGTTGTCGATCTCGACGCCGAGGCTCATGCGGTTGAACCCCTCGCGCCCGCCCCAGGCCGACCGGCCGGCGTGCCAGCCGATGGTGTCGAAGGGCAGCAACTGCGTCACATCGCCGTCGCGGCTCACCACCAGATGGGCCGAGACGCGGCGGCCGGGGGTGGGGTCGCTGAGCACGCGAATCGCCAGGTCGGCGTCATCGCAGGCCGTGAAGTGAAGGATCAGGGTATCGGGCGCGCCGCGGGAGAACCGGCCCCCCTGGTTCGGAGAGGGGACCTGGCTGGCGCCGGCGAGACGGTGGTTCTCGATCCGCATCGGGCGGCTCATATTACGGAGCCCCATGACCGCCACAAACCTCGCACCTGAAGGGCACGACCTCCGCTTCGAGGCCGACCTGCGCGGTCACCGCTTCCGGTTCGCGACCACGTGGGGGTTGTTCCACCCCCGCGGCCTCGACGCCGGCACGGCCCTGCTCATCGACCGCATCGAGGTGGCCCCCGACGCGGCCTGCCTCGACCTCGGCTGCGGGTGGGGTCCCATCGGCTGCGTCCTGTCGAAGCTGGCCCCCGAGGGCCGGGTCGCTCTCGTGGACAAGGACTTCGTCGCCGTCGGCTACGCCCGCCGCAACATCGCGGCGAACGGCTGCGGCAACGCCCGGGTCCATCTGTCCAACGGCTTTCACCACGTGGGCGAGAACGAGCGCTTCGACCTGATCGCCTCCAACCTGCCCGCCAAGGCCGGCTCCGAGCTGCTCGACCACTGGATGGCCGAGGCCTCGCGCCGCCTGCGCCCCGGCGGAGCCCTGTGGGTGGTCACCGTGGCGGGGCTGAAGAGCTACGTGAAGCGGGTCTTCGGCGCGCACTTCGGCAACTACCGCAAAGCCGCCCAGGGCCGGTCGCACGTGGTCGCCGTGGCGCGGCGGGAGTAACCCGCCCTTCAGAGCACCGTCTCGTCCGGGGGCAGGTAGCCGCTTCGCAGGGGGTCCCACGGCTCGCCGCACAACTCGCTCATCACCCGCCACTCGCCCGAGGTCAGGGTTCCGTGGTGGTGATAGAGGAACCGCTCGAGCCCGGCCGCGGCGGCGGCTTCCAGCAGGCGCCGCAGGTCGGCGGCCGACATGGGATCCCCGTCGTGGGGAGCGCGGCCGGCGTCCACCCAGGGGGACAGGCGTTGGGCGTCCCCGCCGACGGCGGCCAGGGCGCGCTCCGTCTCCTGGGTGACCACGAGGTCGTAGAAGTCGGGGGTGAGGGCGCTCTCCATGGCCCCCAACCCATCGACGCCGGGGAGCACGAGACCGAAGAGGGCCTCGACGACGGCCAGCCCGTCGCCCTCGCTCAGGCCCGGGTTCCACAGGCACAGGGTCTCCACCCAGCGCGCCACCGTGCCCACGAGGCCGTCGAAGCCGCGGTGCCAGAAGTAGTGCTTGGGAAGCAGCACGTCGACGATGCCGCCCAGGGCGGCGAAATCGTAGCCGCACAACGGCGCGAAGGCTGCCGAGCGCGGGCCGACGCCGATCTTCACCGGGCGGCAGGCCCCCTGGCGGACGCCGTCGGCGAGGCGCCGGAAGTAGCGGGTGAGGGCGTCGCTGCGAAAGCTCATCCAGGCAGCCAGGTCGGGATCGGCGCCCAGCAGGTGATAGCCGCCGAGGAAGCCCCCCGGGCCGTGGAGAGCCACCCGGCGGGGATCGAGGTCGTGCAGCCGTTCGTACAGCCGATCCCGCGCGGCGGCCAGCGCCCCATAGTCGTACCCGAGGTCCGAGCACATGGGCTGGGCGCTCTCGGGCAGATCCGTGAAGATCGACGAGCGGCCGCCCATGTGGTGGGGAGCGATCTCGTAGCCCCACTCGGGCCCGTCCATGATGGCGCCGTCGGCTTCCGGATAGTGCTGGAGGGTGTCGACGATGCGGGCGCAGGCGGCCGCCATCCCGGTCTCGTCGTGGAGGTGGTGTCCTCCGCCCCCGGACCCGGCGCCGGTATGGGCCTGGAAGATCCACACCGAGAGATCGCGCTCCTTCGCGGCCCGGAAAACTCGCGCCAGGCGCGCACGAGCCTCCGGCATGGCCTCTGGAGGCGCCGGCGCCGGCACGCCGAAGCGCTCGTACACGGCCGGTTCGGGATCGTACGTCAGGGTCGGGCTCGGGGTGCCGGGGGGCGGGGTGATCGAGCGGCCCCGATCATGGCCGATGGCCAGCTTGCCGGCGTGGAACACCAGCGGTCCGATGACGAGTCCGTCCACGCCTCCCGCCTTCCAGGCGTCGAAGATCGGCTCCGGAGCCTCCATCAGGTGCTCCAGGTCCCGCATCACGTCCATCCACATCCTCATCACGATGTCCTCTCCTTGCCGGCCAGCAGGTCGGCGATGGTGACCTCGTCCTTCAGGTCGATCCGCGGCCGGATGCCGGTGACCTGCTCGGTGCGTTCCGCCCAGGTCTGCTCGAGCCGCTGCAGGTAACGGCCCACGGCCGTCATCTCCTGCCCCTTCTGGCTCACCAGGCGCTCGTACAGCTGCTCGCCGATCAGCCCCTCGCCGCGAGCCTGCCTGAGCTGCTCCGCGTCCTGCTTCAGGGCATACAGACGCCGCACGAGATCCATCACCTCCTGCTCCAGCTTGTTCAGCGCGCCGTCGACGTGAATGCCGGCGGCCACCCGCCTGGCCTGGTCGAGCGGGTATTCGTGCTCGAAGCGCAGGTGTCCGTTGAGGCCGCGCAGCGATACCTGCTTGCCGCACTCCGGGCAGGTGACCTCGATCTGTGCCATGCGCGGGCGCTCCCTTCCCACGGGTCCAAATGGTACTCCCTTCAGAATATAGATCCACCTTGACCGTTGACGAGATCGCCGGTAGGTTGCGCCGCCTGATGCGCATCGAGCCCCCCTATCTGCTGTTTCTCGGCGACGCCGCCGACCAGCTCGCCGCCAAGACCGCCGCTGGCGTGGCGCGCTGGCTACCGGACCAGTGCGTGGGCCAGTTGCGCCTGCCTGGATGCGCCGCCGACGTGGGCCAGCCGGACCTGACCCTCGAGCAGGGCCGGCGCGCCGGCGCCCGCGCCCTCATCGTCGGCGTCGCCAACCGGGGCGGCGAAATCCCGGACTTGTGGATGGAGACGTTGCTGGCCGCCCTCGACCACGGCTACGACATCGCCAGCGGCCTCCACGACCGTCTGCGCCGGATTCCCCGGCTCGCCGAACGCGCCGACGCCCTCGGGCGCGTCCTCTTCGACGTCCGCTATCCGGAGGTGGAGCTGGAGGTGGGGCACGGCCGGCCCCGCAGCGGCCGACGCCTGCTCACGGTGGGCACCGACTGCTCCTGCGGCAAGATGTTCACGGCCCTGGCCATCGAGCGGGAGCTGTCGGCGCGGGGGCGCAGGGCGACATTCCGGGCCACCGGTCAGACGGGGATCCTCATCGCCGGCCGAGGGATCGCCGTCGACGCCGTCATCTCCGACTTCATCGCCGGCGCCGCCGAGTCCCTGACGCCGGCCAACGACGACGACCACTGGGACGTGGTCGAGGGCCAGGGGTCGCTCTTCCACCCCTCCTACGCCGGCGTCTCCCTCGGCCTGCTGCACGGCTCGCGGGCGGACGCCCTCGTCCTGTGTCACGAGCCCACGCGGCGGCACATGCGCGGGCTCCCGCACGCACCCCTGCCCTCGCTGGGGGAGTGCATCGCCCTCAACGAGCGGTGCGGCCGGCTCACCAACCCCGGCTGCCGCGTCATCGGCCTTTCCCTGAACACCTCCGCCCTCGACGGGCCCGCCGCCGAGCGCGTCCTGCGCGCCGCCGAGGACGAGACCGGCCTGCCCGCCGTCGACGCCTGCCGGTACGGCGCCGGAAGGCTCGCCGACGCCCTGGATGCACCCGGGGCCGCTCCCCGGAGATAGACGCAGGGCATGGCCGCGCTGACCGTCGTCTCCGAGACCTGGCCCATGGCCGGGACCTTCACCATCTCCCGCGGCTCCCGGACGCACGTCGAGGTGGTCGTCGTCGAGCTGCGCGACGGCGAGTCCACGGGGCGAGGGGAGTGCGTGCCGTACCCCCGCTACGGGGAGTCCGTGGCCGGCGTCATGGAACAGATCCGCGGAGCCGCCGCCGACATCGAGAGCGGATGGACACGGGGGGACCTGGCGCGCGAGATCCCGCCCGGGGCGGCGCGCAACGCCCTCGATTGCGCCCTGTGGGACCTGGAGGCGGGTCGCCGCGGGTGCACCGTCCACGAGTTGGCGGGACACCCCGCTCCGGGTCCCCTCACCACCGCCTACACCCTCAGCCTGGGAACGCCGGAATCGATGGGTGCGGCGGCCAGGGCGGAGTCCCGGCGGCCGCTGCTCAAGCTCAAGCTGGCCGGCGACGGGGGCGACATGGAGCGGGTCCGGGCGGTCCGCGAGGGAGCGCCCGAATCCCAGTTGATCGTCGACGCCAACGAGGGCTGCACCGCCGATGGGCTGGGGTCTCTGATGGAGGGCCTGGCCGGGCTCGGCGTGGCTCTCATCGAGCAGCCCCTGCCGGCGGCCGGGGACGAAGTCCTGGCCGACTTCGAGCACCCGGTGCCGCTGTGCGCCGACGAGTCCTGTCACACCGCCGCCGACCTCGGCAGGCTGCGGCACCGGTACGAAGCGGTCAACATCAAGCTCGACAAGACCGGGGGACTGACCGCCGCCCTGGAGCTGCGGGATCGAGCCAGGGCCGCAGGGCTGCGGGTCATGGTGGGGTGCATGGTGGGCACGTCCCTGGCCATGGCACCGGCCCTGCTCGCGGCCCAGGGCGCCGACTGGGTGGACCTAGACGGACCCCTGCTGCTGGCGAGGGACCGCGTGCCGGGCCTGCGCTACACGGGCAGCACGGTCGAGCCGCCCCCTCCGGAGCTCTGGGGGTGCGGAGGCCGCAATTGAAGAAAGCGAGTACCTGCTGATGAACGACGAAGAACGCTTCCTCTTCGACCTCGAGGGATACCTCATCGTCAGGAACGCCTTGGCGCCGGAGGAAGTCGCCGAGGTCAACCGCATCGCCGACGAGAGGTTTCCCTACCAGGAGCCGGACCCCCACGGGGAGTGGTCGGTGCTTCCGTGGGGAGAGCCGCTCAAGCGCCTGATCGATCACCCCGGGATCCTGCCCTACCTCGTGGAGCTGCTCGGAGAACGGGTCCGCCTCGACCACGACTACGCCATCTTCATGAAGGAAGGGGAGAGCCGCGGGGGGCTGCATGGAGGGACCGGCGGCACCCACTGGTATCACTACCGCAACGGCCGGATGTCGAATGGCTTGACCGTGGTCACCTGGTTTCTGACACCGGCCCCGGCGGGGGCCGGCGGCTTCGCCTGCGTGCCGGCCAGTCACAAGAGCAACTTCGACGCGGGGGACATCCCCGAGGACGTGCGTTCCTTCGAGCGCCCCGCGCCGTACGTCGTGCAGCCGGCCCTCGAGGCGGGGGACGCCCTGATCTTCACCGAGGCGGTGATCCACGGGACGATGGCCTGGCGCTCGCCCACCGAACGCCGGGCCCTGCTGTTCAAGTACAGCCCCGGCCACTCCTCGTGGGCCAGGGACTGGTACGGCCGCTTCGACGTGGGCGAGCTCAGCCCCCGGCAGCGGCGCATGCTCGCGCCGCCCTCCGCGGAGGGACACGAAGCGGTGATTCAGCCATAGCCCGGACGGTCAATCCCCCCACAAGGCGTTGAGGTAGTCGCCGCGCTCGGCGATGACGGCTAGGGCCGGCTCGTCGTCGAGACCGAACACGTCGGCCAGGTAGGCGCCGCCCGGACCCCGGTGCGTCTTTATGACCACCGCCGCCGGCGCCGCGGCCAGGAGCCGCTGCAGTTCCCCTCTGGGCAGGGTTCCGGCGGCCCCTCGCAGAGCGAAGCCCCGGACCAGGGACACCTCGAGACCCAGATCGATGTGAGCCTCCACCACGCCGGTGGCCGTGGCCCCCAGCAGCCGGGCGCCGTAGGTGAACAGCCGGGACCCGGCCTGACCCCACTGCCGGCGCAGGGACGGCCGGTCCCTGGCGTCCCGGGTCAGCTCGACCACCTCCCCGGCGGACAGCTCCGCGAGCAGGCGGCGGGTGCGCTTGCCCACCTTGCCTATCCCGTCGAGGGGCCGCCGCACGCCGAAGCCCAAGTCGAAGGCCAGCCTCCCCTCACCTCCGGCTAGCTCCACGAGACGGTAGACCCCGGGCCGCCCGCGCACGGCGTCCGCGGAACTCTCCTCCCGGGCACGCAGGTGGGCCTGCAGGCGGCGCACGCTCCAGCCGCCGGCCGCGGCGCGCTCCATCAGCTGGCGCCGCTGCCCGTCGTCGGGAACCGTCACCAGAAGCCGGCAGTGGCTCCAGGTCAGCTGGTCGAGTTGAGAGCTGTCGGAGGGCAGACGCTGGTAGAGCTTGCGGGCCCGGTACAGGGTCCGCGGCAGGATGCCCAGCTCTCCGGCCAGCCGTTCGACGGCCCGGCCCCCGTACTCGGCACGGCCGGAGATGTGGTCGTCGAGGAGCCGGCCGATCTCCCAATAGATGCGGGTGGCCTCGCGGGGGGCTGGGCGCCGGCGCCCGCGGCCGTCGGCGGGCAGCAGGCGGGCCACCGCCGCCTTCAGGCCGCGGAAAGGGTCCTGGCGGGAGGACTCAGCGTCGGCGAAGGAGGACCTCATTCACCCAGGCGATCTCGAGACCCATGGGGACCACCGTCTAGCCGAGTTGACTTGCGAAGATCCTGCGCACGGTCTCGATGTCGTCGGCCTGGTCGGCCGTCTTGTCCGGGCGATAGCGCTTCACCCGGGCGAAGCGCAGGGCCAGGCCTCCGGGGTAGTGGGGGCTGGCCTGCAGGCCGTCGAAGGCGATCTCGGCCACCAGCTCCGGTCGGACATGCACCACGTGGCCCTCGCGGCCGGCCTCGAGACCGAGCAGTTTCTCCGTCTGCCAGGCCAGCATCTCGTCGGTCATGCCCTTGAAGGTCTTGCCCAGCATCACGAAGCCGCCGGCCGGGTCCCGGGCGCCGAGGTGCAGGTTGGACAGCCATCCCCGCCGCCGGCCGCTGCCCCACTCCACCGCCAGCACCACCAGGTCGAGGGTGTGGGCGGGCTTGAGCTTGAGCCACCCCGCGCCCCGCCGGCCGGCCTCGTACGGCGCCTCCAGATCCTTGGCCACGACCCCTTCGTGGCCGGCGGACAGGGCCAGGTCGATGAACGCCCGCGCCGGCTCCACCGCGTCGGCCACAGTATGCGGCACCAGGGCCGCCTCCGGCACGACGCCGCGCAGCGCCCCCAGGCGATCCTCGGTGGACGCGTCGATCAGGTCCTGTCCGTCCAGGTGCAGACAGTCGAAGTAGAAGGCGGACAGGGGCAGCTCGGCGCGCATCCGCTCCACGTCGAGTCGGCGGCCGAAACGGCGCATGGTCTCCTGGAAGGGAGCCGGCCGGCCGTCGCCGCGCAGCACGATCGCCTCGCCGTCGAGCACGAGCTGCCTCGCCGGCAAAGCGCGCACCGCCTCCACCAGCTCGGGCGCCGCGGCGGTCACGTCGTTCAGCCGCCGTGTGAACAGGCGCACCTCGTCATGCACCCGGTGCACCTGAATCCGCGCTCCGTCGAGCTTGTAGTCCAGGGCCACCCGCCCGTGGCGCTCGAGCACGTCCTCCACGCCCTCGGCCGTCTGGGCCAGCATGGGCAGCACCGGCGACATCAGCCGCAGGCGGAACTCGCCGAGAGCCGGCTCGCCGCCAGCCAGGGCGGCCACGGCCACGGACACCAGGTCGCCGGCGAGCATCACCGCCCGGCGCACGGCCGGAGCCGGAACGCCGGCGGCCCGGGCGACGGCCTCGATCAGCACCCCCTCCTGGGCGCCCTGGCGCAACTCGCCGAAGACCAGCCGCGCCAGCCACTCCTGCTCCGGCTCCGTGGCCTGTTCCAGGAGGCCGGCCAGCGCCTGCACGCGGGCCCCGGCCGAACCCGGTCCGCTACGCCGGGACACGCCCTCGAAGGCGGCGTCCACCCCGACCACGGTCAAGCTCGGCGCCTCGGCCGGCCGAGGAGGCATGGCCTGCCGGATCGCCGCCCCGCCGAGGCCGATCCGCCCCTGGCGCAGCTGTCCCGTGAGGAAGGCCGCGCCGGCCTCGCGCTCAGGGGGTGACAGCCGCCCCAGGCAGTCGGCGAGCAGACCGATCTTCTCGCTCCGGGCCCTGGTGCCGGCCACGCGTTCGGAGGTGTCCACGAGGTCGCTCAGGTTCATCGCTGGTCGGACTTTCCATGCAGGGACGACCGTTTCCGCCCGGAAAGGTCATCCTCTCCACCACCACCGACAACCCGCAGCCGGAGACCGACTGCCCGCAAGGCGCCCCATGGCCTGATTCACCCTATGTTCAACTCAACTCCAACCAGGAAGAGGCCCCCATGGAATGCCGTATCCGCGCCGCCCTCGCCTTTGTCCTCGCCGTCTCGCCGGCCCTTGCCCAGGAGGCCGTGCCACTGAAGACCTATGCCAGCATAACCAACGATAGTCAACAGCAAGACGCCGGCATGGCATGGTCCCACATGGAGATGCCCACGAACCGTTGGTATCCACAAGTGGATGATCTCGCGGTGGAACGGAAGTCATCTCAACTGTATGCTCTGTCCTCGAACAGCTTGTGGACCAGCGACAACAGGGGTGACACGTGGGTCAGGTGCAGCTTGATGCTACGTACGAACACCTCTCTGTTCGAGAGACAGGTCTTTGTCGATGGAGCGGACGCGCGACGGGTTTACATCGCTCCCGAGCTCGTCAGATCCGATGATGGGGGGCATAGATGGTCGAGACTCTCGGACCTGAACCCGGAGCAGGGCGACCTGCTGCTGGGTACCGATCCGGTGCTTGCTGGACGTGTCTACGCCCGCTTCGAGGAGCGACTAGCATACTCGGACGATGCTGGTAGCACATGGGAGGAGACGCAATTGTCCATTCCTGCAGAGGGTGCCCAGGTCCTGGTAGCCACCAAGCCCCACATCATCTACGTGTATGTACGAAACTGGGTGGACGATGGGACCTTGATGCAAACTGATGACCGGGGAGAGACCTGGACGATCGTGGGAGAAGCGTTGCCCTTCGGCCACCTCTCAATCGCCGCGGTCAGCGGCGTTCTATACGGACAAGACGGAGATGAACTCCTGAAGAGCACGGACGGTGGATACACCTGGAGGAAAGTATCGACGAGCCCTGTTGAGTTCCGACACTTGGCGATACACCCTGTGACTGAGAGTCTGATGTATGGTGCAGGGATGTACGGCGGTGTGTTTTGTTCGCGTGACGGAGGTGCGACCTGGAGTCAGATGTCCGAGACAGAGAGTCTGTTCGAGATACTCCCGCTTGTTGATCGTGATGTGGGAGGACGTGCTGTTGCGCTGGGTGAGTACGGCGTGTATCACACCGATGACTACGGGGTGAACTGGCATCGGGCGAACCTGGCGACGCTGCAGATGCCTGCGGGCACTGTAGTTTTCGACGAGAAGGGAGACATGTATGTGGGCTCTGTATTCAACCGGCGCGATAGTGGCGAGGCTTCGTCTCTGTGGTCGCCGGGGGTGGTGGTCAGCAGTGACAGAGGGCGCTCTTGGAACATGGTGACCCGAAACTCTCCCCAGTACTTCTTTTCCGGACTCGTAGATGTGCTTCACTTCGGAGAGGCAACGGGATCTCTTATAGCACACTACTCTGCCAGAGGTACGTACCTTCTGAGTCATGACGGGGCGGTGACTCTAACACCGAGTAGACTTGATGGTTGGAAGGGCCCATCGTTTCGGCCGCTGTATCCTGGGATCGGAAGACTTCGAAACGATCTCTTCGTTGTAGATTGGACGATTCGTGCTACTGCTAACCTGCTGGAGTCTTGGGAGCTGAGGTCCGCGGGTCTGACCTTAGGGGGACGAGTGGGAGGATTTGTGGCTGACGGAGCGCTCGGCGTCCTCTACTCGGCAATAGGAGCGACGATCTGGAGAAGCGGAAATGCCGGTAGATCCTGGCAGGCAACCGGAGAAGTTGAGAGAGGCCCCATTGAGGCCCTGGCCCTCGGTGCCCCCGACCACCTGTACGCGGGCACACCGAATGGGGTGTACCGTTCAAAGGATGCTGGCAGGAGCTGGACGGGCGTGCTCTTTCCCGAGGAACATGCCTGGAGCAGCGTACGACTGAGGGTGAGTCCACACAACTCCGACCACCTCTACCTCGTCGGAGGCGAGGTTCTCTTGGTCAGCCAGAATGGCGGTGAGACGTGGACAACCATAAGTCACCAATTGACAGATTCTCCTTGGATAAGTGACGTGGCATTCGACCCTGAGAGCGAGAACGTCATCTACGCAGCTACGGCTTGGGGCTTGTACAGAGGAGAAGCAAGCGCCAGTGAAACAGACGTGAGGGACACAGCCCAATTGCGGTCAAGACAGGCTGCTCTCAATCAGAATTACCCAAATCCCTTCAACTCGTCGACCATCATCTCCTACCACTTGGCCCGACCAGAGGTCATTCGGCTTGTGATATACAGTGTCAGCGGTCAGAGAGTTCGCGTGCTAGCTGAAGGGAGCAAGGTCTCAGGCTATCACCATGTCCGTTGGGATGGACGGGCCAATGATGGGCGCACGGCTGCCTCTGGGGTGTACATATGCCGGCTGGAAGCAGGAGACTTGGTTGAAACCCGAAAGCTGGTAGTCCTGAGATAGTATCTCCTTCGCCATGCAGCCGGGGATTACCGGGCTTCCCGAATACGCCCGTCGGTGCTACCGCCCTGGCCCCAGGAGCCTCTCCATGTTGCCGCCGAGGATCGCCGCCATTTCGGCCTCGCCGAGGAACGGGCAGTACTTCCTCACGTAGTCCAGGCTCTGGCGGTAGGTCCAGTGCAGGAGCACGATGGGGATGTCCGTCCCCCAGATGATGCGGTCGGCGCCGATGCGTTCCACCATCTTCTCCAGGACGGGCCGCATCTGCGGCATGGGGTAGTCCCAGCGCGACTGCAGGAAGACGGCGAACAGGATCTGGATGTGGAACCGCGGGTGGCCGGTCGGCACCGCCTCGTAGACCTCGTCCGGCACGTGGAGCCGGTCCTCCTCGGCGAACAGCCGCCAGGGCAAGCCGTGGGTCAGGACCACGTCGACGTCGGGGAAGCGGTCCATCCAGACGCGCAGGACGCGCATCTCCTCGATGTAGCCGGCCGGCGACCCGGCCGCGCCGAGGGTGAAGAACACGGGGATCCCCAGCTCGGACACGGCCGCCCACAAAGGGTCGAAGTCGGGCCCCGTCCACTCGGGAGAGAGGTCGTACAGGGGCCGGTGAAAGGGGACGAACTGCAGGCCCGACAGGCCGTGGTCCCGGATCCCTCGTTCCAGCTTGCCGATGGCCTCCTCCGTCCTGGCGGGGAACCACCATTCGGGGACCTGGACCAGGCCCTGGATCCGTCCCGGGTGGCGCCGGCAGCAGTCGGCGATCCAGGCATTGTTCAGGCCCATGTACGGGGTGCGGTGCAGGAGGGCCCGGTCGACGCCGGCGTAGTCCATCTCCGCCACCAGGCTGTCGGCGGGGAAGGCGAAGTCCACCGTCCACGGCGGCAACGCCTGCTTCGCGTAGTCCTCGCCGTCCACCGTCCACTCCACGAGCCCGTGGTCGCCGGTGCGGAAGGCGGCCTCCCTCAAGCCGTCGAAGCGCCAGGGGCGGCCGGGATCGTAGAGGCCCTCGGCGTCGGCCGGGGCACGGTCGGAGCGCCGCCAGCAGGGCTGCAGCCGGGCCTGGGCCATGAACAGCTGCAGGTGCCGCCAGAACTCGGCCGGATCCGCGAAGCCGCCGTTGCGGGTCGGCGGCGGAAAGCAGTAGGCGTGTCCGTCGTAGATCATGGCCACATCCTTCGTCAGGGGGTCCCCGGCGACGCGCCGGGACGCCGGCCGCAAGCATCGGCCCCCGGAGACGGGGTCCGCAAGCGGATCGGACCACGGCTCCACCGCCCGGCCCTTGCACCCGACCCCGCCATTCCCCTTGTTCCCCGCCTCATCCGCCTGACCAAAGGATCGCCATGCCCTCCCGACACGCGCCCCTGCTCAGCCTCGACGACCCGCTGCCGCCGCCGCGCTGGGCCCTGCTCGAGCGTCACATCCTCGACGCCGAGGCGGAGGCTTGCCGCGCCTTCTTCGCCAAGTACTTCGATCCGCACTCCGGCTATCTCCTGGCGGTGCCCCGGTGGGGCGGTGACGACGGACCGGACGACGCCGCCGAGAACCAGCTCAACTGGACCACCCTGTACGCCCTCGGCGGCGCCGTCGACCTGCTGGACATGTTCCGCACCGGCTTCGAGGGCCACCTGCGCCAGTACACGGAGGCCCGCACCGTCGACGTGCCCATGGCCCGCGACGGCATGTACTACAAGGAGTTCCCCGTGTCCCTGGACTGGTTTCACCACGGCGAGGGCCTTTCCGCCTACCTCCTCTACGGCCTGTGCGACCCTTGGGACCCGGACTACGAACGCCGCCTCCGGCGCTGGACCGCCATGTACGACGGCACCGACGAGACCGCCCCCAACTACGATCCGAGGCACCGCATTGTGCGCTCCATGTTCACCGGCAGCCGGGGACCGCTGCTGCGCAAGGCCACGGCCCTCGACTGGGCCGGCGACCCGATCGAGATCGAGGGCCGCTTCCGCCTCGCCCACGGCGAGAGCAACTTCGCCGAGATGCTCGCCCACTTCGAGGAGTACACCGACGTCGTCGGCGATCATCCGCTGAATCTCGAGGCCACGCACCTGGGTCTGGTGACCTACCTGATCACCGGCGAGGACCGCTACCGCGGCGGGGTCGTCGACTACATCGACGCCTGGGTGCAGCGCACCGAGGACAACGGCGGCATCATCCCCTCGAACATCGGCCTCGACGGAACCATCGGAGGGGCCACCGGAGGGCGCTGGTGGGGCGGCTGCTACGGCTGGGGGTTCACGGTCACCGTGCCCCAGACGGGGGCCGCGGCCCACCGCCCGGCCTGCTACTCCCGCCCCCACTTCGGCTTCGCCCACGGGCTGCTGCTCACCGGGCAGCAGGCCTACGTCGACACCTGGCGCGGCGTCCTCGACAAGGTCAACGAGAACGCGAAGGAGCAGGACGGCCGGACCCTCTACCCCCACATGCACGGCGACGACGGCTGGTACGACTTCCGGCCGCAGCCGTTCTCGCCCGGGGCCCAGGAGCTCTGGTTCTGGTCACAGAGAGAGGACGACCGCCAGCGCGTCTCAGGCGACGGCTGGGTGCGCTACCTGGCGGGGGAGGAGCCCGGCTACCCGGACGCGGCCCTGGAGTCGGTGCTGGACCAGGTCCGCACCTCCATGCGCGGCGTGGCCGAGGACGAGTCCAGCGCCGACACGCGGCTGTCCGACGACATGAACCACCTCAACCCGGCTGTCACCGACACCCTCGTGAAGCTGCTCCTCGGCGGCCTGCCGGTGGGCCGCTCGTGCCATACCCTCCACTGCCGTCTGCGCTACTTCGATCCGGACGCGGGCCGGGCCGGCCTGCCTCCCCAGGTGGCGGCCCTGGTCGACGGCATGAGCGACGGGGAAGTCAGCGTGCAGCTGATCAACCTCGACCCCGTCCGCGAGCGCCGCGTGGTCGTGCAGGGCGGCGCCTACGGGGAGCACCGGATCGAGCGTGTGACCGCCGGCGAGGGCACGCCTGCCGACGTGCCCGGAGAGGGATCGTCCTTCACGGTGCGGCTGGGGCCAGGCGCTGGCGGCCGGCTGCGCATCGCCCAGAAACGGTACTCGCGGCAGCCGACCTTCGCCTTTCCCTGGGAGCGATAGACCATGCCGAGCATTCCGCTGACCGACGATCTCTTCCAGGGCCACGTCGAGCTGGAGCACGGCGACGGCTGGGTCAAGCCGTGGCGGCTGCCCCACGCCCGGCGGGCCCTGTTCCCATCCCCCGGCGAGGACCTGATGGCCCGCGCCGAGACCGCCAGCGGCGTACGCCTGCGCTTCGCCAGCGCCGCGAGCCGACTGCGCCTGCGCTTCCTGCCCCTGCCCGTGTCGGCTCCCGCCGAGAGCCGCGACGCCTTCCACTTCGACGTGACCATCGACGGCGAGCTGATCGCCAGCGCCGCGGCTCCGCCGGGCTCCGAAGAGGCGGTCTTCGAGGGGCTGCCGGAGGGCGACAAGGTCGTCGAGCTGTGGCTGTCGCAGGAGATCCCCGTCCACCTGACCGGACTCGAGGCGGACGCGCCCTGCGCGCCGGTGGCTGACGACCGGCCGAGGTGGGTGACCTACGGCAGCTCCCTCACCCACTGCGTGCGCGCCCACGGCCCGGCGCGCACCTGGCCGGCCATCGTCGCCCGCCGCCGGGGTCTTCATCTCACCAGCCTCGGCTTCGGCGGCCAGTGCCATCTCGACACCATGGTGGGCATGGTGATCGCCGGCCGGCCGGCCGACTACATCACCCTCAAGCTGGGCATCAACACCATCAACACGCCGACCCTGGCGGCGCGCACCTACCCGGGGGCCATCGTGGCGCTGGTGCAGATCATCCGCCAGAAACACCCGGACACGCCGCTGGCCCTGGTCTCACCCATCGGCTACCCGCCGCGCGAGACCGATCCCAACGCCGCCGGCTACACGATCTCGGGGATGCGCCGTGACATGGAGGACGTCCACCGCCGGCTCACCGGTCTGGGCGACGCCAACCTGATCTACATCGACGGTCTCGAGGTCTTCGACCTCGACCTGATCGCTCGCTACGCCGAGGACCAGTGCCACCCCGACAGCGACGGCATCGAGGTGCAGGCGGACAACTTCGACCGGGCGGTGATGGAGCGGCTGATCCCACTCGCTGCCGGACGGAAGTCCAGGTGATGTACGTAGGCACGCAGTACTTCGGCACCTCGAAGGTGGCCTGCTGAGCATTGCCGCCCGCACGGACCCCTCGGGATGCCGTGCCGCAGCCTCTTTCACGTCCCCAAATCCGTTATTAGTTTACCGGAGGTCCCCGACCCGGCGTTCTCCCCAATCCCCCGGCCTTCTCCCCGACCATGTCGCGCAACCTCATCGCCCTGCAGAACAAGTTTCTCGGTGAGGGCCGCACCGTGTACGACGAGCTGGCCCGCATCCACGAGCGCGAGGGGGCGATAACCGACGACGACGTCCTGCGGCTGGCCCGGGACCACAACCTGCCGCCGTCCCACGTGCGGGCGACGGCCAAGTTCTACGACGAGCTCGGCCAGAACCGGACGGCCGAGCATTCCCTGAAGATCTGCATCGGCGAAGCCTGCCGCGCCGCCGGCTGCGACGCCGTCCTGTCCCGCTGCGAGGAGGTGCTCGGCATCGAAACCGGAGAGGTCTCCCCCGAGGGAGCCCGCCTGGAGCACGTGGCCTGTCTCGGCTACTGCGGCCTCGGCCCCAACGCCATGGTCGACGGCGAGCCCCTGTCCCTGGCGGGCGACGGCGCTCTCGAAGAAGCCCTCGCCCACGTCCGGCACGGCACCGGGCACCGCCTGCCGGAGCCGGTCAACGCCGTGTACCCGCCGGCCGCCGGCGAGCCCTGCGTGCTGCTGCGCCACGCCGGCCACGATGTCCTGGGCCTGGAGCAGGCGAGAGCCCGCGGCATCTACTCGGCCCTGGAGAAGGCCCTCTCCTCCATGACCCCGCAGCAGGTGATCGACGAGGTCAAGGCCAGCCAGCTGCGCGGACGCGGCGGCGCCGGCTTTCCGGCCGGCGTCAAGCTGCAGACGGTGGCCGACTGCGTGGCCCCCGACGGCTCGGGACGCCGCTTCGTGGTCGTCAACTTCGACGAGGGCGACGCCGGGGCCTACATCGACAAGGAGTTGATCGAGCGCGATCCCCACACCCAGATCGAGGGGGTGCTGCTGGCTGCTTACGCCACCGGCGCCCAACACGCCTACATCTATGCCCGCTTCGAGTACCCCCGGGCCCGGCGAGTCCTGGAGCAGGCCGTGGCCGAGGCCCGGAGCGCCGGTCTGCTCGACGGCTGCGAGATCACCGTCGTCCGCGGTCAGGGGGCCTACATCTGCGGCGAGGAGACGAGTCTGCTGCGCTCCCTGGAGGGTCTGCCGGCGCTGGTCGGCACGCGCCCGCCCTTTCCGGCCCAGGAGGGCCTGTGGCGCTGCCCCACGGCGGTCAACAACGTGGAGACGATCCACAACCTTCCCTGGATCGTCGAGCACGGCGGCGCGGCCTACGAGGCTCTCGGGAGCGAGAGCTCGCGCGGCACCAAGCTCCTGAGCCTCAACTCGCGGGTGCAGCGGCCCGGTCTCTACGAGGTCGCGCTGGGCACGACGCTCCGGGAGGTCATCTTCGAGAAGGCGGGCGGCATGGCCGACGGGCAGATCTTCAAGGCCGTGCAGGTGGGCGGACCTCTCGGCGGCCTGTTACCGGAGCCGCTGCTCGACACGCCGCTGGACTTCGAGGCCATGGCCGCCGCCGGCGCCCTGCTGGGCCACGGCGGCATCGTCGTCTACTCGCAGGAGGACGACCTGATGAAGATCGGCCGCGGCCTGTTCCACTTCTGCGCCGTGGAGAGCTGCGGCAAGTGCTTCCCCTGCCGCATCGGCGCCGTGCGCGGCACCGAGCTCTTCGACCAGATGATGGAAGATGGCGTCACCGACCAGCGGCTGGAGCTGCTCGGCGACCTCTGCGAGACCATGAAGTACGGCAGCCTGTGCGCCATGGGGGGCCTGACGCCGGCGCCGATCGAGTCCCTCGTGGAGCACTTCCCCGCGGAGCTGGACCGCTACCGCCGCGAGCCGGCGGTCTGACACAAGAGGAGGCAGGCCATGTCGATAGTGGTGAAGAAGGAAGCGAGGAGCGCCATCGAGGCCGGCCAGAAGATCCTCGAGGAACGGCAGAAGATGGTGGAGCCAAGGCCGGCGAGACTCTCCGTTACCATCGACGGGCAGCCGCTGCGAGTCGACGAGGGCCGCACCGTCCTCGAGGCGATCCAGGCCCTGGGCAAGTCGGTCCCCACCCTGTGCTACTCCGACCGCATGAAGCCGTACGGCGCCTGCCGCACCTGCCTCGTCGAGCACGAGGGCCGCAAGCCCGTGGCCGCCTGCCACACGCCGGTGACCGACGGAGCCCGCTACCGGACCTCCTCGCCGCTGATCACCCGACTGCGCCGCAACATCACCGAGCTCATCGTCTCCGACCATCCCCTGGAGTGCCTGGACTGCACGGCCAACGGCCGCTGCGAGCTGCAGAGCCTGGCCCAGCAGGTCGGCCTGCGCACGCCGCGCTACGAGAACCCCCGCACCCACGACCCGGAGCCGGACGACTCCCACCCCTTCATCAAGCTCGAGATGGACAAGTGCATCGGCTGCGCCCGCTGCGTGCGCGCCTGCGACGAGGTCCAGGGCTCCTTCATCCTGCAGATGTCCGGCCGCGGCTACGACACCAAGGTGATCGCCGGCAACGACACCGGCTTCGAGGAGGCCGACTGCGTCAGCTGCGGCCAGTGCGTCTTCGAGTGTCCCGTGGCCGCCCTCGAAGAGCCCGGCACCCGGGGCTTCGGCCTGCCCGACGAGACGACGACCACCACCTGCTCCTACTGCGGCGTCGGCTGCGCCCTGGACGTGCACACCAAGGACGGCCAGGTGGTCAACATCACGCCCTCGAAGTCGGGATCGGCCAACCTCGGCCACACCTGCGTGAAGGGACGCTTCGCGCACCAGTTCGCCCACTCCGACGACCGCCTGCGCACGCCCCTTATCAGGGAGAACGGCGGCTTCCGCGAGGCCGGCTGGGAGGAAGCCCTCGACCTGGTCGCCTCCCGGCTCGGAGGCATCGCCCGCGAGCACGGCCCCGACGCGGTGGCCCTCATCTCGTCGTCGCGCTGCACCAACGAAGAGAACTACCTGATGCAGAAGCTGGCCCGGGTCGGGTTGGGGACCAACTCCATCGACAACTGCTCCCGCGTCTGCCACTCGCCGTCGTCCTACGCCCTCGGCCAGGCCCTGGGCACCGGCGCCGGCACCAACAGCTTCCAGGACGTGGCCGAGTCCGACGTGCTGATGATCGTCGGCGCCAACCCGACCGAGGCGCACCCGGTCTTCGGCGCCCGCATCAAGCAGGCCGTGCTGGCCGGCTGCAAGCTCATCGTCCTCGATCCCCGCAACACCGACATGGCGCGCCTGGCCGACCTGCACCTGCCGGTGCGGCCGGGATCGAACGTGGCCGTCATCAACGCCCTGCAGCACGTCCTGATCGAGGAGGACCTCATCGATCCCGACTTCATCGGCCGCTGCGCCGAGGGTCTCGACGACGTGCGCTCCACGGTGGCCGGGTGCACCCCCGAGTGGGCGGCGGAGATCGCCGCCATGGACCCGGACCTGATCCGCCGGGCGGCGCGTCTCTACGCCTCGGGCCAGGCCTCGCAGATCCTTTGGGGACTGGGGGTCACGGAGGCGGGACATGGCTCCAACGCCGTCTTCGGCATGATCAACATGGCGGTCATGACCGGCAACATGGGCCGTCCGGGAACCGGCGCCTGCCCGATCCGCGGCCAGAACAACGTCCAGGGCGCCTCGGACGTGGGCGCCCTGCCGAACGTGTTCTCCGACTACCGGCCGGTCACCGACCCGGTGGCGCGGGCCGAGCACGCCAAGGTCTGGGGGGTGGAGCCCCCCGACAACACCGGCCTGCGCATCCCCGACATGTTCGACGCCGCCCACGCCGGCACCCTCAAGGCCATGTACATCCTCGCCGAGGACGTGGCCCAGTCCGACCCCGACACGACTCACGTGGTGGGGGCCCTGGAAAGTCTCGACTTCCTGGTGGTGCAGGAGATCTTCATGACCCCCACCGCCGAGCTGGCCCACGTGGTGCTGCCGGGCACGACCTTCCTCGAGAAGTCGGGCACCTTCGTCAACTCCGACCGCCGCATCCAGCGCGTGCGCCCCGCCATCGAGCCGCTGGAGGGGGTGCGCGTCGACGGCGAGATCGTGCACGCGATCGCCCGGCGCATGGGGATCGACCTCGGCTTCACCGACGCCGATGGCCGCGTCGATCCATCGAAGGTGATGGACGAGGTGGCCAGCCTGAGCCCGCTGTGGCGGGGCGTCAGCTACGCTCGAGTGGAGGAGAAGGGGTTCCTGCAGTGGCCCTGCGTCGGCGCCGACGACCCGGGCAGCGACATCGTGCACCGCGACGGGGCCTTCCTGCGCGGCAAGGCGCGCCTCACGGCCACGCCCTGGCAGCCGCCCGCCGAGCTGCCCGACGACGACTACCCGTGGATGCTGACCACGGGCCGGCAGCTCTTCCACTACAATGTCGGCACCATGACGCGGCGCACCGACCTGGTGAAGCTGAACAAGGCCACCGAGGAGACCCTGCGAATCCATCCCGGGGACGCCCGGCGCCTCGACCTGCGCAACGGCGACCTGGTGGAGGTGGAATCGCGCCGCGGGGCGGTGACCGTGCGCGCCGAGGTCACGCGCGCCTCGAACCGGGGCACGGTGTTCATGACCTTCCACTTCCCCGAGTCGAGGACGAACCTGCTCACCGGCGAGGGCAAGGACGAGTTCACGGGCTGCCCGGAGTACAAGGTCTGCGCCGTGCGGCTGAAGAAGGTGGCCGGCGGGGGACCCGCCGGGTCAAACGGGCGCAACGGCGACCAGATCGCCGAGGACTGAGCGGCCCCCGCCGCTCACCTGACCAGGACCATCTTCCGCACCTGGGAGACTTGGCCCCCTCCCTCCAGCCGGCACAGGTAGACCCCCGAGGCCCGTGCGGAAGCGTCCCATCGGACGGAATGGCTGCCGGCGCTCCTGGGCCCGGTGAACAGAGTCTCCGCCAGTTGCCCGTTGAGGGCGTGGATCGACAGGGTGACCTGCTGCGGCCCGGAGAGGGTGAAGCGGATGGTGGCCACCGGATTGAAGGGATTGGGGTAGATCCCGTCGAGCCTGGCCTCCTGCGGCACCGCCCCGTGGCCGGATCCGGGGCCGGCGATCGACGTCGCAGGCCCGTGGGCAGCGCCCTCCACCTCGAGGGGCCAGCCCTCCAGCAACTCGTGCCAGGGCGGGACCGGCAGATGGCCGTCCTGGTCGCGGGCGTAGCCGAAGATCCGCCAGTTTCCTCCGACGGCCTGATCCGACAGCCGGAACCGTGCCTTGAGACGAAGACGGTGGCGGCCGCGGCCGGACCATTTGCTCGCCGGGCCGTCGACGTAGGATCCCTCGATTCCGGTGACATCGCTCCAGTCGGGTGAGCCCTCGGTCTCCCGCGAGTGGACGGTGCCCTCGGTGCCCCGGATGAAGTAGCGCCCCGCGGCCGAGAAATCCTCTTGATCGATGCGGTCCTCCGGGTTGGAGGGGAGGCTGCGGGTACTGGCAATCTGCACCCCGATCTCGGCGATGTCCTCCCATCCCTGGGGGTCGACGGCCAGGGCGTGCACGTCGTACCAGAGGCCGGTCTCGATGCGGTGGACGCGCTCCTCCGAGTCGGGCAGGGTGACGTACACATGCCCGACGAAGGGGTTTGGGATCTCCCCTGGAAAGGGGTGGTGAGGCGCGGAACTCAGAGCGCTGTTGAACCGGAAGAGCCGGCCGTCCACGAACAGGTTGTAGGCCACGAACTTCGTCTCGCCCTCGTAGTCGTATTCGTCCACCCACAACAATCGGCGCCACGGCTCGGTGTCGTTCACGTTGTCGCCGATGTAGATGTCGTGGAGGATGGCCTGGGGGACGAACTCCCCGTTGTGCGCGGGGTCGCCGAAGTCCAGCATGCGGGAGTAACCGCCCACCGAGTAGTCCCCGCTGCCGGGATCGAAGTAGTTGCCCGTGATCTCCAGGCTGCCGCTCTTGAAGGCCATGGGCCGGGTCCGCTCGAAGATGTTGTCGCGCACCACGGCGCGAATGGTGTAGCCGCCCTGGGGATGGGTATCGACACACGCCTGCCACTGCTCCAGGTCGTTGTCGTGGAAGTAGTTGTTCTCCACCGTGAAGCGGGTCTCCGGGCTGTTGGAGGCGATGGAATGCCGATTGAAGGTGAATTCGTTGCGGTATATGGACACTTCGGAACCGCCGGTGGCCATCACCGGCCCGGTAATGCTGATCCCGTAGCCGAAGCCATTGCGGTAGTTCTCGTGCAGGTAGCTCCCGGTCACCACGCTCCGGCGGGAGTTCATGAAGTCGACACCCTTGCGAAAGCGGGTGATCTCGCAGTTGCGGACCTCGAGTCGGTCATGCCCCAGGACGGCGATGCCGTCTCCGGTGCCGGCCTCGTGGGTGATGGCTCCCACGAGCTTCAGGTTCTCCAAGGTCACGGCGCCGCTCTCCACCCGGAACAGCAGGAGGTCGGGGTCTTCCGTGAAGCACACGGAGGCTGCGCCGTCCCAGTACGGCGGGTCGTTCGGCTCTCCCGGCTCGACAAGGCCCACGTCCATGAGCCCGGCCGCTCCGAGGAGGGTGAGGCTCCTGTCGATCACGACCGTCCCGGTGAAGGCGTACTCTCCCGCCGGAAAGAGCAGGGTGTCCCCCTCGGCAGCCGCGAACACGGCCCCCTGAACCGCCTCGCTGCTGAAGCCGTCGACCTGCAGGCCCGGGGCGGGCCCCGCAAGCAGGAGAAGAAGGGGCGGGATCCACAGGCCGGGGGCTGCTTTCCGTTCGCGTTCGATCCTCCCGCTCCCGGACTTCATTCTCTCCCCATCTCGCGGCTCGAGGGGAGTCCGTTGTGGCGGATCAGCTGCCGGGTCAGCTCTGGCAGGGGCAGGCCTGCCGCCTCCTGCCAGCCCCGGGCGCGGTGCTCCATGCTTTCGGTGGGGGGCACCCGCCCGTCTGGCAGTCCATGGGCTACACAGTTGCTGCGGCCGGGCACCGGCAGGTGGAGGATCCGCTCGAAGGAGGCCTGCAGGAGCCCGTGGACGCGGCGCTCCAGCCCCTTCTCAAAGCCGTACCACATGTTCGCGGAGAACACGCCGTCGTCGGCCGTGGCCCGGCGGCAGGCGGGGAGGAAGTCATCCTCCTGGACCACCGGCGCCATGCCCTGTCCGGTGTGCAGGTCCAGCAGGACCAGGTCGAAGGGCTCCCCGGAGTGATCGAGGAGGAAGCGCCGGCCGTCGGTGACGTGGATATGCAGCCGGTCGTGCGCCCGGGGCAGGGCGAAGAAGCGCTGCGCCACTTCCACGATCCGCCGGCGCAGCTCCACCACCTCGACCCGGCACCCGGGGAGATGGCGCAGGAGGAACTTCACCAGGGAGCCGCCTCCCAGGCCCAGCATCAGGGCCCGCCTCGGCGGGGCCTCGCGCAGCACCAGCGCCGACATGAGGCAGCGCGTGTACTCCAGCGTCAGCTCATGGGGGCGGTCCACGAACATCGTGCTCTGCCGGGCCGTGCTCCCGAACTGCAGCGAGAGCAACCCCCCGTCTTCTTCCTCCACCACGTCGATGGGACCGTGCTCGTCCTCGTCGTGGAACAGGACCCGGCCGAGATAGGGGAACCGGCTCGAGAGCCGCCTGAAGCGCATGCCCGAAGGTCACTCCCGCAGGCGGCCCCACCGGGTGGCGATCACCGCATCGACGAAGATCTGGCCGAGGTGGGAAGTGATGCAGGGGATGACCAGCAGGCCCTTGACTTCGGGGGACACGGCCTCGTCGGGGATGAAGGCGAGGACGGTGAGAGCCACGGGCAGGGTCTTCTGGCTGGCCATGAGCACCACCGCCTTTCTCGTCGGCGCGTCGAACCTCAGCAGGCGCGTTCCGGCGTCGTTGAGGGCCAGGTAGACGCCGTGGATGACGAGGCCTGCCAGGATGAGCGTCAGAAGATCGGCCAGGGCCACCGCCGCCAGGCGCTCCGAGGACTCGGAGAACTTCATCCACGGGATGCTGATCAGGGCCAGGTTGCTCAGACCCGTCAGGCGCGCCCGGTTGGCGTCAGCCCACGATCCCAGGAGACGGCGCAGCCCGCGGCCGGCGGCCAAAGGCAGCAGGATCGAGAGGCACAGCTTGCCGAGCAGGTCCGTCGCCGACAGCTCCACCTGGCCCATGGCACCGAGAACGTAGACGAGCACGAAGGGGATGGTGAACACGCCGGCCAGATTCGTGGTCACCGTGAGCAGCACGGCCAGGGCCACGTTCCCCCGGGCCTGGCTGGTCAGAGCGATGCCCGAGGAGAGGGTGGTCGGCATGCAGACGAACAGGGCCAGGCCGATCTGGTAGGCCGGCTCCAGCGGCGTGCGGAAGGCGATCAGGGCGCCGATGGCGGGGGTGACGAAGAGGATGGACAGGGAGCCCCAGGCGGTGGCCGGCCAGGCGCTGAGAGCGGCGCGGATCTCGCCGGTGCGCAGCAACAGGCCGGAACAGACGAAGATGACGCTCACCGCCACGTACTGGGTCGGCAGCCCGCCCATGGCCCGGCCCGGCTCGGGCCAGGCGAGGCCGAAGATGGCGGCCACCACCAGGCCCACCGGGAGCATCTGCCGCTGCAGGAACCCCGCGACAGGAGTCAAGAGCGAAGGCTGACGGGACCGCCGGGTGGAACCGCCCGCCGTCGGGGGTGGGCGGAGGGCATCAGTTGCCCCGCAGGACCGACGGCTCCGGCTGGAGGAAGCAGACCTCGTCGCACAGCAGGCAGCTGGCCACGTCCCGCTTGCACTCCAGGTGGTGCGCGGAGAGGGCGCCGCGGAAGACGGCGAGGAACTCCGTGGCGATGGGATCCTCGGAGAACAGGAACCGCAGGAACCCCACCAGGCGCCCCCGGGCCTCGGAACTGATCAGGTGCTCCACCTTGCAGGCGTCGATCTCGGCGTCGTCCTCGTCCATGGCCAGGGCGTCGGAGAGGAACTTCTTCACCACCAGGCGCGTGGCCTCCGTTTCCCAGACGACGCGCAGCCCCTTCTCGGTAAGCTCCAGAAAGCGGTTGTGGTCCTCCTTGATGTAGCCTCGCTCCTTGAGGTGCTTCATCGCCGAGGACACGCTGCCTTTGGTGATCTTCAGGTGCTTGGCGATATCGGAGACACGGGCGTATCCGTGCATCTCGCGCAACTCGTGGACCGACATCAGGTGATGGGCCGCCGAATGGGTGAGCTCGTTCTCGTCGTAGTGCTTCCAGACGTCTTCGAACATGGCCTACTCCTCGCTTGCGAACTGCCCAGGTGAACGGGCTCCGTTCGGGATCAGGGCCGCCAGCCTGGGGATCAGATCCACGCAACGGTTGGCGTAGCCCCACTCGTTGTCGTACCACCCGAGCACCTTCACCAGGGTACCGCCGACGACGTTCGTCGAGCCGGCGTCAAATACACAAGAGGCGGGGTTGCCGATGATGTCGGACAGCACCAGCGGCTCCTCCGAGTACTCCAGAATGCCTTTCAGATCGGCGGCGGCGGCCTTCCGGAAAGCCTCGTTGACCTGCTCTCGCGTCACCTCCGCCGAGAGCACGGCGGTGAAGTCGACGAGCGACCCATCCGGCGTCGGCACCCGGATCGACAGACCCTCGAGCTTGCCTTGCAGATCGGGCAGGACCTTGCCGACCGCGGCCGCCGCACCCGTGGTCGTGGGGATCATGTTCATCGCCGCCGAGCGAGCCCGCCTCAGGTCCTCGTGCGGCAGATCGAGGATGCGCTGGTCGTTGGTGTAGGAGTGGATGGTGTTCATCATCCCCTGCACCACGCCGAAGCTCTCGTGCAGGACCTTGGCCATGGGCGCCAGGCAGTTCGTCGTGCACGACGCATTCGAAACGATGGTGTGCCCGGGCCGCAGGGCTCCCTCGTTCACCCCCAGCACGACGGTCAGGTCCTCTTCCTTGGCCGGCGCCGAGATCAGCACCTTCCGCGCCCCGGCGGACAAGTGAGCGGAGGCCGCCGAACGCTGGGTGAACAACCCCGTCGCCTCGACGATGATTTCCGCACCCACCTTCGCCCACGGAAGGTTCGCCGGATCGCGCTCGCCGTAGACCGGAATCCGCTTGCCCTCGACGACCAAGTCGCCGCCGTCGGCCGTCACCTCCCCGTCGAAGCGGCCGTGGGTGGAGTCGTACCTGAGAAGGTGGGCCAGGGTGGCGGCATCGGTCAGGTCGTTGATGCCGCGCACCTCGAGGCCGGCCTTCCAGCCGGCGCGGAAGACGAGCCTGCCGATCCGGCCAAAACCGTTGATGCCGACCGGGATCTCTGCCATGGAACTCTTCTCGTCTCAGGAATACGGTTGCGCCGGGAACCGCCAACCCTCCGGCCTCGGCTCGGTGGCGGTTTCCTCTTTTGTTGTCGAGCGGATGGCGCTGGCGGGTCGGAAGACCGTCCGGGGAGAGGCGTCGTGGGCGGACGCCGGTGAATGGAGTGCGACCGGGAGCCGCGGATCTTCCGTTTGCCGTCAATGCACGACGCAAATAGGGTACTCAACCGTCCCGGCGCCGGCAAGACGGCGGCGGCGGACCTTGCCCGCAGGAACCCGTCCCGCTATCCTTTCTGGCTTCCCTCGTGACCGACCTCCTTACGCAAGATCACGTCGCCCGATTCCGCCGGGACGGCTGGTGCCTGGTGAGCTCCTTCTTCGACGCTCGCGAGGTCCGGGCCCTGGCGGCCGAGGTGGCGCGCTTCCGCCGCCAGGGCCTCCTGCGAAACGTGCGCACCGAGGGCGACGGGCAGACCCGGTCCCGGTCGCGCGCCAACCTTCAGCTCATCCCGCTCCACGACAAGAGCGACCTGATCCGCGCCCTGCCCCTGGCGCCGAAGGTCGCCGGTGCCGTGAGCCGGCTGATCGGCGATCCCTTCCTCCTCATCCTGGACCAGTTGTTCCTCAAGCCGAGCCACGTGGGCACCGGGACCCACTGGCACCAGGACAACGCCTACTTCAAGATCGACGATCCCCTGAAGGGGACGGCCATGTGGGTCGCCGTGCACGACGCCACCGCGGCCAACGGGACCCTGCGCCTGATCCCGGGGAGCCACCGGCACAGCTATGCCCACGAACGGGACCCCTGGTCCGACCACCACATCCACTGCTCCCCCCCGGAGGAGGAGGCCCTGGCCGTCGAAGTCGGGGCCGGCGGCGCCGTGTTCTTCTGTTACGGGGTCGCCCACAGCACCGGCGACAACGCGACGGACGAGGAGCGGGCCGGCATGGCCTTCCACTTCCTCCACGGCGACTGCGCCAGCGGCGATCTGGTCGAACCCGGCCGGGACCGCCGGCCGTGGATCACCGGCCCGCAGGCCACCGGCGGACTCCGGGAGTACGGGGTCGATCTCGGAAGCGGCGCCTTCGACACCGAGGTCCAGAGGCTGCAGGCCTCTGCCTGAACCCATGCGCCGCTTCCCGCCCGACTCCCTGGCCCGCATCGCCCGCTCCCTCTTCGAGGCCGCGGGTTGCTCCACCCAGGATGCCGCCACCGTGGCCGACCACCTCGTCGAGTCGAGCCTCTTCGGCCACGATTCGCATGGCACCATCCGCATCTACGAATACGTCGACCAGATGGCCGACGGCACCTTCGACCCCGCCGGCCGCCCGGCGGTGGTCCGCGAACGCGGAGCCATGGCCGTCCTCGACGGCGGCGGTGCTCTCGGCCAGGTCGCCGGCCGCCACGCCGTCCACAAGGCGGTCGACCTCGCCCGGACCCATGGCGTCGGCAGCGTCAGCCTGCGCAACTGCTCCCATCTCGGACGCATCGGGGCCTACTCCCTGGCCGTCGCCCGCCAGGGCCTGATCGGCATGGCCTGGGTCAACGCCGGACGCCTCGGCCGGCAGATCCCGCCCTACGGGGGCATCGACGGCAAGCTGTCCACCAACCCCGTCTCCTTCGCCGCCCCGAGGCGCGGCTCCGATCCGATTCTCGTGGACATGACCACCTCCGTCGTGGCCGAAGGCAAGATCCGCCTCGCCCACAACCGCGGCGCATCGGTCCCCGAGGGCTGGATCACCGATGCCGAGGGCCGCCCGAGCACCGATCCCGCCGCCTTCGTCGGGCCGCCCCAGGGCGCCATCCTGCCCCTGGGCGGGGTGGTGGCCTACAAGGGCTACTGCCTGAGCATGATGGTCGAGATCCTCGGCGGCCTGCTCTCTGGCGAGGGCTGCGCCGCCGGGGAGGTGGAGATGAGGAGCAACGGCCTCATGCTGAACGTGTGGGACCCCGCCTTCTTCTGCGAGGACGCGGACTACGACCGCGAGCTGGAGGGCCTGATCGCCCACGTGACCTCGAGCCGGATCGACCCGAAGGTGGGCGAGATCCAGCTGCCGGGAGCCCCGGAGTTCACCACCGCGGCGGAGCGCCGCAGGACCGGCATCGCCATCGACGACACCACCTGGAGCCGCATCTGCGACCGCGCCCGGCGTCTGGGCCTCGATCCCGCGCCCTGGGAGGAGGAGGTCTGCCGCGACGGCTGAACAACCCCTGTTCGGCGAACTCATCGAGGAGATCGGCGCCTTCCTCGAAAGCCCGTCCCTTCGCGTCCTGAGCCTCTCGGGCAATCCCCTGTCAGCCGGAAGCCGGGACCGCTTCGAGGAACTGGCAGCCCGTGGGGTGGAGGTGGAGTACCTCCGTGGTCCGCCGGCCCCCGACGGCGATGGAGGGGACACGTTCACGCCGCCGCCCGTTTCCCCCCAAGCCGACTGGAGGGTCCTGGTGGAGGCCTTCCTGCCGGGGGGAGGTGGGAGCAGATTATTCCTCCACTCCCCTGGCTCCGATGGCGCCCTGACTCGCATCACCGGCCGGAGTGGCTTGACATCCGGGGCGGACGCGTCACCCGACGGCCGGTGGCTCGCCTACGGCCTCCTGTATGTGGAGGGGAACGGAGCCAGGGTCGAGCTCTTCCTCCTCACCCCCGGCGAGGAGCCATCCACGTGGCCACGGACGGCCACTTCAGCAGGACGCCTGCGTTCTCGCCGGACGGCCGTTCGCTGGCCTATGCCTCCGGTTCCTCGGAAGACCTCGACCTGTTCCTGTACACGATGGACAATGGTGCGAACAGGGTGCTCGTGGACGATGTGGGCCGCGCCTCCCACCCCTGGTCGCCTGACGGCCGCCGGCTCGCATTCTCCTCCCATGACGGCGACGCGGAGCTCTACATGCTCGACGTCGCCACGGGCGTCGTCACCCCGCTAACCGACAACGAGGCGAACGACGACGCGCCGGACTGGTCACCCGCCGGCGGGCAACTCGCCTTCGCTCGGACCGCGACGGAGACCTGGACTTGTACGTCTTCGAACTGGCCTCGGGCCAGGTCCGCCGCCTCACGGAAATGGCTGGAAACGAGACGGGGCCCCATTGGTCGCCCGACGGGGAGAGGCTCGTGTTCTCGTCCGTCCACGACGACGGACGGTACGCGCTCCACGAGATCGACGCCGGCGGCGGAGAGGCTCGACCGCTCGCTGACGGCTCGCTGTCGATCGCGGCCGTCGGCTGGATCGGCCGCCTGGACCCCGCCTTCGAGACCGGCCTGCCTACCAGTCTGTTTGCGGACGACGCCCTGGTCGAGGCCGTGCGACTGGCGATCGGGCGGGAGCCGTTCGAACCCCTCGGCAACCGGATCTCCGATGTGTCGCCGCTGCTGCAGTTGCCCCTGCAGCGGCTGATACTGACGGGCAACCCCCTGAGCCGGGAGTCCCTGGACATCCACGTGCCCGCCATGCGCGCCCAGGGGACTCTCGTCTCACTGTGACAGAGAGGGCTCGCCTCTGGAAGTCCCCTGCGCCTCGGGGCGGTGCCGACGGCGGAGATTCCGGACACCCCGAAGGCGATGGCTCCGGGGCAGGTTCCTTCTATCGGAGGCCGCGCTCCTCCAGCCGGCAGATGCGCTCCAACTCGTCGATCAGGGGCTTGCTCTCCAGGAACAGCCGGTAGTGCCGCAGCCTGCGGCCGGATCCCCCCGGTCGCGTTCCAGGGCCCGCAGGCTCTTGTCCACGGGCAGGATGGCCGTGTGCACGTCCACGGGCAGCAGCCGGGGGCGACGGCGTCGGATGGTCGGCCGCCCGGTGCTCTCGCACAGCCGGCGCAGCGCGGGCCGCCAACCGCTCCACCCGCTCGCGTTCCTTCTCGCTTACCCAGGCCGAATACGCGACAGCCGCCGCCATGGTGAGGAGATCACAGGAAGCAGCTGACGAAGAGCTTCCTCTGCCATAGCACCTTGCGCGGGAGGTGATCGCCCAGCCGATCGATCATCAGGGCGTCGACTCGGCCTCGACGGGCGGGACCAGCCGCCGGGCCGGCATCGGAGGGTAGGAGAGAGGCAGGTCCCAGTCCAGCCGGCGTTCGGGATCGGAGCCGAGACCTTCGATGACGAGAGAGACGCGTTTGCTGGCGGCGGTCAGGATCGGGGTGCTCCGGTCAGGGTGCCGGTTGGGGAAGTAGAGGCGATAGACGGCCGTCTTCTTCAGATGGTCGTGATCGGGCCGATCGAACTCGTACGGATAGGCCCCGGCGGTCCCGCTAGGTGCGTGGCGTACGCCGCCTTCGTCGATGAGAAAGGTGCGGTCGCCGATGTCGGCGATGTAGGGATGGGCTCCGGACTCCTCCCCGTCGATGTAGATGCTGAACACCAGCCGGCTGTAGAGCCCGTACCCCCAGCGCTCATCGTAGACCGGACGGAGGAGGGGGTACTTGCTGTCGTAGAGGATACCGAGGAGCCGGCGCACATACTGGGCGCGCCAGGTGTCGAACTGGGTCTTCTGGATGGGGTTGCTGACGTCGAATTCGGGGTTGACGTAGACCAGGTACTGGTAATAGAGGCTGTTGACGTCGGTGCCGTCCTCCATGGGGTAGGGTGCGTCGATGCAGGCGTAGACGAACTCGCGCAACCGGCTCGTGACCTGCTCCTGCCCGAGGCCGGCGATCTCCGCCTCGGCGTAGATGCGGGCGATCTCGTAGGCGAACGTCCTGAAGGTGGCTTGGACGAAGATCCCGTCGGCGCCGGTGTGGCTGCGGTTGGCCAGGCGCCAGACCCGTTCCTCGGTCCGTTCGAACGGCCCCGGGCCCTCGCCTTGGGGAGCGCACGAGGAAAGCAGCAGGAACCCCAGCCAGGGGAAGATCACCTTCACGAGCGCCAGGGCCTGTCTGGAGGGCCCTGACCGCGGCAAGTGGATGCCACGGAACCGTGCTCCTCCGCTTCGGGGCGAGCCGAGGCCCTATTCCTTCACGACCCAGAGCTTGACGGCGGCCTTCACACCGGCATGCAGCTGCACCGGCACATTGTACACGCCCAGTGCCCGGATAGGCTCCTCCAGTTCGATGCTGCGACGGTCGACGTCGTGGCCCTGCTCCTTGAGCAGGTCAGCGATGTTCTGGGCGGTCACGGATCCGTAGAGACGCTCTCCTTCGCCGACCTTGACCTGAACGGTGAGCGACGCCTTCTCCAAGTCGGCCGCCACGCCCTCGGCCGCGCGTTTCCCGCGCTCCTCGACGGCCTCGTGCTGCCGCCGCCTGGACTCGAAGAGGGACACGTTGGCCTCGGTCGCCAGCAGCGCCTGCCGCTTCGGAATCAGGGAATTGCGGGCGTACCCGTCGGCCACGGTCACGATCTGGCCGGCGGACCCCAGGGCGTCTACGTCTCTGAGCAGTATGATCTTCACTTGTCGATCTCCTGATCGGATTCTCGCTCGCGCCGGTGTCCGATCCGGCGCCAGTCAAACCAGTTGTCCGCCAGTCCCGACAGCGCCAGGGCCACCACCGAGAGGCTGGAGGTGAAAGCCAGCAAGGCGTACACCAGAACGACGAGATAGCGCTGGGCGCCAAGGCGCCACATCAGGTGCCGTGCCAGCCCCAGTCCCTGAGCCGAGTACAGCAGCAACATGACCACGGCGGCGTTGACGGCCAGCCCGCGAAAGGACTCGCCGCCCACCAGCAGCAGGGCCAGGGCGCCGATGGGGACCCAGATCAACTCCTCCCACATCCGCCAGCGGCGCAGGGGCACGGCGGGCGGCAGGGTCGTGCCCGTCCACTGACTCGCGGCCTGTGCCAGCCGATACCCGCAGACGGCGATCAGCAGGATGGAGAGATAGGCGACTCCCGGCAGCAGAACCAGGACCATCTCCACCAACTGCTTGAGCACCTCCGCGTCACCCAGCTGGACCTCGGTGCCGCTTCCCTGCAGGAACCGCCTGACCTCCGCCGCCACCTGCTCCCGCTGACCGTCGTAGCCCAGAAAGCCACCGGCCTGCAACAGGCCGAGCACCAGACCCGGCAGGGACGCGACGGCGATGATCTGGCCGTAGCCGCGGCCCCGCTCGACCTGGAGCGCAGCGAGCCAGCCGATCAACGGCGCCGGGGCCACGCCCGAGGCCCAATGGAAGGCGCTGCTGAAGGACAGCAGCATGGGCAGGCAGGCCGGAAGGACCACCCTGCGCACTCCGAACCGGCGCGCTCCCAGGAGCGTCGCCGCCACGAGGACCAGACTGGCGAGCAGGGACAAGTGCCAACCCCTCGCGTAGCCTCGCCTCAGGCGGCCTCCTCGCCCCCCTCCCCGCTGCCGGAGCCTTCCTCGGCGGAAGCCGCGGTGCTCTCCGCCGGCCCATGGTCACGCTCGGCGCGGGGGGGCCCGTCGTCGCGGCGCTCGCGGTCACGGCGAGGACCGCGGCGGTCGCGGCTGCGGTCGGGGGACTGGTAGATGTAGACGTTCTCCGGAGCCAGCTGCGGCACGTTCAGAAACTCGCCCGGCACGGCGACTACCAGGTGCCGGAGGACGGCTTCGTCGAGCTTGAGCTCCTCCTCCACCGGTTCGAGCCGCTCACTCTCTGCCGTGAACTGGTAGAGGACGTAAAACCCCTGCTGCCGCTGCCTCAGGGAGATCGAAGTGTAGGCCATCTTGCGCAGACCCCACTTGACGACCTGCACCACCTCGGCACCAGCCGCTTCCAGACGCTTCTTGTAGTTCTCGACGGCGGTCTCCAACTGCGTGTCGCCCGCCTGGGGATCCAGGATGAGGACCAGCTCGTACTTCTTCGCCATGCGTTTGTCTGCCTCGCTTCGATCAGAAGAGGTTCAGCCCGTACTCGACGAACAGCGGGGCCAGCACCAGGGAGATGACGGACATCAGCTTGATCAGGATGTTCATGGAGGGCCCGGAGGTATCCTTGAAGGGATCGCCCACGGTGTCGCCGACGACGGCCGCCTTGTGCGGCTCCGAGCCCTTCCCTCCGAGATTCCCCTGCTCGATGTACTTCTTGGCATTGTCCCAGGCGCCGCCGCTGTTGGACATCATCAGCGCCAGGAGCACCCCGGAGACGGTGGCGCCGGCGAGCATGCCGCCGAGGGCCTTGGGGCCGAGCAGGAAGCCGACCGCCACCGGGGCCAGGACCGCCAGCAGTCCCGGCGCGATCATCTTGCGCAGGGCGGCCACCGTGGCGATATCGACGCAGCGCCGCGTGTCGGGCTTGGCCTTGCCCTCCATCAGGCCGGGGATCTCGCGGAACTGGCGCCGCACCTCCTCGATCATCTTGAAGGCGGCGCCGCCGACGGCGGTCATGGTCATGGCCGCGCCGAGATAGGGGATCATGGCGCCGATGAACAGGCCGATGACGACCACGGGAGCGGTGACGTCGACGACCAGCTCCCGGCCTCCCATGGCCTGCTGCACGGTGTTGTTGTAGGCCGAGAACAGGGCCAGGGCGGTGAGCGCCGCCGAGCCGATGGCGAACCCCTTGCCGATGGCCGCCGTCGTGTTCCCGAGGGCGTCGAGCCCGTCCGTGATCTTGCGCGTCTCCTCGCCGAGGCCGGCCTGCTCGCTGATGCCGCCGGCATTGTCGGCGATGGGGCCGTAGGCGTCGACGGACATGGTCACGCCCACGGTGGCCAGCATGCCGACGGCGGCGATGCCGATGCCGTAGAGGCCGGCGAAGTGGAAGGCCAGACCGATGGCCAGGGCGATGAGCAGGATGGGAAGGGCGACGCTCTCGAAGCCCAGTGCCAGCCCGCCGATGATGTTGGTCGCCACGCCGGTCCTGGACGACTCGGCGATCTCGCGAACCGGCTTGCCGCCGGTGTAGTGCTCGGTCAGCAGCCCGATGACGATGCCGGCCAAGCTGCCGAAGAGGACGGCCAGAAAGGGTCCGGAGCCCAGACCGAGGAGGCCCCGGGTCCACCAGGCGCCGGCGACCATCAGGGCCGCCGACAGGAAGGTGGCGTAGCGCAGGGCGGCGCCGGGATCCGTGTTCTGCAGAACCCGCACCGCCAGCACCCCCGCGAGGCTGGCCACCAGCCCCACCATGATGACGGTGACGGGATAGGCCATGGCCGCCAGGCGGGCTTGCTCGCCCGTAAGGCCGGGGGCCAGCGCGCCCAGGGTCGCCATGGTGGCGGTGGCCGCAATGGCGATGGTGGCGATCACGGAGCCGACGTAGGACTCGAAGATGTCGGCGCCCATGCCCGCCACGTCGCCCACGTTGTCGCCCACGTTGTCGGCGATGACGGCCGGGTTGCGGGGATCGTCCTCGGGGATGTTCTGCTCCACCTTGCCCACCAGGTCGGCTCCCACGTCGGCCGCCTTGGTGAAGATGCCGCCGCCGACGCGGGCGAACAGGGCAATGGAGGAGGCTCCCATGGCGAAACCGTTGATGGCGGCGGCGTTGGCCGTGTCTTCCCAGACGCCGAACAGCTGCGCCAGCAGGGAGATCCCCAGCAGTCCGAGACTGGCCACGGCCAGGCCCATCACGGCGCCGCCGGCGAAGGCCATGGACAGAGCCGCTCCCTGGCCTTCGCGATTGGCCGCCTGGGTGGTGCGGACGTTGGCGCGCGTGGCCGCCTTCATGCCCGAGAATCCGGCCACGATCGAGGAGCCCGCACCGGCTAGGAAGGCTACCGCCGTTCGGCCCCCGACCCCCAGCCACAAGGCGACGAACACGACGGCGACGAACACGAGCAGGATGGAGTATTCCCGCTTGAGGAAGGCCATCGCTCCATCGTGGATGTCGTCGGAGATCTCCACCATCTCCGCGGAACCGGCATCGCCCGCCTTGAGACGGGTGTAAACGATGAACGCGGCAATCAGGCCCGCCACGCCGAGCCAGGGGGCCGCCGTCGTCCACGCTTCCATGAGCCTACCTATCCTCCCTGTCCTGTTCGGATGCGACGGGCGGCCGCAACGCCCGCCCCAATGCCGGGCATCCGTTGAAGCGGTTCATGGCCGCCTCGACGCCCTCCGACAACCAGCAACGCGTCGCCGCGCAACCCCGCGCTACAAGCTCGGCCACCTCCTCGCCCGGGGCGAAGGGGGTCAGCACGAAGTCGATCTCGCTGTCCCCCGGCGGGACGGGTCCCACGCCCAACCGCAGGCGGGGAACCTGATCCGTCTGCAAACACTCCAGCACCGAGGCCAGACCGTTGTGGCCGCCGTCGGAGCCGCCGCGTCGGAGCCGCAGGCGCCCGAAATCCAGGAGAAAGTCGTCGAGCACGACGAGAACCTCCTCGGCCTCGAACCCGGCGCGCTCCTGCAAGGCCCGAACCGCGTCGCCGCTGCGGTTCATGAAACTCAGGGGCTTGACGAGCAACACCTCCTCGCCGGCAACGCGCACCCGCGAGGTCTCCACGTTCTCTTCTCTCATCCATCTCCCTCGTCCGGCCAGCAGGCCCTCGACTACGCGAAAACCGATGTTGTGCCGCGTATCGGCGTACCGTGGACCGGGATTCCCCAGACCGACGACAACGGCCATCGGAGACGTCGAGCGGGCTCAGCCCTGGTTGTCGGCGCCCTCGGCGGCCTCTCCGCCCTCGGCCGCCTCCCCGTCCTCGTCGCCTTCGCCTTCCTCGCCTTCCTCGGCCTCCCCGGCCTCCTCGGCGGCCTCGGCGGCCTCGGCCGCCTCCTCCTCTTCGACCGTGAGACGCGGAGCCAACACGCTGACGATCGTGACCCCGGCGTCGGTGACGATGCGCGGCTCGAATTCGAGAAGGTCGCTGACGTGGATGCTGTCCCCGATTTCGAGGTCGGAGATATCGATCGAGACCTGGGAGGGCAGCTCGGAGGCGATACAGCTCATGGTGATCGAAGTCAGGCTGTGCTGCACGGCACCGCCGCCCACCCGAACGCCCACGGGTGTGCCCGTAGTCTGCATCGGCACGGCGACGGTCAATTCCTCGTCGGGGTCGATCCGCAGGAAATCGACGTGAAGGACATGGCCGCGAACCTTGTGATACTGGATCTCCCGCACCACCGCCCGCTCCGCCTTGCCATCCTCCTCTTCCTTGAGGACGAAGATCGCGTTCTGGCCTCCACTGGCCAGCGCCCGTTCCAGGTCATGGGCCTCGATCTTGAAGGCACGCGGCTCCAGCCTGTGCCCGTAGAGGATGCCCGGGAGCATGGCTTCCTCGCGCCGCAGGCGTCCCACGGGACCCTTGCCGCGCTCGGGGCGCGGCTCGATGGTCAGTTCGATCGTCTCGCGCTGATAGATCTTCAAGTCAACCGGCATGCTCTACCTTCTTGAAATAGTGGCTGCCCGGCGAGGACTCGAACCTCGATAGACGGAACCAAAATCCGTTGTCCTACCAGTTGAACGACCGGGCAACCTGTCCCCTCTCGGCCGCTTACGAAGGCGGCGGACAGGGCGTACACAGAAAGACCGGAAAGCCTGCTCCGCGCAGCCTTGAGACGGCGCGGTTGGCGGCGGTCCGGTCGTCGTAAATGCCGTAGACGGTAGCTCCGCTTCCCGACATCGACTGGGCCAGCGGATCCGTGGCGGCCAGCAACTGGCTGGCGCGGGCGACGATGGGTTTGGCGCGTTCGACGAGAGACTGGAAGTCGTTGTGCAGCACCGACCACAGCCGGCTGGCGTCGACGAGCCCGCCGCGTGCGTGATTCAACAACGTACGGTACGGATCCTGTTTGGACAAATCGATGGATCCGGCCTGCCGCTGGCGGTCGAGCTCGTCGTAGGCCCAGCCGGTGTCGACCGGAACGGGTGGACAGACGAGGACGTACCACACCGACGTCTCGCTCCACCGGAGCGGCACCAGGCGCTCCCCCCGGCCCCCGACCAGGGCGGTTCCGCCAACGAGAGCAAAGGGAACGTCGGAGCCCAGTTGCTCCGCCATCTGCGCCAGCCCCGGCAGGCCGACCGGGCGACAGGCGGCGCGGTCAAGGCCCCTGAGCACAGCCGCTGCGTCGGCGCTGCCGCCGCCAAGGCCGGCGGCGGCCGGAATCGCCTTCTCGATGTGCACGCGCCAGGGAGGGGCGCCGGCCTCCCGCAGGTACAGCTCGGCGGCCCGGTAGGCCAGGTTCCGGGGACCGGAGGGGACGTTGGGGTCGGAGCAGGTCACCTCGAGCCGGGGGGAGGGCCGCATACGCAGTTTGTCCGCCAGGCTGACGGTCTGGAACAGGCCGATCAGGTCGTGGAACCCGTCCTGCCGCAGCGACAGCACCCGCAAGCCCAGATTCAGCTTCGCCGGGGCGCTCTCCACCAATTCGCCAGCCCCGGACGTAAGTGACTGCTTTGACACGTCTTGACCCTGGTCTGAATGACCGGTATACTCGCGGAAACCGGATGAATATAGGGGCCCGGTGCCGGGCGTCCTCATCCAGGAAACTGCCGCCATGGCGGCCTACCCACACCCCCGAGAATGGATCGAGCAACCACGGGGACCTGCCGGATTGGTTCCCTCTCCGCCCTCGTCTGCCTCGCCCTCCTGGCGGCCGTCCCTGCATGGCCGGACGCCGAGGACGACTGGCAACTGCCCCGCAATCTGTACCGCCAGATGGGCGACTACGCCACCGCGGCCCAGCTATTCGCCGACTTCATCCGGAACCATCCGGGTCATGGGAACGTACCCGAGGCCCGGCTTCTGCTGGCCCGCTCCTATGGGCGAAGCGCGCGGTGCGCAGAGGCCGTTCCCGCGTACGAGAGCTTCATCGAGCGCCACCCCGAGCACCTGGCGGCCGCCGAGGCCCGTCGCGAACGAGCGGACTGCCTGCAGCAGCTCGACCGGTTCAAGGAGGCCGCCGAAGCTTTCGAAGAGGTCCAGCGGCTCTACAGCGAGAGCGCCTATGCCGCCAACGCCCTGCTGCAGTCCGCCGACAACTACCGGCGGGCGGGCGACGCGGCCAATGCCGTGCGAGCCTACGGCAAGCTGCTGTCGGAGTATGGCACCGCGGGCGCAGCACTCAGGGGGCGTCTCCGCCTGGCCCGGATCCGCCTGGCCAGCGGCGACCCCGGATCCGCCCAGGATCTGCTGAGCGAGATCTGGAAGGGCGCACCGGGCAGCGCCGAAGCTCCGGAGGCCCTGCTGCTGTCGGGGCAGATACACCTGTTCCTCGGCCGCACATCCGCCGGGGCCACCGCCTTCAAGAGGCTGCATCGGGCCTTCCCACAAAGTGCCCAGAGCGACTCCGCCCGCCTGATCCTGGCCGCCCACTACATGGACCGCGGCCTCTACGAGGAAGCGGTTTCCGCCTACCGGGAAGCGGCCCGGAGGAGCCGAGACCCGGGGCGAAACGCCAGGGCGCGGCTGGGCCACGCCGACGCTCTGCGCCTCGTGGGACGGTACAAGGAGGCCCTGGCTCTCTACGAGCCGCTGTCACGTCCCGGTCCCGCCACAGGCGTAGACGAGGCTGTGCGAGGCCGGGCCATGCTGGGCCGCGCCATCGCTCTCGGACAGGTGGGGCGGTTTGCACCCGCTGTGGGTCTGTTAATGGAGCTCGTGCAGAGTCCTTCGATCGGAGAGCCCCCCCCGCCGCACTCGGCTGCCGCCGTTCGCCAGCTCGGCGCCCTGTACCGCCGGCAGGGAGATCTGACCCGGGCCCGCTCCTGGTTCCTGCGCTACCTGGATGAGGCCGAGCGCCTGGGCGACGACTTTCCGGAGTCGGAGGCCGAGCGAGATCTCACCCGTCTTCACCTGGCACAGGTATACGACGCCGGCGGCTACCACGACAAAGCCATCCGCCTATTCACGGAACTGAGCCGGGGCTCCGGCCCGGTGGCCGCCGAAGCCCAGTACGGACTGGCTGCCGCCTATGACGGCGCCGGTACCCGCCGGCTGGCGATCGCCGAGTACGGCACCTTCCTCGACCGCTTTCCGCGCCATCCCCGAACCTCGCCGGTGAGACAGCGGGTCGAATATCTGGACCATTACACGATAACCGACGCCGAAGGGCTCGCCCTGGCCTTGCAGCGGGGCTGGGTGGACGAACTCACCGGGGTGCCTCGCCGGCAGGTCCTGCTCGAGGTGGCCCGGACCTTGCGCGACCATCAGAACTTTCCCGGCGCGGTGCGGGCCTGGAAGATCTATGCGGCTTCCTACCCCGACGACCCGTCGGCGCCCGAGGCCCGCTTCTACCTGGCCGGCTGCCTCTACCGACTCGCACGCCAGCGTCAGCTCGAGGGCCTGAGGGCTGCCAGCGATTCCCTTCGCGCCCTGGCATTGCACGAGGATTCCCTGCTCGGAGAGTCCGGTGACGGTGAGTGGTCGAGGCTGGCTCTGCTTCGTCGTGTGGAATCGATGGCCGAAGCCGCCCCGAACGACCAGAGGCCGCGGATCCTGGAAACCGGGTACACGGAATTCCTCGAGCGCAACCCTTTGTCCGACGACACCCGCGAGGCCCGCGCCCGGGCTCTGAGCGGACTTGCCGACAGCCGGCTCCTGGCTGCGGCCGGCGACACCGCCCGGCTGGCCGCAGCCGACTCCGTGTACGCCCGGCTGCTGAGCGAGGCCCCGAACACCCGCTGGGCCCCCCACGGCCGCTTCGGCCGGGCCACCGTGCGATTGCGGAGGGGACAGATCGGAGCGGCCATCGACGCCTTGACCGCGCTCCTGCCCCAGGTCTCGGGCGGCGGTCTGCAACCGGAGGTCCTGGCCACCCTCGGTGGCGCCCTGGCGCAGGCGGGCAAGCTCGAGGAGGCGGCCACAACCCTCGGCGAGCTGGTGTTGGCATACCCCGATTTCGAGGGCCGGCGGGAGGCGCAGGAACTCCTGGCCGATATCCATTTCCGCCTGGGAAAACCACGCCGGGCCGGGGAGTTGCTGTCCTCTCTCGCTGCCACAGACCCCGCCGGCGATGTCGACGGTTCCTTGCGCTACCGGTTGGCGCGGGCCCATGACTTGGCCGGGGACCTCCCATCGGCCCTGGCCCTCTACGACCGGCTGCTGGCTGAAGGGGCCGGCTCGGCCGATTCGCTGCAGTTGGCCCGGGGCCGGCTGCTCGGCCGCCTGGGCCGCGCCGACGAGGCGCTGGCCGCGTACTCAAAGGTGCGTGGTCCGCTGGCGGCCACTGCCGGCCTGGGCGCCGCTGGCCTGCACTTCCAGGCTCAGCGCTACGGCAAGGCGTGGGCCCTGTACGGGCCTCGGCTCGACAGCGACGAAGTCACGGAGGCCAGCGTCGGCCGCGCCGTGGTCTGCCTGTTCGAGCTGGGCCGGGTGAAGGAGGCAAAGGGCTGGGCGAAACAGCACGGGAAGCGTTACGATGACGACGGCGTGTGGCCCCATCTGTTTCGCCTCTACGAGGGCCGGGCGCTGCTGAAAGCCCGCAAGTGGGAACGAGCCCGCAAGCTGTTCGCCGAGGTCGCCAAGGAGGCTGCCGGCCGGCCCGGCCAGGCCCCCGGGGATCAGGGTTCGGAAGGACTGCTGGGGCGCATGGCCTCCGACCCGGCCGGGGCCGGCGCCTATCTGGCCGCCACCGCCGAATGGGAACGCATGGGTTCCGAGCCGAGCGAGGAGAGCACGGCCCGGGCCCTGCAGGCCCAGTCCAACTTCGCCGCCAAGTACCCCGACTCTCCCTTCTCGGCCGACGTCCATCTGCGCCTGGCCGCCTTCCACCAGACCCTCGGCAACCTGCTGCCCGCGGCGGGTGCTTACCGCCGCGTCCTCGAGTCGGCTCGGGCAACGCCGGCGCAACGCCAGGAAGCCGCCTACAAGCTGTTGCGCTGCTACTCGCGGCTGTACCAGTGGGACGAGGCGTTGCGGGTGGCGCGGCGCATCGAGAGCGACTTCCCCGGGCACCCGAACCGCCATGAGGTGCAGTTGGAGATCGGATACATTCTCAAGGAGACCGGCCAGTACGGACCGGCCATCTCCTACCTGCAGGAAGTGCTGGAGTGGGCGAAGGGGGAGGACGCGGCCGAAGCCCGCTACTACATCGGTCAGGCCTACCAGAACATGAGCGAGTACCGGCTGGCGATCCAGGCCTTCGCCCAGGTCGCCTTCCACGGCGCCGATGCCAGCACCAACTGGATCAACTCCGCGGACTTCCAGCGTGCCGGCTGCCACGAGCAACTGGGCGAGTTCGATCAGGCGCGCAGCATCTATCAGAGGATCATCAACCGCGAAGGGGCCTCCAGCGAGTACGGACGCGCCGCCCGCGAGCGCATCGAGGCGATCCACGGCCGAACCGGCCCGTGAGGCGCCAATTGCCGGTCTCCGGGGCCTTTCGTCCAGCCGCCACCCCTGATCCAATGGCCCGGGACAACCGCTACCTCCTGCTCACGCAAGACCCCGCACTGGCCGCCGCCTGCAGCCGGGAACTGGGGGTCGGGCCGGCTGGGGTCATCCAGGTACGTGATGCCGGCAGGCTGCCCGCGCTCCTCGACCGGGGTGCCGCCCTCGTCCTCGTCGATCTCCACCTCCCCGACCGCAGCCTGCGCTCGATCGCCGACGAGCTGGCCGCTCGACGGGAGCTGCCCGTCATCGTCCTGGCCGCCGGCTCTACCGCCGCCTGGGATCAGCTCTCCCGGGGCAGCCCGCTGGAACAGGTCGTCGAGGTGCCGATTGACGGGGATCGGCTCACCGCGGCGGTCGACCGCCTGCTCGAGCGCAGTCGCTTCCTGCGCGATCACCTGGTCGGCAACTCGGAGGCGATCCAGACCCTTCGTGAGCAGATCCTTCTCGTAGGTCCAACGCCGGTGACCGTCCTGATCACGGGGGAGAGCGGCGCCGGCAAGGACGTGGTGGCCCGCGCCCTCCATCACTTCAGCGGCCGCGACGGCAAGCCCTACAAGCCGATCAACTGCGCCGCCATCCCCGAGAACCTCCTGGAGAACGAGCTCTTCGGCCACGAGCGCGGCGCCTTCACCGACGCCCGGGCGCAGACCCGGGGCATCTTCGAGCAGGCTCACGGCGGCACGGTGTTCCTGGACGAGATCGGCGAGATGGCCCGTTCGGCGCAGGTGCGCCTTCTGCGGGTGCTGGAGGAGCGCCGGGTGACCCGCATCGGCGGCGACGAGTCGATCGAGGTCGATGTGCGCATGCTGGCGGCCAGCAACAAGGACCTGTTGGCGTCGGTCCGCAACGGCGAGTTCAGACGCGATCTCTACCATCGACTGAAAGTCGTCGAGCTCTACCTGCCGCCGTTGCGCGAGCGGCGCTCGGACATCCCCCTGCTCTTCGAGCACTTCGTCGAGATCTACACCACGGGCCCGGGCGAGCGGCCGCGCTTCTCCGGCTTCACCCAGGCCGCCCTCGAGCTGCTGACCCGGTACGACTGGCCGGGAAACGTGCGCGAGTTGCGCAACCTGGTCGAGCATCTGGTCTTCCTGGGCCCGGCGGGACCGGTCGATGCCGACGACTTGCTCCCCCATCTGGAGCGGGCGCCGAATGTCGGTGTCAACCTGCCGGTGCCGACCTCGAAAACCCCGGACCAATCGGAGCGCGAGCTGATCTATTTCGCCTTGCTCGACCTCAAACGCGAGGTCGCCGACCTGCGGCGACTGATAGAGGAGGGGAGCGAACCGGCGGTTCCGAGAACGGTGCGCCCCGTCTATCAGGTCGACGATGGCGCCGTGGCCGCCACCGACGGCTCCGACGGGGGAGACGACAACGGGGTGCTGCCGTCACTGAAGGAGCTGGAGCGGGACGCCATCGCCCGCGCCCTGGAGCAGGTGGGCCACAACCGCCGCAAGGCGGCCGAGCTGCTCGGCATCGGTGAGCGCACCTTGTACCGGAAGCTCGACAAGTACGGGTTCAAGTGAGAGGGCCTTCGATCCGGTGGCTGGCGGTGGTCCTGCTGGCCGGTACCACCTCCGTGCCGGCCGCCGGTCAGTCCGGCCTGGAGCAGTTCGCTGACCTGGGACGCGCCTTCCGCTCCGTCTACGACCGCGTCGCCCCCGCCGTGGTCCTGATCCGGACCACGGGTGACCTGCAGCAGCTGCCCCGGTTCCACCCCCGTACCGACCCGCGGGACGGCGGCGGGTTCAGCGGCCTGGGCTCGGGGGTGATCGTGTCCGCCGAGGGCTACATCCTGTCCAACCATCACGTGATCAAGGGGGCGGACTCGATCCGCGTCACCCTCCACGACCGGCGCGGCTTCCCGGCCCGCGTGGTCGGTGTGGACTCGCTCATCGACATCGCCTTGCTGCAGATCGATGCTCCCGGCCTGCCGGTGGCCTCCCTTGGCCGTTCCGACGATCTGCTCATCGGCGACTGGGTGCTGGCCATCGGTTACCCCCTGGGCATGGGGACCACCCTGACGCACGGCATCGTCACCGCCCTCGGTCGACGGGCCCAGGTGATCGAGGCGGATTACGGCATCGAGAGCTTCATCCAGACGAACGCGGTGATCAACCCGGGCAACTCCGGTGGCCCGCTGCTGGATCTGCAGGGACGTGTCGTAGGCGTCAACACGGCGATCTCGACACGGACCGGCTTCTTCATGGGCTACGGGTTGGCCGTGCCCATCGACCTGGCCCGGGAAGCGATGGACGACTTCCTCGTCTACGGACGAGTCGTGCGGGGTTACCTCGGAGTGCAGATGAGCGACGTGGACGACGAGCTGGTACGGCGCCACGACCTGGACCTGTCCCCGCCGCGCGGCGTCTACATCACCCGGATCGATCCTCATACTCCCGCCGACCGCAGCGAGTTGTCGGTGGGGGACGTGGTGCTCGCCATCGACGGACAGCCGGTGAACCTGGCCAACGAGGTGCAGACACGCATCTACGGGCGAGACCCGGGAGAAGAGGTGCAGCTAACGGTCTTCCGCGCCGGCCGGCGGCACCGGATCCCGGTCGTTCTCGGAGAGCGAGAGGAGAACCTCCTGTTGGCCCGCGGCCAGCGCCGGGCGGAGCTTCTCGGCCTGACCCTCGGCTTGATGGGGGAGGACCAGGCCCGGCGACTGGGCTTCACCACCGAGGTGGCGCGCTGGCTGCGGCGGCCCCAGGGCGCCAGCGCCGTGGTCGTCACCAGTGTCGAGCCCGGGAGCCCGGCGGCGCGGCGCGGTCTGCGGGTAGACGACGTGATCACGGAGGTAGACAGGACCGCCGTCATCTCCCTCGATCGATTCGTACGCGACCTGGCGCGGCTGAAGGCGGGCGAATCGGCCCTGTTCTGGCTCTGGCGCCAGGGCCACGGAATCGACGTCAGAGCCCTTCCCATCCCGGCGGTGGAGGAGACCGAGCCATGAACGGATCCCCGGTCGATCTGAACGGAGCCGACGCATTGCTGTTGGTGGGTGACTCCGAGCGCAACGCCGACTTGCTGTGGGCCACCGGATTCGGGGCGCCCGATCCCTTCACGTACGTGGCCACCGCCGAGAGCGCCTGGGTGGTTGTCAAGGACCTGGAGCTCGACCGGGCCCGGGAGCAAGTGCGCGGCGCCGAGGTTCTGGCCGCCTCCCGGTACGAGGCTCCGGGCTACGGATCCACTGCGGCGGGTGGACAGCTCGGCGAGATCCTGCGCAGCCTGGACCTACGCCGCCTGCTGGTGCCCTCCGACTTCCCGGTGCGTACCGCCGACGAGCTGCGCGCCTCCGGGTTCGCGCTGACCATCGCCGAGGCCCCCCTGTTTCCGCAGCGGGCGATCAAGTCCCCGGAGGAGGTGGCCGCCATCGCCCAGGCGCAGGAGGGGGCCGAGCGAGCCATGGAGGCGGCCCTGGCGATGATCGGGGAGTCCGCCATCCAGGACGATCTCCTCGTCGGGCCGGGTGGACCTCTGACCTCGGAGGTGGTGAGACGACGCATCCACCACGTCCTGCTCGACTGCGATTGCCACGGAGAGCACACGATCGTGGCCGGCGGCGAGCAGGCCATCGATCCCCACCAGACCGGCCACGGCCCTCTGCCCGCTCACCGGCCGATCATCATCGACATCTTCCCCCGGCACTCCGTCAGCGGCTACTACGGCGACATCACTCGCACCGTCGTCCGGGGTCGCGTGTCCGGGCCGGCGCAGCGGCTATATGAAACCGTGGCGGCCGCCCAGCAGGGGGCTCTGGAGAGCATCCGCGATGGCGTCGACGGCGCCGAGGTGCACGCCGGCGTGACCCGGCGTTTCACCGCCGACGGGTACGAGTCCGGCCAGATCGACGGCCGAATGCAGGGATTCTTCCACGGCACCGGCCACGGCCTCGGCCTGCAGATCCACGAGGCGCCCTACATGACCCGTAGTGCCTGCCGGCTGACGGCGGGGCAGGTGGTCACCGTGGAGCCAGGTCTCTACTACGCCGGCGTCGGTGGCGTCCGTATCGAGGACCTGGTGGTCGTCGAGGAAGCGGGTTGCCGCAATCTCACCACCTTTCCCAAGAACCTCTCCCTCTGAACGCCAGCGGTGGGGTACCGGTCTTGCCAGTTCCATCGATCCATTTGCCGTGCCCGCCCGCCTTGAGGATCTTCAACGGCAGAGACATCCTTCCCTCCGGCCCCGATCGAGTGCCGCCATGAGATGGGCCTTCGCCCTCGGTTCCCTAGCCGCTGCTGCCGGCATCGCCGCCCTGCTGGCCATGGGCATCCGCCAGTCCGCCAGCCGTCACATGACCCTCGACGTCCTGCTGGCCGAGGCCCACGACCGGGTCGAGGACCGCCGCATCCAGCTCGCTGGCTGCACCGTGGTCCCGGGCACGATCGAATGGGACGAGTACCGCCATCGCCCCCGGTTCCGGATCACCGACGGCGAGCGCCAGCTGGCCGTGCGTTACACGGGCAACGCCGTGCTTCCCGACACCTTCCAGGACCGCGCCCAAGTCGTGATGGAAGGCCGTTTCATGCCCGCCCAGAAGCGCTTCGAGGCCGAGGTCGTGCACGCCAAGTGCCCGTCCAAGTACGAGGGCCAGAGCTACGACGATCACCCCGAGGCGTTGAAGCCGTCGGGCAGCATCTGACCCCGCGGCATGGTCGACATCGGCTACTTCGCCCTTTGCCTGGCGCTGGCTGCAGGCGGCTACGCGACCCTGGCATCGCTTCTCGGGGCACACCGGAACCACGAAGGCCTGGTCCGCTCCGGCGAGAACGCCGCGCTGGCCGTCTGCGGCCTGTACACGGTGGCGGTGGCGGGGCTGTGGTACGCGATCCTGACCCACGACTTCGAGGTCCAGTACGTGGCGGAGAACACGAACCGGGCCCAGCCCGTGCAGTACGTGGTCGCGTCGCTGTGGGGAGGGCAGAACGGGTCGATCCTGTTCTGGGGTTGGATCCTGTCCCTCTACACCGCCGCCGTGGTGCTCCTCAACCGCCACCGCTACCGGGCCCTGATGCCTTACGCGGTCGCCGTTCTCGGCGCCTCGTGTTTCTTCTTTTGCCTGTTGAATCTCTTCGCCGCCGACCCCTTCCAGCGCCTGCCCTTCACGCCCCTCGACGGCAGCGGACTGAACCCCATCCTTCAGCACCCCTACATGGCCATTCATCCACCGCTGTTGTACGCGGGCATGGTAGGCATGACGGTCCCCTTCGCCTTCGGCATCGCGGCCCTGGCTTCCAGGTGCCTCGACAACACCTGGCTCTACGCCATGCGCCGGTGGCTGCTGATCCCGTGGATGTTCCTCGGCGCCGGTCTCCTGCTCGGCGGCAAGTGGGCCTATGTCGAGCTGGGCTGGGGGGGCTACTGGGGCTGGGACCCGGTGGAGAACGCCTCGCTCATGCCCTGGCTGGCGGCCACGGCGTTGCTGCACTCGGTGATGATCCAGGAGCGCAAGGGCATGCTGAAGGTGTGGAACATGGTACTCCTGTTCTTCACCTTCGGCATGACGATCTTCGGCACCTTCCTCACCCGTTCCGGCATCGTGTCCTCCGTCCACGCCTTCGCCCAGTCCAACGTGGGCTCCTTCTTCGTCGCCTACCTGGCGCTGATCCTGGCCGGGTCGACGGCGTTGCTGGCCACGCGGCGACGCCTCCTGAGAGCCGAGCACCGCCTCGAGTCCTTCGCCTCCCGGGAGAGCGCCTTCCTGCTCAACAACTGGATCCTGCTGGCCCTGCTCTTCGCCATCCTCTGGGGCACCCTCTTCCCGGTGGTCTCCGAGGCCTTCACAGGCGACAGGATCACCGTGGGGGCGCCCTTCTTCAACCAGGTGAGCGTGCCCATGGGCCTGGTGCTGCTGTTCCTCATCGGCGCAGGGCCCCTGTTCGCCTGGAGACGAACGTCGCGAGAGAGTTTCCGCCGCAATTTCGGAATCCCCGCCATCTGCGGACTGGTGAGCCTCGCGGTGGCGGCGGTACTCGGCGTCCGCGACTTCTTCCCACTCGTGTCCCTGATCCTGTGCGGTTTCGTCGCCGGATCCGTGGCCTTCGAGTTCGCCCGTGGCATCGCCGCCCGGGGGCGCACGGCCCGGGAGCCGGCCCTCGTCGCCGGCGCTCGGCTGCTGGCCAGGAACCGCCGTCGCTACGGGGGTTACCTGGTGCACGTATCGATCATGCTCCTCTTCGTCGGCTTCACCGGCCAGGCCTTCACCAGCGAACGGGAAGTCGTTCTCGAGCCCGGCGAATCCGCCCAGGTCGGCGCCTACACGGCCACCTTGGAAACCCTGGCCTTCGGCGACGACGCCAACCGGTCGATCCAGGCCGCGGCCGTGGGCCTGGAGCACGACGGCCGATTCCTGGCCACGCTGGTGCCGGAGCGCCACTTCTACAAGACCGCGGAGCAGAACACGACGGAGGTCGCCATCTACTCGCGCTGGCTCGAGGACTTCTATCTCATCCTCGTGGGACCATCCTCGGACCTGACCTCGGCCAAGTTCCAGATCTACATCAACCCCCTCGTCGGCTGTGTCTGGTGGGGAGCGGCCCTGCTCGTTATCAGCGCTCTGTGGACGATGTGGCCCTCGGCGCGAGACCGGCGCATGGCCCGCCTCGACCGGGACACGGCGCGCAGCCAGCCAGGGGCCGCACCCAGCCCCCGGGGTCTCGGACGGAAGTCCGCCGTCGTCGGCCTGTGCCTGGCCGCCCTCTGCGCCCCGGCCCAGGCGGCGCCGACTCCGGAAGGGACCAAGGCCGTGGCAGCGAGCCTGGTCTGCCTGTGCGGCACGTGCAACCGAGAGTCGCTGGCCACCTGCCTGTGCCACTTCGCCATGTCCGAACGAGAGAGCATCGGCCGCCTGCTGGAGGAGGGGCAGGGACGGGAGGAGATCGTTGCCGCGTACAAGGAGCGGTTCGGTCCCATGGTGCTGGCCAACCCGCCGGAGGGCTACGGCGTCGTCTGGGTCATCCCCTTCGTCGTGCTCGCAGGCGGCGCAGTCGGCGTTCGTCAGATCCTCCTGCGCTGGCGCCGCGGCGGCCCTCCAGAGGCTGCCCCGGCCCGCGCGCCCGACCACCGGGCCTCTCCCCTGGACGAGCGGCTGCGGCGCGAGCTGGACGGCTTCGAGGGCTGAAGCCGGGTGAGCTTCGTCGTCCCCTGCGCCTGCCTGGCCCTGCTGGCCGCCTTCCTCGCCGCCGTCGTCTACCCGGTGCTGGCACCGCCTCTGGCCTGGCGGCGGCAAACGGGCAGCGCCCGCCGACGGCTCGAGCTCACCGAGCGCAAGGAACAGCTCTACGCCTCGATCAAGGAGCTTGAGTTCGACCACAGAGTGGGGAAGATGTCCCAGGACGATCATGACTCGCTGCGGGAGGAGCTCGAGTCCCGGGCCCTCGGCGTCCTGTCCCGGCTTCATCGGCTCGAGGCCCGGGACCCGGATATCGACCTTCGCAAGCGAATCGAGGTGGATGTCCGGGACCTGGCCGCCCGGAAACCGGGATCCGGTGTGGAATCGCCCACAGCGCAACCCTCCTCGGCCGGCGACCCCTGCCTCGGATGCGGCCGGACACGGGAACCGGGGCACCGATTCTGTCCGGGTTGCGGACAGCGCTTCGACGAGCCTTCGACGGCCCCATGAGATGGTCTCTCCGGCCATCGCCGGCCGCCGTAGTGGCCGCCGCGCTGGCCGCGGATCTCCTGGGACTGGAAGCGGCGCCTGCCGACACCGTTCGGGGATACGTCCTCCAGGCCCTTCGCGACGAGCGCGTGCCCAGCGTCGAGGTCGCCTTCCAGATCCCGGACGGCAGCGGCGGAACCATCGAAGTCGCGCGCCGCACCACCGACGAGTCCGGCGCCTTCTCCTTTGCCGGTCCCTTCCTGACCGCGGGTACCACCTTCGCCCTGACCGCCTACTACCAGGGCCTGGAGTATGGCACCCGGAACCTGGTGGTGGGCGACCAGGATCAGGTGATCATCGAGGTCCACGAAGGCACCGAGGACCCCTCCCGAATCCACATCGCGGCCCATCACCTGTTTCTGTCCGTGATGGATCGGGGCGTCGAGGTGCTGCAGCTGGTGCAAGCGGAGAACCGGGGGACGGCCACATACGTGGGTCGCCTCGTCGACGACGAGCGCCAGGTGCTCGAGTTGGCGCTTCCCGCCGGCCATCTGGGTCTGCAGGCTCACGCCGGCGTCTTCGTCCGCGCCGGGCCTGCCCGGCTGTTCGACACCCGGCCCCTGCCCCCGGGCTCGACCCAGGCTGCCTTCACCTTCCAGCTTCCCGCAGCAGCCATCGCCAGCGGCGACTACGAGCACACCGCCATCTACCCGACAGATCGCCTGGAGCTGTTCCTCCAGCCCCCGGACCTGTCCCTCGGGGCGCCCTTTCGGGATCTCGGCCCGATCACCCTCCAGGATCAGGACTACCGCCACTATCGCCTCGAGAACCTGGCCCCCGGCCGCACGGTGAAGGTGCCTCTGCCCGTCCCGAGGCCGTGGCGCTGGGGCCTGAAGTGGGCCATGATGGCCCTCGTTCCGGTCGTCCTCGTCGCCGTCGTCGCCCTTGCCCGGCCCGTGATCGGCGGCGGAAAACCGACCGAAGCGGAACGGGAGCAGTTGGAACAGCGGCGGCGGGTTCTGCTGGCCGATCTGGCCAGGCTCGAGGCCGGTGGAAGGGACGCACCAGAGGCGAACGCGAGGGGGCCGCAGCGGCAACGAATCCTGGCCGAAGCCATGGAAGTCTATCGGCGTCTCGGTCTGGACGGATAGAGCCCGAGCCCCGTGCAACTGCGGGTGGAAGACCTGCGCAAGCAATACGGCGACACGGTCGCCCTCGACGGGGTCGACCTGACGGTGGAACCTGGGACCCATCTGCTGCTGGCCGGAGGCAACGGCGCCGGCAAGACCACGTTGTTCCGTCTGCTGGCAGGCCTGACGGCCCCGTCAGCGGGCCTCGTGCGGCTCGATGGAGAGGATCCGAGGCGCTCCCCGTCGCGGCGGCGGCGGCTCGGCCTGCTCTCGCACCAGACCCAGCTCTACGACGAGTTGACGGCGAGAGAGAACCTGCGGTTCTATGCCCGCCTCTACGGAGTTCCGGCCGTCGCCGCCGATCTCGCCCTGGATCGGGTGGGGTTGGCCGGGGGGGCGGATACCCGGGTGGGCGACCTGTCACGTGGCATGCAGCAACGCGCCGCCCTGGCGCGCGCCACCCTGCACGACCCCGAGGTCCTGCTTCTGGACGAGCCCTTCACGGGCCTTGACGGCGCGGCGTCCCGGGCCGTGGCCGGGAACCTGGGTCACCGCGCGACCTCCGCCGGCGCCTCCACCGTGGTTGTGGCGCACAAGGTCGAACACGTCGCCCCGACGACCAACCGCGTGGTGGTCCTCCGTCAAGGGCAGGTGGTCTTCGACGCCGGGTGGTCGGGCGACGGCAAGGCCCTGCAGGCCCTGTGCGACCACCATATGGAGATCCTGGCATCGTGACCCTGGGACATGCTCTGATCCTGCTGCGCAAGGATCTGGCCGCCGAGTGGCGCACGAAGGTGCGGCTGAGCCCCATGGTCTTCTTCGTCCTTCTGGTAATGCTGGTCTTCAATTTCAGCTTCGAGCTCGGAGGCGCGGCCTTGTGGGAAATCGGCCCGGGAGTGCTGTGGTCGTGCTTCGTGTTCGCCAGCCTCTTCGGACTGCAGCGCACCTTCGTCAGCGAGGCCCGCAACGACTGTCTCGACGCTTTGCTCACGGCGCCTGTGGAACGGAGATCGCTCTACCTGGCCAAGATGGGCGGAAACGCGCTGTTCCTACTCGGGGTGCAGCTTCTCACCTTGCCGTTCTTCGGCCTGTTCTTTAACCTCACCCCCGGTCTTTACCTGCTGCCGCTCGCCATCGTCTTCGCGCTCGGATCCGCCTGCGTGGCCTCCGTTGGCACGTTGTTCGCGGCCATGGTCGGGCACTCCCGGTTGCGGGAGTTGCTGCTGCCGCTGCTCCTGCTTCCGATCCTTCTCCCCGCGCTGATCTCCTGCGTGGCGGCCACCAGCGCCGTCCTGGCTTCGACCGCGCCCGGACGAGTCGCGGCCTTGTGGCCGCAGGAGTTGACCTTCCACATGGCCATGCTGGCCCTATTCGCCTTGGTCTTCACCTGCTTGGCCCTGATGCTGTTCGACTTCGTCATCGAAGAGTGACTCGAAATGGAAGGGGCTCGTCGATGACAGCCCTGCGGCCCATGAACACCAGCCATCCGCCTCGATACGCCGGCGCCCTGGGCCTTGCCACCACGCTCTCGATGCTGGCGGCGGTGGCCGCGGTGTTCCTTTACGCGCCGGCCGACCACAACCCGCTGATGGGCACCAGCTGGCCGTGGTTGCAGCGCATCTACTACTTCCACGTCGCTGCCGCCATCTCCGCCGGGCTGGCCTACTTCCTGGTCTTCCTCGGCAGCCTTCTCTACCTGAAGAGCCGCCGTGACGAGTGGGATCGTTTCGCCAGCGCCAGCGCCGAACTCGGGGTCCTGTTCTCCCTCTTCGTCCTCATCAGCGGGCCGTTGTGGGCCAAGCCGGTCTGGGGGGTGTTCTGGCGCTGGGAGCCTCGTCTGACGACGATGCTCATTACTTTCACGATCTACATCGCCTATCTGATGGTGCGCGCCTACGGCGAACCGGGGGAACGGAGCCAGCGCATCGCAGCGGTCGTCGGAATCGTCGCCTTCGCCAACGTTCCACTCGTGCACTTCTCGGTCCACATGTGGTCCAAAGCGCAGCAACTCCACCCGCCCGGGATCGAACTGGCTCCGGCCATGGCCCACACGAAATACCTTTGCTACGCCGCCTTCGGCTGTCTCTTCCTGCACCTCATGCGGCTGCGGCTCAGCCAGGCACGGCTGGCCGCCCGGCTGCGCCACCTTCGGCTACATGCCGGATCCGGCTGAGAGGAGGATCCGCCTTGGAGAACACCGGCCTCATCTACCTGGGCATCGCCTACGGTGCGTTCTTCCTTCTGCTGGCCCTCTACCTGGACCGGCTCCGGCGCCGGGACCGAGAGTTGTGGCGATCTCTGCGGGAGTTGGAAAACCGCCTTCAGGGGCCCGGAGACAGACCGGAAACATGACGGCCTTCGCAACGCAGCTTCCATATTTACAAGAACTTGCCCATTGGTTGACAGTGCTTTTTTCGGCGTGCTATATTCACGCCTCCATCCCCCGATGGAGGTAGGAGATTGAACCATGGTTGAAATGGAAGTTCACCAGGTTCAGGTATCCTCCCGGGCCTATCACCGCGTCCTTCTGCGAGCCAAGAAGGGCGACGGCAATCTCCACATCGTCATCGGCCCTTCCGAGGCGCGCGCCATCTCCCAGGCGCACCGTGGTCAGAAGGCTCCGAGGCCACTCAGCTACGACATGGCCAAGTCCTTGTTGGAGGAGGCCGGCGCCAGCGTCCGACAGGTGGCCATCACCCGTCTGCAGGACGGCATCTATTACGCCGAGATCCGGCTCATCGACGACGAGGGCCGCGAGCTCGTGGTCGACTCACGCCCGTCCGACGCCATCGCCCTTGCGCTGCGCGCCGGCGCTCCGATCTTTGCCGACGAGGACGTTCTCGAACCGGACACGGAGAGCTGGGACGAGGAAGACGACCCCCCGCCGAACAACGGGGTGGGGGAGGCCGACCCTCCGAAAGGCCTGGTCAGCCTCGGAGAGCTCCTGGCCGACTCCGAGCCCCGCCTGACGGAAAGACAGCAATTGGAAAAGCGGCTGCGCCGAGCCATCGCCGAGGAGGCCTACGAGGAGGCGGCGCGCTTGCGGGACCATTTGAATACACTCCCATGACCATCGGACAGCCAAGGAATCAGGGGACAGTACACGTTCCATCATGACGGCCAACCGCAGCAGACCGCGCCGGGCTCTCGTCGAGATGACGGTGATGAAGGTCAGCCCCTATCTGCGGGCGGAGAAGCCATTGATGTGGCTGTGCGAAAAGGAATCGCCCGAGCCCCGGTTGCTGCCGATCGCCGTTGGTGAGTTCGAGGCAGCATCGATCCAGATGCAGTTGGGTGGAGAACGGCCGCTCCGTCCGATCTCCCATGACCTGCTCGCCTCGCTGCTTGGCAAGCTCACCATCCCGGTCCGTCGCGTCGTGATCCACTCCGTCGAGGGACAGGTGTTCCTCGCATCCACCGTGATCGAACGCCGGGGACGTTTCCGAGAACTCGACTGCCGGCCTTCCGACGGCGTGGCCCTAGCGCTGCGAACCGACGCCCCCGTCTTCATCACGCGTGAGCTTCTCGAGCTCGCCAGTCTCTCCTCGGCCCCTGACGGCGCCGACCTCGAGCGCACCATGTCCCGGTTCCATGAAGTCGAGCCGCAGATCCTGGGAGACCGCGCGCAGGCAGATGCCGCCGAGGCCCAGAACACCCCTGTTCTGGACGGGGAGCGAAACCACCTCGCCGATTTGCAGCACCGCCTGGAACAGGCCGTGCTCTGCGAGGACTACGAGAAGGCGGCACTCCTCCGCGACGAGATCGAACGCGTCCGGAGCACCCGTCCCTGAGCTTTCGAACAGGCGGACCGTGATCCGGCACACCCCGGTCATTACCTGGCTCGGCCTGACCCTCCTGCTCGCTTGCGGTGAGGGACTGGACTCCCGGTTTGCCAGCCCCGCTTCAACCTTCCGCACCTACCGCGAGGCCCTGTCCCAAGGCGACGGGGACACGGCCTGGTCCTGCCTGAGTAGAAGCCACCGTGAGCAGGATCTCGGCGGAGACCGGGCGGCCTGGAGGACCTCGATTGCCGGCGAAGCGGGCCGGAAGCTGGGCCGGGAGGTGGCCAGGCGCGAGATCGCGGAGGAACGCCGCATCAACGAGCGCGTCGCCTATCTGCAATTCGACCGCTCGACGGTGCCCGAGGGCGAAGGACCTTTCTACTATTTCCTGCGCGACCCGGACGGCTGGAAGATCACCGTACACACCGACAGCCTGTTCCGCGCCGAGCTCGAGGCTGCCATCGAGAGCGGTCAGTTCCGCCTGACCGCTCGCTGACCAGGCCCAGCCCCCGGCGGCCCTCCTTGGGCTGGGGCACCGCCTGCGGCCATCGGCTCACCTGTGCTCACCATGCTCCAAACACGGAATCAGGCGCCGAGCTGATGCGCGTCTGCATGGTTCTCTTCGGCGACCTGCGGTTCGATTTCAGAGTCTTCCGAGAGGCCGACGCACTGAGGGGCGCCGGTCACGAAGTAGTGTTGGTCACGTCCGACTTCGGCGGCCAACTTCCGTCGGTCTGGGAGGATTTCGAGCTTCACAGGATCCCGCTGGATCGCTCGAGATCCCTGCGGCGCACATACCCGATCTTCTGGCACCGGGCGACGAGTCTCGCCGCCGGGACCAGGGCGGATGTCTACCACGCCCACGATCTCGACGCCCTGTGGCCATCCGCACGTGCGGCGGCACGGCGCGGGTCCCGTTTGGTATACGACTCCCACGAGTTGTTCGCGGAGCAATCCTCTCTGGTTCATCGGCCCGGCATCCGCGGTTTCTGGCGATGGCTGGAACGCCGACTCATCCGGCGCGTCGACCGGGTTCTGACGGTCAGCTCCGCCATCGCCGAGAACCTGGAGCAGACCTATGGCCTGGAGCGCCCGCCGGTCCTTGTCCGCAATCTGCCACCCTTTCGGGAGCCCGTCGCCGGCGACGACCTTCGGAGTGCCCTCGGACTGGTCGGCGACACAGATCCGCTGGTCTTGTACCAAGGTGGATTTCTGACCGAGAACGGGCTGGCCGACCAGATCACCGCCATGAGCCGGATCGAGGTTGGGCGACTCGTGCTGCTCGGCAGCGGACCCATGGAGGAGGCGTTGCGCAGGCAGGTCGCCGCCTTGGGCCTGCACGACCGAGTACGCTTCCTGCCGCGCCTCCCTTTCCCGCAGTTGCACGCTCTCACCTGCGGAGCCGACCTCGGCCTGTGCGTGATCAAGCCGACGGGAAACAGCTTCCTGTGGTCCCTGCCGAACAAGCTCTTCGAATACCTCATGGCGGGACTGCCCGTACTCGCCGGCGACACCCCGGAGATCCGGCGGGTCATCGAGGACACCGGCGCCGGCGCCCTCGTGGATCCCGAGGATCCGGACGCCATCGCCGACGGGATTCGGGAGCTGTTGACCGACGAGGGGCGCCGCCGGCGCATGGGCGAGGCGGCGCTCCGGTCAGCGGAACGGTATTGCTGGGAACGGGAGGCCCCGCACTTGCTGGAGGCCTACGAGCAATTGTGACCACAGGGGAGTCCTGCGGCGGTCCCCGGCTCTCCGTGGTGCTGCCCACATACCGGGCGGCGGAGTTGCTGGCCGGGGCCCTGCGCTCTCTGGCGGCCCAGGATTTCCCGGCCGGCATGTCGGAAATCGTCGTGGTCGATGATGGCTCACCGAGCTTCGACCCGGCCCCGCTGTCCGACCTCGCCGCCCCTCTGCCGGTGCGGGCCATCCATTTCAAGAAGAATCGAGGCCGTGCGGCGGCGCGCAACGCCGGCATCGAGTCGGCGAGAGGCGCCGTAGTCGTCTTTCTGGACGGAGACATGACTGTCCAATCCGGCTTCCTGCGGGCTCACGACGAATTCCACCGCCGCCACCCAGGAAGCGCCGCCGTCGGCGCCATCCGCTGGGCTCCCGAGGTCCCGGACACAGCCCTTGCCCGCTATTTCTCCACCCGTGGGATCGCCCGGTTCAAGCCGGGGCCCGTGCCTTTCAAGTGCTTCGTCACCGGCAACTCCTCGGTGCCGCGGTCGATCCTGAGACAGCTGGGCGGCTTCGACAAGGGCCTGTCCGCCTACGGAGGCGAGGATCTCGAGCTCGGATACCGGCTCCACCTGAATGGAGTGGCCGTGCATTCGCTGCCCGTGGCCCGGACCCTCCATCATCGGTGGAGGGCGCTGGCCGGCACATGCGAAGCCATGGAGACCTACGGGCGTCAATCGCTGCCCCACATCGTCGGGACGCACCCCGAGCTGGCTTCGATCCTGCGCCTCGGCTTCCTGAATCGCCGCCCGCTGGACCCCGGAAGGTGGCTGCCGCACACGGCCCTTTGGAGACCATTCTACCACGGCGCCCGCTGGCTGGCCGAACACTTCGAATCGATCCCATGGCCGGCCATCCTGTTCGACTATCTATGTTGGGCGGGCAGAACCCGCACCTATCTGGAGGCCATTCGCCGCCCCCCCTGAGCTGCGGACCGGACCTTCGGGTGGCCCCTCTCCTGGCTTGGTTCCCAGGCGTGATCACCAGGTTGGCGGACGAACACTGCCCGTCCTACTTTCGTCGAGGGGTACGATGAGCTCCCGGGGAGAACCCTGATGAGAAATGGAACGATGCGGGCCGGGCTGGCCGGCCTGCTGGTCTGCTCTGTGGTCGCCCTGCCGACAGCGGCAGATGACGATGGCGCAACGATCTGGGGCCCCGACTACCCAAGCACGGTCAAGGCCATGAAGCAGGTGGTGCGGGCTCTCGGCGTGAAGACCTGTCTCTATTGTCACGTCAAGTCCCAGGGAAAAGTCGACTACGAGGCCGAGACCGAGCACAAGCAGGTCGCCCGGCTCATGAAGCTCACCTTCGTCGACAGCCTGGTGGCGCGGGGAAGCGCCGAGATGCTGCTGACGGAGCACCATGAAAATGAGAGCCTGTTGATCAGGGCCCGCTATCAGTCCGAAGGCGACGATCCCGGAATCTTCCTGACGGTGGTGGAACAGACCGGGGACGGGGAGCCAGCCAAGACGCTCGAGGGCCGCGTCGACCTCCCCGGGAACGGTCAGATGAACTGCGCCACCTGCCACGCAGGCAGCGTGCACTTCCTGGCGCAAGAGGATGACGGCTGAAGCTGTCTACAAACTTGCCTGCTCCCAAAGGGGGACCGCCTGAGAGCCAGGTTTGCGACGCTCCTGCCGCGGACCTCCGCGGTGGTTCGCGGGGGCAGGGTATAGACAAACGGGCGCCCCCTTTCCACAGGGACCGCCCGTTTGTCCAGTGCGGTTGTCCGCAGGTCAGCCCGCCAGCACCGCCTGCACGGTCTCGCCGATATCGGCCGGGCTTCGACACACACGGATCCCGGCCGTCTCCATGACCTTCATCTTTTCCTCTGCCGTTCCCTCGCCGCCGGAGACAATCGCGCCCGCGTGACCCATCCTCCGGCCGGGAGGGGCCGTCCGGCCGGCGATGAAACCGACGACGGGCCGATCGAAGTGGCGGCGCACGTAACGCGCCGCTTCCTCCTCGGCGCTGCCACCGATCTCGCCGATCATGACCACGGCTTCGGTGTCCGCGTCGTTGCGGAACAGCTTGAAGGCGTCGAGGAAGCTGGTGCCGATGATCGGGTCGCCGCCGATCCCGATGCACGTGGACTGACCGAGACCACGCTCCGTCAACTGCCCGACCGCCTCGTAGGTGAGCGTGCCCGAGCGTGAAATGACCCCCACCCCGCCGCGCTGGTATATCGACCCGGGCATGATCCCCATCTTGCATTCCCCTGGAGTGATCAAACCTGGACAGTTCGGCCCGATGAGACCCGTCTTCCGGTGGTCGCGCAGGTATTCGCGCACACGGACCATGTCCGCCACGGGGATACCCTCCGTGATGCAGGCGACGGTGGCCATCCCGGCGTCGGCGGCCTCCATGATCGCATCAGCGGCGAAGAGTGCCGGCACAAAGATGACGGAGGCATCGGCACCGGTCTCCGCCACACCCTGGGCGACAGTGTTGAACACAGGCAGGCCCTCGAACTTCTGACCTCCCTTGCCGGGCGTGGATCCGCCCACCACCTGCGTGCCGTACTCGATCATCTGCCGGGTGTGAAAGGATCCTTCCGACCCGGTGATCCCCTGCACGAAGACCTTGGTAGCCCTGTTGACGAGGACGCTCATGGCAGGAGGGCCACAACCTTTTCGGCTGCGTCCTTCAGGCCGGTGCCGACGGTGAAGTCGAGCTCCGAGTCTCTCAGCATCTTCGCGGCCACCTCGGCGTTCGTGCCGGCCAGACGCACCACCACCGGAACCTCCACGGCCATATTCCTCTGCGCCTGAATGACCCCCTGGGCAACGCGGTCGCAACGCACGATGCCCCCGAAGATATTGATGAGGATCGCTTCCACCTTGGCATCGGCCAGCAGGATGCGGAACCCGTTCTCGACCGTCTCGGCGCTGGCGCCGCCGCCGATGTCGAGGAAGTTGGCCGGCTCACCGCCAGCGAGCTTGATGATGTCCATCGTCGCCATGGCCAGTCCCGCGCCATTCACCATGCAGCCGATGTCGCCGTCGAGCCGGATATAGCTGAGACCGTGCTTCGAGGCTTCGACCTCCAGAGGGTCCTCCTCATCGAGGTCGCGCAGCTCGGCATGCTTCTTCTGCCACAGCACCGCGTTATCGTCGAAATTGATCTTCGCATCGAGGGCCAGAACCTGGCCCCGGCCGGTAACGACGAGGGGGTTGATCTCGGCGATGGAGCAGGACGCGGAGTGGTACGCTTCATAGAGCTTGAGGAGCAGTCCGGCCACGGAGCGCACCATGGCGCCCTCGAAGCCGAGGCCGAAAGCCAGCCGGTTCGCCTGGTAGGGCAGCAGGCCCAGACCCGGGTGCACGGTCTCGCGCAGGATCGCCCCCGGGTTCCTGGCGGCGACCTCTTCGATCTCCACCCCTCCCTCCTGGCTGGCCATGACCACGTCGCGGCCCTGGACGCGGTCGAGGGTGACGCCCAGGTACAGCTCGCGAAGGATGTGACTGGCGCTTTCCACCAGAACCTGCTTCACCTTCCGACCCTCGGAGCCGGTCTGATGGGTGACCAACTGCATGCCGAGGATCTCCCCGGCCACTCTCCGTGCATCAGCGGCCGATTCGGCGAGCTTGATGCCGCCGCCCTTTCCCCGCCCGCCGGCGTGGATCTGCGCTTTGACGACCACGTGGCCGCCCAACTCTCGAGCCACTTTCTCGGCCTCGTCGGGGCTGCGGGCAACCCCGCCTTCGGGCACCGCGACGCCGTAACTCCGCAGCAAGTCCTTGGCCTGGTATTCATGGATTTTCATGCTTGGCGCACTTGTTCGGAGAGACGGTGATCCACTCGGGACCGCGCTCGCCTTCCCTTGGCCGCAGGCGCCGCACCGGAGCGCGGAGCTACGGCAGACTCAACAGGATCCAGGCTGAGGCGGCGGTACCAGCCAGCGCCACCCCGTAGCAGAGCACGGCCACGGGCCCGTGTCCGCGGATTCCGAGTTCGTACAGGGTGAAGCGGACGCGGTGAGCGGCGTGATACAGAGGCAGGACCAGGAGGATGAAGAGATAGACCTTCACCAAGGGAGAGGCGATCAAGGCCTGCATGCGCTCGTAGGCCACGGCCCCCGGGTCGACCCAGGCCAAGGGCACGGCGAGGCCCTCCAGCAAGATGTGGATCGGCACCAGCAGCGCGGCGACGACACCGCCCGCCGAGAACATGCCCCACCAGAAGGGCTCCTTCGTGTCTCTCTTGTAGTTCACCCCCTCAGTGCTCACGCTCGGAGGAAGTACACCGCCACGGCCGCGGAGATCACGATCCAGACGCCAAGAGCGCCCCCTATCATCATCCACCCCGGCATCGTCCAGGAGCCGAGGCGCACCACCTGGATCTTTGAAGCGGCCTGGAACCAGGTCACCGTGTGGTAGATGGCAAAAAGAAGGGCGAGACCGTAGAGAGACACGGCGGCAGGCTTGCTCAGCGACTCCTGCAGAAGCCCGTAAGCCTCTGGGCCTGTGGACAACAGAAAGAGCTCGTAGAGATAAGTCAAGACGAAAAGAGCGATGAATACGCTCGACAGTTCCCGCATCATGAACAGGAAATAGCGCCTTGACTTCAGCCACCACGTGGCCGACATCTCGGGCCGATAGATCTTGGAAGAGGTGCTGGTACCGGGTTGGCTCATCACATTCGCTTCCCGCTATCTACCCCCGAAGGGCATCAGGATCGACTTGAGCCAGTTCTGAGTGGAGGCCACCTTCGTGCGCTGTATGGCCGCCGCGGGATCGACGTCCTTCGGGCAGACCTCCGAGCACTCCCCGACAAAGGTGCACTCCCAGATCCCCTGGCTCGAAGCCACGGCCTCAGCCCGTTCCTCGTTGCCTTGGTCGCGACTGTCCAGGTTGTAGCGGTGGGCCAGGGCCAACGCCGCCGGACCGATGAACTCTTGTTCTCGTCCGTAGACCGGGCAGGCGGAATAGCAAAGCATGCAGTTGATGCACATGCTGAACTGCTTGTATTCCTTCAGTTCCTCCGGTGACTGCAGGTACTCGCCGGCGGCGACGGGCTTCTCCTCCTCGCGCACGATCCAGGGCTTTACGGCCTTGAGCTTGTCCATGAAATCGTCCATGTCGATCACCAGATCGCGGATGATTCCGAAGTTGGCCAGAGGCTCGACGCGTATCGGATCCGGATAGTAGTCGCGCAAGAAGGTGGCGCACGTCAGCTTGGGTTCGCCATTGACCATCATTCCACAGCTGCCGCAAACGCCCATCCGGCACGACCATCGGTAGGACAGGGATTCGTCGACCTCGTCCTTGATGTGGTTGAGGGCATCCAGAACAACCCACTCTTCCCGATAGGGGATCCGGTAGTCCTGGGTCGAGGGTCTCTCATCCACCTCGGGGTTGTAACGCGTGACGGACAGGGTGATCGTAGCCTCGTTCATCTAGTAATTGCGTTCCTCTGGCTGCCAGCGGGTGATGGTGGCCGGAAGGTACTCGATCCTCGGGTCTCCGCCATCGTCGTCGCGGTAGGCCAGGGAGTGGGCCAGAAAGCGCCCGTCGTCCCGCGCCTCGTGGTCAGAACGGGCATGGGAGCCCCGGGATTCCTCTCGCAACAGGGCGGAATGGGCCAGGGATTCGGCCACGTCAAGCATGCACCCGACTTCGATGGCGGTGGTCAACTGGGTGTTGAAGACCAGGGAATGATCGTCGATGCGCACCCGCCGGTAGCGCTCCTTGAGATCGCGAATCTGCTCGCAGGCGATGGTCAGCTCCTCGGCCGTGCGGTAGATCCCGGCGCCTGCCTCCATCGCGCTCTGCAAGTCGGAGCGGATCTGGCTGATCTTTTCGGTGCGACCATTGTCGCCACTCAGCAGGGTGGACCGGATGCGCTCCTCCTCGTCACGGGCCAGGGCCTTCAGCACCTGAGACTTGGATTGCCCATGCTCCTTGGCAAACCGCCCGGCAGCCAGTCCGGCGCGGGCACCGAAGACCAAGCACTCTGTCAGCGAGTTGGAACCCAGGCGGTTGGCACCGTTCAGGCTCACGCTGGCCGTCTCTCCGGCGGCGTACAGGCCGGCCACGGGGGTGGCGCCGTCGATGTCGGTGTGTACGCCACCCATCATGTAGTGGACGACGGGGCGCACCGGAATCGGATCGTAGACAGGGTCGATCCCGACATAGCTGCGAGTCAGCTCTCGTACGAAAGGCAGCTTCTCATCGATGGCCTTCTCGCCCAAGTGGCGCAGGTCCAGATGCACGTACTGCCCGTGCTCACCTTCAAACACGCGCCCGGCCCTCATTTCGTGGACGAAAGCACGGGAAAGGATGTCGCGAGGTCCGAGCTCCATCTTGCCAGGCACGTAATCGCTCAGATAGCGGTCCCCCTCGCTGTTGATCAGGTAACCCCCCTCCCCCCGGGAGGCTTCCGTCATCAGGATGCCGGTCACGGGCAATCCCGTCGGATGGTACTGGACGAATTCCATGTCCTTCAACGGACAGCCGGCTCGATAGGCCATGGACATGCCGTCGCCGGTCTTGATAGCGGCATTCGTCGTGAAGGGGAAGACCCGGCCTCCCCCCCCCGTGCACACGATGACGGCCCGGGCTGGAAGGGCGTGCAGGCCGCCATGGTGGAGGCTGAGGGCGGCGACACCGCTCACCCTGCCTTCATCGACGAGCAAAGAGGTGACGTACCACTCGTCATAGCGATGGATGCGACTGTATTTCAGGGACGTCTGGAACAACGCGTGCAGCATGTGAAAGCCGGTCTTGTCAGCGGCGTATAGCGTGCGCTTCGTGCTCATGCCGCCGAAGGCGCGGACGCTGACGCCGCCATCGGGCTCGCGGCTCCACGGACATCCCCAGTGCTCGAGCTGTATGAGTTCCCCGGGTGCCCCGGCAACGAAGGCTTCGACCACATCCTGATCGGCGAGGAAATCCGATCCCTTGATTGTGTCGTAGGCGTGAGAGTCCAGGCTGTCCTCCTCCCGGACCACCGCCGCGGCCCCCCCCTCGGCCGAAACCGTGTGGGAGCGCATGGGATAGACCTTGGATACCAGGCCGACGTGGATGTCGGGGTCGGCCTCCACGGCGCTGATGGCGGCGCGCAGACCCGCCGCCCCGCCCCCGATGATGAGGATGTCGTGCGAGGAGATGTTCATAACGGAAGGAAGGATTCCGAAACGACGGAACCTGTTACGAGCCTGCCGGGTTCCTCCCCGCCGCCAAGTCCACCCCGGCCGCAGGAACCGCCTGGAAGACGAGCGGCCCCACTCACGGGAATCGCGACCGGTGGCCGTCGGGCACGGCTTGAATCAGCCGCTGACGGGCTCGATGCGAACTCGCTTGCGCCGCCGGCCCGCCGTCTCGAACACGACGCGGCCGTCCACGCAGGCAAACAGTGTGTCGTCGCTACCCTTGCGCACGTTCTGACCCGGGTGAATGCGGGTACCACGCTGGCGAAGGATGATCGTCCCTGCGTGAACGGTCTGGCCGCCGGCCCTCTTGACGCCCAGGCGTTTCGAGTTGCTGTCGCGACCGTTGCGGGAACTGCCGACGCCTTTCTTGTGTGCCATGCCGGGATCCGTCAGTTCGGGGCAACAATGCCGTCGATTTTGAGCTCGGTATAGTCCTGCCGATGTCCGTTGCGCCGTCGGTAGTTCTTCCGACGTTTGATCTTGAAGACGACGATCTTTTCACCCCGTCCGTGACCGAGGACGGTGGCCTCCACGGAGGCACCCTGAACATGTGGGCTGCCCACGCGCGTGCCGCTATCGTTGCGCACAAGCAGAACCTCCGGGAGGACCTGCTTGGCTCCCTCCTCAAGATCCAGGCGGGGGACGCGGACGACAGCGCCCTTCTCCACCCGAACCTGCTGACCGGCGATGTCCACAACAGCGTACAAGGCCCTTCCTCCAGTGAACCAGAGAACGTAACGGCAGGTTCCCGATCTGTCAATTCCCCAATGGAGGAGGGGACATCCCCTTTCAGTTGCGGTACTCGGCGGTCACGTCGAGGTGGCGCTTGACCGAGTAGAACCGGTATTCCTGCGGGGTCATCTCCGTGTCCTCCTCGATGTCGATGCGGGCCTTGGTGGCCTTGCGCATGTCCTTCAGACGTCCGCCGTTGTCGGATCTCATGTAGGTGGCCACGTCGGGGTGGACACGGAGTCGGAAGCGCCGGTCCCCGTTGCCGGCATAGGCCCGCCGCAACCACCGCTCGATCTTGGTGATCGTCGTGTCGGGTCCCATCACCCGGCCGGTCCCGGCGCACAGCGGGCACGGCTCCGACTGGGTATGCAGCAGGTTTGGGCGCACCCGCTGGCGCGTCATCTCGATCAGGCCAAACTCCGAGATCTGGGGACTGATGGACACCCTGGCGCGATCCCTGCGCACCTGCTCGACCATGGCATCGACGAGCTTCTTCCGGTTGCGCTCTTCATGCATGTCGATGAAATCGATGACGATGATGCCCCCGATGTCCCGCAGGCGCAGTTGGCGCGCCACTTCCCTGGCCGCTTCCAGGTTGGTGTGCAGGATGCCCGCCTCCTGATCGCGCTTGCCGCTGTTCCGCGCCGAGTTCACGTCTATGAAGGTGCCGGCTTCCGCATGGTCGATGACCAGGGAGCCGCCCTTGTGCATGCGAACCTCCCGATCCGTGACCTTCTCCATTTCCTTTTCCACTTTGAAGTGGTCGAAGATGGGTTTCTTGTCCCGATGGAGCTCTACCCGCTCCCGCAATTTGGGGGAAACGCTCTTCAGGTATTCGATGATCTCTCGATACAGCTCTCGCGAGTCCACGACCAGGCGGTCGACGTTATCCGTGAAGAGATCACGGATTACACTCGAGGTCATACCCAGCTCCTGGTGCACCAGGGCCGGGGCTTCCGCGCGCTTGGCCTTCTTCTGCAAGCGTCGATAGGCTCGCTGCAGCTGCTTCAGATCGCGCCGGAAATCCTTCTCCTGCTGGCCACGCCCTTCGGTGCGCACGATGACGGAGAACCCCTCCGGCAGCAGCTTGCGTACCGCCTCCCGCACCCGGTGCCGTTCGCTCGAGTTGTTGATCTTGCGAGAAACGCCCACCCAGTCACCGTTCGCCATGAGCACGACGAAGCGGCCAGCCAAGGCCAGTTGCGTGGTGATACGGGCCCCCTTGGTGCCGATGGGCTCCTTCGTGATCTGCACGAGCAGCTCCTGGCCCTTTTTGACCAGATCCTGGATCGGCGGATACTGGCGCGGCCGCCGGCCGTTCCGGCGCCCTCCGTCCTCCTCTTCGTTCTCTGCTTCCACAAGGTCCCGCACCTGAAGGAAGGCGGTTCGCTCCTGCCCGATGTCGACGAAAGCCGCCTGCAGGCTCGGCAAGACGGCCGTCACTCTTCCCTTGTAGACATCTCCGACCATGCGCTCCGCTTCCGGGCGTTCCACCCAAATCTCGGCGAGTTCACCCTCCTCGACGATGGCGATGCGAGACTCGTGTACTCCTTGGTTGATATAGATCTCTGTGCCCATTCTCACTCCACTAGAGGGACATAGGTCCCACGAATATGCTTAGATGAGTCGGCCACCGGACCTGGGAGCCGCGAACGGCCTCGGCAGGTCTCAGAAAGCGACCTCCGGGATACGGCGCGTTCCCGGGCCGGTGGGACGGAATTGCATGCAGCCTCACTGCGATCCACCGGACAGGACGCGATCGTACTCGGCTGGATCTTGCAGCAGAGTCACCGCGGCCATCACTTGGGGATCTCCTTTCAGAGCCACCAAGAGGCTGGCCTTGCGCCCATCGAGGCGCAGGGCGAGCTCCTGCCGCAGTTCGGTGCGTAAGTACCCCTCCAGGTCCGCCGATAGAAGAACGACCTCTGCCTGGCGCCGGATGGCCAGTTCCAAGCTGTCGATCCGCGTCTGGATGCCGACGTTCCCGCCGGACTCTTCGGCCAACTGCCGCAGCCCCTCCAAGGATTCCCGGAACCTCCGCCGGCGGGCCTCGCCCGCCGGCGAGCCAGGCACATACTCCCGAAAGGCCGCCAGCATGGCCTCGTCCACCTCCGTCGGCGAGGGGCCGTCCCCCCGTTCGGCCGTCCGGCCGACGTAGTCCACGACGAAGTCGAAGAAGACCCTGTGGCGGCGCAACTCCTGGATGTAGGGTGGGGAGACGTGGCCCTCGACGACCAGGTCCGGCTTGATCCCCCCGCTGCGGTGCACGATCGGGCCGACATTCGTGCCAGACGGCGTCTCCTCCACAAGATCGCTGTCAATGCTTGCCGAGACCCGGCCTGCGAGATCCCCGAGTCTCGTCTGGAGGATTTGTCGGGACAGGGATTCGTCCAGATCGAACCGGGCTTGAAGGCGATCTCTCGCGACATCGATGCCTGGAGAAGTGACCACAACGGACAGCAACTGGCCAGCTGGCAGGCTGACATCTCCGAACGGAACCTGCTGCACCCCCGGCGTCAACGACTCCCTGTGGATGCTGCGCCCGCTCGGGGTGAAATACAGCGCCGTCGTCAGCTTCAGGGCAGCACGCTGCTGATCGCGGAGATCGAAGATCGTCTGCACCGAGCCCTTGCCGAAAGAGGTCGTCCCGACAACGATCCCGCGGCCATTGTCCTGCACCGCTCCGGCGACGATCTCCGCTGCGCTGGCGCTGCCCCCATCGAGCAGGATGACGAGGGGTAGCTGCGGGACCGGGGGGCGGCGCTCAGAGCGCTTGGTCTCCTCCCGCCGCCCGGAACGTTCGCGCACGGAGACGATCGGGGCTCCCCTCGGGAGAAACAGATCGGCCACCTCCGTCGCCTGGCTGAGCAATCCCCCCGGGTTACCCCTGAGGTCCAGAATCAGGCCCCCCACGCCCGCGGCCAACAGTTGCTCGAGGGCGGCCTCCATCTCCGTGGATGTCTCCTCCGAAAACCGGGTCTGGCGCATGCTGATATACCCGATCCCCGGGAGGATTTCCTCGGCCACCGCGACACTGCGGATCTTGATCATCTCTCGGACGATGACCACCTCCCGGTTTGGCAGCACCCCCCGCCGATGGATGGTGATCCGTACCGAGGTCCCCGGTTCTCCGCGCAGTTCCGTGACCACTTCTTCCAGTGACCGGCCGAAGGTCTTCCCGCCTTCGATGGCCACGATCCGGTCGCCGGGGAGCAGCCCGGCTCGATCAGCCGGCGTGCCCTCGATCGGGGCGATCACCACCGGCGTCTCGTCCATCATTCCGACCGTGATCCCAAGACCAGCGAAACGCCCGGTCGTGTCCTGGCGAAGCTGGCGCAACCCCTCCTCGTCGAAGTACTGGGAATAGGGATCCAGTTCCCTCAGCATTCCTTCGATGGCGGCCCTCATGATGGCACTGTGATCCACCGGATCGTAGTAGTGCTGGATCACTCGGCCGTACACCGCCCCGAACCGATCCCAGCTGTCGTTGATAGACTCATAGGGATCATTCCGATCACCGTGTACGGGAGTGATTTGCCCAATCAGCGTGCTAAATGCGGCAGTAAGTGTAGCTCCGATGCCGGCCGCAGTCGCGCGTGACTGTCTCATCGATCGCCTAGTCATCCATAGGGAAAGGTCGGAAAGCGGGAGGCCAGATCCCTCTCTATGCAGGCCGCCACTTCCTCGACCCCCGGACTGGCATCCAGCAACAAGCTCCGATCCGGATCCCTCTTCGCCAACTGACGGTAGGCGAGGCTTACACGTTTCTGCAGAGTGTTCCCCGCCGCCTCGATCCGGTCCGCTCGGCCCCCTCGATTGATCCGCCGCTGGCCGGCCTGCCGAAGAGGGAGATCCAGGAACACGGTAGCGTCGGGCTCCCGTCCACGGGTTGCGAGCTCGTTCACAACCGAGACAAGCTCAGGGCCCAGGCCTCTCCCCGCGCCCTGATAGGCGAGGGAGGATGCCGCATATCGATCGCTTATCACTGGCTTCCCCGCCGCCAGGGTCGGTTCTATGAGCTGATGCAAGTGCTGTCTGCGGCTCGCGGCGTATAGGAGGAGTTCGGCGACATCATCCAGGTTCTCCAATCTCCGATCGAGGACCAACGACCTGATTCGCTCGCCCGCCTCCGTGCCCCCCGGCTCACGGGTCTGGACGATCTCGTGCCCCTGCGAGCGCAGCCGGTCGCACAGGATCTGGCATTGGGTGCTCGTGCCGGAACCGTCGGGCCCTTCGAAGACGACGAATAGTGGTGACCTCATGAACCAGGAGAACCAACTGATCTCCGGAAGTAAGTGGTAGATATGCGGCCCATAAGCGGCATGGGCCTTCAGGCGCCCGGATGGGACGGGGGAGAAGGAGACTTGAGCCTGTTCCGGATATGGGCGAGTCGCTCGATTACCGTATAGTTGGTCGTCACCGCGAGCAGAACGAGAACAAAGGCGAGGCCTTCGTGGCCCACGAGCCCGCCAAGCGCCATGGCAACCAAGCGCTCCGGGCGCTGCATGAAGCCGACCTTGCAGTCCTCCCCCAATCCCTCGGCTCGTGCCCGCACGTAGCTGACCATCAGCGACCCGGAGAGCGCGAAGAACAGGATCCCGCTAAGGGCCCATTCCCCACTGCGGATCAGGTAAGCGCCAATCCCGAAATAGAGGAAGATCTCGGAGTAGCGGTCGGTCGTCGAGTCCAGCAAGGCGCCGAACTTCGATTCGCTACGTCCCTCCCTGGCCACTTGGCCATCGAGGACATCACAAAGTCCTGCCACAAGCATGATGGCCGCCCCCCAACGCAACTGCCCCATTGCGAACGCCGCGGTGGCGACCACGTTCAGCAACAGACCGAGCATGGTTAGCCAATCGGGGCGGAAACCCACCTGGATAAAGAGCTGGGCTACCGGTCGGAGCGCTCGCCTGACGCCGGACTGGAGTTGAGAAACGATCAATGAGGCGCTTCGGTCAACGGGTAAATGAATCGCGTAGGAATATACGCGGGGTCCGCAAACGGCGGCAAGGCACACCTTTCCACCGATGTTGATACCCAAGGAGAGCCTCTCGGCGACTGTCCACGAAGATCGGCCAAGTGCCAGATTTTCCAAGGGGAGGGGCACCCCCGGCCGAGCGTTTTTGGTTATCCACCAGGGCTTGTGGATGACTGTGGAAAAGGCCCCTGAGCCCTCTTTCTTTTCAACGGAGATATCCACAAAGCCACCTTCAAGGTCGGAAGAACGGCTGCCAGAGCGTGTGCCGGGGGCGGCTGGGGAACTGCGCATCCGAACTGTGCTCTGACCCAGCGGCCGGAGGGAGCGTCACCAGAAGGAACCCGTCGTGAGCCAGGACGTGTGCGACCAGATCGGCGACTCGGCCCGGATCTGCGACAGATCTGGCCAAGGCGACATCGGCACGAATCCCCGGACGCCAGTCCTCGATTCGCTCATTGACCACCCTCGTGTTTTCCAGCGAGAGCTCGCGAATCACCGCTCGCAGGAAGACTGCCCTCCGGCGCCGGCTCTCGACCAGTGTAAACCGAGACCCCGGCGTCGTGATCGCCAGAGGGATGCCCGGGAACCCTGCCCCGGATCCCACGTCGAGGACGTTTGCGTGACGCACCTTGCGAATGGACGGCCGCAGCCGAAGAGACGGGATCAGATGTCTTTCGCAGACCGCATTCCGATCGACCGCGGACACCAGATTCAGCTTGGCATTCCAACGCCACAGGATTCTCAGGTAGCCCAGAAGGGCGGAGGCCGCCGCCTGCCGCTCCCTGTTGGTCATGTCCAGACACAGGTCCTTCAGAAGTAGGGCCAATCCGCAGCCTTGGCCGCTCTCAGGCATTCGGAGGCCAAGGCTTCCACCGGCAGGACGGCACAACAGGCCCCGTGAACTGTTCCACGTGGAACAGCCCGCGGATGGTTTTCCCCCCGTGGACCGAAGGCCGTCGTTCCACGTGGAACAGCCTCCCTGTGCTCACTTTCCGATGCAAAATTCCAGGAAGATCCTGTCCAACACATCGTCGTCCACGGATTCTCCGAGGAGCTCTCCAACCCGCCGGAGCGCCTCGCGGAGCCTTGCTGCCGCCAACTCCTGGTTGCCCACAGAAAGATCCCGAAGGGCCGCTTCGGCCGCTGCCAGGGCATGGGACAAGGCTTCGTGGTGGCGTTCCCTCAGGAGTCCGGCCCCGTCGAAGGGCTCCCGTTTCGGCAGTGCCGACAGAATCCGGGCCCGAAGCTCTGACAGGCCACCGCCCGTATGAGCGGATACCTCAATGGCACCAGCCTCTGATGACGCTCTCACCAAACGCGGCAGATCCGCCTTGCTCACCACCACGATGGTGGCTCTCCACCCTGGATCCGAGAATTCCCCCGTTGGGACGATGCGGTCTTCCGACCCATCGACGACAGCGACGACGACATCGGCCTCCGCCGCCTGCTGGCTCGATCTCCGCACGGCGGCGGCTTCGACTCGGTCCGCCCCGACCCGCAGACCCGCTGTGTCGACCAGGCGAATGATCTCCCCTTCCCAGATCAGCGATCCCTCCACCCAGTCCCGGGTCGTCCCCGGTTCTTCGGCGACGATGGAGCGGTCCTCCCCCAGCATCGCGTTCAGCAGGGTGGACTTGCCGGCATTCGGTCGACCCACTATTGCGACCTTCCAACCGTCTCGACGGCGGCGGGCCCCTTCGAATGTCTCCACCAACTCCTTGGCCTGACCGATGGCGCCGGACACGATGCCACCAACCTCTTCCAGCTCGTCGGGACTCACATCCTCGACGAAGTCCAGTCCCGCCTCGACCTGAACCAGCGCCCGGGTCAGTCGCTCCCGCAGAGAGCCGACCACCTCGGTCAAGCGGCCCGACACTGCTCCGTACGCGGCCTGGAGACCACTCCGGCTGCCGGCAAGGATCAGATCGACCACGGCCTCGGCCTGCAGCAGATCGATCCGTCCACTGAGGAAGGCGCGTCTTGTGAACTCCCCCGGCTCGGCCACCCGTGCTCCAAGGTGGATGGCCGCGTCGAGCACGAGTTCGAGGAGGGCATCGCTGCCGTGCGTAGAGATCTCGACAGTATCTTCCCCGGTGTACGACTTCGGGCCCTTGAGATACCATGCCAAGGCCGTGTCCAAGGGCTCCCGGTGCCGGTCCACTACACGTCCAAGGTAGACGTAGCGGGGACGCCGTAGCCGCGGTCGAGAGAGGAAAACGCGCCTGCCGATTGGCAGGGCATGGATACCACTCAGGCGGAGCAGTCCGACCCCGCCTGGTCCACGGGGAGTGGAGACGGCAACGATTGTGGATGAGTCGGGTGAGGGCAAACCAGCTGGCCGCCGGCCGCGGGACCCCGGGTCAGCCGCGAACGGGGACGGCAGAGACGACCGCTTGCTTCTTTTTCTTGAGATAGTTTGTGAGGTGCTGCTGAGCGATCTGGAGCACGTTGAACACGGTCCAGTACAGGACGAGACCCGAGGAGAAATTCCACATGATGAAGACCATGACCACCGGCATCACGTAGACAAGCGCTGCCTGCTTGGGGTCCTTCATTGTCATCTTGGACTGGACAAACATGGCCGCTGACATCAACAACGGCAGCACGTGGAGCTCGAAACCGCCGATGGCCACGGTGTCGGGGAGCGACAAATCGTCCACCCACAGCATCCAGGGTGTCTGGCGCAACTGGATGGCGCTGGAGAAGACTTGATACAGGGCGATGAAGATCGGCATCTGAAGGAGGAGGGGCAGACATCCGCCGAGAGGATTCACGCCCTCGGCGCGGTAGAGCTTCATGGTCTCCTGACTCAGCTTCTGGTTGTTGTTCTTGTATTTCTCCCGCAAAGAGGCAATCTTGGGCTGCAGCTCCTGCATCCGCGCCGCCGACTCATAGGATTTGTGGGTCAAGGGGTATACGAGGATCTTCACGATCACGCCGAAGAGGACAATGACCCACCCGTAGTTGGGAACAATGGAGTACGCTGCGACAAACAGTGTTAGCACCACGGTCGCGATCTGGCGCACAACAGGGAATCCCAGGTCCATGGCGCGGTCGAAGTCGCGGTCGTAGCGGCCCACCTGCTCAAGATCCAGGGGACCCAGATAGAGCAGCAGGCTCCAGTGTCCATCCTCCACATCGCCCCAGCGTGTGCCGAGGACAAATCCATAGTCCCTGTACGGGGGATGGGTGAGCGGCCGCCCCGTAAGGGCCACACGATGTCGGGCCTCCGAGTCGGGGGCGAGGGCACAGAGGAAGTACTTGTTGCGAACTCCCACCCATTGCACGATCCCTCGCTGGCTCTCGGAGGCCTCCTCGTCTTCATCCACCTGGATGTCGTAGAGGCTCCCATTGATGTGGGCCAGGGCTTTCATCGATTGCAGGTCGAGGTCGGCCTCGCGCTCCGCCAGGGCGATACCGCGATGCCAGGAAAGACGCGCAATCGAATCATTCGGAAAGCCGTGTAGTGAGACGCCGACCTGCAGGCCATACTGATCCCCCCGCACGACGAGGACCTTCTCGACCGACCGGCCATCTCCCAGCTCGGCCCGCAGCCTCAGCCGACCCTCCCCGCCGGCCTCCACACGAAGGCGTTCGCGATCAGGCTCGAAATGCCATCCGTCGAGGTCGACAAGCACGTCCTCTCCGGCCTCCGGCTGTATGGTCAGACCCAGGCCATGACCGCCGCTGGGCATCAGTTCGAGGGGGCCACCGGTCCCTTGGGAATACTGTGGCAGTCCTGCTCCGACAAGCACGCCCCCGCGGGTGCTGAACCGAAGCCGCTGCAGCGGGGTCTCGATGGTCACATGTCGTTCCCGTGGGGTTTCCTGCGGGGCACGCTCCGATTCCTGCGACGGTGCCTTCGAAACCTCGGGCGAGACGGCGGGCCCCGGCGGAACTCCCGCGGGAGAAATGCTCGTCGTGTCCTTGCGCGACTCCCGCTCCTCGGGAGAGGACTCGGGCTCGGGCTCGGGGGGTGGTTCCGAAACGCCAACCACTTCGTAGTAGGCAGGCATCAAGAGGAAAATGAGGCCGACCAGCAGCATGGCGATGATCGTACGCTTGTCGTCCATCTATCCTTGGTCCACGGGATCGTAGCCTGATCTCCCGAGGGGGTGGCACCGGCACAGCCGCACCAGAGTCCGCCACAATCCGGCCCGGGCACCATGCCGGCTGATGGACATCAGGGCGTACTCGGAGCAAGTCGGTTGGAAACGGCAATGCGGGGGGATCAGCGGGGACAACAACAGCTGGTAGAGACGGATCGCGCCGGAAAGGAGAGCCTTCAAGTGAAGCTCTCGGGCTCTTGATCCTCCAGGGTCTGTACGAGTCCGGTCAACTCAGTGCGCAGCGCCGTAAAGGAGGATTCGGGAGCCGACGGCAAAGCGAGGACCACGAGGCCCGCGGCGACCGGAGATGGGAGCTCTCGGCAGATGTGGCGGAGGCGCCGACGGAGCCGGTTGCGCCGAACGGCGTTTCCGAGGGATCTGCGCAGGACGAAGACCACACCGGAAGGCGTCCGGCCCCGGCGAATCCAGAGAAGCGATCCTTTCGACCACGGCATTCGGACGTGCCGTCCGGGGGGCCCACTTATCAGACGGCCAGACGCTTGCGACCCCGCTTCCGGCGACGCGAAAGGATGGCCCGCCCGGCGGGCGTGCGCATGCGCTTTCGGAAGCCGTGCTTGTTTCTGCGCCGCCTTTGGCTCGGCTGAAAGGTCCGCTTCACGATGACAGGACCTGGAAGAGGGTGACCCCGTATATCTCTGGGAGATCGATGCGTAGAAGAGGATCAAGCTACGACCCTTGCTCCCGATCTGTCAATTTTCGGGGGAATGAAAGCCGGGACCCGGGGAACCGCGTCAGGCGCGTCTCCAACGGGGCAGCGATCCTTGACGACCCAGTGGCCGGGCACTACTCTAAAGCGCCGCCGAATGCCGGGGGGACATCGTGATTCCCCAACCCGCCTTGTCGCTCGGTATCGGTCCGCAGTCCGCAGCAGTTCGGCGCTTCAATTTCCTGGTCGACTCCCCCATGTCAGAGGACGTACGAGAGCTCTGGGCTCAGTGCCTGCTCAATATCGAGCGGAGACTTCGACGACCCCAGACGTTCAATACTTGGTTCCGGCCCACCACGGCCCGCCGATTCGACGAGGAAATGCTGGAAATCGAGGTTTGCAGCTCCTACTTCGCCCACTTCGTCCAGAGCAACTACCTGCCGCTGATCCAGTCCGTCGTCGAAGAAGAAACCGGCCTGTGCCCTCGCGTCTCCTTCGCCGTCCTCGATGAGAGGAGCACCTCCAGCCACCCGGGTCCCGGCGAAGTGCCTTCGCGCCCTGCGGACGAGCCGGAAGCCGGGCAGGAATCGATCGACGAGGAGCCCATCGACACCGCATCACCCCTCCACATGCCGCTCAATGAGCGGTATGTGTTCGATACGTTCGTCGTCGGAGAGGGCACTCGCCTCCCCTACGCAGCCGCCCAGGCCGTCTCCCAATCGCCCGGCAAGACACAGTTCAATCCCCTTGTCGTGCACGGGGGAGTCGGTCTCGGCAAGACACATCTGCTTCAGGCCATCGGGCACTACCTGTTGGGCAGCGAGTCCGGCCAGCGCATCGTCTACGTCACGGCCGAGAAATTCCTGAGCGATTTCATCGAGTCCCTGCGACAGCAGAAGACGTCTGATTTTCAGCGGCTCTATCGTTCCGTCAACGTGCTGCTCGTCGACGATATACAGTTCCTGATCCGTAGTGAGGGCACACAGAACGAATTTTTCCACACCTTTAATACACTGCACCAGAACGGCCGGCAGATCGTCATGACCTGCGACAGTCCCCCGGGCGACCTGAAGGGACTCGAGGAACGACTGATCTCCCGCTTCCAATGGGGCCTGGTCACCAGTATCGAACCTCCGGACCTCGAGACCCGTATCGCAATCCTTCAGAAGAAAGCGGAGATCAACGGAATCCCTCTCCCAGAAGAGGTCGCCAATTTCCTCGGCAGCTACATCAGCTCCAATATTCGCGAACTCGAGGGTGCCCTGAACCACATCATGGCCTACTGCGCTGTCAATCAGGTCGAGCTCAGCGTGGATGCAGCTCGGAAGGTCGTACAGCAACGGAATACAACGCAGAACACCCGTCCTTCCATTGAAGGGATCCAGAGGAGAGTCGCTGACCATTTCGATCTGACGCCGGAACTCTTGATAGGGAAGACCCGCAAGCGAGAGATAGCTGGCCCCAGACAGATCGCCATGTATCTGGTCAAACGACACACCAAGAGTCCTTTGAAGGTCATTGGCCTTCACTTTGGGAACCGAGATCATAGTACCGTGGTTCACGCCGTTCAGACGGTGGACAGGAAGTGCAATCAGGATCCGGCTTTCGCCCGCATTGTCGAGTCTCTCTCAGAAGAAATCCGCCGGCTGACACAAATCGATTAGATTATAATCAACATACATCTCAACAAAAGATGTGGATATCCAGGCATCAGTGTTAATAATCTCACTTGTCAGGGAGTGCCATCCTGATAAGCGTTTGTACCTGTTGATAACTATGCCCCGAGCCCTTTGGGGCCAACCGCCGATCAGGACCGGGGATATATGAGGTATCCAATTGTTTATATTACATTTATAGACGTTATCCCATCCCTGGTCGCGGTTCTTTCAACGAATCCACAGGGATATAAGCAGTAATATGGAGATAGGGAACTCATAAGGGCCTAACCCTTATCTACTACTCTTTGGGGACGAATGTCTTTGAAAGAGGCTCTTGCCCCCCGGGAACCCCCGAACGGCCTGATTGACGGTCAATCACCCCTATACCTATATTATAGATGCTGACGGACATCAGACAGGCTTTACCCTGGACCGCATGGCGCATCCCCCTTCCATAGCCGGCGGTCCGGGATTCTTCGACACAAGACCTGAAATAGACCGCACACGGAACTCCAGGAGTCCTTACTTCTGCTTCGGGTCGCTCGATCAGTAGGAAGGAACGGATGAAGCTCACTGTCGAACGTAATGAACTCTGGCGGGGTCTGAGCACGGTTCTGGATGCAGTTGCTTCCAAGCCGGCTCAACCGGTCCTGTCCAATGTCCTGCTCGGGGGGCAAGGAGATCGTCTGACGCTCTCGGCGACCGATCTGGATCTGTCGATCCGGACCCGTGTGACGGCAGCTGTCGATACACCGGGGCGCATTACAGTGCCAGCCCGGACTTTGGCGGAGATAACCAGAGAGTGGCCGGAATCGGTCATCAGTCTCGTAATGGAAGACGGTCATCTCGTACTCTCCGGACCTCTTGGGGAAGGTTCTGGCGGGGAGGGCCGTTACTCGCTGCCAGTGACGTCACCTGAAGAGTTTCCTGAGATGCCCGATGATCTCCAGGGGTTGCGGCTGTCCTTCCGGGCAGATACCCCCCTCGATGGGGCACTCTTTCGCACGATGATCGAAAAGACCAGCTTCGCCGTTTCCCATGACGAGACCCGCCCGGTGCTCAACGGGGTCCTGTGGAGAATCGGGCCCGAACTAATGTCCATGGTGGCCACGGATGGTAGTCGACTGGCCGAGTTTCGGCGCACCTGGGAGGGAGGAACCGGAGTCGACGGTTCCGCCGAGGCCATCCTGCCACCGCAGACGTGTGGACAGCTGGGAAAGTTGCTGGAGAACCCGGAGAGTCTGGGAGAGGTTGTGTTAGGCGAAAGTCAGATCTTGTTCCAAGTGGACGAGACACAGTTGCTGTCGCGGCTTATCGAAGGACCCTATGTCGACTATGAACAGGTTGTGCCGCGGGAGAACGACAAACGCCTGACGATCCCGGTGGATCAGCTCCTGCCGGCCCTTCGACGAGCATCCGTCCTATCCAGCTCATACACGCATCAAGTGCGGGTTGGCCTCCGAGAGGGGTTGGTGGAACTGACCGCTTCCAGTCAGGAGATCGGTGGTGAGGCCCGGGAAACCCTACCCGCGGACTACAGTGCCGATGCCATCGAGGTCGCGTACAATTCTCATTACATGATGGAGATCCTGCGCAAGGTCGGTTCGGAAGAGGTCATCGTGGATCTACGAGACTCGGTGACCGCCGCCATCGTACGTCCGGCCGAGCAGCTGGAAGGTGAGGACGCCTACTATCTGCTTATGCCCATGCGTCCCAGCAGCTGACCCTGCGAATGGGATCGGGAACAGGGTCTTCGGGCGGTGCGTATTCGGCAGCTTCGCCTGGAGCCCTACCGGAATTTTGCCCGCCTCGATCTGGATCTGGATCGAAGGGGCTCCCTGATCGTCGGCGAAAACGGTCGGGGCAAGAGCAATGTTCTGGAGTCCATCACCTATCTGTCGATCGGCAAGTCCATCCGGGGGGCTCGGGATCAGGAGGTGGTTCCCCATGACAGGGACCATTTCGACATTCGGAGTGTGTGGGAAGACGGACTTCGTGAGCGCCAGTGCAGGGTCTTCTACAGCGGGTCGGAGGGCAAGTGCGCATTTCTCGACGGTGTTGCCCTGCCCCGAGTTTCGGACTTGGTCAGCCAATTCCGCACCGTCCACTTCGCACCCGAGGACGTCACCCTCATCCTTCATTTCGCTTCACAGCGCCGCCGCCTCCTCGATATCCTCTTGTCGCAAGCACGCCCGGAATACCTCCAGAGTCTGCAGCGCTACAACCGCGTGCTTGCACAGCGGAACCATTTTCTGCGCAACTTGGCAGGCCGTCGGCCCGACCCGGCCGAGCGGCGGGTGTGGGAAGAGCAACTGGCCGCCCCCGGGGGAACGGTTCGCCGTCTGCGCCTTGAGACACTCGCGGAAATGATGCCGCCCTTCGTGCGCTGCTATGAGACTTTCAGCATGGGTAAGGAGCCGGCCGGGATCACCTATCGCTCGGAAGCCGTGCCTGGATCCATAGAGGATGTGCCCGCGGCCGAGCAGCTCGAGCAGGGCTTGCTGGCCGAGTTCGACGCCGACCCGGTGCGCGAGGAGCGAGCCGGGCATACCCTGTACGGGCCCCATCGTGACTCCCTCGCCTTTTCTCTCGCCGGGACCTCGGCCGACACCTACGGCTCGCAGGGCCAGCTGAAGAGCCTTCTGCTTTCCTGGAAGATGGCCGAGGCCCGGTTCCTTGAAGCCCGGACCGGGAGCCAGCCTGTCCTGCTGCTGGACGATGTGTTCTCCGAACTGGACCAGACGCGATCCCGCCGGTTGCTGACTCTGACCGATGACTTCGAGCAGGTCATTCTGACGGCGGCGAGGGTTTCTGGAGAGGACGTGGGGGATCGCTTCAAGCGCATCGAGGTGGCGCCGTGAGGGGCATCAGCCGTCGAGCCGCCGCCGTGGAAGCAGGCGGGGCCCACAAGGGCCCGGAGGCGGTCGCCGCCCTTATCGAGGGCGTGCTGGAGGACCTCGGCGCGGCCGGAAAGGTGCGGGAGTGCCAGGCGCTGTTGGCGTGGGAATCGGTGGCAGGGCCCCACCTCGCCCGGCATGCGCGGGCGATCAGGGTGCTGCGCGGCCGGCTGCAGTTGGCTGTGCCGTCCGCCGTCTGGCGGACTCATCTGAGCTTTTCGAAACAGCAGTTGGTGGAGCGGATCAACCAGCGCCTCGGGCGCCAGGTGATCCGCGATCTGGTCTTCGTCAACCGGCCGATCCAGGATCGCGCCGGAGGCATAGCCGGAAAGGGAGATCGAGCGGATGGCTGAGGCTGACGACGGCGTCACCCCCCGGGTACAGGCCGGCGGCAACGGGGGGCGTACCACCTCGGAGTACACCTCCGAGGAGATCCAGGTTCTCAAGGGCCTGGAGGGGGTCCGCCGCCGGCCGGCGATGTACATCGGGGACACCGGAGAGGGCGGGCTGCACGAGCTGGTGAAGGAGATCGTCAACAACTCGGTCGACGAGGCCATGGCGGGGCGCTGCAGCCGCATCGAAGTCACCGTCATGACGGACGGATCCGTACGCATCGAGGACGACGGTCAGGGCATTCCCACCGGGATCCACGCCGGCGAGGGAAAGTCCGGCGTCGAAGTGGTTATGACGATGCTTCACGCCGGCGGAAAGTTCGACAAGAAGGCCTACCAGGTTTCCGGCGGCCTCCACGGGGTCGGCGCTTCGGTGGTCAACGCCCTGTCCGAGTTTCTCGTCGTCGAGGTCTGCCAGAACGGCAAGATACACCGACAGCGATTCGAGCGCGGCGTTGCCCAGACGCCGCTGGAGGTCGTGGGGGACACGGACGGCCACGGAACGGTGATTCAGTTCCGGCCCGACAGACAGATCTTCGAGACCGTCCAATTCGACGTGGAGCTCATCTCCCACCGGCTGCGGGAGTTGGCCTTTCTCAACAAGGGCCTGGAGATCCGCGCCGGGGACGAAGGCAGCGGCCGCATCGACACGTACCTGTTCGAGGGTGGGATCGTCGAGTTCGTCCGTTTCCTCAACGAAGGCCGCAACGCCTTGCACCCCGACCCGATCTACCTCGAGGGCGAGCGCCATGGGGTCAGCGTCGAGATCGCCATGCAGTACAACGACAGCTACCAGGAGACGGTCTTCACCTACGCCAACAACATCAAGACGGCCGAAGGCGGCACGCACCTGGTTGGATTCCGGGCGGCCCTGACCACCACCATCAATGCCTATGCCCTGCGTCAGGACATGCTCAAGGCCGTAAAATTCAGCCTCAGCGGCGAGGACACGCGCGAGGGCCTGACGGCGGTGGTCAGCGTCAACGTGCCGGAGCCCCAGTTCGAGGGCCAGACCAAGTCCAAGCTCGGCAACAGCGAGGTTAAGGGGCTGGTTCAGTCCCTCACCTCCGAGGCGTTGAACACCTACCTGGAAGAGCACCCCGATGTCGCCCGGCGCGCGATCAGCAAGATCATCGAGGCGGGCCGAGCCAGGGAGGCGGCGCGCAAGGCACGGGAGCTGACCCGGCGCAAGGGCATCCTCGACGGCGGCGCTCTCCCCGGAAAACTGGCCGACTGTGCCAACCGCAACCCCGACGAGACCGAGATCTACCTGGTCGAGGGGGATTCTGCCGGCGGTTCGGCGGCGCAGGCCCGGGACCAGAAATTCCAGGCCGTGCTGCCCATGTTCGGCAAGCCTCTCAACGTCGAGCGGGCCCGCATCGACCGGGTGCTGGGCAACGACAAGCTGCTGCCCCTGATCTCGGCCCTCGGCGTCGGCATCGGGGAGGACTTCGACCTGACCAAGCTGCGTTACGGCAAGGTCATCATCATGGCCGACGCCGATGTCGATGGCAGCCACATTCGCACCCTGCTTATGACCTTTTTCTTCCGCTACATGCGGCCCGTCATCTCCGAGGGCAACCTGTACCTCGCCCAGCCACCGCTGTTCCTGGTGAAGAAAGGCAAGAGCGAGGTCTATGCCTTTGACGAGGAGGAGCGCGACCGGCACCTGGCGCAGTTGCGCGGAGAAGGGGATGGGCGGGGCATCATGGTGCAGCGCTACAAGGGTCTGGGCGAGATGAATCCCGAGCAGTTGTGGGAGACGACCATGGATCCTGCCAAGCGCACCCTGCTGCACGTGACCCTCGACGACGCCGTCGAGGCGGAACACATGTTCACCCTGCTTATGAGCGAGCATGTGGAGCCGCGGCGGGCCTTCATCGAAGAGAACGCCCTGTCCGTGAAGTTCCTCGACGTGTAACCCGCGGGGGCTGCCTCCCCCGTTCCCTCACCCCGGACCCCAGACCATGCTCGAACAGCGAGACCCCCGCATCATCCCGGTGAAAATCGAGGAAGAGCTCAAGACCTCCTTCCTCGACTACGCCATGAGCGCCATCACGGCACGGGCCCTGCCCGACGTGCGCGACGGCCTGAAGCCATCCCAGCGTCGCATTCTGGTGGCCATGAACGACCTCAGCCTGGCCCCTGGCCGCGGCTTCCGGAAGTGCGCCAAGATCTCCGGTGACACTTCCGGCAACTACCATCCCCACGGGGATGAGGGCGTGTACGCAACCCTCGTGCATCTGGCCCAGGACTTTCGGCTGCGCTACCCCCTTGTGGACGGCCAAGGCAACTTCGGCTCCATCGACGGTTACCCCCCGGCGGCCATGCGCTACACCGAGGCCCGCATGACCACGGCCACGGTCGAGATGCTCGCGGAGCTCGAGCGCGACACCGTCGACATGGTCGACAACTACGACGAGACCCGCACGGAGCCGTCCGTCCTGCCGTCGCGGTTCCCCAACCTCCTGTGCAACGGGTCGGTTGGGATCTCCGTGGCCTACGCCACCAAGATTCCGCCCCACAACGTCACCGAGGTCTGCGACGCCCTCACGGCGCTGATCGACGACCCGGAGATGACCATCGATTCCGTGATGGAGCACGTCAAGGCCCCCGACTTTCCCACCGGAGGGGTCATTCACGGCATGGCCGGCGTGCGCCGCGCCTACCGGACGGGGCAGGGGATCGTCCAGCTTCGAGCGCGCACACACGTGGAGGAGCAGCGCGACGGCCGCGACCGGATCATCGTCACCGAGATCCCCTTCCTCGTCGACAAGTCGACGCTGCTGCAGAAGATGGCCGAGCTCGTGCGCAACAAGGTCGTGGAGGATATCTCCAACCTGCGCGACGAATCGGGCCGGGATGGACTGCGCATCGTGATCGAGTTGAAGCGCGGGGCCCAGAGCGAGGTCGTCCTCAACCAGTTGTTCAGCCATTCCATGTTGCAGCAGAACTTCGGGATCAATGCCATCGCCATCGTCGAAGGCCGGCCCGAGACGCTCAACCTGAAGCGCCTGTGCGAGCACTACCTGTCCCACCGTCACCAGGTCGTGCTGCGGCGCGCGCGCTTTGACCTGTCCAGGGCGGAAGCGCGTGCCCATCTCCTGGCGGGCCTGCGTGTCGCCCTCGACAACATCGACGCCGTCATCCAGCTGATCCGCGGCTCGGCGGACCCCGGCGAGGCGCGCAGCCGGCTGATGGGCGGGTTCGAGCTGTCCGAGATCCAGGCCAACGCCATCCTGGCCATGCCCCTGCAGCGGCTCACGGGCCTGGAGCGCGAGAAGGTCGAGGCCGAGTACCAGGAGCTGCAGGAGGCCATCACGCACTTGCGCGCCGTCCTCGACAGCCGTGAGATGCAGATGGACATCCTCAAGCGGGAGTTGTCCGAGATCCGCGAGCGCTTCGGCGACGAGCGTCGCACCGAGATCGTCTACGCCGCGGAGGAGTTCGACGTGGAGGATCTCATCCCCCGGGAGGACATGGTGGTGACCATCTCCCGAGAGGGCTACATCAAGCGAATGTCGCCGAGTGCCTACCGGACGCAGCACCGGGGCGGGCGGGGCGTCACCGGCATGCGGACCAAGGAGGAGGACTTCGTCGAGCGGCTGTTCACCGCCTCCACGCATTCCTACATCCTCTTCCTCACGGCCCGCGGTCAGTGCCACTGGCTCAAGGTCTACCGCATACCCGAAGGGGAGCGAACCGCTCGGGGACGGCCTTTGGTCAACCTTCTTCAATTGGCCGAAGGGGACGAGGTGCGCGCCGTGGTCGCCGTGGATGCGTTCACGGATGACCGGTTCCTGTTCACGGCGACGCGCCAGGGGGTGGTGAAAAAGACGGTTCTCTCCGCCTACGGCAACGTGCGCCGGGACGGCATCATCGCTCTGAAGATCCAGGACGACGACGACCTGATCGGCTCCGGCCTGGTCGAGACGGGGCAGGACGTGTTGCTGGCGACCCGGCAAGGCATGGCTGTCCGATTCTCCGAGGAAGATGTGCGACCCATGGGACGGGTATCGACGGGCGTGAAGGGGATCGACCTCAGGGACGCCGACGAGGTGGTGGAGATGGTAGTGCTCGACAATCGGGGGTCCCTGCTCACGGTCAGCGAGAACGGCTATGGCAAGCGCACGGAGTCCTCGGAGTACCCTCGCATCCGGCGGGGCGGGAAGGGGGTCATCGACATCAAGACGACCGAGCGCAACGGCCGGGTCGTGTCCTGCAAGCAGGTCCTCGATGATGACGAAGTCATGGTCATCACCCAGCAGGGGATCATGATCCGCTTGCCGGTGGAGGGCATCTCGTGCATCGGCCGAAACACCCAGGGAGTACGGGTGATCAACGTCGAAGATGGGGACCGGGTCATCGACATGACCCGGATCGTAGTCGACGAGGCAGACGGGGAAACCGCCGCCGACGAGGGCAACGGCCAACTCGGCTGAGGCATCCCCGTGCGCTTGGGACGCGTTCATATCCTATTGTAAATAAGGCAATTAGTAGCTTTGTCGCGGGTGGCGTCGGTTTGACGGCAGAGTCGCGGAGCCGTATGTTTTCTGCGGGTTTGCCGTAGCTAGGGGGCCTGTGGAGGGCTAGACCTAATTGGTAAGGCAGCGGTCTTGAAAACCGCCGGGTTCACACACCCTTGAGGGTTCGAGTCCCTCGCCCTCCGCCAGAATGACCGCGGCTCGCGCTTTGGAGAGGTGACCGAGTGGCCGAAGGTGGCAGCCTGCTAAGCTGTTGTATGGGGCAACCCGTACCGAGGGTTCGAATCCCTCCCTCTCCGCCAGATTCCGCCGCGATGCCCCCTCGTTCAATGGTAGGACACATGACTCTGGATCATGTTATCGGGGTTCGAATCCCTGGGGGGCAGCCACCGGCGTCACGCCTGTGACGCTTTTCGAGCGTCCCCGGAGCCGCCCGCTCCGGGGACGCTTCCATTTCGGTTTGACAGGCCGCCGCGACGAAACCCTTCTGGCGTGGGGGCTCATGTCCCCGGCACTGCTCGTGCTGGGCCTGTTCGGGATTTTCCCGATCGGCTATGCCCTGTTCGTCAGTCTGCACAGGTGGAGGATCAAGCGCGAGGCCTTCGTCGGGTGGCGCCACTACGAGCGCGCCCTCGGAGAGCCGCAGTGGATCCTGTGCGCCGTGGCAGGCCTGGTCGTTCTGTGGCTCGTCCTGGGCCTGTGGACCCGAGGGTCCCCGGATCGCAACCGGCCCGCCTCTGCGGTGCGGGGCCTCGTACTGCTGGCGGGGGGCCTGTCTCTGCTCGTCGGGCTGGTCGGCCTCTGCTCCAACGGCGACATCCGCCTGATCAACGCGGTCAAGGTCACCATCTTCTACGCCCTCGGCACGATCCCCTTCGAGGTCGGCGGGGCCCTGTTGCTGGCCTATCTGTTGTTCCGGACCCTCACGGCGCGCGGCTTCCTGCGGGTTCTGTTCTTCCTGCCCTACATCACCCCGATGATCGCCACGGCGGTCGTTTTCCGGACGATCTTCAGCCCCAATCCGGGGTCCCAGGCCAATCGGGTCTGGCAGTGGTTGGGAGGATCGGGCCAGGGCTGGCTGTACGAGAGCCGCAGCCTCCCGGTCCTGCTCCTGGAGGCCATGGGCGCCCCCTGTCCGAGCTGGCTCGAAGGGGCCTTCCCCAGTCTGGCCCTGGTATGCGTGTGCCTGTACAACGTATGGGTCTACATCGGCTACGACACCGTGATCCTGCTGGCGGGTCTGAGCGCGATTCCCCGGCACTACTTCGAGGCAGCGGAAATCGACGGCGCCAGCGCTTGGCAGACCTTCCGCCACGTAACCCTGCCCCTGCTGTCGCCAGCCCTGTTCTTCGTCAGCCTGATCGCCGTCATCGGCACCTTCAAGGCCTTCAACCACATCTACATCATGCGCACCGCCGGAGCTCAGGACACGGTCGACGTGGTCAGCGTTCTGATTTTCGACCAGATATACCAGTTCCACAGTGCCGGCTATGCGTCGACCCTGGCCATCATCCTGTTCCTCGTCATCCTCGCCCTCACGCTGTTCCAGAACCGTCTGTTCGGTCGTCGCGTTTTCTACGGAGAGATCTGATCGCCAACACCACCAGGCATTCCCGTCGGCTCTCCGGCGCCTTGACCATGGCCGGCCTGATCATGGCCGGCGTGCTGGCCGCCTTCCCCTTCGTGTGGATGGTCCTGTCGTCGTTCATGACACGCGGCGAGACCCTGCGCCGCGTGGTGGTGCCGGCATCGGTGCAGTGGGCCAACTACGCGGAAGCCTGGAGTGAAGAGGACTTCGGTCTATATTTCGTCAACTCCCTGACAATCGCGGTCCTGGTGGTCGGCGGCACGCTGCTGTTCTCGTTGATGGCCGCCTACCCCCTGGCCCGCATTCGCTTCCGCGGTCGGGAGGCGATTTTCGTCGCCGTTCTGGCGACACTGATGGTGCCGGAGACGGTGACCATGGTGCCGAACTTCCTCACCGTGTCGTGGCTGCACCGCGTCGGCCCCGTGTCCTGGCTCAACAATTGGCCCAGCCTGACGATCCCTTTCATGACGAGCGCCTTCAGCGTCTTCCTGCTTCGACAGTTCATGCGCGGCATACCGGTCGAGTTGTGGGATTCGGCCCGTATCGATGGCGCCGGCCACCTGCGCTTTCTGTTTCAGGTCGTGCTGCCTTTGTGCAAGGCACCCCTTCTGACCGTGGGGATGCTCGCCTTCATCGGCTCCTGGAACGCCCTCGGATGGCCGCTGCTGGTGACCAATACTCCGGCATGGCGGCCGATTGCCGTGGGCCTGCAGAAATTCGTCACCGAAGCCGGCCCGGAGATCCATCTGCAGATGGCGGGCGCCGTGATTGCCACGGTGCCGGTGTTGGTGGTGTACGGGCTGGTTCAGAGGGAGTTCACGGAGGGGATCTCCATGTCCGGGATGAAGGGATGAGGCCGACCGTCGGGTGGATGGTGGCAGCGGCGGGGCTCGCCGCCGGGTGTGGCAGCGGCGGGGAAGGGCCGCTACCGCCAGTCGACTTGGAATCGCTCGACCCGCGGGGCCAGCAGGTCGTGTTCTGGTATCAACACCAGAGAGCCCGGGAGCAGGCGCTGCTGGAGATGATCGAGGAGTTCAACAGGACGAACCCGCACGGCATCGGCGTGCGCGGAGAGTTCGCCGGGAGCTACGGCGACATCTACAACAAGATGGTCGTGGGCCTGCAGGGCGGCAGCGTGGCGGATCTCGTGGTGGCCTATCAGAATCAGGCACGGGAGTACCTGCTGGCCGACGGCATAGTGGACCTGACTCTGTACATGACTTCCCCGCGATGGGGGTTGAGCGAGGCGGAATCGGCCGACTACGTGCAGGCCTTCCTCAGGCAGGACCACATCGAGGGCCGGCAGATCGCCCTGCCGCCGAACCGCTCGATCGAGGTCCTGTACTACAACATCGACTGGCTGCGCGAACTCGACGCCAGAGGACCACCGGCGACCTGGGAGGAATTCGCCCATCTGTGCCGTGCGGCGAGGGATCAGCCATTCAGCGGAAGTCCGGCGAAGACGCGCAGCCTGGGGTTTGTCCTCGACGAGGATGCATCCCGTGCCGCGTCCATGACCTTCTCCCGCGGGGGGGATTTCCTCGATCCGGAGGGCACTTCCTACAGACTGGACACCCCGGAGATGACCGCTTCCCTGCGGCTGATGCAGGACCTGGCCGCCGAGGGAGCCGTGGAGTTGATGGGGGAGGCGTACGGCGATCAGACGGCCTTCAACGTCGGCGAGTCCCTGTTCATGCTGCGGTCGACCTCCGGCCTGCCCTTTGTACAGGAAGGGGTGGCCTCGGGCGCCGGGTTCGACTGGGGAGTAACCGCGCCACCCCGAGCCGGGACCGAACCCGTGGTCAATTTCTACGGCGCCAGTGTCTCCGTGTGCCGCACGACGCCGGAGCGCCAGTTGGCAGCCTGGCTGTTCCTGAAGTGGTTCACCGAGCCCCCGCAGCAGGCCCGCTGGGTGAAGGCGAGCAACTACTTCCCCGTCCGCAAGAGCACGCGTCCGCTCCTGGCCGAGTACCTCGAGAAGAATCCCCGGTACGCCAGCGCCTACCAGTTGCTCGAGTACGGCAAGGCGGAGCCGTCCCTGCCCGGCTACCAGGCGGTTCGCCGGCTGATCAGCAGCACCGTCGTGCAGGTGGTCCAGGGCGCCGACGTGGAGAGCTCCCTGCGGCGCCTGCAGCGGGAAGCCGACGCAACACTGGAGGACTACTGAGAGATGGGAGCCGCAGAGGCCATGAAGGTGAGAGTCGAGTCCGACAGCATGGGGGAGATCGAGGTCCCGGACGATCGCTACTGGGGGGCACAGACCCAGCGCTCCCTGCAGAACTTCCGGATCGGCGCCGACCACTTCCCGCGGGAGATGATCCGGGCCCTCGGGGTGGTCAAGAAGGCGTCGGCCCTGGCGAACGAGGAGCTGGGCACGCTCGAGCCCGACATCGCCGACCTGATCACCGCAGCGGCGGCGGAAGTGGTGGACGGAACCCTCGACGACCACTTCCCGCTTGTGGTCTGGCAGACGGGTTCGGGCACCCAGTCGAACATGAACGCCAACGAGGTGATCTCGAACCGGGCCATCGAGATTGCGGGGGGAGAGATGGGCTCCAAGGCACCGGTGCACCCGAACGACCATGTCAACCGGGGGCAGTCCTCGAACGACGTGTTCCCAACGGCCATGCACATCGCGGCCGCCGACGCCATCGAGAACCAGTTGCTTGTAGCCCTCGGGGAGCTGGCCGCCACCATCGAGGCCAAGTCGGCCGCCTTTGACGATGTGATCAAGATCGGCCGTACCCACCTGCAGGACGCGACACCTCTGACTCTGGGTCAGGAGCTGTCCGGCCACGCCCACCAGCTGCGGGAGGGAATCCGCCGCGCAACACAGGCGTTGGAGCCGCTCTACAAGCTCGCCCTCGGCGGCACGGCGGTGGGCACCGGCCTGAACGCCCACAGGGATTTCGCCGTCACCGTGGCCCGCAGGATCGCCGAAATCACCGGCCAGCCATTCGTCACGGCACCGAACAAGTTCGAATCCCTGGCTGCCCACGACGCCGTGGTCGAAGCCTCCGGCATGCTGCGGACCATCGCCGGGTCCCTGATGAAGATCGCCAACGACGTGCGCTGGCTGGCCTCGGGGCCTCGATGCGGCATCGGCGAGATCCGGATTCCGGAGAACGAGCCCGGCTCTTCCATCATGCCGGGCAAGGTAAACCCCACCCAATGCGAGGCCCTGACCATGGTCTGCGTGCAGGTGATGGGGAACGACGCGGCCGTCGGGTTTGCCGGCTCCCAGGGGAACTTCGAGCTGAACGTGTACAAGCCGGTGATGATCCACAACCTGCTGAACTCGTCGCGACTCCTGACCGACGCCGTGCGCAGTTTCGATGAGCACTGCGCCACCGGCATCGAGGCCAACCGGGAGCGCATCGACGAGCTGATGCGGGAGTCGCTCATGCTGGTCACGGCTCTGAATCCCCACATCGGTTACGACAACGCCGCCAAGGTGGCCAAGAAGGCCTACACCGAGGGCACGACTCTCGTGCAGGCCGCGGTCGAGCTCGGCCTGCTGACCGAGGAGGAGTTCGCCGAGAAGGTGCGGCCGGAGAGAATGGTCGGCCCTGGCTGATGCCGTGAGCCGTCCCTACTCCAAGCGGGAGCTGGCTGGCTCCGGCCACGAGGGTCTGCCGCGCATGGAGTCGGTCGAGTTCCAGGGGCGGTTCCCGGGCTACGTCCTCAACGACGAGCCGGGCACCCTGCTGTGCTCGTGGCCGGAGCACAGGCGCGGCCGGGTCGCGGGCTGAAGGTGGAGATGGGCTGATGTCCAGCCCCGCCCGTCCCAACGTCGTCGTGTTCTTCACCGACCAGCAGCGGTGGGACACCACGGGCCTTCACGGCAACCCCCTGGACCTGACGCCAAACCTCGACCGCGTCGGCCGGGCGCACACCCACGTGGCCCGCTCCTTCACCTGCCAGCCGGTCTGCGGCCCGGCACGCTCCTGCCTGCAGACCGGTCTCTACGCCACCACCACGGGCTGTTACCGCAACGCCATTCCCCTTCCCGACCACAGCCGCACCCTGGCGCACCACTTCGGCGAGGCCGGGTACGACACGGCCTACATCGGCAAGTGGCACCTCCACGATCGCGAGATCGTGGGGCCCGTACCGGCCCGCAGACGCTTCGGCTATCGCTACTGGCTGGCGTCCAACGTGCTGGAGTTCACCTCCGACGCCTACGACACGGTGATGTACGACGGCGACGACAAGGAGGTGAAGCTGCCGGGGTACCGCGTGGACGCGGTCACAGATGCGGCGATTCGCTACATCGACGGACGCGCTGGGCAGGAGGATCCATTCTTCGTCTTCATCTCCTACATCGAGCCGCACCACCAGAACCATCTCGACGACTACCCGGCGCCGGACGGCTACCGCGAGCGCTACACCGGCGGCTGGGTGCCGCCCGATCTGGCCGCCCTCGGCGGGTCGGCGCCTCGGCACCTGGGCGGGTACTACGGCATGGTGAAGCGCCTCGACGAGGCCTACGGCCGCCTGCAGGACGCGCTGAAGAGCCTGAACCTGGCCGAAGAGACGATCGTGCTGTTCACCTCCGACCACGGCAACCACTTCAGGACCCGCAACTCCGAGTACAAGCGTTCCTGTCACGACAGCTCCATCCGGGTGCCCACCGTGTTCTCGGGCCCGGGTTTCCGCGGTGGCGGCCAGGTGCAGGAGCTGGTGAGCCTCATCGACCTGCCGCCCACGCTACTGGCCGCGGCCGGGCTGGAGGTGCCCGAGGCCATGCAGGGCCGGTCGATCCTGCCGCTGCTGGGAGGCCGAGGCCAAGATGCGGACTGGCCCGAGGAGGTGTTCGTACAGATCAGCGAAGCCCAGACCGGGCGGGCGGTGCGCACCTGGCGGTGGAAGTACGGCGTCGATGCGCCCGGGGAGCGCGGACCCTGGTCGGAGCGCTTCGTCGAGCAGTACCTCTACGACCTGCAGGCCGATCCCTACGAGCTGGCGAACCTCATCTCGTCAGAGGCGCACCGCCCGGTGGCCGAGGAGATGCGGGATCGCCTGATACGTCGCATGGTGGATGCCGGGGAACGGGCCCCGGAGATCGAGGCGGGCCAGGTCCAGCGCATGGGGCAGCGCCGGGTGGCGCTCAGCTGGACCGCTGAGGGAGAGGCGGGGCGGCACGAGTGACCGGCGGTGGCCTACAGTTCGACTGGGAGATCCGATCTTGGCGAATCGGGCAGTGCTGACAGCGGGGCCCCCCGGGGCCCAGGGATTTTGTCGGCCGCCGGGAAGGTCCGCTGACGGCCGGCCTGCGCCTGGTGGATTCGGTCTGCCTCGACCACGCAGCCCCATCATCGCCGCGCTCAGCTGCGGCTTCAATGACCTGTCCATTTCTAGCACCTGTTCCGGCGCCGCTTCGGCCGGCCTCCCGGCGCGATGATCCCCACCAGGAGGATGGAAGATCCCTCTAGACAGGCGGAGGAATTGCGAGCGTGAGCGCCCTGTGAAGATCGTCAAATTCGGCGGCAGCTCTCTGGCCACGGCCGAGCAGATCCGCCAGGTCGGCGATATCCTGGCCGCCGACGGGGAGCGGCGGCTGGTGGTCGTCAGTGCTCCCGGAAAGCGGGACACCGCCGACACCAAGGTCACCGATCTGCTGATCGCGGCCTCCGAGGCGCGGTTCACCCACCGGCCGGGGGAGGAGGAGTTGGCGGAGGCCCTGTCGCGGTTCGCGGACCTGGCTTGCGGTCTCGGCCTGCCGGCCTCCTGTCTGCAGGGGATCGAGCGCGACCTGCGCCAGCGGCTTGGCGCGGATATTGCGGACGAGGGCCTCTACCTCGACTCGATGAAGGCGGCCGGCGAGTCCAACTGCGCCCGTCTGGTGGCCGAGTACCTGCGCAGCCGCGGCACCGAGGCCCATGTCGTCGACCCTTGTGAGGCGGGGCTGATCCTGTCCGACGAAGCCGGCAACGCCCGGGTTCTGCGCCGGTCCTACGGCAACCTGCGCGCATTGCGGGAGCGGCCGGGGATCACGGTCTTCCCCGGGTTCTACGGCTACAGCGAGGCCGGCCGTGTGGTCACCTTTCCGCGCGGCGGATCCGACATCACCGGCGCTGTTCTGGCCGCTGCCGTGGGCGCCGACCTCTACGAGAACTTCACCGACGTGGACTCGGTCTTCGCCGCCAGCCCGAAGCTGATCGCCAACCCGAAGCCGGTCGGCGAGATCACCTACCGCGAGATGCGGGAGCTGTCTTACGCCGGGTTCTCGGTCTTTCACGACGAGGCCCTGGAGCCGGTGTTCCACGCCGGCATCCCGGTGGCGGTGAAGAATGCAAACAAGCCCGACTCCCCGGGTACGCGCATCCTGCCCAGCCGGCAGGCGGAGGGGACGCCCGTCGTCGGGATCGCGGCCACCGGTGGCTTCTGCACGGTGTACGTCAGCCGCTACCTGATGAACCGCGAGGTCGGCTTCGGCCGGCGGCTCCTGGAGGTCTTCGAGGACGAGGCCATCCCCTACGAGCACACGCCCTCCGGGATCGACAACCTGTCCGTCATCGTCCGCCAGGAGTACTTCGATCCCGCCACCGAGGAGCGCGTCCTGCGCCGCGTGCGCACCGATCTGCTGGCCGATGAAGTCTCGGTGGAACGCGGCCTGGCCCTGGTGATGGTCGTCGGCGAGGGCATGCGCCACACCGTCGGATTGGCGGCGCGGGCCACCGAGGCCTTCGCCCGAGGCCGCGTCAACCTGGAGATGATCAACCAGGGATCGAGCGAGGTGAGCATGATGTTCGGCGTCAAGGAGGAGGACGTGGAAGCCGCCGTGCGATCCCTGTACGCCGAGTTCTTCCCGGACTGAGCACCCCTCCGTTCCGTCCCTCGGGACGGGGTCCGGGCCGGTTTCGTAGACTCGGGACATGCTCCCCTATCCACTGCGGCAGCTCGACGAGCTGTGCCGCGACCACCCCCTGCAGACCAAAATCCTCTTCGTGTCCGCCTCGAGGGCCGGGTACAACCTGACCGGCGCCCTGGCGCGCTACGGACGTTCCTGGACCAACCTGCGCGTCGCCACTCCCGTGCAGCACGCCCTCGAACGCATCCGGCCGGCGCAGCCGGCGGCCCCTGTCCGGCGCCTCGACCAGGAGGGGCGCCGATGGCTCATGGAGGCGATGCTTGCGGGGCCGGCGGCCGACGGCATCCGGCCCCCGACACCGGCAGCCGCGGCCGGACTGGCGGAGGCACTGCGCCGGACCATCGGCGATCTGCGAGCGGCCGAGACAACGCCCGAGCAGGTCGACCAGGCAGCCCCCGAACCGTCATTCGCCGGCCTCGGTTCCCTCTACGCCGCCTACTGCCGGGAACTCCTGGCGCAGGACTGGTGGGACGACGCCCGCATCCTGGTTACCGCCATCGACGCGGTGGAGACCGGGGATGCGCATCCCCCGGCTGTGTGGATGATCACCGACGAGACCGAGATGCCGCCCTTGGCCCTTCGGTATGTCCTCGCCGTTTCCGAGGATCGGCTGCATCGCATCGGGCGGGACTCGTACGGGGTGCCGGCGCCCGCGTACAGCGCCGCGGTCCGCTGTGCGGCGGCTCCTGTTCCCGGCAAGAAAGGGGCAACCGCCTCCCGGACGATGCCCCGGCCCGCCGCCTCTCGAGTGCCGGGTCGGGCCGTCCCGGTCGGCGCTCCGCACGTACAAGGAGACTTGTTCCTCGACCATCTGCGCACCCGGGAGGAGAGGTCCGCCCCGGCCGGCCGGCCCGGACCACCATCCCCACCTTGGAAGGGCGTTGTCGAGGTGGCACCGGGGGGGCGGCTCTTCACCGAGGGTTTGCGGCCTGCCGATCGGGAGCGGATACGCCTGTGGCGCACGATCGGGATGGAGACCGAGATCCGCGCCGTGGTGCGGGATGTGGTGGCACGCGGCATCCCCCTGGACGAGGTCGAGATCGCCTACACCCGCGGGGATCCCTACCGGTTTCTGCTGTTCGACGCGGTCGAGCGCTGGGAGCTGCAGGCGGATTTCGCAGCCGGCGTGCCGGTGGAGCGAACCCGGCCCGGACGCGCCCTGACGGCGTTCCTGGCCTGGATCCGCGACGGCCTGGACGGGCTCGATCTGGCCCGGAGCCTGAGGTGCGGGGACCTGGGCTGGGAGGACCCCGAGGCATCTCCGAGCGCGGTCGGCCATCTCCTGCTGGCCGGCCGCGTGGGCCGGGGCCCGCAAGCTGCCGCGGAGGCGCTGGATCGAGTCGAAGGTGGGGAGCCCGACCCCGCCGACCATGAGCCGCGGGAGGCCGCGGCCGTGGAGCGCCGGCCGGCGCGGCTGGGGCGGGCACGACTGCACCTGAAGCGGTTGCATGCATGGCTCCCCCGTGGGCCGTGTTCCCTGGCGTCGATGGCCGGGTCCGCCGGCGAATTCCTGAAGGGGCCGAATCTGACCCGGCGGGATGTGGCCAGCGACGGGGACCGCCTCGCCCGGGAGGTGATGGCCAAGCGCCTGCGCGAGATGTCCAGGGGCCCGGAGCTCACCGGTTCCCCGGCGGAGCAGGCGGGCCGGCTGCTCGAGTTCATGAGGCGCTTGAGTGTGGACGGGGGGCGCGCCTCTCCCGGCCGCCTGCACGTCGCGCCCCTTGACCGCGCCGGGTACGCGTGCCGGCGCCACCTGTACGTCATCGGCCTCGACGAGGCGCACTTTCCGGGATCCCGATCAGGGGATCCGATGCTGTCCGACGAGTCGCGCCGGGCCCTCGGGCTGCCCGCGGAGCGGTCGCGCGCAGGCGATGCGGTCTTCCAGCTGATTCGCGTGCTGGGAGCCGCTCCGGGTGAGGTGACCCTGGTGGCCAGCAGCCTGCACCTGGCCGATGGCCGTGAGCCCTACCCAACCCCGCTCTTCGGGCTGGCCGCGCGGCAACTCGAAGTCGAGCCGTGCTGGAAGTGGCCCCTGCCGGCGCAGCCGGAGGCGGCCGGGGCGGACGACCTCGAGGTCGTTCTGAGCCACCGGGGGCGGCCGGGATACCGCGAGGCGGTCGCCTCCTCGTACGGTGAGGCGGAGCGCGGTGCCCGGGTTCAGGAGGCGCGGGCGGGGAGCGCACCCAGCCGCTTTGACGGCTGGATCGACGCCCCGGGGGAGCAGGCTCTGGATCTCCAGGGAGAACGCGTGCTGTCGAGCCGCATGCTGGAGACCCTGGCCGCCTGCCCGCGGCGCTACCTGCTGAGGGACGTGCTCCGCGTGCGTGTCCTGGGGGAACCCGGGCGGGATTCGCGCCGCTGGCTGCAGCCACTGGAGATGGGCGAGCTGCTCCACGATCTGTTCCTGGAGTACATGCAGCGGCTCGGGGACCGCCGGGAGCGGCCCTCCGTCGAGCACGAGGAGGAGGTCGCCCGTCTGGTGGCCGAGGCGATCGACAGGTGGCGGCAGAGGATCCCGGCGCCGCTGGAGGCCGCCTTCCGCAACGACCGGCGGCGGATCGAGCGCGCTTCCCGCATCTTCCTGCTCGCCGAGGCGCAGCGCATGGAGCGGGAGCCGGCGCTCACGCCCCGCCACCTCGAGTGGGACTTCGGAGGCCGGGAGGGTGTGGAGGTCTCGCTGTCGCCCGAGGTCGCATTCCGCCTGCGGGGGCGCATGGACCGGGTCGACCAGGTCGAAGGCGGCGGCCGCTACGAGATCTGGGACTACAAGACCGGCAGCACCTGGGGGTATGACTCCACGGATCTGCTGGCCGGCGGCCGCAATCTGCAGTGGGCCTTGTACGCCCTCGCTCTGCCCCTGCTCGAGGCGGGCGAGGTCCGCCGTTCAGGGTACTTCTTCGCGTCCGACCGGGGCTCGGGCCAGCGCTTTGCCGAGGGGCCCCCGGAGGCGGGCCGGGTGGCCAGCCTGCTGGGGCCCCTCTTCGGGCTGGCCAGGGAGGGGTTCTTCCCGGCCTTGCACAAGGGGGACAAGAGGGGCGGCGGTCCCTGCCGTTTCTGCGACTACCGCCGCATATGCGCCAGCGAAGCCCGTGGTGAGGACCACGCCGGTGATCAGACCGAGGCGGCGGCCCAGGCCACGGCCCTTGTCGAGGGCTGGGCGGAGGCCGTTTCCACCGGGCGCCCGCAATCGCGCCGCGCTCTCGAGGCGCAGCTGGCCACCCTCGGCCTTGAACCGGGCGATGTCGTTCCGGTAGAGGCCGTCTCCGTGGCCGCGGACTGGATGAAGGCATGACCGCCCCCGGATACCCGGACCTGGAGGCCCGCCGGCGCATCCGCGAGGACCTCGACGTCAACCTGATGTGCGAGGCGAGCGCCGGCACCGGCAAGACCAGGGCCCTGGTGGAGCGAATGGTGGAGACCGTGGCCGCCGGGGGGGCGGAAATCGATCAGATGGCGGCCATCACCTTCACCCGGAAAGCGGCCGGAGAGATGCGGAGCCGGTTCCTTCAGGCTCTGCGGGACGCTTCCGAGGAGGAGGCCCGCCTCCACTCGGGACGTGCCCGGCGCCTGCGCGACGCCGTTCGGCGCGTGGACCAGTGCTCGATCGGCACCATCCACGCCTTCTGCGCACGCCTCCTGCGGGAGCGGCCCTTCGAGGCGGGGCTGCCGCCGGATTTCCGCGAGGTGGAGGAGCGCGAGGAGGTCTGGCTGGTGCGCGATGCCTGGGACCGCTTCCTGCAGGAAAGGTCGGCGGCCGGGGACGAGCGGCTGCTGGCCATGGAAGAAACAGGATTCACGGCCGGGCAGTTCTACGGCTTCTTCCTGGAGCGCTGCCAATTCAGCGATCTGCCGCTGAAACCAACCGAAGGGCCGCGGCCGGATCTGGCGCCGGCGGTATCCATGGCCTGCGAGCTGATCCGCGAGGTGGAAGCAGGGATTCCCGATCCCCTGCCGGAAGGCCGGCCGGACTCCCTGATGACGACGGTCGGCCGCCTTCGGCACTTGGTCGACTTCGCCGGTCCTCCGAGCGATGCGGATCGCGAGCGACTGTTGCGCGACCTGGCCTCGACCAGCCAGACCGCGGTGGTCCTGAAGCGCTGGGGACCCAAGGGCAGTCCGGAGCAGGCGCTGGCGCGGCGTCTCCGGGACAAGAGCCTGCCGGACTTTCGCGAAGGCGTTCTCAAGCCCTTGCTGAGACAATGGCACCAGTACGTGTACCGCCTCACGAGCGACCTGGTGGACGAGGCCATGCGCTCCTACCGCCAGTCCCGCATGGACGCGGCGAGGCTGACCTTCAACGACCTGCTCGAGTTGACGGAATCGTTGCTGCGCGAGGGTCCCGAGGCCCGGGCCGGCCTGCAGAAGCGATACCGGCGCCTGTTCATCGACGAGTTCCAGGACACCGACCCGCTGCAGGCGGCGATCCTCCTCTACCTGACCGGCGACGACCTCGAGGAGCGAGACTGGCGCCGGCTGACGCCCGGACCGGGCCGGCTGTTCCTCGTCGGGGACGAGAAGCAGGCCATCTACCGCTTCCGGCGCGCGGATCTGGAGGTGTACCGTCTGGTCCGCGAGCAGGTCTCCCGCTCCGGTGGTGGCGTCGTGGAGCTGACCACCAGCTTCCGGTCCCGGCCCGGACTCGTGCGGTGGCTCAACGACGCCTTCGAGCTGCAGTTCGAGAGCTACGATGGCCGCTACCAGGCCGCCTATCGCCGGCTGACCCCGGAGCGCCGGGAGAGGCCGGGCGCTGGTGTCTACCAGCTGCGAGGCACCGCAGGCACCACAAGCCGACAGGCTCAGGTCCACGCGGAAGCGGATCGCATCGCCGCCTTCATCGCCGCCGCCCAACGGGGGGACACCGACCTCAACGGCGTCGATGCCGTCCTCGGCGAGACCGCCGGGCCCGGCGACTTCATGATCCTGACGCGGGCCCGCCGCTACCTGTCGGAATACGCCCGCGCCCTCGAGGAACGGGGCATCCCCTACGACGTCACCGGAGCCGGATCCCTGCGTTCGTCCGGAGAACTGCGCGCCCTCGTCGACGCCCTGGAGGCGGTCCTTCGACCCGACGACCCGGTCGCCCTGATCGCCTGCCTGCGAGGCCCCCTCGCCGGGCTCGGGGACGACGAGCTCTACCGGCTGCGGAAAGCGGGTTGGCCGTACCTCCTCACCGAGGAGGCGCCGGGAGGCCTGGAGGCGTCGTTGCGGGAGCGTCTCGATTGCGCCCTGCGTGGACTGCGCGCTCTGCGCCAGGACCTCGACCAACGTCCTGCGGCAGCCGCCCTCGAGCGTTTTATCGAGCGCTCGGGTCTGGCTGCCGTGGCCGCCAGGCGGCCGGCGGGTTCTTCCAGGGTCGGCAACCTGCTTAGGGTGCTGTCGATGGTGCGCGAGTGGCAGGGGCGCGACGGCCTCGATTGGGCGCGCATCGCCTCCCATCTGCGGGATCTGTTGGAGGAGGAGCTGAGAGTCGAGGAGATGACCCTGGAGACCGGGCGCACCGAGGTGGTCCGGGTGATGAACCTGCACCAGGCCAAGGGGCTCGAGGCCAAGGTCGTGTTCCTGGCCGATCCCGGCGATCAGTCGGGCGGACAGGGGGTCGACACCCACGTGTCCCGGCTGAGCTCGTGCCCGTACCTGTCGATGGCGGTCACCATGCGGGGGCGCTTTCAGCCCATCCTGCGGGCCGAGCCCGACGGCTGGGAAGGAGATCGGGAGGAGGAGGAGCGGTTCGTCGCCGCCGAGGAGCTGCGCCTCGTCTACGTCGCCGCCACCAGGGCCCGTGACGTGCTCGTGGTTTCCCGGTCCCCTCATCAGAGCGCCGGGCCCTGGTCGGCGCTGTCCCGTGAGTTGAGCGCTGCCCCGGAGCTGCCGAGTCCCGCCTCCGACCCGCTGGCGCAGGGGGTCCAGGACCCGCCGCCAGCGGCCGACTTCGCCAAGCTGCGACAACGGCGGCTGCGGGCCCTGGAGGCAGTCGCCGCACCCTCGTTCTCACAGACGACGGTCACCGACGAGGAGGAGCTCGCGGCGGTCGAGTCCGATCCGGAGACCCGAGGCCGGGGGCGAAGCTACGGCACGGCCGTCCATCGATTGCTCGCGAGCGCCGTGACCGGGCGCCTCGAAGGGCTGGGCGAATCCGGCCTTCGCGCCTACGTGCACAGCGTCCTGAAAGAGTCGGGGCTGGACGCGGAGGGCCTGGAGGACGCGGGACTCAGGGCGATCCAAGGCTTCCGATCCTCGGTCATCTGGGACGAGGTGCAGGCGGCAGGCGACGAGGCGTATGCGGAGGTGCCCTTCGGCGAGGGCCGCGAGGACGGCCTGCACCGCGGGGCCATCGACCTGGTGTACCGTGTCGGAGACGGCGCCTGGAAGGTGGTCGATTACAAGACCCACAGGGGTGCCTCGGAGAACGATCCGGCGGTCGAGCGGCTGATAGCTCGCTGTGCCGATCAGGTGGACGCCTACGCCGAGCACTGGGAACAGGTGAGCGGGGAGCGGGTGACCGAGCGAGGTCTGTGGCTGGCCTCCACCGACGGGTCGGATCGATACATCGGCCTGTGATGGAAACCGCTCCGGAGCCAGACCCCGGGCAACCGATCTCATTGCCCGGGTGCGAACCCGACTCTATAGATTGGGTCCCTTCCTCAATCGCCTCTGGAGGAATCAACTTGACGACATCGGGGATGACCTACGCCGATACCGAGGCCGCTCATTCCGCCCTGTCCCGTCTCGTGGCTCACGTCAGCCGGCCCCGGCACCGCCGGGAGGACGGGGAGACCACCGGCCACAGCCTCCTCGAAAGCGGTCTCTTCGCCTCGGTTCTCAGCCTGGGCGAAGGGCGCGGTCTGGCGATCACCACGGATGGAGTGGGCACCAAGGTCCTGGTGGCGGAGATGGCGGGCCGGTACGATACCGTCGGCATCGACTGCGTGGCCATGAACGTCAACGACCTCGTGTGCGTGGGCGCCGAGCCTCTGGCCATGGTCGACTACCTGGCCGTGCAGAAGACCGACGCCGATGTGTTCGAGCAGATCGGGAAGGGCCTGGCCTCCGGCGCCGAGTTGGCGAACATCTCCATCCCCGGCGGCGAGGTGTCGCAGATGAAGGAGATCATCCGGGGTCTTGGCGAGGATCGGGGGATGGACCTCGTCGGCACCGCCGCAGGTCTGGTCGACCTCGATCGACTGGTGGTGGGCGAGGGCATCGAGGACGGAGATGCGGTCGTCGGGCTTCTCAGCAACGGCCTTCACTCCAACGGCTATACACTGGCCCGGCGAGTCCTCTTCGACTCCCTCGGGCTGGATCCCGCCGACCATGTTCCGGACTTCGGCCACACGGTCGCGGAAGAGTTGCTGCGCCCGACAGCGATCTACGTGAAACCGGCCCTGGCCATGCTGCGCGGCGGGCTCAGGGTCCGGGCCTTCAGCCACATCACCTCCGGCGGTCTGCTCAACCTGCTGCGCATCCGCAGCCGGACCGGATTCGTCCTCCACACCCTGCCCGACCCCCAACCGGTTTTCGAAGTCATTCGCAGCGCCGGGCACGTTGCCGACGAGGAGATGCACCGGGTGTTCAACATGGGTATCGGCTTCTGCGTGGTCGTGCCCGAGACCGAGGCCGACGCCGTGCGGCGAATCGCCTCCGAGCACGGATTCGACAGCCTCGTCCTCGGCCGCGGCTCCTCCGCCCACGCCGGCCGCGTCCTTCTCGAGCCCAGGGGTCTGGTTGGAGAGGGCGATCACTTCCGGCCCATCTGAGCCACATGCGGATCTCAGGTTGCCGGTCCCGCCCCAGGCTGCGGAGGCGAGGGGCCTTCCCTCGGCTCGCGTAAGATCGTGTTCAAGACTGTCCATCACACCGTATGGGCCTTCGACGCCGAGTGGGTGCCGGACGCGGACACCGGACGGCGGGTGCACGATCTGCCCCCCGACTGGGCCGACGCGGCGGTCGTGGCCGAGATGTACAGGCGGGGCGGAGCCACCGAGGAGGACCCGCGCCCGTATCTCAAGACCGTCATGTGCCGCCTCGTTTCCATATCGGCGGTGGCTCGGACCGCCGACGAGGGCGGGGCGGTGCGTGTGCAGCTGCAATCGCTGCCGGCAACCACCGACGTGGATCGGCCGGAGGTGGCGGAGCCCGAGATCGTCCGGCGGTTTCTGGAGGGCGTGGGGCGAGCCAAGCCTCAGATGGTCGGCTACAACTCCGGCTCGGCGGACCTGCGTATCCTGCTGCAGCGAGCGGTCGTGAACGGCATCCAGGCAGCAGACTTTGCGGAGCGTCCCGACAAGCCATGGGAGGGAGTCGACTACTTCGGCGGCGGAGATTGGCACATCGACCTGATCGATGTGCTCGGGGGCTGGGGCCGTGGCCGGCCGTCCCTGCACGAGATGGCGTCGGCCTGCGGAATCCCGGGCAAGTTCTCGGGCGCGGGCGACAGTGTTCAGGACCTGTGGGAACGCGGTGAACTGGGGGCCATAGTCGCCTACAACGAGTTCGACGCCCTGACGACCTACCTGTTGTGGCTCCGGGTGGCCCACTTCGGTGGATTCTTCGACGCCGATCAGTACCACGACGAACAGGGCCGCGTACGAACTCTGCTGGAGCGCGAGTCGGCCCGGGCGGGCCGGACCCACTTGGGTGAGTACCTGGAGGAGTGGGATCGAATCCGGCGGCCGGCGGCCCCCGGCAGGCAGCAGCTGGGTCTGGGCCTCTAGCGTAGAGCCGAGGTTTCTTGAAAACGGTCGGGAACCTTGCGTAGCCCGGATCGGGACTATACTATCGAAACAGACGCATATTTCTATATACACCCCCCAAGAAATCTGGTGCCGCGATCTCCAAGCCTGGGTTGGCTCAAGTATCGGGTCTGGCTTTCGAGCTGCCTCCGCTGCCTCCCGCCGGCCTCCGGCTTGACGGGCTTGTCCATGGCGCCCTGTCCGAGGCGGACCGGGCCCTCGGCTTTCTGTACGGTCAGATCTCGGTGCGCGAAACAGCCCGGGATCTGATCGCAATGGCCTGTCGGCAGGAGGCGGTTGCCTCCTGCCAGCTGGACGGCAGCCGGATGACGCTTCGGGACCTGCTCTGGTGGGAACTGGACGGAAACAGGGCCGACCAGCTTGGAGTATCCCGCGGGGAAGCGCGGATCTGCTCCAACTACGCCGCCGCTCTGAGGAGCATGCTCCCAAAGTCCTCCGAAGGGGCCGACGGTACCCCGGTTGTGAGCCAGGATGGGCTCCGGTCAGCGCACAAGGCCCTGTTCACGGGGCTGCGCGGGCGAGATGACCAACCCGGCAGGTTGCGAGAAACCCTCATCTGGCTGGGCCCGGCCGGGAGTTCCGTGGCGACGGCGCACTTCGTGCCTCCTCTACCGCAGGGGATTCCCGGACATGTGGACCGGCTGCAGGAGTTCTGGCAAGGCGACTCGCCGCTTCCACCCCTGGCCAAGATCGCCCTGGTCTTCCTGCAGCTGGAGTCCCTTCACCCCTTTGTTGACGGCAGCGGCCGCGTGAGCCGTCTCTGCCTGGTTCGAATGCTGCAGAGCGCCAATGGACCGTGGCCCCAGCTGCTCGTTCCATCGGCGATGATGGCCGCCGAGGTGGGGGAGCACTTTCGGCAGCAGCAGCGGGTCCGACAGCAGGGAGACTGGGTGGGATGGATCGTGTACTTCGCACGCCGACTACGAGCAGCAGCGGACGCGAGTGTCGATCGAGTGGCTCGGCTGGAGGCGGTGCTCCAGGAGCACGAGGCCCGGATCGGCCAACACATGACCGGGCTGCGCAAGACGGCCGGCCGGCTGTTGCGCGAGCTGATCTCCCACCCTCTCATCACAGTATCCGATGTGGCCCGCATCTGTGGCCGCACCTTCGCCAATGCCAATCTCCTTGTCGGGAGGCTCGAGGAACTGGGATTGTTGCGCGAGGTCACGGGCCGTCGCCGCCACCGGAGGTTCCTCTACTCGCCATACCTGGGATCCCTCGGCAAAGGCTCTGATTACTGAAGAGCGGTTATTTCAATAGTATAAAGAGGGGGCGCCAGTGATGGCGTTTCGGGGTTCGCCGCAGTATTTGGGCGATTCAAGCCGTCGCAGGTTCTCTCATGGAGGGCGAGGTGGAAGCACAGGGCGCCATGCAGGAATTTCAGTGGCCGACGCCGACAAAAAGCGTTACCTTCTCGGGTCCTTCAGTTTCCTCCGTTCCTCTTCCAGGCACCTTCAGAAGGGGAGTCATCCCCAAGGCACGCGGCCAAGGAGTGATTGCCCAAGTGAATTACGAAAGCTGGACGGACGAGGATGTCAGTCTGCAGACGTATTTCAATGAGATCGCAAGTTCACAGCCGCTGTCCCGGGAGAAAGAGGCCGAATTGGCCGAGCGCATCGCCGCCGGCGACGAGCGGGCTCGGGAAGAGCTCGCCGAGGCCAATCTCCTGTTCGTCGTCACCGTAGCCAAGCAGTATCGCAACCGCGGGTTGTCCTTCTCGGAGCTGATCAGCGCCGGCAACCTCGGACTGATGACGGCCGTAGACAGGTTCGACGCCACCCGGGGCTACAAGTTCATCTCCTATGCGGTGTGGTGGATCCGGCAGGCCATTCAGCAGGCGCTGGCCGAGGACAGTCGCACCGTACGTCTTCCGCTGAATCGCCTCAACCTCCTTCGCAAGATCGCGCGTACGGCCCAGCAACTCGGCAACGCCAACGAAGGCGAGCCCCACGACGAAGAGATCGCTGCGGCGCTCGAGCTCTCCATTTCGGAGGTGCGCGACACCATGTTGAGCGGCCGGCGCGCCGTGTCGCTCGATCGGGCCGTGTTCGACGAGGACGAGGATACGACCCTCCTCAAGCGATTGGCCGACCCGGCCCAGGAGCAGCCCGACGAGTGCATCACCCGATCCTCCAGCCAGAGGCAGCTGGAAAAGGTCCTGGAAGGTCTCGACGAACGTGAGCACGAGATCATCCAGCTCTACTTCGGCCTCGACGGCTCCGAGCCGATGACCCTCGAGCAGATCGGCGATCGCATGGGGCTTACGCGGGAGCGCATCCGCCAACTCAAGGAGCGGGCCTTCGGCAAGCTGCGCCACCCCTCCCGCCACGAGGAGCTGCGTTCCCTCGGAGAGTGAGCGTTCTTCGACGAAGTTCAGGCGGCCCCTGCCTCGAAGGTGGGGGCCGCTTTCTTGTGACGCCGGCGGAGATTCGGTCAGACGTGAAAGACGTACAGACCGCGGTCGACGCCCGGCAGCTCGACCCAGCGTCCGCCGCGCCGATGGGACTCGGCCACGGCCAGGCAGGCTTCCGTGATGTGATGTGTGACATCGATGTGGCCCCGCGTCGGCCGGCCTTGCTCGTGGGCGTCGAGGAGATCCTCCAGGCAGTCGATGACCGTGCTCCGCGGTTCCACGGCGGGCAGCTCCGCCTCGATCCAACTACGGCCTCCGGTGGAGAGCCGCAGACTCGCACCGGCGCCGTTGCCCAGCGACCGCACCGTTCCCTCGGATCCGAGCACCTCGAACTCCCAGGGGCCGGCCGGGACCGACCACGCCTCCACACCGCCGGCGAACCGCAGCTGGTAGGTGGCCGGCGGGTCGAAGGGCACATGGCCGTCCTCGATGACGTAGTCCGGGGGCTCGAGCTCGCCCCGCACGTGGGTGATCGCCGGGTCGCCGATGAGCCAGGAGACCGTGTCGATCGAATGGATGTGCCCGTGCAGCAGGCTCGAGGATGCGTAGTGGACCACGACTTTGGGCTCGCCGATACGGCCTCCGAGAACGGCGTCGCGCACCACGTCGTAGCGGTTGTCGAAGCGGCGGAGCACGCCGGTGTTGAACAGCGTGCCGTTGCGCTTTACGGCGTCGCGGATGTCGTCGGCCCTCTTCATGGAGCAGGCCATGGCCTTTTCGACATAGAGCATGGGCACCGCCAGATCGGCCAGGGCCACGGCCAGGTCGGCATGCGAGTCGCCCCGGAACGACGGGTCCGGGGTCTCTCTGCCTGGTTTCTGCAGGCCAGTGGCTGTCGTGCACACGGCTACGAGGTCCGGCTTTTCCTGTCCGACCATTTCGCGGAAGTCTTCGTACACGGCCTTCACGCCCCAGCGTTCGGTGAAGTCCGACCGCCGTTCGGCGCGCAGGTCGCAGCCGGCGGCCAGCTCAAACCGGTTGCTGGCCCGGGCGGAGGCGGCGATGGAGTAGGGCAGGGACGAGTGCCCCTCGTCGTCGATGGTGGACCCCATGCGGCCCAGGCCGATGACGCCGACACGGCAGGTGGTCATGGTCTCTCTCCGGAGGAAGGTGGCCCAAGTATAGGAGCCCCCCGTCGTCGTGCCATTGCGCGCGGCCTTCCCCAGAGGCCAGATTCTGGGCCGGAACTGGATCTGACCGTCCCTCACCACCGGGAATCCGTGGGGCCCTGGCCCTGGCAACCGGAGCCGGAGGACTCAAACGATGAACGAGCTTGGCCTCGCGACCCTGGGAGGAGGCTGTTTCTGGTGCCTGGAGGCGGTGTACGAGCAGATGCGGGGCGTCATCTCGGTCGAATCTGGTTACAGCGGCGGACGCACTGCCGATCCGGGCTACGAGAGCGTCTGCTCCGGCACGACGGGCCACGCCGAGGTCGTGCAGCTGCGTTTCGATCCCGGCGTCGTCAGCTATCCAGGGGTGCTCGAGGTCTTCTTCGGCATCCACGACCCCACCACGAAGGACCGCCAGGGCCACGACATTGGTCCCCAGTACCGCTCCGTCATCTTCACCCACGACGAGGAGCAGGCGGCCGCGGCCAGGGAGGTCATCGCCCATCTCGAGGACGAGGGCGTGTTCGGCGACCCCATCGTCACCGAGGTCCAACCCCTGGAGCGGTTCTGGCCGGCCGAGGACTACCACCGCCGGTACTACCGGCGCAACCCGGCCCAGCCCTACTGCGCGATGGTGGTGGGCCCCAAGGTGGGCAAGTTCCGGGAGCGCTTTGGCCGATTGCTGAGGGATCCCGGAGAGCTCTCTCCGGGCGGTTGAGGCAGGCCTTCCCGATGGACCGACCCCGAGCCGCCGATGACGGTCAGTCCACGTCGCTTCTGAGAAAGCTCACGAAGGCCGCCATGAAGAAAGCCACGGCGAACAGGGCCAGCAGCAGCACGTCGACGAAGCGGGCATCGAGTCGCTCCTGGAGGCCGTCGCTGCGGTAGACGAAGTCCGGCAGATCGTCGATGTCGTACTCCTCATCCCCGGCGAAGTTCACGGCGGCGGTCCCGACAACCGTGAAACCCTGGCTCCGCTCGGCGACATAGCGGGCGAACTGCCGCTTGTAGTTGCGCAGGGCGCCGATCAGCCGCTCCTCGTGACGCACCCCCGTGGCCCCGATGTCGGTGCTCGCGAAGACGAAGCAGGCCACCGGCGAGATGCGGGTGAGCACGCGGGCCATGTCGGTCTGACGCCGCAGGCGGACCTCGAAGTCGGAGATGATCTCCGCGGAGGCCTCGTTGACATCCTTCTGCAGCTGGTTGCGCTGTTCCCGCATCTTGCGGATGAAATCGGTGAGTTCCCCCGCTGCCATCATCCTGCGGAAGGAGCGTCCGCCGCGCCGCCACTGGCTGCGGAAAGCCGCCGACAGAGTCTCGGTGCGCAGGCCGATCTCGCGCTCCACCGAGCCCACGTCCGGCACTGGGGCGGCCAGTTCGGCCAGGTAGGGTCCGAGGTTGGGGACGACCAGGGCCAGCAGCACCCACAGGGCCACCAGGCTGAGGATGGCCGTGGACGACGAACGGGCCCGCACCGAGACCAGCAGGCCGATGGAGAACATGACCGCCAGCAGGAGCAGGGAGACGGCGCCGGTCACGGCGAAGGCCTCCCAGTCGGTGGCCGTGAAGGGCACCTCCTCGGAGATCGAGATCAGGAGGGCGCCGATGAGCAGCGCTGCCAGGAAGGGCAGGGCGAGGCTGAAGTAGCCGCCCAGCCACTTGGCCAGGATCAGGAGGTCCCGCGGCACCGGGTAGGACATGACCAGCTTCAAGGTCCCCGACTCGCGCTCGCCGGCGACGGTGTCGTAGGAGATGAAGAAGGCGAGCAGGCTCAGGACCACGGCCACGACGAAGAGCATGTCGGCCACGGGAAAGAGCAGCACGGCGGGGTTCGCGTTCAGGTCGCCCTGGAAGCCGGGGAGGTAGTCCTCCGAGACCACGGCGGTGCGGTCCAGGGTCTTCTCCACGCCGTAGAACAGGACCTGGAAGGACTGCGGCGGCCGGTCGACGCGCACGCCCCGGCGCTGCAGGTCGCGGTAGGATCCGTACTCGTCCGCCTGGTTCCGGTACAGGGCCTGGTTTCGGCTGAATTCGGTGCGCCGCGCCTCCAGATCGGCCCGCAGGACGACGACGCTGATGATGCCCAGCAGAACGCACAGGGCCGCACAGACGAGAAACCGCAGCTCCAGCAGGCTTGTGAGCCACTCCTTGGCGATCAGGGTGCGCAGCACGGCTTCGGCTCAGTCCACGAGATCGAACCGCAGGAAACCGACATAGGCGGCCAGGAAGAAGACCCCGTTGAGGACGATCAGCACCAGCAGGTCGACATAGTTGCTGGTCAGTACATCCACGAGGGGCCGCCGGGGGGGCGCGAAGGCGGGAAGGTCGTCCGGATCGATAGGGGCCTCCAGGATCTCGTTCCGCTCCTCCTGATCCTGAACCCCCTCGGCGAGCAGACGCCGCTCCCGCTCGATGGCGGCCAGGGCCTCGAGGTTCCGGTCCCGGTAGCGGTCGATGAAGGTCCGCAGGCCGGCGTAGTCCTCGAGCCCCGCACCGGCCAGCGACGCGGTGGCGTAGACGTAGCTGGAGGACGGCGAAATCCGGGCCAGGGCGACGCCGGCCGCCACCTGCCCCTCGAGACGGCGGGCATAGTCGTCCAACAGGCGGCCGGTCTTCTCGTCGGCCTCCGCCTCCGCCTGCCGGCGCAGCTCGTCGCGCTGCTCGCGGCTCATGCCGCGCCAGTCCCGGCCCCGCAACTGTGACCACGAGGCCCGACGGATCGCCTCGCGCTCACCGGCGATGGCGCCCGGCGACGGTATCGGGACCGCGGCCCTTGCGACGATGGGCGCGACGTTGGGCACGGCGAGCACGAGCAGAACCCAGACGAGGAACCCGGTTACGAGCGAGGTGGAGGAGCGCCGGGTGTACACGGAGATGGCGAGAGCCAGGGTGAAGAACAGGGACAGGTAGAGGGCCGCCACTCCGAGCATGCCGGCAAAGGCGGCCCATTCGCCGGCGCCGAGCTCGAAGGAGGTGAGCAGGGTGGCGAGCAGCAGTCCGAGGAGGACGGCAGCCAGGAATGGCGCCATCAGGGCGAGGTACCCCCCCAGCCATTTCGACAGCAGCACGGTATGCCGCGCCACGGCGTTGGACATGACCAGCCGGAGGGTACCTTCCTCGTGATCCCCGGAAATTGCGTTGAAGGCGAAGAGCATGGCCAAAAGGGAGCCGACGATGTTGACGATGTAGAGCAGGTCCGGCGGCGGAAACAGGGTGTACAAGGCGTTGGCGAACTTGCTGCGGCCGAGCTCGGACTCCCTCCGGGAGATGGTGACCGAGCGGGACAGCTCGCGCTCGAGGCCGACGGTGAACACGGAGAGGGCGTTAGGCGGCTTCTCGTGCTGGGTCCCCCGCCACCGCAGGGTTCGGAAGTCCACGGACTCCTCCAGGCGCTGCTCGCGGGCCGCCTTGGCCTCGGAGTAGGCGTCGAGCCGGCGGTCGTAGTTGAGGCCGAGGACCAGCGTCGAGCCGATGACGAGGACGGACAGCAGCACCGCCGTCAGGGCGAAGCGGTAGGTGAGCAGGTGGGAGTGCAGCTCGCGCAGGAGGAGGGCGGTGAACATGGATTCCCAGATTACGGACGGACCAAGTGCCAAGCCCTGGTGGCGCCCAAGGTAAGGAAGTTGATGACACCGGGCACCACGATGTGACAACGCATCAAGTGTCTTATTGGACACCGGACACCACGGATTGATTCCAAGGTTCGTGTCTACCACCGGCCCTGCGGTGGTCAGCTGCGTCGATGGCGCTATACTACCCCAATTGAGGGAAGCGAAGCCGGCCAGGCGGTGCCGTCCGACAGTGTGGTCAGGTGTCGGATCGTGCTCCAATGGCACCGGATCCCCGCGAGAGAAGAGCGTGAGAATCCAGACCGTCCATACCTACGACCTGCGATACCCGGTGAAGCGGGAGTTCGCCAACTCCACGACCTGGAATCGCGCGAGGACGGCGGGGGTCGTCGAGGTGATCACGGATGAGGGCCTGACGGGGTGGGGAGAGGGGGTGCGGGCTCCTTCGCCCGGCGTGCTCGCCGACTGGCTGATCGGGCGGGATCCCTTCGACGCCGGCGTTATCGGCCGGGACCTGGCGGCGGCGGGCGCCTCCATGGCCCAGGTCAGCGCCGTGGACATCGCCCTCTTCGACCTGATGGGAAAGGCGGTCGGGCGGCCCTGCCATCAACTCCTCGGCGGGGCCGTGCGCGAGCGGGTGCCCGCCTACGCCAGCGGCCTGTTCCTGCTTTCGGAGAGCGATCCCGTCATGGGGCTGGAGGCGGAGGCCGCCGGTTACGCCGAGGCCGGGTTTCCCGCCGTGAAGATGAAGATCGGTCACGGCCCCCGGAACGACGCCGCCAGGGTGGCGGCGGTGCGGCAGGCCATCGGCTCCGGCGTGCTGCTGGCCGTGGACGCCAACTGTGCCTACGACCGGAGCACAGCGCTCGAATCCATGCGGAGCATATCGGAGCAGAGCATCTACTGGTACGAGGAGCCGGTCCCGCCCACGGAGGTCGAGGCCTACCGCGAGATCCGGGCCGCCTCCGGCCTGCGGATCGCCGGGGGAGAGGCCCTTGAGGGGCTGAGTGCCTTCCGTGATCTGGTCACGAAACGGGCTCTTGATATCGTCCAGCCCGATATTTCGATAGCAGGAGGGTTTACGGTCTGCCGGCAAGTGGCAGCACTGGCCTCGGCTCACGGCGTCCAGGTACTGCCTCACATGTGGGGCACCTCCATTCGCCTGGCGGCCACCCTGCACTGGCAGGCCACGATCCCCGATGCTCCCGGTCTGTTCCCGGAGCCCTGCCTCCTCGAGTTCGACATGACGGAGAACGCGCTGCGCACCGACCTGGCCAGGGAGCGGTTCGAGGTCGTGGACGGCTCCCTGGCGGTTCCTTCCGGTCCGGGTCTGGGCATCGAGATCGACCGGGAGGTGCTGGAGCGGTACACGGTCCGGACCGAGCGAGTCGGATCCTAGGGCTCGGGGGCTGAGATGAGGGATGAGCTGAAGATCCTGACTCCCGAGCAGAAGACGTTCTTCGAGGAAAACGGGTATCTCCACCTGTCTGAATTCTACCGGGGCGCGTCGCTGGAGGAGCTCCGGCGGCAGTACCACGACCTGGTGACCCGCACGGAGGGCCGGCCCGGGAACATGAGCTATTCCTTCATGGAGCCGCCTCCGGGATACGAGCCGGACGGGTTCAACCCGAAGAACGTGGTCGGAATGATGGACCAGACCCTGGCCGGGGACTTCTGGTTCGACCAGTTCACGGAGCCGCGCGTGGTCTCGGTGCTGGTGGACTGCCTGGGCCCCAACCTGGACTTCCACAACGGCAAGGTGCGCAACAAGCCCCCCGGGTTCGTGGCCGGGCAGGGCTGGCACCAGGACTGGCCCTACGAGCGGCACTCGGAGCCCGGACTGGCCGCGGCCATCACCTATCTCGATCCGACCGATGTCGAGGCCGGAGCCACCGAGGCGATCCCGGGCAGCCATCGCCAGGCCCTGCCCACGGCGGAGGGGCAGTCGACCCTGGTCCAGGAGGATGTGGACGAGTCCCGGCGGGTGGTGTGCAGGGCCCAGGCCGGGGACGTGGTCATTATTCACGTGCTCGCGGTTCACCGCGCCGGGCACAACTACACGGATCGCAGCCGCAACGCCATCATCAACGAGTACAAGACGATGGAAGCCGTCGACGAGTGGAACAACCGGTGCGCCTTCGCGGGCCTGCCGCTGGCGCGAGGCGGGCGCCTCCTGATGCCGCGCCTCACCTCGTGGACCACGTGACGCGGCGCGGCGGGGAAGGCGTGCACGGGCAATCCGCCGAAGCAGTATCTGACGCCGCCTCCTCCCGGAACCCCGACGATCAGAAAGGGCAGAGAAGGCCATGAGCAGCCACACCTACCGGGTCGACCGCCTGGTCGACGTCAGGGTGCCGATGCGCGACGGGGTCGAGCTGTCGGCCGACATCTACCTGCCCCGCGATGCCGGTGCGGTGCCCGCCGTGCTGATGCGGACCCCGTACAGCAACAGCATCGAGGTCATGATCGAGAAGGGCCGGCGGCTGGCCGGCTCGGGCTACGCCTGCGTCATCGGCGACTGCCGGGGCCGCTGGGACTCCGATGGCGAGTACTACCCATTCCTCAACGAGGCCGAGGACGGCTTCGACACCCAGGAGTGGATCGGCGCCCAGCCCTGGTGCAACGGCCGCATCGGCACCGCCGGCGCCTCCTACGTGGGCACCACCCAGTGGCGCCCGGCGCCGCTGGCCAGCCGGTTCCTCAGGTGCATGGCGCCGCGGGTGATCTGCACCGACTACCACGGGGGGCTGCTGTACCCCGGAGGGGCCCTGCAGCTGAACGTTGCCATGACCTGGGGCATGCGCACCCACGCGCGCACCGGACAGGATATCGACTTCCACAACTGGACCGAGGCCTTCCGCTCGCTGCCGGTGGTCGACATGGATTCGGCCGGCGGCCGGCGGCTGCCGTTCTGGAAGGACTGGATCACCCATCCGGCCTACGACGACTACTGGGCGGCCATGGACGACGAGCCGAAGTGGGACAGCATCCAGGCGCCGGCCTTCAACATGGGCGGGTGGTACGACCTCTACGCGAACCAGACCTTCTCCAACTTCAACGGGTTGCGGCTGGGCGGCGGCTCCGAGGAGGCCCGCCGCAGCCGGCTGATCGTCGGTCCCTGGCCCCACTCGCTGAGCACCTCCACGCGCACGGGCGACATCGACTTCGGCGAGAGCTCCCTGGTGGACCTGGAGCAGGAGGAGCTGCGCTGGTTCGACCACTGGCTCAAGGGCCGTGACAACGGCATCGCCGAGGAGCCGCCGCTGCGCCTGTTCGTCATGGGCGTCAACGAGTGGCGGGCCGAGCACGAGTGGCCCCTGGCGCGCACCGACTGGCAGGACTGGCACCTGCACTCCGGCGGCCGGGCCAACTCGGTCCTCGGTGACGGCGCGCTGGGCCGGGAGGCGCCGGGGGACGAGCCGGCAGACGGGTTCGTCTACGACCCCGAGCACCCGGTGCAGACGCTGGGCGGCAACAACTGCTGCTCACCCCACATCGTGCCGTGGGGGCCCCACGATCAGCGGCCCCTGGAGATGCGGGGGGACGTGCTGGTCTACACGAGTCCGGTCCTCGAGCAGGACCTCGAGGTGATCGGACCGGTGGAGGCCGTGCTCTACGCGGCCACCGACGGCCCGGACACCGACTTCACGGCCAAGCTCGTCGATGTCTCTCCCAGCGGCTACGCCATGAACCTGTGCGACGGCATCCGGCGGGGCCGCTACCGGGAGAGCCGGGAGCAGGCGAGCATGCTGGAGGCCGGAAAGGTGTACGAGTACCGGATCGAGGTCGGGGTGACGGCCAACGTTTTCCGGCGGGGACACCGGATCCGCCTGGAGGTCTCGTCGAGCAACTTCCCCCGATTCGATCGCAACCCCAACACAAGCCACCCCTACGGCATGGACGCGGGGCTGCGGCGGGCGCAGCAGTCCGTCCACCACTCCAGGGCCTGCCCGAGCCGGCTGCGCTTGCCCGTCGTGCCGTCCCGCTGAAGGGATTCCCCAACGAAGAGGAGAGACAGATGGACCGAGTGGGAGTGATCGGCTGCCGCGGCATCGGCGTGCGGCACGCCCAGGGCATCGCCGGGCTCGAGGACGCGGAGGTCGTGGCGGCCTGCGACCTGTCCACGGACCAGCTGGACGAGTTCGGCCGGCGCTGGCAGGAGACCTGGCCAGGGCTGAAACGCTACACCAGCCATCGCCGCATGCTCGACGAGCAGTCCCTGGACATCGTCTCCGTGGCCACGGGGGACAATGCCCACGCCCAGCTGGTCGTCGATGCCGCGGAGGCCGGGGTCAGGGGCATCTTCTGCGAGAAGCCGCTGGCGACGACGGTCGAGGACGCCGCCCGCATGGTGGCGGCCTGCGAGAGCAACGGCACCGTCCTGTCCGTGGACCACACGCGGCGGTTCCTGCCCATGTGGGCGCACGCCAAGGAGCTGATCGAGGCGGGCGAGATCGGCGAGGTGCAGTACATCGTCGGCTCCCTGCGGGGAGGCCGGGCGATGCTGTACCGCAACGGGACCCACTCCATCGACGCCATCTGCTGGTACGCGGATTCGGCCCCGGAATGGGTGCTGGCGGACCTGGAGACCGGGTACGAGGACTACACCGAATACCGCGGCGACGGCGGCCACGACCCGGCCACCGAGCCGGGCGCCTACGGCCTGATCCGGTTCGCCAACGGCGTCCGCGCCTTCTACGCCGGCGGCTCGAAGACGACGCCGGGGCCGAAGTCCACCACCGAGGTCATCGGGTCCACCGGCCGGGTGCTGTTGTCCGGCACCGACGACGGGCAACTCTTCCGCGGCGAGGAGGCGGAGCCCCTGGTGGCCCCGGAGTGGCCGGTGTCGGGGATCGAGGCCGGCATGCAGAGTCTGGTGCGAGCCGTGCGCGAGGGGCGTCCCCCGGCCTCCACCGGACGGGAGGCGCAGCGCGTGGTGGAGGTGATCTCCGGATTCCTGCAGTCGCAGCAGGAAGGGCACCGGCCGGTGCCGATACCCCCGGAGCGCTGAGGCCTCAGTCCAGCCGGTAGAGGCGCGCCGCGTTTCCGTGCAGCAGAGCCCGCTGGTCCTCGTCGGAGCGGGAGGCGATGATCAGGCGCAGGGCCCGAACCCACTCCCCCAGGCTGGCGCCCAGGGTGCAGACCGGCCAGTCGCCGCCGAAGACGACGCGGTCGGGGGGGAAGGCATCCAGGCAGTGGTCGACGGTGGGGGCCAGGAGATCGGCCGACCAGCCCTCGGGCGCCCGGGCGGCGATTCCGGAGATCTTGCAGACCAGGTTGGGCCGTTGCCCCAGGGCGGAGATGCCGTCCCGCCACTGGCCGGCCGTGTGGCCAAAGGGACCCTCCCCCGGCTCGGCGGCGCCGGCGACGATGGAGGGATCGGCGTTGCCGCAGTGGTCGAGGATGAGCAGGGTCCCGGGGCAGCGCTCGGCCAGGGTCACGGCATCGGCCAGCTCGGAAGGGCGCAGGCAGAGGTCGAAGCCCAGGCCGGTATCGCCGAGTTGGCGCACGCCGTTGACGAAGGCCTCCTGCAGGCAGGTCCTTGGGGGAGCATCGGCATGCAGGATCTGGCGCACTCCGCGCACGTGGGACCGCTCGCGGAGGTGGCCCACCCAGCCCGCGAAACCCGGGCCCGCCGGACGACCGGAGACGACGGCGGCCGCCATCGGGTCGGCCGGGTCGGCGCACAGCTGTCCCACGTGGTCGACCTCGGCGGCGATCTGCTCCGGCGCCACGTCGACCTCCATGTACACGGTGCGTTCCACGCCACATCCCTCGCTGGCGGCCGCGTAGTCGGCGGGCAGGAAGCTGCGGTTGAGGGGCTCCACGCCGTCGAGCCACGGGAGCCGAAAGCGGGACAGGTCCCACAGGTGCTGGTGCGTGTCGATGATGGGATGCATGGGGGCGCAAGCTCCCTTGAGTTGGAGGTGGGTTCGCACCCAGGCGGAAGCCCCTCGGTGCGATCGCTCAGGCCACGGCCCTGCTCAGGGCCACAGAAGGCGGCGGGCCGTGGTGTGCAATATGGCGCGCTTCTCCGCCTCGGTGAGGAAGCCGGCCTCGCGGATGGTGTCGACGGCGGCCGGCAGGTCCTGGGCCGGATCCGCCATGAGGACGGGGCCGCCGCTGTCGCTCTCCCACATGCAGCGGTCGGCGCCGAAGCCGGAGACCACGGCGCCCAGAAGAGGCGCGGTCTCTGCAAAGGGCCGGGGGCCGCCGCCGAGGGCGTGGATCGGCCCAAGCTTCACGTATACGCGCGGGTGCCGGGCCAGGGTGAGGAGCTGGTCCAGTTCGGCGGGATCGAGTCGGCCATCGCGGACACGCACGCCGCCCACGTGGTCGAGGATGACGGGCGCGTCCGGGAAGCGCGCGCACATGCGGTCGACCTCGACCAGATCGGGCGGGCCGATGAGGAAGCTGAGGACGAGTCCGTGCTTCGAGGCGGCGGCGAACATGCGCTCGTAGCCGTCCTGATCGAGCCAGCGCTCCCCCTGGCCGAAGGCAGGCTGGGCGCCGCGGCCCCGGATGCGGAAGGCGCGCACCCCGCGGGCGGCCAGATCGAGCATGGCCCGGTCCGGCGGGCCGAGGGAGACGTCGGTGACCGCGGGGACGATGCCGGTTCCCACGTAGCGGTCGGGGTCGGAGGCGATGAGGTCGACGATATAGCTGTGGTCGAGGCCGTACCAGGTGATCTGGATCAGGTTCAGGCACATGGGCTCGCCGACGGCCTCGCTCCAGCGCTGATGGTCCTCCGGCGTGAAGGAGGGGATCCAGGGGTCCGAGGGGCCGAAGCCGGGAGCGTAGGGATAGCGATCGCGGTCGGGACTCCAGACGTGGATGTGGGCGTCGACGATCACTGCGGATCTCCTGGCTCCGGGGTTTCCCTGCGAGGCTGCGCATCGTACGCATAGGGGAGGGCGTACTCAAGCCAGCCGGCCGTTTTCGAATCGAGGAGAACGTGAACGAGATCGAGAAGTACCTCTTCGACCTGCAGGGTTACATCGTCCTGGAGGGCGTGTTGTCCGATGCCGAGGTGGTCCGGGCCAACGAGGCCGTCGACCGGCACGCCGACGGCATCCGCGAGCGCACCGGCGAGCTCTCCCTGTCGGGGGAGTCCACCGTCCTGAAGGGGATCACGGGGCGCGGCGACCTGGGCGGGCTCCTGGGCTGGGAGAAGCCGTGGTGCGATCCCTTCCGGCAAATGCTCGTCCACCCCCGGGTCGTGGCCTGCCTGAACGTCATCCTCGGGCCCGGGTGGCGCCTCGACCACAACGCCGGCCTGATCTCCATGCGCAAGGGCGCCGAGGGCCACCTGCTCCACGGCTCCTCGGGCCCCGGCTTCGACCGCCATCAGTACTACCACTTCCAGAACGGGCAGATGCACAATGGCCTGACCGTGGTCGCCTGGCAGCTCACCGACGCCAACCCGGGAGACGGCGGTCTGTGCCTGATCCCGGGAAGCCACAAGGGCAACTACGCCTGTCCGCGGGAGGTGAGGAACTGGGAAGCGCACCGGGAGATCGTGCGCCAGGTCGCGTGCAAGGCGGGTGACGCGGTGCTCTTCACCGAGGCCGTAACCCACGGCACGCTGCCCTGGACGGCGGACCACGACCGCCGCAGCGTGCTGTTCCGCATGTCGCCGGGAAACCTGGCCTACGCCACCGGCTACAACCCCTGGCCCGAGGAGATGCTGGCCGGCATGACATCAGAGCAGCGGGCCGTCCTGGAGCCCCCGTACCACGCGCGGCTGAACCGGCCGGTGCTCGATGACGACGGGAGGCTGGTGGGGGAACCGGGGGTGCGCTGACCGCCGGCCTCTTACATTTCATAACGACCGCGCGAGTCGTGCGGGACAGCCGACGGAGGAAGACCATGCTGGCAGACCGCATCACCGACCGACAGTGGAGCGATTTCCAGAAGCAGGGGTACGTGCCTCTGGGCCGGGCCGAAGCCGGCGAGATCGCCGCCCTGCAGCAGCGCATCGACGAGATCATGATGGGCACCGCCCAGGTCGACTACGACGAGGTCATGATGCAGCTGGACCGCTCCGACGGTCCCGACTCGAGGCCCGGTCCCCAGTCGAAGGGGCACAAGGGCGCAACCCTGGCCTATCGCAAGATCCAGAACCTGGAGATCGACCCGTCGTTCCTGGCCTACCTGCAGAAACCCATGTTCCGACACATCTGCGAGAGGGCCTACGGCGAAGACACGGCCGTGGCCTGCTTCCGCGCCATGTTCATGAACAAGCCCTCCGGACTCGGCTCGCACCTGATCTGGCACCAGGACCGGTGGACGGCCCTCGACAGGGATCCCCTGGTCACGGTGTGGACGGCGCTGGACCCGGCGACCCCGGAGAACGGCTGCGTGCAGATCGTGCCCGGGTCGCACCGGCGGTTGCTCAACCCCGAGCAAGGCTCCGGGTTCCTCACCGGGGAGATGGCGGCCGAGATCGCCTCCCGCTCCGATACCGAGCACCTGCGGATGGAGGTCGGGGAGGTGGTGCTGCTGCACAACCACCTGCTGCACTCCTCGGGCGTGAACGGCACCCGGCAATCGAGGCGCGCCTTCAGCGTCTGTTACATGGAGGCGGCCACCGTGTGCAGCAGCGGCGCCACCTTCCCCGTCGTCTTCGGGGAGGGCGCCCTGGCGGCCTGATCCTGGCGGCTCAGATCGCCCAGTACTTCCACAGGTCCTCGGGCACGTCGTACTTCATCTCCTCGCGGTCGGTGCGGTGCCAGCGCGCGAAGACGCCCAGCCTGGGGCGGGTGCGGACGTTCGGCGATCCCGTGTGACAGAGGAAGCAGTGCCAGAGGATGACGTCGCCCGCCCGTCCGGTGAACTCGACGGGCTGGTCTGGAGACTGGTCCGAGAACAACCCCCACTGCCGCTCCTCCCAGTCGTCGCGGTCGCGGAAGCTGCCGTCGATCTGCTCCGGATGTTCCCGGAAGTAGGCCTGCACCGGCTCGTGGCTGCGGGGCCAGTAGACGAAGCCGCCGCCCCCGGGTTCCACGTCGTCCATGTAGGTGGTGGCGCCGAGCATGAAGCCGCCGCTCCAGCCGCCCGGCCCGTAGCCGTCCATGTGGCCGGAGTCCGGCATCTTCCAGGCCGCGCCTTCCGGACCCGGCCATTTCACCAGCATCGACCCGCCTCCGCCTCCGAACATACCGCCGCCAAGCTGCTCGATGATCGACCTCATCCCGGGCAGCTGCCCGAAGGGCGGGTCGACGGCGAAGTCGCGGATCACGTAGTCCTCCGGCCAAGTGGCCGGGTCGGTGCGGTCGGCGCCGACGTGGGACCAGAACTGGTCACGCCAGGCGGACAGCGTTCCGGGGTCGATCAGCCCCTCCAGGACGAGGAATCCCTGGCGCTTGAAGCGCTCGATCTGTCCGGCGTCGAGAGGGCTCATCGGGGTTCCACCAGGTCCAGGGACCGGCCGCGCGGCTTCCCGGGGCCCCCGGGGTCCGCGTGACACTCGACGATCACGATGACGGCCATCGATACTCCTCCGCAAGGGTGACGCAAAAGGAAACCCGTCGACGCCAGCGGCGGCAAGGCGGGTTGTGGACGGGAGGGCGGCGGCGCTTCTTTGCCCTCGCCGGGCAGGATGGGGGCCCGAAGAAAAGAGAGGGAGGGAGATCGTGAGCAACCTGCTTTCATACCGAGCCGGGACCTTCGGCGACCCGAGCCTGCCCTGGGGGCGCATCGCGGAGACCGGCGTGCAGGGCGTGGAGATCGCCTGGAGCGACGGCCTGCGGGTGACCTCGCTGGGCGTGCTCTGTCCGCTGGAGGACGACGGCCTGCCGGAACGGATGGCCGGGCAGGCGGCGGTGGCAGCCGACCTGGGCGCCGAGTACATGTTCTACTACTACAACCACGGCATCGACACCATCGACCAGCTCCGCCGGTGCATCTCCCACGTGCGCGGCGTGCACCTGAAGGACACCAGCGGCGGCTACCACGACCACGACTTCCCGGTCTTCGGCGAGGGCGTGGTCGACTTCGCCAAGGTCTACGAGGTCCTCGGTCAGGCCGGGTACGAGTCCGCCTGCTGCATGGAGCTGGAAGGGCCCGTCTTCGGGCGCGGGGACCCGGACGACCTTGCGGCCAAGGTAGCCCGCTGCGTGGACCACCTGAAGAGCGTCGGCGTCGCTTGAAGGAGCGACCCAATATCCTGCTGATCAGCACCGATCAGCAGTCCGCCTCGGCCATGAGCTGCGCCGGCAACGGGGACCTGTCCACGCCCAACATGGACCGCCTGGCGGCCGGTGGGTTGCGGTTCTCGCGGGCCTACTGCACGCATCCCCTGTGCGCGCCGGCGCGGTCGAGCTACGTCACCGGCCGCATGCCGCACGATACGGGCGTCATCAGCAACCACGACCCGCTGCGGGAGGCCCTGCACGGGCAGACGCTGGGCCGCCTGCTGGGAGACGCCGGGTACCGCTGCGCCCTGGCCGGAAAGTGGCACGTCCCCGGCATCACGCCTCGGGAGGCCGGCCTGGAGGTGCTGTGCGGGCCCCGGGACGACGAGATCCCCGAGGCGTCGGCCGGGTTCCTGCGGTCCGGCGAGGGCCCCTTCTTCCTCTTCGCCTCCTTCCTGAATCCCCACGACGTCTGCCAGTTGGCGCGCTCGCAGCCGCTGCCACAGGGACCGGTGCCGGAGCCGGCTTCGCTGGCCGAATGCCCCAACCTGCCGGCCAACTTCGAGGAGCCGCCGTACGGCCCGGAGATCCTGAGCCTGGTGCGGGGCCCCAGTCCGCGGATCTATGCGGCGGCCGGCTACTCGGCGGAGGAGTGGAGGCGCTTCCGGCATCAGTACTTCCGCATCGTGGAGAAGGTGGACGCCGAGGTGGGCCGCCTGCTCGACGCGGTGCGCGACGCCGGCCGGTGGGACGACACCCTGATCCTGCTCACCTCCGACCACGGCGAAGGCCACGGCGCCCACCGCTGGAACGGCAAGACGGCCTTGTGGGAAGAGGTGATCCGCATTCCGCTGCTGGCTTGCGGTCCCGGCGTGCAGGGGGCCGGCCGGGTAGAGGAGGGGCTGGTCTCCAACGGACTCGACCTGCTGCCGACGATCTGCGAGGCCGCCGGTGCCGCGGCTCCGGCGGACCTGCCGGGACGCAGCCTGATGCCCCTGCTGGCGGGCGAGCCGCCCGCGGACTGGCGGCAGGACCTGGTGGTGGAGACGATCACCGGCATCGGCGACGGCCCCGGCGGACCGGCGCTGGCCCGGGCCCTGGTGGGGGAACGCTACAAGTACAGTGTCTACGCCCTCGGGCGCGGCCGGGAGCAGCTCGTCGACCTGGCCTCGGACCCCGGAGAGATGGTGAACCTCGCCGTGGAGGCGCGCTTCGGCGGCGAGCTGGCCGCCTGCCGCGAGCGGCTGCGGTCCTTGTGTCTGTCCAGCGGCGATGACGTGGGGAGGCTGATCCCGTGAGAGTGACCGGAGTGGAGCGGATCCTGGTGGACGTGCCGTTCACCGGGCGGCAGCAGCGCATCACGAAGCGCACCGTGTACAACTGGTCGATCCTGGAGCTGTGCCGGGTCACGGCCGAGAGCGGCCACGTGGGCTGGGGCGAGACCGTCGTCCACTACACCCATCAACGGGTGACGGACGCCAGCGTCCGGCGGGTCACGGGCGCCAGCGCGGCCGAACTGCTGTGGGAGGACGGGCTGGGCGCCGGCCTGCAGATGGCCCTCTTCGACCTCGTGGGCCGAGTCGCCGGGGTCCCGGTGCACAGGCTGCTGGGCGCCAAGGTGCGGGATGCCACTCCGATCTCGTGGTGGTGCAGCCATGCCTCGCCGGAGGACTGGGCCGCCGAGGCCCGGGACGCGGTGGCCGGCGGGTACACCAGCTTCAAGAACAAGCCGCGCCCCTGGTGGGACGTGTACGCCCAGGTCGAGGCGGTGACGGCGGCGACGCCGCCCCACTTCAAGCTCGACCTGGATCCCAACGGCATGCTGGTCAACGCCGCCCAGGCCGTGCCCGTGCTGACCCGCCTGGCCGCCTGCGACCAGGTGGCCGTGTTCGAGACGCCGATCCCCCAGAACGACGTGGCCGGGAACCGCCAGATCCGCCGCTCTGTGCCGCGTCCCATCGCCATGCACTTCGGCAATCCGCCCTACATCACGGCCGTGCGCGAGGAGGTCTGCGACGGCTTCGTGATCAACGGCGGGGCCTCCGGGGTGATGCGCCAGGGGGCGCTGGCCGCCGAGGCGCAGATGCCTTTCTGGCTGCAACTGGTCGGCAACGGCCTGACAACCACCTGGGCGGCCCATCTCGGCGCCGTGCTCAGCCACGCCACCTGGCCGACGATCAGCTGCATCAACCTCTACACCGATCATCTGCTCCAGGAGCCGGTGACGGTCAGCGGGGGGTACCAGTCCGTGCCCGAAGGCCCGGGGCTGGGCGTCGAGATCGACGAGGCGGCGGTGGAGCGGTTCCGGGTGCCGGGGGAGTCGCTCGACACTCTGGCGCCGGGGCAGGTCTACGCCCACCCGCGGCCGCGGATCATCAACACCGTGGTCTTCCCGGACGGGACGCGGGTGCACACGGGAGTGATGGGCGCCGGACTGGCGGGGGCGGGCCCCGGATGGTCGGAGGGGGTCCGGGTGGAGCCGGCCTGGGAGGACGACGGCTCGCAGGAGTGGGCCGGACTCTGGGAACGGGTTGAGGACGGCGGCGTGGTGCGCGCCGGGAGGATCTCATGAAAGAAGACCTCGGCAACGGCTTCCACCACCACGGGGTGGCCACACCGGTGAGCAACCACCGCGGAACAGTGGCCACGGTGGACGGCGACGGCCGCAACGTGGTGCTGCTCTGGCTCTACGACCACCGCGGCTGTTACGCCCTGCTGCAGATCGACGCGGGCACCGGCGAGTCCCTCGAGGTGCCCGTGCCCTTCGACCCGGGCGGCGACTGCCCCTTCGCCTCGATCCTGTCGACCCGGAACCGCTTCTACACCCATTTCAACAGCCACTTCTGCGAGTACGATCCCGAGGCCCGGGAGTTCACCTTCCACCACCGCACGGTTCCCCAGATGGCCATGGGGATGACCGAGGACGACGACGGCCGCATCTGGCTGGCCAGCTACCCGGACTCCGGCGTCGCCTGCTTCGATCCGGAGGTGCGCGCCTTCCGCGACTACGGCCACGTGTACCTCCAGAACTGGCGCCAGTACCAGCGGTCGATCGCCGCCGACGACAGCGGCTGGATCTACTTCGCCGTGGGTAACACCTCGAGCCAGATCGTGGCCCTCGAGCCCGACGGCGGCGAGGCGAAGCCGCTGCTGGCCGAGGAGGAGCGGCGCCAGGGCTCGGCGCAGGTCTACCGCGACGAGGACGGACGCGTCTACGGGCAGGCCCGGGCCGGCGCCGGCGGGGGCTGGCTGCGGCTCTACCGGGGAGAGGCCGAGGCCATCGGCCGCCACGAGAGCCGCCGGCCGAAGGCGATCATCACCGGCAGCCAGGGGCTGTTCCACGCCGACTTCCCGGACGGCGCCAGGCTGCTGGTCTGCGACACCGTGGAAAAGCGGATGGTCGTCCAGGACGCGGACGGCCGCCGCCGCGAGATGTCCTTCGACTACACGAGCGAGGGCGCTCACATCATGGGCCTGGCGGCGGCGCCGGACGGCACGATCTGCGGCGGCACCGCCTTCCCCATGCGGTTCTTCGGCTACGATCCGGCCGGCGACGGATGGACGAACCGGGACAGCTTCGGCCAGTGGAACACGGTGCGCGCCGCCGGCGACCGGTTCTTCGTGGGCGGATACACGGGCGGCTTCCTGCTGGAGTGGGACCCGGCGCGGGACTGGGTGGCCACCGAGCCGGGGGACGAGAACGGCAACCCGCGCTGGTGGACGCAGTGCACGCCGGCCATCAACCGTCCCCACTGCCTTCTGGCCACGGCCGACGGCCGCCGGGTCGTGCTGGGCGGCACCCCGGGATACGGGTACACCGGCGGCGGCCTGCTGATCTGGGACCGCGCCGGGAAGGAGGGCCGGCTCCTCGAGCACACGGAACTGGTGCCGGAGCAGGCGCCCCACAGCCTCGTGGAGCTGCCCGGCGGGCGGGTGCTGGTGGGCATGACGGTGGCGCCCGGCACCGGCGGCGAGCAGAAGGCGCAGCGGGCGGAGATGGTCATCGTCGATCTCGAGGAGGGAGCCGTGACCTGGCGCGGCGTGGTCCTGGAAGAGGTCGCGTCCTACACCGATCTGTCCCGGGGCCCCGACGGCCTGGTCCTCGGATTCGCGGATTCGGCCCGGCTCTTTGCTTTCGACCCGGCATCGCGGCAGGTGGTGCAGGAGCTGGACGTGGAGGCGCAGCTGGGACGGACCTGCGGCCAGCAGGGGCCGCGGGTCTTCGTCACGGGCCCGGCCGGCGAGCGCTTCGTGCTGCTGCGGCGGGGCGTGGCCGAGATCGTCGACAAGGGGGCGGGCCCGGACCGCTTCGGCATCCGGCTGCGCGCCGAGTCGCCGGTGCCCATCGGTCCAGGGGGCGATCACCTCGGGGGCCGCATCTACTTCGGCAGCGGTTCCCACGTCTACTCCTGGGGGGCGAGCGGGTGAGGACGCCCGTCATCGATGGCGCCGAGCACGCCTGGGTCCTGTACGACGACCGCTTCCCCATCGACCCGGCCATCTCCAGCTGCCCGCGGGCCATGCCCGATCACGAGCTGTCGGGGGAGGACCTGATCGCGCTGATGAACCAGCACGGCATCGACCGCACCGTGATCAGCCACGTCTGCTACTACGGGCGCAACAACGACTACGCCGTGCACTGCGTTAAGCGGTGGCCGGAGCGGTTCGCCGCCATCGGCCTGCTCGTGGGGGCGCGGCTCTACCCACCCGCCGACGGCGAGGGCAACGCCGAGCGGCTGGAGCAGCTCGTCGTCGAGAGCGGGCTCGCGGGGCTGCGCCTGAGCCCGATCTACGACCGCGAGGTGACCTGGCTGAACGACCCGGTCTGCGATCCCCTGTGGCGCAAGGCCGCCGACCTCGGCGCCGCTTTCAACATCTTCCTGGCGCCGCAACAGATCGGCCAGGTGGCCGACATGGCGGCGCGGCACCCCGGCGTCAACGTCGTCATCGACCACTTCGCCATGATCGACATCGACCGGCCCGACGACGAGGGCATCGGCCCCCTGCTGGACCTGCAGCGGCTGCCGAACGTCTACATCCGGACGTCGCTCCACAATCCGTCCCGCCAGAAGCTGCCCTTCCGGGACATGTGGCCCTACCTGCGGCGGGTCTACGACGCCTTCGGGCCCGAGCGGATGCTGTGGGCCAACTACTACGAGTACCTGATCATGGCGGAGATGATCGACTTCTTCACCGCCGCCGACCGGGAGCACATCCTCGGGGGCACGGCGCAGAAGCTCTACTTCCGGTGAAGGCGAAGAGCCGGAACTCGGAGCTGGTCTATTCCACCGGCACCGGCGATGTCCGCAAGGAGACCCCCCAGGGCCGGAGGGACGCTCGGCGGGGCGGACCCGGGCGGCCGGCGGGCCCGGTTGCGCCGGCGGACGGGATTGTCCGCGTCGGCCGCGAGACCAAGGGGCGGAAGGGGAAGGGGGTGACGATCCTGACCGGCCTGCCCGTTCGCGAAGACGATCTGGATGCACTGGCCAGGGAGCTGAAGGCCCTGTGCGGCGCCGGCGGCACCGTGCGGGACGGGGTCGTGGAGATCCAGGGGGATCACCGGGACCGCCTAGTCCGGGCCCTGCAGGAGAAGGGTTGGCGGGTGAAACGGAGCGGAGGATGACGGCACCTGCGGTATCCGGAACTAGAAGAGTACCTGGAGAGAGTACCGCTTCAAAGTGGCACCGTCTTCAATCACTATCGACCTGCTCGCTACCTTAGCGAAAACAGTGGTACTTTTGAGGAAGAATTGAGCGCAGAAGAGCTTGATCGTTTCCAGCGGGCCTTCAAGAAACTCAACGAGCTGTTATAGCTGATTTGCGACGACATCTAATCCGATGCTTACCAAGCTCACCATCCGCAACTTCAAGCGCTTCGGCGAGGTCGAGATCGAGCTGGGGAGCCCGGTGGTCTTCATCGGACCCAACAACTCAGGGAAGACCTCGGCCATGCAGGCCCTCGCCCTCTGGGACGTCGGCCTCAGGCGCTGGAACGAGAAGCGGTCCGGAAGGACCGCGCCGGAGAAGCGCCCCGGCGTGACCGTCAACCGCCGCGACTTGGTGGCCATCCCGATTCCAGACACCAATCTGCTGTGGCGCGGACTGCACGTGCGCGATGTACGCAGGGTCGGCGGCCGGCAGCAGACCAGCAATATCTGCATCGACATCGTCGTCGAGGGCGTGACCAATGACCGGTCCTGGACCTGCGGGCTGGAGTTCGACTATGCCAACGACGAATCCTTCTACTGCCGGCCGCTGCGCCTGTCCGAGGGCAGGACTCCTGATCGCATGCCGGTCCCCCGCGATGCGGGAACCGTGCCGATCGCCTTCCTGCCGCCGATGTCCGGGCTCGCGGCCACGGAGACCCGTCTCGACGAGGGGGCGGTCAACGTCCGGGTAGGAGAGGGGCGCACCGCGGAGGTGCTGCGCAATCTCTGCTTGCAGGTCCACGACGAGGACGAAGCAGTGTGGAAGGGGCTGGTCGGCCAGATCGAGAGCCTGTTCGGTTCCGAGATCCGTCCACCGCGCTACATCGCCGAGCGCGGCGAGATCGCGATGACCTATCGCGAGCAGGTCCCCGATCGCGAGCGCCCCGTCGAGCTGGACTTGTCGTCTGCCGGGCGCGGCCTGCAGCAGACCCTGCTGCTTCTGGCATACATGTACGCGAATCCAGGCGCGGTCCTGCTCCTCGACGAACCGGACGCCCACCTGGAGATCCTCCGGCAGCGCCAGATCTACCGCCTGCTCACCGAGGTGGCGGGCGAGAGCGGGAGTCAGATCATCGCCGCCAGTCATTCCGAGGTGCTGCTCAACGAGGCCGCGGGCCAGGACCTGGTGGTCGCCTTCGTGGGCGAGCCCCACCGCATCGACGGCCGCGGCAGCCAGGTGCTGAAGGCACTCAGGGAGATCGGGTTCGACCAGTATTACCAGGCGGAACAGACCGGCTGGGCGCTGTATCTCGAAGGATCTACGGACTTGTCGATCCTGCAGGCCTTCGCGCGTCGGCTGGGCCAGGATGCGGCCACCAAGGCTCTTGAGCGGCCCTTCGTGCATTACGTGGGCAACCGGCCCAGGGCGGTTCAGGACCATTTCTTCGGTCTGAGGGAGGCGCGCCCCGGACTTCTTGGTGTCGCCCTGTTCGATCGCCTCGAAGCGGGTCCGCCCAACCTTTCGCCGGTTGAGTGCCAGATCTGGAAGCGGCGTGAGATTGAGAACTATCTCTGTTCCCGATCTACGCTTGAGGCATACGCCAGGGCTTCGGCACCGGAAAACGCAACCGGGGCCCTGTTCACGGCGGCCGAAGCTGACAGGCGTTTGAAGACGATGGGCGAGGCGATCGGGGAAGTCGAGTCAGCCTTGAAGACGCTTGGCAAGGGGTCTCCGTGGGACCCGGACATCAAGGCAAGCGACGAGTTCCTGGTGCCGCTCTTCGAGGCCTACTTCGAGAAGCTCGGACTGCCGAACCTGATGGCCAAGAAGAACTTCTACGAACTGGCCGAGCACGTCCCCGCCGGGGAGATCGATCCCGAGATCCGCGAGAAGCTGGACGCGATCACGGGCGTTGCGGCACTCGCGGAGGGCCCGGCACCCTCGCTCCCAGGCAGCCAGGGGGACGGTTGAGATGGCAGGCCGAAAAGTCCTGATCGCGTTCTTCTACCAGGAGACGTCCCACTTCAACCCCCGCACCACCACGAGGGACCGCTTCGACATCTCCCGCGGAGAGGAGCTGATCGAGCGCTACGCGGGAACCAACAGCTACATCGCCGGCGGCCTCGACGTCTTCGCCCGGGAGGGCGTCGACGTGATCCCGACCTACGGCGCCTGCTCGGTGACCTCGGGCGGCCCCGTGCCGGCCCCCGACCTCGACGGCATGACCGCCGAGATGCTGGAGGCCATCGCCGCCGCGAAAGACGCCGACGGAGCCTGCATCGCCTTTCACGGTGCCATGGCCGGCTGCGAGGAGCACGACCCCGAGGGCCGCATCCTCGAGCAGGTGCGGGCGATCATGGGGGACAAGCCGGTCGTCGCTTCCTACGACCTGCACGCCATCCTCACCGACCGTCTCGTTCGCTCGGCCGACGTCACCGTGGCCCTGCACACCTATCCGCACACCGACATGCGGCTCACCGGGCGGCGCGCCGCCGGCAATCTCGTGCGGCTCCTTGGGGGCGGCGTGCGGCCGGCGGTGGCGCAGGTCAAGCTTCCCATGCTGGTGCGCGGCGACGAGCTGATCACGGAGACCGGACTCTTCGGCCGGGCCATCGACCGCTGCAAGACCTTCGAGTCCGGGGAAAAGGGGCTGTCGGCGCTGGTCAACATCGGCAATCCCTTCACCGATGTGCCCGAACTGCGCACCAACACCGTCGTCACCAGCGACGGCGAGCCGCAGATGGCGCGGGACCTGGCCGAGGAGCTGGCCGGCTTCATGTGGGAGCACCGCGGGAGCATGCAGGCGGAGCTGGTCCCGGTGGAGGAAGCCGTGGCCGTCGCCGCGCGGGAATCCGGGCTGACCGTGTTCTCCGACGCCGCGGACGCGACCTCCAGCGGCGCCTCCGGCGACAGCAACTGGATCCTGAGGGGCCTCATCGACGCTGGATACGGCAAGAGCGCCCTGCTGCCCCTGGTGGACGCGCCGGCCGTGGAGGCGGCCTTCTCGCGGGGCGTCGGCAGCCGCTTCACCGTGTCCCTGGGGGGAACGGTCGACCGGGAACGGCACCAGCCGGTGGAGTGCGAGGTCTACGTGCGGAGTCTCCACGACGGCAACTTCCTCACCGAATCGGGGGAGGTCTCACGGGCTGGAAGGACGGCGGTCCTGGTGAGCGGAGCCACGGTGATCATGACGACCGAGTTTCCGGTCTCGATCATGGGGCGCCGCGTCTTCGAGGCAAGGGGGCTGAACCCGGCTGATTTCGACCTTGTGGTCTGCAAGAGCCCCAACGGGTTCCGCACCCACTACGAGGCGATCGCCGACCGCATCGTGCCCGTGGACTGCCCCGGGTCGACGAGCGCCAACCTGAGGTCCCTGCCCTACCGGAACGTCACTCGGCCGATCTTCCCCCTGGACGACGACGCCGGGGCCGAGATCACCGCGGCTCTCGTGTAGAGGCGGGGCACCACCCTCAGATCTGCCCGCCGTACACGGCCTCTACCAGCTCCATCGTGCGGATGGCGTCCTCGAAGTTCGTCTCCGGGGCCACGCCCCTGCGGACGCATTCCAGGAAATGGGCGTTGGTGTCCCAGGCGCCGTGGGCCCGGTGGGGCTCGCTGCTGCCGGCCAGCGCCGCCGGGTCGAGTTGCTCGATGGGATCCGTCCGGTCGTCGGCAAAGAGCTGTCCGCCCTCCTCGGGATCCCCGAAGAAACTCACGCCGGCGGAGTGGATCTCCACCGAGAACGTGCGCCGGCCGGCCATGAAGTTGTTCAGCAGCAGGCCGGTGGCGCCGGAGGAGAACCGCACCAGGGCGAGGTGGATGTTCCAGTGGCCGGCGTCCAGGCGGCGGTTGTCGGCGGCCACGCTGACCACGTCTCCGCCGCACAGGTAGCGCAGGGTGTCGACGGCGTGGATGCCGTCGCAGGTGAGCATGTCCATGGCGCCTTTGTAGTACGGGCTGGCGCCGACCTGATTCTTGTAGAAGGAGGCGTGGGCGGTGTGCACGGGTCCGCGCTGCTCGCAGCGCGCCTTGCCCTGCCGGATGACGGGCGAGAACCGGCGCTGGAAGGTGACGCCCGTGAGCACCTTCCGGCGGCGGGCGGCGGCGGCCAGCTGGCGCACCTGCTCGGTGGTCACTGCAGGGGGCTTCTCGACGAAGAGGTGGCAGCCCATGTCGATCACCGTGGCGGCCACGTCGTAGAGGTGGTGGGGCGGCATGATGGCGTACACGGCGTCGGGCCGCTCCGTGCCGATCATCTCCTGGTAACTGGCGTATCGGCCGGAGATTTCGAAGCGGTCGCAGACCTCCTCCAGCCTGGTTTCGTCCAGGTCGCAAGCAGCTACGAGATCACAGTTGGGCAACTGCGCCAGGCAGGGGTAGTGGGCGCTCGCGGCGCGGCCCCCGGCGCCGATGACGGCGACCCGGACCGGCCGCCGCCGGCTGGGCCGCTTGGGGGCCGCCGGGCGGGCCGGGGCCCTTCTCTTTGTCCTGGCCACCCGGTCAGCCGCGCTCGCGGAAGGTCCCGGCCTGGCGGAGCGCCTCGACGCCGTTGTCGAGCCGGCTCAGGGGGAAGGAGACGGGCCGGTTGCCGGTCAGCTGCGACTGGTACACGGCGGTCACCATCTCCATGGAGCGGCGTCCGGTGCGGCCGTCGGAGCGCAGGGTTCCCTCTCCGTCGAGGGCGGCCAGGAGCTCCACCAGGGCGTCGACGTAGGTGCTGGCCGGCGCCGGCCGTTCGACCTCGGCGGCCTCGAGGTCGCTCCACTGGAACCCGGAGTCGGGCTCGTACATGCCCTGCTTTGACTGCTGCAGGTGCACCTGCTCCCCCAGCATGCGGATCAGGCCGGTGGAGCCGCGCAGCTCGAAGCTGTGGTCAGAATATGTGGTCAGCTCGGAGCCGCGGATCGTGCCGGTCACGCCGCTGTCGAACTTGAGGAAGGCGGCGGCGTAGTCCTCCACCGCCCAGGGCCGGGTCCGCTGCTCGGCGGTGCCGCAGAGCCAGGCCACCGGCCCGCCGTAGAGGTCCATGAGGTCGAAGTAGTGGGTGTAGTCGTGGAGCAGGGGACCCTCGTTCTCGGAGCGCCACGAGGGTTCCGGCTTGCAGCCGTCCATGAAGCAGTCGATGTGGACCAGGTCGCCGATGGCCCCGTCGGCGAGCAGACGGGCCGCAAGCTGCCACTCGGGATGCCAGCGCCGGTTGTGGTTGACCTGCAGGAGGACGGACTCGCGATCGCAGGCCGCGATCATCCGGTCGCATTCCTCCAGGGAGAGGGCCATGGGTTTCTCGCAGATGATGGCGCGCACGGAGGGCGCCGCGGCGCACTCCAGGACCATCTCGCAGTGCAGCTCGGGATGGGTGGCGACGATGACGATCTCCGGCGCCGCCTGCTCCAGCATCTGCCGGTAGTCGTGAAACAGGGCGTCGACGCCGAAGCGCTGTCCGAAGGCCTCGAGCTTGTCCCGGCCGCGATTGACTCCGGCCACCAGGCGCAGGCCCTCGCAGGCGGCCACGGCTTCGCCGTGGTTGTCGGGAAGCTCCCCGAAGGAGAACTGGTAGCCCACGCGGCCGGTGCCGATGATGGCGACGCCTGGAGGTGTGGACATCATGCAGCCCTCGACGGCGGCTGGCGCGGGTGGCGAGAGAGGATCTGATCGAGTCGCATGGCGGGGCGTAAGCTAACCGACGCCGCGGGGGGAGACCAACCGGTCAGCTCGCGGGCAGCCCGGCCAGCAGGGCGGCGTTCGTCCATACCGTCGGCTCGAGGCCGGGGATGTCCTCGTCGAGTGGAAAATAGGGGCGCGGCATGTGCCGCAGGGGGTGGTTGCGGATCGTGGCCGGCGTCGGCCCCGGGGTGTCGAGGACGTGGAAGGCGGCGGCCACGTCGTCATAGACGTTGTGGAAGTTCATCGGATTCTTGGCAACGACGAACTTCGTCCGCCGGGGATCGATGCCGACGGCCCGCCACTGCTCGTCGGCCCAGTCGTAGGTGGCGTGGCTGGTGACCAGCACGCGCACCGCCCCGATGGCAAGCACGGCCGCAGGCCCCATCTCCCCGTCCACGCCGTCCCAGATGCCGCCGGTGTAGCGGAAGCGTCCGTCGTGCAGGCTCTCGACGAGACCGCGGACCTGTATCGGCCGGCCCCAGGCCGGGTCGAGCTTGTGGCCGAGGGTGGTGGAGATCTCCCCGCCGGGGCCGGCGCGGTGACAGGCTTCGGCCGCTTGCGGGTCGACCACGGGCACGAGGGCGGGGGGCGGGTCGTCGAGGGCCAGCAGGGCGGCCAGGGAGGCGACGCTGTCGCCGGAGGCACCGCCGCCGGCGCAGTCGGCGGCCTCGATCAGGACCACGGGCCGGCCGCGGGTCTGAAGGCCGGCGCGAATCGCCAACTCCGGGGAAAGGGCCGAGGCCTCGAGCTCGTGTCGGTGGCGCCAGTAGTCCCGCGCCGTCTCGACCGCCAGGCGCCGGGCGCGGGTCATGTCGCCATCGACGACGAACAGGCCGCCGCCGCCGAGGTCCGGCTGATCGAGGAAGGGATGCACGAGGAACAGGCTCGCCGACAAGACGCCGTCCTCGCCTTCGCGGCGGCGGAGGTCGCGCATCATGCGGGCGAAGGGGCCGCCGCCGTCCGTGGAGCCGTTGATGCCGCCGACGATGACGGGCACCTTGGCCAGGGCCATCGCCGGCCGGCAGAGCCCCGCGGCGGTATCGAGCAGGAGGCGGGCCCCGCGCTCCCCGGTGGCGGCGGAGTCCCGGTGCGGATAGGTGGCCCAGGCCACCAGGCCGTGGGTGTTCTCGACCATGGCGCGGGTCACGTGGGCATGCAGGTCGAGGGTGGCCACCACGGGGACCTCGGGCCCGACGAGGGCGCGCACCGCCGAGATCAGGTCCCCCTCGACGTCGTCGACGCCCTCGGCCACGGCGCTTCCGTGCAGGCCGAGCAGGACCCCGTCGACGGGCAGGGCCCGGGAAAGCCGGCCGAGCAGCTCAGCGCGCAGATACTGGTAGCAGGCGGCGGTGATGCAGCCGCCGGGGCAGGTGCTGGCCGAGATCAGGGGGGTGACGCCGGCGCCGGCGGAGCGCAGGGTCTGGAGCGCGCCCCCGACGACGCCGGCCTCCAGGCCGAGGACCTCGTCGCCCCGGCACAGCTCGTAGCGGGCGAACCAGTCGAGGTCGATGGGCGAGCCCCCGAACTGGTTGCACTCGGTCAGCACCGAGCCCAGGGCGATCCTCACGCGGAGCGCAACCCTTCGAGGATGCCCCTGCTGTGGCCGACGCAGAAGGCGATGTAGGCCTTGCCGGCCTCGTCTCCGACCAGGCGCATGATGTGGTCGTAATCGATGGCGCGCTCGTAGCCCACTTCCCGCAGGGCCCGGGCGACCTCGAACATGGAAAGGTCGCCCTCGTCCGGGGCTCGCTCCTCGTACCAGCCGTCGACCGGGATGCGGCCGTGGACGTTGCGGAAGTGGACGTGGAAGATTTTGCCGCGTTCGCCGAAGCGGCGGATGCCCTCGAACACGTCCTGCCCCGACTCGTAGCGGGTTCCGACACAGAAGGTCATGCCCATGTTCGGCGAGTCGATCTCCCGGAACAGGCGGTCGAAGCAGTCGAAGTCGTAGAGGATCTGGGGCACGCCGTAGAGGGCGGGCACGGGCGGGTCGTTGCCGTGCATGGCGACCAGCAGGCCGCCGCTCTCGGCGATGGGCACGACCCGCTCGAAGATGCGGATCGTGCGCTCCCAGAGCTGGTCCGCCGTGGGCGCGCCCACAGGCGGGGGATGGTTGCGCAGGGCCTCGGACAGATCGGAGCGCAGGTGCTGGTAGCCGCCGCGGCCTTCGACCCAGCTGTAGCCGGGCCCCGGAGAGTGGCCGAAGGTGCCGGCCTGGAAGCACTGCACCCCGAGCACGGGAAGGCCGAGGTCGCAGCAGACCCGGGTGTTGTGGGCCAGGTTGGCCAGCTCCTCCCCGGCGCCGGGCTGGCCGAGGAAGGTCCTCCGGGTCATGGCGCCCGTGCTGTTGATGCGCTCGATGCGCAGGTCGGCGGCGGCGAGCAGCTCGACGGCCCGCTCGACGCCATCGCGGCTGAGCCGGCCGGTCTCGTCGTACCCAGGGACCAGGGACATGGTGATATCGACGACATCGACGCCGACCTGCTTGAGAAAACGCAAGTCGTCGGGCCGTTCGAGCCAGTCCGGGGAGATGCGGGTGCCGATCAGCATGGGAGCCTGTCTCCTGTGAGTTCCAGTCGGCCGGGGCGCATTGACACTCCGCGTGGAGGCGGGCAGCTTCTGGCTGCGGAAAATCTCCCGCAACCGACTGGAAGGGTCAAGCGTGCCCGGCGTCGAAGAGGTCTTCGCCTATCTGTGCGGGCTGCAGGATGACATCTGTGTCCGCCTCGAGGCGATCGAGGGGGGAGAGGCCGGATTTCGGGAGGACGCCTGGACCCGCGAGGGCGGCGGGGGAGTGAGTCGCGTGCTCGAGGAGGGGGCCGTGCTCGAGAAGGCCGGTGTCAACTTGTCCCGCGTGACCGGCAGCCGGCTGCCGGCTGCGGCCTCGGCGCGGCGCCCGGAGCTGGCGGGACGGGCCTTCGAGGCCATGGGCGTGTCCGTCATCGTCCACCCCCTAAACCCGTACGCGCCGACGTCGCACCTGAACGTGCGGTTCTTCATCGCCACCGATCCCGCGGCCGCCGCCGAGCCGGTGTGGTGGTTCGGCGGCGGGTTCGACCTGACCCCGTTCTACGGCTCCGAGGCCGACGCCGTGGCTTGGCACCGGATGGCGCGCCAAGTCTGCGCGCCCTTCGGTCCGGGCCTGTATCCACGCTTCAAGAAGTGGTGCGACGAGTACTTCTATCTGAAGCACCGCGACGAGTCCCGGGGCATCGGCGGCCTGTTCTTCGACGACTTCGACGAGGGCGGCTTCGACGGGGCCTTCGCCTTCACCCGCTCCGTCGGCGACAGCTACATGGGGGCCTATGCGCCGATCCTCGAAAGACGCAAGAACACGCCCTACGGCCGGCGCGAGCGCGACTTCCAGCTCTACCGGAGGGGTCGCTACGTCGAGTTCAACCTGCTCTACGACCGCGGCACCCTGTTCGGCCTGCAGTCCGGGGGGCGCGTCGAGTCGATCCTGGTGTCGATGCCCCCGAAGGTCCGCTGGCGCTACGGCTGGCGGCCGGAGCCCGGCACGCCGGAGGCGCGCCTGTACGAGGAGTTCCTGCGGCCCCGCGACTGGGCGGGGGAGAAGGCCGCGGGAGCCTGACCGGCGCCCCACCGCCCGGCGGCCCCCGCCAGTAACGAGAAAACGGGGCCGGTGGAGACCACCGACCCCGCTTCGCTCGGACTTCGCCGGGCGACATGCCCCGTCTTAGGGGGCGGCTGTCACCCGCTCAGCGGCCGGGCCTTTCTGACCCTGCACCACGTCGAACTCCACCTGCTGACCCTCGGCCAGCGTCCGGAACCCATCCATCTGGATCGCGGAGTGGTGGACGAAGACATCGGTGCCGTTCGCCCGCTGAATGAAGCCGTAGCCCTTGGCGTCGTTGAACCATTTTACGGTTCCGACTTCGCGCTCGGCCACTTACTGGCTCCTTCGCAAGAAGGGTGGAACAAAGCGTTGGACAGAGCGCGCAACGGACTCAAGCTTGATGGACTGACTTCAGTTACCGCAAACTGCTGCTGCCAACTCGACAAAGCCGCCCGGTTTCCTCGCCACCGCCTTCGAGGGGAGAAGCTCGGGCCCGTGACGGCTTGAACGAATAATGTACGGAATTCTCCCGGATTGGCAATTGCCGAGCTTCGGGCCCCGTCTCGGCGGGTCTAGCCCCGGGTCAGCTGACGGTCGAAGCTGGGGCGGAGCAGTTCCGTCAGAACGGGGGGAAGCTCCCCGCGCCGGGCCTTCACGGCCCAGACCGGGGGCACCTCCCAGGGAGGCTGAGCGAGGCCGCCGCCCCCGGGCCTGCGATAGCAGAAGAGCGAGCAGAGGCGGGTCTCCCGGCCGGCGGCCTTGGGCGCCACTCCGTGGGCGGCGTGGGAAAGGCAGCAGACCACCGAGCCAGGTGGCAGGACGAGATGCTCCATCTCGAGGGGCCTTCCCGTGACCGGATGGACCCGGCCGTCGAGCCAGCCGCGTGCCATCTCGTCATCCGTCGGCGCCGAGCATCCAGCCGGGTCGCGGAACAGATGACTGCCGCGGATGATCTTGAGGCCGCCGTCGTCGGCATCGAAGCCGTTGAGATAGCAGAGGGTGAGGAGAAGGTTCGGCTGGCGGTCGTACTCGGTGGGCCCCACGGTGCCGCTGTCGCAGCCGGCCCCGATCCGGTGGCTGTGCCAGGAGCCGCCGGAATATCCCGCGCTCCGGGATAGCAGCTGGCTGTGATCGAAGTAGACGGCGTCGCTGCGGAGGCAGAGGCGTTGCAGGGCGAGCATTTCCGGGTGCGTGAGGATGTCGGCCAGGAACGGCAGGTGACCGGCGGGAAAGTACTCGGCGAAGACCGAGTGCAGCCTCAGGGTGCGGACCCCGGCGGCGTCGGTCGCCTGGGGCACCTGCTGGCTGCCGCCGAGCGCCACTCTCAGGTTCTCGGCGGGGACTCTCTCCGCCGGCGGGCGGCGGCCGAGTCCATGCCAGTCGATGGCGGACCAGTCGGCCTGGAGCAGGCGGTCGTTGAGGAGCTGTCCCCGTTCCAGCGCCGCCAGCCACTTCGCGCGGGACGTCGGCCTGACGATTCCCTCGAAGATCGCGTACCCGTCCCTGAGGAAGGCGTCCCGGTCGAACCGTTCCTCGACCGCGGCCAGGTCGAGCAGATCGTCCGGGCTCATGTCGCCCAGGGGAGCCCGCGGAAGAAGAGGCTCTCCGCCGTCCCCCCCAGGATCGCCTCCTTCTCTGGGCTCTCGGCGGCGATCAGGTGAGGATGCAGTTGTGGTCGGTCTTGTGCGGACGGCGGCATGGGTTTCCTCATCTGGTTCCGGCCGCCTCCCCGGCGGCCCTGGCGTCGAGGCGCCCGGCGAGGGTTTGCGCCGACAGCTCGTGGCCGAGGGCGGTGAAGTGTCCGTAGCCGCCCCTGTAGATCTCCCGGCCCTCCTCGATGTGCTCGATGAAGAGCTCCCGGGGATAAACGTGATCGATCTGCAGCCGGGCCAGCGCGGCCAGCACCCGGGCTTCGATGAGCCCCTTGTCCCTGCGGAATACGGGCCGGGGCGCGCCGGGGTCCCGGCGATAGCGCCGGATGTCGATGACGTCCCGGATCAGCAGGGGATCGGGGATCAGGTAGACGAAGAGGCCGATCCGCCGTTGGCGCAGATGGGCCGCGATCCCCCCGAAGAGCCGCTCGGCGACGGCGGTCATCCCCTGCAGATGATCATCGGTGGCCCTGTCCTCCGGCGAGGCGATCATGCCCGCCTCGCGCGCCAGGGCCGCGATTCCCGGGCGGGTCTTGACCCCGTACATCCAGACCAGGCGGGCGGTGGCGGAGCGTGCCAGCACGTTGTCGCGCAGCCAGTACCGCAGCGTGTACGGGGGCGCCGGGGAGTAGACCAGGGAGTCGCCCATCAGCTCGAAACGGGGGACCGAGGCCGATGCCAGGGGAGCGTAGTTGTCCTGGAGGTCGTTTCCCAGAAACAGGACGAGCACGACCGTGTCCGGTTTCCAGGCATCGAGGCGCTCGCGGACGTTGAGGAAGTGGGACCCCAGACCGTAGCCGTGCACGCCCCAGTTGAGGGCCTCCACCCTTCCCCTGCCGCGTTGCGAGAGGGTCCGCGCCACGCGTTGTGAGAGGTTCTCCTCGATTTCGGCCTGATAGGCTTCAAGGAAGGAATCGCCGAGAAAGAGGAGGCGGCAGCTGCCCGCGGGCGGGCCCATGGCGCGCTCGCGGTCGTGAAATCCGAGACGGTTGGTCCTCACCCGCCGCTGGCCCCCTCCCATCTCCCGGGTCCAGGGGATGTTCAGGTGGGACCGCCCTCGAAAGCCGAGGAGGGGGTCGTATTGGAGGGTCGCCCGCTCCAGGGTGACCAGGTGGGGGAGCAGGAACTCCGCCAGGATCAAGACCGCCGCGGAGGCGAGGATCGCGGCGGCGACCCTGGCGGCCAAGCGGCGCCACCAAGACAGAACCCGCTTGGCTCCCACGGCCATCCGGGCGCGTCAGGCCGGCACGGGGATCCGGGAGAGGCTCAGAGGAGCCGCCATCGGATCACCTCGAAGCTCTCGCCGATCAGCCCTCCACGTGTGCGGTCCCAGCTCAGGACGAACTCGTCGTTGACGTAGTGCCCGCCAACCTGCGAGGAATAGCACCTCAGTGCCTCATGGTGGTCCTCGGTGACGACGCAGAAGGCGTTGGTATGCAAGGTCAGGTTGTTCCAGGGACCTCGTAGCCGAGGAGGCTGGTCTTCCTGAAGGCCCGGAAGCCCTCCTGGGAGACGGCCTGGTGGTCCTGGTGGGTATCGTTCGGCGACGGGATGAACACCAGGCCCGGATCGTACGGGCCGGCGAATCGGGCGCGAAGGGAAACCGATGGATGACGGAGGGCTGAGAGCGGCGTCATGGCCGCAGGCCAAGTGACGGGAGCGGATGGCTGTCGGAGGCCCTCAGGCCCCTCGCCGGCCGTTGCGGCAGAGCTCGCGGTACCAGGCCACGGTGCGCTCCAGGCCTTCTCGGGCTCCTACCGCGGGTTCGTAGCCCAGCAGCCGTCCCGCCTTGTCCGTGGAAGCGAGGGTCTTGGGCACGTCTCCCGGCCGTTGCGGTCCGTAGCGGATGTCACCGGCCACGTCGGTCAGTGTGCGCAGCACGTCGATGACCTCGTTCAGCGACCAGCAGGCGCCGCAGGCGACGTTGAAGGCTTCGCCGGCAGCCTCCCCGGCCGTGGCCGCGCGCAGGTTGGCATCCACCACGTTGTCCACGTAGGTCCAGTCGCGGGAGATCGAGCCGTCGCCGTACACCGTCAGGGGCCGCCCCTCGAGCAGCCCGGTCGTGAAGATGGCCACGAAGGCCGCGTAGTCCGACATCGGATCCATGCGGGGACCGAAGACGTTGAAGTATCGCAGGGAGACCGTCTCCAGACCATGGAGACTGGTGAACACCTCGCAGTACTTCTCCCCCGCCAGCTTCGAGACCGCATAGGGAGACATCGGTTTGGTGTCGGCTTCCTCCCGCAGGGGGAAGTCGTCGAGGTCGCCGTACACCGAGGAGGACGAGGCGTTCACCACGCGCTTCACTCCCGAGTCCCGCGCCGCCTGGAGAACGTTGAGGGTGCCACTCACGTTGACGGCGTTCGTCGACAGCGGGTCGTCGACCGATCGAGGCACCGAGCTCAGGGCTCCCTGGTGCAGGACGTAGTCGGCGTCGTCGAAGGCCCGGCGGACCTCGTCGAGTCGGCGAAGGTCCCCTTCGATCAACTCGATCCGGTCGAGGAAGGGCTCCACGTTTTCTCGCTTGCCCGTGGAGAAATCGTCGAACACGCGCACCTGTTCTCCGCGCGCGAGCAAAGCCTCCACAAGATGCGAACCGATGAAGCCTGCGCCACCGGTGACTACGTACAGAGCCATGCGCCCATGGTCGACTTGGGTTGGGAGGGAGGCACTCGAATCCTGCCCGGGGCGGAAAACAACACGGGCCAAGGACGAAAAGTCAAGCTGACCTCACGATTGAGGAAGTCCACCAATTTGCTTATATCGAACGATATGCCAACCTCTTGCAGATCCGCCGCGAGGTACGCCATCGGTGCCTTCCTGGCGATCCAGTTCACCTCGCCCGCGTCCACTCCGGGGGCCGAGGCCCCCGGCTCCTCCGACGCTCCGGCGGACACCCTCACCCTTCCGCAGTGCCTGCAGCTGGCCTATCGGAACAACCTCGACCATCTGATCGACCAGGGGGCTCTGGTCGCCAGCAGGGAACGCCTGCGCCAGGCCCGCTCTCCTTTCGAGCTCAACGTCAACGCCGACCTGACCCTGCCCAGCTACAGCGAGAGCCGGGACATCATCGACAACGAAGCCCTGTTGGCCCGCATCCGCCAGGAGGACACCCGTCTCGACTACGAGGGCCGGGTCAGTCTGTCCCAGAGGCTCCCGAACATCGGTGAGTTCTCGATCATCGGCTCCGGATTCCGCAACGACTTCAGCTCCAACCGGCGCCAGGACTTCCGCGAGTACAGCGCCGACCTGAGCTTCGCCTATGAGCAGGAGATCTTGACCGAGCCCGAGGATGAACTCCGGTTGCGCGGGGCCGAGCTCTCCTACGCCGCGGGACGGTCCGCCCTGCGGCGGCAACAGGCGCAGCTCGAGACCCGGGTGGTCAACGCCTACTACGATCTGGTCCAGGGCGCCCGCCAGCTCGAGATCCAGAAACAGCGGCTGGAGCAGTCCCAGGCGGCCCTGGAGTTGGCCAAGCGCAAGTTCGAGATCGGCCTGATCGCCGAGGTCGAGGCGCTGCGCCTCGAGGTGGACGAGTTGCGCGCCCAGGCGGAGTACGCCGAGGCGGAGACGCGGATCGAGTCCCGGCGCGACGCCCTCCGCCAGGTCCTGGCCATGGACGTGGATACCCCTCTGGCCGTCAGCACCAGCGTCGATTTCACCATTCTGGCCGTCGACGAGGAGACCGCAGTCGCCATGGGCCTGGCGCGGCGCACCGACATGGACCAGCAGCGCCTGCGGCAGCGTATCGCCCGGATCGACCTCAAGCGAATCGCCCAGAGCATGGGCCCGTCGGCCTCTTTGAACGCCCGGGTCAATCTGACCGGCCGCGGCCCCGACCCGGACGACGTGGGGAGGACGCTGGAGCGCAGCCTCATATCGGCGAACCTCCGCGTGGCGCTGCCTCTCGTCGACGGCGGGCGGCGCCGGGGCGTCGTGCGCCAGGCGGAGATCGACCTGCGCCGGCTGGAGCTGACGGTGGAGCAGGTGCGCCGGCAGGTGGTGCTCGAAGTGAGGGAGGCGGTGCGCTCGGTGCAGGAGGCGGAGCGCCAGATCCGGCTGCTGAACTCAGCCCTGGAGGTGGCGGAGCGGACCTTCGAGGTGGAGCAGAGCCGTTTCGAACTCGGGCTGGCCAACAGCCAGGAGCTCCTGGACGCCCAGACCGATCTCACCCAGGCCCGCACCTCTGCGCTGAACGCCGTGGTCTCCTACCAGCGGGCGCTGCAGGATCTGCGGCTTGCGACGATGGCGGAACCGAAGGAGCTGGTGGCCGGGGACGGATGAGCGCCCGACCGGGGCGGACTGTCAGTCCTTGTCGTTGTTGTCCATCAGGGGATGCGAGAACTCCTCGCCGTCCTGGAAGATCGCGCGCCTCGGCCGCAGCTTCGTGTAGGTGGGGATCCGGTTCTGCTCCTGGGCCTCCTGGCAAGCGACGCAGAGACGGGCTGTCGGCAGCGCTTCGAGCCGCATCTTGGGGATGAAGGGACACCCCTCGCACAGGTTCAGAGGCGTCTCCAGGCAGGCTTCGCACTTGCCGTAGGTGCCGGTATCCAGCTTCTCCAAGGCCAGGGTGATCTCCTCGAGCTCGCGGCGCTCGGTATCGCCGAGGGCGACGAGCAACTCCATGGCGCCGGCCTCTACGGCCCGATCGAGGTCGTCGGCCTTGGGGTCCTGCAGGGTGTCGATTTCCTGCTCGGTGCCGTGGAGGTCCTCGAGGATGTCGAACCGACGCGCCAGGAGATACTTCTTCATCTTCTCGCGGTCCCGCTTGTTCAGTGCTACGCGTTTTCCCATAGGGTTGTTTCCCGGTTACCGTGCCCCGGGGGCTCGGCCGGTCTCCATCTCCCGGAGTCTGTCCCGCAGCGACGCGGCCAGCTCGAACTTCTCCTCCTCAACCGCCGCCTTCAGGTCGACCTGCAACTGCTCGCTCCGCGACCGTGGCCGGTTGTCCTCGACCTCCTGCTCCCAGTCGCGCAGGAAGGACAACTCGGAGCAGGTCTCCATGGCCTCCGGGTCGGCGAGATCCCTCAGGATGCCTTCGACCTCGGCGACGCCGGCGCGGATCACGGCCAGCGCCCCGGCGTGGTCCTCCTCATCCAAGTGTTTGAGGGCCCGCGCCTGAATCCGGTGGGCCGTGACGAAGACCCGGTACTGGTCACGGATCTGGCGGTCTTCCTCGTGCTCGCCGAACTCCCCGCACAGATCGAGGATGCCCAGGTTGTGCTCCGCGTCCTGCTCGGCCAGCTCGTACTGCTTGAGCTCGAAGAAGCTGATCCGGCGCCAGTAGTACTGCATCGCCTCCTGCCCGAGGGACCAGCAGTCCTCCCTGCCCAGGACGAAGGGCTCGGAGCTCCCGGCAGCCCGGTGGCGCTCCTGCTCGGCCCGATAGTGGTCGAGCAGGGAGGGCTGGTCGTGCAGGATGGCCCCGTCCGGGCGCCCGGACCACTCCAGCTGCATGATTCCCAGGTCCATGCGAATCTGGATCAGGTCGCGACCGTCCTCGGAGGCGACCTTGCGGACGTGCAACTCCCCGGGCTCGTACTTCCAGGCCTTGAGAATCCGGCTGATGTCGTCGCTCATTGAAGGTCGGAGAGAAGGCTACCGAGCGGGACGGCGAGAGGAGGGTGCCCCGCCAGCGAACAAAAGACGCGAGAAAATATCCGGCGACCCGGGAGAAGTCAACCGGATTCACCGGGGGCGGAGCCGGTGTCCAGGCGGATCTGCTCGAGGATCTCGACCAACTCGTTGCGCAGGGTGACCGTGGTCTCGCGCTGCGCCATGTGCTGCTCGATCACGGCCAGGGCCGGGTCGCCGACCCGCACCAGCGACTCGTGGGCGAGGTCCCGCTCCTTGGGAGTCGTGTCCTCCATCCTCTGCTGCGGGAGGCCGGTGCCGGGACCGAACAGGCCGCCCACGGGGCCCTGCTGACCAGGGAACAGGCCCGGGCCCTGGCCGGTAAGCCCGAGGGGCCGACGCAGGGAGTCCTGCAGGGCGCGGAGGCTCTGCTCGTCGCCGGTGAACACCCCTTTCAGGCTCCGGCTCTCGGCAATCAGCATGGCGCGATCATAGTAGGACAAGGCGTTGAGCAGGATCTCGGCCGCCTCGGTCCCGCCGAGCTGACCGAGCACCTGAATGGCCACCAGCCGCAGTTCGTCGCCGGAACTGGTCAGGCTGCGGTCGAGGAGGCGCCCGATCTCGGTGACGGCCGAGGGATCACCGATGCGTCCGAGGGCGATCATGGCCTCCTGCTGCAGGGTGGTGCGCTGCGTCAGCTCGCGCAGTGTGCTGATCAGGGTGGGAACGGCCCGGGGATCGCCGATCTCCCCGAGGGCCTTGACCGCGTTCTTGCGGGTGGCATACGGATAGTCGGGGCGGCCGGCCACCTCCAGGATCCTGCCGTACTGGCCCTCGTCTCCCGCATCGTAGCGCTTCTTCATCTGGGAGACGCTGGTGCAGGCCGTCCAAAGGACGCACAGGGTCAGCAGACCCAGGATCACGGCCAACGGCCGGAACGTCTTGCCACGTCCCCGGCTCAAAGGGATATTCCCCGGCGGTGGAAGGGATGACTCAAGTCCAGACCCACAATCGTCAAATCGTTGAAGGCGTGAAAGATATGCTCGCCGTGTCGAGCGGCAAGGGCGGTGTGGGCAAGTCCACGGTGAGCGCCAACCTGGCCGTGGCCATGGCCGCCGAGGGCCGGCGCGTGGGTCTGATGGATACCGACATCTACGGCCCGAACATACCCGGCATGCTCGGCGTATCCGGCCGCGCCGGGGTCGTTCCGGGCACCCAGCGCATCCAGCCGGCCGAGGCCGGCGGCGTGCGAGTCATCTCCATGGGACTGCTCGTCGACGCCGGGGTTCCGGTCATCTGGCGGGGCCCCATGCTGGCCAAGATGGTCACCCAGTTCCTGTTCTGGGTCGAATGGGGGCAGCTCGACATCCTCCTTCTCGACCTGCCTCCCGGCACCGGCGACGTGCAGCTCACCCTGACCCAGACGGCGCCCCTCACCGGGGCCGTCATCGTCACCACGCCGTCGACCCTGGCCCTGGAGGACGTGGCCCGGGGCGTCCAGATGTTCCGCCAGACCGAGGTCCCGATTCTCGGCCTGCTCGAGAACATGTCCACTTTCCAGTGCTCGACCTGCGGCCGCGCCAGCCACCCCTACGGGCACGGCGGCGGGGCGGCCGCCGCTGCGCAACGCGATATCCCCTTCCTCGGCGAGATCCCCCTCGACCCACACCTGCGCACCGATGCCGACGAAGGCACGCCCACCGTGGCCTCGCATCCCGACTCCCCGGCCGCCCTGGCCTTGCGCGAAGTCGCGCGCGATCTGATCCGAAGGGTGGAAGACCGGCCCCGGGAAGGTCTCTCTACCGAGAGGTGAAGGTGACCTCGCGCCGGGTCTCGTTGGCGGCCCGGTCGCGCACCGTGATCACGAGTTTGTGGGGCCCCGCTGCGAGGGGGCCGTCGGGCTCCGCGATGACGCGGGCCGCCTCCGGATCGTACTCCGAGACGAGCCGGACCCCGTCGAGCTCGAGGACCACGTCTCTCTCTCGCCCGATGCCGGAGCCCCCGTCGAGGATCCGCGCCGAGAAGCGCGGCGCCGCAACGGACGAGCCCTGTGCCGGCTGCACACCGCTCACCTCCGGAGGCGTTTCGTCGACCATGAGCGCGAATCTCCCGAGAGCGCGCACGGTCGCCGTCAGGTAGCGCCCCCCCGCCGCCTGCTCCCGGCCTCGGAACACCCAGCGCCCCCGGCCGTTGTCCGAGTAGACGGCGGCGCGTTCGACCGGCACGCCGGCCGGGACCTGCAGCCACAACCGGACAGGCTCGTCGAAGGCGGCGTCGGCAGGACCGAGCCGGCAGCCGAGATCGGTCGCGCGCAGCCCCTTGGACGCCTGCGGGGTGAACCGCCGGGCCTGGGGAGCCAGCGTCCGATAGGCCGAGCCCGCCGAGGCCTGGAGCCGCACCTGGTCCTCCAAGTAGCGCAGGGTCCCTCCCGCCCCGGGCCGAAGCCGCTGGCCGGATAGGGCCAGATCCTGCTGAGACAGGCGGCCTCGGGCGTCGCGGGCGGTGACCCGGACGGGGACCGGGTGCACTTCCGGCCCCGGCAGGGGGATGAGCGCTCGATAGCTCCGGTCGCCTACCTGCCGGACGGGGACCCACGCCTTCGACCCTGGGACCTCGACGACGGGAAGGCCGGACAGCGGTTCCCCGGACTGGATCTCGATCAGGGTGTGCAGGGGCCGGGCCTCGGCCGTGGCCTGCAGCGCCAGAGGACGTGTGGGGACGTTGCCCGCACCAGCCGCGGCCAGGACCAGGACTTCCGGCGCGCCATCACCGGCCTGCACCGAGAGCCGCCAGAACGGAGACCGGTCCGGCAGCTCCCAGGTGAAGGGGCCGTCGCTGGCCGGTACCTGGCCGTCCAGAACCTCCTTCCAGTTCGCACCGTCCGGCGAGCGCGACAGCCTGACGGCAAGCCGGCCCTTCCCGTCCAGGGTCATGTCCGCGTCCAGGAAGCGGCCCTCGGCCGATTCCGTCAGCCGGGCCCAGCGGATCCGCGGCGGAGGCGCGCAATGCAGGCTCAGCATGGCCCGGCTCTCGTTTCCCGCCGCGTCGCTCGCCCGCACCTCGAGCCGGTGCGCACCCGCCTCCAGGCCTCCTGGACCACAGGTCACGGTGCCGTCGCCGCCGCCGGTCTCGTAGAAGGACAGCCGGTTGCCGGGCCGGCGGAACAGCAGAGCGTAGACCGGCCCACCGCCTTCGAAGCGCTGACGGTCGAGGGCCACCTGGTGCCGGTCCGCGTAGGTGAAGCGGCGGTAGCTGGCGCGCAGGATCCGTTGGCCGTCCACGTGCAACTCGTGCACCAGGGGAGCGAGCTTGTTCGGGGCCTCGTCGGCCCGGTCGTGGGAATCCACCCCGACCCCGATCCGCCCCCAGGCCCACACCTCCCGCCCGGAGAAGCGGCCGGGAGTGGAGCCTCCACGCAGCGGCACCAGCCTGTGGACGTAGCCCCCGTCCACGGTCGAGGCGGGGCCGACCGGCATGAGCACCAGCCCCCGCAGCAGCGGTGGGGTCGTGTCCGCCACGGGGCCGATCCCCTGGAGAAGGGGGTTCACGGGCGCGTTCCCGGAGTCGCGGATCTCCAGGTGCAGGTGGGGCGGGCCGGCCCCGCTCTGTCCGGACCAGGCGATCGCCTGACCCCGGCGGACCCGGATGTCCCCCTTCTTCAGCCAGAGATCGACGGTGTATTGGCGAGTGCGCCGCTGCTCGGCGCGCACCCGCTCGGCGGCGGGCTCGAAGAACCTCTCCAGGTGCCCGTACACGACGACCCGGCCGTCGTCGAGCCGCTGGTACAGGGCGCGCCCGTATCCCCAGGGGCTGGCCCGCAACCGCTCCACCCATCCATCCGCCACGGCGTGCACGCGGAACCCGGTCTTGCCCCAGGTCTTCAGGTCTACTCCGGCGTGGAAGGAGGCGCTCCGGGTCTCGCCGAAGGTGGAGGAGAGGGCCGCCGGCTTCAGGTCGAGGGGCCAGCGGAGCGGCGCGGGTTGGGCGAACGCGGACGAAGTGGAAAGCAGGGCGAGCAACAACGCCCGCGATGCCTCGGGAAGCCGGGGGCCGGAGCCGCGCCGGTCAGACGGGAGAACGGTCACCAGGCCGGGGTACCCCATTCGAATACACCCTGAGGTCGATCTGCCCGCCCGAGACCGCGACGTAATGGTGGGGCTCTTCCGTCCATGCCCCCGTATTCAGGTAGCGCCGCCCCTCGCGCTGCAGCTCCATGGGAGCATGGGTGTGACCACAGGTGACCGCCTCCAGGCCCTCGGCCCGGGCCGCGGCCAGGGCCCGGTGGGCGACGTGCTGGTTGAGCACCCGGTACAGGAAACCCCAGTTCTTTGCGTATTGGGCCACGTGGACGTCTTTCAGTCCGAGGCGGACGAGCAACCGGTGGAAGCGCCTGAAGGCGGCCACGAACCAGGAATGGCGAGGCATCACTCCGTCGAGCTTGTCGCCGTGCACGACCAGGAGTCGTCCGTCCACGGTCAGCTGTTGCACGAACTCGATCCGGCCGGGTTGGTCGAGGCCGAAGCCCTGGTCGTGGTTCCCGTAGACGAAGACCACGGAACGCCTGTCCGACTCCTCCACCAGCCGGTGCAGCACCTGCTTGTGCTCGGCCGGCAGTGGATCGGCCGGGTCGTCGATCGTGTCGCCGTTGAGGATCAGGCGCACCCCGTCCGGCATCTCGCGCAGAAAACGAAGGAAGTTCTCGTGGCGGAAGTAGACGCTTCCCAGATGGAGGTCGCTGACGATCCAGGTATCGCCGGCTGCCAACGGGGTCCTTGCTGATTCTGAGAGAGGGCGGTTATTAAGCGTCGCGCGTGGGGTGCGCGTCACGGAGGAATAACGGGACAACTCGGGGGATGTGCAAAGAAGGTTCCGGCCGAAGGTCCATGGAGCGTGACTGGGGAGAGCGCCAGGAGGCGCTTCTGGCCCACCTGGAGCGCCTGCTTCCCCACCCGGGGGAGTCCCGCGCCTTCCGCGCCGCCATGGTCGCCGAGCCTTCCACCTGCGTACGGCTCAATCCCCTGCTGCCGGCGGCGGAGCGCCTGCGCGGACCCCTGGCGGAAAAGGCCCGGCCGGTGCCCTGGTTCTCCGATGCCTTCACCCTCCCGTCGGCCCTGTCCGGCGCCGTGGGCCACAGCCTGGAATACCGCCTCGGGGGGCTGTACGTTCAGGCGAAGGCCACCACTCTCGCCGCCGCCGTCCTCGATCCCCGCCCGGGTCAGCTCGTCCTCGACCTGGCCGCCGCCCCCGGCGGCAAGGCGACGCAGATCGCCGCCGCCCTCGGAAACACCGGGCTCCTGGTCGCCAACGAGCCCCACCCCGGGCGCCTGCCGGCCCTCGTGGGCCACCTCGAGCGCTGCGGTGCCCACAACACCCTGGTCACCGCGGCCCCCGGAGCGATGATGGCGCGCTGGTTCCACAACGTCTTCGACCGGGTCCTGCTGGACGCCCCCTGCTCCGGCGACGGCATCCTGTGCAAGGACCGGCACATGCTCGCCTACTGGTCGCCCGAGGACGCCCGCCGCAAGAGCGTGCAGCAGGTCGGCCTCCTGAGGGCCGCCTTTCACATGCTGCGGCCCGGGGGGCGTCTGGTGTACTCGACCTGCTCGCTGTCGACGGAGGAGAACGAGGACGTCCTGCTCGGCCTGGTGAAGAGGTACGGGGATCTCGTCGACCTCGAGCCGGTAGACGGGGTGGAGTCCTCCGGTCTCGCGCCCGAGGCGGCCGCCCGCTATCCGGCCCGCTTCGGCCGCTGCGCCCGCGTGTGGCCCCATGTGCACGCGACGGAGGGGGCCTTCGTGGCAGCCCTTGGCAAGCGGGGACGCACCGACTGGAAGCTGGTGGCTGGCGACGCGGGGACCGTGCTGGCGGAGCCCCCGCGGCACCCGGACCCCGGGGGCGTGGCGGAGACCATCCGCGAGCGGTGGGGCTTTGCGCCCGGGATCCCGCCCGGCCAGGAGCTGGTCGCCGGCCGGCGCCACCTCCACCTGAGGCCGGCGGGGGCGGCCCGGCTCGCGGGGGTTCTTCCGTGGTTCGTGCGCGCCGGCCTGCGCGTGGCCGGCCTGCACAAGGGGGCCGTCTACCTGTCCCAGCAGGCCGTGGCTCTCTGGGGGCACCAGGTCCGGGAGCGGCGAGTGGATCTCTCCTGGCCCCAGGTGGCCGGTCTGTTCCGCGGGGACCACGTGGCGCTGGCGTCGCCGCCGGCAGGCGAAGTCATCTGCTTCTACGACGGCCACCCGGTCTGCCGGGCGGTCCCGAGCCGCGAGGGCGGCCTGCAGGGGTACCTGCCCAAGGTCTCGCGCACCGACCGGCTGAAGGGGCTGCTTCGGTGAGCGGCGCCGGCTGGCACCCGGTGGTCCGGCTCCTGGCCTGGGTCTGCCTCGCCGGCGCCCTGCCCCTGAAGGCCCAGCCTTCGGCGAACCGGCCCGTCTTTCAGAAGGGCATGACCTTCACCCATGGCTACGGCCGTGACGACGACCTGATGTCGCCGGCCTCCTCGGCCTCGCTGAAATCCCTCCGCCGGGTCAACGCCGAGTGGATCGCCCTCAATCCATTCGCCTACCAGAAGACGGTCGAGGATCCGCTCCTGCTCTTCGGGAGGGATCCGCCCGACGACCACCTGCGCCACGGCATCCGCGAGGCCCACCGGCTCGGCTTCAAGGTCATGGTCAAGCCCCACGTCTGGGTGCGGCGGCAGAGCAGCCAGCACTGGCGAGGGACCATCGGCATGGACTCGGAGGAGGGCTGGCAGCAGTGGTGGAGCCACTACGAGAGCTTCATCCTGCACTACGCCCGGATCGCGGCGCAGGAGAACGCGGAGATCTTCTGCATCGGCGTCGAGCTGTCCCGCGCCGCCCGGGAGCGGCCGGCGGACTGGCGCCGGCTGGTCGCGCGCGTGCGTCAGGCGTACCCGGGGCCGCTGACGTACGCGGCGAACTGGTGGGAGGAGTACGACCAGATCGAGTTCTGGGGCGCCCTCGACTACATCGGCATCAACGCCTTCTTCCCCCTCGCCGAGGCGCCGGACCCCACCCTCGAGCAGCTGCGCGCCGGCGCGGACCGGGTGGCGGGAGAGATCGAGCGATTCCACCGGCTCACCGGGCGCCCGGTGCTGCTCACGGAGATCGGGTTCAAGTCGGTGAGCGGCGCCAGCCTGAGGCCGTGGGAGTGGACGCGCGGCCAGGAGGCGACCGTGTCCATGGAGGAGCAGGCCCGCTGCTACCAGGCCGTGCTTGAGGCGTTCTGGGAGCGCCCCTGGTTCCACGGCATGTACTGGTGGAAATGGCACTCCGACCCGCGGCGGGGCGGTGAGGCCAATGGAGGATTCACCCCTGTGGGCAAGCCCGCCGAGAAGGTGCTGCTCCAGTGGTACCAGCGGTCCCGGCCGGTGCCGGCCTCCACGGTGAAGCCCTCCCGGTAGCACCGGAAACCCCTTCCCGCTGGCGGCAGCCTTTTCCTCCGGGCGTGGCACCGGACAGGGGTTCGGGACCCGGCATATGGTGGTCCGTCCCGATCGCTGATACCACATGATGCTTTGGCACAGCCGTTGCCATAGGGATAGCCGACACTCGTACCCGGGCCGTGCGACCTCCCCGCCCGCCCGGGAACGATCCCGGCGGCCGTCCCCCGGCCCCGGGCCGCGCCGGGCGGTCCGCTCCCCGAGACCGTCCGGCGCACCTATTTCTATCCGCCCTCCCAGCGCGCGAACAGGTCGTGGTCCAGCCCCAGAAGGCCGAGGACCCGGCCGGCGATGAAGTCCCCGAGGTCGTCGAAGGTCTCCGGCTTCTGATAGAAGGCCGGCATGGCCGGCACCACCGCCGCCCCGGCCTCGGCCACGGCCACGAGGTTGCGCAACTGGATCAGGTTGAGCGGGGTCTCCCGCACCACCAGCACCAGGGGCCGCCGCTCCTTGAGGGTCACGTCGGCGGAGCGCTCGATGAGGTTGGACGAGGCGCCGCGGGCGATGCCGGACAGGGTCTTGACCGAGCACGGCACGACCACCATGCCGTCCATGCGCGCCGAGCCGGAGGAGATGGTCCGCGTCAGGTCGTTGACGCCGTGCTCCTCCAGGGTCCCGGCCCGGACCTCCTCCCCCGCCGCGCGAGCCAGGAAGTCGAAGAAGGACTCGCGGTCGGGCTCCCAGCCGAGCTCCTCGTGCATCACGTAGCGGCCGTACCGGGAGATCACCAGATGCACGTGGTGCCCGGAGGCCAGCAGGGCGCGCAGGGTGCGCAGACCGTACAGGGCGCCGCTGGCCCCCGTCACCCCGACGACGAAGGACCTGGACTCCTTCATGAAGAATCTCCGCCGTTCAACGCCTTCCGGCCCGCGTCGAGAAGCTTCACGATCTCGTCGGCGTCGTAGACGCAACCGCCCCAGGTGCCGCCGCCGGCCTGCTGCAGGGCCGCCCACAGGCGCGTGTCGTCGGGCAGCTCCTCCTCGGGCGCCAGGTCGGGACGAAGATCGCGCCCGGCCAGCACCCGTTCGCCCTCTTCCGCCCCGAAGATCTCCTCTCCGTGCCCCACCAGGTCGATGCGGCCCCTGAGGTTGCGGGTGTCGATCCACACCTCCACAATGTCGCCCTCGATCAGCCGTCCGAGGGGCCCGCCGGCGAGCGCCTCGGGCCCCACGTGGCCGATGCAGGGTCCGCTCGAGAACCCGGAGAACCGGGCGTCCGTGAGCAGGGCCACCTGCCCGCCGGACTCCCAGTACTTCAGCGCGATCGTCACCTGGGCGATCTCCTCCATGCCGGTGCCCAGGGGACCGCAGGACAGCAGCACCAGGATCTCGCCGGCCGCGATCCGGCCCTCCTTGATCGCCGCCATGGCGGCGCGCTCGGTGGTGAACATCCTGGCCGGCCCCCGCAGGCGATAGACGCCGTTCTCGTCCAGCAGGCCCGGGTCGATGGCCGTGCTCTTCACCACCGAGCCCTCGGGCGCCAGGTTGCCCGTGGGAAAGCAGACGGTGCTGGTCAGGCCCCTGGCGCGGGCGCCGTCCGGGTCGTGGATCACGTCGGCGGCGTCCACCCCGTCCAGGGCCTGCAGGAGGTCCCGCATCCGCCGCCGGCGTTCGCTGGCCTCCCACCAGTCCAGGTTCTCCCCCAGGCTGCGGCCCGTGGCGGTCATCACCTCGAGGTCGAGGAGCCCCATGGCGCGCAGGTGCAACATGACCTCCGGCACGCCGCCGGCCAGGAAGACGCGCACCGTCGGGTGGTTGATGGGACCGTTGGGCAGCACGTCGACCAGCCTCGGAACCTGGCGGTTCACGCGGTCCCAATCCTCGACGGTTGGCCGCCGCAGTCCCGCGGCGTGAGCGATGGCCGGCACGTGCAGGAGCAGGTTCGTGGAACCCCCGAAGGCGGCGTGCACGATCATGGCGTTCTCGACGGCGGCCTCGGTCAGCACGTCTGCCGAGGTGAGGCCGAGCGACTCCAGGGCGACGATGGCGCGTCCGGAGCGCAGGGCCATGTCGCGCCAGACCGGCTCGCCCGAGGGAGCCAGGGCCGCGTGGGGGAGGGTGAGGCCGAGGGCCTCGGCCACGACCTGGGAGGTGGCCGCTGTACCGAGGAACTGGCAGCCGCCCCCGGGCGTGGCGCAGGCCCGGCAGCCGAGGTCGTTGACCTCGTCGATGGTGATCTCGCCGCGGGCCAGGCGCGACCCCACCGACTGGATCTTGCCGGCGTCCTCGCCGTGCTCCGGGGGCAGGGTCACGCCTCCGGGCACGACGACGACGGGCAGGCCCGGGGCGCCGGCCAGGGCGATCAGGACCGCCGGCAGCCCCTTGTCGCAGGTGCCCACGCCGATCACCCCGCGCCGCCGGGGCAGGGAGCGGATCAGCCGCCGGATGACGATGGCCGCGTCGTTGCGGTACGGCAGGCTGTCGAACATCCCGGTGGTGCCCTGGGAGCGGCCGTCGCACGGGTCGGAGCAGTAGGCCGCGTAGGGAATGCCGCCGAGCCTGGTGATCTCCCGGGCGGCCTCCTCCATGAGCAGGCCCACCTCCCAGTGGCCGGTGTGGTAGCCGAGGGCCACCGGGGTGCCGTCGGGGGCGCGGATGCCGCCCAGAGTGCTGACGATCAGGAACTCGCTGCGCCCGAGATGGGCCGGATTCCAGCCCATGCCGGCGTTCTGGCTGTAGGCGAAGATGTCGCCGCTCGGCGAGCCGATCACCGTCTGCTCGTCGAGGTTCAGTCGCCCGGCCGGTCCCGGAGCGCGGGAGCGCACCTCGTAGATCTCCTCCCCGCCGTCGGCGAGGAGGTCGTCGAGGTCGACGGACCGGGTCATGGCAGGAGGCGCGGAGGCTCGCCCAGGATCAGCAGATCGCCCAGGGTGAAGGAGAAATAGGCGACGCTGACGAGACTGTTCATGGTCAGGAAGGCGGTGTTCACCTTCGTCAGGTCGTCGGCCTTCACCAGGCGGTGCTCCCAGGCGAGCAGGGCGGCGATGGCGGCGACGCCGGCGAAGTAGACGGCGTGCAGTCCGGCGGCCAGGCCGACCCAGGCCATGAAGAGCACCGCGAGCAGGTGGAAGAGCCGCGCCAGTCGCAGCGCCCCGGCCAGGCCGAAGCGCACCGGGATCGAGTGCAGCCCGGCCCCGCGGTCGAAGTCGTGGTCCTGGCAGGCGTAGAGCACGTCGAACCCGGCCACCCAGGACAGCACCGACAGGCCGAGAAGGACCGGAGGCAGGTCGAAGCCGCCGGCCACGGCGATCCACGCCCCAAGGGGCGCCAGGGCGAGGCTGGCCCCGAGGAACAGGTGGGAGGCCCAGGTGAAACGCTTGGTGTAGGAGTAGCCGAAGATCACGGCGAGGGCCACCGGCGACAGGGCCAGGCAGAGCGGGTTCAGCTGCCAGGCGGCCCATACGAACAGCGCCGAGGAGAGGACGACGAAGGCGGCGGCGGCTTCCGTTGACAGCGCCCCGGTGGCCAGCTCCCGCCGCGCGGTGCGCGGGTTGGCCGCGTCGATGCGGCGGTCCACGATGCGGTTGAAGCCCATGGCCGCCGACCGCGCCGCCACCATGGCGACCACGATCCACAGAAGCTGCCGCGGATGGACGCCGGTGGCGGCGGCGGCCAGGGCCGCGCCGCTGAGGGCGAAGGGCAGGGCGAAGATGCTGTGGGTGAACTTGATCAGCCGGCCGTAGAGGAGGACCGGCGACAGGACGTTCATCTGTAGAAGCGCAGCTCGGGGATGGACTCGATCAGCCCGTGCCCGTGGGCGCGGCGGTAGAACTCGGTGAGTCCGGCGACCTGGGAAGGCCCGAGGTCGTAGCGGATGTGGTCGCGGAGGTAGCCTTCGTAGAGCTCGGCGGAGCCGGCCCGTTCCATCTGGAAGCCGGCGGCGATCTCGGCCATGTGCGCAACTCCTTCGCGGCGGGCCTGTTGCAGGCGGGCCACGTGCTCCGCGCCGACCGCCTTCTCCCGTCCCGCCCAGAAGGCGAAGACGCAGGGCCGGCCGGTAAGCTCGTGCCATTCCCGGCCCAGGTCCAGGCTGGAGCGGCCGGCGGCGTCCGCGGTGCCGGCCAGGGGCAGCACCGGATCTCCGATCAGCAGGGCGGCGTCGGCGCCGTGGAGCATGGCGTCGAGGTCCGGGGGCGCGGGGGCGATCTCGGGGTCGACGCCGTACCGCTCGCGGAGCAGGATCCGCAACAGCACCACCGAGGTGCGGGAACCGGTGTCGGCGGCGACGCGGCGCACGCCGTCCAGCCGCCCGCGGTAGAACAGGCGCACGGTCAGGACCTCGCCCTCGGAGCCGATGGCCAGGCCGGGCACGATCCGGAGCGCGGGGCCCCGGCGGACGTATTCCACCGCCGGGATCAGACCGACATCGATGCGGCCGGCGGCCAGATCGTCGGCGCAGGCCGAGGGCACGCCGTAGCCCAGCTCGAAGAGGTCGTCCCGGTTCAGACCGTAGGTGAGGGGGCGGGCGTTGAGATAGCTCACCGCGCCGAGGCGGACGCGGCGGGGGGCGCTCATGAAGCGGCGGCTTGCCGCAGGGCCTGCATCCGGGGGCTCGTGGCCACCCTCTCGTAGCGCGTGTTCCGCCGCACCGGGTCGAACCCGGCATCGCGGATCAACCGCTCCATGTTCGCCAGGTCCATCTCGTTGGTGTGGCTCGTGCCGGCGGCGCTGACCACGTTCTCCTCGAGCATGGTGCTGCCGAAATCATCGATCCCGTAGCGCAGGCTGACCTGCGCGATCCGCGGCCCCTGGGTGACCCAGGAGGCCTGGAAGTGGTCGAAGTTGTCGAGGAAGAGGCGGCTCACGGCCACCGTCCGCAGGTGATCGTAGCCGCTGGCCTTGACCCCGTTCCAGCGGGACTCGTCCGCGCCCAGGTCGGTCTTGTCGGGCTGGAAGTTCCAGGCGATGAAGGCGGTGAAGCCGCCGGTCTCGTCCTGCAGGTCGCGCAGCAGGCGCAGGTGCTCGAGGCGGTGCCCGGCGTTCTCCACGTGCCCGTACATCATCGTCGCCGTGGTGCGCATGCCGAGGCCGTGGGCGGCGCGGTGCACGTCCAGCCACTCGTGGGTGCGGTCCTTGCGGAAGCCGATGACGTCGCGCACCTCGTCCACCAGGATCTCGGCGCCGGCCCCGGGGATCGAGTCGAGGCCGGCGTCGCGCAGCCTGCGGATCGTCTCCTCCAGGGAGAGCTTCGACAGGTGGGCGATGTAGATGATCTCGGTGGCCGACAGGCAGTGCAGCTGCACCGAGGGGTAGCGGTCGCGGATCCGGCTGAGCAGGTCCTGGTAGTAGTCGAGGCGCAGCCTGGGGTTGAGCCCCCCCTGCATGAGGATCTCGTTGGACTTGGGCTCGTCGCCGCCGAAGGCCACGAGCTCGTCGATCTTGGCGAAGATCTCCTCGTGGGGCAGGGTGTACCCCTCGTCGGACCCGGGGGGCCGGTAGAAGGCGCAGAAATCGCACCTCACCCAGCAGACGTTGGTGTAGTTGATGTTGCGGCCCACGTTGTAGGTGACCACGGGCTCCGGATGCTTCCGCATCCGCACGGCGTGGGCCAGCACGCCGAGCTCCGCCACGTTCGGATGCGCCAGGAGCCGGCGGGCGTCGTCGACCGTCAGGCGGCGGCCCTGGCCGGCCTTCTCGGCGATGTCCGCGATGCCCCTGGATCCGCTCATCCCGCGGCCTCGCCCAGCAGCTCCTCGGTCCCGGCCACCACGTGGTACAGGCTGTCGCGCTCCACCGGCTTGCGGCCCGCCTCCACGATCCGGCCCAGCAACTCCCGCTGCGTCAGCCGCTGGCGGGTGGCCTCGATGCTCTCGCGGGTGATCTCGTAGTCCATCACCGTGCCGTCGAGATCGTCGGCGCCGTACCAGAGGGCGACCTGGGAGATCTCGATGGTGTTCATGATCCAGAAGGTCTTGATGTGGGGGAAGTTGTCGAGCATCAGGCGGCCCACGGCGATCTCGCGCAGGTCGAGCTGCCCCGTGGGGCCGGGCAGGTGGTCGATCTCGGTGCGCTCGGGATGGAAGGAGAGGGGGATGTAGCACAGGAATCCGCCGGTCTCGTCCTGGACCTCCCGCAGTCTCGCCAGGTGGTAGACCTTCTCCTCCGTGTTCTCCACGTGGCCGTAGAGCATGGTGGCGTTGGAGGGCAGGCCGCTGCGGTGGCCGGCGGCGGCGATCTCCAGCCAGTCCTCGGAGTCGGCCTTGGTCCAGAACAGGTCCTCGTGGACGCGCTCCGAGAACACCTCGGCACCGCCGCCGGGCAACGACTCCAGCCCGGCCTCGCGCAGATCGGCGAAGACCTCCTCCATGGGCTTGCGCGCCACCCTCTGGATCTGGGCCATCTCGATCATGGTGAAAGCCTTGAGGTGGGCCTCCGGCCGCGCCGCCTTCATGGCCCGCAGCAGGTCGAGGTAGTACTGGTAGGGCAGCTTGGGGTTGACCCCTCCCACCACGTGGATCTCGGTGATCGGCGCATCGGCGTAGTCGCGCACGCGCCGGGCCACCTGCTCGGGATCCAGAACGTAGCCCCGGTCGTCCTTCGGCTTGACGTAGAAGGAGCAGAACTTGCACAGCTTGTTGCAGATGTTGGTGTAGTTGATGTGCTGGTTGCGCACGTAGTAGGTGAGATCCCCGTGCCTGGCCTCGCGCACGAGGTTGGCCAGGTACCCGAGGACGGGCAGGTGGGGGCACTCGTACAGGAGCAACCCGTCGTCCGCCGACAGGCGCTGGCCGTCGAGGACCTTGGCGTGGACGCCGGCCAGACCGGCGCGCTCGATCTGCTCTTGGAGGATCAAGTGGATTCCGCAGCAACTCGTATCGGGGTCGTGCTACCCAACATACCCCTGCCCCCGGGGCGCGACAACCCCGTCCCGGGGCACCCGCCCCTGGTACACGGCGCTGATTCCGAGGGTCAGGGGCACGTGCCGGTTGTCCTCGAAGCCGGCCTCCTCCATGAGCGCGAGGAAGGCCCGGCCCTGGGGGAAATCGCCCACGGAGCGCGGCAGGTAGGCGTAGGCCTTGCGGTTGCCGGAGATCAGGCCCCCCACGACGGGGAGCAGGTGGCGGAAATACAGCCGATAGAGGTGGCGGAAGCCGAAGACGGTGGGCTCGGTGAAGTCGAGGACGAGCAGCTCGCCGCCGGGACGCAGGACGCGGCGGGCCTCCGCGAGACCGGTGGGGATGTCACCGAAGTTGCGCACGCCGAAGGCCGCGGTGACGAGGTCGAAGGTGCCGGCGGCGAAGGGCAGGCGCTCGGCGTCGCCGCCCAGCCAGTGGATGGGGGCGCCGCGGCCGGCCGCCGCCTTGGGCACGGCCAGGCGGACCATCTCGAGGGCCACGTCGGCGGCCACGATGCGCTCGGCCCCAAGCCGCCGCGCGGCGATGGCGAGATCGCCGGTGCCGGTGGCCACGTCGAGCAGGCACCGGGGGGCCTCGTGGCGCACCAGGGACAGGGCGCGCCGCCGCCAGTAGATGTCGATGCCGGCGCTCAGCAGGTGGTTGAGCAAGTCGTACCGGTGGGCGATGGCGTTGAACATCTCCCGGACCGCGCGCTTGCGCTTGTTCACCTCGGCCCTTTCCGTGGACATCTGCATGAGTGAGCGCGAGCCTACCGGTTCCACGGACCGGTGTCAATCGAACGATGGGCGGTCCCGCCTGGCCTGGGAGGCCCTGCGGGCGATCCCGGATGCCGTCGTGATCTTCGACGGCGGGGACGCCGTCTGCTTCGCCAATGCCGAGGCCGCGGCGCTCCTCGGCCGGTCCGTCGAGGCCGGAGCGAGCCGCAGCGCCGCCCTCGAGCGGATTCCCCCTCTGGCGAACCTGGTCGGCCTCGCCTGCCGCAGCCGGAGCCCGCGCACGGCCGCCGACGTGCCCTGCGACGGCCGGCGGCTGCAGGCCTGGGTGACCCCCTTCGACGGGGGATGCCTGCTCATCCTGCGGGAGGCGTCGGGGGACCCCAATGCCGATCGCCACCTGTGGCAGGCGGAGCGCATGGCCGCCCTCGGGCGCCTCGCCGGGTCGGTGGCGCACGAGGTGCGCAACCCCCTCGGCGCCGTCGACATCCAGCTGCAGCTGCTGGTCCGGGACGCCGAGTCTCTCGGGGAGCCGGCCGCCGGCCGGGTGCGGGAGCGCGTCGCCCGGGCCCGGGCCGAGGTGCGCCGTCTCGACGGCATCGTGCAGAACTTCCTTCGGTTCTCGCGCCCGCCCGCGGTGCGCCTCGCCCCGACCGAGCCGGGCCTCCTCGTGCAGCGTATGCACGATCTGGTCGCCCCCGAGGCCCGGGAGCGCGGCATCCGCCTCGAGCTGACCCGGCCCGGGCAGGGGCCCCTGGTGCGGGCCGACGAGAACATGCTCAGCCAGGCGCTGCTGAACGTGCTGATCAACGCCTTTCAGGCCGTGGAAGAGACCGGCGAAGACCCCCTCGTGGAGGTGATCCTGGAGGAGGCGGAAGTGGAGGCGGAGGAGGTGCGGATCCTGGTGAAGGACAATGGCTGCGGGGTGGCGCCCGAGGACCTGGAGAGGGTTTTCGAGTACTACTATACTACCAAGGACAGCGGCACCGGCCTGGGGCTGTCCATGGCCCAGGGCATCCTCCGGCAGCACGGCGGCAGCCTGCATCTGGCCAGCTCTCCCGGACGCGGCACCACCGTCTCTCTCCTCCTGCCCACCTGCACCTCCGTATGAGCGACGTCTCCGTACGCATCCTCATCGCCGACGACGAGGTCTTCATCCGCGAGGGTCTGTGCGAGGCCCTGCAGCGGCCGGGGCACTCGGTCGAGGCCGTGGGCGACGGCCACGCCGCCCGCCGCGCCCTGGACGCCTCCGCCTACGACGTGGTCATCCTCGATCTGCGCATGCCCGGACCGTCGGGCATGGACCTGCTGGGAGAGATCCGTGACCGCCAGCCGGAGGCGCTGGTCATCCTGCTCACGGCGCACGGCAACGTCGACACCGCCGTGGAGGCCATGAAGAAGGGCGCCTTCGACTTCCTCACAAAGCCCGTAGACCTCGATCACCTGCGCCTGGTCGTCGACCGCGCCGTGGACCGCTCGGAGCTGGTGCGCGAGAACCGGGAGCTTCAGAGCCAGCTTCAGCAGAAAGGCGCCGACGACGGTTTCCGCCGAATCGTCCGCCGCAGTCCGTCGATGCAGCGCGCCACCCGCACAGTCAAGCAGGTGGCCCTGTCCGACATTCCGGTGCTGCTCCGGGGGGAGACCGGCGCCGGCAAGGAGTTGATCGCGCGGACCATACACGAGCGCAGCCGGCGCAGCGGCGGGCCCTTCGTCGCCGTCAACTGCGGCGGCTTCACCGAGGACCTGTTCGCCAGCGAGCTGTTCGGTCACCGGCGCGGCGCTTACACCGGCGCCCACGCCGACCGCCCGGGCCGCTTTGCCCTGGCCGAGTCCGGGACCCTGTTCCTCGACGAGATCGGCGAGGTGCCGCTGAAGAACCAGGTGGAGCTGCTGCGCGCCCTGGAGGCGCGCGAGTACCAGCCCCTCGGCGACACCCGCGTGCACAAGGCCGACGTGCGCATCATCGCCGCAACCAACCGCAACCTCGAGGACTCGATCCGGGAGGGAATCTTCCGCGAGGATCTCTACTACCGGCTCAACGTGGTGCCCATCGACGTCCCGCCGCTTCGGGAGCGCCGCGAGGACATCCCCGTCCTCGTGGAGACTTTTTTCGAGGAGTCGTGCCGCGCGTACGAGCAACCACGCAAGCGCCCGGACGAGGCCGCCATGCAGGTGCTGGTCGGCCACGCCTGGCCGGGGAACGTGCGCGAGCTGCGCAACCTGGTGCAGCGCCTGGTGGTCACCACCGAGGGGTCCACGATCCGCGCCGAGCAGCTCTCGGAGGTCCTCGGGGAGGCGGTCGTGGAGGCCGCCTCGGCCGCCGCAAACCAGGAGACGGTCAGCATCCCCCTCGGCTCCTCGATCGAGCAGGTGGAGGCGGAGCTGATCCGTCACACCCTCGAGCGCGTCACCTCCAACCGCAAGGAGGCGGCCGCCGTCCTCGGCATCTCCGTTCGCTCCCTGCAATACAAGATCAAGCGCTACGGCTTGAGCTGAATCCGCTGCAAGGATTGCGCCCCGGTGCCCCGCGCTGGCCGCCGAGGGCCGTTCGGCAGTTCCTCTAATTTCGGCAACCTCAATCAAAACAGCTTGATACGTGGGTGTGCAGGGCCTTTGGCACCGACTTTGCGCATGACACTGCGGGCGGTACTTCCGCCGCCCTGAGATGCCGGGCCTGGCCGGACCTTACCGGTGGGACCGGCGAGAGAGAAGTCCCCGGGCGGTTCCGGGCATTGGCCCGGGAGCGCAAAAATTGCAGCCTCGGTCCGGAAGCGTGGGATTCCCTTGAAACTTCCTGTAAAACAACGACTTACGGGTAGATGTACAGCACGCTGACCAATGGCCGGGGGGTAGGCGCAGAAATTGCGCTCGCGGCTGCCGGTGAGGTGGCGGAGATCGTCTCCCGCCCCACCGCGATGATCCCCGATCTGGCCGCGGACAGCAAGATCGCGGCCATCAAGGAGCTCGCCGACTGCCTCCGCTCGCAGGAGGTGGTCGAGGACAGCTTGGCCTTCATGCAGGCGGTCCTGGAGCGCGAGAACCTGAGCAGCACGGTCCTGGCGGACGGCCGCATCGCGCTGCCCCACGCCCGCGGCCGCATGGTGCGCCGCCTGGGCCTGGCCCTGGCCCGCACACGGGCGCCTATCGAGTTCCCCTCCGGGGATGACCGACACGAGGTCGCCATGATCTGCCTGATCGCCGCGCCCGTCGATGCCCCCGACCTCTACCTGAGGCTACTCGGGGCGCTGGCCCGCGTTTTCGGCGACGGGGACTTCCTGTCGACCATGGAGCGCGCGGAAACGGCCGAAGAGATGCAGGCCCTGCTGGTGGGCCGCGTACGGTGGGTCGAGCCGTGAGCGCGTCGGCGGCCCCGGCTGGAAAAGAGTCCCTAACCGAACCAAGGAGTAGTTGATGGCTTACCCTCTTCACGAGGTCCTGAACAAGGAAGAGAGCACTCTCAGGCTCTACTTCGACGACATCGCCGATTCCACCCCGCTGTCCCGGGAGGAAGAGGTGGCGCTGTCGGCCCGGATCCACGCCGGCGACATGGAAGCCCGCGACGAGCTCGTGCAGGCCAACCTGCGCTTCGTCATCGACGTGGCCAAGAACTACCAGAACCGCGGCCTGTCGCTGGCCGATCTGATCAGCGCCGGGAACGTGGGCCTGATGACGGCTGCCCAGCGCTTCGACGGCGCCAAAGGCTTCAAGTTCATCTCCTACGCCGTGTGGTGGATCAAGCAGTCGATCCTGCAGACCATCGCCGACCACGCCCGCACGGTGCGCCTGCCCCTGAACAAGCTGAGCCTGCTCAAGGACATCTCCCGGGCGTCCCACAGGCTCGGCCAGGGCCGCGACACCGAGCCCGAGATCGAGGAGATCGCCGCCGAGCTGCAGGTCTCTCCCCAGGAGGTGCAGGATACGATCCTGAGCGCCCGCTCGGTCCGCTCCCTCGACGAGAGCTTCGAGGAGGACGACGAACGCAGCCTGATGAACGTCCTGCGCGACGACGACCAGGCCCCGCCCGACGGCGACGTGATGGAGGAGACCGCCCGCCGACAGCTGGAGAACGTGCTGGAGGTCCTGGACGAGCGCGAGTTCAAGATCATCCGCCTCTACTTCGGGCTCGACGGCGCCGAGGCCATGACCCTGGAGCAGATCGGCCGCCTGATGAACCTGACCCGCGAGCGCGTCCGCCAGCTCAAGGAGCGCGCCCTGGGCAAGCTGCGCCACCCGGAGCGCTACCACGCGCTCATGGCGATCTGCGACGAGAAGACGGAGGTGTTCTAAAGCGGCGTCCGCCGCTTCCCCGAACGCCGCGACGAGAGCCGGATCCCTTTTGGGGTCCGGCTCTTCCTGTTCACGAGCAGCCCTGAGGGCCCCTTGCAGTCTTCCTTGAAAATTCTGTGGCACACACAGAGATGTCTATGTAAATTACCTGCGTGAACGGCCGCGATCGAGAACTGGAGAGACTGCTCGCACTGCTGCGAGACCACCCGGTGGCCGCCATCATCGGCGCCCGCCAGGTGGGCAAGAGCACCCTGGCGGGGCTCATCGCTTCAGCCTGGGAGGGGCCCGTCGAGCGATTCGATCTCGAGGACGAGGCCGATCTGGCGCGGCTGGCCGACCCGCTTCGGGCGCTGCGACCCCTGCGGGGTCTGGTCGTGCTCGACGAGATCCAGCGCGTCCCGCAGCTCTTCCGGGCCCTGCGCGTGCTCGCGGACCGGCCGGGCGCGCCGGCCAGGTTCCTGATTCTGGGCAGTGCTTCCCCCGAGCTGCTTCACCAGTCGTCCGAGACCCTCGCCGGACGCATCGCCTATCGTGAGCTGGGCGGGTTCGCCCTGGACGAAACCGGCCACGAGACCCCCGAGCGGCTCTGGCGGCGCGGCGGATTCCCGCGGTCCTATCTGGTGCGCGGCGAACGGCAGAGCTTCGAGTGGCGCCGGGAGTTCGTGCGCACCTTCCTGGAACGCGACCTGCCTCAGCTCGGGGTCAACGTGAGCGCGCGCACCATGCGCCGGTTCTGGAGCATGCTCGCCCATTACCACGGACAGGTGTGGAACGCGTCCGAGTTCGCCCGCTCCTTCGGCGTGGCCGATACCACGGTCCGATCCTACCTCGAACATCTCGATTCGGCACTGGTGGTGCGGCAACTGCAGCCCTGGCACGAGAACATCTCGAAGCGGCAGGTCAAGTCGCCCCGCGTCTACTTGAGGGACAGCGGCCTGCTGCACGCGCTGCTGAACCTGCCCTCGCAGCGGGATCTGGAGGGCCATCCCAAGGTGGGCGCATCCTGGGAGGGCTTCGTGATCGATCAGGTGATCCGCCTGGTGGATGCGGCTCCCGAAGAGTGCTACTTCTGGGCCACCCACGCCGGGGCGGAGCTGGACCTGCTCGTCCTCCAGGGCGGTCAACGGCTCGGATTCGAGGTGAAGCTCACGACGGCGCCGCGCTCGACCCGGAGCATGCACATCGCCCGCGAAGACTTGCGCCTGGATCGGCTCGACGTGGTCCATGCGGGACCCAGGAGCTTCGAAATGGCCGAGGGAATCCGGGCGCTGGCGATTGGGGATCTGGAGGGGTCGCTTCGAGGTTGAAGGCTTCGAGGGGGACGACGAGCGAGTCCGACTGCTGAAGGAGAGCTCTGAGCCGGATCCTGACGCGGCCCCTGAGATTCTCAAGGAGGGCCTCGAATGAAGGAGAGGGAATGGGACGAATCCATGACGACATCGATCAGCTGGCCGCCCGGCGGGGCTTCTTCACCCTCGAGGCGTGCAGATCGCGGCTCCTCGGGGTATTCGCACTGGCCCTGACCCTTCTGCTCGCGAAGGGTGAATCGGTCGATGCGACTCCGGAGAGCAGGGCCGCGGCGCTGTTCCTGCTGATCTCCCCTTCCGTGCGCGTCAACGGGATGGGCCAGGCGGGAGTCGCCCTGCCCGACGAACCGGCGGGCTACTACAATCCCGGAGCGGCGGCCCTGTCCTCTGCGGGGCGGACGGTGCAGAGCCGCCTCTACCTGAGCGAGATGCCGTGGCTTCCCGCCTTGGCCGATGACATGAGCTACGGCTACCATGCCCTCCAGGCTGCGGCGGGGTGCGAGCTGCCCGCCCTCTCCTGGAGGGGTCCTACGAGCCTCTCAGCCGCATTGTACGGATACCGCACCAAGATCGATCTTGGACAACGGAACCGCATTGGTGATGTGGGCAATGCAGCAGGTACTTTCCACGCCACAGACGCCTCCAACAATCTCGGCGTCAGCATGGCCTTGAGATCCTTCCTGGAGGTGGGGGTCGGTGCGACCTCGAAGTGGATCTCGTCCGATCTCGGCCAGACCAAAGAGTCAGTCAGGGCCTACGACTTCGGTCTCATGGCGGTGGCACCAGTGGCCGGGATTCTGCAACGGTTCACCGGGCGGGAGCTTGCCCTGAGTCAGCATCTCCGGCCCCGGCTGGACATCGGATACGGCATCGCCTGGCACAATCGCGGACCAAGAATCGCCTATATCGTTGCCCTGGAGCCCGATCCCTTGCCGGCGAACAGACGGCACGGATGGTCGGGCAGCCTCGCCGTGGACTGGCGCTCCGATGCCCTCCAACTCGCCATCGGAAGAGTGACGTTCTCCAGGGAGACCTACCGCCCCCAGATAGAGGGTGTCCAGGCCACCAGCCGTGCCGACGACGACAAGAGAGGATTCGAGGTCTCGATCCTCGAAACGATCTCCTTCCGGCGAGGCGAGTACGACGACTTCGATGGTAACATCCACCATAGAACCTCGGGAGGGACCATCCGGTCCGACGGCTTCTTCAGGTACATGGCCCACCATCTGGAGAGCACGCCGCCCAGCTCTTCGCGGGATGGATTGCTGTTTGTTGTCAAGCACTTGTCGATCAGCAGGACCTGGTTCGCCTACCACCCGGCCTGGCCGGCGCGCGGCCACGCCTACCTTGGGCTGTCCTTCTGATGGCCACCTGCCGAGGAAACCCATGCTGCTGACGAGCGGCTTTCCCAACGGCCCGCACATCCATCACTTCCCCGGCCTCGATCTCGACGAGCGCCGCCGCCGGCACGGCGCCGGCCGCATCGACCGCTCGGCCCCGGTGCGGGCCGGAGAGCGCCTCGGGCTGAACCTGGGGTTCGAGCTCGGTGAGACGGCGGTCCCGGCGAGGGGACACCTGCGCGTCGTCTGGCTGTGGCCCTTCGACTGGGCCGCGCCGCAGGCGGCCGATCCCGGGGGGTCGGACTACGTGCACGCCTCCTGCTCCAGGCCCGGTGTCGACTTGCGGGTCACCTGCGCCTTCCGGGGCGACCTCGTGCCGTGGAATCACCAGATCGACGTGGAGGTGGTCTCCGGTGAGCTGACCCGGGGAGACCGGGTGGAGCTGGCCTGCCGGGAGTGGCGCGCCCCGACCTTCGTCGTTCCGGAGGCCGAGCTGCTCTTCCTGATCAACCCCGAGGGCGGCCGCCGCTGGATTCAGCTGCCGCCGGCGCCGGGATTCTCCGTCGCGGCCGGGGCCCCGGCGAGGCTGGTGGCCCTGGCTCCCGCCGACGGGATCGCCGGCGAAGAACTGGAGCTGACGCTGCGCGTCGAGGACGAATGGGGGAACCCCCTGCTGGTGGAGGGCTGCTCCCCGGAGGTGGTGCCAGCCGAAGGGGTGAGAGCGGTCTCCGTCGAGCAGGCCGGGGAGATGCCCGCCTACCGCGCCGGGGTCCGGATCGCCAGCCCCGGCATCCACCGCATCGAGGCAACCCTCCCCGCCTTCGGGCTGCAGGCCGTGACCAACCCGGTGCGGATCACCCGCGAGCGCCCGCCCTTGCGCACCTTCTGGGGCGATCTGCACGCCGGGCAGGGACAGATCGGCTGCGGCGTCGGCTCGGTCCGCCACCACTTCGACTACGCCCGCCACGTGGCGGGACTTCAGGTCTGCTCGCACCAGGGGAACGACCACCACGTCAGCCTGGACCTCTGGGAGCGGACACGCCGCGAGACGGCCGCCGCCGACGAGGAGGGGAGGTTCGTCGCCTTTCTTGGGTGCGAGTGGAGCGCCAACACGCCGGAGGGCGGGGACCGCAACGTCTTCTACCGCCGCGACGAGCCGCGCCTGCGGCGTTCGGGGCGGTTCTTCACCGAGGACGAGCCCGACCCGGAGCCCGACCTGGAGACGGCGCCGGAGTTCCTCGAGGCCATGAAGGACGAGGACGTGCTCGTCAACATGCACGCCGGCGGCAGGCCCACGAATCTGGATTTCCACGAGCCGCGCATCGAGACCCTTGCCGAGATCCACTCCACCCATGGCACCTCGGACTGGTTCGTCCTCGACGCCCTGCGCCGCGGCTACCGCGTGGGGATCACCGCCGGCACCGACGGCGTCACCGGCCGGCCCGGGTGCGACCATCCCGGCAGCCGGCTGATCCGCAACGCCCGCAGCGGGGTCACGGCCTTCCTGGCCTCGGAGCTGACCCGGGAGGCGCTGTGGGAGGCGATGGCGGCGAGGCGGTGCTACGCCACTGACGGACCTCGCATGCGGCTGGCGGTCTCGGCCGACGGCCACCTCATGGGCAGCGAATACGCCACGGACGGCTATCCCCTGGTGACCGTCGAGGCCGAGGGAACGGCGGGGATCGAGCAGGTCGATCTGCTGTGCGGGGCCGAACCGCTGTGGACGTGGAGGCCGGCGATGGCCCCGGTCGACGGCGCCGTGCACCTCCTCTGGGGAGGGACCGAGGGACACGGAGGCGCGCCCCAGCAGCGCGCCTTGTGGAAGGGCCGGTTCATCGTCGACGGCGGACGGATCGCCAGGGTCGAGCCCGTCGCTCTGGCCACCCCCTTCGACCGCGTAGAACAGGTCGACGCCCGCACGGTCCGCTTCGACACCGTTACCGCCGGCAACCGCATGGGGATGTGCGTGGAGATCGAGGGCGGAGCGGCGGCGTCCTGCCGCTTCGAGTCCGGTCCGGCCACCTTCGACTTCGCCCTGTCCCAGGTGCGGGAACAGCCGATGAGAGTGGAGGCGGGCGGCGCCAGCCGCCACGTCATCGCCGGGCCGGCGCCGAGCCCCGAGCTGTCCCCGCGGGTCGAGCTGTCCTTCCGGGACACCCGCGAGGTCAGTGGCCTGTGCCCCTACTGGGTGCGGGTGACCCAGATCAACCAGCACCGCGCCTGGAGCAGCCCGATCTACGTGGAGCGCCGGCGCGGCTGACCGCGGTCAGTCCAGGCTGACCAGCCGCAGGATCCGCCCCGGTCCTTCCACCGCCAGGTAGACCGCCCCATCGGGGCCGGTCTGCACGTCGCGCACGCGGGACTCCCCCTGGTAGACGATCTCCTCGTGGACCATCTCCCGCCCCTGCAGCCGGAGGCGGTGCAGGCGGTTGAAGCGCAGGGAGGTGACCAGCAGATCGTGCCGCCACCTGGCGAAGCGTTCCCCCGTGTAGAAGTCGATGCCGCATACGGCTATGGACGGCACCCAGTACGTCTCGGGCTGCTCCATGCCCTCGGCGTGGGTCGCATCGGTGATCGGTGTGCCGTCGTAGTTGATGCCGTAGGTGATCGCCGGCCAGCCGTAGTTCAGGCCGCGGCGGATGTGGTTGAGCTCGTCACCCCCCTTGGGGCCATGCTCGGCGGCCCACAACTCGCCGGTGACCGGATGCATGGCCAGCCCCTGCGGATTGCGGTGGCCGTAGGACCAGATCGACTCGACGGCGTCCCGCTCCCCGACGAAGGGGTTGTCGGCCGGCACGGCGCCGTCGTCGCGCAGGCGGTGGATCTTGCCGTTGGGCCACTCCACGCTCTGGGCCAGGGGCCGCTGGCCGCGGTCGCCGATGGCGAAGTAGAGGAAGCCGGCGCGGTCGAAGAGGATGCGCGAGCCGTAGTGGTGGGCATGCCGGGTGTAGAACCGCTCCGGGATCCGGTAGACGATCTCCACGTCGGCCAGCCGCAGCTCCCCCAGGCGGGCGCGGGCGATGGCGGTGTATCCGAGGAGGGCTCCCTCCGGGCCGGGCAGGGGGTCGGAATAGCTCAGGTAGATCCATCCCTGCTCGGCGAACCTCGGGTGCAGGGCCACGTCCATCAGTCCCCCCTGCCCCCTGGAGACCACGGCCGGCACGCCCTCGATGGGCTCGGAGACCGAGCCATCCCGCTCCACGATGCGCAGGAGCCCTTCCTGCTCGGTCACGAGCAGGCGCCCGTCGGGCAGGAAGGCCAGGCCCCAGGGCACGCCGAACCCGGCGGCGAAGGTCTCGACCCGGAAGGAGTGTTCCTCCGACTCGACGACCTCCTCGGCCGAGGCGCAGCCCAGGGCGATCAGGGCACAGGAGGACAACCAGGCAAGGAAGCTCATCTCGGATCACCCTCGGCCGCCCGCATCAGGGCGACCAGCGCGTCGATCTCGGCCGTCGTCAGGACGGCGCCGAAGGCGGGCATGCCGTCGATCTCGATGCCGGCGGCGATGCTCCGGAATAGGGCCGCGGCGCTGTCGCCGCAGGCCCACCGGCCGTCCACCAGGCTGCTGGCCATGCCACCGCCCATGTCGGCGCCGTGGCAGTCGGCGCAGTAGAAGGCGTAGTGGCTCCGGGCCGTCTCCCCCGCGGCTGGCCCCGGGTCTCCCTCCTCCGTCGAACGCATGCCGTGGAGGCCCAGATAGCCCACTGCACCCAGCAACAGGCCTCCCAGCAGGGCCCGCCTCGAGTGCGGCGACAGGCCCGGGCGGCTCAGGCGCAGAGGAGATGCTCGGTCCGGGGACGGCGGAAGGGTATGTCGATCTTCCCGCCCTGGTTGATCATCGACATGTTCGCCCGCGCCTCGAGCCAGGAGCGGTGCCAGGCCTCCGGATCGCGCAACTCGGTGTCGGGGTTGGCGCGGCTGCGGGCCACGAAGCCGGGGAAGGCGATGCGCCCGGTGGGCTCGTGGGTGGGGTTGTAGCGCAGGTCGAAGCTCCAGCGGACGTCGTCGCTGACGTTGGAGAGGGAGCCGTGGACGGTCTGCTTGTGCATGAAGATGACGGCCCCGGGCCCCACCGGCAGGGCCCGCGAGTGGCCGGCGTCGAAGAGCTTCTCGGGGATCTGGGTGCTGCCGGCGGCCTTGGGGCCGTTGCCCATGTAGTTGGGGCAGTGGGGCAGCAGGCCGTTGCGGTGCGAGCCCGGCACGAGGTGGAGGGGGCCCTTTTCCATGGGGGTGTCCTGCAGCGAGAACCAGACGGTGAGCATGCGGGTCTCGTCCGCCTCGGCGGTGACCACGCCGTGGTCCTGGTGCCAGTGAGTGGCCCCCAGGATGGCATTGCCGTGGGCGTTGGTGGGCAGGTGTTGCTCGGGCGGCTTGATGCGCACGTGCTGCACCGGGTTGGAGTAGATCTCGGGGCCGATGAGGGACTCCACCGCGTCGAGCAGGTCCTCGTCGGTCAGGGCCCGGAAGACGGCGGGGCCGGCCCAGAAGGGGGTGGCGGGCCGGACGTTCTGGAAGGGCAGGGAGAAGTCGAAGTACTGGCTGTGGACGCTCCCCGTCTCGATGCAGATCCGGATGTAGCGCTCGCCGAAGGCGAGGTGCTCGTAGCGCGAGGGGATGTCGCCGCGCTCGTAGAGCTCGTCGGCGAGCTGGTCGAGGACCCCGGCGTATTCCTCGATCACGGGATCGAGGGTCTTCTCGGGGTCGATGACGTCGTCGACGACGACGTAGCCCAGCTCTTCGAAGTGCTCGATCTGGTCGCGGGTCAGGGCGGGCATGGGATCCTCCGGATGGGGCGGTGACGGGGCCGGTCCTTGCGCGGTAATCTAGTCCGACGGGGGTTGGCTACAAGCGGGGTGCCGCTTCAGAAGAACACCTTGTGCAGCAGGCGCAGGTTGCGGCCCGGCTCGGGCAGGATCTCCTTGACGCGGTTGAGGTGGTTGCGGTAGACCGCGTCGGTGGCGTTTTCCAGGGTCAGGGCGAAGGTGTGCAGGCGCCCCCCCCAGTGCACCTGGTGGTCGGCCGAGAGGTCCAGCACCGCGTAGCCCTCGGTGGGCTCCTCGAACTCTCCCGGCAGATCCTGGTCCGCGGCCAGGCGCAGGGCGGCCGCCGCCTTCAGGGACTCGGAGGGTTCCCAGGTCAGGGTGACCCGGCCCTGCAGGGGGGGCAGGCGCGGCAGGGGCTCGCCGCCGAGGCCGGTGAGGCGGCCCCGCACGTGGCCGAGGGTTCCCGCCGCCTTCCAGGCGCGCGCCAGGTGCCAGTCGAAGGCCGCCTCGGCACCGTGCATGAGGACGGACTCTCCCACCATTCTGTAGAGGAAGAGATCGGCCCGCCTCAGGCTGCGATCGCCCGTGTTCCTGGGGAAGATGTAGCCGTCGATGGCGTTGCGGAAGAAGGCCAGGTGAATCTGGCCCTCCTGGTGCCGGTACTCGGCGAAGATCTCAAGCCCCAGGCCGCGCTCGGTGTTCAGATCGCCGTTGCCCACCTCGTACGAATAGGCGGCCAGGTGGGGCCCTTCGGAGAACAACTCCTCGATGCCGGGGGCGCGGAAGGTGCGCATGAAGGTCGCCCCAAGGGTCAGGGTCGAGGTGGCCCGGTAGTGGCTGGACAGTCCGGCGGACAGGCCGGCGAAGTCGCGGCTCCGGATACGGCCGACGGTGCGGGAGTGGCGTTCCTCGCGCGGCTCGACGCGACGGGCGTCGACGCGCAGGCCGGCGTTGGCCGACCAGGGGCCGGCCTCCGCCTCCTGGCAGGTGAAGAGGGCCCCCGCGTATTCCTCGGCGGCGGGTGTGAAGTTGAGCCCGGCCGCCGCGTAGTTGCGGTACTCGTACCACAGGCCGGCGGCGGCGTTGGCCAGGGGGCCGGCGGGTTCGAGGTGGGCCAGGGCGCCGCCGTGGTGGGAGAGCACGCCGAACTCCAGGCCCAGGGAGCCGTCCGCCTCGAATTCGCCGTGGCGGTAGCGCGAGAAGGAGTGGTGCAGCTCCAGGCGCTGCAGCCAGGCCGGCCCGGCGAGGATCTCGCCGCGCGCCACGAGATGCTGGCGCAGCAGGTCGACGGAGACCCCGTGGGGGTGGCCGCCCTCCGGGTCGGGAGGGATGCCGTAGTGGGAGTCGTAGATGCTGCCGGAGGCGCCCACGTGCCCCCAGGGCCGCACCAGCCCGGCGCCGGCGGAGGCGTTGCCGGTGCGGATCCCGGTGTTGGGCAGTTCCCCGCGCGGGGTGGCGATGGCGCCGGCGTCGCGCAGACTGCCGTCGGCGCGCAGCGCCAGCGGGCCGAGGGCGTGCTCGAGGGCCAGGCCGCCGGCGAGGCCCCGGTTGACGCTCTCCCCCTGCCAGGTGAAGGAGCCCCCCAGGCCGTCGGGCAGCTCGGAGGGCACGTATCCCCGCAGCACGTTGACGACCCCGGCCAGGGCATTGGATCCGTGGAGCAGGGTCCGGGGGCCGCGCACCACCTCGATGCGCTCGGTGGTCATGGGCTCGATGGCCACGGCGTGGTCCGAGGAGGTGGCCGACAGATCGCCGGTGCGCTCGCCGTCCTCGAGCACCAGCAGGCGGTCGCCGCCCAGGCCCCGCAGCACCGGCCTCGAGGGCGCCGGGCCCATGGATCGCTGGGCGATGCCCGGCTCGTAGTCGATGGTCTCGGCGATGGTGCGGCTCAGGTTCTGGCGCAGCTTGCTGCTGCTGAAGACGACCTCGGGTTCCTGGAGCGGGGAGAGGGGGTGGACCCGTTCGCCCTCGACGATCACGGCCCTCACCTCGATGGTCTCGTGACCGATCTGGAGATCGACGTGGATGGTATCGCCGGCGGTTATTTCGACTTCGAAGCGGGCGTCGTGGTAGCCGATGCGCAGAGTGCGCAGGACATGGACGCCGGGGGGTACGTTGGCAAAGAAGAAGTGTCCCTCGGAGTCGCTGGTCCGCGCCCGGTCGAGGTCCTCGATGACGATGGTGGTCCATCCCACGGCCTGGCCGTTCTCGGTGTCGACCACGTGGCCGGCCAGGGCGCCGGTCTGGCCGCGGGCGGGGGCCGAGGCCAGACCCAGGAGGAGCAGAGAGAGGGGGACGAGGCGCAAGCCCTAGCCTTGGTCGTCGTCGTGATCGTGGTCCTGGTCGGGATCCTCGCCCGGACCGTCTTCCTCGACGTGGATGTCGATCTCCCTGGAGACGAAGTCGGCGTGCCCGGCGTGGAGGACCTTGAGGACGAGGGTGGTCTGACCCTCTCCGAGGCCGACGATGTGGAAGGCCCAGGGGCCGTCCTGCTCGTGTTGCTCCACTTCGGCGATGGTCTCGTCACCGATCTCCCAGCCCAGGGAGAAGCCCTCGTCCGCCTCCGGGGCGAAGAGGTCGCCGTCCTCGGCGATGAACCGCACCGTGAGCAGGGGCGTCTCCCGGTCGTGGCCGACCTCGATGGCGCCCTCGACCTGGCCGTTCTCGTAGCGAACGATCTCTTCGCCGCTGCTGCGGATGATCAATCCAACCGCTTCGGCGTGTTCTTCCTCGCCGTGGTCCGGGTCGACGGGGTTGTCGTCGTCGCCGCAACCCGCCAGGAGGAGGAGCAGGAAAGCGCTGCCGGGAATGGGGTAGTTCCTGAGCATTTCGGGTTCTCCTTGAAGGGGCCTTCGCGAATCCGCCGCGAAGAGCTGAGGGGAGGGTGCCGGCCGCATGCGGCCGGATCCCGGAGATGAAGCAGGAGAACGCATCCGCACCCGGCGGAGGGCCGCCGGACAGGAGTTCAGTCGATCAGGTGCGGATGCTCAGGAGCGGGGAGGTGCGCGGGCGCCCTGGGTGGCCAGGTGGATGGTGCGGGGCGCGATGGCCTTGGGGTGGGGAAGAGGCGTGTCCCGGCGGTGCGGCGCCAGGAGCAACAGGCCGAGGAGCGCCAGGACGCCGAGGGAGAGAGCGGAGGAGAGAGCCGATACCGGGCACTCCTCGATCTCGAGCTGTCCGCCGTGGTGCAGGTGGTGCAGCAGGGGCAGGGAGAGGGACAGGGCCAGCACGAGCGCGGCCAGGACCACGATGCCGGCGCCGAGACCGTCCCGTCTCTGTGCGAAGAGGCCGAATGCCATGGTTTTTCTGGTGCCCCGCTCCCGGGTGACGCTTCGGATGGGGTCAGCCGACGCTCGCCGCCGGCGGGCCGAGAGTGCACTGCCTAAGCCACCCCAGATTGGGGCGGGGCATGATGCCGTAGTTGTAGTAGGAGAACTGCTCCACCCCTTCCCGTCTGGCGGCCTCCACCTGGGCCACCAGCCCGCCGGCCTCCACGGCGCATGGGTAGTAGGCCTGCAGGCCCACGACCAGACGGCTCGGATCCGGCACGGTCCCCCGGAGACCCTCGAGCCGCCGGGTGATCTTCTCCGGCGTATCGACGTAGGCCAGGATCTCCACGAGATCCGCGGTGGCGGCCATGCGGGCCCCGTCGATGCCGGCGCCCCAGCGGTCGCCCATCAGCAGGAAGGAGACCTCGACGCCGCTGGCCTGGCGGATCTCCTCGACCAGGGAGATGACCAGATCCTCACGCATGGCCTGGAAGCCCTGCAGCTCGGGATGGCCGGACACGAACTCCTCGAGGTCGCCCTCCAGGGGCCGGCCGCTGGCGAAGACCCCGTCCAGCCGGCCGCGCACCCAGCGCTGCAGGCCCTCGCCATCGATCCCCCGTTCCCGGGCCCGGTCCAGGCACCCGGGCGAGAAGCTCAGCCCGAACAGGTAGCGCCCGACCGCGCCAGGTTCACCCCGTCCTTGACGTGGTAGTGGGAGTGGCCGTAGCCGCCGAAGCCGCAGGATTCCAGCTCCAGCCGCCGGACCTGGTAGTTGCTGGCCAGGTCGCGGCACAGGGCGACGAGGTAGGAGCGCACCTCCGGTTCGCCCGGACACAGGGCCCAGCCGGGATTGTCGCCGTAGGCGGTCCGTTCGGCGCAGTGGGGGTACTCGACGGCCAGATGGGAGTTGTGCAGCCCCACGGTCCACGAGATCAGGTCGAGCCCCTCGCGCCGGCAGGCTTCGGCCAGCCGGGCCAGGGGATTGTCCTGGCGGGCGAGGGCCGCCACGTGGGGACGGAGCCGGGTGTCCCGGTACAAGGCGGGATCGGGCTGGAAGTAGAGGGCCGCGGTGTCGGCCGTCAGGAGCTTGGCGCCGGGGCGCTGGGGGCGCAGCTGCTGGAAGGTGTGATAGGCCGTGGCCACGCTGACGGCGTCGAGGCCCAGCTCCTGGCCGAGGTAGCGGACGGACTCATCGATGCCGTCGTCGACCAGGTCCCACAGGTAAGACCAGATGGTGTGGTAGGCCATGGTTCAGAAGGTCCGGTTGCAGCGGGCGAAGTAGCGCCAGCCGCGGTGCGGGCCGTCCAGGGGACGGGCCATGCCGACGCGGAAGTCATCTTCGAGACGGGCGGCGAAGCCCAGGCTCCGCCTGTAGCGGGGTCCCTCCTCCGGCTCGGGGGCGCCCCGTTCCAGGGCCCGGCGGGCCCCCTGGGGGGAAAACCAGGCGGCGCCCGTGTCGAGCAGGACCCCCACGCCCTCGTGCCAGTACTCGATGTTCAGCAGCACCATCCGGTCGCCGGAGAAGGCCTTGTGCGGGTAGCCGCGCAGGGTGGAGTATCCGCCGAGGTGGTAGAGGTACTGGCGGGGCAGCTCCCCGGAGCCCCGTCCCAGGCGCAGGCGCAGATCCAGCTCGTTGCCTCCGTGGAGCAGGTACCGCCTGGCGTCCAGCAGGAACCGGCGGAAGGCGAAGTCGCCGCCGAGACGGCCCCCGCCCCGCTCGACCATGCCCTCGACCCGCCATCTCCGGCCGGACCACCTCGGCCGGTCCGGGTCCACCCGGATGTCCAGCCGCAGGCTGAAGGCCCGGCCTTCGTCGGCCGCCGGGTTGGCCCTGAAGGCATCGTGCGCCAACCGGGTGCGCAGCGGGTGCCAGCGCCCGAGGTGCCAGTCCACGGGGCTCCAGTCCCCCTGCGAGTCGAGGGAGGAGAACTCGTCGCGGCTCCAGCGTCCCGTCACCCGCACCTGGTCGACATGGTCGTAGCGGGTGTAGACGCTCCATCCCCGCCGCTGGTAGTAGTCGAAGTAGTCCCGGCGGAAGAGCGCGGCGTAGACCGAGTTCTCCTCGGTGCTCAGGAGCCAGGTATCCTGGGACTCGATCCGATCGTGCAACTCGACGCCGAGACTCTCCCGCCTCCGGGGGGAACGCCCAAGGAAGAACTCCTCGATACCCACCTGGTACTGCCATTGCCGGGCGCCGAAGGCATAGCCGAGATGGCCGTAGCTGGTCGATCCGCGGCCGCTGGCGGCGGGGTAGGCGAGGTCCTTCCGGGCGCCCAGGAAGATCCCCTCCACCCGGTTGAAGCGCAGCTCCCCCTCTTCGCTCCCGTGCGCCGCGGCCACGGCCGCCAGGCCGGCCAGCAGCATTCCTCGCCAGGGGGCTGTCCTTCTGCTCATCGCTTGTCTCCCGGGCGGGACCCTACCCAGCATGGGAAAATCTGTCAAGGGCGGCCGGGCTCACTTCACCAGCACCAGCCGCCGCGTGCGGGTCTCGTCTCCGGCTCGCAGCCGGTAGAGGTAGACCCCGGAGGCCGCCGCGCCGCCGGCTTCGTCGGTCCCGTCCCAGGCGACCCGGTGCCGGCCCGGGGGCAGGTCGGCCTGGATCAGCAAGGCGCGCACCCGCCGTCCGCGCAGGTCGTAGATGGACAGGTGACAGTCCCCGCGCCTCGGCAGATCGAAGCCGATGGTGGTCCAGGTGTTGAAGGGGTTGGGGGAGTTCTGCGCCAGGTCGAGGCCGTCGGGGGATGCGGCGCTCTCTCCCACGGCGGTGGTGGCCTCCACGGCGAAGACCGGTGACTCGACACCGAGGTGGCTACGCAGCTGGAAGTGGGCCGGGGGCCCTCCGGGGTCCGCGTCCATGTCCTCGGCGAAGGGCCGCCACTCCCCCCACTCGCCGGATGCACGGAAGCGCACCTCCCGGGGCCGGCCCCGCACCTCGTGGAAGCGCAGCGACTGGCGGCCGTCAGCGCCGGGTTCGATCCGGAGGCGGGCCCTCGACAGCCCCGCCTGGATGCGGAAGAAGTGGACCTGGGAGCTGTCCCGGTCCTCCGTCGCCTGGTAGTCGGTGAAGGTGCCGATGATGGCGCCGCCGGCGGTCAGCTCGCGGGCCCCGCCGATGGAGTAGGGGTTCCAGCTCTCCTCGGAGACCGCGTAGTCGTACCAGGTCTCGCCGTTGTCGTCGCTGGCCAGGCATCCCAGGCGGCCGCCGGCGCTCGACACGTAGTAGAGGGGGGCCTCCGGCAGCCCGGCGCGGCTGGCGAAGAACCCGTCCAGGCTGGCGAGGCGGATCTCCTCGCCCTCGAAGATGGGGAACAGGTCGACGTCCCGCGCCGCCGCGGCCAGGTCGTAACGCACGTAGTGCTGGCGCCAGGAATCGGCCAGGGCGGCGTAGGCGAAGTGAGCCTTGCCGTCCTTCACCAGCAGGTTCGACAGCCACGAATGGACCTCGAACTCGTCGTCGAGGGTGATGCGGTCGCTGGGGCCGCTGTCGTCGACCGGCAGCGGTATCTGCAGCGGCGCGCCGTCCATGCGCCGCCAGCTCCGCGCGCCGTCGTCGGAGGCCATGTAGTGGATGTCCCAGTACAGGTAGACCCCGAGCTTCTGCGTGGTCCAGGCGGCGTGCAGCACGCCGGAAGGGTCGAGGAAGGACAGGGGGTACTGGGGCCCCGCGTTGGCGCCGTCCACGGTCAGCTCCTGGCGTTCCAGGAGGCCGCCGTCGAGGTCGAGGACGAAGAGGGAACGGCCCCAGGCGAAGTAGTAGAGCCGGCCCCGGGTCTCGTCGAGGTTCATGCAGTACTTGCCGGCGCTGCCGCCCGGGATGCGGGCCACGGCGGGTTGCGCGTGGCCGTCGTCCGCCTGGAAGCGGTAGAGGCTGGCGCTGCCGTCGACGAAGTCGGAGCGCACCAGGTAGAGGTTGCCGGCGGCGTCGGTCTCGATGGCCGGGGCGTTGGTGGCGTCCACCGACTCGTACAGGGTCTCGAAGGTGGCGCCGCCGTCGAGGCTGCGGGAGAGGCGCCATTGCTGGGCCGTGAAGGCCTCGTTGCGCGAACGGATGTGGGTGGTGAAGATGCCGTTGGCGTTGGCGGCCACCTTCTGGTTGTGGGACTGGAAGGTGGCGTACCCCGTGGCCTCGGCGTCGAGCAGGGTGAGGCGCACCTCGGCCAGGCCGATCTCCTCGGCCGCCGCGGAGGCGGCGATCCCGAAGGCCAGGACGAGTATGGTCCGCTGCATCGCTGTTCTCCCGTCGGGTGGCGTCAGCCGTCGGCCGCCGGCGCCCAGCGGTAGGAGTAGAGACTGGCGTTGCGGAGGTTGAACTTGAGGTGCACGCGTCCGCCGGCCTGGGGAGGGATCACGCCGCCCCGGCGCCAGCCCGGGGTCAGGGCGACCCCGTCGCGCCCGGAGAGCCCGCCGTCCTCGGCGCCGTATCCCTCGATCGTCCCGCCGTCGGGGTGCAGGACCTCGACGGCGGCTTCCCCGGTGCCCGCGTTCAGGTTCACGGTGAGCCGCCGCGGCACGGTGGCGTCGAGGGCCGCCGTGAGCAGGAAGCCGGGCTCCATTCTCCCCTCGATGGAGACGAAGCCGTCCCGCCGGATCGAGGCCAGGCCCATGGCCCGGCGGTGCCCGCCCTTGGAGCCGTGGTGGGTGCCGCCGCCCGAGTACCAGAAGCGCAGGCGGTCGCCCACGGCCTCCGGGGCGTTGTTGGTGGGGACGACCCAATGGGAGTCCCAGCTGCCTTCGCCGCCCCGCGTCAGGACGGCGTCGCGATGGCCCACGCGCTGCCAGTGGCGGCCGTCGCGGCTCCAGCAGAGCTGCGTGTCCAGGCGCTCCACGGCCCGGTGGTAGACCTCCAGGAAACCGATCATTCCGGGGCCGTAGCGCAGGGGGAGCATGCTGTAGAACTCGGTGTTGGGGCGGTCCTGCTCGTCGGCCCTCAGCAGGTGCCCCCGGAAGGACCACGTCCGCAGGTCCTCGCTCTCCCAGAGGGAGACCTCCCGCTGCCGAAGGACCTTGGCCGCGGTGCCCCTGCGCGTGGTCAGCATCCACACCTGGCGCACCGGATCGCGGGAGATGGAGTACCGGTCCCCGGCGCGGATCACCGGTTCCTCACCGACCGTCCAGTGGATCCCGTCCGGGGACGCGGCCCGGTAGATGCCCCGCTGCCGCGAGTTGCCGCTCTGATACAGGGTGGCGAGGAATCTCTCGCCAGGCGCCGCGCCCGGCGCGTCGAGCCAGGGGAACAGCAGGCGCGCGTTGGACCCCCGCGGCAGGTCCACGATGTTGGTGGGAGATCCGTCCTCGTAGCGCACCACATCGAGGTCCGGCTTCTCCCAGGTGATCCCGTCGGGGGAGGTGGCGAGCCCGGTCCCGTAGCGCCAGGGGGAGGGCTCGTTGGTGGTCGCCGCCAGGTACCAGCACTTGTACAGCCCATCGGCCGGGTCGTGGAGGATGCGGCGGGGCACGACCTGTCCCATCTCCCAGGGCTGATCCGGGCGCAGGACCGGCTCCAGGGACTCCCGGCGCATGGGGTTGATCAGCCGGGTCACGCCGGCCAGGGAGTCGACCTCCTCATCGGTCAGAAAGAGATGCAGGTGGGGGTCGGGCCAGCCCGCCGGAATGCCCATTCGCGAGATCCTCCTTCCCGCCAATCTAACGGCTCGCCGGGGGTCCGGGAATGGCCTTTGTTACCCCCGCCCGCGGCAGGGACGCCGCCGGTCGAAAGGAAGGCAGGGGTGACCAGAGTGGTACACGAGCCGGCGCGGGAGGTGCCGGTCCTTCACGAGACCGAGGTGCTGGTCGCGGGAGCCGGGATCGCCGGGCTCTACGCGGCCCTGGAGGCGGCCGCGCACGGGGCCCGCACGACCCTGGTCGACGAGTACTCCACCGTGGGCGGCAACTACGGCCCGGGCCTCGGGTCGCGCCACGACCTCTGGCAGAGCCCGAGGCTCCACGAACGCGGCCTGGGCGGCCAGGTGGGCGACTTCCTGGCCGAGCTGGACCGCCGCGGCGGCATCCGCACCTTCGACTTCATCAGCGGCGGCGACAACGTGCCCTGGCGATGGAACGGGATGGCTCCGATCCCGGTGATCGACCGCAACGAGTTCCAGCGGCTCGCCCTCCAGAGGCTGCGGGAGCTGGAGGTGTCCCTGCTGCTGTCCACCACGGTGGCGGGGGCGATCGTCGAGGACGGCACCGTTGGCGGCGTCTTCGTGGAGACCCCCGAGGGCCGGCGGGCGGTGCTGGCCCGGGTCGTGGTCGACACCACCGGCGAGGCCGACGTGGCCGCCGCCGCCGGCGCCGCCACCGATGAGCGCCACGCCAGCGACGAGTCCGGCATGGGCCTGTTCTTCCGCGTCGAGGGCGTGGACTGGGGGGAATACGAGGCCTTCAGGGCGAGCGAACGGGACAAGCCTCTGTCCGCCGACGAGCAGCGCTGGGTCGACGAGGTGCTGGTCGAGTCGATGCAGATGGTCTGGAAGAACTACCCGCGCGAGCTGTTGCCCTTCATCATGGCGGACTGGTCCTCCGGCGCCTTCAGGTACGTGGCTTCCGTACCGGGCGGGGCCTACGCCTACAAGATCCCCTTCGGGACGCACGACCAGGACGTGACCACCATCGAGGTGCGCTGGCCGCCCGGCCGGCTGTCGGTCCTCAACGCCCTGGACCGCTCCACGATCGAGGCCTCCGCCCGGCAGCACGCCTACGACACCATCGACTTCTACAGCCGCCACGTCCCCGGCTTCGGGCAGGCCCGCGTGAGCCAGACGGCGCCCTACATGGGCAACCGCTGGAGCCGCACCATCGTGCCGGACTACACCCTTGCGGAGAAGGACATCGTGGACGAGCGGAGATTCGACGACGTGGTGCACGTGCTGACCACCCTCTACCGCTACGACGAGGAGGCCAAACGGGAGGGCCGCGCGCGGCGGCTCGTCGACCTGAAGAACCGCGAGGAGGGCCACTACTTCGACATGCCCCTGCGGCAGTTCCTGCCCCGGGGGGTGGAGGGCATGCTGGCCGCCGGCCGGTCGATCGGCCGGGAGCGCACCGCCAGCCTGCGCTGGCGCTGGATCGCCAAGGTCACCGGGGGCGTGGCCGGCATGGCCGCGGCGGAGGCGGCCGCCGCCGGGGTCCCGCCGCGGGAGGTGGACATCCGCTCCCTGCAGCAAGCCCTGGTGCGGGCTGGTTACTACCTGGGCGAGCCGGACCGCCTGGCCGAGCTGGGGATCGCGTGAGTCTGCCGCCAGCCGGACGCCCGGTCGATGGCCGGCTCTGCCGGAGCGCCTGGCCGAGCTGGGGATCGCCTGGTCACCGGCGGGTCCACGGTCCATCGACCAGCGGCCTCGCCCGGATCGCCCGGCGGAGCTTGGTCGCCTGAGGTCACCCCCGGCCGCCCCAGTCTCGCCCCGCCAGGCCGGCCCCTCTATTATGTCTCCAACCTGCAATCGCCTGACAGCGCACCGACCAGCATGAGCTCACCGGACGGCGGCCCATGAACGTCACCCTGCTCCGCCGCCTCATCTACTTCTGCCCGCTGCCCATCCTCCTGGGGTCCCTGCTCCTCGGCCCCTCGGCGAGCGCCGAGGCGGGAGAGATCCTGGCCTGGCTCTGGGGCCTGGTCTTCGGCGAGGAGGCCGCCGGCGCCGAAGAGTCGCTGGTCGGCACGATCGTCTGGGAGGTGCGGATGCCGCGCATCCTCCTCACCTTCCTGGTGGGGGGCGCCCTGGCCGCGGCCGGCAACGCCCTGCAGGCGCTGTTCCGCAACCCCCTCGTGGCCCCCTACATCCTCGGGCTCTCGTCGGGGGCCGCCTTCGGCGCCGCCCTGGCCCTGACGGTGCCGCTTCTGCCGGTGCAACCGACCGCCTTCGGCTTTGCCCTGCTCGCCGTCGGCCTCGCCTACTTCCTCGCCCGCACCCGCAAGACCGTGTCGGTGGTCTCCCTCATCCTCTCGGGGGTGATCGTCACCGGCATCTTCACCGCCCTGCTGACCATCGTCCAGTTCCTCACCGACCCGTACAAGCTGCAGACCATCGTCCACTGGACCATGGGCAACCTGCACAACTCGAGCTGGGCCAAGCTGCGCTCGGCGGCCCCGGGGGTGACCGTCGGCGTCGTCTGGCTCTTCCTGTTCCGCTGGCGCATGAACGTGCTGGCCCAGGGCGACGAGGAGGCCCGGGCCGTGGGCCTGAACCCGGAACGCGAACGGATACTGATCCTGGTGCCGGCGACCCTGGCCGCGTCGGCGGCGATCGCCGTGGCCGGGGTCATCGGCATGATCGGGCTGGCCGTCCCGCACATGGTGCGCATGCTCCTGGGGCCGGACAACCGCCACACCCTGCCGGCCTCCTTCGCCTTCGGCGGGGCCTTCCTGCTGCTGGTCGACACCTTCTCGCGGACGCTGGCCGCCTTCGAGATCCCGGTGGGGGTCTTCACCACCCTGCTCGGCGGGCCGTTCTTCATCTTCCTCCTCAAGAGGGCGCGGATCGGATGGGAGAGCTGACGCCGGCGATCCAGGTCGAGGGGCTCTCCTTCGCCTACGAGGGCCGGCCGATCCTCAACGACATCTCCCTGGAGATCCCGCAGGGGGAGTTCACCGTGCTGCTGGGCAAGAACGGGAGCGGCAAGTCGACGCTCATGCGCATCCTGGGAGGCATGCTGGAGTTCGAGAGCGGCGAGGTGCGCATCATGGGCGAGGAGCTGCTCTCCTTCTCCTCCCGGGGGCGGGCCAAGGTCCTCGGCTACCTGCCCCAGCACCACCGCCCGGTCTTCCCCTTCGCCGTGGAGGACGTGGTGCTCACCGGGCGCGCCAGCTACGTGAGCTACGCGCCCAAGCGGGAGGACCTGGAGATCGCCGTCGACGCCCTGCGGCGGGTCGGCATACTCCACCTGAGAGAGCGGCCCTACACCGAGCTGTCGGGCGGCGAGCAGCAGATGGTGCGCATCGCCCGGGTCCTGGCCCAGCAGCCGCGCCTCATCCTCCTCGACGAGCCGACCTCCCACCTCGACTTCCTCAACCAGGCCCACCTCCTGCGCCTGATCCGTGAGCTGGTGGACTCCGATCTCACCGTCCTCTCCGTCCTCCACGACCCGAACAGCGCCTTCCTCTACGGCGACCACTTCATCTTCCTGAAGGACGGCCTGGTGGAGCGGCTGCCGGCGGCCGAGCGGCCCTGGGACCGGGACTTCCTCGAGCGCATCTACGACACCGGCATGGACTCGATCCCGTACGGCGACCGCGCCCTGGTGGTGCCCAAAGGGTGAGGGCCTAGCGCAGCAACAGCATCCGCCGCGTCCGCTCCAGGGCGCCGGCCTGCAGCCGTATCAAGTACACCCCCGTGGCCGCCGGCCGCCCCTCCTCGTCCCGCCCGTCCCAGCGAACGCGGTGATCTCCCCCTCGCCGGGTCTCCTGAACCAGCCTGCGCACCTCCTGGCCAACCAGGTTCACCACCGTCAGCCGCACCGGCCCCGACTCGGCCAGCTCGAAGGGGATCACGGTGCCGGCGTTGAAGGGGTTCGGGTGATTGGCGTGCAGGGCGAAGCGGCCGGGGCGGCTCGATCCCGGGCCGGGTGCGGTCACCCGGGCCGGGATCCGTCCATCGTTGAAGCGGACGCCCGTCACCGCAGCCACGCCGGACAGCCCGGTCCCGGCCGGCCGCTGGATGCGGAAGAGCTCGCCGGGACCGGTCGCCGGTCTCGCGCCGGCCAGGACGACGCGCAGGACGTGCGGGCCTCGGCCTCCGGGTGCCGGCCCGGAGGCGACCAGGAAGCCCTGCAGGTCCGGCGACGGCTCGAGGCGCGCTCTCACCTCTTCGTCCCAGTGCAGCAGCACGTCCCCGGCGATGATCCCGGAGCGCTCGTCCAGCCACAGGGCGAGGTGATCGCCGCCGTCGCGCAGCTCCAGGCGGCGTTCCGCCGCCTGGGGACGCCCGGCTCCGGTGCCCGGCTCCACGGCAGGATCCGGCTCGGACCGCGGGTGGTTGGCGGCCTCCGGCTCCTGGATGGGAAACCGTCGCCGCAGGCCGACGCGCTGCTGCAGGACGAGGGCGGCGTCGTAGGGCGTGATGGCGCCGAAGGGGGCGAGGGAGTCGACGTTGGCGGCGAGGGAATCCCGCTCCGCCAGCATAGGCGCCAGCACGTGGTTGAGGATGCGCGAGGCGTCGAAGGCCTGCAGCCGGGCGTTGGCGTCGGCGTCCCCGAAGAGGCCGAGCACCCGGGTGGTGTCGGCCACGAGGGCCTCGAGGCCGCCGGTTGTATGGAGATCCTGGTACGTCTGGCGCAGGGTGTCGCCGGCGGCAACCGAGAGGCCAGGGCCGTCTTCTTGAGCGCCGGTGAGGAGGTGGCCGAAGAACACGCTGTCGCTCGTGCCGGTCTCCACCAGGGGCACGTTCCGAGTGCCGGTGCCGTTGGTGGTGGTGACGAAGGCCGTGTCCACGGCGCCGGGGCGGTGGTTGACGTCGGCGTCGATCAGGCGCATCCACAGGGTGTCGCCCGGCTGCGCCACCACGGTGGCGTCCAGCCGGCCGTCGTGGGCGGGCACGGCCAGCAGGGTGCAGCGCCGGGTGGTGGCGCCGGCCGCGTCGAGGGAGTCGTCGAAGCAGAGCTGGATCAGGTGACCGGGCACGGTCTCGACGGCGTCGCCGCCGGAGGCCGCATCCTCTTCGGAGTCCGGGTCCTCGTACAGGATGGCCACGCGGCCGGCGAAGGTCCCCGAGGAGGGCCCGGTCTCGACGGCCTCGAGGGTATCGGCTTTCCCGATGGCGCCCTCGGCGGGTCCCTGGCCGAGGGTGACGGCGAGGGTGTCCGGCCTCTCCGGGTTCCGGTCCACGTCGGGGTCGGTGACGGCGATGCGCAGGGAGTCGTGCATCACGATCCGGGCGGGTGTGGTGACGAGCTGCGCCTCGGAGCCCACGAGGGTTACGGCGCCGTCCTTCGCGGCGGCGGCCACCCCGCCGTCGTTGAGGGCGAGGTGCTCGATGGTGAGCGCTGTGGACGCGGGCCGGCGCAGGTCGGCGATCACGAAGCGGGCCTGCACGAGGGTGCCGTCCCCCGAGAGGGCGTCGACGTCGGTGGCCATGGCGATCCGCAGGGTGTCGACGGCGGTGCCGGCGCCCTCCAGGGTGTTGCTGGCCAGCTGCCATTGCCGGGGGTCGAGGAGACCCGCGGGCTTCACATCGACCGGCGAGAGCAGGTCGCCGTCATAGGACACGAACAGTTCAGCGGCCACCACACCGCCCTGGCCCGAGTCGGTGAAGCGCACGGGCACCGCGAGGGTGTCGCCGCCGGCTGCGGTGGTGTCGGGCAGGGAGACCGTGAAGCCCGATCCGGGGACTGGGGTCCCGGCCGGCGGCCCGGTCCCCGGCGTGGGGACCTCGAGGACGGAGAAGTCGGCGGCGTTGTCCCCGGTGTCGGTGGCGTCGGCGTCCCGGGACAGGCTCTGCCCGGCTGGGGTAGTGGGCGCGGGGGTGCCCTCCCCGGCGTTGAAGGCGCCGGCGTCGCCGTACTGCAAGGCGTCGACGATCAGCCCGTTTCCGTTCAGGAGCTGCACCGCATCGGGACCGTTCTGCCAGTCCACGGAGCCGACCAGGTCCCGAACCGCCGCCAGCGCGGCGTCGGCCTGATCCGTGGCGATCACCAGGATCCCGTCGGCGGGGATGGCGGCGCCGCTGAGGTCGACGGTGCGATAGGAGATCCCGGAGCCGCCGTTCACCCCGACGAGGGACCAGCCGTCGAGGGCCGTGTCCGGCGGACCGGACAGCTCGGTGAAGACACCGGTGGCGTCGGTGCCGGCGGCGTCGTAGAGGACCTCCTGGATCCGCACCTGGGCTGCAGCGGGCGGGACGGAGAGGACCGCCATGGCGGCCACGGCGGTGACGATTGCCCCGGCCGTTCCTGGAGGCCGGCGGGTCTGGGGATGCGAAGGCCGCCGCCTCAGTGGTGGCCGCTGGCAGCGGGGGCGGCGGCGGCACCATCCGCTGAAATCGATGTGCGGGAGCTGGGTGCGCGTCATGGCACGATCCTCCTGGCCGGGAAGTGGTGGAGGCCGTGCCGAAGCAGCGGGCGTGCCAGCCCGCCGCGATCCCGGTGGAGGTGGCGCTAACTTCCTGGGGCGTCTGAAGATCGGCTGCGGAAGGGCACGGTCCTCCGCGGAGCATGCGCGGGCACTGGTTGCGTGGCCTGGGTAACGGAGCTGTGGCTTCGGGGGGACATGCCGGATGGCGGGGGCCGCCAAGGGCGCCGGCGCCGGCGGGCCCGACCGCTTCGGAGGGCCTGGCCGAGTTCCTGGCCGGCAGCACCCGGGCCGAGCGTTGCCCGGGGCCGGCGGGGCTTCTATCCTGTCTGCCTGCTCCGCCCTCGGCCGTCCAGCTCTCGGAGATGCCCATGCCCGCCATCGACCCCTACCTGACCCGCCTCGCCGAGGACGGATTCTGCGTGCTCGAAGGGGTGATCCCCGCCGACGCCGTCGGCGAGGTCTGCGCCAGCCTGCGGGCCTCGGTGGAAGCACACAAGATCGACGACCCCCGCAGTTATGTGGACAAGGTGTCGGGCACGATCAACTTCGATCAGTCCTTCGCCCCCTACCTCGTCGAGCCCCGCCTCCTGGGGGTGTGCAAGGCGCTCCTGGGCGAGCACGTGCGCGTGTCGTACACCACCTGCATGGTCACCCATCCGGGCAACCCGCGGGGCGGCTGGCACGCCGACTGGCCCTTCAATCAGAACAACGCCGGGCACGTGCCCGTCCCCTATGCCGACGCCGTGCTGCACCTGACGACGATCTGGATGCTCACGCCCTTCACGGCCGAGACGGGCACCCGGGTGGTGCCGGGGTCGCACCGGCTGGACAACAACCCCACGGGCGGCCTCGACGTCGATCCGGACCGGCCCCATCCGGAGGAGATCGCCGTGGAGGGTCCGGCCGGATCGGTGCTGGTCATGGACAGCCGCCTGTGGCACGCCATCAGCCCGAACCGGACGGGCGAGTCGCGGGTGGCCATGCCGATCCGCTTCGCTCCCTGGTGGCTGAACCTGGACTCCCTGCGCCCCCGATCGGACGAGCGCGACCGGCTCACCGCGGGGGGGTTGTCGGAGAACCAGGTGCCCCTCGTCCCGGCCGGGGTGTTCGCCGGGCTGCCCGAAGACGTGAAGCCCCTCTTCCGCCACTGGGTGGACGGCCCGTAGGACCCGGGGGGCCTCAGCCCTTCAGTCCCACCAGGTCTCGCCCTCGGCGAGGTGGGCCCGCAGCAGCTCCTCGTTCAGCTCCACCCCGATCCCAGGACGGTCCGGCAGCGTGATGTGACCGCCGTCGACGACGGGACCGCCCCAGTCGACGGCGATGTCGTCCCACCAGGGGCAGTCGAGGCCGTGGTGCTCGAGGGCGAGGAAGTTGGGGGCGTTGGCGCACACGTGGGCGGAGGCCACCGTGCCCACGGGCGTGCAGATGTTGTGAGGAGCGAAGCCGAGGTGGTGCTGCTCGCACAACTCCGCCACCTTGCGGGCCTCCTGGATGCCCCCGAAGCGGGGGATGTCGGGGGTGATGATGTCGGCCGCCCGGCGCTCGATCATCGGCCGCAGGCCGTGGCTCATCCAGTGGTTCTCGCCGCAGGCGATCGGCACCGAGGTGTGGTCGGTGACGTACTTCAGGGCCTCCAGGTCCTCCGGCGGGGTCGGGTCCTCGAGCCAGAGGATGTCGATGTCCTCCAGGCGGCGGGCCACCCTCAGGGCGTCGGCCGTCTGGTAGCACCAGTGCAGGTCGAGGCACAGCTCGGCGTGGTCGGGCAGGGCCTCGTAGGCGGCGTGGCTCACCGCGCTCATGTAGTCGACCTCGCGCCGGGAGAGGGCGCGGTTGTGGGGGTCGGTGCGGTACTCCGGCGGCGCGCAGTTGTCGATGTCGACCTTGACCACCGAGTAGCCCGCTTCCACCCGCTCGAGGACGGCGTCCCCGTAGGCCTCGGGCGACCGGTCGCCGGGCCGGCCCGTGTCGGCGTAGATCCGGACCCGGTCGCGGTACTTGCCGCCCAGCAGCTGCCACAGGGGAAGCCCGGTGATCTTGCCGTGCAGGTCCCACAGGGCCAGCTCCACCCCGGACAGGGCGAGGACGATGCTGCCGCCGGTGGACCCCGAGCCGGAGAGAGACCGGTATATCCTCTGCGCCAGCGGGATCACCTGGCGCGGGTCCTGGCCGGCGATGATCTGCTCGATGCGGCCCAGGACGTCGGCCACCCCGATGGGCAGCTGCGCCTCGCCGATGCCGCAGATCCCCTCGTCGGTCTCCACCTTGACCAGGGTCCAGGTCCAGGGCACCCCCTGGATCTTCATCGACTTGATTCCCGTGATCTTCATGGCATGCTCTCAGAAGGGAGTCCAGTTCGGGTCGCTGTTCTCGCCCGGGTGGTCGGTAATCCGCTCTTCCGCACCGCTCTCAACCGAGACGATGTAGATGTCGCATCCCACATCGTCACGCCGGTCGTCGTCGCGTTCAAAGGCGATGCGGGTGCCATCGGGGGACCAGGTGGGGTCTCCGTCCCAGGCCTCGGCGGAGGTCACCCGCCGGGCGCCGCTGCCGTCGGCGGCCATCACCCATACGTGGCTCGCGCGATCGAATGCCGTGACAAAGGCGATCCAGGCGCCGTCGGGGGACCAGGAGGGATCCCTCACCCACCGGTCGTTGCCGGAGAGGCGTTGGTCGACGCCGCTGGCCAGGTCGATGCGGTAGATCGCCGGGGGTCCGTCGGGGACATCCCGGTAGCTGGTGTAGACGATGGACAGGCCGTCGGGGGACCAGGCCGGATCCCAAGCCTCCACGGGATCGAAGGTCAGTTGCCGCACGCCGGTGCCGTCGGCCTTCATGATGAAGATGTCCCTGTTGTAGACGCCACTCCCCGTGGGGCCCCGCTCGCGCTCACCGTGGCGGTCCGACGTGAAGGCGATTCGACGACCGTCGGGGGACCAGCAGGGATCCCCGTCCGACGCCTCGTGGCGAGTGAGGTTTTCCGGCCGGCTGCCGTCGGCTCGCATCACGTAGATCTCGTAGTTGCGGTCCCTGCGCGAAGTAAGAGCCACCCTCGACCCGTCGGGCGACCGGGCCGGTTGCCGGCCATCGCTCAGCTGCACCGCGTCCGCGTTTTCCGGCAGCGAGCCGTCCGCAAGCGGCGCCAGGGCCAGCATGGCGGACAGATCCACCACCGCTCCCGTCTCCAGGTTCAGGGAGTACACCTCGGGGTGGGCCTCGAAACCCGTGCCCCGGGTCGAGGAGAACAGCAACTGCGTCTCCTTCAGGGGCGCGACATCATCGACATCATCATCGCTCGCGCCGGGGTCCGGCGGCGCCTCGAAGTCCACGGTCACGCCCCGTTCACGCAACCCGGCCAGGAACTCCGTCGTCTCCGTGCCGCTCAGAGGATTCCCGGTCAGACCCAGGCTCTGCAGGCTGTCCAGTCCCGCAAGCGCCGACACATCCTGCACCGCGTTGTCCGCCAGCAGCAGCACCTGCAACCGCTTCAGGGAGGCCAGCGGCGCAACGTCCTCGATGCGGTTGCCCTCCAGGTCGAGAAAGCGGAGCCGCTGAAGGCCGGCCAGGGGGGAGATGTCGGTGATCTCGTTGTGGGACAGGTCCAGGGCCTCGAGGCGGGTGAGCTGCTCGATCCCGCCGAGGTCGGCGATGCCCCGGTCCTCGGCGATCAGGGAGACCACCTCGGCGCCGGCCCCGGACTCGTCCACGGCCGCCTGCAACGCCGAATCGGCAAAGGCGAGGGTGACGGGACCATCGGTTCCATCGGGGTCCGGCCCGCTGGGGAGTTCCGGCTCCGAGCCGCAGCCGGTCAGCGCCAGGGCGATCAGTGCCACGGCCGCCACCTCGCCGCGGGCCCTGCCCCCGGGATGACTTACCTGCCTCTGCACGCGCACGGTCATGGGCTCAGACAGCAATGCCCAGAACGCAACAAAGCCCCCGGTGGCTCGATCCTCGGGGGCTTGCTGGCTGGGCGTTGGTAGCGGCGCAGGGACTCGAACCCCGGACACTCGGATTATGATTCCGATGCTCTAACCAACTGAGCTACGCCGCCATCTGTCGGTGCAGGAACAGCTTCTCGAATAAGCGGGCGGGGCTGAATCGGGGCAAGGGCTCACGGGAAGAACCGCTCATACATCTTGTAGGGCGCCTCCTGGAGGCCCAGGGAGGCGTACGCCGCCTGGGCGCGGGCGTTCCCGCGCTCCACGTAGAGCCGCAGGCCGCGCACGTCGCCATCGGCTTCGGCCTTTGCCCGGACGTGCTCGAAGAGCCGCCGGAACACTCCCTGGCGCCGCGCCGCCGCCTCGACGTACACGCTCTGGACCCACCACAGCCAGCCGTCGCGCCAGTCCGACCACTCGAAGGTGATCAACAGGCAGCCGACGACGCGGCCCTCCCGCTCGGCGACGGTGTAGAACCCGGCCGCGGGGTTGTCGAAGAGCCTGGAGAGACCCCGGCGCACGGTCGCCAGGTCCAGCTCGTGGTCCTCGGTCTCCCGCGCCAGGCGGCAGTTGAACTCGACCAGGGACTCCAGGTCTTCGGGCCGAGCGGCTCGCAGGCGCACGGATTCGCCCATGGACGGGGTCAGGGTGAGTCCCGCAGGATGGCATCGATGCGGTCCAGCTCGCCGGAGTCGAAGGAGACCTCCGCCGCGCCCAGGTGCTCGCGCACCTGCTCGGGGCTCTTGGCGCCGACGAGGACGCAGCTGACCGCCGGCTGCCGCAGGCACCAGGCGATGGCCATCTGCACCAGGGTGAGGCCCTTGTCGGCGGCCACCTCCCGCAGGCGCCCGGCCACGGCGCAGTAACGGCCGAATACCTCCCCCTGGAACCGGGGGAAGCGGGAGCGCTCGTCGTCGCCGGAGAAGACGTGGCCGGGGGCGTAGCGGCCGGTGAGCAGGCCCTTGGCCAGCGGGCTGTGGGCCAGGTTGCCGACGCCGTTGGCCTCGCACCACGGCAGGTCGGCGGCCTCGATCTCGCGGTCGAGCATGTTGTACCGCGGCTGGCTGGAGACGAAGGGGGCCACGGCGGCGGCGGCCTGCATCTGCGCGGCGTTGAAGTTGGAGACCCCCAGATGGCGGGTCTTGCCCTCCTGCTGGAGGCGCGCCATGGCGGCCATGGTCGCCTCGATGGGGTCCCGCTCGCCGCGCCAGGAGTGCACCTGGTAGAGGTCGACGTGGTCGACGCCGAGGGCGCGCAGGGAGTTCTCCATGGCGGCGCGCACCGCTGCGGGGGAGTAGTCGCCGCTGACCTTGGTGGCCAGGAAGCAGCGCTCGCGGTAGCCGTCGCGCAGGGCCTTGCCGACCACCGACTCGCTGGGGCCGTAGGCCTGGGCCGTGTCCACCAGGGTGACGCCGGCGTCGATGGCGCCGCGCACCGTGCGGATCGCCTCCGACTCTTCCATCTGTCCCATGCCGCCCCCGATCGGCCAGGCGCCCAGGCCGATCACGGGGATCCGGGGGCCGGCGCTACCGAGGGTCCGATGCCGCATGCCGCGCCTCCTCATCCGCCATTCGCCGCTCGCGCCAGGCCAGCCGGGCCAGGGCCGCCGCCACCAGGGCGGTCGCCACCAGGGCGGCCTGGTTCAGCTGGTGCCAGCCGATGCGCGCCTCCAGGGCCCCGGCCGAGAACGAGGACAGGATCATGGTGGCAAAGATCAGGAAATCGTTGGCCGATTGCACTCGCGTCTTCTCCCCTTCGCCGGAGTAGGTGCCGGTGATCAGGCTCGTGCACGAGACGAACAGGAAGTTCCAGCCCACGCCGAGGACGGTCAGGCCGGTCATGTACCAGGACAGGTCGGGGCCGCCGAGATTGAGGAGGGCGGCCACGCCGATCAGCAGGATGCCGGCGAACATGACGGGACGTTCCCCCACGCGCCGCACGAGGCTTCCCGTGAAGAAGGAGGGCACGTACATGCCGAGCACGTGCCACTGGATCACCCGCGCCGTGTCGTGGAACTCGTGGTGGTGACGCTCCATGGACAGGGGCGTGGCGTTCATCAGCAGGGACATGAGCCCCCAACTGGCCACGGCGCCGAGAAGGGCCATGAGGAAGGTGGGATGGGCGGCGATGCGCGACAGCGGCCGGCCGCCTCCCGACTCGGCCCGAGGAACCGGAGCCGGCAGGCGGGCGAAGGACATGACGAGCAGGATCAGGGCCTGCAGCACGATGATGCAGGCGAAGGAGCCGGCGAACTCGCGGCCTGCCCACAGGAACCGGGTCTCGGCGGCCAGCGTGGAGCCGACCACCGCGGCGATCACGCCGCCGGCCATCACCAGGGAGATGGCGCGGCTGCGGAACTCGGGGGTCGAGACCTCGGCCGCGGCGAACCGGTAGTAGGTGGCGAATCCGTTCACCGAGCCGATGAGCAGGGCGCCGGCGCAGAGCAGCCAGAACTCCCCCCGCCAGGCCGCCAAGGCGGCCACCGAGGCTCCCCCGACGCCGAGGAGGGCGCCGGTGAGGAAGCCGGCGCGGCGGCCGTGGCGGCGCATCCAGTGGGCCGCCGGAATGGTGGTCAGGGTCGTGGCCACCGGAACCAGCGCCAGGGGCAGCGTCGTCAGGGAAGGGTCCGGCGTCAGGCGGCTCCCCGCCAGCCCCATCGTGATCAGCAGGATGACCGCCGAGGAGCGGGTCAGGGCCTCGCACAGGAAGAGCAGCCCCACCTGGAGATGGGGGCCGTGGGGGGGCCGGGTGGCGGGTCCGGTCAACCGGTCCGGGCGGCGCGGCGCCGGCGTACCGCCTCTGCGAGCAGCTCCAGGACCTGCGCCGTCTGCTCCCAGGACATGCAGGCGTCGGTGATGCTCTGCCCATAGACCGGCGCCCGGCCCGGGACGAGGTCCTGGCGGCCCTCCACCAGGTGGCTCTCCATCATGACGCCGAAGATGTGGTCCGACCCGGCGGCGATCTGGTCCGCCACCTGGGCGGCGACGGCGGACTGCCGCTGGTGGTCCTTCTCGCTGTTGCCGTGGCTGCAGTCGATCATCACCCGGTGGGGCAGGCCCTCCTCGTCGAGGCGGGTCGCGAGGGCGTCGACGGTGGCGCGATCGTAGTTGGGGCCGGCGCTGGCGCCGCGCAGGATCACGTGGCAGGCGTCGTTTCCCGTGGTGGCCACGATCGCCGAGATCCCCTGCTTGGTGACGGACAGGAAGTGGTGGGCCCCCTGCGCCGCCTTGATGGCGTCGACGGCCAGCTGGGTGCTGCCGCCGGTGCCGTTCTTGAAGCCCACCGGCATGGACAGGCCCGAGGCCAGCTCGCGGTGGACCTGGCTCTCGGTGGTGCGCGCGCCGATGGCCCCCCAGGAGACCAGGTCGGCGATGAACTGCGGGGTGATCGTGTCCAGGAACTCGGTGCCGGCGCCCAGGCCGAGATCGGCCAGGTCGAGCAGCAGCTTGCGGGCCGTGCGCAGGCCCTGGTTGATGCGGAAGGTGTCGTCGAGCCCGGGATCGTTGATCAGGCCCTTCCAGCCCACGGTGGTGCGCGGCTTCTCGAAGTAGACGCGCATGAGCACGATCAGATCGCCGGCGAGGGGGCCGGCGGCCTCCCTCAGGCGGTCCGCGTACTCGTGGGCGGACTCGGGCTCGTGGATGGAGCACGGACCGGCGACCACCACCAGGCGGTCGTCGAGGCCTTCGAGGGCGGCCCGGACCTCGTCGCGGCGGCGGCTCACCGTGGCCGAGGCCGGCTCCGAGATGGGCAGCTCCTCCATGAGGATCGCCGGCGGGATCAGGGGCTTGATCCCGGCGATACGCAGGTCGTCCGTCGGGTGCAGCATCGTTCTCCTCCGGTTGGCGCGGAGCTGAAGGTCGGGCCTTATTCAGCCGCTCGATTCCGCGACCAAATATAGGAGCGTCCATGGACAGGCCACGGGCCGTCATCACCGTCAACCTCGACATCGCCGGCCGCCGGCCCTCGGCGGAGATCTTCGACGCCGCGGGCATCGACTGGGAGCACCGCTACGGCGGCCCCGACTGGCTCGACGAGGACACCCGCGCGGCCCTGAGCGGCGCCGACGCCATCCTCGCAGGGGCCGAGCGCCTCAACGAGTCGACCATGGTCCGCGCCGACAGGCTCAAGGTCGTGTGCCGCAACGGTGTGGGCTACGACCGGGTCGACGTCGACTACTGCACGCGGCGGGGGATCGTCGTCACCTACACGCCCGGGGTCATGGCCGACGCCGTGGCCGATCTCACCATGGGCCTGCTGCTGGCCGTGGTGCGCGGCCTCTCCACCGGCGACCGCAGCGTGAAGGCCGGCGGCTACGAGGTCGCCATGGGCGAGGACCTGGCGTCCATGACCCTCGGCCTGCTCGGCTGCGGGCGCATCGGCGTCGAGGTCGTTCGCCGGGCCCTCGGGTTCCGCATGCGGGTCCTGGTCCACGACCCCTGGGTCGCCCCCGAAGAGCTGCGCGAGATCGGCGCCGAGCCGGTGAGCCTCGAGGGCCTGCTGGCCGGCGCCGACGCGATCAGCCTGCACCTGCCCATGTCCGGGGAGAACGCGCGCATCGTCGACGCCGGCTTCCTGCGCCGCATGAAGCCGGGGAGCTGGCTGATCAACACGGCCAGGGGCGGTCTCGTGGACGAAGCGGCCCTGATCTCGGCCCTGGAGGACGGTCACCTGGCCGGAGCGGGTCTCGACTGCCAGGCCACGGAACCGCCCGCCGGCGACTCGGCGCGCCTCGCAGCCCTCGCCCAGGTGGTGGCGACGCCCCACAGCGGCTCGAACACGGTCACGGCCCGGACCCGCATGGCCGAGGTCGGGGCGCGGGACATCGTCGCGGTGCTTCAGGGGCGCCGGCCCCGTCACGTGGTCAACCCTGAGGTGCTGGAGAAGGCGGGGGCCTGAGGAGGTGCCGGCCTGCGGAGAGGGGGACCGCCGTCTCTGGCAGGTCGCGGCTGAGTTCTCGACCGAGCCCCCAGGCCCCTAGACCCCGTCCTGGCGCAGCCAGCCGAGGGGCAGCGGGCACCAGGCGCGCAGCGCGGCCAGGGCCGGGGGCACCACCGTCACCTGGTCCGGTGCCAGCGGGCCGAAGAGGGCGCGCATGGCGGTCCCGGAGTCCCAGGTGCCGCCGCCGCCGCCGTCCTCGCGCAGGCACTCGGGCCTTCCGTCCCGCACGCCCATCCTCAGCGTGCCGCAGCCCTCGATGCCGAGGTCGGCCTCCCCCTCCGGCAGTCCCCCGCAGACCCCCATCAGGGCCTCCACGGTCGCCGCCCAGTCGAAGATCTGCCAGTTCCCGGAGGACCCCACGCTCACCGATTCCCCCACGGCGCCCAGCCGGCGCACCAGGCCCCGCTGCTCCGGCGGCAGGACGAAGCGCACGGAGCCGCCGCCGCGCGCCTGAACCCACGCGGCGGCCATGGCCAGGGCCGCCTCCTCGTCCCGGCCGACCAGCTCGGTTACCTGGTCGCCCTCGCCGCTGGCCACGAGGTAACCGAGCATCTCCCCGGACGCGTCGAGGGCCGCGTGGGGGCGGTTGTACCAGGCCCGCAGGTAGCGGTGGAACCAGGGCTTGCGGCGCCGGCAATGCACGTCCTGCGCCTGGTGCATCCGCCAGGCCTGTTCCAGGCGATCGGAATGGCCGGGCTCGAGAGCCTCGAAGCGCAGGTCGGCCGGCGACGGACAGGCGTGCCGCACGTTGGCCGGCCCCAGGTCGACGGAGACCGCCTGGCCGCATTTTTCGTAGCCGAAGTACCCGTAGCGCTGGCGCTGCCCGCCGAGCCAGGAGAGGTGGAAACCCTCCGCCTTCATGCGTTCCACGCAGTGGCGCATGAGGATCCCCATGTATCCCTTGCCGCGGACGCCGGGGTGGGTGGAAACGCCCCCGATGCCGCCGACCTTCAACAGGCGGTCCCCCACCTGCCAGTCGATGGGGAACAGGCCGACCACGGCGCGGATCCGCCCGTCCTCGCGCAGGGCGTGATTGCAGGACATGTGCTCGTCGGAGGGCTGGTAGATCGACGGCAGCAGGGTGGCGAAGTCGTGGGGCCGGTGCTCGCCGAAGACGCCGTTGAGGAACTCCATGGCCTCGTCGAAGTCGGCGCCCGCGAGCTGGACGACGTCGAGGCTCACGCCGATGTCCCCGCTACCGGTCGAGGTGGGGCATGAAGAACTCGAACCGGGCGGGATCGCCGTAGCCCTTCAGCTCGGTGGGCCGGATGCCGGCGCTGTCGCGGGCGGCGCGCACGATCTGCTTGTTGAAGTCGCTCACGCCCTCGGCGTCGTAGTACTCCTGCACCGGCATCCAGCGACTCTCGGCGATCTCCTCCTCCTGGATCGTGATGCGCTCGTCGAGGGGCCGCAGGCGGCAGACGAAGTAGATGTCGGACTTGCCGTAGCGGTAGCCGTGCCAGTGCCGGAAGCAGACGAGGGCGTCGAACTCGGTGCTCACCCCCGTCTCCTCGAAGACCTCGCGGACGATGCCTTCCACGAGATGCTCCCCTTCCTGCAGGGCGCCGCCGGGCAGCTTGTAGCTCGGCCGGCGGCGGGGGGTCCGGTGATACCGTTCGCTGACCACGAGCAGCTCGTCGCGGTCGTTGATGGCCACGCCCCCGGCGCCGATGTAGTGCGAGGCGTGGGCGGGGATGAAGGCGTCCTCCTCGAGGCGGGCCGTCATCATCAGGGAGTCGCCGCTGGAATGATGGAAGGAGAAGCCGGCCGACGCGGCCACGGGGATCAGCTCGGCCCGGTCGATGGAGATCTCCAGCCAGACGACGCGGTACCCATGGTCCCGCCAGCAGGCCATCGAGGCCTCGAGCCGGGCCGCGAAGCGCGCCGGATCGCGGTCGAGGGCGCCGGGTTCGGGGATCACGCCCCCGAAGGGGTTCTCGGCGGCGGGGAGGACGTTCTGGTCGTTTGTCATGAGACCTTTTTGAAGCGGTAGATGTAGCCGAGCGCATCCGGGCATGTCAAGAACGCCGCCGCCGTGGCAGACTTCGGCGAACATGGGTATTTTTGGACCTATCGATCCCACTCAACCAAAGAGGAGCTCTCGCCCATGCCGTTTTCGTTTACCAACTCGAAGGGAACGTCATACATCCTCCACCAGAAAGAGACGACGCTGAAGAACGGGAACACGCAGAAAATCTATTTCTTCGCCAAGGAGGCCCGCGAGGGCGCCCTCGACGCGGTGCCCGACGGCTACCAGGTGGCCGAGAGCCGGAACGGTCTTCCCGTGCTCAAGCGCGCCGGTTAGCCGCTCTTCCGGAGAGAAGCCAAAGGCATTTCAGGCGCCGGCGGGTTTCCCCGCGGGCGCCTTCTTTTTGCCGGCCGGAGCATCGGCGGCTTTGCCGAAGGGCTCCCGCAGGCCTAGGCTTGGGTAGATGGAACGCCTCCTGTCCCGCCGGCTCCTCGGCAAGCGCACCGCCAGCCGGGAGCTGCTCTCCTTCCTCGACGAGCGGCTCCCGCGCCTGCGGAAGCCCGCCTCGCCGGCGGCCTGGAAGCGCCGCGCCCGCAAGGCCCGCGCCGCCGTCCTCGAGCTGTTCCTGCGCGGCCATCCCGAGGGCCTCCTCGAAGAGCCTCCCCGGGTCGAGTGGCGCGGCGTGATCGCCGCCGGCCCCGGGTACCGCATCCGCAAGCTGCGCTACGAGGGCTATCCCGGCCTGTGGGTCCCCGCCCTGCTCTACGAGCCCACCGACCTGGGGGGCAAGGTGCCCGCCGTGCTCAACCCCAACGGCCACCACGCCGGCGGCAAGGCGATGGACTACAAGCAGGCGCGCTGCATCAACCTCGCCAAGCGCGGCCTGCTGGCCCTGAACACCGAGTTCCTCGGCATGGGGGAGCTGCGCTCCGACAGCGACCACATGCGCGTCAGCCTCCTCGACTTCTGCGGCGTCGCCGGCGTCGGCGTGTTCTACCTGCTGATGAAGCGCGGCCTCGACGTGCTGCTCGCCCATCCCAGCGCCGACTCGGAGCGGGTGGCCATGACCGGCCTCTCCGGCGGCGGCTGGCAGACGGCGGTCCTGTCCGCCCTCGACGAGCGGGTCACCGTGGTCGTGCCCGTGGCCGGTCACTCGCCGGTGTGGCAGCGGTGCGGGTGCGCCGCCGACATGGGCGACCTGGAGCAGTGTCCCACCGATCTGTGCACGGCCGCCGACTACGACGTGCTCACCGGCATGTTCGCGCCGCGGCCGACGCTGCTCATCTACAACCGCGAGGACGACTGCTGCTTCCAGACGCGGCGCACGCGGCTCTCCGTGTTCCGGCCGGCCCGCACCGTCTTCGAGACCCTGGGGGCCGCCGGGCACATCGAGCTGCACGACAACGTCGACCCCGGCACCCACAACTACGAGAGCGACAACCGCGGCCAGCTCTATCGCTTTCTGAACAAGCACTGGGGCCTCGACACGCCGGACCACGACCTGCCGTACGAGGAGGAGCTGCTGCCGGAGAGCGCCCTCAACGTGGGGCTGCCCGCCGACAACGCCACCCTCTACTCCCTGGCCGTGGGCCACCTGCAGAGCATTCGCCGAGGTCGCGAGGACGCCCGGCCGGATCCGCCGCCGGCCCTCCGCCGAAGGCTGGCGCGCGTCCTGCACCTGGGCCGCCACCCGGCGGAGGGCCGCCTCGGCAAGGGCCCGGCGCGGCGGGGCCTGGCCCTGAGCAGCGGGGTGCTGCGAGTGGGGCCCTGGTCGGTCCCGGTGACCGCCGCCGAGCCGGCCGCCGGAGCCGAAGACACGGAGATCGTCCTCACCGATGGGGGCCGCTCCGGGTCGGCCGCCCTGGCGCGCCAGGGCCTGGAGGCCGGACGCCGGGTGCTGGCCGTCGACCTGTTAAGCGCCGGGGAGAGCGCCTGCGCCACCCAGTTCCACATGCTCCTGGCCAGCGCCGGAGAGCGGTCCCTGGGCATCATCACCGGACAGTTGCTGGCCGTGGCGGATTGGGCGGTCCGGTGCTACGGAGGGGAGGTCCACCTGCGCGCCGCCGGACGGACGGCGCCGGTCCTCTGCCTGCTGGCGGCGGCCCTGAAGCCGCGGCGCTTCGCCGGGATCGTCACCAACGGTCTCTTCGACTCCCTGGACCGGCTCGTGGAGTGGCCCTCGTCGTACGCGGCCAACCCTTCCCTGTTCTGCTTCGGCCTGCTCCAGGAGATCGATCTGCCGGACCTGGTGAGGCTGTCGGCGCCGGTACCGCTGGCGGACAGCAGCCGGGGGCCGTTGCGTTGAGCCCATGAGGCCGCTGTCCGCCGGTGCCGCGCGAGCGGCTCCTGTCGCCTCACGAACCGAGAGCGCCTCGCTCGTGCCGGCCATGCGAGGATCCGCAGGCCCGGCGGCGCCATCCGGCTTCCGCCGTAAGTCACTCTAAAGCAGGGGAACTCATGAAACTCGCCAGCGCCATTGTCGCCATCTTCGTTGTGCAACTGGCCCAGGAAGCCCATGGGCAGATTACGGTCTCAGGAACCGTGGTGTCGGATGAGACCGGTGAGGCCTTGCCGGGCGGAACGGTTGTCATTGAAGGCACTTTCATCGGGACCGTGACGGACCATGATGGGGCCTATTCGATCGACCTTCGGTCCCCGGAGGACATTCTGGTTTTCTCCTTCGTGGGATTCCGGACGCGGCGACTGACGGCAAGGCCCGGCGTCACCACTCTCGATGTTCGTCTGGAACCGAGCGCCGTCAGGCTCGAGGACATCAGCGTCGTTGCCGAGGAGCCCCGGATCTTCGCGAGCAACGTCGTGGCCGAGCCGATGCGGCTGCAGCAGTCGAACATCACCAGCGTGACGTCGGTGGTGGACAACCTCCCGGGTGTATCCATCCAGGAGGGGGACGCGTACGGCTTCGACGACTGGTCGAGCAACGTCGCCGTGCGCGGCTTCCAGGTGACCATCAGCGAGGCGCAGATCGGCACGACCATCGACGGGTTCCCGAACGGAACGTCCGACTACTTCAGCGGCGCCAAGGCGAACCGGTTCATCGATCCGATGAACCTCGGGGGCGTCGAGGTGTCCCAGGGGACGGCCGACATCGCCTCCCGGTCGGTCGAGGCCCTGGGCGGCACCTTCAACTATCTGACGGACGACCCGGCGGACGAGCGGACCTGGACCGCGTCGACCACCCTCGGCGAGAACGACGGCAAGCGGTTCTACATGCGCGTCGACACCGGGCCGCTGTTCGGCAGTGAGACCTGGGCCTGGATCGCCGGGGGCCGCCAGGAGGCGACCGACTGGGTGCAGGGGTCGGCGCGGAACGAGCGGGAGCACGCGGCCGCCAAGCTGGTCTCGCTCCACGGGCGTCTCGATCTCACCGGTTACCTCTCCTACGACAGCATCCACGAGGATACCTACCAGCGGCTCTACAGCGAGGGCAACTTCGTGGCCAACCCGCATTGGGACCGCCTCGTCGGCGACTGGCCCGGCGTCCCTTACCTGAACCAGTTCTACCGCCCCGGCTGGCAGACCCGGCGGAACAACACCCTCGCCTACCTGAAGGCGGACTGGTCGTTCAGCGACGCCATCTCGCTGAGCGGCGGCTTCTATTTCCATCGCAACCGGGGCCGCGGCGACTGGCTGCCCCCCTACATCGCCGACGTCACCGACGACGGCGGCGGACCGGAATCGGAGCTGATGGGCCGGACACCGGTGCAGGGCGGCGCCCAGCTCGGGCTGATCCGCTTCGTGAACCGGGACGGCGTCGCAGTCGGACCGGCGCCAGGGTGCACGTCGTCCTACATCTACAACTACTACGGATCGGGCGGCCCGGAGGTCGACCCGGCGTGCCACCCGGAGGCCACGGCGGTGCAGTCCTACCGCCACAGCCACTACGGGAAGGACCGCGTCGGCGTGACCCTCGACGAGGAGTGGACCACAACCGTCGGCGCGGCCGCCAGCACGTTGCGCGCCGGCATCTGGTACGAAGGCTCGCGGCGCGATCTCGGCCGGGACTGGCACCAGATGCTGGATCCGGTGCTGAGCTTCAAGTGGAACGAGCAGGCCTACTGGCACCAGTACGAGTGGGACTTCCCGCAGCGTGTCCTCAAGTGGTACGTCGAGGAGACGCTCTACGCCGGCCCCTTCGCTCTGAGCGGCGGCGTCAAGCAGTTCCTGGTGGACGTGTCGCGGGAGGACTTGTTCGGCGTCGACCCGGACCTGGAGGCCGACTCCGATTCGAAACAGCTCGTCTCAGGCGGCGTCACCTACGAGACGCCGGTCGAGGGCCTGCACCTTTTCGCCGGATATGCCCAGAACTTCAAGGCGATCAGCAGCACGCTTCTCGAGGTGCCGGGACGGAGCCTCGACGATCTCGAGCCGGAAACCGCATCGAACATCGATTTCGGGCTGCAGTATACGGGGGATCGGGTCGCCCTCGGTGCCACCGGATACGTCGTCGATTTCGAGAACAGGATCTTCTACCTCGGCCCGCAGACGACGGCCGGTCCGAACTACCTCATCCCGGGCGGCGGCGCCTATTTCAACGCCGGCGGCCTCCAGACGAAGGGCCTGGAGTTCTCGGCAACGGTGCGGATGCCGCAGCAGATGTCCTTCTACACGGCCGGCACATTCAACGACTCGGAGTATATCGGGAGCGACGATCCCCTCGTCGACGCAAGCCAGAACATCGTTGCGGGGACCGACGTCACCGGAGTACCGGACAAGCTGTGGGTCGTCTCCCTCGATCGGACCGGGACTCTCCGCATGGGACTGTCGGCCAAGTACACGTCGCCGCGGCGTGTCAGCCTGACGGCCGACTGGTACACGGACGCCTACTGGCTGGCGGACGCGTATATCGGTTTCTCCGGCGAGGCGCTGGGGCCGTCGCTCCGGTCGACGGAGTTCTCGATCGTGGCGAACAATCTGCTCGACAAGGCCTATCTGTCCGCCATCACCGAGAACGCCGCCTGGCTCGGGGCGCCGCGGACGGTTTCCATGACCGTGACTGTTTCGTTCTAGAAGGCGTGCGCCGCCCGGTCCAGCATGCTCCTGGCCAGCGCCGGGGGCCGCTGGGCTGAGCGCAGGCCTCGGCAGGGGATCCTTGACCAACCGGGCATGGTCTCATATGATGAGATCATACCGATATCACATAGTTGTGGCATTTTCAAGGAGGTACTCCTTGGCGGATACTCCGAAGAACATGACCCTGCGCGGCCTGGACCCCCAGCTCGCCGCCAAGTTGAAGGAGGTGGCAGGACGGGAAGGCAAGAGCGTGAACCAGACAGCGCTGGATGCCCTCCGAAAGCAGTTCGGACTGGACAGGTCCCGGCGGTTCACTGAAGTCCATCAAGACATGGATCATCTCTTCGGACGCTGGGACGAGGATGAGTTCGCCCGGATTCAGCGGAAGATCGATTCCGGGCGGCGCGTCGATCCGGAACTGTGGCAGTGAATGGATTCCTGATCGATACCAACATCTACTCGCACGCCATGCGCGCGGAATCGGCGGTTGTCTCCCTGCTTCGGCGGGCCTCGCGAATCGTGCTGAGTTCGATCAGCATCGGGGAGTTGCTGTCGGGCTTCAAGGGCGGGACACAGGAGCGCAGGAACCGCGAGGAACTCGCCGAATTCCTCGATACACCCCGCGTGTCGATATGCGGCGTCAGCGAGGATACAGCCGAGTTCTATGCCGAGATCCTCGACGGGTTGAGAAGCGCCGGAACCCCGATTCCGACGAACGACATCTGGATCGCGGCGCAGGCCATGGAGCATGGCCTGCGACTGGTCTCGATGGACCGCCACTTCGCATATGTGGCAGGTTTGCTTCTGCTCTCACCAGAGGCAATTCAGGGCCATGATTATGATTGAGAGCCCAAGACGTGAGCGAGGAGCCTGTCTGGAGCGGGGGCGTCACCCGGACCGTTCCATGACCGTGACTACCCTGATGGGATGAGGCCGCCCGTGGCGGTGGCCCTGGGCGTGGCCTGGATGGCGGGCTTCTACGGGCTCGCCGCCCTCGGCGTGGAGCCGGCGGCCACGTTCTTTTTCCTCTTCGCCTGGGCCGGCCTCCTCTTCACCTTCGACCAGCTCATCGCCCGGGCCGAGGGACGATCGCTGATCGCCCGCCTCGGCGCGGGATCCTTCGCCCTGCTCATGGCGTGGTCCGCCGTGCTCTGGTTCGCCTGCGAGCTGGCCAACCTGCGGCTGCGGAACTGGCACTACGTGCTGGTCACCGACCTGGACGCCGCGCGGCTGGCGGGGACGGTCCTGGCCTTCGGCACCGTGCTGCCGGGCGTGTTCTGGATCGATCACTGGCTCGGCGCGCGAGGCGCCGCTGCGTCCGTGCGCCTCCGGCCCCTGCGCTTCGGTTCGCGGTCCCTGCTCGCCCTGCAGGCGGCCGGCGCGGCTTTTCTGGCGCTGAGCCTGGTCGATCCCACGCGCTTCTACCCGCTCATCTGGGGCGTCGCGCCCCTGATCCTCGCGCCGGTGGTCCATCGCCGCGGCGTGGACGGCTGGCTGCGCCAGTGGGAGCGCGGGGAGTACGGCCCCACCCTGCGCATGCTGCTGGCCGGCGCCATCGCCGGGGGCTGCTGGGAGTTCTTCAACTACTGGGCCCGGGCCAAGTGGATCTACACCGTCCCCTTCTTCGACGACATCAAGCTCTTCGAGATGCCGGTGCTGGGATTCCTCGGCTTCCCGCCCTTCGCCCTGGGATGCGCCAGCGTATACCGGCTGCTCGTCTGGTACCGGCTGGCGCCGCCCTTCGGCGGGTTCGCCCAGCAGGGGCCGGGAGCGGGGCGGCTGGGGCGGACGGCCGCCATCGCCGTGGCCGTCGTGGTCTCGGTGACCGGTTATCTCGCAGTCGACCGCGTGGTCGTCACCTCGCGAACGCCGAGGGTGGCCGATGCCGCGGCCATCGGGCCGGAGCAGCGGCAGGCCCTGAAGGCGGCCGCTGTGTCACACCTGACGCAGCTGACGGGCTGGAGAAGCGAGCGCCGCTGGGGGGAGGTCGAGGCGATGCTGGATGACTCCAGCGCCGCGCAGTTGCGGCAGGTGGCGGCGCTGTACCTGCATGAGGGGATCGGGACGGAGTACGGCAACCGCCTGGCGGCGGCGGGGTTCACCTCCCTGGAGAGCCTGCGCGGGTGGAGCGCTGAGGAGTTGTGGGAGAGGCTGCGGGCCGAGGACTCGCCCGGGCGGGTGCCGACACGGGCCCAGGTGAAGGTGTGGGTGCGGCGGCTGCCCGGGGGGGGCTGACTCCGGGGTTGCTTGCCTCGAAGCGGACCTGATCGACTACCAGAAGGAGGAATGAGCTATGCCGATGAAGAACCCGCCCCATCCAGGGCTTTCGGTGCGGCACGATTGCCGCGGGAGGGCTGAGACGGTGCCCCTGCCGAGGGCCCGGGCCTCAGCCGCAAAGTGCGAGTTCGCAGCCAGACCAAGGGTGAGCCGTACGGATCTGCCTCCAGGAGCGTCAGGAGCTTGAAGGCGCAGTCCTTGCGCGTCTCCTCGAGCAGTTCGGCACGGAACTCGTCGCACTCGGCCGGTGTGAGGAATTCCAACTGTTCGTCGGGGAGATCACGGATGTTTCGGCGCAGAAAGAGATACAGGTCGAGTACAGACTCGCAGGTGAAATCGCGCACTTATGCTTCCAGGAAGTCAACCAACAGTTCCTCGAAGGTCCTTCTATTGAATTCCCACCTGTGAGGCCTCTCGTACCTGGCCTCCCTCCTCGCAAATCCCCAGTGGTCCGTTCCATTGAGAATCAGCATTGCGAGGGGAGTACTGCCCGAGATCAGGTCGACGCGACCTTCTGCACCAAGGACGAAACGTCCAACAGGCCTCAAGGTAAGGACTTGGCTCTTCAAGAAGACGAGCTTCAGGACTGGCGCCTGGTATTGCCCAAGCTGATCCTCGTAGATGGGAATCGTCTCCTGCTCGCCTTGCAGCAGGGCTTGATTCTCGAGTGGCTGCAGCCACTCGAGAATCGTCGAAATGAGCGCCTTGCAGCTGGCAATCCACTCCTGGCGAACGGCATCGTGGTCGATCTCCGCTGCCTCCTGCTGCTGCCGCTTCTTCTTCAGAACTTCCTCCAGCCTGGGCACTTCAGCCACTCCTCTGTGAGGGTTTCGCAGTACGGGGCGGCCTATCCGGAGTTCATCCTCAAGAGGCCCCTCAATGTCTCGTCTTCCGGAATGTCACTCTGCCAAACCGTACGCCGCCGCCACGGCCGCATCGACCTCCGCGTGCGCGTCCCCACGAGCCACTGCGGGCGGGCGTTTTAGAGGTTCGTCAGTGTACGCTTCTTCAGGTCCTTCTCCGCGTCCTCGGCGCGAGGCGTCTGCAATGGCGACGGCACGCGGCTCGTCCGCCCAAGCCTCGAAGATCGGACGGTTCTTGATGGCGGCCTGCAGGGCCCGCCGATTGGCGCCGCCGCGAATGGAATTGGTCGAGACGAGTCCGGCCCGCTTCGCCTGGCTGGCGGCGAGGTGCTCTGCCTTCACGAACCAGTAGCAGACGAGATCGGCCTCGGCCGGCACGCGGCCTTGATACACATGGAAGTTGCGCGATACATATCGCTCTCGCGCCTATTCGAGCTCCGCGATCAACTCGTCGATGCCGCGTTCAGGCCCGGTCTTCATCTTCCCATGCCACTGCGCCGAACCGCCGGATGAGGTCGGCCCTCCCCGGTTCCAGGCGCTCCATGACGACCAGGTCGACGTGGAAGTCGGTCATCGAATCCGCCTGCGAGCGGATGGCCGCCAGGGTTGGCTAGTCGCAGTCCATCCCCTCGACGGCGATGTCGATATCGGAGATATCGGTGAAGCGTTCGGTATGGACGAGGGATCCCCACTGGTAAATGCGCAGGGGCGGTACTGCGCGGCAATTGCGGAGATGATCCGGGCCGCGTCTTCCTGGGCCGACTGCAGCCGCCGGCGAAGAGCCTTACGCCGCCGCTCGTGCCGGCTGGAAACCCAGCGGGCGGCGGCGGCAGGATCGACAGCCATGCTCCCTCTCGAGTGAAGAGGATTAGCATACCTTCTGGGAATCCTCTGTCAAGAAGATGAACGCGGGCACGGCCGGCGGGCCCGTGGCGGACGTCGGGCCACGGACCCGCGTGCTCGACATCGGCGGCGGAGCCGGCGCCCAGACATTGGTTCTGGCGGAAAGCTCGCCGTCGCGCATCGTCGCCGTCGACAACCATCCCCAGTTCATCGAGGCGCTGAAGCACAAGGCGCACGAACTGGGCATCGCGGATCGACTGGAAGCCCGCGTGGCGGACATGCGCCGACTCGACTTCGCAGATGGTGCCTTCGACCTGATCTGGTGCGAAGGCGCCATCTACATCATGGGTGTCGAAGCGGCCCTGCGTGACTGGCGCCGCTTGCTGCGACGCAACGGGCACGTGGCCCTGACGGAGGTGTGCTGGCGAAAGCCCGACCCCCCTCCCGCATGCGCAGCGTTCTGGAACCGGGAGTACCCGGCCATCCGCGACACCTCCGCGCTCCTGGAAGCCATCGAGACGTGCGGCTACGAGACGGTCGGGCACTTCCCGCTCCCCGCGTCCGCATGGTGGGACGACTACTATCGGCCACTGCAGGACAACGTGACCGCATTCCGCCAGCGTCACCACGAGGCGCCGGACGCACTGGAGTTGGCGGACGAGTGCCAGAGGGAGATAGACATCTGGCATGCCTGCTCGGAGTTCTACGGCTATGAGTTCTTTGTGCTCCGTGCCGGTTGAACCCGGTCCCGACGCGCCCGGGTCGACCGCGGGCAGGCACGCCAGCGACGTGGACCTGATCGACTACATGAGGAGGAGTGAGCTATGCCGATGAAGAACCCGCCCCATCCAGGCCTCTCGGTGCGGCGCGATTGCCTGGAGCCTTTGGGGCTGAATGTCACGGAAGCGGCCAGGTGCCTGAGGGTTAGCCGCAAGCAGCTTTCCGACATCGTGAACTGCAACGCGGGTATCTCGCCCGAGATGGCCATCCGGCTCGACAAGGCCTTCGGTGGCGGCGCCGAGACGTGGCTGCGGCTTCAGGCTGCCTACGACCTGGCGCAGGCGATGAAGCATGCCGATGAAATCAAGGTCGACCGGCTGTCACCAGCGGCCTGATACGGTGAAGCGCCCATCTAGTGTCGCGTCCGACAAATGAGTTGTAAAAACAGAGTCAAGGCCTTATCTTCAGGCCATGGCCCGCCCGGTGTCCCGCCTTTGAGTTGACCGCGTCCGAGCGACAGGAGTTGGAGCGTCGCGTCAGGGCCCCCTCCGCGTCCCAGCGCGACAGCCTGCGCGCGGCCATCGTCCTGCGCCGGGCCGAAGGGATCAAGCAGGTGCAGGTGGCCGCCGAGTTGGGCGCCAGTGTGGCGTGTGTGAACAAGTGGTCGCAACGCTTTGATCGCGAGGGTTTGGCGGGACTGAACGACGCCAAGGGCCGGGGCCGGCCGGCGAGCTTGCCGGCGGACAAGGTCGAGCAGGTCCTCACCGCGGTCACGCAGCCGCCGAAGCCGCGCACGCGCTGGAGCGTGCGCTCGATGGCCCAGGCGGCGGGGATGTCGCCGGACAGCGTGCACCGGATCTGGAAGGCCAACGACATCAAGCCCCATTTGACCAAGACCTTCAAGGTCTCCACGGACCCGCACTTCGAGGAAAAATTCTGGGACGTGATCGGGCTCTACCTGGATCCCCCCGAGCGCGCGCTGGTGCTGTGCTGTGACGAGAAGAGCCAGTGCCAGGCGCTGGAACGGACCCAGCCGGGCTTGCCGCTGGGGATCGGCGACATCCGCACCCGGACCCACGATTACAAGCGCCACGGTACGATCACCTTGTTCGCCGCGCTCAACTACCTCGACGGCAAGCTCATCGCGCGTCTGGAGGCGCGTCATACCCACGTCGAATGGCTCCGCTTTCTCAAGCAGATCGACCGCGAGACGCCCAAGAACCTGTCGCTGCACCTGATCGTGGACAACGCCGGCCCCCACAAGGAGGAGAGCGTGCAGCATTGGTTGTCTCGGCATCGGCGCTTCCATGTCCATTTCACCCCCACCAGTTCCTCCTGGATGAACTTGGTCGAACGGTTCTTCGGCGAGCTGACGCAGGATGTGATTCGGGACGGCAGCTTTGCCAGCGTCGGGGAGTTGGTGCGCGACATCGAAGCCTACTTGGCGCAGCGGAACTTGGCCCCCAAACCCTACCGCTGGAAGGCCGACGGCGAGACCATCCTGCGCAAGATCCAGCGCGCTCGGGAGACGGTGGCGGCGACATCGGACAGCCCTTGTTGATTCTTCTTAATTCTCGGACGGGACACTAGCCAGGTGAACAGCCTGTGCTTTGCCACGGTGGGCGTGGCGATGTAGCGCGACAGGCCGTCGAGAGCATCCAACATACCCGGCCTCGGCTCGACGTGCCGCCACCAATAGGTGCGGTAGGCTTCGCGCCGATTCCGCTGCCGCATCGGATAGACGTGCTCCACCGCGTGCTGGAACGGCGCTTCGTAGAGGGCCGCCTCCTCACGCACCATGCTGCAGCCAAAATCGACGATCCACTTATCCGCTGGCCGCCGGGTCACGTCCCGGCCGTTCATCCAGGGGCCTAGGACATCCGAGTTGGGTCTACCGTTCGGGTTGGCGGGCTCTTCCAGCCATTCTCGGGCGACCTCTCCGGGCACGTCAAAGGGTCCGCCCTTGGTGTCCCCCATGAAGGCGATCCCCATGTTGCGGTGAATACGGCGCACGCCCGTCAGATCTATGCCGGAGCCGCCTCGCGTTGCAGTCAGGTCGGCGTGGATCGCGTCGACGGGCTGGCCGTCGAGCCGGCGTTCCTGCAGCGATCCGTCCTCCGGCCGCGAGAAGCAGACCATGGAGACGCGCACGGCCGCGCCGTCGATCACCCAGGGCTCGTCGCTCCAGGCCTCGAAGATCGGACGGTCCGCGATGGCGGTCTGCAAGGCACGGCGGTTGGCACCGCCGCGGATGGAGTTGGTGGAGACGAGACCGGCTCGCTTGGCGTGGCCCGCGGCGAGGTGCTCGCCCGCCTTCACGAACCAGTAGCAGACGAGATCGGCCTCGGCCGGCACGCGGCCCTCATACACCTGGAAGATGCGGGAGACGTAATCCTCGCCGAGGTGGGCGTTGAGGAGCTTTCCCCCGAGAAACGGCGGATTCCCGATCACCACGTCGGCCCGCGGCCATTCCGGCTCGGCGTCCTCCGGCGACAGGATCGCGTCCCGGCACTCGATGGTGTCGAGGGGCTTGAGGATCGGATCGCGCAGCTCGCCGAACCCGTTGCGGCGCATCCACTGGATCTCGCCGATCCACACCGACACGCGGGCCAATTCGGCGGCGTAGGGGTTGATCTCGATCCCCTTCACGTTGGCGGGGCCGACCCTGGGAAACTCTCGCTGAAGGCCCATGGCGTCGGCCTCCAACTGCACCCGGTGCTCCAGGTCCTTGAGCGCCTGCAGGGCCAGGTAGAGGAAGTTCCCCGAGCCGCAGGCGGGATCGAGCACCGTGAATCCCGCGCAGGTCTTCGAGGAAGGTGCGCAGCAGCCGGTCCGCCTGTCCCCGCCGCCGTGTGGCAGCCGCCCTCGACCGACTCCTGTCCGCGCGATCCAGGGCTTCTGCGATCTCCCCCTTCACCCTCTCCCATTCGACGAGCAGGGACGGACGACCACGGGCTCGACGATGCGCATGATCTTGTCCCGGTCGGTGTAGTGGGCGCCGAGCTGCGAGCGCTTGTCCGGGTCGAGGCCGCGCTCGAACAGGGTCCCAAGGATCGAGGGGTCGATCTCCGACCAGTCGAGGCCCGCCGCCTCGAGGGCGATGTCGATCTCGGGCTTCTCGAGGGACAGGGAGGAGTCGTCGTCGAAGAGCCCGCCGTTGAACCACTCCACCGCCTCGAAGCCGACCCGGCCACCGCGGGACATGGCCCCGAACAGGTCGCGGGCCATGTCGGCGAACTCCCCCGGTTGCCCGCGGGCCTGTTGCAGCATCCGCGTGAACATGTCGCCGGGCAGCAGGCCCACGTCCTCCGCGAACATGCAGAACACGAGACGGTTGACGAAATGGGCCACCGCCTGCGGATCGTGGCCGCGCTCGCGCAGGGATTGCGCCAGCGAAGCGAATGCCGTGGCGGCGCGCTCGGTGAGGGCCTGGCGGGTCTCCCCCGGCCGCAGCCGCTCGGGGTCGGAGAGCGCCCACTTGAGCTTGTCGCGCACGGCGGCATCGGCCAGATCGTCGATGTCGAAGTCGTGGATCTCGCTGACGCTGTTGGTCCAGTTGGTGCGGATGCGGAACCGCCGCATGTCGGAGACGATCAGGAGCGGCGGGTTCTCCAGGGCGAGGGCGTATTGCCGGAGCTGGTCGAAGGCGGCGTCCAGGTTGGCGCCCAGACCCTTGTACTCCCAGGCGAAGCAGTGCCGCTTCCACACATCCGCCCAGCCGTCGCCGCCGGTCTCCCTGCGGGCGCCCTTCTCGAAGCAGTAGGTGTCGCCGGTCGGATCGGCCTGGGCCGGCGTCGGCTCGTCCAGGAGCCGGCACAGGTCGATGAAGTGCTCCTGCGAGGCCGAACGCTCCTTCAACTCCGACGCCCGCCACTTGGCGATGAAGTCGCCTGGTGTCATGTGAGTGGTCGTACGAGTGGCTCTCGGCTCACCCGTAGATCCCCCTCAACCGCCGCGCCGCCTCCGCCTGGTACTGCAGCTTGCGGTAGACCTCGTCGAGATCGACCCGCGCCGCCGAGCCGGGGGCGAAGCCGCAGTCGGGGTTGAGGACGATGCGCTCGGCGCCGATCACCTCCACGGCCTGCTCGACGCGCTCCACGATCTGGTCGGCGTCGTCGATCTCCCCCGGGTGAACGCTGACGCAGCCGAGGCCGATCTCCAGGTGATCGGGTAGCTGCTCCAGGACTTCCACGTCGCCGGCGCTCGGGTTGGTGAACTCCAGGGTCAGGTGGTCGGTGTCGAGTTGCTCCAGGGCGGGGGCGATGGCGCTGTAATCGCCGCTGTGGTAGGCCTCGCCGCGCACGCGGGCGCCGGCGCGGCGGCAGAGGTGCACGGCCCGCACGGCCTCGCCGGCGATGCCCACGAGGACCTCGTTGTCCATGTCCACGGAGAAGGCGGCCTCCTCGTCGGCGCCCCAGTCGTCGTCGTCGTAGCGGGCGCGGACTTCGGGATCGACGAGCAGGCACAGGTGCGGGTCGTCCACTTGGACGATGTCGGCCCCGGCTTCGACGACCAGCTCCGCCTCGCGCTGCAGGATCGGCGCCACCGCCTCGGCGAAGGCTCGCGGCGTTCCGTAGGCCTCGCTGGAGAGGTCCCCGTCCCACATGCGTTCGGCCAGCAGGGCCGGCGATGGCAGGGCCACCTGGATCAGCCGGTCGGTCAGCGAGCGCAGGTGCACGACTTCGGCGGCCACCACTCCCTGATTCCGTACCGCCACCGCTCCGGTGACCACGGTCCAGGGACGGCCGTCTTCCGTCTGGCTCACCTCGAAACCCTCGGCCAGCTCGGCGATCACGCCGATGTAGGAGGCCCGCCGCCACTCGCCGTCGGAGACCACGTCGAGGCCGGCCGCCTCCTGAAGCGAGACGGCGTGGGCTACGGCGGCGTCGAGCCGGCCCTTCCAGCCCTCGTCCCGGCGGCCGTCGACGACGATCTCGCGCACGTAGCCGGGCCTCGGCAGGGAGCCGACCACCGACGTGGGGAACAGGGTGCCGCAGCGCTCCACCAGGGTGGGCATCAGGCGTACCTCTGGGGCCAGCTCTGGTTGGCCAGGGCGTAGTCCTCCTCGGTGTCGACTTCGGCGTACTCGCCTCCGGTGGTCACCATGTGAAACCGCTCTCCTCGCTCCAGCATGTGCTGGTAGAGATGGATGAGATAGGCCTGGCGGAAGGTGGTTCCGTCCTGCCAGATCTGTCCGTCGAGACGTGCCTGCAACTGATGGTACTGCCGGCGGAGGGCGGAGGCGCCGGCGGCCGAGAACCGGGCCACGCCGATGTATTCCCCGCAGGCCTCGGAGGAGGGGAGCCTGCGGCTCACCTGCAGCACACGGTCGCCCTCGGTGAGGACCTTCTCGGCGTCGTCCTCCGGGTGCTGGCTGCGGTCGGCGTAGCGCTCGCGCCAGCGGGTGTCGACGCAGAGCACGGCGTCGCCGGGATGGTCGAGGGCCCGGCGCACGACGGCGGGCCGGTAGAGGATGTCGGCGTAGGTGACCAGAAAGCCGCCGTCCATGTGGTCCTCGGCGCACATGAGGGAAGCGAGGATGTTGGTGGTCTGCCAGTCCGGGTTGTGGCAGAAGGTCAGTTGCGGGTAGTCGCCGCGCACCTGGTCGATGCGATAACCGCCGATGAAGACGAAGTCGCTGACGCCGGCCTCGCCCAGGGCCTGGAGCAGCCAGTCGAGGATCCGCCGGCCGCCGATGGGGGCGTAGGGTTTCGGCTGCTCGTCGGTGAGGGCCTTGAGGCGGCGGCCCCGGCCCGCGCCCAGGATCAGTGCCCGCATGCGGGGAAACGTACTCCCTGCCCTGGGCATGTCCTAACCGGCCCCGAGGTCTGGCGGCGCATCGAGCAGGCCGCCGCGATCTATCCGGCCGCGAGTGGCTGCCAGTGCTCTTGCCAGATCCGTGGGCGGCGGGGCGTAGACATCGCCAGTTCGCAGGAACAGCAGCCCCGAGACCGGGGATCTGCCGACGGCCCTCTCCAGGGCGGCAGCGTACAGGGCGAGCTGAGGCAGATAGGTTTCGGAAGCGTCGGCCAGTGATCGGCCGCGCAGATCGTCGGTCTTGAAGTCGAGGACATGCCAGGCGCCCCCGGTCTCATAGGCCAGGTCGATGGTGCCATGTACCGGCACGCCGTCCCAGTCCCAGGAAAAGGGCAGCTCGAAGTGGACGCGAGTATCCCCGTCGCGCAGGGTGTCCGCCAGCGGGCTGGCGTCGAAGATGTCGAGCATATCGTCGACTTCTGCGACAACCGCCTGCACTGCCTGTCCTCCCAGACCATCAGCCATCCCGCGTATCAGCTCGTCCAGTACGGGCCGCTCTCCGGTCTTGAACCATTCCTCGATGGCACTGTGCGCCAGGCTGCCGCGGACAAGGCCGAGACCGTCGCCGTGCCGAAGGTAGCCGTGAGAGGGCACCTCCAACTTCAGGGATGTCACGGGCGTGCTGGAGCGCAGGGGAATCACCGGCGGCCGAGCCACCAGCGGAGCCATGAAGTCCTCTTCCTCGTTCTCGGGGGGTACCTGCACCAACTGCAGTGCGGGCCTGCCAGCGATGGCCTCGAGGTCGACGGGAATGGGTGAACGGACCTCCACCCCTCCCGGGGCCGCACCGAGGGCACGGCGAGCGGTCTCAAGCCATCCGTCACCCCGTACCCGATCATCGCCGGTGATGTACAGCATGTCGGCCGCTCTTGTGGCTGCGACGTAGAAGAGACGCTTGTGCTCCGCCGCTTCTTCGGCTTCGTCCTGTCCCAGCAGGTAGGAGTAGAACCCCGGGCGCCCGCGTCTCTCTTCGTCCGATCCCACCTTCCTGGCACGGGTGAGGGAGATTCCCTCCTCGGTGCGCCACCGGACCGCATCGTAGGTCACACGCGATGACAGATGGGCCTCCGGTACGAAGACGATGGGGAACTGGAGACCCTTGGCTCCATGTACCGTCAGCAGCCGCACGGCGTCGGACTGGTCGAGAACAGCCTGGCCTTCGCGAGCCTGCAGCTCGTCGCGGCGTCGTCGAACGTAGGTCACGAACTCGTCCAGTGAGTGGTCCGCCAACTGCCGGGCGAGGTCCACGAACTTGCGGATGTTGGCCAATGCCTGATCCCCTCCCTGCAAGGGGGCCCAGGCCGCCTCGAATCCGGTGAGGGCCAGGGCTCTCTCCAGAAGCGCGTCCGGCGGCATGAACGGGACGCCGTCCCGCAGTTCCTGGAGCACCTCGGCGGAGCGCCTGCAGAACCGGCCGACCTCCTCCGGTATGGTCTCAGGAGGGTCCCGGAGTGCTCTCAAGAGGCTGCGGTCATGGGACCGAAGAGCCAGGAGGGATGGGTCATCGATCATGAACAGCGGTGACCGGAGGGCGCCCGCCAGGGCTATGGAGTCGTCCGGCTCCGCCAGCCACCCCAGGAGGTTGGTGAGATCGAGAACCTCCTGCCTTGTGAAGAACCCGGCACCGGCTACCGTGCGGTAGGGAACGCCGTGGCTCTCCAGCGCCTGCTCGAAGAGGTGAACGTTCGACAGCCGGCGGAGGAGGATCGCCACGTCTGACGCCCGCGTGAGACGCGGTCTCTTCAGCAGCGAGGCCACTTCCGCGGCCACGGCATCCGCTTCCACTCTCCTTCGGTCATCGTCGCTGGCCTTTTCGTCCGCGGGCGTTCGATCCGAGATCGGCAGCAGCACCAGGTACGGAGATTCGGGCGAGTCGGTCCCTCGTCCGGTCATCGCCTGCATGGGCGCCTCGAACTCCTCCCGTGGGTCTTCGAACACCTTCTCGAAGAGGATGTTGAATGACTCGACGAGCGGATCGTGAGCGCGGAACGACTGGCTCAGGGCATGGATGGCGCCCCCGGACTCGATCTCCTTGTGGAGCCGTGTGAAGTTCCGGACATCGCTTCCACGGAAGCGGTAGATCGCCTGCTTCACGTCGCCGACGAAGAACCGCTCAGGTCCTTTCAGGAGGTCGAGGAATGCGATCTGGGTGGGGTTGGTGTCCTGAAGCTCGTCCACCATCAGGTGGCGCAGGCGGGACCGGTAGAACGCGGCAATGTCGGGATGTGTGCTCAGCAGTTGCGCAGCCCTGATCTCGAGGTCCAGGTAGTCGAAAGCGATCAGCTCCCCTTTGCGGGCCGAGTAGCGATTGCAGGCGTCTTCGAAGAGGCTCCGCAGCGAGGAGAGGGCCTGCAGCGCGATGGGGTCGTGCTTGTTCCAGCGAGGGAGGCCACTGAGCTCGCCTGCCTTTTCCCGGATCGAGCCCATGGCCGACTTGACATCCTGCAGGTTCTCCGCCCAGTTCCTTGCACTACCGCCTCTCAGGTTGACTTTGCCACCCGCGTCCAGCACGCGGGACAGCAGGTCGGACCAGTCCCCGGCATCGGGGTCGCCCAAGGCCGCCAGGCAGTCCCGCAGGCTCCGGGACAGGGCATCCTCGCCGGCACCTGCGTATGCGGCCTTCAGCCACGCCGCTCGCTCCGCCAGGACCGGGCGCGCCTCTTCCACCGCCGCCCGGACATTCGCATCCAACAGCTCCCGGACACCTTCGGCCCAGCCCTCCACGGTCTCTCCCGGAAGCGCCTGGTAAGCGGCCTCGACCTCGTCACGCCTCGCAACCATCAGGGGAAGCTGGGTGGTCGCCGCGAAGATACCGAGCTCTCGCAGCGCCAGGGCCCGATGATCGTCGGCGTCCGCGGCCTCTTCCAGCGCATCGATGCAGGCCCTGGTCAACTCGAACTCGGCCTCGTCATCGGAGAGGACCCTCGAGGCGGGATCGATAGCCGCCTCCACGGGATGCTCCCGCAATACCCGGAGGCACAGCGAGTGGATGGTGCCGATGATGGCCTCATCGATGTCCGCCCGGTGACGGCTCAACTCCTCCCGCGTGAGGACCTCTCTCCGCACTCGCTCACGCATCTCGGTGGCCGCGGCGTCAGTGAATGTGACGGCAGCCATCTCGGAGATGCGGTGTTCCCTGAGCAGGGAGACGTAGCGCTCCACGAGGACACTGGTCTTGCCGGTGCCGGCTCCGGCCGTGACCAGCATGTCACGACCACGCTCGGCCACGATCCTGGCCTGCTCCGATGTCAGTCCCAGCTCTTCCATCGACTGAACCCGTTTACCCGGCAGACGTGGCGGAACGAGCAGTAGCTCGGACAGGGCGTCACCTGGGGGTTGACTCTGAAATCGCCCGAGTCGACGGCATCGCGCACTTCCTGGGCGACCGTGACAACCTCCTCCAACAGGAGAGCATCTTCCTCGCGCGAGGAGTCGATCTCCCATTCCCGGATCGTGGGATCGAGCCAGGCGTAGCGCGCGATGACCCTCCCGGCCCGGGTCTCATCGCGTCCAGCATACCCATAGAGCTGAAGCTGGACACGGCGTCCTTCCTCCGCGTGGGAGCGTGGTATCTGACGCCCTGACTTGTAGTCGACGATCACCACCCTGCCCTCGCCTTCTTCCAGTCGATCTATGGTTGCTGTCACGCGCAGGGGCGGGTCCAGCGGCAGCGAGACGTCGACTTTCTTCTCAGCGCCGATGATCCGTGTCACGCCCGCCTGCGCGCTCCAATCAGCCTCACGTCCCAACAGCAATTCGATCTTCTCGAGGGTCTCCTCTGCATCCAGACGCCAGAGGGCGGCCCGACCGAAGCCCCTCTTCGCGGGAGCGCTGACCCATATCTCCGGTCCCTTGGCCCTGAGACGTTCCAGTACCTCGGGGAGGGTCTCGGGAACCAGTGGACGTCCCTGCTCGACAAGGGGAGCAATGGCGTCCTGCAGGATCTCGTGAACGACGGTGCCTCGAATGGCGGCGTCAGCCCCTTCCATCTCCTGCTCGATTTCCCGCAGACCCAGGGCGTAGTGGCCGAAGAACTGGAACGCGCAGGTCTTGTAGGACTCGATCCGGCTGGCGCTCCAGGTTGCGCCGGCATCCGTGAGTCCGGGCACCAACCCATCGGTCAGGCGGCCCTCGTACCGGCCTGCATTCGAGAAGGAACGGCGGCGCTGCTCGACCGTGACCGCGGAGCGCACGATGGGCCAGGCCGACTCTCCACGCGGCCGAAGCCGGCCATGGCTCGGCCACTGCCAGGTGCAGGCGATCGCCAGCTCGCGCGCCGAGGTGGCTTCTTCGGGCATGGACATCCCCGCCTCGATGCACTCGCCGGGCTGCAGCTTGCCGTAGTAGTAGGAAGCCGACACGGGACGGCCTCGCTCGTTGAGCCTGGTCTTCCACAGTGAGAGTGTGCGGTCCGCACGGGTGGATGCCGACGCCCACAACTCATCTTCGGACAGCCGGGCCTCCGGCGGAATCCCGAGCCCCCATCGATTGAGCTCGTCCATGGCGTCGCTATCGAGAAGCGAGTGGTAGCCGCGCGGCGCGGGGAACTCTCCCTCCACCAACCCCCCCACTGCAACGAAGTCGAAGCGCAGGCCGTGGAGGGTATGCATCGGCGCGAGGAGGACGCCGCCGGGCTCGCGCAGCAACACCGTCGCAGCGTCGAACTTCGCTTCGAGCCGAGCCATGAATGACTCGAAGGGCTCGGGCCCGCCTCCCAGTACCTCGTGTGTATGGATCAGGTCCTGAAGCTGGCCTCGCAGGGCATCGAGCTCCACGTCCACGCCGGGCTGCGCCCTGGACCGGGGATCCACCAGGGCCTGACCGCCGAACAGCGCCTCGTCGAAGTGTCGCGCATGCTCCGCGGTCGTCCCGGATGACCGCACCAGCAGGGCGCGCAGATCCTCGAGGGCGGTTGACATTCCCGACGCAATCCCGCCCAGTCTCTGGCGGGCACGGTCGCTCTTTTCCGGGTCGTCCCCGCCACTGCGCAGACCCTCCACGACACGGCCAAGAGCGTCGAGTCCCGCCCAGAGGTTGTGCTCCCGCGCTCGCCGGGCAAAGACGGCGACATCGTTGCGGGACAGCCCCCAGCGGCCGAGATCGACGAATCCGCTGGACAGCACTGCGACAACGTCACGCAGATGCCAGCCGTCCCGGGCCAGGTGCATCAGGCGACGGAGCCAGGCCCCCAGGGGACGGGCGCTCAGCCGCTCTCCTGCGGCCGGGTCGAGTGGCAGGTCATACTCGGAGAAAACCTGCCGGGCCAGGCCCAGATGCGGCGTTACCTGCCGGAATGCGACGGCGAAGTCGGACGGGCGAAGCGACGGCTTATCGGTCAGGCGCTGCTTGATCTGGCGCGCTATCGCACGCAATTGGCCTTCCCGGTCGGCCGCATCGCCTGCCACCACGTTTGTGGGCGATGCAACATCGCACTCGAGCTCCAGGACCTTCGCATTCGGGAATCGACGACACAGCCGCTCGTAGTCGTGCCCGGCGCGAACTCCCGCACCCGGGTCCAGCGTGACAACAATGGCGACTCTTTCAGCGAGGGCTTCGAGCAGGTCCATCTCCGTCTCCCGAAAGAGATGGAAGCCATCCAGCATGATCGTGCCGGGCAGATCCGCACCTGCCTTGACGACATCCGCCGCCGCCGCGCCGATCTGCATCGGATGAGTCCAGTTCCCCTGTCCGAGTGCAAAGCGGTACTCCTTGTAGATGGCACCCAGTGCCTCCAGGCTCCGTGATCCCGACCTCCCGGCGGCTTCCGACAGGGCCTCGGGATCCACGCCTTCCGCCAGCAGATCACCGATGGCGCCGCCAAGGAGGTTCCCCAGTCCTTTGGTCCCGACAACAGGCTTGAAGTAGGCGGCAGACCCACTCTCGACGCCGAGGCGTATGGTTCGTTGCAGGAGTTCCTCGGACAAGGAGTGGGACGGGACCCTCGCATTGGAGGCCAGCGTCCGGCTGAACTGGGCAATGGTCTCGACACGCAGGCGCAGAGCCACCCCGCATCGACCGACCAGACGGCGGCGAAACTGGTCTCCGTGGCGTACCGTCGGCACCAGCACGATCGCTTCCGAGAACGGGTCGGCCTCGTAGCGCGCAGACAGCCTCGAGATGACCTGGTCTGTCTTTCCGCTGCCGGGACCCCCGACCAGGAGCGTCAGATCAGGCATGTGGCCGGGGGCGAGGGCCATGGCGGAGCCTCAGACGTGCCCCACGTGAAAGACCTGGGGCGGGTCGAAGTGTTCGGGATGTGCCAGCGGTCGGGTCGATAGAGTATAGGCAAAACCGCGCAGCTTTCGGGTCCTCGACGTGGCCGCAAAGGGGGCCACGCCCGGAGGTCGCCCAGCGGTTCCCGGGATGGCCGCGGCGCCCGCGGCCCTCGGGTGGAGGGAACCATCCCGGCCGCCTATATTGAGACGCGCAGGTCGGCAGCCCTTCTCACCCACCCGGTGAGCAGGGCTGTTTCTCTATTCCCGGATCGAGCATGTCCGACTCCCGAATCCATCTCGCCATCGTCGGCTGCGGCGGCATGGGCCACCGGCACCTCTACGGACTCGCCGAGCTGGCCCGCGCCGGTCTGTCCCCCTTCGAGCTGGTGGGGGCCTGCGATCCGGAGGAGGACAACGCCGCCTCCCTGGCCGATCAGGCCGCGAAGCTGCTCGGCCGGCGCCCGGCGACAGCCGGCTCGCTGGAGGCCCTGGCCGCCGCCGCCGAGGTCCATGCCATCGACCTGACGACGACCCCGCGGGCCCACCACACCGTGGCCGTGGAGGCCCTCGACCGGGGGTGGCACGTCATGTGCGAGAAGCCCCTGGGGCTGACGGCGCGCGCCTGCCGGCTCATGCTCGACGCCTCGGAGGCGTCGGGGCGGGTCCTGTCCACGGCCGAGAACTACCGCCGCGACCCGATGAACCGCCTCGGCAAGGCGCTGCTCGACGCCGGCGTCATCGGCGAGCCCCGGCTCATGGTGCAGCACTCCCTCGGGGGCGGCGACCGCATGCTGATCTCGGTCTGGCGTCACCGCAAGGACGCCAGCGGCGTGCTGCTGGACGTGGGCGTCCACTTCGCCGACATCCTCGAGTACTACCTGGGTCCGGCGGCCACCGTGTACGCCCAGACGCGGCTGCACGAGAGAGTGCGCAGGAACCCGGCCGCCGGCAGGGATTCCTCCGGCGATGGTGGGCCCGCCGGCGTGTACGGGCGCTGGCAGAGGGAGATGCCCGCCGAGTTCGAGGCCACGGCCGATGACGCCGCCTATGCGACGATCGGGTTCCTCTCCGGCGCGGTGGCCTCGTACATCGAGGACCACGCCGGCCGCGGCGAGGAGATGCGGAAGCGGGCGATCTACGGCGCTCTCGGCTCCCTGGACCTGCCGGGAGACCGCAGCGGCCGGCCCCTCACCCTGCACCTTCCGGGGCAGGACCCGGTGAGCGGCGCCCCGTTGCTCGACCTGGTGCCCGAGTTCCGCCTCGACGAGCCCACGGCGGTCCTCTTCGGCGGCGACCGGCTGGGCGAGTACGGCTTCGAGTTCGCGGTGATCGACCGCAAGATCATCGCCGTGGAGTACGCCGACTTCGGCGCCGCCATCGCCGGCGAGCCCGGCCGTCCGGAGGTCGACGGCGGGCAGGGGGCTCGCTCGGTGGCCCTGGCCTACGCCTGGATGGAGTCGCAGGCGGCGGGGCGGGCGGTCTCGGTGGACGAGGTCCTGCAGGACCGGCTGCACGAGTACCAGGCCGATATCAACGAGAGTCTCGGAATCTGATGGCCGCCATCCTGTGCCCCCGCTGTCACAAGCTGATCAGCGCCGACGAGGCTCGCTGTCCCTACTGCGGGCAGATCCGGCCCGGCATGTTCGGGCTGGCCAGCCGCATGCGGCAGCTCGGCCTGAGCCTCGACTTCCCCCAGGTGATCACCATGGTCTGCGTGGGCCTGTACGTGTTGTGCCTGGCCCTGGACCCGGGCGCCGTCCTGCAACCGCGGGGGTTGATGAGCATCCTGGCGCCATCGTCGAGGGCCAGCCTGGAGGCGGGCATGACAGGCGGCTACGCGGTGCTTCTCCTCGGCCGCTGGTGGACGGTGATCACCGCCATCTACCTGCACGGCAGCCTGCTCCACATCTTCTTCAACCTCATGTGGGTGCGCCAGCTCGGGCCGCTGGTGAGCGAGCTCTTCGGCCCGTGGCGGCTGTTCGTCATCTTCACCATCTCGGGCGTGGCGGGGTTCATCGCCTCCGTGGCCATGGGCAGCGCCGCCACCCTGGGGGCCTCGGGGTCGATCTTCGGCCTCCTGGCCGCCGCCATCGCCTACGGCCGCCGCCGGGGCGCCGGCATGTTCACCCGCCAGTACCTGCAGTGGGCGGTGCTCCTCTTCATCTTCGGCCTGCTCATGCCGAACATCGACAACTGGGCCCACGGCGGCGGCTTCGCCGGCGGTTATGCCGCGGCCTGGATGTTCAGCCGCTCGCCGGACGAGCGCGAGGGCATCGGCACCTACGTCCTGGCCGGGCTCTGCGCCGTGGCCACGGTACTCGCCTTCCTCTTCCAGTTCCTCGCCGCCATCTCTTGAGCACCGCCCCCGAGCTGCTCGACGTGCTGGCCGAGGACGGCCGCGTCGTGGGCCGGAAGCCGCGCCACCTCGTGCACCGGGACCACGACCTGCACGGGCTCGTCTTCGTGTGGTCCGCCTTCGTCTCCGGGGAGCGGCCGGTGATGGTCCTGCAACGCCGGGGACGCCCGGGCGACCCCTACGCCGGCCAGGTCGACGCCCTCGCGGGGGGGCACATCCTCGCCGGCGAGACCGCCGTGGACGCCGGTCGCCGGGAGCTGCTGGAAGAGGTGGGGGTGACGGCCGCCGCCGCCGATCTCCTGTACCTGGGGTCGAGCCGCAAGGAGCGGCCCACCGGCGATTGCCGCAGCATCCTGCAGCACCTCCTGCTCTACCCGGTGCCCCTGGACCTGTCGCGGCTGCGGTTCAGCGACGAGGTGGACGGACTGGCCGAGGTCGATCTGGAGGAGTTCTCGGAGCTGATCCTCGGGCGGCGGGCGAGCCTGCGAGGGCGGGTCCGCTTCGCCGGGGGGAGCTCGGACGGGCGGATCGTCGAGCAGGAGCTGCCGAGGTCCGCGGTGACCGGCTATCCGGACGAGATCCTGGACACCTTCCGGCGCAGCCTCGCCGCCATCCGGGGCTGGGCCCGCACCGGGCGGATCGATCCGGGTTGTTTCGCGGCGTAACGGGGCGCCGGGCGCGGCGGGGCTCCGCCGGGGCAGCCTCAGGCCAGGACGCGCACCTCGCCGTCCTCGACGCGCACCGGGTAGCTGGCCACGCTCCGTCCGGGGCGGGTGAGGCAGGCGCCGCTGGTGACGTCGAAGGTCCAGCCGTGGCGGTAGCAGGTGACGACGCGGCCTTCGAGAGAGCCGCAGCCCAGCTCGCTTCCTTCGTGCAGGCAGGTGTTGGAGGTGGCGTGGAAGGCGCCGTCCACGTTGAACAGGGCCAGGGAGCGGCCCCGGGCCTCGACGACGGAGGCGCTGCCGGGCAGCAGATCGCCGGCCCGGGCAACGGTCGTCCACTCGGGATCGCCCTCGGGCTCGGCCGCCTTGTCGTCGGGGCCGGGAGGCAGGTCGAGGGAGCGCAGCACCTGCACGGCCTCGAGCACGTTCGTGAGCCCCGCCGCGGGGTAGGCGCAGAGGATGGCGTCGAGCACCTCGTCGCGGGTGGCGCCCTCGCGCATGGCCCGCGGGATGTACTGGCGCAGCCCGCGCGGCGACAGGCGCACGACCTTGGTGACTATGGAGATGAGGAAGCGGGTCTTGGGGTCGAGGTGGCGTCCGGACTCGCGGAAGAAGGCGAGCAGGTGGCCCATGGCCTCGGGGCGCTCCCGCGACAGCCACTGCAGACCGCTGAGCTTCTCACTGTCCCTGCCGTCGTCGTCCGCCATGGGTAGAATATAACCGTGTCTTCCGAGTGCGATACGCGTGACGCCGGACGTCTGGGCCCCCTCCTCGAGCGCATCGACGGCCGCGGCTACCGGGCCTACCGCGAGCTTCACGGCGTCTGGGACTTCGACGAGACGGAAATCCCCTTCCGTCTGTGCGTCGATCACGTCCAGGCCGATCCCTTTGCCGCCCCGAGCCGGATGCGCGTCCAGGTCGACCGGTCCGCCGCCGGCTTCCCCGGTCACACCTTCGCCCCGGAACCCCGGCGGCGGGCCTTGTGCTCGTACCTGGCGCTGCGCTTCGCCGATGAGGCTGGAGAGACCCGGGGAGGCTCCGGCTCGGGCACCTCGGGCCTGATCGCCATCGACCGCCCGGGGCAGCAGCTGCTGGAGCGGACCTGTGTCCTCGTCGACGACGAGGGCTCGGTGGAGGCCCGTTTCGTCGTCGGGCTGCCGGCGGCTGGACGCCGAGTCCTGGGAAGGGCCGCCGCCGACCTGCTCTGCCGCCGCCTCCCCGGGATCGTCGCCCGGGCCCTGCGCCATGAGAGTTGCGACGGGCGCGAGATCGACGAATGGACGCGCACCGCCGAGGACGCCGCCGCCCTGCGCTCGGCCCTGGCCGGGGGCGGCTGGGTCGGCTTCGTCGCCGACGGGGCCGTGCTGCCCCGCCGGTCCGGGGTCGACGACCGGCCGCTGGGCGGCGCCGTCCCCTTCCGCTCGCCTTCGTCGCTGCGGGTGGAGCTGCCCACGCCCAACGCCGGTCCGGTGTCCGGCATGGCCGTGCCGGAGGGCGTGACCCTGATCGTCGGGGGCGGGTTCCACGGCAAGTCGACGCTGCTGTCGGCCCTGGCCCGCGGCGTCTACGACCACCGTCCCCACGACGGCCGCGAGCGCGTGGTCACCGATCCGACCGCGGTAGCCGTGCGCGCCGAGGACGGCCGCAGCACCGCCGGCGTCGACCTGAGCCCCTTCATCGGCGAGCTTCCCTTCGAGCACGACAACTCCTTCTTCTGCACCGGCCACGCCTCGGGCTCGACGTCCCAGGCGGCGGCCATCGTCGAGGCCCTGGAAGCGGGGACCCGGTGTCTGCTGATCGACGAGGACACGGCGGCGACCAACTTCATGATCCGCGACGGCCGCATGCAGCAGCTCGTGGCCCGGGAGCAGGAGCCGGTGCGGCCCTACATCGACCGCGTGCGCCAGCTCTACGAGGAGGCCGGGGTCTCCACGGTCCTGGTCATGGGCGGCAGCGGCGACTACTTCGGCGTCGCCGACACGGTGATCGCCATGGAGCGCTATCAGCCTGTGGACGTGACGGTCCGGGCCCACGCCATCGCCCGCGCCCACGAGGGGGACCGCACCCGGGAGACGACGGGCCCGGTGGCCGGGGGCCCCTCCCGAGTGCCCCTGCCGGACAGCATCGACCCGAGGCGCGGGCGCCGCGAGGTCAGCTGGAAGGCGAGAGGGCCCTTCGAGCTGCGCTTCGGGGAGGAGAGCATCGACCTGTCCGCCGTGGCGCAGCTGGTCGACGCCGGCCAGACGCGGGCCATCGCCGAGGCCATCCTTCGCGGGCGGGAGCGCTACATCGACGGCCGCCGCAGCCTGGCCGAGATCCTCGACCGGCTCATGGCCGACGTCGCCGCCGGCGGGCTCGACGCCCTGTCCTGCCGGCCCTCGGGCGACCTGGCCGGCTTCCGCCGCTTCGAGCTGGCCGCCGCCCTCAACCGCCTGCGCACGCTGCGGGTGCACAACCCGGGGGAGGTTCCCGCGTGATCGCGGTGGAGGCGGTCACCCGCGTCTTCGGGTCGGGCGCCGGAGCGATCACCGCCGTGGACGACGTCTCCTTCCACGTCGAGCGGGGGGAGATCGTCGGCTTCGTGGGGCCCAACGGCGCCGGCAAGTCGACGATGCTGAAGATGCTGGCCACCTACCTGCTGCCCACCTCGGGGCGCGTCTCGGTCGCTGGGCACGACATCGCCGAGGACCCCCTGGAAGTGCGCCGCCGCATCGGCTACCTGCCGGGGGACACCCCCCTCTACGCCGACATGGTGGTCGACGACCTGCTGCGCTTCGTGGCCCGCGCTCACGGTCTGCGCGGGAGCCGGCTCGAGGAGGCCCTGGAGCGCACCGTCGACCTGTGCGGTCTCGGCCCGGTCCGGAGCCTGCGGGTGCGCCAGTGCTCGACCGGTTTCCGCCAGCGCGTGGGGCTTTCCATCGCCCTTGTGCACGACCCGCCGGTGCTGCTGCTCGACGAGCCGACCCACGGCTTCGATCCGCTGCAGGTGATGGCCTTCCGCCAGCAGCTCTCCGGCCTCAAGCAGGACCGGGCGATCCTGTTCTCCACCCACATCATCCCCGACGTGGAGGCGGTCAGCGACCGCGTGCTCATCATTCACCAGGGGCGCCTCCTCGGCGACGGCCCCCTGGCGGCGCAGGCCCAGGCCGCCGGCCTTCCCGGGGCCGACCTGGAAACGCTCTTCGCCCACCTCGTGTCCACCTCCGGAGAATATCATGGCCGCGGAGGCTGAGGCTCGCGGAAGGTCGCGCGCCCTCCGCGAGTTCGCCGCCGGGACGCGCCTGGTCGCCGGCCGCGAGCTGATCGCCATCTTCGACTCGGCCATCGCCTACATCTACGCCGCCGTCTTCCTCGTGCTCTCGGGGACCATCTTCATGAACGCCTTCTTCCTCGAGGGCGTCGTCGACATGTCCCCCTACTTCGAGGTGCTGCCCTTCCTGCTGATCCCCTTCGTGCCCGCCATCACCATGCGCTCCTGGTCGGAGGAGCACGCCCAGGGGACGGTGGAGCTGCTCCTGACCCTGCCCCTGGAGCCCCTGCAGGTGGTGGCCGGCAAGTATGTGGCCGCCCTCGTCTACTTCCTGGTGGTGATCGCCGGGTCGCTGCCGATCGTGGTCATGCTGGTGTGGCTGGGAGAGCCCGACCTTGGCATGATCCTGGCCGGCTACCTGGGGGCCCTGCTCCTGGGCGCCCTGTTCCTCGCCTTCGGCCAGTTCCTGTCCAGCCTCACCCACAATCAGATCGTCGCTTTCGTGCTCGCGGCCATGACGGCCTTTCTGCTCGTCTTCAGCGGCCATCCGCAGGTGGTGGAGATCCTCGACGGTCTGGCCCCGGCCTGGCAGCCGGGGACCTGGCTGGCCGAGTCCGTCTCCTGTCTGCCCCACTACCAGGCCTTCGTCAACGGGCTCGTCGGCCTCGACCACCTCCTCTACTTCGCCCTCCTGTGCGCGTTCTTCCTGTGGATGACCCGGATCGGCCTGCAGCGCCTCAAGTACTGACGAGGCCGCATTGAAGCGAACCTTCCTGGTCCAGGCCCTCCTCGCCGCTGTCCTCCTCTTCGGGATCACGGTCTACGCGGGCCGGCTGCTCGGCGCCGCGGGGCCGGCCGCCCACCTCGATCCCGGGGGGCGCCATCCGGCCACCGTGCCGGCCGAGTTGCGGAGACTCCTGCGCGGCCTGGACGGGGAGCTGGCGGCCACCCTCTTCGTCAGCGGCCGGGAGCGCATGCCCTCCCACTTGAAGGAGGTGGAGGCCACGGCCAGGGCCCTGCTCGAGGAGATGGAGGCGGCCGCCGGCGGGCGCTTCAGCTACCGCGTCGTCGATCCCGGCCTCTCCGGGCCGGCGGGCGCCCGCTACGCCGCCTCCCGCCGCGCGAGTCCCATCCGGGTGCGCCGCGTCGTCGACGACGCCGAGAGCCAGGCGGAGATCTGGTCCTCCCTGGTGTTCTCCCGGCAGGGGCGCCCCCGGCGGGAGGACATCCTCATCCAGGGGATCGAGAACGCCCATCTGCCGCACCTGGCCCGCCTGGTGTCGGCGCGCCTGGCGGCGGGCGAGTCGGCGCCCCAGGCCGCCTTCGCCGTGTCGGCCCCGACGGGCTACGGGCGCTTCCCCCGCTACCTGAGCCAGCACGGCCCCGTCCTCGAGATCGACGTCGACGCCGGGGGCTTCATCCCCCGGGACGTGGACGTCCTGTTCTGGCTGGAGCCGCGGCGGGTGACGCGGCAGCACATCGCCGAGCTGCGCCGCTTCCTGGCCTCGGGACGGACCGCCGTCCTGGCCGGCAGCGCCTACCGGGTGCGCTACGCCGCCGGCGAGGAGGGCGAGGTCCGCTTCCGCGTCGAGGGGATGGACAGCGCCTGGGAACGTCTCCTGGAGCCTTTCGGCCTGGAGCCGGTGGCGGATCTGGTCATGGACCGCAACGCCGGCCCGGTGACGGTCTCCGTGGACGGGGTGGAGCGTGAGGTGGAAGCCCCCTTCCACCTGCGCAATCTGCCCGCCTTCCGCGACTTCCGTCCCTTCCGGACGCCGGCGCGGGGCGGCCTGAGCTTCACCGCCGCCAGTCCCCTGCGGGTCGACCCGCGGCGGGTGGCCGCGGCCGGCTACCAGGCCCACGTGGCCGCCACCACCACCGAGCACGCCTGGGTGCGGGCCCTGCCCGAGGGCGAGTTCGGCCTGGAGGACCTGCCCAAGGCCCTGCCGGTGCCCAAGCAGAACCTGATGGTCCTGCTCACCCCGGAGGACCCGTGGGCGGGTCAGCTGCTGGTGCTGGCCTCGGCCAGCCCCTTCCGCGACGAGATCCTCGAACAGGCCGGGTACGGACACGCCGTCTTCGTCCGCGACCTGGCGCGCACCTTCGCCGACCCGGAGCGGCTGGCGCGGCAGCGGGTCGATCGCGGCCGGCCGGCGAGCCTGCCGGTCCTGTCCGGGGCCTCCCGAGTGGGCTGGCGCCTGGCCGTGGCGGGTCTCGTGCCGCTCCTGTGGGCGGGGCTGGCCTTTCGGACCCTGCGTGGGAGCGTCCGCCCGGGCGGGCGATACCGTCCTGCGCCTGGACCGGCCCTCGCAGCCGGGGCGGGGGTGGTGGCTGTGGCCCTCCTCTTCCTGGCGCTGCGCGGACCCCTGGGGCAGGTGCGTTGGGACCTGACGGCCGCGGGCGTGCACACGCCGGACGCCTCGGTCGTGGACGCCCTGCGGAACCGGGCGGGGGAGCTGAGGGCCGAGCTCATCCTGTCCCCTCGGTCGCAGCTGCCGTCGAGTGTGGGAGCCGTCGCCGACCGCCTCCGGGGGGTGCTGTCAGACGCGGGAATTGTGGTCGAAGTGCACCATCCCGTGGAGGGCCGCGCCCCCGCAGTGCCGGCCTTCGAGGTGGAGCGCGTCTGGCAGGACACGAGCGTCACCACCGAGATCCACAGCGGGCTGGTGCTGCGCCAGGGCGGCCGTTCGACCTCGATTCCCCGCCTCGACGGCCACACCGGCGCCCACCTGGACTTCCTCCTCGCCGCGGCCCTGAAGCGGCTCGACGAGGGGCGCGCCCCTGTGATCACGGTGATCTCGGACCTGCCGCGCCTGTCGCCGGCCGAGGCCCACGAGGACTACCAGAAGAAGGGCCTGAGCGCTCCCCAGGGCGTGGATGTCCATGCCCGCGCCAAGCAGTTGCTGAGGGAGTACGGATACGACGTGCGTCACGTGCCGCTGCGCGAGCCCGTGTTCCCGGAGCACCCCGGGGCCGTCATCTGGTTCCAGCCGCGGAGGGACTCGACACCGGTCCTGACCTGGCTGAGCCGGCACCTGGCACGCGGGGGGCGGGCCGTGGTGGCCATGCAGCACTTCAACATCCAGCAGCGCCAGTACCGCGGCACCGGCTTCGGGACCGTGCACTGGCCGCAGCCCCAGTTCCAGGACTTCGACCGCTACCTGAGGCTCTTCGGCGTCGAGCAGGTGCGCGAGGTGCTCATGGACCGCAGCCGCCATCACCTTGAGCTCGACACCCAGGTGAACCGCGCCGCCGTGCGCGAGTACGACCCGCAGCGTGTGGCCCTGCCTTTTCTGATCCGGGCCCTCGGCTCCAACCACTCCAGCACCTCGCCGGTGACCGGTCGTCTCGGCGATCTGCTGTTCATCTGGGGCAACCGCTTCCGCGTCGACGCCGCCGCCCTGGGGGAGGCCGGCCTGCGCGCCGAGGTGCTGGCGACGACGACGGATCGCGCCTGGTCCTACGACTGGAGCGGCGGCTGGCTGCCGCCCGAGACGCTTCGTGGCGGCGGCTACCTGTCCGGCCCCCAGAGTCTGGCCCTGACCCTGGAAGGACGCTTCCCCGCCGTGGAGACCGTGGACACCGAGGGCGGCGGCACCCGCCTTCAGCGGCAACCCGTCGACGGGGCCCGGGACGGCTGGATGCTGCTGCTCGGCTCCTCGGAGATGTTCAAGAACCACCGTCTCTTCAGCGCCGGCTTCGCCCACGACCAGCTGCTGCTCAACGCCGCGGCCATGGTCGCCCTCGGCCCGCGGATGACCGAGCTGCAGGGGCGCGCCCGGGCGCCCGCCAGGGGCTTCCCGGCGCCGGGCGCGGAGGCGCGCGCCACCTGGCGTCTCGCCGTGATCGGCGGTGCTCCGCTGGCTCTCGCCCTCGTGGGGCTCTGGCGCTGGCGGCGGTCCATCCACCGGCGGCCCCGCCCGTGACCCGGCACCTGCTGCTGCTGGCCGGGGTTCTGGCGGCCGTCGTCGCCACGGACGGCTGGGTGCGCCGGGCCCGGGAGACCGCCCGCGACGAGGCGGCGGTCCTGCGGGGGGTCCTGCCGCCCTCCGGGCAGGTCGAGCCCGAGCGCGTCCGCAGCTTCTCCCTGCAGGTCCCGGGCTCGTCCCCCTGGGTCTACGAGCGCCGCGGGGACACCTGGCGCTTCCCCGCCTACTTCGGCGCCTACGCCCACTCCGGGCGCGTGGACCGGCTCCTCCACGAGGTGCTCGGCGCCTCCGGCACCCTGGCCACCACCGACGAGGACGACTTCGACGACCTCGGCGTCACCGGGGGGCAGGCCGTGCGGCTGACCCTCGCCGGCACCGCCGGGGAGTCCCTCGGGGAGATCTGGATCGGCAAGGGTGTCCCGGGGCCGGCCGGACCGGAGAGCTATGTCCGGAGGGCCGGCTCCGACACCGTCCTCCACCTGCACGCCAACCCCCTGCTCCAACTGGGGGCCGCCAGGCCTCCCATGCTCGACCCGCACCTGATGCCGCGCGACGAGCGCCGGGGTTCCGTGGTGGAGGTGCAGGTGACGGCTCCCGGGGAAGCCTACCGGCTGCGGCGGGTGCTGGCTCCCCTGCCCGAGGACGCGCCGGCCCTGCCCCTGCCCGCGGGGGAACGGGAGCGCTACCGGTGGCTGCTGCAGCGGGAGTCGGGCGTGGAGGACAACTGCGTCGACGCCAGCGTCTACGCCTACCTGACCTACCTGCGGCAGGTGAGGGTGGAGCGCCTCGTGGACCCGGCGGCTTCGGCCGGCTACGGCTTCGGCTCCGCCCGGGTGGAGCTGACCGATGAGAAGGGTGTGCGCGACTTGCTCGAGGTGGGGGGAGCCGCCGGCGAGGGGGAGCGCTACGTGCGCAACTCCGGGGCCCGGCTGACGGCCGTCCTCACCGGTGGGCGGGCCTCGTGGCTCACCCCCCCGGCGGACGTGTTGCTGGATACCCTGTCGCATCCGTCTCCCTTCGAGGGCGCCCGCCGCTGAGAAGGGAGGCGCGGGGCGGCGCCGCTCGCTCGGCCGCACCGACCCGGTGCCCGGCCTCAGGCGATGGTCCTGAGGAGGGCGCTGAACTGCTGCACAACGGAGGCTGAAATGAACTACCGATACGGCCAACCCGGAGGCGTACTTCCAGTCCGGCCACGCCCTCGGCCGGTACGCGCAGAGCATGGGCACGATGACGGCGCTTCGGAAAGGCCTCGGGGGCAAGACCCGCGAAATGTTCGAAGCGACGCTCGCCATCGATCCCCACCACGCCCTGGCGCACCTGGCCCTCGGCGGCTGGAACGCCGACATCGTCAGTCGCGCCGGGCGCATGATGGCCCGGGTCAAGTACGGGGCAACCAGGAAGGAAGCGGTCGCCTTCGAGCGCGCCCTGGAGCTGGCCCCGGAGTCGAAGGTGGTGCTGCTGGACTATGCGCTCAGGCTGCCGAAGCTCGCCGGCAAGGCCGGCAGGGAGCGCGCGAGGGAACTGCTGAAGAAGGCGGTCGGATTGCCGGTGGGGGATGTCTACGGCGGGTTCGTCCACGAACGGGCGGTGGCCGAGCTGAAGGGGCTGGAGGGGGGGTAGTCCCCTATTGCCACTTTGTTTGCACGTGTGGATAGGCGCGCAGCCGTTGGTCGGCACTGATCAGCACCAGATTGTGCATCCGCGCTGTGGCGACGATCATGTGGTCGGCTGGGTCTTTGTGGCATGGAGCAGGCAAATGCGCCGATTCGAGGGCTATATCCACCGAAAGGGGCAGAACCTCTATGAACGGGGCTTGGGTGGCGTGCGCTACCCACTGGCGCACGGGCATAGATAAATGCAGAAGCCCCTTGGACTCTTTTTTTGCTACTTCCCAAGGACTGATCGCCGCTAGCCCAAAAGGCAGGTGATCCGGCTCCATCAGCACTGCTCTTGTCGGGTCGGGCAGTTTTTCCGGTGCCTCCAAGGCCCAGATCCACGCATTGGTGTCGAGCAAGTACTTCACTGACAAGCTTCCCAATCATCCTCGCCGAGAGGCTCATCCCAACCGGGCTGGTACGCGACAGTACCTCGGAGCGAGCCGAAGAAGGATTGGGGATCGGGTTTGGTCTCCGGCTCAGGCGGGACGACTTGCGCTACGACCTTGCCGCGATTGGTCAACTCCACAGTTCTGTATTTGGTGCCAACTTCGCGCACGACCTGGGTGCATTTGGCTTTGAACTCGCTGATGGGCATCCGCATGGTCTCAACTCCTGACTATATAGTCTTTTCACATGACCATATTAAAGCCACACGTCTCTTCTTGTCAATGAAGCCTTACCTAGGCAGAAGATGGGTCAGTTCCGCTATATCACCGCGGCGGCGCGCTCGCTCGCGGTGTACGGGCACTATGCGGCTCCGAACGCGCGCTGGGGTTGGGCGAGCAGGCGGTGCGCGCCGATACGGCCAACCCGGAGGCGTACTTCCAGTCCGGCCACGCCCTGGCGCACCTGGCCCTCGGCGGGTGGAACGCCGACATCGTCAGTCGTGCCGGAGGCATGATGGCCCGGGTCATGTACGGGGCAACCGGGAAGGAAGCGGTCGCCCACTTCGAGCGCGCCCTGGAGCTGGCCCCGGAGTCGAAGGTGGTGCTGCTGGACTATGCGCTCAGGCTGCCGAAGCTCGCCGGCAAGGCCGGCAGGGAGCGCGCGAGGGAACTGCTGAAGAAGGCGGTCGGACTACCGGTGCGGGATGCCTACGACGGGTTCGCCCATCAACGGGCGGTGGCGGAGCTGAAGGCGCTGGAGGGGGGATAGCCCTCTGCCACCTCACCTGGGAATGCCGCGCCCGCGGTCGCGGCCCAACAGCTGGGACAACTTCGCCATGGCCGGATTTCTGGCCGATGCGGTAGCGGGCATGCTCTCCAACCGTTGCAGCAATTCCGACTCCGAAGACTGCATCGGCCAGTCCAGGTTGACGGCGACCCGGTCGTCGTCAAGCGTGATCGCGGACAACTCGAGCAACCCAACCAGATCCCGCGCAAACGCCCGCTCAGGGAATTTGAGGCCGTCGTAATCGCCCAATACCCTGCTCGCAAGTCCATTCAGGCTGAGGGAACCGACGTCAAGCAGAACCTCCACGACTCTCAGCTGCCTGTCCGCCAGGACCCGGCGGCGCGGACTGCGGAGCTGCCCGAACAACGATCTGGCGAATTCCCGGAACAGGGTGCGCTGATGGTTGGCGGCGAGGTGCGTGGCGACTGCGTTGCTCCGTTCGGTGACGGCCCCGAGGGCGAATCGGAGGAAAGGAGTCAGGTCGTGTCCCTCGCGCCGGGAGGCGAAAAGCGCCGCCAGGTACTCATCCTTGCGCTCGTAGTAGTAATTGGAAAGGCTGACCATCACCATGTCGTTGACACCGGCCTGCCGCAGCATGAACGCCTCCAGGGCGCGGGCGGTGCGGCCGTTGCCGTCGCCGAAGGGGTGCATCGATCCCACGTGGTAGTGGGTGGCGATGGCCTGAATGATCCGGTCGTGTTGCCGGAACTCGCCGGCGATGGCGGAACAGAGAGAATCGAAGGCGATGCGGCACTCGTTGCCGCCTTCGGCCCCCCGGCAGGGCGGCGTGCCGAAGGTGACGTTCCAGCCTTGGGGGCGCAGTGCTCCGGGCTCGCATTGATCGTCGTCACAGCCGGTCACGATGCGCCGGTGGGTCTCCAGGATGAAGTCGGTCGAGACCCATCGGTCGGCCGGCTGTGAGCGCATCCAGCGGTAGGTGGCGTCGGCGGCGCGCAGTTGCCGTTGGGAATGGGTCAGCCCGGTGTGCGCGGGAGGGTCCGGAGCGAGGGCTTCTTCCTGCTCCCCCTGGGTGAACTCGGCGCCTTCGATGCGCGAGGTGCCGGCGGCCTCCAGCCGCAGCTGTTCCTCGTGGACCTGCTCGATCCACTGGGGCAGATACGGCATTCGATTCAGGACCCCGGCGGTGGCCTTGGCCTGAACCAGCGACTCGAAAACGGTCGTGGGGTCGTAGCGTATCCACCGCTGCGGTATCGTGTAGCTGTTGACGGCCGGCGTCTCCATTTGCGGCTCATTTCCGACCCGTTGCGGGATCGATTCATCCTAAGTCATTGTTTTTTCATGTCAAGGTGTAGGCAAAGGGGTTCCTCGTTTCCGTCTCATTTCAAGACCGTTTCCTCCCGGGGACGGCGCGGTGCGCGGGTCGGTGCACGCTGAGGGACTGCTGCCGGAGGTGAGAATCGGGTCGGAGAGGTGAAGGACCTCGTCCGCGAGCTGGATCCGAGTCTGGGACCGGGCCTGTAGGCGAGGCCCGTCCACGGTCAACCGCCTGGAACCGGGACGCTTTCCCCAGGCGTTTCCACCTCCCCGCCGCCTGGCGAGAAGTGACGGCCGAGGAAGCGCCCCATGTCGTCGGTGAGCGAGTACATGACCGGCACGAGGAACAGGGTCAGGAAGGTGGCGAAGAGGATCCCCACGATCACGGCGATCGCCATCGGTCCCCACCAGGCCGCCTGCTCGCCGCCCCAGAAGAGGTCCGGGTCGAGGCGGCCGTAGAGGCCGAAGAAGTCGAAGTTGAGGCCGATGGCCAGGGGCACCAGGCCGAGGGCGGTGGTGATCGCCGTCAGGATGACGGGACGCAGGCGCGTGCGCCCGGCCCGGATGAGGGCGGCCTGGCGCTCGAGGCCGTCGCGGCGGCGCAGTACGTCGATGTAGTCGACGAGGACGATGGCGTTGTTGACCACGATCCCGGCCAGGGAGATGATGCCGACGCCGGTCATGATGATCCCGAAGGGCATCTGGAAGACCATGAGCCCGAGGAGGACCCCGGCGGTGGACATGATCACCGAGGTGAGGATGATGACGGGCTTGATCACCGAGTTGAACTGGGTCACGAGGATGAAGGCGATCAGGCCCAGGGCGGCGAGGAAGGCCGTGGTCAGGAAGCCCTCGGCCTCGGCCTGGTCCTCCGACTGGCCGGTGTACCGCACCTTGTAACCCGGCGGCAGCTCCTGCTCGACGAAGGGCTCCAGGCTCTGCTTCACCTCGGCGAGCACGGCGTTCTTGTTGAGTCCGGCGCGCACGTCCGAGCTGATCGTGGCCATGCGGTCCATGTCCTTGCGGCGGATCGAGCCGAGCCCCTCCCCCACCGTCCAGTCGGCCACGGAGACCAGCGGGATCTGCTCGCCCGGATCGTTCTCCAGAACCAGGTCGCGCAGGGACTCCAGATCGCGCCGCCACGGCTCGGCGAGACGGACGACGACGTCGTACTCGTCGTTGCCGGTGCGGTACCGGCTCGCCTCCGTGCCCTGGATGGCGGTGCGCACGACGCCGGCCACCTGCGCCGTCGACAAGCCGTAGAGGGCGGCCTTCTCGCGGTCCACGTGGACGGCCAGCTCGGGGCGGGCCTCGTCGAGATCGCTCTCCAGGCCGCTGAGCTTCTGGCCCACGGGAGCGTTCCTCAGGACTTGCAGGACGCGATCGGACAGGTCCTTGAGCACCGTGGGATCCCTGCCGACGATCTCGATGTTCACGGGCGCTCCCTGGGGCGGCCCGTCCACCGGCATGTCCACGGAGATCTCGGCGCCGGCGATCTCGCGCCCCACCCCCTGCTGCATGCGGGCCAGGGTCAGGAAGGTGTCGAACCGCCGCTCCTGGTAGTCGGCGAAGTTCACCATGAGGCGGGCGTTGTTGGCTCCCCGGGTGCCGCCCATGAGCGGGTTGCCGCCGGCGCCTACCGTGGTCACCTCCGATTCGGCGTCTTCGAAGCCCTCCACGTCCCGCACCTGCAGCTCCAGCTCGCGGGCGATGCCGTCGAGGAACTCGACGCGCGTGCCCACCGGGGTCTCCACGTCGACCCAGACCTGCCGCGGCGGGATGTCCTCGGGGAAGAACTCGATGCCGTGGTTGAACTTGGAGAAGGCGGCGGCCGTGGCCACCAGCACGGCGAAGGATCCCGCCACGACGATGAGGCGGTGGCCGAGGGCCCAGCCCAGGGCCCCCTCGTAACGGTCGAGGAGCCATGGCAAGCCCGTCCCCTGGAACCGCCGGGCCAGGGGACCGAGGATCCATCGGTGGGCAAGCAGGGCGGCCAGGGCCGTGCCCGCCAGAAGGGCCAGGGTCACGGCGTTGACCGCGGCCAGCCCGGCGGCGGCCGCCAGGGCCAGGCCGGTCAGGACCCAGCGCCCGGTCGACGGCAGCCTGTGGCCGCGGTCTCCCTCCACCCGCAGCCACCGGCTGCACAGCACCGGGACGATCACGAGAGCCACGAAGAGGGAGCTGGAGAGGGTCACGATCAGCGTCGTGGGCAGGTATTTCATGAACTCCCCGACGATGCCGGGCCAGAACAGGAGCGGACCGAAGGCGGCCACGGTCGTGAGGGTCGAGGCGATGACGGGCAGGGCCACCTCGCCCGTGGCCTTGCGGGCGGCCACGGCCCGGTCCCAGCCCTCCTCCACGTAGCGGTAGGTGTTCTCCACGATCACGATGGCGTTGTCCACCAGCATGCCGAGGGCCAGGATCAGCGAGAACAGGACCACCATGTTCATGGTCACGCCGAGCAGCCCGAGAACGAGGAAGGAGAGCAGCATCGACGTGGGGATGGCGAGGCCCACGAAGACCGAGGTGCGCACGCCGAGGAAGAACAGGAGGACGGCCACGATCAGCAGCAGGCCGGAGAGGATGTTGTTCTCCAGGCTGCTGACCATCATGCGGATGTCCCGGGACATGTCCGAGGTGGTCTTCACCACGGTGCCGGGAGGGAACTCGGCCTCCATCCCGGCGATCGCGGCGTGCACCGCGTCGGAGGTCTCGATGATGTTCTCGCCCGTGCGCTTGATCACGTCGAGGGTCACCACCGGCCGGCCGTCGAGGCGGGCGTAGCTCTGGCGCTCGGCGAAGCCGAAGTCGACGTCGGCCACGTCGCGCACGTACACCGGGCGGCCCTCCGGCGCGTCCACCACGAGGTCGCCGATCGCCAGGGGGTCGTCGATCTCGCCGTCGACGCGGACCAGGAACTTCAGCTCGCCCACGTCGATCGAGCCGCCGGGGATGTTGACGTTCTCGTTGCGCACCGTCTCGACCACGTCCTTCAGGGTCAGGCCGTAGTAGAGCAGGCGCGGCAGGGACACGTCGATCTGGACCTCGCGCTCGCGGCCCCCCCGCAAGTCGACTCGCAGCACCGACGGGATCTGCTCGAGGCGGTCCTCCAGCTCCTCGCCAACCTGCTTGAGGCGAACCAGCCCGTACAGTCCGGACAGGTTCACCTGCAGGATCGGAACGTCCTGGAAGTCGAACTCGAAGATCCGGGGCTCCTCGGCGTCGGCGGGGAGCTCGCCCTTGGCCAGGTCGACCTTCTCCCGCACCTGCCGCAGGGCCTCCTGGAGATCGACCTCGGTGCTGAACTCGGCCACCACGCTCGAATAGCCCTCGACGGAGGTGGAGGTCAGCTCCTTCAGGTCCGGGAGGGTCCTCAGCTCCTGCTCCATCACCCGCGTCACCAGGGACTCCATGTCCCTGGGCGACACCCCCGGGTAGATGGTGTTCACCGCGACAACGGGGATCTCGATCTCGGGGAAGGATTCCTTGGGGACGCTGCGGTAGGCCAGGACCCCGGCCAGGGCGATGATGGCGAACAGCATCAGCATGCTGGTGCCGTGACGCACCGCCCACGAGGTGACGGGCAACTCCTTGAAGGCGTCGAGGCCGCCGGGACGATCGGTCATCTGGTGACGATGCGCAGGCGGTCGCCGTCCGCCACCTGCTGCTGGCCGACGACGATGAGGCGGTCCGCGGGCTCCAGTCCGGAGGTGGCCACCACCTGGTCGCCGCCGGAGGCGCCGAGAGTGACCGGGCGCGCCCGGGCCACGGGGCCCTCCTCTCCGCCGGCGGCGACGAAGGCGGTGAAGCCTTCCTCGGTGCGCACCAGGGCCTCGTGGGGCACCATGATGGCCTGCGGATGGACCTCGAGGTCGAGGGTCACCTCGGCGACCATGGCCGGCTTGGCCCCGGCCACCGGACGCTCGAGGTCGAGCTCGACGAGAAAGGTGCGATGGCGGCCGTCGACGGCGGCCCCCACGTAGGTCACCGTGGCCCCGCAGGTGTCCGCGAGGGCGGCGAAGGCGACGACCGCCTGGTCGCCGGGGGCCACTTTGGCCGCGTAGCGCTCGGGAACGCCGGTGGTCACCCTCAGCGGCTCCAGGTCGAGGATGCGGCCCACCGCCTGGCCCGGGGCGATGACCGAGCCGACCTCCAGCAGGCGCTGGTCGAGGAGGCCGTCGAAGGGCGCCCGCACGACGGTGCGCCGGAGCCGCGCTTGGATCAGGTCGAGACGGGCCCGGGTCTGCTCGGCGGTGTAGCGGGCCTCGAGGTAGTCCCCCTCGGTGCCGATGCGTTCCTCTTCGAAAAGCCGCTTCTTGCGCCCCCACAGATCCGCCGCCAGGGCCGCCTGGGCCTCGGCCTCGTCGCGCTGGGCGCGCAGCAACTCGTCGTCCAGCCGCACCAGGGCCTGCCCACGGCGCACCCTCTCGCCCTTGTCGGCCAGGATCGCCGCCACGGTGCCGCCTTCCTCGGTGCTCACCGTCACCTCGCGGTCGGCGCGGACCGTGCCGGTGAGACGGATCCTGTCGGTGAAGGTCCGCGGGGTCAGGGTCATGACCTCGACGTTGATGATGCGGTGCGTGTCGGCGGCCGGCGCCTCGTCGAGGGCCTCGGACTCGCCGCCGCAGCCGCCCAGGAACAGAGCCGCGGTTGCGAGGAGGGGGGCGCCCTGGATGAGGCGCGCTGGGTGGAAGGGCTTGCTCACTCCATCTCCTCCGAATCGGTTGCGGCCTCGCCGTCGACGGGAGGCACCCGGCCGATGGCGAGGTCGAGCTGGGCCCGCCTGGCGAGCCGGTCGTGGGCCGCCTGGGCCATGTTGAACTCACTCTGCCGCAGGGCGACCTCGGCGTCGGTCACATCGAGCCGGCTGCCGAGACCCTCGCGGTAGCGGGCGCTGGCGATCTCGAATCCCCGCCGCGCCTGGGACACGGCGAGGCGCTGGCCGCCCTCGCGCTGGGCGGCCTCGGCCAGGGCCTCCTTCAGGTCCTGGACCTGGACCGCCGCCTCGTCCCGCGCCATCTGCGCCCGCACCTGGCCCTGGCGCAGGACGGCCCGCTCCCGATCGATGCGGGCGTCCCGCTGCAGGCCGCTGAACAGGGGCAGCTCCACGGACAGGCCGGCGATCTTGCTGGTGGCGCGGTTGTTGGCGCTGCCGAAGAAGTCGGGTCTTCCGTCCTGCTGCGCCTGCACGTCCCACGTGGCGAACAGGGAAACCCTGGGCAGGTACTCCGCCTGCTCCCGCCGCAGGAGTCTCCGGCGCAGCGCGGCGTTCTGCTCGAGCTGGCGCACGTCGGAGCGGCGGGCCAGCGCCGTCTGCACGAGATCTCCGGCCGGAAGCTCGAGGCCGGGCCTGGCCGTGGTGAGGGTTCCCCTCTCGGACAACCGCAGGCGTCCGGGGTCGTCGACGGCCAGCTCCAGACCCAGCCGGCGGCGCCCCGAAGCCCTGGCGTTGCCGGCGAGCAGCAGGCGCGGCTCGAGGGTGGCCAGCTCGACCTCGAGCCGCAGCACGTCGTAGTCGGAGGCCAGGCCCGCCCGGGCCCGCGCGCGCGTCTCCTCGAGGGCCTGCCGCAGGCGATCCAGGGAGCGCTCGATGAGGCGCACCTCCTCGCCGCGCAGCAGCAGGTCGTAGCAGAGGAGGCGCACCCGTGTGGCCACCTGCTGGGAGTGGCCGCGGACCATCTCCCGCTGGAGGCGCCGGTAGTTTTCGGCCGCACCGAGGCCGACCAGGGCCTTCGGGTCGAACAGGGGCTGCCGCAAGGTGAGGGCGCTCTGCCAGCTGTTGTCGGCCCCGAACTCCAGGGAGAGGAACTCACCTTCCGGGGCCGCGGGATTGAAGATTCTCGCCGGCACGAAGGAGACGGGCGGCGAGATGTTGCGCACGTAGCTGGCGGAGAAGTCGAGGCGCGGAAAGACCTCTCCCCAGGCCTCGGAGACCCGCTCCTCGGCCTCGGTCAGGAGCAGGCGCGCCTCCGTCAGCGCCCGGCCGCGGTCCAGGGCCAGATTCACGGCCTCGTCGATGCTCAGGACCAACTCCTGGCCGGGTGTGGTCTCCGCGGCCACAGGGGCGCCGCCGAAAGCCGTCAGCACCCAGGTCAGCCAGGTCGCGGCCTGGGAGCGCAGGCGGCCCTTGCCCCCGGATTCCCGGCGGGCCTCCGCCCGGGAGAGGTCCTCGATGGCGCGGTCCATCTCAACCTCGTAGGCGGGGGTGGCCATGCCGGTGATCGCCCGCCGGCTCGAGGCCCCGTAGTGGCGGCGGAACTCGTCGGCCTCCATGTCCAGACAGCCGCGCAGGTAGATGGAGATCAGGCCGTGGGCGTGGGCCCACAGGGTGCCGGACACGTCGGCGGGGTCGAGGGGCTGGAAGAGGCCGGCGTCGATGCACTCGCGCACGCGGTCGTTGAAGAACCGGCCGACGCTGGCGACCTGCTCCGTCACCTGATCGGGGAGTTCTTCCGCCCCGAGGGTGTGGGCGGGCGTGTAGAGCATCTCATAGTACTTCGGCTGATCGAGGGCGAAATCGAGATAGGCCTGGCCGGCCAGGTAGAGCCGCTCGGCGGGGGTGCGGCCGGAGAGGGCGCCGTAGAGCCGCTCGCTCAGCCGCCGGTAGGCCTCGGCGACGACGTCGAGGAGCATCTCCTCGCGGCTGTCGTAGTGACGGTAGAGGGCCGGGGCGGTGACCCCGAGATCGCGGGCCAACCGGCGCATGGAGACGGCTTCGGCGCCGCCCTCCAGATAGAGCTCGCAGGCCCGGGTGAGAATATCCGTTCGGTCCATGGGTGAACGATGTTAACCAGAGGATCCCAAACCGTCAACGGGAGGATCCCGGGGGGCCTGCGGTGAACCATGTTACGGAACGGGCCCGCGTGGGGCCGGGCGGGGCTCAGGACCCGAGGAGGGCCATGCAGCACTTCTTGAACTTCCGGCCGCTGCCGCAGGGGCAGGGGTCGTTGCGGCCGGTGACGGCGCCGCGCCTGACGGTCTCGCCCCGGACGCTGCCGTCCCGGCGAAAAGCGTCCAGGTAGCCCGCCTCCATGGTCTCCACCCGCGCGGCCCACTCCCCGCCCAGGGGGAAGCGTCCCGTGGCCGGCAGGTACTCCAGGAACTCCCGGAGCAGGCGCGGGAAGGCGCGCCGCTGCTCCAGGGGCGCGTCGAGGCGGGCGACGCTCTTCAGGGCGCGGGTCATGGCCTCTTCGGAGACCACGTCTCCCACCTGCTCGCACCAGTGAGCCAGCAGGGGCTCGGCGCCGGCCTTCAGATCGTCGTCGAGCAGGAGGAAGTGCTGGGAGCCGGCGAAGGCGCCGACCTCGTCGGTGAGCTTGGACATGAGAATTGGGAGAGGCCCTCAGGGCAGGCTCGTGGTGCCCATCAGGTAGCGGTCGCACTCGCGGGCGGCCTCGCGCCCCTCCTTGAAGGCCCAGACCACCAGGCTCATGCCGCGGCGCACGTCGCCGGCGGCGAAGACGCCGGGGATGCTGGTGGCGTACTTGCCCTCCTCCGCCTGGACGTTCGAGCGGCGGTCCCGCACCAGGGCCAGGGCGTCGGGCAGGGTATCCTGCGGACCCAGCCAGCCCATGGACAGCAGCACCAGCTCCGCCGGCCACTCCTTCTCGGTGCCGGGCACTTCCCGGAAGGGAGGACCGTCCCCGGCCGGTACCCACTCCACCGCGCGGGTCACCAGGCCGCGGAGGTGGCCGCCGCCGTCGTCGAGGAACTCCACCGTGCTCAGCAGGTACTCCCGGGGGTCGTCGCCGTACAGGGCGGCGGCCTCTTCCTGGCCGTAGTCGAGTTTGTAGACCTTGGGCCACTCCGGCCAGGGGTTGCCGGTGGTGCGCTCGTCCGGCGGGGCCGGGATGATGTCGAACTGGAAGAGGCTCCGGCACCCGTGGCGCAGGGCCGTGCCGACGCAGTCGGTGCCGGTGTCGCCGCCCCCGAGGACGATCACGTTCCTGTCCTTCGCCGAGATGTAGTCCCCGTCCTCGAGCCCCGAGTCGAGGAGGGACTTGGTGTTGACGTGCAGGTAGTCCAGGGCCTGATGCACCCCCCGAAGCCCGCGGCCCGGCACATCGAGGTCGCGCGGTTTCAGCGCCCCCGTGCACAGCACCGCGGCGTCGAAGGCGTCCACGAGCTGTTGCACCTCCAGGTCGACACCGACCTCGGTGTTGGTCACGAAGGTCACGCCCTCGGCGGCCATCTGGTCGACCCGGCGCTGCACGAGGCGCTTGTCCAGCTTCATGTTGGGGATGCCGTACATCAGCAGGCCGCCGGCCCGGTCGGAGCGCTCGTACACGGTCACGCGGTGGCCGGCGCGGTTCAGCTGCATGGCGCAGCAGAGCCCCGCGGGACCGGAGCCGACGACGGCCACCCGCTTCCCCGTGCGCCGGTCCGGGGGCTCCGGCACCACCCAGCCCTCGTCCCAGGCCTTGTCGATGATGGAGACCTCGATGTTCTTGATCGTCACGGCCGGCTCGTTGATCCCCAGCACGCACGAGCCCTCGCAAGGGGCCGGACAGACCCGCCCGGTGAACTCGGGGAAGTTGTTGGTCTTGTGCAGGCGCTCGAGCGCCTCCTGCCACATCCCCCGGTAGACGAGGTCGTTCCACTCCGGGATCAGGTTGTTGATGGGACAGCCCGAGGCGAAGGGCGAGTCCTCCGGCAGGGTGGTCCCCGTGTGGCAGAAGGGGATCCCGCAGTCCATGCACCGGGCCCCCTGGTCGCGCATGCGCTCGTCGCTGAGGTGCCGGTGGAACTCGTCGAAGTCCTGCAGGCGCTCCACGGGGTCGCGCTCGGCGGGCAGCTCGCGCTCGAACTCCATGAATCCGGTGGGTTTGGCCATGGACCGGGATCTCTCTCGCTAGTTGCCGCTGACGCGGGCCTCGTCGCTCATGTTCTCGACGAAGGCCTCCATGACCGCGGCGTCGCCGGACAGCCCCGACTCGCGGGCCCTCTCAAGCGCCTCCAGCATGCGCCGGTAGTCGCGGGGGTAGACCTTCACGAACCGGGGGGCCACCCGGCTCCAGTCGTCGAGGATCTCCCGCCCCAGGTCCGATTCCGTGCAGCCCACGTGGCGCTCCACCATGTCGCGCACCTCGGCCAGATCGTCCGCGTCCGGCGGCCCCAGGTCGACCATCTCGGTGTTGCAGTGTCCGGCGAAGGCGCCGTCGGCGTCGAGCACGAAGGCCAGACCCCCGGACATGCCCGCGGCGAAGTTGCGTCCCGTGGACCCCAGGACCACGACGCGGCCGCCGGTCATGTACTCGCAGCCGTGATCGCCCACCGACTCGACCACGGCGTGGACGCCGGAGTTGCGCACGCAGAACCGCTCGCCGGCCATGCCGCGGATGTAGGCCTGACCGGCGGTGGCGCCGTAGAAGGCGACGTTGCCGACGATGATCTCGTCGCTGGCGTTGAAGGTCGACTCCGCGGGCGGGTAGAGGATGAGCTTGCCGCCCGAAAGGCCCTTGCCGAAGTAGTCGTTGGCGTCGCCCTCCAGCTCCAGTGTCATGCCCGGCGGCACGAAGGCGCCGAAGCTCTGCCCGGCGGAGCCCCGGAACCTCAGGTGCACCGTATCCTCGGGCAGGCCGTCGGGTCCGTGGCGCTTCGTGATCTCGCCGCCGGTGATGGTGCCGACGACTCGGTTTGTGTTGGCGATGGGCAGCTCGGCCCGGACGCGCTCGCCGCGCTCGATGGCGGGGCGGCAGATCTCCAGCAACCGCGTCGCGTCGAGGGAGCGCTCGATGCCGTGGTCCTGCGCGCGGCTGCAGAAGCGGCCGGTCCCGGCTGCCACTTCGGGCTGGTGCAGCAGGGCCGAGAGGTCGAGGCCCTTCGCCTTCCAGTGGTCGGTCGGGCGCTGACTCAGGCGGTCGGTGCGCCCCACCATCTCGTCGACCGTGAGGAAGCCGAGGCGCGCCATGATGCGGCGCAGGTCCTCGGCTATGAAGCGCAGGAAATTGACCACGTGGTCTGGGGATCCCATGAACTTCTCGCGCAGCGCCGGATTCTGGGTAGCCACGCCCACGGGACAGGTGTCGAGGTGGCAGACGCGCATCATGATGCAGCCCATGGCCACCAGGGCCGTCGTGGCAAAGCCGAACTCCTCGGCGCCCAGCAGGCAGGCGATGGCCACGTCGCGGCCCGTCTTCAGCTGGCCGTCGGTCTCGACCACGATGCGGTCCCGCAGCTGGTTGAGGACCAGGGTCTGGTGGGTGTCGGAAAGCCCCAGCTCCCAGGGCAGACCGGCGTGCTTGATGCTGGTCTGCGGCGAGGCGCCGGTGCCGCCGTCGTGGCCCGAGATGAGCACCACGTCGGCATGGCCCTTGGCGACGCCGGCGGCCACCGTGCCGACCCCGACCTCGGAGACCAGCTTGACGTTGATGCGCGCCTCGGGGTTGGAGTTCTTCAGGTCGTGGATCAGCTCGGCCAGGTCCTCGATGCTGTAGATGTCGTGGTGGGGCGGCGGCGAGATCAGGCCCACCCCCGGCGTCGACTGGCGCACCTTGGCGATCCACGGATAGACCTTGCCGCCGGGGAGCTCTCCGCCCTCCCCCGGCTTGGCGCCCTGGGCCATCTTGATCTGCAGCTCCCGGGCGTTGACCAGGTAGTTGCTGGTCACCCCGAAACGGCCGGAGGCGACCTGCTTGATGGCCGAGTTTTTCGAGTCGCCGTTGGCCTCGAGTTGGTAGCGCCCCGGATCCTCGCCGCCCTCGCCGGTGTTGGAGCGTCCGCCGATGCGGTTCATGGCGATGGCCAGGCCTTCGTGGGCCTCCTGGCTGATCGACCCGTAGGACATGGCGCCGCTCTTGAACCGCCGGGTGATGGCCTCGACGCTCTCCACCTCCTCGAGGGGCACGCCGCCGTCCTCGGGCTCGACGAATTCCAGCAGGCCGCGCAGGGTCGCCATGTTCTCGCGCTGGTCGTCGATCAGGGCGGCGTACCGCTCGTAGATCTGGTAGTCGCCGGTGCGCGCCGCCTTCTGCAAGAGGTGCACCGTCTTCGGGTTGAACAGGTGGTACTCGCCGCCGCGGCGCCACTGGTACTCGCCGCCCACGTCGAGAACCCCGCCGTTGGCCTCGAACCGCGGGAAGGCCGCGGCGTGGCGGCGCCGGCACTCCTCGGCGATCACCTCCAGGTCGACGCCCTCGACCCGCGAGTCGGTCCAGGTGAAGAACTCGTCCACCACGGACTTTCGGATGCCCACGACCTCGAAGATCTGCGCCCCCCGGTACGACTTGAAGGTGGAGATGCCCATCTTCGACATCACCTTCACCACGCCCTTCTCAACGGCCTTGTTGAAGTTGTAGACCGCCTGGTCGAAGTCGAGGTCGGTGAGCATGCCCTCGCGGATCATGTCGCCCAGGGTCTCGTAGACCATGTACGGGTTGATGGCGTTGGCGCCGTAGCCGAGGAGCAGGCAGAAGTGGTGCACCTCGCGCGGCTCCCCGGTTTCGACCACCAGACCGGTGCGCGTGCGCTTGCCCTTTCGGATCAGGTGGTGGTGCAGGCCCGCGGAGGCCAGCAGCGCCGGGATCGGCGCCCGCGAGGAGTCGAAGCCGCGGTCCGAGAGGATGAGGATGTTGGCGCCGCCGTCGATGGCCGCCTCGGCGTCGGCGTAGAGCCCGTCTAGGGCGTTTCGCAGGGCCTCCTTGCCGCCGCCGGCGTCGAAGAGCATGGGCAGGACCTTCACCTGGAAGCCGGGCCGGTCGAGGGCCTTCAGCCGGGCGAGCTCGGGATCGGTGAGGGTGGGCGTCGACAGGCGGATCTGCCGGCAGCTCTCCGGCTCCGGGTGCAGCAGGTTGCGCTCGGCCCCCAGGGTGGTCTCGGTGGCCGTCACCAGCTCCTCGCGGATGGGGTCGATGGGCGGGTTCGTGACCTGGGCGAAGAGCTGCTTGAAGTAGTCGTAGAGCAGCCGCGGCCGGTCGGAGAGCACCGCCAGGGCGGCATCGTTGCCCATGGAGCCGGTCGGCCACAGGGCGCGGGTGGCCATCGACTGCAGGTGCACGCGCAGGTCCTCGAAGGTGAAGCCGAAGACCTGCTGGCGCTGCAGGATCTCCTCGTGCCCGCGCGCCACGTTCTCGGGGGGCGCCTCGGGCAGATCGTGGAAATCCACGAGGCCGTCGTCCAGCCACTGCCGGTACGGGTGCTCGACGGCGACCTGGTGCTTGAGCTCCTCGTCGGTGATGATGCGCCCCTCGCCGGTGTCCACCAGGAACATGCGGCCCGGCTGCAGGCGGCCCTTGTGGAGCACCTGCTCGGGCGGCACCTCGAGGACGCCGACCTCGGACCCCATGATGACGCGGTCATCGCGGGTCACGTAGTAGCGCGACGGACGCAGGCCGTTGCGGTCGAGGGTGGCCCCGACGACGGTGCCGTCGGTGAAGGCGATCGACGCCGGCCCGTCCCAGGGCTCCATCAGGCAGGCGTGGAACTCGTAGAAGGCCTTCTTCGCGTCGGACATCTCCTCGTGCCGCTCCCAGGGCTCGGGGATCATCATCATCAGCGCCTGGGGCAGGGTGCGGCCGCCGAGGTGGAGGAACTCGAGACAGTTGTCGAACATGGCCGAGTCCGACCCGTCTTCCTCGATGATGGGCAACAGCTTGGCCAGATCGCCGCCGAACCGCTCGGAGCGCAGCATGGACTCCCGCGTCTTCATCCAGTTGACGTTGCCCCGCAGGGTGTTGATCTCGCCGTTGTGGATGATGTAGCGGTAGGGGTGGGCCCGTTCCCAGCTGGGGAAGGTGTTGGTGGAGAACCGGGAGTGGACCAGCGCGATGGAGGCCTCCACGCGCGGATCCGTCAGCTCGGGGAAATAGAGGGGCAGTTGCGCCGGTGTGAGCATGCCCTTGTAGCAGATGGTCCGGCAGGAGATGCTGGCCAGGTAGAAGGCGTCCCCCTCCTCCTCGGCGCTGTGGCGGATCTCGTGGGCGGCGCGCTTGCCGATGACGTAGAGCTTGCGCTCGAAGGCCATCTCGTCGAGGCCCTCGGCGCGGTCGATGAAGACCTGCGCCATGACCGGCTCGTGGGACCTCGCCCATCCGCCGAGGGAGCTGTGGTCCGTGGGCATCTGGCGCCAGCCGAGCACCCGCTGCCCCTCCTCGCGGACGATCTCCTCCAGGGCCTGCTCGCAGAACCGCCGGTGGGCGGCGTGGGGCCGGGGCAGGTAGACCATGCCGACGCCGTAGGCGCCCGGCTCCGGCAGGACCACGTCCTGCGCGTCCAGGGTCTCGCGGAAGAAGCGGTCCGGGATCTGCAGCAGCAGGCCGGCGCCGTCGCCGGTGTCGGGCTCGGCGCCGCGGGCCCCGCGGTGGTCGAGACAGCCGAGCATCTCCAGGGCGTCGCGCACGATGCCGTGGCTGCGGCGGCCCTTGATGTGGGCTACGAAGCCGATTCCGCAGGCGTCGTGTTCGTGCCGCGGATCGTACAGTCCCTGCTTGGGGGGGAAGGCGGAGGGATACTTCATGGGGATCCTTTGGGGAGGCGCCCAGGGGTGAGGAGGGCGCTGAACCTCGCGTCGAATCACAAGTGAGCGACTAACTATAGAACGGGGAGGAGAAAATGTCAACGAAACGACTGCCAGGATTCGGGCCTGAAGCGCTTGTATAGGCCTATCCATACCCGGACAAATGGCCTAAATTGACACTGGAACCCTTTCGGAGGCATAAATGCGGCCATGCATGATCTCGACGATCAGGAGCGCAGCATCCTCCGTGCCCTGATCCGCAGTCCCCGCGCCCCGGAAAACCGCATCGCCAGGGAGACCGGAGTCCCGGTGCGCTCGGTGCGCCGCAAGCGTCAGCGGCTGGAGGAGCAGGGGATCCTGAAGTACTACGCCGCCATCGACAGGGAGCGTTCCCAGGGCGCCGGGGGCACCACCCAGCACATGGTCATCATCAAGTTCCGGCTGGGCGTGACCCGGGCCCAGGTCGAGCGGGAGATCCGCGAGGAGCCCAACGTGGCCAACGTGTTCTCCGAGCTCATCCGCGACAGCTACCTGGCCGAGACCGACGGTCACATCGCCCTGGTCATGGTCGTCGAGGGAGCTTCGGATTCCGACGTGACCGACAGCCTCCAGGCCCAGATCATCCCCTCGATCCGGAACAACCACGGAGAGGACTGCATCCAGGAGGTGCGGACCATGCGCGTCCTCGGGCTGATCCGCCGCGAGCACAACTACCTGCCAACGGTCAACATGGACGGAGCCCAGCTGGCCGCCGACTGGCCGGACGAGGCCATCTTCGTGGGGTGAGGGGCGCATCCCCCCGAGCCCCTCCGCTGTCAGGCGAAGAGATAGCGAATGACGAACAGGGCGCTGAGGATCCAGAGGGTCGGCCCCACCTGGCGCGCCCCCTGCCTGCGGACCCGGCCGGTCCGTCAGCGGTGCGTTACGAGCTTGTCGTGGTACTTCCTGAGCTGCGACTCCACCCGGTGGGCGGCATCGTCGACGGCCTTGAAGAGATTGTTGTCCGCCGTCTCCCCCTTGCCCACGATCCGCTGGTTCGGGACCTTGACGATGATCTCCACCGAGGTGGCGTGCCTGTGCTTGTCCTGCAGGTCGAGGATGACCTCGGTGTCGACGATGCGGTCGAAGAACTGGTCGAACTTGGCGCAGACCCCCTCGATGTGCTCCTTCGTCGACTCGGACAGCCTCGTGCTCTTAGCGTCGATTCGCACCGCCATGTCGCCCTCCTCGAGGTTGGCGGCTCTTGAGCCGCCGGGGTTCGGGAAGTCCGGGGGCCGGAGATCGGCCCCGCCGGTTCACACCTCGCTCACGGGCCAGTGCCGGACGAGCGGCTCCAGATCCTGCCAGAGGGCCTCCGGAATCGGGGCGGAGCCGGCCTCGGCGTTGGCCTCGGCCTCGGCGGGCGTGCGCGCCCCCGGGATGGTGGACGCCACCTGGGGATGGCGGGTGCACCACTGCAGGGCCACGGCGTTCATGGCCACCCCGTGATCGGCGCACAGCCCCTGGATGCGGGTGACGTGATCCATCACCTCGGGGGTGAAGCGCCGGGCCAGGTAGCTGCGCCCCGGCACCCGCCCGGTGGCCAGGAGGCCGCGCTCCAGGGGCGTGGCTCCCACCAGGCCCACGTCGTGCTTCTCCGCCGCCGGGAGGATACGCTCCGCGGCCCTCTGGTTGAGCAGGCTCCAGCACTCGGGAATCACTGCGGCGTCGAAGGCCCCGGTCTCGATGTACTCCACGTTCGTGGCCGGTACGTTGGATGCCGTGCCCACCCAGGTGACCACGCCCTCGTCCTGCAACCGGCGCAGCGCCCCGAGGGCGCCGTCGTCGGCCATGACCCGGGCCATGGGCACGTCCATGGCGTCGTGGATGTAGAGGAGGTCGAAGCGCTCGAGCCCAAGCCGGCGAAGGCTCCCCTCCACGTGCCGCAGCACGGCGTCCCTGGAATGATCGATATCCTCGTAGAGCTGGCCCACCTTCGTGGTCACGGTGACCCGCGACTTCAGATCCGGCCGCTGGCGGAGGGCGTCGCCGATCATCCTCTCCGACTCCGCCGCCAGGTACAGGGGCGCCGTGTCGACGAGGGTGCAGCCCCCTTCGATGGCCGCGATCACGGCTTGCGCGCCCATCTCCGGATCGGCCTTCACGTCGAAAGGCTGGCCGGGCATGGAATAGGCACGGGCCGCCTCGTTGGCCTGGGGAATACCGAGAAAGGCGGTGCCGAGGCCGACGATGGAGACCTCGAGGCCGGTCCGTCCGAGCTTCTTGGTGCGCATCGGTGGCGCTCCTGGACTGGGATGGCCGTTGCCGGCGGCCGGGCTAGCGCTGGCTCAGGGGCACGTAGCAGACCTCCCTGGGGCCGGTGTAGACCTGCCGCGGCCGGTGGAGACGACCCTTGGTGACGAAACGGTCCTCGTACCACTGGGCGATCCAGCCGGGCATGCGGCCCATGGCGAACATCACCGTGAACATGCTCGTCGGAATGCCCAGGGCGCGGAGGATCACGCCCGAGTAGAAGTCGACGTTCGGATAGAGGCTGCGCTCCTTGAAGTAGTCGTCCGCCAGGGCGGCTCCCTCCAGCTCCTCGGCCAGCCCCAGCAGCGGATCGTCCCGGTGGATCTTGGCCAGCACCGATTCCGCCTGCTCCTTTATGATCCGGGCCCTCGGGTCAAAGTTCTTATAGACCCGGTGCCCGAAGCCCATGAGCCGGATCCCCGCCTTCTTGTCCTTCACCTGCTGCACGTAGTCCTTCACCGGGATCCCCTGCTCGAGAATCGACTCGAGCATGCTCACTACGGCCACGTTGGCCCCGCCGTGAAGGCGGCCCCACAGGGCCGAGACGCCCGCCGCCACCGAGGCGAAGAGGTTGGCCCCGGAGCTGCCCACCATGCGCACCGTCGAGGTGGAGCAGTTCTGCTCGTGGTCGGCGTGCAGCAGCAGCAGCACGTCCAGGGCCCGGACCAGGGCCGGGTCGGGCTCGTAGTCCCGGTAGGGCTCGGAGAACATCATGTGCAGGAAGTTCTCGCAGAAGTTCTTCTCCGGGTGCGGGTAAACGAGGTAGTGGCCCATGTCGTGCTTGTAGGAGTAGGCGGCGATGGTGCGCACCTTCGAGATCAGCCTCGCCGCCGCCTCGTCGAAGACCTTCTCGTCCTCGGCGTCGAGGAGCTCGGGATAGAAGCAGGCCAGGGAGTTGAGCACCGCGGACAGCACCGCCATGGGCGGCGAGCCCGGGGGGAAGACCTCGAAGTGCTGGCGGAGCTGCTCGCGCAGGAACTGGTGATGGGTCAGGTGGCTGCTGAAGCTGTCGAGTTGCTCCCGGGTGGGCAGCCGGCCCCAGATCAGCAGGTGGGCTGTCTCGATGAAGGAGCTCTGCTCGGCCAGATTCTCGATGGGGATGCCGCGGTAGCGGAGGATGCCCTGGTCGCCATCGATGAAGGTGATGGAACTCTGGCAGGAGCCGGTGTTGCCGTAGCCTTCGTCGAGGGTGATGTAACCGGTCTGAGCGCGCAGCTTGCTGATGTCGATGGCGTGCTCGTTCTCGCTGCCGACGACGACGGGAAGATCGATCTTCTGTTCGCCCAGTTGCAGGTTGACCGTTTCCGGCATCGGAGCCTCTTCTGGTGGTGGTAGGGGGGAGTCGGATACCAGTCTAACTTTGCACTGCAAAACCTGTCAATCGTTCCACCGTTCCGGGGCCGCGCCGTCGCGAGGGCCATTCGGCGGCCGGCTCAATCACGATCGAGGAGGGCGCGGACGAATTCCGGACCGTGGAAGGGCTGCATGTCCTCGAGGCCTTCGCCCACGCCCAGCAGACGGATCGGCACCTCCAGCTCGCGGCGCAGGGCGAAGGCGATGCCGCCGCGGGCGGTGCCGTCGAGCTTGGTCAGGGCCAGGCCCGTCAGGTCGAGGGCCGAGTGGAACTCCCGGGCCTGTACCAGGGCGTTCTGGCCGGTGGTCGCGTCGAGGACGAGAAGCCTCTCATGGGGCGCCCCGTCGAGTGACTTGGCCAGTGACCGGCGGATCTTCTTCAGCTCTTCCATCAGGTTCACGTGGGTGTGCAGGCGCCCCGCCGTGTCGACGAGGAGCACGTCCGCGCCCCTCGCCCTGGCCGACCGGGCCGCGTCGAAGGCGACGGCCGCCGGATCGGCGCCCTGCCGGGAGCACACGATCTCGGCGCCGGCGCGTTCGGCCCACACCTGCAACTGGGCCACGGCGCCGGCGCGGAAGGTGTCGCAGGCCGCCACCATCACCTTGCGGCCCTCGCCCGCGTAGCGCTGGGCGAGCTTGCCGACGGTCGTCGTCTTGCCGGCGCCGTTGACCCCGGCCACCAGCATCACGTAGGGGCGGGCCGGAAGGTGCCTGGCGTCGAAGCCTTCCCCCGGGCCGAAGATCCCCTCCAGCTCGGCGGCCAACAGCTCGAAGACGTCCCCGGTGGAGTCCCGGACGCGGGTGCGCAGCCCCTCGGCGATGGCCGCCGAGGTGTCGATGCCCACGTCGGCCGAGATCAGGATCTCCTCGATTTCGTCGAGGAGATCGCCGTCGAGCCGGCGGTCTCCAACGGCCTCGGCGACGGCTTCGACCACGGCCGAGCGCGTGCGCGACAGGCCGGCGCGGATGCGGTGAAAGAACCCCTGCAAGGCGGGAGGCCCCCTCAGCCTCGGATCCCGGGATGTCCCGCTTCGATGGCGGGGCCGGCCACAGGGCGCATGATCCACTCCAGGGGACGGCAACTCCGTAGAGGTCCGCAGCAGCGAGCCGGAAGGCGCTACAGAATGCCCTTCGGGCTCGCGAGGTGTCAACGGGCCCCGGCGCAATCGACCTTCCTGCGATTGACGCGACGGGGGTGGCCAGGTACATTAACCGGCTCCCTATTCGAAGGCGCACCTCTTTGGGGTACAATCAGTTACGAGAACCGGCCAAGCCCTTCGGGCGGCTGCTCCGCGGCGTGCTCCCGGCTCTGGCCCCGGTCTTCCTGTGTCACACCCCGGCGCAGGGGGTCGACCTGGCTCCGGTGGCGGAGCTGACCCGGGGAATGCGCGGATACGGCCTCACCGTCATCGAAGGCACCCGCATCGACACCTTCGGCGTCGAGATCCTGGGGGTGGAGCACAACTCCATGCTGCCCGGACGGGATCTCATCCTCGTCCGGCTGTCGGGACTGGGGCTCGAGGAGACGGGTCTGGTGGCCGGCATGAGCGGCAGCCCGGTGTACGTGGAAGGCCGCCTGGCCGGGGCCGTGGCCTGGGGCTGGTCCGCGGCCGATGAGCCCGTCGGGCTGCTGACCCCCATCCACGAGATGCTCGCGGTCATGGAGCGGGACATGTCGCCTCCGGCGCGGGGATCCTCCGGGGCCCCCTCGCCGGAGAGGCCGCGGGGCCTCGTCCGTCTGGCAGCGCCCGTGTGGGTGTCGGGCGTCGGCCGTGGAACGACCCAACGCATGACGGAGGTCCTGGCTCCTCTCGGCCTGGAGCCCTTCCTGTCTCCGGCCGGCGACGACTCGTCCCGGGAGACCCCGGCGCTCCAGCCGGGCAGCGCCGTGGGGGTGCAACTGGTTGGCGGGGACTTGAGCATCGTCGGCATCGGCACGGTGACCCACGTGGAGGGAGACCGCCTCGTCGCTTTCGGCCACGACTTCGTCGGCAGCGGCGCCATCGACCTGCCGATGACGGGCGCGCACATCTTCGGCGTCCTCGACCACCGGTTCCGCTCCTTCAAGCTCGCCGCGGCCACGAGCACCGTCGGCGCCGTGCGCCAGGATCGCTTCGGCGGGATCGCCGGGCTCACGGGCGAGCGGGCCGACGTGCTGCCCGTGGAGGTGGCCGTAGCCCCGGAAGGCCCGGAGCGGGAGTTCCGGTTCAAGGTGGCCCGGCACCGGTTCTTCACCGCCGGTCTGATCCAGTCGGCGCTGATGGGAGCCCTCGAGTCCACGTCCAAGGCGGTGGGCGAGACCTCGATCGAGTTGACCCTCGACATGGAGCTGAGCGACGGCCGCAAGGTGACCTGGGACCAGATGTACAGCGGGATCGACGCGACCATCGGCGCCGCCATCGACGCCGGTCTGCCCTTGCGGGCCCTGGCGCGCTCTTCCTTCGAGGACATCGGTCTGGCCGCAGTGCGGGTCCGGGCCGAGGTGCGGGAGGAGGAGGTCCGCGTCGCCCGCCTCGCCGGGGCGAGTCTGCAGCGTCCCCGTGTCCACGCCGGGGACGAGGTCACCGTCTCGGTGCGGCTGACCCCGTACCGCGGCCCCGAGCGGATCCTCGATGTGCCCGTGCGGGTTCCCGCTGGCGCGGCCGGGGAAGTGCGGGTGCGGATCGGCTCGGCGCGCTCGGCCAACGGCTGGGAGGAGGACCGATTGGGAGCCGGCCCGCCGGCGACCTCCCAGGAGCTGCTGCGGCGTCTGAACCGGCCTCGACGGGTGGACGAGCTCGTGGTGCAGCTGACGGTTGCGGAGGCCGGTCTGAGCGTCGACGGCCGCGAGCTGCCCGCGCCGCCCCCTTCCGTCCGCCGGCTGCTGTCGCAGTCGCCGGTGGCGGGCGCGACCCGCCCCGTGGCCTCGCGGGTGCTGACGGAACGACGGGTGCCCGCTGGCTTGGTGCTGCGCGGCGAGCAGGCCCTCACCCTCGAGGTGCATCCGAAGGTCCGCCAGTGAGTCCACTGATCCGTCGAACCCACTTGCTGGTCTGCCTGCTGGCCGTCCCTGTTTGGAGCGTCGATCCGGTCATCCGCCATCAGGCCCGTTTCGCCGACTTCGAGTCCGGCACCGGTGTCGGCATCTCCCTGAGCTCCGACGGTGAGCTGGCTCTCGGACCGGTCCTGACCCCGCTGGCCGAGGTCGATGCCCGCCGGATCTGGACCTTGGCGACCGACGATGCCGATCTGTGGGTCGGCACCGGGGACGAGGGGCGCATCTTCCGTCTATCGGGCAAGGAGGCGACGCCCCGGCTGCTCTTCGACTCGCCCGAGGTCGGCGTGCACGCCCTCGAGCCGGTGGCTGGCGGGCTCTTCGCCGGCACCTCTCCCGACGGTCTCGTCTACCGCCTGGCCCCGAACGGCGAGGTGGCTTCGGAGACGGCCTCGGGGAGCCGCTATGTCTGGGACCTGGCCCTCGATCGCCGGGGCCGCCTGCTCGTCGCCGCCGGCGGACCGGCCCGCGTGCTGCGCATCGCCGGCGACCAGGTGGACACCCTGTTTCAGGGCCGTACCGGCGATCACGTGCGCGCCCTGGCCGTCGCCGGCTCGCGCTGGTACGCCGGCACCGCCGTCTCCGGTACGGGAGAGGACTCCCCCAGCCCCCAGGCCCGGGCCCGCATCTACGAGCTCACCGGATCCGGAGCCCGCCTCGTGATTGAGACCGACGCCGAAGAGGTCACCCACCTGGTCGCCATGGGCGACACCCTCTTCGCGGCCCTGGTCACCACGCCCCCGGAGGCGCAGGGCGGGAGCCCGGAGTCGCTGGCGACCCTGCTCCGAGTCGATCCGGGCGGGGGCTCCTACCCCCTTTGGCGCGGACCGGGGGTCTGGGCCGGTCTCGCCGACGGCGGGGACGGCTGGCTGGCGGCGGTCCTGCGGGAGCCGGCGCAGTTGTTGCGCGTGCACACCGAGGGACGGCTCGGAGAGCGCCTCGCCGCGGCCGATTCCCTGTCGCCGAACGCGCTTCTGCTGCGGGACGGCGACTGGATCGTCGGCGACGGGCTCACGGGACGCCTGTCCCGCCTGACCCCGAGCGCCGCCGACAGCGGGTTCTTCGACGCCCCGGTGGAAGACCTCGGCAGCCACGGACACTGGGGGACCGTGGAGTGGGAGGCCTCGGTCCCCGAGCGCACCCGACTCTTTCTCCGAACCCGCTCGGGCAACACGGCCACGCCGGACGAGACCTGGAGCGAGTGGTCCGAGACGGTCACCGAATCCGGCACGGCCATATCCAGCCCCCCGGCGCGCTACCTGCAATACCGTCTGGTCCTGTCGTCCCGGGACCCCGAGCGCACGCCCCGGGTGAGACGAGTGTCGATGGCGGCCCGGCCGACCAACCTGCCTCCCCGCATCTCCGAGGTGACCACCTTCGCCTATCGCGGCAATCCCCAGGGCCAGGGCCCGCCGCCGCCGCCGCAGAACGGCCCCCGGGACGGCAACCGGGGACTGCCTCGGAGCAAGAGCCTGCGCCTCGTGCGCTGGCAGGCGCAGGATCCGAACGGGGACGAGCTCAGCTACCGTGTCTACCTGCGCGGCGAGGATCAACGGGAGTGGAAGCTGGTGGAGGACCGGATCGCCCAGACCACCCTGTTCTGGGACACGGAGAGCATGCCCGAGGGCACGACGCAGCTGCGGGTGGTCGCTTCGGACGCCCCGGACAACCCCCTGGAGCTGGCCCTCGAGGACGACTACGTGAGTCATCCCTTCCCGATCGACAACACCCCGCCCCGCGTCCGTCTGAGGGCGAGCCGGGAGAACGGCGGGATCCTCCTCCACGCGGAGATCGAGGACGCCGTCACCGCAGTCCACGGAGCCCGCTACAGCGTCGACTACGACGACGCGGGCATCCGTCTGGCCCCCGACGACGGGGTCTTCGACGGCCGGCGGGAGGCGGCCACCTTCCGGGAGCAGGACCTGGAGCCTGGAGAGCACGTCATCTCGGTGCAGGCCTGGGACGCCCTCGACAACGTGGGCGTGGCCCGCGTTCTCGTGGAAGTCGAGTAGTTCCCCGGTTGGATGAGGCCAAGGCACTCGGCCGGGCCCTGGCCCTGGCCGCCCGTGGCCGCGGCAAGGTGAGCCCGAATCCCATGGTGGGCGCCGTCGTCGTCGACGCGTCAGGCGCCGTCGCCGGCGAGGGCTGGCACCGACGGCTCGGGGGGCCCCATGCCGAGATCGAGGCCCTGAGGGCCGCCGGCGAGGGGGCCCTCGGCGGCACCCTGTTCTGCAACCTGGAACCGTGCTCCTTTCAGGGCCGCACTCCGCCGTGCGCCGAGGCGGTGGCCGCCGCCGGGATCCGGCGGGTGGTCTGCTCCCTGCAGGATCCCGACCCGCGGGTCAACGGCCGGGGTTTCTCCCGGCTCCGGGAGGCCGGCATCGGGGTCGAGGTGGGCTCCCGCGCGGCCGAGGCGGAGGAGCAGAACGCCGCCTACCTGCACCACCGCCGCACCGGACGGCCGCTGGTGGTGCTCAAGCTGGGCCAGTCCCTCGACGGGCGCATCGCCACCGCCTCGGGGGCCTCGCGGTGGATCACCGGCGAGCCGGCGCGGCGCCACGCCCACCGTTGGCGTTCCTGGGTGGACGCCGTGGCCGTGGGCGCCGGCACGGTGCTTGCCGACGATCCGGCCCTGACGGTGCGCCACACGAGGGGCCGCGACCCACGGCCCCTCGTCGTGGACGGAGGCCTGCGCTGCCGGCCATCGGCGAAGGTCTTCGGCGGCCGGGAACCGATCCTGGCCACGGCGGCATCGGCACCGGAGCCGGCTCGCCGGCGATTCTCCGAGCGGGGCGTGGAGGTCTGGACGCTGCCGGACGAGGAGGGGGTCGTCGGGTTGTCCGACCTGTGGGCACGGGCGGGCCAGGCGGGGCTCACCAGCGTTCTTCTCGAGGGTGGACGCACGCTGGCGGGTGCGGCCCTGAGGGCCCGGGCCGTGGACCGCGTGATGATCTACATCGCCCCCCGCCTGCTGGGGGGCGATGCCCTGGCCGGAGTCGGGGATCTGGGCGTGAAGACCCTGGAGGAGACGCCTGCTCTCGAGCAGGTGCGTACCCGCCGCCTTGGAGAGGACCTGCTCTATACCGGGAGGGTGGTCTACCCGTGTTCACCGGGCTGATCGAGGAAGTGGGCACCGTCCGCCGGGTCGAGCGCCCGGGGGAGGATCTGCAGCGCCTGGAGATCGCCGCCCCGAGGGTCTGCGAGGACCTGAAGCCCGGCGACAGCGTCAACATCAACGGGGCCTGCCAAACCGTGGTGGACCTGAAGGAGGGAAGCTTCCGCGTCGAGTCCGTGGCCGAGACCTTGCGGCGTACGACCCTGGGACAGCTGCGGCCGGGATCGCCCGTGAACCTGGAACGCTCCCTGCGCTCCTCCGACCGGCTGGGCGGACATCTGGTCCTGGGTCACGTCGACGGTGTCGGCACCGTGCGCCGACTCGACCTGGCGGGCGGCGACACGGTCCTCGAGGCGGCTCCCCCGGCGGAGCTCGCACGCTATCTCGCGGCCAAGGGATGCATCGCCGTCGACGGGATCAGCCTGACCCTCGCCGGGGTCGCACCAGACGGCACCTTTACCGTCGCTATCATACCGCATACATTAGTACATACGAACCTTTCGCAGATCCGCGCCGGCGCCCGGGTGAACCTCGAGATCGACGTGGTCGCCCGCTACGTGGAGCGCCTTCTGGAGGCCGGCCGATCCCCCGGCCGGGGCGGCCTCACCCTCGATGCTCTCCGGGACCTGGGATACACCTGATCCTGGCCCGGCCTCGTGCCGGGCTTTTTTGACCGTGCCTGATTTCAACACCATCGAGGAGATCATCGAGGAGCTGGCCGCCGGCCGCATGGTGGTGCTGGTGGACGAGCGCGCCGTCGACGTGGACGGCTCCGATCTCGTCGGCGAGGGGGAGCTGGTCATGATCGCCGAGCTCGCCGACTCCGCTTCGGTCAACTTCATCGCCCGCCACGCCGGGGGGCCGGTCTACGTCGCCGCCGATCGCGAGCGTCTCGAGGCCTCGGGTCTGGAGCTGGCGCGTCCAGGGGGGGCCGGCCCCCGGGGCGCCGCCTACATGACCTCGGTCAACGCCCGCGAGGTGGCGGGCACCGGCGTCTCCGTCCAGGAGCGCACGCTCACCATCCGTCGTCTGGCCGATCCGAGCAGCCGGGGGGCGGACTTCGTGCAGCCGGGCCACGTGACGCCGATCGCCGCGCAACCTGGCGGCGTATTGCGGCGGGCCGGTCACACCGAGGCCTCCGTCGATCTGGCCCGGGTGTCCGGCTTTCAGCCGGTGGCGGTCCTGGCCTCGGTCCTCGACACCGACGGGGAGCTGGCCTCCACACCCTACCTGCTCGAGTTCGCCGCTCGGCACGGTCTCAAGATCGCCACCATCCGCGATCTGATCGCCCACCGGCGGCGGTCCGAGAAGCTGATCGAGCTGCAGGCTCGCGCCTCCATGCCGACCCGGCACGGCGAGTTCACCGCCTATGCCTACCGCTCCCTGGTCGACGGCAGTCCGTACATCGCCCTCGCCATGGGAGATGTCTCCGACGGCGGCCCGACCCTGGTGCGCATGCACTCCTGCTGCGTCACCGGCGACGCCCTCGGGTCGCATCTGTGTGACTGCGGCGAGCAGCTGCAGCGGGCCATGTCGCTGATCGCCGCCGAGGGCCGGGGCGTGATCGTCTATATCCAGAGTCACGAGGGCCGCGGCATCGGGCTGATCCACAAGCTGAAGGCCTACGAGCTGCAGCAGAGCCAGGGTCTCGACACGGTCGAGGCCAACCATGCCCTGGGCCTGCCCGCCGATGTCCGGGACTACGGCATCGGCGCCCAGGTCCTGTACGATCTCGGCCTGCGGCAGCTGCGCCTGCTGACCAACAACCCGCGCAAGCGCGTCGGCCTCGACGGCTACGGGCTGACCGTGGTCGAGCAGGTGCCGCTGGCGGCGGAGCCCAACCGGCACAACATCCGCTACCTGCGCACCAAGCGAGACCGCATGGGGCACGTCAACTTGCTCTCCGAACGAGAGGATCCCGATGCCGAGAGTGCATGAGGGCAAGCTCGAGGCCGGCAGCCGGCGCTTTGCCATCGTCGTGGCCCGTTTCAACAGCCTGATCACGGGCAAGCTGCTCGACGGCGCCCTGGATTGCCTGCGGCGCCACGGCTGTCCCGAGGACAACGTCGAGATCGCCTGGGTCCCCGGATCCTTCGAGCTGCCCCTGGTGGCGCGCAGGCTGGCGGGGACCGGGCGCTTCGACGTGATCATCTGCCTCGGCGCCGTGATACGCTCCGAGACCCCCCACTTCGACTTCGTCGCGGGCGAAGCCGCTCGCGGCATCGCCCGGGTTGGTCTCGACAGCGGCACGCCGGTGACCTTCGGGGTGATCACCGCCGACGACGTGGAGCAGGCCGTCAACCGCGCCGGCGTGCGCTCCGGCAACCGGGGGTGGGACGCCGCGATGAACGCCATCGAAATGGCCGATCTGATGGCCGGTCTGGACTGAGAGGCCTTGACCGGCGCCGACGCCGAGTGGGGGGTCGAAGAGGAGGCGCTGCCGGACAGCCGCACCGGTGCCCGGCGGCTGGCCCTCGAGGTTCTCTACTGGGAACTGGCGTCACCGGGGCAGCTCGACGAGGCCTTCCACCAGCGCGCCACGGCCGCCGCTCTGCGGCGGGAGAACGTCGAGTTCGCCAGCCGCCTGGCGCGGACGGCCGTCGAGCACGCCCGGGAGCTCGATGACCTGATCTCGACCACCGCCACCAACTGGCACAGCGACCGCATCGCCCGCCTCGACGGGCTCGTGCTCCGACTCGGGGCCGCCGAGTTGCTCTACTTCGATGACGTTCCCCCTCGCGTGGCCATCGACGAGGCGGTCGAACTGGCGCGCACGTACGGCGGCGGCAAGTCCCACGCCTTCGTCAACGGCGTGCTGGACGGGATCGCGAGGGCCCGCGGCATCCGGTTGTGACCCGCCTGGTGGAACCTGGCGGCCGGCAGCACGGTCCACCCGGCCCGGTCCGTCCCGCAGGGCCGCCGAAGAACGGTCGGTGGCCGGCGCCCGCAGCGCCGAGTATCTTTCCCGATTCCTCGCCGGGCGCCCGGCAGCGAGCATCCCGATCCCCGTCCCGACCACACCGAGCCGGCCCATAGACACATGCTGGGTTCACTGAAAAGACTTCTGGGCTCCCAGGGCGAGCGGGAGTTCAGGAAGGCCGCGCCGGCCATCGGCGAGATCAACGACGAGGTGGCGCGGCTGCAATCGCGGTCCGACGCCGAGCTGTTCGCCTGTACGGTGCGGTTCCGCGAGGTGATCCGCGATCGCGTCGGGGCCCGGGCCGTCGAGATCGAGGAGATCGAGCAGCGGCTTCGCGGCGACCTGGAGCCGGAGGAGCGCGAAGACCGCAACGATCGCCACCAGGCCCTCAACGAGGAGATCCACTCGGTCGAGGAAGAGGCCCTGAACGAGATCCAGGCCGAGGCCTTCGCCGTGGTCAGGGAGGCCTGCCGCCGGCTCGCGGGGCGCAGTTGGGAGGGTGTCGCGGGGCTCGAGGAGTGGTTCATGGTGCCCTACGACGTGCAGCTCTTCGGCGGCACCGTGCTGCACCAGGGCAAGATCGCCGAGATGGCCACCGGCGAGGGCAAGACCCTGGTGGCCACCATGCCCCTGTACCTCAACGCGCTGCCGGGCCGCGGCGTGCACCTGATCACCCACAACAACTACCTGGCCAAGCGCGACGCCATGTGGATGGGCGGGGTCTTCAGCTTCCTCGGCCTGTCCGTGGGGGTGATCCAGGACCAGCGCCAGACCGGCGGCGCCGAGGCCTACCTGCTGCCGGCGCCGGAGTCCGCCCCCGAGGACTTCGTCTGGCGGCCGGCCACCCGGTACGAGGCGTACCGGGCCGACATCCTATATGCCACCAAGGACCAGGTGGGGTTCGACTATCTCTACGACAACATGGCCACCCGCCGCGAGCACATGGTGCAGCGGGAGTTCAACTACGCCATCGTCGACGAGGCCGACTCCAACCTCATCGACGACGCCCGCACGCCGTTGATCATCTCCGGCCCGGTGCCCGAGGCGACGAGCCGCTACGCCGAGTTCAAGCCGATGGTGGAGAGGCTGCTGCGGGCCCAGACGAACCTCGTGAACAAGCTCGTGGCCGAGGCCGAGAGCAAGCGCAAGGAAGGCGGGGACGAGTACGAGGCGGGTATCGCCCTGCTGCGCGCCGTGCGCGGCGCCCCGAAGAACCGGCGTCTCATGAAGCTGCTGCAGGAGGAGGGGTCAAAGCGCCTCATCGGCCGCGTCGAGGCCGACTTCATGCGCGACAAGCGCATGACCGAGATCGACGACGAGTTGTACTACGCGGTCGACGAGAAGGGCCACACCCTCGACCTGATGGACAAGGGCCGCGACCTGTTGTCGCCGGACGAGCAGGCCGTCTTCGTGCTGCCCGACGTGAGCGAGGAGATCGGCCGCATCCGAAAGGACGAATCGCTGGGCGAGGAGGAGCGGCGCACGGCCGAGGACGAGGCCTATCGCGACCATCAGCAGCGCACCGAGGCGGTGCACAACATCAACCAGTTGATGCGCGCCTACACCCTCTTCGAGCGCGACGTGCAGTACATGGTGACCGAGGACAGGAAGGTCGTCATCGTCGATGAGTCCACCGGTCGCCCCCAGCCCGGGCGGCGGTTCGCCGACGGGCTGCACCAGGCCCTGGAGGCCAAGGAGGGCGTCAGGGTCGAGCAGGAGACGCAGACGGTGGCCACCATCACCCTGCAGAACCTGTTCCGCATGTATCGCAAGCTGGCCGGCATGACCGGCACGGCCGAGACCGAATCGGCCGAGTTGTGGGAGATCTACAAGCTCGACGTGGTCGTCATTCCCACCCACCGGCCGATCCGCCGCGTCGACCACGAGGACCAGATCTTCCGCACCAAGCGCGAGAAGTACAACGCCATCATCGAGGAGATCGGCTGGCTTCACGAGCGCGGGTTGCCGGTGCTCGTGGGCACGATCTCGGTGGAGATCTCCGAGCTGCTGTCGCGCATGCTGAAGAGCAAGGGGATCAGGCACCAGCTGCTCAACGCCCGCTTCCACGACAAGGAGGCGCAGGTCGTGGCCGATGCCGGCCAGCCGGGCACGGTGACCATCGCCACCAACATGGCCGGGCGGGGTACCGATATCAAGCTGAATCCCGGGGTCGTGCACATCGATCGCAGCATCATCGAGTCGGAGACGACCCTGGAGGATCCGGTGGGAGGCCGGCCGCTGGCCGAGGAGCTCACCGAGAATCCGAGCGGCCTGCAGGTGATCGGCACCGAGCGGCACGACGCGCGGCGCATCGACCGGCAGCTGCGGGGCCGCGGGGGACGCCAGGGCGACCCCGGAGGCTCGCGGTTCTACCTGTCCCTCGAGGACGACCTGATGAGGCTCTTCGGCTCGGAGCGCATCGCCTCGGTGATGGACCGCCTCGGCGCCGAGGAGGGCGAGGTCATCGAGCACCGCATGGTGACGCGCTCCATCGAGCGGGCCCAGAAGAAGGTGGAGGCGCGCAACTTCGAGATCCGCAAGCACCTGCTGAAGTACGACGACGTGATGAACCAGCAGCGCCAGGTGATCTACAACCGCCGCCGCGACATCCTCGAGCGGGACTCCGCCCGGGACCAGGTGCTGGACATCATCGCCGAGACGGTCTCCGGCCTGGCCGCCGCCCACGCGCAGCCCAACGAGCACTCCTCCGAATGGACCTGGGAAGACCTGGCCGCCGACTTCTCGAGCCGGTTCTACACGCCCTTCCCGGTGGAGGTCGCCGAGCGCGACGGCGTCGAGGCCGCCGACCTGAAGGCGCGGCTGCTCGAGACCGCCAGGGACGCGTACGAGCACCGCCGCCAGGTCGTCGACGAGAGGACCTTCAACGAGGTGGAGAAGGCCATCCTGCTGCACACCATCGACACCTGCTGGCAGGAACACCTCTACGAGATGGACGAGCTGAAGGAAGGGGTCGGGTTTGCCGGCGTGGGCGGCAAGGATCCGCTGCTGGTCTACCAGAAGGAGGCCTTCGAGATGTTCGAGAGCCTCATCGGGCGGATCGATACCGAGTCGTTGAGCAATCTGTTCCAGCTGCGCTTCGATGCCGGACCGGTGCCGGAGCGGCGAGGGCGGGTCGGGCGCGGTCAGCTCAGCGACATCCACCGCGAGGCGACCAACCTCGGTTTCCGCGGTCTTCCGGCCGGTCCCGCGGCTCCCCCGGAGCAGGGCGAGCCCGTGGCCGACGGGCTTCCCCTGGGACGTCCGTCAGGCGGGCCCCGGGACCAGGGGCTGGCAACGGCCGGCAGCGAGGGCGGCGGACCGGCGAGGAAGACGCCGGTGCGGGCCGAACCGAAGGTGGGGCGCAACCAGCCCTGTCCCTGTGGCAGCGGCAAGAAGTTCAAGCATTGCCACGGGAGGCCTGAAAGGGCCCGGCCCTGAGGCGATGCCGAGGGGCGAGCGATCCTTCTGATCGCGGTCGGCCCACGCTCCCGCACGGCCCCTGAGGGGAGACCATGGCAGAGACGATTCACGGACCGGGCGCCTTGACGGCGGCTCAGATCGCCATCCTCGCCCTCTATTGCGGCACCGTCGCCCTGCTGAGCCTGTACGGATTTCACCGGTGGTTCATGCTGCGCCTCTACTACCGCCACCGCCGGGAGATCCCGGCGCCGGAGCGGCGCTTCGAGGAGCTGCCCGGGGTGACGGTGCAGTTGCCCATCTACAACGAGTATCACGTCGTCGACCGTCTGGTGGACAGCATCGGCCGGCTCGACTATCCAAAGGACCGGCTCGAGGTCCAGGTCCTCGACGATTCCACGGACGAGACCCGGGAGCGGGCCGTGGCCGCCGTCGAGCGCCTGCGGGAGCAGGGGGTGGACGCGCGCTACCTGCACCGGGACAACCGCGAGGGATACAAGGCCGGCGCCCTGGCCGCCGGCCTGTCCCGGACCCGCAAGGACTTCATCTTCCTCCTCGACGCCGACTTCGTGCCGCCCGCCGACGTCCTGAAGAAGACGATCCACCACTTCGCCGACGAACGGATCGGCATGGTGCAGATGCGCTGGGGTCATCTCAACCGCCGCTTCTCCGTGCTCACCCGCATCCAGTCGATCTTCCTCGACGGCCATCTCGTCATCGAGCATACGGCGCGGAACCGGTCGGGCCGGTTCTTCAACTTCAACGGCACCGCCGGACTCTGGCGGCGCCAGGCGATCGTCGACGCTGGCGGCTGGCAGCATGACACCCTCACCGAGGACCTCGATCTGAGCTTCCGCGCGCAACTCGCCGGTTGGAGGTTCCTGTACCTGCCCGACATCGAGGTGCCGGCTGAGCTGCCGGTGGAGATCAACGCCTTCAAGTCCCAGCAGCACCGCTGGACCAAGGGCGCGGTGCAGACCGCCCGCAAGATCCTGCCCCGTGTGTGGCGGGCGCGCCTGCCCCTGAAGGTCAAGGTGGAGGCGACCGTGCACCTGACAGCGAACATCTGCTACGTGCTGATGCTGCTCATGGCGGTGCTGATGCTGCCGGTTCTGGAAATCCGCAAGTCCATGCCCTGGGAGCACCGCCTGTTCCTCATCGACCTGCCCCTGTTCTCCATGGCGACCATGGCCATCGGGAGCTACTACCTGGTCTCCCAGCGGGCCCTGTACGAGGACTGGAAGAGCTCCATCAAGTACCTGCCGCTGCTGATGGCCATCGGCATCAGCTTGTGCCTCAACAACGCCCGCGCCGTGCTCGAGGGATTGCTGGGATACAGGACCGGGTTCCAGCGGACGCCCAAGTACGGGGTCGGCACTGGTTCCCTTCCCGGCGCGAAGTATGCCGGCTCGAAGACCATCGTGGCCCTGGCGGAGTTGGGGATGGCGGGCTACTTCGTGTTCGTCATCCTCCGCGCCTGGGAGGTGGAGCTCTACCTGGGGATCCCCTTCCTGGTGCTGTTCCACGCGGGATTCCTGTACACCGGAATCCTCTCCGGCCTGCAGCCGTGGCTGGGTCTCTCGAGCCTGCGGCGGCTCGGCACGAGGCCCAGGGATGGAAGGGGACTTCGCTCAGCCGCCGGCGCCTGACCCGCGGCGGCCACTTCCACCTCAGCGGCGGGTTTCCATTCCCGGAATCCTGGTCTCACCCAGACAGATTGGCGCAACTGGCGCGGAGGGGGGGCGGACTGTCCTCACCGGGTCGGCGCGGATGGCCGGACCGGGGACGCGCCCGGTGAAGAGATCGAGATGGGTGCGGGGGCGCCGTGGGGGGGGACTCCCGGCCACGGGAGACTCAATGTCAATGTCCCGGAATCCGGATCCCCTCTATCCCGGCCCTGAGCGGCCGGTAGTCTTCGACGTCGGCGGATTCGGCCAGGATCAAAGGTCCGGCCAACTCAGTTCGTACTCCCCGCCCTCCAGCTTCTCCCGGGCCAGCAGCACGATCAACGACGGGTAGAAACGTTGCTCGATGTCGCGGCGCAGGTTGCGCAGGCCGATGGCGACCGAGTGGGCCTGCCGCCGGGTGTCACCGGTCTCGTCCCGCGCCAGCAGCCGGGCGCTCTGGAAGGCGCGCTCGTAGAGGTCGTGGATGTTTCGGATGGTACGGTCGTCGAGCTCCGGAATGGCATTCACGGCGTCGGCGTACTCGTCGAGCATGGCTCGCGCCGCCTCGATGTCGACATCGGTCACCGCCAGGCTTGGATCGTCGAAACGCAGGATCGTCCGCTCCACGCGCTCGTTGAAGGAGTGGAACTTCTGGATCGATTTGACGTACTGCTTCAGCTCGGCGATCTCCGCCTCCCTGCCGCATCCCGTCAACCCCGCCGCCAGCGTGAGTGTGAGCAGCAGCCCCCGTACCATTTCGGCCTCCAGGCGTAGGTGGTGCAGTTGCGGAAAGCCCGTCCGGAAGCGCCTGGGCGCCGCCGCCGACGGGCTCGCGGGGTAACATACGACGCCCCGAAAGCGAAAGGCAAGATGCCCTCGTTGACGGGCTTCAGGGGCCGGGATACCTTCACCGAACCCGCTCACCCGCACCCGACGGAGGCCCCCTGGTGGTCAGCCGCGAACAGCTCCGCAACCTGCTTGACGATTGCCTGATCGAGGCCCGCTTCGAGCGCTGGTCCGACTCCTACCACAAGGGCAAGGTTCGGGACATCTACCGGCTGGCGGACCGCCGCATCCTGATCACCACCGACCGGCAGAGCGCCTTCGATCACGTCCTGGGCACGATTCCCCTGAAGGGCCAGGTCCTCAACCGGATCGCCCAGTACTGGTTCGAGCGCACCGCCGACATCGTGCCCAACCACGTGCTCCAGGTGCCGCACGCCAGCGTCACCGTGGCCCGGGAGCTGGACATGTTCCCCGTGGAGGTCGTCGTGCGCGGGTACCTGACGGGCAGCACCGAGACCTCGGCCTGGACCCACTACGCGCGCGGCGTGCGCGAACTCTGCGGCAACCGGCTCCCCGACGGCATGGCCAAGAACCAGCCCTTCGAGGAGCCCATCATCACTCCCACCACCAAGTCCGAGGACCACGACGAGCCGATCTCGCCGGAGCAGATCGTCGAGGGCGGCCTCGTCGACGAGGTGACCTGGCGCCGGATCGAGGGGATCGCCCTGGAGCTCTTCGCCCGCGGGCAGCAGCTGGCGGCCGAGCAGGGGCTGATCCTGGTGGACACCAAGTACGAGATGGGCCGCACCCCCGAGGGGCGGATCGCGGTGGCCGACGAGATTCACACGCCCGACTCCTCCCGCTACTGGATCCTGGAGAGCTACGAGGAGCGCCATGGACGCGGCGACGAGCCGGAGAGCCTGGACAAGGAGTTCCTCCGCCTGTGGCTGAAGGACAAGGGGATCTCCGACGGCCACATTCCAACCCTCGACGACGAGATCCGCATCGAGGTCGCCGAGCGCTACCTAGACCTCTTCGAGCGGGTCACGGGACAGACCTTCGAGCCCGACGTGGGGGAGGACGGCAGCGTGAAGGACCGCATCGAAAGGGCGATCGAGCCGTTCTTCGCCCTCGAGGGGGAGCCGGCGTGAGCACCGCCGCCGCGGAGCTCCGGAGCGCTCCCGCCCGCCGCTCGGTGCTCGGGCGGTTCCTGGGCGCCGTCCTCGTCTTCCGCCTGGAGCTGCGGCCGCCGGCGCCCCTCGACGCCGGTCTCGTCCTGCTGGCCTGGCTGCGGCGCCCGGTGATCCAGATGCCCGTGGACCGGGCGCGGGTCCCGGAGTCAGGCGTGGCCGGCAAGTCTGCCGAGAGCCAGGCCCGCAGCCGCACCCTCCGCCGCCTGGACGAAGTCTACCCCTTCTGAGGGGCACCGATGCTTCACCGTCAGCTGCGCACGGCCCTGGAGGAGATCTTCGGCGAGGACTACGTCGAGGAAGCCCTCCGCCATTCCGAGCTGGCCGAGCTGGTGATCTGTGAGCGCACCGACCAGTTCAAGGACACCGTCCTGGGCTTCCAGCGGCTCAACTACCGCGACGAGCAGTCCTCCTACGCCGCCGGGCTGCAGCGAGAGTTCGGCGTCGCCCTCATCTGCTCCCTGCTGCACAACCCCACCCGCCAGCTGATCGCCGAACTCGGCCTGAACTACCTCTAGTGTCGCCCGGTGCACGCATCGTGCCACGAGACCGGCGCCGGGATCCGGACCGCCCGTGACCGGCGATCCGCTCCTGGCCTTCGATCTCGGCGCCGAGAGCGGCCGCGCCATCCTCGGCCGCTTCGACGGCGGGCGCCTGGAGCTGGAGGAGCTGCACCGGTTTCCCACGGGGGCTACCGCCGTCTTCGACCGGCTCTACTGGGACGTGCTGCGCCTGCACGAGGAGATCAAACGCGGGCTGACCGCGGCGGCGGGCGCCGGGATCTCCTCGGTGGGCGTCGACACCTGGGGCGTCGACTTCGGCCTGCTGGCCGCCGACGGATCCCTGCTCGACAACCCCCGCCACTACCGGGACCCGCGCACGGAGGGGGTGCTGGAGCGGGCCCTGGAGCGCGTTTCCCGGGAGCGGCTGTTCGCAGCCACGGGCGTGCAGCTGCTGCCGATCAACACCCTCTTCCAGCTGCTGGCCATGCAGGAGGAGTCCGCTCCGCAGCTGGGCGCCGCCCACGGCCTGCTGATGATGGCCGACCTGCTGCACTACTTCCTCACCGGGGAGCGGGTCTGCGAGTTCACCAACGCCACCACGACCCAGTTCTACGACCCGCGCCGGGGACGCTGGTCCACGGAGCTTTTCGAGGCCCTCGGCCTCCCGCACCGCATCCTGCCCGAGATCGTTCCCCCGGGCACGCGGATCGGACCGTTGCTGGGCACGGTCGCCCGCGACTGCGGCCTGGCCTCGGGGATCCCCGTGGTGGCGCCGGCCACCCACGACACCGGCGCCGCGGTGGCGGCGGTCCCCGCCGAAGGTCCGGACTTCGCCTACATCAGCTCCGGAACCTGGTCCCTCATGGGGGCCGAGCTGGGGGCCCCCGAGCTCTCGGCGGGAGCCCTGCGGTACAACTTCACCAACGAGGGCGGCGTGGGCGGCACCTTCCGGTTCCTGAAGAACATCATGGGCCTCTGGCTGGTGCAGGAGTGCCGCCGGACCTGGGCGGCGGCCGGCCGCAATCTCTCCTACGGCGAGCTCGCCCGGGCCGCGGAGGAGGCCGCGGGGTTCGGTCCCCTCGTCGATCCGGACGACGGGCGCTTCCTGCCGCCGGGGGACATGCCCGGCCGGGTGGCCGCGTTCTGCCGGGAGACGGGACAGCCCGAGCCCGCCGGCGAGGGCGCCGTCATCCGCTGTCTGCTCGAGAGCCTGGCCCTGAAGTACCGCTGGGTCCTCGAGCGCCTCGAGGAGGTCCTGGGCCGGCGCCTGGAGCCGGTCCACGTGGTGGGCGGAGGCATCCGCAACACCTTGCTCTGCCAGCTGACCGCCGACGCCACCGGCCGTCCGGTCGTCGCCGGGCCGGCGGAAGCCACGGCGATCGGCAACCTCCTCGTGCAGGCCCTCGGTCTCGGCCGGCTCGGCTCGGCCGGCGACATCCGTGCCGTGGTGCGCGCCTCCTTCGAGCCCCGGACCTTCACCCCGTCCGGAGACGACGGCCGCTGGGACGAGGCCTACGGTCGGTTCCGCGCCCTGCGGCCCGAAGACCCGGCGGCCGCCGGGGGCTGATCCCCCGGTACCGCCTCCCGGGTCCGTGGGGAGCGCCACGATCCGGGACCACCCGTCCACAGGAGAGCGCACAGTGACGGCTCCATATCATGGTTCCCCCATCGCCTACGACGTGACCTGCCGGAGGAATGTCATGGTCCCCATGCGCGACGGCGTGGGGCTCGCTGCCGACATCTACCTTCCCTCGGTGGGCGGCGAGGCCGCGGCCGGGTCCTTTCCCGTCCTCCTCGAGCGGACTCCCTATGACAAGGCGGCGCCCCGGCAGGTGAGCAATGCGGAGTACTTCGCACGCCGGGGATACGTGACCGTGATCCAGGACGTTCGCGGCCGCTTCGCCTCGGAGGGCGAGTGGTACGCCTTCGCCCGGGAGGCGCCGGACGGTCACGACACCGTCCAGTGGCTCGGAGTCCAGGAGTGGAGCGACGGCCAGGTCGGCACCATGGGAGGCTCGTACGCCGGCAGCGATCAGAGCGCCCTGGCGACCCTGGCGCCCTCGCACCTGTCGACCATGATCGTGGCGGTGGGCGCCTCCAACTACTACCACGGCTCGATGCGCCAGAACGGCGCCCTGGAGCAGCGCTTCCACGTCTACGCCTTCCGCATGGCCATGACCAGCAAGGAGGCCATGGCCGATCCGGGCCTTCAGGCCGAGATCATGAAGGCCTTCACCCGGGACATGCCCGACATCGTTCGCCAGTTTCCGCTCAGGAAGGGGGCCACGGTGCTGCGCAGGCTGCCGTCCTACGAGCAGTGGGCCATCGACATCCTGACCCACGGGGAGTTCGACGACTACTGGCGGCAGCGGGGCTATGCCATGGACGAGTACTACGACGAGCACTCCGACGTGCCGACCCTCTACCTCGGCGGCTGGTACGATTCCTACGCCCGCAACACCCCCGCGAGCTACAGGAAGCTCAGCGCCATCAAGCGCTCCCCGCAGGTCCTGCTCATGGGCCCCTGGACGCACGGCGGGTACGAGGTGACCCACGCGGGGGACGTCGACTTCGGGACCCACTCGCAGATCAACCAGAACGACCTGCGCCTGGCCTGGTTCGACCACTACCTCAAGGGTCTGAAGACCGAGTTCGCCGACTGGTCTCCGGTGCGCATCTTCACCATGGGCACCGGCAGCCAGCGGATGAACAAGCACGACTACGACCGCCGCCTGGATCACGGCGGCTACTGGCGGAGCGAGCCGGACTGGCCCCTGCCCGGGACGGTGGAGACGCCCTGGTTCCTGCGCGCCGGCGGCGGGCTGTCCCTCGAGGAGCCCACAGCGCAGGAAGCGCCCTCGACGGGCTACACCTTCGATCCCCGGGATCCCGTGCCCACCATGGGCGGCGGCATCTCGGCCGCCGACACGATCATCCGGCCCGGCGCCTTCGACCAGCGGGGGCGGCCCGATTTCTTCGGGTGCGTGAACGAGTTGCCGCTGAACACCCGGCCGGACGTGGTCACCTTCCAGACGCCGGAGCTGGGAGAGGACACGGAGGTCACCGGCCACATCGTCATGCATCTCTGGGCGGCTTCGTCGGCGCGGGACACCGACTTCGCCGCCAAGCTCATCGACGTCCATCCGCCGTCCTGCGACTACCCCGACGGCTACGCCATGAACATCACCGACTCCATCATCCGAGCCCGCTACCGCAACGGCTGGACGCGGCCGGAGCTGATGGAGCCGGAGACCCCGTACGAGTTCGTGTTCCACCTGTATCCGACCTCCAACGTCTTTCGCCGGGGCCACCGCATCCGCCTGGACATGAGCAGCAGCAACTGGCCGCGCTTCGACGTGAACCCCAACACCGGGGGGGCCCTCGGCCTCGAGCGCCGCTGGGAGATCGCCCAGCAGACCATCCTGCACAGCCCCGCCCATCCATCGCACGTCGTACTGCCGTTGCACCCCGGAAGCTGAGCGGGCGCGGGTTCCAGGAACGGGGAACCGTCCGGCCCCGGGGCAGTCCGTGACGGAGTGGGCGCCCCGCGCGCGCGACCAGCCGGGACGCTATCTTCCTCTGCTCGCCCGCGCGAGGATCCCCGGCCCCTCCCGCCCGCCTGAATTCATGCGAGGATGCCCTCGTGGTCCAGTACAATCTCGCCGACCTGCACACCCATTCGACCTGCTCCGATGGGCTGCGCTCACCCCGCAAAGTGGTGGAGGAGGCGGCCGCCTCCGGGGTCCGGGTGCTGAGTCTGACCGACCACGACACCGTCGAGGGGATCGCGGAGGCCGCTGCGGCCGGCCGGGAACTCGGGGTGCAGATCGTTCCGGGAACGGAGCTCAGCGCCCACGTCAACGACCGCGAGCTGCACCTGCTGGCCTATTTCATCGACTACCGCGACGAACGCCTGGGCTCCTACGTCGAGCTCCTCCACCAGCGCCGCCTGGACCGCGGGGAGGCCATCGTCCGGCGTCTCAACCAGCTCGGGGTGGAGGTCACCTTCGAGGAGGTGCTGCTGAGGGCCGCCGGCGGGCCGCTGGGACGCCCCCACATCGCCGCGGCGATTGTCGCCAGCGGGGCGGTGCCGACGAAGGAGGAGGCCTTCCAGCGCTTCATCGGTGACCGCCGCCCCGCAGACGTGCCGAAGCCGCGCAGCCCGGCCGCCGAGGTGATCGGCCTCGTTCACGAGCTCGGCGGCGTCATCGTTCTCGCCCATCCCGGCCTGGCGGTGCCGGAGACCGTGATCGCCGAGCTGGTCGATACCGGCCTCGATGGCGTCGAGGTCTACCACCCCTCCCACCAGCCGCCCCAGATCGAGCACTACCGGGACATCGCCAGGCGCTACGGCCTGCTCATGTCCGGAGGTTCCGACAGCCACGGCGAACCGAAGGGGCCGCGGATCGGCGACTGCGGCATCGGCTGCGAGGCCGTGGACGCGCTGAACGAACGCTCCGCCACCTATGCCTGACGCCCGCCCGGGGCCTTCACCCGTCCGCCTTCTCCGATCCACCACGCTCCCGTGCCTGTGCGCCCTGGCCTTGGCCTCGACGCCCGGCCACGGCGGCGTTCCCGCAGGCTTTCTTCAGGAGGCCGAGCCACCCCCGTCGACGGGCATGCTCGGCAACAGCATCACCGACGTCGTCTGGAGCGGGAGCTACCTGTGGGTGGCCACGGAGAGCGGCCTGGCACGCCTGGACCCGGCCCGGGGGGACGGGCTCGAGGCCGGGCACTGGGTCACCTTCACGGAGGAGCACGGCCTCGGCCGGGGCCCCGTGAGCGCCCTGGCCGCGCACGGAGACACGGTGTGGGCGGCCACCCTCTTCGATTCCGTGCTGGCCGGCGGGGTGCGCCAGCAGACTGGCAGCGGCCTGTCCTGGTCCACGGACGGCGGAGCCAGGTGGCAGCGGATCTCGAACGAGGCCCTCTTCGACACCCTGCGCCCCGGATTCGAGCGGGGCCCGCGGACACCGATCCAGAACGCCTGCTTCGGCCTGGCCGTCGAGGGCGACACCGTCTGGGCCACCTTCTTTGCGGGCGCCTCGGTGCGTTCCACCGACTTCGGCCGCACCTGGGAGCGGGTGCTCCCGGGCGGGCAGGACAGCATCGTCTACAACAACACCCGCTTCCGGGTTCGCCTCGACAGCCTGAGAGAGGCCGGTGCTCCCGAGGACGCGGTCGCCAGGGCCCAGGCCGAAGCCGACAGCGTCGGCGCCCTGGCGCGGCTCCACCGCACCTTCTCCGTCGCGGCCTACGGCGACACCGTGTGGATCGGCACCGCCTACGGCGTGGCCTCCAGCTTCGACTTCGGCCGCACCTGGACGGTCCACCGGCCCCGGCTGGACGCCTCCGGCGAACCCCTCCCGGACAACCTCTCCGGCAACTGGGGCCTGGCGGTGGAGCGCGAGATCCGGCCCGACGGGAGCTCCGTCGTCTGGGTGGGTGCCGACGTCACCCAGGGCCCCGGACAGCTCAGGGCCATCAACCGCACCGAGGACGACGGCGCCACCTGGGCCTTCTCCGGGCCCACCTTCGCCTGGGACTTCGCCTTCGCCGCCGACTCGGTCTGGGCGGGTACCGACGAGGGCCTGCTCCTGAGCCCCGACCACGGGGAGAGCTGGGTGGAGGTGCCGGTGGAGGACTTCCTCAACCAGGAGCTTCTGCTGGCCCCTTTCGTCGGCGTCGAGCGCTTCGCCCTCCCCGACGGGAGGGTCGCCCTCTGGGCCGGCGCCGACAACGGTCTGGGCCGCTCCCTCGACGGCGGCCGGACCTGGACGATACTCAGCTTCCCGGTGCGCACGCGCTCCGTGGACTCCGGGGAGGTGATCGGAGAGGGCGGTCTGGTGGACGCCGGAGGGGCCAGGACCTACGCCGCCCCGAACCCCTTCGCCCCGTCCCGCGGGCAGAGGTGCACGGTGGTCTACAGCCTGGCCGAGGAGGACCGGGTGAGCGTCGACATCTTCGATTTCTCCAGCCGCAAGGTGCGCACCCTCGTCGACGGCGAACCCCGCCCCGGCGGGCGTCACCACCGGGAGTCGTGGGACGGCCGCGACGACGACGGCGACCCGGTGGCCAACGGGGTCTACTTCTTTCGAGTCGAGACCGGGGCCGGCAGCCGGGCCTTCGGCAACGTGGTGGTCCTGGACTGATGCCGCGCGGCTCCCGCTTTCCTCTCGGGGTTCTGATCCTGTGCCTGGCGGCGGCCCCGGCCGGCGCCGGGCGCCTCGGGGGCGCCTTCCTCGACACCGGCCTCGGGGCCCGCGCCCTCGGCTTGGGCGGCGCCCAGGCGGCGGCCGCCGAGGGGCCCGCGGCCGTGCTCTACAACCCCGCGGGACTGGCCACCTCGACCGGCAAGGGGATGCTGGCCTCGTACCAGCCCATGTCCCTGGATCGCACCCGGTCCGGACTTGCGGCCGCCATGAATCCGCGCGGCGGCCTGGCCTTCGGCCTGGCGTGGCTGCACGCCGGGGTCGGCGGGCTGCAGGCGCGCAGCGGTTCCGGGGAGGTCATCGCCGGGGACCTGGACAACGCCGAAGACGCGGTGATCTTCGGCCTCGGACTGCGCCCCCTCGCGCCGCTGCAGCTCGGTGCGAGCCTGAAGATCCTCAGACATCGCATCGAGGTGCCGGGGAGCGGTACCTCGACCGCCAGCGGCCGCGGCGTCGACCTCGGCCTTCGCTGGCGGCTGTCCTCCCGGACGGCCCTGGGCGCGACCGCGAGAAACCTGCTGGACAAGCTCTCCTGGACGGTGAAGCAACCCTCCGATCAGACCAGCGTCTCCGAGGAGGCCCTGCGATCGGCTCTCCTCGTCGGGGTGTCGCACACCTTCCGCCCCGGGTCGACGGCCGCCGTGGATGCCGAGATCCTCGATCCGGCGGGAGGCCGGGAGTTGCGCGGCCACCTCGGTCTCGAATGGCGGGTGAGCGATCTGCTCACCCTGCGCGGCGGACTGCACCGCGCCGGCGAGGGCGGCGGCCTGGGGCGGCCCGCCTTCGGCGCCACCGTCCGGCCCATGCGCATCGAGGCCTTCCAGGTCCACTACGCGTACGTGGCGGACGAGATCGGCGCCGGCGCCCGGACCGTGCTCACCCTCGTGGGTCAACTGCCTTGAAGCCTTCGCCGGCGAGACGTCTTCCCAGGCCGGAGCCCCTTCCGGCCCGGGGCGGCCGGGCGGTCCTGATCGCGGCCTGCGCCTGCTGGCTGCCCGGGGGCATCGACGCCGACAGCGGCCTGGGATTCCTCCGCCAGGGCGCCGGGGCCCGGGCCGCGGCTCTCGGGGGAGCGGCGACGGCCCTCTCCGATCCGGCGGCGGCCAGCCTCAACCCCGCGGCCCTGGCGCCGGTGCGGTCGGCGGTGCTGAGCCACACCGAGTGGATCGGAGGCATGCGCCACGAGCAGGCCGCGGCCTTGTGGCCGAGAGCCGCGGGCGACGTGCTGGCCCTCGACGTGCGCATGGCCCATGCAGGGGGCCTGGAGCGGCGCCTGGGCCCGACCCGGGAGCCTCTCGGAGAGTTCGGCCTCTACGAGTGGACGGCGGGGGCCGCCTGGTCCCGGCCGTGGGGCGAGCGCCTGCGGCTGGGCATCGGCGGCAAGCTCGTGCGCCAGTCCATCGACGTCGAGGCCGCCTCGGGCCTGGCCGTCGATCTGGGTCTGCTGTACGGGAGGGGTCCGTGGTCGTTCGGGGCGGCGTTGCGCAATCTGGGCCGGATGAACGAGCTGGACCGGGAGGCGACGGAGCTGCCTCTGCAGGCCCGCGTTGGCGCGGCCCTGGCGCGGGGGCCCCTGACCGCCGCCGCCGACATCGGGACCAGCCGCGACGCCGACGCGAGTCTGCACCTGGGAGCCGAGTGGAGCCTGTCGCCGCGCCTGGTGGTGCGCACCGGATACGGCACCGCCGGCACGGGGAACCTGGCCTTCGGGGTGGGCCTGTCGGCCCGCCTCTGGCGGCTGGACTACGCCTTCCTGCCCTTCGGGGACGGACTCGGGGAGGCCCACCGGGTGAGCCTGGTCAGGAGGGGGTCCTGAGGATGAGGTGGTGGCGGAGGGAGCCGACCCCGCCCCCCCGGCCGGAGCGCTCCCCGGACTGGCACGGAACGTCCCGGTACTTCCCCGGCCATGGGGCCGGTGCGGTCTGGCCCGAGGAGAGGCGACGACCGTCCCCGACCTCTCACCGGCCCTCCACTCACGTGCTGCTGTTCCTGCTGACCTTGTTCTCCATGATGGTCGCCGGCGCCATGCAGCAGGGTGTCGATCCGTTGACGGAGCTCGACCAGCTCGTTCACCTCGTGGAGGGCTGGCCCTTCGCGGCAACCCTCCTCGGCATTCTCACCGTGCACGAGTTCGGGCACTACTTCGCCGCCCGGCGCTGGGGCGTGAAGGCCTCCCTGCCCTATTTCATCCCCCTGCCGTACCTGTCTCCCCTGGGGACGCTCGGCGCCGTGATCCGAATCCGCTCGCCGATCCCGCACAAGCGCGCCCTCCTCGACATCGGCGCCTCCGGGCCCCTGGCGGGTCTCGTGGTCGCCGTCGCCGCCTGCCTCGTGGGGCTGCCCATGTCCCGGGTCGTGGAGCCCGGCTACTTCCTCGAGCTGCCGGGGAATCTGCGCCCCGGCGTTCTGCAGCTGGGCTCGCCGCTGCTCTTCGAGGGGCTCTCGGCCTGGCTGCTGCCGGCCGCCGGCGACGACCGGATCGTCCTCCTCAGCCCGGTCGCCTTCGCCGGCTGGGTGGGCCTCGTGATCACCGCCTTCAACCTGCTGCCCGTGGGCCAGCTCGACGGGGGACACATCGCCTACGCCCTGCTCGGAGACCGTCACCGCGGCCTGAGCCGGCTGTGCTTCGCCACCCTGCTGGCCATGGGCGTCTACGGAGTGATGTCGGTCGTCTGGGACCTGCCCAGGGGCTGGCCCGGGTGGCTGCTGATCGCCCTGCTGCTGGCCCTCGTCGGCCGCCGGCACCCGCCTCCGTACCACCCCGGCCTCCCCCTCGACAGGCGCCGGCGGATGATAGGGATCCTGTGCTTCATCCTTCTGGCCCTGTGCTTCACCCTGGTGCCGCTGTCCGAGTTGCCGGGATGAGCTGCGGCATACGGTTCCTCCTGGTGCTCGGGTCCGTGTGGGTCCTGGCCGCCTGCAGCCTCGAGGAGGGCGCCGAGGTGGAGTGCCTCTGCGCGGAGGACACGGATCTGACCGCCTTCCCCCGCTGCAACGACGCCGGCGACGAGGCCGCCGCGGATCCATCGAGTCCATTCTCGACGCGTCTTCCGGAGTGCCCGAGCGGCGACCGGTTGTTCCTCCGGGAGCCGACGACGTCGGTGGCCGTCGTCCTCAACCTGCGCCAAGCCTTCGAGGGCTTCAGTCCGCTCCAGTACGTGGATCAGCTTTCGGAGGACTTCCTCTTCGCGCCGGAACTCGCCGGCCTGGAACTCTACAGGGAGGTCTACGACCTGCCCTCGGGGTACGATCCCGATCCTCCGGATACGGACACCTTGTGGACCCGCGAGGAGGAGCGCCGCTTCGCCTTCAACCTCCTCGACCGCAAGAACTTCCAGCGTATCAGAATCAGCCGCTGGTACGATGCCAACCGCGACGAGCAGAGGCTGGACCCGGACGATTCCCAAGAGGAGACGTATATTTTCCCGTACATCATCGACTTCACCACCCAGCCGGGCGAGGAGCAGGTGGCGCGCGTCTTCGAGGTGCGGGGCCGCATGCAGATCGACCTGGCGACGAAGAGCGACGAGAACCCCGAATGGTCCATCCGTCGCTGGCAGGACTTCCGCGAGCCGTCCTCGGAGCGCACCTTCACCGAGTTGCGCGGCGAGTTCGCCCAGTAGGAAGAGGAGGAGACCCATGGCACCCCGACTCGTGATCGCCCTGACCGGGATTCTCCTGGCCGGCTGCGACAACCCCTTCGCGCCGCCTGTGAGACCGGGGGACAAAGAGCCGCCGGCGCCCGAGGCGACCACCGCCCAGGTGGTGATGTCGAACCTGGAGAGAGCCTTCAACGAACGCGACAAGGATCTCTACGAGACCCTCCTCGACGATGGCTTCTGGTTCACCGAGATCGACTGCAGGGGAGATCTGGAGTTCGCCTACGGCAAGGAGGAGGAGCTGCGGATCATGGGCCCGCGGGACGGCTCGTCCCAGGGGATCTTCGACATCTACCGCACCATCGAGTGGACCTTCCACCAGTCCCGGCGCTCCACCGAGCTGGGCCGCGATCATCCAAAGAGCCACGAGGACGATCCGGACGGGCACCCCGACGAGGACTGGGAGGTCTTCCGGGGTCGGGTGGTGATCCGGCTGCTCGAGCAGCCGGACGTTGGCTTCGCGGTCGACCAGGTGATGACCTTCAAGATGCGCCGCGGCGACGACGACCTCTGGCGAATCGTGCGCTGGCTGGACGATCCCCTCTCCACGGACTGCGGCGAGAACGAGAGCCCCAAGCCGGCCGGCGGAACGACCTGGTCCTCGATCAAGGCAGCCTACGGGGGAGCCCGCTCCTAGCCGCGTGAGTCCCGCTCCCGGGGGGTCACCGATTCACGGGTCAGACCACATGGTGCGGAACCGGCACCGGCCGCAGTGGCACCTCCTGCTCACCATGGCCGGGCTGACCGGCGCCGTTGCCGCGGCTCTCTATCTCGGACGCCCGGAGCCCCCGCCTCCCCCCCCGGAGCCGGTCGAGGCCATACCCGAAGCCCCCGCGGACGCCGCCTCCTTCCCCACGCGCCTGCTCGCCGATGTCGATTCCGTGCTCTCCGACCTCGGCATTCCGCCGGGGCACGTGGACCGCCGGAAGGCCGGCGGCGGGGTCCCCGTCGTTGTCACGGTCCGCGTACCCGGAGACCTGCCCCTGGCCAGCGTCAACCTGCAGCTGACCCGGCTCGCGGACCGGCACGGGGGGGAGGTGATGCGAGGGCAGGAGCTGGAGGACGAGACCGATGTCGACCTGAGCGTCGGCATCGACTCGGTGGTGACCACGCGCTTCCGGCTGCGGCAGAACCGGGGATCCACCCGCCGGGCCGGCCGTATCGCCCTCGTGGCGGATGCCTCCGGGTCGCATCTCGATCGACTGTGCGCCCTGCCGCCGTCGCTGACCCTCGTCGTGCTCGGGTCCCGTCGCAGGGAGGTGGCCGAACGTTGCGGTCCGGCGGGCCACCGGGTGGTATCGAAACCAGTGGGTCTCCGGGCGGCGCCCGACTCGATCGGCGGGGACACGGAAGCGGCCGGCCGCCAGCTGTGGGCGCTGGCGGAGCGCGCTGCCGTGGAGGGCGAGGCCGTGGCCGTGGTCCGGGCGGATGGACCGACCCTGGCGGCCCTGGAGGCCCTGCTGCCGCGCCTCGAGAGCCGCGGCTACCGCCTCGTGAACGTATCCGAGATCGGGCGGTGAGCGCCGTCCCGGCGCCGGCCTTCGGCTACGAGATCGTCGCCGAGGACGGCCTCACGGGGGCCCGTGCCGGCCTCCTGCGCACCCCCCACGGGGTGGTGGAGACGCCCGTCTTCATGCCCGTGGGCACCCAGGGAACGGTCAAGGCCCTGAGCCAGCAGGAGCTGCTCATCCTCGGCGCCGGGGTCGTGCTGGGCAACGCCTACCACCTCTATCTGCGCCCCGGACACGAGCTCGTCGAGCGCCTGGGCGGCCTCCACGCCTTCATGGGGTGGCAGCGGCCGATCCTCACCGACTCGGGCGGTTTCCAGGTCTTCAGCCTGCGGGACCGGTGCCGGATTTCCGAAGACGGGGTGCGCTTCCAGAGCCACCTGGACGGCTCCCATCACCTGTTCACGCCGGAGCGGGTGATGGAGATCGAGCAGGCCCTGGGGGCCGATATCATCATGGCCTTCGACGAGTGCACGCCCTGGCCGGCGACGGAGGATGAGGCCCGGGAGTCGATGGAACGCACCCAGCGCTGGGCGGCGCGCTGCGCCGCTCGCCACCGGGAGCTCCAGGCTGCGAGGATCGCCGCCGGACGACCCCCCCAGGCTCTGTTCGGGATCGTCCAGGGCGGCGTCTTTCCGGAGCTGCGCCGGCGCAGCGCCCGGGGCCTGGTCGACCTCGATCTGCCGGGCTACGCCCTCGGCGGGCTCGGCGTCGGGGAGCCCCGGCAGGAGATGCTGGCCAGCATCGAGACCACCCTTCCGGAGCTGCCGGCCCACAGGCCCCGGTACCTCATGGGGGTAGGCCTCCCCCAGGACCTGGTGGACGGCGTCAGCCGGGGGATCGACATGTTCGACTGCGTCATCCCCACCCGCAACGCCCGCAACAGCACCCTGTTCACTCGGCGCGGTCGTGTGCGCATGCGCAACGCCGGGCACGCGGAGGACCCGGCGCCCCTGGACCCGGACTGCGGGTGCCTCACCTGCCGTCACTACCAGCGCGCCTACCTGCGGCATCTGTTCCAGACCGACGAGATTCTCGGGGTCCGCCTGGCCACCTACCACAACCTCCACTTCTACCTGGAGCTGATGCGCAGCATGCGCGCCGCCATCGTCGAAGGCACCTTCGGCGAATGGCGGGAGGCCTTCTCCGCGACTTACCAGGACGGCTGAGACGGTCTATTTTCCTCAAGAGTCCTCCCTCACGAAAGGCCCGAAGTGACCCTGCTCTTCCTCCTTGCGGAGCCCGCCCACGCCATGGGCGGCGGCGGCGAAGGCCAAGGCGGCACGCCTCTGGTCATTCTCCCCTACGTGCTGATGTTCGTGGTCCTCTACTTCCTGATCCTGAGGCCGCAGATCAAGAAGCAGAAGGCGCAGCAGAAGATGATCTCCGAGTTGAAAAAAGGGGACAAGATCGTCACCAGCGGCGGCCTCCACGGCGTGATACTCAGCCTGAAGGACGAGGTCATCGCGGTGAAGATCGCCGAGAATGTCCGCGTGGAGATGTCCCGCTCCGCCGTGTCGCGCGTGCGCGACGAGGGCGAGTCCAAGTCCTGAAGGTCGTTTTCCTCGGCAATCCCGACTTCGCGGTTCCCTCCCTGCGGCGGCTGGCCGCCAGCCGCCACGAGGTGGCCGCCGTGGTCACCAATCCCGATCGCGCCGCCGGCCGAGGGCGCCGGATCCGGCCCCCTCCGGTCAAGACCGCGGCCATCGATCTCGGCCTCGCGGTCATGCAGCCGGCTTCCCCCCGTGACGCGAAACTGGCCGAAGAGTTGAGAGCCCTCGCCCCGGACGTCCTGGCCGTGGTCGCCTACTCCATCCTTCCGGACCGGCTGCTCCGCGTGCCCCGGCTGGGCTCGGTCAACGTGCACCCGTCCCTGCTGCCCGCCTACCGGGGGGCCGCGCCCATCGTCTGGGCCCTCTTCGACGGCTGTACCGAGACCGGCGTCACCACCTTCCTGCTGAACCGGCGCGTCGATGCCGGCGACATCCTGCTGCAGGAGAGGGTGGCCATCGGCGAGGTCGAGACCGGCGGCGAGCTCGAAGCGCGGCTGGCCGTCGAAGGCGCCCGGCTGCTGGTCCAGTCCCTCGACGGGATGGAGGAAGGCCGCCTGCAGCCGCGGCCCCAGGCGGGAGAGGGAGTGTCGAGAGCTCCCCGGCTGACCCGCGAGGACGGCCGCCTCGACTGGGGGTGGCCGGCTCTGCGTGTGCGCAACCGGGTGCGCGGCGCCAACCCGGTGCCGGGGGCCTTCACCGAGTGGGCCGGGGGCGTGCTCAAGGTGCATCGCGTCGAGTCGGCGGAGCCGGCCCCGGGCGGGGCGCCGCCGGGCCAGGTGCTCCGCTGCAGCTCGGAGGACGGCGTGGTCGTGGCCTGCGCTGACGGCTCCCTGCGTCTGACCGAGGTGCAGCCGGCCGGCCGGCCGCGGATGTCGGGACAGGCCTTTGCCCGGGGCTATCCACTGTGCCCCGGAGAGCGCCTGGGCGGGGGGGAGACCGGTGGCCCGGGCTGAGCCGGGCTGCGGGCCTGCCGGAGTCCTGGTGCTGCTGCTGACGACGCTGCCGGTTGGCGCCCAGGAGTCCGCACCTGCGATGAAGGCCGAGGCCGACTCCGTGCGGCAGGCCGGACCCGTGGCGAAAGCAGCGGTCGACTCCGTGCGGCAGGACGACGGGCGGCTCTCCCCGCGCGCCGTCCTGGTGCGTTCGGCCGTGCTGCCGGGATGGGGCCAGGCCGCCACCGGCCACGGGCTGAAGGCTCTGCTCTTCGCCGGTGCCGGCGCCGGCTGGCTCACCTCCGCCATCGTCGAGAGCGCCCGCGTGGGAGACGCACCCACCCCGCAGGACCACGAGAATCGCGCCGCCCGACGCAATACGCGGGTCCTGCTCTATCTCGTAACCGCTACCCTGTCCGCCCTGGACGCCTACGTCGACGCCCACCTGGAGGATTTCCAGGTCGATGCCGCAAACCCGGGGCCGCCCGGAATCCGCGTGTCGGTCCGCTGGGGGCTATAGATGAAGAAGGGAGGTCTGCCGGTGCTCACCGAAGCCGAGAGGCAGGAGTTTCGCGACCGCGGGTACCTGGTCTTCGAGGGTCTGCTGAAAGGGGCGCGACTCGCCCACTACCAGTCGGTGCTCGACGAGTTGGTCGCACGAGGCCGCGCCCTGAGCGAGCCGGAAGGGCATTTCAGCCTGGAGCTGGACGGTGACGGCCGGCCCCTGCCGGGACTGCTGCACAAGGTGCAGGGCGTCTGCGTCGCCGAGCCGAGGATCCTCGACCTGGCCGGTGAGCCCGCCATCGTCGACCGGGCCGCCGAGCTGCTCGGCTCCGGGGAGGTGGATGTCTTCGGCACCAAGTTCTTCCCCAAGCTCCCGGGCGGCGGAACCTCCACCCACTGGCACCAGGACAGCTTCTACTTCGGCACCAACTCCCGGCGGATCCTGTCCTGCGGCATCTATCTGCAGGACGCCGACCGGCGCAACGGCTGCCTGCGGGTTGTCCCCGGCAGCCACCACGAGGCCGTCATCGTCGATCACCAGCGGGAGCAGGGCATGCACGGCTCCTGGACCCAGGTCGACGAGGCCCGCGCCGTGGACCTGGCCGTCCGCGCGGGGACGGTGGTCCTGTTCTCGGCCAACCTCCTGCACGGCACCGCCGACAACGACGACCCGGAGCGAACCCGCTATTCCACGGCCTGGCACTACGTGCCCGGCGACCTCGACCTGGAGCGCTTCCGCCGCGGCGAGTACGAGGACCGCTTCACCGTGCGCAAGGGGGCCGCCGCCTGAGGGGAACGGGTCTCCCAGGCCCCAGGGCCGTGTGCACCGGGTGACACCGTCGTGACCGGGGCCGGCGGAGGCCCTCGAGGAGAAGGCGTGGCCCGGGACTTGCATGGCCTCCCCCGTGGCCCCCTGCCCATTTCTCTCGCCCCGCGTTCCGCTGTGGATCGGTGCGCTGCTGCTCGGCACCGCGGCGGTGGCCGGCGGCGCCTTTGAGCGGGGTCCCTTCGCCGATCCGCTGGCGGCACCGGAGCGGCTGGGGGCCAACCCCGCCCGGTTGGCCTCGGCCACGGCCGCCGTCTGCGGACATGTCGGCCACGACCGCCCCTTCGGGCTGCAGGAGCTGGCCGGCCACAACCTTCTCGTAGCGGCCCCCGGCATCGGTCGGGCACGGACCGGCTTCGGACTGGCCGTTCGCGGGCCTCCTCAGCACCGGGAGCAGGCGATCCTGGCGGGGGTGGCCGCTTCCCTGACCCGCGGGCTGGACCTCGGCGCCGGGGTGCTGGAGGTGCGGCTGACGCGGACCGGCCAGCCGGCCTGGCGAGCACGGGTGCCGGTCCTGGGGGTCCGCGCCGGCGCCATTGGCGGATGGCAGGTGGAGGGGTGGTGGCACGGCGCCTCGGGGGACCTGCTGGAGCGGAGGGTTTCGGTGGGACTGCGCCACGAGGGCCCGGAGGGCACCCTTTCCCTGGGGGTCCGCTGGCGGGGCACGGCCGCCCGGCCGGAGGTGGGTCTGACTCTGCCCCTCGGGGGACGAGCGGCGATGACGCTGGACGGGCTCGACCGGCCGCGCCAGTACGGCTTCGGCCTGGGGGCCGGGGTCCGCAGCCTGCGCATGGGCGTGCATCTGCGCACCCACCACCAACTCGGCGCAACGCCTTCGTGGTCGGTCGGGAGGGCCTGCCGCTGACTTTGCCAGTCCGGGGTTGGCTGGCGATCTTCTTGCCGGAAGTGCAGTGGACCGAGCAAGGAGCATTCCGTGTTGCTTCGATTCGCCCTCGCAAGCCTCGCCGGCTGTCCGCCTGCTCCGAAGAGGATCCCAAGGCCAACCCCTCCAGCCCCGTAGAGGTCATCGCCCCGGTCGGGGAGGCGGGCCTGCGCCTGACGGCCGACTTGTCCGGCTCCTTCGCGGAGCGCTTCCGCATCGTCGGGGAGGGCCTCGATGCCTCGGGACCCGGGCAGGAGATCACCCTCACCTTCGAGGTCGACGGCGCCGACCAAGTGCGCCAGTTCGACATAAGGCTGGAAGCCGAGCCCCCGGCCGCCTTCGACCTGGCCAACGCCGAGGCCACGTTGGAGACGCCTTTCGTCACCCCGGTTCCGAACGGGGTGGTGGTAACCGGTGCGGAGTTGCGGGTTCTCGGGGCCAGCCTCACCACCTCGGTGACCGGCACCCAGGCCCTGGGGACGCTTCGCATCCGCACCGCCTCCGGATACGACGCCTCCACCGGGGCCCGGCTGGTCCTCACCCTGCTGTCCATCGGGCCCAGTTCCTCGGAGCGGGACGAGTACGGCTCCGACATCGGCCTGGGCATTTCGCTGAACCAGTAAGGGAGCGGCCGCAGGTGCCTGCGGCCGTTGACGCTAGAACAGGCGGGGGTTACGTTCTGGGCCTTCCTGGGGGGCTGTAGCTCAGTTGGGAGAGCGCCTGAATGGCATTCAGGAGGTCAGGGGTTCGATTCCCCTCAGCTCCACCAAGCTCACGATGCAACCTGCCCGGATCGGGCAATCCCCCCCCTATTCTGACAGGCAGCCATGATACGATGCTGTACAGGCTGCTCTCGCTGCTCAGCTTGTTCTCCGCCGCCTCGCGGGGACCGGGCCCGCTGATCCGAAACCGCGCCCGGCGCTCAGCCATGGAGGGGATCCGCAAGCTGCTGTAGCGCGGTGTGGCTGTCCCGACCGTCCGGCCTGCTTCCTGAACCGCCGGCGATCATCCAGTCGGCTGAGTTCGCCTTACCGTGCCATCCCTCCGAGGACGACCCCGAGGGCCTGATCGAAGGTCCGGACGTCCCTGATGCCGCGGCGGCGGCAACTGGCCAGGTGGCAGAGGTCCCGGGCGCCAAGGGTGGGATGCTGCTCGTGGAGTTGGCGCGCCAGGACGACGTCCTCCTGTTCCAGGGGCCACACCTCCACCCGGGACTTGGCGATCAACGACAGAGCCGCGTCGAGGGTCTGCTTCCGTGCAACGGGCAGGTAGGCGTGGGCGAGTTCCTGCAGCACCTCAGCCGAGGTACACAGAGGGGTGCGGGAGCGGATGCACTCGCTGAAGAACTCCCGCGCCGGATCGCGGAGGGGATGGGGACGGCCCACGGCGTACATGAAGACGTTCGTATCCACGAAGATCACGTGCCGGATGCGTCCCGTCTTCGCGATTCGTCGATGACGGCCAGGTGCTGCTCCCAATCCGGTTCCCCCCCGGGGCCTTCCAATGCATCGCAGGCGCGGAAGAACCCCTCGACATCATCCGGGGATTCGAAGGGGTGGGATCTCTGCTGCTCTTCGAGGCGCTGGCGTGCAGCGGTCCTGAGCCAGGCGCTCAGGGTCATGCCCTCGCTCCGCGCCTGATGGACGAAGTGATCACGGTCCTCATCGGGGATCACGAGTTGAACCCTGGCCATCCTTACCTCCGCCTTCCTTGTGAGTCTGTGTATACATATTACACATACCGGCGGAGGTCAACCCCGCGGCACATCCACAGCCCGCCCGGTCCGCCCTGACTCGACGGCGGCGAGCACGGTGGCGGCGATGGCCCGGCTGTCGCGGGCGGTCACCAGGGTGTCGGACCCGGTGTCGATGGCCCGGGCAAAGTCGTCCAGGAGGCGGCGCTCGTAGTCGACGCCCACTCGCCGCTGGCGGTGGTCCTCGGGTTTGAGTGCCCTGGCATAGACCGAGACCTCGGGCCGGGGCTCGGCTAGGACGAGGGCTCCCCTGGTTCCCAGGATGTGCAGCCGCAGCTCGCCGATGTTGGGGTGAGCGGGCTCCCCGATGCGGCCGATGCACACGGAGCCCAGGGTCCCGTCCTCCATCTCCAAGGTCACCGAGGCCAGGTCCTCCACGCCGCGGTCTGCGTGGCGCTGGAAGAAGTGGGCGGTGGTGCGGGCGAAGACGCGCCGCACGGGGACGCCCAGGAGCCCGTGGATGTAGGCCATGGGGTAGATCCCCTCGACGGTCAGCTCTCCGAGGACCTCCTGGCCGGCCGGGATCTCCTCCGGCTCGCCGGAGCCCAGCAGGACACCGGCATCCTTGGCGAAGAAGAAGTCCACGTGGACGGCGCGGGGATCTCCGATGCCGCCGCCGGCCAGGACCTCGCACGCCTGCAGGATGGAGGGGAAGGTGTTCCGGTTCCACATGAGGAACCGCACATCCGCCTCTTCCACGGCCGCCACCACACGGTCACACTCCGCCAGGGTCAGCGCCATGGGCTTGTCCTGGACGATGTGCAGCCCCGCCTCGGCAGCCCTCACGCTCAGGGTTGCGTGGCGCCCGACCTCCGGGCTGACACAGGCTACCCGTGGCCGGTAGCGGGCGATGGCCGCGGACACGCCGCGCTCGTACGGGAGGCCGAAGGCGGCGGCCGCGGCCTCGTTGCGTTCGTGCACCCAGTCCGGCGCATCTTCCTCGTCGGTAAGGGCGGCCAGCTCAAACCGAGGGTGAGCCGCCAGGCCGTTCACGATGTAGAGGTGCTTCACGCCGCCCATGACCAGGACCGGAAGCACTTCAGGCGAGGTCATATCGTCCTTCCGCACTCCCACGCCTGAAGGCGGCCTCGGCGGCCCACGAGGAGGCCGCGGCCTCCGCGACTCTCAGCACGGCCGCTGCGTCCTCGCCTGCCACGGAGGGATCCCGTCCGTCGGCGACGGCCGCGGCCAATTCCGCGAGCACCAGGGCCGGCACCGATTCATCGGCCTCCGTGAGCACCGCCTGCGCCCGGCCTCCGCCGTAGAGCAGTTGAACATTGTGATGCTCGTCGGCGTGGGCGGCCCCCAGCGACCCGATGAGGGCCAGGGACCGGTACCCGTCGCCGGCCGGAAGAGTGCGCGTCAGGTCGATGAGCGCCATGCCCCCGCCCTCGAAGCCGAGGTGGACCTGGAGGTACTCGGCCTCGGAGAGGGTGGCCGCGCCGCAGGGCCGCGCCGACCCATGGACGTGGGTGGGCAGGCCGTCGAACATCCACAGGGCCAGGTCCAGGGCCGCCAGGGCGCGGGGGGCGGCGTTGCCGTTTTCCGAGCCCGGGACCCAATGGTGGATGCGAAGCAGGCCCGGCCGCCCCAGCTCCCCCTGGTCGAGGCTGGCCTTGACGGCGCGGCCGTCGCCCCGGAAGCGGTCCTCGTGGGCGGGCATGAGCCGAACCCCGGCGGCGCGTGCGGCCGCGGTGACTCGCTCGGCCTCTTCCGCGCCAGCCGCCAGGGGCGGCTCGACCAGGACGTGCTTGCCGGCCCGCGCCGCCTGCTGAACGAGGGAGGCCCGCGTCGCCGGAGGGGTGGTGACGATGACGGCGTCGAAGGCTTCGGCGGCGGTGTGGAGCAGCTCGCCGAGGGACGCCGCCCAGAGGTGGAAACCGGCGGAGCGGACCACCCGGGCCGCCCGATCGGAGTCCAGGTCGGCTGCGGCCGTGATCTCCAGGTCGGGGACCCGCTTTGCGGCCGTGACGTAGGGGTCGGCTTTCGCGCCGCAACCGATGAGGGCTATCCGGAGCATCGGCGGCGCGGTGCTTTCTCAGGTCCCGTCGAGGGTCGGCGGAGGGTTCACCGTTCCCATCGCTCGGGAGCGATGGCCGGCGCCTCCGACCTCATGCCCACGGGCTTGTGAGGCTGCTCCCAGTCGACTCCGGAGGTGTTGAGGCTCCGCAGAAAGCGCCGGGCCACGGCCGGCGCCGCGGCGACCAGCTCGGGATCCCACTCCTCCATGGGCTGGATGGGACCCGCCCACGCCGGACGGTACCCGAATTGAATCAGGGTTCGCAGCGAGTCGTCCCGGTTGGGATGGGTGCCGTGGAAGATGTTGACGGGGAAGAGGACGGCGGTGCCCGCACTGGCGCAGATGGTCAGCTCCCCCGGGTGCGACTTGTAGCGGACGTACGGGTTGGCGTCGGCGTGATAGGAGAGGTGGGAGCGCGGCAGCACGCGCAGGGGCGCCCGCTCCGGCGTGAGGTCGTCGAGGTAGTAGAGCACGCGCAGCAGCCTGGGGGAACTGCCCTCGTACCCGAAGATCGAGGAGCCGAAGGGCTGACCGTCGGTGTGCAGGGAGATGGGGGGCGATCCGGCCAGGGTCCGCGTGAACAGCCCGCGGGTGAAGACGATGTCCTCCCCGCACAGGGCCTCGAGGAGCTCCACTACCGGGGGGTTGGCGATCATCTCGGCCACGGCCGGGCTGTACCACTGGGGCTCCCGGTGAAAGGTCTGGCAGTCGCTGTAGTCCTTGGTCCCCATGGGCGCGGCCGCCATCTCCTGATTGATCCGCTCCATGTGGGCGGCGTCGAGCGCGTCCGGAAGGACCACGTACCCCTCGACCTCGAGGTGGCGCATCTTCTCGCCGAGGGTCATGGCCCCGTAGTCGATGTCGTCGACGTTCATGAAGCCGATCCCCTCGGTGGGATCGAAGTCTACATCGCGTTTGGCCATCTCGATTCTCCCCGTGGGGCCGCCGTCGGCCGGCGGCCTGGCGGAACTAATGATACCTCATTCCCGGGCGCCGCGAGCCCTCAGAAGCGCCGCGAGCGCCTCGTCGCCGCGTTCGAGGGCCGAGGAAAGGGGCGTGGCGCCGTCGTTGGCCGCCGCCTCGATGTCGGCGCCGTGGGCGAGCAGCAGGTCGAGCATCCGTGCGCAAGCGGGCCCCCCTTTGACGGCGTGGACCGGTGTGTGGCCCCCGGCGCCGCGGGCCCTGGCCAGGGCCGGATCCGAAGCCAGGAGGTCGGCCAGCTGGCCGGCCCGGCCGAAGGCCGCCAGGTCGAAGACGTCCCGGCTGTGTTCGAGCAGCAGATCGCGCAGCTCGAAGTTGCCGGCGTGGTTGGCGAAGCCCACCGGCGTGGCATTGTGCTCGCGCTCGCGGATCTCGCAGCGCGCTCCACGGGCCAGCAGGAGCTGGACGACCTCGGCGTTGTCGGACCAGGCCGCCTCGTGGAGGGGGGCGCGGCCATTCACCTTCGGCGCGTTCGGATCGGCGCCCAGCTCCAGCAGCAACCGGGTCGCCGCGGGGTTGTTGACCGCTTCCTGGAGCAGGGCCGGGTTCTCGATCAGGCCGGGCTCGGCCTCCAGCAGCTCTCCGGCCCCGCTCTCGTCGCCGCTCATCACGGCGGCGGTGAACCGGTCTTCGAGGGACAGCTCCCGGATCTCGGCGCCGTGCCCGGCCAGCATCTCCGCGATCTCGGGATAGCCGTGGAGCAGGGCGTTCTCGTAGTTGGAGCGGCCGTTGTAGATGTCGGTGGCGTCGATGTCGGCGCCGTGCTCGAGCAGGAGCGACACCCGTTCCAGGTTGCCCATCTTCACCGCCTGGGACAGCTGGTAGTCCAGGGTCCTGATCGGCGGGTCCCCGTCCGGGTCGACGACGTCGGAGGCCTTCAGCCCGTGGGACAGGAGCAGCTCCAGCCACTGGTTGTCCGGCGTGAACATGGTGTTGTAGAGCCCCTGCGAATCATTCGGATCGGCGCCTGCGTCCAGCAGGATCCCGGCCAGTTCCCGCGCCCTCGCATGGGGCGGCTGCTGGAGGAGGCCGTCCTCCCCTTCACCCATGGCTCCGGTGAGACCCGTCCAGCGCCAGCCGCCCAACTCCTCGGCGACAATGCACGTATCCCCGGCGGCGCCCGCGGTGAGCAGCACCTTCGCGGCGGTCACGGCGTCGCGGTGCGGGGCCTCGGGGATGCGGCTGTAGCAGACGTAGAGCAGGGGCGGCCAGTCCCGCGGCCCTCCGGCGGCGACGGCGGCGCCGCCATCCCGGGCCAGATGCTCTCTCAGGGCTTCCAGGTCGAAGGCGGCGGCAGCGGCATGGCAGCTCACCGCGGTGAGCTCCGGAGACTCGGCGAGCAGCCGGGCGGCCTGCTCGCGGCGGCTGACGTGATCGGTGCCGAAATAGGACAGACAGGCCAGATCGGCGAACCGGTCGGCCCGCTCCCGCAGCGATGTCCCGGCCTGGCTCGACGGACCGGTGCCGCCGGGTGGATCGGTGGACATGAAGCTCCCTTGGTGGCGGAATGCCGGAGCGCGCGATGGATACCACATCCGGCCGCGGGGCGGTGCAGCCGGCAAGGAAAAACCACCCTGGCGGTGGTCCAGCGCGGATTTTAGGTTCGGGGCAGCGACCATGTCAAAGGGATGCCGGGCACGCAGGCCGGCCTGCATCCGGGGAGGACGCGATGAGGATTCTGGTTCTGTCAGGCGAGAACCACGGCTTCGACCAGAGCGCCGAGGTGATCCGCGCGTTTCTCGATTCGGCAGGCGACCTGGAGGTGGAGCTGGAGAAGGACAAGGCCATACTCACCTCTCCGTCGCTTCAGGAGTTCCATGTCTGCGTGTTCGGCACCGGGTTCACGCGCGCCGTGCAGAGGCCGGACGGGGAAGTCGCGAGGGAGCGCGACCTCACACCCGCCCAGGAAGACGGGCTCTTCGAGTTCGTCGCCGGCGGCAGGGGCCTGGTGGGCGTTCACGGCACCGCCTGGTGGGTCGACACGCGCGCCGTAGATCTCCTCGGAGGCCACGCCAACTGGCATCCCCCCGGCCTGACCTTCACCGTCAACATCGCGGACCCCTCTCATCCCGTGACCCGGGGTCTCTCCGACTTCGAGGTGGAGGACGAGATCTACATGTCCGCCTGGGATCCCGGCATTCGGATCCTGGCCACCGCCGAGTGGAGCGGCAAGGACCATCCCATGGCCTGGGTCAGGCCCTACGAGGAGGGCCGCGTGTTCTACACCACCCTGGGCCACACCGCCGACACCTTCCGCCGCCCTGCCATGCAGACGCTCATCACCCAGGGTGTGCGCTGGGCGGGGTCGAACTGAGCAGGCCAACCACGGACGCCCGGCAGGTTCTCCCAAGGGAGCAACTCATGCTGCGTGAGTGGTCTACGAGTGCGCCTGCCGGGTCCGGCCGGTCCGCCCGACGGCGGCTCCCATCACCAGGTGCGCGCCCCACGGGGCCTTCGCGGACGGTTCGCGGGGATACTTCCGGCCCGGGAGCGCAACCAACAGGCGAGCACGGATTCGGAGTCCGCTCGTTTCTGCTGGCGGTCTCCCTGGTGATCGATGGACCCGCCGCATGGGCGGCGCCGATGGCCGTCCAGGATGTCACCGTGATCGAGGTGACCCTCCGGGGCGGTGAGGTCTCGGGCCTGACCATCGAGCTTTCCCGTTCCATCTCCGGCCGGCCGCCCGACTACGCCTGGAGCGGCGTCACCGACGCATCCGGCCGGCTGGTACTGACCATTCCCGCCGCTGACCGGTCCTTTGTCAGCGGGTACTACCAGGCCCGGGCGCTCAATCCCGCCGGCGAGGTGGTCAGGCATTGGAGCAGCATCCCAATAAACCGCAACCGCCGCCAGGCGCTGGAACTGGTACTGGATTCAGGCCTGGTGCGGCGGCTCCCGGCCGGGCCCGGGGGGAGACTGGTAGCCCACTATCCCCTCGATGGAGACGCCCGGGACGCGAGTGTCAACGCCTATCACGGCACCCTCTCCGGTCCGGATGCCGGGGAGGATCGTTTCGGCAACGAGGCCGGGGCCCTGGTGTTCCAGGGGACGCAGGATCGCATCGATCTGCCCCACGAGGTGCTCGACGGCCTGCGGGACGTGAGCATCTCCTTCTGGCTCAGGACCACCAAGTCCGGCAGCCAGGCCATCGTGAGCGCCGCCAACCGGAGCAAGGACAACGAGCACATCGTCTACCTATTGAGCCAGAGAATCCTCCGCTTCTATTCGCACGGGACGCAGGGTCACCACTACGGGTGGTGTGACGTGGACATCCCGCCGATCGCGGACGGGCAGTGGCATCACATCGTCGTGGTCCGCAACGCCGCCGAGGGGAACGCCGCCTTCTACGTGGACGGCGTGGGCCAGACCGACCTTTGCGGAGACCTCGAGTACAGAGCGCTGACGGTCGAGGAGGGCGGCCTGATCATCGGCCAGGAGCAGGACCGGCTGGGCGGGGACTTCGACCCGAACCAGGTCCTGGACGGGTCGCTGGACGATCTCTGGATATACGACCGGGCGCTGACGGCCGCGGAGGTGCAGGCCCTGCGGGGCAAGGTCGAGCCAGGGGCGGCCAGGGAGGCGCGAGCGCAAGAGGCTGCCGTCTCCAGCGGCCTGGAGCCCAATTCACCCAACCCCTTCAACAACTCCACCTGGATTCCCTACCGGCTGGCCGCCCCCGGACACGTGCGCCTGGAGATCTACAACATGCTCGGCCAACCGGTGCGGGTCCTGGTGGACGAGTTCCAGTCCGCCGGCTCCCACCGGGTGCACTGGGACGCCCGGGACCAGCGCGGATCGGCGGTGGCGGCGGGAGTCTATCTGGCGCGCCTGGTCCACCCCGGCGGCGTGCACAGCCGGGGATTGCTCTACCTCGAATAGCGACCCTTTGATCGCCGGGATCAGGGTTTCCCGGCGCAACGGAACCTGGGGCGGCGGCACCGTTGCCATCTGGAAAGAGCCGCATGATCTGGACCCTCGTACGCAAGGAGCTGCTGACCAACCTGCTCACCTTGCGCCTGGGCGTGGCCGTGACCTTCACAGTGGTCCTGTCGGTGCTGACGACCTTCATCGGCACCGTGGACTATGCACGCAACGTGGATGTCTACGAGAGGGAGATACGGGAGATCGAGGAGAACCTGGAGGAGGTGGCCGTCTATTCCCAGGTCGGCCCCCGCGTCGTGGTGCCGCCCCAGCCCCTGGCCATCCTCTGCCGGGGGGTGGTGAGCACGGCGGGACAGTCGATCTGGATCCGCCTGGACCAGGTGCCCGTGTCGGCCTGGGAGCTGGCGGAGAGCTTCGACAGCAACTTCATGAGGATCCTGGTGCAGATCGACTTCGCCACCGTGGTGGCCGTGCTGCTCAGCTTCCTGGCCGTGGTCCTGGGCTTCGACGGCATCTGCGGGGAGCGGGAGAGGGGCACGCTCAAGCAGCTGCTCGTCAACCCGGTACCGCGGGGCCACGTGGTCCTGGCCAAGCTGCTGAGCGGCATGATCTCCCTGTGGATCCCCTTCGCCCTGGCCTTCGTCCTTTCCCTGCTCATCCTGGTGGGCCACCCCGACATTCATCTGGCCGGCGACGACTGGGTGCGCCTGGGCGTCTTCTTCCTCCTCTCCTGCCTGTTCCTCGGCCAGGTCTTCGCCCTGAGCCTGATGGTCTCCTCCCTGGTGCGCGGCACGGACACGGCCCTGATCATCTGCCTCTTCGCCTGGCTGGTGGGCGGCGTGGGATACATCAACGTCCTGCCGTCGCTGAGCCGCTACGGCGTGAAGGCCCCGCCGGCCGACGAGTTCCGCGAACAGAACCGGCAACTCTGGAACGAGTTCGAGAAGACGATGGAGGAGTGGGAGGAGAGGCACCCTTCGCCGCCCGAAGCCTACCTCAAGGGGCTTGAGCGCCGCGGCGTGCTGCGCTACGCACATCCCCGCGGATACGAGTGGATGCAGCGGAGGAACGCCTTCGCCATGGACAAGCGCCTGGAGCTGGCCGACCGCCGGTACCGATACCACTGGGCCAACTGGGGGCCCCTGGCGCGGATGAGCCATCTGGTCGACGAGTGGTCGATCCTCTCGCCCTTCACCAACTACCAGGTGCTCTCCTACCTGCTGGCGCGCACCACCCTGGACGACCGCTTCCACCTGGTGGGGGAGGGCCGGGACTACCGCCGAACCTACATCGAGTACCTGCGCGGCAAGGAGGCCTTTTCCAGCCGCCGCTGGTTCAGCGACGACCCGGAAGGCCAGGAGCCCATGATCGCCGATCCGGCGTCGGTGACCGAGGCGATGCTGGCCGCCGACGCGCCCTTCATGAGACAGCGCATGGCCTGGGCGGAGGCCCGGGAACAGGGCCGGTCCGCGGGCGCGGTGGGGCTGGACCTGACGGACATGCCCCGCTTCGGAGGCCGCTGGCAGCGATCGCTGGCCGCCTCCTTCGGCGTGATGATGCCGGGCCTCGTCATCCTGGTCCTGAGCTTCGGCCTGGCCGTGCTGATCACCATCTCGCGTTTCCTGCGCTACGATCCGCGCTGACTCCGGAGCTGCTCTCATGGGACCGATCTTCCTCCACCAGCTGCGCGACAATCTCCTGTCCCTGCGCTTCCAGATCAGCCTGATCATCCTGCTGATGTTCTTCGGGGCGAATGGCGTCATCTACACCATGAAGACGGGTAACCTCTCCGAGGAAGTGGCGCGCATCACCAAGCTCAACGAGGAGCGCTACGGGCGGGTGGAGACCACGGGGGACGCCGCCGCGACCAGCTACAAGATCCGGGGCGCCGAGGTGGGCACCGAGTTCATGGCCGAGGCCGGCTCCGACTGGTTCCGGTACGCCATGTACGTCAACCCGGCATCGGGCGCCATTCCCGGGTTCGCCAGCTCGCGCACCACCAACCGGTGGATGCGCCGCTTCGAGGTGGTGGACTGGGCCGTCATCGTGCGCTACGTGCTCTCCTTCCTGTGTGTCGTCCTGGCCTACAACGCCGTCTGCGGAGAGCGGGAGAACGGCACCCTGCTGCTGGTGCTGACCAACTCCCTGTCCCGGGGCCGCTTCCTGCTGGCCAAGGTCGGCGCCCACCTGGTCACCCTGCTGGCCGCCACCGCGGTGGGCAGCCTGCTCAGCCTGCTCATCCTGGTCCTCGGCGGAGTGCTGGAACCGGACGGGGCGATCTGGTCGAGCTACGCCTTCTTCCTGCTGGGAACGGCGATCTTCATCGCCCTCTTCCTGCTGCTGGCCGCCGGGGTCTCGGCCCTGGCCCGCAGCTCGGCCTCCTCCCTGGTGCTGCTCGTCACCGCCTGGACCGTGCTCATGGTCGTCATTCCGCAGACGTCATACCTGGCGGCGGTGACGGCGGTGAAATCCCCGGACGGCATCTGGGAAGAGATCGACACCCACGAGAACGAGGTGCGGGCGGCGCTGCAGCGGGAAGGGATCGAGCCCCGCCCCCTGGAGCTGGCCCGGGCCGACGACTACGCCCTGGAGAAGCGTTATGCACGACGCATCCAGGAGATGGAGAAAGGGAAGGACCGGATTCGCTGGGAGGCGCTGGACCAGGAGATCCGGCAGTTCGAGGTCGCCCGGACGGTGAACCTGCTCTCCCCGGGCTACGCCTTCCAGTATTCCCTTGAGGCCCTGCTGCGCAACGGCATCCAGCGCTTCCGCAGCTTCGCCCGCCAGGGATGGGGTTACCGGGAGACGTTGCGCGACTTCCTGAGGGCCCGCGACGCGGCCGACGCGGATTCACCTCACGTGTTGTTCCTCGGCGACTACATGTCCCGGGAAGAGCTGGACCCGCGCCACATCCCGCGCTTCCAGCAAGTCCCCCTGCCGCTGGAGGAGAGCGTGGCCGCGGGCGTGGCGCCCATCCTCGTCCTGGTGCTGGAGACGGCCCTGGCCTTCTTCTTCGCCCTGTGGGCCTTCAACCGGGCCGAGGTGGCGGGGTAGCACGGCCCCACAAATGACAGAGCGGTCCTACGATCAGGTCGTGCGCCGGGTGGAAGCTCTGGCCAGCCCGGGCCGGACCGTGGAGACGATCGGGACGGTCGAGGGCCACCCGATTCTCCGCATCCGTGCGGGCCGGCCCCGGAGGTTGCGGGTCTTCCTGACCGCCGGGGTCCACGGCGACGAGCCCGCCGGGGTGGAGGCGGTCCTGCGCTTCGTCGAAGAGGACATGGAACCGTGGCTCGGGCAGGTGGAGTTCACGGCCATGCCCTGCGTCAATCCCGTGGGCTACGTGCGCGGCACCCGCGACAACGGGGCCGGAGTGGATATCAACCGCTCCTTCGAGGGCAGCGACGTGCCCGAGGTGCAACTGGTCAAGAAGGTGCTGGAGGGGTGTCGGGTGGACGCCTTTGTCGATTGCCATGAAGACTGGGAGGCCAATGGCTTCTACATGTACGAGGGCCTGCGGCAGGGCTCCGCGGTGGGACCCGCCGTCATTGCCGAGGTGGCGGAGCGGGCTTCCATCGACCCGGACAGCGGCGAGGACAGCAGGCCCCTATCACCGGGTGTCTACGAGATCTCCCCGTCCTGGGGACAGGTAGGGCTGGCCCCCTATGTCCTGCACGGACACGCTTCCCGCGCCTGCATCTTCGAAACCCCGACGGAGTGGCCGCTGGAGAAACGGGCGGCCGTGCACCGGGTGGCGCTGGACGCCGCCCTGCGCCAGTGGACGGGAGAGCGGGCGGCGACAGCTGGCGGTTAACCGGTCGGCGGCGCCCGGCTCAGGGTGAGGAGCGCGATTTCGGAAGGGGCGCCGAGCCGCAGCGGGGGCCCCCAGTAGCCGGTGCCCCGGTGGACGTAGATCCAGGTGCCGCGAACCTTGTGCAGTCCCGCGATATAGGGCTGTTGCAGAAGGATGGTGTACTTCCACGGCACGAACTGGCCGCCGTGGGTGTGCCCCGACAGTTGCAGGTGGCAACCGGCGGTGGCGGCCGCCTCTATGCTGCGCGGCTGGTGGGCGAGCAGGATTCGCACGTGGGCGCCGTCGCTCCCGGCAAGGGCCTTGGCCGGATCGGAAGCGTGGCCGGGGACCAGCTCGCCGGCGCTGAAGTCGGTGGCGCCGGCCAAGGCGATGCGCCCGTCCCCGCAGTCGATGTGGCGTGCTTCGTTGATCAGGACATCGAATCCGAGTCGGCGGGCCTGTTCGGTCCAGCTCTCCACGCCCGAGTAGTATTCGTGGTTGCCGGTACAGAAATAGATCCCGAGGGGAGCGGTGAGTTGGGCCAGGGGGGCCGTATGAGGGGCGAGTCGTTCGACGGCGCCGTCGGCGAGATCGCCGGTGAAGGCGATCAGGTCGGGCCGCAGTTCGTTGACGCGGGTGACAACGCGCTCCACAAAAGGGGCCTTGATGGTGGGGCCCACGTGGAGATCGCTGATCTGCACGATGCGCAGCCCCACCAATGCGGGCGGGAGATCCGCAATAGGGATCTCGACCCGGCGGACCACCGGCGTGCGTCGGGCCTGGTAACAGCCATAGCCCGTTACCACCAGGGCCAGGACAAAGGTGACCAGGTCGAGGCGGGCGTCGAGCCCCGCGCCGACAGGATGGACCAGGCCCCAGAGCAGGGCTCCCACGTCGCGCAGGACCAGCAGAGTCGAGCAGACGGTGAAGAGACCCATGCCCAGATAGGCCACCCAGGCAAGGGGATCCGTGAGCCAGGCCAGATGTGGACGGGACCGCAGGCGGAAGAGCAACAGGGGCAGCAACAGGAGGAGCACCAACACCGATGCGGCACCGAAGTGAGCCGGGGGAGGAAGATGGGGGATGAGCCGCCAGCCCGAATAGGCATGGACGGAGCCCAGCAGGGCCAGGAAGATCAGGGCAAACATGACAGGGTCATGCTGCCTTGCCGGAGGGATTCAGGGGGCGCGCACCAGTGCAGGCTGGCCGTCGTTGGAGCGAGGGCACCTGGCAGGAGGATTCGGCGCGCCTGGCGCAGCAGGCGGTTGCTCAAGGCAGGCCCTCTTCGGCAGCGAGCTGGGCGGTGAGGGCGCGGCCAGCGTCGACGCATTGACAGCATAGGCCGGTCGCCTATTTTGCGTTGAAGCGGATCGTGAGACGATGAACGCGCAATTCCACATACCTGACTGCTCAGCGATTGCCCTGGCGCCCCGCGCCGCGGTGACCTGCTCGTGTTGTTGTACGCCCATCCAGGGGCGGGAGGCCGGACGAGCGACGTAAGCCGGCCTCACTGACACAGCGGCGCGGCACGCCTGATCAACCAGGAAGAAGCGCACGAACCCGCCCCCCGACAGCCAAGGGGGGCGGGTTTTTTCTTGCCAGCCAGATACGGAGGGAGAGCGGAAGACATGGCGGACATTGGAGCGCTGAGGACGGAATGGACCGAGGAGAGGCTTGGACAGGTCAGAGCCGAGCTGGAGGACGCCCACCCGCGGGAGATCGTGCGCTGGGCCCTGGAGACCTTCTTCCCGGACATCACGCTCGCCTGCAGCTTTGGCGGTGTCTCCGGCATGGTCCTGCTCGACATGGCCATGGAGATCAATCCCGCCGTCTCCGTCTTCTACGTCGATACGGGCTTTCTCTTCCCGGAGACACACGCCCTCAAGGACCGGGCCGCGCGCCGCTACGGAATCCGTCCCATGGCCTTCAAGGCGGACGTTTCCGTCGAGCGACAGGCGGCACGGCACGGCCCGGAACTCTGGAAGGTCGACCCCGATCTCTGCTGCGAGATCCGCAAGGTCGGGCCCAGCGAGGAGGCCCTCGCCGGGCAGCACGCCTGGATGGCCGGCTTGCGCCGTGATCAGGGCACCAGGCGCAAGGATGTCGCCATCGTCGCATGGGACATCAAGTTCAACCTCGTCAAGATCAACCCCCTGGCGACTTGGACGGAGGAGGACATCTGGGATTGCATTCGCGAGAACGACGTGCCCTACAACGACCTGCACGACCGCGGGTATCCCAGCATCGGCTGCACCCACTGCACCCGCGCCGTCCGGCCCGGCGAGGACCGCAGAGCCGGCCGCTGGTCCGATTTCGGGGACAAGGTGGAGTGCGGCATCCACATCTCGAGGACTGCGATCCCGCCCGGAAACGGCGCCGGCATCGCCACACCATAGAACACGAACCCGGACAAGGGAGGAAACAAGGTGACGACAGATCCGCAGGGAGTGACGGTCTGGTTTACCGGCCTTTCGGGCGCGGGCAAGAGCACTATCGCGGAGCGGTTGCTCGCGGTCCTCGGGGAGCGGGGTATCAACTGCGAGCTGCTCGACGGCGACGTGGTCCGCACGAACCTCAGCAAGGGACTCGGCTTCAGCAAGGAGGATCGCGACACCAACATCCGGCGCATCGGATTCGTCAGCAACCTCCTCACGCGCAACGGCGTGGTCAGCATCGTCTCGGCCATCTCGCCGTACCGCGAAGTGCGCGACGAGGTGCGGCGGGAGATCGGCCGCTTCATCGAGGTTCATGTCCACGCCTCGCTCGATGAGCTGGTGCGGCGCGACGTGAAGGGCCTGTATGAGAAGGCGCTCAAGGGCGAGATTCCCAATTTCACCGGTGTCTCGGACCCGTATGAGGCGCCGCCAAGCCCTGAGGTCCTGGTCAACACGGAGGAGGAGACCATCGAGGAGAGCCTCGGCAAGGTCCTGTCCGCGCTGAAGGAGAGGGGATTCGCGCCACAGGGCACGGCCACCATGACGGCCATCGCGCCCCACGGGGGCGCTCTCATCCACCGACTGGCCTCGCCGGAGGAGGCGCAGGAGATTCGCGCCCGGGCCTCGGCCCTGCCCCGCCTCGGGCTTTCTCCCCGCGAGTCCGCTGACCTCGACCTCATCGCCGTCGGGGCGATGAGCCCGCTGGCCGGCTTCATGAGCCGGGGCGACTATGAGCGCACGGTGCGCGAGATGCGGCTCGCGAACGGCACCTTGTGGAGCCTGCCGATCACCTTGTCCGCGCCCTGGGAAGCGGCCTCGGGACTCGAAAGGGGCGACGAAGCCGCCCTGCACGACCCCGCCGGCCGCCTCGTCGGCGTCATCACGGTTGACGAGGTCTATCCGTACGACAAGAGGGTCGAGGCGCAGAGCGTCTTCGGCACCCAGGAGGAAGCGCACCCCGGCGTGGCCTCCGTCTACCGGCAGCATGACGCGCTGATCGGCGGAGCGGTCACCGCCATCGAGCGCGAGGACCTCGAGGCGGCTCTGCTGTCCCACCGGCAGGACCCGGCCGAGACGCGCGCCGCTTTCGCCGAGCGAGGCTGGCGGACGATCGTCGGGTTTCAGACCCGCAATCCCGTCCACCGCGCCCATGAGTACATCCAGAAGGCGGCCCTGGAGATCGTCGACGGGCTGCTGTTGCACCCCCTTGTGGGAGAGACCAAGCCGGACGACATCCCCGCCGACATCCGGATGCGCTGCTATGGGGCCCTCCTGGAGGGCTACTACCCGTCCGACCGTGTGCATCTGTCGGTCCTGCCTGCGGCGATGCGCTACGCGGGACCGCGCGAGGCCGTGTTCCACGCCCTCGTCCGCAAGAACTACGGCTGCACGCACTTCATCGTCGGACGGGATCACGCCGGTGTCGGGTCCTACTACGGAACCTATGAGGCGCAGGACCTGCTGCGGAGCCTGCCCCCGGCCGACCTGGGCATCACCCCGCTGTTCTTCGATCATTCCTTCTTCTGCAAGCGCTGCGAGGGCATGGCCTCCATGAAGACCTGCCCGCACGGCGCGGAGGAACGCGTGAATCTGAGCGGCACACAGGTGCGCGACATGCTGGCCAAGGGACAGGTCCCGCCCATGGAGTTCACCAGGCCGGAGGTGGCGCGGATTCTCATGGAAGGGACGCGGACCTGAGGAGAACCCGGGGTGGGCGATTTGAGTCCGGGCGGCTGGCAGGCGTACCCTGGGAGGGACGGAGTCCGCGGATGAGAGATCGATGACCCTTCCTTGTCGCGCCAGCCCTGGGCTCCTCGCCCTGTTGGCGGCCGCCCTGCTGGCGGCCGGCCCCCTCCACGGCCAGGTGCGGCTCACGGCCCACCACGAATACCAGCTCGGCAACCTTCCCGACGCGGAGCCGGCCGATCTGCGGGCCGTGTACCAGCAGGTGAACCTCGGTTTCGAGTCCTCGGGATTCCTGGCCAGCGCCCGAAGCGAGGCCTTCCGCTCCAGCGGAGACGGCCGGGACTACGCTCACCTCGCGCAGCGATCCCTCTCCTACCGGCACGGCGGCCTCGAGGCGACGGCCGGACACTTCTACACCCTGGTGGGCCGCGGACTCCTCCTGCACGCCTTCGAGCTTCCGGGCGTCGTCACCGAGGACCGCGTCGCCCGCCGCCGCTACCAGATCGTGCGCGACCTTGATGGCGTGGAGGTGCGCGCCCGGCGGGGGAAGGTGGACGTGCTGTGGCTGCGCGGCACCCCCGTGAACAGCGAGCTGGCCCCCGGGCTGAAGGGTCTGGAACGGCGCCGGGGCCGCGTTTCCGGCGGGGCCGTCGGCGCCCGCCTGAGCCGCGACATCGAGATCGGGGCGGCGCTGATGGAGTTCTCCTTCGACGGGCGCGAGGAGCTGGCCGCCACCACCCATGGGGAGTTCCGTTTCGGGTCGCTCCTGGAAGGGCTCGGACTGGGTGGCTGGTACGGCGATCTCTACGGCGAGTACGCCCAGCTCGATCCCGCCCCGGGCCGCTGGTTCTCCCTGGACAGCAAGCGCCCGCGGGCCCTCTACCTGGCCGCCACCCTGACGGGCGGGGACTGGGGGCTGAGCCTGGAACGGAAGGACTACCACGACTTCGCCTTTGCGAGCATCAACAACCCGCCCACCCTGATCCGGGAGCACGAGGCCTTCCTGCTCAACCGGGAGACCCACGCCCTGCTGGCCGACGACGAGACCGGGGTCCAGGCCGAGCTCACCTGGGCCCTGCCCCGCCAGGTCGGGCTGATCGCCGCCTGGAACCTGGCCACCCGCCGGGGTTCGCGCCCCGGCGAGGAGAAGTCGCTGCGGGAGTACTTCCTGCAATTGGATTCCCCGGTGGGCGAGGTCCTCCACGGACAGCTGTTCCTCGACTATACGCGCAACCGCATCCTCGAGAACGAGCGGCGCCTGACCGCCGGCACGCGCTGGGAGTGGTCCGCCGGCGGGCGCCACGCCGTCAGCGCCGACCTGCAGTTGCAGGACGTGGACCGGCGCTTCGGCCGGAGTGAGTTCCCCCACGAGAACCTGCTGGCCATCGTGGAGGTCAGCCGCTATCCGGCGTGGACGTGGTCGCTGCAGCTGCAGAGGTCCAACGACCCCCTGGAGGCCGGGGCCTCGGAGTCGGGGGCGACGTACTGGGGGGCTCTCGGCGCCAGCTGGAGGTTCCGCGAGGCCCACACGCTGGACGCCTTTGCGGGCCGGCGGAGGACGGGGCTGGCCTGCACCGGGGGCAGCTGCTACGAGGTGTTGGGCTTCGAGGGCCTCGAGTTGCGCCTGATCAGCAAGGTGCTGTAGGAGCGGGACCGCTCCTCCCTACTTCAGCAGGGTGACCTTTCGGGTGATGGCCGCGGCCCCCTGGCGCGCGGTGGCGACGTAGACCCCGGAGGCGACGGGTTCACCGCTCTCGCCGCGTCCGTCCCAGGTCAGGGAGTGGCTCCCGGTCCCGTAGTGTCCGGACCAGTCGCGCAGGATGCGCCCCTGGAGATCGGACAGGGTCAGGACCAGCGGGCCCGCCGTGCTCACCGTGAAGGAGAGGGTCGTTTCCGCGTTGAAGGGATTCGGATAGGCGCCCAGCTCGAACCCGTCGGGCACCTGGGGGGCGGACGAAACCGCCGTGATCACCTCCGGCTCCTCCTCCACTTCGACGACCTCCAGGGCGGCGGCGAGATCGGCCAGGGCATCGTCGATGGCATCGCGGATCTCCCCGTCATTGAAGCGGTTCCCAAGCCTTGCGTCGGGCGACCGGTAACGGACGATCCCCTCGTGATCGATGACGAAGTAGTAGTCCTGGACCACGCCGTAGTCCCGGGCCACCCCCGAGCCGTTGACCAGCATCGGGTAGGACGCCAGGCCGTCGTCGACCCAGATGGACTTGACGTTGGAGGCCCTCGCGTCCCACAGATCGATGCCGAGGGCGGTGAAGCCATCGCTCCCGTAGTTCTGCCATATTGCCTCGGAACTCGCGGCCTCCGCGATGCAGAACGGTCAGGTGTTCCCGATGAAGTTGATGTAGACGACCTTCTCGCCGAGAAAGTCACCAAGCGACACGAGCTGTCCGTCCACGGTCTCGAGCTCGAAGGCGGGGGCCGGGTCGCCGGCCGTCGCCTGGGCCTCGGCCTCGCTCGCTCCGCCCATGTGTGAAGCGGTGAGGGCGATGGCCGCGCAGGCGACCCGCCCCTTCCGGAGAATACCTCTAACCCTCATCGGCTCCCCCTTTCGTGGAGTCGGTTTCAGCCTCTTGCAGCAACTCCTTCAGCCTGGCGCGCAGGCGGATCTCGTCTCCCGGCTTGTACCCGAAGTGCTTGTACACCACCTCGCCCTCGGTGGAGATGATCATGGTCGCCGGAACCGCGGGTATCTGGAACTGCTTCATCACCTGCCTCGAGTGGTCGAGCAGGACCGGCAGCTCCAGCCGGTGGCGCTTCAGGAAGGGCCTCACCTTGGGCTGATTGCGGGGTCCGTCGACGTTCACGGTGTACACCCCCACTCCGCGCTCGCCGTACTCCTGGGCGATCTCCTGCAGCTTGGGCAGCCCCTTGATGCAGGGCTTGCACCACGTGGCCCAGAAGTCGAGGACCACCGGCCCCTCCTTCAGCGCTTCCCGCAGGGAGAACTGCTCGCCGTCGATGGCCGGCAGGGTGAACTGGGCCTTCGACGCCGCGGGCGCCTCCGCCGGGAGGAGGAGCCCCAGACCGAGGATGGCCAGGGCCAACAGCCGCCCTGGGACGGCGTACACCTCGAAGGTCTTGTGGCGGCTCCTTCTCATGCTCTCATCTCACCCCGCTCAGACTCCTTGGGCCGTACGTCCGTTCCTCGGGCCCTACCTTATGCCCGCGGCGTCGATGTGTGCAAGGGCCGCGAAATCCGACCCCGCCGGCTCCTGAAAGACGCGCAGCCCGAAGCGGGGCACCACCGCCAGCAGGTGGTCGAAGACGTCGGACTGGATGTCCTCGTACTCGGCCCACACCGTGGTGTTGGTGAACACGTAGATCTCCAGGGGCAGCCCCTGCCCGGTCGGCGCCAACTGCCGAATCAGGAAGGTCATGTCCTGGCGGATGCGCGGGTGGCTGCGCAGATAGGCGGCCACGTAGGCCCGGAAGGTGCCCACGTTGGTCAGGTGCCGGCCATTGACCAGCTCCGAAGCGTCCATCCGCGATTCGGCGTTGAACTGCTCCACCTCCTTCCGGCGGGCGCTCAGGTAGCCGCGGATCAGCTCGAAGCGTTCGAATCGCTGCAGCATCTCCGGATCGCAGAACCGGATCGAGTGCATGTCGATGTGGATGGCGCGCTTGATCCGGCGCCCGCCGCTGTCCTGCATGCCGCGCCAGTTCTTGAAGGAGACGTCCACCAGCTTGTGGGTCGGGATCGTGGTGATCGTCTTGTCCCAGTTCTGCACCTTCACCGTGTGCAGGGCCATGTCGATGACGTCGCCGTCGGCTCCGAAGGTGGGGACCTCGATCCAGTCGCCCACCTTGACCAGCCGGTTGGAGGCGATGGTGAAGCTGGCCACGAGCGACAGGAGGGTGTCGCGGAAGACGAGGATGATCACGGCCATCAGGGCGCCGACGCCTGAGAGCAGCACCCACGGGGACCGCCCCGTCAGGACCGCCACCGTCATCAGGCCGCCGATGACGTAGAGGGCGATCTTGAGGATCTGGGCGTAGCTCTTGATCGGCACCTCGGTGCGCGCGTCGTAGTCGGCCATCGCCTCCTGCAGGGCGTCGATCAGGGCTCCCGCCACGAGCAGCACCACCATGAGCAGGGCGGCGTTGACCACCTGCAGGACCGTCTCCCTCGAGCCGGGCAGGACGCCGGCGCCGTAGTAGAAGACGAGCACTGGGAGCAGCAGGGCGGCGCGGTTCAGCACCCCCCGGTCCAGGAGCACGTCGTCGATCTTCGTGCTGCTGGCCCGGATCAGGTGGGTCACGGAGCGCAGGAGGACCTTGCGAGCCAGCAGATGGGCGCCCCACGCCACCAGGAAGAGCCCGGCGGTGTACACCACCTGTCTCCCCAGCGGGTGCCCGGCGAGCCATCCCGTCAGGGTATCGATGAACTCATGCATGTCCCGCTAAGGTACGAAGGCATCGCCATTCACAGGTACATCGCCGGCCCCTACCTTCCAGTCGCATGAGCTCCGCCGCCCCCCCACCCGACGAGAGACTGGCCGATCTCGAGAACAGCCTCGAGGGCTGCATGATGTCCGACCGCGTGCGCCTGGGCCGCCGTCTCCGGCGTCTGCGGGAAGCCCTGTCCCGCGGCCGGCCGCCCCGGCGCCTGGTCCGCGATCTCGACCACATCGCCGAGCGCGCGGAGCGCTCGCGGAGGACCCGCGCCCTGCGCCTGCGGGCCCTGGAGTCGATGACCATCGACTTCCCGGAGCCGCTGCCGATCAGCCGGCGCGCGGACGAGATCCAGGCCGCCGTCCGGGAGCATCCCGTCGTCGTCGTCGCCGGGGACACCGGCTCGGGCAAGACGACCCAGATCCCCAAGATCTGCCTGCTCGCCGGCCGCGGGCGCGACGCCCGCATCGCCGTCACCCAGCCCCGGCGGGTCGCCGCCACCTCCCTGTCGCGGCGGCTGGCCGAGGAGCTCGGCGTCGAGTGGGGGCGGCAGGTGGGCGCCAGGATCCGCTTCCAGGACCGCACCTCGCCGGAGACGCTGGTGAAGTTCGTCACCGACGGCCTGCTGCTGGCCGAGGTCCGCTCCGACCGCGATCTGCTCGAGTACGACACCCTGATCATCGACGAGGCCCACGAGCGCTCCCTGAACATCGACTTCCTCCTCGGCTACCTGCGCACGCTGAGGGCCCGCCGTCCCGATCTCCGGATCATCGTCACCTCGGCCACCATCGACACCGAGAGCTTCTCCCGGGCCTTCGACGGCGCCCCCGTCATCCAGGTGTCGGGCCGCGTCTACCCGGTCGAGGTCCGGCACTGGCCGCTGGAGGAGCTGCTGGAGGGGGAGGAAGGCGGGTTTTCGTACACCGACGGGGCCGTGTCCGCCTGCGAAAGGCTGATGGCCGAGTCCACCCGCGGCGACGTGCTCGTCTTCATGCCGGCGGAGCGCGACATCCGCGAGACCCGCGACCTCTTGTCGTCAAGGCTGGAGGCGCGGCGCCAGGGGCCGGGCGGCGTCGAGATCCTGCCCCTGTTCTCGCGCCTGAGCGCCGCCGAGCAGCACCGCGTCTTCGGCGCCCACACGGGCCGGCGCATCGTCATCGCCACCAATATCGCCGAGACCTCCCTCACCATCCCCGGCATCCGCTACGTCGTCGACACCGGGCTGGCCCGCATCTCGCGCTACAACCCGCGCACCCAGACCCAGCGGCTGCCCATCGAGGAGATCAGCCGTTCCTCGGCCGAGCAGCGCAAGGGGCGCTGCGGCCGCGTCGAGGACGGGATCTGCGTCCGTCTCTACGGCGAGGAGGACTTCCAGGCGCGGCCCGAGCACACCCAGCCGGAGATTCAGCGCGCCAACCTCGCCGAGGTGATCCTGCGCATGCTCGACCTGGAGCTCGGAACGGTCGAGAGCTTCCCCTTCCTCGAGCCGCCCTCCGAGGCCGCGATCCGCGGCGGCTACCAGCTGCTGGAGGAGCTCGGCGCCATCGACCGGGACCGCCGCCTCACCCCCCTGGGGCGGGACATGGCCCGCATTCCGATCTCGCCGGCGGTGTCGCGCATGGTCCTGCAGGCCCGCGCCGAGGGCAGCCTGGCGGAGGTGCTGGTCATCGCCGCCGGCATCTCGGTCCAGGATCCGCGCGAGCGCCCGGCCGAGGAGGAGGAGAAGGCCGATCTCGCTCACCGGCGGTTCGTCGATCCGCGCTCCGACTTCCTCACCCTGCTCAACATCTGGCGCGCCTGCCACGAGCGGCTGGAGCAGGGCACGCAGTCGCAGCTGCGCAGGTTCTGCAGGCAGCACTACCTCTCCTACCTGCGCATGCGCGAATGGCGGGACATCCACGCGCAGGTGCGCGCCAACCTGCGGGAGCTGGGCGGCTTCCCGCTCGACGAGGACGGCCCCGGAGGCGAGGCGGCGTACGAGGCCGTGCACCGCTGCCTGCTCACCGGGCTCTTCAGCCACGTGGCCCGCCGGGAGGACCGCAACCTCTATGCGGCGCCCCGCGGGCGGCGGGCGATGCTCTTTCCCGGCTCGGGGCTGTTCCAGCGCTCCGAGTCGAGGCAGCGCCGGGTGGAGACGCCGGCGGCGGAGGGGCCGGGTGCGGAGGCCGCCGCTGTGGGGGCGGAGTGGGTGGTGGCCGCGGAGATGGTGGAGACGAACCGGCTCTACGCGCGCACCTGCGCCGCCATCCGGCCCGAGTGGATCCTGGATCTGGGGGAGCACCTGTGCCGGTCCAGCTGCCGGGACCCCCACTGGAGCCGCTCCGACGGCCGCGTCCTCGCGCACGAGACCGTCCGTCTCCACGGTCTCGTGGTCGCCGAGCGACGCGTCGGCTACGGCCGGATCGCCCCGCGGGAGGCGCGGGACATCTTCTTGCGGGAAGGCCTGATCGCCGGGGAGATCGACAGTGTCGCCCACGGCTTCCTCGATCACAACCGCCGCCTGCACCAGCGGCTCGAGGTCTGGCAGAGCCGCCGGCGCCAGGGCCCCCAGGTCGACCTCGACGACGCCCTGCACGACTTCTACGCCGGGCTGCTGCCGGAGGGCACGGCCTCGGTCCACGATCTGAACCGGGTGATCCGGGAGCGCGGAGGCCGCGACGACTTCCTGTTCGCCGGCGAAGAGCAACTGCTCGGCGCCACCGGCACTCCCGTCGACACGGAGGCGTTTCCCGAGGCCGTCGACGTGGTGGGGGAGCAGTTGGCCCTCTCCTACCGGCACGAGCCGGGAACCGAGGCCGACGGCATCACCTTGCACCTGCCCTACCGCCTGGTGGACGCGGTGCGGCCGGAGGTCCTCGACTGGCTGGTCCCCGGGCTGCTCGAGGAGCGCGTCACCGCCCTGCTGCGCTCCCTGCCCAAGGCCCTGCGCAAGCGCTTCGTGCCGGTGCCGTCCACGGCCCGCCGGATCGCCGCCGACCTGAAGCCCGCCCACGGAGACGGCGCCTTCCTCAGCGCCCTGGAGCACTACATCGAGGAGCACTGGCGCCTGCAGGTGCGCCGCGCCGACTGGAATCTGGCAGCCGTGCCCGAGCACCTGCGCCTGCGCGTGGAGGTCGAGGGCGACGGCCGCGCCACCCTGGCCGCGGGCCGGGACCTGGCGGCCCTGTCCGGACAGCTCGACCGGCCGGCGGGGGCCGGCGCCGTGCAGCTCGACGCCTGGCGGGAGGCCGCCGGCCGCTGGGAGCGGGAGGACGTGGTCGACTTCGACTTCGTGGACCTCCCCGAGCGTCTTGAGGTGACCCGGGTCTCCGGCGTGCCCGTGTTCGCCTTCCCGGGTCTGGTGCTCGAGCAGAACGCCGTCCACGTGCGCCTCTTCCCCGACCGCGAGGAGGCGCGCGCCGCCACTCCGGCGGGCTTCCAGCGGCTCTGCGAGCTGGCCCTGAAGGACGAGACGGTCTGGCTGCGGCGGGAGTTGATGGATCTGCGGGCCCTGGCCGGCGGACGGCTGCAGGCCTACGAGCACCTGGCCCGCTACCTGTTCCAGGAAGGCGGCGTCTTCCCCCTGACCCGGGAGCGCTTCGAGGCCCGCGTGGCCCGCTCCCGGGAGCGGCTGGAGGGGTTGTCGCAGCGCTTCCTCGACCTGATGCGGGAGATCCTGGACCTGAGGTCCGGGCTGATCGCCCACCCGCGTCCCTACCCGGGGCTGAAGGAGGATCTCGAGCGCCTGCTGCCGGCGGATTTCCTGGCGGGACTCGAGTTCGACCGCCTGCCGCACCTGGTGCGCTATCTCAAGGCCGTGAGGGTGCGCGCCGACCGCTTTCAGGCCGACGCCGGCCGGGACGGGGCCAAGGCGGCCCAGGTGGCTCCCTTCGGCCAGGCCTGGAAGAAGGTCCGCGAAGGCCTGGACGGGGCCTCGCCGGAGCGGCGCCGGCGGGCCGAGGCGCTGCGCTGGCTGGTGGAGGAGTTCCGGGTCTCCGTCTTCGCCCAGGAGCTGGGCACGGCCGAACGCGTCTCGGCGGCGCGGCTGGAGCGGGCGATCGAGGACGTGGCGAAGGCGGACTGACGCCTTCGGGCCGGGGGCTTACTCCGGCACGTTCTCCCGCAGCCACCGGAAGCACTTCTCGTAGCCGATCCCGCCCTCGCCCTCGGGGCCCTCGTACTCCGCTGTCCAGGCGCCGGAGTACCCGGCGTCGCGCAGGCACCGGACGGCGTGCTCCAGGTGGATCTCCCCCTCCCCGAGGGCGGCGCCCTTGTACTCGGAGCGGGAGCCGGTGCCGTCCTTGATGTGGGTGTGGAAGGTGTGGGGGGCGACGATCTCGTAGAAGTGGTCGATGCGGTCCAGGTCGTGGCCGAACCAGCGGTAGTTCATGGTGTCGAGATTGACGCCGAGGCGGTCGGAGCCGACGCGCTCGATCAGGTGGACCTGCCAGTCGCCGTCGTTGGTGGAGACCCCGTGATTGTCCAGGGCGATGCGCACGTCGAGCTCTTCGAAGAACTCGGCGCAGCGCTGGAAGGCCTCCAGCATCATGCCGTCCCAGCGCTCCCGGGGGACCTGGCCGCCGCGGTCCCAGCCGCCGTCGGAGCGCACGATGTCGGTGCCGGTCTTCGGGATGATCTCGCAGACCCGCCGGTAGCGGCGGATCTGGGCCTCGAAGTCGTCCCGGTCCGCCTGGATGAAGTCGTTGCCCGCGGAGACGGCCGAGGCCCGCAGGCCGAGGCGGTCGAGCATGGCCCGCACCGCCTCGGCGCGGCGGCCGCCGTCGTCGTCGGCCTGGTCCCAGATGTCGCGGATCTGCAGCTCGCAGGACTCGAAGCCGATCTCGCTCGCCCGCCGGGCGAAGCCCTCCAGGTCGTACCCCGGCCAGTTGTGGTGGATGGCGCCGATCGTGCTCATGGGATCTCTCCTCCGGTGTCCGCGCGATCAGTGGCTCTGCGCGTAGTGCCGTTGCAGGAGATCTCCGCCGAAGTCGCCGGCGAGATCGCGCCACACGGCGTGGATGTGGTTGGCGTCGTTCTGGGTGTTGTCGTACTCGGCCAGGAAAGCCGGCGCCAGGACGCGGTAGTAGTGCCCCTGGCCGCGCCGGGTCGAACCCGCCCAGGCGAACTGGGCGGCCTGCAGGTCCCCCTGGCGCAGCCGCCGCAGCTGGATCCCGGCCAGGGCCTCCGGCTGGCGCTCGACATAGACGCGCACCAGGGCTTCGAGCAACTCCCGCTGGCCGGGGCTCATGTCCCCGGCGGCCAGCCCCTCGGCCGCCACCTCGCCGCCGACGCGCGGGGCGTTGCGGGTCAGGATGTCGTCCGGCGCCTGGTCGGAGATCACCGCCGCCCCCCGCTGCTCGCCGTCGAGCTGGGACAGCAGGTCGCGGGCCAGGTCCTCCTCGGCGGCCAGGGCCCGCAGTCCCTCCAGCTCGCCGTGGCGGACCTCGGCGGGGTTGGCGCCGAAGAACAGGGGCGCCGCCGACACCTGGCCGCCGGCGATGGTGTTGTTCAGCGAGATGTGGTGGCCCTCGAAGCGCCAGCCCCAGGGGCCGCCGCCGCCGACCTGGCCGAAGAGGCTCACGTAGTAGAGGTCTTCGTCGCGCGGGAACCGGCGGCCCCGCCCCTCGAGCCCGCCCAGCACCGACTCCAGGGCCATGATCGTCCGGGCCCGCTGGTGGGCCGGCGTGCTCAGCCCCGTGGCCACGAGGTCCAGCGCCCGGGCCCGCTGGACGGCGTCCATGTCCTTGATCGGCAGGCCGGCGCGCTCGCGCGGGATGTAGTGCCAGTTGGTGCGCTCGGACTCGTCGGCGAAGTCGAGGCGCGCCATGGTCCGCTGGTCCTCGTCGAGGGCGTCGAGGAAGGCCAGGGCGGCATCGGCCATGCGGCGGGCGGTATCGGTGGTGCTCGTCATGTCAGGTCTCCGGATCTACAGATCGATGGTGGTGAAGGCCTCGCCCTCCGCGGCCACGGCGACGCGCGCGAAGTCGAGGTCCTCCTCGCAGGGATTGAGGAGCCCGTGGCCCTCGGCATGGCGCTGCAGGGTGACGTGGCCGGCACCGATGCGGAAGGTGCGGTCGCCGATCGTCATGTCCCCGGCTCCCGAGAACACCACGAAGAACTCCTCCATGTGCTCGTGGTAGTGGCGTCCCAGGGAGCTGCCCCGGGACAGGACGGCGTGGTCGACGAAGGTCCAGCTGCTGGCGAAGTCCTCCGGCCCCCACAGGTGGCGGGTGGCGATGCGTCCGCCGCCGCCGTGGATGGCGTCGCGCCAGGGAAGCCGCTCGCGGGCGAAGGACTCGCTCCGGAACCGCCCGCGGCGCGGGTCGGCGCCGCTCACCCCGATGGCGATGAGGCGGGCTCCGCCGCCTCCGGCCGTCAGCCGGTGGGGCGCGCCCACCCCGCACAGGAGAGCGGCGGACGCCTCTGCGACCCCAGGCTCGCCGCCGCCGCCAGGCTCCACCGCCGCCGTTCCCCGCAGCAGCAGGTAGCCGCACTCCACGTCGGGGGCCGGGTGGGCGTCGTGCACCGCTCCAGCCGGCAGGTCGAGCAGATCCAGCTGCGGCCACGGCGTCCGCCGCGGGGTTCCGGGGAACAGGGCCACGGGCTCCCCCGTGGAGAGGGCGACGTCATCGAGGCGTTGGATCATGCGGGGTAAGGTAAGCCGGCGCCCACCGCCGGCAACGGAGGCGCGCGGGGCACCCGCCGGGTGGCTGCGGCCAGCGGCCGTTCGTAGTCTTGCCTTCCATGTCCGCTGCCAACCCACGCCGCCGCACAACCGGACCCCTGCGAGTCGGCGTCCTGGGGCAGGGCCGCAGCGGCTACGGCATCCACTGCCGCTGGTTCGAGCAGTCGCCCCGGAAGTACCGCATCGCCGCCGTGGCCGACCTGCTCGCCGAGCGCCGCCGCCACGCCGAGACCCGTTTCGGCTGCGACAGCTACCGGGAGCACGGCGACCTGCTGGCCCGCGACGACCTCGACCTGATCGTCAACGCCCTGCCCTCGCACCTCCACCCGCCGGTCACCATCGAGGCCCTCAAGGCCGGCCACGACGTGGTCTGCGAGAAGCCCGCCGCCTGGAACGTGGCCCAGCTCGACCGCATGATCGCCGCCGCCGGCCGGGCCCGGCGCGTGCTGGCCCCCTTTCAGCAGTCCCGCTACCGGGCCCTGTTCCTCAAGACCCTGGAGGTCATCGACTCCGGCGTGCTCGGGCGCATCCTGCAGGTGCGCATCACGGCCAGCGGCTTCGCCCGCCGCTGGGACTGGCAGACGCTGCAGGAGTTCAAAGGCGGCAACCTGCTCAACACGGGTCCCCACTTCCTCGACTGGGCCGTCTGCCTGCAGGGCTTCCAGAAGCCTGAGGAGGTGTTCTGCGCCATGGACCGGGCCAACACCTCCGGCGACGCCGAGGACTACGTGAAGGTGGTGCTCCGGAGGAAGGGCGCTCCCGTGATCGACCTGGAGATCTCGAGCTGCGACGCCTACCCGGGGGAGACGATCACCGTCCAGGGGACGCGGGGCGGCCTGAGCGGCGGCGACGGAGGCCTGCGCTGGCGGTACTTCGATGAGAAAACGGCGCCGAAGCGGCGGCTCATCCGCTCGCCTCTCCCCGACCGGGCCTACTGCCGCGAGGAGCTGAAGTTCACCGAGAAGAGCTGGACGCCGACGAAGGCCCAGGCCAACTCCTTCGGGTGGATGTCGCGCCGGTTCTACGATCACCTTCATAGTGTTCTGCGCGGCCGAGAGGAGCTCCACATCACCCCCCGCCAGGTGCGCGTGCAGATGGCGGTGATGGAGGCGTGCCACCGCCAGTCGAAGCTGCCGAAGCGGCCGCCCAGGGACTGGCCGAAAGGACGATGAACATGACCCCCGAGCGCGAGCGCGAGCTCGAGACCGCGCTGGCCACCCTGCCCCGCGTGCAGCTGGCGTCGGTGCGGCCGACGCCGCTGGAGCCCCTGCCCCGTCTCAGCGCCGAGCTCGGCGGACCCGACATCCTCATCAAGCGCGACGATCTGACCGGCCTGGCCCTCGGCGGCAACAAGACGCGCATGCTCGAGTTCTCCCTGGCCGACGCCCTGGAGCAGGGGGCCGAGGCGATCGTCACCGGCGCCGCCGTGCAGTCCAACTACTGCCGGCAGATGTCGGCCGCCTGCGCCCGCCTCGGCCTCGAGCTGCACCTGGTCCTGCGGCCGGTGCGCGGCATCGACCACGAGGAGATCCAGGGCAACCACCTGCTGATGCGCCTTCTCGGCGCCCGGATGACCGTCCACCACGAGTCCTGCCGCGGGTCCCACGCCCGGGCGCTCGACGACAAGGCGAGCCAGCTGCGCGCCGAGGGCCGCAAGGTCTACGTGCCGCGCACGGAGGAGACGGTCGACCTCGACGCCCTGGCCTACGCCGAGGCGGCTCTGGAGGTAGTACGGCAGTCGCGGCAGCTCGGCATCGAGCCGCGGTTCCTGTACGTGGCCGCCTGCGACACCACCCAGGCCGGCGTCGTGCTCGGCCTGAAGTTCCTCGGCAGCGGCATCCACGTGCGCGGCTTCACCCCCATCGAGAACCACCCCCGGCGCCACGAGGAGATGCGCCGCCTGGCCGCCCAGGGGGCCCGCCGCATCGGCCTGGAGGTGGAGCTCTCGGCCGGCGACTTCGACAACGAGGAGTCCTTCGTCGGCGAGGGATATGGGATCCCCACCGAGGCCTGCCTCGAGGCGGTCCGCACCACGGCCCGCACCGAGGGGGTGCTGCTGGATCCGGTCTACACGGGCAAGGCCATGTCGGCCTTGTTCTCCCACGTGCGCCAGGGCCAACTGACGAAGCAGGACGGTCCCGTGGTGTTCCTGCACACCGGCGGCCACCCGGCGCTCTTCGGCTACGCCCGGGAGGTGATCGAATGAGCTCAGTGAACTACGCGGTGATGGACACGCCCCTCGACCGCCTGGGGGTGGCCTGGTCGGCCGCCGGCCTGCGCCGCATCTGGTTCGTCGGCGCCGACGCCGCGCCGGCGGTGCCGGCGGAGTGGCAGCACCGGCCCGAGCCCGCCTTCGGCGCCGGCGAGCAGCTGGCCGCCTACTTCGCCGGTGAGCGGGTCGAGTTTCACCTGCCCCTCGACGCCTGCGGCACCCCCTTCCAGCGCCGCGTGTGGCGGGCCCTGGCGGAGATCCCCCATGGAACCACGAGCACCTACGGGGAGATCGCCCGCCGCCTCGGCCGGCCGAAGGGGGCGCGCGCCGTGGGCGGCGCCAACCACCGCAACCCCCTGCCCGTGGTCGTCCCCTGCCACCGGGTGATCGGCGCCGGCGGGTCCCTGACGGGCTATGCGGGCGGCCTCCGGATCAAGCGCTTTCTCCTGGAGCTCGAGGCCGGGAACGCCTCCCGGGCCGCCGCCTGAGAGGCCCCACAGAGGAGATCATCCGTGAAGATCACCAGCATCGAGCGCTACGTCACCGCCGTTCCCCACATCCCCGCCATCGAGAAGAGCCGGCCGGGCCAGTACCGGGACAGCCCGATCACCATCGTCGAGGTGCGCACCGACGAGGGACTCACGGGCCTCGGCGAGGGGGGGCGCGGCGACCTGATGGAAGGCGTCGAGAAGGAGTGGGTGGGAAGGGATCCCCTGGCCGTGGATCTGGCGTCCATGGGCGGCGCCATGGCCATGGCCTGCTACGACATCGCCGGCAAGGCCTACGGCGTGCCCGCCTGCCGCCTCATGGGGGCCAGGCACTGGAGCGCGGTCCCCGTGGGCTGGTGGTCGCCGCCCCTGGAGCCGGCCGAGTTCGCGGCCATGGCGGAGGAGGGAGCCAGGCTCGGCTACAAGACCCACAAGCTGAAGGCGCGTCCCTGGAGCATCGTCGAGACGGTCGAGCTCATGACCCAGATCGCCGGGCCGGACTACGGCATCATCGTCGATCCCAACTTCTCCTTCGGGGACCTCGCCACCTCCCTGCGGCTGGCCCGGCAACTGGAGGGCTACAACATCCAGGCTTTCGAGGATCCCTTCCGGTACCGGCCGGGCTGGCACCAGTACCATCACTTCCGGCAACACTCGACGATCCCCCTGGCGCCCCACCTGCACGACCCCGAGCAGGTCATGAGCGCCATCCGCGCCGACGCCGCCGACGCCTTCAACCTGGGCGGCTCGGTGGAGAGCGTGCAGGTCATGGCCGGCATGGCCGGGGCCGCCGGCCTGCCGGTGTGGCTGCAGGTGGTCGGCCTGGGCCTGGGGGTCTCGGGCGCCTACGGCACCCACGTGCACGCCGTGATCCCCAACGCCACGATCCCGTCCGATTCCCTGCACTTCACCCGGGAGAGCGACCTCATCGGCGGCGCCCTGACGCCGAAGGACGGCATGGTGGAGGTGCCGACGGCGCCGGGCCTGGGGGTGGAGCTGGACAAGGCGGCCGTGGAGAAGTACCGGGTGGGCTGAGGCGGTCCCGTCCCCACTTGTGGGCATGCACAATGATGCCTACCTTGCAGGCATGAACAGCAGGCACAAAGCCCAGTACACCCTTCGGGGCGTTCCCGATCACGTCGACCGCGCCCTCCGCGAGAGGGCGGCGAGCTACGGCTGGAGTCTGAACCGGGTCGCCCTGGAGGCCCTTGAGCAGGGGCTTGGGCTGGAGCGGGTAGAAAGGCGGTTCCACGACCTCGACCACCTGGCCGGAACCTGGGTCGAAGACCCCGGATTCGACCAGGCGATCGCGGAGATGGACGTGATCGACGAAGAATCCTGGTCGTGAGGATCGCCATCGACACCAATCGTTACCGGGACTTCTGCGCGGGTGATCCCGCCTGCCTCGACCTGGTGCAGCGAGCGGAGCGCGTCTACCTGCCCTTCATCACACTAGGCGAGCTGCGCGCCGGCTTCCTGGCCGGCTCTCGGACTGGGCAGAACGAGCGCGTGCTGGATCGGTTCCTCTCCTCGCCGAGAGTCGAGGTCCTCTTCCCGACCGCGGCCACGACGCGCCAGTACGCACAGCTCTTCCTGCAGCTGCGCACCCAGGGGACGCCGATCCCCACCAACGACCTGTGGATCGCTGCGCTGGTCGTGGAGAACGACGTGCACCTCCTCTCCCGCGACGCCCACTTCGACCGGCTGCCGCAGCTGCCCCGGGCGGCCTGAAGGCCCGACATGGTCCCCGATCTCGACGTCTACCTCTTCGACCTGCGCGGCTACATCCATCTGCCCGGCGCCCTGTCGCCGGCGGAGGTCGCCGCCTGCAACGCCGGCCTCGACGCCATCCCGCGCCTGGAGCCGGGCCAGTGGTACGGCCATGTCCAGGGCCACACCTACGGCACCCTGGACGGCCTCAACTACCAGCAGATCTACGAGGCCGGGGAGCCCTTCGAGCGGCTCATCGACCACCCCTCCTGGATCGAGCACGTCAAGCTCTTCGTCGGCGGCGCGGGCACCTTCGACTACCACCACGGCCCGCTCTTCATCGACGAGTGCTTGGCCGGCTTCCGCGGCCCGGGCGAGGCCATCGGCCTGCACTCGGGCGGGCATCCGCCCATCCACCGCAACCAGTTCCGCTTCCACGGCGGGCGCTTCATGTGCGGCCAGGTGAACGTGCTGATGGCTCTCACCGATATCGGACCGGGCGACGGCTGCACCATGCTGATCCCGGGCAGTCACAAGTCGAACTTCCAGCACCCGGAGTTCCACCGGCACCACATGAAACCCGGCGGCGCCACCGTGGAGGGCGTCGAGGCCGCCGAGGAGGTGCACATCGCCGCCGGCGACGTCCTCATCTTCGTGGACGGCATCTCCCACGGCTCGGCCCGTCGCAGCAAACCGGGGGAGCGGCGCGTCTGCGTCTACCGCTACGGCCCGTCGTGGGGCAACTTCCGGCTCGGGTACGCGCCGTCGCCGGAGCTGCTGGAGCGGCTGACACCGGAGCGCCGCAAGATCGTGCAGCCCCTGGAGCTGTTGCCCCGGGAGCCCCAGGTGCAGGCGCCATGAGTGATCCGGTCCTGCACCTGCCGCTGGACGACACCGAGGCGCCGCCGGGGGGGCCGGCGCGGGCGCGACGCTTCGACGGAGGCGAGGGCCTGACCCTGCCGGCGGCGGATACCCCGGCGCTGGGCAGCGGGGACTTCAGCATCGATCTGTGGCTGCACGCCGACGACGACGGCGGCACCGTGGGCGACCTGGTGTCGCGCTTCGATCCCGTGTCGCGCCGCGGCTTCGCCCTCTCCTGCGTCAGCAACAGCGGCGTCACCTCCACGAGCCAGGCGAATCTGCGCGGACTTCAGTTCGGCATCGACGCGGGACGGCTGCCCGACGCCGCCGAGCCGGCGGGCGACCTGATCCTGCAGCCCACGCCGTGGATCGACCGCGGCCGCCCCGGCGCCGCCGTGCACGTGGCCGCCCTGCACACCTCGGGGGGCGACCTGTTCGCCGGCACCTTCGAGATCGAGGCCGGCGAGCGCGGACACCTGTGGCGCTACGGCGGCGGCGACCTCTGGCACGACCTCGGCGGAGCGCCGGACGGGTCGAGCATTGTCGATACCATCGCGCGCTTCGACGGCGGCCTCTACTGCGGCACCGGGCGCTACATGCCCTTCGGTTCCGCCCTGGGGCCGGTGCGCAACAGCCGGCCGGGCGGGACGGTGTGGCGCGTCGACGGCGACGGCGGCTGGGTCGACTGCGGGCGGCCGGGCGGGGAGGACGCCACGCCGGAGGAGGTGGAGGTGCCCGGCTATGACACGGGCAAGGCCGATCAGGCCTCGGCGCTGACCGTCTTCGAGGGGCGCCTCTACTGCACCAGCTTCCACCGCCGCGGCGCCTTCGTGTACGAGGGCGGCCGGGACTGGCGCTACGTCGGGCCCCGGGAGCGGCTCATCTCCTTCGCCGTCTACGAGGGGAACCTGCTGGCCCTGGTCAACGGGGGGCCGGTGCTGCGCTACGCGGGGGGCGAGAGCTGGGAGCCGTGGGGCCATCCGGAGGGCTCGACCCAGACCTACTCGGCCGCGGTCTACGGCGACCGCCTGCACGTGGGCACCTGGCCGGTCGGCACCGTGCACCGCCGCGGCGAGGACGGACGCTGGACGGAGTTGACGCGGCCGGGCTACGAGCGCGAGATCATGGCCATGGCCGTGTGCAACCAGAAGCTCTACGTGGGGGGACTGCCGATGGGCAGCGTCTACCGCCACGACCCGGCGGCCGGCGGCGGCGACGCCTTCACCTTCGTGGGCACCCTGGACGCCACTCCGGGCGTGACCCTGCGGCGGGTGTGGTCCATGTCCGTGTACGACGGACAACTGTTCGCCGGCACCCTGCCCTCCGGCCGGGTGTGGAGCCTGCGCGCCGGCGCCATGGCGACCTTCGACGACGTGCTGAGCCCCGGCTGGCACCACCTGGCCGCGGTGCGCCGCTCGGGGCGGCTGGAGCTGTTCGTCGACGGCGAGCCCACCGGCCCCTCGGCGGCTTTTTCTCCCGGCGACTACGACGTGGACGCCGGGGTGCCGCTGCGCATCGGCGGCGGCTGCCACGCGGGTCTGCGGGGGTGGCTCGCCGATGTGCGCGTCCACGACCGCTCCCTGTCGGCCGACGAAGTGGCCGCGGCCGGCAGGTCTGGCGGCCCAGCCGGGTAGCGCCGCCGGCTCGCAACCGCCATCGCCCGCTCCTCCGCTTCACCCGGAGATCCTTGCCGTGACAAGAAGCCCCCGCTCCTCCGCTCCGCAGCTCTCGCCTTCTCTCCACCACCGCTGGCTCATGGATCGCACGGAGCCGGCCCTCGCCTTCGACGGCGGCGACCTGAAGGTCTGGCAGCGCCGGCTGCGCCGCCGGGTGCGGGAGCGCATCGGATGGCCCTCGGGTGAGCGCGAGCCCCTGCGGGTGCGCTCCCTGTGGAGGCGCCGGCACGAGTTGGGCACGATCGAGAAGATCCTCTTCCGCGCGGAGCCTCGGGCCGACGTCATGGCCTATGTCTGCCTGCCGGAGGGTGTGGACGGGCCGCTCCCGTGGTTCGTCTGCGTCCAGGGCCACACGACGGGAGCCCACTTCTCGATCGGGGTCGAGCGCGAGGACGAGACCCGGGAGATGGAGGTGCCGGGGGACCGCGACTTCGGCCTGGGCTGCATGCGCCGGGGTATCGCCGCCCTGTGCATCGAGCAGCGCTCCTTCGGCGAGCGCCGCGAGCAGCACCAGGAGAGGATCTCCCAGCACGGATGCCACGACGCGGCCATGCACGCCCTGATGCTCGGCCGCACCTTGATCGGCGAGCGGGTCTTCGACGTCGACCGGGGGCTCGACTACCTGAAGACGCGGTCGGACGTGGACTGGAAGCGCGTCGGCGTCATGGGCAACTCCGGGGGCGGGACCATCAGCCTCTTCGCCGCCGCCACCCTGCCGCGCCTGCGCTTCGCCATGCCTTCCTGCTACTTCTGCACCTTCCGCGACTCGATCATGTCCATCTACCACTGCGCCGACAACTACGTGCCGGGCCTGCTGCAGGATGCGGAGATGGCCGACGTGATGGGACTCTTCGCGCCGCGGCCGGTGGTCTGCGTGGCCGGCCGGGAGGACGCCATCTTCCCCATCCGCGGGGTGCGCAAGGCCTTCCGCCGACTGAAGGAGATCTACCAGGCCGCCGGGGCCGAGGACCGCTGCCATCTAGTGGTGGGCGGCGAGGGGCACCGGTTCTACGCCGACCTGGCGTGGAAGAAGATGCTGCCGATGGTGAAGCGGGGGTGAAAGGTGCGAGCTGGATCCGGCGCGGCTCCGGCCCGGCGGCGCCGGGCCGGAGGAAGGCCCCGGGACCTCAGGACTTGCGGGTACCGGTCTCCAACTCGGCGAGGATCTCGTCCAGGGACCACAGGCGTTCGGCATCCTGGATCAGGGCGTCGATGATGAAGGGGTGGGCCTTCACCGTGCGGCTGTCGATGAACTGGAAGCCCGGCGACCAGTTCCCGTCTCCGTCCTTGACGAACATGCCCTTGTCCTCGATGACGGTGATCTCGTCGGCGCTGCCGTTGGCTCCTGCGTACCGGTAGTTGGACATCGCTTCCTCCCTTCGCTGCCTCAGCACTCAGTCTCGCCCCAGAACACATACAAAACCCGTGCCAGACCTCTGGAGCCCCGGATCGAGGCCGATCGGCCCCTGGAGGTTCGCCGAAAGGGGCGGCGGTGGCCTTCCCACGGCGCCTCCGGAGGTGACGCATCGGTCCACGGCCCTTCCGAGGGGGCGGGTCCGTCGCAGCAACTCTCTCGCAACCCCGTCCCAATCAATCACTTGCGAGAACTGGGGAGGAGTTTTGCGGCTGGTTCGGGCGATATGGGGCTTCGGACGGCCCCCGGGCAATTCCTGAGACGGATCTCAGATTTCCACGGCTGCTGGCACCGGCATCCGCGCGGCGGGCGACGATCCCGGTGTCCGGCCCCGGTCGTGGGAACTCCTGCACCCGGAGTGTGTGCAGGACCGCACGAGGAGTCCGATGCAATATCTGCACCCGGCTCGAGACCGCAGCGGCAGTTGAGCCCGCCGCCTCGCATACTCTTCTTTCTGGCCGCCATGACGATTCCGGTCCGACCCTATCATCCGGACGACCTGCCCGGCGTCCTCGACCTCTACCACGCGCTGGTCGTGGGCCGCGTCCCCCACTGCTGGCCGGTGGCGCCGTCCGCCCTGGACGGGACGCTGCGGGAAGGCGAGGTCGAGCTCGAGGGGGTGAGGCTGCTCGAGCAGGCCGTCCTCGTGGCGGGCACGGGAGCCGACGGATTCGTCCACGTCGGCCGGCAGGCGGTCCACAAGTGGCAGGAGCACGAGGTGGGCGTGATCCGCTTCCTCGCCTACCGCCGCGGGCAGCGCGCCCTGGGAGACGCTCTGCTTGCAGCGGCCGAATCCTGGATGGCCGAACGGGAGCTGCGGCACAGCGCCGTCATGCCGCAGTCCTGGCGTTACCCGTTCTACGCCTTCCCCCACGCCTACTTGTCGGACCGCCTCGACCACGTGCAGGCCCTGGTGCGCTTCCGCGGCTACACCCGTTCGGGCGGCGAGGTCTTCCTCGACTGGCCCGACATGCGGCCCGAGCCGGCCGCCGGCCCCGAGGGCCTGGACTTCGACCTGCGCGTGGAGGACCGCCCGGGCGCCGGCCGCCGCCCGGGACTGCGGCTCCGGGCCCTCCAGGACGGCGAGGGCATCGGCGAGTGCGTCCTGGTCAGCGGCGCCGAGTCCTCACCCGCCGACGAGGCCCACGACTTCGCCTTCTGCGACTGGCTCGGCGTCAACGAGAACCACCAGGGCAACGGGCTCGGACGGTTCCTGCTGGCGCAGGCCATGTACCTCGCCCGGGAGCGCGGCTACCGCCACGGCGCCATCAGCACCGCCCTTCGCAACGACCGCGCCTTCCTGTTCTATACCAACCACGGCTTCCGGGTCGTGGACTGGACCTACGAGTTCACGCGGGAACTGTCGTGAGCATCATCGACTCCCACGCCTACTGCTTCCCGCCCGCCGACTCGGCCGCCGGCCACGCCTCGGCCCCCGACCACCTGAAGTGGGTCCAGGGAGGCCAGGCCTCCCACCACCAGCCGGCCTGGCGCATCCGCGACCGCGCGCCGGCCTCCTCGGAGGTGCTGGCCGCCCCCGGCGGCGTCATGGACTTCGACAACCTGCCCGACGTCGACTTCCGCGTCGATCACGACAAGGGGCGGGTCGTGTGGACCCTCGGCGGCGAGGACTACACCAAGCAGTTCTACCCGCCCAACCTGGCGCATCTGGAGTACACGCCACACAACCTGATCGCCGAGATGGACTACGCCGGCGTCGACAAGGTCCTGCTCCACGTGGACGCCATGCTCGGCCGCGATCCCGCCTTCCAGGCCGAGGCGGTGGCCGCCGATCCCGGGCGCATCTGTTCCATGGCTCCCGTGGACGAGTGGCGGCTGGCCGGTGAGCTGGACGCGGTCATCGCCGAGACCGTGGCCGCCGTGGAGGAGCACGGCCTGCACGCCATCAAGTTCAACCCGCCCCACGCCTACTACTACCGCTCCGACCCGTGGGACGGCGAGCACCTGCGGCCGTTCTGGGAGGCCGTGGCCGGGCTCGGCGTGCCCGTGTTCTTCACCCTCGGCACCGGTCCCGGCGAGGCCTCGGTGTCCCAGGGTCTGGAGAGCCGGCGCCGCGGCTACTTGGCCGAGTTGGGCATCCTGGCGCGCTGGATGGACCGCTACTCGGAGGTGCTCTGCAGCCTCACCCACGGCTTCCCGTGGCGCCTGTTCCTCGACGACGAGCCCTCGGGCTCCCCGACGCGGGTCGAGCTGCCCGAGGGGGTCTGGGCGCCCTTCGACAACCCCAACCTGAGCCTGGAGGTCTGCTTCCCCGTGCGCCTGGGCGACCTCTTCGACTACCCCTACCGGGAGGTGTGGCCGACTTTGGAGCAGATGGTGGAGCGCATCGGGGCGGGGCGGCTGCTGTGGGGCACGGACATGCCCTTCCAGAACCGGTTCTGCACCTACCGCCAGTCGCGCCGCTGGATCGAGGAGTACTGCGAGTTCCTCTCCGCCGAAGACCGGGCCGCGATCATGGGCGGCGCCTGCGCCCGCGTCCTCGGTCTCGGCGGCGAGGCGGAAACCTGAATCCATTACAGAGGAGAAGGAGCGATGTCCGCAGAGACGAGGTACCGCTCGGCGATCGTGGGGCTGGGCTTCATCGGGGGCGCCGACCAGGTCTCCGGCGACGGCGTCGGCCAGCGCGTGGTCGACCTCGACGGCACCCACGTGGCGGCCCTGCGCGGCCACCCCCGGGTCGATGTGGTCGGCGGCAGCAGCCGCGACGAGGGCCGCCGGGAGCGCTTCCACGCCAGCTACGGGGCGCCCGTCTTCGCCGACTGGGGCGAGATGCTGCGCGAGGCGGCGCCCCTCGACATCCTCTCGGTGGCCACCTACACCCCCGCCCACGCCGAGATCACCGAGGCGGCGGTGGAAGCAGGCGTCCGCGCCATCTACTGCGAGAAGCCGGTGGCGGCGACCCTGACCGAGGCCGAGGCGATGCTGGCCGCCTGCGCCAGGGCCGGGACCCTGCTGCTGGTCAACCACAACCTGCGTTTCCACCCCGGCTACCGGAAGCTGCGGGACCGCATCGCCGAAGGCGCCCTCGGCACCCTGACCTCGGCCTCGCTCCAGTGGACCTCCGGCCGCCTCGGCAACGTGGGCACGCACCAGTTCGACGGCTTGCAGATGGTCACCGGCCTGCCGGTGACGGCGGTTTCGGGCACCCTCGACCTGTCGGGGAAACCCGACTGCCGCGGGTCCGACTTCGCCGATCCCGGCGGCTGGGGCCTGCTGCGCCTCGGGCGCGACCTGCCCTGGGACGGCGAGGGGCCGAGCGGGGACCTGATCTGCACGGTTGACGGCGCCGACTACGGCACCGCGCCGGCGCGCCACCGCTACCACGGCACCGAGGGCTACGCCGTCTGCCGCCAGCGCGACATCGAGATCGTGCGCGGCGACGACCGCGAGCTGCTGCCCGACGACTCCGCCGACAGCGGCATGGACCGCGCCGTGGCCGAGATCGTCGACTGGCTCGACGGGGCGGGGCCGTTCTCCTACGACGCCTCCGAAGCCGTGCGCACCCTGGAGGCGATCGTCGCCTTCCACGCCTCCCACCGCGCCGGCGGCGCCTGGGTGGAGCTGCCCCTGTCCGGCGCCGACCGCGACATCGTCGTGCGCAGCGGCTGAAGGAAGGGACGACCCATGTTCGGCGAGATCCGCAACGCCCGGGGCGAGAGGCTCGACTACACCGTTCACGACGGCCGCGGCGAGGGCCTCGTCGTCATCGGCCACGGCGTCACCGGCAACAAGGACCGGCCCTTCGTGGCGGCCCTGGCCGAGGGGCTGTCGGCGGCCGGCATCCACGCCCTGCGGTTCTCCTTCGCCGGCAACGGCGACTCCGAGGGACGCTTCGCCGACTGCACCATCTCCAAGGAGGTCGACGATCTGGGCAGCGTCCTCGCCGCTGTCGGCGAGCGGCCCCTGTGCTACGTCGGCCACAGCATGGGCGGGGCCGTGGGGGTGCTGCGGGCGAGCTTCGACCGCCGCATCGGCTGGCTCGTCTCCCTGGCCGGCATGGTCCACACCCGGGCCTTCGCCGAGCGCGAGTTCGGCGACGTCACGCCCGACGAGGGCTGCATGTGGGACGAGCCCGACTGCCCGCTATCCAGCGCCTGGATGCGGGACATGGCGGCCATCGGCTCGGTCGTGGACAAGGGCGCCGCCGTCACCGTGCCGTGGCTGCTCTATCACGGGACCGAGGACGACGTTGTCCCGCTGCAGGACTCGCAGGACATCGTCTCCCCGCGGGCGGAGTTGGTGGCGGAGACCGGCGCTGATCACGTCTTCAGCGACGATCCGGCCCCAATGGTCGAGCTCGTGACCGGCTGGATCTCCCTGAAGATGGGCTGACATGTCCTGGACCTGGAGCGAGCGCCACATCGAGGAGCACGGCATGTTGGGGTACACGGTCTTCGCCGGGATCCTGCCGCCGTCGCTGCTGTCCGACCTGCGCCGCGTCTGCCGGCGGGCCCGGGAGCTGGCCCGCGAGCGCTCCGGCCCTCAGGCCCAGCGTCTGCAGCCGGTCTTCGAGTACGATCTCGACCACGGGCCCTTCACCGACTTCGCCGAGCTTCCCGAGCTGGTGGACGCCGTCCACCGGACCCTGTCGCCGGAGCACACCTACGGCCGGCGCGAACTCGGCGTGCTGCTGGAGCCGGCCGACGAGCCCTGGTGCACCCACTGGCACCGTGACTGGCGCGACAACGTGATCGACCTCGACCGCGAGCGCTGGGAGGCCGACTACCGCGACCCGGCGCTCTTCAACCAGCTGAACTGCGCCCTCTACGAGGACTCCTCCACCTGGGTGGTGCCCGGGTCCCACCTGCGGCCCGACCTGCCCCGGGAGGCGGCGCGCTTCCCCGAACGGCCCGTGCCCCGGCCGGAGCTGGACGGTCTCACCTCGACGGAGCGGGAGCGCGCCTGCCTGGAGTACTGCCGGTCCCTGCCCGGCGCCCGGCAGCTGCACCTGGGGGCCGGGGACTTCTGCCTCTACCGGAATACCCTGTGGCACATCGGCAGCTACGTCCCCTACCGCACGCGGGCGACTCTGCACGACCACGTGGACACGCCCGCGTACCGGGCCTGGCGCGAGGGGGAACGGGAGGCGGCGAGGCGGCGGCGGGAGGCGAAGGGCGCGTCCCTCAACAAACCATGAACGGACTCTTCCACACAGCGGAGCATCATTGATGAGATTCAGTCTCCTGTTTCTTCTATTCCCATACCTGGGCACGTCGCCTGTCCTTGCCCTGGAAGCGCCAGAGGACTCTACGCGGAGCGAACGGCCGGTCTTCTCGATGACGCCCACCTGAGTGGGCTGACCCGGCGAAGGCGCACCGCTCCGGGGGAGCGGCATTCACAGGAAGGTCACGCTATCGGGACGGTATGTTGATACCTCAATGGACCGTCCCCAGTGGCGGTTCACCGCCAACTACCGCCTGCACGAACGCCTGCAGGTCGGCGTCGAGGTGAATCCCAAGGCCAGAGAGGCGGGACCGCTTGCGACCCTGTTCCTGCTGACCGAGACGGAGAGGCGTCCTGCGCTCTTCCTGGGCACGAGCTCGGATCGAATCGGCTCGCCGGCGGGAGAGCAGTCCTGGTTCGCCACTGTCAGCAAGTACATACCCTGGGTGCGCACGTCCCTCTACGGCAGTCTGAACTATTCGGAATGGGATGGGAAGTTCAATCTCCCCGTTGGCGCGGGGGTTGAACTGGGCAAGGGCTTTTCACTTCGACCGATGTACGATGGCGACCGGGGACATCTGTTGCTGAACTATTTCGCCGCCCAATACGGTGTCAGCCTGATGTATGTGTGGCTCGAGACCATGGGCCTCTCCCTTTCTCTTGGATTCTGGTGAGGAGGATCCGTGCGCTACTGGAGGTTCCTGTTTCCGATTGTCCTGGCGGGTTCGGCCGCGCTTATGGCCGAAGTCCAGGTTCCCGACAAGGCCCTTTGCACTGTCTGTGCACTGAGAGGGGGCGAGACGGAGTTGGAGAAGGTCAAGGCCCATTCGGAACATGACGGGAAGGCGTACTACTTCTGCTCTGAAGAGTGCAAAGTGGAGTTCGACTCGGATCCCGTGGCCTACCTGCCACCGGTCTTTCCACGACCCGCACCAGACTGCGTTGTTGAAATGCTGGACGGCGGGGACATGGCGTTGGAGGACATGAAGGGCAGGGTCGTGCTGGTGGATTTCTGGGCCACATGGTGCAAGCCCTGTCTCGAGACGATGCCCCGGTTGCAGGAGCTCCACGGCGCCTATTCCGACAGGGGGTTCGACGTGTGGGGTGTGTCCATCGACGAAGAGAAAAACCGGGTCAGGAAGATCAGGAGGATGGTGGGCAAGCTGGAGATCACCTATCCCATCTTTGTGGACGCCAAAGAGACGCCCGCCTGGTACCAGTTCAAGGTGAAGGCGATTCCGGCGATGTATCTGCTCGATGGAGAGAGCCGGATCGTGGCCCAGTGGACGGGGAAGATCGACTACGAGGAACTGGAGAGGGAAGTCCTGAAACAGCTGGCGAAGAGACCCGAGGCCGCAGGGCCCTGAGCGACCAGCGACGGCCGACCCCGCGCTCGAAGCCGGAGCTCGAGGGGCTCACTTCCACGAGCGCATAGCGAGGGAGAACCCATGGATGTCCTGAGCAGTGAAGAGCTCGATTCCTTTGCCGAACAGGGGTATGTCGTCGCTCGTCAGGTGATCGACCGCGACCAGGCGGAGCGCACCGCGCGGGCGGTGTGGGCCTTCACGGGCATGGACCCGGACGATCCCGGGACCTGGTACCCGGAGGACCGGCCCGGCATCATGGTCGAGATCTACCAGCACCAGACCATGTGGGACAACCGCACGGCCCCCCGGGTCCACCGGGCCTTCAGCCAGATCTGGGGCACGGACAAGCTGTGGGTCAGCCACGACCGGGCCAGCATCAGTCCGCCGGCCCCGGACAAGGATGCGCCCGAGCACGGTCTGCACTGGGACGCGTCCCTGGATAACCGTCCGTTGTCATTTGGCGTGCAGGGTGTTCTCTATCTGAACGACACGCCCGCCGAGCAGGGCGCCTTCGTCTGCGTGCCCGGGTTCCACCAGCGCCTGGAGGCGTGGCTCGACGAGTTGCCGGAGGGGGCCGATCCCCGCGCGCAGGACCTGCTGGCCCTGGGAACGCGGCGCATCGGTGCCGAGGCGGGGGACCTGGTCATCTGGCGTACCGCCCTGCCGCACACGGCGAGCCTCAACCGCGGCGACAGTCCCCGCGTGGCCCAGTACATCACCATGGGTCCCGCCGGCGATGGCGAAGAGGCGCGGCGGAAGCGCACGGACTTCTGGCAGCGGCGGCTGTCCGGCCTGGGGCGCTACGCCGAGGAACGGGAGGCCCGCGAAGGGAAGACGGCCGAGCTGACCAGCCTTGGGCGGAAGCTGGCGGGGGTGGATCCCTGGGATTGAGTCTGCGGTGGGGGGCGGCCGACAGTAGATTCTGGCTGGACAATCCATGACTGAAGCTTTCTTCAAAGGACCAATTCTCAACTCTCCCTACGAGCGGCCGTCCCGGCAATGGGAGCTGGACGAGACCGGGCAGCCGACCCATAAGACCATCGAGAGCCGCCGGCAGGCGGAGTTCATCACGCCGATCCCGAAGCCCCGGAAGCGCAAAGGCTCGGCGCAGCAGGCCAGGCTCGTATTCGACGAGAAGGCCCAGAAGCTCGGGACCGATGGCCAGCAGTACGACCTGACCGCCATCATCAACGGGGTCCGCCAGCAGGTCGACCGCTGGCGCGAGCTGCCGGAGGCCCAGTGGCAGGTGACCCCGGAGACAGCCCGCCTGCTCCGGCACTGGCGGCACCACCACTTCAGCGGCATCCGCCCCTTCTTCTGCCAGCTCGAAGCGTCCGAGACCGCCATCTGGCTCACCGAGGTGGCGCCCAGGGCGCGTGCCGGCCGCGACTTCCTCGACCATCTGGCCAACGCCAACGAAGAGGCCAACCCGGACCTGCCGCGGCTGGCCCTCAAACTGGCGACCGGCGCCGGCAAGACCACGGTCATGGCGATGCTGATCGCCTGGCAGACCATAAACGCGGTGCGCCGGCCCCAGAGCAGCCGCTTCACCCGCGGCTTCCTCGTCGTCACCCCGGGCATCACCATCAAGGACCGCCTGCGGGTGCTGCAGCCGAACGACCCCGACAGCTACTTCCAGGGCCGCGAGCTGGTCCCCAACGACATGCGCTCCGACCTGGAGAAGGCGAAGATCGTCATCACCAACTACCACGCCTTCAAGCTGCGCGAGCGCATGGAGCTGTCCAAGGGGGGCCGTTCCCTGCTCCAGGGACGGGGCGAGTCGCTGGCGACCCTGGAGACCGAGGGGCAGATGCTGCAGCGGGTCATGCCGGAGCTCATGGGCATGAAGAACGTCCTCGTCCTCAACGACGAGGCCCACCACTGCTACCGCGAGAAGCCGGGAGAGGTCGAGGAAGAAACGCTGAAGGGAGACGACAGGAAGGAGGCCGAGAAGAACACGGAGGCCGCCCGCTTGTGGATTTCGGGGCTGGAAACCGTCGGCGAAAAGCTCGGCATCAACCGGGTATTCGACCTCTCGGCGACCCCCTTCTTTCTGCGCGGGTCCGGCTACGCCGAAGGCACCCTTTTCCCGTGGACGATGTGCGATTTCTCGCTCATGGATGCCATCGAGTGCGGCATCGTCAAGCTGCCCCGGGTGCCGGTGGCCGACAACATCCCCGGCGGCGACATGCCGAAGTTCCGCAACCTGTGGGAGCATATCCGCGAGGACATGCCGAAGAAGGGGCGGGGCAAGGTTAGTCACCTCGATCCCCTGAGCCTGCCCGTTGAGCTGCAGACCGCTCTGGAGGCGCTGTACGGCCATTACCGCAAAACCTTTGAAATGATGCAGGAGGCCGGCATTTCCGTGCCTCCCTGCTTCATCATCGTCTGCAACAACACCTCGACCTCCAAGCTGGTCTACGACTACATCTCCGGCTTCCACCGCGAGAACGAGAACCGCCCGACGACGTTGGAGAACGGGCGCCTCGAGCTGTTCCGCAACTTCGACGAGGACGGCACTCGACTCCCGAGGCCCCGAACCCTTCTGATCGACAGCGAGCAGCTGGAGTCCGGGGAGGCGCTGGACAGGAACTTCCGCGACATGGCCGCCGACGAGATCGAGCGCTTCCGCAGGGAGATCGTCGAGCGCACCGGCGACCTCCGCCAGGCGGAGAAGATCACCGACCAGGACCTCCTCCGGGAGGTCATGAACACCGTCGGCAAGGAGGATCGGCTCGGGGACTCGATCCGCTGCGTGGTGTCGGTGTCGATGCTGACCGAAGGGTGGGACGCGAACACCGTCAGCCACGTGCTCGGCGTCCGTGCCTTCGGGACGCAGCTGCTCTGCGAGCAGGTCGTCGGCCGCGCCCTGCGGCGGCAGTCATACGACCTCAACGAAGACGGCCTGTTCGACGTCGAGTACGCCGACGTCTTGGGGATCCCCTTCGACTTTACCGCCAAGCCAGTCCTGGCCCCGGCGAAGCCGCCGAGACCGACGGTCCACGTGCGGGCGGTGCGCCCGGAACGAGACGCGCTGGAGATCCGTTTCCCCCGGGTGGCCGGGTACCGGGTGGAGCTGCCGGAGGACCGGCTCGAAGCCGAGTTCAACGAAGTCTCGGAGTTCAGCTTGACCCCCGAAGTGGTCGGTCCCTCGATCACGAGAAACCAGGGGATCATCGGCGAGGGGGTCGACCTGAACCTCGTTCACACCGACGGCCTGCGGACCTCGACCCTGCTGTTCCACCTGACCCAGCGCCTCCTCTACACGAAATACCGCGACCCGGGCGAGGAGCCGAAGCTCCATCTCTTCGGACAGCTCAAGCGGATCACCAGGCAGTGGCTCAACGGCTATCTCGTCTGCAAGGGGGGCACGTATCCCGCCCAACTCATGTACCAGGAACTGGCCGACACGGCCTGCGAGCGCATCGCCGCGGCCATCACGCAAGCGGGAATTGACCGTCGCCCAGTCAAGGCCGTACTCGATCCATACAATCCCGTCGGTTCCACGGCCCACGTTAATTTCACCACCACCAAAACCAGCCGGTACCAGACCGATTCCCGCCGCTGCCACATCAACTGGGTCGTCCTCGACAGCGACTGGGAGGCGGAGTTCTGCCGCGTCGCCGAGTCCCACCCGCAGGTCAGGGCCTACGTCAAGAACCACAACCTCGGCCTGGAGGTCCCCTACCGTTCCGGCTCCGAAACGCGGACTTACCTGCCGGACTTCATCGTCCTCGTCGACGACGGCCAAGGCGAGGAAGATCTCCTGCACCTGGTCGTCGAGATCAAGGGCTACCGGGGGGAGGACGCCAGGGACAAGAAGGCGACCATGGACACCTACTGGGTCCCCGGGGTGAACAACCACGGGGACTACGGGCGCTGGGTATTTGCCGAGTTTACGGATGTCTTCGAGGTGGAAGCTGCGTTCAATCGTTTGGTTGAGGAGCTTCGCTCCGAAGTGGAGATCCAGGCCAGCGAATGACTAGCCACTCCGTGGCGGGTACAGCGCCCCAAAATCTGAGAGAGGAGGTCGCGCAAATGGTGCGTAGGAACAGACCACCAGGCTTTAGCCACTCGGCTCCGGAATACAGCACCACCTTTGCACCGGAAAGACCGTGGCACTTGACAAATTGCGAGAGGGGACAGAGAGGCGTCGGAAGTGCCAAGGGAACTCCAATGCCCAGTGAGGAAGTTCAGAAGTCGAGAGAGGAACGAACATGGAATACACGGCAATCGTGAATCGCAGGGGCGAATGGTGGATCGGCTGGATCCAGGAAGTACCCGGCGTGACCTGCCAGGAACGCACCCGCGAAGAGCTCGTGGACACGCTCGCCGTCACGCTCGGGGAGATGTTGGAGATCAGACGCCAGGCGGCCCGATCGGCGGCCGGGGACGGCTATGAGACGGCAAAGATCTCCGTTGCATGAAGCGCACGACGCTTCTCAGGCATTTGCGGCGGCACGGCTGCACGCTGTTACGCGCAGGTCGCCGGCATTCGATCTGGCAGAACGCTCGTGGTGACCGGCAGACGGCCATTCCGCGCCACGTGGAAGTGGACAACTTGCTCGTCCGCGAGATCTGCGCGAACCTCGCCGTTCCACGGATCGGATGATCCGACGACTGGCACGGAAGGGAGAGGGTCAATGAACAGGGATGAAGTCCTGAAGGTGCTCAGAACCCACAAGGCGACACTCTCCGAACGCTTTGGCGTCACCGAACTCGCCCTGTTCGGTTCCTTCGCGCGTGACCAGGCTACCGACGACAGCGACGTCGACGTCCTGGTGCGGTTCGGCATGCCCCCAAATTGGCAACGCTATTTCGGAGCTCAAGGCTACTTGGAAGAGCTACTAGGGCGGCCCGTGGACCTGGCAACCAATCAGGACCTTCGCGCCGAGATTCGCCCCTACGTGGAGCGGGAGGTGATCAATGTCTGATGCTGAGCAAGGAGCGCGAGAATGGCGGTTCTACGTTCAGGACATGATCGAATTCAGCGAGAAGGTGCTGACCTATACCGAGGGCCTGGATCAGGACGCGTTCATCGCGGATGGACTCACCTATGACGCCACCCTGCGCAATCTGGAACTGATCGGCGAGGCAGCAACCCATATTCCGAGCGAGGTGCGTGAGGCGTACCAGGACATTCCCTGGCATGCGATTGTGGGGACGCGCAACCGCTTGGCCCACAGCTATCTGAGCATCAGTAACGGTATCATCTGGACACTCATTCAAGATGCGATTCCAGATCTGCTGCCAGAGTTGCGAACCCTGCTGAGTACGACCAACGAGGACTCCGTATAGATGACGAAACGAAAGTCGACGAAGACCGTCGAGAGCCTGCGGCACCAGGAGGCATCGCGGAAGAACATCCCCACGGCCGAGTACCAGGCGGTGATGGCGGAGGACGACCGCAATCCGGTCAGGGTCGCGTATGAGCGGCGCAACCCGGACCTCGACCCGCAGCTTGTCTGGCGCGGCAAGGACGAGCAGGACTGGTCGGACTTGGTGGTGCAGGCGCCGCCGCTGTTCATCCAGGAGAAAGTGCATCCGAAGGTCCTGATCGACGACCTGCGGCAGCGGACCAGGGAGATGGAGGACCAGGCCGACCTGTTCGCGGACTTCAACGGGCTGCCGGCGGGGGACGCGCAGACGGAGTTCTACCAGCACGACGCCAACTGGTCGAACCGGATGATCCTCGGGGACAGCCTGCAGGTGATGGCGTCCTTGGCGGAGCGGGAAGGGCTGCGCGGCAAGGTGCAGTGCATCTACATCGACCCGCCCTACGGCATCAAGTTCAACTCCAACTTCCAGTGGTCAACGACCAGCCGCGACGTCAAGGACGGCAACGCCGGGCACATCACGCGCGAGCCGGAGCAGGTGAAGGCGTTCCGAGATACGTGGCGGGACGGGATTCATTCGTATCTGACGTATCTGCGGGATCGGCTGACGGTGGCGCGGGATTTGTTGACTGATAGCGGGTCGGTCTTCGTGCAGATTGGGGACGAGAATGTGCATCGGGTGCGGGCGTTGTTGGACGAAACTATGGGTGACGGCAATTTTGTAAGTCTGATTACTGTCACGAAAACGAGTAGTTCGACTCAGGATTACCTGTCAAACACCGCTGACTTCCTTCTATGGTATGCAAAAGATCATCGACAGTTAAAGTATCGTACTCAACACCTTGAGAAAGCGCCGGGTGGCTCGGGTGGGCAGGCATATCAGTTCATAGAGTTTGCTGACGGGCAACGATTGCGTGAGATGGAGGCTGTGCGTCAAGGGCTCGAATTATCCGAAGGTCATTACTTTCGTCTAAGTGACATGACAAGCCAGAGCATGGGGCGTGATAAAGGTGAGGGGGCTGCGTCTTGGTTTCCCGTATCCATTGAGGGTGCAGAGATTCGACCAAGCATTAAGGCTCGATGGAAGACAAATGAAGAGGGCATGAGGCGGTTATTATTTGCCAACCGCTTAATGAAGGGGAGAAGAACTCTGAACTATGTCCGTTTCATCCGAGATTTTCCTGTGAAGGCAATTACCAACATCTGGTCAGATGTTGGAAGCAGCGTGGGCGGTGATAAGCTCTACATCGTTCAGACCGCGCACAAGATTGTCGAACGCTGCATCCTAATGGCCACCGACCCCGGAGATCTCGTCCTCGACCCCACCTGCGGCTCCGGCACCACCGCTTACGTCGCCGAGCAGTGGGGCCGCCGCTGGATCACCATCGACACCTCCCGCGTCGCCCTCGCGCTCGCCCGCGCCCGCATCATGGGCGCCCGCTATCCCTACTACCTGCTCGCCGACAGCCGCGACGGCCAGGTCAAGGAAGGCGAGATCTCCCGCAAGGCCCCCTCGGAAGCGCCCACGTACAACGACATCCGCCAGGGCTTCGTGTACGAGCGCGTCCCCCACATCACCCTCAAGTCCATCGCCAACAACGCCGAGATCGACGTGATCTGGGAGAAGTTCCAGGAGAGGCTGGAGCCGCTGAGGGAAGAGCTGAACGCGGCGCTGTACCAGGAGTGGGAGGAGTGGGAGATTCCCCGGGAGGTGGGTGACCCGTGGCCGGAGGCGGCCACCCGGGCCTGGGGCAGGGTCCAGGCCGCGCGCACGGACGGGGAGAAGTCCTCGGCCCTGCGCGAGTTGAACAGGGCGCTGGGCCGGGAGTACGCCCTCGAGGACGTTCCCGCCCAGCCGCGCGACCCTTGGGCCGCGGAGGCATCCGACCTTCACAGCCTCTGGTGGGAGGAGCGCATCGCCCGGCAGAAGGAGATCGACGCCTCCATCGCCGCCAAGGCCGACTACGAATACCTCTACGACAAGCCTTACGAGGACAACAGGAAGGTCCGCGTCGCCGGTCCCTTCACCGTGGAGAGCCTCTCTCCGCACCGCCTGCTCGGTGTCAATGAGAACGACGAGCTCATCGACAACATCGCCGAAGCCAGCCTTGGGTACGGCGAAAAGCAGGACTTCGCCGGGATGATCCTCGACAACCTCAAGACCACCGGCGTCCAGCAGGCCCACAAGGAGGACCGCATCTCCTTCTCCGGGATCAGGCCCTGGCCCGGCGACCTCGTCTGCGCCGAGGGGACCTACCTCGACGGCAACGGCGACTCCGGGCCCCAGAGACGCGCCGGCATCTTCATCGGCCCGGAGTTCGGCACCGTCTCGCGCCCCGATCTCGTGTCGGCGGTGCGCGAGGCCGCCGACGCCGACTTCGACGTGCTGGTCGCCTGCGCCTTCAACTACGACGCCCACGCCTCGGAGTTCAGCAAGCTCGGCCGCGTCCCGGTCCTCAAGGCGCGCATGAACGCCGACCTCCACATGGCCGACGACCTCAAGAACACCGGCAAGGGCAACCTCTTCGTCATCTTCGGCGAGCCGGACATCGACCTGCTCGACGCAGAGGACGGACAGATCCAGGTCAAGGTCAACGGCGTCGACGTGTTCCACCCCAACACCGGAGAAATCCGCAGCGACAACGCCGACGGCATCGCCTGCTGGTTCGTCGACAGCGACTACAACGAGGAGAGCTTCTTCGTCCGCCACGCCTACTTCCTGGGCGCCAGCGATCCCTACAAGGCGTTGCGGACGACGCTGAAGGCCGAGATCAACCAGGAAGCCTGGGAGACCCTGCACAGCGACACCTCCCGGCCTTTTCCCAAGCCGGCGTCGGGCCGGATCGCGGTGAAGGTGATCAACCACCTCGGGGACGAGGTGATGAAGGTGTTCCGGGTGTAGGCAAACGAGCCATGTCCAGACTTGATGGGGTTGTAGTCGAAGGGTCCAAGAGCATTGGCCATACCATGCTGAAGCTGCGTCCTCTGAACGTGCTTATCGGGGCTAACGGATCGGGCAAGTCCAACTTCATTGATGCCATCTCGTTCTTGCGCACTATCGTGCAAGGGCAGTTGGAACGCTACGTCAAACAAGCGGGCGGAGCCGACAGGATCCTGCACTTCGGGTCCAAGGCGACCTCAAGGCATTGTCCCGATCTTAGTTGAAATAGCACAGGCTCCCATCGTTACGTTTGATACGAGAAATCCCCAAGAAGCCTCGTATCGGTAACCCAAGGAGCCTGCCATGAGCAAGCTACAAGCACGGAAGAAGGGCGTCAAACGGACCGTGGCCATCGGCCCCGTGAACCGCCAAGCCACCGCGTCGATGGACGATCTGGAGACTCGCATCGAGGTCATCCAGCTGCTGATCCCTTTGGGTCTGCAGGCGGTCTCGGAGGAGCTGCAGCAGTCGGTCGAGGCCTTGGCCGGACCTCGGTATCAGCGCAAGGGTCCGGATCAGGCGTTGCGCCGCTGGGGGGCGCAGGCCGGGTCGGTGTACCTGGGCGATCAGAAACTGCCGGTCGAGGTGCCGCGCGTGCGCGATGTGGTCCGCGGCACCGAGGTCCCGCTGGAGGCCTATCAGGCCCTGCAGACGCCGAGGCAGATGGACCAGGGGCTGTTGTTGCGGGTGCTGAAGGGCTTGGCCACGCGCAACTACGAGGCCTGCGCCGAGACCGTCCCGCAAGCCTTCGGTCTGTCCCGTTCCTCGGTCTCTCGCCGGTACGTGAAAGGCACGGCGCGCAAGCTGGCCGAATTCCAGCAGCGATCCTTGGAAGGCTACGACCTGGTGGCGCTGTTTCTGGACGGCAAGAGCTTCGCCGACGAGGAGATCCTCATCGCCCTGGGTGTGACTCTGGAGGGCCAGAAGGTGCCCTTGGGCTTCGTGCAGGCGGCCACCGAGAACGAGCGCGTCTGTCGCCGCTTCCTGGCGGAGCTGGTCGAGCGGGGCCTGCAATACGAAGCCGGGCTGCTCGTGGTGATCGATGGAGGCAAGGGCCTGTACCCTAACGTTGCATAAATCTGTTTGAAGGCGGTGGTGTGATCAGGCGGCATCCTTCAGTGTTTCGAGGAAATGCAACAGATCTTTTTCCACTTTTGGATTGGAGTTCAGGGTCAGGGTCAACTCGCCCTTGGGCCGAGTGAGGCGCCCGGCGCGCTGAATGAAGCGATGACGCAGAGTGTCCAAGGTCTGGAAGGTCCACGCCGCCGGGCGTTTGGCGCGCGAATAGTTGGATCGCGCCTGCGCCCGCATCTGCATTTCGCGTCCCAGATTGTGGGCCATCATCGCACACAAAGTCACCATCTGGTTGCCGAGCAGCCGCCGGGTGGGGATCAGATCCAGCCCGGCCTGTTGCTTGGCCTCGGCGAAGATCCCTTCCTGGGCGCCGCGGCCATAGTGGAAGAGGAGCACGCGGCGGGCCGAGATCCTCTTGTTGGTCACCAGAACGCGGTACTCATGATCGATGGGCCGGGGTTCGAACAGATCCAGTTGCAGCGGTTCCTTGGTCTGACGCGCGACCGCACGGCGGACCAAGAGAAATCGGTACGAGGCGGGCCAGCGTTGGGGTTTCCAGTCACTCTCGAAATAGGCGCAGTGTTCATCGAGAAAGCGCCAGCGCTGGCGCGCTTCGATCTGGTCCTTGAGTACGGGGAAGCGTTCGAAAGGGACACTGATCGTGCATTCGACGCCATACAGGTCCAGGAGCGTGAGCGTGTCCTGGCTGAAGAAGGCACTGTCGAGTCGGGACTCGAGCACGGTAGGCGCCAGCGCGTCGCGCACCCGATCGAAGGCGTCCATCATGAACGCATGGGCGTCCTTGCTGTCATGGACGTTGCCGGGGCGGTGAAGGACATCGAAGAACTGTCCGGTCTGCGCCACCGTACAGAACAGGTTGTAATAGCTGCGCGCCCCTTTCTTTTTCGGATTATAGCCCACGGCGGTCCCTTCGGCATGACCACAAGTGGAGATCACCGAGCCGTCGAAGTCGAGGGTCAGACGGGGGAACCGCTCGCGCTGGAGCGCCTGCACCACCAGGACCGAAGACAGGTGGCGCACTTTTTCGATACTCGAACGGCCCATTCTTGCGAGGGCGCGACTGAGGGTGGCCACGTCCGGCAGGCGGCGCAAGCCCAACAGACGCAGCACCACCGGATCGTCCCGGTAATAGTCCATGTCTCGCAGCCGCCGGAAGCCCAGCAGCAGATGCACGATGAGCAACAACACCATGAGATGGGGACCAAAGATCGCGGAGCTCTTGGCGGGGAAGCACGACTTCAGCCGAGTCTTCAGATCCAGGCGCCGGAAGAGCAGTTGAAAAACGATGGCTCCCGCAAAGGAAGTCAGCTGTTGATCCTCGAAGCGAAGATGCGGGAGCTTGTGAAAACGGGCCAAAATGTCTTCTTTTCTGAACCTCACTTGCGGTGTCCTTCTGAAAGGGGTCGATACATGTCTTGGTCGACAGTATCAAAGGGTGTAGCCTTCACTTTACGCAGATTGTCGATAAAAGGGGGACCCCAAGTCCGGGCACGAATGTATCTTTGGGTGTAAGGACTTACGCCCAAACCCGGAAAGGGGTCCCTGATGGAAGATACGAAGGATTTTCACGCTCGCCTGACAAAGTTCGAGGAAAATGTCCTCCAGTGGGAGCATCGCCCGCAATCCCCGGAGGCCGGCCCGGAGGACTTTCGCGAGAGGGTGAGCGAGTTGCGAGATGCTTTGGACGACCTCGGTCGAATCGGTTTCCAACGGCTGGCGCAGGCGTGCGAGATCGCCGACGACACCGTGGTCCACCACGGTCGGGTCTACCGGTTCAAGCAAGTGGTCCACAAGGAATGGATGACCCTGTGGGGCAAGGTCCAGGTGCCGCGTCGGCTGTATCAGCCCGATCGGGGCGGCCCCAGCCGGGTGCCCTTGGATGAGCGCTGCGGCATGGTCCACCGATTCATGGTGCCGGCGCTGGAGCGTTTCACGGCCTTTCTGGGCGCCCGCCTGGTCCCGGCCGAAGTCGAGGCCAGCTTGGCCGAGCTGTTGCCGGCGTCCCCGTCGCGCACCGCCATTCAGCATCTGTTGACCACCGTCGGTCAGTACGCCGAGGACCACGCCGAGCAACTCGAGCTGGCCTTGCAGGAGGCGGCGCCCCTAAAGACCGAGGGCGACACCCTGGTGGTCAGTTGGGACGGCGTCACCGTGCCGCTGCGGGAGCCGGCGCCGAAACGCGGACGGCCCGCCGAACGACCGACGGATCCCGACCCCGACCGCGCGCCCACCGCCTGGAAGGAGGCCGGGGTAGGGATGGTCGCCACGTATGGGACGCCGCTGGACCCGGCGACGGAAGACCCCCAACGCGTCGATGTGCGCTACGCCGCGCGCATGCCGGAGCCCAAGATGAAGACCCTGGTCCACGGCTTGGTGGAGGAGACGGCCCGGGCCCTGCAGCGGGGGGAGTATGACCACCGGGTGGTGTTGGCCGACGGCCAGCGCCAGATCTGGCGCAGCGTGGATCGGCAGCCGGTGTTCGACGGCTTCACCCGGATTCTCGACTTCTATCACGCGGCCCACCACCTGTCAAAGGCCGCCGAGCCCCTCTTCGGCAAGCGGTCGTCGAAAGCGGCTCGCTGGTACCGATCCTGGCGGCACAAACTGCGTCATGAGCCCGGGGCCGTTCAGGGCCTGATCCGCTCCCTGGCCTACCACCGCCGCAACCTTCGTCCCGGCTCCCAACGCCATCGTCAGGTGACCACCGAGCTGGGCTACTTCCGGAACAACCGGGACAAGATGGACTACGCGCGCTATCGCGCTTCGGGGTTGATCCTCTCCAGTGGTCCCGTGGAGGCCGCCGCCAAGACCCTGGTCGGCCATCGACTCAAACGCAGCGGCATGCGCTGGACCCGCCAAGGAGGCCAGCAGATCCTCAATCTACGAGTCCACGTGCAATCCCAACGATGGGAGGCCTTCTGGAACTGGTACCTCCATCAGACTACACAACAGACCGACAAGACGGCTGCGTAAAACCGAGGCTACACCCGTATCAAATACCCCTTTTTCAGAGGGCGCCGCAAGTGACAATGGGCCGTTCGGAGGAGGAAAAAGCCCTGTTCTTATGCAACCAGAGGGTGTACAAGGCGGTGCGGTCGGTGCTTCAAGGCCATGCCTGCGTGCAGCGATGCCAGTATCACAAGCGCCAGAACGTGGTCTCGTACCTGCCCAAGAGCGAGCAGGCCGGCCTTCGTCGAAAGCTGGAAGCGGCGTATGGGCACTCGACGTACGAGGAGGCCCAAGCCGCCCTGGAGGCGCTGAAACCGGGGTTGCAGTTGATGAACCAGTCGGCCCTGCGCAGCTTGGAGGAAGGCCAGGAAGAAACCCTCACGCTCCACCGCCTGGGCCTGATGCCGATGCTGAAGGCCTCCTTCCGTACCACCAACTGTATCGAGAACGTCAACAGTCTCCTGGAGCAGTTGACGCACAACGTGCGGCGCTGGACCAACTCGTCGCAGCGTCACCGCTGGGTCGCCACGGCGTTGCTTGACATCGAACCTCGCCTCCGCCGGGTCAACGGCTACCACCACCTGCCGATGCTCCGGCAAGCGCTCCAAGCCGAACTCGGCATCCAGCAGCTCGCGATGACGGGCTGACTCATCCACTCGAGCCTGGGCTACGTTTCAACTGAGAATGGGACTTGCCCGACCTCAAAACTCGAGATGCAAGTCTCCTTTGACGAAGACAGGGCCGGGTATGCAATCGAATTGGGCAGAAACGATTCCGATGGGCTCTTTGTGGGTATCATGGGCTACCATCCGTCTGGTCTCCCTGGCGAGAAAACAGGGCAAGTGAATTGGGACGATTCAGGGAGTTATCCTCTACCGCCGGAGCACGTTCGCCGACTCATCGAAGGTTTGCAGCTTTACCACTTTCACGACACCGGCTCTGCGTCGCCGATGAAAGCGACCGCCGAGGTGAATGACAATCGGTACCTTCGCCCTGACGGTTCGAATCTCGCTGCGTTCTTGTTTCTTCTCAGAGAGAAGCATGGCGGATCCTACACGCAGATCCTTCGCACCGTTCAATTGGCGGCGCCCTTCCTTGATGACTTCGCCCTTGAACCTCAGGCTCTGAACGAAGCCACGATCCGTCTCGAATGGCGGCATTCCGGATCGGACGCCTACTTCGACGCGTCATCCCTGTCCGACGGCACGCTGAGGTTCATCGCCTTGACCACTCTCCTGCTTCAGCCGGCTTCGCTTCGGCCTTCCGTAGTTCTTCTGGATGAACCGGAGCTGGGACTGCATCCTTTTGCCATCACTCTGCTGGCTTCCATGCTGAAGCAGGCGTCCGTGGAATCGCAGATCATCGTCGCGACGCAGTCGCCGGTGCTGCTGGATCATTTCGAGCCAGAAGACGTGATCGTGGCCGACCGAGTGGAGGGGGCAACGACGCTCCGAAGGCTGGACGGCGAGAACCTCGCAGCCTGGTTGGAGGAGTACAGCCTGGGTCAGCTTTGGGAAAAGAACGAAATCGGCGGACGTCCTTCGCAGGAGGACAACCGTGGATTCTCACCGTGAACCGGCTGCTTGTCCATGTCGAGGGCCAGACCGAAGAGCAATTCGTCAACGAACTGCTGGCGCCGCATCTCTATGGTCATGGGTTTTCCAGAGTCGGCGCACGTCTGGTTGGAAACGCTCGCCAGCGGGACCGGCGTGGCGGAGCCAGGGCGTGGAGCACGGTGCGAAGGGAGATCGCAAATCACCTGAAGGAAGATCCAGGGTGCCTTGCCACCACAATGGTGGACTACTACGGGATGCCGGAAACTGGTCCAAGGGCATGGCCTGGGCGCCTGCAAGCTACCAGGCACGGATCTTCATCGGAGAGAGCGTCCACAGTCGAAGATGCGCTCTCGAAGGACATCGCCTTTGAAATGGGCTCGGACTTCGATCAGAAGCGATTCATAGCGTATGTGGCAATGCACGAGTTCGAAGCCCTGCTATTCAGTGATTGTGACCGATTCGGCCAAGGAATCGGGCGCCCCGAACTGACACATAGGTTCCAGGAGATTCGAGACCAATTCGCCAGTCCGGAAGAAATCGATGACTCGCCGGACACTGCACCTTCGAAGCGCGTGGCCGAGCTTGTGCCCGGGTATCAAAAGCCGTTGATGGGTAGCTTGGCCTCTATCCAAGTCGGGCTCGACGCGATTCGGTCCGCATGCCCGCACTTCCGGCGCTGGCTGGAACTTGCTGGAACGCCTCCCGGGCCGAATGGCTAGGCCCAAGGATTGAGGCAGGTGCTGAAGGAGGACCGGGACCCCTTGTCGGAGCAACCGGGTCTTCTCCGTTGGGGGGGGCAACGTGCCCTTCTGACCCCCTGCCGGACCCTCGTGCCACTTTCCTCTTGATCCCCCCGCCCCTCCCGCCGTTTATTGCCCGCAACCGGGTAAGCAGCATCCCCAGGCAACACGGAGGAAGAGCATGACCACCGAGCTGGGTTCCCTCAGCGTCATCTTCACCGAGTTCTACTACTGGATCACGGTGGTGCTCATGTTCTTCATCCACGTGGGCTTCTGCATGTACGAGGTGGGGGTCTCGCGGCACAAGAACCACATGCACACCCTCATGAAGAACACGATGCTGATCCCGCTGGTGACGATCACCTTCTTCTTCTTCGGGTGGTGGATCTACTTCGCCCTCCCCAACGGCCCGGGCATCACCGGCGGGCTGGTGGAAGCGCCCCACGCGGTGGCCTGGAGCCAGCTCATGGGGCCCCACATGGGGGGCGCGGGAGATCCGGACGGCTGGGCGCGGATCAACGGGGTGTTCTGGGCGGCCTTCCTCCTGTTCTCGTGGACGGCGGCCTCCATCGTCTCAGGGTCGGTGATCGAGCGGATCCGCTCCTCGGCCTTCTGGATCCTGGCGATCCTGATCGGGTCCGTGTTCTGGGTCATCGACGCGGCCTGGGGCTGGCACGCCGAAGGCTGGATGGTGAAGATCCTCGGCTACCATGACGCCTATGCCTCGGGCGTGATCCACGCCATCGCCGGGGGCTTCGCCCTCGGCGTGCTGGTGGTCCTGGGTCCGCGCATCGGCAAGTTCGCCGCCGACGGCACCCCGCGGAGCCTGAATCCCCGCAACCCGTGGCTGGTGACGATCGGCCTGTTCCTGATCTACACCGGCTTCTGGGGGTTCTACGTGGCCTGCAACGTGCCCATGTGGGACGTGCAGAGCGGCGACGGCACCTTCTTCTCGGCCACCAACATCTACCTGGCGCCCACGACCCTGTCGGCGATCACCGTGAACTTCCTCATGGCTCTCTCCGGCGGGCTGCTGGCCGGCTACATCATTTCCAGGGGAGACGCCTACTGGACCTATTCCTCGGGTCTGGCCGGGATCATCGCCGCCTCGGCGGGCAACGATCTCTACCACCCGGTGCAGGCCATGATCATCGCCGCCCTGGGCGTCCTGTTCATGTACAAGGTCCACTACTTCGTGGAGCGCCGCTTCAAGATCGACGACGCGGTGGGCGCCGTGGCCGTGCACGGGTACGCCGGCTTCTTCGGCGTCGTCATTTGCGGGTTCGTGCTCTGGGGCTATCCCTCCTCGCCGGACGCGAGCTTCGCCAGCATCAATCCCCTCGGGCAGATCGCCGGCGCCGTGATCATGTTCCTGGTGCTGGGCTTCATCCCCGGCTGGATCGCCGCGAAGATCCTCAACCGCGCGGGGATCCTCCGCATCCCGCGCCAGATCGAGCTGGCCGGTCTCGACTACGCCAACGCCTACGACCGGGCCCAGGAGGAGCAGGGCATCATCGACGCTGAGCGCGAGGAGCTCGGCAAGGCCTGAACCGAAACCGCTTCGGAACGCACAGGAGAGAGTCATGGCTACTGGAAACATCGAGAGCTGGGGCGGCAACATCTCCGAGATCGGCCCCCTCTATCCCTTCGTGGGTCTGGAAGGCCTGATGGTCGTGGTCGGCGTGGCCCTGTGGATCCTCTGGCACGTCAAGCAGGTGCGCACGGAGAACAGCAACTACGAGGACGAGATCAACCGCTTCGGTGACGACGAGACCCTGCGCAAGATCCTCGATGCGGAGGATCCGTACGCTCCGTAGGGAGAGCGGCGGGACGGCCGTCTCAGATCGACACCGAGAACAGCTTGGCCTTGTAGAGGTGAAAGCGGAGGCCGACGGACTCGCCCGCCAGGACTGCCAGGTCGGACCGGCCCCGCCAGCGCGCCGCCTCGGAGATGGAATCGCCCGTGAGGGGATCGGCCTCGTCGAGGGAGAAGCCGGGGTGAGCTTCTACGGGCCGGGGAGGCGTGTGAATGGTCCGGACGATTTCGACCTTGATCCAGCCGTCCGGGGCGGTGCGAAAGTTGAGCAGCAGCTGGCGGCCGCAGCACGGCCGCTCGATGAGCGTGACCCGCCCCTCGCCTCTGGCCTCTATCCCCGCGAGCCGGTCCGGGTCCCAGCACGCCCAGCGGAACTCCCCGTCCTCGGGGTAGGTGGCGCCGCGGCGGAGGAAGTCGTGGCGGCGTTGATAGCCCCTGAAAGGCAGCCGCCAGATGCTGTTGGCGGCGATGAGATTCGGGCTGGCGTAGAGCTGGCCGTACGTTCCCCCCTCATAGGCGCGGTCGACGATGGGCTGGCGAAAGGGCCGGATCCATTGGTGGCTGTCGCGGCTGACCGCGAGCTGGACATCGACCGTAGAAGCGATTCGATGGTATACCGACGGGAACATCAGGTAGCGCGGCCGGGTGCCGGGGTACGGCGTGTAGCAGGGGTTGTAGAGGTCGTCGTCAAGCGCGTCCAGGGGGTCGGGCAAGAGGCAGGGGCGCGGCTCGGCGAGGGACTCGAAGCGCGGGCCCGAGACGCGGCGCACCAGGCGCCGGCGGTCGAGATGGCCGCGCAGGTAGGCCACGTACTGCCCCTGGTGGGGATCGTAGACGCAGAGGTTGTGGGTATCCAGCTGGGTCGCGCCGGCATCGAAGACGGGGGCGCCGAGGTTGTGCCAGTGGATGCCGTCGGGGGAGGTCGCGCCCAGGAGCTGCTGCCGGATCTCGATGCCCCGGGCCTTTTCTCCGGCCGACACATCCCCCAGGTCCCGGGCCGCCAGCAGGGCCTTGAAGCGCGCGGCGTCCATCTCCGGGTCGGGCCGGCCGCCGCGGAAGTAGCGCGCCCCCGGGCCGACGGCCTTGTAGCGCTCGGCGGGCGGGGCGGCAGGGTCGATGAAGACCCAGCCGAGGGGATGGTCGAGACCGGCGCTGATGATGTTGTTGCGGGTGGAGCCTTCGTACTCGCACAGTCCCAGCTCCGGCCGCCGCCAGGCGAAGCCGTCGTCGCTCTCGGCGTAGCAGACATAGGAGCGCGCCAGGTCCTCCAGGCGCTGGACTCCGTACCAGAGGCGGTAGCGCCCTTCGGTGTGGAGCATGGCGTTGACGTGGAGGTTGGCTCCCTGCTCCCAGGGGCGCTCCTTGTGGAAGAAGACCTCGGACTTGCGCGCCAACTCGGGGGTCAGCTCGATGCCCCGGGGCGGGTCCTGCGACCAGACGGTGCCGTCCTCCTCGAGCTTGCGGTGGGAGGGCCAGATGCCGTACCAGTCGAGGAAGGGCGTCGGTTGAGGTTGCATGATGACCTGACCTCTCACACAGGATAAGCACATGCGAAGCTTCACCCGAACCCCCTGCTACTCCGGACCTGACGACCCCGAGCGCGGTCAGCCCCGCGGCACCCTGGAACTGGGCGAGACGGTAGTCGTCGAGACCGTCGGCGGCGCCGACCACGATTACGAGGCCGCCGGCGAGACCCGCGCCGGCATGATCGTGGCCGCCGACACGCCGCGGCACTCCCGCCACGGCGGGCCTTTCATCATCGAGGGCATCGAGCCCGACGACTGGGTCGCCATCGAGATCCTCGACATGGAGTGCGGGCCCTACGGGTTCTACCGGAACGCCGGCCCCCACTGGGGCTACTGGCGGGCGGTGGCCCCGGTGCGGGACGGCCTCATCCACTTCCCGCCGGACTTCGTGGTGCCCGTGCGGCCCATGGTCGGCGTCATCCAGCTGGCGTCGGTGGCCCCCCATCCCATCGACCACGGCGGCAACATGGACTTCAACTCCATCCAGCCGGGCAGCACCGTCCACATCCGCGCCCAGAAGCCGGGGGCCTACCTGTCGATGGGGGACACCCATGCCCGCATGGGCGAGGGCGAGCTGACCGCCGCCGGGGTGGAGATCGACGCGGCGGTGACCATCCGCGTCGACCGCTCCCCCGGCTTCCCGAACGCCAGCCCCGTGGTGGAGAAGACGCGCCACGTGGAAGAGGCGGAGGAGTGGCTCACGGGCGGCATCGGACCGAACTGGGGGGAGGCGCTGAAGAAGGCCTGGATCGAGATGGTGGCCCTCATCATCGACCGCTACGACACGACCTACGAGTACGCCAACATGATCGTCGGTACGATCGCCGACGCGCGGCCCGGGTTCGCCACCGAGTACATCGGCGACTACTGCACGGTGCAGCTGGCCATCACAAAAAGACTGCGGCGAACGGGCACACCCTACCAGCCCTGAGGGGCCGCCGGATCCCCCGGGGCTGTCAGCCCTCCAGCCCCGTCTCCCCCATCTGCCGCGAGGCCAGCACCCACGGATCCCGCGTCCGTACCCGGAACTCCTTCACCTTGTTCCGCATCTCCCCGGCCACCGGCTGCAGGGCCGGCTCGTCGATGAGGTTCGTCGACTCCTCGGGGTCCGCCTCGAGGTCGAAGAGCGCCTCGGCCGGCTGGTGCAGGAAGGCCTGCGTCGGGCGCTTCCCCATCATCTCCATCCCTTCGCCCTCGACGGCCTTCCACGTGGGGGAGGCCCACAGGTCGCTGGGCAGGGGCCGCGTCAGCTCGGGGTAGAGGTTGCGCACGTACGTAGCGGCGCCCCCGAAGGCCGCGGTACGGGTAGTAGTTGGTCACCTCGTGGAAGGTGTGGGAGAAGAACGTCTCATCCCATCCCGGCGGGTGCCCCTGGTCGAGGATCGGCATCAGCGAGCGCTTCGGCAGGCCGCCGGGAGGCTCCACCCCGCACCAGTCGAAGACGGTAGGGGCGATGCTGGACCAGTTGACGAGGGCGTCGCACTCGACCGGCCGGGCCCCTGGGCGCGCGATCAGCAGCGGGCCGTGGTGGCCGGAGTCGAAGGAGGAGGCCTTGGCGCCGGGGAAGGGCATGCCGTGGTCGCTCATGACGATGACCATCGTCTCGTCGGCGCGGCCGGCCGCCTCCAGGGCCTGCATCGCCAGCCCGAAGCCGAAATCCAGCCGCGAGATCGCCTGGTAGTACTCGGCCAGCTCGGCCCGCACCTCCGGGTGATCGGGCAGGAAGTCGGGGACCGGCACCTCCGCCGGATCGTAGCGGGTCTCCTCGACGCCTTCGTAGCTCCGGCGGTTGCCGAAGTCGCGGTGCGGATCGGCGAAGCCCATGTGCAGGTAGAAGGGCTGCCGCCCGATGTCGGCCAGGAAGCCGGCGGCCTGGTCCGCCATGGCGGTGACGTTGCGCCCTCCGCCGGGCACTTGCTGCAGGTCGTGGGTCCAGGGGTACACGCTCGCCGGCTGGGTGTGCAGCTTGCCGATGATGCCGGTGGCGTATCCGGCCGCGCCGAGCCGCTTCGGGATCGACGGCATGGAGGCGGCGGTGTGGAAGTTGTGCACCGCGTGCGAATGCCCGTACTGGCCGTGGGTGTGGCTGTAGTGGCCGGTGAGGATGTTGGCGCGGCTGGCCGCGCACGACGGCGAGGTGCAGAAGGCGTTGGTGAAGCGCGTGGCGCGGCCGGCCAGGGCGTCCACGTGGGGAGTGCGGATGACGGGACTGCCGTAGCAGCCGGCCAGCGGGCTCCAGTCGTCGGCGATCAGCAGCAGGACGCTGCGGCCGTCAGACACGACCCAAAACCGTGCGCACCACGATCTTCGGGTCCCACGGATTGCCGCCCGGGTAGTAGGGCGGCATCAGGCCCCGCCGCCCGTCCCGGGCCGCGGCGCAGTGCAGCAGCGCCAGGGCCAGGACGTTGTCCTGGCTGGCGGCTCCGGCGGCGGCCGGATTGCCGGCAAGCATCCCGTCCCGCGTCCGTTCCGCCGCAAGGGCCTGGCCCAGGGCGGCAGCGGCTTCGAGGTAGGCTGGCTCCCCGGTGGCCTCGTGCAGATCGAGCAGGCCGAAGACGGCGGAGGTGGGATCGGGGGTCGGCTCCCCCGCCGCCGGCACGGCGACCGCGCCCCCTTTGCCGGTCCAGCCCATGGCGCCGGCCACGGCCGCGGTCATCTCCAGCATGTCCTCGTCGCCCGAGACGCGGTAAGCCCGGGCCCAGGTCAGCAGGGCGCCGCCGTCGGCCCGCACCCTGAGCAGCTTGGCCGGCGGGCAGTAGCCCCGCTGTTCGGCGTCCTGCTCGCGGAGCCGCTGTCCGTCGTAGAGGACCGGGTGGAAGCAGCCCAGAGCGGCGTCCCAGCTGTAGTCCCTCAGGGCCCGCAGGTCCCGCAGGGCCACGTCGAGGAACGGCCGCCCGTGATCCTCGCCGAGGCCCTCGTACAGGTTCAGGAAGGTGAGGGCCGCCCGCTGGCCCCGGGTGGTGATCGTCCCCGAGGTGAGCACCGTCGCCTCGTTGACGTCGGGCCGCTCGCCCAGGGGCGGCTTGAAGGACTCGCGCACCCGGCAGGGCTCGCGGTGGTTGAACTGGTAGGCGCCCAGCCCGGTCCGGGGGTGTCTCACCTGGTCGTAGCGGGAGATCAGGTTCGCGGCCCAGCGCAGGGCCCGCTCCTCCCCGTGGAGCCGGAACAGCTCCGCCGCCGCGTAGATCAGGTCGCTGCCGGTGTTGATGAAGGAGAGAGCGGTCTGCTCGACGATCGGCAACGGCCCGCCGGAAAACTCCGCCTCTTCCCAGACCCGCGACCGGTCCCACGGTCCGTAGTCGCCGTGGCGGTTGAAGAGCAGGGTCGACCAGTCCCACACGTGCCGCTGCCAGAAGGCCTCCACGAAGCGGCGGGTGCGCTCGGGGTCGACCTGGTAGAGATAGTCGTAGAAGGGGTAGACGCACTTCAGCTCGTGGTTCCCCGGCAGCGGCGCGTCCTCGTTCAGGCCGTACGTGGAGTGGCCGCCCCAGTAGAGCAGGCCGCCCTTGTCGGTCACGGCCCCCAGGGCGTGCTCGATCCAGGTCTTCGCCGCGTCCCCGAAGCGGCCCTCGCCCAGCGTTTCCAGCCCCGCCAGGACCCGCAGGAAGTGCTGCTGCCGAGCGAGGTTGGACAGAGTGCGGCCCTCCCAGCGCTCCGGCTCCCCCGTCGACAGGTCGATGTGGTCGGCCAGCATCGGCGTGCCGCGGCCGCTGTAACGGTCGGCGCACCGCTCCAGAACCGCGCCGGCGTGGCCGGCGACCGTCCGGATCAGACTGTCGGCGGTTGGGGCCGCCATCTGCCTCGGCTCAGCCGCCGTCCGAACCGGGCAGGGGGGGCAGCTCCCCGAGGCGCCCCCCGTAGAGCTTGTTGAGCAGGCTGGCGCGCAGGGTCTCGGCGTCGTCCCGCGGGAACCGGTCCGGATGGCTCCAGCGGGCCACGAGATCGACGGTGAAGATGTACTTGAGGGTCCAGAAGTCGCAGGAGAAGGGATCGGGCAGCTCGTGCACCCGCCCGCCGCGCACGGCGGCCACGGAGCGCCAGCCGGCCATCTCGTCCAGGTCCCCCGGCCCGAGGCGGTCGTTGCACCACATGACGATCAGCTCCGGGTTCCAGACCAGGACGTGCTCCAGGTTCACCAGCAGGGCCTCCAGCTCGCTGCCGGCGGCCACATTGGTGCCTCCGGCCAGATCGATCAGCTCCTGCACCGTGCTGTTGCGGCCGGCCGTCTGCAGCGGCCCCTGGGCCCACATGAAGTAGACCCGCGGCGGGTCGGGCGCCTCGCCTTCCACGGGGGCGAGCTTGTTGCGCACCGTCTCCAGCTCCTGTTCGGCGATGGCCACGAGCTCGGCGGCGCGCTCGCGGGTGCCGGTGAGCTCGCCGAGGGCGGTGATCTCCCGGTGGATGTCCTCGAAGCGCTCGATGAAGACCCCGAAGACGGGGATCCCCTTCTCCTCGAGGGCGGCGATCGACTCCTCCTGCCCCGACCAGACGATGACGAGGTCGGGCTGCAGGGCCACCATGCTCTCGATGTTGACGAAGTCCCAGTTGCCCGGCGTCGCCAGGGTGCGCTCGCGGATGCGCTCGTCCATGGCCGCGTAGTAGGGGAAGACGCTGCCCTGGTAGACGTTGGTGGAGATGCCCACGAGCCGGTCCTCGGCGCCGAGCATGTAGAGGCCGGTGAGGGCGCTTTCCAGCAGGCAGATGATGCGCTCGGCCGGCTTGTCCAGCTCGATGCGCTTGCCGCGGAAGTCGGTGGCCGCCACCCCTTCGGCGGCCGCGGGGCCGCCGGAGAGGAGGAGGGAGAGAAAAAACAAACGCCCCGCGGCGGCCGCTCCCGGTCGGGAGGGCGCCGCGGGGCCGCAAACCTCGGCGGACATGAACCTAGAAGCTGACCATCAGGCCGCCGTTGGCCGAGAATCCGGGATCCTGGAAGCCCCAGGGCATCTCGAAGGTCTGGTTGGTGAGGTTGTAGGGCTCGAGGAAGAGGGTCAGATCGTACCCGTCCTGGGTGCTGACGGCGTACTGGACCCGGGCGTTCACCAGGTTGTACCCGGGGAGGGGGTCGTCATCGTCCTTGTTTGGATCATCCTTCCTGATATCCGAGTAGATGCCGCTGTAGGACTGGGCCGTGATCGTCGCCCGCAGGCCCTTGGCCAGGGTCAGGTGGACGCCGAGGCCGATAACCCTCTCGGGAACGAAGTTGATCTTGGCGCCGATCAGATCCTCGTTCTCGTGCTCCTTCACCTCGGCGTTGGTGTAGGTGTAGTTGGCGAACCACTCCACCATCTCGCTAAGGCGGTGGGTGACCTCCAACTCGGCGCCGTTCGTGGCGGTGTTGCCAGCGTTGATGTCCTGCGACTGGGGGGCGCCTTCTACCTCTATCTGCACGATCTGGTCGTCGATGACGATGTTGAAGCCCCGCAGGCCTACCTGCAGGTCCTCCATGGGCCGGTAATTCACCCCCAGGTCGATGCTGGTGCCCGACTCCGGCAGGATGTCCGGGTTGGGCAGGTGGCCGCTGTCCGTGCTACCCACGGGGACGGTGCCGCCCACCGACTTCTGGGAAGGAGCCTTGAAGCTGGTGCCAAAATTGGTGTAAACGGACAGGTCGTCACTGTGGTTGTAGCGCGCCCCGGCGCTGGAGAGGAGCTTGTTCCAGGAGTTGCTCTCTTCTCCCGGAGGAGCGCCGCTCAACAGCTCGATGTCGTGGGCGATGCTGGTGAAGCGTGCCCCGACCCGCAGGGTGAGGCTGTTCAGCCGGAACTCCTCCTGGGCGTAGAGGCCCAGGCCGGTGGCGGTGCCCTCGTTGTTGGTGTTCAGAACGCCCGCCTCCGAGGTGTTCTTGTACGAGGCGAGTTGGTAGTCGGCGCCCACGGTGAGCACGTCCGACTCGCGGGTGATGACGGAGACGGAGAGATCGGCCGGCATCACCGACTGGTCGACGCCGTCCTCGGAGCGCAGGGCGAGGCTCTCGGGGATGACCACCCCAACCGAATCGCGAGCGAAGTTGTCTTCCTCCCAACGACGGACGTAGTCGCGGTAGCCGACCTTGGCGCGGGCGGTGATCTTGTCGGAGACCGGGTGGATGTATCCGGCGTTCAGGGTGGTGTAGGTGTGGCCGAAGTCCCGGTTCGGGCGGCCGCCGTCGCCGGTGTGCCAGGTGCGGTGGGCATAGAGGGAGACCCGCTGGCCGCTGTCGTTGAGGTAGTAGGTTCCCCGCATGTACATCTTGGTCTTCTCGTAGTTCGGGGAATCGTCCTCGAGCATGTTCAGCCAGGAGTTTCTATTGCCGTCCTCGTCGAAGGTGCCGTAGTAGGTGTAGTCGGAGGCCTCGTGGTGGCCGCCGAAGAACAGGTGCAGGTTGCCGGCGGCGCGCTGGTGGAAGAATCGCCCGCCCACGGTGCTGTAGGAGCCGCCGTAGACCGAGGCGCGGGTGCGGGTGCTGCGGACCCGCTCCTTGAGGATGAAGTTGGCCGTGCCCGCCAGCGGCGACTGGTTGCCGGCGAAGTCCATGGCCAGGTAGGTGGGATAGAGGACGGAGGCGGAGCCGCGCTGGTCCTCCACGCGCTGGAAGGCCCAGGGGTCGAGGCTCTGGAGATCGACGAAAGCGTCGATGGGCAGGCCGTCGAGCATGTAGCCCTTGTAGGTGTGGGCCAGGCCGCCGGAGGAGCCCCAGTTGGCGTCGTTGCGGGACAGGACGTTGGCGAAGTTGCCCGGGCTGTACGAGAGGAGCTCCGCCAGGTTGCCGTTGCCCTGGACCAGCGAGCCCATGTCGTCGACGGTGATGATGGAGATCTTCTGGGTCACGTTCCCCGGCGTCTGGGGCAGCTTGGAGCCGGTGACGATGACCTCCTCCATCTCGTAGACATCTTCGGCCGCGACCGGTCCGGCGCCGATGGCGACGGACAGCAGCGGCAGGAGGAGAAAAGTGCGCTTCATCTGAGGGCCTCCCTTGTGAAGCGGTGCGAAGGTTGCTTGCGTAGCTTGGCGTCCGGCGCGTCCCCCGCGCGGACGCAGCACAATATATAGTACTCCCGGATCGGAACCGCTATACAATCGGTCAATCGATGAACCTGCTTGCGATTTTCGCCCATCCCGACGACGAGTCCTTCATCTGCGGGGGGACCCTGGCCGGAGCCGGGGCCGAAGGGCACGACGTCCATCTGGTCTGCGCCACCCGCGGGGAAGAGGGGGAGATCGTCCACCTCGGGATCGACGCGGACCGCTACCCCAAGGGGGCGGCCCGGGGGCGGCTGCGGGCCGGGGAGCTGGAGCGGGCCTGCGCCGCCATGGGGATCCACCCGCCCATCTGGCTGGACCACTGCGACTCGGGTTTCCCCATCGAGGTGGGGCGGCGGAATCCGCGGGCGCTGATGAACCAGGACGTGACCGCTCTCGAGCGGCAGATCCTGCCCATCATCGCCGATCTGAAGCCGGAGGTGATGCTCACCTTCGACCCCCACGGCCTCTATCCCCACATCGACCACGTCACCATCCACCGCGGCGCCGCCGCCGCCTTCTGGTCGGCCGGCAGCGTCGTGCAGCCGGCGCCGCGGCGCCTCTACTACCCGGCCTATCCGCTGGAGGAACCCGGCGCGCCCATGGCTGACGTGGACGCCGATCTCCACGGGGTCTCGGGCGATTCGGTGGCGGCCACCATCGACATCAGCCGCCACCGTGAGCGCAAGCTGGCGGCGATCTGCGCCCACGCCTCGCAGTTCGGGACCGAGGAGAGGGTGCGGGCCCAGGTCGGGAAGCGGCCGCACATGATGGCCGTGGAGCACTACTCCCTGGGCGGCCTGCGGGGGAGCTTTCCGCCCATGCCGGTGAGCGGCCTGTTCGAGGGCCTGGAAACCTCCTGACCGCGCCCAGCGGCCAGGGCGCCTGCGGCCGCCGAGTGCCTCGCGGGCCTGGTGCTCCTGACCCTCCAGTGGCCAGAGTAGCCTCCCGCCGGCCCTATGCTCCGGCGCCGCGGGCGGCGGCCACCTCCTCGTAGACCTTCTCCTGCTCGGCGGCGATGTGGTCCCAGCGGAAGCTCTGCGCCCAGCGGCGGCCGGCGGCGCCCAGTTCGGCGCGCAGCCCCGGCTCCCGCAGAAGTCGCAGCATGGCCTGGGCGATCCCCTCCACGTCCTCGGGGCCGGCCAGCAGTCCGGTCTCGCCTTCGCGCACGGCGTCCATCAGGCCCGGGATGCGCGTGCCCACCACCGCCTTGCCCGCGGCCGAGGCCTCCACGGCGGCGATGCACCAGCCTTCGTAGCGGGAGGGCGCCATGTTGAACAGGGACCGCCGGAACAGATCCGTCTTCCGCTCCGCCAGCACCGGCCCCGTGAACTCGATGCGCTCCTCGACCCCGGTGCGCCGCGCCAGGGCCTTCAGCTCGGCGATTCGCTCCGGGGTACCGCGGCCGGCGACCACGAGGCGAGCCCGGCTCTGCTGGCGGCCAACGCGCCCGAAGGCCTCCAACAGCAGGTCCAGCCCCTTCGTGTAGGTGTCGAGCCGGCCGAAGTAGAGGATGTAGTCCCCTTCGGTCGAATCCTCCACGAAGCAGCTGTCGTCGACGCCGGTGTAGACCAGGTGGAGGCCCCGGCCGCCGCGGATGGAGGACAGGCCCTCGGCGACGCTCGGCGAGATGGCGATGACGTGATCGAAGGAGCGCAGGGTGGCGCGCTCGATGGAGGCGGCCGGCAGCCCGAGGACGGGGCGCTTGCGGGTGGCGTGCTCCTGCATGAGGTGGAAGAACTCGAGGACGCCCGCGCGGCGGCGCTCGGCAGGGGCCCACAGGGGGGCGAAGGCCGAGAAGGAGTAGACCCACAGGTCGGCATCGGAGCGCGCCACGAAGCGGCTGGCGCGGGCCGACCAGGTGAGCCGGCTGAGGGCGTACGACCGGGGACTGCCGAGATGAAGGACCCGCAGGCCGTCGCGCTCCTCCTCGGGCGCGGCTCCGGGATAGGAACCGCAGACCACGGTGATCTCGTGGCGGCCGGCGAGGCGCCGGCAGATCTCGAAGGTGCGGGTGGCGCCCCCGCCCCCGAGCCACGGGTTGCGGGGGTCGTCGTAGGAGGTGTGGAGGATCTTCACCGGAGGCGGCCGATTCGGGGCGGGGACTGGGAGACGGCCAGCGCCGGGCGCCCGGACGTGGATCCCCAGCGGTCGGCGCCGGGATCGGTCCCCGGACCGCCGACTTGGCTGCTCACGCCTCGCGGAGCCAGGTTTGGCTCATGATCCGGACCTTTCCAGTTCCGCCGCCCGTGGGCGACCGCGCCCTCTACGACCTGCAGTACCAGCGCTTCGCCGCGCCCATGGCGGCCCTGGCCCAGGAGGCCGGTCTGTGCGAGCTGCTCCTGGAGGGGCCGCGCACCATCCCGGAGGTGGCCGGCTTCCTGGAGGTGACGCCCCGGGCCGCCGAGGCCATGGTCGCCGTCGCCGCCGCCCTCGGGTTCGCCCGTCATGACGGCGGGGGCCGCTTCGCCCTGACCGACTTCGGGGGCACCTACCTGCTGCCGGCCAGCCCCTTCCGCCGCCGCCTCTGTCCGGAGGACGACCCGACCCTGCGGAAGCTTCGCGCCGCCTTCCGCTCCGGGGAACCTCCGGCGCCCTTCGCCGTGGCCATGGCGGCCCTCCCGCCCGCGGAGGTGCGCGAGTTCATCGGCCGCATGCACGCCCTGACCCTGCCCGCCGCCGCCAGCCTGGCCCGGCAGCCGGTCTTCGCCGGCGTGCGCCGGCTTCTGGACGTGGGCGCCGGCTCGGGGTCGCTGTCGGCGGCGGTCGCCGCGGTCCATGCCGGGGTGCGCTGCACCCTCCTCGATCTGCCGGAGGTCTGCGCCATCGCCGCGGAGAACATCGCCGGCTACGGCCTGGCCGACCGCGTGATCACCTGCCCGGCCGACATGTTCCGGGACCCCTTGCCCACCGGCCACGACGCCGCCCTCTTCGGCAACATCTTCCACGACTGGGATCCGGCCTCGTGCGCGCGCCTGGCGCGCCGGGCCTTCGAGGCCCTGGAGCCGGGGGGCCGCATCCTCCTGCACGAGATGCCCCTGGCCGACGGCCGCGACGGACCGCTCACCGTGGCCTGCTTCTCGGTGGCCATGCTGCTTCACGAGAAGGGGAAGCAGTACACCCTGGCCGAGCTCGAGGAGATGCTGGCCACGGCGGGGTTCGTCGGCTTCGAGTCCACGGCCAGCCACGGGTACTACCATCTGATCGGCGCCCGCAAGCCGGAGTAAGCCCATCTAGGCGTTGGCCGCGGCGAGCACCACGTTGGCCGCCTCCAGCTCCCAGATCTCGTTGTAGACCGTGGGCTTCGGGCGGGGCTCCGGATATCCCTCGGGCCGTACCGCTGGATCCCACAGCTCCTGGCGGTCGCGGCCCCGGGGCCGGTCGAGCCACTCGCGCTCGGACTCCGCCGCCTCCACCTCCCGGCGCAGGATGAACTCGACCCGGTCGAAGGCGGTGATCGCCACGTCGGCGAGGAACACGCGCGACACGCCGGTCCCGTCCCAGGTGGCCAGGTCCGGCAGCAGCACGGGGCCGGTACAGACCTGGAACTCGCCGCCCTCCTCGTGGATGTTGATCAGGTTCACGGGGTACTCCACGGTGACGGTGAGGCCGCGCTCCTCGTCCTCGTAGGAGGAGCGCGCGTTCATCAGGTCGCCGGCCAGCGTCGCCTTCACGATCTCGCCGCCCTCGCCCAGCACCCTGTGCGGGTCGTGCTCCCGCAGGTCCAGACGGGTCTCGGCGAAGGACTCCGACAGGGGGCTGCGCTCCCCCGGCTCCGGCTCCCAGCTGGGGCGCCGGGCGATGCCGACGCGGTCCTCGTCGCTGAAGACGAGGCGCCACTCGGAGCTCGGCACCTGGAAGAGGTTGCGGCGGGCGATGGTGTACTCGGTGCGGCACGGGGCGCCGGCGTAGAGGCGGGTGACCTTCCCCGCGGCCGGGTCGAGGATCTCGCAGCCGGCCTCCAGGCGGAAGCGCACGTGGTAGGACTGGCCCTCCTCGCCCACGAAGCCGCCGGCGTAGCGGTAGTGGGGGTCGTGGGTCCACGGGCGGTGCTTCCAGGTGAAGTGGGAGCGCTCGAAGTCGATCATCGTCCTCTCCTCAGGATGGGCGGCCCGCAAATGTACGTTGCGGCTGCTTCCACGGCGTTCGATCGGCCCGCTCGATCGACCCTTGACTGGAGTACCTGCGCGCCGGTGCCGATCTTTCGCCCCCCGGCAGACCCCTATCTCCCGCTCCCGCCCGCGAGGACCGATGACCGGCACCACGTCGCTCGTACCGAAGTACACCTTCCCCGACACCCTGTCCGGGCAGGAGGCGGCCCTGGCGGCCAACCCGCTCCTGCAGCGGCTGCACGAGGCCCGCCGTTCCTACGAGGGCGACCGCCACCGGCCCCTCTACCACTACGTCAACCCCGAGGCGATGCTGAACGACCCCAACGGCCTGTGCCGCTGGCAGGGGCGCTGGCACCTGTTCTACCAGGCCTATCCGCCGGAGGACACGCGCCAGCACTGGGGCCACGCGGTCTCCGACGACCTCGTCCACTGGCGCGACCTGCCCTACTGCATCTACCCCGGACCGGAGGACAAGTGCTTCTCGGGCGCCACCTGGGTCGAGGAGGACCGGGTCATCGCCATGTACCACGGCACCGAGGCGGGCAACATGGTCGCCGTGTCGAGCGATCCGCTGCTGCTGAACTGGGAGAAGGTCGGGGGCCGCGCCGTGGTCCCCATGACGGCGCCCGACGGCTCGGCCCTGCCCTACCGGGTCTTCGACCCCTGCATCTGGAAGAAGGGCGATCACTACTACTCGCTGTCGGCCGGGACGCGGCCGGCGGGCCCCGCCGGCAAGCCGGTGCGCGCCAACTTCCTGCTGCGCTCGCCCGATCTGGAGCACTGGGAGTACCTCCATCCCTTCGTCGAGGACGACCACTACACCCTGGTCGGCGACGACGGCGCCTGTCCCTACTTCTGGCCCATCGGCGACCGCCATGTGCTCCTGTTCTTCAGCCACATGAGCGGCGGCCAGTACCTCCTCGGCGACTACGACACCGGGCGCGACAAGTTCGTCGTCACCCACGGCGGCAAGTTCAACTTCGGCGCCTCCGTCCCCTGCGGGGTCCACGCGCCGTCGGCCACGCCGGACGGGGAGGGCGGGCTGATCGTGATCTTCAACATGAACCCGGGCAAGCCGACGAAGGGGTGGAACCAGATCATGACCCTGCCCCGGCGGCTGACCGTGGACGGCGACGAGTTGTCCATGGAGCCGGTGGCCGCGGTCGAGTCGCTGCGCTGCGACGGGGTGCGCGTGGAGGACGTGGACCTGCCCGCCAACGAGGAGGTCCTCATCGACTCGGTGCGGGGCAACGCCATCGAGCTGCGGGCCTGCCTCGATCCGGTGACCGCGCCCATGGTGGAGATGAACGTGCTGCGCTCGCCGGACCGGGAGGAGCACACCCGCATCGCCTTCTTCCGCGAGCGCGGCTTCCATGACCGCTTCGGCGCCGGCGGCCGGCGGAGCCTGGTCACCCTGGAGACGTCGTACTCCTCGGTGGCCGCGGACGTGACCTGCCGCGCCCCGGAGACGGCCCCGGTGTGGCTGGCCCCGGAGGAGCCCCTGGAGCTGCGCGTCTTCGTCGACCGGAGCGTCGTCGAGGTCTTCGTCAACGGCCGCCAGTGCGTGGCCGCCCGGGTCTACCCGGAGCGCGGCGACAGCCTCGGGGTCTCCTTCCGGTCCCAGGGGGCAAACAGCCGCCTGCGATCCCTCGACGCCTGGCCGATGGCCTCGATCTGGGCTTGATTACCGGACCGCCACCCACCCCACAACCAGGAGATCGACCGTGACCACGCTCGTCCACGTCGGCGTCCGCGCCTCCGACATCGGGGCCACCATCCGGTTCTGGCGTGACGGCCTCGGCCTGCCCGTGGTCGCCGACCGCGGGACCTCCTTCGACCTGAGCGACGGCCATCACAACTTCCGCGTCTTCCAGCACGAGGGCCCCGAGCGCCCCGGGCACGTGAGCGGCATGCTCGACTACCTGCACATCGGCGTCCGCGTGCCCGATCTCGAGGCGGCGGCCCAACGCCTGCTGGACATGGGCTACGAGATCTTCTCCGACGGCCTCTCCGGCAAGGTCCCCGTGGACGTGCACAACATCGAGGATACGGCCTTCAAGGTGGAGGACCCGGACGGCATCACCGTCGACGTCACCTCCAGCGACGACCAGTGGCCGGGGGTCGGCCTCCGGTGACCGCATGAAGCTGTGCATGGTCGGGGTCCGGGGGCACAACAGCTACGTCCTGTCCGGACTGCCGCTGACGGACGTGAGCGTCGCCGGCCTGTGCACGGCCGCCGAGGGGGACGACCCGGGGGGCCTGCTGTCGAAGTGCCGGGACCTGGGGCACGAGCCGCGGGTCTGGGACCAGCCGGCGGAGATGCTCGACGCCGTGCGGCCCGAACTCGTCTCCATCGCCGGCCCCTTCCACCGCCACGCCGAGATCTGCGTGGAGGCCTTCCGGCGCGGTATCCACGTCTTCTGCGAGAAACCGGTGGCCCTCACTCTGGACGAACTCGAGGAGGTCGCCGAGGCACGGGAGTCCGCGGGCGTGCACTTCGCCGCCATGATGGGGCTGCGCTACGACCCCGCCTTCCACACCGCCTGGAGGAGGGTCCGCGAGGGCGCCGTGGGCGAGGTCCGTCTTCTCAACGCCCGGAAGTCCTACCGCCTGGGCCGGCGGGCGCCCTTCTACCAGGAGCGGGCCACCTACGGCGGCACCATCCCCTGGGTCGGCAGCCACGCCGTCGACTGGATCCGCTGGTACACCTCGGGGAAGTCCTTCCGAAGCGTGTACGCCACCCACTCCGCCGCCCACAACCGCGGCCACGGCGAGCTCGAGGTCTCGGCGCTGTGCCACTTCACTCTCGAGGACGATGTCTACGCGTCGGTCAGCATCGACTACCTGCGGCCTGACGCGGCTCCGAGCCACGGCGACGACCGTCTGCACATCGTCGGCAGCGAGGGCGTCCTCGACGTGCTCGGCGGCGAAGTGGTCCTCATCGGCGCCGGGGGGGATGGCGAGCAGCGCCTCGAGACCTCCTGCGACCGGCAGATCTTCCCCGACTTCGTCGACGCCGCGGCGGGCCGGTCCCAGGCCCTTCTCGGACCCGAGGATGCCATCGAGATGACCCGGGCCTGCCTGCTGGCGCGAGAGTCGGCCGACAGCGGCCGGATCGTGAGCTTTCCATGAACTCCGACGACCTGGAGCAGCGCTACCGCGCCGCCACCCCCACTTCGCGCCTGCGCTTCGAGGCCGCCCGCGCCTCGACGGCGGGGGCCGTCAAGGGGGCCTACTTCCACTCGCCCTGGCCGCTCTCCATGGCCCGGGGCGAGGGCTGCACCGTCGTCGACGTGGACGGCAATCGCTACGTCGACTTCCAGAACCATCACACGGCCCAGATCCTCGGCCACGGCAACGCCGCCGTGCGCGCCGCGGTGGAGGAGCAGCTGGAGCGCGGTGCCGTCCTCGGGGCGCCGGCCGGCGCGGAGACCGAGCTGGCCGCCGAGATGTGCCGCCGCGTCGCCTCGGTGGAGCGCATCCGCTTCACGAACTCCGGCACCGAGGCCACCCTGCACGCCGTGCGCCTGCTGCGCGGGGTCAGCGGACGCCCGCGGGTGGCCAAGTTCGAGGGCGGCTACCACGGCAGCCACGACGCCGTGGAGATCAGCGTCGCGCCGCCGCTGGAGAAGGCGGGACCGGCCTCGGCGCCGGTGGCCGTGCCCGGCACGGGCGGGATCTCGCCGGGGGCCGTGGCCGAGGCCCTGATCCTGCCCTACGACGACGAAGCCGCCGTCGAGGCCCTGCTCAAGACCCACCGCCACGAGGTCGGCTGCGTGCTGCTGGACCCGAAGGCGGGCATCCTGCCCCAGCGGCCGGCCTTCGTGCGTTTCGTGCGCGAGATCACCCGCGACCTGGACATGCTGCTCATGTTCGACGAGATCGTCGGCTTCCGCATGGGCATTGGAGGCCTGCAGGCCCACTACGGCATCGATCCCGACGTGACAACCTTCGGCAAGCTCGTAGGGGGCGGGTTCCCCGTGGGGGCTTTCGGGGGGCGCGCCGACCTGATGGAACGCTTCGACAACACCGGTGAGCCCACCGGGTTCTCCCAGAGCGGCACCTTCAGCGGCCACCCGGTGACCGCGGCGGCGGGCCTGGCCACCCTGCGGCAGCTCACGCCCGGGGCGTTTGCCCATCTCAACGATCTCGGGCAGCGGCTGCAGTCGGGCCTGCGCGAGGTCTTCGAGCGCCGCGGCGTGGCGGCGGAGCCCGTGGTCGCCGGATCCCTCTTCAGCATCCACTTCGTCGAGCCGCCGCTGCGCACCTGGCGCGAGATGGCGCGCGCCGACAGGGAGCGCGGCTCCCGCGTCTTCCTCTCCGTGCTCCTTCAGGGCTGCCTGTTGAGCCACTCCATGTCGATGAACGCCCTGTCCCTGCCCATGGAGGCCGGGCACGTGGACGGTCTCGTCGAGGCCGTGGACCGGGCCCTCGACGACTGAGGGCTCAGCGCGCGATCGAGAACCGGGACATCGACAGCCTCCCGGTGACCTCGCCGGAGAACCCGACGAAAGAGATCCCGTAGCTCTCCGCCTCGGCCAGCAGCGGCTCGAGGCGCCGGGGCCCGTCCGGATCGGACGTCCAGCTGTTGTGCCACAGGCTCTCGTCCGGCGTCAGCCGGAAGCGGTTCGGCTCCGAGGTCCAGGCGCCGTCGCCGATCCGCAGGGGCGCGCTGGTCAGGTGCCAGCGCGTGCGCGTCACGTGCGCCCAGAAGTAGCAGCGGGCCCCGTCGAGATTCAGGTCGTCCCCGCGCAGGTACACCGAGACCTCGGCGTTACGCAGGTCGACGGGATCGTCGTCCACCCAGCCGCGGTAGTGGAGCAGCGGCAGGATCGACAGCGGCTTCTCGGGGGTGTCGGCGCTCCAGCGCGTGTGGTCCGACCACACGCAGCCGCCGTCCTCGACGCCGCCGTCCTGGCTCCAGGTGGCCAGGATGAAGACGTTGGTGCCGGTGACCATGCTGGCGTGGTAGTCGTAGGAGCACCAGCCCTCGGGCCCGCGGGTGAACTGGTTGTCGATCATGGCGGCTCCTCTTGTTGTTGGTGGCGGCGTTACAGTGGCAGGGGCGCGCCGATGCCCATCTCGACGGCCCGCTCGTAGACCAGGATCGCCGTGGCCATGTCCTCGAGAGCGATCCCGAGGTTGACGGCGATGATGCGCTCGTCCTCGCCTTCCCGTCCGGGTCTCAGGCCGGCCACGATCTGGCCCAGGTCGGACTGCGGCTCGGGCGTGTCTCGGAAGTACCCCTGCTGCCGGTAGTAGCCGAACTGCCCGAGGTCGTCGGTGGCCAGCTTGTCCGCCTCGGCGAAGGCGGCGCCCGTCCAGTAGGCGTCGAAGTCCACGGGGGAGGCGAAGGCGCCGGGCGCCAGCCAGCCGGCGTCGATCACCGGTTCGGGCTCCTCGCGGATCGGTCCGCTGGTGACCACCAGGTCGGCGCCGGTCACCGCTTCTCGGGGTTCCTCCACGACTTCCACATCGAGCCCGAGTTTCTCCGACATGCCCGCGGCGAAGTCCTCGGCCACCTCCCGGTGGATGTCGAAGGCCCGCACGGCGCGCAGGTCGAAGAGGCAGGCGAGGGCCTCCAGGTTGCTGCGCCCCTGAACGCCGCAGGCGATGATGCCCGCCGACTCGCTCTCCGGACGGGCGAGGTGCCTTGCGGCCACGGCGGTGGCCGCGCCCGTGCGCTGCGCCGTGATCCAGGTGGCGTCCATGATCGCCGTGGGCAGGCCGGTCTCGGGATCGTTGAGGATCAGCAGGCCGTTGATGTAGGGCAGCCCCCGGGCCTGGTTGCCCGGATATCCCGAGATCCACTTCACGCCGGCCGCCTTCAAGCTCGGGATCCAGGCGGGCATGGCGTGGATGAAGGCGTCGGAGCGGGTGTGGATGCCGGGCTTGGGCGGCATTTCGACGCGGCCCTGCCCCTTCTCGAGGAACATCGCCTCCAGGGCGTCGATGATGGCGGGCATCCCCAGGTCGACCCGTTCCACGTCTTGGCGGTTCAGGTAGAGGACGGTATCGGATTCCACGCTCTGCCTCCTGTCGCGTCAGGTCCTGCCGTTCTCCAAGATAGTCGGTCGCCGGCGGGTCAGGCCCGGCGCGGGCGTCGCTCCCGCCTCACGGGAGAGCCCGGTATTGGCAGATCCTGCTCGACGCCGGCGCCAACCCGAATGATCCGCAACTCCTCTCCGTGCCTACCTTTGCCCCTCCCCCTTGCGGTGATCCCCCCGGCAGGAGCCTCAGACATGTGGAACGTCGGCACCCGACGGCAGCTGTTCGTCGACGAGCGCTTCATCGAGCGCTCCGAGGGCGTGCGCCTGTGCATGAACCCCCCCGTTCAGCATCCCGAACCCGTTCTGGTACCCGACCGGCCCTGGGAGTCCCACGGCATCGGCGCCTACAACACGGCCATGCTCGAGCCGGACGGCCGCTTCCGGCTGTGGTACGACGCCTGTGTCATCGGCGGCCTGCCCGCCGAGGGCGCCCGCCGCCTCTGCTACGCCGAGTCCGCGGACGGTCTCGCCTGGACCAAACCCGACCTCGGCCTGATCGAGTTCGGCGGCGCCAGGGCCAACAACATCGTCGCTCCCCAGGTGGAGCGGCAGTCGATGCAGGGCGCCACCGTGCTGCGCGACGAGGCCGCCCCCGAGGCGGAGCGCTACAAGCTGTGGACGAAGTACCGGCCCACGGACGAGGAGATGGAGGCCGGCGTCGAGCCCGGTCTGTGGGCCATGCACTCGCCCGACGGCCTGCGCTGGAGTTGCTACGACGGCCAGCCGAATCCCCGGGGCGCCTGCGACACGCAGAACATGCTGTTCGTGGACGACCGGCTCCATTGCTATGTCGGCTACACGCGGGTGAGCGCCACCCAGCACCGGGACGAGGCCGCCGAGGCCGGCGGCCAGCCGTACCGCAGCGTCGGACGCGTCACCTCCACCGACTTCCGCAACTGGACGCCGCTGCAGATCGTGTTCGAGGCGGATGCCGCCGACCTCGGCATGCCGCTGCCGGGGGAGAACGAGTCCGGGCGCCCCTGTGTCGACATCTACACGAGCTGCGCCATGAAGTACCCGTGGGCGGAAGACGTGTACCTGATGCTGCCGGCGGTCTACTACCACTGGGGCCGGAAGCAGTTCCCGGCCACCCTGGACGTGCAGCTGCTAACCAGCCGCGACGGCGTCAGCTGGGGCCGGGCCGGGGAGAGGGAGCCGTTCCTGCGCCAGGGCTTCGACGACAGCCCCACCAGCGGCATGATCTACGCCAACCCCTGGCTGATCCCGGTCGGCGAGGAGTTGTGGCTCTACTACGCCGGCACCGTCCGCCTCCACCGCGACCTGCCGCCCGGGGTGGACGCCGCCGCCCTGGCCCGCCGCAGCGGCATCTTCCGCGCCAGCCTGCGCCGAGACGGCTTCGTCTCCGCCGACGCCGGCTACGGCGGCGGCACCTTCACCACGCCGCCGCTCACCTTCGAGGGGGATCGGCTGGAGGTGAACTGCGACGGCAGCGCCGGCGGCTGGCTGCAGGCGGAGGTGCTCGGCGAGGACGGCCGGCCGCTGCCCGGGCTGAGCCTGGCGGAGGGCGGGACCGTGCGCGGGAACAGCCTCCACAAGCACGTGACCTGGCGCGGCGGGGACCTCGCCTCGCAGGCCGGCGCGCCGGTGCGGCTGCGCTTCGTCATGCGGGGGATGAAGCTCTACGCCTTTCAGTTCCGGGCCGGGGGCTGAGCCGGGCGCGTCGCCGTCGGGGGATCGCCCCCGCCGCGGAGGTCGCCCCCGACGGAGGCCTCCACCCCCGGTGTCGCCGGCTGGCTCGCCGGTCCCGGCGCCCGTACCTTGGCCCCTGGGCATGCTCTTGTCTCCCATGCGCTTACGATAAGCTCTCGGCCTCTCCCGTGACCCTTCGCCCGCGACCCTTGCTCGTCCTCGCCGCGGTGGGCGTTGCCTGCGCCTTGGCGCCGCAGGCCGCCGCCGCCCCGCCCGGCGCCGGGCTGCGGGTGGTGGAGTCCGGCGCCGGTGGGTTGCGCCTCGTGCTTGAGGTCGAAGCCGGGATCGGCCCGGGGGGCGCCGGTCGTGGGAGCTGGCCCATCCAGGCTCCGGGGCTGCCCAGGGGAGCGGGTCCCGGGGGCGTGGATCTGCCCTACGTGGCGGCCCTGGTGGCGGCTCCACCGGGGGCGCGTCTGCGGCTGTCCGTGGTCTCCGAGTTCCACGAGGACTTCTTCGGCGTGGAGCCGGCCGCCGCGGACAGCCAGGCCGAGGGCCTGGACCCTCGCCAGGTCGAGGCCCTCGCCCACACCGAGCCCCTCGGCCGGCTGAGGGGCACGCCCGCCCACCGGCTGTGGCTGTTCCCGTGGCAGGTCGATCCGCTCTCCGGGCGGGTCCGCGTGCACCGCCGGCTCGTCGTGGACGTGACCTTCCACGGCGGGGAGGCGAGCAGGCCCGCCGCTCTTCGCGATCCCCACGGCGACTTCCTGCGCGGCGCCTTCATCAACCCGCCCCCCGCCGCCGGAGAGGCACCCCTGCCGGCGGCTCGGCCGGCCGCGGCCGATGGCTGGTACGATCCGGCGCAACCGTGGATGAAGGTCCTCGTGCAGGCCGACGGCGTGTACCGCATCACCCCGGGGTGGGAGCCGTTCTCCGACCTCGACCCCGGCCCGGTGGACCCGCGCACGTTCCGCATGTTCCACGCCGGCGCCGAGATCCCCCTGGTCGTGAGCGGCGGCGAGGACGGGTCCTTCGACGCCGGGGACGAGTTCCTGTTCTACGGACGCTACCGGCGCGCGCTCATGGCCGGCGAGGAGCGCGACCACGAGAGCGAGTACGGCCCCCTGGAGACCTACTGGCTCACCTGGGGCGGCGCGCCGGGCCGGCGCTACGAGGGGCGCGACGCCGCCCCGGACCGCGGCTACCCCGAGAGAGAGTGGTACCTTCACGCGGCGCATCACGAGATCGACCGCAGCTTCGATCAGCTGGGGTTCGCCACCGACCCGCACCTCGACCGCTGGTTCTGGCAGCCTCCCCAGGACGCGCTCTTCGTCACGCATCCGGACAAGCCCTCCAGCCAGACCTTCGCCGGCGACATCACCGCCATGTACGACGAGGAGGAGTACGAGGCGCGGGTGGAGGTCGCCCTCCAGGGGCGGACGGGGGAGGGATTCGGCGAGCACCACACGGTGGTGCATTTCAACTGGGCCGGCGCCGGCTCACGGATCCTGGAGGAGGCCTACTGGGCCGGACAGGTGCCGCGCGTCATCGCCGCCGCCGTGCCCTCCGGCTGGCTGCGGCCCCGCAATCGCGTGCTCCTGCAGGGCTACGCCGACCGCATCAAGGTCGACCAGATCTGGTTCAACTGGTTCCGGGTCACCTACCGCCGCCGGTTCCACGCCCATCCGGGGTTCCTGGCGGCGCCCACCGAGGCCGCCCCGGACGGCCATCGCATCACCGTGGAGGGGTTCCGGCACCCGCGGGTGCTGCTCTTCGACGTCGCTGACGGGACGCTGCTGACGGGGGCGGCGGTCACCTCCGCCGACAGCACCTTCCGGGTCACCTTCGAGGACGCTCCCGCCGCGCCGCCGCTCTACGTGGCCGTGGACAGCCTCTCCCTGAGGGAGCCGGAGGGCGTTCCCGATACCCCCTCCGACTGGCGCTCCGGCGCCCACGGCGCCGACTACGTGATCATCTCCCACCCGGAGTTCCTGGGCGCCGCCCGGCGTCTCGCCGGCCACCGGCGCGGCGACGGGCTGCAGGTGGCGGTCGTATCCATCGAGGACCTCTACGACGAGTTCAGCTTCGGCCGGGTCCAGCGCCAGGCGGTGGCCGACTTCATCGGCCACGCCTACCGGACCTGGGTGCCGCGGCCGGCGTACGTCACCCTCATGGGGGACGCGACCTGGGACTACCGCGGGATCTACACCGGCCGGCGGGACCAGGCGCTCGTGCCCACCCGCTACTACCTGGCGCGGGAGCGCGGGTTCTCGCCCTCCGACTACCACCTCGCCCTGGTAGACGGCGATGACCTGCTGGCCGACCTGTCCGTGGGGCGGCTGACCGTCGACTCGGCGGCGGAGGCGGAGCGGGTGGTGGACAAGATCATCGCCTACGACTCCAACCCTGAGCCGGGGGACTGGCGCAGCCGCTCGGTCTTCGCCGCCAACTGGCACGCCAAGGACGAGTTCTCCGGCCCCCTCGACTCGCTCGCGGCGCGCTACACGGAGCCGGCGGGGCTGCAGTCGGTGCGCATCTACGCGCCGGACGAGGCTCCCCTGCCGAACCCCCGGGGCAAGGCCTTCCTCGACGCCCTCAACGACGGGGCCCTGATCGTCAACTTCTCCGGCCACGGCGCGGCCGGGGCGATGCAGTTCCTGTTCTCCACCGGCTTCCCGGACTGGGAGTACCTGAACCAGGTGCGCAACGGCGGCCGTCTGCCCCTGATCATGGCCCTCTCCTGCCTGAACGGGCTCTTCACCCTGCCCACGGTCGAGGCCCTGAGCGAGCTCATGACCGAGCACGAGGAAGGCGGCGCCATCGCCTTCATCTCCGCCACCGCCCTGTCGAGGACGGCCCAGAACCGCCTGCTGAGCGATCAGTTCTACAGCCAGCTCTTCGCCGAAGGCCGGCTGCGGTTCGGTCCCGTCCTCGACGCCGCCAAGGCGCGGGTCCTGGCGGCCCACTCCAGCTACCGGGACGTGGTGGAGACGATGCAGCTCATCGGCGATCCGGCCCAGGAGCTGGCCCTGCCGCCGGGCGCCGACTACGCCGCCGTCGACCTGGCCGTGCACGGCGGGAGCGTGACCACGGGCGCCACGGTGACGCTCACCGGCCGGGTGCGAAACAACACGCGCCTCGGCGCCGACAGCCTCACCGTCGCCCTCTTCGGAGAGGCGCCCGGCGCCGCGCCCGACACCCTGTGGCTGCAGCGGCGCGGCCCCTTCGCCGGCAGCGACAGCCTGCGCTTCGACTGGGCCGTGGGCGACCGCCGCGGGCCGTACCGCCTCTCCCTCGTCATCGACGCCGCGGATCAGGTCGACGAGGCCGACGAGAGCGACAACCGTCTCGACCTGTCCCTGCACATCCTCGACGCCCGCGCGGCCGATCCTCTCCATCCGGCGGACGGCGGCCTGGCCGCCGCCCCGGAGCTGGCAGCGCTCACGCCGGTGGACGCCTGGGGCGAGTCGGCCGGACTGGCCTGCGAGTTCGCTCTCACCACCGACCCCGGTTTCCCCGACTCGGCCACGGCCTGGTCGCCCCTCGTCCCGGCGCAGCAGGGCCGGGCGGAGCATGCCTTCGAGGCGATGGCCGGGACCCCGCTCTACTGGCGGGTGCGTCTCGTGGACGGCGCCGTCACGGGTCCCTGGTCGCCGGTGCGGACCTTCTCGCTGGAGCCCTCACCGCCCGGTCCTGCGGAGGGTCTGTGGAGGGTCCGCGCGGATCAGCTCCTGGCCCTCGGCGAGTCCGACGGCGATCTCGCCGCCGAGGGGGAGGCGGTGGTGGTCTCCTCCCGCCGGCCGGCCTTCCGGCCCTCGGCCGCCACCCGCGAGGACGGCTTCACCGTGAACGAGCTGGACGGCGCCGGGATCGTGGCCACGGACGGGAAGTACCTCTACGCCAAGCGCTGGTTCAACGATCCCTCGACCCAGTACGCCGGCACCGACTTCCTCGCCCGCATCGGCACCGGCTTCGGCGGCACCGAGCGCGGCCGGTTCTACGGGTTCCTGCCCGATTCGACCTCCGGCGGGATCGCCGCCACCGGCCACTCGGACGGCTATCTCTACTGCGACGCCGGACGCACCTTCGAGCTGGAACGCCTGGACCCTGGCACGGGCCGGGTCGACACGGTTCGGGTCCCCGACGGCCTGGTGGACTGGAAGACGGGGCGGGTCGTGGACGAACCGGCGCCCGGCCAGGTGATCCACACCCTGATCACCTCCGACGGCCGCTACGTGTACAACGCCTCCATGAGCTCCGCCGTGGGCATGCGCGTCGGCTGGAGGGTCCGCGTCTTCGAGCCCCGGGCCGGCTGGCGGCTGGTGCGCGAGTTCGTGGCGCCGCCCACGGAGACGGGCTTCACCTACCTGTGGACGGACGGCCTCTTCGCCGACGGCGAGCGCCTCTACCTGATGGAGTACGGCGGCCGCCGCCGCATCCGCGCCGTGAGCGCCGCGGACGGCGCCTTCATCGACGAGTGGACCTCGGACCAGGAGGAGACGGGAATCCTCGCCGGCCAGTACGACTGGGTGAACGACCGCGTCTGGCTGGCCGACCTCGGCGCGGTGGTGCGGCCGGGGCAGCCGCTGGAAGAGACCGGCGCGTCCTTCTTCCGCTACGGCCGCCGCGGCCGCAGGCAGCCGGCCCGCCTGTGGTCGCCCCCCATCGGACCGGCCGCCGCCTGGGGGACCCTGAGCGTGGACGGGGCCGGGGTGGAGGTGGGCGTCGAGGGCGCCTCAACAGATGGCGGCTGGTCGGAGCTTCCCGGATTGGCGGTGGCGGCGCCCGGTTCGGCGGACCTCTCCGCCATCGACGCGGAGCGCTTCCGGCGGCTGCGCCTGGCGGCCCGGATCGATACCGCCGCCGGCGCGCGGTTGTCCGGCTGGCAGGTGGGCTACACGGGTCTGGCGGACCTGGAGGTGGTCGCCGCCGAGGCCGGGGAGGGGGTGGTGCGGGCGGCCGTCCGCAACCGCGGGGTGGTCCTCTCGGGGCCGGCGTTCCTCCGCCTGGAGGGGGCGCATGGGGAGCCGCTTCGGGAGCGCCGGTTGCCGGCCCTGTCCGCCGGGGCGCTGGTGGCCGCCGTCTTCGACTCGCTGAGGCCTCTGCGGGCGGGCGACCGGGTGCGCGTGCTGTACAAGGGCGCCGACGCCGACCCGGGGAACGACGCCGTCCTTCTGGCCGGCCTGGGTCCCAGGCTGATCTTCCGGGCCTGGCCGGGGGGCCACCGGCTGCAGAGCGGGGACATCCTCGGCAGCCAGGCTCTGTGGATCGAGGCGGACCGTCCGGGCCGCATTCAGGTGACTGTGGACGGGGTCCCGGTGACCGCGGACTCGACGTGGACCGCCGATGGCGCGAGCGCCCTCTACCGGCCGGCCGAGGGCTTTCAGGAGGTGGAGGCGAGACTGGTGGACGACGGGGGAGAGTTCGCCGCCGCGCGCATCCACCTCTTTGTCAGCCCCCGCCTCGTGGCCGCCAACGTCCTCGTGCATCCCCATCCGGTAGTCCGGGAGGGCGCCGCCTTCACCTTTTTCCTGCCGAGGGCCGCCGCGGTCGGCGTCGAGCTCTACGCTCTCAGCGGCCGCCGCATCCGACGCCTGGGACCCCTTCCCTTCGACGCCGGCTTCGGCCAGCTGCCCTGGGACGGCCGCGACGAGGCGGGCCGGCTTCTGGCCAACGGAACCTACCTCTACGTGCTGACGGCGAAGGCCGGCGGCGAGCGTTTCCACCGTCGTTCCGCGTTCGTCGTGGCCCGCCGGCCCTCGTACTAAGAACCGGGGACGGCCGCCGCAGCCGCCGTCCCCGGTTCCCCGCCTCGCCCGTGGGCCTGCGGCCGATCACTCCCCGCGGCGGATGGCCTCGATCTTCTCGTCGCGCTCGGCGAACAAGCTGTCGCGGACGGAGTGCATCTCTTCCTGCAACTGTCGCCGCTGCCCGGCGGCGGCCTGGGGATCGGCCTCGGTAGCGGTCTTGTCGATCCGCTGACGGAGCACGATCTCCTGCTCCGCCCACTTGGCCTCGTAGGTCTTGCGGACCTCGTCGATGGCGGCGATCTGCTCGGGGGTGAGCCTGGCGCGGTCCTTGTCGAGGAGGGAATCCGACCTTTCGAGGGCCAGCTCGAGTGCTGATTTCATCACCGTCTCTCCGCTCGCGCTTCGGTTGGAGGGCCGCTGAAACTATTGAGGACGAGGACTACCTTCAAGGGATTGAAAGGAGCTTGAGCCATGAGTCACCGATGGGAAGTCTACCTGTCCGGCGAGATCCACAGCGACTGGCGGGAGCGGATCGTGGCCGGCGCCGAAGAGGCCGGGCTGCCGGCCGACTTCACAACTCCGGTCACCGATCACGGCGCCAGCGACGACTGCGGGGTCGCCATCCTGGGGACGGAGGAGAAGGCCTTCTGGAAGGATCGCAAGGGCGCCGGCCTCAACGCCATCCGCACCCGCACCCTGATCCGCCGGGCCGACGTGGTGGTCGTGCGATTCGGGGACCGGTACCGGCAGTGGAACGCCGCCTTCGACGCCGGCTTCGCGGCCGCCCTCGGCAAGCCGCTGATCGTCCTCCACGACGCCGGTCTGACCCACCCCTTGAAGGAGGTCGACGCCGCGGCCCTGGCCGTGGCCGAGGAGCCGGAGCAGGTGGTGGAGGTGCTGCGCTACGTGACCGCGGCCTGACGGCCGGAGATCGGCGCGGCTCAGAGCCCGGGGAGGCGGCGCAGGTCCCGTCCCCAGGTGAAGCCGAGGAAGATGAACTCCCGGCCCATGGCCAGGCGGGCGCCGATGGCGTTGCCGGACTGGGAGGGGAAGAACATGCCGATGGTGCCGTACACGGTGCGCGGCTCCTGGCCGCGCCAGCCCGGGCCGAGGTGCAGAACGCCCGGCCGGTCGGCGACGTAGATCATCTCCACCGGCAGCAGGTTGAGATCGACGGAGAAGGAGCGCAGGGCATTCGTCTTGCCCCTGCAGAGGTTGTAAGAGGCCAGCTGTCCGGTCACCGTGTCGACGCAGAGATCGCCGAAACCCCGGTAATAGCGGAGCCGGTAGCGGATCTGCTGGGACTGGAGGAGGGCGAAGTCGGCAAAGGTGAGCGTGGCCATCACGTGGTGGCGCGGCGAGATGGCGGTCAGGCCGAGGGGGATGTCGAGGCCCGTGCCGGGCTCGATGTCGACCACCCCGAGGCCGGCGGTGAGGAACAGCCCGGCGGGCAGGGGCGGGGTTTCGACCACGAGAGGCTGGGCGCCGGCGGCGGAGAGGGCGAGCAGGAGGAGGATGGGGAGATGGGGTACCCGGAACCGCCTGGACGGCCGGAGCCTCCTGGAGCCATGGCGGCCTGCGGCGTGAGCCCGCCAAGGGCCGGTGCCGGGGACCGCGGCCCCCGCGGGGCTCGCGCAAGGTCTGGGTGATCTGTCCAGAAGGCTGGCTGCCGCGGGGCAGGGGAGGGGGCCGGGCCGACCGAGGGACCGGATACGGGAGTACGATACTCGGCCCCCTGGACCCGGGCAAGGTGGGCGGGGCCGCCGAAGGGGGGTCCTACCGCCGCAGGAGAGCCGTCCTCCGCATGGAAGCCGTCATCTCCCGGTAGCGGTCCGCCTGCCGGCGCCGCGGCAGCTCGTCCCCGGCCCGGTCGATCCGCCGCTGGAGGCGCTCGATGCGCTCCGCCGTGGCCGGGTGGGTGGCCAGCAGCCCGCCCAGGGGGCCGGGCGAGCCCCGCTCGACCGACTGCAGGCGCTGGAACATGCGCACCATTCCGCGGGGATCGTAGCCGGCGGCGATGAGATAGCGCAGCCCGAGGTCGTCGGCCTCGCGCTCGTCGTCGCGGCTGAAGCGGGCCATCACGCCGCCGGCGGTCAGGTCCGCGGCGGCGGCGGCCAGCCGTTCCGGATCCTGTCCGAGGGCGATGGCCGCCACCACCTGCAGGCCCAGGTTCGCGGCCAGCTGCTCGGCCGAGTGCCGGGCCACCACGTGGCCCAGCTCGTGGGCCAGCACCCCGGCCAGCTCGGCCTCGTCGCCGGCCAGGAGCATCAGGCCGGTGAAGACGTAGGTCGGGCCGCCGGGCAGGGCGAAGGCGTTGACCTGGTCCGGGTCGTCGAGGACGGTGACCCGGTAGTCGATGCCGGGGCGGTCGAGCCAGGCCTTCTCGATGAGAGGCTGCGCCAGGAAGCGCGCGTAGCGCTGGATCCGGGAGTCGCGCAGGACCCGGTGCTCGGCCTCGACCTGGGCGGCCAGCCGGCGGCCGAGGTCGATCTCGGTCTGCACCGGCACCAGCCCGTACCCGAGGACCTGGCGGAAGGAGGCACAGCCGCCCAGGCCCGCGGAGGCCAGGATCGCGGCTGCGAGGATCGCGGCGCCATGGAGCGCCGGGGCCCGCAACTGAAGTCGCGTTCGCTTCATGATCGCCGAGTCCGGCCGCCAGAGTCGTGTTCGCCTCATGTGCTTCCCGGCCCCGGGAGGACGGCTCAGCCCCATCCGGCGTCGCCGCCCTTCGTCGCGGGGTCTGGTCATGGTCGTCCGGCGGGATCCACGATCCGCCGCCGCCGGCTCTTCGCCGCCCTTCTTCACGGGGGTGATCGCCGCAACCGCCTGCCGGACGATACCACTACCCGCCGCCTGCGGCAACGGCGGCGCCCCGGCCTTCGGCGCACGGATCTCGTTTCACCTTCCCGGCTCCGCACCGTAACTTCCCACCCGCCCCGACTCCCCCACACCGGAGCCATCCCCATGACCGTGGAAACCTCCTCCCCCATCTCGGTCTACGACGGCGACTCGACGCCGCAGCCGCCTCCCGGACTCGACCCCGACAGTCTCGTCTTCCACGAGCTGTGCCCGGCCGCCGATCTCGAGGAGGGCGCGGGCAAGCCCTTCACGGTAGACAGCACCCACCTGGCCGTGTTCCGCTACGAGGACGGCTACTACGCCTGCGACAACCGCTGCCCCCACATGGGCTATCCCCTCTCGGAGGGCAGCGTCCGTGACGGCGTGCTGATCTGCCACTGGCACCACTGGGAGTTCGATCTGAAGTCGGGGGGCTGCTTCCTGACCTTCGGCGACGACGTGGCCAGCTTCCCGGTGGAGGAGCGCGGCGGCCTGCTCTACGTGGGCATCCCGAAGGGGGCCCGCGAGGCGGCCCGGCAGCGCCTGGTGGACCGCGGCAAGCGGGCCCTGGAGCAGGGGCTGAAGGACCGCTCCAGCTTCCTCATCGCCAAGGCCGTCACCGCCCTGCGCGAGGCCGGCGCCACGCCCCGGGAGATCATCCAGCACGGCCTGTTCTTCGGCGCCCACAAGACCAGCGAGGGCTGGTCCTCGGGCGTGGCCGTCCTCACCCTGTGCGCCAACCTCTGGGACGACGTGGACCCGAAGGACCACAACCTGTTCCTCGTCCACGGGCTGTCCCAGATCGCCAGCCGCACGGCGGGCAGCTCCCGGCGCCAGCGCTTCCCCTTCCCGCGGTCCGGCGCCGACCCCGACCTGACGACGTTGAAGCGCTGGTTCCGGCGCTACGTCGACCTGCGGGACCGCGGCGCGGCCGAGCGCATCCTGCTCACCCTGCACGACCGCGGCCAGCCGCCGCAGGTGCTGGCCGACTTCGTCTTCACCGCGGCCACCGACTTCTACTTCACCGGCGACGGCCACGCCCTCGACTTCGCCAACAAGATGTTCGAGGGCCTCGACTACGTGGACTGGCAGGGCGCCCACGAGATCCTGCGGCCCATCGTCGTCGACCTCGTGAGCCGCACGCGCCACGAGGAGACCTCGCGCTGGCAGGACGCGGTGCCCGTGCTCGAGGCGGTCTTCGGCCGCATCGACGAGATCTGGGAGGCCAACCAGGCCGCCGAGCCGGCAAGCCTCGACGTGAGCGCCTTCGCCCAGGTCATGCTCGGCGACGACTTCGAGCCCATCGTCGAGCAGCTGGAGGCGGAGCTGCGCAACGGCGTCTCCCCCCTCGATCTCTGCCGCGCCATGACCTATGCCGGCGCCGTGCGCACCGTCCGGTTCCACCTGAAGAACGAGGGCGACTGGCACGACGTGGCCAACCTCTACTCCTACGCCCACGCCCTCTACCGCGCCTTCCAGCTGGCGCCGTCGGCGCAGCTCCTGCGCGCCCTGTTCCACGGCGCCGTGTTCACCACCTACCTGCGCTGGCTCAACATGCCGGCGGCGCGGGTGCCGCGGCCGGGACAGCGGCTGAAAGGGGAGGAGTCGTTCTCGTCGCCGCGGCAGATGCTCGACCGCCTGCAGGAGTTCGCCGACTTCCAGAAGGTGGCCGAGGCCGGGATCCTGGTGAACCAGTACGTGGAGGAGGGCCACGACGTGACGGCCTTGAAGCACGCCCTCGCCCACATCCTGCTGCGGGAGGACGCCGAGCTGCACATGTTCCAGGTGCTGGAGGCGGCCTTCCGCCACCACGACCTGTCCGGCGATCCGGAGGAGCGGCGCATCCACCTGCTGGCGGCGACGCGCTACATCACCGCCCAGAAGGTGATGAAGAACATCCTCTGGTCGACGGAGAACGCCGAGCGCCTGCAGCGGGGCGAGATGCTCAGCGACCGCGAGGACGACTAGGCTCTCTCAGCGATTCCAGGCCGCGGCGGCGGCGATCTCCACGGTCGACGGCCCCGTCCACTCGCGGCCCGGGAAGAACAGGAGCCGGCCGCCGCTGCCGCTCAGCTCGTAGCCGGGGTCGTCGGCCAGCACCAGGACGGTCCCGTCCGGGCGGATATCGACGCGGTCGATCCGGTGTCCGCGGCGGAACCCGGCGCCGTCGCGCACGACCGCCCACAAGCCCTGCAACTGAGTGCCGCTTCCGTCCGGGATCGCGAGATCGGTGATCAGCCCGTCCACGTCGTCGCCGGCCTCGCGGCGCAGGACGCCCGTCACCCCGCCGGTGAGCACTCCCGACCCCGGCAGCACCTCGCCGCCCGCCCGCAGCTGACGCCCCCCGACGAGGCGCATCGCCTCCACCAGGCCGTCCCGCCGGCGCACGAACCCCAGCCGGCCGTCGAGGCTCACGCCATCGGACCGCAGATGGCCGCCGCCGCGCGACAGGAGCACGTGGTCGACGACGTCGTCCCAGGCGATGCGCAGGGCCACCCCCTCGCCCTCGGCCGGGAGTCGCCGCACTTCGCGGAGGAAGGGGCCCCCGGCGCCGTGGCTCTCGAGGACGGCCACGAAGTCGCTGCGCAGGTCCTGCCCCTCGCGGCGGTGGACGAGCATGGGCATGGTGTGCCGGTCGAGGGCGGCGTCGTCCTCGGCGGCTCCCGGATGGAGGGCGCCGAAGCGGTGAACAGCCGGTCCCCCGGAAGGCCCGCGCCGTGGACGCACACGCCCGCGTCGCTGCCGGGGCTGCGGAACCCCACCTGCCAGGGCCCGTCGACGGCGGCCTGCCGCACGCCGCGGATGAAGGCGTAGCCGAGGTTGTGGCCCCCGGCCTCCCCCGGGGTGCTCTCCCCCGCCGGCAGCCGCACCGGTGTGCCCGGGGGCAGCAGCATCTCTCCGTACGGCGACATCTCCAGATCGTGCACGAGATCGCCTTCGTGGTCGGCGTCGCCGGCGAGGACGTACTCGTGCCGGCCGCCGCCGCGGACCCGGAACCAGTCGACCACGTAGGACTGGTCTCCGGCCTCGACCAGGAGGAGCAGCCGCCGGTACTCGTCGACGAGGCCGGGATAGGCGCGCTCGCCGGAGGCTTCCACCGCGGCGAGCAGGTCGCCGTCGCCGGGGACGAAGAGCCGCAGGTCGCCGTCGCTCGGCTCGGACTCCGAGCCCAGGTGCTGGTCCATGCCGTCGACGGTGACGGTGTTGTGGGACAGGGTCGAGATCGTCCATCGGCGGAAGCGGGTATGGGTGTAGCCGATGTCGCCGAGCCGCTCGCGGCCGCGGGAGAAGAGGGTCATGGCCAGCACGTCGCCGTGCTGATGGCCGTAGCCGCCGGAGAAGTGCAGGTGCGCCTGTACCTGGTCGCCGCCGCGGCCTCTCCCCAGACGCGCGTGTCCGAAGGCCGGCAGCAGCATCGACGGCGAGGACGGCATGGGCTCGCTGGATTCCCTCGCCCAGGTGTCGTGGAAGGCGACGACGCGGCCATTGGGGTAGCGCAGCAGGGCCGGCACCTCCCGCGCCCGGGCCAGGATGGGCAGCCGCGCGTCGAGGTCGAACTCGACGAGGCGATTTTCGCCCGCCGGGGGGACGGACTCGGGTGGATCGGTGTAACCGCGCAGCAGGCCGCCGAGGATGTCCAGCCCGCGCACCGTCTGGTTGTGGTAGGAGACCGCCCCCTCGCGCCAGACCCCGTCGGCGAAGAACTGGCGCCGCGCCAGCAGCTCGATGCGGCGGATGGCGTCGTGGATGTACTCCGGCTCCCCGAGGACGCGGCCGGCCGTGATGAGCCCCCGCAGCAGGGTCGGGTCCATGTTGGTCAGGGCGGGCGGGTAGGAGCGCACGAAGGCGACGCTGGCGTGGAACAGGTCGGCCTCGATCCGCCGCTGGGCGGTCTCGTCGAGGACGCCGCTCGGGCGCACCAGCTCGTAGGCCTGCAGCAGGTCCTCGGGGATGTCCATGTAGGCCCACCAGTCCCACTTGGCGGCGCGGTAGTCGGGCACGGGCCAGGGGAAGGTCCGGTCCCCCTCGAAGAAGATCTTCTGCCGGAAGGGGTAGTCGTAGTGGACGCAGTAGCCCGGGTAGACCTCGGCGAAACGCGACAGGATCAGGGCGGCGCGGCGGGCCGGGAGGCGGTCGCCGGTGGCGGCGTGCAGGCGCGCCAGGTCCAGGGCCCGGCGGGCGAAGTACTCGCGGGCCTCGAACCACGCGCGGGCCCGGAAGAAGTGGCGGTAGCCGTCGGCGTCGGACCAGTAGGGATACTCCTGCACCTCGCCCAGGGGGTTCGTGACCCGCAGGATCTCGTCGTCGGGATACCGGTCGTTCGGGTAGCGGATGCCGCAGAACCGGCAGTGGACCTCGAGGGGGCGCTCGATCGTCCACCCGAGCTGGTTCTCCTGGGTGCCCCCGTCGCAGTTGGGACAGCCGACGAAGCGAAGCCCCGCCCGCTCGGGGATCAGGGCGAGCAGTTCGGCCTCCGACAACGCCAGCACGGGCTGCACGGCCGCGGCCAGCCGGTCGTCGGCGTCTGCGTCGGCGGCCATCATCAGCCCTGTCAGGATCGCGACATGTGATCGGGAGAGCAGCATCCGGGGGGCGGGTAGAATAAGAAGACGGGGCACCCCGGTGCAGGGAAGGCTGCCTCGATGGGATATATTCCCACGCATGGTCTTCGTCGAGCCTCCCAGACACGCCGCCGACTGGTAGTCCGTGTCCATCCTCGAGCCACGGACGCGCGCCTTGGGCGACGGCGGCCAGGCCGTGATCCGCTCCGCCGGGCGGGAGGACGCGGAGGGCCTCGTCAGCCTGCATCGGGAGATCACCGCCGACGGGCGCTGGACCCTGGCCCAGGCCGACGAACGACGGTTCACGGCGAAGGAAGAAGCCGAGGAGATCGATCGACTCAACGCCGATGGCGGCTCCCTCTACCTGGTCGCCTGCGAGGACTCGCGGATCGTGGGCACGGCCCGGGCCGAGGGGGGCGCCTACCGGCGCACGGCGCACTTCACCGACGTGCATTCCGTCTGGGTCTGCCGGCAACGCCGCCGGGCCGGTGTCGCGGATGCCCTCGTGGAGGCCTTGGTCGACTGGGGGCGCGCTTGCCCACGGATCGAGAAGCTGGGCCTGTTCGTGTTCTCCACCAGCGAAGCGGCGGTCGCTCTCTACAAGAAGCACGGATTCGTCGAGGAAGGCCGCGCCGCCCGCGACATGAAGTTCGAGGATGGGAGCTACGCCGACACCGTGATCCTCGGCTGCTTCGTATGAGCTGGCAGGTCGCCGACCGCGTCACGGTCTACCACGAGGCCGGCATGTACGCCCTCGCCCCCACGGTGACGCGCACCCCTTCCGGGGACCTGCTGGTCGGCTTCCAGCGCGCCCCCCACCTCGGCTACGACCACCACGAGCATCCGCTGTTCCAGGTCATGGCCTGCCGCTCCCGCGACGACGGCCGCACCTGGAGCGAGGCGGCCCTGCTGACCGCCGACCCCATGGGCGGGGTCATGGACCGCGGCCTCCACGCCCTGCCCGACGGCAGCCTGTTCCTGCACGCCTCGTGCAACGAGCTGGTCCCCGCAGAGGGGGCGGAGGTGCACGGCCAGCACTGGATCTCGCGGCCGGGGAAGCCCTTCTGGGTGCGCTCCCGCGACGACGGCCGCACCTGGACGGCGCCCCGGAGGTTCCCGCCCCTGCCCGATGCCATCTGGGGCCACCCGGCCCAGCACTCCGGCGTCTGCCGCAGCGGGCTGCTGGTGCTCCCCGATGGCCGGCTGCTGCTGCCGAGCAAGGCCACCGACCGGCCGGGCGGCGCCTACCCCTGCTTCGGCATGCTCCGCGTCTCCCGCGACATGGGGGAAACCTGGGAGTACGGCGGCCGCATCGCCGAGGACCCGGTGGCCCACTTCAGCGAGCCCGCCATTCACCGCACCCCGTCGGGGCGCATCCTCGTCCTCTTCCGCTGCCACCCGGGGGCCCTGGGCCCCGGCATCCTGCGCGACCAGGGCTTCGACGGACCCACGGCGCGGGACCCCCAGTTCGCCAACCGCCTCCTCGCCCTCGTCGAGTCCGACGACGACGGCGCCACCTGGACACCCTGGCGCCCGACCCGCATCCACGGCAGCCCCGCCCACCTGCTCGGCCTGCGGGACGGCCGCATCTTCCTGACCGCCGGCACGCGGTGGGAGGGCCAGCGGGGCTGCGCCGGCCGGGTCCTCGACCCCGAGGCCACCGACCTGGAGACGGCGCCGGAGTTCGTCATCGAGGCGGGCGGGCTCAGCCAGGACTGCGGCTATCCCTGGGCCGTCGAGCGCGAGGACGGCTCCGTCCTCGTCGTCTACTGGCACCACTACGCCGACGGCCACCGCGGCATCGAGGCCGCCGTCGTCGAGGAAAGCTGACCGGCCCCCGCGGCTCCCCCCCGGCTGCACCCCCGTGCGGTCCGGGCTCCTGCCACGCTGAACCGAACTGGAGAGAGATGAGCCCGCAGATGCAACCCCACACGATCCACTACGAGGTGATGAACAACCACAACCCCGACACGGAGACCGGCGAGCGCTGGGAAGTGGAGGTGCACGCCGGCCCGGAGGAGCTGCGGGTCTTCGCGCGGTCCGGCTACCTGGTGCGGGAAGGGCTCTTCGCAGGCGAAGCCCTGCAGCGGCTTCGGGACGCCCTCGACAGCCTGGAGGAGCGCGAGGGGGAGAGGCGCGACCGCGCCGCCGCCGGGAAGCGGAGCTGGGGGTTCATCCCGCGGCACCTGATGGACAAGGACGAGGTCTTCCTGGAGCTGCTGAAGTTCCGGCCCCTGCTGTCGATCGCCCAGGCCATGATGGGACCGCTGGTGCGCCTGCGGGGGCTGAGCGCCCGCATCAGCTACCCCGGCCGCGAGGACCCGCACCAGACGCCGTGGCACCAGCACCTGCGGGTGATCTCCAACCCGCGGCCGCCCTGGTTCTCGCAGCCCCACTGCATCGACTGCCTGATCTACCTCGACGACCTGAACGACGACACGGGGGCCGTCGCCGTGGTGCCGGAGTCGCACGCCTGGCTGGACCGCGCCTCGCCCCGCAGCTATGAGCCGGCGCCCGGCGAGGTGGAGTTGCGCGTCAGGGCGGGCGGAGCCGTGCTCATCCACGGCAACCTCTGGCACCGGGCCCTGCCGACGCTGAAGGCCAAGCGCCGGATGCTGATCCTGAGCTACACCCCCTCGTGGATGCGCGCCTCGCCCCACAGCGGGCCACAGCCGCAGGACGGGCTGACCCGGCGCTTTCTTGAGGATGCGGACTTCGAGGCGCGGATGCTGCTGGGGGTGGGGGGGTATACGTAGACGCGGTGACAACAGGTTTTGCGAAAGTGAGCATCCTCTCGTTCCTGCAGGACAGGCGCCTACTCTGGCCGGGTTACATCCTCGTGATGTGCCTGTTGTCGGCCATCTATTTCAGCAGCCTGAAGGATCACGGGCTCAATATGCACGACCGCGAGACCTTCCACGACAACGAGGCGATCAGTGAGGATTTCTCCTACTTCTTCTCCCTGGAGAAGCGACACGCGTCGGGGCGTCCCTTTGCAGAACTCGTGAAGTTCCTCGCCTACCTGGCTGGCGGCAACGACCCCGGCTTCTTCCACCTGCTTGTCGTCGCCGCCCATGGTCTGGCCGCTGTCCTGTTGGGGCTGGCGGCTTGGCGCATGGGAACGAGTCTGGCAACGGGGCTTGTGAGCGGTCTGCTCTTTTTGGTCAACGTCACCCATTTTGAAGTCATCCACCACATCTCCGCCCTTGACTACCCTCTGGCTCTGGGCTGCGGGCTGGGTGCAATCCTCGCTTACCTGCGCTACCTGTCCACTTCAAGGCTGTATTGGCTAGCGGGCTTCTACACAGGACTGATCGTTGGCCCCATGGCACATATGTCGGTCGTGGTTGTGCTTCCGTTCTGCTTCTACTGGTCCTGGGTCAGGGGGTACGATCCAAAGGCTATGCTTCGTTCCCTTCTCCCGCTGGTCGGTCTGATCGCCATCGAGTTGGCCTTCCTCTTCTTCATCACCTCCAGGGATACCAGCACCTGGAAGGCCGTGGAGGTCTTCTCGGAAGGCGATTCTGCCCCTGTCACCATGGGAAGGATTCTGCTGCTGCTATTGAGTCGGTTGCCGACGACAGCCCACTGGTTGCCCATGCCCTTCTACAAATGGCACTCGTGGGCGCCTTTCGCCGGCGCCGCTACTTTGGGGGGTCTGGCACTGCTGATGTGGTGGAAGCGGTCCCCGGCTTCGGTGTGGTCATTCTGGGTCCTTCTGTTCGTGCTACCCTTTGTGTTGATACACGACCCCATTCTTTTTGAACGACCCTGGACCTTTTCGCGTTATCTGTACATGGCCACGGCCGGCACATCCGTTCTGCTGGCTTTGGGTCTGGAGGCGATGGCGCAACGTCTCAGGAATGGCAGATCATATTTCTACGCAACAGTTCTAGCGGGCATCTGCATCAGCAGTTACTTCTACCTGAAGCGCTCCGAAGCCATTTCTCTCTACTCCTCGGGCAGGAATTACATCGCTCGCGGCGACTCGGAAACAGGGGTCGAGCAACTAAAGCGGGCTATCGCCCAAGGGCGGGATGCGATCGACCTGGAGGATGCGTACGAGCGCATATGCTACATGGGCATGGGGCGAGAGGGAACGGAGGGCATTCTCGACGAGGCCCTGGCAGCCTTTCCAACGAGCCCCCAGTTGACCATCTACAAGCTGGCCTTCGACTCGCTGAAGCCGGACTCCGTGCTCTCGAGACGGGCGCGGGAGCAGCTCGAGGCGTTCAGGGCCGGAGAATCCAGGGTATCGATAGGGGTGGGCTGGAGGAGTCCCATCGTCTTGACCGACCAGGAGAACATCCAGGCGGCAAGGCGGGACATCGCCGCATTCTATCACAATGTCGCAATCAATCTGGGAGCGGGAATGGGCTTGGATGATCTGGAGAGGGCAATTCCCGCATTACGACTCTCGCTGGAGTTCGACCCGGACAGGACCGCGACATCCGAGAGTCTCGTAAGCGCTCTGATCTCCGCAGGTCGGGAGACGGAAGCCCTGCAGGCCGCTCTCGAGGCGGTCGAGCGGAATCCCCATGCACCGATTGGATTGCAGCTGGCGGCGTCCTTCGCTCTGGTAGCTTGGGGCAGGGCGGAAGAAGGGACCGTCTTGAGCCACCAAGCTCTGCAAGGAGATGATGTCACGGAGGCCCAGAGGGAAACGGTCCTTCAGGTCTATGGCGACCTTCTGAAAGGCGCATACGGAGAGGTCAGCAGTTCGGCCTGCGTCCGAATGGGCATGGATTTGTTGAATGGCGGCCGAGCCGAAGAGGCGGTCAGGGCTTTTCGCCAGGCCCTTGCAGAAAACGCGGACAACCATCGCGCCCAATTCGGTCTGGGGCTGGCCCTGCTGGCGCAGGGGCAGGTGGAGGAAGCGGAAGGGCTCTATGCGGAGGGGGTGGCTCGGTTCGGCGGGGCCGCGGCGAAAGAGTCCGGCGCGGTGGAAGGAATCCGGAATCTCATCGCTCGGGGCATCCAGGTGGAGGCGGCACGGGAGATACTCGCGACCCATTGGCCGGAGCTGTGAGGCATGGCTAAGCCGCGGTTTCTGGGCAATCAGCGTCTGCTGTGGCCGGGTTACGTCGTTGTAATGTGCCTGCTGTCGGCCCTCTGCTTCGGTAGCCTGAGGGATCATCTGCTAGATATGGACGACCATGAGGCCCTCCGGGACAACATCCGCATGGCCGATGACTTCTCCTTCTTCTTCTCCTCCGAGAAACAACAGCCTGGCGGGCGGCCCTTCGCCGAGCTGATCAAGCTGGTTGGCTATCTGATCTGGGGCAACGACCCAGGATTCTTTCACCTGCTGGTCGTCACCTTTCACACTCTTGCAGCTCTCCTCCTGGCAGCCCTGTTCTGGCGCCAAGGGATAGCGCCGCGCATGAGCCTTGTGGGCGGGCTGTTATTCCTAGTCAATGTGGCCCACTTTCGCGCGGTTCATTGGATAGCGGCCATTGAGTTTCCACTTGCCCTAAGCTGCGGACTGGGAGCCCTGCTGTGCTATCAACACTATCTCGACCATAGGAGATCCCGGTGGTTGTGGGGATTCTCCGGCGGGCTTGTCCTCAGCATTGCGGCTCTCTCGGCGATGGCCTTTCTGTGGCCGTTCTGTCTCTACTGGTCGTGGCTGAGGAACCATGACCTCGGAGCCTCGCTACGCCCACTCTTGCCCCTGCTCCCCGTGGTGGTCCTGGAGTTGGTTGTGATTGTTGCTCTCACTCCCAAGGAGAATAGTACCTGGCGTGCCATTGACCAGTTCATGGGAGACGATCCCTTTGGTCTCGTTCTTGGCACTGGGCGGCTTCTGCTCTGGTTATTGAGCCGGCTGCTTACAACCGCGCACTGGCTGCCCATTCCGGTGTACGAATTGGGGACTTGGGAGCTCTTTGCCGGTGCCGGCGTGCTTGCAGGTCTCGGAGTACTGGTGTACTGGAGCCGCCTTCCTGGGTCCTTGTGGTCGGTCTGGATACTGCTCTCGCTTCTTCCCTTCTTACCGCTGAATGACACGCTGATCCTCGGCAGACCAGAGGGACCTTCGCGCTATCTCTACCCTGCCACGGCGGGCACGTCTCTTCTGCTGGCCTGGGGCCTGGAGGAGGCGAGCCGGGGACTCAGGGCATGGGGCCGATACCTGTACCCCACTCTCCTCGCCACCATCCTCCTCAGCAGCTATTCCCATCTTAAGGAGGTCGAAGCCGTCTCCCTGTATGCCTCGGGCCGGAACTATGTCTCCCGGGGAGACATAGAGACCGGGGTGGAGCAGTTGAGGCGCGCCATCGAACAGGGGCGGGATGTGCTCGACCTGGAGGATGCGTACGAGCGCATCTGCTACATGGGCACGGGCATGGGAGAGGCAGAGGCAGAGGAGGCCGTGCTCCACGAGGCTTTGGTGATGTTCCCGGAGAACCTTGATCTGAATTTGTACAGGCTGGCACTGGACTGGATGAAACCGGATTCCCTGCTCTCGGGACGGGCGCGGGAGCAGCTCGAGGCCTTCAAGAGCGGGGAAGCGCCGTTGTCGGTAGCATCGGGTTCGGGGAAGCAGATCACTTTTCGCGACCGGGAGATCATCCAGGCTGCGAAGCGCCAGATCGCCGCATTCTATAACAACACGGGGCTGAACCTGGGCACGGGATTGGTGACCCTGGAGAACCTGGACAGGGCCATCCTCGCTTATCGGCGCGCCTTGGAATTCGATCCGAACAGAGTGAGGACCTCCGAGAACCTCGTCACCGCCCTGGCCTCCGCAGGGCGGCAGGGCGAGGCCGTGATGGCCGCTTTCGAGGCGGTGGAGCGGAATCCCGAGGCACCCAGTGGATTGCAGGTAACGGCGTCGTTTGCTCTGTTGGTTTCAGGGAGAGCAGAAGAAGCGATTGCCCTCTGCCACCGGGCCCTGAAGGACGGTTCCGCCACGGAGGTGCAAGCCGAGACGGTCTTCAAGATCTATGGTCATCTTCTGGATGGGGAGTACGGCGAGGTTAGCAGCGCGGGGGCCACCCGGATGGGCATGGATCTGTTGGACGGCGGACGAGCCGAAGAGGCCGCCAGGGCCTTCCGTCAATCTCTGGAGAAGGACGCGGACAACCACCGCGCGCACTTCGGTCTGGGGTTGGCCCTGCTGGCGCAGGGGCAGGTGGAGGAAGCGGAGAGGCTGTATGCGGAGGGGGTGGCGCGGTTCGGCAGGGCCGCCGCGGAGGAGTCCGGCGCGGTGGAAGGGCTCCGGAGTCTCATCGCCCGGGGCATCCAGATGGAGGCGGCACGGGAGATACTCGAAACCCATTGGCCGGAGCTGTGAGGCATGGCTGAACCACCCTTCGATCTGGACAGCGCTCACCGCTGGTTCGGCATCGAGCTGAACAACCGCATCATGGACGCACTGGAGGCCGGACGGGTGACCGCGGAGACGGGCGAGTCATTCATCCACGCCGCTCACGCCAGCTGTCATCACTGGATGCAGGTCGGCACCGCTGCCAATCACGGGCGGGGGGAGTTCGCCGTGGCCAGCGTCTATGCGGCCGCGGGGCTTGGAGAGGCAGCCCTGCGTCACGCCAGCCGCTACCTGGAGCTGGTGGAGGCACACGCCGACCAGATGGCCGACTGGGACCTGGCCTTCGCCTGTGACGCGCTCGCCCGAGCCTGCGCGGCCAGCGGAGAGATCGAAGCAGCCCGTCGGGTCAGGGAGGAGGCGCGGATCTCCGGCGAGGCGATCGCCGACGAGGAGGACCGCCTCTACTTCATGGGCTGGTTCGAAGGCGGGAACTGGCACGGTCTGCAGGAGAGGCGCTGAGGGATTCTTCGGGCATGGGAGCCTTGCTGTCACCGAAGAGGAAGAACTTGGCGTAGCTGTCGTACCAGGTCTCCGGGTCGTATCGCGGATGCGGGCACTCCCGGGGCAGCATGGACATGGCGCGGCGGAGGAAGGCGTAGTCGCCGGCCTCCAGGTCGAAGCGCCGCTCCTTGCCGGTGGAGGACCTGATCTCCGCGGTAGATGGTGAAGGGATTGGTGTGACGGTTCTGCGTCGATGAGCGGGGCACCGCGAGCCGGTGGGTCAGCCGCACGTCGCGGTATGCCTTCTCCCACAGGCCCTCGTTCATGTGCTGCTGGCCGACGAACTCGTAGAGCCGGTTGCTTGCGGATGTAGTGGGCGACCGTGGGCCGCCCGCCGGGTGCGGTCGAGTCTTCGCGCACGGGCGTCTGGCCGCTGAAGGCGTTGTCGATGCGGACCGCCTCGTCCCGCGACAGTCCGAGCTGGTGGAGCTTCTCGAGCGCCAGCAGCGCGCCGGCCAGCTTGATGGCGCTGGCGGGGTAGAAGCAGGCGGCCGGATCGACGCGGTACTCGTGGCGGGTGAAGCGGGGTTGGTTGTCGGCGTCGCGGTCGATCTGGGTGTAGAGGATCTGGAGCTCATGCCGATCCGCCTCGGCCAGCACGCGTGCGCAGACGGGATTCGAGCGCAGCAGCGAGTCGATCAAGGCGGCCTCTTCGCCCCACGCGGTACCTGAGCATGCCAACAGCACGCCGGCGAGCGCCGTGAGTCGCGCGGTCGACAGGGGGGTTCGCAAGGGCGCCCGGGAATGACCGGATCAGCTTAACCTGCTCCCGCCCTTACTGCTTCTCCCAGATCTGGACGTTGTGCAGGGGCAGGTCGAAGGGGTATTCGCCATACTCCAACACGGGCAGACCGTCGTCATCGGTCTTCACGACAACATGGAGCCGGTGGGGTGAAACGCCGGTGTCCACGCGTTCCAGGAACTGCCACGGGTCACCGTCGTGTGAGGTGATCCTCACCTTCGTCCACAGGATCCCTTCGCCATCGGTGTAGGTTCCATCGGAAGTCTGGGCGCGGTGCGGCGGGTCCGCGGGCAGGACGAAGCTCTCGCCGATGGTGGAGGTGGAGTTCGGGTTCGTGTGGTCCACGAGGACCCAGATGCCGGGGACGGGGACCTCGATCCCGTTCTGATCGACCGGCCAGACATGGTCCCTCTGTTGCGGCTCGGAGACCGGGTCCTCGCCGCCGCACCCGGGCAAGGCGATCAGCAAGAGTACCGAGGTCAGGATCTTTACGGGTTGCCTGATGTGCATGTGAATGAAATCCTTCGATGATCGGGCGATTTGGCGGGGGGCCGCCGGAGGCTCCGGTACAATGCCCCGAGGGTCATAGCGTCAAGACACCGTCGGGAGGCGAGGGTTCCCGGTGCGACAGGCGACTCAGATCCCCCGTTCCTGGATGGATGATGCGGTCTGATCTGTTGCCATAATAGGGCAATCATGGCATTATATTGCTATGAAATTCCCCCAATTGCTCGAGATCGTCGGCGAGGAACCGGTCTTTGAGACCGGCTTGCTGCTCTCCGGCGCCGTCGATCCGGCGGATGTGCGGCGCCAATTGTCGCGCTGGACCCGGGCCGGGCACCTCTACCAGCTGCGCCGCGGACTGTACGCCCTGGCACCGCCCTTTCAGAAGACGAGACCCCATCCCTTCCTGGTAGCCAATCGCCTGGTGCGCGGTTCCTACGTGAGTTGCCAGGCGGCCCTGACCCACCACCACTTGATCCCGGAGTTCAGTCCGGTGATCACCAGCGTTAGCACCGGAAGGCCCAACCGCTGGGATACCCCCCTGGGCCGGTGCGAGTTCCGCCATCTCAGCCCCGCCCTTCTGTACGGCTACCGGGCGGTCGATGCAGGAGACGGCCAGCAGGCCTTCGTGGCCAGTCCGGAAAAGGCTCTGCTGGACCTGGTCCACCTGCAACCAGGGGGCGACGGGCTGTCCTACCTGCACGGGTTGCGCCTGCGGAATCTCGATCTCCTCGATGCAGCCGAGCTGAAGCGCCTGGCCCGGCGCTCCGGCAGCCCGAAACTGATGCGCGCGGCCCGGAACCTGGTCTCCCTGATCGAGGCCGAAGCGCGGGAGTACGAGACGCTGTGAAGGACTACCTCGCCCAGCGGGTGTCAGGCGCCCGGACCGCAATCCACGGCCGCAACCTGGTCCGGGAGTACCTGCAGGCTCGCATCCTCGGGGGCCTGCAACGCGCCGGGGCCATGATCCCGCTCGCCTTCCAGGGCGGCACCTGCCTCCGCTTCCTCTACTCCATCCCGCGCTATTCCGAGGACCTGGACTTCGCTCTGGAGCGGCCGGAAGCCCCCTACGATCTACGGGCTCTTCTGCGGAGCCTCCGGGCCGAGCTGGCTGCGGAGGGTTACGTCGTGGAGTTGAGGGTGAACGACAGGAGGGTGGTGCACTCCGGCCTGGTCCGCTTCGCCGGCTTGCTGCACGAGCTGGGGCTTTCACCGCATCCGGAGGAAGTGCTCTCCATTCGCGTCGAGGTCGACACCCGGCCGCCTTCCGGGGCGGGCCTGGGCACCACGCTCATCCGCCGCCACGTCACCCTTCGGCTGCAGCACCACGACCGGGCTTCGCTGTTGGCGGGCCAGCTGCACGCCGTGCTGCAGCGGCCCTGGCCCAAGGGCCGCGACTTCTACGACCTGCTCTGGTACCTGAGCGATCCCGACTGGCCGGCGCCCAACCTCGTCTTGCTCGACAACGCCCTGCAGCAGAGCGGATGGAAGGGAGACCGTCCAGCACGACACACCTGGCGGCGGATCGTCCGCTGCCGGCTGCGCACCGTGGACTGGGATCGCCTGAAGACCGACGTGGGCCCCTTCCTCGAGCCGGGCGCCGAGACCGATCTGATGACCCGGGAGAACCTGGAGCTCGTCCTGGGCAGGGAGCCCTGAGGCGCGCTCGTGTACCGCCCCCGTTGAGATCCGCCTACTCGTAGCGCAACGCGTGCACCGGATCCGCCCGGGCGGCCCTCCAGGCCTGGTGGCAGGAGCTGACCAGCACCGCCGCCAACGCGATCGCCGCCCCGGCGGCGAAGTGCCAGGGGGACAGGTCGATGCGGAAGGCGAAGCCGTCGAGCCAGTCGCGCATCCACCACCAGGCGGGGGGGCAGGCCACGGCGGCTCCGACGAGGCCGAGCCAGGCGAACTCGCGGGCCATGAGGGCGGTGAGGCCGAGGACGGTGGCGCCGAGGGCCTTGCGGATGCCGATCTCCTTGGTGCGGCGGCCGGCGGCGAGGGCGGTGAGGGCGAAGGCGCCGAGGGCGGAGATGAGGACGGCGCCGGCGGCGGCCCAGGTGATGACGCGGCGCCAGCGCAGCTCGTCGCGGTAGGCCGCCTCCAGGTCCTGCTGCAGGAAGGAGAAGTCGAAGTCGGAGTAGTCGACGACGCCGCTCCACGCCTGCCGCAGGTGCTGCAGGACCTCCTGCAGGTCTCCGGGCTTGACGCGAACGAGCATGAGCTCGCCTTCGCCGGGCAGGCCCGGATGGAGGGCCAGCAGCCCCGGCGGGCTCTCCTCGTAGCCCGACTCGAAGGTGAAGTCCTCAACCACGCCGACGATGCGGTAGTGGCCCCGGGACTTGCGGCCCGAGGGGGAGACGCGCATCAGTTCGACCGTCTCGCCCACGGGATCGGCGAGTCCGAGGGGGGCGACGGCGCTCTCGGAGACGAGCACCACGCTCTCCTTGTCCCCCTTGGCCCGCGAGAAGTCCCGGCCGCGGATCACCTCAAGGCCCATGGTGCGAACGAACTGGTAGTCGACCATGTACCGGCGGGTCTTCGACTCGCGGCCCTCCGGGGTCACGACCCGGTAGTCGGATGGATACTCGTCGCGCAGGAAATCGTCGTCCGACAGGGTGATGGAGGCGATGCGGTGGTGGTTCAGCATCGGCTCCACGAGCCGGATCTGATCGAAGTGGTTGACGGGCTCCGTGTGGACCGCGATGACGCGCTCCTGGTCGAGCCCCATGTCGCGGGCCATGACGTGGTCGAGCTGGTGGTACATGATCAGGGTGCAGGTGATCAGGGCCACGGAGATGGCCAGTTGCACCCCCACGAGGACGCGGCTGATGCGGGTGATCCCGGCCGTGGACAGGCTGCGCCGGATGGCGCTCATCGGCGCCAGGCGGGAGAGCACGAGGGCCGGGTACCAGCCAGCCCCGAGGGTTACGAGCAGCAGCAGCGCCGCCAGCGCGCCAAGGGTCCCCGGCTGGGTCAGACCGAGGGACAGCTCCTGCGAGAAGGTGGCGTTGAAGGCCGGCAGGAGCAGCCACGCCAGGAGACACCCGGCCCCCAGCCCGAGGACGGAGAGCACCGCCGCCTCGCCGACGAACTGGCGCATCAGGTGCCCGCGCCCGGCGCCGACGGCCTTGCGAACGCCCACCTCCGCCGCCCGCAGCGACGCCCGGCCGATGGCGAGGTTGACGAAGTTGATGCACCCCATGAGCAGGACCGCGACGGCGATGCTGCCGAGGATGTAGGAGACATAAGGGTCCCTCGGCTCCACGACGCCGTGCCCGACCCATCGCAGCAGGCCGGTATCCGAGCGCAGGCCGGTGAGCGGCTGCAGGCGATAGGGCGAGACATCCTCCGGGAACTCGGCGGGGAGGTCGTCCTCGTGGATCCGCAGCCAGGTCTGGCCGAGCTGCGCCACGGCCGGCGCCAGGTCGGCCGGGTCCGCCCCGGGCTTCAGGAGGACGTAGGCGTTGCAGGTGCCTTCCCATTCATCGGGTGAATCGCGGAAGAGGAAATCGGTGTTGTCGAAGGGCAGCAGCATGTTGAACTGGATCGACGACGTGCGCGGGACCGGTGCCGCCACGCCGGTGATGGTGAAGTCCTCGGCCCCCCGCCCGGACATGGAATCCAGCGTGGGGCTCTGCCCCAGCGGGTCGGCGCCGCCGAAGAGGCGTTGGGCCATCTCGTGGCCCAGGACGACGGAGTTGCGCCCGGCCAGGGCCGTGGCCGCGTCGCCCCGCAGCAGGGGGAAGTCGAAGACCTCGAAGAAGGCGGGATCGACGAGGAGGAACTGCTCGTCGCTGGAGGCGCCCGCGAAGGTCATGCGCACGAAGCGGTCGCTCTTGTCGCTGCCGTCCCCCGAGCTGAGGCGGACGGTGCGCTCCACGAGCGGCGAGAGGGCCTCCAGCTCGGGAGCGAAGGCCAGCTCGACCATGTCGGCCGAGGCGACCCGCCCCATCTCCGGCAAGGTGATCTCCACGTAGGCGCGGTGGATCCGGTCCGCCTTGCCGTGGAAGCGGTCGAAGGACCACTCCTGGGAGGCGAAGCGCCAGGCGAGGAGGCAGAAGGCCATGCCCAGGCCGAGGCCGGCGAGGTTGATGGCCGTGTGCAGGCGGTGGCGCATCAAGGTGCGCCAGGCGATGATCCAGTGGTTGCGCAGCATGGTTCCTACTCCTCTCTGACGAATACCAGTACGCCCCAGTACGACGGTTCGTGGAAGGAACCCGAGGTGGGAGAGACCCCCCACCCGCTGGCGACATCCCCGTCCTTGTAGCCGATGATGCCTCCTTCTTCATCGACCAGGGTCTTCCTCACGCCCCGGCCCTGGTCGAAGCGATTGAAGTTGGCCTTCCACCTGTCGCCGGCCCGGGGCGGAACCGCCTGTTCGCCCAGCACGTCCCTCGCGTTCACCTCGTAGGTGACGTCATCGCTCTCCCAGTTCAACTCCAGGGCTTTCCTGTCCAGGCCGCTCCAGGGAAGGAACAGTTCCATCGTCCACCACTCGTCCCGGTCCGACCGATCCGTGAGGGTGCCCTCCGCGTAGACGGCGCTCATGAGACCGGAATCCCAGCCGGAAGCGAGGGTTGTGCCGCCCGCCTCGGGGATGAGAACGTCCCTCTTCGTGCTTCGGAGATTGACCGCCACCTGGAGGTAGTGGGCGCCGTCCATGTCCGGGTCGAGGAACAGTTCCACGGCGTCGTCGGTGTACACGGGCCCGTCCCGTTCGGTGACCTCGGCCTGGATGTCGGCGTCCAGGCAGTGGTACAGGACCATCAACCCCTTGTCGTTCCACAGGGCCTTCACCCGCGTGCTCACGGAGTCGATCGGCATCAGGCTGGTGTAGTGCCGGTCGGTCAGCTCGATGACCGGAGCCAGGGCCCAACTGCTTTCGTGGCCATGGCCGTCCAGGGTCATCTCCTCCTCGGTGAAGCGGACCTCATAGGAGAGTCCCGTCGAATCGGCCGCCGCGGCCGGCAGCCCGGCGAGCAACAGCAGCGATGCCGGGATGCTGCATGCAAGATGACTCTTCTTCATGTCCTGAACTCCTCTGGTGGCGACGGCGCCATTTGTCTACTCACTGCGCAGCGAGTCCACCGGGTTGACCAGCGCCGTCCGGACCGCGTGGTATGCGGTCACCAGCCACGTCAGGCCCAGGGTGATCAGGCCGCCGGCCGAGTAGCTGAGCAGGTCGAGCTCGATGCGGTTCACGGCGGTGGCGAGGAAGTGCTCCGAGAGCTGGAAGGCCAGGGGCGTGGCGATGACAACGGCGATCAGGACAAGCCGCGTGGACTGCGACGACAGCAGCACGGCCACGCTCGCCGTCGAGGCGCCGAGGACCTTGCGCACGCCCACCTCTCTTGTGCGCCGGCTGACCGCGAGGGAGGCCATGCCGAAGACGCCGAGACAGGCGATCAGCACAAGGAATCCGGTCACCCAGCGCAGCATGCTGATGATGCGGGCGTGGAAAGAGAAACGCTCGGCGATATGATCTTCGAGAAAGCGATAGCTGAAGGGCACCCCAGGCGACAGCCGTTCCCAAGCCTCGCGCAGTTGGCCGAGTGTCTCGGGCACCTCCTCGGGCCGAACCCGCACCAGCACCGTCCCAATGCGACGCTCCGGCCGGACGCTGAGTACGAGTTCCGGCACGAAGACGAACGGATCGTCGTGCTGGAAGTCGGAGACCACGCCAACAATCCGCGGCCGATGGCCCCCTTCGAGATAGGAGCCGACAACCGGCCCCTCCAGCGTGGCCGCCAGCTGCTGGTTTACGAGCGCTACACGACCGGTGGCCAGCAGGTCCGGGGGGAAGTCCTCACCCTCGACCACTTCCAGGCCGAGGGTGCGCAGGAAGTGCGGATCTGCCTCAATCAGCGAGACATCCGCTCGTTCCCGGTCGTCGAAGCGAAAGTCACTGACTTTGTCGGGGAACTGTTCGGAGCCGGAAACGGAGAGCACACCCGAAAGGGGGAGGACCTCCCGGCGGAAAATCTCGAGGAGGCGCCGCGACTCATGCACGCCTTCCTCTTTCGAGGAGCCCGCAAACGTCGGGATGCAGACCACGAGTTGCGGGTCGTAGCCCTGATCCAGGGATAGCCAATGATCGACCTGCCGGTCCATGACGAGGGCCGTGGTCAGGAACACCGTGGAGGCCGCGAACTGAACGACTACCAGGATGCGGCTGGCACGGCTTCGCACCTGGACCCTGTCCTGCATGATCTCCACGGGCTGCATCCGCGACTGCACCAGAGCCGGGTACGCGCCCGCCACGAGCCCCATGACCACGCCGACCCCGGCCAGGGCCATCACCGTCCACGGCGTGAACTGCAGGTCGAGGCTCGATCCGAACGATCCAGGCACCATCAGCAGACGATTCAGGCCCGGCAGAAAGATCCCCGTCAGCGGCACGGCGAGCGCCAGGGCGGCGAAGCTGAGCAGCAGGGACTCGGCGAAGTACTGGCGCATCAGTTGTCCCCGTCCGGCACCGACCACCTTGCGCAGACCCACTTCGCGCGCCCTCGTCAGCGACATGCCCACGGCCAGATTTGCGTAGTTGATGCACGCCAGCAGCAGCACGAGGCAAGCGACGAACCCGTTGCGGTAGAGCGACTCCATCATCGCTTGCCCCCTACTGAGTTGGGGGTGCAGCCGCTTGTCGAACAGCGGCACGATGACGAGTTCAAAACCCTCCCAGTACCGGTCCGGGTCGAAGGCCAGAGCCGCCTCCACGCCCGCGGCATCGGCGATCTGCAGGTAGGTCTCGCCTCCGCCGCGCCCCGGAGTGGGGATCACCCAGTCGAACTTCAGGCTGGACTCGTACGGCACATCGGCGGCGACCCCGGTGACGACGAAGTCTCCGCGGATACCCCGGTCCACTACTTGCAGGGTCTGGCCCATAGGGTCGTCGGAGCCGAACAGCCGCTGTGCCAGCCGCCTCGACAACACGATCGAGTTCGGCCCGTCGAGGACCGTCCTTGGATCGCCCGCGATCAGCGGGAAGCTGAAGAGCTCGAAGAAGCCGGGGTCGGCGAACCGTCCCATCGCCTCTGTCATCTGATCCCCGTAGAGCAGCAGCCCGGATGTATGCCGCGTACGTACCGAGCGCAGCACAGCGGGGAGTGTGGCCACCATCTCCGGGCCCAGGCCTTCCGGCGTGCTCGTAGTGGCCTCCCCTTCCCAGATCGGATGCGTCATGCAGACTTGGTAGATCTGCTCGCCCTTGGCGTGGAAGCGGTCCCACGTCAGCGCACTATGCACACTCAGCCCGACGAAAATGGCCACTGCGAAGGCCGCGGCCAGCCCGGCCACGTTGATCGCGGTGTACATCCGATAGCGACGCAAATTGCGCCAGGCGACGATCAGATTGTTGCGCCACACGGTTACGGGCTTCCCTCCTGCCGTACCTTGCCGTCGAGCAGGTGCACCACGCGGCTGCCGTAGCCGGCGTTCTTCTCCGAGTGGGTCACCTGCACGATCGTCGTGCCCTCGTCGTTCAGCTCCCGCAGCATGGCCATCACCTCCTCTCCCTGCCGGGAGTTGAGGTTGCCCGTGGGCTCGTCGGCCAGAATCAGGCTCGGCTGGCCGATGAGGGCCCGGGCGACGCCGACGCGCTGCTGCTCGCCGCCGGAGAGTTGGTGCGGGAAGAGGTCTCTCTTGGCCACCATCTGGAAGCGGTCGAGCAACTCGCTCACCCGCGCCTTGCGCTCGGAGCCCTTCACCTTCTGGTAGAGGAGGGGCATCTCCAGGTTCTCGTAGACCGTCTGCTCGTCGATGAGGTGGTAGGCCTGGAAGACAAAGCCGATGTGCCGGCGGTGCACCTCGGTGCGGTCCTTCTCCCCCATGCCGCTCACCTCCTGGCCGAGGAACCGGTAGGTGCCGGCCGTCGGCTCGTCGAGCATGCCCATGATGTGGAGCAGCGTCGACTTGCCGGCGCCGCTCGGCCCCATGATGGAGACGAACTCGCCCTTCTCCACCTTCAGGTGCACGTGGCGCAGGACGTAGGTCTTGAGGGAACCCGTCTGGTGGTACTTCTCGATATCGTGCATCTCGATCATGGCATGTCTCCTTTTGCGGCTACTCGGTGCGTAGCGTCTCCACCGGATTGGTCAGGGCCTTCCTCATCGCCTGGTGGCCCACCGTCAGGCCGGCGATGAGGAAGGAGAGGGCGCCCGAGACCGCGAAGAGGCCGGCGCCCATCTCGACGCGATAGGCGAAGTCGTGGAGCCACTGGTTGCCCAGCCACCAGGCGACGGGGACGCTGAGGACGAAGGCGATGGCCACGGGCCGGGCGAAGTCGCGCAGCATCATGGCGGTTAGGCCGCCGGCCGACGCGCCGAAGACCTTGCGCACGCCGATCTCGCGGGTGCGCTCATGGGCGGCGTGGGCGGCCATCCGAAGAGCCCGACGGCGGCGACGGCGATGGCCAGGAGCAGAAGGAGGGTGAGCGAGCGACCCACCCTCAACTCTTCGGAGTAGAGCCTGGCGGTGACTTCTTCGAGGGAGTGGCGCCGAATGGGGCGATAAGGGGCGAAGGTTGCCCACTTCTCGTCGATCAGCTCGAGAGCCGCGTCCAGATGCCCGGGTTGGACTTGCACGATGGTGACGCCCACCGCTCCCTGGACCTGTTCCATGACCAGGGGCTCCACCTCGCTTCGGGGACCGTCGAAGTGGAAGTCCTCGAGGACGCCCACGATGCGCTTGTCTCCCCAGGTGAGGATCGTCTCTCCCAGTGGCTCCTCCAATCCCAACACCTTGGCGGCGGTCTCGTTGATGACGAGCGCCCGGGCATCGGCCGGATCGTCGGTCAGGGCCCGTCCCCGGGCCATGCGCAGGCCCATGATCTCGAAGAAGTCGCCATCTACCTGGTACATCCAGATCATCCGGCCTTCCACGATGTGCGATGCTCTCGAACCCTCGCCCGGCACCGACATGGCCAGACTCACCGCGGCGATGCGGCTGTCCTGAAGCAATTCGGACTTGAAAGCCCGGGCCTGATCCACGGTGAGGCCGCGGTTCCTGACCACCACCACCTGCTCCGGCTCCGACCCCAGGATGGAGTTCTCGCGGAGAAGGTCCTGGGTGAAATCGAGCTGGTGCCACATGAGCAGCGTCATCGTCAGCAGGGCCGTGGTGGCCGTGAACTGGGTCACCACCAGACCCCTGCGCAGGCGGGCCCCGCCTGTTCGGCCCCCGCCCAGGTTGGCCGTCGGCTGCATGCGCGCCACGACCCAGGCCGGGTAGGCCCCCGCGGCCAATCCGACCCCCGCTGCCAGCACCGCGGCCCCCGCGTACGTGGAGATCGACCAGTCCAGGGAGGGAAGGTCGAAAGCGGATCCCGCGATGGCGGGTATGAGCTGGAGCATGGCCCCCGCGAGGACAGCTCCCAGCACCGTCGCCGCGGTGCTCATGAGCACCGACTCGCTCAGGAGTTGGCGAATGAGCTGGCCGCGATGGGCGCCGAGGGCCTTGCGCACGCCGATCTCGTGAATCCGCCGCCCCGCCCGGGCCGTGGCCAGGTTGATGTAGTTGACCCCGGCGATCGTCAGGATCACCACCGCCAGAAGGGCGCAGACCACCAGGTAAGTGGAGTTGCCCTTCTTTCCGAGGTTGTTGGGTATTTCGGCGTCGAAGTAGATCGACTTGAGAGGTTGCAGCACGTAGGAAGGCGGCTTGTCGGCGGAAGCCTGCCGCGGGAGTTCGAGCGCCTCCGGGGGGAGATGGACGACCGAGGTCTGTCGCAAGGTCTCCGGCGCCGCTGGATGCGGGTGGGCGTGAGGCGCTGGCAGGGTGACGACCGAGGTCTGTTGCAGGCTCTCCGGCGCCGCTGGATGCGGGTGGTCGTGAGGCGTTCCGTCGAAGACGTGGAGCTTGCCTTTGCGCTGGAGCTGCCCAAGGTCTCCCTGGCCCACTTTGCCCACCGCCTGCACCGACACGCTGGCAACGGGAGTCACCGGAGTTGCGGGCACTCCCGTGATCGCCTCGACGACGCCGGGGATGCGCGCCGCTGTCGCCGCCGGAGCGGCGCCGGGCCTCAATTGCACGAAGGTGGTGAAGGCGCGGACGATCATGGAGGTCATCCCGGGATTTTCCTTGTACTCCGTGGCGAGGGAGAGCAGGGCCGAGAACTGGAGCAACGAACCCGGGGGTGGCGGGCCGACGATGCCGGTGATCTCGCAATCGAAGCTCTCGGCGACGCGGACCACCTGTCCCATGGGGTCGCCCTCCCCGAAGAGACGGCGGGCCAGGGGCTCGGTCAGCACCATGGTGTATGGGCGTTCCAGGGCCGTCTCGGGGGTGCCTCGCAGAAGCGGAAAGCCGAAGACGCGAAGGACGCCGGGGTCCGCGGTCAGCACTTTCTCCGAGACCCCCTCCCTCGTACCCGCCCGGAGCAGCGTCGTTCTGCTCGCGGTGAAGCGGACCGCTTCTTCGACTTCGGGCAGCTGGTCCTCGAGGGCAGGTCCGAGCTGTATCGGCAGCGCGTACGTGTACTCGTCGCTGTCCCAGAAGGTGGGGCCCAGTATGCGGTAGATGCGGTCCTTGTTCTCGTGGAAGTCGCCCACCGAGAGCTGGTAGGCGGCCAACTGGATGACCAGCAGGCACAGGGCCAGGCCGACGGCCAGCCCGAAGAGGTTGATCGCCGCGTAGCCGCGCTCTCGCCACAGGTGGCGGAGGGCCGTGGTCAGGTAGTTGCCCAGCATGCCGATCCTTTCGTCTGGCGGGATCCCGTTCGCCGCTACTCGGAGCGCAGCGTCTCCACGGGGTTGGTCAGGGCCGCCCGGATCGCCTGGTGGCCCACGGTCAGGCCGGCGACCAGGAAGGAGAGAGCGGCCGACGTCAGGAACAGGCCGGCGCCGACCTCCACGTGGTAGGTGTAGTTCTGCAGCCACAGGCCGGCGAGCCACCAGGCGATGGGGACGCTGAGGAGGAGGGCGAGGCTCACGGGCCTGGCGAAGTCCCGCAGCATCATGGCCGTGAGGCCGGCGGTGGAGGCGCCGAAGACCTTGCGCACGCCGATCTCGCGGGTGCGGTTCCGGGCGGAGTGGGCGGCCATGCCGAAGAGCCCCACCAAGGCCACGGCGATGGCGAAGGACAGGAAGACCGTGAGGGCGCGGCCCATGAGCAGCTCCTCCATGTAGAGGCCGGCGAAGACCTCTTCGAGGGGCTGGCGCTGGATGGGCCGGTGGGGGGAGAGGGAGGCCCACTTCTCGTCGATCAACCCGTTGACCTCGTCGAGGTGCCCGGGGCGCGCGCGCACGGGGATGGCGCCGACGTTGGAGACGGGCGCCATGAGCAGGGGCTCCACCTTCTTGTGGGGCCCGTCGAAGTGGAAGTCCTCGACGACGCCCACGACGCGCAGATCCAGGCCCTGGTAGCCGGTGATCGTCTTGCCCAGGGGATCCTCCCAGCCCATCCTGCGCACGGCGGTCTCGTTGATGACGGCCGCCCGGTCGTCGGAGGGCTCGTCGGTGAGGGCGCGGCCACGGCTCATGCGCAGGCCCATCATCCCGAAGAAGTCGCCGTCCACTCCATAGGTCCTCACCTGCACCTTGCCCGCGTCCTCCCCCTCCACCTCGTACCACGCCTTGCTGAGCGTGCCGGGCAGCGTCTCGGAGAGGCTCACCAGGGCGACGCGGCTGTCCTGGAGCAGCTCGGACTTGAGGATCCGGGCCTGCTCCAGGGACAGCCCGCGGTTGTGGATGACCATCACCTGCTCCGGCTCGAACCCCATGGAGGAGTCGCGGCGGAGCAGATCCTGGATGTAGTCGACCTGGTTCCAGATGAGCAGGGTCATCGTCATCAGCGCCGCGGTGACCGTGAACTGGCCCACCACGAGGACCTGGCGCAGGCGGGCGCCGCCGCCTCGGCCGCCGCGGCCTCGGCGCACCACGGCGTCCGGCTGGAAGCGGGCCACGACCCAGGCGGGGTAGGCGCCGGCCGCCAGTCCGACCCCGAGGGCCAGGGCCGCGGCCCCGGCGCAGGCGGGGAGGGTCCAGCGCATGAAGGGCAGCTCGATGTCCATTCCCGTGATCAGGGCGGGGAGGCGGATCAGGATCTCTGCCAGTGCCGCGCCGAGGATCGTGGCCCCGGCGCTGAGCACCACCGACTCGCTCAGGAGCTGGCGGATGAGCTGTCCGCGGTGGGCGCCGAGGGCCTTGCGCACGCCGATCTCGTGGGTCCGCCGGTCGGCTCGCGCCGTGGACAGGTTCACATAGTTGACGCCCGCGATGATCAGGATCACCGCCGCCAGGGCGGCGCAGACCGCCAGGTACAGGGGATTGCCGCTCGGACCGAGGCTGTTGGGCACCTCCGAGTCGAAGGCGATCGACTTCAGAGGCTGGAGCTTGTACAAGGCACCCTCCGCGTCGGGTCTGCCCATGAGCTCCTCGGCCATGGCGGGCAGGCGCGCGGCGACCGCCGCCGGGTCGGCGCCGGGGGTCAGCTGAACGAAGGTGATGAAGGCCTTGACGCCCTTCGACTCCATCATGGCCCGGTTCTCCTCGTACAGGGTTGCAAAGGAGAGCAGCGCCGAGAACTGCAGCAGGGAGCTGGAGGGCGGCTGGCTCACGATGCCCGTGACCTCGTAGTCGAACTTCTCGTCGACGCGGACGACCTGTCCCATTGGGTCGCTCTCGCCGAAGAGGCGGCGGGCCAGGGGCTCGGTGAGGACCATGGTGTAGGGGCGCGTCAGGGCCGTCTCCGGGTCTCCGCGCAGGAGGGGGAAGCCGAAGACCTCGAGGACGCCGGCCTCCGCGGTCATCACGTCGCCGGAAAGCCCCTCCTTGGCCCCGACCCGGAGCTGCGTCGGCCCGACCTCGCGGAAGCGGACCGCCTTCTCCACCTGGGGCAGTTGCTCCTCGAGGGTCGGGCCCATGCGGACCGGCACACTCGTGGTGAACCCTGAGCCCCGCCACCCGGGTCCCAGGAGCCGGTAGACGCGATCCGCGTTGTCGTGGTAGTCGCCCACGGCCAGCTGATAGGTGGTGAACTGGACGATCAGCAGGCACAGGGAAAAGCCGATGGCGAGACCGAAGACGTTGATCGCCGCGTACCCGCGCTCCCTCCACAGCAGGCGCAGGGCCGTCGTCAGGTAGTGAGCCAGCAATGGTTCCTCTCTTCCGGTTCGTGGTCCGGCCGGGGCGGTGCCCGTGAGCGGACGGCCGGCTCCATCCAGGGTAGCAACAACCGCGCCACCAGGCGGTACTCCCTCTCCGACATGCAGTTGCGGCACCCGGAAGGATTCTCGCATGGCGGGCGGATGGTCGCTGGCGATACAGAAGTGTCCACCGGCGGACACCTGGGGCGGGTCTGACGGCCCTTTGGCGCCCGGCGGCCCGAGGCCGGACCCCGGCACGGGGGAGCGGCTTGCCAGCCGGCGGCTCCGGCCGCAGCTTTGGCCGCATGTTCGGTTTCGGGATCGCCCTCTACGCCATCCTCGCCCTGCTCGTCCTCATGTTCCTGCGCCGGGCGCGGGGGCGGACCTTCGACGACATCCTCGCCCGGTCGGAGGCCGAGCATCACCAGGTCCACCGAGTCCACGACGCCCACCCCCTCGGCGGCACGTGGAAACAGTTCTGGCAGTGGCTGCGGGAGGAGAATCGATGAAGGTCACCGTCTTCGGCGCCGCCGGCTGGGCCGGCCGCGCCATCCTGGCCAACCTGAAGGACCGCCACCAAGTGCGCGCCGTCGACCACGGTCCCGGCGCCTGGGACAACTTGCGGGACATCGACGGCGACTGGGATGGCGAGACCGTTCACGCCGACATCTGCGACTACGAGGCCGTCCACGCCGCCGTCGAGGGCTCGGACGCCATCATCCACACGGCCGTGTACAGCTCCCGCACCGAGGACGGCTACGGCGACGACCGGTCGTACCTGGTCAACCTGAAGGGCCTGTTCAACGTGCTGGAGGCCTCGCGGCTGCTCGAGGTGGGCCGCGTGGTCCACATCGGCTCCTGCCACGTGGAGCACCCGCGGGGCGTGTTCTTCGACAGCGAGGTGCGCCGGCCCGACGGCAGCCTCTACGCCGTCCACAAGCGGCTGCAGGAGGAGATGTGCCGGCAGATGCACGAGGCCTTCGGGCTGTCCATCGTCGTGCTGCGGCCGTGCTACATCGTCGACAGCCGCCTGGGGATCGGGAAGTCCCGCTACGACCTGCGCGGCCGCTGGAGCACCGGCTGGGTCTGCCGCCACGACCTGGCCCAGGCCTGCCGGCTCGCCGTCGAGCGGGAGGGGCTGGAGCTCGAGGTGCTGAACATGGCCGGCGCCGAGGAGGCGGACGCCTTCTGCAACCGTCGCCGCGGCATGGAGGTGCTGGGCCTGGAGTACCGGGGGGACCTGGACCAGTACCGCTGAGCGCGGCGTCCCGCCGGCACGGCCTTCGCGAGATTCGTCCCCGGCGGCACCCAGGGTACCGCCGGAGATCCTTCCTTCTATCTAGAACAGCTCGAGTTGGGCGGCGCTCCGCCGGGGGGTGGCGGCGTCCTCGCGGGCGCACAGCTCCGGGGGCAGGTCGGCCAGGAACGGCGACGGCGGCAGGCTGCGGAGCCGCCCGCGCATGGTGCGGTGCCGCGCCCGGGTGAGGATCAGCCGCTCCCGGGCCCGGGTGAGGGCCACGAACAGCAGGCGCCGCTCCTCTGCCAGGTCGGTGGCGCCGTCCCCGTCCCGCAGCGGCACGAGCCCGTCCTCCAGGCCGCAGAGAATCACCACCGGGAACTCGAGGCCCTTGGCGGCATGCATCGTCATCAGGGCCACCGCCTGGGTTGTCGGCGTGCCGTCGCGGCGGGTCACGTCGCCCTCGCGGCCCAGCAGGAGCGTGTCGAGCAGCTCCTCCATGGAGGCGGCTCCCGCGGCGACGCCGACCAGTTGCTCGAAGGCGGGGGTCGCCACCACGCCCAGGTCCTCCTGCCAGACGCGCAGCACCTTGTCGGGGGGCTCGTCGTCGGCGCGGCGGGCGTACCCGGCGGCGGCGCGGCGCAGGGCCTCCACCTTGGCGGCGGCGCCGGTGGAGAGCCCGCCCACGGCGGCCTCCATCTCCTCCGGCGAGGCGATCGCCGCCGACAACCGCCCCAGGGCCGCGGCCCCGGCGTCGAAGGGCCCGGTGCGCAGGGCCTCCAGCATGCGCAGGGGCCGCTCCTGCTTCAGGGCGTAGCGGAAGAAGGCGACGGCGTCCCGGGCTCCCCGCTCCTCGAGGAACCGCCGCGGACCGGAGATGGAGTACGGCAGGCCTTCGGTGAGGAAGCACTCCTCCAGCACGGCGGCCTGGCGGCCGGTGCGGAAGAGCACGGCCACGTCGTCGAAGGCGTAGCTCCCGGGCTCGGAGACCCCGCTGGCCCGGTCGGTGGCGACCATGTCGGTGCCGCCCACCAGCTCCTGCACGGCGTGAACCACGGCGATGCCCTCCGCCTGCTCGCTGCCGGCTTCGACGAGACGCACGCAGGGGACGGGTCCATCCCCGGCGGCCTCGGCGCCGATGGCCCTTGGCCGGCCGCCGGCGATCACCGCCCGGGAGGCGGCCACGATGCCCGGGTCGCTGCGGTAGTTGCGGTCCAGCCGGTGCACGGAGATGGCGGGGAAGTCCTGGCCCAGGCGGGTGAAGAACCCGGGGTCGGCGCCCCGGAACCCGTAGATCGCCTGATCGGGGTCGCCGATGACGAACAGACCCTCGCCGGAGCCGGCCAGCCGCTTCACCAGCTCGTACTGGACGGCGTTGACGTCCTGGAACTCGTCGACGAGCAGGTGGTCGTGGCCGGCGGCGGCCTGGCGGGCCGCTGACTCGCTTCCCCGCAGCAGTTCCAGCAGGTCGAGGAGGAGGTCGTCGTAGTCCCGGGCGCCACAGGCGTCCAGGCGCTCCTGGTAGGCGCCGTAGGCGGCGGCCAGCGGCTCGCCGGCCAGGTCCGAGGGGCGCAGGCCATCCGCCTTCCAGCGCGAGATTCGTTCCCGCACCTGGCGGGCCGGCGCCGGGGCCTTCCCCGGCCGGGCGAGCACGTCGCGCAGCAGGCCGAGGGACTCGGCCTCGTCCACCACCAGCGGCGCATCGGCGCCGGTGAGCCCGGTGGTCCAGCCGATGGCCAGCCGGTGAAAGGTGCCCACGCGCACGGCGCCGGCCTGCTCGCCCAGCAGGTCCTCCAGGCGCTCCCCCATCTCCCGGGCCGCCCGCTGCGTGAAGGTGACGGCGGCGATGCGCTCCGGCGGGCAGGACTGCTCGCGGACCAGCCAGGCGATCCGCCGCGTCAGCGTCCTCGTCTTGCCGGAGCCGGGTCCCGCGATCACGGCCACCGGGCCAGGGGCCCTCACCGCCTCTTGCTGATCGTCGTCAAGCCCCTCGAGGGTCATGCCTGCGGCGATGTCCTGCGCAGCCTCCAGCAGCGAGTCGACCCGCGACTCTCCCTCGACGGGCCCCGAGGCGATGCGCTCCACCACGTCGGCGGCGTCCACGGCCGCCGCGTCCACAGGCGGGGCTCCGGCAGCCGCCGCGTCGACCGCCCCGGTGTCGACGGCCGCGGCAGCGGACGGCGCGGCGGGACTCGCCTCCTCCGGAGCCAGGTTGAACAGCCGGCCCTGGCCCTCCAGCCGCCGGCGCTCCTCGCCGGTGAAGACCTGAATCACGCCGTACTCGCCGTCGTAACCGGGCTCGATAGCCACGCGGCCCTGGCGCATGCGGCGCACGCCCTCGGCCACCAGCGGCTCTCCGCAGGCGGCGATGTGCTCCGGGTCGGCGGCGCGCAGCAGCGGCAGCTCCGGGCCGAGCTGCTCGAGCAGGTGCCGGTAGACGCCCTGCACCCTCTTGCTCTTCGGTCCCACGCCGATGCAGGAGCCGATCACCTCGTCGAGGGCGATGAGGTACTCGAAGGGCCGGTCCACGGGCGGCCTCTCCTCCTCGCCGCGGTCGGCCAGATTCTCGACGCGGTGCAGGACCCCCACCGTGAGCTTGCGGCCGCACCGTGGGCAGAGACCGTCGGCGGCCCTCGTCTCGGCCGGCTTCCAGCGGACCCCGCACTTGCGGTGCCCGTCGTAGTGGTACTTCCCCTCCTCGGGGTAGAACTCGATGGTGCCGGTGAACCGCGAAGGGTCGCGGGACCGGAGCGCCTCGAGGATGCCGGTGTAGGACAACTCCGTGTCGAAGCAGGTCGCCTCGCGCCCGAGGCGGGAGGGCGAGTGGGCGTCGGAGTTGGAGACCACGGCGTAGCGGTCGAGGGCGGACAGCCGGCTGTTCATGGGCGGGTCGGAGGAGAGGCCGGTCTCGACGGCGAAGATGTGGGGGAGCAGGTCGTCGAAGCACTCCTGAAGGCTGTCGAAGCCGGAACTCGCCCCGAGGACGGCGAAGTGGGGCGTCCAGATGTGGGCGGGGATGAACAGCACCCGGGGATCGACCTCGAGGCAGATCTCCAGCAGGTCGCGGCTGTCGAGGCCGAGGATGGGGCGTCCGTCCGAGGCCAGGTTGCCGATCGCCGAGAGCCGCCGGTCGAGATCGTCCACGGCGTCGAAGCCGGGCAGGCAGACGACGTTGTGGACCTTGCGGGTGCGCCCGCCGCGCTTGTAGATGGAGCTGATCTCCACGGTCAGCAGGAAGCGGACCTCGCCCCGGCACGAGGGCGGCACCTGCCCGTCGACGGCGGCGGCGAGCTTCGGCCGCAGGCGGAAGAGCCCCTCCTCCGCCGGCTCCAGCTTCTCCTTCAGCTCCGCCAGCCACTCCGGGTGGGTGAAGTCGGCCGTGCCGACGACGCCGATCCCCTTCAGCTGCGACCACTTGTGCATGCTCTCGGGGTTCAAGTCGCGGCTGGTGGCCCGCGACCAGCGCGAGTGCAGGTGGATGTCGGCGACGAATTCCATTCGAGACATGGGGGAAGGGACGGAAATATACGGGGGGGAGCCCGCTCAGGCCCGGCCCGGCTCGGGGGCCCGCGGCGCCGTCTGCGACACGGCGATGCCGGCGGCCACCAGGGCCATGCTGCCGGCCACGGCCGGGGTCGGCACCTCGTCCATGATCCACATGCTCAGCGCCACTCCGACGGCGGGGGTGACGAAGCCGTAGACGCCGAGGCGGCCGGCGCTGTGCCGGGTCAGCAGGTGGACGAGGATGATGAAGCAGGCCCCGGCCACCACGATACCCTGGTAGAGCACGCCCAGGACCGCCCCCGTGTTCCAGGCGTACCCCGACGTGCCTTCGAAGAGAAGGCTCAAGCCCGCGAAGACGGGCACGCTCAGCAGGGCCTGCCAGAACAGGACCTTGTAGGGATGCAGGCCGGAGACGAGGCGCTTGATCACCACCTGCCGCAGGCCCAGGAGGGAGGCGCTGAGCAGGACCACGGCGTCGCCGAGGAGATAGGCCGTCGAGCGCCAGGAGAGACTCTCGGCGAACATCCACAGGATGCCGCCGAAGGAGAGCACCATGCCGAGCACCATCCGGGGGGCGAGGCGGTCTCCGGGGATCAGCAGGTGGGAGAAGATGGCGGTGAAGAAGGGATAGGCCGAGATGACGACGATGGCGCGGCTCGAGGTGGTGTGGTCGGAGCCGATGTTGAGGGAGCTGATCTGGGCGACGAAGAGCAGGGTAAGGCCGAGGAGGGGGACCCGCTGGCCGGGAGCCAGGGCCACCGGCTCCCGGGTTACGGCGGCGGCGGCGGCGACCACCGCCCAGCCGATGGCGAAGCGGGCGGCGCCGAGGGCCAGGGGCGGCAGCCCCTCCAGGCCGGCCTCGATGGCCACCTGGTTGCCGCCCCAGAGCACGGCGGTCAGCAGCGCCAGGGAGGCGGCGCCGGGACCGATGTGGTCGATGCGGTAGCCGGCCAACGAGCCCGGCTACTCGATCGTGGCGGTCAGGATGGCGTCGAGATTGGGGAAGTTCTTCTCGAGAAAGGCGTCGCCCTTCGCACCGATGTTCTGCTGGTTGGCGGCCGGCGTGCCGCCGTACTCGGCGTTGAAGGACTCCACCACCTCCATGCCCTCGACGACCCGGCCGAAGGGGGAGAAGCCCTGGCCGTCGAGGCCGGCGTTGTTCTTGTAGTTGATGAAGAGCTGAGTCGTGCGCGTGTTCGGCCCCGCCATGGCGAAGGTGATGGTGCCGGGCTCGTTGCTGGTCATCACCGGGTCGTCGGGGATCCGGGCCATGTGCCACACCTTGTTGAGGGCCGGGTCGCCGCTCATCCCCCACTGCACCACGAACCCGGGGATGACGCGGAACAGCTTGTTGCCGTTGTAGTAACCGTGGCGTACGAGGTTGAAGAACCGGTCGGCGCCGTTCGGCGCCAAGCGGCGCTCCACCTCGACCACGAAAGACCCCTTGGTGGTCTCGAACCGCGCCTTGAAGGTGGCCGGGGCCTCCTGAGTCATCTCAGCGCCCGCCGGGTCCATCAGCGCTCCCATGTCGCCTCCCATTGTGCCTCCCTCCTCCGAGGTTCCGCAGGCGGCCATCCCCGCCAGCGCTGCGCCCGCGGCGATCGTCGCGATCCGTCTCATCCTCATCGTCTCCCTTTCCTTGTCGGTTGCGATTACAGCCGTCGGACCGCCGCGACCAGGGCTCGCCAGGTGATGCCGAAGTGCCTCCAGGTCTCCATGTGTCCGTCGGAGGGCGCCGTCGTCGGATCGGTGATCCCGACGTGGGCCACGGGCATACCCGCCTCGGCGGCCTTGGCGGCCACCAGCCCCGCGAACCCCCGCACGCCGGTCTGCGGCGTGCCGATGAAGCCGTCCTCCACGGTGACGACCCCGCCCGGGTAGGGGGCCAGCAGCCGCTCCAGCTCGCGCTCGGTCAGGGGCAGGCCGTTGACGATGTGCACGTCCGTGGGCCGGCCCTGGCGGCCCAGCGTCCCCGCCGCGTCACCGGCCAGGAAGGCTGGCGCCCCGAAGGCGAGGATGGCCCGCTCGGCGCCCTCGTTGCGGCGGTAGGCGGTGACCGGCTCCCACGGGTCCGCCGGTTCCCACAGCGGCCCGGAGCCGTCCTGCTTCTCCAGGACCGGCAGGTTGTCCCGGGGGATGCCGATGACGTGACCGCCGTAGTGGGCGGCCAGATCGACCACGGCCAGGAAGGCGGAGCGCGCGTCGGCGGGCGCGTAGAACCGGTGCAGGTAGGGCAGGTAGGTGAGCCCCACGTTGATCCAGTCCAGGCCCCAGCCGGAGAAGTGGTCGCGGCCGGTGCAGGCGCCCACGTGGGAGAGGTGGAAGGTGACGTTGAGCCCCTCGTTGACGCCGGTGAGGTTGCGCTGGTAGCGCCACATGTCGAAGCCCTCGCGGGCGATCCCCTCGAAGAAGGCGGCGAAGGTGGAGACCACGTTCAGCTGGGGGCTGCGGGAGCTGACGGCCAGCCCGTCGGCGATGAGGCAGGCGGCCTGCTCCTCGATGCTCATCTCGAAGGCGTGGTCCGGCGCCAGCAGGGCTCGGGCCTTGCCGAGCTTGGTCGAGGCGTCGAGGTCGCAACTGACCACGAACATCGCCTCCGGGTGGGCCGCGGCCACGGCGGCGTACCCGGCCTCGGAGCCGTTGCGCGCGCTCGCCTGCTCCCCCGCTCCCGGCAGATCGGCGGCCGACCGCTGATCGGCGGTGAGCACCAGGTTGGGGCTTCCGGGCGCCGGCCGGGCGCGGGTGACGACCTCGCGGGGGGCGGCCTTGCGCAGGCCATCGATAGCGGCGCGCTGTGCCTCTGTGGGCTGGAACATCGGTCCGGCCAGGACCTCGGCCTCGCCGCGGTCCTTCATGTGGCCGTCGTGATGGCCCTCGCCGCCGGGCAGGTCGTTGACCAGGAAGAGGCACTCCACCATGGGGCCGTCGTCGCGGAAGCTCATCAACGATCCGGGGACCCACACGGGCCGCCTCATGGAGACGCCGTTGGCCGCGGCCATGGCCGCGACCCGCTCGGTGACGCCGTAGCGCTCGCCGAACCAGCGCAGGTCGACGATGCCGTGGTCCTCGTGGGACCGGTAGCCGGTGGGGTAGATCAGGTTCGGCGTGCCCTCCCGGGCCAGGCGCCAGCCCTCGCGGTAGGCCTCGAAGAGGGCGGCCGAGTCGTGGAGGGTGGGGATCTCGAGGATGCGCACGCCGAGGGACTCGATGATCGGCCGCGGGTCCTTGTCCATGATCGACCGGGTCGCGCCGGAGAGCTGGATGCCGTTGCGGTGCATGACGAAGGTGATCGGCGCCCGCCCCACGTCGGCGCCGTTGAAGCCGTTGAGGGCCTGTCCCGAGACCCAGCCGGCGTCGCCGCAGTGCACCACGACCCAGGCGCCGTCATCCCGGCGGGCCCGCTTGCCCAGGGCCATGCCGACGGCGGCGGGAATCATGACGCCCAGACGGCCGCCGTTGAGCTGGGTGCCGCCGGGGAGCCAGGAGACGTGGCCGGGCAGGTCGAGGCCGCGGCGGAAGTCGTCGACCACGGCGTCCTCGTCGATGAACCCGCAGGCGGCCAGGGTCCCGTAGTAGCCGACGCTCGCGTGGGCGTGCTCGATGGTGTACTCGACGCGCTCGTAGTCGGTGACGGCGAGGGTGAGGGTGAGGGCGGGGATCAGCTCGAGGCCGCCGCCGAGGTGGTCCAGCTCGCCGATGGCGGCCAGCGAGGCCAGCGACCGGATGGCGGTGCGCGCCGCCTCGATCTGCAGCCCCTCCAGGGCCCCGCTCTGCTCGGCGGTCAGCCCGGAGGCCGAGTCGAGGTCGACTCTCAGGGGCAGGACGGTGGAGTAGATGCTCTCGCCGAGGTAGCGGGCGCCGGACAGGAGCTTCCTGTTGCGGCGAGCCTGGCCCGCAACGGCGGCCTGGATGCTGTTCATGGTCTCTTCCTGACGGGGAGCCGGGGGGCGCGTTAGGGTACCGCCGGCCGGGGCCGCCGGCAAGCAGCTCTCCGGCTCACTCCCCGTCCCAGTACGCTACCGCATCCCCCTTGCGGAATCTCCCGGCGCGCAGCCCCACCTTGTCCGAGTCGGGGTACTCGCACACGTCGTGCGCCAGCTGTTCTCCCACGGCCAGCAGCACGCAGTCGCCCGAGCTCTCGTTGGTGAACTTGTGGGTGCCGCTGGGTCCGGGTGGGCAGGCGATGTAGGATCCCGCGCGCACGGTCCAGGATCCCCGGTCCGAGCGCAGGGTGCACTCGCCCTGCAGGACGACGAACAGCTCCTCGCCGAAGTGGTGCAGGTGATAGGGGTAGGTCGACTGGCCCGGCGGCAGGCGAATCATCTGGTATCCCAGCCGGCGGGCCCCCACGAGCGCGTCCAGGTCCTTGCTGTCCCAGCGGTAGCCCTCCCGGTCGAAGTACGGTACCCACGGCACCTCGTCGGCGTGGATGTGGTTGACGTGGATGTCGGTGCGGGCCTCCAGGCAGCGGAGCAGCTGCTCGCGGGCCCCGGTGACGAGGGAGTGCCCGTCGCCGACCAGCATGGCGTCGAAGGGGAGGGCCAGGAGCTTGCGGCACTCCCGGGCGGCCGCCGGCGCGTCGTCGAGCTTCTCGTCGCCCAGCAGGCTCAGCCGTCCCACGGGGGCGCCGACGACCAGGTCGCCGGCCAGGATCGTCTCCCGCTCCGGCCAGTACACGGCGATCTCGCCCTGGCTCTTGCCGTGCTCCAGGTGGACGGCCTCCAGCCCGGGGAGGATCTCCCCCTCCCGGACGGCGCGGTCGACGCTCGCGGTCAGGGTGTCGGCGTCGGCCTCGTGGGCGATCACCCGGGCGCCGGTGCGCTCCCGGAAGGCGCCGGCCTCGCGCTCGTGGTCGCGGTTGGTCACCACGATCCAGGCGGCCCCTCCCAGCCGGTCGAGCTGAGCCAGGTCGGACTCGATCATCGGTACCGGATCGAAGAGGACGTTCCCCTCCTCCCGCACCCACAGATGGCCGTTGAAGTCGATCTGCCGGTCCTCGTTGAAGACGGACCAGCAGTACATGTCGGGAAAGACCTGTTTCATGCGGGCAACCTCCTGGTCAGGTGATGGGCCGGAGGCGAGTCTTGGACTCGCCTCTCCCCGCTCGAAGCTATGGAGTGTCATGCGCCGATGCCTCTGCTGTCCCGATGCCGGGCGGCGGGAGGCTGGCCCCCGCCGATTCTCGTTGCAGGTCTGTCGATCCCTCAGTATCTGCCATCGACCCGACCTGGCCGCAGGGGGGCAGTACTCCCTCCGCTGACCTGCCTCCATCCGGAGGTAGTCCTGTTCGTGCCGCGAAAAGGAGGAGCATGATGCGACCGTGGATTGTTCAGGCGGTGTTTCTCCTTGTCTTGATCCCGGCCGGCCGTGGCCACGCCCACATCGGCGACGAGATCTACCCCTTCTACGAGCTCCTCGACGAGGATCTGGACCGCATCGACCTGACCGACGGGAGCGTCGAGGATTGGTACGAGGTCGTCGGGGAGCCCTCGCTCACCGCCGTCGACTTCGTCTGGGGGACTCAAAGCGAGCCAGCGGAATATGATCCATCAAACCTGGACTTCCGCATCTGGCTCGCCTGGCACCAGGGCAGCGGTACCATCTGGGCTGCCATGGAGCGCGTCGATGACCTCTACGTCAACCGCTTCGAGGGGGTGGATGACCTCTACGTCAACGTCCTCGGCGGGGATGCCATGAACCTGGAATTCTGGGATTCCGTCATCATCCTGGTTCTCGACGGCGACCACTCCGGTGGGCGATACCGCTACGTGAACTGGGCGTGGTGCCGGGACTGCCCGCGCGAGGAACTCCTGGAGAACCAACGTCAGGCGCAGACCTGGCTTGCGATCGGCGAGGCGCCCGACGGCGAGCATCTGCACTTTCTGGGCGTCGCCAACGAGTGGGTTGCCCGGGAGCCGTACGCCGCGGCCGGGGGCGGCGCTCTCGGCGAGGGCCCGGCGATCTCGGTCACCGAGCTCCGGGTGACCCCCTTCGACGACCTCATCTACGACGACGAGGAGGCCTCCGTGGCTTCGGAACTCTACCCGGGCAAGGTCATCGGATTCGAGATCTCGATGTGGGACAACGACGATCCCCAGCCTCCATATGAGGGCGGGATCCGTCTGTCCCTGACCGAGCAACCATCCTTCCGCTACGCCGATTTCTTCGTCGACGGTCTGCTGCTCGGCGCCGGAGAGGATCCATCCGTCTACGACGGGGACGAGGGCTCCGCCGTGGAGCCGTCCTCCTGGGCGCGCATCAAGGCCGCCCTCCAGTAGACGGGGCCAGACCAAAGCAGGGGCCACGGCCCGTCCGGCCCGCAAGCCTGGAGCGAGGTGCGGCGCGGCTCTATCTTGAGGCCCCTCGCCCTCGCAGCGCCGGATCATCAGAAGGCACCCGCCCTTGAGCGCCGACCGCAGACCGAAGATCGCCGCCGTGGTCACGGAGTACCGCAAGTTCTCCCACGGCCAGCACATCGTCGACCGCTTCCTCGAGGGCTACGGCTGGAACGGGCGCCACCACCGCCCGCCGATGGACCTGGTCTCCCTCTACGTCGACCAGCACCCGGAGGGCGACCTCACGCCGGACCGCCTCGCCCGGTTCCCCGAGGTGCGGGGGGTGCCCACCATCGCCGACGCCCTCACCCTGGGCGGGTCGGAGCTGGCCGTGGACGGCGTGCTGCTGGTCGGGGAGCACGGCCAGTACGACCGCAACGAGAAGGGCCAGCATCTCTACCCCCGCTACGAGTTCTTCCAGCAGATCGTCTCCGTGTACCGCACCACCGGCCAGTCGGCGCCGGTCTTCAACGACAAGCACCTGTCCTGGAACTGGGACTGGGCCCGCCAGATGTACGACCAGTCCGTGGAGCTCGGCTTCGCCTTCATGGCCGGCTCGTCGCTGCCCGTCACCTGGCGCACGCCCTCTCTGGAGATGCCCCTCGGCGCAGGGGTGGAGGAGGCGGTCTGCGTCTGCTACGGCGGCGTCGACAGCTACGACTTCCACGGCTTGGAGACGCTGCAGTGCATGGTCGAGCGCCGGGAGGGGGGCGAGCACGGTGTCGTCGGGCTGCAGGCGTACCGCGACGAGCGGTTCTGGGAGGCCCATCACGACGGGGTGTGGTCCCGGGAGCTGTTCGAGTCGGCCCTGAGCCGCAGTCACACCCGCACCCAGCCCCGTCCGGGATTCAACGACGCGCGGCCCAACATCGACGAGCTGAAGCGGCTCTGCGAGAGCCCCGTGGCCTATGTCTACGAGCACGCCGACGGCCTGCGCAGCGCCATGCTGCTCATGGGCGGCCTCGTGCAGGACTTCAACTTCGCCGCGCGACTGGCCGGGGAGGAGGAGCCCCTGTCGACCCAGATGTACCTGCCCATGCCGCCGGCCCGCACCTCGCTGGCCAACTTCTTCAGCCCCCAAGTCAACAACGTGGAGCGCATGTTCCTCACCGGGCGGGCCTCCTACCCGGTGGAGCGCACCCTGATGACCACGGGCCTGACGGCCGCGGGCGTGGACAGCCTCCACCAGGACCAGGCGCGCCTCGAGACGCCGCACCTGGCCGAGGTCACCTACCAGCCGAACCCCGAATCCACCTTCTGGCGCACGTGAGGACGGAGATGCCCGACGACCGCGACATGAGGCTGGCGGTGGTGGCCACCATCTACCGCTACCTGTCCCACGCCCAGCACTTCGCCGACCGCTTTCTCGTCGGCTATCCGTACGAGGGCGAATGGCGCCGTTCCCCGGGGCGGATCGTATCCCTCTACGTCGACCAGTCCCCCGAAGGCGATCAGGGCGTCGACCGGGCCCGGGAGTTCGGGTTCCAGGTGTATCCCACGGTGGCCGAGGCCCTGCGCTGCGGCGGCGGCGAGTTGGCCGTGGACGGCGTCCTGATCATCGGCGAGCACGGCGAGTACCCGGACAACGAGCTGGGGCAGAAGCTCTACCCGAGGTACGAGCTGTTCAAGGAGTGCGTGGCCGTCTTCGAGGCCGATGGCCGCGCCGTGCCGGTCTACAACGACAAGCACCTCTCCTACAGCTTCGACTACGCCCGGGAGATGGTCGAGGACGGACGCCGCCTCGGCTTCCCCATCCTGGCCGGGTCGTCGCTGCCGGTCACCTGGAGGCTGCCGGACTTGGAGATCCCCCACGGGGCCGGCGTCGAGGAGGCCCTGATGATCGGCGTGGGCGGCTCCGACGCCATGGACTACCACGCCCTGGAGGCGATGCAGTGCATGATCGAGCGCCGCCGCGGGGGCGAGACCGGCGTCGCCGCGGTGCAGCTCATCGAGGGGGAGGAGGTCTGGGAGGCGGGCCGGGAAGGCCGCTGGTCGATGCGGCTGCTGGAGGCGGCCCTGTCGCGCTCGGACAGCCCCCTGGGGGCGACGCTGGAGGATGGCCGCACCCAGGACCTGCTCGGCTCGGGCGAGATCGAACGGCTTGTCGATGCGCCCGCGGCCTACCTGGTCGAGTTCCGCGACGGCCTGCGGGCGGCGCTGCTGATGATCAACGGCGCCGTGCGCGACTACTGCTTCGCCGCCCGGCTGGCGGGCGAGGCCGATCCGGTGTCGTGCCAGTTCCTGCTGACGCCGACGCCGAACGTCACCTACTCGGCCTGCCTGGTGGCCAAGATCGACGAGATGCTGGCCACCGGGGCGGCCCCCTTCCCGGCGGAACGGACCCTCATCGTCTGCGGGATCCTGGAGAGCTGCCTGCGCTCCCGGAACGCGGGGCACCGCCGCCTGGAGACGCCCCACCTCGACGTCGAGTACCGAGCCCCCGAGGCCTCCCACCACGCCCACAGGTAGGCGGCGGCGCAAGGCGCGTTGCTCGCGCCCCGGGGCCTTCCACCACGCCCACAAGTAGGCTTGCCCCGCGGACCCCGCTGCCTGGACCCTGCTGCGGCCGCGGACCCTGCCGCCCGCCGCGGCTACACGTCCGCCTGCGTCCAGTTCCCGTCGATCAGGCGCCAGACGCGGCCGGGGTTCTCGTCCCGCAGCTCCACCGGCAGGCGGTGGGGGCGCACCTCGTCGTAGCAGCAGAGCATGGCGAAGCGCAGCATGGAGGCGGGGATGCCGACGGCGGTGAAGCCGGGGTGTCCCGTGGCCGGGTACGGCCCGCCGTGGTTCATGGAGGGCACCACGGCCACGCCCGTGGGCATCTTGTCGTTGAGCAGGCGACCCACCCGCCGCCGCAGGGCCGGGGCGATGCGCTCGTAGGCGTCGTCGTCGGAGCCGCCCGTGTCGGAGTAGATGCAGCCGGTGAGGTTGCCCTCGAGTCGGCGCGCCACCTCGGCGGCCTGGTCGACGTCGTCGGCCACCACGAAGAGGCTCTCGTTGCCGAAGGCCTCGGTCTGCAGCGCCTCCGGGTCGCCCAGGAACCTGCTCGCGGTGGTCCGCAGCAGGGTGTTGCTGTAGCTGTAGCCGGTGCCGGCGCCGGCCCTTCCCCCGGTGACCAGCTCGGCGCCGGCGGCCTGCAGGGCGCGGACGCTCGCCTCCATCCCGCTCTCAACGCCTTCGGCCAGCAGCGTTCCCACCGGAGCGTTGTCGAAGCCGTCCGCGGTCTGCGCGATGAAGTCCTCGGCCTCGTCGCCGGCCAGGACCACGACGATCCCCGGGTTGGTGCAGAACTGCCCGGTCCCCATGAGACAGGAGGTCTGGAACTCCCCGACGATGTCGGAGCCCCGCTCGCGGATCGCCCCGGGCAGCACGTACACGGGGTTGATGGAGCTCAGTTCCAGGTAGATGGGCTTGCCGGCGGCGTCGGCCGCCGCCTTGAGGGCCAGGCCCGCCGCCCTCGACCCGGTGTAGCCCGTGGCCCCGATCTGCGGGTGCGAGACCAGCCTCTTGCCGACTTCGTGGTCGGTCCGGTAGAGGAGCTGCACCGTCGCTTCCGGCAGGCCCGTCTCCCTGACGGCCGCCAGGGCTTCCTCGGCGAGCAGGCGGGTCGTGCCCGGGTGGGAGGAGTTGGCCTTGGCGATCACCGGGCAACCGGCGCCGATGGCGGCGGCGAAGTCACCGCCCGAGACGCTGTTGAAGGCGAGGGGGAAATTGTTCGGCCCGAAGACGGCGACGCCCCCTTCGAGGGCCCGGTACATGGAGCGGATGCCGCTGCCGGTGTCGATGGTGGGCAGGCTCCAGGACCGGGCCAGGGCCGCGGCCGCCGCCTGGCGGAGCTGGCTGGTGGTTCGGGGCAGCTCGATCCCGGCCAGCCGGGGCGCGGCGGGAAGGCCCGTCTCGGTCTCGGCCATGGCGACGATCTCGCCGGCGCGGGCCTCGATGCGGCCGGCGAAGGCCTCGAGGAAGGCGGCGGCGCCGGCGGGATGGGAATCCTGGAGCGCCTCGGAGGCGGCGGCCGCCGCCTCGACGGCCTCGGTGACCTCCTCCGGACCGCTGACGGGGTAGGTCTCTCCCGTGGCCTGCCGGGTGCGCGGGTTCGTCGGCTCGAAGGTGCCGGCGGCCCGGGAGTGCCGCCACTGACCGGCGATCAGGACCGGCTGTGTCTGCGCCATTGCGTGGAGTCCTTTCTGGGAGCTTGTCCGGGGCTCAGAACGTGCTTTCGCGGTTGGTGATCGGGCACCAGCGGGAGACCGTGAGGAAGTCGTAGAGCGCCTCCCTGGCCTGCGGTGTGCCGATCCTCTGCAGGGCTTCGGCGCTGTGGTTGCGGACGTAGCGGTTGCCGTCCTCCAGGGCCGCCACCAGGGCCTCGGTGGCCGGGGCCGCCTCGGGTCCGAGGCGCGCCAGTCCGTAGGCCGCGTCGAAGCGCACCTGGTCGTCATCGTCGGCCAGCAGCTTCTCCAGGGCGGGGACCGCCGCCTCCGGCCGCCCCTGCATCGTGCCGAGGGCGTCGGCCGCGTTGCGCCGCACGACCTCCGAGGGATCCCGCGCCAGCCCCGCCACCGCCTCCACGGCCTTGGAACCCGCCCCCATCTCCCCGAGAGCGAAGGCCGCGTACCCGCGGCTCGATTCCGTCGGCGCGCTGCAGGCCTCGATCAGCGCCGGCTCGGCCGCGGGGCCGGCGGCGGCCAGTCCGTAGGATGCGTTCAGACGGGCGGCTTCCACCTCGTCGTCGAGGGCGTCGAGGAGGGCGTCGATGGCGCTCTCGCCGACCGCCCCCAGTCCGTAGGCCGCGTTCAGCCGTACCGGCTCGGCCTCGTCCCGCAAAGCGTCGCGCAGGGCGGCCACCCCGGCGGAGGTGGCCCCGGTCCCTCCCAGAGAGGCGGCGGCCTCGAGCCGCTCGTCCAGATCGCCGCCGCGCAGGCGCTCGATGGTCTCGGCGCCGCCTGCGGCGGCCGGGGCATCGAATGACTCACCGCGGTGCCAGCTCCAGGCCGACCTCCACATGGCGTCGTGGCGGTTGCCCAGGCCGTTGCCGCCGGGCCACTCGCCGGTCTCGGAGCGCCAGGTCGGAGCCGTGGGCTCGGACATGCGGGTGAACTGGAACTTCATCATGTAGCGGGTGGTGTCGGTCTGGTTGGGGAAGGCCCGGTGCCACAGGTCGAAGTGGACGAGGGCGGCGGTACCCGCGGCGCCGAGGCAGGGCACGGCATCGCCGACCGTCTCCCAGGACTCCCTGGCCAGGTAGTTCTGGGAGCCCGGCACCACCCCGGTGGGGCCGTTGGCCTCGGACACGTCCTGGGGGTAGTAGAACAGCATGGCCCAGCGGGTGCGGTGGTTGCGCAGGCGCTGGAAGCCCCAGTAGCTGTCCTTGTGGGTGCCGCCGCCGTCGCTGCCGCCCCGGTTCACGTGGCAGTGGCGGTGGGAGTGCATGATGTGGTCGGGGCCGAGCACGCTCGTCAGCGCCCCGCGCATTGCCGGATCCTCGAAGACCAGCCTGAGCTGCGGCACCCGGGGCAGGATGTTGTTCCCCGGATTGCCCTCCTTCTCCATGATCTCCGACGTGCGCCGGTAGATCTCTTCGTGCAGGGCGGCCGGCAGGCTCGTGTTGAGCACGAGGTAGCCCCTGGTGATGTAGTCGCGCATCTGCTGGTCGCTGAGCAGGTATCTGGGATCGATCACGGGCTCTTCCTCCTGGGGGCGGTTCAAGGATTCGGGGCGCTACCATAGCCGCAGGCCCGCGCCCCGGCAAGGTGCGGTCCGACCCCTCAGAGGCCGGGCAGGGCCCGCTGCAGCTCCAGCACCGCCTCGTGCACGGAGCGGCGCTCCATGTCGAGGACCTGGTCCGCGGCTTCGGCGATCGGCCGCTGCCGGTCCATGAGGGGGCGGAGATCGTTGGCGTCGCGCAGCCGGTCCGGCAGGTGAGGATGGGCGAGGATCCCGCCCTGGGCCTCGCCGCGCCGGCGCAGCGCCCAGTAGCAGGAGGTGGGCGGCAGCCGCAGGAAGACCAGGGCCGCCGCCTGGCTCACACGCCGGAGCGGGTCCGGGCCCGTCAGGGTGGCCTCGCCGAAGAGGATCAGTCCCGGGGGCCGGCTGGCCAGCACCTTCGGCAGGAGTCTCGCCTCGGCCGCCTCGAGGGCGCCTATTCCCGCTTGGCGGGCCAGCGACCACAGCGACCGTCCCGCCTCGTGCTCGACCCACCGGTCCAGGTCGTGCAGGGGAAGGCCGGTGAGGGAGGCCAGGTCGTAGACGACCTCCCGGTAGCCGCATCCCGGATGGCCGCAGAACGCCACGGGCCGGGACAGGGTGACAGTAGGGGCGTAGTCGTAGTATCCGGATCCGGTCATGGCCGGGAGCCGCCCCCGCCGCGCCCGGGAGGGGGCCGCAGGCGCACGAGGGTTGCGCCCCAGCCTCCGCCTCCGGTGCCGGCAAGGGCGTAGTGCTCGACGAAGGGGAGCCGGTCCAGGGCGGCGTGGACCGTGCGGCGCAGGGCGCCCGTGCCCTTGCCGTGGATGATGCGCGCATCCAGGATCCCCCGCTTGCGGCATTCGGAGAGGTAGTCGGCCACGAGATCCGCCGCCTCCCTCGGCCTGAAGGTGTGCAGGTCGAGGGTGCCGTCGATGGGCAGCTCCACGGCCTCTTCGTCGAACTTCCTGTCACCGCTCATCGCTCCCGGCTCCTCACCGTCGGAAAACAAGTGCATCGGCCGGCGACCTGCCTCCGGGCTTTTTCCTTATCTATTGCATCCCATGTGAAATAAACCGAGGAGTCGATTCCCATGCCTCAACCCGTCCGCATCGGCGTCATCGGCGCCGGCTCCGCCACCTTCTCCCTCGGCCTGGTGAAGGATCTGTGCCTCACCGCGAACCTGGCCGGCAGCGAGGTCCACTTCATGGACATCGACGCCGGCCGTCTCGACGCGGTGACCCGCATGGCCTCCCGCTACACCGGCGAGGTGGGAGCCGACCTGCGCTTCCGGCAGTCCACGAACCGGGAAGACGCGCTCAGGGAGGCCGACTTCGTCATCAACACGGCCATGGTCCAGAGCCATCACCACCAGGCCGACATGCGCCGCCTGATGGCCCGGAACGGCTACTACTACAACGGTGTGTCGGCCGGATCCTTCTACCAGTTGCGACTGATGATGGAAGTGGCCCGCGACATGGAGAGGCTGTCTCCGGAGGCCTGGCTCATCCAGTCGGGCAACCCCGTCTTCGACGGCTGCACGCTGATGACCCGGGAGACGGGGGTCAAGGTCTGCGGCCTGTGCCACGGCCACTACGGCTACCACCGCATCGCCAAGGTCCTGGGAATGGACCTCGAACGCGTCGACTTCCAGGCGCCGGGGGTCAACCACTGCATCTGGATGACCCACTTCCTCTACGAAGGGCAGGACGCCTACCCGCGGATCGACCGCTGGATCGACGAGCACGGCGAGGACTACTGGAGGACCCACGAAGCCGACGGCACCCACGACATTCAGCTGTCCCGCGGGGCCGTGCACCAGTACCGCATGTACGGCCTGTTCCCCATCGGCGATTCCCCGCGCCTCGGGGGCTGGTGGTACCACACCGACATCGAGACGAAGAAACACTGGTTCGGCGAGCCCTACGGCGGACCGGACACCCACATCGCCAGGCCCGTCCACGTGGACCGCCTGGAGCAGCGGCTGGCCCAGATCCGGGCCGCCTGCGAGGATCCGTCGGCGCGGATGACGGAGGTCTTCGGCACGGGACGCACCCGCGAGCAGCAGGTGCCCATCATCGACGCCCTGACCAACGACGTGGGGGGCACCTTCCAGGTGAACGTGCCCAACCGCGGCGCCCTGCCGGGGGTGGAGGACGACGTGGTCGTCGAGGTGCCGGCGGTCATCGACCGCAAGGGGATCCAGCCCCTGCGGGTCGAGCCCCTGCCGAAGAAGATCATGCTGGAGCAGCTGCTCCCCATGATCCTGGGCATGGAGCGCGGCCTGGAGGCCTACCGCACGGGGGACCGCAGCATGCTGCTGTGGAACGCCCTGCAGAACCACCAGACACGTTCCTACGACCAGGCCTTCGGAGCCCTGGAAGAGCTGCTCCGGCAGCCGGAGAACCAGGAGCTGGCTGAGCACTTCCGGTACCCGTGGATGAACGGCGAGAGCGCGCGCTATTTGCGATCCCAGGAAGGGGCGGCGGCGGGCTGAGGCCGGTCCGGGCGCGAAGGGGCCGGATGGCGGGTCAGCCCCGGCTCGGGATCTGGAAGACGTGCAAGCGGATGGTGGAGTCCCGAGGCGCCGTTGGAGCACCGGCGCCCGGGCGATGGAACGATCGCGCTTGAGCGGGGCCAGTCTCACGAGGGCACGGCCGGGCGGTCCCCCCGGGCGATCCCCCAGAGTTCGGGGCGGAACTCCACGGCGTTCACCGCCTTTCGCTTGCCTGTGCCATCTTCCTGCATCTCGAATTCCACGATCGTTCCCCGGGTCTTGTACTGGGCGAACTGGGCATTGTCCAGGGGCCGTCCCTCCGCCGAGCGCAGGTCGGTGATGTGGAGGAAGATGTCCTCGAGCATGCTGTCCATGCCCATGCCGGTCTGCACGGTGAGGAATCCGAAGCCTCTGTCCTCGTTGACGGCGTGCACGATGCCCCGCAGGCGTCCGGGTTCTCCCCGGTCCTCGGGAAGCAGGCCCGGCACGAGGTACCCGGAGAAGTGGTTGTCCACTTCCTGGCGCAACCGCGTGCTGGTATTCATGAAGGACACCAGATCGACCCGCTTGCCGCGATTCTGCAGGGCCCGCACGAGGCGGACGAAATCGCCGTCCCCGCTGCCCAGGAGCACGTAATCCAGTCTCTCCGTCTGGAGCAGGGCGTCCACCGCCAGCTCCAGGTCGGCGTTGGCCTTGGTGATGACCTGGCCTTCGCTGTCGCGATAGATCTGAACCTCCTTGAGCACCAGGTGGAACCCTTCGCGCCGCACCCGGTTGCGGTAGTCCGCCTTTCTCTGCCCGTACTCGGCATCGAGGTTCTCGCGCTCACGGTCGATGGCCATGTAGGCGTTGGCCCGCACCACAACGGCGCCCTGGGCCTCGGCCAGGGCCTTGACCTGCCGGTACTGGATCGCGTAGCCGCCGCACCGGTTGAGGTTCTCCATGTCCAGAAAAATGCCCGCCTTGAGCAATCGGACCTCTCTCTTTCCGCAGAGGACCGTAGAGGACCGTCCTCTGCCATGACGCCGCGCCAGGGGAGGCCCGGCAGGATCTGAACTGGGAGGTGTGCCGCCCCCCAGAAGAGCTTGGCCAGAGCGGCGATCGCTGCCCCAGGGGTGTGCCTCAGGGCGCGGATTTCGCCGCGCCCTGAGGCGCCCTGGAGCGGTCCTGCAATACGCAGCCGGTGCTTCAGACAGCCGCTACATGCTGTAGCGGTACTTCACGTACCAGAACGCGCCGCCGAAGCCGAAGGGGCTGAACTGGCTGTACGTGTTGCCGATGCTGTCGGCGGCGTTCGGATTCTCGTCCGGATAGGTGTTGAGGATGTTCTGGGCGCCCACCCCGATGGAGGACGCACCGTCATCGAAGGAGACGCTCGTCTCGAGGTCGAACAGGGGCTTGCCGTCATAGGTCTGATCGTCCTCGGAGTCGTACCAGGAGCCGAAGTAGCTGGCCCGCGCCAGCGCGTCCCAGCGGCGGGTCAGGGACTGGGTCAGGGTCAGGTTCCCGCGCTGCTTGGGGAGGTTATTCTCCAGTTCCTGGATCCGGAGATCGTCGAGGACATCCGGGTTGTAGTCGGTGACCCCGGAGCTCGTGTAGTTGTAGGCGAGGCTGGCCATGCCCGAACCCACCGGTGCCGAGAGAACGAGGTCGATCCCCTGGGTGGCGGAATCGAAGTCGTTGGTGAAGAAGCGGAACTCCTGCAGGCCGGCGGCGCTGGTGATGCCCTCGTCGATCAACTGTTGCCTCTGCGCGTCGGTCAGGATGAAGTCCTGCGAGACCGTCAGGCGGTCCTTCACCTTGATGTTGAAGTAGTCGATCGTCGCACTGACCATGCCCAGGTCGAGAACGAGACCGCCGGAGAGGTTGACCGACTTCTCCGAGTCGAGAGGCTTGCCCCCCTTCAGCTCGGCGGCGCGGCTCGTCGAGGGGACCGTCCCGTTGTTGACCAGGTCGTTCTTCTCGAAGTTGAACTCCGTGGTGATGTTGAAGGCGTTCTGCTGGCCAGGCGTGGGGGCCCGGAACCCGGTGCTGTAGCTGCCGCGCACCTTGATGTCGTCGGTGATGCCGTAGTTGGTGGCCACCTTGTAGTTGGCCGTGGTCCCGAAGTCGTCGAAGTTCTCGGTGCGCAAGGCCAGGGAGAGCAACCACTGGTCCATGGGGAAGAAGTCACTCTCCACGTAGACTGCGGAGTTGGACCGGTCCCAGATCCCTGCGGCCACCTTGCTGAAGCCGGAGAACCCGTTGGTGGCGGGCTGGAATCCCTGGCTGGCGAGAGGCTGGCCGATGATGTACGACTCGATCTGCCCCTCCACGATCTCGAAGGTCTCCGTCCGACGTTCCAGACCCGCCGCCAACAGCAGGTTCTGGTTGACGGGGTAGGCGATGTCGAAGTTCAGGTTGACGTCCGACTGGACGTAGGTACCGGGATCGAAGTAGGTCGGCGTATCGGGACCCATGGATGCATTCACGGTATTGAAGATGAAGTAGTCCGCCTCGTGCCGTCCGTACGACGCGCTCAGGTCCCAGCGCACACCGGCTTCGAAACCCTGAAGGCCGAGGAGGAGGGACTCGTCGGTGGTGAAGGCCCCGAACCGCGGCGTGAAGCCTCCGGGGAACACCTTCAGGAAGGAGAAGCAGTTGGGATCGTCGCGGACCTGCAGCCAGGCCTCCGGGTCCGGCCTGTGGTCGATAATGGGAACCTGGGCGCACTCATTGCCCTGGCCGACCCCGTCCAGATCGCCGACCAGCAAGGAGGGTACTTGCTGGCCGTTCCAGTCGATCACCGGCCCCCTGAACACGCCGCTGCGGGTATGGGGGTTCCGGAAGTAGAACCCTCCTTCCGTCTCCTTGTTGGCATAATTGGCGTGGCCGTAGAAGTCGAGGCGTTCGCCGAGATCGGCGCCGTAGTTGGCGAAGAACTTGATGTCGTCCCGGACAAAGGGCTGGCCCCAGATCTGGGCGGGATTGGCCACCTCGAGATTGCCGGCGCGGGTCAGGGCCGCGGCGTCGGTGCGCTGCACCGAGCGCACCGACGCCCCCGAGTTGCCGTATTCCAGGCTGAGGTTGGCCCAGGCGTTCTCGTTCCCCAGGCCCATGTTGCCGGCGATGGTGAACAGCTCGCCGTCGCCGAGGAACTTGCCGTCCCCGTCGAGGAAGCTGCCGGTCTTGGTCTGGATGGACATCCCGTCGTGGGAGTCCCTCAGCTGGAAGTTCAGCACCCCCGCGATGGCGTCGGATCCGTACTGGGCCGAGGCCCCGTCGCGCAGGACCTCCACCCGCTTGAGGGCGATGGCCGGGATGGCGGACAGGTCGGGACCCTGGGCGCCGTCGGCCACGCCGTTGCCCAGCCAGTGAATCACGGAGGCGCGGTGGCGGCGCTTGCCGTTGACGAGCACCAGGGCGTGATCGGGCGCCAGGCTCCGGAGGTTGGGAGGCCGGACAACGGTTCCCGCGTCGCTGATCGGCTGGGTATTGACATTGTAGGAGGGCACGATGTTTCGCAGCAGGTCGGCCAGGTCGGTGCCTCCCTGCTTGACGATCTCCTCGCTGCTGACGACGTCGATGGGCACGGCCGACTCCGTCACCGAACGCGCCTGCGCCCGGGAGCCCGTGACCACCACGTCCTCCAGCACGATCTCTTCTTCGAACTCCGCTACGTCGTCTTCTTCCGCTTCTTGCGCCAGGGCCGCGGGTGCGGCACCCAGGAAGAGCAGTGCGCTGACGCCAAAGGCGAGAGCGAAGTTTCCAGCTTGGGGCAGGTCTTTCATCGGAGTGGTCCTCCGTCCGGGGAATGTTGGTTCGGGGAAGAAAATGCGTTAGAAATCGATGAACAAGCGGGTGTACCAGAAGGCGCCGTTGTAGTCCCAGGGGGTGCTCTCCGGGCGCAGGTTGCCCTGGCCCTCGGTCTCCGAGGGATTGTCTGGAGTCCCGGGGACGACCTCGGGCACCGAGTCGAGGATGTTCTGCGCTCCCACCCCGATCCGGTAGCGCTCGCCGAGGAGGTAGCCGACCTCGGCGTCGACGATGACGCCGCCGTCGAAGGGATCGAGATCTCCACAGGTGTTGTCCTGGAAGCGGCAGGCCTTCCAGGCGCTGAAGTAACTGGGCCGCACCATGGCGTTCCAGGGGTCCAGCTGGTGGCTGCCGGTGAGCACCAGGCGGTGCTCGGGGTTCATCTCCTCCAGCTCCACCTCGCGCCGGGGGGTCATGAGGGTGAAGTCGATCGGCTCGTCCAGGGGCTTGCCGAGAAACCCGCCGACCGTCCGCTTCTCGGAGAAATCCTCGAGGGTGGTCCGGGTCCAGTTCCAGGCCAGATCGAGGTGGGACTGGGACCGGCGGTTCCAGGTGCGCGTCCACGACAGCACCAGGTCGAGGCCCCGGGTGCGGGTATCGAAGTCGTTGGAGAAGAACTTGACCTCCTGGAGAACGCTGACGCCCTGCAGGGCTTCCTCCTCGCGGATGATCCCGGCGATCTGGTCGGTGACGCTGATGTTCCCGGTCAGGGCGATGCGGTCCTCGATGGCGATGTCGAAGTAGTCGAGGGTGAGATCGATGTCGTCGGAGAGCTCCATGGCGGTGCCCACCGAGAATCCCAGGGACTTTTCCTCGGTCAGCTCCACGCCGCCCAGGGCCGCGGCGATGGGATGGGTGGGCGGCACCTGCCCCTGCTCGGTCAGACCGCCGGTGCCCGAGAACCCGGTGGTGACGGCGCGCAGATTCGCCTGCCCGGGGGAAGGGGCGCGGAATCCGGTGCTCACCGTCGAGCGCAGGTTGACCCGGTCGGTGGCCCGGAACAAGGCCGAGAGCTTGCCGTTGAGGGTATTGCCGAAGTCTGAGTAGAAGTCCTCGTAGCGCACCGCCGTGCCCAGCTGCAGCCGCGGCACCACGTCGGCCTGCAGGTCCAGGTAGAGGGCGTAGTTGGGGCGGTCCCACTGGCCGGCGTTTCTCGGATCCAGCCCCTGGTAGCCGTTGGAGCCGCTGCTGAAGCCTTGGGCGGCAAAGGGGCCCACCACGTAGGAGGGTTCGTCCCCGGCCACGGACTCGAAGGTCTCCTGGCGCCATTCCGCCCCCCAGGCGAGGCCCAGGGGCGAGGCCAGGGCGGCCACCTCCACCGCGTAGGAGAAGTCGAGGTTGGCCGCCACCTCGGTCTGGATGTAGTCGCGGGGGCGGAAGGAGGTCGGCGTGTCCGGACCCAGGGAGGCGTTGATGGTGTTGAAGATGAAGAACTCGATGTTGCTGCGGGCGCCGCTGAGGCTGGCGTCCCACTTGAGGCCGCCGGGGCGCTCGCCGCGCAGGCCCGCCACCAGGCTCAGGTCGCGGATCTCGGCCCCGAAGCGGGGCGTGAAGCCGCCGGGGAAGCGCTCGTTGAAGAGGAAGAGCTTGCCCTCGTACTGGGAGACGAAAGCCTCCACCTCCTCGAAGCCGGCGTCCAGGGAGGGCACCTCCAGCTCCGCGGGATCGATATCGTCGTCGAGGTCGAGATCGGCGACGGCCCGTTCGGTGCCGATCCGGAAGACGCTGCTGCGCGCCGACGAGGTGCCCGGGGCGCGGAAGAAGAAGCCCCCCTCGGCGCGCCGCTTCGCCCAGCCTCCGAAACCGTAGGCTTGCGCCCCGATGCCGAGATCCACACCGGTGTTGAGGAAGGTGTTCCAGACGCCGTCGATGTCGGGGCTGCCCCAGATCTGGGCCGGCTCCTGGACGGGATATCCCCTGGACCTGAGCGCCTCGGCGTTGGCCCGCTGGCCGCTGCGGATGGTCGGATCGCTCTGGCGGTACTCGACGCTGAGATTGAGGAACCCGTCCCGGGTGAGCGGCAGGCCGACGTTGGCGGCGACCTGGGTCAGGCGGCCGTCCCCCTCGAAGTACTCCCCCGCCCGGGTCTCCAGCCGCACCCCTTCGGAGGCGTCCCGCAACCTCAGGTTGAGGACACCGGCGATGGCGTCCGAGCCGTACTGGGCGGCGGCGCCGTCCCGGAGAAGCTCCATCTGGGCGATGGCGATGGCCGGGATCACGCTCAGATCGGGACCTTGCGAGCCGGTATTGAGGGAGCTGCCCAGCAGGGCGATGACCCCCGGAGCGGTGGCGCCGCTTGCCGTAGACCAGCACCAGCAGGTTGTCCGGCGGCAGACCCCGGAGGGTGGCGGGGCGCACCAGGGTCGCCTCGTCGTCGATGCCGTGGCGCTGGATGTTGTACGACGGGGTCAGGTTGCGCAGGATGTCGTCCATGTCGACGGCCGCCTGGGTGAGCAACTCTTCCGAGTTGAGCACGTCGACGGGCGCGGCCGAATCCTTCTCGGAGCGGGGCGCATGCCGGGTCCCCACCACGATGGATTCCTCCATTATGTACACATCGTCGGTGTAGGCCCCGTCCTTGCCGGTGCCCTCGTCCTCCTCCGCAGCCTCCTCGGACCAGGCCGGGATCCCGACGAGGAGTGAAGCGACGAGGACAAGACTCAGGGGCGCCAGGCCAAATGGAAACATGGAGCACCTCCATTCCCGACCAAATGGTATTAAGAACCTATCTCAAAATTGAAATTGCTTAAGTAAAATCAGGATGGAGGCAAGTTGGACGAAGCCAAGAAAATTCTCCGGATACAATTCCCAGCGAGTGATCACTCGACGCTGCCATTGAAGCCAAGCGAAGAATCTCTCCACCATCCAACGCCGCACATAGCGACGCAATCGGCGTCCGTCCTGAGTCTTTTTCTTGGTTCGGTTCTGGCGATGGGGAGCGATCATCTCGACCCCTTCTTTCTTCAGCTCCTCATCTAACGGGTCGCTGTCGTAGGCTTTGTCTCCAATCAAGTTCTTGGGTTTGTCTTCGATCAGGTAGAAGTCAAACGTCAACTGAACCAGCGTCACTTCATGATGGTTCGCTGCATGCGTGCTCACCGACAAGGGAAGCCCATGGCGGTCCACGATCCCCATGACTCGTACGCCCTTGCCTCGCTTGGTGTGGCCGATATCGGCACCTCCACCCTTGGCCGCCGAGAACATGCCATCAATGAAAGCTTCCGATTCGTCCAAGTCCCCTTGCTCGTGAAGAGTCTGGGCCAGGTCCACGAGAACTTCGCGTAACACCCCTTGACGACACCAATTTTGAAAACGGCGATGCACGGTTTTGTAGTTCGGATAGCACTGCGGCAACATATGCCATTGAGCCCCGGTATTGAGAATCCAAAGCACAGCTTCAAGAACGTCACGGGTGGCAATCGGTTTACGACCCGGATGGCTCCCGGGGCGATGCTCCTCAGGAAAGTGATGACGGATCCGTTCCCATTGCTGGTCGGTCAGAGTAACCATACAGTAATGGTACATCATCAGCAATCAGAACTCAAGGTTATGTGTAGTGATTTTGAGATAGGTTCAAAACAATGCCTATTTTTTAGGCAAGAGCAATTTTGCAATTGCTGCTGAACCCCCCTACTGTAGGACAGCCGGTCAAACTTGGCGAGTAACAATTTCACGCCCTGCCAGGCTTCTTGTGGCCGGCAGGAGACCTTATGATCTTTCCTGGCGGCCGAGGGGCGGCTGTCCGGGCTGGGGATGACCAAAATGGATGTCAATCTGAAGTTTGACGTCGGGCTCGACAGCGAGGAGCCAAGGCGAATCGCGGAGCAGTTCGAACGTTTCGGAGCCGAGAACGGGCTTCCGGAGAGGACGATATTCGGGTTCCAGCTGGCGCTGGACGAGATACTGACGAACGTGATTTCCTACGGGTTCGAGGAGGACACGCGGGATCCGATCATCACCGTGACCCTCCACCTCAGCGACACCGAAGTGGAGGCCGTCATTCAGGACAATGGAAAACCATTCAACCCGCTCGAGGACGCCGCCGACCCCGATGTGGACCTTCCTGCCTCGGGCCGTCCCATCGGTGGCCTCGGCATCCATCTCACCAAGGCATTCGTTCACAAGCTCACGTATGAGCGGGTGGACGGGTGCAATCGCCTGAACCTCGTGCAGCCCTTGGAGACTCCGGAGGACGATGCATGAACGTTGAGACCAGTCACACCGGAACCACGGCCGTCGCCGCAGTCAGCGGCCGCGTGGATTCCGCGAACGCCAAGGAATTCGAAGAAGAGCTGAGCGCCATTATCGACAAGGGGTCCACCGGACTCGTGGTCGATTGCGGCGAGCTCAACTACATCAGCAGTGCGGGGCTGCGGGTCTTCCTGATCGCCATCAGGAAGACGAGCGCCGCCGGCGGGGGGCTGGCCCTGTGCCGGGTGCCCGACCACATCCTGGAGGTGCTGGAGATCAGCGGCTTCTCGCGCCTGGCGAAGGTCTTCGACACGGTCGAGGAGGCCCGCGACAGTTTCGGATAAGACTCCCATGGCGTGCACCGGACCGGCCTTCTCGCCGCCGCGGGATGTCCGCCGGCGCAGCACCCCGTCCTGGGGCCGCCGATCGGGCGTACTGCATCTCAACCCCGGAATGGGAACACGAAACCTGCTTGAGGAGCACACCCGATGAACCTGCGCCAACACCGATCCGCCATGGCCGCCGCCGGCCTCTTCGCCGTCGGGATTCTGCTGGCGCCGTCACCGGCCGCGGCCACGGAGGAGCAGACCGGCTTCGTCCTCAACACATTCTCGTTCCTGGTCTGGGGCGCCCTGGTGATGTGGATGTGCGCCGGGTTCACCATGCTGGAGTCCGGCTCGGTGCGGTCCAAGAACGCCTCCATGATCTGCCTCAAGAACATCGGCCTGTACGCCATCGCCGGGCTCACCTACTACATCCTGGGCTACAGCCTGATGTACGTCGACGTGGGGGCCCTGATCGGCTCTCTCGACCTTTTCTACGGCCTGTCCGACGGAGAGATCGCCCTCCTGGACGGAGACGAGGGGGCCTTGGCCGGGGTGGTGGCCAACAACTACTCCACCATGTCTTTTTGGTTCTTCCAGATGGTTTTCGTGGCCACTACCGCCTCGATCGTCTCGGGGGTGCTGGCGGAGCGGGTCAAGCTCTGGGCGTTCTTCGCCTTCACCGCGGTCCTGACGGGGATCATCTACCCCATCGTCGGGGCCTGGACCTGGGGCGGGGGATGGCTTTCGGAGATGGGCTTCCAGGACTTCGCGGGCTCCACCATCGTCCACTCGACCGGGGGCTGGGCGGCCCTGGCCGGCGCCATCGTCGTGGGCCCGCGGTGGGGCAAGTTCCGCAAGGACGGCTCGGTGAAGATCACGCCTCCCTCCAACATCCCCGCGGTCACTCTCGGCGTCTTCATCCTCTGGCTGGGCTGGTTCGGCTTCAACGGCGGCTCCCAGCTGGCCCTCTCCGGCGTGGCCGACGCGGTGGCCATGAGCAACATCCTCGTCAACACCAACCTCGCCGCCGCCGCGGGCGTGGTCACGGCGATCTTCGTGTCCCGGCCCATCCTGGGCCGCACCGATCTCTTCGCCGCCCTCAACGGCGCCATCGCCGGCCTGGTGGCGATCACGGCGGGACCGGACATCCTCGATGCCAGGTGGGCGATCGTCATCGGCGCCGTGGGCGCGGCCCTGTGCACGGCCGGATTGAAACTGCTGGAGCGCATGCGGATCGATGACGTGGTCGGGGCGGTCCCCGCCCATCTCTTCGCCGGGGTCTGGGGCACGCTGGCGGTCTGCATCGCCGGGGGGGGGCAACTTCCTGGTGCAGCTCATCGGAGTGCTGAGCGTGGGCGCCTTTGTCTTTTTCGCCTCCCTCCTGGTGTGGTTGGGTCTGAGCCGGGCCCTGGGCCTCAGGGTCTCGCGCGACGTCGAGGAGATCGGGCAGGACGCGGGCGAGCTGGGAATCGACGCCTACCCCGAGTTCGCCCTCATGGTTGACCCCGACCAGGGGGGAGACTACCGCGACCCGGACTGAAGCCGATATGTGATTCACCGCCCGGCCCCAAGCATGAACTTCGAAGCCTACGAACCACCCCAACCTCTCGGACCGCGGCCTTCAGTTGAGCCGCTCCTTCCGCGCCTTTGTGTCGTCCACGTTGCTCCGGGGGACTTTCTCGCTGACCTGGGACGACGTGCGCGAGACACTGGAGGTCATCGAGACCTTCGGTCGGCAGACGAGGCGGCTACGGACCACCCCTTGACCCTGGGCTGTGGCGTCCACAGGGCGCCCGCAGCCCGAGGAGGTGAACGATCATGTCCAGGGCCATCAGAAGCGTCCAGCTTCCCTTCCTCCTAGTCCTGGTGACGGGATGCGGCGAGGATGAACCGGCAGGCAGCAAGGCGGGACCCCTCGGCGCCGTGGAGATCGGCGCCGGCCAGGCGGTGCAGATCCGGTCGCTCCTTTCCATCACCGGCGCAGCGTCCCTTGGCGGGGCGTTGCGCCACGGCTGCGAGCTGGCCGTGCGGGATTACGGCAGCATCCAGGGTCACGCCGTCGACCTCGGCGAATCCCTGGACGCCATGTGCACGCCGGAGGGCGGCCGCACCGGCGCCGAGCAGATCGCCGCCGAAGCCCAGGTGCTGGGCGTCATCGGCACCTCCTGCTCGGCGGCGGCCGTGGCCGCGTCGCCGGTGCTCAGCGAGGCGGGGCGGGTGATGGTCTCGCCGAGCAACACCTCGCCGCTGCTCACCTCCGACCTGGCCGGCACCGCCAGTCGCGACTACCACCCCGGCTACTTCCGCGTCTCCAACAACGACCTCTACCAGGGGCGGGCGGTGGCCGACTTCGCCTACAACGAGCTGGGCCTGCGGCGCATGGCGGCCGTCGACGACGGCGACCCGTACACCACGGCCCTGGTGAGCGCGTTTGCCGCGGCCTTCCGCGAGATCGGGGGTGAGGTCCCGGCCATCTCCACGATCGAGAAGGGCGCCACGGACATGACCTCCGTCCTGGTGGAATTCGCGGAATCCGGGCCCGATGGCCTCTTCTTCCCGCTCTTCGAGGGCGAAGGCACGCCCTTCGCCGAGCAGGCGCGGTCCTTCGACGGCCTGGAAGGGGTGACGCTCATCACGGGCGCGGCCCTGCTCGTGTCGGAGTTCCTGGGGACGCCGCAATCGGAGGGCATCTACTTCGCGGGGCCCGAGACGGACCTCGGCTCCAACGTCAATGGGGCCACGGGAAAGAGCGCAGAGGAGGTCCTTGCCGCCTATGAATCCACGTACGGCGGCTCCCCCACGTCCCCCTACTGGGCCCACGCCTACGACGCCACGACGGTGCTGCTCAGCGCCGTCGAGTCCGCCGCGGAGGAAGACGCCGGGACCCTGAGCGTGGACCGCGCCGTCCTGCGCGAGGAACTGGGGGCGACGGAGGGCTTCCAAGGCCTCATCGGGGCTCTCTCCTGCGACGAGTTCGGGGACTGCGGCACGGGGAGGGTGAACATCTACCACCACACCGACACGGGTGTCACGGACACCGCGAAGCTGCCGGTGGTCTACCGCTTCGCGCCCTGAGCCGAATCCGCCTCGAAAGGGGCTGACGCTTCCAGGGTCGATCTACGCCAACGGGCATCCTCATGGCTTGCCTCGATCTGCAGAAGGCCATCGTGGCGGGAGTGGCGTTCTCCATCGGCCTCGGCATGAAGCACCACAACATCTTCGAGGACGTGCTGGTCGGCCCCTGGCACGGCGACGGCGATTGCCCTTACGGCCTTCCTGGAGGTGACCAGCCCGAGGGAGGGTCCGTGGAGATGGAGTTCCTGGACTGGATGTCGTTACGGTGCGAGTGACGCGTTAGGGAACCGTCCTCCGGGTGTTCGCCAGCCGGCCCCTGGTGGCAAGCCGAGGACACCGGGACTCATGCCGGCGCGTTCTCTTCGAGTGGACCCCTCCGGCGAGGAGGCAGGCCTTGTTCTGCGCCTCGGGGTCCGGGAACAACTCGCCCGCTCTCCCGACACCTGAGCCCGGATGGACCTCGGTGACCGCGTTCCCGCCGGCTTCGAGCAGACGCCAGAAGGCCGGGAGATCCTCCGCCGGGAACCGGCAGGCCATGCCCATGATCGCAATCGGCTGCGCGGACCGACGGGGGGCTCCGGAAGGATTCAATCCGCCATCTGGCCGGGTCACCGTTGCCTCCTCGTTGGACGTCCGCCGATCCTGGAAATCATACCCAGGAAAATGTGAAAGAGAACCAGGCGGGCCCCGTGGGAGGGTACACTTGCGGCTCAGAAAGGCCGTGCGCTACAATCATCGTCTTGCGTACCTTAGATCGCCGACCGAGATGTCCAACCCTGGAGCGACGATGGTACCGAAGATCCTTGTCGTGGACGACGAGCCGGATCTGGAACTGCTGCTCCGGCAGAAGTTCCGGCGCAAGACCCGGTCCGGACAGCTCATCCTCATCTTCGCCCAGAACGGGGTCGAGGCCCTGAGGCAGCTCGAGGAACACGACGACGTCGACCTGGTGCTGTCGGACATCAACATGCCCGAGATGGACGGGCTCACCCTTCTGCAGCAGCTCGGCAATCTGGAGTACGACCTGCGGGCGGTGATGGTCACCGCGTACGGGGACATGAAGAACATCCGCACCGCCATGAACCGGGGCGCCTTCGACTTCGTGACGAAGCCCATCGACTTCGACGATCTCGAGGCGACGATCGACAAGACCCTCGAGCATCTTCTGGTGATGCGTGAGGCGCTGCGGTCCCGGGACGAACTGGTGGCTTTGCGCCAGGAGCTCGGGGTGGCGGCGCAGATGCAGGAGTCCATCCTTCCCACCGACTTTCCCCAGAACCCCAGGTACGAGCTTCACGCCTCCATGACCCCGGCCCGCGAGATCGGCGGCGACTTCTACGACTTCTTCCGGCTCGCCGACGAGCGCATGGGGCTCGTGGTGGCGGACGTCTCCGGGAAGGGAGTGCCGGCCGCCCTCTTCATGATGGTGAGCCGGACCCTGATGAAGGGGACCGCCATCGGCGAGAGCAACCCGGCGAAGTGCCTCAAAGAGGTCAACGAGCTGCTCGCGGAGTCGAACGAGGAGGCGATGTTCGTCACCGTGTTCTACACGAACCTCGATCCGATGACGGGGCACCTCGAGTTCGCCAACGCCGGCCACAACCTGCCGTTCGTGGTCAAGCCGTCCGGCGAGGTGCGGCAGATCGACTGCGCGCCGGGGCTGGTCCTCGGGGTGTTGCCCGACTTCGAGTTCCCCGAGGGGACCCTCGATCTGGAGCCGGGAGACGTGCTGTTCTACTACACCGACGGCGTCAACGAGGCGATGGACACGAACGGCGTCGAGTTCGGCGACGAGAGGCTGACCGGGGTCCTGGCCGAGGCCGCCGGATCGAGCGCCGCCGACTTCAGCCGCCGCGTGGTGGAGGCCGTGCATGCCCATGCCGGCGAGGCCCCCCAGTCCGACGACATCACCTGCATGACCCTGCGCTACCTGGGAGATGCCTCCTGAGATGACCCGCCTGGCCCTCCTCGCCGCCGCGGCGCTCGGGCTCGTCCCCGCCGGCGCGGCCGGCCAGGGGATGCGGGGGGGCGGCGACGGGGTGTATCCCGACTCCATCCTCTTCGGTCAGTCGGCGGCGCTGAGCGGTCCGGCCGCCGAGCTGGGCCGCAACATGAACCTGGGGATCCGCGCCGCCTTCGAGGAGGCCAACCGGTCCGGCGGCATCCACGGCCGCCGGCTCCGGCTCCTGGTACGGGACGACGGCTACGAGCCCGAGGCCGCGGTAACCAACACCAGGGAGCTCATCGCCCATGGCGTCTTCGGCCTCATCGGGGCCGTGGGCACGCCCACCTCCAACGCCGCCGAGCCGATCGCCAGCGGCGCGTCGGTTCCCTACATCGGACCCTTCACCGGCGCCGAGCTGCTCCGGGGAGACGACCAGCGCTACGTGGTGAACGTGCGCGCCTCGTACTTCCAGGAGACGGAGGAGATGGTGGAGCGGCTCACCGGTGACCTGGGAATCCGGCGCATCGCCATCCTCTACCAGGACGACAGCTACGGGATGGCCGGCCTGACGGGGGTTCGCCGGGCCCTCGAGCGGCGCGGCATGGAGCTGGTGGGCGAGGTCACGTACATGCGCAACACCGTGGCCGTGAAGCGGGCCCTTCTCGGCCTCCTGGACAGTGACCCGGAGGCGGTGATCATCATCGGCGCCTACCGGCCGGCGGCCCACTTCATCAAGTGGGCCCGCAAGATCGGCATGGTCGCCGTCTTCGTGAACATATCCTTCGTCGGCAGCAACGCCCTCCTGGAGGAGCTGGGCCCCCACGGCGACGGAGTGGTGGTGACCCAGGTGGTGCCCTTCCCGCGCGACAGCCGGATCCCGGTCGTGGTTCGCTATCACGCCGCCCTGGAGGCGGTCGACGAAACAGCCCAACCAGGCTTCGTCTCCCTCGAGGGCTACCTGGCCGGCCGTCTCGTGGTCGATGCCCTGAGCGCCGCCGCTGCCTCCGGCGATGGCGGCGGACCGGCCGCGCCCACTCGCGAGGCCTTCCTCCGCACCCTGGAGGAGGCGGGCCCCATCGACCTGGGCGGGTTCCTGGTCGAGTACGGACCTGGAGACAACCAGGGGTCCGACCGGGTCTTCCTGACCATGATCCGCAAAGGCCGATTCGCCCCGGTGACACGGCTCTCGCGATGAAGACGACGGACCAGCGAATCCACTCCGCCTTCGAGTTGTTCCTGGAACGGTTCCCCGGCCGTCTCGGCGAGCGGATCCGCCAGGCCACGGGAGGGCGTTTCGGCATCGGCAGCCAGATCGCGGTGGGGCTGGGCGTCGGGGTGACCATGACCATCGGCGCCGTGGTCCTGGCCCTGTTGCTGATGAGCATCGTGAGCTCCCGGCAGAGCGAGGTCACCGAAGGCCACATGCCGGCCCTGGTGGCCGCCTTCGAGGTGGCCCGCAGCAGCTCCGAGCTGGTGCGGGCCTCGCCGCGGCTCCTGGCCGCCGACGATCCCGCGGACCTGAAGGAGGTGGGCCGGGACGTGGTCCGGGAGGAGGAGACGCTTCGCCGGTGGCTCGTGGAGGTGATGCGGGCCGAATCCAAGGGAGGTGTGGAGGGGGGCGTCGGGAGCGCGGTCGTGCCGCTGGCCGACAGCCTGGTGGAGAGCATCAACCAGATCCAGGAGTCGGTAGCCCGCAGGATGGAGTACCGGTCCCGCCTCAGGGAGCTGGAAGGTCAGGTGGAGAGCCTCGGCCTCGAGCTGCAGCTCCTGCTGGAGGAGCTGGTCGACGATCAGCACTTCTTCATGCACACCGGGCTCCGCGGCCTCGACGATGTTCCGGTCCCCGCGGGCCGGCGGACGTCGAGGACCGAGCTCGCCCACTACACCGGCCTCCTCGACTTCCAGGCTTCGCAGAACCTCACCACCACCTTCATCCAGCAGGCGATGACGGAGAACGATCCGGAACTGTTGCGGGCGAACCGGGAACGGGTGGAAACCGCCATGAGCGACGTGCGGCGGGCCCTGGCCGGGATCAGGCCCGAGATCAGGGCCCGGCTCCAGCCGCGGGTGGCGACCCTGGACGATTTCTACGCCGCCCCGGACGGCGCCTTCGAGACCCGCACCCGCGAGCTGATGGAAGTCCGCCGCTCAGAGGACCTGCTGGCGCGCAACCAGCAGACGACCGCCGATCTGGTGGCCATGGTGGAAGGCCTGGTGAAGGACGCCGAGGTCTCCACCCACAACGCGGCCAATCGCTCCCGGAACCTGGTGCGCATCGGGTTCTGGTTCCTGCTGGGGGTCACCCTGGTCACCCTCGTGGGCGCCTACTTCGCCTGGAGGTTCTTCGGCGAGCGTCTATTGGTCCGGATGGCCGGACTCTTCGACGCCACCCGGCGGATGTCGAAGGGAGACCTCGAGGTGGAGGTGCGGATCGACGGCAACGACGAGGTGACCGACATGGCCGAGGCCCTGGAGGTCTTTCGGAAGCACGCCGTGGAGGTGCAGCGCCTCAACCTGGTGGAGAAGCTGGCGGCTGAGGTCCAGGCCAAGAACGCCGAGCTCGAGACCATCCTGGAAGACCTCAAGCGCACCCAGCAGCAGGTCATCAGCCAGGAGAAGCTGGCCTCCCTGGGCGCTCTCACCGCCGGCATCGCCCACGAGATCAGGAACCCCCTCAACTTCGTGAACAACTTCGCCGGCCTGTCCTCGGAGCTGATCGAAGAGCTGCGGGAGGAGCTGAAAGGGGAGGGGGACGGTGAGGGCGGCATGGACGAGGAGCTGGTGGAGGAGATCCTCGGCGACCTCAGCGGCAACGTGGTCAAGGTCAAGGAGCACGGCGAGCGCGCCAACCGCATCGTCGAGGGCATGCTGGCCCACTCCCGCAACGAGGCGGGACAGGTGGAATCGGTGGACGTGAATCTGCTGCTCGACGAGTACGCCAAGCTCGCCTACCACGGTCTCAGGGGAACGGACTCGACCTTCAACATCAATCTGGTCAAGGAGTTCGACGACGCCGCCGGCGAAGTGGAAGCCGTCTCCCGGGATCTGAGCCGGGTCTTCCTCAACGTGGTGACGAACGCCTGTCATGCCACGATCGCGCGCGGCAAGGAGACCGAGGGCACCTACGAGCCCACCGTGTGGCTCAGGACCGAGGGCAGCGAGACCAGCGTCAGCGTATCCATCCGCGACAACGGCACGGGCATTCCGGACCACATCGTCGACAAGATCTTCGACCCCTTCTTCACCACCAAGTCCGGCACTCAGGGCACCGGTCTGGGGCTCTCCATCTCCCACGAGATCGTGCGCGAGCACGGCGGGGAGTTCCAGGTGGAGACCGAAGAGGGGGAATACACCGAGTTCAGGATCGTGCTGGCCCGGAAGGGCTTCAGCTCCGGGGCGCCCGCCACCTGATCCCGGCCGCCGCCGGGGGCAACGCGGGTGGGGACGCCGGAGTCGTGAAGTACCTGCCCGGACTCAGGGTGTCCTGGGATCTGCCCTGGTTTCTCTTCTGAACACGGATCTCACCGCCGGCGGCGCCCCCGAGACCGGGAACAGCCCCTTCGAGGTCGGCGGACAATCCCTTTCCGTCGCCGGCCATGCCGAGTACCTGGGCCGCAGCACCGACGAGCTCGGCCGGGAGGTGAAGGGGTCGATCCTCGCCCAGCCGCAGTTCACCTGGGACCTGGGTCGTGCGATTCTCGGAGCCCCCCACCTGTTGATGTCGCCCAGCTGCTGCTGGTATGGCGCCCATGAGGCCGCCCGGCCGTCCTCAGACCTCAGATCGGGAGTGAGGGCCTTTGGAAACACCAGGGGAGAATGAATCGATCCGCTTCGAGACGGAGGACCGCCCTCCCCACTCCGTAGCGGCCGGGGTGGGCTTCCAGGCCGCGGTGGTCGTCCTGGCGCCGGTGGTGCTCGGCGCCGTCATCATCGGCCGCGCGGCCGGCCAGCCCGCGAGCTACCTGACCTGGGTCGCCTTCGCGGCGCTCCTGATCAGTGGCGTGAGCACGGTGCTCCAGGCGGTCCGGGTCGGGCGGATCGGGGCCGGGCACGTGCTGATCATGGGCACCTCGGGCGCTTTCATCGCGGTCTGCATCACCGCCCTGGCAAGGGGCGGACCGGCCCTGATGGCGAGCCTGATCGTCGTCTCCTCGCTCTTTCAGTTCGCCCTGGCGGCGAGGCTTTCCCTGCTGCGCCGGATCATCACACCGGTGGTCTCCGGCACGGTGATCATGCTGATCGCGGTGACGGTCATGCCCATCGTCTTCGGCCTGCTGAAGGAGGTGCCCGAGGGCACGCCGACGGCCGCGGCCCCGATGGCGGCCGGGACGACGCTGGCGGTGCTGGCGGTGCTGACCCTGCGCGCTCCCGTGGCCTGGCGGCTGTGGGCTCCGCTCATCGCCGTGGCGGTAGGGTGTGCCGTGGCCGCTGCTTTCGGACTGTATGACATCCGGCCCTTCCTCGAAGCCCCCTGGATCGGCCTTCCGGACGGCGGCTGGCCCGGGTTGGACCTGACGCCGGGGGCGGAGTTCTGGGTGCTCCTGCCGGCCTTCGCGGTGGTCACCCTCGTGGGCGCCATCGAGACCATCGGCGACGGTGTGGCCATTCAACGGGTCTCGAGGCGCCAGCCGCGGGCCACCGATTTCCGTCTGGTCCAGGGGGCTCTGAACGCCGACGGGGTCGGCAACTTGCTGTCCGGGCTCATGGCGACGCCCCCCAACACGACCTACTCCACCAGCATATCCCTCGCCGAGCTCACCGGTGTCGCCGCGAGGCGCGTGGGGGTGTATATCGGCCTCATCTTCGTCTTCCTGGCCCTGTCCCCGAAGGTGACGGCCCTCCTGATCGCCATTCCCAACCCCGTGGCCGCGGCTTATGTGACCCTGCTGATCGGCCTGCTCTTCGTGCAGGGAATGAAGATCGTCGTCGCGGATGGACTCGATCATCGCAAGGCCGCGGTGGTGGGGCTGGCCTTCTGGATCGGCGTCGGCTTCCAGAACCAGGTGATCTTCGCGGATCTCCTGGGCAGCGGCACCTGGGGCACCTTGCTCGGCAATGGCATGACCGCCGGCTGCCTCGCGGCGATCGCCCTGACCGCCTTCATGGAGCTGACAGCTCCCCGACGCCGCCGGCTGGAGGTCGAGCTGGCCGCCGGGGCGTTGCCGGAGATCGATGCCTTCCTCCGGGGCTTCTCCGCGAGGATCGGCTGGAATGAGGCGGCGGAGGGACGGCTGCGCTCCGCGGGAGAGGAGACCCTGGCGGTGTTGTTGCAGCAAGTCGAGGAGGACAGGACGGACGGCAAGGGGCGGCGACTGATCGTCACCGCGCACCGGGCCGAGAAGGGGGCGGAGCTGGAGTTCCTGGCCGCCTCGGACGTGGCGAACCTGGAAGACCGGCTCGCCTACCTGAGCGAGCAGCCCGAGCTGCCGGACGAGCGCGAGATCTCCTTCCGCCTGCTGCGCCACTACGCCACCTCCGTGGGCCACCAGAAGTACCACGACGTGGACATCGTCACGGTGCAGGTCGAGGGACCGCCCTAGTTTGGCCCTCGTTTGCCCCGAATGGTTGGGTTTTCAGGACTAAGAGAGGCTATATTACAGGTTGTCCCTCGAGATCTCCCCCACTGTCCATTGGCCATGGACATCTCAAAGGATGCTGGAAATGGAAATGCCATCATCGCCTTCGGCATACACCAAGGGCTATGAGAAGGCCCGCCTCTACGACCAGGCAGCGGCCGACAACTATGTCAGGCACACCGCAATCGGCGATCCCGCGCTGGATCCGGTTATGGAGGAGCTCTCCTCCTTGCCTCCCGGTGAGTTGCACCGGTTCATCAGGGCCGGCATAGAGCAGCAGGACGAGGTGCTGCGCCGAGCGCCGCAGCCTCTGCGCGATTTCTTCGAGAATCTTGAAGATCCTCCCTGGCTGGACTACGAGGCCTTTCAGGCAGGACGCCGCGCATTCCATGCCAATGTCAACCTCATACTCGTCGCATTCGTTACCGGAGTGCTGGTGGAAGGCTTTTCCACGCTTATCGCCAAGTCTTTCAATATTACCGGGCGGGTGGCGTCGACCAGGAGGCGCCTTCAGCAGAACAACCGCCACATGATGGATATTTTCTTCCCCGGTGGCCTGCAAAGAAATGGTGATGGCTGGAAGCTGTCCGTGCGCATTCGCTTTGTTCATGCTCGTATAAGGAGCATGCTGGCCCAATCCGACGATTGGAATCACGAAGCCTGGGGCACGCCGGTAAGCGCGGCGCATTTGGGGTTTGCCATCTCCGTCTTCTCCAAGCGCCTCCTGGAGTACTCGGCAGGGGTGGGGGCGAGTTTCAATAGCGAGGAAAACAGGAGCATTCTCGATGTCTGGCGCTACACCGGCTATCTCATGGGGATACCCGAGACCATCCTCTATGCCGATGCCGAGGACGCGGAGGAAGTCTACAAGATCAGCTATATGTGCGAGCCGCCGCCCGATGCCGATTCGATAGCCGTGGCGAATATGCTGATCCAAGCCATTCCGGCGGTTGGGGATGTGACAGGTAACCGTTCAGTCTCCAAGCTGATGGAGGCGGAGGAGTGGTGCGGAGAGGACTACCGAAGGACGGAGCTGGTTTGGGGCAGCAGGGACGGCGCCGGCTGCTGCTGGAGGGCGGCGTGACAGGCCGTCATGAGATAGTCGAGGACGCTGCGCTGTTGCTGGCGCAGGGTGTCGCGCACCGTGAGCAGGCGCTCGGCGAAGCGGCTGCCGTCGGCACTGTGGTTGCCGAAGCTGGTGTGGCGCCACAGCACGCCATGGCGAAGGGCTCGTTCGGCCTCGTTGTTCGTCGGCTCCACGCCCGGCCGGCGGGCGAAGGTCCACAGCGCCGGCTCGAGGTCGAGCAGATTGCCACAGGTCGCCGCCGTCCGGGCGTCGGCGAACTGCTGCCCAGACCACAAGGCCAGACGAAGGCGCACTCGCAGAGCGTGGACATAGACCTGGAAGCTGGCGCGTTGCAGGGTGCCGTCGCGGACCCGATGCCACCAGGTAAACATCTGATCGGTGCACGCCAGCAACTGCTGGCCGATGTCGGCGGCCTGTCCCCCGCGGGCCACAAAGTCCTCGAAGGTGCGCCGCAGGTGAGCCCAGCACACTTGCCGGCGCGCCGGCGGCAAATGCCCGTAGGCCGAGTACCGGTCCGAGCCGACCACCGCCGGGCTGTCGGCGCCGAGCAACTCCTCGACCACCTCCCGGCCGCGGCTGTTGCGAATGGCGAACACCGAGACGCCCGCCGTCACCGCGGTCCACAACCAGGCCCGGGCGCGGCGTTGCCGCCAGCCCGTCTCGTCCACATTGACTCGGGCTTGTTGACGAACGTAGGCGCCGGCTTCTTGCACCGGCGCGGCCAGCGCCGCCGACACCTCTTGCTGCAACGGGCTGACCGTGCCCACCGACAGCTCGACGCCAAAGGCGTCGGACAACAGGGCTACGATGTTGCGATGACTCAAGCGGTAGGCGCCGGCCAACAGGCCGACCCAGGCCTGCACGCTGGGCCCGAAGGTGCGCCGGGACACCCCCACGGGCCAGTCGGCTTCGGTCAGCCGGTCGCAGGCCGGACAACGCAGCGTGTGCAACTGATACTCGATGACCTGGGCTCGCACCGGCGGGATCACGACCTGCTGGTGACGCCGCGGATGGGGGTCCTCGCCCGTCAGCCGCTGGCCGCATCGGTGGCAGGCGCTGGGCTTGACCGGGGTCCACTGATCCACGCGCTCGGCCGGCATCAGCGACCGGCCATGGCCTTCGTGCCCCGGCTGTCCTCCCGGCGAACGTCCCGAGGATCGGCGCTGGCTGGCGCGGTCGCTGGAGCCCGAAGAAGCCGAGGCTTGGGCGCCGCGGCGGCCTCGTCCTTGCGGCGGGCCAGTTCCTGCTCCAAGGCCGCGATGCGGGCGGTTTGTTGCTCCACGATCTGCTCCAGGTGCGCCACCCGCTCCCCCAAGCGGACCACCAGCCCCTGCACGGCCCGCGGCGTGCGCTGCCAGTCGCTGTCGGACACCGAAATCTGAGGGGGGCTCTCCACGGCCTTGCCCGGGTCTAAAGGACTCTGTGCCAGAAACCGGTCCCAAGATACCCACAAAGGCCAAATCAGAACAGCAATTTCTCAACATGTGGACCCACCCGTAGGGGACTGAACGGTTACTGTGACAGATCCGGTTGAAAAGGAAAAACTGACCGCTTTGTCCTACCGCCTTTCGCGAGCTCTCATAGGCGGGCGGCTCGCTGACCAGTTCGAGTTTCCAAAGCACTTCGGTGTGGGAACACTGTTCTTGTACCGAATGAAGCAACGCGCCATAAGATTTCTGAAGGCCGGACAAGTGGTCCGGTCAGAGAATTTCACTCAGCTTCTGAAAATCTCGGTGTATGACGAGGAGGGAGTGAGCTACAAGATGCCTGACCACGTCTACACATCGAAGTCCAGCCCCTGGTGAGTGCCTGGTGTGACCGTCCGACCGTGTCCATTGCGCCGCGCTCTCGCATGAGAGAACCCGCCGCCCCACCGACCCGGTGACGGCCGGGACGATGACTCCTCCACCGTTGGAACGTTACACCGCCACCATTCTGCGTCGGCGTTGGTTGACCGTTCTGCTCGCCTCCCTGGTCATGCTGGCCATGGCCGCAGGCATGCGATTCATCACCGTTACCAACGACTACCGCATTCTGTTCGGCGAGGACAATCCGCAGCTCCTCGCATTCGACGCCCTGGAGAACACGTACTCCGCCTCCAACCAGGCCCTGATTGCCGTTACGCCCCGGGAGGGCAAGGTGTTCACCCGAGAGGCTCTTGGGGCCGTTGCGGAGTTGACCGAAGCGGGGTGGCGGGCGCCCTACTCCGGCCGGGTCACCTCCCTCACCAACTACACTCACAGCGAGGGATGGGGGGACGAGCTGGTGGTGGGTCCCCTCGTGGAGGACGCGCAGGCGCTGGGCGACGCCGATCTGCCGCGGATCGAGAGGACCGCCCTGGGCGCAATCGATGTCGCCGGGCGCCTGGTCTCCCGCGACGGGCGCACGGCCGGGGTGGCGATCCATTTCATCCTCCCCGACAACCCGGACCAGGCGGTGGTGGAAATCACCGACTATCTGCGTTCGCAACTGGAGCAGGCGCGCGCCGACCACCCGGGGATCGAATACTACCTGACCGGCGATGTGGTCATGAACCGGGCTTTCTCCGACGCCACCCAGGACGACCTGGAGACCCTGACGCCGATCGTGTTCCTCATCATCGTGGGCCTCTCCGTCCTGATTCTCCGCTCCTTCCTGGGCGCCATGGCCATCGTGGCCGTGCTGGTCTTCGTCATCAATTCGACCATGGGCTTCGCCGGCTGGATGGGCGTAGTCTTCAGCCCCACCAACGCTGGCGTACCGATCATCGTCATGGTGATAGCCATCGCCGATTCCATCCATATCGTCACCGGTGTCCTGCTGGGCCTCCGGCGCGGCCTGGACAGGAATGCGGCGATCCTTGAATCGATACGCATCAATGCCTACCCGGTACTCATCACTTCGGTCACAACGGCCGTTGGGTTCCTGAGCCTCAATGCCTCGGATTCGCCCCCCTTTCGGGTCCTCGGCAACTCCGTGGCCTTCGGCGTGCTCTGCGCCTTCCTCTACACCATGACTCTCCTGCCGGCGTTGCTCTCTATTCTGCCCCTGCGTGCGCCCCGTGCCAGGTCGGAGGGAAAGGCCTTCTTCGACCGTTTCGCGGATTTCGTCATCGCCCGGCGCACATCCCTGCTGTGGTCCCTGGCCGCGGTGGTGGTCGTCCTGGCCATGGGGATCTCCCGCATCGAGCTGAGCGACAACATGGCCCAGTACTTCGACGACCGGTACGAGTTCCGGCGCCATACGGACTATGTCATCGAGCACCTTACGGGCGTGGACAAGCTGGAATACTCCCTGGATTCGGGCCGGGAGGGCGGCATTACGGATCCCGACTACCTGCGCCAGGCCGACGCCTTCGCCGAATGGTATCGCCAACAGCCCGAAGTCACCCACGTGCAGGTCTTCTCGGACATCATGAAGCGCCTCAACAAGAACATGCACGGCGACGATCCAGCCTTCCATCGCCTGCCCGAAGACCCGGCTCTGGCGGCGCAGTACCTCTTGCTCTACGAGCTTTCCCTTCCCTTCGGCAGCGATCTCAACGATCGCATCGATGTGGCAAAGTCCGCTACGCGCATGGTGGTGGTGACGAAGAACGCCTGGTCCCGGGATCTGCGGGAGCTCGACAAGCGGGCCCAGGGCTGGCTCGAGGACAATGTCCCCGACTTTGCGCAGGAGGCATCGGGCCTGAGCATCGTCTTTGCCCACTTGTCATTGCGAAATGTCCACAGCATGTTGCGCGGGACGATCCTGGCCATGGCCCTCATTTCCTTCATCCTCATCTGGATCTTCAAGAGCGTCCGCATCGGGCTGCTGAGCCTGCTGCCGAACTTCATCCCCGCCATCATGAGCTTCGGCCTGTGGGGCTATCTCGTGGGCCACGTGGGCATTGCCTCGTCGGTGGTCATCGCCGTTGTCTTCGGAATCGTCGTGGACGACACGGTTCACTTCCTCAGCAAGTACCTGAAGGCCCGGCGGGAGGGCCAGGCGGCACCCGAGGCGGTGCGCTCCGCCTTCCATACCGTGGGCCATGCCTTGTGGACGACCACCGCGGTACTGTCCGCCGGGTTCCTGGTCTTCGCCACCTCGGGATTCGAGGTGAGCTGGGCTCTCGGTCTTCTGGTCACCATGACGATCCTCTTCGCCCTGGCCGCCGACTTCCTGATCCTGCCGACCTTGCTCATCGCCATCGACCGGAGGAATCCATGATCCCCGCACCCCCGGCCGGGCCGGTGCCCCGCCATCTCGGGCTCTTCGCTATCCTGGCGGCATTCCTGGCAGCGATTCCCGCTCCTTCCCTCGGGGCTAGCCCCGAGGAGACCGGGCTGAGGATCGCCAAAGATGCGAGTTCCCGCGAAGTCGGCTTCGGCAACTTCACGGCCCGGCAGTCCATGGTGCTGCGGAACAGGCAGGGGCAGGAAAGCCGGCGCCAGCTTCGCGTGAGGGTTCTGGAGGTGGCCGGAGAGGGGGACAAGAGCCTCTTCGTGTTCGATGAGCCGCGGGACGTGCAGGGCACCGCCTTGCTCATCCATGCTCACCCGGAGAGCGCAGACGATCAGTGGTTCTACCTGCCGGCCCTGAAACGTGTCAAGCGCATCAGCTCGTCCAACCGGTCCGGCTCCTTCATGGGCAGTGAGTTCGCCTATGAGGATCTGACCGCCCAGGCGGTGGAGAAATACACCTACCGGTACCTGCGGGACGAACCGTGCGGCCAGATGACCTGCACCGTGTCCGAACGGTTTCCCGTGGACAGGAAGTCCGGCTACAACCGGCAGTTGGTGTGGCGCGACAAGGATGAGCTTCGCGTCTGGAGAGTGGAGTACTACGACCGCAAGGATGCCCATCTGAAGACGCTCACTCTGGCCAACTACAACCAGTACCTTGGGAGATACTGGCGCGCTGGCGAGATGACCATGGAGAACCACCTCACCGGGAAGAGCACCGTCCTGACCTGGACGGAGTACCAGTTCGCCACCGACCTCGACGAGCGCGATTTCACACGGACCGGGCTGAGACGTACCCGCTGATGCGGCCTGGAGGCGATCCATACCGCGCGGCTCCCGTAGCGGTATGGATCCTGGCATCGGTCCTTGCCGGCGGGGCCGATGGGGGCACCTGGATGGATCACCAGTTCTCCGGGCGCTCCAGCCTCGAGACCCGCTGGTTCCCGGAGAGTGCGGCCCACGACGGACAACGCCGCCATGCGAGCGGGTTCGTGGCGGCGCCGAGGCTCTCCCTTGCGGACGCCGACGGCCGGAGCCTCACCCTGGCGCCGTTCTTTCGCTACGACTCCGCAGACCCCCGCCGCACCCACGCCGATCTGCGCGAGGCGGGACTCCTGCTGTTCGGGGAAGTCGGCGCTGGGGAGTGGGAGCTGCGCGTGGGCATCGACCAGGTCTTCTGGGGCGTCGCGGAATCCCAGCACCTGGTGGACATCGTAAACCAGGTCGACTTCGTGGAGCATCCCGACGGCGAGGCCAAGCTGGGCCAGCCCATGATCCATCTCACCTGGTCCGGCGGCTGGGGAGCCCTGGAGTTGTTCGGCCTGCCCTGGCACCGCGCCCGCACCTTTCCCGGACGGGCGGGCCGGCTGCGTCTCCCCCTTGTCGTGGAGGACGAGCAGGTCGAGTACGAGAGCGAAGCCCGGGCGCGGCACCTGGATCTCGCCGCCCGGTACAGCCACGGCATGGGCCCCGTCGACGCGGGTGTGAGCCTGTTCGAGGGCACCAGCCGGGAGCCCTCTCTGCGACTGGGCGTGGACCCCGGGGGGGTGCCGGCCCTGATCCAGCACTACGAGCAGATCCGGCAGTTCGGGCTGGATGCCCAGTGGACCACCGGCTCCTGGCTGTTCAAGCTCGAAGCGATTCAGCGCGCCGGCGCCCGCAACCGCCTCGGCCAGGAAGAGGACTACACGGCTGTTGTTGTCGGCTCGGAGTACACCCTCTACTCGGTGCTTGGTTCCACGGGCGATCTCGGCCTGCTCGGCGAATGGAACTACGATGGACGGGGCGCCGATGCGACGCCGAGGCGCTCGCCGAACACCCTGGAGAACGACCTCTTTCTCGGCGGGCGCCTGGCCTTCAACGATATGCAGGGAACGGAGGTTCTCGCCGGCATTCTGGGAGACGCCGGCCACGCCACTCGCACCCTCGCCGTCGAAGTGAACCGGCGGATCTCAGGCCGCTGGTCCCTGCGCCTGGAGGCGATCGAGCTACTCGGCATCGACGAAGCGGATCTCCACTACGACACGCGCCGGGACAGCTTCGTCGATCTGGACCTGGTCTGGAGCCTGTAGGTTGCTACCCGGAAGCGGGGGCGGGGTCCAGGGAATCGGGAAGGCTGAAACGCACGTTTTCCTCGATGCCGTCCATCGTCGAGATTTCCAGGTCGGCGTGCTCCCGCAACTTGTCGATCAGCTCATGCACCAGCTCTTCGGGCGTTGAGGCCCCGGCGGCGATGCCGATGCTTTCCATCCCCACCAGCCAGCCGGGATCGAGCATTGAAGGATCCTCGATCAGATAGCTCGGCACGCCGCTGTCACTGCTGACTTCGCACAGGCGGTTGGAGTTGGAGCTGTTCTGTGCGCCCACCACCAGCATGAGGTCCACCCGGGCGGCGAGTGCGCGCACGGCGGCCTGGCGGTTCTGGGTTGCGTAGCAGATGTCCTTGACGTCCGGCCCGACGATCTTCGGAAAGCGCCGGCGCAGGGCCGAGATCACCTCCCGCGTATCGTCCACGGACAGGGTCGTCTGGGTGATGTAGGCGACCTTCCCGGGATCGCGCACCTCCAGGGCCTCCACCCCTTTCGCGTCGCTGACCAGGAGGACCGGTCCCGGGATCTGTCCTACCGTGCCCTCCACCTCGGGATGGTTCTCGTGACCGATGAGGATGATGTCGTAGCCCCTGGCCGCGTAGCGCCGGCCTTCCTTGTGCACTTTCGTAACCAGGGGACAGGTGGCATCGAGGGATCGCAGATCGCGCATCGACGCATCCTCCTCGACCTTTTTCGAAACGCCGTGGGCGCTGAAGACGGCGATCGCTCCGCGGGGGACCTGGTCGATCTCCTCCACGAAGCGTACGCCCTTCGCCTTCAGGTTTTCCACGACCCGTGGGTTGTGGACGATCTCGTGTCTCACATAGATCGGCGGGCCGTACTGTTCCAGGGCCGCCTCGACGATCTCGATGGCTCGTTCAACGCCGGCACAGAATCCACGTGGCTGGGCCAGGATGACTCGCATGGTTCGTACCCTTTCAGGAGGCGCCCGGGACACTCTTCAAAGGCTGGCTGTCGCGTCCGTTCAGGTCAGGTGAGGAGGGTGGCTCGAAGGGCGTTTCCATGGCGGCTCGGGGCAGATCGCGAGTGAGCGCCTTGAAAAGGAGCTTCAGGGCGAGGTTCGAGCGCACGAGGGTGCTGGTGACGAGGGTGACCGCGCGCACGCTGCGACGGGAGATCTTCACCTCCTGCCCGTCCCTGAAGGACGGGGTGGCCTGAATGCGGCGCAAGGTAAGCACGGCCATCCCCAGGGCCCAGAGGCAGTGGCGGCGGATGCCGGTCTCACGGGTGGGGATGATCAGGATGTAGCGCAGGGCGTTCTCGAGGTGCCAATGGGCGATGGCCACGAGCTCGAAGAGCCCGTTGATGAAGGCGGGGTCGTCTCTCCCCGCGGCCAGGGAGCGTATCTCGGCTCCGGCCTCGAGGAAGACATCCCGCGGCAGCCAGCAGGCGCCGCGGCGGCGGTCGTCCCACACATCCTTGAGGATGTTCGTCATCTGCAGCCCCTGGCCGAAGGAGAGGGAAAGGGCGAGCAGATCTTCGCGCCGTTCGTCAATCTCGGGGGAGTAGTCGCAGAACAGCTCGGTGAGCATCTCGCCCACCACCCCGGCCACGTGGTAGCAGTAGCGGTCGAGGTGTGGAAGATCATCGAGTCCGTCGGGCGTCGCGTTCTGCTGGAACTCCGCCATTCCCTGGGACATGATCCTCACACAGCGTTCGAGGGCGCCTTGCTGGGCGGGGCGAAAGCCGCGGGTGACGCGGATGACCCGGGCGGTGTTGGCGATCAGGTCATGCTCGCTCTCGGTGGTCGAGGCCGACAGCAAGGCGCCGAGGCCGCGCGCGAAGGACTCCGGGTCCTGGCGGCCGGCGACGATCTCGACGAAGCGCTCCGAGAAGGCCTGCTTCTGGAGGGGGGACAGGGCCGGCTCGTCTTCGATGGTATCCGTGATGCGGCACAGGAGGTAGGCATTGCCCACCACTTCGCGCAACGGATCGGGAAGCTGGGGAATGGTGAGGGCGAAGGTTCGGGATACGCCCTGAAGGATCTTCTCCTGGTAGGCGAGGTCGGTGCTTCGCAAACCGTTCGAAGAGGACGCGGCCATCTTCAGCTACCTGAGAGAGGGGCGCTTCTTATATGGACTGACCCTGGGCCTGTCAAGGAGTTCCAGACCGCCGCAATGGGGCCAAGGGGGGGGGTGGGGTCGGCCCCGTTCCGACGGCATCATCCTTGGCCCGCCGCCGGAATCCCGTACCGGTGCAGAGTGCTCTCCGTCGTCGGCCGTCCCAGACGGATCCGGCCGTCGTTCAGCAGGTAGGAGAACAGGTACCCGGCTGCGAGCATGAGGATCCCGATGATGAAGCAGTACATGACGGCGCGGTCGGGGTACACGTCTTTCAGGTATCCCACATACAACGGACCGGCGATCCCGGCGGCGGCCCACGCCGTGAGGACGGCGCCGTAGATGGTGGACATCTTTCGCGTGCCGAAGACATCGAGGACAAAGGGAGGCATGGTGGCGAAGCCTCCCCCGAAGCAGAGCAGGACATAGCAGACCAGCACGGAGAACAGCAAGGGGTTGGTCTCGGTCATGAGAATCCCGAAGACGACCATCTGGCTGGCCAGCAGAACCCGAAAGATGGTGACCCGGCCGAAGCGGTCGGAGAGCAATCCCCAGAAGAGACGCCCCAGGCCGTTGCAGATGGAGCTTGCGGCGATGAGGGTTGCGCCGTACTCGGCGAGGGTGGTGGGCTCGATGGTGGCGTCGGCCAGGCCCCAGATCTCCTGAAGGAGCTCCGACTGAAAGCTGATCACGGAGATCCCGGCGGAGATGTTGAAGAAGAAGACGATCCACATGATGGTGAACTGGGTGGTGCGAAGGCAGGGTCCGGCGGAGTCCGGCTCTCCGAATCCCATGGCCTCCTCCGAACGGGCACCTGCGGACGATGCGGACCGGGGGGGATCGCTCAAGGCGAGGCTGCAGGGAACCAGGATGCAGGCGAAGAGGATCCCAAGCCAGATGAAGACCAGGGGCAGGGCTCCGGCCGTGCGGACGATGAGGAACGGCGCCAGACCCTTGCTGAGGAGAAAGGCCCCCACGCCGAACCCCATGACCACGATGCCGGTGGCCAGTCCCTTGCGGTCAGGGAACCACTTGGCCACCGTGGCCACCGGCGTCACGTATCCCAATCCGATGCCCGCTCCGCCCACCACTCCGTAACCCAGGTAGAAGAGCGCTACGGAGTCCAGGTGAAGGGCGGCGCCCGCAATGAGGTACCCGCCCGAGAACATCAGGCTGCCGGCCAGCGCAAGCCGTTTCGGCCCCAGGCGCGGCAGCATGTTGCCCGCCCAGGCCGCCGACACCCCCAGAGAAAAGATGGCGATGCTGAAGGCCCAGGCTGTCTGTGTATGGGTCCAGCCGCCCTGACGTACCAGCATCGTCTGGAAGAAGCTCCAGGCGTACACGGTGCCGAAGCAGATCTGCAGAACCGTGCAGAAGAAGGCGATGGCGCTTCGCGGAATGCGCACCGCTGAACCTCGCCTCTAGCGAGGGCTCTCCGGCGCCGGGCCCGGCTCTTCCGGTCCCGAGGAACCGGAAACGTGGCGGAAGAGACGGGCCAGGTCTCCCACTTCGTCATCGCGGGCCAGGAGCTCCTCTTTCGAGATCTCTTCCTCCCCCGGGCCGCCGGCCAGCTCCACGGCGTAGGCGAGCAGTGCGCCCAGGGGCTTTGCGGCGAGGTTGACGAACCAGATCGAGGCCAGGACTCCGACGACGAGGAAGATGCTGATGAGGATCACCTGCTGGCCGATGGCCCGCTGGATCTTGAGGGCCACGATGTCCAGGTCCATGCCCATGTGCACGGTGCCGGCGACGCCGGCCAGGATGGGGCTGCCCACTTCCATGAAATCGCCCATTCCCGGGATGCTTCGTTGGACGGGCTCGGTGCTGGACGGATCGCTGGCGAGGATCTGCTCGGGAATGCCGGGCACGAAGGTATGGGCCAGGTACTCGCCGGATTCGCTGGTGATGTAGATGTAGCGGATTCCCTGGATCTCGACGAACTGGTCGATGAGCGACTGCAGCGTCGCCAGGTTCCTGTTCAGGAGGATGTCGACGCTGGAGTCGGCGATGCTCTTGGCGATGTTCCTGCAGTTGGTCTCGTACTCCGCCGACAGCTGGGTGTCGACGGTGTAGATGCACAGAACGGAGGTGGACAGGACGATCAGCCCGAAGAGGGCGAAGATGCCGAAGCGGGTCTTCTGAAAGAGCCTCTGGACTTTCATGTCAGGATAGCCACCCTTGCCAGTCTTCCAGGGTCACGAAGCGGTCGCCCTCGACGACGGTGTAGTAGACCCTCTGCAGTCCCTGTCGGCGAGTGGGACCGAAGGAGACCTTTTCTCCGATCCCGAGGTCGAAGTCCCGCACCGAGAACACGGCCTCCTCGAGCCCCGCCCGGTCGGGCGTTCCCTCCAGTCGCCGCAGGATCTCGGTCATCAGCTTGGCGTCGAGGTATCCCTCCAGGCTCACGAAGCTGTGCGGGAAGGGGCTGTAGGGCTCCTTGACGAGCTCCTGGGGGACCTCGGGATCGTAGTGGGCCATCAACTCGCGGTATTCCCGCACGGCGGGAATGGAGGTGTCCTCGTAGCTGGGCACGACCTGGGAGTTGACCAGCAGACGGGTATAGGCCTCGGCGTCGTCCCGGCTCTCGGTGAGCAGCTTGAGCAGATTCTCGCTGCCCACGAAAGGAGAGATTGGCGATCGGGACCCGAAGGCCCAGGTCGACGGCGTCGCGGGCAAAGCCGGCGCATGCGGCATAGGACCCGATGCAGATCACGGCGTCCGGCGAGGAGGCCGCCAGGATCTCCACCTGCCGCCTCATGCTGGCCGTGAACCGCTGGCCGCGGCGGTAGGTCGCCTCGGCGACGATCTGCTCGTCGTGCTTTCTCAGGGCTGCCCGGACGCCCGCCCAGCCGCTGCGGCCGTAGGCGTCGGCCTGGTAGAGCACGGCGATGCGTCTCCGGCCGGCCTGAACGAAGTTGTCCACGAGGCCGGCCGTCTCCTGGCGGTAGGAGGCCCGCAGGTTGAAGGCGAAGTCGCCGTAGGGGGGCTCCCTCTGGGGCTGGGCGCCGGTGAAGGGGAAGAACAGGTAGACCCGCTCGTCCTGGAACTTCTTGAGCAGGGGCAGCACCCGGGTCACGGTAGGCGTCCCCACGTAGCCGAAGAGCAGGAACACGCGGTCTTCCAGCATGAGCTGCATGGTGTTTCGAACACACGGATCCGGCTGGTATCCGTCGTCGTAGAGCTTGAGGACGATCTTGCGCCCGCCCACGCCTCCATTCTCGTTGACGTGGCTGAAGCAGGCCCTGGCTCCGCGGTAGAGCTCGCTGCCCAGGCCCCGGGAGGGGCCGGAAAAGGCGGCCGACATGCCGAGGACGATCTCGTCCTCTGACACGTGGTACGGCTCGGCACCGCCGGACCGGTCCGCCGAGAACAGCACGCCCAGTCCGGGGGCCCCGGATCCGGCGCCCCACCTCATCCAGGGCGCCGCCAGCAGCCCGGCCAGGCCGCGGCGGATCAGCGACCTGCGCGTCAGGACCCACACTTCGCCGGAATCCTCGGGCTGGCTCATTCAGAAATCGTAGGTGAAGTGGAGACCCACCCGGTTGGCCGTGCCGTCGTCCAGGTCCTTGTACTCGGTCGTCCAGTTCACATACTCGACCGCCGCCTGGAAGCTCTTCCAGGGCCGGTAGCGATTCACGAGGTAGACCGCCTGATTCCTGGTGCGCCCGCCTTCGGGCACCGCCTCCTCACCGGGGGTGTCCATCATCGCTCCGGCGTACAGCTTCCAACCCTCGGCCGGCTTGACCATGACATGGACCCAGCCCCCGGAGGAGGCGATCTCCTCACCCGTCTCCTGGTTGATGCCCTGACCGATGCCGCCGCGGATATCGGAGAGATTGCTGCCGGTCCAGCCCTCTCCTTCGATGGTCAGCATGTCGGCCGGGGATACCGAGAAGTCCAGGCCCACCACCGTCGAGGTGAAGCTGGATTGGCCGGCCACCGGGGTGGCTGTCTCCTCCGTCGCCCAATGGGCCCAGGCGCCGGCCTCGAGCCTTCTCTGCTCAATCCCGACCCGCGTCTGCACGAAGGGCATCATGGCCTCCGAGCCGTCGAGAACCCCGTTTCCGTCCAGATCCTTCTTGTCCACCGCCCCTGTCTGGCCGACGGCGACGGCCGCGGAAAAGCCGGTGCCCGGCTTGTAGGTGAGCCGCGCCTGGGGATGACGGTCGCCGAGATTGCCGGTATTCCACATCATGCCGTCGTTGTTGGCCGCCGGGAACAGGGGAGAGATCAGGTCCCAGGTCTGACCGGCCAGGAAGTGCCAATCCCCTTTCCTGAGGTTGAAGTACGCCTTCCGCAGGCGCAGAATCTGTCGGGATTCGCTGCCGCCGTTCTGGAAATCGGTCTCGATGACTCCGCCGATCTCGCTGTCCTCTCCCAATTCGACCGGGGTGAGCCTGGCCCCGAGCCGGGTCAGGCGGGGGTACATGGTCAGATTGCCGTTGTTCCCGGCGCCCGGTGGCTCCGACTTCACCCAGTTGGGGTACTGGTGGTGGTTCAGCTTCGAGTCGTCCAACACGGCGTCGAAGCGGACAAACCCGTAGGGAGTGAGCTCGGCGGCGGGGGCGTGGTCAATCCAGCCCGGTAGACAGGCCAGCACCGCTGCTGCTATCGCCTTCTTCACGAATCGCTCCTTGGCAGTGGATCCATGGATCACTCCCCGATCACCCTGGGCGTGTGCTGGCGGCCGCACAGCAGCTGCGTCACCAGGTCGGCAGGGTTGTCGATCCTGGCGAGCTGACTGCGCATGTCCTCCTGGGGGATGAACCACGGCATCAGGTACATGCCCAGAAGGCAGGACCGCGGCCTGTCGCTCCGGTTCGGCCTAGACGTGTGCCACCAGGCCCCGTGGCCGACCACGACCGAGCCGCGGCAGCCGGTGAGGACCTCGCCGTCAGGGCGCCAGCGGTCGGTGGGAGCATCGGGCGGGTGTCCCTTCCGGTGCGAGAAGGGGACGACCCCGGTGCCCCCGTTCTCCTCGGTGAAGTCGTCGAGGAGCCACATGGTCTGGCCGGCGAAGTTGCCCTCGGGCCAGGGGGGTTTCACGGACCAGTAGGGGTAGTCCACGTGCCAGCCGACGGCGTCGTGGCCCGGGTAGATGGTATTGGCCGTCCACGAGGCGCACATGATGTCGTCCCCGAGGTACCGTTTCCAGAGCGACAGGATGAGCGGATGGCACATCAGCTCGAGAAAGACCGGGTCCTTGTACGCGATGCCGCCGACGCGCTGATGGTTTCTCTCCCGGGCGCCGTCGTCGATCTCCGCCTCCAGGAGCCCTTCGAGAATGGCGCGGGCCTCATCGGCTTTCTCGGCGGAGATGACATCCGGGAGGATGTGATAGCCACGGTCGTCGATCTCGGAGATCACCGCATCGATGTCGACGTGGTTGGTTGCAGCGGTCACTTTACCCTTCCTTCCGTGTGGATAGGGGCCGAGGGCGGTGGCTCCGCCTCACCTGTGGACGCGATCTCCGTGGAGACGAGCATGAACCAGACCAAGGGCGTACGACGGATCCTCCTGACGGCACTGCTGGTTGCTGCCCCCATGACCACTGTCGAGGCCGGGTCCCCCGCGGACCACGGCGCCGCGGGCATCGACGACGACAGCACGGATGCCCTCAGCAGGATGCTGCGCTCCGAGGAGCTGAGCGCCGGCCTCGTCGTCGGAGCCCTGGCCCTCGCCCTCTTTCTCGGCGCCGCCCACGGCCTGGAGCCCGGCCACGGCAAGACCATCGTCGCCGCCTACCTCGTGGGAACCCGCGGCACCGTGGGCAACGCCATGTTCCTCGGGGGCGTGGTCACCATAACCCATACCTTCAGCATCATTCTCCTGGGCCTGGTGGCCCTCTTCGCCTCCCAGTACATCCTTCCCGAGCAGATCTTCCCCTGGCTCGGCACCGCCTCCGGACTCCTGATCATGGGCCTGGGCGGGTGGCTCCTGGTCAATCAACTCAGAGGCACGGGCCCCGGCCAGGGTCATCACCATCACCACGAGGATCATGACCACGGGGATCATCATCACGGCGATCATGACCATGACCATGGCCACAGCCACGAGATCCCCTCCAAGGTGACCCTGGGAAGCCTGCTGGCCCTGGGAATCTCCGGCGGCATCGTGCCGTGTCCGGCGGCCCTGGTGATCCTGCTGGGGGCCGTGGCCCTGCATCGCATCGCCTTCGGACTGGTGCTCCTGGTGGCCTTCAGCTTCGGGCTGGCGGCGGTGCTCATCGCCGTGGGCGTGCTCATCGTCAAAGCGCGTCCCCTCATGGAGCGCTTTTCGGGCGACGGCAAGTGGATTCAGCGCCTGCCCGTGGCGAGTGCGGCCATCATCATCCTCGTGGGCCTTGCCATCACCGTGAAGACGCTCATGGGCATGGGGGTCTTTGCCGGCCATGCATGATCGGCGGCGCTAGCACTTCGGCCGCCTGGCCACGGCGACGATGGACAGGCCCGGGAGGGGCAGGGCCCGGTCGAGGATCCGCCACAGCCATACCAGGGAATCGAAGATCTTGAGCTGAATCAGGCCGAAGCGCCTTCTCCTCAGGATCCTGCCGCTGACGAGCCACGGCAGGCAGCTGATCCGGTTGAAGTCGAACAACCTCTCCACCTGGAACCCCGCCTCTTCGCAGCTCTCCCGCAGCAGCTTCTTCGAGTAGCGCCGGTGGTGGCCCAGCGCCCGGTCGAGGGAGCCCATGAGGAACCGGCCCCGGGGCACGAGCAGGATGGCGGCTCCCCCCGGCTCGAGGGCGTGGAAGATGTTGGCCAGACCCCGGTCGGCCCGCTCCACGTGCTCCAGGACGTTCAGGCAGACGACCGTATCGAAGCGTCCCTTCAGCGGATCGAAGTCCCTCTCCTCCTCCAGGTCCACGCGCCGTACGTCGACATAGGGATAGCCCCGGAACCGGTTCTCCAGGTATTCCAGGTGCAGCTCATCCGAGTCGGTCACGGCGTAGCGGTCCTTGGGGATGAGCTGGAGGGTGACATTGCCCAGGCCCCCCCCGATCTCGAGGACGCGATCCCCCACGTGGGCCCTGATGACGTCCGCCGTCCAGCGGTTGAACCGGTGCGTGCGGGAGAGGGAATGGAGAACGGCGTGGCCGTAGCGCTCCTCGTAGAGATCGTCGACGATCCAGTAGTGGACCATGGTGGCCAAGGCCTTCACCCCGTCCCGCCAGGTGATCTTCTTCCCTTCCTGGTAGCTCCGGCCCCGGTAGGAGATGGGGACCTCGTAGATCCGGCAGCCTCGCTTGGCGAGCTTGGCCGTGAGCTCGGGCTCGATGCCGAAGCGGTCGCTGCGGATGGGGATGGACTTGAGCAGGCTCGTCTTGACGACCTTGTAGCAGGTCTCCATGTCCGTCAGATTGAGGTTGGTGAAGGCATTCGATACGAGGGTTAGGAACTGGTTGCCGATGGAGTGCCAGAAGAACAGGACCCTCCGGTAGTCGCTGCCGGCGAACCGGGAGCCGTAGACGACGTCCGCGTCTCCGGACAGGATCGGCCGAAGGAGCCGGGGATAGTCGGCCGGGTCGTATTCCAGGTCGGCGTCCTGGATGATGCACAGGTCACCCGTGGCCAACTCAATGGCGGTCCGGATGGCCGCCCCCTTCCCCTGGTTGGTCTCGTGGAAGTGGATCCGGATGAGTTCCGGGTGAGCTTGCCGGAGCTGCTGAAGGATGTCGCGGGTGCCGTCCGTCGAGCCATCGTCGACGATGACGAGCTCTCTCTGCAGGCCTCCCGGAAGCTCCTGGGCCAGCACCTGGGAGACGATCTCCCGGATCGAGAAGCGCTCGTTGTACGCGGGGATGAGGATGCTCAGCTCTTGGAAAGCCATGGATCGCAGTCGGGTGGCGGGTGCCGCGATCAGGCGCGGCCGGGGCGTGTCACGGGCGGCGGCTCCTATAGTAAAGGCCCGCTCGAACCCGGTCGATACGAGCCCGTGTGGTGCGGGCGGGGCGCCACTATCTTCCCGGGCACACCAACCCATGGGAGGACGACTTGGAGATCGCTCCGCAGCGGCGGTCCACGGGAGGCGGCGTGGACGGGGCGCCTGAGCAGGCGGACCGGACCATCCTCTCCGTCGACATCGGCGGGACCTTCACCGACCTCGTGCTGTGCCACGAGCGGACGGGCCGCATCTCCGTGGCCAAGGTGCTGACCACCGATCCGGACCCGTCCGCGGGGGTGCTGGGCGGCATCCGGCAACTGCTGGAAGGGGGTGCGGGGGCCGGGGAGATCGGCCGCCTCATCCACGGCACGACGCTGATCACCAACGCCCTGATCGAGCGCAAGGGGGCGCTCACCGGACTGCTGACCACCGAGGGGTTCCGGGACGTCCTCGAGATCGGCCGCGAGGGCCGGTACGACATCTACGATCTGTTCCTGCAGCTTCCCGAGCCCCTCGCCGAGCGCCGGCTCCGGTTGGAGGTGGCCGAGCGCCTCAAGTCCAGCGGTCAGGTGATGACGCCCCTCGACGAGGAGGCCCTGCGTCGCGCCTGCGCCGTCCTCCGGGAGGCGGGCGTCGAGGCGGTGGCGGTGGCCTTTCTGCACTCCTACGCGAACCCGGACCACGAGCGCCGGGCCGCGGCGATCGTGCGCGAGGAGCTTCCCGGAATCGCCCTCTCCCTCTCCCACGAGGTGGCCCCGGAGCTGCGCGAGTACGAGCGGACCTCCACCGCGGTGGCCAACGCCTACGTGCAGCCAATGGCCTCGGCCTACCTGGCCAACCTCGAGCGAGGTCTGCGGGCCGACTGCGGGATCGAGGCGCCGCTGCACATCATGCTCTCCAACGGGGGCACCTGCGCCGCCGACACGGCGGCGAGATTCCCCGTGCGCCTGGTCGAGTCGGGTCCCAGCGGCGGCGTCCTGGCGGCGATCCACGCCGGCCGCCAGTCGGGCTTCGAGCGGGTGCTGGCCTTCGACATGGGGGGCACCACGGCCAAGGCCTGTCTGAGCCGGGACGGCGAGCTTCCGGTGACCACCGAGTCGGAGGTGGCCCGCGTCTACCGCTTCAAGAAGGGCAGCGGCCTGCCGCTGCTGGTGCCCGTCCTCGACATGATCGAGATCGGCGCCGGGGGCGGCAGTCTGGCGCGGATCAACGAGTTGGGCCTGCCCCAGGTGGGGCCCGAGAGCGCCGGCTCCGAACCCGGGCCGGCCTGCTACGGACGGGGGGGACGCGAGCCGACGGTGACCGACGCCGATCTCGTGCTCGGCCTGCTGAACCCGGGTTTCTTCCTGGGAGGGCGCATGGAGCTGGACGCCTGCGCCGCCGAGACCGCGGTCCTCTCCCTGGCTGGGCGTCTGGGCCAGGATGCGGTGGCCGCGGCGCGGGGGATCCACCAGCTGGTCAACGAGAACATGGCCAACGCCGCCCGTGTCCATGGCGCCGAGCGGGGAATCGACCTGCGGGGCTTCGCCATGGTGGCCACGGGCGGCGCCGGGCCGGTGCACGCCTGCGGCGTGGCGGAACGCCTCGGGATCGACACCGTGGTGGTGCCCGGCGCGGCGGGGGTGGGATCCGCCCTCGGCCTGATGCTGGCCCCCATCAGCTTCGACTTCGCGCGCAGCTACGTGACCCGCCTCGAGGAGGTGGACATCGGCCGGCTGCGCGCCCTGTTCGAGGAGATGGAAGGCGAGGGGCGCCGCATCGTGGCCGAGGCCGGCGTCTCCCCGGGGGAGGTGCAGGTGGAGCGGACGGCGGACCTGCGCTACGTGGGCCAGGGCCACGAGATCCGCGTGCCCGTCTGTGGCGGGGAGCTGGACGAGGCCGCCATGGACCGGCTGCAGGCCGGCTTCGACCAGGAGTACATCCGGCTCTACGGCCGCACCTGCGAGGGCGTCGACGCGCAGTGCATGCACTGGCGCACGACGGTGTCGGGGCCCCGGCCGGCCCTGGGCCGGCTGCACCAGGACCCGCCCGAAGGACTCCGCCCGGTGGAGAAGCCCGCGCGGCGGGTACGCTTCGAGAGGCCGGGAAACGACTCCGGGGAGACCCCCGTGTACGACCGCTACGTCCTGTCGGCGGGCTTCCGCGCCCCCGGTCCGGCGATCGTGGAGGAAGCGGAGTCGACCACGGTGGTCCCCCCCGGCTGGGCCCTCGAAGTGGATGGCGCGAGCAATCTCATCGTCAGGAGAACGAGGGGATGAACGATTCCCGTCCGGCCATGGATCCGGTGCTGCTCGAGGTCCTTTGGAACCGCCTGATCTCGATCGTCAACGAGCAGGCGGCGGCGCTGATGCACGCCTCCTTCACCACCGTCGTGCGCGAGGCCGGCGACCTGTCGGCCGGGATCTTCGACCGCCGGGGGAACATGCTGGCCCAGGCCGTGACCGGCACCCCGGGCCACATCAACACCATGGCCACCGGCGTCCGGCACTTCGTGCGGGCCCATCCCATCGATTCCCTGGAGCCGGGGGACAGCCTGCTCACCAACGACCCGTGGATGGTGTCGGGGCACCTCCACGACATCACCGTGGTCACCCCCGTCTTCCACGGCGGAAGGGGGATCGGCTGGTTCGCCAACACCTGCCACGCCATGGACATCGGCGGCCGCACCCTCGGCGCCGACGCCCGCGAGGTCTTCGAGGAAGGCCTGGCCATCCCGATCATGAAGCTGTTCCGCCAGGGGCGGATCAACGACGACCTGGTGCGCATCGTGCGGGCCAACGTGCGGGAGCCCGACGCCGTGGTTGGCGACCTCTACGCTCAGCAGGCCGGCAACGACGTGGGCGCCGCCAAGCTGGCGGAGATGATGGAGGAGTACGGCCTCGAGGACGTGGAGGACCTCGGGGAGCAGATCAGGGGGCGTTCGGAGCAGGCCACGGGGGACGCCATCGAGGCGGTGGGCGACGGCACCTGGAAGGACGAGGTGGAGATCGACGGCTTCGACGAACCCCTCGCGATCCGCATCGCCCTGACCGTGGAGGGCCGGCGGCTGCGCGTCGACTATGCCGGAACCTCGCCGCAGGTGGACCGAGGCATCAACGTGGTCTACAACTACACCCACGCCTACACCACCTATCCCCTGGCCTGCGCCATCAGCCCCCACGTGCCCAACAACGAGGGCAGCTTCCGGCCGGTGACGGTGACCGCGCCGGAGGGCTCGATCCTCAACGCCCGCCGTCCCTGTGCGGTGGGCGCCCGCCACCTGATCGGCCACTTCCTGTCGCAGGCCGTCTTCGGAGCCCTGTCCCAGGTGGTCCCCGGACGGGTCCTCGCCGACGGTTCGGCCGGCCTGTGGAACACCCAGCTGGAAGGCCGGGACCGCGGCGGCCGGCTGTTCGCCTACATCTTCTTTTCCGCCGGCGGCATGGGGGCCCGCCCCACGGCCGACGGGCTCTCGGCCACGGCCTTTCCGAGCGGCATCCGCGGCGTGCCGGTGGAGGCCATCGAGTCGGTCTCGCCGACGCTCATGCTCAAACGGGCGCTGCGCCCCGACTCCGGGGGAGCCGGGCGCTTTCGCGGCGGGCTGGGGCAGGAGATGGTGCTGGCCGTGGACAGCGACGAGCCGGCCCTGCACTCGCCCATGTACGACCGCACCCGCTGCGCCGCCCGCGGTTTCGCCGGCGGAGGGGACGGAGCCGTGGGGCAGATGGTGCTCTCCGACGGCACGCCCCTGCACCCCAAGCGGAAGTACCTGCTGCAGCCCGGGCAGCAGGTGACGCTGCGGCTGCCGGGCGGCGGCGGCTACGGGCCGCCCTTCGAGCGGGATCCGCGGGCCGTGCTGGAGGACGTGCGCCAGGGCCGGGTGTCGGTGGAGGCGGCCCGGCGGGAGTACGGCGTGGCCGTGGACGTGGAGCGCTGGGAAGTGGAGGAGGAGGAGACGCGGCGGCTGCGCTCCTGAGGCGGCTCAGCGCCGCTGCGCAGGGCCCGGCAACTGCAGCAGGGCGATCCGGGAAGGCCCATCGGCCTTCTCCAGCAGTTCGATCTGTCCCACCGTCTCCTTCAGCACCGTGACCCGCCCCCGGGGGAGTGGCAGGGTCGGCCGCTCCCGGGTGGTGTCGGGCGGCTGGGCCTTCACATGGCCCTCGAGCTGCTGCAGGACCTTCGCCCGCGTCGCGGCGGGCATCGCCGAGCCCTCGAAGCAAGCGCTCGCGAAGCGTTCGAGGCCGGCCCGGGCCACCGGCAGGCGCAGCCGGTCAAGGGCCAGGGCCGCGACCAGGTGCCGCAGGAGCAGCGCGAAGTCGGCCGGGGGATGCCACTTCCGCAGCAGGGGCCGGAGGGCGTCTTCGGGCAGGCTGTCGAGGAAACGCACCCGCTCCGACACGTGGACGTAGCGGGCGAACTCCCCCGCCGGGTCGACGGGCTCGGGCGAATCGCCGCCGTCGGTGGCGGTCCAGGACTCCGGGACCAGCGTCGTCCAGCGTTCGAGCTCCGGCCTCCACGGGTCCTGCAGCGCCGACCAGGGGCTGCGCAGATGTCCCGCCGATTCCCGGCGCATCTCGTCGAGAGTGTTCCAGATCCGTTCCCAGCCCTGCCGCCGCAGATCCTCCAGGTCGGCCACGGCGAGCTGGTCGATGGCCTGCTCCACGTCGCCCCGGGCAGCGCCCTCGAGTCCCGCCTCGAGGCAGGTGAAGCCCTGCCGCACGCCGGCCTCTAGGGAGTCCCGGTCGATGGCGATGCCGGTGCGGTACCGCCGGGCGTGGCCGCTGGCGTGGAGGCGGAGAAAGGCCATCAGTCCGTCCTCCAGGCCCCGGGGCAGCCGGCCGTGCTCTCGTCCGATGAGCAGGACCCGCCCCAGGAAGCGGTCGGTGCCGGCCGCGATGCGGTTGAGATCGGGGTGTGCAAGGCTGGTCATCCGGTGCCGTGGAGGCGGCGGGTGGCGTTGACGACCGCCGGCGCCAGCAGCTCGGGCGCCGCCTCCCACAGGGCATCGAGGACCTCCGCCGTGGCCGGATCCGCGACGTACTCCCCGGGCCGGTCCCCGGCGAAGCCCTCGGTCAGGGCCTGGTAGCGGCTGACGGCGGCGACCTCGGTACCCGGCAGTGTGCCTCCCAGGTCGAGGTCGGTCAGCCGGTCCATGACCGCGTCCTCCAGGGCGGCGGGATCGACGCCGCGCAGCAGCGGGGCCGCCTGGTTCGGGTCGCCGATGGCGGCGACGGCCTCGAGCCACTCCCAGGCCACCCGGGTGCGCAGGTCGGGGTTGTCGATGGGATCGAGCACGTCCCGGACGGCGCGGTCGAAGACCTGCGGCGACATGGCCCGCAGGATCTCGGGGTTGTAGCGGCTGTGACGGTCGCCGGGGGCGGCGAGCCGGGCGAGCAGCTCGGACGGCAGCCGGTCCACCACGTCGCGGCTGTAGGCGGGCAGACCCCGGCGGTCGGAGGCGGTCAGGGCCAGGACCTGCTCGGGGTCGGCGTCGATGGAGACGAGGGCGGCCTGCTCCTCGGCGGACCGGGACCTGAGGAGGGCGCGGGCCTCGTCGAAGCGCTTCCCGGCCAGCAGTTGGTGGAGCTGCCGGCTGTCGGCAGAGAGCTCGGACAGGCTCTTCGACCAGTCTCCGGAGCGGACGAGGGATCCTTCGACGCGGACGGCTTCGGACGAAGAGGAATCACGGGCATCGGCCATTCCAGGCACCTCCTTCTGCGGGCAATACGAAGAAGAAGCCAGGAGTGAAGAATGTCAATAACTATTTGTAAGTACTACACTTACGAATCTTTCTGATTTGACGCGAAGAGCCCTGGAGGCTATTTTCTACAGAACAGGCAAGCTCCGGCCGGTGGCTTCCCCCGGTCAGCCCCATCCAGCCCCACCTACCCCTCCACACAGCGTTTCAGCTTCTCCAGGCCCTCGCGGGCCACGGTCGCCGGACCCCTGGCGCGGTAGCTCTCGTTGAAGAGCTCCAGCGAGAGCATGCCGTCGTAGCCGATGGCCTCCAGCATGGCGACGATCCGCGGCCAGGGGGCCAGCCCGTCTCCCGGATAGACCCGGTCGGCGTCGGTCACCTCGGTCCGGGCCGGCGCCGCCGGGTAGTCGTTCACGTGCACGAGGCCCAGGCGGCCGCCGCCGAAGTGCTCGAATCCGAAGTGGTGGCCGCTGCCCTTGTACATGTGGAAGACATCGGCCAGCAATCGCACCCCCGGCCGCCCGCACTCCGCGGCCACCAGCAGGGTCTCGCCCGCGGTGCCCAGGGTCTGCGCGATTCCCCAGAACTCCAGCAGCGGGGTCACTCCCGACGTGGCGGCCAGGTCCACGAGGGCGGCGAAGCGCTCGGCCACGGGGCGCAGCTCCACCCGGCGGTCGTGGATCCCGGAGGGCGGGGCGGTCAGGTGGGGGCAGCCCAGCTCGCGGGCCATCTCGAAGCAGCGGGCGGCCTCCTCCAGCCCGCGGGCCGCCGGTCGTCCTCCGGCACCGCCCACTCCGGAAAGCCGATGAGGTTGACGATGCCCAGGTTCCGCTCCCGGGCCCGGGCGCGGACCTGCCCCAGGGTCCCGCCGCCGGCCACCCAGTCGTCCAGCTCCTGGACCCACGGCTCGATGCCGTCCCAGCCGGCGTCGGCGGCGGTGTCGATGGCGTCCACGATCGAGAGGCCTTCGCTGCGGATGGTGCTGGTGTTGAGGCAGTAGGAGAATGCCATGTCTCACCCCTCGCTTGTGCCTTGCCGCTGCCCGGCAGGTGCGCCAACTTTGGCGATGTCCCAGGAGTACGGGAAGCACTCGAAATCTAACCTAACGACAGGGGCCGACTTCCATGCTGAGATTCCCGGAAGAGCTCATGCTGCTCATCCTCGACGACGAGGACGGGAAGTTCGCCCGGGTACCTGACCGGCAGTTGCGCTACGCCCTCGCCGGCGGGGTGTTGATGGATCTGGCCCTGGAGAACCGCATCGACACCGACCTCAAGCAACTCATGCTGGTCGATTCGAGCCCCCTCGGCGACAGCCTCCTCGACCCCACCCTGGCCGACGTCGCCGAGGCGACGGAGACCCACGACGCGCGCTTCTGGGTGGAGCGCACCGCCCTGCGCAGCGCCGACGAGATCCGCCAGGGGCCCCTGGACCGCCTGGTGGAACGGGGGATCCTGCAGCGCCAGGAGGACCGGTTCCTGTGGGTCTTCCGGTCGCGGCGCTACCCGGTCATCGACGACCGGGTCGAGCGCGAGGTCAAGCTGCGGATCATGGAGATCCTCTTCAGCGACCAGATCCCCACGCCGCGGGACGTGGTGATCATCGGCCTGGCCCATGCCTGCAACCTCTTCGAGCAGATCCTCTCCGCCCGCGAGGTGGAGCACATCGCCCCCCGCATCGACCAGGTGCGCGGCCTCGACCTGATCAGCCAGGCCATGGCGCAGGCGATCGCGGACATCGAGGTCTCCCTGGCCCTGGCCCTGCACATGCCCCCCTACAGCTGAGACTCCGGGGCATGTCTGATTCAGGGAGAGGCCGTAGCAGTTCCGGGGGGCACCGGCCAAATCACGAGGTCGAGTCCCAAAAAGAACTGGTCTCGGTTACAGGGCCCTCCTAGGTTGGCACAAGGCAAGCTTGGCCGACCGCCTTCCAGCCCATTAGAGATCCGACACAATGCCGACAGCAGCACCACCCCAATCAACGCTCTTTGGTCCTTCGAAAGACCATCCCCGCGAGCTTCTCCCCGGGGTCGAACCCATGTACGAGACGACCTATGGTGCGGCCTTCCTGGGTGACTCTCGAGAGTTGATGTCACGACTTCCCACCGGCACCATGGATCTGGTCGTTACATCCCCGCCCTATGCCCTGCACTTCAAGAAGGAGTACGGCAACGCGGAGAAGAGTGAGTATGTCGATTGGTTTCTTCCATTTGCGAGGGAGATCCACAGAATACTCAAGCCCGAGGGCAGCTTCGTCCTGAACATCGGCGGAAGCTACAACAAGGGAACCCCGACACGATCACTATACCATTTCAAGTTACTCATCGCCTTGTGCGAAGATGTCGGCTTTCACTTGGCCCAGGAGTGTTTCTGGAGCAATCCTGCGAAGCTCCCGGCACCGGCTGAGTGGGTGAACGTCAGGCGAATTCGCATAAAGGACTCGGTGGAGTACGTTTGGTGGCTCTCTCCGACAGAGTGGCCGGCCGCAGACAATCGCAGAGTGCTTGTGCCCTACAGCAATGACATGAAGCGACTGTTCAAGAAAGGATACAAGGCCAAACGCAGGCCTAGCGGCCACAACATAACAAGCAAGTTCCAGAAAGAGAACAGGGGTGCCATTCCCTCCAATATGATTGAACGAGGGAATAGCGAAAGCAACTCGGATTATATGAGGACATGTGCAACGAAGGGACGACAAGCGCACCCGGCTCGTTTTCCGTCGGCTCTCCCTGAATTCTTTATCAAGATGCTGACCGAGGAAGAAGCGCTTGTCCTTGATCCATTTTCGGGTAGCAATACAACGGGGATGGTTGCCGAGTCTCTTGCTCGTCGATGGCTGGCCATTGACTCCTGCGAAGAATACCTGCAAGACTCGGCTCTCCGGTTTGGTATGGAATTGCAGTGACTCGCGCCGAACTTCTCCAGACAATTGAGGCATTGTTCGGGAACCATCAATGGCCCAAGCCCTTTCATGTACTCAAGGCCGTGAACCTGGTCAACGAGGGTGCCACTCCGGCTGAGGCGGCAAGACATGTCGGGACAACTGTCAGGAGCGTGAAGGCTGCGGTCGACTCGGAGGACCCCGTAAGGGAGCTTCTGCACGTGGGCCTGAGAGAGGTAACTGTAGCCAATCGGCAGAGGTCAGCGCAGATGCTCGGCGGATTGCTCCTGGGGCGATGTGCCGAATTGGCCTTTGAGCGGATCTACAAGACAGAAATGGAATCCGACGAGTTTGAGTTGCGAGACTTGGGGAGGGCAGGACCGATACCGACTACCGTTTGTACAACGGACGTGGAAGACCGATTTACCGGATCAATATCAAATTCCATGGAGCTCAGTTCAGGCGAGCTCGCGAGTTGGTCGGCCTCGAACCACAGGACTGTTTCGCCCTGGCGACCTACAAGATCAATGGAGCACTCATCAAACAGCAGGAGGAGAAACTGCCGTACTTCTTCTCCATTGGGGTGTAGCCTCGGTTTTACGCAGCCGTCTTGTCGGTCTGTTGTGTAGTCTGATGGAGGTACCAGTTCCAGAAGGCCTCCCATCGTTGGGATTGCACGTGGACTCGTAGATTGAGGATCTGCTGGCCTCCTTGGCGGGTCCAGCGCATGCCGCTGCGTTTGAGTCGATGGCCGACCAGGGTCTTGGCGGCGGCCTCCACGGGACCACTGGAGAGGATCAACCCCGAAGCGCGATAGCGCGCGTAGTCCATCTTGTCCCGGTTGTTCCGGAAGTAGCCCAGCTCGGTGGTCACCTGACGATGGCGTTGGGAGCCGGGACGAAGGTTGCGGCGGTGGTAGGCCAGGGAGCGGATCAGGCCCTGAACGGCCCCGGGCTCATGACGCAGTTTGTGCCGCCAGGATCGGTACCAGCGAGCCGCTTTCGACGACCGCTTGCCGAAGAGGGGCTCGGCGGCCTTTGACAGGTGGTGGGCCGCGTGATAGAAGTCGAGAATCCGGGTGAAGCCGTCGAACACCGGCTGCCGATCCACGCTGCGCCAGATCTGGCGCTGGCCGTCGGCCAACACCACCCGGTGGTCATACTCCCCCCGCTGCAGGGCCCGGGCCGTCTCCTCCACCAAGCCGTGGACCAGGGTCTTCATCTTGGGCTCCGGCATGCGCGCGGCGTAGCGCACATCGACGCGTTGGGGGTCTTCCGTCGCCGGGTCCAGCGGCGTCCCATACGTGGCGACCATCCCTACCCCGGCCTCCTTCCAGGCGGTGGGCGCGCGGTCGGGGTCGGGATCCGTCGGTCGTTCGGCGGGCCGTCCGCGTTTCGGCGCCGGCTCCCGCAGCGGCACGGTGACGCCGTCCCAACTGACCACCAGGGTGTCGCCCTCGGTCTTTAGGGGCGCCGCCTCCTGCAAGGCCAGCTCGAGTTGCTCGGCGTGGTCCTCGGCGTACTGACCGACGGTGGTCAACAGATGCTGAATGGCGGTGCGCGACGGGGACGCCGGCAACAGCTCGGCCAAGCTGGCCTCGACTTCGGCCGGGACCAGGCGGGCGCCCAGAAAGGCCGTGAAACGCTCCAGCGCCGGCACCATGAATCGGTGGACCATGCCGCAGCGCTCATCCAAGGGCCCCCGGCTGGGGCCGCCCCGATCGGGCTGATACAGCCGACGCGGCACCTGGACCTTGCCCCACAGGGTCATCCATTCCTTGTGGACCACTTGCTTGAACCGGTAGACCCGACCGTGGTGGACCACGGTGTCGTCGGCGATCTCGCACGCCTGCGCCAGCCGTTGGAAACCGATTCGACCGAGGTCGTCCAAAGCATCTCGCAACTCGCTCACCCTCTCGCGAAAGTCCTCCGGGCCGGCCTCCGGGGATTGCAGGCGATGCTCCCACTGGAGGACATTTTCCTCGAACTTTGTCAGGCGAGCGTGAAAATCCTTCGTATCTTCCATCAGGGACCCCTTTCCGGGTTTGGGCGTAAGTCCTTACACCCAAAGATACATTCGTGCCCGGACTTGGGGTCCCCCTTTTATCGACAATCTGCGTAAAGTGAAGGCTACACCCCTCCATTGTAGGCGTACCTCATCTGACTGGTGCCGCGGTCGGTGAGCAGTTGAGCTCACCACTCGTCGAGACGATTGCCCTTGTAGAGACTTTGAGGACGCGGCCATCAATTACATGGTCGACAAGGGTGATGAAGTCTACGAGCAAACGCTGGCGCGCATTCTGAATGCCGATTGGTATGTGCTGTCCGCGCGGCGTGCTGACCTGTTGTTGCGGGACAAACTCTTCGACCGTGTCTTCGCATTGAAGGTGCGTAATTTCGCCAGGGCCTTCCGGAGCGCCGAGCTGGACATGCATTTCTCCCTGTCTGAAGATCTCATCCCGTTACGCGAATTCCTCGGCACTCTCAGAACTGGGGGGTCGCAGAGGATCACGACTCTCATGGAGCGGGGGGACTACTAGTGTCGCGTCCGACAAATGAGTTGTAAAAACAGAGTCAAGGCCTTATCTTCAGGCCATGGCCCGCCCGGTGTCCCGCCTTGAGTTGACCGCGTCCGAGCGACAGGAGTTGGAGCGTCGCGTCAGGGCCCCCTCCGCGTCCCAGCGCGACAGCCTGCGCGCGGCCATCGTCCTGCGCCGGGCCGAAGGGATCAAGCAGGTGCAGGTGGCCGCCGAGTTGGGCGCCAGTGTGGCGTGTGTGAACAAGTGGTCGCAACGCTTTGATCGCGAGGGTTTGGCGGGACTGAACGACGCCAAGGGCCGGGGCCGGCCGGCGAGCTTGCCGGCGGACAAGGTCGAGCAGGTCCTCACCGCGGTCACGCAGCCGCCGAAGCCGCGCACGCGCTGGAGCGTGCGCTCGATGGCCCAGGCGGCGGGGATGTCGCCGGACAGCGTGCACCGGATCTGGAAGGCCAACGACATCAAGCCCCATTTGACCAAGACCTTCAAGGTCTCCACGGACCCGCACTTCGAGGAAAAATTCTGGGACGTGATCGGGCTCTACCTGGATCCCCCCGAGCGCGCGCTGGTGCTGTGCTGTGACGAGAAGAGCCAGTGCCAGGCGCTGGAACGGACCCAGCCGGGCTTGCCGCTGGGGATCGGCGACATCCGCACCCGGACCCACGATTACAAGCGCCACGGTACGATCACCTTGTTCGCCGCGCTCAACTACCTCGACGGCAAGCTCATCGCGCGTCTGGAGGCGCGTCATACCCACGTCGAATGGCTCCGCTTTCTCAAGCAGATCGACCGCGAGACGCCCAAGAACCTGTCGCTGCACCTGATCGTGGACAACGCCGGCCCCCACAAGGAGGAGAGCGTGCAGCATTGGTTGTCTCGGCATCGGCGCTTCCATGTCCATTTCACCCCCACCAGTTCCTCCTGGATGAACTTGGTCGAACGGTTCTTCGGCGAGCTGACGCAGGATGTGATTCGGGACGGCAGCTTTGCCAGCGTCGGGGAGTTGGTGCGCGACATCGAAGCCTACTTGGCGCAGCGGAACTTGGCCCCCAAACCCTACCGCTGGAAGGCCGACGGCGAGACCATCCTGCGCAAGATCCAGCGCGCTCGGGAGACGGTGGCGGCGACATCGGACAGCCCTTGTTGATTCTTCTTAATTCTCGGACGGGACACTAGGCCATTGCCCTCGTGAACCCCCATGGATGAGCGGCCGGAGGTTCGTCTCGGCGCCCAGGCGCGCTTCGACTGGCGCGTCGAGGCCATAACGGACACCGCCGGGCACCGGCTCTCGGGCGGCAGCGGCGCCAGCGGCTGGGGCTACAACCAGTCCAACCTGGTCCGCTGCGGCGACGATCTCCACGCTCTCAGCTGGCGCGACGACCTTACCCTGTGCGTCTTCCGGCGGTTGCCGGGCGGGACCTGGGAGGAGGGCCCCGTGCTGCCCCCGGTCCCCCAGAGCGGAAACCTCCTGGTCGACTCGTCGCGGCGGCTGCACGTCATCGGCGGCGAGTGCGCCAGCTGGCACGTGCGCTTCGACGAGCCCGGCCGTCTCGATCGCTGGGAGTTGCGCCGGCGCGTCAGCGCCGATTCCCGCTTCGGCGCCGCCATGGACGGCCGCGACCGCCTGCTGGTCTCCGGAGGGCTGCCGCGCCTGGCCTGGTACGTCCTCGACGGCTCCGCGGACTTCGCCCCGGCCGCCGAGGGAGAGATCCGGCATCCCACCGATCGCGGTTACCAGTTCGTCCTCTTTCAGGACGGCGCCGCCCACACCTTGTGCTCCGACGACTACTTTCTCGCCGGTGACCGTTTTCCCAGCCAGCGGATCACCCTGCCCGATCCGGCCACGGGCGGCACCCGCACGCAGCGGACACCCCGGGGCATCTACCCGGTCCTGAAGGCCTGGTACTACTACAACCCCGACCTGCCGGGCTCCCCCGGAGACTGGCGGTGCACGCTGGTCAGCGACGTGAGCGACACCTTCGACGAGGACTCGGGAGTGCGCGGCACCACCGACCACCAGGACCTGTTCGCCGACGACGAGGGGCTGATCCATCTGATCTATTACGAGAACCGCCAGCCGGCCCGCAGCGTGTGGGCGGCCACGGATCAGGATCCGGGCCGCGCGCGCCTCTACCACGCCGTGGGACCGCCGGGCGGCCCCTTCCGGGCCTGGTGCCTGGGGGTCTTCAACAGCGGCCGCCTCTACCAGACCCCGGACGGACGCATCCACTACCTGCTTACCCGGGGCCGTCGCTCGGCGGCCGAGTCGGTGTGGTACGCCGCCGGGGATCCCGGCGACTGGGGCCGCGTCAGCGAGCCGGTGAAACTCGAGGGCGTGGGGCCCCTTTGGCACCTGTTCCTCAGCTCGACCCGCGCCGGCGCCACCCGCGCCGAAGTCATCGACGCCTGTTGGACCGGTCCCCTGGACGGCAACAGCAACGACGTGTTCTACGGATGTCTGAAACCGCGGTGAAAGGCCTGCCATCATGAACGTCTGCATCGTCGGCGCCGGGATCTTCGGCCTGGCGGCGGCGCTGGAGTTGCGGCGGCGCGGTCACGAGGTGACCCTCGTGGAGCGCGGCGGGATCCCCAACCCGGAGGCGTCGAGCACCGACGTCTCCAAGGCGATCCGGCGCACCAACTACCCGAACGAGATCTACGTCGAGCTGGTGACGCGGGCGGCGGCGCAGTGGCGGGAGTGGCACGAGCGCACCAGCCGGTCCATCTACTTCCAGACCGGCAAGCTGATCGCCGTGCGCGGCTTCGGGCCGGAGCACGAGGCCCTGGCCGGCTGGGAGACGCTGAGCCGGTTGGGCAAGGATGTGACCGAGCTGACGGCCGGGGAGGTGGAGGAACGGTTTCCGCAGTTCGCCGTGAGCGGCGAGGATCGCCTGTTCCACGACCCCTGGGCCGGGTACCTGCGCAGCGGCCAGGCGCTGACCGACCTCGCCGGCCTCGCCCGGGACGCAGGTGTGGAGGTCCGGGAGAACACCTTGGTGGCCGCCGTCGAGGAGACCGGTTCCGGCGCCCGGGTGAGGTGGGCCTCGCAGTCCCGGGACTGGGACCGCGTGATCGTGGCCGCCGGCCCCTGGGTGGCGGAGCTGCTGCCGGTGATGAAGCCCCGGGTGCGCATCACGCGGCAGCAGATGGCCTTTTTCCTCCCCAAGGATCCGGCCCCATTCGAGCGCGGCCGTTTCCCCGTGTGGTCGATCCTGTCGCCCGGCAACCTCTGGTACGGGTTCCCCTGGCTGCACGAGGGGTTCGTGAAGGTGGCCGAGGACAGCAAGGTGGAGGACGCCGCGGTCGATGTCCCCCGCGAGCCGACACCGGCCTTTCTCGCGTGGGCGCGGGAGTTCGTGGCCGAGCGCATCCCGGCCCTCGACGGCGCCGACCTCGTCGGCGGCCGCTCCTGCCTCTACACCAACATGGCCGAAATGGAGGACGAGGATTTCGTCATCGACTGGGCCCCGGGGTGCCAGCGGGTGCTGATCGCCGGCTGCGGCTGCGGCCACGGCTTCAAGTTCGGCGGCTCCATAGGCCCGGTGATCGCCGACGCCCTCGAGGACCGGGAGAACCACCTCGGGGACCTGTTCAGGATCGGAAGACGTTTCGAGAAGGGAGCGGTGTGATGTCGAGTGAAGCGCGGCGGATCTACGACGAGGCGGTGGTGATCGACGGTCTGAACGTCAGCAACTGGGAGAGCGACGCCGTCTTCGAGCGGCTGCGGGCCGGTGACGTCACCGCCATCAACGCCACGGTGGCCACGTGGGAGAACTTCGTGCAGACCATGGCCCACCTGTCGGCGTGGATGCGGCGCTTCCGGGAGCGGGACGACATCCTGCAGGTGAAGGAGACGGCCGACATTCTCGCCGCCAAGAAGCTCGGCCGGACCGGGATCATCCTCGGCTTTCAGAACGCCTCGCCCATAGAGAACGAGCTCGACCGCCTGGGGCTGTTCCTGGCCCTCGGCGTGCGGGTCATCCAGTTGACCTACCACGAGACCAACCTGCTCGGCAGCGGCTGCTGGGAGCGCAACGACGCCGGTCTGAGCAACTTCGGCGTCGACGCGGTGCGCGAGATGAACCGCCTGGGCATCCTCATCGACCTGTCCCACGTGGGCCCGAGGACGACGCTGGAGGCGATCGAGACCTCCGAGCAGCCGGTGGCCATCACCCACGCCAACGCCCGCAGTCTTTGCGGCCACCCGCGCAACAAGGAGGAAGAGGCCCTCGTGGCCGTCGCCGAGAAGGGGGGCGTCGTGGGCGCCACCTCCTTTGCCCCCTTCCTTCCCAAGGGGTTCGACTCGACGGTGGAGGACTTCGTCGACGCCATCGACGACATGGTGCAGCGCATCGGCATCGACCACGTGGCCATCGGCACCGATTCCACCCACGACCAGCCCTCGGAGTTCTGGCGGTACATCGGATCGCAGCAGGGCACCAAGTTCCCCTCCACCTTCGTGGACGGGTCCATGCCGTACACCGAGCTCAGCTTCCAGCCCAGGGGGATCGACAGCCCGGCGGAGTTTCCCAATCTGGCCGACGCGCTGGCCGACCGGGGCTACGGCGCCGGGGAGATCACCAAGCTGCTGGGGGGCAACTGGCTGTCTCTCTTCGAGCGGGTGTGGAACCCTTGAAGGAGGGACCCCGGAGCGAGGACATCGCCCGCATGGGCGACCTCACCGGCCGGCGTCCCACCGGCTTCCGCCGCGCCGCCGGGGGCTATACCCCGGCCGAGCGCTGGGTGGTGGAGCTGGAGGGCGGCGACAGGGCCTTCGCCAAGATCGGCGTCGATCCGACGACGGCGGGGTGGCTGCGCGACGAGCACCGGGCCTACGCCGCCATCGCCGGCGACTTCATGCCCCGGCTGCGGGGGTGGGACGACGGCGAGCGGCCGCTGCTGCTCCTGGAAGACCTGAGCGGCTGCTTCTGGCCGCCTCCCTGGGACGACCGCAGGGTCGACCAGGTGCTCGACGCTCTCGCGGCGCTGCGGGCCGTCGATCCCGCTGGCGCCCTGCCTCCGGTGGCCGAGATCGAGCGGGAGCTGACGGGCGGCTGGCAGCGGGTGGCCGAGGAAGCGGCGCCGTTCCTGTCCCTGGGGCTGGCCACCGAGCGATGGCTCCGCGACAACGCCCCGGCGCTGGCCGAGGCCTCGGAAGGCGCGGCCCTCGATGGGTCGTTCCCGGCCCATCTGGACGTGCGCAGCGACAACCTCTGCTTCCGGGACGGCCGGGCGGTGCTGGTGGACTGGAACCACGCCGTCGTCGCCCACCCGGACCTGGACATCGCCGGTTGGGCGCCGAGCCTGCATGCCGAGGGCGGTCCGGCGCCGGAGGAGACCCTGCCCGGCGCGGGCCCCCTGGCCGCGGTGATCAGCGGCTACTTCGCCCAGAGGGCCGGGCTGCCGAAGATCCCCACGGCGCCGCGGGTGCGCGAGGTGCAGCGCAAGCAGTTGCGCACGGCCCTGCCCTGGGCGGTGCGCGCCCTCGGACTGCCGCCGCTGGATGGCCCGCTCGCGGAGGAATGCAAAGACGTGTCTTCACCCGTACTCGCCAAGGGAGGATGATCCCGTGACAACCCTGCCCGATCTCTGGCTCCCCATCCTGTTGTCGGGAGCCCTGGTCTGGATCGTCAGCGCCGTCGTCTGGATGGCGCTGCCCCACCACAAGTCCGACTACCGCGGCCTGCCCGACGAGGAGGCCGCCCGCGGGGCGCTGCAGCCGCAGAACCTGGCGCCCGGACTCTACAACATCCCCAACATCGCCTCGCGGGAGGCGATGAAGGAGCCGGAGAACCAGAGGAAGTTCGCCGAGGGCCCGGTGGCCTTCATGACCGTGCTGCCCAACGGAGACCCGGCCATGGCCGGCAGGATGGTGACGACCTTCGTGTACTTCCTGATCGCCGGGGCCGCCGTGGCCTACGTGACCGGCCGCGCCCTGGCCCCCGGAGCGGAGTGCATGGAGGTCTTCCGACTGGCCGGGGCCGTGGCCTGGCTGTTGTACGGTTGGGGGCGCGTCCTGGAGTCGGTGTGGTTCGGCCTGCCGTGGTCCCAGCAGGTCAAGCAGCTCTTCGACGCCCTGCTGTACGCCCTGGTGACCGCCGGGACCTTCGCCTGGCTGTGGCCGCGGGCCATGGCCGGGTAGTTCGTCCATCGAGCCGCGCCGGCCTATCCTTTGCCCGCGGCCGTCCGAAAATCCGCACACCAGGAACCGAAGCGAAGGCGAGGAGCGCAACATGACGAGGTCGAAGATCCCCGGGCCGGGACCGTGGCCCCTGCTTCTGGCGGCGGTGCTGCTGGCGTGCGGCGAGTCCGAGGAGAGGGTCTGGCAGGACGCCAGGATGAAGCGCAGCGCCGAGGGCTACGAGCAGTTCCTGGAGCGCTACCCGGAGGGCGAGTTCGCCGCCGACGCCCGGAAGGCGCTGGAGACCCTGCGTTTCAAGCAGGCCCAGAAGGAGAACACCCTCGAAGCCTTCACCGGGTTCCTGGAGCTCCACCCCGACGGCCAGCACACCGAGGAGGCGTGGAAGGCGGTGGAGATGATGCACTGGGTCCAGGCCCAGCGGCAGAACACGCAGGGGGCCTACGAGCACTACCTCAAGGCCTACCCCGAAGGCCGCTTCGTCGACGACGCGCAGGAGCGCATGGCCCCCTTCCTCCTGGCCGAGCTCGGGCGCAGCCGCGATCCGGCCGACTACGAGGCCTTCCTGGAGCGCAATCCCGACGGACCCGTCGCGGACCGGGCCCGGGCCGTCCTCGAGCGGCTGCTTTTCCTGGAGGCGCGCTCGGCCGGCACGCCGGAGGCCTACCAGGCCTTCCTGGAGCGCTTCCCCGACGGCAAGTACGCAGAGGAAGCGCGCCGGCGCGGGTCTCCAGGGATCCGCGCCGCCGCCGCCGGAGCGCGCTCGTGGGTGCACTACGACGGCCGCGCGCCGGCCGGCTCCGGCTCGGCCTGGTCCTTCCTCCAGGGAGGGGACGCCGCCGCCGTCTCCTACGGCGAGGCCGATGGGCCCGCGCCGGAGACCGGGGCCTACCAGGAGGTGACGGTCCAGCTCGAGAACCAGGCGGCCGGGAGTCGGGATCTCACCTTCGAGGGAACGCTGGCCACGACGTCGAGCGCGCTCCTCCTGAATGGCCGCAAGACGCTGGAGCGGCCGGAGGAACTGAAGGCCTTCGGGCTTCCGGGCGCCCCCGGGGAGGGGTCCTCGCTGCTGAATCCGGAGTTCACGGGCGCCCTGCAACTGCGCCTCGGCGCCGGTGAGAAGACCTGGCTTCTGCTCCTGTTCGACGTCCCTCCCAATCGCAACAGCCTGACGGTGGAGGTGGAGGGCCTGGATCCCGTGGTCTTCGCCCTGAAGTAGGCAGGGGGGGTGAGGCGCTGGGTGAGGGGCAGGGAGATCCTGCTGGGGGTCGCCGGTCTGGCGGCCGGACTGCTGCTGTGCGAAGGGCTGCTGAGCTGGTGGAAGCCGCAGGTCTCCCGCCAGCCGTCCGTGTGGCGGTTCGACGACCGGCTGGGCTGGCACCACGTCCCCGGCGCCTCGGGATGGATGCGGCGGCCGGAGTTCGAGGTGGAGATGCGCATCAACGCCGAGGGGCTGCGGGACCGGAGCTACCCGGTCGACAGGCGGCCCGGCAGTTGGAGGCTGCTCCTCTTCGGCGACTCCTTCGTCGAGGGATGGGGGGTGCGGGCGGAGGACGCGGTGAGCAGCCGGCTGGAGGCGCGGCTGCAGTCGGAGATGGCCGGCACCCTGGTGGAGGGCATCAACTTCGGCGTGGCGGGGTACGGCACCGATCAGGAGCTGCTGCTGTTCGAGCAGGGGGGCAAGGAGTACCGGCCCGATCACGTCCTGCTGTTCTTCTACGCCAACGACCTGATCAACAACGCCAGCGACAAGGGCATCGGCTCCGAGCGCGGGTACAAGCCGCACTTCCGGGTCGATCCGAGGGGCCGGCTGCGCCTGCTCGGCGTCCCCGTGCGGAGGAGCCGCTTCTGGGACGGCTCACGGGCCTGGCCGTGGCACGGGAGGCTGGACAAGCACCTGAAGGAGCGCCTCCACGTCTACGCCCTGGTTCGCAAGTCCCTGTCCGGGTCCGGGATCCCGGCCGGGTCCCGGCAGCGCTTCTACGAAGTCCTCTACGGAACAGGTCCCGATCCGGCGATCGACCGCTACTGGCGGCTGACCGGGGAGATCCTGCGGGCCTTCCGGGACGGCGCCTCCCGGGCGGGCGCCGAGCTGATCCTGGTGTACGTGCCGTCCATCGTGCAGATCGAGGACGGGAACTGGCGGATGAAGCGCGACCTCTTCGGCCTCATCGGCGAGTTCGACCTGGCCAGGCCCAGCCGCCGGCTGGCCGCCGAGGCGGCCCGGACCGGCATCCCCCTGCTGGACCTGTCCGAGGGATTCCGGAAACAGGCCGGGCACCGGCGGCTCTACTACGAGGAGAGCCACTGGACGCCGGAGGGGCATGACCTGGCCGCTCGTCTGGTGGCCGACTACCTGCTCGAGCGGCGGCGGCAGGGGGCCTCCCCCTAGTCCGTGGGACGCGGGATCCAGGGCTGTGCCGACCGGGCCCGAGGACCGCACCGCCGGGCGCCGGGTGGGCGCGCTGCGGCGGGGGGCGGTGAGCGCCGATGAGCTTCGGCACCGCGGTGCGCGGCTTCCGGCCGCGGAGCTTCAACCGCGACGTGCGGTCGTTCTTCCTCTTCGGGTTCTCCATCAACGCCGGGATGACCCTCTACTTCCTGCTCTACAATCTCTACCTGCTGCGCCTGAGCTATCAGGAGGACTTCATCGGCCAGGTGGCGGCCATGGCGCCGCTGGCCACGGCCCTGCTGGCCCTGCCCACGGGCATGCTCAGCGACCGCCTGGGGCGCCGCCCCTTCCTGATCGCCTCGGGCCTGCTGCTGGCCGTGTCGCAGCTCGGGCTGTGTCTGTCGACGGCCTCCATCGCCTTGCTGGCCTTCTCCTTCGTGGGCGGCGTGGCCAACGCCTTCATCTGGGTCAACCACGTGCCCTTCCTGTCCGACAACGCCCATCCGTCCCGGCGCGCCGAGGCGATCGTCGTCTGGTCCGCCGTTCAGGTCGTGGTCCGCATGCTCCTGAGTCTCGCCGGCGGCTTTCTCCCCGGAGCCATGGGCTGGTTCCTCGGCACCTCCACCGACGTGCCCGAGCCCTTCCGGTATGCCCTGCTCCTCGGGGCCGCCTGCTCCCTGGTCTCGGTGGTGCCCCTGCTGCGCATCCCGCGGCGGCCCTCGGCGCCGCTCCGGGAGCCGGGCCCGGAGGAAGAGCAGGACACCGACCGTCCGCGGAGCGTCTTTGCCGTCATCGCCGCCACCGCCGGCCTGCGCGGCTTCTCCATGGGGCTCACCTACCCCTTCTTCAACGTGTTCTTCGAGGAGCAGCTGCACATCGGCCCGGTCGCCATCGGCGCCGTGTTCTTCCTGAGCCACCTCGTGGGCCTGCCCTTCACCTTCAGCGTGCCGGCCCTGGTGCGCCGCTTCGGATCGACCCTGACCATCCTGACCTCCCGGGCGGCCGGCGGCGGAGCCGTGGGGATCATGGGCGCCTTCGTCAGTCTGCCGGTGGCCATCCCCATGTTCCTGCTGGCGCGCGCCGGTGAGGTCATCGACATCCCCTCCGACCAGCATTTCACCACCCAGATGCTGCCCCGGCGTTTCTGGGCCCGCATCCAGGCCTTCCGCGTGTGCGGCTTCCAGTTGCTGGCCTTCCTCGGCAGCCTGACCGGCGGCGTTCTCATTCTCGAGTACGGTTACGGACTGGTCTTCGGGCTGGCCTGCGCCTCGCGGACGGTGAGCGGCCTGATCATGGTGGCCTGGTTCGGACCGAGGCCGGACCGGAGGGCGCCGTGAGACCCGGTCCGCAGGACCCGGCCCGGTCCAGGCGCAAGGTCCTGGTCACCGGCGGCTTCGCCCACGCCATCCACGACGGCTTCACCGACTGCATCTACGTGCTGCTGCCCCGGTGGGCGGCCGCCTTCGCCCTGACCCACACCGAGGTGGGGGCCCTGAAGATGGTCATGGCGGGCACGCTGGCGGCGACCCAGGTGCCGGCGGGCCTCCTTGCCGAGCGCTACGGAGAACGGGCCGTACTCGCCGCCGGCACGGCGCTGGCCGGGCTCGCCTACGTTCTGCTGGGATGGGCGGGCGGCTTCCTCAGCCTCGCGGCCTTCCTCGTCGTGGCGGGCACCGGCTGCGGGACCCAGCATCCCCTGGTCTCCTCCATCATCTCGCGGGCCTATCCGGCGGCGCGGCGGCGGGCGGCGCTGGGCACCTACAACTTCACGGGCGACCTCGGCAAGGTGGTGGCGCCGGCGGCGGTGGCCGCGGGAGCGGCGGCGTACGGATGGCAGACGAGCGCGGCGGCGTACGGGGTGTTCGCCATCTGCGGCGCCGTCGCCTTGGGGGCGTTGCTGCCTGGGCGGCCTGCGGCCACGGGGGCGGAGCCGGCCCCCAGGGCCCGGGAGGAGACCGGACGCGGCTGGGGCATCGCCGACCGGCGCGGCTTCGCCCTCCTCGCCGTCATCGGCATGATCGACACCGGCGCCCGCCTCTCCTTCCTCACCTTCCTGCCCTTCCTGCTGGTGGAGAAGGGGGCCTCGTTGCCGATGGTGGGCGTGGCGCTGGCCCTCGTCTTCGCCGGAGGGGCCGCCGGCAAGCTGGTCTGCGGCCTCGTGGCCGAGCGCGTGGGCATCCTGCGCACCGTGGTCCTCACCGAGTCCGCCACCACGGCGCTGATCGCAGCCGCCATCCTGCTGCCTCTCGACCTGGCGCTGGCCGTCCTCCCCGTGCTGGGGGTGGCCCTCAACGGCACCTCCTCCGTCCTCTACGGGACGATCGGCGACTTCGTGGACGGCGACCGACAGGCGCGGGCCTACGGGTTGTTCTACACGCTGGGGATCGGCGCCGGCGCCATGTCGCCCCCCGCCTTCGGCGTGGTCAGCGACCTGTGGGGCGTCAGCACGGCCCTGGCGGCGATCGCCGGGTTCGTGCTCGCCGTGCTGCCCATGTGCCGTGTGTTGGGGCCCTGCTTGGATCGCCGGTTCGAGTATGCCGGCGGCGAAGGTTGACAGCCTCCCGCTTACAACATTATTGTTGTAGATATGATCCCGGCCATGATCACGCTCCCAGGGTCTCCTTGGCCCGTCTTGCCTCAAGGCTTGCACTCCGCTGACTTTGCCGCCGTCGCCGACAGGTTTGCGACCAACCCATGGCGTCGCTCGCTGTTCGATGGTCTCATAGACGGAGTCCGCAGTCTGCTCACAGCCGGCTGCCTGCGGATATATCTTGATGGCAGCTATGTGACGGGCAAACCAAAGCCTCGTGACTTCGATGCCTGTTGGGATCCCACGGGCGTCGGTTCCAGAAAGCTCGATCCGGTTTTTCTCGACTTCAGTAATCAGAGGGCCGCCCAGAAAGCGCGGTTTCAGGGTGAGTTCTTCCCGTCATCGATGATCTGTATCGATGTCGGACAGAGTTTTTTCGAGTTCTTCCCAGTGGATCGGTCCAGCGGCCACAAGAAAGGGATTGTGGTCGTCGAACTGCTTACCGATCCGATGCTGCAACCACAGGTGACGCCATGATCTATAGCGACAAGCAGTACCGCATCTCAAACGGCGAGCTCACCAAACTGAAGGAGGCGCTCAGTGTCGCCCAAATGCGAGAGACCGATCAGGAATGGCTGAAAATCGCCGAGACTGATGCGCTCAAAAGCCAAATCGAAGAGATCGAAGCCGAGCTTGCCCACTATGATTTACTTAAGGCGGGACAGATTACCTTCGCTAAATCATTCGCGCTAGAGAGCTTGCCCTCGATCCTGATTCAGGCCCGCATCGCCTCTGGCATGAGCCAGACCGATCTTGCGCAAGCACTCAGTCTCAAACCGCAACAGATCCAACGCTACGAGGCATCCGACTATATGGGTGCCAGCCTCGCGAAGTTGATCGACGTCTCGCGCCTACTCGGCGTCCACATCGAAGAGCTATTCGAAACCGATCAAGAAATGCGCGGTTCTGTGTTCTTTTGGAAAACTGTCGATGACGTGGTCTGGCGTCAGTTTCCCTTCAAAGACATGATCAAACGGAAGTGGTTTACGGTGCCGCGTGGCGGTGATCCGATCAAGAAAGTGCGAGAATATTTCCTCACCGCAGCTGGACCGCAGTTTGCGACAGCATTCCATCGGAAGAAGATGCATAGCGGCACCGTCCCCAACGAATACGCCCTCCTCGCTTGGCAAGCACGAGTACTGGATCGGGCGCGCAAGGCCATCAGGCGACACGAGATCCCTGAATTCGAACTCGACGATCGCTGGATTGGAAAGTTGGTAGCTCTGACCCGTCGCGAGGACGGGCCGCGTCGCGCGCGTCATCTCCTGGCCAAAAAGGGCATCGTTCTAATCACGGAAAAGCATCTGCCAGGTACCTATCTCGATGGGGCAGCTATGATGGGTGAAACTGGACGGCCCGTCATTGGGCTCACACTTCGCTATGATCGGCTGGATAATTTCTGGTTTGTGCTGTTCCACGAACTTGGCCATGTGTTCCTGCACCTTATTGACGGCCTGCACTACGATTTCTTCGACGAAGAGGGCACTCGGGAGGCCGACGAGGTCGAGGCCGACGCCGACCGATTTGCCCTCGACTCGCTGATACCCCCCGATGCTTGGGATAAGTGCCTGTCACGTTTTGCGCTCTCGGAAGAAGGGGTGCAAATCGACGCCGGGACGCTAGGGATCGATCCGAGCATCATAGCCGGTCGGATCAGGAAAGAGCGCGCCGACTACACCATTCTCAGTGATCTGGTAGGTCAAGGCACGGTGGGCCCTCAATTTGAAGAGCCGGACGATGCAGTTGAGTGATGACACTTATGTTCCAGCGCTACGCTGGCGGCAGGCCGAGTACCAAGCCTTAAAGAGGCTCGGGCAAACGGTCAAAGACCAGATTGTGCCATTAATCACGATCCCCGATGTAGAGTACGACTTCGAACAGCAGGAGCCGAAAAGGACAGTCGATGAGCATGTGCGTCCCTTCATCACGCGCTATCAAGAGAAGTGGGGACAGCGTCCCGCTTGGATAGCGCTCAATGAGGCGATTGCCAACGGACGTATGGATGACGGCAGCCATGTTTTCGACTATGTGTTCAGTGGCCTCAGGCTGCATGATGCGCAGGCGGTTCCCGCCCTGCCCCTGGCTGCCGATTCTGCTACGATCGCGGCGGTTAGTACCGTGGTCGCCCATGATAGACAGGGCTCGGCGATCCTCGTTCGCCTCGAAGATCTGATGGCGGACGGCCCGGAAGCTAGGGTCGTTGCGCTGGCAAAGGACTTGCAGGTCGGGCTCAAGGGAATTGATCTGATCATCGATCTAAAGGCCCCGAATTTTGAGCCTTACGACTCATTCGCAACGGCGCTTATCGCTTACATGCCACGGCTAGGCGACCTCATGGCCTTCCGTAAGGTTGTCCTTGTCAGCACTGCAATCCCCGAGACTTTAGCGGATATTTCCAAGGGCACAGATGCGATTCCGCGCCATGATTGGCTCTTCTACCAAACCCTGCTCAAGAAACTGCCCGGCGGCATGCGGAGGCCGGTCTATGGCGATTACACGATAGTCCACCCGAATTTCGAGGCCAAAGACATGCGTATTGTCAAGCCGGCGGGCAAAATAATCTACACCAGGGAGGATATGTGGGGGACGCGCAAAGGCGATTCTTTTCGCGACAATCGGGATCAGATGCACTCCCATTGCCAAGCGATTGTGCTCGATGCGGGATTTGACTTTCGCGGCCAGGATTACTCGTGGGGTGATGCCTATATCAGTGATTGCGCCGCTAGGAGGCAAAGTGCTAGCAATTTGGGCCAGTGGAAGAAAGTAGCCATCAATCACCACATTACGCTGGTGGTGGAAGAGCTCGCCAACCTTGGCGCTGTCGCATAGCGCGTTTGACCAATGTCGTTAGCTCGGCCGTGCTCAGGGCTTCAACGAGAGCGGCATAGAGTTCTCTTCGTGTGGCACGAGGCGAGGCGGGCGGCGCGCCCAGTGCCCGTAGGGCCTCTTCTGCTTCGCCACGCCAGAGCAGATGGAGAAACATGAATGAATCGAAGTTGGGGTTCGCCCGCGCCGGGCGAATGTGATCGAATGAGATGCCGCCACGGGGGCCGATTTTGACGGCCACGAGACCTCCCCAGGATGGCAGCATACTTGAGACGGCCCGAAGGTGTTTGGCGCCTACCACCAAAGTCATCTTCTCACAGGTCATGGAGTAAAATCTGAGTTGTTGCGGTAGTCGCAGAAGTGTGTCGAGGTCGCTCTTTATCTCGTAGCCGTGAAGGCAACGATTGATCACGGCGATATCGATTCGAGACCGGGCATGAGCGAGCCCCAACTCGTCGATCACGAGGGTGTCTGGCTGCAAACGATGGTTGCGGAGGTACTTGGCGTGGAGCGCTTGGCGGATGAGTCGCTCGTTGGGGATGGCTACTCGGGGACCGGGCGTCACTGCGCTCATCAGGCCAGGTGACATGGCCGGCTTGGGGCGGTTGGGACACCAAGTCGATGAGGCGGTGCCCGGTCTCTTCGTCATACCGCGGCCTGGGGTAGTAGCTTGGTCTGGGGCGACTTGTGCATGGGAGGGAGGGTTTACGTTGGTGTGGACCACAGGAGTCTAGTAAGTCGGGAGGTAGGTCCGCAAGTCAGTTGGGTGTTGAGGACTAGCCTCGGCTCGATTTCGGGATGGTCGGGACATATCGGCGCGGGGGAAAAGCGTGGGCCGTGGAGCGGCTGCAGGAGGGAAGCGAGGGGGCACCGACTGATGATGATGTATTGTATGTCCTTAGGATGAAATCTCCCCACGTGTTTAAGATCAGCTTCTTGCTGCTGCTCGGCGTGACGATTCAGGAAGGCCTCGCCCGGGAGTATACCCGCCTGCCCTTGCCCAAAGGCATCCAGGAACGCTTTGGTGAAGTCGTTCTGTCTGGTGAAATCGCGTATTCGCCCCATGGCGACCGGTTGGCGGTGCCCAGCAGCGTGGGAATCTGGATCCACGATGCGCGCACCGGCCGCTTGAAGTCTCATCTCGATACCAGCTTTGTCCGGCCGGCGGTGTTCTCTCCGGACGGCAGGACCCTGGCCGCCGGCACTCGCCGGGCCATCCGGTTGTGGGAGGTCGACACCGGCCAGCTCAAGGCCGTCCTCGACGGGCACGCGGGGTTTGTCCGGTCGGCGGCGTTCTCGCCGGATGGGGAGACCCTGGCCAGCGGCAGTGGGGGACCACACGATCCGCCTGTGGGCGGTCGACACCGGCCAGCTCGAGACCATCCTTTACGGGCATACGGGGGAGGTCGAGTCGGTGGCGTTCTCACCGGACGGCAAGACGCTGGCCAGCGGCGGCGGGGACTACACCATCCGGTTGTGGGATGTGGCGAGCGGGCAACAAAGGGCCGCCCTTCACGGGCATTCGGGTTGGATCGAGTCGGTGGCGTTCTCGCCGGACGGCAGGACCCTGGCCAGCGGCGGCTGGGACGGGACGATCCGCCTGTGGGACTCGGAGACCGGAGAGCTCGAGTCAACCTTGAAGGGGCCGGGGAAATACGGACTTGCGAGTTGGGTCTGGTCCCTGGCCTTCGTGGATGCAGGAACCCTGGCCAGCGGCCATGACGACGGGATCCGGCTGTGGAATGCGGAGACGGGCCAGCTGGAATCCACCCTCACCCTCGAGGGGCACGGGAGCTGGGTCTCCTCGGTGGCGGTGGCCCCCAATGGAAGGACTCTGGCCAGTGGCAGCAGAAGCGGACACTACACGGTTCTGTTGTGGGATATTTCATCCCGCATGAAGATGGAGGCCACGGTCACAGGAGGCCGGGTCGAGGGTCTGACCGTCGAGTTTTCCCGCAGCATCTCCGGTCGCCGCCCCCACTACGCCTGGACCGCCAGGACCGACGCGGCCGGACGGCTGGAGCTGACCCTGTTCCCCGGCCACAGCGGTCTGTATCAGGCCCGGGCCCGCGGGGCCGACGGCCAGGTGGTGGGCCGATGGCACAGCATTCCTCTCAACCGCGGCATACGCCAGTCCGTGAATCTGACCCTGGGCGGCGATGAGCGGACGGTGGCGGTCGGACCAGAATCGGCGGCGAAGGCGGCGGCGCCGGACGAACGGGCCGACAACGAGCTGTATCCCAACCAGCCGAACCCCTTCAACGGCGGTACCCGGATCGCCTACCGCCTGGCCGGCCCCGGTCCGGTGCGGCTGGAGATCTACAATCTCATGGGCCAGCAGGTCCGTACGCTGGTGGACGAAGTCCAGGCCGCCGGCCTCTACGAGGTCTCCTGGGACGGCCGGGACCGACGGGGGCTTGCGGTGGCCGCGGGGATCTATCTCGCGCGCCTGGACTACCCCGGGGGTGCGCAGACCCGGAGACTGATGTACCTCAAGTAGGCCGCACTTCCTGGATGCCTGAAAGGAATCCCGCCATGCAAGTCGTGTGGAGAACGCTCGTCGGTCTGGCCTGCGCCCTCGGATTCGGGGCGAACGGGGCCCTTGCGCAGGACAGGTCGGCATTCGTGGTCGATGGAGATTGGCGGGACTGGGGCGGCGGCGGTCCCGGCGAGGGAGATGAGTTCTTCGACGTCGCTCCCGATTCCAACAGCACCATAGACATCATAACCTACGGCTATGGACTGGGCACCTTCGAGGATCAGGCCCTGTTCGCGTTCATCTTCAGGTTCCTGGAGGCTCCCTTTCAGGGTTCCACCCGGACCTCGGTGGAGCTGTTCTTCGATGTCTCGGCCGATACGACCCTGGGCGAGGCGCAGCCTCCCTGGGTTCACTTCCTGCCGGAGTACCGGATCGAAATCGCAGGACGGGACGGAGGGCTCACCAAGGAGATTCACCGTCGTCTCGATGGCGATCAGTGGGTCGTCACCGAAGGAGAGGACATTCCCGAGGTGGAGGTTGCCCTCTCGGGTCAATGGCTGGAAGGAGCCGTCCAGTGGCCGGCGCTTGGAAACCCGGGGAGCGCCCTGGAAGACGAAGAGAGGGGATACTGGTACTTCAAGTGGACGGCCAGGACGAGCCAGGACGGCTCCCATGACTATCTGCCGGACGGGACGAGCTATGCCGATGTCCCATGGGGCCCCATGGGAGGGCAGATGACGACCATGGTCAAACCCGCGGCCTGGGGACGGATCAAGAACGATCAATTGAATGGAGTATTGGAATGAGCGCCCTCTGGGCTCTGCGCTCTTCCGCCCTCCTGCTTCTTGGCCCGGGGATGAGCCTTGGGCAGGAGTTTCCTGTCGGGACGTGGTTCCCGGGGCTGTTCAACAACCAGTCGAGCCAGTTCGCGGCGCGGCTCGACCAGGTAGTCGAAGCAAACTTCAACACGATTCACTCCGCCATCGAAGCCAGGAATGACCCTTCCGTCAATGGCGTCTTCATGGATCTGGCGCACCAGCGAGGACTGAGAGTCCAGTTGTACAGCTGGAACGTTCCTCCAGGGTGGCGCTCGGAGAGCCGCCGCTATTGGAGCAAGGTCCTGGAGGCGGAGGATGCTGAGGTCTTCGTCCATCCTGTGGGAGTGCGGGACGGAGATGCGTGGCATGCGAATACGGCCGCACACAGCCCCGGAGTCATTCTGGACACCCCCACTACAGAGGGGTCCGGCATCTTCCTGCGCTATGTGGAGCAGAGACTGAACAGCAGAGGGCAGGTCGTGGCGAACCGGGCGCGCTATGGGATACATGTCTTCCGTCTGAAGACGGACGACAATACCGGCAGCGACAGGATCGCCACCCTCAGGATACTCCGCCATTCCGATGGCGCCGTGTTGCGCACCCGGAGCGTGCGGAAGCTGCAATTCCATGCTTCTGACGCCTATCAGGACTTCGTGATCCGGTATGCGGTACCTGCGGGGAGGAATCTCGTTCGGTACCAGATCGACTGGACCGGAGCGGCCGATCTGTGGGTGGATCAGATCAGGGCCCACGACGACTATGGCCACAGACTCTTCGCGGGAGACCATGACCGGCAGATCGAGGCGGATCTGGCCGCCTACGACGGCATCACGGTGGATCCGCCGTGGCGGTTCTACGTGGACGACGAGCCTCGGTGGACGGAAAAGGACGAGAGCGTAGCCTACGTGAACAGATTCATCAAGGCGCAGACCGGCAAGTCGGGCGTTGTGGCCTTCAACCAGACGCTCAAGGAATACATGCGCCACTTCGTGGACACCGTCTCACCTTCGGAGTTCCTGGTTGACCTCTACCCCATAGGGTTCTCCGTGCCGAGGCACGGTGAAGAAGGGTATGAGACTGGCCTGCGAGGTGCCCTCGACAGTTACGTCACATGGTATGGTCGCGCCCGGGAGGTGGCGATGGGGGCGGGGATACCCCTTTGGGGCCTTATTCAGGCCCATGGCTGGCGGCAGGGCTTGCGGGACCCGTCGCCGGAGGAGATCCGGGTTCAGGTCCATCTGGCCCTGGTCCACGGTGTGACGGGCATCTACTACTTCATGTACTCCAGCCATGTCAACGACGATGGCAGGCCTGACCTGCAAGGCCTGGTGGACGGATACTACAGAGTCACCCCCAAATGGTCCGAAGTTCAAGCCCTCAACGGGTTGTTGCAGGAACACGACGATACCCTGTTGGGCCTGACTTCGGACGCCGTCTTCCCCGGCCGGGCTCCGGCCTCCTTTGTCCAGGCCCTCTCCGATACGTCGGACTACCATCTGGGCACCTTCACCCACAGGGACGGAACCCGGTACCTGATGGTGGTCAACCGCCGCTGCCAGCCCTCCAGGCCTCCCGATCTGCGGAGAGTGACCATCCACCTGAAGGCATCTCGTCTGAGTGGGCCGGCCTACTCGTACCTCGTGAGGGAGCTCTATGGCAAGGAGATCGAACTCACCGGCCATGGCGCTTCTCCTTCCTTTGCCGCCTCCTTTGCTCCCGGGGAGGGCAAGCTGTTCCGGATTGAACCCTGGGATGATCACGTTACGGTGACGGGCGATGTAACGATTCCACCGGGGATGAAGCTGACCCTTCCCGCGGGAAGCACGGTGACCTTCGCCCCTGGGGATGAGACCCGGGGCGGCGAGGACGACCTCCGTTCCGAACTCATCGTCGAGGGTGCTCTCGACGCCGGAGCGGGGGACATCACCTTTCGCTCATCGGCTGAGTCGGACGCTTCCCCCGGCAGCTGGTACGGCATCCGCGTGGCCCGGACGGGCCATGCCGACCTTTCCGGCGCCACGATCCAGGACGGGCTCCGTTGCGTCCAGGCCTACGAAGCGAGCACCCTCGATGTGACGAACACCAACCTGGTCAATTGCGGCGGGGGGATAGAGCGGCTCTCGACGGCCCCATAGGGCCCCCGCGCCATCTCACGACAGCGGGGGATGGCCGGTGAGCGTGCGGGGCAACTCGCCGATGACGGGGCCGCCCGCCGGCGGTTATCTTTGGGCCGTCCAACCAGGAGAGGCGAGATGACGAAACAGCTGCTGGCCGGGGCGGGCGGCGCCCGGATCACGCCGCCCACCGGGAATCCCATGGGCGGGTACGGCGCCCGCGACCACGGCGCCGAGGGCGTGCACGATCACCTCAATGCCCACACCCTCTTTCTGGACGACGGCACCACCCGGGCGGTGATCATCGCCAGCGACCTGATCGGCATGCGCTTCGAGCAGGTCTCCCGTGTGCGCGAGTTGGTGAACCGGGCGACTGGTGTGCCCGCGGCCAACGTCTTCCTCGCCTTCTCCCACACCCACGGCGGCCCCCTGATGTACTCCCACTTCTCCGAGCTGGAGGAGCCGGCCGCCACCTACATCGACGCCCTGTGCCACTTCATGGCCGGCACCGCCCTGCAGGCGGCCACCGCCGCGGCGCCCGTGCGCTGGGGCACGGGCCGGCACCCGCTGCAGGTCGGCGTCAACCGCAGGGAGCGGCAGGCCGACGGCACGACCCGCATCGGCGTGAACCCGGAGGGGCCGGTGGCGCCCTGGGTCGACGTGGTCTGGTTCGAGCGCCTCGACGGCACACCCCTGGTCGTGCTCTGGCAGCACGCCGCCCACGGGACCTGCCTGGTGAGCGACAACTACCTCTTCACCGCCGACTGGATGGGTGTCGCCATGCGGACGATCGAGGACCAGCGCCCGGGGGAGACGGCCCTCTTCCTCAACGGCTGCGCCGGCAATATCAACCCACATCCACGCGGCTCCTACGACCTGGCCGGGGTGCACGGGACCCGCGCCGGAGGCGCCGTGCTGCGAACGGTGCTGCAGGCGGGGGAGATGAGACGGGGCGGCCGCCTGCGCTGCGCCCGGCACGCCTTCGAGCTGCCCCTGGAGCCGATGCCCTCTCTGCAGGAGTGCGAGCGCGAGCTGGCGGAGTGGGAGCCCGCCTTTCTCGAGCTCGAGGGCGAGTTTCACAGGAGTTGGCGGGTCTGCCGTCACTACTTCGCCGCCAGGGAGCGGCTGGAGGCCCACCGGAGCGGCACCGTGGCGTCGGGCTTGCCCCTGGAGATCCAGGCCCTGGCCCTGGACGACGTGGCCCTCGTCGGCCTGCCGGGGGAGATCTTCGTCGAGACCGGGCTGGCCATCGCCGAGGCCTCGCCCTTCGCCCTCACCCTGCCCGTGGGCTACGCCAACGGCGCCATCGGGTACGTGCCCACGAGCGAGGAGGTGCCGTACGGCGGCTACGAGGTCCTCGACGCGAGGGCGCGCCACCAGGGGCGCATGCTGGCCGACGACGCGGACCGGGCCCTGACGGCGGGGGCCCTCCGGGCCCTGGAGCTGGTCGCGGCGGGCTGACAGCCCCAATCCCGTGGGCTATCTCGAAACGCTGCTGGCCGGTGTGGAGGGCCTGAGAGAGCGTCTACCGGCGGTCTCGGACGCCGCCGGGCGGGTGGCCGCGCGTCTTGCGGCGGGCGGACGGCTGTGTCTGGCCAGCGTCCGTCCGGACTTCACCTCCGAGGGGTTCATCCGCTCCGGGGGGCTGATGCTGGCCGAGGAGTGGACGCCGGAGACGGTGCTGTCGCCGGAGGACACGGTGATCCTCGGCTGGTCCGGCGCCGCGCCGGCGCGGGAGCTGGAGTTGCTGCGGCAACTGCGCTCCTCTGGCGCACTGATCGCCGCCATCGGTCCCGCCGGTTGGCCGGGGGCCGACCCGCGGCCGGGCCATCTCTTCCTCGACAGCTCGATGCCCCTCCCGGAAGCGGCGACCGCCCCCTTCGGCGGCCGGGCCTACCCGCTGACTTCCCTGCAGAACCTGCTCCTCCTGTGGGTGCTCACCGGAGAGATCGTGGCCGCCCTCACCCGCACCGGGCGCATGCCCGCCATGTACCAGAGCGTGCTGGTGCCGGGAGCGAGGGACCGCAATGCCCGCTTCGCCGATTCGCCCCTTCACGAGACCCACCAGGTGCCGGCCATCCCTCCGGGGCGGCTGGGCGGGGACTACCTGGACCGGATGGGAGCGATCCTGCGCGCCCTGATCGAGGAGGAGGCGGGGGCGATCGAGCGCGTCGGTGCGGTCTGCGCCGAGGTCCTGGAGACCGGCGGCCGCATTCACGCGGGCCTGATCTCCCACTTCCCCATGTATCAGCTCGGAGCGCCGGGCGATCCGCTGTACATGCGGCCCCTGGCCCGGCTGCAGGCGGAGTCCCCTCAGGTGGCCGAGCTCGAGGAGAAGCTGCGGCCGGGGGACCTGTTCTTCTTCCTCGGATACTACCGGCGGCCGGTAGATGCCTACGCCGCCGCGAGACGGGCGGGGGCGCGGATCGTCGAGGTGATCACCGGCGACGGCACGGACGATCCGCCGGCACCGGCGCTGGCGTCGGACCACGTCATCCGTCCGAAGTGGCCCTTCGGCGACGCGGTGACGCCGGTGCCGGGGTACGACATCGAGATCCTGCCCGGCTCGGGGATCGTGCAGGCGGCGATCTACTGGGCGGTGGTGGCCTCCATCTGGCGGGCCCTGTCGAGCCGGACAGGGGGCCCTGCCGGCGGGCCTGTCCCGAGGACCGGCGCCCAAGGAGGTAGCTGATGAGCGCGGCCGAGAGCAGGACCGTTCGGCTCGGGACCGGGGAGAGGCTCGACATCCGGGTGTGCGAACCCCCCTTTCCCGGCGGAGGGGAGGATCTCTGCTGGTGGCGGGACGTCTCCGCCGACGTGATGGCGGGGAAGCTGCGGCCGTGGCTGCGCACGGCCTGGTACATCGGAGAGATCGAGGGCGAGCGGGCCGGCTACATGAGTTGCTGGACCCCCGCCGACAGCGGGGAGATCGGGCTCGTCGAGTTCGTCCGGACGGCGGAGGAGCACCGGCGGAAGGGGATCGCCTCGGCCCTCCTCGGACGACTGGTGGAGGACTTCACCCGGGCCGGAGGGCTCGCCCTCTACCTGTGCACGACCAACCCCCATGCCGGCCTGCTCTACGAGAGCCGCGGGTTCCGCTACTTCGTCGGGGACGGGATGCGCTACCTCGCGCCGGAGGCCGGGGACTTCGACCGGGACTACCTCGGCGGCGGCGGTCCGGCCGTGGTCCGCGAGGCCACCTGGGCGGACTTGCCCCGGGCGGCCGTCCTCTACAACCACCCCGAGCCGCGATGGATCGTGAAGGACTGGATTAGCCGGTGCTTCCGCGACACCCGCTACGAGAGCCACTTCCTGAAGACCTTCCGGCGGCTGGAGGGGGGGCGGGGCGTCTGCCTGGCCTTGGAGAACGCCGCCGGCCGCCTGGTCGGTCTGGCCACGGCCGAGCGGCGGGACACCTTCGCCGAGCAACACACGGCCGTCCTGAGCTTCCGTGTGGCGCCGGCCTTCGCGAACCGCTCCGCGGCCCTGCTCGGCGCCGCCGTGGAGCGCTCCGAGGCCCTGGGGATCGCGGTCCTCCACGTCCACGCGGCGGACTGCGACACGGACCAGAAGCAACTGCTCGAGGAGGCCGGGTTCGCCGAGGAGGCGCGCTTCAGGGACCGGCTGCGCGCCGGTGACGGGTACGTGGACCTGGTCGTCTTCGGCCGGAGGTCATCGCCGACGGCGGCCCCTTCCTTCGACGAGGGCGACTACTACGGGGGCCGCCAGCCGTGGCAGCGGCGACGCCTGGCCGAGGCCGGCGGCGTCGCGGACTGAAAGCCTCGCCTACGACACGCTGGCCTTCACGAACCGGTCCGCCGCTCAGAACCCGAACTCCTCCTTGACTTCGGCAAAGGCCTGGACCGCGAAGTCCAGATCCTCCCTGGTGTGCGCCGCGGAGATCTGGGTGCGGATGCGCGCCTTGCCCTCGGGGACCACGGGATGGAAGAAGCCGATGGCGAAGACGCCCTTCTCCAGCAGGCGGGCAGCCACCTTCTGGGCCAGCACGGCGTCGCCGAGCATGATGGGAACGATGGGGTGATCGCCGCCGTTGAGCTCGAAGCCGCGGGCCGACATGCCGGCCTTGAAGTACCTCGTGTTGGCGTGCAGCCGGTCGCGCGGCTCACTGGAAGCCGAGATGATCTCGAGAGCCTTGAGCGAGGCACTGACGATGCTCGGTGCCAGGGTGTTCGAGAACAGGTACGGCCGCGAACGCTGGCGCAGCAGCTCGACGATCTCCCGCCGGCCGCTGGTGTAGCCGCCGCTGGCGCCTCCGAGCGCCTTGCCGAGGGTGCCCGTAATGATGTCCACGCGACCCATGACCTGGCACAGCTCGTGGGTCCCGCGCCCGTTCTCGCCCAGGAAGCCCACGGCGTGTGAATCGTCGATCATCACCATGGCGCCGTGCTCGTCCGCCAGGTCGCACACTCCCTTCAGGTCGGCGATGATGCCGTCCATGGAGAACACGCCGTCGGTGACGACGAGGCGGAACCGGCAGTCCGCGGCTTCCACCAGCTTCGCCTTCAGGTCCTGCAGGTCGGAGTTCCGGTAGCGCATCCGCCGGGCCTTGCACAGGCGGATGCCGTCGATGATGCTGGCGTGGTTGAGCTCGTCGCTGATCACTGCGTCATCAGGTCCGAGCAGGGTCTCGAAGAGGCCGCCGTTGGCGTCGAAGCAGGAGCTGTAGAGAATCGCCGCTTCGGTGCCGAGGAACTCCGCGATCCGGGACTCGAGCTCGTGGTGGATCGGCTGCGTGCCGCAGATGAAGCGCACCGAGGACAGGCCGTAGCCCCACTCGTCGAGACCAGCCCGGGCCGCCTCGACGATCTCCGGATGATTGGCCAGCCCCAGGTAGTTGTTGGCGCACATGTTCAGCACGCGGCGGCCGGCCACGTCGACCACGGCCTGCTGTGGTCCGGCGATCACCCGCTCCCGCTTGTACAGTCCGCCCTGCTCGATCTGCGCCAGTTGATCCTTGAGGTGCTTCTTCATCGTTTCGTACATCGATCTCTCCCGAATGACCTAAATCATCAAGTCGCCGCCGTTGATGTCGAAGGCGGCCCCGGTGATGTAGGGGGCGTCCCTCACCAGGAACAATACCAGCCGCGCCACCTCCCCGGGCGTCCCGAGCCGGGCGATGGGAAAGCTGTCCTCGTAGGCCTGCAGCCGCTCGGGAGGGCAGTTGGCGCGGACCATCTCCGTGTCGATCAGGCCGGGGCAGATCGAGTTCGCCGTGATGCCGTAGGGCGCCATCTCCTTCGCGAGGGCCCGCGTGAAGCCGAGGACCCCGGCCTTGGCGGCGGTGTAGTGGGCGCCGCCGAGGGTGCTGACGCTGCGGCCGGCGGAGGACGACATGTTGATGATGCGTCCGTACCGATTCGCCTTCATCGTGCCGAGGACCGCCCGGCTGCACAGGAACGTTCCCTTGAGATTGGCCTCCACCACCAGGTCCCACTCCGCCGCCGAGATCTCCTCGATCCTCGTCGGGCGCAGGACGCCGGCGTTGTTGACCAGGATGTCGACCTTGCCGAACCTCGCCAGCGTGGCGGCCACCAGCTCGTCGACGGCGGATTCGTCGGTCACGTCGGTGCGCCAGCCCACGGCGCGGCCCCCGTCCGGGTCGATCTCCGCCGCGGTCCGCTCGACCTGATCGCGGCTCAAGTCACACAGCACGACGCTTGCGCCGTCCTTTGTCAGGGTCCGGGCGATGTGCGCACCCATCCCCTGGGCGGCGCCGGTGACGATGGCCACCTGGGGCGTCGACTCAGCCTGTGACATGGAATGCTCCCGTCATTCCCCCGCCTCCGGCCACTGGTAGACGTGGACCTCCAGGGGCCGGAAGAGGTCGGTGAAGCCGCGGGACTCCGCCCCCGCCGCGCGGTCCTCGAACATCGCCCGGGGTCGCACGGGCCGGTCGAACCGCCAGGTGGCCAGGACGAGTTCCGGCTCGACGTTGACGGCGATCAGGGTGTGAACGCCGTCGTGGAGCCGCTCGGTGAAGTGGATGGCCTCCCCTTCCTGCTCCAGCTCCACGCTCTGAACCGCGGCGCCCGCGGCGAGGGTTGGGGCCAGGTAGCGGATCTCGCCGGAGAGCTTGAGGACCTCCGTCCACTGCCGGGGATAGATCGCCACGTCGTTGGTGTATTCGGTGCCGGGGATCTCGCCCCCGGCCGCGTAGAACACCAGCGCCTTCACGCCCCGCGCCAGGGCCAGGTAGTTCATGGCGCGGATCTCCTCGCGGCTGGGGCGGAAACCCCCTTCGAGGGTGACGATCTGGCCGCGGTTGCTGTCGAGGCGGTAGTCGAAGGCCTGGGAGATGAACCACACCTGCTTGCCCTCGGGCTCGGCGGACTCGAAGGCCGGGTCGAGGGTCAGCTCTAGCATCGAGGTGATCGAGTCGTCGGGCAGGAGCGGGTTGAGGATGGGGTAGGCGTAGACGAAGTAGGCGTCGCCCAGGGCCCCGCCCCAGTTGAGGAGGAAGGTGACGGGGTGATCCGGATCCCTTTCGCGGATGAACTCGTAGGTCTCGGCCGCCAGCCCCGCGTGGTTCTCGCTGGCGTACTCGTTCCACCAGGCCAGGTTGGCGGGGTGGTCCCCGGCCCGTTCCACCAGGTCGGTGAGGGGGCCGGGGTCGCCGTCGCCCAGGGCCTGGGAGGTGTAGTAGAACTGGACGAGCCCCTTCATTCCGACCTGCAGCAGGTCGTCCAGGATTTTGGTGCCTTCGCCGATGAGCTTGCTGTTGATGCCGGCTTCGGCGGCCTGGGCCAGGTAGGGCATGTGGCTGGAGGGGGAGACGTTGGAGGAGTAGATGCCGACGGGGAAGAAGGGCTCGCCGTTGACGCGGAAGACCCCCCCGTCGAAGCCCGACTCCACCGGGACAGGCACGTTGAGGCCGAAGCGCCAGCGCAGCCGGTTGCCGGCGTTGCCCGCCCGGTCGGAGAGGGTCACCTCCACCTGGTGGATGCCGTCGGCCAGGGGCTGCCGCGCGGCGTAGCGGAAGCCGTCACCGGTGATCTCGGCGCGGGAGGTGACGTCCTCGCCGTCCAGCAGGATCCGGATCGAGGCGGGATCGATGCCCGAGCCGTTCTCGCGGAACCCGGCCGAAAGGACGGGCGCCCCGTCCACCATCGAGTCCGGCGCCGGCCGGGGGAGCACGAGGGCCGGGGGCGTGGTGTCCTCTTCGGACACCGGTGAGATCTGCGCCTTCATGCGGTCCAGCACCGAGATCCTCAGGTCCTTGTGGGCCTCGTACTGGGTGGCGATCTCCGCCTCGGACAGGGCGCGGTCGTACACCCGGAGGTCGTCAATCTGGCCGGTGAAGTGAGCGATCAGGCCGGTGCCGTAGAAGCAGGCCCCGATGTAGAGGGGCGCCTCGAGGGTGCCGGACTCGAAGGGATCGCCGGTGTGCTTGCCCGACGGCTCGCCGTTCACGTAGACCCGGATCTCTCCGCCGTCGAAGGTGCCGGCCACGTGGGCCCAGGTCTGCTGGCCGACGCCGGCGCCGGTGGCGTTCATGTGCTCGGGACAGTCGGCCATGCCGAAGATCACGCTCCTCCGGCCGAGGCTGAGGCGGTAGTTCTGCCGCAGGATGCTGCAGCCGTTCTTCGACAGCAGCACCTGATCGGCGACGAGGGGCGTGTTCACCCAGCAGCTCACCGTGGCCGCGCTGGTGAGCCGCAGCCGCTCCGAGTCGGGGATCTCCACGTAGTCGTCCTGCCCGTCGAACCGCAGGGCGTAACCCCGCGGCAGCTGCACGTGCTCGGCCCCGTGGATGACTCCGTCGAGGCTGTGGCCGCTGGCGTCGCGGGCCACCGTGCCTTCACCCTCGTCGAACGGGTAGTGGGCCACGAGGCCGTCCTCCTGGGCCGGAGCGCCGGCGGCGAGGAGGAGACCGAGGAGGGTCAGCGTCGTTCTGGATCGCATGGGGGATTCGCTTCCGCGAGGGCGTGATTTGCTTTCGGTCCGGGAATCTCCAAGTCTAGGCGCCCCTCCCGCCATCAGCCACGGAGAGGCCGAAAATGCCGGAACACCGCACGCGGCCGGGGCCCGACTGGGAATGCGTCACCCGGCAGGCTTCATGGCGCGCCCGGGACTCGCAGGGGGAGTTCGTCCACGACGGCCACCTGTGGATCCTGGGCGGCTGGTTCTCGCCCACGGCCGCGGGACCCCGGGACGTGTGGAAGTCGCCGGACGGCGCCGACTGGACCTGCATGGTCGAGGAGGCCCCGTGGGAGTACGGAGATCTTCCGGCCACCTTCTCCTACGGCGGCCGCATGTGGGTCATGGGCGGCCGGCGCATGCCCGGCGACGCCAACTGCAACCAGGTCTGGTCCTCCACCGACGGCGCCGACTGGACCCTCGTGAACGCCAGCGCCCGCTGGTGCCCCCGCGTCTCGCCCTCCTTCGCCGTGTTCCGGGACCGCATGTGGATCATGGCCGGCACCGAGAACTTCTACGAGGACACGGCCGACACCCTCAAGAACGATGTCTGGTCCTCCGACGACGGGAAGAGCTGGCGGCTGGAGACCCGGCGCGCCGAATGGCCGAAGCGCACCCACGCCCAGGCCGCCGTCTTCGACGGCAGGCTCTGGATCATGGGCGGCGGCGCCTGGCGCCCGAGGACGATCCCCCGCAACGATGTGTGGTGCTCGGCGGACGGCGTCCGCTGGACCTGCGTCACCGAGGCGGCGCCGTGGAGGCCGCGCATGTGGTTCTCCGTGGTCGTCTACCGGGGGTGCATGTGGATCCTGGGCGGCTGGAACCGGGAGGACGGCAACTTCGGCGACGTCTGGTACACGCGGGACGGCGCCGAGTGGACGGAGGTGAAGTCCGGGGTGATCTGGGGAAACCGCCACGAGCACTCGGCCTATGTCTTCCGCGACCGGATCTGGGTCGCCGGCGGCTACGGCGAGGAGCTGGACAGCGAGGTCTGGTCCCTGCACGTACCTCCGGACTTTGCCCTGGCCTGACCGGAGAGCCCGCGCCGCCGAGGTTCCTCATCCTCGCAGGGAGTTCAGGAAGCCCTCCACCTCGGCCTCCGATCGCAGGGTCACCACGTTCTTCTTCTCCTGCCGGACCTGCTCCCGCAGCCGCAGTATGCGCAGATCCTCCGCATCTCCGGGACTCCGATGCGGCTTACACCGCCTCCAGGAATTTGACGATGACGCCGGCCAGCTCTCCCGGCTTGTGGTAGCCGATGTCGTGGATCGTGTCGGGGATCCAGTGGACGCGGCCGTCGGGGATGGTCCGTTGCGCCAGGTCCATCATGCGGTCACGCATGAGGTCGAAGTCGGTGACGGCGTCCTCCGCCGAGGGACGGGCGGCCACGGCCAGGGTCGGGCAGCTCAGGCGCGGCCAGGCGTCGGAGACGGGGTCGTCCCACATGGCGCGTATGACCTGGGCCTGGTTCTCGGGCCGCAGGATGTCGTGGGTCAGTCCGTCGCGGTCATGGACCATGGTCTGCACGATGCGCTCGACCTCGCTGTTCCAGCAGAGGGCGAGCTGGCCGCCGATCCTGGCCAGGAACTCGGCGCGCGTACCCGATACATCGCGCGGCCCCAGCCGGCGGCTGAAGTCCTCCCAGGTGGCGCCGGGCATCATCCGGGGGTCGACGAATCCGCCGTCGATCAGGACCAGCGCCCGCACCCGCTCCGGGAAGTGGACGGCCGTGGCGACGGCCACATTGCCGCCCCAGGAGTGTCCGAAGAGGATGGCCTGCTCGATGCCCAGCACGTCCAGCAGCCCCACGGCGTCGGCGGCGACCGACGGCCAGTCGTAGCCGCCGGGAGCCTGGGTCGTGCGGCCGTGCCCGCGCTGGTCGGGGGCGATGATCCGGAAGCGTTGACGAAGGCTGGGAGCCAGGATGTCGTACCAGTGGGCGGAGGAGGCCAGCCCGTGCAACGCCAGTACGGGAGCGCCTTCGCCGCCCCAGTCGAGGTACCGCATCCGCAGGGAACGAACGTCCGCCCACTCTTCGGAGGGGCGGCGATTCTCGGAAACGGGATCTGGCATGTTGGATTTCTCGATCGTTCAGGGGACAGGGGGATTCCGGCGGGGGCCGGTCCGGCTTCGATTCACCGGGTGCGGCGCTGGTAGGCAATGGCGTAGAAGGCGCGGGTCCGGCCGCTGCGGTTCGGCTCGCTGCGGTGCCAGGTGTAGTTGGTGAAGAACAGGCCGTCTCCCGGACGGGTGGGGATCAGCCTCTCGCGGGAGGAATCCACGTGCTCCGGGGGAATCCGGTGGCGCTTGAATGGCTGGAAGCCCTCGTCGCCCAGCCGGCCCATGGGTGGATCGTCGTAGTACGATTCGTGCCCGGCGAGCCGCCAGCCCCGGTGGCTGGCCGGCATCACCGCGAGGGCGCTGGCTCCGGCCCCGACTTCCGTCAGGGGGATCCAGCAGTTGCAGCCCAGCTCGGGGGCGATCTTCCAGTAGAACGAGTCCTGGTGGAAATAGCTGCGGCTTCCCTGCTCCTCGGCGACCTCCGCGTGCTTGACCCCTATCTGGTCGGTATAGCGTTCCACGGGTCCGTCCAGCAGGGCGGCCATGACTTCCACGAGGCGCGGATGGTCGGCGATCCGGGCGAAGACGGCCTCCTGGCTGGCCGGCTGCTGGATGCCGCCCGGCAGCGGTTGGCCCGCGGCGGACTTGTACCGTCCCGGATCGAGCACCTGGAAGTGCCTCGCCGGCCAGTCGGCCAGACCCTGGGCCAGCTCCATGGTCCGCCGGCGCGCGGCTTCGATCAGGTCGGCCGGGATCAGCTCCTCGATCAGGCACCAGCCGTCCTCCCGGTAATGGCGCAGATGTGTCTCCGTCGGGGCGGGCATCCTCAGCCTCCATGGCTCTTGCGGGCGACGACGATCATGCGGCCGCTGCCTCGATGGTAGGGCTCGCGGCTCAACGAGCCGAAGGCGGACTCCACGGCGAGCCCGGTCGAGGCGAGGAGGCCGCGCATCTGCGCGAGCGTGTAGAGGCGCTGAGAGGACCGGCTCTCCTCTTCCGCGATTCCGGCGATCACACGCTGCCCGATGAGGCGCTGTCCCCGCGCGTCCCACCTGGACCGGATCCGCACGCCGTGCTTGACGTCCACGGGACGGAAGTTGCGCAGGATTCGCTCCCGATTCAGCTGGTCGATGAGGAGCCGTCCCCCGGGGCGCAAGGCGCGGGCGAACCGTCTCGCCAGGTCGGCGTTCTCGCCGTCCGAGAAATATCCGAAGCTGTTGAACCAGTTGCACACGCCGTGAAACTCGTTCTCGAAGGCGAGCGACCGCAGATCCATGCACCGCAGGTCGGCTTGCAGGCCGTCTTTGCGGAACCGCCGTTTGGCCCGGGCAACGAAGGCTGGCCGCAGGTCGATGCCGACAACCTTCACTCCGTGCGCCGCCAGGGGGTGGGCGATGCGTCCGGCGCCGCAGGGAGCATCCAGGAGGCGCTGTCCCTTCCGGATCCGCAGGATTCGACGGAGGGCATGGGCTTCCTCCTCCCCGCCCTCGTCCGGGCGAAGCCACAGGCTCTCATGGAGGGTTTCGAACCACGGGCGTCCAACCATGGGCGATCAGCGCTTCCGGCCCGCGATCAGGAGCTTCCGGGGCAATCCCTCGAGCGGGGCGTGCTCCCACGATTCCGCCTCATCGCCGATCTCGTCGAACCTGACCAGGTCGGCGCCCTGCTCGATCACGGCATTGAGGTACTGGGCGACCGTCCAGTGGAACTCGAACTGCCGGGCCTCGTCCAAATTCTCCTGCAGCAGGTTCTCGACATCGTACTCGTGGGGACCGCTGTGATGGTAGCTGCACATGAGCTCCAGGCGGTCCTCCCGGTCCTTCCAGATCCGTCGGAAGGGATGGTACTCGGTGATGAGAAAGAGGCCCTTGCGGCGCAGGATGCGGAGCGCCTCGCGGTAGAAGCCTCTCAGGTCCGAGACCCAGACCCCCACGTGGTCTGCCGTGTAGACGAGATCGAACCGCCCGCTTTCCAGGCCATGGAGGTCGGTGACATCCGCCTCCACGAACTCGACCTCGAGGCCCAGCTCGGCGGCGCGGTCCCGGGCCACCGCCAACTGGCCGGAGGAGATGTCCACGGAGGTCACCTGCGCGCCCATTCCGGCGAAGGCGAAGACGGCGAGATTGTCGCCGCTGCCCAGAACGCAGACCTGCCGGCCTTCGACATCACCGATCAGGTCCAACTCCTGCTCCAGAAAGACCTTCTCCGGCTGCTCATGGGCGATCCGCCACGTGCCGCGCCGGTCATGCATGGCCGCCCATCCGGCGGAGGCCAGGTCCCAGCGATCCCTGTTGGCGTGATGGTATCGGTTCAAGGGGCGCGGCTCCCAGGGGCCGGGGGCGGCCGCCGAGGTTTCCCGGGGCCTTCGGTCAGCCCTTCCGCCTCTTCATCTCCGCCACCGTGAAGTCGGGGGAGCTGTAGAAGGTGTGGATCCCGGCTTCCATATCCCGGACCTCGCCGGCAGCCCTCACGACCTCCTCCGCGTCCTTCACCGGGATGCGCACGCAACCGTCGAGGTCGGCCATCAGCAGGTCGCCGGCCTGGATCCGCAGCTGCCCGGCGGTCACCGAGCCGCCGAAGCGGACGAGGTGGAAGGCCCCGTGTCCGGGAACGGCGCCCCAGGCCCAGACCGGCAACCCGAAACGCCGGATCCCGGGCAGGTCGCGGGCGGTGCCGTTGACGATGGCGCCGGTCACGCCCAGGCGCTTGTGCAGGGCCGCCATGCCGTCGCCGATGCAGGCGCCCCGGCCCGGCCGTGAGTCCACGTCCTGAAGGACGGTGACCATGGGTCCCTCGAGACCTTCCAGCCACTCGTAGTAATCGGTCCAGGGGACCTGGGGCGAGTCCGGATCGTTGGTCGTGACCTCGGCGGTGACGGCGTAACCGACCGCCGGCCCCAGGTCCGGGAGCAGGCAACGGATCGTGTGGTCCGTGTACTCCTCGTTCGGCAGGCCGGAGATCTCCGCCAGGGCGTTGAACAGGGTGGGGGAATCGAACTGGCTCAGGGCTTCGACGACGGCGGGGTCGGTACGGATCATGGGCCTCTCTCACTGTGTTCGGGGTGGTCCGGGGGGCGAGGTTTCACAGCACCATCTCCGCCAGGCTCAGGCTCTTCTTGTCGAGCCCGCGGAGGTCGGGAATCTCGAAACGATTGTCGTCCACGTCGACCAGCATGAGCCGGTGCTCTCCCAGCCACTGGGCGCTCTCGGCGGCGTTCTGAACGACGAACTCGCGCCGGCCCCGGTTCGTCTCCACGTCCCAGTACGAGGTGCCGAACTCGTTGCGCATGGAGAGCACGCGCTGCACCGTGGAGGTCAGGTAGCGCCGGTCGAGTTCTTCCTCGAGGATGGCGCGCATGCCTTCGTCCAGCTCCTTGAGATCGGGGATCATGCACACCTCCTCGTCCTTCTCGTCGAGAAGGCAGATGTAGCGGCGCGGATGGGACAAGGGGGCCGCCCGCACGACCTTGACGCGCGTGTACGACCGGTCGCCGTCGATGGTCAGCCGCAGCATCCACCGTGGCTCCCGGAACAGCCGCACCCGGGCCATGTCCACCTGCTCCGGGTGCGTCACCTTGATCGGCGCCGGCTGGGGCTTCGCCGTCATCCGCTCACGGCCATGACGGCCGTGGTCTCCTGCTGGATCTTCACGAGCTTGTGGAAGTAGCCTTCGCGCTGCATCAGCTCCTCGTGGGTGCCGGTCTCGACGATGCGTCCGGCGTCGAGCACGACCACCCGGTCCGCGGAGCGCAGCGTCGACAGCCGGTGGGCGATGGCGAAGGTGGTGCGTCCCTCCACCAGCCGCGCGATCGCCTCCTGGATCTTCTTCTCCGTGGGCGTGTCCAGGGAGGAGGTCGCCTCGTCGAGGATCAGGATCCTGGGGTCGTGCAGGATCGCCCGGGCGATGGCGATGCGCTGCCGCTCGCCGCCGGAGAGCTTGTTGCCCTGCTCGCCCACCTCCATGTCGTAGCCGTCGGGCAGCTTGATGATGAACTCGTGGGCGTTGGCGGCCCTCGCCGCGCGCAGGACCTCCTCGAAGGAGGCCCCGGGCTTGCCGTAGGCGATGTTCTCGGCCACCGTGCCGTTGAACAGGAACGACTGCTGGGCCACCAGTCCGATCTGGGAGCGCAGGTCTTCCAGCCGCAGCCGGCGGATGTCGACGCCGTCGATCTCCAGGCGGCCCCGGGTGACGTCGTAGAACCGGCACAGGAGGTGGATCAGGGTCGACTTGCCGGCGCCGGACTTGCCCACGAGGCCGATCATTTCGCCGGGCTCCACCTCCAGGTCGGCCTCGCGCAGCACGGGCTTTCCGGGATCGTAGCCGAAGGTGGCGCCGCGCAGGTGGACGCGCCCTTCGAGGTGCGGCCTCGGCTCGGCCCGGGGATCGTCGAAGGGCTCGGGTCTGGCGTCGACGACCTCGAAGATGCGCTCGGCTCCGGCGTAGGCGCGCATCATGAAACCGTAGAAGTCTCCGAACCACTTGAGGGGCTGGTAGAGCATCCATATGTAGGTGATGAAGGCCATCAGCTCGCCGGGGGAGAGCCCCTTGAAGACCACCTGGCGTCCGCCGAAGTACCAGACGAAGAACACGCCGGAACTCATGAAGAAGTTGGTGATCATCCAGAACACGATCCAGCGGCGCTCGGCGGTGATGCTCACGTCCCGCAGGTCGGTGTTGCGGCGGTCGAAGCGCTCTCCCTCGCGGCGTTCCTGGGCGAAGGCCTTGACCACGCGGATGCCGCGGATCGACTCGTTCAGATGCGACGACAGGCGCGACCACTTGGCCGAGAACCGCCGCCAGTCCGACTCCATGCGTTTCCAGATCACCGTCGAGACCGCCAGAATAGGCGGGATCGGCAGGATCACCCACAGGGTCAGCTCCCAGCTGGTCCACAGCAGGATTCCGAGGATCCCGAGGACCATCAGCGCGTTGTTGGCCACGTAGGGGATGTCGAAGATCAGGTAGATCTCCACCAGGTCGGAGTCGTTCGACATGCGCGAGATCAGCGACCCCACCTTGCGCTTGTCGTAGAACCGGAGGGGCAGGAACTGCAGGGCCCGGTAGAGGTCGGCCCGCATCGCCTCGATGGCCCGGAAGCCGACCCAGGTGCCGACCCAGCGGCGGACGATCCAGGCGGCCCAGGCGAAGAGGTTGATGGCCAGCAGCGCCAGGGCGTACTGCACCAGCAGGCCGTAGTTGTCCTGCGGCACGAGCACGTCGTCGATGATGTACTGAGTGATCTTGGGCGGCAGCAGATCGACCCCGGTCTCGAGGACGAGGATCGCCAACAGCAGGGCCACCCGCCCCTTGTAGGGCGCCATGTAGCGGAGCAGCCGCCTCATCGTGTCCAGCTTCTTCACGCAGGCCGGACAGAGGCCGTCCTTCTCGGGCAGCACCCGGCCGCAGCGCTCGCAGCGGGTGCGGTCGACGGAGGTGGCCAGGGTCGGCGTCTCCCCCTCGGCCAGCTGCTTGAGGCCTTCGGCGACCTCGGCGAACTTCGAGGCCAGGGAGTTGGAGAAGTAGACGTGGGCGGGCGGCCCCTCCCGGCGCTCCACCTCCAGCCGCCCGCCGCCGACCAGGGCCTCGACGCGGGCCGTGCGCACCTCGCCGAGGGGCACCTGCTCGACCTCCGGCGCCGCGGGTCCGGAGCCGTTGCCATGCACCAGGAGCACCCGGCGGTCGGTGATCACCAGCCAGCCCTCCTCGAAGAGCTCGCCACCGGACATGTCCGTGGCCACCTGGACCCAGATCCTCTCACCCCTCCCGGTGGCGAGGCGGACGCGCTCGTCCACCGCGGCGGGCGCCGGTTCCCGGAAGGGAGAGGGTCCGCCCGTGTCTCCCTCCATCATCGTCGTCTTCACGTTCTCCACGGTCACTCGGCGATCGCGATGATCCTGGAAGCTTCCTGCTGCATCTCCACCAGGTCGTGGAACCGGCCGCGCCGGTTCATCAGCTCCTCGTGGGTGCCGACCTCGACGATCCGCCCCTCGTCGAGGACGACGAGCCGCTCCGCGTCCCTCAGGGTCGACAGCCGGTGGGCGATGGCGAAGGTCGTGCGGCCTTCCACCATGCGGTTGATGGCCTGCTGGATCTGCTTCTCCGTCTCCACGTCCACCGACGAGGTCGCCTCGTCGAGGATCAGGATCTTCGGGTCGTGCAGCATGGCCCGGGCGATGGCCACCCGCTGGCGCTCGCCGCCGGAGAGGTTGTTGCCCTGCTCTCCCACCTGGGTCTCGTACCCGTCGGGCTTGGCGACGATGAAGTTGTGGGCGTTGGCGAGCCTGGCCGCCGCCAGGATCTCCTCGAACTTCGCCCCCGGCTTGCCATAGCCGATGTTCTCGCCGATGGTGCCCGAGAACAGGACCGGCTCCTGCAGGACGATGCCGATCCGGCGGCGCAGGTCGCGCAGGTTGATGCGCCGGATGTCGACGCCGTCGATCTCGATCGAGCCGTGGTCGACGTCGTAGAACCGGGCGATGAGGTTCACCGTCGTCGTCTTGCCGACGCCGGAACGCCCCACGAGACCGATCATCTCCCCGGGGCGCACGTCGAGATCGATGCCCTTGAGGACGGGCTTGCTCTTGTCGTAGCCGAAGGTCACCTCCGTGAACCGGATCCGTCCCTCCATCTCCGGCATGCGCACCGCCCCGGCGTCGTCGTAGGCCTCGGGGGCGGTGTCGATGACCTCGAAGACGCGATCGGCGCCGGCGAAGGCGCGCGACATCCAGGAGTTGACCTGGCCGAACCACTCCAGCGGGCCGTAGACCATCCAGATGTAGGAATAGAAGGCCACCAGCGTACCCATGGTCAGCTCGCCGGAGATCACCTCCCGTCCGCCGAAGAACCAGACGATGACCACGCCGAAGCTGGTGAGGAGAGAGATGGTGGCGAAGAACACGGTGCGGTTCACGCTCGTGCGCACGCCGATCCGGGTGATCTTGCGGTTCAGGCGCGTGAAGGCGCCGATCTCGCGGCTCTCCTGGGCGAAGGCCTTGACCACGCGGATCCCGGTCAGGGCTTCGGAGGTGCGGTCGGTGAGGTTCGACCAGGTCTCCCCCCAGCGCCGGAAGAACCGGCGCATGCGCTTCCAGAACACGGCGCCCCAGAGGACCATGAAAGGCACCGGGATCAGCGTGTAGAGGGTCAGCTCCCAGCTCATCCAGAACAGGAACCCCAGGATGCCGACCATCAGGAGGGCGTTGACGATCAGGTAGGGCAGCCCGTCGACGAGGAACTCCTGGAGCCGTCCCGTGTCGCGCGTGACCCGCGCCATGAGGGCCCCCACCTTGCGCCGGTCGTAGAACTGCAGCGACAACATCTCCAGCCGGCGGTAGAGCTCGCCCCGGATGTCGGCCGTCGCCCGGGCGCCGAGCCAGGCGGCGGTCCATCCGTGGACCCATTCCGCGGCCCAGCTCACCACCCGGACCCCCACCATGGCCAGCACCAGGAAGCCGAGCAGCCCCAGCAGGGACTCCGGATCCGCGGCGCCGTCCTCGTCGTTGATGGCCGGCAGCAGGACCTCGTCCCATAGACGCATGATCAACAGGGGCGGGACCAGCTCGGCGCCCGCGGTGACCAGGGAGGCGATGGCCAGGACCACCGCCTTCCCCCGGTACGGGAACATGTAGCCGGCGATGCGCTTGAGGGTGGACCACTTCCGGATACAGGCGGGACAGACGCCGTCCCGCTCCGGCAGCAGCCGCGAGCACTTTTCGCACCTCAGGCGCTCGAGGCGAGGATTGACCAGGAAGGGCTCGCCGGTGCGCAGTTGCTCCAGCCCCCGGGCCGCCTCGGAGAACTTCTCCCCCATGGACTGGGTGTAGGCGATCGCCACGGTCGGGGCCGAACGGCGCTCGATCTCGAGCCGCCCGCCGCCGACGAGGGGCTCGGTGCGCACCCGTGTCACCTCGGCCATGGGGATCGACTGGGCGCCGTTGGCCGAGGGCTCGTCGGCGACGACGATGCGGTCGGAGGACGCGGCCAGCCAGCGCCGGCCGTAGTCCCTTCCCCCGGCCTCCATGTCGGCCCGGACCTGTATGAGGGCTTCCTGGCCCCCCATGGCGGCCAGGATCCTGGCCTGGACCCCGGGGGGTGCGGTCTCGATCAGACGGGGAGGATGGCTCGTCATGGTCCGGAAAAGGTACGCAGCCGGGGGACGGGGGAGTGCGGGAGCAGCGCCTGCCGGCCCGGTGCCGTCGGCCCGGCAGGCGCCGTGAAAGGGATTCCGTGGCTGCCGGGGCAGCCGTCTCCGGCTTCTCCCGCCGCAGCCGGAGGCGTGTGCTTGCCCTAGGCCCGGGACCGCGCCGCCCTGCGGGCGTTGCGCTGGCGGGCAAAGGGAGTCTCGATACCGTACTGGCGGCAGAGGCGACCGAAGGTGCCCCCCGCGATGCCCAGTGCCTTGCTGGCTTCGGCGTTGCTGTTGTAGACCCGGGCGGCTCTCTCGAGCCACTCTCTCGGGACCTTGTGCATCGGTCTCCTTCCTCTCGCGAGTTCGGGCGGGACGACGCTGGCCTCCTGTTCCAGCGGCCGTTGACCCGCCAGGCGGGGGGAACCGGCGGGCGGTGAGTGGGCCCGTTGCTTCGGCCACCGCCGCCGATCCCTCGAACCCACGTCCGTCGACGGGGTTCCCGGCGCGAGCCTCGCGTACCGTACCGATCGCGAGGCCCGGCGCCCTGGTGCAACAAAAAAAAACCGGCTGCAGGCGATCCCCTTGCGGGGGCCTGCAGCCGGCTTCGAGTAAGCCGTTGGGATCCGATCCCTCCGGCTCGAGTCGCTGTCGCTTCAGCGATTCAACCTCCGGGATCTCCTCCCGCTGCAAGCCCCGGACGGGGCTTGATGACCGTGCCGTTCATGGAGTCGGCGGCGGTCATCGGGATGCATTCGTTTCCGTGGAGCCGGTGGAACCCCATCCCTCCTGCGGCCGGGCCCCATACGCCCCGGAAGTCGCCGGAGGCGGAGGCCGCGGCGGTCGTCCCGGTAAACGCGGGCCGGCCCGTCGACCTGGACGGGCGCAGGAGGTCTTGTGGGATTCGGACTATCATCCGGCTTCTGGAAGCTCCTTCAGGTGCTTGTCGATGAGTGCTGATGAGTGCCGTGGAACGCGGGTCAACCTATCCGGGATCCCGGCACAATGTCAAGGGAAAAGATCAACGGTGCCGGCCTCGCGGGAGTCGGGGACGGCGGAGCATCAACCGACGGCGGATCGGAAGGCTTCTCCCCTGGCCGCGTAGTCCGTGAACATCCCGAAGCTGGCGCACCCCGGCGACAGCAGCACGACGCCGCCGGCCGCCGCCAGCTCCGTGGCGCGCTGCACCGCCGCTGCCATGTCCGCGCAGTCCCCGGCGACCGGTCCGCCGAATCCGCCGGCGCGCGCGGCGGCGGCGATGGCGGGGCCCTCCTCTCCCAGCGTCACGAGGGCCGCCGCCGAGCGGGCGATGCCGGCTCCGAGCCCATGGAAGCAGGCGCCCTTGGAGGCGCCGCCGGCGATGAGGACCACCGGGCGGCCGGCGAAGGCCTCCAGGCCCGCCGCCGCCGCCTCCGGCGTCGTCGCCAGTGAGTCGTTGACGAACAGCACTCCGCCCCGCTCGCGCACCTCCTCGAGACGGTGCGGGAGCCCCTCGAAGGCGCTCAGACCCTGCCCGATGGCAGCCGCGGGAGCGCCGCACAGACGGGAGGCCGCGGCGGCGGCGCAGGCGTTTGCAAGGTTGTGCAGCCCCCGGAGTCGGAGATCGCTCACCGAGGCCAGCTTCTCGGCACGGCCACCCTCCCGCCAGCGGATCTCGCCGCCTTCACTCCAGCAGCCGTCGCCCTCCAGGGGGGCTCCGGCCCGGAACCCCAGGCCCCGTCCCCGGCTCCTGGAGGCCAGCTCGGCGGCGATGGCGTCGTCGGCGCTGGACACGACCCAGTCGCCGCCGGCCTGGTGGGCGCAGATCGCGGCCTTGGCCTCGACGTACTCCCGGCGGTCGGCGTGGTAGTCGAGGTGGTCGCGGGTCACGGGGAGGACCACGGCCCCGCGAGGGCTTCGATCCAGGTCCTGCAACTGGAAGCTGGACAGCTCCAGCACGACCACGTCGGTGGCGGTCAGGTCGTCGAGGAAACCGACGGGCGGAGTCCCGATGTTGCCCCCCAGGCGGGGGGTCACGCCGGGCGTCCGACGCAGGATCGAGTCCAGGAGGGAGGCCGTGGTCCCCTTCCCCTTGGTCCCGGTGACGCCGATCACCGGCGCCGGGCAGCGCTCGAGGAAGAGCGCCGTCTGGCTGCTGAGCGTGGTGCCGCCGAGGCGCCGCGCCCGCTGCAGCTCCGGCCTCCGCACCGGGATGCCGGGGGAGCGGAAGAGCAGGTCGAAGTCGTCGAGGCGGTCGAAGCAGCCCGGCCCCAGCCGCCACTCCAGGACCGCCTCCTTCCACGGCTCCCCTTCGAGGCGGCGCCCGGGATCGGCGTCGCAGACGCAGAAGCCGAGTCCCCGGGAGGCCAGCCAGCGGCCCAGGGCCCGGTTCTCGACGCCGAGACCCAGCAGGGCCAGCCGGCGGCCCTCGAGAGCGGTGGGCTCCAAGGCGGCGGCCTCAGAGGGCCGAGACGTACTCGAAGAGGGTCCGCTCGAGGTTGTCGAAGACCGACCAGCGCACGACCTCGTACCCGTGGGAGTTCTCGCGCGGGTATCCGATGGTGGCGCAGCGGGGGGCGCCGCCGGCCTCGAGCACGCCGGTGGCGTCGGATGCGGCGGCCGAGTAGACGGCGTACTGCAGACCGGTGCCGGCGCGGACGGCGGCCGCGTCCAGCTCGGCGATCAGGCCCTGGTGGAAGTGGACCCGGCTGTCGCGGGACCAGGCGGCGGGTCTCCCGTCGAGCTGGAGAGAGGTGCCCCGCGGCATGGGCGTGGAGTCGACGGCGATGAAGCTCTCCACCTCGTTGCGGCGCACCCAGCCCTTGGCGCCGAGAAGTCCCGTCTCCTCCTGCACGAGGAAGCACAGGTGCAGGGTGCGCCTCGGCGTGAAGCCGGACCGGCGCAACCGCTGCCACAGCAGCAGCAGCGTCAGGCTGCCGCCGCGGTTGTCGAAGATCCAGGCCGATACGAGGGGGGCCTCCTCGGGGCCGAAGACGTGCGGGCCCCGGAGGGCGGCCGCCGGCACGGCGCAGGTCCCCACCCGGACCCCGAGGTCGGCCAGCTCCCGCGGGGACCGCCCCGTGATCAGCCGGGAGTGCTCCCAGGTGATGCCCTGGCGGCCCTGGATGAACCGGGCCATCGGATCCTCCGGGTCGCTGGTGTGGCCGGAGCCGAAGCTCAGGTGGGCGGGCACGTCCCGGCCATCGCCAACCAGGACCACCGGCCCCTCGCCGAGCTTGAACGGGTAGAGACCGCCGGAGCGTTGGACGCGGAGCGTGCCATCGGCCTCCACCCCGGTGACGACCATGGCGATCTCGTCGGTGTGACTGGCGATGGCCACGCCGGGGCCGGGCTCGCGGCCGGCGACTTCGACCCAGAGATTGCCCTGGCCGTCCTGGCGGGGCTCGCCGCCGAGGGCGGTCAGCTCCCCTGCCAGGAAGGCCGCCATGCGCTCCTCGCGGCCGGAAGGGCAGGGGATCTGCAGCATCCGCGTGAGGAGGTCGAGGGAGTCGAGTGGTCCGGGTGCCATGCGGCGGGAAGGTAGGGCGGGCGGGTGGCCCCGGCCATTGACGCTTCCGGTCGAGGGCCGCAATCTCTGCCGGGCCCGTGGAATCCCCTCGCCCGGAGAACCCGTGACCGTTCCGCGCCGGTCGCCGCCGGCCCTCTGCCTCGTCGCCGCCACTCTCCACCTGACCGCCGCCGGACCGCGGGCGGAGGAGTCCTCTCCGGGCGGTACGTCCCTCGGCCTCTTCGCCGCCGCGAGCCTGACCAGCGTCCTCACCGAGATCCTCCCGCGCCACCGCTTCCCGCAGCTGCGGCTTTCCTTCGCCGGCTCCTCGGCCCTGGCGCGGCAGATCGACGCCGGCGCCCCCGTCGATCTCTACCTGTCCGCCAGTCCGCAGTGGATGGACTACCTGCAGGAAAGGGGGCGCATCGACGCCGCGACACGCTTCGACCTGCTCGCCAACCGCCTGGTGGTCGTCACGCCGGCGGGGAGCGGCCTCGAGGTTCAGCCGGCGCCCGGATTCGATCTGGCCGGGGCCTTGAGCGGGCGCCTGGCCATGGGCGATCCCGCCCACGTCCCGGCCGGGATCTACGCCCGCCAGGCGCTGCGGGCGCTCGGCTGGTGGCCGGCCCTGGAGCACCGTCTCGCGCCGGCCCCCGACGTGCGCGCCGCCCTCCTCTACGTCGAGCGGGGCGAGTGTGAGGCCGGCGTCGTCTACGCCACCGACGCGGCCGTCAGCCGGCGGGTGCGGGTCGCGGCCGAGCTGGCGGACAGTCTGCACGCGCCGATCCGCTATCCCGCGGCCGTGGTCGCCGGCCGCGACTCCCCGGCCGTGCGGCACCTCGTGAATCGGCTGCGGTCGAGAGAGGCGGCGGAGGTCTTCCGCCGTCACGGCTTCACCGTGCTCGCCGCCCCGGTGGACCCTCCGCCGCCAGTGGAGTAGCCCTTGCTCACACCCCAGGAGTGGGAGGTGCTGGGCCTGTCCCTGCGCGTCGCCGTGGCCTGCGTCCTGGCGAGCCTGCCGCCGGCCGTCGCCCTGGGATGGCTGCTGGCCCGGCGCGACTTCCCGGGCAAGTTCCTCCTGGACGGTCTGTGCCACCTGCCCCTGGTGCTGCCGCCCGTGGTCACGGGGTACCTGCTGCTGCGGTTGTTCGGCAGGCGGGGGCTCCTCGGGCCGCTGCTGGACGGCCTCGGACTGTCCCTTGTCTTCGACTGGAAGGGGGCCGCCCTGGCCTCGGCGGTGGTCGCCTTTCCCCTGTCCCTGCGAGCCGTTCGCCTCGCCATCGAGGACGTGGACCCGCGCCTGGAGGGTGTGGCGCGCACCCTCGGTGCGGGGCCGGTGCGGGCCTTCTTCACCGTCACCCTGCCCCTCGCCGCCTCCGGGCTCTGGGTGGGCGCTCTGCTCGCCTTCGCCCGCAGTCTCGGCGAGTTCGGGGCCACCATCACCTTCGTGGCCAACATCCCCGGTCAGACGCGCACGATCCCGCTGGCCATCTACACCAGCCTCAACCAGCCCGGGGGCGAGGAGGCCGCCCTCCGCCTGGTGGGGGTCTCCGTGGCCGTGTCGCTGGCGGCGCTGCTGGCCAGCGAGTGGGCGGCGCGCCGGAGGAAGCGCGGGTGATGCCGTGCTGACCCTGCGCCTTCGCCGCCGCCTGGGCGCCTTCGAGTTCGACGTCGACCTCGGCTGCTCCGCGGCCGTGACCGCGGTCTTCGGCCGCTCCGGGAGCGGCAAGACCTCGCTCCTCGACATGGTCGCCGGCCTGCTGCGGCCGGAGGAGGGCCGCGTCGAGCTGGACGGCGAGGTCCTCTACGACGCCGCGGAAGGCATCGACCTGCCGCCCGAAGCGAGACGGCTGGGCTACGTCTTCCAGCAGGACCTGCTGTTCCCGCACCTGAGCGTGGGCGACAACCTGCGCTTCGGCTACGACCTGCTGCCGGCGGCGGAGCGGCGCTTCGAGCCGGGGCGGATCGCCGAGTTGCTCGAGATCGGCCCGCTGCTCGAGCGCCGGCCGCGGAATCTGTCCGGCGGGGAGCGGCAGCGCGTGGCCTTGGGGCGGGCCCTGCTGGCCTCCCCCCGGCTGCTGCTGATGGACGAGCCCCTGGCCTCCCTCGACCAGGGGCTCAAGAGCCGCATCATCCCCTACCTGCGCCACGTGCGCTCCGACCTCGGCATCCCGGTTCTCTACGTCAGCCACTCCGTGGCGGAGATCCTGGAGTTGACGAACCAGGTGATCGTCCTGGACCAGGGCCGCGCCATCGCCCACGGCGACTTCTTCCGGATCGCCTCCGACCCGCAGGTGCTGCCCCTGGTCGACGAGTTCGGGTTCGAGAACGTTCTGCCCGTGGAGATCGCGGCCAGCGATCAAGCCACCGGGGTCTGCCGGGCGCGCTGCGCCGGCCAGGATCTGCGCATCCCCTACTGCGACCGGCCCGTGGGCACGCGGTTGTTCGTCGGACTGCGGGCCGACGATGTCATCCTCACGAGGATGGCGCCCGAAGGGCTGAGCGTGCGCAACGCCCTGGCCGGGAAGGTCACGGAGATCGCCGAGGTCGGCGCCACGCGGTTGGTCTACATCGACGTGGGCCACCGCATCGCGGCCAAGGTCACTCCCGAGGCCGTGGAGGAGCTGGGCCTCGCCCCGGGGCAGCCGGTGTTCTGTCTGATGAAGACCCATTCCCTGCGGCTGGGACCCGAGCTCGATTGATTGCTCCGGTGACCGGAATCGGTTAGCCTAGCCCGTCATGGCATTGACCATTCTGCGGACCGTGCGTCCCAGTCCCACCTGGCAGGACACCCTCATCTCCATCCGCGAGGGGCAGCGCATCGTCTTCGACGTCGAGGAGACCTGGTCCCCCGACATGCGCGATCAGATCGTCTGGTGCGGAGCCGACGGGGTTTACAACCAGGCCGCTGGCGAGGGCTACCTGCTTCCCGGGGCCAACGTGGGCGCCCTCATCGCCCGCATCGGCGACGGCCCGGCCTTTGCCGTCGGCAGCCGCTGCGACACCCTGGCCGGCTGCGGCGGTACCCTGTTCCTCGCCATGAACGACCATCCCGGCCACAACTGTCAGGCCGGCAAGGTGGTCGCTCAGGTCATCCTCTTCGATTAGTGGCCGGCTGCGCGCCGCCCTCGGACGCGCAGTGGACGGCCGCGGTCCACGACCGGCTGCGGGAGGTCGTTCCCGGGCTCGTTCCCGGGTTCCCCGCGGTCGCCGCCATCCACCGGATTGCCGTCGACGTCTGGCGCCTGGAGCTGTCGGACGGGGGGTGGGTCGTGGCCAAGCAGCAGCTCCACGGACTGCTGACGCGCGGCGAGCCCTACGACCTGGTCCGCCTGGAGGTAGAGGTCCTGCGCCACCTCCGCCGGCGCGGTTGCCCGGTGCCCGTCGCTTTCGGGGCCGATCCCGGATCCCAGATCGTCCTCCTCGAGAACGCCGGTCCGCGCACTCTCGCAGAGGCCCTGCCCCTGGAGACGGATCCGGCCACCCGCCGCCGGTGGCTGGCGAAGATCTGGTCAGGGATCGGGTGTATCGAGAGCGCCCTGGCGGGCCCCGAGTGGGAAGGCCGCGTGGCCCCCGGGGCTTCTCGCAGGGACCTGGGGCGCGCCTGGGAGCAGGCGGGAGAGGAAGCCGTCACCGTTCTGCGGGCCTTGTTCGGGATCCGCGGCGGTTCCCGGGCGCTCGAGGGGCTCCTGCGGCGGCTGCACGGGCGCCTGGCGCGGCTTCCCCCGAGGCTCGGGACCACCGACTACCAGCCCGGCAATGTCGTCGTCGATGGCGGCGGCGGCCGCCTGACTTTCATCGAACTGTCCAAGATCGGCTGGGACTGGACCCCTCGAAGAGCCGTTCAGTATACTTCGATCGCCGACGCCGAAGGGCCGCCGGAGACGAGCCTGCTCGACCCCGGCAGCCTCGAAGGCTGCGGCCTCGACGAGGGCTCGCGGTTCTCCCTCGACGGGCACCACCTGATCTTCCACCTTCTCCTGGCGGGGCGCCGGGACGGCGCCGTCCTTCCCCCTCCCCTGGCGCGCAAGCTGACCGTGCCCCTCAGCGCGGATCCTCTGACCGCCGAGTTGCGCCGTCAGCTCCGGCGCCAACATCACCTCCTCCTCCAGGATCAATCCCGTGAGCGATAGCGATTCCTTCGACTTCAAGCCCCGGGCCCGAGGCCTGATCATGGGCGACATCCCCTGGCTGGCGCGGATCACGGACAAGGCGCGGGCCACCGACCAGGGCCGTATCGGCGCCTACATCTACCCCTGTCCGGCGGACCAGCGCTTTCTCGAGCAGGTGCGGATGTCGGCCGAGGAGTTCACCCGGCTGGTAGCGGAGTGCGACGACGACGACGGCGTCATCGAGCGGATGAAGGCCCACCTGCGGGAGAAGGGGCTGGATTGACCGGCCCGGCGCCACGCAGGCCGCGCCGCAAGGTGCGGGAAGTGGAGGCCGTGGTCGCCGAGGTCCGGCAGGAGACCCACGACACGGCGAGCCTGTTTCTCGACATCGGCGAGGAGCCGCGCGACTACGAGGCCGGACAATTCATCACCATCGACCCCCACCAGTTCGGGTTCCTTCAGCAGACCATCGCCTACCTGGAGGAGATCAAGAGCGCCCGGGAGAAGCCGCGGGCCTACTCCATGGGATCGGCTCCCCACGAGGAGCACCTCCTGATCACGATCAAGGAGGAGACCTACTGGGCGGGGGAGTCGAAGTACCCTCCCGTCCTGTCCCCGCCGCTGACCCGGCACTGTCCCGCGGGAACGAAGCTGGTGATTCGCGGGTTCACCGGGCCGTACACCCTGGCCGGAGCGGAGGAGGGCCCAAAGCGGATCCTCCATATCTGCGCCGGCTCCGGGATCGTCCCCAACTTCGCCCTCATCAAGCATTCCCTCCACGCCGGCGACGGCCTGCGCCACGTCCTGCTCTACAGCAGCAAGACCAAGGGCGACATCATCTACTACGACGACTTCGCCCGCCTCGCGGCCCGGCATCCCGACCACTTCGAGGTCCTCCACTGCATAACCCGGGAGGACCCGGCCGGCGTGGAGCCCCAGGGACGGCGGGGCCGGATCGACCGCGGTCTGATCGAGCGCTACCTCGATCCGGCCGACTCCATGGTCTACTGCTGCGGTCCCGGGGTGCTGCCCTGGGAGCGCAAGGAGGCCCGGGGCCGCGGCGAGGAGCCGGAGCCGAAGTTCGTCGAGCACATGATGGCCCTGCTGGCCGAGGCGGGGATCGAGGAGCGGCGGATCAAGCGGGAGAGCTGGGGGTAGGGGGTCCCGGCGCGGCCGGTCACCCTCCCGGCGGCCGGCGGAGCCGCTCGTCGGCGCCCAGCAGGTCCGCGGGCGGCCGATCGTACAGACTGATCCTCGCATGGTTTGTCGGATGGCTGCAGGTGACCTGCACGGCGTGCAGGGCGTAGCCCGTATCTCCGGGGCGAGGCGGCTCCTGCCCGCCCTGCGTTTTCCGGGGGCTGCCGCCGGCGGCGTACAGCGGCTCCCCCACCAGCGGGAACCCGGCCGCCGCCAGATGGATGCGGATCTGGTGGGGCCGGCCCGTGGGGATCTCCACTTCCACAAGAGTGACGCCGTCGGAGGGACGCCGTTCCACCACCCGGACGTGGGAGAGCGCCGGCCGTCCGTCCGGGCGGGCGGCGAAGACCTGGACCGGACTCCCATAGGGGACGGGTCCGATGGGTGCTTCCACGGTGAAACGGTCCTCCATGCCGATCCCCTGGGCCAGGGCGCGGTAGAGCTTCTTGACGCGGCGGTTCTCGAAGGCGGACGCCAGCCCCCGCCGGGCTGCGGGCGAGCGCGCGAAGAGCACGATCCCCGAGGTGCCGCGGCCCAGCCGGTGGGCGGGGGCCGGGCTCCCGCCGAGCCGCTCGCGGACCACGTGGAGCAGGGTGTTCTCGAGGAACTCCGCCGCCGGCAGGACCTGCAATCCCCGCGGCTTGGCCACGGCCAGCAGGTCGCCGTCGTCCCAGACCACGGCGAAGCGGCGGGGCGCCGGCGGCTCCGTCCACGGCGGCCGGTGGTATTCCAGCCGCTGCCCCGGCCGCAGCCGTTCGTCGGCGTCCACGGGGCCGTGGGCGCCGCGAATCCTTCCCTCCCGCAGCCGCCGGCGCCACTGCGCCTCGGAGGAGTGCGGATAGCGCCGGGCGTAGAAATCGACCGCCCGCCACCCGGACGCCTCCGCGTCCACGACGTCCTCGTACACCCATCCGCCGTTGCGGCGGCGGCTCCATCCCGCGGTTGCGGCGGTTGACTCACAGGGGTCCACGGATTAGAATTTATCAGGTTTTTTCGAATATTTATTCGTTCAGAGCCTGCCCGTGAGCCGCTCCACCATCTACATCGACGGCCAGGAAGGTACGACCGGACTGCGGATCCGGAACCTGCTGGCCGGACGCGCCGATCTCGACGTGCGCCGGATCCCCGACGCGGAGCGCAAGGACCTGGAGGCGAGGCGCCGGCTTCTGAACGAGGCTGACCTGGCGATCCTCTGCCTGCCGGACGCCGCCGCCGCGGAGGCGCTGGAGCTGCTGGCTCCCGAGGCCGGGACCCGCGTCATCGATACCAGCACCGCCCGGCGAGTGGATCCCGGCTGGGTCTACGGCCTTCCCGAGCTGTCACCGGAGCAGCGCGAGGCGATCCGCACTGCGCCCCGGGTGGCCAACTGCGGATGCTACCCCGTGGGGTTCATCCTGGCCGTGCGCCCCCTGATCGAGGCGGGTCTGCTCGACGCCGGCACGCCGCTGACCGTCAACGCCGTCTCCGGCTACTCCGGCGGCGGCCGGCGGATGATCGAGGAGTACCGGGCCCACACCGGCGTCGGCGGCGAGGCCGGCCTTCCCCTCGCCCTGTACGGCCTCGACGGCGACCACAAGCACCTGGCCGAGATGCAGCGCTTCAGCCTGAGCCGGCAGCCCCCCCTGTTCGTGCCCTCCGTGGACCACAGCTATTGCGGCATGCTCACCAGCACGCCCATTCCCGCCGCGGCCTGGCGCCGGCCGGGCACGACGGCGGAGCAGGTCTTCGACCTGTGGTCGGCCCGCTACGCCGGCGAACCCTTCGTTCGGGCCGTCGATCCCGCCGAGGCGCGGGACCATCTGCGGGACGGCCGCTTCCTCGATCTCGGCGGCGCCAATCTCACCAACCGGCTCGACCTGTTCGTCTTCGGCCGTCCGGAGGTCGGCCTCGTGCTGGTGGGGAGGGAGGACAACCTCGGCAAGGGGGCCTCCGGCAACGCCGTCCAATGCCTGAACCTGATGCTGGACGTGGACGAGACCACGGGGCTGACGGTCTAGCATCCGTGGCCCCGGCGCTGACCGACAGCCACTGCCACCTCGACCAGCTCGGCCCTCCAGAGCCCGTGCTCGAGGCGGCGGCCTCCGCCGGCGTCGGGCGACTCGTCGCCGTCTCCGAGGACGCCGGCTCGATGGCCACCGTGCTGGCTCTGGCCGCCCGCTTCCCCGGGCGCGTTCTCCCGGGTCTGGGCGTGCACCCCGTGACCGTGACCCGGCGAGGTCTGGCGGGGGTCGAGCCCGACCTGGAGCTGCTCGCCGCCCGTCTGGCGGAGGCCGTCGTCGTGGGCGAGACGGGACTGGACCACAAGTGGGCGGCCACCCCCGATCAGCAGGCCGAGCAGGCCCGGGCCCTGGAGCGCCACTTCGAGCTGGCCGCACGTCACCGCAAGCCCGTCAATCTGCACTCCCGCCGCTGCCCGCGGCAGGTGATGGAAGCCGCCGCCGCTTTCCATCGAGAGACGGGCCTGAACGCCCAGCTGCACTGGTTCACTCAGTCGAAGAAGCTCGTTCGCATCTGCAACGAAGAAGGGCTGTTCGTCTCGGTGGGCCCCGCCGTGGTCTCGGACCCGGGGGCCGCCGCGGTGGCCTGCGAGATCGACGACGACCTGCTGCTGCTCGAGACCGACGCCCCGGTGCCGGTGGGGGGCGTGGCCGGCCACCCGCGCGGCGTGCGGGCGGTGGCGGAGGAACTCGTCCGGCTCAAGGGCGTCGACATCGAGGATCTCGGCGACCGCCTGGAGCGCAACTGGATCCGCTTTCTCGGTTGACACCCGCGAGCGCCGGATTCTTGCTTCCCAAGGGTCCTGACCTCCCGGGAAGGGACTTCTCGTGAGACGTATCTGCACCATGGGCAGCGGCTACGTGGGTCTGGTCACCAGCGCCTGCCTGGCCGACTTCGGCAACGCGGTTCTCTGTGTCGACATCGACGAGGACCGCATCGATCGGCTGCGCTCGGGCCATCTGCCGATCTACGAGCCGGGACTCGAAGAGCTCGTGGGTCGCAACCGGGAACGCGGCCGGCTGTCGTTCTCCGCCGACGTCGCCTTCGCCGTCAAGTCCTCGGAGATCGTCTTCATCTGCGTCGGCACCCCCTCCCTGCCGTCCGGCGACGTGGACATGTCGTACGTCCATCAGGCAGCGCGCTCCATCGGGCGCTACGCGGAGGACTACAAGATCGTCGTCAACAAGTCCACGGTCCCCGTGGGCACCGGCGGCGAGGTGGAGTCCATCGTCGCCGCCGAGCGGAGCGATGCCGATGTGGACGTCGTCTCGAACCCCGAGTTCCTGCGGGAGGGGTCGGCCATCGACGACTTCCTGCATCCCGACCGGGTCGTCATCGGCGCCTCCAGCCGCCGCGCCATGGAGGCCGTCATCGACCTCTACCGGCCCCTCTACCAGCGCGACGTGCCGATGGTCCTCACCGACGTGCAGAGCGCGGAGATGATCAAGTACGCCTCGAACGCGCTGCTGGCGGCCAAGATCTCCTTCATCAACGAGATGGCCAGCCTCTGTGAGGCCACCGATGCCGACGTGACCGCCGTGGCTCGCGGCATGGGCCTCGACGAGCGCATCGGACCTCGCAACCTCGGCGCCGGCGCCGGCTACGGAGGCAGCTGCTTCCCGAAGGACGTTCAGGGCCTGGCCGCGACGGCCCGCGAGAAGGGCGTGGAGGCGCCCGTGCTGCAGGCCATCGACCGGAGCAACTCGACTCAGCGCCGGCGGATGATCGACAAGCTGCGCGACCTGCTGGGCGGGTTCGAGGGCCGCACCGTCTGCCTGCTGGGGCTGTCCTTCAAGCCCGACACGGACGACATCCGCGAGGCGCCCGCCATCGAGATGGCCGAGGCCCTGCTGCGGGAGGGCGCCTCCGTGCAGGCCTACGATCCGGCCGCCATGGACCACGCCAGGGCCCTGCTCCCGGATCTCGGATGCTTCGACGATCCCTATGCCGCCGCCGCCGCCGCCGATGCGCTGGTGCTGATGACGGAGTGGAACGAGTTCCGCAACATCGATCTGCCGCGCATCCGGGCGAGTCTCGGCGCACCGAGGCTTCTGGACTGCCGCAACCTGTACGACCCCCAGGAGATGGCCGACCTCGGCTTCGACTACGTCAGCGTCGGCCGTCCGCGGCGCAGCCCCGGAGAGACGGCCCCCGCCGCCGGCGACTGGATCCTTCCCGGCCGTCTGGCTCCGGCCGGCTGATGGCCCGGTCTCTGCTGGTCACGGGCGGCTGCGGCTTCATCGGCGCCAACTTCGTGCGCCGGGTGTTGCGCGAGCATCCCGACTACCGGGTCGTCAATCTCGACAAGCTGACCTACGCGGGGAATCCGGCCAATCTGGACGGGCTCCAGGCGGACGAGCGCTACCGGTTCGTCCACGGCGACATCTGCGACGCCGGTGTGGTGGATCCGCTGGTGGCGCAGGCCGACTGGGTCGTCAACCTCGCCGCCGAGAGCCACGTGGACCGGAGCATCCTGGGCGGCGCCGATTTCCTGCACACCAACGTCCAGGGCACCTACGTGCTCCTCGAGGCCGCCCGCCGGCACGGGGTCGAGCGCTACCACCAGGTGAGCACCGACGAGGTCTACGGCAGCATCGAGGAGGGGGCCTGGGACGAAGGCCGGCCCCTGCAGCCGCGGAACCCGTACTCGGCGACCAAGGCCAGCGCCGATCTGCTGGTGCGCGCCTTTCACGTCAGTCACGGCGTGCCAGCCCTGATCACCCGGGCGTCGAACACCATCGGGCCCTACCAGTATCCCGAGAAACGGGTGCCTCTCTTCATCACCAACGCCATGGACGACCTGTCCCTGCCGGTCTACGGCAACGGGCTGCAGGTGCGCGACCATCTCTATGTGGAAGATCACTGCGCGGCCATCGATCTGGTGCTGCATCACGGCGAGCCGGGCCAGGTCTACAACGTGGGCGGCGAGAACGAGGCCACCGGCATCCAGGTGGCCCGGGCCATCCTCCAGCGGTTGGGCAAGCCGGAGAGCCTGCTGCAGTTCGTCGAGGACCGCGCCGGCCACGACCTGCGATACGCCCTTGACTCGAGCAAGATCCGGCGGCTCGGCTGGGCACCGGCCATCGACGTCGAGGAAGCCATGGACCGCACCGTGCGGTGGTACGTCGATCACGATTCGTGGTGGCGGGAGATCCGGAACCGGGAGGACTACAGGGCCTACTATCTCCGCCAGTACGGAAAGCGGCTGAGGTGATCACCCTCATGGGATCTGGCCTGGCGGCCGACTCCGCCGCCGGAGCCGACGGCCTCAGCCCGAACTACCGGCCCCCGCTGCGCCGATCCCGTGGCCGCTCGGGGGGACCAACGGCGGCCTGGGGCCGAACCCTTGCCGCCGCTTCCATGGCGCTCACCGCTGCCTGCGCCTCGGCGCCGCCCTTCGATCCGGGAATGCCCGTGGCAGCCGCGCCCCCGGCCTGGACCGCGGGCGCATCCACGGCTGCAGGCGCCGATTCCCTGCTCGAGCCATGGTGGAGCGATCTCGACGACCCCTACCTCGGCGCCCTGATCGCCGAAGGTCTGGCGCACAACCACGACCTGGCGGCGTCCGCGGCCCGGGTGGAGCGCGCCGTGGCCCAGGCGCGCATGTCGGGAGCCGGACGCTGGCCCCGGGCGAGCGCCGATGGCGAGAGCAGACGCTCGCGCCGCAACTTCCTCGGTTTCCCCGACTTCGGCGGGGCGGTCGAGCTGCCCGCGGTGACCACCAACACCTTCGACGCCGCCTTCACCGCCAGTTGGGAGGCCGATCTGTGGGGACGGCTGCGAGCCGACCAGGCGGCGGCGCTGGCCGAGGCCCAGGCCACGCGGTTCGACCTGTCCGGGGCCCGCCTGTCCCTCGAATCCCTGATCGTGCGAGCCTACGCGGCGGCCGCCGAGGCGGGGCTCCAGGCTCACCTGGCCGAGGCCACGGCCGGCAACCGCCAGGAGGTGAGCGAGAGCATCGAAGGCAGGTACACCCGGGGCCTGCGGACCTCCCTCGACCTGCGGCTGGCGCGCTCGGAGGCCGCCGGGGCCCGCGCCAACCTCGCCCTGCGCCGTCTGCAGCTCGACGGCGCCACCCGCCAGCTCGAGGTGCTCCTCGGGCGCTACCCGGCGGCCGAGCTCGCCGTCGCCGAGGCGCCCCCCTCGGTGACCGGCCGCGTGCCGGCGGGCCTGCCGGCCGAGCTGATCCGCCGGCGGCCGGACCTGGCCGCTGCCGAGCGCCGGCTGACGGCGGCCGGTCAGCGCCTCTCCTCCGCGCGCCGGGCGCTGCTGCCCGGCATCCGGCTGACCGGCGGCGGCGGCCGCTCGAGCGAGGAACTGGCCGACCTGCTCGATGGCGACTTCTCCGTCTGGAGCCTGGTGGCCAATCTCACGATGCCCCTGTTCCAGGGGGGGCGCCTGCGGGCCCAGGTGGAAGCCGCCGAGGCCGACCGGGAGGCCCTGGTAGCCGCCTATGCCGGCCTCGTGCTGAGCGCCTTCGCCGAGGTGGAGAGCGCCCTGGCGGCCGAGGCTGCCCTGGCCGACCGGGAGGCGGCCCTTGTCGAGACGGCTCGTCAGGCTTCGGCGGCCGAATCCCTGGCCGCCGACCGCTACCGCCGGGGACTCGTCGGTCTCATCACCCTTCTCGACGCCCAGCGGCGGTCGTACGAAGCGCGCAGTCAGCTGCTCACGACCCGTCGCCAGCGCGTCGACGCCCGCGTCGATCTGCATGTCGCTCTCGGCGGCGGCTTCACAAATCCGGTGAGCCGGTCCCAGACCCATGAGTAGGTCCATGCGATTCCTCCTGCCGGTGGCGATCCTCGCCGCGGGCGTGGCCGCCTTCCTGCTGCTCACGAGCCTGCGCCCGCAGCCGCCGCGGATGGCGCCGGTCGTCCAGGATCCCCTGGTGGAGACCGTCCAGGCCGCGCCGGGTCCGGTCCGCGTCCTCGTGCGGGCCCAGGGGACGGTCCGCCCCGACCGCGAGATCGACCTGGTGCCCCAGGTGGGGGGCCGCATCGTGTGGATCTCGGACCAGATGGAGGCGGGCGGTTTCTTCGCCGCCGGGCAGGTGCTGGCCCGGATCGACCCGGAGGACTTCGAGCTCGCCGTGGACCAGACCGAGGCCGAGGTGGCCCGGGCCCGCTACCAGCTCGAGATCGCCCGGGGGGAGGCCGAGGTGGCCGGCGAGGAGTGGGAGCGGCTCGAAGCCGGCGGCCCGGAGCCGTCCTCCCTGGCTCTGCATATCCCGCAGATGAGGTTGGCAGAGGCGGCGTTGAAGGCGGCCCAGGCCCGCCTGCGGGAGGCGCGCCTCCACCTGGAGCGGACTCGACTGCAGGCTCCTTTTGCCGGGCGCGTCCGTTCCACGGAGCTGGACCTGGGTCAGTACGTGTCGCCGGGACGGGCGGTGGCGCGGCTCTACGGCACCGAGCGGGCGGAGGTCCCGGTGCCCGTTCCCGACGAGGAACTGGCGTGGATCGACATCCCGGCGCCGGCACCGTCGTCGCCGCACCAGGCCCTGGCGGCCGATGCGCCCCCCCCGGAGCTCCCCCGGGGGGCGACCGGGCCCGGACAGGCCCTGCTGAGGGCGCGCTACGCCGGGAGCGACCACACCTGGAAGGGCCGCGTGGTTCGCAGCGAGGGGCAGATCGACCCCCGCAGCCGCATGGTCAACCTCGTCGTCGAGGTCGACGACCCGTACGGCGCGTGGAGCGGCGCCACGGCGCCTCTGATGGCGGGTCTGTTCGTCGACGTGGAGATCCAGGGACGCCCCCTGCAGGACGTGCGCACCATTCCGCGCCGGGCCCTGCACGCCGGCGGCGTGGTGTGGCTCGCCGTGGACGGCCGCCTGCGGCTGCAGCCCGTGGAGGTGGTGCGCGTCGGCCGGGAGGAGGCCCTGGTGCGCTTCGACGCCGAGTCCGGCGCCCGGGTGATCACCTCGCAGTTGAAGGGGGTCACGGACGGCATGGCGGTGCGGCGGATCGATCGCGTGGAGACGCCGTGAACCGCTCCATCGCCTGGATGGCTCGCAACCACGTGGCCGCGAATCTGCTCATGGTCTTCGTCCTGCTCACCGGGGCGCTGGGCATGCTGCGCATGAAGAAGGAGACCTTTCCCGAGATCGACCTCGACCAGATCCGGATCCAGGTCCCCTATCCGGGCGCCAGCCCCGCGGACGTGGAGACAGGCGTCGTCCGGCGCCTCGAGGAGCGCATCACCGGTCTGGAAGGGATCCGCCGGATCAACTCCACCGCCGCCGAGGGCATGGCCGTCGTCACCGTGGAGCTCGAGCTGGGCGCGGACATGGAGAGGGTCATCGACGAGGTCCGCAGCACGATCGATCGCATCGACACCTTTCCGGTGGAGACCGAGAAACCGGTCATCAAGGACTTGGTGCGGCGCAACCGGGTCATCGACGTCGTCCTCTACGGCGACGTTGCGGAGCGGGCCCTGAAGGTCGCCGCCGAGGGCGTGCGCGACGACCTGCGCGCCTCCGGCCGGGTGTCGCAGGTCGAGTTGCTGGGGGTGCGCACAGACGAAATCGCCATCGAGGTCTCCGAGGCGGCCCTGCAACGCCACGGGCTCACTCTGGGCGGCATCGCCGACGCCGTACGCCGCACGAGCCTCGACTTGCCCGGCGGCAGCGTGAAGGGGGAGCAGGGCGAGGTGCTGGTGCGCACGAAGGGCCTGTTGTACGACGGCCGCGACTACGGCGACGTGGTCGTCCGGACGCGGCCCGACGGGACGGCGCTGACCGTGGGACAGATCGGGCGCGTGGTGGACGGCTTCGAGGACAGCGACCTGATCTGCCGCTTCCAGGGCCGGCCCGCGGCCGTGGTCGGCGTCTATCGCACCGGCGACGAGAGCTCCCTGGAGATCTCCAGCTACGTCAAGGCCTATGTCGAAGGCCGGCAGGGCGGTCTGCCGGCCGGCATCGACATCAGCTACGTCCGCGACGACGCGCGGCTGCTGCGCAGCCGGCTGGATCTGCTGCTGCGCAACGCCCAGTTGGGCCTGGTGCTGGTCTTCGTCTGTCTGAGCCTGTTTCTCGATCTTCGCCTGGCCTTCTGGGTGATGATGGGCATTCCCATCTCCTTCCTCGGGAGCTTCCTGCTGATCGAGCCTCTCGACGTCTCGATCAACATGCTCTCCCTCTTCGCCTTCATCGTCGCCCTCGGCATCGTCGTGGACGACGCCGTCGTCGTGGGCGAGAACATCTTCTCCCACCGGGAACGCGGGAAGGGCCTGCTGCAGGCCGCCGTGGACGGCACCCTGGAGGTAGGCAAGCCGGTGGTGTTCACCATCCTGACCTCGGTGGCCGCCTTCCTGCCCCTGGCCTTCGTGGAGGGGAACATGGGGAAGTTCATGATGGTCATCCCGGCCATCGTCATCTCCGTGCTCCTCCTCTCCCTGGTGGAGGCTCTCTACATCCTTCCCGCCCACCTCTCCTCCCGCCCGGGGCTGCCGGGCCGTCTCCTCGGCTGGGCCCTCGCCTGGCCCCTGCGGCTCCAGCGGCGCACGTCGGAGCGCGTCAACGCTGGGCTGGGGTGGGTGATCGGACGCTGCTACACCCCATTGGTGCGGCGGGCGGTGCGCGATCCCCTCGTCGCCATCGCCGTGGGCCTGGCCCTCATGCTGGGCACCACGGGGTTCATCATGGGCGGCCACATCAAGTTCGTCTTCATGCCGGAGATCGATTCGGACTGGGTCACGATCGCCGTCGAGATGCCCCAGGGAGCGACCGCCGGGCAGACGCGGGAGGTGGTACGGCGGATCGAGGAAGGGGCCGTGCGCGTCCGTGACGAAATCGACCAGGAGGACAGGGAAGGCCCGTCGATCCTGCGCAACGTCTTCAGCATCGTCGGGGATCAACCCATGATGCGGCGCTCCTCCTTCGGCGCCGCCAGCGGTGTGGGAGGCCAGGCCCACCTGGCCGAGATCACCATCGAGCTGCTGCCCTCGGAGGAGCGCCGGCACTCCAGCGCCGAGATCGCCGCCCGGGTCAGGGCCGCCATGGGACCCTTGCCGGGGCCCGAGTCGGTGGCCTACCAGGCGAGCCTGTTCTCGGTGGGCAACGCCATCGAAATCCAGATGTCCGCCGCCGACTTCGACCTGCTCCTGGCGGCGGTGGAGCGCCTGAAGGAGGAGATCGCCGGATACCCGGGCACCGGCGAGATCCACGACAGTTTCCACGAGGGCAAGCTCGAGATGCGCCTGGATCTCAAGCCCAGGGGCCGGGTCCTCGGCCTGACCATGGCCGACCTGGCGACCCAGGTGCGCCACGGGTACCACGGCGCCGAGGCGCTGCGCCTGCAGCGAGGGCGCGACGACGCCCGCGTGGTGGTCCGGTATCCGGAGGCCGAGCGGCGCACCCTGGGCGATATCGAGGGCATGCGCGTGAGAACGCCGTCGGGGGCCGAGGTCCCCTTGCCCTACGTGGCCGACGTGCGCCTCGACTACGGGTACGCCGCCATCCAGCGCAGCGGCGGCCGGCGGGTCGTGACCGTCACCGCCGACGTCGACGCCGAGATGGCCAATGCGGACGAGATCAACCGCGACCTGCGCGAGCGTTTCCTGCCCCTGCTGATGCGGGAGTACCCGGGGTTGCGCTACAGCTATGAAGGAGAGCAGCGGGAACAGGCCGAGTCCTTCGCCAGTCTCGGGCGGGGCTTCCTGGTGGCCCTGGTCGCCATCTACGCCCTGCTGGCCATTCCCTTCCGGTCGTACAGCCAGCCCCTGGTCGTCATGGGGGCCATCCCCTTCGGCATAGTCGGGGCGGTGTGGGGCCACGTGCTGATGGGGCTCGACCTGGCCATGCTGAGCCTCTTCGGCATCGTGGCCCTCTCCGGAGTGGTCGTCAACGACTCCCTGATCCTGCTCTCCTTCTACAACCAGCTGCGCGAGGCCGGTCGGCCGCGGGACGAGGCCCTCGTCGAGGCCGGACGCCTGCGCTTCCGGCCGATCTTCCTGACCTCGGCCACGACCTTCTTCGCCCTGCTGCCCATGATTCTCGAGAAGAGCCTGCAGGCCCAGTTCCTGATCCCCATGGCGGTCAGCCTGGCCTTCGGCATCCTCTTCGCCACGGGCATCATCCTCGTCGGGGTGCCCGCGGGCATGAAGCTTCTGGAGATGCTTCTCGAGCGCTGGGCCGGCTTGCGGGAATCCCCCCGCCAGGCCCTCGAACCGGCCCCGGGCCCGGCCGCGAGCTGAGCTCCGAACCATCCGCCCGGCGGCCCCCGGGGCTTGTTGACAGCTCCCACCGGCCGGGTATCTTTGCGCCTCTGCCCAAACATTAATTGGGGCGAACCGCCCAGGACACGAGGGAGCCAACCGTTGAAGGACTTTGAATACACCGTCCCCGCGACTCTCCGGGAAGCGGTCAAACTTCTCTCCCACGACAACGCCCGGGCCCTCGCGGGAGGAACCGACCTCATCGTGCAGATGCGGATCCGCCGCCTCCAGCCCGAGCGCGTGGTCGATGTCAAGAACTTGCCCGAGCTCAACGAGCTGCGCATCAGCCCCCGGTCAGGCCTCAGGATCGGCGCCGCCGTGCCCTGCCACCGCATCTACGAGGACCCGGAGATCGCCGAGCGCTACCCGGGGATCGTCGATGCGGCGGCCATCATCGGCGGCATCCAGATCCAGGGGCGGGCCAGCTTCGGGGGCAACCTGTGCAACGCCTCGCCGAGCGCCGACACGATCCCCGTGCTGATCGCCTACGGCGCCCGGGCGGAGATCGCCGGGCCCGACGGCCGCCGAAAGGTGTTCGTGAAGGACTTCTGCACGGCGCCGGGCCAGAGCGTTCTGCAGCCCGGGGAGTTGCTGGTGGCGATCCAGATTCCCCACAACCGGAAGAGCTCCGGCGCCCACTACCTCCGCTTCATCCCCCGCAACGAGATGGACATCGCCGTCGTCGGCGCCGGTGCCTATGTCGAGCTGGGCGGCCGGGGACGGGGGCAGACCTTCAGGAAGGTGCGCATCGGCCTGGGCGCGGTGGCTCCGACCCCGCTCAACGCCGCCGCCGCAAGCGCCAGACTCGAAGGACAGCCCGTGAACGAGGAGTCGATCGCCGCCGCCGCCGAGGAGGCCCGGGCCGTGGCCCGTCCGATCTCCGACATGCGGGGTCCGGCGGAGTACCGCACCCACCTGGTGGGCGTCCTGACCCGGCGCGCCCTGATCGGCGCGGTCAAGCGCGCCCGTGGTCAGTTCGTCCCGAACGCCGTGCAGGAAAACGGCCATCCCCTCTACGCGCTGTAACCCGACCCGACCGAGAGGACCGCACACGACATGAGCAAGATCCACGTCTCCTGCACGATCAACGGCGAATCCGAGGAGTTCCTCTGCGAGGCCCGCCAGAGCCTGCTGGAGGTTCTGCGCGAGGACCTCGGCTTCACCGGCACCAAGGAAGGGTGCAACGACGGCAACTGCGGCGCCTGCAGCGTCATCGTCGACGGCGTGCTCGTCGACTCCTGCCTGGTCCTGGCGGTCGAGGTGGAGGGCTCCGAGGTCCTCACCGTCGAGGGCCTGGCCAGCGCCGACGGACTGCATCCGCTGCAGCAGAAGTTCCTGGAGCACGCCAGCCTCCAGTGCGGCATCTGCACGCCGGGATTCCTGGTGGCGAGCAAGGCCCTGCTCGACGCCAGGCCGAACCCGAGCGAGCACGATGTGCGGCACTGGCTGGCGGGCAACCTGTGCCGCTGCACCGGTTACGACAAGATCGTCCGCGCCGTTCTCGACGCGGCGGGTGAGAACAGTTGACCGCTCCGCGCAACGAATCACCGGCGCTGGATCCCGCGGGGGATCCGGCGCCGCTTGCTGCCTACCTGGCAACCGGGGGGATGATCCATGGCTGACGGCAACGGCAAGATCCGCGACTTCGGCGACCGGCAGTACAACGTGATCGGCACTCGGCCGATCCGCCACGACGGCACCGACAAGGTCACGGGCCGGGCCGTCTACGGCGGGGACGTGCGCCTGCCGGGGCTGCTCCACGGCCAGGTGCTGCGCTCGCCCCACGCCCACGCGCGCATCCGCTCCATCGACACGAGCAAGGCCGCCCAGGTGGCCGGCGTGCGCGCCGTCGTCACCGGCGCCGACCTGCCGGCGCCGGCCTCGGCCGATGAGATGATCGACCTCGGGGAGGGTCCGGCGCGCATCAAGCACATGCGCGACAACGTGCTGGCCACGGACAAGGCGCTCTACAGGGGGCACGCGGTGGCCGGAGTGGCGGCCACCACCCTGCACGCCGCCGAAGAGGCCCTGGCCCTGATCGAGGTCGACTACGAGGTGCTGCCGGCGGCGGTGGGCGTGCTCGACGCCATGGGCGAGGACGCGCCAAAGCTGCACGAGCACATGACGACCCAGGAGTTCGGCGAGGACACGGGCCGGCGCAGCAACGTCGCTTCCCACCTGCGCCACGAGCTCGGGGACGTGGGTCAGGGGTTCGCCGCCGCCGCCGTCACCGCCGAGGCCGAGGTGCACACATCGACCGTGCACCAGGGCTACATCGAGCCTCACAACGGCACCGCCACGTGGAGCCCCGACGGACAACTGACGGTGTGGACCAGCACGCAGGGCGCCTTCACCGCCCAGAAGCAGATCGCCGCGATCCTCGACCTGCCCGTGGGCAAGGTCCGCGTCGTTCCCCAGGAGATCGGCGGCGGATTCGGCGGCAAGATCCCCTGCTACCTCGAGCCCGTCGCCGCCCTGCTGTCGCGGCAGAGCGGTCAGCCGGTGAAGATCATCATGACCCGTGCCGACTGCTTCGAGGGCACGGGCCCGACGCCGGGTTCCTGCGTGCGTGTGAAGATCGGCGCCGACGCCTCGGGAAAGCTCACCGCCGGAGAGGCGTGGATCGCCTTCGAGGCCGGCGCCTATCCGGGTTCCCCGGTCTTTGCCGCGGCCATGTGCGTGTTCTCCTGCTACGACTTCCCCAACGCCGTGGTGGACAGCTTCGACGTGGTCGTCAACAAGCCGCGCTCCTTCGCCTACCGCGCCCCTGGCTCCACCCACGTGGCCTTCGCCGTGGAGAAAGCCATGGACGAGCTCGCCCAGAAGCTGGGCAAGGACCCCGTCGACTTCCGCCTGGACAACGTCGCCGTCGAGGGCACGCGCCGCTCCGACGGCCTCGTCTACCCCCGCATCGGCGCCAGGGAATGCCTGGAGGTCCTGCGCGACTCCGAGCACTACCGCTCCGCCCTCGAAGGACCGAACCGGGGCCGCGGCATGGCTCTCGGGTACTGGTTCAACGTGGGCCTGAAGTCGGCGGTCACGGCCAGCGTCAACAACGACGGCACGGTGCAGCTCGTCGAGGGCTCCACGGACATCGGGGGCACGCGCACCTCGGTGGCCATGCAGTTCGCCGAGGTCCTCGGCCTCGCGGCGGAGGACGTGAACCCGAGCGTGGGCGACACCAGCGCCATCGGCTATACCGACGTCACCGGCGGCAGCCGCGTCACCTACGCCACCGGCTGGGCCGCCTACGAGGCCGCCCAGGACGTGAAGGAGCAGATGATCGAGCGCGCCGCCAAGGCCTGGGAGGTCGATCCCGGGCAGGTGGAGTTCACCGACGGGACCTTCCGCACCACCGACGGCAGCCGGTCCATGCGCTTCCGGGAGCTGGCCGGAAAGATCGACGACACGGGTGGCCCCGTCGTCGGCCAGGGGTCGGTGGACCCGGAGTCCGGCGTGGGCGGATCCTTCGCGGCCAACATCGCCGACATCGAGATCGACCCGGAGACCGGCAAGGCGACGGTGCTGCGGTTCACGGTGATCCAGGACGCCGGCAAGGCCATCCATCCCAGCTACGTGGAAGGGCAGATGCAGGGCGGAAGCGTGCAGGGGATCGGCTGGGGCCTCAACGAGGAGTACTTCTACTCGGAGGACGGCCGGATGGCCAACTCCACCTTCCTGGACTACCGCATTCCCACAACCCTCGACCTGCCGATGATCGAGACGATCATCGTCGAAGTGCCCAACCCCGGGCATCCCTACGGGGTACGCGGCGTCGGCGAGGCCTCCATCGCCCCGCCGCCGGCGGCCCTGGCCGCGGCGATCAAGAGCGCCACCGGCGTGGGCCTGAACGAGCTGCCCATGCGCCCGGACCGGATCACGGCGGCTCTGGCCCAGTCCGCCGCCGCCTCGATGGCGGCGGGCGGCTGAGGGGCAATCCGTGCCGACCGTATGGGTGCCGGCGCCTTGGCGCGACAAGCTCACCGACGGCCGGCAGCAGGTGGAGGTGGCGGGCGAGACGGTCCGCCAGGTGATCGAAGCCCTCGAGGCGCAGTACCCGGGCTTCCGGCAGCGCATCGTCGACGCGGAGAAGGACCGGATCCGCCCCGGCCTCGCCGTCTCGGTGGATGGAGAGGTGTCGGCCGAGGGCATGCGGAGACGGGTGGGCGCCTCGAGCGAGGTCCACTTCCTGCCGGCCATCAGCGGGGGATCCGACCGGCCCCGATGACCCGCCGCGCCGTCCGGCGCCCGCTCCCGCACCTTCCCCACGAACGCTTCGTGGCCGAGGGATACCTGCGGCTGGGGAAGGTGGCGCCGCCGGCAGATCTGGCCGGTCTGCAGCGGCGGATCGACGACCTCATGCTCGGGCGGGTGCGCTATCCGAACATGCGGATGCAGCTGCACGAATCGGAGACGGGACGGCTGCGCCGGACCATGGGGAACGAGGTGGCGGCCCTGTCGTACCGGCGCATCGACGACCTCGAGCAGGATCCGCTGTTCCTGGCCTACATTCAGCGGCCCCTGTTTCACCGGATCTGCCGGCGCTACATCGGCGAGGCGGTCTCCGTCTTCCGGTCCATGTTCATGAACAAGCCGGCGCGGTGGGAACAGACCCTGCCCTGGCACCAGGACGTGGGGGCGGGCTGGGGGATCGACCGGAATCCCATCATCACCGTGTGGACGGCGCTCGACGAGGCCACTGCGGCCAACGGCGCCATGGAGATCGTCCCCGGAAGCCATGGCCGGGGGGTCATCAACGAGCGGCACTTCCTGTCGCCCGACGAGGAGGCCCGCTACGCCGCGCCCGGGTCGGTGGAGCTCCTCGAAGCCGAGGCGGGGGAGGCGATCCTCCTGCACAACCTGCTGCTGCACCGGTCGGGGACGAATCCCACGGACCGGCCGCGGAGGGCTTTCAGCGTCACCTACATGGAAGCCGACACCCGCACCCTCGACACGGGGATGGCCTTTCCCGTCGTCTTCGGGCCCGGGGCGCTGGATCCCGCCACCGTGGGCGCCAAGGAGGCGGAGCTGGTGCGGAAGTTCTACGGCTAGCGGTCCGTCAGGTCCGGAGTCCCGTCCGCCTCTCAGCCCTGCCCCGTCGACCCGAACCCGCCGCCGCCCCGCTCCGACTCGTCCAGCTCGTCCACCTCTTCCCAGCGGACGCGCGTCACCGGCGCGATCACCAACTGGGCGACCCGCTCTCCCGGCTCGATCCGCTGCGGCTCCCCGGACAGGTTGACGAGGATCACCCCCACGTCGCCGCGGTAGTCCGCGTCGATCGTGCCCGGCGCGTTGAGGACGGTCAGCCCCCGCTTCAGGGCCAGGCCGCTGCGGGGCCGCACCTGGCCCTCGTACCCGGGCGGGATCTGCAGCCGCAGACCCGTCGGCACGAGGACGCGCTGGCCGGGCGCGAGGACGATCCCCCCGGGGGGCAGATGGGCGCGCAGGTCCATGCCGGCGCTGTGCGGGGTCGCGTACCGGGGCGGACCGTGGCCGGAACCGACGATCACGCGGACCCGCAGGTGGCCGTCGGGGCCCGGAGCGGCCGGATCAGCGGTCATTCGAAGTCCGGCGAAACCATTCCACCGTGCGCCCGAGACCCTCGTCCGGACCGATGAGGGGCTCCCATCCGAGCAGTCTGCGGGCCTTGTCGATGTCGGGCAGGCGAACCTTCGGGTCGTCCTCGGGAAGGGGCTGATGGACCAGGCGGCTGCGGCTGCCGGTAAGGTCGATGATCTTCCTCGCCAGGCTCTCCATGGTGAGCTCCGTGGGGTTGCCGAGGTTGACGGGGGTCGTCACGTCGGAGTCCATGAGCCGGCGAATGCCGTCTACGAGGTCGGTCACGTAGCCGATGCTGCGCGTCTGGCGGCCGTCCCCGTAGAGGGTGACGTCGTCGCCGGCCAGGGCCTGGGTGATGAAGTTGGGAATGGCGCGCCCGTCGTCGCGCCGCATGTGCGGGCCGTAGGTGTTGAAGATGCGGGCGATGCGCGTGTCGACCCCGTGGGACCTGTTGTAGGCCATGGTCATCGACTCGGCGAAGCGCTTGGCCTCGTCGTAGACCCCGCGGATGCCCACGGGATTGACGTTGCCCCGGTAGTCCTCGCCCTGGGGATGCACGAGGGGATCGCCGTAGACCTCGGAGGTGGAGGCGAGCAGGAACTTCGCACCCTTGGCGTGGGCCAGGCCCAGGCTCTTGTGCGTTCCCAGGGCGCCCACCTTCAGGATCTGGATGCCGAGGCGTTCGAAGTCGGCGGGACTGGCGGGGCTGGCGAAGTGAAGGATGAAGTCGAGGGGGCCTTCGACGTGGAGGTACTCGGTAACGTCGTAGTGGATGAACTCGAAGAGGGAATTGCTCCTGTGGGCTAGAAGATTGGCCGCCCGCCCGGTGAGGAGGTTGTCCATGACGATCACCTGGTGGCCCTCCTCCAGGAATCGGTCGCACAGGTGGGATCCGATGAATCCCGCGCCTCCGGTGATCAGCATCCGCACGGTCGTCGTCCTCCTCCGGCTTGGGAGCCGATAATAGAAGCCCCCTCCCACTGGAGCAACGCGTGATTGACGGCCTTCGGCCCCGCCGATAGGTTGCCTGCCGCGGTTCCCTCCGGCGGCGGCTCCACTCCGGCCTCCGCCTGCGGCTCCCTCCGAGCGGAGCCTCATCCGTCAGTTGGCCGCCGCGAAGGCGGCCCCAGGGGCTTCATGGCCAGCGCCGAGTTCGTCCACCTCCACGGCCACAGCGAGTACAGCCTGCTCGACGGCGGCTGTGCCATCAGCGGCATGGCGGCCGCCGCCGCCGAGGCCGGCATGCCCGCCCTGGCCGTCACCGACCACGGCAATCTCTTCGGCGCCGTCTCCCACTACCAAGCCTGCCGCAAGGCCGGGATCCGGCCGATCCTCGGGTGCGAGGTCTACGTGGCCATCGGCAGCCGCCACGACCGCAGCGGCGCCCGCGGCCTGGCCCACGGCTCCAACCACCTGATCCTGCTGGCCAAGGACGCCAAGGGCTGGCAGAACCTCATCCAGCTCGTCTCCAAGGGGTACACGGAGGGCTTCTACTACAATCCGCGCGTGGACAAGCAGCTGTTGCGGCAGCACAGCGCCGGGCTGGTCTGCATGTCCGCCTGCGTGTCGGGGGAGGTGGCCCACCTGATCCGGGAGGAGGGCGTGGACCGGTCCGAGATCGCGGTCCGGGAGTACATGGAAATCTTCGGGGACGACTACTACCTGGAGATCCAGCGCCACGGAATCGACGCGGAGGAGAAGGTCAACGACGGGCTCCTGCGGCTGCATCGCAAGCTCGGCGTGCCCCTGGTGGCCACCAACGACTTCCACTTCCTGCGCGCCGAGGACCACGCCGCCCACGACGCGCTGGTCTGCATCCAGACGGGCAAGATCCTCTCCGACTCGCCGAGGATGTGCTATCCCTCGGACCTCTTCATGAAGAGCCCGGGCCAGATGCAGGAGCTCTTCGCGGATCTGCCCGGAGCGATCGAGAGCACCCTCGCCATCGCCGAGAGCTGCCGACTGGACCTGGATTTCGGCAAGTCCCTCATGCCGGGCTTTCCCCTTCCCTCCGGCTTCGCGTCCAGCGGCGAGTACCTGCGCCACCTCGCCCAGGCCGGGCTGGAGCGCCGCTACCCGGAGGTCGCCCCCAAGGTGCAGGAGCGCCTCGACTACGAGCTGGAGGTGATCACCAAGGAGGGCTTCTCGAGCTACTTCCTGATCGTCTGGGACTTCGTGCACCATGCCCGCAAGAGCGGTATCACCGTCGGCCCGGGCCGGGGATCGGCGGCCGGCTGCCTGGTCTCGTACTGCCTGGAGATCACCGACACGGACCCGATCCGCCACGACCTGCTCTTCGAGCGCTTCCTCAACCCCGAGCGCATCGAGCCGCCCGACATCGACATCGACTTCGCCGACTCGGGCCGGGACCAGGTCGTGCGCTACGTGGTCGAGAAGTACGGCGAGGAGAACGTCTCCCAGGTGATCACCTTCGGCACCATGGGCGCCAAGGCGGTGGTCCGCGACGTGGGGCGGGTCCTGGGCCTGCCCTTCGGGGAGGTGGACCGCATCGCCAAGCTGATCCCCGGGGAGCTGAAGATCACCCTCGACGATGCCATCCGGCGGGTGCCGGAACTGAAGCAGATGGCCGACGCCGAGGACGAGCAGGGACAGCTGATCGAGTATTCCCGCAAGCTCGAGGGCCTGGCGCGCCACGCCTCGGTGCACGCCTGCGCGGTGATCATCGCTCCCTCCCGTCTGACCGACTACGTGCCCCTCTACCGGGCGCCGAAGGACGGCACCGTCACCACCCAGTTCGACGGTGACACGTGCAAGGACGTGGGTCTGCTGAAGATGGACATCCTGGGCCTGAGCGAGCTCTCGTTGATGGACGAGGCCGTGGGCCAGATCCGCCGGCGGCAGGCCGACTTCGACCTGGATGGGATCCCCTGGGACGACGGCCCCACCTTCGAGCTCTTCAGCCGCGGCGAGACGGTGGGGGTCTTCCAGTTCGAGAGCCCGGGCATGCGCGAGTACCTGCGCCAGCTCAAGCCGGACCGGATCGAGGACGTGATCGCCCTGAACGCGCTCTACCGGCCGGGGCCGATGCAGCGGATCCCGGCCTACATCGCCCGCCACCAGGGCACGGAGGCCGTGGAGTACGACCACCCCATCCTCGAGCCGATCCTGGAGGAGACGTACGGCATCATCACCTACCAGGAGCAGGTGCAGCGCATCTGCCGGGACCTGTCGGGCTTCACCCTGGGCCAGGCGGACGGCATCCGCAAGGCCATGGGCCGCAAGCTGGCCGAGGTGATGGAGAAGTACCGGAAGGAGTTCGCCGAGGGGGCGGTGAGGAACGGCGTCGACCGGAAGACGGCGGAGAAGATCTGGTCCGACATCGAGGTGTTCTCCGGGTACGGCTTCAACAAGTCCCACGCCGCGAGCTACTCGGAGGTGGCCTACAGGAATGCCTACCTCAAGGCCCACTACCCGAAGGAGTACATGGCCGCGAGCCTGACCACGGACCGCAACAACACCGACCGGCTCACCATCCTCCTCGACGAGTGCCGGCGCATGGAGATCCCCGTGCGGCCCCCCGACGTCAACGAGAGCGCCGTCAACTTCGTGCCCACCGACCGCGGCATCCGCTTCGGCCTGGCGGCGGTCAAGAACGTGGGCGCCGCCGCCGCCGGGTCCATCGTCGACGGCCGCGGCCAGCACGGTCCCTCGCAGGACCTCTACGAGTTCTGCGAGCGTCTCGACCTCGGAACCGTCAACCGGCGCGTGGTGGAGAGCCTGATCGCCGCCGGCGCCTGCGACAGCCTCGGGGGCCACCGGGCGCAGCTGCTGGAGGCCCTCGACCGGGCCATGCGCAACGCCCAGGCGATTCAGGAAGAGCGCCGCCGCGGCCAGTTCAGCCTGTTCGGCGGGGACTCGGCGCTGGAGGTGGAGCACCAGCCGGTGCTGCCCGACGTGTCCGAGTGGACGGAGACGGAGCGGCTGTCCCACGAGAAGGAGCTTCTCGGATTCTACGTCTCCAGCCATCCCCTGAGCCGCTACGAGAAGGACCTGGCGTACTTCGCCACCTCGCTGTTGGAGATCGACGGCCGGGAGGATGGGGAGGCGGTGCGCGTGGGCGGCCTGATCAGCCGCGTCAGCCCTTCCAGTGACCGCAGGGGGAATGCCATGGCCTTCGTCACCTTGGAGGACCTGTCGGGCAAGGGGGAAGTCGTGTTCTTCTCCGACACCTACGCCAAGTGCAGGGACCTGGTGGTGCAGGACGGCGTGATCCTCGTCGAGGGCCGTCTGAGCCGCCGCAACGGCACCATGAGCGTGCAGGCCGACCGCGCGGCACCGATGGAGGAGAGCCGGGAGCGTCTGGCGCGCTCGGTGAGCGTCGACCTGCCCTACGAGGCGGTGACGGAGGAGTTGCTGGCCGATCTCCGACGCCTTTGTCTCGAGCACGAGGGACCCTGCGAACTGGTCGTCCACCTGCGGGGCGTCCCCTCCGAGCCGGAGGGGCGAGATGCCGTCATCCGCTCGCGCAGCATCCGCGTGAAGCCGACCGACGACCTGCTGCAAGCCCTGGGAACCCTGGCCGGCCTGGAACGGGCCCGGCTCACGGCCCCACCTCCCCAGGCCGGTCTGCGCGCGTGAGAGGAGGAAGTCCTGGCGCCTCACCCGGGGGCCGGCATCCTGGTCCCCTGACCATGGCCATCTGGATCTCACGCATGGGCGGCCTGGCGGCCCTGGCCCTGGCTCTCTGGGCCTGCTCCGGGGAGGAGGGGGCCGAGGGGGAGCCCGGATTCGTGGGGGAGGTGGGCGGCTTCGACCTGGCGGACTACGAGGGCCGGGTGGTGATCCTCAACTTCTGGGCCACCTGGTGCGGGCCGTGCCGCTTCGAGATCCCCGCGCTCGTGCGGCTGCGGCGGGACTTCGAGGAGGTGGCCGTCGTAGGCATCTCCATCGACCGCGGATCGGTCGAGCAGATGCGGCCCCTCATCGACCAGTTCGTCTCCCGCTTCGAGATCAACTACCCGATCTATCTGGACGCCCGGCAGAAGGTGGCCAGGGACTACACCGGCTCGTCGCCGTTCATGCAGTACGTGCCGACGACGGCGGTGATCGATCAGCGCGGCCGTGTGGTGCGGCTGTATCAGGGAGTGCCCGGCGGCGGCTTCGACCCCTATGACGTGCTCGCCGCCGATGTGGAGGCGCTGCTCGACGGCGCCTGAAGGCCGCGGGAGGCGGGCGCCCCCTGCGGCGCAGGGCTCAGCTCTTGTAGTCCTCGAGCTCTTTCCTGCCGTGACGCTTGACGAGGACCTTCTTGAACGTCTGCAGGGTGATGCCCTTGCGCAGCTGCTCAAGGGCGATCCTCTTCGACATCACCATCATCGTGCCGCGGCGGTAGTCGGGGAAACGACAGAAGCTCGCCGACACCTCGTCGCCGGAGACGCAGCAGATATCCTCCACCTCCAGCTCGCGCTGCGAGCCGGGATCGAATCCGAAGTCCGTCGACTCGTCGTCGCGGCTGGTCGTTTTCTTGGCCATCACAGTCCTTTGGTTCTTTCAGGGGAGAGGGACGAAGGAAAATACGGCCCCGTGGAAGTTGTGCAACGGAGAGACGGTCCCCTCAGAAGGACAGGTCGTCGAAGCGGGACAACACGTCGGGGCCCTCTTCGGTGACCGCCACGGTGTGCTCGAACTGGCCGGACAGGGATCCGTCGGCGGTGACCGCCGTCCACTGGTCGTCGAGGACGCGGACCTCGGGCGCCCCGGCATTGACCATGGGCTCCACGGTGAGGACGGTGCCCGGCTCGAGCCGGCGCCCCTGGTTGGGTTCGCCGAAGTGGAGCAGCTGCGGCTCCTCGTGGAAGGCGCGCCCGATGCCGTGACCGCAGTAGTCGCGGACCACGGAGTACCCCCGGCTCTCCACGTGCTGCTGGATCCGGTGTCCCAAGTCTCCCAGACGAGCGCCGGGGACGCTGGCCGCCAGACCGGCTTCCATCCCCCGGCGTGTGGTTTCCATCAGATCGAGGGCCGCGGGGCTGACATCGCCCACGCCGAAGGTGACGTTCATGTCGCCGTGGTAGCCGTCCTTGCGGACGGCGATGTCGACGGAGAGGATGTCCCCGGCCTGCAGCCGGCGGCGTCCCGGAATCCCGTGGACGACCTCCTCGTTGATGGAGACGCAGATGCTGCGCGGGTATCCCCGGTACCCCTTGGCGCTGGCCACGCCGCCCCGGCGGCGGATGTGGTCGTCGGCGAGGCGGTCGAGGCGCGCCGTGGAGACCCCCGGGGCGATGGCGTCGCGCACCAGAGCCATGGCCTCGGCCGCGATACGGCAGCTGGCCCGGATTCTCTCGATCTCGGCGGCGGACTTGAGGTGAATCATCCAGGACCCCGGTGTAGCGTGCCGTGGTAAGCACGGCTACCATTCGCCACTGTCAAGGGCCACGGCCATGTCGACGCCCCTCGTCTCCTTCCTCCTGCCCACATACAACAGCGCCTCCACCCTCGGGTCCGCCCTCGACAGTCTGGCCGACCAGACGGAGAAGGATCACGAGGTGGTGGTGGTCGACGACGGATCGACGGACGGCACGGCGGCTTTGCTGGCGTCGCGCGCCGGCCGGCGCCTGCGGGTCGTGCGCATCGACCACGCCGGTCTGCTCGCGGCCCTCAACCGGGGCCTGGCCGAGTGCCGTGGGCGCTACGTGGCGCGCATGGACGCCGACGACCTGTGCATGCCCGACCGCCTGGAGCGGCAGCTGGAGGTCGCCGAGGCGGACGCCGGGGTGAGCGTCGTCGGCACCCAGGTGGAGGTCTTCTCGGACGGGGAGGTGGCAGAGGGCTTCCGCCGCTACGTGGAGTGGCAGAACTCCCTTGTCCGCCACGAGGAGATCTGCCGGGAGATCTTCATCGAGAGCCCCATCGCCCATCCGTCGGCCCTGCTGCGCCGCGAGGAGCTGCTCGCTCTCGGCGCCTACGAGGAGCGCGGCTGGGCCGAGGACTACGACCTGTGGCTGCGCTATCACGCCGCCGACCGGCGGTTCGCCAAGGTGGCGGCGCCGCTGCTGCGCTGGCGCGAGCACCCCGGCCGGGCGACGCGCACCGACGGCCGCTATTCGGTGGAGAACTTCCTGCGCGCCAAGGCCCACTACCTCGCCCGGGGCCCGCTGCAAGGGCGGGACGGGCTCATGGTCTGGGGGGCGGGTCGAACGGGGCGGCGGCTCTCCAAGCACCTGATCCGGGCGGGGCACGAGCCGGTGTGTTTCATCGACATCGCGCCGGCCAGGATCGGCGCCACCCTGCGCGGCGTACCGATCCTGTCGTCCCGGGAGCTGATGCCGTTCTGGCGGTCGCACCAGCGGCCGATCCTGCTGGCGGCGGTGGCCTCCCGCGGCGCCCGGGCCCTGATCCGCGACCAGCTGGCCGCCATGGGCCTGAAGGAGGAAAGGGACTTCCTGTGCGTGGCATGAGGAACCGGCTCGAGCTCTTTCAGGGAGACATCACCACCCTCGCCGTGGACGCCATCGTCAACGCCGCCAACGAGAGTCTCCTCGGCGGCGGCGGCGTCGACGGGGCCATCCACCGGGCCGCGGGGCCGGAGCTGCTGGCCGAATGCCGAACCCTCGGAGGGTGTCCCACGGGCGAGGCCCGCATCACCGGCGGCTACCGGCTGCCGGCGCGCCGCGTGATCCACACGGTGGGGCCCGTCTACAGCGGCTCGGACCGGGACCCGGAACTGCTGGCCGCCTGCTACCGCAACAGCCTGGCCCTGGCGGCGGCCCACGCCCTCTCCAGCGTCGCCTTTCCGGCCATCAGCTGCGGGGTCTACGGCTATCCGGTGGAAGCGGCGGGCGCCGTGGCGGTGGAGACGGTGCGGGAGCACCTGTCGGGAAACGATAGGCCGGAGCGCGTCCTCTTCGCCCTGTTCTCCCGCCGCCACTACGACGTGTACGAGGCCGGCCTGGACCTGTCGGGCGGAGGCGCTAGAGACCAAGGACCTCGCGGGTGATCGCCGGCAGGAGATGGAAGTCGCGCAGCTCGTAGCGGTTGCCGTCCGTGTCCTCGATGAGGGCCCGGTTGCGGGAGAGGACGCGGATATTGGAGCGGATGCCGCGGACCTCGATCTGACGGGGTCCTCTCGTCGTCTCCACGTCGGCGCGGACCACGCCGTACTCCTCGCCGATCCTCGATATCGAGGTGATGACCGGCAGGAAGTAGGTCAGGGCGAGCTGGTCCTCCAGGGCGGTGCGGCTCTCCTCCTCGAGGCCGTCGAGAGACTCGAGGAGGCCGATCTCCTCGCCGCCGGCGTCGAAGAGGCCGATGAAGGCGTCCGCCACTTCCAGGGGAAAGGCCCGCCGCACGGAGACGTCGTCGAACCGCTCCCCGCCCGTCTCCACCGTCAGCAGGACGCGGCCGTTGCGGCGAATCCGCAGGGCCGACGCGTCGAGGGCCGGGTCGACGGGGGGATTCGTGCGGGGACCGCTCACAGGGCCCTCACCCTGGCCAGCTCGGTCTGCATGTCCACGAGCCGGCGGTAGACGCCATCTTCGCGGGCGAGGAGCTGAGCGTGGGTGCCCTCCTCGACGATGCGGCCCTTGTCGAGGACGAGGAGGCGGTCGGCGTTCTTCAGCGTCGACAGGCGGTGGGCGATGGCGAAGGTGGTGCGGTTGGCGATGAGCCGTTCGAGAGCCTCCTGGATCTCGAATTCGGTCTGGGTGTCCACCGAGCTCGTGGCCTCGTCGAGGATCAGGATGCGGGGGTTGCCGATGAGGGCGCGGGCGATGGAGATGCGCTGGCGCTCGCCGCCCGAGAGGCGGCCTCCCCGCTCGCCCACCTCGGTGTCGTAGCCGTCGGGGAAGCGCATGATGAAGTGGTGGGCGTTGGCGGCCCGGGAGGCGGCGATGATCTCCGGCCGGCCGGCGTCGGGCCGGCCGTAGGCGATGTTCCGGGCGATCGACCCCTGGAAGAGCACCGGCTCCTGCAGCACCACGCCGATCTGGGCGCGCAGCGGCTTCTGCCGCAGCCCCGTGATGGGCTGCCCGTCGACGAGGATCTCGCCATCGGCGGCGTCGTACAGCCGGGAGATCAGGTTGACGAGGGTCGACTTGCCGGCGCCCGAGTGGCCCACGAGCCCGATCATCTCCCCCGGCTCGACGGTGAAGCTCACCCGGTCGAGGATGCGGCCCACGCCGTCGTAGGTGAAGGAGACGTCGCGGAACTCGACGCGCCCCTCGATCACCCCCGGATCCCGGGCGCCGGGATCCTCCAACACCTCGGGCTCGGTGTCGAGGATCTCGAAGACGCGCTCCGCCGAGGTGGCCGCCCGCTCGAGCGTGTCGGACAGCCGGCTCAGCTCCCGCACCGGGCCGTAGAACATCATCATGTAGGCGATGAAGGCCTGGAGGTCGCCGATCTTCAGCGTGCCCTCCAGCACCCGGTTGCCGCCGGACCACCACAGGATCACCGCGCCCGTGGCGGTGATGAAGGCGATGCCGGGCTGGAACCAGGCCCGCATTTTCACCGAGGCCATGCGCGCGGCGAGGAGCTCGGTGTTGCGCCGGCCGAAGGCGCGCATCTCGCGCTCCTCCTGGGCGAAGGCCTTCACCACCTTGACCCCGGGAATGGTGTCGGCCAGCTGGCCGTTCAGGTCGGCGACTCTCCGCCAGATGGAGTGGAAGACCCAGTGGATCCGCTTGCGGTACATCGAAGTGACGAAGAGCATGACCGGCGTCGGCAACAGGGCCAGCAGGGCCAGCTCCCAGTTCATCCAGACCAGGGCGATGCCGATTCCCACGAGGGTCAGCAGGGCCACCAGCAGGTCCTGGAATCCGGTGGTGATGAAGTCCCGCATGCGCTCCGTGTCCTGGGTGACGCGGGTCATGATGCGGCCGGTGCTGTGGCGGGAGTAGAAGGACAGGGACAGGGCTTGCAGGTAGTTGAAGATCTCGATCTGCAGGTCGTAGGTGACGCGCTGGCCCAGCCATCCGAGGGTCCAGGTGCGGGCCCCGTTGAGGATCATGCGCCCGAAGTGGACGCCCAGCAGGCCGAGAACGACCATGGCGAGCAGGGTCACGCTCTCCGCCGGGGGCACCAGGGGCCCCTCGGGCGGCGACTCCCCCCGGGCCACGAGGACCGGCGTGATGACATCGTTGATGAGGATCCGGTTCAGTTGCGGCGGCAGCAGGCTCACGCCGGTCATGCACACGGTCAGGAGGAAGCCGAGAATGGCCGTGTTCCTGTATGGCCTTACGTAGGAGAACAGGCGCCAGAAGGTCTCCCGCTTGCGGATGCAGTGGGGGCAGACCTTCGAGCCCGGTCTGAGTGCCCGGCCGCAGCTCTCGCAGTGCTCGACCCGGCGGGGGGGGATCGCCTCCTGCGCCTGCCCGTCGTCGGCTTCCACCGGCTCCGCCTTGGCCGCCTCGACGGCCTGGGGCACGGCGGAGAACTTGAAGTAGTTGCCCTGGGAGAAGCGCACCAGCTCGTGGGTGCCGTCGGGCATCTCCAGAAGGAGGGAGCCGCTGCCCACGTGGCTGCGGGTCTGGATGCGGCGCACCTGCTCCAGCTGCCAGCTCCGCACCTCGGGGGCGCCGCCGTTGGCCTGCAGCACCAGGATGCGCTCGTCGGTCAGGGCGAGCCAGTTCTCGCCGTAGCGGCCGTCGAGGTCGAGGTCGGTCGCCAGCAGCGCCAGCAGCAGCTCGCCGGGCTGCAACTCGCGGCGGAGGTGGGGATCGAGGACCGGCGAGATGGGCTCGAGGAGGTCCATCGATCAACTCTTTCCGGGGCGGGTCGGGGCCTGGGCGGGGGGCATGGGTGGCCTGATTCTCAGGCGCCGGCGGTGAATTCCGGGCTCCGCGGGCGCCCCGTGGCATGACGTAACATTAAGATAAAGCATGTAGTTACGCATGGCAAGAGGGTGTCTGCGCGGTTGTGGCTTCCCCAGCAGGCGCAATAGATTCGACAGCACCGGAGGATCCACCGAGATGACGACGACCTACACGCCTGAGCAACTGCGCGAACGGCTGGATCGGCTGCCGCGGCTGCGGCTGGCCGCCCTGCCCACCCCCCTCGACGATCTGCCGCGGCTGTCGCAGGCGGTCGGCGGGCCCCGCATCTGGATGAAGCGCGAGGACCTTACGGGCCTGGCGTTCGGCGGCAACAAGATCCGGGAGTTCGAGTACTCCATCGCCCAGGCGGTGGAGGCCGGATGCGACGTCCTCGTCCACGCCGCCGCGGCGCAGTCGAACCAGTCGCGCCAGACGGCGGCCGTCGCGGCCCGGCTGGGCATGAAGGCGGTGCAGGTGGGCCGCGCCGACGCCCACTCCCAGCCCCAGGGCAACCTGCTCCTGTCCCACCTGTTCGGCGCCGAGGTGCAACTGCCGCCGGTGGCCGAGCAGGGTGCCGCCCTGGAGGCGACCCTGGCGCGCCTGCGCACCGCGGGGCACAAGCCCTTCAACACCAGCTCCGACGGAGGGGTCTACCGGGGTATCGCCTACGTCGACGGCTTTCTCGAGCTGTGGGCGCAGCTGCAGGAGCGCGGCGTGCGGCCGCACGCCGTGTACGTCTGCTCCGGCGCCCACACCCATACCGGCATGGTAGTGGCGGCGCGTGCCCTCGGACTGTCTCTGCGTTTCGTCGGCATCAGCCCGAGCCCGCGGGACGACGGCGAGGCGGCGAGGGGCATGGCCCGGCTCGCCGCCGAGCACTGCCGCATCCTCGATCTCGACATCGAGGTCGGTCCCGAAGACATCGAGAGCTACTCCGACTTCGTCGGCCCGGCGTACGGGGTGGTCACCGAGGGCAGTCGGGAGGCCCTGCGGCTGGTCGCCCGCAGCGAGGGGCTCGTCCTCGACCCCTGCTACACGGGCAAGGCCATGGCCGGCCTCGTCGCCCACGCGCGCGCCGGCTGGTGGACGCCGGATCAGACCGTCGTCTTCGTGCATACCGGAGGCACGCCGGCTCTCTTCGCCTACGCCGGAGAGCTGGGCCTCGAGCTGGAAGGAAGACCGGCGGGATGAACCTGGCCGAGCCGCAGCCGCAGCGTCTGGCCAGGCGCTCCGACCTCGTGCGGCGCCTGCGGCGGCTCGTCGACGAGGGAGGTCTCATCCACCGGCCGGAGGACCTGGTGGCCTACGAGTGCGACGGCCTGTCCGCCTACCGCCAGGCGCCCCTGGCCGTGGCCCTGCCGACATCGGCCGAGCAGGTCTCCGAGCTGCTGCGCGCCTGCACGGAGCTCGACATCCCGGTCGTCCCCTGGGGCGCCGGCACCGGGCTCTCCGGGGGCGCCCTGCCGCTGGGGGACGGCATCGTCCTCAGCACGGCGAGGATGAACCGCGTCCTCCACGTGGACGCCGAGAACCGCACCGTCACCGTCGAGCCGGGTGTTCCCAATCTCTCGGTCACCCACGCGGTGGCACCCCACGGCTTCTACTACGCCCCCGATCCATCGAGCCAGATCGCCTGCACCATCGGCGGCAACGTGGCCGAGAACGCCGGCGGCGTGCACTGCCTGAAGTACGGCACCACGACGAACAACCTCCTCGGTCTGCAAGTCGTGCTCTCCGACGGCGAGATCGTCGACATCGGCTCGGGGGCCCTGGAGCGGGCCGGGTACGACCTGCTCGCCCTGTTCACGGGCTCGGAGGGGCTTCTGTGCGTGATCACCCGGGCGACTCTGCGCATCCTGCCGAAGCCGGAGTCGGCGCGGGCGCTGATGGCCGTCTTCGACTCGGTGGCCGCCGCCGGAGGCGCCGTGGCCGCCATCATCGGGTCCGGCCTCGTCCCCGCGGGCATGGAGATCATGGACCGCCTGTCCATCGAGGCCGTGGAGGACTTCCTCGGTTGCGGCTACCCCCTCGGTGTGGAGTCCCTGCTGCTGGTGGAGGTGGACGGCCCCGCCGCCGAGGTGGACGAGCAGATCGCCGCCGTGGAGCGGCTCGTGCGCGACGCCGGCTCCCCGGAGGTGCGCCGGGCGGACTCGCCCGAGGAGCGGCAGCGGCTGTGGGCCGGCCGCAAGGCGGCCTTCCCCGCCATGGGCCGGATCAGCCCCGACTACTACTGCATGGACGGCACCATCCCCCGGGGACGGCTCCCCGAGGTGCTGGAACGGATCGCCCACCTGTCCGAGGTCTACGGCCTGCGCGTGGCCAACGTCTTCCACGCCGGCGACGGCAACCTGCACCCCCTGGTGCTCTACGACAGCAGCGCCGGTGAGCTCGAGCGGGCCGAGGAGCTCGGCGGGGAGATCCTGAAGCTGTGCGTCGAGGTCGGCGGCGTGCTCTCCGGCGAGCACGGCATCGGGGTGGAGAAGATGGATCTCATGCCCTGCCAGCTGTCCGACGACGAGCTCGACCTGCAGGAGGAGCTGAAGCGCGCCTTCGACCCGGAGGCCGTCCTCAACCCGGGCAAGGTCTACCCGAGACTGCGAACCTGCGCCGAAGGCCGCATGCACGTGCAGGGGGGCCGCCTGCCCTTCGCCGAGCTCGAGCGCTTCTGAGGGCCCGGATCCCGCCGGTTCCTTCCGCCCGTGGCTGCCTCAGCCCCCTCTCCCCAACAGGTCCTGCGGCCGTCCGACGCCTCCGAGGTGGAGGAACTGGTGCGCGACGCGGCGGGTTCAGGGAGGCGGCTCGAGCTGCGCGCCGGGGGTACGAAGGCCCGTCTGGGACGGGCCCCGTCCGAGGCCACGCGGGTGGACCTGTCGCGGCTGACCGGCGTGGTCACCTACGAGCCCGAGGAGCTGATCCTGGTGGCCCGGCCGGGGACCCGGCTGCGGGAGGTGGAGGGGATGCTGGCCGTGCGCGGCCAGCAGCTGGCCTTCGAGCCCCCGCACTGGGGCGAGGCGGCCACTCTCGGCGGGACCCTGGGCTGCGGCTGGGCGGGTCCTCGGCGGTTCCAGGCCGGCTCGGTGCGCGACTTCGTTCTCGGCGTCGAGCTCGTCGACGGCCGCGGCCGGCGGCTCCGGGCGGGTGGACGGGTCGTGAAGAACGTGACCGGATACGATCTGTGGCGGGTCACCGTGGGCGCCTTCGGAACCCTGGGCCCTCTCACCGAGGTGTGCCTGAAGCTGTGGCCGCGGCCGGCCACGGAACGCACCCTGGTGGTGAGCGGGCTGTCGCCCGCCGCCGCCGGCGCGGGCCTGCTCGAATGGTCGCGCCGCGCCGAGCAGATCAGCGGCCTCTCCGTCGACGCCGAAGGTCGTCTCCTGGCCCGCATCGAGGGCTCGGAGAAGGGGGTGGCGCAGCAGGTCGAGCGGCTGGTCCCGGAGGCGCCTGGTCCCGCGGAGGTGCTGGACGCGGAGGACTCGGCCCGGCAGTGGGCCGCCCTGCGGGAGGCGGAGCCGTACCAGCCGGCTGCGGACGAGGCCCTGTGGCGGGTCGTGGTGCCGCCCTCGAAGGCCGCTGCGGCGGTCTCGGCCATGACTCCCTTCGGTCTGCGGCGCAGCGGTCTCGACTGGGGCGGCGGGCTGCTGTGGGCGGTCCTGCCGGCCGCCGCCGACGCCGCTTCCGTGCACGAGGCCGCGCAGGGGGTGGAGGGTGCCGCGGCGCGCCTGGCCACGGGACCCGGGGATGCCAACCCGCACGCCTTCACCCCCCTGAGCGCCGGTGTCGCCCGGCTGAACGCAACCCTCAAGAGCACCCTCGATCCTCACGGCCTCTTCAACCCGGGGCGCATGTACGCCGGCCGCTAGAGGGCCCGGATGGCTCGTTGACAGTGAATCCATGCTTCGTTAGTGTTCATCTTTTCCCCGAAGTTACTCCCCTTCACAACCGCCGCCGCGTGACCGCGACGCCCCGTCCGATGACCTCCTCCGGATCGCTGGGCCAGATGCTCGGGCCCATACAGAAGGAGATCGATCACTTCGAACGGCGCCTGGACGAGATGCTTCAGGCCGACGTCGACATGGTCCACCAGGTGGCCCGTTACATGGCCACCCTCAAGGGCAAGCGCCTGCGCCCCGCTCTCACCGTGCTGTGCACCCGCGCCACGGGGAGCTGGGACGATCGCGTCATCGACGCCGGGGTTGGCCTGGAGATGATCCACGCCGCCACGGTGATTCACGACGATGTGGTGGACGGAGCCGGAACGCGGCGGGGCCAGGCGACGGTCAACAGCAAGTGGAACGACCACGTCGCCGTCCTGATGGGCGACTTCCTTCTGGCCCGGGCCCTGTGCCTGCTGGTCAGCCTGGGCGACCTGAAGGTGCTGGAGACGGTTTCCCGGGCTACGGAGCGGTTGAGCAAGGGCGAGATCTTCGAGTTCCAGATCGGGCTGCACGCCGACACGAGCGAAACCTCCTATTTCGCCATGGTGGGCGACAAGACGGCGTCCCTGATCTCCGCCGCCTGCCGCATCGGTCCGCTGCTGGCCGGTGCGCCCCGGGAGATGGTCGATGGCCTGACGAGGTACGGCGAATCCCTGGGCCTGGCCTTCCAGATCGCCGACGACATCCTCGACTTCACCGGAGACGAGTCGACCCTCGGCAAGCCGGTGGGCCGGGATCTGCGGGAGCGCAAGATCACCCTGCCCCTGATCAAGTCCCTGGCGGCGGCTTCCGAGGTGGAGCGCGCCGAGATCGTCCGCGTGCTGTCCGCTCCGGAGCCCGACGAGGAGGACTGGAACCGGGTGTTCGACTTCGTCGACCGGCGCCAGGGGGTGGCCGCGGCCAGCGCCACGGCGCGGGAGTGCGCCGACCGCGCCCAGGCGTGCCTGGAGGTGCTCGGGCCCTCCGTGGAGCGCACGATCCTGGAGACGACGGTGCGCCTGGTGGTCGAGCGAGACAGCTGACCGGGCCTTGAAGGCCAGGGTCCTGACGGGGCTCGCGGGGCTGGCCGCGCTCCTCTGGCTGTTGCCGAGAGCCGGCCCCGCCATTCCCGTCGAGGGCTATCACGTGGCCATGGGCACGGTGGTGCGCGTGGCCCTGTTCGTCGACGAGGACCAGGCGTGGCCGCTCTTCGGGCGGGCCTGGGCCCTGATCGACCGCCTGGACTCGACGCTGCACTGCGGAGGGTCGAGCGAGGTAGCCCGGCTGCATGGAACCGCCCCGGGGCAGCCGGCGACGCTGTCCGAGGAGTTGGAGCAGGTCCTGTCGCCCGCTCTCGAGCTGGCCCGGCGCACGGACGGGGCCTTCGACCCGGTCCTGGGAGCGCTGACGGCGCTGTGGGGGTTCCCGGAGGCTCGGCGCCCACCGGCGCCGGCCGCGATCGATTCGGCGCTGGCCTCCTGCGGTTTCGAGCACCTGCGTCTGCGTGAGGGCCGGCTGATCTTCGACCGGCCCGGTATGCGGCTCGATCTGGGGGCGGCCGCCAAGGGCCACGTCGTCGACCGCACCGTGGCCCTGCTGCAGGCGGCCGGGGTGGAGGCGGGCGTCGTCGAGGCCGGAGGCGACCTCCGGTTCTGGGGGCGCAAGCCCGACGGACGGGACTGGCGGTTCGGCGTGCAGCACCCCCGCGACCCGGCGGATACCGTGGCCGTGGAGGACGTGGGGCTGCCGGCGCTGGCCACCTCCGGCGACTACGAGCAGGTCTTCGAGTTCCAGGGCCGCCGGTACCACCACCTGCTCGATCCGGCCACCGGGTATCCGGCCGGGAGGGCGGTCAGCGCCACGGTGTGGGCCCCCACCGCCCTGGAGGCCGATGTCCTGGCCACGGCGGCCTTCGTCGCCGGACCGGGCCCGGCCCTTGAGTGGGCGGCCCACGACGAGAGTCTGGAGGTGATGGTGTACTACGAGGACGGGGGCCGGCTGCGGCGCGTCCACTCGGCCGGATTGAGGGGCCGCATCCAGTCCGCCTCGGCGCACGGTCCCGCGTCGCCGTGAACCTTTACCCGACCCGCTCCTCGGGTCACCGCAAGCGAAGCCGATGAGACAGAACTGGAAAGCCCTGCTGATCCTGGCCCTGCTGGCCACCGCCACTTACCACCTCTACCCGACGGTCCAGTTCTACAGCATGGACCCGGGCGAGAGGCAGCGGATGGAGCACGACCGGCCATCGGCGTTCTACGATCTGCAGAAGCGGGCCATCAACCTCGGGCTCGACCTCCAGGGAGGGATCCACCTCGTGATGGAGGTCGACCGCGAGGGCCTGTCGGAGGAGGAGGCTCGCGACGCCGTGGACCGCGCCCAGGAGGTGATCCGCAACCGCGTCGACCAGTTCGGCGTGGCCGAGCCGACGATCCAGCGCCAGGGGGAGAACCGCATCATCGTCGAGCTGCCGGGCCTGCAGGACGTGGACCGGGCCAAGAACCTGATCGGCCGGACGGCGCTGCTCGAGTTTCAGCTCGTGGAGCCGGACGAGGACCGCACGCGGCTGCTGGAGCGCATCGACGCGGTGCTGGCGGTGGGGCGCAGCCGTGACGAGGAGCCGGAGGAGTCCGGCGCCGAAGCGGCGGACTCCGATCCCGTGGAGGATGCCCCGAGCCTGTTCGCGGCCGACAGCACGGCGGCGGGGGGTCTGTTCGAGGACGAGCCGGAGGCGGAGGAGGAAAAGGGCGGCGGCCTGCTCTCCCGCCTGGTTCAGGTCGGCGGCCAGATCGGCGTGCTGCAGCGGGACCTGGCGGCGGTGAGGGCCCTGCTCGCCGACCCCCGGACCCAGGACGTCATCCCCGGCGATGTGGAGATCCTCTTCAGCAGCCGTCCCGAGGGGCCGGAGGGCACGCCCTACTACCTGCTCCACCTGGTGCGCGCCAAGCCCGAGATGACGGGCGCCCTGATCGCCGACGCCCAGGTCTCCATCAGCCAGAGCGTGGAGTACCTCGGGCAGGCGGTGGTCAGTCTGCAGACTACCGACGAGGGCGTGCGCCTGTTCCGGCGAGTCACCGGCGCCCACGTGGGCGAGCGCCTGGCCATCGTCCTCGACGGGGCCGTCTACATGGCCCCCACGATCCAGGTCAAGATCATGAACGGCCAGTCCCAAATCACCGGTATGGCCTCCGAGGAGGAGGCCAAGGACCTGGCCATCGTTCTTCGCGCCGGCGCCCTGCCGGCCAAGGTGGAGATCATCGAGGACCGCACCGTGGGCCCCTCCCTCGGACGCGACTCGATCGAGCAGGGCCGGGTGGCGGCCCTCATCAGCATGGCCGTGGTGGCCCTCTTCATGCTGGCCTCCTACCGCTTCGTCGGCCTCGTGGCCGACCTGGCGCTGGCCCTCAACATCCTCTTCGTGATGGCCGTGCTCGCGGGCTTCAACGCCACCCTGACCCTTCCGGGCATCGCCGGCATCATCCTCACCATCGGCATGGCGGTCGACGCCAACGTGCTGATCTTCGAGCGCATCCGAGAGGAACTGCGCACGGGCAAGACGGTGCGCGCCGCCATCGACTCGGGCTACGGCAACGCCCTTTCCGCCATCGTCGACGCCAATCTGACGACGTTCATGGTGGGCATCGTCCTCTACGAGTTCGGCACGGGACCGGTCCGCGGCTTCGCCCTCACCCTGTGCATCGGCATCGTATCGAGCCTGTTCACCGCCTTGATCGTCACCCGCTCGATCCTGGACCTCGTCACCTCGAGGACCGGCCCGGGCGGACTCAGCATCGGCCCGGTGGGCATCCTGTCCAAGACGGGCATCCCCTTCCTGTCCCTGAGGAAGATGGCCATGGCGGGATCGGGCATGATCCTGGCCCTCGGCGTCGCCTCCATCGTCGCCTTCAACGGATTGCAGCCGGGCATCGACTTCGCCGGCGGCACTCTGCTCGAGCTCCACTTCGATCCGCCCGTCGAGATCGAGCAGGTGCGGGATCCGCTGAGCCGCGTCGACGTCGACGGCCGGACCCTCGATCTGAGCTCGAGCGAGATCAAGAACTTCGGAAGCGCCAACGACATCCTGATCCGCGTCGCCGAAAGCGAGACGGGCACCGATGTGGCCGACGCCATCAAAGCGACGCTGCGGGCGGCCCTGGCGGGAAGCGTGGAGGACGGGGAATGGGTGCGGCGGCAGGAGAAGGTGGGGCCGAGGATCGGTGAAGAGCTCACCGGCGCCGCCCTGCGCGCCGTGGCCCTCTCCCTCGCCCTGATCCTCGTGTACATGGCCTGGCGTTTCAAGCAGTTCCTGTACGGCATCGCCGCCGTGGTGGCCCTGTTCCACGACGTGCTGCTCACCCTCGGCCTCCTTTCCCTGCTCGATATGGAGATCACCCTGGCCGTGGTCGCGGCCATCCTGGCCATCGTCGGTTACTCCCTGAACGACACGATCGTGGTCTTCGACCGCATCCGCGAGAACCTGCGCAGCTCCCGGCGGTTGAGCTTCTCGGGGCTGATCGACGTCAGCATCAACGAGTGCCTGAGCCGTACGGTGGTGACCTCGGTGACAACCCTCATCGCCGTCCTCGTGCTGATGGTCTGGGGAGGCGAGGTCATCCGCGACTTCACCATCACCCTGCTGATCGGCATCCTGGTCGGTACCTACTCGTCCGTGTTCATCGCCAGCCCGACCCTGTACTACGGCCACCTGCGCGCGGAGGGCGCCGACAAGGAGGGCTGAAGGCCGACCGCCTCGGCAGGCCGGTCCGCCCATGCGCAGCTTCGGAGTCTGTGCCATCCTCCTGGCCCTTGCGGCGCTGGCCCCGCCGCCGGCGGTGCACAGCGGGTATGAGTCCCTGTGGGGGTTCGGGGCCCTGCTCCTGCTGGCGGTCACCGCCCAGGGGGTTCTCGCCCGGGCCGGCCTGCCGGCGCTGACGGGATGGATCCTCGCCGCCTTTCTCCTCGGCCCTTCGGTCCTGTCGGCGATCGACGCCTCCCGGGAGCCCCTGCTGTCTCTCGCCGGCACCGGCGCCGGCATGTGGGCGGGGCTGCTCGCAGGTCTGGGAGCCCGCTGGCCGGCGGAGCGCCGGAACTGGCGGCTGCCCGTGGTCGTGGCCGGCTCCACCGTTGTCACCTTTGCGGCCCTGGCGGCGGTCCTCGGCCTCGCCGGCGGGCTCCCCTTGCCCGTGGCCCTCGTGCTGGCCGCCATGGCTTCCTTCTGGGGGCCCCTGGCGGCCGACTTCTGGCGCGGGCGGGAAGCCCAGGTCATCGGCCTGCTCGGCTCCGCCGTGGCCCTGCTCCTGCTCGCCGCGGTCCTGCTGCTCGAGGCCGGATCGCGCTGGGTCGCCGCCGAGGCCCGGGAGTGGGTCGGCTCCCTGTTGCTCTCCGGCGCCGCCGGGGCGGCCGCGGCCGAGGCTCTGAGGTGGACGGGGATACTGGACCGGCGGGACGGGGCCCTGCTCGCCCTTGGCGCGCTCACCCTCACCGGCGCCTGTTACGCCTTCCACGCCGGCCTGCCGTCTCTCCCCGCAGGGCTCGGGGCCGGTCTTCTCCTGGGCGCGCGGGAGGGCCCCGGAGGAGATCTAGAGCGGCGGCTGGCGCCGGTCCGTCCGATCTCCATCCTGCTCTTCGCCGCCTTCCTCGTGGTCTCGACAGACGCCCTCCCGCTGTTGCCGCCCCAGGCCTCCTGGCCGTACCAGATCGTCCTCGCCCAGTTCGGAGTCCTCGTGGTGGCGCGCGCCATGGGACCAGCCCTGTGGTATCCCCTGCCATCGAGCGGGGAGTTCTCACGCCGGTCCGGATGGCTGCTGCTACCCAGGGGGCTCATCGCCGGGGACCTGGTGCTGGGGGGAAGTCAGGGCTTCGCGCGGGTCCTGACCCCGGAGCACGCCGACCTTCTCAGGCGGGTCGTGCTGGCGGACCTGCTCCTCTGCGGCGTCCTGCTGGCGGTCCTCGGCCCCCTGATCCGTCGAGGGGACGGGGGGGAATAGGTCCGGGGACCCGTTCTTGTGCCTGTTCCGCGCGCCCAGTACCTTCCGGGGTCTATCTCGTGCACAAGCCGTTCATGAACCCCATCGCGCGCAACTGGGAGGACGTCAGGCGGCGCGTCGCCGAGGCCGCCGAGCGCGCGGGACGGGGGCCGGACCAGGTGCAGGTGGTCGTTGTCACGAAGGGCCGCAGCGTTCGGGAGGTGGCCGCGGCCTTGGAGGCGGGCGTCACGGACATCGGTGAGAACCGCGTTCAGGAGGCCGGTCCCAAGCGGGAGGCCCTGGAGGCGCCCGCTCGCTGGCACTTGGTGGGGGGGCTGCAGCGCAACAAGGCGGGTGGCGCCGTCGAGGTCTTCGATGTGGTGCAGTCCGTGGACACCCTCCGGCTCGCCGAGGCGCTCTCGCGCCGGGCCCGCGGGGCCGGCCGCACCGTCGAGGTGCTGCTCCAGGTCAACACGGCGGGCGCCCGGACCCAGGGTGGCGCCGATCCGGAGGACCTGCCCGCCCTGGCGGAGGCCGCGGCCGACCTCGAGGGCATACGGGTCCGGGGCCTGATGACGATCGCCGCCCATACCGAAGAGGAGGCGCGGGTGCGGGACTGCTTCCGCCGGTTGCGGGACCTCGGCCGCCGCCTCGCCGAGGGCACGTCGGCGGAGATGACCACCCTGTCCATGGGGATGAGCGGCGACTACGAGATGGCCATCGAGGAGGGTTCCACCATGATCCGCGTCGGCACCGCCGTCTTCGGCCCCAGACCGTCCGCGACGGCGGCCTCCGTCCGGGAGAGCTGAGCCGTGCGCGAGTCCGAGCTGTCCCTCTTCGACGGCTCCGGTTTTCTCGGCGGGGTCATCGGCCTGATCGACGGCCTGCTGACGGTCTACCTGGTCATCGTCCTGGCCCGGGTCATCATCTCCTGGGTCAACCCCGACCCGTACAATCGTCTCGTGCTGATCCTGCGCGGCTTGACCGACCCGGTCCTCGAGGGCCTGCGCCGCTACATACCGCGGTTCCTGTGGTCCTCCGGGTTGGACTTCACCCCCCTGGTCCTGATCCTTCTGATCCAGATCGTGCAACTGTTCCTGAGGAACCTGCGCCTGTGACCGCCGCCGCCCCACGCCCCGCCGCGCCGGCCTTCGACAAGGTGCCGAGCCAGGTCGACTTCCCCGCCCAGGAGCGCCGCGTCCTCGAGTCCTGGCGCGCCGGCGACCTGTACCGCAAGTCCGTCCTCGCCCGGCCCGCCGACCGGCCCTTCCGGTTCTTCGACGGTCCGCCCTTCGCCACCGGCCTGCCCCACTACGGGCATCTGCTCGCCTCCATCACCAAGGACGTGGTGCCCCGGTACTGGACGATGCGCGGCTACCGGGTCGAGCGCCGCTGGGGCTGGGACTGCCACGGCCTGCCCGTCGAGAACGAGGCCGAGCAGCAGCTCGGTCTGGGGTCGAGGCGGGACATCCTCGAGTACGGCGTGGCCCGGTTCAACGAGGCCTGCCGTGACCTGGTGCTGCGCTACACGGCCGAGTGGCGGAGCCTGATCGAACGGCTGGGACGATGGGTCGACTGGGACGATCAGTACCGGACCATGGACCCCGAGTTCATGGAGTCGGTGTGGTGGGTGTTCAAGGCGCTGTGGGACAAGGGCCTCGTCTACGAGGGCTACAAGTCCCTCGCCTACTGTCCCCGGTGCGCGACGCCGCTGTCGAACTTCGAGGTCAACCAGGGCTACCAGGACACCCAGGACCCATCGATCACGGTGCGCTTTCCCGTGGCCGGAGAGCCGGGCCTGTCCCTGCTCGCCTGGACCACTACCCCGTGGACCCTGCCCTCCAACATGGCCCTGGCCGTGGGCCGCGACATCGACTACGTGCGCGTCACCACCGCCGACGGGGAGCGGTTGATCCTGGCTGCCCCCCTCGTGGACGACATCTTCGGCCGGCACCCCGGCGAGGTCGCCGAGGTGACGCCGGTGGCCGTGGACGACCTTCTCGGGCTGCGCTACGAGCCCCTCTTCGACGACTTCGCCGGCCTCGCCGACCAGGGCGCCTTCCGCGTCGTGGCCGCCGATTTCGTCTCCACCGGCGACGGCACCGGCATCGTCCACATCGCCCCCGGCTTCGGCGAGGACGACTACCAGCTCGGCCTGGCCGAGGGCCTGCCCGTGGTCTGCCCCCTCGATGCCGACTGCTGCTTCACCGGCGAGGTCCCGGACTTCGAGGGAGTCTTCGTCAAGGACACGGACACCCCCATCATCCGGCGATTGCGTGCCTTGGGACGACTGTTCTCCGAGGGCACCATCGAGCACTCGTACCCGTTCTGCTGGCGCTGTGACTCCCCCCTCATCTACCGCGCGGTCTCCACCTGGTTCGTGAAGATCGAGGGGGAGGTGAAGGAGAGGATGCTGGCCGCCAACCGGCGGATCCGGTGGGTCCCGGAGCACATCCGCGACGGCCGCTTCGGCAAGGGCGTCGAGTCGGCGCCGGACTGGGCCGTGAGCCGTAACCGCTACTGGGGGACGCCGCTGCCGATCTGGCGCAACGAGGAGACGGGCGAGGCGGTGTGCGTCGGCAGCCGCCAGGAGCTGAGCGAGCTCGCCGGCCGCGAGGTGGAGGATCTGCACAAGCACTTCGTCGACGATCTCGAGATCCCGGCGCCCTCGGGGCGGGGCACCCTGCGGCGCGTGCCCGAGGTCCTCGACTGCTGGTTCGAGTCCGGGGCCATGCCCTACGCCCAGAGCCACTACCCCTTCGGCCGGCGCCAGGACTTCGAAGCCTCCTTCCCGGCCGACTTCATCTCCGAGAACCTCGACCAGACCCGGGGGTGGTTCTACACCCTGACCATCCTGGGGGCGGCGCTGTTCGACAAGCCGGCCTTCCACAACTGCATCGTCGGGGGCATGCTGCTGGCCGCGGACGGGCGCAAGCTGAGCAAGCGGCTGAAGAACTATCCCGATCCGGCCGAGATGCTCGAGACCTACGGCGCCGACGCCCTGCGCCTCTACCTGCTCAACTCGCCGGCCATGAAGGCCGAGGAGATGCGGCTCACCGAGGAGGGCATCCGCCAGAGCCTGCGCGACGTGATCATCCCCCTGTGGAGCGCGTATCACTTCTTCGTGCTTTACGCCAACACCGATGGCTGGTCTCCAGGCGCCGGGGGGGCGCGGCCCGTGAACCGCCTCGACCGGTGGATCCTGTCGGAGCTGCAGACCCTGGTCCACAAGATCAACGAGGAGATGGAGGCCTACCGGCTCTACCGCACGGTGCCGGCCATGGTCGGATTCGTCGACAAGCTGACGAACTGGTACATCCGCCGCAGCCGCCGCCGGTTCTGGAAGGCCGAGTCGGGCACCGACACCGAATCCGCCTACGCCACCCTGCACCAGGTGCTCCTCACCTTCGCCAAGAGCCTGGCGCCGGTGCTGCCGTACGTGACCGAGGCCATCTATCGGAACCTCGCCCGGGACCCGGGGGCACCGGAGAGCGTGCACCTGTGCGACATGCCCGCCGCCGACGAATCGCTGCGCGACCCCGAGCTGGAGGCGCAGATGACCCTGGCCATGCGCGCCTGCGCCCTGGGGCGCATGCTGCGCAGCCGCCACGGCCTGAAGGTCCGGCAACCCCTGCAGCGCCTCCTGCTGCTGCCCCCCGACGAGCCGGGCCGCGGCATGCTGGAGGCGGTTAGCGACCTGATCGCCGACGAGCTCAACGTCAAGGAGGTGGTCCTCGTGGAGGACGAGTCGGAGATCAGCGAGGTCTCCTACAGGGCGAACTTCCGGGCCCTGGGCCCGCGCTTCGGCAAGCGCACGCGCGAGGCGGCCGCCTTCATCGGCGACCTGACCACGGACCAGGTGCGGATGCTTCAGGAGGGGGGAACCCTCGAGGTCGGCGGCGGCGCCATCGGCGTGGGCGACGTCGAGGTGCAGCGCCGCGAGCGGCGGGACGTGGTGGTCGCCGTGGAGGAGAACCTCGCCGTCGGTCTGGACGTCCACCTCACGGAGGAGCTGGTCGCCGAGTGCGGCGCCCGGGAGGTCGTCAACCGCGTGCAGAACATGCGCAAGGAGGCAGGCCTCGACGTGGCCGACCGAATCCGGCTGTGGGTCGAGGGGAGCGAGACCCTGGAGTCGTGGGTGGGGGCCTTCCGCGGCTACGTGGCCGCCGAGACCCTGGCGCGACAGGTCTCGGTGGGCGAGCCGCCCGCCGGCGGGGAGGCGTCGATGACGAAGGAGTGGGAAGTCAACACCGAACCCTGCAGGATCGCGCTCGCCCGCCTCGGGCGGGGCGGGTAGGGAGGCGGGAGAGATGAACCAGGAAGATCTGGCACACTTCAAGAAACTGCTGCAGACCAAGCAGGAACAGGCCAGGTCCGATCTGGAGGAGTTCGAGCGCGTCTCCCGTTCGGACGTGGCCCAGGAGTCGTCGGAAGAGCGGTCCGCCTATTCGCTGCACATGGCCGACCGCGGCACGGACGCCATGGAGCGGGAGAAGAACCTGCTCTTCGCCCAGCGCGAGGGCAGCTACCTCGACTACGTCGATGAGGCCCTGCAGCGGATCGAGGACGGGACCTTCGGCGTCTGCCGCGTATGCGGGGGCGAGATCGGCCGTGCCCGTCTCGAGGCGGTCCCGACGGCGAGCCAGTGCATCGAGTGCAAGAGCGGGGACGACAAGAGGAAGGAGTGAATCCGGCCGGGGGGCGCGGTTCCGCGGTCCTCTGGATCGTCCCCGCCGCCCTGCTCCTCGACCAGGCGTCGAAGCAGATCGCCCTTCATACCCTGCCCCCGCAGTCCCCGGTCCCCGTCTTCGGGGACGTCCTCCGCCTCACCCTGATCCACAACCGCGGCGCCGCCTTCGGCCTCACCTTCGGGGGGCCCCTGGTGCACACGGCGGTCGCCGTCGGCGCGCTGGCGCTGCTGGTCTGGATGTTCCGCGGCCTGCCCGCGCAGGCGCGCCTGCAGCGCGGCGCCCTGGCCCTGGTCCTCGGCGGCGCGCTCGGCAACATCGTCGACCGCGTGCGCCTGCGCGAGGTGGTCGACTTCATCGACGTGGGCCTCTCCGAGATCTGGCGGTGGCCGGTCTTCAACGTGGCCGACTCCTGCGTCACCGTCGGGGTCCTGCTGCTGGTCCTGGCCTACTCCCGACAGAAGAAACCGGCCCCGGAGGCGGCGCCGGCCGATCCGGCACCCGCCGACGAGCCCGTCGCCCAGGGCTAGCCTTGTGACCGGGCCCCCCGTCCCGCCGGGCGGTGTCCGCCGACTTCTGGTAGAGGAAGAGGACGAGGGCGCGCGCCTGGACCGCTTCGTGCCGCGCGTCCTGGAGGATCTGTCCCGGAGCCGCGTTCAGGGCCTGATCGCCGAGGGCGCCGTACTCGTCAACGACACCGGGAAACGCCCCGGGTACCGCCTCCGCATCGGGGATCGGATCGCCGTTCATGTGCCGGAGCCGGTGCAGCTGGTGGCCCGGCCCGAGGATCTGCCGCTCACCGTGGTGCACGAGGACGCCGATCTGCTCGTGGTGGACAAGCCGGCCGGCATGGCGGTCCATCCGGCGCCGGGCAGTCCCTCGGGCACCCTGGTCAACGCCCTGCTCCACCACTGCGGGGACCTGTCCGGCATCAACGGCGTGCTGCGGCCCGGCATCGTCCACCGCCTCGACCGGGGAACCACCGGCCTGCTGATGGTGGCCAAGAACGACACTGCCCACCGCGGCCTGGCGGCGCAGCTGGAGAAGCGCAGCGTCGAGCGTCGCTACACCGCCCTCGTCTGGGGAAGGCCCCCCGGGGAGGGGGCGGTGGACGCGCCCCTGGACCGAAATCCCCGGGACCGCAAGCGGATGGCCGTCGTCGAGGGCGGCCGGCGCGCCGTGACCCACTTCCGGCGGCTGCGGGAGCTGGCCTTTCTCAGCCTGGTGGAGTTGCGGCTCGAGACCGGCCGCACGCACCAGATCCGCGTCCACGCGCAGCACCTCGGACACCCGGTCTTCGGAGATCCGGTGTACGGAGGGCGCACGCGGGTGCGCGGCATCGACCCGCGGCACCGGGAAGAGGCCCGGCGCCTCCTGGAGGGCATCGACCGGCAGGCGCTGCACGCCGCCTCGCTGGGGTTCACGCACCCGCGCACCGGGGAGGCGTTGCGCTTCGAGAGCCCCCTGCCCGAGGACATGGCTCGGACCGTGCAGGGGGCCTCGAAACCGTTCATTGCAGCGCCAGGCGCAGCATGACCCCGTGCTCCGGGGCCTCGTCGAACGAACTGACGCGCCGCGTCCCTTCGAGACCCAGCTCCAGCCCCTCCCGTTGGGGCAGGTCCAGGCGGCAGCCCACGCGCACCTCGCGCAAGGCCTTGGACCGACCGACCCCCAGGTAGGGAGTCCCCGTAGACCGGCCGCCGAAGACCGCGAACCCGTAGGCGGCCTCCGCGGCGAGACTCCCGACCGGCGGGGCCGAGTCGGTCAGCGCAAGCCCGGACAGGGTCTCACGCCGGAAGAGCGCCTCCACACCGCCCGTGGACGGGGCGCCCCAGGACGGCGTCAGCGACGCGGACGGACCCAGCTCCGACGACGGCCTGGGATCGAAGCGCAGCCATCCCGAGGCGCCCCAGTCGCGGAAGCCGGAGGCCTGGTGAGCCACCAGGCCCCGCACCGTCACCTGGGCGGTCAGGCCCCTCGCCGCGTCGGTGAAGCCCGAGCCGCCTCCGATCTCCAGTCCAAGGCCGGTCTCCGCGTCGCCGCCGTCATGGCGCAGACCCAGCTCGACGGTCGGCCTCAGAGACTCGCCGCCGGCGAGGGCCAGTTCCATGGAACCCTCCAGACCCAGGCGCAGGCGGCTCACGTCCGCCACGGCCGCCGCCAGGAGGCCTGAGGGACCGGACGCCGCCTCCGAGGTCGTGCGCACGAACAGGGCATCCGACTCGATCGCGAGGGATGGCCCTCCCTCCGGTCCTCCCGACACCAGGTCGCCCAGGCCGTAGCCCGCCGTACCCCATAGGGACAGACGCTCGTTGAGACTGTAGCCGGCATAGGGATACAGGCCGGTCAGCGAGGGGACCATGCTGCCTTCGCCGCGGCCGGGGGATACGCGCCGCGACCCCAGAGAGTGCCCAGGCCGCCGCCCGTCCGTCCGCTCAGGGTGAAGCCGCTTCCCGTCACCAGGTCGCGCGGCGACGGCGACTGCGCCCGCGGGTTGGCCGGCACGCCGCGGAAACGATCGGGAGGGGCCCCGAAGGGATCCCGCGCCGCCACCTCACCCCTGCCGCCGGACGCGAGGGCTGCCTCCCCACCCGGGCCGCCGAGGGCATGGCCCGCCAAGGTCGCCTGCATCCCCGACTCGTGCGGCGCCTCCAGGCGCGCCTGAACCCCGTCGAGCACACGCTGGGCCGCGGTGCGGCCGAAGCGCGCCAGCCAGGCCCGCTGCAGGGGATCGTCGTTCTCGATCGTTCCCGTCGCCACATTGTCCGCAATGCGCGCCCCCGAGGCGTTCCTCAAGGTCAGCGTCAGGGTCTCCTCGCCCTCGTCGTGGGCGTCGTCGAGCACCGCTACCGAAACCGTCTTCCGGGTCTCGCCCGCGGCGAAGGTGAGCGTTCCGTTCGCGGCCGTGTAGTCCTGGCCCGCCTGTGCGGTCCCATCCGCGGTCGCGTAGTCCACCGTCACCGTCCCGGAGGCTGATCGGCTCAGCGTCACCACAAATTCGAGCGTGGCGTCCGCCTCCTCCGTTGTCCGCGCGTCTGCAACCGACAGCGCCGCCGCCGTTCCGGCGATGCAGTGGAGCGACCCGTCCTCCAGGAAGGTGCAGTGGAGCGACCCGTCCACCTTGTGGCTAGAGTCGTCGGCCACGCCAGGGTAATAGCGATCTGCGGGCAACAAGCCGAAACTGGCGACGAGCGTGGGCACCCACCCAACGAATCCGGTGTCCGACCCACCCTCGTCAACGCTAATGCCGTTGGCGTCGGCATCGTTAATTTGCACCTGATAGCGGTAGATCAACCGAGTCGTGAAGGAGCCGGACAGGTAGGCTGCCAAGCGGGAGCTGGGACCGGCGACATCGCCGACCTGAATGCCAATGTACGATTCGCCCTGCACGTACACGGGTGTGTTGAAGATCAGGGCGATATCGATGCTTTGAGAGTGCCTTTTCCAATCGGGATCGCCCGCGCTCCGAAAGCCGATATAATCGTGGATCTCCCAGCCTTCCTCGGCACCGGGGTCGTTTTCGCTGATGTAGGTCGTGCGAAATTGGGAGGTGTTGTCGTTCGCGCAACCTGCCGTGCAATCAAGCAGGAAGTAGTAGTCCGTGGCCGGCTCCAGGTAGGTGTTCTCAGGTGCCCACCACTCATGAGGTCAGTGACTCGGGTGAAGCCGGATCCATTGTAGAGGTAGATGCCTGCATCTATCGTCATGTACCGGCTTCCATGCGTATCGCTCACATACAGCAAAATACTCGTCAATTCATATCCCCCGAGATTAGGGCCAGTTCTGAATCCCTGGTACAGTCCGTCTTGGAACGCATTCAGCAATACGACCCTTTCTGTTGGTTGGTAGGTATTCTTCACCAGCGTAGTGATCGGCGGATTGTATTCCCGAGCGGGGGCTGCCACCGCGACGGCAAGGACAGTGGCTGCCGCCATAGGCGCCGAACCGGTCCGGCGCACCCTGCCGCGCCGGCCGGCACGGACGCGCCTTTGCCGCAGTACTTGTCGAATCCATCTCCTGACCCTGAGGCTGAATCCGCTTGTCGCCCGAGGCTGTGAGGTCCCTTCCCCGGCACTTTCCTCGACCCGTCCCTGCAGGTCGGCGTATGAAATCCTGCTCATGTCGCCCTCCTCCGTAATCGTGGCACATACCGTGCCGGGCACCGGAGGAGTTCCTTAACTCCCTGCATAAACAGGAGGTTACGTGATAAGAACGGGAGCTCTGGGAGAGATGGGATCGAGGCGGAATCCAACGGCTGGGAAGGCCGCGGAGGAGCAGAGGAAGGGGTCTAACCCCTTGTAATCACGTGGCTTGGTACTGTTGTCGCGGAAGAAGCCGGCCGAGGTGGTGATTTGCCACGTTGTGGTATTCTACCACAGCCGGTCCGGATCGAGCCGGAGATTCCAGTCCGGCCGGGTCGCGGAGCGGGCGGTTCACTTCTCGGGCAGCAGGTTGTACTTCTTCAACTTCCGGTGCAGGGTCGTGCGATCGATGTCCAGTACCTGGGCCGCCATGGTGATGTTGCTCCGGGAGGCTTCGAGGGCGCGGACAATGGCCTGACGTTCCGCTTCCTGCATCGAGAGGGGGGGATGGACCGGGACTTCGGGGCCGGAAGAGGAAGGGATCGCTGAAGAGAGCCGGGGTGGCAGGCTGTTCACTTGAACCGTGTCGGTGGTCTCCAGCAACACGGCGCGATCAATGGCATTTCTCAGCTCTCGCACGTTGCCCGGCCAGTCGTACTCAAGCAGTCTCTGCAGCGTGGCCGGGGAGATCCCGCGAATTCTTTCCCCGGCCCCTTCGGCATGGTCCTTCAGGAATTGCGCCGCCAGCAGGGGGATGTCCTCCCGGTGTTCCCTGAGAGGCGGGATGAGGAGGGGAAAGGCGGCCAGGCGATAGAAGAGATCGGCCCGGAACCCGCCATCCTTTACCGCACTTTCCAGGTTCCGGTTGGTCGCCGCAATGACGCGGATGTCAACGGGGAGGGTGGATGTCCCGCCCACCCGCTGGATTTCCCGCTCCTCCAGGACACGGAGCAGCTTGGCCTGCAGGGCGATGGGCATGTCGCCGATCTCGTCCAGCAGAACGGTTCCTCCCTGGGCGCGCTCGAACTGTCCCATGCGCCGCGTCGACGCGCTGGTGAAGGCCCCGCGCTCATGTCCGAAGAGCTCGCTTTCAATCAGGGTCTCGGGAATGGCAGCGCAGTTGACGGCCACGAAGGGTCCGGCCTTTCTCGGGCCGTTGTAGTGGATCAACCTGGCCACGACCTCCTTGCCGGTGCCACTCTCGCCCTGGATCAAGACCGTGATGTCGCTCCCGGCCGCTCGTTGCATCAACCCGTAGAGGTGCTGCATCCTCTTGCTCTTTCCCACCATGCCTTCAAAGCCGTAGGTCGTGTCCAGCTCGGTGCGCAGGCGCAGGACCTCGGCTTTCATCTGCTCGCTCTCGACCTCGCGGGAGACGTCGCGGTAGGTGACGACATGCCCCGTTGAGCCCTGTCCACTCTCCTTCAGGGACGCCGTGGAGCGGTAGAACAGCCGGGGTCTCGAGACGCCGGATTCGGCGACCTCCTCCTCCAGCTCGCCGGCGCTGCCGAGAAGGAGCCCACCCTCCGATTCGGGCAGTACCGGCGGCCGCAGGCGCGCCATGGTGCGGGCCCTGAGATCAGCCGCCGCCATTCCCTTCAGCTCCCTTTCGGTGGCGCCGAGGAGCTTCTCATACCCCTGGTTCGCCACCTGAAGGCGTCCTCCGCCATCGAACATGGCGATGGCATCTCCCGTGGCGTCGAGCACCGCCTGGAGTCTGTGGTTGCTGGCTTCAAGCTGCCGATTGCTGGTCTCGAGTTGCCGCCGGTGCTCTGCCAACTCCTGTTCGATGTTCCACTTCCCGGTAAGGGACAGGGTGATCTGCTGAATCTCCTCCCGCGAGAAAGGCTTCCGGATATACAGCAGCTTGTGAAGGACCTCCATGCCGTCGACGATCTCCGGCAGCGTCTTGTCGGAGTACGCGGTCATGATGACGATTTCCATGTCCTGCTCGAACCGGCGGATCCGGCGCACGGTCTCGATGCCATCGGTGCCCGGGGGCATCCTGACGTCGACATAGGCCAGCGCATAGGGACGGTTCGATTCCCTGGCGGCCCTGACCATGTGGCAGGCTTCCCCTCCGCTGGCCGCATGGGAAAGCGCGAACTTCGGCAGTAGCGGTCTGCCGGTCTCCGGGACGAAGACTGACGCCAGATCATCCGTCGCCCTCCGGGTGGCAGCGGGGGCCAGCATCTCTTCGAAGTCGTTGTGGATCTCTTCCTGGTCGTCAACGACCAGAATGCGGTAGTTCCTGGAGTTGTGCGGTTCCATGAATACGCCTTCCCGCCCGATGAATCCGATGAACGACCTCAGGAAGCGGTTTCCGAGGCGCCGCCGCCATCCTCGCCGCCTGAACCGAGCCGCACCATGACGCGCATGGTGGCGCCTGTGCCGTGTCCGCGGCTCAGGGGTTGTATTCTTCCCCCGGTGGTGGCGACGAAATTGGCCGCCGAGTGGAGACCGATCCCGCTTCCTTCCCGTTTCGTCGTATAGCCCGCCCTGAAGATGGCGGTGAGGTCCTTCGAGTCGATGCCGATGCCGTTGTCCTCCACCTCGAGGACGAGGAAGCCCTTCCGTACACGGGCCCTGATCTCGATGCGAGGCGGTCCCTCCAGACCTCCTGACTGCTTCAGCTCATCGATCGCTTCCATGGCGTTCTTCAGCAGATTGACCAGCATCTGGTTGAACTGGGTCTCCTGAATGCGAATCTCCCGGGGGGCGTTGCCGCAGTTCACGTGGGTCCGGATGCCCCTTCTCGCGAAGGAGTTCTGCATGATCCTCATGGCCTCGAAGATCGCCTGCCGCAGGTTGACGTCCTTGCAGGTCATGGCCTTGCTGTCGAAACCCCGTTGCGCGCGGACGATTTCCACGATGTGGTCCGTCTGGCTGTCGACGCGTTCGACCGTGCGGATCAGCTGCCGGTTCTCCCTGGCGAAGTCGTCGGCAAGAGCCAGGAGAAAGGGGCGGATCTGCCGTCCCTGAGGGTCATTCCGGACATAGTCCTCCCAGTCCTCCGAATGCTCCCCGACGGCTCCTGACAGGCCTGCCAGGCGTTCGATCAGCGGGTTGTCCCGCAAGCGCTCTTTGAGGGTGCCAATGCCGATGGCCACGCTGTTGATGGCATTGCCGATGTTGTGGAGGATCGTGTCCATGACCTCGAGGCGGCCCTGGGCGAAAGCCTGGGCCAGGGCTTCCTGCGCCCGCACTCTCTCCGTCACATCGCGGAAGACGATGACCCCGCCGTGGGGACCATCGCCTGGCGAGGTGATGGGCCTGCCGCTGGCGCTTATGTAGACGCCCTCCGGGTTTGCGGCCGTGCGAATGAACATCTCCATCTCATCGGTCGCCTCCCCGTGCATGGCGCGCACGAGCGGCAGTTCCCCGGTGGGAATGGGGGTGACCCTGTCGGGATAGAAGATGCCGTACTCCTCGGTCGATTGTTCGAGCACGGTGTCCACCCTGCCTCCGACAATCCGTTCCGCACTATCGTTGAAGGTGAGGTTGCCCATCTCGTCGGCGACGATCACACCGTCGCTGATGCTGTCGAAGATGGCCTTCATGAGCTGGATCTCATGTTGCAGTTGGTCAACCGTCTTGTTCACCTTGCACCCAATCCCTGCTCTGGCCTGCAAACGCGGTCATATTCCTGGCGGGGCGAAATTGGCACCCTTCCGCCCCCGATGTCAAAAGGCCGAAGCCGGACGGACAGGGGCGGTTCCCGGTCCATCCGAGGGAGGGGGGATGAGAATCCTGACGGGAAAGGGCAGCGACTTCATGAAGGTCGCCGTGGCGGCGGCCGGGCGCGGCGACCTGGAGACGGTCCGGGCCGTGCTGGCGCGGGAGCCGGCCTGGGTCCGCCGCGCCGGCTCCCACGGCCGCACCATGCTGTGGGAAGCCGCGTACCGGGGGCGGCTGGCCATGGTCGACTACCTGCTGGACCGGGGCGCCGAAATCGACGCCTGCGGTTGTCATTTCACACCTCTGCTGGTCGAGATCTCCGCCTGGTGCGCCGCGCGTCACAAGGGCCACCACGCGGTCGCCGACCGCCTGCTGGAGCGGGGGGCGGCCAGCGATATCTACAGTGCGGTCTTTCTCGGGGACGGGGAGGCGGTCTCGGAGCACCTCGACCGGGAGCCGGATCTGGCCCTGGCGGAGAGGGCTCAGCACGACGACGGCCGGCGGGCCACGGTGCTTCACTACGCCGTGAGCGCCGGGCACCTCCCCATCGTCGACATGCTGCTGGCGAGGGGCGCCGACCCGCGGCCCTACAGCGACTGGTTGATCCGCTTTGCCGTGTGGCGGGAGCGGGCCGACATCCTCGAGGCACTGCTCCGGGCCGGCGCCGATCCGGCCCGGGCGCAGGTCCCCCGCGCGGGCCTCACCGACGCCGGGATCATGGAGGTGCTGGCCCGTTACGGCGCCCCGGTCGACGTGAACCATGCCGAGGGCGGCTGGCCGCCGCTGGTCTTCCAGTCGCGGGGGGACCGGGGCGGCAACGTCCACCGGGTGCGCGCCCTGCTCGATCTCGGGGCCGACGTCGGTGCGCGGAACCACAAGGGACAGACGGCCCTGCACTGTGCCGCCAGGGCGGGCTTCGATGGCGTCGTCGCCCTGCTGCTGGACCGCGGTGCCGACGCGGATGCCACCGACGACAAGGGGGAGACGCCGGTGCAGGCCGCGCAGCGCTCGCAGGTGAAGAACAGGAAGGGGTTGGCGGCCGTAGTCCGCCTGCTCACCGAGGCCGGCGACGACAGCCGGCGATGATGGAGAGCCTCAGGGGCTTCGGGTCGACTTCAGGCGGCCCCAGGTGGTGCGGGCGACAGCGGTGGGCGCACCGTCGACGCGCTCGAACTCCCAGACCCCGGCATCGGCCTCCGTCGTCAGGGTGAGGACGTTCCCGTCGATGGTGTAGGTGCTCGTCCCACCCTCCTCGCCGAAGACGGCGAGGAGCTCGACCTCGTCGAGGACGGCGAAGAACTCATCGACGAAGGCCTGCTCGAATTCGGGGTAGCTCTCTTCGGAGACGCCGTGGGAGTCCGCGGCGTAACGGGCCAGACCGCGGGCGACGCGGGTGAAAAACTCGATGAAACCCTCGCCATCGACCTTCAGGTCGAGCTCGGCGATCTCCACCATCAGGCTGTTGCCCTCGACTCCGTAGGTGCCGGTGCCGTAGGCGGAGATCGTCTCCATGGCCGGGGCCTCCGGCACTTCGACATCGGCCAGGAAGTCGTCCTTCACCTGAATGACCTGGTCGATCTCGAAGGAGCCGTCCGCCTCGAAGGTCAGGCGATTGGTGATCTCGCCGACGCGGTCGACGACGACGGTGCCCTCCCAGGTGCCGTGGAGCTCTTCCTGGGCGAAAAGGGGCGCGGCGGCCAGGAAGAGGAAGGGGATGGTGGACAGGAGTCGGCGCATGAAGGCCTCCTTCAGAGTCACCCGTACAGGTGGGCGACGTACTCCCCATAGCCGTTGTAGAGCAGGGTGTCGAGCCGTTTGAAACTCGTCAGGCTGCTGGAGATGAAGCGCTCGCTGGCCTGCGACCACCGGGGATGGGGAACCTCGGGCTCGACGTTGGAGAGGAAGCCGTATTCGTGGGGCGCTTCGGTGTTCCAGAACGTGGCCGGCTGCTCGCTGACGAACTCGATCCGCACAATCGACTTGATGCCCTTGAAGCCGTACTTCCAGGGCGTCACCAGGCGCAGGGGGGGGCCGTGCTGCTTGGGCAGCGCGTGGCCGTAGATGCCGGTCACCAGCAGGGTCAGCTCATTGGTGGCCTCGGCCATGCTCAGGCCCTCGACGTAGGGCCAGGGAAAGTCGGGCCGGTCCCATTGCCCCGGGGCGACCTCCGGATTGAAGAAGGAGACCATGCGCACGAAACGGGCCGACGACAGCGGCTGCACCAGGTCGATGAGGGCCTTCATGGGAAAGCCGGTCCAGGGGATGGCCATGGACCAGGCCTCGACGCAACGGTGGCGGTAGAGCCGCTCCTCCAGGTCCATCCGGCCCACGAGGTCGTCGATGTCCCAGGTCTTGGGCTCGGGCACCAGGCCGCCGATCTCCACGGTCCACGGGGAGGGCTCGAAATCGTCGACGTGGCGCCAGACGTCCTTGCCGGTGGAGAACTCGTAGAAGTTGTTGTAGGTGCCGGCCACGTCCTCGCCGGTGAGCGCGCGGTCGAGGGTGGAGAAATCCGGGTTCACCGGCGCCGGGTACCACTGGTCCGGCGGGATCGGCTCGCGGTTCTCGGGGCCGAGGAAGGGTTGCGGATCGAGGAGGTCCTTGGGCTGGAGAAGCCTGTCCGGGATGCAGCCCGAGATCAGGCCGATGGTGCCCAGACCGGCCCCCCGAAGGAACCTGCGGCGGTTGAGATAGACGGCTTCGTCGGTGGCCTCACGCTCGGGGATCTCCCATTTCCTGCGCGGCATGCCGGCCTCCTTTCCATGGTGGCAGGGAGAATATACGGGCTGCTCCGCTGCGCGCCTCCCTACCCCTTGAAGGCCAGACCGAGGGCATAGGTGGTGCCCGCCGCCGTGTTGCAGCCTGAGGCGATGTGGAACAGATCGGCGCTGATCTCCAGCCGGTCGTTGAAGGACCAGATCAGCCCCGGCGACAACTTGAGGCTGTTCTGGTCGCCGATGAGCCCGCCGCCCTCGCCCATGGCGCCGCAGTCTCCGAGGGTCTGAATCCCCTCCACCACGCCCTTGACCAGCAGGCGGTTGTAGGAGTAGCCGGCCTCCAGGCCGTGGAAAAGCTCGTCGCCGAAATCGCCACCGCGGCGGCGGTAGCCGAGGGTGCCGGTCACGTAGGCCGGCAGCGGGTACAGGGACTTGCCCACCAGCAGGCGCACCTCGGCGTCGGTCTCGCCCGTGCCCAGGGGGACGTAGCTCTCCGGGATCTCCGTGGGCACCTCGTAGCCCAGGGGGAACTTGCCGCCCGCGGCCAGGGAGACGACGGCCGGATCGAGGAGCAGTCGCCAGCGCAGGCGCAGCTCCAGGTCGGCCAGACCGGAGCGGGATTGGTCGGGATGCTGGCGGACGATGGTGCTGTCGAGGGCCTCGAAATACCTCGCCTCCCTCGGATTCCTGAAGACCAGCCGCTTGTACGGCAGGGAGGCCACCAGGGTCAGGCGGTCCAGCAGGCCGTACTCCAGGTAGGCGGAGAGTCCCCGGTCGCTCAACTCCTCCCGGGGGTCTACCGCCCGGTCCTGGCGCTCGCCGTCGGTGTTCAGGACCGCCCGGGAGCTGAAGGAGAGGCCGGCCAGCTTGGAGTAGAAGCCGCACTGGGGCTGGGTCCAGGCGCCGGCGTCCAGCCGGCCGGGAGCCGCCGCCAGGAGGATGGCCGCCAAGGGGAGGCAAGGGAACAGGGGTCGGGGTCGGTTCTGTCGATAACGGAGGTTCATGGGAGTCTCTTGGGATTTGGGTGGATCAAGGGGGTTGGACGCCGGGAGCGCAGGATGGCTTTCAACAGAACGGCCGGCAGCCGCTTCAGCTCTTCGTTGCGCGGATCGACCTCGAATCCCCCTGACCCCAGGGCGGTAACGCCGAGCAACGGTTCGCTCCCCTCTTCGCCGTACACGATGGTGCCACCGACCACTTCCCCCTCGAACTCGATCTCGGCGATGGTGATGTCCAAAGTGGCGGGTTTGCCGTCGGCGAGCACGTAACCGCGGCGGCCCCTCGGTTGGAGTCCGATCCCTTCGAGGTGCTCCCTCGGAACGAGCGAGTCGAAGGCGCCGGTATCGACCAGGAACCTTCCGGTCCAGCTGCGGTGCGGATCCGCGGGATTGCGGATCGTCACGTCGACATAGGTCGCGCCCATGGTGGTGTCCTCCTCATCGGATCAGCACCAGCCGGGCCGACTGGGTGAGGGTTCGAGTCTTGAGCAATACACAATATATCCCTGACCCGGCGTCTGTGCCTGAATCAGTGCGGCCATCCCAGTGCGCCTCGTGGGACCCGGCCTCGGTCCAGCCGTCGCGCAAGAGGCGGACACGCTGTCCAGCCAGGTTGTAGACGGAGATGCGGACCTGCCCGGGGGCATTGGTGGTGAAGGCACGCTGACCTCGGCGTTGAAGGGCGTGGGGAAGGGATGGCCCAGCCCGGTCTCGGCAAGAAGCAACGAGGGAGACAGGAGCCGGGCGCCGGCAGCCAGCTTGGCATCGAAGGGCTTCCACAGCTTCACTTCCGTCAACTGCCAATGGGCATAGTTGCTCGTGCGATCCTGGTTGGCCTGATTGCGGAACTCGATCACGTTCTGACCTGAATTGAGATGCCTTTGGAGCAGAGTGCTGTACCAGCGTTGCCACTCCGTACGCACTGGGACCGATCCATAGTCCTGACCGTTGACCAGAATCTTCACCTCCGCATCGTTCTTGAGATACCAAGTCATCAGCAGGTCATGGCCGAGTCCCTCGAATCCGAACTTGACACTCTTCGGGTGTTCCGTCAGCTCCGGCGGACTGTAGCCGAAGATCCCTGTGCTCGGGAGCGGCTCCAGGTCTTCGCCTTCCACCTCGATGCGCCGGGTGCCGGATGACCCACGGGCAGTGACGGCCTTCAGGTCGCCGGTCTTCGCCCGGGCGGGCACCTCGACGACGATGCGGCTGTCGCTCCAGCTCACGTAGTCCCCGGAGGAAGGTCGGACATTGGGAGTGAACAGGATATAGCCGAGACCCCGGGTGCTGCCGAAATTGCCTCCCGTCAAGGTCAGGCGATCCCCGGGACTCACACGGGTCGGTGAAACCCAACCCAGGTAGGGGCTCGTCACCTCCAGGGAGAGGCTGTTGCTCCTGCCTTCGGAGGTGCTGACGTAGAGATTGCCGGATTGCGTATTGACGGGAATTCGGAACCGGATGGTGGTGTTCGACCAGAAGGAGTAGGAGGAGATCACCGTCGCACCAGCTCGAATCCAGCTGCTTCCTCGGGTGGCGCCGAAGTTGCTCCCGCTCACGGTGATGAGTGCATTGGTCCTGCCGCTCCGGGGAGAGATGCTCCGGACCCAGGGAGAGGTGACCGTCAGCCGGATCGTGGCCCGACCTTTCGTGCTGACGACCTGCAGGTTTCCAGTGCGTGCACCGGTCGGGACCCGTACCTGGATCCGGGTCTCGCTCCAGCTGACGTACTGGTAGGACCTGGGCTCGGTGCCTCCGAAGAAGACCACCTTGCCCGTGCCGCGGCTGGCGCCGAAACCGGTTCCGCGAATGGTCAGGATCTGGTTGTAGCGGACGCGGGTGGGAGATACAGAGGTGATCCGAGGCTCATCGATCTCTTGCACCTCGATTCGCCTGGTACCGGAGGATCCCTGAGAGGTGATGACCTTCACGTCGCCGCTCTTCGCCCGGTCGGGCACCTCGACGACGATCCTGCTGTCGCTCCAGCTCACGTAGTCCCCGGAGGAAGGCCGGACACTGGGGGTGAACACGACCGAACCGAGACCTCGGGTACTCCTGAAGTTGCGCCCTGTGAGCGTCAGACGATCCCCGGGTTTGACACGGGTTGGAGAAGTCCAACTCAGGTAGGGACTCGTAACCTCGAGGGAGACGAAGTTGCTCGTTCCTTCGGAGGTTCGAACGCTGAGATTGCCGGATCGCGTATTGACCGGAATGCGGAACCTGATGGTGGAGCTCGACCAGGAGGAGTAGGAGGAGATCGTCCTCGAACCGATCCTCACGGAGTTGCTACCGCGCGAAGCACCGAAGTTGCTGCCGGTTACGGTGACGAGAGTGTTGGTCCTGCCGCTGCGAGGGGAGACACTTGAGACCCATGGAGAGGTGATCGTCAGCCGGGCGGAGGTGCTGCCCGTCGCGGTGATGACCTGCAGGTTGCCTGTACGCGCACCGGTCGGTACCCGTACCTGGATCCGGGTGTCGCTCCAGCTGAGGTACTGGGAGGAGCTGGGCTCGGTGTCTGGGTAGAACACCATCTTGCCGGTGCCCCGGTCTGAGCCGAAACCTGTTCCATTGATGGTAACGACTTGGTGGTATCGGACACTGGTGGGAGACAGGGAAGTGATCTGAGGCAGTATGACTTCCTGGCGCTCCATGACCGGCAGCACGAGCTTGCCGTAACCGGTATTGTTGTCTTTTCCGAAGGCGTCGATGTCGACCGTCGCAGCGATGAGGGCATCCCACAAATCGTCGAGCGAATAGGATGGATTGGCCGACTTGATCAGGGCCGCGGCGCCGGCGACGTGGGGTGCTGCGGCTGATGTCCCGAAGTAGCCTTCGGTGCCATGGGATGCGGTCGACACGCCATAGGACACGGTCGACACTCCAGAAGGCGCGGCGAGGTCGGGCTTGACGCGTCCGTCGGTGGTGGGCCCTCGGGAGCTGTAGTCTGCAATCCGTCCGGTCGCCCAGTCCCAAGGATGGATCGCCCCGACGCTCAAGGCCCCCCGGGCGTCGGCAGGACTCCCGATACTGTTCTCCGCAACCGAATACTCTTTGAAATCGTGATTGAGAGACCACAGTTTTAGCCTTCTAGGCCGAGCATCCTCACTGCGAACAGAAATCCCGTACTCTCCGGATCTCTCTGCCTCGTATGTGATCGATTCTACAGGGGCGCCACCGAAGACATCTTGGCGATTCGTACTCTCGGCGACGGGTTCGAGATCGCCGGATGAGTTCACGAAATCAAGGTAGAGGTCGTAATTCTCACGGGAAGTCGGCCAGTCATTCCAAGTCAGGTAGATCTCTATTTCATCTCCTTCTTCAGCGTCAAAGGCCAGCACCTCGTCTTCGTTGCTGAAATTCTGCCAACCGTCCGAATCGAAATCGGACCAGAAACCGTAGTAGTGGCTCTTAGCGTCATTACCTGCTGAATTCACCCAGAGGATACCATTGTCGGCGGCGTCATTGACAATGTCGCATGCGTCTCCCCGTCCGTCGCCTATGCCTGTTCCAAACCAGCCGAGGGAGTGGTTTATGATGTGAATCCCTTCTCGTATGCAAAGATCCTTCGCCTCCTCCAAGTCAACCAGGTCCGCTACCTTGAGTAGCGTGAGTTCCGCTTGTTGGGCCATATCATGGACGATCTCGGCACAGGCCGTGCCGTGGACTGAGTCGCCGGCGTAGATCCCGTCGTCCGTGTAGTCAGAGTACCGCCAGCTCGCCGGCATGTCCCCCGCCAATTCGTTCGCCCCCTTGAAGCCATCGTCGATGATGGCCACTTTGACTCCTTGGCCTCTCACCCCAGTGAAGTAGTTGAACCTATCTCAAAATCACTACACATAACCTTGAGTTCTGATTGCTGATGATGTACCATTACTGTATGGTTACTCTGACCGACCAGCAATGGGAACGGATCCGTCATCACTTTCCTGAGGAGCATCGCCCCGGGAGCCATCCGGGTCGTAAACCGATTGCCACCCGTGACGTTCTTGAAGCTGTGCTTTGGATTCTCAATACCGGGGCTCAATGGCATATGTTGCCGCAGTGCTATCCGAACTACAAAACCGTGCATCGCCGTTTTCAAAATCGGTGTCGTCAAGGGGTGTTACGCGAAGTTCTCGTGGACCTGGCCCAGACTCTTCACGAGCAAGGGGACTTGGACGAATCGGAAGCTTTCATTGATGGCATGTTCTCGGCGGCCAAGGGTGGAGGTGCCGATATCGGCCACACCAAGCGAGGCAAGGGCGTACGAGTCATGGGGATCGTGGACCGCCATGGGCTTCCCTTGTCGGTGAGCACGCATGCAGCGAACCATCATGAAGTGACGCTGGTTCAGTTGACGTTTGACTTCTACCTGATCGAAGACAAACCCAAGAACTTGATTGGAGACAAAGCCTACGACAGCGACCCGTTAGATGAGGAGCTGAAGAAAGAAGGGGTCGAGATGATCGCTCCCCATCGCCAGAACCGAACCAAGAAAAAGACTCAGGACGGACGCCGATTGCGTCGCTATGTGCGGCGTTGGATGGTGGAGAGATTCTTCGCTTGGCTTCAATGGCAGCGTCGAGTGATCACTCGCTGGGAATTGTATCCGGAGAATTTTCTTGGCTTCGTCCAACTTGCCTCCATCCTGATTTTACTTAAGCAATTTCAATTTTGAGATAGGTTCTTGTCATACGCTTTGATAAGGGGGCCACCTTCGCTCCAAGTCTCCTGGGGATGTGGCCGGTACGGCTTGCGGACAAAGCTGACTCCCGGCATCTCGGAGAGGGCCAAGAGCGAGGATGGGGGAACGGAGACCCGCATCAGACTGCGGGACCTGGCCAGCACCTTTCCACCGAGTGATGCCAGGGATGTGGTGTCGATGGAGGCTGATCCCTCGCCGGGGTTCGGGACGAGGATGACCACCACCGGCTCCTGCAGCTCTCCGGTAGCCTCCGGCCCCGCTGGCTTTGCCGCGGGATCAAGCGCGGCCAGCGCCCACAAGGAGCTCTGGATCTTGGCGGGTCCATCCGGCCTTGGTGGAGCGAAATCTAGGGATTGGGACCAAAGCAGCGGGACATGTCCGGCCGGGACCAGGAACAGCGCGATGGGCAGTACGAAGCGGGTGAAGTGCGTGAGCATCTTGAACATCATGTGTATTGTGGGTCCTCACTTGTGCGCATCGAGCAAATCCGTGGATGTGGGTGCCCCGCGGCGGTTTGGCGAAACTTTGGATGGGAGGAGGCCGACCCGTAAAAGGCGATCCAACCGGCGCAGCTGGACATTTCAGTCCGCGAAGCCGGCAGTCACCTCTGCTTCGTGGCGCGGATCGACCACGAATCCGGCGGACTCCGGAGCGGTCACGCCTGTCACAGCTCCACCCCCCGCTCCCCCGCATCGGCCGCCGCCTGCACGCGCAGGGCCGTCTCGGTGGAGGCCAGCACCTGGGCGCTGGTCAGCTCCCCGTCCTCGCGGGGCTCGCCGCGGATGCCCTTGAGGAAGGCCTGAAGGTATCCGCCGCTGTTGCCCGGCGGCAGGGGCCGGCGCTCGACCTGCTTGCCGGTGGCCCTCCCCAGCTCCAGGTGGTCGTCGTTGGTGGCGATCTCGAGGACGCCTTCGCGGCCCCAGAAGGTCATGCGCCAGTAGTAGGGGAGGCCGTAGCCGGGCCCGTCAGGCGCGAAGTAGGAGACGTCGCCGACGACGCCGCAGCCATTGTCCATGGCCAGCAGCATCTGGGCGCCGTCGTGGAAGTGGGGGGTCTCGGGGACGAAGGCGTTCCAGCAGCGCGCCGCCTCCAGCCGCGTGAAGCGCAGGCCGGTTGCGAAGGGGATCCCGTCGATGGCGTGGATGCCGATGTCGTTGATCGTGCCGCCGTGCTGGCCGGGCTCGAAGTACCAGGCCGGACGGGTGCCCGGCATCAGGGGGTGCTGGCCGCCGAACTGGACGGCGTGGACCTCCCCGATGGCTCCCTCCCGGATCAGGGTCCGCGCCGCGCGCAGGCCGGCCGAGTCGCGCATGGTGAGCATGCATCCCACCTCCAGGCCGCCGGCCGCGGCCAGCCCGCGGATCCGCTCCACCTCCTTGAGGCGGGTGCACAGGGGCTTGTCGGCGATCACGTGCCGGCCCCGTTCCAGGGCGGCGATGAGGCGGGACCCGCGCAGGGCGTACACGTCGCCCACGGCCACGGCGTCGCACTCGACCTCGTCGAGGAGGCGCCCGGCCTCGTGGTGGGTGATCTCGATCCTCGAACCAGCCAGCTCCCGGCGGGTCTCCTCATGCTCCTCGCAGGCCCCGGCCACGCGCACCCCCGCCGTGTCCAGGGCGCGCTCGTACAGGCTGTGGATGTGGGCATGGCGGAACCCGATGAAGGCGATGCGCACGTCGTCCAAGAGAGCCTCCGGAGATGAAGAATCCAAGTGAACCAAAGGCCGCGGAGCGTGCGGTCAAGCGGCGCTGGCGGCGTCTGATGGCGGCCGGTTACCTTGTGCCGGCGTGGATTCCCCTCCCGAGCATCCCTTGACCTTCGCCCGGGGCGTCGTCATCGGCGCCGGCACCATGGGCCGGGGCATCGCCCAGGTGCTCCTCGAGGCCGGTCTGCAAGTGGGGCTGCACGATGCCTCCGGCGCGGTCCTCGAGGCGGCGGTCGACTCGTTGCGCGACAGGGTGCGCCGCCGCCACGGGCGCGGCGAGGTCTCCGGCGACCTGGAAGAGATGGCCGGGCGCCTGAGCGCCCTGCCGCGGCTGGCGGACATGGAGGAGGACACGGACCTGGCCATCGAAGCGGTTCCCGAGCGCCTGGACCTGAAGCGGGGCGTCCTGGCCCGGCTGGACCGCCTGCTGCCGGCCGGGGCGGTGATCGCCAGCAACACCTCGGGGCTGGACGTGGCTGCCCTGGCCGCGGCCACGGGCCGCCCGCAACGGGTGGTTGGCCTCCACTTCTTCAACCCGCCGCCGGTCATGCCCCTGGTGGAGATCGTCGCCGGGCCGCAGACCTCCGCCGCCGTGGTGACCGCCGTGGCGGGACTGGCCCGCCGCTGCGGCAAGACCCCGATCGAGGTCGGCAACCGGCCGGGGTTCGCCGTCAACCGGCTGCTCTTCGCCATGATCGCCGAGGGGGTCCGGGCCTTGGAGGAGGGGGTGGCCTCGGCCGAGGACCTGGACCGCGCCATGCGCCTGGGCGCCGGACACCCGCTTGGCCCGCTGGCCCTGGCCGACTTCGTCGGCCTGGACGTCTGCCTCGACATCCTCGAGTCCCTCGAAGCGCGCCTCGGTCCCCGGTACGCGCCGCCGGAGCGCCTCCGCCGGCTGGTCGATCAGGGCCGGCTGGGGCGCAAGACGGGGGGCGGGTTCTTCGACTATTGAAACGTCGGCGCGCATGTTGAGGCATCTGCCCGCAGACTGCAGCCGCCCATGCTGAATCATCCGCGCGCGGGTATGCTGGTCTCGGGAGCCGTGCTGGCCGCCGTGTTCCTGTGGATCCGGACCGCCGGCGATCTCGCCGAGGACGTGCCCGGGCTGTGGCTCGCCCTCCTGCCGGCGCTGGCCGCCTACGGGTACGCCGGCTGGCTCGTGCTGCGTTCGCCCGGCTCCGCGCCCCGGGCCGGGGTCATCGTGGCCGGATTCGCCGTCCTCTTCCGGCTGCTGCTGCTGGACACCGCCCCTTCCCTGTCCGATGACATCTACCGCTACCTGTGGGACGCGCGGGTGCTGGCGGCCGGGGAGAATCCCTACGCCCAGGCGCCGGACGCGGCCTCCCTGACGTGGCTGCGGGACGACGACTGGAGCCGGATCAACCATCCGGAGATCGTCACCGTCTATCCGCCGGTGGCCCAGTGGTTCTTCCGGGCGGCCCACGCCGCTTGGCCGGGGGTCACCGGGATGAAGGCGGCCCTGGTCCTGTGCGACCTGCTTCTCATCGCCGTGCTCTGGCGGCTGCTGAAGGCTCGCGGGCAGAATCCAGGGCGAGCCCTGCTCTATGCCTGGCATCCCCTGCCCGTGATCGAGATCGCCGGCAACGGCCACGTGGACGTCCTCGGGGTGGCCCTGATGATGCTGGCCCTGCTCTTCCTGGTGTCGGGCCGCCGGCACGGGGCCGCCCTGGGGCTGACGGCGGCGATCCTGGCCAAGGTGATCCCGGCCTTGTGCCTGGCCGCCTTCTGGCGGACCTGGTCGCGGCCGGACTCGCCGGCCTGGCGGCGCTGGCTCGATCCGGGGCCGCGCTGGCCCCTGGTGTGGGTGCCGGCCGGCGTGGCCGCCGCCGGTCTCCTGTACGCCGACGCCGGCGGGGCCATGTGGTCGGGGTTGCGGACCTTCGCCGTCAAGTGGCGTCACAACGACAGCCTCTACGGGCTGGTCTACTCGGTGCTCGCCGACCCGAGACCCGGCTGGGAGTGGGACGACGGCGCCTTGATGGCGGCTCGCTGGATCTGCCTGGCGGCGCTGGCGGCGGTGACCGTCGCGGCGGCCGCCCGCTGGCGGGACCCGGTGCGCGCCGCCGTGGCCTCCATGGCGGCGCTCCTGCTGCTGTCGCCCGTGGTGCATCCGTGGTACCTGCTTTGGATCCTGGCCTTTCTGCCCATGCATCCCGGGCCTCCGTGGATGGCATTCAGCTGGCTCGCCTTCCTCGGGTACCAGGTGCTGGTGCCGTACCGCGGCTCGGGCGTGTGGCAGGCCTCGGGATGGGTGGTGTGGGCCGAGTACGGTCCCGTCTACCTGCTGCTGGGCGGGGCCCTGGTCCGGTGGGCGGCCGGGCGCACCGGCTCCGGAACCGGTCAGGCCGCCTCCGGCCGGGCATGAAACCGCCGTCTCCGGTGCGTATATTCCCCATCGCTCTCGACGCCTCCCTCCCGATGCAAGGTCTCGTCGTGAACCACCGTCCCTCCCGATGGAAGCTGTGTCTGTGCCTGCTCGGACTGGCAGCGGCCTCGTGCACCCAGGTCGCCCGTTCGCCGCGACAGGGGGCCACCCCCTGGTGGGAGGGGGGGAACCCCCCCCAGGCGGAGGAGGTCCAACAGGACACGTCCGCCGCCCTGTCCGATGGCGGAGCCGAGCCCCCGGATTCCCTGGCCAGCGCCGGTCCGACACCCGAAACGGCGGCCCCGGACTCCCTGCGTAGCGCCGGGCCGACCTCGGGGAAGCCGGCGCCGGCGAGTCCCGTCGAGCCGCCGGAGGAGGCGCAGGGCGCCGCGCCTCCGGAGAGGCCTGCCCCGTCCCCCGAGGTGGTGCAGGCCCGGCGGCTCGCCTACGAAGCCCGCACCCGGGAGGACCGGGAACGGGTCCAGCAGGTCAACGAATACGCGTTGTGGTGCGTCGAACGGGGCCTTTGGGATGAGGCGCGCATCCACCTCGAGCAGGCCGTCGCCCTGGACAGCCTGGCGGCGAGCCTGCACAACAACCTGGCGATCCTGTACGAACGGCTTGGAGAGCGGGAGAAGGCGCGCACCGAGTATGAGTTCGCCGCACGGCTGGCGCCCGACAAGCGGCTGTACCAGGCCAACCTGGGCCACCTCCGCCGGGCCGTGGAAGGCGCCGGCCGCGTCCCGGCGGACAGCGTCGACATCGACGGCTTGCCGCCGGCTCGAGAGCGCCGGCGCGGTACCGCCCCGGCGAGGGAAACGCCGGAGGAAGGGTAATGCCCACCGTGAATACCTCTGAACGCCGGGTCCGGGGCTTCGCCCTGTTCATGGCCGCGGTCCTGGGATGGTCGCTGTCCGACGGGGCCTGGGCCCAGGACATCCTGTCCTCCCAGCTGCGCCAGGGCTTCGGCAAGAACAAGGTCCGCTACAAGGACTTCGACTGGCACTTCGTCGAGAGCGAGCACCTGCTCCTCCACTACGAGCCGGAGTTCGAGGACCTCGCCGACCGGGCCGTGGAATACCTGGAGGAGGCCTACGGCCACATCAGCGCCCTCATGCGCCACGAGCTGTCGACCAAGCCGCCCATCGTCATCTTCAAGTCCCACTACGAGTTCCAGCAGACGAACATCATCCAGGCCTTCCTGCCGCCCGGGGTGGCCGGCTTCGCCGAGCCCCTGCGCTACCGCATGGTGATCCCCTTCAACGGCGATCTCGACGACTTCCGCAACGTCCTCACCCACGAGCTGATGCACATCTTCCAGTACGACATCGTGAACCGGGGGCCGGTGCGGCGCATCTCCAACCCGATCGCCCGGCCGCCGACGTGGATCATGGAGGGCCTGGCCGAGTACTCCACGGAGGAGATGAACACCATCGACGAGATGGTGCTGCGCGACGCGGTGCTCACGGACCGGCTGATCCCTCTCGAGGTGATGGACTCGAGCTGGAACTACCTGCCGAACCCGTTTCTGGCCTACAAGCAGAGCCACAGCCTGATGGAGTACCTGGCGGCCAACTTCGGGCCCGAGAAGGTGAGCCGCATCCTGCGCGTGTGGGACCAGCAGACCGACACGGACCGGCTCCTCGAGCGCCTCATCGACATGGACATGAGCACTCTCGACGAGCGCTGGCAGGCGCACTTGCGCAAGCGCTACTGGCCGCTGCTGCAGCACCGGGACTACGTGTCGGAGTTCGCCACCCGCGTGGTCGACGACGACGAGGCGGACGGCTTGTACATGTCCCCGGAGTGGTCCCTGGGGGGAGACATGCTCGCCGTGCTGAGCACCGACGGCGTGGAGCAGCACGTCGATATCATCCGCGTCAGCAACGGCCGCCGGGTGCAGCGCGTCACCACCGGCATGCGCACTCGCGTCTTCGACGACCTGACCTTCGGCGACGGCACCGTCGCCTGGGCGCCGGACGGCCGCACCATCGCCCTGGTGGGCAAGCACGGCCCGAAGGACGCCATCGTCCTCTGGGACCTCTACGACAAGGAGCTGGTGGATGTCCTGTCCTTCGACGACATCGAGATCCTCGAAGGGCTCGACTGGGCGCCCGACAGCCGCCGCCTGGCCTTCGTCGGCACCGGGTACGGCCAGAGCGACCTCTACCTCGTGGACGCGCGCACGAAGGAGGTCACCCAGCTGACCGGGACGTCGCGGCGGGAGGACCACCCCGACTTCCATCCCGATGGCCGGCGGCTGGCCTTCAGCTCCAAGTCGAAAGGCCAGTTCGACATCAAGGTCTACGACCTCGACACCGGGAGCCAGTCGACGCTGGTAGCCACGCCGGGCGACGACCTGTGGCCGGAGTGGACACCCGAAGGCGACAGGATCCTCTTCGTCTCCACCCGCGAGGGCATCAACGACCTGTTCCTCCACGACCTCGGCGAAGGCCGGGAGTACCGCCTGACGCGCACCCTCTCCGGCATCATGAACCCGTCCCTGTCGCCCGACGGCAAGCAGCTGGTGCTCAACACCTACTACCACAGCCGGCGGGAGATGTACCGCATGGACATGCCCACCATGCCGGAGCTGCGGCGGCACAGCGAGGAGCTGGCGGCGCGGCGCGGCGCCGAGCCGGCGGATCCCGTGGAGGTCTCGGGGGCCGGCGGCGAGGGACCGCCGGTGTCGGGCTCCGTCCTCCTCGCAGGGAAGTCCCTGGCCGACAGCGCCGCCACGCCCCTGGCCAACGCCGCCCGGCTCGGCCTGGAGGAGGCGGTGGCCCTCCTCGACCGCAAGGCGGATGCCAACCAGGCGATGAAGCTGGCGGAGGCCGCCGCCGGCGATGCCGCTGGTGACGCCGCCGGAGAGGCCGGGGTGTCATCACCCGCTGCCGGCGCGCGGGACGTGGGCGAGGCCCTGCGGCGGAACACGGCGCGCCTCGACGGGGGCCCCGGCGGCGCCCTCGAGGGACTGCCGCGGCGGCGGTACACGCCGAAGCTCGAGTTCGACGGGGTGGCGCTGCAGATGGTGGGCAGCTACGGCGGCCTTCTCGCCGGGGTCGCCCACCTGAGCATGAGCGATCTGCTCGGCAACCACGACCTCAACCTGTTCACCGACTACGTGGCCTCCCAGGAGATCAACAACGACTTCACCTTTGCCGCCGGCTACAGCTACCACGGCCGCCGGCCGACCTACAGCGCCATGGTCTTCAACTGGAACCAGTACTTCAACGACAACGAGGGCCGGGGGCCGCTGCAGGGCAACTACGGGATCGGCGGGCGCCTCACGCGGGGTCTCGTACGCAGCCGCCAGACGGGGCTGCTGGCCGACATGAGCTATCCCCTCGACGTGTACCGGCGCGTCGAGCTGTCCTACTCCTTCGTCGACGAACAGCGCGAGATCGCCTGGCCGGTGCAGGAGCCGATCGACGGCTCCAGCACGCACCTGTTCAAGGCCGCCTACGTCCACGATTCCCTGAACAACGGGCTCCTTGGTCCCACGGCGGGCCGGCGTTACTACCTGTCCGCCGGCCGCACCCTGGCGCTGAGAGAGGTGGACCGCAACTTCACGCACGTGGAGGTCGACTACCGCCACTACCTGCGCCTGGGCCGCTGGTCGGTGCTCGGACTGCGGGGCACGGGGATCGGCTCCCTGGGCCGCGACGGCCTGGAGTACAATCTCGGGGGCCCGGCGTGGTTCCTGCCCTTCTACCCGGGGTACAACCTCAACGTGGGCCCCCTGCGGGGCTATCCCTTCTCGGAGTTCACGGGCAACCGGGTGGCGCTGCTCAACGGCGAGATCCGCGTCCCCTTCATCCGCAACATCACCTTCGGCTGGCCCGGGACCTTTGCCATTCCCGCCGTGGACGGCGCCATCTTCGCCGACCTGGGCACCGCCTGGAACCAGGATCAGATCCTCGATCCATGGCCGCTGCAGAGCCCCCACGTCGCCGTCGCCCCGGCGGCGGAGACGGTGCGCCTGCAGAGCGGGGTCGGTTTCGGACTGCTCGTCTACTTCCTGGCGCCGTTGAACTTCGAGTTCGCCCGGCGCACCGACTTCAAGGATATGGGGGAGTGGCACATGCACTTCAGCTTCGGCCGGAGCTTCTGAGGGTGGCGCGGCCGGCCGGGAGGTGGCGCCTGACGGCGCGGTGGCTGGCCCTGCTGTGCCTGTGCGGATGCGCGGCCCGGGGGAGCGGCGGCATGGGGACGGCGGTCGAGTTCCGCGCGCCCTCCGTGCCCGACGAAGAGCTCGGAGCCCTGCTCGAAGGCGTGGAGAAGGTCGGCGTGCTGTCGGCCACCAACATCGAGCCCCTGCAGGACCTGGACATCGAGAAGGTCATGGGACGGCTCACCGACGCCACGGCCGGAGGCCTGCGCAACCTGTCCGGCCGCACGGTACTCGGCCAGGACGAGATCCGCTGGCACTTCCGAGAGGTGGACCTCGATTCCGCGGCCGTCTTCAGCGACAGCCTGCAGAGCGCCATGGTGACCGAGCTGGAACTCGACGCTCTCGTCTTCGTCACCCTGCGCAGCCTGAACGCGCGCATGACGCCGCTGACGCCGAGCCCCTACGGGATGGTGGCCAGTCCCAGGGTCAACATCACCGTGGACCTGCAGCTGCTGCTGGTGAACCTGGCCACCGGCAAGAGCTGGAGCCACGAGGGCCGGCACAGCAGCTGGCAGCAGGTTCAACTGGACCTGCTGGGGGGCGGCCGGGACCGCACCGAGCGGCAGATGCTGGCGGCCCTGGCCCCGCCGCTGCGGGGGTTCCTGGCCCGCGTCGCCCCGCCGCCCAGCCGCCAGACCCGGCACTTCGACGTCAGCGGGGACTGAGACCCTCGACGGAGGGGCGCCGGCGCAAAGGAGAGGGGGCGGCTCCAGCCGGGAGCCGCCCCCTCTTTCGTCTTTCCTGGATCCGTCCGCGCCTTGGCGCGGGTCCCTTTCAGCGGCGCTGCTTCCGGCGCTTGGCCGCCGAGCTGCCGCTGCTCTCCTCGTCCGAGGAGGCGGGTTTCTTCGGGGAGCCGGAGGAAACCGTGCCGCTGGAGCCGGAGCCGCTCGAGGTCCTCGTGGTGCGCTGACCGACGGTTGACCGCCGCGCGGTCGGTTCGACCCGCTGGGTCCAGGCCCGCTCCTGGGTCTGCCGCTGCTGCTCCTGCAGGGCGGACGAGTCGACCGGAGGGGAATCCGAGGTCGGCCCGCCACCGCTGGACAGCCCCGCCCGCAGCCTGTCCAGCTCGGTGGAGGTCACCAGCTGGTATCCGGGGGGCACGTAGGTGTTGCCGGAGTAGTACGGGTCGTAGCCGTACCCGTAGGGTCCGTAGCGGGGGCTGTAGCCGTACGGGTCGTACCCGTAGTTGGACCCGTATCCATAGCCGTATCCCGGTCCGTAGGCGAAGGGCGAGCCGAAGCCGTACATGCCTTGCCGGGAGTCGTAGCCGAAGATCGGGAAGCCGCTGCCGTACGAACCGTAGGCCGGGGTATCCAGGTCGCGCTCGTTGGAGAACCGGCCGAGGCGGGGATCCCTTTCCTCCGGAGCCTCCCAGGCAGTGGAGTAGGCGGGCGCCTCGGAGCGGGAAAAGCCTCCGGGAGCGCGCAGGACGGTGTAGCACCCGGTCGCGGAAACCACCACCAGCGCGAGCACGAGCCCTGTCAGGGATCTGGTCATGTCGCCACCTCCTGTCTGATTCCGCGCCCTCGGGCAGAGGGCGCTCTGGGTCAATATACGGAGGGAGCCCTCCCGGTCAACGACTTCGGCGGCTCTCCGGGACCAGCACGGGGCCCGGTTCAGAAGCGGTAGCGGACCCCCAGGAAGGCGCGGTTGACGTCCACGTCCTCCCGCAGCTCCAATTCGCCTTCGCCTTCGGCCTGCTCGTAGCCGCCGCGGGTGTAGGCCGCCTCGAGCCGCACCGCCTCCTCCACCGCGACGCCGGCGCCGAAGGTGAGGAACCGCCGGTCCCGGAGCGCGCGGATCCGCGGGTTGGTGACCCGGTTCGGGGCTCGCGTGGGATCCCGGGGCCCAACGAAGGGCAGGGGATCGGCATAGTACCCGGCGCGCAGATCGACGGCCGCCCACGGCACCTGCCATTCGGCCCCGATGTGCCAGCGCAGGACGTCGTCGTACTGGTCCTCGAAGGAGGTGTCGGTGCGCAGCTCGAAGGGGTCCTCGTCGGTGTAATTGGTCTGGGTCCACTCGGTGAGGTGGACCGAGGCGGCCAGGGTCACCTGGGGCACGGGCCGGCCCGATACGCCGAGTCCGAAGGACAGGGGCAGGGCGATGCGGTAGCTGCTCTTGAAGTCCTGGCTCGGGGCCTCGACCACGCGGCCGTCGTCGAACTCGACGGAGCTGAAGGCCGTCTGCGGCGGCGCCCGGTAGGTGAAGCTGACCTTGTGCGACGGCCCCGTGGCCATGGTGGCGCCGAGGCGCAGCCGCGGGTCGTCCCGGGGCGAGCGCACCATGGCTCCGAGGGTGGCGGTCCAGGTGGTGCGGTAGTTGTCGACGAAGGCCTCCCGGTCGGTGAAGCGGCTCTCGTGGAAGAAGTCCTCCGTGTCGATGGAGACGAACTCGGAGGTCCAATCGTCCTGGCCGCTGATCAGGCTGAAGGTCGCTCCAAGGGACACGGAGGGAGAGACGTCGATGGCGCCGGCCACGGAGGTGATGGCCAGCTCGCCCTCGTGGAGGAAGCTGTCGTCGATGGCGAGGCTGTCGCCCACGACGGCCCCGGCCGCATCGCGGACCACCGGCACCGGGGGCTGATCGAGAACCCAGTCGAAGTCCTTCACCCGGTTGAAGCCGGCCGCAAGCACGAGGCTGCCTTGGTAGACGGGCACGGGATAGACGAAACCCAGGCTGCCGAAGCGGGTGTTGCTCACGTCGGCGGTGGCCCGGCTCTCGCTCCCGGTCCCGAATCCGGTGACGGCCCGGTTCTCCCTGGCGTTGCGCAGGAAGGCGACGCAGATCTCGCGCTGCCGCATCTGCGCCAGACCGGCCGGGTTCCAGTAGAGGGCGGTGAAGTCGTCGGCCAGGGCGGCGAAGGCGCCGCCCATCCCCATGGCGCGCACGCCGACGCCGGCGAAGTGATCGATGGCGCGTTCCTCCTGGCCGGCCGCGGCCGTGGCCAGGAACAGCAAGAGCGAGGGGGTGCGGAATCGACGCATCAGAAGGTCTCGCTGTAGCGAACGGAGATCTCGCGGCTCAGGTCGGCGGCGGGGCCGCCGGGGCCGGTGCGGTCCCCGTTCTGGAGGAGGTTCTTGAGAAGGAAGCCGAGCCTCAGGCTCGGAATGGGCGACCAGTGGACCCCCCCGTTGACATAGCCCAGGTTCCAGGCCCACGAGTCGTCGCTGCTGTCGCGGGCGACATCGTACTCGGCGATGAGGAAGAGCTCCTCGTTGAGCCTCTTGTCCGCGCCCAGCCACCCGGAGAGGCCGCCGGCATCTTCTTGGAGGGACCAGTGGAGACCGCCGTGGAAGCCGAGCTGACCGAGGGGGGAACCGTAGTTCTTGCTGCCGGCCAGGTAGATCCCCCTGGACCGGACCTGGTACCTGTCGTTGGAGTGGGCGCCGTATCCCTGGGTGTCGTAGCCCACCGTCAGGGCGGGCATTCCCGTGCTCTCCTCGACGAGGCGGTAGCGGGCCGCCGCCTCGACCTTCGGATACCACTCGATGTCGGCGTCTCCGATCACGCCCTCGCCGCCGAAGGCCAGGCCGATGGACAGGCGACGCAGCAGTCCGGCGTCGACCTGGCCCATGAGGCCCCCCCCGGAGAACAGCCTCAGGTCGACGGCGAACCGCCCCTTGTCCACGAGGCCGGCGGTGGGACTGTCCACGAGGCGCACCAACTCCATGGGCCCGTCCTGGGAGGCCGCAATACCCGGCCAGGACGTGGCCAGCGCCGCCAGCGCCGGGAGCCACCTGCGATACAAGGTCAAGCGTCCTTCCCCGGGGAGCCGGTCTCGGCTTCCGGCCGCCGCCACCGGATCCGCCGCTCCTGCTCCTCCTCTCCGTACTCGAGACCGACCTGCCAGCGCTTCTCGGGGAGGAGCTCCGGCAGGCGGTCCGCCCACTCCACGAGGGTGACGGCGTCGGCCTCGTGGAAGAACTGATCGGCGCCGATCTCCGCCAGCTCGTCCACCGTCTCCAGGCGGTAGAGGTCGAAGTGGTAGACCCGCAACGCGCCTTGTTCCCCGGCGCCGGCGTACACATTCAGCAACACGAAGGTAGGGCTGTTGACCACCTCGTCGACACCCAGCCCGGCGCAGATCCCCTGGACGAGGCAGGTCTTTCCCGTGCCGAGGTCGCCTTCGAGGGCCACCAGGTCCCCCGGCGCCAGGGCGGCGGCCAGCTCCCGGCCGAAGAGCCGGGTCTCGGAGGCGCCGCGGGTACGGCGTTCGCCCGAGGGGGCCAGGTTCGGTACGGGAACGGCTGTGAGTGTCGAGTGGCAGGGGCGGGGCCCGCACATGAGGGACCATCTGGCCGGTGGGATGTTCCTGCCCGGGAACTGCAGGGTTGCGCCGGGTGTGCGGGGTCTCGGCCGGGGGCCGCCGGGGCGCGGGCGCGGCGCCGAACTGCTGACCCCGCGCGACGGCGAGATTCGCCCGGTTCTTCGGTGCTCAGCTGCCCGAGGCGCGCCTGTCCATGGGGATCACGGAGCCGGCGTCGCCTTCGCCGGCTTCCGGCCCGGCTTCCCCGGCTTCCAGCTCCATCTCCATGGAGCAGTTGCCCTGGAACACGGCGCCCTCGGAGATGGTCAGGGCGTTGGAGCAGATGTCGCCGACGACGCGCGCCTGGCTGTCGAGGCGGACCTTGTCGCCCCGCACGTTGCCGTGCACGGTCCCGTTGATGTAGATGTCGCGGCCCTCGAGCTGGGCGTGGGCCTCCCCCGACTGGCCGACGGTCAGCGTTCCGGAGCACGACAGCTCGCCCTTGAAGGTTCCGTCGATGCGGACGCTGTTGTCGACCTTCATGACACCCTCGAAGAGAGTGCCGCGGCCCACGATCGTGTTCAGGGTCTCGCCGCCGCCGCCGTTGCTTTCCTTCTTGCCCAGCATGTCGCTGCCCCTTCTCCGGCCGCCTCGGGAAAACCAGGCGAAACCGGCTGGACGGTCGAACATCCTCGTCACGAGAGCCGCCAATATATGACCGTGCCGCCAGCGGGCAAAGAGGCGCATGATTCCGGTCATCTCTTCTTCTTCTTCGCTTTCTTGCCGTCGGCCTTGCCGTTGGCGGCGATGCGCTGGCGGATCTCCTCCACCCGTCGAAGCCGCTCGACCACGGCGAGCACGGCGGCCTGCGTCGGATCCTCCACCGCGGTCATCTCGATGACGGGGATGTCCTCGTCATCGCAGCCCTTCAGGATGTGCTCCTGGATGCTGAGGATGCGATCGAGGTTGGACAGGGACTTGCGCGGAGTCCGGGCCGGGGCCTGCACCTCCCGTTTGGCGAAGCGCGTCTCGTAGGCCTGGCGGTCGGTCAGGGCCAGGCAGATGGGCACGATGATGGCGTTTTCCTCGAAGGCTCTCCACCGCGAGATCCCGGGCAGCAGGTGGACGCCGTCGATGATGACGCTGGCGTTCTCCTCGATGCAGCGGGACATGATGGCGCGCACTCCGACGCCGACGACGCGGGACTGCTCGTGGAAGGCGGCCACTACCGGATCGAGACCGTCCTGGAGGTCCCCGGCTTCGGCGTCGTAGGAGGAATCGTGGATTGAGGGCATGAAGTCCTTGGCCAGGGTAAGGCGCAGGATCTGTCGGATGTCGTCGGTGGCCACCACGCGAGGGATGTCGAGGACGTTGGCCAGGCTCACGGCCAGAGTCGTCTTGCCGACGCCCGTGGCGCCGCCGATGAGGATCACCAGCGGCTGGTTCAGGTCGCCCCAGGCGCGCCAGGTCCGGTAGCGTTCGGCGGAACTCTCGTCGCACCTGTCGAGGATGACCTCCTCCACGAGGTTTTCCAACTCGCCGTGACCGATGCGGCTGGCGCCACTGTCGAGAAGACGTTCCTCCACCGTGCGGGCCAGCTCGTAGGACCGGCCGGGGGACAGACCGGCGGCCTGGATCGAATGGGACAGCAGCTCGGGGGAAAAAGGCCGGGGGCCCGCGTCGCGGTCGACGGTGATCGTCGTCGGCGCTGGTTCCCAGAACAGGAGATTGCCGAGGGGGCGGTCGGGATGGTCGCGCTTGAGCAGACCCGCGATCAGATCGAGGATCTGCCCGCGCTCCACCTCCTTGCGCTGCCGCACCTCGGTGCGCACCTCGTCGGCGATGCCGTAGGCCTCGTCGTGATCGAAGCCGCGCTGGATGAGATGGTGCACGAGCATCCCCCGCATGAAGGGGATGCGTTTCTTGCCGTCGACGATGGTGGCCATCGCCGCAAGAACCTACCCGGGCCCCGGGGGCCGGGCAAGCGGCCTTCGGGGGAGATATATTACCGCCACCACCCTCCCGTCTCCCCACAGGAGCCCAGGTCATGTCCAATCCGATCTTCGATCTCGGCCGGCAGGGTCAGAGCGTCTGGTACGACAGCCTCCGCCGAAGTCTGATCACCAGCGGTGAGCTGGGCCGGCTGATCGCCGAGGACGGCCTGCGGGGGATGACCTCCAACCCCGCCATCTTCGAGAAGGCCATCGCCGGCTCGGACGACTACCGCGGGGCGCTGCGCCGGCACGCCGCCGCGGGGCTCACGCCCCTGCAGATCTACGAGGCGATCGCCGTAGAGGACATCCAGTGGGCGGCCGACGCGCTGCTGCCCGTGCACGAGGAGTCCGGGGGCCGCGATGGCTTCGTCTCCCTCGAAGTCTCGCCGCACCTGGCCCACGACACGGAGGGCACGGTGGACGAAGCCCTGCGCCTGGCCGGCGAGGTGGGGCGGCGGAACCTCATGATCAAGGTGCCGGGAACGTCGGCGGGCCTGCCCGCCATCGAGCGGCTCATCGCCGAGGGCGTCAACGTCAACGTCACTCTGCTCTTCGCGCGGGACCGGTACGCCGCCGCCGCCGAAGCCTACCTGAAAGGCCTGGAGAGCCTGCTGGAGAAGGGCGGCGATCTGGCCGCCGTGGCCAGCGTGGCCAGCTTCTTCGTCAGCCGCATCGACACCCTCATCGACGCGCGCATTGACGAGCGCCTGGCGGACGAGACCGACGCCGTGCGCCGGGTGGCCCTGGCGGCCTTGAAGGGCCGCGCCGCCATCGCCAACGCCCGGCTCGCCTACCAGCACTTCCGCGACCTGGTGGACGGGGACCGCTGGTCCCGCCTGGCGGCCGCCGCCGCCAACCCCCAGCGGCTGCTGTGGGCCAGCACGAGCGTCAAGAACCCGGACTACCGCGACGTGCTCTACGTGGAGGAACTGATCGGTCCCTATACGGTGAACACCCTGCCGGAGGCGACCTTCGAGGCCTTCCGCGACCACGGCGTCGTCGAGGCCACCCTGGAGAAGGACGCGGACGAGGCCCGCCACGTGATGGCCGCCCTCGAAGGGCTCGGGATATCCATGCGGGAAGCCACGGACGAGCTGCTGGAGGACGGTGTACGTCTCTTCGTGGAGCCCTTCGACAAGTTGCTGGCCGCCATCGAGACCTGGTGCGAGGCCCCGCCTCGCCGCGCGTGAACACTTTCCGCGAGACGGGATTCAACCGCGTACTCCTGGCGGCGCTGGCCGCGGCCCTGATGTCGGCCCAGTGCGCCGACCGTGCGTCCGGGCCACCGCGCCGGCCTCCGGAGGTGGAGGCACCCCAAGTGGCCAGCACTCCCGAGATCGCCATGGACAATCTCAAGCTCGCTTTCGAGGAGCGCGATCCGGACTTCTACGAGAGCCTGCTGGACGACGGTTTCGTATTCACCGAGGTGGACTGTCGGGGCGAGCTCCTGTACTGGAATGACAGACAGGAGGAGCTGGCGGTTATGGGCGGTGACGGCGATGATTCGAGGCGGGGCGTCTTCGACGTCTTCCGCACGATCGAGTTCGACCTCATCGCCGAGGACAGGTACGACGAGCTCGGGGCTGACTCGCCCATCGTCTTCGAGGGAGATCTAGACGGCCATCCGGAGGAGGACTGGCATGTCTATCGGGGACATATGCGGTTGCTGCTGCTGCACGCTCCGGATGAAGGGTTCCTGGTCGATCAGGTGATGACCTTCAAGCTTCGTCAGGACGAGGCCGGCACCTGGCGCATCCGGCGGTGGGCCGACGATCCACTGTCGACGGACTGCTCGGAGAGCAGTGGAGAGCCTGCCGTCACGACGGAATCCTGGGGCCGGATCAAGGCCGCGTTGCGCCAATGATCGACCACTTCACGGAGGTGACCCGTGGCTGAGCGCGGCAGGGCAGCGGTGCTCGTCGACGACTACCGGTTCGAGATCCGGGAGTTGCCGGTCCCCGAGGTCGAGCCCGGGGGCATCCTGGTGAAGGTCACGGGTTGCGGCGTCTGCGGCTCCGACCTGCACCTGTGGCGCGGAGATCTCCGCATGCACGGTTGCGTCCACGGCCACGAGCTGGTGGGGCGCGTCCATTCCATGGGCTCCCAGGTCTCCACCGACCACCTGGAGCGACCCCTGAAGGAGGGGGACCGGGTGATCTTCAGCTACTACACCCCCTGCCACCGCTGCTACCACTGCATCCGCGGCGAGTACACCGACTGCCCTCACAACTTCGAGATCGTCAGGCCGGTGGAGGAGTGGCCCTACTGCCACGGCGGCTTCGCCGACTACTGGTACGTCAGGCCGGGGACCTTCGTCTTCCGGATCGACTCCGATCTGTCGGACGACGCCCTGACCTCCGTCAACTGCGCCGCGGCCACGGTGATGGAGGGCATCGAGCGCTCCAACCTGCGGGCCGGGGACGCCGTCGTCTTCCAGGGAGCCGGCGGTCTCGGCCTCTACGGCATGGCCTACGCCCGCGAACGCGGCGCGGGACCCATCATCGCCATCGACGGGCAGCAACCGCGTCTGGAACTGGCCCGCCGGTGCGGCGCCGACTACACCATCGACATCAACGAGATCACCGATCCGCAGGACCGGGTCGCGCAGGTGAAGGAATGGGTCGGCGGCGGCCGCTCGGGGGCGGACACCGTGGTCGAGGTGGTGGGCTTCCCCGGCGTCGTGACAGAGGGCCTGGAGATGCTGAGGCCGGGGGGACGCTACATCGAGATCGGCAACATCTCCGCGGGATCGATGGTGGAGATCGACATCAACCGGGTGCTGCACGGCATCAAGTACATCGTCCCGGTCTCGTTCTACAGCCCGCGGCTGCTGCCCGCGGCCGTGGAGATGCTGGACCGCACCCGCGACCGGTATCCGCTGGCCGACCTCATGTCCCACAGCTTCGACCTGGAGGAGATCAACACCGCCTTCGAGACCGCCGAGTGGTTCGGCAAGGACCGCACGACGGCGGTGACCCGGGCGGTGGTGAAGCCGTGAAGGCGGACAGGCCTTAGACGAACCGCACTAGCGTGACGTCCAGCGCCCGAGTGGGGCCGCCGGCGCCGTTCCACTGGACCAGGATCGGGCTCTGGTAGGTTCCCCAGCCGATCTCCCCTCCGCCGTCGCCCTTGCGGTCGAGGACCGGCAGGCTGATTCCCCGCTTCATGCGCAGGAAGTGTGAGACCGGGACGGCCAGCGCCCGGTTGACCACCCTCTCCACCACCGAGTGGCGCATCCCGGCGCGGTCGAGGATCGTGTTGAAGATCTGGACGGCGTCGTACTGGGCGTAGTTGAGGGCCTTGGCGGGTATGCTCCGGGGGACCTGGAGCGCCCCCCTGCCCATGCGCGCCATGTAGCGGAAGGGGTTGGCCAGCACCTCCCGGAGATCGTGGGTCATGAGCAGGGTCTCGTACTCGTTCACCGTGAGGCCCGCGTCGCGGTCCTCGGGGGGCAGGGACACGTCGAAACGGCCGAAGGAGACCTTGTGCTCGCGGGCCATCTCCTCCAGCCGGGCGATGAAGCCGAGAGCCGGGTCGCGCAGGTTCTGGGCATCGATGGCGTGGGCCGAGGCCGCCACCGGCACCTGCATGCGGGCGGCCTCCTCCTCGCCGTTGTAGGCGATCACCGTGGTGCGCCGCTGCCGGGTGCCGCCCACGTGGACCCCGTCCAGCTCCACGAACCACACCGGCTCGTCGCCCTGCAGCTCGTAGGAGGCGGAGGTGTGCAGGCCACCCCCCATGAAGGTCAGGTGGGAGTCGGCGTTTCGGGGCTCGGTGGCGCGCTCCTTGTCGGAGAGCTCGGTGCGGCGGTCGAGCTCGTCGTGGACGTAGCCGGCGTCGGGGGGGAAGAGCTTCTGGAAGATCTTGAGGTAGTCCTGGATATTGGCGCCGTCGTACTCGAAGACCTCCGCGAGGCGCTGGTCCAGGAAGCCCGCCGTGGTGTGGTCCGATATGTAGAAGGCCCGGGGATAGCGGGTGAAGTCGGAACCGAACTCCTCGCGAAGCTTGCCTCTCACGTCGATCAGGTCGACGCGGGAGGCGGGCTCGATGCGGAGCGTGGCCTGGAAGGGGCCTTCTCCGGCCTTGGTGTGCCGGTTCACCAGAATCATGGGCGGCTCGGATCCTGCGCCGGGGGGCCTGGCTGGGACGGAACGCCGGCGGGCGCGCGCAGGCCGTGTGCCGGTCCCCCTCGACGGACGCGCCAATGTATGGGCCTCGGCTCAGCGATGTCAATCTCGAAGGCTGAACCAGACACTCTTGCCGGAATCAGGGCATCCTGAAGGCCAGCGCCGTCGCCCGTGACCTTCGACGGCCGCACACTCGTCGACCTGTACGCGGGCTGCAACCTGCTGCCGGGCGTACGCTGCTCAACACGTTCCCGGAGGAACACGAAAAGCAGGCGAACATCGGCTCGCGCGGTTTTCGTGTACAGCCGGCGGGTCAGGCAGTTCGGGGTCAACGGCGGGTTCTACATACGGGATACGGGCGCGCGACTCGGCTCAGCCGATCGGCGCCAGCCAGCCCCCGTCCACGGGCAGCGCCGTTCCCGTGACCCACTCGGCGTCGTCGGAGGCGAAGAACACGCAGGCGCGGCCGATGTCGCGGGGCCGGCCGAACCGGGGCAGGGGGGTGGCCTTGCGGCTCTGTTCGATCTGCTCCGGCGTCAGGTAGTCCTGGATCGCCGTCTCGATGTACCCCGGGCAAATGGCGTTGGCCGTGATGCCGCGGCCGGCGAGCTCCACGGCCGTGTCCCGCGTGAGGTTGACGATCCCCGCCTTGGCCGGCGCGTACGCGGGACCGCCGCCGCCGTGGAAGGAATGCACCGAACCGATGTTGATCACCCGGCCGGCGGTCGACTTCTCCAGGTGAGGCACGGCGTACTTGATCAGCAGGAAGGGCCCCCGCAGGTTCACGCCCACCACCTGGTCCCACTGGGCGGCGCTCATTTCCTGGGTATCGCCCGGTATGTGGATGCCGGCGTTGTTGACGATGATGTCGAGACCGCCGAAGGTGGCCACGGCCTCGTCCACGAGATTCTTCACGGCCCGTTCCTGGCCCATGTCGGCCTGGACGAAGTGGGACCGTCCGCCGATCTTCCCGATCTCCTCCACCGTGGGGGTGGTCGTGTCCTGTTCGTGATAGCGCCCCGCCTTGGGGGCCTCCCGGACATCGGCCACCACGACACGCGCCCCCTCGCGGGCGAACTCCAGGCCGATGCCCCGGCCGATGCCGGAACTGCCTCCGGTGACGATGGCGACGCGATCCTTCAGTCTCATGCGAATCCCCTTTCCGACAGCGGGCAGCGGCGGCGAATTAACCCCGGTCGCCGGGGGGCGTCAATCGGGGCGGCGGTCCGTTCTCCTGCTGCTGTGCCTGCTCCCGGCCGGGAGCGGTGCGGCCCACGGGGCCGCTGGCAGCGAGGAGACGCTGACCGTCGAGATCGCGGCGAGCCGGGCGTTGAAGGACAGCCTCTTGCGCCACGGGCCCGAATCGCCGCTGCGGCCGGAGGACGCGGCCGGCTTTGCCGGGCTGCGCTACTTCCCGGTGGATCCCGCGTGGCGGATCCCGGGGGAGTTCCACCGCTACGGACGCGTGCGCCGGCTGCCCATGCCCGACAGCGCCGGCGCCACCACCGTGGTCGAGCGCCTCGGGCGGTTCCTCTTCGAGCACGCAGGGAGCTCTTACCAAGTCGAGGTCTACGGCAGCGGCCGGGACGGCAGCCTCAGCGTGTTCTTCACCGACCCGACCAACGGGCGGCAGACCTATCCGGCGGGTCGCTACGCGCCGGTCGGCGTGGAGGAGAACGGCTCCTGGGTCCTGGACTTCAACCGCGCCTACAACCCGTTTTGCGCCTACAATCCCGACTACGTCTGCCCCCTTCCGCCGGAGCACAACCGGCTGCCCTTTGCCGTCCGCGCCGGCGAGCTGATCCCTGGTCCCGATCTTGCTAAGTGATGGGAATGGTCCTATGTTCGTTTACGGAAGCGCCCTGTTGACCCACATAAAGGGAGATCCGCATGCTCAACGCCCAGCGTACGATGTTCAACCGCGAGGTTGACTTCAGCCTGGAAGGCACCCACAACTCCTACGCGGCCTGCCGCGCCCTATCCCTGCGGGCGCGCGAGATCAACAGCCGCTTCCGACAGGTCCCCGAAGGTTCCGAGATCCAACTGCCCCATCCGGCCGTGGGCGCCCTCAACGAGTACTCCGACGGCCGCATCGTCGTCAACGACGAAGGGGCCGAAGGGACCGCGGAACAGGCTCCCACCCCCGAGGGCTGAAGCGCCGGGGAGCTCGCGGAGCTCCCCCGTCAGCAAGCGGAGCCCCCCCTCCCCCGGGCACGGTCATCCTCTGGAACTGGCGCCGCGACGGCGGCGCCGGGGCCGCCGCGGAAGCCGTGCCCGCCGACCCGCCGGTCGCGGTCCATCCGTCCCGCCGGATGGCAAGGAGTTCGATGGCCTCGTCCGATCCCCCCCCCGATCCCGTGCTCCAGTTGGGCGCAGGCGCGCCTCTCGAGGAGGCCCTCGACGGTTCGTCCGAGCTGTTCGAGGACACGGCGCGGCGCTACCTGGAGGCCTACAGGCAGCTCGAGGAACGCTTCGAGTTCCTCAACGTGCGCCTCGGGGAGACGAACCGGGAGTTGCGCGACAGCCTCGAGGAAAAGGACCGGGTCAGCAACTACCTGAACAACATCCTCGAGAGCATGACGGGGGGCCTGCTCGTGCTTGGGCTCGACCGTCGCATCACCCTGTTCAACCGGACCGCCGAGGAGATCACGGGCCGCTCCCAGGAGGAGGTCATCGGCCGGACCTACGAAGAGGTCATGGGACGGGAGGAAGGGGAGCCGTCGGTCCTCCACACCCTGGAGACCGGCGAGAGCCTGCGGAACCAGGAGAAGGACCTGCGCCTTCCCGACGGCCGCACGATCCCCCTCGGCTTCAGCACCTCCGTGGTGCGCGAGGGCAATGGCGAGGTCCTCGGCGCCATCGAGGTCTTCAGCGATCTGACCGAGGTCAAGCGTCTGGAGAGCCAGGTGCGCCGGATGCACACCCTGGCCGCCCTCGGCGAGATGGCCGCCACCGTGGCTCACGAGATCCGCAATCCTCTCGGCGGGATCGCCAGCTTCGCCAACCTGCTCGACCGGGACCTCCCGGCCGACCACCCGAGCCGGCGCCTGGTGGGCAAGATCACCGAGGGCGTGGCCCGGCTGAACCGCATCGTCTCCAGTCTGCTGAGCTACACCCGTCCCCTGAATCTGAACACCCGGCCCGTCGACCTGGCGCAGGCCGTGGAAGAGGCGGCGGCCTTCTTCGAGGTCGACGCCGAGGGCCGGAGTCCCGGCGTGACCATCCGCCGCGACTTCCCGGCCCACGGGTGCACCTGCCAGGTCGACGTGGAGCGCTTCCGCCAGGTCGTCCTCAACCTCCTTCTCAACGCCGCCCAGGCCATGTCCGGAGGCGGCCCCATCGTCCTGCGGATCACCGAGGTCTGCCGGGAGGACGGCGAGTGGGCCCTGGTGGCCGTGCGCGACTCCGGCGACGGCATCGCCGAAGAAGCCCGCCACAAGCTGTTCACGCCCTTCTTCACCACCAAGGAGGACGGCACCGGCCTGGGGCTGGTGACCTCCCGCAAGATCGTCGAAGCCCACGGCGGACGCCTCACCGTGGACAGCGTCCCCGGGGAGGGGGCGTGCTTCACCATCGCCCTGCCCAGGTAGGCGAACCAGGAAAGAGAACCATGGCGACGAAGCGGATCCTCTTAGTCGACGACGACCCCTACGTGCGCAGCGGCACCGAGGAGATCCTCCTCCGCAAGGGCTACGAGGTGGACACGGCCGGCTCCGGCTCGGGCGCCCTGGAGGCCCTGGAAGAGGCGGAGTACGACCTGATGCTGTCCGACATCAAGATGCCCCGCATGAGCGGTCTGGAGCTGCTGGAGAAGGTCGTGCCCCGGTGGCCGGAGCTCACCGTGGTCCTCATGACCGCCTACGGCGCCATCGACGACGCCGTGCGGGCCATGCGCAACGGCGCCTACAACTACGTGCTGAAGGGCGCCGGATCGGCGCCGGAGGAGATGGAGATCGTCGTCGAGCAGGCTCTCAGGGTGCAGGAGACGGAGCGCGAGAACCGGCGCCTGCGGTCGGAGCTGCGCAGCCTCTACAGCTGCGGCAGCATGATCGGCAGGTCGCCGGCCATGGTGGAGGTCTTCGACCTGATCGGCACCGTCGCCGAGAGCCGCGCCACCGTCCTGGTCTCCGGCGAGAGCGGCACCGGAAAGGAGCTGGTGGCCAGGGCCCTGCACTACAACAGCCTGCGGGCGAGCGGTCCCTTCATTCGCCTCAACTGCGCGACCCTGCCGAGGGACCTCATGGAGAGCGAGCTCTTCGGCCACGAAAAGGGCGCCTTCACCGGGGCCATCCGGCAGACGCGGGGCCGCTTCGAGAGGGCCCATGGGGGCACCCTGCTGCTCGACGAGATCAGCGAGATCGATCCGGCCCTGCAGGCGAAGCTGCTGCGGGTTCTCCAGGAACGGGAGTTCGAGCGCGTCGGCAGCAGCCGCACCATCGAGGTCGACGTGCGCATCGTGGCCACCACCAACCGGGATCTGGCCCGGGAGGTGGAGGAAGGCAACTTCCGCGAGGACCTGTACTACCGCCTCAACGTGATCGAGATCGGCCTGCCGCCGCTGCGTGAGCGCCTCGAGGACGTGCCGGCCCTGGTGCGCTCCTTCATCGAGCGTTTCAACCAGGAGAACGACAAGCGGATCGAAGGTCTGGAGGAGGAGGCCCTCGAGCTGGTCGGCCGCTACCACTGGCCGGGCAACGTGCGCGAGCTGGAGAATTACGTGGAGCGCGCCGTGGTCGTCTCCCCCGGCCCGAGGCTGGCCGTGTCCGACTTTCCGCCCAAGCTGGCCGAGGGCCCGGCCGGCTCCCCCGCCGACCCGGCGCCGCTGGCGGGCCTCACCGTGCACGAGATGGAGCGCCGGCTGATCATGAGCACCCTGGAGGCCTTCGGCGGCAAGCGCACCGAGGCGGCCGCCCAGCTCGGCATCAGCACCCGTACCCTGCGCAACAAGCTGCACGAGTACGGCGCCATGGAAGCCTTCAAGCAGGAACCCGTCGCCAAGGGCGGCTGATCCACCGTCACCCCCGGGGCCTCCGGGCGGTGAAGTCCCGTCACCCCAGAATGCGGTCCATCACCCGGGCCGTGCGCAGGGCGCTGTCGCCGGTGCTGGGACAGGCGCCGCGTCCGAGCAGGTCGTCGACGACGCTCTGGATCAGGGGCTGCTGCACGTGGGCGGGGACGGGCACGGCGAACTCCTCCACCTCGGAGCCGCGCTCCAGGCGCACGGGGCGCTCCAGGTCGAAGGCGGCGAAGCTCAGACGTCCGTCGCTGCCGGCGATCTCGATCTCCTCGGCGCGGCTCGCCTCGTCGGCGACGAAGCACCAGGCGCCGGTGCCGGCGGCCCCCGACTCGTGACGCCAGGAGGCGGTGACCGTGTCGCGGCAAGGGTAGAGTCCGCCCAGGCACAGGCCCACGCCTCCGGCCTCCTCGATCGGACCCAGAAGGAAGTCGAGGAGGTCGAGCTGGTGGCAGCCCAGATCGTGGAAGTGGCCGCCCTCTCCGGCGACGGCGGGATCGACCCGCCAGGGCAGGAAGTCGCGCCGCCGGTCGCCGCCGGCGGGAGACTTGAACAGCCGGATGGCGACCGTGCGGACGTCGCCCACGGCACCTTGGCCGAGCAGCTCGGCCACCTTCATGTGCGGGGGCAGGCGGCGCCGGTAGTAGGCGACGAAGAGGGGCACGCCGGCTCGGCGGCAGGCCCGAACCATCCGCTCGCACTCGGCGCCGGTGCGCGCCATGGGCTTCTCCACGTAGACCGGCTTGCCGGCGGCGGCGGCGCGGAGCGTGTACTCGGGGTGCGAGTCCGGCGGCGTGGCCACGTACACGGCGTCGACGCCCTCGTCCTCGATCAGGGCCGCGGCGTCGTCGTACCAGCGCGCCACGCCGTGGCGCCGGGCGTAGTCGCGGGCCTTCTCGCGGTGGCGCCGCATCACGGCGACCAGCTCCGAGTCGCGCGCCTTCTGCAGCCCGGGGCCCGACTTCATTTCCGTCACGTCGCCGCAGCCGATGATGCCCCAACGGACCGGGGCCTCGAGAACTCTCATCCGTTCTCCCTCCCGCGCCATAGGGTAGGGAGGGGCCGGCTCGATTGACAAGGACGGAGGGCCGGGGGTAAGATCTAGCCCCTTGTCACCCCTGTCTAGAATGTTCCCTATCCCCCTCCCAAAGCGATGGACGCGCCTGCCGGCGGCGGCGGCGCTCCTGCTGGCGGCCCTTCCTCTCGGCGGCCAGGAGGCGCCGGCCGGCGAGGCCGGGACCGCCCCCGAGGAGGCCGGCCGTCCCCTGATCCACCTGCTCCGGCTGCGCACGGTGGACACCGAGGGCGGCATGATCGACCCCGGGATCACCGCCTACGTGGAGCGCGTCGTGGAGGACGCCGACGAAGCCGGCGTCGACGCCTTGGTCTTCGAGATCGACACCTTCGGCGGCCGCGTCGACGCCGCTTCCGTCATCCGCGACGCCATCATCGACGCCGAGTCCCTCACCATCGCCTTCATCGACAAGCGGGCCATCTCCGCCGGCGCCCTGATCTCGCTGGCCTGCGACAAGATCGTCATGGTCAAGGGCGGCACCATCGGCGCCACCACGCCGGTCTCCGGCACAGGCGAGAAAGCCGGCGACAAGTACGTGTCGGTCATGAGCGCCGAGATGCGGGCCACGGCGGAGCGCACGGGGCGCGATCCCGAGATCGCCGAGGCCATGGTCGACGAGCGCATCTACATCCCCGGCTTCAGCGACGAGGTGGGCCGGCCGGCGACGTTGACCACCAACCAGGCCCTGCAGTACGGCCTCGCCGACGAGAGCGCCCAGTCCCTGCCCGAGCTGCTGGCCATCTACGATCTGGCGGACGCCGAGGTCGTGGAGGTAGAGATCAACCTGGCCGAGCGCGTCGTCCGCCTGCTCACCCATCCCATCGTCACCTCCATCCTGCTGTCGGTGGCCCTCTTCGGACTGATCGCCGAGGTGCGCACGCCCGGCTGGGGCCTGGGCGGATCGATGGCCCTGCTGGCCCTCGCCCTGTTCTTCGGCAGCCACCTCATCGTCCACCTGGCCGACTGGGAGGAGCTGCTCCTGTTCTTCGTCGGCCTTGGCCTGCTGTTCGCCGAGATCGCCTTCATCCCCGGCTTCGGACTGGCGGGCGTGGCCGGGTTCCTGTGCATGCTGGCCAGCGTGCTGCTGACCCGGCTGCCCGCCTTCGAATTCTGGAGCATCGAGCAGATCAGCGGCGTCGTCGGCCAGTTCTCCCTGTCCATGATCATCGGCATCGTTGCCGCCCTGATCCTGCTGCGGTCCCTGCCCAAGGTGCCCGCCTTCCGCCACCTGATCCTGGCGGGCCGGACCTCGGCCGCCGACGGCTACGTGTCGGCCTCGACGGACCAGGACCAGGAGCTCGTCGGCATGGAGGGGGTAGCCCTCACCGAGCTGCGGCCCGTGGGGATCGGCCAGTTCGCCGGCAAGCGCCTGGACATCATCGCCGAGGGCGAGTATATCGAGGAACAGACGACGGTGCGCATCGTCCAGGCCCGCGGCAGCCGCGTCGTGGTGCGGGCCATCTGAGGAGGGGACGTGGAAGGACTGTTCAGCTCCGAGGCGCTGCCCTGGATCTACAGCGTGGGCCTGCTCGTGCTCGGCCTGGTGCTGATCCTGCTCGAGGTCTTCGTCATTCCCGGGTTCAACCTCTTCGGGGTCCTGGGGTTCGGCACGGTCTGTGTCGGCGTCCTCTTCGCCTACAGGCGGCTCGGGCCCGAGGCGGCCACCGTCATCGGCGTCCTCGGCTTCAGCGGCACCGGCGCCCTCGTCTGGCTGCTCATCCGCAACCGGGCCTGGCAGCGGATGGTGCGCGAGGACCGCACCGACCGGGCCTCGGGATACGATTCCGCCACGGGTGAGCTGGAGGGACTGGCCGGCCAGGAGGGCATCGCCCTGACGGCGCTGCGGCCGGCGGGCCGGGCCCGTTTCGGCAACGAGATGGTGGACGTGGTGACCGACGGCGCCTTCATCGCCGCCGGCGCCACCGTGGCGGTGCTGGAAGTGCACGGCAACCGCGTCGTCGTGCACGAGCGCGCACAGTAGCGGAAACCAAAGGAGACCCCAATGGAGGTTCTGCTCTACATCGCGATCCTTTTCGCGATCATCATTTTCCTGAGCCTGTTCACCTACTTCGTGCCCATCGGGCTATGGATCACGGCGTACTTCTCGGGCGTCAAGGTGAGTATCTTCAGCGACCTTGTGGGTATGCGTCTGCGCAAGGTGCCGCCCGGCTCCATCGTGCGTCCGAGAATCAGCGCCGAGAAGGCGGGCATCGAGGTGGCGCTGGAACGGATGGAGGCCCACTACCTGGCCGGCGGCAACGTCGATGCCGTCATCCTCGCCCTGATCTCGGCCGACAAGGCCAACATCGAGCTGACCTTCGAGCGCGCCGCCGCCATCGACTTGGCCGGGCGCGATGTGCTCGAGGCGGTCAAGGTCAGCGTCAATCCCAAGGTCATCAACACGCCCCTGATCGCCGCCGTGGCCAAGGACGGCATCCAGGTCAAGGCCACGGCGCGGGTCACCGTGCGGGCCAATATCGACCGCCTCGTGGGCGGCGCCGGCGAGGAGACCATCATCGCCCGCGTCGGCGAGGGCGTGGTGACCACCGTCGGCTCGGCCGACACCCACAAGCAGGTGCTGGAGAACCCCGACTCGATTTCCAAGACCGTCCTGGGCAAGGGGCTCGACTCGGGCACCGCCTTCGAGATCCTGTCCATCGACATCGCCGACGTCGACGTGGGCGACAACATCGGCGCCAAGCTGCAGACCGAGCAGGCCGAGGCCGATCTCAAGATCGCCCAGGCCAAGGCGGAGGAGCGGCGCGCCATGGCCCAGGCCGCCGAGCAGGAGATGAGGGCGCTCGTGGAGGAGATGTCGGCGCGGGTGAAGGAGGCGGAGGCGGAAGTGCCGCGGGCCATCGCCGAGGCCTTCCGCACGGGCAATCTCGGGATCATGGACTACTACCGGATGCGGAACATCCAGTCGGACACGGATATGCGGACCTCCATATCCGAGACCGACGAGGGTGATTCCGGCGACGACCGCAGCTGAGGCCGGTGAGCCGTGGAGCAACTGCTACTCATCCTGTTCCTGGTGTTCAGCGTCGTCTCGGCCTTGCTGGAGCGGCGCAAGCGGCGCCGGCAACGGGAGGAGGAGTCCCAGCGCCGGCAGCAGACGAAGGAAGGGCCGTCCGCTGCGGTAGAGGCGGAGCAGGAAGAGGAGAAGGAGAAGGAAGAGGAGTGGGGCGGGTGGCCTTTCCCCGGCGGCGACCCCTTCGAGCCGAGTCCCGCTCCCCGTCCGGCGGAGCCCGAGCCGGAGGACGGCGAGGTGGTCGTGCTGGAGACGGCGGCGCCGGCGGATGGCCAATCCCTCCTCGAGCAGCTGGAGCGCCAGGCCAAGGAGGCGGAGCAGCGGGCCCGTGACGAGGAAGAGCGGGCCCGCCAGCGGGCCCAGGAGATCCAGCGGTCCCGCCAGCGCATGGCGGCGCGGATGCGTAAGCTGGGGGCGACCGGGCCGGCGGATGCGGCCCTCCTCCGCCGCCGGAGTCCATGGAAGCTGACGCCGGACCGGGCCCGCGAGGCGGTGGTCTACGCCGAGATCCTGGGGGCCTGCAAGGCCGACCGGGAAGAGGACTGGCGCTGGTAGCGGTCGATTGGCCGAAGTGGCGGAACTGGTAGACGCGCTGGATTCAAAATCCAGTGGGGGCAACCCCGTGTGGGTTCGAGTCCCACCTTCGGCACCGTTTTCTTCCTGGCCAAAATCCCGTTTATCCTGCCTATGCATTCACCTAGTGTCCCGTCCGAGAATTAAGAAGAATCAACAAGGGCTGTCCGATGTCGCCGCCACCGTCTCCCGAGCGCGCTGGATCTTGCGCAGGATGGTCTCGCCGTCGGCCTTCCAGCGGTAGGGTTTGGGGGCCAAGTTCCGCTGCGCCAAGTAGGCTTCGATGTCGCGCACCAACTCCCCGACGCTGGCAAAGCTGCCGTCCCGAATCACATCCTGCGTCAGCTCGCCGAAGAACCGTTCGACCAAGTTCATCCAGGAGGAACTGGTGGGGGTGAAATGGACATGGAAGCGCCGATGCCGAGACAACCAATGCTGCACGCTCTCCTCCTTGTGGGGGCCGGCGTTGTCCACGATCAGGTGCAGCGACAGGTTCTTGGGCGTCTCGCGGTCGATCTGCTTGAGAAAGCGGAGCCATTCGACGTGGGTATGACGCGCCTCCAGACGCGCGATGAGCTTGCCGTCGAGGTAGTTGAGCGCGGCGAACAAGGTGATCGTACCGTGGCGCTTGTAATCGTGGGTCCGGGTGCGGATGTCGCCGATCCCCAGCGGCAAGCCCGGCTGGGTCCGTTCCAGCGCCTGGCACTGGCTCTTCTCGTCACAGCACAGCACCAGCGCGCGCTCGGGGGGATCCAGGTAGAGCCCGATCACGTCCCAGAATTTTTCCTCGAAGTGCGGGTCCGTGGAGACCTTGAAGGTCTTGGTCAAATGGGGCTTGATGTCGTTGGCCTTCCAGATCCGGTGCACGCTGTCCGGCGACATCCCCGCCGCCTGGGCCATCGAGCGCACGCTCCAGCGCGTGCGCGGCTTCGGCGGCTGCGTGACCGCGGTGAGGACCTGCTCGACCTTGTCCGCCGGCAAGCTCGCCGGCCGGCCCCGGCCCTTGGCGTCGTTCAGTCCCGCCAAACCCTCGCGATCAAAGCGTTGCGACCACTTGTTCACACACGCCACACTGGCGCCCAACTCGGCGGCCACCTGCACCTGCTTGATCCCTTCGGCCCGGCGCAGGACGATGGCCGCGCGCAGGCTGTCGCGCTGGGACGCGGAGGGGGCCCTGACGCGACGCTCCAACTCCTGTCGCTCGGACGCGGTCAACTCAAGGCGGGACACCGGGCGGGCCATGGCCTGAAGATAAGGCCTTGACTCTGTTTTTACAACTCATTTGTCGGACGCGACACTAGGCCGAGTTCGGACGGTGCGAGGGTAGAAAGCGCACCTGCGCTGGACGTTTTTGCCCTCCGCGACAGCGTCGTCGACGAATACAAGCGCTTCGCCACTTCGTTCACGACGATCCACGCTCCCGACATCAGCGAGCAGGTTGAGGCCATCTACGCCGAGGATCGCTATTGGCCTGAGCCGCTCATCCAGATCAACCCGAGCTACAAGCGCTCGACCGACGTTGGCGCCTTGGTTGCGAACGGCGTCCTCCACCCTGGTTGCGCCGACATCTTCCGCGCGGAGGGTCAGCCGCTGTCCCTCTACAAGCACCAGGAGCAGGCCGTCGCGGTCGCTACAGAGGGGGAGAGCTTCGTGGTGACGACCGGCACGGGGTCCGAGACGCTTGAGCGCGTCACCGATTCGTCTGCCACCGCCGATTCAGTCGGGCCCGACCTTGGCATGGCAATCGATGCCGGCATACCGCCGGACATCTCCGACGCGGCACTTCGGGAGCACCCGCTCGCGGTTTGGGTGGAGACGCGGCTTGGCATCTCGTTCTCGGATGTCGACCAGCGCTGGGTCCGGGCGAAGCCGATGACGGTGACCGACGCGGTGGGCAGGCTGTCGGCGGAAGCCGGTCGACCTGAGGCTGCCTGCGCGAAGGTGCTGCGAGAGCTTCTTCTCGTGTCGAGCGTCCCCGAGCGGTTACGGACCTCGAACGCTGGGGCAAGCCAGAGCAGCTTCTACTCGTTCAAGCTCCACCAGTTCATCTCGGGTGCGGGCCACACCTATATGACGATGGAGCCGCCCGGCACACGCAAAGTGACGGTGGATGGTCAGCAGTTCCTTCCCGGCCACGCGGACAAGCGACTTTACGCCGTTCACTTCTGTCGGGAATGCGGGCACGAATATTACCCGGTGCGTTTGGTGCAACAGGAAGAGGGTTTGGTCTTCCTCGCGCGTGACATTGATGACGCGGATGACGCGCCACCGACCAAGCAGGACGAAGCCGACGCAGACCCGCAAGAGACGCAGCCCGAGGGCGAGATCTTCGGCTTTCTTGACACCGCACCCGCCCAACGATCGCGACTTCAGATTCGACGACCGCGATGAGGACTACCCCGAGACCTGGCTCGAGTTCGACGCCAGCGGCCGCCCGCGGCTCAAGAAGTACTACCGCTGGATGCACGGCACCGAGTCGGCGATGGACCGCTACACACGGAAGCTTCTCGGCTTCACCGACAACCGGCAGGACGCCGCACTGCAGGCCGGCCACTTCAACGACTTCCTCTTCGTGAGCCTGGTTCGCGCGGGCTTTCTTGGCGCGCTACAGGAAACAGGCTCGAAAGGGCTCCGCAACGACGAGCTGGGCGTCGCCGTGCAGCGCACGCTTGGCTTCGAGCGATCGGATGCGCAGATCCGCGCCGAGTGGCTACTGGAGCCCTCGCTGCGCGGCTTCAACTTGCAGGAGGCCGAGGGCACGCTCCGCCAGGTGCTCGCCTACCGCGTGTGGTTCGATCAACTACGCGGCTGGCGCTATACCAACCCGAACCTGGAGCAGCTCGAGATGGTCCAGGTGGAGTACCTCGGCCTCGACGATCTCGCCGCGGACGACGAGTTGTTCGCCGACTCGCACCCATTGCTGAAGCAGGCCAGCCGCGCTATCCGGAAAGAGGTATATCGTGAGCTGCTCGACCACATGCGGAACAGGAACAGTGCACCGTCGGCACGAAGCGCAAGAAGCCGCGGCGCGACGACGACGACGCCGGCGAACGCCGCGTGCCGGTGGTGCTGAAGGCGCCCGAAGAGGTGAGCAGTGCGTCGTTGCAGAGTCCTCACGACCCGGACGCCACCTACAACGCGCGCAAGGGCAAGGGATACGAAGTGCAGATCGCCGAGACCTGTCACCCGGACAACCGCGTGCAAGTGATCACCCACGTGGAACTGACCGAGGCCTGTGCCCGGGACGCAAGCGACGATGCCGATCCTCGAGGATCTGGTCGAGCGCGATCAGCAGCCGCAGGAGTTGGTGGCCGACACCGCCTACGGCTCGGCCGAAAATGCCGTGGACGCCGAGCGCCTCGGCACCGAACTGGTCAGCCCGGTGAGCGGCCGGGCCGTGGCGGTCGAAGCCGAGGCCCCGGAGGAGCGGCCCTTGACGAGCGCCGACTTCCACGTCGACGTGCGCGGCGAGGACCCGGCCGTGTGTCCGGGCGGCCATTTCTCGACCGGGCAGACGCCCCATGCGACGCACCCGTATCGGCTGACGTTGACCTTCGACCGTCCCACCTGTGAAGCCTGTCCGTTGTTCCATCGATGTCCGGCCCCGCGGAAGGGGAGCGAGGACGGCTACCGGTTGACCGTGGACCTGGCCGCGACCAATCTCGAGCGACGGCGACGGGCCCAAGCCAGCGGCCAATTCCGGCCGCGCTACCGCATCCGGGCGGGCATCGAGGCCACCAACTCGGAGCTGAAACGTCGGCACGGATTGGGGACTGTGCGTGTGCGAGGGCAACCCCGCGTGACCCTGGCCGTCCACTTGAAAGCCCTGGCCTGCAACGTCAAGAGAATGCTGTGCGCCTGCATGCCGGAAGCGGCCACTCCGGGGCCCGGGATGGCCTGAAGGCCGGCCCGCGGGGCCGGTCGGAAGGCCTCACAGGGCCTCGCAGAAGGCCGCTTCGAGGCTCTCTGGCCAAGAGTCGTCCCATCGCCGCTCTCCTGCCCTGGCCCCCCTCGATCCCCCGCCTGACGAACATTCAACTCAGAGAACAAACCGCCTCGCCAACAACCGGGTTTCTACGAGGGAGTCAAGCTTAAGGCTTTTCTTTCCCACGGAAGAGACTATTTCGTCCCTGCGGAGGCCGGACAAGGAGCCGATAGAAGCGGTGGAGGGCCTTGAAAGGGATGGCCGCCAAGAATCCGTGGGACCCCCTGGCATCCGGTCGCCCGTAAGGGAGTCCTCAGGGACGTCTTCTTTGGCCAGACCGCCCACCGGACGGGATGATTCCAGGATCCTCGGGGAGGACTGACTCAGCGCCAAGGGTCGTCAGGAGACGCCAACCCTCAGCCGGCCTCCCCCTGAGGCGCCACGTTCGCATAGAAGTTGACGATGTTCCCGTCCGGATCCCGAAACCAGACGGACCGGCGACCCCACGACTGGGTGGTCGGAGGCTTGACGATCGGCACCTGCATGGCCTGGAGCCGCTGGTACTGCCGATCTACGCCGGCGACCTCGAACTCGATCGTATAGCCGCCACGACCTGCGCCCTGCATGCTCCCGGATGCCATGCTTTCCATGCCTTCCTCAGAGAAGATGGAGAGCGCAGCGCCCTTGGTGGCAAGGCCTACGAACGTACTGTTGACCGTCCCCTCGGCACCGAGCACCTGGATGTAGAATCCAGCAAGCCGCCGGACGTCGGGCGATATGATGCAGATTCCATTGAAGCGCATTCGGCCCTCTGGGTGATTGTCCACTTCACACATCCAGCACGTAGCGCGCCAGCGGCGTCAGCCGCCGGCCGGTCTCCGGCCTCAGGTACTCCCGCTGGTCGGTCTGCTGCGGGTGCTCGCGGGCGATGAAGGCGCAGTGCAGGAGGCGCCTCGGCGCCCCGGAGCGGTTGCGGGTGCAGCTGTGCCAGGCGCTGCCGTTGAAGACCGCCACCGAGCCGGCCGGGGCCTGCAGCAGGACCTCGCCCGGGTAGGGCGCCAGGCGGTCGGAGACCTCCCGGCCCACGGCACCGGGGAAAAGGTGGCTGCCGGGCACGATGCGGGTGGCCCCGTTGTCGGCGCTCATGTCGTCGAGCATCCACATGGAGTTGACCAAGTGGTAACCGGCGCCGCGCTCGCCGCCCCAGTCGGAGTGCAGCTCCTGCTGGCCGTGGCCGGGCAGGGGGTCGTGGGCGTTGAGGGAGTGCAGCTTGAAGGGACGCCCCAGCACATGCCACACGGCGGCCAGCAGCGCCGGCTGCAGGTAGATCCCGTCAAAGACCTTGCTCTTGTTGACCAGGTCGGCCAGCCTCCGCACGCCTTCGACCTGGGCCACCTCCTTGCCGGCGGCCTCCCCCTCCCGCCCGCAGATCGCCTCGAAGGCCTGCCGGAGCTTCTCGAGCCAGGAAGGGTCGATCATGTCCTCCAGAATGAGGAAGCCCTGCTCGTCGAGCCGGGTCCTCTGGCCGGGGCTCAGTTCCACCTGCTCGAGGCCGAGGTCGGCCAGCCGCGCGTCCATCACGTCAACTCGTCCAGGGTGAGGGAGAAGCCGGGGGCGAAGCGCTCCAGGAACCAGGCCACCTCGGGCAGGTCGAGGGCCTCGATCTCGGCCTCCAGAGTCGCCTTGGCGCGGGCGAACTCCTGGTTGCCGCTCTTCATCTCCTCCACGCACTTGAGGTAGGCGCAGAGCTTGTCGGCGGCTTTCACCAGCCGGGCGTGCTCGTCCTCCTCGCCGGCCATCAGCAGCGGCCGGTAGGCTTCGCGCAGCTCTTCGGGCAGCATCTGCAAGAGGCGCTGGCGGGCCGACTCCTCGATGCGTCCATAGGCCGAGCGCAGGGTCGGGTCGTGGTGCTTGATCGGGCTCGGCAGGTCGCCGGTGATCACCTCGCTCACCTCGTGAAACACGGCCAGGGCCATCGCTCTCTCCGGGTCCACCTGGCGCCCGAAGACCTCCCGGGAGATCAGCGCCAGGCCATGGGCGATCATGGCTGCCTGCAGGCTGTGCTCCTGTATGTTCTCGGTGCGCGTGTTGCGCATGACCCCCCACCGGGCGATGTATTTCATGCGCGCCAGGTAGGCGAAGAAGTGGCTGGGGCGCTGCAAGCGGCTCGGCTCCTTTCCGGCGTCCCCGGACTCCGGAGACGGCCCCGCGTTGACAGGCTTTGCGGGGTCCGACTATTTTAGGCCTTTTCCTCCTCCGCCGCGGCCCCTTTCTCCCAAGCCGCTGCAACGCCTTCATTTCCAGCTACATACAGCCTTTGGCCGTTGCCCCCGCTCTCGATCCCGTCGCCCGAACGACCGCCCAGTCCGCTCCCGTGCGAGAGGTCCTGGACCGCCTTGCCCGCGAGGAGGAGGTCCTGGTCCAGGGCCTGCCGGCGAGCCTCGGCGCCTTCCTGCTGACCGCGGCCCAGCGCGAGCTGGGGCGATCGATCCTGGTCCTGGCGGCGGACGAGAGCCGGGCCGAGGCCTGGCGCGACGACCTGACGGCGATCGCCGGCGAGGAGGTGGTCCGCTACTTCCCCATGTGGGACGTCGACCTCTACGACGGACGCTCGCCGGACGTGGAGGTCTCGGCGTTGCGCGTCGAGGCCGCGGCGCGGCTGGCCGACGGCGCCCCGGCGATCGTGGTCGCGCCCGCGGCGGCCCTGCTCGGACCGCTGATTCCGGCCGCCGTCCTCGAACGGTCCACGCTGCGCTTGGCCAGCGGCCAGATCCAGGCCCTCGACGGCCTGGTCTCCCATCTCGTGGACGCCGGCTTCGAGCGCGTGCCCATCATCGACGGCCTCGGGCAGTTCAGCTCCCGCGGCGGTATCCTCGACATCTATCCCCCCGGGGTCGAGCACCCGCTGCGCCTGGAGTTCTTCGACGACGAGATCGAGTCGATCCGCACCTTCGACGTGGCCACTCAGCGGTCCCTTGAGGCCTGCCCCGAGGCGGCCGTGCTGCCGGCGCGCGAGGTCGTCCTGCACCGGCCCTTCTTCGACGATTTCGTGCCCAACCTCGAGCGCGCGGAGACGGAGACCGGCGTCGACCTCACCGACATCAAGGACCAGATCGAGCTCGGCACCGCCACCCTCGAGGGCATCGAGGCGGTCATGAGCGTGCTCTACGGCGCCAGCGACGGCCTCTTCGAGTATCTCGGCGCCGATACCGTGGTCTGGGCGGACGAGGCCGACGACATCGGCACCGAGGTCGACAAGCTGCGGGCCCCCTCGCGGCGCGACTACGACCGCCACGCCGGCCGCGGCACCCACCTGCCGCCGGAGCGCCTGGTGCGGGAGACGGCCTGGCTCAACGAGCAGGTGGCCCGGCACCCCCGCGTGCGGACCGCACCGGTGGGCCAGTCCGGGGGCGCCGTTCGCTTCGGCGCCACCGAGCCGCGCATCGTGCACGGCGAGCTGACCGTCCTCAAGGAGGAGATCACCCGGCTGGCCGGGGAGGGCTACGAGGTCCACATCCTCAGCGAGACTCGGGGCCAGTCGAGCCGCCTGCAGGAGATCTTCGCCGAGTGGGCCGACGATGCCGTCTTCGGCCTCGGCAATCTGAGCCGCGGCTTCGTCTTCCCCGAGGCGAAGGTGGCGATCCTCAACGATCACGAGATCTTCTCGCGCAACAAGAGCCGCCACCGCTACCGGCGCTTCAAGGCGGCCAAACCGATCTCCTCCTTCGACGCCCTGGGCCGCGGCGACTTCGTCGTCCACGTGGACCACGGCATCGGCCGCTACCTCGGCCTGCGCCGGCTGACGATCTCCAACCGCGACCACGACTGCCTGGAGGTCTCCTACCAGGGCCGGGACAAGCTCTTCGTGCCCGTGGAGCAGCTCGACCGTCTGCGGCGCTACAGCAGCGCCGACGGCGCCCCACCGCTGCTCAGCAAGCTCGGCTCGGGGGCCTGGGAGAAGCTCAAGGAGCGCACCCGCGAGGAGATCTTCAAGGCGGCGGCCGAGCTGATCCAGCTCTACGCCGAGCGCAAGTCCCTGCCGGGGGTGGGGTTTTCCGGGGACTCGCCCATGCTGCGCGAGTTGGAGGCCTCCTTCCCCTTCCACGAGACGCCGGACCAGCTGCGCACGGTGGAAGAGGTGAAGCGGGACATGGAGGAACCCCATCCCATGGACCGTCTCGTCTGCGGCGACGTGGGCTACGGCAAGACGGAGGTCGCGGTGCGCGCCGCCTTCAAGGCCGTGTGCGATCACAAGCAGGTGGCGGTGCTGGTGCCGACGACGATCCTGGCGCAGCAGCACCTGCAGGTGTTCTCCGAGCGCATGGAGCCCTTCCCGGTGAGGGTGGAAGTCCTGTCCCGGTTCCGCACGGCCCGGGAGCAGAAGCAGGTCGTCGAGGATGTGAAGGCGGGCAAGGTGGACGTCCTGATCGGCACCCACCGCATCCTGAGCCGGGACATCCGCTTCCGGGACCTGGGGCTGCTGGTGGTCGACGAGGAGCAGCGCTTCGGAGTGCGCCACAAGGAGCGCCTGAAGCAGCTCAAGCGTCAGGTCGACGTCATCACCCTCACGGCCACGCCGATCCCGCGGACCCTCCACATGTCCCTCATGGGGGCCCGCGACATGTCGGTGATCAACACGCCTCCCCAGGACCGGCTGCCGATCCACACCGAGATCATCACCTTCGACGAGGGGCGCATCGTAACCGCCATCGAGCGTGAGGTGGCGCGCGGGGGGCAGGTCTACTTCGTCCACAACCGCGTGCGGTCGATCCACCGGCTCGGCGAATACCTGTCGGAGCTGCTGCCCCAGGTGCGCTTCGCCGTGGCCCACGGCCAGATGCCGGCCCGCCAGCTCGAGAGGATCATGCTCGACTTCCTGGAACGGAAGTACGACTGCCTCGTCAGTACCATGATCATCGAGTCCGGCATCGACATCCCTTCCGTGAACACGATCCTGGTCAACCGCGCCGACATGCTGGGCCTGGCCCAGCTCTACCAGATCCGGGGCCGCGTGGGCCGTTCGAAGGAGCGCGCCTTCGCCTACCTGCTGGTGCCCAAGGGCAAGCGGCTGACCCGCAAGTCGCGGCTGCGCCTGCGCGCCGTGGAGGAGTTCGCCGACCTCGGCTCGGGATTCAACATCGCCATGCGCGACATGGAGATCCGCGGCGCCGGAAACCTCCTGGGGGCGCAGCAGCACGGGTTCATCACCGCCGTCGGCTTCGACCTCTACACGCGGCTCCTCGACGAGGCCGTGCGCGAGCTGAAGGGCGAGAGGGTCGAGCACACGGCCGATCCCGAGATCAAGATCGCCGTCACCGCCTACCTCCCCGACGAATACGTGCCCGACACCGACCTGAAGATGGAGTTCTACCAGCGCCTGGCCGGGGCCGCGCGCGTCGCCGACCTGCTGGCCGTCCGCGAGGAGATGGAGGACCGCTTCGGCCGCCTCCCGTGGCAGGCGGCGTCGCTGCTCCACATCATGGAGATCAAGGTCATGGCGCGGCAGCTCGGGCTGGCGGCCGTGCAGCTGCAGAAGTCCCGGTTCCGGCTGACCTTCTCCGACCCCCGGCAGATGGCCCCCGCCGACCTCCGGCGGCTGGTGGAGAAGTCGTCCTCCAAGCTGGAGTTCAGCGTCGGCGAAAGGCTCACCATCGAGACCTTCCTGCGCGCCCCGGACGAGCAGGAGCGGCTGGAGAAGGCCCGCGACCTTGTGGAACGACTGCTCTAGCCCTCCGGTGCGGATCGTCCTTCTCCTCTGCGCCTTCGCCGGCTGTTCCTCCTCCCCACAGCGGGAGGTGGTGGTGGCCCGCGTGGGCGAGTCGGCGCTGACCCTGCTCGAGCTGGACGGCCAGATCCCCGGCGAGGCCCCGACCCGGGAGCAGCGCCGGCGGCTGGTCGAGGACTGGGTCCGGCAGCAGCTGCTCTACGAGGAGGCCATGGCGAGGCAAGTGCACGAGAGGCCGCGGATCCGGCGTCTCGTCGAGCAGGCCCGCCAGGACGTCATCGTGGCCGCCTTCCTCGACGGGGAGTTCGAGAACCAGCCCATCGAGATCACCGACAGGGACGTGCGCAGCTACTACGACCGGAACCCGGGGGAGTTCACGCGGGGGGAGGACGAGATCCGGGCGCAGCACATCCTCGTCGGCTCCCGGCGCGACGCCGAGAGCCTGCTTCAGGAGCTGCTGCGCGTTGGCGGCTTCGAGGCCCGGGTGTCCGAGTACTCCCTCGACCCGGAGACCGCGGCGTCGGGGGGTGACCTCGGCTACTTCGGCGCCCGGGGGTTTCCCGAGTTCTGGGAAGCCTGCGTCAGCCTGCAGCCGGGGCAGGTCTCCGGGGTCGTGGCCACCAAGCGGGGCTTTCACATCGTGCGTCTTCGCGACCGCCAGAAGGCCGGCAGTCTCCGTTCCCTGAACGAGGCCGGCGTGCGGGAGCGCATCGAGGAGGAGCTGGTCCGGGAGCGCCACCGGGAGCGCCTCGACTCCCTCCTCGACCGCCTCCGAAAGGACCACACATGGCAGATCGACGAAGCCCTGTTGGGGGCCCCGTGAGCGGCCGGCTCCGCGGGCTCCTCGGCCTGCTCGCCTGGGGAGCTCTCCTGCCGTCGCCGGCGCCGGCGGAGCCGGAGCTCCTGGAGCGCATCGTGGCCGTGGTCGACGACCAGGTGGTGCTTTGGTCGGAGCTGGAGCTGCGCACGCTGCTCGAGCTGCAGCAGCAGGGGCGGAATCCGGCTTTCCTCGACCCGGTGGAGGTGGCCGGCGAACGCCGCCGGGTCCTCGAGGAGATGGTGGACGAGCTGGTGGTCGTCAAGAAGGCGCAGAAGGACAGCATCGAGGTCGATCCGCTCCAGGTGGAGGAATACCTGAACTCCGAGATCGGACGCATGCGCGCCTCCATGGCGCCCGGCGAGATGGAGCAGCTGCTGGAGAACTCGGGGATGACGGAGCGCCAGCTGAAGGCGCGGGAGCGCAAGCGCATCCGGCACCGGCTGCTCTACGACCAGATGGTCTCCCAGCTCGCCTATCAGCAGTACATCACGCGCCGCGACGTGGAGGCCTTCCGCGAGGCCTGGCTCGATTCCCTGCCGCCGAAGATCTCGGTGAGCCAGGTCAACCTCAAGGTGACTCCCGCCGAGGAGGTCCGTAGCGCCGCCCGCGAACGGATCGACCGCATCCGGCAGCGCCTCGACTCGGGAGAGGAGTTCGCCGCCGTGGCCCGCCAGTTGTCGGAGGATCCCGGCACCGCCGCCGGCGGCGGCGACCTGGGATGCTTCTCGCCGGGCACCCTGACCGCCGATTTCGAGCGCGCCGCCATCGATCTGCGTCCCGGCGAGACGAGCGAGCCGGTGCTGACGCGCTTCGGCTTTCACCTGATCCTGCTGCACGAGAAGCGGGAAGGGGAGATGTGCGTCAGCCACATCCTGGTGCGGGCGCGGACCACCGAGGCCGACCAGGAGCGGGTGCGGGACCGGCTCGAGGATCTGCGCCGGCGGGCGCTGGCCGGCGAGGACTTCGCCCAGCTGGCGCGGGACCACTCGGAGGACGCGCAGTCGGCCCGACAGGGAGGGCTGTGGCAGATCCTCGACCGCGGCGCCATCCCAAATGCCCTGATCCCCTTCATCGGCCACCTGGGCCTCGGCGGCGTGAGCGAGCCCGTCCTCCTCGACACGGGCGGACACATCTTCAAGATCAACGACGACTTCGCCACCCTCGAGGCGCTGGTTCGCGAGGACCGGGTCGCCGTGCGCATGGAGGAGGTGATTCAGGACTACCGCCAGGAGATCCACGTGGAGGAACGCCTCGAGGACGACTGGCTCTGGGACCCCCTGCGGTCGGAAGGCGACGATCCGCCGCCGGAAGACGCCGTCGTGGGGGAGGCTCCCGGGGAAGACGGCTGAGCCCTTGGCGCGCCTCGACGCCTTCCTGAAGAACGCGGGTCTGTTCAAGGCCCGCTCCCAGGCGCGGCGGGCCTGTGACGAGGGCCGGGTCCGCATCGACGGAGCTCCGGCGCGGGGATCCCGAACCGTGCGCGTGGGCGAGGTACTGGAGGTCGAGGCCGGCGGCCACCGCCTGCAGGTGGAGGTCCTCGACCTGCCCCAGCGGCCGGTGGCGCGCCCGGCGCGGTCCCGCTACCTGCGCGAGCTTCGCCGCGAGCCCCTGCCGGCGGAGGTCCTGTCCTTCGATGACGAGCCCTGAGCCCGCCCTCCTGAAGCGGCGCCCCTACGAAGGCCTGGCGTCGATCTACGACTTCGTCATGCGTCACGTGGACTACGCAGCCTGGGCCGGTTACGTCGCCTCCCTGCTGCGCCGCCATCACTGCGAGCCGGCCCGCCTCCTGGAGCTGGCCTGCGGCACGGGCAACGCCTCCTTCGCCCTGGCGAAGGCGGGCTACCGCCTCACCGGGTACGACGCCTCCGAGGCGATGATCCAGGTGGCCCGGGACAAGGCCTCCCGGCAGGAGCGGGACGTGCGTTTCGGGGTCCGCGATCTGCGGGATCTCTCGGGGGTCGGCGAGTACGGCGCCGCGGTCTGCCTCTACGACAGCCTCAACTACCTGGTGACCCTCGACCAGGTCCGGGAGGCGCTGGACCAGGTCCACGGCGTGCTGTCGGAGGGCGGGCTTTTTATCTTCGACGTCTGCACCGAGCAGAACTCCCTGCGTCACTTCAGGGAGGTGCGCAGCGCCGAGCAGGGCCGGGGATTCAGCTACAGCCGGCACAGTCACTACGCGGCCGGCGAGCGACTCCAGCACAACGACTTCGACATCCGGTTCGACGATGGATCCCGGACCCGGGAGACTCACGTGCAGCGCATCTACGACTGCGGCGAGCTGACCGCCGCCGTCGACGCCGGTCCCTTCGACCTGGTCGAGCTCCTCGACGGCTTCAGCCTGCGCCCGGGCTCGGACCTCTGCGACCGCGTCCACTTCGTCCTGTGCCGCTGAGCCGCCCCATGCCGGACCGGCCCACACCGATCCCGGTCTCCGATCTCGATGCCGCCGCCGCCTTTCTGCGCGCCGGGGACGACTTCCTGATCACCGCCCACGTCAATGCCGACGGCGATGCCATCGGCGCCGTCCTGGCCATGGAGGGCCTGCTGCGGCAACTCGGCAAGCGCTCGACCGTGGTCCTGCAGGAGCGGCCCGGCGATGCCTATGCCTTTCTCCCGGGGACCGACGGCATCGTCGAGGCCCTCGCCGCGCCCGGCGGCCACGGACGGGCCGTCGTCCTCGACTGCTCGAATCTCGAGCGCACCGGCCGGGTGGCGGGATGCCTGGCCGCCGGCGCCTCGGTGCTCAACATCGACCACCACCCGGACAACCAGCGCTTCGGCGCCGTGAACCTGGCCTCCGACGCCGTCTCCTCCACCTGCGAGATGCTCTATCACCTGGCCCTGCACATGGGCCTGGAGCTCGACCGGACCCTGTCCGAGCTCCTGAGCGCGGGCCTCCTCTTCGACACCTGCTGCTTCCGCTATTCCCTGACCACCCCCACGTCGATGGAGGTGGGCGCCGATCTGCTGCGCCGGGGCGCCCGGCTCGACCGGGTCGCCGACGGGCTCTACAGCAATGCCACCCTGGGCTCGGTCAAGCTGCTCGGGCGCGCCATCGACTCCATGGAGCTGCACTGCGGGGACCGCGTCGCCCTGTTGGGGCTGCGCCGGGAGGAGCTGGCTCACGGCGACCCCGAGGCGGTCGTCAACTACGGCCTGATGGTGAGGGGCGTGGAGGTGGCGGCCCTGCTCAGGGAGGAGGAGCCGGTGCGGTTCCGCGTCAGCCTGCGGTCGCGCGAGGCCGTGGACGTGAGCGCCGTGGCCCGCCACTTCGGCGGCGGGGGGCACCCCCAGGCCGCGGGCTGCCGCATCGAGGGAGAGCCCGAGGTGGTCCGTTCGCGCCTGCTGGCCGCCGTGGAGGAATTTCTGCCGTGAGCCCCCGGCACCTGGTGACCCTCAAGGACTGGAGCGCCGGGGACATCCTCCAGGTCGTCGAAGCCGGCCGGCGGCTCAAGGCCGATCCCGGCAGCTTCGCCGAGGCCCTGCAGGGGCGCTCCCTGGCGTTGCTGTTCCAGAAGACCTCGACCCGGACCCGCTGCTCCGGCGAGGTGGGCATGGGGCAGCTCGGCGGGCAGTCGGTCTACCTCGACTGGCGGGCCACCAACTTCGGCCTCGCCGACCTGTCCGACGAGATCCGGGTCCTGTCCCGCTACTTCGACTTCCTCGTGGTCCGCTTCCTGGCGCACGCCGACGTGGTCACCGCGGCCTCCGCCTCCGAGGTCCCGGTCATGAACGGATGCTGCGACCGCTACCATCCGCTGCAGGCCCTGTGCGACCTGCAGACGGTGCGGGAGAAGCTGGGCCGCCTGGAGGGGGTGAGACTGACCTACGTGGGCGTCCACAACAACGTGGCGAACTCTCTGATCGCCGCCGGCCTCAAGATCGGCATGCACGTCACCGTCGCGGCGCCCGAGGTGAACGAGGCCGCCGTGGACGACGGGTTGCTGGCCGAGGCGCGGGCTTCCGGCCGTTACGTGGAGACCGGCGATCTGGCCGCCGCCGTGGCCGGCTGCGACGTGGTCTACACCGACACCTGGCTCGACATGGAGTACTTCGACGATCCCGCCTTCGCCGCCGAGAGGGAGCGGCGTCTGCGCACCCTGAGGCCCTATCAGCTGACCCGGGACGTGCTCCGCGGCCAGGACCCGCTGATCATGCACTGCCTGCCCGCCCACCGCGGGTACGAGATCGAGAGCGAGCTGGTCGAGGACCCGCGGTCCGTGGTCTTCGACCAGGCCGAGAACCGCCTGCACAGCCAGAAGGCGGTGCTCCTCAAGCTGGCCGGCCTGTTGGGGTGAAGGACCGGGACGGCTAGCGCGCGTACTCGCCGCTGGCGCCGCCGCGCTTTTCCAGCAGGCGCACCTCGTCGATCACCATGCCGCGATCGACGCCCTTGCACATGTCGTAGATCGTCAGCAGGGCCACCGCCGCGGCGGTGAGGGCCTCCATCTCCACCCCCGTGCGGTCCGCCAGGCGCGCACGGGTCTCCACCTCGATGCGGTCCTCGCCGAGGGTGAACTCCACGTCGACGGCGGTCAGGTTGAGGGGGTGGCAGAGGGGGATCAGGTCCGCCGTCTTCTTGGCGGCCTGGATTCCGGCGATGCGCGCCGTCTCCAGGACATGGCCCTTGGCCACCTCCCCGGCGGTGATGCGCCGCACCGTCTCCGGGCGCATGCGGATGCGGCCTCCGGCGCGGGCCGAGCGCTCGCTCACCGGCTTGTCCGAGACGTCCACCATCTTCACGCGGCCCGACTCGTCGAGATGGGTCAGGCGGCCGGCGCCGGGATCGGACACCTCAGGCCCCCCAGGGAGTGACGGCCTCTTTCAGGTGCCGGTAGCCCTCGAGGAACCCGGGCCGCGTGCCTCCGTAGACCTCGTCGAAGGCGTCCATGGCGCGGTCGAGCCATTGCCGCAGTTCCGTGTGGCCGGGATTGGCGTCGAGACAGGCGTCGCGGATCAGGACGAAGTGGATGCGCGGGTCGTAGGGCCGCTTGGTGCCGCCCATGGACTCGTCGCCGTCGAGGAGCCGCCTGAGCATGGCGTCGGCCGAGCCCAGGGTCTGCTCGTGGATCGGGGGGCCGCTCATGCGGTACATGACCGAGGTCATGTCGCGTCCGTTGCCGGTGGTGTAGCCCATCCGGCCCCAGAGGTCGTCCATCCTCGCCCCGGCGCCGACGTGGTCGACCACGAGCTGGCCGAAGTGGCGCAGGGGGTCGGAGACGTCGGCCAGCAGGTCGGTGAGACGGTCGCCGTCGAGGTCGGTGGCCAGGACGATGACCTCCTGCTTGTCGATCAGGTCCCACAGCAGCAGTCCGTAGCTGGTGTCGGCGATGTGCTGCTCGATGCGGCCGCCCCAGCCCTCCATGCCGGCCTTGAAGTCCGCCGGGAGCAGGGAGACGATGCGGTCCACGTGCTCGCGGTGCTCCACGTAGCCGTCGACGGCGTACCTGCGCCCCACCTCGAAGCGCGTGTCCCGCAGCAGCCACGACAGCAGGCCGGCGTTGATGCCGTCCTCCATGGCCTGGGTCGGCTTGAAGGCGACCCGCCCCAGCCGGCCGGTCTCGTGCACCATCTGCAGGAAGCGGCGGTTGGCGTAGGCCATCTGGATCCCCGGGGTGTTCATCTCCGAGTGGATGACGCCGCTGCCGCCGTCGACGGCGAACCGGGCGCGGTCCTGCGAGTACGGCAGGCAGGGCATGCAGCGCACGACGGTGATCGTTCCGTAGGGGCGCACGTTGCAGTAGACCCCGGCCAGGGTGCGCAGCTGGGCGTTGCCCGACTTGCCCCTGACCACGACCCGGCCGCCCCGGCCGTCGTTGACGTAGGCGTCGCCGGCCGTCGACCACTTGATCGACGTGCACGGCATGTTGCCGAACCAGGCCAGGGGCGCCAGCTCGAGGTCGTGGCGGTACTGGGCCCACATGGGAACAGCGTAGTACGGCAGTCCGAGGACGTCGAGGGCGGCCAGCGTGCCGAGCAGGGCGTATGCATCGGTGAGGGAGTGGGCCACGGGGTTCACCCCGCCGTCGTGGTTGCCGCCCTGCCAGATGACGGCTTCGGGATAGCCCTCGGGGCGCACGTCGCTGGGCTCGAACAGGTCCTCCAGCATCCCGTGGAGGTCTCCGCCGGCAGCCTCCGTGCGCGCGATGTTGAGCAGATCCAGCATACCCAGCCTAAGTTGTTGTTTTACCTGAAGGAACGAGTATTGACGCAGCCTTGCAAGATAGCCTCCGGGAGCGTTCCCGGCAAACGCGGAGCCGCCGCCGATCCACCCGGGTGCCGCGGCTGGGCGCCGGCGCCTGACGGGAACACGGGTCGCACGCCCAGCTTGCGTGTTTCATCTGCCATCGATATCTTTTCTGACTGGTAAACGACGGGTAGCAGTCTCGCAAAGGGAGTGCTACCAACCCTTTCTAAGTATATCCCTTTCAATCCTTTAGGAGGATTTCCCAATGGCTTCGAAGCAGTTGAAGTTCGATTCCTCGGCCCGCGAGGCCCTTGCCAAGGGCGTGGACCGGCTGGCCGATACGGTCAAGGTCACGCTCGGCCCCAAGGGGCGGAACGTGGTCCTCGACAAGAAGTTCGGCTCCCCTACGGTCACCAAGGACGGCGTCACCGTGGCCAAGGAGATCGAGCTGAAGGAGCCCTTCGAGAACATGGGCGCCCAGATGGTCCGCGAGGTCGCCTCCAAGACCTCCGACGTCGCCGGTGACGGCACGACCACGGCCACCGTCTTCGCCCAGGCCATCTTCCGCGAGGGCCTGCGCAACGTCACCTCCGGCGCCAACCCCATGGACCTCAAGCGCGGCATCGACGCCGCCGTGGCCGCCGTCGTGGGCAGCATCAAGAAGTCGGCCCGCACGGTCAAGAGCCACGAGGAGATCGCCCAGGTCGCCCGAACCTCCGCGAACAACGACTCCGAGATCGGCGACCTCATCGCCGACGCCATGGACAAGGTCGGCAAGGACGGCGTCATCACCGTCGAGGAGGCCAAGTCCATGGACACGGCCCTGGACGTCGTTGAGGGCATGCAGTTCGACCGCGGCTATCTCTCCCCCTACTTCGTCACCGACCAGGAGACCATGGAGGCCGTCCTCGAGGAGGCCTACGTCCTGATCCACGACAAGAAGATCTCCAACATGCGCGATCTCGTCCCCGTGCTCGAGAAGGTCGCCCAGCTTGGCAGGCCCCTGCTGGTGATCGCCGAGGACGTGGAGGGCGAGGCCCTGGCCACGATGGTGGTCAACAAGCTGCGCGGCACCCTGCGCATCGCCGCCGTCAAGGCCCCAGGCTTCGGGGACCGCCGCACGGCGATGCTCGAGGACATCGCCATCCTCACCGGGGGCCGCGTCGTCTCCGAGGACGCCGGCCTCAAGCTCGAGGGCACGACCCTGGACGATCTCGGCCAGGCCAAGCGCGTATCCATCGACAAGGACAACACGACCATCGTCGAGGGCTCCGGCAAGGAGGCCGACATCAAGGGCCGCGTGCAGCAGATCCGCGTGCAGATCGATGAGACCACCTCCGACTACGACGGCGAGAAGCTCCAGGAGCGGCTCGCCAAGCTGGCCGGCGGCGTGGCCGTCATCCACGTGGGCGCCGCCACCGAGACGGAGATGAAGGAGAAGAAGGCCCGCGTCGAGGACGCCCTGCACGCCGCCCGCGCGGCCGTGGAGGAGGGTGTTGTCGCCGGCGGCGGCGTCGTCTTCGTGCGCGCCATCAAGGTTCTGGACGACTTGGAGCTCGAGGGCGACCAGGCGACGGGCGCCGCCATCATCCGCCGTGTGCTCGAGGAGCCGCTGCGGCAGATCGCGGCCAACTGCGGTCTCGAGGGCGCCATCGTCGTGCAGAAGGTGGCTTCCAGGGCCGGCGCCACCGGCTACAACGCCCTGACCGACACCTACGAGGACATGGTCAAGGCCGGCGTCACCGACCCGGCCAAGGTGTCGCGCACGGCCATCGAGAACGGCGCCAGCATCGCCAGCCTGCTGCTCACCACCGAGGCGCTGGTGGCCGAGATCCCCGAGGAGAAGCCGCCGCCGGCTCCGGCGGGCCCTCCGGGCGGCGACATGTACTAGGAGCGCGCCGCTCCGCAGGCACCGCAGGAATCAGCGCAGAAGGGGTCCACCGGAGGTTCGGTGGACCCCTTCTGCTATTGCCGGCGCAACCACCCATCGGCCGCGGCCGGCCGCGGCCTCTAGAGCCAGAACCGGCGATAGGAGGCGGTGCTCTCCAGGCCGTTCTCGATGATGGTGAAGCGCAGCCCGGGGGTCGGGCCCCGGGACCGCGCGGTGAGACCGAGGGGTTGGCCCTTGTGCACGAAATCCCCGTCCTCGACGGTCGTCGCGCCGATCCCGGCGTAGGTCGTCCACAGGCCGTGGCCGTGGTCGAGACTCAGCTCGAACCACCGCGCCGCGGGGTCGAACCGGGTGTGGTCCACCCGGCCCGCGGCGCTGGCCCGCACCAGAGAGCCGCCCGGAGCTTCGAGCAACAGGCCGCCGTCCGAGGGGCTCCAGGCGGAGCTGCGCACCGGCTTGAGGGTCGGCACCGAGCTCAGAGTTCCGTAGCGGAGGCGATGGGTCAGGGAGATGAAGCTCTCCCGCTCCCCCGGCCCCGGCTCGTCCTCGGCTTCGGGTCCCCGAAGGCCGAAGGCCTCCGCCGTGAGCATGCGCAGCTGATCGTTGCGGACCTTCACTCCCCGCAGGATTTCCTCGAGCGCGTCGATGGAGGCCACCTCCTCGACGAGAATCGCCTTGTCCCGCTCCAGCCGCTCCACCCGCCCCGCCAAGTAGCCGGCTTCGTGCCAGGCGCGCAGGCCCACGGCGAGGAAGCCCAGCACGCCGACGGCGATGACCGCCAGGACCCACAAGTAGAGGCGGGGGATCTTGTACTCGTAGGTACGTCCGCCCTCCTCGGGGATGATCAGCAGGGTGAAACGCCGGCGGGGGAGCAAATCGGTCTCCGGCCCCGGCTACCCGAAGATGCGCCGGCGCAGGGCGACGAAGAACGCGGCCTCCCGCGCCGCCGCCGCGCCGAACCCTCCCCCGGGGAGGTGGAACTCGCAGTGAATGGACGCCGGGCCGCGGTAGCCGTTGTCGCGCAGGCTCTCGAAGACGGTGGTGAAGTCGACCATCCCCTGGCCGGCTTCCACCACGTCGCGCACCTTGAGGCCGTGCCCGTGGCGCTGCTCGCGGCGCAGCAGGAAGTCCTTCAGCGCCACCGCCGACAGGTGCTCCCGGTGGATGGCCAGGGCCACGGGGAACTCCTCGCCCTCGCCCGCGAGGTGGCCCGTGTCGAGGTAGGCGCCGACGCGGGCCGGGTCGAGACCGCGCAGCAGGTGGGCGAGCATACCGGCGTTCAGCCCCAGGCAGCGGTTGGAGTGCGTGTGGTAGACGACCTGCACGCCGTGGGCGGCGGCCAGCTCGCCCCAGCGGGACAGCTGGTCGCGGCAGGCGGCGACGGCCTCCCAGTAGTCGGCGGCGGGATCGAGCTTGAAATAGCCGAGCTTCACGCGCGGCACTCCCGCGGCTGCCATGGCCTTGAGCAGGGGCTCGGCCCCGGGAGCGGCGGGGTCGACGAGGCCGGTGTCGGCGGTGATCAGGGGGATGTCGAATCCCCGCCGCCGCAGGCTGTCGGCCGCCGCCGGCAGGGCCTCCGAGACGTTGTCGGGATTCACCGGGTGGCCGGGCCGCACGGCGAGATCGTACCCGTCGATGCCGAGCCGGCCGGCGAGGTCGCCCAGCTCCTGCACGCTGCGCTCGGCGAGCATCTTCGAGAAGACGATCAGCTTCATCGGTCGGGCCGTCGGCGGCTCAGTCGGCGGTCAGGGTCAGCTCGGCGCGGCCTCCGAGCCCGTGGACGACGGGGAAGGTCATCTGCGGGGGCTTGCCCTCGGCCGGCCGGTAGCGCACCGTGGGCGGGAAGTAGGCGTAGAGCGCCGTGTGCCGCGGGTGCGGGCTGTGGTTGGGGCCCGAGCCGTGCACGACCAGGCTGTGGAAGAGCAGGGCGCTGCCCGCCTTCAGGGGGACTTCCCGGCACTGGCCCAGGTCGACGTCCGGGCGGTCGGTGAGGGGCTGGTCCCGTTCGCGGGCGATGTGCCCCCACTTCTGCATCCCCCACTTGTGGCTGCCGGGGATCACCTGGATGCAGCCGTTCTCGGGAGAGCTGTCGGTGAGGGCGATGCTCACCGTGACCAGCGCCGGCGGTTCCATGGGCCAGTAGGGCGAGTCCTGGTGGAGGCCGTGGGCGGAGCCGTGATGGGCGGGTTTGAGCATCAGGGTGCTGCGGAACAGGAGCAGGTCGTCCCCGAGAAGCATGCGGATGGTCTCGAGCAGCCCCGGATGGGCGGACAGGTCGCGGAAGACGGCGGAGTGCTGCCGGGTCTTCTCGATCTTGCGCAGCACGGGCCGCCCGCCGCCCGCCCCGGCGGCCGCGTAGGGCTCCAGCTGGAAGCTGCGGCGGCGGAGCTCGTCCTCCGGGAGCTCGGCGGCGAGGGTGTGCAGGCGGTCGATCTCCGCGGCGCACGCCGCCACCTCGGTCTCGTCGAGGAGCCCCTCGAGGACCAGGTAGCCCTGCTCCTCGAAGAAGGTCCGTTTCTCTTCCGCTGGAAGGGTGGCCGCCGTCATCGTCTCGCTCCTGACGTGGGTGCGTGGCTTGACGGCGGGAATCTACGGGAAGGTCCCTGACGGTGCCATGCGGACCCCCTGCAGCTATATTCGCGCCGACTCTCGTCCACCCTCCCGAGACAGGTGAACCTCCATGCGACCCAGATCGTCGATCCCCTTAGGGGCCGTCCTGTTGACGGCCTGCCTGGCCGGCGCCGACGCGGAGCCGATCCCGCAGGCGCCCGACCAGATCCGGCCGCTCCTCATCGGCAGTGCGGCGCCGGGCGGGGTACTGCCCGATGCCGCCGGCGGGGAGTTCGACCTGGGAGAGGCCCTGGAGGCCGGTCCCACGGTCCTGGTCTTCTACCGCGCCCACTGGTGACCGCACTGCCGCCGGCAGTTGGTTCAACTGCAAGCAGATTCAGAGGCGTTGCGCGACCTGGGCTTCCAGATCGTCGCCGTGTGCATCGATCCGCCGGAGGAGCTGGCGCGGACCGCGCAGAGCTGGGGCGTGCGCTTTCCCCTGCTCTCCGACCCGGAGCTGGAGCTGGCCCACGCCTACGGGGTCGCCTTCCGGCCCGACGGCCGGCCGGGGCTGCCCGTGCCCGCATTGTTCCTCGTGGATACCGAGCGCCGGATCCGGTTCCAGTACGTGAATCCGCGGTACCAGGTGCGGCTGGGCCGGGAGGTGCTGCTCGCCGCGGCCCGGGAGCTGTCGCCGCGCCGGCCGGAGGAGTGAGGAGGGGGCGCGCCGCCGCTCAGACCGCGGCGTAGGCGAGTCCGAGCACCGCCAGGACCAGGCTGCAGGCCAGCCCCAGGCCGAAGGGCCGGACGCCGCCGGCGGCCAGGGAGCGCAGCTGCGTCATCAGGCCGACGCCGGCCATGGCCGCCGTGATCAGCCACTTCGCCGTCCCGGCGGCCACCTGCGCCAGGTTCCAGGTGCGGTCCCCCTCGCCGAACAGGAACCGGTCGGTCATGTGGAAGGTGACATCGGGCAGGAATCCCGTGGTGCGCAGGAAGGCGGCGAGCAGGAACAGCAGCAGGAAGCCCGGCACCAGACCCGCGTAGTCGACCCGCCGGCCCACGTAGGCCGTCTGGCGGCGGCGGTGGCGGGCGTAGAGCGCGCCGATGACGAGCACCGCCGGCCCCAGCATCGAGATCCGCACGAGCTTGACGATGGTGGCCACCTCGCCCGCCGTCTGGCCGTCCGCGGGGTGGGCGAACCCTGCGGCCAGCACCTGGGGCGTGGCGTGGATGGCCAGCCCGCACCAGAGGCCGTAGATCTCCGGGGACAGGGCCAGCAGGGCGGCCAGGGCGGGGAAGGCGAGCATGGCCATCACCCCGAGCAGGTTCACGGTGGCCACCGACACGGCCACGTCCTGCTCCTCGCACTCCAGCACCGGCGCCGCGGCGACGATGGCCGAGGTGCCGCAGATGGCGGTGCCGAGGCCGAGCAGCAGGGCCGGCTTGCTCCCCAGGCCGAAGCGGGGGGCGAGGGCCCGGGCCAGCAGGACGACGAGCACGATCAGGACGACGACGCCGACGACCACGCCGAGGCCGATGCGGACCAGGTTGTGGAAGTCGAGACTGGCCCCGAGCAGGACGATGCCGAGGAGCAGCACCCGGCGGATGACGAAGTCGGCGCCGGGCTTCAGGCCGGCCGTGGCCGGCACCAGGTTGCGCAGGGCCATGCCGAGAAGCAGGGCCAGCAGCACCGGGCTCAGGGGGTGCTGCCCGCCGGCGAGGGTGAAGGGCGGCCAGGGCAGGTCGCTCAGCTCGAAGGCGAGCCAGGCGATGACGCCGCAGACCAGGGCGCCGGGGACCGGGTGGCCCCGGTGCCACTGCGCCAGCCGCCGCCGGAAGCGGCTCTCGAAGGCTCTCTCCGTGCGTTGCATGCCTGCCGCGCCTCCTCAGAGCCAGCCGTCGCCCTGAGCCTCCCGGTCGCGGAAGTACTCGGCCACGGAGAAGTACCGGGTGCCCGTGTCGCACAGGACGGTGACCACCACGGCCTCGGGGGTCAGCTGCTCGGCGACCTGCCGGGCGGCGACGACGTTGGCCCCCGAGGAGATGCCGACCAGGAGCGACTCGCGCCTCGCCAGGGCCTCGGTCATGTCGAAGGCGTCGCGGTCCTCCACGGTGAGGACGCGGTCGATGACCTCGAGGTTCAGGATGGAGGGCACGAAGCCGGCGCCGATCCCCTCGATGGCGTGGGGTCCGGCCTTGCCGCCGGAGAGCACCGCCGAGGCCGCCGGCTCGACGGCGACGATCTCGATTCCCTCGATGGTGTCCTTGAGCACCTGGCCGGCGCCGGTGATCGTGCCGCCAGTGCCGACACCGGTGACGAAGGCGGCGATCCGCCCGCCCGTGGCCTCCAGGATCTCGGGGCCGGTGGTGCGCCGGTGGACCTCCGGGTTGGCCGGGTTCTCGAACTGGCGCAACTCCAGGCAGTTCGGGTTGCGGGCGATGATCTCTCCGGCGCGGCGCACGGCCCCGGCCATGTCCTCGTCCCCCGGCGTGAGCACCACCTCGGCGCCGTAGCGGGTCACCAGCGCCCGCCGCTCGAAGCTCATGGTCTCCGGCATGGTCAGGATCAGGCGGTAGCCGAGCCCGGCGCAGAGCATGGCCAGGCCGATGCCGGTGTTGCCGCTGGTGGCCTCCACGATCGTCGTGTGCGGCTTGAGCACGCCGCGGGACTCGGCGTCGCGCACCATGCTCAGGGCGATGCGGTCCTTGACGCTGCCGCCGGGGTTGAGGTACTCCATCTTGCCGAGGATCGTCGCCCCGCCCTCGGGCGACAGGTGGCGCAGCCGGATCAGCGGGGTGCCGCCGATCATCTCCGTGACGCGGTCGTGGATTCCGGTGTCATGCCGTCACCGCAGGATCATCACCTTGCGATGTCGCCGCCGACGCGCAGCCGCAGGATGAAGACGCCGCTGCCGAGACTCCTGCCGTCGGCCATTCCCAGCGCGCCTGGTAGCTCCGTCACCGCAGGATCATCACCTTGCGGGTGTGGCTGTCGCCGCCGACGCGCAGCCGCAGGATGTAGACGCCGCTGCCGAGACTCCTGCCGTCGGCCAGGGTCCCGTCCCAGCGCGCCTGGTAGCGCCCGCCGGACAGCGTGCACCGGATCGGGACATCAAGCCATCCGCCCGCCGACCAGCGCCGCCAGGGGACGTCCGAGCAGCCGTCGCTGAACGCGCCCAGGTCCACCCGCCGCGCTCGCGGCCGATCTCGAAGGGGAGCGACCGCCTCGGCGTCGTGAAGCCGGGTTCGGATAGTTCCTCCTGGATGAACTTGGTCGAACGGTTCTTCGGCGAGCTGACGCAGGATGTGATTCGGGACGGCAGCTTTGCCAGCGTCGGGGAGTTGGTGCGCGACATCGAAGCCTACTTGGCGCAGCGGAACTTGGCCCCCAAACCCTACCGCTGGAAGGCCGACGGCGAGACCATCCTGCGCAAGATCCAGCGCGCTCGGGAGACGGTGGCGGCGACATCGGACAGCCCTTGTTGATTCTTCTTAATTCTCGGACGGGACACTAGCGCCGCCAGGGGACGTCCGAGCACGTGAACGCGCAGGTCCACCCGCGCCTCGCGGCCGATCTCGAAGGGGAGCACCGCCTCGGCGTTGAAGGGGTTCGGATAGGCCGGCGCCAACCGGCTCGCCTGCGGGCGGGCCTCCGCCAGGCCGCCGACCGCCGTGGGCGGCGCGGTGCGGAAGCGCACGAACCACAGCTCCAGGTTCGGATGGGGCCCGCTGCTGAACACCGCGCAGGGCTCCTCGGGCAGCAGGCTGCCGCTGGCCGGCGACATCCCGTAGAGGAACCAGGTGTTGAGCAGACCGTGGCCGTCGAAGCTGGCCAGGTCGGCCCTCGCCCAACTGCGGCCCCCGTCTTCGCCTCGGAACAACTGCAGGGCGCTGCCGTGGGTGACGGTCATCCACAACTCCCCGGGCCTCGACGGGGCCTCGTAGACCGCGGCCACCGCCGCCCCCCCGATGACCGCCTCCTCCCACTGCTGCGTCCCGGGGTCCCGCCGGTAGACCACCAGCCGGTTGTTGCCGCCCTCGGGCTCGTGCTGGCCGGTGACGTACAGGGCCCCGTCGGCCGCCTTCCACATGGCCTCCCCATAGGCGATGTTCTGCGTCCAGGGATCGACGTCGGCCACCACCTCGACCACGGCCGAGAGCGGATCGGCGTAGGGCACGTAGAGGTAGTTGATGCGGTTGTAGTAGGAGCTGAGGTCGGCGTTGTTGCTGACCACGAGGTGGAAGCCGTCGCCGTCGGGCCGGATCACGGGGTAGAGCCACGTGGTGTAAGGCTCCTCGGAGCGCTGCTCCCGGGCCAGCAGGTGCGGACCGCCCCACTCGCCGGTATCGAGATCGACCCAGGCGACGAGGAAGGAATACGTGGCCGGGTCGGCGATGTACCCGAGGATCAGGCGGTCGCCGTCCATGGCGGCGCCGAGGTAGCCCGCCTTGGCCAGCCCCTCGGGCAGGGGCACCTCCTCGAAGCTGTCCGGGTCGCCGCGGTGCTGCTGGTGGAGGATGCGGGGGCCGTCGAGGAGGCGGGGGTGGACGAGCACCAGCCGCCGCTCGCTGTCGAGCAGCACCAGGCCCGGCTGGTAGTCGTGGGTGCCCCAGTCGTAGAACCGCTCCCAGCCCTCCTCGCCGCCGCGGTAGACGACGCCGGCGGCGGTGGCCGGATCCAGCCCCCACATGCCCACGGCGTAGAAGTCGTCGCCGTCGAAGACCAGCTTGGGGCCGTTGTACCCGAAGTAGGGACTGACCCACACCTCGCCCGAATCTATGCGGGAGAGGGCGAAGTCGATCACGGCGTCCTGGGCGTGGAGGGGGAGGGGAGGGGAGAGTTGCATGGACAGGAGCCCGAGCCCGAGCCAACAGCCGCGGGTGGTTCGCCGGCAGGCGTTCATCTCATCAAAGCAAGGGCCTGAGAGGTGGCCGGGACAGGGCCGCTTACGCCGATCCCCCCGGCGAGGGCCGGACCTCGCCCCCGACCTCGATTCCCCCGCGGGTGCCGGCCCGCAGCCGAAGCAGGGAGGGCCGGCCCATCTCGAACCCCTGCTCGATGCGGAGCTCGCCGCCCTCCGGCTCGAGGTCTCCCCGCACCGAGAGGCAGGCCCCCAGGCAGACGGCGGCCGAGCCGCTGGCCGGATCTTCCAGGGCCTCCTCCGCCCCCGCCAGGAAGAGACGGGCCGAGAGGTGGTTGTCCGCCGAGCGCGTCTCCCGGCAGCAGGCGTAGAGGCGGGTGTGGAGCGCCTTGTGGCGGACCATGCGTACGCCGAAGGCCCGGAAGGCGGCGGCGTCGAGGTGGCAGGCGTGCAGCTCCCGCAGGTCGGCCAGGGGCGCGATGAGGATGGGGAGACCGGCACCGGTGAGCCGCGGCGGCTCCAGCCCCTCGGGGACCGGACCGCGCAGTCCCAGGGTCCGGCGCACCTCGGCGGCGGGCCAGGGGGAGCCCAGCTCGATGGTCGGCGCCGTGAGCCAGGCGGTCCCGTCCTCGAAGCGGACGTGCACGTCCCCCAGGGCCATGGCCAGGCCGATCTCCCCTGGCCTTTCGGGGTGCAGGTGCTCGCGCGCCGTCCAGGCGGCCCCGAGGGCTGCGTGGCCCGAGAACGGGATCTGCCGGCCCGCCGTGAAGACGTCCACCCGCCAGGGTTCGCCGCCTGCGGACGGGGGGTGGAGAAAGGCGGTCTCCCTGCTCTCACGCGCCGCGGCCTCGGACATCATCTCCCTCGGCTCCAGGGGCTCGTCGAGGATCCGGACGGTGAGCGGATTGCCTCCCGCCCCCTCGTGGGTGAAGACGTCGACGACGAGATCAGCCATGGTCCGCATCCGGCGCCGCGAGGAGCAAGTCGTCCGCGGGCGGCTGCCCGTCCACGGCCAGCACGCCGATGAAGGCGCGCGCGGAGGCCGGATCGTTGGTGAACACGGCGCCGCGGGAGATCTGCCGGCCGTCCCCGGACATCTCCAGGGGCAGGCGCGCCCGCAGGCGGTCCGCCCAGGCCGCGGCCGAGGCATGGCCGGCGGCCCTCAGGTCCTTCAGGCGCCACAGGCGCCAGACGGCGGACCGGGAGGCCAGGACCCGCTTCTCCAGGGCCAGACCCACCCGCCCCATGGTCAGCCGCGGGTTCAGCTCCACCACCGGCTTCAGCCGCAGGCCGCCTTCCGTCCCGTCACGGTACACGAGGGCGTCCACGCCCAGGGGGCCGTGGTACCCTGGCGGTAACCGCCGCCCCAGGTCTTCGCCGAGCCGTCTGTAGAGGCGCTGCAGCCGGCGCCCGTCGCGCCCGTCGCCGTAGAGGAAGCGTCTCGTCTCCTCATCCAGGCCGGCTGCGAGGTCGTGCAGCACGACTCCCTGGAACCGTCCGCTGTCGCCGGTGAGAAACCGGGCGATTCCGACCAGCCGGACCGAGCCGTCGTCGTCGACCTCGTACTGGGCCGAGAGGTCGAGGACCCGGTCGAGCCACGACTCGACGACCACGGTCCCGCCCTCCTGCAGCGCCGCCGTCAGCCAGCGGCGCTGATGCTCCGGCAGGTCGGGGACGTCGACGAGGATCTGCCGCCCGCCGGCGGCGCCGAAGGCCGCCTTGACCACCCCCTGGCGCCAGCCTCCCGAGAACCCATCGGCCAGCACAGCCTCGACCTGCGCCTCCGTGCGGCAGGGCGCCCCCACCACCTCGGGCCCGCAGAGCCAGTCCCCCTCCTCCTTCCGCAGGCCGGGGAGGACCGCGGTCAGCCAGCCGGCGCTCCAGGCCTTCGAGTAGAGCTGCCGCCTCTCCTCGTGCCAGAGGCTCTCCGGGACCGGCTCGCCGGCGGGCAACTGCCCGGCCAGCGGACCGAGGGCGGCGACGCTGTCCGGCGCCCAGCCCCAGGGCCGCAGCCCGGTCAGCCGGCGCCCGTCCAGGGCTTCCGGCACCGCCTCCGCCGCCGGGTCCCACTCCACCAGCTCCGGAACCGGCAGGCCCGCCGCCCGCAGCTCCTGCAGGAAGGTTAGAGACGGCCGCTCGGGGACGACCACCACGTCGTCGGGGGCGGCCAGCAGGGCGGGGAGCAGCGCCAGGTCGCTGGACAGGTCCCGGAGCGCCGCCGGCGGCGTGAAGGGGGCGCCCCGGCCGGCGGCCAGATCGCACAGGGGGTTGAACCAGTGGAGCCGGGGGCAGCGGCCGTGGGAACGCACGAAGAGCTCCAGCTCGTCGACGAAGGCCCGGGGCAAGCCCGCCTGCAGCCGGCCCTCCCGGTTGAAGCCGATCCCCTTGGCCCGGCTCGGGCTCAGGGGGAACCCGAGGGCCTGGCGGAAGGACTCCCACTCGCTCGGCCCCGGGGCGCGCCAGGTGTTGAACCAGTTCAGGCCGTGGCGCACGTGGCCGATCTCGTCGCGGTAGATGCGCTCCATGAGGGCCGCCGTGCCGGCGTCGCCCAGCTCGTCGAAGAGCCGCTGGTAGTGAGGGGCGTAGTCGAGGTTGGCCTGCTCCAGGGTCAGGCTCAGGCGGGTGACGAAGTCCAGGGGCGTCGGCATGGGGGCGATGGCGCGCCAGAAGAAATCGCTCACGGGAATCTGGCCGAAGGCCACGCCGGCGCCGCCCATGCGCTCCAGGTAGAGACGCAGGTGCTCCTGCTCGTCGAGCAGGGTGCGGGCCACGCCGCGGCGGAACCGGGCCGGCGCATCGGGGAACTTCAGCAGCACCAGGGCCATCAGCTCCGCCGCCATCAGCTCGTGGTTGGCGAAGAAGTGCAGCACGAGGCCGCGGTCCTCGTCGCGTTCCAGGGAGCGCACCTCCTGAAAGGCGACGCGGCCGGTCTCGCTCCAGCGGTCCAGGGCCAGCTCCGGCGGCCGGCCCGGGGCGTCGGGGGACTTCACCGGGGGGCCCGGACGCTCGTCGGTCAGGCGGCCGGCGGGGGTGAGCTTGTGCTTCAGGGTGTCGCCGAAGAGGACGGCCTCGGCCAGCTCGCGGATCTCCATGGCGGCAAAGCTACCCTCCCGGGGCAGGTCCGGCGACCTCGGCCCCTCGTGGCGGGCGCGGGGGCCAGCGCCTAGAATGACCGCCCTCTTTCAGGACCACACGGAGGACGGAGAGCATGGCCAAACGCATGAGCCGATCCCGGTCGCGGGACGTGACCCGCAGAGGGGACATACCCCGCACCTTCGAGACGAGGACGGGGGAGTTCAACCACAAGCGCGTGGAGTCGATGGTGCCCATGCGCGACGGCGTGAAGCTCTTCACGCTCATCATGATCCCCGAAGGCGCCTCGGGGAAGATGCCGATCGTGCTGACGCGCACGCCCTACAACGCCAAGGCTCGCGCCGAGGGCCGCCACAGCCCCGACATCGCCATGGTGCTGCCCGCGGCCGACGAGGACCTCGTGCGCGACGGCTACATCCGCGTCTACCAGGACGTGCGCGGCCGCTTCGGCTCCAAGGGGAAGTACACCATGACCATGCCGGTGCGCGGGCCCTTCAACGAGGGCGAGGTCGACCAGGTCACCGACGCCTGGGACACGGTGGAGTGGCTGGTGGAGAACGTGGAAGGAAACAACGGCCGCGCCGGCATCACCGGCACCTCCTACGATGGCCTCCTCACCCTTATGGCTCTCATCGACCCCCACCCGGCGTTGAAGGCGGCGGTCCCCGTCAACTCCATGGTCGACTCCTGGCTCGGCGACGACTTCTACCGGCACGGGGCGTTCCGCACCGTCATGCTCCAGTACGTCTACCGCCAGACCTCGACCAAGAACGCCAGCCACTCCATCCCCTGGGGCTACCGCGACCACTACCAGGCGGTGCTCGAGGCCGGTTCCATCGGCGAGCTGGGCCGGCGCTACGGGGCCGACCGGCTGCCGGCCTGGAAGCGCCTGCTGGCGCACCCCGCCTACGACGACTACTGGCGCGACCAGGCCCTGCAGGAGCACCTGGCCCGGGCGCCGCGGCGGGTGCCCGTGCTCAGCGTGCACAGCCTCTTCGACGCCGAGGACCTCTACGGGGCCGTGCTCAGCCACGCGGCGATGGCCCGCAACGACCCCCGGGGCGCGCGCACGCACCTGGTCATCGGGCCCTGGTCCCACGCCCAGACCTGGGGCGAGGGCTCCGAGCTCGGGAGCCTCAAGTGGGGGGAGGACACCTGCCTGCGCTTCCGCCGCGACATGCTCAAGCCCTTCTGGGACCACCATCTCAAGAGGAAGAGGCCGGCCGAGCCGCTGCCGCGGGTGCTGGCCTTCGAGACCGGGACCAACCGCTGGCGGCGCTACCGGAGCTGGCCGCCGGTGAGGGAGACCGAGGCCCGGCGTCTTTACCTGCAGCCGGAGGGCGGCCTCTCCTTCGAGGTACCCGAAGGCGGGGAGAGCCGCACGGAGTACGTCTCGGACCCGGCCAAGCCGGTGCCCTACCGGGTGCGCCCGATCATCCCGCCCTTCGCCGGGGAAGGCAACTGGTTCCGGTGGCTGGTGGACGATCAGCGGCCCTTCTCCGACCGCACCGACGTGCTCGTCTTCGTCAGCGAGACCCTGCGGGAACCACTCACGCTGTGCGGCGAGCCCTCAGCCACCCTCTTCGCCGCGACCACGGGGACCGACGCCGACTGGGTCGTCAAGCTCATCGACCTCTACCCCGACGAGGTCCCGGGGGACCGGGACATGGGCGGCTACCAGCTGATGATCTCCGGGGACATCCTGCGGGGCCGCTACCGCGAGAGCTTCGAGAAGGCGGCGCCGATTCCGCCCGGGCAGGTGCTGCCCTATCGCGTCCTCATGCCCCACGTGAACCACACCTTCCGGCCCGGTCACCGCATCATGGTGCACGTGCAGAGCTCGTGGTTCCCGGTCTGCGACCGCAACCCGCAGACCTTCGTCGACCAGGTCGCCTGGGCCCGGCCCGAGGACTTCCGGAAGGCGACCCACTCCATCCACCACGACCGCGCGTCGGCCAGCTTCCTCGAGCTGCCCGTGCGCAAGGGAGACCAACCGTGAAAGTCCAATCCGTCGAGCTGACCTTTCTCGACATCCCCTTCACGAAGCACAGCGGACAGCACCTGCGGTACTGGCTCCCCCACTGGCGCATCGTGCAGATCTGCCGGCTCACCATGAGCAACGGCGTCGTCGGTTTGGGGGAGACGATCCCCAACTACACGTGGGCCAAGGTGCCCGAGGGGATCGAGGAGCGCGTCGTGGGCTTCGAGGCGGCGGAGCTGCTGTGGGAGGACGACCTCGGCGCCGGCGTGCAGATGGCGCTATTCGACGCGGTGGGCAAGCACGAGGGCTTGCCCGTCCACCAGCTCCTGGGTTCCCGGGTGCGCGACTACGTGCCCCTGTCGTGGTGGGCCATGGACATGCCCCCTCGGGAATGGGCGCGCCAGTGCCGCGACGCGGTGAAGGGCGGGTACATGTCGGCCAAGCTCAAGGCGCGTACCTGGTACGACATGCACGCCGGGATCCGGGCCATCCTCGAGGTGGTGCCGCCCCAGTTCCGCCTCGACCTCGACTACAACTCGACCCTGGACAACAGCTCCAACGCCGTGGAGCATCTCAAGTCGCTTGAGCAGTACGAGCAGATCGCCATGATCGAGAGCCCCATCCCCCAGGGCGACGTGGCCGGCAACAAGCAGATCCGCCGGCGCCTCGACCGGGCCGTGGCCATGCACTTCGGCCAGCCGCCGATCGAGACCGCCCTGGCCGAGGACGTGACCGACGGCTTCGTCGTCTCCGGCGGCGCCAGCCAGATCCGCTCCGAGTCGGACATCACCCACTCCGCCAACAAGCCCTTCTGGCTGCAGCTCGTGGGCACCGGCATCACCACCACCTGGGCCGCCCACCTCGGCGCCGTCTGCCCCGAGGCCAAGTGGCCGGCCATCACCTGCATGAACATCTGGAAGGAGCAGCTCATCCGAACCGCCATCGAGCTGCGCGGCGGCTATCACCGGGTGCCGGACGGGCCCGGCCTCGGCATCGAGCTGGACGAGGGACTCGTCGAGAAGTACGCCGTCGACTACGCCTGGCTCGATCCCCCCCGGCACGTCTACCGGTACGCCAGGGCCAACGGCGAGGTCACCTGGTTCGGATGCAGCAAGCAGGACCTGACCCGCGTCTACCCCGGCCTGGCCATGCCCGTGAGCGAGGCGGGGTCGGAGTGCGTGCCCGTGGAGGACGACGGCTCGAAGGAGTTCGAGGAGATCTGGCAGGCGGTGCGCGACGGCCGCACCTTGCGGCGGCAGGAGGGCGGGAAGAAGCGGAAGAAGAAGTAGGGGTCCCCGCCATGAACGTACCTCCCACCGACGGCGTCCGGGTCGCCGTCTCCGACCTCGAGGAACTGGTCGTCGAGATCTTCAAGGCGGTGCCGATCCCGGAGGACCTGCGCGGCGTCGTCAGCCACGGCGTGCAGCAGGTCAACCGCTACGTCCGCTCCTTCCAGGACGGCTCCGTGAACCCGAGCCCCCGGATCCGGGTGCTCAAGGAAGGTCCGGCCACGGCCGCTCTCACCGGCGACGGCGGCCTGGGATATCTCGTCGCTGTCCGGGCCATGGAGATGGCCATCGTCAGGGCTCGGGACCTCGGCATCGGCGCGGTCACCTCCACGTATCACGGTCACCTCGGCAGCGCGGGGATCTACTCGCGCATGGCCATGCGCCAGGATCTGATCGGCATCTGCACTTCCGGCCGCAACGCCGCCGACCACTACGACCGCGAGCAGACGATCCGCGGCTCCATCCAGGGCAGCCCGCCCTTGGCCTTCGGCATGCCCGCCGGCGAGGGAGGACCGGCCTTCCTCCTCGACTTCGCCAGCCACTTCGTGATCGACGATGACACATTTCTGAAGTGCCCTCCGGTTTTCATAAAAGCCCTCGGCATCGCGCATGTGGGCAACATCCTCTCGGGCGCGCTCGGCGGGCAGATGCTGCCGGAGTTCTCACGGGGCCACGTCGAGTTCACGGGCGCCGATCAGTCGGGCTTCTTCCTCGCCATCGACGTGGACCGGTTCTCCGACCTCGGAGCCTTCAAGGCCGACATGGACCACCTGATGGACGAGGCCGGCCGCATGAAGCCGCTGCCCGGCTTCAGCGAGTCCTACCTGCCCGGCGGCAAGGAGCTGGAGAGGGAGACGGAGTACCGCAGGGACGGCGTGCCGATCTCGGCGGGGGCGGTCGAGGGGCTCGAGGAAGTGGCGGAGGAGCTGTCCATCGCCACGCCGTGGTAACCGCGGAGACCCGTCAGTCGATGGAGGATCCGCAGGCCCGCGTCAGCGGTCCCGATCGCGCGCCAGGTTGATGCGGTAACAGGCGAGACCGACGAGCGCGTTGCCCACGGTGTTGAGGACCAGCTCGAAGCTCGGTTCACCGCCCTCCGAAGACGCCTCCGGAAGCCAACTCCCGTCCGCCTGCTGCGCCGCCACGAGGTAAGCCGCGCACTTCTCGGCGGCATCCTTGTATGCGGTGGTGGGCGCGACCTGCTGAAGCTCGGCGAGCCCCCACAGGTACTTGTGACACTCCACGCAGAGATACAGCTCGTCCCGGGCCAGGAAGAGATCGGCATACCGTCGGGCGCAGGCGAGGTGAGCGGGATCACCGGTCAGGCGATGGAGCCTCACCAGCAGCGCCATGGCGGGTCCGAACCGGGCCGGCCGCTGCGCCGCACCGTTCAGGTCGACGTAGTGGCGTGAGGTGCGCTCGCGGAAGAAGGGGGGAGCGCCGCCGCCGCGTCCATCCCAGTCAGGGCTGAGCTGCCGGTTGGAGTCCAAGCCCACCGCAGGGTCCGCCTGTCCGGTCCACAGCTCCTCCAGGAACCGCGCGGCCCCTCGCGCCGGCTCGATGCGCCCCGCCGCCAGCAGCCCCAGCCCCGCCATGCCGGCGGTCATCGCCCCCTGTAGTCCCGCCCCCGAGGCCCGCGCTTCCGCGGAATCCCAGAAGCCGCCGGTGCGGCGGTCCTGGTAAGCGGTCAGGTCATCGGCCAGGGCCTGCTGCAGGTCATGGCGCTCGCAGAGCGCCGCCCCCCAGGCCAGCCAGCCGCGGTCGTAGGTGTTCACCGGGCGGGAGCGGTCGACCTCGTCAGGCAGCCTGAGGGTGCCGTCGGCCGCCAGCAGGTGCCCGGCGATCCAGTCGAGGACGAGGGACGCCGGTCCCCTCCGGCCGTTCAGCGCCAGGGCGGAGGGCACCTTGAAGTAGAGCCCCGGGGCGCGACTCCCGTCGATGCAGCCGTCGGCGTCGATCTGTGACGTCAGCCATGCGGCGGCACGCTCGGCGGCGCTGGACAGGGCTCCGCTGTCGGTGGCGGGATTCTGGGCCATGGCAGGCAAGATGCTCGCAGGAGGATCGCCGGGCAACCAGGCGTAGCTGCCGTCGCGGTCCCAAGGGGGCGGCGAGGCGGCCTTCGAGCGTGGGCGCATGCGCTTGTCAGGGCACGGACCGGGAGGGTATGTTCATCGTTGAAGACTCGCGGCGCCGAGCTCTCAGGCACCTGTCCCCGAGCCGACAAGCCGGAGAGCCACCTCTGTCCTGGCACAGCCCCATGGCCAGCCCCGCCCTGCCCCGCCCTCTCCTGTCCCTCCTTCAAGCCGGAGTTTTTCTGTCCCTGACCGCCACCGCCACGGCGGCGCAGACGGAGTTCCCCTATGCCGCCGGTACCGACAGCACCGGCCGCGCGCAGGCGGTGAGCGATGCCGCCGGCCGGGTGCTGATCGAGTCACCGAGGTTCCCCCGCGGCCTGTGGGTGGAGCTGGTGGATGAAGCCGGGCAGGCGCTGGCCGGCATCCAGATAGAATATGAGGGCCTGCCCTACGGCCGCTTGGTGGCCATTCGGTGTGTCGATCCCTCCGGTGTGCGTGAGGAGACGCTGTTATGGACGGACCCCATCCCCTGGGGCCGACCCCTGAGCCTTTCGCTCAGATCCACCGAACCGGCCGACTTGCCGACGGGGATGGCCTCCATCAACTGGCAGATCGATCGGAGCGTCGAACCGTGGCTCGAGTCAAGCCGGCTCGTCGGCTGGGGAGCAGTTGAGACCTTTCTTCGGGAACGGTGGCAAGCTCAGGCCGGACGGGTCGTGGTCAAACTCGATGATGCCGCCGCCTTTGTTGATCTGGACAACTTCAGGGACATGGGAAAGCTAGTGACGCACCTGCAACAGAGGCATCAGCCTGAGACTGCATCGCTCGCAGACAATCCTATCTTCGGAGCACTCGCACACCGAGGCAGCAACAATGTCATTCTCTACACCAGTTTGTTCGAGGATGAACCACTGGAACGGTCAGTCAGGGGTGCCTTGGGCCGGTGGAAAGGAAGAATTGCGCCGGAGGAGATTGCATCTCTCTCTAACCTGCAGAACAATCAGGCGGAGGGCGATATTCTGAGTTTGGCTGGTCTCGAGCACTTTACCAATTTGGAAAGGCTGGTGCTGACCTACAACCAGATTGTGGATGTGAGCCCGCTGGCTTCCCTGACCAACCTGGATAGGCTGGTGCTGATCAACAACCAGATTGTGGATGTGAGCCCGCTGGCTTCCCTGACCAAGCTACAGCAGCTACTGATGGAAGGAAACCAGATCGTTGATGTGAGCCCGCTGGCTTCCCTGACCAAGCTACGCCGGTTGAAGATGGAAGAAAACCAGATCGTCGATGTGAGTGCGCTGGCGTCTCTGACCAACTTGGAAGGGCTGGTCCTGAACTACAACCAGATCGTGGATGTGAGCGGGCTGGCGTCCCTGACCAACCTGGCAGAGCTGGAACTGAGCCACAACCAGATCGTGGATGTGAGCAGCCTTGCCTCGTTGGTCCGTCTACATGACTTGGCTTTGAGCAACAACCAGATTTCGGATGTCGGCCCCTTGGCTTCCCTGAATCTGAGCACGCTTTACTTGCTGAATAACGAGATTAGCGATATTGCGGCGCTAGCCTCCGTGCCCAACCTGTGGCAGCTTTATTTGGGAGGGAACCAGATCACCGACTTTAGTGCTCTGGCTTCGCTAACCAATTTGGGATGGCTGAACCTGAGATACAACCGGATCACGGACATAAGCCCTTCTTTGGTCGCCAACATGGACTTCCGTGCTGACATAGACTTGAAAGGCAACCCCCTCAGTGACCAGGCCATCAACGAACAGATCCCCGCCCTGAGAGCACGGGGAGTCGATGTCACCTACTGACCCGACCTCCGTCGTCCCTCTCCTTCGAAAGGAGCCCTCCATGCACCTTCGACTCATTCTTCTCACCTCCCTGCTGCTGACCCCCCTGCCCGCCCTCGGCATCGGTTACGTGTACACCGGTGTGGGCGACGACGGCCGCCAGCACCTGGAGTTGACCGAGGTCACCGTGGACGTGCGCATCGACGAGCGGGTGGCTCGCACGCGCACGGACCAGATCTTCACCAACCACGCCGAGTGGGAGGTGGAGGGGATCTACGAGTTCACCCTGCCCGAAGGCGCCATCATCACCGACCTGGTGCTGTGGATCGGCGACAAGCGGATCCAGGGGCTGATCATGGAGAAGGAGGAGGCGCGCCGGGTGTACGACGACATCGTGCGCCAGCGCATCGACCCGGCCCTGATCGAGCAGGTGACGCCGAACTCGTTCCGGCTGAGCATCTTCCCCTTCCCGGCGGGGGGTAGCCGGCGGGTGGAGTTCGAGTACATGCAGCTTCTGGACGCGCGCAACGGGCGCATCGACTACACCTTCCCGCTGGCGCCGGAGACCGACCAGGCGCTGCAGATGGAGCTGTTCGTGCTGCGCGCCCAGGTGCGCAGCCAGCACGCCTTCGAGGCCACGACCACGGGTCTGCCGCGGCTCACCGAGGTGGACCGGCCCGACGCGAGCACGGCGCACGTGTTCTTCGGCGACGAGGAGTTGACGCCCCGTGAGGACTTCACCCTCACAATCCAGCGGACCGGGGATCTCCTGCAGCCGACGGTGCTCAGCTTCGCGCCGGAGGAGGACGAGGCCCTGGGCTACTACGCCCTGTGGCTGCCGCCGCTGCCGGAGCTGAGCGAGGGCGATCCCCTGCCTCGCAGCCTGACCTTCGTCATCGACATCTCCTCGAGCATGCAGCGGGGCAAGCTGGAGGCGGTGAAGGGGGCGCTGGTGGCGGCGCTGGCGAATCTGGAGTCGGCGGATCTGTTCAACATCGTCGTCTTCAGCCACCGGGCCGAGTCCTTCGCCGCGGCGCCGGTGCCGGCCAACGCGTCGAACCTGGAGTCGGCCGCGGCCTTCATCAACCAGCAGGACGCTCTGGGGGTGAGCAACTTCGAGGCGGGTCTGGGGAGAGCCATGCAGCAGGACTTCCCCGCCGGCCGGGTGAACCACGTCATCTTCCTAACGGACGGGCTGCCGAATCTGGGCGAGATCGAGCTGGGGCCACTGAGCGAGCTGGTGGGGAAGTGGTCGGGGGGCCGGGCGCGGCTGTTCACCATCGGCGTGGGGAGCGACGTGGACCAGGCGTTCCTGTCGGTGCTGGCCGAGGAGCACGGCGGCGAGGCGCACTTCCTGTCGGAGGAGGGGGACATCGAAGCGGCGCTTCGGGAGCTGTTCGAGGACTTCACCTTCCCCGTGCTGCTGGTCGACGAGCTGTCCTTCGGGTCGGTGGAGATCCACGACGTGCACCCCCGCGGGGTGGAGACCCTGGCCGCCGGCCGGGAGCTGTTCCAGGTGGGCCGCTACCCGCAGGGCGGTCTCTTCACCCTGAGCGTGAGCGGCCAGGTGGGGGAGAAGGACGTCTCGGCGGACTTCCCGCTGGAGTTCACCGAAACCGACGTTTCGCTGGACCTGCTGCCTCGTCTGTGGGCCTATCAGAAGATCCTGGCCCTGGAGGAGCAGATCGCCCGTTTCGGCCCCGAGCTGGAGCTGCTGGACGACATCCTGGCCTTGGGCCTGGACTACCGCCTGGTGACCCGGCGCACTTCGCTCTTCGCCCCGGACGAGGGCGTGGAGGTCAACCCCGAGCCGCGCGACGTGGCTGTCGGCGGGGGCGACGACTGCCCGACCTGCGACGGCTTCACGGGCGGCGAGGACGACGAGGACGATGACCGGTCAGCCACGTCGGTGGAAGAGACTCGCGCCACCGCCCACTGGATGGGCCGCGACTTCGAGCTGCTCGACGAGGTGTGGATCGACCGGGCCTACCGGCCCGAGATGCCGAGGAAGCTGTACGAAGGCCTGGCCGGCCAGCCCGCGGAGCTGGCCCTGTTCGCCCAACTGGGGCAGGCCATGGTGGTGGTGGTGGAGGACCAGGCCTGGGAGATCCGCCCGGGAACGGGCCCCGCCCGCCCGGTGCTGCAGCAGAACGCGCCCAACCCCTTCAACAGCTCCACGGTGATCCCCTTCCAGGTCCCGGCGGGACTGGCGGGCGACGCCATGCGCCTGAGCATCTACAACCTGTCGGGGCAGGTGGTGCGGACCCTGCGGGTCGACGCCGCCGGGGCCGGCGAGCACCGCCTGTCCTGGGACGGCCGGGATGACTACGGCCGGGACGCGGCCAGCGGTGTCTACGTCTACCGCCTCGAGACCCGCGAGTGGGCCGTCCACCGCCGCATGCTGCTGCTGCGCTGAGGGGGTTGGATCAAGCCTCGGTCCCTGGAGCGTTCAGGGGCCGAGGCGTTGCGGCGGTCGCTGCGATTACGCCGCCTCGATATCGGTGCGGGCGAAGTCCTCGCCCTTGAACAACAGCGGCTCCCCGGTCGTGCGCGCCAGCGCGTAGGCGAAGCAGTCGCCGAAGTTGAGCGCCGCCGGATGGTTGCCCTTCCCGAAGCGCCGCCAGGCTCGCCTCGCCTCCTGCGCATGTTCGGGCATGACCGGTTCCTGATCGATCTCCGCCTTGTCCAGAAAGGCGTCGCACTCCTGCCCGGCCGCGGTGCCGCCGCGGCTTTCCACGACGATGAATACCTCCAGCAGATTGGCAACCGACATGCGGCAATTCGGTGCCTCGGCGATCGCCTTCTCGTAACGCTCCGCATCCGCCTCGCGGAACAGGACGGCCAGCAGAGCCGAGCTGTCGACGATCATCTGGGCAATCCGCGTTCGTCGTAGAGGAGATCGCCGTGCTCGACGGCGGAGGGGCCCGGCCCCAGCAGCCGGGCACAGCGCTCGGCGATGGCGCGCAGCTCTCTCTCGCGGGTTTCGACGCTGCGTTCCCGCGTCTCCCGCGCCAGACGTTCCTGCAAGGCCACGGTGATCGCCCTGGTCATGGTCTCGCCGGTCAGTCGAGCGAGCTCCCCGGCCAGCCGGCAGGTCTCGTCGTTCTTGATGTTCAGGCTCATTCCCATTCCTCCCAGGGGTAGAATCAGGAAAACCAATTCTACCCTGAGTCTAAGAAGCGCCGCTATTGCGCGCCACACACCGTAGGTCAGACGGAAAGCGGATGGGTGCCGCCTCGCCCAACCCGCGCACCGCCCCGGCCCCGGCGATGACCACCTCCATGGCCTGCAGGCCGTGCCGGTGGGTGACGGCGAAGGGCTCGCCGGCGCGGCACCGGGCCACGAAGTCGGCCACCTCGGCCTTGTAGGCCTTGCCGAAGCGGCGGATGAAGACGGGCACGGGCTCGCCGTAGTCGCGCAGCTCGAAGGCGCGCTTCTCGATGACCTCGTGCCCCGGGCCGTAGGCCTCCACCCGGGCCCGCAGCGGGTCCTCGTCGAAGTGGCCCACGTGGATCAGGCCTTCGGCGCCGTAGAGGAAGGTCTCGTTGCGGTAGCCGGCCACGTGGTTGCGGCTCACCTGGATCTGGGCCGTCGCCTCCTCCCCGAACCACATCTGCACGAAGATGTCGTCGAAGTCCTCCTCCACGACCCCGGGGATGCGCTGGTTGTGCAGGCGCGCGCCGACGCCGGTGATCGCCGTGGGCGTGCCGCCGCCGAGCCAGAGGATCTCGTCGGCGTTGTGCACGGCCATGTCGGCCAGCAGGCCGGGGCTCTGGTACCCCGGGGGCGGCGGCTCGGGATCCTCGAGGACGGAGAGGGTCTTGAAGAGGCGGCCGATGGCGTTGGCCCGCAGCAACTCCCGGGCCCTCAGCAGGGCCTCGTCGTAGCGCCGCTGGAAGGCCAGCATCACCGCCCGGCCGCGGGCGGGCTCCGCCTCGAGCCAGGCCGCCAGGTCGCGGGCCTCGTCGAGGGAATCGGCCAGGGGCTTCTCGAGCAGCACCCGGCCGCCGGCGTTCACCATCGCCTCGGTGTCGCGGCGGTGGTCCCGGGTGCGCGAGGCGATCACGGCGGCGTCGGCCACGCCGGCCCCGGCCAGCGCCTCCGGGGAGTCGAAGGCCGCCACCGGCTCGCGGCCCCCTTCGCTGAGCCTCGCCGCCGCCCGCTGCGCCGTGTCCCCATGGCGGTCGGCCACGGCCACCAGGCGGCAGGCGCCGGTCTCCGCTCCCACCTCCTGCACGTGCCGGGCGTGGAAGAAACCGATCCTGCCGACGCCGATCACCGCGACTCGCAAGGGATCCCGCTTCATCGAGCCCCGCCCCGGCTCACTCCCAGTACTTGCCGTACAGGGTCCGCAGCCGCGCCCGGGCCTGGGGGCTGATCGCCTCCGGCGCCGTGATCACGGCGAACCTCGCGGCGCTGTGGCACTCGCAGTCGACGGCGGCCGGCAGCCGGCCGGCGAGATTCCGCACGATGCGGCAGCCCAGCTCGGCGTTGGCCCGCAGGATCTGGACCACCGTCTCCACCGAGACGTTCTCCTCGGTCTCGTGCCAGCAGTCGTAGTCGGTGCCCATGGCCAGCAGCGCGTAGCACATCTCCGCCTCCCGGGCCAGCTTGGCCTCGGGGATGGCGGTCATGCCGATGACCTGGGCGTCCACGGCGCGGCGGTAGAAGTGGGACTCCGCCTTCGACGAGAACTGGGGCCCCTCCATGCACACGTAGGTGCCGCCCTCGTGCACGGTGGCGCCGCTCTTTCGGGCCGCCGCCGCCAGGCCGGCCGTCAGCTCGCCGCGGCAGAAGGGGTCGGCCAGCGACACGTGGCCGGCGATGCCGTCGCCGAAGAAGGTGGCCGGCCGCAGGCCCCGGGTGCGGTCGAAGATCTGGTCGGGGATCACCATGTCGCCGGGCCGGATGTGCTCCTTCATGAGGCCCACGGCGCTGACCGCCAGCAGGTGGGTGACGCCCGCGGATTTCATGGCGTGGACGTTGGCGCGGTAGGGCACCTCGGAGGGCAGCAGCCGGTGTCCGCGGCCGTGGCGGGGGAGGAAGAACACGGTGCGGCCGTCGATGAGGGTTTCCACCAGCAGGTCCGAGGGCGGCCCGAAGGGCGTCTCGATCTCGTGCTCGCCGACGATCTCGGCGCCTTCCATCTGGTAGACCCCGGAGCCGCCGATTACGCCGAGCTTCACGAGGGCGCCGCCGGACTGCGTCATCGCTCTCCCCCCGCGCCGGGGGGCGCGGAGAGGCCGAGCAGGCCGAGGGAGTCGCGCTCGATGATGGCCTCGATGGCGTCGGGGTCCACCTTGGGCAGCGGCGTCCCTTCGACGATGTCGTTGACGGCGCGCAGGCGCTCGATCGACTCCCCCACCTCGGTGATCGGCCAGTCGCTGCCGAAGAGCACCTTGTCGAGGACGTTCCACTCCGAGGCCTTCACCATCTGCTCCCAGAACGAGTAGGGCCGGTAGAAGGTGGCCGACAGGTCGGCGTAGACGTGCGGGTGCTTGCGGACGACGACGCAGGTCTCCGCCTGCCAGGGGTGGCCGAGGTGGGCCATGATCATGCGCAGCTCCGGGTAGCGCATGGCGATCTCGTCGACGATCAGGGGGTGGGCGTAACGGATGGGGGCGTGTTGCACCGGCGACGTGCCCTGGTGCAGCATGACGGGCAGGCCGTGGCGCTGGGCGTAGTCGTAGACGGCCAGGGCGCGGGGCTCGAGGGGCTCGTAGTTCTGGTAGTTGGCGGCGAGCTTGACGCCCTGCATGCCCAGGTCGACGCGGCAGCGCTCCAGCTCGTCGAGGCAGTCCGGGTCGAAGGGATGGACGGCGGCGAAGCCGATGAGGCGGCCGGGGTGGGCGGCCGCGAACTCGGCCACGGCGTCGTTGATGTTGCCCTCCGACCAGTCCGGGTCCGCCGGGTAGGCGGGCCCCCCGGGGCTCATGGCGATGCCGAAGACCACCGACACCTCGGCCGGCGTCTGGCCGGCGAAGAAGTCCTTCCAGGTGGTGGTCACGTTCACGGGCCGGTCGGGCCGCCACTTGTGATTTAGCTCCGGCTCGGCCCCGGGCGGCAGCTCGCGGTGCCTCGGGGGGTGGGTGTGGATGTCGACGATCATGGACTCTCCTCCGGGACGGGCAGGTCGGCGCCCAGCTTTTCGGCCCACTGCAGGACCTGCCGCCAGGTCTCGTCGTCGACGGAGACGCCCTCCCGCTGCCGGCGCCGCTGCACCTGGCTCTCGATCTCGCCCGGCAGCAGGATCTCGTCGAAGCCGGCGGCCGGCGGCGACGACTTCACGTGGGCGAAGAACCTCTCCGCCTCCCGGTGGAACTCGTCGAGGGGCAGGAAGCGCTCCACCTCCAGGGCGAGGAGCAGGACGCCGTTGCCGATGGGCTGACCGCCGCCGATGCAACCGGTCCCGCTCAGGGCGCCGGCGAGCAGCTCGAGAGCGACGTTGAGGCCGTAGCCCTTGTGGCCGCCGGCGCGGCCGCCCAGGGGCAGGATGCTGCCCCGCGGCTCCTCGTAGAGGACCTCGGGATCGGTGGTCGGCCGGCCCTCCGCGTCGATCAGCCAGCCCTCGGGGACCGGCTCCCCGCGGTTGCTCTGCACCCGCACCTTGCCCTCGGCCACCACCGTGGTGGTCATGTCGAGGACGACGGGGTCGCCCGTGGAGCGCGGGACTCCGATGGCCAGGGGGTCGGTGGCGAGGCGGGCCTCGGTGCCGCCCCAGGGGGCCATGCGGAAGGCGGGGATGCCGACGGCGTTGACCAGCAGCAGGGCCGCCAGGTCGCGGCGGGCGAGGCGGTCAACGTAGCTGCCCAGGCGGCCGATGTGGCCGGCGTTGCGCACGGTCACGGCCGCCAGACCGAGGGCCGACGCCTTCTCGAGGGCCACGTCGACGGCGCGGGTCATGGCCACCTGGCCGAATCCCCAGTGGCCGTCGAGGACGGCGGTGATCGCCGTCTCCCGCACGACCTCCACCTCGGCCGCCGGCTCGATGCGGCCGTCCTCGATGGCGTCGAGGTACTGGGGAACGCGGATGAGGCCGTGGGAGTCGTGGCCGGCGCAGTTGGCCTCGGCCAGCAGGCCGGCCACGGTCCGCGCCTTGTCGGCGGGGGTGCCCGCGGCGGTGAAGAGGGCGGCGGCGGCTTCGGCGATCTGCTCCATCGAAAGAGTCGGCATGGCGCATAGAATCGGCGGTGGGGCCCCCTTCGGCAACGGTCCGCGGCCAACCGCTATATTCCCCACCCCTCATGCCGCCGGCCACCGACAGCCACGTACAGATCTCCGTCCGCGACCTGATTGCCTTCGTGCTGCGCTCCGGCGATCTGGGCACGGCCTTCCACTCCGCCCAGAGGGCCGTCGAGGGCACCCGGGGCCACCGGTTGGTGCAGGGCCAGAGGCCGGACGGGTACCGCAGCGAGGTGCCGGTGCGCTGCACGGTGGAGGCCGGCGGCGCCCTGTCGCTGGAGATCTCCGGGCGCGTCGACGGCGTTCTTCACGACGGCGGCGACCTGCTGGTGGAGGAGATCAAGACCACCTACGGCGCCCTCGAGGCCCGCCCCGACAACCCCCTCCACTGGGGCCAGGCCAAGCTCTACGCCCACATCCTGGCCCAGGACCTGCAGCCGGAGCGCATCGAGGTGCGGCTCACCTACGTGCAGCTCCACAGCGGCCAGGTGCGCGAGGACGGGCGCCCGTTCTCACGGCAGGAGCTGGCCGCCTTCTTCGACGATCTCGTGGGCCGCTACCTGCGCTGGGCCCGCATCTGGCACGAGTGGTGCGCCCGGCGGGACGCGTCGATCTCGACCCTGGACTTCCCCTTCCCGGAGTACCGCCCCGGCCAGCAGGAGCTGTCGGAGGCGGTGCGCGAGACCATCGTCTCCAAGGGCCGGCTCTTCGCCATGGCGCCCACCGGCATCGGCAAGACCATGTCGGTCCTGTTCCCGGCGGTCCGGGCCCTGGGCGAGGGGTGCGTGGAGAAGATCTTCTACCTCACCGCCAAGACCAGCGGCCGCACCGTGGCCGAGAGCGCCCTCGGCGATCTGCGCGCCTCGGGCCTGCGCCTCAAGTCCTGCACGATCACCGCCCGCGACCGCATCTGCTTCAACGCCCGCGGCGGCCGCCCCTGCGACATGGAGACCTGCGAGTTCGCCCTCGGCTACTACGACCGCGTCAACGACGCCCTCGAGGACGCCTTCCGCTCCCACGACGACTTCACGCGGGTCCACATCGAGGAGACGGCCCGCAGCCACACGGTCTGCCCCTTCGAGCTGGGCCTCGACCTGTCCCTGCTCTCCGACGTGCTCATCTGCGACTACAACTACGTCTTCGATCCCAAGGCCTACCTCAAGCGCTACTTCCTCGATTCCGGCGGCGACTACGCCTTCCTCATCGACGAGGCCCACAACCTCGTGGAACGCGCCCGCGACATGTACTCCGCCGAGATCCGCCGCGGCGAGGTGCGGGCCGTCATCAAGGCCCTGGGGGGCTCGCAGCCGGCCATCGCCCACGCTCTCGGCACCCTCGACCTCTACCTGGAGACCCAGGTGCGCCGCTGCGACGACGAGGGCGACGGCCGCGGCTGGCTGGACCAGGACCCCCCCGAGGACCTGCCGCCCCTGCTGACGCGGGTCCAGGCCGAGATCGAGCCGGTCCTGGCGAGGAACCGTCCGGCGCCGTGGCGCGAGGCCCTCACCGACCTGTACTTCACCCTCGCCGCCTTCCTGCGCGTGGCCGACCTCTTCGACGGCCGCTACGTCACCTACGGCGAGAAGCGGGGCCGCGGCGACCTGCTGCTGCGCCTGTTCTGCCTCGACCCGTCGGGACGCATCGAGAAGGCCCTCGACCGGGGCCGCTCGGCCACCTTCTTCTCCGCCACCCTCACCCCCCTGGACTACTTTCGCCGGCTCCTCGGCGGCGGGCGCGAGGACTTCACCCTGCAGCTCGACTCCCCCTTTCCGACGGAGAACCTGCTGGTCATGGTGGCCGACCACATCGACACCAGCTACCGGGGGCGGGGCCGTTCCTACGACGACGTGGCCGCCGCCATCGCCGCCGCCGTGGGCGGCCGCCGCGGCAACTACATGGTCTACTTCCCCTCCTACAAGTACCTGCAGGAGGTGCTGCCGCGCTTCGAGGCCCTGGCGCCGGCCGGCACCCTCGCCATGGCCCAGATCCCGGCCATGGGCGAGGCGCAGAAGGAGCGTTTCCTCGGCCTCTTCCGGGTCGACAATCCGTCCACCGTGGTCGGCTTCGCCGTCATGGGCGGCCTCTTCGGGGAGGGCATCGACCTGGCGGGGGAGCGCCTCGTGGGGGCCGTCGTCGTCGGCGTCGGCCTGCCGCAGATCTGCCTGGAGCGCGACCTGATCCGCGGCTACTACGACGAGCAGGAGAACGCGGGCTTCGCCTACGGCTACGCCTACCCGGGCATGAACCGCGTGCTGCAGGCGGCCGGGCGCGTCATCCGCTCCGACACCGACCGCGGGCTGCTGCTGCTCATCGACCGCCGGTTCTCGCGGGCGGACTACCGGGAGCAGTACCCGCCCTCCTGGGGCGCGCCTCGAGCCACCCGCAGCGGCGAGGCGATCCGCGGCGAGGTGAGCGCCTTCTGGAACGGCTCCGGGGCGCTGCCGGCCCCACCGTCGAACCTCTTCAACCCGCGATCAGGAGAGACCCCATGAGTGCAGCACCCGCCCGGCGCGCCATCGTCGCCGGCATGGACGGCGCCAGCATGGAGCTGGTGAAGAACATGGCCGACGCCGGCCACATGCCCAACGTCCGCGCCCTGATGAAGGCGGGCGTCTGGCGGCCCATGGTCGGCGTCTTCCCCACGCTGACACCCCCGGGCTGGACGGCCCTGTCCACGGGCTCGTGGCCGGGCACCCACGGGGTCCTGGACTTCAACATCCGTCACGTGGGCGAGCGCCTGGACCGCACCCTCTGGGGCATCGACACCTCCCTGTCGCGCTCGGAGTACATCTGGAACGCCTTCGAGCGCGGCGGCAGGAAGCCGATCCTGGTGAAGTGGGAGATGTCGTGGCCGCCCACGGTGCGCTCGGGGGTGCAGGTGGAGGGCACCGGCCCCGGCGTCTCCAACCATCACCAGGTGGCAGGCTATCACCTCTTCGTGGCCGGCAAGTGGGCGCCCCGGCGGCTCGAGGCCCAGCGCGACCCCGAGACCCTGGACCCGAGCGCCCTGCAGGGGGTGAGCGAGTTCGATCCCGTGACCCTTGAAGAGGCCCGGGGATGGAGCGGACTGCCCGAATCGAGCCGGCCGCCGAAGGAGGCCGTTCTCACCATCCGGCCGCTGGCCAGGGGCCGCGAGGATATGAACCGGGGCCGGGAGGGCACCCCTCTGCCGCTGTACGCCCTGGTCTACGCCGGCGGCGACCTCGGCTACGACCGGGTGCGGATCTGCCGCTCGAAGAACGCGGCCCGGCCTCTAACCGACCTCGGCGTGGGCGAGTGGAGCGACTGGTGGCTGGACCGCTTCGAGATCGACGGCCGCAAGGTGCGGGGATACGTGCGCGCCAAGCTGATCACCCTGTCGCGCGGGGCCGACGCCTTCGAGCTCTTCATCCCCCAGATCTGGCCTCCCGACGGCTACACCAAGCCCGCCTCCGTGGCCCGCGAGATCGACCGCCACGTGGGCAACTTCCTGCAGAACCCGGCCCGCGACGCCCTCGGCCTGATCGACGACGACACCTACTTCGAGCTGCTGGAGTTCCACCACGAGCGCCTGGCCGACGTGGCCGGGTACCTCGCCGGCTCCCGGGACTGGGACCTGCTGATGACGGAGACCCACGCCTCCGACTACACCAGCCACTTCTTCCTGCGCGCCGCCGATCCCCACTCCGGGGCCCCGCCCTCGGTGCAGAGGCGCTGCCGCGAGGGCGTGGAGCGCACCTACGCTTCCATCGACCGCTGGATCGGCCGCCTGCGCCGGCTGGCCGATGACGACACCGTCTTCTTCGTGGTCTCCGACCACGGCGGCACCTCGCAGCAGCACACGGTCGTCAACGTCGCGGCGGTGCTGGAGCAGGCCGGGTTCCTGAAGTACGAGGGCCGCGGCCGCAACCGGCGCGTCGACTGGACGCGCACCCGGGCGGCCGACGTGGGCCTGGTGCACATCTTCGTGAACCTGAAGGGGCGGGAGCCCGGCGGCATCGTCGATCCCAAGGACTACGACGACGTATGCCGGGAGATCATCCAGGCCCTCCACGACTACGAGGACCCGGAGACGGGCCGGCGTCCCTTCGCCCTCGCCCTCACCCGCGAGGACGCGGAGATGGTGAACCTGTGGTCGGACCGCGTGGGCGACGTGGTCTACGCCCTGCGCCCGGAGTTCGACGGGGCCCACGGCAAGCAACTGCCTTCGGTGACCTTCGGCATGGCCGGCCAGCACTCGACCTTCATCGCCGCCGGCGCCGGCGTGCGCCGGGGGGGCCGGCTCGACCGCCAGGTGCGCGTCATCGACGTGGCGCCGACGATCTGCTACCTGACCGGGGCGCCGATGCCGCGCAACGTCGAGGGCGGGGTGATCTACGAGGCGGTGAGGGACCCGGACCTGCACCAGCCGGCGGGGTGAGTCAGTCCTCCAGCGCCGGCACGCCGTGGGCCGCCGCGAAGCGCGGGTTCCAGGCCACGGCTCCCGACTGCACGTTCGCCAGGGGCAACCGCTCGCCGTCCCGCTCGGCCGAGGCGTTGGCCCCGAGGACGGCGGCCAGGCTGTTCAGGCTCGGCCCGTAGGGGCTGAGCGTCGCCGACGGGTCACTGGCCCGAACCGCGGCGACGAAAGCCTCGGCCTGCAGGGCGAAGGCCGCTCGGCCTTCCGCCTCCTCCTCCCAGACCGTCTCTCCGTTCTCCACCACCTTCGCCGCCGACCACTCGATCAGGGCGTCGTCGCAGACGATCAGCACCTGCCTGCGCCCCGCCTCCACGTTGGTGAGCACCCGCGAAGTGGTGAAGCTGCCCGTGACCCCGGAGTCGAAGAGGTAATTCACGTCGTACGCGTGGGGCAGGTTCATCGGCTCGGGTCTTCGGCGCGTCGGCCGGCGGCCTCACCGCCATGATGCTGCGAGACTTCGCCCGGCCCGTGGGCCTCGCCTTCGTCCTCAGCGTCCCCGTCGCCTGGTGGCTGGGCAACCAGTGGCTCCACGGCTTCGCCTATCGCGTCGAGATGGGCGCCGGCCTCTTCGCGGTCTCGGGCGCCCTCTCCTTCCTCATCGCCGGCCTGACCGTGGGCCAACAGGCGATGCGGGCAGCCCTGACCAACCCGGTGGAGACGCTGCGCACGGAGTAGCCCGGAAACGGATCATGCCAAGGAAAGGATCTGCATGCTGGCCAACTACCTGACAACCGCCCTCCGCCACCTGTGGCGGGAGCGCGGCTACGCGGCGATCAACCTCTTCGGGCTGGCCGTCGGACTGGCCCTCTGCCTGCTGGTCATCCAGCTGGCCGCCTACCAGCTCTCCGTGGGCGACTTCCACGACAAGAAGGACCGGGTCTTCCGCGTGTTGGGACCGGCCCCATGGGGTCAGACCCGGTACACCGGCATACTGCCGATACCGCTTGGCCCCACCCTCGAGGAACAATTGCCCGAAGTCGAGGCGGTGGTCCGTTTCGGCGGGGAATTCCTCACTCTGCTTCGGGTCGGGGACAAGGAGGGGATATACGAGCAGGTCGGTGCAGCGGAGGCCGGCGTCTTTGACATGTTCGGCTTGCCACTCCTGCGCGGCGACCCGAAGACGGCCCTGTCGAGTCCCTACACGATCGTGCTCACCGAGCCGCTTGCCCGACGGCTCTTCGGCGAGAACGATCCCCTTGGGCAAGTCGTCCGCGTCGGAGAGGACTCCGACTACGAGGTCACGGGCATCGTGAGGCAACTACCGTCCAACTCGCTGCTTCAGTTCTCGGCCCTGCTCTCCCTCGCCACGGAGCTCAAGGAGAATCCCGGGATGACCTCCATGATCGTCCGCGCCTTCACCACCTTCGTGCAATTGAGGCCCGGCGCCGCTCCGGCGGCGACAGCGGCGCGCATCCCCGGCGTCGTCGAGGCGATCACGGGAGTGCCCGCAACTCCGGTGACTCCCGTTGCCAGCGTGTCGGTGCAGGCGGTGGGCAAAGTGGGCCAGGGAGACCTTGGGCAGCTCCAGCGCAAAGGCAAGCTCCACGTCTTCGACGGAACGCCTCACGACCACCCGCATCCAGCGGCGCCGGGGAGCCTGCAAGAGACCTCGGTCGTCACCCTGCCAGCGCCTCACGACCACCCGCATCCAGCGGCGCCGGAGCGCTTGCGACAGACCTCGGTCGTCCATCTCCCCCCGGAGGCGCTCGAACTCCCGCGGCAGGCTTCCGCCGACAAGCCGCCTTCCTACGTGCTGCAACCTCTCAAGTCGATCTACTTCGACGCCGAAATACCCAACAACCTCGGAAAGAAGGGCAACTCCACTTACCTGGTGGTCTGCGCCCTTCTGGCGGTGGTGATCCTGGCGATCGCCGGCGTCAACTACGTGAACCTGGCCACGGCCCGGGCGGGGCGGCGGATTCACGAGATCGGCGTGCGCAAGGCCCTCGGCGCCCATCGCGGCCAGCTCATCCGCCAACTCCTGAGCGAGTCGGTGCTCATGAGCACCGCGGCGACGGTGCTGGGAGCCGTCCTCGCGGGGGCCATGCTCCAGCTCATACCCGCCATCGCGGGATCCGCTTTCGACCTTCCCTCCCTGGACTGGTCGATCTCCACGTACGCGGGGGCCGCGGTGCTGGCAGCGGGGGTCGGAGTGGCCGCGGGGGCCTACCCGGCCTGGGTCGTGGCGCGCATGCAGCCGACGGCCAACCTGGGCGGGGGCCGAACAGGCGGGGCCCGCCTGCGCAGGGGTCTGGTGGTGACCCAGTTCACGGCCACCACGGCCCTGCTGACGATGACGCTGCTCATGTGGCACCAGCTCGATTTCACCCAGGACCTTCTCCGCGAGAACTCCATCCTGGGGTCGGAGCCGGAGCAGGTGGTGGTGGTCAGGAACCGCGGCCTCACCGTGGATCAGGCCCGGGCTTTCAAGTCCGAATTGCTTCAGGACAGCCGCATCGCCGCGGTGAGTCTGGCCATGTCGGTGCCGGGCGAGGGTTCGAGAGCATCGCACATCGTGGAAGGCCGGATGATCTGGATGTACCAGGTAGATGGCGACTTCTTCGAGATCATGGGCCTGCGCATGGCCCGGGGACGGGCCCTGACCGACGATCCGGCCGATGCCCGGGCGCTCGTCATCAACGAGACCGCCGCCAAGGTGTTGGGATTGGAGGAGCCACTGGGAGAGACGATCCTCACCTGGGGAGACAAGCGCATCGTGGGCGTCCTCGAGGACTTCCACTTCGACGGTCCCCGAAGCGAGGTGGAGCCCCTGGTCATGGAACAGGTCCAGGGAGCGGTGGGCGTCACCATCGTGCAAGTCCAACCCGGGCATCTGGACGCGGCTCTCGAGCTGATCGACGAGAAGTGGGCAACCTTCGCCCCTTATCGCCCCATTCTGCGCCACTCCCTCGAAGAAGTCACCGCCAGGCTCTACTCCGAAGAGTTGAGGGTGGGTCGCTCGCTCACCCTCCTTCTGCTCCTGGCCATCGCCGTCGCCGCCGTCGGGCTCTTCGGATGGCCGCCCACGCCGCCCATGAGCGCACCCGCGAGATCGGCGTGCGCAAGGTCCCACGCCGGGCTCCCGCCAGTGGTAGAAGGCGGAGACCTGGGCGATGTCGCCGAGCCAGTAGCGGACCAGGTCGACCATGTGGATGGTGTTCTCCACGAAGGAGCCGCCGCACTCCTCGTAGCGGCTCGTCCACCAGCGGATCGGCCGGCCGCTGTAGAGCAGTTGCACCTGGACGTGGCGCGGGGTCAGGGATGCGAGGCGCTCGCGGACGACCGCGGACGAGGGGCTGTAGCGGCTGTTGAAGCCGACCTGGGAGACGACGCCGGCCCTCTCGATGGCGGCGGCGAACTCCACGGCCTGGGCCATGTCCAGGCTCACCGGCTTCTCCACGAAGAGGTGGAGGCCGCGCTCGGCGGCGAGGCGCACCTGGTCGGTGTGCAGGGTCGGCGGCAGGTTGACGTACACCGCGTCGAGGGACTCGCGCTCCAGCATGCGCTCGTGATCGGTGTAGACGGCCCTGGCGCCGAAGGCGGCGGCCTGCTCCCGGCCGGTCTCCTCGTTCAGGTCGCAGAAGGCGGTGAACTCCGCCTCGCCCGACTCGACCAGCGGCTGCAGGGCCGGCAGGTGGGCGCGCTGGGTGATGAATCCCACGCCGATGAATCCCAGTCTCACGGGTGCGGCCATCAGGCCTCCTCGATCTGGCGGATCAGCTCCGCGTCCAGGGGTCCGGCGTCGGAAGCCGCCACGGAGCGCTCCAGCTCGGCGACGCTGTCGACGCCGGAGAGGACGGTGGCCACGCGCGGATCCGACAGCAGGTAGCGCAGCCCCGCGTCGGCCGGGCTCAGGCCGTGGTGGTCCAGGACCGCCTCGACCCGCTCCAGCCGTTCGTACCGCTCCTCGAAGCGGCCCTGCCTACGCCAGTGATCGCGCCGGGAGCCGAGCAGGCCCGCGTGCAGGGGGGAGGCGCAGATGAGGGCGGCGTCGGCGGCGACCGCGGCGGGCACCAGGGCCTGGCGGGCGTCCTGCACCAGCAGGTCGTACTTGAGGTAGGTGATGACGGAGACGAACTCGTCCGTGGCGCCGAGCATGCGCACCATGAGGTCGAGGTCGGCGCCGGTGAGGCCGATGTGGGTGGCCAGACCCTGCTCGCGCAGCTCGATCAGCGCCTCGAGGGTGCGCCCCTTGCCGAAGACCCCCTCCCAGCCGGCCTTCTCGGTCTCGTGGATCTGCACCAGGTCGACGCGGTCGCGCTGCAGCCGCTTCAGGCTGGCCTCGAAGCCGCGCATCACCGTGTCCCGCGTGTAGTCGAAGGGCTCCGGGAGGTAGCCGACCTTGGTGGCCAGGAAGAAGGGCTGATCCACCCCCTTGAGGGCGTGGCCCAGGACCTCCTCGCTGCGGCCGCTGCCGTAGAGGGGGGCCGTGTCGATGTAGTTGACCCCCAGCTCGAGGGCGCGCTCGACGATGGCGGCGCCGTGGGAGAGGGGCCGCGGGCCGAACTCGGGACGGCCGTAGAACCAGGCGCCGCCGAGGGCGATCTCGCTGACCTGCCAGCCGGTCTTGCCGAACCGGCGGCAGCGCATCAGGGCGATGCTGCCGGCGGATCCCCGCGGCGCTCGCCGTAGGACAGGTCGCAGAGGTCGTCGCAGGCCATCTCGGGCGGGACCCGCCCGAAGCGATGGCGGTTGCGGGCGATGATGGCATAGCCCAGGCGGAAGAGCCAGGTGAGCACGGGCACCCGGTAGAGCCAGGCCACCCGATGCAGGGGCGGCAGCCGCCGGTAGATCTGGTAGACGCCGTCGGCGCCCACGTGGACGATCTGCGGATCGTGCTGGAGGAGCCGCAGGCCGGTGTCGAAGTCGCTCTGGGTCAGCACCGGGAAGCGGTCCTCGGCGCCGGGGGCCTGGCGGGGGAGGTACTCGAATTGTCCGGCGCGGTCCAGCCGCTGGATGCGGGCCACGCTCCACCGGCAGAAGCGGCACTCGCCGTCGTAGACGACTACGGGTCTGTTGGCCATGGGGACATAATGAATGGACGGAGACCGGATCCGCAACTGAAGCGCTGTTCCCGTTGATACCGTGGGATTTGCTACAGGCCGATCCGGTCGCCGGTTCCAAGCCTCCTTAGGTGCATTAGCGGCATAGTCTTTAAGGAACGGGGAAAACGAAGCAATAGTAGGCGGGTCGTCCAAGTGAGGCGCGGACTACTACGGTAGTGGCGGCCGTCCTCTGGCCCTCACTCTTGCCCCTTCATAGCTTGGGACCTGCGATGACCCTGTCGAGCCACTCGCCCAAACTGGAGAGCAGCAATGTCTGAAACATCCAAGGATTCACATGCACCGGCGGCGGCAGGTGGTGCGGCTACTAGTGCAGGCGCGTTTCAGCAGAAGGTCGGAGCGATTTTCGGCGCATGCCTTCTTGCAGAGAAGGCGGGTGATGAACGACTGAATCTTGGCAACGCTACCCCTGTATGGCTTCGCTTCGAGACGAACGCACCAGTCGATGACATCCTCGTCTCTACATCAACCGACGGCTATCTAGCCATCCAAACCAAAACGACTGTATCTCTCTCGACCGATATGTCTAGCCCCTTCGGGAAGACCATCTCTCAATTTGTACGGCACTGGTTGGCCTGCCGCGGGGGGGATGGGGACAGCGAGTGGAACCGGCCGCTGGATTCGTCCCGGGACCGGCTCGTGCTTGCAGTTAGCCCACAAGCGCCCAAGACGGTGCGTGAAGACCTTCCGAAAGCGCTCCGTCAGAGATCCCAACCTGGCCCTGATGTCCTCTGACAGTTGCCCAGCAGAAAGCAATGGAGGTCTTCAGGCCGTGCGTCGCCCAAGCGTGGGAATCGGCGACACATGATGAGTTTGATCCGGAGTTTCCAGATCAACTGGCAGGACTGGTCAGAGTGCTGGTGTTCGACGTAGATGGCGCACAGTCCACGACAGCGGAGATCCTGGCAGGATCCCTGTCGGATAGGACGGACGCCTACGCAGCTCTGAACGTTTTGGAAGTCCTTTGCGGTCAGATGATGAAGGAACGGGCAGGTGCTGATCTTGGAAACCTGCGGGAAAGGCTCATGGCAAGGGGGGTAAGCCTGGCTGCAGCGCCCAGTTATCAGCACGATATCTCGACACTCATTCAGCACACCCAGTCAGTTGTACGCTCGTTGCGGCGGCATGAGAGGATTGAGCTTGCAAACGGGGAAAGTGCCTCGATTGTCCGGGAGTGCCAAGAGGCGGTTGAGGCCTCGACATTCGAGGAGTCGCTCCTGATAGTCGGCGAACCGGGCTCCGGAAAGAGTGGGGTGGTGAACCAGCTCGCAGGCCGTTTGGTGATGCAGGGAAAGGACGTTCTCGAACTAGCAGCCGATCAACACTCCGTAGAGTCGTTAGAAGGGTTGTCAAGGGATATAGGTCTAGAACACGGCCTTCTGGAAGTCCTGGAGGCTTGGGATGGGCCAGGGCCAGCGTGGCTGATTATCGACGCCCTTGACGCAACGCGCGGAGGGAGGGGGGAGGGGGTCTTTCGCACCTTGATCGAGGGGGTAGTGGGGAGATGCGACCGATGGCGCGTCGTAGCATCCATTCGCACCTTCGACCTAAGAATGGGTAGCCAATTGCGCTCCCTATTCGAGGGTACGCCGCCTGACAGCACCTACGCAGAGCCACATTTGAGCAGTGTTCGGCACATAGAGATAACCCCGTGGTCAGAGTCCGAGTTGCAGAACCTGCTTAGTCAGGCGCCAACCCTGGCCAGAGCACTCAGCAACGCTCCTCCGCCGCTGCGGGAGCTTGCTGCGATTCCCTTCAATACCCGGTTGATTGGTGATCTCATTTCTGACGGTGTGGATCTCCTCGAGCTAAACCGGGTGTCGTCTCAGTCGGCCTTACTGTGCCTGTATTGGTCCCATAGGATTGAAAGGCACGGAACGCCCGCGGAGAGTAGCCTTGGGGCTATTGTCGCGGAGATGGTAAAGGCACGTGAATTGCGCGTGGCAAGGCAGAAGGTCTGGTCGGATGATCCGGCCATGATCGATGTCCTGTCACAGGAGGGTGTGCTGGTTCGCGGAGGAAACGACCGGTGGATTCAGTTTCGGCACCACATCCTCTTTGACTTTGCAGCAGCACGGGTTTTCCTCGAGCCAGCCAGAATCGTAAGTGGAGACGAGCGCTTCGCGAAGGAACAGGCGCTGGGCCTCATGCTGGCGCCAGCGCTTGGGTTCCTCCTGCAGGAGGTTTGGGAGTCCCAGCCGGATCGCTCTTCATTCTGGACGGCTGTCGGACACATCCTGTCGGACAAGGAGGCGGACCCCATCGTTCGAAGCGCGACTTGCCGAATCTGTGCGGAACTACCCGTGGAGGCCACGGACACAGAGTGGCTTGCGGAGCGCGTAGTGGCCCAGGACGAGAACGCCGTAAGTGCCCTCTCCTACCTCTGTGGTGCCTTGGCCATTCGCCTAGAGGATGAGGGGGATGTCCCTGACGAGCCCTGGATCGGGCTGCTTGAAGGTAACCGTTCAGTCTCCAGGCTGATGGAGCCGGAGGCGTGGTGCGGAGAGGCCTACCGAAGGACGGAGCTGGTTTGGGGCAGCAACGACGGCGCCGGCTGTTGATGCAGGGCGGCGTGACAGGCCGTCGTGAGATCGTCGAGGACGCTGCGCTGTTGCTGGCGCAGGGTGTCGCGCACCGTGAGCAGGCGCTCCACGAAGCGGCTGCCGTCGGCACTGTGGGTGCCGAAGCTGGTGTGGCGCCACAACACGCCATGACGAAGGGCTCGTTCGGCCTCGTTGTTGGTCGGCTCGACGCCTTCCCGACGGGCGAAGGTCCACAGCGCCGGCCCCAAGTCGAGGAGGTTGGCGCAGGTGGCCGCGGTCGAGGCATCGGCGAACTGCTGCCCAAACCACAAGGCCAGACGAACGCGCCCCCGCAGAGTGCGGACATCGACCTGGAAGCTGGAGCGTTGCAGGGTGCCGTCGCGCACTCGATGCCACCAGGTGAACATCTGATCGGTGGATTCCAGCAACTGCTGGCCGACGCCGGCGGCCGGTCCGGCGCGGGCCGAAAAGTCCTCGAAGGTGCGCCGCAGGTGGGCCCAGCACACTTGCCGGCGCGCCGGCGGCCGATGCCCGTAGGCCGAGTACCGGTCCGAGCCGACCCCCGCCGGGCTGTCGGCGCCGAGCAACTCCTCGACCACCTCCCGGCCGCGGCTGGGGCGAATGGCGAAGACCGAGACGCCCTCTGTCACCGCGGTCCACAACCAGGCCCGGCCCCGGCGCTGCCGCCAGCCCGTCTCGTCCACATTGACTCGGGGCTGTTGGCGAACGTAGGCGCAAGCTTCTTGCATCGGTTCGGCCAGCGCCGCCGACACCTCTTGCTGCAACGCGCTGACCGTGCCCACCGACAGCTCGACGCCAAAGGCGTCGGACAACAGGGCTGCGATGTTGCGATGACTCAAGCGGTAGGCGCCGGCCCGCAGGCCGACCCAGGCCTGCACGCTGGGCCCGAAGGTGCGCCGGGACACCCCCGCGGGCCAGTCGGCTTCGGTCAGCACGTCGCAGGCCGGACAACGCAGCGTGTGCAGCTGATACTCGAGGACCTCGGCTCGCACCGGCGGGATCACGACCTGCTGGTGACGCCGCGGATGGGGGTCCTCGCCCGTGAGCCGCTGCCCGCATCGGTGGCAGGCGCCGGGCTTGACCGGGATCCACTGGTCCACGCGCCCGGCCGGCATCAGCGCCCGGCCATGGCCTTCGTGCCCCGGCGGTCCTCCCGGCGAGCGTCCCGAGGATCGACGCCGGCGGGGGCGGTCGCTGTCCGAGGAGGCCGAGGCTTGGGCGCCGCGGCGGCTTCGGCCCTGGCGCCGGGCCAGTTCCTGCTCCAAGGCGGCGATGCGGGCGGCCTGTTGCTCCACGATCTGCTCCAGATGCGCCACCCGCTCCCCCAAGCGGACCACCGCCTCCTGCACCGACGGCGGCGTGCGTTGCCAGTCGCGGTCGGACACCGAAATCTGAGGGGGACTCTCCACGGCCTTGCCCGGGGTCAAAGGACGCTGTGCCAGCTACCGGTCCCAAGATACCCACAAAGGCCAAATCAGAACAGCGATTTTTCAACATCCGGCTTGGCGCCGTAGGGGACTGAACGGTTACGCTTGAAGCAGTTGCGGCCAATGTTGCGCCCGTAGCGGTATCGGTACGCTTCCTACTCTATCAATTCATCGACCGGCGGAGTGAGAGTGTGCCACCGCCTAAGGAGTTGGGCGTGCCAAGTCGGTCGCTTCTGGCCTACGGGTATGGCCTCCGCGAGCCCGGGAAATTGGTGCGGGCGTCTATTGGGTTCGTGGCGGACACTTACGAAACAGATCCCCAAGCATCCCGGGAATTGCTTGCCAAGGTGTTCGAAGAGGAGCGTCTCCAGAGATTTGCTCCGGTGGAGGTGCCCGCCATCTGCGACAAGATCCGCGTCATTGCGGATGTGGATCCCGGCTTCGCCGTGGAGATCTACGGAAGGACCTATGGATTCGTTGTGACCGAAAGCTGTGAGACCCAGATGGGCTCCAGTCGGATTCTGCCACTCATGTCAAACACTCGCCAAGACTATTCGATGGCGCGATATGTGTTGGAGGAGTTCATCTTTGAGTTTCTCGGCTTGCACCCGTGCCGTGCTGTCGAGGCGCTCGTTGTTGCAGTTGATGGCTATGTGGAGCGGGCGCATCCCATTGCCGCTGAGGGCAGGGAAGCGGTCTTTAGCGTGGGCGGGCGACGAGTGCGACTCCGGCCCGACTTTAGCCACATTTGGGCACACAGTCCGGCTAGAAAGACTGACGGGGATGGCGGGGTTCTTATTGCCAAGTTCCTTGAGGTACTGAGGGGGAGCGCGGAGAGTGTCGCTGTCGGACTTGGGGATCTATTGATCGAGAAGGGATCGTTAGCCGTCTTGTGGTCGAGGCTGTTTCTCGCTGCGGCCGAAAGGGGAGGAGCTCTGCTCAAGCTTGCGCGCCCCGTTGCTATGAGGGAGGAGTTTCTGGTTTGTCTCGATACGCGCAAGGATGCCATCGATGTTGTGGCGGCGGGTTTCGAGAGTCTCAGCCGAGGAGAGCGGGCAGATTTTGAGCGAGGTGCGTTTGAATTCGACTGCCCCGATGAGGCGAGGGATCATCTGCTGAGAAGGCTATTCTCCACAATTGGGCCTGGGGCTCTAGTGACGCCGGAAGCTCGAAGGGTAGTCAGGAACACAGAACCGGAGCCAAGAGGGAACGAGCGTCCGTTTGTCTTCACCACCTCGTGGGGGCCGGCAGAGGGCGACGAGGGGGCGACGGACTTGACGGAGAGGCATCCTGACAACCCCGACCTGACGGCAGCAATCAGAGCGACGGAGACGAGGTTGGAGGTGGGGGCGGAGCCGGGGGGCCGGTTGGCTCTCGGAGAGATGTATGCGTTGCTGAGGAGAGTGGAAGGGTTCTTGGACGCGGCGAGGGTTGGCGCGCGGCTGAGGGCTGAGGGGGAGGAGGTGATTGTTCGGGCCTGCGGCGTCATCCTTGAGCGGAGGCTTCTGCCGCCTGGCCCCGAGGGGGGAGACACGGAGGACTTTCTGCATTTTCTGCGGATCGGGGCGAGCTCACGTAGGCCGGAGGTGGATGAGGATACTGAGTGTCGCTCGGAAGACGTGGTGTCATGGGGTAGTCCAGCACCACGTGTACCCTAACGTTGCATAAATCTGTTTGAAGGCGGTGGTGTGATCAGGCGGCATCCTTCAGTGTTTCGAGGAAATGCAACAGATCTTTTTCCACTTTTGGATTGGAGTTCAGGGTCAGGGTCAACTCGCCCTTGGGCCGAGTGAGGCGCCCGGCGCGCTGAATGAAGCGATGACGCAGAGTGTCCAAGGTCTGGAAGGTCCACGCCGCCGGGCGTTTGGCGCGCGAATAGTTGGATCGCGCCTGCGCCCGCATCTGCATTTCGCGTCCCAGATTGTGGGCCATCATCGCACACAAAGTCACCATCTGGTTGCCGAGCAGCCGCCGGGTGGGGATCAGATCCAGCCCGGCCTGTTGCTTGGCCTCGGCGAAGATCCCTTCCTGGGCGCCGCGGCCATAGTGGAAGAGGAGCACGCGGCGGGCCGAGATCCTCTTGTTGGTCACCAGAACGCGGTACTCATGATCGATGGGCCGGGGTTCGAACAGATCCAGTTGCAGCGGTTCCTTGGTCTGACGCGCGACCGCACGGCGGACCAAGAGAAATCGGTACGAGGCGGGCCAGCGTTTGGGTTTCCAGTCACTCTCGAAATAGGCGCAGTGTTCATCGAGAAAGCGCCAGCGCTGGCGCGCTTCGATCTGGTCCTTGAGTACGGGGAAGCGTTCGAAAGGGACACTGATCGTGCATTCGACGCCATACAGGTCCAGGAGCGTGAGCGTGTCCTGGCTGAAGAAGGCACTGTCGAGTCGGGACTCGAGCACGGTAGGCGCCAGCGCGTCGCGCACCCGATCGAAGGCGTCCATCATGAACGCATGGGCGTCCTTGCTGTCATGGACGTTGCCGGGGCGGTGAAGGACATCGAAGAACTGTCCGGTCTGCGCCACCGTACAGAACAGGTTGTAATAGCTGCGCGCCCCTTTCTTTTTCGGATTATAGCCCACGGCGGTCCCTTCGGCATGACCACAAGTGGAGATCACCGAGCCGTCGAAGTCGAGGGTCAGACGGGGGAACCGCTCGCGCTGGAGCGCCTGCACCACCAGGACCGAAGACAGGTGGCGCACTTTTTCGATACTCGAACGGCCCATTCTTGCGAGGGCGCGACTGAGGGTGGCCACGTCCGGCAGGCGGCGCAAGCCCAACAGACGCAGCACCACCGGATCGTCCCGGTAATAGTCCATGTCTCGCAGCCGCCGGAAGCCCAGCAGCAGATGCACGATGAGCAACAACACCATGAGATGGGGACCAAAGATCGCGGAGCTCTTGGCGGGGAAGCACGACTTCAGCCGAGTCTTCAGATCCAGGCGCCGGAAGAGCAGTTGAAAAACGATGGCTCCCGCAAAGGAAGTCAGCTGTTGATCCTCGAAGCGAAGATGCGGGAGCTTGTGAAAACGGGCCAAAATGTCTTCTTTTCTGAACCTCACTTGCGGTGTCCTTCTGAAAGGGGTCGATACATGTCTTGGTCGACAGTATCAAATACCCCTTTTTCAGAGGGCGCCGCAAGTGACAATGGGCCGTTCGGAGGAGGAAAAAGCCCTGTTCTTATGCAACCAGAGGGTGTAGATGCGGCAAAAGTACTCATGGACCTCGTTGGTGCCCGGCCTGATCTAGTGGATCGGGTCTCGGGCGACTTGGACGCATTGATGGAGGATCCTCACCCTGCTGTACGCTCGACGGCTGTATTGCACCTAAGGCACTGCGCAGAAATAAACGCTGTTCTTTCTGATAGAAAGGTGTTATCCTTGACGGGTGGACACGGAAAGCACCCTGCGGGCGAAATACGAAGCCTTGACGCCGGTGTTGAACGAGCGCACGCGACGCTTGTGGGCCGCGTCGGAGGCGCAAGCCCTGGGACATGGCGGCATTGCGGTGGTGGCCCGTGCGACGGGCCTGTCGCGGACCCGGATCGCTCGCGGCCTGCAGGAACTGCGGTCGGACGCCCCGTTGGACTCCGGCCGTGTGCGTCGGCCGGGCGGCGGCCGCAAGCGGCGCGTCGACACCGACGTGACGCTGTTGTCGGACCTCAACGCCCTGCTCGAGCCGGTCACCGCCGGGGCGCCGGACGACAGCCCCTTGCGATGGACGTCGAAGAGCATCCGCAAGTTGGCGGTCGAGTTGCAGGCCCTGGGCCATTCGGTGAGTCCTGGCCTCGTCCACGGACTGTTGCACGAGCTCGGCTACACGCTGCAGGCGAATCGCAAGACGAAAGAAGGCACGCAACACCCGGATCGGGACGCCCCGTTTCACTACCTCCACGACCAGGTCCGAAGGGCCCAGGCCCAAGGCCAGCCGGTCATTTCGGTGGACACCAAGAAGAAGGAGCTGATCGGCGACTTCAAGAACGTGGGTCGCCAATGGCGTCCGAAGGGCGAGCCGGAGCGCGTGAAGGTCCACGACTTCATCATCCCGGCCCAGGGCCAGGCGATTCCCTACGGGGTCTACGACCTGGGCCGCAACGAGGGCTGGGTCAGCGTCGGCGTCGACCACGACACCGCCCACTTCGCGGTGAACGCCATCCGCAGCTGGTGGAAACGCATGGGTCGTCCGGCCTACCCGGCGGCCTCGCACCTGTGGATCACGGCCGATGCGGGGGGCCGCAACGGTCCGAGACTGCGGCTGTGGAAATGGGAATGGCAGCGCTTGGCCGATCGCACGGGCCTGACGATCACGGTCTGCCACTATCCTCCGGGCACGAGCAAGTGGAACCGCATCGAGCATCGCCTGTTCTCCTATATCGCCATGAACTGGCGAGGCCAACCTCTGGTCAGTCTGGCCACGGTAGTCAACCTGATCGGCCGGACGACAACGAAGAAAGGGTGTAGCCTTCACTTTACGCAGATTGTCGATAAAAGGGGGACCCCAAGTCCGGGCACGAATGTATCTTTGGGTGTAAGGACTTACGCCCAAACCCGGAAAGGGGTCCCTGATGGAAGATACGAAGGATTTTCACGCTCGCCTGACAAAGTTCGAGGAAAATGTCCTCCAGTGGGAGCATCGCCTGCAATCCCCGGAGGCCGGCCCGGAGGACTTTCGCGAGAGGGTGAGCGAGTTGCGAGATGCTTTGGACGACCTCGGTCGAATCGGTTTCCAACGGCTGGCGCAGGCGTGCGAGATCGCCGACGACACCGTGATCCACCACGGTCGGGTCTACCGGTTCAAGCAGGTGGTCGACAAGGAGTGGATGACCCTGTGGGGCAAGGTCCAGGTGCCGCGTCGGCTGTATCAGCCCGATCGGGGCGGCCCCAGCCGGGTGCCCTTGGATGAGCGCTGCGGCATGGTCCACCGATTCATGGTGCCGGCGCTGGAGCGTTTCACGGCCTTTCTGGGCGCCCGCCTGGTCCCGGCCGAAGTCGAGGCCAGCTTGGCCGAGCTGTTGCCGGCGTCCCCGTCGCGCACCGCCATTCAGCATCTGTTGACCACCGTCGGTCAGTACGCCGAGGACCACGCCGAGCAACTCGAGCTGGCCTTGCAGGAGGCGGCGCCCCTAAAGACCGAGGGCGACACCCTGGTGGTCAGTTGGGACGGCGTCACCGTGCCGCTGCGGGAGCCGGCGCCGAAACGCGGACGGCCCGCCGAACGACCGACGGATCCCGACCCCGACCGCGCGCCCACCGCCTGGAAGGAGGCCGGGGTAGGGATGGTCGCCACGTATGGGACGCCGCTGGACCCGGCGACGGAAGACCCCCAACGCGTCGATGTGCGCTACGCCGCGCGCATGCCGGAGCCCAAGATGAAGACCCTGGTCCACGGCTTGGTGGAGGAGACGGCCCGGGCCCTGCAGCGGGGGGAGTATGACCACCGGGTGGTGTTGGCCGACGGCCAGCGCCAGATCTGGCGCAGCGTGGATCGGCAGCCGGTGTTCGACGGCTTCACCCGGATTCTCGACTTCTATCACGCGGCCCACCACCTGTCAAAGGCCGCCGAGCCCCTCTTCGGCAAGCGGTCGTCGAAAGCGGCTCGCTGGTACCGATCCTGGCGGCACAAACTGCGTCATGAGCCCGGGGCCGTTCAGGGCCTGATCCGCTCCCTGGCCTACCACCGCCGCAACCTTCGTCCCGGCTCCCAACGCCATCGTCAGGTGACCACCGAGCTGGGCTACTTCCGGAACAACCGGGACAAGATGGACTACGCGCGCTATCGCGCTTCGGGGTTGATCCTCTCCAGTGGTCCCGTGGAGGCCGCCGCCAAGACCCTGGTCGGCCATCGACTCAAACGCAGCGGCATGCGCTGGACCCGCCAAGGAGGCCAGCAGATCCTCAATCTACGAGTCCACGTGCAATCCCAACGATGGGAGGCCTTCTGGAACTGGTACCTCCATCAGACTACACAACAGACCGACAAGACGGCTGCGTAAAACCGAGGCTACACCCCGAAGAAAGGGCTTCGGGTGCGCGCCGAGATCGACAAGCGAGCGTATCCCAAGGCCGTGGTCGTCAAGGACGAGCAAATGGAGCGGATCCATCTCTCGCCCCATGCGTTTCACGGGGATTGGAACTACACGATCCGGCCGGCCACTGAGGGTTGAAGTGAATCATCTGTTTCGGGACAAAGCCTAACGGTGCGCTCAGCGCCTTGACCGAGAGTCCAAAAAGGTGCCTCATTTTTCCTATACTTCAGTGATGTTCAGGACAGCGAGAGAGGTGACTGACGAGTCTGAGAAGTCGGAGATCTTCGACGACATGGTGCAGCGATACTTCCCCGGACGTACCCTGGGCCACGACTACAACGTTCCTCCGTCGGCCGACCTCGGTATAACCACGCTGGTCGAAGTGCAGATCGAGGACTGGAGCGGCAAGGCAAGGCGTGGCGGCCCCACGGGGCCCGACGATGACGATCCGGACGCGCTCGGCTCCGCAGGGGTAATCGAGATGAGAGAGCCGTAGGCTCAGCAGACGGCGATTCACTTGTAAAGGGAGGATAGATGAGCACGGACAGCCAGGACGATCAGGGGCAGTCGAAAAAACCCGAACCGGGCACATGGATTGCAATAGGCGCGGGAGTAGGCACGGCCATCGGTGTGATCATAGGCACGGTCATCGGAGTCGCCCTTGATAACATCGGCGTGGGCATTGCAATGGGCATTTCAATCGGCATTTCAATCGGCGTTGCGTTTGGGGTCGTATTCAGCGCGCAGCGATGACGAGTTGACCGTGTCTCTGCCCGAACCTAGAATACAGACAACACCCGGGATTCGTCCCGCGAAGGGAATGAAGAATGCCGATCTATGAGTACGTCTGGACTTGGCAATATCCTCATGGCGGCCAGGTGTCAGAACTTGGCGCGTGGTTCTTTCCTGCATCCAGAGGCAAGGTGGGCTTCTTCTTTGGACTCTTATTGGGCTTGGTGCGGCGTCTCCCTCTCCTCCCCGTTGTCTGAAGGACTCGGGGCGGTCGCCCATTTCTAGCCCGACGCCAACTCCACAGAGGATGGCAGATGATCGAGGTTCAGAGGACGCAACACCTGTCCCCATCTTGTTGCATAAGGCCCTGGAGGTTTTCTGCGGCCCGCTGACCCTGTCCGGCTGTCGAGCCGACACGTATAGGGGCCTGCATCCAAACTGAAGCTGGAGTCTCTACTCCCCACGCAGCCGTCGAAGTTCCGCCTCCAGTTCGGCGACACGTTCTTCGGCCTCTTGGTGGCTACGTAAATAGTCCTCTGTCTCGGGATTGTAGAACTTGAGGAAGCCGTCCTCCCAGCATACGTACAGGCCGAGAGCATCGCTGTATCCGCGCCAGTTGTCGGCGGCAGACGGCGATGCGAGCGCTGCCTCCTGCGGCCATCGGCTGCGGTGGGCGACCCTGCTGGCGCGGGTGTTTTCCTCCGACCTGAGAATCATCGCCGCCCTGACCGATCCGGCCTCGATCCGGACCTATCTGGAGAGGGTAGGGCTGCCGGAGATGCCCCCGCCGAGGGCCCCGCCTGAGCCACTGTTCGAGTTCGCCGCCTGAACCTGCCTTCTCGACCCGTCGCCGTCGCCGGGCGTACGGCGGGGTGTGCCCTCAACGGTCCCTCAGGCCCCCGATTGATCCGGATACGGGCCGACAGGCAACCAAACTGTACTGCGATCTCGGTCGAAGGACTGGCAACCGATCCTCAGGGAGCTGCCTGACCCTAACGGTGCGCTCAGCGCCTTGACCGAGAGTCCAGAAAGGTGCCTCATTCTTCCTAATGAAACTACCAGCGAGCATAGGAGTGGCCGTGGCGTTGTTGGGCTGTTCGACTGACGAGGATCCCTATCTCTGGCTGGAGGATGTCGGTGGCGACGAGGCGCTGGCGTGGGTCGGGGAACGAAACAATGCGATTCGGGACGCGTTTGCCGAAGACCCGGCCTTCGATTCGCTACAGCGGCGTCTCGTGGGGATCTTCGATGCCGACGATCGCATCCCCTACGTCTACAAGGCCGGCGACTGGTACTACAACCTTTGGCAGGATGAGGCCAACCCCCGTGGGCTGTGGCGGCGTACGACGCTCGAGGAGTACAGGAAGCCGAACCCTGCCTGGGAGGTCGTGCTCGACATCGATGCCCTGGGACGCGACGAGGGTGAGAACTGGGTGTACGCGGGTGCTCCCATCCTGGTTCCGACCTACGACCGCTGCCTGCTGCGTTTGTCCCGGGGCGGCGCCGACGCCGTCGTTGTCCGGGAGTTCGACCTTGTCGCCAAGGCCTTCGTGGACGACGGCTTCTCGCTCCCCGAGTCCAAGGGAACCGTCGCTTGGGCCGGCCCCGACGAGATCTTCGTGGCGACGGATTTCGGTGCCGGCACGATGACCGAATCCGGCTATCCTCGGATCGTCAAACTGTGGCAGCGCGGTCAGCCCCTCGAGGAAGCCACCACCGTCTTCGAAGGCGAATCGTCGGATGTCTCGGTGGGCGCCTACGCCGAACTGTCCCCGGGTTTCGAGATGCAGCTCGTGTATCGGGGACGCGACTTCTACAACAGCGATCGCTTCATCCGCCGCGGCGAGGAACTCATACCGCTTGAGATCCCTTCCGACGCGGGTTACGCGGTGCACCGCGGCTGGCTCTACGTGACGACGCGCAGCGACTGGGCTACCGGAGCGTCCACGTTTGCGACGGGGAGCCTGATCGCCCTCGAGTTGGATCGCTTCCTTGCCGGCGGACGCGGCTTCGCAGTCCTGTTCGAACCGGCTGAAGGTACCGCGTTCGCCGGTTATTCGCTGACCCGCAACCACGTTCTCATCAACATTCTGGACAACGTGCGCAACCGCATCGAAGTCGCGACACCCGGCCCCGAAGGCTGGACCACCGCCCCGCTTCAGGGCGTCGATCCCGCCGGGTTCCAGACCCTCGACGCCGACGCCGTAGACCCCGACGGGGACGACCGTTTCTTCCTCACCACCACCGACTACCTGACCCCGTCCAAGCTGTCGCTTGCGTCGGTGGGTGAGGACCCCGTTGTGCTGAAGCGCGCACCGGGCAAGTTCGACGCGGACGGCTTGTTCGTCGCGCAGCATTGGACCGCGTCCGCCGACGGGACCCGGATTCCCTATTTCCAGGTCTCGCGAGACGACACGAGCGAACCGCGCCCGACACTGCTCTACGGCTACGGCGGCTTCCGGATTCCCCTGGTTCCCGGGTATTCGGGGGGGATTGGCGCGGCGTGGCTGGAGCGCGGCGGAGTCTACGTAGTGGCGAACATTCGAGGCGGCGCCGAGTTCGGACCCGACTGGCACCAGGCCGCCCTCAAGGCGGATCGTCCGCGCGCCTACGAGGACTTCATCGCCGTGGCCGAGGACCTGATTCGCCGAGGCGTCACCACGCCGGAACAACTCGGCGCCATGGGCGGCAGCAACGGCGGGCTCTTGATGGGCAATATGCTCACCCTGCGTCCCGACCTGTTCGGCGCCATCGTCGCGCAGGTACCGTTGTTCGACATGCGCCGCTACCACGAACTGCTGGCCGGGGCGAGTTGGATGGCGGAATACGGCGATCCCGACGATCCCGACGAGTGGGCGTTCATCGAGGGTTTCTCGCCCTACCACAACGTCTCCAAGGACGCGAACTACCCCAGGCTCCTCGTCACGACGTCCACCCGGGACGATCGCGTTCACCCGGGACATGCCCGGAAGATGGTTGCGAAGATGCGGGACATGGGCCACGACGTCCTTTACTACGAGAACGTGGAAGGCGGGCACGCGGGGGCGGCGGACAACGCCCAGCGGGCCTACATGTGGACGCTGGCCTTTCGGTTTCTTTGGGGAGCGCTCGCCCCCGATCGATGACGGAGAGCCCCGGACCCGCGACCGCATCGTGCCGGCCAAGCCGGTTGCCGAGCCGTTCACCGGCCGGCGGGTCCCGCGGGCGGCTTGTGCCGCCTGTCAGGAGACCCCGGGCCGCTCCAGTTGCGCACGGACCACCGTGAATCCGAGGGCCGGCGCCCGCACCCGCAGCTTCCCGTCATCGCCCCGGGCGGCGCTGCCCCGCACGGGCGTGACCGCCTCCGGCCTCTCCCAGGAGTTGTGCGCCTTCGGGTCGTCGCCGCCGAGCACGTCCACCTCCACAGAACCCCCCGCCGCGCGCTCTCCGAAGGAGACCTCCACCTCCAGGTCCTGCGAGATCCCCCGGTTCACCAGGAAGAGGCTGACGGCGCCGGTCTCCTCATCGTGGCTGGCCGAGACGTCCAGGACGGGGACCTCGCCCCGGGCTCCGGCCTCGTAGGTGGGCCCGTCGACGACGGGCGCCAGGGAGACGCCCTTCGCGTGGCGGGAGAACAACTGCAGTGGATGGTAGATGCTCTGCACGAGGATCCCGTCGGGCCTCGTCAGCACGGGCGCGATGACGTTGACGATCTGGGCGAGGCAGGCGATCCGGACGACGTCGGCGTGGCGGATGAAGCTGTTGAGGTACTGGGCGCAGACCAGGGCGTCCTCGAGGTTGTAGACCTCCTCCAGCAGGCTCGGCCCCACGGTCCAGCCGCCGTCGCTCTGGTGGTTCTTGTACCAGACGTTCCACTCGTCGAAGGCGACGAAAACGCGCTTGTCGCTCTTCTTCAGGCCGCGCACGTAGGCCAGCAGCCCGGCGTAGTCGTCCAGGATGCGGTCGATCTCCACGCCCTCGGCCAGGAACCACGCCGTGTCGTCCTCGTGGTTGCCGCTGTAGCGGTGGGCGGAGATGTACTCCACCTCGTCCCAACAGTGCTCGAGAACGGTGCGGTCCCACTCCAGGTAGGTCGCCATGCCGCGCCCCGAGGAGCCGCACAGGACCAGCTCGACGGAGGGGTCGATCCCGCGCATGAGCCGGGCCGTCTGGCGCGCCTTGCGGGCGTACTCGGGCGCCGGGCAGTGCCCCGCCTGCCAGGGACCGTCCATCTCGTTGCCCAGGCACCAGAGTCTCACCGCGTGCGGATCGGCGCTGCCGTTGGCCCGCCTCGCGTCGGACCAGTGGGTGCCGCCTTCCAGGTTGCAGTACTCCACCAAGTCGGCGGCCTCGCGGGGTCCCAGGGTCCCGAGGTTGACGGCCATCATCGGCTCGGTGCCGATCCGCCGGCACCAGCGCACGAACTCGTCGACGCCGAAGGTGTTCGGCTCGATGCTCTTCCAGGCGAAGTCGGGCCGCGAGGGGCGCCCCTCCCGCGGCCCCACGCCGTCGCGCCAGTCGTAGTTGCTCACGAAGTTGCCGCCCGGATAGCGGACGCACGGCATGTCCAGCGCCCGCAGCGACTCGGCCACGTCGGTGCGGAACCCGTCGGCGTCGCTCAGGGGGCTGTCGGGGTCGTAGACGCCGCCGTAGACCGCGCGCCCGAGATGCTCCAGGAATCCGCCGAAGATGCGGCGGTCGATCTCGCCGGCACGGCGATCGATGTCCAGCTTGACCGTGGCCTTCACGGGGATACCTCCTTCTCGACGACTCTGCAGTTGGGGACGGCTCCGCGACGACGGGCGCGGCCAAAGCTGTCCTCCCCACCCAGCACAGGCAAGGGCCGGGCCTCCCGACTGGACCGGGTCCCGGTGCGGGATAGATTGTCGCCTGGCCCGAACAGGAGGGACCCATGACGGAGAAAGTGAGACTCGGCTTCATCGGCGCCGGCTGGTGGGCCACAAGCAACCACATGCCGATCCTGGCGGCCCGGGACGACGTGGAGTTGGCCGGCGTCTGCCGCCTCGGGGCCCGTGAGCTGGGGCAGGTGCAGGAGCGTTTCGGCTTCGCCTACGCCACCGAGGACTACCGCGACCTGCTCGCCAACTGCGAGCTGGACGGGGTGATCGTGGCCTCTCCCCACACCTTGCACCACGAGCACGCCTTGGCCGCCCTCGACGCCGGCCTGCACGTGATGTGCGAGAAGCCGATGACGACCCGCGCCGCCCACGCCCGCCAGCTCGTCGAGCGCGCCCGGGAGAAGGGCCTCCACCTGCTGGTCCCCTACGGGTGGCACTACAAGCCCTTCGTGCAGCGGGCCCGGGAGCTGATGGATGGCGGCGGGGTTGGCACCGTGGAGTACGTCCTCTGCCACATGGCCTCGCCCATCCGCCAGCTCCTCTCCGGCGAGAAGGCCGACCTGGACGAGGAGAGCGGCGGGTCCGAGTCCGGCCTCTTCGGCCCGGACCCGTCGACCTGGGCCGACCCGGCGCGCGCCGAGGGAGGTTACGGCCACGCCCAGATCTCGCACTCCTCGGGCCTGCTGTTCTGGCTCACCGGCCTGCGGGCGGCCTCGGTCTTCGCGGTCATGTCCGGGCCCGGCGCCGAGGTCGAGCTCTACGACGCCATGACCGTGCGCTTCGAGGGAGGGGCCGTGGGCAGCCTCTCCGGGGCCGGCAACGTGCCCCCGGGTCACGGCTTCCAGGTCGACCTGCGCATCTTCGGCGACGAGGGCATGCTGCTCCTCGACTGCGAGCGCGCCCGCATGGAGCTGGCGCGCCAGGACGGCGAGGGGGAGTCCCTCGACCTCGATCCCGGCGAAGGCGCCTACGAGTGCTCCGGGCCGCCGGCCAACTTCGTGGATCTCGTCTCCGGCCGGACCGACGTCAACCACGCTCCGGGGGAGGCGGCCATGCGCGGCGTCGAGGTCCTCGACGCGGCGTACCGTTCGTCCCTGTCGGGGCGGGAGGAGAGGGTGACATGAGCGCGAAGTATCCGGGCCTAAGGATCACGGCGGTGGAGACCTTCCTCGTGGAAGGCAACTGCTGCTTCGTGAAGATCCACACCAACGAGGGGATCACCGGCCTTGGCGAAGGCTCGATCAGCGACAACAAGGCCGGCACCATCGCCCAGTGCATCCGCGACCTCGAGGGCCACCTCATCGGCAAGGACCCCACGGACATCGAGTTTCTCTGGCAGGGGCTCTACCGCTGGAACCGCTGGCACGTGGGGGTCCTCTTCAGCACCGCGCTGAGCGCCATCGACATCGCCCTGTGGGACATCCTCGGCAAGGTGGCGGGCCTGCCGATCTACAAGCTCCTCGGGGGCGCCGCGCGGGAGAAGGTCCGCATCTACGCCGGCGGCGGCGGCAAGGCGGGGGTGCAGCGCGCCCGCGGCATGGGGTGCAACGCCGTCAAGACGGGGCCGCCCGTCACCAGGGCCGGCGACCCGCTCACCGTGCCCATGCCCTGGGACCTGAAGCGGGCCGTCGCCCTGGTCGAGGAGATGCGGGTCGAAGGGGGCGAGGACTTCGACATCCTCATCGACGCCCACGGCCGCTTGACGCCGGCCATGGCCCTGGAGTACTGCAAGGCGATCGAGCCGTACCGCCCGTTCTGGGTCGAGGAACCGATGCAGGTGGAGGGGTCGAACGACGCCCTCGAATGGCTGAGCCAGCGCACCACCGTGCCCCTGTGCATGGGCGAGCGCAACTTCACCAAGTGGGGCTTCCAGGACATCATCGCCAGACGCCTGGTGAGCTACCTCAACCCCGACATCGTCCACTGCGGCGGCATCTCGGAGTTCAAGAAGATCGCCGCCATGGCCGAGGCCCAGTACATCCAGGTCTCCCCCCACATCACCTACAGCAGGGTCGGAGTCACCGCCGAGATCCACATGGGCCTGAACTGCCCGAACAGCGTCATCCAGGAGATGGCGGGCTACGAGGCCGATCCCTCCCGAGAGAAGACCGACTGGCGGGACGACCTGTTCTTCGGGCACAGGTTCCAGGTGGAGGAGGGCTTCGTGACGCTGCCCGACACCCCCGGCCTCGGACTCGAGCTGAACGAGGAGGTGGCCCGCGCCCACCCCTACGTGCCGATGCTGCGTCCGGAGCTGCGCTACGAGGACGGCTCGGTGGAGGACAACTGAACCAACCGAAGCGGGGCCTCAGCCGGGGATCCTGCTCCTGAGGGCCGCCAGCCTGTCCCCGTCGATCGACTCCCCGGCCCGGCGCAGCAGCTCCCGGGCCCGCTCGTACCGCTTCTGGTCGACCAGGTACTCGACGTAGACCCGCCAGGCGGTGAAGTGGTGCGGGTTGGCCTCCAGCGCCCGGTCCAGCATCTCCGTCCCCTCGGCCACACCGCTCGACAGGGCCATGGCCCCCATGTTCGTGAGGGCCTCGAAATCGTCGGGATTGAGCTGGACGGCCATTACGTAGTGCCGCCACGCCCTCTTCTTGTCGCCGGTGTTCGACAGGGCCCAGGCGAGCATGCGATGGGCGGAGACCTTCCGGGGCTCGATGGCGAGCACGCCCTCGAAGACGGGAATCGCCTCGGCGTAGCGCTTCGTCTTGATCAGGCGCAGCGCCGCCTTCTCCCGTGCCTCGTTGCCGTCGAGGGCGCGCTTTCTCGAATCGGCCATGGCGGAGAGTTCCGCGAGCCTCTGGGCCAACGACTCATCCTCCGCAAACATCCCCTGCCAAGCCGGTATGACATACCACAGAACAGAGTGTCTGGTTGTGATGCTCCGGGCGACTCCGAGGACGATCTGCCGGAGGTCCAGCTCGGGAAACAGGTGTTGGAGCATGAGCAGGTAATCGGTGCCCGTAATGGACACGACGCTCTCTTGCGTCCCCCGGTACATCTCGATGGGCGCCCGATACTCCAGCCAGAGGTTGTCGTCCGTGTTCGTGATCGGCGAGCTGAAGGCGTCCGCGTTCTCCGGGAATCGCAGGAAGGCGGTGGCAAAGAGGTCGGAGGGGGTCTCGATCCGGATTCGCCGCAGCGAGCTTCGCACCGCCGGCAAGGAGAAGCGCTCCGCGTAACGCCGCGCGGAGCCTTCGATGGGCGAGTGGGAAGCGACGCAGATGAGGTCGTCGTTGACCTTGAAGACCGCCACGTAGGGGAACTCCGATGCCAGGGTGTGGAGGACTACGCCCACCGTCTCCGCGGAGGTCTCGTACGCCTGCATCCACTGACAGAAGAGGCCACCCGCCTTGAGCCGCTCCGACGCGGCCCGGTAGTACTCGGAGGTGAAGAGGGAACTGATACCCGCGATCCAGGGGTTGGAAGGCTGGGAGAGGATGACGTCGTACGTCTTCCGTTGGTGGCGGAGGAAGTTGCGCCCGTCCTCCGTGTAGAGTCTCACCCGGTCGTCTTCGAGGATGTCGTGGTTGATCGAGTCGAAGTATTCGGATGCATCGAGCACCGCCTGCTCGATCTCGACCACGTCGACGGCCGTCACGTTCGGATGCGTTGCGGTGGCGTACACCGTGGCGCCGCTGCCGTAGCCGATGATGCAGATCTCCCGCGGCTCTGGATGGAGAAACATCGGCAGGTGCCCGAGCAGGTACTGGGAGTCCATGTCCCCGCCGGTCGAGGCATCCGCCTTGCCGTTGACCTTGAGGACGGTGGAGTTGGGCGTGCGGAAGACGGTGACCGTGGCGTTGGTCCCCTCCCGCGCGTAGAGCAGGAAGCTCCCTGTCGGCGCGCGCTCCTCGCCGGCCTGGAGCCTGCGGAAGACGCCCCGCTGGAGGTTCACTATGTCGGTCTGGGGCAGGGTGAAGGCGAAGGCCGCGACCATGGCGGCGAAGAGGCCCGCCCAGCCGAGCCGCTGTCGTTGAGAGCTGGCGCGGTCCAGCATGAGGAGGACGACGGTGACCACCATGCCCAGGACGGCTCCGAGGCGGATCAATTCCGTCGCTCCGAGCCACGGCAGCAGGACGAAGCCCGCCAGCACGGAGCCGACGATGGCTCCGATGGTGTTGGCGGCGTACATGCCCCCCACCGCCCAGCCTCTCGATCCCACCTCGTTCCGCCACGCGGCGATGCCCAGCGGCAGCGCGGCCCCCATGGCGCAGGCGGGGACGAGGACGATGGAGGCCGCCAGGGCGCCTTGGGAGAGCAAGAGGAGCCAGGTGCGGTCGCCCGTGCCCTGGGCCATGGCCGTGAACATCGCCGGCAGCTCGTTCACCGCGAACAGCCCCGCCAGGACCGAGCACGAGCCGACCCCCAGGGTGACGGCCACCGCCCGCCAGCAGGAGCTCTCCCGGAAGGAGGGGACGGCGGCCAGCAGGGAGCCGGCGCCGATGCCGAGGAGGACCGTCGTGAGGATGATGGTGAAGGCGTAGACCGAGGATCCCACCACCGGGATGAGCAGGCGCGTCCAGGCGATCTGGTAGAACAGCCCCAGGCATCCGGCCATGGCCACGGCGCCAAGCAGCAGCCGGGGGGTCCCGGCCGCCCCGGCCACCGGCCCGGGATCCTCCTCCGCCGCCTCCCGGGGGCCCATGCGGAGATCGAGGAGATACCCCCCGGCGGCCACCAGGACGCCCGCGGCGACGGCGACCCACACCGTGTCGGAGATCCCGAGAACGGGCAGCAGGACGAGTCCCGCCACGAGGGTTCCGACCGCCGCCCCGAGGGTGTTGATTCCGTAGAGGAGGGCGACGCTCCGGCGGAAGGCCGCCTCCTCCGTGACCGCCACGATGAGCAGGGGCAGGGAGGCGCCCATGAGGAAGGTCGGCACCGCCATCATGGCGAAGGAGAGGAGGAACTGCAGCAGCAGGTAGAGGGCGAAGTACCCGTCGGTGAGGCCGTAGAGCGGATCGAGGATGCCCGCCATGTTCCGCAGGAGGGGCACCGAGACGACGCCGAAGAGGGCGATGCCCAGTTCCAGAAGGGCATACGCTCGCAGGGGCCTGCGGATGCGGTCGGCGCGGCGGCCGGCCCATGCGCCTCCGGCCCCCAGACCCGCCATGAAGCTGGCCACCACCGTCGAGATCGACCACGCGGCGCTGCCGAACTGGAGGGTGAGGAGCTTCACCCACACGACCTCGTACGCCAGGGCGGCGGCGCCGGAGAGGAAGAACAGGCAGCCAGCGAGAAAGACCATGTCCCTCACCACTTCAGGTTTACCGCATATTCGCCGGGGCGGGCGCAGAACGTCGCCCGGTGGCCCGGAACCGTCAAGAGGAGACCGACATGCCCGATCTGAACCTGTACTGGGGCGAGCTGCACAACCACAACGAGCTGGGCTATGCCCAGGGAAGCCTCGAGCGCAGCTACGAGATCGCCCGTTCCCACCTCGACTTCTACGCCTTCACCCCCCACGGGCTGCACGCCGACGGCGGCGTCCCGGACGGCTACCCGGTGGTGGTCGCCAACTGGGAGCGGATCCGCCGGGCCGCCCGGGAGAACGACCGGCCCGGCGAGTTCACCTGCCTCCCCGCCTACGAGTGGCACTCCTCGGCCTGGGGCCACCTCCACGTGATCGCCTGCGATGACATGGAGTCCATGTACTGCGCGCGGAGTCTGGCCGATCTGCAGGACCACTTCAGGGTCCGGCAGGCGATCCTGGTTCCCCATCACACCGCCTACGAGCGCGGCGTCGACTGGGAGGGCTTCGACGAGTCCCTGTCGCCGGTGGTGGAGATCTTCTCCGAGCACGGCTCCTCGGAGCGCGACACCGGCCTCCATCCCATGCTGGGCCACAGCGGCGGGCCGGCCGGATACCAGTTCACCGTGCAGCACGGACTGGCCCTGGGCAAGCGCTTCGGCTTCGTGGCCGGCACCGACAACCACGACGGCTACCCCGGCGGCTACGGCCTGGGGCTGACGGGGATCTGGGCGGCGGAGAACAGCCGCGCCGCCCTCTTCGACGCCTTGCGGAAGCGGCGGACCACGGCGGTCACCGGCGACCGCATCGAGGTGCTCTGCCGCGCCGGGGAGGCCTGGATGGGCGAGGCCGTGAGCGGATCCGCGGAGCGCCGGCTCGACTACCGGGTCGAGGGCTGGGACACGCTCAAGAGCGTGGAAGTGGTGCGCGACAACATTCCAGTACACCTGGAGACACCCGACTACGGCGCGCCGGCTGCGGGACCACAGACCTACCGGCTGCGCTTCGAGTGGGGCTGGGGGCCGATGAAGGGATACCAGGTCTACGACTGGCAGGGACGGCTGCAGGTCGACGGCGGACGGCTGTCGCGGGTCGTGCCCTGCTTCAGCTCCGATCCCTTCGACGAGGTCCGGCGCAAGCGCGTCCTCGAACGGGACGAGGCGAGCTGCGCCTGGCAGTCCCACACCTCGCGCGGCTCGATCTTCACCACCCGCAACGGCTCCACGGCGCCCAGGGCCAACGACGCCCTGTGCGTGGAGGTGGAGGGCACGGAAGAGACGCGGGTCCGGCTCGACTTCGACTGCCGCACCAGCAAGAGCCTGCTGGCCACGGCCACCGACTTCACCCTCACCGGCCAGCTCGGCGGTTCACAAGCCGGCTTCACCATCGGCGAGCTGTTGCAGGGGCGCCGGGGCTGGCGGGTGGACGGGCTGCCCACCTGGATCGTTGCTCATCGGGCCCTGCCCCAGGCGCTCTACTCCCTGGAGGGTCACTTCATCGACCAGGGCGAGACGCCGTCCTGCTGCTATCTGCGCGTCACCCAGGAGAACGGCCAGATGGCCTGGAGCAGTCCCATCTGGTTCGAGGACTGACGCGGCGCCCGCTCGCCACCTCTACAGCCCGAACCAGCGGTTGAACTTGATCAGGAAGATATCGTCGCCGTCGTCGGCAAAGGCGCGGGTCAGGTCGCCGGCGGGCCGGAAGGCGGGGTCCCGGGCCTCGTCGAAGTCCCGGTCCCGGCTCTGCTGCCAGACGGCGAAGAAGGTGCTGCCGGGCCTGTATTCCCAGCGCAGCACCAGGTTGGAGCGCAGCGCGCGGCGGTGGAAGTCGGGGTTGTCCTCGAGGCCGGCGTAGGGGCGGAACTCGTACGAGCGCGGGCGCGCCAGCTCCTTGATGGCCCCGTAGTCGCCGGTGGTCGCGAAGGGCTGCACGAAGAGCTGCAGGCTCAGGCCCGGCGTGAAGGCCCAGTCGCCGCGCAGGCCGACCTCGAAGACCCGGCTCTCCAGCTCGCCGAAGATGAAGCGGTCGTCCTCGCCGTCGCCGTCCGCGTCCGCGTTCTCCACCCACTGGGCGAAGCTGCGGCTGTAGTTGTATCCCGGCTCGATCTCCAGCGCCAGGCGGGACAGGGGGCGCATCTCGAGCTCGACCCCCACCCACGAGCCCAGGTTGTCGCCCCCCCGGCTCCAGCTGAGGTTCCCGCGGAGCCCGCCGCTGACCGGCTTGCGGTCGTCGGTCCACAGGTTCATGCCGATCCAGGTGCTGGCAGGTGAGAGCATCAGCGGCCCCCCGCGGGTGGCGAGGTCGTCGAAGGCCTCCAGGCCGCGGCTGACGCCCATCCAGAATCCCCAGTAGTTGTGCAGGTTGTTCCAGGAATTGACGTTGACCCCCCGGGCCAGGCGCTCGCCGGCGAAGTTCCAGTGGCTCCAGACGTTGAGGTTGAACCCGGACCTGCGGGCGAACCACCAGGGGTCGAGCTTCTCGTGATAGACGTGGGCGCCTGCCTGGACGCGGTCGTTGCGCCGCATGTAGCCCAGGTCGTTGGCCTCGAAGCCGGGCGATTGCGCGTCCATGTAGGCCTGGCCGCCGAAGGCGCCCCCCGACTTCTGGAGGTAAAGCGCCCCCTCCCAGCCGGTGCCGCGCTCCTCCTGCTGCCCGGCTCGGCTGGCGGCGAGGCGGCTGTAGAACCGGTAGTCGTTGTCCCCCCACTTCACGTGCACGTCCCCGGCGCCGACGTAGGCCGGCTCGAAGCCGCCGCCGTTGACCGCGGTGAGCTGGGCCCCGGCGGTGGAGTTGGTGAGCAGGTCCTGCTGCACGCGGCCGATGAAGTAGTTGGTGAGCGGCTCCACCTCGACTTGGCGGCGCACCGTGTCGGCGAGACCCGTCTCGGCGCTGGTGACGCGCTGGTCGATGAGGGCCCGCTCGCGGCCGGTGACCGCGTTGAGCAGGCCGAAGGCGGTGCGTCCGGCGGTCTTGCCCGAGATCTTGGCGGCGCCGAGGATCGTGGTGTTGTGGGGACGGTCCATCTCTTCGCTGCCGTCGGGCAGGTCGAAGCGGGAGGGCGGCCGGCCGATGCGCCGCGAATGGAACAGGGTGGAGGGCCGGCTGATGCCGGCGATGAAGGGCCCGGGCGACTCGAAGATCTGGATGCCCTCCAGAAAGAAGGGCCGGCGCTCCCGGAGAAAGGTCTCGAAGACCCCCAGATTGAGCACCGCCGGGTCGCCCTCGACCTGGCCGAAGTCCGGGTTGACGGTGGCGTTGAGGGAGATGTTCGACGACAGGCCGTAGCGCAGGTCGACGCCGGCCGAGGAGAACAGGTCGTTGCCGCCGTCCGCGTCTCCCGGCGACAGGGTGCCGCGGCCCAGGGCGAAGGGCAGGACCTCGAGGCTGCGCTGCGGCCGGATGCCCTCGATCCCCTCCAGATGCCCGAAGCGCGAGGCGTAGCCGCTGACCCCCCGGGGCGTGAAGCTCCACGCCGTCCACTCGGCGCGGCGGGAGATCCTGCGGTAGACGTTGAACCCCCAGGTGTAGGTCTCCTTCTCGCCGAAGCGCAGGACGTGGTAGGGGATCTTCAGCTCCAGACTCCAGCCGTCGGCGCGCCTCGCCGTCGCCACCTCGGCGACGCTGTCCCAGCCGTCGTCCCAGTCCTCGTCGTTGTAGAGGATCCCGTCGCTGAACCAGCCCGAAGGGCCCACGGTGAACCAGACCCCCGTCTGATGGTCGTGGTGGGGGTCGAGGCTGACCTCGAAGAAGTCGCGCTCGCGCCACTCGTCGCGCCGCGCCAGACGCGCCGTGACGCTGTCGGGGTCGTCGTAGCAGACGCCGGCGATGTACAGGGCGTCGTCGTCGTAGGCCACCTGGAAGGTGGTGCGCAGCGACGCCGGCTCGCCGTTGTCCGGGTCGCTCTGGGTGAACCCCTCGTGCACCGGGGCGCGCAGCCAGATCTCCTCGTCGAGGATCCCGTCGAGGCGCGGCGGCGTCTCCGCGCGCCGGGCGTGGGCGGTCCGCTGGGGATGGGCCATCCAGCGCTCCATGCGCGCATCGCTGGTGTCGGCCTGGGAGGACTGTTCATCGGCGCCGGCGCCGGCGGCTCCTGCGAAGAGGAGCGCGGCGGCCAGCACCGCGGTGAATCGGTGCATCGCCGTCCTGCAGGTTGAGGATGAGGGTGTGGGCAAAGGACGGATCGAAGCTGTCCGAGGCCCTGGAACAGTGTCAAGGCACTCCGGGGCTGTTTGCATGCAAACGCTGGAGAGTGCGGCCGGGGCCCTGGCGATCGCCCATCCGGGGCGCCGGCTCTCCTACCTGACGACGAACGGCGCCGTCCGGGTGTTGAGACTTTCTTCGGGGGCTTGAACGGAAGAGAACGCGGAGCCCTGAGGCTGTTTCGCTGAGAGGCTGCCGGTGCTCAGTCGGGGGGGCAGGCCCCCCGCTGGTCATCATTCCTCTCCACCGTTTCCAACTCGCGCCGGACCTGCTCGAGCAACGCCTCGACGAGGGCCAGCGCGCTCATACGGTCGATCGGCTCGGTACCCGAATCGACACCCCCATATCGGAACTCGACGGCGTATGGGGTATACACGACCAGCTTCCGAAAAGCCATCATGTCGAGAGCGCGCGAAGCGAGGATATTCACCAACGCCTCGAGATTGTGGGTAAGCGGATACGTCTCGCCCAGCAGTGCGAGCCAAGCCTTGAAGGACTCTTCCGCTGCCTGCTGCAGGTGGAATCCATACGATTCGTCCGGCACCCCGGACGTCATGTTCCTGAGCGTGAGGACATCGCGTTCGGCCGCGCCGAGCAGCATCCGGGCGCACTTAGGCTTTGTCCCGAAACAGATGATTCACTTCAACCCTCAGTGGCCGGCCGGATCGTGTAGTTCCAATCCCCGTGGAACGCATGGGGCGAGAGATGGATCCGCTCCATTTGCTCGTCCTTGACGACCACGGCCTTGGGATACGCTCGCTTGTCGATCTCGGCGCGCACGCGAAGCCCTTTCTTCGTTGTCGTCCGGCCGATCAGGTTGACCACCGTGGCCAGACTGACCAGAGGTTGGCCTCGCCAGTTCATGGCGATATAGGAGAACAGGCGATGCTCGATGCGGTTCCACTTGCTCGTGCCCGGAGGATAGTGGCAGACCGTGATCGTCAGGCCCGTGCGATCGGCCAAGCGCTGCCATTCCCATTTCCACAGCCGCAGTCTCGGACCGTTGCGGCCCCCCGCATCGGCCGTGATCCACAGGTGCGAGGCCGCCGGGTAGGCCGGACGACCCATGCGTTTCCACCAGCTGCGGATGGCGTTCACCGCGAAGTGGGCGGTGTCGTGGTCGACGCCGACGCTGACCCAGCCCTCGTTGCGGCCCAGGTCGTAGACCCCGTAGGGAATCGCCTGGCCCTGGGCCGGGATGATGAAGTCGTGGACCTTCACGCGCTCCGGCTCGCCCTTCGGACGCCATTGGCGACCCACGTTCTTGAAGTCGCCGATCAGCTCCTTCTTCTTGGTGTCCACCGAAATGACCGGCTGGCCTTGGGCCTGGGCCCTTCGGACCTGGTCGTGGAGGTAGTGAAACGGGGCGTCCCGATCCGGGTGTTGCGTGCCTTCTTTCGTCTTGCGATTCGCCTGCAGCGTGTAGCCGAGCTCGTGCAACAGTCCGTGGACGAGGCCAGGACTCACCGAATGGCCCAGGGCCTGCAACTCGACCGCCAACTTGCGGACGCTCTTCGACGTCCATCGCAAGGGGCTGTCGTCCGGCGCCCCGGCGGTGACCGGCTCGAGCAGGGCGTTGAGGTCCGACAACAGCGTCACGTCGGTGTCGACGCGCCGCTTGCGGCCGCCGCCCGGCCGACGCACACGGCCGGAGTCCAACGGGGCGTCCGACCGCAGTTCCTGCAGGCCGCGAGCGATCCGGGTCCGCGACAGGCCCGTCGCACGGGCCACCACCGCAATGCCGCCATGTCCCAGGGCTTGCGCCTCCGACGCGGCCCACAAGCGTCGCGTGCGCTCGTTCAACACCGGCGTCAAGGCTTCGTATTTCGCCCGCAGGGTGCTTTCCGTGTCCACCCGTCAAGGATAACACCTTTCTATCAGAAAGAACAGCGTTTATTTCTGCGCAGTGCCTTAGGGTCGCTCATAGAGCACTTTCCCTTCCCGCAGCGCCCGCGCCAGAACGTGGTTGAGGGAGTCGCGCCAGTAATCGACCTCATCATGGGAATAGACCAGGACGTCGGCCGACACGGGAAAGTCCGCCAGGACCTTGTAGAGCCTGACCATCTCTTTGTGGCGGCTTCGCTTCGGACCGAACGGCTCGGCTTCCACGACCACCAGATCGACGTCCGATCCCTGTTGCTCTTCGCCTCGGGCGCGGGACCCGAAGAGGATCACCCTTTCGGGATCGACCTCCTCGACGATTGCATGGACCATCTGGTGGATGAGTGTGTCGGTGACGCTGGTCATTGCAACTCTTCCGCGCCGTCTTCGCGTTCTATCCCCATCCAGCAGAGAAGCTCGACCTCCTCTTGTTCGATCGGGGGCAGTGGCGGAGGCGGCATGGTTGCTTCGAGACCGGTCTCGAGGATTTGGTCGATCAGAAACCCCGCGAGCCCCGAGCCCTGGGATTCTCTGGACCCGAACCAGTTCCGCAGCATGATCTCGTCGCGCCGGGGCCAGGGCGACTCGAGGATATCGAGTGCCCGGTTCACGCGGTCCTCGGACACATTCAGCGGCGGATGGCTACGGATGAACTCCGCCACGCGGTGGTTCAGAGGGTGGACCGGGGGCTGCAGATTCGCCGGGTCGGTCTCGCGCATCCAGCCGGTCCAGATGTCGTGCTGGGCTACTTCCCAGAAGTCGTATGCCCTCTCTCGCAGGAAACGAGGATACCAAGGCGGCGTCTCCTCACCGCACTCAATGAGCCGGAGACAGGTGCCAAGCTCGCGCTCCATGCCGCTGCCTGTGGCGGGCGCCCAATCCTCACCGGCGGGAATGAAGCGCAGATAGGTTCGTTCAAACTCGGTCTCGGCGCCCACTACCGCACAGAAGAACACCCCCCGATGCCTGCCCTTGACCATGCCCGAGCCGACCTTCCACGGCGTCCCGGTGATGCGCTCCCGGTTCACATCGAGCGCCTTGCGCAGGGTCTGCCGATACTCTTCCCCGGTCTGGGCGGCGCCCGCGCTTCCCCCGCGCTGCCCCCGCGCTCGTAGAGTGACGCATCCTTCCAGCTTCCCCAGGATCCGTTGTTCCAGGTTCAGCAGGCAGTCGAGGCGATCGGCGGGAAAGATGGTCCGAAGGAATACCTGGCTGTGAGGACTGCCGATCCGGTCGATCCGGCCGTGGCGCTGCACGAGCCGCATCGGGTTCCAGGGCAGGTCGAAATTGATGATGTGCCGGCCCTGCTGAAGGTTCACCCCCTCGGCGAGCACATCCGTGGCGATCATGAGGTCGTAGAGATCCGCATCCTGTCCGGCCGGTGCCTGCATGGACACTGGCGCGAAACCCTGGACCGCCCGCTGGCGTGAAGGCTCGTCCAGATCCCCCGAGCCGCTGACCGCGACCATGCGATCCCGGTAGCCGGCGAGCTCGGGTCGTCCGGCGACCTCTCGTCGCAGGAAATCCCGGATCCACTCGACGGTGTCCTCGAAGAAGGAAAAGACCAGCACCTTCCGCTTCTGCCCTTCGTCCGCACTGTCGATCGCTTCCCCTTCCGCCTGTTGAGCGATTTCCGCCAGCGCATCGGACAAGGCTTTCAGCTTGGGGTCCTGGTCGGCAGTGATCGACCGCGCCTCGTCCGCGAGACCACGGAGTAGATCGCGATCCTGCTCTACCGCGGCGCGCAACCGGGGGACATCGTAGAGTGCCGCTTCAGAGCGGTCATCCGACGCTCTCAGAAAATCCTCGAAGACGGTCTCGTCGTCACCCGAAATCTCCTGAAGGAAGGCCGTCGTGACGACGGAACCGACGTCCAGCGCCTCCAGAAAGGTGTCGTGCTCCTGCGCCATCTGGACGGGTCCACCCGCATGGCGTGTTCGAAGCGTTCGCGGATCGAGAGGATGCCGCGGCCGGCAAGGTGGGCGTCTTGGCGCAGGAAGAAGCGGATCAGGTGGTAGAGATCCCAAAGCGAGTTGTTCACCGGCGTGGCGGTGAGCAGAAGAAGATCCCGCCTTCGTCCGAAGAGAAGCCGGCGCAGCGCAGCGGCCCGCGTGGGCGCGTCAGGGTTGCTGTAATTGTGCGCCTCGTCGACGATGACGAGCTGATATTCGTCAAGGGATCGCTGAAGATGAGCTTGGTCCGCATTCGGGCGCTGCCGGTCCCGAAGTTGTCTGTCGTTCGCCAGTTGCTCGAAGGACAGGTATTCCACATAGAGCTGAAACTCACTCAGAAATGTCCTCCACATACCGTCCCGCAGCGCCGCCGGACAGATCAGGAGCGCCCGCTGTCGACTTTCTCGGTAGAGGCGAAGGATCTCACCGGCGATGAAGGTCTTCCCGAGTCCCACCTCATCGGCGACGATCACACCGCCGGTATCGCGCATCAGCCGCAACGCTCTGGCAACGCCGTGTTTCTGAAAGCTCGTCAGTGGCAGGTTTGCATCCGTCTGCGCGTCCTCCTGGACCTCCTCCCCGTAGAGCTGCCACAGGACCCGGATGAAGATATCCCAGGGTGACCGGCCTCGAATGCCACCGCGAAGAGTCGTGCCAGATCGTAGGGCTCGGCTTCCTCCCACAGTTCGTTGAACCAATGATTGGCCGCCTCGACCACAGGTCGATCAAAGCGGCCGAGGTTGAGCTCCAGGTTCGTGGTCAAACCTGCGCCCGTCAGGTTGGAAGAGCCGGCGATGATCCCTTCAGGTCCCGCGCTTCCGTCAGATCCGGAAGTGAAGATGTACGCTTTGGCGTGCAGGAACGCCTTCTTGTAGCGCCGTACTTCCATGTTGCCGGCCCGAAGCGCCGCGATCAGCTTGCCCAAGGCCGCGCCGCTCGTGCGATTGAAGGGCAGGTGATCGCGGTCTCGCTCCAGCCCTTCGGCCATACTCCTCAGGCCCACCTCGATCCGCCTTCGTTCAAAGCTCTCCGGTGTCTCGTCAAGAGGCTTGCGGTGCTCCACCGCCCCAGCGGCCAGGTCCGCTCCAAGCAGCAGGCGAACCTCTGGAACCTCCTCCAGTTGATCGGCGACATGTGCGAAACCAGTGGGGCTGAAAAAGGCCGTGGCGATGCTGACCTGATCGGGCTTATCTGACGGCGCCCCCATTGCGGCGGCCGGCCCAACACCCAGTAGGGTACCCAGGGCCTGTGCCAAGGTGTTGCCGTTCCGGTTGTCAATGAACGAGGGTGCGCGGGTCATGCAGCGGCCCCCAATACCAACCGCACCCGTTCCCGGCGCAGCATCTCATACGGTGTCAGACACTTGACGAAAAGACCGATGCAGACGTTGGGAATCTTGATCCTGTTCCTGGACGAGGATGGGATTTCGTGGGTAACTACCTCATAGCCGCAGGCCAGGGCGTGGGCAATCAGGTAGTAGTCGGCTACCTGAAGGAACGTGTCGATGGCCGTAGGCTGGTAGTCCTGGCTGTTCGCCCAATCCGCCACTCTTCCAAGTGCTTCGAGCACCGCGGGCGTTGGCGCGAGAAAGAAACCCTCGCCGCGCTTCTTTCCCCACTTGGCGAGTTTGTCGTCTCCCGCCTTGATCTCGTCCCCGACCTTCTCAATGCTGAAGACTCGTCCCTGGGCGTTGGCCTGAATCAGCCACTCCCAGAATCCGGGACAGAAGTCGAAGCCGTAGTGCAGGTTCTTTGCGCGTATGAAGACATCGGCGTCGAGGAGATACGCCATCTACGAACCCACTTCCAGGCTTGCCGCGAACTCGCGCAGGGTCGCTGGCTTCTTGATGCCGAGCAGGCGGAAGGACTCGGAGAACGAAGTTCTGCCTCCCAACGTGCAGGCGACCAGCGCGCGGCCGAACCTCTGTCCGACCCGCGTCTTCAGAGTTGGATGGAAGTTGCCGCCGCTTGCCGTTGCCATGGACAGTAAGCGATCCAGCTCTCGCCGGTAGGCCAGATCGAACTCGCCGCGGTCGATTGCGCCGATGTCGAAGATGCGGCGAAGAACGACGAGGGTGCTCACCTTGAAATGGCGGGCCAAGCGGCTTAGCTGGGTCGCCAGGTCCTCCCACCCTCGATAGGCTTCACGTAGCGTCCCTTGGGGAACGAGGAGCTCCGCCGCCACGCGGTTGCACCACATCTCTATTTGATGAGAGGGTATCGAGGCCGGCTCGACGTCGGACAGGGCCGATTCCCCGAGCCAGATGTGGGCCAGTTCGTGCGCCAGGGTGAACATCTGCGCTGCCTTGGTGTCGGCGCCGTTGATGAAGATGAGGGGCGCGAGGTCGTCGGCGAGGGCAAAGCCTCGGAACTCCTCCGGGTCGAGCTTGCGGCGGGTGTTGTTGCCGACTACGCCGTTTACCATCACCAGGACGCCGAGGGAGTCGACTTGCTCGATGAAGCCCCGCAGGGCATCGGTCCAGGTGCGCAGTGTGCGGCGTTCGTCGAGGCCGAAGCCGAGAGCCGCTCTTATTCTCGATGCGGTGGATTCGACATCGCTCGCCGGTGTGGCGGCGCCGACGAAGAGGAGCGGATCCTCGCCTTCCATGCGGGCGTATTCGCGGTACCAGTCCTGCCGTTGCTGACACAGATAAACGGTGTCCAGCAGGTCGACGCTGGGTCGGCCGACAAAGCGATTGCCGACGGTGCGCAGGTCGGGTATCGGGACTGGTTCCTGGAGTGGCTGAGATAGGAAGAAGGAGCCGACCGGAGCATGGGTGACGTTGGCAAGCTGCTCAAGTTGCTTGAACGTCGGCTGTTTCTCCCCGCTCTCCCACTCCCGGTACTTGGGAAACCGCTTCACCAATGCCTCCAGCTCGACTCCCGCCCGCTCGCGCGCCCAGCGGAACAGCTCCGGTCTCACATCGACACGCAGGGTCATCGACGACTCCTCCACGCCAGGAAATGGCTGCGCACGCCGTCCAGCCTCGCTTGGTAGTCCCAGCCTTATTCTTCAACGCTGAAACGTGAGTACATGACAAGGTCATAGGTCGACTCCTGAGCTTGGTGCTACCACCACATCAAGCACTCTCCGGCGGGAGAGAGGGAGACCCGACCTATGACCGCAGGGAAGATAGTCTCCAAGCTGTTGAAATTCAAGGGGTTCCGCGCGGCGGACTCGTGGTTCGAAGGCCCGGGAGGACGCGACCTCGTGGTCGCCGTGAAGCCGCACAAGACGGGGTGTCGATGTCCGCAATGTGGCCGGCGAGGCCAGATCGTACGGACCATGAAGCCCCGGCGCTGGCGGGACGTCCGCGTCTGCGGCCGCACGGTCTGGCTGCAGCACTGTCCCCGAGAGATCCGCCCCCACCCATGGCCGCCGCGTCGAAGACCCCCCGTGGGCCGAGCCGACGGCTCGAGACCTATAGTGTAGCGGTGCTCCGCCTCGTCAAACACCCACCCCGCCCGGTTGAGCAGCATGGTGACTTCGACCTGTTCCGATTCACCGAATACCGTATGACGGAAGTCGGTCGTACCCTTGGCTGCGAGCGCACTACGTGGCAACACGACGCCAATGCGTCCGCCGTCTTCGCCGGTCAACCTCCAGAACCGCCAACAAGACGCCTTGTAGAGATCGGGGTCTCCAGTTCCCATCCCGGGGAAGGCACCACCAACCAGTGCCTTGCGCATCCTCTCGGTCTCGGCTACCTCGCTCTCATAGAGCGACACCAAGTCGGGCCTCTCCTTCTGCCGCTTGGCTTTCTCCGCTTCCTGCTGGCGCTGGGAAAGAGCCCGCAGGCCCGGAAAGTGACGCGCCCAGAATGCATGTTCCTCTATGGTCGCTTCCTGCCACGGCGGGTTGCCGATGCTGCCTCCAGACCTCGAAAGGGAAGTGAGTGACCCTGGAGTCTTCGGAAAGCGGCTGTGCTGCGATCAGATCGCAAAGCACTTCGGTGCTGCGGATCGCCTCCCGGGCTTCTCGCGCCGCCTCGCGGGCGGCCTCGATATCCGGCAACGACGCATCGTTGATATTGGCAAGCCTCGCCAGAGGTTTTGCCGCTCTACCGATCAGAGCATCAGCATCGAGGAAGGAAAGCACAATCTGTTCCTCGGGAGTGTCAGTAGTGAATTCCTCGACCCAGGTTGTGGTCGAGAAACGAGAGCGGCAGCCCGGGCACAAACCGGCGCTCCACCTCCCGGCGCGGGTACCCGGCGATCTCGAAGGCCTTGTAAATGATGTCCGGCCGGTGGTTGCGGATGGCGCCGCTCGACAGCTCCAGGCCGTTGCAGACGATGTCGTACTGATACGCCTTGATCTCCAGCGGCGGTCGCCTCTCCAGGGCATCCATCCCACCCTGCGGCATGCAAGAGGCAGGCGCAACCGTCCCGCCAGGTGCGCCGCCTCACCCGGCGATCCGGCGATGAGGAGGACCGCCGACCCCGGATCGGCTGAGCACGCCTCGGTGATGCTGCTGATCGTGCTCTGTTCGAGGGCCGCGGCGATCGATCCTGTGGCCTGGGCCCCGTTGATGAGCCAGGCCAGCCCCTGGCCGCCCGATTCTTTCACGAACGCCCCGAGGCCGTCGAAGAACGAGCGCGGCTGGGCCTCGAGTTTGGGAACGCACAATGCGCGGACCACCCCACCTTCGGCGACGATCTCCCGGAACAGCCTGAACGAGGAGCCTGCGAAAATGTGGGACAGGTCCCGGATCTCCAGCCCGAAGCGCAGGTCCGGCTTGTCCGTGCCGAAACGCAGCATGGCCTCGGCGTGGGAGAGACGGGGAAAGGGAGGGCCGCTCACTTGCCAGTCGGTGAACTCGTGAAACAGACCGGAGAAGAGTTCCTCCACGACGGCGAAGACGTCCTCCTGCTCGACGAAGGGCATCTCGATATCGCACTGGTAGTGTTCCCCGGGAGAGCGGTCGGCTCGGGCATCCTCGTCGCGGAAGCAGGGGGCGATCTGGAAGTAGCGATCGAAGCCGGAGACCATCAGCAGCTGCTTGAACTGCTGCGGCGACTGGGGCAGCGCGTAGAAGCGGCCGGGGTAGAGCCGGCTCGGCACGCCCCATGAGGCATGAAAAAACCCGCCGCGATGCGTGCCCGCGACGGGTTGGATCTAAGGATACAGTTGGAGTCAGTCGTTCAGAACACGCGCAATAGGTCGGGCGGATTATTATCGCCAGTTTTGGTTGGATTGTTGTTCATGAGAGTTGAGAGTATAAGGAGGGATCCCGAAATCGTCAATGGGGCGGTTTCCGCCCCTCACCCCCCGGCGTAGAGTAGAATTGCTCGGCATCGTGCACGGGCCGATAGCCGATCTCGCGGCGGGCGAGGTCGATGTCGAAGATGTTGCGGGTGTTGTCCGAGACCACGAAGTAGTGGGCGCCGCTGCGCAGGGTTCCGTTGCGGTGCGCCGTGCAGCATGCATGGACGAACCGGGCCGCGTCCTCCTGGTGGCACCAGAGAGCGAAGTAGCCTTTCTCCGCGGTCATGGCGTTGGCCGGGTTGATGCCGCCCCAGCGGGCGGCCACGGCGCCGTGGCCGAGGGCGGCCAGCCGTTCGCACCATTGCTCCACGTGGGCCTTCTCGCGGCCGTAGTCGTTGGTGGGACAGGCCTCGATGAGGCTCGAGACGCGCTCCGGCGCCGGGTCCAGCTCGTCGAAGCGGCGCTCGGCCCAGATCGACCAGGGGCCCTCGTCGACGCTGTAGGCGCCGTCGCAGGCGTGGACCGAGCTGGCGCCGATGACCATGGGCACCGGCTCCTGGGCCAGGACCGCCTTGAAGACGAGGTCGGTCATGGCGTTCATCTCGGCCAGGGAGCCCCGGCGCGCCAGGTAGACGACCAGGTCGCGGCCGGCCATCAGCTCGCGCACGCGGCCGGGCTCGGCGGCGATGTCGAGGCCGACGAAGTCGCGCTGGGGCACCGGCTCCGTGGCCTGGTCCTCGCACCCCGGCAGGTCGACGGAGGTGAACCGGTACGCGGGGTCGAGGCGCGGCAGGTACATGCGCAGGCCGGAGCCGATCCTGCCCCGGCCGCCGAGGAGTAGGACGTCGATCGTCATTGGAAGGAGAGGGGATGAAAATCACGGACGTGCGCGCCGCGCAACCGGAGGCGGACAGCGCGCCCCGGGACTGGCGCGGCTTTCTGGGACAGCTGTCGGTGGCGGTCGAGGCCGGCGGCTTGGTAGGCTACGGCATGGGCGCCGGAGGCGCGGCCGGGATCCACGTGATCGAGCGGGAGCTGCGGCCCCTGCTGACCGGCGCCGACGCGAGTGACCTGGAGGGCCTCTGGGAGGCCATGTACCGGGCGACCCTGGCCTACGGGCGCAAGGGCCTGGCCCTCATGGCCATCAGCGGCGTCGACCTCGCCCTGTGGGACCTGCGAGCCAAGGCCGCGGGAAAGCCGGTGGCCGGCCTGCTGGCCGAGTCCCCGGCCGCCGAGGTCCCCGCCTACAGCACGACCGGCCTCGACGGGGCGGACGGCCTGCAGGGTATCACCGAGGCTCTTGACGCGGGCTTCGGCGCGGTGAAGCTCGGCGGCCTGGGCCGCTACGATCCAGGCTCCCCGGACGACGGCGCCGCCGACCTCCTGAGGCGCGCCCGGGAGCGGGCCGGCGGCGGCGTGCAGCTCATGGCCGACGCGGGCATGGGCTGGACCGACCCCGCCCGCGTGCTGGCCCTGTGCGAGGAGGTGGCCGATCTGGGTCTGGTGTGGCTGGAGGAGCCGCTGCCCTCCGACGATCTCGACGGCTACGCCTGGCTGGCTCAGCGCTCGCCGGTGCCGATCGCCGGCGGCGAGCACGAGTTCACGGCCCGCGCCTTCGCCGAGTTGATGGACCGCGGCTGCCACCGGATCTACCAGCCCGACGTCTGCTGGTGCGGGGGGCTGACCCAGCTCGTGGAGATCTACCGGCTGGCGCGGGACCACGGCGTGCGCGTCTGCCCGCACCGCGGCTCCGAGGTCTGGGGGCTGCACGCCATCGCCGCCCTCGACCCGGAGCCCCTGGCCGAGAGCGGGCGCCCGTGGATGGAGTGGGTCGGCGGGCGGGAGTTGCGCGACGGCCGCGCGCGCTGGACGGGCGGCCCCGGCTTCGGGGTCGAGCTGCCCGTGTGAGGAGCGGTCCCCCGCTCAGAAGGGCTTGAGCACGGCCAGCCAGGCGGTCAGCAGGAACAGCGCCCAGAGGCCCCAGAAGAGGGCCGCGGCCCGCCCCTGCATCCGCCGCATCACGGCCGGGGCGGCTCCAAGCACGAGCCACAGCAGGATCTTGCCGAAGACCCACCCCGGCCACGGCCAGGGGATCCCGGCCTTGGCCAGCAGGCCGAAACCGCTGACAAAGGACAGGAGCAGGCCCAGGCCGTGGGCCGCGGCCAGCATGCGGTTCCGCTCCCCCGCGAGCCGGGCCATGCCGCCGAGGGCCAGCAGCAGCAGGCCCAGGCCCGCCAGGTGCAGCCACAGGTAGAAGGTGAGGGACATCTAGTCCTCCTCTCCGGGATCGAGCAGGGTGGCGATGTGGATCGCCTGGAACAGGGTGGCCGGCTCCAGCTGCGTGCGCAGGGCGCGCCGGCGCGGCAGCAGCGTCGTCTCTCCGGGCACCGGCGGGGAGACGTAGACCTCCACGTGCCCGGGCCGCAGCTGGACGTTGCCCCGGGGGCACTTCGGCCACAGGGCGTGGATGCCGCGGAAGGCGACGGGCACGAAGACCACGTCCTGGGGCAGGTGGGCGAACAAGGCGTGCTGCATGGGCAGCACCTGCAGGTCGAAGGCCGAGGTCGTGCCGCCGCCGTAGACGACGCCGGGCCGGTCCTCGATGACGCGGGCGAAGCGCCTCGTGGGCGAGCCTCCTTCGTCCCGGGAGAGCACCACGTAGCCGTCCACCTCCTCGGCGAGGCGGTCGGTCTCCGCGGGGCTCACGCCGATGAGGGAGAACCCCCGCCGCCCCACCTTCACCGCCGTCTGCGACAGCAGCCGGCCCCGCGACAGCAGGCAGCAGGGCACGGGCGCCGACCAGCCCATGGCCGCCAGCAGCTCCTCCGACTCCAGGGCCCGGTACATCACCGGGTGGTCGAGCAGGGTCTGGTGGGTGGGGAAGAACACGACCTTGCGGCCCTTCGGCTTCAGGTCGAGCTCGAGGGCCATGTCGGCGAAGTCGGGGTCGATGATCACCGAGACCGTGATCCCGAAGTTCTCCAGGGTCGCGCGGCCCCAGGCGAGGTTGGCCTCCCAGGCGGCAGCGTAGCGCTCGGCGTCGGAGAGGTTCGAGCGGTCGAGGCGCTTCTTCTCGCGGGCCGTGCGGCGGAAGAGGCGCACCCATTTCACGAGGCGCCGGGCCCGCGCCAGGGGCGAGAACTCTCCCTGGCGGCCCACGTGGCCGTACTCGTGCCACCGTCCGGAGGAGGTCCCGTCCAGCAGGGGCGGCAGCCCCACGGCGGGCAGCTCGGCGCCGTGGCGGGCGCGCAGGCGCTCGGCCTTGCGCACCAGGCCGCGGGTCAGGTCGATCATGTCGCGGGTGAGGTAGCTGTAGCGCTGGCCGTACCAATAGTCCCTCGGACGGATCTGCGCCGGGTCCTCCAGGTGGGCCTGGAGGAAGCGCAGCAGCAGGGCCTGGGCGAGGCGCACATGCTGCTCCAGGCGGTCGAGCCAGCGCTTCGGCGCCCGGTCCCGCAGCCGAGCGGCGAGCAACTCCAGCTCGGAGACCGTCTTCCACACGGAGATGCCGAACCAGATGAAGTTGGAGAAGGTGTTGTAGCGGATCGCCAGGTGCTCGCCGGCGGCCAGGTAGTCGACCACGTCGGCGGCGATCCCGGTGAGCAGGTCGCGCAGGGGGCCCTGGCCGCGCTCGCCGTCGATCGCCCATTCGTAGCCGGCGTTCCAGCGGGGGTCGTCGGCGGCCGGGGCGGGGCGGAGCTTCTCCACCACGGCGGCGGCGTGAGCCAGGGGGGCGCGGGCGACCTTGAACTCCACCAGGGCGGCCTCGCCCTCGTCGAGGGGGACCGGGTCCTCGCGGCCGAGGGCGTCGATGTAGACGGCCCCGTACAGCTCCCCGAAGTCGCGCTCGTCCCCGGCGCCGTGGACGACGAACTGGCGCTGCACCTGCAGGAAGCGGCGCACGCTGCGCAGGTACGCCGGCCTCGCCTTCTGGTAGCGCTCGTAGGCGTCGGACAGCCGGTGCTCGCGGCGCGGCGGGATGCCGGCGAAGATCTCGGCGATGAGGGCGGCGCGGCGCTCGAGGCCGGACGGGTCGATGGGAGGGTCCTGATCGGGCCGGTAGGCCGGCCACTCCAGGTCGGCCTCGGCGCGGCCGGCGAAGTGGCCGTCGAGGCGGGCGATTCGGATCAGCTCGACGGCGGCTTCGTCGTAGCGGGCGAAGACCTCCCCGAGGTTGGCCTGGGCCTCGACGAGGCCCTCTTCGAGGTCGGAGGGCACGGGGATCTACCGGCGGGGTGGAACCGGCGGCGGGTATGGGATAGACTCGTTCGCCACGCGACAACGATAGTCAATCACGACGGGATCACACAGATGAGACACCGCATCGGGCTGATCGGCTGCGGCAACATCGCCCGCGCCTGGGTCAAGGCCGTGGGCGAGCATCCGGACTGCGACCTGACCCTCACCTTCGACCTGGACCCGGAGGCGGCCCGGACACGCGCCGAGGAGGCCGGGGCGCGGGCCGTGACCCGCCTCGAGGACCTGCTGGCTTCCGACGTGGACGTGGTCGTCATCGGCACCCCCACGCCGAGCCATCCGGAGCTGGTGGCGCGCGCGGCGGAGGCCGGCAAGCACGTGCTCTGCGAGAAGCCCATGGCCCTGGACCTGGGGTCCTGCCGGCGCATGACCGAGGCCTGCGAGCGGGCCGGCGTGAAGCTGGCCATCGGCCACACGATCCGCTTCTTCGGCACCTTCCGCACCGTCCGCCGCCTGGTGGCCGAGGGCGCCATCGGCACTCCCGTGACGGGCAGCTTCGACCGCATGGGCAAGTCCCCGAAGCGCTCCGTCGAGGAGGCCGCCCCCCGGACCGGGCACTGGCGGGAGAGCCCCGCCGACTCCGGGGGCCGGGTGCTGGAGTCCTTCATCCACGAGCTGGACTGCTCCCGCGCCGTCTTCGGGCCCGTGGCGGCGGTGAGCGCCGACATCGCCGGCAACCAGCCCCACGGCGACTGGATGAGCCCGCAGATCGTGCTCGGCCTGGTGCGATTCGAGTCGGGGGCGCTGGTCACGGCCCGCACCGGCTCCACCGTGGGCCTGCCGGCGCGGGGGCACTGGATCGGCGGCACCGAGGGCGGGCTGCGGTTCGACGTCTGGGGCGGGCCCGTGCGGCTCTTCCGGTCCGGCGCCGACGAGCCCGAGGAGGTGCCGCCCGAGGACGGGGAGAACGCCTACGTCCTGGAGCTGGCCGATCTGCTGGCCGCGGTCCACGGCGAGGTGGAGGAGCCGGAGAACTCGGGGCCCAACGGCCTGGAGAACGTGGGTCTGGGCCTGGCCTTCTACCGCAGCTGCGAGCTGGGTCGGCGGATCGGGTTCGGCGACGGCATCCCCGACCTGCCCGAGGACTACCGCAACACCAGCTTCATGTTCTGACGGCGCGGATGGCGCCGCGGCCGTCGGCCAGCTCGTCCCACTCGACGGCGGTGCAGCCGGCGGCCTCGAGCCAGCGCGTGTACTCGGAGAGGGTGTAGCCGCGGCCGCTCTCGTAGAGGGCCCCGAGCAGGATGTTGTGGACCGCCGAGTCGCGGGGGGAGAGCCGGTCGTCGGCCAGCACCCCCATGCCGGCGATCACGAGACGGCCTCCCGGCTGCAGCCAGCCGGCGATCCGGGCCACTACCCGCGCCGCTTCCTCCGGTGCCAAGACCTGCAAGACGGACAGGCAGACCACCCCGTCGCAGGGCAGGTCGAGCTGGTCCTCCAGACCGGCGCCGGCGTCCACCAAGTCCCCCACGACCACACGGACGGCCGAGGCGCCCTCCTCCTCGAGGAAGCGCCGCGTCCAGGGAGCCGCCGACTCGCGCTCGACCACGGAGACCTCGACTTCGGGCAGGTCCCGGTGCAGGGCCGCGGCCACACCGCCGGAGCCGCCGCCGGCGTCGACGATGCGGCGGCAGCCGGCGAACCAGCCGCGGCGGGCCATCTCCCGGCCGGTCCTGACGGCCCCGGGATGCAGGGCCCGCAGGAATGCGCCGGTCTCCTCGTCGGAGTCCCCGCCGGCGGTGCCGGGCGCCGTGGCCGCGCCCCTTCGGATGGAATCGGCCACGGTGAGGCCGGCGGTCCACAGGCGGGCGGCCAGCTCGCTGCCGTGGCCGGCGTAGTCCTCGCCGCCGGAGACCAGCCGGCGGGCCGCCGCCGGCCGGCAGAGGAACCGCGGAGGCCCTCCGCCGGCGGCGGTCCTCACCTCGAGCAGGTCGAGGGCGGCCAGCGCGTGGAGGAGGGCCTCCAGGCGGCGCTCGTCTCCCCCCACCCGGCCGGCCAGCTCGGCGGCGGTCCTCGGCGTGCTGGCCACGTGGCTGAACAGATCGAGGCGCAGCCCGGCCAGCACCGCCAGGGCGGGCACGGCGTCGAGCAGCTCCTCGATCCGGGTATCGTTCACCGGGGGCTCCTGCCGGCGGTCAGTTGGTGACGACGGCCAGCAGGATTCCGGGATCGCTGGCCACGGAATACGCCGCCGTCAGGGCGAGCATCCACCAGAGCACGCGCTGCACGCTCTCGGCGACGCGCCGAGAGGGGCGGATGCCCGAATGGCTGAAATGCATGTCGCTCTCCTTCGAGTCTGCGTGTGCGCTTTCGACGGCGGCTCTTCCGCCACCCTCCACTCCCCGGCCGGGCGCCTCAGGAGAGGCGGCCGAAGACGGGGAAGACGAGGATGACGAGAAAGCCGACCAAACCGTACACCAGGGCCTGATTCACAAGCTCCCGTCGCATCTTCCAACGCTCCTTGCGTCTGTGGCGGCCCGAGGGCCGCCGGTGAATTTGACAGCGAAGCCGATCGCCGGTGCGGGCGGCGGTTCACGGAGGCTCTGCGGTGCAATTTCTGCCGTAACCCGATGGGGGCCATGGCAATCTTTGCGCGGCTTCGAGCCGGCCGTGGCTCCCTCCGCCTGACGCGGCTCCTTCGGACGTGGATCATGCAACGGCCGTGCCAGCCCTTGCGGACAGCGGCCGGAGCGGCGCCCTCCGGCGGGTACTCGCCTCTTGCGCGGCGCCATCCGGTTGAGGAACATGTGCCCCATGACCGACGACAAGCGGCAGTTCTGCAGCGACAACGAGGCCGGCATCCACCCGCGCATCTTCGAGGCCATCGCCGCCGCCAACCGGGGGCACGTCCCCTCGTACGGCAGCGATCCCCTCACCGCCGCCGTGCGCGACCGGTTCCGGGAGGTCTTCGGCCCGGAGACGGTGACCCACCTCGTGTTCAACGGAACCGCCGCCAACGTCGTGGCCGCCGCCGGGGCCGTCGAGGCCTACCAGGCCGTGGTCAGCGCCCGCACTTCCCACATCCACATCGACGAGTGCGGCGCCATCGAGCGCTTCGCCGGCTGCCGCGTGCTGGTGGTGGATTCGGTGGACGGCAAGCTCGACCCGTCCTGCCTGGAGCAGGTGCCCGCGGGCCACGGCGAGCCGCACCAGTCGAAGCCGCGCCTGCTGTCGATCACGCAGGCCACCGAGCTGGGCACCGTCTACACCCCCGGCGAGGTGCGGGCCCTGGCCGACGCCGTCCACGAGCGCGGCTGGCTGCTGCACATGGACGGGGCTCGCCTGGCCAACGCCGCCGCCGCCCTGGGCGTGAGCCTGCGCGAGATCACGGCCGGCGCCGGCGTCGACCTGCTCAGCTTCGGGGGCACCAAGTGCGGTCTCATGATCGGCGAGGCCGTCGTCTACTTCGACCCGTCCCTGGCCGACCGCCTGGCCTACGTCCACAAGCAGGGGCTGCAGCTGGCCTCGAAGATGCGCTTCCTCAGCGCCCAGTTCCTCGCCCTGCTGGAGGACGACCTGTGGCTGCGCATCGCCGCCCACGCCAACGCCATGGCCCGGCGCCTGCACGACGCCGTCCGCGACATCCCCGGCCTGCGCATCTCGCGGCCGACGCAGGCCAGCGCCGTCTTCGCCCTCGTGCCCCTCGACCGGCTGGAGGCCCTGCGGCGCCTGGCGCGGTTCGCCGTCTGGGACGAGGAGTCCGGCGAGGTGCGCTGGATGGCCTCGTGGGACACCACCGAGGAGGACGTGGATGACTTCGCCCTCACCCTGCGCAGCGTCCTCGGCTGACTGAGGAGAGCGTCCTCTCTGCCCCGCCGGTCGCCGAGGTCCCCATCGTCACAGCCCAACCGGGAGGTGATCCCCCATGTTCATGCCGACCCGTCTCCTGCCGCTGCCCGCCCTGGCCCTGGCGGCCCTGCTCGCCGGCGCCTGCGGCGATCCCTGCGACACTCCGGAGAACCGGGAGGTCCTCGACGCCGCCGCCGCCGAGGAGGGGGCGGTGCGCACCGAGTCGGGCCTCGTCTACCGCGAGCTGGAGGCCGGGTACGGACCGCAGCCGAAGGCCGGCAACCGGGTGCAGGTCCACTACGAGGGGCGGCTGCCGGACGGCACCGTCTTCGACAGCTCGTACGCGCGCGGCTGGCCGGAGGAGTTCAAGCTGTCGGAAGTGATCCCCGGCTGGACGGAAGGGCTGCAGCGGCTGCGCGGCGGCGGCAAGGCGAAGCTGACCATCCCGCCCGGACTCGCGTACGGGGGCAAGGGCTCGAGGGGCACCATCCCTCCCTGCGCGGTGCTGGTCTTCGAGGTGGAGCTGCTCGGGATCTACGACTGAAAGACGCCGGACCCGCGCTCAGTCGAGATAGCGCACGGTCCGGTGCAGCAGGCCGGGGGCCTCGACGGCGGCGGCCAGGGCCTCGACGCCGGGGCGGTGGGCGCCGTGGTAGCGCAGCTCCTCCAGGGAGCCGGGCAGGGGCGCGTCGAGGCGCTTGATCGAGGCGTCCCGGTAGCCGATCGCCTCGGCCCGGCGCTCCCGGAAGGTGGCGGCCAGCCGCTTCCGGCCGCGCACCTCAACGTCCCACTCGGCCGCGTCCATCGGGATCTCCTCCATGGCGCCGAAGCGCCGGATGACGGCCGCCGCCGAGCGCGGCCCGAACCCCGGAATCCCCGGGATGCCGTCGGACTTGTCCCCCACCAGGGCCAGGTACTCGGGGATGCGCCGCGGCGGGACCCCGAACTTCGCCGCCACCTCCGCCTCGCCGGCGCGCACCTTGCGGATGCGGTCCAGCAGGATCACGCGCTCGCCGCGGACGCACTGGGCGAAGTCGTTGTCGGTGGAGCAGATGACGATGCGGCTCAGCTCCGGCGCCGGGCCGAAGTGGTGGGCCGCCGAGGCGATGGCGTCGTCGGCCGAGTACCCGGACATGACCCAGGTATCGATGCCGAGGGCCTGCCCGGTCTCGACGGCGAGGGGGTACTGGGCGTGGATGTTCTCCGTGTCCCCGGGCTCCCGGGCCTGCAGGGCGTCCACGTCGTCGAAGGCCATGGCCGTGTAGGCCAGGTCCTCCTCGCGCAGCAGCGAGGCCAGGGTCTGGAACAAGCCCCGCACGGCGCCTACCTCGCGGCCGTCGTCGAGGCGGGCCCGCGGCGACCCGTAGTAGCAGCGGAACAGCTCGAAGCTGCCGTCGATCAGGTAGAGGGCCGCCAACTCTGTTGGCCGTCAACGCAGGCCGGCGAGAGCGTCGGCCAGGCTGCGGTCGACCAGGTCGCACAGCTCGTCCACCCCGGCCTCGTCGATGGTCAGGGCCGGCCCCAGGGCGAACCAGGACGGATCCACGCGCAGGATCAGGCCGTTGGCCAGGGCCGTCCTCTTGAGCGCGGCGCCGAGCTCCGGGAACGGTTCGGCCGAGCCCTCCTCCCGCACCAGCTCCACGCCCCGCAGCAGACCCTTGCCCCGCACCTCGCGCACGACCCCGTGCCGCCGGAGCCCCTCCAGCCCGGCCGCCAGGCGGTCCCCCAGCTCCCCGGCGCGGCGGTCCAGCCCCTGCTCGACGATCTCGTCGATGACGGCGATGCCCGCGGCGCAGGCCACGGGATGGCCGGCGTAGGTGTGGCCGTGGGCGAAGTTGGCGGACCCGGGCCTCTGGAAGGCGTCGGCCATGTCCAGGCGGGCCATCATGGCCCCGAGGGGAACGGCGCCGCTCGACAGACCCTTGCCGCCGCAGATGATGTCGGGCGTGACGCCGTAGGTCTGGGCGGCGAACATCGATCCCGTGCGCCCGCAGGCGGTGATGATCTCGTCGAAGATGAGCAGCACGTCATGACGGTCGCAGGTCTGGCGCAGGATCTGGAAGTACTCCCGCGTCGGCGTGATCACGCCCCCGGTGTTGCTCACCGGCTCGAGGATCACCCCGGCCACCGTCTCCGGGTCCTCGTGGACGATGACGTCCTCCACCTGGCGCGCGGCGAAGCGGTTGCACTCCTCCCAGCTGTCGAACTGGCCGCGGTAGTGGGTGGGCGGGAAGACCTTGAGGAAGCCGGCGGGGCCCGGCTCGAAGGGCGACTTGCGGGGGCCGGTGCCGCTGGCGGCCATGGCCCCCATGGTGGCGCCGTGATAGCCGTGGTAGCGGCTGATGAACTTGTACTTCCCGGGGCGGCCGGTCTGGCGGAAGTACTGGCGGGCGAACTTGAAGGCCGCCTCCATCGACTCGGAGCCCCCGGAGAAGGACTTGACGAAGTCGAGGCTCCCGGGGGTCACCGAGCCCATGCGCTCGACGAAGTCGAGGGTGATGTCGGCGGTGCCGTGCATGGGCGGGGCGAAGGGGAGCCGCTCGAGCTGCCGCGTGACCGCCTCGACGACGCGCGGGTGCCCGTGGCCGAGGGTGGCGGCGTAGACCCCGGCGATGCCGTCGAAGTAGCGCCGGCCCTCCACGTCCCAGTAGTGCAGGCCCTCGGCCCGGGACACGATCAGGGGGTTCTCGGCGAAGGCGTCGTGGTGCTGGTAGTCGAGGAAGGTGCGCTTCAGGAGGCGCTGGTGGCGTTCGCTGAGCCGCATCAGGAGCGCAGACCGGCGACGAGGTCGAAGCTGCGCCGGATGGCGCCGGGCACGTCGGGCAGGTTGCTGTTCATCTCCAGGCTCACGGGACCGTCATAGCCGATCTCCTCCAGGGTCTCGAAGAGCGAGGCCAGGGACTCGCGGGTCTGCACGCCGTCGGTCAGGGCCAGGTGCAGGTCGCCGGCGCCGTCGTTGTCGTCGAGATGGACGTAGCCGAGACGCGGTCCTGCCGCCGGCAGGATCTCGGCCGGATCCTCGCCCGACATCTGGGCGTGGCCGATGTCGAAGAGCAGGTAGAGGTTGTCGTGACCGAGGCCCTCCAGGAAGTCCAGGGTCGCGGCCACGGTGGGGAGGGCGGTGCCGGGAAAGTGCTCGATGCAGAGGCCGGCGCCGGCGGCGCGGGCGTAGTCGGCGAGGCCGGGCAGGACCTCGGCGTAGCGGGTCAGGGAGTCCCCGTCCAGTGGCGCCTCAGGCACCACATAGGCATGAGAGGCGCCCAGCGTGACCGCCTGGTCCAGGCCCCCCAGCAGGTGCGCCATGGCGGCCTCCACGGTCCCGGCTTCCACCGAGTCGAGGGCCGCCCCTTCAGGCATCTCGTGGGACAGGGCCACGCAGCCGACCTCCAGCCCGAGGTTCCGCACCAGGGCCCGGGCCTCGGCGCCGCCCAGGGTGGACGGCCGCACGTCGACGGCGCCCAGGCCGATCTCCGCCAGCCGGACCATGGACTCGGTCACGGGCCCTTCGAGGGCCCAGGTGCAGCAGGAGATCGTGCCGTCCTTCTTCATCCGCTATCAACCGCCGGCAAGTGGGTGGGCCCCGTAGATAGAGCCCTCGCCCCCGGGGGGGCAAGCGGCGGTGGGGCTTGGCACGGGCCGATCCAGGCCGCGCGACCTCAAACCCAAGCAGGGGCGAGTGTCTGGCAATTGCCATCACTCTACATCCTGTGACCGATGCCGGTAGTCCCAAGCTCGTCGAGCTTGACTCAACTTGCATGTCACGAGCGGCAGTATACCAAGCAAGACTTGACCGAGTCGACCGATCGCCATCGGGCTGTCTGCAACAATGAATCCTGTTCCTTTGGAGCGTCCCGTCTCCCTGGTCCGGTCGGGAGTCACCATCCAGTACTTGCGGTCTTTGTTGCTCATTCGCTCGTCCAGATACTTGACGCATGCGGTTGCGCGTGACCAGCCTTGCTCCGCCATAATTGTCTCCAGCCGCGCTTGCGTGTCGGGAGCAAGACGGTCGTGAAGGAGTTGGCAACTGTGCGTCTGCACGAATGGCTCGAACTCCCCCACAAGCAGACATTTATATGCCAGCTCGAATGCAAATCCAGTGGCCACATGCGCGACATTGCTTTTGCAGTGGTCACGTAGGCTTGAGTCGGGTGCCCGACTGGCTTGATCAAGCCCCACCGCGACTTCCATCCAGACCTTGGCATCGCCGGGCCAAGTCGAGACATGGTAAGGACTGACGATAGCCGCACGTTTCTTCGGTGGCTTTTTGTACTCCGCGTCTATCTTCCGTTGGAGGACCGCTGCCAGTCTCTGATCATCCACGCGGTTGGCTAGTTCCTCCGTGACCAAACGCCGCGTCTCTGTAATCAACTGGGCTCCCGAACGAGAGGCCGGCGGGGCAAGCTCCGACATCGATCGACGTTCGTTCTCGACGACTTCGGCCGCCTCGGCCTCTATCGTGTCGGAGCTGTTTCTGTTCGACTCCGCGGGCATGGTCAGCCTGTCACGCAGGCGCTCCAACTGATGGTCACTCTTTTGATAGAGGGTTGTCATCTTGCCATTCCCGCTCGCGAGAGAAGGTGTCCCTAGGATTGCAGCTCAGAGAAGGATTGCAGCTCAGAGGCCCGGCCTCGGCGCGCAGGGTGGAGGGACGCAGGTCGACGGCGGCCAGTCCGATCTCGGCCCGCCGGACCAAGGTCTCGTTCACCGGAGCGTCGAAGGCCCAGGAGCAGCAGGATACGACCCTGCCGTTGGTCATCGGTGTCATTCCGGGAAGCGGGTGCGGGACGTAGATAGACCCCCCGCTCCCGGGGGTCAAGCGGCGGTCGGGGCGCGCCTCGTCGGGCGGGCCGCCCGCCTCAGGCCGGCACCGGCCGGTCCAGCCCCCGGTACTGCACCGCCTCGGCCACGTGGGCGGCCTCGATCTGCTCCGCCCCCGCCAGGTCGGCGATGGTTCGCGCCACCTTGAGGATGCGGTCGTGGGCCCGGGCCGACAGGCCGAGGCGCTCCAGGGCGGCGCGCAGGAGCCCGGCCGCCTCGCGGGGCAGGGGCCGGCAGTAGCGGCGCACGTGGCGGGCGTCCATGTGGGCGTTGCAGAACACGCCGCTCTCGCCGCCGAAGCGCTCCTGCTGGACCTGCCGCGCCGCCTCGACGCGGCTCCGCACCTGGGCCGAGGGCTCGCCCGGCGGCCCCTCGGACAGGTCGTCGAAGCCGACGGCGGGCACCTCCACGTGCAGGTCGATGCGGTCCAGCAGCGGCCCCGACAGCCGCGTCCGGTAGCGCTCCACGGTCCGGGGCGGGCAGAGGCAGTCCTGGCGGGGGTGGCCCAGGTAGCCGCAGGGACAGGGGTTCATGGAGGCCACCAGCATGAACCGCGCCGGGAAGGTGAGGGTGGCGGCGGCGCGGCCGATGGTGACCCGGCACTCCTCCATGGGCTGGCGCAGGGCCTCCACCGCCCGGCGCTGGAACTCCGGCAGCTCGTCGAGGAACAGCACCCCGTGGTGGGAGAGGGAGACCTCGCCCGGCCGCGGCGACGATCCGCCGCCGATGAGGCCGGCGTCGCTGATCGTGTGGTGCGGCGCCCGGAAGGGCCGGCGCGTCACCAGGGCCTGGCCCGGCGCCAGCACTCCGGCCACGGAGTGGATGCGGGTCACGGCCCGGGCCTCCTGCACCGTCGGGGCCGACAGGATCGAGGGCATGCGCCGGGCGAGCATGGTCTTGCCCGAGCCGGGCGGCCCGATGAGGACGACGTTGTGCCCCCCGGCGGCGGCGACCTCGAGGGCGCGCTTGGCGTGCTCCTGGCCGCGCACGTCGGCGAAGTCGTGCTCGTCGGGGGCCTCCTCCTGCCGCAGGGCCCCCTCGGCGTCGACCACGCAGGGCCGGATGCGCACGCTGCCCTCCAGGATCTCGACCGCCTCCGAGAGGCTGCGCACCGGGAAGATGACGGGGCCGTCGGCCATGGCCGCCTCGCGGGCGTTCGCCTGCGGCACGATGGCGGCGTAGACGCCGCGCTCCCCGAGGCCGGTGGCCATGGACAGCAGGCCCCGCACCGGGCGTACCGAGCCGTCGAGAGACAACTCGCCGAGGAGGGCGAAGTCCTCCAGGGTGTCGGCCTTCACCTGTTCGGAGGCGACCAGGACGCCGGCGGCGATGGCCAGGTCGAAGGCCGAGCCCTCCTTGCGCAGGTCGGCCGGCGCCAGGTTCACGGTGACCCGCCGCCGGGGCCACTGGAACCCGGCGTTGCGCACCGCCGCCATGACCCGCTCGCGGCTCTCCCGCACGGCCGAGTCCGGCAGGCCCACGAGGATGAAGGAGGGCAGCTTGCGGTCGGTGTCGACCTCGACGTGGACGAGGCGGGCGTCGACGCCGACGGTGGCGGCGGACAGGACGGTGGCGGTCACAGCCGCCGGAGGCTGCAAGCCCCGTGCCCGGGGCGGGCCCCGGGGAGGGATCCGGGAGGCCCGGCGACGGATGTGTGCCCCGGACCACAGCGCCGGTGTCGGCTGTGTGCCCCAGGCCACAGGTGCGGCGCCGGCGCCCGCGTGCTGGCCCCCTGAAGGCTCAGTCCCGGCTGACGAACCAGCGGATGGGGCAGCGGTAGCGGCGGTCCTCGAAGGCGAGGGTGTAGGGATCGCAGCGGCGGTAGACGACGAGGCCATCGGTGCGCAGCACCAGCCACCCCGAGTCCCAGCCGCGGCTGCGGTAGACCATGGGGATCGCCGGGGCCGCGCGGATCACGGGGTGGGAGCCGGCGATGAACAGGTCCCGCTCGGTGTAGTGGTACCCGGATCCCGTCTGCACGAACAGCTCGTGGCCGGGGCCGGCCGGGGGCAGATCGGCGCACAGCCCGGCGACGCCGACCTTGACGGCGCGCCCTTCGGCGAAAGCCTGTCCGAGGGCGGCCACCGACCCGGAGCGGATCTCGCCGTCGGCGCCGTGGGCGAGCACCTCCTGCCAGCGGTCGTTCACGCAGTAGCGGAAGCAGTCGAAGTCGTACACGAAGTTGTGGCTCGGAGCGTTGGTGTCGCCGTCCCAGAACTCGGCGCCGTGGTACTTGGGCATCTCCGGCCCCTCGGGGGAAGAAGGACCGGGCGCTTCGGCGGCGGCCTGCCCGTCGAGATGGAGCCGCGCGATGGCCTGGGTGCCGTCCTGATTGTAGAGGAAGTAGGACATGGACGGCCGCGGCCCGAAGCCGACGGGCAGGTCCACGGGCTGGCGCAGGCTCATGATGCCGGCGCACCAGCGGTCGTCCACGAGACAGGTGACGGCGAACTCGGCGGCCTCGCGCACCAGCTCCGAGCAGTCCGAGTCCACGTCGATGTGCTCGTCGTGGCGGAACTCGGTGAGGATGCGCAGATCGGCGCCGCGCCGCACGGCGTCGGCCAGGCGGTCCGGGCTGCCGCCGGTGACGCGGCGGGAGGCGTCGAGGGTGAGGACTTCGTGCCAGCCGGTCATGACGCTCACAGACGCAAGTAGCCGACGTTGCCGCTGTCGGGCTTCCCGCCGGCCGGCTTCCCGCCCGACGGCTTGCCGCCGGCCCTGGCCTTCAACTGCCCTTCGTTCATGCCCATGCGCGCCTGCAGGGCGCCCATCTGTTCGGGTGTGCAGACGATCCGGTCCAGATTGTGGACCTTGTGCAGGCGGTCGGCAAGGACCCGGGGGTCGATGTCGGCGGCGATCCTGAGGTCCCCGCGCACCAGCAGCGTGGCCTTGCCCTCCAGCCACTCGAAGCGGGAGGCGAGCAGATCGGCCTTGTCCTCGATGTGCCACAGCTCCCCTTCGTAGAAGACGGCTTTCGTCTGCAGCAGGTCGCAGCGCGCGGCCAGCGCGCCCTCGAGGTGGGCCGGGGCGATGAGCAGCCGGGTCACCTGAAGCGAGTCGATCGCTTCCTCCAGCGCCGCCGCCTCGACCTCGGCATCGACCTCGACCAGCCCGGTGCAGTACAGCGAGCGTCCCGGCAGCGACTCCACGGTCCTCATGTCCAGACGCAGCCGCCCCTCCACGGCCTCGAACCCGGCGGGCACCGCACTGGTCCTCGGCGACGGGCTGCGGTCGTGCAGCCGCGAGCGCAGCGCCGCCAGGTTCTCCTCGCGGCAGTGGAGCCGGCCGCCGATGTAGAGGGACGACACCTTGCGCCGCAGCAGGTCGTCGTCGAGCACCTCGGGGGCGCCGACGTCGGCCAGGGCGACGACGTGGGAGCCTTCTGCGAGGGACTCCAGGAAGGCGCCGTCCAGCGTCACCTTGTCCGTCAGGAAGCGGCCCCCCTCAACCCAGGGATAGGTGGTCAGCTTTCCCATGACCTCGTGCGCCTTGGCCCGCAGGACGCCGGCCAGATGGTCGGGGCAGGCGACCGTGCCGACGACGACGAGGCTTTCGAGACCTTGCTCGAGGGCATCGCGGGGGACGTCCGGATGCAGGACGAGCTTGCCGACGACGACCAGGTTGAGGGGCTCCTTCCCATCGAGGGAGGTCCGGCTCCAGGTCTCCTCGCCCGTCAGGACGCGTGCGGTGGCTGGCGCCTTGACGGTCGACCCCACATTGCCCGCGGTGAACCGCGTGACCCACCCGGCCGTCTCCGGCGAGTAGAAGATCATGCCCACGTTGCCGATGCTGCGGATCCCGGCGAGGGTTTCCTCCGTTGCCTGGCGTATGTCCAGGATGCCGACGTTGCCGATGGACCGGCCCGCCGGGGGCTGTTCGGAGCTCGTGCTCTGTTCGCTCATGGTTCTCTTCTCCCCTTTGCGCTTGTCATCCCTCAGAGGAAGCGGTGCTTGTGGGCCCGCAGACGGCTCACCGCCCGGTGCAGGCGCCAGCGAACGGTGCCGGGAGGCAGGTCCAACTCGGCCGCGATCTCGGCGCTGGAGAGTCCCTGACGATAGCGCATCTCCAGGAGCTCCCGATCCTCGGCGGGCGCCAGGTCGAAGGGATCGAACCCGGCGTCCTCATCGGCGTCCACCGCCGTCGGTGCTTCCCGCCCGTAGAGCTCCAGCAGCGCCGCCTGCCGGAGCCGCTCCGCGCGCCGGTCCAGGAACAGCCGCCTCAAGGTCCGCCCCAGCCAGGCGCGCTGCTGGTGGCGGTTGAGCTGCGCCAGCAGCAGCGCGTGCCCCAGGGCCCGGACGAAGGTCTCCTGCACGAGGTCCTGGGCGGCGTCCGTGTCCCGCGCCAGACGGAATGCCAGCCGTTGCAGGCTCTCCTCGTGCTCCTCGTAGAGGTCCTCGATCGTCATCCGGCACGTCTGCTCTCATACCTCCATGACGAACGGCGCCGTCCGGGTGTTGGTACTCTTCTGAGTTCACGGCGATCATCGAGCAGGACGGGGAATGGTACATCGCCTGGTGCCCGGAGATCCCCGGGGCCAACGGTCAGGGCCGAACCAGGGACGAAGTACGCGCGAACCTGCGCCGAGGCCATAGCCCTCATCCTTCAGGATCGTCGCGAGGAGGGCCTGCGAGCCGTCCCGCCAGATGCCATCCGGGAGAGCATCACTGTCCCTTGAAACGGGGCAGTCTGCTACGGCACGCGCTCACTCACAACCCCACCCTCTCGATCGGTCCGAAGACTTCCGTCAGCACTCGCCCCACCGCCTCGCGCTCGTCCCGGGTGGCCTCGGTCCAGGTGCCGCCGAGGCGGTCCGAGGGCTGCAGGCCGTGGAGGAAGAGGGCCGTCTTGATGGCCCGCAGCCAGCCGATCTCCACGGCCGCGGCCAGCCAGCGGTCCTCCCAGCGGGCCACGGCCCGCCAGGCGCCGTCGTAGTCGCCCCGGGTGAGGGTGCCGTGGAAGGCCAGGGCCACGTCCGGCCGGAAGGGGGCGGTGGTGCACAGGTAGCCGCTGGAGCCGAGCTGGTGGCCGAGGACGAAGTTGCGCATCTGGCCGCCGCTGAGCACGGCGAAGTCCTCGTCCTTCGTGGCCCGGCACAGGTCGTAGTAGTCGTAGAAGGGGTGGTCGTCGTTGGCCTCGTCGAAATAGGCGCGCAGCAGCTCCGCCTGCCGGGTACCGGGGCCGATACTTTGGCAATGTCAATTTTGAGCACCTATATTCCGCTTGCTCTATTCCTTGCTCTATTTCTCAAAGAGGAGTGTCAACAGGGCCTTGATGCCTCCCCGCTTTCTAAGTTCGGTTGCCGCCCTAGGAGTGTCTTCAGATGACGGTTCCTGTATGGGCATCCCCTCGGAGAACTCAATGACAAAGGGGAGAAGACCTATTTGCCGTGTCTCCTCACTACTGTCCGGTTGAGCGCTTTGAAGGATCGTGTAAGTAACGTATCTACAATGAGTTGTGCGAATAAATGACCGTTGTCGATTTGAAATCGATCGTAGATTTGGGCCATTCAGCGCTGCCTTTAGCGAGGGAGGGAATGGCCGATGCATACGGGACGGATTGTATTTTCACAGCTCATGGATTTCCTACCCAGGCACGAGTTCAACAGATGCGTACGTCGGTACCATGGCAAATACAGGACACGGCACTTCAAGTGTCGCGATCAGTTTCTGTGCATGGCCTTTGCGCAACTCACCGGTCGAGAAAGCCTACGGGACATCGAGACCTGCTTGCGGGCGATGCAGCCCAAGCTGTATCATGCCGGCCTTCGATACCCGGTTTCCAGGAGCACCCTGGCCGATGCCAACGAGAACCGGGACGGGCGCATCTACGCCGACCTCGCTCAGGTGCTCATTGGCCACGCCCGCAAGCTATACAGCCAAGACGACTTCGGAGTCCAACTCGAAGAGACCGCGTATGTCTTCGATTCCAGCACCATCGATCTGTGTCTTTCGCTGTTTCCGTGGGCCCGATTCCGTCAGCGCAAAGCCGCCATCAAGCTCCACACGTTGATGGATCTACGCGGCAATATCCCCTGTTTCCTTCCCGCCTTGACCATCCCGCGGTTGTACAAATGCCGCAAACAACATCTGCAAATCAAAGCGTTCTTCGGCACCTCCGAGAACGCGGTCAAGACCCAGATCTGGATCGCTATCAGCACTTACGTTCGTGGCCATCGTCAAGAAGCAGCTACACGTCGACCGCCGTCTGGCCGAAATCCTGCAAATCTTCACCGTTTCCCTATTCGAGAAAGTCGATATTTTACAATTGCTTACGAGAGTCAACGCCCAATGCCAATCAGAGCATCGCTGCAAAAACTGTGGGCTGAGGTCCTTTCCGGTGAGGTGGAAAACCCCGGACGGACTTCCCTTCGCACCTTAGATATCCTTAGAAATTTGACACAAGAGGATGCCATGAGATCAATTCAGAATCAGTGATTTTGTCTCCCCATTAGAATGACACCCTTTTCTCTCCTATCCCTTTTCACCCACTCACCCTTATCCAAGGAAAACCATCCCATGCCCGAAGGAACTCCGCAACTCGTCATAGAAGTCTATGCCGCTCCCGGTGAAGAACCGCAGATCATAGTTCGCCCCGGTGTAGGAGCGTCAACGACAATCGCTCCGCTTGCTGCGCCTCTGGCTGCCCCTAAGAAGCGAGCACGGCGGAAGGCGACTCAGGACACCCATGAGGCTCAGGAGGCGGCAGAGGCGGCTACAACGGCTTCAGAACCTGCTCCGAAGAATGGACGGAGGAAGAAGAAAGCAGCGAAGAAGAAAGCAGCCACGAAGAAGCGCGGGCGGCAACCTCTCCCTGATCGGCAAATGCTCCAAGCCAGCGAAGGCGATTCTACCGCCGAACTGTTCCGCCTCGAAAAGAAATGGTACTTGAACATCAACGGCGAGCCAGCCAACGAAGGCAACGGTTGGATCAGCCGGAAGCAAGCCCTTGCCCATGCTACCGAAGTCATGGGAGAAGTTGAAGTAATCGAGTAGTGGAAGTGCAAGAGATGAAAATACGAATGTCCCACAAGGAAGGGGAGCCTTGGACCTTGGCGTAGACATTCTTACGGGTACGAAGTAGCAGCCTCACCAGGCAGCCAGCCAAAGCAAAAGGACGGTACTCTCTCATCGAGTGCCGTCCTTTTTCGTGCCTACCTACTCACATAAAACCATTTTCGACAGAAGCAGACGTTCAGCGGGACGACGGGTCCGCGCAGCCGGTCGGCCACGGAAGCTGCCATGATCTTGCTCCTTGCCGGAGGCCGCGAGCCCGAGAGACGGGTGACTCAGCGGCGCCCTGTCCCGGCCTCAGCGGGCCCACTCCATGCGCTCCCAGAACTCGCCGCCCTGGCCCTCCTGGTCGTCGCCGAGGTCGCGGGGCCACGCGGTCAGCTCCCGCCGCAGGCTGGACAACGTGTCCGCCCGGGCCGGATCGCCGGACAGGTCCCGGACCTCGAAGGGATCGTCCGCCAGATCGAAGAGCTGCGTGTGCCGCTGCCCCGCGGCGGCGGTCTCGATGAGCTTGTTCCCGGCCGTGTCGCGGACGCCCCGCATGAAGTGGCGGTAGGCGAACAGGGCGTGGTCGCGCACGGCCGCGCTCCCGTCGGCCAGACAGGGCGCCAGGCTGGGGGCCTCCACCGAGTCCGGCCTCTCGACCCCGGTCAGCTCGCACAGGGTCGGGAAGATGTCGGTCAGGCAGGCCAGGGCCTGGCGCCGCTCCCCCGCGGGAACGCCGGGGCCGGCGAAGATCAGGGGCACGCGCACCGAGTGCTCGTAGAGGCTCTGCTTGCCCAGGAGCCCGTGGCGGCCCACGGCCAGGCCGTTGTCGCCGGCGAAGACGACCAGGGTATCCTCGGCCAGGCCGGCGCGCTCGAGCTGATGGAGGACGCGGCCCGTGTGGGCGTCGACGTGGCTGATCATGGCGTAGTAGGCGGCCAGGTGCTCGCGGACCTCGTCCTCGCCGCGCGGGAACCCGGCCAGCAGCTCGTCGCGGACGCGCAGCTCGCCGTTGTCGAAGGGGTGCTCCGGCCGGAAGCTCGGCGGCAGCTCGACCTCGGCGGGCGGGTACATCTCGAGGAACTCGGGGGGCATGGTGCGCGGGTCGTGGGGCGCCAGGAAGGAGAGGTAGGCGAAGAACGGGGCGTCCCCGGGACGCCGGCCGCGGAGGAAGTGGATGACGGCGTCGGCGAAGACCTCGGTGGAATGCACGCCGGGGCGCATGTGGTCCCCCCGGCGCCAAGAGACGGACTGGGCGCGGAAGTCGGTGGTCTGGGGGATGCGCCCCTCGTAGCGGCCGGAGGGATCGAAGTCGCAGACCGGCACGTTCCAGTGATCGCCCATGCCGCCGAAGTAGATCTCGGCCCCGTGGGAGAAGGAGCGCACGAAGGGCTCCGTCGAGTTGTGCCACTTCCCGGTCCCGAAGGTGTCGTACCCCGCCCGCCGCAGGGTCTCGCCGAGCATGGCGTGATCGGAGGGGATCGTCTGGCCCTGGCCCTGGAGGCGGTAGAGGGACCGCCCCGTGTGCAGCATGGCGCGGCTGGGCATGCACACGGCCTGGCGGGAGCCGCCCATGATGTAGGCGTCGGTGAAGGCCGTGCCCGAGGCGCAGAGACGGTCGAGGTTGGGGGTGATCACGGGAGGGCCCAGGGCGCCGATCGTGTCGAAGCGCTGGTCGTCGGTGAAGAACAGGAGGATGTTGGGGCGGTCGGTCATGGCGAGTATGTTTCCGGCTTCGATTCAATCATGGCGGAAAGGTAGCGGAGGGATGGAACGGAGGCGATTCGGAAGCACCGATCTGGAGCTGAGCGTGATGGGTCTCGGCGGGCTGCTGGCCCGCTTCGAGGGCGCCGAGGGCACCCCGCCGCCGGAGGAGAAGCGCGCCATCTACCTGCGCGCCGCCGAGTTGGGGGTCAACCTCTTCGACATGGGCTACGGCGACGAGGTCCACATCCCCGACGAGCTGAAGGGCCCCGGCGGCGGCCACTACTTCTCCCTCAAGGTGGGCGACCCCGACCCGGCGACCCTGGCCCAGGTCGTGGAGGGCCACCTGGCCAACGTGCAGCGCGAGGCGATCGACATCCTGCGCGTCCACCACCGCTCCTGGATGACGGACCCCGCCGTGCGCGAGGCCGCCGCCGCCCTGAGGCAGGCGGGCAAGGTGCGGGCCCTCTGCCTGATCCGCCACCACGAGGCCGACCAGGAGGCCTACGCCGGGCGCGGGCCCGAGCCGGAGGCCGAGGGCGACCTGGTGATCTACAACTACGTCCGCCGCACCCAGGAGCCCGGCTTGGCGCGCTCCCGCCAGGCGGGCAAGGGGGTGCTGGTCATGAAGGCCCTGGGCGGCCAGTGGCTGCCCTGGGAGGCTCAGGTGCGCACCGACTGGTCCGCCGCCGGGCCCGAGGACGTGATCCGCCTGGCGCCGCGGGGGGAACCGACGCGCAGCGACCTCGACCTGATCTACCCCATCGTCAACGGGCCCTGGCAGGAGCTGTGCGAGCCGGGCGAGGTGGTGCCGCCCACGAACCGCGCCATCCGCTGGGTCCAGGAGAACCCCGCCGTGACCTGCGTCCTCGTCGCCTTCGCCAGCGTCGCCGAGCTGGAGGAAGGCGTGGGCGCCGGCGTGGAGGTCGTCTGATGGCCCGCTTCGAGGGGCTGTGGCCGGTGATGCTCACCGCCTTCCGCGACGACGGGTCCGTCGACGATGAGGGGGTCGATGCTCTCGTCGACTTCTACATCGACGGCGGCTCGAAGGGCCTCTTCGCCGTCTGCCAGTCGAGCGAGATGTACCACCTCTCCGACGACGAGCGGCTGGCCCTCGCCTCGCGCGTCGTGGCGCGCGCCTCCGGCCGGGTGCCCGTGGCGGCCACCGGCACCTTCGGCGGACCCGTGGCCGAGCAGGCCGGATTCGTGCGCCGCATGGCCGACACCGGGGTCGACGCCGTGGTCGTGCTGACCAACCAGCTCTGCGGCCGGGAGGCCGGCGAGCCGGTGCTGCTGGCGGCGCTGGAGCAGCTGGTGGAGGCCACCGACCCGGTCCCTCTCGGCCTGTACGAGTGCCCCGAGCCCTACCACCGGGTGACCTCGGCGGGGTTCGTGGCCCGGGCGGCGGCCACCGGCCGCTTCCGCTACATGAAGGACACCTCGCGGGACCCCGCCCTCTTCGGTCCCAAGGCCGAGGCCGCCTCCGCCGACCCGGGATTCGCCATGTTCAACGCCGCCGCCGCCTCGGCCCTGCCGTCGCTGCGGCTCGGCGCCGCCGGCCTGTCGCCCGTGGCCGCCAACGTCTACCCCGATCTGTTCGCCTGGCTCTGCGCCCACCCCGGCCACGAGATGGCGGACTGGGTCCAGCGACGTCTCACCCTGATGGACTCGGTGGTGAAGCTGAAGTACCCGCAGTCGGCCAAGCGCTACCTGGCCCGCCGGGGCCTGCCCATCGGTCCGCGCACCCGCGTGGGCGAGCACCCCTGGGACGGGTACGACGAGCTGATCCACGACGCCCTGCATCAGACCCTCTCCGAGGTGCGAGCCGGGCTCGGTCCGGCCTGAGGCCCCCTCAGCGCGAGGCCTCGCCCCCCGGCTCCGGGGGCGGCTGCAGGCCGGCGAGGCAGTCCTCCAGCTCCTCCCAGATCCCCTCGGGCAGCTCGGCGGTGGCGTGGTCCAGGCAGGATTCCACCTCCGCCGTGGTCCGCGGTCCCACCAGCGTGGCGTCGATGCGGGGCTCCCGCAGGCTGAACTGCACGGCCACGGCGCCCACGTCGACCCCCCTCTCCCCGCACCAGGCGGCGATCCGACGGGCCCTCGCCAGGTCGGCGTTCCCCGGCCTCCACCGGCGCGCCTCCTCGTCGAGGTCGATGCCGGCGAGCAGGCCGGCCTGGTAGGGGGAACCGTTGATCACACCGACGCCGGCTGCGGCGGCCTCGGCCAGAAGCGCCGCCGCGGACCTCCGCACCAGGTGGTAGTCGTAGGATGGCAGGATCACGTCGGCGCGGCCGGACTCGAGGGCTCGCCGCAGGAAGCGGTGGCTGCGCACCCCCAGGCCGATGGCGCGGATCCGGCCCCCGGCCTTCAGCTCCTCCAGGGCGTCGAAGGCGCCGCCCGGACCCAGGATCGTGTCGAGGTGCTCGTCGCTGGCGGGGTCGTGGACCAGGACCACGTCGATGGCGCCGAGCAGCTCGCGGCTGCGGTCGAAGCACCAGCGCACGTCGTCGGCCCCGTACGCGTAGCGGCGCTCGGGGTGGGTGCCCACCTTGGTGGACACCGTGAGGCCCGCCCGCACCCCCGGGTCGAGGGCCCTCAACCCGGCGGCGAGATGGCGCTCGGAGAGGCCGTTGCCGTAGGCCGGCGAGGTGTCGAAGTAGCGCACGCCCAACTCGACGGCGCGGCCCACGGCCTCGACGCCGGCCTCCTCGCACCGGGCGGGTGTCGCCTCCGGGTCCAGGAGCAGGCCGAGGAAGCCGCCCACGCCGAGGCTGGAGACCTCGGTGCCGGTGCGGCCCAGGGTCTTCCGGTCCAGCAGGGGTTCAGTCCTCCTCGACGGAGGCGGCGACCACGTTGGAGACCCGGCGCAGCAGGGCGCCGCCGTCGATCTTCTCGTTGGTCAGGCAGACACAGATCAGCCCCGAGGCCGGGTCGGCCCAGGCCACGGTGCCGGTGGCGCCCACGTGGCCGAAGGTTCCCGCCGAGACCTGCTCGCCGAAGAAGGCCCACGCCGTCGAGTCGCGCAGGGCCCAGCCGAGGCCCCAGGGGGCTTCGAGGCGCGGCGGGTTGTGGTCGCGGACCATGGCCGCGGCCGCGGCGCGGCTGAAGACGCGGACGCCCCCGTACGCCCCGCCGTCGAGCATGCACTGCAGCAGGACGGCCAGGTCGGGCCCGGTGGAGTGCATGCCGCCCCAGGGGCAGCCGAAGTCGCGCCAGTACGGCGAGTTGGGGCCGAAGCGGCGGCCGTCGGCGTCCAGCTCCATGGAGGTGCCGCACCAGACCGTCTCCTCGATGGCGTAGCCCCCCAGGCCCAGGCAGCTGCGCCCCATGCCCAGGGGCTCGAAGATCTCCTCTCTCTCGAAGTCGCGCAGGCGCCGGCCGGTGACGCGCTCGACGATCTCGGCGGCCAGCAGGATGCCCTTGCTCTGGTAGCGGAAACCGGTGCGCGGCCGGAAGAGCAGCCGGGCGTGGACGGCGCCGTCCACGAACTCGGCCATGGTCGCGTGGCGCCGGCGCAGGAGCACGTTCTGCGGCAGCATGTCGGGCAGGCCGGAGATGTGGGAGAGGACGTCGCGCACCCGGATCCGGGACTTGTCCCAGCCGTGGAACTCGGGGACGTGGAGCTGCACCGGGTCGTCGAGGGAGACGAGCCCCCGGTCGACGAGGAGCATCACGGCGCACGCCGTGACCGGCTTGGTGATCGAGGCCAGCAGGAAGGTGGAGTCGGCCTCCACCGCCGGGCCGCCCGGCTCCGGGCGCAGGGAGCCGAAGCCCCGGGACAGCACCAGCCGGCCGCGGCGGGCCACGGTGAGGCTGGCGGCGGTGACGCGGCCGGCGGCGGCGGTGTCGGAGAGCAGGCCCGCGGCCCGGTCGAGGGTGGCGGCGGAGAGGCCGGCCTCGGCGGGCGCGGCCGGGGAGAGGGTGTCCATCAGGCATCATCCCTTCGGTTCCCGAAGAGATAGGTGCCCTGGCCCGATCGGACAACTCCCGGACCGCTGGAGGTCAGGATGCCGAGGCCGGGGGCAGCTTGTCCGTATTCGCGCCGCAGGATTCGCGCACGACCAGACGCGACTTCAGGGTTGCCTGACGGCGGTCGTCCTGGCCCCGGAGTTGTTCCAGCATCAGCTCCATCGCCGCCCGGGCCAGCTCCTCATGGGGGATCTCGATGGTCGTCAGCGCCGGTGTGAGATAGGCCCCCGCGCCGATATCACCGCTCCCTATCACGGCTACATTCTCGGGAATGCGATACCCCGCCTCCCGCAGCCCTCGGCAAGCGCAAAGGGCCGTATAGTCGTTTCGGCACACAAGGGCCGTGAACCGGTCGCCGAGCCATTCCCCCAGACGATTCATGGGCATTGCGGGAAAGGTCTTGCCAGGTATGCGTTGGGGGGTCAGACCATGCTTGCGCATGGCCAGCATGTACCCCTTGGCCTTGGCCGAGCCCAGGATGTTCCTGTCCCACCTTGTTCCGATGAATCCAATCCGCTCGTGGCCCAACTGGATCAAGTGTTCCGTGGCCTCCAAGAAGCCCGCCCTCTCGTCCACCACGACACCACTCAGGTCCGGCGTGGGGTGGCAAAAGGTCACCACCGGCACTCGTCCCCGCACCGCCCCTCGAATGCGCTCCGACTCTCCCGAGTCGCCCCTTGTATGAATGAACAGTCCGTCCACCCGCCGGGAGAGCAGCTGCCTGATCTGCCGAACCTCCTCATCCAGAATCCCGGGCCGCCGGTGAACACGCATGGCTATCAGGATCTGGTACTTGTGCTTGTCGGCCGCTCTCAGAATATGATCCGCTTGAGTGCCGAATAGCTCGTGGGAGATCTCGTAGGTCAGCAGACCCAGGGTGCTTGTCTTGCCCATGACAATCCCCTGGGCCATCAGATTGGGATTGTAGTCCATCTCAGCGGCTACTCTCTGGACCAGTTTCCTGGTCCCGGCAGCCACCAGTGCGGACACCTTCGGATCCTGAGAGAGGGCCCGTGACACGGTCGAGTATGAGATCCCCGACTCCCGTGCGATATCCTTGATTGTAACTTGCTTCATTTCTACCTGGCCCGGCAATCCGCGAAACCCGGGCCTTCTGCGTGCGAGACCGTAGGAGCTCATGTCAGACTCCAGGGAAAGAGGAAAGGCCTCGACAATGCTGTCAAGGAACTGAAGTCCCAGCCTGAGGAGGGCATGTCCGTCGGTTCTTGTGGTATCAAACACCCCGCCCCTCCGGGCAGAGATCGCTTGCCATCGTTTGCAGGTCGTATGTGCTGTTGGTAGATGCTCCGGCATCGTCTTGCCGTCCCTCGTCCGCCCCTTGAAAGGATACCCGTGCCATCGTTTGCAGATCGTGTCGGCCTGTGGCCGCCTTTCGACTCCCCCTCCGACCTCGGGGTCGTGAGCGTGCCAGCGTTTGCACGCTTTTCGCTCTTCCTTGGTCGGCCTGATGCCAGATTGGTCGATGACCCCGTCTGACAAGGCATCGGTCTCGGTACTATTGACCTTGGAGGAGGGCGATCCGTTCCAACTCCGGAAGCAGCTCGCGGGGATGCTCCATCCAGGGCAGGCTGCAGAAGCCCCGGCCCTTGTCGGCGCTGGAACCACGATGCCTCTCAAAGGTCGGAATGACATGGCTCTCAGCGGCGCCAGGGCTGCTGCCAATACGCCTTCAAAGCCGCCCTGAGGGACCCGGATACCCTCCCTTTTTGACGACCATGACAAATCTTCAAAAATCGACAGATCTACAATTCCTCTGGAGAAATGGGTGGATACGGAACCCGTTGTCCGGGGCCCGGCAGGGGAGCCTCGGCCCATGGCCCTACTCCGAAATGCGCGACGAGCCTTTATTTGGCAGGCTCCCCTGCGCTCCCTGCCCTCCTGACTCCCGGTGCCGCCATGACCGATCGCAGACTCACGCCCGAACAACTGCGCTTCTTCGAGACCTTCGGCTTCCTCGCATTCCCCGGCCTGCTCGGAGACTGCATCGACGAGATCCTCGAGGCCTTCGAGGCCGTGTGGGCCGGGCGCGGCGGCGGTCATCACGGCGCCCCTCACGACGGCGAGCAGCGCTCCTGCATCGTGCCCTTCATCGACCAGCACCCGCGGCTGTGCGCCTTGCTCGACGACGCCCGCATCGAGGGCCTGCTGTCCAGCCTGATCGGCCCCGACTTCAACTACGTCGGCTCCGACGGCAACTACTACGCCGGCGACACCCGCTGGCACTCCGACGGCTGGGGCCGCCGCCTGCGCTTCGTCAAGGTCGCCCTCTACCTCGACCCCCTGACCCGCGACAGCGGCTGCCTGCGGGTGATCCCCGGCAGCCACCACCTGGAGGACGGGTTCGCGGGCACCGTGCAGGAGCACATCCGCGAGATCCCGGAGACCTGGGGGATGGAAGCGCGCGACCTGCCGTGCCTGCCCCTGGAGACGAAGCCCGGCGACGTGCTGGTCTTCAACCACAACCTGAAGCACGCCGCCTTCGGCGGCTCGGCCCGCCGCCGCATGTTCACCATCAACTGCTCGCAGCGGTTCCCGGAGGAGGAGCTGCCGGCGCTGCGCGAGTACATCGCCGTCCACGCCCGGTTCTGGATCGACCGCGTCTACGGCGACACGATGATGGAGACCGCCGGCAAGCGCCGCATGGTGCACCTGGAGCAGGTGCGCGCCAACGACGGCCACCTCGCCGGGCTGGCCGCCAGGGCGCGGGAGGAGACGGCCGAGCCCGCCCGGGGGTGATTTCAGCCCCGAGCCGTTCGCCGCTCGAGGTGGAGCAGCCGCCCCGTCAGCACCCTCGCCGGCCGGTGACGGCGCATACCGCCTTCGGCTATATTCCCCCGCCCCGCGATGCATGCACGGATGCACCAACCCACGAACAGGAGTCGAGCCGTGGAAGGGCTGGATCAGCGGCTGGACCAGCTGGAGCGCGACGGATTCCTCCTGCTGGAGGGCGTCCTCGCCCCCGAGGAGACGGACCACGTGCGGCGGCGCATCGACCACGCCCGCGGGCAGGGCTGGGAGGAGGGCCTGAACGAGGTGGGCAACATGTGGTTCGACAGCCTCCTCGACCGCGAGCCGGAGACCTTCGCCCCCCTGGTGGCGCACCCCGGCGTGCGCCCCGTCCTGCAGGGCATGATGGGACCCCAGTGCCAGCTGCGCAGCTTCCGCGCCCACATCAATCCCGGGGCCTACGTGCAGGAGTGGCACATGGACTTCTACGGGTACTGGCGGGAGAGGCGGCGCCTCGACGGCGCGCGTCTGGCGGTGCCGGCGGCGGGCATGAACACCACCTTCTACTTCCAGGACAACGGCCCGGGCGAGGGGCACCTGAAGTTCATCAAGGACGGCCACCTCTCCGAGCCGCCCCACCTGGAGCCCATGGACCGGCCCAGGTTCGAGGCCTGGTGCGAGGCGCAGGAGCACGTCGTTCTCTACCCGAAGGCGGGCGACTGCGTCGTCTTTCTGAGCCACATCCCCCACCAGGGCGCCAAGGAGCGCGACGACATGGAGCGCTCCAACGTGGTCTGCCACTACCAGGTGACGCCCATGCACGAGGGCGTCTGGTTCGTGTCGCGGCCCCGGGGCTACCTGGGCACCTTCCCCCTGGCCCACGCCTGAAGGAGCGAATCATGCGGCGCATACCCCCGACCCTTCCGAGCACCTTCGTCGCCGCCATCGCGGCGGGCGCCCTGCTGGCCGCCTGCGCCTCCGAGCCTGTGGAGGACCCGCCCGCCGCCGAGGCACCCGCCGCCGAGCCGGCCGCGGCGTACGACCCGGGCCGCTTCGAGGACCGCCCCCCCGGCGTGGTGCGCGCCTACCTGCGGGCCCAGGACGCCCTGGCCCACGACCGCTTCGAGGAGGCCGCCGCCGCCCTGGCCGCCCTGGCCGGGCACGCCCAGGACGACCTGCGCCCCCTGGCCGAATCCGCGGCGCAGGCCGCGGACCTGGCCGGCGCCCGCCTCGCCTTCCGGGACCTGTCGGCGAAGCTGATCGAGTCCCCCCTGCCCGAGGGGCTGCAGGTGGCCTTCTGCCCCATGGCCTTCGCCAACGAGGGCGGACGCTGGATCCAGCCCGAGGGCGAGATCATGAACCCCTACTACGGGGCCGCCATGCTCCGCTGCGGCGTCTTCGAGTAGCGTTGCGCATCGCCTACGGCACCTACGCCATGCCGGACCTGCCCCTGGAGCAGGCGGCGCCGCTGCTGGCGGAGATCGGCTACGACGGGGTCGAGATCTGCGTCAGCCCCGGTCACGCCGCCTCGATGCCGGAGGAGATGGACGCCGGCCGGCGCCGGCGGCTGCGCGAGTTGCTCGGGCGGCTGGGCCTGGGCGTCCCGGCGGTGTTCACCCTCGCCCACGCCCTGGCCGAGGACGAGGACGGGCACCGGCGCACCCAGGAGCACGTGAAACGCTGCGCCGGACTCGCCCGGGACCTGGGCCCCGAGCCCCCCGTGGTGGCCCTCGGCATCGGCGGCCGCAAGGACCAGTGGGAGCAGCTGAAGGGCCGCATCGTCGACCACCTCGGGGACTACGGGCGGCTGGCCCGGCAGGAGGGGTTCCTCGTGGCCGCGGAGGCCCATTGCCGCGCCGCCGTGGACCGCTCGGAGCGCGCCCTGTGGGTGATCGAGAGCGTCGCCAGCCCGGCGGTGCGCCTGCACTTCGACATCGTCCACTTCTACCTGGCGGGGGAGGACGAGACCGAGGCCGTGGAGCGCCTGCTGCCGATCACCGGCCACACCCACGTCACCGACGCCCGCCGCCACGACGACGGCAGCTTCGACCTGCTGCTCCTCGGACAGGGGGATCTCGACGCCGCGGCCTACGTGAAGGCCATGGCCGCGGGCGGATGGGAGGGCTTCCTCACCCTGGAGGTGAGCGGCCGCATCTGGGGCCGCGACGACTACGACGTGGAAGAGGCGGCCAGGATCAGCTACGACTCGATGACCCGGGCCTTCCGCGAGGCCGGCGTGGAGCGGGGATGAGTTCGTTCTCGGTGGGCGACGAGGCGGTGGCCCTGCCTTCCGGGGCCTCCGCCCACAGCCGCCGCACCGACGTCCGTTCTTGCGGCCGGCACCTCTTCTCCCTGAGCCAGGGTCCCTTCCGAGCCTACCTCTTTCCCGTGTACACCCCCTCCGGCGTGCCCGTCACCTCCGAGAGCCCCGTCGACCACCCCCATCACAACTCGGTGTGGATCGCCGCCGACCGCGTCACGGCGGAGCTGCCCTTCGCCGGCGGCGACAGCGAGCCGGGGACCTACAACTTCTACGTGAACGACACCTTCCAGGGGCGGGCCCCGGGGCGCATCGAGGCCGTCGGCCTGGAGCACGAGGAGCGCGGCGAGGGGCGGCTGCGGCTCACCCAGCGGCTGCAGTGGCGCGGACCCCGGGAGTGGGGGGCGCCCGAGGGGCGGGTCGTAGCGGCCGAGGAGCGCGTCATCGACGTGCGCCCCCTCGACGAGGCCAACGTCATCGACCTGCGCTCGCGCCTGTCGCCCACGGAGTGGGACCTGCAGATCGGCCCCACGCGCCACGCCTGGTTCGGCGTGCGCCTGGCCGAGAGCCTGCGTCCGAGCCACGGAGGCCAGGTGACGGACTCGCAGGGCCGCCAGGGCCCGGAAGCCGTCTCGGGTACCCGTTCCGACTGGGTGGACTGCTCCGGCCCGGCCGGCGGGGGACGGACCGCCGGCGTGGCCCTCATGCCCCACGGCGACACCGCCGGCCACCCCTGGTACGTCACCGACTGGGGCACCATGACGGTGAACCCCTTCGCCGCCGCGGCCGTGGCCGTGAAGCGCGGCGCCGAATTCGCATGTGGCCTGCGCCTGGTCGTCCACGACGGCGGGGCCGAGGCCGCCGACCTGCCGGGACACCACCGGCGAATGGAAGAGGAGGTGGAGGAAGATGACTGAGCGGATCGCCCGCTTCGAGCACGACGGCCGCGAGGGCTACGGAGTCTTCGCCGGCGACGACACGCTGGACCTCCTCGAGGACCCCGGGTTCGATGGGCTGCGCCGCACGCAGAGCCGCATCCCCCTCGCCGAGGTGCGCCTGCTGGCGCCGGTGGCCGACCCGCGCCTGATCGGCGTGGGCCTGAACTACGCCGAGCACGCCGCCGAGAGCGGCCTCCCCGAGCCCGAGCAGCCGATGCTCTTCCACCTGCCGTCGACGGCGGTCTGCAACCCCGGCGACGACATCGTCTACCCCAGGCAGGGCCGCGTCGTCCACTACGAGGGCGAGCTGGCCGTCGTCATCGGCACCCCCGCCCGGCGCGTCTCCGCAGAGCGGGCCCTCGACCACGTCTTCGGCTACACCATCGGCAACGACGTGAGCGAGCGCGTCATCCAGAAGGCGGAGATGGCCAACGGCTGCCTGCTCATCGGCAAGGGCTTCGACACCTTCAAGCCCCTGGGTCCCTGGATCGCCACCGGCCTCGACCCCTCGGACCTGCCGCTGACGACCCGCCTCAACGGCCGCGTCGTGCAGTCCACCTCGACAGCGGACCTGATCTTCACGGTGGCCGAGCTGATCGAGTACCTCAGCGCCGCCGTCACCCTGCTCCCCGGCGACGTCATCATGACCGGCACTCCCTCCGGCGTCGGCGAGGTGCACCCCGGCGACGTGGTGGAGATCGAGATCGAGGGAATCGGCGTGCTGCGGAATCCGGTGGCGGCGGAATACCAGATCGACCCAGTCGGCGCCCGCTGACTCGCAATCCGCGCGAAGGGATCGAGTCCCTTCTCCGCGCCTGAGCCCGTCTATCTCTACCGGCTGCGAGGCGGCGGTGTCAGCCTGACGGAGCGCATGGTGCTCGTCGACGGACAGGCCGGCGTTCCGGCGCCCTCGGGCGAGCCGAGGGGCGGCTTCACAGGAGGGGACGGGTCCCCGGTCTACGGCCTGACCGTCTCGGGGCGCGGGCTGGTCCCCTACGTCGACCCGGCCTTCTCGGCGGCACGCGCCGCGGGGCCGGTCAACGTGGTGGTCCAAGCCTCGAAGAACGCCCCTCGGGCGAAGGCGGCCTCGACGGAGAGCAGGCGGCTGTTGGGGGACGTGGACAGCAACGGCCGGGTCAACATGGCCGACGCCCTGCTGGTGCTTCTGTACAGCGTCGATCCCTCCACCGTCATGCCGAACGACGGGGACATCGCCCTGGGCGACGTCAATGCGGACGGCCGGGTGGACGTCACCGACGCCTGGCTCATTGCCAGCTATGGCATCAACCCGTCCGATCCGCGGCTGCCGGCCGGGATCGGGGCGCCGGTGGGCCCGGTGTCGGTCAGCAGGCCGACGAAGATCTACTGGATGGATCGAGGCACGGACAAGATCCAGCGTTCCAATCTGGACGGCTCGCAAGTCGAAGATCTGGTCACCGGGTTGGGCGATCCCGCTGTACTGGCCCTGGACCTGGCCGGGGGCAGGATCTACTGGACGGAGGGGGACACGGACAAGATCCGGCGTTCCAATCTGGACGGCTCCCAGGTCGAAGACCTGATCACCGGGTTGGGCGATCCCTATGGGCTGGCCCTGGACGTAGCCGGGGGCAAGATCTACTGGACGGAGTGGGACACGGACAAGATCCGGCGTTCCAATCTGGACGGCTCGCAAGTCGAAGACCTGGTCACCGGGTTGGGCAATCCCGCTGTGCTGGCCCTGGACCTGGCCGGGGGCAGGATCTACTGGACGGAGGGGGACACGGACAAGATCCGGCGTTCCAAGCTGAACGGCTCCCAGGTCGAAGATCTGGTCACCGGGTTGGGCGATCCCGTTGGACTGGCCTTGAACGCAGCCGGGGGCAAGATCTACTGGACGGATTGGGGCTCGGGCAAGATTCAACGTTCCAATCTGGACGGCTCCCAGGTCGAAGACCTCGTCACCGGGGTGAGCTCTCCCTGGAGCCTGGCCTTGGACGTAGCCGGGGGAAAGATGTACTGGTCCGATGATGGCACCGACAAGATCCAACGGGCCAACCTCGACGGCTCCGATCTCGAAGACCTGGTTACCGACGGACTGGACAACCCACGCGGAATCGCCCTGGGCGGGACCAGGTCCAAGATGTACTGGTCCGACTGGAACGCGAACAAGATTCAACGGGCCAATCGGGACGGCACCGGCGTCGAAGACCTGGTCGCCACCGGCCTGGACAATCCCTATGGGGTGGCTCTGGACAAGGCCGGCGGCAAGGTGTATTGGACGGACTACGGCACCAACAAGATCCAGCGTTCCAACCTGGACGGGTCGCAGGTCGAAGACCTGATCACCACCGGACTGACCACCCCTGGAGGACTGGCCCTGGATGTTGGCCGGGACCAGATGTACTGGACCGATCAGGGGACCGACAAGATCCAACGGGCCAACCTCGACGGCTCGCAGGTCGAAGACCTGATCACCGCCGGCTTGCGCACCCCCAACGGGCTGGCCCTGGACCTGTCTCGGGGCAAGCTCTACTGGAGCGACTTCGGCACCGACAAGATCCAGCGGGCCAACCTCGACGGCTCGCAGGTCGAGGATCTCGTCTCCGGGCTGACCAGTCCCACGGGGCTGGCCCTGGACCTGGCCGGGGGCCAGATGTACTGGAGCGACTTCGGCACCGACAAGATCCAGCGGGCCAACCTCGACGGCTCGCAGGTGGAAGACCTCGTCGCCACCGGACTGGAGGGGCCTGTCTGGATTGCCCTGGACACGCCCGCGCCTGTCTCAGATCACGGCGACAGCCGCTCGTCGGCGACCCTGGTGGCTCTGGGGAGTTCGACGCAAGGCGAGTTGGATCCCGATGACGTCGACTACTTTCGCGTGGAGGTCCGTCAAGCGGGGATCCTGGCCGCCTTTGCGACCAGCGATCGGGACACCTACGGCTACATCGAGGACAGTACGGGCACCGTCCTCGCGAGCAACGACGACGGGGGAGAAGGTGCCAACTTCCGAGTGACGGCCGTGGTGGATGCCGGCACCTACTACATCCGAGTCCAGGGATATGCTGATTCCCAGACCGGCCCCTACACCCTGCATGTGGTTGTGGATGCGCACGGCGACAGCCGGTCGGCGGCGACTTTGGTGAACGTGGGGAGTGCAACCCAGAGCGCTTTGGAGCCGAATGATGTCGACTACTTCCGGGTCGAGGTCAGCCAGGCGCGAACCTTGGTCGCCTATACGACCGGCGGTCTCGATACCTTTGGCTACATCGAGGATGATGCAGGCACGGTGCTCGCCAGGAATGATGATGGGGGACAGGGTCTCAACTTCCGCATATCGCACGAGGCTGAGGCCGACACTCTCTATATCCGGGTCGAAGGCGTAGGCCAGGACGAGACCGGCCCTTACACCCTGCATGTGGAGTAGACAGTAAGAGGAGAAGTGGGGCGGGCCCGTCAGGAGCCGACCGAAACCTCCGCCACCACCGGGGCGTGGTCGGAGGGCTTGGTCCAGGCGCGGGGCCCGCGGTCGATGCGGCAGGCGGTGCAGCCGGGGCGCAGAGCCCCGGAGAGCAGGATGTGGTCGATGCGCAGGCCGCGGTTGCGGCGGAAGGCGCCCATGCGGTAGTCCCACCAGGAGAAGGTCCCCTCCTCCTGCGGGAACAGCCGGAAGGCGTCGGTCAGGCCGGCGGCCAGCAGGCGCGCGAAGGCCTCGCGCTCGGCCTCGGAGAACAGCACCGAGTCGGCCCACAGGGCGGGGTCGTGCACGTCCCGGTCCTCGGGGGCGACGTTGAAGTCGCCCACCACCACGAGACGTTCGTGCCGGCCCAGCTGGTCCTCCACGTACTCCCGGCAGCGGCCCAGCCACTCCAGCTTGTAGGCGTACTTGTCGGAGCCGACGCTCTGGCCGTTGGGCACGTACAGGTTGAGGAAGCGCAGGCCGCCCACCGTGGCGCCGAGCACCCGCCGCTGGGGGTCGTCCATCCCGGGCAGGTCGGTGACCACGTCGGCGGCCGGCTCGCGGCTCAGAAGCGCGACGCCGTTGTAGGCCTTCTGGCCGCTGAAGGCGGTGTGGTACCCGGCCTCCTCGATCTCGGCCGCGGGAAAGACCTCGTCCACGACCTTGGTCTCCTGCAGACCCACCAGGTCGGGCGCCTCGGCCTCCAGCCACTGGAGCAGCTGCGGCAGGCGCACCTTGATCGAGTTCACGTTCCAGGTGGCGATCTTCATGCGGATCCTCGTGCTGTGGCGAGGGGGCCGCCGGCCCGTGTGAGAAGCTCCTCGACCGCGGCGCGTCCCGGCATCGAGTCCTGCACCCCGGGCCGGGTCACGGCCAGGGCCCCGGCGGCGGCGGCGAAGCTGACGGCGTCGCGCAGGCTCCGGCCCTCGGCCAGGGCGACGGCGAGGGCGCCGTGGAAGGCGTCTCCCGCGGAGGTGGTGTCGACCGCCTCGACGGCGAAGGCAGGGACGTACCCCTCCTCGTCGGCGGTTCTGTAACAGGCGCCGAGCTCCGCCATCTTGATCACCGCCGCCGGCGCCCCGCGTTCGAGAAGCAGTCCGGCGGCTCGGGAGGCGGACTCCACGTCAACCACGGCGACGCCCACCAGGTACTCCGCTTCGGTCTGGTTCGGCGCGATGATGTCGAAGGCCGTGAAGGCTTCGGCGGGGACGTGGGCCGCCGGGGCCGGGTCGAGGATGACGCGGACCTTGCGGTCCCTGGCGGCCCTCGCCGCCCGCAGCGACACGTCGAAGGGAATCTCCATCTGCAACAGCAGGACGTCGGTCTCCGGGAGCGCGGCCTCCACCGACCGCAGTTGCTCGCCGCCGCAGCGCAGGTTGGCCCCGTAGGTCGCCAGGACCCGGTTCTGGCCGCTGCCGTCGACGAGGATCACGCCCACCCCGGACGCGGCCTCCGCATCGACGGCGACGTCCGAGGTGTCGACCCCGTGCGAGCGCAGGGATTCCAGGAGGGCGGGGCCGAAGAGGTCGCCGCCGACGCGTCCCACCATCTTGACGCGCCCACCCTGGCGGGACGCGGCCACCGCCTGGGTCGCCCCCTTGCCGCCGGGGGAGCTGTAGAAGCGCTCGCCGCGCAGGGTCTGGCCGGGGGCCGGGAGGGTCCCGGCGCGGGTGATCAGCCCCATGTTGATGCCGCCGAGGACCAGGACGCGGGGAGACGCCATGCACCCCTCGGACGCGCCCAACGTGGACACGCCCTTCGAGGACGAGGCGGTCACGGGGAGTGTCCGCAGAGGGAGCGCCGCGGGCTCATCGCAGGGTGTGCTCCGGCGCTGTCGCGAGAAGCCCTCGGTCCCTGACGACCGCAAGGGCCTCTTCCACCGCGCCCAGCGCCTCCTCCACGTCGGCGACGCCGTGGGAGAAGCTGGTGTAGAACAGGGTGTAGGGGATGACGCCCCGGCGCAGGCACTCCCCCTCGAAGGCCAGCCTCGCCTCCGGCGACGGCAGGTCGAGGTGCCCGGCCGGCGGCAGGCCGCGGAAGCCGGCGGCCACTCCCAGCCGGGCGGCGATCCCCTCCAGGCCTTCGTGCAGCTGCCGGCCCCGCTCCCACAGGACGCCGATCACGTCCTGCTGCTCGTACACGTCGAGGACGGCGAGCGCCGCCGCCAGGCCGAGGGTGTCGCCGCCGAAGGTGGAGGAGACGACCACGTCGGCGACGCTCTCCATCAGCTCCCGGCGGCCGAGGTAGCAGGAGAGGGGCACGCCGTTGGAGAGGCCCTTGGCGAAGACCGCCAGGTCGGGGGTGACGCCGAAGTACTCCTGGGCTCCGGCGCGGCGCAGGCGGAAGCCGGTGACGATCTCGTCGAAGATGAGGAGCGCGCCGTGGCGCTCTGTGAGCGCTCTCAGGGCCGGCAGGAAGTCGCGGCCGGCCTCGATGTCGGCGTACCCGCAGGCCACGCTCACGGCGGCGACGCGATCCCCGCCGAGCTCGTCGAAGGCGGCCTCGAAGGCGGGGGCGTTCCCCCAGGGCAGGTCGCGGTAGAGGCCGCCCATGGCCGCGGGCACCCCGGCCCGGCCCATGGAGTTGATCCAGCCGTGGTAGCCGCAGGCGAGGATCAGGTCGCGGCCGGTGCAGGCCCGCGCCAGGCGGTGGGCGGCGGCCATCGCCTCGCCCCCCGTCTTGAGGAAGCGGACGCTCTCGGCGCAGGGGACGACCTCCACCAGGCGCTCGGCGACCTCCACCTCCAGGGGGTGGGCATAGCTGAAGACGCTGCCATCGCCGATCTGGCGCCGCACGGCCTCGACCACGGCCGGGTGGGCGTACCCGAGGCTGATGGGCCCGAGGCCGCAGCGGAAGTCGATGTACTCGTTGCCGTCCACGTCCCAGACGCGGCAGCCGGAGCCGCGGGCGATGAAGCAGGGCTCGACGCCGCGCAGCGCCTCCCGCGGCGCCTTGCTGTGGGTCTGCGTCCCCAGGGGGATGACCTCGGCGGCGCGGTCGTAGAGGGCCCAGGAGGCGTCGACGGAGCGGCTCATGGCCCGATAGAGTCGCCCACGGACCGGCGTCGAGCAAGCCGTTGTTGTCGTATCCTTGCTTTTTGCAACTCTCGCTTTAGATTTACAAGGATAATGGTACCTCGCCGAGCAAATCAATTGACCAGGACCGCCTTGAAGCGCCAGGCGGCGGTTGCGCTGATCGGGCCGCGTCAAGTCGGCAAGACGACCCTCGCCCACGCGATCGCCGAGCAGACGGGTGCCCTTTACCTCGACCTGGAAGCCGGCGCCGACCAGGCCAAGCTCGCCGATCCGGCCCTGTTCCTCGCCGAGTACGAGGATCGCCTCGTCGTTCTCGACGAGATCCACCGCGCGCCCGAGTTGTTTCAGGAGTTGCGCGGCCTCATCGACCGGGGCCGGCGGCTGGGCAAGGGCACGGGCCGCTTTCTGATCCTGGGATCGGCATCCGTGGACCTTCTCAGGCAGTCGGGGGAGAGCCTGGCCGGACGCATCGAGTACGTAGCGCTCAACCCGCTCGACGTGCTCGACGTCACCGCGGCGGCGGCGCCGATGGCCGCGCTCTGGGTGCGCGGCGGGTTTCCCGACAGCCTGCTCGCGGCCAGCGATACCGACAGCCTCGCTTTCCGCCGCGATTTCATCCTCACCTACCTGCAGCGCGACGTTTCCGAGTTCACGCAGCGGCGGATACCGGCCGAGACGCTGGAGCGATTGTGGACGATGCTGGCCCACGGCCAGGGTGCCCTCCTGAACGCGTCGAAGCTGGCAGCCAGCCTGGGGGTGAGCAGTCCGACGGTGACCGGGTACATCGATCTGCTCGTCGACCTGTTGCTGGTGCGGCGCCTGCGGCCCTTCCACGCCAACATCCGCAAGCGGCTGGTCAAGTCCCCCAAGGTCTACGTCCGGGACAGCGGTCTGGTCCACGCCCTGCTCGGCCTCGAGAACCACAACGCCCTCGCCGGCCATCCCGTGGCCGGCGCCAGTTGGGAAGGGTTCGTGATCGAGAACCTGCTGGCCGCGGCTCCGCCCGGAACGGCGGCCAGCTTCTATCGCACCCAGGCCGGAGCCGAGGTCGATCTGGTGCTCGAACGGCCGGGCGGGCGCCAGCCCTGGGCCATCGAGATCAAGCTCGGCCTGACCCCCCGTCCGAGCCGCGGCTTCCACCATGCCCGCGAGGATATCGGACCGGAGCGGTCCTTCATCGTCTATTCGGGGGACGAGCGCTACCCGCTGTCAGAGGACGTGGAGGCGATCGGCCTGCGGGAGATGGCCGCGGTTCTCCAGGAGCCTGGATAGCGGTTGCCGGGCATGGCGGACGCCACGTACGACGGCATCATCCTCGGGGCCGGCCACAACGGCCTGATCCTGCAGGCCCACCTCTGCCGCGCCGGCCTGCACGTGATCAGCCTGGAGCGGGACTCCGTGGCCGGCGGCGGCCTGCGCACCGAGGAGTGGCCGGCGGGCTCCGGGTTCCTGCACAACACCCACTCCTTCTACCACCGGGGCATCACCCGGATGCCGTGGTACGCCGGCCTCGAGCTGGAGCGCCACGGCGCCCGCTACCTGGAGCCCGAGCTGAACGTGGCCCTGCTGCTGCCCGAGGGGCGGTCCCTCACCTGGTGGACGGACTTCGAGCGCACCGCCGGGTCCTTCGCCCGCTTCAGCCGCCGCGACGCCGACAACCTGCGCCGCTGGCGCGACGCCTTCCGGCCGGTGGTGACCCGCATCCTGGAGCCCGAGGCGCAGGCGCCGCCCCGGCCGGCCCGGGAGCGCCGGCGCCGCCTGGAGGCCACCGCCGAGGGCCGCCTGCTGCTGGAGACGAGCGCCCTCTCGCCGCGGGAGTTCGTCCTGCGCGAGTTCGAGAGCCCGGTGGTGCAGGCCGGGCTCCTGTTCTTCAACGGCCTGCGCGAGGTCGACCCGGGGGCCCGGGGCTTCGGCCACCACATCCCGGCGCTGCTCGCCTCCCGCGGCAAGGCGCAGATGTGCGCCGGCGGCTCGGCCCGGCTGGCCGAGGCCCTGGTGCGGGCGGTCACCGAGGCCGGCGGCGAGGTGCGCACCGGCGTCGAGCCGGCGCGGATCCTGGTGGAGCCCGCCGCCGGGGGCGGCCCCGGGAAGGCCGCCGGCGTCGCCACCGCCGCCGGCGAGCGCATCGGCGCCCGCCACTTCGTCGCCTCCAGCCTCAACCCGCAGCAGACCTTCCTCGACCTGATCGATCCCGCCCATCTGCCCGCCTCCTGGCGCGACCGGGCCGCCGCCTTCCGCTACAACCTGCTGGCCCCCCTCTTCGGCCTCTACCTCAACCTCGACGAGGCCCCGGCCTACGCGGCCGCCCGGACGCAGCCGGAGCTGGCCGACGCCTTCATGGTCATCCTCGGCCTGCGCTCGGTGGCCGACTTCGACGACATGGTCGCCGCCCACGAGCACGGCCGCCTGCCGCCGATGGTGACCTGGGGGTCCTGCCCGAGCCGGTTCGATCCCGCCCAGGCCCCGGACGGCGCCCACACCGCCTTCATGTGGCAGAAGGCGCCCTTCCGCCTGCGCGGCAGCGCCGCCAACTGGGAGACGGAGGCCGAGGCCCACGGCCGCCGCCTGCTCGAGGCCTGGTCCGGCTTCGCGCCGAACCTGCCGGACGTGGTGCGCGGGTCCATGATCCGGCCCGTCCACGAGATTCCCCGGCGGCTGCCGAACATGCGCGACGGCGACCTGCTGGTGGGCTCCCTCGGCCACGGCCAGACCGGGTACGACCGGCCTTTCCCCGGCGCCGGGCACTACCGGGGATACCTGGACGGCCTCTACCTGTGCGGCTCCTCCTGCCATCCCTCGGGCAACATCACCGGCCTGCCGGGGTACAACGCCTGGCAGGTGATCGCCGCCGACCTGGGTCTCGATTGACGGCCCCGCCGGTCTCCGCCTAGGGTAGCGGCATGCCGGCCCTCTCCTGCGAGTCCCTCTCCAAGACCTATCGCGTGCCCGAACGCGACCCCGGCCTGTGGAACGCGGCGCGCAGCCTGGTGCGCCGGCGCCACCGCGAGGTCGAGGCGGTGCGCGAGGTCTCCTTCTCCGTCGAGCCGGGGGAGATCGTCGGCTTCCTGGGGCCCAACGGCGCCGGCAAGACGACGGCCCTGAAGATGCTCTCCGGCCTGCTGAACCCGACCTCGGGCCGGGCGCGGGTCCTCGGCTTCGAGCCCTTCCGACGGCAGCGCGAGTTCCTGCGCCAGATCACCCTGGTCATGGGCCACCGCAACCAGCTGGTGTGGGACCTGCCGGTGGCCGACTCCTTCGAGCGCAACCGCGCCATCTACCGGCTGGACGCCGGCGACTACCGCCGGACGGTGGACGAGCTCACCGAGCTGCTCGAGCTGGGGGAGCTGCTGCGCAAGCCGGTGCGCAACCTGTCGCTCGGCGAGCGCATGAAGTGCGAGATCGCCGTGGCCCTGCTGCACCGGCCGCGGATCCTCTTTCTCGACGAGCCCACCCTCGGCCTCGACGTGACCATGCAGCGCCGCATCCGCGCCTTCGTGGCCGGGCACAACCGCGCCTCGGGGGCCACGGTGCTGCTCACCAGCCACTACATGGCCGACGTGGAGGCCCTGTGCGAGCGCGTCGTCGTCATCCACCAAGGGCGGCTGCTCTTCGACGGCGCCCTCTCGGAGCTGGTGCGCCGGTTCTCGCCCCACAAGACGATCGTCGTCGACCTGGAGCGCGAGCACCCGGGCCTGGCGGCCTTCGGCGACGCCGTGCGCGTCGACGGCAGCCGGGCGACGCTCTCCGTGCCCAAGGCGGAGGCGGCCCAGGTGACGGCGCGGCTCCTGGCGGAGCTGCCCGTGGCCGACCTGACGGTGGCCGAGCCCCCCATCGAGGAGGTGATCGAGCAGGTCTTCCGCCAGCGGGCGGACGCGCCGGGGCCGGGCCCTTGATCGCCGGCCTGGCCGGGGTCTACCGGACCCTCTTCAGCCTCGAGCTGGCGGAGCTGTTCCAGTACCGCGCCGCCATGGTCATCTGGCTCCTGGGCCTGATGCTGCAGCCCCTCATCCATCTCGTCGTCTGGCTCACGGTGGCCGCCTCGAAGGGGGGCCGCGTGGGCGACTTCGACTCAGGCGCCCTGGCCGCCTACTTCCTGGCCGTCATGTTCGTCAACCACGTCACCTTCACCTGGCACATGTTCGAGATGGGCTGGCGGGTGCGTTCCGGGTTCTACAACTCCATCCTCGTGCAGCCCCTGCACCCCTGGCACCGGGACGTGCTGCAGAACGCGGCCTACAAGGTGCTCACCCTCGCCGTGGTGGCGCCCGCGGTGGCGCTGCTGGCCTGGTACTTCGAGCCCCGCCTCGACCCGCCCCTGTGGGCGGCGCTGGCCTTCGTGCCGGTCCTGGCCCTGGCCTTCCTGCTGCGCTTCCTCTTCGAGTGGGCCCTGGGGCTGCTGGCCTTCTGGATCACGGACACCTCGGGCCTGACCGCCCTGTACTGGGGACTCGGCATGGTGCTCATGGGCGGCCTCGCCCCCCTGGCCCTGCTGCCCGACTGGGTGGAGGCGGCGGCCTCGTACACGCCCTTCCGCTGGATGCTCGCCTTCCCGGTGGAGCTGATCCTGGGCCGGCTGACGCCGGACCAGGCGCTGGACGGGGTCCTGGCCCAGGGGCTGTGGCTGGCCGCCGGCGTTGCCGTCCTCCACTTCGGATGGAGCCGGGCCTCGGCCCGCTACGGCGCCGTGGGGGCCTGAGGGTGGGCACCCTCCTGCGCCTGCTGGCCACGTTCTTCCGCCTCGGGGCGATGAACGAGCTGCAGTACCGCACCCACTTCTGGCTGCAGCTCGGGGGCACGGGGATCGACCTGGGCGCCGGCCTGTTCGCCGTGTACGTCGTCTACGGCCATACGGACCGGCTGAACGGCTGGCAAGCGGCCGAGCTGATCGCCCTCCTGGGGGTGTGGACTCTCATGTCGGGCCTGGTGGGCCTGGTCGTCCAGCCGAGCATGGAGCGCCTCGTGGAGGACGTGCGCGAGGGCACCCTGGACTTCGCCCTCACCAAGCCGGTGGAGGCCCAGGTGCTGGTCAGCATCGGCCAGGTGCGCGTCTGGCGGCTGGTGGACGTGGCCGTCGGCGCCGCCGTGATCGGCGGGGCCCTGGTCTACCTGGGGCGGCGGACGGGCCTCCACGAGGCGGCGGCCTTCGCCCTCACCATGTGCTCGGGGGCCGCCATCATCTACAGCTTCTGGCTCATGCTGTCGACGGTCTCCTTCTGGTTCGTCCGTGTCGGCAACATCCTGATGGTCTTCCGCAGCCTGTACCGGGCGGCCCGGTGGCCGGTGACCATCTACCCGGGGTGGATGCGGATGGTGCTCACCTTCGTCGTGCCCGTGGCCTTCGCCGTCACCGTGCCCGCCGGGGCCCTGGTGGGCCGCCTTCCGGGGGAGTGGCTGGCGGGCACCGTGGCCATGGCCGTTGTGCTGCTGGTCCTGTCGCGCCTGTTCTGGCGGGCGGGTCTGCGGCGTTACTCCGGGGCCTCGGCCTGAAAGGAGCGGTCGGAATGCTGAAATGGGTCGCCGCACTGTCGGCGCTGATGCTCGGCCCGTCGTTCGCGCAGCAGAGTCCGCCGGGCCTGGACTGGCGGCAGATCCGGACGGAGCGGTTCAAGGTCATCTTCCCCGCGGCGATCACCGCCGAGGCCCAGCGGGTAGCCAACACGCTGGAACACATCTACGGCCCGGTCTCCAGGACGCTGCGGGGGCCGAGAGAGCCGCTGGACGTGGTGCTGGTCAACCAGACGGCTCAGACCAACGGTTTCGTCGCCCTGGCGCCGCGCCGCAGCGTGTGGTTCAGCACCCCGCCCCAGGACGCGGGGCGGCTCAGCGGCGAGTGGTACCAGTTGCTGGCCGTCCACGAGATGCGCCACGTGGTGCAGTTCGACCGCATGCGCCGGGGTATCGTACGCCTGGGGTGGCTCTTTCTGGGCCAACAGGGCCAGGGCCTGATGAGCGGTCTGCTGGTGCCGCCCTGGTTCTGGGAGGGGGACGCGGTAGGGGTCGAGACGGCGCTGAGCGAGACCGGGCGCGGACGCATGCCCCGGTTCGGCCTCCACATCCGTTCCCTGCTCCTGGCGGGGCGGCGCTACTCCTACTACAAGGCCCACCACCGCTCGTACCGCGATTGGTACCCCGGCCACTACCCGCTGGGGTATTACCTGACCACCTACGTCAAGCGACACCATGGTGCCGAGACGTGGGACAAGGTCCTGGGCAGCACCACGAGGTGGGGGCTGTTCCTCCCCGTCACCCTCCCCTTCTCCTTCAGCTTCGCCCTCAGGCAGCACACCGGGGCCAGCGCCGCCCGGACCTACGAGCGGACGATGGACGAGCTGGCCACGCTGTGGCAGACGCAGCAGGAGGGCCTTGTCACGACGCCGCTGCGAGTCCTCGCCGGGCAGAGCGGGTCGGGCGTCTGGACCAACTACGGATACCCGCACCGGCTGGCCGACGGCAGCGTGCTGGCGAGCAAGAGCGGCCTGGCCGACCCGGCGACCCTGGTGCGGCTGCACCCCGACGGCCGCGAGGAGCGCCTGCGCTTCTACCAATCGCTCGGCGGCGTCCGCGCGGCCGGCGGCAAGGTTGCCTGGAACCGCTCCACCCCGGACCGGCGCTGGGGCTTTCGCGACTACTCCGATGTGATGGTGCTGGACATCGACAGCGGCCGAATGCGCCAGCTCACCCACAAGGCCAAGTTGTTCGCCCCGGCTCCTTCTCCCGATGGGGCGCGCGTCGCCGCCATCGAGTTCGGACCGGACCGGCGCTGCCACCTCGTGCTGCTGGAGACCGCCAGCGGGGCCGAGCAGGCCCGCTTCTCCGCCCCGGACGGGGTCTTCTGGCGCACACCGGCGTGGTCGGAGGACGGGCGCCACATCGCCGTGGTGCGCCAGGACGAAGACGGCAACGCGCTGGAGCGCATCGACGCGGCCGATGGTCGAGGGCAGATCGTGTTGCCCCACACACAGGACGATATCGGCTGGCCGGTATTCTGGGGTTCGTATGTGTTGTTCGACTCACCCCATGGGGGCATCGACAACATCCACGCCGTGCACCTGCCGAGCGGGGCGCAGTACCAGGTCACCTCGCGGCCGCTGGCGGCTACCCACGCGGCGGCGGCCGGCGATTCGCTCCTGTTCCAGGAGTACACCGTTGACGGCTACCGCATCGCGGCCATGCCTCTGGAGCCGGCGGCCTGGACGCCGATCGAGCAGGTCGCCGACCGCCAGGTGGCCTACTACGAACCGCTGATCGACCAGGAGCAGGGCGGCCCCGTACTGGCGGACATCCCGCGGAGGGTCTATCCGGTGAGCGGATACCGGCCGCTGAACCATCTGCTCAAGGTCCATAGCTGGTCTCTCAGTCCCTTGCCGCCGAACTATGCCCTCCGTCTCGGGTCAAGTGATCTGCTCAACCTCAGCACCATGACCGGCGGGATCGAATACAACAGCAACGAGAGCGCCCTCAGCGCCCTGGGCGATCTCAGCCTGGCCGCGTGGTACCCCGTTCTCAGCGTCGGCGGGCGCTGGGGCGAGCGGGCCGAAGAGTACGTGATCAGGACGCGAGAGATGGAAGGTGACAGCCTCGAGGTCAAGGAGAGAGAAGAGACGGACAGGTGGAGTGAGAAGAGCCTGAGTGCCGGCGTCGGACTGCCCCTGAATCTCTCCCGAGGCCCCTGGTGGTCTTCCCTCCATTTGAGCGCAAAGGCGGAATGGACCGATATCGCCGGCAGGGACGACCTCCACCGGCCCGGCGGCGACCTCTACTGGCCCGATTCAGACAGCGTCAACCGGGAAGCAAGAGATGTCCTGACAAGAAACCACAACGGACGCTTTGCGCCGCTTACCTACCGGCTCGCCTTCGAGCGGTCCCGCCGCTCGGCGGCACGCGACCTGGCCCCGGTCCGGGGTCAGAGCCTGGAGCTGAGCTATCGCCACACCCCCTTTGCCGGCGACTACCACGGCACCCTGCTGTCCGGGCGGCTGGGGCTGTACTTGCCCGGCTTGGCCGCCCATCACAGCCTGCAGTTGGAGGGTGGCTACGAGTGGCAGGATCCAGGCGCGGCCGATGCCCTTTCCTACCGCTTCGCAAGCGAACAGCCCTTTGTCCGCGGCTACGATTACCGCTTTCACCGCCGCTTCTACCAGGGGACGGTCAACTACGCGTTGCCCCTGTTCTACCCGGACTGGAACCTGGGGGCCCTGGTGTTCTTCAAGCGCCTCAAGGTCCGCTTGTTCTACGACTACGGCCGCGGCGAGGGCGGTTCCCGGCCTCCGAGGACCTACCAGTCCACCGGCGCCGAGTCGACGACTGATTTCCACCCCATGTCCCTGCCGATCCCGCTGAACATGGGCGTGCGCTACGCCTACCGGTTGGACGAAGGAGATGCGCGTTTCAGTCTTGTAGTTGGATTCTGACCGTCGGAGTTCTGTCATGCCCCTGCATCAGGACGAGCTGTGGATCCACCGGGCGGGCGGCTACTTCGTCTACCGCATTCCGGCGCTGGTCACGACCACGGCCGGCACCGTCCTCGCCTTCTGCGAGGGCCGCCGCCACACCGGCGCCGACCACGACGAGATCGACATCCTGGTGCGCCGCAGCCGCGACAACGGCCTCACCTGGGACCCGCCGCGCGTCGCCGTCAGCGACGGCAGCCAGACCTGCGGCAACCCCTGCCCCATCGTCGACGAGACGACCGGCGTGGTGTGGCTCCTGTTCTGCAGGAACAACCAGGCCGTGTTCTGCACGTACAGCGACGACGACGGCGCCGGCTGGTCCGAGCCGCGGGAGATCACCGCCACCACCAAGGATCCCACCTGGGCCTTCGTCGGCACGGGCCCCTGCCACGGCATCCAGCTGGCCGGCGGCCGGCTGCTGGCGCCGTCCTGGTGCGACGAGTCCCCCGGTCCCGTGCGCTGGCGCCCCCGGCCCTCGTGGGGAGAGGTCCAGTCGTCGTACGCCATCTACAGCGACGACCACGGGAAGAGCTGGACACGGGGCGAGATGCTGACGCGGGACGCCTCGGACGAGTGCGCCGTCGTGGAGACGGCGGACGGCGCCGTCTACCTGAACGCCCGCAGCCGCGGCGGCCGGTGTTTGCGCGCCCTCGCCTGGAGCCGGGACGGCGGCCACACCTGGACCGACGTCGAGTACGACCCCGGGCAGCCGGAGCCCTCCTGCCAGGCCAGCCTGGTGCGGCTGTCGAGGGCGGACGACGCGGGCGGGGTGAATCGCGTCCTGGTGGCCCATCCCTCCGACCCGCGGGAGCGGCGCTGTCTCACCCTGCGCCTGAGTTACGACGAGTGCCGGAGCTGGCCGGTGGACCGGGTGGTCACCGAAGGGAGCGCCGCCTACTCAGATCTGGCGGTGGTCTCCGGCGGGGTGATCCTCTGTCTCTACGAGGGGGAGCGGGGCCTGGTGCTGGCCCGGCTGGATCTGGAGTGGCTCACCGGCGGGGAGGATTCGTGACGCGGGTTTTGCTGCAGCTGGTCCGCTGGGATGGCCAAATCTACCGTGATTGCCGTAAGAACGTGCCCGACGACGAAGTTGCATTTCGATCATATAATCCCATTTCACGTGGCGGTCGACATCTGTTGAAAATCCCGACTGGTTGCCACGGCTGCAATCGAAAGAAAGTGATGGTCTTGATGCTCTCACTGACACCGGCCCTTTCGCTCTAGAGAGTGGGCAGGATCGTCCCAGGACTCTACCTACAGCGCCATGGATTAGAGCGATCGCCTCCGCCGCCCCGAGATTCGCATCTGGACCCAAAATGGCGGACCGAGAGTAGCTCAGTAGCCAGGTACCCCCCTGCGCTACCTCCCTTTGGCTGCGCACCTACTGCCTATCTTGAAATGACCTGATCGGCAGTAGGTTGTGGATCCCTTCCCGTGACTCATGGATGCGCTGCCTCAAACGGACGGTCGTGTCACCGCTCTCCTTGAGGTATCGTTCGTCCGCTTCGCCTCCTTGGTGCTCATAGACGCGCCGGCGACGAAACTTCACGACCACATGCTTCCATTCGGCTTCCGCTATACGCGCACGGATGTCGATGTCGCCAACTACACAGATTCGAGGCGGCCGCACGGATGTTGTAGAATCCCATCCCTGCCAAGAGGCCTTGGCGACGAGGGGTCATCGGGACACGTTCGAATAACTGCTTCGCAACCTGTGTGGCAAATGAGCCAAAGGCCGAAGCCGCGTCTCGAAGGCAATCTTCAGGAGGCGCCTCCTCAGTGTTTAAGCGGTCTCGGATGCTTCGGACCTGGATCAGGAATTCGTCCAAATCATTCCGAGTCCCACAAACAGAACAGTAGCCAAAGCGTCCGCGAATGTCGTTGAACTCGCCACAGGCTGTACAGTTGAACTTGCGTTGCTGGCTTTGCTCTGCTACGTAGAATGCTGGCCTATCGCCTTGTCTAGCCACGGCTTCGGCGACTTGGTCCATGTCTATCTCAACTTCGCAACTATCATGGCCACGGTCCGCTACGCCAGTATCCTTCGCAGCTTGGGCAAGTATGTCCGAACTCCCCTTCGCTATCGGATGCAAGTAACACGGGAAAGCAGCCCGGGAGAGGCGCCAGGTTCCAAGGCTGCCCAATGCCCCCGAATCGAATGGACTCAACGGGCACTCCTTGCCGTAGCGCATATACCCCAGTCACAGCGTTCTGAACCGCACGGACATGTCTATAGGCAATCTCGAAGGAGCGACGCCGATCGGCATCAGTCTTGATGCAGAAAGTGATCTTGCCGCCTGAGTGCGCGATTTCCTCAAATTCGTCATCCATTCAATAGTCTCCATCTGACAAGGGAACTTGTCACAAGCGGGGAGAACGGGCAGCGTCAACCTACGTCAAGAACCCGTTTCGGAATCACCGGCAGCAGACGATTTCTCGATAACCTTCGGATACAGCCCATGTGGCTTCCACTTGATGGTACATCAGTGGTTGAGGATCCGCGAGCCATCGGAGAGCCGGCTTGGCCAAGCCTGTCCGAGTCGATCTCGCGATTGGTGGTGGTCCCCCATCGAGAGCCTTGACAGATCCGCCCCGCCACTCTTAAACTCCCCGCCGACGTTACGGCGCAGGTGTCCGCCGCCCTCCCCGGGCAGCGGAAGAATAGGGAAGGCAGTGAAAATCTGCCGCGGTCCCGCCACTGTGACCGGTAGACGGCGCAACCGCCGTCGCGTCCCCGGCAGCAGCCACTGATCCCCCGCGGATCGGGAAGGAGCCGGAAGGCGCACACCGGAAGTCAGGAGACCTGCCTGCGACCGAGGTGAACGACTCCTTCGGCAGAAAGGTGGTCACCGGTGCCCGGACACGGCGCCCCGACCCGCTCTCGAACGAGGGCGGGTTTTTTCATGCCCTTGTGGTCCCTGCTGCTGGCCCTGCAGCTGACCCAGCCCCCGCCTCTGTTGGCCGGGGTCCTGGAGGGCCGGCTCCTCGACGGCGACGCGGGGGGCCCCGTGGCCGGCGCCTTGCTGACCCTGCGCGCCGCCTCCGGGGCGGTTCGTTCAGCCCGCAGCGATTCGGCCGGCGCATTCCGCCTCCAGGACCTGGCGTCCGGCGCCTGGGACCTGCGCGTGCAACGGCTGGGATACCGCCCTCTGCAGGCCCGCCTGCTCACGGGCGATGACCTCTCGTCGGTCGAGTGGCGCCTGGAGCCTCTCCCCCTGCTCATGGACGAGATGGTCGTCCGCGCCCGGCGCCACCCCGGCGGCGAGCCGGTGGCCGCCTTCGTCGAGACCATCTCCCTGGACCCGGGACGCTCCCCGGCCGCCGACTTGGCCAGCACCCTGGACCGCGCCACCGGCGTCAACGTGCGCCGCTACGGCGGGCTGGGCAGCTTCAGCACCCTTTCCATCCGCGGCTCCACCTCGGAGCAGGTGCAGGTCTTTCTCGACGGGGTGCCCCTCAACCGGGCCGTGGGCGGCGGCGTCGACCTGGGCGGCCTGCCCGTGGGCGGCCTGGCGAGCGTCGAGATCTACCGGGGCGCGGTGCCGGCGCGCTTCGGCGGCAACAGCCTCGGCGGCGTGGTCCACCTGCGCACCCGGCCCCTCGGCAGCGAGGTCCGCACCCTGCTGCGCACGGCCAGCGGCTCCTACGGCACCCGCCGGATGGGAGCCTCCGTCGGCGGGCCCTGGAAGGGCTGGGAGTACCTCGGACTGGTCGACTACCGGACCAGCCGCAACGACTTCCCCTTCCTCGACGACAACGGCACCGAGTACAACGCCGGCGACGACGGCTGGGCGCGGCGGCTCAACAGCGACTTCCGCGGTTTGCGCGGCCTGGCCAAGATCGGCCGCTACCTGGGGGCCAGCCGTCTGCAGATCCACAACACCTTCGACCTGGACAGCAAGGGCATCCCCGGCCTCGGCAACAACCAGTCCCTGCACACCCGCTACGACACCTGGCGCCATATCGCCGAGGCCTCCCTCTTCGGCCCTCTGGGACACAACCGAGCCGGCTACCGCCTCCAGGCCCACCACTCCCTGACGCAGGACGAGTACAGGGACCTGCGCGGCGAGGTGGGCGTGGGCCGCCAGCACGACCGCAACCTCATGCGGAGCGTGGGCCTGCGGGGCGAGGCGAATGCCCTGCTGCCGGGGAATTCCCTGGTCACCGCCTTCGCCGGCGCCCGGCGCGAGAGCTTCGCGCCGGACGACCTGCTGCGGTCGGACAGCCGGCTCCTGCGCAGCCGCCGCCGGGCCCTGGCCGCCGGTACCGAGGTGGAGGTGCCCCTGGGGCCGCGCCTGACCCTCAATGCCGGCACCCAGGCCGAGGCTCTGGACGACCGCTTCTTCGACCGCAAGAACTTCGCTCCCAGCGACGTGCTGCCGAGCCGGGAAAACGTCGAGTTGCTGTGGGGCTGGCGCATGGGGGGGAACCTGGACCTGGGCGGCGGTCTGGCCCTCAAGGCCCACGATGGCCGCTATGAGCGCGCACCCAGCTTCTTCGAGCTCTTCGGCGACCGCGGCGCCGTGATCGGCAATACCGGCCTCGTCAGCGAAAGCGGGCGCAACCGCGACCTGGGCCTGGTCTACCGGCGCCGCACCGATGGCGCGGGGCTGACCCTGGCCGAGGCCGTGTACTACCGCAACCGCGTGGAGGACCTCATCCGCTTCGTGCAGAACTCGCAGCAGGTGTCGCGGCCCCACAACCTGGGGCGGGCCCTGCTGCGCGGCGTCGAGACGCGAGTGCAGGCGCGGTTGTGGCCGGCCCTGGAGGTCCGCGGCAGCTACGTCTACCAGCGCCCCGAGAACCGCACGCCCTTCTCCTTCGAGCGAGGCAACGACCTGCCCAACGCGCCGCGCCACCGCCTCCACGGGCGCGCCTCCGTCGACCTGGGCGGCGCCGGGCTCTACGGCGAGGTCAGCCGCGAGAGCCGCCACTTCCTCGACCGCGCCAACCTGCGGGCCGTGCCCGTCCGCACCCTCTGCAACCTCGGCGGCAGCGTGCCGCTGGCGGCGGGTCTCTCCCTTTCGTGGGAGCTGCGCAACCTGACCGATGACCAGGTGGCCGATCTGTGGGGCTACCCGCTGCCGGGCCGCTCGTACGGGCTCTCCATGCACTATGCCACCGACCCCATGGAATGAGAGGAGATCTACTTGTACCGTGCTCACCGCCTTTGCGTTGTGGCCGCCGCCGCACTCCTGCTGCCGGCGAACCCGTCCTGGGCGCGTAGCGGCCTCTTCGTCCTCACCACGGACTTCTCCACCGGCAGCACCGCCTACCTGGCCGCTGGCGCCGCCGAGGCCGAGGTCAACCTGCTGGGCATCCACTCCGACGCCGTGGGGCACTACCACGACGGCCGCGTCTACATCGTCAACCGCCTCGGGCAGGACAATATCCTGGTGCTGGACGAGACCGATCTGCGCACGCCCCTGGTCCAGTTCTCGGTGGGCAACGGCGCCAATCCCCACGACATCGAGGTCGTCGCACCCGACAAGGCGTACGTGACTCGCTACGACGTCGCGTCCCTGCTGATCGTCGATCCCCGGGACGGCGCCGAGCTGGGGGAGATCGACCTGGGCGCCTTTGCCGACGACGACGGCCTTGCCGAGGTGTCCCAGATCGTCCGTGTGGGTGAACGCCTCTACCTGACCTGCCAGCGCCTCGACCGCGACGGGGGGTGGGGACCGGCCGACGTCAGCTACCTGATCGTCGTCGATCTCGGCACGGACACCCTCGTGGACGTGGACCCGGAGACCGAGGGCGTGCAGGGCATCGCCCTGGGCGCGGCCAACCCCAACAGCCTGGCCGTCGCCGGCGAGCGCATCGCCGTGGGGGTGGTGGTCAACTTCGGAGATCGAGCCGGAGGGGTGGAGATCGTCGATACGGCAACGAACCGCAGTCTGGGAGTGGCCGTGAGCGAGCAGGACCTGGGCGGCGACATCACCACCATGATCCTCGTCGACGGGAACCGGGGCTATGCGGTGGTGGCGGACGAGAACTTCGTCAACAGCGTGCGGCCCTTCGATCTGTCCAGCGGCGCCGTGGGCCCGCCCCTGGAGGAAACCAGCGGCGGCTTCATCCCCAGCCTGGCCGTTGACGGCGACCGACTCATCGTCGCCGACCGCGGCAGCTGGGACGACCCGGACGCGGCGGGCCTCAAGCTCTACGACGCGGCCACGGGCGCCTTCCTGGGCGGCCCCATCGGCACCGGCCTGCCGCCCTCGCACATCGTCGTCCTCGGCGACGCCGCCGTCCCCACCGCCGTGGAGGGGATCTCCGACACGGGCTTGCCGAAAGAGTTCGCCCTCGAGGCGGCCTGGCCCAATCCCTTCAACGCCTCGGTGCACATCCCCTTTGCCCTCGGCCGGGCCAACACCCCGGTCGAGCTGACCGTCCTCGACCTTCTGGGCCGCACCGTCCGCACCCTGACCTCCGGCCCAGTGGCGGCGGGGCGGCATGTCCTACACTGGGACGGCCGAGACGACGGGGGAGAGCCGGTGGGCAGCGGCGCCTACCTGGTGGATCTGCGGGCGGACGGGCAACGGGCGGCGGGCAAGGTGATGCTGGTCAAGTAGGAGAGAGGAGAGAGGAAGACAGCCATGGTGACTCTATCCAGGCTCTACACCAAGACGGGCGACGGCGGCCTGACGCGGCTCGGCGACATGTCGCAGGTGCCCAAGACCAGCGCCCGCATCGCCGCCTACGGGTGTGTGGATGAGCTGAACTCGGTGATCGGGCTGGCCCGCGCCGGCGGCGCCGGTCTCGACGACGTCCTCGCCCGGGTGCAGAACGACCTCTTCGACGTGGGGGCCGATCTGTGCGTGCCCCGGGCCGATGGCGAGGAGGAGCGCCTGCGCCTGCAGCCGAAGCAGGTCCTCTACCTGGAGGAGCGGATCGACCAGCTCACGCGAGAGCTGGCTCCCCTGCGCAGCTTCGTCCTGCCCGGGGGCCGGCCCCCCGCCGCCTGGCTCCACCTGGCGCGCACGGTCTGCCGGCGCGCCGAGCGGGCCGTCTGGCAGCTGGCGGAGCAGGAGCCGGTGGGCGAGCCGGTCCCGCAGTATCTCAACCGGCTCTCCGACCTGCTCTTCGCCATGGCCCGGGCCGCCAACGACGGCGGCGAGGCGGACGTGTTGTGGGAGCCCGGACTGGGTGCGGCCAATGACTAGGTGGCTCGTCTCATGGGGAGACCTTGATGCGAGGTAGCGTGTGTATCGTCGCCTGGCTGATCCTCGGCGCGCCGGCGGGGTACTGGGCGGACTGCGTCGACGACTACGACCCGGGAGCGGACTACTTCCCCCGCAAGGCCCGGCTGAGGTACGCAGAGAGCTTTTCCATCGAGTACTTCGGCCACTACAAAGTGGTCACCGTGCATACCCCGTGGCCCGGGGCCGAGGAGGGCGTGCGCTACCTGCTGGTCCAGTGCGGCACCCCCGCGCCCGACGGGTACGACGGCGTCCAGCGCATCACCATTCCCGTCCGCCGCCTCGCGGCCCTGTCCACGACGCAGCTGCCCCACCTCGCATTGCTGGATGCCCTCGAGAGCCTGGCGGCGGTCAGCGACATCGCGATGGTCCATTCGCCCGGCGTCAACGAGCGCTTCGAGGCCGGCCGCATCGCCGAGATCGGCCACGGCGCCGGGGTCGATCTCGAGCGGGTCCTGGAGCTGGAGACCGACCTGGTCATGACCGTGGCCTCGGCCCAGAGCCGCTACAACGCCCACCCGGTCCTGCGGCAGGCCGGGGTGGCCGTGGCCATCAACGCCGAGTACACCGAGCCCTCGCTCCTGGGCCGCAGCGAGTGGCTCAAGTTCACGGCGGCCTTCTTCAACGCCGAGGGTCTGGCGGAGGAGCGCTTCGACGAGATCGAGGAGGAATACCAGCGGTACGCGGCCCTGGTGAGGGACGTGCCCGCCGACGAGCGGCCCTCGGTCTTCGGCGGGTCCCTCTGGCGCGACACCTGGCACGTGGCCGGCGGTCGCAGCTATGCGGCGCAGCTCATCGCCGACGCCGGCGGCCGCTACCTGTGGGCCGGCGACGAGTCCCGGGAGAGCCTGCCCCTCGACTTCGAGGCCGTGTACGAGAGGGCCCACGGCGCCGATTTCTGGCTGACCATGCGCAACGAGTGGCACTCCCTGGCCGACGTGCGCGCCGCCGACGAGCGCTACGCCGCCTTCGCCGCCTTCGCCGCCTTCGCCGAGGGCCGGGTCTACAACGCCAATGCCCGGCTCAACGAGCACGGCGGCAACGACTACTGGGAGCGGGGCGTCGCCGAGCCCCACCTCGTGCTCGCCGACTTCATCCGCATCCTCCACCCCGACCGCCTGCCGGGACACGCCCTCCACTTCTACCGGAGGCTGGAGTGATACCCGCGCCCGTCTCGTCGGCCGCCGCGGCCGACGCTCCCCATGGCCCCGGCCGGTTCCGCGTCGGCGCCTCCGCCCCCTCAGCGTCCGGTCCCCTCTTCCGTCGCATCCCGGACCGCCGCTTCCATGGCGGCGAGTTCCGCGTCGTCCAGCTCGGGGAACCGCTGCCGTTTCGCCGCCGAAAGCCGGCCTTCGTTCTGCATGCAGAGGCGCACGAACAGGGAAGCCCGGCGGTCCGGCATGTCGACGATCCCGCGCACTGCTTCGAACGCGCGGTCGAAGACGGCAATGAATCCAAGCTCCTCCTTGAGATCGCGGCGGACCGTGTCGGCCACGCGGTCGTACAGGTACTCCGCGAAGGCGGTGGCGTCGAAATAGCGGTAGAGATCTGCAGTTTCGTTGCCGACGGCGATCTCCCGCCCTGCCGTCCAGTCCCACTGGATGAATTCGAGGATCGGCCGCGAGAAGGTTTCGAGCACCTCTTCGTAGCTGCGCTGATCGCGGAGAATGGCCGCGGAGACGGGAAAGATGACCCCGGGCGGACTGTACCCCCGCCTGGCGAGAACGTGATGTACCAGGAAGCGGTGGATGCGGCCGTTCCCGTCCTCGAAGGGGTGGATGAAGACGAAGGCGAAGGCGCAGGCCGCGGCCGCCACCATGGGATCGACCCCCCCCTCGACAACGCGCCGGGTCAATCTCGTCCAGGCCTGCATGAGGTCGGCCACGTCTTCGGGGCGCGGGCAGATGAAGTGCACCTCCTCGCGGTACTCCCCCGAGGTCGAGCCGACGAAGTTCTGGAAACCGCGCCAGCCGCTGGCCGCGTACCGGGGGTCGACGATCTCCCCCTGCAGGCGAACCAGGGCGGCCACGTCGGCCAGATCGAAGTCCGGCGCTCCCTTGAGCGCGGCGACGAAGCGCTCGGTGCGCCGGGCGCCCGGGGTTTCTCCTTCGATGGCGAACGAGGAGCGCGTCTCCTTGGTGTAGAGGTGGTTGACGGCCCGGGCAAGGATGACCGGGTCGCAGCTTTCGATGAGCGCGCGCCCCTCCCGGCCCACCTGCATGCCGATCTGCTCCGTCAGCCTCGGCGTGCGGCGGACCGTGGGGCAGAGACCGGGACCGCCGAGAAGGTTGTCGGCCACGCGGTGGCGCGGGGAATTGCGGCGTACGGCGACGATATGCCTGCCGGGATCGAGGGCCATGACGTAGTTGCCGGCGCGGACGTCCTCCAGGTCCAGAGTCCGGCCGGTGAAGGTCTCATAGAAGAACCAGGCGCGCCGGCTGAAAGCGCCCGTGGGTTCCCTCCTTGCCCAGGCCTCCAGCTCGGCCGGCTCGACGGCCTGGAGGGCGGCGACCAGCACGCCGAGATCGACCGGCTCATGGCGCAGGGCGAAACGGAGATGGGCCGCGATGGAACCGTCCGCGGCGTACTGTCGCGGATACCGCTCCACGATTCGCGAGCCGTGCACCTCGGTTTGCCGCGCGCCTGCTCCGACGTAGCTCTCTACCGCCGGCGCGGGAACTGCCAGGTTCAGCTCGCTCCTCAGCCAGGCCTGGCCGATGGGGTTCCATTTTCTCTTACCCACGGGAATCTCCATCCGAAAACGCTTATGTTCGTGGAAACGGGATTAGAATACGCCGTGGACATTCCATTATCAATAAAACGGTTATCGTCGTGTACAAGGGGTTACAAGAGGACGTGGACGTTCAATTGCCACTAGAGATCCGGCCGTCGGAACGGCTCTGAACCGACCCGTGCCCGCCTCTTCCGCCGCCGCGGCCGACAGCCCCCCCTGGCCCCGCCTGGGTCCCCGCCGCGGGCTGTTCGCGGCCCTCGCCGCCGCCCTGGCCGGCCTCTTCGCCCTCAGCCTCGGCTTCGGGTCGGTCTCCATCCCCCTCGACGCGGTGGCCGCCATCCTCTGGGACGAGGCCGGCCAGAAGGCGAGCTGGAGCCACATCGTCCACGCCATCCGCCTGCCCCGGGCCCTCACCGCGGTCCTGGCCGGCGCCGCCCTGAGCGCCAGCGGCCTGCAGATGCAGACCCTGTTCCGCAATCCCCTGGCCGACCCCTTCATCCTCGGCATCAGCGCCGGGGCCAGTCTGGGGGTGGCCCTGGTGGTCCTGGGCACGGGGGTCACCGGCGGCGGGCTGCTGGCCGGACTGGGGCTCCTGGGCCAGGCGGGGGTGGTGGCCGCGGCCGTGGCCGGGGCGGGCCTGGTCCTGGGCCTGGTGCTGCTGGTGGGGCGGCGCCTGCAGAACGCCATGACCCTGCTCATCCTCGGCCTCATGTTCGGCTACCTGACGGGCGCCCTGGTGAGCGTCCTCCTCTACTTCAGCATCCCCGAGCAGGTGCAGACCTACGTGCTGTGGACCTTCGGCAGCTTCGGCGCCGTCACCTGGGGCCAGCTCGCCATTCTGGCGCCGGTGGTGCTCGCCGGCCTGGGGATCGCCGGCCTGCTGGTGAAGCCGCTCAACGCCCTGCTCCTCGGCGAGACCTATGCCCGCAGCATGGGCCTGGACGCCCGGCGGGCGCGGCTGTGGATCATCGCCAGCGCCGCGCTGCTGGCCGGAGCGGTCACCGCCTACTGCGGACCCATCGGCTTCCTGGGGGTGGCCGTGCCGCACCTGTGCCGCGCCCTCTTCAACACCTCCGACCACCGCGTGCTGCTGCCGGCCACCCTGCTCCTGGGCGCCATGCTGGCCCTGAGCGCGGACCTGGCGGCGCGCCTGCCCGGCAGCGAGGCCACCCTGCCCCTCAACGCCGTGACCGCCCTCATCGGCGCGCCGGTGGTCACCTGGATCATCCTGCGGCGCCGCAACCTGCGGCAGGCCTTCGCCGCCTGAGCCCGTGAGCGCCGCCATCCTGCAGGCCCGCGGCCTGGGCATCGGCTACGCGCCCCGGCGGCGCCCCCGGGTCGAGGTGGCCGCCGACCTCGGCGTGGAGCTGCTCGCCGGAGAATTGGTCTGCCTGCTGGGACCCAACGGGGCCGGCAAGTCCACCCTCGTGCGCACCCTGGCCGGCCTGCAGAAGCCGCTCGCCGGACAGGTGCTGCTCAAGGGGCGCGACCTGCACACCTTCGGCGAGGGCGAGCGGGCCCGCCACCTGGGCCTGGTCCTGACCGAGCGCGTGGACACGGGCAACCTCTCGGCCTACGCCCTGGCGGCGCTGGGCCGCTATCCGTACACCGGCTGGGACGGCCGCCTGTCGCCGGCGGACGAGGAGGTCGTGCGCTGGGCCATGGAGGCGGTGGGGGCCCGGGAGCTGGCGGCGCGCAGCGTTGGCGAGCTGAGCGACGGCGAGCGCCAGAAGGTGACCATCGCCCGGGCCCTGGCCCAGGAGCCGGCGGTGCTCCTCCTCGACGAGCCCACGGCCTTCCTCGATCTGCCGAGGCGGGTGGAGATCGTGCAGTTGTTGCGGCGCCTGGCCGGCGAGGGGGACCGCGCCGTGCTGCTCTCCACCCACGACCTCGACCTGGCCCTGCGCAGCGCCGACCGCCTGTGGCTGCTGCCGCCGGGGGGCCCCCTGCAGACCGGGGCGCCGGAGGACCTCGTGCTGAACGGGGCCTTCCAGCGCACCTTCGGCGACTTCGACCCCGCCACCGGGTCCTTCCACCTGGCGCGGAGGCCCGAGGGCGAGATCGGCCTTACCGGCGAGGGACTCCAGGCCCTGTGGACGGCGCGCGCCCTCGAACGGGCCGGCTTCCGCGTCGACGCCGGGCGGCAGACACCTCCGCGCGTCGAGATCGTTCCCCGCGGCGACGACGGCCCGGCCTGGCGGCTCCACACCGCGGCGGGTCCTCGTCTCTGCTCCACCCTCCACGAACTGGTGGGCTGCCTGAGACACGATCCACCGTAACCCACCTGACGGAGTCCTCCATGCGCGTCGTCTCCCTCCTGCCCAGCAGCACCGAGATCATCTGCGCCCTCGGCTGCCGCGACCTCCTGGTCGGCCGGTCCCACGAGTGCGACCATCCGCCCGGGATCGACGGTCTGCCCGCCTGCACGGCTCCCAGGTTCACCCGGACGGCACCTCCTACGAGGTCGACCAGCGGGTCAAGGCCATCCTGCAGGAGGCCGCCTCGGTCTACCGGGTGGACGCCGGCCTGCTCGACGAGCTGGCGCCCGACTGGCTGGTGACCCAGTCGCAGTGCGAGGTCTGCGCCGTCAGCCTGAAGGAGGTCGAGGAGGCGGCCGGCCAACTGGTGCGCTCCCGGCCGGCGATCCTGTCGCTGGAGCCCAACCGCCTGGAGGATCTCTGGGACGACATCCGTGCGTCAGGGGCGGGTCTTCCTCACCGACGGCAACCAGTACTTCAACCGCCCGGGGCCGCGCCTGGTGGAGTCGGCGGAGATCATCGCGGAGATCCTGCATCCCAGTGAGTTCGAGAGCATCCACGAGGGCCGGGGATGGGAGCGGTGGGAAGGCTGCCCATGAGCGGCCTGGAGCCGCGCTCGGGTCAGGCGTCGGAGGGGTCGATCACCTCAATCCCCGTCTCGGAGAAACCCCGAACGTTCCGCGTCGCCACCGTCATACCTCGGGAGCGAGCGATGGCCGCGATCTGACCGTCGGTCTGGCAGAGTGGACGCCCGGCCGCGCGCCGCGCCGCGGCGATCTCCGCGTAGACGCGAGCCGCGGTACTGTCAAACGGCAGGACCCGACCGGCGAACAGCCCGCCGAAGGCACGCTCGGCAGCCTCCGCAAGACCCCGGCGGCGGGCCCCCTCGGGCAGAAACGCGATGCCCGTGCGGACCTCCGCCTCGGTCAGCGCCGTCACGAAGAGCTCCCGCGTCGGCCGGTCGTCGAGCCAGGCCAGGACCCTCGAACTCGGTTGGCTCTGCATCAACTCGGAGACGACATTGGTATCAAGCACGACCATCGCCGTCACCCCGGTCGAAGCGCGGTGGTTCGCGCATCGGTTCGCGCGGCGGCAGTTCCAGTTCCACTCCCCCGAAGGGCTTGAAGAGTTCGTGGAGCGCCGTTCCCAGGCCCTTCGCGGGCGCCGCCTCCCGCTCGACCGCCGCGGCCAGGATCAGCCGTGCTTCCTCTTCCATCGACCGGCCACGCTCAGCCGCCCGCTTGCGGAGCCGGGTCTTTATGTCGTCCTCGAGATTGCGGATCGTGATGCTCGCCATGAGTCGGCTCCCTGTTTGCCTGGGAGCCCAAGCTACGTAATGATTGCGATGCAATCAATCGGTCGGGCGGGGCACCGGCGCCGCCTGGGCGTGGCATCCCGCCGGGCTCACCGGACCAGCATGCAGCGCCGGGTCTCGGCGACATCGCCGGTGGTGAGCCGGTAGAAGTAGAGGCCGCTGCCTACCAGGGACCCCCGGTCGCCGGTGCCGTCCCAGCGCACCCGGTGGACGCCCGTGGCGCGAGGCTCGTCGAGGAGCCGGCGGACCCGCTGCCCGAGCAGGTTGAAGATGTCGATCCTCACCCGGCCGGTGGCCCCCAGCCGGAAGGGGATGAGGGTGCTCGCGTTGAAGGGATTGGGGTAGCTCCTCATCAGCTCCGACGACCCTGGCACCGTCAGGTCCCCGGCGATCGCCGTCGGCGCATGTTCGATGGAGAACAGGCCGACGCTCGTGGCCACGTATAGGGTCGACGGGTCGAGGGGATCGACGGCCACGTCGTTGATCCACGGGACCCCGGGATAGCCTGGATCGAGGGCGCGCCAGGTGGCGCCGCGGTCGGGGCTGTGATACAGCTCGCGGTCGGCGGCCAGGTAGAGGGCGTCGGCGTCGCGCGGGTGGCCGCGGAGGCGCGCCGTCTTCCACCACCCCCTCCGGGGCTCCAGGACCCGGCGCCAGGTCCGCCCCCCGTCGCCGGAGACGAAGCACCCCCTGTTGGCTGCCGCGTAGAGGACGCCGGGCTCGTCCGGATGCCGGGCCAGGTCCAGACCCGATACCCCGGGCTCGAGCCGGCCCACCGCCCTCCAGTCCCAGCCATCCTTGTGGCCCACCCAGAGGGAGTCGCCGTAGAGGACGGCCAGGGAGTCCTGGGAAGCCAGCAGCCCCCCCCCGGGGCGCAGGAGGCTCCCGGGCTGCCCGCGGCCTGTCAGATCCTCGCGATCGGCGTAGGGTCCCATCCTCTCCCAGCTCTCACCGTGGTCCGAGCTCATCCACAGACCCGCGTCCGCCAAGTAGATGACGCCGGGCCTCCACGGGTCGGCAAAGATGGAGGGGCGCGGGAGGAAGGGGTTGACGACATGGGGTGAGCCGATTGTTCCGTTGCTCTCCAGGGGTTCCCAGGTGGCCCCGCCGGTGGGGCTGCGCAGGTAGCCGGTGGTGCCGGCAAAGTTGGCGATCAGCACCTCGCCGGCCCAGGGGTCCTGGAAGACGACTTCGTAGGGCCCCGTCAGGAAGGAGTAGTACCTCCAGCTCTCCAGCCACTGCCAGGCGCCCTTGTCCTGTCGGTAGAGGCCCATGTACCGCTCGCCGTCCCTCGACTGGAGGGTGGCCACGTGCAGGCGGTCCAACTCGTCGAACCACAGGGTACCGGCCGGTGGTCGGACCTCCTCGACCGTGACCGGAACGGCCGCTTCGCCCCCGTTGGTGGAGACGTACACGCCTCCCCGAGTCTGGATCAGCAGGCCGGAAGGACCGAAGGTGCTCACGCTCTCCACATTGTCGGACCGATCGAATCGAGCCCCGGTCCCCTGCCACGTCTCACCGCCGTCGTGACTGCGGAACAGGAGTCTCTCACTGTGCGCGTAGATCAGTCCGGGTTCGGAGTCCGAGACGGCCAGGCCCGCGATGTAGCTCCCCACGTCCACCTCCAGGACCCGCCAGGTGGCTCCCTCATCCGAAGTGTGCAACAGCTCGTCCCACAGGGGCATGTAGAACCCTCCCGGGATCCAGGGATCCGGAACGGGAAGGACCCAGGTAAAGAGGACGGGACTGGTGCCGACGGCTCTTGCGCCGACCTCGTCGAGCCGCCAGAGCCGGCCCCGCCCTGCCGCGGAGTCCACCCAGGCATAGGTCCTGCCCGGATCGGCCGGGTGGGACCAGACACCCAGCGGGCGTCCCTCGACGGGAAACTCCGTCCACCTCCGTCCCCCGTTGTCGGAGACCAGAATGACCCCGTCCGATGCGGCGTAGAGCCGGTCCGGGAGGTGCCGGTCGACGAAGGCGGCGTCCACGCCCTCGGGCAAGGGCACGGACGACCATGTGGCCCCCCCGTCAAGGGTCGCGAAGACTCCCTTGAACCCGCCGTTGGCGAGGGCGCCTCCCTCGACGACGTAGGCGGTCAGGGGATCTTCCACGTCGCCGTGGACTGTACTGGCCACATCGATGAAACCGAAACCGTCGAGACCCCTGTGGCGGCCCGGGAGCAGGAAGGGGGTGGGCTGCCAGGAGGCCCCTTGGTCGGGAGACCGCCACACGCGCCACCTCGTCCGGCCGTACCAAGCCCCGCCCCGGGAGGCGTGGATCTGCCGCAGAGCGGCCTGCAGCCGCCCCGCCGGTCCCTCGGTCCTCCAGTCCCCGGCCAGGCGGGGCTCGACGCCGGGGCCCGGCCCCCCGGGTTCCACCCCACGGGGTGGCTCGCCGCCGGCTCCGATCTCGATGCGCGAGGCCTCGCTCTCGCCGACATTCCCGTCGCCGTCCTCCACCACGACGGTGACCGAGTACGTGCCGGCGGGTCCCGCCCATCGGGCCTCGTACACGGCGTCCCGTTCGACCATGGGCAGGTCGGCGGCCAGCGCGGAGTCGGGCAGGCCGTGGATCCGGGCCGACACGCGGCGGATCTCGCCGCCCTCGAGGATGTGGCGCCGGCGCACCTGGACGATCAGGCCCTCGAGGCCCGGGGAGAGCCGCACGTGCTGCACCCTCGGCGGGGTCACGTCCGGCCGCCGGGTGACCGCAAAGGCGGCGGTGTCCGTCCACACCTGGAACCGGGTGCGCACCTCCAGCACGAAGGGCAGCTCGGTCCCGGCGGCCCCGGCCAGGGCCAGGAACTCCGGCGATCTCGAGCTGCGGGCGCTCTGCTCGCCCTCGGCGGTGAAGCGGACGGCCCCGTCGGTCACCCGCAGGGCGGCCTCGCTGGGACTGGACAGATAGAAGCTCAGCGCCGGCAGCAGATCGGGCTCCGTCGAGCCGAGCCGCAGGTCCACCCGAAAGAAGTCCCCGGGATCGATGCGGTCCGTGCCCTGCCCGTCCCGCACCTCCCAGTCGACATCCACCTGCCGGGCGCAGATCACGGGGATCCGCAGGTCCTGCCGGCCGAGGGTGTCGGCGCCGGCGAGGGCGGTGAGCCGCAACCGGGCCACCTGCGCGGAGGCGAAGTCCGTGGAGACCACGATCCGGGGCGGGGTCTCGAAGGCGCCTCCCAGATGGTGGACGTCCGGCAGCAAATCGGGCAGCTCGTGGCGCTCCGGCGTGACCGTGAGCAGGCCGTCCACAGACTCCAGGGTCAGGATGACGCCGCGGGCCGGAAGTCCGCCGTGGTTGACGGGGTCGAAGAGCAGGAGGGCCTCCTCGCCGGCCACGAGGACGCCGTCCCCGGTCTGGTCCTGCACCGTGAAACCCTCGAATTCGATGCGCGGCCCATCGATCTCGACCTGGGCCTCGACGCCCCGCTCCGTCAGCTCGATGGCGGTGATGGCGAAGGTGCTCCGGCCCTCCCGGTCGGCCGAGCTCGGGTTCGTGGCGGCCGTGAACTGCGTGCGCCCGGCGGGACCGAAGACATCGGTGGCGTCCCCGAGGTTGCCCGCATGGGACCTGGCGTAGTCGTCGTCATGGGCCCAGAAGTCGAGGTTGTCCCCGCCGCCGAGGGGATCGGGCGTCCGGCCGACAGGGAAGCCGCCCTCCTTCCAGCGGCCGTCGGCGGACTCCAGATCGACCTGCCAGTGAACCTTGGTGACCTCGCCGGTGCGGTTGCTCATGACGTGCCAGATGAGCAGACCTTCGGCCGGGATCCCCCGGTCGTACCAGGAGGAGCGGGTCCGGTATTCGAGCAGGAAGTACTCCTCGGCGCCGGCGGGGATCCTCACGAGTTCCCCCGTCTCGGCCACGTCCCGCAGGACGATGCGCCGGGACGCGCTGGCGACCTCGGTGACCTGGGCCCAGCCGAGGCGGAGGCGGCTCCACGCGGAGAAGCTCACGGGGCCGTCGTCGCCCCCCCAGCCGAGGGCCCCCCGGCCCATGAGGCCCCAGTTGCCGATGCCCGCCGAATCCTCCGCCGGGTCGCGCGGCCCCTCCTGGGTGAGATAGGCCACGTTGTAGAGGTCGGGCAGCCCGAAGGGGGTGTGCCCCAGCTCGTGGGCGACGATACCAGCCGCCTCGCCGAGAGTGCGGCCCTGGGCGACCAGGCCGGTGCGATAGACGATCGGCTCTCCGTTGTGGCCGGGATCGGAGGTGGCCACGGCCTCGTGGAGTCCCAGGTCGCGGATCCCGGAGGCGCCCCCGAGGAGAAAGTTGGGCGGCAGGAAGGGTGTGAGGACGACGATCAGGTCCACCTCCCCGTCGTCGTCGCCGGAGTCCGGCTGCCCGTCGGGCCCGTCGTCGTCGAACCCGGCCAGATCCAGGTCGTCGTCTACCTGGCGCAGGATCTCCTGCACGAAGTCCGCATAGCGGCCGAACTCCCCGGGACCGCGCGAGGTGTAGTCGGCCGCGCGGCCGGAGGCGAGGTAGCGCCGGGGCGCCACGGTCCCTTGGAGGGTCAGACGGCCGAAGGACATCTCCCGATAGAAGTGGCTGACGCTGCCGGGAAGGTCCGGGTCGAAGAGGGACTCGGCCCAGGAGGGCAGGCCGTCCTGCTGACCCCGGAAACCGGTGAACACCACAAGGGCGGTGACCTTCGAGAGGGAGCTGCTGGCGGCGGCCTTGGCGCGGGGAGGCGGGATCGGCTGGGCCGGGCTCGCGGCCGCGGACAGGGCCTCGGCGCAGATGAAGCGAGAGACGGCGTCGGAGGCCTGGACGGAGACGGCCAGGGTGCTCACCAGGAACCAGAGAGCTCTCCGCCGTCCCCTGCGGCCGGGGCGGCGGCAAACCGCCTCACACTCCACTGATGATCGCGCTCACGAAGGCGCCCCGGGTCGGGTTCGGGATAGAGGGGGCCGCCCCCCGTCCAGGCTCAACGACGGGGAGACGGCCCGGCCATGCGAGGCCCTGTCGCATGGCTTGATGGAGGGCTGTTCCGGGCCGAGACCCGGAGAGTCCCGGAGAGTCCCGGGACTCAATGGCCCCCTTTGGCGAAGGAGCAGGCCAAGGTGGACCTTGGCAAGAGGCAGGCCGGGCGCCGGAACGCGAAAGCCCGGCCCGGGCGCGGTGTCTCAGACGGCGAGGGAGACGCTGGCGTATTGGGAGAAGGCGGAGAGCGGGGGTGCGGTGTTACGACTCGTCCAGGATCGCCAGGGCCGCCTCGATCCGGCTCACGGCCGCCCGGTCCGCCTCCAGGGCCTCACCGATCAGCCGGCGGGACTCGGCGCGCTCGTCGTCGGTGTACGCGCCACGGCCATGGGCATCCTCAACGAGGGCCGACAGGGCCTGCAGGGACTCGTGCTCACGGTCGTAGTCAGCGGCCGCCGCTTGGAGCGGTTCCGCCGCTTCCGGCAGCAGGCCGGTCAGCTCGCGCATGTAGTCGGCGGCGAGCTCCCGCCGCCATGTCAGGATCTTGGCGTGATGGCGCGTGGGAAGGTTGACCATGTCCCCGGACTCGAAGGCGGCGCTCCAGGTCTCGTAGGCGGCGAAGCCCTGGGGCCGCGTCTGGGGACGGCCGGCCTGCTCGAACCGCGTGCCCTCCGCAAAGGCGAGGGCGTTGCGCAGCGCCAGGAGGTGCGTCGCCTTCTCGTCCGCCTCGGTGGGCCCCTCGAAGACGGTCACGTTGAACCACCCACCGGGGTCGGCGGGGCCGAGGGCGTCGTAGCGCACGACATAGTCCACGGAGACGAAGGGGTGACGGATGGTGTAGGTCTCCGCCTCGGGGTCGTAGCCGACGATGAGCCCCCAGCAGTAGGCGTGGTGGGCGGGGTGATCGCTCCCCTTCTGCTCGAGGCTCATGGGCTGCCACGCCAGGGCCGGGATCCCCCGCTCCAGGCTCGATACGGCGGCATCCCTGGCCTCGGCCTTCAACGCCGGCAGATCGGCGGCCACCTTTTCCTGGTTGGCCTCGTACGCCCGGAAGCTGGCCAGCTCGGGCAACAGGTCCAGGGCCAGGCTCCAGTCGAGGTTGTCGTGGTAGACCATGGCGCCCCCTTCCTCCATCGCGAACTGGAAGGCGTGGCCCAGGACGCCCTGGAGGCGCGCCATGGTCCACTCGGGACCGATGGTCCGCATCAGGGGATGCAGACTGGAGGCGAGGGTGGTGCCCTTGTGGGGCTGCAGCGGCTTGACGTCGATGATGATGACCATGGGCTCGGGCTCCAGGTCACCCGCAGGGTTGGCAGGACAGGCGGCAGCGGCGCCCAGGACGGCGAGGACAACCCCGCCGGCCCGGGCCCTACCGCCGCTCATGGGGTCAGCCGCCGAATCCGTAGGTGACGGACAGCTTGAATCGCCGGCCCTTGGGATCGTGTGTGAAGCCGTCGTACGCCTGCTCGATGTTGACCAGGGGCGGCCGGGTGTCGAGCAGGTTCATACCCGAGAGCACCATGTTGAGGCCATTGGGGAGGCTCCACAGGACGCTCAGGTCCAAGGTGACGAAGGGGTCGATGGTACCGAACAGATCCTTGATGGCGGCATTGTCGGAGCCCATCGATCCCCGGTCCTCGTACGAGGAGATGTAGTTCAGGTAGCTCACGAAGCTGTAGGTCTGCCAGTGATAGCCTCCCGAGGCCCTCCCCTTCAACTTGGGCAGGGAGGTCGCAATGGGATTGCCGAAGTTCAGGTAGCCGGCCGCGTCAGCGGCCTCCTGCAGCACCAGGTCGTCCAGCATCAAGGCCTTGGTCTCGTACGCCAGGATATAGCTGCCGTCCAGACTGGCGGCGACCTGGCCCGGGCCCGCGGGCATCCGCGTGCCCAGGTGCATGTCGATTCCCGAGGTCTTCACCCCCGGCCAGTTGACGATATCGACTCGCACCCGCTCGAGCTCGGAGGCCGCGCAGGTGCCGCTGCCGACCCCGTCCGGGCAGACGATGAACTGCTTCAGGGCTTCCGTGTTCGCATCATACAGGGCCGTGATGGCCCCGTGCGGCATGGCACCGATGACATCGCTGAAATCGTAGCTCCAGTAATCGAGGGTCGCTTCATGGCCCGCCTCGGTGATCAGGGCGAGGCCCGCATTGTAGGTGAAGGCCTGTTCGGGCTTGAGGTCCTTGCTCCCGATTCGGTCCACCGTCTGATAGGCGCCCGTCTCGTTGATCCACTCGAGCGTCGAGAGCGGACTTTCGTTCACATCGTCCAGCGACGGCGTGCGGAACGTCGTCTGCACCGAGCCGCGCAGAAACAGGGACTGGGTGGAGGATTCGGCCAGCTGATAGCGCCCCCCGAACTTGGGATTGAAACTGCTCGCCACATCGTGGAACTCGTAGTTGGCGGCGAGCTGGGTGTCGAAGCGCGACCCCAGGCTCAGAGGAATCTCGGCGAAGATGCGGTGCACCGTCTGCGATTCATCATAGGGCCGATTCACATTGGTGAACGCATAGGGCCCGAACCTGTCCTCGGCTGAGCAGTTCATATCGCCCACGACCGGACAGGGGTTGATGGTCACGTCCCCCTCGTCGTTGGGATCGCCGCTGGCATTGAGCAGACGGAACTGGTAGCCGCCCGCGTAGCTGGCCACGTTCTCGATCCACGTTCCGGTCAGCGTCGCGTCGGCCACCAGCACATCCGCGGTGCTCTGCAGATCGACTTCATTGTCTGCCAGCCAGCGCCGCAGCTCGGGGCTGTTGGCAAGGGCGGCGCTGTATGAGGGATTCTTCTGGGTTACAAAATCCGAGCCATGTTGATCCGTGTTCTCGATGGCATTGCCGAAGGGGTTGTAGTACTGGCAGTCGTCCTGACCGGCCACCTGGCCGTTGAGCGGGCCGAGCCGCATCCCGGCCAAGTCGGTGGGATCCGCCTCCACGCCGACGCCGCAGCCGGGGCCCCCGAACCCGCGGAAGCCGAGGAAGAGCCGCTCGATGTACACCCCCGGCAGGTTGTAGTTGCCCTCGGTGCGCGAATAGGACAGACCCAGATCGAAATGGGTCTCTCGACCGCCGAATGACATGAAGTCCCCATTCGCCGAAGCCGCCACGCGCCACGTGCTGGAGTCGCGGCCCAGAATGCGCCCGGGACCCGAGTTGCCGAAGGGGCGGCCGTTGAAATACCAGTTCTCGCCGCCCTGGCATTCGTTGTAGTAGTTGACGTTCCTGTCGCCGACCCTAACACTGTCCTGAGTACTACCATAATCCTCGCAGAAGGCCTCCCGGCCCGGGTGGTCGGGCGCGACCTCCATGATGCTGGTGTCCGTCAGTGGGAAGGGCGGGTACGAAGGGGTGGTGTACCAATTCGGAATCTCCGCCTGGGCCCACAGGCCCTCGAAGTGATACTCCGTGCCATTGTCCAGCGCACCGTTGATCTCGGTAAAGGCACGGACATGGCTCATCTCCTCGATCAGATTCTCGTACTGCTGATAGCGGAAGCGGCAGGTCCAGGACTCCCGGAAGCCGCCGAACTGCTCGCACTGCGGGGCGTGGATGGCGGCCGTCCAGGGAGCCGGAGCGCCGACGGCGAAGGTTCCCGGGTTCCCCAGGCTCGACCATCCGAGGCGCTGCCCGACGGGCAGCCCGCTGCCGTGCCACGGCTGCAGCAGGTAGTCCCTCTCGGTGGACGGCAACTCCGCGCGTTTTCGCCATTCCCCGGCCACGACCGCATGGGCCCCGCCGAGTTGGCCGCCCCAAATCGCGCCGACGTCGCTGTCCCCCGCACCGGCCAGATACTCGTGCGAGGCCGAGACTTCGAACCCCGTGAAGTCGGAGCGGGTCAGGAAGTTGGCGACCCCGGCCACCGCGTCCGAACCATAGATGGCCGCGGCCCCCTCCTTGAGCACCTCGACCCGGTCCAGGGCGATGGAAGGGATGGAATTCACGTCGACGAAGCGGCCGCCGATGAGGCGGGCGGGCACGTAGGTCTGGCGGCGGCCGTTGAACAGCACCAGGGTCCGCGAGGCCCCCAGGCCGCGCAGGTTGACGTTGGCGATGCTCTCGGAAAGGGTGGCGGCCTGGTTGGCGTTGTACCAACTGCTCCGCTCGCCGATCACGCCGTGGCTGGCGCTCAGGTTCTTGAAGAAGTCGACGGGCTGGGGCGAGCCCTGCTCCTTGAGCTTGGCCCGGTTCGCCGTGGTCACCGCGTAGGGCAGGTTGATGGGCGACTCCTTGAAGGCGGTGCCGGTCACCGCCATGGCCTCGAAGAGGAAGGCGCTGGGTTCCAGGCGCAACTCCACCTCGGTGGTCTCCCCCGCCTGCACCATCACGGTGACGGTGGCCTGCGAGTAGCCGATCAGCTCGGCCTTCAACTCGTGCTCGCCGGCCGGCACCTCGTCGAGGTTGAACCGTCCCTGCTCGCCGGAGAAGCCGCCGAGGTCCAGGGCCTCGATGTGGACCAGGGCCGATTCCAGGGCCTGTCCGCTGGCGTCGTCGACCACGGTGGCGGCCACCGCGCCCGTTCCCTGGGCCTGTGCGGGTCCGGCCCAGAGCAGGGCCGCGCCGGCCAACATTGTGATGAACGAATTCCGGGTGAGGAACGAATTCCGGATTTTCATGGGAGCACCTCCCTCTCTTCAGGATCTGATACTAAATCAGGGCCGAATGCTATACCCGGGGGCACCCTCCGTCTACCAGGCCAGCATCAGGCCCAGGCCGGCCACGGCGTTGTGGAGGGCGTGGATCCCGGCGGTGACGAAGTAGGCGTGCCGGAAGGAGCGCGGCCTCCAGGCCAGCCAGGCGGTGGAGAACACGAAGAAGGTCCAGAAGATGCACAGCCCCCAGAGCAGGGCGCTCAGGGAGTGCAAGACGGCCCACGCCGCCGCCGAGGACAGGGCGGCCGGGAGCCGGCGGCCCCCCCACAGGCGCATGAGCAGGGCCAGCAGGGGCGCCATGAGCAGGGTCTCGGCCAGGGGCGCGACGAGGACGACCTGGAGCAGGAGCCAGCCCTTCGGCATCGACGCCAGGCCCCGCCACGGGTCGTCCTCGGGGAGGGGGTCCAGGCCGAGCAGGTGGAAGAGGACGGAGAGGAAGAGGGCGATGGCGAAGGTCGGCCCCATGGCCAGGGGCCAGGCGCGCAGGACGTAGCGCAGGGGGTGCACGCTGGTGTCGAGCAGGGGGCGGGCGATTTCCCGCCAGGGTCCGGCGGCCGGGCGGTTCATGGTGCGATAGAGTCGCCGAAGGGCGGGGGACCATCAAGACCCGCGGCCTTGCCGCTGGCGCCGGCGGTCCGGTAGATTGCGGGCCCCTGGCCAGCGCTCTCCGCGGGCCCGCTGCAAGACCCCATGCCCCCCTCCGACCCTTCCCGCGAACCCGGCTCCGAGCGGCGGGATGGCGCCGGCCCTGGACGGGGCGCCGCCCCTGCACCACGCGGCGACCCCCGAGGTCGCGCGCCTCCTGCTGGCCCACGGCGCCCTGGCGGCGGCCCTGATCGCCCGCGGCGCCGAGGTCGACGCCCGGGCCGACATGGGCCAGACGCCCCTGCACCTGGGCGCCACGGCCGGCCTGGCGCGACTCCTCGTCGAGGCCGGGGCCGATCCGACGGCGGCGGACGACGAGCACGGAACCACGCCCCTCACGTGGGCGCGGGTGGGCCTTGAGATCCACGGGGACAGCCCGGCCCGGCGCCGGCTGGTGGACTACCTGGAGCAGGTGACGCCCGGGGTTGGCTGAGAGAGGCGGGGGCTACAGGCCGGCGGGCAGGAGCACGAGCTCCGGCACCCGCGCCCGGCCCGGCGTGGCGGCCACGTAGAGGCAGGCGTCGGCCACGTCCTCGGGCTGCAGGGCCTTGGCCATGACCTCGGGCGGGGTCGGCGTCGGACGCCGCAGGACCAGGGGGGTGTCGCACAGGCCGGGGAAGATCACGGTGGTGCGGATGCCGTTCTCCCGCTCCTCCTCGAAGGTCCCGTGGGCGAGGCCGGAGAGCCCGCACTTGGTGGCCTGGTAGGCGACGCCGGAGACATCGGGCTTCTGCACGCAGCCGGAGGAGAGGTAGATGATCAGGCCCGAGCCCTGGGCGCGCATGGCCGGCAGCACCGCCTGCGTGCAGTGGAAGGCGCCGGTGAGGTTGGTGGCGATCATGTCGTTCCAGGTCTCGCGGGAGAGCACCTGAAGGCTGCGATCCGGGATGTTGGTCCCGGTGGCGTAGAGCAGCACGTCGATGCGGCCGAAGGCGTCGAGGGCGGTGCGGACGAGGTCGTCCACCTGGGCCGCATCGGTCACGTCGGCCGGACAGGCGAGGGCCCGGTCGCCGATCTCGGCCGCCAGCGCCTGCAGCTCGCCGGCGCGGCGCGCGGCCAGCACCACCTTCGCCCCGGCGCCGGCACAGGCCCGCGCCGCCGCCCTCCCCATCCCCGAGCTGCTGCCCACGACCACGGCCACCTGGCCGCTCAAGTCCGCCATCGGATCTCCTTTCGCCTCCTGTCAGCGGACGTCGTAGTAGGTGGCGTAGAAGCCGCGGCTCTCGCGGCGCACCCATTCGCGGTCGCGGCCGCGCTCGCCGAAGCGTTCGAGACCGAACTGCGCCAGGTCCTCGCCGGGCTCGCCGTCGATCACCCATCCCGCCAGCCAGCGCCCCACGGCCGCGGCCCCGGCGATGCCGAGGGCGGCGCAGGCCGAGGCCGCGAACAGCCCCTCCACCGCCGGCACCGGACCGAGCAGGTAGCCGCCGTCCGGGGCGAAGGAGGTGACGCCCTGGGAGTACTCGGCCACCTCCAGCCCGGGCAGCGATGGGAAGAGGGGGGCCAGCCGGCGCGCGGCCTCGGCGATGGTGCCGCGCGGCTCGGCCACGTCGGAGGTGCGGAAGCCCTCGGGCAGATCCTCGAAATCGACGAGATGCGGTTCGGGCTCGAAGAAGCCGTAGAGGTAGCCGCCGCGCTCCGGACGCACGTAGCAGCTCGCCTCGGTGACGCGGACCACCGGGTGGTCGGCGGAGATCCCGGCGCCGGCGGTGCGGGCGCGCTGGTGACGGATCGTCTGCAGGGGCAGCCCGTCGGCGCCGAAGCGGGCCAGCAGGCGGCTGGTCCAGGGGCCGGCGGTGAGGACCACCCGGTCGGCGGCGATCGCTCCGGCGGCGGTGCGCACGCCGCGCACGGCGCCGCCCTGGACCTCGAGACCCGTCACCTCGGCGGAGCAGTCGATGCGGACCCCCCGGTCGCGGGCGGCGGCGGCAAAGGCGCGGGCGCAGCGGCCGGGGTCGACGTAGCCGTCGCCGGTGATGTAGCAGCCGCCCTCGAGGCGGGCGACGTCCATGCCCGGGCAGAGCCGCTCCATCTCGCCTTGGGAGACGAAGGCGGCCTCGACCCCGCTGGCCCGGGCGCGCTCGATCAGGCCTTCGTAGGCGGCCATCCGCTCCGGCGTCAGGGCCACGAGCAGGCTCCCCGGCCGGCGCAGGCCCGGGTCGTGGCCGGACCTCTCGGCGAACCCGGAGAGCAGGTCGAGGGCGTAGCGGATCGCCCGGCACATGGCCGCCGAGCTGCGCACCTGGCCCACCAGCCCGGCGGCGCGGGGGGTGGTCTCGCCCGCCACCTCGGCGTTGCGCTCGAGGACACGCACCGGTCCCGCGCCGCGCTCGGCCAGGTGCCAGGCGGTGCTGAGGCCCCAGATGCCGCCGCCGACGATGACGGTTTCGGCGTCGTTGCTCATGCCCGTAGGTTACCTTGATGAGGATCAGGAGGCAATCCGCCCCGTACCACCCCCGGAGAGTCCCGACGGTTCCTGCCCTTGCTGGCACGTTGTGGCGGCGAGCCCAATGCCGGGGAAGACTGCTACGGGAGGGAGACAGGCAATGAACGATCGAATAGTTCAGGGATCTCGCCCCCTTGCGCTGGCCGGGTTCCTGCTTGCCGCCATACCGCCAGCGGATGCTTCCACCGACCTGTCGGGTGACGGGCATGCGCCCTTCTGCCGCGTCATCTACCAGGGCGAATTCGGCCAGGCGCTCGCCGCCAAGCCGGCTGGCCTGAAGGGTTGGCCCGAACGCACCGTGAGGTTGATCTACTTCCTGCCCAGTGACCGCCCCTTCCGCGCCGAGGTGGTCGATTCGATGAAGACCGCCATTGTGCGGATCCAGGCCTTCTTCGCGCAACAGATGCGGGAGCACGGCCATGGGGACCTGACCTTCCAATATGAGACGGACGCCATGGGTGAGCCGCTCGTCCACCGTGTGGACGGAGAGCATGACGGCGGGCACTATATCGAGCACGGCGGGGCCGCTGATGGCCCTGGCCCGGGAGCGGATCGGCCTGCCCGACGGCCCGCTGCTGCAGCAGAACGCGCCCAACCCGTTCAACAGCCAGACCGTCATCTCCTGGTTCCTCCTCTCCCCGGGCCCCGCGCGCCTGGAGGTGTTCGCGCTGAACGGCCAGCGGGTGGCGGTCCTGGCCTCGGGAGACCACAAGGCCGGCCTCCACCGCCTCCACTGGAACGGCCGCGACGGCCGGGGACGGCCCTTGGCCAGCGGCACCTACCTCTACCGGCTGGTGACCGCGGAGGATGTATGGGCGCGCAAGTTGGTCCTGATTCGCTAGCCGCGGCCGAACTGATCTTGCCGGGACGCGGAGGCGGCCCGTCGGCATCCAGCAAGCGAGGAGCATCCTGTGGCAAGAGTTGAACCATTCGCCGTCTCAAACGAACTCCTGAACCAGCCGAACCAACTTCAGGATCGGGCCCGGCAGGACGGCTGCCTCTTCTTCCGCGGTCTCATCGATGGCGGCTCCATCCTGAGCCTGCGCCGCGACTTCCTGGAGATCTGTCACCGCCACGGATGGGTACAAGGCGGCGAAGCGCTGATGGACGGCATCCGCGCCGGCGGGCCGTTCATGGAAGGCGACGATGGCTACTGGCCCGTCCTGGACGAGTTCCAACGCCTGGAATCCTTCCATGCCTTCGCCCACCATCCGGCGATCCTGGAGATGTGCGACAAGCTCTTCGGCGAGAAGACACTCGCCCATCCGCGGAACATCGGAAGGATCATGTTCCCGGAGAACACCAGCTACACAACGCCCGCGCACCAGGATTACATCCATATCCGGGGAACACCGGAAACGTATACCGCATGGATACCACTCGGCCCATGCCCAAGGGAGCTGGGTGGACTCTCGGTCCTGGCGGGATCGCACAGAGGCGGCCTGTATCCGGTACAGCCGGCCCTCGGAGCGGGCAAAGTCGGCATCGATACGGCGCCGCTGGAAACCGAAGGACTCCGGTGGAGAACGGCGGACTTCGAAGTGGGCGATGCCCTGTTCTTCCACAGTCATGCCGTTCACAAGGCCCTGCCGAACCGCAGTCCCGACCGGATCCGCCTTTCGGTGGACTACCACTATCAAGGGTCCTCGAAGCCGGTCACGGAGGGATCGCTGCGGCCCCACTTCAACCGCATGGGCTGGGACGAGATCTACGCCGGCTGGAAGTCGACGAAGTTTCAGCACTATTGGCGCACCCTGGACCTCAACAGAAACCAGTGAGGAGTACCATGACCGCAGACGAGGACTATGGATTCGACGTGGCGGGCTTCCTTCATGTGCCCGGGGCGCTCTCGGCCGCCGAAGTAGCCGCTTGCAGCGAAGCCCTCGACGACGCCGGCCGCGACGGAGGCATGCTCGAGTGGCCGCCGCAGGAGCACCCGGTATTGAACAGCTACCTGGAAACGCTGTGCGGCCCTGATTTCGCGATCGACGAGCCGCCGGCCCTGGTCCCGGACGGTCCCGAAGGGACAGCCGGGGTGCGCCTGCGGGCCGGCGCACCGGACGACCGCAGGCGGCTGCGGTACGCGAACTACGGCGCTACTCGCGAGTGCAAGGGAGTGAGGATATTCCTGGCTCTTGCACCTGCGCCCGAAGACGGAGGCGTGGTGCTGGTCACGGCCAGCCACAACCGTTCGACGGAGCCGCCGGCCGGTTTCCTCGCCGGCGCCGATGATCTGGGAATGACCGAAGAGCCCGTGCTCGAAGCCGGAGATCTGCTCATCTGCGCCGCCACCACGCTCCACGGTATCCGCGGCCGGCCCGGCCGCGTGCTCGAGATCACCTACATCAGCTCGCGGGCGAGGCCGACGGCTGGTTATCCCGAGATCGAGGCTCCGGAATGGGTGACGGAGCTGACCCCGGAGCAACAGGCGGTCGTGGGGACGATGACGACCGGACGGGGTGGCACGGTGATCTCCGATGGGAAACGAAGCTGGGTGGCGACAGCCGAAGAGCAGCCGCCATCGGTGATCCTCAAGCTGGACGAGAACAGCCAGCCGGATCCCGATGAACTGTGGTTCTGGGACGTGCGCGGTTACCTGGTCCTGCGAGGCGTCATGGACGAGGAATGGCTGGCGGCGGCGAACCGCGCCATCGCCTTTGCCCTGGAAATGCAGGACGAGTTGCCCGAGGGCCACCCCTCGCGGGTCGAGGATGTACCGGAGCAGGCCTTGCGCGAGAACGACTGGATATGGCCCGAGGACACCTCTCCGAGGTTGGCCGGGGAGATCAATCGGCCGCGGCTCGGCGGACTCTATCAGCTTCCGATGCCGCACTGCGAGCCGTTCCGCAGGATGATCGGTCATCCCGCCGTCGTCCAGCGGTTGAACTGGATGCTCGGGTATGGCTTCAGAGAGTCCACGGAACCCATGTGCTGCGTCTACCCCAAGGGCACCACCGGCGGCTCGTTGCACGGCCAGAATCCCGGCGGCTATACCGTCTACAACGGACGGCAGCTGGTGGAGCAGACCAATGTGGCCTGGGCGTTGCAGGACGAGTCCCCCGGCTTCGGCGAGGACAGCGGCGGATTCATCTGCGTCCCGGGAAGTCACAAGGCCAAGTACCCGATTCCCCGGCACCTGACGACCAGCATCGATCTGCCCCAGGTACACAAACCGCCCCTGAAGGCCGGCGATGTCCTGTTCTTCGGCGGCGTGGCGCACGGCACCACCGCCTGGCGCAGCGAGCGGCAGCGGCGCACGACCATCCAGTTCATGGGGTCGAGCAACGTAGCGCTGCCCCCGGGGAGAAAGGAAGTGGGATGGCGGTGGAAAACCGACCGGAACAATCCGGCCAACAAGCCGGCCTCCAAGGCCTGACGGATGGCACCTGAAGCCGGGATTCTGTCCAGCCGGATCCTCTGCAAGGAGCCGGGCCGCTATATCGGCTGGCCGACGATCGTGCGCACCCGCGCCGGCGAGCTGATCGTCGTGTTCTCGGGCGACCGCGACGACCACATCTGCCCGTGGGGCAAGACGGAAATGGTGCGCAGCTCCGATGAGGGTGCGACCTGGAGTGATCCCGTCGTCATTCGCAATACGCCCCTCGACGACCGCGACGCCGGACTGGTGGAGACCTCCGACGGCACGCTGATCACCACCTGGTTCACATCGGTAGAGTTCGGGGAGAACGAAGACTACAAGGCCCACGCCGAGACGCTGAGCCCCGAGGTGCGGGAACGCTGGATGGGGCACTGGACGCAGCGATCCACGGACTCGGGCCTCACCTGGGAGGAACCGGTCAGAAGTGTGGGGTCCGCTCCCCATGGACCGGTCGAGCTCGACGACGGCAGGCTGCTCTACCTCGGCAGCGGCACCTTCGACGGAGTCCACGGCCTGACCGCCGAGGAATCGACGGACCAGGGACGCTCGTGGCAGGTCATCGGCAAGGTCCCCGAGCCGGAGGGCATCGGCCTGGGCGAACCGTATGTCGTCGAAGCCGAGAGCGGCAAGCTCATCGGGATGTTCCGCTATGGGACATCCCGGCTGGAAGAGAAGTTCATGTTCCAGGCCGAGAGCCGTGACGGTGGCCGCACCTGGACTGAGCCGTTCAAGACCGCGATTCTCGGCTACCCCGCGCACATGATTCGTCTGCAGGACAACCGTGTCCTGCTCGTGTACGGCGTCAGGGTGCCCCCCTTCGGGGAGCGGGCCCGGGTGAGCGTCGATGAAGGCGAATCCTGGAGCGAAGAGATCGTCCTGTGCACCGATACCAGCCCCGATCTGGGATACCCGGCCTCGGCCCAGCTCGCCGATGGATCCATCCTGACCATCTACTACGCCATCGACAAGCCGGGAGAGCCGACCTGCCTGATGGGCATCCACTGGCGGCTGGGCGGCGGCGGCTGAGCCCGGCCCGGAACGCCCGCCGCGGCGCAGGCGTCGGCGGGAGGATGACACAACCAACAGGAGGTATTCGATGACACGGATCTTCGCGGTTCTGCTGGCGGTCCTGCCGGCCGCCGCCGGCGCCGGGGAACCGGCCAAGGCCACCTTCGCCGGAGGCTGTTTCTGGTGCCTGGAGCCGCCCTTCGAGAAGCTGGCGGGGGTGAGCTCCGTCGTCTCCGGGTACATCGGCGGCCCGGAGCTGAATCCGACCTACCGCCAGGTGGCCTCGGGCCAGACCGGCCACCTCGAGGCGGTGCAGGTCACCTTCGACGCGGAGACGATCGGCTACCAGCGGCTCCTCGATGTCTACTGGATGCAGTTCGACCCCACCGACGCCGGCGGCTCCTTCGTCGACCGCGGCCACCAGTACACCTCGGCCATCTTCGTCCACGACGAGGAGCAGCGGCGGCTGGCCGAGGCCTCCAGGACGGACCTGGCCGCCTCGGGCCGCTTCGAGGATCCCATCGTCACGCCGGTGCGCGACGCCGGCGTGTTCTACCCGGCAGAGGAGTACCACCAGGACTACTACCGAAAAAGCCCGGGCCACTACAAGCGCTACCGCTCCGGCTCCGGGCGCGACCAGTTCATCGGCGCCCACTGGAGCGAGGAGGCCACCGAGGCTTTGCGCTACCGCAAGCCGCCGGAAGAGGAGCTGAAGCGCCGCCTGACCCGCCTCCAGTACGAGGTCACCCAGGAGGAGGGCACCGAGCCGCCCTTCCGCAACAAGTACTGGGACAACAAGAAGGAGGGGATCTACGTGGACATCGTCTCCGGCGAGCCCTTGTTCATCTCGGCCGACAAGTACGTCTCGGGCACCGGGTGGCCGAGCTTCACCCGCCCCCTGGTGAAGGAGAACGTCGTCGAGGAGCGGGACTTCAAGCTGTTCTACCCGCGCACCGAGGTTCGCAGCCGCCACGGCGACTCGCACCTGGGCCACCTCTTCGACGACGGGCCCGAGCCCACGGGACTGCGCTACTGCATCAACTCCGCGGCCCTGCGCTTCGTGCCGAGGGAGGAGATGGAGGCGGCCGGCTTCGGGGAGTACCTGGACCGCTTCGAGCCGCAGGCCAAGGTGAGCCCGTGACCCGGGAGGAAGCCCTGGCGCTGATGCACGAGCACACGGCGTCGGAGGCCCTGCGCCGGCACATGTACGCCGTGGAGACCGCCATGGTCGCCTGCGCCCGCCGCCTGGGGGAGGACGAGGAGGCCTGGGCCACCGTGGGCCTGCTCCACGACTTCGACTACGAGAGCCACCCCAACGAGGCGCGCTCCCCCACCGAGGAACACCCGGCCTTCGGCGTGGCCCTGCTGCGCGAGCGCGGCTACCCCGAGCCCCTGTCCCGCGCCATCCTCGGACACGCCACCTACACGGGGGTGCCGCGCGACACGCCGGTGGCCCGGGCCCTCTTCGCCGTGGACGAGCTGTGCGGCTTCCTCGTGGCCTGCGCCCTCGTGCGGCCCTCCAGGAGCCTCGCCGACCTGGGCGTGCGCAGCGTGCGCAAGAAGCTCAAGGACCGGGGCTTCGCCCGCGCCGTGGACCGCGGCGAGATCCGCCAGGGGGCCGAAGAGCTGGGCGTTCCCCTGGAGGAGCACATCGAGTTCGTCCTCCAGGCCCTGCGGCCGGAGGAGGAGCGTCTCGGGCTCGGCCCCGCCTGAGGCGCCGACCCGCGGAGGAAAGGCCCCCGGCCATGCGCATCACCGACGTCGAGGTCCATCCAATCCGCCCGCCCTACCAGGACTTCAACGCCCATGTCCTGCGGCGCTACCACGGACCGCAGGTGCAGGGCCGCACCATCTACGTCCTGCACACCGACACCGGCCTGCAGGGAATCGGCGAGAGCTGGGGCGGCGGTCCCGACGAGGATACGGTGCGCGCGAAATACGCCGGCACCGACCCTTTCGACTGGATCAACGCCGAGTCGGACCTGTGCGTGAACATGGCCCTCTACGACCTGATGGGGCAGCACCTCGGCGCGCCGGCCTGGAAGCTCATGGGGCCGAAGCTGCGCTCGTGGATCCCGGTGGCCGCCTGGACCGTCTCCCAGGCGCCGGAGGCGATGGCCGAGGAGGTGCGCCAGGCGGCGGCCCGGGGCTACCGCTGGATGAAGTATCACGTGGACGAGGTGCAGAACGTGATCCGCCAGGCCGAGGCCATGCAGGAGGCGGCGCCCCCCTGGTTCCGCGTCCACTACGACTTCAACGCCAACTCCGACTACTACACGATGCGCCCCATCCTCGCCGAGCTGGAGCGCCTGCCCGTGTCGGGCCGCTTCGAGGACGTGGTGCGCGCCACCGACGAGGACGGCTGGCGCATGCTGCGGGAACAGTGCCGGCTTCCCGTCATCGTCCACCACGGACCGGCGGAGTTCATGATCAAGGGCCTGGCCGACGGGTACATGGCCGGCCACGCGCCCATCGGCCCGGCCCTCAAGGTGGGCGCCGTGGCGGGGATGACGGACACGCCGATCATGTACCAGCAGTGCGGCGGCACCATCAACCAGGCCTTCCTGGCCCACGAGGTCGCCGTGGTGCCCACGGCCACCATCGACCACGTCAACTGCTGCCACCTGTGGAAGGAAGACGTGACGGCGCGGACCATGCCCGTGCTCAGCGGCAGCGTGCAGGTGCCCGAGGCGCCCGGCCTGGGCGTCGATCTCGACCGGGACCAACTGGAGCGTTGCAAGGGCGAGCCGCCGGCCCCGCCGCCCAGCCTCGTGCGCATCCGCTACGGCGACGGGTTGACCATCTACCTGCGCCACGACCCGGAGCGGGAGGGGCACCATGACGACATGCGCTTCCTGCAGCGCCTGCACCGCTTCGAGACGCCGGGCCCGCCGCCGTCGTACGTCAACGACGTGGTCACCGACTTCTGGGAGGGACGGGACGACCCCGCCGCCTTCGAGGACCTGTGGGGGCGGGCGGAGTCCGGACCGGTGTGGAGGCGGGAGGATCCGGGCGGTAACTGAGCCCGCCGGGGGAGACGCTTCTGCCGACAGAGCGCCCGCCCGGGGGCGCTCGATCGATCCTGCGACCCCCAAAACGGATTCCCCTGGCAGCTCAGGGCAACGCCTCGATGAGGCGGCTCACGTCTTCCTGGTTGTTGTAGACCGAGGGCGACAGCCGCAGCTTGTCCCCGAAGCGCATGGCCACGTGCACGCCGGCCTCGCGGGTGCGCCGCACGGCCGCGGCCGGGTCGGGGGCGACGAAGGCGAGGATGGGGCTCTCGTTGCCGCGCGGCGTGATCGGCCGGTAGCCCTTGGCGGGCAGCTCTTCCTGCAGGCGGTCGGTGAGACCGCGCACGTGGCCGCGGATGTTGTCCACCCCCAAGTCGAGGATGTAGCGCAGGCTCTGCTGGGCGGCGATCAGCCCCTCGTAGGAGGCATAGCTCACCTCCCAGGCCGTGGCATCTTCCCGGGTCATGACGCTGATTTCGGGCCGCCCGTCATCCGCATCCGTCCAGGGCGGGTAGTTGAGGCGGACCGAGCCCGAGGGCTGCGACGCCTTGACCACCGTGTTCTGCAGGTCCCGGCGCACGTAGAGGAAACCGAAGCCCTTCACCCCCATGAGCCATTTGAAGGTCGAGCACGCGGCCAGGTCGATGCCCATGGCGCCCACGTCGATGGGCACGGCGCCGGCGGCCTGCATGATGTCGGCGTAGAGGTAGGCGCCGCGGGCGTGGGCCAGCTCGCCCAGGGCGGCCACGTCGGCGAGCAAGCCGTTGACGTTGGAGACCAGGGCCACCGAGACCAGGCGCGTGTCGGCGTCGATGGCCGCGGCCATGGCGTCCACGTCGATACGCCAGTCCCGGTTGCGCACGATGCGCACCTGCAGGCCGGCGGCCTCCCGCACCTTGTAGTTGCAGAGGACGGCGGAGAAGGCCAGGTCGTTGGTGATCACGTTGCCGCCGGCCAGGTGATCGGCCATCCCGTTGAGCACGTTGCTCTCGGCCTCCACGGTGCTGCGGGCGAAGGCGATCTCGCCCGGGTCGGCGTGGATCAGCTGCGCGAAGAGCCGGCGGGCCTCCTCGCGGGGCGGGGCCCAGTCCGGCCACCAGGGATCGCCCACCTCGTGGGTGACCCAGTCCACGTAGCGGTGCAGGGCGGCGGCCGAGTGCACGCTGATGGGGTGGGAGGAGGCGTTGTCGAAGTAGGCGGCGGTGCGCGCCCGGGGGAAGTCGCCGCGCACGCGCTCGAAGTCGGGAACGGTCATGGGATGGACCTGCGGCGGGTGGGGTCTATCTTCCCCGCCACTTTGGGGAGAGAGTCATGCTGACAGAGGGACAGACAGAGCAGTTCCGGGAGGACGGTGTCCTCATCGTCCGCGATCTCCTCGGGCCGGCGGAGGTGGAAGTCATGAAGACCCGCGCGGAGCTGATCTCGCGCGGAGAGGCGGCCCACGTCGACCCCGCCTGGCTCCAGCTCGAGCCCGCCGCGGCCGGCGGCGAGGCCGAGGCCGACGACCGGGCCGACTCTCTGAGAAAGATGAGCCACGTCGCCTTCGCGGACGACGTCTTCCGGGCCCACGCCCTGAACCCCCGCATCCTCGACTGCGTGGAGGCCCTTCTCGGCCCCGACATCAAGCTCTACCAGGACCAGCTCTTCATGAAGCCGCCCCGCATCGGCTCGCGCCAGGCCTACCACCAGGACCAGCCCCTCGGGTTCCATGTGGACCCGCCCGACCGCATGGTCACCTGCTGGGCGGCGCTGGACGAGGCCACTATCGCCAACGGCTGCATGTGGATGCTGCCCGGCACCCACCGCCACGGCTGGATCGAGCAGGACCGCTGGCGCGAATTCGAGCGCCGCTCCCTGGCCGGCGAGCTTCCCGAGGAGCGCCCCGTGGAGCTGGCCCCCGGCGACTGCAGCTTCCACCACGGCCACATCCTCCACAGCAGCCGGCCGAACGCCACCGGCCTGCGGCGCTGGGGCTACGCCACCCACTACGTCAGCGCCCGCTGCCGCTTCACCGGCGAGGGCCGCAGCGACGCCATCCTCGCCCGGGGACGCTCGATCCCCGGGTGCATCTGAGGCCGTCGGCCACGCGCTCACGGGCGGGCCTCTTCGGCCTTTTCCAGCAGGGCCTGCACCTCCGGCGTCAGCCGCGGCCGTCCGTTGATGACGCCCGTCCCCTCCATGCGCGCCCGCACCACCGCCTCGCCCCCCGGGCAGCCGGAAGATCTCCTGGTCGCAGATCCAGCGGACCCGCCCGCCGCGCCCCAGGCGCGAGGCCACGGCGAAGCGGTCCCCCGACCTGAGCGGGGCCAAGTAGTCGACCTCCGACCGCATGAGCACCAGGTCGCAACCCTGCTCGTGGAGGCGGGCGAAGTCCAGCCCCGCGTGCAGCAGATACCGGTGCCGGGCGTGCTCCAGGTAGTTGAGGTACACGGCGTTGTTGACGACGCCCTGCAGGTCGCACTCGTAGTCCCGCACCTCGAGCTCGATCTCGAAGGGGTAGTCCCGGCGGCGGCTCACGCGGGCCGTCTCGACGGCTCGACCCTGCGGCGGTCCGATGGCAGCGGGATACTCAACGGAGGAGGGCGAGCCTGCGGGTCAGGACGGCAGCGGGGGTGGTCAGACGGTAGAGGTAGACGCCGCTGGCCAGGGCCTCGGCGGGCTGCCAGGGTACGCTGTAGAGGCCGGGAGCCTGGACCTGGTCGACGAGGGTCCGGACGGGCTGGCCCAGAGTGTTGTAGACGATGAGGGAGACAGGTCCGGGGGCCGCGAGGGTGTAGGATATCAGGGTGGAGCCGTTGAAGGGATTCGGGTGGTTGCGGCGGAGCGTGGTGGAGATGGGAACGCTGTTCCGGGTTGATACCGCGGTCCGGTGGGACAGGTCCAGGGCAAGGGCGTTTCCCACGAAATAAGGAGGCCAAACCCTGAGCCCTGGTTGTTCATACCCCATGTAGCCGGTCAGCCACGCCACTTCCTCCGCGGTTGACCCGTCAAGGTCGGCTCGATAGGCCCTCAGGCTGCAACTGGGTAGTTCGTCAGGACCGGGTGGTGGACAGTGCAGGGAGTTCCAGTAGATCTTGCCGCCCGCCGGGTCCAGGGCCACAGCCCTGAAGTGCCAGAACTGGCGGTGCCAGTCATCATCGGAGAAGAGCGCATCGTCGATGGAAACGACCTCGATGTCCGTACCGTCCAGGCTGGAGCGGCTGATTCCCGTTGCCCCCCCAAGGGGGCCTGACTGCCATGTCCAATACATCTTCTCCCTGACAACGTCGAGGGCGATGCCCCTAGGAATAGCCCCGACTGGAAAATCCTCGATATCGGTTCCATCCAGATCGGCTCGACGGATCAGGGATCTTCCCGACTCTGTCCAGTAGATCTTGCGATGAGTCAGATCCAGGGCCAACTGGTCAGGGTTCAGGTTCCCTCTGACTATGGTTTCCCTATCGGAGCCGTCCTGTTTGGCAGATTGGATCATGCCTGCTCTGCGATTCTCCCATCCCGGATCCGCCCAGTAGAGTCTGTTTCCACGCAACAGGACGCCCCTGGGGCTCTTCAAGCCCCCGATCACGATCTCAAGGCCGGAGCCATCCGGGCCAGCTCTCTGGATGGACCCCGTCAGCAGGTCACTCCAGTAGATCCTCCCGTCCCCCGGGTCCATCGCCACGGAGTAGGGGTCTCTCACAATGGGGGCGAAGAAATCCTCGACATCGGTGCCGTCCATATCGGCTCGATGAATGGTGCCTCGGGCTTCGGACCAATAGACCTTGCGCCCCTCCAAGTCGAGGGCGAGCCCAACCACCTCCACCCGTTCCCGTACTACAAGATCCTCCACATCTGAACCGTCAAGGTTGGCCCGCATGAGGCCTCCGAAGTATGGGCCATCAAAGCTCCAGTACATCTTGCCTTCATCAGGGTCAAGAGCGATGTCCACAGGATAATCGCCCAGCCTCAGGATGTCTTCAACATCCGAGCCGTCCGGGTTCGATCTCCAAATGGAACGATCTGACCTCGTCCAATAGAGCTTGTTCTCGACCATGTCCAGTGCAATATCGATGGGAGAGTATTCTTCCGAGAGAACCTCGAGAACCTCCTCGCGGCCGGAACCGCTTAGATCAACGCGATAGATGCTCCCCAGATCTCCCAAGTACATGTGTTTCCTTAGCGTGTCCAACGCCAGGAGCTTGGCGTCGCTCCTGTCCAACAAGCGTTCAAATTCGGAGCCGTCCAGATTGGCTCGATAGACCTCCCCGTAGTATCCTCCATCGTAGTATAACCCAGCACAGTAGATCTTACTCGCTCTCAGATCCAAGGCGATGTCCATCGCCTCTGATCCACCCCAGTCCCCAGGGAGTTGCTCGCTGTTCGAGCCATCAAAATCAGACCGCCAGATCGTCCCGCCCCTCCTGTCGACCCAGTAGATCTTCCCTCCGGCAGCGTCGACGGCGATCTTGCCGGGCCGCCTCTTATCAGCAGTGATGATGCGTTGCGTGGTGCCTTCCTTCAGGTTGGACCAGTAGATCCCGTCCATGTCCGCCAAGTAGATCCTGTCCTCCCTGGTCTCGGCGAAGCCCGGAACCTGTCCCTGGAGCATCAGCCACGCCAGGAAAGCGGCTGCGATCCGATACGCACGCGTGCTTGTCATTCTGCCTCCTCCAGAGTCAGGGTCACCAAACCCCCGGGGTTGCGGAGAGGCACGGGGCTCCCATTATTCCGCATTCCACGGCCGACATTTACCCATTCAGGATGATTCCATGATACGTATCTCCGTCTGGCACGGCGACCTCACCGACCCCTACCTGCGCCTCGTGACCCAGCTCGGCGCCGACTGCCTCGACTTCGGGCAGGGGGACTTCTGGCCGGGGGTGAAGGGGCAGGGCTATCCCGACGCCGGGCAGGTGCGGTCCATCCGCCGCCGGGTCCGCGACTTCGGGCTCGACATCAACCGCGTCACCCTGCCCGACATCACCGAGGAGTTCATCTCCGGGGGGGCCGGCGCCGAACGCGAGCTGGACAACAGCTGCCGGGCCCTGGAGGCCTTCGCCGAGGCCGGGGCGCCGATCGCCCGGCAGCGCATCGCCGGCGACACCTTCCCGTGGCTCATGAGCCGCTACCGCGCCGTGCACCGGGGCGGCTACCGCTCCCGGGGGGAGAGCCTGGCCAGGGACCCCGACCCGGCGCCGGACCGCGAGGCGCTGGAGCGCTGGTGGGAGCGGTTCCTGAAGCTCTACGAGCGCCTCGTGCCGATCGCCGAGGAGAGCGGCATCCGCCTCGCCATGCACCCTTCGGACGTGCCCAACGTCGACACCCCTTTCGGCGCCCTGGGCTTCCACCGCATCATCGACGCCTTCCCGTCGCGCCAGGTGGGCTACCTCTACTGCTGCGGCACCCGCGCCGAGGCCGGGGGCGGCTCCCTGATCCTGGACGAGATCCACAACTACGGCCGCAAGGGGCGTCTCTTCACCCTGCACATGCGCAACGTGCGCGGCTCCCTGGCCACGGCCGGCGCCTTCGAGGAGACCCTGCTCGACGACGGCGACATCAACATGTTCAAGATCCTCCTCGAGCTGCGGCGCGTCGGCTTCGACGGCTGCATCAACCCCGATCACATCCCCAAGGTGGAGGGCGACGGCGAGGGCGTGCACCAGGGCCTGGCCTACTCCATCGGCTACCTGCGCGCCCTGCTGGCCGCGCTCGCCGCTTCCTGACACAGAGAAAGGACTGCCCGTGAGCCAAGGGACCGAGAGCCCCAGGATCGCCGCCGTGATCACCGAGTACCGGCCGCGGTCGCACGCCGACGTCATCATCGGCAAGTACCTGCGCGGCTTCCCCACCGACGACGGACTCGTCGCGCCGCGCTCGCGCATCGTCTCCGTCTACCTGGACCAGGTGCCGGAGAACGACATCGGCCGGCCCACGGCCGAGGCCTTCGGCGTGCCCGTGTACGGCAGCATCGTGCAGGCCCTGACCCTGGGCGGCGGGGAGCTGGCCGTGGACGGGGTGCTGCTCATCGGCGAGCACGGCGACTACGCGTGGAACGAGAAGGAGCAGCACCTCTTCCCGCGCCGCTACTTCATGGAGCAGATCTGCGGGGTCTTCTCCACCAGCGGGCGGGCGGCGCCGGTCTTCAACGACAAGCACTTGTCGTGGCGCTGGCAGGACGCCCTGTGGATGTACGAGCGCGCCGCCGAGCTGGGCGCCCCCTTCATGGCCGGCTCCTCCCTGCCCGTGTGCTGGCGCGACCCTTTCCTCGAGCACGAGCTGGACGCGCCGCTGGAGGAGGCGGTGGCCGTGGGTTTCTCCGGCCTCGACATCTACGGGTTCCACACCCTGGAGGTGCTGCAGTGCATGGCCGAGCGCCGCGGCGGCGGTGAGACCGGCGTCGCCGCCGTCACCTGCCTGGAGGGGGAGGCGGCCTGGGCCCACGGCCGCGGCGAGGGCGCCTGGTGGCGGGAGCTGGCCGGGGCGGCCTGCGCCACCGTGATCGGGGACGGACGCCAGGAGGGCGACATGGAGGAGCACTGCGACAACCCGGCCCTCTTCCTGATGGAGTACCGCGACGGCTTCCGCGGCGCCGTGGTCATGCTCAACGGCTATCTCAGCGAGCTGGCCTACGCCTCCCGGCGCACCGGCGGCGAGGTGGAATCCACCTGGTTCAAGTGCCAGGGCCACGGCGGCACCGAGGGCGCCTACGCCCACTTCAGCTACCTGGGCCTCAACGTGGAGGAGATGTTCCTCAGCGGCCGGCCCCAGTACCCGGTGGAGCGCACCCTGCTGACCAGCGGCGTCCTGGAGGCGGCGCTCACCTCCCGCTACGAGGGGCACATCCGCCTGGAGACCCCCTGGCTCGACGTGGCCTACCGGTCCTTCGACGAGCTGCCCTGGCGGCCCACCGGCCCCTCGCCGAGCGGCGCCTGCCTCGACCCGTGGCCGCCGGAGGGGTCGCCGTGAGGGGGCCCGTCACCCTCACCGGCTTCGCCGACGAGATCGCCGCCGACGGCGGGGAGCAGATCGACGGCCTGCTGGCCGCCGGGGTGGGCCACGTGGAGGTCCGAGGCGTGGGCGGCCGCAACGTCCTCGACCTGTCCGACGAGGAGGCCCTGGCCTTCCGCCGGAGGCTGGAGGCCGCCGGCATCGGGGTGTCGAGCGTGGGCTCGCCCATCGGCAAGACGCCGATCCGCTCCGACCTGGAGGCCCACTTCGCCCGCTTCCAGATCGCCCTGCGCCGCGCCGATCAGCTCGGCTGCCGCTTCGTGCGCGTCTTCTCCTTCCGCCACGAGGGCGAGGAGGCGGAGCAGGTGCGCGGCGAGGTCCTCGACCAGATGCGGCGCATGACGGCCGCCGCCGCCGGGGCCGGAATCACCCTGGTCCACGAGAACGAGAGCGGCATCTACGGCGACGCCCCGGAGCGTTGCGCCGACCTGATCGAATCGGTGGGCGATCCCCACCTTCGCGCCCTCTTCGACCCGGCCAACTTCGTCACCTGCGGCTGCCCGCCCTGGCCCGCCTGGGAGCGGCTGGCCGACCACGTGATCTGGTTCCACATCAAGGACAAGGTCGCCGACAGCGGACGCGTGGTCCCCGCCGGCCACGGCGACGGCGAGGTGGAGGCCGTGCTCGCCGACGCTCTCGACCGCGGCTTCAGCGGCTTCCTGTCCATCGAGCCCCACCTGAAGGCCGACGACCCGGACTTCGGCGGCACCGGCGCCGAGCGCTTCGCCATCGCCACCGCGGCTCTGCGGCGGGTGCTCGAACGGCTCGGAGCGCAGGAGGCCTGAGTGCCCCTCGCCTCTCGGCGCCGAGCCGCTGGGCGACCGGAGGCCCCTCTGTCAACCGGGGGCGCCCCTCTCAACATCGCCGGACGGCGGTTCCCTCGCCCGGCCTCATCCCGGTGCGGACCTCCGAGACCGCCGCCTCTGCTCTTCAACATCCGCCGGACGGCGGATCCATCGCCCGTCCGCGTCCCCGGTAGCGGACCCGCGCCGGGCCAAGGAGTCAGCCTCATGAAACGATCACTGCTCGCCGTGACATCCCTGCTCGCGGGCCTGCTCGCCCACGCCGCTCCCGCCGTCTTTGCGGAGGGAACCCTCTCAGGAGACCCGGACATCCGGCGCCTCGACCTCTACGCAGGAGACCCGGACATCCTGCTCGCGGAGGCCCGTCTCGAGGTCGTGTACGACGGCGCCTTCTTCAGCGAGGGGCCGGCGGTGGCCCCCGACGGCCGCGTCTACTTCAGCGACATCACCTTCACCCATGTCTCCGGCGACCCACCCCAGGCCGGCCACATCATGCGCTACGACCCTGAGACCGGCCGCACCGAGGTCTTCCGCTCGCCGAGCGGCATGTCCAACGGCCTGAAGTTCGACGCCCGGGGGCGGCTGGTGGCCTGCGAGGGCGCCGACCACGGCGGCCGCCGGGTGACGCGCACCGACATGGCCACCGGCCAGGCGGTGATCCTGGCCAGCCACTACAACGGCTACCGCCTCAACGCGCCCAACGACCTGTCCATCGACGAGAAGGGCCGCATCTACTTCTCCGACCCGAAGTACCTCGGCCACGAGCCCATGGAGCAGGAGGTCTTCGGCGTCTACCGCATCGACCCCGACGGCTCGATCAACCGCATCATCTCCGACGCCGGCAAGCCCAACGGCGTCGCCGTCTCGCCCGACCAGAAGAGCCTCTACGTCGTATCCAACGACAACGGCAGCCCCGCCTTCGACCGCCTGCCCGCGGGCCAGCCGCCGCCGCCCAAGGGCCGCATGGCGCTGCTGGCCTACGACCTGGCCGAGGACGGCTCGGCCTCCTTCCGCGAGGTGCTGGTCGACTACGCCCCCCAGGACGGCCCCGACGGCCTCGTCTGCGACGCCGAGGGCAACCTCTACGTGGCCGTGCGCGACATGACCCGCCCCGGCATCTACGTCTACTCGCCCCAGGGCCAGGAGCGCGCCTGGATCCCCACGCCGACCCTGCCCACCAACGTCGGCTTCGGCCGCGGCGAGCGGTCCCACACCCTCTACGTGACCTACGGCGACCGCTCCCAGGGCCAGGCCTCGGTGCTGGCGAAGATCGAGGTGATGAAGGAGGGGTACCAGCTGCCGGCGGAGTAGGCCCCCCGGGCCATCGTCCTCTTCGTTGACATTGTCCAACCCGCCCTCGATCCTGAAGGCATGATCGAGATCGAGGGACTCACAAAGCGCTTCACGAAAAACGTCGGCAATCCGGCGCTGTGGCGGCGGTTCCTGGGCCGCTACGACACGGAACCGGTGATCGCCATCGACGATCTCCACCTGACGGTGGAAGCGGGGCGGTTCTTCAGCCTCCTGGGACCGAACGGCGCCGGCAAGACGAGCACGGTCCGCGTTCTCTGCACTCTTCTGCTTCCCGACGAAGGCACGTGCAGGATCAACGGCCACGACGTGGCCACCCGTCAGCGGCAGGTACGGCGCAGCATCGGGGTCTCCATCCGGGGCGAGCGCAGCGTCTACTGGAAGATCACGGGGCGGCAGAATCTGGAATACTTCTCCGGCCTCTATGGACTTCGCGGCGACGCTGCGAGACACCGGATCGAGGAGGTGGCCGATGTCGTGGGCTTGACGGACCGCCTCGACAACTACGTGGAGCGGTATTCCATGGGCATGAAGCAGCGCCTGGCGATCGCCGTGTCCCTCGTCCATCGGCCGCCCGTGTTGTTGCTCGACGAGCCGACGATCGGCCTCGATCCGAACGGGGCCCGCACGCTGCGGAGTCTGCTGAAGGACCTGTGCCGGCGCGACGGCGTCACCATCCTCTACACGACTCACTATCTCCACGAAGCCGAGGAACTGTCGGACAGGCTGGCGATCATCCACCAGGGCCGGAAGGTGCTCGAGGGATCGCCGGACGAGGTGCGGGCCGAGGTGGGAGACAACCGGATCGTCGAGGTGCAGCTGGCGACCGGATCCAGCGGCGCACTGGCGGCCCTGCGGGACCACCCCCTCGTGGAGAGTGTGCTGTCGGAGAACCAGCAGCCCACGATGACCACGCTCCGGCTGCGGGTCCGCGAGCCGATCCGCAGTGTGGCCGAGCTGGCGCGGGCCGAAGGCCTCGCGGGACAGCAAGTCCTCAGCATGGGCCTGGTCCGACCGACTCTGGAGGACGTGTTCGTATCCCTGACCAACCCGGCCGGCCGTGGTTAGTGTGGCGGCCCGGGCGTACCTGCTCGACTCGTTGTTCACGGCCCGGAGGATCGCCCTCGGAATGCGCCGCTATCCGAGCTGGCTGCTGAACCTGAGCCTGGGTCCCTTCCTGGCCATCCTTCCTTTCGTCTTCCTCGGAGACACCCTGGTCGGCCGCGAGAACCGGTTGACGGGGTCGTACTTCGACTCGGCCGGGTACGGGGGCTACGTGGGCTACATGGCCGTGCCTCTTGTCGCCGTCGCCCTGTCCAACACGGTCTTCTCCTGGATCGGCAACCTTCTGCGCATGGAGCGCTACACGGGCACCTTGGAGCGAGTCCTGGTATCGGCCCAGTTTCCCTCGACCCTCTTCGTGGGTACCGCGCTGGCCCATCTCTGCTACATGACCCTGTTCGTCGCCACCACCATCACGCTGTTGCGGGTCTGGGTTCAGCTCGATTTCCACATCGATCTCCTGTCGGGCGTCGCCGCGGTCGGCCTGCACCTTGCATCGACGTATGGCATGGCCTTCGCACTTTCCAGCCTGCTCGTAAGGGTAGCCGACAGTTGGGCGATCCAGACCGTGCTCTCCCGTGCGGTACTGGCTCTGCTCTCGGGTGCCACCTTCCCGATCACTATCTACCCGGAGTGGCTGCAGACCGTGGCCCGCTGCGTGCCCTTCACCTGGGCCTTCGATCTGGAGAGACGCTCGCTGTTGCGCGCCGAGCCGTTCCTCCAGATGGCCCCCGACCTGGCGGTGCTGGCGGCCATGGCGCTGGCCTGCTGGCTGGTGGGGTTCTTCTTCCTCGGCCGCGAGCTGAACGCGGCGCGGCGCAGCGGCGTGCTGGGGGGGTTCTGATGTCAGGCGGCGGCCTGCGGGACGAGGTGCGTATCCTGTTGCGGGTGGCCCGGCATCAGCTGAACGTGCAGACCCGCTACCGGAACAAATTCATCATCGATCTCGTGGGACACCTGATGGCCACCTTGCCGATCATTCTGACGGCGTGGGCCTTCAGCGATGGGCGCGCCTCCGCACGGCTGGCGGAGCTGAGCGGCCTGCCGGACCAGTTCACGTTCATTCTGCTCGGCCTCATCGCCTTCACCGCCCTGGGCGTGGGCAACATGGTGATGCTCGATACCCACGTGGCCGGCGGGGTTGCATCCGAGATGCAGACGGGCACACTGGAACGGCTCTTTACGACCCCTGTCCGACGGCTGACCCTCGTGCTGGGGATCTCCCTCTACTATCTCCTCCTGTTCACCTACCATTCGATCACGCTCTTTGCGGGGGCGGCGTTGATCTTCGGCTTTGAGCCCGCCCTCACCGCGGAGGGCCTGATGTGGGGTGCCTTGAGCCTGCTGCTGTTGCTGCTTCTCAACCTGTTCCTGGGGATCGTCGGGGCGGGTCTGATCATGGCTTTCAAGGACCGCACCGTGTTCACACTGATCATCCAGCGGCCCATGGCCATGATCAGCGGCGCCTACTTCCTGGTTGATCTCATCCCCCATCCATTCAAGCTGCTGGCCTACGTCAATCCCCTGGCCTACGCCATCGACGCCTTTCGTGGAGCGCTCACGGGATCGCCCCTTCTCGTCTCTTCGCTGGCCCTGGAGATGATCATCGTTGCCGGCCTGGTGGCGGTCTGCGGAGCAGCCTCGTTGATCCTGTTCCGCAGGATGATGGTGCGGTTGGAGCGGACCGGGGCCCTGGCCTTGTTCTAGGCCGGGATCTGCAGCGGCGCGCAGGGCAGCGGTACGCCCCACCCGACGGTCGTTTTTCTTTGCAAAACAGGATCTCAATTCCTATTCCGTAAAGAATGCGGCGCGTCCGACGTCATCTCGGCACCCACCTCCAGAAGCTGGCCCGGCTCTATCCAATCCTCTCGGTCCGGACCTCGCCAGTCGGGCAAGACTACGCTTGTGCGCGGCGTCTTCCCGGACTACGCCTGCGTCGATCTCGAGCGGATCGACGATCGTTTCAGCCGCGGAAGAGGATCCGCGGCGCTTCCTGGAGCGGTATGGGGACCAGGGGCTGATCATCGACGAGGCGCAGAAGGTGCCGGCCCTGTTCTCCTACCTGCAGGTGCTGGTGGACGAGCGCGGCACCATGGGGCAGTTCGTCCTCACGGGCTCGCAGAACTTCCTGCTCATGGAGCAGGTCGGCCAATCCCTGGCCGGCCGGGTCGCGCCGCAAACGCTGCTGCCCTTTTCCCGGCAGGAGCTTGCAGCCGGCGCCCCCGCCAGCCTGGACGAAAGCCTCTTCAAGGGGGGCTACCCGGTCCTCTACGACCGCGGCATCGCCCCCCCGGATTACTACCCGGCCTACATCCAGACCTACGTCGAGCGCGACGTGAGGAGCCTGCGCAACATCGGCGACCTGAGCGCCTTCCAGCGCTTCCTCATGGCCTGCGCCGGACGGGTTGGACAGTTGCTCGACTTGAGCGGCCTCGGCAACGACCTGGGGATCAACTAGAGGACGGTGCGCGCCTGGATTTCGGTACTCGAAGCCAGCTATGTCGCCTTCCTGCTCCCTCCGCATCACGAGAATTTCTCCAAGCGGCTCATCAAGTCGCCCAAGCTCTACTTTCACGACACGGGCCTGCTCTGCTCGCTCCTGGGTCTGGAGTTCGCCGCACAACTCGCCACACATTACCTGCGAGGGGCGATTTTCGAGAACTGGGTCATCTCGGAGATCGTCAAGGAGCACGTCAACGCGGGCCGCCGTCCCGACCTCTACTTCTGGCGCGACAACACCGGCAACGAGCTGGACCTGCTCTACGAACGGGGCGGCCGGCGGCAGGTGGTCGAGATCAAGGCGGGAGCGACGCTGGGCACGGACCAGTTCAAGGGCTTGCGCTACTATCGGAAGTTGGCCACGGCCGTGCCTGTGGAGCAGGACTACTACCTGGTCTACGGAGGCGAGGAGCGCCAGGACCGCGCCCACGGCACCGTCCTGGGATGGCGGGATATCGGGGCGCTGATCAATCTGGGCTTCTACCCCGGGATCTGCAGCGGCGCGCAGGGCAGCACGGCCACCCGCAGCGGCCCCGCGGGCAACTCCGCGGCCAGCTCCTCCCACGAGCGATAGAGATCCGCCTTGGGGAACTGGATCCGCTGCTTCCACTCCGGGAAGCCCTCCGAGCAGAGGACCAGGGGCGCCCGCCGGGCCATGACCCGCTTGGCCGCCGTGTTGCGGTGGATGGTCCCCCGCCCCTCCTGGTAGGCGCGGTAGCTGACGTCGGTCCGTTCCGCCTCCCGCCGCAGGCGCAGGTGGCCCAGCTCGCGCAGGGGGGCGGACCCGAAGAGGGCTCCCAGCAGGCCGGGACAGCAGCCGTCGGTGCGGGCCTGGCCGACGGCGCCGCACAGCATGTTGGCCACCGAGGCCTTCTGGAACTCGCTCCAGCCGTGGTAGGCGATGCCGTCGCAGGCGGGGTCGTGGAGGACCAGCCGCGCGTTCGGGAAGACCCGGCCCGGCCACTGGGACTTGGAGACCTGCACGGGATCGGCGTCGAGGGGGTAGCTGTTGGCGATCACCAGGCCGGCCTCGCGGCGCAGCTCCTCCGGGATCTCGGTGCGGTAGATGCGCCTCGCCTGCTCCACCGCCGCGGCGTGGGCCGCCCGCGCCTCTCCGGCGGCGACGGCGGCGATCCCGCGCCGGGAGTTGACCACCACGTTGACGGAGAAGTCGAGGCCGGCGCGCTCGGCGAAGGCGTCGATCACCTCGCGGGCGTCCGGACGGCGGGAGGCCGGCTCGGCGCCGCCGCGGGGGCGCCTGGCCTCGAAGCTGTGCAGCTCGGCGATGCTGAGGATCCCGGCGCAGCCGGGCAGCAGGATCTTGGCGCCGCCGCTGAAGCCGGTCAGGGTGTGGGGCAGGACGCAGCTGACGCCGATGACGATCCCGGCGTCCACCACCCGGCCGTTGACGATCACGGGCATGCCGGTGCTCAGCCGCCCGAGGTCGCGCAGGTCCGGGCCGAAGGCGTCGTGGCAGTGCACGGGGTAGCGGCGGCAGACCTCGGCCCCCAGCTTGCGCTCCATCTCTTCGGCCGAGAGCGGCCGGTGGGAGCCGGTGGCCACGAGGAAGGAGATGCCGCCGTCGGGCACCCCCGCCTCGGCGAGCATGCGCAGCAGGTGCGGCACGATGCGGTGCGCCGGCGTCGGCCGGCCGAGATCGTCGACGACGATGAGGGCCGTCCCCCTGCCGCGGGCGGCCTCTTCCAGCGGCGGGCCGCCGATGGGGTCGCGCAGGGCCCGGGCGAGCTCCTGCTCGCCGAGCTCGGGGGCGTCCGCCGGCGGCAGGACATCGACGGTCCAGCGGTCCGGCACGGCCAGCTCGATGGCGTCGTCGCCGTGCCAGGCGCGGGAGCGCAGGGAGATCCGTGCCATCGGCGAATGGGTGTGGTCGAGAGCGCCTGAGAAGGAAAGCCCCGGGAGAGCCCGGGCGCGGCCGGCGGAGACCCTCCGGGTTGGCTCGGAGACGCCGGCTGCTGCAAGATCGCCGCCGGAATGTAACGATGGTCCGGCCTGCTGTCACGGAGCCGCGTGCGCCTCTGTCCGGGGGCCGCGGCGCTCCGTAGCTTCAAGGTTTCCACGCCGATCCGGCCAACCGAAGGACCTCCTTTCATGCCCCGTTCCCGGACCCATTCCGCCGCCCTCTACGACCGCGCCGCCCGGGTGATTCCCGGCGGCGTCAACAGCCCCGTGCGCGCCTTCCAGGCCGTGGGCGGCGAGCCCCTCTTCATCCGCGACGCCGACGGCGCCGAAATCGTCGACGCCGACGGCAACATCTACATCGACTACGTCGGCTCCTGGGGGCCCCTGATCCTCGGCCACCGGCCGCCCGTGGTGATCGAGGCCCTGGCCGAGGTCCTCGAGCGCGGCACCAGCTTCGGCGCGCCCACCGACATCGAGGTGGAGATGGCCGAGCTGATCTGCGGGATCGTGCCCTCGGTGGAGATGGTGCGCATGGTGAACTCCGGCACCGAGGCCTGCATGACGGCCCTGCGCCTGGCCCGGGGCGTCACCGGCCGCGACCACGCGATCAAGTTCAACGGCTGCTACCACGGCCACTCCGACGGCCTGCTGGTGGAGGCCGGCTCCGGCGTGGCCACCTTCGGCATCTCCGGCTCCCCCGGCGTGCCCGGCGACGTGGCCCGCTGCACGGCGAGCATCGAGTTCAACGACCTCGACCTGCTGCGCCGCACCGTCGACGGCATCGGCCCCGGCCGGGTGGCGGCCGTCATCCTCGAGCCGGTGCCCGGCAACATGGGCCTCGTGCCGCCGGAGGAGGGCTTTCTCCAGGGCGTGCGCGACCTGTGCACGGAGCACGGCATCCTGCTGATCTTCGACGAGGTCATGACCGGCTTCCGCGTCGCCCTCGGCGGCGCCCAGGCGCGCTTCGGCATCACCCCCGACCTGAGCACGTACTCGAAGGTCATCGGCGGCGGCCTGCCCGTGGGCGCCTTCGGCGGCCGCGCGGAGCTGATGTCGCAACTGGCCCCGGCCGGTCCCGTGTACCAGGCCGGCACCCTGTCGGGCAACCCCCTGGCCATGACCGCGGGACTGGCCACCCTGCGCCACCTGCGCGACACCGACCCCTACGACCGCCTCGAGGCCCTCGGCCGGCGCTGGGTCGAAGGCATGCGCGAGGCTACGGCCGATGCCGGCGTGCCGGCCACCGTCGCCCACTGCGGCTCCATGGTGGGCCTGTTCTTCCACCCCGGGCCGGTGCGCAACTACGCCGACGCGCGCCAGACCGACACCGGCCTCTTCCAGCGCTACTTCCGGGGCATGCTCGAGGAGGGCATCTACCTGGCCCCCTCCGCCTTCGAGGCCGGCTTCCTGTCGACGCGGCACACCGAGGAGATGGTGGACCGCACCGTCGAGGCCGCGGCCCGGGTCCTCGGCCGCATCGCGAAAGACTCGCCGTGATCGGGCCGCCTCCCGACTCCCCCTCCCCCGCCGAGGCCGAGCGCCGCGTCCGCCACGACGGCTTCACCCTCCTGCCCGGCATCATCCCCGCCGGCGAGGTCGCCGCCATCCGCGACGCCGTGGTCGAGGCCCAGGAACGCCGCCGCGCCGAGTCGGAGGCCATGCTCGCCTCCATCCGCGCCAAGGGTCACCGCGTCAGCGTCACCGGCGTCGACAGCCTGCGGGGGGTCATCAACGAGACCCAGCTCTTCGCCCCCTACCTGACCGACGAGCGGCTCTTCGAAATCTGCCGGGCCTTCTTCGGCGGCCACTTCCGCATCACCACCACCGACTGCGTCATCAACCGCCCGGGCTGCGGCCGCGGCTACTGGCACGCCGACTGGCCCTACAACCAGACGAACGCCAGCCACATCCCGGCGCCCTACCCCGACGCCCTGCTGCACCTGTCGACGATCTGGATGCTCACCGACTTCACCGCGGAGAACGGGGGCACGCTGCTGGTGCCCGGCAGCCACCGCTTCGGAACCAACCCCACGGCGGGGACCCTGACCGGCGTCGACCCCGACGCCCCGTACCCCACCGAGACCCACGCCGTCGGGACCGCCGGCAGCGTGCTCGCTTACGACAGCCGACTGTGGCACGCCGTGCCGCCGAACCGCTCCGACGAGGACCGCGTGGCCCTGGTCGTGCGCTACGGCCCGTGGTGGCTCAACCTCGAGCCGGCGCGGGAAGGGTCAGCGGAGCACACGGCCATGGTGGTGGAGACGAACGGCAAGAACTACGCCTCGCCCGAGATCCGGCCCGAGGTCTGGGCCGCACTGCCCGAGGCGGTGAAGCCCCTCTACCGGCACTGGGTGGCCGCCGGCTGACCTTGGCGCCCGCCCTGGCGCCGTCCTATCCTGTGCAACGTTCCGCTCCCCCTTCGCAAGGATGCCGCCAACCGTGAACGAGCGCCCCAACATCCTCCTCGTGATGACCGACCAGCAGCGCGGCGACTGCGTGGCCGCCGACCCCGTCGCCCCGGCGCCGCTGCAGACGCCGAACCTCGACTCCCTGGCCCGCTCCGGCGCCCACTTCCTGCACGCCTACGCCGAGAGCCCGAGCTGCATCCCGGCGCGGCGCAGCCTCATGTCGGGCACGGCGCCGGCGGCCAACGGCGCCGTCGGCTTCCGCGGCGGGATCGAGTGGAACCCGCCGGCCACCCTGGCCGGGGAGCTGTCGCGGGCCGGCTACCAGACCGAGATGATCGGCAAGCTGCACCTGCACCCGGACCGCCGGCGCTACGGCTTCGACCACATGCAGCTGGCCAACTCCACGCGCGGCGGGGACAACGAGTACGTGCAGTGGCTGCGCGACATCCACGGACGCCGCGAGGTCGACCCGGGCATGGCCCACGGCGTGTCGTCCAACGGCTGGGTGGGCCGCCCCCATCACCTGCCCGAGGAGCAGATGCACACCTTCTGGGTCGTGGACCGGGCCATGGAGTTCCTCCAGCGCCGCGACCCGAGCGGCCCCTTCTTCCTCAACCTCTCCTTCATCGATCCCCACCCGCCCCTGACGCCGCCCCGCTTCTACTACGACCGCTACATCGACCGCGACCTGCCGCCCCCCGACGTGGGCGACTGGGCCGACGACCTGGGCGGGCCCCGGCGAGGGCTGAGCACCGACGCCTCGCGCATCCATCTCGACGAGGACCAGATGCGCTGCGCCCGGGCCGCCTACTACGGGATGATCAACTTCATCGACGACCAGCTCGGCCGCCTCTTCCAGCACGCCGGCGGGGTGCTGCGCGACACCCTGGTGCTGTTCACTTCCGACCACGGGGAGATGCTGGGCGACCACCACCTGTTCCGGAAGACCTGGCCCTACGAGGCCTCGGCGCGCGTTCCCTTCCTCGTGCGGCCGCCGGCCAGCTGGAAGCTGGAGGGCGGACTGCAGCCCACCGCCCCGGTGGGCCTGCAGGACGTCATGCCCACCCTGCTCGACGCCGCGGGGGTGGAGGTGCCGGACTCGTGCACGGGCCGGAGCCTGTTGCCCGTGCTGCGCGGCGAGGGCGGCGGGGTGCGGGAGGTGCTCCACGGCGAGCACTCCGGCTGCTACGCCTACGACCAGGGCCACCACTTCCTGGTGGACGGGCGCCACAAGTACGTGTGGTATTCCCAGACCGGGCGCGAGCACCTCTTCGACCTGGACGCCGACCCCCGGGAGCTGCACGACCTCGCCCTCGACGAAGGCGCCGAGGCGAGACTGGCCCCGTGGCGGGAGCGGCTGGTGGAGGTGCTGCGCGGGCGGCCGGAGGGCTGTGTGGAGGGGGACCGGCTGGTGGAGGGGCAGCGCCACGATACGGTGCTGCCGGGGTATGAGCCGGATAAGAGCTGGCCTTTTCTGTGATGCCGTCGAAGGACAAGACCAATGATCACTGAACTCAAGATCGAAGGCTTCAAGAGCTTTGGCTCCCCGGAGGAAACGGTCGAGTTGGGCCCACTCAACTTCGTGGTGGGAGCCAACGCATCTGGAAAGACCAACCTGCTCTCCGCCCTGAGATTCCTGCAGAACGCCGTGACCCATGACGTGTCCTATGCCGTGAGCGAGATGGGCGGCAATGCCGAAGTAAGGAACAAACGCCTTCGACAGCGGCGGGAGCTGAAACCGGTCCGGTTGTCGCTGAAACTCGAAAAGAAGTTCGACATCTCCTTCGCAGAGGAACCGGAGAAGGAGAATGACCTGATCGTCGTCCGGTCCTTCGAATACCAACTGGTTCTCGACCTGAGAAGTGACGACAGGACTCCCAGCATTGAAGCAGAGACACTCAGGGCGAAACTCGTGCAGCACGGCATGACGACGGATACGGTGGGCATAGAGAGATCTGGTGACAAGGTTGTCGTCATCGATCCCAAGAGCCCAAATGGCAAAAAGCAGACCATCCCCGTCCCCGAGCAGGAACCAACTCGGCTCGCCCTCGTAGGAGTCGGGTTCTTCTCGCTGCCGGCCACTATCCTCAGGGAGGAGATCAGAGGCTGGAGATTTCACAACTTCATCCCAAGTGTTGCCAGACAACCATATCGAGAAGAACCCGACGCCACCCTCGGTCCAGCGGGGGAGAAGCTCGCCGCGATTCTACACAGAATGAGTGCGGAAGACCGCGCTTCTATATCTCGGGAATTGAGGGCGATCGTACCCGGACTCAAGGAGATAAAGACAACAAAGCTGCCGATTGAAGACACGCTGGCCTTTCAGATCGTAGAGGACAAGCTCAAGGCCGCGATCAATCCTGCCTCCGTCTCAGACGGTACCGTCCGGTTGCTCGCTCTGCTCGTCGTCACCACCAGGAGCGTGCAGGACTCATCCCTCATCACGATCGAGGAGCCGGAGAACGGCGTGCATCCTCACCTGGCGGAATACCTTGTGGAGATTCTGAAGTCCGCGTCCGAGCGGAGTCAGGTCATCGTAACCACGCACTCCCCCGCCCTGCTCGATCACCTGGAACCTCAAGAGGTCATCCTCTGTGACAAGAAGGACGGATTCACGAAACTCCGCAGTGCATCGAGCGTGGCCGACATCGACGAGTTCCGAAAGCACTTCAGCCTTGGAGAACTGTGGTCTCAGGGTGCGGTCGGGGCGGTCCCATGAAGATCGGCGTCGGGGTCGAGGGACCCTCCGACCGGCTGTTCTGGCATGAGGTCCTGCACAAGCACTTCGACGGCATCCAGTTCGATGTCCGAAACATGAGGACCAAGGAGACCCTGGTACGTGAGACACCACAGCTGTTGCAGTCTTTTCGCAGCCTCGGCTACTCAGCAGGATTCATCCTGGTGGACCGCGAGAGAGACCCTTGTCCCGGAGCCGTCCTCGAACGATTCGAAGAAGCAATCCGCGGGGAAGCACGGAGTCCGGTCAATGAGCGCTACCTGTTTGTTTGCGTAGCCATTCGCGGGCTCGAATCCTGGTTTCTCGCGGATCCCTTCTCGATCAATGAGCTGATGCCCAGAGCCAACTACATCGCACCTCGAGAAACGGCCCGAGTGAATCCCAAACAGAAGCTGTCGGACCTGTGGACGAAGCAGTTCGGACCGAACTCTTCCCCCAGGAAGATCGGTTTTTCGAGGATGATGGGCCCCCAATTCGACCCCGAGGTGGCAAGACAGCATTCGGCGTCGTTCGACTACTTCTGGACACGGCTGACTACGAACCTGGTGAGCTGATCTTCATGCCCTTCACCGACGCCCAGATCGAGCACTACAAGACCCGCGGTTACGTGGCCGGCCCGCGCGTCCTCTCCGACGAGCAGATCGACCAGCTGAAGGAGCGCATCGAGGACATCCTCCGCGGCCGCATCCCCTTCCCCAAACACCTGATGGGTGAGACGGTGGAGCAGTCCCGGGCCAAGGGCCAGCTCCCCTCGGTGAAGGTGGTCAACATCTTCCGCCGCGACCCCCTCTTCGCCGCCCTCATCGGCAACGCCGCCATCAGCGCCCTGGCCCACCAGCTCATGCCCGGACCCGTGCGCATGTGGGAGGACCAGATGATCTACAAGCCTCCCCACGACGAGGAGACGGCCTTGGCCTGGCACCAGGACTACACCTTCTGGGACCACGTGGGGCCCGCCGACCTGGGCACCTGCTGGATCGCCCTCGACGACGCCACCGTGGACAACGGCTGCATGCACGTCATCCCCGGCAGCCACCTGTGGCCCATGCGCTATGCCCGCGAGGACGCCGCTGTCGACGACCCCCACTGGCTGCTGCGCCAGGAGGGCATCCCCGCCGGCGCCGACCTGACCCCCGTGCCCTGCGAGGTCCCGGCCGGGCACTGCCACTTCCACCACTGCCGCACCTTCCACGGCTCCTACGGCAACAGCACCGGCAACCCGCGCCGCAGCTACATCATGCACCTCATGCCCGGGCACACCCGGCGCCTGGGGGACAACTGGAACGAGCGGATGGGGAACGTGGAGACGGTGGGCGTGGGGGAGGTGCTGCGGGGGGAGGAGTATCCGGAGTTGGTCTCCCCTGCGGACGTTGACCCCTGACCTCTCTCCCAACAAACAAAACGAATCTCCTTTCCACGCAACCCCTTGCTTCCCCTCTATACCCCACAGCACCCTAAGCCAACTCAAACTACTAAGGACTCACGCCTATGGACTACCACTACGAAGCCCTAGACGAGCACGGTTTCCAGAAGCTCTGCCAAGCCCTGCTTGTAGCCAAGCACCCGGATACCCAGTGCTTACCCGTTCGACAGCCCGATGGCGGCAGAGACGCCTATCTCCCTCAATTCAAACCTCAGGACGGCTTCGTCGTTTTCCAGGTGAAGTACACCGAAGAACCCTCAACGAAATCGGCCAGGCAAGTTGTTGAACAAGCCATACAGACGGAACAGAGCAAGGTCCACCAACTCATCAAACGTGGAGCCACCCGCTACTATCTGCTTACAAATGTGTCCGGCACTGCCCATCTTGATACGGGGTCAATTGACACCGCCGAAGCGCTACTCAAAGATACCTTCGAGATCCCCTCCCAGGTTTGGTGGCGAGACGACCTGGATCGACGATTGGATACGTCCGAGGACATAAAGTGGGCGTTTTCCCAGATCTTGAAGGCCTCCGATCTCCTGCCCATCTTGCTCAGAGAGAATGGACAAAAGGAGGAGCCCGCCGCAACGCCTGCCCTACGCAGCTATGTGGCGCAACAACATGCTGATGATAGAGAAGTGAAATTCAAACAAGTCGACTTGCACCGAAATCTGACGGACCTCTTCGTTGATTTGTCTCTCGCGCACAAGCAGACCTCGCACCGTGTCGAGTCACCCCCACAAGGGCATCCACCGGATCAAGGACCCTTTGATGGGTACGAGAACACTGGCTTTCACGCTTATCTGGATCAGTTAGGTGACTTTGAAAACTATGGGGACTACGCATTTGTGCCGGACGATCCATTCGACCACTCCGGGCTTGCCGCCGCGTTTCTACTCCAAGTGCCTTTTTTCCCGGGAGTATCCAGGCTTGTACTTGAGGGCGCCCCCGGTCAAGGGAAGTCCACAGTAACACAGTTCCTCTGCCAAGTGAATAGACTGCGCCTGCTCAAGCACCAAACTGAATTGGAGGCCCTTCCCAAGCACCATACTGACTCACCGACCCGTGTTCCCTTTAGGGTCGATCTCCTGGATTTCGCGCTATGGGTAGAAGGCGGCCATCCATATGACACTACTAACCACGTCTCTTCGGGAGGAGACCAGCCTAGATCGCTAGAGACCTTCCTAGCCATGCAGGTAAGTTGGCGTTCGGGTGGCCTCCAAATTGACCCCGATGACCTAGTGTCGCGTCCGACAAATGAGTTGTAAAAACAGAGTCAAGGCCTTATCTTCAGGCCATGGCCCGCCCGGTGTCCCGCCTTGAGTTGACCGCGTCCGAGCGACAGGAGTTGGAGCGTCGCGTCAGGGCCCCCTCCGCGTCCCAGCGCGACAGCCTGCGCGCGGCCATCGTCCTGCGCCGGGCCGAAGGGATCAAGCAGGTGCAGGTGGCCGCCGAGTTGGGCGCCAGTGTGGCGTGTGTGAACAAGTGGTCGCAACGCTTTGATCGCGAGGGTTTGGCGGGACTGAACGACGCCAAGGGCCGGGGCCGGCCGGCGAGCTTGCCGGCGGACAAGGTCGAGCAGGTCCTCACCGCGGTCACGCAGCCGCCGAAGCCGCGCACGCGCTGGAGCGTGCGCTCGATGGCCCAGGCGGCGGGGATGTCGCCGGACAGCGTGCACCGGATCTGGAAGGCCAACGACATCAAGCCCCATTTGACCAAGACCTTCAAGGTCTCCACGGACCCGCACTTCGAGGAAAAATTCTGGGACGTGATCGGGCTCTACCTGGATCCCCCCGAGCGCGCGCTGGTGCTGTGCTGTGACGAGAAGAGCCAGTGCCAGGCGCTGGAACGGACCCAGCCGGGCTTGCCGCTGGGGATCGGCGACATCCGCACCCGGACCCACGATTACAAGCGCCACGGTACGATCACCTTGTTCGCCGCGCTCAACTACCTCGACGGCAAGCTCATCGCGCGTCTGGAGGCGCGTCATACCCACGTCGAATGGCTCCGCTTTCTCAAGCAGATCGACCGCGAGACGCCCAAGAACCTGTCGCTGCACCTGATCGTGGACAACGCCGGCCCCCACAAGGAGGAGAGCGTGCAGCATTGGTTGTCTCGGCATCGGCGCTTCCATGTCCATTTCACCCCCACCAGTTCCTCCTGGATGAACTTGGTCGAACGGTTCTTCGGCGAGCTGACGCAGGATGTGATTCGGGACGGCAGCTTTGCCAGCGTCGGGGAGTTGGTGCGCGACATCGAAGCCTACTTGGCGCAGCGGAACTTGGCCCCCAAACCCTACCGCTGGAAGGCCGACGGCGAGACCATCCTGCGCAAGATCCAGCGCGCTCGGGAGACGGTGGCGGCGACATCGGACAGCCCTTGTTGATTCTTCTTAATTCTCGGACGGGACACTAGCTAGCCTATTGAGGCGCTCACATACCGTCATCGTACTCGATGGTCTTGATGAGGTCGCGAACATTTCTACACGTCACCGCCCTTGTCCAGGAGATCTGCGATGCTTCCGCTCGCCTCGACGCCTATGCTAAGTCCCTACTCCTGATTGTTACTAGTCGTCCCGCTGCCTTCGCCAACTCCCCCGTCTTTCCTGCGGAGCACTGGACCCACCTGGAATTGCGCAACCTGCGCCACACCGACATCCAACTCTACAGGGACAAGTGGATAGATGCCCAGGGTCTTACTGATCATGAGGCCAGCCAATTGAAGGCGACACTCGAGTTGAAGCTTCAACAGCCTCATCTTCGTGACTTGGCGCGAAATCCCATGCAACTCTCCATTTTGCTACATCTGCTCCACGTGCAAGGTGCGGCTCTCCCTGAGAAGAGAACCGCCCTCTATCGAGAATACACCAACCTCTTCTTTAACCGGGAGGCGGAGAAGTCACCGGTTGTAAGAGATCACCGGGATTTGTTGCTCTCCATTCATGGCATGATTGCATGGACCCTTCATTCAGTGGCTGAGGGGAGTGGAGGCTCGGGTAGGATGAGTCGCGAGGACCTTCACCAAGAGATACGCCACTATTTGGAAGTCCAGGGTCACGATTCTAGTCTTGCCAATGAGCTTCTCTCGGGCGCGGTGGAGCGCCTCTGTGCGCTAGTTTCAAGAGTAGAGGGCACCTTTGAGTTTGAAGTCCAGCCCTTGAGGGAGTTTTTCGCGGCGAGGCACCTGTACATGACCGCCCCCTATGCTCCCGTGGGCAGCGGCATCAAGGGAACTCGTCCGGAACGCTTTCGAACGCTAGCACGAAGCTTCTATTGGACAAACGTAACACGCTTTTACTGTGGCTTTCATGAAGTTGGAGAACTGGCCAGTTTGGTCGACGAGATTGCAGAACTAGGCAAGTCCGAAGAGTGGGACCTGATTGCCCAGCCCAGATACCTGGCCATGATGCTGCTTTCAGATCGTGTCTTCTCCCAAGTACCAATGCCGATGGAGCGCCTCCTGGCATTTGTGACGAGTGAGCCGGGGTTCCAGCGCTTTCTTTATTCGGCAGAACTGCATAGGAGGGGAGATCACGCGCTGCCATCTGGGGCCGGGCGGGAGCGTCTCTTCGAGGCCTGCAGCGAAAAGTTGGAAGGTCAGGAGGACTTCGCCCAACGCCGCGCTCTCTTCCGGATCCTAGCGGACAACGCCGATACGAGCTCCTTGCAGGACCTTTTGCGACGCAGATCTAGGGAAGGTTTGACCGGGAGAGAAGCCCTGTGGGAGGCGAGTCTGCTGGGGATTGTTGAGACCTTCACTCCTACAGAGATTCAGGCCTTAGCCAACAACGACCCAATGGCTCGCATGGATTGGTTAGTTCGAGCAGGCAGGCACGGGGACGTCATGAGTGATCCTCAGCTTATGAGATTGGCCATCAAGGCCACTTTTGCGGGCGTGCTGGGTTTTCCCCTTCGGCGGCGGGTGCAGTCAGATCCGGTAAATCTGCTTGAAGCTCTTACCACGATACTTCGATTACATGCACTTGCCGGGTTGCTATCGATCAAGGGACAGTATGTCGCGGGATCTGCTGTGGCCGGGCGACTCCGGTCTGGTTCATCTCGGATGCTAGAACAGCTACGTGATTTCCATGTTGGGACACTGCAACCGGCTTTAGGTGGATTCGTCCGAGAACTCTCCGAAGGCCTTAGCCAGAGCGCCGGCGAGTGGCAAGAGTCCTTGAATCACTGGGATACCCTGGTTAACCGAGGATTGGAGGTGTGTGAAGGTTCCCATTTGATGGTGGAGGTTGCCGCTCTGGCGTCAGCCCTGAGAGCGGATCCGAGAGCTGGATCATGGGACGATGATGGCTTCGTAGCCACGAGGGGTCTGGTGAAGCGGCTATTCTATGCGCGACACATGGTGGGGGACCAAGGGTGGTGGAACGAGGCTCTGCAAACAGCAAGGGGGGAAGGTGCAGTGCCCTGCTTGGCCGTCCTGCTCAATTGGGGAACGGCCGAATTGATACTCTCGCTGAAGTCCGAAGTACAGGAGTTGGTGGATGCACTGGATGCCAGGGGCCGGCGCAGCCTGCGCTCTATTTCGGAGGTGATTGGGCGCGTTCCTAGGACGGAACGCCCCGAAGTGAGTGGTCAGCACCTCCATGACGAGACACAGCTATCAGCGGAAGTGGCATCCCTATTCCTTCATAGAATTGCGGACAAAAACGTCGCGCGGCAATTCGGGAGGAGATACTTCGCCAATTACACCGGTAACAACCCTGAGGTCATTGGGATAGCAGGAAGGATCGAACTACAGGAGTCAACGCCCAGTGAGATAGACTGGGGTCACCTGGTTGAATTGTCTAAGCGGGCCAGAGAAACTGGCACCGGAATCTATTTCCCCTCGTCACCTCCGGGGCAGAGCCTTGTTCCGGAGGTGGTAGCCAAGGATGTGCTTACAGGATGTAACAGGCACACCGGTCAGTTGGTGGCGCTCTGTAATCAGGCGTACTCGAGCCATTTGGTGGAACGCACACCACGGGTGGCAGAAGTAGCGGAGGGCCAACACTGGTTTGATCCGCCCCAATAGCTGCAAGACCGCCCGGCAACTATGTCTGCGCACTGTAGAGGGTTCAAACCCGCTCCGCCCTCGGCTGCGCCCACCCATGCGTGTGGTCCCACAGATGCCCCCGGCGCCTCCGCCCCTCCATGGTGGTCTCGAAGTAGACGGCCCGCACCGGTTCGTGGACAATCGGGAAGTCGTGGTGGTGGCCCATGCCGGTGGCCACGCAGTCGCCTGAGGTGACCTCGTAGCGCTTCCCCTCCGAGACAGCGACGCCCCGGCCGGCGAAGAGGATCCAGTACTCGTCGCAGTCGTGGAAGTGGCAGTCGAAGGAGGTCCGCTTCTCGTAGGGGACGGGATCGCCCCGGTCGGCGCGGTCGCCGTCGGCCGCCTCCTCCACCGAGAACAGCCCGGAGCCGCCGACCTCGTCGCCCCAGTGGCCGGCCATGCGAATCAGGGTGGCGTCCTCGGTGACCTCGAGGATGCTGAACCCGGCTGTCCCTTCCCCGGCCGGCAGGTCGATGTTGGCTCCCTTGACGGCGGCCTGCTCGCGGCCGGCCGCGGCCACCGTGCAGGCTCCCTCTCCGACGATCAGCTTTTCCCTGGGGCCGGCGCGGCCGAAGTCGTAGCGGGCGGCGCCCGCGGGCAGGCGGACGATGTCGAACTGGCGCATCTCGCACCAGGCTGGCGCCTGGCCGGGTCCCGCGCGAAAGACCGGCATGCTTTCCTTCCTCTCTTCGTGAACCTGCGCCGGCTTCCCGGATCTACAGGGTGTGAGGCAATGGGGTGATTTCAGACCAGGACATCGTCGCCGGGTGCAGGCAGGGGAGTCAGGATGCCTTCCGCCGGCTCGTGGACAAGCACTGGGCGGGCGTCGTCAGGACCGTTTCGCCCCTTCTCGACGATCCCGACGACGTCGAGGATGCGGCGCAGGAGGCGTTCATCAGGGCCTGCCGGCGCCTCGACGAACTGAAGGACCCGGACCGGCTTCCGGCTTGGCTCCACGCCATCGCCCGCAACGCCGCCCGGAAGATGCTGCGCCAGAGGCGGCTCGAGCAACAACGCCTGCCGGAGCACGAGCTGAGCCGCAGTGTGGCCGATCCGGACCTGGGATCGCTTCTCGGGTACAGGGAACTCAAGGCCCTGGTCAACACCCTCGCGCCGCCGGACAGGGCCGTGGTCACCCTGTTCTACCTGACCGGCATGGAACTCAATCGAATCGCGGAGCGGCTGGACATACCCGTCGGCACCGCAAAGAGCCGCCTTCACAGATCGCGCAGACTGATGCGAGAAAGGATCCGCAACATGTCACGGGAATCGCACGAGCGCAGCGAATCTCCCGAGAGCTCTCCACGCGACGTCATCGGAGGGATGCGGGGCCTCATCAACTGGCAGGTGGTTCCAGCCGACCCGGAACTCTCCTCCTGGCGTCCGCCCTCGTGGTCGGACCGGGAGGCCCTGGAGAAGACCTGGAGAGTGGAAGGCAACGCCATCGTTGGCGAGAGCGGCGAACCCGGCGAGGAACCGCCTTCGCTGATCGCCGGCGAGCCCACCTGGACCGACTACGAGCTCTCCTTCCTGATGACGCCGATCTCAGGCGGGAACGCCCAGGCGGCCTTCCGCATCTCCTCGGACGAGCGCAGCTACTACCTGTTCGACTTTCTCCTGGGATGGCAGGCGGTCGGCATCAGCCGGGTGATGGACGGCCGGGTCACCAAGCTGAGCGTGGTGAACCACGCCCTTCACAGGGGCCAGGAGTACGAGATCCAGGTCGCCGCCCGCGGGGCCTCTCTTACCTCGTACGTAGACGGGAAGCTGGTCAACCAGCTCACCGACGAGACCTTCCGCATGGGCGCCTTCGGCCTGTTGGTGTGGGAGTGCAGCACGGCCTTCCGGGACGTGCGGTACCGCCGGCTGCACTAACCGGCCCGCCCCTCACGGCCACAGGGCGTCCTCGTGCAGTACGACTACCTTGTCGTCATTTTTCGCGGTAAAGTGACGACAGCTATCCCCGGTCAGCTATGGTCACCCCGCCCACGGCCCAGTCCTCCTTGGCGTGGTCCTCGATGACCACCATGGTCCCCTCGCGCTTGGCGCCGCAGATCTCCACGATCGCCTCGGTGAGGGCCTTGGCCAGCTGGCGCTTCTGCTCGGTGGTGCGGCCTTCGATCATCTTGACGTTGATGAAGGGCATGGCTTCGTCCTTTCGTTGCGGGAGTTGGTCTAACCGAAAGGTATGCCATGACCGCGCCCGCCACCCTGGGCTCCCGCCGGGAGCTGTTCGTCGACCGCTTTCTCGTGGACCGCCTCGAGGGGGCCGCCCTGCACCTGCACCCGCCGGAGCGCAGGGAGGTGGTCTTCCAGGTCTCCCAGCCCTGGGAGAGCGCCTGCACCGCCTGCTACAACCTGGTGCAGGAAGGGGACCGGATCCTGCTCTACTACCGCGGCTTCTACCCCATCGGCGGCGACTACGCCGACGGCGCCGCCAGCCAGACCACCAATCTGGCGGTCAGCCGCGACGGCATCCGCTTCGAGCACCCTGAGCTGGGCCTGGTGGAGTTCGCGGGCACGCGCCGGAACAACGTCCTCATCCAGGGCCACGAGAGCCACAACTTCTGCGTCTTCCTCGACTCCAACCCGACCGCCGACCCGGAGCAGCGCTTCAAGGCCGTTGGCGGCACGGGCCGGTCGAACCTGCACGGCTTCGCCTCGCCCGACGGCCTGCGCTGGACCCCGGTGAAGGAGGGGCCCCTGGAGGTGACCGGCGCCTTCGACTCCCTCAACGTCCCCCTGTGGGATCCCCACGTCGGGCGTTACCGCCTCTTCAGCCGCTACTTCGAGACCGAGGGCGGCCGGGTGCGGGCGATCCAGAGCTGCACCTCCGAGGACTTCGTCCACTGGACCGAGCCGCAGCCCCACCAGTACGCCGACGGCGTGCCGCTGGAGCACTTCTACACCAACGCCACCACGCCCTGCCCCGGCGCCGAGCACATCCTCCTCTCCTTCCCCATGCGCTTCCTGCCCGAGCGCGAGCTCGACACGGCGGGCATGCCCTACCCGGGGTCCGGCCTCTCCGACGCCGTCTTCATGACCAGCCGCGACGGCGTCCACTGGGACCGCACCTTCATGGAGGCCTGGCTGCGGCCCGGCCGGGACCAGCGCAACTGGTCCCACCGCAGCTGCACCCCCGCCCCCGGCCTGGTGCAGACGGCCGCCGACGAGTGGTCCATGTACATCTCGGAGAACTACGGGTGGTCGACGAACCGCCTGCGCCGCGTGGTGGTGCGGCCCCACGGTCTCGCCTCGGTGCGGGCCGGGTACGGAGGGGGCGAGCTGGTCACCCGGCCGCTGTTGCTCGTGGGAGACGCCCTGCGGCTGAACTACGCCACCTCGGCGGCGGGATCGCTGCGGGTGGAGGTTCAGGACGAGTCGGGCCAGCCGCTGCCGGGCTTGTCGCTGGAGGAGATGGACCCGGTCTTCGGAGACCAGCTCGACGCGCCGGTGGCCTGGAAGGCGGGGGGCGATCTCTCCGGCCTGCGGGGGCGTCCGGTCCGCCTGCGGGTGGCGCTGCAGGACGCCGATCTCTTCGCCCTGCGGAGCCTTTAGCGCGAGCCTGACCGCTGCACGCCGCGGCGAGCCTTACTTGAGGTAGAGCAGCTGCCGCGCCTCGGTCCCGCCGGGGTAGTGCAGCTGCATCAGGTAGACCCCCGTCACCACCTGCCGCCCCTGCCGGTCGCGGGCGTCCCAGGAAGCCTGGTACCGGCCGGCGGACTGGACCTCATCGACAAGGGTGTTCACCGGCTGGCCGAGGAGGTTGTAGCTCTCGACCCGCACCGGACCGGCGTCGGCCACGCGGTGGGCGGTTTGCGGATCCGGCACGACCACGCCGTTGGCGCAGTCGTCATCGCCGTCCTGGGCCGCCGCCGGCGCCGCCGCGGCGATCAGCCCGGCGCACAGCAGGGAGGCGATCAGGCGGAGGACGAACCTCGACAGCCGCCGGAGGCCTTCGAACAGATTGTCGGTGGTGGAGGGCTGCTTGCGATGCATGGGAGTGTCCTTCAAGAGGTGGGTTCGAAATCGGATGAAGCCCGGGGGGGCCGGGCGTACTGCAGTTGGGAACTCTACTTGACTGGGTCGGGAATCTGGCAGGGGATGGGTTACACCCTTCGTGCTTATGCCGGGCCGTCCTTTGAAATCCACTCCTTCATGGCCGCCACCAACTCATTGGTAGGATAGTCCTGAATGTCTCTCTCAGTGAAGCCTCTGCACAATTGCCTATTGTAATGCCACTCCTGGAAGTCTTCGTAGGCATTCACGATTCGTCCGGCTCCATCGACCTTCGTACCCGCTTCGTTTGCAAACCAATTGCGTACCTTTCTCACTACCTCACGATAGTCCCCTCGGTGATGTTGGATATCGAAGCCCGAGAAATCAGAAATCGCGGCATGGTATCGGTACTTCTCCTCTTCCAGAACAAGACCTCTCTTGTCGCCCTTTGCATCGCCGGAGTACTGCCGACAACCAAAATCCATTCCGAGTTCAAAGGGCATGTTCAGTCTGAAGTAGTCCCCCTTCTCAACCGCCTGACATCTGCTTAGTCATGGATTGAGTATTTCGAGTCTCTTATCAAGTCTTGAATTCTGTCTATCCTGCTCTGGAATGAGTTACTCTGTTCCGTCGAAATCCTGGGATAGTAACCCAAATAGAGGACACAGAAGAGAATCGCCTGCAGAATTGGCTCGTAGTCTTTATCAAAGGGACAATTGATAAAGACCGATTTCTCGAAGGGAGGTTGCGACAATGGCTAGCCCTTGGGAGGATGTGGGTCGTTGCCATAGGAGCTTCGGTCCCTGATCCGTCCGTCACGCCCATGGACATACAACTCCGTCTTCTGGGCTTTAGCAATCCGTCGCGCCTCCGCAATGGCCTCTCTTTGATTCTGGTGTACACTCGAAGCTCGCGAGGATCCCGAACTCCTGACAGCCCATTTCCCCCCGTCCCGTGGGGTCACATGCTGGCTCTTCTTGGACATGGGATTTGCCTCCTCCTAAGACAAGGGTACCGTGCGTTTCCAATCGAAAGAAGTACGCTCCGCACTCTCGGTGAAGCAAGGCCACAGCTCTGGGCTGGAGGAGCCGCTTCTCCGCCATCCACCCGAGTCTCTGAAGGCCGCCCTCAGACTCCATCAGCGACATCCGTCACCGAGGCCCGCCGCCGCCCTCCGGCACGGACAGGATCACCTCCTGCACGTGGCCGTACCCACCCGGCGCCCGGGTCGGCCGCCTGCGGGTCTCCACCTCCACGCCCGAGCCCCCGCAGGTGAAGCGGTAGGCCCCCGCCTCGGGCAGCACGAACCACGACGTGCCTTGCAGGTCCGCCCGCACGGCGTGGGGCGGGACCGTCTGCCCGGCCAGCGGAGCCGCCAGGACGCAGGCCCCGGGGACCGGCTCGCCGCCGCGGGTCACGCGCACGAGCACCTCCGGCACCCGCTCGCTCGCCAGGGGCCCCACGTCGCGCCCGGCGATCCGGCGGAAGAGGTGCCGCCACCAGGCGGCCGTGGCCGTGGGCCGCGACACCGGCTGCTTCGGGTCGCACCAGTTGAGGCTGAGGCGGCGCTTGCCGCGGGCGGCGGGCGTGTCCTCGGAGAAGGGGTCGATGCGGGCGTCGGCGCCGGACTGCGACGGCCAGGAGACCTGGAAATCCAGGTCAGCGGCGAGCATGCCGGGCACCGAGTCCTCGAAGCCGCGGTAGTCCATGTCGGCGAGGAAGAAGGTCTGCAGGCCGTGGATGTTGCGCTCCCCCATGGTGGTCAGGAACTCCCACCAGCCCTTCTGCAGAGGCGGTTCCTCGTCGTCGCCCCAGCTGCCCTTCTCGAAGATGCCGGCCTCGCCCACGCGCACCGGCTTCACGGGCAGCTCCCCGCGGATCGTCTCCATGCTCTGCTCGATGCTCTCGAGGCTGCTGAACAGCCGGTAGCAGTCGATCAGCTCGATCAGCTCGGCGTCCGCCACGGAAGGGTCGAAGGTCACCTCGGCGATGCGGCTCTCGTCCAGCTCCTTCACCTTGCGCAGGAGGGGCACGCAGTATCCGGGATCCCGCGCGTCGGTGATGTCCCAGAACAGGATCGACGGATGGTTGCGGACCCGGCGGATCCAGTGGTCGGCCACGGTCAGGTGGTGCTCCATGACCAGCGCCTTCTCCGCGGGGTCCATGTCCGGGGGGAAGACCTGTCCCGTGCCGACGCAGAAGTTGGCGCCCACCACGAAGACGCCCAGCTCGTCGGCCACGTCGTAGAGCACGGAGGGCGGATCGTAGCGGTGGTGCTCGACGATGCTGACGTTGGCGTCGGCCAGGTCGACGAACTTCCGCGTCAGCCACTGGCGCTCGTACACGTACGGCACGGTGTGGTCGCCCCAGGGCATGAGCCGGGTGCCGTTGAGCAGCAGCCGGTCGCCCTCGGCCCAGATCTCGCGGAAGCCGAAGCGGGTCACCTCGGCGTGCACGGCCGGTCCCGCCGCCGGCCCCGGGCCGGCCTCGTGCAGGACCGATTCCAGGAAGTAGAGGACGGGCTCGCCGTACGGCGGGCGGCCCCAGATCACGGGGTCCTTCCACGGGGCTGACGCGCTCACGCGCTGAGCCGCCCCCGGCGCCACCTCGACGGCGCAACCCGGCAACTCCAACACGGTCCCGCCCTCGCGCCGGACCCGCAGCCGAACCTGGCCCGCGAAGGGCGTCTCCCGGGCGTTGCGCACCGTAAGGTCGGCGGTGAGCGTGCCCTCGCGCACCGAGGTGGTCACGTGCACGTCCTCGATCCGCACCCGGGACTCCAGGCTCAGCCGGATGTCGGACTCCAGGCCGATGGTGGCGGCGCTCGTGTGCCAGAAGCGGGTGTCGAGGGCGGTCTCCGCGTCCTCGCTGAGGGAGGTCCTGGTGGGATGAGCGTAGGGGCCGGTGCAGCTGTGGGTGAAGAGCAGCAGCTCGTGGACGGAGCCGGGATCGACGAGGGAGGTGAGGTCGAGGCGCCAGGGAAGGCGCATGCCGCGATGCTCGCCGATGGACCCCCCGTCGAGGTAGAGGCGGCCGAAGTGGCGGACCCGCCCCGGGTCGAGAACGAGGCGGCGGTCTCCGATCTCCCAGTCGGCGGGAACCTCGAGGGTGGTGCGGTACCAGCCCGAGGCGGGGGGCTCGTCCTCGAACTCGCGGGAGCGGTGGGGCACCCGGACCCGCCCCCAGCCGGCCGCCGGGGGGCTTCCGTCGGGGCCCTCGGCGAACTCCCACTCGCCGTTGAGGAGCAGGCGGAGATCGCCCGCTGACAGGTCGGTCAACCCCGGCGCCCCGGGGCGGTGCGCCCCCTGCCGTCGATCCGGCGCCTTGTCCATTTCCCGTGAAGCCATGCCAGGAACCCCTTCGCCCGTCCCGGGTGTGCCATCGCTCTCCTTGCCCAATCATAAGAGGCGCGGCGGCCGGGCGGGAAGTCAGCCGCGACCCGGCTCCGGCGCGGGCACCCGGCAGGCACTTGCGGACAGGGCCGTTCTGGGCGTGCTTAACGTAAGCAGCTTACGATACACGCCCCGCGGGAGAAAATGGATAGCCCTCCAGCAAACGTAAGCGCCTGGTTGTCGGAGATCGGGCGCAAGGGCGGCAGGAAGAGCCGCCGGCACCTGTCCAGGGAGGACGCCCTCGACATGGTGCGGGTCCGCGAAGCCCGCCGCGCATTCCGCGACTTCCACGCCCAATGCTTCTGGTACATGCCATCCGATATGGAGATCACCTTGCAGGACGTACCGGAGGTGGCCCGCGGTCTGCGGCAGCACGGAGGCCGCCGGGGGTTCCTCCTCGCAGCCAGACTGTGCCGCTGACCTCGATTCAGGCGCGGGCGCTCAGGACCATCGCCGCGAACCGCAGTCCGGACAGCTACCTGGCCGGCGCAACGGTCCTCCATCGAAAACGGGATACGCCCCGCTTCTCCCAGGATCTCGATCTCTTTCACGATCTCGCCGACAGCGTGGCCCTGTGCGCGGAAACGGACGCCGCCACCTTGCGCGACGCGGGTTTCGAGCTGACTTGGCTTCTGCGACCCCGGCCTTCTACCGGGCGGTCCTGTCGGGGGAAGGGGAGCAGCTGCGGATCGAGTGGGCGCAGGACAGCTCCTTCCGCGGGTACCGCCTGCACCATGCCGACGCCGCGGTGAACAAGGTTCTGGCACTGGCGGGGCGGCAGGAGGTCCGCGACTACGTCGACATCCTTCACCTCCACGACTCCTACCTGCACCTCGGCTGCCTGGCCTGGGCGGCCTGCGGAAAGGACCCGGGGTTCACGCCCGGATTCCTGCTCGAGCAGGCGGCGCGCCACGCGGCCTACTCGCAGGCCGACGTCGATCGTCTCAGCCTGCGAAAACCCCTGGATCTGAGGTCCCTCAAGAGAACGTGGCTCAAGGCCCTCGAAGAGGCCCGGGAACTGGTGGAGGCCCTGCCTCCCGGGGAGGTGGGCATGCTCTATCTCGATGGACAGAGGCCGGTGACGCCCGATCCGCGGTCGGACCGCTTCCCGGATCTGGTGCGGCACGAGGGCAGCATCCGGGGCGCCTGGCCGGTCGTCGGCTGAGGGCGGCCTTGTGGAGCATGTTCCCTCAGAGTGGCTCAGTCGCCGAAGTTGTAGACGAAAGAGAGCCATGGGAAGGGAAATCCCTCCTCCTCGAGGAGGAGGATGGCACCTGCGTCAACAGCGATCCTGGAGCCGAGGAAGCGCAGGGCGATGCCCAGCGGCTGTTCGCCAAGCCCGCGATCCTGGCCGGTGATGATCCAGTTCTCGGAGACCAGGGCCATGGTCTCGGAGAGTCGGATATTGCCGCCGAGGAGGAGGACCGGGTGCTCGGCGAAATCCACGGCCTCGTCTTCCTCGGCGATGTAGCCCAGGCCGAGGCCGCAGGTGAAGCTCTTGTCGGGGCTGCCCTTGGTCCCTGCCACAAACGCCATGCCTGCAGCATCGCCGCGGACACGCAAATAGAGCACCCCCGCGGACAGGGCGGTATCGTCGCTGTCGTAGAGGCCGACTTTGGGGGCCAGCGACAGGATCTGCTCGTCCAACCCCACCCCGGGGATCACCGACAGACCTGCCGCCACGCCAAGGCGGTCGTTGAAACCGTAGGCCACCCCGGGGAAGATGACCCAATGGCTGAAGAAGTAACCGTCCCCCTGGCGCAAGGGCCGGCCGGTAGGTGCGAACATCAGGCGGGTGTAGTTCGGGTCGGGACGGGAGAAGGCGCCGGGGCGGCGCTCTTCCATGGCGACGATGGACGTTCTCGGCACCCTTACTTCCAGGCCGGCCGGCGTCCGGACGAGGACGTGCGTCTCCGTTTCCTCGATGATGGTGCCCTCGATCAGGGTGCCATCAGCCAGGGAGATGGACACCAGCGAGTCGGCGCGGGTCTCCCCGCTGTCCTGGGCGAGGCTGGCCTGCACGGACAGGACACAGACCAACAGCAGGTTGATCCACTTGATCACGCGCGCGACAACTATCAACCCCAGCGGCTCGGGCCGATGCCGGCCGCCTCACGGGCCATGCCGTCGGGGCGGTTGGGCAGGTCGAACTCGATCTCGCGCGTGTTCAGGCTGCGGAAGAAGGGCTGGATGGGCTCCGGCAGGGTGGCCACCTGGGCCGGGTCATAGTCATCCACCTCGCCGATGGGGCCGGCCCAGGCCGGGCGGTAGGCGATGGCGAACATGCGGCGCACCGAGTCGGAGTGGTTGGGGTAGTTCCCGTGGAACAGCTTCTGGTTGATGATCACCGCCGAGCCCGCCTTGCAGCAGACCATCACCTCCTCGGGGTGGCTCAGGTAGCGCAGGTAGGGGTTGGCGTTGCGGTGCATGGACAGGTGGGAGCGCGGGATCGCCTTGAAGGGGGAGCGCTCCGGGGTCTGGTCGTCCAGGTAGTAGAGGACCCGCGCCAGCACGGGCGCGCTCGACTGCACGCCGAAGATCCCGGAGCCGTAGGGCTGGGAGTCGGTGTGCACGGCGATGCCCGGATGTCCGGGCTCCGACATCGAGAACCCGCAGGAGGTGCAGATCAGGTCGTCGCCGAAGAGGTCGCGCAGCAGCTCCACCGTCGGCGGATGGCCGATCGTCTCGATCGCCGTGGGCGAGTCCGTCCACTGGACCTCGCGGCTGCCGCGCTGGTGGGGGCTGTAGTCGACGCCGCGGGTCGGCAGCCGGGAAAACTCCTGGCGCAGGGTCTCCACCGTCTCCGGCGACAGCAGGTCGGGCACCACCACGTAGCCCTCCAGCTCGATGGCGCGGATCTGCTCGGCCCGCGTCAGGCCGGCGTAGTCGCGCTCGTCGCGGCGGGCCCCGGGGAGGCTCTCTTTCGAATTGGTGAAGGAAGTGTCCATCGTTCTCGCTCCTGAGTAGGCCGACCCTGCCGGCGCCGGCGGCGCCGATCAGGCCGGCGGGTTGTCGCCCTCGAAGACCCGGCGCATCGGTTCCGTGATCCGCCCCGCGGCCTCCCAACGCTCGATCCAGTGGGCCGGGACGCCCTCGTTCCAGGGCGCCGGCTCCGCCTCATCCGGGTCCGGCGTGCGGTAGGCCATCAGCAGCCCCCAGCGGGTGGGGGCGTCGTCGTCGCGGAAGCCGACGCGGTGGGGCATGTGATGGACGAAGGAGACCATGCTGCCCGGATTCAGGGAGAGGGGCTCGATGCGCAGGGGCTCCCCGGTGAAGGCGTGGACCCGGCCCCGCATCCAGCCGGCCTCGAACTGCTCGTCGTACTCGCTGCGCCGGGTGTTCCACAGGTAGGGGCTGCGGTAGAGGTGGGCGCCGGGGACCACGGCCAGCTCGCCGCCTCCGTCGGCGGCGCCCATGCCCTCGGGATAGCACAGGGTGCGCACGCACTGGATCGGGAAGTACTCGGGCTTCGGGGGGCGGTCGTTGCCGCCGCCGTAGACGTCCTCGGTCTCGTGCTGGCCCTGGCGGTAGCCGTGGGCGTGCCAGCGCCGGCCCGTCGACCCCGGCGGGCGGTTCAGCATCAGGATGTGATCCAGCAGGAACCGCGGCCCCAGGAGCTTGCCGAAGACCTCCATCATCTGCGGGTGGGTAGTGGTGACGTCGAGGATGAAGTCGTCGTAGGCGGGGGCGAAGTACTCGGGCATGACCCCCTCCCACCCGGCGCCGTCGGCCGCCGGGACGGTCCCGGACCCGAAGAGTCCGTGGTCCTTCATGTAGTCGCGCAGGCCGGGGGTCGTCTGGATGACCCGCATCTGCTCGGAGCCGCCGCGGCAGGTGGCCAGGAACTCGGGGGTATGGACCTCCGGATCGGGCGCAGGGAGGCCGCGGGCGGCGTAGTCGATGGCCCCCCAGTCGGTGCCGGTGAGGACGGCGTCGTTCATCGCCTGGAGCCGCTGCAGGGTGGCCGTCCATCGGCGGAGGCCCTCGCCGGTGAGGACCCCGTCCCAGACCCAGTAGCCCTGGCGCTCGAAAGACTCGCGGTCGAAGGCCGCCAGAACCTCGGGGCGCAGGAGGTCCCGGGGGGCGGCGCCATGGTCGCGCTCGAGTTCGTCGTTCACTGGCCGGCTCGGTTGGAGTGGACTGTGTATCGCCGTCGTCACCGCCCGGATCTCCCCCGATGACGCGGCAAAGATAGCGACCACCGGGAGCGGCGCACCACCGGGAGAGGTGTGAGCCGGGTTCCGCGGGGCCCTATCTTTTCCCGCCATGCAGAGCCTGACCATGGAGCCGATCCTCGGCCGGCGGGTGTGGACCGCGGCCACCGCCGACGACGCCTCGACCTGGACCACCGTCCTCGGCGGCGAGTCCCTCGAAGAGCTGGAAGCCCTCTCCGGCGGCGAGGACATGGACTCGCCGAGCCTCGACCGCCCCCGGCTGCCGTCCTGCGCGCGGCAGCTGGACCCGGTGCGCGAGGAGCTGGACCGGGGCCGGGGGTTCGCCATCCTGGAGCCTCTCGACGAGTCCCGCTTCGGCGGCGCCGCCGTGGCCGCCTACTGGGCCCTGGGCCGGCTCCTGGGCCGCCCCTTCGCCCAGGACGTGGGCGGCGCCCTGCTCTACGACGTGCGCGACACCGGCCGCTCCGTGGCCGACGGGGCCCGGTTCTCCGTGACCCGCGCCGAGAGCACCTTCCACACCGACAACGCCTTCAACGACGAGCTGCCCGACTTCGTGGGGCTCCTCTGCCGGCGCGCCGCCCTCGAGGGGGGACGGAGCCAGCTGATCAACGCCCTGGCTCTCTACAACGAGGTCCTGGCTGCCGTCGATCCCGAGGTCCTGCACGGCGACTTCTGGTTCGACCGCCGCGGCCAGGAGCGGCCGGGGGAGCCGCCCATCGCCCGCCGGCGGCTCTTCACCCGGCAGGGCGGCGACCTCTCCATGCGCTACATGGCCTACTACATCGAGGTCGGCCAACAGCGCGCCGGCGAGCCCCTGGGCCCCGCCCAGGACCGCCTCCTCGAGGCCGTGGAGGAGGTCCTGGCGCGGCCCGGGATGCGCGTCGAGTTCGACCTGCGTCCGGGACAGATGCTGTTCACCAACAACCACTGGATCCTCCACAACCGCACGGCCTTCACCGATCACCCGGAAGCAGCCGACCGGCGCCACTACGTTCGCCTGTGGCTGCGCCGCGACTGAACGTGCCCGCCCCCCGGACCCCCTTCCACCCCGACCCGTCGCTGCTGGGCCGTCTCGGCGGCCCGGAAGGCGTGCACCGCCTGATCGACGCCTTCTACGATTCCATCGCCGGCGACGAGGAGCTGAAGCCGCTCTTCCACGAGTTCCACCTCAACCGCGGACGGGAGCGGGTGAAGGAGTTCTTCGTCGAGTGGCTGGGCGGTCCGCCGGGCTACTCCCGGACCGCCCGCACCGGCATGCGCCGCTTCCACGGCCACCTCTTCATCACCCCGGGCCTCTCCGGGCGCTGGCTGGAGCACTTCGAGGGGGCCCTGCGGCAGGTGGGCGCCCCGGCCGCCGCCGAGGTGATGGCCGCCCTCCGGCGTCTGGCAGGGCACGTGGTCAACGACCATGAGGAGCGCCGGCCCCTGATGCCGCGCGACCTGCGCTGCGTGCGCAGCAGGCTCTTCCGCGAGCCCGTGGCCCGCATCTCCGCCGGCGATCTGCCGGGCCTGCGCGCCCTCCTCGAGGACGACCCCCTGCTGCCCCGGGTGAGCGGTCCGGGGGGCCGCACCCTGCTGTGGGAGGCGGCTTGGCGCGGACGGCTGGAGATCGCCCGCTTTCTCCTCGACCGCGGCGCCGACCCCTGCGAGCCGGGCCTCAGCTCCACGGCCTCCCGCCTCGACGCCGTGGGCGCCGACCTGATGCTGACCCCCCTGTGCGCCGCCCTCTGGCGGGGCCACCCGGAGACGGCGGACCTGCTGCGAGACCGCGGCGCCCGGGTGGACGTCTTCACCGCCGCCTTCCTCGGAGATCTGGAGGAGCTGGGCCGCCTCGTGGACGCGGATCCCGCCCGCGTCCACGAGACCCAGCGCGCCGAAGACGTATGGCCGGTAACGCCGCTGGCCCACGCCGTGGGCGCCGGCCGCATCGGGGCCGTGGAGCTGCTCCTGGCCCGCGGCGCCGAGGTGCGCCCCCACAGCCGCGGCCTCCTCGACCGCGCCGCCCGCCTGAAGCGTGTCGACCTGGTGAGGCTCCTGCTCGATCACGGCGCCGACCCGGCCCAGGTGATCCCCGGCCCCTGGGTCGTCGAACCCACCCTCGCGGACCTGCTGGCCGCGAGCGCCGCCAACCTCGCGCACTCGCGCTGGGTGCGCCTCTCCTGCTCCGCCGACATCCGCAGCCGCAGCCGCAGCGGCGGCGCGGCCCTCGCCCGGGCTTTCCTCGACTTCGGCGCCCACGTCAACGCGCCGCAGGCCGACGGACGGTGTCCACTGCACGCGGCGGCCAAGGCCGGGTTCCTCGAAACGATGGCGCTCTTCCTCCACCGCGGGGCCCGCGTCGACGCCCGCGACCGCCTGGGCGAGACCCCCCTGCACCACACCCTCAAGGGCGGCCGCGGCGCCGACGTGATCGCCGCCATGCAGCTGCTGCTGGAGGCCGGCGCCGACATCGACGCCGCCGGCGGCTCGGGGGCCACGGTCCTGCACCGGGCGGCGGCCCGGCGCGACCCCGACCTGGTGGCCTTCCTGCTGTTGGAGGGCGCCGACGCCGGGCGCACGGACCGCCGCGGCCACACCCCCCTCGACCGGCTGCGCGCCGGCCGCGGCACCCCGGAGCCGTCCCTGGTGCGGCTGCTCTCCGGGTTCACCTCCGCCCGCGCCGCCTGAGCCGACGCCGTGCTCGAAGACCTCTACCGGCAGCTCTCCCGCTGGATCCAGTCCGACGCCTTCGAGTACAGCCTCGCCGCTCTCTTCGTCCTCATCTGGTGGGCGGCCAGCCGGGTCGTCGGCCTCTTCCGCGGCAAGGCCGCCGCCGAGCCCCGGCCCCGCCGCCGCCTGCCCCTGTAGCGCGATGGAAGACCGCCACGCCATCCGCGAGCACTGCGCCGGCCTCGACGACGCCGGCCTCGTGCGCGCCCTCACCGTCGACCGCGAGACCAACTCGGCCGCCCTCATCGACGAGGCCGGCCGCGAGCTGGACCGCCGCGGGCTCACCGTGGAGGCGGTGGTGGACCGCGTCTCCGTGCGCCTCGGCCGCGACCGGGAGACCACTGTCACCGTGGCCGAAGCCGCGGCCCTCGTCAACGACGAGGTCCCCCGCGGCGCGGTGGCCGCCTTCACCGACTGCCTCGGCGATACCCTGCTCCTGCAGCGCGAGGCCTGGGGCTGGGTCGCCCACAACTACGAGGAGGAGAGCTACGGTCTGTCCTACCTGGTGGAGGGCACCGAGCCGGCGCGGGCGCTGCTGCAAACCTTCCTGGCCTTGCGGGACTGGCGGGACCAGGCGGGCGAGGGCCATCACCTCGACGACTGGGAGACCGTGGTCCGCAGCGAGGAGGCCGACGACGTGCGGGCCCTGGCGGACCGGCTCGCCGAAGCCGGGATCCCCCACGTGCTGCGCGGGCCCCCCTTCACCCCGGAGGGCGATCCCACCACCTCCCTGCTGGTGCCCCCCGAGCGCCGCGACGAGGCCATGGAAGCCACCGGCACCGGACGGCGTTCGGTGCGGCGCCTCCACCGGCTGGCGCGGGAACGCGACGAGGCCGGGGACCGCCCCGGCGAGCTGGCCGTGTACGACGAGCTGGCCGAGACCGACGCCGGCAATCCCGCCGTGCACTACAATCGCGCCGCCGTGCTCCTCGAGCTGGGGCGGGCCGAGGAGGCGGCCGAGGCCTTCCTGCGCTGCGCCGGCCGGGGGGTGGAGCGCATGGAGGCCAACCTCTCACCGGGCGGCGGCGGTGTGGGCGGTGGCGGCGGCCTGGGCGGCGCCGTGGCGCGCACGATGGGCCGCCTCGCGGGCAGCGGCGGCCGGCCGCACCTGCCCGACTACCTCGTGGACACCGAGCTGCAGCTGCTGGCCCTGGAGGAGCGGCTGCCGCCCCGCAAGGACCTGCTCCACGGCCTGGCGAACCTGTTGCGGATGAAGGGCGACGCCGAGGGCGCCGCCCGCCGCTACGGCCAGGTCCTCGAGCTGGACCCGGAGGACGAGGTCGCCCGCTGGCAGCTCGGGTACTTGCGGGCCGCCGCCGATTGACCATCCTCTCACACCTGATTCTCACCCGGCGCCGGCGCGGATACCGATCGGACGGTCCCGCGCCGCAGGCCGCGACCCAGGAGCCCGCCCCGTGACCTCGATCCGCCAGTCCGTCTGCTTCGGCCCCCTCTCCCGCGGCTTCGACCGCCCCGACCGGGCGATCGCCGCCGCCGCGGATATCGGCTTCGCCTCCGTGGAGATGCTTCCCGAGGAGCACTGGCCTCTCGTGCGGGACCACGGTCTCGACATCGCCATCGTCGTCGGCCACGCCTCGCTGCCCGACGGCCTCAACAACCGCGGCAACCACGGCCGCATCGAGGCGGAGCTGAAGGAGAGCGTCGACAAGGCCGCCGAGCACGGCATCCCGTCGCTCATCACGTTCTCCGGCAACCTCGAGGATCGCCGCCACGAGGAGGGCTTCGACAACTGCGTGGAGGGCCTGCTGCGGGTGAAGGGGTACGCCGAGGAGAAGGGCGTCAACCTGTGCATGGAGCTGCTCAACAGCAGGGTCAACCACCCCGACTACCAGTGCGACCGCACCGAGTGGGGGGCGCGCCTGTGCCGGGCCGTCGCCTCGCCGCGGGTGAAGCTGCTCTACGACATCTATCACATGCAGATCATGGAGGGCGACCTGATCCGCACGATCACCGACAACATCGAGTGGATCGCCCACTTCCACACCGCCGGCAACCCGGGGCGCAACGATCCCGACGACACCCAGGAGATCCACTATCCCGCCGTCATGCGGGCCATCGCCGCCACCGGCTACGGCGGCTTCGTGGGCCACGAGTACTCGCCCAAGGGCGATCCCGTCGCGTCCCTGCGAGCGACCTTCGCCACCTGCGACGTCTGAGACCCTGGGAGAACGGCATGACCCTCACCACCGGCGCCGACCTGCGCGTCCTGCCCTCCGGCGGCCCCCTCGGCGCCGAGATCCGCGGCCTCGACCTGGGCCGGGAGCTGACCCCGCAGCAGGTGAAGCAGGTGCGCGCCGCCCTGCTGGAGCACTGCGTCCTCGTCTTCCGCGATCAGCGCATCAGCGACGAGGACCAGGTGCGCTTCACCTCGTACTTCGGCCGGCCCGTGGAGCACGTCCGCAAGCAGCGCGAGCGCCGCGTCAAGGAGATCTTCATCATCTCCAACGTGAAGGAGAACGGCGAGCCCATCGGCGCCCTCGGCAGCGAGCTGATCGACTTCCACTCCGACCTCTCCTACCTGCCAAAGCCGGGGACCCTCTCCCTGCTCTACGCCGTGGAGATTCCCCCCACCGGCGGCGACACCCAGTGGTGCGACGGCCGCGCCGCCTACGACGCCCTGCCCCCGGAGCGCCAGGCCGAGTTGCAGAAGCTGCGCGCCGTGCACCGCCACCACGTGGACGAGCAGAACCCGCCCGAGCCGACCATCCACCCCGTGGTGCGCCGCCATCCCGAGACCGGGCGGCGGTCCCTGTACGTGAGCCCCCACCTGACCCACCACATCCACGGCGTCAGCGAGGAGGAGAGCCGCGCCCTGCTGTCCGAGCTCTACGCCCACATGGACCAGCCGCGGTTCATCTGGACCCACAGCTGGCGGGTGGGCGACCTGGTGATGTGGGACAACCGGCCCACGAGCCACCGCCGCCTGGCCTTCCCCGGCGATCAGCGCCGCATCATGAACCGCACCCAGATCTTCGGCGAGGAGGTGGTGGAGTGAAGCTGAAGGACCAGGTCTTCATCGTAACCGGCGGCGGCTCCGGGGCCGGCGCCGCCATCGTCGAGAGTTGCGTGCGGGAGGGCGCGCGCGTGGTCACCATGGGCCGCGACGAGGCCAGGCTGAGGGCCGCCTGCGCCAAGGCCGGCGACCGCGCATACCCCATGGCCGGCGACGTCAGGGACCGCGCCCGCGTGAAGGAGATCGTCGACTGGACCCTTGGCGAGTTCGGGCGCGTGGACGTGCTCGTCAACAACGCCGGCGTCAACGTCGTCGACCGCTCGCTGGAGAAGCTGTCCCCGGAGAACTGGGACCTGCAGATGGACATCAACGCCACCGGCGCCTTCAACACCCTCCACGAGGTCCTGCCCCACATGCGCCGCCAGGGCGGCGGTCTCGTGATCGCCATCTCCTCCGTGGCCGGCACCGCCCCCGGCGTCCTCGCCGGCGCCGCCTACTCCGCCGCCAAGCACGCCATGTCCGTCGTCACCCAGACGGTCAACCTCGAAGAGGCCAGGCACGGGATCCGCGCCTGCGTCATCTCCCCCGGCGAGATCAACACCCCCATCCTCGACCAGCGCCCGGTGAAGGTCTCCGACGAGCACAAGGCCCGCATCCTGCAGCCCGAGGACATCGCCGACGTGGTGGTCTACGTGGCGGGGCTGCCTCCGCACGTGGTGGTCTCGGAGCTGGTGATCAAGCCGCTGGGGCAGGGGTCGGTGGAGTGACCGGAACAGTGGTGGACCGCGCCGTGATAGCATAATTTGATTGTTGGATGGGACATCTGGAAGGGCTCCCGACCGAACAGGAGGCGCCGGCATGGGCACCAGCATCACCGTTCGCGATATCGACCCCGGAGACAAGTCCTGGCTCCGGCGCGAAGCCCGGCAGACCGGAGTGTCGATGGAAGAACTGGTCCGCAGGCTGATCCACGAGAAGCGCACAAAGACCGAGCGCCGGCCGAAGCCGTCCGAGGCCTTCGCCCGGCATTTCGGGGAGGATCACGGCATCGAACTTCCGCCCCCGATTCGTTACGGCTACAGGCCGCTGTCGTTCTCCGGTGGAGAGGAGGGATGACCTCCCCGCTCGCGTGGCTGATAGACACCAACGTCGTCTCCGAGATGATGCGCCCGCGGCCCGAACCGCAGGTCGCCGCCTTTCTCGATGCGATCGAGCCCGAAGGCATTGGCCTCGCGTCCATCACCGTCTGGGAGGTGCTTGACGGCATCGGTCGTCTGGCTCCCGGCCGGCGCCGACGCGGCCTCTCGGAACGGTTTCGCGATCTTCTCGACGAGTTGTTCGAGGACCGGATCGTCCACTGGGCCCTCGCCGATGCACAGGCATGCGCACGGATCATGGAGGACAAGCGCAGGCGCGGCGAGGCGCTGGACGATCACATGCCGGACGCCTTCCTCGCGGCAGCGGCTGCAACGCGCGGGCTCGGCATCGTCACGCGGAACACGGGCGAGTTCCGCAACACCGGCGTCGAGACCGTTGACCCCTGGACCGCCCGGCCACGGAACCAATGACGGTCGCAACGATATTCGAGACATGCCGGGATATCTGGGCGGCGAACAAGGACTCCCTCGCTGCTGACGCCTCCCGGCCCGATACCCTCGAGGTCTTCCGGTCGAGCTACCCCCTGCACCCGGAGATGCCCCCCCACGATCCGGCCCTCGATCGCGCCGACCTTGAAATCCGGCGGCGCACGCTCTGCAGGCAGCGGGCCGAGTCCCGGTGAACTTGCCCCGTTGAGCGAAGGTATCCGGCCGAACATTCCCAGGACTGGGATCTGATCCATGGCCGGCGCCTTGGGCCGATTCGGGGCAACTGCTGCGAATCCAAGGCGCGGCGAAAAACCTCTTGACATGCCCCGGCGTTGCCAACAGATTCGTTGCCAACACGATTGTTGCCAACGAATTCGTTGGAGAGGAGGACGGCCATGCTCAGGAAAGCCGGGGCCAACTGGGTTGACGGGGACCGGTTCTTCGACCGGGAGGTTGAGCTCGAGGCGCTCGCCGAACGGGTTCGGGACGGCACTCACACACTCCTGACCGCGCAGCGGCGGATAGGCAAGACGAGCCTGGTCCGGGAGCTGCTGCGCCGCCTGGACGAAGAGGGCCGCTTCGAGACGGTCTTCGTCGACCTGGAGGACGCCGCCGCCCCGGCGGACGCCGTCGCCGAGATCGGGGCCCGGTCGAGGTCGGTGCAGGGCGCGTGGCCGCGCATCAAGTCGGGATTCGCCAACGCCCTGAGAGAGGCCGGCGATCGAGTCGATTTGGTGACCATCGCCGAGGTCCAGGTCAAGCTTCGGGCGGGGATCGACACCGGGAACTGGCGGCAGAAGGGGGACGAGGTCTTCGCCGCCCTGGCCGAGAGCGACCGGCCGGTGGTGCTGGCCATCGACGAGTTGCCGATCCTCGTCAACCGGCTGCTCAAGGGACCTGAACACCACATCACCCCGGAGCGGCGGCAGGCGGTGGACGAGTTCATGGGCTGGCTCCGCAAGAACGGCCAGACCCATCGGGGCCGGGTCATCCTGATCCTCGCCGGCAGCGTCAGCCTGGAGCCGATCCTGGCACAGGCCGGCCTCAGCGCTCACGCGAACATCTACTCCCCCTTCAACCTGGAGCCCTGGGACGACCAGACGGCGGCCGCCTGCCTCGCGAAGCTGGCGCAGACCTACCGCCTCGACCTTCCCCTCGCCGTCCGCCGGGAGATGTGCCGCCGGCTGCGGTGCCAGATCCCCCACCACGTACAGCAGTTCTTCGACAACCTCCACGAGGACCTGCGCCGCGCCGGCCGGCGTGAAGCCACGATGGAAGACGTGGAGCGCGTGTACACCAACGAGATGCTCGGCGTCCGCGGACAGATGGACCTGGAGCATTACGAAGGCCGGCTGAGGATGGTTCTGGGGAGGGAGGGCTACCGGACCGCGCTGGAGATTCTGACTGAGGCTGCCGTCGGTGACGGCTCGCTGAGCGGCGATACGATTGGCCGCTACCGCGAGTATCTCCAAGGTGGGTCCCGGAACGAGGCCGAGGCTAACGCGGATACGGTCCCGGTCGAGGATGTGCTCCGCGTGCTCGAACACGACGGGTACCTGGAGCGGCACGGAGACGGCTACCGGTTCGTTTCCGGCTTGCTCGAGGACTGGTGGCGCGCCCGGCACGGCGGGCACTTCGTCCCCATCGAAGGGCGATGACCATGGCCGTCAGGAAGTACAACCCGGGGTTCCTCACCGACGAGGAACTGACTACCTCGTTCTGCGTGCGCACGGCCGAGTACGACTCCATGGTCGAACTGCTGCGCGAATGCAGCGGCCCCTCGAATCCGCATCAGATCGTGATCGGCCCCCGCGGCAGCGGCAAGACCAGCCTGCTCCTGCGCGTGGCGGCCGAGGTCCGCCGGGACCCGGAGTTGTCGCACGGCTTCTTTCCCATCGTCTTCGCCGAGGAGAGCTACGAAGTCTCCAGCGTCGGGGAGTTCTGGCTGGAGGCCCTCTCCCGCCTGGCGGACCAGGCGCCGTCCCGGGACGACGCTCCGGACCTGCATCGCACCTACCGGGACCTGCGCACCATTCAGGACGACCAGACCCTCGGCGACCGTTGCCTCGGTGCCCTCCTCGACTTCTCCGACCGCGAGGGCAAGCGACTCGTGCTGGTGGTCGAGAACCTGAACATGATGTTCCGGGACATGGCGGACCGCGACGCCGGCTGGCGGCTGCGCAAGATCCTCCAGACCGAGCCGCGCATCATCCTGCTCGCCAGCGCCACCAGCCGCTTCGCCGAGATCGACAACCCCGACCACGCCCTGTACGACCTGTTCCGGGTACGGACGCTGAAACCCCTCGACACCGATGAGTGCGCCGCGCTGTGGGAAACGATCTCCGGCCAGCGCCCCCCGCGCCAGACGATCCGGCCCCTGGAGATCCTCACGGGCGGCAGCCCCCGCCTCGTGGCCATCGTAGCCCGCTTCGGCGCGGAACTCTCTTTCCGCGAGCTGATGGACGACCTCCTCGACCTCGTCGACGAGCACACGGAGTACTTCAAGAGTCACATAGAGTCCCTCCCCGCCCAGGAGCGGCGGGTCTACCTGGCGCTGGCCGACCTGTGGAAGCCGGCGACCACGAGGGAGATCGCGGAGCGCTCCCGCGTCGACACGAGCAAGTGCAGCGCCCAGCTCACCCGTCTCATCGAACGAGGCGTCGTCCAGGTGACGGGCGGAAACGCCCGCCGCAAGGAGTACTACCTGAGCGAGCGCCTGTACAACATCTACTACCTGTTGCGCCGCAACGGCGGTCCGGACTCGTTGATCCATGCCCTCATCCGATTCATGGAGTCGTTCTACTCTCGGTCTGAGTTGAGGGACATCAGCAAAAGAATGGCCCGGGAGGCACGCTCCCTGGACGGGGAGATGCGATCTCTCCACCGAACGGCGGTTCAACAGCTGGTGCAGCTGCCGGTGCTGGCCGGGGATCGAGAAGAGTTGCTTGCGCTCCTCCCCGAGGAGGAACCCGAAGGGCTGGCGGCTGCTAAGGCGCTCTTGCACAGAGCGGTCGAGTTGCAGGAGCAAGACCCGGAGGAGGCGCTGGCCACCTGGGACGAGGTGGTGCGGCGGTTCGGGGAGAGCCGGTCACCCGAGGTCTTCCAACTGGTCGTCCTAGCCCTCCTCTGCAAAGCGGAGGCCCTCGGAGAGCTGAACCGACCGGAGGAAGCACTTGCGGGCTATGAGGAAACACTGGCCGCCTATGAGGAGGCGGGACGACGATTCGACGAGGAGGATACGGATGTTCATGTCGAGATCGCCGCCAACGCCCTTCTCAACAAGGGGGTCACACTCGGAGAGCTGAACCGAGCAGAGGAATCGCTGGCTGTCTTCGATGAGGTGGTGGGTCGATTCACGGAGGGTGAGACTTCAGCCCCTCTCGAAACGGTCGCCAAGGCCCTTCTCAACAAGGGAGGCACACTCGGCCGCTTGAATCGAAGGGATGAAGAACTGGCCGCCTACCAGGAGGTCGTGCATCGATTCGGCGAGTGCCCGTCACCAGAGGTTGTTGAACCGGTCGCCGCAGCCCTCTTCTGCAAGGGCATCGCTCTAGCCGCCCTGAACCGACGGGAGGAGGCACTGGCCGCCTATGACGAGGTGGGACGCCGACTCGGAGAGAGCGATACGGAGGTGCATCTGGCGTTGCTCGCCAGGGCCCTCCTCCGCAAGGGGGTCGCCCTCGGCGAGCTGGGCCGGACCCAGGAATCGCTGGCCGTCTACGAGGAGGTGGTGCGCCGATTCGAGGAGAGCGAAACAGCTGATCTTCTGGAGATGGTTGCCAATGCCCTTGTCAACAAGGGTGCCGCGCTCGGCGAGCTGGACAGACCAGAGGAAGAACTGGCCGCCTATGAGGAGGTAATCCAGCGATTCGGGGAAAGCGAGATATCGGCCCTTCTTGAAGCGCAGGCTATAGCCTTGACCTACAAGGGGATGACACTTGGGGAACAGAACCGGGCGGAGGAAGGCCTGGCTGTACTGGAGGAGGTGGTGCGGCGGTTCGGGGTAGATGATTCCCCCATACTCCGTGCACGGGTAGAGGACGCCCTCCTCGAGAAAGCGGAACTGGAGCTGGAGTGCCGGCGTTACGAAGCAGCCGCATGTACCGCTGGCCGGGTACTGGACGAGAGCAACCCGCAATCGCAGGAGAACCGGTGGCGTGGTCACCTGGTACGGGCCAAAGCCAGCCTGCGCAGCGGTCACCCGACCTGCTGCCAGAGGGAAATCAAAACGATCCTCCAGATCCTCCCCCAGTGCGATCCTCTGCCAGCAGAAAGCTTCCACGAACTGATGCAAGTCAGCATCGAGCTCGGCCCGGAGCCCATGATCGAGTTTATCCAGGCATCTCCATCGGCGAAGCTGCTGCTGCCTCTCACCACGGCACTGGAACAGGAACTCGGCCGCATGCCCCGGGTGGCTCAGGAGGTCGCGGAGGTTGCCCGGGATATCCGGCGCACCTGGCGATCCTGAGGAATTGGCACGCGCAGGCATCGGGATGAGAGGATAGATCTGCTGTGCGAGTAGAATGGATCAGCATGTACGTCACAGACATTGGGGTGAAGGAGAACCATGGAAGACAAGACTGAAGGCGACACCCTGCTCGCCCATCTCGCCTGGAAACTCTCCTCCCGCCACGAGGACATCGCGGTGGAAGCCTTGGGGTTCATCCTGAGGTCCGCGGAGGGTTGTGGGGTCATCGAGGAAGTGCTGAAGGATGGGCGCGCGGATGTCGGAACGATTGCCAGGGTCCAGACCCAGGTCAGCGGGGAGGGAGAGACGCGGCCGGATCTCGTCGCCCTTGACGGACAAGGCACGGAGTGCGCGTTGATGGAGGCGAAGTTCTGGGCCGGCCTCACCGCCAACCAGCCGAGGGCTTACCTCGACAGGTTGGCCCCGGGCAAGGCCCTGCTGTTCATCGCGCCCGAATCGAGGCTTGAGACGCTCTGGCCGGAACTGCGTCGCCGGGCGGGCGCTGACCGCCTGCTCTCCGTCCTCGACAAGGCTGCCTTCAAGAGCGCCGCGACTGATGAGGGGAAGCACCTGATGATGATCAGTTGGGCGCATCTGCTCGACCGCCTCGAAGGTGCGGCCGATTCCGCCTCAAGGAACGAGATACAGCAGTTGCGGGGGCTTACGCATCGGGTGGATGAGGAGAGTGGGTTTCCCCCGCTCCGGCCGGAAGAGCTGGCGCCGGAGATCCCCCGCCGGCTGCTCAGCCTGGAGCGCCTCATCCGCGACGCCACGGCCCGGGCCGTGGAACAAGGATACGCGGATATCAGGGGGTTGAATGTCACCCCGTATCCGGCGAGATACGGGCGCCCGCGCGGATACGGACGGTTTCTCTCGTTGAGAGGCGCCATCGCCTGGTTTGGCATCGGCCTCAATTGGTGGGCCCGGGGGGGTTATTCGGATACCCCCCTCTGGCTTTCCTTCGGGCTATCGACAGATGAGCAGTACAAGGCCCGGTGGCCGGAAACGCGTAGGGCCCTCGAGCCTCTCAAGCGAAGTGACCCACCCGAGTGCCTGGAAGAGAATCAGGCGATCCTTGTGCCCATCGTCCTTCCGACTGCGGTCGAATACGACGCGGTGCTCGATGCTGTGGTGAAACGTCTCCGGCAAATCGCCGATCGCATCGACGCGCACCGCGCCTGACTCACCCCTCCTCCCTCACCCCCACCCCGCCTCCGCCGCCAGCACCCTCACCGCCTCCACCAGGACCTCCAGCTCCTCCTCGCTGATGTAGAACGCAACCGAGATGCGGACGCCGCTCGGGTCGGTCAGGTAGGTGGCCCGCTGCACGATCTGCCAGCGGTCCTTGAGCGCCGTCGACACTTGGCCGCCGTCTACGCCTTCGATGGCGAAGGTCACGGTGCCGGTCTGGGAGTCGGGGCGCCGTGAGCTGAGGACGAGGACGCCGGGGACGGCGTCGAGGCTCGCCTTCAGGGCCTCCGCCTTGCGGGCGGACTCCCGCTGGATCGCCTCCACGCCGCCGATGCTCTCCATGTAGTCGATGGTTGCCGCCACGCCGGCGTAGAGGGCGTAGGCGGGGGTACTCAGGCCGTACTGGGCGGCGCCGGCCTCGGGATCGTGGGGACGGAGGAGGGGCTTCAAGCTCTGCTGCGCCTCCTCGCTGACGTAGAGGAAGCCGGTCCCCACGGGGCCGAGCATCCACTTGTAGCAGTTCGAGGCGTAGTAGTCGCAGCCCATCTCGCGCAGGTTCACGGGGATCTGGGCCACGGCCTGGCAGCCGTCCCACAGGGTGGGGACGCCCCGCTCCCGGGCCAGCCGGCTGATCTCCGGCGCCGGCACCACCAGGCCGGTGTCGGTGGTGACGTGGCTCATGCAGATCAGGCGGGTGCGCGGGGTCAGGGCCTGCCGGGTGCGCTCCAGGACGACGGCGGGGTCGGGGTCGATCTCCACGGCCTTGAAGACGACGCCGTACCGCTCCTGGAGTCCGAGCACGGCCTGGTGCGGCACGGGGTGCTCCTCGCTGGTGATCAGCACCTCGTCGCCCGGCTCCCAGGACATGCCGCCGATGACGGCGGCGAGGCCGTCCGCCGTGCTCACGGTGAGGGTGATCTCGCTCTCCTGCGCTCCGAGGAAGGCGGCCAGCCTGGCCCGCGCCGCGTCGGCCGCCTGGCGGGTCAGGGTATACCACTCGATGGGGGGGACGTGCTCCTCGTAGAGCTGGTCGAATCCGGCCTGGACCGCCGCGTGCACCTCCTTGGACGGCAGCCCGACGCCGCCGGTGTTGAGCTGGATCCCCCGGCCCAGGCCGGGGTAGTGGGCGCGGATCTCCTCGAGGTTCACAGGCCTCCTCCTCCTTGTGGTGCGCCGGCGACGGCCCGCCGGACGGGCTCTATTGTCGGGAGGACCGGGAGCTGGTGGCCCGGCCGCGCCCCGGCGGGCAAGGGTCCGGAACGCGGCCGGCCCTATCCGCCCTGCCGGGCCGCCCCCGCGCCGGTGAGCTCTTCCACGGCCTCGGTCATCGCCTCCAGGACCGCCTCCAGGCAGCCGGGCGCCAGGCACGAGGGCTCCTCCTGGTAGAGCCCCAGGCCGTAGCGGTCCCGCGGCAGCAGGTAGGCCAGCTGTGGGTCCCCGGCCATGGGTATGACGAGCACGGTCCGGTCCGGGAAGCGCCGCCGCAGCTCGCCGGCCAGCAGGCTGTAGGGCTCGGCGGCACAGGTGATCCAGATGGCGTCGCCTATCTCGTGGACCGAGAACCGGTAGGGACAGCGGTCGCCGGGCGGCAGCTCGGCGAGGCGCCGCAGCCATCGGCGGCAGCGTTCGGCGCGGGCACCGGCGTCGCGCGCGGCCAGGGCATCGCCGGCGGAGTCGGCTCGGGCCTGTTCGCGCGTGTGGCGGTCGAGGTCCTCCCGCAGCTGATCTGCGTCGGGCAGCGGCTTGAGGGGCAGGTCGATCTCGAAGCGGCCTCCGGACCAGCGGCGCACCGCCCCGGCGCGGGGACCGTCCATGGGCATCCACGCCCAGGTGCCGATGGTGGCGCCGGAGAGCACCGGCCCCTGGTAGGCGAAGTCGTGGCCGGGCGGACCCAGGCCGGCGAGGGCCGACAGGGCGGCGAAGCCCAGTTGGCGGCCGTTGCGGTCGGCCACCTCGGTGTCGCCGGTGAAGCCGTCGCGGGGCCCCAGCTCGCCGCAGGGGCCCTGCAGGTAGACGCAGGGTGTGCCCGTGTGGTCGCTGACCACCTGGCGGGCGGCGCCGACGAAGTCGGGGCTCAGGAGGCTGTTGTCCCAGGATAGAGTCGTGGGGTGGCAGGCGTAGTGGACGAGGTGCAGGCGGGGGGTGCCGTCGGCGGCGGTGACCCGGGCCGCGAGCACCAGGTCTTCGGCGGCCTCGCCGGGGTTGAAGCCGGTGACCCGGAGGCCGCGCTCCTCGTCATGATAGTCGCGGTTGGCGGCCATGCTGCAGCGGCCCGCGGCGTAGCTGACCACGGACTCCTCCAGATTCTCCAGGGCTTCCCGCGCGAGGGAGCCGAGGGTTCCCTTGAGCCCGGCCAGGTAGGGCTCGATGTGCTCGCCTCCGGGCAGGGGGATGCGGTCGGGCAGGAAGAAGCCGGCGGCATGGGAGTGGGAGAAGGTTACGAGGACGCGGTCCCGGTCGACGCCGGCTCTCACCAGGTCCGCCACCACCTCGTCGGTCTGTTCGTCGGTGAGCAGCACGAGGTCGAGCTGCACGCGCAGGATTCGCTCCTCCGGGCGTCCCACGGGCTCCAGGACCAGCACGTCCGCCTGCAGGGGCCGGTGCACGCCGGTGGCCCGGTCGTGGCGGGCGGCGCCCCACATGCGGTGGTAGATGCCCACCGGCGGCGTCATGTCGCCATGGGCGTGACCGATGCGCAGCACCGACGTGGGCGTGGGCACGAACGTCGTCGACATGGGGCTTCAAGCTGTGGCGGCGGTTCCACCGTGGCAATAGCATCTGGAGACCCTTCACCCCCGCCGCCGAGTCATCCCGGAGCCCGCATGCCCGTGCCCGTGGAGCACCTGATCTTCCTCGTCCATCCGTGCTGCTACGAGCCGCTCGAGGCGGAGCGCATCCGGCGGGAGGGCCTGCGGCTCTTCCTCGAGCGGGAGGAGGAGGTGAAGGCGCGCTGGCTGACCGACCTCGCCGAACGGGGCGAGGGCACCCTCTTCGCGCAGCTCGGCGGGCCGGCCTGCCTGCGGGGCGCCGCGGCGGACTCCCTCGGCGAGGGCGGCGCCCTGCTGCTGCAGAGTCCCTTCCCCGAGAGCGGCGATCTGACCGAGTACTACCGGCGCCTGAAGGACGAACTCCTGGAGCACCTGCGCCGCCACGATCTCGCCCTCGACCCGGCGGCGGCGACCTCCGAGCTGTGGGGCGAGTCCTTCGAGGGCTGCGTGCCCGGGTACGGCGGGGCCTTCGCCCATCACCTGGGGTTGGCCCGGGCGCCGCGGATGCGCTTCGAGATGACCGTGTACGACTCCCGCTTCCTGCACCAGGCGCGGCGCTGGGAGCCGCTGGCGCTCCCCGGCAGCGATGTCGAAGCCTGGCTCTTCGAGTGCCACGACGGCACCGGCGCCGCCACCTTCCAGCCGCGCCTCACGCCGCAGTGGCTGGACCGCAGGCGCCTGCGGCTGAAGCTGAACGACCGGCGCCATCAGTTGTGCGACAAGCAGGGGCACGCCGTGTGGCCGGTGGCCCCGTGGGAGAAGGGCGAGCCGGAGCGCGAGCACGATGTCACGGTGGCGATGAAGGAGTGGATCAACCGCTGGGTGCGGGGCGTGGGCACCGGCATGGACGAGTTCCGCGCCGTCGTCGAGGCGGCGCGCCTGACGGCCCCGTGAGCACCGCCGCGCCGCCGGGGGCGGAGGACGCCCTCGAGCTGTTCCATCCCCTCGTGCGCCGGTGGTTCGCCGAGCGCGTCGGCACCCCCACCGACGTGCAGGCCGCCGCCTGGCCGCGGATCGCCGCCGGCGAGCACCTGCTGGTCACCGCGCCCACCGGCTCCGGCAAGACCCTGACCGCCTTCCTGTGGGCCCTCGACCGGCTGGTCCGCGGCGACTGGCCGGAGGGCGCCACCAGCGTCCTCTACGTCTCCCCCCTGAAGGCGCTCAACAACGACATCCAGCGCAACCTCCTGGGGCCGCTGGAGGAGCTGCGGCAGCGCTTCGGGGCCGCCGGCGAGCCCTTCCCCTCCATCCGCGCCCTCACCCGCTCCGGGGACACGCCGCCGGAGGACCGGCGCCGCATGCTGCGGCAGCCGCCGGAGATCCTGATCACCACCCCGGAGTCCCTCAACCTGCTGCTCTCCTCCGGGGGCGGGCGCGGCCTGCTCACCGGCCTGCAATGCGTCATCCTCGACGAGATCCACGCCGTGGTCGGCAGCAAGCGCGGCGTCCACCTGATCACCGCCGTGGAGCGCCTCGTGCGCCTGTCGGGTGAGTTCCAGCGCCTCTCCCTGTCGGCCACGGTCCGACCCCTGGACCGGGTGGCGGCCTTCGTGGGCGGCTTCCGGCGCCTGCCGGGCGAGCGCTACGAGCCGCGGCCGGTGGCCGTGCTGCGCTCCTCGGCCTCCAAGCGCTACGACGTCTCCGTGCGCTTCCCGGAGGCCGCCGACGCCGAGGGTGAGAATCAGGACGACTCGATCTGGCCGGCCATGGCCGAGGCCTTCGAACAGATCATCGCCGGCAACCGCTCGACCCTGCTCTTCGTCAACGCCCGCCGCCTGTGCGAGAAGATCACCCGCTTCCTCAACGAGGGCCGCGAGCAGCCCCTGGCCTACGCCCATCACGGCTCCCTGTCGCGCGAGATCCGCGAGGTCGTGGAGCGCCGCCTGAAGGAGGGCGGGCTGAAGGCGATCGTGGCCACCAACTCCCTGGAGATGGGCATCGACATCGGCGCCCTGGACGAGGTCGTCCTCGTGCAGTCGCCGCCATCGGTCTCCTCCGCCGTGCAGCGCGCCGGCCGCGCCGGCCACCAGGTCGGCGAGGTGAGCAAGGCCACCCTCTATCCCACCCACGGCCACGACTTCCTCGAGGCGGCGGTGCTGGCGGCGCAGATCGACGCTCACGACATCGAGGAGATCCAACCCGTCACCGGCGCCCTCGATGTCCTGGCCCAGGTGCTGGTCTCCATGGCCGGCACCGAGAGCTGGGACCTGGACGAGCTCTACGACGAGGTCCGCGCCAGCTTCCCCTACCGGCACCTGGGCCGCCGGCAGTTCGACCTCGTCGTGGACATGCTCGCCGGCCGCTACGCCGGCAGCCGCGTGCGCGACCTGCGGCCTCGCCTGACCGTGGACCGCCTCGACAACACGGTGGAGGCGCGCAAGGGGGCCCTGCGCCAGCTCTACATGTCCGGCGGCACGATCCCCGACCGCGGCCTCTTCAACCTGCGCCTGGAGGACTCCGGAGCGAAGCTGGGGGAGTTGGACGAGGAGTTCGTGTGGGAGTCTTCCGAGGGCCAGTCCTTCACCCTGGGCACGCAGAACTGGACGATCCGCAGGATCACCCACAACGACGTCTTCGTGACCCCGGCGCCGGCCCGGACCGTGGACCTGCCCTTCTGGAAGGGGGAGGGCGCCAACCGCGACTTCCACTTCTCCAGCGCCATCGGCAGCTTCCTCGAGGAGGCCGAGACCAGCCTCGAGACGCCCGCCTTCCGGCAGCGGCTCACCGAGCGGCACCACATGGACGACACCGCCGCCGGCCAGCTGCTCGACTTCCTGCGCCGCCAGCGCGAGGTCACCGGCGCCCCCCTGCCCCACCGCCATCACCTGCTGGTGGAGCACGTGGCCTCGGCGCCGGGGGGCCACATGGGCAGCCAGGTGGTCCTGCACACGTTCTGGGGCGGGCGCGTCAACCAGCCCTTCTCGCTGGCCCTCGACGCCGCCTGGGACGAGCGCTTCGGCGGCCGCATCGAGGTCTACCCGTCCAACGACTGCATCGTCCTCGTCCTGCCAGGAGAGACCGGCTCCGAGGAGATCCTCAGTCTGGTCACCTCCGGCCGCGTGGAGGAGCTGCTGCGCCGGCGGCTGGAGGCCTCCGGCTACTTCGGGGCCCGCTTCCGCGAGTGCGCCCAGCGCGCCCTGCTGCTGACGCGGCGCAGCCTGACGGAACGGATGCCCCTGTGGCTGAGCCGCCTGCGCTCACAGCGGCTGCTCGACGCCGTCATGCGCTACGAGGACTTCCCCATCCTCGTCGAGGCCTGGCGCACCTGCCTGCAGGACGGCTTCGACCTGACGGCCCTGCGCCTCGTGCTCTCCGAGCTCGAGTCCGGCGCCATCGAGTGGTCGGAGTGCCGCACCAGCCGGCCCAGCCCCTTCTCCCGCTCCGTCGCCTGGGGACAGGTCAACCAGTACATGTACATGGGCGACGAGGCCCCCGGCCGGCGGACCTCGGAGCTGCGTTCGGACCTGTTGCGCGAGGTCGTCTTCACCCCGGACCTGCGGCCGGCCCTCCCGGGTCAGGTGGTGCGCCGTTTCGAGGAGAAGCGCCAGCGCCTGCATCCGGGGTACGCGCCGTCCGAGGCGCGCGAACTGGTCGACTGGGTCGACGAGCGGCTGCTGATCCCGTGGAGCGAATGGGAGGCCCTGCTCGGCGCCGCGGCGCGGGACTCGGACGACGCCGGGGAGGAGGGATGGATCGAGGAGGGGGGCGCATGGAATGGGCGGCTTGTGCGCATCGAGGCCGGAGCCCTGGCCGAACCGGTGGTCGCCGCCCGCCAGGCCCTGGACCGGCTCGCCGTGTTTCCGTGGTGGCCCGCGGCGCGGGTGACGACTCTGGACGGCGCCGCACTGGAGATCGAGGGCGGCGGAGGCGGAGGGAACTCCGAAGATGGGCGGGAGGAGCGGGGGCCGGAGATCGACGGTGGCGGCGACGGTGGCGGCGACAGGGGCGCCGACGGGGGCGCCGAAGAGCCGGAGGAGTCGGGCCTGGAGATCGACACCGGCGGAGGCGGCGGGGACGGCGACGCACGGGAGGAGCCCGCCCTCGACAGCGCGGTCCTCGAGATCGAGACCCCCCGCGGCGACGGGGACGAAGAGCCTGTCCAGGATGAGCCCGCCCTCGAGGCCGCCGTCGCCGGCTGGCTTTCCTACTACGGCCCGGTCGACTGCAGGCGGCTGGCGGGGACCCTGGGCCTCGGTGACCACCTCCTGCCGTCCGTGCTCGACGACCTGGCCGGCGAGCAGGCCGTCGTCGTCGGTCCCCTGGTGGAGGGGGCGGAGCGGGACCAGGTCTGCGAGGCGGAGAACCTCGAGTCCCTGCTGCGCATGGCCCGGGCCGCCGCGACGCCGGCCTTCCAGGCCCTGCCCGTGGACCAGCTGCCCCTCTTCCTGGCCGTCTTCCACGGCCTCCACGAGCCCGGGGATACGCCCGAGGCCCTGCGCCGCCGCCTGGAGCCCCTCCTCGGCTACGGCGCCCCCGCCGCCCTGTGGGAGACCGAGATCCTGCCGGCGCGCCTGCGCTCCTACCAGACCTCGCTGCTCGACGGGGTCCTGCAGGAGAGCGGCCTGCGCTGGGTCGGCTGCGGCCGCGAGCGCCTGACCTTCTGCTTCGAGCACGATCTCGACCTGCTCTCCGGACCGTCCCCTGAAGAGGAGGAGGAGCCGGCCGGCCCCGGCAACGGCGTGGACACCCTCTTCCCCGACCCCCACGGCCGCTACGACTTCCCCACCCTCCAGGAGGTGGCCGGTCGCGACGCCGCCTCCCTGGCCGCGGCCCTGTGGGACGGCGCCTGGTGCGGCCGCGTCGGCAACGATTCCTTCGCCGCCGTGCGCCGCGGCCTGGACACCGGCTTCCGCCCGCCCGAGACCGCCCCCATCGAGGACTCCCGCCCGGGCGGCGGACTCCGCGGCGAATTCCGCGGCCCCGGTTCGCGGGGGGGCCGCCTGTCGCGCCGGGCCGCCGGGCGCTGGCGGGGATCGGCCGTCTACCCCGGAAGCTGGCAGCTGTTGCCGCAGCCGCAGCCGGCCGGGGACCCGCTGGAGGAGGAGGAGCGCAACAAGGACCGCGTGCGCCTGCTTCTCGACCGCTACGGCGTGCTCTTCCGGGAGCTGCTGCAGCGCGAACTGCCGGCCCTGCGGTGGAAGGGGCTCTTCCGCGCCCTGCGGCTGATGGAGCTGTCGGGCGAGATCCTCGCCGGACACTTCTTCGAGGGCGTGCCGGGGCCCCAGTTCGCCAGCCACCGCGCCTTCCGCCTGCTCTCCCGCGGCCTGCCTCAGGAGGCCGTGTACTGGCTTTCGGCGGCCGATCCGGCCTCCGCCTGCGGCCTCGGGCTGGAGGGCCTGCGCGCCTCCCTGCCCCGGCGGGTGGCGGGCACGCACCTGGTCTACCACGGGGCGCGGCTGGTCCTCGAGTCGAGGCGCAACGGCCGGCGGCTGGTCTTCCACGTCGCCCCCGACGACCCGCGCCTGCCCGAGTACCTGGCGCCCCTCGACCACCTCCTGACCCGCGCCCGGCAGCCGGTGCGCCAGCTGGAGATCGAGACGATCGACGGCGGGCCGGCGGCGGCCAGCCCCTTCGCCGAGGTCCTGGGCGCCCAGTTCGACCTGCGGCGGGACCACCGGAACCTGATCCTTCTGCGCAACGTCTGAGGACCCCGGCCTGTGGGACCCGCCCGCGCAGTTCGTATCTTGCCCGGCCCTCCCGGGGTTCGAACCGGCCCCGGAGTGGTCCTTTTGGAGCGGTCCCCCGGGTCGCCCTCCGACCCGCCCCCGTCAGGCGCGCCGAGCGCCGGAAAGAGAGCCTGTCATGGCGCAGGACGTGAAGACGGCCGAGCAGATCCTGCAGGAGAAGGGCGGCGAGCTCTACTCGGTGGGAGAGGACGCGACGATCCTGGAGGCCCTGCGCCTCATGGTTGAGAACAAGGTCGGGTCCACCCTGGTGGCGGAGGGCCGCCGCCTCGTGGGCATCTACACCGAGCGCGACCTGATGCGCAACACCATCGATCCGGAGTTCGACCCCGCCGCCGCCCGTATCGGCGACTACATGACCCGGGGGCTGAAGTACGCCCCCCACACCGATACCGCCTACGAGCTGATGGACAAGTTCCTCGGCCTGCGGCTGCGCCACCTCCTCATCGACCGGGACGGCGAGTTCATCGGCCTGCTCTCCATCGGCGACGTCATCCGCAGCGCCCTGCAGGAGCGCACCCGCGAGCTGGAGACGCTGCAGCAGGTGGTCAACTGGGAGTACCACGAGGAGTGGAAGCCGCGCCGCTGAGCGCGGCCACCCCATGACCACGGAACTCGTCCTCATCGGCGACTCGATCCGCGGGGGCTATCAGGAGACGGTCCGGCGGGAGCTGGAGCCGGGGATCCGCGTCCGGGCGCCGGAGCCCAACGGCGGACACTCGCGCAACGTCCTGGACCATCTCGACGAGTGGGTGCTGAACCGTCCGCCGGACGTGGCCCACCTCAACTGCGGCCTCCACGACCTGGCGACGCCCTTCGACTCGGGCCAGGCCAGGGTGCCGCTGGAGGAATACGGCGGCAACGTGGCCCGCATCTTCGAGCGCGTCCAGGCCGCCGGCATCCGCCCCGTCTGGGCCACGATCACCCCCGTGGACGAGGTCCTCCACCACCGCAACAAGAGCTTCGACCGCTTCGAGGCCGACGTGGAGGCCTACAACCGGGCCGCCCTGGGGGCCGCCGAAGCCGCGGGGGTGGCCGTGAACGACCTCTTCGGCGTGGTCGAGTCCGCCGGCCGGCAGTCCCTGCTGCGCGACGACGGCGTCCACTTTACCGACGAGGGCAGCCGGCTGCTCGGTGAGGCGGTGGCCGCCTTCGTCCGCGGGCTGCCCGGCATCGTTTCCGGAAGCACCGGTGGGTAGGCTGGAAGGCCGCGTCGCCGTGGTCACCGGCGGGGCCACGGGCATCGGGGGCGCCGCCGCCGAGCGGTTCGCCGCGGACGGCGCCCTGAGCGTCATCCTCGACCTCAACGAGCAGGAGGGCCGGTCCACGGTCGAGCGGGTGACCGCCGCCGGAGGGCGGGCCGAGTTCCACCCCCTCGACGTGCGCTCCGGCGAGCGGACGGCCGGCGTCTTCCGCGAGATCGCCGAGCGCCACGGCCGCGTCGACGTGCTCCTGTGCAGCGCCGGCGTGCTCGACGGCGCCTACCGGAGCATCTCCGACCTGCCGGAGCAGGAGTGGGACGTCACCATCGACACCAACCTCAAGGGCACCTACCTGACGGTACGCTCCGCCGCTCCCCTGCTGCGGGCGGCGGGCCGTTCCGTGCTGCTCCTGGTCTCCTCCGGCGCCGGCGTGCGCGGGGCTTCCTCGTCCTATGCCTACGCCGCCAGCAAGGCGGGCATGCACGGGATGCAGTACAACTTCGAGCAGGACCTGGGAGGGGGCGGCACGCGCGTGCACGTGATCTGCCCCGGCGGCATCGCCACGCCGCTGAAGCTGCTCAACATCGCCCAGGGCGCCGAGGCCCGGGGGGAGGATCCCGAGCCCGCCGTGGCCGCGGCCCGGCGCTCCCTCGGGGACCCCGCGGGGGTGGCGAAGGTGCTGGCCTTCCTCGCCTCCGACGACGGCGAGTACGTGAGGGGCACGGTCTTCACCCGTTAGCGCAAGGCGCCCGCCCTCAGGGCACGACCTGCTTCGACACCACGGCGCGGGTCGTCACCGGAAACGCCCCCGGCTCGCAGCACTGGCAGATCTGCACGTCCACCACGGCGCTGGACAGCATGTAGGCGTCCTCGAAGCCGAGACCCAGCCGCGCCTGCATCAGGTCGACCATCTCGCCGGCGGCGAGCCGGGCCGCCGCGGCCAGACTGTCGCCCTCGCCGGTGGTGATCCAGTGGTCGGCGGTCTCGACCAGGGGCCGCCTCGTTCCCGCCCCCCGGTCCAGCTCGACCCGCACCGTCACCTCGGCGCAGATCTCCAGGCCGATGAAGGTGATCTCCCCGTCCCCCATGGCGGCGTGCACGTCGCCGAGGCCGAGCAGGGCGCCGGGCACGGCCACCGGCAGGTGCACGCGGGCGCCGGCTCCCACGTGCTTGTTGTCCATATTGCCGCCGTGGGGTCCGGCGAAGCTGGTGGAGACCGGCTCCCCGGCCGGCGCCGTGCCGATGACGCCGACCATGGGATGCACGGGAAAGCGCAGGCCGCCGAAGCGGGCCATGCCGCCGGCCACGGGGACGATGCGCGTGGCGTAGCTCCCGGCGCGCGCCGCCAGCAGCCCCTCCCCCTTCTTCACCGCCAGGAAGCCCGCCTCGGCCAGCTCGATGTGCTCGATCTCGACGCACAACCCGTCCCCCGGCCCGGCGCCGCGCACGCGAACCGGACCCGTGGCCGGGTTGGCCCCCGCCGGGTGGGGCCGGTCGAGCAGGTCCCCGTCGGAGAGGATGGTGCCGGTGCGGGCGTCGAAGGTCTCGAAGGTTATCCGGTCCCCGGGGTCGATCTCGAGGACCGGCTCCAGGGCCTTGTCGAAGCGGTAGGCGATTCGGTCGCGGGCGAGGCGGTGGTCCATGAGCGGGATCTCCCGGTCGGGTTATGGCGGCATCGATGGGGGGCCCATAAACTACGGCCCTCACATCGAAAGGATGCCATGACCGCCATCGACCACCGCGACATCGACCGCCGGATCTGGGAGGGGGATCTCGAGGACTTCGTCCCGCGGCGCCTCTACGACATGCACGTGCACATGTGGTCGGAGGCCCACGCCGGCGACTCGGAGCCGGGCGGCCTGCGGCGGGAGATCGACTACCAGGACCACCTGGCCTGGGCCGAGACCCTGTACCCGGGGCGGGAGATCCACTTCCTGGTGCTGGCCACGCCGATCGTCGGCATGGACGCCCACGGCCACAACGAGTGGCTGGCGGCGCAGATGGCCGCCGATCCGCGGTCGGGCGTCAACATGATGGTCACCCCCGCCATGAGCGCCGAGTACGTGGACGCCATGGTGGAGCGCCACGGCTTCGTCGGCCTCAAGCCCTACCGGACCTTCGCACCCGACCCCGCCGAGGCGCCGATCCGGGACTTCCTGCCCGAGCCGCTCATCGAGGTGGCCCACCAGCGGGGCCTGGCCGTGACCATGCACCTGTCGAAGCGGGCCGGTCCCGCCGACTTCGAGAACCTGGCCGACCTGGAGCGCTACACCCGCGTCTACCCCGGCGTCCGCTGGATCCTCGCCCACTGCGCCCGCGGCTTCAACGCCGTCTTCCTCGAGGAGGCGATCCACTTCCTCAAGGGGCTGCCCGGGATCTGGTACGACACCTCGGCGGTGAACGACCTCTACGCCCACTACCTGCTGATGAAGCACGAGGACCGGCGACGGGTGATGTTCGGCTCCGACAACGTCGTCGCCGGATGCATCCGCGGGAAGTACGTGACCTACGCCGGCGCCTGGCACTTCCACGCCGGGGACCCCGCCCTGCCCCACTGCGATCCCGAGGGGACCTGGGTCATCTACGAGCAGCTGCGCCAGGAACGGCAGGTGGCCGACATGCTGGGACTGACGCGGTCCGAGATCGAGGACCACTTCTGGGGCAACGCCGAGCGCTTGTTCCGGGAGTTGGGCCGCCGCTGACACTGCAGGAGGGGCTGCTGCCACGGGCGCCGGGTGGTCCCGCTGGAACCCCGGACCGCCCGCGGGTAGCCCCGCTACTTCCGCTCCGGGGCTTGTTCCGCCTCCGGGCCCTCCTCGGGCTCCGGGGCTTCTTCGGGCTCCGGGGCTTCCTCCGGCTGGGCCGACTCGCCGCGCACCTGCTGGTACGCGGATTCCGACTCCTGCAAGTCGGCGGCCGCCTCGCGGATGCGCTGCCGCAGGTCGCGAACCCCGTGGTCGTTGGCCAGCTCCGAGCCCCGGCCCTCCTCCAGGAGCCGGAAGGTCTTCAGCCCGAGCTCGGTGTGCAGGCGCGAAAGGCGGGTCCTGGCCGCGGCCATGTCGAGCCGGGCGCGGCCGATGCGGGTCAGCTCTCCCGCCTTGAGGGCGGCCGCGGCGGCGCCCTCAAGGAACCCGCGCTTGATGGAATCCCACGTCCTGTCCATGCTCACTCTCCCGACCGGCTAGGCGCCGCCCAGAGCCTGGCGCAACGCCTGGATCAGCTGCTGCTTGTTCGCGCGCGAGATCTGCCGGCCCTGGAGGCCGAGCCCGGCCGTCTGCCGGGCCAGCCCGCGCAGCCGGGTGACCGGCAGCGCCTCGAGATCTTCCGGAACCTCCGGGAGCTCGGGGGCGTCCCTCTCCGGCCGTGGATCGGGCGCCGCCGGGGCGAGGGCTTCCACGTCGATCCGCGGCGACGGGATGACGTGGGCGCTCACGACCTCGCCGACGCGAGAGGCCGCCTCGCGGGCGGCCTCGACCGCGGTCCTCACCGAGGCCGTGTCGCCCCGGAAGCTGAGAGAGACGAAGCCGCCGCCGATGCGCTCGAAGCCAAGGAGCCGGACATCGGCGGTCTTGGCCGCGGTATCGGCGGCTTCGATGACGCCGACCAGGCCGCGGGTCTCGATCAGTCCGATGGCGGACCCGGGCACGTGGGAAGGGGCGGGCTAACGCGTATCGTTGATAGTGAAGGGCAGCAGCCCGAGATGGCGGGCCCGCTTGATGGCGCGCACGATTTTCGTCTGCTGGGACCGGCTGGCGCCGGTCCGGCGGGCTGGCTCGATCTTGCCGAAGGGCGTGAGGAAGCGCGACAGCACGTCGAGCCGCTTGTAGTCGATCTCTTCGGGCTTGAGCTTGGCCGTGAACTCTTTGCGATTGACCCGGGCGATGGCGCTAGCCTCCTGTGCATGAGGGGGCCGCCGACGGGAGGACGAATGCGGCGGGTGAGCCTTGGAAGCTAGGGGGGACCTCTCTCTCCGTCAACGCTGGAGCGAGTCCTCCATCCTCGCCCGCTGGGTCTCCCTCTCCCTCGGGCTCCTCGCCCTCCTCCCCCCCGCCCTGGGGTCGCGGGGCCCCCTGGCCCTCGGCCTGACGGCGGCCGCCGCCCTCCTGGCCGCGGGCCTTCTCCGGCGCTCCCCCCGGCGGCCCCCCCGGCGCCTGCTCTGGCCGGCGGCGGCCTGGGTCGCGGGCCTGGTGATCAGCGCCATCCTCAGCCGATCCTTCGAGCCCGCCGCCCTCCTGCCCGCCCTGCTAGGGGCGGGGGCCCTCTTCGTGGGCTGGCAGCTCCATCGCGGCGCGGACGCCCGGATCGCCATGGCCGGCATCGCCGCCGGCGCGGTCGTGGCCGCCCTGCACGCCGCCGCCCAGCACGCCGGCTGGGACCCGGTTCCCCGGGTCGACCACTTCCCCGACCGGGTCGTGGGACCCTTCGCCAACCCCAATCATCTCGCCGGCTTCCTGGCCGCCGCCCTGCCGCTGGTGCTGACCGCCTGCCTGGGAGCCTGGGGCGCCACCGGCGGGGTCCGTTGGCGTCCGGCGGTCGGGCTGGGTCTGGCGGGCCTCCTCCTCTTCGGCGTCCTGCTGCTGGCCGGAAGCCGGGGGGCGCTGGCCGGCGGCCTGGCGGGGACCGCCGTGGTCCTCGCGGGCCACGCCCGCGCCGCGCGCCTGGGACGGCGCCGGGCCCGGCCCTGGGGAGCGCTCCTGCTGCTGCTGGCCGCCGGGGGCGTGGCGCTGATGCTCCGTCACCAGCCGGTCATGAGCAACCGCCAGGGGGAGGTCTCGGTGGGCCAGCGGCTGAAGGCGATGCTGAACGTGGCCGGGGATGCGGCCGACCAGGACGCCACTCTGGTGCACCGGCGGGTGCTCCGGAGCCTCGCCTGGCGCCTGTTCGTGACCGATCCCTGGTTCGGGGCGGGCCCCGGACGGTTTCCGGCGGCGGGGGCGCTCTTGGCCGACGGGCAGGAGGCCCGGCTGCTGGCCACCGTCAGGGGGGGCATTCCCCGCCACGCCCACAACGAGCTGCTGCAGGCGGCCGCCGAGTCCGGCCTCGCGGGCCTCCTGCCGCTGATCGGCCTGATCGCCGGGGGAGTTCTGGGGGCCCTCGGCCCCGCCTGGCGCGCCGGCGACCCCGTGATCCGGGCCGCCCTCGGCGCCTGCGCGGCGGTCATGGTCCACGGGCTGGTCAGCTATCCGCTGCACATGCCCGCCACGGCGGGGGCCTTCTGGGTCCTGCTCGGGATCCTGTTCCAGCGGCGGGATCCGCCGGATGGGGGGCCCGGGGCGGTTCTGCGGCCGGCGCCGGGCGCGCCTAGCGGCTGAAGCTGCCGAACTCGCGGTAGTGGCGGACCGGCAGCTCGTGGTAGCGGCGGGCCAACTCCTCCAGCCGCCGGCAGGTCAGCTCGAAGATCCGCCCGCCCTTTTCCGCAGAGGCCGCCAGGGCGTCGCCCATGATGCCGGTGCCCGCGGCCGTGTCGCGGCGGCGCTCGGCGAACTCGGCGAAGGGCAGCCCTTCCAAGGGAGCCGTCAGCGAGTCGTCGGCGGAGGCCCGTTCCATGTCGACCATCTGGGCCCGCAGGTGCAGCTGGACCGCCGTCTCCCACTCGCCCCCGTGACCGACCCCTTCGCAGGTGGCGCTCCACTCCCGCAGCTCGGCGGCCACCGCGTCCCACCAGCTGAAGCTGAGGGTGAAGACGTCCTCCTCGGCCAGCTGCCAGCTGACGGCGCGGCAGGGCGCCGCGTTGCCGCCGTGCCCGTTGAGGGTGACGATGCGCTCGAAGCCGTTGGCGTGGATGCTGCGGCAGACGTCGGCCACCAGGGCCTGGAAGGTCTCCAGGCGCAGGGAGATGGTCCCGGCGAAGCCCATGTTGTAGTGGGTGAACCCCGACCAGATCGGCGGCGCCACGATGACGGGGAAGTCCTCGACCCGCCGCGCCACCTCGGCGGCCATGTGGAAGGGGGCGGAGATGTCCACGTCCATCGGGCAGTGGGGGCCGTGCTGCTCCACCGAGCCCACGGGCACGATCACCACCGGGGCCTGGGTGACGGCCTCCTCGAACTCGTGCCGCAGCATCTCCTGCCACAGGATCTTCCGGTTGGAGCCGTCGTAGGAAACCGAGTACATCCCTATCCCTCCATCTCGTCGTGGAGCCGGCGCATGGCCTCGTGGTGGGCCAGCCCTTCGCCGCGCAGGGCCTGGTAGCGCCCGCGGTCGACGCCGTCCCAACTCTTGTAGCCGCGGATGTCGTAGCGGCCGTCGACCTCCACCGGCAGCTCCCCCGCCTCGATCATCAGGTCCAGGGGGTATCCCTTCTCCTGCAGCGGGAAGTGGATGACCCGGCGGCGGCGGGCCGACTCGTACAGCCCCATCATGATCTCCACCGTGACCCGCGCCTGCGCGCCGGAGCCGCGGTGCTCGTCCACCTCGCCCTCGAGCCACTGGACGAGCTCCCGCACCTGGGCGGCGTTGGTGTTGCCGCCGATGGCCAGGTCTCCTTCCCGCAGCTCCAGGTCGATCTCCTGCCAGCCGGCGGCGCCGGCGTTCATCACCCGCACCTGGCCCTCGCTGACCTCCATCAGTCCCTCGGTGCCGCGGATCTGGAAGGAGCCCGCCGTGGCTCCCTCCCGCATCAGGTCGGACTGGATCAGCAGCTGCACGTCCCCGTCGAAATGGACCAGCCCCAGGCAGGAGTCCTCGATCGCCGTGCCGCGCTCGTAGCGGTCGGTGAGGCGCTCGACGGCGCCCATCACCCACCGTGGGTTCGGATCGCCGAGGACGAAGCGCGAGCCGTCGATGGAATGGGTCCCCCAGTTCGTCAGCCCGTCGGCGACCTTGTTGGTGACCATCACGGCCTCGCCCACGGCGCCCTGGCGCATCAGCTCGCGGGCCTTCTCCCAGCCCTTGGTGAAGCGCCGCTGGTGGCTGACCACGAGCCGGGTGCCGCTGGCCTCGCAGGCCTCCACCATGCGGTCGGCGGCGCCCAGGCCGATGGCCATGGGCTTCTCGCAGATCACCGCCCTGGCGCCGGCCTCGGCCGCGGCGATCGTCGGCGCCGGATGCAGCAGGTGCCAGGTGCACACGCTGACGATGTCGGGCCGGGCCTCGGCCAGCATCCGCTCCACGCTCTCGAAGCCCCGCAGGTTCAGGTGGGGGTAGGCCTCCTCGATGTAACGGGTCCGGGCCTCGGGGACGGGATCGGCCACGGCCACCACCTCGACCTCGTCCACGAGGTCGTAGCCGGCCATGTGGGCCTGTCCGATGCCGCCGCATCCGACGATGGCGGCTGTGTACTTCGCGGGCATGGAGGTCCCTCTCTGTCGTCGACGTTCGGGGTCCGGTAGTATAAGGACCGCTCATGGAGCCTCTCCAGACCCGCAACGCGATCGAGCTGCCGGAGGGCGTCCGCATCCCTCTCTCCGAGCTGCGCTTCTCCTTCGCCCGCAGTCCCGGCCCCGGCGGCCAGCACGTGAACAAGGTCAACACCCGCGTCGAGTTGCGCTTCGACGTGCCGGCCTGCCCCTGCCTGCCCGTCGACCTGCGCCGGCGCGCACTGGCCCGCCTCGGCCCCCGTCTCAACCGCGCCGGCCAGCTCGTGGTCGCCTCCTCCCGGCACCGCTCCCAGAGCCGCAACCGCCTGGACTGCATCGAGCGGTTCCGCGCCCTCATGGCGGAAGCCCTGCGTCCTCCCGCCCCCCGGCGGCGGCAGACGAGGCCGGGCCGGGCGGCGATCGCCCGCCGCCGCGAGGCCAAGACGCGCCACTCCCGGAAAAAGGGCCTCCGGAGACGCCCGGACTCGGAGTGAACCGATCCGCCCGCTTGGGCGTCCAACTGGGGTGGCAGAAGGCTTGCCACTGTTCGGCAGCCCCCCTATCCTTGACCTTTACGTTCACGTTAAGGTTGAATCCGCCGGAGCGCGCAATGACCGCCAGCAGGTCCACGAGCACCACGGACGCAGCCGAGCTCTACTGGCGCGAGATCAAGGACACGAAGCCCCTCAGCCGCGAGCGCGAGGTCCAGCTGTTCGCGCGCCTGCGCGTGGGCGACGAGGGGGCCCGACAGCGGATCATCGAGGCCAACCTGCGCTTCGTGGTCAGCGTCGCCCGCGACTACAAGGACTACGGCCTCTCCCTCGCGGAGCTGATCTCCGAGGGCAACGTGGGCCTCCTCGAAGCGGTGAAGCGTTTCGACGAGACCCGGGGGTTCAAGTTCATCACCTACGCGGTGTGGTGGATCCGGCAGGCCATCCTCAAGGCCCTGGCCCAGCAGGGCCGCATCGCGCGGCCCCCCATGAGCCAGATCAACGACCTGCAGAAGATCGAGCGGGAAGCGGGACAGCTCGCCCAGAGCCTCGGCCGCGCGCCCACCAGCGCCGAGATCGCCGAGCGCGTCGACATCAGCGCCGAGCGCACCCGCAACGCCATGAGCGTGAGCCAGCAGGACCTGTCCTTCGACGCGCCCGCCTACCCCGGCGACGCCGCGCCCCTGCTGTCCCTGTACGCGGCGCCCCAGGCCGCCATCGACGACCGCTACGAGGAGGCCGAGATGTGCGACCGGCTGTCGTCGTGCCTGAGCCTGCTCGACGAGCGCGAGAAGGAGATCGTGCGCGCCTACTTCGGCCTCGGCGACGCCGAGCCCATGACCCTCGAGGAGATCGGCGACTCCCTGGGCGTCACCCGCGAGCGCGTCCGCCAACTGCGCAACCGCGCCCTGGCGAAGCTGCGCGACCACTGCGGAGAGGTGCTCGGAGAGTTCTCCCGCAACTGAGGTTCAGCGGGGTTCCCGCCCGGGAGCCCCCGGCAGCGACTCGGCCCCGCCGGCGGCGGGTGCCGGCCGCGGCGCCTGCCGCGACCACAGGTCCTCCAGCCGCTCGATCGGCTCCCGCAGGGTGTCGATGGCCTCCAGCCAGAAGCCGGTAGACTCCAGGTCGGCGCCGATCGACTCCCGGGCCACGTTCTCGGCCGTGTCCGCTCCCGCGCGCCGCAGGAAGTCCTCGTAGCGGGGCAGGAAAGCGGCGCCCTCCTCGCGGAAGCGGGCGAAGAGCCCGCGGCTGAGCAGGAAGCCGAAGGTGTAGGGGAAGTTGTAGAAGGTCAGGCCGGTGATGTAGAAGTGCAGCTTGGAGGCCCAGAACAGGGGGTCCTCGCCGCCCTCCTCCAGGGCGTCACCGAAGAGTCGGCGCTGGGTCTGCGCCATCAGCCCGCACAGGCGGCTGATCTCGACCTCCTCCTCCAGGCGCTCCTCGTGAAAGGCCTTCTCGAACTCGAAGCGCACCGGGATGTCCATGAGGTAGACGGCGCCGTGGGCGGCCTCCATGTCGAGGACGCGGAGCTTGTCCTCGTCGCTGACCGCGGGATCGCCGAGGACGCCCTCGGTGAGGATCATCTCGCCGAAGGTGGAGGCCGACTCGGCCAGGGTCATCGGGTAGTCGTGCAGGACCGGACGGCTCCGCCGCAGGACGTGGTGGTGGAAGGCGTGACCGGCCTCGTGGGCCAGCGTGCGCACGTCCCCGAGGCGGCCGTTGAAGCTCATGTAGACCCGCGGCTCCATGGTCAGCAGCGAGCCGGTGCAGAACGCCCCCGGCCGCTTGCCGGGCCGGGGCTCCCACTCGATCCAGCGGCGCTCGACCATCTGCCCCATGAACTCCCCGAGGGCCGGGTAGGCGGCGGCGAAGGCCTGCCGCACCCACGAGTGGGCCTCCTCCCAGGAGAGGGACCTCTCCTCGCCGGCGGCCGGCAGCGGCGCCTCCAGGTCGTACCAGGCGACGCCGGGCGCGCCCATGGCCCGGGCCTTGAAGCGGAAGACGCGGCGCGCCAGCTCGGCGCGGTCGTAGATCGCCTCGAACAGGGCCTCCAGGGAGCGCCTCGTGATCCTGGCCTGGAACAGGGCGGTGTCCAGGAAGTGGTCGACGCCGCGGTGGCGGTTCAGGGTCAGGCGCGCGCCGGCGATGGCGTTGATGGCCGCCCCGGTCACGTCCTGCACGGCCTCCCAGGCGGCGTTGCCGCCGTCGAAGGCGGCGCGGCGCACGGCGCGGTCGGGATGGGACATGAGGGAGCGTCTCTGGGCCATGGGCAGGCGCTCGGTGCGGCCGTCGGGCCACTCCATGTCGAATTGGAGCTTTCCGGACAGAGTGTCGTAGAGGCGGCCCCAGGCGTGGATGCCGTCGACGCCGAGATCGGCGGACAGACGCTCCTCGGCCGGACTCATGGTCCGCCGGGCCTCCTCGCGCAGCCGCCGCAGGTAGTAGGCGCAGCCGTCGAGGGCGGGGCGGCGGGCCAGCCCTTCGAGGGCGGCGGCGCCCGTCTCCTTGAGCCCGCGCTGCAGCTCGACCTCGAGCTTCTCGGCCTCCGCCTCGATCCGGGCGAAGGCGGCCTCCGCCTTCTTGTAGGCCTCGTTCCCGGCGGCGGCGGCGGTCAGGCAGCCGAGGTAGGAGCCCAGGTGATGGAGGCGGCGCGAAAGGGCCTCCCCGTCGAGGAGCACGGACTCCCAGGCGGAGGCGTTGCCTGCGCTCAGCGTCGGCAGGGCCCCGGCGCGTGTCACCAGGGCCGCCAGATCCTCGGCCAGGGCGCGCTGGAAGTCGCGCATCTCCAGCCCGTCGAAGCGGGGGAAGTAGCTGGTCAGATCCCAGTTCATCATCCCACCCGCACCGACTTGAGCTCCTTGCGGCTCAGGCGGATGCCGCCGGCCCGCTGGCCCCGCACCGGGTAGTCGGCGACGGCGAAGCTCTCCTCGAGCACCCGCAGCCGCGGCTTCGGCTTGTAGACCAGCTCCATGGTGGCTTCCTCGTCGGTGGTGAGCTTGAGCAGCTTCGCCCCCTCCGGCACCAGGCTGTAGGTGCGGTTGAGGATGTAGGAGTCGATGCGGCAGCGCTTGATGCAGGTGCCGCCCCCGGCGTCGCGGAAGAGGGCGGTGAAGACCTGCTCCTTGTCTGGGAGGCCGGCGTAGGCCATGCCCTTGCCGACGAAGAGCTTGTCCGGCACGTCGATCACCGAGTAGGTGCCGTCGGCGCGGATCACGAGGACGCGGTCGTAGGGGGAGACGTCGGCCACGTGCCCCCCCGCCACCTGGTGCCCCAGGTAGCCCGCGGCCCGGTCGTAGCACAGACGCAGGTCGCGCTTGGCGGCCTCGCGCGCCTCCACGCGCTCGAAGGAGGTGATCTCCGTGCGCCGGGGGAAGGCCTCCCGGCAGGTCTCGATGAGGTCCTCCAGGTAGCCGATGGCGTAGGCCACGATCTCCTGCAGGTGGAGGCGGATCTGCTTGAGCCGCGCCGTCAGCTCGCGCATCTCCCGCGCGGACCGCTCCATGTCGTAGAGGGAGATCCGCCGGATGGGGATGCGCAGCAGGGCCTCCACGTCCTCGCCGGTGACCTCCCGGCCGATGCTCTCCCGGTGCGGAGCCAGCCCCTCGAGAACCGCCCGCTCCACCCCCTCCTGGGTGCGCTCCTGCTCGATCGCCTGGTAGATGCGGTGCTCGATGAAGATCCGTTCCAGGGTCCGGGCGTGGAGGCGGTCGGCCACCTCCTGCTCCTCGACCCGCAGCTGCGCCCGGAGGATGTCCACGAGGCGGTCGACGTTGTGGCGCAGGACCTCGGTGACCGACATGATCCGCGGCAGCTCGCCGTCGATGACGAGAAGGTTCACGGAGATCGACGTCTCGCAGTCGGTGAAGGCGTACAAGGCGTCCACCACGTCGGCGGCGTAGACCCCGCGCGGCAGCTTGATCTCGATCTCCACCTTCTCGGCGGTGAAGTCGTGGATGGCGGCGACCTTCACCTTGTTCTTGCGGGCCGCGTCCTCGATGGAGGCGATCAGGGTCTCGGTGGTGCAGCCGTAGGGGATGTCGCGGACGACGATGCGCTTCTCGTCCGAGACGTCGAGCCGGGCCCGCACCAGGACCCGGCCGTTGCCGTCCTCGTACCCGGAGGCGTCCACCAGGCCGCCCGTGGGAAAGTCGGGAAGCACCTGGAAGGGCTCGTCCCTCATGAAGGCCACCTGGGCCTCGAGGAGCTCGATCAGGTTGTGGGGAAGGATCCTGGTCGCCATGGTGGGGGCGATGCCCTCGGCCCCTTGAGCCAGCAGCAGGGGAATGCGAACCGGCAGCACCACCGGCTCCCGGTTGCGGCCGTCGTAGGAGTCGACGTACTCCGTGACCTTCGGATCGAAGATCACCTGCCGTGCCATGTCGGTGAGCCGGCACTCGATGTAGCGGGCCGCCGAGGCCATGTCGCCCGTGTAGATGTTCCCGAAGTTGCCCTGCCGGTCGATGGCCAGGTCCTTGTTGGCCAGCACGATCAGGGCCGAGAAGATCGACGCCTCCCCGTGGGGGTGATAGCGCATGCACTGGCCCACCACATTGGCCACCTTGTGGAAACGCCCGTCGTCGATCTCGTGGAGGGTGTGCAGGATCCGGCGCTGCACCGGCTTGAGCCCGTCCTCCAGGTGCGGGATGGCCCGCTCCTTGATGGCGTAGGAGGAGTACTCGATGAAGTTCCTGTCGTAGATCTGCCGGATGTAGGCCACGGCGTTCTTCCCTCAGAGACGGCCCGCCAGGGCGGCGGCGGTCACACCATTTGCTCCATGATGTACTCGCGGCGCTCGGGCGTGTTCTTCCCCATGTAGAACTCCAGCGTCTGGTGAACGTCCGACATCTTCTCGATGCTCGTCTTCACCAGCTTCATCTTCTCTCCGATGAACCGTCCGAACTCCTTCGGCGAGATCTCGCCCAGCCCCTTGAAGCGGGTCACCTCGGGGCCCTTCAGCGCCTTGAGCGCCTGGTCCCGCTCCTTCTCGGAATAGCAGTAGCGGGTCTCCTTCTTGTTGCGCACGCGGAAGAGGGGCGTCTCGAGGATGTAGATGTGGCCGGCCACGACCAGTTCCTCGAAGTACGTGAGGAAGAAGGTGAGCAGGAGATTGCGGATGTGGAAGCCGTCCACGTCGGCGTCGGTGGCCAGCACGACGCGGTTGTAGCGCAGGCCCTCGATGCCGTCCTCCACGCCGAGGGCCATCATCAGGTTGTAGAGCAGCTCGTTCTTGTAGACGGCGGCCTTGCTGCGGCCGAAGGCGTTCTGGGGCTTGCCGGTCATGACGAAGATGGCCTGCGTGTTCGGATCGCGGGAGGAGACGATCGAGCCGGCCGCCGACTGGCCCTCGGTGATGAAGAGGGTCGATTCGTCGCCGTGCTTGCGGTGGCCCAGGTGGTACTTGCAGTCGCGCAGGTTCGGGTTCTTGATCGAGATCTTCCGGGCGTTCTCCTTGGCCTCCTTCTTCACGGCGTTCAGGTCCTTGCGCAGCTTCTCGTTGTTGAGAATGCGCGCCTCCAGGGCCCCGGCGGCGTCCCGGTTCTTGTGCAGGAAGTCGGCCACCGCCGCTTTCACGTCGGTCACCATCCAGCCGCGGATGTCGGTGTTGCCCAGCTTGTTCTTGGTCTGCGATTCGAAGACCGGGTCCTTCAGCCGCACGGCCACGGCGCCGGCGATGCCCTCGCGCACGTCGACGCCGTTGAAGCTCTTGCGGTAGAACTCGTTCACCCCCTTCAGCAGGCCCTCGCGAAAGGCGGACTGATGGGTGCCGCCGTCGGAGGTGTACTGGCCGTTGACGAAGGACCAGTAGGTCTCGCCGTAGCCGTCCACGTGGGTGAAGGCGAACTCGAGATGCTCGCCGGCGTGGTGGGCGGGCTCGTAGGCCACCCCCTCCTCGGAGGCGCCCACCTCCCGCTGCAGCAGGTCGAGGAGCCCCTTCTTCGAGGTGAAGGAGCGGCCGTTGAGGACCAGGGTCAGCCCGCGGTTGAGGCAGGCGTAGTTCCACAGCCGGCGCTCGACGAACCCCAGGTCGTAGTCGTAGGCCTCGAAGATCTCGGGGTCCGGGAGGAACTCCACCAGGGTGCCGTCGGGCACGCCGGCGGCCGATCCCCTCTTCGTCTCCTTCTTGAGGTCGCCCGCCGCGAAGACCGCCTCGGCGTAGCGGCCGCCGCGATAGGAGACGACGCGGAAACGGCGGGAGAGGGCGTTCACCGCCTTCGTGCCGACGCCGTTCAGGCCCACCGAGAACCGGTAGACGTCGTCGTTGTACTTCGCTCCCGTGTTGATCACCGAGACGCACTCCACGAGCTTGCCCAGGGGGATGCCGGATCCGTAGTCGCGGACCCGCACGCCGCCGTCGTCGTCGATCTCCACCTCCACCTTGCGCCCGTGGCCCATGAGGAACTCGTCCACGGCGTTGTCGATCACCTCCTTGAGCAGCACGTAGATGCCGTCGTCGGGATCGGAGCCGTCGCCGAGACGGCCGATGTACATCCCCGTGCGCAGGCGGATGTGCTCGAGGGACGAAAGCGTGCGGATCGTGCTCTCGTCGTAACCGTTGGCGCCGTTACCGGCGGCCTTGCGCGCCGGGGGGGTGAACAGGTCCGGATGCGTCGTCGTCATTCGCGGGTCCGTCGTCGTCGAGTCTCCGCCCGCATGCGGGCAGGCCAAGGGAGGGTCCGGGCCCCTCGGCGTGGCGCCCGCCATGGAGGCCGGAGCGGGCGGGGGAACCTCGGGGAGGATGGGTCGGGCGCTGCCGGTCCGGCCGTGGGACGGGCCGCCGGGGAGGGGAGTTTGTGCGGGGAGAGGGCCGCCGTGGCGAAGATACGGCGGCCCAGGAACTAGCGCGAGCCTCGGGCGGCGCCCCGGCCGCCGGGGTGGTGCTCGCGATGGTGCGGGGGGCCGTGATGCTCCTGTCGCCGGCCGCCGGGCCCCCGGCCCTGGCCCGTCCCCCTGCGCCGCCCGCCCCGTCCGCCGGATCGAACCGCTTTCAGGTCCGGCTCGTGGCCGCGCCACCGGGGCTCGATCTCCCGCGCATTGACGATGCGCTTCAGGTTGCCCAGGTCGCGGTCGGTGACCAGGGTCAGGGCGATGCCGATGCGGCCCATGCGCCCCGTGCGCCCCGTGCGATGGGCATAGATCTCGGGGTTGAAGGGGAAGTCGAAGTTGACCACGTGGCTCACGTTGGTGAAGTCGAGGCCGCGACCGGCCACGTCGGTGGCGATCATGTACTTGATCTCCCGCCCCTTGAAGCGGCCGAAGATCGAGGTGCGCCGGTCCTGGTCGAGGCCGCCGTGGATGTACTCCACCGAGCGGAAGGAGCGGCGGAATTTCCGGTACAGCTCCCCCCCCTTGTCGCGGGAGTTGCAGAACACGATCACCTGGTCCACCCCCTCCTCGACGGAGAGGAAGTCGGTGAGCGAGTCGACGCGGTCCCCGCGCACGTGCAGGAAGTGGTGCTGCAGCGAACGCGGAGCGCGCTGGTCGGCGTTCAGCTCGACCTTCACCGGCTGCTTGAGGTACTTGGCGGTGAGCTTCTCGATCTCGGGAGGCATGGTCGCCGACCACAGCAGCACCGTGTGCTCCTGCAGCAGGCAGGCGAGGATGAAGTCCACGTCCTCGATGAAGCCCATGTCGAGCATCTCGTCGGCCTCGTCGAGGACCACCGTGCGCACCTGCTGCAGGTCGATCCGGGTGTTCCAGATCAGGTCGATGAGCCGTCCCGGCGTGGCCACGAGGATGTGCACGCCGTGGTTGAGCTTGCTCTTCTGCACGCCGATGTCGAAGCCGCCGAAGACGGCGAAGGGCACCACTTCCGTGTGCCGGGCCACGTCGTCGATCTCCTGCACGTACTGCAGGGCCAGCTCGCGGGTCGGCACCAGGACCAGGTGCTGAACGACCCGGCGCTCCGGGTCGGTCATGTGCACCAGGGGAACGGCGCAGGCCGAGGTCTTGCCCGAGCCGGTCTCGGCCAGGCCGACCACATCGTGGCCGCCGAGCACCTGGGGAATGGCCTGCTCCTGGATGGGCGTCATGTCTTCGTAGCCCATCTCGTCGAGGGCCGACAGGATCTCGGGCTTGAGGTCCAGGTCCGTGAATTTCAAGGCGATACTGAGTCCTTCCTGATCGTGCTCGCACTGAGCGTCCCGCAAGGCGTGCGCGGGACGGAGCGGAGGCGGATCCGAGGTCTGAGGGTGCGGCAAGCTGGGGGAACTGGAGGGCCGGCCGGGGAGGGAAAATCTCACTTGATACAATTCTACCTGATAATATGAAATATCTGCAATTACGCAACCTCTGCCCGAACCCGCCGGAGCGGGGGACGTTGCCCCTCCCCGAGCCGGGGGTATCTTTGATATCCCCCCTGTCGCAGTAACCACTTGCATCGTTTCCGAGAGTCCCGCCCATGGCCGACGTTCGCCTCCGTGTCGCCCCGTCCCCCACCGGCGCCCCGCATCTGGGCACGGCCTACATCGCCCTCTTCAACCGCCTCTTCGCCCGCCGCCACGGCGGCCGGCTGGTCCTGCGCATCGAGGACACCGACCGCTCGCGGTCCCACCCGGACCACGAGCGCCGCCTGATCGCGGCCCTTCGCTGGCTGGGGCTCGACTGGGACGAGGGCCCCGACGTGGGCGGCGGCTCGGGCCCCTACCGGCAGAGCGAGCGCCTCGATCACTACCGGGGGGCCGCCGAGGGGCTCGTCGAGGCCGGCCGCGCCTACTACTCCTTCGCGACCCCGGGCCAACTGGCGGCCTGGAGAGCCGGGGGGCAGAGGGCGGGTCAGCCGCCCCCGTACGAGGCCGAGCGCGAGGTCGATCCCGGGGACGGCCGGCGGCGGCGGACGGCCGGCGAGTCCTGCGTCATCCGCATGAAGGCGCCCCGCGAGGGCACCTGCGTCGTGCCCGACCTGCTGCGCGGCGAGATCCGCTTCGACCACGCCGGCCTCGACGACCAGGTCCTGCTCAAGTCGGACGGCTTCCCCACCTACCACCTGGCGGTCGTCGTCGACGACCACCTGATGGGCATCAGCCACGTCATCCGCGGCGAGGAGTGGATCAACTCCACGCCCAAGCACCTGCTCCTCTACGAATGGCTCGGCTGGGAGCCGCCGCGGCACGCCCATCTGCCTCTGCTGCTGAACCCCGACCGCTCGAAGATGTCGAAGCGTCGCAACCCGACGTCGATCGACTACTACCGCCGCGCCGGATACCTGCCGGCGGCGGTCCTCAACTACCTCGCCCTCATGGCCTATCCGCCGGCTCGGTCCGACGACGGAAGCGACGAGGAGAAATTCGGCCTCGACGAGCTCACCGGCCGTTTCGAACTGGAGCGCATCAACCTGGGCGGCTCGGTCTTCGACCTGGAGAAGCTGAGCTGGCTGAACGGCCGCTACATCCGCGAGGACCTGAGCCCCGGCGAGCTGCTGGCGGCGCTGCGCGACTGGGCCCTCAACGACGACACCTTCAGCCGCCTGGTGCCGCTCATGCAGCCGCGCATGGAGACCCTGGGCGACTTCCTCCCGAGGTGCGCCTTCCTCTTTGCCCGCCGGGTGGAGCCGCGCCAGGAGGACCTGCTGCCGAAGAAGCGGACCCCGGAGGAGGTGGCCGAGGTCCTGCAGTGCGTCGTCTGGTCCCTGGCGGAGGTGACGCCCTGGGGCCGGGAGGGGGTGGAAGCGGCCTTGAAGGGGGTCGCCGCGTTCCGGGAGTGGCCGATCCGCGACCTGACGCGGCCCCTCTACGCGGCGGTCATGGGGCAGCCCGTGGGACCGCCGCTCTACGAGTCGATGGTGCTCCTCGACATCGACCTGACGCGGGCGCGGCTTCTGGAGGCGGTCGAGGTCCTGGGCGGCCTGTCGAAGAGGAAGTCCCGCAGACTGGAGAAGGACTGGGCCGAGGCCCGGGACCGGGTCAGCCGCCCCGCTTCCTGATGTTGGCCCAGGCGTCGCGCAGGGTCACCGTGCGGTTGAAGACCGGCCTCTCCGGCGTCGAGTCGGGGTCGGCGCAGAAGTAGCCGAGACGCTCGAACTGCACCGTCGTCCCCGGCGCGGCCCCGGCCAGACCGGGCTCCAGCCAGCAGCGGGGCAACACCTCCAGCGAGTCGGGGTTCAGGTTGTCCATCCAGTCCTCGCCATCGGCCACCTCGAGGGGGTTCTCCACCCGGAAGAGCCGGTCGTAGAGCCGCACCTCGGCCTCCACCGCGTGCGCCGCCGAGACCCAGTGCAGGGTGGCCTTCACCTTGCGGCCGTCGGGGGCGTCGCCGCCGCGGGTGGCCGGGTCGTAGGTGCAGCGCAGCTCGACGACGCGGCCGGCGGCGTCCCTGACCACCTCCCGGCAGGTGATGAAGTAGGCGTAGCGCAGGCGCACCTCGCGCCCGGGGGCGAGCCGGAAGAACCGCCGCGGCGGGTCCTCCATGAAGTCGTCGGCCTCGATCCACAGCTCGCGCCCGAAGGGGATCCGGCGGGTCCCGGCGGACTCGTCCTCGGGGTTGTTCACCGCCTCGAGCTCCTCGCCGGCGCCCGGTGGATAGTTGGTGATCACCACCTTGAGGGGCCGCAGCACCCCCATCACCCTCGGCGCCACCTTGTTGAGGTGGTCGCGGATGCAGAACTCCAGCAGCGAGACCTCGATGTTGTTGTCGCGCTTGGCCACGCCCACCTCGCTCCAGAACCGGCGGATCGCCTCGGGCGGCACGCCGCGCCGGCGCAGTCCGCGAAGGGTGGGCATGCGCGGGTCGTCCCACCCGGAGAGCCGGCCCGACTCGATCAGACGGGTCAGGTGGCGCTTGTGGGTGACCGTGTAGGTGAGGTTGCCGCGGGCGTACTCGATCTGCCGCGACGGGAAGATGCCGAGCTGCTCGATGTACCAGTCGTAGAGGGGGCGGTTGGCCTCGAACTCCAGGGTGCACAGGGAGTGGGTGACGGCCTCGATGGAGTCGCTCTGGCCGTGGGCCCAGTCGTACATGGGGTAGATGCACCAGCGGTCGCCGGTGCGGTGGTGGGGGGTGTGGAGGATGCGGTACATGACCGGATCGCGCAGGACCGGGTTGGGCGAGGCCATGTCGACGCGGGCCCGCAGCACCCTCTCGCCGTCGGCGAACTCGCCGGCGCGCATGCGCGCGAAGAGATCGAGGTTCTCCTCCACGGTGCGGTCCCGGAAGGGGCTGTCGAGGCCCGGCTCGGTGAGGGTGCCGCGGGTCCGGCGGATCTCGTCGGCCGACTGGTCGTCCACGTAGGCCAGGCCCTTGCGGATGAGCTGGCAGGCCCACTCGTAGAGCTGCTCGAAGTAGCCGGAGGCGTAGAGCTCCCGCTCGCCCCAGTCGAAGCCGAGCCAGCGGATGTCCTCCATCTGGGCGTCGACGAACTCCTGCTCCTCGCGCACCGGGTTGGTGTCGTCGAAGCGCAGGTTGCAGCGCCCCCCGAAGTCGGCGGCGATGCCGAAGTTCACGCATATCGCCTTGCCGTGGCCCACGTGCAGGTAGCCGTTCGGCTCGGGCGGAAAGCGGGTCACCACCTGGCCGTCGTAACGGCCCGAAGCGGTATCCGCCGCGACCGCCTCGCGCAGGAAGTCGCGGGGGCGTCCGCCGTCCTCGCTCTCCATCGGTTCTCCGTGGTCGTCAGGGAGTGGCTGCCGTAAATTCCGATCTCTCACTCGGATCGAGCCCGGAAATCTAAGAAGAAAAGAGGATCATGGCCCTCCTCAACGAGCACTACCTGAAGCTCGCCGCCGGCTACCTGTTCCCGGAGATCGGCCGGCGCACGACGGCCTTTGCCGAGGCCCATCCGGACGCCGACCTCATCCGCATGGGCATCGGCGACGTCGTGCGCGGCCTGCCCCGGCCGGTGGCCGAGGCCATGAAGGCGGCCTGCGAGGAGCTCGCCCACGACGACAGCTTCCACGGCTATCCCCCGGCCCGAGGCTACGACTTCCTCCTCGAGGCCATCGCCGAGCACGAGTACGGCGCCCGCGGCGTCCCCGTCGATGCGGCCGAGATCTTCCTCTCCGACGGCTCCAAGTGCGACTCGGCCAACATCCAGGAGATCTTCGGCCTCGATCAGCGGGTGGCCCTCACCGACCCCGTGTACCCCGTCTACTGCGACTCCAACGTCATGGCGGGGCGCACCGGCGCCGCCGACGGGCAGGGACGCTACGAGGGGCTCGTCTACCTGCCCTGCACGGCCGCCAACGGGTTCCGCCCGCCCCTGCCCGACGGCCACGTGGACCTCGTCTACCTGTGCTCGCCGAACAACCCCACCGGCGCCGCGATGACGCGGCCGGATCTGGCCGCCTGGGTCGAATACGCCCGGCGCGAGCGCGCCGTCATCCTCTTCGACGCCGCCTACGAGGCGTACATCACCGATCCGGCCGTCCCCCGTTCGATCTACGAGATCGAGGGCGCCCGCGAGGTGGCCGTCGAGATGCGTTCCTACTCCAAGACGGCGGGCTTCACCGGTGTGCGCTGCGCCTTCACCGTGGTGCCGCAGGAGCTGATGGGGTATACGGCCGCGGGCGAGGCCGTGCCCCTCCACGGGCTGTGGGACCGGCGCCAGTCGACCAAGTACAACGGAGTCTCCTACCCGGTGCAGAAAGGGGCGGCGGCCTGCTACACGCCGGAGGGGAAGGCGGCGGTGGGCGAGCTCGTCTGCTTCTACCAGGAGAACGCCCGCCTCATGAAGCGGGATCTGACCGAGGCGGGCTACACCGTGCACGGCGCCGACAACGCCCCCTACCTGTGGATCGCCTGCCCCGGAGGCGCCGGCAGCTGGGACTTCTTCGACCGCCTGTTGCAGGAGGCCCACCTGGTCTGCACCCCCGGCGCCGGTTTCGGCGCCGCCGGCGAGGGCTACGTGCGCCTCTCCGCCTTCCAGCAGCGCCCCCTGGTGGAAGAAGCCCTGAGCCGCATCCGCGCCCTCTAGCCGCGGTCACCCGCCGCGGGGCTCGGAGCCATCGTCCGCCCTCCCCGGCTCTCTCCGCCTCGACACTTTTTCGTCACACAGCTTGACAGACGCCGCGCGCGGGACTACTAATTGCACATTGATTAAGGAATAATTAAGTAAGACTTCTCAACCCCCTTGCTCCAAGAGGATCCATGCCCGCAGCACCGAAGGCCAAGAGCGACCGTTCCAGGCCGCGGACCTTTTCAGCCCCCGATCGAGATTTCCAGATGCTGGAGGTGATCGCACGCTACCACGGAAGCAGCAAAAGCGCCATGATCACCGGCCTCATCCGCAAGGAGTTCTGGCGCGTCTTCCCCAACGGCACCGAGACCGTCCCCCTCGACGCGGGGGCGAAGGTGAGCGAGCCATGACCCAGGTTGCCCCCCCTGCCGGCCAGACCCGGTTCGACCACATCCCCGAAGAGGAGCTGATCGAGCAGATCGACCGCCTCCGGGTGGAGAAGAACGCGGTCATCCTGGCCCACAACTACCAGATCCCGCCGATCCAGGACCTGGCCGACGTCACCGGCGATTCGCTGGGGCTGTCGGTGGAGGCGTCACGGACCGACGCGGAGATCATCGTGTTCTGCGGCGTCCACTTCATGGCCGAGTCGGCCAAGATCCTCAGCCCCCTCAAGCGCGTCTTCCTGCCGCACCTGGGGGCGGGCTGCGCCCTCTCCGACTCGATCACCGTGGAGAGCCTCTACGAGTGGAAGGAGCGCTATCCCGGCCACGCGGTGGTCACCTACGTCAATTCCTCGGCCGAGGTGAAGGCCGAGTCCGACATCTGCTGCACCTCGGCCAACGCCGTCTCCGTGGTGCGCAGCCTCGAGTCGGACCGCATCCTGTTCACGCCCGACAAGAACCTGGCCCGCTGGGTGGCGGAGCAGGTGCCGGAGAAGGAGATCGTCGCCTACGACGGCGTCTGCCCGACCCACGACGTGCTGCGCCACGCCACCGTCGACCGCACCCGGCGGGAGTTCCCCGAGGCCGTCATCATCGCCCACCCCGAGTGCCGCCAGGACGTGGTCGAGGCCGCCCACGTGGTCTGCTCGACGACGGGCATGATCAACGCCGTCGGCAGGTACCCCGAGGCCCGGACCTTCATCATCGCCACCGAAGAGGGCATGATCCACCAACTCAAGAAGCGCTATCCCGGCAAGGAGTTCGTCCCCGCCGACGGCTGTATCGGGTGCCGCCTGCACTGCCCCTACATGAAGGTCACGGGCCTGCAGGACGTGTACTTCTCGCTCGCCGAGGAGCGCTTCGAGATCCACCTCGACGACGACATCATCGAGGGCGCGCGCCGGTCCCTCGAGCGCATGATGGCAGTGCCGCGCGACAACTGAGCGGCCGCCTCAGGCCCCTTCCGGCTCGCCCCGCGGCGCACCGGAAGGGTTGGTCTCCACCGCCGGGAGGCATGAGAAGCCCCGCTCGGTGAAGTGATCGTCGAAGGCGAAGGCCTGGCGCAGGCCGGCGCGTGCCATCACCGCAAAGCTGATGCAGTCCACGAGACTCAGCCCCCGGCGGCCGGCGGCGAGCATCGAGGCCATTCCGGTGGCGTGCAGGGCCTCGTCGATCCACTCGACCCGCAGGACGGGCCGGATGTCCTGCTCCAGCACGCCCACGGCCTCCATGCCGAGCCGGTGCTGCACCAGGGCCGTGGTCTCCACCAGGACATAGCTGGTCGTCAGGAGGCCGGAGAGACCGCGCACCAGGCGGCGCCACTCGGCCTCGGCCCGCGAATGCTGGTCGTCGGCGGCGTCCAGTATCGCGTACAGGGCGGAGGTGTCGACGAAGACCGTCACCCGCGGTAGGCATCCCGCAGGTAGCGGTCATGCCCCACGGCCCCGTCGCCGCCGCCGGAACGGAACCGGCCGGCCGCCGAGATCGCCCGGTCTGCGCGCTCGTCATCGCTGACGGCCGTCTCCGCCGAGCGCAGCAGCAGATCCACCCCCTGGCGGATCACCGTCGCCATCGAAACCCGCCGCTCGGCGGCGATCCGCTTGACGTGCCGCGCCTGGTCTTCGGTCAACTGAATCTGTGTACGGACCACCTTGGGTATCTCCATGTTATCACTTGTGATTCAATGATAACAGCTATCCTCGAAAGGACAAGGCTCGTGAGGTGTGGACCTCCCGAGCCGCCAGCCAGAAGGCGGCGATCGCCGAGGTCGCAAGCAGCCTCCTGCAGCGAATCAGCCTGACCATTGACGGCGAGCCCGTCGAGGTCACGGAAGCCAGGGCCTCCCCCGGGGGGGGTCGACCGGGTCTTCTCGCGCCCGACGTAGCCGAAGCCCATGTCCGTACCCCGGCTTCTCTCCGGCGTGGCGGGGTACACGCTACCCGACAGGGCGGAACCCGACGACGACTATCCCTCCTTCACGGAAGTCTACGGTGGGGAGGGGAATGGCACCGCGAGGACCGTCCTGGGGACCCGCCTTTTCGAAGGCGTGTCTGAGGGTAAGCTGGCGCCGACGCACCGGCAGATCGCTGAGTTTCTGGCTGCCCAGTATCTCTCGGTTATCCTCGCCCAGGGGCTCCCCTTGGGGAGGATTCTCGCCTTGATCACCGGTTTCGACGGCGAACTGGTGCCATCGTTTCGCAACTTGGCGTCCTGGCTGGCGGTCCACAACAAGCAGTCCAGGAAAACGCTCAGCCAGCTGAATCCCAGCGGGCTGATATACGACGGCGACCGACAGACCTATTCGGCCGACGAGAAGCGAGACATCGTGCGGGATCTCCGCCAGGAGTCTAACTGGAACCCGTGGTGTACCCGTGGGGTGTCCAAGGTGTCGGGCATCGGCGGGATCGTGTCGCCGGAACTCGAAGGGACGTTTCGGGAAATCCTGACGGACGGAGAGCGTGGCCACGAACACCAGTCCTACGTGATGCTCCTGATGCAGATGCTGGCGGACGGCGAGCCGCTTCCGGCGCTTTCGGACGTGCTGGAACAGATAGTACGCGATCGGACCTGGAATCAGGGCGTCCGGTGTACTGCTCTCGACGTGCTGACCAGCTACCACGCTCGTGGTCGCCTTGAAGCCGAGACGCTCACGAGAATGGTTGGCGAGATCAAGGACGGCTCGCTCGACGATCCGCAGGACGAGCTCCTGGGGATTCTGCTGAAGGCGCTCTACCCAAACGTACTGTCCATCGAGGAAGTTCAGCGGTACTTGAGGGAACCGAAGCTCGTGACGACGACCGGTGAGTACGCCGACTTCTGGACGGAGCACATTCCCAGGGAGTCGACGCCGGAACAGCTGGCTGAGCTGCTGGACGGCATCGCGGAGCGGTTCGCGGAATACAGACCGTTCATGGTGGGTGATGTCGGCCGATATACGCGGTTGGGCCAGCTACCGGTGGAGCCGTTGAACCGGGTTTTGCGGGAGATTCGCCCGAGGAACCCCGGCGGGAGGGTCGCCGCTGACCGTCTGTACAAATGGCTGGGTGTGGTCTCGGACCCAGACCTGTGTTTGCCGGAGAGGGAAACCGTCCTGATCAAGTTTGATCTGGAGTGGAATTCGGACGCGCTGAAGGAAGGGGTTCGTGCGGATTTAGCGGCGAATGGGGCTTTGGTGAACGAGTTCGATGAGATGGTAGAACGTCGATCAGGCGTAGAGACCCGGACCGAGGCCCGGACAGCATCGGAGTCGGCAACGGACCTGGAGTCGGCGGAGGACACGACGGAACAACAGACTTGGCAGGCGCAGATTGCGGCGGAGGCGCCAGCGTTGCGAAGGGGGCGCGGTGCGCCGCAACTGCTCCATCGGGCAGCCGAGGCGTACCTGGGACTCCAAGAGGACTTTGCGGGGGCGTCGCCCCGGCAACGACTAGTGCTTACCTGCACAATTCAGCGTAGTTATCATGCAACTGGGTAGAGAAGACCTGTCGCTTTTTCCACTCGAAGGGCTGAGCCGTCGAGTTGTAGGCGGCGATGAAGGCGTCGATGGCCTGACGCAGTTGCCGGGGCGAGGTGAAGCTGGCTCCGCGCAAGGCGCGGCGGCTGAGGATGCTGAACCAGGTCTCGATCTGGTTCAGCCAGCAGGCGTTGGTGGGCGTGTAGTGGAAGTGCACGTTGGGATGACGGGCCCGCCAGCGGTCGCGCTTGGGCTTGTGGGTGTTGAGGTTGTCCAGAATCACGTGAAGGGCCTGGTCGGGCGAATACTCTCGGACCAGGTCGTTCATGAAGTCGAGGAACTCCCGGCGCCGGCGTCGTTTCGCGGGCCCGGCCTGGATGCGCCCCGTGGCGACCTCGAGGGCGGCGAACAAGGTGGTGGTGCCGTGGCGTTGGTAGCGATGGCTGGCGCCGCTCATCGCCTGGCCGTTGGGCCGGCGCAGATACCCCTGGGCTCGTTCCAAGGCCTGGATGGAGGGCTTTTCGTCGACGCACAGCACCACGGCGTTCTCGGGGGGATCGAGGTACAACCCCACGACATCGGCGGCCTTGGCCGTGAATTCCGGGTCCGTGCTCACCTCATGGGACCGCCGCCGCTGCAGATGGATGCCCTGCTGCCGCAGCACCCGCCACACGTGATGGTCCGACACGTCGCCCAGAGCCTCGGCCACCAGGGTCCCGGTCCAGGTGGCGTGGCCGGCCGGCGGCGGTTGCGACACCACGTCGAGGATGCGCTGCTCCGTCTCCTCGTCATACCGCCGGGGCGGGCCCGGCCGCGGCGCGTCCTGCAACCCGTCCAGGCCGTGCGCGGCAAAGCGCGTCCGCCACTTGCTCACCGTGCCGTGGCGCAGCCCCAGCCGCTCGGCGATCGTCGCCGACGCCTGGCCGTCCGCCGCGCCCAAAATGATGCGCGCCCGCCAGGCGAGCCGCTGTTCCGTGGTTCCCGACCGCGCCCATTGCGACAGCGTGGCGCGATCTTCTTCCGTCAACGTAATGGGGGTCGCAGGTCGGGCCATGCCCCCCAAGATACATTCTGACAAGAACTCACGCAAGTGAGCACTAGGCGATCTGATTGGCAGCCGAGTTGACTTGATCGACCTCCTCCTGGCGGGGATGGAAGGGACCATCACGCGAGAGGATCTGCCGGGCTGCGACGATGTAGTGCGGCTGTTCGACCGGAACCGGGTCAATAGTCTCGTGCTGCCCTTCGTCGCCGGACTGCACAGCTTGGAACAGTCGGGCCGGCTCTCGGTTGGCGACCTGAACGAGAGCCAGACCCGCTTGGCGGTCACGATTCTCTACTTGCTTCCGCGGCGGATGCTCGACCCGGATAGCAACGACGGAAGCAGCGTGTACCGACCGGATTGGTTTCGGACTCTACTGTGCCAAGATCCGGCGCTGGTCGCGGACGTACTGCGCCGCAGCGCGGCGCGGAAGCTCAAGACCGGCGTGCAGTTGGCGATAGAACTACACGAGCTGGCCAATGCGGAGGACCATCAGGACGTTGCCGAGTTGATCTCCCAGTCCGTGCTTGAGCACTTCCCGAAGGCGGAGACTGACGAGGCACTCCAGGCGCTTTGCTGGTCGCTCAACGCGGCGTTGAAGTGTTGCGACTGGACGGCAGTGCACCGCGTGATCAAGGATCGCATCGGGCGAGGCGGACAGGGAGCGGGGGAACGTGGCTGCTGGCTGGCCGCGGGATATCTCGTGGCGCCGGAACGATACCGGGAGGACCTTCGGAGTCTGGCGGACGACGAGGAGGGATTGAAGTCGCTGGCGATGTTCGTGGCGGCAGGAAGATTCCCGAGGGAATTCACGCAGGGCTTCGGCCCGGGCGACTTCGTACCGCTCGTCAGCGCGCTGGGAGAAGCTCTCCGGCGTGATGGTTTGACGGAGAGGGCGTATTGGTCCACGACGGACTTGATCGCCACCCTCGGCGGCGACCCGAGTGGCGCCGCAACGGAGGCGATCGAGGAGCTCTCGAGAGTGTGTGATGCTGTAGCTTGGGGGCCCGCTCTCACTGACGCAAAGGAGCGACAGGCGAGGAAACGCCGCGAGCACGAGTACCGGCATGGCGACATCGGGGAGGTGGTCCAAACCCTCGACAAAGGTACGCCAGCGAACGCGGGAGATCTCGCGGCACTCGTGAACCATGAACTGGCGGACTTATCCGGCAGGACTCGAGACGGAAGCACGTCGCCCTGGCGCCAGTACTGGAACCTTGATGGCTACAACCGCGCAATGCACCCGAGGCCCGAGAACGCCTGCCGGGACACGATTCTCTTACATCTGCAGGAGCGGCTTGAACGCCTAGGAATCGACGCCCAGCGGGAGGGCCCCTACGCCGACGACAAGAGGTCGGACATCCGCGTCAGCTTCGGCGGATTCAACGTTCCGGTGGAGATCAAGCGAAGCTGCCACGATGATCTCTGGACGGCGGTCCACGAACAGTTGATCGCCAAGTACACGCGGGATCCCGGGGCCGCAGGTTACGGGATTTACCTCGTGTTCTGGTTCGGTGACACGGAGAAATGCACGACGAAGTGCTCGGGGTGGACTCCGGAGACGGCGGAGGATGTCAAGTTGAAGATCCAGGAATCGCTTGACGGTCGGGAACAGCGCTTGATTTCAGTATGCGTAGTCGATGTCTCGGTCCCACAATAGCGGGGTGCGGGGGTTGCCTCCACCCCGACTGGGGCGCCGCTCCGCTACAGCCGCTCGGCGAGCAGATCGACGATGCGCCGGGCCGATGCGCCGTCCCACAGCTCGGGGACGGCGCCCTTCTTGTAGCTCCCGTCCAGAACCCGATCGGTTTCGCGCTCGATCAGGTCGGCGTCCAGGTCGACCACGGTGGCCGTTCCCACCTGCACTGTGACCGGACGCTCGGTGTTCGGGCGCAGGGTCAGGCAGGGGACCCCGAGGACCGTCGACTCCTCCTGCAGGCCGGCCGAGTCCGAGAGCACGAGGCGCGCCTCCTTCTGCAGGCGCAGGGCGTCGAGGTAGCCCACCGGCTCGACGAGGCGCAGGTTCGGGCTCTCCGCCAGCCGCTGCTCCAGGCCGAAGCTCTCGATGCGGTCCCGGGTGCGCGGATGCACGGGGAAGACCACCGGCAGGCGCCGCTGCACGCGTTCCACCGCGTCCAGGGCCTGCCGCAGGCGCGGCTCCGAATCGACGTTGAAGTCCCGGTGCAGGGTGAGCAGGGCGTAGCCCCGCGGCTCCAGGCCGAGGTCCTCCAGCGCCGTCGACCGGTGCAGGGAGTTCAGCGCCCGCTGCAGGGAGTCGACCATGACGTTGCCGACGAAGTGGATCCGCTCCTGGGGGATGCCCTCGGCGCGCAGGTTGGCGTCGGCGTCGCGGGAGGGGGTGAACAGGTAGTCGGAGACGGCGTCGGTGACGATGCGGTTGATCTCCTCCGGCATGCGGCGGTCGCGGCTGCGCAGGCCGGCCTCCACGTGGGCCACCGGGACGTGGAGCTTCACCGCGCCGAGGGCGCAGGCCATGGTGCCGGTCACGTCCCCCACGACGACCACGAGATCGGGCTTCTCCTCCATCAGAACCGGGTCGAAGGCGGCCATGATGCGGCCCGTCTGCACGCCGTGGGTCCCCGAGCCGGCCCCCAGGTGATGGTCGGGCGGCGGCAGATCGAGGTCGTCGAAGAACACGTCGGAGAGCAGGGGGTCGTAGTGCTGGCCGGTGTGGACCAGGCAGGTGGCGAAACGTTCCGCGCGCCGGCGGAGCTGGGCGAGGATGGGCGCCACCTTCACGAAGTTGGGGCGCGTGCTGACCACGAGCAGGATCTTGCGCTTCATGCCCTCCACCTCACTCCGGCCGCCCTGGGCGCGGGCGACGGGGTCAGGCCCCTGTGGAGGGATCGAGCAACTGCAGGCCGGAGAAGTAGTCCCGCAGGAATCCCCGGTCGCGGGCCACGAGCCGGTCGGCCTGCGTCTGCGCGTGGGCGCCGATCAGGAAGTCAGCCAGGATTCGACGGCGTGAACCTCCCCGTTCCAGATATGCGGCGAAGTGGCGGCCGGCCAGGATCGCGCTCGGTCGCGAGGATGGGACGAACTCTACCTGCCAGTCTGCGAGGAACTCCTCGAAGGAGTCCGGACCCTCGAAGGCCGGATAGATCTCGGCGAGGACGCATTCACAAGCGATGACCTGCCCTTCGCGCGACACACGGCGAAGGACCTCTTCGGATTCATCGGCGTAACGGGGATCGTCGGTGACGACGTCCAGAAGGATGGATGAATCGACGGCCGAGATCATCCCCGTACTTCGTCGAGGTACTCGTCGACTCCGAGCCCGAGCGGAAGCCGGCCGCGCCCTCTCCACTTGCGGAACACGTCCTCGGGCTGGACCTTGCGCGCCACGAGGACTCCGTCCCTGGCCTCGAAATCCAGAACCGCGCCCGTCTTGAGCCCGAGCTTGTCCCGGCAGGTCTTGGGGATCGTCACCTGCCCTCTCTGAGAGAGTGTCGCCTTCATGTCATCCCCTCCTGTTGAATACGTGCTTGAGAAGTAAGTATTCGTACTTCCCGAGTCAATACCCGCGCCTCAGCGGCCCAGCTCCCGCGCCGTCTCCTCCACCGCCTCGGTCACGGCGCGCACCGTGGTCTCCACCTCGTCCTCGTCGACGGTGAAGGGCGGGCTGATGGCGATGTGGTCGCCCCGGACGCCGTCCACCAGCCCCGGCGCCCCGGGCATGATCAGCACGCCCCGCTCGAAGACGCGGTCGACCACGGCGGCGGTCACGCCCCGCTCCACGGGGAAGGGCTCCCGGGTCTGCTTGTCGGCGACGAACTCCACCCCCGTGAGCAGTCCCTTGCCGCGCACCGCCCCGACGATGGGGTTGTCCAGCAGGGGCTCGAGGCGCTCCAGCATGAGGTCGCCCATGCGGCGGCAGCGGTCCACGAGGTCGTGGGCGGCGACGTAGTCCTGCACGGCCAGGGCCACGGCGCAGGAGAGAGGGTTGCCGCCGTAGGTGTGGCCGTGCACGTAGTGGCTCTGTCTCTCGTAGATGGCGTCGTAGATCCGGTCGCTCACGACGGTGGCGGCGATCGGGGTGTAGCCGCTGCTCAGGCCCTTGCCGGTGGCCAGGATGTCGGGGACCACGTCGAAGTGGTCGATCCCGAAGTCGACGCCCGTGCGTCCGAAGCCGGTGACCACCTCGTCGACGATCATGAGCACGTCGTGGCGGTCGCAGATCTCGCGGATGGTGCGGAAGTAGCCGGGCGGGGGCGTCAGGCCGGCGCAGGAGGTGCCGAGGACCGGCTCGGCGATGAAGGCGGCGATCGTCTCGGGGCCCTCCTGCAGGATGACGCGTTCCAGGTCCTCGGCGCAGGTCATGGCGCACTCGTCGCGGCAACAGGGGCAGCGGTACGGGTAGCAGGGGCGGATGTGGGGGAAGTCGAGCAGGTAGGGCGCGTAGTCGCGGCGCCACGGCGAGCGCCCGGACATGGAGAGGGCGCCCACGGTGTTGCCGTGCCAGCTCTGCCACCGGGAGACGATCTTGTGCTTGCCGGGATTGCCCGTCTCCAGGTGGTACTTGCGGGCGATCTTCATGGCCGACTCGGTGGCCTCGGAGCCGCCGGAGACGAAGAACACGCGGTTCAGGTCCCCCGGGGTCAGGGCGGCGATGCGGTCGGCCAGGTCGACCTGTGGTTCGGTGAGGAAGCGCGAGTAGGTGAAGGCGACCTTGCGGGCCTGGGCCTGCATGGCGTCGGCGATCTCGGGCACGCCGTGACCGATGCTGACCACGTGGACGCCCGCGCAGGCGTCGAGCCAAGCGCGGCCGTCGTCGCCGTAGAGCCAGCAGCCCTCGCCGCGGTCGACGCGCAGCCAGCGGTCCTTGCGGACGCGGTGGAAGAGGCGGTCGCCGCTCAATGGCCTCACTCCAGCAGGCCGGCGCGCAGCCGTGTCACCTCCTCGGCGGACAGGCCGATGGCGCGCACGAAGGGCTCGAAGCCGCCGTACCGGCCGTTCAGGTGGTCGAGGACGATCTCCATGGCCTTCGTGGGGGAGGCCTGCTCCTGGTACTCCTGACGGGTCCGGGTGTCGCCCTCCTCCAGGCGGTGGAAGAGGAACCAGCCGCTGAGGCCGTAGTCCTCGGCGATCACGTCGTCGGGCACCCCGGCCAGGCCGAGGAGCAGGGCGGCGGTGACGCCGGTGCGGTCCTTGCCGGCGGCGCAGTTGAAGAGGGCGGGCACGGCCCCGGGCTCGGCGAGGGTGCGCAGGGTCTCCAGCACCTGCTCGCGGCGTACCTCGAGGTACTGGCAGTAGATGTCGCCGGTCCGCTCGGCGCCTTCGAGCAGCGGTTGGGAGGGGTCGGTGGGCCCCTCGCCGACGAAGTCCACGTGGCGGTAGTCGACCCCCTCCGAGGCCGCGAAGACGCTGGGCCGCTCGGCCAGCTCGCTGCCCCGCCGCAGGTCGAGGACGGTGCGCAGCCCCAGGCCCAGCAGCTCATCGCGGGCCGAGTCGGCGAGCTGGTGGAGGCCGTCGGCGCGCAGGAAGCGGCGCCACTGCGTGGTGCGGCCGTCGGCGGTCGGGTAGCCGCCGAGGTCGCGGACGTTCAGGGTGCCTTCGAGAGCCAGATGCCGGCGTGAATCCATGAGAGCGGTCGTGTCCGTCAGGAGGAATGGATTCCGAAGAGGATGAAGAGAGACATGGTGCGCGCTTCCTCGACGCTCTGCTCGCGGCCGGAGTGGTCGCCGCCGAGCCAGCGGTAGCGGCGCGGGTAGAGGGTGAGGGAGCGGTCCTGCAGGGGCAGGGAGACCGGGGCGGCGTTGCGCAGGGCGGACTCCCGGGCGGCGACGGCGACCTCCAGGGACTGGAGCAGGTCGCGGCCGGAGATGAACAGCTCGCCGCCGTGGCGGACCACGTCGACGAAGGAGCGGATCGAGGTGCCCAGGTAGGAGAACCGCGGGTGCTCGACGGGGGCGTACGGGCGCTCGACGCGGACGCGCGCGCCGGAAGAGTCGAAGCCCTGCCAGATCTCCGGCGGCGCCCAGTTCCAGCGCACGAGGGCGTCGTCGGTCCAGACGTCGACGCCGCGGCAGGGGGCGCGGGAGCTGAAGACGGGGCACTCGAGGCCGCTGCTGAGGCGGAAGCGGCCGTTGATGGCGAGGTCCTCGTCCGTGCCGGACTCCAGGGCCTCCTGCGGGGAGCCCCAGGCGGTGACCTCGGCCACCTCGGCGCCGGTGAACAGGCGCATCACGGCGATCTGCTGGCAGCCGCCGCCGGAGATCTCGGTGCTCCAGGAGTGGACGGCGGCGCCCCGCAGCTCGCCGAAGTCGCCGGCCCGCAGCCAGGCGGCGGCCTCCTGCACCTCGCTCATGGCGCGCACCAGGTTGCCGCCGGCGAAGACCACCCCCCGGGACTCGCAGGCCTCGATCATGGCGTCCACGTCGGCCAGCCGGGCGCCGATCGGCTTGTCCGTGGAGACGCCGCGCACGCCGGCCTCGGCGCTGGCGGTGACGACTTCCTGGATGAACTTGGCGGGCAGGACCACGGCGGCCAGATCCGGGGTCATGCGGCGGTAGAGCTCATCGACGTCGGCGAAGAGGCCGTCGACGCCGAAGCGCTCGCCCACGGCCTGGCGGCGGCCGGGGTTGGGCTCGACGAGGGCCACGACCTCGGTGTCGGGGAGGGTGTTGTAGACCTCCACGTAGTGCTGGCCCAGGCGGCCGCACCCGATGACGGCGACGGTCAGCTTGTCGGACATGGGCGGCTAATGTGGGGCGCGCCGGGGCCGGCCGCCAGTCGCCGGACCGCCCGGCCGCGGGAGCCTGCCCCTGGCCGCCAGCGGCCCCGCGGGGGCTTGCAGCGGGTTCTGCCCCCGGGCGGCGGGACCGTATACTAGCGCCCCCCGAGGAGGTATCCATGCTGACGATCGACGGCAAGCAGGTCTGCGAGAGCCTGGCGGAGGTGGTGGATCCGCGCCGGGCGGCGCTCGCGGTGATCGACATCGAGAACGTCCCCCGGTGGGACGAGGGCCCGGACCGGGTCATCTTCGACAAGGTGCGGGTCCACCCGGGCCTGCAGCCGCGGGAAGGCGACCACATCCTGTCCAAGCACCGGGGCTGCGCCTTCGAGGGCACCGACTTCGACCTCATGCTGCGCACCCTGCGGCGCGAGAGCGTGGTCCTGGTGGGCTGCTCCACCGACTGGTGCCTGGACTACTACGTCGCCGTCGTCGGCGACTGCACCCGCTCCCCCCGGCCGGCCGGCCACGAGGCGGCCCTGCGCCAGTTCCGGGACATCGGGCTGGACGTGACGACGTCGGAGGAGCTGCTGTCGCTGTGGGAGGGGTAGACACGGAGCGGGAGGGATCGACCGCCCCGTCGACACCGCCCTCGTGCCCTACGTGCGCCGCCGCGATGAAGCTGCGCACGGCGAGGGCCGGCCCCAAGGCCGGAGGGCGGTTCTGGGGCTGCACGCGGTATCCGGACTGCCGGGGCACCCGGGATCTCGGAGACCGGGACGGTGATCGCCGGTCGGCCCGGCCCTCCCGCAGGCCGGCGCCGCTGCCGGTCGAGTGGATCGAGGGCGCGCGGCGCCCCGGTTTCATCGCCGAGTACGTGTCGGTGGGAGCGGTGCCCCGAGTCCTCCGGGACCGTCTGGTCCGTGACGCCCGTCTGAGGCAGGCCCTCAGCCAGTGCGTGCTGCTCTCGAGCAGAAGCCGCGAGCGCCGGGAGCCCGGGGAACACGCCCGCTTCGCCGTCGCCCTGCTGCTGAAGGTGCTGCGCCGCGGCCGGATACCCTACCCGACGCTGAACGTCGAGGAGGAAGCGCTGCGCGTCCACGGCTTCCTGGGTTCGGCGAGCGAGTCCGGCGCCGATGGCTCGGAGGTGGGCTGGCAACCGCCGCCCGGCCAGGCCCCTCGCGCGAGCGCCGAAGCCATCCTGTCCCGGGCCGTTGAGAGAGATCCCTTCGTTCTGGACCCCGGCTTCGACTTCGACGCCGGTTCCGGCGAGGCGCTGCTGCAGAGCGAGGCCGAGGCGTGGTTCCTCGAGAAGTGGGTCCCCGAGGCCCTGGGGCCGGCGGCCGGCCACTGGTTCACGCCGCAGGCGCCGCTCGACAGGCTGGTCGAGTCCCGCGGGGGCGGAGAGGGTGGGGGCGGCCGGCGCATCGATTTCCTCTTCTATCACCCCGGCGGTCGTCCCCTCGCGATCGAGATCGACGGTCCGGAACACGATGGGGCAAGGGATATCGACGAGGAACGTGACGAATCGCTGCGCGCCGTGGGGATCGACGTTCTCCGAGTCAGCAACGCGGAGGTGCTGCAGGGCCGGGGACCGGTGCTCGATCAGATCTGCCGTCGATGCGAAGAGGCACTCACGGCATTTGACTCGTCCGCCGGTGAGGACCGGGCCGCAACTTCCCTCGTCGTCGATTGCTCCCTGGCCGCGAAGGTGCAGTTCGCCGTCGCCCGGGCCGTCGAGTATGGGTGGCTGACCCCGGGGGAGGACTGGGAGATGGAGATCAGGGGCGCCGGACCCGCGGTGGCTGCCGGCGTGCTCGACGTCCTTCAACTACTGGCAGGCATCGATGTCCTGTATGGCGGCTGCTCGGTCCCCGGGCGATGCACCGTTCGCGGCGAGGACGGGTACGTCGTCAGCTGGAGGCGCAACGGCGCCGGCGAGTGGGTGGAGGCCGCCGCTTCCGGATCGCCGGGGCCACAGCTTCGCATAGCCGTCGAGCCCATGGCGAGCCCCTTCCACCGCGTCCCTCCCGGGGCGGGGGACTTCGTCATCCGCTGCGTCTGCGTCCCGGCCCTGATCGCCACGGAGCCGTCCTTCGACCTTCGTCGGCGGGCGATCGCCGCCTCGACCTACGACGAGGCCCGGTCCCCCCTCGGCCTGTTCCTTCGGAACATCTTTCGCAAGCGCGAGTTCCGCCCGATGCAGGGCGAGGCCGTCTTCAACGTGCTGCGCCAGGACGACTGCGTGGTGCTGCTTCAGACGGGGGCCGGCAAGAGCATCATCTACCAGCTCGCGGGTCTCCTCATGCCGGGCGTGACGCTGGTCGTGGATCCGATCAACGCTCTCATCGAAGACCAGGTGGAAGGCCTGGGCGCCTACGGGATCGACCGCGCCCTTCCGGTCACGGGAGACATGGAGCCCGGTGAACGCGGACGCCTGCTGGGGCGGGTCGAACGGGGCGAGTACCTGTTCGTGCTCCACTCCCCCGAGCGGCTCCAGTCGCCGCCGTTCCGCGCCACCCTGCGCGCCCTCGTGGAGTCCTCCTTCGTCAACCTCGCCGTCATCGACGAGGCCCACTGCGTCTCGGAGTGGGGGCACGACTTCCGGCCCGCCTACCTGAACCTGGCGAACAACCTCCGGCGGCTCGGCGCGGACCGCGAGAACCGCCCGCCGCCGCTGCTCGCTCTCACGGGCACCGCCTCGCGCGCCGTCCTCCGGGACATGCTGATCGATCTCGGCATCGACAGGAGCCGCCCGGAGGCCTTGATCCGCCCCGCGTCGTTCGACCGGCCCGAGATCCGCTTCGAGATCGTGCGCACCTCGCCCGGCGAAGACCCCGAGGCGGCCCTGCGCGGCGTCATGAACGCCCTGCCGGGCCGGTTCGGACTGCCTCGGGGGGAGTTCTACCGGCCCTCCGGCGGCGAGACGGCGTCCGGGATCGTCTTCGTGCCGTGGGCCAACGGCCGCATCTACGGCGTCCTGGATGCGCAGAGCATCGTGCGAAAGACGACGGGTTCGGAGGTCACCACGTACTCCGGCAGCCCTCCGAGGTCCGTCGAGCGCGGGCAGTGGGAAAAGCAGAAACGCGAGAACGCAGCCTCCTTCAAGGGCAACCGCGTTCCTGTCCTCGTCGCCACCAGCGCCTTCGGAATGGGCATCGACAAACCGAACATCCGCTACACCGTGCACTTCGGGATGCCGCGGTCCCTGGAAGGCTTCTACCAGGAAGCCGGGCGCGCCGGCCGGGACCGGAAACCCGCCCGGTCCATCGTGGTGTTCTCCGAGTACGACGAGAGCCGCTCCGACGAGTTGCTCGATCTCGATCTCGCCGCCCTTCACCAGCGGTTCGAGGCGATCGAGCGGGACCGCCAGACCGGGGACGACGTGACCCGGGCGCTCTGGTTCCATCTGCAGGCCTTCGGCGGGGCGGGTCCGGAGATCGACGACGCCAGGAGCCTGATCGACGGGATCGGAGACCTGTCGATCAGCCGGCGGGTGGAGCTTCCGTGGGAGGCCGGCGACCGCAAGCGCCAGGAGAAGGCCATCTACCGGCTCTTCAAGCTTGGAGTGATCCGCGACTATGAAGTCGACTTCGGGCGCCGGAGCTTCGTCCTTCACGTCAACCCCTTCGACCTGGACCGATGCCGGGAGCGGCTGACCGACTACGTGCGCGCGGCGACGCCAGGCAAGAGCCAGCCCTTCGTCCGGCGGGCCAACGAGATCGACGCGGACGAGCCCCGTGAAGGCGCCCTCGCCCTGATCAGGATGCTGATCGAGTTCACCTATGACGAGATAGAGGGCTCACGGCGGCGATCGATCCGGGAGGCCGTCCGGCTCGCTCGCCAGGCGGGCGATGACACGGAGGTCCGCAAACGTCTCCTCGACTATCTCCAGGAAGGTCTGGGCGCCGAGCGGATCGAGGAACTGCTGGCGCGGGAGAAGGTCGAGCTGTCCGAATGGTGGGAGCTGGTCACCAAGGTGCAGACGGCGATGGATGCGGGAGAGCTGCGGGGTCTGTGCATCCGGGCCCTCGAGTCCTACCCGGACCACCCGGGTCTGCTCCTGGCGCGAGCTCTCGCCGAATCGATGTGCTCGGATCACGATGAGATGGTCAGTTCGACGGAACTCGGAAGGGCCATCCGCACCGGGATCGAGGAGTACGAGATCTCGCGGACGGAGATGGAGGCGATCATCGACGAGATGTTCGAGCTCGCCTCGACTCGCGCCTTCGACCTCGGGCCGCCTCTTGTGGTGGCCCTGCTGGACCTCGCTGACTCGCAGCCGGAGTTCGCCTTCATCGAGAGCAGGGTCTTCAATGGAGCGGTCCAACTGGAGGACCCACGGGTGCGCGTCGTGACGGCGGCGCGCAGGATCCGCAAGGTCGTCGCCCAGCTGGCGCAAGCGGGCGGCCGAGTGGCCGGGGACTACGAGGCGGCCGGTGTAACGGAAGCTCTGGGAGGATGAGATGGACGTGATGGAAGGGCTGGAGGAACGGCTCAACGAGACCGAGCGCAGGGCCATGGAAGTGGTCCAGCGCCTCGAACAACTGGACTCGCTCCAGCAGTCCCTCGCCGGCGCCGGACGAGGGCTCGAGGAGGCGAATGCCAACATCTCGCAACTCGCGGCTTCGACGAGGGCCGCGGTCAAATCGCTGAACGGCGCCCTTGCAGCCTTTCGCGAAGCTCTCGAGCTGCTCAACCGCTCCGACCCGGCTCAGGCCACGGAGACCTTGGCGAGGATAGAGGCGGAACAGGCCCGAATCGCCGAGGAGATGCGGGGCACTCGAGAGGTGGTGGAGAGGGTCGCGCAGAGGTCGATCATCGACCAGATCCTGGGCCGGGGCCGCAAGGCCGGCCCGAGGCCATGACGGAAGCGCACCGTTTCCGGGCCCGAGGTCATCGTCGCGTCGGCCAAGGCCGGGCTGCCGGCAATGGGCGTGGGGCCTACCGCCGGGGGGCGCTACAGGCACTGGGACAATCTGCGCCATCTCCCTCGTCCGGACGGCCTGACGCTGGAAGAGTGGTGGGCAGGGCTCAAGTTCGCTCGCTCGCAGACCGGGCGGGAGATCCCTCTTCAGGACCGGGCCGGAGAGCCGTTCAGCTTTTCGACACCTGACTCGATCTTGAAGAGGCTGCACGAAATCGACCGAGATGCAAGCGGTCGGATCGAGCTTCCGGAGGCGATCGCGAACCCCCAGACCAAGGATCGCTACGTCCAGAGCTCCCTGATCGAGGAGGCCGTCACGTCCAGCCAGCTGGAGGGGGCCGTGGCCACCCGCGAACAGGCGAAGGAGATGATCCGCTCCGGACGCCGGCCGGTGGACCGCAGCGAGCGGATGATCCTGAACAACTACAGCGCCATGCACCTCATCGGGCAGTTCAAGGACGAGCCGCTCTCGCCGCAGGTCGTCTACCGGATCCACGAAAGGATCACACGAGAGACGCTTGCCTCCGAGGCCCGGGCGCCCTACCTGCGCCAGCCGGGCGACGGCATTGCCGTCTACGACGAGGAGGACAACACGCTGCTCCATCGACCGCCTGAGGCGGAGCAGATCCCCGAACGCCTGCAGGCCATGTGCGACTTCGCCAATCGCGACCCGTCCGAAGCCTTCCTGCATCCCGTCGTCAAGGCCATCCTTCTCCACTTCTGGCTGGCCTACGACCACCCCTTCATCGACGGCAACGGCCGCACGGCGCGGGCCTTGTTCTACTGGTCCATGCTCTCCCAGGGCTACTGGCTGGCCGAGTTCGTGTCGATCTCAGGTATTCTGCGCAAGGCGCCGGCGAAGTACGCGCGGTCTTTTCTGTACACGGAAACCGACGAGAACGACCTGACCTACTTCATCGACGCGCAACTGGACGTCTTTCGCAAGGCGATCGGCGAGTTGCATCGTTACCTCAAGAGAAAGCTCACGGAAGTCCGCGCCACAGAGCAGCTTCTGCGGGCGTCCGTCTCGCTCAACCACCGCCAGATGGCCCTTCTCAGCCATTCCCTCCGGCATCCCGGGACTCGATACTCGATCGCCGGTCACCGGACGAGTCACGGAGTGACCTATCAGACGGCGCGCACCGACCTTCTCGATCTGGAGGCGAGGGACCTGCTCGTAAGATCGCGCTCCGGGAAGATGTTTCACTTCACTCCGCCCCCGGATCTGGACAAACGTCTGCGCGAGCTGACCTAGCCTCAGCCTATTCGAGCCGATCGGCCCCTTGTGATGAATCCAGCTTCTACGGGAAGGAATAGTCCATGAGCACCGTCACCATCCGCGACGTGCAGGTCATCGTCAAGATCATCACCTCCGAGCCCGGGCTCCACGGCGTCGGGTGCGCCACCTTCACGCAGCGGTTCCGCGCCGTGGTCGCCGCCGTGGAGCGGCACCTCAAGCCCCTGCTCATCGGGCGCGACGTGGACCGCATCGAGGAGATCTACCAGCTCTCCTGCATCAACGGCTACTGGCGCAACGGGCCGGTGCTGAACAACGCCATCTCCGGGGTCGACCAGGCTGTGGGACATCAAGGGCAAGCGCGCGGGCACACGGACAAGAAGCGCTCCGCCCGCCTCGTCGAGGTCCTCGGCCGCGCGGCGTTGGCCGCGAGTAACCCCGGACGATTCCGCGCAAGCTGAAGATCGTCCGGTAGTGCAAGGCCCCCGGTACTCGCAGCGTTGCCGGGGGCCTTTGCCATGTACGCCCTTAGAAGAGAAAGGAAGGCTGGAGCATGAAGCAGCTTCTCATCGTCGTTGCTGTGCTGGCCTTGGTGGCCGGGGCCGCTCACGGGGAGGGCCTGGCGGTCGGACTCCATCTGCCGAAGGACGGCCTCAGCTTGTGGAAGGTCGGAGAGTTCTGGGCCGCGGGGCTCAACGTCGACGCCCGATGGACCAATGATGAAGGAGACGAGCTCCTCTGCGTGGAAGGTATGGACGGTGTCCACGTTCGGACGGATAAGGACATCAGATCCGTGCCAGGCTAAAGCGGTTGCGATTCCTCCAGGTCCTTACACGATGCGCCTGGACAGAACGCAACAGAGCCTCGCATGGGGCCGGACAGAGGTTCTGGCGGTCTTCGTCTTCTGAGGTTCAAGCGTGCACGCCATCATCCCCTGCCAGCCACATCAACGGCCTTGTGTGGCCCGAGATGAGAGGGCTATCTTCAGCCGCATCCACAGCCTTCCCCTACGTGCTGTGGATAACCCCGCTACACCTGGACCACACGGTCCTACGTGAAGTACACCGATCCGCGGTACGACTGGGACTGCAACTACTACCACTGCGCCTGCGACATGACCCCGCAAGAGGTCGAGGACAAGGTGTTTGAGTGCAGGGACGACGACGACGAATGCATCGCGGAGCAGGAGAAGGCGAAAGCGGAAGGGGCTTGGGACATCAAGAAGCACGAGGGATTGTGGTGGGTCTACTACGACGTCTACATGGACACCCCCGACGTCCGTGCTATTGCGGCATGGTCGTCCTGGCTCCATGAACCGCCTCGCAACGGTCCTGGCGGCCCTGGCCCTGACGGCCGGGGCCGCCTCGGCCGATGCCGCCGTGGGCGTGCGGCTGCCCCTGGAGGACCTCAGCGTCTGGCGCCTGGACGAGCGCACCGCCTGGGGCCTCGAGCTCACCGCCTACGTGAGCGGTCTCGACAACGACGACGCGCCGAGCTTCGATGCCAGGACCGGGGAGTTTCTCGGGGTCTCCGACCGCGAGAGCCGCTACTACCGGGTCGCAGTCGGCGTGACTCGGATGCGGTTCCGGGAAACCGGGCACGCGGTGAAGCCCTTCTACTTCCTCCGTGGAAGACCGTCGTTCTCCGTTGGCATCCTGAACGGGGACATGACCGACCGCTCCTGGGTCTTGGAGACCACCGCCGGGATCGGCGTAGCCTGGCAGCCGTTCGAGCGGGTCGGGGTGTGGATTCGCAAGGGCCTGCATCTGAGCTACCGCCACAACGAAAGCCCGGATCATCGCGGCCTCCAGATCGACTCCGTGTTTCGGAGTATGTACCTCGGCCTGCAAAGGGCTCCGCAGGCCACCGTCTACTTCACCTGGTAGCTCTCGAACAAGTGAGGGCACCCGGGCCTGCGACTCACCGAGGAACTCCACGCGAGGTCCTGTGGCATCAGGGCCTGACGAAAGGGGGTGATGCGAGTGTCGGAGCTTCTCAGGTACAGCCAATCCGTCGGTGCGGCGCCCTCGACGGCTGCAGCGTCCCGGCAGTGGCGGCGCGCAACCTGGGGACCGGCGCGGCCCTGGCGGACGAGTTGGGCGCGCAACGGGTCGGTGACTGGCAGCCGCTGGTCGAGGGCAGGTGTACCCCCTGGTCCACCTCTTCGGCGCCGCCGGGTGGGGGGAGGCCTCGTGCCGCTACGAAGGGCTCGACCCGACCACGGGGCGCTACGACCGCGTCCACCTACGTCTTCATCGTCACCCGTGACGGGCTCGTTCTCTTCCACGGCGCCGACCCCTCCATCGAGGGGAGCATCAACGGCGTCCGGATCTTCCGGGAACTGATCGCCGCCGCCTCGTCGGGGGGCGGGTTCGTCAAGTACCACGTGGAGACCGAGTCTCCCAAGGTGGGTTACGCCGTGTACCTGAATCCGAAATCCGACCGGCCCCTGATCATGGGGTCCGGCTTCCACGGGAAGGAATGAGTCCCCATGAGCACCGTCACCATCCGCGACGTGCAGGTCATCGCCACCCAGCCGGCGGGAGCCAAACTGGTCATCGTCAAGATCATCACCTCCGAGCCCGGGCTCCACGGCGTCGGGTGCGCCACCTTCACCCAGCGGTTCCGCGCCGTGGTGGCCGCCGTGGAGCGGCACCTCAAGCCCCTGCTCATCGGGCGCGACGTGGACCGCATCGAGGAGATCTACCAGCTCTCCTGCGTCAACGGCTACTGGCGCAACGGGCCGGTGCTGAACAACGCCATCTCGGGGGTCGACCAGGCCCTGTGGGACATCAAGGGCAAGCGCGCCGGCATGCCCGTCTACCAGCTCCTCGGGGGCAAGTGCCGCGAGGCGGCGGCCTGCTACGCCCACGCCGGCGGCGCCAGCAAGGAGGAGATCGTCGACTCGATCCGCGCCTACCAGGAGCAGGGCTACCAGTACATCCGCGTGCAGCAGGGCGGCTACGGCGGTCTCGAGGCGGAGCGGCCCCGGCCCGAGGGCGCCCAGCCGGGGTCCTACTTCGATCCCCGCGGCTACATGCGCGCCCACCTGGAGGTCTTCGACCACGTGCGCGCGCAGCTCGGGTTCGGGGTGGAGCTGCTCCACGACGTGCACGAGCGGCTGGTCCCCATCGACGCGGTGGGCTTCGCCAAGGAGATGGAGCGCTTCCGGCTGTACTTCCTGGAGGACCCGCTGGCCCCGGAGGACCTGGAGTGGTTCCGCAACATCCGCCAGCAGTGCTCCACGCCCATCGCCATGGGCGAGCTGTTCAACCACCCGCGCGAGTGGCAGCCGCTGATCCAGGACCGGCTCATCGACTTCCTGCGCATGCACGTGTCGCAGATGGGGGGTCTCACGCCGGCGAGGAACGTAGCCGCTTTTGCAGACATGTACGGGATCCGCACCGCCTGGCACGGGCCCGGCGACGTCTCCCCCGTGGGCCACGCCGCCAACCTGCACCTGGACCTGTGGGCGCCGAACTTCGGGGTCCAGGAGTGGTGCCGCTTCGACGACCGCGTGGCCGAGATCTTCCCCGGCATGCCCGAGGTGCGGGGCGGCTACATGTATCCCAACGACGGCCCCGGCCTCGGCATCGACGTGGACGAGGGGCTGGCGGCGAAGCATCCCTGCCAGGACGGCGTCGAGACCTGGACGCAGACGCGGCTGCCCGACGGCAGTCCGGCGCGGCCGTGAGCGACGTCAGGCTCGGCATCGTCGGATCTGGGGGAATGGCCCGGCGGAGGGCGCTCGCTTTCGCCGCCTCGACGGCAGCAGCGTCCCGGCCGTGGCGGCGCGCAACCAGGCGGCGGGGGCCGCCTTGGCGGAGGAGCAGGGCGCACGGCAGGTCGGGGAGTGGGAGCCGCTTGTCGAGGGTGACCTGGTGGACGCGGTCGTCTGCCTTTACGCCTTATAGGACGTAGGCTAAATTCATCCATAGATTGGAGGATTGACAATGCGTCCAAGAAGAAGAGAGAGGGCTATAAGCAAGAAGGTAGTTGCCCGCATGAGCGATCTGGACGAAAATGAGCTTGAGTGCATGGCTGGTGAAGTCCAATATCATCCCAGTGAGTTCCATAAGACTCTCGAAGCTCTCCAAAGATGGAATTTGTCTAGTCCAGGTCGTCGCCGAGGGAAGACGGCCTGCGATGATGGGGTCTATGAGGCAAAGCTCACTACAGCAGGTCTCTATCATGCCTTTCCCTTGCGAGGGCCAAGTGCATTTGTCGGCCATTTGAGGATCCAGTGGAGGGAGAGGAATGTTTGAGATTAGGTTGGGCCCTTGGCAGGTTGAGGACAGCAACGATCCTGAATATGAATCTGAAGTTCTCTTGGTTGAGGACACTCTTACCCTGGCAGAGATAGGAATTTTCGCGAGAGATAAGTGTCTTTCGGAGCTAGTCGATCAAGAGAATAAGCCTCAGGAAGGGGCCAATCTATCTGGCTATCAGTTAGCAGAGTGGTTTGCTTGGAACTGGTGGAGATTGCGTTGGGAGCCTTATCCCGACTCCCCTCCTATTCCTCGGTTTTTGGGTGCTTCCTGCCTTGACTGGGAACAGTCTCATGATATAGCATCGATTGGATCTGGCTGGACTTGGCCTAAAGTTACAATCAATCCAGATGGCGTCAATGTCATTTTGCGCGCTGTGTCTGAAAGGAGACTGGAGATAGCTCCACTTACGTATACCTCTGATGAGGAGGTGACTGTCACGACGGAAGCATTTGAGAGCGGAGTTGAGGATTTCGTGAAGCGAGTTTTGGATCGTCTTGATTCTCGTCCTCTTAAGGACACAGCTCTTCAGAGCATTTGGGAGGATTTGGAATCTGAGCGAAAGGATCCTGAAATATCCTTCTACCGGAAGCTTGAGGCTTGCGCCGGGTTTGATCCGGACGAAGCTCCTAGGCGGTTGATCGATCGATTGCTGGCGGAGGTAGAGAAATTCGGCAGCGAGGCCGTATCGGAGGTCGCGCTTGATGATCCGGATCTCCTTTCTGGGCTGCAGTCTCTCGCTCAGGAGTACGGGACTGAGATCCGCTCTTCTGATGGCGCTCTGCTTTCGGGGAGTCCTGAGCATTACACTCTTCCCTGGGTAGAGGGTGTGGAAGCGGCACGCGCTCTTCGAAGTCAGGAGGGGTAGGGCTTTGCTATCTCTGACAAGACCCTGGCTGAGTTGTGTGGTATCAGTCCTCAATTTCTCAAGAGGCGCAGGGGCTCAAGCCTCTCTTTTGTTCTTGAGAACGCGATTGTTTTGAGTCCTCGATCGAGACAGGGGCGACGATTTGGTGCTGCTCGTCTCTTGGGTGATCGTATCCTGACGGATTTCTGGCAGTGTGAGAATCTCCGTCCTGCTACTCGCACCTATACTTTTAGGCAGAAGAGGCAGAGGGCTTTTGGGGCAGAGTTTCTTTGCCCTATTGATTTCTTGCGAGACTTTGTAGGAGGAGATTTCTCGGAGGAGAGTAGGCAGGACGCCGCCCAGCATTTTGGGGTATCACAGGATACGGCTACTCTACAGCTTATCAACAACGGAGATCTTGATAGATCTCAACTGCCTGAAAGGCGTTAAGTCCAGTCTAATGACCGAATGTAGTCACCGGCGGAGGGACCTGACCACGGCCGAGGTCGCGGTGCGGTTGTGTTTGCGGGCCGAGCGGGCCATGGAAGAGAGGGAGCGGAGCCCATGAAGATCCTGGTGGCCAACCTCGGCAGCACCTCCTTCAAGTACAAGCTCTTCGACATGCCCGGCGGCGAGGTCCTCGCCCAGGGGGGCATGGACCGCATCGGCGGCGCCGGCGGCTCCGTGCACGAGTACCGCCTCGGCGGCGGCGACCCGGTGGAGCAGGAGTGCGACCTGCCCGACCACGGGGCCGCCATCGACGAGGCCCTGGCTCGGCTCACCGGCGGCAGCGGCGCGCCGCTGTCGTCGGTGGAGGAGCTGGAAGCGGTCGGCTTCAAGACCGTCCACGCCCGGGGCATCATCGGCGTCGTCGAGCTGGACGAGGAGGTCCTGGGGCGCATGGAGGACTTCTACCGTCTGGCGCCGGCCCACAACCCGGCGTACGTGGCCGCCATCCGCGGGTTCGCCCGGGTGGCCCCGCACGCGCCGCGGGTGGGCTGCTTCGAGCCGGCCTTCCACGGCACCGCCCCCCTGCGGCGGCAGCTCTACGCCGTCCCCTGGCACTGGTACGAGGACTACGGCATCCGGCGCTACGGCTTCCACGGGGCCTCGCACCGCTACGCCGCCGAGAAGGTGCTGGAGCTGGAGGGCACGGACCGCCTGCGCCACGTCAACTGCCATCTGGGCGGCTCGTCGTCCCTGTGCGCGGTGAAGGACGGCGAGTCCCGGGGCGCCTCCCACGGGCTGAGCCCCCAGGGCGGGGTGCCCCAGAACAACCGCATCGGCGACCTCGATCCCTGGGCCCTGCAGGTGGTCTGCGACCGCGAGGGGATCTCCCTCGACGAGGCCCTGGAGATCTGCGCCACCGAGGGCGGGCTGCTGGGGCTGAGCGGGGCCTCCAACGACATGCGCGACATCGAGGAGAAGGCCGCCGCCGGCGACCGGCGCTGCGCCCTCGCCATCGAGGTCTTCACCTCCTCGATCCGCGACTACCTCGGGGCCTTCGCCGTGGAGCTGGGGGGCCTGGACGCGGTCAGTTTCACCGGGGGCATCGGCGAGCACTCCAGCCTGGTGCGCGCCCAGGTGCTGGCCGGGCTGGAGTTCCTCGGCGTGGAGCTGGACCCGGCGAAGAACGAGGCCGTCCGCGGCGAGGGGAGCCTGCACGCCGCCGGCAGCCGCGTGCGCCTGCACGTGCTGCGCACCGACGAGGAGTGGATCGTGGCCCGCCAGACCTTCGAGCTGCTCACGGCCTGAGGCGCCGCCGACGGACCGGCGGGGGCCTCGGACGGCCGGGGGTCGCGTCCCTTGTCTTCCTCACCGCCCGGGCCGCCTTCCTCTCCCGCATCTCGCGTGCTCGTAGCAGTGTTTGCCCACCGCACTCAAATCTGCCAGTATCTTCTGGGAATCGAAGATGTCAAACGCGATTGGAAGGAGAACACCCGTGTTGCGTCGCTCTACTGTAGTCTCGTGTGTAGTCTCGTGCGTCATATGCATACTCACGCTCGCAACCGTTGCTGCGGCCATCGAGCAGGCGTCCTTGCCGGTCGTCTGGCAGGTCAAGCTCGACACCAATGATCTGGGCTTGAAGGAGCGGTGGAACGCCGCCGACCTTGATGACAGCGATTGGACCGCACTGCGCACGGACGACTGGGAGGGTTGGGAGAATCAGGGGCTGATCGCAGAGTCCGATTTTGGCTGGTACCGCGTCCGTTACGAGGTACCCGAGGCGCTCGAGAACAAGAAGTACGTCTACTTGTATTTCAATTGCGTGGACGAGCAGGCCTGGGTCTGGTTGAACGGCCAGAGGGTCGGAGAGCATACGCTCATCAGTGAGGGACTTGTGGGCTCAAAGAGCAAGAGACGTGGCCGCATGTGGATCACCCCCTTCGCCCTGGAGACCCAGGAGCACCTGCGCGGGCAGGGACCAGACGTGTTTGCGGTGCGAGTGAAACGCGGCGGGGACGGCGGGGGCGGCATTTGGAAACCCGTGTACCTGTTTGCCAGTGACACGCCGTTGGAACTCAGCCAGATGACCTCGCGCGCCGAAGTGATGAATACCCGCACCCTCGAGGCCAAAGAGCCGACGGTTCAATACGAGGTCTGGACGACGAACCCGTACGATCCGATCTATCCGGATACGGAGGGCACGGGTCAGGTGAGAATCAAACAGAAAGGTGTCGGCGCATCACATGCCCACAGCCTCACGGACGAAATTCGCGTTACCGGCACCTGCGGGGAGTACGTGCCCTTGGCCATCCACGTGCGCAACCACAGCGATACCACGCTCCCGGTACGTTTCGACCTGGCCAGCGTCCGCCACGAACAAACCCAGCTGCGGTTGCGCACGGATCGCGTGCAGATTCATTTCGTGGACTACATTCTGACGCGTCTCAAGAAACTGGTGCCTGATCCACTGCCACGAGCCAACAGCGCCAATGGCTTGCGCCTCAGCCCCGGGGAAACGGGCAGTTTCTTCGTGCTGGTCGACACGCGCGGCATGCCGGCCGGTCTATGGAAGGGCCGCGTGCGTCTCACTCCCTTGCGCAGTGGCCCCAAGCTGGAGATTCCCTTTGAACTGGATGTCGCCCCGGTCGTTCTGCCGCAGCGGGTGCCGATCTGGGTCACGTTCTGGTCCTATTCGCCGTCACATGGCTGGATGTCCGAGGGCCGGGGAAAGAACAAGCCCTACATGGACTTGATGCGGCGAACGGGCACGAACGTCGTGCAAATGTCGTACCGGGACGGGGCACCGCAACCGATCTTGAATGAAGACAACGAAATTGTGGGAATAAGAGTCGATGAGTTCGACCGGATGATGCTCCGCCGTGAGTTCACGCATCACGACTATCTTGTCGTTGGGCTCACGATCCGACGCGGGACGGAGCGCTGGGGACCGCACTTCCTCGAAGCCGAGTACGATCAGTGGAAACGGAATTTCATCGCGTACACAAAAATGCTCGCACAGCACATCCGCAGCAACTACGGCCTGGCCGACGATCGATGGGGCTTGTACCTGAATGACGAGCACATCGGTGACGACTTTCTACCCCTCGGGAAGCTGGTGCGACAGGCCGACCGGCGCATTCAGATCTGGGCCAACCGGATCGAGGATCTCGAGACGACGAAGAAAGCCGAACCGTACATTGACGTGATTGTTCCCTACAGTCCGTGGCTTTCGACGAAGGGACTTGGGTTCGGCCGTAATGGCGAAGCCGAAGAGTTCTTCCTGGAAACAGGCAAACCTTGGTGGGCCTACCGACACGCCTTTTGGAGCTCCCCCGAGCGCACCGCCCAACCGCGTGCCAACCCGAAGGCGCCGCACAGCATGCTGCGCAGCCGCCCTTGGCTGGCTTGGAAACTCGGACTTGACGGATACGGTTTCTGGGTCTTCACCGCGCCGCGGTGGTGGGGACGTTACGATGGATTTCCCGACGTCGCCCCGAAAGGGCCCTACACCAATGTTGGCTTCATCTACATGGGACACGATGGCCCCATCACCAGCCGGCGATTGGAAGCCTACCGCGATGGATGGGAAGATTACAAACTGCTTTGGATCGTAAAACAGGCGGCTCAAATCGAGGGCCAGGACCCGCAGCTGGCCCAACAAGCGCTCGATGAAATCGATTCGGCGGTTGAACACGTACTGGCGGGCGCAAGCCAGGACGAGCTTCGACACATGAGGCAGAGACTTATCGAGCACGCCATTCAACTGGCAGACGCGGAACCTCTGAGCGCCATGATCACCGACGTAGAAACAACGCGCCACAGCGCCGTGGTTCGATTCTCAGCGTCGCAACCCGTGCGGGTCTGGACCTGGGTCAACCGCGGCCACAATCACCGCCGATTCATCGACACATCGCTTCAGACACACACCCCGAGTGTGACGATCAACAATCTCGTGCCCGGTGAACAATGCAAGCTCACATTCGTCGTCGGCGGCCCCCACGGCCAGCAGAGGGTGCTGCAGCACGAAGTGGTCACGCAGGGTTGGTAGTATCACTCTCCTCCCTGCGGGGGGCTTCGGGAAGAAAGAGCACCTTGCCGCTGAAGGGCTGCGTGAACTTCCAGATCAGAAGAAGGCAAAGCCGGCCGAATATCGTACCGTCCCGCCGGGGTCCAGAACGAACGGAGCCGCCGGTGGCGTCGCTATTCACACAGGGCGCGCTGCCCATCAATTGCAACGGCTGCGTCGTCAGGCGAGCCGTACGCGGGCCGGCGTCCACCGAGACGAAACCATCGCGGCGCATTTTGGTGCGTCCCAACGCTGTCCCCGAGGGTCCGTGGTGCAGTTTCAGGCGCCGCGGACCGGTCCCGGCCTCGGGCATGGCCGGGCACCGTCCCTTATCTTGAGTGCCGCCAGGACGCCTCCCCGAGACACAGGCGCCCGCCCCCCTTCCGCGCCCTCGGACCCGTGAACGAATCGCCCCCCGCACCCGCCCCGCGCCGCTCCCGCCTCGGCCCCCTGCAGAAGCGGCTGCTGCTGCTGGTCGTCGGCCTCGGCGTGCTGATGCTGGCCGACACCCTCTACCTGCTGGCCAACCGCGCCGCCGACATCCTCGGCCTCGGCTACTTCGCGGTCACCGACCTCTCCCTGCCCCGGTTCTACCAGTCCATGGTGCTCTGGCACACCGTGGGGGGGATCATCCTGGTGATCCTGGCCCTGGCCTTCGTCGAGTGGCACCTGCCCACGGTCTGGCGCCGCCACCGCCGGCGGGCGATCTACACCGGCCTGGCCTCCGTGACCCTGGGGGTGACGCTGCTGGTGACGGGCCTCTTCATCCTCACCGAGGCCAACAGCCGCGACAACGCCTGGGCCTGGTGGTGCCACGTGGCTGCGGCGGCGGCCCTGCCCGTCTTCTACCTGGCCCACCGGCGCATCTCGATCTGGAAGCCCTCGGCCCGCAGCTACCGCGTCGTGCCCCTGGCCACGGCGGGTCTGGCCGGCCTCGCCATCGTCGTCCACGGCCTCACCTACGACCGCGAGGCCTACACCGAGGCGGCGCGGGAGGCCTTCGCCAGCGGCACCCACACCGGGCCCGGGTCGCGGCAGCGGCAGCTCGGCGGCGGCCCCACGGAGTTCGTGCCCGCCAACTTCGTCCCCTTCCAGAGCCCCTTCTTCCCGGCCGCCACGACGACCACCACGGGCTCCTATCTGCCGTCGCGGATCATCACCCGCGGCGGCCTGCCCGAGCAGGAGTTCCTGGACCGCGAGATCGAGCAGCAGGGCTTCGTCGTCAGCGAGAGGCTGGGGGCCTTCGACTGCCAGCGCTGCCACGCCTCGGTGGTGGCCCAGTGGGCGGCCTCGGCCCATCGCTTCGCCTCCTTCAACAATCCTTTCTACGAGGCCACCATCAACGACATGCGGGAACACTCCACCTCCCTCAACGCCGAGGTGGAGGCCCACATCGACCACTTCTCGCGGCTGGACCCGGACCGGGGCGGGAAGGACCTGACGGGGCGCCAGGCGCTGGTGAAGTCGAAGTGGTGCTCCGGCTGCCACGACCCGGCGCTGATGCTGGCCGGCCAGATGACGGAGGAGATCGACCGCAGCACACCGCAGGCGCAGGCGGGGCTCACCTGCCTGGCCTGCCATGCCATCGACCACATCCACGACGTCACCGGCAACGGCAACTACAACATCGCCGACCACCAGGAGGACCCCTACCTGTTCGCCGACACGGAGCACGGGATCCTGCGGCTGCTCCACGACACGGCCCTGAAGGCGCGGCCGGCGGTCCACAAGCGCCAGATGCTCAAGCCCTTCTTCCAGACCTCCGAGTTCTGCGCCACCTGCCACAAGGTGAGCCTGGACACGAGGCTCAACGGCTACCGCTGGCTGCGCGGCCAGGACGAGTACGACAACTGGCACGACAGCGGCGTCGCCCTCAACGCCTCGCGCACCTTCTACCGGCCCGGGTTCCGGCGCGTCTGCCAGGACTGCCACATGCCCCTGGAGGAGGCCGTGGAGGGGGACGTGTCGGCCAAGGACGGGTTGGTGCGCTCCCACCGCTTCCTGGCGGTGAACACGGCCCTGCCCTTCCTGCGCGGCGACCGCGAGACGATCGAGCGGATCGAGGCCTTTCTGCGCGACTCGAAGCTGCGCGTCGACATCGCCGCCCTGCGCCGGCCCGGCGGGCCGGTCGAGTACCAGCCCGCCCTAACGCCGCCGCCCGTGCGCCCCGGCGAGCGCCTGGAGTTCGACGTCTCGGTGCGCAACCTCGGCGTGGGGCACACCTTCCCGGGCGGCACCAACGACTCCAACGAGGGCTGGCTGGAGATCACCGTGGCCGACGCCGAGGGCCGCGTGCTGGCGAGAAGCGGCGCCCTCGGCGCCGACGGGCACGTGGACCCGGCGGCCCACTTCTACAAGGCCCTGCTGGTCGACGGCGAGGGCCGGGCCATCCACCGCCGCAACGCCCAGGACATCCACGCGCCGGTCTACGTGCGCGTCGTCGGCCCGGGCACGGCGGACGTGGCCCACTACGGGTTCACCGTGCCGGCGGGTTACGGCGGAGGGTCGCTGACGGTCACGGCGCGCCTGCTGTGGCGCAAGTTCGACCGCGCCTACACCGAGTTCGCCTTCCACGCCAACCGGGAGGGGTTCCGGCCCTTCGACGAGGTGCCCGACCTGCCGGTGACGGAGATCGCCGCCCACACCCTCACCCTGCCCCTGGTCCAGGGAGCCGCCGCGCGGCGGGCCGCTCCCGGCCCCGACGCCTGGCAGCGGCTCAACGACTACGGCATCGGGCTGCTGCTGCAGGGGGACACCCGCGGGGCCACGTCCGCCTTCTCGGAGCTGGCCCGGCGCCATCCGGAGCGCGTGGACGGGCCGCGCAACATGGCGCGGGCGGCCCTGGCCGACGGCGACCTCGAGGGCGCCTACGAGCTGCTGCAGCGCTGCGAGGAGCTGGCCCCGGCCGACGCCCAGACCGCCTGGGTGTGGGGCGTGGCCCACCAGAAGAGCGGCCGCTACGCCGACGCCGAGCTGGCCTACCGCCACGTGCTGGAGAGCTTCCCGGCCGACCGCGCGGCGTGGCGCAACCTCGGCCGCGTCCTCTACCTGGACGGCCGCTTCGAGCCGGCCCTGGAGGCCCTCGACCAGGCCCTGCGGATCGATCCCGAGGACCGCGGCGCCCACTACCACCGCATGCTCAGCCTGCGCAGCCTGGGGCGGCAGCAGGAAGCGGAGGCCGCGGAGCAGGCCTACGAGTACTACCAGATCGACGAGTCGGCCCAGGCCGTGACCCGCCGCTACCGCCTGGACCACCCCCACGACAACCTCGAGACCCAGGCCATCCATCTGCACGAGCTTTCGCCCGCGGAGGCCGGCGCCGGGGGCGGGACCTGATGGCCCGCGGACGCCGCCTGCGGCGGCTGGCCCCGGCGGCGGCGCTGCTGCTGGCCGCGTGCGGCGAGGAGGCCCCCGAGGTCGCCCCGGAGCCGCCGGCGTACTCGCGCCCGGCCCCCGACTACGCCCGCGCCGGGGACGCACCGGCGCCGCCGGCGGTGACCTTCACCGAGACCGCGGCGGCGGCGGGCCTGAGCTTCCGCCACGAGACCGGCGCCTTCGGCGACAAGTGGATGCCCGAGACCATGGGCTCCGGCTGCGCCCTCCACGACCTCGACGGCGACGGCGACGACGACGCCCTGCTGGTCAACGGCGCCTGGTGGCCGGGCCACGAGGGGGAGGGATCGGCGCCCACGTCGGCCCTGTTCGCCAACGACGGCGCCGGGTCCTTCACCGACGTCACCGCCGGCTCGGGCGTTGACGTGAGCGTCTACGGCATGGGCGTGACCGCCGCCGACTACGACGCCGACGGCGACGCCGACCTCTACCTGACGACCCTGGGCGACAACCTGCTGCTGCGCCAGGACCGGCCCCTCGGGTTCGCCGACGTGGCGGGGCCGGCCGGGGTGGCGGGGGAGACCTGGACCGGCGAGGACGGCGGCCGGCACCCGGAGTGGTCCACGGGCGCGGCCTGGGCCGACGTCGACGGCGACGGGCGGCCCGACCTGCTGGTGACCAACTACGTGCAGTGGTCGCCGGCCAACGACCTCTACGCCAGCTTCGACGGCAAGAACAAGTCGTACGCCACGCCGCAGCAGTACACGGGCTCGACGCCGCGCCTCTACCGCAACCGCGGCGACGGCGCCTTCTTGGACATTACCGAGGAGGCCGGACTGCTGCTGCCCCACGCCAAGTCGATGGGCGTGGCCGCCGCCGACTTCGACGCCGACGGCCGCGTCGACCTGGTGATCACCAACGACACGCAGCCCAACTTCCTGCTGCGTAACCTCGGCGGCCGCTTCGAGGAGGTGGGCACGGCGGCCGGCATCGGCTACGACGAGTCGGGCCGGGCCCGGGCCGGCATGGGCGTGGACGTGGCCGACCTGGCCGGCGACGGCGTGCTGGCCATCGGCATCGGCAACTTCAGCCGCGAGTCCCTGTCCCTCTACCGGCAGACGGCGGCGGGCGGCACCGTCTTCCTCGACGGGGCCGGCAAGAGCCGGCTTGTGCAGCCCACCCTGCCGACCCTGACCTTTGGCCTGCGGTTCTTCGACTACGACCTGGACGGCCGCCAGGACCTGATCCTGGCCAACGGCCACATCGAGCCCGAGATCAACGCCGTGCAGCGGGAGATCGCCTACGCCCAGCCGCCGCAGCTGTTCTGGAACGACGGCCGGGGCCTGCTGCTCGACGCGAGTGCCTGGGCCGGGCCGGCGCTGGTCGAGCCCCTCGTGGGCCGCGGCCTGGCCGTGGGCGACGTGGAGGGGGACGGCGACCCGGACGTGCTGATCACCACCAACGGAGGGACCCCCCGGCTGCTGCGCAACGACCTGGAGGGCGGCCGGGCCCTGGTCCTGCGCCTGCGGGGGAGATCCCCGGGGACCGACGCCCTGGGCGCGCTGGTGACGGTGCGGGCCGGCGGGCGGATCCAGTCGCTGCGGGTGCGCACGGGATCGTCGTACCTGAGCCAGGGGGCGCGGGAGCTGACCTTCGGGCTGGGGGAGGCGGAGGCGGCCGAGGAGGTGACGGTGCGCTGGGCGGACGGGGCGGTGGAGGAGCTGGGGGGGCTGAAGGCGGGGGGGTATGTGGTGGGGGTGGGCGGGGTGGTGCGGGGGGAGGTGGGCGGAGATAACGGGGCGGTGGAGGAGCTGGGGGGGCTGAAGGCGGGGGGGTATGTGGTGGGGGTGGGCGGGGTGGTGCGGGGGGAGGTGAGGCCTGAACGCAGATTGAGATAACTCCTGCGGTCATTTCGTCTCAATTCCCCAGACAGCTTAGGAATCCGGCTTATGCTCGCGTTGCCCTTCGATCGCAATATGCGACCGCTAGCCCGTAAAGCCGGAATTCCTCAGAACAGAGACGGGGGTTCTGCCCAAGATGGAAGTGTACCCCGTCAACTGGACAGGAATTGGGCTTGTACAAGCGAGAGTCTCGAGATGTAATGGAGCCGTACTGCGCCCCGGCGCTGGGACCGAAGCCCCGCCTCCCGGACTTGCACCCAGGCCGGGCCACCGAGGCCGTGAGGAGCCCCCGCGCTCAGGCCGCCCGGTGGTAGACATCGCTGGGGGTCTCGTAGTCGAAGGCCTGGTGCGGCCGCTCGAGGTTGTAGAAGCGGAAGTAGGCCGCCACGCCCTCGATCAACTCGGGGACGCTGTCGTAGGCCTTCAGGTAGATGTCCTCGTACTTCAGGGAGCGCCACAGCCGCTCGATGAAGATGTTGTCCAGCACCCGGCCGCGGCCGTCCATGCTCACCCGGGCCCCGGCCGCCTCGACCCGCCCGGTGAAGGCGGTGCTGGTGAACTGGGCCCCCTGGTCGGTGTTGAAGATCTCCGGCCGCCCCTGGCTCAGGGCTTCCTCCAGGGCCTCCAGGCAGAAGGCCGCGTCGAGGGTGTTGGAGACCCGCCAGGCCAGCACGTAGCGGCTGAACCAGTCCATGACCGCCACCAGGTAGACGAAGCCGGAGGGCATCGGCAGATGGGTGATGTCGCTGCACCACACCTGGTCCGGCCGGTTCACGGTCACCCCTCGCAGCAGATACGGATAGACCCGGTGCTGAGGGTTGGGGGTGGTCGGTCGCGGCCGGGGATAGATCGCCTGCAGGCCCAGGGCCTTCATCAGGCGGTGCACGCGCTTGGGATTGACCGGGTAGCCGTCCCGCCTCAGGGCCGCGCAGATCCGGCGCACGCCGTAGACCGGGTGCTCGGTGTAGATCCGGTCGATGGCGTTCATCAGGTCGAGGGTGAGCCGATCCGGCGCCTCCGGGCGGTAGTAGAAACTGGAGCGGGCCAGCCCGAGCAGTTGGCACTGCCGATGCACGCTCAGCGGGCCGGGGTGCGGCTCGATGAGGGCGCGGCGCTCAGCCACCGAGAGCCTCGTGTTTTTTTTGAAGCCACTCCAGTTCCATCTGCAGCCGCCCGATCTGCTGGTAGAGCTCGGGCACCAAGGCGGCCTCGTCGTCGGCCCGGCGGGTCCCGGGGCCCCGGAAGACCTCGGGCAGCCGCTCCAGCAACTGCTTCTTCCAGCCGTGGATCTGGCTGGGGTGGACGGAGAACTTGTGGGCCAGCTCGTTGACTGTCTGCCGTTCGCGCAGAGCCTCCAAGGCCACCTTGGCCTTGAACTGCGCCGAATGCGTCTTGCGTTTCCTCGTCATCCAAGCCCCTCCGGACAGTGGGTCGGTGGACGCAAAGTCTCGCTTAGCCACCTGTCCAGGATTTGGGGTACACTACCGATCGCAATTCGATTCGGACTTGACTTGTGTTGGGTATGAAGCGAGAATCAAGCGAGAATCATCTGGATTGGGTAAGTCAGCAGGCGGAAGCACCATAAGTGGTGCCCATCTGGCAAAGCAACGTCACGAGCAAGCGGAGTCTTGTCCCATGGCTCAGTCAAAGCAGCATTACGGAATCAGCGCCATTTCCGTTCAGGGGTTTAAGTCTATTGCAAATCAACGGAGAATCGAGATACGTCCGTTAACAATACTGGCAGGTGCAAATAGCTCTGGAAAGTCAAGCATTATGCAACCTCTGCTGCTAATGAAGCAGACTCTTGACTCCACCTACGATCCCGGTCCCTTGATGTTAGACGGTCCGAATGTCAGGTTCACATCAGCTGATCAATTCATTTCGCGATCTCGAAAGGCTCGCGCGACCAAGGCTCTGAGCGTTGCAATTGAAAGTCGAGATTACCTCGGCCGTCACTCCGTTAAGTTCAGTTTCGGCGCTTCTCAAGGCCGACCTCCAGAAGTAAGGCGGCTCGAGTGTTCAACTACTCCCACATCGAGAACTGAAGCACCCTACCGCTACCACATAACTCCGGGGATGAGATCGGCGGAGTTGAAGGAAGCGGCAAGAAAACTCGTGCCGGAGGAGTTCAGAAGGATCTACAAGAATCGACAATTGCAGGTTGTTAGGAAACGCATCTTCTTGGAGATTGCTCTAAAGGACTATGACTCCGTTAATCTTCCGTCGCCGTCTATTCTTTGTGTTAGGAATGACATTCAACGAGTGATTCATGTTCCGGGATTGCGGGGAAGTCCGGAGCGGACCTACAGGAAGTTCGCGGCAGTTTTCGGGCCTGAGTTTTCTGACACTTTTGAGAAGTACATACCCTCCCTAGTCTCCTCTTGGCAGGAAGGAGGGAAGGGCGAGATTCAGCAACTGGGATCTATGTTCTCGGAATTGGGATTGACCTCTGAGGTTTCTGCTAGAGGTATCAGTGATGCTCAGGCTGAGTTGCGGGTTGGTCGCACATTGGAAGAAAAACAACCTCAGTCTGACCTGGTAGACATAGCTGATGTTGGATTTGGAGTTTCGCAGGTGCTCCCTGTGCTTGTGGCGCTCCTGGCTAGTGAGCCTGGACAGCTTGTGTATATAGAGCAACCGGAGCTGCATCTTCATCCTGGCGCGCAGCATGCTTTGGCGAAGATCCTTGTAGATGCGGCGAAACGAGGGAAACGACTGGTTATAGAGACGCACAGCTCGCTGTTGTTGATTCAGATCCAGACCCTAGTAGCTAAGGGTTATATTGATCCTAAGTTGGTTAGGTTACACTGGTTCTCGAGAGATCGTGAAGGTGTGACCAGCATAGACAGTGCGGACCTGGATGAGAGCGGCGCGTTTGGCGAGTGGCCTATTGATTTTGGAAAGGTTGAGTTGGAAGCGCATGGTGCTTACCTAGATACTATGGATAAAGAACTGTAAGGGTAGTGGCGAAGCACTACCCTTACAGATTGGTAATAGATGCTGATGTAGTCAGGTCAGCGAGCGCCACCTCTGGTTTGGTTTCAGGAGCGTGCGGGTCCTTCTTGCTCCGGGTGATGGAGGCGGAATTTCGCGTCGTGATGACCCGAGCAATTTACTCAGAGTGGCGTCGACACAAATCAAACTACGCGGCGAGTTGGCTCTCGTTGATGCGGGGCAAGAAGCTAGTAGCGTACATGAAGATCCCTGAAGATGCGGACCTACGGAGTCGTATCGATGCGGCTGTCAGCCCAGGCGAGATGGATAGGGCCTACAAAGATGCGCACCTTATTGAAGCTGCACTCGGGGCAGATCATCGGATAGTTTCGAGGGATGAGGGAGCTCGTGTCTTGTTCAGGAGGGCCTCAGGAAGTGTTGTGGAGTTGTGTGGCATCGTATGGGTGAATCCGACGAAGAAGTGTGAAGAGCCTATACAATGGCTTCAAGATGGGGCGAAGGCGGAAGATCATCGTCAGTTGGGGTATGTCCCCCCTTCTTCGTTCCTTGTGTAGGATTGTAAGTGTGTAGTGATGGTAAGTGTCTACATCACTCGTGCTTAGGTGGGTCAGGCGGCGGCTCTCGCGGAGGTCGCCGTCTTTTGGCCACCTCGGCAGCGCCGCCCGTTGCCGGCGGCGATGTTCTGCAACCAAGACTTCATTGTGCCTCCAGAGTGCGCGCCGGTTCACCCCCGGCCAGCCAGTTTGGTTTCCACGTACGCCGCCAGGGCCGCGACCGTCCCGAAGAGTTCCTCCGTCAGATCGTCATCGTCGACGTCGATTCCGAAGGCTTCCTCCAGCTCGACGACCAGCTTGATCGACAGGATCGAATCGACTTCGCCGTCGGCGCCGAAGAGGGGCTCGCTCTCGGGGAGTTCCTCGGGCCCGATGGGCAGCTCAAGGGCCTTCACCACGGCCTCCCGGACCCTGCCGGTGATCTCCGCTTTCGTCATCTGTGGGTCTCTCGTGTTTGCGCGGGACACGCCGGTCCGTCGGGTGCGGGGATCACCCGCCCATCGGCCAGGCGGATCTTCCGCCTGGCGTGCCGTGCCACGTCTTCCTGGTGGGTGACCAGGACGATGGCGATGCCTTCGTCGTTCAGTCTCGTGAAGAGGTCCATGACCCCTCCGGCGGCCTGGGGGTCCAGGCTGCCGGTCGGCTCATCGGCCAGAATGAGAGAGGGTTCATTCACCAGGGCCCTGGCGATGGCCACTCGCTGCCGCTGGCCCCCGGACAGCTCTTCCGGCCGGAAGTCGCGGCGATCCGCCAGTCCGACTCGTTCGAGGGCCGCGTGGGCGCACTCTCTGCGCTGGCGCCGGCTTGATCCCGCGTAGATCCGGGGGAGCTCGACGTTCTCCGCGGCCGTCGCCCTCGGCAGCAGGTGAAAGCTCTGGAAGACGAACCCGATCTTCCGGCTTCGGACCTCGGCGAGGCGGATGGGATTCAAGCCGGTTACATCCTCTCCCTGCAGCAGATACCTCCCCGCCGTCAGGTAGTCGAGACAGCCGATGATGTTGAGCATCGTCGTCTTCCCGGAGCCGGAGGGACCCATGAGGGCCACGAACTCTCCGGGGCCGAAGGCGGCGTCGACATCCCACAGGGCGCGCACCCGCTCCGGCCCCTTCCGGTAGACCTTGCAGGCGGATTCAAGCTCGACCAGCATTCCTCATGGCCTCCGCGGGAGGGAGTTCCGCGGCCTGAACCGCGGGGACGACGCCGGAGCAGATGCCCACGGTCAGGGAGACGGCGAGGGCGAGCCCCGCGGTCCCCCAGTCGGTGGACCCTGCCATGGAGGTTCCGAGCCATCCGGAGAGCACCGCCTCCCCGCCCCTGGCGAGCCCCCATCCCAGCGCCAGGCCCAGTACTCCCCCGCAGCAGCTCAGGACCACGGCCTCGGTGAGAAACTGGCTCACGAGGGCCATCGGCCGGGCGCCAAGGGCCTTGCGAAGGCCGATCTCGCAGACACGCTGCTCCACCGAGATGAGCATGGTATTGAGGACGCCCACGGCCCCGACGAGCAGGGCCATCCCGGCGATGGCCGTCGTCACGAGGCGCGCCACGATCAGGGCCTGGTTGATGTCCTGAAGCACCTCCCGGCCGCTCATGACCTCGTAATGATCGAGGTCCTGGCCGCCGCCGCCGCGGGCCAGCCCTCGACGAACCGCGGCCAGAGCTCTCGAAGCGTCGGCACCGGCCGCCAGGGATGCGTGGATGGCGTGGATCCCGGGCGGCCCCCCGTGAAAGCTCTGCAGCGTGCGGATGGGGATGATGAGCCGCTCGTCGCCCCAGGCGGAATCCATCAACCGCCTTCCCTCGAGCACTCCCACGACCGTGTAGGTGGTGCCGGCCAGGAGGACCTTCCGTCCAACGGGATGGCCGCCTCGCAGGAGTCGCTTGGCCAGGTCGGCGCCGAGGACACAGACCCTGCGGCGAGTCAGATCGTCGGTCTCGTCGAGAAACCGGCCCGCCGCCATCTTGTCTCCGAGAAGCCGGCGGTAGTCGGGTGCCGTGCCCGTGGCCCGGGCATACGTCCCGCGGCCTCCGGACCGGATCTCGAGATCCAAATGCAAGATGGGCACGACGTAGTCGAGATCGGGCACGCCGCGTTCGAGCTCCCGCACCTGCTGCAGGGTCAGCATCGGCCCCGGCCCCTGCAGGGCCAGCGCCGGACGGGGGTGCACCAGGACCAGCCCTTCGAGCCCGAGCCTGCCGAGCTCGCCCATCACCAGCCGCTGGATGGCGGCGCCGAAGGATTGGATCGCCACCATGGCTGCGACTCCGATGGCCACCGAGACGACCGCGACGACGGCCCTCAGGCGGAACCGCCGTATCGCCGCCAGGGCCATGGGCGCCGCGTGCAGACTCCGCATTCCCTCTCAGGTCTCCTTCAGGGCCTGCACCGGGCTCATGCGCGCCGCGCGCAGAGCCGGGAAGACCCCCGACAGCAGGCCGACCCCGCCCGAGGCCAGCCCGGCCGCCAGCAAGGCCTCGCCCGTTACGGCTGCGCGGAAGTCAGCCCCGGGCAGGAAGAGGGAGACGGACCACTCCACGCAGGACGAGACCCCGGCGCCCAGGGCGATCCCCGGGAGGAAGCCCGCCAGGTTCATGGCGAGTGACTCGGCCAGGAGCTGCAGCAGGAGGGCGTGGCCGGGAGCCCCGATGGCCGAGCGCAGACCCATCTCGTAGACGCGCTCATCGAGAGAGGCCAGCATGACGTTCAGGATGCCCAGGCCCCCGAGGCCGAGGCAGATCGCCGCCAACGCCCCCAGCGACACCTCGATCCCCCGGAGGGCCCGGACGGCGCCCTGGGCGTCGGCGACGGCCGAACGGACCCGGAAGTCCTCGCCGTATCGGTGCTCCCGCGCCAGCCACGTCTTGATTCGTTCGACGATGGCGGGGACCTCCTCCACGTGGGCGGCCTGAACGGTCGCCCTGCCGACTTCCCGGATCCGGAGCGCCTCGAGGGAGGTCGTGATGGGGACGAGCACCACGTCGTTGCCGCCCGGATCCCGAGGGGAGCGTGGCTCCAGCACCCCGGCCACGGAGAACCGCAGGCCATCGATGGATACGGCGCCGTCCGTCCTCTGCGCGTCGGGGAACAGCCGGGAGGCGACGGAGTGGCCGAGGACGCAGACTCGCCGCGACGAGTACACATCCTCGGTGACGATCCCCCGGCCCCTGTCCAGCCCCCAGTCGCGGCGGGACAGGAACTCCGGTGTGACCCCCCGCACCTGCGCCGGAACCTGCCGCCCTCCGGCCCCTATCCGCCCCGGGGCGCTGGTCTCGGGGACCACGGCTTCCACGCCGGGAATCCGTCCGATGCGATCGATATCCGCCAGAGTCAGGGGGGCGCGTCTCTCCGGGCCCGGCGGCGGCGCGATGATCACGCTCAGATGGCCCCCCGCCTGCCGGGCGTCCGAGATCAGCAGGCGTCTGAGCCCGCCGCCCACGGACAGCACCGCAACAAGCCCCGCCGCGCCCACGGTGATCCCGAAACAGGCGAGGGCGGTGCGCGGCAGGTTGCCGCGGAGCTGATACCGGAGGCCCTGCACCACGGCGGCCCTGGCAACTCGGCAACGGCGCCTGAGACGCGGACTCACTCCGCCTCCTCCTCGAGGGCGGCTGCATCGGCGGCGACGAGATCCCCGGCCCGGAGCCCGGACAGGACCACGACGCGGCTCTCCGTGCCTCGCGAGATCCTCAGCCCCACTTGCCTGAAGTGGTCCCGGGGGCAAGCCGGCGCCGCGCCTCCGCCGCCGGGGTCCTCCGCCGAGCACAACCAGGCGCGGGCTCCCACCGGACCGCGGGCTCTCCAGGCGGCGGCTTCGAAGCCCTCGAGCACGACGGCCTGCAACGGCAGGGAGATCACGTCCCTCTGCACGTACGTCGGAACCTCCACGACACAGGACATGTTGTGGCGCAGCCGGTCGGTGGTCTCTTGCAGGCCGATCACCGCTTCAAAGGTGATCATGTGGCTGCCCGGGCTCCTGCGGCCCATCTTCGAAATCCGCTTCACCCGTCCCTCGAGGCGGTCTTCGGGGAAGGCCTGCACGGTGATTTCCGCCGGCCCGTCCCGGCTCCAGGACTCGACGTCCACTTCGGCCACGTCGCAGCGGGCGATGAAGCTCTCCGTGGAGGCGATGGATACCAGCGCGGTCCCGCCCTCGAAACCGGAGAGGACGCTCTCTCCCGCGTCCACGTGCCGCTTCACCACGGTGCCTCCCCGGGTCGCCGGGACGTTGGCGGTCCGTCCCTGCCGCCCCCGCACGGTGGCGACCCGGTCACCCTCCTTCACGATCCCACCCTCCCCGGCGATCCAGGTCACGGTGCCCGAGAGAGTGGAGCTGACGTCCACGATCTCGGCGAACTCGAGACGGCCATCGGCCGAGAGCCTGTCGGTCAGCTCTCCACGGACGGCCCGGACGACCGGGTGCCCCGGCACCGTGGAGCTTTCCTGGCCGCCCCGGCATCCCGGCACGAACAGGCCCGCCGCGAGCGCGGCGAGCATCGCCTTCCTCATCGCTCCCATGGGTCCGGTCATCTTCAGGCGGCCGCCGAGAGCGCCGTCTCCACGGTCTCTGCGAGGCGGCGTTGACCGCCGGGGTCGGCGGGGCATACCGCGGGAAGGCCGAACCGGTCCTCCAGGTCCTTCAGCGCCTCCTGCAGCGCCGCGCCCTTCAGGACCCTGGAACTCATCCAGGTGTGGCCATGGGCCGACTCCACGCGCCTCTGCTTGTCGCTGAGCAGGAGACAGATCGTCCGGGCCTTCCCGACGATCCGGATGGCGTCGATGGTGTGCCTCACGTACTCCTCCGGGTCCATGCAGTTGACCGCCAGCACGCAGACATCGGGTTTGGCGCCCAACAGGAAGGCGAGACTCCCGAAGTGATGGCTCCGGGGCTCGTCGATGGCGAAGGGGATGGTGCCCGACTGGGACCCGACGATGAGCACATCGGGCTTCTTGTCGTGATGGATCTCCCTGAGCTTGGCGTCCAGGAAGGGCTCGAAGCGCTGAAGGGGCAGTTCGAGGGGCGAGGCGTACCCCATGGGGAAGGTGTAGTCGAAACCGAAGAGCCCGGACTGGTGCTCCGTGCCGAGCTGGCCGACCCGGTAGCCCTGCTTCAGCAGATGGCGGCGCAAGGCCAGCTGGGCGGTGAACTTTCCCTGCTGGGAGCTCGTCCCGAAGAAGCCGATGACGGGCACGGCGATCTTGCCCAGGGTCGACTTCTCCCGGATCGTCCTCTCCACCTCGGCGATGGAGACCGAGGGATAGGCCAACCGGAGCCCCCTGCGGCGGCTCTCGGCGTACAAGTCTCCATACCTCAACTCGGGCACCGCATTCAGGCTGTAGACGTTGCGGTTGCCGGCGAGGGCGGCTTCGATGGCATCCCTCAGCAGGTCGCGTTTCGCGATCCGTCCGAGCTCGTCGAGATAGCCCAGGATCACCGTGTCACCGGCGCCCAGCTCGCCGGCGAGGGCAGGCCCGATCATGACACCCGCGGGTTCCGCGCCGATCGCTTCTCCCGCGTCCTTGCCCACCAGGCGCCGGCCCGCCGGATCGGCCACGCCCACCACCTCCAGGCCCGTGAGATCCCGAAAGCGGACGAGGCCGTGGAGCTCCTTGCTGTAGGGGTACAGGACGACGCGGCGCATCCACGGCGAGGAGGGCCGCCGATCCACCCGGCCGGGGCGCCCCTTTCCCCCGGGGCTCCGGGCTTTCTTCCCCCGTCCCCGGGGACTCGCGCTCGGGGGGCTGGTGGCGTTGCTCTCGAGCAGCCTCCGCATCTCCTCGAGGCCGGCCGTTGGGTACCGTTCCTTCAGGAGCGCCACGATGCCGCTGATATGGGGTGCGGCGTAGCTCGCGCCGCTCTTCAGCGCCTCTTCCCCGTTCAGCCAGACGACCCGGCGGGGGCCTCCCTTGGCGACGCATTCGATGGGCCGGCCGGCGCGGTAGTGGTACCCGTACTTGCCGCGGACGTCCCCGTCCTCGACGCCGATCACCTCCTCGAACTCCGCGGGAAAGCTGCGCTCGCCGCCGCGGGGTTGAGCGGAGACGATGCAGATGCCGGCGCGCTGAAGGCTGCGGCAGACATCCCGGAGACGGCCGGCGACCGCGGTGTCGGTGACTCCGAGGCTCGCGTTGATGACGTGAGCGCCCTCCTCGCCGGCGTGCTCGAGGGCGGCCTCCAGGACCGAGGCCCGGGCGGAGAGGAGGGCGTCGAAGATCCGGATGATCGACAGCTCCACCTCGGGAGCCAGGCCGCGGAGGATCCCGGCGCAGGCGGTGCCGTGTCCCGCCTCGTCGGCGTAGTCCTCGCTCCGCCGAATGGTCCCGTCGTCCCCGACTTGGATCGAGACGCCTCCGACGACGTTCCTCGCGAGGTCGGGGCGGGAGGTGTCGAGGCCGCTGTCGATGATGGCGACGCGCACCCCACGTCCCGTCAGGTCCGCAAAGGAGAGATTGGCCATCAGTGTGGCAGCAGCTCGCAGGCGGGGCAGTCGGAGTCGGCGGTGAGGGACTCGGAGGCCGAATCCGTCAGGAAGGTGAGGCTCACTCTCAGCGCGAGGCTGGCGACGAGGAGGAGCGCCACGACGCCGGCGCTGCGCGGCCAGGTCAGCCGGCAGGCCCGGCCGATGCCGAGGACGAGGAGTCCATAGAACCAGATCTTGAAAGGGCTGGTGTACGACAGGAGGACCGCGAGAAGGGGGGCCCCGCCGAGGTCGAAGAGCAGGCCCAGATCGGCCTGGGCTCCCATCTCCGAGAGGCCCACGGCCTCTTGCCCCTGCAATCTCAGGGCGAGCAGGATGGTGTCCGCCGCCTGGGAGAACAGCAACACCAGACTCGCGTGGGCGACGACGGCCAGGATCGACCGGAAGTCGCTCCATTCCTCGAACATCTGCACCAGCAGCCACAGGAAGAACGCGGGCGCCAGGAGGCTGACGAGGGTGACCGGGAACGCAAGCAGGACGATCGCCGCGAACCTCAGGACGGCGACGACATCCTGCTGGGACTCGGTGAGCAGTCCGGCCGGCACGAGCTCCAGTTGGTCCCCCGCCAGGTGCAGGGAGAGGCACGAGAACAGCGCGCTCCCCAGGCTCAGCACCACGAATACGTCCACCCAGGGGCGGCTCTCGAGGATGGCGCCGAGAGCCTGCCGCGGCGACGCCACCACGAGGCGCACGCGGTCCACCAGGTGCGCCCTCTCCTCCTCCTTCGTGCCTCTCTCTGCCCATCTCTTCATGACATGACCTTTTCTGGTTTGGCTCAGGCGGGCATTCCCGGACTCTCCGGGAACGATCGCACGGGCGTCTCCCCAGGCGCCCCTCGCGCTTTACCTCGCGGGGCTCACCTTTTCGAGGAGGGCGAGCAGCAAGGGCCCCGAAGGCCGTGTGGCCAGGAAAAGGCTCGCGGGGCCCTCTTCCACGGGATGGGACCGGCCGTCGCCGTTGGCCGTGGACTCGAACTCCACGGCGGCGAGGACTTCCCCCGCGCCTGGGCGGAACCGCGCGTCGACCGCCCGCACTTCTCCCAACAGGATCCGGCGGTTCCCCCTCGCGGCGAGGACGTACCGGGCGTCGCCCAGGAGCCCGAGACTCCGGCTCGACACGGGGCCCTCGAGCCGCCAGGTACCATCCCCTCCCGTCACCGTCCCCGAGACCCGGACCCCCCGCTCCACGTCGATGAGGACCAGCCCCATCAGCAGGAGCAGGGAGCAGGCGGCCGCGCAGATCAGGACCGCTGCCCCGGTCCACTCGATGCGGGAGGGAATCCTCATGGGCCGGCACTGGCGGCGACCGGCCCGCCTCCGGAGACCCAGTCCTGGAAACTGCCTTCCCCCGTCACCCGCCCGCCGTTCATGACCACGACCCGGTCGGCGAAATCCAGCGAGGCGAGGCGATGGCTCACGTAGACGGTCGTCCGTCCCTCGCCGGCCTGCGTCAGGGCGCGGATCACGGTCTGTTCGGTCTCGGGGTCCAGGGAGGCGGTGGTCTCGTCGAGAACGAGGATCCTCGGTCTGCGGACCATGGCCCGGGCCAGGCAGACTCGCTGCTTCTGGCCCCTGGAGAGCTCGACGCCGTTGGCGCCGATGCGCGTGTCCATCCCGTCCGGGAACCGGGAGAGGAACTCGGCGCAGTCGGATATCTCGATCGCCCAGGCCAGGTCGTCTCCGGCGGCCCTGGGACGGCCGTAGAGGATGTTCTGGCGGATCGTCGCCGAGAACAGGTGCACCTCCTGCTCGACGTAGCCGATGTGGGCCCGGATGCTCCGGGGGTCGTATTCGCTCGAGTCCCGGCCGTCGATCAGGATCGATCCCCGCGACGGGGCCTCCAGCTGGAGCAGGAGCCGCACAAGCGTGCTCTTGCCCATTCCGGTCCCGCCCACCACCGCGGTGATCCGGCCGGCCGGGAAGGTGGCCGACACGTCGTGCAGAACGGCGCCCCCTCCCGGCAACCGGAAGGAGACCTTCTCGAACTCCACGCGGCCCGGACCGATGTCGAGGAGCGGCTTGCCGGCGCGCTCCCTGTGCAGGGGAAGCCCGGCGAAGTCGCGCACCCGCTGCAGGATCCCGAGGGCCATCTTGACGCTCATGTAGACGTTGGACAGCTGTACCGTCGGCGTGAGCACGAGGGCGAGAAGGGAGTTGAGCGCCAGGAGTTGTCCGAGCGACAGCTGGCCGTTCATCACCTCGAGCCCGCCCACCCACAGCAGGACGAGAAAGCCGGCGGCGTGCACCAGGCTCTGGACACCGGAGAGCGCCAGCACTCGGACATCGCGGGCCAGGCCCGCGTCGAGCTCCTGGTGCAGCCTGTTGGCGATCAGTCCGACCTGCCGGCGCTCGGCGCCGAAGGCTTTGACCACCGTGATGTTCTCCAGCGACTCGATGCGCACCGCCTGGGTCTGCCCCCGGCGCTCCTGGACCGCGGCGTTGAGGTCGTGGACCCTCTGACCCACGAGCACGCTGACCACGGCCAGGACGGGCACGTGGGCCAGCAGGATCGCGGCCAGCCCGGGACTCAGGGCGGTCATCACCGCGGCGCCCACGACGAGCACGAAGGCCGAGTTCATGGCCTGGATCCAGGTCCCGGCCATGAGGGCCCCGAGCTGGCGCACGTCGTCGCTGGCCCGGGTGGCGAGATAGCCGGGGCTCGCCTTTCGGAAGTAGGCCGCCGACTGCGCGAGCAGTCTCCGGGTGAGGGTGACCTCCATGTCGAAGAACACGCGCCGCGCGAAGACGGTGAGCAGGTAGCTCTGCAGCAGGCTCAGGAGCGTGCTCAGGATGGAGACGGCCAGCACCCCGGCGCAGACGACGTGGAGGGTGTTCCGCGAGCCGGCCGCGAAGACCTCGTCCACGAGGTAGATCGTCACCAGCGGCAGGGGCACGGTGAGGGCCGCCGCCAGGACCATGGCGGCGAAGGCCTCGGCCGCGCGCAGCCGGTAGGGCCTGAGGAAGGTCCAGAGAAAGGGGAGGAGGGACCCCCCCGCCGGCTTCCGTCGCCGAAAGGAGAGCCAGCCCGGCAGGCTCACAACCACGAGAGCCCCCGCCGCTCCCCTTCCGGGGCGACGAGATCCATGTACAGCTCCTCGAGACTCCCGGCCTTCTTGCCCTCGGCCCCCCGGGCGCGCAGCTCGTCGGGCGGGCCCCGCAGGATCAGCTCTCCCTTGTTGATGAAGGCCAGCTCGGAGCAGAGCCGGTCGACGCGCTCGAGGACGTGGGAGCTGAGGACCACGGTGGCGCCGCCGGCCGACAGCCGGCGGAGCAGCTCCTCCACCCGGAGGGCGGCTTCGGGGTCCAGGGCGGCGAAGGGCTCGTCGAGGAGGACCATCCGGGGCCGGTGCAGCAGGATGCAGGCCAGGGCCAGCTTCTTCCTCATGCCCGCCGAGTAGGTGGCGGCGGTCTCGCCGGCGGCCTGCTCCAGGTCCATGAACGCCAGCACCTCGCGGGACCGCTCCGCGACCTCTGCAGGATCGAGGCCGTACGCCGAGCCGGTGAAGCTCAGGTGCTCCGATCCGGTGAGGCTCTCGTAGAGCCCCGGATCGTCCCGCATGACGCCGGTGAGGGCCCGGATGTCGTTGCCGGCCTCGGCGTAGGTGCGTCCGAAGAGGCGCACCGAGCCCTCGCTCGGCTCGAGGAGCCCGGCCAACATGTTCAGCAGCGTCGTCTTGCCGGCGCCGTTCGGCCCCACGAGACCGAGGATCGCCCCCGGCTCCACCTTCAGGGAGAGGGAACGGACGGCCACGGTGGACCGGTAACGCTTGGTCAGGTCTTCCAGCTCCACGGTCGGTTCCATGTCGGTCTCAGCCTCCTGTTACGAGAACACTTCCGCCACGGCGAGGCGCCGTTGCCGGAGCAGCCGGGTCTGGTGGCGCAGGGCGAGGACGTACCCCGCCGGCAGCCCCGCCGCGGCCAGGACCCCGAAGGCCGCCGCCGCGTAGCGCAGGTACCCGGAATCGATCGAGAAATACAGGGCCGTCGCGGCGCCGAGGAGAGTCCCCAGCAGTAGCTGGAGGAGGCCGCTGTTCCGCGGGACATGGCCTCTCGGGTCTTTCTTCGATCCGGGCGACTTGGCGGGGTTGAGGATCGAGAGATAGTTGCCGCTGATGACAAACGCCAAGGGGGCCAGGACCACGGCCCCGAGGGCCTGGAGCCCGGGTCCGAGGAGATCGTGGAACCAGAGCACGAAGAGGAGGACAGGGGCGCAGAGGGCCGTCACCGCGTACTGGATGATCGCGAAGGCGATGTTCTTGCTCGCCAGGATCTCCCGCTCGGCAAGGGGCAGAAGCAGGTACTCGCAGGCGGCCCTGCCGTCTCTCGAGAACAGGTTGGTCGCGAGCCCGCTCTGGAAGACGGCGAGAAAGCCGACCGCCAGGCCATGCATCTGCCAGGGGTAGGGAAAACTGGCGCGTCCGTCGCCGGCCGCGAGGGCGAGAGCAGGAGTGATGGCAGCGCCGCATGCGAACATCGCGGCCAACGCCGCCTGTATCCAGAGCTGCTTCCAGCGAATCGCGGCCAGCACCTCGCGGACCACCAAGTTCGGATAGGGCGGCGGCAGGACCCGCCCGAGCCACCGCGCCAGACCCGGGATCCGGTCGCGCGGGCCGGCCGGGGCCAGGCGGGACCCGCCCGCGAGGAAGACCCGCCGGCGGGTGAGGCGCCAGCCGAAGAGGAAGCCGGCCGCCGCGAAGGCGCCGAGCAGGGCCAGGGGCCCCGGCAGGTCCGCGAGGCGTCCCTCCCCCGCCAGGTGATAGGCCCGGGCCAGCAGGCTTGTGGGCGCCATCTCGATCCAGGAGCCCGGAATCCCGCGAATCCGCTCGATCCAGTCGCCGCCGACCAGGGACCAGGCGAGCAACAGGCTCAGGGCCACGAACAGTCCGCCCGCGAGGACGCGGGCGAGTGTCCTCAGCGCGCCCTTCCAGGACGCCAGCTCGATGGCGCAGCGGGCGCCCTGGGTCAAGGCGACGATGCCGAGAGCGGTCACGCCCGTGGCCAGGCCCGAGGCCAGCACGGACGCGGCGCCGGCCGGCGGGAAGAGCGTGAGCCCGATCGTCAGGAAGCTCAGGGAGAAGAACAGGGGCAGGGGCTTGAAGGCGGCCATCACCAGGCCCGCCGCGTAGGCCTGCCCCGGGGTCCATCGAAGCTGGGCGAGCTTCTCCAGGCGGGAGATCGGTACGATCTCTCCGCCGAAGCCGACGGCGAAGCAGAACCACAGGAAGGCGTAGGAGGCGAGAAACACGGAGGCCAGGGCCAGGGCCAGCTCGGGGTTCCCGTCGCCGAGAAGGCCCTTGGTGATGTGGAGTGATAACCAGAGACCCAGCCAGAAGAACCCTCCGGCCGCGGCCAGGAGTACGACGGCAGGCCAGAAGTCTCCCGGCTTCGACCGGGCCTCGTGGCGCAGGGTGCGGGCCTCGACCCGGACCGCGTAGGAGAGCGCTTCCGAAACCCGGGGCAAGGACGACAGGAATGTTGTGATCATGGGGGCATCTACGGGGCGCTAAGGGGTTTGGTTGGTCAGTGAGTACTAGGCACGGTGCAATTCTCGGGAGAAGGTCAGATGTAACCGTGGCACGCCGACGTGGAGACGACGTAGATGACGACACACAGGATGCCAACCCCGGCCACCCCAGCCGGCCCGCCAAAAATGAGAGCAACCGCTACCAAGGCCACGCAGTACTGGGTGGCCCACGCAATCTCGCAGGCAAGGGAGTAGGCAAGGACCTGGGAGTCCTCGCCGGTGTAGGACTGCTTCTGCGGCTTGATGAGTTTGCTCATGATGGATCTCCTTCCGATGTGAATGTAGCGCCCACGTAGATGCCCCCTGTTCAATTCGTTGTTCGTCCCCCCGTCACGGGCCCCGACTCCAAAAGAACCGGTGGCATGGATGGGGATCATGGCAGGGACGAGACGATTCGATCATGGGGGCATCTACGGGGCGCTAAGGGGTTTGTCTTATCGACGTTCGCGTCTATGCCGCAAGTCTCGGCGTGACGGGATCAGATGTAACCGTTGCTCACCGCCGAACAGACCATGGAGAAGATGGAGCAGCTCACTCCCACCGCGACCAGGAAGGGATGCACGCCGCCGAGGAAGGGCAGGGAGCTTGTGCAGAAGGCGGTCGTCCACGTCATCTCGCAGAGACGGGAGTAGGCAACGACCTGAGTGTCATCGCCCGTGTAGGACTGCTTTCGGGGCTTGTTGAGTCTGTTCATGATGGATCTCCTTCCGGTGAATGTAGCGCCCACGTAGATGCCCCCTGTTCATTCGTTGTTCGTCCCGCTCATCAGGACGGTCCACGACTGAAAGAAGGGCCGGGGAGGAATGGATCAGATGTAGCCCTTGCACGCCGCCGAGGTGATGACGTACATGATGAAGCACGACACGCCGAACGCGACCAGGGCCGGCGGCACGGCGAGGCCCAACAAGACTGCGGCGCCTATGCCGCCAGAGCAGAGGTTCATGAGCCATGCTATCTCGCAGGCATCGGAATAAGCAAGGACCTGGGCGTCCTCGCCGGTGTAAGACTGCTTCTGGGGCTTGATGAGTCTGTTCATGATGGATCTCCTTCCGGTGAATGTAGCGCCCTCGTAGATGCCCCCGTGTTCATTCGATGTTGTTCCCGACTCCGGTAGTCCTCCCCACTCCGATGGAGAGCGCCCGCGCCTGGGCGGCCGCTCTCTCCGCCTCGGCCTCGTCGATTCTTCCGCAGATCTCGAGGAGGCCGGCCACTCCCTCCATGAGGTGGCACTGCAGCACCTGGGCCCCCATCTCCGCGGCCGCTCCCTCCGCCCGTCGAAGGTGCTCCAGGGCTCTTTCCGGCTCTCCCTCCTGCAGCGACACGTCCGACAGGACCCGGTGGGCCTTGACGGCGATCATGGGCAGCTCCGCCGCGGCGCTCTTCTCAAGGAGGCGGCAAGCCATCTCCCTCGCGCGCTCGAGGTCGGCGCCGGCGAGATGGACCAGGGCGGCGCTGGACATCGCTTCGAGGAGCCCGGCCAGGTATCCGGTTTCTTCCGCCGTGCTCACCGCCGACGCGGCCAGGGTCTCCGCTTCCAGGGCCTTGCCGCACTCGAGGAGGCACGGGACCACCATGGCAATGGAGTCCAGCTCTCCCTTGCGGTAGCCATGGATGCGCATCTGCTCGACGCCGTCGAGGGCGGCCGGGATGGCCTCCTCCCCGGTCTCCGCGAAGGCCAGCAGGGCCCGCAGGAACCGAACCTTGGCGAGGAACCGCACGTCCCCCTGCCGCTCGGCGATGGCCGTGGCCCCGGCGAGCAGGTCCAGGGCCTCGGTGCCGCGCGCCGTGAGCTGGCAGAGCACGGCCAGGTTGACCGAGGCCCGCAACTCCGCTAAGGGCGAAGCCCCCGAGGCCAGCGACAGGGAGGCCCTGAACTCCTTCTCCGCCCGCGGGAGCTCTCCGAGGGCCTGGGAGGCAACGCCCTGCGTACCCATGACCTGGGCCAGCTCGGGCTCCCCGGGGCATTCCGCCATCGCCCTCTCACACTCCTGCCGGGCCTCCGGGAAACGGCCGTGACGCAACCGGAGGACCGCCTTGGCGTGGAGTCCGGTTGCCAGCAGCCGGGTCTTCCCGGCGAGCCTCGAGGCCCCCACGACTTGATCGAGGGTCGACTCGGCGCTGGACGAGTCGCCCAGAACGGAGTGCATGTAGGCCTGGTTCAGCCGGCAGCCCAGAGCCGCCTCGGGAAGGCCCCTCGCCTCGAGCAGGTCGGCGTTCGCGGAGAAGACCTCCAGGGCGCCGCGCCAATCCGACGCCAGGGCGAGGGCGACGCCGGCCGCCATGGAAGCGGCGGGATTCGGCCATGCCGCCTGGACCCCCTGGAAGGAACTCGCGGCGGCCCGGGCATCGCCGCCGAGCGCGGCGTGGGCGTCCTCGAGTCGTTGCCGGATCGACGGGAACTCGTCCCCGGCCTCTTCTCTGGCCAACTCGAGCAGACTCTCGAGGGTGGGCTTCAGCAGGGCCGTGCCGTCGTCGGGAAGATGGAGATACTCGAGAAACTCCGGCTGCATTTGAGGCATCCTTTCCGGTCTCCTCAGGCGGCGGCGCGGGCGGCCCGGATGGACGTGAACAGCTCGAGGTAGCGGTCGGCCTGCGCCTGCAGCGGGAAGGCGCGGCGGACGTGCTCGCGGCCGCTGCGGCCGAGGCGGCGCCGCAGGCCGTCGTCGTCGAGCAGGGGGAGGATGCCCTGGGCCACCTTCACCGGATCGCGGCCGTCGACCAAGAGGCCTCCGGTGCCGTGGCCGAAGAGTTCGGCCATGCCTTCGGTGCGGGTGGCCACCACCGGTGTCTCGCAGGCCAGCGACTCGGCCCATTCGAGGCCGAAGCCCTCGCCGGCGCCGGTCAGGACGCACAGGTGGGAGCGCGAGTAGAGAGCGGGCATGTGCCGGGCCTCGAACACGCCGCGGCCGAAGCGCACCTTGGCGCCCAGCTCCTTCAGTTCCACCAGGCCGGCCAGGTAATCGGCGTAGGAGTTCCCCAGGGGGTGATGGCGGAGGCTGCCGAGGCCCGTGATCAGCAGACTGGTGTCGGGGCGCAGGGAGACGACCAGCTCGAAGGCCTCGATCAGCAGCTCGAGCCCATTACCCGGATCGAGCCGCGCGGGGCTGGTGATCAGCGGGCCCGGGAGGCCGCGCAGCACCTCGTAGCGGCCGAGGGCCGACTCGGCGGCCGGGGCCGCTACGGGCTGGAAGAACCCGGTATCGACGCCGTTGCAGACCGGGATCATGCGCAGGCCGAAGCGCTCCTCGGCGCGCCGGCACATGGAGCGGGAGACGCCGACGAACAGATCGGCGCCGCAGCGCAGGACCTCCTGGAAGCGGGCGTCGGCCTGGCTGGGCAGACCGGGGAGAACGGCGATGAAGGGGAGTCCGAGCCGCGCGCGGACCTCGGCGCCGGCCAGGGCCGGTGAAGCGCCGAAGGTGCAGACCACGTCGGCGTCGGCCAGCAGCGAGCACCAGTGCGGGGCGAGCCCCCGGCAGGCGCTGGCCGGGATCTCCGGCTCGGCAAGAGGATCGCCGTTGGCGGCCGGGCGCGGCACCGCGGCCCGGTGCACCTGGACGGGGGAGCCGCCGGGCGGGTGCAGGACCTCGTCGCGCGGCAGCCGGCACCCCTCTCCGACGATGGACAGCACGCGGACCCGGCAGCCGCGCCGGGCGAGGCCGGCGGCGCAGTCCCGAAGCGGGCGCTCCAGGCCCCCGGCGATGGGCCGGAAGCCGTGACCGATCAGGCCGATGTTCATTCAGCGCGTCTCCGCGGCGAGAGTGGGTGGGCGGATGCTCTGGCGCCCATGTCCGATACAAAGGCCGTGCCAGGGCCGGCGGCGCGGTCGGCGCGTTCTGGACGGCAACGACTTGCGGCCTCCGCGCGGCCCGGTCGAGGCTCGGGCGAGTTGTGTGTGTCCGGCGTCAGCCATGCGTCGTGGAGGTGACACTTCAAAGCCGGGCCGGCGCTTCCACCGCCGCTGCCAGCCCCGCCAGGGCTTTCCGTTCGCGGGCCTCGATGTCGTGGAGCCGGGACTGAATGCGGGGCAGGAGGCTCGCCGGCTCCTTGAGGGCGCCCTTGAGGCACAGGTTCTTCACGACGAACCAGCCCTGCGAGATCGCCTCGAGTTCCCCGCCGAGGCCGGCCAGCGCGGGACGGTCGAAGAGCTGGCCCAGGTGGCGCAGGAAGTGGCCGTGCCCCTCCCGGAGCACGGCGATCTCCAGCAGGAGCTCGGCGCACCGCCGCAAGTGCTTTTTGAGGAAGGGCTCCTCGTATGCCGCCCAGGCCCCGGCATCCTCGGCGAGCTGTCCGATACCCTCCAGGCCCAGGACGAGACCGCCCTGGCCGCTGGAGGCCGACATGCTCCGGAGGTTGCGCCGCAGGAGGGCCTGCATGGGGCCGCGGCGCAAGGTGGGACGTGGCGCCGGCGCCTCCAGCCAGGTCCAGTTGTACCGGTCCCGTACCCCGGAGAACTCGCTCATGTCCCAACTGGCGAGGAACAGGCCGAGGGGGAGGTCCCGTGCACAAGGCTGCCAGGGGGAGGGATCGATCAGGTGGACGGTACCCGCCTCGTCGTCGTACCCGGCGGCGATGTACTGGTGGTCGGCATGGCGCAGGCGGGGGTAGAGGCCGGCCCGGGCGAGGGCGAAGACGTCGACGCCGACGGCCACCGGGGTATCCGCGTCTATCAGCGTTCTCACGGCCTTCCACGCGGCTTCCCCGTCCGCCGCGCCGCGGTTGAGCAGTCCGATCCCGAAGGCGTTGAGCATCCTGGGAAGGGGGATGGCGCGGCCGTGGATGGCGAACGGCCCGCCATCCCGGGAGTAGACGAAGTCCCAATTGGAAAAGCAGGGCACGGTGGGCTCGTGGCCGTGGAAGCGCAGCAGGCTGTCGAGCACCACGTAGACACAGTTGTAGTGCCGGTTGGTGCAGAAGGGAATACCGTCGATGCGCTTCTTCATGGGGAGACCTCGTCCGCCGCGACCAAGGTCAAGGCGAAGAGGTGCATGGACGGGTTGTCCGGCAGCACCAGTCCCGATAGCGGCCGGGGCCCATGGAAGTGGATCACCTGGTGCCAGATCCCCGCCTCGATGCGGGTCTCCTTCATCTCGTAACCCGCTCCCGGCGGGGAGGTCCCGATGAGGGAGGAAAGGGGAATCGAGGTATCGGGGGCCGTCAGTGGACACGAGAGAGCCACGCTCTCTCCGTACTGAAGCCCCTGGTAACGCGGGGCGTCGCTGAGTCCCAGGCGCGTCTCCAAGCAGGTGCCGTCGGGGGCCTTCAACCGGAGGGGCTCCTCGAAGGCCCGCCAGTCGCACATGCCCAGCACGTGGAGGGCGTCCCAGGCGCCCGGCGGCAACGGGATCTCCTGGGCCTCGCAGGCGATGTTGTCCTTCGACTCGCGGTCCCGGCCCGGAAAGAGGAAGGGCGTCTCCTCGCTGACGATGGTCCCCCCCGGGGCCGGGAGGCACTCGGCGCGGAAGGCCGTGCCCATCCCGTCGAGGCCCCCGGCCCCCGGCCGCCCGTCCGGGGTGATGCCGGCGTTGTTGAAGTGGGTGGACAGATCCAGGCGGGCGGAACGGCCCCCGGGCATGGTGGACTTCTCAGGCGGGATGGGACGGCTCCGGAGAGAGCTCTGGCCGGTCGCTGCCGGCGCGGCAGGCGTCTGCCGCGAACCTCCGGTGCCGTGATCCGGAGCCACGCCGCGATGAACAAGCTCGTCGAAGGCGCGGCTGCCGGCCTGTGCGTTCTCATCGAGGACTCCGATCGTCGAACAAGGGTCCGACCGTCGCTCGGCGACTCGGCGCACGGCGGCTCCAAGGCCCTCCACCGTGGGCGAGAACCGGTGCCGGGGCGGAACCAGCGATCGCGGCCTCGACCCTGTCGGGCGTGTCCGCCACCAACGTGCACACCCCCCGCGCCGCCGCCTCCAGGGGGGTCAGACCACAAGTCTCGTAGCGGGAAGGACAGACGAAGAGGCCGCGGCCGGCCAGGTCATCGAGCACCCGGGCCAGGTCTTCGCGCGGGACCCTGGGGGCAAAGCGGAAACGGTGAGCCAGGCCCTCGTCCACCAGTCTCTCCAGGCGCCGCCGCTCCCCATCCCGAGGGGGGCCCCCGATGATCAGCACGCGCAGGTCGAGACCCGACCTCACCAGCCGCAACGCGGCCTGCACGAGGAGTTCGACGTTCTTGAAGGCGTCCAGCCGCGAGCAGGCCGTGCACAGGACCAACCGGGGGCCGGCCTCGGCGATGAAGCGCCGCAGACGCGCACCCTCCCGCGAGAGGCCGTTCACCCCGTCGGGCCACTCCAGGGGTGGGTAGATCCTGTGGATGAACCGAGGCTCCACACCGTGCATCCGCAGGTAGTCGGCCTGGATCGACGAGATCTCCACGGCGGAACCGCGGCTGCGGACCAGGCAGTCCAGTCCGATGCGCTGGCTGTGCCGCAGGTGCTCCAGCTTGGCGCGCCCGGCCCCGAAGGCCTCCGCGGCCAGGCGGTCCCCCATGACCTCGACCACGTGGTCGACGAAGGGCGCGTGATGGGTGACGACGAGGGGCCGCCCCGGCGGGTGAAAGGGCAGCAGCACGTTGGTCTGGTAGTAGAGGCACCCGCGGTTCAGGCGCGCGCGGGCGTCCTCCAGGGCCGCGGCCAACACCTCGCGATCCATGTCGAAGTGAAAGCCGAGCTCGAGGGCGGGATACCCGAGCAACGACACCGGCTCCAGACGCGGCCGGTGCAACCGCTCGTCGCGCCGGTAGAGAAGGAATCCGGCCAACAGCCCCTGGCGGTCGAGGGCCTCCGCCGCCTTCAGGGCATAGGCCACGGCTCCGTACTTGAAAGGTCCCGCCGCCGACGCCGGCGCGAAGTTGCCGTTGAGCACGATGATGCCCCGGCCCGGGCCACGGCCGGTTGCGGGACCGGGACCCGGCCGGCGCGGCTGAGGACGCGCGGATGGCACAGGGCGGGTGACGCCTGGCTGCGACATATCCCATCGACGGGGTTGGAGGGATGCCACGTTGCACACAGGCCCGATACAAAGACCGTGCCAGCTCCACCCGTGCCTTCCACGGGCCTGGAGGCCAAGGACTTGCAGGAATCCGCCCGACCTCCGCCGCGGAGTCGGGTGGGTCCTCCGGGAAACATCGGTGTGTGCCAGGGAGACGCGGCTGCTCCTTGACCAGGATCCTGGTCTCGAAGTCGAGCCCCGCCGAGAACCCGAGGTACTCGTGGCCGGGCCGGGCGTAGCAGTAGACGCAGCCGTGCTCGCAGCCGCGGTAGGGGTTGAGGCTGAAGCGGAAGCCGACGTCCGGCGTCGATCAGGTAGCTGGTGGGGACCCGCTCCTCAAAGCCCTCCTCGCCGGGCTCGGCCGGGTCGGGCTCCAGGTGCAGGGGCTCGAAGCGGTTGCACCGCTCAGCGACGCACCCGCAGGGCGGCCTTGATGCGCGCCCAGGAGGACGGCTCCACGGCGGAAACGTCGTCGTAGCGGGAGGGGTCTTCTCCGGCGCCGACCAACAGGCCGTCGACGAAGAGAGAGGCGTTGACCCTCAGGTTCAGCACCTCGGCGCCGAGGGTGAGCTGTATCTTGGGCCCGAATCCGTCCTGGTGCCCAGTAGCGTCGTTGTCGCTGGTGGTCATGGTGAACCCGATGGTCTTGCCAGGGTGGAGTTGCGAGACCTCGGAGGCGTCCTCGTCGTCGTAGATGAGATCGTCGAAGGGCGTCACCATGAACTCGACGACCGTGGTCGCCGGGCTATGGCCGAGGACGCCGCTGCCGGCGAGGGCGTACGGTTCCCGGACCACCCACTCGCTGAAGCCGTCGTAGTCCAGGATGTCGCCATCGGGCGCCTCGGCAATCGCCATCCACCGCTGCGCCTGACGGTTGTGGGAAAGAACCCGCTCGGGCGTGCATGTCTCGCAGTCGCGCTCGGCCCCGATCCATTCGCCGTACACCCCGGCGGTGTGGTCGCCGTCGACCAGGAAGGCGATGCTGGAATCCCAGAGGTGCATCCGGCTGAGTCCGCCCCCGTCGTAGCGGTTGAAGTAGAGGTCGTCGAAGCGCTCCATGGCGACCCAGACGGTGTTGCTGGCCTGGTGCCACGCGAGCCAGATGCGGAAGTCCAATTCCGAGGGATCGTAGCGATAGTTCAGCCAATAGAAGTCGCTGGCCGTCAGCGAGGGCTCGCCGATGACTTCCAACCAGTCCTCGACGCTGCCATCGGTCAGGTCGATGCGAGCAAGGTCCTCGTCGAGGAGCTCGAGGAAGGGGTAGATCTCGTCGCCGATGTGGGCGACGACACGGGTGGCGAGCAAGACCAACAGGCAGGAAATACCGAAACGCATGATGTTCGTCTCCAAGGAAGAGGGAGCGAGGGCCATGCCCCCGCTCCCAAGATCTTGCTGATGCACGTCAGACGCGCAACGCATCAGGGCGCCCGAGGATGAACTACGACGGCCACTGACACCGGCAGCGCTTCAGCCCCGATGAAGCGGGGAATATAGGGGAAGATCGGGGCGCAGGCGTGCTGGCGGGGCCGGAGGGCGGTGGCCCCCCTGGGCGGTCTACTTCAGGGCGGCCTTGATGCGCGCCCAGGAGGACGGCTCCACGGCGGAAACGTCGTCGTAGCTGGAGGGGTCTTCTCCCGCGCCGACCAGCAGGCCGTCGACGAAGAGAGAGGCGTTGACCCTCAGGTTCAGCACCTCGGGGCCGAGGGAGAGATGGATCGCCGGCCCCAATCCGTCCTTGTACTCCGTCGCGTCGTTGTCGTTCGTGGTCATGGTGAACCCGATGGTCTTGCCAGGGCGGAGTTGCGAGACCTCGGAGGCGTCCTCGTCGTCGTAGATGAGATCGTCGAAGGGCGTCACCTTGAACTCGACGACCGTGATCGCCGGGCTCTGGCCGATGACGCCGCTGCCCGCGGCGGCGTACGGTTCCCGGACCACCCACTCGCTGAAGCCGTCGTAGCCCAGGATCTCGCCATTGGCCGCCTCGGCAATCGCCAACCACCGCTGCGCCTGACGGTTGCGGGCAAGAATCCGCTCGGGGGTGCAATACTTGCAGTCGGGCCCGTGATATTGGCTGTACTGCCCGGCGGTGTGGTCGCCGTCGACAAAGAAGGCGATGTTGGAATCCCAAAGCCACATATCGGCGACATTGCCCCCGTCGTAGCGGTTGAAGTAGAGGTCGTCGAAGCGCTCCATGGCGACCCAGACGGTGTTGCTGCCCTGGTGCCAGGCGAGCCAGATGCGGAAGTCCAATTCCGAGGGATCGTAGTGATAGTTCACCCAATAGAAGTCGCTGGCCGTCAGCGAGGGCTCGCCGAGGACCTCGAGCCAGTCCTCGACGCTGCCGTCGGTCAGGTCGATGCGGTCCAGGTCCTCGTCGAGCAGCTCGAGGAAGGGGTAGATCTCGTCGCCGGCGTGGGCGAAGACACGGGTGGCGAGCAAGACCAGCAGGCAGGAGATAGCGAAATGCATGGTGTTCATCTCCATTGAAGAGGGGAGCGAGGGCCATGCCCCCGCTCCCAGGATCTTGCTGATGCACGTCAGACGCGCAACGCATCAGCACGAAGGTGCACTACGACGGGTCCTGACACCGGCAGCGCTTGAGCCCCGATGAACCATAGTAGAGGCATGTGCCCCAATTCTGCTCGCAGCTGCTGCTGTTCTGACACTCATAGTTGCAGTTGACAGCGGGGCTCGTGTTGGGGCACCCACCCGCCCAACAATAGGTGCTGGCCTGCGCCTTGTCGGGCATGTTTAGCACGACGGCCCCAGCCATCATCACGGCACCGACCCAGGCCACGGGCAGGATCGCCTGCTGCCTGACGCCGTCCTCGCTGGCGATGAAGCCGCCCACAAGGTTACGAAACCGCTTCAACATAACTCACTCCTCCGTAAGGAAATGAACTGCGTTGATTCCGAGACTCCTCCATTCCATCCTGCTGTGCGCCACATGCCTCCTCTCTCAGCCGCAGGGGGTGCGAATTCATCCGTTGAGCCACACGAGCAAGGCCCTCAAGGGCGGGGCCAAGTGGCCGCCGAAGGCGGCGGTGGCTAGCCCGCCAAGCACGAGGAAGGGGACGAAGGGCATGGCCCGCGCCAGCTCGACCCTCCGGGGCAGGTCGCCGGAGGCCGTCCGCTTTTGCAGCAGGTTGACCCTTTCCCGATCGAGGCTCTCCCCGCCCTCCCAGATCACCTCCGCCCCATCGTCCCCGGCCAGGATCATCCGGTGCCGCAGGATCGCCCCCGGCTGAAGCCGCCCTATCGGCACTTCGTACCCGAAGGCCCGCCCGCTCCCGTGCCGTACCTGCTGAAAGGCCAGCTCCAGCAGCCACGTCGTAGCCCAGATCAGGAGATAGTCCTTCCAGCCGCCGGTCGACACGGCCAGCAGCGCGAGAGCCGCCAGCCCGGGGATCATCACCACCGGACGCCTATCCGGCTTCAGGCCCCACTCCAGCAGGCGGTATCCCACGACGAGGAACGCGAAGGCTTCCAGGTAGCTCAGGGGCCGGTTCAGGACGAGCTGGGCGAAGCTCAGGGCCAAGCCGAGCAGGCCCCCCAGCCCGGCGGCGGCCTGCAGCCATGGCCCCCGGTTTCCCTTGACCGTCTTCAACGGCCGTTGACGCCAGGCCACCACCGCCAGGAGCACTGCGACGTAGGCGACCAGGGCGTTGACTATGAGAGCGGCCGGAGGCGTTTCCAGGGAGAGCCATTTCCCCACCGGGCACAGGCTCGGCGGCAGGGCGGCCACGGCCGCCCAGTACATCTTGGCGTCGCCCGGCGACCAGACCCCCGCCAGCATCATCAGGAGCGCCACGCCCAGCCCCAGGAGCAGGGTCCCTGCGACCTGGTTCCAGCCGCCCACGCCCAGTCCCACCATCGCCACCTGGCCGGTCACGCCGATGCCGAGCAGCCCCAAGGTGTAGCGGTTCGGCACCCGCTGGAACCGGAGATCCGTGTAGGCGACACAGAGGCCGGCCGTCAGCAGCGCCGACAGCATCGCCAGCTCCACCCAAAGGACAGGATCGCCTAGCGACACGACCGGCAGTCCTCGTCCAAGGCCACGGCCTGGGCCAGCTCCTCGACCAGTTCCTGGACCGGCTCGACGCCCCGGGCCGCCGCCGCCACCGTGCCCTCCGGGTCGAGCCGGTAGGCCGTGGGCACGCTGACGGCGTAGTACGCCAGCGACGTCTCTCCCGTGGTGTCCTGAAGGACGGGGTACAAGTCGCGGATCCGCGCCTCGACGCTGTCCTCGGGCGGCTCTGCTGACGGACCGTCGTCGGGACCGTTGATGAAGACCAGGCGCCCATCCAGGTCCGGCAGCCCCGCGCCGAGCAGGTTGGCCTTCAACTCGTTGCAGTAGCGGCAGGTGGTGGTGACGAACACGACTGCCGAGGACCGGCCCTTCAGGTCGGCCAGTTCCAGTCCGGATCCTGCGACCGCGGCCAGCTGGAAGTCGGGGGCGGGGGTGCCCCGGGGCAGTTGCTGCCACTGGCTCCGCGGCAGCCGGTTCAGCAGGGAGCCGGGCGGACCGTCCACGACGACCAGGCCCCCGGCCAGGGCGAGGGCCAACAGGCCGCCGGGAGGCCCCGGGCAGTCCGGGCAGCCGCCCTCACCCCTCCCCGAACAGCTCCAGCTGATCCGCCCCCTGGCGCCGGAACCGGTGCACGGCCAGCTCGTGCCCATCCCGGTCCAGCCCGTGCCGCCTCTTGGCGATCTCGAAGAACCGGCTCACCAGCTCCGCCAGCTCCCCCTCGCCCCGCATGCGGCTGCCGTAGCGGGCGTCGGAGAGCTGTCCCCCCCGCACCGCCTCGAGCCGGTGCACGACCTTGCTCGCCCGGTCGGGGTAGTGGCGCTGCAGCCAGTCCAGGAACAGGGGCCGCACGGCCCCGGGCAGGCGCACCAGGATGTAGTGGGCCCAGCGCGCCCCCCGCGCCGCCGCCGCCTCCAGGATGGCCGGCGCCTCCGAATCGTTGAGCCCCGGGATCAGGGGCGCCACGTTGACCCCTGCCGGCACGCCGGCCCGGGACAGCTCCTCAAGGGCTTGCAGCCGCCGCTCGGGCCGCGACGTGCGCGGCTCCATGGCCGCCGTGAGCCGGCGGTCGAGGCTGGTGATCGACAGGGTCACGTGCACCAGGTCGAGGGCCGCCATGCTCTCAAGGATGTCGAGGTCGCGCGTGACCAGGTGGTTCTTGGTGATCAGGCTCACCGGGTTGCGGAACTTGAGGAACACCTCCAGGCACCGCCGCGTGAGCTGAAGCCGCCGCTCCACCGGCTGGTAGCAGTCGGTGTTGCCCGACAGGGCCACGACCTGCGGCTGCCACGACCTCTTGCGCAGGGCCGCCTCCAGCAGCTCCGGGGCCTGCTCCTTGACCAGGATCTTGGTCTCGAAGTCGAGCCCCGCCGAGAACCCCAGGTACTCGTGGCTGGGCCGGGCGTAGCAGTAGACGCAGCCGTGCTCGCAGCCGCGGTAGGGGTTCAGGCTGAAGCGGAAGCCGACGTCGGGCGAGTCGTTCTCGGCCAGGATCGAGCGGCTGGCGTCGATCAGGTAGCTGGTGGGGACCCGCTCCTGAAAGCCCTCCTCGCCGGGCTCGGCCGGGTCGGGCTCCAGGTGCAGGGGCTCGAAGCGGTTGGGGGGGTTGAAGCCGGCGGCGCGGCCCCTCTTGCCGGGAGGCTGGGGGGCGATGGGGTCGGGCATGGGGGCGGCCTGCCTTTGTCGCGGGCGCCGGAGGACGGTGAATATATGTGCAGTATATGCGCGGGGATAATCCGGAGCAAGCGGGGCCGGGCGGATGCCGTCCTCAAGGCAGGCGTCGAGCATTCACCAACGGTCCCGGGGTACTACGGGGCACCGAGTCCCAGGTCGAGCTGGCGGCGTCTGCCCGCTTAGGGACCCACTCGGAGGGCGGCCTTGATCCGCCCCCAGGAGGACGGCTCCACGGCGGAACGGTCGTCGTAGCGGGATGGATCCTCTCCGGCGCCGACGAGCAGGCCGTCGACGAAGAAATCGGCGAAGTGCCCGGTCCGCACCTCGCCGGACAGCCGCTGGCGGCGCGACGGACCCATTCCGTCACTGTACTCGGTGGCGTCGTTGTCGGTCGTATGGATGGTGAACCCGATGATCTTGCCGGGATACAACTCCGAGGCTACGGAAGCGGCCTCGTCGTTGTAGATGAGGTCGTCGAAGGGGGTCACCTTCATCTCGGTGACCGTGGTCGCAGGGGTGGCGCCGAGGACGCCGCCTCCGGCCGCGGCGTACGGCTCCCTCACGGCCCACTCGCTGGCGCCGACATAGCCCACGTGCTGGCCGTCCGCCGCCTCGGCGATGGCCATCCAGTGCTGGGCCTGGCGGTTGTTCAGGACCTTGGCCTCCTCGACCGTGCACCCCTCGCAGCTGTTGAATGAAAACCAGTACGGGCCGCCGGAGTGGTCGCCGTCGACCATGAAGCTGAAGTAGGAATCCCAGAGATGCATCGTAGGGAGAATCAGCCCCTCGACAATCTTTCCCGCATAGTTGTTGAAGTAGATGTCATCGAAGCGCTCCATGGCGACCCAGAGGGTACCGCTGCGCCGGTGCCAGCCGAGCCAGAAACGGTTGTCACAGTTTGTTGGATCGTAGCTGGAGTACGGGTAGTAGAAGTCGGCGGCCGTCAGCGAGGGTTCACCGACGACCTCGAGCCAGTCCTCGACGCTGCCGTCAGTGAGGTCGATGAGGTCGAGGTCCTCGTCGAGCAGCTCGTAGAAGGGGTAGATCTCGTCGCCGATGTGGGCGTGGGTGACGCTATTGATGCCCAAGAGAGGGGCAAGGGCCAGCAGGAAGATGGGGGAGGTGCGCATGGGGCTCCTCCTTGTTCTCGGGGAGGGGGGCACGGCCACTGGTAGAGGGCCCCCCACGCCGATTTCGCAAAGCCCCGGGAGGGGTGGCCTTACGGCTCCCTCCCCCGGGCGATCATGGCCTTCACCATGTTCGCCACGTCGCCGAAACCCTTGAGGGCGACCACGGCCACGGTGCCGTAGAACAGGCCGCTGGCCAGCAGGAAGACGTAGCTCCAGATCTCGATCCAGGTGGTGGTTTCCATCGTCCTTACTCCATGTCGCCGAAGTCGATGTGGCGGGGCGGGTACTTCTTCTGCGTCAGCAGCGAGCCCACGATCATGCCCAGGCCGCCGAGGACCAGGCTCGAGAAGTTGGTCAGGTTCGAGTTCTCCACGAAGCCGCGCAGGGCCTCGGGCACCAGCTCGGGGAAGACGCTCATGATCAGGAAGTTGAGGGGCCCGGTGGCGCCCAGGACCAGGGCGCAGTAGGCGCCCACGCGGTTGGCCTTCTTCCAGTAGAGGCCCAGGACCACGGTGCCCACGGTGCCGGCGAAGTAGATGGTGCCGGTGAGGTACATGAACTTCATCGCCGTCTCGGGCAGGCGGTCGATGAAGAAGATGCCGAACAGGGCCAGCAGCACCGCCAGGCAGACGATGATGGCCCGCGTCCAGTAGATCTCCTCGCGGCTGCTCAGCCCGCCCCAGGTGTCGTCGCCGTGGCGCTGCTGGTCGCTGCCGGCGCGCATCGCCTTGATCGGCGAGATGACGTCGCGCACGATGACGCCGCTCCAGGCCAGCAGGTAGGAGTCGTGGGTGGACATGAAGGCGGCGAACATGCCGGCCAGCAGCAGCCCCGCGGCCCCGGCGGGCAGGATCTGGCCGAGCATCTCCGGCACCGCCGACTGGCCGTCCTGGGCGTAGGCGCCGGCGTACGAGGGCAGCCGCGTCCAGGCGAAGGCGGCGGCGCCCCAGAACATGGGCACAAGGGCGCGGCCGGCCGAGGTCAGCCCCTGGATCCAGAAGATGCGCCGCGCCACGCGGGCGTTCTCGGCCGACAGGGGCCGCGACATCTCCGGCTGCCAGACGATGCCCACGAAGGAGACGCACAGGAAGTAGATGATGAAGGTCCACCCGAAGGAGGGGTTGCCGATGGGGTCGAAGGCGGCGGCTCCCTTGTGCGTTTCCAGCGAGCTGACGATGGTGCCGAAGCCCAGGTCGGGGTGGTTGAGGATGAAGAAGGTGCCCAGGAAGAAGCCGAGGGTGAGCAGCACGAACTGGGCGAAGTCGGTGAGCACCACCGAGACCATGCCGCCCATGAGGGTGTAGAACACGACGATGACCAGCAAGGCGATCATCACCGGGTTCGTCCAGCTCTCGGGCATGCCGGTGAAGCCGACGACGAACTTGGAGCCGAGGATGGGGAAGAGGCTCATGTTGAGGGTGCCGGCCAGGCCGAGGATGCAGCCCCCGAGGAGGCGCACGCCCCGGGAGTACTTCAGCTCGTACATCTCCGGCACGGTCATGATGCGCAGGTGGCGCAGCCGGCTCACGAGGAAGCCGGTCTTGCCGATGACGATGTGGGCGCCGGTGGCGATCACCCCGAGGATGAAGGGCGAGAAGCCGTTGACGAAGCCCTCCTCGGCGAAATACATGACCGTCACCAGGCCGAGGCCGGTGGAGACCATGGTGGCCACGGCCGTGTGCGTCGTCAGGCTGCGGCCGGCGACGAGGAAGTCCGAGATGCCCCGGATCGCCGAGCGCGCCAGCAGGCCGGCGGTGATCGTGCCGCCCACGTAGACGAGCACGATGAGGAAGTCGAACCAGTGCAGATGCATGTGGTCAGGTGCTCCCGTGGCTTGGGGGAAGCGGGAATATAGGGGAAGATCGGGGGTGCAGGCGTGGCTGGAGCGGCCGGGAGGCCCCAAGCCGGGAGGCCCCAAGGGGGACTAGTCCGGCACGGATATTGCCCGGTGAGACTGGCGGTCGTCCCGACGATTTCTTGACCCCAAGGCGGCCGACCGTGTTTGTACCCGGTGGAAACCAATCGCGAAGGGCTCCGAGGGATTGAGGCCATGATCACCCAAGAGCGGTACGACACGTGCGAGGGGGTAGTTGCATTCCTCCGGCGATCCGGACTTGAAAGGATCGCTGCTCGCCTGGACTACCTCCAGCAGGTCGTTGACGAAGACCCCGAACACCCCCCCATGCAAATCGAATCCTTGCGTTCCCTTGCCACCTTTCTCGTTGGCGAACGGCAGCTTCCTCACCCACAGATTTCTCTCGGCGCGGAAGGTCTTCTCTCCGCGCAGTGGAGGGCTCCCTCCAACGACGTCATGGCAATGGAATTCCTTGCTTCGGGATCGATCCGGTTTGCCGCGCTGTCCAGTCCCGGTGACCCGGAGGATCAGTGGAATATCAGCGGCACCTCGCCGAGGAGTGAGGTCATGGCGGCCATCGAGCCGTTCACGATGCGGATGCACCGTCCATGACGGCGTTGCCCGACACGGATCATGTTTCCAGGTACTGCAAGCCATCGGCCGTCGACGAGGATGGGTTGCCCACGGAGCAGGCCTTCAGCTTGAGGCAGGGTGAGGACCATCTCTCGGTCAACTGGCTCGAGTACTTCGGCCAGCCGTCATTGGAGAAGGCGGTTAAAGGAGTCAGGCAGGCTTTCCGGGAGAAGGGATACCAGGTTGCCAGGAGCGGCAGGTTTGCGGTCCTGAATGTTCGAGCTGCAAAGGAAGCGGGGGAAAGGGGCAACCGGCTATTGGCTATTGAGCGCATGCCTACCGCCGAAGATCCGTCCCATGCGGGCATCTCCGGCTATGAGAACAACAACCTGACGGTTCGGCTGGCTCTTGCCCAACTCGTCACCTTTCAGGACGTGCACCCCGCCGCGAATTCGGCCTGATTCTTCGGCCACCCGGGCCCAGACCTCTGCTCGTGCTCGATACCACCCAGGCTACTCCAGGGCCGCCTTGATCCTTCCCCAGGAGGACGGCTCCACGGCGGAGCCGTCGTCAAGGCCCTGCTGCTCTCCAGCCCCCACCAACAGGCCGTCGTGGAGGAAATCGGCGTTTCTCAGTGCACGCGTGCTGCCGGTTAGCGACAGACGGCTCTTCTGCCCGAGCCCGTCCTTGTCGTAGGTGACTATCTCGAACCCGATGGTCTTGCCAGGGTAGAATCGCGAGGCCTCGGAGGCGTCTTCGTCGTCGTAGATGAGGTCGTCGAAGGGCGTCACCTTGACCTCGGTGACCGTGGTGACCGGGCTCTGACCGATGGCACCGCCCCCGGCGGCAGCGTACGGCTTCCCCGCCACCCATTTGCTGGCACCGAAGTGAAACAGATGCTCGCCGTTGGGGGTCTCGGCGATCGCCATCCACTCCTGCGCCTGACGGTTGTCCTCCAGGACTTGCTCGGCCGTGCAGTCTTCGAAATACCTCCCGAGAAAGTAGCTGTATTCCCCACCTGTGTGGTCGCCGTCGACCATGAAGCGGAGGCTGGAATCCCAGTTCTGCATCTCCCAAGGTTCGTCCCCGTCGTAGAGGTTGAAGTAGAGGTCATCGACGCGCTCCATGGCGATCCAGATCGTACTGCTGCCCTGGTGCCAGCCGAGCCAGATTCGGAAGTCCACATCCGACGGATCGTACGACTGATCCTCCCAGACGAAGTCGCTGGCCGTCAACGAGGGCTCGCCGACGACCTCGTACCAGTCCTCGACGCTGCCATCGCTCAGGTCGATCCGGTCCAGGTCTTCGTCGAGCAGCTCGAAGAAGGGGTAGACCTCGTCGCCGATGTGGGCGTGGGCACCGGGGGCGAGGCCCAGGATCGGTCCGAGGGTCAGGAGGGAAACGAGGTAAGGACGCATGGCTCTCCTCCTCTGTGGCGGGGCGGCTCCGCCGGGCCGCGCCTACCGATAGCGCTCCGCCTGAGTGTTGAACATCCGCGCGTACCTGCCGTCCTCGGCCAGGAGCTGCTCGTGGCTCCCCTGCTCGACGAGCTCGCCCTGCTGGAGGACGAGGATCCGATCGGCCATGCGCACCGTGGAGAAGCGGTGGGATATGAAGATGGCCGTCCGGTCCGACGTGAGGTCGGCGAAGCGCGAGAACACATCCTGCTCGGCGAAGGCATCGAGGGCGGCCGTGGGCTCGTCCAGGATGAGGATCTGCGCCTCCTTCATGAAGGCACGGCTCAGGGCGATCTTCTGCCACTCGCCGCCGGACAGGTCGACGCCCTCGTCGAACTCCTTCCCCAGGACCGTGTCGTATCCCTTCGGCAGGCCCTTGATGAGGTCCACGGCGCCGCCGTCGAGGGCGGCGCGCTCGATCCGGGCGGCATCGTCGAGGAGGTCCACCTGGCCGAAGCCGACGTTCTCTTTCGCCGAAAGGCCGTATCGCACGAAGTCCTGGAAGATCACCCCGATCTGGCGGCGAAGGTCTGCCAGGTCGTATTCCCGGAGATCCCGTCCATCGAGGTAGACGGCGCCCTCCGTGGGATCGTAGAACCGGGCCAGGAGCTTGATGAGGGTGGTCTTGCCGGCGCCGTTCTCCCCGACGATGGCCGCCGATTCGCGCGCCCCGACGGCGAAGGAGACGTCCCTCAGCACATCCCGATCGGAGCCTGGATAACGAAAGGAGACGTTGCGGAACTCGATGCCCTGGGTCAGTCGTTCGGGTACCGGCGCGGGCGAGGCGGGGGGCGGTGCCAGCGCCCCGTCGACGGAGCGCGGATCGAGGTCGAGGAAGCGGAAGAGAGTGCCGGCGAAGATCGTGTGCTCGTAGAACAGGCCGAGATTGCTGAAGAGACTGGAGAATCCCGACCGTCCCTGCTCGGCCGCCTGGAAGGCCAGGGCCACGGTGCCAAGGCTGATGTGGCCGCCCACGGCCCGCACCACGGCGTAGGCCCAGATGGACGCCGTCCCCACCATCGTCATCAGTCCCAGGAGAAAACCGAAGCGTTCCTGGGCGAAGCGGAGGCGGATCGTCTCCTTTCCCCACGACCGCCAGAAGCGGCCGAAGCGCCTCAGCAGTTCCTCGTGCAAGGCGAAGATGCGGATCTCCTTGACGGCCTCGCGAGAGCCGAGCAGCCCCGACAGGTACTCGGCCATGCGCCGGTTGGCCGCCATCGCGCCCACCAGCGAGAAGCGCTTGCCGGCGTAGTGGCCGCCGACGATCACCTGCGGCGCCGACGTGAGGAGCAGCACGATCGGCGCGGCCCAGTGGACCGAGACCAGCAGGACCAGCATGGAGGCCAGCCCGGTCAGTGAGGAGGCGATCAGCAGGGAGAGGACGGCGAGGTTGTGGGCGCGATAGGTCTCGCTCCGGGCCTTCTCTCGAAGCGATGTCGAGCCGGGCGGCCTTCCTCAGGATCAGGTCCTGGCTGTGGTTGCTGACATCGACCCCGACCTTCTCCTGCAGCCCGGTTGCCGCCGCCCCGCACAGGGACCCGAGGATCCAGACGCCGAAGACGCCGGCCACCGGCATCAGCAGGCCGACCCAGTCCACCGGGGCGTCGGCCGGACCACCTACGGCCCCGGCCACGTTGTCGATGACGATCTTGGTGATCCAGACCTGGGCCGCCGGGACCACGGCGCTGAGCATGTTCACCACGACGGCCAGGATGCCGTACAGCCTGGTCGCATCCCAGATCAGGCGCAGGCACCGGGGGTAGTACCTGGCTGCCTGGGCTATCGAATCGGCCACGGAATCAGGCGATGGCTTCGCCGGTGATGCGGAGAGTCACGATCTCGACTTCGCGCACCTCGGCCTCGACCCCGAGGCCGTACTCCTCTTCCAGCACGCGCCGTGTCTGCTCGAGGTCTTCGAGAGGCAGTAGGAAATCATACTTCCCTTGCAGCCGCGTCTCGTTGAAGAAGATTCGATCCGTCGATCTCTCGAGATCACTTACGAGCTGATCGATCGTGATGTTGGAGCCTGTGAACTCCGTCTCCGATGTGCTCGTGGACATGCCGCCGCCCAGTTCCGACATGTCCGTCATCCGCGGCCGACGGCAGGTCAGCTTCCACCCTTCCCGCTCTTCCAGCACGCGAGAGATCGTGATCCCGCACAGGTCGCAGAGGACGTCCACGGCTCTCTGCCTGGCGGCCTCCGGCTTCAGGGGGCTGGTCGAACGCAACTCCAGGTCCCACAGGTCCTCCGGCTCCTGCCCCTCGATCCGGAGCCGGGAGCGGGGGTGATCCAGCAGGTCGCGGATCACCTCCACCACCCGGCGACCGTGTAACTCGGTCTCGAATCGCCCCTCGCCGAAACCTGAACTCGATTCCCTGCGGTCGGAAGCATTCCGGTTGATCCGCAGGAAGAAGGGAGCATCCGGTGCTTCGGCGGGCACGGTCTCCGGCGCGGCGGCTGGTTCGGCCACCTCGGGAACCTGGTCCGTGCGCAGGAACGTCTCCAGCAGTTCCGCCGTAAGGAGATTGGGATGGCCGTGCCAGCGAAGCAGACCGTTGGAGTCGATGATGAAGGTGTGAGGGATGCCGCGTATCCGGTAGGCGTCAAAGGTCGCGCGCTCGCGATCGACAGCGACCGAGCCCTTGATGGGCCGCTTCTCCAGGAAGCGCTCTATGGTGGGGGAGTCCTCCGGGCTCAGCGAGACGAACAGGGTGTCCGGACCTCCATAGGTGGAGGCGAGTTCATTGAGGTGAGGGATGGCGCTTATGCAAGGCCCACAATGGGTCCCCCAGAATTCAAGGATCACATTTCTCCCGGAAAGCACATCCTCGCCTTCCGGTCTGCCGGCGATCCATTCAGCCACCTCGATCGGTGGCGCCGGCTGGCCAACTGTGGGAAGACTCATCGGCAATCCAGCAGCCGGTGGCTCCTCGGCTCCCAGCCGAGCAGGGCCCTGGCCTTGGAGAGGTTGACCTCCCGGTGGTTCTCGTCGCCGGCGATGAAGAAGGCGTCGAAGCGGCCGCGGCCCTCGCGCACGAAGTCGAGGCCGGCCAGGTAGGCCCGGGCGAGGTCCTCCTCGTCGGTGGGCACGACGCCGGCCACGGGCGGGGCGTTGCGGCGCTCGATGAAGTCTTCCCGCGTCGACGGCCCGGTGATGCGGAAGACGGCCAGGTTCATCTGGAACTCGCGGGCGAAGTAGCGGCAGATGCTCTCGGCCAGGCCCTTGGTGAGGCCGTAGACGTTGGGTCCGTCGAGGGGGACGTGGTCCTCGCCGGGGTACCATTCCCGGCCGCGGTGGTGCTGGCTCATGGTGCCGGTGTGGAGGCCGCGGTGGATGCCCAGGCCGTGGGCGGTCAGCAGCAGCAGGTGCAGGCCGAGGCAGTTGACGGTGTAGTTGTCGATGACCAGTTGCGGTGTGTGGTCGCGGGAGAGGCCCCCCTGGCCGCCCTTCATCACCATGGTGATGAAGCTGTCCATGCCGTCCAGGGCCCGGGCCAGGGCCTCGGGATCGGCGATGGAGCCCTCGACGAAGTCGACGTCGTGGGCCGGCGGCGCCAGGTCGAGGACGCGCAGCTCGTGGGCCTGCCGCAGGTGGGGCGTGACCATGGTGCCCACGTGGCCGGAGCCGCCCACGAGCAGGACCTTCACGAGGCCGGTCTCTTCTCCGTGAGGATGCGCTCCACCTTGTGGCAGGCGAAGTCGATCTCCTCGTCCGTCATCTCGATGGCGTCCAGGAAGATGTAGCCCTGATCGACGTGGTGGGCGCGGGCGACGACGGTGGGATCGCCCTCCGCCAGCGCCTGGGTCAGGGAGGCGGCCGTGTGCCCGGTGGTGTCGGGATCGGGCGTCAGGCGGGCCCGCGAGAAGGGGCAGCCGTTGGCGTCGGGTTCGACGGACAGGGCCAGTCCCGGCACCGGCGCCAGGCGGTCGAGGATGCGGCGCACGCGGCGGTCCTGCTCGGCCGTCCAGGCGGCCACGTCCTGGGACTCGCGGTACTCGAGGGCCGCCATGGCGCCGGTGATCGCCTCCTTGCCGGCCTTCATGGGGCGGCCGATGCCGCGGTTCTGCAGGTAGACGGCGTCCACCAGGGCCTTGCGGCCGGCGACGATCCCTCCGGTGGTGGAGCACAGGAACTTGTGGCCGCTGGTGATCACCAGGTCGGCGCCGGCGGCGATCAGCTCGCGCAGGCGCAGGTCCTGGGCGGCGCCGTCGACGATGACGGGCACGCCGTGCTCGTGGGCCAGGGCGACGACGCGGGGCAGCGGCACCCAGCCGAAGCGCACCGTGTGGAAGGACTCGATGTGGAGCACCGCGGTCACGCCCTCGCCGGCCAGCCCCTCCAGCAGCTCGGCCTCGGTGCAGCGGTTGACGGACCCCAGCTCCACGGGGCGGGCCCCGGCCAGGCGGATCGCCTGGGTCACGGGCTGGCCGTAGTTGACGCAGTGCCCCTTCTGGATCAGCACCCGGTCGGGCAGGCCGGTGGTGTCCGGCAGCTGCAGGACCTTGGGCAGGTTCGCGCCCGTCATCGAGGCGGCCACGCCGAGGGTGAGGCCGGCGGCGCTGCAGGCGGTGACGCAGCCGCTCTCGGCGCCGGAGGAGGCGGCGATGACGCGGCCGGCGGCGGCCTGCAGCTCGTCGAGGACGAAGAAGTGGCGCATCGACTCGGCCGCGGCCGCGGCGATCTCGGGCAGCACGATGGCGCCCCCCAGGTGGGTCATCTTGCCGCAGGCGTTGATCACGCGCCGCAGTCCGTACCTTTGGTGCAGATCCATATCCGCTCCGTCGTATGTTTGACCGGGTTCGGGGAATGTAACCCGGGCGCGGCGAGCGCCCCAAACAGGGAAGGCAACCCCAGGATGGGATCCCCGCGCGGGCCTTGCGCCGCCATGGCGCCGCTGCTCCTGCTGCTCTGCCTGCCGCCGCTGCACGCCGACCTGCCCACGGGCCGCGGCGTGATCGTCGGCATCGTCGACAACGGGCTGAACTGGCGTCACGAAGCCTTCCGGGATCCACGAAACCCGGACCGCAGCCGCGTGCTCTACCTGCGGGCCGAAGGCCGGGAGTGGGACCGGGAGGCGATCGAGGCCGCCCTGCGGGATGCCGGCGAATCCCCTCCCGCCGGCCCCGATTCCGGCATCGACTGGCTCTTCGGGGACCTGGCGGCCGATCACGGCACGATGATGGCGGGACTGGCGGCGGGTTCGGCGTGGCCCGGGGCCCGGGTACCGGGCACGGCTCCCGAAGCCGACATCATCTTCGTCTCCAGCTTCACCTCCCTGACCGACGCCGCCGGCTACGTCTTCGGCAAGGCCGAGGCCCTGGGGCGCCGGGCGGTGGTCAACTTCAGCATCTACACCGACGAGCCGAAGCAGGAGGTCGCCCGGCTGGGCCGTCTGCTGGCGGCCGACGACCGCCGCATCATCGTCGCCGCGGCGGGCAATCTCCTCGCCCCCTTCATCTACGGGGACGGCACCCGCCTCCACTGGGAGGTCGTCCTCGGCGAGGCGCCCGTCTTCACCACTCTGCATCCGGACGACTTGCTCGGGAGGCCGGGGGATCCATCCAGGCTTCACCTCGACCTGTGGCTCCGGGAGGGCTCGGACGTGGAGCTCGGCCTCGGCCGATCGATGGAGGGGCTGTCGTGGAGGCGGGTGGAGACCCTCCGCGGATCGACGATGGCCTCGGACACCCTGGAGAACGGGGTTACGGTGAGATGGCGTCTCCTCCGGGACTCACCGCTCATGGACCTGGTCAGGGATGGCGACCACGAGTTCCTCAGCGCGACCCTGGACGATCCCGGGTACGAATGGGGCGGGGACCCCTACCTGTTGGCCGCGCGCGGCGAAGGCATGTTGCAGGCGCGGGCCTTGCGTGGATACGGTCGGGAAGAGGATCGCTTCGCCTCCCTGCCCGGCTATCGGCCCATGGACCTCTACTCGACGATCGTGTATCCGGCCGTTCTGCCGCAGGTCATCGCCGTGGGCGGTCTCGCCGACACCACGGGCCGGGGCGCCCTCGACGAAGATCCGCGGTTCTACAAGGAGCTGCGGAACCACTTGCTGGCCTTGTATCCGGGGCTGGGTCAGGGCCGGCTGCTCCCGCTCTCGGCCCGGGGGCCCTCGCCGGCCGGCCGGGTCAAGCCGGATCTCGTCGCACCGGGCATGGGCTGGGGGCCCGGCATCGAAGGCGGGCAGGAGTATGTCTGGGATCTGGGCACGAGCCTGGCGGCGGCGAGGGTCTCGGGCCTGATCGCCGCCTTTCTGCAACGGTTCCCCGAGGCGACCCGCCAGGAGGTCTACGAGGCCTTCGCCGGTTCCGCCCGCGCCATCGGCGAGATGCCCGCGCCCAACAACCTGTGGGGTCACGGACAGGCCGATCTGGCCGGAGCCCTGGACTGGCACCAGAGGCGGACCGCTACCTTCGTCGCCGTTCACCAGGAGGAGGCCGGGGTCTCCGCACCGCTGAGCAGCGCCCCCAATCCCTTCAACGCCGGCACCACCATCGGCTATCGGCTCGAGGAGCCCGGCTCCGTGCGCCTGCAGATCTTCAACCTCCTGGGCCAACGCATCGCCACGCTGATCGACGGGTACCGGACGGCTGGCGCGCACCGGGTCTACTGGGATGCCGCGCGGCGCCGGCGGGCGGGCGGCCTGTACTTCGCGCGCCTGTGGCAGGGCGATGGCCCGGAGACGGTGAAGCGTGCTCCTGATGGAGTAGTCGTCGAGGGGTCCTCCGACCCCGGGCTCGTTTACTTGATTACGTTTCGTTCGTGACTCCCTTTGAGTGAGGATCCGATGACGAAGACTCTCTCCCAACGCAGCCTCGGGCGCACCGGGGTGACCGTCACCGAGGTCGGTTTCGGCGGCGCCCACCTCGGCCAGTTGTTCGAGCGCGTCCCCGACGACCAGGCGCAGGCGACGCTGGCCGCGGCCTGGGAGGGCGGCATGCGCCTCTACGACACCGCGCCGTACTACGGGTACGGCCTCTCCGAGCACCGCACGGGCGACTTCCTGCGGCGGCGGGAGCGGTCGCGGTTCGTGCTGTCCACCAAGGTGGGCCGCGTCTTCAAGGCGGTCCGCGACCTGGAGCGTTTCGACCCCGGCGTCTGGAGCGGCGGACTGCCCTTCGAGTTCCACTACGACTACACCTACGACGGGGTCATGCGCTCGTGGGAGGACAGCCTTTTGCGCCTGGGCCTGCCGTCGGTGGACCTGCTGCTGGTGCACGACCTCGACAGCCTCGTGCAGACCACCGACAAGCGCCTCTCCGCCCACGAGGGACAGCTCTACGCCAGCGGCGCCCGGGCCCTCGAGGAGCTGCGCCGCGACGGGCGCATCGGCGCCATCGGCGCCGGCATCAACGTGCGCGCCGCCATCCCGCGGCTGCTCGACCTGGTCGATCTCGACTTCTTCATCGTCGCCATGCCCTACACGTTGCTCGACCAGGACGTGCTCGACGCGGAGTTCCCCCTCTGCCAGGAGCGCGGCGTCAGCGTTGTCATCGGCGCCCCCTTCGCCTCCGGGATCCTGGTCACGGGCCCGAAGGAGGGCGCCGTGTACGCCTACGGCCCGGCGCCGCCCGAGATCCTCGAGAAGGCCGGCCGCATCCAGGCGGTCTGCGAGCGCCACGACGTGCCGCTGCCGGCGGCGGCCATCCAGTTCCCTCTCGCCCATCCCCTGGTGTCGGCGGTGATCCCCGGCGCCGTGCATCCCGGGCAGGTGCGGTCGAACCTGGACTCGTGGAGCCGCCCGATCCCGGCGGAGCTGTGGGCGGAGCTGAAGTCGGAGGGCCTGATCCGGGCGGACGCGCCGACGCCGTGAGCCGCCCCGGGGGGCATCCCCCCCGAGCCCGGCCCGGGGGTCCCCGCACCGGAGCCGCGGCCGTCTCGACCGCGGTCAGCCTGCGGCGTAGAAGGCGATCAGCAGCACCACCCAGACGATCTCGAGGAAGTGCCAGTAGGCGGCGGCGCTGCGCACCGCGGGCAGGTGCTCCAGCCCGAGGCTGTCCAGGCCCGCCCGCACCGCCAGCAGGCCCAGCAGGACCAGGCCCGCGGCCACGTGAAGGGCGTGGATGAGGACGAGGGCGAAGGTGAGGCCCGCCAGGCCGATGAAGGCGCCCGTGGTCAGCGATGACTCGTGCTGGGCCAGCAGGGAGGCCATGCCGAGGGCCTGGGCCAGGGTGAAGAGCAGGCCGAGGACGAAGCCGACGCGCAGCCAGCGGCCGACCTCGGAGAGCCGCGCCCGGCGGGCCTGACGGGCGGCCCCCTCCACGGCCATGCCCGACAGCAGCAGCAGCAGCGTCGACAGCCACAGGACGGGAGGCAGGGAGAGGCTGTCCTGGGAGGGACGCGACTGGTGGCTGAAGACGAACACGGCCAGCCCGGCCGCGAAGAACGTGGACAGGGAGACGAGGACCAGGATCAGCCCGAGGCGGCGCACGGAGCCCGGGTCGGGAAGAGGCGCGCGCGATGGTCGTTCGGTCGGTTCCATGGGCGCACTCTACGAAGGCGGGCATCCATGCTCAAGGGCCGCACCGGACCGCCTTGCGGAAAGCCTCGGGCCGCCTGCGGTCCCGGTTGCCCGGACCCCGCCCCCGGCCCCACCTTCCCCCCATGGACGATCCCGCGGCGCCGGCCCCGCCGCCGACCCTGTGCATCGACGCCACCCGAGGGGCCGCCGGCTGGCGCCTCTGGGGGATGAGCCTCGCGGAGCGGCTCCTGCGCGAGGGCTCCCGCCGCGGCCTGCGCCGCGCCGTGATCTGCGTGACCCCGGAGACCGCCGCCGCGGTGGCCCGCTTCCGCCCCGATCTGGACCGCCTGCACCCGCAGCAGCGCCGTCTCGTGGAGGTGGCCGGCTCCCCGGAGGCCCGCCGCTGGCTGGCGGACCACGTGGACGGACCGGTCCTGTTCCTGGAGGGCGACGCCGTGGTCGACGACCGGGTTCTCGACCACCTGCTGGCCGCCGGCCCCGGATGCGTTGTCCGCGGCGAGGGCGCCGCGGCGGCCCATCTGCCCTCGGCGGCCTTGCTGGCCCAGCCGGCCGGCGGCGGACCCTGGGAGCCGGGTCCCGGCGCTCCGCTGCGGGTCGTGGAGGCAGGGGACCTCGAGGGCTATGTCCCGGAGCTGCGGCTCACCATGGCCCCCTTCCTGATCCGCCTGGACGATCCGCGGCAGCTGCGCCCGATCGACCGGCTCATGTTCCACCGCACCTTCAAGGGGGTCATCGACGTCGTCGCCCGCTACGGCTACTACCACCTCGTGCGCTTCCTCACCCGGGGCCTGAGCCGGACCACGGTGCCGCCCAACCTGCTGACCCTGCTCTCCGTCCTCGGCATCTGGGCGGCCGTCCCCTGCTTCGCCGCCGGGCGCCTGGGGGCCGGGATCCTGTGCGCCTGGGCCGGCGTCCTCCTCGACTCGGTGGACGGCAAGCTCGCCCGGCTGACCGTCAACCGGAGTGACCGGATGGGCGGCTTCGAGCACGCCTCCGCCATACCCGGCCTCGGGCTGTGGTTCGCCGCCCTCGGGTGGCACCTGGGCGACGGGCGGCTGCTGACCCCGTCGCCGGCCGCCGCCGCCTGCTGGACGCTGGTGTCCGCCTTTCTCCTCGACAAGCTCTTCAGCGGCGGCTTCAAGGCCCTCTTCGGGTACGAGCTGTTCGACGCCCGGCCCTTCGACGCCGCCTTCCACCTCGTCGCCGCCCGCCGCAACGTCCACCTGCTCATCCTCACCACCGGCGCCGGTCTCGGGGCCGCGGCCGCCGCCTTCCAGGTCATGGCCTGGGCCATGGCGGCGACCCTGGCGGTCCACGCCCTGCGCTTCGCCTGGATCGCGGCCACCGGCGCCCGGGAGCCGGCCCCCGGTGGCTGACCGGGAGGCGCCGCGGGTCCTGCTCTTCGGCACCCGGTTCCCGCCCTCGGCGTCGGGGACCGCGGCCTACGCCCGGGGCCTGGCCCTGGGGCTGGCGTCGCAGGGGCTGGAGGTCCACGTGCTGACCATGGGAACCACGGCGGCGGCGGAGGGCCTGCCCTTCCCGGTGCGGAGGCTGCGGCCCACGGCCGGCGCCGTCCGGCGCTACGGCCGCTGTCTGGGCGCCCTGCGGCGGGAACTGCAGCGGCTGCGCCCCGACTGCCTGTGGACGACCAACGGCATGGGGACGCGGGTGGCGGGCCTGATCGGGCCCCTGGCCTGCCCCCTGATCACCTGCGCCCGGGGCAGCGACCTGGGCTCGCGTCTGCCGGGACGCGGTCCCTGGCGGCGCCTGGAGAGCCTGCCCCTGCGCCGGGCCTACCGGCGCTCGGCCGGGGTCGCCGCCGCCAGCCTCGACATGGTTCGCCTGGCGCTCTCCCGCGGGGTCGAGGAGAGTCGTCTCTTCGTCAGCTACCCGGCCTTCGACTTCTCCGGGGTTCCGGCCGATGCCGGCGGCCCTCCCGGTGGCCCGGAGGCGCCTCCCGCCCTGCTCACGGTCGCCCGCCTGACGCGGCAGAAACGGGTCGACGTGGTCCTGCGCGCCGTGGCCGCGGCCGGGTCCCGCCTGCCCGGCCTGCGGTGCACCGTGGTCGGCGACGGCCCCGAGCGGGGCCGTCTCGAGCGCCTCGCCAGGGAGCTCGGCCTCGGCGGCCGGGTGCGCTTCGCCGGCGCCCTGCCGCCGCGCTCGGCGCCCCTGGTCGCGGAGTACCGGCGCGCCGCGGTCTTCGCTCTCACCAGCGTCGGCGAGGGGCTGGGCAACGTCTACATCGAGGCCGGCGCCTTCGGCCTGCCGAGCATCGGCGTCGACGGCGGCGGCACCCCGGAGGTGGTGAGCCACGGGCACACGGGGTGGCTGGTGCCGGCCGACGATCCGGCGGCGGTGGCGGACCGCCTCGTCCACCTGTTCTCGGACCACGAGGCCCGGCGGCGCATGGGCCGGGCGGCGCGGCGCCGGGTCGAGGCGGAGTTCAGCGTCGAGAGCCTGGGGCGGCGCTCGGCCGCGGTGGTGCGCGCCGTGATCGCCGGGGGACGCCCGCCCTGCCCTGACCTGGCGATGTCCCCGTGAGTCCGGGGGGCCGGTGACGACGGCGGGCCTGGATCCGGCGGCCTCCGGCCTGGAGCCGTCCCGCGGCGCCGACGACGATCTGCCCGATCTGGCCGGGGGCGCCCTGGTCGTGCTCGCGGGCAAGGCGGCGCGCCTGTCGCGCGGCGCCTTCCTGTGGGTGATCACGCTGCTGTGCGGCCTCGAGGTGGTGGGCCTCTACTCGATGGCCTGGGCGGTCTGCTCCACCCTGAACAACCTGGCCCGTTTCGGGCTGCAGCGCGGCGTCGTCTATCACGTCACCGCCGCCCGGGCCGCCGGCGACCGGCGCCGGGAGAGCGCCGCCATCGCCGCCGGCCTGCTCCTGGCCGCCGGCGCCGGCCTCCTCGTCGCCGGCGTGGTGACCCTGTGGGCGGACTGGATCGCCGCCTTCTACGGCAGGCCCCTGGCCGCGGCCCTGCGGATCATGGCCTGGACGGCGCCCTGCCTGGCCCTGGCCTGCGTGCTCACCTCGGCCACCCGGGCCCTGCGCATCATGCGCTACGAGGTCTACGTGCGCTCCGTGGCCGGCCCCCTCATCCTCTTCGCCGGGGGCTCGGCCATCGGTCTGGCCGGCTTCGGGCTCCCGGAGATCGCCTGGGTGCAGCTGGCCATGGGCGCCGGCATCCTGCTGCTGGCGGGCTGGTACTTCCGGCGCCACTTCTCCCTCCTCGACGCCGGCCGGGCCGCGGCCGAAGGCCCGCCGCTGCGGGCCCTGGCCCGCTTCTGCCTGCCCGTGGCCCTCACCGACCTCCTCTACGCCCTGCTGGTGCAGCTGGACGTGCTCATGCTCGGCAAGTACGTGGATCCGTCGGTGGTGGGGGTCTACGTCCTGGCCCGGCGGGTGGCCAGCATCGTGCTCAAGGCGCCGCAGGCCTTCGACGCCATCTTCAGCCCCGTCGTCAGCGACCTCTCCCTCCGGCGCCGGGAGGCGGCCCTGGGGGACCGGTTCGTCACCGTGGCCCGCTGGATCCTCACCGTGAACCTGCCGGTCGCCGCCTGCCTGCTGCTGCTCGGGGGCCCGCTGCTGTCGCTGCTGGCCGACGGGGGACTGGACCTGGCCGGCCTGACCCTGGCCCTGCGGGTGCTTGTGGTGCTGTGCCTGGGGATGACGGTGCACAGCGTCTTCGCCGTGGCCGAGCCGCTGCTGGCCATGTCCGGGCGGCCGGGGCTCAACGTCCTCAACAACAGCCTGTGGCTGGCCCTGAACTTCGGCCTGAACCTGTGGCTCATCGACGCCCTGGGCGTCCTCGGGGCGGCCCTGGGCGCCACCGTGTCGATGGGGCTGGTCAACCTGCTGCGCATCGGGCAGCTCTACGTGGTGCGCGGCATCTGGCCCTTGCGCCGCAGCCTCCTCAAGCCGGTGCTCGCCGCGGCCGCCGCCGCCGGACCCGCCTGGTGGCTGCTGGAGGCGACGGAGCACGCCGCCGGAGGGGTGGCGGCGGCGGCCGCCTTCCTGTGCGTGTACGGCGCCGTGCTGGCGGCGCTGCGGCCCGAGAGGGAGGACCGCATCGTGCTGGCGTGGGTGCGGCGCCGGATCGGGCGCCGGCCGGACGGGACCCGCGGCTAGGGCCGCGAGCCGGCGGCGGCCTCGAAGCGGTCCATCTGTCCGCGCAGGTACTGGTAGTGCTCACCGTCCTCCGGCTCGAGCTGGAGACAGCGGCGCATCATGGCGATGGCCTGGGCCGTCCGTCCCCGGCGAAAGAGGATCTCGGCGTAGGTGTCGAGGTAGACGACGTTGTCGGCATCGCTCTTGACCGCGCGCAGGGACAGCTCGTGGGCGCGCTCGAGACGCAGGCCCGCCTCGGCGTAGGTCCACGCCAGGTTGTTGAGCACCAGGGGCGAGGGCCGGCTCCGGCGCGCCGCCTTCTCGTAGTACTCGATGGCCAGGTCCCGGCGGCCGGAATCGTAGTAGATCCCGGCGATGCCCGAGGCCGTCCGCTCCACGTCCCCGGCATGCTCGAGGGCGCGCGCGAAGTGCCGCCGCGCCCGCTCCGGCTCCCCGGCCCGCAGCTGGCTCTCGCCGGCTCCCAGCAGCAGCAGCGGATCGTCGGGATCGAGGCGCAGGCCGTTCTCGAGCACCCGGGCCGCATCGGCGGTGCGGTCCTCGTCCAGGTAGAGGCGGCTGAGCTCGTAGTGGGCGAGGGTGCGTTCGGCCGCCGGCGCTGTCGAGTCGGCGCTCTCCACGACCGCCTCCAGCGTGCACAGGGCCTCCTCGGGGTGGCCGGTGGCGCGGTAGGCCCAGCCCAGGTTCAGGCGCAGCAGCCAGTGGCCGGGCCGGGCGGCTTCGAGGCGCCGCAGCGCCTCGAGGGCGGCCTCCTGGCCGGACTCGGCGCACAGGGAGCGCAGGGTGCCGTAGAGACGGGGGTCGTCGGGCTCGAGCCGCAGGGCGTCCTCGAGGGAGGCCACGGCCCGCTCGCGGGCGCCCAGACCCGCGTGGGCGCGGGCGGCCAGGATGTGGGGCCGCGGACTCCGGGGCGCCTCCCGCGAGGCTCTGCGGGCCTCGACCAGGGCGCGCTCGTGCAAGCCCCGCTCGAGGAACCAGTCGGCGAGCCGGTCGTGGGGGACGGAGGGCAGGCCGCATTGGCTCTGGACCACGAAGACGGAGGCCACGGCGCCGGCCCAGAGTTGGGGCAGAGGTCGCGGCATGTCAGTACTCGTGGCGGCAGGCGTAGACGTGCAGCAGCAGGCCCACGGCGAGGCAGTTGGTCAGCAGCGACGAGCCGCCGTAGCTCAGGAAGGGCAGGGGCAGGCCGGTGACCGGCATGACACCGATGGTCATGCCCACGTTGACGAAGACGTGGAAGGTGAGCATGGAGGCCAGGCCCACGGCCAGCAGACTGGAGAACCGGCTGTTGGCCAGGGTGGCGATGCGCAGGCAGCGCCAGATGATCAGGAGGAACAGGGAGAGGACGACGACGCTGCCGAGGAAACCGAACTCCTCGCCGATGACGGAGAAGATGAAGTCCGTGTGCGCCTCGGGGAGGAACTCGTAGTTCGTCTGCGTGCCCTGAAGGAATCCCCGGCCGGTGGGCCCCCCCGACCCGATGGCGATCTTCGACTGGATGATGTTCCAGCCCGACCCGAGGGGGTCGCTCTCGGGATCGAGGAAGGTGAGGATGCGGGCCTTCTGGTAGTCGTTTACCAGGTTCGTCCACAAGGCGGTGGCCAGCCCCGCTGAGAGGTTGACCACGAGCATGGCGAAGGTGATCCACAGCCGCGCCAGCTGCCGCTGGATGACCACGGAGCTGGCGATGATGAAGAGGGCGAAGATGACCGGCGCCCGGTCCTGCCACAGGGGCTCGAAGGAGAAGAAGACGCTCAGGGCGGGGGCCAGGAGGAAGAAGATGTGCAGGGGCCTCATCCCCGCCCAGTAGAGCATGGGACCGAAGGCGGCGCCGAAGGAGAGGGCGGTGCCCAGGTCGGGCTGGCTCTTCACGAGGACCAGGGGCAGGGCGGTCAGGAGCAGGGCGAGGACGATCGTTCGGGGTTTTCCGACCTGCTCGGCGGATCGATCGCCGAAGAAGCGGGCCAGGGCCAGGATGACGCCGATCTTGGCGAACTCCGACGGCTGCATGCTCAACGAGCCCAGGGACAGCCAGCGGGCCGCGGGTTCGCCGGAACCCCAGACCAGCACCAGGAGCAGGCTCAGGACCCCGGCGCCATAGACCGGGTAGGCCAGCTCGTAGAAGATCCTGTGGGGCACGTAGATGGCGGTCACCGCCACCGCCAGGGCGACCAGGGCGACCAGGGCCTGGTGGCGCCACAGCCCGGAGCTGGCCGCGCTGTAGACCATGGCGACGCCCATGGCGATGGTGGCGGCCGCGGCGAGGATGAGGGCCAGGTCGACCTCCCGGGCCTTCACGATCCCCGTCCCCGGGCCGTGGGCGGTGAGGCCGCCATGGAGCGCTTGTCGGCGCGGTCGGCGAGCCAGGCCTCGAGCACGGCGCGCACCACCGGCGCCGCCACGGCCCCGCCGCCGCCCCCGCCCTCGACCAGGGCGACCACGGCGATCTCGGGCCGTTCGAACGGCGCGAAGGCGACGAACCAGGCGTCGTCGGGCCGGTTCGGGACCTGCGCGGTTCCCGATTTTCCGGCGATGGAAAGGCCGTCGATCCGGGCCCTCCGGCCGGTGCCGCGGTCGCCGTGGACGACGCGGTGCATGGCCTTCCGCACGATGCGCAGGGTGGGCGCCGAGAGGCCCTCGATGCGGTGGGGCGGCGGGGGCGGGCCGTGCAGGTGCGGGGTGACGAGATAGCCGCCGTTGCCGAGAGCGGCCACGTAGCGGGCCACCTGCAGGGGGGTCACCAGGATCTCCCCCTGGCCGATGACCAGGTTCATCAGGTAGCCCAGGGCCCAGCCCTCGCGCTCGGCGTAGTAGCGGCGGTCGGGGAGCAGCCCGGTGATCTCCCCGGGAGCGAGGCGGAGGCCGGTGGGGGAGCCGAGACCCAGGCGGCGGCCGTAGTCGTGCCAGGCCTCGATCCCGAGAATCTGGGCGAGGTGGTTGAAGTAGATGTTGCAGGAGGTCTCCATCGCCTGCAGGAGGTTGAGCTCGCCGTGGTCCCGGCGGTTGGCGCAGCGGAAGACGACGTTGCCCATGGGCAGCGACCCGGAGCAGCCCTGAAAGGTGGACAGGGTGTCCGTGAGCCCCATCTCCAGGGCGGCCGCGGCGGCGACCATCTTCATCGTGGAGCCGGGCGGATAGCGCCCCTGGATGGCGCGGTTCAGGAGGGGCGTGGACTCGTCGTCCAGCATCAGCCTCCCCCTCTCGGCCTGGGCGGCGTAGGAGACGAAGGCGTTCGGGTCGAAGGAGGGGTGGCTCACCATGGCCAGCACCGCGCCCGTCCGTATGTCGAGGGCCACCACGCTGCCGGCGAGCGAATCGGGCAGGGCCTCCATGGCGGCGCGGTGCAGGTCCAGGTCCAGCGTGAGCTGCAGGGTCCGGCCGGGCCGGGCCCGCCGCTCCCGGTCGGGGAAGGGGTGCTCGTTCTGGATGCGCTGCCCGGCGTCGACCTCCACGTAGCCCACGCCGTCGGAGCCCCGCAGGCTGTCCTCGAAGTCGCGCTCCACCCCGGTCTTGCCGACGTAGTCGCCGGCCACGTAATGGCCGCCGCTGCCCGGTTCCTCCAGCAGTTCCCCCTTCTCCAGCTCGCTCATGTAGCCCACCACGTGCGCCGTCAAGGGGCCGTGGGGGTAGAGCCGCTGCGACTCGATCTCCACCTGCAGGGCCCAGTCCTCGCTCAGGTGTTCCTCGACGATGGCCACGGTCCGGAAGTCCACGTCCCGCTTGAGGCGAACGATGCGCTCGCCCCGGGTGTAGCGCAGGGGGTGGCCGATGGCTCTCTCGAGGGCCTTCACGGCCAGGGAGTCCGCCTCCCGCCGGCCCCGGGTCAGCAGGATGCCGTAGGAGGCCCGGTCCCGGGCCAGGATCTCGCCGTCGCGGTCGAGGATCAGCCCGCGCGGGGCCTTCAGGCGCTTGCGGGCGATGCGGTTGTCCTCCGAGGCCTTGGCGTAGTCGGCGGCCTCCAGGATCTGCAGGTGGAACAGGCGCAGCAGGAGGATGGCGAAGAGCAGCCCCACGAGGGCGGTCAGGCCGCGCATCCGGCGGGACCAGCCTTCGAGGATCTCGGGTTCCATGACGGTCTACTCGGGGGTCAGCCGGCGGCGCAGGCCCAGGATCCAGGCCACGCCCAGGCCGACGGCCCCGGTGTAGAGGGCGCGTCCGAGGCTGAAGCGGAGCATCAGGTACGGCACCTCCCCGATGGAGGTCGAGCTGGAGCCGGCGAAGAAGATCAGGTCGTGAACGAGCACGGCGGCCACGAGCACGCCCACCTGGACCTGAACGGCGTCGGCCAGAAGGCCCTCGCGGGCGGCGCCGACCCCGAACCCCACTATGGACTTGGCCAGGGCGTTGAGACCGAGGTCGGGGGGGGAATAGGCGTCCTGGCAGAGCCCGGCCAGGAACCCCAGGATCGTCGCCTCCAGGTGGCCGGAGAGGAGGGCGACGAAGACCACTACCATCAGGATCAGATCGGGCCGCATATCGGCGATCTGCAGGTGGTGGATCCAGGTGGACTGAAGGACGAAGGCCAGGGCGAGGTAGAGCAGGCGGCGCCCGGCGGCCAGCATCAGGGCGACGCTCCGGCCGACTGGCCGGCGGGGATGTGCAGCTCCATGCCGATGAGCAGGGCCGACGACAGGCTCAGGTTGTTCCGGCGGGCGATGGCGGCGGCCTCGACGCCGAAGCGGCGGGCGATGCCGTAGAGGGTGTCTCCCCCCCCCACCGTGTAGGAGCCGCCCCCCGCCGGGGACGCGTCGCCCACGTACAGGCTCTGCCCCGGGCGGATGACGTCGTGGCCCAGCTCGTTCCACCGGCGGAGGTCGGCCACCGTCACCTGGTGGGTGTTCGAGATCGACCACAGGGACTCGCCCTGGCTCACCGTGTGCAAGGGGCGGCCGGCGTGGGCGGTGGGGCCGGGGGTGTCGGCTTCCCCGGGAGACCGCTGCCGCATCACCAGGGGCCCGCGGGCCACGGTCAGCCTCTGTCCCGGCTGGATGAGGTTGGCCCGAAGCCCGTTCCAGGCGCGCAGGTCGTCGACGCGGACGCCGTAGCGCCGGCTGATCGACCACAGGGACTCGCCGGGGCCGACGACGTGCACGTCGCCCCCGGCCGGGGGCGGGCCCGGCCGGGGCGCGGACCCCTGGACCATCGGGACGTGGAGGATCTGCCCGGGATGGATCAGGGAGCGGGCGGACAGACCGTTGGCCTCGGCCAGCCGCCGGTACCCCAGGCCGAAGGCCCGGGCGATGGTCGACAGGTTGTCGCCGCGCTGCACCTCGTACTCGTAGACCCCCCGCCTCTCCGACTTCGGCAGCCGTTCGTAGGCGGCCAGGAAGGCGTCGCCGCGGCCCTCGGGCACCTTGAGCAGGTAGCCGCTCTTCGGGCGGTGGGGGGTGAAGAGGCTGCCCAGTTCCGGATTGAGATTGCGAAGCAGGCTCACGGGCACGTCGAGGAGCCGGGCGGCGGTCCTCAGATCGATCAGCTCCCGGAGCCGGACGTGCTCCCAGAGGATGGGCGGGTCCGGCTCGACGGGTTCGAAGCCGAAGCGCTGCGGGTCCTTGGCGATGACCGCCGCCGCCATGAGCAGGGGCACGTAGTTGCGGGTCTCCCGGGGCAGAGGCAGACGCCAGAAGTCGGTGGTGCCGGCCCGGGCGATGGCCCGCCGGACCCGCCCGCGGCCGGAGTTGTAGGCCGCCGCGGCCAGCCGCCAGTCGCCGAACTCGGCGTACAGGCCCTTCAGGTGCTGGACGGCGGCGCGCGTCGACTTGACCGGATCGCGGCGCTCGTCCACCCAGTTGTCGATCACCAGTCCCTCGAGGCGGCCCGTCTGCCGGATGAACTGCCACAGGCCGGAGGCGTGGGCCCGCGAATAGGCCCGCGGATTGAAGCCGCTCTCGATCATGGCCAGGTAGAACAGGTCCTGGGGCAGGCCCTCCTCGCGCAGGATGGGCAGGATCAGGTCCCGGTAGCGCCCCGCGCGCCGGCTCCAGGCCTGCCAGGTCTCGCGGGCCCGGGCCTGGAAGAAGTGGATGCTGGCGGCGACGCGGTCGTTGGCGTCGATGGGGATGTCGCAGCGCAGCGCCATCTGGTGGATGCGCACGTGGGGGACGGCGTCGGCCGGCAGCTCCTCCAGCAACTCGTCGGCCAGCTCGGAGAGCACGAGGGACAGGGGGCTGTCGGGAGAGAGGTGTTCGACGTAGGGAAGCACCCCCAGGTAGGCGCGCCCCAAGTTGGCGGCCAAGGCGTCGACCTCGGCCTGGCCGTCCCGCTCGCCGAGCTCGTCGAGGATGGGGCTGCCGTCGACCACGGCCAGGGTGTAGTAGGCCTGGTCGAGCTCCTCCCGGGCGCGGTCGTGGCGCCCGGCGCGGCTCTCGTCGAGGGCGCGCAGCCAGCGCCAGCGGGCCTCGAGCAGGGCGGCGTCGAACTCGAGCTCGCGGGAGGGATCGACCTCGACGGGGGAGGGGGCGCTCGGCTCCGGCGCGGGCTCGGGGGCGGGCGGGCGGGGGCCGGGCAGGTTGGCGCAGGCCGTCCACCAGACCAGGACGGCGGCGGCCAGGACGGCGGGCAGGATCCTCACCGCGCCTCCTCCCGGGGGATCAGGATCTCCCCCTGGGTCCGGGTGGCGCTGGGGTATCCCAGCCGGCGGCAGCGATCGGCGAACGCCTGCGCCTCGGTGGAGGTGCGGAAGTGGCCCACCAGGATCTTGTACCACGGCTCCTCGAAGCGGATGTCCACGTCCTGCCTCTTGAGCCGCGCCATGACCCGGTCGCGCAGGTCGCGGGCATCCTGCAGCCGCGTGTTCTGATCGATCAGAACACGCCATCCCTGGAGGCGCACCATCTCCGGCTGCGGCTCCTCCGGCGCGGCGGGGGCTTCGATCTCCGGGGCCGCGGCCGGCGGACCCTCGTCGGGGGGCGCCGCAACCCTGTCGGCGACGACGAAGGCCTGGGCGAAGTCCCGGCTCAGGGCGGCGATCACCCCCCGCAGGCGGTCGGCCCCGGCGCGCTCGGCGAAGCGTCCGGCGCGCACCGAGAGGAGCCCCTCGTGGGGCACGACGTCGACGGCCACTCCCAGGCGGCGGCCGAGGGCGTCGGCGATCCGGCGCGCGCCCTCCTCCCGGCTCAGGCTGATGACCTGCACGCGGAAGGCCGCTACCGCCGCCGAGTCCGGAGCCGCCGTCGAGGCCGCCGCGCCCGCGGGCCGGCCGGGCAGCAGCTCGGGCGGGGCGAACCGGGGCTGGATGAGCAGGAGGTCCTCCCGGAAGCGGGCCGGGTCGAAGTCGTCCTGAACGGCCTGCACAACGGCGGCGATCGTCGAGCCGCCGAGCAGGAGGGCCGTCCAGCCCCGCCCCGCCGCCGTCACGCCCCGTCTCCCGGTCCGGGCAGGCTCACGGCGTAGGGCGGCCGGGCGATGCCGTGCTCGGTGATGATGGCGCTCACCAGCTCGTGGGGGGTCACGTCGAAGGCGGGGTTGTACACGGCCACGCCCTCGGGCACCGTGGCGCGGCCGAAGCCGTTGGTGATCTCCTCGGGGGACCGCTCCTCGATGGGGATCCGGTCGCCGGAGGCCAGCTCCAGGTCGAGGGTGGTGGTGGGCGCCGCCACGTAGAGAGGGACGCCGTTGGCCCGCGCCATCAGGGCCAGGCCGTAGGTGCCGATCTTGTTGGCCACGTCGCCGTTGGCGGCGATGCGGTCGCTGCCGGTGATCACGCAGTCGACGCCGCGGTCCCGGAGGACGGTGGCGGCGGCGCCGTCGCAGATCACGGTGACGTCGACCCCCCGGCGCTGCAGCTCCCAGGAGGTGAGCCGGGCCCCCTGGAGCAGGGGGCGGGTCTCGCCGGCGTAGACGTGGATGCTCTTGCCGGACTCGGAGGCGGCGTAGACCACGCCCAGGGCGGTGCCCCATCCGGCCGTGGCCAGGGCCCCGGCGTTGCAGTGGGTGAGCACGGTGAACCCGTCCTCGAGCAGCGCCGCCCCATGCTCGCCGATGCGCCGGCAGAGATCGGTGTCGGCGGCCTCCAGGCCCCGGGCCGCGCCGACGAGCCGGTGGTAGACCTCGTCGTCCGTCAGGCCCTCCGCCGCCTCGAGGGCCGAGCCCATGTCGTCGAGGGCCCGGAACAGGTTGACCGCCGTCGGCCGGGTGCGGCCCAGGCGCTCGGCGGCGGCCTCCACCGTGGCCGCCATGCGCCCGGAGCCCCGGGCGTGCCAGGCGCCCACCGCGACCCCGTAGGCGGCGGCCACCCCGATCGCCGGGGCCCCGCGGACGCGCAGGGACTCGATGGCCTCGGCCACGCTCTCCACGTCGGCGCAGTCGATCCGCCTTTCCTCGGCCGGCAGCCGGGTCTGGTCCAGCAGCACCAGGGCCGGAGGGCGCCCGCCGCCGGCCTCCCGCCAGCGCAGGGTGGCGAGGGCTTCGCTCACCGGGGCGCCTCCGCCACCGGGGCGGACCCGTCCGGAGCCGGCGTCTCCTCCTCCCACTCGTCGAGCAGACGGGTCGCCGGGGCGTCGCCCCACAGGCGTTCGAGGGCGTAGAAGTCGCGCGCCTCCTGGCGGAAGATGTGGACGACGATGTCCACGAGGTCGACGAGGACCCAGCGCAGGGACTGGCGGCCCTCGACGTGCCAGGGCCGGTGTCCCTGCCCGCGCAGGTCCTCCACCAGGTCGTCGGCCAGGGACCGGACATGGGGGTCGGAGGTGCCCGAGCAGAGGACGAAGTAGTCGGCGGCGTCGCTGATCCCGCGCAGATCGATGACGACCGGGTCGAGGGCCTTCTTGTCGCGCAGCGTGCGGAGGATGAGCCCCAGAGGGGGGTCGGCCGGGAGGGCGGAGGCCCGCGGTTCGGCGGCGGTCATTTCTGCTGGCCGGAGGGTGAGTCGAACAGGCCCAGACGCCGGTAGTCCCGGCCGATGACGACGGTCACCGCCTCGAGCCGGTAGTCGTCGTCGCTCAGCTGCTGGATGGCTCCGGAGATCCCGAGGAGGCGGGCGACGTGGCGGGCCCGCTCGAGGTCTCCGCTGCGGTCGATGACGACGGACTCGACGAACCCGAAGCTGGGGGCGTTGCCCTCGTGGATGACGTCGAGTCCGAGGGCGCGGGCCTTGTCGGTCATGCGCGCCGCCACCTGGGAAGCGCCGCAGCCGTTGAGGACGGCGAGCTGGAAGTCCAGGGGGACGGAGGGGGCGGCCTCGGCGGGCGGGGCCTCCGGCTGCGGCGCGACGGTCTCCCCGGCCTGCTCCTCGGGCCACAGCTGGACGGCCAGCAGCGCCGTGCACGCCGCGCCCGCCAGCAGAGAGAGGGCTTTCTCCGGCACGTTCCGAGCGGAATCCCCGTGAGGTGATGGCTGCCAACGATCGCGGCGGAAAGGAGCAGGGCCCTGCGAGCGCCCCGGGACGGCCGGAGCGCGGTCCTCCGCGCGGTCGGAATCAAGCAAATATATGGAATTATGGCGGCGAGAGCCGCCGGAAGTCAAAGGACGGGGGCGGCCGGAGCGGCGGCGGAGCGGCTCAGACCGGGAGCAGTCCCATGCCGATGCGCACCAGCAGGTAGGCCGCGGCGGCCGCCGTGAGAACATGGGCGACGCGGTCGACCGGGGCGGACGGCACGGAGACGAACCGTACCCGGGGCTGGATGACGATGTACATGGCGACAGTGAACATGTGTATATGTTACTGCACATCTTTACAGGTGTCAAGGCAATCTCCTCAGAACAGACCCGAGTACTTGAAGGTGAGAATGTAGTCCCGGGTGCCCTCGCGCCGGGCCTGTGGACGGGAGTCGTAGATGTCCCAGGCGAAACCGAAGAGAAAGCGGTCCTTGTAGAGGGAGAACGCCAGACCCAGGGAGACGGCGATGGAGTTGTCCGTGGACAGCGCCTCCAGGACGTTGCCGATGGCGGTGAGGTGGACGCCGGAGACGGCGGGGTGCTCGTCGTTGTGCCATCCGGCGAAGGCGATCCCTGGCAGGCCGATGAGCCGCTCCGTCTCCCCCTTCACGCGGTTGCCCTCGCCGTCGGTGCGGTCCCGCCCCGGGCGGATGGCGAGGAAGGAGACGAGGGGCTTGGCCTCGAGGGTCCACTTCCAGCCGCCGGACTCCAGGATCTGGGAAATCGACTGCTCCGGGCCGCCCGGGTGGCTTCGCGTGGTCAGCCGCAGGCGCGCCCGCCTGGTGCCGGTGTCGCTCAGTCGAAGGTTGAGATCCTCCACCCCGACGCTGTCCTCGCTGTCGGGGTGGATCTGCGCCCGGGCATGCCTGGCGCCGCCCTTCGGGTCGTAGTTCTCGTCGAGCTGGACCCACTCCACGTCGACTCGGCGCCCCACGAGGGCCTGACGCAGGCTGTCGGGGATCTCGAGACGCAGGTCGATCCGGGTCCCGTCGGGCACGACGAAGGGCGTGTGGTTCCAGGGGATCCGCAGCCGCTTCTCCCCGGACTTGCGCGTGGCCAGCACGGTGACGACGGCGCCCAGGTCGACGCTGCCGAGGGCGCCCTGGGCGCGGATCTGGATGGGCTGCGCCTTGTCGCGCACGTCGTTGCTGATCAGCAGGATCTGGCCGAAGCGCTCTCCCAGGGCCTCCGGCGAGAAGTGGATGTGCAGGGTCGTCGACTCCCCGGGGTCGAGGGCGAAGGCGGAGGGCTCCACCCGGGCCTCGCTGGTGAGGGGGTTGGCCTCCACCTGCAGGGCCGTGTCCCCGGAGTTGGTGGCCACCAGGGTGCGCTGGTCGCTCTCGCCGATGACGATGTACCCGAAGTCGAGCATGCCCGAGGGATGGAGCTCGATCTCGGCGGCGACGCCGGTGCCGTTGAGCAGCACGTGGAGGCTCGCGGCCCCGCCCTCCCAGAAGCCCTCGAGGCGCAGGGTGCCGCTGCTGAGCCCGCGTCCCGAGGGCGCGAAGGTGACGCGCACCGGAAGGGAGCCGAGACCGTTGGCGGGCAGCAGGTACTCCCCGTCCAGGGAGACCTGCGTGAAGATGGTGAAGTCGCCGCTCGTCGAGTGGATGCGGCCGATGGAGAAGTCGGCGTTGCCGCTGTTGGTCAGCTCGATGATGCCGCTGCCCGACTCGCCCACGGGTACGCGGCCGAAGTCGAAGGCCGTGGGCCTGAGCTGCAGGAAGCGGCCCGTCCCCTGCAGCCGCAACCGCTGCCGGCCCGCCTCGGTGTGGACGAACAGGACGGCCTCCCGGAGGCCGACCTCCTGCGGACGGAAGGTGAGCTCCACCCGCCCGCTCTCCCCCGGGTTGAGCAGGAGCGTGCCGCTCTCCAGGCCGAACTCCGCGCCGCTGCCATCCTCCAGCTCCAGGCGCACCATGAAGGGGCTGCCGCCTCTGTTCCACATCAGCAGCGGCACCCGGGCCGGCTTGCCCACGGGCACGCTGCCGAAGTGGATGGGCGAGCGGTCCAGGAGCTCCACCTGCGGGGGGCCGACCTGGCCCAGGCCGCTGAGGGGGACCTCGAGGCGGGGGCGCTGCGGATCGTTGCTGCCGAGCAGGAGAACGGCGCCGGCCGGTCCCTCGTAGCGGGGGTGGAAGCGCACGTCGACATCGCGCCGGGCCCCGGGCTCGAGCCGGAGGGCCGAGTCCCCGGCGGCCTCGAAGGCCTCGTGGGCGAGCTGCAGGGTCAGGTCGAGGTCGCCGCGTCCCTGGTTGATCAGGGTGAGCGGGCGCCGGGAGGACGCGCCGACCTCGACGCCCTCGAAGTCGATCCCCACTTCGGGCAGGGGCGAGACGGCCAGCCGCGGGGCCAGCCCCTCGCCGGTGAGGGGCACCGCCGTGGCGGGCAGGTCCGGGGAGTGCACCTGCAGCCGGCCCCCGAAGGTGCCGTCGCCCGGCGGCCTGAAGAGCACGCCCACCTCGATGCGGGAACCCGGCGCCAGCCGTCCGCCGGCACCCGCCGCCAGCGAGAAGGGCCCGGACCGGGGCTCGACGGACAGACTGTCGATGACGAGCTCCACCCGTCCGGCGTTGGTCAGCTCCAGGGAGCGGCGCACGACCCGCCCCACGGGGGCCGAGCCGGCGTCGAGGCCCTGCCCGGGGCCGGGCTGCAGGCGCAGCCGGGGACGCTCGACGGAGGCACCGAGCCCGACGCGGCCCTGCTCGGTGCCGAAGAGCTCCCCGGTCTGGAGGGAGAGCTCGCCGGCGTAGGCGCCGGTGTCGGCGGCGCTGAACTCGACGGCCAGGGGACGGGTGCCGGCCGCCGGCAGGTGCAGGGTGTCGGCGGGCACCGAGAACCCTTCACCCTCGACCCGCAGGCGGACCTCCACGTCCTCGGTCCCGGGGTTGTGTACGGACAACTCGAGCCGGCTCGTGTCGCCGGCCTTGAGGAAGCCGAAGTCGAGGCTGTCGGGTCGGACCTGGAGAGGCTGCGCGGCCAGCCCCGGTGGGTGGATCCACAGGGCGCCGGCGGCGAGGAGAAGGACGGCGCCGCGCATCAAAAAGAAAGAGCGACCAACCCACCAGAATGCCGGAAGAAACGTTGTCGAAGTTCCACATTCATGACGAGAGTGGAAAACTTCCAGCAGGGCAAACTGTGATGTGGGTTCAGGTCACTCTTTGGCCGCAAGGTAGCCGCGGAGGCCGGGAAAGTCAAGGCGAGGCGCCCTCGTGGCGAGGGTCCCGCAGGATGCGGTCCAGGCCGCGGACCAGGCGCTCCATCCCCTGCTCCACCGTGTGCGGTTCCAGGGCGCCGTAGGCGATGCGGATGTGGCAGGGCGCGGTCAGTCCGAAGCCGCTGCCGGGGATGACGGCGACGCCGTGCTCGCGCACCAGGCGCTCCACGACGCGCATCGACGGCAGCGTCGTGTCCAGGCGGGCCAGCAGGTAGAAGGCGCCGTTGGCCTCGGGCACGACGCACCGCGGCCCCAGCTCGCCCAGCCGCTCCAGACACATGACGCGCACCCGGTCGAGACCGTCCACGAAGCCGCGGAACCAGGCGGGGCCGGCCCGCAGGGCCCCGGCGGCGGCCAGCTGCGAGACCACGGGCGGGCAGATCAGGATCGTGTCCTGGCTCTTCTGCAGGCCCCGGATCAGCCGCCGGGGGGCCACGGCGTAGCCGACGCGCCAGTTGGCCAGCCCGTAGGACTTGGAGAAGGAGAACAGGGAGACGGTGTGGCCGGCGCTGTCGCGCAGCGAGCCCGGGGAGAGGTGGCGGGGCCCGTAGGTGAAGTGCTCGTAGGCCTCGTCGCTGAGGTGGTAGAGGCCGCGGCGGCGGCACAGATCGTTGACGGCGGCCAGCGCCGCCGGGTCGTAGACCACCCCGGCCGGGTTGTTCGGCGAGATGGTGACGACCATGCGCGTGCGGCCGGTCAAGGCGGCCTCCACGGCGTCGACGCGCAGCCCGTAGCGCTCGTCGGTGGGCACCGCCACGGCGCGGCCGTTGGCCATGGCGATGGCCATCTCGTGGTTGAAGTAGAAGGGCGACATGACCACCACCTCGTCGCCGGGGTCGCAGGCGCACAGCACCATGTGGTAGAAGGCCATGTTGCTGCCGGCGGTGACGAACAGCACCTGCTCGGCGTCGTCCACGTCGACGCCGTTCTCGGCGGCCAGCTTGCGGCGCAGGGCCTCGTGCAGCTCGGGGATGCCGGCGGCGTCGCGGTAGTGGTGCTCGGCCGGCCGGCGGCCGAAGGCGGCCACCGCCTCGAAGGCTTCCGGAGGCGGTCCGTAGTGCACGACCCCCTGCCCGAGGGAGATCGTCCCCGGCGTCTCGCGGATGAGGGCGGCCACGTCGGGGATGACGGGCGCCTGCACCGCCTCCATGCGCGCCGACAGCGGCCCGGTGGAGTCAGCCACCCAGGACGGCCTGCAGGCGGTCGTGGAGCCGGTCGATCTCGCGGCGGGTCTCGTCGTCGAGGCGGAAGGCCAGCGGGCCCCGGTGGACCTGGTTCGGGAACAGGCCCTGGCGGTGCATCAGGTAGCGCTCGGTGACGATGTAGCCGTCGAGCCCGCCCTGCATCTGCAGGGTGGCCAGGGCGCAGATCGGCAGGTAGACCTCGTAGGCGCGCTCCCAGTCCCCGGCCTCGCAGGCCCTCCACAGGGCGACGAGGCCGTCGAGCAGCTCGACGCCGGGGATCGTGCCGGCCACACCGCGCCGGTAGGAGTCGATGAGCAGCACCCCGCCGCTGCCCTCGAAGATCGCCGCCCGGCCCCCGGTGAGGTCGCGCAGGCCGGAGATGCTCGGCCCCAGGGGCGCGGCCTCCGGCTTGAACAGCACCCGCGGGCCGTGGCGGCGGAAGAGCCCGGCCTGGAACTCCAGGCTCATGGGGCGGCCCACGTACCCGGAGGCGTCCTGGACGAGGACCGGCAGCGAGACCTCCTCCAGGAGGGCTTCGAAGTACTCCGCCAGCTGCGGCTCGGCCAGTCCCTGCGACAGGGGCGGCATGGCCATCAGGGCGCCGGCGCCGCCGTCCTCCGCGGCGCGGGCGAAGCGGCGGGCCTGCACGGTGCTCTCGGCGCCGACGCTGATCACCACCGGCCCGCGGCCCTCGGCGAAGCCGGCGAGCCTCGCCGGCATCTCCAGGCGCTCCGCCGCGGTCAGACGCAGGGTGTCGGAGACCAGGCCCAGGCAGAGGCCGTCGGCGCCGGCCTCGAAGAGGTGGTCCACCTGCCGGCGCAGGGTGTCGTGGTCGATGCCGAGATCTTCGTGGTAGGGCATGTGCACCACCGGCAGCACGCCCCGGATCCGGTGCTCGCTCATGGGTCGGTCTCCCCGGCGCCGCGCCGGCGCACCCGCAGCAGGAGATCGCGCAGGCCGGGCGTGGCGGCGGCCATGAAGAAGGGGAACTTGAGGCTGCGGCCGTAGGTCGGCTCGCGGCCGTCGCCGAGAAAGCAGCAGGCGCCCGCTTCCTCGGCGATCAGGGAAGGGGGTCCCACGTCGTAGACCTCGACCTGGCGCGTCAGGTAGGCGGCGAGGTCGCCCTCGGCCAGCTGGGTCAGCACGAGGGCGGCGCCGATGGGGTAATCCCGGGGCTCGAAGTGCTCCCGGGCGGCGGCCTGGAACCGCCGCGCCTTGCTGGAGACGAAGGCCTTCTTCGTGCGCGGCTGCTCCGGCAGTTGCAGCGGCTTCGGGGCCCCGGACCCGACCTGCACCCAGGCGCCGCGGCCCCGCACCGCGGTGAACAGCTTGTCCTCGGTGGGCCGGGCGACGGCGGCGGCGATCATGCGGCCTCGGCGGGCCAGGCCGATGCTGATGTGGTAGGGCGCGTCGCCGCGCTGGAAGTGGAGGGTGCCGTCGATGGGGTCGAGGATGACCACCTCGTCGCCGCCGTTGCCGGCGAAGGCGCGGCGCATGGCCGTGCGCTCCTCGGCGATGCAGCGCACCCCCGGGAAGCGGGCGTGGACGGCGCCGAGGATGAGGTCCTGAAAGGCGGTGTCGAGGACGGTGAGCGCCCTCGACGCGTGCTGCGCCCGGGCGCCGGTGAGAGAGGTGTCGGCCTTCTTGCCCACGTCGGCCACGTCGCCGTGGAACAGGCGCGAGGCGGCGGCGCACTGGCGCACCACCGGCAGGACCGCGTCGAGGAACCGCTGGGGCCGGATGTCGGCCATGCCCCGGTCACGTCCGGTCGGGACCGAGGGACTCCCTCAGCCGGCGGCCTCCGGATAGCTCCGGCCGCGCTGCAGGGCCTGGGCCACCTTGTCCGGGCTCATGGGCAGCTCCGTCAGGCGCTCGCCGATGGCGTCGGCCACGGCGTTGGCGATGGCCCCCATGGGCGGCACCAGCGGCACCTCGCCGACGCCGCGGATGCCGTGGGGCGAGCCGGGGTTGGCCACCTCCACCAGGATCGTCTCCACCATGGGCAGGTCGAGGGTGGTGGGCATCCGGTAGTCGAGGAAGGTGGGGTTGGCCATGGAGCCGTCCTCGTTGTAGAAGTAGCCCTCGGTGAGGGCCCAGCCGATCCCCTGAACGACGCCGCCCTGGATCTGGCCCTCCACGTAGCTGGGGTGGATGGCCTTGCCCACGTCCTGCACCGCGGTGTAGCGCAGGATCTTCACCTTGCCGGTCTCGGGATCGACCTCGACGTCGACCACGTGGGCGGCGAAGGCGTTGCCGGCGGCCGAGGCGTTGACGGCGCCGCACCCCTCGATGGGCCCGCCGGTCGATCCCTGCTCGGCGGCGACCTCGGCGAAGGAGAGCTTCTTCGACGGGTCGGACTTGCACACGAAGACCGCCCCCTCCCGCCACTCGACGTCGCCTTCGTCGACCTCCAGCTGCCGGGCGGCGCGCTCGCACATCTTCTGCCTGGTGTCCTCGGCCGCCAGGTGGCAGGCGTGCCCCGTGGCGTAACAGACGCGGCTGCCCCCGGTGCCGTCGTGGTAGCCGATGGAGTCGGTGTCGACCACGGCGGGCTTCACCTGGTCGACCTCGATCCCCAGGGTCTCGGCGACGATCATGGCCATGGCGGCGCGGGAGCCGCCGATGTCGGCGGAGCCCTCCTCCAGGCTGACCATGCCGTCGGTGTGGACGTGGATGTTGGCCGACGACTGGCCGCCGCCGTTGAACCAGAACCCTCCGGCCACGCCGCGCCCGGTGAAGGCGCCTTCGGGCTTCGGGCTGCGGTAGTGCTCTGACTCGAGGGCCGCGGTGACCGTCTCCTCGCAGCCGATGCGGTTGTAGACCGTGCCGTCGGCGCGGCGGGTGCCCTCGCGGGAGGCGTTCTTCAGACGCAGCTGGAGGGGGTCCATGCCGATGAGCCCGGCGAGCTCGTCGAGGATGGACTCCGAGGCGTGGGCGGCGTTGGGGGCGCCCGGGGCCCGGTAGGCGGTCGACTTGGGCTTGTTGAGGACCACGTCGAAGGCGTCGATGCGCACGTTGGGGATGTCGTAGGGCCCGAAGATGCAGGCCGCGCCGGCGCCGACCGCCGACCCGGGGAAGGCGCCGGCCTCGTAGGCCATCCAGGCCTCGGCGGCGGTCAGGGTGCCGTCGCGCCGGACGCCCATCCTGCAGCGCACGACACCGCCCGGCGCCGGGCCGGACCCCTGGAAGACCTCGGCCCGGGACATGGTCATCTTCACGGGCCGTCCGGTCTTGTGGGACATGACGGCCGCCGCCGGCTCCATGTAGATGGGGAACTTGCCGCCGAAGCCGCCGCCGATCTCGCAGGGGATGACCGTCACCTTGCCGATGGGCACCTGCAGGACCTCGGCCACCTGGGAGCGGATCTGGAAGGCGCCCTGGGTGCTGACCCAGACGGTGATCGAGCCGTCCTGCTTCCACAGGACGGTGGTGTTGTGGGGCTCGATGTAGCCCTGGTGCACGGTGGCGGTGCGAAACTCGCGCTCCACGACCTCGTCGGCCTCGGCGAAGCCCGCCTCCACGTCGCCCATCTCCTGGCGGTTGTGGGAGGCGATGTTGCTCCTGCGCCCGGTGCGCTCCCCCAGCTCCCGGGTGGTGCGGTCCTCGTCGAGCAGGGGGGCGTCGTCCTTCATCGCCTCGAGGATGTCGACCACCGCCGGGAGGGGCTCGTAGTCGACCTCGATCGACTCGAGGGCCTCCTCGGCGATGTGGGGGCTGGTGGCGGCCACGGCGGCCACCGCATGTCCCTTGTACAGCACCTTGCCCGAGGCCAGGGAGTTGGAGGCGATCTCGCGGATGTTGACCAGGGTCTCGCCGATATCGGCGAGCTTGTCCACGGTCTCCACCAGGTCGTCGGCGGTGGCCACGGCGCGCACGCCTTCCACCTGCAGCGCCCGGGAGGTGTCGATCCTCCGGATGCGGGCGTGGGCATGGGGCGAGCGCAGCATCTTGCCATGGAGCACGTCGGCGGGGCGCACGTCGGCGCCGTACACGGCGCGGCCCGTGACCTTGTCCTCCCCGTCGTGACGGATCGGGCGCGTGCCGATGACCCGGTACTTGCCGCCGCTGGTGTATTCGGGGTACGCAGGGTTGGTGGACATCGGGCTCTCCTGGACTCGTCCGGTTCGGAAAGAAGGAAGGAAGGCGGGAGGTCCCCGCGGACGGAGCGAGCTACGGTAGGCAGGGCCCGGATTTCTGTCAACGAGAGAGAGGTCCGTCCCGCCGGTCGGGCCGATGCCTTGTCCCGGAGGGGCGAGTCCGTTTTCCTCAGTAGCATGGCCCGAAATTCTCCATGGCCGCCCGTGGCCTGGGAGCCGGCGTCGACCCCCCCGGCCCTCGGTCCGGCCGACGTCCACGTGTGGCGCGCCCGCCTCGAGGCCCCCGCCGAGGGCGAGGCGGCGGGGGCGGCGCTCACCGGGGAGGAGCTCGAGCGGGCCTCGGGCTATCCCGCCGGGCAGCCCCGGCGGCGCTTCCTGGCCGCCCGCCGGAGGCTGCGGAGCCTGCTGTCCGGCTATGTGGGGGTCCCCGCCCGTCAGCTGAGGCTGGCCTACGGAGACCAGGGCAAGCCCTCCCTGCGGGAGCCGGCCACGGATCTCACCTTCAATCTGTCCCACTCGGGCGACCTGCTGCTGCTGGCCTTCGGCCGGGGCCGGGAGCTGGGGATCGACGTGGAGCGCACCGGCCGCAGCGTGTCGTGGGAGCGGGTGGCGCGGCGGTTCTTCGAGGGCCGGGAGCGGGCGGTCCTGCAGGCCATGCCCGCCGCCGAGCGCCGGGCGGCCTTCTTCCGGTGCTGGACGCGGAAGGAAGCCTTCGTCAAGGCCACCGGCCGCGGCGTCACCCAAGGCCTGCGGAGCTTCGCCGTCTCCCTGGACCCGGAACGCGCCGCCCTGACCTGGATCGAGGACGGGGACCCCGCCGACTGGGGCATGGCCGACCTCGAGGCGGGTCCGGGATACGCCGCCGCCGTGTGCGCCGCCGGACGCGGCTGGTCCCTGCGCTGCTTCGAGTCGGAGCCGGCGGGCTAGAGCATCAGCACGCGATGGACCCCGCGCAGGTCCATCTCGAACTCGATCTCCTCCACGGGGGGCCGGGCGTGATGCCAGTGGATCCCCATCCGCCGGGCCGGGCCGAGCCGCCCGAGCAGGACCTCCTCGAGGAAGCCGCACAGGGGATGGACCGTGTAGACGTTCACCTGGTCCACCAGGTCCCAGCTCCCGCCCAGGCCTTGCAGCCGCTCCTCCATCACCCCCATGACGCAGGCCGCCTTCTCGCGCATCCCGTCCTCCGAGGTGTCGCCGCGGCGCACGATGGCGCCGGCCTCGAGGACGCTGCCGGGCAGCTCACCGGCGCCGGCGACGACCAGCGACGGAGGCGGGGTTCCGGCCGCCGGCGCGGTGTAGGAGAAGGCGAACATGCGCGGCTCCCGGGGCGGCGCGTGGGACGGGGCCACGTTGGTGCGGGCCACGGGGTTGAGGCCGTCGACGAGAAGCTCCCAGCCGGCGAGCAGGCGGCGGTACTCGGCGTTGAAGGAGATGAATCCCTCGATGCTGTAGGGACTCGGACAGCGCAGTTGCACGGCGCACAGGGCCGACCGGCCGAGCCCCTGTGCGGCCAGGTGGGCCTCGACGCGCTCGAAGCCGAGGCGCCAGGCGGGCTCGTCCCGCAGGATGACGTGAACGATCTCGAACCCCGGGTCGGCGATCACCCCCGAGGAGTAGGGATCGATGCCGCGGAGGAAGTGGTAGTGCCCGGCCGGGTTGGGCAGCAGCATGGGATCGGGACTCCCGGTGAGGGGTGCATATCTCAAGACGGCGCAAGAGGTTATCGAATCTACGGGTGGCCGCGGCGGCGGTTCAAGCCGCGTGGCGCCGGTCCTTCCGGCCCTGTTCGGGGGAAGCTATATTCGCCTCCTTCGACGGCCGGAGACCCTCTCCGGCGGGACCCTGCGCTGAGGAGACGGCATGCCCTGGCAGATCCTGATGCAGTCGGACGTGGAGCCCTACGAGACGGTCCTGCGCCTGCTGCGGGAGGCCGGCTGCGAGCTGGCCTGGTGGCGGGAGCCGGAGCCGCCGTCCGGCGTCGACTACGGCGCCGTCGACGGCATCTACGTGTACAGCCACATGTGGGTCAGCCAGGAGTTGATGGCCCGCTGCCCGAGGCTGAGGATCGTCAGCAACTTCGGCGTCGGCTGCGACCACATCGACCTGGAGGGGGCCCGCTCCCTCGGCCTGCCGGTGGGCAACACCCCCGGCGTGCTCGACGCGGCCACCGCGGACCTGACCTGGACCCTGCTGCTGGCGGCGGCGCGCAACGCCATCCGCGGCGACCACTTCGCCCGCGGCCCGGAGTTCACCCACTACGACGCCGCGATCCTTCTCGGCCAGCAGGTGACGGGGGCCACCCTCGGCATCGTCGGACTCGGCCGCATCGGCTACCAGGTGGCCCGGCGGGCGGCGGGCTTCGACATGGAGATCCTCTACCACAACCGCAACCGCAACGAGCCCGCCGAGAAGGAGCTGGGCGCCCGCTACCTGTCCCTCGACGAGCTGCTGGCGGAGTCGGACTTCGTCACCCTGAACTGCCCCCTCACGGAGGAGACCCACGGCCTCATCGGCTCCCGCGAGATCGCCCGGATGAAGCCGACGGCGGTGCTCGTCAACGCCGCCCGGGGACCGGTGTGGGACCAGGAGGCGGTGCTCGAAGCGCTACGCGCCGAGGGCCTGCACGCGGCCGCCACCGACGTGACCGACCCGGAGCCGCTGCCGCGCGACCATCCCCTGCTGGAGCAGGAGAATCTGGTGATCTTCCCCCACTTGGGATCGGCCACCCGCCAGACCCGGGACGCCATGGCGAGCATGTCCGTGGACAACCTGGTGGCCGGGCTGGAGGGGCGGGAGGTGCCGTACCGGATCGCTTAGGTTGGCGGGGATCCAGCCCGGACGGTGCAATGGAGAGAGTAGAAATGGTTCACTGCATGGCGCTCGCTGCAGTTGCCGTGGTTTGTGGCATCACAGCGCTCACGGCGCCGGTCTTCGCGCAAGAGGCCGGCCTGATCGACGCATTTCGGGCGAAATACGGGATTCCTGAGGACGAGCCTCTTCTCCCCTACGAAGGCGAAGACATCGCCGACATACGGGCCCGAGCCGAGGCAGGCGACGTCTCAGCGCAGCTCCGTCTCGGGGCTTCTTACGCCTTGGGCCGTGGTGTGCCCCAAGATGACGCCGAAGCGCTTCGCTGGTTGCGCCTGGCCGCCGATCAGGGCGACGGCACAGCGCAGGTCGTGGTGGGGCACATGTACTCCGATGGTCGGGGCGTGCCCCAGGATGACGCCGAAGCGGTTCGCTGGTACCGCCTGGCCGCGGATCAGGGCAACGCCAGAGCGCAGGTCGGTCTGGGGGACATGTACTCCGATGGTCGGGGAGTCCCCCAAGAGGACGCCGAAGCGGTTCGTTGGTACCGCCTCGCCGCCGATCAGGGCTACTCCCCAGCGCAGTTCAATCTGGGGGAGATGTACTCCGAGGGCCGGGGAGTCCCCCAAGAGGACGCCGAAGCGGTGTGCTGGTGGCGCCTCGCCGCCGATCAGGGCGTCGTCATAGCGCAGGTCCATCTGGGGTACATGTACGCCGAGGGCCGGGGAGTGCCCCAAGACGACGCCGAAGCGGAGCGTTGGTACCGTCTCGCCGCCGATCGGGGCGCCTTCATAGCGAAGTTCAAGGGGGAAAGATATGCCCATGGCATCGGTGTGCCCCAAGATGATGCCGAAGCGGCTCGTTGGTACCGCTTTGCCGCCGAGCAGGGCGACGCCTCAGCGCAGTTCAATCTGGGGGCTATGTACTCCGAGGGCCGGGGTGTGCCCCAAGACGACGCGGAAGCGGTTCGCTGGTACCGCTTGGCCGCCGAGCAGGGCGATGCCTCAGCGCAGGTCCATCTGGGGTACATGTACGCCCGGGGCCGGGGTGTGCCCCAGGACGACGCCGAAGCGGTGCACTGGTACCGTCTCGCCGACGACCTGGGCGCCATAGCGCAGGGCAAGGGGGATAGATACGCCGAGGGCAGCGGTGTGCCCCAAGACGACGCCGAAGCGGTGCGCTGGTACCGCCTCGCCGCCGAGCAGGGCAACGACATAGCGCAGTTCGATCTGGGGGACATGTACTCTGATGGTCGGGGCGTGCCCCAAGACGACACCGAAGCGGTGCGCTGGTACCGTCTCGCCGCCGATCAGGGCTACTCCCCAGCGCAGTTCGGCCTGGGAGACATGTACTCTAATGGTCGGGGCGTGCCCCAAGATGACACCGAAGCGGTGCGCTGGTACCGTCTCGCCGCCGATCAGGGCTACTCCCCAGCGCAGTTCGGCCTGGGGGACATGTACTCTGATGGTCGGGGAGTCCCCCAGGATTACGCCGCAGCGGTGCGCTGGTACCGCCTCGCCGCCGATCAGGGCCACGGCATAGCGCAGGTCATTCTGGGGGATATGTACTTCGATGGTCGGGGCGTGCCCCAAGACGACGCCAAAGCGGTGCGCTGGTATCGCTTGGCCGCCGATCAGGGCTACGCCTCAGCGCAGTTCAACCTGGGGCTCATGTACTCTGATGGTCGGGGAGTCCCCCAGGATTACGCCGCAGCGGTGCGCTGGTACCGCATGGCCGCGGATCAGGGCTACTCCCCAGCGCAGGTCAATCTGGGGTACATGTACTCCGAGGGCCGGGGAGCGGCCCAGGATTACACCGCAGCGGTCCGCTGGTATCGCTTGGCCGCCGATCAGGGCAACGCCACAGCGCAGCGCAATCTGGGGCTCATGTACGCCTCGGGCCGTGGTGTGCCACAAGACTACGTCACGGCTCACATGTGGGTGAACCTTGCTGCATCCCGTTCAGCCGGAGAGCAGCGCGAGGCGGCGGCCGATCTTCGTGATGACATCGCCGGATCCATGAGCAAAGAAGCCCTCGCCGAGGCGCAACGCCGGGCGCGGGAGTGGAATGCGAAACACCTGCAGAATCAGTAGCCGGGGAATGGTATCGCGGAGGACCAGATGAACCTGAGCAGGCGTTCCAAGCTGTCTCTCTGCCAGTTTCTGGGCAAGTCCCATTCTCAGTTGAAACGTAGCCCAGGCTCGAGTGGATGAGTCAGCCCGTCATCGCGAGCTGATGGATGCCGAGCTCGGCTTGGAGCGCTAGCCGGAGCATCGGCAGGTGGTGGTAGCCGTTGACCCGGCGCAGGCGAGGTTCGATGTCGAGCAACGCCGTGGCCACCCAGCGGTGACGCTGCGACGAGTTCGTCCAGCGCCGCACGTTGCGCGTCAACTGCTCCAGGAGACTGTTGACGTTCTCGATACAGTTGGTGGTACGGAAGGAGGCCTTCAGCATCGGCATCAGGCCCAGGCGGTGGAGCGTGAGGGTTTCTTGCTGGCCTTCCTCCAAGCTGCGCAGGGCCGACTGGTTCATCAACTGCAACCCCGGTTTCAGCGCCTCCAGGGCGGCTTGGGCCTCCTCGTACGTCGAGTGCCCATACGCCGCTTCCAGCTTTCGACGAAGGCCGGCCTGCTCGCTCTTGGGCAGGTACGAGACCACGTTCTGGCGCTTGTGATACTGGCATCGCTGCACGCAGGCATGGCCCTGGAGCACCGACCGCACTGCCTTGTACAGGCCCTTGCCTCCATCGATCACCACGAGCAGCCCGGCCTCGTATTGCAGGCCCCGCTCGACCAACTCCGCCAGGAAGCGACGACAGACGCGCTCGTTCTCGGTCGCCGCCTGCACGAAACCCAGAGGGATCTTGTGTCCTTCCACAGTGACGCCCAGGGCGATGAGGATTTCCTCGTCGGCAAAGCTCTTGCCGTCCAGAAACAGCGCCACCAGGTCGTAGCCTTCCAGGGATCGCTGCTGGAATTCGGCCAGCTTGCGCGCCGTGCCTTTCACGTACCGGCGAGAGACCGAGGAACGGGACAGACCGAAGGCTTGCGGGACGGTCTCGGCGCAGGCCTCGTAGTTGCGCGTGGCCAGGCCCTTCAGCACCCGCAACAACAGCCCCTGGTCCATCTGCCTCGGCGTCTGCAGGGCCTGATAGGCCTCCAGCGGGACCTCGGTGCCGCGGACCACATCGCGCACGCGCGGCACCTCGACCGGCAGTTTCTGATCGCCCAGGTACACCGACCCGGCCTGCGCCCCCCAGCGGCGCAACGCCTGATCCGGACCCTTGCGCTGATACCGAGGTCCGGCCAAGGCCTCGACCGACTGCTGCAGCTCCTCCGAGACCGCCTGCAGACCCAAAGGGATCAGCAGCTGGATGACCTCGATGCGAGTCTCCAGATCGTCCATCGACGCGGTGGCTTGGCGGTTCACGGGGCCGATGGCCACGGTCCGTTTGACGCCCTTCTTCCGTGCTTGTAGCTTGCTCATGGCAGGCTCCTTGGGTTACCGATACGAGGCTTCTTGGGGATTTCTCGTATCAAACGTAACGATGGGAGCCTGTGCTATTTCAACTAAGATCGGGACAATGCCCAGTTTCTTGCCTTGTTTGAGAGAGATCACACCTCTCTGCTGCTAGAAAAGCATGAGTTAGGCACTTTCTACCCTGAGAGATCCGACGTAGAAAAGATAAAGGATGCAATCCATTATGCCTCAGATGAGCAAATTGGGGAGGTCTTGGATGAAGTTCTCAAGACCCAGAAAACGCTGCGATCCGAGATATCTCAGAAGTATCGGTTCAAAGAGAGATGGGATGACTTGCTCCATTGCCTGGAATTGGATGGATATCGCCCGGGCCAGGACGAGTATGAACGCGAGACAGGTTCCTTCGTGCGGATTGAACCGACTTTAGAGGGTGTTCAAGCCGTCGAGGATGATCTGACCCTTGAGATTGATCGATCTGGATTGCCGGAGGCGGAAGAGATTGTGCAGATGATTGAGAAATCAGCGGATGCGTTTCGGGGCGAGGATTTCAACGCATGCCTCAGCAACTCCAGGGTAGCTCTGGAGTCTTTGGCGAGGTCGATTGCTCAGCAGATGCAAGGAAATCAACCAGGGGAATACGATCCACGTAAGTGGGGAGCAATCGTAACTTACCTGCGAAAGTCGGGGTTCATTGCCTGTAGAGAGGAAGCCGCTATAGTGGGAGTTTATGGCTTCATAAGTCGTGCATCGCATACGCCGATCGGTTTTTCCGAGCAGGAGTTCGCGAGACTGGGGAGAAGCTTGGCTTTGGGATTCTGCTACTTCCTGATCAAGCAGTTCACCGGACAATATCACCCACATCAGTGAGTAATCCATAGAATGCCAGAGAACGGCCACTACGACGTCCTGATCATCGGCTCCGGCCCGGCCGGGTTCACCGCCGCCGTGTACGCGGCGCGGGCGGACCTGGCGCCGCTGGTGCTCGAAGGCATGCAGCCCGGCGGCCAGCTGACGATCACCACGGACGTGGAGAACTACCCCGGCTTCCCCGAGGGGATCCTGGGTCCGCAGATGATGGACAAGTTCCGCGAGCAGGCGCAGCGGTTCGGCGCCACGACCTTGTTCCGGACGGCCACCGAGGTCGACCTCTCCCGGCGCCCCTTCACGGTGCGGGCCGAGGACCGGAGCTTCACCGCCGAGTCCGTGATCATCGCCACCGGCGCCTCGGCGCGGCTCCTCGGCATCGAGTCGGAGTCCCGGCTCATGGGCCATGGCGTGTCGGCGTGCGCCACCTGCGACGGGTTCTTCTTCCGCGGCAAGGAGCTGGTCGTCGTCGGCGGCGGCGACTCGGTCATGGAGGAGGCCACCTTCCTGACCAAGTTCGCCACGCGGGTGAGCATCGTGCACCGGCGTCCGGAGTTCCGGGCCTCGAGGATCATGCTCCACCGGGCCGAGCAGAACGAGAAGATCGAATTCGTCACGCCGGCGGTGGTGGAGGAGATCCTGTCGCCGGACGGGGAGCTGGAGGTGCGGGGCGTGCGCATGCGCAACCCGGAGACGGACGAGAGCTGGGAGCATCCTTGCCAGGGGGTGTTCATGGCCATCGGCCACGTGCCCAACACCCAGCTCTTCGAGGGCGTGCTCGAGATGGACGAGAACGGTTACCTGATCACGGCCCCGGACTCGACGCGGACCAACGTCGAGGGGGTCTTCGCCTGCGGCGACGCCCAGGACCACGTCTACCGGCAGGCGGTGACCGCGGCCGGCACGGGGTGCATGGCCGCCATCGAGGCGGAGCGCTGGCTGGGGGACCGCTGAGCCGCTGAAGCCCGGCCCTCGGTCCTACGGCGTCAGCGCCGAGTACGCCTCCCGCCCGCGCCGGAAGAGCTCGCGCACCTCCTCGCGCTGGCGGTCCGTGTCGTAGCGGCCCACCGAATCGATCCAGCGCAGCGATTCGTCGATCGAGTCGAGGAAGAACCTGGCGTCGCCTGCACGCGCCTCCGGCGGCCTTCCGCAGGTGTAATACGTGGGACTGGTGTGGGCGTAGACGGCCTGGTCGAAGCTGTCGCGGGCGTCGCCCCACAAGCGCGCCGCAACCCAGCCGTCGCGCTCGGCGGCCAGCTCGCAGCGCACCGTGCCGCTCCGCTCGCCGGCGGGGAAGGCCTGGCGGTGGACGACGGCGCCATCGGCCACGACCTCGGCGGCCGCCACCGGGTAGTGGGAGTCGAAGGTGACCTCCACCTCGAGGCGGCCGCCGCCGTCGAGGAGCAGGGTGGAGCCGAGGCCGGCGCCGTTGACGGCCATGTCGACGGCCGGCCCGTTGGTGACGTAGGTGCGTCCCTTCTTCATGCCGTCGATCCAGGCCTCGTAGGAGAACTCGCCCTCCACCTGCACGTAGACGCGGTTGTTGGAGCAGACGAACCAGTCCGTCCCGGTCGACGCCGGCAGCCGGAGCCCGCAGTTGAGGAGCTTGTACCAGAGGTCGTACTCCGGGTCCATCCAGAAGGGGTCGAAGAGGTTGAAGGCGTCGAGCTTGCCCAGGGCGGCGGCCACGGGGGCCTCCATGCCGCGGCCGTTGTGGCACCAGATGACGAGGCCGCCCTGGTCGCGGGCGTCGTCGCAGCAGAAGCACAGGGGCGGGTAGTCGGGGTCGAACTGGGCGCTGAGGATGTGGCCGCGGCTCACCGGCTGCACGAGGTTGCGGATGTTGAGGAACATCACGTGGCCGTAGCCGAAGCCCCAGGGCGACTTCTCCCCGTAGTGGCGGTTCTCCTCGCCGATGTCGAGGACGTGGTGAGCGGTGGTGAACTCGTTCATCACGCCGATGGGGTACTTGTTGCTCGCGTACGGCAGCTGGCGCCGGTCGAGGACGGAGACGCAGGTGACGTTGTAGCCCTCCACCGAGCAGTCCACGCCGAGGCGCTCGTCGGGGCGCGTCTCCTTCTCGTCGTAGTGGATGTGGGTGTTGCCGGGGTACCAGTTCGACGCCTGCGGCCGGTGCCAGCGCTCGAGGCCGATCTCCACCTCGGCGACGCCGGCCTCCGGCGTCTCCACGGTGACGCGGCGGGGCCGGTACTCGGTGCCGCGCTCGACGAGCACGTCCGTTCGCCCGCGGCCGACCTGCACCTCGAACTCCCCGTCGGCGAAGAAGAAGGGGGTCCCCGGCCCCCGCTTCAGCAGGGCTCCGGCGGGGTGCTGGAAGGCGCCGTGCGGTCCGAGGACGTGGACCTTGGCGTCGATGGGCTCGTTGGTCGCCGCGTCGACGATGGTGCCGTGGAGCGTGGCCATGGGACCTCCCGGAGGGCGGGTGTCGGGTCAGTTCAGCTCGTAGGTCTCGTAGGGCCGTTGGCAGGGGTTGCCCCGGCTCAGGTGCAGGCGCCGGGCGCCGGCCTCGACGATCAGCGACCAGACGCTGGTCCAGTACCCGGTGGCCGGGTGATCGTTGGCGTGGCGGCAGATCGACCGCGGGTGGCCCTCGTGGTCGCTGAGGATCTCCTGCAGCCGTGGCCGCGTCACCGGCCGGGGGCAGGCCGACAGCAGCTCGTCGACGCGGCACAGGCGGGGGCCGGACTCGATGAGCTCCGGGAAGTCGCGGTTGATCGGCGCCAGGTCGGGGTGCACGCAGTGGTTGGTGTGGGTCACCACGCCGTCGTCGTCGTCGTCGCGCAGCACGTGCACGGCGTCCGTCGTCACCTCCAGGTCGGCCGGACCCTGGGGCGTCGACAGCAGGATGTTGGCGGGGATGGCTCGCCGGGCCCGGTCCACGGCCCGCACCGCCTCCTCCAGGGAGCGGGCCTCGTAGATGCCGCGCACCGTGAAGTAGTGGGGCACGCCGTAGCGCCGGGCCGGGGCCGGCAGGGTGTTCATGCACACGCCGAGGCCGGCCTCGCTCACCCCCAGGTAGGCGATCAGCCCCGCCTGGGTGACGTTCATGAAGGCCGGACCGTCGTCGGGCCGCCGGGTCAGCACCACGGTGAAGGGATCGAGGGCCGGGTCGTTGTCCCAGTTCTGTCCGGCCACGCCCCCGGCGCCGGTGATCTCCGCGCTCAGGGCGAAGGCCGTGCACCCGGAGTCGGCCGGCGCCATGCCGCGGCCTCCGCCCGCGTCGGGCTGCAGCTGGTTGCGGATCTGCAGCAGCATGAGCGCTTCCACGGCCACGCCGCAGGCCCGGCCCATGCCCTCGAGCTCGGCCAGCATGTGCGGCGCGTACCCGCCCACGTCCTCGAGGCAGCGCCGCGCCACCTCGAAGGCGCGCTCCCGGGAGACGTCCACGTTCAGGCGCACGCGGTCGAGGGCGATGGCGTCGAAGCCGCGGATCTGCTCGCCCAGGGCCTCGCCGATCTGCTCGCCCATGGCCCTCGGGGTCCCGGAGACGGTCAGCTCGGGGTATCGGGTGGCGGCTGTGGCCGCCGGTGCGGTCTCGGTCATGTGTCTTTCCTCACTTGAAGAATCACCTTGCCCAGGTTCTCGTTGCGTGCCAGCACGGCGTGAGCCGCCTCCGTCTCCTCGATGGGCAGCACCCGGTCGATGACGGGCTCGAGGCGCCCGCTGACCAGGGCCCCGAGGAAGCGCGTCCGGAAGCGGCTGATGATATGCGCCTTCTCCTCCACGGGCCGGGCCCGCAGCAGCGAGCCCATGACCCGCAGCCGCTTGCGCAGGACCAGCGACAGGTCGAGCTCGGCGCGGGCGCCGCCGAGCAGGGAGATCACCACGAGGCGCCCCTTCGGTTCCAGGCACGCCAGATTGTCCGCCAGGTGGCTGGCGCCGGCCACGTCGAGGATCACGTCCACCCCGCCTGCGGAGCCCAGGTGATCGGCGACGGCGTCGCGGAAGCCGTTCCGGTAGTCGACGGCCAGCTCGGCGCCGAGGCGCCGGCAGAGGTCCCGCTTGGCCTCGGTCCCGGCGGTGGCCAGCACCCGGCAGCCCTGGTGGCGGGCGAGCTGGATGGCGGCGGTGCCCACACCGCTGGCCCCGCCGTGGACGAGGACGGTCTCCCGGGGCTGCAGGCCGGCCTCTTCGAACAGGTTCAGGTAGGCGGTGAGGAAGACCTCGGGCACGGCGGCCGCGCGGGCGAAGTCCCAGCCCTCGGGCACGGGGATCAGCAGGCGCTCGTCCACCGCCGCCCGCTCGGCGCAGCCGCCGCCGGCCAGCAGGGCGCAGACGCGGTCGCCGGGACGGGCGCGGTCCACCTGGCCGCCGGCCTCGGCGACGACCCCGGCCATCTCCAGGCCCAGGGTTTCCGGCGCGCCCGGCGGCGGGGGGTAGTCGCCGGCCCGCTGCATCAGATCGGCGCGGTTCACGGCCGTGGCGTGGACCTCCACCAGGACCTCCCGCGGGCCCATGCCGGGATCGGGGATCTCCGTCCAGCGGACGGGGCGGCCCGGGGTTTCCGTATCGACGACGATGGCCTTCATTGGGCCCAAAGGTCGGCCTTCCCATCCGGCCGCGGCAACCCGCGGCCTCGCCTCACCAAGATGACGGACACGCATCACATCCCGCACCGGTCGGCCCTCGCCCTCTGCGCCGACGTGCTCGCCCGGCTCGGCGTCTCCGGCGAGGAGGCCCGGGTGTGCGCCGAGACCATGGTGGAGGCGAGCCTGCGCGGCGTCGACAGCCACGGGATCAGCCTCCTGGGGACCTTCGCGGAGCGCATCCGCTCCGGGCAGATGCGGCCCGGGCGCCGGCCCCTGGTGCGCCGCGAGGCGGCGAGCACGGCCCTGGTCGACGGTCAGCACGGCCTCGGTCCTCCCCTGGCTCGGTGGGCCGTGGCCCTGGCGCAGGACAAGGCCCGGGAGACGGGCCTCGGGGCGGTGGCCCTGCGGGACGCCAACTACGTGGGCGCCCTGGCGACCTACGTGGAGGCGCCGGCCCGCGCCGGTCTGCTGGCGCTGGCCGCGGCCAACTCAACGCCCCGGGTCGCCCCCCTGGGCGGCCGGCAGGCCCTGCACGGAACCAACCCGATCGCCTGGGCCGCCCCCGCCGCCGCCGGAGCGCCGCTGGTCTTCGACGCGGCCACCGGCCACTCGGCGGCCAAGGTGACCCAGGCCGCCGAGGAGGGCCGGCAGCTCCCCCCCGGCATCGGGCTGGCCGCCGACGGCCGGCCGACGACGGACCCGGCGGCGGCGGCGGCCGGCATCCTGCTGCCCGTCGGCGGAGCCATGGGCTACGGCTTCGGACTGCTCGTCGACCTGCTCGCCGGCGGACTGTCCGGCGGACCTTGCGGGCGCCAGGTGCCCCCCGTGAGCGAGCTGGGCGCCCCCTATGGCTGCGGCTTCTTCGTTCTCGTCGTCGATCCGGCGCCCTTCGGCGGCGGCCTGGCCGCGGCGGCGCAGGGGCTCGCCGAGGACGCGCGGGCCACGGCCCCGGCCGAAGGCGTCGACCGGGTGCGGGCGCCGGGCGATCGGGCCCGCAAGGTCCGCGAGCAGCGGCTGGCCGCCGGCATTCCCATCAGCGCCGGCCGCTGGCAGGCGCTGAGGAGACGTCTGCAGGCCTGCGGCGTCGACCCCGGTCCGGCGGTTGCGGGAGACTGACGCAGCTTGCCGACCCCCGGCGCCGTCGGTATAATGGCAGGTTGCTTCGACACCTCCTCCGGCAGGCGGTCCGGCGTGGCGCAAGGCGACAGCCAGGTTCAGGGAGTCCTCGTCGAGATCTTCGGCGAGCAGTACCACATCGCGGGCGACCCCGAGCAAGTGCAGCAGGTGGCCGCCTACGTCGACGCCAAGATGAAGGAGATCGCCGGCCGGCACGCCGGCCGGGAGAGGCAGGTGGCGATCCTGGCGGCCATGCAGATCACCGCCGAGTTGTTCAAGCTGATGGCCGAGCGCAAGGCCTTCACCGACCGGGCCCGCCACAGCATCGAACGCCTCATCGACCTGGTGGAGGACCGCAGCGGGATCACCGGCGAAGAGGGCGTCGTCGAGCCGGCCCCGAGCCGTCGCCCGGGCCTGCGCGATCAGCCCCTTCGCCTCCCCACTTCGCGGCCCTAGCTCACCGGCCCGACTCCTGGCCCCGCCCCCCGGCCAGCAGGCTCTCCGCCTCGTCGCACAGCTTGGCCGCCTCGGCCCGGTCGCCGCTCTCCGCCATGACGCGCACCACGGGCTCGGTGTTCGAGGCCCGCAGATGCACCCACGGGCACTCGAGCCGGCCGTCCAGGTAGAGCTTGCCGCCATCGGCGATGGGATGGCGGAAGGCCCCGGGGTAACGCGCGGCCAGCGACGCCACGGCTTCTTCCAGCCCGGCCGGATCGGCCGAGACCCTGCGCTTCTCGATGTGGTATCTCGGCAGGGCGGCGGCCAGAGCGGTCAGAGGCCGGCGGGCCACCGCCAGGGCCTCCAGGATCAGGGCCACGCCCACGGCGGCGTCGCGGCCCGGGTCGACCTCGGTGAGGATGACCCCGCCGTTGCCCTCCCCGCCGATCACCGCCCCATCTGCGATCATGGCGTCGACCACGTGGACCTCTCCCACCGGGGTGAGGGTGACCGGACAGCCCGCGGCCTCGGCCGCGTCGCTCACCACCTGGGACGTGGAGAGCGTGGTCACCACGGGGCCGCGCCGGCGCCGGGTCACGACCTGGACGGCCAGCGCCAGGGTGAGATCCTCTCCCAGGGGGCTGCCGTCCTCGCCCACGAGGGCGACGCGGTCGGCGTCCGGATCGATGGCGAAGCCGGCGTCGCCGCCGTGCTCGAGGACCGCCCGGCCGAGATCGGCCAGGTTTCGGGGCACGGGCTCCGGGTCGTGGGCGAAGCGGCCGTGGGGCTCGGCGTGGATGAAACGGGCCTCGACGCCCAGGGCCTCGAGCAGACGGGGCACGAAGAGGGCGCCGGTGCCGTTGCAGGGGTCGACGGCGGCGCGCAGGCCGGCCCGCCGGATCCGGTCCGCGTCGACGACCTTCAGGATCCGTTCGAGGAGACGCTCCTCCACCTGGTCCCGCCCGACGCGCTCCAGCCGCCCCCCCGGAGCGCGGCGCCGGTCGCCGCGGTGATAGGCCGCCTCCACCTGGCGGGCGCCCTCGGCGTCGAGGAAGATGCCGTCCCCGCGGATCAGCTTGAGGCCGTTCCACTCGGCCGGATTGTGGCTGGCCGTGAGGATGACGGCGCCGTGGGCGGACAACTGGAGGACCATCATCTTGGCGGCGGGCGTGGCGCAGGTCCCGAGGTCGAGGACCGCGCACCCGGCCTCCTGCAGCGCCGCGGCGGCGGCTCCGGCGAAGGCCTCGCCCGAAGGGCGGGTGTCGCGGGCGAGGACGACCCGGGCCCCGGCCGGCAGCCGGGTGGCGAAGGCGCCGGCGAAGCGGCGCACCGTCTCCTCGGTGAGGGAGCGGCCGACGATGCCGCGGATGCCGGAGAGGCTGACCATGAGCGGGTCGTCCCGGCTCACGGCGCTGTTGGGGGCCATGCCGCAAAAGTACGGGCCGCCGGCAGGGGGTTCCACGGCGGGGTGAAGCGCTTGACACCTTCCCGGGCGCCGTTATCGTAGCGCCGCCTGCCATGGGACCCACCGCGATGCGCCTCCTCCCTCTCCTCGTTCTCCTGCTGGCCGCCCTGGGCGGCTGCAGCCTGCCCTTCGGGCGGCCGCCCCTGCCCGCCTCGCCGCCCGCCCTGGGCGTCGAGTTCGACAGCGTCGGCGCGAGCGCCCGACTGACCTGGAAGCGGACGCCGGCAAAGGGGTTCCTGCGCTACGACGTGGAGCGCGCCGGGAGGGACGGCTTCAAGGTCGCCGCCGCGGTGGCCGGCCCCGGGGATACGACCTGGGTCGACGAGGGCCTGCTGGCCGGCCGCGACTACCGCTACCGGGTGGCCGCCGTGTACAGCGCCAGGGGCTCCGAGGAGGAGCAGCGGCTCGAGAGCGACACCGTGTCGGGGGGCATCCACCGCTACGTCGGCGGCTGGACTCTCTCCGAGGGCTTCCTGCCGACCCGGATCGTCCTCTCCGACGAGGGCGTCCTCCACGTGCTCGGCGCCGGCCGGGGCTGGGTCGAGCGCTTCGACCTCGACGGGAACCCGTTGGAGCGCTGGCGCTTCACCGACGCGCCGAACGCCTGCCTCGAGACGGCCACCCTCGACGCCGCCTCGGCCGCCTTCGACGCGGAGGGCTACCTCTACGTGGTCTTCAACACCCACGTGGAGGGCGGTTCGCCGCAGCCGCGGTGGACGAAGCTCGGACCGGACGGGGTCCGGCGGTGGACGCTGCCCCTGAGCACGGTCTTCGTCCGCCACATCGCGGCCGACGGGGACCGCTTGTTCGTGGAGAGCATCAGCCAGCTGCAGGAACTGGGCCCCGAAGGCGATCTCGTCGAGCACTACAGGGTGCCGCCGCTGATGGTCTCCAGCGTGCGGTTCCGGGACGGCGCCTTCGCCGCCCTCGTGGAGCCCCTGGGCTTCGACACCGCCGGCTGGCAGGCGCCGCGGCTGGTGGTCTACGGCTCGGTGGAGCGCAACGAGGTGGAGCGCGTCGCCGGCCGCGACCCGTTGTCGCCCGAGGACCGGGGCGCCGGCCTGCTCAACCGGCCGACGGACTTCACCCACGACCCCGCCACCGACCGCGTCTTCGTGGTCAACGGCGGCCACGACCGCATCGAGGTCTTCCGCGGCGGCCGTTATCTGACGCGCTGGGGCCGGGCCGGCCGGGAGCCGGCCGCCTTCCGCTTCCGGGGCACGGCCAGGGTGCTGGCCGACGTGACCACGGGAGAGCTGGTGAGCAAGGAGGTCGTGGCCGGGGGCATCGCCCGCGACCGGGACGGGTACATCTACGTGGCCGACACCTTCAACAACCGGATCCAGAAGTTCGCCCCATGATCCGCGGGACCGGGGCCGCCCTCGTCCTGTGCTGCCTGGCCGCGGCGCCGTCGGCGGCCAAGGAGCGCTACAACATCTGGGCCAAGGAGCGCATCCGCTACCAGAAGGAACGGACGCAGAAGGACCCGTACAACCCCGAGCTGCGGGTGCTTCTGGCCATCGCCTACTTCGAGGACCAGAGCTACTGCGAGGCCGCCCGCCAGCTGGAGGCGGCCCTGGAGCTGAAGCCGGGGTACGCCGAGGCGCACTGCAACCTCGGCGTCGTCCGCCACGCCCAGTCGCGCGTGGCCGAGGCGGAGGAGCACTACCGCCTGGCCCTGGACCAGGACTCCACCCTGGTGGAGGCCATGTCCGGACTCGGCACCCTGCTGTGCGCCAACGGCGAGCCGGGCGAGGGGATCGGCTACCTCGAGGGCACCCTGCGCCGCGACCCGGGACGGGACGACGCCCGCTACAACCTCGGCGTCGCCTACTACCGGGTGGAGGACTTCCGGCGCTCCATCGCCCATTTGGAGGACCTGGTGGAACGGCACGCCGACCATCCCGGCGCCCGCCAGGCCCTGTCGCAGTCGTACTTCGCCCGCGGCCTGATCCTGCTGCAGGCCAGGCAGCCGCGGCCGGCGATCGGGTTCTTCCACCGCTCCTTCGCCCTGCGGGAGCACGCCGACGTGGTCTACGCGGAAGGGGTCGCCCACCTGCGCCTGGAGGATCTGGACGCCGCCGGGCAGGCCTTCGCCGCCGCCGTGCGCCTCGACTCCGAGCACGTGCCGGCGATCCACAACCTGGCCTACGTCCTCGACCGCACCGGACGGCCCGAGGAGGCCGAGCGCTACTACCAGCGCGAGGCCCTGCTCACCCCCCACCTCCACCGGATCGAGGCGGCGCGCAACGCCGCCTGGGACGACACCTACCTCTTCGACTAGCGACGCCCCGCGCTCACGCGCCGGCCCCGGGAAACGTTGACTTTCCAGGGTGCGGCGCGTAGCTTGTGCGGCTGCCTGAAACCCACGGCCGGGGACGCGCATGGATCTCTGACTGGCAAGTCGAAGCTGGCGATTTTCGGCGAGCGCTGCTCCGGTGACCGGAGATCCTGTGGCGCTCGCCGTTTGTCGTTCTGACGCGAAAGAGAGCATATGGCCAAGGAAGAGGCGATCGAGGTCCAGGCGGTGGTCGAGGAGGCCCTGCCCAACGGCTTCTTCAAGGTGAAGATGGAGAACGGTCACGAGATCCTGGCCCACATCTCGGGCAAGATGCGCAAGTACTACATCCGCGTTCTGCCTGGGGACCAGGTCACCGTCGCCCTCTCTCCATATGACCTGAGCCGGGGCCGCATCACCTTCCGCAACCGCTAGCGCCGCCGTGGCCTCGAAAGCCGCCTGGCCTTTCGCCGAGGCCGAGGGCATCCTCGAGCGCCGTTCGCCCGCCTCCGACCGCTCCGTCCTGTTCCAGACCGGGTACGGCCCCAGCGGCCTGCCCCACATCGGCACCTTCGCCGAGGTGGCGCGCACCAGCTTCGTGCGCCGCGCCTTCGAGCACCTCACCGGGCGGCCCACCCGCCTGCAGGCGTTCTCCGACGACATGGACGGCCTGCGCAAGGTGCCCCTCAACGTGCCCGACGGCCCCATGCTCCAGGCCCACCTGGGCCAGCCGCTGAGCGCGGTGCCCGACCCCTTCGGATGCTGCCCCAGCTTCGCCGATCACAACAACGGCCGGCTGCGGCGGTTCCTCGACGAGTACGGGTTCGACTACGAGTTCAAGAGCGCCGCCCGGGCCTACGGCGACGGCGAGTTCGACGAGGGCCTCACGATCCTGCTGGAGAAGGTGGACGAGGTCCTGCAGGTCATCCTCCCGACCCTGGGGGCGGACAAGCGCCAGGGCTGGTCGCCCTTCCTCCCCATCTGCACGGGCTGCGGCTCCATCAACGCCACGCGGGTCGCCGCCTACCATCCGGAGCGGCGGGCCGTCTCCTTCGTCTGCGACGGCGCCGAGCCGGCCGCCCCCGGCTGCGGGGAGAGGGGCGAGACCTCCGTCCTCGGGGGCCGCGCCAAGGTGGGCTGGAAGGTGGACTGGGCGCTGCGCTGGTTCACCTACGAGGTCGACTACGAGATGTACGGCAAGGACCTGATCGACTCGGTGAAGGTCTCCAGCCGCATCGTGCGCCTCATGGGCCGCCCGCCGCCGGCGGGCATGACCTACGAGCTGTGGCTCGACGAGGAAGGGCGCCGGATCTCGAAATCGGCGGGGCGCCCGGGCATGACCGTCGAGCACTGGCTCGACTTCGCCCCCATCGAGTCCCTGCTCTACCACATCTACCAGAACCCGGGGCGGGCCAAGCGTCTGATCTGGGAGATCGTGCCCCGGTGCGTGGACGACTACCTCGAGGGGCTGAGGCGATGGCCGGAGCTGTCCGGCCAGGAGCGCCTCGCCCACCCCCTGTGGCACATCTTCGGCCGCGGCCGGGACGTGCCGGAGTACGCCGCCGGCGTGAGCTACACCGTCGTCCTCAACCTGATCTCCGCCCTCGGCACCGACGACGAGGACCTGCTCAAGGAGTTCCTGCGGCGCTACGACCCGGAGGTGGCGCGCAGTCCCGGGGTCCTCGACGCCCTGGTGAGCAAGGGCCTGGCCTACTACCGGGAGCAGGTCCTGCCCGGCAAGCGCTTCCGCGCCCCCGACGAGGGCGAGCGCGACCTGCTGGCCCGCATCCACGACCGCCTGGCCGCGGCCGGCAACGGCGACGAGAAGGGGCTGCAGGCGATCCCCTTCGACGTGGCCCGCGAGACCGGCCGCGAGCCGAAGGAGCTGTTCCGCTGCTTCTACGAGGTCGTCCTCGGCCAGGAGCGGGGCCCCCGGTTCGGCACCTTCGTGGCGCTGCTCGGCAAGGAGCGGGTCCTGCAGATGCTCAGGGAGAAGACGGCCGCCTGAGGGCGGCTCAGGGCAGCTGGATCGCCGGGCTCTCGCCGTCGGCCCGGTAGAGCAGCACCGTCCGCCCGAGGACCTGCACGAGGTGGGCGCCCGCGGCCTCGGCGAGCAGGCGCCCCGCCTCCTCGCGGTCGAGTCCGCAGGAATTCTCCAGACGGGCCTTCACCAGCTCCGAGGTGTGGAAGGCCTCCTCCAGCGAGCCCAGCACCGGCTCGCTGAGCCCGCCGCGGCCCACCGACACCTTCGGCCGCAGTCCGTGGCCCAGGGCACGCAGGTGGCGCACCTGCCCCGGCGTCAGATCCCCCTTCATTCCACCGTATAGGCGCCGCGCACCTCGCCGGGACGGAGGCGCCGGCGCACCTGCCGCTCGAGGAACCCCTTGAGCAGGCGGCGCGTGCCGGGGATCAGGGCGGCGAAGCCGACGGCGTCGGTGAGCAGCCCCGGCGTCAGCAGCAGCAGACCGCCGCCGAGGATCAGGACACCGTCGAAGATCTCGTCGCCGGGGAAGGAGCCGGAGCGCAGGGCCTCCTGCAGGCGGCGCAAAGCGCGCGTCCCCTGGGCCCGCGCCAGGAAGGCGCCGGCTGCGCCCGTGGCCAGGACGATGGCCACGGTGGGGGTCACGCCGATGCGGGAGCCGATCTGAACCAGCAGGGCCAGCTCGATCACGGGGAGGAGCGCGAAGAGGAGGAACAGGCGGAAGAGCATGGTCCGCCAATATACCGGGGAGGGTGAACGGGGTCGAGGCGCCCCGGCACGCCGATTGCGGCCCGGCTCCCCGTGGCCCCACCGCCCGCCAAGAGACGCCCGGCCCTGTGGGCCGCCGCCGCCCTCGGCGCGGGGATCCTGACCGCCGACCTGCTCGCCCCCCCGCTGTCCCTGTGGCTGTGGGGGGCCGCAGCGGCGGGGTCCCTGTCCCTCGCGGGATACCTGACCGCCCGGGCTCCCCGCGTCACCTCGGTCTGCCTGCTGGCCCTGGCGGCCAGCGCCGGAGGCCTGCGTTACCACCAGCACACGCGGCTGTTTCCTCCCCACCACGTCTCCGGCTGCGAGGCCTTCGGGGAGCGCGGCGTCCTCGTGGGCCGGCTGGTGGGCGAGCCGGAGGAAAGCGAGGTCGAGGACGAGCGCCGCGTGCGGCTCGTCCTCGAGGCCGAGACCTGGAGACCCGACGAAGGCGATCCCCGCCCCCTCGCCGGCCGGGTGTGGGTGACGCTGCGCGCCATGCGGCTACCGGCCGGGGCCGGCGACCGGATCTGGCTGCAGACCCGCCTGAGGCAGCCCCAGCCGGCGCGCAACCCCGGCGCCTTCGACTTCCGGAGGTTCCTGCATCTGCAGGGGGTGCACGCCTCGGCCTCTGCGTACCGGTCCGGGCACCTCCTGCGCGTGGAGGCCCTGCCCGCGGCCTGGTGGCGGGAGCGGCTCGTCCTGCCCCTGCGGCGGCTGATGCGCGGCGCCCTGGAGGCGAACCTGTCCGGGCCCCCGGCGGGCCTGCTGCGGGGCATGCTGCTGGGGGAGAAGCACCGCATCCCCCCCGAGGTGGCCGGCCGGTTCCGCCACACGGGGCTGGCCCACGCTCTCGTCATCAGCGGCCTCCACGTCGGCCTCGTGGCCCTGTTCTTCTACACCCTCTTCCGCCTGGCCGGCACGCCCACCTGGGCGGCCAGCCTGGCGACGGCTCTCGTCCTCCTCCTCTACGCCCTGCTCACCGACCTGCAGGCGCCGGTGGTGCGCGCCTCGATCATGGCCGGGGTGGTGCTGGTGGGCCGCGCCATCGGCCGCCGCGGGGAGGTCTACAATTCCCTCGGCCTGGCGGCGGTCCTCATCCTCTGTCTGTGGCCGGCGAGCCTCCTCACCCTCTCCTTCCAGCTCTCCTTCGGGGCCACCCTCGCCATCGTCGCCCTCCACGGGCCCCTGATGTCCCTGTGGCCCGCGGCCTGGCGCGACGAGGACCGGGCCCTGGGCAAGTGGGTGCTGGCGCCCCTGTGCGTGACCGTGGCGGCGCAACTGGGCACGGGACCGCTCATCGCCTGGCACTTCCAGCAGTTCGCGCCGGTGTCGCTGGCGGCCAACCTGGTCGTCGTGCCGCTCCTCGGGATCGCCGTCTCCCTCGGCCTGCTGACGGCCCTCACCGGCCCCTGGTGGCCCCTGGCCGGCGCCGTCTTCAGCGGCGCCAACTACCTCGCCCTGAACGGACTGATGGGCGCGGTGGACGCCTTTGCCGCCCTTCCCTTCGCCTCCCTGACGACGCCGAAGCCCTCCGCGCTCACCCTGGTCCTGGCCGCCTGGACTGCCGGGCTCCTCGCCTGGGGCCTGCGGCGGCCCCGGGGGCGGGTGCTGCTGCTGATCACCCTGCTGGTATGGGCGAACCTCCAGGTCTGGTCCCTGGCGCTGCGCGATCGCGACCTCGAGATCGTCTTCCTCGACGTGGGCCAGGGGGACGCCGCCTTCCTGCGCTTCCCCAACGGGCGGACGATGGTCGTCGACGGCGGCCTGCGCAGCCGGCGCTCGGACTTCGGGGAGCGCGTCGTCGTCCCCTTCCTCAAGCACCGCGGCGTGGGCCGCGTCGACGTGGTCGTGGCCTCCCATCCGCACTCCGACCACATCGGCGGCCTCGTGCACCTGCTCGAGCAGGTCGAGGTGGGACACTTCATCGACAGCGGCCAGGCCTACGACTCGTGGACGGCCCGCCGGCTGCGAGGGCTGATCGAGGAGCGGGGGATCGCCTACCACCGGGTCGCCGCGGGAGACAGCCTCGCCGGGCTCGGAGGCGTGGGCGCCGTGGTCCTGCATCCGAGGGAGGGCTTCGTCGACGCCGAAGGCGGCTCTCCCCACGGCCTGAACGACGGCTCGGTGGTGGTCCGCTTCGACTACGGGGAGACGCGGGTGCTGTTCACCGGCGACATCGAGGAGGCGTCGGAGCCGGCCCTGCTGGGGTGGGGAGACGGGCTGCGCAGCGGCGTGCTGAAGGCGGCGCACCACGGGTCGCGCACCTCGTCGGGGCGGGCCTTCGTCCAGGCCGTGGACCCGTCGGTCTGCGTCGTCCCGGTGGGCGCCTTCAACAAGTTCAGGCACCCGGCGCCGGAGGTGATGGCGCGGTTCCGCGAGGTGGGGGCCCGGGTCTACCGCACCGACGAGTGCGGCGCCGTGATGCTGCGGGTCCCGGAGGAGGGTCGGGTCTCGCCGAGGGCGATGGTGGGTGAGGACTGCGCGCCGTGAATCGGGCCGGGGCAGTGCCGGGGGCGAGGATCGGCCCGGGCCTGGCAGGCTACTTGAAGCTGGCCTTGATCCGCCCCCAGGAAGAGGGCTCCACGGCGGAGACGTCGTCGTAGCGGGAGGGGTCTTCTCCGGCCCCGAGCAGCAGGCCGTCGACGAAGAGATCGGCGGATTGGTAGGCCCCGCTCCTGTCGCTCAGCCACTGAAGGTCTGCAGGCCCCAATCCGTCACTGTACTCGGTGGCGTCGTTGTCGATCGTGTGGATGGCGAAGCCGATGACCTTGCCCGGATACAGTCTCGAGGCTTTGGAAGCGGCCTCGTCGTCGTAGACGAGGTCGTCGAAGGGGGTCACCTTCAGCTCGGTGACCGAAGTCACGGGGGTGGCGCCGAGGACGCCGCCACCGGCGGCGGCGTACGGCTCCCTCGTGGCCCACTCGCTGGCGCCGTCATAGGCCACGTGTTGGCCCTCCGCCGTCTCGGCGATCGCCAGCCAGTGCTGGGCCTGGCGGTTGTTCTGGAGGTTGATCTCCTCTACCGTGCACCCATCGCAGCTGTTGTTTCCAAACAGGTAGCGGCCACCGGAGTGATCGCCGTCGACCATGAAGCTGAAGGAGGAGTCCCAGCGGTTCATCGTAGGGAACCCCCACTCGTTGATCTCTCCCGCATAGTTGTTGTGGTAGATGTCATCGAAGCGCTCCATGGCGACCCAGAGGGTCCCGCTTCGCCGGTGCCAGCCGAGCCAGAAGCGGTTGTCCACGTTGCCTGGATCGTAGTGGGAGTCCGGGTAGTAGAAGTCGGCGGCTGTCAGCGACGGTTCGCCGAGGACGTCGTGCCAGTCCTCGACGGAGCCGTCGGTCAGGTCGATGCGGTGCAGGTCCTCGTCGAGGAGTTCGTAGAAGAGGTAGACCTCGTCGCCGATGTGGGCGTGGGCGACGGAGGTTGGTCCCAGGAGCGGGGCCAAGGTCAGGAGTGGAACGATGCAGGTGCGCATGGTGCTCCTCCTTGGTGAGGCGGAGGTCCGGGGAGCGTGTCTGTCCTCGCGACCAGCTACTTGAAGCTGGCCTTGATGCGCGCCCAGGAGGACGGCTCCACGGCGGAGACATCGTCGTAGTGGGAGGGGTCTTCTCCGGCGCCGATCAGCAGGCCGTCAGCGAAGAAATCGGCGTCAGCCCGGGATCGCATCTCGCCTTCGCTCAGCAACAGAAAGATCAGGTGATCAATGCCGGGAGGCGTAAGATCGTCGGTGTCCCGCGTCCAGATGTCGAATCCGATGACCTTGCCCGGGTAGAGTTCCGAAGCCACGGAGGCCTCCTCGTCGTCGTAGATGAGGTCGTCGAAGGGGGTCACCTTCATCTCGGTGACCGAGGTGGCGGGAGTCGCGCCGAGGACGCCGCCTCCGGCCGCGGCGTACGGCTCCCTGGCCACCCACTCGCGGCCGGCGCCGATATGGACCAGATGCTCGCCATGGGGCGCCTCGCCGATCGCAATCCAGATCTGCGCCTGACGATTGTCCTCCAGGAGTTGCTCGGTCGTGCACCCTTCACAGAAGTACGGCGTCACGGAGGTGAACCGCCCACCGGAGTGGTCGCCGTCGACAAAGAGGGTGATGGAGGAATCCCAGTATTCTATGTTGAAGGGGTTCCCGTCGTAGCGGTTGACGTAGATATCGTCGAAGCGCTCCATGGCCGCCCAGATGGTACTGGTGCCCTGGTGCCAGGCGAGCCAGAGGCGGATGTCCAGATCCGACGGGTCGTACGAACCGAACAGCCAGAAGAAATCGCTGGCCGTGAGCGAGGGCTCGCCGACGACCTCGATCCAGTCCTCGACGCTGCCGTCGGTCAAGTCGATGCGTTCCAGATCCTCGTCGAGCAGCTCGTAGAAGGGGTAGATCTCGTCGCCGATGTGGGCGTGGACGGCGCTCGCGAGGCCTGGCAGCGGGGCCAGGGTCAGGAGGGGAACGAGGAAGGTGAGCATGGTGCTCCTCCTTTGCGGCGGGGGGACTACTCGAGGGCGGCCTTGATGCGCGCCCAGGAGGACGGCTCCACGGCGGAGACATCGTCGTAGCGGGAGGGGTCTTCTCCGGCGCCGACGAGCAGACCGTCGACGAAGAGATCGGCGAAGCTGAGGGTAGACACCCTGTCGGACAGCCACTGAAAGTCAAGCGGCCCCATTCCGTCACTGAACTCGGTGGCGTCGTTGTCGATCGTGTAGAGGTTGAAGCCGATGACCTTGCCGGGATACAGCTCCGAGGCTGCGGAAGCGGCTTCGTCGTCGTAGATGAGGTCGTCGAAGGGGGTCACCTTCATCTCGGTGACCGAGGTGGCGGGAGTCGCGCCGAGGACGCCGCCTCCGGCCGCGGCGTACGGCTCCCTCACGGCCCACTCGCTGACGCCGTCATAGCCCACCTGTCGGCCCGCCGTCGTCTCGGCGATCGCCATCCAGTGCTGGGCCTGACGGTTGTTCAGGAGGTTGGCCTCCTCTACCGTGCACCCCTCGCAGTGGTGTCCAAACTGGTACCGGCCGCCGGAATGGTCGCCGTCGACCATGAAGCTGAAGTAGGAATCCCAGAGAACCATCGCCGGGCGGGGAAACCCCGGCTCGAGAGTCCCTCCCGCATAGTTGTTGTGGTAGATGTCATCGAAGCGCTCCATGGCGACCCAGAGGGTCCCGCTGCGGCGGTGCCAGCCGAGCCAGAAGCGGAAGTCACAGTTTCCGGGATCGTAGTGGGACCGCGGGTAGTAGAAGTCGACGGCCGTCAGCGAGGGCTCCCCGAGGACGTCGTACCAGTCCTCGATGCTGCCGTCGGTCAGGTCGATGCGGTGCAGGTCCTCGTCGAGGAGCTCGTAGAAGGGGTAGATCTCGTCGCCGATGTGGGCGTGGGCGTCCCCGGCCATGCCCAAGAGCAGGAGCAGGAGCAGAGCCGGCAGGGCGAAAAGGGTCGTGCGCATGGTGCTCCCTTGGTGAGGCGGAGGTCCGGGGAGCGTGTCTGTCCTCGCGAGCAGCTACTTGAAGCTGGCCTTGATGCGCGCCCAGGAGGACGGCTCCACGGCGGAAACGTCGTCGTAGCGGGAGGGGTCTTCCCCGGCCCCGAGCAGCAGGCCGTCGACGAAGAAATCGGCGTTGGTTATTGACCACGGCAAGGCGAGTGTAAGGAAGAGGCTTTCGCCGTACCCGTCGTCCCACTGCGTATCGTCATTGTCGCGTGTCGTTATCTGGAATCCGATGGTCTTGCCAAGGTAGAGTTGCGAGGCTCGGGAGGCGTCCTCGTCGTTGTAGATGAGGTCGTCGAAGAGCGTGACCTTGACTTCGGTGACCGTCAGGGCCGGGGTCTCGCCGATGACGCCGCCCCCCGCGGCGGCGTACGGATCCCGGGCCACCCACTCGCTGGCACCGTGATGGTAGAGATTCTCGCCGTCGGGTGCCTCGGCGATCACCATCCAATGCTGCGCCTGACGGTTGTTCTCCAGGAGTTCCTCGGCCGTGCAATCCTCGCACAGCCACCCGAGACGGTAGCTGAATGGCCCGCCGGTATGGTCGCCGTCGACATAGAACCGCAGGCTGGAATCCCAGAGTCGCATCTCGAAGGGCTTGTCCCCGTCGTAGAGGTTGAAGTAGATATCATCGAAGCGCTCCATGGCGATCCAGAGGGTACTGCTGCCCTGGTGCCAGGCGAGCCAGATGCGGAAGTCGACTTCCGATGGATCGTATTCGAATTCGCCTTGATACCCCCAGACGAAGTCGGCGGCGGTCAGGGAGGGCTCGCCGACGACCTCCAGCCAGTCCTCGACGCTGCCGTCGGTCAGGTCGATGCGGTCCAGGTCCTCGTCGAGCAGCTCGAAGATGGGGTAGATCACGTCGCCGACGTGGGCGATGGCGGCGCCGGGCGCGAACAGAGGCAGCAGAGTCAGCAGGGAGAAAAGAGGCATTCGCATCGTGCTCCTCCTGGTGAAGGAACAGGGTTGGCACGCCGCGCCGAATATATGGCAAACGGGCCCCGAGATAGCATCCGATCCATGACTCACCCCGGACCCGCCTCCCGCAGCGCCGGGTCCCGCCGCTCCATCACGTAGATCCGCGGATAGATGCCGCCGGTCTCGACGACCCGCACGTGGAGTCGCCGGAACCGGCGGGCGGGCCGGTTGGCCTTGTCGATGAGGCCGCGCTTCCAGGCCAGGAAGACCAGGCGGCCCCCGGGGCGCAGCAGGTGGGCGGCCACGTCGAGGAACCGGGAGTAGAAGACGGAGAAGTTCATGCCGCGGCCGAGGCGCACTCCGAAGGGGGGGTTGGTGACGATGGCGTCGAAGCGGCCGGCGGGGTGGGCGTCGGGCAGATCGGACATGTCCCGGCGGGCCAGGGCCACCCGGCCCTCCAGCCCCTCGGCCTCCAGGTTGGTCCGGGCGCCCTCCACGGCGCGGGGCGAGTAGTCGCTGGCCTCGATCTCCAGCCCCGGGTGGAGGCGGGCCGCCTCGATGGGGATGGTGGCCGAGCCGCAGAAGGGGTCGAGCAGGCGTCCCCGATCCACGCCGGCCAGGCGCAGCAGGGCGCAGGCGACGTTGGCCTTCAGCGCCGCTCCCGGGTTGTAGAGCCGGAGTTGCCGGCCGCTGAGGGGGTCCCGGGTGAGCTGCACGCTCACGAGACAGCGCTGGCCGCGCACGTCGACGCGGACCTCGCGGTCGAAGCCGGTCAGGTCCACGGCCAGCCGGTAGCGGTCGTAGAGGGCGGCGCCGGCCCGCCGCTGCACGTCGATGCTGGAGAAGGGGTGCTCGCCGCTGCGCCGGGTGGTGACGCGGAAGGAGGCGACGCCGTCCTCCCCCAGGGCGGGGACGCCGCGCTCGCTCAGCTGCGCGTGGATGTGGTCGAGGCCGGCGGCCGGGTCGGCGGGCAGGTCGAACCCGTAGAGGGGGTGCAGGACATGGTGGACGGTGCCCATGGCGAGGGCCGACTCGGTGACGCCGTCGTCGACCTGCGGCAGCAGCACGAGGAGGTGCCCTGCGAATCCCAAGGGCTTGAGCTGCAGGCGAATCTCCGGCGCCGCCAGGCCGAGGGGGGCCAGGCGCTCGCACAGCTCCCCGGCGGCGAGGTCCTCGAGGCCGGGGTTGGTGGTGAACAGCAGGGCGCCCCCCTCCAGGCCCCGCTGCAGGGCCTCGTCGAGACCGGCCTCCGGGGGCGGAAACGAGGGCTGACGGGCCATGCGTCGGCCGGCGCCGGCGGCGGTCAGGGGACGGCCGCCAGGAGGGGCACGTACATCTCGTCCGCGGTGAGCCCGGCGTGGCTGCCGAGGTGGACGGTCTTGCCGCGGCCGTAGTCGTAGAGCAGCTGCCGGCCCGGCCCGGCCAGGGCCACCACGTCGCCGAGCCGGGAGCGGATCCCGTCGCAGGGACCGCCGAACCAGCCCGCGTCGACGGCCTCGTCGGCCGGCAGCAGCCGCTCGGTCGCCTGCCGCAGACCCTCGTCGGACAGCAGGCGCCCCGGGTCGCGGGCCTCGAGGTAGAGGGCCCGCCGGCCGCCCCCCGGGGGGCGGGACAGGGCCTCCAGCAGCGCTCCCTCCACCAGGAAGGCGAGGTCCGGGTCGACCCGCGTCTGCCCGTGGTCGGCGGCGATGAGCAGGGTGCAGCCGTGCTCGCGGCAGAGGCCGTGGACCTTGCCGACCATGAGGTCGATGAACTCCATCTCCAGCCGGCAGGCCTCCGACGGCGCGGCGCCGTCCGGACCGTAGAGGTGGGAGAGGGTGTCGATGACGGGCCAGTACAGGGAGTAGTACGCGCGTCTCCCCCGGGCCTCGTCGAGGGCCTGCGCCAGCAGGTAGCACAGGTGCGACAGGCTGCGGTAGCCGAGGAACCGCGCCCCCTCCTGGATCAGGTTCGTGAACGGCGCGCCCTCGTACGCGGCGTCGGTGATCAGCGTCGACCGCACGCCGGCGCGGGCGAGGCGCTCGTAGACGGTGGGCACGCGGCGCACCACCTCCTCCGAAAGGGGGTCGCCGCCGCCGAGGGGACGGAGGGTGAGCATGCTGACCATCGACCCGACCTCCTCCAGCCAGAGGGTGTGGCCGAGGACGCCGTGGGCCGACGGCGGCTGCGCCGTGGCCAGGCTGTTGAGGGCGGCGCTGGTGGTGGAGGGAAAGATCGAGGTCAGCCGTTGCAGGCCGCCCGGCGTCTCTTCGGCCAGGCGGGTCAGGTGCGGGGTGCGGTCGCCGAGGACCGATCGAAGCGAGGCGTGCCCGAGGGCGTCGAGGACCAGCAGGACCACGCCGCCGGGGGCGTCGAGGGCCTCCGGGGGCAGCAGCTCGGGGCGCAGGGGCGGGCTCGGCGGCTCGGCGCCGAAGGCGGCCAGCACCGAGGCGGCGAGGTTGACGATGGAGCCGCCGCCGTAGTCGGGCCGGTGCGGAGCCCCGCTCACGAAGGGGCCCCGGCCAGCTCGATCCAGTAGCGCAGCTTGTGGATCTGCCTCCCGCCCCGGCCCTCGGCGCGGGCGATGGCGGCGTCCATGACCATGCCGGATTCGAAGAGGCCGCCGTTGGCCTCGATGATCCGCCGGGAGGCGACGTTGTCCTCGTCGCAGGTCACCAGGACCCGCTCGAGACCCAGCTCCCGGCAGCGCTGCAGGGTCAGCTCCAGGATGCGGCGGCCGTACCCGCGCCGGCGATGGCGCGGCCGGATGCTGTAGCCCACGTGGCCTCCGTAGGTGATCAGGTAGCGGGTGCTCAGATCGGGGCGGATCGAGGCCTGGCCGAGGTACCGCCCGCGGTCGACGAGCCAGTAGACCCGGTCCGGGTAGCCGCTTCCGCCGAGGCGGGAGCCGTGGCCGAGGCGCCGCAGGTCCCCCAGGAAGGACGGCAGGTCCCGGGTCAGCCGCACCAGGTCGTAGCCCAGGCTGGCGGCGTAGGTGGAATCGAGACGGCCCTCGCCGGCGAACTCGGCGGCGCCTTCGAGGAAGCTGTCGCGGTAGCGTTCGGAGGGCTCGACGAGCCGGCAGGCGCCAGCGGCCTCGGCCCGGGCGGAGGGAAGGGACTCCATGAGAGGACCCACGCCGGGGAATTTGGCCGCGCGCCGGAGGGTGTGTCAAACGCCCCCGGGAGAGGGGCGATGCGGCTGATTTCCCCCGGAGAGGCGCGATGCCCTATATAGGGAGCATGGCGGAGCGGGCCGAGATCCCCCGGGCGACCGGGCTGTTTGCGGAACCGTGGTCGGCGGGCAAGGTCCGGCGGCTGCTGGGCCTGTTCGGGCCCGCGGCGATCGTGGCCTCGGTCAGCATCGGCGCCGGCGAGACCATCGTCGTCGTGCGGGCCGGCGCCTGGGCGGGGTACGGGCTGCTGTGGCTGGTGCTGCTGTCGGCCGTGGTCAAGGGGGTCTTCGTCACCTACCTCATCGGCCGCTACACCGCCGTCAGCGGCGAGCTGATCGGCCACCGCCTGGTGCAGCTGCCGGGCCCGCGCGGCTGGTTCCTGTTGCTGCTGATCGTGCTCGAGATGTCCTGCGCGCCCATGGCCTGGGTGGCCATCGCCAAGCCGTGCGGCAACCTGGTCCACTATCTGGCCGGGCCGGACGGCTCTTCTCCCGTTCTCTGGCAGAACGCGGGCACCTCCCTATTCATCCTCCTGGCCCTCTCCCTGGGCCTGCGCCTCTCCTTCTCCCGCCTCGAGAAGCAGCAGATCCTGATCTGCCTGATCCTGGTGCTCGGCACCGCCGTGGGCACCGCCATCGTGCGCCCCGACCTCGGCGCCGCCCTCACCGGCAGCCTGAGCTTCGGCCACCTGCCGGAACTGCCCCCGTGGGCCCCGGAGGCCGTGCGCGCCAATCCCCTGCTGATGATGGCCACCACCTTCGGGTACGTGGGGGGCGGCGTGTTCATCTACCTGGCCTACTCCAACTGGGTCGGCCTGCACCGCTGGGGCCTGACCGGCCACCCCCGCGTCGAGGTGATCCGCGAGCAGGCCCTGGCCAGCGGCCGCGTGGAGCACCTGCCCGAGGACGCCGAGTCGGTGAGCCGCCTGCGGGTGCTGACCTCGCCGGTGCGCTGGGACGTGGGCGCCGGGGCGGTGGTGCTCTTCGTGGTGACGGCGGCCTTCATGCTCTCGGGGGCGGCGGTGCTCTTCCCGCTGCAGACCCGCTTCGAGGGCTGGGGGCTGCTCACCGAGCAGGCCCACGTGTGGCGGGCGATCCATCCGTCCCTGGTGTGGATCTACTACGTCTGCATCCTCGCCGCCCTGTGGGGAACCCTGCAGGCCCTGCCGGAGGTCTATGCACGGGTGGTGCAGGAGTTCCTCGACGCCATCTGGCCCCACCGCCAATGGAGCTACGGAGGGATCAAGAAGCTCAGTTGTCTGTGGGTGGCGGCCGCCTCCCTGGCCCTGATCTGGACGGGGGTGCCCTTCGACACGCTGATCCAGATCGCCAGCTTCCTGCTGGCCAACCTGGCCATCTTCCTCATCAGCCTGGGCGCCCTCTACCTCAACCGGCTCCTGCCCCGCGCCTACCGGACCCACTGGCTGGTGGCCGCCGGCGGCTGGCTCTCGGCCCTGGTCCTGGGGGTGTTCGCCGCCATCAGCGCCTGGGGACTGGCGGCGAAGTTCGGACTGCTGTAAGGGCCGCCGGTCCCTGGCGATGCCGGCCCTTGTCCCGATGAAGCGCTGGCTTGTCATCGCACCGCTGCTGCTGCTCGCCTCGGGCTGCGCCCCCCCGGCCGCCCGGCCGCCGGGGGGCCCCGTGTTCGCCGGCGAGGGCGAGGCGGAGGCGGTCTGCGTCGTCGAGGAGATCCCGAACTACCTGCTCCACCTGACGACCCTGGCCGGTCTGCCGTATCCCACCCCGTACGCCGAGGCCTACGGCCACACGGTGGACGTGGAGTCGGCCCGGATCCTGCAGCTGCACGCATCGGCCTTGCAGTGGGGGCAGGGCGTCACCGGCGACCTGGCGCCCTTCTTCGTGCACCTGCCGGCCTACCTGCCCCTGGAGGGCGAGCACGAGTTGTTCGAGTACCTCCACGCCCTCGACCTGGCCATGCGCAACGGCGACTACCGCCACCTGCGCGATCTCTACCCCGACGCCCATGCGCGCCTGGGGAGCTGGCTCTTCGACTTCGAAGGGTTCTTCTACAGCCGGGCCCAGCTCTACGAGGGCTACCTGCGGGCGATCCGCCAGCTCGTGTCCGTGTACGAGCACAGCTTCCAGGCCTGGCACGAGCAGGCGTGGCCCGAGGTGGAGCGCGAGCTCGAGCTGATCGCCGACCACCTCAACGGCGAGCTGTGGTCCCTCGATCTGATCGACGCGTGGGAAGAGCAGACCGGGATGGGCTTCCGCGGCGACCGCTACGAGATCGCCCTCACCGCCGCCCCCGGAGGCAGCGGGGTCACGGGGCTGGGATACGCCCGCAGCCTCCTGACCCCCATCCGGGACCGCGACCACATGCTGGGTCTCATCGTTCACGAGGTGGGGATGCACCTGCTCCTGGAGCTGTTCCGGGAAGCGGAGACGCGCGATCTGGCCAGCGGCGAGCTGGACTGGACGACCTACGCCGCCTACGCCGGGCTGGCGCAGCACTACACGCGCCAGATCGTTCCCGGCTTCGAGACCGAGATCGAGAACGACGTCGAGACCTTCGCCGGCATCTACCGCCAGCTCCAGGACGAGGAGCCGCGGGCGGGGGCCCGCCGGCTGATGGACCGGGCCCTCAGCGAGTACCGCGCCGACAAGTGGTGATCCCCCGTCACCGGGACGAGGTCGGCGGCTCCAGTCGCCGGGAGGCTCCCGGCAGGTGTCGCGGGACCCAGCTCGCGGCACCGCTTCAGGGGTCTGACCAGGCGCCCTGAAGCCGGCCGGCAGTTTTTTCCCCCGGCCCGACGGGGAGGCCTTCAGAAAATTCCCGTTCGCGCCGCGCCGACCAATGTCGAGAGCCCTTGCTCGACATCCGCATAACCCCCTGTAAAACCACGAGATAATCCCTTTCTCCCGCACCGGCGGAACCATCGCCGGGGGCCGGGCATGGGCTTTGCTGTTCCTGCCGGGCCATGCTTCGCCGGCGGCGGGATCTGCGTGCCGAAGGCGGATCGCCATCGGGGAGGGAAAGGCAACACCAGGAGAGATGGATCGGCGGAAAGGGCCGGGAGATCCCGGGGCGCGACAGCGGATCGACCGCCAACTGGAGGAGCTCGACCGCGAGATCCGCGACTGTCTCGAGGATATCCGAAACCACCTCCGCGAGCTCGAGAAGTCGATGGAGGAGCCCGGAGACACGCCCCAGCCATGAACCGGGAACAGCGCATGCCCAGGTCACCGAGAAGCCGGAAACAGGAGCACGGCCCCCTGGCCGGGATCGCCCTCACCGGGGTGTTCCTCGCCGGGGCGCTGCTGGTGGAGGCCCGACTGGCCTTGCAGGACGGCGATCCCCCGGAGAAGACCGCTGCCCCGGTCCAGGTTCGGGAACCGGAAGGCAGTCCGGATCCCTCTCCCGGGCAACCGGAGAGCCGCGCCGACTCCCTCGCGGCCCCACGCCGGGCGCCGGACACCTCCGGGGAGGAACGGGAGAGGCTGCGCCGGGAGCCCGACAGCCTGTACCACATGGGCGGGATCCAGGTCCGCCTCCACCGCGACGAGGAGGCCCTCGTCACCTACGAGCGCCTGGTGGCCCGGCACCCGGAGCACGACCTCGCCGACGACGCCCTGTGGCAGGCGGCCAAGGCGGCCGAGCGCGCCAGCGACCTCAAGCGGGCCCGGGACCTGTTCCAGCGGCTGGTGGACCACTACCCCAACAGTCCCTTGCGCGACGAGGCGAGTTGGAGCGCCGCCTTCATGTTGTACTGCGCCGAGCGCTACCAGGAGTCGCTCTCCTCGTTCCGGAGGGCCGGGGCGGAGGCCACGCAACCGCACATCGTCGATCAGAGCTTCTTCTGGGCCGGGAAGAGCGCCCGGCATCTCGGTCTCGAGGGGGAGGCGGGAGCGCTCTTCCAGAGAGCCGCCGACAACTTCCCCCGCTCCTACTACTCGGCGCGGGCCGTCAGCATGGGATACCGGGGAGACAAGGGCCGGCGGCACCGGGTCCATCACCCGGCCCCGGACGCCGCAGGGCTGACCTGGGACCAGGTCACGGCAGCCGCCCGGGATGCCGGGGTGGATCCGTACCTCGTGATGGCCGTCATCCGCCAGGAGAGCTGCTTCGAGGAGCAGGCCGAATCCCAGGCCGGGGCGCTCGGGGTGATGCAGATCATGCCGCGCACCGCCCGTTCCCTGGCGCGCAAGGCGGGGATGGAAGCCTTCGACAAGGGCCTTCTCTCCGACCCGGCCGTCTCGATTCGAATGGGCGCGCGCTACCTCGGGGAGCAGATGCGCTCCTTCGCGTCCGGCCCGACCCGGGAGGTCGGGTTCGAGCTCGGCCTGGCCGCGTACAACGCCGGCCCGAACGCCGCCCAGCAGTGGGTCCAGCGCTTTCCGCTGGACGATCCCGATACCTTCGTCGAGCGCATCCCGTACAAAGAGACGCGGATCTACGTGAAGAAGGTCCTCAAGAACTACACCGTGTACAAGGCCGCCCTCTCGAGCGCGTGATCTGAGCCGTTGACCGTCCCGTCCCTCAGCGATTCGAGGGCCGCGGCGAGGCAGCCCTCCTGGCGCAGAAGCAGCCCTCCGTACGCGACAGCCGCACGCCGCTGCGCCAGCGGCCGGCGAATCCGTCGGCGGCGATCTCCCGCACCTCCAGCACCGTCCAGGCCCCGTCGAACAGGGCCGCATCCCGCCGGTTGGCGTCGGCCCCGAGCCGCAGCAGGATGCGGCGCTCGCCGCCGCGGCCGCTCTCGAGCACCAGGACCCCGGGGGCCTCCGGGTCCTCGCCGGCCGGATCGCCGACCCGGTGGGCGCCCACCGCCCGGAGGTCGAGGTCGGTGAATCCGTACAGCGGTGTGGAGGCGGTGGCCAGCGAGTCGAGCCCCGGCGGCTGCCGGCGAAGGGTGAGCGTTCCCGCTGCCGAGCGGGCGTCGACCCCGTCGAGGACCTGCACCAGCGTCAGCCGGTAGGAGCCGGCCTTCCCTGCCAGGCTCGCGCCGGCGGGCAGGGGGCCGGAGGCTGGCTCGCAGACGGCCGCTTGTTGCCGCGGCCTTAGACCCTCTTCGTCGGGCAGCCCGGCCCCTTCCTCCGGCGGCGGCTCTTCCGCCCGGCAGCCGGCCGCAAGGGCCAGGGAGACCGCCACGAGGGGCCCGAGGCATGCAGGCTGTCGGCTCATTCCGTCTCGCCGGCCCGGCGGAGATTCAGGGTGATCGGCTCGGGCTCGTCGGGCCCGGCCTCGGGGTGCTCCACGACACAGTTGAGCAGGATCAGCTTCTCCAGATCCTCCCCGGAAGCCCTGGCGGAGCGGGTAAGGGAGGTAGTGGAAGGCAGCGTGTAGGCGTCGGCCTGGGTGACGTCGACGACGTAGCCTATGTCGGCCAGCGACTGGATGGTGATCGCGCTCAGCGGGTAGGAAGTGGCCTCCCCGATTCGGGGCGTCATGAGCTCGTGTTGGAGGACGGACTCCCGCCAGTGGCTGTCCTGGCTGGCGGATCCACCCGAGGTGTTCTCCACCGGCACCTTGGCCCCGGTGTAGCTCGACCCCCCCGCGGCGTTGAATGCGGCAATCGCGTTCGCGCCCGAGAAATAGGTGTCGGGAGCGGGAACGATGGGATCGCCGTTCACATCGAGGGACGGATTGTGCAGCAGGTTGTGGTCGTCCCACGGCCCGATACCGAATCCCAGGGTGTGACCGAGCTCGTGCAGAACGAGGGATCCCAACTCCTGGTCCGTCAGGATACGCAGATCGTCCTGATCCATCTGCACAAATGAAGTGATAGGCAACGAGGACGGGACGCGGGAGACGAGCCGCCCCGCCTGTCCGAGGGTACCGCTGGGTCCGTCGATCTCGAGGACTTCCACGTAGACCACCAGATCGTCGACGACCTCGGGGGCGGTGGTCCCCGCATGAAGCCTGTCCAACAGATTGCGCACGCGATCGGACAAGCGGTGGTTGGGGATGTCCTGGGCGATGATCCGCTCCCAGCGCGCGGCCCCGGTTTCAAAGGCCGACTGAACCCTGCGGGTGGGGGTGCTGCCGGCGTAAATGAGCTCGATGTCGAAGGCAGGGGTCCCGGGCACCGTGGCCTCGGCGACCGCGGAGCGCACGCCCGACAGGCTGCCGGTGCAATCCGCCCCGAGGTATCCGTAGTCCGCCTCGCAGGTGCTGCCGGGCTCGAAGAAGTCGGAGACCAGGTCCTGCAACGTTACCGTAACGGTCTTGGGAGAACTCTCGTCGTTGGTCGCGGCAAAGCACCCCGTGGCCCAGGTCCCGATGGGTTCCTTCTGCCGGATCCGGATCTCGTAGGCCCGGCTCTCGTCGGCCGCGAAGTCATCGGTGAACTCCAGGGTGAAGAGGTCGCCGCTGATGCTCAGGGTGGGGGCCGACAAGGTCGGGGTCCGGATGTCGGCGCTGAAGGTGGTCGAGACGCTCGCTCCCCAGGGATCGCTCCCCGTTACCGTTACGGTGGCGGTGCCGACGGCCAGCGGATCGACCAGGACCTCGGCACCGCTCACCCGCACGGGCGCGGCGGCCGTGTTGCTCGACGACGCGGTGAAGTTCAGGACGATATCGTCGGGATCGTCGAAGGCGTCATCCACGGACACGACCTTCACCGCGCCCCCCACGGCTAACGACACGTCGTCGATGGAGCCGTCGACGACAGGGGACTGGTTGGGGATCTCTACCTCGCCCGAGGCAGACCACTCCCCCTTCCCTTCGTCGTTCTTCGCCCGCACCTGCGCCTCGTAGGTCGTGGCTCGATTCAGATTTCTGAGCAATACCACCCAATCAGGTTCCGTCCAGTCAGGCTCCGGGTTCGGGGTGTAGCCGATGAAGTCGCCGCTGTCCTTGACGCGGTACTGGATCTCCCAGGCGGTGATGTCCGGTCCGGTATTCGCCGGGGGTCTCCGGCCCGGGGTGACCGCGATGATGCGGGAATACGTGAAAGGGAGTCCCAGTATCGGCGCCGCCGGGGGGCCCGGGGGTTCGTCCACGTCGGTCACGGAGACGAGGATCTGCTGCTGGCGGGTCCGTTCCCGGGTGCCCGTGCCGCTGGTGGCGGTGACACTGACCATGTACAGGTTGCTGCTGACGGCCGGACGTTCGTAGTCCGGTATCTCGGCGAAGCTCAACTCGCCCCGGGTGGTGATCTCGAACCGAGCCTGGTCGCGGCCCCCGGTAATCTCGTACCCGGTGACGTAGTCCCTGGCGTCGGGGTCCGTGGCGACCAGCGTGGCCACCGAGGTTTCGTTCTCCTCCACGTCGAAGGAAGTGGTGGCGAAGACCGGCGAGCTGTTGGCGGTGACGTCCGTCTCCGTGACCTTCACTTTCACGTCATCGACGGCCACCCCCTGGTAGCCCCCGCCGCTCACCGTGTGGCTCAGCGCGACCTCGTCGTCCTCGGTGTCGGCGTCGGCGCTGGCGCTCACCATTACCGTTTGCGGGGTATGCCAGTTGTCTTCGGTGAACGTCAGCGGCGACGGATCCACTGTGAGATCCGCACCCGAGGGCACGGTCACCGTCACCGTCACGTCAGCGGTCGGCCGCGAGGTCAGCACGACCGTGTAGGTGTCGCTGCCGTCCTCCGGCATGGTCAGTTCCGCCGGATAGATCTCCACCCCCTCTTCGGCGGCGATCACTTCGAGCGGCAGGTCGCCGGACTTGACCAGCGCGTAGCCGCCGTCGGAGGCGGCCAGGGCCGGCAGCGCTCCGAGATCGACGGTGACGGCGGCGCTGGTGCCGGCCGTGCGGGATACCACGAGGAAACCGCTCTCGATGCGGCCCTGGGGAATGGCGATGCTCTCCTCGCCGCTGTCGATCGCGCCGTTGGCCAGCCGGAGCGGCAGGACCAGCTCGAAGGGGGCGCCGGTGTGCGCCTTGGCCCGGAACAGGTTGGACCCGGGCGACTCCAATGAAACGGCAATCGGCAGGGGATCGACCGTGTTGTCTTCGAGTTGGAGCCTGGTCAGCGCGGTCAGCCCGGAAAAGAGGCCGTCCGGCAGGGCGGAGAACTGGTTCTCCCTCAGGTACAGCCATCTCAGTTCCGTCAGTCCGGAAAAGAGGGTCGCCGGAAGCTCGGTGAGGTCGTTGCCGCTCAGGGAGAATACCAGCAGCGACGCCGGAAGGGAGAGGTTCGCGTCCACGCTGCCGAGCTGGTTGTAACCCAGGTCGAGGATCTCCAGCGCCGTCAGCCCGGAAAAGATGTTGTCGGGCACCGAGGTGATCTGAGAGTGGGACAGGTCGAGTCCTTCCAGAGCGGTCAGCCCGGAGAACAGCCCGGCGTCGAGGCTGCCGGGTTCGTTGCTGTCCAGATGGAGTACTTCCAGCGCCGACAACCCGGAGAAGACGGTCGCCGGCAGCCCGGTGATTCCGGCTTCGGTCAGGTCGAGGAGTTCGAGCGCCGACAACCCGGAGAAGGCGTTGGCGTCGAGGCTTCCGAGGTCGTTGTAATCCAGGTAGAGTGTTTCCAGGGCCGACAACCCGGAGAAGGCGTTGGCGTCGAGGCTTCCGAGGTCGTTGTAATCCAGGTAGAGTGTTTCCAGGGCCGACAACCCGGAGAAGCCGTTCGCCGGCAGCCCGGTGACTCCCGCAACGGACAGGTCGAGACTGACCAGCGCTGTCAGCCCGGAGAACAGGCTGGCATCGAGGCTGCCCAGGTCGTTGCCATCCAGCTGGAGATCGGTCAGCGCGGTCAGTCCGGAGAACGCGTTCGCTCCCAGGCTGGCGAGGTCGTTGTCGTACAGATAGAGATCTTCCAGCGCCGACAAGCCGGAGAAGAGGTTGGCCTGCAGCGTGGTCAACGAGTTCCCGGACAGGTCGAGGACAATCAGCGCCGACAACCCGGAGAAGGCGTTGGCGTCGAGGCTGCTCAGGCCGTTGCCGTCCAGGTAGAGATCTTCCAGGGCCGGCAACGAGGAAAAGAGGTTGGCCTGCAGTGTCGTGAAGGAGTTGTCGGACAGGTCGAGGGCTTTCAGGTTCTCCAGCCCTGAGAACAGGGTGGCCGGCAGGGAGCTGATGCTGTTGCTCCCCAGATCCAGGAGTTGCAGGGCCGTCAGCCCGGCGAAGTCGCCGGCTTTCAGTGCCGGGATGCTCTCGTCGTTCAGGAAGAGATACTCGATTTCCGCCAGTTGTTCCGACGTCACGGCGCCGCAGGTGCTCACCGGAGCCTGCCTGACGATCTCGTCGCGCACCTGCGCGGTGCGGCTGCAGACATTCCCGACCGGAGTCCGGTTCGCCGCCGTCAGGTTGGTGAGGGCGATGGCGGGGTTCTGTGCCAGGTCGCGGATCGGGTTGGTCCCCGGCGTGTAGACCAGGGCCACCGTCTCGCCCGTGCTCACGGCCGAGGCGAGGGTGAGGGTTACTTCGCTGGTGGACATGGCAACCGCGGTGACGCTACGGGCCTCGCCGTCGACGGTCACGGCAAAGTCTCCGGTCGCCGGCTTCGAAGCGACGTCGAGCCTCTCGACGTAGGCCAGGGTCAACTCGTCGCTCTTGACCTCCGCTTCCGTGAGGGTGGGAGCGACGCCGTCGACCTTGTGCCGGGACTGATTGGCGACGGCTGAGTGGGCCAGGTCGGCGTTGATGGTGGTGCTGTTCTTGAGGAGGTAGATGCGGCCGCTGTTGAGCTTGAGGCCGTCGGCGTTGATGGTGGCGCCGTCATCGTCCTCGTCGGTGGCCTGCACCGTGTACTGGAACAGGAGCCGGGTCGTGGTGGAGCCGCTCTGGTAGTCGGCCTGGCGCCCGGTGGAGCCGATGGTCAGGTCGATCTGCGGCGTGCCGGTGACGGTAACCGCCTCGCTGAAGGTCGCGGTCACGCCGATCAGGTCGTCCTTCTTGTAGGTGTTGTTCTGCCCCGAAGGTGGTGTCGAGGTGAAGGCGACGCTGGAGACCGTCGGCGCGGTGAGGGTGGTCCCGCTGCCCGGAGTGGACCACGGTCCTTCCCCCTCGTCGTTTTTGGCTTGCACCTGGACTTGGTAGGTCCGGCCGGAGCGCAGGCCGGTGAGCGTGCGGCTCCGGGCCGCGCCGCTGTCGGGCCAGGCGGTGAAGGCGCCGGTGTAGAGGTACTGCACGTGGTAGTTGGAGATGACGGGGCCGGTGTTGGCCGGCTCGTCCCAACTCACCGTCAGGCTGCTCTCCGTCTCGTTGCTCACCGTGGGCGGATCGGGCTGGCCAGGCGGTTCCGCCTCATCCTCCACGAGGACGGTGACCGTCTGCGTCGCCGTCAAGTCCCGGGGCACGGCGCCGCCGGTCGCCTCTACCTCGACGCTGTATTCGTTGTCGCCTCCCGCATCTGCCGGCCGCTCGAAGTCGGGATCCTCCTGGAATCGCAGCTCGTTGGTACTGGTGATCTCGAAGTCGTTCTCGTCGGCGCCACCGGTGATCTCGTAGCCGGTGATGGCATCGCCGGCATCGACGTCCTGGGCGGTCACGCGGCCGGCGACCCGGACGTTCTCCTTGACCTCGAAGGTGTCCTGACTGGTGAAGGCCGGCCGCTCGTTCTCGTCGGTGACGGTGACGGTGATCGTCTGCCGGGCGGTCAGGGCGCGGCCTCCCGCGCCACCGGTGGCCGTGACCACCACGCTGTACTGGTTGTTGCGCCTCGAGTTGGCGGGATTCTCGAAGTCGGGATCATCCTTGAAGGTCAGCGTCCCTCCGCTGTTGATCTCGAACCGGTCGCGGTCGGCGCCGCCGGTGGGGGTGTAGTCCGTGATGTGGTCGCCGCTGTCGAAGTCCTCGACGGTCACCCGGCCGGCCAGGGACTGGTTCTCCGCGGCCTCGAAGGCGGCGTCGCTGGTGAACTCCGGGGCCTCGTTGAGGTCGTTCAGGTCGATGAACACGGGGATGGTGCGGTCGCCGCCGTGTCCGTCCTCGGCTTTCACCGACACCGAGTAGCTGGACTTGGTCTCGTAGTCCCAGGTCTCGTCCCGGTCGGTGCGCAGCTGACCGCTGCGCGTGTCGATTCCGAAGGCATCCGCATCCGTGCCTCCGAGGCTGTAGGTCAGGGTGGTGTTCTCCGGGTCGGTGGCGCCCACCGGATCGCCGATGTCCTGCACGCCGGTGGTGTTCTCGTCGAGGCGGCGGGCGGCGCTCGACCCGTCGGTGAACACCGGAAGCTGATTGGGGCTGGTCCTTCCCGTGCCGGAGGACGACCAGTCGCTCGCCCCTTCGTCGTTGCGGGCGAGCACCTGCACCTGGTAGGTGGAGTCCGGGGTCAAGCTGGTGATCGTCGCCGTTCGGTCGGCGCTGTCGTGACGCCAGAAGCTGAAGCCGCCGCTGTCCCCTTCCCGGTACCGCACGTCGTAGTCGCTGATGTCCGGTCCCGTGTTGGCGGGCTCCGTCCAGGTCACGGCCAGGCTCGTCGAGGAGGCGGGCCTGACGCTGGGTGCTGCCGGGTCCTCGGGCGGTTCCCGTTCGTCAAGCAGATTGATCGTCACGGCGATGGTGTTGCCGCCCTGACCGTCCTCGACGCGCACGGTCACCTCGTAGCGGGCCTGGTCCTCGAAGTCGTAGGTCTCCCCGGATCGGGTCTGAAGCTGTCCGTCGTTCGCGTCGATGCCGAAGCTCGCCGCATCCGTGCCGGCGAGGCGGTAGGTCAGCGTCCCTCCGTCGCGGTCGGAGGCGGTCACCGGGTTGCCGATGTCGTGAGTCCCGGTGGTGTTCTCGGTCAAGCTGCGGGAGGTGCGCGAGCCCTCGTTGAACGTGGGCGCTTGATTGGCAGTGGTCCTCGCCTCGACCGACTCCGACCAGGGGCTCTGTCCTTCGTCGCTGCGGGCGAGCACCTGCACCTGGTAGGGCGTGTCCCCGGTCAGGCTGGTGATCGTCGTGCTCGTCCCCGGTCCGGTGTGCGGCCAGGGAAGGAAGGAGCCGCCGTCGCTGTACTGCACGTCGTAGTCGTTGATGGCGGGACCGGTGTTGGTCGGGGCCGTCCATCGAATGGACAGGCTGTTCAGCGTCGAGGCTGTCACCGTGGGCCGGTTGGGTCTTTCCGGCCGTTCGTCGTCGTCGTCGGTTATGTCGATGGCCACGCCGATGGTCGTGCGGCCGCCCGGCTCGTCGGTGGCCTCCACGGTCACGGAGTATCGGCTCCGGGTCTCGAAGTCGTAGGTGACGCCGGGGCGGGTGCGCAGCTGGCCGCTGGTCTCGTCGAGGGTGAAGGAGCTCGCGTCGCGTCCAGCCAGGCGGTAGGTCAGGGCGGTGTTCTCCGGATCGGTGGCGCTCACCGGAGCGCCGATGTCGCGGGTGCCGGTGGTGTTCTCGTCGAGGCTGCGCGTGGGCGCGGTTTCGTCGAAGACCGGCCGCTGATTGGCGCCGGTCGAGCCGAAGCCCGAGGCGGACCAAGCGCCCGTGCCTTCGTCGTTGGAGGCCCGGACCTGCACCTCGTAGCGGCTGTTGACGTCGAGGCCCGTGATCGTGGCGGTGGTGCCGTCGCCGTCGTGCGGCCAGGGGAGGAAGCTGCCGCTCTTGCGGTACTGCACGTCGTAGCCGTCGACGCCGGGCCCGGTGTTGACCGGCTCGGTCCAGGTCACGGTCAGGCTTGTGGAGGAGGCGGGCTCGACCTGGGGCCGGGCCGGAGCCTGGGGGGGTTCGTCGACGTCGGCCACGTGGATGGTCACGTCGATGTCGTCGGTACCGCCGTAGGGGTCCTCGGCATGCAGGGTGACCGAGTAGCGGTCGGTGGTCTCGTAGTCGTAGGCGACGCCGGTTCGGGTGCGCAACTGGCCTCGGCTGCGGTCGACGGTGAAGTGGTCCGCGTCGGGTCCGGCGAGCCGGTAGGTGAGCGGGTGTCCTTCCGGGTCGGTGGCTCGGACCGGGTGCTGGATGCCTTGTCGGGCCGGGGCGCTTTCAAGCACGGTGCGGGCGGTGCTCGTCCCGTCGTCGAAGGTCGGGGCCTGGTTGTTGGCCGGTGGCGGCGGCGGCCGCGGCGGTGGTGGTGGCGGTGGTGGTGGCGGCGGTGGTGGTGGCGGCGGAGGAGGAGGAGGCGGCGGCGGGGGCGGTGGTGGCGGCGGCTCGTCGACGGTGACGGTGAAGGACGCGGTGGCCTGCAGGCCCCCGGGATCGGTGGCGGTGACGTCGACGGCGGTCCGGCCCACGGCGACGGGGGTGAGGGTCAGGGTGTCCCGGGAGACCCCGGCCTCGGCCACCGCCGGATTCTTCGAGGCGGCGGTGTAGCTGAGGCTGTCGCCGTCGGGGTCGGTGAAGGCTTGGCGCAGCGCGATCCGGGCCTCGGCGCCCAGCCGCAGCCGCCGGTCGTCGAGGTCGCCGGCCAGCGGCGCCTGGTTGGCCCTCTCCACGGTCAGCTGGAAGGTGTCGGCCGCGGCCAGGCCTTCGGGGTCGCGGACGCGGACCGCGATCGTCGTCTCGCCCTCGGCCTTCGGCCGGAGGGTCATCACCGAATCGACGGCACTGGCCCGGGCGATGGCGGAGTCGGCCGCGGAGGCCGTGTAGCGGAGGCGGTCGCCGTCGGGGTCGGTGGCCTGGATCCCGAGGGTCAGGGTGTCGCCGGCGGTGGCGGTGAGATCCGCCAGCGGTAGCAGGGTCGGGGGCCGGTTGGGTCTGGGGAGCACCTGCACGGCGAGGGGGAGGGTGGTCTGCAGGCCCTGTTCGTCGCGGGCGGTGACCCGGACCGTCGTCCGTCCGGCGGCGACCGGGGTGATCGAGACCCTTGTCCCGGCGACCTCGGCGGCGGCCACGGCCGGGTCCGCGGAGACGGCGCGGTAGCTCAGAGGGCCGCCCTCCGGGTCTCGGAAGCGGCCGGCCAGCGCCACCGTCGCCGCCGGCTCGCCGACCGTCAGCCGCTGCGCCGGCAGGCCGGCGCCCAGGGCCAGGCCGAAAGGCGCCTCCAGGTCTTCCACCAGGTCCTCCACGCCGGTGCCGTCCAGGGCGGCGCGCTGGATCCGGCCGGTGAAGCTGTCGGCCCAGTAGATCCAGCCGCCGGCCGCGTCCAGCACCAGACCCTGGGGGGCCCGCAAGCCGGCGGCGATCACGTCTTGCACGCCGCTGCCGTCCAGGGCGGCGCGCTGGATCTTGTCGGTGCCGAAGTCGGACCAGTAGAGGTGGCCGGCCCTCCGATCCAGGGCCAGGCCCTGGGGGGACTGCAGACCGGTGCCGATCAGAGTGCGCACGCCGGCGCCGTCCAGGCCGGCGACCTGGATCCGGTCGGCGCCCCGGTCGGTCCAGTAGATCCGGCCGCCAGCCGCGTCCACGGCCACGCCCAAAGGCTGGTCCAGGCCCTCGGTGACCAGGTCCTGGATCTGCGAGCCGTCGAGGTCGGCCCGCTGGATCCGGTCGGTGCCGTAGTCGGTCCAGTAGAGCTTTCCGGCGGCCGCGTCCAGGGCCACGCCGAAGGGCGCCTCCAGGCCGTCGGCGACCAGGTCCTCCACCAGCGAGCCGTCCAGCGCCGCGCGCTGGATCTTGTCGGCGCGGGGGTCGGTCCAGTAGAGCCGGCCGCCGGCCGCGTGAAGAGCCAGGCCCCGGGGCTGCGACAGGCCGGTGACCAGGTCTTCCACCCCCGAGCCGGTCGAGGTGGGCGCGACGGATCCGGCCGCGGCCGGACTCGGTCCAGTAGAGCCGGGCCACGGCCCGAGGCGGCTGGTTGGCCGGTACGGTGACGGTGAAGCGCTCCGTGCCGGTGCGGCCCCCCGGGTCGCGGGCGGTGACCGCGATCGCCGCCCGGCCGGGGGCCCGGGCCACCAGGCGCAGGGAGTCGGCCCGGACCGCGGCGGCGGCCACCTTCTCGTCGGCCGAGCGGGCCTGCCAGGTCAAGTCGTCGCCGTCCGGGTCGTGACCCGTCAGCGGCAGCGTCAGGGTGTCTCCGGCGGCCAGGGTGCGGTCCGCCATCGGCGCCGGGACCGGGGGGCGGTTGGGCGTCCCCGTGAGGGCCAGGGCCAGGCCCCGGGGATCGCGCAGGCCGGTGACCAGGTCGCGCACATCGGAGCCGTCGAGGTTGGCGCACTGGATCTTGCCGGTGGCGGCGTCGGTCCAGTAGATCTTGCCGGCCTCCGCGTCCAGGGCCAGGGCCCGGGGCAGGCGCAGGCCGGTGACCAGATCCTCCATATCGGAGCCGTCGAGGTGGGCGCGCTGGATCTTGTCGGTGCCGGAGTCGGTCCAGTAGATCTTGCCGGCGCCCAGGGCCAGGCCCCGCGGCGTGTCCAGGCCGGTGACCAGGTCCTCCACCTCGGAGCCGTCGAGGCGGGCCCGCTGGATCTTGCCGGTGCCCCGGTCGCTCCAGTAGAGCCACCCGGCGTCGGCGTCCAGGGCCAGGCCCACGGGGGTCTGCAGGCCGTCGGCCACCAGGTCCTGCACACCCGAGCCGTCGAGGTCGGACCGCTGGATCTTGTCGGTGCCGGAGTCGGTCCAGTAGAGCCGCCCGGCGTCGGCGTCCACCACCAGGCTGCGGGGATGGCTCAGGAGGGTGACCAGGTCCTGTTCGCCGCCGCCGTCGAGGTCGGCCCGCTGGATTCGGGTGGCGCCGCGGTCGGCCCAGTAGAGCCGGCCGGCGGCCAGGTCCACGGCCAGACCCCGCAGTTGGCGGGGGCCGGCGACCACCTCTTCCACCTCGGAGCCGTCCAGAAGAGCCCGCTGGATCTTGTCGCTGCCGGCGTCCGTCCAGTACAGCCGCGAGGGGCCCGCCTCCGCAGCCTCTTGTTCGCCGGCTCCACCCTGGCCCTCCACCCGCGACTCGGACAGGGCCCCCGGAAACAGACACAGGAAGGAGACGACCAGAGGCCCCAGGGCGGCGGGACGGCCGTCACCCGGATGGCATCGAGAGGGGAACCGCATCGCTCGTGTAGGAAGCCGGAGGCAGGACATTTCGAGCGGCTGCGCAAAGACTGTGCCATCTTCGAAGAAAGGGAGCTAACTGATTGCAGATAAACGAGTTGAAGCATTGGGAGAAAGCCCCGGGGGAATGGGGTCGAGTGTCGCATTTTGAAACATTCCTGCGCCTGCCCCCGCGGTGGCCTGAAGGGGGGTCAACTGTTCAACCCACTGTTTATAAACGGGTTATAAACCCAGGGAGGGCAGCGAGGGGCCATGTGTAGCAATATGAGACACCTGTCTCAATTTTGCGACACGAAGGGCAACGGCAGGAAACGGTTTCTGCATCATCCGCAACGCCGTCCGCCGCCGGAGTTGCAACGCCTGCGCGGCGTCTTCGAGGGCCTCGTCGACCGCCAGCGGCAGATCTGGCGCCGCGAGCGGGGCCCGGAGGATCCGCCGGCGTCCGGGAGACGGCGCCAGGGTCGACTTCTCGCCGCGGCCCACCCGCACCTGCGAGGAGCTTCTCGAGCGCTTCGACGCCGGCGACATCCACACCCATCTCTACTCGACGCGCACGCCCCTGGTGGACAGGGAGACCCGGAGAGTCGCCGACTACGTGTGGGCCGCCCGCGAGCGCGGCGGCGTCTTCGACCTGGGCCACGGCAACATGAGCTTCTACTGGCACCTGGCCGCGCCGGCCATGGAGCAGGGCTTCCCGCCCGACACGATCAGCACCGACCTGCACCGCCGCAGCCGCCTGCTGTCCAACGCCACCATGGACGCGACCATGTCGAAGATGCTGGCCCTGGGGATGCCGCTGCAGGAGGTCGTGCACCGCTCCACCTGGAGCCCCGCGCAGGTGATCGGCCGAAGGGGGAGGCGTAGAGCCAGGACATGAAGGTGAAGTAGCCCCGCTGCAGACGGCGCACGTCGCCGATGAAGCCGCGCTCGTAGTTGTCGAAGTACTCGACGATCGCGCGGGCGCTCTGCGCCAGCCCCTCACGGTCGACCTCGAGGGGCACGGTATCGCCCGACAGGGAGATATGGCGAGAACCGCGGTCGATGCTGAGCCGCACAGGTCTGGAATTCTCCTCCTCCTGGCCCCCCTTGACCCAGCGCAGTTTCTTGAGCTCCGCCTTGACCGACGGAGTCAGAACCTCCTTCAGATCGACCGGCAGGTCGATGCGGTTGGAGGCGGTCCTCTTCACCGCGTCGTATTCCCGCGAGTAGTGGTCCCAGGCGCCGTCGTCGTCGTCGAAGACCAGGAGCGTTTCCGGTTGCTTGCCGGCGAAGGCCCGCTCGGAGAGGTTGGCCGAACCTGCGATCACCCGCCGTCGCGGCGGTTCCCCGCCCTCGAGGAGGTACAGCTTGGAATGGGCCACGTTCTCCCTGACCACGTAGAACTCCGCCTCGCCGGCATGGATCCTCTCGAACCCGTCGAACAGGGACCAGGAGAACGCTTCGGCGCCCCGGAACCGGGCGAAGTCGAGGAAGTTCTGCTCTATGTCGGTCATGGGTCCTGGCGCTGGCGGCTGGGTGGATCGCGGCTCAAAGGGGATCGAACCAGGTCAGATCGGCGTCGAAGCCGTCCATGGCAGCCACGGCGTCGCCGCGCAGGCGCGCGCGGATCGGGCGACGGTGCAGGTGGGGGGAGAGCACGACCTCCCGGTGCGGGAAATCGACATGCGCCTGGATCCCGGTCCCCGCGGGCAGGTCGCGGAAGAACAGGTGATCGCCGACGCGCCGCGGTTCCGGGGAATCGCCGGTCAGGGGCAGGTCGCCCTCCAGCCACGGCGGCAGCCGCAGCCACAGCGGTCCCGGCCGCCGGACCCGCACGGTGAGCCGGCCGTCGTGCGTGTAGGGCGAGGTCACGGAGGCCGTCTCGTTCTCCCAGTCGAACCACAGATCGACGTGGACGCCGGCGCCGTCGGCGCGGGCCACCTCGCGGCAGGCGGCGGCGATGGAGGCACAGGCGCCGCCGACGATATCCATGTTGAAGGACAGGTTCGCCCTCCCCTTGCCCGCGGACTCGTGGCCGTAGGGCGCGGGAAAGCCGAAGGCGCCGAGGTGGCGGCCGGTGAGATCGCGCAGACCGTCCTCGCCCTGAGGGTTGGGGGGTTCCTCGATGAAGGAGGCGTCCCGGAGCTGGCTCGGCAGCAGGTGGCAGCGCAGGATGCGCTCGGCGTCGGCGTACGCCGACGCGCAGCCGTGGCGGCCGAGGATCAGGGCGGCCTCGAGGATGTCGCCCGTGTTGTTGGCCTCGCCGTGGTCGGAGTCGGTCTGCGCCGTCGACTCCGGCGTCCAGCCGATCTCGTCGCGCAGCCACCAGAGGCCGTGGTCGTAGAACGCCCGCACCCGCTGCATCAGCACGGCGTCGCCGAGGTGGGCGGCCAGCTGCGCCAGGGAGGAGAGGCAGCAGGTGATGGAGTGCACGTGGGTCGTGCCGACGCCCACCGGGTCCCAGGACCCGTCCTCGGGAAAGGCCTCCGCCAGGAGCTTGTCGCGCACCACGAGGGCGAGCTCGAGGGCGGCGGCTGAACCGGTGGTCCGGTGGATCTTTACCAGAGGGCCGAGCATGCGCGCCTCGCCGTGGACGAAGCCCTGACAGGCCATGTATGCCAGCCCCAGCGACTCGAGGCGGGCCTCGTTCCAGCCCTGCGAGGGGGACCACAGGTCGAGGATGCATCCCACGCTGCGCTCGGCCATCTCCGCCGCCTCGCCATCGCCGCGGAAGGCGGCCAGGGCGTGGAGGGCGTGGAAGCCCTCGCGCAGGTTGTGGGGACAGAAGGAGACCGGGGCGCCGCCGATCTCCTTGCGGTTGAGGGGAAGCGGAGCGGCCCCGGAGTAGGAGAGCAGGGCCGCGCGCCGGTGGCGCCGGACCACTTCCCCCTCGACCTCGACGCCGGCGGCGTCCTCGGCCTCGAGCAGGGCGTTCAGATGGCGGCCGGGCACGTGGGCCTCGGAGTGGACGCCGCTGAAGCCCAGGCGGGCCTCGGGCCGCAGGCGCGAGCTGAAGAAGGCGACGCCCTTCGGGTCGTCGGCGTTGAAGAGCCCGCTCATGCAGCGGCCCCCGAGCTCGAGAGCCGCCTTCAGGTCGGTGGTGTTCACGTCGCGCACGCGGGGCATGACGGAAGAACTTGAGGGGCCGCTACCCTCACTGCAAACGCTCGACGGTGGTCGCCCGGGGCGCTATATCTCAGGAATCGGAGGAGCTGACATGAGCGAGGCGGCACTGACGGCGGAACAGGTGCGGCTGTTCCGGCACAACGGGTTCCTGCAGCTCGAAGGCCGCCTGCCGGAGGAGCTGGTGAGCCGCCTTCGGCAGGCCATCGACGCCGACGTGCGCGCCGAAGCCGCCCCGGTGGCGCGCGACCCCGGTGGCCGAGTGGTGCGGCTGTCGCAGGTCTGGGACCGGGCGCCCGTGTTCCGCGAGGCGGCGACCCATCCCGCCGTCCTCGACCCGCTGGAATCGCTCCTCGGCCCCAACATCGAGGTCGTGCGCAACCGCCACAACCACGCCACCCTCAACGTGGCCTCGACGCGGTCCGACTCCTTCCACCGCGACATCCTGCAGTGGAGCCGGGGCCTGCTCACGGTGATCCACTATCTCGAGGAGACCACCCTCGACAACGGCTGCACCCAGGTCATCCCCGGCACCCACCTGCTGCCCGGCGGCCCCCGGCTGCACCACCTGGAGGAGGAGGACTGGATCGCGGAGGCGCGCGTCACGGGGCAGGCGGTGCCGGTGCCCATGCCGGCCGGCGGGCTGCTGGCCATCGACAGCCTGATCTTCCACCGCATCGGCCCCAACCGCACCTCGGGCACGCGCACGAGCATGACCATCGGCTACCGCAGCGCCGACGAGCTGGCCGGGCCGCCGGACGGCAAGACGGTGGTGGTGCGCGGCGAGAGGATCTACACCGGGAACGACGGCGGCCGTTGAGGCCGCGGGCCCGGGTCCTTCAGTCGGTCTGGAGACGCGCCCAGCGCGTGTGGGTGACGCCGCCCGAGGTGCACCAGAACCAGGCCAGCAGGGAGCCGTCGTCCAGGCGCCGGCCGCCGGGCTTGCCGAAGGCGATGAGCATGTGCTCGGCGAGGAAGTTCTCGTGGTCGGGGGTGCCGAGGGTGGCCTCGGCGCCGGCGTCGAAGAGGACGACCTCGTTGCCGGTGTCGAAGGTGGAGAGATCCTCGGTGAGGGCGGCGCGAACGCCCTGGGGCTCGTGGCGGTAGTTGTAGACGGCGGCGACGCGGCCGTCGGCCAGGGGGACGGGGGTGCACACCTGACCGCGCAGGTTCGTGGGCCGCGGCTCGGACCAGGTGCGTCCGTCGTCCTCGGAGATCACCCAGTGGTTCTCGATGTCGTCCTTCGTGCCGTATAGGTGGGTCCAGATCAGGGTGTAGATGCGGCCGTCCGCCAGCCGGCAGTTCATCTGGTCCCAGTAGAGGATGCCTCCCGCGGGGTCGTTGGCGACCTCGGTCAGCTCGCCCCAGGTGGCGCCGCCGTCGGCCGAGAAGATCGCCCAGGCGCGCTGATCCGGCGGGCCTTCGTAACCCTGGGGCTTCCAGGTCTCCAGCGGCCACATCCAGCGGTCCGGCGCCAGTTGCAGCAACTGGCCGGCGCTGTTCCAGGTGTAGCGCTCCGGCGGCAGATCGACGGGCACGACCTGCGGCTCCGACCAGGAGGCGCCGCCGTCGTCCGACCACAGCAGGCAGAGCTCGGGCCTCTGCAGCTCCTCGGTGTCGGGGTCGAAGAGCTGTCCGCCGCCCCCGGTCTCGAAACGGCTGCAGGTCATCACCAGCCGGGGTCCCTCCCCGGCGACGCTGATCTGCGGTCCCCGGTAGGCGTAGCCGTCGCCGGCGGGGCTGGCGGCGCCCATCTCGGTGAAGCGGCAGCCGTCCTCGGAGCGCAGCACGACCACGTGGTTGTCGGGGGAGCCGAGACCCGCGCCCACGTGCTGGCTGGCGACGAAGGTGCCGTCCGCCAGGGGCGTGATCCACGGCATGTAGGCGCCGCGGCCGGCGGCGTGGGAGATGGTGCCCTGATCGGCGATGCGGAGCATGGTTCCTCCTACCAGCAGGCCAGGGCCTCCTCGAAGAGCGCCGCCAGCTCTTCGGCTCCGGCTTCTCGAGGCGACAGCTTGGTGACGCGGTGCTGGGGCAGGGTCCCCTCCACGAGGGAGGGGATGTCCTCGCGCCCGTAGCCGAGGGCGGACAGACCGTTGGGGATGTCGAGGCGCCGCATGAGGGAGATGATGGCGTCGGCCAGGACCCGTCCGGCGTCGGCCTCGCTCACCCCGGTGACGTCGGCGCCGAGGATGCGGGCGGCGGTCAGGTGCCGTTGGGGATTGGCCGAGGCCGTGAAGCGGAAGACCGCCGGGGCGTTGACGATCACGGCGATGCCGTGGGGCACGACGGGGTAGTCGAGGCCGTAGCCCTCCGGCACGTAGTCGCGGACCATGCCGGCCACGGGGTACGACATGCCGTGGGGCAGGTGCACGCCGGCGTTGCCGAAGCCGATGCCGGCGAAGGCGGCGGCCAGCAGCATCTGCCCGCGCGCCTGGTCGTCGCCCGGGTCGGCCACGGCCCGCGGCAGGAAGGCGGCCATCATCTCCAGGGCCCGCAGGGCCCACAGGTCGCTGATCGGGTTGGCGCCCTGGTAGGCCGGACGCAGGATCGGCCTCTCCGGCCGGGGCCGCCGGTCGTAGGGGACGGCCGTGTACGACTCGAGGGCGTGGCTGAGCACGTCCAGTCCGGTGGAGGCGGCCACCGCCGGGGGCAGGCTGCGGGTGTTGTCCGGGTCGATGAGGCCCAGCACCGGCCGCAGGCGGCGGTGGGCGATGCCGGTCTTGGCCTTCATCTCCACCAGGTCGAAGATGGCCACCCCCGTCGTCTCCGAGCCGGTCCCGGCGGTGGTCGGCACGGCGATCAGCGGCTTCAGCGGTCCCGGCGCCGGCAGCCCCCTGCCGATGGGGGCGTTGACGTAGTCGAGGAAGTCCTCCGGCGGATGGGTGGCGTAGAGGTTGGCGGCCTTGGCCGTGTCGATGCTGGAGCCGCCGCCCACGGCGACGTAGGCGTCGAAGCCTCCCTCCGCGGCCACGGCGATGGCCTCGCGGAAAGAGGCGTCCGTGGGCTCCACGTGGACGCCGTCGAAGAGCTGGTGCTCGACCCCGGCGGCGTCGAGGGACTGGCGGGCCACGGCCACCGGCTCCAGGCGGGACAGGTTCGGGTCGGTGACCAGCAGCGCCCTCCGCGCCCCCATGTCGGCCAGGTCCATGCCGATCTCCGCCGTGACCCCGGAGCCGTAGCGGATGCTGGAGGTGGCCATCTCGAAGGCGGTATCGCGTTCCACGGGATCCTCCTCAGGAGCCGGCCGGGCCTTCGCCGCCAACGGCCGCCTCGAACTCCTCCACGTCCAGGCGGCTGCCGATGGCCAGGGGCACGCGCTGGTGCAGGGCCTGCGGCACCAGGTCCAGGATCGGTCCGCGGCCGCTGGAGGCGGCGCCGCCGGCCTGCTCGACGATGAAGGCCAGCGGGTTCGCCTCGTAGAGCAGGCGCAGCTTGCCCTCGGGCGACTTGCGGTCCCCCGGATAGAGGAACACCCCGCCCTTGAGCAGGTTGCGGTGGAAGTCGGAGACCAGGGATCCGATGTAGCGCGCCGAGCAGCCCCTCTCCTTGCGGCTGTCCACGTAGGCGCGCACGGCGCCGCTCCAGCCGCCGGCGTTGCCCTCGTTGACGCTGTAGATGGCGCCCCTCTCCGGGATGCGGATGCTCTCGTGGGAGAGCAGGAACTCGCCGATCGTCGGGTCGAGGGTGAAGCCGTGGACGTCCCGGCCGGTGGTGTAGACCAGCATCGTGCTCGACCCGTAGACGAAGTACCCGGCGCACAGCTGCTCGCGGCCTGGCCGCAGGAAGCTCTCGGCAGAGGGGGCGGCGCCGCCGCCTGGGCGGTACACGGAGAAGATGGTGCCGATGCTGACGTTGACGTCGATGTTGGAGGAGCCGTCCACCGGGTCGAAGACGAGGATGTAGGGGCCGCGGGCGTGGGGCTCCGGAATCGGGTAGAAGTCCTCCATCTCCTCCGAGGCCATGGCCGCCAGCAGCCCCGTGTGGTCGAGGGCCTGGATGATGGTGACGTTGGCGAACTCGTCGAGCTTCTGCACCTGCTCGCCGTGGACGTTGGTGCGGCCCGTGAGGCCCATGGTCTCGGCCAGGCCCGCCTTGTTCACCTCGCGGCCGATGATCTTGGCCGCCGTGGTGATCCCCTCCAGCAGGGCGGTGAAGCGCCCCGAGACGCCCGGGAACTGGCGCTGCTGCTCGATGATGAACCGGGTCAGGGTCATGCCCAGCATCAGAGTGCTCTCCTTTGGGCGGCGCGCTTCCACGGCGGAGCTTCGCACCCCCCGCGCCCGCGGTGCTGAATCAACGTCCTGGCCCATGCGGCGGCCAGCTTGCGCACCCGCCGGCCCCCCGGTACACTGCTGCGCCGTGGCCCACCTTTCCCGCGGCATCCCCCCTCTGAACCAACTCGGACGACCGGTGCCTCCCGGCCGATCTGCGGCGTGTCCGGCCCCGCCCCCGAAGCTCCGGAGCAGGCGATGAAGCCGTCCTGCGGCGGAACCCGGCCCACGGCTGTCCCGCGTCCCCCACGGAGCGCGGGGGACGCCCGGCCTGCCGCGGCTTCCCTGCGCAGTGCGGAGGCCTGACCGTGTCCGGCCGGCTGCGCGGCAAGGTGGCCCTGATCACGGGCGCAGGGAGCGGCATCGGGCGGCAGGCGGCGCTGCGCTTCACCGCCGAGGGGGCCCGTGACATCGCCTTCGGGGCGTCCCCGCGGAACTCGGGCCCCCGGGGAGTCTGATCGTGGCCGGACGGCTGCGCGACAAGGTGGCGCTGATCACCGGTGCCGGCAGCGGCATCGGACGGCAGGCGGCCCTGCGCTTCGCCGCCGAGGGGGCAAGGGTCGTCGCCGTCGACGTGGATGCCGAGGCGGGGGAGGCGGTGGCGGAGGAGGTCGGCGCCGCCGGAGGCCGGGCCCTGTTCGTGGGGGCCGACGTGTCGCGGGGCGGTGACTGCGCCGCCATGGTCGCCCGGGCGGAGGAGGCCTTCGGCGCTCTCCACGTGCTGTTCAACAACGCCGGCATCTCCCACGCCGACGACGCCGGCGCGGTGGACACGGAAGAGGCGGTCTGGGACCTGACGATGGCCGTGAACCTGAAGGGGGTGTTCCTGGGCTGCAAGCACGGCCTGCCGGCCCTGCGGCGGGCCGGCGGCGGCTCGATCATCAACACCGCTTCCTTCGTCGCCCTCCTGGGGGCGGCGGTGCCGCAGCTGGCCTACACGGCCAGCAAGGGCGGGGTGCTGGCCCTCACCCGCGAGCTGGCCGTGGTGCACGCCCGCGAGGGCATCCGCGTCAACGCCTTGTGCCCGGGGCCGCTGCGCACGGAGCTGCTGATGAAGTACCTCGACACCGAGTCCAGGAAGCAGCGGCGGCTGGTCCACATCCCCATGGGCCGCTTCGGGGAGGCCGCGGAGATCGCCGACGCCGCCCTGTTCCTGGCGTCGGACGAGTCGTCCTTCGTCACCGGGACGGCCTTCACCGTGGACGGCGGCATCACCGCGGCGTACGTGACGCCCGAACCGGAGGAGACGAGGCCATGAAGGAGTACTTCCAGGGCATCGGAAAGGTGGAGTACGAGGGGCCGGACTCGGACAACCCCCTGGCCTTCCGGCACTACAACCCCGGGGAGAAGGTGGGCCGCCGGACCATGGCGCAGCACCTGCGCTTCTCCGTGGTCTACTGGCACACGATGAAAGGCGGCGGCATCGATCCCTTCGGGCCCTCCCCGGTCTACGACCGTCCCTGGGAGACCTCCAGCGACCCCATGGAGGCGGCGGAGGACACGATGCGCGCCGCCTTCGAGTTCTTCACCAAGCTGGGTGTGCCGTTCTGGGCCTTCCACGACCGCGACATCGCCCCCGAGGGCTCCAGCCTGAAGGAGACGAACGAACGCCTCGACCGCATGGTGAAGCTGGCCGCGTCGCTGCAGCGGGAGACGGGGGTGAAGCTGCTGTGGGGGACATCGAACTGCTTCTCCAACGCCCGCTTCACCCACGGCGCCGGCACCAACCCCGATCCCCACGTCTTCGCCTGGGCCGGGGCGCAGATCAAGAAGTGCATGGAGTGCACCCAGGCCCTGGGGGGCGGCAACTACGTCTTCTGGGGCGGCCGCGAGGGCTATTCCAGCCTGCTCAACACCGACCTGAAGCAGGAGCAGGCCCAGATGGCGAGGCTCCTGCGCATGGCCGCCGACTACAAGAAGGAGATCGGCTTCCGGGGCACCCTCCTCGTCGAGCCCAAGCCGAAGGAGCCGACCAAGCACCAGTACGACTACGACGCGGCCACCGTGCTCGGCTTCCTCCGCGCTCACGACCTGCTCGACGAGTTCAAGCTCAACCTCGAGGCCAACCACGCCACCCTGGCGGGCCACACCTTCGAGCACGACCTGACCGTGGCCGCCGCCGAGGGCCGGCTCGGCAGCATCGACGCCAACCGCGGCGACCTCCTCCTCGGCTGGGACACCGACCAGTTCCCCACCGATCTCTACGGCACGACCTACGCGATGATGGTCATCCTGCGGCAGGGCGGGCTGCGGACGGGGGGCGTCAACTTCGACGCCAAGGTGCGGCGCGGCTCCTTCGACGAGGAGGACCTGTTCCACGCCCACATCGGCGGCATGGACGCCTTCGCCCGGGGGCTGAAGACGGCCTCGCGCATCCTCGAGGACGGGGTGGTGGGCGACTTCGTGAAGAGGCGCTACTCCGGCTGGCGGCGGGGGATCGGGCGCAGGATCCTGAGGGGGGAGGCGACCCTGGCCGACATGGAGGCCTACGTGCACGACCGCGGCGAGGCGGCCAGGGTCAGCGGCCGGGAGGAGTGGCTGGAGAACGTCATCAACGGCTATCTCTGAAGCCGATCACGCGCCGATGCGGTCGGCCAGGGCCCGCACGAGGGGTTCGGCTTCCGTCTCCACCTGCAGCAGGGACCGGTCCTGCGGACGCAGGAACCGGCGGTCCACCGCCTGGTCGAGAAAAGCGATCAGGGGGTCGAAGTAGCCCGCCGTGTTGAGCAGCCCCACCGGCTTGGCGTGAAAGCCGAGCTGCGACCAGGCCAGGGCTTCGAACAACTCCTCCAGGGTGCCGTACCCGCCCGGCAGGGCCACGAAGGCGTCGCCGTGGCTCGCCATGATCGCCTTGCGCTCGTGCATGTCATCGGTCACGATCAGCTCGTGCAGCCCCCCGCAGGCCAGCTCCTTCTCCTCGAGGGAGCGGGGGATGACGCCGACCACGCGGCCTCCGGCCGCCAGGGCGGATTGGGCGACAGCCCCCATGAGGCCCACGTTGCCGCCGCCGTACACCAGCCCCATCCCGCGCCGGGCGATGGCGCTCCCAAACACTCCGGCTTCGCGGAGGTAGGTCTCCCCGAGGCCGGCCTTCGAGCCGCAGTACACGCAGATGCTCTTCGCTTCCACCATCTCTCCTCCGAGAAGAGATCGCCAGAGGCTCTATTAGAGCGGTCCCCGATCCCCTTGCCCGCTCTGCATATTGATGTATTATACACAAATATGCGAACCACGATCGATGTTCCCGACCACATCCTGCGACGGGCCAAGGCCGCGGCCTCTCTTCAGGGCAAGAGCCTCAAGACTTTCGTCACGGAAGCTCTCGAGGAGAGGGTAGCCGGCGCCCCGGGGATGGGAACAGGCCGACGACTCCGGTTCCCCCTGGTTCCCTCCCGCCATCCGGGGTCGGTCGACCTGAGCTCCGACGACATCAGCCGCATCCTGGAGGCCGAAGACTCGGGTGTACCTGCCGGACGTTAATCTCTGGCTCGCCCTCTCCTTCGAGGCTCATTTCCACCACTCCCGCGCCCTGCGCTGGTTCGAACGGGCGGCGCCCGACTCCTGCGTCTTCTGCCGGCAGTCCCAGTCCGGGTTCCTCAGGCTGGCGACCAATCCCGCCGTCTTCGATTCCGAGACGATCTCCCTTCCCCGGGCGTGGTCGCTCTACGATCAGCTGCTGTCCGATGAGCGGGTGCAATACGCCCCCGAGCCTCCCGGACTCGAATCGGTGTGGCGGCGCTACACCGAACCCTACCCCTATTCGCACCGGGTCTGGACCGACGCCTACCTGGCGGCCTTCGCCGCTGTGTCGGGTCTGACGCTGGTGAGCTTCGACCGGGGCCTGGCGAAGTTCCCCGAGGTCGAGGTCGTCCTTCCGGAATAGCGCCAACAACGGACCTCAGAGCCCCTGTGAGCTGCGCGGCACACAGCCGTCCGGCCGCCTCAATCAGCAGGCTCGCATCTGTGCTCGACGGGTTCGCCGCCAGATGCTCACCGTTCGGCTCGCGAACGAGCATCCGGCAGGCTTGGTCGAATGTCTCCTTGCAGGAATCCGGCCATTTCCCTTGCAGGACGGACTTGGCAAGCAGGTCAAGGTTCTGCGGATTCCTCAGCAGCCTGTCTACCCCACGCTTTCGCGCCGCCTTGATAAAGCCGTCGGTGTCCTCCACGCCGTGGTTGTTGGCGAGTATGGCCTTGATGTTCTGTTCCGACAACGGATCCAGTCGGATCACTGTGACGGTGCCGTCCAGCGAGACGTCCTTCAGTGCTTCCTTGTCGTTGGCCGCCATCCAATCGGCCCACCGGCAGGACAGCCGGAAGGGCGGGCGGCCCAAGCGGTCCAGCCTCTTCCGAATGTCGTCGAGCGGCGTCCGGCCATCCTCTGTGCCGGCGCGCGACTCGTCGAGCCCATCCAGAAAAAGCGTTGTATCATGCCACTCCGGCTTGTCTTCGAAGGTCCGAAAGTTCCGGACTGTGACATACTTACCCCCCTGGCTCGCCTCCTCAGTCTTGAATGCCGTTGTCTTGCCGGCGCCCGGTTCGGCGATCAGCACGTACGCCGCAGCGTTGGCGTACTGGGTCAGTGGCCTCGAAGACTTGTCCCCGCCCCGGTCCGGCGTCCCTTCTTCGACCACCGTACATGTCCTCGGGGCGACATAGGTCGCTGCTTCGTCCATAACGCTGCTCCAGTCCCTGGATTCCGACACCTGCGCCCTCGCCAATTGCGCCTACTCTGAAGCCATCCTACCTGGGGTCCGCCTTGCCCATCATTCCTTCGGCGGCGAGGGGCCACCCTTCAATACCAACACCCAGGTGAAGTCGTCGAGGCGGCGCTCCGCACATGTGCACAAGGAGGCCGAAACCCCTCACGCACGGTCGGACCCGTTCGAGCTGGACCGCCAGCCGATGGGTTGACTGGGCGACCTACTTTCCCGAGCCGAGGTCCAGGAGGGAGGTCATATCCGAACAGCCCCTCACACGAACCGCAGGCCGCGCTGGTTCCCCATGCCCTTGGGGGTGACCATGTCCCGCTTGGCGGTGACGTCGAAGACCGGCTCCGGCACGCCCACCAGCTCGCCGTCCCGCAGCCAGTCCTCGTCGCCGCCGTAGAGCTCGCCCATGAGCAGCCCCTGGAGGCGCTTCAGCTCCCCGGCATGGGCGGGATCGGCGGCCAGGTCCCGCGTCTCCCTCGGGTCGGCCTCCAGGTCGAAGAGCTGCGAGCGGTTGCCGGCGGCGTAGTAGATGAGCTTGAAGCGGCCGGCGCGGATCATGCGCGTCGCCATGTCGCCGGCGAAGTGTTCCCCGTAGAGGTGTTCGCGCCGCGTCTCCCCGGCGAGGGAGAGGCCGTCGGCCGTGGGCGGGACGGGCACTCCGCACAGGTCCAGCAGGGTCGGCATGAGGTCGCCGAACTCGGCCAGCCGCGTGTCCCGCGTGCCCGGCGCCAGCCGCTCCTCGCCGCGGGGGGGCACGATGATGAGGGGGATCTTGGCCGACATCTCGTAGAGGGGGGTCATGCACCACAGCCCGTGCTCGCCGAGCATGTGGCCGTGGTCGGAGGTGAAGACGATGATCGTGTCGTCGAGGAGCTGCTGCTCGCGCAGCAGGCCGATCATCAGCCGCATCTGGTTGTCGATGTGGGTGAGGGTGGCGTAGAACGCGCGCCTCGCCAGGCGCTGCTCGTGCCAGGGCGCCCCCACCATGGCGCTCATGTTCTCGTTGCGGTAGCGCAGGGTGTAGGGCAGGCCCGCCGGATCGGCGGACCAGTCCCCCGTCGACGGCCGGTCGATCTCGACGTCGCGGTAGATGTCCAGGTACTCCTGCAGCGGCGTCATGGGCGGATGGGGCGCCGAGAACGAGAGGTACCAGAACCCGGGCTTGCGCGGGTCCCGCCGGTGGATGGCCTTCGACATCTCGCGCACCGCCCAGTTGACGGGGTGGCAGTCCTCCGGCAGGTGCCAGGGCCGGGCCAGGAAGTCGTTGTGGCTCATGCCGCCGGCGTACTCCATCCCGGCGTGGCCGCGCTCGGCCAGGAACATCTCCCAGTCGTCGGCCCGGCCGTCGAACTGGTGGCGGCCCTGCTCCTCGAGGATGACCTCGTCGAAGCCGACGCGGTCGCGCTGCGGGTAGAGGTGGAGCTTGCCCACGCAGTAGGTCTGGTAGCCGCCGTCGCGGAAGCAGCCGGCCAGGGTCGGCACCTCGGGCAGCGGGTTCTGCTCCCGGAAGGTCCGGTCGCCGTGGGAGCGGGCGTTCATCCCCGTCATCAGCGTGCGCCGCGCCGGGATGCACGAGGGGCAGGCCGAGTAGGCCTGCTCGAAGGTGACGCCGTTGCGGCTCATCTGCTCCACCGTGGGCGTCATCACCACCGGGTGGCCCGCCGGACGCGTCAGCAGCCCGCTCCAGTGGTCGGTGCAGATGAGCAGCACGTTCGGTGGGCGCCCTGCGTCGGCCATCTCCGTTCTCCTCGTGGTCGGGTGTCCCTTGCTGTGGGCCGCGCAAAGACAGCGGCCCGGAGACCGCACGCACAAGGGGAGAGAAGCGTGACGGTCCCCTGCTTGCCCCATGCCCTGGCGGGCGGCCCGGGCACAAGGGAGGGAAGGGTGACGATCGCTGCCTGACCATCCCCTGGCAACCGGGGGTTGCCGCCCGCCGGGGCGTCGAGTATCCTCGCCCCGGGCGCCGGGGCTCTCCGGCCCCCGAACCTGCCAGCCGACTCTCCCCGTGACCGCCTCCAAGACAGGCCTGTCCGCCCTGCCGCCGGTGGACCGCGTTCTGGACGACCCCAGGGTCTCCGGGCTGGCGGACCGCTGCGACCGCCGCGTCCTGGCCGGCCTCGTTCGCGACGCCCTCGCCGCCCTGCGCGAGGATCTGCTGGAAGGCCGCGCCCCCGGCGCTCGGGAGGAGCTGATCGAGCGAGCCGTGGCCGGGGTCCGCGAGCGCCTGGACCGCAAGCTCGCCCCCCGCCTGGGCCACGTGGTCAACGCCACCGGCATCGTCCTGCACACCAACCTCGGCCGCGCCCCCCTGGCCGCCTCCGCCCTGCGGCGCATCGCCGAGACCGCCTCCGGGTACTGCGACCTGGAGATCGATCTGGACACGGGCGGGCGCGGCAGCCGCCACCGCATCGTCGAGGAGCTGCTCTGCGAGCTGACCGGGGCCGAGGCGGCGGCCGTGGTCAACAACAACGCCGCCGCCGTGCTGGCCACCCTCAACAGCCTCGCCCTGGGCCGCGAGGCCGTGGTCTCCCGGGGCCAGCTCATCGAGATCGGCGGCTCCTTCCGCCTGCCCGACGTCATGGCCCGCAGCGGCGCCGTCCCCGTCGAAGTGGGGACCACCAACCGCACCCACCTGGCCGACTACGAGGCGGCGATCTCCGAGCGCACGGGGCTGCTCCTCGACGCCCACACCAGCAACTACCGCGTCCTCGGGTTCACCGCCTCCGTGCCCCTGGAGGAGCTGGCCGCCCTCGGCCGCCGGCGCGGCGTACCGGTGGCCTGCGACCTCGGCGGCGGCGCCCTCATCGACCTGACGGAACTCGGACTGCCCGCCGAGCCGCTGGTGGCCGACAGCGTCGCCGCCGGGGCCGACGTGGTCACCTTCAGCGGCGACAAGATCCTCGGCGGACCCCAGGCCGGGCTCATCGTCGGCCGCCGGGAGAGCATCGAGGCCATCCTCTCCAACCCGCTCATGCGCGCCCTGCGCTGCGGCAAGCTGACCTACGCGGCGCTGGAGGCCACCCTGCGCCTCCACCTGGACCGCTCGCGGTTGCTGGCCGAGCACCCGGTGCTCAGCCGGCTCACCGTGAAGGTGTCCACCCTCAAGCGGCGGGGCCGCCGCCTCCGGGGCCGGCTGGCCGATCTGCGGGAAGCGGGCTGGCGGATCGAGCTGATCGACTCGCGGGCCCAGGCCGGCAGCGGCTCCCTGCCGCTGGAGGAGATCCCGAGCGCCGCCCTCACCGTGAAGCCCCCCGCCCTCCCGGTGGAGGAGCTGGCGGCGCGCCTGCGGCGGCACGAGCCGCCGGTGCTCGGGTACGTGCGCGGCGACCGCCTGCACCTCGACCTGCGGGCCGTCGCCGCCGCCGAGATCGCCGTACTCGAGTCGGCCCTGCGCCGCGGCTCGGTCCCGCCGTGACCCCGGGCCGCCACGTCATCATCGGCACCGCGGGCCACATCGACCACGGCAAGACCGCCCTGGTGAAGGCCCTGACCGGCATCGAGACCGACACCCACCCGCAGGAGCGGGCCCGGGGCCTGACCATCGACGTGGGCTTCGCCTACTGGAAGGAGGATGTCACCCTCCTCGACGTGCCCGGCCACGAGCGCTTCGTCAAGAACGCGGTGGCCGGCGTCAGCTCCGTCGACCTGGCCCTCTTCGTGGTCGCCGCCGACGACGGCGTCATGCCCCAGACCCGCGAGCACCTGGCCATCCTCCGGCTCCTCGGGGTCCGCGACGGCCTCGTGGCCCTCACCAAGACCGACCTGGTCGAGCCCGAGTGGGTGGAGATGGTCGTCGAGGACCTGCGCGAGCTGCTCGCCGGCACCTTTCTGGAAGCGGCCGAGATCGTCCCCGTCTCCTCGGTGACCGGGGAGGGGATCGGCCGCCTGAGGACCCTGCTCGAGGAGCGCATCGCGGACGTGGGACCGCGCCCCGACCGCGGCGTCCTGCGCCTGCCCGTGGACCGCGCCTTCTCCATGAGCGGTTTCGGCACGGTGGTGACCGGCACCGTCCTGGCCGGCTCGGTGCGGCCCAGGGACGAGCTGGTCCTGCAGCCCCGGGGCCGTCCGGTGCGCGTGCGCGGGGTGCAGGTCCACGGCCGGGACGTGGCCGCGGCGGGGGCGGGGAGCCGCGCCGCCGTGAACCTGTCCGACGTGAACGTGGCCGACGTCGCCCGCGGCGACACCCTGGCCGAGCCCGGGTTCTTCGAGGCCACGAGCCTGATCGACGCCCACCTGCGGATGCTCGAGGACGCGCCGGCGGTCCTCAAGCACCGGGACCGCCTGCGCCTCCACCTGGGGCCCGGAGAGGTCCTGGCCCGGGTGGTCCTGCTCGACGCCGATGCCCTGGCCCCGGGGGAAAGCGGCTTCGTGCAGCTCCGGCTGGAGAGCCCGGGGGTGGCCGCCCACGGGGACCGCTTCGTCGCCCGCCGCTACTCGCCGGCGCGGACCCTGGCCGGGGGTGTCGTCCTCGATCCCCGGGCCCGCCGGCACCGGCGGCGGCGGCCCGACGTGCTCGAACGGCTGGGGCGCCTGGGGACGGAGGATCCGCGGGAGGTGCTCGACGCCCTGCTGCGCGACGCCGGCGCCCACAGCCGCTCCGCCGGCGATCTGGCCCCCCTCCTCGGACGCCGCGTCGCCGATGTGGAGGCGGGGCTGCGGGAGCTGCGAGATCGGGGTTCCTGCGTCGACTTCGTGCAGGCGGGCCGGCGGCGCTTCGTCCACGCCGGGGCCTGGGAGCGGCTGGGCGGGGAGATCCTGGAGGCGCTGGCCCGGTTCCACGAGGAGCAGCCCCTGCAGCCGGCCGTCTCGCGGGAGGAGCTGAGCCGGCGGACCGGGGCGGATCACGAGGCGGCGGTGTTCCAGGCCGCGGCCGAGTCGCTGGCCGCGGACGGCCGGGTGCGCCTGGAGTCGGGGCGGCTCTCCCTGCCCGGCCACCAGGTCGAGCTGACGCCGGAGCAGGAGGCGCTCCGGCGGGCCATCGCCGGGGCCCTGCGCGGCGGCGGCGCCCAGCCGCCGGACGTGGGGGAGCTGCCCGGGAGCCTGGGCCGGCCGGCGCCGGAGGTGGAGGCCGTGGTCGCCGTGATGCAGCAACGCGGCGACCTAGTGCGGCTGCGGGACGGCCTCCTCTTCGACGCCGCCGTGCTGGAGCGGATCGAGTCGAACCTCGTGGCCTATCTCCGGGAGCACGGACAGATCGAGGTCGCCGGCTTCCGGGAGCTGGTGGGCACCACCCGCCGGTTCGCCCTGCCCCTGCTCAACTACTTCGACGGCCAGGGCCTGACCCGGCGCGAGGACGACCTCCGGCGGCTGGTCCCCGGCGCGGTTGACAGCCGCGGAAACGCGGCCGGAGATTGACCGGCCCTCAGATCGGCGCGGGAATGGCTGGGGCTCTGGTGGCCCTCGCGGACTTCAAATCCGTTGCGGCGCGGCCTTCCGCGCTGGGTGGGTTCGATTCCCACACATTCCCGCCAGTACGAACAGACCCGCCCGCGGACCCCGGCGAGGTGACGCCGGATCCGCGGGCGGGCTTCCTTGCGGATTCCTCTCGAGCTAGATCTTCTCGAGGATCTCCCTGTCCTCCGGGAAACGCCCCTCGGCGAGCTTGGAGAACACCAGCTCACCGTCCATCGTGACCTCGAAGCGGCCCCCGTGCGACGGCACGAGCACCAGCTGTCCGAGGTCGAGCTTCTTCTCCTTGAGAATCGCGGCCGTCAGACCGACGGCCTGGGGTTCATAGCCTCAGGAGCTGCAGTACTGGATCTCGATCTTGTCGATCATTCCCTTTGCCTCCTCTGGTTGTCGCCCGCCCCCAGGGGCTCGTGTCCGAGCACCCGGCGGGCGTGGGCGGTGTCGCGGTAGTTGAGCCGGTTGTCGGAGACCGCGTAGAACACGTCGAAGCGCAGCTCCGGCGGCGCCGTGACGCAGCGCTCCACGAGACGCGCCACGTTGGCCTGGCTGCAGTACACGGACTCGTCGCGCCGCTCCAGGGGCCGGTCCTCGGGGCGGACGGCGCCGATGCGCAGGCAGATCACGGACAGCCCGGCGGAGTCGGCGTAGTGGCGGGCCAGGGCCTCCCCCCAGACCTTGGTGCAACCGTAGAGGCCCACGGGCCGGAGCGGGGTCTCGTGGGTGAGCATCTCCCAGGAGGCGGGGATGGCCCCGGGGCCGCCGGAGACCAGGCTCCGGTACGGCTCCTCCCGCTCCCAGCCCGAGACCACCGAACCGCTGCTGGCGTAGACCACGCGGGACACGCCGGCCCGGTGCGACGCCTCGAGTACGTTGTAGGTGCCCACGACGTTGTTGCGCAGCAGGGTCTCCCAGTCGCCCCGGACCGCCGCCGCCAGGTGGACGACCACGTCCACCCCCTCGAAGGCGGGGCGGATCGCCTCGAGGTCGGCGATGTCCGCCTGGTGGCAGGCCACGCCCTCCACGGGGCGGCGGCTCAGGGCGGACAGCTCGAAGCGGCCCTCCAGCCGCCGCCGCACGGCGCCGCCGATGAGACCGCTCATCCCGGTGATCAGAACCCTCATGGCGGAAAAGACTCGGCCACGCTCCCGGGCGGCGCCAGTCCCGCAACCCCGCCGGTGGCCGCCTCGCCTCCCCCCGCCCTACCTTAGGCCGCCATGGCCACCATGCTGAGAGCCGCCAAGCACGACGGCGTCGGCAACGTCGTCGTCGAGCGCGTCGAGGTCCCCCGGCCCGGCGAGGGAGAGGTCCTCGTGCGCCTGGAGGCCTCCCTGATCAGCCGCGGCTCGGAGATCGGCGGCCGCTACCTGAGCGAGACCGCCGTCGATCCGTCGCGCATGGGCTATTCCGCCGCCGGCGTCGTCGCCGAGCCGGGGCCCGGGGCCGATCACCGCCCCGGAGACCGGGTCGTCGTGGTCGCGCCCCACGCCGAGTACGTCATCGGCCAGGCCGGGGCCCCCGCCTCCAGGCCCTCGGTCATCCCCCTGCCCGGGGAGGTCGGCTTCGAGGCCGCCACCTTCCTGCCCCTGACCACCAGCTGCCTGGCCTGGGCCGACAGCGCCATGATCGGGCCGCGGGACACCGTCGTCATCCTCGGCCAGGGGTTGGTGGGCAGCATCCTGCTGCAGGTCGTGCGCCGGCGGGACACGGGCCGGCTGGTGGCCGTGGACGGGCTGGAGCGCCGCTGCCGGCTGGCCGGGCGCTTCGCCGACGACGTGGTCGACTGCTCGCGGGAGGACCCGGTGGACGCCGTCCGCCGGCTCTGTCCCGGGGGAGCGAAGGTGGTCATCGACTGCGTCGGCGGCGCCGCCGGGGTGCAGTCCTTCGCCCAGGCCCAGCAGATGTGCGCCAGCGGCGGCGTGATCCAGCTCGTCGGCCTCTACCACCGCCAGCCTCTGCCCCTCGACGCCGGGAGCGTCATGGGCAAGCTCGTGGTCGGCGGCATCCGCAGCCCGAAGCCCCGGAGCGAGTACAGCCGGGACGCCGCGCGCTTCCTGCGCGACGGGCACCTGGCCACCGGCGACATGATCACCCACCGCTTCCCCCTGGAGCGGGCCAGGGAGGCCTTCGACCTGCTCGCCCACGACCTGGGCTCGGCCCTGGGCGTGCTGTTCGTGTACGGGTAGCGGCCGCAACCCGGCAGGAGACCCCCATGCCTGAATCGAACCCCGGACTGGAGCCGGAGAGGCTCCGCCTCCTGCTGACCGGCAACGGGGCCGGCGAGGAGGAGCTGGACCGGTTCGACCGCATGACCTCGCGGCGGCGGTTCCTGTCCACCGTGGGCCGCGGGGCGGCGCTGGCCGGCCTGGGCGTCCTCGGGGCGGGACCGGACGCGGCCGTGAGGGGCCTCTTCGGCCGCGGGCTCATCCCGGGGGCCTGGGCGGCCGGGGCCGCCGACGGGCTGCCGAAGCCGGACATGATCGTCCACTCCGAAGAGCCCTTCAACGGCGAGTTCCCCCCCCATCTGCTCGACGACGCGGTGACGCCCACGAGCCGCCACTTCGTGCGCAACAGCGGCGGCATCCCCGGGCGCGCCCGGAGGCGGGACCTGCAGGACTGGAGGCTGACCATCGACGGCGAGGTCCGCACCCGGCGCGCCTTCTCCTTCGACGACTTGACGCGCCTGCCGCAGGTCACCCGCAAGATGGTGCTCGAATGCGCGGGCAACGGCCGCAGCCTGTTCGCGCCCGCCGTGGGCGGCGCCCAGTGGGTCCGCGGCGCCGTGGCCTGCAGCGAGTGGACGGGCGTGCGCCTGCGCGACGTGCTGCAGACGGCCGGGGTCACCGAGAGGGCCGTGTACCTCGCCAACCACGGCGAGGACGAGCCCCCCTTCTCACGGGGCATCCCCGTGGACAAGGCCATGGACGAGCACACCCTGATCGCCCTGAGGATGAACGGTGAGCCGCTGCCGGCGGCCCACGGCTTCCCGGCGCGCCTGCTGGTCCCGGGCTGGATCGGCAGCTCCATGCAGAAGTGGCTCCACCGCATCGAGGTCCGCGACACCGTCCACGACTCCCGGCAGATGAGCGGCTACTCCTACCGGGTGCCCGCCTATCCCGTCGCCCCCGGCCACAAGCCGCCGGAGGCGGACATGGCCATCGCCACCTCGTGGCTCGTGAAGTCCCTCATCACCGCTCCAGCGCCGGAGGCGCAGGTCCAGGGCGGCGCGCCCCTGCAGGTCCGGGGACACGCCTGGGCCGGGGAGGGCGAGGTGGCCAGGGTGCTGGTCTCCACCGACTTCGGCGTCCACTGGCAGGAGGCGCGTCTGACCCCGCCGGCCAACCGCTACGCCTGGTACGGCTGGTCCGCCGAGCTGACCCTCGCCGACCGGGGCTACTACGAGATCTGGGCCCGGGCCTTCGACGACGCCGGCAACGCCCAGCCCTTCCGCCAGCCCTGGAACCCCAAGGGCTACCTCGGCAACGTCATCCACCGGGTGCCGGTGCGGGTGGCGTGAACTCCACCGCGGCCGCCCTCGCCTGCGCCGCCCTCCTCGCCGGGCCCGCGCCCCGCCTCGCGGGACAGGAGGCGGAGACGCCGGGAACCAGCGAGGCCTTCTACCAGCTCGGACGGCGCTGCGCCCAAAGCGGCGACTACGGATGCGCCGAGGAGAACTACCGTGAGGCCGTCGAGCGGGACTCCACCCATGTCCGGGCCTGCGACGGCCTCGGCTTCGTCTACTCGTTGCAGCGCCGCTTCCCCGAGGCCCGGCAGGCCTTCGAGCGGGCCCTGCGGCTCGACGCCGGCTACGTCCCGTCCCTCTACAAGCTGGGCAAGGTGTTCCTCATCGGTGGGGAGGTGGCCAGGGCCGAGGATGCCTTCCAGCGGGCGATCGCGGCCGATCCGGGCTACTACCTGGCCCATCACGGCCTCGGCATGATCTACGCACCCAGCGAGCCCTCGGCGGCGGCGCGGCACTTCGAGGCGGCCCACCGCATCAAGCCCGACTACCCCCCCTCCCTCTACCGCCTCGGGGGCATCTACCTGAAGGAGCAGGAGTACGGCAAGGCGATCGCCGCTCTCCGGCAGGCCGCCGAGCTGATCCCGGACGAGCCCTCCGTGCACTACGTCCTCGGCACCGCCCTGATGGCCGTCGGCCAGCTGGCGGAGGCGGCCGAGGCCCTCCGGGCGAGCCTGCGCCTCGACCCGCGGCGAGCCGAGGTCCACGACCGGCTGGGCCGCGTCTACGCCGAGCAGGCCCACGCCCCGCTGGGGACCGCCATGTCCGATCAGGACATGCTCGCCGCCGCCGTGGCGGCCCATCGCAAGGCCGTCGAGCTGGCCCCCGGGGACGGCCGGTTCCAGCACAGCCTCGGCATGGCCTACGAGCGGCAGCGGGAGTTCGACCAGGCGGCGGCCCAGTACGAGCGGGCCCTGGCCGCCGACCCGGACCTGGCCTACACGCGCTACCGTCTGGGCGGCATCTACTCCCGCGCGACGCGGCACGAGCAGGCGATCGCCCAGCTGCGGCAGGCCGTCCGGCTCGAGCCGGACAACACCCTCTTCCACTACGCCCTGGGGGCGGCCCTGGCCCGCGCCGACAGCACCGAGTCGGCGATCCCGGAGTTCCGCAAGGCCATCGACCTCGACCACTACAACACGAAGGCCCACTACGGCCTCGCCAGGGCCTGTCTGCAGCAGGGCCGGCGCGAGCAGGGCCGGCGGGCGATGGCGGTCTTCCGCGAGCAGAGCCGGGAGAGCCTCGACGATCTCGAGCGCAGCGTCGCCATGTCGCCGGACAACCCGAGGTTCCACGCCGAGCTCGCCGTGCAGTACTCCCGGCGAGGCCGGCACCTGCAGGCCATCAACGAGCACAAGCTCGCCATCGCCCTGGCCCCCACGAACGCCCGCTACCACCGCGACCTGGGGGATACCTACATGAAGGTGGGCCGCTACGAGGACGCCCGGGAGCAGTTCGCCATCGCCGGCAGACTGGCTGAGCGGAGCCCGTGATCGACCGCGGGTCACCTCGCCGGACCGTCCTGCCCTTCGTCTTTCCGCTGGCCGCCGTCCAGCTCCTGGCTGCCGTGGGCGGCGGCGCCGAGACCGCGGCGGCCGGCGCCGTGCGGTTCACGGATGTGGCCGCCCACGTGGGCGTCACCCTGCCGAACGTCTCCGGCGAGGAAGAGCAGGAGTACCTGGTCGACACGATGATGGGCGGCGTGGCCTTCCTCGACCACGACGTCGACGGCGACCTGGACCTCTACGTCCTCAACGGCTCCCGGGTGGGCGGGTTTCCCGACGGCGGGCACCCGCGCAACGCCCTCTACCGCAACGACGGCGACATCTTCGCCGACGCCACCGAGGCCGCGGGGCTGGGGGATACGGGATGGGGGATGGGCGTCGCCGCGGCCGACCACGACAACGACGGCGACCCGGACGTCTTCATCACCAACTACGGCCGCAACGTCCTCTACGAGAACCGGGGCGGCGAGACCTTCGCCGACGTGACGGCCCGCGCCGGTGTCGGCGACGAGGGCTTCAGCACCGGCTGCGCCTTCTTCGACTCCGACCGCGACGGCGACCTCGACCTCTACGTGGCCAACTACGTCGACTTCCGCCATTACATCGCAACGACGCCGGAGCGGCGCCACGAGTGGCGCGGCCTGACCGTCCACTTCGGCCCGCGCGGGCTGCGGGGCGAGGCCGACGTCTTCTACCGCAACGAGGGGGACGGCGTCTTCACCGACGCCACCGAGGCGGCCAACGTGGTCGACGAGGAGCAGCTCTACGGCCTCGGCGTCGTCGCCGGCGATCTCGATGACGACGGCGACGCCGACTTCTACGTGGCCAACGACACGGGCCCGAACTACCTGTACCGGAACCAGGGCGACGGCACCTACGAGGAGCTGGGCTGGATGGCCGGCGTCGCCTACGGCGAGTCCGGCGAGTCCCAGGGGTCGATGGGCATCGCCCTGGGCGACTACGACAACGACGAGGACCAGGACCTCCTGGTGACCAACTTCTGGGAGGAGACCAACACCCTCTACCGCAACGACGGCGGCGGCGAGATCTTCTCGGACGTCACCTTCCATGCGCGGGTCGGCCTCGAGAGCTTCCCCTTCCTGGCGTGGGGGACCGGGTTCTTCGACTATGACAACGACGGCGACAAGGACCTCTTCATCGCCAACGGCCACATCTTCCCCCAGGTGGACCGGGCCAACCTGGGAGTGAGTTACGCCCAAAGGAACCAGCTCTTCGAGAACCTGGGCGACGGCACCTTCCACGAGCTGTCGCAGGCCGCCGGACCCGGCCTGCAGATCGAGAAGGTGAGCAGGGGAGCCGCCTTCGGCGACTACGACGACGACGGCGACCTGGACATCCTCGTGCTGAACCTGAACGACGCGCCCTCGCTGCTGCGCAACGACGGCGGCCACCGGGGGAACTGGCTGCGGGTGCGCACCATCGGCACGGCGAGCAACCGGGACGGCATCGGCGCGCGGGCCCGCGTCCGCTGCGGGGAGCTGACGCAGGTCGAGGAGGTCGGCAGCGGCTCCAGCTACCTGTCGAACAACGACCCGCGCCTCCACTTCGGCCTCGGTGACGCCGCCCGCGTCGACGAGCTGCGGATCACCTGGCCCAGCGGCCTCGTCGAGACCTGGCGGGACCTGGCGGTCAACCAGGTCCTCGTCGTCCGCGAGGGCAGCGGCGGACAGGTCGACTGAGGATCAGCCCGCGAAGGCGGCCTCGAGGGCGTCGGAGCGGATCTCGACCTGCGAGTCGTAGCGCTCCCGCAGTTCCTCCAGGTACTCGTTGAAGGCCTGCCGCTGGGTCCGCCGGCGGAGCTGGGAGGTGGCCCGCGCCCTGGCCTCCTCCCAGGTCTCGCGCCGCCGCTCCCGCGACAGGATGCGGAAGACGGAGTAGCCCTCCTCGACCTCGACCGGTCCGGTCAAGTCCCCGGTCCCGGCCTCGACGACGGCTTCCACGAAGCCCCCGAACCGCGGCGCCTCGTACTGGTGCACGTGGAATCGACCCTCTTCGTCGCGGATCTCCAGCGACCGCACCGAGTGCTCCCGGGCCAGGGCTCCGAAGTCGGCGCCCGCCTCGATCCGGCGCCGCAGGTCGGCCGCACTGGACTCGGTCTCCACGAGGATCTCCTCCACCTCGATCTGCTCCGGGTGCAGGAAGCGGTCCCGGTTGGCCTCGAAGTACTGCCGCACCTCGGTGTCGGTGACCTTCGCCCTCTGCTGCAGGACCCGCCCCCGGAGTCCCATGATCAGCGTCTGCCTCCGCAACTCTGCGAGCCACCGGACGATCTCGTCCTCGCGGTCGATCCCCTCGCGGAGAGCGGCCTCCATCAGCAGGACATCGGGCACCACCCACCGCTCCACGAGGGCCGCCAACTCCCCGGCGTCACCGACGCCGGCCAGGATGTCCCCCCTGATGCTCCTGGCCGCCTCGACGACGTCGGCCGCCTTGATCTCGCCGCCGTCGTAGCGGTAGAGGACCCGGTCGCCGGCGGCCTCGGCGCCGCGCCCCAGGGCCTCGACGAACCCGGCCAGGCCGTCCTCATCCCTCTCCAGGCGGTACTCCTGCCCCAGGGCGGCGACCAGGGAGTCCCTCGCCGCCTGCAGCTTGCTCCGCTGCAGTTCCTGCGCCACCAACTGCCGCTGCTGCGGCGTCGGCTCGAAGGAGGACTCGGCGAGGATCTTGAAGACCGAGTAGACCTTCCCCACCCGCATCGGCTTCGTCACCGAGCCCACGGGCAAGGTGAACAGCTCGCCGGCCAGGACCGGGACCACCTGTTGCCGGGTCGCGAACCGGCCCATGTCGCCGCCCCGGGCGGCCGTCTCCTTGTTGACGGACCACCTCCGGGCGACGTCGGCGAAGTCGGCGCCCTGCTCGATCAGCTGCAGGACACGCGCCGCCGTCTCCCGGTCCGGGACCATGATGTCCGCCAACTGCATCGCGCGGTTGTAGCCCTCCCTTTCGATGTACCGGGCCACCTCGTCGTCAGCGACCGTGACGTCGAGACGGCGCGCCTCGAGGGCGTCCACGAGCTTGTCCCGCCGGGCGCGGCCGGTACGGCGCAGGAAGAAGGGGCTGTCACCGATGCGCTCCTTCTTCGCCTCCAGCAGCAGCAGCTCCATGTCGACGAGGGTCTGCAGGTGCTCCATCACCGGGTCGGCCTCCCGGGCCTTCTCCGGCTGGCTGGCCATGAGACCCCGCACGTCCTCGGCGGTGATCGCCCTGTCCCCGACCCTGGCCACCACCCCGGTCTCCTCCCGTGCGCAACCGCTCCACAGGATGACAGCGGCCCCCAGGACGGACAGGGGCCCCGCCACCCGGGAGCGGCCGCGGCCGCTCGCTATTCGACGCTCCATCTCTCTCTTTCTATTGCAGACCGGCGTAGACGGTGGCGAAGGCCACCTTGCCGGATTCCGTCTCGCCGCCGATCGCTCGCCGCGTCAGCCGCAGGCCCATCTTGGTGTGCAGCCTGTAGCCCTGGTAGCTGGGGGCGGTCGAGAACTGCACCGCGCCGACGATCTCCGTGAAGTCGTCGAGGAGACCCTCCCTGACGGCCGTGCCGGACTCCCGCAACTGGTTGAAGATCGTGTACTCCACGCCCACCTGCATGGACGACACGTCGAGCAGCGGCCAGCGCGCCAGCAACGACAGCAGCAGCGTATCCTCGCGGCGCCTGGCGTCGGACTTCAGCGCCGGCGACTCCAGGCGCAGCTCGTTCTTCAACCGCGGCTGAAGGATCACGTGGGCGACGCGGCGCTCGTGGTCGATCTTGTTGATCAAGCCGAAGAAGGAGGAGTCGTCCCGCAGATCCGGCCGCTCCTCCCGCTGGAGCCAGCGGTCGTACTTCGCCTTCGTGGTCAGGGTCAGGTCATCGATCCGGGTGTAGTCGAAGCTGAAGAAGGTCGAGTTGATCCAGGTGTCCCGGGCCGCCAGGGGATCGATGGTCGGCACGTTGCCCCGGTCGACCTCGGACCACTGCCGCAGGTCGTTGGCGATGTTGTCCCGGGCGAGGCGAAAGCTCTCGAAGAACCGGAGCTTGCCGAGGCCGGCGTAGTCCTGCTCCACGGTGAAGAAGGCGTAGTTCGTCCTGTTGTCGCCGTCGCCGGCGATCAGGCTCTCGGCCGTCCGGCCGAGGGTGAACCTGACCTTCGGGACCAGGTCGGCGCCCGCGTAGACGTTGTGTCCGCGCAGGTCCCGGCCATAGGGGAAGTCGGGTTCGTCGTCGTTCTCGAAGCGGTCGACCCAGAGGTTGTTGTTCATGTCGACGCCGAAGAGGAACTCGGGCCGGTCGGTGGTGAACCGCAGGAAGGGTTCCTCGTAGTCGGGCACCAGGTTGGGCAGGTCCCTGGTGGAGTTCTGGTTGAAGTCGGAGACGAAGTCGACGTTCTCGTCGTAGCCCGGGAAGATCTCGAAGTCGGCGCTCTCGTAGATCCGCTGCCAGTCCGGGTAGCGGTCCTGATCGTCGTTGTCATCGACGAGCTCGTAGTAGAACTGGCCCTTGTCGGAGTAGTCGATGCTCTGCCCGCCGCGGGCCAGGAAGGCGCTGGTGTTGTAGTCGTGGTCCATGCTGTAGGCCTCGCCGAAGGCGAACCACGGATAGGCGATCTTCGACAGGTTCACCATCCAGGCGTCGCCTTCGCTGGCGGACCCCAGGTGGCGCGTGTGGGCCCGGTTCGGGTACTTCCGGTGACTTATGCTCCGGTCCCACTCACCGTAGAGCTTGAACCCCCTCAGGTTCTGCACCTCCACGGTGAAACCGAAGATCTCCGTCGCCGTCGGCAGCCCGTAGGGGACCTGCAGGAGCCTCAGGTTCGAGCCGTCCTTGACGTTGCCGTCGGCCCGGGCCGCCAGGAGGTAGACGGGGTCGCCCGCCCGGTCGGTCTGCCGGTCCGAGGCGATCTCGATCCGGTAGTCGTTGGCAACGGCCAGCTCGAAGGTGAGCTCCCTGATCTGTGAGGGATCGGGGCCCCGGTAGGTGGCGAGGGCGAAGTCGTAGACCAGCTCGATCTGCTCGGAGCCGCTCGCCTCCACGTAGCCCAGCCGCTGAAACCCCCCCTCGGGGGTCGCGGTCAGGCCCACCTCGCTCGCGCGCACGACCTCCCTCTCCACGATCAGCTCTCCATCGGGTCCCACCTGCTCCACATCGGCCTTGATCACCACGTCCCACGCGAACAGGTTCACACCGCCTTCGTCGTCCTCGGGGGAGTCGTCCGAGAGCCGCAGGAAGACCTGGGTGATGTTCTGGGCGTTCTGGCTCCCCACGATCGAGCCGCTCCGCGGGCTCCCGTCGAAGGCGTCGAGGAGCTGGGTGGAGTTGTGGGCGCTCGCGTAGGTGCCGCCCAGCTTCACGAAGTCGCCCACCTGGGCCGTGGCGCGTCCGCCGGTCAACGTCGTCGAGGTGGTCGTCTCCTGCACCGACGGGTTGCGGTGGCCGGCGGCCCCGGGGGAGCTGATGCGCGCCAGCAGCGCCGTGACCTCGTACTTGTCGGACTGGTAGTCGATCTGCATGCCGTCGAAGGCCGGCTTCGAGAACGTCATGGGCGTCAAGGTCGAGCGGATTTCGTTGCCGATGGTGATGGCCAGGTGGTTCTGTCCCTTCTGGTCGGCGGCGACGACGAGGTTGCTGAAGAAGCTCCCGTAATAGGCGCTCTTCCAGACGTTGCTGCCGTCCTGCTGCGGCTGCGTCTGGCTCCAGTCGTAGATCAGCCAACCCCGGGTGACGTAGTTGCCGTAGAGGTCGTAGAAGGTGTCGCCCTCCCGGTTGATGCTCACGTAGCGCTGGTAGAGATCCCTGGCGTAGTTGGTGTACTCCCACGACTTCCACCGGTAATCGTGGTACAGCTCCTGCGGCACGTACCACTTCCGGACCGCCGGGTCGAGGGCCCCGAAGAGGACGCCCGGCCCCGTGGGCTGGAAGGTGAGCTCGCCGGCTACGCGGGTACCCGTCAGCCGGCGGTCGAGCCCCTGCGCATCGGCTTCCGTACAGGCCAGCGCCAGCGCCAGGACCACGGCGCAGCCGATGGCCGGCGACCGTGACGCACACATCATGACCCGAACTGCGTGACCGGCCATCATTGCGATCCCCCCTGCCTGCCTTTGAATGATCGTTCAGTAGACGACGGGCACGATCGCCGTCCGGCTCTCGGTCCCCGTGTCCGCATCGATCTCCACGCGCACCAGGTACAACCCCGGCGGCAGCGTCCGTCCGGCGTCGTCGGTCCCATCCCAGGGCCTCCCGAACCGGCCGCTGCCGTCGAGGCCGGAGTAGACGACTTTCCGGCGCCGGCCCGCCAGGTCGTAGACGACCGCCGAGACGGGGACACGGGTCGTCAGGTTGACGATGTCGTAGGTGATCGTGGCCTCGTCGTTGACACCGTCGCCGTTGGGCGAGAACGGCGCCGGATCGACCTCGACGGCGTGGATGGGGTGGCCGGCGAACCGGGTGGTGACCGACAGGTCGTCGCCCTCGGCGGCGGGGTCGGCGGCCACGTCTCCCGGGACGAGCGCCTGCGGCAGGTCCTGCGGTCTCCGGCTGTCGGAGACCCTGCCGGTGAAGACGGTATTGTATCGCAAGGCGATGCTCTCGAAGACGACGCGCAGCACCCGGCCGCCGGTGATCCTCGGGAAGCTGATCCGGACGCCGCCGTCGATGTCCGCCTTGTCCCACGCCGCCACGTCGCTGCCGTCGATCTGGACGGATCGGATGACCTCCACCGGCGCCTGCGTCTCGATGTCGAGCTGGTCGAAGCCGCGGCTGTTGTAGCTGCGCACCCAGTAGGTCAGCTCGGTCGTCCGCCCGATCAGGGCCTCCTGGGGCCACACCTCCGCCACCAGGGAATCGGCCAGGGCGGGAGAGACCTCGACGGCGATGGAGTCGACCAGCGCCGCCGAGAGGATCTCCGTGCTCCGGAGTTGGACGTGGAACTGCCAGTACCGCCGGGGGGCCGGTGAGGCGACGGCCGTGGGCACCCCCGCCGGGTACGGCGGCGACCAGCCGCTCCAGGCGAGGGTGTCGCCGGGATCGGGCGTCGTGCCGCTGCGCGTCGAGACGGTGGCCTTCACCTTGGTCGGCTCACCGATGACCTGGTCGGCCCACAAGAGGCTGCCGAAGACGGCGGGCTCTCCCTGGTCGAAGACCGCCGAGAGATACGACGCCGACGAGGGGAAGCCTTCGCCGAAGACCTCGAACTCGTCGATCTCCCACGCTCCCCTCACGAGTTGCTGGACCTCGATGAAACGCACGAACTGCAACGGGACGGGGAGGTCGACGACGGGGTCCGAGTTGCGGTCGTCGGCGGTGAACAGCCTCATCTTCGGCTGCCCCCCGAGAGTCGTCTGCTCCTCGCTGCCGTCGTTCAGCGAAACCCGGTAGCCCCGCAGATACACCTCCTCGGAACCCTCGCGCGGGTAGAACCGGATCCGGTTGACCCCGAAGCGCTCCCCCAGGTCGACCCGGAAGATGATCCCCCTCGTTTCCACCCCCGGGATCACGAAGGCCTCGTTGCCGCCGTCCACCATGTTGCTCAGCAGAATGTCCAGGTCGGCCTGGGAGATCTCGAGGACCACCCGCGCATTCGGCGAGGTGATCCTGCCGCCGCGCTCCAGCAGGTTCAGGGCGATGTTGTCCTCGGGCCCGTGCCGGGACGGCTGTATGAAGCCGGGGTTCGTGTCGAAGTCTATGACCGAGACCACCGATCGGCTCTCGCTCCAGGTCCGCGAGCCCGGGCCGTGGCCGCCGATGACGACCGTCTCGGCGGCGGCGGGTGCCGCCGCCAGTCCGAGGGCGAAGACGGAGATCACGGCTGTCCGACGCGATGCGGCCCGGGTCGCCAGGATGGGCCGTCTGCCGGTGCCCGTGCGGGCGCGATCAGTAGGCGACATGCACGAGCCGGTGGGCCCGGGTGCTGCCGCCGGACCCGGAGTCGAGATCGATGGCGACCCGCAACAGGTAGATCCCCGGTGGCACGAAGGCACCCGAGGCGTCGAGGCCCTTCCAGGCGACGGTGTGACCTCCCGCCGGGAGGGGCTCGTCCCAGAGGGTCTTCACGAGCCGGCCGCCCAGGTCGTAGATCGCCACCGTGGCCGGCGCCGGCGCGCTGATGCGCATCAGGGAGAAACGGACCTCCAGGTCGTCGTTGGCGCCGTCGCCGTTCGGGGTGACGACCTCACTGGAGAGCCCTACGGCTCCCAGCACGTCGCCGCGCTGCAAGGCCAGGACGATCGTCGTCTCGCTGTCCGTGATCCCGTTGGCGTCGCCGTCCTCGACCCCCTGCCAGGAGCCGGGGAAGCCGGAGTGTCGGACGGAGCCGGTGAAGTAGCTGTTGTAGGTGTAGGGAGTGCATTCGAACAGCAGCTCGACCCGCGCCACGCCGGCCGCGGCCTCGACCGGCGCCGGCAGGCGGACCCACAGGGAGTCGGAGCCGTCCACCAGCACCTCGAGCTGCTCGTCGCCGGCTTCGTAGGTGAGCGGGGGCTCCTCGCCGGCCTCGACGACGACCCGCTCGAGGTCCATCTCCAGTCCCTCGGGCCCCTCGAGCAGGATCTCGTCGAAGCCTCGGCTGTCCCCCTCGAAGGTCGAGCGGAGGAGGTAGGAGAACGCCTGCCGGCTGCCGATCTCCTCCAGGCGGGCGGGCAGGACCTCGGCGATCAGGCTCCTGGCCACGGGGCGCGCGAAGTTCAGCGCCACCGAGCGCAGGGTGGGTGCCGCCAGCGGATCCTCGGTGAGGAGTACGGCGCGGATGGCGACGTAGCGCCGCGGGCTGGGCGAGGTGATCCGGTCGCCGGATCTCTCGTAGGGCTGGCTCCAGCCGCTCCAGTCGCTGCCGGGGAGCTTCTCGGTGACGATGGGCCCCACGGCGTTGTCGCCGAAGAACTTCTTGTCCTCTCCCCAGGCTTTCTTCGCCTCTTCGTCGGTGCCCGGGTACGGCTCCCCGTTCTTCTTCAGGTAGTGGGTCAACTCCAGGAAGGTGTCGCCGGTACGCGTCTGCAGCACGAGACCGGTGCCCGGCGGCAGGTCGGCGTCCCAGTCGATGGTGGTCAGGTTCCGGGCGCCGCTGCCGAGCTCGATGAAGGGGATATCGCCGTCGAAGACGGAGGCGATCTCCACCTCGGGCATGAAGCCCTCCCCGAAGAACTGGATCTCCGACAGGCCGAAGGACAGGGTACCCGAGTCCGCCGGCTTGGGGAACAGGGTGTAGCTGAAGGAGAAGTACTTCGCCTTGGTGAGGGGGAACTTGAAGTCGTTGTACGTGTGGCTCGTCGGTTGGTGGCTGTTGTCGAGGTTCTCGGCGGCACCGACCGTCTCCCAGGCCAGGCCGCCGCCGGCGACCCTCGAGCCGTCGGAAAGCTGGATGCGGTACTGGGGGAAGGCCTTGACGTGCCCGAACCCCTGGTTTCTCTGCAGCACCCGGATGTTGTCGAGGAAGAAGGCGCCCCCCAGGTCGATGAGCAGCTGGCGCTCCAGGTCCTGCGACTGAAATACCGAGGCCTTGTCCGGATTGAAGCCGCCGAGGGCGCTCCAGTGGGCCAGCTCGCCGAAGAAGTGGCCGTCCACGACGGCCGGCTCGGCGCCGGTGTTGTCCACGCTGGTCAGCGTGCCCCCGCGGTCCAGCACGCCCGGGCCGATGTTGTCGCCGATCGTCCACACCTCGACCTCGGCCAGCCGGGGCCGCTCGCGGCGGTAGTGGACCACCGGCCCTTGCCGGCCGGTGCCGGCCAGGGAGTCCCAGTCCTCCTTGCCGCCCAGGAGCCGCCGCCGGCCCAGGGCGTCCAGCCGGTAGTACTCGATGTCCCCCTGTTGATCGGGCGGGAGGCCCTCGTACGCGGACTCGGAGACCTGCCTGGCCTTGCCGAAGTCGCTGCCGGTGGCCTGGATGCCGACGAGATTGATGACGTCGCCCGTGAAATCGCCGTACACGACGGGCCACTTCGTCGGCGACTGCGTCCTCAGGTCGATCTCGAAGACCCGCTGGCCCTTCACCGGCGTGTTGGTCGTGTAGCGGGTCCGGAAGATGGGCAGGCCGAGACTGAGCTCCCCCTGTGAGGTGGTGACCTTGAAGTGGAGGAAGGGGTCGCCCAGCTCCGCGTCGACGAACTTGAGGACGATCCGGGTGGCCGAGACCGTCCGCCCCAGATCCAGCTGCACCCACCAGTCGCGCACGGGGTCGCCCGGGTCCGGCTCCCACCAGGTGTCCAGGCGGCCGTCCATCAGGGCGCCGGCGCTCTCGTCACCGGAGCCGGCGGCTCTCACACCCCCGCCGAAGGCGGCCGCGTCGAGGGCCGCGTTGACGCCGGGCACGACGACCTCCTGGCCGTCGACCTCCAGCCTGGTGCTCTTTCGGATGAAGCCGGGCCGCAGCCCCGCATCGGTGACCTCGACCGTGGCCGACTGCCACTGCTCCCATTGCGTGGGCGCGTCGATGACCACGCGGTTCGCCTCCCTCCTGTATCCCTGCTGACCCCAACCCGGCGCGGACCACGCCAGGACCAGGACCCAGACCAGGACCGACCCCGGACTCGCGACCCACCCTGGCACCCGGTGCACACTCATGTCAGTAGGCGACGGAGAGGACGCCGACGGCCGTCTCCCGATTCGACTCCAGGTCCGCCTCGATCCGACACAGGTACAGCCCGGCGGGGACGAGCTGGTTCGCCTCGTCCCGTCCATCCCACGGGCGGTCGTACTCTCCCAGCGGATCGTTCCCCGAGTAGATCCGTTTCACGAGGCGGCCCGAGAGATCGTGGATGGCGATCGAGACCGGGGCCGCCGCTGTCAGGCGCAGCAGCTTGTAGGAGATGTGCACGACATCGTTGACCCCGTCGCCATTGGGTGTAAACGGATTCGGCTCGAAGCGGGGCGAGAACAGCAACGAGGCGCTCAGGGGGGCCTGCACGGTGAGCTGGTCGCTGTCGACCTCGGCGACGGCGTCGCCGGGACTGACCTGCTGGCGTACCTCCAGCGGCCTTTCGGTGTCGAAGATCCGACCGGCGAAGGGGGTGCTCACCTCGCGCAGCACGGGGGCCCTGAAGACCACCTCGACCAGAGCCCCGCTGTCGGTCGTCTCCAACCGCCGCGGCAGCAGGACCTCGAAGCCGTCCCCGGTCCGGGTCCACGTGAAGGGCTCATCCACCGCGTCGATGCGCAGCGAGTCCACCGAGACGACCCTGAAAGGCGTCGAGATCTCCAGCCCGTCGAAGCCGTTGTCGCCGGCGCGGATGGTGGGGTTCACGTAGTACGTGAACCGGGTCACCTCGCCGACGCGGGTCGTCACCGGGAAGATCTCCGCCACCAGCTCGCGCGCCATCGGTTTCGAGGCCATGGCCTCGATGAAGTCGATTCGGCCCCCGTCTTCCACCGTGCTCGACGAGAAGTCCACGCGGATCTGGAAGTACTGCCTCGGCCCCGGCGACACGATCTCGACCCCGGGCTGATCGAAGGGGTAGATGCGGGACCAGAAGCTCCAGTTCTCGATGTCGGGGGTCACCTGACTCTCGACGTCCTGCGGCTTGAGATGTCCCGCGAGATTGTCGTACTGGGCCCTGTACTCCGTCACGCTGAGATCGCCGCCGCCGCCGAGGAACTCGACCCTGTCGAGCAGGTCGGGACGGACCTCCCAGTAGATGTCCGGCTGTTGATCGGTGCCCATCCGCGAGCGGATCTGGACGCGAGCCCGGGGATCCTGCCGGCCCGACCAGCGAATCTCCCCCCAACTGGCGATGTCCGGCAGCTCGACGACCTCCGACTCGTACGCGGCCCGGGTCACGTAGCCGCCCCCGTAGACCTCGAAATCGGCCAGTCCGATCTCCCTCGGTGACGTGCGTGTGACGAGCAGCTGGATGGCCTCGGTCGTCACCGGCGGATCCAGCACGATGCGCATGTCGTGGTCGGAGTTCTCCTTGACGAAGGCGACCTCCCGCTCGCCGCACGGGACGCCGCACCGCTCCCTGTAGAACCACGGGACCCGGTAGGTGTCGAAGACCAAGTCGCTGACGCCCAGGGCGAAGGTCTCCAGGTAGTGGTCGGACCGGTCCGCGAGGGGCCGGAACCGCACCTCCTTGATCAGGAACTGCCCGCCGAGATCGAAGGTGATCTTCCCCCACCAGCCCCTCGTCCCGAACCGGTCCGCCTCGATCGCCGGCCACACGTAGGCGGTGGTGGGATCCTGGTCGATGAGCACCTGCCCGACGATGGTGTTTTCACCGCCCACCCCGATATTGTGGTCGACCCAGACCCTCCCTCCCCTGTCCAGCAGCGTGGCCGCGATGTCCTCGTCCTCGCCGAGGAACCTCGGCATCAGCATATCGGCCTGCAGGGAGTCCGCGTCGATCTGGTCCTGCACGTGTGCGGCCGTCCAGGGGATCTGAAGGACCTCGATGCCCAGACCGTCGAGGCTGTCCCGCTCGGCCGCGGTGAGGGGCTGGCCGATCCGGATGAGGGTTAGACCCGAGGCGTCGCCTGCGAGCAGACCAGCGACGATGCAGAAGAGCAGACAAGAGCGCATGGATTCGCCCTCTCTACAGACGGAAACCGGTACGTGCCGGTATCCTAATGAGCCCCATCGGGGGTCGTCAAGCTCCCGTGGCAGACGCGAAACGAATACAGATTCGCATCCTCGAGCCGGAAGCGCAGTTGCACGGTCCGCCCCATGAGCTCGCCCAAGTCGCTGCGCCCGCCCCACTCCATGAGGGCCTCCGTCTCGTCGCCGCGGAACGGGGTGCATGGCCCGGCGCCCAACCCGGGAAGGACCTGGCCCTGCTCATCCTCGATCTGCACCGTGATCCCGCCGCCGCCGTCTGCAGGGGCCCCGGGAGCCGGGCCGCTGGTGGCCGCGTTCAGCCGCAGCCGGTTCCCCTTCCAGGTGAAGGGGCGGGTGAGAGCATATCCCGGACTCGTGGCATCCAGAGAGCAGAAGCCATCCAGGCGAAAGGTGGCCAGGCCGATGCGCCCATCATGGTCCTCGGCGAGGGAATTGTGGGGCACGGTGAAGCCGGAGTAGAACAACCAGAGCCTTCCGTCCTTCTCCACCGGCGCCGAGACGGGATAAATCTGCGTGCAATCGAACGCCCCGCCCCGGTAACTGTTGGTCGGTACCAGGTGCATGAACAGCTTGCGGTCGGCCGTGCGGTCCCAACGCAGGCCGTCGCGACTGGAGACCAGCTGCATGTCCAAGGTCTGCGGGTATGTGTGGTAAACCCACAAAACTCCCAGGTACTGGCCTGCATGGGGAAACGCGGACAGCCCGTAGAACTGAGTATCGGGCGGATCGAAGGCATCGGGAGCCAGCACGCGGCGGGTCGGGCTCCAGCGCACGAAGTCCTCGCTCACCATGCGGGAGATCATGCGGATCGGCCGGGCCGGGGTCCGAGTCTTGTGATACAGCCAGTACCAACCCGACGCCGGATCGCGCATGACGCTGAAGGTATCGCCCGTGGCCCGACGAGGCACGATCGGGTTGTCCTCGCACGGTCTCCAGTGGACTCCGTCCTCCGAGAAGGCCCCGTGGATTCCCGTACCGCCCGGCGGCCAGTAGAGCAGCTTGTAGCGCCTGTCCGCATCCGTTTCCGCCTCGTCCTTCAGGACGCAATGTGTCCACTCCACCTCCTGGAAAAGGATGTTGTTCGCCGTCGATCCGCCGAACTCAACCAGACCCAACTCCGGCTTCTCCCAGTGGACGCCGTCGGCCGATACGGCGTAGCAGAGGTTCTTCCCGGCCTCCGGCTTGTCACGACTCGGCTGGGTGTTGTACCACATCTTGAAGCACCCATCCTGCTCGTCGTGGATGACCGTCCCCGGCTGCAAGACCAGGTATCCCTCCCAGGGCCTGTCGGGCACGAGCACGGGGTTGTCTTCGTGCTTGGCGGGGTGATGGAGGGACTGCCAGACGTTTTCCGTATGCGCCAACATGGCATCGTCACAGAAGACCTGCGTTCCATCGGATCCTTGGTCGGCGCGATCGTGTCGGGTCATGGGATTGGCCCCTCTCAGGCCGGCGGCGCCGTGAACCGCAGGCTGTACAGGTCGGCGTCGCTGAGCGTGAAACGCAGGCGCACCGGTTGGCCGGCCAGGCCGCTCACGTCCGCGGCGCCCTTCCAGGTGACGGTGCGCTCCAGGTCGTCGCCGTAGATCTCGTCGCAGTCGCGCAGGGTGTGTCCCTTGAGCGCCTTGCCGTGGGCGTCCTGGATCTCGACGCGCACGGAGCCGGCGGCGGAGGTGCTCGTGTTCAGGCTCAGGGCGCCGCCGGCGAAGGTGACGGGCCGGGTGATCAGCTCGCCCCCCTTCAGCGGCGCATTGGCCGAGACGAACCCGTCCAGGCGCAGCGTGAAGCGCCGCAGCCTGGAGGCCTCGCCGCGGTAGTATCCCTCGCTGGTGAAGATCGACAGCTCCTTCGGCGCCGTGGGCAGGTCGTTGGCCGTCTCCAGGATGCCCCAGGCGGTCATGTTGTTGCGGTTCTCCCAGCGCTCCGGCTGCAGCCCGGGCCGCACGAAAGCCTCGCCCCAGCGCTTGAAGTGCAGGCCGTCGCGGCTGGTCATGTACAAGCCGTCCGACACGCCGCCGGCCAGGTTGCCCGGCATCCGGCGGTCCGGCACGAGGCGCTTGGGGAAGCCCATGTAGATGTGCGGGGCCCGGTGGTAGGGCGTCACCGCGTTCGTGTAGAGGTGCTCGAGGGGCGCGTCGCCGAAGTCGAGCAATTGCGGCTTCGTCCACCGACGGAAGTCCTTCGAGGTGCAGGTCATGATCTGGCGGAAACGCACGCCGCCGGGGTAGATGGAGTCGCGGTGGTATTCGACGTAGCAGCCGCGCCCCGGGTCGTAGAATGCCAGGTTCTGCGAGTCGAAGAGATTGGCGCCCACGGTGTGATCCATCACCGGCTTCTCCGACAGCAGGCTCCAATGCACGCCGTCCGCCGACTTGAAGGCATAGAGGGCCTGCTCGTCATGGGTGCGCGAGCTCGGGCTGCCCAGGGCCTTGTACTCCTCGCCCTCCCGGCAGTCCGGGTTGGAGTCGCGGAAGGGCGTGAAGTTGAGCGAGCCGGGGCCGTCCCAGATGATGTTGTTGCGCGTCGAGCCCTGGTAGTTGACCAGGCCCAGCTCCGGCCGGTGCCACTCGATGCCGTCGCGGCTCTCGGCGTAGCACACGACCGGCCTGTACTTGCCCGGCGGGTTGTAATGGGATCCGCGGTAGTAGGCGCGGAACAGCTTGCCGTCCTGGAAGACCGTGTGGTAGGCGCTGGTGTTGCCCTCCCACGGCACGTCGTGGTCGAGCGCCACGTTCCGCGGCACCGGCTTCTGCAGGCGCAACTCGACGCCCGACAGCCGCTCGATCAGGTAGTCGTCGACGAACAGCTCGCGCCGTTCGCCCAGCTCGACGACGCCCGCCGGGGCCGCCCCCGCCCGGGCCCTGCCGGCCGCCCCTTCCTTCGTCGCCGCCTTCGCTTTCGCTGTCTTCCTCTTGGCCATCTCGAATCCCCTTTCTGTCAGATCTGGGTCAGGAAGCTGCCCGTGGTGCCAGTGAGGTAGTCGATCACCAGGAATACCCCGGCGCCGACGATCTCCCCCAGGATCAGGCCCAGGAAGAAGGGCCGCAGGCTGCGGTAGAGACGCACGCCGCCGTAGCGCAGGATCAGATACTTCAGGCACCAGGCCAGCAGGGCGCTGCAGAAGATGTGGCCCGTCTTCCAGTTGGCGGCGATCGTGAACCCGAGCGGGCTCAGGGGCCACCACACCAACTGGTGGCGCGCCCACATGAGCGCCGACATCACGCCTCCCCCGAGGAGCATGAACCGCACGGCGTCCCACCGCGGGCCTTCGGGTGCGGCGGAGATGCGCGGGGACATGTCCATGGGCCCGAAGTGGGTGGACTGCCAGGAGAAGAACAGGGGGTTGAGGTTGATGCCGCCGTGCCCGTACGCCATGACCAGGGTGACATAGGAGGAGCCCGCCAGGCTGACCAGGATGGCGACGATAATCGCCCAGAACAGCCGGCGCTTCGGGCCGCGGATCAGCTCGCTCATCTTGAGTCCGTTGGCGACCGAGGACATGACGAAGGAGCGGATCTCGGAGTGCCAGCCGTAGGAGAAGCCGAGCGCCACCAGGCCCTGGGCGCCGATGGCGGAGGTGCCGACCGTGGAGATCACGAAGGTCGACGTCATCAGGGGAGGCCGCATGGCCGGGATGCCGCCCTCGGCGACGACCCGCGTCAGCGCCAGGAACAGGACCATGGCGCCGAAGACGAAGAGCACCGCCACCGGGAAGGGAAGGCCGATCGCCGACAGCCAGACGGCGACGATCAGGAGGCCGGCGAGGAGCCCGAAGAAGGCCTGCCGGTAGGTGAGGATCTCGCCGCTGTCATCGACCTCGCGGGCCCCGCGGAGGGCCTTCGCCACCACCTGGCGCAGGTGCCGCCGCGCCACCCACAGACCGATGACGACGAAGACGATCATCGCCCCGAGACCCTGGTGGGCGAGGAAGGGGTCGTTTCCTGAGTAGAAGTCGATCCGCTGTGTGCTGCGTACGCCGAGGACGTTGAAGACGCCCCGCTGCAGCCTGACGAGAAGGTAGAAGACCCAGATCGAGGCCGAGATGTCGAGGCTGACGAAGTAGAAGAACCCCGTCCACGGCGGGCTGAACCAGAAGCTGAGCCACGTGTTGCCGAACAGGGGCAGGCCCACGATGCGCTCGAAGCGCGGAACCTCCGGAAAGTACGAGTGCAGTCCGTTGACGCTCAGCAGCAGGAAGGAGATGGCGAAGCCCAGCCACATGACCTTGTTGGTGAAGAACGAGCGGCCCACGGCGCCGCCCTCCTCCCGCTGGATCATCTCCATCGGCACCTGCACCAGGGCGTAGCTGAGCCTCTCGTTGTCGACCCACTGCCTGCGCAGGACGACCATGGCGCAGATCATGGCGAAGCCGAGGGCGAGGAAGAAGCCGAACCACAGGGCCAGAGGCACGACCCAGGCTCCCCATGGGATCGAGGCTCCCTCGGGCATCCCCTCGAAGAAGTAGCGGGCCACGTTCTCGCCGCGGGGGATCATCCACTCCGGGATGTACTGGTTGTAGAGCTCGTCCCAGTTGTTCTCGGGCGTGGCGTAGTAGGTCGACCCGAGGAGGCAGGGGATGATGAACTGGGTGAAGCCCATGCCGGGGATGCAGCAGGCCACCAGCAGCATGACGTAGATCGTGATCAGCTCGGCCCGGGTCAGCTCCAGCCACCGGTGGAGGAGGCCGACGGCGCCGCTGGCCAGGACGAGGAAGAAGAAGAAGAAGAGGGCGGCGGGGGTGCTGAAGTTGAGGGTCAGGTACGACCCCTGGATCGAATTCGTCGCGTAGGTATCGCAGACGTTGAGCACCAGGGCCAGCACGGCCCCGATCAGGATGCCCCGCACCGGGATCCCCTGCAGGTCCCGCGCCAAGTGTCGGTCCCCCTGCGGAGGTGCCGTCATCGGGGGCCTGGCGGGCGGCGCATCACGCGCCCGGCAGGCCGTACTGCCACCCGGCCTTGGTGGGGAGGCGGTTGAGCTCTTCGCCGGCGACGCTCTTCAGGCGCAGGAGGGACTCCTCCAGGACGATCCAGGAGATGCAGGAAGCGGGGGGACTCGAGGACGCCGTGCCAACGACGACGACCCACTGGGCCTGCCTGATCTCGTACCTGCCGGAGATCGAAGCCATCCTTGCTGATCGTGACTCGCGCAGTGACGTCTCGTCCGCTCTACCGCCGAAAATTACAAGGACCGATCAGGCCGTGGCAATGCTCACCGACTGTCGCCGCCGAGGTCCGCGGCCGACGGCGGCTGGGGACACCGGCGTCCAGGTCGTCGACCTGAACGAGAACAGCTACCCTGCCGGTCGACCAACGCGAGGGTCGAACCGGCTCTCCGGGGGCTATGTAAGGCGCATCCAACTGATGGCCTTTCAACGAGTTACGGGCTTTTCCAGGCTCGACGGGCCGCCCAGCCGACCTCCGGAGGTGACCCCGTACGAGAGTCCGGCCCCGGGTGAGACCACCACCTGGGGAGTGGTCGCTTTTGTGCTTGCCTTGAGGCCGGCCTTGAAGTAGATTTCTCCTGATTTTCCGCTTTGTTGGCGCGAGCGTTCGAGCGTTCGCACCTTCATCTCCCCGGGGAGGGAGAGTCTCACCCCGGGTCAAGTCATATTAGGAGAGAGAATGATGAAGGGAGTCTTCGCATCCGCTTTGGCGCTCGTCCTCGCTGCGGCCGTCGCCACTTCCGCCCACCAACGGCCGGACGACAACTTCGCCGCCGTGCAGGTTCCCATCGACGCCGGTGGCGTCCGTCCCGTTGAGATGGACGGCGACCTGGGGGAGTGGGACAACGTGCCTTCCATCTTCTGGACGACGCACAACGACCTGACCGAGGCGATCCACGGTCTGGGTGATCCTGACCCCGCCAACCTCACCACGCGCGTCATCCTGGGTTGGAGCCCGGTCACCAACCTGTTCTACTTCATGGAAGAGCGCTTCGACGACCTGTTCTGGGGCTATACCGACGGCAACTACGAGAACACCGAGATTGCCATCGACTTCGATCACAGCGGCGACGAGACCTTCAACGATGTTGCGTCCGCTGGTCTCGATGCGGAGCGATGGGAGGGCGCCCTGACACAGAACTACCGCTGGCAGTTGCACATCGACGGCGAGTTGTTTCTGTGGGGCGCCGCGCCATGGGCCGGGGAAGAGCCCTACTCCGGCGTGCGCTACAACATCGAGGGTGACTCCGACGGCGGCGCCGTCAACCTCTTTTTGGAGATGTGGGTGACGCCCTTCGACGACCTGCCGACCAACTCCTCGGGCATCGACGACGCCGACGTGGTCGTGCACGACTTGACTGAGGGCGAGGTCATCGGCGTCGGCTTCGCCTGCGTAGACGACGATGTCCCCGCTGACAACGGCTACAACGGCTACTGGATCAACAGTGGCGACGTCAACCTCTACTTCAAGGCCAATGCCTTCGTCGACTACGCCCTGCTCGGCTACGACGCGAGCATCTGGGTGGCTGACGGAACGGCCGTCGAGGCAGACAGTTGGGGCCGGATCAAGGATACCTTCACCAACTGAAGTGACAGCGCTGCCGTAGAGACGGCTGATACCCTGGGGGGCGAGATCATCCGATTCTCGCCCCCCTTTTTTCGTCCTCACACGAGCACCGGGACCACGCGCTCCTCCCGGGATCATCGCCGCCGACCGCCAGCCGCCGCCTCGAGTATCAATCTCAGGATGATCGTAACCTGTCGCAGAAAGAGGGTTTGATCTCATGGCTCAGGTTCTGTCTCACCGCACCGTCGTCCGGGACGGCTGGCACAACATGTGTTCCGACCTCTGCTTCTGGAGGGACACGTTCTGGCTGGTCCACGATCGAACTTCGGCCCACGTGGCGCCGGACGGCGTCATCGTCCTGCTGCGATCGGCGGACCTGCGGCGCTGGGACGAGGTCGCCGTTCTGAGGACACCGAACGACGCCAGGGACGTGAAGCTGGCAGCCACCGACGATGAGCTCTTCGTGTTCTGCGCCGACAGCAGGTATGAACCTGTCGCCGGAAAAAAGCGGCAGGTGGCCGACCCATACGTCTTCGTCTCGGACGACGGCTACAGGTGGTCGGCGCCGACGAGAGCATACGACAGGAACTACTGGCTGTGGCGCGTGCGGTTGCACGAAGGGGTCTTCTACTGCGCCGAGAAGGGGGGCGAGCTCCTCTCCAGCCAGGACGGCCGCAACTGGACCTTCGTCTCCAGGATTCCCCTCGACCCTGAGGGTGCAAGCCCCCAGGAACTGCGGGAAGCCCGCGAGCTGGACCACCGCACGACGCCGCGCTTCAACGAAGCGGACGTCATCTTCCGGCCCGACGGGGAGCTGTGGTGCGTCTCCCGGACGAGGCGGGAGCCCCACCAGCATTCCCTCCTCTACACTTCCAGCCCCCCGTACAAGGAGTGGTCCTGTCTGGACCTCGAGACGCTGATCCACTGTCCGGCGCTGTGCGAGTCCGGGGGGAAGGTGTACGTGGCCGGGCGCCGCGACCCCACCGCGCCGTGGATCCCGCAGCACTCCCCCCCGGGCAACACGGGGATCTTCCTGCTTGATCGAAATGGGGTGACCCCGGTCTTCGCCCTCCCGAGTGACGGCGACGCGGCCTATCCGGGTCTCCTCTCGCTCGAGCTCGACCGACTGATCATCAGCTACTACTCGCAGCACGCCTATCTGAGCGGCGCCATCGAGGGAGAGAAGAGGCACCTTCCCCACATCGAGCGGTGGGGCACTCTCCGGCGGGAAGCGCCCCCGCCCGGCTACGAGCTGGCGCACTTCAAGTCCGGGCCTGCCGACATCTTCGTCGCCGAGATCGACCTGTCGGCCGAGAGCGCGGGCGCGTCATTCTGACGGATGTCGAATGTCCCATGCCAGGTCTTCCTGGCGCTGATCGCCTGGTCTCTGTTGTGCGGCGTGTCGGCGGCTGACACCCCCGTTTCGCTTCGCGTGCCCGAGCTGGCCGGCGCCGACCGCGATGAGGTCGTCACCTCGGGCGTGCCCTTGGGCAGGGGCACGCTGACCGACGAGTCGCAGAGCCGCCTGCTGGACGCGGACGGCCATGAAGTGCCCTTCGCCGGCACCGTCCTGGCGCGCTGGCCGGACGAGTCCGTGAAGTGGCTGTTGCTCGACTTCCGCGCCGCCGTCGCCGCCCGCCAGACGGCCCGCTTCACGCTGGAATGTGGGGCACCGGCGACGGCGAAGATCACCGGGCCGCAGGTCTCCGTCAGCGAGGACGAGCGGTTCATGGACGTCACCACCGGGCCGCTCCGGTTCCGGGTGAGCCGCCAGCGCTACACCTTCCTGGACGGTGTGTGGCTCGACGGCAATGGTGACGGCGCGTTCTCACCGGCAGAGGCGGTTGTGATCCCCGGCGAAGGGGACAGCCGTCTCGAGGTAGAGACCACGGCGCCCGGCCCTCCGCAGGAGGAGAACTGGCTCCTCGACGCGGCGGGCGGGCCCCGCCAGCGGTACGACGCCGTTGTCACCGAGGCGCGGGTCGAGTTCGCCAACCCCCTTCGCGCCGTGGTGCTGGTTCGGGGCGAGTACCGCGACGCCGCGGGCGGGAGCCTCGGTCCGTTCTGGACGCGGTACACGGCGTGGGCGGGCTCCACGACCATCGGCATAGAGCACTTCTTCGCCTTCGACGCCGACGTGGAAGAGGCGTTTCTCAGATCGCTGTCACTCGGACTGCGGTTCGCCGGCGACGAGCCGCTGAGGGCGACCTTCGGACTCGGGGAAGGCGAGACCGCGGCGCCGGACGCGGCCCTCGCCGAGACGGCGCTGGTCGAGGTGATGCCGGACCGGTTCTACCACCTGGTGCCGCTGAGCGTCGACCGGCGGGTGCGCTACCAGGTGGTTGGCAAAGGCGCTGACGGCGGCGACCAGGTGCTGGAGGAAGGCGTGGAGGCCGCCGGCTGGGTCCGCCTCGAAGGCGGCGGGGCGACGACGACCATCGCCTTGCGCGACTTCCCGCGGCTGCACCCCAAGGAGATCCGGGTCGAGCCGGGCCAACGCGCCTTGCGGTACTTCCTGTGGCCCGAGCGCGGCGGGAAGGTCCTGGACCTGCGCCGCCGCTACCAGGGACAACGGGTGGAGGACCACTACGACACCGGCGAGTACGGGCCCGCCGGCCGCGGTTTCGGGAAGACCCATCAACTGCTGATCGACTTCAGCGCCACCAGGCCGGCCGACGCAGCGGCGTTTGCATTGTCCCGGCGCGCGGACGAGCCCTTGCGTGCTTTCTGCACCCCCGGGCACTACGCCTCGAGCGATGTCTGGAACCGCTTCCACCCGGTGGACACCGAACGCTTCCCGCAGACGGAGGCGATGATCCGCCTGGGAATCGAGTGGGCCCTCCGCCTGCCGCGGACGTTCCACTGGGACGGCCTCGTCGACTGGGGCGATACCTTCTTCCACACGTACGAGGGGGCCCCCCACAACCAGGTCGCCGAAGTGCCCCGGACGAGCTGGGTCGCGCGGGGTTACGATGGCTGGTTCAACAACGACTGTAACGTGGCCCACGACTTCATGCTCTTCTTCCTGCGCTCGGCCGACGACCGGGTCTACCAGTACTGGGAGCGGATGGTGCAGCACGTCATGGACGTGGACACGATTCACGGCGCCGAGGACCCGACCCACATCGGCGGCGGCCGGCGGCACGACCAGCAGCATTGGGGCTCGTCGTACACGGGCTATGGCACCGCCGCGGTCGAAGCGGGTGAGCTGTACTACCTCACGGGCAGCCTGTGGGCGAAGGAGATGCTGGTCAAGTACGCCGACTGGTACATGGTGGGCGGCGGCGCCGAGTGGGAGACGCGCCTGCCCTGTCTCGTCCTGGCCTGGGAGGCTACCGGCGACGACAGGTACATGCGCTACATCGAGCGCCCCGAGATGCGGGACGACGTCTACGGACTCGCCATGGGTCTGCACGGCGCCATCGACGACCCGCACTTCCGCACCAATGGCGTCGAGGTGGGCGTGGACTTCCTGTACCGGGCCACCGGCGACTCCCGGTGGCTCGACCATCTCACCACGGCGGCGCGACGGATGATCGAGGTCAACCCGGGCAATCGCTACGGCCGCTCGCTCCTGGCGAAGGCCTACCTGGCTGCCGGCGACCAGGAGGTGCTGGACTGGCTGCGGCGGCTCCTGGTCGTCGGCGACCCGTACGGGCGCGCGGGGCAGGCGGCGTTCTTCCGGCAGAACGAGATCCCAAACGACCTCAGCCGCCTCTCCTTCGAAGAGCTTTCCGACCTGATGAAGGCTTCACCCATGGATGACGTGCGGGCGTTGATCTACACCTACCGGTACTATCCCTACGTGATGGCCGCGCTGGCAGACGCGGGCCTGGACGAGCGCCGCATGGAGCTGGTCGACTTCGCCCTCGACCGGCGGGGCATGGGGCAGTACCACCTGCGCGGGCCCGACGCGCCCGCCCCGGCCGACGCGCACTACGAGTCCGTCTCCCTCGCCGCCGTGGCCAACTCCGATCCGCTGGCTGATCCCTTCGGCCAATACGCCGACTGGCGCCGGCATCCTCTCCGGCCCGGCGAAATCGGCTTCGACTTCGGCGAGAGGCAGGTCAGCGTCAACGCGGGTGAGTGCGAGCCCGGCTACCTGCCCGTACGCACGGCCACCGCCTACCCCTATCGGGCCCCCATCCCGCGCGCCGCGGAGCACGACGGCACGAACCTCATCGGCCTGCCCTTCGGCACGACCTGGCGGATCAACAGCGTCCCCTTCACCTTGCCCGACCCGGCGTCGGTACCAGACGGGCGCACCATGCTGGTCGTCGGGAAGGGCGAGGGAGTCGCCATTCCCATCGGCAGGACCGTCCGCAAGCTCTATGTGCTCGGCCACGTGGTCCGGGCCCTCTCCAGCTGGAAGGAGACCGGCGCGCGCTACCACCTCAACTACGCCGACGGTACGACCCGGCGCCTCGACCTGACCAACCTGGAGGACTACGAGAACGTCTTCCAGTGGGGTTTCGCCCGGCGCGCACTATTCGCCCGCAACTGGAAGGTGCAGGGCAGCTGGGACGGAGGCGCGCCGATCCTGAACAACTACCCGATCGAGTGCGAGGCGAAGCCGCTCGAGGAGTTGGTCATCGAGGACGCCGGGGAGGGCATCGGCTTCATGATCCTGGCGCTCACGGCCGAGGTCGCCGGCGCGGCTGCCGAAGAGCCGGTGCTCGACCTGTCCTTCGCCGGGGCGGGCGCCTCGAAGAACCCCTGGCGGGAAGGGTCGGCTTCCGGCTGGCTGAACGTCACGGGCGAGCTTGCGGAGAGCGGCGGAGTCGTCTCCGACGGCGCGGCGACGTTGCGGACGGCGCTGGACGATGGCCGCTACGAGGTGGAGCTGGAGCTGGCCGGCGTCGGCTGGAGTGGGCCGGCCAACGTCCGGGCCAACGGACGCATGGTCGCTCGCGGCTACGTCGCCAGCAGCGGCGCGATCCCCGGCGTCACCAGCCGGCCCGAGCGCATCCGCTTCCCCGTGACCGTGACGGGCGGCAAGCTGGATCTCACGCTGGCCGCCGACCGCACCGTCGGCAACTGGTGGCATCCCAGGCGGCTGAGCGGAAGGGCCTGGCGCCTGAGTCAGATGCGCGTATTCCCTTCACAGCAGCGGACGCCGGAGGCGCGCCCGGAGATCGCCTATGGCTGGCTCGAGCCGGGCCCGACCGCCGTGCCGCTGCCGCCGGACGAGATCGGGAGCCTGCGGGACGCCCGCCTTCACACCTGCATCCGCAGCAAGTCTCCGGCAGGTACCTTCCGTGCCGACCTCCCCGTGGGCGACTACGAAGCCGAGCTGACCTTCGCCGTCCGCGGCGCCGGCACTCGCGAGGGCCCGGTGAGGATGGGCGTGACGCTGCAAGGCCGGCGCGTCCTCACCGACTTCGACGGCGGCTCGTACGACAAGCCGGTCGTGCGGACCTGGCCCGTGCGCATCGAGCCCGACGGTCACCTGGAACTCAAGCTCGAGAGCGCGGGCGGCGAGAACGAGTGGGGGATCAGCGCGCTGGTGGTTCGGCCGGCGAAGTGACCCACCTCTTCGTCGACGACGAAAGGATCGCCCGCAAGGAGGGCGTCGTCCGCCGTACCCATCCTTGCCGCAAGCTGCCTCGGCCCGTCATCTCGGGCCTGGAGTCCTGGCAGACCCCGTCCGACGACGAGCGCGTCTACATCTACGGCACGGTCCTGCCCGCCGAAGAGGGTGACACCCTCCGGATGTGGTACATGCGCGGGGCGGACCGGATCCTCTACGCCGAATCGAAGGACGGTGTGGCCTGGCGCCGCCCGGAGCTCGGCGGGAACAACGCCCTCCCCATCCGCCTCCACAGCCCCAGCGTCATCCACGATCCGGCGGATGCGGATCCCGGACGCCGCTACAAGATGCTGGGGGTCTCTCGCTCGCCGGAAAGCCGCGGCTACTGCACGGCCCATTCCGCTGACGGTTTCAACTGGCAGCTCTACCCCGCGAACCCGGTCCTGGCGGGCGGCGATACCTGCAGCCTGGCCCGGGACCCCGCAACCGGCGACTACCTCGCGTTCCACAAGCGGTACGGCATCCGCCGAGGCCATAGGCGCCGCCTGGTCTATCTCTCGTCCAGCCCCGACATGCAGAGCTGGTCCGAGCCCGACCTCGTCATGGCTCCGGACCAGGCCGACGACGCTCATACCGAGGCCGAGGGCGGCTGCTTCTCACAGTTCTACCACATGTCGGTTTTCCCGTACCGCGGGGTGTGGCTGGGCTTCGTCACCCACTTCCGGCACACCGGCCCACCTGTTGAGAAGGGCCCGGAGCAGAGCCGGGACGATGGCCCCATCGACGTGCAGCTCGTGCACAGCCGGGACGGCCGATCGTGGTCCCGGTGCGAAGACCGGGCGCCCGTCATACCCAACGGTCCTCACGACTACGACGCGGGCTGTATCCTCGGAGTGGCCAACGGGCCCATCGTATCGGCCGACGAAGTCCGGCTCTACTACACGGGGATTACGACGACCCACGGCGGCTGCCTGCCGCTGAAGAAGATCACCATCGCACAGGCCGCCTGGCGGCTGGACGGCTGGGTGTCGCTCGATGCCGTGGAGACGCCGGGCATCGTGGAGACCATGCCCATGCCCTCGGACGGTCAGCGCCTGTTCGTCAACGCCGATGCCGCCAGGGGGGAGCTGAGGGCCGAGATCCTCGGCCCGTCCGGAGCCCCCGTCCCCGGCTACCACCTCTCCGATGGCCGCCCGGTTACCGGGGATGGTGTCCGTCAGACCGTCCGTTGGAGAACGCGCAGCGCGCTGCCCTCCTGCAGAGGGATTCGCATCCGCTTCCTGTTCCGCAACGCCAGCCTGTACAGCTTTACCCTCGGATAGGACGTTCTGCAGCCCGCAACCGCTCGCGGCTCCCCGCGGCGCCGCCCCTCTGCGCGCAGTGCCCGCGCCCCCTGGCGGGGACGAGACCTGGTCTTGCGGCCATGTTCCGCTCCGCCGAGCCCCTCACTTCACCATCACCTGGTTCACTTTGACGCGCCGGGCCTTTCCCTGCGGCCCCTCGACGTTCAGGATGACCACGAACTCGCCCGGTCCCCCGTACTGGTGAATCGGGTGCTGCTCGGTGGACGACGTATCATCTCCGAAGTCCCACGACCACGATGTGATCTCTCCGCGGGATCGATCCGTGAAGGCCACCATCCGCCGATCCATGTCGACCACCGTAAAGGAGTACTCGGCCTCGAGCGGCTTGAGGTACTTCGGCTCCAGGGGCATCAACCGGAATGCGCACAGGCTCGAGGCGTTGTTGTACATGCTCGTCTCGTGCGACAGGTTCCAGAACCCCTCGTACTTCGTGTGGTCTTCGTCGAAATCGAGGATCGCCCAGGACAGGGCGATCAGGCCGTTCTCCTCCAGCTTCGACTCGGCCGCCCGCTCCGGGCCGTCGTATGGAGCATAGTCGAAGGGGGTGATCCAGAACTCCAGCACCAGGCGGCCGCTCTCCCCTTCCTCGAAATCGTACGAGTAGGCGTGATTCGCGTACGGCAACCTGCCGATCCATGGCTGACACCCCCAGACGAACACCCAATCCCGGCCTTCCCCGGCAGGTGTGAAGATATGGTAGTTCTGGGCGTGTACCCCCTTGAAGAGGAAGTGGCTCTCCCAGGGGTCGTCGATCTGAGGGTTGACGATGTTCGGCCCGCCGGACCGGTCGGCGTCGACGGCGACCTCGAACAGGTCTCCGTACTTGTAGTACATGTTCCAGTAGTCGTCGTACGCCTCGTACAGGAAGTAGAGTCGGTTCAGGCCCTTGACCCAGCCGACGCGCACGGTGACGTCCAGGTCTTCGCGGTCGTAGTTGGTGAAGTTCCCCATGACCGTATCCGACAACTGGTCCATTCCGTATGCATAGCTGTCGGGCACCATGGCCCAGTCGTCGATCTCGCCGTCGATGCGGGGAATCATGTTGGCGGGGAACTGGAAGATCTTGAACTCCGTGTCGCTGCGCTCCAGAGCCTGGACAGGTGAGATACCCAGCAGAACGGCCGCTGCCACTCCGAGTGCTCTCTTGATCAAGTGCGCCCCCTCCTCTTGTAATTGCTCCCGCTGGGGTCGAGCCGGCGATCCGCGGACCCCCACCGCGCCCTCGCCAGGGCGCAGGTAATCCGCCCGCCGATGCGCGGCGCCATCTGCTGATGGCTCGCCCCAGACGAGACGTCGTTCAAGCAGCATGCCATTGCAATCCCCACTACCTGCGGGGCTCCTCCTTCCCCAACTGCTTGCGAACCTGGTTGTGGCGGGCGAATACCTGCCGGAAATCCTCCAGCCGCGGGTCGGACACGCTGAGCCTTGGCGACGCTGCTCGATACCAGTATCGCGCCTCGGGGATGAACAAGTGCATGAGCAAGAGGTCCATCGTCTTCAGGTAGTCCGGGTCTCTCGTGCTCCCCCCCTCTATGGGCCAGCTGGCAATCGACAGGGTAGAAGTCAGCAGCCGATCGTACAGATCCTTCCGGGCTTCGTGGCGGCCCGCATCGCCCTCCAGGCCGTAGTGTCCCATGATGCTGGCCTGATGAAGCTCAAAGATGTCCGGATGGCAATAGATCTGCGTTTGGAAGTTCGTGTAAACCAGCACCCAATCGAGCTCCTGAAGAGCCAGGCGAAGGCGCACGGTATACCGGCTGATGGGAACGAAGCACAGCTCCACACCGTACGCTTCCAGGAGTTGGTCAAAGTTCTCACCTACCGTCTCAATCGTGTGATGATCGCGATTGACCTCATCCAAGTAGTGTTCCATACGGCCATCGATGAAGGTCCTGACTTGCGGATGCAGGCCAAAACTCAAGGCGCCTCCCAAGTGGTAGGGATTGAAGACCCGGCCCTCCAGGCCGAGGTCCTTCAGGAATTCAATCGCCTTCCAGTGGTACTTCACCTCGTCCACATCCTGGTGCAGGTATTGGGAACGCAGCTTCGCCGTGTGCCAGGGATAATGGTACTTCCCGGTTCCAGGATGCTGGAAATGGAGGAAAACCGCCAGGATCCATAGAGCGACTCCCAATGGATATCGCCACCGGCCGCCTTGGCGCTCCCCCTTCCCGGGAAAATAGACGATGGCCCCCAGAAGGAGAGGCGCCATCCAGAAGAACCGCACCGCAAACAGCATCAAAGCGGCCGCCCCCAGGCCCCAACCAGCCAGAATCAGCGGTTCCCTCTCCAAGGCATGGGCCCCCTGGCGCCAGGCCAACCTCGTCCCCTGTCCCAGGCGCAAGAGAAGGACGATCAACAGCAGGAGGAACCCACCCACAAGGACCGGCGAAGACAGGGGCAGAAAGTTCGAAAGGCCGAAGGGATTCCAATGGCCCCACTCATCGAGGACCTTGGTATAATCGTAGACCTGGATGCTGGGGTCGGTGGACTGGCTCAACCAGTAAAAGACATAGAGCTTCCATCCCATCGGGTTCACGATGACAGCCCCAAGGCTCAGGGCGAAACCCGTCCGATGCCCAGCGAAATCCACGTTGCCCGACTCACGGCCAAACCACAAGAGGATGAGGAAGAGCAACCAGAAAGGAAAGATGATCAAGGCCACCGAATGGAGATTGGCCCACAGTATCATCGTGCCGGCACAAACCAGGCGCGCGCCCCAACTCAGCTGGTCTCTCCGCCGCCACAGGTACCCCAGCAGGAAAAAGAAGAAAATCACACTCACGAGATGAGGCCGCAACTGGATCAATCGCTGATATGCAAAGAGCAACAGGGCGCCCGAAGCCAACCAGGCAAAATGGCCCGTCACATCCATGCCGCGCGCCCAGTACCAGACCGCCCCACAGGCTGCAAGAGCCAGAAGGGCGGTCAATACTCTCACACCACCCATGCCCCATTGGGAATGCACCAGGTGGATGCCCACCTGGAAAAGCCATTCATGGTAAAAGGGAAATGAATCCTCAGGGCTCGTGAACAAGAAGGGGTCTTCTCCCGGGAATTCCTTCCCCTGCCACAGTATTTCACCCAATTTCAGATGCCAGAAAACGTCATCAGTCCTGACTGGCTGTAAACAAGTGAGCAACAAGTAGAAGAGACCCATCGCGGCGGCGGCGATGAGGCCCCGAATCTCCCACCGAGTCATGTTGTCGTTATCGGCCATCGCGAGTCTTGTCACGTGAGCCTAACCTGCTCTGCCATCTCCCGATACCCTGTCCCGGACGATGGTGAGCATGGCCCGGAGGCCATCACGTGCCCGGATCTTTTTCCCTTCTTCGAAGGACCGCGGGCTGTACGCGATTGGGATCTCACCAATTTGATAGCCATACTTCGCAAGTTTGTTGGTGAGTTCGAAATCCAGGTCAAACCCATTCCCCTTCAGATCAAGACTCTGGAATACCTCGGTGCGAACCATCTTGGAGGCCGTCGCCACGTCAGTCAGGCGACAGCCGAAAGCGGCGTTTGTGAGACAGGTGAGCAAGCGAACACCCCAGTAGTAGTGCTCATATATGGATGGATGCCCACCGAGAACTCTGGATCCGTACACCGCGTCCCATCCATTGGACTCGATCGCCTCCAGCAGGGCCGCCAGGCCGGCCGGATCGTATTCGAGATCCGCGTCTTGTATGACCGTATAGGTTCCACGGCAAATCGGCAAAGCCGTGCGAATGGAGTGCCCCTTGCCGAGATTCTCCCTCTGCATGACGACTTGAACGTCGTCTGAATCAATCGCTCCAACGAATTCCCGGGTACCGTCGTCAGAGCAGTTGTCCACCACGATCAGCTCTTTGGGGATGTCAAGGGCCAGCACTCCGTCGATGGCGGCCTCGATCGTCTCCATCTCGTTGTAGGCCGCCATGATCACCGACAGCTTTAGAGGCTCCAAGGGTGCCTCCACGAAGCGGGCCTGCGGAGCAGTCTCAAAAACGCGAGCAGAAGTGCTTCAGGCTGTCGATCAGATGAGCGGCCATCGCCTGATCGATCCCGGGATACACGCCCAGCCAGAATGACCTCTCCATGGCTGCATCGGAGTTGGCCAGGGGACCCGCCACGCGGTATGGCAGTCCCATGTACGCCGGCTGCCGGGTCAGATTTCCACCAAAGAGCGCTCTGGTGCCGATACCCCTGCCTGTCAAGTGGGCGATGATGGCTCTTCGGTCAAAGGGTGCCGATTCACGAATGGTGAGAGGAAAGCCGAACCAGCTCGGCTCCGCCTTCTCCAGCCAGGACGGCAGGATGAAGAACTCCTCCAGAGATTGCAGCTCTCGATAGAGCCGGTCGAAGGTCTGCTTGCGTTTCTCGACGAACGCCGGCAGCTTCCGCAGCTGGGCCACGCCCACAGCGGCCTGCATATCCGTGAGCTTGAGGTTGTAGCCCACGTGGGAGTAGATGTACTTGTGATCATAGCCTGCCGGCAGTTCGCCAAGCTGCCAGTCGAATCGCCGTCCGCAAGTGTTCTCCTTGCCAGGGTCGCACCAGCAGTCCCGGCCCCAGTCGCGGTAGGACTCGACGATCCGCTTCAGCTCGGAGGACCCGGTAAGGACGCAGCCGCCTTCCCCCATGGTCAGGTGATGGGCAGGGTAAAAGCTCACGGTTGCGAGGCTCCCGAAGGTGCCCACATGCTGGCCGCCAAAGCGGGAACCCACGGCATCGCAGCAGTCCTCGATGAGCAGGAGGTCGTGTCTGGCAGCGAGCTCGCCTACGGTGTCGAGATCGAATGGGTTGCCGAGGGTATGGGCGAGGAAAATCGCTCGCGTCTCCGGGCCGACAGCATCGGCCAGCCGCTCCGGGGACACGTTGTATGTTCCGAGATCGATGTCGACAAACACAGGTACGAGACCCGTCTGAAAAATGGGATTCACCGTCGTCGGAAAACCGGCCGCGACCGTTATCACCTCGTCGCCCGTCCGCAGTCGTCTATCGCCGAGTTTCGGGGACGTGAGGGATGACAGAGCCAGCAGGTTGGCCGAGGAGCCCGAATTGCACAGGCTGGCGTGTCGAAGACCCCAGAAACGGGAGAACTCCCGCTCGAACTGATCGGCGTAGCGGCCTGAAGTGAGCCAGAAGTCGAGGGCCGCATCCGTCAAGCAGACGAGCTCCTCGGCGTCAAAAACGCGCCCGGAGACCGGGACCGAGCCCGAGTCTGGTGCGAAGGATTCCCCGGGAAACGCGATGTCGTGATACTCGCGCACAAGGTTCAGGATCTGGCGGCGAAGCTCATCGGATCTTCGATTCATACAGATCTCGCTGGCCGCTTTGCCATTCAGAACTTTCGTTGGAGGTGCGCACGGTACCATCCGATTGTATGGGGCAGCCCCGAGTCAAGATCGTATTGGGGCTTCCACTCAAGCACTGACCGCGCCTTCTCCGCGGACAGGTACTGGGCGCCGATTTCACCCTCGGCGGTTCCGCGAATGATCGGCTCCAGGTGCTCACAGCTCATGAGAGACCGCAGCTTGTCAACGACTTCAAGTACGGTGGACTGCGACTCGGTACTGAAATTGAAAGCCTGGCCGCCTATTGAACCCTCATTGAGCACCTCGGCCAGTCTGATGTACGCGCCGACGACGTCTCCCACGTAGATGTAGTCCCGAATGTGACGGCCGTCGCTACGGATGACCGGGCGCTGACCGCCTTCGAGAGCCGCGATCGTGCCTGGAATCAGGCGGCTCCAGTTGAGATCCCCTCCTCCATACACGTTGCCGCACCGCGCCACGGCGACGGGGAGTCGAAAGGCATGATGATAGCACTGCGCCAGCAGGTCGGCGCACGCTTTCGAGACCTCATACGGATGACGCCCTGTGAGCGGCATGTCTTCCGTGTATGGCAGCCTGTCGCTCTGTCCGTAGGCCTTGTCGCTCGAGGCGATGACAACCTCGCTGACCACGTCACTGTACTGACGGCAGGCGTCGAGCAGAGTCCAGGTTCCTCGTATGTTCGACTCGAACGTCCCCACCGGGTTGGCCCGGGCCGTGGTGACGATAGCCTGGGCGGCGAGGTGAAAGACAGTTTGCGCCCCAGGCTCGGTCACCGCCCTGGCCAGGGCGGTGGAATCCTCCAGGGAGCCATTGACCACGCTGATTCGATTGACCAGGCCGGAGGCGAACAGTTGGGACCGGGGATCGGCGTCTCTGACCAGCGCCGTGACGTCGGCTCCCAGCCTCAGCAGCCGTGCCACAAGCCAGTAGCCTATGAAGCCCGTGGCCCCCGTGACCAGGGCACGGCGGCCTGGCCAGAACCCATCGCGCGAGTCACCCACCGTCACCAGATCTTCCAGGGCGCGTTCCCGGCGCACCACTGCTCCTCCAGACTCACCACGTCCCGCAGGGTGTCCATGCATTGCCAGAAGCCCTCGTGCCGGTACGCCCGGAGTTGCCCATCCTCCGCGAGTCTGGTCATGGGCTCGTGCTCGAAGATGACTTCATCGCCGGAGATGTATTCGAGGACACCGGGATCGAGTACGAAGAACCCGCCGTTTATCCACCCGGCATCCAGTTGGGACTTCTCGCGGAAGTCCCTTACGAGATCGCCGTCGAGCTCCAGGCGTCCGAAACGGGCGGGCGGGTGGACCGCTGTTACCGTGGCGAGACTGCAGTGGGATCCGTGAAAGGCGGCGAGTTGGGGAATGTCGACATCGCTGAGCCCATCGCCGTAGGTCAGCATGAATGTCTCTCGACCGATCCAGTCAGCGAGGCGTCTGATCCGCCCCCCTGACTGTACATCCTGACCCGTGTCAACGAGATGGACGATCCACTCCTCATTGCGGTCTTCCAGAAAGAAGTCCTTGATGACTTCCCCTTTGTAGCCGAGGGCGACGACGAACTCCCGGAAGCCGTGGGTATGGTAGACTCTCATGATATGGCAGAGAATCGGCAGGCCGCCGATTTCCACCATCGGCTTCGGTCTGACGGCCGTTTCCTCTCTGAGCCGGGTGCCCATGCCGCCTGCCAGAATCACGACCTTCATCAGATCACCGGAATCAGGGCCCGGCCAGCGCCGTCAGCGCCGCCAACACCCGGATCCGCGCCTTGTCCGCCAAGGTGCGGTCCACCTTCTCGTCCAGCCACTTGGTGCGGTAGGAGAAGGCCGCCTCACCAACACTCGCCGGCAGGCTCCCCAGCAGCTGACGCGCCTCCTCCACTTCCGGACCCGTCACTCCCTCCGCAGACGCCTCCCGGACCGCCCGATCCAACATCACGAAGTACTCATAGTCCTCCACCCCTTCCCGCTGCGCCTCCAGGTGTTTCCCGGCCGTCACCGAGTCCTCGTCCAGAAACATGGGCGCGTACGAATTCCGCGGGGTCAGATACTCGTTCCACGATGACCCGCCGCCCGTGTCGGTGAGCGACCAGAAGTGCATCCCCGTCGCCCCATGGAGCCAGCACCACCACGCCGCAAGCCGGTAGTAGGCGTACGGATCCAGCAGCCGCGTCGGGCCATCGGCATTGTAGAACTCCAAGACGGTCCCCTGTTCACGCTTCTTCAGGAAGAAATCCCGATACTCCCGGGCCGCGGCCGGTGGCCGTATCGGTGCCGAGCTGTTCAGGAAGATCTTGATGTGCGGGCACAAGACATGGCACGCATCGATCATCGCCTCCATGACCTGGCTCATGTCCCGGTGGTTCACATTCTCCCAGATGCGGACCCCCGTATCCGCTTCCCGGATCGCCTTCGCCCACGCCAGAATGATGTGGTCCCGGTTGGGATCTTCATCAGGCTCATCTACCAGCACGAGCACCAGCTGTTCCGGCTTCAACCCCTTCTCCACCGCATGGCCCACCCAGAACGTGGCCCATGCCTTCACCGCCGTCGCGAATTCCGGCGTGTACAGGCCCCATGAGTACTCGTTGTCGGCCCCAAAGACGAACCGATCGCCCACCTTCGCGAAGACGAGGTACTGGGCCGCACCCGGCCACAACTCGAGCCACGCATCGAACTTGGCCGTCTCGGGCGGCTCCGTCATCGCCCCCTGCGCATCATACGTGCCCCGCACCTCCGGGTAGAACGGATTCACCATCCGGGGCGAGCCCCACGGCGAGTCCACGAAATGCTCGCGCAGGTGCTGAATGATCAGCGGCCGGTTCCGCTCCGTCACGGCGTGGTATGTGCCGAACTCGTCCGTATAGTCCCAGCCGCCCAGGTGCAGCGACTGCTTCTCCGGGAAGTCCAGGGGATACAGGTGCATGCGCAGCGGGAACCGCTGGCCCCCGGGCACGGACTCCACGACGACTTCGCCTTCATGGATTCCCGGCTCCACGTCCACCGGATGGAAGGTCAGCCACACCTGCCGTGTCATGCCGGAGGGCACGGTCACCGAATACAGATCGTTCTCGGCAGCGACTTCGGGCAGGGCCGCGGCCACGGGCACACCGCTCCTCGTGTCGGTCCAGGCCACCTCGTGAACGGTCACGTACCCCGGGTTGCCGCCCCCGGGAAGCCCGCTCAAGCGGAACATCACCTGCATCGGCTCGTCACTGCTGTTGCTCACATTGAAGGCCGCCGCGCGGTACTCCTTGCGCATCAGGTGGACCTCGACCGCCGGTTCTCCCGCCGTGTCCGGCATGCCGATGAAGGAAAGCGGATCCCACAGATCCGAGCGCCAGAACTCAAGCGGCTCCAGGCCCCTGGCGCGCCAGAGCCACGCCTGCGTACGCAACACCCGTTCATGCCACGAATTCAGCGGCAGCACGGCCCGGAAATCATCCCCGAAGGCCCTGCAGGCCGGCCCCAGCTCCCCTTCCACGGCCGCCAGCTCGCCCAGCACGTCGCGCCGCGTCGGCGCCGGGACACCCTCTTCCTCCGCTGCCTTTCTCAGGGCCTCGATATCCCGCACAAGGCGCGTCCGAATCCCTTCCTGGATGGCGACCGACGCCTTCTCGCCGGGACGGCCCGCCGGACCCGCCCCCGTGTCCTGCGCAGACGCCAGTCCCCCCATCAACAACGCTACCCCGGCCAATGCCGATCTCATCCCCTGGCCCTCGCTATCTCAGTTCTCGGCCAGCTCCGTCAACGCCGCCAACACCTGAATCCGCGCCTGGTCCGCCAACGTGCGGTCCACCTTCTCGTTCAGCCAGTGAAAGCCGCCCAGGGGCTCGTCGGAGATGATCCCACCCCCGTGGCCCGCCGCATCACAGACACTGGCCGGCAGACTTTCCAGCAACCGGCGCGCCTCCTCCACCTCGGGACCCGTCCTCCCCTGGGCCGACGCCTTCCGGACCGCCCGGTCCAGCATGGCGAAGTACTCGTAGTCCTGCACCCCTTCCCGCGCCGCCTCGAGGTGTTTCCCGGCCGTCACCGAGGCCTCGTCGATGAAGACTGGCGAGTACGCATCCTTGTAGGTGAGATACTCGTTCCACGATGACGCTCCGCCCGTGTCGGTCAGCGACCACATGTAGATCGCCGTCGCCCCAAAGCGCCAGCTCGTCCACGCCATGAGCCGGCCGGCGTACGGATCGAAGACCCGGCTCGTCCACGCCGCGTAGAACTCCAGCCCGATCCCCTGGTCCCGCTTCTTCAGGTAGTAGTCGCGGTACTCCTGGTTCTGTCTCAGGAAGGCCGCGTAGTTCGGGCACAGGACGTGGCACGCATCGATCATCTCCTGGTCCGCCCGGTCCATGTCCCGGTGGGTCGTATCCTCCCAGATGCGGACTCCCGTGCCGGCTTCGCGGATCGGCTTCGCCCACGCCAGGATGCGCTCGTCCTGCCACGGCTCGTCCGGCTCATCCACCAGGAGCAGCCCGAACTGTTCCGGCTGCAATCCCTTGGCCTCCATATGCTCCGCCCAGAACGTGACCCACGCCTTGACCGCCGTGTTGAATTCCGGCGTGCCCATGGGCAACGACTCGAAGTGCCTTCCCACTTTCGCAAAGACGAGGTACTGGGCCGCATCGGGCCACAGGTCGATCCAGGCATCGAAGTAGTCGGTGGAGGGCGGCGCCGTCATCGCCCCCTGGGCATCGTGAGTGCCCCGCGGCAGCGCCAGCTTGAGGGCCCACGGGGAGTCGACGAGATGCTCGCGCAGGTGCTCGATGATGGGCAACCGGTTCTGCTCCGTCAGAAAGCGGAAGTGACCGATCCGGTCCGTGTAGTCCCATCCGCCGAAGTGAAGCGACTGCTGCTCCGGGAAGTCCAGGGGATACAGGTGCATGCGCAACGGAAACCGCTGGCCCCCCGGCACGGACTCCACGACGACCTCGCCCTCATAGGTGCCCGGCTCCACGTCCACCGGATGGAAGGTCAGCCACACCTGACGCGTCATGCCCGAGGGCACGGAGACCGCATACAGACCGTCCTCATCCGCGGCAACCTCGGGCAGGGCCGCCGCCACCGGCACCCCCCTGCGGGTGTCCGTCCAGGCCACCTCGTGAACGGTCACATACTCCGGATTGCCGGCCCCCGGAAGCCCGCTCAGGCGGAAGGCCACCTCCATCGGCTGGTCACTGGTGTTGCTCACATTGAACGCCGCCGCGCGGTGCTCCTTGCGCATCAGGTGCACCTCGACGGCCAGCTCTGCCGACGTGTCCGGCATGCCGACAAGGGGCACGGGATCCCACAGGTTCGGGAGCCAGAACACGAGCGGCTCCAGGCCCCTGGCGCGCCACAGCCACGCCTGGGTGCGCAACACCCGTTCATGCCACGGATTCAGAGGCAGGACGGCCTGGAAGTCATCCCCGAACTCCGTGGCCGGCCCCAGCTCCCCTTCCACGGCCGCCAGCTCGGCCAGCACATCATTCCGCGTCTGCACCGGGACACCCTCTTCTTCCGCCGCCTCTCTCAGGGCCTCGATGTCCCCAACAAGGCGCGTCCGGATCCCCTTCTGGATGGCGAGCCGGCCCGCGTACGCCTTCACGTCCGCAATGGCGGGACCCGGCAGCGGCTCGTCCACCCACTCCGGCTCCCCCGCGTAGACCTCGATCTCGTCCACGAACGTGTACGGCTCGTTCCACACCACCAGGCTGACATAGCGTCCGTGGGTCCGCAAGCGGTCCGTCCAGTACCGATACGTCCCGTACTGGCTGGCGAGGGCTTCGTTGAGATCCCGGAGGATCTGCTGACGCAATTCGGGGGTGAGCTTCTGAGGGTACCGATCCCGGTTGGCGTCGTAATGATGATGTATCTCCGCCTCATTGAAACTGATGCCGTCCCGCGCCCACATGGCATCGCTCGCCCTCTTCGGTACCAGCGGGCCGTGTTGTTCGGCGCTCAACTCCACAAGGTCCCCGACTTCATGGAACGTCCTGTCTTCACCCGCCACGAGGATGCGGATCGTCAGCGGCCACCACACGTCCGCGAACCCCGCCGCCGTACTGAAGGAGACACCCCGTATCGGCCTCACCGTGCCCAGGTCCAACGTAAAGATCGAAGGCGTCTTCTCCTGCCACCCCACCGTCGACAGTTGGGCCCAGAAGTAGCCGTCCGTGTACACCCCGTCCGTCAGTTGCTCGGCGTCGCCGGGTTCCGTGCAGAGCCCGTAGTTCGGCCCCGGCTCCAAGGTGTAGCTCGCCCCGAGCGCGATGTTCTCGCCCGGACGGTCCGCCGGATCGGCCCCGGAGGACCCTGGCGCCGGTGCCACCATCGACAACGCCATCGATGCCAATGCCCATTTCATCGCTTATGTCCCTCGCTTTTCGGATGAGTACTTCAACGCCGTGGTGGTGAGCCCGGGAAAGAAAGGCACAGGAATTGGCTCTGCCTAACTCACCGGCGGGGATGACCTGACGGAGCGTGGGGTGAGCGCCGCGGAGGCGGCTCACGGGAAGAGCTCGTTCAGCCAGCCGCCGAGGAACACGCCCGCCCGCGGGATGGCGCCCCCGAGGGAGAGGATGTCGTGTCCGCCCCCGGGGTAGATGAAGGCCTCGAAGTCGGGAGGCGTCCGCCCCAGGGCCTCCATGGTTCGCACCAGGGACTCGGCCTGGCTGACGGAGACGGTCCCGTCCTCGGTGCCGTGATGGAGCTGCACGGCAGGCAGGTCGCCGGCGAAGAGGACGGCTGAGCGGCGGATGATCTCCAGGCGCGCCTCGGGAAGGGTGAGGTCTCCGCGGAGATAGGGCGCGATGATGGTGGAGTCGAGGTGGGCTACCGCCGTCAGATCGCGGGGCCGGCCGGTGGCCGCCGCGGACGATCTGGCACCCAGTCGTCGAAGAAGTCCGTGGGCCCGAAGAAGGCGACGATGCGTTCGACGCGCTGGTCGCGGATCCCGGCCAGCAGCGCCACGCCGGCCCCCCGGCTGCCGCCGACGACGCAGAAGCCGCCGGGACGGGCCTCCGGCGTCGAGAGTCCAGACGGAGGCCGCCCGGCCGTCCGGACCGGTGGCGGCCGAGGCCGGATCCGCCTCGCCGTGGCCGGCGGCGGGGGCGAAGGACACGGTCACACCGGCAACGGCCCGTCCCTCCGCGTCCACCACCCGGACGACCACGGCCCCCGCCAGGGCACGGCCCGGCAGGGCGCTGAGATTGCCAGGGGGTGAGGATCTCGTCGGCATGACATGAAGACCCGGGCACCGCCGGCCGCCTTCAGATCTGGGTCAGGAAGCTGCCCGTGGTGCCGGTGAGGTAATCGATCACCAGGAATACCCCGGCGCCGACGATCTCCCCCAGGATCAGGCCCAGGAAGAAGGGCCGCAGGCTGCGGTAGAGACGCACGCCGCCGTAGCGCAGGATCAGATACTTCAGGCACCAGGCCAGCAGGGCGCTGCAGAAGATGTGGCCCGTCTTCCAGTTGGCGGCGATCGTGAACCCGAGCGGGCTCAGGGGCCACCACACCAACTGGTGGCGCGCCCACATGAGCGCCGACATCACGCCTCCCCCGAGGAGCATGAACCGCACGGCGTCCCACCGCGGGCCTTCGGGTGCGGCGGAGATGCGCGGGGACATGTCCATGGGCCCGAAGTGGGTGGACTGCCAGGAGAAGAACAGGGGGTTGAGGTTGATGCCGCCGTGCCCGTACGCCATGACCAGGGTGACATAGGAGGAGCCCGCCAGGCTGACCAGGATGGCGACGACAATGGCCCAGAACAGCCGGCGCTTCGGGCCGCGGATCAGCTCGCTCATCTTGAGTCCGTTGGCGACCGAGGACATGACGAAGGAGCGGATCTCGGAGTGCCAGCCGTAGGAGAAGCCGAGCGCCACCAGGCCCTGGGCGCCGATGGCGGAGGTGCCGACCGTGGAGATCACGAAGGTCGAGGTCATCAGGGGAGGCCGCATGGCCGGGATGCCGCCCTCGGCGACCACCCGCGTCAGCGCCAGGAACAGGACCATGGCGCCGAAGACGAAGAGCACCGCTACTGGAAAGGGAAGGCCGATCGCCGACAGCCAGAAGGCGACGATCAGGAGGCCGGCGAGGAGCCCGAAGAAGGCCTGCCGGTAGGTGAGGATCTCGCCGCTGTCATCGACCTCGCGGGCCCCGCGGAGGGCCTTCGCCACCACCTGGCGCAGGTGCCGCCGCGCCACCCACAGACCGACGAGGACGAAGACGATCACCGCCCCGAGGCCCTGGTGGGCGAGAATGGGGTCCCTCCCGGAGTAGAAGTCGATCCGCTGCGTGCTGTGCACGCCGAGGACGTTCAAGAGGCCCCGCTGCAGCCGGACGAGAAGGTAGAAGACCCAGATCGAGGCCGAGATGTCGAGGCTGACGAAGTAGAAGAACCCCGTCCACGGCGGGCTGAACCAGAAGCTGAACCACGTGTTGCCGAACGCGGGCAGCACGGCGATGCGCTCGAGGCGGGGAATCTCCGGAAAGTAGGAGTGCAGGCCGTTGACGCTCAGCAGCAGGAAGGAGATGGCGAAGCCCAGCCACATCGTCTTGTTGGTGAAGAACGAGCGGCCCACGGCGCCGCCCTCCTCCCGCTGGATCATCTCCATCGGCACCTGCACCAGGGCGTAGCTGAGCCTCTCGTTGTCGACCCACTGCCTGCGCAGGATGACCATGGCGCAGATCATGGCAAAGCCGAGGGCGAGGAAGAAGCCGAACCACAGGCTCAGAGGCACGACCCAGGCTCCCCATGGGATCGAGGCTCCCTCGGGCATCCCCTCGAAGAAGTAGCGGGCCACGTTCTCGCCGCGGGGGATCATCCATTGGGGGATGTATTGATTGTAGAGGTCATCCCAGTTGTTCTCGGGCGTGGCGTAGTAGGTCGACCCGAGGAGGCAGGGGATGATGAACTGGGTGAAGCCCATGCCGGGGATGCAGCAGGCCACCACCAGCATGACGTAGATCGTGATCAGCTCGGCCCGGGTCAGCGCCAGCCATCGATGAAGGAGGCCGACGGCGCCGCTGGCCAGGACGAGGAAGAAGAAGAAGAAGAGGGCGGCCGGGGTGCTGAAGTTGAGGGTCAGGTACGACCCCTGGATCGAGTTCGTCGCGTAGGTATCGCAGACGTTGAGCACCAGGGACAGCACGGCCCCGATCAGGATGCCCCGCACCGGGATCCCCTGCAGGTCCCGCGCGTTCTGTCGGTCTCCCTGGGGAGGCGCCGTCATCGGGGGGCCGGCTGGCGCCGGATCATCGACTCGGGAGGGCGTCGAACCAGTCCCTGAGGAACTCCGCCGCCCGCGGGATGAGGCCCGGGAGGGAGAGAGTGGAGTGCCCGCCTCCGGCGTAGATGAAGGCCTCGAAGCCGGGCGGCGTCCGCCCGAGGGCGTCCATGGTCCTCACCAGGGACTCGGCCTGGCTCACGGAGACGATCTCGTCGGCGGTGCCGTGATGAAGCTGGACGGGGGGCAGGTCCTCGGCGAAGAGCACGGCGGAGCGGCGGACGATCTCCAGGCGCGCCTCCGGCAGGGGCATCTCCCCGCGGATGTAGGGCGCGATGACGGTGGAGTCGAGGTGGGCCACCGCCGTCAGGTCGCGGGGCCGCCCCGTGGCCGCCTCGTGGACGATCTCGCGGACCCAGTCGTCGAAGAAGTCCGTGGGGCCGAAGAGGGCGATGATGCGCTCGATGCGCTCGTCGCGGATCCCGGCCAGCAGCGCCACCCCCGCCCCCCGGCTGCCGCCGACGACGACGAAGCCCCCGGAGCGGGCCGCCGGCGTCGACTCGAAGGCGGCGTTCACCAGCGCCAGGGTGTCGTCCACGTCATGGTCCCAGGGACTTGCCGGGCCGTCGGAGGTCCAACTGCGGCCGTCGTGGACCAAGGGCTCCCCCCGGAAGGAGGGGACCACGTAGACGAAGCGGTCCACCAGCGGACCGAGGGCGAAGGCGATGATCTGGAGTTCGTCCAGCGACACGCCGCTGTCGCCGCCGTGCAGGTAGACGAGCAGGGGCCGGCTCCCGGCGGCCGACCCGTCGGGCACGATGACGGCGCCGAAGTGGCGGACCCCCGCCACCTCGTGCGAGAGGATCCGCAGGGTGCACGCCTTGCCGCCCAGGTTGAAGCCCTCGACGAGCTCGACCGTCACCCCGCGGGCCGAGACGTCGCGGCCGGACCAGTCGGAGCGCACGGCCTCCACCTCCGAAGCGGTTGCCGGCGCGAAGAGGGCGTCCAGCTCGCTCTCGAGATCGACGGCCTCGGCGTCCACCGAGACGACGGTGTCCGCCGCCGAGACCCGGAGGGTCTGCACGCCGAGGCCGGCGCCGAGGGTCCACGTGGAGGCCGCCCGCCCGCCGGCATCGGTGGCGGCCGAGGCCGGGTCCGTCTCGCCGTGGCCGGCGGCCGGGGCGAAGGACACGGTCACACCGGCAACGGCCCGTCCCTCCGCGTCCACCACCCGGACGACGACCGCCCTGGCCAGGGCACGGCCCGGCAGGGCCCGCTGAGCGGCGCCGGAGATCACCTCCATCCCCGCCGGCCGGGATCCGGGACCCGTGGGGCCGCCGGGATCGCTGCAGCCGGCCAGCGCGGCGAGCAGGAGGAGGGCGGGCAGGGCACTCCCCGCCCCTCCCGGAAGGCGGCGGCGCCGCGGCGAAAGGCCATCGCGCCCGGCCATCGCGCCCCTTCGGGCGCTGAGATTGCCAGAGGGTGAGGATCTCGTCGGCATGACCCGTCGAGTCGCCGGCCTCAGCCGTCGATGATCCGCCGGCGCCCACTCTCCAGCCGGCCCAGGATCTCCAGGCACCGCGGCCGGCGGCGGTTCCGCTCCCGCAGGGAAGCCAGGTAGCCCTCCCACTCCTGCTTGCGGCCGGACCGGGTGAAGGCGGTCTTCACCTTTCGCAAGTAGGGAACCGCGGCCTCGTAGCCACTCGCCTGGACCCGGGCGATCTGGCTCTCCGCCACCTTCTTCCAGATGCCGATCGCGCGGTCCGGATGGGTAGGTGCGCAGAGACGCCGTTCCGGTTTTCCTGGATGCCGGACGCCCGGAGCGCGCCCCATGCTCCTCGTCCTCCTCGACCCGGCCGACCTCGATCCCCGCCTTGATGCTTTCCGAGTATTCCAGCACCACGGCCACGGCGTGCTTGCAGGTCGTCCAGTAGGGACAGGTGCATTCGGATTCCAGGTTCTTCCGGCCCTTGATGCGCACCCGGGTGGCATAGGGCCGGCTTCCCTGCACCCAGGCGACCAGGGCCCCGCCCTCGGTGCGCCCCAGATCGCGGACCGCCCCGCGCCCCTGGTAGGAGCGTCCCCGGTCGATGATACGATTTTCGTTCAGGTCTCCCCTTCAGGGCGGGATTGATCCCGGAAGATCGAGAATATATACTGATATATCTCACCAGGAGGCCACATGGCCACAACCGCCAAGTTGTTCCTCAACGGACGTTCCCAGGCCGTCCGGCTGCCCAAGGAGTTCCGCTTCCGGGGTACGGAGGTCCGCATTTCCAGGGAGGGAGACCGGGTCATCCTCGAACCGCTGGAGCAGACACGGTGGCCCGCCGGGTTCTGGGACACATTCGCCCCGGATCCGGACTTTGAGGTGCCGTCTCCACTGCCCACATCGTCCGTCGACCTGGATGACACGAACTGATGTACCTCCTCGACACGAACATCGTCAGCTACTGGATGCGGGGTGAAGCCCGGATCCTCGGGCGCCTGCGCAGTCACCCGCCCTCCGAGCTGGCCCTGTCCTCCATCACTCTCGCGGAGATCCTCTGCGGCATCGAGAAGTCCCCCTCGAGAAAGGGAGAACGCCGTGAGCGAATCGCCCGCATCCTGTCGCAACTGGAGCTGCATCCCTTCGACGAGGCCGCCACGCGGAGGTACGCCACCGTGCGCGCCCGGCTCGAGGAGAGCGGACAACCGATCAGCGAACGGGACACCCAGATCGCCGCCGTAGCCCTCTCCCGGGGATTGACCGTCGTCACCAGCAACACAAGGGAGTTCGGCCGGGTCGACGGCCTGAAGATCGAGGACTGGAGGTGATCCACCCCCGCCCTTAACTTGGCCGCCCACCTCCACCGCGCCCGGGTCCCCCCTCATTCTCATGCTGCTGTCCCTGATCCGCAAGGAGATCGTCCTCGGCGTCCTGAGCCTGCGCTTCGCCGTGACCTTCGTCCTGTTCTTCGTGCTCACCCTGGTGAGCGTCTTCACCATGACCCGCGGCTACGAGCGGGCCCTGCGCCTGCACGAGGTCAGCTCCGCCCGGCACCACGAGCAGGTCCGCTCCGTGCAGGAGGCCGAGGAGCCCGACGAGGCCCTCCACGACATCCTCTTCGGGGGCAGCGGGTTCTACGGCGACCGCGCCCCCCGGCCCATGAGCGTCTTCGTCAAGGGCCTGGAGGACCGGCTGCCGACGCAGGTCAACGTCTCCTTGTGGCACGTGGCCCCGGTCGACGACGACCGCTACCGGAACCCCCTCTTCCGGCTCTTCGCCTCTCCCGACTACGCCTACATCGCCAACATCGTCATCTCCCTGCTGGCCCTGCTCTTCGTCTTCGACGCCGTCTGCGGCGAGAAGGAGCGGGGCACCCTGAAGATCCTGCTGGCCAACCGCGTGCCCCGGGACCTGGTGCTGCTCGGCAAGTGGATCGGCGGCTACCTCTCCCTCGCGGTGCCGCTGGCGGCGGCCCTCTTCGCCGCCTTCACCTACGTGGTCCTCACCGGCAGCGTGCAGGTCGACGCCGACTTCCTGTCGCGGTTCCTGTGGATCGCCGGGGTCTCCCTGCTCTACGTCTCCGTGTTCTTCGCCCTCGGCATGCTCATCTCCACCCTCACCCACAAGGCGTCGACGGCGCTCCTCGTCTCCCTCTTCGTGTGGATCTGCTGGATCCTCGTCATCCCCAACCTGGCCCCGGTGGCGGCCCGTCTGGCCGTGGCGGTGCCGACGCTGCAGAAGATCGAGGCCGAGAAGGCCGCCGTGGACCGCGAGACCGAGATCGGCGTGCAGCGGGTGGGCCGGAACATGCTCGGCTACGGCCGCCAGGCCGAGGAGATGACCGACGAGATCGAGAGGCAGGGACAGGCGCGCAAGGACAGGATCGACCAGTACTACCGGGACCGGCTGCGCCGGCAGGTGGACCTGAGCCGCAACCTGGCCCGGGCCTCTCCGTCGGCCAGTTTCGTGCTGGCCGCCAGCGACCTGTCCGGCACGGGGGTGGACCTGTTCACCGCCTTCAACACCGCGGTCCGGCGCTACGGCGAGGAGTTCTCCGAGCACTGGCGGGAATGGGACGAGGAATACCACGACAACAATGGCGACATGCCCGACGACGGCTGGCTGCAGGTCGACCAGTGGCCGGCGCTGCGGATGGAGCAGGCGCGTCTGGACGCCGTGGTGGACGCCGTGCTCTTCGACGTGCTGCTGCTGGCGGTCTTCAACGTCCTGTTCTTCCTGCTCTCCTACCTGTTCTTCCTGCGCTACGACGTGACCTGAGGACGCCGTGCTCGCCCACCTGATCCGCAAGGAGCTGCTGGAGCAGCTGTTGAGCCTGCGCTTCGCCATGGCCTGCATCATCTGCCTGGTGATCACCCTGTCCAGCGCCGTGGTGCTGACCCGCGACTACAAGGAAGCCCTGGCCGACTACCGCACGAACGTGGTGATGCACGACAACGAGCTCGAGGAGAGCGGCGACATCTGGGACGACGGCGTCGTCATCGACAAGCCCCTGAGCCCGATGCGGATCTTCGTGCGCGGCATCGACCCGAGGCTGGTCGTCTCGGCCCGGATCACCCATGAGCGGCAGCCGATCTTCGAGGCCGAGCACGAGGTCAACCCGGTGTCGTACCTCTTCCCGCCCGTGGACATGCTGTTCTTCATCGGCGTGGTCATGAGCCTGCTGGCCCTCGCCTTCGGCTACGACGCCGTCTCGGGCGAGAAGGAGTCGGGCACTCTGAAGCTGCTCATGTCGTACTCGGCGCCCCGGGACCTGGTGCTGCTGGCCAAGTGGCTCGGCGGCTACCTGGCCCTGACGGCGCCCTTCCTGCTGGCCGTGACCGCCGCCCTCGTGGTGGTCATGGTGATTCCCGGCGTCGAGCTGGGCGAGCAGGACTGGACCGCCCTGGTGCTGCTGGTCGCCGTGGGCCTGCTCTACCTGGCCGCCGTCTACGGGATGGGGATCCTGGTCTCGGCCCGCACGCATCTGACCTCGACGTCGATCACCGTCCTGCTCATGGTCTGGGTGCTGATGATCCTGGTGGTCCCCAACGCGGCGCCCTACCTGGCGGCCGAGGCGGTGCCCCTGCGCAACTTCGTGGAGGTGGAGGAGGAGAAGGCGGCCAGCGACGAGGCCGCCGGCGAGGCCTTCGACGAGGAGTTGGACGAGTTCCATGAGAAGAACCCCGAGATCGAGCGCTGGGGGGACGACGGCCGCTGGGGCGCCATGTGGAACCTGCGCTGGCAGAAGCGGGTGTTGCAGAGGATCGACGACGAGGGCCGGATCGAGGGCCGCTACGCCAACGAGCTGGCCGCCCAGGTGTCGGTGGCCCGGAACCTGTCGCGCCTCTCCCCCTTCTCCTCCTTCGCCTACGCCGCCACCGAGCTGGCCGGGGCCGGCCTCACCGAGGACCGCCGCTTCCGGCAGAGCCTGCCCGAGTACCGCCGCCGCCTGACGGTCTACGTGACCGAGCTCTACAGCCGCGCCTGGGCCGAGCAGCGCATGGGGGAGCGGCACGATCTCAGCGGCCGTCCGCGCTGGATCTACCGGCCCGCGCCCGTGGCGGAACGCCTGGCCGCGGTCCTGCCCGACGTGATGCTGCTGGCCGCCTGGACCGTCCTGTTCTTCATGGCCGCCTACCTCTCCTTCCTGCGTTACGACATCAAATGATCGGGACGCGCCCCCTCATCCTGGCCGGCGCCCTCGCCTGTCTGGCGGCCTGCGGCGACCCCGTGCAGCGCCACATCGACACCATCGTCGAGGGCGGCGGCGATCTCGAGGAGGCGCGGCTGGCCCTGAACATGGCCAGGGGCACCGCCGTCGATCCGCTGATCGCCGCCTTCGAGGACCGCTCCCTGCCGGCGCGGGCCCGCGTCGACCTGGCCGAGTCCCTCTACCGGCTCTACCTGCGCGAGGCCGACGGCCGCATCTTCGCCAGCCTCGTGGCCGGCCTGGAGGACCCGGAGCCCCGGGTGCGCGCCGGCGTGGCCCGCGCCCTCGGCAACCTGCGGCGGCCCGAGGCCGTGCCCCCCCTGCTGGCGCGCTTCGAGGCCGAGACCGATCCGGCCATGAAGGGGGAGATCCTGGCCGCCCTCGAGTTCATGGCCTCCGACTGGCACGACGACTGGGGCACGCGGGTGGACCCCGACCTGCTGGATGCGGCCCAGAAGGAGAGCTTCGCCGCCGTGCTGCAGGACCTGATCGCCGCCGGTCCGCCGGAGGATCTGCGTATCGCGGCCCGGGAGTGGCTGGAGGTGCTGGCCGAGGACCTGGCCGGGGAGGCGGAAAAGCTCTTCCTGGCCGCCGACGCGGCCGGCGCCGAGGAACTGCTGCGCTCGGCGCTGGAGCTGGCGCCGGGGAGCCTCAACATCCACCAGAAGCTGGGACGGCTGTTCTACGCCAACGGCGACGAGGAGCGAGGCCGGGAGTACCTGGAGCGCCTCGGCATGGTGGCGCGCGTGCCCGAATTGAAGGAGAGCCCGCGCATTGATGGTCTCCTCGACGAGCCGGCGTGGCGGCCGGTGCAGCCCCTGACCGAGTTCTACCAGTGCATCTGGCGGCTCACGGCGCGGCGGGCCGAGGGCCGCTCGGAGGCCTGGATCGGCTATCGCGCCGACACCCTCTTCGTCGCCGTGAAGGCCTACGAGGCGAACACGGCGAACCTGGCCGCCGCGGAGACGGAGCGGGACGGCGACGTCCACGCCGACGACTGCCTGGAGCTCTTCATCGACACCAACCGCGACAGCCAGTCCTTCCACCATTTCATCATCAACACCCTCGGCACCATCCGGGACAGCCACCACGGTCCCGGCCGGCCGGGACCGTCCTGGAACGGCGCCATCGAGGTGGGCACCGCCGTGGCCGACACCTTCTGGGTCGTCGAGGCGGCGATCCCGGTGGCGCAGCTGGAGGAGGGCCCCGTCGCGCCGGGCGTGGAGTGGGGCTTCAACGTGGCCCGCGTGCGCATCGGCAACGCCTCGGAGTACGGCCAGTGGGTGCCGACCTACGGGAACGCCCACCGCCCCGACCGCTTCGGGGTGCTGCTCTTCGAATAGAGAGGAGAACCGCCGTGGACAAGATCACCCTCTACCACAACCCCGGCTGAAGCAAGTCGAGGGGCGCGCTTCAGATCCTGCGCGCCCGAGGCGTCGAGTTCGACGTCGTCGAGTACTTGCACGACCCGCCGGACGAGGCGCAGTTGAGACGGTTCCTGGAGCTGCTCGGCTGCGACCCCCGGGAGATGATCCATCCGGGGGCCTTCGAGGACCTCGACCTCGACCTGGACGACTATGGCACGGCCGACGCCCTCGTGGGGTTGCTGCTGGAGCATCCGGGGGTGATGAACCGGCCCATCTGTGTGCGCGGGGACCGGGCGGTGATCGCCCGGCCGGCGGAACGGGTGGAGGAGATCCTCGACTGAGGGGGGCCATGGCCGCCAGGCATCGGTACTGTGTTGTCCTCGTTCTCGGGTCACTGGGCCCGGGGTCCCTTGGGTGGGCCCTGCCGCCCTGCGGCCCACCCGGGACCATCACCACGGTGACCGCCCCGGAAGGCGGCGACTACATCGCCGCCTTCCGCGACTACAAGATCTACCCGTCGGAGTACCTGAGCGTAGGGGGCGGTGTGGACCTGGTGGCCGCCCCGGACTACCGCAGCTACTATCCGCAGGCCCTGGCCTTGGGTCCGCAGGGGCGCGTCCATGTGGCCGACCAGACGATCATATACCGTCTCGAAGCCGATGGCAGCGCCACCCGCATCGTTGGCGTGCCCCAATACTCCACCCAAGAAGACGACGCCTATACCTGGCGGGACCCCCTGCTACGAGAGACCAACGTTCTACAGGACACGGTGGCGGCCCTGGAGGCGCGCATTGCCCCGGGGCCGATGGCCTTCGACCGGCAGGGCCGGCTCTACTTCGTCGACTATGTCAACCGCCGAGGAACCCTCAGGACGGAGGCCCGCATCGCCCGGCTCGAAGCGGACGGGCAAGTGACCACCTTTGCCGCCCGGGTCGAGTCCGGTCCCTTCTCTTCGCTGCTCTTCGATCCCGGGGGCCAGCTGCTCGTCGGCGGGATGGGAGGCATCCAGCGCATCGATGCGCAGGGAGTCATCTCCCGGCTGCTGGTGACGCGTTGGGCAGGGGCCTTGCGGCTGGATGCTCAAGGGAGACTGTACTTCTCAAACGGTCGAAAGATCTTTCGGCGCTCTGACGACGGCACCCTCGAGATCGTCGCCGGATCGGACTGGGGCGACGAGATCCATAGCTCTATCCACTACACCCCGGAGTATGCCGCCAATGGCAGGCCGGCCACCGAGGCGCCTCTCTATGTCTTGGACTTCGTCATCGATGCCCGGGGAGTCCTGTATATCGCCAATCTCGGATACGGCCGCATTCACCGCGTGGGCGCCGACGGAATCCTCGAAACGATCGCGGGGGACGGGAGAAATTACCTGTACATCAGCGGCTGTGCTGCCTTGGAGAAACAAGTGGCAACCGGAAAGCGGCTGTCCGGGCACACCTGTCGAGACCAGATGGGCGACGGCGGGCCGGCCCTGGACGCCCCGATCTGGGAACCCTTTCTCGTGCTACTTACGCCGGAGGGCGATCTCCTCGTCGCAATGTATCCGCCGTCGGGCCATTTGTGGGACGGAGGCACGTTCTCCTTCCTGCGCCGCATCTGCGGCGTCGGCGAGCCCGCGGTGCCCACGAGCATCGGGACGGTCGAGCAGAACTCCACACCGAGCCGCCCGGAAGGGGGACCTCCCTCCCTGCGGCTCTATCCGAATCCCTCCAATGCCGCGGTCACCCTCGCCTTCCACCTGGACCAATCGGCCAACGTCTCGGTGCACATCTACGACGAGTTGGGGCAACGGGTGCGGGTGCTGGCCGCGGAGGCCGAGCGGCCGGCGGGGGACTACCAGTATGTCTGGGACGGCCGCGATCAGGAGGGCCGGTTCCAGGCCTCGGGCACGTATTTCCTCGTGCTCTCCGTCGACGGCGTGCAGGAGAGCCGCAAGCTGACGCTCCTGCACTGACTCGAGGTCCGCCTCAATCCTTGTCCTCCGGATCCTTCGTCTCGCGGGCGACTCGCAGCCGCAGCTCGGAGCTGGAGAAGGTGTGGGGCCGGGTGTTGAAGTAGCAGCGGTCGACAGACTCCGCGCGGCCGGTGAAGTCCGTGTCCCGGTACTCGTCACCCAGGATGCGGACGTCCCAGTCGACGGAGCGCAGGATTTCGACGACGTCGTCCTCGGTGTCGTAGACGATGATCTCGTCCACGTACTTGCAGGCCGACACCTGGATCTGGCGTTCGACGATGCTCTGGATCGGCTTGTTCTTCCCGGGCCGGTCGATGGTGGGGTCGGTCTGGATGCAGACGATCAGGTGGTCGCAGACGGTCTTGGCCTCCTGCAGCATGAGCACGTGGCCGGCGTGGAAGAGGTCGAAGGCGCCGAAGGTGATGCCCTTCTTCACCTTGGCCCGGGGCTGCTCGCCGGAGGGGTCCTGAGGCATGATCATGAGGTGAAGGATCAGGGGCGTGCGGGCTCCGGTCAAGGGAGGTGACGGCGCCCGGCCGGCCCTTGTTTTCTTACCTTGCAGCGCTGGAGCCGGCAGGCCTTCCCCGCGGCCCCGGCAGCGTGCCGGCAGGCCTCGGCCCGGGAGGACCGAGTTGGCCTCGACCACTCACCGGAGGTGGGGATGGACCCCCGTCATCTCGCCCACACACTGAACGAGGAGCACGGCGCCGCGGCGCCCGTGGAGATTGAGCCATGAGACGTTTGAAGGTCCTGCTGCTCCCCACGGAGAGCATGTTGGAGCCCTGGGGCACCGACGTGATCGCAGCCGTGGGCGGCCGCCACGACCTGGCCGTGCTCGACCCCGGCCGTCCGCTGGAAGAGCAGTTCGCCGGCGTCGAGGCAATACTCGACCAGGGCGGCAGCGCCAGCACGCGGGCGATGATGGACGCCGCCGTCTCGGCGCGGCTGTGGCAGATCCTGGGCACGGGGTTCGACCACTTCGACCTGGAGTACGTCAAGTCGAAGGGGATCCCCGTGGCCAACACTCCCGGCCCCTTCAGCGCCACGGCCCTGGCCGAGCTGGCCATGATGCTGATCCTCATGCTGGCGCGGCGCTACCGTGAGAGCGAGCGCCGGTTCCGCGAGGGCGAGCTGTACCAGCCGCTGGCCCACGAGCTGGAGGGCCGCACCCTGGGCATCATCGGCTTCGGGGCCAGCGGCCAGGAGCTGGCGCGGCGGGCCCGGCCCTTCGGCCTGCGAGTGGTGGGAGTGAACGTGCGCCCCATCGAGGAAGAGGTGCTCGAGGAGCTGGGCGCGGAGTTCGTCCTCGGCGACGACCGGCTCGACGAGGTGGTGGCGGGCAGCGACTACCTGTCCCTGCACCTGCACCTGAACGAGAGCACCCGGCACCTGATCGACGCCCGGAGGCTCGCCCTGATGAAGCCCTCGGCCTGCCTGATCAACGTCGCCCGCGGCGCCCTGGTGGACGAGGAGGCCCTGTCGGAAGCGCTGCTCGCCGGCCGACTCGGGGGCGCCGGCCTGGACGTCTTCGGGAAGGAGCCGCCGGACCCCGGCGATCCCGTGTACGCCCTGCCCAACGTCGTGGCCACCCCCCACGTCGCGGGCGTCACCGCCGAGACCTCCCGCAAGCGGGCGGCCTGCGCCGCCGGCAACGTCGACCGCGTCGCCGCCGGCCTGGAGCCCCTCTACCGCATCGACGGCGGGGACGAGTCGTGAACTGCCGCCTGAAGGAACGCCTCGCGGAGGGGCGGGCGGCGGTGGGCGCCCAGCTGCGCTTCGGATCGCCCGCCATCGCCGAGATGTTCGGCCACGCCGGGTTCGACTGGCTCGTCATCGACTCCGAGCACGCGCCCCAGACGCCGGAGGGCATCCAGGCCCAGCTCCAGGCCATCGGCAACACCCCGGCCACGCCGGTCGTGCGTCTGCCGCGGGTCGACGAGGAGCAGATCCGCCTCTACCTCGACATGGGGGCCCTGGGCATCATGGCCGCCTTCGTCGAGACCCCGCAGGATGCGGAGTTCGGCGCCCTGGCCTGCCGCTACCCGCCCCGGGGGATACGCAGCTTCGGCCCCCACCGCGCCGGCGGCTACGGACTCCAGACAGGCGAGTACCTCGAGGAGATCGACGACTTGGTGAGCTTCATCCCCATCATCGAGTCAGCCGCCGCCGTGGACAACATCGAGGCCATCCTCGCCGTGGACGGCGTCGACTTCCCCGTCATCGGCCCGGTCGACCTCTCCTACAGCCTGGACGTGCCCTTCGAGTTCGAGAGCGAGGCCTTCCAGGCGGCCCAGGCCAAGGTGGCGGCCGCGGCGGCGGCGGCGGGCAAGCCCGCGGGCCTGGGGATCTATCGGCGGTCCTTCGATCCGGAGTCGCTGCAGAAGGCGGTGGAGGATGGATTCCAGGCCCTGCTGGTAGGGGGCGACGAGCCCTTCCTGGCCGCCGCCTGCCAGCTGATGGCGGAGGCTCGGCGGGAGCTGGATCTGTAGCGGTGCGGCTGGTCCGCCCGGGAGGCAATCTCAGCGCCGGGGGCGGTGCCGCCAGCTGCGGCTGAAGCGGGAGCCGGCCGACGCCCACGAGTTCCGCCGGGCGCGGCCGCATCGGCTGATCCGCCGGGAGGTGCCTCGGGTGGACGCGCGCCGGGAGGGCGCCGCCGTCAGGCGGCCCCATCCTCGATGACGGGGATCCCCTTCGCCTGCGCGAAGTCCCGGATCGTCTGGAAGACTTGGGGCTTGATTTCCTGGTTGTCGGCGTATCCGAGCATTCCGAACTGGATCACCCGGGAGGGGCCCTCGCGGGAGACGAACTCGGCGGTCATGAGGCTCAGGGTGATCCCGGCAAGGGAGTCCCAGGGCACCCGCTGCCGCACGAACAGCCCCCGCTGGATCACCAGCTCCTCCTGCGAAAAGCCGAGGACAAGCTTGTTCAGCCGCCTGAAGAGGAGGCTGCCCGGCAGCACCAGCACGCCCAAGGAGAGGTAGACCAGCCCGAGCACCAGGAGCTGAGTCCCGCCGGAGTCGGTGTTGTTCCAGCGGGCCAGGTTCACCAGGCCATTGGCGGTGAACACCAGGGCGAGCAACCCCCACACGAAGCGGTTGGTCCAGCCCACCCGCGCGGTGAGGTCGAAGACCCGATCCTCGGCGGTTCCTGCCGGAGGCTCCCCGGATGCGAGGCCGTTGTCCACGCTGGTTTGCATGCCCTTGGCCATCGCCGACTTGGACAGCTTGTCGTCAGTGACGCGTTTCACGGCCGTTGCCTCGGCTTCGCTGAGAAGGTCCTCGTCGCTGAGGAACTCATCGAAATTGCTGCCGACATGCCTCTTCATCGTGCCTCCCGTAGCATCGTCAGTCTGGGTCGTGCCCAAATTGAGGTCGCTGTGATGATCATCCCTGGAGCTGCTACTCTACTTGAAGGTGGACCTCGGGAGATTTCGGGCCGTGTAACCTCAACAGCCGCCGTGTTCTTTGTCTCAGGGTTACCTGGTTACCATGTATAAAGACAAACAAGGGCGTCCCATCGATTCTCCTCGATGCGCTGAATTGTTCGCCGGTCGGGTGCACTGGCTCGGTATTGACCAGGTAATTGCTTGCATTCCTCGACAGTATCGGAGTATCACCGTCGGTCAGCATCTTCGCCGAATAGAGCTTCTCGACCGTAACAGTCAACACTTCGTACCAGTGTCCCACTCTGCGTACGCTCCCGTCCCAGAATCGGATCGCCGTCGGCTTGCTACGCGAGCCTGCATAATCGGACTTCTCATAGCTGAAGAGCGGCACCCAATCCGGCGATTCGGATCGGGGCGCAGTACGCTTCTCGTCTTCTCCCGCCTTTGTCTTCGGTGCTGGTGCCTCGAGGCCAATCGGCTGGCCGGCTTGCACAGGCTCGCCTGAGGTCAGGTTGCGCCGCCAGAGCAGCAGCAGCTTGAGGGCGACCTCGTGTACCGGCTCCCTGGCGATGGATACATCCAGCATGCGCCTCTCCTCCAGCGTGCCCCGCCGGAAGACATCGTACAGTTCCCAGTGGTCGCCGTCAGTGAGCGCGGCGAAGTCAATGCCCGACGCGTTGGCGTAGTTCAACATCTGCATCTGGTGGGCAGCCAGCGGCTCCCCCAGCTTCTTGGCCTCCACCGTGGCCGCTGGTGGCCCGTCTGACCGCAGCAACGCATAGTCGGCCCACCCGCCGCTCACCTTGTATTCCGGTGTCACCACCGCGGGGTCAGATACGTCCCAGCCCAGGGCTTGCAACAGGGGGTCCACGAGCGCCATCCGGGTGCGCGTCTCGTTTTCCCGCAAAGCGTCGCCATGTGACTGAATACGCTCGCGCAGCAATTCGATAACGCCTGTCAGATCGTCGAGCAGCATATCATCTCCAATGCATGGGGCATTCTGGCAGGGCCCCGTCGTCCTCAATCTCGGCTCCGGGACGGTACGCCCCAATTGCCAGTCCCAAACGGCTGTAGGCGATGGCCGCCTGGACTCGGACGTACTGGGGAAGTCTTGCTCGCGCTTTCCGAACGACGGCTCATGGTCCGGGATCTCCTGAGCCATGCGATTCGCACGGCCCACCTTCCTGATTCGCGAGATTGCCCTCTCCAGAGCTGGTCATCAGAGTCAGGATGCCGCGGGCGATACATCCCTGACGTGCAGAATCTCACCCGCCATGGGAGGACGCACTGCAGAATCATCCAAGGTCAGAACCGCGATGGTCGTGCCCTGGGTATCCACGAACTCCACCTCCGACGCCTTATCGTCCGCATATCTATGCACCACCGTGCCCACGTCTCCGGCCACCAGACCGTGCTCTACGATGGGCCCTTCGAGAACTACCAAATCCAATTCAGTCATCTTCGTCCTCCGTGATCAGGCTGGATAAGCTGTCACCAGACGAGGTCGAGCTGAGCCACGCTCAACGATCCAGACGGTCCTTATCCGAACACTCGATCCCGATGGGGTTCTCACACGACCATCCACCACAAACTTGGTACCATGATGTGTCTGCAGGATTTCGGAGACCTGCTCATTACGGGCGATGCTTGCCAAGTCAGCTTCGAGGACGGACGGATCCTCCTGTCGGTAACCCACACCACGGAAGAACCTCGCCTTCGCTCGACCTACGGCATGTACATCGGAAAGCAGGTATTGCACGACTTTCCCGGCTGGTATCGTCGCATTGGTCCCGTTGGGCAACTTCATGGAGTCAGACGGAGCAAGCTATGTCTTCGGGTGGGCAATCGCAATCGAGGTAGCCAGGACGGACTTCGGCCTAACCCCTTGTATTGGCCTCAGTTATGCCGTCCGCACCTTGCCTGCTATCCCTGCCCCAGCGCCGTGCGGCCCGTGCGCCGGGGGTCCTGGTAGATCGCCTCTTCCTCGGGCGTCGGGTCGGCGATCGGGCACTCCCCGTGGGGGTTTCCCCAGGACATGAAGCCGGGGGAGTACTTGAAGAGGATCGAACGGCGCATGCGGTCGGCGGGGCCCCACGGCAGGGTGCCGTGGACCAGGGCCTCGTTGAAGATCACCACTGACCCGGCCGGAGCGGCCACCTGCTCCACACAGCCCCAGTCCTCGTCCAGCTTCAGCATTTTCTGGGGCGGGCGGTAGTTGGCCTTGTGGCTGCCGGGGATGCAGGCGAAGCCGCCGTCCCCCGGCCGCATGTCGGTCAACTGCCAGGCCGCCACGCACAGCCCGCAGTGCATGCGGCCGTGGGTAAAGCCGTGGTACTGGCTCGGGTCGAAGGTCATGCCGCCGTGAAGGCGGTGGCCCTCGGTCTCGTCGTCCATCTGGATCAGGCCCGGGCCGTGATCGAGGCGGAAGCCCGTTCCCAGGATCTCGTTGAAGATGTCGACGACCCGGGGGTGGGTCAGCATGCGCCGGAAGGGCTCGCACCAGGGACGCTCGAAGGTCAGGGGGTTCTGTTGCAGCTCGCCGCGGCCCGTCCGGGCGACCAAGTGCTCGGCCCCTTGGGCCAGGCCCGGCTCGCGCCTTTCCACGAGATCCACGTGGTGCTCGATGGCCGCGTTGGCGGCGGCCACTTCCTCGGTGGTGAGCACGGCCTCGATCACCAGGTAACCGGGGCCATCCGGCGGAATCCGGCCGCCTCGACGGAGGTGCAACCTCGGGTGGCGCACAGCCGCACAACGGCGCTGGTCAGCCGGGGAGACTGAAGCCGACCCGCAGCGACGGGGGAGCCGCCCTAAGTGCCTCCTGCACTCTCGATCTCGATCTCGATCTACATGTTCGCGAAGAAGTACTTGAACTGCCAGTACGTCCAGTAGGGCAGCACGAGCAGGCCCAGGGACTGGATGAAGTACTCCCAGAAGTTGCCCGTGAAAATGATCCTCCCTCTGGACTGCATGTCGAGGCTCCTCTCTCAAGTTTGAACGGCTGCCCGGATCCATTTGACAATCCTAACCCATCCCCGGGACCCGGCCCAGATGCTGATTCTGCACGGGCAAGGCACATCTTGCACGAGTCTCCTTGCCATGGCCGCCCGCCCGCCAAGCTGGAAGCCTGACCAGCGCATCCATCGATGGGACCCGCGGGCGGTCTTCCGCTCGAGAGCGGAGCCAGACCTCAGGCATCGCCGGACATGGGCAGGGTGCTGTTCGGGGGTCTTGATCGAGACAAACCGGGCCGCCGGCCTGCGGGGGACAGGCGGACGGCCCGGGAGCGAACGAGGGGCTGGTTCGCCGCCTCAGGTGGTGCGCGCCAGCATGACGGTGGCGTAGTGGGAGAAGGCGGAGAGTCCGGCGTAGCAGAAGACGATGGCCGCGGGGACGGCGATCTCTCTGACGAATTGAATCCTGTTCATGGCGTCCTCCTCTGCTTGAGGGGTGAGTGGTCGCCATGCCTTACTGCAATCCCCGTGCCAGTCCTTCTCCTCCCTTGGCGCCCCGGAGGAAAGGGGGCCGCACATGGCCGGCCTCGGACGACAGTGTCCGATAGCGGACACAGGACCCCGCCGAACACCAACCGTTGGGTCCTTCCCCGTCAACCGCTTTTCGCGGGGTCCCCGCGAGGTTAGTCTCAGGCCGCGGAAGGTTCACCGGACACCGGTATCGTGGCATTCCCTCAAGGCGCACTCCTGCTCTCCTTGGCCGGCCCCGCTGCGGCCGCGGCCGGGATGGCGCTCCACGCCCTCTTCGGCGAGCGGATCGTGCTGGCCATGTACGAGCAGCGCATGCCGGTGGGGCTGCTCAACGAGATCATCACCGGACAGTCCATCCATCCGGTGGAGTACCACCTGGGCCGCGCCGACGCCCTGGTCCTGCGTGGGGCCCTGCTGCTGCTGGCCAGCGGACCGGCGGCCGGCGCCTGGATGTGGCTCGCCCCTCGCCTGCGCGCCCCCTGGAACCGGCCGCTGGCGGGCGGCATGGTGCTGTCCACCGCCTTCGTCTGCGGGATCTACCTGCTCGGGGCGCCGGTCTTCGAGGCCCTGCCTGGATGGTTCTGGCCGCTGCACACCACGGCGCTGCCGTGGGTCTGGCTCTGGGCGCCGCTGGCCGCCGGCACCGCGGCCGTGGCGGCGGTCGTTCTGCGGGCCCCGGGGCGCCGCCGCTGGAACGTGGTGCTCATCGTCGTCTGGGGGGCCTGCCTCCACCACGGGCTGGCGCTCATGGAGGGGCGCGGCCTGGACGTCCTGCGGAGCCGGTTCACCGACTCCGGGCACGGCGTCTTCGCCCGCGCCGCCGTCGAGCAGCCGAGCCTGTGGCGGGTGCTGACGCGGTACGACGAGCTGCTGGCCGACGGCGAGCTGTCCCCCTTCTTCCACGCCACCAAGCCGCCGGGCCTCCAGGTCTTTCTCGGAGTCGTGGAGCGCCTCGGGCGGGCCTTCCCCGGGCTGCCCGACAACCCTCTGCAGCGGCTGGCCACCTTCGCCGCCCTGGTCCTGCCCCTGCTGGCGTATGCCGCCGTGATCCCCCTGTACGCCCTGGCCCTGCGGTTCACCGACGACCGCGGCGCCCTCACGGCGGCCCTGCTCTACGTGCTCGCTCCGAGCGTCGTCCTCATCGGCATGCATGCCGACCACTACCTGCATCCGCTGCTGGGCACGGCCTTCCTCTACCTGGCCGTGCGCGCCCTGCAGGAGGGCGGCCACCGGTCCGCCTTGCTCACCGGGATCGCCTTCTACCTGGCCACCTGGGTCTCCTTCGCCCTGGCGCCCCTGGCGGTGGTGCCTCCGGCCCTGGCCTGGGCGATGCGGCGGTCGGACCCGGCCCCCCCGGCGCCGGTCTCCGCGGCGGCCTGGGCGGCGGCCGGGTTCGCGGGCGCCTGGGTGGGAATGGCGCTGTGCGGCTACGACGCCGGACACCGCTTCGTCCAGGCCGTGGCCATCCACGAGGTCGCGAAGGCCGTCGACTGGAGCCCGGGGAACCGCCTCTACTTCGGAGCCCTCAACCTGGTGGAGTTCGCCCTCTGGAGCGGCCCTCCGCTGGTCCTGCTGTGCGCGGCGGAGTTGCGGCGCCGCGGGGGCGGCGCGCCGGGAGTGAGCTTGCTGTGCCTGCTGGGGGGGCTGGCGGCCCTGGGGTCCACGGCCGGGGAGAGCGCGCGCCTGTGGATCTTCGCCCTGCCTCTGGCCGCTCTGTGCGCGGCCCTCCATCTCGGCCGCCGGCCCGGCGAAGGGAGCCGCCTCCTCGGCCTGGCGCTGGTGATGCAGGGGATCCTGATGCTGGTGCTGAAGAGGTACCAGGACTTCCACTGAGCGCGCGGTCCCTGGGCTCAGCAGGCGCCGGGGACCCCGAGGGGGGGCCGTCCGCGGAGTCCGGCGCCTTCACGGCTCGCGCTCGAAGGTCCCGGAGCCGGGGAAGTTCGTCGCATCGCGCCAGTCGGGCTGCCACCACAACTGGGCCAGGGGGCCGGTCTCCTCGTCGAAGTCGTCCACGGCGATGTTGAGCCGCAGCCGGCGCCAATCCCTGCCCTGGCGGTGCTCGATATAGGCCAGGGGGATGGAGACCTCGTAGGCGTGGCCAGCCGGCGTGGGGATGCCGACGGCCTGCACCCCGAGGGAGTCCAGCTCCTCCGGCGCCACCAGGACCATCTCCTCCAACCGCTCGCCCGGACTGATGGCGACGAAGACGCGTTCCTCCACGGAGCGGCTGGCGTCGCGTCCGCGGGAGCGCTCCGGGTCGGAACGGCCGTCGACGCGCAGCTCCAGGCCGTCCTGGGACCAGGCGTTGGCGCCGAGGTAGATGCGGCGCTCGTCGGTGACCTCCACCGCCACGTAGAGGTTCTCGTCGTCGTACTCGACGCCGAAGCGCCAGGAGCAGTCGTCGGGGCCGGTCCAGGAATCCGCGTCGACGTCGATCTCGGCCGGTTCCGGCACGTGGAAGGCGAGCTGGTCCCAGTCGCTGAGGTCGCCGTCGACGACCACGGGTGCGGCGGTCCGGCGGGGCAGCTCGTAGATGCGGCTCACCACCATGGGGGCGCTGCCGTCCACCGCCGGGATCTCGAGCTCGTCCTGCACGTACTCGGCCTGCCACTGCAGCTGCAGCGGCGACAGCTCGTCCACGGACCGCTCCCGCTCCGTGGAGATCTCGAGATCGATCCGCTCCACCGAGTTCGGGGGCAGCTCCCGGTCGATGGAGGCCGGCGACGGGAGCAGCAGCGCGTGCTCGGCGAAGCGGGCCGAGATGCGCAGCGGCACGTCGGCGTCGTTGGTGAGGCGGATGGAGGTGACGCCGCCGCCGAAGCGCTTCGAGCGCCCCAGGATCGGCTCGACGACGACAGCGCCGCCCGAGATCAGGGGGCCCACGAGGCGCGCCATCTCCTCGGTGCGGATGTCCTCGTCCCAGATGCCGTCGAGCATGAGGTTGGCGATCCTCGGGCCGTCGTCGGTCATGGTCACCCAGACGACGTGGTCGAACTGACCGTAGAGGGGCCCGGCCAGGGAGCTGCCGCCGCCGGTGGTGGCCAGCACGAAGTAGCGGCTGTCGTTGCGCACGTGCTTGGTGTAGCGGTGGAAGTGGCCGGCGAAGACCGTGTGGCGGCGGCCTCGGAGCAGCTCCTCCACTTCGGCCCAGCCCGTGTCCCGCAGCTCTCCCCCGTCCACGTAGTTCCACAGGGGCTTGTGCACGAAGACCAGGGTCCAGCGCACGTCGCGGTGCTCGCCGAGCACGCCGGCCAGCCAGTCGCGCTGCCCGGGCCCCACGTTGCCCGGTTCCCCGTCCTCGGAGTTGAGGCCGACGAAGAGCACGTCCCGGTACACGAAGGAGTAGTAGGCGCGGCCGAAGCGTTCGCTCCAGACGTCGGCCATGACCTCGTTGGAGATGTCGTGATTGCCCGGCAGGTAGAAGAAGGGCATGTCGAGGACGTCGAGGAAGCCGTCGAACTCGTCCCACTCGGCGTCGAGGGTTTCCCGGTCCTCGGTGTAGCCCTCGATCAGGTCGCCCACGCTCATGACGAACTCGGGCTGCAGCAGGTTCAGCTTGCCCATGGCATCGGCGAAGACGCCCTCCCGATGCCCCCCGGTGCGGTCGGTGACGATGGCGAACTGGAAGTGGTCGGGATCGTTGCGCAGGTCCAGGTGGGTCCACGGGTTGACCGGCTCGACGGTGATGCGCGGACGGTCGGCGTTCTCGGCGGAGGCGAGGGCGGCCAGGGCGGTGATCAGGACCGGTACGAGGCCGGCGGACGTTCGTGTCATTTCGATGTGCTCCAGGGTACGGGGGATGCGAGTCTTGCAGGACGGGATGCCCGAGGCGCCCGGGCGTTCCGGCCAAGCCTATGGGATACGTCGGCCGGCGGCACAGTGGCAACCCCGTCCCGCGGCCGACGAGCCCTGCCGGTGGCCGAGCTCCCTCCGCGGCCGGCCCCGTCGGGTTGGCGGGCCCCGCGGCCGGCGGCTCTGCCGGTGGCCTTGTACCCTCCGTGGCCGGATCCAGCCGGTTGGCGGACAGCCGGCGGCGGCGGTACATATACGGCGGCGCTTCCCCGAGTCATGAGCGAATGCAACCTCGAAGCCGGTCTGCCGGCCGAGTTCCTCTCCCGCGTGGAGCGGCTGTGGCCCGCCCCGCGCGTCGACGGCTGGCGCCGCTCCGTGCGGTCCGCGCCGGGCGCGGCCTTCCGCGTCAACACGCTGAAGGCCTCCGAGGAGGAGGCCGTGGCCGAGCTGAGTCGGGAGGGGATCACCCCGCAGCTTCTGGAGTGGCCCCCCGGGGCGTGGGTGGCGCCCTCGGCCCAGCGCCGCGCCCTCGTCGACAGCGGGGCCGCGCGCGAGGGGCGGGTCTACTTGCAGAATCCCTCGAGCATGGTGCCCGTCCTGCTGCTCGATCCGCGGCCGGGAGAGGAAGTCCTGGACCTCGCGGCAGCGCCGGGCGGCAAGACCGTGCAGATCGCCGGGCGCATGGACAACCGCGGACGCATCGCCGCGGTGGAGTCGGTGAAGGCCCGCTTCCACCGCCTGCGGCGCAACCTGGAGCGCTGCGGCGTGACCATCGCCCAGACCTACCTGGCCGACGGCGGCGGCGTGGGGCGCAAAGTGCCGGAACGCTTCGACCGGGTGCTCCTCGACGCGCCGTGCACTTCCGAAGGCCGCTTCCGCGCCGGCGACCCGGCCAGCTACCGCTACTGGGGGCCGAAGAAGATCCGCGACATGGCCCGCAAGCAGAAGAACCTGGCGATCTCCGCGGTGCGGTCCCTCAAGGCCGGCGGCGTCCTCGTGTACTGCACCTGCACCCTGGGGCCGGAGGAGAACGAGGCCATCGTCGACGGTCTGCTCGAGCGCTTCGGAGAGGCCCTGGAGGTGGAGGCCCTCGACCTGCCGGAGCCCTTCACGGCGCCGGTCCTGCAGGAGTGGGAGGGACGGGCCTTTCACCCCGACGTGGGGTGCTGCGCGCGCCTGGCCCCGGACGAGACGCGAGAGGGGTTCTTCGTGGCGCGGCTGCGCAAGCGGGAGAGCACGGAGGCGGGCCGGTGAGGCCGGCGGCCTTGACGGCGGTGGCCCTGGGGATGTGGGCGTGGGGCTGCGGCGACGCCGAGGACCCCCTGCGCTGGCGGGACCCGGAGGACCTGCGGACCGTCCTGCAGATCGAGTCGGCGCCGCCGGGCCTGCTCCAGGCCGTGGTCGTGGACTCGGCCCGCTGGTTCCCCGCCGCCCAGCTGCCCACCGGGAACGAGAACGACGTGGAGGTGGAGGGGCCCTTCCGCATCGAGTTCCGCAACACCTCGGACGAACCGCTGCAGATGCGCTACGATCTGCGTTTCTTCGACGACGGCGGCTTCCTGATCGACTGGTTCATCCCCTTCGGCCAGCCGGTGGTCTTCGCCGCTGGCCAGACCCGCTTGGAAGAGGGCGCCTTCGTGGTGCGCACCACTCCCGACCAGGGCCGCTTCGGTCTGGCGGAGATGCGCATCGCGGCGCGCCTGAGCCTTCCGGAGGCAGAGGAGAAGAAATGACCGAGTATCGCGGCGCCATCATCGGACTGGGCTGGATGGGCATGCTCTACGACCTGGCCCAGCGCATGGGCACCTGGAACGTCGACGACATCGACCGCCCGACGCCGGAGCTGGACCTGCACCGGCGGTTCCACCACCACACCCACCCCGGCACCGAGGGCCTGCCCACCTCCTACGCCGAGGCCCTGCACGACCGGCCCGAGATCGAGCTGGTGGCCGCCGCCGAGCGCGACCGCAAGCGCCTGCGGGCGTTCTCCGAGCGCTACGACGTGCACGCCCTCTACACCGATGCCGGGGAGATGCTGCGCGCCGAGCGGCCCGACATCGTCGCCATCGCCACCAACACCAAGCACCGGGCCGACCTCACCTGCCTGGCCGTCGAGTGCGGGGCGAAGGGCATCTTCACCGAGAAGCCCATGGCCCACACCCTGGAGGAGGCGGACCGCATGGTGAGCGTCTGCGCCGCCGCCGCCGCGCCCCTGAGCTGCGGCTCCATCACCACCACCCATCCCTCCTTCGAGCGAGCCCGCCAGCTGCTGCGGGACGGGGCCCTGGGCGAGCTGATCTCCATCGAGGCCTCCGGTCCCGGCGCCCAGCACCAGAACTGGTCCTACTTCCTGGACAGCCGCCCCGCCTGGGTGACCGGCACCGGCGACCAGCCGAGACGCGCGTCGGGCAGCGACGAGTTCACCGGCCAGGGGCTGATGGTCTGCGAGGACGGCCTCACCGTGCACTTCCGCCGGGGCGCCCCCGGGGTGCGGCTCACCGGCGGCCGCGGCGAGATGTGGTTCGACTTCGTGGAGGGCTGGCGGCGGACGCAGGACGTGGAGGTGGACGACGGCGTTCGGCGCACGCCCATGCCGTGGCCGAAGCCGCAGTTCGTGCCGCCCTACGGCGGGATCTACTCCCTCAACGACGTCATGGACTGCATCGCCGGCCGCCTGGACGAGCCCAAGAACTCGGGCCGGCGGGTGGCCGCGGCCCTGGAGGTGGAGATCGCCCTCAAGCTGTCCTCGGCCCGCGGCGGGCAGCGCGTGGACCTGCCCCTGGCGGACCGCTCCCTCGGCCTGAACTACGACTGGTTCCGGTAGCACCCGGCATGCACGACATCGCCTCCGATCTGCTGATTCTGCTGGCCGGCATCTGGCTGGTGGCCGTCACCCTGCGCCCCCTCGGGCTGCCCACGGTGATGGGGGAGCTGATCGTCGGCGTCGTCCTGGGGCCGGCGGTGCTCGGGCTGATCGAGCCCGGCGAGGCCATCCAGCTGCTGGCCGAGATCGGCATCTTCTTCCTCATGTTCCACGCCGGCGTGGAGACCCAGCCGAACGAGTTCTTCGACGCCCTCAAACGCTCCATGGGCGTGGCCGTGGTGGGGGCCATCGTTCCCTTCGGCGTCGCCTTCGGCCTGGCCCTGGCCTTCGGCCTCGACTACGTGGGCGCCACCTTCGTGGGCCTGACGATGGCGGCCACGGCCGTGGTCATCACCCTCAAGAGCCTGCGCGACCTGGGCCTGGCCAACACCCGCGTGGCCCGCGTCGTCATCGCCAGCTGCGTCCTCGACAACCTGCTGACGATGGTGTTCTTCGGCCTCGTCATCGGCCTGCTCACGGGCGGCACCTTCGAGCCCATGGCCATCCTCGTCAACCTGGGCAAGGTGGTGGGCTTCTTCGCCGCCAGCCTGGGGCTGGCCACCTGGGTCTATCCCCGCCTGCGCCTGCCCTTCCGCTCCGAGGGCGGCAAGGGCTTCACCTTCGTCCTGGTCACCGCCTTCGGGGCCGGCCTCTTCGCCGAGGCCATCGGCCTGCACATGATCCTCGGCGCCTACCTGGCGGGCCTGTTCTTCGAGGAGAAGGTGGCCCACCCCAACCTGGTGCGTGTCGTCAACGACCGCGCCTACGGCATCGCCTACTCCTTCCTGGGGCCGATCTTCTTCATCTCCCTCGGGTTCTCCATCACCTTCGACATCAGCGCCTCGCAGGTGGGGTTCATCCTCCTGCTCACCAGCCTCATCATCGCCGGCCAGATCCTCGGCGCCGGGGGCATGGCCCTGCGCATGGGCCTGCCCTTCCGCGAGGCCCTCACCGTGGGCGTGGGCATGTGCGGCCGCGCCGAGATGGCCTTCATCCTCGCCGCGCTGGCCCTGAGCCGGGGCGCCATCGACCAGGCCGTGTTCACCACCCTCATCTTCACCGCCTTCCTGCTCAACCTGTTCACCCCCATGGCTCTCAAGGGCTGCGCCGTGCTCCTCCAGGGCCGGGCCGCGCGCCAGCAGGACGCCACCCGCGGCGTCTTCCAGATCGACAAGTTCCGCGACCCTCTGGTTGAGGAGCGCTTCACCGGCCAGCTGCCGCGCCGCCTGCCCGACGTGGAGGGAGGCGTCGTCATCTACGGGTACGGCCCCGAGGTGGAGGGCCTGATCAAGGAGCTGCAGAGCCGCGGGCGCCCGGCGGTGGTGGTCGAGGAGGACGAGGCCGTGGCCCGCCGGCTGCTGGCGCGGGGAGACCGGGTCGTGCACGCCTCGCTGGCCGAGGAGGAGCTGGACCTGCGGCGGCTGGCCGGGGCTCAGGCCCTGGTGGCCAACGGCGAGGACGACCGCAACGCCCTGTTCTCCCTGGGGGCCCGCGAGCAGGGGTTCCGGGGCCCCATCGTCGCCCTGATCGACGAGCCCACCCGGCGGGCGGCGATGACGCTGGCCGGGGCCAGCGCCGCCTTCACCCCGAACCACGCCCTGGCCGCCGTCCTCGCCGTGCGCGCCAGCGCCCGCATCGGCCCCCGCGTGGCCGGCGTCGAGCCCCTGGGCCACCTGCTGGAGGTGGCCGAGATCCGGGTGCACGACGCCAGTCCCCTCGCAGGGCAGACCCTGGCCGGCAGCGAGCTGAGATCCCGCACCGGCGCCCAGATCGTCGGCCAGTGGAAGGATGACTCCCTGCACTCGCCCCCGGCAGCCGACGAGACCCTGCAGCCGGGATCGATCCTGGTGGCCGCCGGCTCGCCGGAGAGCATCCGCCGCCTCGACGACTGGGTGCGGCCCATCACCGAGGAGGGGCCGCTGGTCGTCGTGGGTTCGGGCGACGTGCGGGCGAAGCTGGTGGAGATCCTGCGCAGCGCCGGCGAGCCGACCTTCGTCGTCGACCCGGCCGGCGGCGAGGGGGTGGACCTGGCCGGCGACATCCTCGACCGGGACGTGCTCGAGCGCACCCCCATCGCCGGGGCCCGCGCCGTGAGCCTGTCCCACGAGACCGACAGCGCCACGCTGCTGGCCACGACAGTCGTGCGCGACTACGCCCCCGAGGTGCCCCTCATCGCCGCCGTGTCACTGGTGGAGAACGTGGGACGCATCCAGCAGGCCGGCGCCGACTTCGCCCTCTCGGTGAGCCAGGTGGCCGGACAGATCCTCGCCCACCACGTCCTCGGCGAGGCGATCTCGCACCAGCCGCGCATCAAGCTGGTGAAGATGCCCGCCCGGCGCTTCGGCGGCCGTCCCGTCGAGGCCCGCATCCGCGAGCGCACCGGCTGCTCGGTGGTCGCCGTCGAGAGGGGGGGCGAGGTGCAGCTGGATATCCCGCCGTCGGCGCTGTCCGACGCGGACGCCCTGTACGTGTGCGGAACGCCGGCGGCCTTCAATCTGCTGTACGAGCAGTTCCCGGAGGCGCGGGAGTAGGGGCGGGAGCTATACCACGTCCGGGTTCGGTTCCTGCCTACCCAGAGCAATAGTGTGTTCCTCGGCACGTCCTGCTCACTACCTTGTTGGCTGCGTCTAGTTCTTGTTGTAGCCATACTTCCCTCTTGAGATCATCACCTCTTTCCAGAATCCCTCCCTCTCGAGGATAGCACTGTCATCCGTCTTCATCGGCCGATATTCGAGCAGCGACATCTGGAAGTTCTTCACGGCGTATGCTTCGCCCTTCTGCCCTATCAACGTCGTCAGTTCATCATTCCAACCATGTCCTGTACCGATGTAGCAACTCCATCGTGCCCAGATGCCAGAATCACCGTATGCCGAGCCCACATACCTCTTTCCGTTGGCCCTATCAGTTATCACATAGACGCCTTTCACATTCTGGAGGGCCGCCTTCCAATCTGGTCTCTCTGTCTCGAACACCGTGCGAAGTGAGGAGAAATCATGATTGATGCACTCATATCCTGGAAAGGCCTCCCCGGAATACGGTCGCTGTAGGATTTCAGAGACCACCATGTCCTTTATGTACTTTTCCAATCGAAAGGCCCTACCCCTAGGCGGCTTTTTCAAGGCATTGTCCCGATCTTAGTTGAAATAACACAGGCTCCCATCGTTACGTTTGATACGAGAAATCGCCAAGAAGCCTCGTATTCGGTAACCCAAGGAGCCTGCCATGAGCAAGCTACAAGCACGGAAAAGGGGCGTCAAACGGACCGTGACCATCGGCCCCGTGAACCGCCAAGCCACCGCGTCGATGGACGATCTGGAGACTCGCATCGAGATCATCCAGCTGCTGATCCCCCTGGGGCTGCAGGCGGTTGGGGAGGAGCTGCGACGGGGCGTGGAGGCCCTGGCCGGACCTCGGTATCAGCGCAAGGGGCCGGATCAGCCGTTGCGCCGCTGGGGAGCGCAGGCCGGGTCGGTGTACCTGGGCGATCAGAAACTGCCGGTCGAGGTGCCGCGCGTGCGCGATGTGGTCCGCGGCACCGAGGTCCCGCTGGAGGCCTACCAGGCCCTGCAGACGCCGAGGCAGATGGATCAGGGGCTGTTGTTGCGGGTGCTGAAGGGCCTGGCCACGCGCAACTACGAGGCCTGCGCCGAGACCGTCCCGCAAGCCTTCGGTCTGTCCCGTTCCTCGGTCTCTCGCCGGTATGTGAAAGGCACGGCGCGCAAGCTGGCCGAATTCCAGCAGCGATCCTTGGAAGGCTACGACCTGGTGGCGCTGTTTCTGGACGGCAAGAGCTTCGCCGACGAGGAAATCCTCATCGCCCTGGGCGTCACTGTGGAAGGACACAAGATCCCTCTGGGTTTCGTGCAGGCGGCCACCGAGAACGAGCGCGTCTGTCGCCGCTTCCTGGCGGAGCTGGTCGAGCGGGGCCTGCAATACGAAGCCGGGCTGCTCGTGGTGATCGATGGAGGCAAGGGCCTGTACAAGGCGGTGCGGTCGGTGCTTCAAGGCCATGCCTGCGTGCAGCGATGCCAGTATCACAAGCGCCAGAACGTGGTCTCGTACCTGCCCAAGAGCGAGCAGGCCGGCGTTCGTCGAAAGCTGGAAGCGGCGTATGGGCACTCGACGTACGAGGAGGCCCAAGCCGCCCTGGAGGCGCTGAAACCGGGGTTGCAGTTGATGAACCAGTCGGCCCTGCGCAGCTTGGAGGAAGGCCAGGAAGAAACCCTCACGCTCCACCGCCTGGGCCTGATGCCGATGCTGAAGGCCTCCTTCCGTACCACCAACTGTATCGAGAACGTCAACAGTCTCCTGGAGCAGTTGACGCACAACGTGCGGCGCTGGACCAACTCGTCGCAGCGTCACCGCTGGGTCGCCACGGCGTTGCTCGACATCGAACCTCGCCTGCGCCGGATCAACGGTTACCACCACCTGCCGATGCTCCGACAAGCGCTCCAAGCCGAACTCGGCCTCAAACAGCTCGCGATGACGGGCTGACTCATCCACTCGAGCCTGGGCTACGTTTCAACTGAAAATGGGACTTGCCCTTTTTCAACCCACTCTTGAGTCTACCAACATATGGGCGGTAGTCTTGGACCTCTTCAATCCGGTAGCTGTGACTATTGACCTCTGTCCCTCGACCCACTACTTCAAAGATGCCACCAAACAGCCAGGTATTGTGGTCGTGATAGAAGTCCATCAGCGAGAAAATGTATTGTCGGTTGAACTCATTTCGTGGATTCCGCCAGGTGTTCCACCCAAACCATTCCTCATTACTGCGGACAAATACATCTAGGGGCATTTCTATCCTATTCCACCTAGCTGCATGGAATTTGTAAAGGCGTGCATCCTCAATCCTAAACAGGTCATTCGCCCGAATCACACTCATGGCATCGGTCCTTTCTGGTAGCAATGGGTTGAGGTGGCCCATGTGGACGAGTGTCCGAAAGGGTAAGAAATGGCCCTGGTTGATCCACAGGTGCGGCCTTCTGTTCAAGGTTAACGTAGTTGAACGCAATAGATGACAGAATGTCAAGCAGTCGCAAGTCAAGAGAACTGCGTTGCTCCTTGCCAGCAATCAACTGGATACGATTCAACGAAAACGCAGCAAAGTCGGCGAGTTGAATTGGGAGTATACTCGATGATTGCGCGAAACAGATCTGGCCGTCCGCAAATGCGTCATCAAATGGTGGATTCGGATTGCGATTCCGTTTTTCTTGAAGCCTTGATCGACAAAAACGCGTGCTTTTGTGCTAGGGAACGTTGTAGTGTCCTGCATGTAGAACCGAAGTCTGAGGAGAAGATAGAACAACGCCAAGTCGTTGCACTGAGTGAGGTCGAAGGGGTGGAATCGCTTCAGGGAGTCGCCCCTTACTTCGCGATCGAACGTCGGCAAGAGTCTTAGGATCAAACGTCTGGACAATAATAGGAAAGTTGTAGGCGGAGAATATGAAGGACATGAACTCGAATAAACCAAGCCGTACCTGAAGATCTACGTTCTTGAATTCCTTCTTACCTGAGTAGATCTCCGTAAAGTGGAGTTCATCTGCTCCCACAGTCTTGTGGAGTTCGTCCAACGCCGACGGCAATTGTTCCATCATTTCGCCGATTTGCCATGGCGGAATGACTACTGCGACCCACGTCTTGCGTTCGGGATGGAAATTCGCCGGCGCGCCTTGGATGCCGGGAGAGCCAGTGTCGTCGACGAAAATTCCGTACACCTCGCCCCGTTTGAGTTCAGTAACGTAGTCGCGAAAGCGCGGGTACTCCATCGTGCGTCTCGCCAGTTAGGGTGCAATCCGACAAACACTGAGGTGATGCGTCCCAGTGGCGACAGGCGTTCTGGTTGGACAGGGTGTGAGGTACGACTGGGGATGGTGCGCCAGGCAGATCCAAGGTCACTCAGGCAAAGCCGCCGGTCATGATCCGGTCGAGATAGGCATGCATGTGGTCGGCCCTGCCTTCGCGCAGGCAACTGATTCGGCGTGGTGCCCCCGAAGCCGGGCAGCGGTGCGGCGCGGAACCAGGCATAGGCGGCGAGTGGCGATCCGGTCGCATCCTCGACGCGATTCAGGATCTCCAGCATCTGCCGCAGACGGACCTGGGTCTTGCGCGCCCTGACCCATGATGCGCGTGTAAACGCCTCTTTTGTGAGACCCAGTGTGCCGGCGATCTCCGATTTGGTGGTACGAAGAGCCTCGGCGACAAGCGTCGGGGAAAGCACCTGATCCTCGACGAATTCATGGAATCGCATGTACGAAGTATGAATTCAGGCCCCACTCGGGGCCTCGTCAGGGATCGGAGCCGAAGCGGAAGGGCGGGTACCTGTCGGTGGTGAGCAGGAAGGCGTAGGCCGTGACCCGCATGCCCCAGCGCAGCGTCCCTTCCACGAACAGGAACAGCTCCCGCGGGTAGCGGCCGACGATCAGGATCGCGAACCAGGCGATGATGGTCACCAGGAAAGCCAGGCTTCCGATGATCGCCAGGACGATGTAGTGCGGGATCGCCAGGATCCACTTGACCAGCGGCAGGAACCGGTTCAACTCGCCTTCCACGTCCGGGTATGGGACGTCGATGTGGACCCCCTGCCGCTCGTCGGTGGAGGGGTAGTCGTCGCGCAGCAGCATCAGGTAGGCCTCGACTCGGGTCACGAAGCGGAGCAGCTCCAGGTTCCAGTCGAACCACCAGCGCGGGTACTTCCGGCGGAACAGGATCATCAGCATCGGGGGGAGCCACAACAGCCCGCCTGCGACGAGGAGGGTCATCCCCTGGTATTCGGTCGTATCCCCGGTGGGGGCGGCCCCGCTCACCAGGCTGAGGAGGATGAGGATCGGGATCGCCAGGACGAGCCTGAAAAAGGCCGTGAGTCTCCGGCTGGACTCGGGGTAGTCGATCGAGAACCGGACGGGGTACGGAGCGGGCTGTTCCGTCATCTTGCACCTTTCCTCGGCAACTGTTTCAAATCCCCCCAACTGCGCGCCTGCACCCCCGTCCCGACCCCCTCCACCTGCACCTGGAAGTAGCGGGGCTCGGACTCCACCGGTCCATCATCGGTATTCTGCACCGTCGTGACCGCCCACAGGGTGTTCGTATCCCCGTCGAGCATGGCGACGACGGCCCTGACGACAGACTCCCCAGGCTGAGGGTCGATGCGGCCCCACGGCACGAGGGCATACCTGGGGGTATCCAGCTCAACCACGTTGCCCTGTTCATCGAGGCCCACACTGACCTGTATCTCGCGGTAGATCCGGTAGCCGTCCGCTCCCTCCACCGCATCCCAGGTCAGCAGGACGAAGCCGCTCTGGTCGCCCTGATCCCCCTCCGGGGTGAATGGCTCGGCCACCACCGTCTCGGGCGGCACAGGCAGGGCCAGACCCGCGTTCACGGACAGCAGCAGCGCGAGAATCGCCAGCGCCGGTATCCGTACTGATGTATTGGACATGAGATCCTCCCGGTGTGAGGGTGGTCATGTGAGATCCCCCCGATGGTCTCCCGACCCAGGGAAATCCCTGGAAAAATAAGGGTTGACATGAGCCTCATTAACTCTATTTTTCAGAGTACTCTAACTCAATCGCCCCCCCCGTTTCTCGCGGTGGAGCGCCGCGCAAGGAGACTCCCATGGACCCCGAAGTGACCCAGAAGCTCGAAGAGGACGTGTCCTTCGTCCGCCAGGCGGTGGAGCAGCGGGAGAAGGGCGAATACCGCTCGCTGGCCATCATCATCCTGTGGGCGGTGATCCTCAGCGTCGGATACGCCCTGAACGACTTCGCCATGGAGTACGCCCCCCTGTTCTGGATGACCGCCCCGGTGGCTGGTTTCCTCATCAGCCTCGGCCTCGGCGTTCGGGAGGACAGAAAACGGGGGTTCCGCCGGCCGGGCCTGGGCGCCCGCCACGCCCTGCACTGGGGCACCATCTTCTTCGGCGGCGTGGCGGTGATCTCCATCGCCGTCGCTCACCGGTTGGACGGCTGGGTCATCGCCCAGCTCTTCGCCCTCCTCTCCGGCGCCGTGTTCTTCCTGGGCGGCCTGCACCTGGACCGGCGCACCCTCTGGCCGGGGGTCCTGCTCATCTGCGGGGCGGCCGCCGTCGACCACATCCAGCCCTGGCCCTGGACCACCGTGGGCCTGGCCACCTCCGCGGCTCTCGTGGCCAGCGCCCTGTGGATGAAGCCGAAGGATGAAGAAGCCGTCACAGCCGGCTGAGGTCACCTCCGAGGGGCTGGTCCGGCTGGACAAGCTGCTGGAGCACCGCAGCCGGCTCGGGGCCTGCGTGCTGCTGGCCGACGTGGAGGCCATGACCTTCACCAGCCTGAAGCGGCACCTGAAGGAGACGGACGGCAACATGGGGGCGCATCTGCGCAAGCTGGAGGACGCGGGCTACCTGGACGTCTCCAAGCGCTTCGAGAACCGCAAGCCGGTCACGTGGTACCGCCTCACCGACAAGGGCGCCGGGGCCCTGCGGAGCCACCTCGAGGCCCTGCAGACGGTGATCCGCGGCGCGAGGCTCTGAGGCTCTGATGATGCAGGGAGGGAAGGCGGTGCCTCGGTCTCCGGGGGAGAGAAGCCACTCGCCCCGGCTGCTCACCGCCCTCCTCGGCGGAGCCTGCCTCGCCGCCGCCGTCCACGCCCAGGACCTGGCCGTCGTGCAGGGAGAGGTCGTGGACGGAGCGGGAGAGCCCGTCGCCTTCGCCAACGTGCAGATCGCCGGCACCACCGACGGCGCCGCCACCGGGCGGGACGGCCGTTTCGGCTTCGCCACCCGGCACCTGGGCGAGGGCCAGCTCCTCGCCTCCTTCATCGGCTATGAGCCGGCGCGGCGCACCCTGCACCTGGCCCCGGGGGATACCGCCGTCGTCCGCCTGGTGCTGCGACGGGTCCTCATCGAGCTCGGAGAGACCGCGGTCACGGCCAGCACCTGGTCCACCGGGGAGCAGGAGACCGTCACCCTCTCCCCCCTGGACGTGGTCACCACGCCCGGGGCCGCCGCCGACGTCTTCCGGGCTCTCAAGACCTTCCCCGGCGCCGCCATGGTGGACGACGGCGCCGGCCTCTTCGTGCGCGGCGGCGACGTGAGCGAGACCCTGGTCCTGCTCGACCAGGCCACCGTCGTCCATCCCTACCGGCACGAGTCGCCCACCGGAGGCGTCTTCGGCACGATCCCCCCCTTCATGACGAAGGGGACCGTGTTCTCCACGGGCGGCTTCCCGGCCCGCTATGGCAACGCCCTCTCGGCGGTGCTGGCCATGGAGAGCCAGGACCGGCCCGCCCAGCGCCGCTCCACCCTCAACCTCGGCCTGGCGGCCCTCTCCCTGGGGGTCGACGCGCCGGTCGTTCCCGCCGTCCTCGGCCTGCGTCTCTCGGGCAACCTCAGCCTCACCGATCTCCTCTTCCGCGTCAACGGTCACGGGGGCGCCTTCGAGACCTATCCCCGGTCCCACGACGGCAACCTCAACCTCGTCTACCAGTACTCCCCCGTGGGACGTCTCAAGCTCTTCAGCTTCGCCACCGGCGACCGCCTGGGCGTGCGCGTCGAGGAACCCTCCTTCGAAGGCTTCTACCGGAACCGCACCTCCAGCGGGCTCCACAACCTGCAGTGGACCCACGTCCACGACGGCTGGCTCATCCGCAGCAGCGCCTCCCTCAACCGCTACGAGGCGCGCCGGCAGCTGGGCAACCTCGACCTGGAGCCCGCCGACCTCACCACCAAGCTCCGGGCCGATCTGGAGGGCGCCCTCGGCGACCGGGCCTGGCTGCGCTTCGGCGGCGAGATGGAGCGGATGGACAACCGCTTCCGGGGCACGGTTCCCAAGCGGGGAGACATCCTCGATCCGGAGGCCGAGGTCTTCGAGCTGGACCACACCTACCGCGCCCGGCGCACCGGCGCCTACGTCGAGGTCGATCTCAAGCCCGCCCACGCCGTCGCCGTCAATGCCGGGGTCCGCGCCGATCACCACGATCGGGCCGGCCGCCTGGTCGTCGACCCGCGTCTCTCCGCGCGCTGGTCCTTCACGCCCGGCACGGACCTGCGCCTGGGCTGGGGGATCTACCACCAGTTCCCCTCTCCCCCGGAGTACAACCCCGCGAGCGGCAACCCGGACCTGGGACCCCAGCGGGCCCAGCACTGGGTCGCGGGCCTGACCCACGAGCGCCGGGAGCTGATGATGCGGGTGGAGGCCTATCACAAGCCCTACCGCGACCTGGTGCTCCACGACCCCCGTCTCAACCACACCAACGGCGGCAGCGGCCGGGCCTCCGGGCTGGACCTGTTCCTCAAGCGCGGCGGCTTCCTGCGGACCCGCCTGAGCGGCTGGGCGGCGTACAGCCTGCTGAAATCGCGGCGGCTGCAGCCGCGGCACCTGGGCCGGGAGGTGCGCTACGAGCAGGCCCCTTCGCCCTTCGACATCACCCACAACCTGACGCTGGTGGGGAAGGTGCGGCTGGCGGGCGGCCTCAGCGGCGGTCTCACCCTGAAGCACGCCTCCGGCCGTCCGGTGACCCCGGTGATCGATGCGGTGCCGGCGGAGGGGGGAGGCTACTACCTGCCGGTGCAGGGCCCCGTCGGCTCGGAGCGCCTGCCCGCCTTCCGGCGGCTGGACGGGAGCCTGAGCTACCTGCGGCCCTTCGGGACGGGACACCAGGCCGTGTTCTTCCTCGCCGTGAGCAACCTGCTCAACCGCGCCAACGTCCTCGACTACGACTACAGCCTCGACTACAGCGAGCGCCGGCCGCGGACCACCCGCTTCCGACGATCCGTCTACTTCGGCGTCCTTGTCACCTTCAACCGTTGATCGACCGGAGGAATGCCATGAGACACCTTCCGCTGCTGCTCGCCCTCGCCCTTTCTCTGCCGGCCGCGTGCCTCTCCCAGCCCGCCGACAGCCTGATCGCCATGGGAAGGGCGGACCTGCGGGCGGGGATGAATCGAGGAGATCTGGACCTCCTGATGACCGCCCGGGCGGCCTTCGAGCGAGCCTCCTCCGACACCCGGCGGGCCGCCTGGGGCCACTACTACGCGGCCCTGGCCGACTACCGCATTGCCAACCACCTCCTCGCCCGGGACAAGGCCTCGAAGGACCGGGCCTCGTCGCACCTGGACAGCGCGGTGAAGAACCTGAAGCAGGTCATCAAACTCGACGCGGATGCGGCCGAGGCCTACGCGCTGCTCAACAGCGTCTACGGGCGGCAGATGGGGCTGAGTCCCGTGAAGGGCATCGTCCTGGGCCCCAGGGCGAAACGAGCCCTCGAGAAGGCCGAACGGCTCGCTCCGGACAACCCCCGCGTGGTGCTGGCCGCGGCCCTGGCCGACTTCAACACCCCCCGCATGTTCGGCGGGAACAAGGAGAGGGCCATGGAGGGGTTCCGGAGGGCCGCCGCGCTCTTCGCCGGGCAGATGCCGGCCGATCCCCTGCAGCCGGTGTGGGGGCACGGCGAGGTCTACGCCTGGATCGGTCTGGCCCACCTCGACCGGGACGAGCGCGAGCCGGCGAGGGCCGCCTTCGAGAAGGCCCTGGAGATCGATCCCGAGTTCGGCTGGGTGCGGTACGCCCTGCTGCCGGGGGTGGACGAGGCCGCCGCCGAGTGAGGTCCGCCGGCTAGGCGGCGCCGCGCACCTCGGCCGACCAGTCCCGCCAGATGCCGCCGTCCGTGGCGTCCACCACCAGCGGGTCGGGCACGGCGGCCGGCGTCTTGAGGAACCCGTAGATCGTCGCCTGGCGGATGACGTCGGTGGAGGTGTTGAGGCCCGCCATGTGCAGGATCTTGGTGTGCCACAGGACCACGGTGCCCGCCGGGCCGTGGCAGTCGACGGGCTCGGTGTCGTCCTTGATCCGCGTGATGACCGGGTCGCTGTAGCCGCCGGCGCGGCGCACGGCCCGGCTCTTGTCGGTGTGCTTCTCGCCGCCGCGGAAGGCCTCCCACTGCTCCGTCCAGATCCTGGCGTGGCTGCCGGGCCACACGGTGAAGCCGCCGCAGCCGGGGGGCAGGTCGTCGATGTAGGCCGACACCTGCACCCGGAAGCGGCCGTAACAGGCGCCGTCGGAATGGGCCCCCGGGTACCCGGGCGCCTGGGGCGGGCTGCCGGGCAGGGTGCAGTAGAGTCCGCGCGTGCCCTGTCCGTTGAGCCACACCGGGCCGCTGGCGGGCAGCCGCAGGGCCGGCTCGGTGCGGAAGGTCCCCTCCGGCGGATAGCCCATGGCGTGGCCCACGTGGGAGACCAGCCCGCCCACGGCGTCGTCGCACATGAAGGCGGGGCCCGTGGCACCGCCCGAGGCGTCAAGCCCGGCGGGCCACACCACCGTGCCCTGTCCGAGTAGCTGCTCGGCCACCTGCCACAACGCCCGGGGCGCCAGGTCGAGGAGCAGCTCCTCGGCGCCGTTGCGCACATAGAACCGGTGGCCGCTGCCGCTGAAGTAGGGATCTCCGCCTCCCTCGGGCCGGCCCTCCGCCAGGCGGGCGTTCTCCTCCTCGGTGACCGGGCCCCAGGTGGCCGGATCGTCCCGCTTCATGCGCGGCAGGTGCTCCCCGGCGACCTCCCACATCTGGTCCCGCGCCCGGCGGCAGAGCCGCGGGTCGAGCACGCCCGGCAGGACCAGGTATCCATCCCGCTTAAAGCGGGAGATCTGGTCCGTCGTCAGCAGATCGATGGGCATCGGCGTCCCTTCCTGGTGATGGCCGCGGCGGCCCTCCTCGGATCAGTCCGGCGTAAAGCTCAGCCCGCCTCGCACCAGGGACTCCCAGCAGTGCACGGGAGACTGGTCGAGGACGGCCCGCAACTCCGCCCTCAGATCGGCGAGGGCCGGGATCTCCGCCTCCGCCGGATCCTGCGGACCCAGGTGGGCGAGGCGGCCCAGGGCGTCCATGGCGTAGCCCAAGGAGATGACGTTCTCGTCGGTCCGGACCACCTCCTTCAGGGTCCGGATCGCCGGCTCCAGGGCGTCGCCCGCGGCGGCGGCCCCGTGGGAGCAGAGGATGACCATCGACCACAGGGCGTTCTCGCGCACGGCGGAGCGCACCGGCGCGAACCGCTCCAGGCCGAAGTCGACGCCGCCGCCTTCGCAGATGTCGCTGTCGTCGGTGGGCCGCACCATCTTGATGCTCCGGTTCTGGGCCCGGTCCATGGCCAGCCGGTTCTCCTCCCGGTCCAGGCTCCGCAGGAGGGCGCGGAAGCAGTCCGGGATCCGCTCGCGACCGGTTCCCGTGGCCGCGGCCCGGCGGCCGAGGCAGCCCAGGGCGCCGGCGGCGACGGCGCGGACGTACACCGACGGGTCCTCGTGGAGGCGCGCGGTCACGGCTTCCAGGACCTCTCCGGTGAGGGGGGCGGCGTCGCCCAGGCCGTGGACTCCCGCCTTGCGGACCCACTTGACGGGCGAAGCCGCGGCCTCGAGAAAGGCCCCGGCCGCCTCTTCTCCAACCGTGATCAGGCCGTAGGTGGCGGCCCGGCGCACGCTCTCCCGGTGATCGCGGAGGGCCTCGCCCAGAAGCCGCACCGCCAGGGCCGTGTCCCCCATGGAGGCGAGCTGGTAGGCGGCGCCGACGCGGACCGGCTCGGCGGCCTCGTGCCGGGCGTGCAGCCGCGCGAACAGAAGCTCGGCCTCCCGCTCCCGCGCCGGCGGCGAAAGGGCGGCGGCTTCGGGCCGCGGCGGCGGCGGCCGCCCCGTCCGCATCCAGTGATGGTGGTAGCGCCAGACAGCGGTGACATCGTCGTCCGCCCCGGACAGATCGATGCCGGTCATCGGGTCGGTGCCGGGCTCCCTCCAGTCGACCTCGGGTCCGTCCGAGTCGGCAGGCGCGTCGGTGGTCCGGTAGAGCCAGAAGCGCCACATGAAGCGGGGCCGGTCGGGCCAGGTGCGCCAGTCGTCGCGGCGGTGGTTGCCTCGGTGGAAGGTGTTGTGGGAGTAGAGCACGACGCTGCCCGCCGCCAGCGGCGCCGCCTCGAAGGACCGCACCAGGGGCCACCCCGTGTCGGTCACCGCCTCCCGCATGCGCCGGTCGTGGGCGGTGCGGCCCCGGCGGATCTCCTCGGGATCGTACTTGGAGTCGGGGCCGCTCACGGCCTGCCCCTCCATGCCGCTGAGGTGGTAGTCGAAGTCGAGGTGATCGGCGCCGGCGAAGTTGTCGTGGTTCTCCTCGTGGTCAAAGGTCCAGTAGTGGGAGTAGGGCACCGTGGCCGTGGGCCCCATCTCCGGAGCCACGACCTGCGGGTAGTAGAGCATCTCCACCTGCACCGCCTGGTGGTGGCGCAGCTTGCGGCCGTTGTAGGGCGCGTTGTCGTCCTTGTGCCAGTGCTGGTCCCGCCCGCCGCTGGCGAAGGTGGCGTTGTGGCTGAAGGGAACGACGGCCCAGTTTTCGCCCAGGAGCCGGTCGCAGGCCCGCACGAGGCCCGGGGCGTTGAGCAGCTCCAGGATCTCGGGGATGCTGGCCGGAGTCACGGGCTCCCCGGCCTGGGAGGCCTGTTTCTCCTGCTCGTAGATCCGCTGGTGGATCTCGGGGGGGATGCCGAGGCTCTCGGGGGACAGCAGGACGATCCCCCGGCTCGCGAAGTCCCGCACCAGCCGTTCGGGCGGGGTGCCGGTCAGCGGCGGGGGGGAGGATTCGTTGGGATCAGCGGGCATGCGGTCACCTTGGAAGACCGTCACGACGAAGGGGTTGCGAGAGAAGATGTGTCCCGCAACCCCTTGCATGTACGGCGGCGAAAGTGGTGCACCCAGGAGGACTCGAACACATTCCCTAAATGATTGATTTCTTGTGATTTAGGACTCCGTTGTTGGGTCCTTACCCACGAGATTGCCCACCCTGGAGAGGGGACCCCCCAAGCGGCCGAAGGTCAAGTACACCTGACCGCGGCCTTGCTGGCCGCCTTCAAGGTCGTGGACGCGGCGAGCTTCACCCTGCGGGACCTGAAACTGGCCTGATGAGGAAGGCCCGGGGGAACCGCTCCCCTGGGCCGGCCTCAACGTACTGCGAGAGAAGGGGGAACACGACGTGTCTCCAGAGAAACGCTACAGGTATGTGGCCCTGACCCTGCGCCAGGAAGGCGACGGCCGCACCCTGGAGGGAACCCTTGTGGCCTACGGCGAGGTCGCCCCGGGCCGCGGGGAACGGATCGACCCGGGAGCCTTCGGGGATCTGTCCAACGTGGACGCCATCCTGAACGTCCAGCACGACCGCGCCCGCCCGCTGGCCCGTAGCGGGGCCGGCCTGGAGCTGCGGGACAGCGGCGAGGCCCTGACGGTGAGCGCCACCTTGCCACAGACCCGCGAGGCCGACGACACCCTGGCCCTGGTGAAAGCTGGCGTGCTTCGGGGCATGTCTGCCGAGTTCTACGTCCGGGACGGCTACATGGACCCGCAAGGCGTCGAGGTCGTGACCGCCGCCGAGCTTGTGGGTATCGGCGTAGTGGATCGGCCGGCCTACCCGTCCGCGACCGTCGAGGCCCGCGACCAACGCCCTGCTGAGGACGTTGGTCTGCCCCTGGAGATTCTGTAAGTGTGGCCCTTCCGCCAGCGCGCAGCCGCTACCGGATACTCCACCCTTCGAGTCGCCGAGCTGGAGGCCCTCGCCGGGACCCGGGCCGTGGACGCCGGCGCCGTAGCCGCGGTATCGATTGCCGGCCTGCTGTACGAGCGCGCCCTGGTGGCCGCGACCATCGAGGCGCAGGGATTCGCTTTCCCCGCGAGCCTCCGGGGATTGATCGGCCGCAGCCTCGTTGACCGTGGCGAGTTCCTGGCCGCCATCGAGATTGACCCCGACACCGGCCGCCCCGTGTTGCTGCCGGCCGCTTCCTGGGACGTGACCGGTGGCCCTGTTCCCGAGACGTGGCATTACAAGGCCGAGCTGACGGCGCCCTCCGCGACCGTGACCCGGCGCTACCCCGCTGAAGGTGTCGTACATGTCCGCCTCAACGCCGCCGCTTCGCAACCCTGGAAAGGCCGCGCGCCCTGGGCCGTCGCCAGTGGCACGTCCGCCCTGGCCGGCCGGATCGAGAAGGCCCTGGAGCGCGAGGCCGGTATCCCCGTCGGCAAGGTGGCGAGCCTGCCGGACCTGACAAGCCTGCAAATGGAGCAATTTCAGAAGCGCCTTGAGGAAGGCGGAATGGTGATTGTGAGTCCGCATGTAGTCGGCGGGCAAACGGGCACCGGAGGCCACCCACTGGAAAACCTGGGCCCGGCCCCTACCGCGCCCCTGGTAGCACTGCGGGAGGCCGTCCAGACCGACGTGTTGGCCGCCTGCGGGGTTCTGTCCGAGCTAGTGCACGGCAGCACCGGCAGCAACACGCGGGAAACAACGCGCCGGTGGCGGGTGCTGCACCTGGAGGCTATCGGGGACGCCATCCGCGAAGAGCTGGAGGCGAAGCTGGAGCGCGAGGTCCGCCTTGACTGGAACCAGATAGAGACGCCGGACAGCCTGGCGCAGCGCGCCCGCGTGGTGAAGGACCTGCAGGCCGCCGGGATGCCCCTTGGCGACGCCCGCGGCGTGGCCGGCCTGAGCTGAACCCTGACCGTGGCCGTCAGACGGCGGAGCCCTTAACCTTCCCGGCCTCTCCCCCCACGAAACGGAGGCCGAAATGACCACCAAGATCCGCTTTGCTCTCGTATGGGCTGGGGCCCTCTTGGTTGTGCTCTGCTTCGACGGGCGGCTGGCCGGAGAGACGCCCCCGGCCGAGAAGCCCGTTCCGCCGCCCGCCGGCGGCTTGGAAGCCTTGTTGAACTCTGTCCGGAGCACGATCGAGTGGCAGCGTCCATGCGTGGACCCCGACGACCCATCTACGAGCCGCGGCTGCTTCGAACTCTGGAGCGCGTGCCGGCCGTTGGATCTGATCGTTGAATTCCTGCCCGAAGACGCGGAGGAGATCGGGTTGACGAGGGAACGCATCCAGACGGCGGCGGAAAGCCGGTTGCGGGCCGCGCGGCTGTACGACGCGGAAGCGGACCACGACCTGTATGTCAACGTCAACGTTGTAGGGTCCGCGTTCTCAATCGGCATCGGATACAACAAATGGCTGCATGACGAGGCGTTGGATATAGTCGGGCGGGCTCAGACCTGGCACGCCGGGGCCGCCGGAACGCACGGCGGAGGTGACGCGAGTTTCATCCTGCAAGGCGTGTCCGAGCACATGGACCGCTTTGTTGTCGAGTACCTGCGCGTGAACGAATCCGCCTGCGGCGGGCACTGACGGCGCCGCCGTCGCAGTCTCGATAGTCGCCGTTATCGCAAGGAACCGGGAAGTCGCTGCGCATGGTTCTCGTAGCGGCGGAAGCGGTGAACCTGGCGGCCGTTGTCGCTCCACCGGGTAGCCACGCACGGGGCGCCGGGGCGGGCGCCACAGACGGAACACTCGACGGCCAGGCCGTCACTGTGGGCCTGGGCCGTCGCTCGGCGCCTCTCGGTTTCGGTCGCTCGGCGCCTCTCGGTTTCGGTCATCGGATCGCGCTTTTCCCCTCTCCGGGGTTCCCCGGCTCCTCGCTGGAGCCGGGCCCTTGCCGCACACAACCACCGCGAAACCCGGCACCTTCCCAAAAAGACCGCCCCCCCCGGGAGGAGAAGACCCGGAGGGGCGATCACAACGCCGGAAGGGAATAGGAGCCCGGCTCCATAGAGACGTTTGATCGCTAAGGGGGTTCCGTGTCAACGGGGTGCAGGGGTGCGCGGGCTCGGCGAGTGGAGCATCCACCCTTCCCCTCCGAGGCCGCGCGACCCCGGCGCCTTCGAGGAGCAAATAGGGGGGTCCCCTCTCCAGGGTGGGCAATCTCGTGGGTAAGGACCCAACAACGGAGTCCTAAATCACAATAAATCAATCATTTAGGGAATATGTTCGAGTCCTCCTGGGTCCTGCATGGTCCCTCGCTGTGTCTGCGAGCGGGACCCGCATCGACAGCGACCAGCCCCCTCCGGCGCTTTTCCTCGACAACCGAGGCAACATCCCCGAGACCAAGTGTTCAGACCAATAGACGGGGCCGCCAGCTTGGGGTATCCGTACTCACGACTCCTCGAACTCATGGTTCTCGAACTTCAGCGTGCGGCTGTTCTCGGTCACCGTGCGCACCACGTGGTTCGGCGCGCCTTCCGGGATCTCGGCATCGATCTCCAGGGTAACCGTCACCTGGGCGCCCACCAACCCGGAGAGGTGGGCCACCACCTCCTCGGCAATGCGGCCGGCGTCGCGCCCCACGCGCCCGGTGTCCAGGGTCACGGTGCCGTGATAGCGCCGCGCCTTCTTCTCCGGGGGAGCCGGTGGCTTGGTCGGATCCTCATCTGCTTGCGAGTCCCCCTCACCGCCGGGAGTCGGCACAGGTTCCGATGTCGGGGCCGGAGGCTTCGTCTCCGCGTCCAGTTGCCGGCGGGCCACCTCCGGCTTCACGACCAGCTCTGCGCTCTCGGGTAAGACCTCGACCGTACGGCCCCCCCGCAGGCCGGGGTACCTACCCGCCGACTCGTCATAGCTCTCGCCGAGGGCGAAGGCGTCCGTTGCCCAAGTGAGCTGGGCCACGCCGTCCTGGATCGCGCGCATCAGCACCTGGGGCCCACCGAGGCGGGGCAGGTACAGGTAACGGCCGAAGTCGTCCACGAGCTGCCGCACCTCCACGTGCTCGCCGCGCCACAGGGGCACGTCGTCGAGGTGCTTGCGCAGGATCGTCGGCCCGAGGCCCGTGACCAGCAACTCCTCGTTGCGCAGCCGCCGGCTCGCCCGTTCCGCCAGGGGGCCCGCCCCGGACAGACGGATGGCCTGCCAAGCGACGGCGGAGTCGGGCTTCTCCTGCCCCGGCACCAGCAGCCACTGGTAAGCCTCCGGCACTCGCGCGGTGACCGCGTCGTCGGCCGCCTTCAACTGTGTCTGGGCCTGGCGGGTCTGATGCGGGTCCAGGTTCAGCTCCTCCTTCTCCTCCAGGATCGAATCCCACGCCAGGTACCGGCGCAGGGCCTCGTCCAGGTCCTGATAGCGCACCCGGTCCACCGCCAGGAACATCAACGTGTTGCGGAACAGCCGGGGCGTGTTGCCGCGAGTCTCCAGGATCTCCCGGGCAGCGACCTCCGCCGCATTGTCAGGCTCCCGGGAACAGGGGTGCTCCGCCGAGAGCACCACCAACCGGGCGTCGAGGTCGTCCGGCACGTCCGCGCCCGAGCTGGGAAGGGCGTGGATGCGCCCGAAGTCCCCGGAGGCGCGCAGGTCCTTCTTCAGCCGCTCCTCCAGCTCCATGGCCACGGCGTCGGGGTTGCGCGCCATCTGCTCGGCGCGGTCCTCCGCCAGCTTGGTCACCGTGGGCTGCGTGGAGTACCACTGCCGGGGGCCGTCCTGGTAGAGGTAGGTGGCCTCCGCGGCCAGCCGGCGCAGGGCGTCGCCGAAGACGGCCGGGGATTCCCCCGGCATGACGCAGCCGAGCTTGACCCGGCCGTCGTCGATCCCGCGGTGGGCTGCCGCGGTCATGGGGGCGGAGCCGAGGTAGACGGTGCGCGCCACCCGCCTCGTGGCCGAGAGCTTGCCGAGGTTGGGCGCCCTCCCGTCGATGGCCACCGGCAGGGAGCCCGGGCCGTCCACGTCCTTGTCGATGACCGGCGTCCAGTTGTCGGACAGGTAGCGGGTCAACTCGTTGCGCACGCGGTCGTCGTCGATGGGGATGGTGGAGGGCAGCAGCAGCGGATTGCGGTCCCCCCGCTCCCACAGGCTGTGGATCACCGCCGCCATGAGCCGCAGCACGCCGCGGGTGCGCTGGAACCGGGCGAGGGAGGACCAGTCCGTGTAGAGGCGATCGAAGATCTCGGGATGGATGGGGTAGGCGGCCTGGAGGCGGCGCTCGTAATCGGCGGTTCGGCACTCGGCGGGAAACTCCACCCGCTGTTGCCGGTACAGCTCCCCGAAGGCGCGGGCCGTCAGATCGCGATGCTTGAAGGCGTCTCCCCCGGCCAGAGGCTCGAACAGCCGCCGGCGCACGATCTCGAAGCTCTCCTCGGCGCTGGCCGGCTTCCACGGCGCGTCGACCCGGCCCAGCACGTTGCGCAGCCGGTCCAGGGCGCCGCGCCCCCGAAGCCCCCCCACCTCGGCATCGTCCGCCTCGGTGTGGGGGGACCCCGAGTCGGAGGTGTCGGATGCCGGCAGCGAGATCACCAGCAGACAGTTGCCCGTCACCTTCACCGACTCGGTCAGCGCCTGGGCGAAGGTGAACTGGGTCTCGAAGCTGCCCGCCGGCAGGTCGGCGCCGTCGTGCAGTTGGCGCGCGTAGGAGACCCACTCGTCGATCAGCACCAAGCAGGGGCCGTGCTCGTTGAGCAGCTCCCGCAGGGCGTCGCCGGGGCTGGTGGCCCGCTCGTCGTCGGCCCGCACCCGCTCGAAGGCCTGCCGGCCGCCGAGCTGCCAGGCCAGCTCACCCCACAAGGTGCGCACCTCTGTCCCGTCATCCTTGGTCACCGGGTTCCCCGGCGAGATGCGGTTGCCAACCAGCACCACGCGCCGGATCTCCTGGGGGATGTCGACACCCGCCTCCCCCAGCACCTCGTCCATGCCGGACAGCTCCCGCGCCGGGATCCCGGAGAACAGGTGATACAGGGCCAGCATGGAGTGCGTCTTGCCGCCGCCGAAGTTGGTTTGCAACTGCACCACGGGATCGCCGCCCTGGCCGGCGAGGCGCCGGGCGGCCCCGGCCAGCAACCCCCGGAGGCTCCCGGTCAGGAAGGTGCGCCGGAAGAACTCCCCGGGGTCGCGGTACTCCTCCGCGCCCTCGCCCAGCTTCACCTGCCACAGGTCCGCGGCGAACTCCGCCTGCTGGTATCGGCCGCTGGCCACGTCGGCGTGGGGCGTGATCACCTCGCGCCACGGTTTCAACCCGCCCTCGCTCACCGCCTCGACCAGTCCGCCGGCGACCCGGCGCTGCTCGCCGCGCACCTGCTCGTCGATCACCAGGCGGCGCAACTCCAGCTTCAGCTTGGCCGCTTCGGCCGCCTGCGGCGCCGAGACCGCGGTCAGCAGCCGCTCCACCGAGTCGAGGGCGCGGTCAGCGTCGTCACTGGAGAGGCGCTCCTGGTGCGCCCACTTGTTACGCCAGTCCCGCAACTCCGACACCAGGCTGCGCTCCGCGGGGCCGAGGGTGTCGCGGAAGACCTCGTTCCACGTGTCCCACATCAGCTTGAGGAGAGCCGCCGCGTCCCACTTGCGGAACGGCTTGTCGGTCTCAACGCGCCGAAGGACATCCATGTGGATCGTGTTGGACTTGACCTTGTCGTTCAGCTCACGTTCGACGAACGGCGCCAGTCCTTGGCGAAGCCACTCCATCGCCTTGCCGACGCGCTCGTGGTTGGTCATGGCCATCGTCGCTATCCAATCGCGGTTTGCGTGGAGGTGTACAGACCTTCGATTCCTTCGACGAACACCTGAAAGCTGCGCGAGCGGTTGTTGCGCGATAGAACCTCAGCCATGCGTCTCGCGCCGGACCTCTTCTGGAACCCCGGGATCACCTTGGCAATGGCATCGGAAGGCCGTACGACAACATCGGGGTTCAGGTACCGGCTGCGGACCAGCTCTCGCAGCGCGCTTTGCCGTACTTCAGGGAAAGCCCGCGCGAGGGCATCCGGCTCGCCGACGTACCACGCTTCCAACTCCCGACAGACCACCCGGACAAGCACGTCCCGCCGCCTCGTCCTCCGGCACAGTTGGACAAGGCGTGCCTTCACCCGCCGGCAGTCCCCGCCGTCCTGATCCCGCACCACGACGAAACGCACCCCAGGCTCGCGCCAAGCCTTCAGTTTGCGCGGGATGCTCTTCTCCAAGTCCTGCTTGCCCTCGTGAGACAGGCACAGAAAAAGACAGTCCCGGAAACAACCTCGGCAACAAGCCTTCCAGCAGGACCTTCATCGAGTCTTCCTCCAGCAGGAACACGATTCGGCTCATCGGAATCCAACGCCCTCGAAGAGCCCTTGTTTCCAGAGGGCGCCCGGCAGGTCTCCCTCTGCCACGAGGCCGCCCAGCAACTCGCTGTCGGACGCCCGCCGCACGGTGGTGAAGCCATCCTTCTTGATCAGCCAGTAGATCTCTTCCAGCCCCAACCCGTTCAGAAAGTCGGGCGAGTGCGTCGAGACGAAGACCTGACCCCCGCGCCGGGCATAGTCCCGAAACTCCTCCGCCAACTCTGCCAGCAATTCGGGATAGAGCTGATTTTCGGGCTCCTCCACCGCCAGCAGGGGATGGGGCTTGGGATCGTACAGCAACACCAGGTAGGCGAACATCTTGATCGTGCCGTCCGAGACATCGCGGGCGATGAAGGGGTCCTTGAAGCTGCCGTCCCGAAAGCGCAAGACGAGACGTCCGTCCTCCGTCGGTCTGGGTTCAACGCCGCTCACGCCGGGGACGCGCCGCCTCATGGCCTCCAGCACGCGCTCGAAACGGTCGGCATGGTTCTCGTAGAGGTATTGGGCCACCTGTGCGACGTTGTCTCCCCGGGTGGACAGGTGTTCGGCATAACCGGCTTCGGCGATCGGCCGCGCATCGGTGATGTGGAAGTTGGAGACGTGCCAGTTCTCGATGAGCCCGCGAAACTCCGAGACGACTCGAAACTCGCGGAACTGACCCAAGCCCTTGATCGCCAGAATGCTTGGATCGTCAAGCTCGTATTCTTCCCGCTCCTCGACTGCCCCTTCCTGACCATAGACAGACTCATTCGTGATCGCCGTTCCCCTTCCACGAGAGAAGTCGACGAAATGCCAGGGGCGACCTGCCCCCTTGCCTCTGCGATAGCGCAAGACTTCTCGGGCAACGACGACCCGGTTCTCGTCGCACGCCACTTCAAGTATGTACGAAGCCAGGCGCCCGCCGCTCTCCCGAAATTTGACTGTGATTCCCACCGGCCCCTTCTCACCGCGGCTGGTCAACTCGCGGAAGCCGCCGCGGCGCGCCACGGCAGTGGCGACATTCTGGGCCAGCGCGTCCTTCAGAAAGGAGAACACGTCGAAGAGTGTCGACTTGCCCGAGCCGTTGGCTCCAACGATTACGGTCAATGACGGCAGGTTGGTCAGCCTCACGTCGCGGAAGGCGCGGTAATTCCGGATTTCGATCTGCTCAATTCGCATGGCTTTCCTATCCGAGATGGACGATCTCCACTTCGCCCCAATGCTGCTTCAGGTATTCGGCAACCAGCCGGCGGTGGCAGTGGTGCGGCTTGTCCTCGCTGCACAACAGGCAGCCGTCGGCGACGATCTCCCTGGGGACCGTCTCCTCGATCCGCCGCTGGCTCATGAGGGCGAGGAAGCGGTCCTCATAGGTCTTCCAGTCTCCCTTCCGCTTCTTGTAGTCGTCCAGCATCTCCTTCGTCGGCGCCAGCGCGGGCAGGTGAACGTACTCCATCCCGCACAACTCCCCGAGAAAGAAGGCGAGGTCCTCCTTCTTGGCGAAGCCGGCCAGTTGCGACCCATTGTTGAGCCGCACGTCGACGACGCGCCTGGCGCCCGACCCGCGCAGCAAGTCGAAGAACCGAGAGGCCGGCTTCCTGGTGAAGCCGATGGTGGAGACCTTCATGGGTTCGATTCCCCCGAAGCGGCGGCCAGGTTCCTGTCCACAAAGGCGACGCGTCTCGCCTGCAGCGCGATGGCCTCGGCGACCAGCTCTTCCCGTGGTTGCGCCGAACGGAACAGATCCCCGTCCGGATCCAGATTGAAGAGTTGAAGCAACCGCTCCATCGCCTCGTCGTGGGACTCCAGCCTCCCATCGGCGTGGATATGGGCGACCTTGATGCCGCGCTCGTGCAAGGCCCGGGCCACGAGGAGGGTGCGGTGGCATTCGAGAGGCTCCCGTTCCGCGCACAGGAGCGCGATGCGGTGATCGTCGGCGCCCTGAACCACGCGCGCCAGGCCCTGCCGGAACGTCTCCGTTCCCGCGACACGGTCATAGCGGACGCGCCCGTCCTCGTAGCAGGCAGGGTCGTCGGAGCGGCCACCCAGGGCCTGACCCAGATGGACGTACTCGATCCCCTCTCTCTCCAGACTTCCGGCCAACGATTCCCGGTTGAACTGGGAATGGAAGCGGCTGTAGGGCGCCGAACGGACATCGGCCAGGGCCGTGACGCCGTGCCGTTGCAGGAGCGCGATGAAGGTGTCCAGGGCGTGGTTGGAATGGCCGATGGTGAGAACGGGATGGCGGGCGGCGCTCATGAGGTTCCCGCTATTCCGCCCGAATGATCGCAGCGATCAGCTTGTAGCACCACCCCTCGAATGGTTCCCCCAGGCTGATCGTGAGATAGCATTCACCGATCTCATAGGTGCCATCCAGCTTTGCCAGGTACTCCCGTTCGTATCTGGGATCGGTGACCCAGAGTCCATACTTCGTACTCCTGTGGGTGAATTGACCCTGTACGCGGCGCTTGGAATTTCCGAAGGCTTCACCGGGCTTGAATACCTCAAGGCTCAGCCGCTCGACATGGATCAGTCTCAATGAATCGGATACCGAGTCCGCCGATTCGAGCCAGATCCTGTCGTTCAGACCGTGGTAGGTGCTCTGGCTGTCAATCCATAGCGGGGCGACGGGATCCAGCAGCTCGGGCATCTCACGCCGCGGGAAGACGCCGGCCTTCTCCCAGTAGAAGCCGGGATCGAGCAACCAGTTCTCCGTCTGATATTCCTGCGGCGGCTGCGGCGGCTGCGGCGCCAGGACCGGGACGTCGATGACGTCGAGGACCCGGGGATCGCTGCCGTCCTCGTACTGACGCTCGTACTCGGACACTTCCTGGTTCTCGCGCGCGCTCACAGGCCGGATCCAAGGGCCGGCCCCCTGACCCTCGATGCACTCCCGGCCGGCGATACACCGCCCCGCCAGCTTCCGGGAGTTGGCCAGACAGACGATTCGCTTCAAGTCATGCACGTCTAGGCCGCCGCCTGGATCACCAACCGCAGCTCGCTGTCGTCGATCAGGCTGTACTCGGGGAGGCTCCCCGAAAGCCGTCGGCACTCATCCCGGATGATCGGCACGCCGTCGCCGCGCCGGTCCATCAGGTGCGTCCGTCCGAGTCCCTCCGGGGCGCGGCAGCGAGCCAACAGGGAGACGATGAGTTCGTTGCGGCTGGCCTGCCGCAGGTGCAGGCTGTCCGGCGCGAGCGTATTCGCCAGGGCACCGGGAACGTAGAGCTCGAGGCGGTCTCCGAACAGATGCAGGCGGATCCGCGCTTCCGCCACCGAGTAGTCGCGGTGAGCCACGGCGTTCACCAAGGCCTCGAAGACAGCCCGCTCGCTGAACTGCGGGCGCTCGATCCGGGCCGTGGTCTTGGTCGCCCGCACGAGCATGTTCCGCTGCACGAAGTGCAGTGCGTCTGCAACCTGCTCGTCCAGCGGCCCCCCGATGTCGCGGGCGTCGGTCTGATAGTCAGCGTCGGTGCGCTCACCCGCGTAGCTGACGGCCTGTATGCAGGCGTGGGGAAGCCACCGTCGCGGCTCCCGCGTACAAAGGAGGACGCCGGCAAGAGTGAGGCGCGCCTCCCCGTTCTCGTCATCCGCGACCAGACCAAGCTTGCGCGCCGCCTCCTCATCGAGGCTCTCCGGGGAATCCTCCCGAAGGAACCGGCGCGTCAGGGCAAAGTCGAGATCGCCCGGCCCGGTGCGGGGTACCGGCGATTCATCGAAGCGGATCATGCGGCTCTGGCTGCGCTCCTGGAAGAGCCGCGCCAGCACCTCGGGGGACATCTCGCGCTTCGAACTGCCGATCCTGCGGAAGTATCCGCCCGGACTCCGGTGGACGAAGAGGCTGCGCGGCACATCGATGCGCAGGACCGGGAGCAGCCCCCCCGCGGCGTCGGGCAGTTCAAGCTTCAGGATGTCCGCGTCGAGGGCGGGCGTTACCGAGTCGTTGCAGATTTCGCGGACCCAGGTCTCGACTGCATCCAGGGATTCGAAGCCGATACCCAGAACCTCGTGGGTATCGTCGTCCACCCCAAGGACGCAGGTCCCGCCACGGCCGTTGGCGAAGGCGGCAAGTTCGTCGGCGAACTCGTTCCGATTCGGGCTGGTGACGCGGCTGCCGGACAGCAGGACACGCTTGAACTCCAAGACGGAGTCCTCACCGAGGCGGAGCCTGCGGGAGAGGTCCGTATCCGTCACTCTGCCTCCTCCTTGACCAATAGAGAATGACGGGGAACAGACGAGGGCGAAGCACTTCGCCCGCGCCGCACCTTTGAGTCAGAACCCTCCCAAGGCCTGAGCGATCTCTCCCCTCGTCGTATCTCCTGCTGTAGTCTCCGAACATCATCATCCGATAGCGTTGCATCATCCCGGGACCACAGCCAATCCGGCCCGCCACCATCAACCGGTTCAAACCGTACCCAGTCATAGGTTTGCTCATTGCCCGAGCGGACCAGATCATAGTCCTGCGTCTCATCCGCTTGTGCAAGGAACTTGCCAAGAAATATCGACAGGCTGCGCTCAGCCGAGGGTAGTAATCGGTACTCACGGCCCTGCGGGCAGTCAAAAAGGCACCGCCAAGGCAATGCAGCCGACGATTCATGAATCCAGTCGAACTTCCTACATCCGTGAGTTTCAATCGCCCGGCGGATGTTCCAGCTCGGCACCAGGGTACAACCCAGTTGTCTTTGATCGAGGGGCTTACAGCAATGCCAGTGTGATTGCAGGTCGGGGAGATCCACGTAGTTGTACAGAAGGTATAGTGGGATGGCGCACATACTCCGGGCATACCGTTCAAGTACATCTATCTGAAAGCAGCGGGACGATTTCACCTTGGCGTTGAGATCATCATACCTCTGCGATGGATACAGTTTCTTGGCTTGCACGACAATCGCGATGGCACGATTGCCACCCTTGTGAATCCGGATCTCCAGATCCGTACCTCGCCTCGCCTCCTGAATCTTGGTGCTTTGAAATAGCTTGGTACGATTCCCCATCAGACGTACGAAATCCAGAATGAGTAGGTCGCTAAGGGTCTCCTCGCCCAACCTGACTCTCACGTCGCGCGACTGTTTGATCCTTTCCCATGTGATCTCGGCGATTTGTTCTGCAGGGTTCACTCTATCTCCAAGGACTCTAATCGGTCTCCTCTTCCCTGCGCTCACAGTTTCCGGAGGTCGCAACGGCCCGCGGTGTCGGCGGTCTCCGTTAGGCCCTCCATGACGTAAGGAGAATAGGCCGCACACGGTGGACTTCCAAAGCCATGCTCCGACAACCACAGTCATCCGCGGGGTCGGAACGCGGGTTTGCTTGATACGAGCGGTAGTTCTTGCTCTCAATCTGCTCGATGTGCACACGGTCACTCCAACGAGAATAGTTGCTTCAGCCAATTGCCAAATCCCTCGCTGAGTGAACCTCGTACGCACAAATCCCAGCGCCGATGGCCGCCCCCATTTGCTTGGGTTTCCTTCTTGTCGCCAACCAGGCATGAACCTTTGCCCGACGAATCTTCTTTGTTGTGAACTTCCGATGTTCCTTTGGGATGCCATCGACATAGCTTTCAGCCAAGGGCCAAATCGGGTCGTCCTCGGGGATCATCGCGGAGACGAAATCCTCAAGTTCACCGGATGAACTATTGTCGGGCATAAGCCAGATACCCACGCGCGGGCTGTTGCCAGTTTCCTGTATCAGAGTACCACTGGGCTCTGGACTTCCAGGCACCTCAATTCCCTCCTCACGAAGTCTCTGCGAGACTGCCATCCACCGGGCAGCCAGATCCCTGTCTGCATCCACGAGGACACCTATGGCCTTGCGGCCTGGAACCAGGATCTCGGCGCCCAGATCTTCGAGAAGCACATCTATCCCCCCCATACCTGCCTCATCCTCCTTCTCCGAAATGCAGAACTTTGGCATTCCCGCATGACGCCTACAATAGTTCAATACCACATGCTTGTCGTCCTGCCCCTCCACAAGAAGTACGCGCTCCTTGCCGTCCATAGCTATCTCACCTCAATGCCATGCTCGCTGGCGGCCTGAAGATTGCGCTCCGAGTACTCGACCGCCCGGTGTTCCCCATTCTCTTTCTCTATTCGCACGAGTGCCCCCTCGATCTCGCTACAATCACCTAAGGCCTGAGCGAAGCCCTGCATGCAGTCGAAACTGTGTGTCGTAGCCAGAACTTGCACGTTGTTTTCTTCCGCGGAACTAAGGACCATGTGCCAGAACTCGCGGTGCAACGAATGGTGAAAACCGTTCTCGACTTCATCGATGATCAGAAAGCCGTCCTGATTGTTCGCCAGTGCCAACGTAATTCCTGACAGACGGAGTGCCCCGTCACCCAAGCTGTTAAGGGGGATTCGGCCTGACTGCCCTCGCAGCTTTATGGCCACCCGCCGACCATGGCCTTCGTCAGTGGGCACGTCACCCACTACCGCCTCCCATACTCTTTGCAATCCTCCCTTACTACGATCTTCTTTCTTTGGGGCACCTTCGTCAATGACGGCCACTCTGTCCACTTCACTTCCGACGATCCACTTCAATGCATCGACCGCCCGGTCCTCAACATCTGTCAGAGCTATACCAGCCCACAATTTGGTAATCTCCTCGTTGCTTAGGAGACCCGGACCCAAGGGCTGACATCTCATGCGCTTTGGGGACTTACCGTCGTCAAACAGACTCTGGGCGTAAAGGTACGCGCTCCCACTCTGATCTTTGATCCCTCGACTCACCGATGAACCGTAGGTGGGTAGCACCCACGGAAGGGTCTGTTCGGTGTGGGCAAATTTGACCTTGAATGCTCGAGTATAGTCTGATGACCCAGGTATGGACTTCCCTGCAAGTTTCGAAGTCTGGTCCGCGCTCAATTGGGTCTCCTCGATCCTGAGCTGGCTCGTCTCCTGTGTCGGTCCAACCGAAATGTAGGATTCCCCTTTGACATTTCTGCCGTTGAAGAGTGCTACAAGATCAGCGACGAATTCCTGCTCTCCCTTTTCGTTAATGGCCGTCGAAATCTCTTGGCGGCTCTTCAGTAATTCGCCGATTACAGAGGGACGACCTCGGCTGGCGTACACTTGCACGGCATCCAGAACGGTCGTCTTGCCGACACCATTCGTGCCTGCCAGCAGAGTCACCCGCCCCAACCGCTCAATGGAAAGCGCCCTGATACCCCGAAAGCCCGAAATAGAAAGGGTCGGGAGATGGAGTTGGTTCTTCTTCTCTGGTTGGGACATAGCGTCAGTCCTTGGTTCGAGGGTGAGTTCCATCATCTGCTTCGTACACCGTCTTCCTTCTTCCCTTTCCATCCGCTGCATCATCGAAATTTCCCATTCAGGACATGCTCATACCGCCTCATCCTCATCCTCATCCTCATCCTCATCCTCAGCATCCCCATCGCCGAACAGCCGGACCTGCTCCGCGGGGGCCTCCTGTCGCGCCAAGCGAGCGATCTCCGGCCAGCTTCGGACGAGGGCGTTGTACGACAGCGCTTCGGCGGCGCGGTTCTTTCGCTCGGCGACCGTGTACAGGCGGTAGGCGAGTTCGCGCGCGGTGTCGGCGACGCCACCGAGTTGTCTCACGAGGCGCGCGGCTCCGGTCTCGCCGCCGGACTCCAAAGACGCGCACGAGGTGGTGGACGACCTCCCAGACGGGAAGCCTACGGTCCGCGGTCGGGTCCCAGTCCTCGGGCAGCTCCTCGGGGCGGAGCAGCCGCACCTCGCCGGCCTTCGACTCCAAGATGCCCGCCTCCTCCATGCCGACGACGCTGGTGTTCTTTGCGGTGGACAGGGTCTCGGCCACGCCGTACTCCCCGGCGGTGAAGCCCTGCTGCTCGAACCAAGCCAGGGCCCAGCGGGTGTCGGCGTCGAACTCCCCTTCCTGCTCGGTCAGGACCTCGTCGAGGGTCTGGTTGATCAGCGCCAAGCCGTCCCGCACGGAGACTGGATTGCCTTGGGCGTCGAGCACCTTGGCGTAGCGGGTGTAGACCGCCATGCCCGGGCCGATGGCGGCCTGTGCGAGATCGACCGGGGCGATGTTGCCGGATTGCAGGTGCGCGAGGGCCGAGGGTAACTCGGCCTTGAGGGCGCCGACGAACTCACGGCGGGTAGCCAGGGGCGCATCTTGTGGGCGGTTGCGACAGACGAGGACGATGCTGGAGGCGAGGGCGTTGGTGCCCATGCCAACCATGCGGTTGCCCAGTTCAGTGCGCATCGGCCAAGTGCCAGTGACGGCAAAGCCTGACTGGATCACCGCGGCCAGGAAGGTCTCCCAGCCGGTGCTGGAAATCCCGGAGTCACCTTTGGTCTCGGACTGCTTGAAGGCGTAGTAAATGGAGACGGGAAAGCCATCGTGCGCCTGTTCGGCGAGGCGGCGCATTGCTTGGGTCATACCCTCGAGAAAGAAGGTCTCCGCTTCTTCCTTGCTACCGTGTCGATAGGGCGTTGCGACCAGTTCTTCGGCCTTCGGTACGGCAAGCGTGGCAAAGAGGGAGGGGAAGACTGGCCTGAGCGAGCGGCGCAGCCAGACGTAGAAGAAATCAGACAGGTCCGCGTAGCCGATGTTGTCGTAATATGGAGGATCCGTAGTGATCAGTTTGTCCCTGCTGACGGCCTGTGTTTGAGCGCTGCCTTGGTCCACAGCACCAATTCCATACGCGGGCATTTTTTCGAGGGCCTTCGCCATATTCCCGAGGCTCACCATGTAGTCGCCCGCAACGCTGCCAAACACGTTGTTCTCAGCGAAGTCCCAGAGCATTGGAATCGCTTGCCGGCCAAAGAGATTACGCACTTGCGTTTTCGTGATTTCCCATCGGCAGAGGGCGTTGCATATGTCGGTTAGCCGACTGAGCGCAACCGCCAGATACGCCCCCACCGCATCGGCATATGCTGTGGCGCCGAGGCCGCCTTCCGTTAGGCGGATGCCGTCGTCAGGGACTCCGGCATCCCCATCCCGCAGGGGCTGGCTATTGTCGGACATGCGGGCGGTATCGGGCGCGCCTCGTTCCAATGCACCCGCTCCTGAGCCGGACTTGGCAGACCGGGCCTCGCCGCCGTAAGGGGGGCGACAATCATACTTGGACGCACCGGTGACGGCATCCTGCTTGACCCGCTCCATTGCTTCCGCGACCAAGTCGGAGAAGGTGGTCAGGGCAACGAGTTGGCGGGGGGTGAAGGCGTCGCCCCATGTCGGCATCCCGTACATCGGTAACCGGTCCACATCATGGCACGGCGTCGTCACTTTGAGGTCAGGCTTCCACTCCGGCTTAGCAGTCCTTGCTATTGCCGCATGGCCGTCGGCAGGTGAGAGATAAACACGTCCCCGATCCCCCTCTGCCACGATCACCATCAGCCGTGTGCCCATGCGCCCGGCCTGTGCTTCTGTCCGAATGTAGCCCGCGGTGAGCGGTGTACCTGACATCAGACAACGGAAGTTCGCTCCCCGTGCCAACTTGGTCCCCGCCTTTGCCGCCTCGGCATCCGGCGGCTCCCCCACCTTCACCGCGAACCGGTACCCGCGCCCCTCGATCACCGGCTCGACGTACGCCTCCTTGCCCCGCTTCGTCGACAGCATGAAGGTCGAGGCCAGCGGCACCTCGATGTCGGCGAAGGCCGGGTTCGGGCTCTTCACCGTGCGCGCCCACAGCCAGGCGATCACCGTCAGCTTGCGGCCCTGGTACTGCTTGAGGTCGGGCCGCTCCCGCACCATCTCCGCAGTGACCTCGACGGGCGGATACAGATGTCCGATGCGCCGCTCCGCCTCGTCGCGCATCCACTGCCCGTAGTAGCGCACGTCCTCGGCGAGCCCCTGCGCGCCGGTCCAGCCGCGCTCGATCAGGGACGCCTTGGCCGACGACCCGCCGGGCCGCGCCTCCGGGTTGACCGGCGGCCGGCCGGCGAACTTCGGCGGGATCTCGATCATCGCCTTGTTGATCAGCACCGCCACCGGGTTGAGGTCGCTGGCATGGGCCTCCAGCCCCAGGCGCTGCGCCTCCAGCGGCAGGGCGCCGCCGCCTGCGAAGGGATCGTGGAAGGCCGGCAGCCTGTCCGGGTCGAACAGCTCGGCGACACGTGGATGCCCGGCATTGTCGGCGCAGGTGCGGCGCCAGCTCCTGTGGATCTCCGCCCGCGCCTGTTGCAGCAACTCCTCGTTGGTGATGTTCTCCCAGAGGACCAGTTTCTCGATGAGGGCGAAGAGCCGCTCGCGCTCCTGCTTCTGGTCCTCCTCGGTGGGGAACTCCTCGGGGCAGGCCGAGGGATCGTCCACCATCTGGGAGAAGATCACCGCCCGCGCCGCGGCCAGGGGCCGGCGAGCCCACCAGAGGTGCAGGGTGCTCGGGTGCCCGTGGCGGATCGACTTCTCCCGCGCCGACGCGGCGTTGATGGCGTCGAGGGGCAGGGCTACCTCGATGAGCTTCTTGCGGGCAACGGTCATCGTGGAGAATTCGGACGGCTGCGCCAGTGTGAAGCATCTGCCAGTTCTTGCGCGTGGCGCTTCTGTTCTTCCCGATCTTCGGCAGTTGCCTCCGGCAGGACGATATCAGCATGGTACGGATTGGAACATACCGGACTGGAGATCACCTGCCGCGCATTCCTGCCCGCCTCGTCGGCGGAGACCAAGGCCCATCCGTAGAAGGTGGCGTCACGGGCCACCGCTGCGTCCTCAGCGATTGCAACGGCCTCATCCTGCGGCGCGACGCTGAGCCGGTCGACAGAAATATCGGTTGTCCCTGGTTTTTCGAGGAAAATGTGATGTGGGGCTCTGGAGCGCTTCCCGCGCTCCGCATGCCGCCTGGAGAATACCCCCCGCCCGAGCTCTTCCTCCGACGCAATCTCCCTTGGGACCTTCACGGCGCCTGTTCGCTCTCAGGTTCCAGTTCGTCCAATGCCTCACGCACAAAGCCGTCGGGGAGGGTCTCGGTGGTAGAATACCTGGCGCGCCGATGATCTCCGCTCATATTCACCAGACACAGCGCACCCCCTTCCGATCCGCACAGCAACAGAACCGATCGTCCGGGCCCCCCCGGGGCGTCTATGGCAATCTCGCCGTCCGGCGTGGGATAAACCTCGAACCGGCGTGGAAAAATCCCATATACTTCCTTCAACAAGACTTCTGCATTCTGAAGTGCTGTATCGGAGGGCACTGGGAAGCCTTCCTCACGCGCCTCATCCCAAACGTTTCTGAGATCGTAGAGCGCCTCGGTCAATTCTGGATCAGCACTGTCCTTCCCGTTGGGGCGCTCTTGCTTCTGCTCCATAATTGAATGTCCCTCCAGATGTTGGCGTGCGCTCACTCACCCCGGGTCCCCCGCCCGGGCAATCAGCTCCTCCAGCTTGTAGTTCACACTCGTCACCCCGAAGTCGGGCTCTCGCTGGAAGGGCTGGCGAAGGTAATGCACGCGGTGCGTGCCCGCCTCCAGGAACTCGACGATGGCGAGGATGAAGTCCTCCGGCTTGTTGAGTCCGGTAAGGATCTCGTTGCTGGTCACGGTGACGCTTTCTTCGCCGCTGGCGCGCCCCTTCACCTCGATGAAACGCAGCCGGCCGGTGCCGGGGACCCGGCTCTCGATGTCGTAGCCCAGCCTCTCGAACTCGCGATCCACGGGCTCGAAGCCGAGGCCCCGTTCCTCTTCCATGACGATGGCCCTGGCCTTGGCCGCCACGGCCTGGGTATCCACCGCCGGCCGAGGCGCCGGGTGTCCGCTCATCGCAGCCAGCAGGCCCGCCGGCACCACCACGAGGCCGCCGAGGACGGCCGGTGGCAAGGCCGAGATCTGCTCCTCGCCGTCCAGTTGTGCTATACGCTGCCGGAGCCTCTCCTGCAAGTCGTCGGCGCGGCGGCTCGCCTCGCCCGAGTTGAGACGGGCCCCGGCCTTGCCGGCCTGCTCCTGCAGCCGGAGCTGCTCGGCGCGGCTGTCCCAGTAGGCGCTCTCCTTGGTCAGCCGTTCCTGCACCGCGGACCGGGTCTTGCGGATCCAGGCCAGCCGCCGGTCGCGCACCTCGGAGACATGCTCCGGCACGATGTGGGCGATCGCCTCGTGGCGCGCCTTCTGCTCCAGGTCCCCCGTGATCCAGGCGCACTCGGGGCGGGCGAGGATCTCCCTCGCCGCCGGTTCGTCATCGGCCAGGGGCCGGTAGTCGAGATAGGGGGCGTGATGCAGGTGATGGGGATTCCCCTCCGCGTCGATCTCCACGTAGAGCATGCGCCGCGAGATGACCCCGCCCTCTCCGCCGGGTCCTGAGCTGCCGTCCCGGATGGCGTGCTCCAGGGTGAAGAGCACGCGCGTTTCGACCCCCGAGTCGCGGTCGTCCACCAGCACCGTGCCCCGCTGCAGGAGGCCGCGGTGGCGTTCCAGTGTCAGGTCGAGGACGGCGTCGAGCAGGGGGTGCCCCGGGCACACGAAGTCGGCCGGGGTCTGACCCTGGGGGGTGAGGTGCCGCTTGTCGAAGGCGATGCGTTCGTAGCGCCTGAGCACCGGTCCCCCGGCACCGGTGGGGCCCTTGCGGTTGCGCACCGTGGCCGGGACGTGGGTGATCTCGTAGCGGCCGGGCTCGCGCCGGCGCGCGGTCCCTCCGAGGCGTTGGAAGGCTTCGCGGAAGAAGGACTCGATGTAGTGGGGCTGCAGGCGCCGGGCCTCGGCGCGCTCCATCTCCTCGCGGACGCGGGCCACCCGGGTCGAGTCCATGGCGTCGTGGGCCAGGGCCTGTTCCTCGATGAGGCTCTGCAGATGGGACTTGTCCACGCTTTGCGCCACGGCCTGCTCCAGACGGGCCCGCACCTCGGGCCGCTCGCCATAGCGGATCGCCTCGACCAGCAGGTCGCGAAGGGGTCGGCCATCGAACTGGAGCTTGCCGAGCACGTCGAAGACCTGGCCGCCGAGGGCGTGGCGGGACTGCTCCAGCTTGTCCAGGAGGGTGCGGTACACGTCTCCCTCGCGGGTCTCCTCGGCCACCAGGTTCCACAGGTGGCAGACCTCGGTCTGGCCGATGCGGTGGATGCGCCCGAAGCGCTGCTCGATGCGGTTGGGGTTCCAGGGCAGGTCGTAGTTCACCATGAGGTGGGCGCGCTGCAGGTTGATGCCCTCCCCGGCCGCGTCGGTGGCCAGCAGCACCTGTACCTGCGGGTCGTGCAGGAAGGCTTCCTGGGCCTTGCGGCGGTCCTCCCGCCCCAGGCCGCCGTGGATCACCACCACCGCGTGCGGCCGGCCCAGCAGGGTGCCGATGCGCCGCTCCAGGTAGGCGAGGGTGTCCCGGTGCTCGGTGAACAGGACCAGCTTCTGGCGCGGCGAGGGCGCGTGGGGCGGGATGTCGCCGCCGCCGTAGGGCGCCTTGGCCTCCGCGACCCGGCCGCCCAGGCCCGCGGGCGTGAAGATCTCCCCCAGCAGGTTGGACAGCTCCCGCCACTTGGTATCGTCCTGGCCCCGGCGGATCTCGGCGGCCAGCCCTTCCAGGTGCTTCAGCGAGGCGATCTCCGCCCGCAGCTCGGCCATGGTGCTGGCCGCCGTCGCCTGGTCCAGCACCTCGGCCTCGGCGGCCTCGACCTCGTCGTACGGGGCCTCGTCGAGGTCCTCCACATCCTCGATGTCCAGGGCCGGTCCGGTGTTCGCCAGCGCTTGGGGCCGGGTGGCGCCGCTCTGCAGGCGGGACAGCTCTTCCAGGCGGCCCTCCAGGCGCTCGCGCCGCCGCCGCAGGGACTGGTAGATGGCCTCCGGCGAGGAGGCGAGGCGGCGCTGCAGGATGGTGAGGGCGAAGCCGACGGTGCGCACTCGACCGTCGTTCTTGAGCGCCTCGGCCCGGTTGAACTCGCCCCGCACGTACTCGGTGACCGCCTTGTACAGGCGGGACTCGGCCTCGGTGAGCTTGTAGGGAACGGAATAGGCGATGCGCTCCGGGAACAGGGGCCGGCCATCGAACTTGAGCAGGTTCTCCTTGACCATGCGCCGCATCAGGTCGGAGACGTCCGCCTGGTGCACGCCGTCTCGGAAGCGGCCCTCGAAGCGGTCGCCGTCCAGCAGGGCCAGGAAGAGCTGGAAGTCCTCCTCCTTGCCGTTGTGCGGCGTCGCCGTCATCAGCAGGAAGTGGCGGGTCAGGCCCGACAGCAGCCGGCCGAGCTGGTAGCGCTTGGTGTAGCGCACTTCGCCGCCGAAGAAGGAGGCCGACATCTTGTGCGCCTCGTCGCAGACCACCAGGTCGTAGCGGCAGTCCCGGGCCCCCAGCTTGGCCTGGATCTCCTCGTTGCGGGCCAGCTTGTCCAGCCGCGCGATGGCCAGGTCGTTCTCCAGGAACCAGTTGCCGCTGCGCGCCGCCTCCAGCTTGTCGTTGGTCAGGATGTCGAAGGGCAGGTCGAAGCGGCGGTAGAGCTCGTCCTGCCACTGTTCCACCAGGCTGCCGGGGCAGACCACGAGGCAGCGCTCCAGGTCGCCACGGGCGATCAGCTCCTTGATCAGCAGGCCCGCCATGATCGTCTTGCCGGCGCCGGGGTCGTCGGCCAGCAGGAAGCGCAGCGGCTGGCGCGGCAGCATGGCCTCGTACACCGCGGTGATCTGGTGCGGCAGGGGTTCCACCAGGGAGGTGTGGACGGCGAGGACGGGATCGAAGAGGTGGGCCAGGCGGATGCGGTTGGCCTCGGAGACCAGGCGGTACGCGGCCCCGTCGCCGTCGAAGCTCCACGGCCGGCCCTGCTCGACCACCTCGAGACGCGCCTCGTCGTGGCGGTAGAGGATCTCCTCGGCGATGCGGCCGGAGGGCGGACGGTAGATCACGGTCAGCGCCTCGGTGCCGTGCCACTGCACGCTGACGATCTCGGCCGCGCCGTTGGGGACCAGGCCGCCCACGGCGGCGCCGGGCTGGAGGTCTTCAAGCCTCAACGGCCTGAGGTCCATCGTGCCGAGAGGATCGGGCGGGGCTGCTGGTCAGTCGTGCAGGACGAAGTCGAGATCGAGGCGGCGTTGCCGGAGGAGGCGCGGAGCAGGGAGGCGTCGGTCAGGGAGGCCGATTGCGTTTTTTTGTTTGGTGCACCCAGGAGGACTCGAACCCCCAACCTTCTGATCCGTAGTCAGATGCTCTATCCAATTGAGCTATAGGTGCACGGACCGGAGTTCAGAAGGTACGCCGGCCCCCTACATCGTCAAGACAGCGCCTCCAGGTACTTGTACCCCGACCCGGTGTTGAAAAGCACCACGCGCTCGTCGCCGCCGAGCCAGCCGCGCTCCTTGAGGGCCAGCAGGGCGGCGAGGGTGGCGCCGCCCTCCGGGGCCGGGAAGATCCCCGTGTGCCGCGCCAGGTCCCGGCTCGAGGCGACCAGCTCCTCGTCGGTGACGGCCACCGCGGTGCCGCCGCTCTCGCGCAGGGCCCGCAGCATGAGGAAGTCGGCCACGGCGCCGGGCACGCGCAGGCCCGAGGCGATGGTGCGGGCGTCGGTCCAGGGCTCGGCGGACTCGTGGCCGGCCTCGAAGGCGCGCACGATGGGGGCGCAGCCGGCGGCCTGCACCGAGACCATGCTCGGCCGGCGGCCCGGCTCGATCCAGCCGAGCTGCTCCAGCTCCTCGAAGGCCTTCCACATGCCGATGAGCCCGGTGCCCCCGCCGGTGGGGTAGACGATGACGTCGGGCAGGCTCCAGCCGAACTGCTCGGCCAGCTCGTAGCCCATGGTCTTCTTGCCCTCCACCCGGTAGGGCTCCTTCAGGGTGGACATGTCGAACCAGCCCTCGGCCTGGCGGCGCTCGCCGACGATCCGCCCGCAGTCGGTGATCAGGCCGTCCACCAGCTCCAGGCGGGCGCCGCAGGCGCTCACCTCGACCTGGAAGGCGGCGGGCGTGTCCCTCGGCATGAAGACGTGGCACTCCAGACCGGCCACGGCGGCGTAGGCGGCCAGGGCGCCGCCGGCGTTGCCTGCCGTTGGGATGGCGACCTTCACGGCCCCCCGGGCGGCGGCGGCGGTGACCGCGGCGGACAGGCCCCGGGCCTTGAAGGACCCGGTGGGGTTGACGGACTCGTCCTTGACCCACAGGCGGCGGAAGCCGCACCAGTCTCCCAGGCGCCGGGCCCTCCGCAGGGGCGTCCAGCCCTCGTCGAGGGTGACGATCTCGTCCCCGGGGCGCAGGGGCATGACCTCGCGGTAGCGCCACATGGAAGGCGCCCGCCCGGACACCTCCTCGCGGCTCACGGCGCCGCGGGCGGCGGCCAGGTCGTAGCACGCGAAGAGGGGGGCGCCGGCCACGGAGAGGTTGTGCAGGCCGTCGAGGTCGTAGCGCGCGCCGGTGCGCGTGCACTCCAGGTGGGTGAAGAAGGACGCGCTCACGGGGCTCCGTAGAGCCCGTGAGCGGCGATGTAGCGCTCCACGGCCTCGGGCACCAGGCAGCGCACCGGCCGGCCGGTGCGCACCCGGCGCCGGATCTCGGTGGAGGAGATGTCGAAGACGGGGGTGTCCACGCGATCGATCCGGTCCGCGAAGGCGCCGGAGGGCAGCGCCTCCGACTCGACCCGGGTGCCGGCGACTACCGTGGCCAGCTCGAGAATGCCCTCCGGGTCGTGCCAGCCGTCCAGCTCCGGCACGTTGTCGGCGCCGATGATGAGGAAGCGCTCGTCGTGGGGGCGCTCGTCGCGCAGCCGGCGCAGGGTGTCGACGGTGTACGAGACCCCCGGGCGCCGCAGCTCGAGGTCGCTGGCCTCCAGCCGGTCGTGGCCCTCCACGGCCGCGCAGACCATCCGCCAGCGGTGCCCGGGAGGGGTCGGGACCTCGCTCTTGTGGGGCGGCTCGGCGGCGGGCACGAAGAGCACCCGATCGAGGGCGAGGGCCTCCAGGACGTAGCGCGCCAGGAGGAGGTGGCCGCAGTGGACGGGGTCGAAGGTGCCTCCGAGGATGCCGAGACGCTCGGCCACGGCCTCACTCGGCGTCCTGCTCGTCCATCCACCCGCGCACGTCCTCGAGGAGGTCCTCGTCCCCGGAGCCCGAGAGCACCTCCTCCCAGAGGGCCTGCGCCTCGTCGGGGCGTCCCTGCCGGCTGTGGATGCGGCCGAGGCGGGCCAGCCCGTGCCAGTACCAGTCGGTGTCCGGGTAGGCGCGGACCATCTGCTCGTAGGTCATCTTCGCCGCGTCCAGATGCCCCTGGCGGTGGTACAGGCGGGCGGCGAGGAAGTCCTTCTCGGCCAGCCGTTCCCGGCATTCGGCGATGCGCCCCCTGGCGTCGGCCACCACCGGGCTGCCGGGGTTGTCCTCGATGAACCGGCGGTACGCGGCCAGGGCCTGATAGGTCTCCGCCTGGTCGAGATCAGCGCGGCGGCTCTGCTCGAAGTGGGACTCGCCGATCTTGTACTCGGCCTCGACGCGCCGCGGGCTGGAGGGATAGGTGTCGACGAGACGCTCGTACTCGAAGACGGCGCTGACGAACTCCTCGAGTTGGAAGTAGGACTCGGCCAGGTAGTACTGGGCCTCGGCGACCTCGGCGTAACCGGGGTAGTTGCTCAGCACCCGCTGGAAGCTGTCCACGGCCCGCAGATGGCGGCCCTTCTCGAAGTGCTTCATCCCCTCTTCGTAGTAGAAGTCGGCCCCCATCAGCTGCGGCGGCGTCTTGCCGGCGCACCCGGCCAGGACCGCCGCGACGAGGAACCAGGCGCGCCCGGGAGAGGACATCAGCGATTCGAGTAGAAGAGGTAGATCAGGGATCCGAGGACCGAGGTGACGATGACGGGTTCTAGGTACTTGCCCCACGTTCGCTTCTCCAGCTCGGTCTCGGCGAAGTCGAAGCGGGAATCCTGCAGCGCCTCCAACTCGCCCTTCGGAATGCGGTCCCTCAGCAGCGCCCGCCCCTCTCCGGACCACAGACGCTCCTGGCCCAGATCGAGATCCAGCTGCACTCCGACGCGGCATCTGCGGGTGACGGTGTTGCTCAACAGCGCCGAGCGTCCGCTCACGGCGACCTCGATGACGCGGTAGGACAGGTGCGCCGCCGCCGTGGAGGTGTCCACGGTCACCGCCAGACCCCGGGTGAGCAACTCCTGGAGGAGCAGATGCTCGAAGAGCCAGTTGGCGTCGTGCCTGGCGGCGGGCTGGATGCCCACCCTGTCGAACCCCTCGCCCTGTCCGGCCGCGTCGAGGCCGGAGACCGCCTCCTGCACGGCCCTCGATGCCGCCCGGGAGACGAGATCGAGATTGGTCGGCCCCAGGGCCCCGGCCCGGCCGGCCGGGAGGAGGAGGACCGCGGTGAGCACCAGAAAGCGAAGGGGGGCGGGGCTCACGGCCCCTCCAGCTTGCGCAGCTCCTCGCGGGACTCGTCGACGTACTCGCTGCCGGGGTAGTTCTGCAGGAGCTTGCGGAAGGCCGCCATGGCCTGGTCGGACTCGCCGAGGGCCAGGTAGGACCGAGCGATCATCAGCTGGGCGTCGTCGGCCTTCTCGGTGTAGGGATAGGCGTGCACCTTGGTGAACTCGGCCAGGGCCTGGCGGAACCTGCGCTGCAGGTAGCGGGCCTCGCCGATCCAGTAGCGGGCGTTGTCGGCGAGGTCGCTGTCCGGCGCCCGCTCCAGGATCTCGGAGAATCCGGCGACGGCCTCGTCGAAGCGGCGTTCCTTGTGCTGCTCCCGGGACCTGGTGTAGACGGCGGCCACGTCCATCGACCCTTCGGCGCCGGGAGCCGGGCCCGCTTCGGGGCTGGCGCTGGCGGCGGGGCTGGGCGCCGGGCTCAAGCCGGCGTCGACCGGGATGCCGGGGGCGCCGGGACTCTCCAGAGCGGCCACGCGGTCCCGGAGGGCGGCGAGGCTTTCCTCGGCTCGCTGCAGGCGGTCGGCCAGGTCCTGCCCGCGGTCGGCGGAAGCCTGCTGATCCCGGCCCATCGCCTCCAGCTTCTCCCGCAGCTCGGCGGCGTTCTCTGCGCCCTCGGCGGACGGAGCGGCGGACGGAGCGGTGGAGGCGCAGCCCGTCCCAGCGGCCCAGGCGGCGGCCAGGAGAAGCCAGAGAACCGGTTTCAGAGAAGGGGTCGTTCGCATGGCGGAAGCCTTCCCAAAGATGCGCAGGTCGTCCTGTAGCGTCCAGCGGGAAGGGAGGCGCTCACCCGGAGACCCGGGATGTCCGCGCGAGAAGGGTCTCCGTCGACCGGCCGCGGACGTGGCACAGCACCCGTACCCGGCCGCCGGCCTCCTCCACCACCCGGCGGCCGACCACGTCGCCCAGAGCGTAGTCCCCTCCCTTGACCAGCACGTCGGGCCGCAGGGCGGCGATGAGAGGCTCGACGCTGGTCCCGGAGAACAGGGTGACGGCGCCCACGTCCTGGAGGGCGCACAGCAGGGCCGCCCGGTCCTGCTGCGGCACCAGGGGGCGCCCCGGGCCCTTCAACCGGCGCACCCCCTCGTCGTCGTTGAGACCGACCACGAGCAGATCCCCCAGGGCCCGGGCCTCCTGCAGGTACTCCACGTGGCCGCGGTGCAGCAGGTCGAAGCAGCCGTTGGTGAAGACCACGACGCGGCCCTCGCGGCGGCAGCCGGCGCGCAGGTCGAGCAGGTCGGAGCGGGACAGGAGTTTCTCGGCGTGCACCGGGCGGATCAAAAGAAGACGGCCCTGAGCGAGGGACTCGCAAAGGGCCGAGAATGGGGTGGATGACGGGAGTTGAACCCGCGCCCTCCAGGGCCACAACCTGGCGCTCTAACCAACTGAGCTACATCCACCACACGTCGAGGATGGCGTGCCCACCAGGACTCGAACCTGGGACATTCTGCTTAGAAGGCAGATGCTCTGTCCAGCTGAGCTATGGGCACCTTCGGCGAGTCTTGTGGGACAGGGATCCAAGATACGGACCGGCGAAAGAACGAGCCAACCGGTAAGTGGTCGGGGTGGTCGGATTCGAACCGACGACCCCCTGCTCCCAAAGCAGGTGCGCTAACCGGACTGCGCTACACCCCGAACCCGGTTGATCTCGCGCCGCAACGCCTGAGCCTCGGCGCGCGCCGCCTCGGCGAAATCGGCCCCCTGCGAGGCGTGCATGACGCTGCGCGAGGCGTTGATCAGCAACCCGGCGCCGTCCTTCCGCAGGCCGCCGGCCACCGACCCGGCCAGGTCCCCGCCCTGGGCGCCGATGCCGGGCACCAGAAAGGGAAGCTCCGGGGCCAACCTTCGCAACCCGGCCATCGACTCGGCCCGGGTGGCGCCCACCACGAGTCCGCAGTTGCCGTGCTCGGCGTTCCACTCCAGGGCCCGGCGCGCCACCTGCTCCCACAGCCTCTCCCCGCCCTCGACGGCGAGCCTCTCGAAGTCGGCGGCGCCCGGGTTGGAGGTCAGGCACACGAGGAAGACGCCGCGGTCGGCGTGGCTGGTGAAGGGCCGCACCGCATCGGAGCCCATGTAGGGGGTCACGGTGACCGCGTCGGCGCCGAGCTCGGAGAAAAGCATGTGGGCCCAGCGTTCGGCCACGGGGCCGATGTCGCCGCACTTGGCGTCGACCACCACGGGCACGGCGTCCGGCACGGCCTCGATGGTGGCGGCCAGCACGTCCCAGCCGCCGGCGCCGAGAGCGCCGTAGAAGGCCAGGTTGGGCTTGTAGCAGCAGACGAGGTCCGCCGTGGCCTCCACCAGGCGGCGGTTGAACTCCAGCACGCCCGAGGGGTCGCGGGACAGGCCGGCGGGCAGGCGCTCGGGGACCGGATCCAGCCCGACGCACAGGAGCGAGTCGTGGTCGGCGACGGCCCGCGACAGGCGGTCGGCGAAGGTGCTCACGGAGAGACGCTCCCCGAGTCCGGGACCGTGTCCGGCAGGGCCCTGGCCCGCGCCTGGAGCAGGGAGTCGAGGAAGTCTCGATACACGACCGGAGCCGCCAGGCTGTCGGGGACGCCGGCCGTATCCATGACCGCCGGCTCCGGCGGCGGCCTCGGGCCGATCACGAAGACCACCCGGCCCCTGGCCAGGAAGTCGCCGTGCAGGTCGGCCAGCTGCAGGCGCGTGCCGTCGTCGGCGCGGATCACGGCGTCGGCGCGGTAGGGGCCGGAGACGCCCATCACCGCCACCAGGAAGGGGTGAGCCGGCTCCCCCCGGACGCGCTCGCTGAGGACGGCGCGCCGCAGGTCCGGCTCGTAGCCGGCCAGGCCGTCGCGGGCGGCCAGGCCCCGGTCGACGTGAGCGGCGGCGTAGATGACGCGGCCCCGGTCGTCGAGGATGCGCGGCGACAGGCTCGGACGCAGGTCCGTGCCCCGGGCGTCGACGACGAGCCCCGTGTACGGTCCCCCGGGCACGAAGACGACCAGGGAGTCGCGCTCCGGCAGCTCCGTCGGCGGCAGGGAGACGGACCTGCCGGAGGCGGGGGGAAGCACGGCCCGGGCGAGATCGCCGAGCAGGGGAAGGCGCACATCGAGCCGGCAGAGGCCCTCCTCCTCGCGGCGGGAGCCGGGCACCACCCTCGCGTTGAGCGCCAGTTCCTCCACCCGGGCCCGGATCGAACCGCTGGCCGACATGGCCGTGCCCACCGTGGTGCGGGCGTCGACGCGGACGCTCGACACGGCCTCCCGAAGGCCGGCCAGGGCGGCCGCCCTGGCGGCGCGGAATCCCGTGAGGCGCTGCCGGGGGGGACTGGCACCCTCTTGGAGCGCCGCCGCGCCGGTCACCGTGAGGGTGCCCGCCGTCCAGTCGAGGCGCCCCTGGAGCCGCCCCCCGGAGGGAGCCGCGACGGCGAGGGTCTCCACCACGGCCCGGGAGGTCTCCTGGGCCGCGGCGGCGCTCCACAGGAGCAGGGTGACGAAAGGAAGGATGGCGATCTGCACGTGAGGGCCGGAGTAGTTCTGTAAGCCGAGTTCTGTCGGCGGCCGGCGGGGTGCGCCGGCGCACCGGGTGAGCATTCATCTGGGACGGCGGTTGCCCGCCGCCTCGTGCGGCCTACCCGGGAGTCGTTGCGAGGCGGGCCACCTCTCCTCCCCTATTTGGCCTTGCTCCGGATGAGGTTTGCCGTGCCGTCCCCGTCGCCGGCGACGCGGTGAGCTCTTACCTCACCTTTTCACCCTTACCCGGCCAGCGGCCGGGCGGTTTGTTTTCTGTGGCACTTTCTGTGGGGTCGCCCCCCCTGGGCGTTACCCAGCATCCTGCCCTGCGGAGCTCGGACTTTCCTCGAGGCCGGCCAAGCCGGCCCCGCGTTCACCCGAACCACTCCGGCCGTTCCACGCCATGAGCCGCCTCAGGAGGACTCGTCGTCCCAGGCCAGCAGGGCGCCGCAACTCTCGCAGTGCACGACCTGCTCGTGGCGGCGGACATGGCTCTTCATCTGCGCCGGCAACTGGCGGAAGCAGGCGCCGCAGGCGCCCTTGCGAACGGCGGCCACCGTCAGCCCGCGGCTGCCCCGGGCGACCTCGTAGGTCCGCAGCAGCCTCTTGTCGATGCCCTCCACCTCCGCCTCCCGTCGCCGCTGCACGGCGTCCACCTCCCCCTGGAGGGAGTCGAGCCGGGTCTGCAACTCGTCGATGCGGGACTGCTGTTCCTCCCGGACCGCCTCGACATCCTGCTGCTCGAGATCGACCTGCTCGCGAATGCTCTCGCTCGATTCGATGAGCTCGAGGACCTGGCCCTCGCACTCCGACATCCTTGATTTGCAGGCCTCGACCTCCAGTTGGAGGGCGTCGTACTCCTTGTTGGTCCGGACCTCGGAGAACCGTGCCTCGAGCTTCTTCAACTGGTCCCGGGCCTCCTCGAGCTCGCGCTCGAAGTGCCGCTGCCGCCGCTGCTGCTCCTCCAGGCGTCCGGTGAGCTCGCTGAGGTCCTGCTCGGCCCGGTCGATCTCCCCGCGCCGCTGGCTGATCTCGGCCGGGTACTTGCTCTTGGCCTCTTCGAGGGCCTTGAGCTCGTGGTCGACGTCCTGGACCTTGAGCAGCAGCTGCAGACCTTCCTTGAGGGACACCGGACCTCTCTTTCTCGTGGGGGCGGATGGCTCCCGGTCGGGGTCCGTCGGCCCCGACCGGTCCCGAAATACCAAGCCCGATATAATAGGACTGCTGCCGGCAGGGTCAATACCGGGCCTCCCCCCGGCCGTGTTCTGCGGCGGTTGCGGCATGGGTCACGGCGGCAGTAATTACCGCTTCCCATGCTGAGAGCAGGCTTCATCGGCGCCGGCGGACGCGCCCGCAGCGCCCACTATCCCGCCCTTGCCCGCCTCGGCGGCGTGGAGGTCGCCGCCGTCTGCGAGCTCGACGCGGAGCGCATGCAGCTCGTCGTCGACGAGTACGGATTCGACCGGACCTTCACCGACCACCGGGAAATGCTGGCCGCCGTCGATCTCGACGTGGTCTACTGCGTCATGCACGAGCGGTGGGTGCTGCGCCCGGCCCTCGACTGCCTCAATGCCGGCAAGCACCTCTTCATCGAGAAGCCGCCCGGCGCCGACAGCGGCGAGACACGGCAGATGCTGGACGCCGCCGTGGCCAACGGCGTGTACTGCATGGTCGGCCTCCAGCGCCGCTACGCCGCCGTCACCCGCGAGGCCATGCGCCGGGTGGCCGCCAAGGGACCGGTCTCGGTGGCCAGCGTCACCTTCAACAAGCGGGTCCTCGGCGGCGACGGCAGGGAGTTCAGCACCACCTTGTGGGACGACGTGATCCACGTCGTCGATCTGCTGCGGTACATGGCCGGCGGCGAGCCGGTGGAGGTCACGGCCTACCGCGACCGCTTCGGCGGCGAGAGCCGCAACTGCTACACCTCCATGATCCGCTTCGACAACGGCGCCACCGGCGTCGTCTTCGGCAACCGCGCTTCGGGCGGACGGGTCCTGCGCTCCGAGCTGCATGGCGTGGGGGTCGGGTGCTACATGAAGATCCCCCGGGAGATCGAGATCCTCGAGGACGGCGGGACCACGGTGATGGGCGGCTGGGAGGTGGACGGCGTCGACGAGGAGGACGTGCAGCTCTACGAGGGCACCCTCACCATGCACGAGCACTTCCTCGACTGCATCGAGAAGGGCCTGGTGCCCCTGACCGACCTGCGCGACGTGATCCACACCGTCCACCTCATCGACCGGATCGAAGGCCCCCGGCCCTGACCGGACCCCGCACCCCGGGCCGCAGCCTCTGGCTGGTGGTGCTGCTGGCCGCGGTCCTGCGCGTCGCCGTGGCCATGCCCGGCCTGCCGGCGCCGGAGACCGCTTTCTTCCGGCCGGACACCCCGTCCTACCTCCAGCCGGCGCTGGCCCTGCTCGAAGAGGGCCGCTACGTGGGGGCCCCGGGCGAGACCGAGCCCTACACCTTGCGCGGTCCCGGGTACCCGGCCTTCCTGGCCCTCGTCTTCGGCCTGCTGGGCAAGGGCCTGCAACTGCCCGTGGTCCTCTTCTGCGGGCTCGGGGCGCTCACCTGCGTTCCCGTGTTCCGCGTGGGCTGCTGGTTCGGCGGGCCCCTGGCCGGGACCCTCGCGGCCCTGCTGCTGGCCCTCAACCTCACCAGCATCGCCCATGCCCCGTTCTATCTCTCCGACACCCTCTTCGCCCTGGTCACGGCGTGGATGCTCTACTTCTTCGCCCGCTTCTACTTCCATGGGCGGCTGGCCGATCTCTGGCTGGCGATCCTGCTCGACGCCGCCGGCACCTTGATCCGCCCCACGGGGCTGCTGTGGATCGTGCCCTGCCTCTTCCTGGTCCTCGTCTTCCAGGGCCTCTCCGTGCGCCGGCGCCTGCTCGGAGCCGCGGGCTGCGTGCTGATCTTCGCCGCGGTCCTGACTCCCTGGATGTACCGCAACTCCCTGGCCGGGGGCGGCTTTCGCCTCGACACCAACCTTGGCAACACCCTCTACTATCACAATTGCGCGGCCCTCATGTCGGTGGTCGCCGGGGTCCCCCGCGTCACCCTGCGTCAACGCTGGACAGGCCAGGCCGAGGCCGAGTTCGCCGCGCATCCCGCCCGCTATGCCGACGAGGACGCCCGCACCCGCTACAAGCTCGAAAAGGCCTGGCAGTTGATCGCCGCCCACAAGTGGACCTATCTCAGCCTGCACTTCAACCCCGCGATCCTGCTGCCGGACGCCCCCGCCTTCTACGAGCATCTCGGGCTCACCCAGGCGGGCCGGGGCACCCTCGACATCCTCCACCGCCGCGGCGTCCTGGCCGCCGTGCGGCACTATTTCGGCGACCGCACGTGGCTGCTGCTGCCCCTGCTGCCCGCCCTCGCCGTCGTGGGGGTGACCTATCTCGGCTGCCTGATGCAGCTCGGCCGCTGGCTGCGGCGGGGGGAGTGGTTTCTCGGCTTCTTCTTCCTGGCCTTCGCGGCCTACTACCTGGTCCTGCCCGGGCCCGTGGTCATGCCCAGGTATCACCTGCCCGCCCTGCCCTTGATGTGCGTCATGGCGGCCGCGGTGTGGGCCCGTGTGTTGGAGCGGCGCCAGTCAGCGAGTCCGGCCGCGGCGCCGGAGAACGCGCCCTGACGCCGGCCGGATGAACCGCGACCACAGCCTCCGGCTGCTCGCCTGCCTGACCCTCGCCTTCTGGGCCGCCGTCTTCCTGCAGGCGCCGATCCCCCAGAACCCCGCCTATCACCGGTTCGCCGATCAGCGCACCCTGCTCGGCATCCCCCATTCTCTGAACGTCCTCTCCAACCTGCCCTTCCTCGCCGTGGGCCTGTGGGGATGCCGTCTCCTCTTCTCCCTCGCCGCGGCCCGGGGGCCGCAGGCCTTTGTGCGCCCGGCCGATGCCCTGGCCTACCAGGTCCTCTTTCTCTCGGTGGCGCTGGTCGGCCTCGGCTCCTCCTGGTACCACCTGTCCCCGGGAAACGAGACGCTTCTGTGGGACCGCCTGCCCATGAGCGTGGCCTTCATGGCCTTTCTCGCCGCGGCCCTGGCCGAGCGCGTGGACCGGCGCGCCGGTCTCCTCGCCCTGCCGCCGCTCATCGCCTTCGGCCTGTTCAGCGTGTTGTACTGGCACTTCACCGAGCGCGCGGGAGCCGGAGACCTCCGCTACTACATCCTCGCCCAGGCCTACCCCGTCCTGTTCGTGCCGCTCATGGTGCGGCTGTTGCCGTCGCCGTACACGCGCGGCTCCGATCTCTACGTGGCCGCCCTGTTCTATCTGCTCGCCAAGGCCGCGGAGGTATTCGACCAGGCCGTGTACTCGGCGGGGGGATGGATCAGCGGCCACACCTGCAAGCACCTGCTCGGCGCCCTCGGAGCCTGGTGGGTGATGCGCATGGTCCGGCGGCGCCGGCTGCGCTGAGGCGGGAGCCGGGGTCGGCCGTCTGCGCGGGGGCTACTGCAGGCGGGACGGAGAGGTCGGGCGGCCCTGGAGCAGATCGGCGGCTCGCCGACTCAACCGGGCGGCTTCGTCGGCCTGGCCGGCATCCAGGGTCCTGGCCAGATCCTCCAGGGCCCAGGCCAGATCGGGCGAAGCGGCGCCGGCCCCCTCGTAGGCGGCCACGGCGCGCTGGTACTGAGTGACGGCCTCGGACCGCCGGCCCTGGTATTCGTACAGCCGGCCGAGGGCATGGTGGACGCGGGCGACGTCCCCATGGTCGGGGCCGTACATCTCCTCGAAGCGGCCACGGGACTCGAGGTAGAGCTTCTCCGCCTTCCCCAGGTCTTCGCCGATGAGGTGCTCGAAGCCGAGGGCGTAGAGCTGAAGCGCCAGGGCCCGCTCGGCCAAGGAGTCGGCCCGCGCCGTGTCGCCGCGGAACCGCAGGACCTTGCTGAGACCGTTCAGAGTGTAGGAGACCATCCGGTCCTCGGGGAGCAGATCGACGAGACCCGCCTCTCCCAGCCCCAGGACCTCGGACAGCAACGTGTCGGCCCGGCCGACGCGGCCGAGACGCAGGCTGATCTCGGCGAGGGATCCGAGGGTGCGCGCCAGGGTCACCCCCGACAGACTGTCGGCCTCCATCCGCCGGCGTTGCAGGGTCAGGACCTGGACGTAGAGACTCTCCGCCTCCGCCAGGTGGCCGCCCATGGCGCGGCTCATGGCCAACCCGTTGAGGGCCACCATGCGGCCCTCAACGGACCCGGAAGCGGCGGCCTCGGCCAGGGCCGACCGGTAGTGCGCCGCGGCCTTGTCGTAGCTCTTGGAGTGGAGGGCCTTTTCGCCGGCGCGGACCGGGTGGTGCCAGGACTCGACCTCCGGTTGCCCGCAGCCCGTCAGGGCGGCGAGCAGGGAGACGGCCACTGCGAGAGAGAGGAGGGACAGGGCGGACAGGGCGGGCATCCGGTGGAACCAAGGCGCCGGCCCGGGAGCCGTCAACCGACGGCGCCGGCCGCCGCGGTGGCCGGGTCCCGGCTCGGAATGGTTTGCGCCGGGGTGGGGGCGGTCGCCAAAGTACGGGGTCCGTCGGGCTCGATCCCTCCCTCGGAAAACCGGACCTCGATGGTGAACGCCGTCGGCAACGACCTGGTCTACCTGGCCGACCCGGAGATCTCCGGGCACCACCTCCGGAGCCGTTTCGTCGAGCGCGTCTGCGCCGCCGCCGAGCGCTCCCGAGTGGCTCGAAGCGACGGGCCCCTGATCCTGCTGTGGTCGCTGTTCGCCGCCAAGGAGGCCGCCTACAAGGCGGCCCTCAAACGGCGGCCGGGCCTCGTCTTCTCACCGCGGCTCTTCGAGGTGGACGCGCAGATGCGCCGGGTGCGCTACCGGGACCTGGAGATGGGGCTGCGGCTGACGCGGGATCCGCTGTGGGTCCACGCGGTGGTGATCTGCGGAGACGGCGACCCCGGGCGGGCGGAGGCCGGTGTCGAGCGAATACCCCGCGGCCGGCATCAGAGCGACGCCGTGCGGGACCTGACCTGCCGCCGCGTGGCCGGCCACCTGGGCCTGCCGGAACATCGCCTGGCCATCGAGCGGCCCCGCGAGCCGGGCGCCCGCGACGGGCTGGCGCCGCCCCGGCTGCTGCTCGACGGGCGGCCTTCCGGCATCGACATCAGCCTGTCCCACGACGGCCCCTTCGCGGCTTTCGCCGCCCTGCCTCAGGAGGCGCGGGCGGCCTCCAGCCGCTGACGCAGCCGGCGCTCCTCCTCCCCCAGCCGGGCCACCTCCTCCAGCACCCGGCGACCCGCCTTGATCTGGTTGCGCAGCAGGCGCGGGTCCTCCCCGTCGAAGGCGGACAGGTCGACGGGGGCGCCGAAGGCGATGATGACCGGTGGGCCGCTGCCGGTGAAGTTGTGCACCGCCTCGCGGACCAGATTGTCGCTGATCCCGTTGATGAACACGGGGAGGACGATGGCGCGGGATTGCAGCAGGACACGTCCGAAGCCGGGCTCCGCGGGCAGCAGCTCGTAGGGATCGGGGCCCTTGCCGCGCGTGCCCTCGGGGTGGATGCCGGCGAGGGTGTCCGGCGACCGCAGCTGCTCGATGAGGAAGGTGAGGCAGGCGCGGGTGACGCCGCGCTTGGCCCGCGGCCGGAAGATCGGCGGATACATGCTGCAGGAGCTCGCCAGGAGATTGACGAGGACGCCGAGGGGGTTGTCGTAGAAGAAGTTGGAGCGGACGGGGAAGAACCAGCGCCGACAGAAGCCGACGTGCTCCACCAGGTGGGCGAGGATTGCGAACTGATCGAGGAAGGTGCGGTGGTTGGCCGCCATCAGCACGCCGCGGTCGGGCTGCAGCGAGGCGATCCGCTCGAGCCCTATCAGGTGCGTCCGGCGGCTCGTGCCCAGCAGCAGGACGCGCCGCTGCAGGCGCAGGTTCAGCCAGTAGAAGGGACGTTGAACCGCCGGCGTCTCGTTCATCCACCCGGCGAAGGCCAGGGCGAAGCGCTCGACGCGGCTCAGGCTGGCCCGCTCGTCGGCGGGTATCCGCACGCGGGGCGGCCCCGGCCGGGCTCAGCCGGCGGCCACGATCAGGTTCACCGCGTCGCCCACGGTGGCCACCTTGTCGGCGTCGTCGTCGGAGACCTCGATGCCGAAGGCGTCCTCGATCTCCAGCACGATGTCGACGAGCCGCGCGGAGTTCACCTCCAGGTCGTTCTGCAGCGAGGTCTCCATGGAGACCCCGGACAGGGCTTCCTCGTTCTTGGCGAAGGGCTTGAGGATGGCGACGACCTTGTCGAAGACTTCCTGCGTGTTCATCGGTGCTCGTTCCTTCGGTTGCGGTGGGATGGGATCTCCAAGTCAGTCGAACTTGCGGAAGATGACGCAGCCATTGACGTCTCCGAAGCCGAAGCTGGCCTTGGCGATGACGGAGAGACCGGGGGCTTCCACGCTCTTGTGAGGGATGCGGTCGGCGTAGGCCTCGAGCTCGGGGTGCAGATCTTCGCAATTCAGCGAGCCGTGGACAAATCCCTCGTGCAGCTCCAGGACGGCGGCCACCGACTCGAGGCCGCCGGCGGCGCCCAGGCCGTGGCCGATGAGGGACTTGGTGCTCTGGATCCAGGGCATGCGGCGCGGCTCGACGCCGAGAGCCCGCGACCAGTTGTGGACCTCGTGGGGATCGGCGAAGGTGGCGGTGAGGTGGCCGTTGATGGCCTCGATCCGCTCGCCGGGGATGCCGGCCATGTCGAGGGCCGCGACCAGGCAGCGCTGCACGCTGACCGGGTTCGGCGCCGTCATGCTGCCCCCCTGGCGATGGCCGCCGCAGTTGAGAGCGCAGCCGATGATCTCGGCGTAGATCCGGGCGCCGCGTTCGCGGGCGCTGTCCAGCTCTTCGAGCATGAGCACCCCCGCCCCCGACCCGGGGACGAAGCCGGCGGCGCTGGCGCTCATGGGGCGGGAGGCGCCCTCGGGGTCGTCGTTCTTCGTGCGGTTGAGGACGCGCATGGCGTCGAAGCCGGCCCAGATGTAGTGGGAGTGGCCCTCGGAGCCGCCGGCCAGCATGCGCCGGGCCAGTCCGTCGCGGATGCGCTGGAAGCCCTGGATGACGGCCTCGGTGCCGGTGTTGCAGGCGCTGGAGTTGGTGCTCACCTGGTTGCCCAGACCGAGCTTGCCGGCGATCCGGGCGCTGTTGCCGCTGGACATGATCTGCTCGACCATGGTGCTGCCGAGCCGCTTCACCCGGCCCGCCTGGGTCCGCGGCGCCAGCGTGTCGGCAATGGTGTCGATGCCGCCGATGCCGGTGCCGACGATGGCTCCCGTGTCCCAGTCGGGCTCCTCGCTGTCGGGCTCCGGCAGGTCCAGGCCGGCGTCGGTCCAGGCGTCGATGGTGGCGATGGCGGCGTACACCATGTTGGCGTTCATGGCGAACAGCTCTTCCCCGGTGAGGTAGCGCTTCTGGATCTCCTCCACGTCGGGGGGCACGCCGCCCACCTGGCAGGCGAAGTTCAGGTCGGCGAGCTGCGGGTGAAAGGCGATGCCGCTGATGCCGTCGCGCAGGGCCCGGACGAACGCCTCCAGGCCGTGCCCGTTGGGGGCCAGCACCCCCATGCCGGTGACGACGACGCGCGGTTCAGAATTGCTCACGGGCGACTCCCATGCCGGAGACCGTGCCGCCGGCCACGTAGGTCCCGTCGGCCAGCTTCAGCTCGACCTTCGACTTCAGCTTCCGTCTTCTCCAGAACATCTTCTCGGCGGAGACGCGCACCGTCTCCCCCGGCCCCACGACGCGCACGAACTCGACGTCGGCGTCGGTGAACAGGGTGACCGTCCGCGCCACCTCGTGGGCCGGCAGCTCCATGCCCAGCAGGTGGATGCCGAGGGCGACCAGCCCGGTCTGGCACATGGTCTCGATGAGGATCACGCCCGGGGTCACGGGATGCCCCGGGAAGTGGCCGGCGTAGAAGGTCTCGTCGTCGCGGAAGGTGTACTCGCCGACGGCGCTCGCCTCGCCCAGCTCGACGAGGCGGTCGATGAACCGGAAGGGCCGCTGCTGCGGGATCAGGTCCAGGACCTGCTCCGGCGTCAGCATCCGGTGCGGTCCATGAGGCCGCCGACGCTGTGCTCGGAGCGCAGGGGGTAGTCGGGGTAGGCGATGCCGAGAAACATGCCGACCTTGGCGTCCTTCACCGTGTAGATGTGCTCTCCGTCCACCAGGACCTTCGCCGTGCCGATGGCCACGGCAGAGCCGGACTCCTTGAGCTGGGAGTACCGGCGGATGTCGACCTCGTAGCGCACGGTCCGGTTGTAGGGCCGGATCTGGCCGGAGAACTCCACCTCCTTGCAGCCGAGGGCCCGTCCCGAGCCCGGGGCGCCGCAGGCGGCGATGTAGAGTCCCACGAGCTGCCAGATGGCGTCGACGCCGAGGCATCCGGGCTGCACCGGGTCGGAGCGGAAGTGGCAGTGGAAGAACCAGTCGGCGGGGGCGATGTCCTGCTCGCCGACGATGCGGCCCCGCGGGCCCCGGCGCTCGAGCTCGGTGACCCGCGTGATCATGAGCATGGGCGGAGCGGGCAGGCGGATGAACTCCTCGGGCGCGTCGACCACGAGGTTGCCCTGGGACAGGGCCAGCAGCTCCTCCGCTTCGTAGTGGCCGCGCTCGACGAACTCGGCGTGGGTCACGGGCGGTCCCCCACGTCGATGCGCAGGGCCGACCAGGTCAGCCCCGCCCCGACGACGACGAGGATCAGGGAGTCGCCGTCGTCCATCTCGTCCCAGTACTGGGAGAGGACGCCGGGCGCCCCGGCGGCGCCGGTGTTGCCGAAGCGGTCCACGTTGTACCAGTGCGCATCCTCTGCGAGTCCGAGCCGCCGGGCCACGGCCTCCAGCATCAACAGGTTGGCCTGGTGGCCGATGAAGCGCACCCGGCCCCCCCCTTCGGCGGCGCGCGTCCGGGCGCCCGGCATCAGGCTCTCGGCGGAGGAGACCGTCGTCTTGATGGCGAAGCGCTGCACCGCGTTGCCGTCCTGGAAGAAGTGCCCGAAGCGGGGGATGCAGACCGCCTCCCAGCGCGCCGAGTCGGCGGCCAGGGTCGTCTCCACCACCTTGCGCGGGGCGGACTCCCGCGTGGATACGACGGCGGCGCTCGTCCCGTCGCCCCACAGCACCGCGGTGCGCCGGTCGCCGTAGTCGACGGCGCGGGTCGTGTTCTCGGGGTTGACGACGAGCACGAAGGGGGGCAGCCCGGACATGGAGGCCAGGAAGTGCAACTGGGCGCCGAAGGTGGAGCAGGCCGAGTTGATGTCGATCCCCGGCGCGTCGATCTCCAGCGACGCGGCGACGCGGCTGGCCTCGGCCGGGATGGCGGTGTCGGGATAGCACCCGCCCGCGATCACCAGGCCGATCTGGTCGCGGCCGACGCCGGCCCGGGCCAGGGCCTGCCCGGCCGCCAGGGCGGAGGTCTCGGCGTTGTCGTAGACCGCCGCTTCCCCCGCCTGCCGCGGATCCCCGTTGCGCGTCTCCCGGATGTAGTCCAGGGGCAGCACCGTGCGGCGCTCGCGGATCCCGACCCGCTCCAGGATCCAGCTCTCGTCGGTGCCGATGTCCAGCTCCTCGAGGAACGCGTTGTCGATGACGTTCTCGGGATGGAAGTGGCCCATACCGTGGATGAACAGCTCCGCCATCTCGCCTCAGCCGCGAACCTCTGCCCCGCCACCGCCCATCCGCGGGGATGAGAGCCCCTGCCGGGGTCCGCCGGGGATCCCGGTCAGCCGGTGGCCCTCCCTCCGGGAGGCGGCGCGGCAGAACAGGCGTAACAATCTGTTCTCCAAGAGGTTGGGTGTCAAAGGAAGACCTCCCGCCGGGTACGGGCGCGGTCGGAGGATCGATGGCACAGACACCGGTTCCGCCCCGGTCCATCGCCGGGTCCGGTGCGAGGGCGGTCCACGAGATCAGACCCCGGTGTCCGCCTGCGTGGGCGCCGCCTCCGGCGCCGGGCCGGTGTCGGTGGGGTCTCCCGGCGGTGGCTCGGACTCTCCTTCGGGAGAGGAGGGCGTGAAAGCTCCCCTGGCGCAGGAGACCAGCAGGACGAGCAGGAACAGGAACGCGAGAGAGCGGCGGAAGGCCATGGGGACACCTCCTGTCAGCCGGACCCGGCGAGCACGGACGGGGCCGTGGACCGCATCACCACGGCCCCGTCCGATGGCCTCCGACGGGGCCGTTGCCCACACATGGTGGGCGATGCTGGATTTGAACCAGCGACCTCCGGTATGTGAGACCGGCGCTCTAACCAACTGAGCTAATCGCCCGAGTGAAGGCTTGGTGGGCCCACCAGGGTTCGAACCTGGGACCAACGGATTATGAGTCCGCCGCTCTGACCAGCTGAGCTATGGGCCCGGGGGGATACGACCCGGACCGGACAAAGGTGACGCCGCCGCCCGGCAGGGTCAAGACTCCCCGGCCGGTCCGTGGTCCAGCCGCGTGCGTTCGACGACGAGATGACGATGGGCGGCCTGGAGGCGCTCCACCTCACCGCCGTCGCCGGCCTCGGCGGCCCGGCGGAGCCGGCGGGTGGTGTCGTCGATGCGGCGGGTGAGGTCATCCCGCCGCAGCCGATGGACGTGGTCGCTCCACAGCTCCTGCACCTGGTCGAGGTCGAAGCTCTCCATGGCACAGGTGGAGACCAGGCGCCGGAGGTCCTCGTCCACGTGGTTCAGCAAGGCCGTGAGATCGACGTGGCCGTCCTCCGGGGGATGATCGGTGAGATGAGCCACCAGGCGGCGGACGTCGGCATCGGAGAAGAGTTCGGGGGCGATCTGCTCCCGGGTCCGTCCGATCAGCTCGGGACGCTGCAGCAGCAGACCGACGAACTGCCGCTCGAGCTCGCTTCCGGTGGCCGGCTTCGGCGCTCCGCCCGCCGAGCGCGGCCGGGGTGCCTGGACCTCCAGCGGTTCGGCCGACGGGGCCCGCCGCGGCCGGGACAGGGCGGCGGCCACGTCCCGCCGCAGGGCCTGCTCGTCCACCTCGAACCGCTGCGCCACCCGGCGCAGCATGAGGTCGCGTCGAACCTCCTCCCGGCACTGCGAGAACAGGGGGACCATCCGCTCCACGGCGCGGGCCCGGCCGGCGACGGAGGTGAGATCGACCGCCGCCGCCATGCGGTCGAGGTAGACGTCGAGGGCGGGCGGGGCCGCCTCGACCAGCTTCTCCAAGGCCTCGGCTCCCCCCTCCCGGCGCACGAAGCTGTCGGGGTCGTGACCGGGGGGCAGGGTGGCGATGCGGGTATCGAGCTCGGTCCCGAGCAGCACCTCCACGCCGCGCTCGGCGGCCGTGCCGCCGGCCGCGTCGCCGTCGAAGAGCAGGACCACGCGCTCGGCGTAGCGCCCCAGCAGGCTCCCATGGGCCGCCGTCAGGGAGGTCCCGGAGGAGGCGACGACATTGGCGACCTCGTGCTGAGCCAGGCCGACGACGTCCATGTACCCCTCGACCACCAGCGCCGTCCCGCGGCGGCGGATCGATTCCCGGGCGGCGGCCAGCCCGTAGAGGACTCCGCTCTTGTGGTAGATGGCGCTCTCCGGCGAGTTGAGGTACTTCGGCTCGTCGTCGTCGCGCAGGGCCCGCGCACCGAAGGCGATCGTGCGCCCCGACAGGTTGGTGATCGGAAAGACCACGCGGTCCCGGAAGCGGTCGTAGTGGCCGCGGCCGGTGCGGCTGGGTACGGCCAGGCCGGCCTGCTCAAGCTCCTCGACGCGGAAGCCGCGGCGCGGCTTGGTGGCCATGTCGAGGAAGCTCGTCCATCCCCCCGGGGCATACCCGAGGCGGAAGGCATCGGCGGTCTCGTCGGTGACACCGCGGCCGTGCAGGTAGCGGAGCGCCGCTTCTCCCTCGGGGCGGCGCAGCATGTACTGGAAGTATTTCGCCGCCAGCTCGTTGGCACGGAACAGCCGGTCGTTGCGCTCGTCCTCGGCCGCGCCGCCCCCGGCCCGCGGCAGCGGGATCCCGGTGCGCCCGGCGAGGAAGGTCACGGCCTCGAGGAAGGAGACCTTGTCGATCTCCTGGAGGAACTTGTAGACATCGCCGCCGGCGCCGCAGCCGAAGCAGTGGTAGATCTGCAGCTCGGGATTGACGTTGAATGAGGGCGTGTTCTCGTTGTGGAACGGGCACAGCCCCAGCCAGTTGCGGCCCTGTTGCCGGAGCTGCACGTGCTCCGAGACGACCTCGACGATGTCGGTGGACGCCTTGACGCGCTCGATGGTCTCCAGGGGGATGAGGGCCATGGGCAAGGGGCGGAGAGAGGGCCGGCGCGCACAAGCTACCCCTCCCCCGGAACCCGGTCAAAGCCTTCGCCAGAGGCTCGCAGGCGCCTTCCGGCCCCCAGGGGACGGGACCCTGGGGGTTGTTTTCTTCTTGACAACGCCGGATAGCTTGGATAACTTGACCGGACACTCCTGAAGCGAATTCCTCCCAACGTCCGGGGCTCCACTTCCGGATTCCCCCCTGATCTCAGCAAATCCTTCAGCGTAGCAAGCCAGTTGACTTTCGTCCGCAGCCCGCATCGGCGGGTCTGTGGCGCGACGGAATTCGGCTCGACGAAATCTGACCTACAACGGCCGGAAAGCCGTTGCGTAACCCGCTTTCGGCCGGCTGCTTTCGCCGGTCCCATCGGCGGTTGCGCCGGTTCACCGACCACCCCCCTCCGCAGCAATCCAGCCCACCATCGAAAGGTTACGAGCGTCATGCCCCCGCAGCGCCCGAACAGCGAACGCACCGAACGCGGCAACAGCCGCTCCCGCTACCGCACCAGCCGCGACCGGCCATCGGTCGTGCGTCCGGCGCAGGCCCCCGACGGCGACGGACTCCTCGAGCGCCCCGAGATCAGCGAGCACCCGCCCGAACGCCCGGAGCACGACGCGGAGGCCCGGAGCCGCACCGAGCGTCTGAACATCATCGAGCTGCAGGCGATGAACATCCTCGACCAGCAGGCGCTGGCCAAGGACCTGGGGGTGCTGGACTACCACTCGCTGCGCAAGCAGGAGTTGATCTTCTCCATCCTGAAGGCGCAGACCGAGCGCAGCGGCCTGCTCTTCGCCCAGGGTGTTCTCGAGGTCCTGGAGGAGGGCTTCGGGTTCCTTCGGTCTCCCACCTACAACTACCTGCCCGGACCCGACGACATCTACGTCTCCCACTCCCAGATCAAGCGCTTCAGCCTGCGCACCGGGGACACGATCTCCGGACAGGTCCGGCCGCCGAAGAACGACGAGAAGTACTTCGCCCTGCTGCGTGTCGAGGCGATCAACTTCGAGGATCCGGAGGTCACCAAGAACAAGACGATCTTCGAGAACCTCACGGCCCTGCATCCCCGGGAGCGGCTCCAGCTCGAGCACAACCCGAAGAACATGACCACGCGCATCCTCGATCTGCTCTCCCCGATCGGCAAGGGCCAGCGCGGGCTGATCGTGGCCCCGCCGTACACCGGCAAGACGATGCTCCTGCAGAACCTGGCCAACGCCATCACCACCAACCATCCGGAGTGCGTCCTCATCGTGCTGCTCATCGACGAGCGCCCCGAGGAGGTGACGGAGATGTCGCGGTCGGTCAACGGCGAGGTGGTCAGTTCCACCTTCGACGAGCCGGCCACGCGCCACGTGCAGGTGGCGGAGATGGTCATCGAGAAGGCCAAGCGCCTGACCGAGCACCGCCGGGACGTGATCGTCCTGCTGGACAGCATCACCCGCCTGGCGCGGGCCTACAACGTGGTCACCCCGCACTCGGGCCGCATCCTCACGGGCGGCGTCGACTCCACCGCGCTTCAGCACCCGCGCCGGTTCTTCGCGGCGGCGCGCAAAGTCGAGGAGGGCGGCTCTCTGACCATCATCGGCACCGCCCTGGTCGACACCGGCAGCCGCATGGACGAGGTGATCTTCGAGGAGTTCAAGGGCACCGGCAACATGCAGGTCACCCTCGACCGCCGCCTGAGCAACCGCCGCACCTGGCCGGCCATGGACGTGACCGCCACGGCGACGCGCAAGGAGGAGCTGCTGCTCTCCGAGTTCGAGCTCACCCGCTCCCACATCCTGCGCCGCATCCTCAATCAGATGGGCGTGGTGGAGGGCATGGAGTTCCTCCTCGAGCGCATGGACGGCACGACGTCCAACGAGGAATTCCTGAAGGCGATGAACGACTGAGCGGACCCCCCTCCCGGGGGATCCCTCTTGCCCGTACCGGGCCGTATCTTATCTTCCCGTCAGCGATTGCAAGCGAGCCGGAGCGATGAAGCAGGAAATCCACCCCAAGTACAGACCGGTCATCTTCTACGACGTGAGCGTCGACTTCAAGGTGCTCACCCGGTCGACGGCGACCTCCGACGAAAAGATGGAATGGGAGGACGGACGGGAATATCCCGTCATCCGCTTCGACCTCAGCTCGGCGTCGCACGCGTTCTACACCGGCAAGGAGCAGCAGTTGTCCGAGAGGGGCGGCCGCATCGAGCAGTTCCGCCAGCGCTACGCGGGGTACAACGCCGCGAAGAAGGGCGAGGAGGAGACTCCGGCCGAGGAGCCGGCCGGGGAATCCACCGACGGTTAGCCGCGCCGCCGGGCGCGACGACAGGTGATGGGCGGGGGCGCCGGCGGCGCTTCGGCCCGTTTTTTTTGTGCCTCGGCCGGAGAACCGGAGAGAACCGGATGGGGTTCCGCGAACCGAAACCAGCCCGTCCTCGCCCTGAGCGGGACCGGACGGCGAGCGCCGCCCCGAGGTGGAGGGACGGCGCCGTGAGAGGCGGTTGACGTGCTCGAACGACTGGCGGAAATCGAGCGGCGCTACGCCGAACTCAACGAGAGGCTCGCCGACCCCGGGGTGGCGCGCAACGGCGCCGAGTACCGGAGACTGGCCCGGGAGGCGGGCGATCTGAAGGAGACCGTGGAGACGACGCGGCGCTACCGGCAGGCCCTGGCACGCCGGGACGAGGCCCGGGAGATCCTCTCCGACGGCGGGGAGGAGGAGCTGCTCGAGCTGGCGCGCGCCGAGCTGGAGGCCGCGACCCCCGAGGTCGAGGCCCTCACCGAGGCCCTCACGCTGCTGCTCATCCCCAGGGACCCCAGCGACTCGCGCAACGCCATCGTCGAGATCCGCGCCGGCGCCGGGGGCGACGAGGCCGGCCTGTTCGCCGCCGATCTCTGCCGGATGTACGACCGCTACGCCGAGCGGCGGCGCTGGACCATCGAGCCCCTGTCCTCGAGCACCAACCCCGCCGGCGGATTCAAGGAGGCCGTCCTCCTGGTCTCCGGCCCCGGCGCCTTCGGGCGGCTCAAGTTCGAAAGCGGCGTGCACCGGGTGCAGCGGGTCCCCAAGACCGAGGCCAGCGGACGGATCCACACCTCGGCCGCCTCCGTGGCGGTCCTGCCCGAGGCGGAGGAGGTGGAGGTCGGCATCGATCCCGAGGATCTCGAGATCGACGTCTTCCGCTCCGGAGGCCCCGGAGGGCAGAGCGTGAACACCACCGATTCGGCGGTCCGGGTCACCCACAAGCCCACCGGCCTGGTCGTCAGCTGCCAGGACGAGAAGTCGCAGCTGAAGAACAAGACCAAGGCCCTGAAGGTGCTGCGGGCGCGGCTGCTGGAGCGCAAGAAGGCGGAGCAGGAGGCGGCCCTGTCGCGGGAGCGCCGGCAGCAGATCGGCAGCGGGGACCGCAGCGACAAGATCCGCACCTACAACTTCCCCCAGGGCCGCGTCACCGACCACCGCGTCAAGCTGAGCCTGTACCAGCTCGCGGAGGTCCTCGACGGCGATATCGATTCCTTCGTGGAGGAGCTCATCGCCGCCGAGCAGCGGCGCATCCTGGCCGACGGCTCCGCTTCAGGCTGATGGCCGACGGACGGCGCTGGAGACTCCTCGACCTGCTGCAGGAGGCCAGCGGCTTCCTGGGCTCGCGCGCCCTCGAGAGTCCCCGTCTGGAGGCGGAGTTGCTGCTGGCGGCCGCCCTCGGCCTCCGCCGCCTCGATCTCTACCTGCAGTTCGACAGGATCCTCACCGCCGGCGAGGTCGAGACCTTCCGCGGCTTCGTGCGCCAGCGGCTCGCGGGGCGGCCGTCCCAGTACATCACCGGCGAAGCGGGATTCCGGCTCCTCGACCTGCACGTGGACGACAGCGTCCTGGTGCCCCGGCCCGAGACCGAGCTGCTCGTGGAGGAGGCCCTGTCCTTTCTCGCCGGCGCCCCGCCGGGCCCGGTCCTCGACCTGGGCTGCGGCTGCGGCCCCATCGCCATCGCCGTGGCCCAGGAGCACGAGGACGCCCAGGTCGTGGCCAGCGACCTCTCCCGGGAGGCCCTGGTCCTGGCGCGCCGGAACGCGCGGCGGCACGGGCTCGGCGACCGCATCCGCTTCGTCTGCGGCGACCTGTGCGAGCCCCTGGGGGCGCGGCGCTTCCGGGCAGTGCTCTGCAACCCGCCGTACATCCGTACCGCCGACCTCGAGACGCTTGAGCCGGAGGTCCGCGACCACGAGCCGCGCCTGGCCCTCGACGGCGGGCCCGACGGGCTCGCCCTGATCCGCAGGGTCGCCGGGACCGTCCTGCCTCACCTGGAGCCGGCCGGCCGGCTGTTCCTCGAGGTCGGGGACTGCCAGGCCGAGGAGGCTTCCCGTCTGCTGTGCGAGGCGGGCTTCCGCGACCCGACCGAGGTGCGTCCCGACCTGGCCGGCCTCCCGCGTCTCGTCATCGCCACCGCCCCTTCCTGATTCCGTCCGGCCCGGCGCTCCAACCCGGGGGGGATGTAACCCTCGGTTCACGCGAGTGTCGCCCCCGCCACACATCCCCGCCGGCCCACCAATCCTCCCCTGGGTTCCAACCCATTGATATTCCTGGCTTTAGGATGACCTCGGAGAGCTCCGCGTCGATGGTACGTTCGTTGTATCCCCCTCCTCGCCGCGAGGGCTGGCGGGGCGGTACGGGCTGGTGAGAAACCTCTTGACAAGGTGCACAAACAATCCCTATTCTTTTGTGCATCGCAGATGTGCCAGCGTGCCGGTGCTGCAGACCTCTTCCGCCACCGGCCGGTCCAAGCGGGCCGTGCGGCTCGCGGCCCCACCTTTTCAAAAGGAGTCAAGAGCGATGGTCTCCAAGTATTCCGGCGCCCGGCCCGGCGACGAGCCGAAGGACAGGCAGAAGGCCATGGATCAGGCCCTCGCCCAAGTGGAAAAGCAGTACGGCAAGGGCGCCATCATGCGCCTGGGCGAGTCCCAGGTGGTCGAGGTCGACATCATCCCCACCGGGTGTCTCTCCCTCGACGCCGCTCTCGGCATCGGCGGCCTGCCGCGCGGCCGGGTCATCGAGATGTTCGGCCCCGAGTCGGCGGGCAAGACGATGTGCGCGCTCACCGCGGTCGCCCAGGCTCAGCGGCGCGGGGGCACGGCCGCCTTCATCGACGCCGAGCACTCCCTCGACATCGGTTTCGCGCGCCGCCTCGGCATCGATGTCGATAACCTCCTGGTCTCCCAGCCCGACTGCGGAGAGGAGGCGCTGGAAATCACCGACACGCTGGTGCGCTCCGGGGCCATCGACGTGGTCGTCGTCGACTCGGTGGCCGCCCTTGTGCCGCGCGCCGAGCTCGAGGGCGAGATGGGGGACTCGCAGATGGGCCTGCAGGCCCGGCTCATGTCGCAGGCCCTGCGCAAGCTCACCGGGTCCATCCAGAAGTCGCGCACCACCGTCATCTTCATCAACCAGTTGCGCATGAAGATCGGCGTCATGTTCGGCAACCCCGAGACGACCACGGGGGGCCGGGCCCTGTGCTTCTACGCGTCGATCCGCCTCGACATCCGCGGCATCGGCACCATCAAGGACGGCGACGAGGTCATCGGACGGCGCACGCGCATCAAGGTGGTCAAGAACAAGGTGGCGCCGCCCTTCCGCGAGGCCGAGTTCGACATCATGTTCCGCGGCGACGACGTGGGCATCTCCCGCGAGGGCGACCTGATCGACCTGGGCGTCGAGCACCAAGTCGTCGACAAGAGCGGCACCTGGTTCTCCTACGGCGGGGAGCGTCTCGGTCAGGGCAAGGAGAATGCCCGCCTCTTCCTGCGCGAGAATCCCCAGCTCGCCGGACAGATCGAGGACGAGGTGCGCAACCTGCTGAATATCCCGCTGCCGGGGACGGATCCGGAGCCCGGCGGCGACGGCACGGAGGAAGCGGCGGCTCCGGCCAAGAAACAGAAGGCGGCTGCCTGACCTTTCCTCCAACGCGTTGCCTGCGGAAGACCCGCCGGCCCCCCGCGGCGGTCTCCAACAGGACTCCCCGCTCCCCGGCTCCGACCCTCCCCTGCGAGAGGGGCTGTCACTCGCCTCGACAGCCCCTCTCGTTACATTTCGCAGGGTCATGGATCCCAACTGGGTAGTCAAGAAGGACGAGTGGTCGTCGGACTCGGCCGCGGCCATCCGGGTTCTCTTCGACGAGAACGCCATCCGCCGAAGGGTCGCCGCGCTGGCCGGGGAGATCGCCGCCGACCACGGCGACACGCCGCCTGTCATCGTGGGGATCCGCAACGGGGCCGTGCCCTTCATGATGGACCTGCTCCGCGCCCTGCCGGCCTCCTGGCGCGCCGACCTCGCCTTCGACTTCCTCGACGCCACCTCTTACGCGGGATCACGGTCTGCCGGCGATGTGCGTCTGGCCGGCGACCTCGTCGTCGACCTCGAGGGACGCGCGGTGCTCGTGGTCGACGGCATCGTCGACACGGGCCGGACGATGCGGGCGGTGCTGCGTCACCTGCGGCAAGAGGGCCCCTCCCGGCTTCGGGTCTGCACCCTGCTGGACAAGCCGAGCCGGCGCAGGGTCCCGGTGCCGATCGACTACCGCGGATTCGAGGTGGAGGATGTCTTCGTCGTCGGCTACGGTCTGGACCTCGACCAGCGCTACCGGGGTCTGCCCCATGTCGGCGTCCTCGAAGCCGGCCCCTGAGGTTCCCACCACCGGCGGGCCACCCGGGACAGGGCTGATCCTCCCCCCCGGCCTTTGGCGAGCCTGGCGCCCGGCCGGCCTCAAACGCGGCCCCAGACCAGGGCCCGAACCTGCAGGTTGGGATTGCAGGGGCTTCGGCCAGCACCCGGTCGCCATTTGCGAGACCGGAAGCATCCGCTGAGATTCGCACGAGGGCGTCGGCGGCACCGGACCGCAGCCTCCGCCGTGCACCATTCAGACGCCCGAGAGGCCGACCCTCCATCCGGAGAACAACGATGGCCGACACGAAATCCCCCCGGAAGTCCGGGAAACCGCCCCTGATCCTGCTGTCCCCGGCCAAGTCGCTCGATTTCGAGACGCCGCCCCCTACCGCCAGGGCGGGGGTCCCGCCGTTTCTGGGGGCCCAGACCTCCGAGCTGGCGGGCCTGCTGAAGGAGAAGTCCGCCGTGGAGCTCGCCGGACTGATGGGTCTGAGCGAGAGGCTGGCGGAGCTCAACTTCCGGCGCTATCAGAGCTTCGATCCATCCCTCCTCCGCAGGCAGGCGAAGGAGTCGGCAAAGGCCGGAGCCCGCGGCCGGGCGGCTTCTCCGCCACCGGCCAAGCAGGCCCTGTGGGCCTTCACCGGAGACGTGTACCAGGGCTTCGACGCCTCTTCCCTGAAGGGCCGGGGGATCGACCGCGCCGAGCGCCGCATCCGCATCCTGTCGGGCCTCTACGGGTTCCTCAGGCCCCTCGACCTGATGCTGCCCTACCGGCTGGAGATGGGCACCAAGCTCGGGACGCCCAGGGGCCGGGATCTGTACCAGTTCTGGGGCAGCGCCATCACCGAGGGGCTGGCCGAGGAGGATCCGGCCTGGATATGCAACCTGGCCAGCAAGGAGTACTACCGGTCGGTGCGCGAGAAGGAGTTGCCCTGTCCGGTGGTGCACCCCGTCTTCCAGGACGAGTCGGGGGGGCGGTTCAAGGTGCTCGGCATGTTCGCCAAGCACGCCCGCGGACTGATGGCCCGGTGGCTGGTCGACAACGACGTGAGGGATCCGGGCGAGTTGCCGGACTTCGCCGGCGGCGGCTACCGCTTCAGCGCCCCGGACTCGACCCCGGAGGCGCCCGTCTTCAGGCGCCCGGCGGCGGCGAGGTAGGCCCAGCCCAAAGAGCGTTCGGCGCCGCCGGGCCGAGGGGTCCCGCCTGCCGCGAAGGCGCTCGGCGTCTCGGACTCGACCGCGGAGGCGCCGTCTTCAGGCGCCGCTGGCGGCGAGGTGACCCTGGCGGGGAGAGGGTTACACCGGCGGAGGTTCCACAGGGGCTGCGCCGCCAAGGGCGCCAGCAACTCCACGCTGCGGGCGGTGGAGCCGCCGTCCCAGGTCTCCGGCGAGCTGCCGAGGACGGTGTCGAGCACCGGGGGGCCCTGGGGGCCGGCCCAGTCGACGCAGAGGTCGACGGCGCCCGTCAGCCGCCCCAGTTCTCGGCGTGGGCGCCGGCCCCCCGGCTCAGCAGCGAGGCGTGGCCGCCCACGGCGGTCAGCTCGAGACCGTGCTCGTCCAGGAGATGCCGGATGCGCCGCCGCTCGGCGGTGTCGAGGGTGTCCAGCTCGGTGGTGAAGCCCCGGATCACGGCGATCTCGACGCCGTCGAAACCGAGCCGCGCCAGGTGCCGCAGGGCCTCGTCGATGGGCATCCGCGGCAGGCCCCAGGTGGTGTAGCCCATTTTCATGCCGCTCTACACGCGGTTCAGGAAATCCGCCTGGGCCTGCAGCACCTCGGCCGCCTCGAGCTCGCCGTCCCCCTTCTTCAGGCTGCACTTCATCCCCAGGAAGCTGGGCTGCGACGACTCGCTCAGCCGCCCGGCGCAGGCTTCTCCGTCCGCCAGGGAGAAGCCGCAGGCGGGGTCGAGGTGCGAGTTGTGGGCATCGGCGAAGCCGTCGGGCGTGGCCGCCGCCCCGGACAGGATCACGCCGGCCAGGGGCACGGGCGAGGCGAGGACCTCCTCCACCACGTCCAGGGGGCGGTCGCCGTTGATCAGCAGGCGGCCCCAGTTGATCACCGCCGAGATCGGCGGCCCCCCGGGGGCGTTGGCCGCGGCCACGGCGTCGAGCAGCTCGGCGGTGGTCAGGGAGGCCTTCTTGGCGCCGGGAAAGGGGATGGCGTGATCGGCGGCGAGACTGTCCGTGATCTCCACCGCGAGGCGGCAGTCGGGCAGGACCGCGGCCAGGGCGCCGCGCAGCTCGAGCAGGCTCCGGTACAGGGCCACGGCATGGGCCATGGGACCGCCGGTCCGCTGGCCCACGTGGACCTCCAGCGCGGCGATCTCGATCCCCTCCCGGCTCAGGCGCAGGCACTGCTGGATCGCCGACTGCACGTCGAGGACGGCTTCGCGCCGGGCCTGCTCCTCGGTGGAGCCGAGGCCGTAGGCCACGTTGGACTGCCCCTTCACCGCCCATTGGGCCACGAGGGTCACCACGAGCGAGGCCGACTGCTCGGCGAGAGCGGCCTGCAGCGGCTCGCTCAGCGGCACCCCGGCCATCAGCGGGATCTCGAAACAACTCAGGTTCCAGTCGGTGGCCGCGCGTCGGTACCAGCCGGCCTGCTCCTCCGGCGAGAGGCCGCCCACGGCGGCGTAGGCGCCCAGGACCTTCCTGTCGATCACGGTTGACTCCTCTGCGTCTGTGGCCCACCAGGCGAGGCTTCCGTGCGTCCCGGCGGTAGACCGGTGGGATGGAGGACGGCGGGGCCCCCTGCCTCCTGCTTGACCGCCGCCCACGTCCTGCCGCGAACCGGCGTGGCGGCGGCGGCCAGGATCTCGACCTCGAAGAAGTGGGCCGGCCCGAGGGTGCGCAACTCCAGGTTGTCGGCCCGCGTCCCCGGGGGCAGCTCGATCTCGACCCAGTCGTCCAGGGCGCGGGAGAAGTCCTCGACGCGGGCCGTCTGATCGCCCGGGGGATCGCGCACGGCGCCCTCGTCCTGGAGATGGCCGCCCACGAAGGTGCGGACCTGGTAGTCGTTGGCGATGGAGCCGACACGGATGCGGACGTCCTCGACCTCGACCACCTCGCCCCAGGCGAAGACCAGGATGCCCTTGGTCTTCCAGGAGAAGGGCCGCGCCCCGGCCTCGGGCGGGACGAGGCCATCGGTGAGCCAGGCGGGGTCCCCCTCGTGCTCGTTCCAGCTGGTGGCGCGGGTGAGGGCGTCCACGGCCAGGTTGCGGGCCGCCGCCGGCAGGAACAGGGCCAGCAGGGGCAGACACGCCCACCAGCAGCGCAGCCGGCGCCTCGGCATGGCGGGCCACCCGCCTAAGGCACGGCCAGTCCGGCCCAGTTCCGGTAGACCGGCTCGCCGACGCGATGGAGGTCCGGCAGCCGAACCGATGTCTCCTGCCGCAGGTCGCCGCCCTCGAGGCCGGCCTCGAGGACCTCGTCGTCGAAGGCGGTGATCATGTCGCCGGCGCTCTGCTCCGTCACCTCCATGTGGAAGAGCAGGCCGTAGGCGTTGGGGCCGTAGACGAAAGCCTGACACGCGGTCTGCACCGACGAGGCCAGGGCCCCGGCGCCCCGGGGCAGATCGAAGATGTCGCCGTGCCAGTGGAAGGCCCGGAACCGGCCGCCCGCTGACGCCGCCTCCTTCCACAAGGGATCGCCGGCGGCGATCCCGCTCAGGCGGACCTCGTGCCAGCCGATCTCCGGGGCCTCGCCCTTGCGCACGTGGGACCCGAGCACAGCGGCCAGCAGCTGGCTGCCCAGGCAGACGCCCAGGACCGGCACCTCGGCCTCCAGGGCCCGGCCGGCCAGGCGCATCTCGTCGTTCAGCCACGGATAGCGGTCGTTCTCGTACACCCCCATGGGACCGCCCATGAGCACCAGGCCGCCGTAGCCCTCCATGCTCCCGGGCACCGGCTGTCCGGCGTAGGAATGGACATACTCGGACTTCAACCCGCGGGCCCCCAGGGCCTGCTCGATGATGCCGAGGTTCTCCACGGGGTGGTGCTGCAGGACGAGGATGGTCGACATCAGCCGCTCTCCTTTGCGGGCTCGCCGCAGGGGCCTGGATGGGGCGGCACGTACACCGGCTCGGGCTCCAGGGACACGCCGAAGGTCTCGCGCACGCTGGCGGCGACCTCCCCGGCGAGAGCGAGCAGGTCCGCGCTGCTGCCGCCCCGGTTGACCAGGGCCAGGGCGTGGCGCTCGGAGATGGCGGCTCCGCCGCGCCGGGTGCCCCTGGCGAACCCGGCGCCCTCCACGAGCCAGGCGGCGGCCACCTTGTGGAGACCGTCTCCGGCGGCGTACACCGGGATCCCGGCCGGAGACCCGCCCCGCTGGCGCCAGCGCTCACGCACCGCGGCCAGCTGCTCCCCGGTGAGCACGGGGTTCAGGAAGAACGACCCGGCCGAGCGGGCGTTGGGACCGCCGTCGAGGAGCATCGCCTTGCCGCGCCGCAGGTGCAGGACGGCCTCGCGCACGGCCGCCGACGCCGGCGCTCCCGCGGGCAGGCTCTCCAGGTCCACGCCGTCCGTCTCCAGGCGGCGCTGCAGCTCGGGATAGCGGATCTCGGGGCGGCGGCTGCGAGGAAGCCGGTAGGTGACCTGGGTGATGATGTAGCGGTCGCGGTCGCCGGTCTTGAAGCGGCTGGTGCGATAGCCGAAGCCGCACTCCTCGTTGGCGAAGGTCCGCGCCTCGCCGGAGGCGCGCTCGATGGCTCGCACCGCGACGATGGTGTGGCAGACCTCCTGTCCGTAGGCGCCCACGTTCTGCATGGGCGTAGCGCCCACCTGGCCGGGGATGCCGGACAGGCACTCGACGCCGGACAGGTCCGCCTCGATGCAGCAGCGCACGAGGCCGTCCCAGTCCTCCCCCGCGGCGGCCGACACGGAGGCGCCGCCGCCGTTGGCCTCGATGCGCACGCCGAGGAGCTCTACCCGCAGCACCAGGCCATCGTACCCGGCGTCGTCGAAGACGGTGTTGCTGCCACCGCCCAGCACGTGGACCGGCAGGCCCCGGGACCGCCCCCAGCACAGGGCCTCGCGGACATCCTCCTCGCTCGTGCAATGGGCGAGGTGGCGGGCCATGCCGCCGAGGCCGAGGCTGGTGTAAGGGGCGAGTCGGACGCCGTCGACGATTCTCATCTCTCTTTGCCGGTCTCTCCGGGCGCCGTAACTTCCACAACATCACCCGCGCGCTCAACTTTCCTGCCCTCCAGGACCCCCGCCGAGCCGATCGTGCGTACCGACATCCCCGAGGATCTCCGGTCCGAGGCCTCCGTGCGTGACGCGGAGGCCGCCCTGCGCACCTGCGTGCACTGCGGGTTCTGCAACGCCACCTGTCCCACCTACCTGCTCACCGGTAACGAGCTGGAAGGACCGCGGGGACGGATCTACCTGATGAAGAGCGTCCTCGAGGGGCGGGTGACTCCCTCGGCGGCGACTCTCGACCACATCGACAACTGCCTCGGCTGCCTCGCCTGCGAGACGACCTGCCCCAGCGGGGTCCTCTACTCGAGGCTGCTCGACGACGGCCGTCCCCGCATCGAGAAGCTGCGCCGGCGAGGGCTGGTCGACCGCCTGCAGCGCGGCCTGCTCGCGTGGATGCTGCCCCATCCCCGCCGCTTCCGCCGCGCCCTGACCCTGGCCGGATGGACGCGCCCCCTGGCGGGCCTGCTGCCCCGGCGGCTGCGCCATCTGGCAGCCATGACACCGCGGCGGCTGCCGGCGCCGGCGGGGCTCGCCACCCCTGGCGTGCATGCCGCCCAGGGGCCGGGGCGACTACGCGCGGCCCTGCTCACGGGCTGCGCCCAGTCGGTACTCGGACCCGACATCAACGACGCCGCCGTGCGCCTGCTGACGCGGCTCGGCGTCGAGGTGGTGATCCCCCAGGAGGCCGGGTGCTGCGGCGCCCTCACCTATCACATGGGGGAGCGCCGGCAGAGCCTGCGGATGATGGCGAACAACATCGACGTGTGGAGCCGGCTGCTCGCCGACGGAGTCGATGCGGTGGTGCTCACCACATCGGGATGCGCCACGGCCGTGCGCGAGTACGGCCATTTCTTCGCCGAGGATCCCGAACGCGCCGGGGACGCGGCACGCGTGGCCCAGGCGACCCGGGACATCACCGAGGTCGTCGCCGGCCTCGGTCTCGGCGAGACGGCCGAGGTCCCGCCCCTGCGGCTGGCCTATCACGACGCCTGCTCCCTGCAGCACGGACTGAAGGTCCGCGACGAACCAAGGCAGCTGCTGAGCGAGGCGGGCTTCCAGGTGCTCGAGATCCCCGAAGGCCACATCTGCTGCGGCAGCGCCGGCACCTACAACCTGCTGCGGCCGCACATGGCCCAGCCCCTGCAGCAGCGCAAGGCCGACCACATCCGCAGCCTCGCGCCGGATGCGGTGGCGGCCGGCAACATCGGCTGCCTGGAGCAGATCGGGGCCGCCGTCGACAGCCCGGTTGTCCATACCGTGGAGCTGCTCGACTGGGCCACGGGCGGACCCCGCCCCGCGGCCCTGGAGAAGACCGGTCCCGCTTGACTCCGAAGGGCCGCCTGATCCTCGTCCTCGCCGCGATTCTGGCGCCAGGCCTGCCGGGCCTCTGGCCGCCCGGTCCCGGGGGGCCTGACGCCCTCTCGGCCGCCACCCCCGGCCACGTGGCCGTCGTCGGCGCCGCCTCGCCGTCGGGACCCGGCGCACCGGAATCCGCCACGGAAGCCGACCTCGTGCGCGGAGCCATCTACCTCTCCGGAGGCCTCCACAAGGCCATCGACCCGTCCTCGGAGCGGATCCTGGTGCGCCCTGCCCACGGGCCCATGGACGACGGGGCGCTGGGCCGCCACGTGCGCGTGATCGCCGCCGTGGTGAAGGAGCTGGCCCGGACCGCCCCCGAGGCCGGGATCGGCCTGTTGGTGGGCGGCGTCCCGGGCACGTCGGCCGAGCCTCCCGAAGGCCTGTCGAAGGCCCTGGCGGCCCTGCTCGGGGACCCGGAGCTGGCCGGGGTCGGCCTGGAAATACTCGTCCTGCGAGAGGAAGAGCTGGAGGAGACGGAGGTACCCGGCGGCGGCGGTCCCTACGCGGTGCCGGTCAGCCTGCTGGAGTGCGACGCCCTCGTCAACGTCTCCCGGGCGGGGGGTCCCCTGGCCGGCCTCGACAACCTCCGGGGGCTGGCGGGCCCCGGCTCCGGCGGGCCGGTCCCCGGCCCCGTCGACCTGGCCCTGCTGGCGGAGGTGGACTACACCCTGCTCGACATGACGGGAGACGAGGCCGGCGAGGGCCGCCTGGTGCTGGCCAGTGCCGACGCTATCGCCGTGGACCGCGCCGCCGCCGCCCTCCTCGGGGCCAGCGAGGAAACCCTGGCGCCGCTGTATGCGGCCGGCGACCGGCGCATCGGCGTGTCAATCCTGGCCAACGTCAAGGTGGCCGGCCTGGAGGTTCCGGGATCGTGGGCGCCGCCGCCGGACACCTCCGGGGTGAAGCCACGCTAGTCGCGCCTCCCCGCGGTCGGCGCCCCCTCTCGGCCCGGCGACGGATCCGCCTGTCGCCTGGCAGCAGATCCGCCCGGTGGCTATACTTCCTTACTCTTCAACAAGGAAGGAGGCAGTGTATGACCGCCAGGTTGCCACTTGCCACGCTCTTCTCCCTCCTGCTCAGCGTCCCCGCCGCCCGCGCCTGCGGCGGTTTCTTCTGCACCACCTTCCCCATGAACCAGGTGGCCGAGAACATCCTCTTCGTCCAGGGCGAAGGCACCGTCACCACCCACGTGCAGCTCCTGTACAGCGGCGCGGCCTCGGACTTCGCCTGGATCCTGCCCCTGCCCTCGGTGCCGGAGCTGGCCGTGAGCCACAACTCCATCTTCACCCAGCTGCAGTGGGCAACCCAGCCTTTCTACCAGCTGAATTTCCAGGATGACGACTGCGGCTTCCCGATCGTCCTCAGGACTCATGACTGTCCCAACTGCACCTTCCCCACCGGCTTCCCCGAGGAGGTGGAAGTCGTCCTCCAGGAACAGGTCGGGCCCTACGACATCGCGGTCATCACCTCCGAGGATCCCCACGCCATCGTCGACTGGCTCGTGGACAACGGCTACCAGCTCGGCGACCTCGGGGTCCCCCTCCTGACCCCGTACGTGGAAGAGGCCTTCTACTTCCTCGCCCTCAAGCTCGCCGCCGATCAGGAGGTGGGCGACCTGCAGCCGATCGCCATGACCTACGCCGCCGAGAGGCCCGGCATCCCCATCCGCCTCACCGCCGTGGCCACCGTTCCCGACCTCGGCATCCTCGCCTGGATTCTGGCCGACCAGCGCGCCATCCCGGAGAACTACCTGCACGTGCAGATCAACGAGGCCCTGATCGACTGGTGGAGCGGCGGCTTCAACTACCCGGACATCGTCACGCAGGCCGCCGATGAAGCGGGCGGCCAGGCCTTCGTCACCGACTACGCCGGGCCCAGCAGCATCGTGGGCGACTTCTTCTTCGGAGAGTTCGATCTGGAGGAACTGCGCGGCAAGGAGCATCCCGCCGACTTCCTCGACGAGGCCCTCGGGCAGGGATTCCCACGCGACACCCAGATGCAGACCCTGATCCGCCGCCACATCCCCATGCCGGCCGCGGTGCTCGAGGAGGGGGTGCTCGAAGTCGTGTTCGGCGGGGACCGCGAAGCCTACGACAAGGCGAAGGAAGAAGGCTGGCTCCAGGATACCGCCGAGCGATCCTTCTACAACAACATGCGCGCCTACGACCGCTGGACCGCCGATCTCGACTTCGACGCCGCAGCCTTCACCGCCGACCTGGAACGCATCGTCGTCGAGCCCCTCGAAGAGGTGGAGCAGCTCTTTGCCGACAAGCCCTATCTCACCCGGCTCTACACCACCCTCTCGGCCGACGAGATGACCGTGGACCCCATGTTCGACTACAACCCCGACCTGCCCACGGTGGACAACATCCGCTCTGCAGACGCCCGCTGGGACTGCGCCGGCTCGGCCGACACCCCCCTGGAGAAATGGGAGCTGGTCGTCACCCTGGCCGACGGCCGCGAGGTCCGTTCCACACCCTTCGCCGACGGCGGGGGTCCGATGCCCTTCGCCGAACCGGCCGCGCTCACCGTCGAGCAGCTCCGCACCTCCGGGCCGCCCGAGATCATCACCACAATCGAGACCGCCCACGCCCCCGCCTCCGCGCCCTCGGACTGGACCCTCCTGCAGAACTACCCCAACCCCTTCAACGGGAGCACGGTCCTGCCCTTCCAGGCTCCCCGCTCCGCCCGGGTGGCCCTGCACGTCTACAACCTCCAGGGGCAGAGGGTCCGCACCCTGATCGACGGCTCGGTCCCGGCGGGCTATGGCGAGGCCGCCTGGGACGGCCGCGACCAGGGCGGACGCCCGGTCGCCGGCGGCGTCTACCTCTACCGCCTGGAGACCGGGACCGTCACGGAGACGCGGAAGCTGCTCTACCTGCGCTGACGTTGCGGCCGGCTTCGGATCCCGAGGCGCTTGCGAAGTCTCAGACCTTCTCTTGCGGGAACCTCGCGGCAGGGAGCGTCCGACGAGCGGCCGGCGCCTGCCCTGCTAGCCCCTTTGCCCCGCCAGCGGAATCCCCGTGCTCTCGCAGGTGGCCAGGGTCAGGGCCCGCAGGTCCTCGGGCTCGATGTTGTGAAGCACCGTCTTGCCGCAGCAGCGCGCCATCATCGAGGCCTCGCTGCAGTTGGCCCGGACCAGGTTGGCCACCGCCGAGGCCCGCTCCTGGCCGCCGAGGTCGGCCTCGAAGATCAGCTCCGGCCCCTGGATGTGACCGCCGGCCGCCAGGCCCGCCGAGACCCCCAGCACCATGGCCACGGCGCCCAGGCCGATGAGCTTGGCCGCGTCGGTGCCCGAGCGGACCCCGCCGAAGTGGATGAGGTCCACGTCGCCCTCGCGGCGGTGGCCGCGCAGCAGGCTCACGGCATCGCGCAGCAGCCGCAGGTCCGGGGCCCCGGCCAGCTCCGCCCAGCCGTTGGCGGGCCACGCGGGTCCCTGGCCGTTCAGCAGCAGCAGTGACGCCTCCTGCTCGAGGGCCGCCTCCACGGCCGCCTCCAGGTGCTCCGGCTGCGAGACCACCAGCCCCGTCGCCTGCCCCTCCCGCAGCCGCTTCGGCAGGCGCGCGCCCCCAGCGCCTGAGACTCGCCCCAGCAGCCCGGACGCTTCCGCCGCCGGCGCGGGGCCGTCCTCCTCGAGCACCTGCAGCCACGTCACCGCCGTCTCCCGCGACAGGGGCCGGGTCCCCACGTAGACGGACTCCGCCTCGGCCAGCCCGAGGGCCACCGCCTCCTTGACCTGCCCCGGCGCGCGGTCGAAGCCGGTCACCAGGAGCGGGTGGGCCAGCTCCAGGACGCCGCCCAGGTCGCAGCCGACGCGGCAGGCCTCGCGGTAGGGGTCGATCACCAGGCGCGACAGGTTGGCCGGCAGGAAGACCAGGTCCTCCAGCTGCGCCGGCCGCTCCTCCGGGAAGGGGTTGTCCCGCGGCGCCAGCCGCCGCCGCAGCATGGCCTGCTGCTTGTCGGACTCCCGCGGCTCCATGCGCGCCATGGAGAACAGGTCCTCGCGGTGCTGCACGCTGTAGTCGGGGGTGCCGGTCTCGGCGTCGCAGCGGTAGCAGCGCGCCGCCTCCTTCTGGGCCGTCTCGGGGTCGTAGGTGCTCTCGATCTCCGGAAAGGTCACCGGCTCGCGGCCGAGGCCGTGGAACTCCGGGTGCTGCAGGGCCAGCCGCTCCCACATGGCGTCCTGGGCCACCTCCACGCGGCGGGTGCGGTAGGGAGTGCGGTACGGCAGGGGCTCCTCGTGGCCCTCGAGGAAGTTGCGCACGTAGTAGGCGGCCTTCTGCCCGTGGTGCATGGCCATGACGATCGTCGAGCCGCCGAAGGCGCCGTCGCCGGCGGCGAAGACCTTCGGGTCGGTGGTGCGCATGCGGTCGAAGTCGGCGTCGATGCGGTCGGGCCGCATCATGCCCAGCTGGTCCAACTCGTCGCAGACCCCCTTCTGCCCCACCGACGCGATGACCAGGCCGCAGTCGACGTCGTGCTCGCTTCCCGGCACGTTGACGGGGCGGCGGCGGCCATCGGCCTCGGGCTCGCCCAGCTCGGTGCGCACGCACCTCAGGGCGAGTCCCTCGCCGCGGGGCTCGACGGCCACGGGCTGCGTATGGTGCACGAACTCGATACCCTCCTCGATCGCCCCCTCCAGCTCGATGCGCCGCGCCGGGATCTCATCCGGCCCCCGCCGGTAGAGGACCTGCACGTGCTCGCAGCCGGGCAGCCGCCGGGCGACGCGGCAGGCGTCCATGGCCACGTCGCCGCCGCCGATCACGACCACCTTCTCCGGCAGCCGGGGCCGCGCCCCGGCGTTGATCTCGCGCAGCCAGCCGACGCCGTCGACGACGGCCTCGTGCTCCTCGCCCGGGATTCCCATGGGCTTGCCCCACCAGGCGCCGATGGCCAGCACCACGGCGTCGTGGCGCTCCTTCAGCTCGGCCAGGCTCACGTCGCGGCCGAGGGCCGTGTTCAGGTGGACCTCGAGGCCGGAACAGCGCCCCGTCAGCCGCGTGATGTCCTCGTCGATGATGCCGGGAGGCAGGCGGAAGGCCGGGATGCCCCACACCATCATGCCGCCGAGGCGGTCCGTCATCTCGTAGACGTGCACGGCGTACCCGGCCTCGCCCAAGTCGTGGGCCGCGGTCAGCCCCGCCGGGCCGGAGCCGACGATGCCGATGGTCTCCTTCTTCGTCACCGGCACCGGCGGCGGGTCGCAGCGGTGGCCGATGCGGTCCATGACGAAGCGCTTGAGGTTGCGGATCTGAATGGGGCCGTCCGAGTCGGTGCGCCGGCAGGCCGGCTCGCAGGGGGCGTCGCAGACGCGGCCGCAGATGGAGCTGAAGGGATTGGTCGCCGTGATCGCCTCGAAGGCCTCCTCGTACTTCCCCTCCCAGATCAGGCCGATGTAGGAGGCCGCGTCGGTGCCCACGGGGCAGGCGACCTGGCAGGGCGCCGGCACGTAGTGGAGATCCTTGGTGTCGTCCGCGAAGCCGGGCGGGGCTTCCGGCATGTCGATGCGCAGCAGGTCGTAGACGGCCATCGGGTCAGGAGCTCCGCCCCGGCGCGAGCGGGAGGCCCGTGATCTCGGCGGCCTCCGGCGTCAGCGCCACGAGGTCGCCGCGGTTCAGCTCGCGGGTGCTGGAGTAGCCCAGGCCGTGGGTCAGGGCCGCGATCTGCCAGCGCACCGTCTCCAGGAAGCGGTGGATGTTGCGCGCCTCCACGGCCGGCTCGTAGCGCTTCTCGTGCTCCGGATCCTGGGTGGCGATGCCGGTGACGCACTGGCCCACGTGGCACTGCATGCAGGCGATGCAGCCGCCGGCGATGAGCACCGAGGTGCCGAAGGCGGCCGCGTCCGCCCCCAGGCAGAGGGCCTTCACGGCGTCGATGCCGTCCCGCAGGCCGCCCATGAGCACGATCTCGATGTCCTGCCGGCGGCCGATCTCCTCCAGCGCCTCCAGGGCCTCGATGATGGCCGGCAGGGTGGGGATGCCCACGTGGTCGATGACCTCGCCGCTGCCGGCGCCGGTGGCGCCCTGCATGCCGTCGAGCTCGACGAAGTCGAAGCCGTCCTTTACGGCGATCTTGATGTCGTCGCGCACGCGCCCGGCGCCGAGCTTGACGCTCACCGGCTTGCGGTAGCCGGTGGCCTCGCGGAACTCCTCGATCTTGATGACCAGGTCGTCGGCGCCCAGGATGTCCGGGTGGCGCGACGGCGAGCGCAGGTCGATGCCGGCCGGGATGCCGCGGATCGCCGCCAGCTCCGGCGTCACCTTCTTGGCCATGAGCTGGCCGCCGAGGCCGGGCTTGGCCCCCTGGGAGATGTAGATCTCCAGGCCGTCGGCGCGCTTCATGTCGTGGATGTTCCAGCCCAGGCGGCCGCCCAGGCACTGGAAGATCAGCTGCTTGGCCGCGTCCCTCTGGGCGTCGCTCATGCCGCCCTCGCCCGTGTTCTCGGCGATGTCGGACAGGGCCGAGGCCATGGCCACGGCCTGCTTCGTCGAGCGGCTGATGGCGCCGTAGCTCATGGGCGCGATCATGACCGGCATGCTCAGCTTGAGAGGCTCGGCGCCGTGTAGCCCGCCGATCTCGGTGCGCATCTGGACCTTGGAGACCACGTCCTCCACCGGCCCGGCGCCGGAGAGATCGGCGCGGAAGCCCAGATCGGCCAGGTGCGGCAGGGGCCGCGCCGCCCCGTACCCGCGGATGCGGTAGCGGCCGATGCGCGACTTGACGTGCACGTCCTCCTGCACCTTGGGGTTCCAGTACTCCGAGTCCCGCGAGTAGGTGAAGAAGGGGAGGCTGCGCACCTGGGGCTCCTCGGTGGCGTAGCGCAGCTTCTTGCCGGCGTTGACGATCTTCCGCAGGGAGCCGCGGAAGGGGATCTCCCAGCGGTCGAGGAACTCGCGCACGCCGTCGTCGTCGCCTTCGGCCAGGTCGGTCAGGGCGGCGTCGCTGCCCAGGTCGCGGACCTGGCCGCCCACGAAGATCTCGCCCCCGGTCATGTCCTCGCCGACGCGCTCGCCCGAGTCGCCGAGGAGGATGATGCGCCCCCCGTACATCATGTAGCCGGCCATGAAGTTGGCGTTGGCGGCGCAGCACAGGGTGCCGGCCTTCATCACCTGGCCGGCGCGGGAGCCGAGGTTGCCGTGGACCACGACCTCCGCCCCCCGGATGGCGACCCCGGCGATGGCGCCGGCGTTGCCGCGCACCACCACCGACCCGGTGTACATGTTGTCGGCCAGCCCCCAGCCGACGTTGTTGTCGACCTCGAAACGGGCCTGGTCGGAGAGGCCGGCGCAGAAGTAGCCGGCCGAGCCCCGGACGCGCACCCGGATCGGTGCGGTCAGGCCCACGCCGATGTGGTGGCGGGCGTCGGGGTTGAGGACCTCCACGTCCTCGCCGGCCTCGCCGTGGGCGCGGATGCGCTCGTTGGCCTGGCGGACCGGGAGCCGGGCGAGGTCTACCTGGACCATGTGGCGTAGGTCCCGGGCGGGGGCTCGCGGGTGTCGAGGGCCTGGCCGGGGAACAGGCGGTTGAGGGAGACCTCCTCCGAGGCCACGGCCACGAGGTCGTCGTCCTCGTACATGATCATGGGCTTGGCGGCGATGCGGTCCTTGGCGTAGCCGATCTCGTCCTTCGTCGACACCAGGAAGGAAAAGGTCCCGTCCAGATCGTCGATGGAGGTGCGCAGGGCCTCCTGAAGCGGCAGGCCCTGGGAGAGCTTGTCCGCCAGGTAGACGGCGATCAGCTCGGAGTCGTTGTCGGTGGCGAACTCGAAGCCGCGCTGCTCCAGGCGGCGGCGCATCTTCCAGTAGTTGGTGATCTGGCCGTTGTGGACGATGGCCACGTCGGCGAACCCCGTGGCCCAGAAGGGGTGGGAGGCCTCCGGCTTGACGTCGCTCTCGGTGGCCAGGCGCACGTGGCCGAGGCCGTGGCTGCCCTCGAAGCCCTGCACGCCGTAGCGCGCGTCCACGTCGCGGGCGCCGCCCACGTCCTTGACGATCTCCAGGCTCGAGCCGATGGAGACGACCTTGGCGGCGTGCTCCACGGCGTAGGCGAAGCGCTGCAGGTCGCCGTCGAACTCCACCGTCACGCGGTAGTCGCCGCCGACCCGCTCCTCGCTGACCACCGAAGCCCCCTGCTCCGCCAGCGCCTCGCCGATGCGGGCGCACGCCGCCTCGGCGACGCCGTCCTCGCCGACGATGAAGCGCAGCCGCAGGCGGCCGGGCTCGTCCTGGCCGTAGAGGGCGAATCCGGTGGAGTCGGGGCCGCGGTGCTGGCAGCCGTCCAGCATCTCCACCAGGGCCCGGCCGGCGCTCAGGTGCTCCGGCGGACGCTTGAACAGAATTCCGGCGATGCCGCACATGTCAGCTCTCCCTCGGCTCGATGAGGATGGACAGGAAACGGATGGGCAGCTCGGTGAGCTCCTCGGGCCCGTGGGGCGCGTCGGCGTCGAAGAACAGGGAGTCGCCCGGGCCCATGGCCCAGGTGCGGTCCCCGTGCCGGTAGGTGATGCGCCCCTCCAGGATGTAGATGAACTCCACGCCGCCGTGCTGGAAGACGGGGAAGACGTCCGACTCGGCGGTCAGGTGGATGAGGTAGGGCTCGACGAACATGCGCCGGCTCACCGTGTGCCCGAGGAGCTGGTACTGGTGGCCGGCCCGGGTGCCGCGGCGCTCGATGTCGAGCCCGGTGCCGGCGGGCACGAAGGAGGCGTCGCGGGCCTCCTCGTACTTGCGGAAGAGGGCGGTCACCGGGACGTTGAGGGCTCCCGCCAGGGCGCTCAGGGTCGCCAGCGAGGGCGAGGTGAGGCCGTTCTCGATCTTGGAGAGCATCCCCGCCGACAGACCCGCCTCGCGCGACAGGTCGGCGGCGGTCATGTCCAACTGCCGGCGGAAGGTGCGGATCTGGCGCCCGATGGAGCTCTCCAGGCGGTTCTCCGGCGCCCCGGTGGTCGCCGGGTCGGAGGCGGCGTTCCGCTGATTCGACTCGGCCATCCCCGGGAGTATACGTCTCCCGGTTCTCTGATGCAATCTGATTTCCCTGCATTCAACAGGCGGCGCCGGTTACGGGTCAGTCGGGGCGGCGGAACACCAGCAGGGGGCCGTCCTCCGGCGTCAACTCGCTTCGCGGATCGAAGGTGGTCACCGCGCCCGCCGCGAGCCGGCACGACCACAGGGGGCCCAGGGGCGGCGGGTCCAGCACGTCGCCCAGACGGACGGGCCCGGCGTCGGCGATCACCAGGCAGGCTGCATCTCCAAGGGAGGCGATCTCGCAGGGCCCGCGCCGGGAGACGGCCACCGGTCTGCCGGCTTCCCGCCGCAACAGCGCCGCGAGGCAGCGGGCGACCTCGAAGGGGGGGCGCGGGTTGCAGCGTGTGTCCAGCAGGCCCCGGGCCACGTCCATGGTGCGGTCCATGTCGACCAGCGGCTCGAGGAAGAGACGTACGTCGAGACTCGCCGCCGCCAGCAGGGCGCGCGCCACGGCCTTGGCGTTGGTCCCGTCGTCCACGCCGGGCAGCTCGGCAAGCAGCTGCAGCTGCTGCGGTCTCCGGCCGCGGGCCTGCTCCAGGCGCCTCGCCGTCCTCCAGGGGTCCGCCGGATCCAGCCGGCAGGCGGCAGCGGCCGTCAGGTGCGATTCCTCGAGGGCCTCGCCGAGGCCGTCCAGCTCGTCGGGCGAGAAGCCGATCCGCGTGCGGTGGTGCTGCTTTCCCGGCACCGGCTGGCCCGGCAGCACGGGAGCGAGCACCAGGGGCGGTGCGCCGCCAGAGATCGAGTGTCCGGCAGGACGCGCCCGGGCAACTGCACCTCCAGGGCATCCGCACCAGCGAGATCGGCGGCGTGGGCGAGGGCCTCTTCCTCGCCGAGAGCGACGGCCTGCACGCGGACCCCCTCGGCGCGGAGCAGGTCGAGACGCCGGCCCTGGACCGGGTCCGCCAGGTCGGCCAGAGGCGTGCGCACCCACGAAGCGCCCATCTCCAGACAGGCGAGCAGGGGGTAGTCGTTGCGCACCGGCTGACGTATCACCGACGGCCAGGCCAGGGGCACGTCGGTCTGGGGGGCCAAGGCGTGGCGCAGGGTGAGACCGGTGCCGAAACGAGCTCCGTCCTGCCCCGGCCCGGAGGCGGCCGGCAGCGGAGTGATGAGGCAGGACCCGTCGCCCGCGGCCGGCAGGGCCGCCATTCGCACGCGGTGAACGTCGAGCCGGCCTCCAGCCATCCGGCACAGGAAGAATCCCAGCTTCTCCGCGTCGTCCCGGCCCTGCTCCGGAGGCGGGGCCGAGGTGAAGAGGTGTGAGAACCCGGGCCTCGTGAACGACGGGGAGGGTGTGACGTAGTAGCGGCAGAGGCCGGCCTCGCCGGCCACGTGATCGAAGAACTGGAAGTGCACGTGGCCGGCGAACATGGCGAGGAACCGGTGCCGGCGCACCAGGTCGAGGAGCCAGCCGCGGTCCGGCTCGCCGAGGTTGTCGTAGTGGCCGAGCCAGGGCTCGCCGGGGTCCCTGAGGTACGGCGGCATGTGCAGGAACAGGACGCACGGCTCGGGACCCGCCTCCACCAGCTGCGCCTCGAACCAGGCACGCTGCCGGGCGGCCGCGGCCAGGCCGGTGTTGAACAGCTGCGAGTTGAGCACAAGGAAGCGGATCCCTGCCGCGGCCCAGGTGCGCCAGGACGCTCCGTGCCTCCGCTCCCAGGTATCGAGGCTCTCCTCCGTGGTCTCGCCCGTGGGCATGGTCGGATCGGGCCGGTCGCCGATGTCGTGGTTGCCGGCCGCGAAGCGGCAGCGCTCCCACAGCCCGGCGGCGTGGATCTGGCCGAGGGCCTCGCCCACCGCGCGGTCGTAGTCGGGACGGCCCGGGAACTCCTGCACCATGTCGCCCAGATGCACGACGAAGGCCGGGTCGAGGCTGGCGATGGCGCGCCAGGCGGCGCCGGCCCGCTCGCCCTGGCGGCGGCGCGACTCGAACTCCAGCGGCGCGTCGCCGACGTCGATCATGTAATGGGTGTCGGAGACGACGACGAACTCGAGGTCCGCCGGCGGCAGCAGGCTGCGGTCGAAGCGGGGTGAGGGCATCTCGGCGTCTTCCGAGGCTGATGTTGCACAAGGGGGATGGGGCCGGCAAGCTCGGCCGCCGGCCGTACCGGCGCCGGGGAGGATGTCCGGCGGGCGGCGGCGGGTAGTGACTCAGTTTGAAAAAAGCTTTCTTGCTGCCGGAGCCGGGACCATCGCGCAGCGACACTTTGCAGCAGATGCAGCACGTAGTGGCGCTATGTTCGGAAAGCGGTCTGGGTGGCCTTGGGCGACTTCTTACGCAGCAACGCCGGCCTATATCGGCGGGCGTTGCTCCTTTGTAACCTGTCCAGGACAGTCGTCCCTTGCTCATCCGACAGCAGCCTCCAAGCGTTGGATTCGGGTTTCGTGGTTGGCGAGGACAGACGGACGTTTCCTGGTGCTCGGCAAAACAGGTCTTTGCTTCAGCCGCCGGGTCCAACGCAGGGCAGGAATCTGGGCTTACGGGTTATGGTCGGGGTCGAAACTTCGGAGCGGTATCAAGCGTCGAAGCGTCTGAAGAACACTTGTCATTTGGCCGATGTGGTCGAGCTGTTCGACAGGAGGGACTCATGGTGATCGTCTTGGTGCTGCTGCTGGAAATCCTATCAACCCAGGCCAGCGCGCACGTGGGAGACCGAGTATTCTCCATCCCCTACGTATCCGCGGACCAGTTGACTGTGGATGGTGATCTGGCTGATTGGAAAGACCTGTTCGGGGAACCCATCGTGACGCGGCTCGACTTCGAACTGTCCTGGCACTACGATCCGCCGCACGGCGAATACGATCCCGCAAACCTGGATTTCCGCGCCTGGATGGCTTGGTCCGACCACGGCAAGGTGTACGTCGCCATCGAGGCTTCAGATGACGTGTACCGAAACACAGACGATAGCCGTTTTCACGAGCTGTCCGATCACGTCGCCCTGATGGTGGACGGAGACCATTCTGGCGGAAGGTTCCCGAGGAATAATTCCCATGCTCAGTATTACGAGGTCAAACCCTACTCAGATCGGTGGGGTCTAGTAGGGTTTCCGTACGTCGCTGACAGCGACTGGGTCGTCGAACTTCCCTACGCATTTGGAGCGGGCTCTGTCCTGGACGACGAAACCGCTTTGTGGACTGTCGAGTTCTACGTCACGGCCTTCGATCGCATGATCCAGTCCGATCCCGACGGAAGCGAAATTTCCACGTTCGAACCCGGCCAGGTCATGGGATTCATCCTGGGTGTTTTCGATTGGGACCACGACGACAGAGGGAGTGGTCAGTTCTACTTGCATGACATTCCAGAGGACCCGGGCCCAGGGGACGAGGTTGATGTATTCGTACACGGTATCCTGGTGGGATCGGACACAGCCGTCGAGTCCACTACCTGGGCCCGCATCAAGGCCACCTTGCGGCCTTGAATTTACTGGCTGGTCCCCGCCACCACCGGAGGCAGCGGGTTTACCCCTCGACCGAATAGCCCCCAGACTCAACCCTTTACGAGTTACGGGCCGCTTCCCGATTGGTGAGCGGCTTTTTCATGCCGTTTGGGTAAGTTTTTTCAAACTGAGCCACTACCCGGCGGCGAGACCCCTTGGCGGCCACCCCTCGGGCTGCACATCTTATCGCCCTTCTCCCGTGCACATCCGCGCCGGAGCGCCACCGTATGCCCCTCGAACTGCTGCGCCACGGCCTGGGTGCCAGCCCCCGGCGCATGTGGCACGACCGCCCCCTGAAGGACCGCTACGACGTCGTCATCATCGGCGGCGGCGCCCACGGTCTGGCCTGCGCCTACTACCTGGCCCGCGACCACGGCATCACCGACGTGGCCGTCCTCGAGAAGAGCTACATCGGCTCCGGGGGCTCGGGGCGCAACACGGCGATCCTGCGCTCCAACTACCTCACGCCGGAGGGCGTGCGCTTCTACGACGCCAGCCTCGAGCTCTACGAGGGGCTGGCCGCCGACCTCGACTTCAACGTCATGTTCAGCCGGCGCGGCCACCTCACCCTGGCCCACGACGACGGCTCGGTGCGCACCATGCGCCGCCGCGCCGAGGTCAACCGCCTGGAGGGCGTCGACTCCCGCCTCGTCTTCCCGGACGAGCTGGACCGCATCTGCCCGCAACTCGACCTCTCCGACCGCCCGCGCTTCCCCATCCACGCCGCCCTCTACCATCCGCCCGGAGGCATCATCCGCCACGACGCCGTCGTCTGGGGCTACGCCCGCGGCGCCGACGAGCGCGGCGTCGACATCCATCAGTACACCGAGGTCACCGGCATCGACGTGGCCGCCGGCGCCGTCACCGGGGTGCGCACCACGCGGGGCCCCGTCTCGGCCGGGACCGTGCTGTCGGCCACCGCCGGCTGGGCCTCGAACCTGGCCGCCATGGCCGGCCTGCGCCTGCCTCTGGACACGTTCCCCCTCCAGGCCTGCGTCACCGAGCCCCTCAAGCCCTTCCTCGACGTGGTCGTCGTCTCCGGCTCCCTGCACGTCTACATCAGCCAGTCCGGCCGCGGCGAGCTGGTCATGGGGGCCAGCGTCGATCCCTTCACCTCCTACTCCATGGCCGGCTCCCTCGACTTCCTCGAGGGGCTCTCGGGGCACGTGCTGGAGCTGTTCCCTTTCCTGTCGCAGGTCCGCATCCTGCGCCAGTGGGCGGGCCTGTGCGAGATGCCGCCCGACTACAGCCCCCTCATGGGGTTCACGCCGGTGGACGGCTTCCTCATGGACGCCGGCTGGGGCACCTACGGCTTCAAGGCCTCGCCCATCTGCGGCCAGACCCTGGCCGAGCTGATCGCCACCGGCCGAACCCCCGACCTCATCCATCCCTTCCGCCTGTCCCGCTTCGCCGAGTTCGATCCGGTGGGCGAGAAGGGCGCCGCCTCGGTGAGCCACTGACGTGCTGTTGCTGACCTGCCCCCACTGCGGCGAGCGCAACGTCTCCGAGTTCCACTACGGCGGCGAGCACCGGCCTCGGCCCTCCCCCTCGATGGAGGCCGGCGACGAAGAGTGGCACGACTACCTCTACCTGCGCGACAACCCTATGGGCCCGCGGCGCGAGTGGTGGCTCCACCGTGCCGGCTGCGGCCTGTGGTTCCTGGCCGAGCGCGACCGGCGCACGAACGCCGTGTCCCGGACCTTCCCGTGGTCCCCGGACACCGCCGGGACGGAGAGCGCCGGGTGAGCCGCTCCAGCCGCGCGGGCGGTGCCCGGGAGCGGCGAGTGAACCCCTCCAGCCGCGACAGCGGCGCCCGGGAGGGTTGGGCATGAGCGGATCCGCCCACCGGATCGACCCGCGTCCGGGAGAGATCCTGGACCGCGGGCGCAGCCTGCGTTTCCGCTTCGACGGCCGCGACTACAGCGGCTGCGCCGGCGACACCATCGCCTCGGCCCTGGCCGCGGCCGGGGTCTCCGTCTTCAGCCGCTCCTTCAAGTACCACCGGCCCCGCGGCCTGCTGTGCTGCGCCGGCCACTGCCCCAACTGCCTGGTCCAGGTGGGCTCCGAGCCGAACGTGCGCGCCTGCCTCCAGCCGCTGAAGGACGGCATGGAGGTGCGGCCCCAGAACGCCTGGCCGTCGCTGAAGCTCGACGTCATGGCCCTGACGGAGTGGGTCTCCCGCTTCCTGCCCGCCGGGTTCTACTACAAGACCTTCATCCGGCCCCGGCGGCTGTGGCCCCTGTACGACCGGGTGCTGCGCACGGCGGCCGGCCTCGGCACCGTCGACGAGCAGACGCCGGAGGGGGAGCACGACAAGCAGTACCTGCACGCCGACGTGGTCGTCGCCGGCGGCGGTCCCGCCGGTATGAGCGCCGCCCTGGCCGCCCGGGAGAGCGGGGCCCGGGTGCTGCTGATGGACGAGAACCCCGCCCTCGGCGGACACCTGCGCTTCAGCGGTCCGGCGCCGCAGGGCCATCTCGACGCCGCCGCGGAGCGACTCTCCCGAGCCGGCGTGGAGGTGATCACCGGCACCTCGGTGACCGGCTGGTACCAGGACCACTGGCTGTCGGCGGTGCGCGGCCACCGGCTCTTCAAGATCCGGGCCCGCGCCGTGGTGGTGGCCACCGGGTCCCACGAGATCCCCCCGCTCTTCGTCGGCAACGACCGGCCGGGGGTCATGCTCGGCACGGCGGTGCAGCGGCTGCTGCGGCTCTACGGCGTGGCCCCGGGCCGGCGGGCGGTGGTGGTCACGGCCCACGACGGCGGCTGGGAGGTGGCGGCCGACCTGCTGGCCGCCGGGATCGAGGTCGCCGCCGTGGCCGACGAACGCCAGGGGGTGGAGCCTCCCGGGGCGGAGGCCCTGGCCGCCTCCGGGGCCGAGCTGCTCACCGGGTACACCATCGGCGCCGCCCGGGGCGGCAGCCGGGTGCGCGAGGCCGTGCTCGTGCCGGCTTCGGGGACCGGCTCGCGGCGCCAGGTGCGCTGCGACCTCGTCGCCGTCAGTACCGGGCGGCAGCCCTCGGCGGAGCTCGCCTGGATGGCGGGGGCGGGCAGCCGCTACGACGAGGAGCACAGGGAGATTCGGGTGGTGGACCTCCCGGACGGCGTGTTCCTCGCGGGCCGGGTCGCCGGCCGGCAGGGACCGGTCGCGGCCGAGGAGGAGCACGGCCGCCGGGCGGGAGCCGCCGCGGCCACCCACGCCTTGGGCGCGGACCCCGCGAAGGCCGGCCGGGCCCCGGACGCAGACCCCGCGAAAGCCGGCCAGGCCCTGGAGGACAGCCCGCAGGCCCCCGCCGGGGATCCGCCCGGGGATCCGCCCGGGGAGGCCGAGGCCGCCGGGGATCCGCCGGGGGAGGCCTCCCACTCCTCCGCCCTGGTCAGCGCTCCCGCCTGCGGCGGCGGCAAGCGCTTCGTCTGCCTGTGCGAGGACGTGACCGACGTCGACGTGGAGACCTCCCTGGCCGAGGGCTACGACCACCTGGAGCTGCTGAAGCGCTACACCACCATCGGCATGGGCCCCTGCCAGGGGCGCATGTGCAACCTCCACGGCATCCGCCTGTGCGCCGGCGGCACCGGCCGCTCGGTGCAGGAGACGGGACGGACCACGGCGAGGCCCCCGGCGACGCCCGTCTCCCTGGGGGCCCTCGCCGGCCAGAAGATGGAGCCGGTGCAGCTCTCGGCGATGCACGACTGGCACGTGGCCCGCGGGGCCCGGATGATGACCGCCGGCACCTGGCTGCGGCCCGAGCGCTACGGCCCCCCGTCCGAGGAGGTGGCGGCGGTGCGCAACGCGGTCGGTCTCATCGACGTGAGCCCCCTCGGCAAGCTGCGCCTCACCGGGCCGGGCGTGCCCGACCTGCTGGAGCGCCTCTACGTCAACTCCTGGCGGGACCTGCGCCGGGGCCGCGTGCGCTACGGCATGATGTGCAACGACGAGGGCGTCATCCTCGACGACGGCGTCTGCGCCCGCCTGGGAGACGACGACTGGTACGTGAGCACCACCTCCACCGGCGCCGCCGGGGCCCTGGAGTGGGTGGAGTGGTGGCGCCAGTCCGGCTGGGGCGACGGCGTCCACGTCACCGATCTCACCGAGGCCCGGGCCGCCGTCAACCTGGCGGGCCCGGCCTCTCGCGAGGTGCTGCAGAAGCTCACCTCCCGCGACCTGTCCAAGGCCCGGTTCCCCTACATGCGCGCCCGAAGCACGAGGATCGCCGGCCTCTCCTGCCTGGTGCTGCGCATCGGCTTCACCGGCGAGCGGTCCTACGAGATCCACGGCCCGGCGGGCGGCGGGGCGTATCTCTGGGAAGCGCTCATGGAGGCCGGGGAGGAGCACGGCATCCGCCCCTTCGGCGTCGAGGCCCAGCGCATCCTCCGCCTGGAGAAGGGCCACCTGATCGTCGGCCAGGACACGGATGCCCTCTCCGACGCCATCTCCGCCGACTCCGGCTGGGCCGTCAAGCTGGAGAAGGAGGACTTCCTCGGGAAGCGGGCCCTGACCCGGGTGGCGGAGACCGGCCCGAAGCAGCGCCTCGTGGGGTTCCGCATGACCCGCGACGACGCCGCCGTCGAGGAGGGACTGCAGATCGTCACCCGCCGGTCCGGGGGCGGCTTCGACATCATCGGCTTCATCACCTCCTGCCGGCGCTCGCCCACCCTCGGAGGCGTCATCGGCCTCTGCTGGCTGCCGGCCGGCCTCGCCTCGGAGGAAGGCGCCCCCTTCACCGTCTACGCCGGGGGGCGCCTGGAGGAGGGGCGCGTGCACCACGGGGCGTTCTACGATCCCGCCGGCGAGAGGCTGCGCAGCTGATGGCGGGTCCCTGGTACGCGACCCCCCTCCACGGCCGCTGGCAGGCAATGGACGCGCACCTGACCGAGGTGGGCGGTTGGCGCGTGCCCGAGCGCTTCGGCGACGGCGCCGTGGAGGAGCGGGCAGCGCGCGAAGGCGTGGCTCTCGGAGACGAGACGCCGCGGGCCAAGCTGCTCGTGCAGGGCGAGGGGGCCGGGCCGGTGGTCTCCACCGCCACGGGCTTGACGGAGCCCCGGATGGGCGAGGAGGCGGCCGGGGTGGTTGCTGCCGCCACCGGCTCGCCTGCACCCCGTCTGGGCGAGGTGAGCGGGACCCGGGTGACCGCCTGCCGGCTGCGGCCCGACCTGCTGCTCGTGGCCGCCGGCCCCGGAGAGGGGGAAGCGGTCCTGGCCGCCTTGGAAGAGTCCGCGGCCGAGGCCCCCGGCCTGGTGACCGTCACCGACGTCACCCACGGCCGCTTCGAGTACCGCATCGTCGGCCCGGAGGCGCCCCGGCTGCTGAGCAAGGTCTGCGGCCTCGACTTCGACGCCGACGCCTTCCCGGACCGCCGCGCGCGTGAGACCAGCGTGGCCCGCGTCAGGGCCCTCGTGGTGCGCGCCGATGCCGGAGACTTGCCCGCCTTTCGCGTGCTCGGCGGGCGCGCCCAGGGCGCCTACGTTTGGGACATCCTCATGGAGGCCGGCGCCGAGCTGGGCATCGCGCCCATCGGCGCCGCCGCCCTTCGCGAGTTGCAGGCCTGAGCAAACTTCAACGCATCCCCGAGGAGAGGATCATGGAACTGAGAGACGTGGAGAAGTGGGTGAAGGACAAGAAGATCGAGTACTTCCTGTGCTCCTTCGTCGAGATGGGCGGCATGCCCAAGGCCAAGCTCGTGCCGGCGACCAACCTTCAGGACATGGCCGCCGAGGGCGCCGGCTTCGCCGGCTTCGCCGCCGGCAACATGGGCCAGGGCCCCCACAGCCCCGAGCTGGCCAACATGGCCGACTTCGGCCAGGGGATGATCGTGCCCTGGCGGCCCAACATGGCCTGGGTGCCCGGCAACCTCGAGGTCGAGGGCGAGCCCTTCGACTACTGCCCGCGCACCATCCTCAACCGCCAACTCGCCCGCGCCCACGGTCTCGGCTACCGGTTCAACGTCGGCGTCGAGGCCGAGTTCATGCTCCTCAAGCGCGACGAGGCCGGCCACTGCTCGCCCAGCGACCCCTTCGACACCCTCGACAAGCCCTGCTACGACCTGGTCACCCTCAACCGCAACTTCGACCTCATGACCACCCTCATCGGCCACTTGCAGGAGCTCGGCTGGGGTCCGTACGCCAACGACCACGAAGACGCCAACTGCCAGTTCGAGATCAACTGGGAGTACTCCGACGCCCTGACCACGGCCGACCGCCACACCTTCTACCGCTGGATGGTCAAGACCGTGGCCGAGGAGCGCGGCCTCATGGCCACCTTCATGCCCAAGCCCTTCAGCGACCTCACCGGCACCGGCGCCCACTTTCACATGAGCCTGTGGGACACGGCCAACGAGACCAACCTCTTCCTCGACGAGAGCGACGCCAGCGGCCTGTCGCGCATGGCCTACCACTTCATGGGCGGCGTCCTGGCCCACGCCCGCGCCCTCGTGGCCGTCACCGGCCCCCTGGTCAACAGCTACAAGCGCCTCACCCGCGGCGCCCCCCGCTCCGGCGCCAGCTGGGCCCCCGTCTACGTCACCTACGGCGGCTCCAACCGCACCCAGATGATCCGCATCCCGGCGCCCGGCCGCATCGAGAACCGCTGCGTCGACGGCGCCGCCAACCCCTACCTGGCCTCAGCCGTCCTGCTCGCCGCCGGCCTCGACGGCATCGAGAACGAGACCGACCCCGGCCGCCGCAACAACGAGAACCTCTACGACCTGACCGAGGCGGAGCTGGCCGAGCGTGGCATCGACTACCTGCCCGCGACCCTGCGCGACGCCTGCGACGCGCTCGAGGAGGACGAGGTGATCCGCGAGGCCCTCGGCCTCGAGTACGCCGGCTACTACCTGGAGTGCAAGCGCGAGGAGTGGCGGTCCTACCACCAGTCGGTCAGCGACTGGGAGCGGGACACCTACCTGTCGGTGTTCTGAGGATGAATGCAGACTGGCAAGATCAAGACTGCGGACATCGTCGACTTCGCGGTTGGGCGAGTCGCCGAGTTTCCAAAGTACACGACTCAGATCATGAGGTAGTGTACCCCAAATCCTGGACAGGTGGCTAAGCGAGACTTTGCGTCCACCGACCCACTGTCCGGAGGGGCTTGGATGACGAGGAAACGCAAGACGCATTCGGCGCAGTTCAAGGCCAAGGTGGCCTTGGAGGCTCTGCGCGAACGGCAGACAGTCAACGAGCTGGCCCACAAGTTCTCCGTCCACCCCAGCCAGATCCACGGCTGGAAGAAGCAGTTGCTGGAGCGGCTGCCCGAGGTCTTCCGGGGCCCCGGGACCCGCCGGGCCGACGACGAGGCCGCCTTGGTGCCCGAGCTCTACCAGCAGATCGGGCGGCTGCAGATGGAACTGGAGTGGCTTCAAAAAAAACACGAGGCTCTCGGTGGCTGAGCGCCGCGCCCTCATCGAGCCGCACCCCGGCCCGCTGAGCGTGCATCGGCAGTGCCAACTGCTCGGGCTGGCCCGCTCCAGTTTCTACTACCGCCCGGAGGCGCCGGATCGGCTCACCCTCGACCTGATGAACGCCATCGACCGGATCTACACCGAGCACCCGGTCTACGGCGTGCGCCGGATCTGCGCGGCCCTGAGGCGGGACGGCTACCCGGTCAATCCCAAGCGCGTGCACCGCCTGATGAAGGCCCTGGGCCTGCAGGCGATCTATCCCCGGCCGCGACCGACTACCCCCAACCCTCAGCACCGGGTCTATCCGTATCTGCTGCGAGGGGTGACCGTGAACCGGCCGGACCAGGTGTGGTGCAGCGACATCACCCATCTGCCGATGCCCTCCGGCTTCGTCTACCTGGTGGCGGTCATGGACTGGTTCAGCCGCTACGTGCTGGCCTGGCGGGTCTCCAACACCCTCGACGCGGCCTTCTGCCTGGAGGCCCTGGAGGAAGCCCTGAGCCAGGGGCGGCCGGAGATCTTCAACACCGACCAGGGGGCCCAGTTCACCAGCACCGCCTTCACCGGGCGGGTCGAGGCGGCCGGGGCCCGGGTGAGCATGGACGGCCGCGGCCGGGTGCTGGACAACATCTTCATCGAGCGGCTGTGGCGCTCCCTGAAGTACGAGGACATCTACCTGAAGGCCTACGACAGCGTCCCCGAGTTGATCGAGGGCGTGGCGGCCTACTTCCGCTTCTACAACCTCGAGCGGCCGCACCAGGCCTTCGACTACGAGACCCCCAGCGATGTCTACCACCGGGCGGCCTGAGCGCGGGGGCTCCTCACGGCCTCGGTGGCCCGGCCTGGGTGCAAGTCCGGGAGGCGGGGCTTCGGTCCCAGCGCCGGGGCGCAGTACGGCTCCATTACATCTCGAGACTCTCGCTTGTACAAGCCCAATTCCTGTCCAGTTGACGGGGTACACTTCCTGAATCTGGCAAACCAGAATGCAGGAGGGACACGCCCAGGCGTTGTTGGCCAGATGACCGATCTCTTCGCGGAGTTCTCTGGAAGAAACTTCGAGGAGTGGAAGGCTTGGTATCTCCAAAAAGAACCGGCCGCAATCGACAATGCGACTGAGCGTGTCTATTCGATGCTTGGAAGACTCCAGGAAGCGATTCTGCTGATCGACAAGCCGATGATCCGTGAATGGGTAGAGGATCTGGTGCTCGTCAAGACCTTCACTGGACTCTGCTTCCAGGAGGCACTGATAGCACGGGTCGCCGAAATGAAAGGAACCTCCTACCGGCTAGCCGACGCCGAAGAGGAATCCCAAGGGAGACTATCGATGCCCAGATGATCGTCTATGAGAAGAAGAAAGACGGTATATCGTTCAGGTTCGATTTCTGAGGGGCTACAGAGGCAACTCAGCCTGGAGTTCTCTGGGACGGAAGGAGAACCGCTCCACTTCTTCAGGTGTCCACTCCTTTACGAACTCCGACTGCGGCTCCTCGTCGTACTGAGCGATGATCGAACCATCGTCGTTCGTAACTGACAGGACATCATTCAGCAGGAGTTCTCTCTCCTGGGACGTCACTACGGGGAAGCCGTAGTTCCGATTGAGGTGCTTGAAGGCGCCCCCTTCGGCGATTCGGTTCTGAGCGAACTCCACGTGGCGCTGAAGACGCCGCCGGACATGCTCGTTGGCAAACTTCGGGAGCGCTTGAAGGAGTGACCGAGCCACCGGCAGTAGTGCCGGATCCAGTTCTACCGAGATCGCGTTCCGGGCGGCGGCAAGGGCCGCAGCCGCCGTGATCCCGGTACCTCCGAACGGGTCCAGCACTGTGTCCCCCTTTATTGAGTGCATGCACACCAGCCGGTAGGCCAACTCGAAGGGAAAAGCTCCGCTTCTCTTTCGGGAAGTCTTGTCGAGAAGCTCCTGCCCGGCTCCCCGGATATCGCACCAGACATCGGAGAACCAGAGATTCCTCTCCTCCCAGAAGAACGCGCTCTCCCGCCGCCGGCTCTTCTCCGCGGGTGACCTGAAATCCCGCCGAGGCCCTTTGCGCACGATGAGGATATACTCGTGCTCATAGGTTACGTAGGCTCCGGCCGGCAGCATCCCGGATCCAAGGAACTTGTTCGGCGCGTTGGTCGGCTTGCGCCAGAGGATGTCCGGCAGGGCAACGAACCCCATCCCGAGTAAGCTGGACAGGATCCGGGAATGGTTGGAATAAAGCCGGAAATCCCCGTCAATGGTGCGGGTGGCGTCGCCGATATTGATGCAGGCAACCCCGCCCGGCCGCAGGACGCGGTAAACCTCCACCCACGCCGCATCGAGCAGCTCGTGCATCATCTCGAACGCGTGCGGACCGTCACCAGCGGCCAAAGCCCCCTCGGCGGCGGGTCTCTGGCGCTGGAACACGTCGTCCCACATCTCGATCATCGGGTATGGGGGTGAGGTCACCACCAAGTCCACCGATTTCTCGTTAAGGAAGCCGAGATCGGTGCCATCACCGGCGGTCACGTTAGCGCTTGTTTTCACAACCCCTGGTCTGCCGCCTGCGTCTTCGCCTCAGCCATCGGCATATAGGCATTGTCCCGATCTTAGTTGAAATAGCACAGGCTCCCATCGTTACGTTTGATACGAGAAATCGCCAAGAAGCCTCGTATTCGGTAACCCAAGGAGCCTGCCATGAGCAAGCTACAAGCACGGAAGAAGGGCGTCAAACGGACCGTGGCCATCGGCCCCGTGAACCGCCAAGCCACCGCGTCGATGGACGATCTGGAGACTCGCATCGAGGTCATCCAGCTGCTGATCCCTTTGGGTCTGCAGGCGGTCTCGGAGGAGCTGCAGCAGTCGGTCGAGGCCTTGGCCGGACCTCGGTATCAGCGCAAGGGTCCGGATCAGGCGTTGCGCCGCTGGGGGGCGCAGGCCGGGTCGGTGTACCTGGGCGATCAGAAACTGCCGGTCGAGGTGCCGCGCGTGCGCGATGTGGTCCGCGGCACCGAGGTCCCGCTGGAGGCCTATCAGGCCCTGCAGACGCCGAGGCAGATGGACCAGGGGCTGTTGTTGCGGGTGCTGAAGGGCTTGGCCACGCGCAACTACGAGGCCTGCGCCGAGACCGTCCCGCAAGCCTTCGGTCTGTCCCGTTCCTCGGTCTCTCGCCGGTACGTGAAAGGCACGGCGCGCAAGCTGGCCGAATTCCAGCAGCGATCCTTGGAAGGCTACGACCTGGTGGCGCTGTTTCTGGACGGCAAGAGCTTCGCCGACGAGGAGATCCTCATCGCCCTGGGTGTGACTCTGGAGGGCCAGAAGGTGCCCTTGGGCTTCGTGCAGGCGGCCACCGAGAACGAGCGCGTCTGTCGCCGCTTCCTGGCGGAGCTGGTCGAGCGGGGCCTGCAATACGAAGCCGGGCTGCTCGTGGTGATCGATGGAGGCAAGGGCCTGTACAAGGCGGTGCGGTCGGTGCTTCAAGGCCATGCCTGCGTGCAGCGATGCCAGTATCACAAGCGCCAGAACGTGGTCTCGTACCTGCCCAAGAGCGAGCAGGGCGGCGTTCGTCGAAAGCTGGAAGCGGCGTATGGGCACTCGACGTACGAGGAGGCCCAAGCCGCCCTGGAGGCGCTGAAACCGGGGTTGCAGTTGATGAACCAGTCGGCCCTGCGCAGCTTGGAGGAAGGCCAGCAAGAAACCCTCACGCTCCACCGCCTGGGCCTGATGCCGATGCTGAAGGCCTCCTTCCGTACCACCAACTGTATCGAGAACGTCAACAGTCTCCTGGAGCAGTTGACGCACAACGTGCGGCGCTGGACCAACTCGTCGCAGCGTCACCGCTGGGTCGCCACGGCGTTGCTTGACATCGAACCTCGCCTCCGCCGGGTCAACGGCTACCACCACCTGCCGATGCTCCGGCAAGCGCTCCAAGCCGAGCTCGGCATCCAGCAGCTCGCGATGACGGGCTGACTCATCCACTCGAGCCTGGGCTACGTTTCAACTGAGAATGGGACTTGCCCGGCATATACCCTTTCCGGTCGAGTTCCAGGATCGAATCCTCGATTTCGCGAGCACCGAACCTTGGCTTCAAGTTCTCGACGACTTCCTTCACACGACCGTTGTCCCCGATCGTACCTTGAAGTTCGAGATCTCGCACCACATAGACGACCGTGGCGCGCAACTCCAGATCCCGAGCGGAGAGATGGCCATAGTCCGCAACGATCCGGGTGATCGCGTCGTCTGCCCCTTGTTCTTTCAGCCAGTTGCCTGCCTTCCGAATGAGGCCATCTGCCCTGTCACCAGGCAAGATTTCAAACCCACCCGTCAGACTTACCACGCGATGAATCTTCACACCCCCAAGGCCTTCGACCAAATCCAGGTCCTGCAACAACTCCACGGAGAACGGACCATAGGTATAAAACTGGAACCGGTACCCGATGGGAACGCCGGCAAGGTCCTGAAGCAGGAAAACGACCTTCTGCAGAACCGTCTTTCCCAGTTGAGGTGATCTCGGGTGCAGTCCCCTGACTATGGCGGCGATAAGGCCATAGCGCTCCCAAGGGATCTCGCATCTCAAAGGACTCTCACTCATTCGCCTGCTCCCTCCTTTTCTTTTCGGAAGTCGGCAACTATTCGCTCTGCTCGTTCGCGATCTGACATCCGTACGTAGATTCTGTGGCGATTTACGGCTTTCATGTTGCCGACGATGGTCGACAACTGCGAGAGCCTCTTCACTCCATCCTTTCCGTCAATCAGGGCGTCAGCCTCCTGGCGGTACCAAGAGCTCTGGGCCTCGTCCACGAATCCGACCATGTCACCAAGTTCGCCGGTCAGTGATTCGAAGAGCTCGAGATCATTCTCCTCAGGGACTTCCGGCGTTTCGAAGACATGCCGGAAGTGCTTTCGCTCCAGCAATGCGATCCCGTGCTTGCCCCCTTCGCCTTCCTTCACCCGTCCCATGACTCGCCAGTCATCCCAGGCGAGATAGTCGGAAAGAGTGTCCGCATCGCTGGCCGATGGCAACAACGCCGATCGACCGGCCTGCCTGCTTCGCATCTCTCTCAAGCACCTCCCGCGTAGCCAGGACGCAGTGCTTGTCATAGGCCCTGCGGGTATGCTGAAAATAGACCTGCGTGAACATCATGTATCTCGCAATGATGAAGGCCTCCGCAACGTGCCACCCACCTGCGCTCATTGCGATCCGGGGTGAGTCCGTCTCCGGATCGATTGCCAGCCGCAGGCACACGAGCATCCTCTCGAGGTCATATCTCCCGTACTCCACCCCCGCATGGAAGGCATCGCGCAGCAGGTAGTCGGCGCGATCCGCATCCAATTGACCGGAGATCAGCTCTCGCCACAGAAGCTCCTGGTGTCCGGGCGCGGGCTCACCTGCAAGTAAGCCGGTCACCTCCTCAGCGCGAATGCGGTAGTTGGCGGTGTTCACGGGATGATCTTCGATTACCTCTCGAAGCACGTGCTTCACTATCCCGGCGGAGTATCTCTCGTGAGACACCACGTCCCCCTCTTCTCCCTCCATCAACTCCTCCGTTGCATGGGAGAAGGGCGCGTGTCCCACGTCGTGCATCAGTGCGGTGACCCGGATCAACGCATGTTGGCGGTCCAGCCCGGCCCTCTCGTAGCCCAACTCTCTCAGAAGCTCCGGTGAACGAACGCGGATCTCGCTGAACATTCTCGAGGCGACATGCATCACCCCGAGGGAATGCTCGAACCGTGTGTGTACGCTACCGGGATAGACCATTTCGCTCAGGCCGAGCTGCCGGATTCGCCTCAGCCTCTGGAGCGCCGGATGGTTGAGAAGGTCCCGTTCCCACTCGCTGATACCGATAAAGCCGTGAATCGGATCTCGAATCTCGTATGGGAGGTCCATTCAGTTCTTTTCTCGGGAGACTCTCATGTCAAATTGACCGACCTGTGTTACCCGCGCAAGGGAAACAAGGCCGGTCCATCACCCCCCCCAGCACCGGCAGCACCAGCCGCGAGGGCCGCCGAGCCGAGTGGTGCACGGCGTTGGCCGCCACCGCCAGCTCGGCGTCGGCCAGGTCGTTCTTCCCCGTGTTGTGGTTGCGGTCGTGGTTGGGGAAGTCGCTCGAGGTGATCTCCAGGCGAATGCGGTGGCCCGCCTCGAAGCGGCAGGCCGTCGGTCCGAGCTGGATCCGCACCTCCACCACCTCTCCTGGCGAGAGCAGTTCCTCGGCGTCGAGGCTGTTGCGATGGCGAACGCGGACCATGCCGTAGCACACCTCCAGGGCGCGTCCGGGAGCGGGCTGCTCGTCCACCAGCCGGGCGAAGAAGTCCGTGTCCGGCGCCGAGGAGCTGACGAAGAGCACGGCCTCCGGGTAGCCGGCGATCTCCACCGCCTCGGCCAGCGGCTCGGTGCGGTAGCAGAGGATGTCCTCGCGATCCTCCAGCCGGCGGCGGTCCGACGGCCCCGTGAACCACTCCCGGGTCCACAGGGTCGGCACGGGGTTGCGGGGATCGTAGTCGAAGCGGTCGGCCTCGGCGTCCTCGGGCCCGCCGTCGGTGGACAGCCGTCCGGAGCCGCCGAAGCCGGCGTCGCCGCCGCTGCCGAGCCGGTACTCGCGGGGCGTGGTGCCGGCCGGGGGCCAGGTATCGGCCGAGCGCCACCGGCCCCGCCGGCCGGCCATCACGAAGTAGCGCACCGCCGGCTCGCGGTCGACGCCGTTGTCGATGCCCTTCAGCCAGTGGTCGAACCAGCGGACGATCAGGTCCGGCAGGTCGAGCCCGGCCTGCGGTCCGAAGTCGATGCCGGCCACGGCGCGGCTGCCGAGGCCCGGGTGGTTCCAGGGGCCGGCCACCAGCTTCGTCTGGGACCGCGCCCTCTCGCTGCGGCCGGTGCGCTGCATGAGCTGCAGGTGCCGCATGGAGCCGTTGCAGTGGTCGTACCAGCCGCTGAAGTCGAGGTTCGGCACCTCCACCTCCCCGTGGACCTCGTCGAAGCGCCAGGGACGCCGGTTCGGGTGCTCGAGCCAGTCCCTGGCGTACTCCGCCAGCCCGGGCGGCAGGTGCCGCGGGAAGTCGAGCCAGGGCAGGTATTCGGTCCACGGGTTCTCGCCGTCGGCCTCGGCCCAATCCTGCCGGGCCTCGGCCGGCGTGTGCGGCGGCGGCAGTCCCCGCCGGCGGCGCAGGTCCGGCGCCATGGAGGTGAGCCACCACTTGATGCGCCGCCCCGGCCGGAAGGCGCCCGGCCAGTCGACCTCGGTCAGCTCCAGGGGGATGGTGTAGGCGCACATGGCCGCCAGGTGCGGGGGCCGCAGGCGGGCCAGCTGCCACTGCATCCAGGCGTCGTACGAGGCCCCGAGGGTGCCCACCCGGCCATCGCACCAGGGCTGAGCCGCCAGCCACTCCACCGAGTCGTAGCCGTCCTCGGCGTCCCCCGTGTGCTCCACGGTGAAGGGCACCCAGTCGCCCTCGGAGCCGTAGCGGCCGCGGGAGTCCATGGAGACCACGGCATACCCGGCGCGCACGTAGCGCTCGTACCCGTCCCTCCGCCGGCCGTAGGGCGTGCGGTGCAGGATCCCGGGGAAGCGGCCCTCGGCGTCGGGCCGGAAGACGTGGGCCCCCATGCGCGCGCCGTCGCGCATGGGCACACGCACATCGGGCTCGGTGAGGATCCCGAGGGCACCGCTCATCGCATCGGCTCCGTGCTGGATTGGTCGGGGGACCAGGGGCGCGTGGAGCGGATCCGGCCCGAGGATCACATGGCCGTCGAGGACCTCGCCCTGCCTCGGTCAGCACCCGCTTCCGGCACGCTAGTGTCCCGTCCGAGAATTAAGAAGAATCAACAAGGGCTGTCCGATGTCGCCGCCACCGTCTCCCGAGCGCGCTGGATCTTGCGCAGGATGGTCTCGCCGTCGGCCTTCCAGCGGTAGGGTTTGGGGGCCAAGTTCCGCTGCGCCAAGTAGGCTTCGATGTCGCGCACCAACTCCCCGACGCTGGCAAAGCTGCCGTCCCGAATCACATCCTGCGTCAGCTCGCCGAAGAACCGTTCGACCAAGTTCATCCAGGAGGAACTGGTGGGGGTGAAATGGACATGGAAGCGCCGATGCCGAGACAACCAATGCTGCACGCTCTCCTCCTTGTGGGGGCCGGCGTTGTCCACGATCAGGTGCAGCGACAGGTTCTTGGGCGTCTCGCGGTCGATCTGCTTGAGAAAGCGGAGCCATTCGACGTGGGTATGACGCGCCTCCAGACGCGCGATGAGCTTGCCGTCGAGGTAGTTGAGCGCGGCGAACAAGGTGATCGTACCGTGGCGCTTGTAATCGTGGGTCCGGGTGCGGATGTCGCCGATCCCCAGCGGCAAGCCCGGCTGGGTCCGTTCCAGCGCCTGGCACTGGCTCTTCTCGTCACAGCACAGCACCAGCGCGCGCTCGGGGGGATCCAGGTAGAGCCCGATCACGTCCCAGAATTTTTCCTCGAAGTGCGGGTCCGTGGAGACCTTGAAGGTCTTGGTCAAATGGGGCTTGATGTCGTTGGCCTTCCAGATGTGCACGCTGTCCGGCGACATCCCCGCCGCCTGGGCCATCGAGCGCACGCTCCAGCGCGTGCGCGGCTTCGGCGGCTGCGTGACCGCGGTGAGGACCTGCTCGACCTTGTCCGCCGGCAAGCTCGCCGGCCGGCCCCGGCCCTTGGCGTCGTTCAGTCCCGCCAAACCCTCGCGATCAAAGCGTTGCGACCACTTGTTCACACACGCCACACTGGCGCCCAACTCGGCGGCCACCTGCACCTGCTTGATCCCTTCGGCCCGGCGCAGGACGATGGCCGCGCGCAGGCTGTCGCGCTGGGACGCGGAGGGGGCCCTGACGCGACGCTCCAACTCCTGTCGCTCGGACGCGGTCAACTCAAGGCGGGACACCGGGCGGGCCATGGCCTGAAGATAAGGCCTTGACTCTGTTTTTACAACTCATTTGTCGGACGCGACACTAGCGCTGCCATCGGCCTCCAAACGGTAGATGATGGTCCAGTCGGCGACATGGACGCGCCCTTCGGGGCCGACGGCCAGGTACCGCGGATGGTGACTGCGGTACTCCGGCGCGGCCGCCCCGTCCCGGAAGCCGGGTACGTCCTGCGGCGGGTAGACTTTGTAGCCGCTGAAGGCCGCTATGTAGTCGCCCCCATCGGGGGCGGTCACGGTGCTGATCGTGCCCGGCTCCCCGCACGGCGGCAGCGCCCCCACCGGGGCCGCCAAGGCAAGCCACCACAAGGCGAGGAGGCCGTGGAGACGGGTTGCCATCGCCTTCCGTCCCTCAGTGCAGCAGGGTCAGCTTGTGGCTCTCGGGCGTCCCATCGACCGAGACCACCAGAAAGTAGGTGCCCGAGGCCTGCAGCCGCCCCGCCTGGTCGAGCCCGTCCCAGACGAACTGGTAGGAGCCCACCGGGCGTTCCGCCTCCGCGGCCAGCACCCGCACCCGCTGCCCCAGCTCGTCGTAGACCCGCACCGATACGGAAGCCGGGTGGTCCAACTCGAAGGCGACCGTGACAGAGGCATTGAAGGGATTCGGCCACAGGCGCACGGAGGGTAGTACTTCTTCGGCGCCATTCGCAGGCACCTCCTCGACCGCCTCCACCGCCGTGGCCACCATCCACTCGCGGACCCGGCAGATGCGGCGCAGGTGGGAGACATCTCCACCCGCCCACATGAATCCTCCCTTCTCCATCGCCACCAGGAGATCGCCGTCCGGCGTCATCTGCAGCGGACCGGGATGCCAGATAGAGGCCTCCAGCGCCGAGCCGCCGTCGCCGATATTGTCCAGGCATCGGGGTACGGATACGGCCCCGGCCACCCGCTTCTCGGACGCCGCACAACCGGGTGACTTCATGAAGTCCAGGCCGTTGCCGGCGACGGTCTCGATGACGCCGTCGGGACGGACCCGATGGATGCGGTTGAAGTACCAATTGGCCACATACAGCGACCCGTCCGAGTCCAGAGCCAAGGCCGAGGTAAAGTGGAGCGGAGCCTCGGTCGCCGGAGCGCCATTGGCGACATAGTACCCGCCCGGGCGCTCTTCCGCCCCCTCTCCTTCCAGCGCGGCTTCACGCATGGCCTGCGGTCGTCCCAAGCCGACCCAGCCAGGTGTTCGATCGTGCCGTCGGGATGACGGCGGAAGACCTGGGTACGGGTCCGGAAGTACAGTCTCCCTTGGTCATCCATCTGCAGGGATCCTCGCCCAGGTGGCCCCATGGGGCCTGAGACACCTCCCTGGTCGTCGATGCGCCAGATCCCTCCATAGCCCGACAACAGCAGATCCCCCTGGACATCGAAGACCAGCGAACCTATGCCACCGAATGCCGCCGGACCGGCGAAGGTGACCACCCGCCCATCGGTCTCCACGCGAGCGATGCGCGCCACTACCTTCGAGTAGTCGCTGCTGTGCAAGAAGAGCTGCCAAGCATCGACATAGTCGACGAAGTAGAGCCGCCCCTGCCGGTCGAAGGCCATCGGACCCGGCGCAATACGGGCGGCCAGGGCCGCCACGGTGTCTTCAAAGACATTGAGTTCCTGCAAGAGGGGTGGCCGGTCGGAATTGCCGTTGCCGATGCCGGTTCCATAGATGTCACGGTACTGCGGTACGCCGACGAGGCGGGTGGCGCTGCCATCGGCTTCGAGGCGGTAGATGATCGTCCAGTCGGCGATATGCACGCGCCCTTGGGGACCCACGGCCAGATACCTCGGATAGTGACTGCGGTACTCCGGCGCCGCGACCAGGTCGACAGGGCCATCTACACCTTGGAACCCCCCCTCTACCGGAGGATAGATCAAGTAACCACTGAAAGCGGCAAGGTAGTCCCCACCGTCGGGGGCGGTCACGGTGCTGATCGTGCCCGGCTCCCCGCACGGCGGCAGCGCCCCCACCGGGGCCGCCAGGGCAAGCCACCACAAGGCGAGAACGCCATGAAGCCGGGTTGCCATGTCCTTCCTCCCTCAGTGCAGCAGGGTCAGCTTGTGGCTCTCGGGCGTCCCATCGACCGAGACCACCAGAAAGTAGGTGCCGGAGGCCTGCAGCCGCCCCGCCTGGTCGCGACCGTCCCAGATGAACTGGTAGGAGCCCGCCGGGCGCTCGGCCTCCGCGGCCAGCACCCGCACCCGCTGCCCCACCTCGTCGTAGACCCGCACCGATACGGACGCCGGGTGGTCCAACTCGAAGGCGACCGTGACCTCCGGATTGAAGGGATTGGGAAAGACGGTGGCCTGCGCAACGCCGCTCTCGTCCGGCACGCCTGCTGCGATGACTTTGTCACTGGAATCGCCGCCGAACGTGGCGCGCACGCTCTTGTTCCCTACGTAGATATACTGATATCCGTCCTGATCCCCGTCGGCGACGATCCGCTGTGCTGGTACTTCGTCGTCGCCGTCGTCGGTAGGCTCTTCGTACTTGGCCTTCATGTCATCGTCCGCACACCATACCTGACTTGGGGTCATCGCATTCTCGCCCGTGGCATGCCCCAGCCCGAGGGCGTGTCCCAATTCGTGGGTCACGACGCTCTGAACGGCATTGTCCCGATCTTAGTTGAAATAGCACAGGCTCCCATCGTTACGTTTGATACGAGAAATCCCCAAGAAGCCTCGTATCGGTAACCCAAGGAGCCTGCCATGAGCAAGCTACAAGCACGGAAGAAGGGCGTCAAACGGACCGTGGCCATCGGCCCCGTGAACCGCCAAGCCACCGCGTCGATGGACGATCTGGAGACTCGCATCGAGGTCATCCAGCTGCTGATCCCTTTGGGTCTGCAGGCGGTCTCGGAGGAGCTGCAGCAGTCGGTCGAGGCCTTGGCCGGACCTCGGTATCAGCGCAAGGGTCCGGATCAGGCGTTGCGCCGCTGGGGGGCGCAGGCCGGGTCGGTGTACCTGGGCGATCAGAAACTGCCGGTCGAGGTGCCGCGCGTGCGCGATGTGGTCCGCGGCACCGAGGTCCCGCTGGAGGCCTATCAGGCCCTGCAGACGCCGAGGCAGATGGACCAGGGGCTGTTGTTGCGGGTGCTGAAGGGCTTGGCCACGCGCAACTACGAGGCCTGCGCCGAGACCGTCCCGCAAGCCTTCGGTCTGTCCCGTTCCTCGGTCTCTCGCCGGTACGTGAAAGGCACGGCGCGCAAGCTGGCCGAATTCCAGCAGCGATCCTTGGAAGGCTACGACCTGGTGGCGCTGTTTCTGGACGGCAAGAGCTTCGCCGACGAGGAGATCCTCATCGCCCTGGGTGTGACTCTGGAGGGCCAGAAGGTGCCCTTGGGCTTCGTGCAGGCGGCCACCGAGAACGAGCGCGTCTGTCGCCGCTTCCTGGCGGAGCTGGTCGAGCGGGGCCTGCAATACGAAGCCGGGCTGCTCGTGGTGATCGATGGAGGCAAGGGCCTGTACAAGGCGGTGCGGTCGGTGCTCCAGGGCCATGCCTGCGTGCAGCGATGCCAGTATCACAAGCGCCAGAACGTGGTCTCGTACCTGCCCAAGAGCGAGCAGGCCGGCCTTCGTCGAAAGCTGGAAGCGGCGTATGGGCACTCGACGTACGAGGAGGCCCAAGCCGCCCTGGAGGCGCTGAAACCGGGGTTGCAGTTGATGAACCAGTCGGCCCTGCGCAGCTTGGAGGAAGGCCAGCAAGAAACCCTCACGCTCCACCGCCTGGGCCTGATGCCGATGCTGAAGGCCTCCTTCCGTACCACCAACTGTATCGAGAACGTCAACAGTCTCCTGGAGCAGTTGACGCACAACGTGCGGCGCTGGACCAACTCGTCGCAGCGTCACCGCTGGGTCGCCACGGCGTTGCTTGACATCGAACCTCGCCTGCGCCGGATCAACGGCTACCACCACCTGCCGATGCTCCGGCAAGCGCTCCAAGCCGAGCTCGGCATCCAGCAGCTCGCGATGACGGGCTGACTCATCCACTCGAGCCTGGGCTACGTTTCAACTGAAAATGGGACTTGCCCCTCTGAACATCAAGCGTATCCACGTAGTCTGCGCCGGCGGTACCTGGCCTACAACGGGATAGGACCGTCGTCCAGCGCTTCCGCTCGTTGAGGACGATATCAACGTCGGAGAACTCTCCGATGTCATCACCGCTGATGGGTGTCGTGATCAGGGTAAGACCATTGAGGTTATCTGTATCCAGACTGGAGTGGCTGGCCCAGAAGATGACATTTACGTCGTCTCCGGGATCGTTGGCCAGGTATACATCCAAGCCGTCATAGGTGAGACTGAGCACACTCGACTCGATATCGTCCCAAGCATCGACAGCGTTCTCGATTGACGCGGTGGCCGTGAACTGGGAGGGGAAGTCCTCGCTCGGAACCCCCATCTTGAACCCTACGGAGGAGACATCCCAGAATACCCACGCGTTTTGTCCCGTTGGCGGATCCGGGAAGTTCCTAGCGTTACTGCCGATCCACCATATGGCTCTATAGGTTGTGTCCAGATAGGCCGCAGACTCATACCCGCCCCCTTGAGCCGGCCTCAGGAACATTATGGAATAAGGGTCAGCTCCTCCACTCTCGGCGACTGTCAGCAGGCCAACCACCCAAGGTGACCGTCCGTCTCTCCTCGGCACTGATCCCCCTCACGCCAACAAGGGCGAGGATCAATGCGACGATAGGACGGCGATGCATCATGACCTCCTCTTGAGGACGGCCTGTGCGTGGCCATGGGTCTGGCCGTGGGGAGCTCCAGCTACGGCGCCTTCGAGGAGAGCGCCCTCTCCGTGCCCTGCACCTTCGAGGGCCGGTCCGGGTACTTCTGCGCCGTGGCCTTTCTCAACTCCCGCTCCAGCATTCCCGCCGGCCGCGAGATCTACGGGACCCCGAAGGTCCACGCCGCCATCACCGTCTCCATGGACGAGCGAGTCATGTGCACCGACACGGTGGTGGGCGGCGGTTCCGTCATGAGCATCCGCTCCACCATGCATCGGGAGGCGCGCCCCGAGGACATGCCCGCCACCGAGCCCAACTGGCGCCTCAAGGTGATTCCCCGGGCCGACGGCAGCGGCCCCGAAGTGATGCAGATCATCGACACGGTCGGCGCCAGCACCGACCGGCAGGTCCACATCTGCCGCGCCGGCGACGGCGTCGTCCAGTTCAACCCCTCCGCCGTCTTCGACCTCTCCGACTTCGCCCCCCTCTCCTTCCACGGCGCCTGGTACCTGGAGATGGACTACACCGAGGGCTACGGCCAGGTGGTGCGCGACTTCTCCGGCGAGTAGCCGCCGGACAGGCCGCTCAGGAGTCCTCCGCCCCGCCGGCGTGCGCCCCCAGGAAGTTCAGGGCCGCCATGTTGACGAACCGCTCCTCGTGGAAGGCCCGCCCGTACTCCAGGGCGGTCACATTGTGGTACTCGTGGGCCTCGTCGTCGATGAACATCAGCTGCTTGCGGATCGAGGCGCGCACGGAAGGGTCGGCGCCGCGCTCGAGCAGGGCCCTGACGAAGTGATCGGCCTCCAGGCCCCGCACCGTCCCGGGCTGCACGACCACGGCGCTGAACAGCGGTGTGTGCCCGCCGAAGCCGTCGGCGTCGACCGCCGCGCGGGCATCCGGGTCGGCGCCGTGGGCCAGGAGCCAGTCGAAGATCTCGCGCTCGTGGTAGTCGATGGCCATGTGCAGCAGCGTGGCGCCTTGCAGCGGCGTCCCGTGCAGACCGTAGCCGTCGTCTCCGCCGCAGCCGCATGACCGAGGGTAGATGTCCTCGCCGGTCAGGGCCCGCCCTACGAAGCCGGGGTCGCGCTCGTACAGGGCGTCGAGCAGGTCGATCCGTCCGCGGTGAACGGCCATGGCGGGGGTGTCGGGGTAGTCGAGGTTGTCCTCCAGGATGCGCAGGACCTCGTGCTTGCCGGCCGGGTTGCGCGCGTACGTGCTCAGCGCCAGGGCGACGGGAGCCAGGCGGTCGTCCTCCGAGTCGCACAACTCGGCGCCGACATCGACCAGCTCCCTCAGGCCGTCCCCGTTCACCGTCTCGCAGCACCCCATGATGATCCCGCGCGGGACCGTCGCGCCGAGGGCGGCCAGCTTGCGCATGGTGCTCACCTTGCCCTGCAGGGCCGCCCGGGCAAATGCCTTCTCCAGATCCCTGGCGCCGAGGGAGGCCAGCATCTCCACGACCGCGTCCCGGCCGAGGTTGGCGGCCTGTGACATGGGCGGGCCCCAGTTCTCGTTGCGCACGTCCTCGCCCAGCAGGTCGGGATGCTCGGTCACGATGTCGCGGACCCGCTGCAGGTCGTCGCGCCAGATGGCGCGCAGCAGCTCCACCTTGACGCGAAGGCGGGGCCAGCTCGCCTGCTGGTAGGACCGCGCCAGCACGAGTTGGGCGTCGGCGAGCGCGGCCTCGGCGGGCTCCACCCCGCGGGGATGGAACTCGGCGAAGTCCGCCCGGGCGGCGGGGTCCCCGGACCGGCAGGCGTCGAGCAGCGACTTCGCCTGGCCCCTGAGGTGGTCCAGGTCGGGATCGTTGGGCAGATGGCGGACCGGCATCACCCTAACGTTGCATAAATCTGTTTGAAGGCGGTGGTGTGATCAGGCGGCATCCTTCAGTGTTTCGAGGAAATGCAACAGATCTTTTTCCACTTTTGGATTGGAGTTCAGGGTCAGGGTCAACTCGCCCTTGGGCCGAGTGAGGCGCCCGGCGCGCTGAATGAAGCGATGACGCAGAGTGTCCAAGGTCTGGAAGGTCCACGCCGCCGGGCGTTTGGCGCGCGAATAGTTGGATCGCGCCTGCGCCCGCATCTGCATTTCGCGTCCCAGATTGTGGGCCATCATCGCACACAAAGTCACCATCTGGTTGCCGAGCAGCCGCCGGGTGGGGATCAGATCCAGCCCGGCCTGTTGCTTGGCCTCGGCGAAGATCCCTTCCTGGGCGCCGCGGCCATAGTGGAAGAGGAGCACGCGGCGGGCCGAGATCCTCTTGTTGGTCACCAGAACGCGGTACTCATGATCGATGGGCCGGGGTTCGAACAGATCCAGTTGCAGCGGTTCCTTGGTCTGACGCGCGACCGCACGGCGGACCAAGAGAAATCGGTACGAGGCGGGCCAGCGTTTGGGTTTCCAGTCACTCTCGAAATAGGCGCAGTGTTCATCGAGAAAGCGCCAGCGCTGGCGCGCTTCGATCTGGTCCTTGAGTACGGGGAAGCGTTCGAAAGGGACACTGATCGTGCATTCGACGCCATACAGGTCCAGGAGCGTGAGCGTGTCCTGGCTGAAGAAGGCACTGTCGAGTCGGGACTCGAGCACGGTAGGCGCCAGCGCGTCGCGCACCCGATCGAAGGCGTCCATCATGAACGCATGGGCGTCCTTGCTGTCATGGACGTTGCCGGGGCGGTGAAGGACATCGAAGAACTGTCCGGTCTGCGCCACCGTACAGAACAGGTTGTAATAGCTGCGCGCCCCTTTCTTTTTCGGATTATAGCCCACGGCGGTCCCTTCGGCATGACCACAAGTGGAGATCACCGAGCCGTCGAAGTCGAGGGTCAGACGGGGGAACCGCTCGCGCTGGAGCGCCTGCACCACCAGGACCGAAGACAGGTGGCGCACTTTTTCGATACTCGAACGGCCCATTCTTGCGAGGGCGCGACTGAGGGTGGCCACGTCCGGCAGGCGGCGCAAGCCCAACAGACGCAGCACCACCGGATCGTCCCGGTAATAGTCCATGTCTCGCAGCCGCCGGAAGCCCAGCAGCAGATGCACGATGAGCAACAACACCATGAGATGGGGACCAAAGATCGCGGAGCTCTTGGCGGGGAAGCACGACTTCAGCCGAGTCTTCAGATCCAGGCGCCGGAAGAGCAGTTGAAAAACGATGGCTCCCGCAAAGGAAGTCAGCTGTTGATCCTCGAAGCGAAGATGCGGGAGCTTGTGAAAACGGGCCAAAATGTCTTCTTTTCTGAACCTCACTTGCGGTGTCCTTCTGAAAGGGGTCGATACATGTCTTGGTCGACAGTATCAAATACCCCTTTTTCAGAGGGCGCCGCAAGTGACAATGGGCCGTTCGGAGGAGGAAAAAGCCCTGTTCTTATGCAACCAGAGGGATCAGAAGTCCTCCACTTCGCCGTCGAGCAGCGCCCGGCCGTAGAGAATGTGTGGGATGTCCAGCCCGGGCCGGTCCAGGCGGTTGAAGAGCGCCCAGTGGATGTCCCAGATCCGCGGGTCCCAGCGGCACAGCTCCATCCAGCCGCGGATGATCTTGCTGTCGCCGTCGGGTCCGTCCACGCGGCTCCCGATGCGCGGCTCCTCCAGCGAGCCGTTCCACATCTGCTCCGTCAGGGTCCGCGTGAACCGCAGCATGTCCTGCCGGGTGAAGACCACGCCCCGGCGGAAGGCCTCGACGGCGAAGCTCACGTCGATCTGCCCGTGGCTGGAGTCCTCGGGCCGGCTGTGGTCCGGCTCTCCGGCCTCGGTCCAGTCCCAGTAATTCCAGGTGTAGGCATTTCCGGTCTTTTGGAGGAAGTGCCTGAAATGGGTGGCCATCCGTGTGGCGCGTTCCAGGTACAGGGGATTCTCCGACACGTCCTTGAGCACCAGCCAGACCCGGGCCGGGGCGAGGTACTGGTTGTGGGGCATGACGCGGTTGGGAAAGCGTTCGGACGGGGACTCGGTGAACCGGTAGGCCCCCATGCCGGGAGCCACGTCCAGCCAGTGGCGCTCCTGCTTTTTGAGGACCCGCTGCTCGATCAGTTGGAGGTAGGAGCGGGCCTTCTCGCTGTAGCGCTCCTCCAGGCGGGGGTCCTTCAGGACCAGCTCGATGAACTGGGCGATGGGGTAGAGGATCATCCCTTCGTGGACGGCGTACTCCAACGGAGCCGGTCCCCGGGTCTCGACGCGGAAGCGGTCCCCCATCTCCGGCTGCCCCTCCAGCTTCACCTCGAAGCCGGCGATGCCGGGGATCGGCTCTCCCACGACGTGCGGTCCGTCGTGGACCACTTCCCAGGCGCCGCCGCTCATCCGCCGCACCGTGAAGCGGTCATCCCCGGTGCGCTCGACGATGTATTCCGCGTCGACCGCTTCGTGGGCCTGCTGGATGTTCGTCTCCACCGCCTCGCCGGGCAGGATCCGCGCGGTACCCCGGTTGTGCAGTTCCTCGGCGCGCATGCGGGAGACGGAGTAGCGGTCGGCCTGCCACCCCGGGATGCCGTCGCCGTCGTGGTCGCCCATGTTCGCCGCCATGCGGTCGAAGTGGTCGATCACCTTGTCCAGCCACCGCGCGTCCCCGGTCACTCGGTACATCTTGATGTAGGCGTTGAGGTAGTAGCTCTCGCCCCAGGCCAGGGCCGACGAGGTCTTCTGGTCCGAGTACGCCCGGCCCTCGTTCCGCGAGTTGTCGAAGGCGACGAACTCGGCGATCAGTTCTTCCCGGTCGAATCCGGTCACTTGCGCCTCAGCTTCCTGGGGGATGAGCGGCACGAGGCCGGCCGCGGCGGCCAGCCATCCGGGGATCAATCTCATCCGTTGCCTCCTCGAGTCGGCTTTCCATGCCGTGGCAAGGTAGCCACGCCGGGAAGCCGCGATCAATTTCCCTCCAGCCGTCCCGGGCCTCCGGCCGGCAGCGCTCCCGACCCGCTCCGCACATGCGCCTCCCCCGCCCTTGACGCTGCCCGTGCCCTCGCGGAACCTATGCCGCCGGAACAACCCACGACCGCACCCCGAACCCGCACCCCGGACCGAGGCCCCATGGATCCCCTGCGCGTCGCCGCCATCTGCACGATCTATCACCCCAAGTCCCACGCCGACGTGATCGTCACCAAGTTCCTGGAGGGGACGTCCACGGACGAGGGCTTCCGGCCCTTCGAGGACGTGCGCATCACCTCCGCCTACATCGACCACGTGCTGGAGAACGACGTCGGCCTCAAACGCCTCGCCAAACACGGGGTCCCCCGCCACCCCAGCATCCGCCGCGCCCTGCACGCCGGGTCCAACAAGCTCGACGTGGACGCCGTGCTCCTCGTGGGCGAGCACGGGGACTACCCGTGGAACGAGCGCGGCCGGCACATGTACCCGCGGCGCTACTTCTTCGAGCAGATCGCCGGCGTCTTCGCCGAGAGCGGCCGCGTGGTGCCGGTCTTCAGCGACAAGCACCTGGCTTACAGTTGGGCGGACGCGGCCTGGATGTGGGCCCGCAAGGAGGAGCTCGGCATCCCCCTCATGGCCGGGTCTTCCCTGCCCCTGTGTTGGCGCCGGCCGTGGCTGGAGTACGACAAGGGCGGGGTCGAGCTGGAGGAGGTCATGTCCCTCAGCTACGGATCGGTGGAGGCCTACGGCTATCACGCCCTCGAGACCCTGCAGTGCATGGCCGAACGGCGCGCCGGCGGCGAGACCGGGGTGGTCTCGGTGCAGTGCCTGGAGGGCGACGACGTGTGGCGGGCCCGGGACCGCGGCGAGTGGTCCCAGGACCTGGCCGTGGCCATGCTGGCCGCCGCGGCAAAGACCAAGGGCGACGACCCGGAGGAGTGCCCAGAGCCCACCGTCTTCCTGGTGCGCTACGCCGACGGGCTGAAGGCCTCGGTGCTGCATCTCAACGGCTACGTGAGCGAGTTCGCCTACGCCGCGCGGCGGCGGGACGGCACCGTCGACGCCTGCGAGTTCCACACCCAGGAAGGGGGGCCCTTCGCCCACTTCGGCTACCTCACCCGCAACATCGAGCAGTTCTTCCGCACCGGGGCGCCGCCGTACCCCTGCGAGCGCACCCTGCTGATCACGGGCGTCATCGACGCGGTCATGATCTCCCGCAGCGAGGGCTGCCGCGTGGTGGACACGCCCCACCTCGACATCCGCTACGAGTCCTACGACGAGATGCCCCTGCGCCCGCTGGGGCCCCGCCCGGTGGGCGCCTGTCTCGATCCGCAGGCCCCCGACATGCCGGCATGAGTGCCTACCCGACCCATCTCTCCATCAATGCGCAGGCCCACCCTCCGCCGGAGTACGGTCCGGCGCAGAGGGCGCTGCTGAACCGCCATGCCTTCGCTGATGTGGAAGCGGAGGTGACGGGCTTCCCCGGGTATCAACCGACGCCGCTGATCGCATTGAGCGGACTTGCATCGGCGAGCGGTGTCGGAGGCCTGTGGTGCAAGCATGAAGGGCATCGGTTCGAGGTGGGAAGCTTCAAGCCGACGGGACCCGTTTACGCGATGCTCTCCGTGTTGAAGGGTGAAGTCAGGAAAGCGACCGACGCGGAAACGGTCACCACCCGGGACCTGATGGATCGCAGGTATGACTCGGTGACGAGAGAGATCACCGTCTCCGCCGCGACATCGGGGAATCACGGGCGAGCCCTGGCCTGGGGAGCCCGCATGTTCGGCTGCCGATGCGTGATCTACATGAACGACGGTGTCAGCGCCGGCCGGGAGGAAGCGATCACCGCCTACGGCGCGGAGGTGGTGCGGGTTCCGGGAAACTATGATCAAGCGGTGCAACGCTCCTACGAGGACGCCGAGATGTTCGGGTACTTCGCCATCTCGGATGAGAAGTCCGCGGAATATCCCCACATCTCCCGCGAGATCATGCAGGGCTACGCAATGGTAGCGGGCGAAATCGTTCGGCAGTTCAGCGATGTTCCGCCGCCCACTCATGTCTTCGTCCCCGGCGGCGGCGGTCGACTGGCCGCCGCGACCTGCGGGCACTTGTGGGAGCGGTATGAGGGCGACCATCCGCGGGTAGTTGTGGTTGAACCCACCACATCGGCCTGTCTGTACCACAGCGCGATCGAAGGCAGCCCACAGACCGTCAGCGGGGATGGGCGGTCGGTCATGGACGGACTGGTGGTCGAGTCCGCTTCGCCCCAGGCGTGGGAGATCCTGAGGGGCGGTGCTTTCGCCTTTCTCACGGTACCCGAGGAAGCGGCTGGCGATGCCATGCGGCAGGCGGCCACAGGTGCCGGCGGCGATCCCCCCCTCGTCATCGGTGAGACGGGGATCGCCGCGTGGGCAGGATTCCTGGCTGCGACGTGTGACGAGGACCTGGGGCGGCAACTCGGACTCGATGCCAGCAGCCGTATCGTCATCATCGCTACCGAGGGGGCGACCGATCCGGAGGTCTACCGCAACCTCGTCGGCAGGACTCCGGAAGCGGTCCTGGCAGGAACCGGATCCCAATCAGCGGGACAGGGAAATCACGAATGACGGATCGTGTTCTCCAGAGCCTGATCCCGAAGATCGAGCACCTGGCGGAGACAAAGGTCGCCCAGCACAAGCTCCCCGGCATGGCCCTCGGCATCGTCCGCGACCAGGAGCTCGCCTGGTTCGACGGGTTCGGCGCGGCGGATCTCGATTCCGGCAGGAAGCCCACCGAAGACACGATCGCCCGCGTCGCTTCGGTGACCAAGACCTTCACGGCCACCGCCATCATGCAGTTGCGGGACGAGGGGCGGCTCACCCTGGAAGACCCGCTGGCAAGACACGTTCCCGAGTTCGCCTCGGCCCGCGCCGTCCGCGGCAACGTGGAAGGCGTAACGCTGCGACGATTGCTGACCCACCGTTCCGGACTGGTCACCGAGTCGCCGACGCACGGCTGGAACGCCCTCGACTTCCCCAGCCGTGAAGAGATGCTGGCCAAGCTGCCGGAGACGGGGATCGTCATCCCCCAGGACTCCGCCTCCAAGTACTCGAACCTCGCCTTCGGGTTGCTCGGCGAGGTGGTCCACCGTCTCACCGGTACGCCGTACACCGAGTACCTCCACGCCAACATCATCGAGCCCCTCGGCCTGACATCGACGGTATTCGACCTCACCGACGAACTGCGTCCCCGCTTCTTCACCGGCTACAACCCGACGCCCTACCAGGACCGCCCTGAACGCGCCCCCTATGCCCACCTGAACGGGATCTCGGCGGCGGGCCAGCTGCATTCCACCGTGAGCGACCTGGCGAAGTGGGTATCCTTCCAGTTCCGCGGCGACTCACGGGTGCTCAAGGCTCAGACACTGGTGGAGATCCAGCAGCCGCAATACATCGAGCCGGACTGGTCGGCGGGACAGTGCCTCGGCTGGCGCGCAACCCGCATCGGCAATCACGTCTACCACAATCACGGCGGCGGGATCCACGGCTTCGGAACACAAGTGTGGTTCAACGTTCCAGCCAGGACGGGTGTGGTCCTTCTGATCAACATGTGGCCTCCCCACGGCGGTCTGGAGACGGCGCAGGAGGTCCTCGAGATGGTGCTGAACGCCGGCGAAGCGGCGCCGTCCCTGCCCGAGCCGCCGAAGCTCGAACCCACGCCGGAGCCGCTGCTGCGGTTCCTCGGCCACTACCGCGCTGAACCGGGCATCGATGTGAACATCGAGTGGCGCGACGGCGGCTTGCAGCTTGTGCCTCACGGTGGTTCCGTGTATTCGCTGCACGCCCCGGCCGTCCTCGAACCGACGGACAAGGAGGAGGAGTGGCTTGTTCGCGGCGGCCGGGCAGCCGGAGAGACGGCCCTCTTCACGTTTGATGAAGACAGGGTCCTCAGCTACGAGTTGGGAGCTTTCGTGTTCAGGAAACTCGAAGCGCGGGGGATGGTCGATGACATTCGAGATTGAAGGGCGGGACAAGGTGGGGCCGATCCGGTTGCGTATCGACGCCGACAACCAGTTCGAGGGCGGGGGGCGGTGGCTTCGGGGCGGCCTCCACAGCCACGTGGCGCAGATGGGCGACCCCGAAGCGGTCTGCGAGCACTATCGAGCGATGGGCTTCGATTTCCTCGCGACCACGGACTACCTCAGCATCACCCCCATGCCCGAGGCGTCGGAGTCGTTCTTCACGATTCCGGGAGCGGAGGTCTTCTGGCCGGAGTATGACGACCTGACCCACATCATCTGCCTGGGCCTGCAAGAGGTGCCGCGGCCCCTCGACGGCACCGTGGAGGATGTCGCACGACTCGCCCGCGAGACCGAGGCCCAGGGCGGTCTGGCCACGCTCCCCCACCCGGCCTGGAGCGACTATACCTGGGAGAAGGCGCTCACCCTGGCCCGTTCCGGCCTTTCGGGTTTCGAGCTGAGCAACCGGCTGGCGTGGAAGATCAACGGCAAGGAGCGGGCCGAGGAAGTCTGGCAGATGCTCCTCAACGCCGGGGTCCGGTTGCCCGCCATCGGCGTGGACGATGCGACCGTGCTGGAGGACGCGTCCGTGACCGGACGGACCTGGACCGGGGTGCTGGTGCGCCGCCCCGGCGTGGCGGGAATCCTGGAGGCGATCCGGGCGCACCGCACCTACGCCAGCGAAGGGCCCGAGATTCGCGACGTCCGCATGGAGGCGCGGGGAGCCGTCGTCGTGGAGTGCAGCCCGTGCGCGGCGTGCCATGTGCGGTCGAAGGGGTTCGGCGTCCGCAGCGTCCAGTCGAAGACGCCGTCGGAGCGGTTCGAGGTCGACCTGACCGTGGACGGCTACCGGATGCAGGACTGGGTCTTCGTGTGCGTGGAGCAGGAGAACGGGCGCCGGGCGTGGACCAGCGCCATTCCCGTCCGTGTAGAAATCACGCGTCTGCAGGAGTGACGGATGGTTGTCAATGTGGCCCACCGGGGTGCGTCGGGAAACTACCCCGAGAACACGCTGCTCGCATTTCAGAAGGCGCTGGAGATCGGTGCCGACGAGATCGAGCTCGACCTCCACTCAACAAGCGACGGCCATCTGGTCATCATGCACGATGCCACCGTGGATCGGACGACCGACGGCACGGGCGCCATCGGAGATCTGACGCTGGAGGAGATCAAGGCCCTCGATGCCGGAAGCGTCTTTGATCAACGATTCCGGGGCGAACGGGTGCCGACGTGGGAGGAAGCGCTGGATCTCGTGCAGGGGAAGGTTGGCCTCAACGTCCACCTCAAGGAGGGAGGCGACCCGGACGGCGACTACGAGCGCAAGGTTGCAGGGCCGCTGCGCGATTTCGGCATGGTGGAGAGATCCGTCGTGACGTGCAGGGACGAGAGCGTCGGCATCTTCGCCGGGATCGACTCGCGGATCGAGTGCCGGATCTTCCGTGGCAGCCGCACGCCGGAGGAGTACATCCAGAAATCGGTAGAGATGGGGCTTCGGACGATGCAGCCGGGGCGGGACATCACGACTCGGGATTTTGTCCAGGAGGCGCATGCGGCAGGGCGAATTGTCCACGTCTTCTATGCGGATACCCCCGAAGAGATGCGGGCCTTCATCGTGATCGGCGTCGACGGGATCCTGACGAACTATCCAGAGCGCCTGAAGGCGGTTCTCGCGGAGGCCGAGTAGCGGATCCCCTATCTCACCAGCTGCCAACCCGATGCGTCAGCGGTCAGCGCGGTGTGCCCCCTGTACTGGTCGTAGATGCCGTGCATCTCCTCGATCGTGTCGAACCAGCCCACGACGTGGGCGGCGCTGAAGGAGTCGCCCGCCTGCACCGGCTTCCCGTGAATCTCCTCGATCATGACGATGATGCCTCCGGGCCGCTGGCTGCACCACGCCTCGTAGACCACGGAGGGCTCGAGGGTCAGCCCCGCCAGCCAGGGACCTTGTTCGCCCGTCCGCTTGTCCCGCGTATGGTATGCACGGATGAAGTGCGACGGGGTTCTGTTCAAGTCGCGGCGATAGCCGAACTTCAGGTCCGGCGGAAAGGGCGTGAAGAACTCATCGGACGGGATGCGCACCCCCTTGGGGCCGCCCAGATAGCTGAGGTAGATCTCGCTGAAGGTATCCCCCTTCTCATGGCGGACACATCCCGGCATGTCGCCGCGGAGGAACATCTCCGGCGAGTCGTTGACGCTGTCGATCTTGTCCATCAGGACAAAGAAGCGTTCACCCCTGGGGAATACGATCCGCTGTGTCCAGCGCGATCCGGTCTTGCGGCCAGGGGCGGCGTATTCGTACCGATACGTGGTTGAAACCGCGACAAAGTCCGCTCCGTGGATCACCTCCGGCTGGACCGGTTTCATCCTGTGGCAGAGCTGGGGTCCCTCGACCATGCGCTTGCGATGGCTGCTGCCGTGGGACATGCGCGTGGAGTACCGCCGCTCCGGGTCGGTCTCGTTCTCGTACCATGAGTATCGGCCCACCCCCTCCCCGTCCGGAGCGATCACCTCATCGCCGTAGTCCTCATCGCTTCCGGCCTCCATCAACCAGTCGACGACCATCAGGCCATCGCCGATCTCCCGGAAGCCGGTGGCCTTGTCGAGAAACGATCCCTTCTCGATTCCGGTCATCCATTGCCGGGGATCCTTCTTGGGAATGACAGCTTCGAGTCGGTCGGTCTCGATCTTGATGGCCAGATCGCTCTCTTCCACGGTCGCCCAGGCGGTCTCCTGCATTGAGTTCATCCTCTCCCATCTGGATGTAGTTGACCCGGTTACTTGACCAGGCTTGCTTGAAAAGCATGAAAACCATGGGGATCTCCGAGTTCAAGGCAAAGTGCATCGAAGAGCTGAAGACCGTTCATGCTACCGGGGAGTCCCTCGTCGTCACTTGGCGGAATCGTCCCATTGCGACGGTCGAACGCTATGGGGGGACTCCGCGCAAGCGGGAACTGGGGAGCTTGCGCGGACGCATGACCATTCACGGAGACCTCCTCCACTGCGACTTCTCCGACCACTGGGAGCGGGAAGTTTGAACTGGTGTCGTCGCTCGAGCTCGCGCAACTCGAGAGTCCTCGACCTCACGGTGGTAACCGCCGATAGCCGCATCCTCACCTATCCTCACGTGATGGCGAGGGACGCGCGAGAGTAAGCGGGATTCGGACACCGGACCTCGGGCGGGGCGGCCCCTGCCTGAGGGACCTCCACCTCGCAGAAACCGGGTAGCATATCTCTATCTCACCAGCCAACGCGATACGTCAGCGGCCAGTGCGGTCTGGCGCTTGCGCTCATGCGGTCTCCTGCTTGCTGCTCCTGGCCTCCGGCCCCGCCCCGGGATGGGAGTGGTCCTCGTACGCCGCCGACCCCGCCAGCACCCGGTTCGCGCCCCTGTCGCAGATCGACGGCGGCAACTTCCACCAGTTGCGGGAGGTCTGGCGCTACACGGCCCCCGACAAAGCGATCGCCGCGGCCGAGGGCCTCCGGACCCACGCGAACAAGGGCACGCCCGTGGTCGCCGACGGGGTGCTCTACTACGGGTCCCCCTTCAACGTGCTCTGCGCCGTCGACCCGGCCACCGGCGAGGAGCTGTGGACCTTCGATCCCCGCGCCTGGGAGGCCCACGGCTTCAGCGGCATCTCCCGGGGAGTCGCCTACTGGCGAAGCGGCCCGGTGAAGCGGGTGTTCTACGGCACCGCCAGCGACCGCCTCTACTCCATCGACGCCGAGACCGGCCGCCCCGATCCGGCCTTCGGCGATGGCGGCTTCGTCGATCTGGGCGAGGGGTTGCGCCGGCCCATCGACCGGGAGAGCTACTGCGTCACCTCCCCGCCCATCGTCTGCCGCGGCGTGGTGGTGGTGGGCGCCGGCATCGCCGACTGGCACGCCGAGCCCCCCGAAGAGTACTCCACCCCGGGCGACGTGCGCGGCTTCGACGCCCGCACCGGCGAGCAGCTGTGGATCTTCCACACGGTGCCGCAGGAGGGCGAGGACGGCAACGAGACCTGGGAGAACGACGCTTGGCGCAATTTCGGGCAGGCCAACGTGTGGTCGGCCATGAGCGCCGACGAGGAGCTGGGGTACGTCTACCTGCCGACGAGCGCGACCACCCACAACTACTACGGCGGCGACCGCCCCGGGGCCAACCTCTTCAGCCAGAGCCTGGTCTGCGTCGAGGCGGCCACGGGGAAGCGCGTCTGGCACTACCAGATGATCCACCACGGCCTGTGGAACTACGACCTGTCGGCGCCGCCGGTGCTGGCCGACATCACCGTGAACGGCCGGACGGTCAAGGCCCTGGCCCAGGTGAGCAAGCAGGCCTTCTGCTACGTCCTCGACCGCACCACCGGGGAGCCGGTCTGGCCCATCGAGGAGCGCCCGGTGCCGGCGTCGAAGACCCCCGGCGAGAGGAGCTGGCCCACGCAGCCCTTCCCCACCAGGCCGGCCCCCTACGACCACCAGGGTCTGCAGGAAGAGAACCTCGTCGACTTCACGCCCGAGCTGAGGCGCAAGGCCCTGGACCATCTCCGCGAGTACGAGCACGGCCCCCTGTTCACCCCGCCCAGCGAGAACGGCACGCTGGTCCTGCCCGGGGGCCAAGGCGCCACCGACTGGAACGGCGCGGCCCTGGTGCCGGGAACGAACGTGCTCTACGTGCCCTCGCGCACCGAACCCGATGTCGTCCGGGTGGAGAAGGTGGGGGGCCTGGAGGTCCTCGTGCGCCCTTTCCGCGCTTCGGACTACGCCAGCTTCAAGAGTGACGACCCCTTCGTCGACGGCCTGCCGCTGACCAGGCCTCCCTACGGCCGCGTCACCGCCATCGACCTGGACACGGGAGAGCACCTGTGGATGAGCCCGGTGGGCCGGGGCCCCGTCAACCATCCGGCCCTGCGCGGCCTCGACCTGCCGCCCCTGGGCTGGTTCGACCGCAGCTTCCCGCTCGCCACCAGGACGGTGCTGGTCCTGGCCACCGGGTTCCCCCGCGGGTTGGAGCGCCCGGGCGCCGAGGCCTTCGTGGAGCCGGGACCCCGTCTGCGCGCTTTCGACCTGGAGACGGGAGCGGTCCTGGCGGAGGTCAAGCTCCGGGACAACCCCGGGGGCAGCCCCATCAGCTACATGGTCGACGGCCGCCAGTACCTGGTGATCCCCATCAACGGCTGGGACTCCTGGGCGCCGCAGTTGCTGGCCCTGGCTCTGCCCGAGGGCGACTCGTGATCGAGTCGCCCCCGGACCGGACCGCTCCGTGCTCGACCCCGGGCAAGCCGCCGGTGACCTGGAGCCGCCGAGCCTCGCGGCCCGAGACGGTCCCCCATGAGACTCGCCGCCGCTTCGGACGGCCGGCGGATCTACGGGGTCCTGCGGCCGGGAGCCGTGAACACCGTGGCCGTGCGCATCCTCACGAGGAGCTGAACGAGATCGGCACCGGCGGGATCACGGCGCCGGTGGTGCTGTGGTCGCCGCTGCCGTAGCGTTCGCCTTGGTGATGCACCTGGAATAGACGACCGCCGGGCGCCGGGAGGCGCCAGCCGTGAAGAGACTCTTCCTCGCCCTTGTCCTCTCGCCCCTTGCTGTCGGCCATGCATCTCCTCCGCCCTCCGACAGCCTCCTCTCCTGCCAGTTCCACGAATTCGCGGTCGGTGCGAACGGCGCCCTGGCCGCCGGCAAACGACTGGCCGACCTCGACGTCGGTGAGCCCCGAACTGTGCGGATGTTCTACTTCCTGCCCAATGACCGCCGGTTTCGCCTGCATGTGGTTCAGAGGATCAGGGATGAGATGCGCCGCACTCAGGCCTGGTTCGGCGAGCAGATGGAGGCCCACGGGTTCGGGTACAGGACCTTCCGGTTGGAGACGGATGACGAGGGCGACCCGCTGGTTCACCTTGTGCATGGGCAATATCCCGACAGTCACTATATCGACGGCACCTGGGCCCTGGCCGATGAGATCAGACAGGGGTTCGACCTGTCGAAGAGCATCAGTGTCTTTGTCATCGACATCAGCAACAACCAAGTTGATCGAAAGTACGCCGGACAGGCAACCTGGAGCTCGAAACAGAGCGGTGTGGCCTTGGTGGGCGGTGACTTCGGCTGGTATGTCCTGGCCCATGAACTGGCCCACACCTTCGGTATGGGACACGACTTCCGCGATGGTTCCTACATCCTGTCCTACGGGCCCTCGCCAGACTCCCTGTCTCCATGCAGCGCCGAATTCCTGGCCGCTCATCCCTACTTCAATCCCGATGTGGGAGTCGAGCGGGGAGAGGCGCCGGCCATCAGACTGCTTTCCCCGTCGATCTATCCGGAAGGCTCGGCGAGCGTTCCCATCCGGCTCGAGCTCAGCGACCCGGACGGACTTCACCAGTTGCGCCTGAGAGTTGCCACGAGACGGACGTACGCCATCCATCTGCTGCGGGAGGAACTGAAGACCTGCCGTGGACTGATGGGAGCGACAGAGGCCGTCGTCGAAATCGACTACGATGGCGTGATCCCTTCCGGCAGCGCCTATGGGCTGTCGGACCTGTCCAACCCTCAGGTGCATCCAATCAGCATCACCGTGCTCGATACCGACGGAAACCGGAGCGGCATCGGCTTAGACCTGTGGCAACTGTCGCGGCAGCATCTCGCCACGCTGGAGGTGGACGACGCGGTCCATGCAGTGACATTTGCGCCCGGAGGCGCAACCCTGGCCTCCGCGTCGTTTGGCGGGACTGTACTGTGGGACCTGGAGACGCGGACAGGGACGACCTCCCTCTTCGGTGGAACCATGGCGGTGGCTATTTCGCCCGACGGGGCGACCCTGGCCTCCGCAGCCGGCGGATCGCTCGAGTTGCTGGATCTGGAAGGCGGCCAGGTCCTCGGCAATCTCCAGGGAGATGGGAGGGTTGGCGGGCGGTTCACGCTGGAAAGCAGGACGACCGACGCCGGTGGCCGGGTCGAGGCGGTGCTCACCCTTGGCCCCCTCCAGGGCACGAACATCGTGGGGGTTTCTTCCTCCGGGCTCCAGGGCTTCTCCTTCCGCGCAGCGGCGGTCGGAGGGCTGGACACGCCCGCATGGAGGGTGACTTCCATACCTGGCGTCTGCCCCATGCCGCCACCGTCCGTCTGGGAAAAGGTCGGATCCGGAACTTCGCCTTCTCGCCCAATGGTGAGATTCTCGCCGTGGGAACGGACGCCGGCATCTGGCTGTACGATGTAGCGACCTACCGGGAGTTGGCCCTGCTGCCGGCCCGCCGAGTCGAGGACCTGGCCTTTTCGCCCGATGGGACCACCCTCGCCTCCTGCGGGATTTACAAGGACAAGGTCAGGCTGTGGGACGTGGAGACAGGACACCAGATGGCGGCCCTTGACGTTTCAGCTGAAACCGTCGCCTTCTCCCCCGATGGGAGGACACTCGCTTACGGGGCCACTGGAATCTAGCTGTGGGACGTGGAGACGGGGATCGTGAAGGCCTCCATTTCCGAGGCGGGCCTGTGGGGGATCCGGTCCGTGGCTTTCTCTCCCGACGGGAGGACCCTGGCGGCCGGATTGTATGACCATACCGTCCGCTTGTGGGACGTGGAGACGGCTGCCGGGACCACAATCTTCCAGGGACATGGCGCGGAAGTCTGGGACGTCTCCTTCTCACCCGACGGAAGGACCGTTGCTTCCGCGTCCTTTGACCACACGATCAGGCTCTGGGACGTGGTCACCGGCGCTGTCACCACCCTCGCGGGGCACGAGAGCTGGGTCGTCTCCCTGGACTTCTCCCCTGATGGCAGCACCCTCGCCTCGGGGTCCGACGACATCAAGCTGTGGGACCTCGCCACGGGCCGCGCTGCCACCATTGCTACGGGGGGCGGCGGATTGGTGGCCTTCTCACCCGATGGCGGGGCGTTGGCTTCCGGATTCGTCGGTGACGCGAGTGTCGCCCTTTGGGACCTGGCCAGGAGAAGCGCCGTCACGATTGCGGAGGGACACTTCGGCGGGGCGTCCCGTTCCGTGGCACTGGCGCCGGATGGGACAACGCTGGCTGCGGTCATGAGCTTCGACAAGGTCCACCTCTGGGACCTGAAGACGGCGACCAATACCGCCATTCTCGAGGGCCATACGGGCCGGCTCAATGCGGTGGTCTTCTCTCCGGATGGGGTCACTCTGGCCTCCGCCTCGTCGGACAAGACGGTCAGGTTGTGGGACGTGGCCACGGGCGCCGAACTCACCGCTCTGGAAGCGCCCGATGGCAGCTGGATCAGCGCCGTGGCCTTCTCGCCGGACGGGAGGACGATCGCCTCCGGGGACGCCAGGGGCCGGGTCAAGCTCTGGGACGTGGCATCGGGGGAGAATACCGCCACCTACGAGGGGGACGGTGGCCATGGGGTCGGCTCCCTGGCCTTTTCCCCGGATGGGACGATCCTGGCCGCGGGGGCAGCCGGACTGGCCATGTGGAACCTGGCAACGGGCACGAGTATCCTCGCCCGAGACTTCTCCGACGCGGTTTACGCCTTGTCCTTCACTCCCGACGGGACAGCTCTCGCACTTGCACGGCCGGACCGTTTCACGATCTCCATATGGAAAGTTCCTCCCGGGAGGGATCAGGCCACCTTGTCCATTGAGTACCCGGGATACGCCTCCACCGCGGCTTTCTCCCCCGATGGGTCGATCGTCCTCTCGGGGACTCTCGACTTGAGCAATGTCGACGTGCTGGAGGTGCGGGAGGTTGCGACGGGCACCCTGATCGCCAACCTCGAGGGACATGGAGAACACGTCGGGAGTCTGGGCTTTACCCCCGACGGAGCGACCTTCGCCTCGGGATCGGTGGACGGCACCGTCCTCGTCTGGGATCTCGGGCGTGTTCTGCTCCACCCGAGGTCCGTGACGGGGTTGTCCGGTGACGGGCAGGAAGGAGGGCCCGACGCTGTCCTCTCCGAGCCCTTGGTCATCGAGGTGAGGGATCAGAACGGAGATCCGCTGGAAGGCGTCCGGGTTCTTTTCCGGATCGTCGGCGGCGGCGGGACCCTGTCGGTGGAGACGACCGAGACCGACGACCGCGGCCGTGCAGCCACCACCCTGACCCTGGGAAGCGCTCCAGGACAAAACACCGTCGCGGCCATTGTCAGTGATCTCGAGTCCGTGATCTTCACCGCCCATACCCGGTCGGCCCCCACGACCCTGGACAAGGTCGGGGGCGACGAACAGCAGGGATCGAGCGGCTCCCCCCTGGCCGCCCCTCTCGTCGTTTCCCTGCTCGACCAGGGGGGGTCACCGATGGCCGGAGTGGCCGTCACCTTCGCCGTCACGGCCGGCGGGGGGACCCTCTCGTCGACCACTGCCACCACCGACTCCCAGGGCCGGGCGGCCAGCACCCTGACCCTGGGCCGCACTCCGGGGCCCAACGCGGTCGAGGTGACGGTGGCCGGGTTGGCTCCGGTGACCTTCACCGCCGTCGGCACCGCAATTCCCGAGACTCTGACGAAGCTCTCCGGGGACGGGCAGCAGGCGACTGGGGGCGAGCTCTCCGAGCCTTTCGCCGTCTCGGTCCTCGATCAGAACGGAGAGGCCCTGCCCGGCGCGGTCGTCACCTTTGCCGTCACCGCCGGTGACGGAACGCTCACGACCGCCACCGACACCACCAACACCGAGGGGTTGGCGTCCACCATTCTGACCCTGGGAGAGGAGCTGGGGCCGATCACCGTGGAGGCCACCGTGGAGGGTTTGGAGCCGGTGACCTTCACGGCGACCCTGGTACCAACCCCCGACTTCGACGGCGACGGCGGGACCGGCTTCTCGGACTTCTTCCTCTTCGCCGAGGCCTTCGGCGGCACCGACCCCGCCTTCGACCTGGACGCCAGCGGCACGGTGGACTTCGCCGACTTCTTCCTCTTCGCCGAGCACTTCGGTCAGCCGGCGCGGGCCAAGCTGGTGGCCCTGGCCCAGAGACTGATCGGGCTCCCCGAGGGCCCCGGGCTGCAGCAGAACGCGCCCAACCCCTTCAACAGCCAGACGGTGATCCCCTGGTTCGTGCTGGATCGGGGAGTGGCCCGCCTGGAGGTGTTCGCCCTGACCGGTCAGCGAGTCGCGGTGCTGCATGATGGTCCGCAGGAGGCCGGCCTGCACCGCCTGCGCTGGGACGGCCGCGACGACCAGGGCCGCCTCCTGGCCAGCGGCGTCTACGTGTACCGGCTGGTGACCGCCGGGGGCGCGCAGACGCGCAAGCTCACCCTGCTGCGCTGAGGGCGGTTCGGGCCACTCATGAGAATCCCCGTTCACCCCGTCTTGTTGGCGCTGCCCGCTCTCGTTCTCCCCGCTATGGGAGAGGAGCCTTCGGCCGTAGCATTCTCCGAGGAGGAATACCCCACGTGGAACCTGCCCCATGGCGCCACTGCCCGCCTGGGCAAGGGACGCGTCAGCCAAAGCGACAGGGCGGTCACCTTTGCCCCGGACGGACGGTCCCTCGCCGTGGCGACCTCCATGGGCGTATGGCTGTACGGCCTGGAGGACCTGAGCAGGCTGACGCTGCTGCCCGTCGGGGGGACCAGTTCGGTAGCCTTCTCCCCCGATGGCGCCACTCTTGCATCAGGGTCGGGCAGAATCAGGCTGTGGGACCTGGGGACGGGCACGGTGGCCGCCACTCTCCCCGCCGGGGCCGATTACCTGACCTTCTCTCCGGACGGTAGCCTCCTTGCCTCCGGCAGAGAGGGTGCCGGGATCCAGCTGTGGGATGCGGCCACGGGTACCCTGGCCGTCACCTTGGGGGAACAGACCTCTGCAGTCACTTCGGTGTCCTTTGCTCCTGGCGGGACGGCCCTCGTGGCAGGGGAAGAGGACGGATCGGTGCGGCTGTGGGACCTGGAGACGGGCACCAGTACCATCACCTTCAGGCACTGGGAGGAGATCCGGTCCGTGTCCTTCTCGCCGGACGGGACGACGGTTGCCTCGGCATCCAGGGATGGCACGGTCAAGTTGTGGGATGTGGCCACCGGGGCCCTTGCCCTTGTCCTCGAGGGGAAAGGACTCCAGGTCTTCTCCGTCTCGTACTCCCCCGATCCAGCGATCCTCGCCTCGGGAGTATCGCTCGGCACCGTCCAGGTGTGGAACCTGGAGAAGTCCAAGATCCACACATATTCGGGCCAGGGAGACTTCGTCGAGTCACTCGCCTTTTCGCCGGATGGCAGAACCCTGGCCTCGGCCACGGAAGGATCGGTCTTTCTTCGGGACCTGACCACGGGAGAGGCGACCGCTCTCTCAGAGCATATGGAGGTCATCCCCGGCCTGGCCTTTTCTCCCGACGGATCGACGCTGGCGACTACCGCCTACGCCTGGGACGCGTCGATCGATCTGTGGGACGTGGCGACGGGACGAAGGACCGCCACCCTCACCGGGGCGAGCCGGGACAGGGTGTTGGCCTTCTCTCCCGATGGCAGGACTCTCGCTCAAGGGGTCTATGGCGGCGAAGTGCGGCTTCTGGACGTGGCCACGGGCGCCGCGATCGGCAGACTCCGTCCGATGCGCACGATCCAGTCGACTCACCATGTGACGGACGTCACATCCGTAGCCTTCTCACCGGATGGCACAACCCTCGCGGCAGGGACCGACGAGGATGTGATCTACCTGTGGGACTTGGAGTCGGGTACGAGGATCCGCTCCCTCCTGGGAGACGTGGACCGGATCTCCTTCGGTCCGGATGGATTCCACACCATAGAAGTAACCCGTCTCCTGTTCTCACCCGATGGCAGGACCCTCGCGTCGGGGTCGTCAAGCGGCCAGGTCAGGCTCTGGGACCTGGCGGCCGGCACCTACACGGCCGCTCCCGCCTCCGGGCACGAATACGGCGTTCATGCCCTGTCCTTTTCCCCCAACGGCGCGACCCTCGCTTCCGGGTCGAGCAATCGCGTCAACCTCTGGGACGTGGAGAGGGGGGCCAATAGCAGGATGCTGCAACATGACTGGGCCCAGGGCGTGGATCTCTCCCCCGACGGGACCCTCTTCGCGGCCGGCCAACAGGACGGGCGGGTCAGGCTATGGCAGGTGACCACGGGGAAACCTCTCGCCACCCTTGAAGGACACGCGCACATCGTCAGCAAGGTGGTGTTCTCACCCGACGGCGAGGTCCTCGCTTCCTCCTCCCAGGACGGCACGATCCTGCTGTGGGATGTCTCGTCCGTTCTCCCGAGTCCCCGGGCCCTGACCGTGATCGGCGGCGAGGAGCAGGAAGGACCGCTCCAGTCGCAACTGGACCGTCCCTTCGTTGTGAGAGTGAGAGATCAGTACGGCCAACCTCTGGAAGGTGCCGAGGTCACCTTCAGGATCACGGGCGGCAGCGGCGCCCTCGCGGCCGCAAGCGACACGACAGACGCGGAGGGCCTGGCGGCCACCACCCTGACACTGGGCGGGGAGGTGGGGACCTGCACGGTGGCGGCAACGGTCGCCGATCTGGAACCCGTGACCTTCACCGCCGGCGCCACGGCCACCCCCGACTTCGACCTCGACGGCGAGGTGGGCTTCTCCGACTTCTTCCTCTTCACCGAGCACTTCGGCGGCAGCGACCCCCGCTTCGACCTGGATGCCAGTGGCACCGTGGACCTCGCCGACTTCTTCCTCTTCGCCGAGCACTTCGGCCAGCCGGCGCGGACCAAGCTGCTGGCCATGGCCCGCGAGCGGATCGGGCTGCCCGAGGGACCCGGCCTGCAGCAGAACGCGCCCAACCCCTTCAACAGCCAGACCGTGATCTCCTGGTTCCAGCTGAAGCCTGGTCCGGCCCGCCTGGAGGTCTTCGCCCTGACGGGCCAGCGGGTGGCGGTACTCCACGAGGGGCCGCAGCAGGCCGGCCAGCACCGCCTGAGCTGGGACGGCCGGGACGACCGGGGCCGGCCGCTGGCCAGCGGCGTCTACGTGTACCGTCTGCAGACGTCCGCAGGCGCGCAGACGCGCAAACTCACCCTGTTGCGGTAGAAGCCCCGAAGGCGAGCGAGTCCGCCGAGGGGCTCGGCCCTACCAGTCGACCACCGAGCCGTCGTCGGCGTCGTAGGCAACGCGATAGGGGCCGGGCTCGCCGACCTGGCTCCTGAGCTTGTCCTCGTCGATGGTGATGCCGAGACCGGGGCCGGTGGGCAACAGCCGGTAACCCCCGACGACCGGCGGCAGGGGCTCGGCGAGCAGGTCGAGGTGCTCGCGGTCGCCGCCCTCCTGGGCGAGGAAGTTCGGGATGCAGGCGGCGATCTGCAGGCTCGCCGCCAGGGAGCACGGACCCTGGGGGTTGTGCGGCGCCAGGGGGGTGTAGTACGACTCCGCCATGCCGGCGATGAGGCGCAGCTCGGTGATGCCGCCGGCGTAGCAGACGTCGGGCTGCAGGATGGTGGCGGCGCGCTTCTCGAGCACCTCGCGGAAACCCCACTTGGTGAAGATCCGCTCCCCGGTGGCGACGGGTACGTGGGTCTGGCGCGCCAGCTCGGCCATGACGTCGACGTTGAGGGCCTGCACGATCTCCTCGTAGAACCAGGGGTTGAAGGGCTCCAGGGCCTTCATCAGGAGCAACGCCGTGGGCGGCTGCACGGCGCCGTGGAAGTCGACGCCGATGTCGACGCCGTCGCCGTGCTTGTCCCGCAGGGCCCGAAAGTACTCGACGGCGGACTCGATGGCGCGCGGACCCTCCACGTACTTGTGGGGCTGGCGGGACTCGACTGGGACTCCCGTCTTCGTGGCCGTGACGCCCGTCTCGGCGCTGATCGTGCCGTACACGCGCACACGGTCGCGGGTGGGTCCGCCCAGGAGCCGGTAGACGGGCACGCCGAAGCACTTGCCGGTGATGTCCCACAGGGCCTGGTCGATGCCGGAGAGGATGGCCGTCTTGATCGGGCCGCCGCGGTAGAAGGCGCCCCGGTGGATGGCCTGCCAGTGATGGGCCACGGGGCGCGGGTCCTTGCCCACCAAGTAATCGGCGACCTCGAGGGCGCCGGCGGCGCAGGCCCGGGCGTCGTCCTTGAGCATCTCCCCCCAGCCGGTGATGCCGGCGTCGGTGGAGATCTTCACGAAGACCCACGAGTTGCGCAGAACGAAGGTCTCGATCCGCGTGACCTTCAGCGACTCACCGGGTCCGATCGGCGTCTGCATCAGGGATCCTCCACGTCGACAACGGCCCGGGCCTCCGGCGACAGGCGCCTCACGGTCCCCGGGCTCAACCACTTCCGTTGATCGGTCTGCTGCTTCTCGTCCCGCCGGCAGTAGTAGCAGTGCATGGCCATCCGTCCGGAGTGGCCGCGGTTGAGGGTCCCGCCGTGCCACAGGTGCGAGTTGAAGACCACCACCGTGCCCGCGGGACCCAACAGCTGCACCTGGTCGGGATGGTCGGCGGTGGGATCCTCCATGGCCTCCCGGGGCAACTGCCCGCTGCGATGGGAGCCCGGCACCACGCGCGTGGCCCCGTTCTCCTCGGTGAAGTCGGTGAGCAGCCAGATCGAGTTGCAGACCCGGTAGTTGCCGACGGCGACCCCTTCGCCCCAGTCGGCGTGCAGGCCCTGCAGTCCCTCTCCGGGAAGGGCGGCGCGGGCGTTGAGGGAGGAGAGCCGGAACCGCGGCCCCAGGACGTGGCGGATCGCCGCCAGCAGCCGCGGCTCGGTGATGCACTTCTCGAAGATGGGGTCCTTGTCGATGAGGTTGGAGAGCCGCACCGTCCCCTCCTCCTGGTGCACCTCCAGGCCGGCCTGTGCCCCTTCGGCCTCGGCCAGTTCCTCGAGCCGCCGGCGCCAGGCCGCCGCCTCCGCGGTCGTCAGGATTCCGGTAAGCGGCAGGTAGCCCTGCTCGTCGAGGAACTCCCGATCCCCGGCGCTCAGCACGCCGTCGTGGACGCCCAAGCTCTCCAGGGCCTCGAGGATGGTCATCGCTTGTCTCGCTTCCGGCTGGCCCGAACCCGGATGAGCTTCCACCCGAGCGTCGGAAGTGTCAGACTCATGGCGCCGTCCCGCATCGGAATGGCCTCGTCCCCAAGGGCGTCGACAGCCTCGGCATCCGACGTCAGCCTCAGCCGCGCGAGGTCGAGCTCCACGGTGACCTTCCGCTCCTCGCCGTCCATGTTGGAGACCACGGCGAGGACCCCGTTGCGCGGGTGCCTGTATAGACTGGCGTGGGCGTTGGAGGGGGAGACTCTCACCACATTTCCGTTGTTCCAGTAGGGCAGCCACTCTGCCTTCTTGCGGCCGAATGTGTCCATGACGCGCCAGATGGACGCCGCCAGGTCGAGCCGGTCGTCGGGGTAGTGGGGGCGGACGGGGACGTCGTGGAGAAGGGTGAAGGCCCAGGCCTGGTCGTAGGTGTAGGCGGCGCCGGCGTGGAGGAACTCGGCCGGCACCCCCCACTGGCGACCCATGAACTCGGCGCGGAAGGCGTCGAGGGGCAGCAGTTGGGCCACGTCGACGCCGCGGCCCACGCCCTGGAACTGCTCGCCGTCCCAGTAGCTGGTGGCCCAGCCGAGGGTGGGCATGGTCATGCAGGTGGAGTTGTGGACGTTCACGTGTCCCTTCCGCCGGCGGGACCTGACGACTTCGTGGATGCGCCGCATGGCGGAGCGCACGGCGAAGATGGGATAGGTAGGCGCGATGCTGCCGTCGGGCCGCACGTGGCCGCAGCCGTGCTCGGTGTTGCAGCACCCGAAGGGGTACTCGGTGCCGTCGAGGTAGACCCCGTCGATGCCGAAGTCGTCCATGATCCGGGCCATGCCGTCCACGAGCAGGTCCTGCCAGGCGCTGTTGAGGCAGACGCGCCAGGCCGACTGCTCGGGCTGGGGCTGGTAATGGAAGACGGGATAGCCCCCCTTGGGCAGGATGAGGGCGTCCTTGCCCACGGCCTGCCACTCGGAGATGATGTCGGAGATGAGGAAGCCGAAGTATAGCAGGACCTGCAGGCCCCGCTCCTTGCAGGCGGCGACGAACTTGCGAACCTCGGCGCCGTGGGGTGTGCTGGTGTAGCCCTCGGCATCGGACCAGTGCTCGAAGAGGACCACTGCGCGCACCCCGGCCGCCGCGCACTTGTCGAGCAGCGCCTCGGAGACCTCGAGGCGGCCCGTGGTGCTCGACTGGTTGATGCAGAGGATGCGGTGGTCCCAGGCGTCCTCGCGGACCTCCTTCACCGGCGTGGCCTGGAGGCCGAAGGTGTAGCTCAGGCGGTCGGTGACCACGCCCCCCGGCGTGAGCGGCTCCAGATCTTCGGTGCCGAAGCCGGTGAACTCGCCGCCGGAGACGGCCCCCGGGACGAGCTTGACCGGCGTGGAGACGTGGTTGATCCGCAGCACCACCCGGTCCTCGCGGCGGACGATCTCGGTGACGCCCCCGGGGTCGGCGACGTGGAACCCGGCGTCGGACTCGGCGAACCAGGAGATCCCGCGCTCCTCGTCGCCCAGCCAGATGTAGGGCCGGAACCCGATGCGGAGATCTTCCTCCGGCAGGGCGCCCACGTTCCGCGCCTCGCCCCAGCTCCCGGGGAAGTGGTAGAGGTAGCGGGCCCGGGCCTCGGGCAGGGCCATCTCCAGGGAGAGGGCGTCCAGGCGCACCACCGCTTTGGAGGTGACCGACCAGTCGACGCGCACCATGCCGTCGAAGTCGATCTCCGTGCGGGCGGAGACGACGAGGCCAGAGGGCGATTCGAAGCGCCGGTCGAAGACCACCTGCCCCCGTTCCGCCGAGACCGGCGCGATCCGGCCGCGGGTCCAGCGGACCTCCTTGCCGTCAACGGTGGCGACCGGCCTGAATGGCGCGGCGAGGAGTCGGCGGCCGGCGGAGGTCACCTGCGAAGCGAAGGCGGTCTTCGTGAAGGTGTGGGTGCGCCCCCAGCAGCCAACCCTCAGGCCCTTCGGGGAGGCCGCCGTCTCCAGCGGCGTCCAGGGCGCCCGCACCTTCCGGCTGATGCCTGTGCACGAGCCCAGCCACGGCAAGGGACCCGGCCACTTGTCCAGCAGCGTCCGCGTGTCGAAGCGCACACCCTCGCGGCTGATGAAGGTGGCCCGGAAGTCACAGCACCCCGAGGGGATCCCGCTGGTGTCGAAGCAGACCTCCTCTCGGCCGATCCCCCGGATGACCCGCCGCTGCCGGTCCTCCCGCGAGCGCTGGCTGAAGAGGACCAGCTCTACCCGGCTGCCGGCGGCGAGGTGGGTCTCCCCGAGGAGGTGCACCCGGGCGTGGACTTTGCGGTACTCGTACCGGGTGTAGACGATCACCGTGATGTTTCTGGGACTGTCTTCCATCCTTGCTCGCCTGCCGAGATTGTGGGTGCAACTCCGCCTGATCAGGCCTCACCCAGACAGCATAGAATCAGGCGGGCACCTGCTTGCCACCCCCCAGCGAAGCGCCGGGAATGTACTCCCGGAACCGCCAAGAGTGACCGCCGCCCACAATGGCCGGAACCACAGGCTGCCCCACCTGCCCCAGGAAACCAATAACGTCAGTACGTCCCGCGGCCATGGCTACTCTTGGCCGTAGTTCTGCGAGATCTGGCGCAACTACCGCGCCCAGCGGCGCCATCGACTCCCGGTCCCCTGCGCAAACACCGGCGAAGTGTCGGCGAAAGGAATCCCTCCCAAGCGCCAGAACTTGGCCGAGGTAGCAGTTGACTGTCGCCGAATCGAGCGTTGCGTGCTGCATCGCAAGGCGACCGCCGCGGACTTGAGGTGTGAAGCAAGGCCGACCAAGCTCCTCAACCTGACGCATGCCCTCCGGAGAGAGGCCCCAGAGGTAACGCAGTACGGCTATGCCCCGTGAGAGTCCCTCCGATTGTTGGCCCCATATTTCTCCAAAGCTTCCAACAGTTTCAGTTGTTCCTGCTTGGATTGCGCAGGGGGGCCATACACTAGATTGACAGCGTCCTCAAATCGGCCAAGTGCGTTCTCATGGTGGGCCAGAAACCATTTCTTGTGATTCGCAAGGTACTCATCGCGTTTCCCAGGCCTGCGGAGGTCAAGGGGCACTCGCTCCATTCTGGGATCAACGCTGTCGAAACCTTCGAACCTCGCGGCTAGCCTCTCGCGGGTCATCTGCACGTACTCGGGATTGATCTCGATTCCTATTGCATTCCTGCCGAGCTGCTGGCAAACTCGCAGAGCCGTGCCGCTGCCCGAAAACGGGTCGAGGACAAGATCCCCCTTGTCTGATGAAGCAAGCACCATTCTTTCAATCAGGCCCTCTGGCTTCTGGGTAGGGTGGTCTTGCCGGTTCTCATTGCAGTAATGCACATGAGAGAATTGCCACACATCACCCGGATTTGCGCCGCGCATGTTGTTTCGCTCACGATAGTACTTTTGCGGAACTCGGACATTGTCCAGGTTGAACTTGAATCGCCTGCTCTTCGTGAACATCAGGATGTCATCATGCCGTGGCGAAAACCCTCTCCTCTTCCCCATTCCCTGGGTGTAGTGCCAGACGATCCAACTGTTGAAGAACATCCCCAGTTCACGATCGAGTATGTCATAGAGATATGAAATGAACCTGAAGCCCATAAAGACGTACAATGTCCCGTCTCGCTTCAGAACACGCCTCGCCTCGCGTAACCACTGCCGAGAAAAGCAGAGATAATCGTCGAAACCCATAGTATCATAATTGTTCCCATAGTCCTTTCCTACGTTGTACGGTGGATCGGCAATTACCAGATCTGCCGATCCAGACTCCAGACGTGGAAGTTCGGTCAGTGAATCAGCCTGAATTACTCTCTGCTCATACATTCTCTTTGATCCATTCGTTTCTTTGGGCAAGCTCCAGCCACTGTTCAAATGACCGCCGAGTTGATCCCATATACTTCTGGTCCAGCAGCTGGCAGAATTCCCATGTATTTCTCGGCTCAAGATCGACATAGTGGATGTCTCTGACCTGGATCTGCCCTGTTCCAAGGGCAGGATTGTAATTGAAGTCTTTGGACGAGAGATACTTCAGGTCATAGGCATTGTACGCGACGACCTCCATGACTCCGTCCATCATGTTGGACTCAGCGTTTCTGGTGCAGTAAACTCTGTGCTTGAGGGAAAGGACCACGAAAATGTAGTCCGGATTCTCAACGTAAGCGCTCCGAATTCGACCGAATGGAGTGATATTGGGAGATTTGCCGCTGGATGCAATGTCCTCGGCTGTTGCTTTCACGTCTACCTCAGCTGTGACAGAGGTTTCGATTTTTCTCCTCTTGCGGAACTGAAGGATAACGTCCGCCATATGCAGGCGTTCTTGGGCCTCCACATTCACAAGCTGATATTCGTTTTTCGGGTCCTCAAGAGCACCTTGGAATACCTCAAAGGCCCACGCTTCAACGAATGGACCTGCTATCTTGTTGATATTCTCCATTGGGAGACCGAACTTCAGATTGGTATTGATGAATATCCTGTTCTTGCCTTCTTCAATGGCCTTCGCGATGATCGCTTCGATTCTCGAGGTGACGAACCTGGAGCATTGAGGATAGTCCGAACTCTCTTGCGGTTCCTTGAAATCGAGATCGTGATATTGCATCCTGTGCTCCGGTGGTCACCTCGTTCCAGTTCCAGTGCAGGGCCGGATTGCCCCCGAACGTAGTGAACAGAAATACAGATGTAAAGGCCCTCAGGCCCTGTTTTCGGGCCTATCCCACCTTCAGGAGGCGGCGCCGGCTTCCCCCGCCTTCCCCAACACATACAAGATGAAGTTCGGCGCCCGGAACTCGTCCTCCCAGTCCGGGTGCCGCTCCAGCTGCTCGGCCGTCGGCACCGGCTCGTGCAGCGCCTCGAGGACAAACCCCGCGTCCAGGAAGGCGGAGACGTAGCTGGACAGGGTCTGGTGCATGTTGAGGAAGCCCCGGCGCCACCAGTGGAACTCCCGCGGGCCCTCGCGCATGTAGTCGTCCACGGGATAGAACAGCTTCCGAGTCCCCTGGCGGATCCAGCCGTTGGGCTGCGACATGCGCATGGGGTGGATGTTGCAGACCACCAGGCGGCCGCCAGGCTTCAGGATGCGGAAGGCCGCCTCGATGGCGCCGCGGTAGTCGTGGATGTCGACCAGGACGATGTAGGAGACGGCGAGGTCGAACTCCTCGTCGCCCAGATCGTCCAGGTCCTCGGCGTCGCCCACGAGGTAGGTCTCGCCATCCGAGCCTTCCGAGCGGGCCCTGTCGATGAGGGCCGCGGTGAGATCGAGGCCGGTGACCTCGGCGCCGAGGCCGGCGAGGACCCTGCAGAACCTCCCCTCGCCGCAGCCGATGTCGAGGACGCGCCGGCCGGACACCTCGCCGAGGGCGGCGAGCACCCAGTCGTCGAGGAAGTCGGTGCGCACCGCCTGGTCCTGGCCGATCCAGTCCTCGACGGCCGCCTCCCACTGGGCCTGCAGCCTCCGCCTCAGGTCCCTGTCGCCGGGCGTTGTCATGCGAAGAGCCGCGTGATCTCGTCGACTGCTGCGGAGAGGTGCCGACGGCGTCCGCGCCGAGCCTACGATTCCTGCTCGGCCAGCCGGGACCGTTCCTGCAGGTCGTACAGGGAGGCGGCCTCGCCCTGGTATCGCGGGATCGGGAACCTGTCCTGATCGAAGCGCGCCTCCCGCGCCGCCTCCCCTCGGACCAGGCGCACGTGGGCCTCCGCCTTGTGGGTCATGGGACCACAGTAGATGGGGAAGGCGTCGGCCGCCCGGTAGCTGAGGATCAGCGTCCGCCGCGGCCGCTGCGACCGGTTCGGCGCGGAGGCGTGCGGCGTCAGGCCGTGCATGAAGATGGCCGTGCCGGCGCGGCCTTCGACCGAGACCGCCTCCGCCTCGTCCACCGCCTCGGTGACGCGGCCCTGGAAGTACCCGTCCCTGGTGTGCTCCAGCAGCACCGAGTCGTGGCGGCGGGGCAGCAGCTGCAGGGCGCCGTTGTCGCGGTCGGTCTCGTCCAGGTAGAACAGCACCGCCAGGCTGTCGCGATTCGTCAGCGGGTAGTATGACAGGTCCTGGTGCCACTCGACCACGGAGCCGACCTCGGCCGGCTTCACGTTCAGCTTGCTGTAGTGGAATACGAGGTTCGGCCCGCACAGCTGCTCGACCACGTCCACCAGGCGATCCAGCTCCGACAGGGCGCGGGCCACCGGATAGTAGGAGCACGGCTCGTACAGGCGGCGCACCGCCGTGCCCTCCGGCAGCTGGTCGGCCTCCATCTCCAGGCGCGTGGCGTCGTGGCACCGCCTGGTGCTGCCGGCGCAGACCGCGTCGGCCTCGCCCAGCAGGTCGTCCACCTCGGCCTGCGACAGGAATCCCTCGCACACCGTGAACCCATCGCGGCGGTAGGCGGCGATCCGTGCTTCCGTCAACATCGGTCCGCTCCCTCTCTCAGTCGCAGCGTGACGCTGGCGCTGTCGTGACACATCTCCAGGTGCTCGAGGTGCTGCTCCGTGGTCCCCGTGGGCACGATGGCCGCCTTCAGGGTGCCGGCCTCCCGGAACTCCCTGCGCGTGAAGTCGCCGATCAGGATCCGCCGGTCGCGCATCTGTCTCCGCCTCTCCATGGCCGCAGGATGGATCTGAGATTGTAGTCAGCCTGTCACACGGGCAAAAGCGCCCGGTCTCCCAGTCCTCACGCGAACAGCCGGGTGATCTCGTCGACCTCGAACCGCGGCAGCTCGACGAGGGCGCCGTCCGGCTGCCGCAGGCGCAGGCCGAAACCCGCCTCCCGCGCCGTGCCGATGCGGGCGCAGGCGATTCCCTGCCCTTGCAGCGCGGCGATCACTGCCCCGGCCGCCTCCGGATCGCAGCCGATGAGCAGGGCCCCCGAGGAGATCACGCCGAAGGGGTCCAGGCCGAAGTCGGCGCACAGGCGCCGCGATTCGGCGCTGACCGGCAGGGCCCCTCCGTCGATCTCCAGCCCCACTTCCGAGGCCCCGGCCATCTCCGCCAGCCCCGTGGCGACGCCGCCCTCGGTGGGGTCGTGCATGGCGTGGACGCCCCCCCCCGCCAAGGCCGTCCGGGCGTCGGCGACGACGCTGATCCCGGGGTCGTCCAGGTAGGCGGCGCAGCGGTCCAGGTCGGCCTCCGTCCAGCCGCGGGACCGCAGCTCATCCCGCTTCTCGGCGGCGATGATGGCCGTGGCCTCGATGGCCATCCCCTTGGTGAGGAGCAGCGCGTCTCCCGGCCGCAGGCCGGAGGAGCGGACCACCCCGTCACGGCGGACCTCGCCGAGCATCTGGCCCACCACGAGGGGCCGGTCCATGCCGAAGGAGACCTCCGTGTGGCCGCCGGCCACGGTCACGCCCAGCTCCCGGCAGGCCTGGTGGATCTGTCCCAGGACCTGCTCGAAGAGGGCCTCCGTGGCCAGCTCCCCGGGGACGATGACCGAGGCCAGGAACCACTTCGGCACCGCGCCCATGGCGGCGATGTCGTTGGCGTTGACGTGCACCGCGTACCAGCCGATGCGGTCGGTGGCGAAGGTGATGGGATCGGTCTTGGCCACCAGGCAGCGGTCGCCGAAGTCGATGACGGCGGCGTCCTCGCCGATTCCCGGGGGCACGAGAAGCCGCGGGTCGTCGCCGCCGGCAAAGCGGCTCAGCAGCTCCGCTAGAACAGGCGCGGGCAGCTTGCCGGCGCCGAAGCGGCGCTCGCCCTCAGCGCCGGCCGCCATAATGCTCGCACAAGGCCCGCACCAGGGCGGGCACGCTGCTCTGGCCCGGCTGCACGGCCACGTTCAGGCCGAGGTCGGCCACCGCCCGCGCCGTGGTCGGGCCGATGGCGGCGATGTCGAGGCGGCGCAGGTGTTCCAGGCCTGCCTCGGGGCCGGCGACGGCGAGGAAGTTGCGCACGCTGGAGGGGCTGGCGAAGACGACGCAGTCGAGGCTTCCCCCGGTCAGGGCCTCCGGCAGCTGGACGGAGGCCGGGTCTGGAGGCCGGTTCTCGTAGGCCGTCACCCGGAAGACGAGGGCGCCGCGGCCGGCGAGGCTCTCGTCCAGCTCGGTGCGCCCGATGGAGGAGGCGGGCAGGAGGATCTCGGCGCCGGTCAGGTCGACGGCCTTGAAGGCGGCGGCCAGTCCGGCGGCGGAGTGGACCTCGGGCACCAGGTCCGGCTCGAGGCCGCGCGCCCGCAGCCGCTGGCCCGTGGCCAGGCCGACGGCGGCCACCCGGGCGCGGCCGTAGGCGCGCGTGTCCCGCCCCAGCCGGCGGAGGCGGTCGTGGAGGAACTCGACGGAGTTGGGGCTGGTGAACACGACCCAGGCGAAGTCGCCGAGCCTCGACAGGGCGCCGTCGAGGGCGGTCCAGTCGTCGGGGGGGCCGATCTCCAGCAGCGGCAGCAGGTGGACCTCGGCGCCTTCCGACTCCAGCATCAGCCGCAGGGGGCCGGCCTGCTCGCGGCTGCGCGTGATCAGGATGCGGCGGCCGAACAGCGGCCGGGTCTCGAACCAGGAGAGCTGGCCGCGCAGGGAGACGACCTCGCCCACGACGATCAGCGTCGGCGAAGCCAGGCCCGCGCCGTCGACCTCTCCCGCGAGGCTCGCCAGCGTCCCCGTCACCGTCTGCTGCCGGGGCCAGGTGCCCCACTGGATCGCCGCCGCCGGCGTCTCCGGCGGCCGTCCGCCCGCGATCAGGACTTCGCAGATGGCGCCGACCTTGCGGCTGCCCATGAAGACCACGAGGGTCCCCGGCACCCGGGCCAGCCGCGGCCAATCGACGCCGGACTCGGGCTTGGAGGGGTCCTCGTGGCCGGTGACCAGGACCGCGGTGGCGGCGAGGTTGCGGTGCGTGAGGGGAATGCCGGCGTAGGCCGGCGCGCCGGAGGCGGCCGACACCCCGGAGACGACCTCGAAGGGCACCCCCGCCTCGGCCAGGGCCAGGGCCTCCTCGCCGCCGCGGCCGAAGATGTAGGGATCGCCGCCCTTGAGGCGCACCACCCGGCGGCCGGCGCGGGCCTCGGCCACGAGCCGCTGGTTCAGCGCCTCCTGGCGCCGGGAGCCGCCCCCGCCCCGGTGCCCGGCGTGGACCCGCTCGCACTCCGGCCGGGTGTGCTCCAGGAGCCGGCGGTCGATGAGGTCGTCGTAGAACACGACGTCGGCCTCCTCGAGGAGGCGGGCGCCCTTCAGGGTCAGCAGACCCGGGTCTCCGGGACCGGCGCCGACGATGTAGACGCGGCCCTCGACGGCCTCGTGGGGATGTTCCACGGCGAAGGGAGGCTCAGGCGGCGCAGGCCGAGAGGATCGCCTGGCCGCCGGCGGCCTTGACGCGCTCGGCGAGGTTGGCGCCCAGCCGCTCCCCCGCCTCCAGGGGGCCGCGCACCGAGTCCCGGGTGGAGTCGCGGCCGTCCGGGGTCAGCACGGCGCCGTCGACGCGCAGCTCACCGCCCTCGGGCCGCCCCCAGGCGGCGATGGGGGTGCCGCAGCCGCCGCCGAGGGCGGCGAGGAAGGCACGTTCGGCGGTGACCGCGGCCTGCGTCGGGGGGTGGTTCAGCGCGGCCACGAGACCGGCGCGCCCGTCATCGGCGCGCATCTGCAGGCCGAGGGCGCCCTGGCCCGGGGCGGGCAGCACGGTGAGAGGGTCGAGAAAGCAGCTGATCTCCTCCTCGCGGCCGAGGCGCCGCAGGCCGGCGGCGGCCAGGACCACGGCGTCCACCTCCCCGGCGGCGACCCGGGCGAGGCGGGTGTCGACGTTGCCCCGCAGGTCGACGAAGGTCAGGTCGGGCCGCGCCGCGGCCAGCTGGGCGCGGCGGCGGGCGCTGCCGGTGGCCACCGAAGCCCCTTCGGGCAGATCCTCCAGGCCGGCCCCGCCGCGGCTGACGAGGACGTCGCGCACGTCCTCGCGCTCGGGCACGGCGGCCAGCCGCAGGCGCGGGTCCATGGCGGTGGGCAGGTCCTTCAGGCTGTGGACGGCCAGGTCGACGCGGCCGTCGAGCAGGGCCCGCTCCAGCGCCGCGGTGAACACGCCCTGGCCGCCGATCTGCGCCAGGGAGCGGCGGTCCACGTCGCCCTGGGTGCGCACCACCCGCACCTGGGTCGGCAGGTCGTCGCCGAAGCTCGCCGCCAGGGCCTCCCGCACGAGGCCGGCCTGCCTCATGGCCAGGGGGCTGCCGCGGGTCCCGATGACGAGCGCTGCTGCGTCGGATGACATGCCGGGAATATAGGCCGGCCATGAAGAAGGGGAGATCCCCGTTGCTTCGGGGACCTCCCCAGGTGTCGACTGGCGGTGACGGCCGCGCCGGCCGGACCGGACCGCGCGGCTGCGGTGCCTCAGACCATGTCGTAGTACAGAGCGAACTCGTACGGGTGCGGACGCACGCGGATGGCGTCGACCTCCTCCTCCATCTTGTACTTGATCCACGCCTGGATCACGTCCTCGGTGAAGACGTCGCCCTTGAGCAGGAACTCGTGGTCCTCCTCCAGGGCCTGGATCGCCTCCTCCAGCGACGCCGGCGTCAGCGGCACGGAGGCGCGTTCCTCGGGCTCCAGGTCGTAGATGTCCTTATCCATGGGCTCGCCCGGATCGATCTTGTTCTGGATGCCGTCGAGGCCCGCCATGAGCATGGCCGACATGGCCAGGTAGATGTTGCAGCTCGGGTCGGGGCAGCGGAACTCGACGCGCTTGGCCTTGGGGCTGGCCGAGTACATGGGGATGCGCACCGCGGCCGAGCGGTTGCGCTGGCTGTAGGCCAGGTTGACGGGCGCCTCGTACCCGGGCACCAGACGCCGGTAGGAGTTCGTCGTCGGGTTGGTCCAGGCCAGGATGGCGCGGGCGTGATGGAGGATCCCGCCGATGTAGTAGAGGGCGGTATCGCTCAGCCCTGCGTAGCCGTTGCCCGCGAACAGGGGGTTGCCGCCCTTCCACAGGCTCTGGTGGCAGTGCATGCCGGTGCCGTTGTCCTCGAAGAGCGGCTTGGGCATGAAGGTCGCCGTCTTGCCGTGCTTCCGGGCCACGTTCTTCACCACGTACTTGTAGATCATCATGGCGTCGCCGCACTGGATCATGGGGCAGTACTTGATGTCGATCTCCCCCTGCCCGGCGGTGCCCACCTCGTGGTGCTGCAGCTCGATGTCGAGGCCGCAGTCGATCATGGTGAGGACCATCTCCGAGCGGAGATCCTGCTGCGTGTCGTGGGGCGGCACCGGGAAGTACCCCCCCTTGTAAGGCGGCTTGTAGCCCAGGTTGCCGGGCTCCTCGGCGGCGCCCGAGTTCCAGCGCCCCTCCACGGAGTCGATGAAGTAGTACCCGGAGTGGGCGTTCTGGTCGTACTGGATGCTGTCGAAGACGAAGAACTCGGCCTCCGGGCCGAAGTAGGCCGTGTCGGCCAGACCCGTCGACTTGAGGTACGCGTCGGCCCTGCGGGCGACGTTGCGCGGGTCCCGGCCGTAGTCCTCGCGCGTGATCGGGTCGACGATGTCGCAGATGAGGGAGAGCGTCTTGTGCTGGCTGAAGGGGTCCATGAAGGCCGTCGACGGATCGGGCATGACGAGCATGTCCGACTCGTTGATCGCCTGCCAGCCGCGGATGCTGGAGCCGTCGAACCCGAGGCCTTCCTCGAACATGTCGGCCTCGAACTTGTCGGCCGGGATCGAGAAGTGCTGCCAGGTACCGGGGAAGTCGACGAACTTGAAGTCGACCATCTGCACGCCATCGCGCTTGGCCTGGGCGACGACGGACCGGCCCGAGGGGGCCGGCGGCGCCGTGGACTTCCTGGCTGCGGTCTTGGTCTTTGCCATTCCTGTCCTCCTTACAGGGGATTGGGCGGAAGGGGGTTTCCCTTGAGAAACCGGAAAACGATAGGGCTCCGTCCCCGGGCGGGCCACCGGGGCCGCGGCGGAAGAGGCCGCGCCCGGGGGCCCGCAGCCCGGGAGGAGGTCTTTTTCAAAAGCTGCGTCCGATGACGAGGAAGCTGATCTCCGCCTCGGGGTTGAGGATGTAGGAGCCGAAGTAGTCGCCGTCCGAGACGTCCAGGGAGACGCTCGCTACCCCCGGATCGCCGTCGGTGGTGTAGACGCCGTTGCCGGCGCCCACGGTGAGGCCGACCTCGACGTCGCCGGAGAGGGCCGCCAGCGGGATCGAGGCCTCCACCCAGAAAGAATTGTCCGAGTCGCCGAGGAAGTTGAAGGCCGCCATGACGCTGGCCATGCCGAGGTCCGCCGCCGCCGACGCCTCGAGGATGTGGATCCCGTCCTCGTCGGAGTAGTTGAAGAAGTCCGCCGGCGCGCTGACGGGGTAGTAGTAGTCGGTCACCGTCACGGAGAGCGGGCCGGCCGAGTAGGAGACGTAGAGATCGTTCTCGTTGTCGCCGCCGCCGTGGATCGCCCACGAGGACCAGGCGCCGATCTCCAAGGCCTCCCCCGAAAAAGCGATGCCCGGCTGCACGCTGACGGCGTTGCCGAAGTCGGTACCGCGCCAGACGTAGCGGCTGACCACGTCGGCCCCCAGGCCGATCTCCGCCTGGGCGGGGCCGGCCAGGCCCGCCGCGGCGAGGGCGGCGAGGGCGGCGAGGGTGCGGGTGAGGGTACGGATGCGCATGATCTCCGTTCCTTCCGGTTGGTGTGTGGTGGGGGCTACAGGGCGCTGTCGCCGGTCTCTCCGGTGCGCACCCTGACGGCTTCCTGCACGGGAACGACGAAGACCTTGCCGTCGCCGGTGTGGCCGGTCTTGGAGGCCTCGACGATGGCGTCCACGGCCTGCTGCTGGTCGACCTCCCGGACCGCCACCTCCACCTTGATCTTGGGCACGAAGTCTAAGGTGTATTCGGCGCCGCGGTAGACCTCCCGGTGTCCGCGCTGGCGGCCGAAGCCCCGGACCTCCAGCACGGACAGGCCGGCGATGCCGACCTCCGCCAGGGCCTGCTGGACCTTCTCCAGCGACGCCGGGCGCAGAAACGCTTCGATCTTGACCATCTTCTCTCTCCTCTGTCGTCGCTCAGTTGGCGATGTACTGGAAGTCGGCGTAGGCCGGCTGGCCGTGCTCGCCCAGGTCGAGCCCCTCGTCCTCCTCCTCGGCGCTGACGCGGAAGCCCAGGGTGTGCTTGATCAGGGTGGCCAGCACGAAGGAGGCGACGAAGGCGAACAAGGCGTAGGACAGGGTGCCCAGGACCTGGACGCCCACGGTGTGCTCGGGGTTGGTGCTGAACAGGCCCACGGCGATGGTGCCCCAGAGGCCGCAGACGCCGTGCACGGAGATGGCGCCCACCGGGTCGTCGACGCGCAGGCGGTCGATGAGGACGATGGAGAACACGACGATGACGCCGGCGATCAGGCCGATGAGGATGGCCCCCACCCAGGTCACCGAGTCGGCTCCCGCCGTGATGCCCACGAGCCCGGCCAGGATGCCGTTGAGGGCCATGGTGATGTCGGGCTTCTTCAGGTAGGCCATGGAGGTGAAGATCGAGGCCAGCCCCCCGGCGGCGGCGGCCAGCGAGGTGGTGACGAAGACCAGGGCGACGGCGCCCGGGTCGGCGCTGAGGACCGAGCCGCCGTTGAACCCGAACCAGCCGAGCCAGAGCAGGAAGACGCCGATCGTGGCCAGGGGCATGCTGTGGCCGAGGATCGGCCGCACCTGGCCGTCGGGGGTGTACTTGCCGATGCGCGGCCCGAGGACGAGGACCGCGGCCAGGGCCGAGAACCCGCCGAAGGCGTGGACGATGGACGAGCCGGCGAAGTCGTAGAAGCCCAGGCCGTCGAGCCAGCCGCCGCCCCACTTCCAGGAGCCGGCCACCGGGTAGCAGAAGGCGACCAGGATCGCGGCGTAGAGCATGAAGCCGTTGAGCTTGACGCGCTCGGCCACCGCGCCGGAGACGATGGTGGCCGCCGTGGCGGCGAACATGGCCTGGAAGATGAAGTCCGCCCAGTAGGTGTAGTTGTTGTAGGCGGCGGTCAGGTTGGCCACCTCGTCGCTGAAGCCGATCGGCCCGAGGATGGCCAGGAAGCCGTTGAAGTCGCCGGGGTACATGGTGTTGAAGCCGGTCAGGGCATAGGTGATGATGCCGGCGCAGATGATGAACACGTTCTTGAACAGGATGTTCACCGTGTTCTTCTGCCGGGTCAGACCCGACTCCAGGGTGGCGAAGCCCAGGTGCATGACGAAGACCAGGGCCGCCGCGATCAGGATCCACAGGTTGTCGACCACGAACTTCGGGTAGACCAGAGGCATGCTCCGGAATCCGTCCATGGACGTGATCTCCTGCGCGTGGACCGGTGTCGTTGCTCCGAGCAGGACCGCCGCGGGCAGCAGTCGCAGCAGGAGACGCCAGCGTTGGTACATGGGCCGTTCCTTCCTCCGTGGGGGGTGTGAGGCTGTCAGCCCGAGCCCTAAGCAAACCTGATACCAGGCCCGGGGGACGACCGGAACTACCCTCCCAAGAGGTTGTTAACAATAGAGTTGCGTCGACCTTCAGAGTTTCTGTCTGGAAACCGGAAGCCGACGTAATTGTCTTTGTTGACTTCGCGAGAGACAATTTTGTAGTTCGCCTCGGGGCACTGAGCCCGGCTCAGCTCCGATAGTCTCTCGGGTCGATGCCGAGCCCGCGCGTGCGGTAGGAGAAGATGCGCGCCGTCGTGCCCAGGGCGCGGGCGGCCTTGGCCATGTTGCCGCGGGTGCTCTTGAGGGCCTCCACGAGGATCTCGCGCTCGTAGGAGCTCATCATCATCTGCAGCGAGCCGGGCAGATTCGTGCCCGAGGCGGCCCCCGTCTGCAGGGTGGGCGGCAGGTGGTGGCCGTGGACGACGCCGTCCATGGACAGAATGACGGCGCGCTCGATGCAGTTCTCCAGCTCGCGCACGTTGCCGGGCCAGTGGTAGCTCATGAGCATGTCGATGGCCGGCGTCGAGATGCGCCGCATCGGCTTGGCGTGCTTGCGGCCGTAGCGCTCCAGGAAGGTGTCGGCCAGCAGCAGCACGTCCGACTTCCGCTCGCGCAGGGGCGGCACGTAGATGGGGAAGACGTTGAGGCGGTAGAACAGGTCCTCCCGGAAGCGGCGCGCGGCCACGGCGCGCTCCAGGTCGACGTGGGTGGCGGCGACGACGCGCACGTCCACGCGCCGGGGCCCCGAGCCCCCCAGCCGCTCCACCTGCCGCGACTGCAGCACCCGCAGCAGCTTGACCTGCACGCCCGGCGGCAGCTCGCCGATCTCGTCGAGGAACAGGGTGCCGCCGTCGGCCCGCTCGAAGCGGCCTTTCTTGTCCTCGGTGGCCCCGGTGAAGGCGCCTTTCTCGTGGCCGAAGAGTTCCGCCTCGACCAGGGACTCGGGCAGGGCCGCCACGTGCACCTTCACCAGCGGCCGCGAGGAGCGCAGGCTGTGATAGTGGAGGGCGTCGGCCACCAGCTCCTTGCCGGTGCCGCTCTCGCCGCGCAGCAGGACGGTGGCGTCGGAGGGGGCGACCTTGCCGATCATCTCCCCCACCTCCTCCATGGCCTTGGAGTTGCCGATGATGTTGGCCGGGTGAAAGCGCTCCTTCAGCTCGCCCTGGAGGCGCAGGTTCTCGTCGTGCAGGCTGGCCCGCTCGGCCCGCTCGCGGCGCCGGGAGGCCACGTCCTGGGCGATCATGCCGGCCACGATCGACAGCAGGCGCACGTTGCGGTGCAGGTTGGCGTCGTCCACGTAGGGGCAGTCGACGCTGAGGGTGCCCACCACCTTCCGCTGCAGCTGGATCGGCACGCAGATGAAGGAGCTGTGGGACCTGTCGGCCCGCGTGCGCGCCCCGGTGCGGTCGAGGAACAGCGGCTCGGAGCTGATGCGCGGCACGATGACCGGCTTGGCCGAGGCCACCACCCGGCCGGTGATGCCCTCGCCGACCTTGTAGCGGCCGCGGTCGATCTCGTCCTGGGAGAGGCCGAAGGCGATCTCGATGGCCAGCTCCTGGCCGACCGCCCCCTGGTCGCCGCGCAGCAGGCTGAGGGTGCCCAGCCGCATCTGCAGGCCCTGGGAGAGGCGCTCGAGGATCTGGCGCAGGGCCTGCTCGAAGTTGGGGGCCGATCCGAGGATCGAGCCCACCTGGTGCAGGACGCCGAGCTGGTCCCGATCGGAGGTGGCAGGCGGTGCCGCGGCGGAGGTCGCCATCATCATCTCCTCGGAGAAGAGACAAATATGTCTTGATAAATGTCCCGAGAAACAAATATGTCGGTACTGCCCCTTCGGTCAAGGCCCTGGCAGCCGGCGGGCTGATTGACACTGACAGAGGGCCGGGATAACCTAGCCCGGGTCCGCGAAGGGACGGGATCGCCATGAGCGCAGACATCACCGAACTGCTCGACGCCTGGGATTACGATCCCGAGTCGAACGTGCGCAAGATCGAGGGCGCCGACGGGGTGGCCAAGATCCAGGTGCGAGTCGACCAAGGCGCCTTCCAGGGCATCCTTCAGCTCAACCTCGACGGCCGTCCGGACGGCCGCCGGCCGCACGACAACGACTTCGCCCTCGATCACTTCACGGCGGCCCTCGAGGACCACCGCTCCAGCCACGGGGGCAGCGACGACGACTTCCGCCTCGACCGGGAGGTCTGCAAGGAGCTGTTCGACGAGAGCGCCCGCATCTACGGGCGCTACGTCTTCCTGCTGCAGATCAAGGAGTACCGCCGCGTCGTGCGCGACACCGAGCGCAACATGGCCCTGTTCCGCTTCGTCAACCGCTACGCCGCCCACGAGGACGACCGCAACAACCTCGAGAAGTGGTGGCCCTATGTCCTGCGCATCGACGCCACGGCGCAGGCCATGCTCGCGGTGGATGAGGAGGACTTCGACCGCGCCATCGGCCGCCTGTGCAGGGCGCGGCAGAAGATCGAGGATCTGGATGACGTGGACTCCGAGGAGTTCCACTCCGAGCGCGAGCGCTCGGTGCAGGCCATCGACGAGCTCGTGGAGGAACTCAGCGGCCGCCGGCCGCTGAGCGAGAAGGAGCGCCTCCGGCAGGAGCTGGAGACGGCGGTCTCCCGCGAGGAGTTCGAGCGGGCCGCCGAGCTTCGCGACCAGCTCAACGCTCTAGAGGATTGACCGGCCCGGTCCCCGGAAGCGCCGCGGCGAAGCCGGCCTGGTACCGCCGGCTGCACTGGCAGGTCGCCCTGGCCATGGTCCTGGGCATCCTGGCCGGTCTCGCCGGAGGTCAGGCCCTGGCCGCGGAGCTGGGGTGGATCGGGCAGCTCTTCATCAAGCTGCTCAAGATGGTCATCGTGCCCCTGGTGCTGACCTCCATCGTCTCCGGCGTCGCCTCGGTGGGGGGCGCCGGCCTGGGGCGGCTCTTCGGCAAGACCCTCGGCTACTACCTGCTCACCAGCTTCCTCGCCGTCCTCACCGGGCTGGTCCTGGTCAACCTGATCAGGCCCGGCGTCGGCGCCGACCTCGGAGGCGCCGAGACCCGGCAGCTGCCCGACCTCACCGTGGTCACCTCGCCCGTCGACCTGATCCTCGACGTCGTCCCCGCCAACATCGTCGAGGCCGCCGCCGAGGCCCGGATGCTCTCCATCATCTTCTTCGCCCTCCTCGTGGGCCTCAGCATCGCCGGCCTGCCGGCGCGCCACCGCGACCCCCTGGCGAGCCTCGCCGCCTCGGCCTTCGAGACGATGATGCGGCTCACCTCGGGCATCATCCGCTGGGTGGCCCCCATCGGCGTGTTCTCCCTCATCCTCACCCTCGTGGGGACCACCGGACTCTCCTCCTTCAAGGCCCTGGGCCTCTACGCCCTGGTCCTGTGCCTGGGCCTGACCTTCCACCTCTTCGTCGTCCTGCCCCTGGTGCTGAGGTTCCTCGGCGGCATCGATCCGAGGATCCACTTCCGCAACATGGTGGAGCCCATGTGCATGGCCTTCTCCACCAGCTCGTCGGGGGCCACCCTGCCGGTGACCATCGACGCCGTGGAGAACAAGGTGGGCGTCTCCAACCGCGTGACCTCCTTCGTGCTGCCCATGGGCGCCACCGTCAACATGGACGGCACGGCCCTCTACGAATGCGCGGGAGTCCTGTTCATCGCCCAGGTGATGGGCGTGGCCATGGGCTTCGAGCAACAGGCGCTGATCGTGGTCACCGCCCTGCTCGCCTCCATCGGCGCGGCGGCCGTGCCCTCGGCCGGCCTCGTGGTGATCTTCATCGTCCTCGAGGCGGTGAACCTCACCGGGCCGCAGGTGGCCCTCATCGTGGGGGCCATGCTGGCCATCGACCGGCCCCTGGACATGTACCGCACGGTGGTCAACGTCTTCAGCGACTCCTGCGGGGCCGCCGTCATCGCCCGCTCGGAGGGGGAGACCGAGGTCGACCGGGTGGCGCGGAGCTGACGCTGGTCAGGGGGCCGCCGCCTCCAGCGCCGCCTCGATCTCCTCCAGCACCTCGGCGTCGGTCTCCTGGCCCCGGGCCGCCCGCAGCGCCTCCTTCGCCCCCTCTCCCCCCAGCTTGCCCAGGGCCCAGGCCACGTGGGCCCGCACCAGGGGCTCCTCCTCCTGCGCCAGGGCCCGCGCCAGGTGCGGCACCACCCGGCGGTCGCCGGCGTTGCCGAGGCAGACGGCGGCGTTGCGCAGCAGGCCGCGGCGCTTCGGGCGCTTGGCCGGGTTGCGGCGGAAGCGCTCGTTGAAGGCCTCCCGGTCCAGGCCCAGCAACTCCACCAGGTCCACCGGATCGAGACCTTCCCGGGCGTGGAAGGCCTCCTCCCCCGTGGCCGGGGCGCGCCGGTTCCACGGGCAGACCTCCTGGCAGATGTCGCAGCCCAGCACCCAGTCGCCGACGCCGTCGCGCAGCTCCGCCGGAATGGTCTCCTTCAGCTCGATCGTCAGGTAGGAGATGCAGCGCCGCGCGTCGAGGACGTAGGCTTCGGGAAAGGCGCCGGTGGGGCAGGCCTCGAGGCAGAGGGTGCAGGAGCCGCAGTGGTCGACCTCGGGCGTATCGGCGGTCAGCTCGAGGGTGGTGACGATCTCGGCGAGGAAGAAGTACGAGCCGGCCCGGCGGTTGATGAGGCACGTGTTCTTGCCCCACCAGCCCAGGCCGGCGCGGGCGGCCAGCTCGCGCTCGAGGACCGGCGCCGTGTCCACGGACCAGCGGCCCTCGCCGCCGCCGGCGTGGACCCGCAGGGCCTCCCACAGAGCCTTCAGCCGCCCCTCGATCAGGCCGTGGTAGTCGTCTCCCCGGGCGTAGCGCGCGATCTGTCCCCGGGGCCGGCCGGGGACCGGCCCGGACTCCGGCGCGGCGGCCGGAGGATCGTAGTGCATGCCGAGGCAGATGACGCTGCGCGCCCCCGGCAGCCGCCGCCGGGGGTCGGCGCGGCGCTCGAGGTTGCGCTCCAGCCAGGACATCTCCCCGGCGAACCCGAGGGCCACCCAGCGCGCGTAGAACTCGGCGCCGGCCAGGGGATCGGCCGGCGTCACCCCGAACAGGTCGAAGCCCTGGCGCCCCGCCTCCTGGCGGGCGAACCGGGTCAGCGCCTGCCGATCGGACACCCCCGACCCCGCGGCGACCTACTGGAAGAGGTCCACGACGTGGTGCAGGACGAACTGATTGAGGTCGTTGAAGGTGACCATGACCATGATGAAGAGGATGATGACCAGGCCGACCTGCTGGGCCAGCTCCCGCTGGCGCACCGAAGGCGGGCGGCGGAGGATCCCCTCCAGGGCCAGGAAGGCGAGGTGGCCGCCGTCGAGGACGGGGATGGGCAGGAGGTTGAGCACGGCGAGGTTGACGCTGAGCAGGGCGAGGAACTGCAGGAAGTAGCGCAGCCCCATGTCGGCCGTGTCGTCGGCCATGATGGCGATCCGGATGGGGCCGCCCAGCTCCTTGTAGCGGCGGTCCTCGAAGATGCTGCCGAGGAAGTCGAGGATCAGCGAGGAGGAGGAGTAGACGCTGTAGGCGCCGATCTTCACCGCCTGCCACCAGCCGACGCGGACCGAGCCCGACTGGTGGTGGCGGATGCCGATGATGCCGATGCGCTCCTCCCCGTCCATGCGCTCCTCGGGCGTGATCATGGAGGTCATGAGGCGGCCGCCGCGCTCCCACTGCAGCTCGATCGGCTCGCCGGGACGGGCGCTGATCAGCTCGCGCATGCCGGACCAGGTGGCCACCGGCCGGCCGTCGACGGTGGTGATCAGATCGCCCCGCTGCAGACCCAGCCCGGCGGCCGGGGTGCCGGGCTCGGTGCTGCCGACCCGAGGCGGCAGCAGCACGGTCAGGCCGTAGGCCCCGTCCGGCTTGGGCGGCAGGTCGATGTCGAGCAGGCCGCCGCCGCGCTCGACGGAGAGCACGGCGCCGGAGATGGAAGCCCGCTTGAGTCCCTCCAGCAGCTCGTGGGCATTGTCCACGTCCTCGCCGTCGACGGCGAGGACGACGTCGCCGCGCCGCAGGCCCGCGGTCTCGGCCACCGAGCCCTCGGCGGGGGCGATGATGGTCGACTCCACCGTGTCCATGCCGAAGCCGCCGTAGACGACGACGAAGACGGCGAAGGCGAAGAGGAAGTTCATCAGGGGGCCGGCGGCGATGACCGCCATGCGCACCGGCAGGGACTTGGAGGGGAACTCCCACGGCTCGCCGGTCGCGTCGTCGGTCCCCACGTCGGCCATGCCCGCCACCTTCACGTAGCCGCCGAAGGGGATCCAGGAGATGCAGTACTCCGTTTCCCCGTAGGTGAAGCCGACCATCTTCGGCGGATAGCCGAGGGAGAAGCGCTCCACCCGGATGCCGGCGCGCTTGGCCACCAGGAAGTGGCCGAGCTCGTGGACGAAGACGAGGACGCCGAGGGCGATGAGGAACCAGGAGAGGGCGACGAGTCCGTCGAGGATGGATGCCAGCAAGGGGAGATCAGCTCCTGAAGACGACGGTGTAGGCGTAGGCGAGGGGGAAGGCGAACAGGTAGGAGTCGAAGCGGTCGAGCATGCCACCATGTCCCGGGATCAGCACCGGCGCGTCCTTGACCCCCAGGTCGCGCTTGATCGCCGACTCGACCACGTCACCGAGCTGTCCGCCCAGCGAGACGACGAGGAACAGGCCGCCGAGCTCCGGCAGCGACCATGAGGGCAGCTGGGGCCACAGCAGCAGCGGCACCAGACCCCCGGCGAGGCCGCAGACGCAGCCGGCCACCGTCTTGCCCGGACTGATCGTCGGCGCCAGCCGCCGCCGGCCCCACCGCCGGCCCCCCAGGAAGGCGGCCGCGTCCGTCAGCCAGATGCAGGCGAAGAGGGCGATCATCATCCATCCCGCCTCCGGCCCCAGCCGCGGCGCCAGCAGCAGCGGCGTGGATCCGAGCACGGCCACGTACAGCAGGCCCCCGAGGGTGATCATGGCGTTGGCGAGGAATCCCTCCACCCCCCGGCGCAGGGCCGCGGCCAGGGCCAGGACCACGCCGCCCATCATCACCAGGGCCAGCCCCCCGTCGGCGCCGCGCACCTGCAGGTAGAGGCACCAGGCCAGGGCCAGGGCCACGCCGACGCCGACCGCCGGCCGGTGCCCCGCCCGCCGCGCCATGTGCAGCAACTCCCAGGTGCCGCGGCCGACCACCAGGACCACGAGGGCGAACAGGGCCCAGCCCCCGGCCCAGAGGGCGGCCAGCACGGCCGGCACGAAGACGCAGGCCGACAGGGTGCGGCGGGCCAGGGAGCGGTCTTCCGGACTCACGGATCACACGCCGAAGCGCCGCTGCCGCTGCTGGAAGGCGCGAATCGCCTCGTAGAGGTGGTGGCGCCGGAAGTCGGGCCAGAACACGGGGGTGAACCAGATCTCGGTGTAGACCATCTGCCAGGGGAGGAAGTTGCTCAGCCGCATCTCGCCGCTGCAGCGGATCAGCAGGTCGGGATCGGGCAGGCCGCCGGTGTAGAGGGCGTCGGAGAGGACCTCCTCGTCGATCTCGTCGGCCTCGAGGCCGCCGTCGCGCACGCGCCGGGCCAGCCGGCGGCAGGCGTCGACGAGCTCGGCGCGGCCGCCGTAGTTGAGGGCCAGGTTGAGGATGAGGCCGGTGTTTCCGGCGGTCTCCTCGAGGGCTTCGCGCAGAGCTTGGCGCACCCGCGCGGGCAGGCCGTCGAGGCGGCCCACGGCGTTGAGGCGCACCTGGTTGTCGTGCAGCTCGGGCGTCTCCTGGCGCAGGGACTCCTCCAGCCAGTACATGAGGGCGCGGACCTCGTGGCGGGGCCGGTTCCAGTTCTCGCTGGAGAAGGTGTACAGGGTGAGGACCTCGAGCTCCAGCTGGCCGCAGGCGCGCACGATGTCGCGCACCGACTCGCGGGCGTGGCGGTGGCCCTCGGTCAGCTTGAGGCCCCGTTCCTTGGCCCAGCGCCGGTCTCCGTCCATGATGATGGCCACGTGCCGGGGCAGGGGACCCGAATCCCGCAGGCGGCGCTGAAGGGCCCCGTCGTCGGGGCTCTGGGCGGCCGGGGCGGGCCGTGTGCTGACGGTCATGGGGGTTCGGTCGAATCGATTGGCTGCAGAGAAGTTACCGAATCTACCCATTGGCCGCCGGGGCGTCCACACATCGAGACCCGGGGGCCGCCGGCCGGTTGACAGCCGGGGAAGCGCCGACCTTGCGTCCCGCCATGGACGACCCGATTCCTCGGCAGAAGGCGCGCCGGCGCCGCGAGGCCCTCCGCCGCCTCGACGACCTGCCCTCCGGCCACCTGGCCGCCGGGAGCGGCCGCATCGCCCGGCGGGTGCTGGGATCCCCGGCCTGGGACCGATCGCGGACCCTGCACACCTACGTCAGCAGCCTGCCCCGGGAGGTCGATACCCACGCCCTCGTCGACGCCGCCCGGGACCAGGGCAAGCGCGTGCTGGTCCCGGTCGTGGCCGGCCGCCGAGAGCCGCTGCGGCACGCCGAGATCGACGGACTGGAGGAGCTCTCCCGCGGGCCCCTGGGCCTGCTGCAGCCCGCGAGCCCGACCTTCGTCGATCCGGCCGCCGATCTCGTCCTCGTCCCGGGGCTGCTCTTCGACCGCCGCGGCTACCGCATCGGCCGCGGCGGCGGCTACTACGACGGCTTCCTCGCGGACCTGGCCGGCGGCGTCAGGATCGGTCTCATCTACGACGAGTTCTTCGTCGACCGGGTCCCCACCGAGGACCACGACGTCCCCGTGGACGCCGTCATCACCCCCTCCGGCCTGCACCCGAGGAGAGAGCCATGATCTACGAGTTGCGCATCTACCGCCTGCACCCCGGCATGAGGCCCGCCTTCGTCCGCCAGTTCCGCCGGGCCCGCCGATTCATGAGCAAGTACGGCGTGACCTTCGTCGCCGCCTGGAAAACGGACCGGGAGGACGAGTTCGCCTGGATGCGCGCCTTCCCGAGCCGGAAGGCGCGGGAGAAGGCCGTCGAGGCCTACTACGGCAGCCCCGAGTGGCTGAGGATCGTCGACGACCTGCGTCCCATGATCCGCCGCCGGGAGGTGCGGATCATGGACAAGATCACCGCCCGGGGATCGCTTCTGTAGCCCCCGCCGGGTCCGGTCCGTAGCTTATCAAGCCGTTGCAGGAGAGTCGTTTCACCCGCGTCCCGGGGACCCCTTGTCCGTCGATCATCCTCTCGAGATCGGTCCTGTCCGGGCTCACCCCGGCCTGCTGCTGGCGCCCATGGAGGATGTCTCCGGGCCCGCCTTCCGCCTCCTGTGCCGGCAGCGGGGGGCCGATGTGGTCTACACCGAGTTCGTCAATGCCGAGGGCCTGGTGCGGGAGGCGCCCGACGGCCCCCGGCGCACCTTCCACAAGCTCGACTTCACCGACGCCGAGCGCCCCCTGGGGATCCAGATCTACGGCGCCTCCGAGCTGTCCATGGAGGAGGCGGCCCGGATCGCCACCGGCCGCGGCCCCGACCTGATCGACATCAACTGCGGCTGCTGGGTGAGCAACGTGGCCCTGCGCGGCGCCGGGGCCGGCCTGCTGCGGGACCTGCCGCAGATGCGGCAGGTCGTGCGCCGGGTGAAGGGGGCCACCCACCTGCCCGTGACCGTCAAGACCCGCCTGGGCTGGGACGCGGCCAGCATCCGCATCGTCGAGGTGGCGCGCATGCTCGTCGACGAGGGGGTCGAAGCCCTGGCCGTCCACTGCCGCACCCGCGCCCAGGGGCACAAGGGGGAGGTCGACTACAGCTGGATCCCGCGCATCAAGGAGGCGGTGGAGATCCCCGTGATCCTCAACGGCGACGTCACCGGCCCCGAGAGCGCGGCGGCCGCCTTCCGCGAGACCGGGTGCGACGCGGTCATGATCGGGCGCGCCGCCATCCGCCATCCCTGGATCTTCGCCGAGATCCGCCACTACCTGCGCACGGGCCGTCTCCTGCCGCCGCCGACGCCCCGGCAGCGGGCCGAGCTGTGTCTGCGGCACCTGCGGCTCAGCGTCGAGCGCTCCGATGAGCGCGAGGCCCTCATCGGCCTGCGGCGCCACTACGCCGGGTACTTCCGGGAGCTGCGAGGGGCCGCCCGGCTGCGGGCCGAGCTCAGCGCCTGCCGCTCGGTCCCCGAGCTGGAGGCCCGCCTCCGGGAACTGGCCGCCAGCCTGGAGGAGGCCGCGGCGCCCATGGCCCCGGCGGCCGCCTGGGCCTGAAGCCGGGTGCCGCCCCGACCCTTCGACCCGGGCCTCGGCCGCTACGCGCCGGGCCCGCCCTTCCCCCCCTACCGCCACGTGCCGGGTGTGACCCCCCACCCGCGCACCGACCCGCGCGGCCACAGCGACGCCGCGCCCGAGCCGGCCAGCGGCCCCCTGACCAGGGACAACTGGGCCACCCATCCGGCGTACCTGCTCGGCGCCGACCTCTTCAACCACGCCTACTGGTGGGAGTCCCACGAACAGTGGGAAGCGGCCTGGCGGGCCACGTCCGAGGAGACGACGCGGACCTATCTCCAGGGGCTGATCCAGCTGGCGGCGGCGCTGATCAAGTGGTACGCCGGCAATCCCCGCGGCCGGCGGCGGCTGTGGCGGCGCAGCCGCCAGCGGCTGCAGAGCGTCGCCGCCCGGCATCCGGTCTTCCTCGGCGCCGACGTGGTGGAGCTGGTGGAGCGCGCCGGCTCCCTGTTGGAGGCGGAATCCGCCGGGGACGCGCAGGCGCCGGTGGAGGGTCCGACGCTGCGGCTGGACCTGCCCCCGGGCGGCGCCCCGCCCCACGGTCCCGCCTCTTCCTGAGGGCGGAGACGCTCCTCCGTCAGGCGGCGGGGGCTGCCGGTCCCGCCTCCTCCACCTGAGGGCGGACGCGCCTCCGTCAGGCGACGGCGGACGGACCCTCCCGCCGCCGCCGAGACCGCGGCCGCTTCCGCTCAGGCCGAGGCCGCGGCGGACCTCCACTCGTCGACCATCCCGTAGGTCTCGAGGAAGCCCTCCACCAAGGCGCGCACCGCGGGTCCGAACCAGCGGCCCCGCCGCCAGGCGAGGCCGATCTGGCGCGACAGGACCAGCCCCGGGACCTTGACCTCGCACAGGGCGCCGCTGCCCAGGGACTCGGCCACGGCCATGCGCGGCAGGAAGGAGATGCCGATGCCGGCCTCGACGAGCTTGCGCATGGCCTCGGGGCTGCCCATCTCCATGGCCGCCCGGGGAGTCACCCCGGCCTCGGCGAGACCCTCGTCGACGATGCGGCGCGACACCGAGTCGGGCTGGAACAGGATGAGGGGCTCGCGCCCGACCTCGTCGAGGGGGACCCGCCCGCGCCGGGCGAAGGGATGGCCGGCGCCGACGACGAGGGGCATCTCGTCGCGCAGCACGGGCAGCGTGCGCAGCCGCGGGTCCTCGAAGGGCAGGGAGATGACGGCGAACTCCGAGCGGTTGGCCAGCACCTCCTCCACCAGATGGCGGGACGAGGGCCCCACCTCGATGGCCAGCTCCACCCGCGGGTGGGCGGCCACGTAGCCGCGCAGCACCTCGGGCAGCAGGTAGATGACGGCGGCGTCGATGGCCCCGAAGCGGAATCCGTCTCCCGGTCCCGGCTCGCCGGCGCCGACGCTCTCCCGGGCCTCGTCGACGAGGTCGTCGATGCGCACGGCGAAGTCGACGAGCCGGCGGCCCTCGGCGGTCAGCTCCACCTGGCGCCCCCGGTGGAAGAGACGCACGCCCAGGCTCTGCTCGAGCTCGGCGATGGCGCTGGACACGGTGGGCTGGGTCACGTGCAGGTCGCGGGCGGCCTGGGTGAAGCCGCTGCCGCGGACCGCCGCGAGGAAGTAGCGGAGATGCTGGAGGTTCATGGGAGACGATAGATTTGATCTATGATTTCCATAGAAAGTATCGATTTGTGTAATGGAACGAAAGGCCTAGGTTGGGTGGCGGCGAGTGCGGCCCGCATCGCCGAATCTCCCCTTGGACGAACAGGAGCTGCAACATGAAACGACCCGAGTCGATCCAGGACCCCGCCGGCCGGCTCGGCGTGCTCATGCCGGGCATGGGGGCCGTGGCCACCACCTTCGTCGCCGGCGTGGAGGCGATCAAGGCCGGCCTGGGCGAGCCGGTGGGCTCCCTGACCCAGATGGGCACGATCCGGCTCGGCAAGCGCACCGACAACCGCTCGCCCCTGGTCAAGGACTTCGTCCCCCTGGCCGGGCTGGACCAGCTGTGCTTCGGCGGCTGGGACGTCTTCCCCGACGACGCCTACACGGCCGCCGCCGCCGCCGGCGTGCTCGACGACCGCATGCTGGAGCAGCTGCGGGGGCCGCTGTCGGAGATCAAGCCCATGAAGGCGGTCTTCGACCGGAGCTACGTGCGCCGCCTCGATGGCTCCCACGTGAAGCAGTCCGGCGGCAAGTGGGACCTGGCGCAGCAGGCGCGCGAGGACATCCAGCGCTTCCGCTCCGACAACGGCTGCGACCGGCTGGTGATGATCTGGTGCGGGAGCACGGAGATCTTCCTGGAGGCCGGACCCGTGCACGACAGCCTCGTGGCCTTCGAGGCCGGGCTCAAGAACGACGACCCCGGCATCGCCCCGAGCATGATCTACGCGTACGCGGCCCTGCTGGAGGGCGTCCCCTACCTCAACGGCGCCCCGAACCTGACCGTGGACACGCCGGCCCTGGTGGCGCTGGCCGAGGACCGCGGGCTGCCGATCATGGGCAAGGACTTCAAGACCGGCCAGACCCTGATGAAGACGATCCTGGCGCCGGGCCTGAAGGCGCGCAGCCTCGGTCTGCGCGGCTGGTTCTCCACCAACATCCTCGGCAACCGGGACGGCGAGATCCTGGACGACCCCTACTCCTTCCGCACCAAGGAGGAGAGCAAGCTCGGCGTGCTGGAGCACATCCTCCAGCCCCACCTCAACGAGCGGCTCTACGGCGACATCTACCACAAGGTGAGGATCAACTACTACCCTCCGCGGGGCGACGAGAAGGAGGGCTGGGACAACATCGACATCTTCGGGTGGCTGGGGTACCCCATGCAGATCAAGGTCGACTTCCTGTGCCGCGACTCGATCCTCGCCGCGCCCCTGGTGCTCGACCTGGTGCTGCTCACCGACCTGGCCCAGCGGGCCGGGTGGAAGGGTGTGCAGGAGTGGCTCAGCTTCTACTTCAAGAGCCCCCAGACGGCGCCCGAGCTGTACCCGGAGCACGACATCTTCATCCAGCTGATGAAGCTGAAGAACACGCTCCGCTTCCTGCAGGGCGAGGAGCTGATCACCCACCTCGGGCAGGAGTACTACGACTGAGGGGCGGCTCCGGCCGGGGCCTGAGATCGGCTCCCCAAGACCCGTCCGCGGGATCCCTCACCGTTAGCTCACAAGCGGTCGACTGCAGGGTTGCCCGGGATGTCCCCGCTCCCTAGGTTCGCGCCACCTTCCCGCCAACCCCCCCGGAGGGACTGACCACGGCACATCGCGCGACCGAAGCACGGCGGCCCGTGGCCGCCATGGGCTCTCTGACCGATGAGAAGAGCCTTGGCGACCTGGTGCCGGACGTCATCCGGCAATTACTGGACGAACACGGCCAGAAGGCGATCCCTCTGATCGCCAGAGAACCCTCCCTTGGCCGGTTGGCGGAGTCCGCGAGCCAATCGGTGGAGACCTTCCACGAGCTTCACAACGCCGACGCGAGGAGTCTGGGGTTCCTCGCCGACGACAGCATCCACCTCTTGGTCACCTCACCGCCGTACTGGACCCTGAAGGAGTACGACGAGGCGGACGGCCAGCTCGGCAGCGTCTCGAACTACGACTCGTTCCTGGATGAGCTGGACAAAGTCTGGTCCGAGGCTCTCAGAGTGCTGGTCCCCGGCGGGCGTCTCGTGGTCGTGGTGGGCGATGTCTGTCTATCGCGAAAGAAGCACGGGCGCCATGTGGTCTATCCTCTGCACTCGAGCATACAGGAACGTTGCAGGGCCCTGGGCTTCGACAACCTCACTCCGATCATCTGGCACAAGATCGCCAACGCCCGCCTGGAGGTGGAGAATGGAAGCGGCTTCCTCGGGAAGCCGTACGAACCCAACGCCGTCGTGAAAAACGACATGGAGTTCATCCTCTTCCAGCGCAAGCCGGGAGGCTATCGACAACCCGGGGCGGCGGCTCGCCTGCTCTCAGTGATTCCGCAGGATCGTCACAAGAAGTGGTACCAGCAGATATGGACCATGCCCGGCGCCTCCACGCGGAACCACCCGGCGCCATTTCCATCGGACCTGGCCGAACGTCTCGTCCGGATGTTCTCCTTCGTCGGTGACACGGTGCTGGATCCCTTCACCGGCACGGGGACCACGAACCTGGCGGCCAGAGCCTGGGGGCGAAACAGTGTCGGCGTCGAGGTGTGCGAGAACTACTTCGAGATCGCCAGGACGCGGCTGCAGTCCCAGCAGCTGAGGCTGGGCCCGATCGAATAGGCGCATGCTTGCCGGTATCGACAATTTCGTGCGCCATCTCCGGTCCGAGGGGTATCCCTGAGTTGCAGCGTCGTGGGAGACCTGCTGTCTCGGTGTCCGGTGATTCGCTCGCAGGCAGCAGCGGGGGACCTGGTCTTCAGCTTCAATTTCAACCTGCTTCAGGGCACTTCGGCCTGGAACGTCGACAGGCAGGCCGTGTCCGATGGAGAGATGCGGCAAGCGCCCACGTCCACCGTTCGGATCGCCATCGAGCACAAAGCCGTGATGACGGAACATCGCAAGGCCGTGAAGAACCGGAAGCGGGACTTCGAAGCCCACCACGAGCACGTGCATCGGTACAGCTCATCTGCGATCGCAGGTGGAATCCTGATTGTGAATGGATCCTCCACGTTCAAATCCCCTCTCCGCGAAGGAACTACCAAGCATCGGGATCCCAAGGCACTCGTCGAGCACTGCATCGATCAGATGAGGGCGGTCTCGCAGAGACCGGACACGGGATACGGTCTGGAGGCGAAGGCGGTTGTCGCCGTCGACCTCGACAACGTGAACTTGGAACGTGCTGGCCTTCTGACTTCGCTTCCCGCTCCCCAGGTCGGGGATCCACTCCACTACGACGCGTTCATCGAACGCCTCTGTACTCTGTACACGGAGCGGTTCTCGATCTAAACCGCAGCTATCCGGCGGCTGTTCTCCAACTGGTGCTGTACGACCTGGGTTGGCACGCCGAGACGATCGGCAATGAGATAGGGATCATGGCCTTCCTCATGCATGCCCGAGACGATCTCTCCCGGAGCCAGCAACTCCGCGGCAAAGGCTCGAGTAACTGCCTGCCGGTTTGAACGATGCAGGTTATTGATCACGAATCTTGAAGAGTCAGGAAAGCAGGCCACGTAACCCACAGCTCTGGCAAAGTCGAAATTCTGGTCCTCCTGAGAGGCCCGTTTGCGCAAATGGACCCGGGGGGTTCCCTCTCCGGAAGAGCCCATAGCGAAAATGCCGGGAAGAGGGTCTGAATCCACAGCCGTAAACTCAGGAGAACCCAGGCGGCTGGACAAATCTTGGAAAGAGAAACCCGATTTTTCCTTATAGAAAGCCGTAGATCCCCTGAAAAGGCTTCGGAACTCTTTGGCCGCACGATACCCGATTGCCCAAGGTCGATCTGGAGCACAACCACCCAAATAGGCTCCCACTTGTTCAGCAATCTCTCGAAGACCGGGTAGCTCTGACTCTTCCCTGGATCGGGCATCCATCTGGCCAATCCAGTCCTTGATCCGCCTTCGATTCGAAGAATGATCCGAGAGGCCCGAAAGGAACTCGATCAACGGTTCCCTCTCGCGGAACAGCTCGACCATGCCTTCGATGAATCGCTCATCAGCCTCGGAGATGAAATAGGGATCAAGCTCAAGAGCTCCCGCTGCTTCGCAGAAGAGGGTTTGTGTCAGGTCTCCTAGAGACTCCTCTATCTTGCTCCACCTGGAAGCTGTTGTGGAGTCCTCTATTCCTTTGCTCCGAAGACGAGACGCGACGTCTTCAATGAAACCAGAAAGGGTCGATCTGAACTCTTCTTCAGAAAGGTACACTGGATCACATGGATAGAAATGCACTTCCTCCGGCCAAGATCCTCCTCTGTTGGAGATCCTGAATCGGGATCCATCAAAATCAAGAACAAGATCCGGGACTAGGTAGCCACGTCTGTGAAGTAGTAGTAGGCTGTGCTCGTAGTCCCTTTTCCCGAAGATGCTCCACCAATCCAATGCGAGGCCTTCAGCAAGGTTGACAGCTGGCATAAGCAGCCACTCATATCTTCCCTCTGCATCAAGGAACCTGCATGTGTTGTTGCTCCCAAGCCAAATCTGGAGATAGCAGAGAGTGGCTAATTCCTCTTTGGACTTATTGGGGCCGCAATCAACCCACTCCTTCTCGAACCTCAAGGGATTCTCATCTTCCTCTTGAACGCCTGCTTCTCCGAAGGCGTCAGGGGCCATCCCTTATACTCTCCTCTTTCTCCGTTGAAGCAACTTCCACTCCAAAGTGTGCCTTCCCCATCCTCGTACCAGACCTTTGAAGGGAAGTCCCTATCTCTCTCCAGGAACTCGAATTGACGATTGATGATCGCCTTCCGGAGCATCTTCGTAGCTCGCTTTTTTCCAGATAGGTCAACGAGAGGACAGATCGAAGTGCTCTCCTTCCAAGGCCTTCCTACTCCCCCTCCAGGCATCTGCCTCCCTTCAGGCAGGCCTCCCCACCAACGCTCTACCTTGTGCTCGCCGCTTCCCTCATAGCGGACTTTGGAAGCCAATGCTCTAAGCTCGTTGTGGGTGAGTTGATGACGTGGTCGGGTTTTCGCCATTTGAATCCTCGCCTAATATACGAAATAGGGCCAAGGGCGTGCCTTCAATGGATCAGCCGAAGGTGCCGTCCTTGCGCTGGTGGAGCCAGACGTGGTTGCCGTCCGGGTCCTCGATGCAGGCGAGATGGCAGATGGGGCTCGATGCCCACACCGAGGCCCCCCGGATCGTTGACGACCAGGGTCGTGTTGCCGGCGGCGAACTCCGCCCACCGCATCTCCTGTCCCGGTAGAAGGCGATGGCCCGGTCCATGTCCTCCGCGGATCTTCATCCTTGGGCTCCCTGGAGTTGTCCGGACAGCTCCTCGGCGGGGTACGTGAGGATCTCGGCCAGGGTCGGGTGGTAGTGGGGGATCTCCATCAGTTGGCGCACGGTGCCGCGGAAGTACATGACCGCGGCCAGCTCGTGGATCAGCTCGCCGGCCTCCGGTCCGACGATGCCGGCGCCGAGGATCTCGCCGGTGGCGGGATCGCACAGGATCTTGGCGTGGCCGTGCAGCTCGCCCAGGGTCATGGACTTGCCGTGGTCGTCGAAGGGGTAGCTGGCCGCGAGATGGGGGACGCCCTCGGCCCGGCACTGCCTCTCCAGTCGGCCGAGGGTGGCCACCGGGGGGTCGGTGAAGGTGACGGCCATGTCGAGGCGGGAGTCGACGCGCCGCGGCTCGGCCTGCAGGTGGACGGCGTTGTAGCCCGCCGCCTCGCCCTGGAGCACGGCGATGTGGACGATCTCGTGGAGGCCGTTGACGTCGCCGGCGGCGAAGATGTGGGGCTGGCTCGTGCGCATGGCGTCGTCGACCAGGACGCGGCGGTCCACCTGCACGCCGGCGGCGTCCAGCCCGAGCCCATCGGTGTTCGGCCGCCGGCCCAGGGCCTGGAAGACGACCTCGCCCGAAGCGGTCCGTTCCTCCCCCCCGTGGCTGAAGTGGGCCGTGGCGACGCCGTTGGCGCGCTCGAGGCGGTGCAGCTTCGTGCCGGTGTAGAGCTCCATCCCCTCCTCGCGGAAGCGGGCCTCCACGGGGCGGGCCAGGTCCTCGTCGGTCTGGGAGAGGATGTGCCCGCTGCGCTGGATCATCACCGTGGCCACGCCGAGGCGGCAGTAGAACTGGGCCAGCTCGCAGGCGATGGGGCCGCCGCCGAGGACGACCATCGACGCGGGCAGGTCGCGCAGGTCGAGAGCGTCGTCGGAGGTGATGAAGCCCGCCTCCTCCAGGCCGGGGATCGGGGGGCCGCTGATGGCGGACCCGGTGGCGATCACGAAGCTGCGGGCCCGCAGGCGGCGGCCGGCGACCTCGATCTCGCCGGGGCCGGTGAAGCGCGCCGGCGCCTCGTAGAGGCTGAAGCCGCGCAACTGCTCGACGCGGTACCCGGCGAACTCCCGGATCAGGCGGTCCTTGCGGTCGATGATCGCTTCCAGGTCGGCTTCCGGCTCCGGCGCCGACAGGCCGAACTCCGGGGCCCGGCGGATGAGGGACATCACGTCCGAGGAGCGCAGCACGGTCTTGCTCGGCATGCAGCCGCGCAGGATGCACAGGCCCCCCAGCGGTCCGGGGTCGACGATGGCCACGTCGGCGCCCTCGTCGCGGGCCGTGCGCGCCGCCGCGTACCCGGCCGAGCCGCCGCCGATGACGATGACGTCGTGGTCGATGCTCATCGGAGCCATGTCTTACTCTTTCTCCATGATGTTTCCCGCCTCCATGGACTCCCGCCGGCCCCGGGCGTTCCGCCGCCCGTGAGCCGAACCGGCATAACAAGCGGACTGATGCGGAGGGCCGCAATCCGCCGCGCCCGGACCGTCGTGGCCCTGGCCCTGGGGGCGGTCCTCTTCCTGCCGGCGCCCCGGACCGTGGCCGAGGCCCAGCCGGCCCCGGACGCGCCCTTCACCCTGCGCGGTCCCGCAGATCCGCGCATCCAGGCCGGCATCGACCTCATCTACAGCCTGCGCTTCGACGAGGCCGACCGCTACTTCGAGGGCATCATCGCCGCCGACCCCGACCATCCCCTCGGCCACTTCTTCCTGGCCTCGGTCACGTGGTGGCGGGTCCTCGTCGACCTGGAGGACCGCTCCCACGACGAGGCGTTCTACGCCCTGCTGCAGCGCTGCATCGACGTCTGCGACCGGCGCCTGGAGGCCGACCCCGACGACTTCGACGCCATCCTCTTCAAGGGCGGCGCCATCGGCTTCCGGGGACGGCTGCGCGGCGACCGGCGCCAGTTCCTGAAGGCCGCCCACGACGGGCTCCTCTCCCTGCCGCTGCTGGAGAAGAGCCGCCGCCTGGAGCCGGAGAACAAGGACATCCTCTTCGGCCAGGGGATCTACAACTACTTCGCCGAGGTGATCCCGAAGCGCCACCCGGTGGTGCGGCCGGTCATGTGGTTCCTCCCCGACGGCGACCGCGACCTCGGCCTGGAGCAGCTGCGGCAGGTGGGCCGCGAGGGCCGCTACGCCCGCGCCGAGGCCCTCTACTTCCTGGCCCAGATCCACCGCGTCTTCGAGGAGGACGACGCCGCCGCCCTCCCCTATCTCGAGCAGCTCCACCGGCGCTACCCGGCCAACGCCCTGTTCCACCGCTATGTGGGGCGGGCCCTCGTCGGCGTCGACCGCTGGCGCGAGGGCACGGCGACCTACGAGGAGGTCGAGGCCCGCAGCCGGGCCGGCGATCCGGGATACCACACGCGAGGCCACGTCGAGGCCCTCTACTACATCGGCCGCAACGCCCAGCGCCAGCACCGGCGCCAGGCGGCGGTGCGCGCCCTGGCCGCCGCCGACAGCCTCTCCTACAGGCTCGGAGAAAAGGGGGAGGCCCAGGCGGTCCGAGGGTACGTGCCGCTGGCCAACCTCTATCTGGGCATCGCCTTGCAAGAGCTGGGCGATCCGGAAGCCGCCCGGGCCCGCTTCCGGCGCGTCCTCGACCTGCCCGACCACGGCGACAGCCGCGAGGGCGGCAGCAGCCACGAACTCGCCCGCCGCTACCTCGACCTGTTGAGGCGCAGGGCCGCCGCCCCCGCCCCGGGCTCGTAGCCCCACTGGCGCAGGATCTCGTAGACCACGACGGCCGCCGCGGCGGCGACGTTGAGGGAGTTCTTGAAGCCGAAGACGGGCACCTCCACCAGCTCGTCGCAGCTGTCCAGCACCGAAGGCTGCACCCCGAGGGCCTCGTTGCCGAGGACCAGGGCCACCGGGCGCGGGTAGCTGGCGCGGACGTAGTGGCGGCTGCGCGACGTCGTCTCCAGGGCCCACACCGGAACGCCGCCGTCCCGCAGCCGCTGCAGGGCCTCCTCGGTCGTGGCGAAGTGCTCGCTGGCCACGTAGTCGAGGCTGCCGAGGGCGGTCTTGTCCAGGCGGGGATGGGGCGGATGGGCGGTGCAGCCGCAGGTGAGCAGCCCGGCCAGCCGGGCCGTGTCGGCGACGCGGAAGAGGGCGCCCACGTTGAAGGCGGAGCGCAGGTTGTCCAGCACCAGGTAGACGGGGAACTTGGGCCGGCGGGCGTACTCTTCGAGGGGGATGTCGAGGTCGCGGCTGCGGACCTCGAAGCCGGACTCCTCCAGGCCGGAGACCTCCCGGTGCCGCCGGCTCAAGAGGCGGCGATCTCCACGGAGCGGCCGCTGCGGGCCGACTCCCGGGCGGCGTCGATCACGCCCATGACGGCGCGGACGCTCTCCGCCGTGACCGCCAGCTCCTCCCGGCCGCGGATGGCGGCGGCCACGTTCTCGTAGTAGCTGCGCCAGCGGCCGGCCACCGGCTCGATCACGCTCTCCTCGGGGCGGCCGTCCCGGTGGCGGCACAGGCGCGGCCAGTGGCCGCGGTCCTCCTCCCGCGCCGAGTCGATGTCGCCGGCCACCATGGCCGCCTCCTGCGGATCCAGCCCCTCCTTGACCAGGGCGCCCGCGGTGCCGAGGACGTACCAGCGCGGCATGGGGATCCTGGCGATGGAGGAGGTGACCACGTGGATCTCGGCGCCGCCGCCGAAAGAGAGGACGCAGTGGGCGTGATCCTCCACGTCGCTGTCCAGGCCGGCGTCGGAGAACCGGGCGTAGACCCGCTGCAGGGGTCCGGGGGCCAGCTGCAGGGCCTGGTCGATCATGTGGGCGCCGAGGTCGACGAACTTGCCGCCGCCGCTGGCCGCCCTCCCCCGCCAGGAGCGCGGCGCCCCGAACTGTCCCCAGGCCAACTGGGCGTAGACGATGTCGCCCAGGGCCCCCTCGGCGAGCAGCTTGCGCACGGTGAGGTAGTCGCCGTCCCAGCGGCGGTTCTGGAAGACCGAGAGCAGCCGCCCGGCGCGGCCGGCGGCGGCGATCATGCCATCGGCCTCGGCCCCGTCGAGGCTCATGGGCTTGTCGGTGACCACGTGCTTGCCCGCCTCCAGGGCGGCGATCGTCTGGGGCGCGTGCAGGTCGTTGGGGGTGGCCAGCACCACCAGCTCCACCTCGTCGTCGGCGAGGACCTCCTCGAAGCGCTCCCAGGCCCGCAGGGCGCCGGCGGCGATCTCCCGGCGCGCCTCGGGGCGGCTGGAGACGACGCCCTTCAGGGACAGCCCGGGCTCGGCGAGACGGACCAGGTAGGAGTGGAAGCAGCGGCCGGCGTACCCGTAGCCGACGACGGCGGTGACCACGGGGTCGATGGAGGTCATGGCCGGCAATGGTAGCGGCGCCGGAGGGGGGCCGCCAGATACCTCACTGGCGGCGCGGCCGGCGGCGGGGCGAGATTACCCACCGGCCCGAAAGGAGAAGGGAATGCGCATCAGACTGAGCTGGCCCGGCGGCCAGGCCCACGCCAACCTCGACGACACGCCCACGTCGCGCGCCGTGATCGCGGCCCTGCCGATCCGGTCCCGGGCGTCGAGATCTCCGTGGAGCAGGCGGCGGCCGAGCCGCCCCAGGGAACGTCACCCCACGGCAGGGCATCCTAACGACGTGTGCACACCTGCGATACGGACGCCGGCATGAGGCCGGATCAGGGATGAAGGGACGGGGGTCTTGGATGCGGGCGGGCGTGGTCCTGCTCCTGGCGGCCGTGGCGGCCGGCTGCGCCGCCGGCTACTCGGGCGCCATGGGCAAGAGCCTGGCGAGCATGCAGAGCCGCGACTGGGAAGGGGCGCTGCGCAAGCTGGACAAGCCGGTGGGCGACACCAACATGCTCCTCTACCGGCTGGAGAAGGGGCTGATCCTCCACTACGCCGGCGACTACACGGGCTCCAACGGCCAGTTCGAGCAGGCCGAGAAGCTGATCGACCGGCACTACACGCGCTCCATCAGCCGCGAGGTGGCGGCCCTGCTCACCAACGACGCCATCCGCGCCTACTCGGGCGAGGAGTTCGAGCGCGTCCTCATCCACTACTACCGGGCCCTGAACTACCACTATCTCGGCGACCACCAGGGCGCCCTGGTGGAATGCCGCAAGGCGAACCTGCGCCTCTCCGACTTCGCCGAGGCCGCCGAGTACGAGCTGAGCTACGCCAACGACGCCTTCCTGCAGTACCTCACCGGCCTGTTCTACGAAGCCGGGGGCGAGGTCAACGACGCCTACATCTCCTACCGCGACGCGGTCAAGGGCTACGCCGCCTACGAGGACGCCTTCGGCCTGGCGCCGCCGCCCCCCCTGGCCGCCGACCTGCGCCGCGCCACCGGGGAGCTGGGCTTCGAGCCGGAGTGGACGGAGCTGCGGGACCGCTGGAAGCTGGATCCCGAGGCCTCCGGGGCGCCGCCCCTGGCGCCCCGGACGGTGACCGTCTTCGCCGAGGCCGGCTTCGTCGGGCGCAAGGGACAGAGCGAGATCAACGTGCCGATCCTGGAGGAGGGCAGCCTCAAGAAGGTCTGGACCCTCTCCGACCAGGCCGTCCGGCACTACCATTACGGCTACGAGGGCAAGGTGGAGTACTGGCTGCGGGTGGCCCTGCCCGTGTACGAGCAGGCCCCCAGCGACGTCAGCGGCGTGCGCCTGCGGGCCGGGGACGCGGAGGCCCGCGGCTGGCTGGTGCAGGACCTCGATGCCATCGCCGGGCGCACCCTGCGCGACAAGGAGGACGTCATCCTGCGGCGCACGGTGGCCCGCGCCCTGGCCAAGTGGCTGGCCAAGGAGGCGGCGGAGGAGGAGAGCGAGGTCCTCGGGGCCCTGATCAACCTCTTCGGCGTCGGCACCGAGGCGGCCGACACCCGCAGCTGGCTCTCCCTGCCCCGGACCATCTGGATGGCACGCATCCAGATGCCGCCGGGAACGCAGGAGGTGGCTCTGGAGTTTATCAATGCACAAGGCGGTGTCGTCGACCGGCACGAGTTCACCGGCGTGCAGGTCAGCGGCGGACACCCCGTATTCCTCAGCTGGCGCAGCTTCCGCTGAAGAAGGAAGGATCGACCGAACGATGACGGGAATTCTCACCGCCGCTGCGGCCCTGCTGCTGCTCGCCGCCGGACCCGCCCCGGCCCAGAAGGCCGGCCCCGCCGGCGGCGGCCGCACCCTGCCGCCGGGGTACGTCTTCAACATCGTCGACTGGGAGGGCGGCAAGCTGCCGCCGCTCTACGAGCGCTCCGACCAGCTGCCCATGAGCCTGGGCGACGTGGTCTCCCTCACCGAGGCGAAGTTCAGCGAGGCCATGATCCTCAAGATGCTCGAGGAGCGCCGCTGCGCCTGCGACGCCTCGGTCCACGGGATGGTGGGTCTCAAGAAGGAGGGGGTCTCCGAGAAGGTCATCCAGGCCATCTCGCTGCACGCCCTGCCGCCGAACCGCTCCCTGGACCTGGCCATCCACATGGACTTCGAGGGACTCGGCGGCGCGGCGGTCTCCAGCCAGGCGCACCGGGCCTACCTCTACCTGATCATCCCCGACGGCGAGCGCGAGCGCGTGTTCTTCGGCAGCCTGAGCGACGTCCTCGCCCAGGCGGGGCTCCGCGGCACGGCGGTGGACAACACCGACCTGCTGTTGCCGAAACAGGTGCGGCGCGTCAGTTTCGTGGCGCGTGTGCCGCTGAAGGAGCACGGGGCCAAGCGCGCCCTGGTCTTCACCTCGACGCGGCCGAACATCTACACCGAGGCGGACATCCCCGAGGCCGACCGCAAGGGGGTGCAGGAGTTCCGCTTCGATTACCCGGCCAGCTCCCTGCAGCGGTTCTGCTCGCTGCAGGTCCTGCACCGGCAGGATGCGATGCTCGCCAACCGCTGGCACATGGAACGTTCGCACTTCGAGTGCGAGTGGGAGTGAAAGGAATGATCAAGCGAATCGCGATGTTGAGCGCCGCGGCCCTGGCCGCGGCCGGACTGTCGGCGTGCGCCGGCCCCCGGGCCTTCACCCAGGGGACCTACACCGACCCCGAAGAGATCGTCATGCTCGACGACGACTGGAACCAGAACGACATGCAGCTGGTGGCCAGGAAGATCGTCGCCTCCCTGCAGGCCTGGAAGGAGCGTGACGCCCTCGACGGCGATCCGACGATCATCCTGGAGACGCCGAGGAACCGCACCACCGAGCACATCGACCTGCAGGCCCTGTACGACCACGTGAAGACGGCGCTCATCAACAGCGGCGAGTTCACCTTCCTGGACAAGGCGGCGCGCCGGGAGATCGCCAGGGAGTACGAGTACCAGGGCTCCGGGTACGTCGACCCGTCCCAGGCCAAGGGCCCGGGCCGGCAGCAGGCCGCCGAGTACCTGCTCGGCCTGGTGATCACCTCGACGATCCAGCAGGTGGGCAAGGACAAGGTGGTCTACTACAAGGCGACCTTCGAGCTGACCGACATCGAGACCAGCGTGATCCTGTGGACCGACCACAAGGAGATCACCAAGGCCTTCAAGAAGAGGGCCATCGGCCTCTAGGAGGTGGGGGAATGAGAGCCTGGACCGCAGCGGCAGCGGCGACCCTGTGGGCGGCGAGCGCCTTCGCGGCGGACCCGTCCCCGGGACGCACCGACGGGCCCGAGGGCAGCGAGATCGGCAAGGGCGGGTACCGCTTCGCGGGGACCCCGGGGGTGTGGTTCGTGGAGCCCTTCCTCGGGGCCGCCATGGTCGAGTCCGAGGGTTCGGAGACCGAGACCGACCTGATGTATGGCCTCAACGTCGGGTGGCGCCGGGAGGACTGGCTCGGCGTCCACGCCGGCTACGCCTTCATCCAGGACCAGGAGACCAGCCTCTTCAGCGCCGGGGTGCGCAACATCTTCGAGTACGACCCCTTCAACTACCACCTCAGCCTCGACGCCGAGCTCTACGCCCCCAGTGAGGGCGACACCAACTTCGGCATCGCCCCCGGCGTGGGCGCCGAGGTCCTGCTCACCGACCACCTGAGCCTGGGGCTGCAGTACCAGCGCGACTTCATCTTCTCCGACGACTCCATCGGCATCAACCGGTTCACGGCGAGGGTGGCCTTCCGGTTCTAGCGCTGCAGCCTCCGGCGGCCTCGGCCGTCATCTCCAGGAAATAGCGGTGCACGTGCGCCCCGGCGCTGAGCTCGGGGTGAAAGGTGGCCACCAGCAGGCTCCCCTGGCGGGCCACCACCGTGTCGCCGCGGCACTCGGCCAGCGGCTCGACGCCGGCGCCCAGCCGCGTGATGCGGGGAGCGCGGATGAAGACCATCTCGATCTCCAGCTCGCCGCCGGAGCGCGGCCGGAAGGGGCCGGCGCCCTCGAAGCTGTCGCGCTGGCGCCCGTAGCTGTTGCGCTCGACGGTGATGTCCACGGCGCCGAGACAGCGCTGCCGCGGGTTGAGGACCTCCGAGGCCAGCACGATGGCCCCGGCGCAGGTGCCGAAGACCGGGCGGCCGGAGGTGACGAAGGCGCCCAGCGGCTCCCAGAAGCCGAAGGCGTCCATGAGCTTGATGAGGGTGGTGCTCTCGCCCCCGGGGATGACGAGGCCGTCCAGGCCCTCCAGCTGATCGGCCTTGCGCACCGCCGGGCAGCGGGCGCCCAGGCCCCGCAGGGTCCGGGCGTGGGCCTCGAAGTCGCCCTGCAGGGCCAGCACCCCGACGGCGGGTCCCGCCTCTCCGCTCACAGCAGAAAAAGGAGACGCCAGCGGCGGGGTCCGGTGATGCCTACCAGCCCCGCGACTGCAGCTTCTCGCTCTCGGCGAGAGTCTCCATCTCGATCCCCGGCATGGCTTCGCCGAGCTGCTCGGAGACCTGCACGAGGATGTCGGGATCCTGGTAGTTCGTCGTCGCCCGGACGATCGCCTCGGCGCGGTTCTTCGGGTCGCTGGACTTGAAGATGCCGGAGCCGACGAAGACCGACTCGGCGCCGAGCTGCATCATCAGCGAGGCGTCGGCGGGCGTGGCGATGCCGCCGGCCGAGAAGTTGGGCACCGGCACCTGGCCGGTCTCGGCCACCATGCGGACCAGCTCGCAGGGCGCGCCCAGCTCCTTGGCCTCGGTCATCATCTGCTCCGGGGCCAGGTGGGTGAGGCGGCGGACGCCGTCCATGACGGCGCGCATGTGGCGCACGGCCTCGACGATGTTGCCGGAGCCGGCCTCGCCCTTGGTGCGGATCATGGCCGCCCCCTCGCCGATGCGGCGCAGGGCCTCGCCCAGGTCGCGGCAGCCGCAGACGAAGGGCACGTCGAAGGCGAACTTGTCCACGTGGAAGTGCTCGTCGGCCGGGGTGAGGACCTCGCTCTCGTCGACGTAGTCGACACCGAGGGCCTGCAGGATCTGGGCCTCGGCGAAGTGGCCGATGCGGCACTTGGCCATGACCGGAATGCTCACCGACTCCATGATCTGGCGGATCTTGGCGATGCTGGCCATGCGCGCCACGCCGCCCTCCTTGCGGATGTCGGCGGGCACCCGCTCGAGGGCCATGACCGCAACGGCGCCGGCGTCCTCGGCGATGCGGGCCTGGTCCTTGTCGGTGACGTCCATGATGACGCCGCCCTTGAGCATCTCCGCCAACCCGGTCTTGAGCCGGAGGGTGCCGGTGGCCTGGCCGTTGCCGCTCTGGGGATCCATCTGCTTGACTGCTCCTGGTGAAGGGCGGCCGCTACGCGGCCAGAGGCGATCTTGCTGCCGAAAAGGTACTGGCCCCGCCAGACAATGGAAAGACCGGCGCCTAGTCCCCGCGGGCGCTGCGCCAGAGGCCGGTCAGCTCGGTCCAGGCGAAGAGGCGGGCGCCGGCCAGCCCGCCCAGGGCGGCCGCCAACCCCCCGGCGATGCAGGCCTCCAGCGGCGCCGCAGGCCGCCAAGGCGAGGCCGCGGCCAGCGCCAGGGCCACCGAGCCGGCCACCAGACCCGGCCGCCAGAGCACCGCCAGGTAATCGGCGAAGCCCATCTCCAGGAGCCGGTTGGCCAGGTGCTGGGAGAGGGCCAGGAACAACAAGGAGGTCAGCAGGATCGCGGCGCCGACCCCGGTGACGCCGTAGCCGACAGCCCCGTAGAGGGTGGGCACCAGGACGGCGAAGCTCAGCAGGGCCCAGTACAGGGCCCAGTTGGCGCGTCCGCAGGCGAGGAAGACGGATCCCACGCCGGTGCCCGCCGCCTTGACGAGCGTGGCCAGGGCCAGCAGGCGCAGGGGCCAGACGGCCGGGGCCATGTCGGGCCGGGTCACGGCGACCACCGGCTCGGCGAGCAGGGCGAGAGCGGCGAGGACCGGCCAGTATCCCAGGGCCATGGACTGCACCGAGCGCAGGTAGGCCCGGCGCAGCAGGGACGTGTCCTTCTGGATGGCCGAGAAGGTGGGGAAGAACACCCGGGTGATGACGGTGGAGAGACGCACCAGCGGCAGCAGGGTGAGGCGGTAGGCGAAGCTGAAGTGGCCCATGGCCGCCTCCCCGAGAAGGGGGTAGATGAACAGTCGGGGGAGGTTGCTGTTGAGGTACTGGAGGCAGCGCGAGCCGGTGAGGTTGAGGCCGAAGGCGGCGATGCGCCGCAGGGCCGAGGGGCGCAGGGCCGGACGGGGCAGCCAGCGGGCGGCCACGGCCAGCCCGGCGAGCAGGACGACCTCGCGCGCCAGGGCGCCGTAGACGACGCTCATGACCCCGTGGCCGGCGGCGAGCAGGGAGAAGGAGAGGGCGGCGTGGACGAAGGAGGCGGCGATCTCGGCGGCGGCCATGGCGCGCCAGCGCAGGTCCCGCTGCAGGCGGGCCCGGAAGACGCCGGAGACCGAGGCGAAGGGGACGAGCAGGACAAGCCGCGACAGGATCGATTCGAAGTTCGCCGTCTCCGCCCGGGAGAGCCAGCCGGCCAGGGACGGAGCCAGGACCAGGACCAGGGCGGTCATGGCCGAGCCGAAGGCCAGGCAGGTCCAGAAGGCGGCGTCGAAGTGCTCGTCGCCGGCCTCGCGGTCCTGCACGAGGGCGCTGCCCAGGCCGAGGTCGCAGAGCAGGGCGACGAGCATCACCAGCAGCAGGGCCCACTCGAACCCGCCCATGCGCTCGGCCCCGAGGAGGCGGTAGAACACCAGGGTGGTGGCGATCTGGAGGACGAAGGCGCTGCCGGTCCAGAACAGGCCCCGCAGGGTGCGGGTGGCCAGCGACTGGGTATCGTTCACGGCGCGATCGATCGTTGATTTGGTCGGCGGAGGCGGCGAGCTTCACCGCTTAAGATAGGCACGACCACCGGAGAGCCGATGCAAGACCCCTGCGACCACGGCGATCTCGTCCTCAGCGGCGGCCGGGTGCACACCCTTCAGGCCGGCCGGCCGCGGGCCTCGGCCCTGTGGATCCGGGGCGGGCGCATCGCCGCAACCGGCACCGACGACGAGGTCCTGGCCGCGGCGCCCGCCGCCGCGCGCCGGATCTCCCTCGAGGGCGCCTGCGTGCTGCCGGGCCTGGTGGACGCCCACCTCCACTTCGAGGGCTTCGCCCTCGGCCTGACCCGCATCGACGCCGACCTCCCGCGGCTGCAGGACGTGCTGGACGCCGTCCGCGAGCGGGCCGCCTCGACCCCACCCGGCGAGTGGATCCTCGGCCACGGCTGGAACCACAACCGCTGGGGCTCCGGCGAGCTGCCCACCCGCCACCTCCTGGACCGCGCCGCGCCCGATCACCCCGTCTTCCTCACCGCCAAGAGCGGACACGCCTCCTGGGCGAACACCCTGGCCCTGGGCGCGGCGGGGGTGACCCGGCGGACCCAGGATCCTCCCGGCGGCACCGTGGTCCGCGACGGCGCCGGCGAGCCCACGGGGGTCTTCCTCGAGGAGGCCTCGGGCCTGGTGGCCGCCCACCTGCCGGAGGTGACGGCGGAGCAGGCCGCCGCCGCCATGGCCGCCGCCCTGCCCGCGGCCCGGCGCTGCGGCCTGACGGGCGTGCACGACCTCGACGGCATCCGGGCGCTGCGGGCCTGGCAGATCCTGCGCGAGCGCGGCCACGAGGGACTCCGCGTCTGCAAGTCGATCCCGGCGAGCCGGCTGGACGAGGCCATCGGCACCGGTCTGCGCTCCGGCTTCGGCGACGACATGCTGTGGATCGGCGGCATCAAGCTCTTCGCCGACGGCGCCCTGGGGCCGCGAACGGCCTGGATGCTGGCCCCCTACGAGAACGAGCCCGGCAACCTCGGCATGCCCCTCATGCCGCCGGAGGAGCTGCGCGAGACCGTGACCCGGGCCAGCCGGCACGGCCTCGCCTGCTTCGTCCACGCCATCGGGGACCGCGCCAACCGCGAGGCCCTGGACGCGCTGGCCCTGGCCAGGGCCGCCGAGAAGGAAGCCGGCACCAGACGGCTGCGGCACCGCATCGAGCACGCGCAGGTCATCGACCCGGAAGACATCCCCCGCTTCGCGGAGCTGCAAGTGGTGGCCTCGGTGCAGCCGGTTCACGCCACCAGCGACTACCCCATGGTGGACCGGTTCTGGGGCCGTGAGCGGGCGCCCTGGGCCTACGCCTTCGAGTCGCTGCGGCGGGCCGGGGCGGTGCTGGCCTTCGGCTCCGACACGCCGGTGGAGCCGATCCCGCCGCTGGCCGGCCTCCACGCCGCGGTCACCCGCCGCCGGGCGGACGGCTCTCCGGGCCCCGCTGGCTGGCAGCCGCGGCAGAGGCTGTCCGTGGCCGAGGCGGTGCGCGGCTTCACCCGGGGGGCGGCCTTCGCCGGCGGCGTGGAGGACCGCCTCGGGTCGCTGGCCCCGGGCCGGCTCGCCGACCTCGTGGTCCTGGCCGAGGACCCCTTCGCCGTGGACCCCATGGACCTGGCCTCCCTGCCGGTCTCGGCGACCATGGTGGGCGGCCGTTTCGTGTACGCCGACCCAGCCCTCGGGTGGGATCAATTGTGACCGCCCTCACCCTCGCTGTATCCTAGCTGCGCCCCGCGTCCGGCCATCCCGCCGCCGCGGGTCCCCTCACCTGGAGGCTCTCCATGACGGAGCTGGTCCTGGCCGTCGCCCTGGCCGTCGGCTTTTCGGCCATGTGCTCGCTCTTCGAAGCGGTCCTCTACTCCGTGCCCGTCGGCCACGTGGAAGCCATGGCCGAGGCCGGCAAGAAGACGGGGCGCATCCTGCGCGCGCTGCGCGAGCAGGTGGCCCGCCCCATCGCCGCCATCCTGTCCCTGAACACCATCGCCAACACCGCCGGAGCGGCCTGGGCGGGCGCGGCCTACGTCGTCGTCTTCGGCGACGACCGCCTCTGGCTGTTCTCCGCCGCCTTCACCCTGGCGATTCTCCTGTTCTCCGAGGTGATCCCCAAGACCGCGGGCGTCGTCTACAGCCGCGGCCTGGCGGGCCCCGTGGCTCGCCCCCTGCTGGCCATGGTTTGGCTCTTCCGACCCCTCATCTGGCTCACCGGACAGGTCACGCGGCTCATCGCCCGGGACCCGGGTTCCCCCGGCGTCTCCGAGGAAGAGCTGCTGGTCATGGCCCGCCTCGGCCACAAGGAAGGCGCCATCGACGCCGACGAGGCCGCCGTCATCGAGAACGTCCTCGGCCTCGAGGCGACGATGGTGCGCGACATCATGACCCCGCGCACGGTGGTGTTCTCCCTGGCCGTGGCCTCCACCGTCGGCGAGGTGCGCGACTCGGTGCAGTCCCTGAACCACGGCCGCGTGCCCGTGTACGACAGCGACAGCGACGACGTGGTGGGCATGGTGCACCGGCAGGACCTGCTCGCGGCCATGGCCGAGGGAGAGTGGGGCCGCACCCTCGAGGAGATGATGCGGCCCGTGGACTTCGTCGCCGAGACGCTGACCGCCGACCGGCTGCTGCGGCGCCTGCTGGAGACGCGGCAGCACCTGGTGATGGCGATCAACGAGTACGGGGGTCTGGCCGGCCTGGTCACCCTCGAGGACGTGCTCGAGGAGATCCTGGGCACCGAGATCGTCGGCGAGTTCGACACCGCCGTGGACATGCGCGAACTGGCTCACCGGCGCCGGCAGAAATCCCTCAGCAATCCCGAGAGCCCGGAGTCAGGCCGCCCCTGAATCCTGCCCTATCGGCAGTCAGAGGCCTGTCTGTCAGCCATTTATCGTCGTCCGATCTGCCATTTCAGCACTTTCCTCTCCCGTCGCGCGGCGAAATCCCGGGAGATGCGCCGGTGGTACGGCTTTTGCACTCTGAGTCGTCGCCAACCAAACCCACCGCGGTCGGGGCGGATGCCCCGATCCAAGACAGGAGGAAATGAAATGGCACTCGTTCGCTGGCAGCCCCGTGAGCTCTTCAGCCTGCGCAGGGACGTCGACCGGCTGTTCGACGACCTGTGGCCCAAGGATGAGGGCGCGACCAACGGAGAAGGGACGGTCTGGCGCCCCTCCGTGGACATCAGGGAGACGGACCACGAGTTCCTGATCCACGCCGATCTCCCCGGCATCGGGAAAGAGGATCTCGAGATCACCGTGGTCGACGGCCGACTGATGATCAAGGGTCAGCGCCACCGGGAGAAGGAGTCGAAGGAGGGAGGCGCGCACCGCGTGGAGCGGGCCCACGGCACCTTCACCCGCACCTTCGACCTGCCCGCCGCCGTCGACACCGAGGCGGTGGCGGCCACCTACAAGGACGGCGTCCTCTCGGTGACCGTGCCCAAGGCCGAGGAGGCCAAGCCGAAGCAGATCGAGGTCAAGGTCAGCGCCTGACGATCGACCGCAGGACGGCCGCCGAAGGCAGGCGGTGAGGAGAAGGGCCGGCGCCCCGCGAGGGGTGCCGGCCCTTTGTTGTGTTTGGGGCGCATCGCCAAGTGTCAGACAGGGTCCATGGGAAACTGCCGGCCGCGATCAAGCCGCCAGCATCCGGTGCGCGGTCTCATCCTTCGTCCGCCAACATGGCCTCGATCCGGCGCGCCAGCCACTTCCAGTCACTGCTGTCGTCACCGTTGAGTATCCGTTCCTCCACCTCCCCGGTCTCCGTGTCGAGCGTGTGCCACGCGCCCGAATGGGTAACGAGATTCAACTCGAAGGTGATTTCCTTCGGACCTATGGACCACTCGGCCTGAACGCCTCCCGTCTCCGTCGGGTAGAGGTGCGGAAGCGGCGCGTCGCCCGGCAAATGCCGGTCGAAGGCGTCTTGCAGCCAATCGAGACCGGTCTCGGTTGGTGACAGCCCTTCCCCCTCGAGCCAGCCGTCCTTCAGCAGCCGCAGTTGGTCCAGCTGCGACCCGATGGGTTTCGCCATCACGAGGTTCCCTCCCTTCCTCAGCAGCCGCCGGCGCGCCGCATCACCTACGCCCCTGCGAGGACTCGTCTCGCCGCGGCTTCAACGACCGTTTCGTCATGGACTCGATGAGTCCGGCGGTCTTCATGACGAGCTCAAGACTGATGGAGGGAACTTCGGCTTTGCCAAACCGCGTCGATCGGGCCACCACTTGGGACTAGGCGAGCCAAGGTGCCCACAATACAGGTGTGCGAGTTCGTGAGCGATGGTGACATACTGTTCCTCCGGGCCGTGTTCCTTATTGACCACGAGATCGTATCTGACCGGAACTTTGACATAGATCGGCACTCTGTCGCTGTCGTATCCAGATTGGAACTCCTGTGAGATTCCATTCCCTGAGTAGACACTGATTAAACCGGCCCCTTGAGAGCCGAGGGCGACACGGCTTGTGCGGACTCCGTCCCGTTTTCCATTCTCGATAGCCCGCGGGAGTCCACAGCCGATGGTTCCACCGCTCGTCAGGAACGGATTGGTGCCTTCTGCCGGCAGCCGAGGAGCATCCTCTGTCGGTTCGGTCTGGCTGACGTCAAAGACGAACATCACCGGTCCCATCGGCTGCAGAATCACGATCGGCTGTGCACCAGGCATTACTTCTCTCTTGTACTTGTCACGCCACCGATGGGCCGGAGCAACGAAAGTCGCTCCCGGTTTCTGAACGTGGATCAGCAGGGCGTTGAACGGTGAGTAGAACCGGAATCTGGCCACGAAATCCACCAATTCCTTGTATGCCTTGGTTGCCTTGTACCTGCAAGCGATACTGAACAGGTCATCCAGAGCACGCTTGGCCGCATCGCGTTCCCAAGCGCTGGCCGGCGTTTCCTCAGATGCCTGTGCTCCGTGCGGTATGTCATCCATAGGGCGGCTCTCCAGTGAAGGGGAGGGCGCTACGCCTCAATTCCCGGTGCACGTAGGCCACGTCGCCGAGCCGCCGCCGCAGCTCCCGCTCGAGCGTTGAGATCGGGTACAGGTTCTGCGGGGCCCGCGGCTCCTTGTGGCGCTCCGAGGCATAGGCGGGCAGGACCGCCGCGGACTGATCGGCCAGCCTCCGGAACTTCCCCACCTCTCCCTCGGCCGATGCCTCGCATCGGACCACGCCCGACCAGGGATGCCCTTCGCCGCCGGGCAGCCTCAGGTACCACGAGTACCGGCTCCACGTCGTCTGGGTCAGGAAGATCGGGGTCCTCTCTCCCGGCTTCAGTCCTGAGACCACCTCCGAGAGACTGGCCGGAAGATACCGGACCTGGTGCGTCTTCACGTATCCGAGGGCGCCGGGGATCTGGTGGCGCCCGCGGCTCACCGGGCCATCGAGCACGAGGAGGGCATCGTCCGGGACGTTGCGGGCGGCCACCTGGACCTCCAGCTGGCCAAGCTGTCCCTGCAATGCGATGAGCAACTCGTCGATGGCATCCTTTGCGGCGGCGCAGGGCTCGAACCGGCCGGCCCTCGTGACGAGGGCGGGGGCGCCCGCCGTCGACACCAGCTGCCGGCGCACTTGGGCGTCGATAACCTCTGCACGCTGCCCACATCGCACCACGCCCGCAGCGTAGGACGCGCAGATCCCCAACCGGGTCATCCCGTCGTCGTGTGTGATCCACACACGGGCGTCGATGCGCCGCACGCCGTCCACGAAGTGGATGGCGGCGGGCTTCGGGGTCTCCGGGGAGGGCGACAGGGGCCGCCACTCGCCGGCCGGCATCTCGACCTCCACGTCCGTTGGAGCCTCCGCCTCCTCCATCTCACCAGAATCGACCAGGGAGCCGTACTCCGGGGCCCAGGACTCGACGGCGATCTTCACGCCTCGACCCTCCTTATGGACGACCGGTTCCCTTCCTTGGTCACCTCGTAGCGAACGGGGATGCGCTCGGCCAGCTCCTGCACGTGGGTCACGATTCCGACCATCTTCCCGTATGAAGCGAGTTCCTCGAGGGCCGATATGACAGCGTCCAGGGTGTCCGTATCCGTGTCCAGGGTGCCGAATCCCTCGTCCAGGAAGAGGGCCTCCAGCCTGGCCGCGCCGCCCACCGCCAAGTTCGTGAGATGCTCCGAGAGGGCAAGGGCCAGCGACAGGGAGGCCTGGAAGGTCTCGCCCCCGGAGAGCGTCTTCACGGGACCGCGCTCGTCGGCGTTGCGGTGATCCACCACGACGAAGTTGTTGTTCCCGTCCAGATCCAGGGAGTAGGAACCCCTCGACAACTTGAGCAGTTCCCTGCTGGCCCCAGCGGAGAACTGCTTCAACACCTGTGCCATCAGCCAGCGCTCGAAGTTGCGCGCGTCGAGGTGCCGTGCGAGTTCCCCCGCGACCCTGCCCTCCTGCTGCAGCCGCTTCAACTCTCCCTGCTTCCGCTCAATCTCCTGCAGGGAGTGCTCGATCCGTTCGATCTCCCCTGCCTGCCTGCCCATCTCGACGCGGCACGCCGTCAGCGGCTCCTCACCGTCGGCCACGGTGACACCGGTCTCGCCACACCACCCGGCGATCGATTGCCGGATCTCCGCGAGGGCGGACTCCGTCTCCTCCCGCTCCTTCCTTCCCTCTTCGAGGAGGTCGCGTTGCTCTCGCTCCTGCTCCCTCACCCAGCGGACCAAATCACTCCACGCCACCCATAGTTCCTCGCGTTGGGCGGGGGGCGGCTGCATCCCTGCGAGCAGGTCTCTTTGCCTGTCGTACTCCTCCCACGCCGTCCTCTCATCCTCTTCCAGCGCCTTGACAACCCTCTCGGCCTTGCGCAACCGGACGCCGGCTTCCTTCTCCCTTCTGTTCGCCTCCAGCAACAGTTGGTCGGCTGTCAGAACTTCTTCCAAGGCAGCTTCAAGGTCCTCGCGGGGATCCGCATCTTTCAACTCCTCCTCCAAAGCCCTGACCTGCTCTTCCGCCTCCTTGAAGCTGCGCTCCTCCGCGGCTACTGCGTACTGGGCATCATCGAGCTTGGCGTCAGCAAGCTGCCGGCTTTCCCTCACCCTTTCGAGGGCCTCGTGCACCTCCTGCATCTCCCGGGGTGCCTGCAGCGACGGCGGCTCGGCCACTCGCTGACGGCAGACGGGGCATTGGTCTCCCGCCGTCAGCCCCGCGGCAAGGTGATAGGCCCTATGTTCATCCTCCATCGAGCTCACGGCCTCTTGGGCATCCTCGAACTCCTTCCCTGCCTTCTCCGCCTTCGCCTGGACAATCTCCAGAGCCGTCTGCGCTTCTTTCAGCCGGGACGACGCCTCACCCTCCTTCTTCCGAGCTTTGGCCAACTCTTCGTAGCGGCGCAGCCAGTCCCTCAGGTCGTCTAGTTTGCGCAGCTTTTCCAAGTCCTCCTGGATACGACGTCGCTCCTCCACGGACTTGTCATGAGCCTCTCTCGCCTGATGGAGAGCGCGGCGCCCCTCCCCTATCCTCTCGGCCAGTTCGGAGATGCCATCGGGTACGCGGATTTCGCTCAGCACCCTGAGCCGTTCCTGGACCTTTGTCGTTTCTTGCGCCGCCAGATCCAGCTTCTTCTCGAGCCGTTTGATTTCCGGCTGTTGCTCCTTTATCCGCAGCACCAGACGCTCGAGGTCCTCCGCCCTCTGGTGCGCCGCCGTCAAAGCCTCGGCAGTGATTCCAGCGGCACGGCCCTGTGCTATGTCGCTCTCGAGGAGTTGAGCGGAGAATTGGGCCTCCTTGCTTCTCGCGCCCGCGAGGCTCGCCAGCCGGCCGTAGAGCTCCGTGCCCAGCAGCCGCTGGAGCAACTTCTGTCTCTCCCCGGGCCGCTCGTGCAGGAGTTCCGCGAAGTCGCCCTGGGGCAGGACTACGGACTTGGTAAAGTGGTCGAAGGACAGGCCGAGGATCTCCTCCACCCTCTTGGTCAATTCCTTGGGGTCGCTGGCCGTCAGCGTGTTGCCGGCGTCATCTTCCAAGGTCGCCTCGCGCGTGGTGGCTCCATCCCTCGTTGCCCGGACCACCCGTACAGCGGTGTAGCGCTTCCCGCCGACCATGAAGTCGAGCCGTACGCGCGCCTGGAGCATTCCCCTGCTGATAACCGGCGCCACCGCCCGGCGGTCGTCGAGCCGGGGGATCGATCCGTAGAGGGCGAAGATCATGGCGTCGATGACGCTCGACTTCCCTGATCCCGTCGGACCGGTGATCACGAACAGGTCCACATCTTCGAAGTCGACTACCGTGCGGTCTCTGAAGGAGGTGAACCCCTCCATCTCAAGCTCTATCGGACGCATGCGCTAATCGGTCGCCCCCTCCGCGTCGTCGTTGTCCGAGTCCTCAAGCTCCTCCAGCAGCCGGTCGAACAGCTTCAGCAACTCCTCGCCCTCCACGCCCTTTTGCTCCAGGTACCGCGCAAACAGGTCGCGTGGTGACCTGCGGACTTGGGCGAAGTCGAGCGGGTCCGTTTCGTCGGGCTCATCGGCTTCGTGCACTACCCGGACGTCCACCGCGTTCGGGAAGGCTTCCCGCATCTCGTCCGCGAGCCCGGGGGACGGCCTCTCCTCGATCACAATCCGCAAATACGCGTCGCCCGTGGATCCGAGCTGCTCCATCAGTTCGTCGCGCGTTCCTGACAGCGTGCGAAGGGACCTGGGTGAGCGGAGCTTCTCCTCCTTCACCCGGGCGGGCACCCCGGCTTCCACCTTGACCAACAGCACACAGGGATCGTTCTGCTCCTCGGAGAAGTCGACCTGGATCGGTGCGCCGCAGTACCGGATCCGATCAGCCCCCGCTACTTTCTGCTCCCGGTGAAGGTGTCCGAGCGCCGTGTAGTGGGCATTCGTCGGGAAGACCTGGGGAGGTACGTGGTAGTCGAAGATCGTGTGCGCTTCCCGCTCGCCGCCGCCCATCCTGCCTCCGACGACGGTGAGGTGGGAGACTACCAGGTTGACCGCGTCATCCTCGAAACCCTCACACAGGTGAGAGAGGATGCGCCGGATGCGTTCGGCGTACTTCTGCACGTGGTCGCCGGCCTCGCCCGACATCAGGTCGTCCGCCTTCACGATACCGCGCTGGGAGAGGAAGGGCAGAAGCACGGCGTGCGCCCTCTCACCGCTCCGGGTCTCGATCTTCACCATCCCGCCCTCATCCCGGCGGCGCGGGTGTCCGGCGGCGTGGATGCCGGCCATGCCGAGGAGCGGCCGGACGGCCTCGACGCGCGCGGGGTTGTCGTGATTCCCGGCTACCAGCACGACCTGCCGGTCATCCCGGGCCAGCTTGAGCAGCGCCTCGTAGACGATCTGCTCGGACTCGGGGCCCGGCGCGGCGTGGTGGAACAGGTCCCCGGCTACGATCGCGAGATCCACGTCCCGCTCTTCCGCGATGGCCACGATCTCGGCCAGGACCTCCCGGTGCTCGTCGGCGCGGCTGCGCCCTCGCAGGGTGGCGCCGACGTGCCAGTCCGCGGTGTGGAGGATCCTCAAGAGTCCGCCTTCCCCGTCTCCAGGCCCTCGAAGGGATCCGGACCGCCGTCGTCTGCGGATGGCGGATCCCGAGCCTCGTCGGGACGCGTGGCCCACGCGGGGAAGGGAAACTCGATTACCAGGGGAATGGGGATCTCGGGCTGCGTCAGGATCATCGTCCCCGGCTTGATGATGGTCGCCCGCTGGCGCTGCTCCGCCGGCAGGAATCCGTACTCGTCGCGGCCGGCCTCGGCGCTGTCGAGGCGGCCCACGACGCGGATCGACGAATTGGCGATGATGCGCCGCTCGACCTCGCTGGCGGTCTGCTGGGCGCCGATCAGGATCATGCCGAGGGAACGCCCGCGCTCGGCCACGTCCAGAAGTATCTCCTTGATGGGGCTGGACCCTTCCCTCGGGGCGTACTTGTTCAACTCGTCCAGCATGATGAACAGAAGCGGGCGCGACTGGCCGGTGCGCTCCTTGTCCTCGAAGACCTTGTTGAGGGTTACACCCACCACGAACCGCTTGGCCCGGTCGTTGAGGTTGTGGATGTCCACGACCGTGACCTGCTGCTGCTGCTCGATCTTGTGAGCGCCGGCGTTCGGGACGTCGCCCCGGATCAGGTGCTCCACGTGAGGACGGGCGCCGTAGAGCCGGCGGATGAAGGCACCGATGGTGCCGGCCCCGATGGCGCGTCCGGCCCACTCGGAGGAAGTGGCGTCATCCTCCAGGTAGCCGATGACGATCTCGAACAACTCGCCCAGGGTCCTCGCACTGCTCTCCTCGATTCGCACTCCGCCTTCACCGAGTGGCTTGGCCTTGCTCTTCAGCCTGGAAGTCACGTTGTGAACGATCAGGGTGTACTGCTGCCGGTCGTCCTGGGGATCGGTGAACAGGTACGGGAGCAACTCTTCTTCGCAGAACTCGTGCAGCGTCCAGAAGTAGGAGGTCACCCCTCCCTGCCGGCTTCCCGTGGCCGGGGCCGCGTTCCTGTCCCCCTTTCGCGGCGGCGCCCAGAACTCGACGCTGCGGAAGTGCGACGCCTCCAGGCCGAGGGAGGCGTAGCGTCTCGCCTGGTCTTCCTTCAGAGTCCGGTTCGCTCGGTCGAGGAACATCAGGTCCTCGCCCTTGACGTTGAAGATCAGGGCCTTGGTGTTCACCGCCTCGCCGCCCATGACTTTCGAGGTGAAGATGCCGTGGAGCAGGAAGGTGGCGTAGGTCGTCTTGGTGGCGACGCCGGAGACGCCGCTGATGTTCACATGGGCACCGCGGGTGCCGTCGATGAACTCGAAGTTGGCGTAGACCGGGTCGTCCTCTCGCGACAGGCCTGCGGGCAACAGTTTGACCATGCCGTCGAAGAACAGGGCCTCGTCGCGCTCTTTCCCCTTGGCCTTGCGGACGATCTGGCCCGGCAGGGGGGGAATGAAGAACTCGGGCTCGAAGCGGGTGACCTGGACCTTGGCGATCTCCGTGACTTCGGCGGGGATGATTCCGTCCTCGATCAGGAACACATCGCTGTCGAACCGCGCCCCCTCGTGCTTTGCCTGTAGCTCGGTGACGATGCCGTAGATATGGACGACTCTGGAATCGGGCAGCTCCCTCTCGAGGGAGACGACCTCGTCGAGCTGTATCACCCGTTCCTTGTCTATGGCCACCCAGAAGGCCAGCGGCGTGGAAGGCTCGGTGCCGAGGACGCGTCCGAAGGGGACGGTTTCACTCATGCTCCCTCACGCCGCCGTCTGGAACGGCTGCCAGGCCTCGCCCGCCGCCGCCGCCTGGCGCTCCAGCTCGCCGCGCCAGCCGACGACTTGGCCGGACTTGATGGCCTTGATGTCGAAGCCGGCGTAGCGGTCCTCGAGGGAGTCGCCGAGCCTCTGGGTCTCGGCCCAGCGGTCCCAGGCGGTCTTCATCCAGTCGTGGGGCAGGGCCTCGCGCACGGCGGGGTCGAGCTGCCAGGCGCTGCGGGCGTCGGCCGCGGTCGGCTCGCCGGTGAAGGGGCCGCCCCACTTGGACCAGCCGATGGAGAGGGTGTTGCGCTCGCGGTCGGGGAGGGTGTGGCCGGTGTGGATGGTGGTCCCGTTGCGGATGAGGGCCTCGCCGGCCTTGAGGCGGATGGCGACCTGGCCGGGCAGGGGATCCTCGCCGTTCCAGCTGGGGGTGTGGGGGACCCCCTTCTCCTTCATCCCCTTGGGAAGCAGCACGTCGTGCTCCAGGGGGGTGCGCCAGCGGTTGTGGGAGCCGGGCACCAGCTCGTGGCACTCCTCGTCGACCAGGGCCAGGAACATGCTCACGCCGGTGCGCTCGGAGACGGACTTGAGATTGCCCGCCACGATCTCCTTCCAGCGCTTCCTCTCCACCTCCTCGGAGTAGGCCTCGGGCCCCTCCGGCTCGTCGCCGCCCTGGGCCCTGTAGGGCTTGCCGGTTCCCCACCAGGTCGTGTCCCGGTGCCAGCCGAGCTTGTTCTCGCGCTTGCGGGGGTTGCACCACAGCAGCAGGCCCCCCAGCACGAGGTCCTCGTGCTGCAGCCCGTCGCACCAGGACTCGATGAAGCCCAGGAAGTCGGGCGAGCCCTGGAAGGCGGCGAAGTCCGGCTCCCCGAAGGCGGGGTGGATGAGGCCGCGGATGGCCCACGGATCGTCCTCGGCGGCGCGGTGCACGTAGCCCCGGGAGCAGTCGATGCGGTCGTAGCCGATCTCCGGGGCGCAGGCCTCGGTGATCCGGCGGCCGGCCTCGCGCAGGACGGGAATCCACGGGTTGCCGACGAAGTCGGTGATGATGACGAAGCCGTGCTCCTGCAGGTGGGCCAGCCGCTCCGGCGTGGCGCCCGGGGCGGCGAGCCCGGGCTTGGAGTCGGCGAAGGCGGGGGCGCGGTAGGTGGATGGCGAGTCGGTGCTCATTTGCTTCCCTTTCCCCGAGAAGATGGGACCTGCGTCGAACCGGCGTCGAAGGTATATGCCCCATGGAACCGATGAAAGCGATCCCGCCCCTGATCCTGGCACTCGGCGTGGCCTTTCGAGGAGGACACGGACGGGGACGGCCGGCCGGACCGGGTGGTGCTGGAGAACGAGTGGGACGTCTTCGAGGTGCCCAACTCCCTGACCCCCCGGGACCCGGGGGCGGTCCCCGCCGGCTGGCAGGGACGACACGGAACATGCCGCGGCCAGGTTCGGGTGGTGAGAAACACGCCCGAAGAGGCGGCCATCGAGATGACCTTGCGGATGCCGGCCATGGTCTCGCGGCCCGGGTACGGCCAGGTGCGCCTGACCCTGCGGTTGACCGTGCGGAGAGGGGTCAACGCCGTCTTCGGGCGGAACACGGCGGTCAACGAGGCTGGAGAGCCGCAGCCGATCACCTTCCGGCAGGGGATCCGCAAGTACTCGCCGGGGGTGATCTGGGGGACCTACGTGCCCGACATCGAGGGGCCCCGGGTGGCGATCGACCTGGAGGCGGGACCTTCCCCTCCGCCTGGACCGGCGGCGTCAACGAGCAGGCTTCGGTCTCGCCGTGAGCACCGAGTGGAGGGTGACGGACATGGTCGAGGCCCTGGTGCTCCAAGTCGCCGCGGGCGTCGTGGCAGTGGGCCTACCGGACGCAGGTTCTCGAGCCGGGGCGGCCCTGGTCCACCGATTTCCGCAGCCCCTTTCGAGGGCTTCGAGGAGGTGAGCGGATTCCGGGACGGCGTGGCCGGCCAGCTCGAGGTGGGAGAGCTGGACTGGGAGCTGCGCTCCCGGCCGGAGAACAAGCGCCGCTTCCCGCCCCTGGAGCTGGCTGCGGGCCGGGCGAAGACCCCGGACGTCCTCTTCCTCTCGGCTTTTCCGTGGAAGAAATCGCGGGCCCTGAGCCTGGAGTCCGACCTGGGACACAAAGGGGTGAGGATGCGGCGCCCAGCCGTTGCGGGGCGTACCCGCCTCCTGGCAACTTCTGACCGGAGGTCGTCCAGTCGGCCCGGTGCGAGCCGACGCACCATTGCTCGGAAGATCGTATCGTTGTTCCGCAGGCCGGTTGGCTGCGTGACGTGGGCAGGTGAGCGGCGTTGGCCTTGATGGCGGATCGGGAGACTGACATGCCGTGGCTCTACGAACCGGATGAGAACCCCAAGCGCAAGCACCACTGGAACAAGGACTATGCCGGGTTCGTCGAAGTCGGGCCGAACCGTGTCGGCAAGTGTCCCGCGACGTGAACCTGTCCGACGCGCAGGCGCTTCTGGAACCGGCCGTACCCTCAGCGGCTGTACGCGGTCCGAGACGGTGTCGTCTATCGTGCTGCGCCGACCAACCCAGGAGCCTCGTACCATGGTTTTCCCGAGCACCCAGCGGGATTCCCGCGCACTGGTAACGCGAGGGCCATCAAGCAAGAACTGCTGCAACGGGCCAATCAGCAGGGATGCGAGAGGGAGGTGCGGCGATGGATGAACTGGTAGCACGGTCATCCGACGGCGATATCGAACTCGCGCTGGACTGGCTAGCCGGAGGCTCGAGGACTTCAGCGGCCAACGCGACTAGAGGAAGCCTTAGGGTGAGCCTGCGGGGCAAGGCGGTCTGGCACGGCTCGGACGAGGCCACGGGCTTCGAGTGGACGTGGATCGAGCTTCTGGAGTTTCTCGCAGAGTCTTGGCTGTACCTGGCCATCGAGGACGGGGCTCCCTTCGGCGTCGCTCTGGACACCGTCCCACGGATGGTCGCAGCCGCCGAGATGGCGGTCGAGTCGGGCTCACCTCTGGGGTCTGATCTTGAGCGTGAGCAGCTTGAGGCATACCGCATGACTCATGACCTGGCAGAAGCCGTGCAGGGAGCAGCGATGCCGCCGCTGTGGATCGTGAGAGACGGCAACTCCGGCTGGGCGGCCTCGACGACAGCGACGGCGAGGGCCCCGTTCCACGAGCTACTCGATGTCTTGAGCAAAGTCGGGGACTGCATTGCGTCGAGGCTCAATGGGGTGTCCGACGCCCGGTCGCGCGAGGCGGTCCAGTCGTGGCATGCACGAGACAGCCACAACCGGCTGAAGGTCATCGAAGCTGCCACCGGGTACCCCTCGGAGCTTGTGGCCGAGGTCGAGTCGATCTTCTACTCCGAGGATGAACGTGACTGGACCACGCCTCGCTCCGATGAACTCTTGGCCGCGGCGCGACTGGTCGGACCGCAGCCGCGGACTACTTTGAGACCGATCCTTGAGGCTCTCAGGCGCGTACCGTTGTCCGACGAGTCAGAACTGGACCGCGCCTCCCAAGACGCACTGACGGTGATTGCTGACACGCATGACGAGCCGCCGTTCACGCAGGGATACACGCTGGCCAGTTGGCTGCGGGGAGAGCCGGAGATCGTTCATCGCGGTGGACGCGTCGATCCCGAGCAGATCCTTGTGCCGTGGAGTGTGCCGCTCATCGACGCAGGCCTCGGGCTTGGGGACATAGACGCTATCGGGTGCTGGGGACCGAGTCACGGTCCAGCCGTGCTGCCGAACTCGGACGCTCGACACGCTGCGAGCTCTGCCCGAAGAAGAGCGACGCTGGCGCACGAGATTTGTCACCTCCTAGTCGATCGCGCGAGTTCATTGCCGCTCGTTGAGGTGCTCGGCGGCAGGACCGGCAGGCACGTCGAGAAGCGAGCCCGCGCCTTCGCTGCCGAGTTGCTGTTACCCCGCGAGATCGCCGGACAGATGCTCTCGGATCATGAAGGCAACGAAGATCACGCCGCTCGGTCACTCCGTTCGCGATTCGGTGTGAGCTCGGAACTGCTCGCATGGCAGGCGAAGAACTCCGGATACCGGCTCGCGCCTCAAACACGGCAGTTCTTGTCCAAACTGGTAAGCAACCCTTCAGAATTCGGTTGGTGATAGCCGCACGGACGGTCTTGGGGTCCAGGGTTCCTACGTTCATCTCCGCATGAGCACATCAGGAATCGACCGTCCCTCGAACACCTACTGGGTCGTGTCCGGTCGCTTCGCGGCGGGCGAGTACCCGGGCGCCAAGAACCGCGGGGATGCAGCCGACAAGCTGCGGGCTCTCATGAGCGCCGGCATCGACCACTTCGTCGACCTGACGGAGCCGCACGAGTTGGCCCCGTACGCCGGGATTGCAGTAGAGGAAGCCACGCGGCTGGGGCTGTGGGTGGAGCACAAGCGGTATCCCATCCGCGACGTGCAGGTACCGCGCGCCCGCCACGAGATGGCCGTAATCCTCGACGCCATTGACGCGGCCCTTGAGGAGGGTAGGACCGTGTATGTCCACTGCTGGGGTGGAATTGGCCGGACGGGCACCGTGGTCGGCTGCTGGCTTGTCCGGCACGGGCGCACGGGGGAAGAGGCGCTGGCCCAGGTCGCCGAGTGGTGGCGGGGCGTGGAGAAGGCTTGGCGCCGGCCGGAGTCGCCCGAAACGGCTGAGCAGTTCGAGTACGTCCGCAACTGGACCGAGCCATCGACGGGAGGCGCCGCATGAGCGAGCCCTCAACGCGGGACCGCTTCCGGGGCTGCCTGCTGGGCCTTGCGGCCGGTGATGCGCTGGGAACGACGCTGGAGTTCGAGCAGCCAGGCACGTTCGAGCCCATCGACGACATGGTCGGAGGCGGGCCCTTCGGTCTGAGGCCCGGCCAGTGGACGGACGACACGTCGATGGCGCTCTGTCTGGCTACAAGTTTGGTCGAGCGGGGCGGGTTCGACGCCACCGACCAGATGCAGCGGTACGTGCGCTGGTGGAAGGAGGGATACCTCTCCTCGACCGGGCGATGCTTCGATATCGGGACTACCGTGAGGACAGCGTTGTCACGCTTCGAATCGCGTGGCGACTCCTATGCGGGGTCCACCGACCCACAGACCGCCGGTAACGGTTCGCTGATGCGCCTGGCGCCCGTGCCGATGTACTTCGCGGGAGACGCCGAAGGACCCATCCGCATGGCCGCCGACAGTTCCCGGACGACGCACGGGGCGCAGGAGGCGGTCGACGCCTGCCGCTACTACGCTGGCCTGCTCGTCGACGCGCTGCGGGGCGTCGAGAAGAAGACCCTCCTCTCGCCCTCCTACTGTCCGGTAGAGGGGCTGTGGGAGCGAGGGCCGCTGACGGGGAAGATCGCCGCCATTGCCGAAGGCTCGTTCAAGCATCGCCAGCCTCCGGACATACGGGGCGGGTTCTATGTGGTGGAAACAATCGAGGCGGCCCTGTGGGCCTTCTACCACTCTGAGGACTTCCGCGAAGGGGCCTTGCTCGCCGCCAACCTCGGCCACGCTCTGCCACTCGAATCGCGGGAGGCCCAGCCGTGACGGCCACGGTGACGGAAGTGACTGGAGGAATTTGCGGCGTGCAGGTTCGGTGGGTCGGCGTCAACGTCTCCGGCCACACGGTAGAGCAGGGCCATGCATGGACGCCCGAGCTACGTACTCGATGGCAAGTGCATCCGCACCGCCAAGATCGAACACTGGGACGAGATCAAGCCCGCCACCTGGGTACGCGCCGGCCAACGCTACGCCGGGTCCCGAAAGATCCGGCCACCGGAGTGCGTACGGCGCCCGCCAACCGCTTACTCCTGAAGTTTACTCAATAGGAACCGTAGTTGTGAGATACGCGCAATTTGTTTAGTTTGCCGCCGTAGCGATGTTTTCGGCAGGTAGCATAGCCGCGGATGATGCCAGAAAACACCATCCACCCTCCAGAATCCATCGAGGTCTGACTATGAGCATCGACAGCTACACCGTGAACCACTGGAACGAGGCGACGCACGTGCACGAGCCATCGATCCTTACCATAGAGCAGAACTTCACCTTCGACGCGCTCGGGTTCCTCGTGCTGCCGCAACTCCTCAGCCAAGCCGAGCTGTCCGCGTGCCGCGACAGCGGCGATGGGCTGGGCGATCTCTGCAGCGAGGCCGGCGCCGTCGGACGCTACGTGCGCGAACTGTGCGGCGATGGCTTTCGCCAGGACGGCCCTGCGAGGCACGTCCCTGCCGCCGCCGCAGGAGGGTACGACGAAGCCTCGCTGCCACTGGCAGGCGGGGCGCACACGCTGGACCGGGCGTACATCAACCTGGCGGGGTGGAATGGCCGCAACGCCGACGGAACCCCGCTCACGCGAGCCGGCGGCTCTTGGGAAGAGGTCCGCATCCGGCAGTGCCAGGGGCTGGTGGGGGCCATCGCCCTCACGGACTCCGCAGAAGGCAAGTGCCCGCTGGTGGTCGTGCCCTCCTCGCACAAGAGCGGGCTGCCGGCCCCACCGTTTCCATCCTCCAGCCGCTTCGCCGAGCGCCCGGCGCTGGCGGCGGGCGACGTGCTGCTGTGCGCCGCCAGCACGCTGCACGGGGTCTGCCCGCAGGGCGATGGCGGCGAGCTGCTCGTGGTAGATTTCATCTCGCGCGCGGCTCGGCCACAGGGGCCACCTGACGAGCAGGACGAGCAGCCCCTGCCCGCATGGGCGGAAGAGCTGGGCGAGGCCGAGCGAACCGTGCTGGCGGGCGGTGGCTCGCGGCGCCTGCTCCTGTCGGACGGCACGACCACCTGGCTCACCTCCGCCGACGATGCCGACGCGGCGCAGAGGGCCTCCTCGGCCCTCGAGTTCGAAGGCCGAGATGATCATGCCGAGCGCTGGGCGTTTGACACCCAGGGCTTCCTGTTGATCGAGGGCGTCATGGACGATGATTGGGTCGATGCGGCCGCGGCGGGCATCGACGCCAACCTCGACCGCCTGGTGTACCGGGGCGTAGGCGACAACAAGCTGGGCGGGGACGTGACGCTTGCCGACATCCCCGGGGCGCCGACGATCTCGGGCACGGGCCGGCCGGACCTGAAGGACTTGCTTCAGCTGCCGGCGCCGCACAATGCACCTTTCCTCAAAATGCTGGCGCATCCGGCCCTCATCCAGCACCTGAACTGGATGATTGGACCGGGGTACAGGGTAACTCAGAACACGGCCCTGTGCCACGTCAAAGGCTCGAGCGGGCAGATGCTGCACTCGGGGAACGCCAACCCGACCTGCATCGGCAAGCACTACGAGATGGCAAACGGGCGCGTGCACACGAGGTCGGGCATCAACGTCGCCTGGCAGCTCTCCGACGTCGGGCCCGACGATGGTGGATTCGTCGTAGTGCCGGGCAGTCACAAGTCGTGTTACCCCTTGCCGCATTCGGTGCGGACCTGCAACGAGCGCGCGCCGATCCGTCACATTCCAATGCGTCGCGGGTCTGTTCTCTTCTTTTTGGGAGGAACGGTCTGTCACGGGGCGTACCGCTGGGAGGCTGAGTCACCGAGGCGGACAGCGCTCTTCACGTACGGGCACGACGGCCGGCACCCTTTTGCATGGCCCTCGAACAAACTGTGAGCTCCTGGCGCCCAATGCGCCCGAAGCCAGAAGCGGCTGGACGCGAATATTGTCCACCAGTCAGAATGTCAGAAGCCCGATGATGCCCTCACGACACGGAACGTATAGGCGTTAATAAAGCGCCTTTTTGTCGTGGTCGGATGGGACCAGCCATCTCCTGCTCTCTCCGATGAAACTGCTGGAGAAGCTGGCGGCTCTGGTTCCCCCGCCCCGGTTTCATCTCCTACGCTACCACGGGGTCCTGGCGCCCCGGGCCCGCGACCGCATCGTGCCGGCCAAGCCGGTTGCCGAGCCGGCGGCGGCGGACGGCGAGGCGAGCGCTGCCTCCTGCGGCCATCGGCTGCGCTGGGCGACCCTGCTGGCGCGGGTGTTTTCCTCCGACCTCAGCGAATGCACGGCCTGTGGCGGTCGCCTGAGAATCATCGCCGCCCTGACCGATCCGCCCTCGATCCGGACCTATCTGGAGGGGGTAGGGCTGCCGGCGATGCCCCCGCCGAGGGCCCCGCCTGAGCCACTGTTCGAGTTCGCCGCCTGACCTGCCTTGTCGACCCGTCGCCATCGCCGGGCGTACGGCGGGGTGTGACCTCAACGGTCCCTCAGGCCCCCGATTGATCCGGATACCGGCCCACAGGCAACCAACTGTACTGCGAGCTCGGTCGAAGGACTGGCAAAACGATCCTCAGGGAGCTGCCGGACCCTTGCGGTGCGCTCAGCGCCTTGACCGAGAGTCCAAAAGGGTGCCTCATTTTTCCTATACTTCCGGGTGTCGGAAGCCGGGGAAGAAGTGGCGGCATTGGGGGCGGCCAAGCAGCTGACCCAGCTACACCAAGATCGGGGCGAGGTGACGGTCACCGTCGCCCGGCGGGAGATCCGGAAATGGCTGCGAGAGAAGGCGGAGGGCAAGGCCGTCGAGGAGGCAGTGGGGGCATTGTTGGCTAACAAGGGACGCGCCCATTAACCCTCTATCAGGTGGCCGTTGCTGCACTTGCGCGGCACGGCAGGCAAAGCCTGAAGGCGGAATGGCCACTCAAAGAGGAGTACATTCACAATGACCAGCAAGTATCGACCAGTAGTGGACCGTCAGAAGTCTCTGGAACCAGCTGCTCCGGAAGCGAACTTTACGCTATTTGGGGTGCGGCAAATGTACGAGGGCATGGGAGGTAGGGAGTTTTGCTGCACAATCAGTGGGTATTGCCGAACACAAATCTTCGAGTTTCCAGGGATCGATTTCCGTCCGAACGGTGACGAACCTCACCACACGATTTATGCGTCGCCCTCGGTTCAAGCGTGTGTCGCGTCAAATCTAGTGGACTACTTCGTAAAGTCAACGAGTAGTAAGCATTACGCCATCAGCCCTAGCTTGCGGCACGTGGCCGGGGAGACCGAAGAGAAGATCAAATCGCAACAAAAGGGCCGAGTACCGGTGTTCTTGGTGATCGAGGAGCTTAACCAGTTGACGCCAGTAGAGATGGTCAAGGGTGAATGCAGTATTTCGGACGAGATAGCCGTGCGAGATGGCGAAAAGGTACCCATATTGATCGGCGGTAGGGAAGGCGAGCAGTTCATAATTGCTTGGGCAACCACTGGCGGAGCGTGGCCGGAACTGCCCAACAATCAACAGTTGGTAAACATGATACTGGCTGGCGTCCGTGCCGGAGCTACTATCGAAAGGTGTGGAAAAAGAGAAAAGGCGACCCTACCCTTCCTATTTTAGCAGCACACCACAAACCGCCCGGATGACGCCGGGCTTGGAAGGAGAGAGTCGCCGTGAAGGAATCTATGTTGGAGATCCCCCGCGCGTCCATGCCCACCTGGGAGACCTTGGAAGGATGGGTCCGGGGCTGGATCCAGGACCTGCTGCAGCGGATCCTGGAGGAGGAGGTGACCGAAGCGCTCGGGCGTACGCGGTATGCGCGCCGGTCGGCGGTGGACGCCCCGGGCTCGCGCAACGGCTACGGCAAGCCGCGGCGGCTGGCGCTGATGTCGGGCCCCATCGAGGTGAGACGGCCGCGGATTCGAGGCCTGGAGGAGCGCTTTGAGAGCCGCATCCTGCCGCTGTTCCAGCGACGCACGCAGGAGGTGACCCGGCTGCTGCCCGAACTCTACCTGCACGGGCTGTCGCAGGGCGACTTCGAGCTGGCCTTGCGGGGCCTGCTGGGCGACGGGGCGCCCCTGTCGCCCTCGTCCATCGCCCGTCTGCGGGCCACGTGGGAAGAGCAGTTCGAGACCTGGCAGCAGCGGCGCCTGGACGACCGGGAGTTGGTCTACGCCTGGGCCGACGGCATCTACGTGAAGGCCGGCCTGGAGAAGGACAAGGCGGCGTTGCTGGTCGTCATCGGGGCCCTGAGCGACGGCCGCAAGGAGATCCTGGCGATACGGCCCGGCCATCGCGAGTCCACCGAGTCGTGGCGAGCCGTGCTGCGCGATCTTCGCGACCGCGGGCTGCCGGCGCCGCGCCTGATGCTGGCCGATGGCGGCCTGCCGATCTGGAGCGCCGTCGACCAGGTCTGGCCCGAGGCCGCGCAGCAGCGCTGCTGGAATCACAAGATCCTCAACGTCCTCGACGACCTGCCCAAGCGCGTGCAGGGCGCCGCCCGGGCGCTGCTGACGCAGATCCCCACGGCCAAGACCCGTCAGCAAGCCCAGAGACGACGCGATCGCTTCGTGGCTCGCTACGGCGAGGCCTATCCGGCCGCGGCGGCCACCCTCGAGCGCGACTGGGATCGCATGGTCACGTTTTACGATTTCCCGGAGGCGCACTGGAAACATCTGCGAACGACGAACCCGGTGGAGAGCCCCTTTGCCTCGGTCCGTCTGCGGACCAACGCGGGCAAGCGCTACAAGCGAGTCCAGGGGGCCACCGCCCTCATCTGGCGCCTGCTGAGGGTGGCCGAGACACGATTCCGCAAGCTCAACGCGCCCGAGCTCCTGCCGGCGGTCTACGCCGGTCGGAGATACCAGGACGGAAAACCGATCCAAGAGGACGCCTCTACCAGGGAAGGGAACAAGAGGGCCGCCTGATCTCGTTTACACACCTTTTGACACGACCTCCCGTGCCGGTCAGCAGACGTCAGACCCGATACGCAAATACATAGATCAGAATGGCCTTGTGACAGACGACGGCCGGTTCGTTGAGATGCTGCGACCTACTATGTCGATGAGGGGAAGCACAGCGACGGTGATGGATACCGCAGCATACAGAAGCAGGGCATCCGAGATAAACAAGGCTATTGCTGCTATGCAACAGGACATCGGTGCTCCCCACATGGCGTTGCTAGTCAATTCGATGTACAGAGACGAGTACAAGGACGATGCTTACCAGAACCTATCTCAAAATTGAAATTGCTTAAGTAAAATCAGGATGGAGGCAAGTTGGACGAAGCCAAGAAAATTCTCCGGATACAATTCCCAGCGAGTGATCACTCGACGCTGCCATTGAAGCCAAGCGAAGAATCTCTCCACCATCCAACGCCGCACATAGCGACGCAATCGGCGTCCGTCCTGAGTCTTTTTCTTGGTTCGGTTCTGGCGATGGGGAGCGATCATCTCGACCCCTTCTTTCTTCAGCTCCTCATCTAACGGGTCGCTGTCGTAGGCTTTGTCTCCAATCAAGTTCTTGGGTTTGTCTTCGATCAGGTAGAAGTCAAACGTCAACTGAACCAGCGTCACTTCATGATGGTTCGCTGCATGCGTGCTCACCGACAAGGGAAGCCCATGGCGGTCCACGATCCCCATGACTCGTACGCCCTTGCCTCGCTTGGTGTGGCCGATATCGGCACCTCCACCCTTGGCCGCCGAGAACATGCCATCAATGAAAGCTTCCGATTCGTCCAAGTCCCCTTGCTCGTGAAGAGTCTGGGCCAGGTCCACGAGAACTTCGCGTAACACCCCTTGACGACACCAATTTTGAAAACGGCGATGCACGGTTTTGTAGTTCGGATAGCACTGCGGCAACATATGCCATTGAGCCCCGGTATTGAGAATCCAAAGCACAGCTTCAAGAACGTCACGGGTGGCAATCGGTTTACGACCCGGATGGCTCCCGGGGCGATGCTCCTCAGGAAAGTGATGACGGATCCGTTCCCATTGCTGGTCGGTCAGAGTAACCATACAGTAATGGTACATCATCAGCAATCAGAACTCAAGGTTATGTGTAGTGATTTTGAGATAGGTTCCAGAGACTCCAGTATTTGCAGTTGTGGCAATCGTTAGTAGAGGCGGGACGGAAGTATCTGGGGTACCAGGGGAAGAGCATTAGGTACGACAACAAAGTCGTGGCAGGCAAGAAGACCCTACTGGAGCTAACTGAATACAGGAATGACATCGCGCATTGGTGGACGGACACGATTGATGAGAATTTCTTGGCAGACCTGCAGCGAACAATAAACGAGCTGATTCGCCGCAGGTATTTCTGATTGCCCCACCAGTGGGGTAGCACAGGAGGCGGACCACCCCGGCGTACATCTTCATCGAGCCTCGCGTCGGCTACTGGATGCCGAAGGGCCGAGAGATAGCGAGCAATGAATCCTGGCATCCTACAGGAACCTTCGATTCCATCGAGGTGCAATACCAGAAAGGCGTGCGCCATATGGCCTTCCGAAATACACGCTATGTTAATCGCGCCACGGGGCATTGTCCCGATCTTAGTTGAAATAACACAGGCTCCCATCGTTACGTTTGATACGAGAAATCGCCAAGAAGCCTCGTATTCGGTAACCCAAGGAGCCTGCCATGAGCAAGCTACAAGCACGGAAAAGGGGCGTCAAACGGACCGTGACCATCGGCCCCGTGAACCGCCAAGCCACCGCGTCGATGGACGATCTGGAGACTCGCATCGAGATCATCCAGCTGCTGATCCCCCTGGGGCTGCAGGCGGTTGGGGAGGAGCTGCGACGGGGCGTGGAGGCCCTGGCCGGACCTCGGTATCAGCGCAAGGGGCCGGATCAGGCGTTGCGCCGCTGGGGGGCGCAGGCCGGGTCGGTGTACCTGGGCGATCAGAAACTGCCGGTCGAGGTGCCGCGCGTGCGCGATGTGGTCCGCGGCACCGAGGTCCCGCTGGAGGCCTACCAGGCCCTGCAGACGCCGAGGCAGATGGATCAGGGGCTGTTGTTGCGGGTGCTGAAGGGCCTGGCCACGCGCAACTACGAGGCCTGCGCCGAGACCGTCCCGCAAGCCTTCGGTCTGTCCCGTTCCTCGGTCTCTCGCCGGTATGTGAAAGGCACGGCGCGCAAGCTGGCCGAATTCCAGCAGCGATCCCTGGAAGGCTACGACCTGGTGGCGCTGTTTCTGGACGGCAAGAGCTTTGCCGACGAGGAAATCCTCATCGCCCTGGGCGTCACTGTGGAAGGACACAAGATCCCTCTGGGTTTCGTGCAGGCGGCGACCGAGAACGAGCGCGTCTGTCGTCGCTTCCTGGCGGAGTTGGTCGAGCGGGGCCTGCAATACGAGGCCGGGCTGCTCGTGGTGATCGATGGAGGCAAGGGCCTGTACAAGGCAGTGCGGTCGGTGCTCCAGGGCCATGCCTGCGTGCAGCGATGCCAGTATCACAAGCGCCAGAACGTGGTCTCGTACCTGCCCAAGAGCGAGCAGGGCGGCGTTCGTCGAAAGCTGGAAGCGGCGTATGGGCACTCGACGTACGAGGAGGCCCAAGCCGCCCTGGAGGCGCTGAAACCGGGGTTGCAGTTGATGAACCAGTCGGCCCTGCGCAGCTTGGAGGAAGGCCAGCAAGAAACCCTCACGCTCCACCGCCTGGGCCTGATGCCGATGCTGAAGGCCTCCTTCCGTACCACCAACTGTATCGAGAACGTCAACAGTCTCCTGGAGCAGTTGACGCACAACGTGCGGCGCTGGACGAACTCGTCGCAGCGTCACCGCTGGGTCGCCACGGCGTTGCTCGACATCGAACCTCGCCTGCGCCGGATCAACGGTTACCACCACCTGCCGATGCTCCGACAAGCGCTCCAAGCCGAACTCGGCCTCAAACAGCTCGCGATGACGGGCTGACTCATCCACTCGAGCCTGGGCTACGTTTCAACTGAAAATGGGACTTGCCCGCAGGCAAAGACTATGGCACCACCACCACCTTCCCCCGTCACCTCGATGCCCTTCTCGGTCTCCTCCAGGCCCAGTGTGGGTGATGAAGCGGTCCAGGGGCAGCGCGGGTGCTCCTGAGAAAGGAGAGGGCCGTCCTGGACTGCATCCCCGTGAGGTCCACATTGGCATCAGTCTCCTCCCATTCGGAAAGGACTCTCATAGCCGTCATCGTCTGACTCGATTCCCGTGCGCGCCTCGGGATCTACCGCCTTGAGAGCAGCAACGTTAAACTCCACATGCTTCGCATTGCCCTTCGGGTCGATCCAGGCGCAGTGGGCGATCCCACTCTCGACAAGCTCGACCGACATAGGCGGGCCACCGCTACGCAGCTCAACGACGTCGCCCGCTTTGATCTCTTCTGTCATTCTCCCCTCTCCTTGCATCCCCCGATGCCTTCGGTGTGAACCACGGTGGCGATCCCGTCGCTCTTGCGGAAGTACTCGACGAGGATCGACTTCGTCGGGTACTTCCGGGACTGCAGGCAGCCGCCCTGCGTCTGAAACTCGCACCGCTTCGCCATCTTGGCCGGCTCGACCTCGAAGTCGGCATCCGGGAGCGAGTACCACCGGGCGAGCACCCGGTTGATCTGGCGCTGGTTGATCTCCAGGAAGACGGAGTCCGCCGCAGCCATGCAGCTCGGGTCGTCGAAGGCCAGGACGGTATCGGAGCCGACGAGCGCCTGCGGGAAAAAGTGCGACGGCTGGGTCTCGGCCGTCGCCACTTGGACGTACTGACACCGGCCGCCCTCGGCGTTCTGGATGAAACCTCGGGGGTTCCCGGTCGGCGGGGCTGCCTCGGAGATCCGGTTGCCGATCCCGCTGAGCTTCGCATAGTCGAGGGTTGGATACTGGGCGCTGGCAGCAGAGGCGCAGATGAGAAGGGCAGCTACGCATGCCCTTTCAAGTGTCGGTCGAGGCGGCTGTTGAGGCTGCGAATCTCGGTCCGCATCTCGGCCTCGTAGATCGCGGATCTCGGCGTGGATCAACCGCCAGAGGGCGACCCCGACGGCGACGACCAGGGCTGGGGTGATCCATTCGATGGTCATGAGAGACTCCTTTCCCGCTCTGCATTTCCCGTTTTCTGCTCCGCTCCCCTTGGTGCGGCCCGGCATGGAAGAAAATACCTCGGGTCGCGGCGGTGGTCGTGCGCCACGATCTCGACCTCGCCCGACTCCCGAGCCCTGGCTTCCCAGCAAGGCGCAAGAAGTACTCTGCAGCGCTGAGGGCGGAGAGAGGCTCCGGAGCCGCCGAATCACGCTGAGACCCCTCCAAATCCCCGTTGACGGGGTTCCTGCGGAAGGAGCCCTACGAATACTCCATTGTTGAGATGCTAAGGGCCGGTGACTCCCGTGAGACAGAACCAAGGTGGAACCACCACCACCTTCATGGACTCGATGGGACCTATTGTCAGACAGTCAGTTACAGGAAGTCATGCGGGGGCCTGCCGAACTACGGAACCACCACCACCTTCATCGAGCCCTCGCTGCCCGTCACCTCGATGCCCTTCTCGGTCTCGTCCAGGCCCAGGGTGTGGGTGATGAAGCGGTCCAGGGGCGCGCCGGTGCTCCTGAGGAAGGAGAGGGCGGTCTTGAACTGCATGGCCGGGTAGGCCCACATGCCGCGGATGTCGAGGTCCTTGAAGCAGACCAGGTTCGGGCGGATCTCGACGCCGCCGGGGTCGGTGAAGTGGCCCACCTCGACGACGATGCCGCCGCGGCGCACGAAGTCGAGGGACTCCTTGAAGACCACGGGCACGCCAGCGGTCTCGATGACCACGTCGGGACCGACGCCGTGGGTGAGTTCCTTCACCTGCTCCAGGCGCTCGTCGAGGGAGGCGTCGGCGGCGATCGTGTGGTGGGCGCCCATGGCCTCGGCCAGGGTCAGCCGCGACGGGCTCAGGTCGGAGGCGATGATGCAGTCGGTGCCGACGTGGGCGAGGGCGGCGATGACGAGCTGGCCGATGGGGCCGGCGCCGAGGACGATGACCGACTTGTCCATGCCCAGACCTTCGGAGATATGGGGGATCCCCGGCGCCAGGGCGCGCTCCACGGCGCGGGTGGCCACGGCGGCGGGCTCGGTGAGCACGGCCATCTCGGCGGAGAGGCCCTCGGGGATCCTGAAGATCCACGAGCGCCGGGTCAGGTGCATGTACTCGGCGAAGCCGCCCCGCGGCGCCGGGGCCACGTCGCTGGAGACGAAGCCGTGGACGTAGCGGTTGGCGCACAGGGCCGGGCGCTGGGGCTGGTGCAGGCAGTACCAGCAGCGGCCGCAGGCCTGGGAGCTGGGGGTGGTGGTGACGAGGTCGCCCTCGGCGACGGGGCCGCCGATGACGGCCATCTCGTCGGCCGCCCGGGGCCCCAGCTCCTCGATGACGCCCACCAGCTCGTGGCCGGGGACGACGGGGAACTGCAGCGGCATGTGGCCGGCGTACATGTGCTTGTCGGAGCCGCAGATGCCGGTGCGCTCCACCTTCAGCAGGATCTCGTCGGCGCCGATGGCCGGCCGCGGGAACTCGCGCATCTCCATCGCCCCGGGGCCGGTCATGACGGCGGCCTTCACGGCGGCCATGGTCAGCGCACCTTTCCGCGGGCGGCGACGGGCCACACGGCCTCGAGCCGGCCGCCGCGCACGGCGTAGAGGTCGTCGTAGAGGTTCACGGTGGTGCAGCCGTGGCCGGGGATGAACTCGATCACGTCGCCGGACTCCAACTGGCAGGGCCCTCCCTTGGCGCGCAGGCGGCCGTGTTCCTCCGACAGGGACTCGCACTCCAGGTGGCGCAGCCCCTGGGGGTCCCAGCCGACCTCCACGCCATCGCGCGAGGGCAGCTTGACGAGGGGGAGGCCGTGCTCGGGGGTCACCGCCTTCAGGCCGGCGTCGGTGATCACCTGCTCGGGGGTGGGCCGGCTGGTGACCGTGGTGAGCACGGTCAGGGCGTTGCGGAACCCGAGGCCGAGGCGGCCGTAGGCGGCGTCCATGAGCGCGTAGGAGCCGGCCTGCACCTCGGTGACGGCGTCGTAGGTGGTGCTCACGTAATAGTCGCCGGTGGCCGAGGTGCTCACGATCTCCAGCGACAGGCCGTCGGCCCGCGCCCGGCCGGCGCAGTCGGAGAGCCGCTGCAGGCACTCGCGGGCGCCGGTCTCGCGCTCCTCGGCGTCCTCCAGGGCGACGATGTGACCCTGGTATCCCATGAGGCCGGCGAAGCGCAGGTGCTCGGCGCGGTGGGCGGCGCGGCACAGCTCCAGGGCCTCGTCGGAGCTGGACAGCACGCCGCAGCGGTTGTGGCCGATGTTGACCTCCACCAGGACTCGCGGCGAGACCCCGGCGGCGCCGGCGGCCTCGTCGAGGTCGGCCAGGTTGTCGGGGTGGTCGACGGCGGCCATGATGTCGCAGCGGCGGGCCAGAGTCATGAGGCGCTCGACCTTGCGGCGGCCCACGACCTCGTTGGCCACCAGCACGTCGTCGATGCCGGCCTCGGCCATGACCTCGGCCTCGCCGACCTTGGCGCAGGTGACGCCGATGGCGCCGGCCTGAAGTTGCATGTGGGCGATGGCCGGGGTCTTGTGCGACTTCGTGTGCGGCCGCAGATGCTTGCCCGCGGCCTCGAAGTGGCCGGCGAGCTTCCTGATGTTGAACTCCAGGTCGTCGAGATCGACCAGCAGGGCGGGGGTGTCGATCTCGACGACGGGCATGCCGATGTACTCGCCGGGGCTCACCATTCCAGTAGATCGTCCCTCTCGTCAAAGGTCATGTCCGCGGGTCCTTCCAGCACGGACAGGTCGGCGCGCGCCGCCACCTCCCTGGCGCAGGCCTCGGAGACCAGCAGCTCGCCCAGGTGCAGGGTGTCGCGGACCCGCAGGACGCGGGCCTTCTCAGGCTCCACGAATCCCACCGTGGACAGGGCCTGCTCCAGGCACTCGCGGTCGGTGGGGAAGTGCACGGGCACGGCGGCGCCGGAGGGCGCGTTCCCCGTCATGCAGTTGATGACCGTGGCGTTCACGTCCATGGCGTCCACGAGACGCTGGTGGCAGTACTCGGCCATGCCGATGCCGGCGGCGTTGCCGTGGGTCTCCGGGGTCAGGCCGCGGACGAAGATGCGCGTCACCTTGGGGAACTCCTTGGCCGCGGCGCAATGGTCGTAGTACTTGCGGCCCACGACGTTGGTGTCCATGCCGGAGCCGGAGATGTTCTTGCCCATCCGGTCGACCACCAGCAGGTCGATCTGGTCGAAGGGCAGGCGCGGCATCCACTGCCTGGCCAGCAGGAGCAGCTCCTTCTCGCGCTCGACGAAGCGCTCGGGGGGCACGGCGTCGATCTCGGCCGTCTGGTCGTACTGGTTCTCGACCATGGCCAGCCCGAAGAGGACCCGGCCCTTGTCGATCACCTGCTGGCCCACGGCGCGGATGATGCGGTCGAAGGAGTACTGGACGATCGCCTGGTGGTAGACGGCGGCGCCCCGGTGCTTGCCCAGGCCGATGAGCATCATCTTGTGCAGCCCCGACTCGATCTCGCCCACGAACCCGGTGTGGGGCTTGACGCGGCCGGCGACGACCACGTGGTCGGCCTCGCTGGCGAACTTGTCGAAGTAGACGGGCACCTCGCCCTCGACGGTGCCGAGCTGGACGACCTCCATGGTCGAGCGGATCGGGCAGCCCACGAACTCCTCCGTCACCCCGTAGCTCTCGACGATCTCGCGCTGGCCCTCGGCCGTGCCGCCGCCGTGGCTGCCCATGGCCGGCACGATGAAGGGCTCGGCGCCGAGGTCCTTCAGGGCCTCCACCGCCGCCCGGGTGATGACGGCGATGTTGTTGATGCCGCGGCTGCCCACGGTGACGGCCACCGAGTCGCCCCTGGCGACCTTGCGGGACAGGTTCAGCGCTTCGATGCGCTCCTTCACGGTGCCGGGGATGTCCTCGATCTCCGGCGCCTCGAAGTGCTGGCGCACCTTCATCATCCTGGGGAATGGCATGGTTCCTCCTTGTTCACGGTCCGCAGGCCTTTCGGAAAAGGTCTTCCATCTCGGGCAAGGTCGTCTTGCGCGGGTTCACCTGGACGTTGCCGCTGCGCATGGCGGCCGTCGCCAGGCCCTCGATGTCCGGATCCTCGACGCCGGCGTCGCACAGGTGCTCGGGGATGCCGAGGTCCTCGTTGAGCCGGCGCACCGCCTCCACCGCCAGGCAGGCGGCTTCGTAGTCGCCGTGGCCGTCGGTATCCTCGCCGAGGGCGGCGGCGACGGCGGCGAACTCGGGGATCCGGGCCTGCAGGTTGTACTCCATCACGTGGGGCAGGATCACGGCATTGGCCAGGCCGTGGTGAACTCCGTGCCGGGCGCCCACGGGATGGGACATGGCGTGCACGTTGCCGAGGCGCGTCTGGGAGAAGGCCAGGCCCGCCAGGCAGCTGGCGATCAGCATGTGGCCGGTGGCCTCCAGCTCGTGGTCGTTGGCGCAGGCCCGTCGCAGGTTGCCGCCGATCAGCTCGATGGCGCCCAGGGCGAGGCCCTCCGTGAAGGGCGTGGACATCAGGTTGGTATAGGACTCGAGGGCGTGGGTCAGGGCGTCCATTCCCGTGGGGCCGCCCACCGAGGCCGGCAGGGCCACGGCCAGCTCGGGGTCGAGGACGGCGGCCTGCGGCGCGATGCGCCAGCTGATGACGGGCTCCTTGTTGCGCGTGCGCGGGTGGGTGAGCACGGCGAAGGGAGTCACCTCGCTGCCGGTGCCGTAGGTGGTGGCCGCGCAGACCAGGGGCGGCAGGTCCAGGGTGACCTTGTCCTGGTAGCCGAGGTAGCTGCCGATGCGGCCGCCGTGGCGCACGACGACGCCGATCATCTTGGCCACGTCCATGGGAGAGCCGCCGCCGACGCCGAGGAGGGCCCCGCAGCCCTCGCGCTCGTAGAGACGGGCACCGGAGGAGACGTTGCGGGCCACGGGATTGGCGGTGACGTCGGTGAACAGGGCCCAGGCGACGCCGGCGCCGTCGAGGGTGGAGGTGACGCGCTCGACCACGCCGGCCTGCTCCAGACCCCGGTCGGAGACGACGAGGACCTTCTGCCCCTCGGGAAGAAGCTCGGGCACGCGGGCGACCGAGCCGGCCCCGTGGACGACGCGGGTCGGAGAGCGGAATTCGAAACTGTTCGGAAGGGCCATCACCGGCCGGAAGGCGTTGGGGTGGAAGGGCGAAGGTAGGAGGGGCGAGACGGGCGGGCAAGGACGGGGCGCCTTACATATAGAAGGCAAGGCCGGCCCTCGAAGGGCACGAGGCGGCGGCGTATCGACGCCGCGGTTCCGTGCCTTCCCACGGACTCCAGCGGGCCAGCTCGAAGACTTCAATGCGCCGCTCCCTCCGCAACCGCCGCGTGCTGCTGTGCCTGCTGGCCTCGCTGGCGGTGCACATGCTCTTCCTCTGGGCCTACCAGCGGTGGGCGGCCGAGCCCGTGCTTCGGGCGCTGCGGCCCGAGCGCTTCGAGCTGGCCCCGGCCCTCGAGCCGGAACGCTTCGAGCCGGCGCCGCCCGCCACGGTGCCCGAAGTGGTGATGGAGCAGCTCCGCCTGGCCGAGATGATGGTGGAGGCGGCCCTGCCCGAGGACGCGGTGGCGGCGCCATCGATGGCCGTGGAGGGCCTCGCGCCGGAGCCGGGCCTGGAGGCCGATCCCCGGCTCGGACCCGCCATCCTGCCGGGGGACACACTCTCCTACGACAGCGCTCTCACCGACCTCTACCGCCGCAAGCTCGTGGAGCTGCACGGGCGCCGCATCCGGGTGCTGCCCCTGGCCGACACCACCTCCGAGGCCGGGCGCCGGCGCACCCGGGCCCGGGAGATCATCGCCCGAGCCATCGAGGCCATGGGCGGGCTCGAGCGGCTGCAGGCGATCCGGGACAAGAGGATCGAGGTCGAGTGGTGGAACGCCCGGCGCCGGATCTGGGAGCCAGGCGCCGTGCGCTCGTACCTGCGCGGCCAGCGCTACCGCCTGGACATCGGTCCCGGCGAGGCCCGCGGGTACGACGGCCGGCAGAGCTGGTACCTGCGGTACGGACTGCTCCTGCCCCCCCGGGACGAGAGGCACAACGCCGAGCGCTGGGACTTCCTGTCGCGGTTCCGCGGCGACGGCGTGATCGTGGAGTACGTGGGCCGGCGGCAGATGCGGTTCCGCACCCTGGAGGCGGTGCGCGTCATCGACACGAAGTTCGGCCGCCAGCGGCTCGCCTATTTCGATGTCGGCGACAGCCTGCTGCATGCCGAGGTGGAGTCCGGCCGCACGACCGTGTACAAGGAGTACCGGGAGACGCAGGGGGTGCTGACGCCCTTCGAGACCGGCGGCGGGTACCGCTGGCACACGGAGCTGAACACGGGCCTGACGCCGGACCGGTTCGAGGTGCCGGAGCAAATCTCCTGGGAGCCGGAGTCGGTGCGGATCGTGGTCTTCGAGCACGCTCCCGTGCCGCCGGGAGGTCCCGCCGCGCTGCGCCTTCAGGTGGAGGACCTTACCCAGGCGCCCCGCCCGCAGGACGATCCGCTTGAGCAACCGAGAGTGCGGCGAGGAGCCCGACTCGAGGACCTGACTGCGACCCGGGGATGGCGACCCGAACCCCGCCCGTGGCTCGAATCCATGGAAATGCACCTGATTGACACCTACATGAAGAGGAAGCTGCAGGCGGCCGGCGTCCTGGCAGGCACCGATCCCCCGGAGTGGCGGCTGACCTGGCGGGTGGAGGAGTTCCGGGTAGTGACGCCGCCGGGTGGGGGCCCGCCGGTGATGGCCACGATCAGAATCGACGTGCGAGTGCAGAGCCTGACGGACGAAGGCCTGTGGGAGGGTGAGGTGCGGCATCGCTGGGAGGTTCTCAGGCACCCGCCCATCGACGACGAGATGGCCGATTACCTGACCTTCCAGGGGATCTCGCGGGCCTCGGTGGGCATAAAGCAGCTCCTCGACGCCCGTGCGGCCGCCGCTCAGCCGGCCTCGACTCCGAGCGCCGGCAGCAGTTCCGGCAGCGAGTAGATCACGTGGCCGCCACCGTCGCCGCCGCTGCTGCCGGGAAGGGCCGGCAACCGGCCGGATGCGTATGATCCGCTCCCTCCGCAACCGCCGCGTGCTGCTATGCCTGCTGGCCTCGCTGGCGGTGCACATGCTCTTCCTCTGGGCCTATCAGCGCTGGGCGGCCGAGCCCGTGCTTCGGGCGCTGCGGCCCGAGCGCTTCGAGCTGGCCCCGGCCCTCGAGCCGGAACGCTTCGAGCCGGCGCCGCCCGCCACGGTGCCCGAAGTGGTGATGGAACAGCTGCGGCTGGCCGAGTTGATGGAAGAGCTGCCCGAGGTGGCGGTGGCGCCGCCGGAGGTGGCCCTGGAGAGCCTCGCGCCCGAGCCGGCCCTGGAGGCCGAGGACGGGCCGGGTCCCGCTTTCCTGCCGGTGGACACCGTCTCCTACGAGAGCGCCCTCACCGACCTCTACCGCCGCAAGCTCGTGGAGCTGCAGGGGCGCCGCATCCGGGTGCTGCCGCTGGCGGACATCACCTCCGAGGCCGGCCGCCGGCGCAACCGGGCCCGGGAGATCATCGCCCGCGCCATCGAGGCCATGGGGGGGCTCGAGCGGCTGCAGGCGATCCGGGACAAGAGGATCCAGGTCGAGACGTGGGACGGTGAACGCCAGGTCTGGGTGCCGTCCGGGGTGCGCTCCTACCTGCGCGGCCAGCGCTACCGCCTGGACCTCGGGCCCCGGCTGGCGCGCGGCCACGACGGCCGGCAGAGCTGGTACCTGTATTACGGACTGCTCGTGCCCCCCGGGGACGAGAGCTACAACGCCGAGCGCTGGGACTTCCTGACGCGGTTCCGCGGGGACGGGGTGGTCGTGGAGTACGTGGGCCGGCGGCAGTTGCATTTCCCGACCCTGGAGGCGGTACGCGTCATCGACACGAAGTTCGGCCGCCAGCGCCTCGCCTACTTCGACATGGACGACGGCCTGCTGTACGCCGAGGTGGAGCCCTGCCGCACGACCACCTACCGGCAGTACCGGGAGACCCAGGGTGTGCTGACCCCCCTCGAGGTCTGGGTTCGCGTTCACCCTCACTGCGGGGACCCCTTGATCACCCGCTACCGCTGGCACACGGAGTTGAACACGGGCCTGACGGCGGACCCGTTCGAGGTTCCGGAGCCCGTCTCCTGGGAGCCGGAGCTGGTGCGGACATCGGTCTTCGAGCACGCCCCCGTGCCGCCTGGAGGTCCCGCGGCGCTGCGCCTTCTGGTGGAGGACCTGGACCCGGGGATCGATCCCGAAACGGGCGGGCCATGGCTCGGTCCCCTCTCCACGCACTTGATCGACACCTACCTGAAGAAGAAGCTGCAGACGGCCGGGGTCCTGGCGGCTACCGAACCCCCGGAGTGGCGGCTGATCTGGCGAGTGGAGGAGTTTGAATTGACGTTGATAATCGCCGTCTACGTGCAGAGCCTGCGGGACGACGTCCTGTGGGGGGGAATGGTGCGCTACCGGCCTCCTTCGGGGCACGGCGTGGACGACCTCGTGGCCGACTCCATCACCTGGGAAGTGATCCTGATGGCGTCAGTGGGCATGAAGCAGCTCCTCGACGCCCGCACCGCCGCCGCTCAGCCGGGAGCGACGCCGAGCGCCGGCAGCAGCTCCGGCAGCGAGTAGATCACGGGATCGCCGCCGCCGTCCCCGTGGTTGTCCAGATGCACGTAGGGGACGCCCGCCGCCTCCGAGGCCATGCGGTCGTAGCGCCCGTCGCCGACGAAGACCGCCTCGCCGGCGGCCACACCGAGCCGCTCGAGGGCCAGCCTCAGCAGGTCCGGGGCCGGCTTCAGCAGTCCGTCCTCCCGGCAGAGCATCACGTCGAAGCGCAGGCCGAAGGCGGCCACCACCAGATCCATGGCCCCGCGGTGGTTGTTGGTGATCAAGGCGCGCCTCAGGGGCGAGCGGTCCAGCCCCTCGAACAGCTCCGCCAGCCCCTCGTTGGGGACCGCGGCCACGGCCGCCTCCAACTCGGTCTCGCGGACCATGCCTTCGGCGCGGCGGGCCTCTTCAGCGGAGAGCTGGTAGATGTGCTCCATGATGGCGGTGCCCTCGGGCACGCCGACGCGGGCGCGCAGGGACTTCCAGTCGATGTGCGGTACGGTCAGGGTGCCGTCCATGTCGAAGAGGATGGCCTGCAGGCTCTTGTTCTTCATCCCGGCTAAGTTGTGCCCCGGGGTCGCGGAGCGACAGGGCCGGCTGCGATTCGGGCGGGACGGCCTGGGCACAGGGGCGGCAGCGACTTCCGGGTGCTGAGGCCGCCGTCCTCCCGGCTGAGGTTTGCGCCTCCCCGGCGGGGGGACGTTGCGTATGCCGGGAGCCGTCGCGGGAGGCCGCGCTCTCGATGCTGGCGGTGGTTCCGACGCGACTCCAGGGGAATTCCAAATGCGACAGCGAGTACTGGGCCGGACCGGCCTGAAGGTCAGCGAGATCGCCATCGGGGGCATCGGGCCCATGGGCAAGTACGGACCGGTCGCCGCCGACGGCACCTCTCCCCGCGACGCGGGCCGGCCCACGGGCTCGTACCGCGGCAACCCGCACTTCGAGGTCGCACCCGAGGGGTTCGCCCGCACCATGGTCCGGGCCGAGGACCTGGGCGTGAACCTCCTCGATACAGCCCCCTCCTACGGGCGCAGCGAGGAGATCTTCGGCCATTACCTGCGGGACCCCGCCCGCCGCAGGAACTGGGTGGTCTGCACCAAGACCGGCGTCTGCGGCAGCATGGGCGGCGGCGAGGCCCTGCGGAGCGAGGAGATCGCCGCCCAGGCCGAAGCCAGCCTCGCCCGGCTGCAGATCGACGAGATCGACCTCCTCCTCATCCACAGCGTCGACCAGTACGGCGAGGGGCCGCGCGCCGTGGAGCGGATCATCCGCTCCGGAATGGTCGAGGCCCTGGAGCGCCTCAAGGCGGCGGGCAAGATCCGGTTTCACGGGGTCAGCGGCATGCTGCCCCAGCTCACCGAGGCCGCCCGCACGGGCTTGTTCGACGTGACCCTGACCTACAACACCCACAACCTGCTGGTCCGGGACGCGGCAAAGGAGTTTCTGCCCCTGGCGGCGGAGCAGAACCTGGGAGTGCTGCTCGCCGGCGTCTTCCACGGCGGCCTGCTCTCGGGAGACGCGGCCTGCCAGTCCCTGACCGCGATCGAGCGCTTCTACGAGGTGGGCGACCCGGGTCTGCACGAGACCCGACGGATCCTCGAGGGCGCCCGCAGGCTCCAGGACTTCGCCGGGGGCAGCGGCTCCGACCTGCGCCGCCTCGGCATCCGCTTCGCCCTGTCCAACCCGGCGGTCTCGTCCATCGTCTCCGGGATCCGCAGCATCGCCGAGATCGAGGAGAACGTGTCCGCAGCCGAAGAGGGACCGCTCTCGGGCGACGAGCTGGCCCGGCTCGCGGAGGTGACCCGGGATCTGCCCGAGATCAGCTGGCGGGTCTCGCAGCCCCGGCCCGAGCGATGAGCAGGAGAGCATGGGACGAGTCTACGAGTTCCGCACCTACAGGCTGCACCCCGGCAAGCTCGAAGCCTTCAGGAAGCGCTTCGAGGAAGGCAGCGTCCGCTTCTTCGCGAAGCACGGCGTGAAGCTCCACGGCTTCTTCGAGATCGGCGAGGTGCCGGCCGAGGCGGTGGCCGAGCACTCGGCCGGCGGTATCGTGCTGCCGGCGGTGGGCACCCGGTTCGGGCGGGACGAGGTGGCCTACATCGTCTCCTTCGACAGCCTCGAGGAGCGCGACGCCGTCTGGCGGCGGTTCGTGGCCGACCCCGAGTGGCATGCCCTGCGCGCCGAGAGCGAGGAGCGCCACGGCGCCATCGTCGCCGAGGAACGCACGATCATCCTGACTCCGGGGGCCTGCTCTCCCATGCAGTAGCCTGCCGGTCAGGCCGCCTTGCGCCGAGGCCCTCTCGCGGTGTCTCTTTCCAGCTGATGGGCCGCACTCAGGGCCCAGGGAGAATCCTCATGTCGCGCAAGCTCCCACTCCTCATACCGCTCGTAGCGCTCAATGCGGGAATCGGTTTGTGGGGTTTTGCCTCGGGGCTGAGCCCAACGGGCATCCTCGTTCTGCTCTCGGGGACAATAGGCCTTTCCGTAGTGCTCGGGTCCCGGTGGCCGCGCCTCTGCGTGATCCTTCTCTCGGGAACCTTCATGCTGGTGCTTCTGGGCCAGGCGGTAGCCCGGGCTCTTGCGGACCCGGACCCGACCCGAGTCTGGCTGGTGGCTGCAGCGGTCTGTCTTTATGTCGGGGCCGCAATCATCGCCGGGATCCTGGCGAGACGCGGGCGCCTGTTCAAGCAAGAGCAGGCGCCGGGCCCGGAGGCATGAGCGCAGGACGCATCAGGGCCGCAGGTTCAAGTCTGGAGGCCTACCCGTAGGCACCGCTCGGCAGGAAGCCGAGCAGACGCCGCAGCCGGTCGTCGGCCCCCGAATACACGTGCTCCGGCATCTGGTAGTTCATGAAGGGATGGTACTTGTGCCCGATCAGGCGCCGGGCATAGCTGATCTGGGTGATGTAGCGCGTGCGGTCGCTGGTGTTCGGCGCGCCCCGGTGCCACACCTGGTTGTTGAACATGATCACGCTCCCCGCGGGACCGACGTTGGAGACCACCTGGTCCTCGTAGCCGCTGCCCTCGATCGGGTTCGGCGGACGGGCGCCGATCAGGTGTGTGCGCGGCACTGTCTGCGTGGGGCCGAGCTCCACGGTGTCGACGTCGGTGAGGTAGTAGTTGCAGGTGAACAGCAACACCGGCAGATGGACGTTGTCGGGGGGCTCCCCGTGGGTGACCTCGAAGTGGGGGGCGTCGTCCTGGTGCCACCCGCTGATGCCCCCGCCGGGGGGCGTGCGGAAGCTGTTGTTGTGGATCACGTGGCAGTCCGCCGCCACGAGGCGCTCGGCGAAGGTGACGATCGGCTCCAGGTCGAAGAGCCGCAGGTTGGCCGCGCTCGTCTCGAACATGCGGGGGTTGAGTTGCTTTCTCGGGCGCCGCTTCTCGGCGGACGCCTCGGGGCTGCTGAGAGCGCTCTCGAGATCGCGGCGCAACTCCGCGCACCAGTCGGGCGGCAGCACGTTGCGCAGAAAGAGGCAGCCGTCCCGGTGAAACCGCTGGACCCAGTCGTCGATGACGCCGTCGTCGGGGGGCTGGTGAGCAAGGGATTCGTCTGTGGCCGGCGAAGTGCTCATGGCTGTGGCGTTCCTCCTTTGATCTGGGGCGCCATGGTCCGGGCCAGGCGCCGTCGGCGGCAGGCCCAACCTAACCGGATCGATCGTTGGGGTCCAGCGAGGCGTCGAGATGTACGACTTCCACGTCCTCTCGGAGTACCCCCCCAGCATCCGACCTCCGATATGCGCGCATTCCCTGAGTGGAGTGAAACCTCGTCGGGCCGAGAGTTCCGACTCTCAATAAGAAGAGCCAACTGCAGCAATTACAAAGTGTTAGGCCGCCGAGCCTCACGCAGAACCCTCCTTGCGGCTGTATAGACCAAGACATACCTTCGGTCGGAAAGGCCACACCTCGCTGCCCTCACCAAAGCGACAGTGTGTGCGTAGTATGTCCTGCGACAATCCACGCGCCATACCAACGAAAGGAATCACATGAAGAAGTCCGATCCATTCGAGAAGGGCCTCGCAGCCGGCGAGGCAGCGGCTTCTGCCGCCGGAGGCGTATCACAAGCATCGGCGAACGGCGGCCGGATGTATGTGCGCACACAGGGTTTCGGGTCAACCGATGCCGAGCTGCGCTTTCTACAGCGCTGTGGCGTGCGCCACAAGGCCGCCGTCTTCCCCTTCCACCCCGACCGTGGCTGGGATCTCGACGAGTTGGTCCAGGTAAGAGAGCACCACGAGGCCTTCGGGGTGACACTGGATATGAGCGCGCTACCCATATACGAGAGGTTTCCCAGCATCATCTACTATGGGAAGAGCCCGGAGCGTGACCGGGACATCGACCTCGTATGCGAGATGATCCGAACGGCTTCGCGCGCCGGTATAAACTCTCTGCGCTATAACACTTGCGTCCTGCCCATCGACCGAACCGAACAAGAAGAAGGTCGCGGCGGCTACTACCACACGGCGTTCCGCTTGGACAAGATCCCGGCGGAAAATCAGGCCAAGCTGACCGAAGCCGGCCGCGTCACCGCGGAGATGCACTGGGAGCGAATCGAGTATCTGCTCGAACGCATGATTCCTGTGGCAGAAGAGTTCAAGGTTCGAATGGGCAATTCGCAGGAAGACCCGGCCGCACCCCTCGGATACAGGGGCGTTGACAAAGTGCTCAATGAGTTTGAGGGCATGAAGCGTTTCATCGAGATTGAGCGCAGTCCGTATCACGGCTGGAACTTCTGCGTCGGCTCCGTCGCTGAAGGGCTCGAAGATCCGGCCACTGAGATCTACCCCATCATAGAGTACTTCGGCAGCCGGAACACGATTTTCCTGGTTCACTACCGCAACCTGCTGGGAGGGCGTTACAGCTTCCGCGAGGCTCTGCCCGATGAAGGAGACATGGATTTTCACCTGGTACTGAAGGCCCTCAAGGACACGGGCTACTGTTACGGCATTGATCCTGACCACGTCCCCCGCACCGACGAGGATCCGAAGGGCCACTATCAGTCCTATGCCTACTGCTTCGGCTACATCAATGCCATGATTCAGGCGGTCTACGGTTAGACTGGCCACGGAGGCCGGCCTGAGCGTTTTCCCGAAGGATGGAGGGTTTGGCGAGGGCCACGGAGGAATTGGCGTAGAGGCCGTGTGGCCTACCGGCGCGCCTTCTTCCTCGAGCATCAACCGGAATTCCCTGACCTCCAGGCAAGGCACTTCGCCGATCGGCCTCTGTATGGATGTTTCTACTACAACATCAGGGATCGATGTACTGTTCGTCCAGGATTCATCAAGTGCAGGGTCAGGGGATCAGCCCGTTGAGGACCTGCAGCGTGCCCGATAGGAGAGCAGACCTGGGCGCCATGTTCAGGTACATCAAGAAACACGAGTTCCAAGTGACAACAGTTGAGGGCAATTCATGGCTGTACAATCTGGAGGCGTATCGGCGCCTGTTTCCGGAGGAGTATACGGCGGGCATGGTCCTGAATGAGGATCCGGATCTTCAGTATCTGATGATCTGGGGGCAGTTCTTCGATCACTCATGGCGCGTGCGTGAGGAGCCCGCCAAGACCCTGCTTTGGGCTGCAGGGGAGCTGAGCCATGCTGAGCAGGTCCGGGCTTGCTTCCCACTGCAGGCATGTCCCCGCAGTGAAGTCGAGGTTTTCTACGACTTCTATGGACTATAGCCGGCGGGAGCTTGATGGAACCGCCACGGAGGCCAAACATGCCGAATCGATGTTCCTTCTGCGGTCAGTCAGTCAGCGATTCTGTCCAGGTTGTGACAGGCCTATCCGCGCACATATGCAGTGACTGCGTGGCCACGTGTGGTGGCGTGCTTGAAGGGATGCCTGCCTCTGAGTGGCAAACCAAAGCAGGAGACCGATGCCAATTCTGCCAACGAGGTCAAGATCAGGTGCCCCGCATTCTCTCAAGGCAGGGAGCTGACGCCACGATTTGCAGCGAGTGCCAGAAGCTCTGTGTCCAGGCCTTGCAGGACCACGGCAGGTCCACGTCCGAAGGATGTCCGATCGGGGACTGAGGCGAGATGCGGTGTGAGATCTGACATGACGGAGATAGAAGCCACTTGGTCTCTCAGATCAAGGCCCAGCAGGAGAGAGGTTACAGGGTCGCTTATGTGGAGGAGGATGGTCAGGCGATCTGTGCCGCGGGATTCCAAATCAAGATCGGATTGGCCTGGGGAAAGCACATGTACATCGAGGATCTGGTCACGGATTCACAGCGGCGTTCCTCGGGCCTGGGCAGAGTCATGATGGATTGGCTCAAGTGCCATGCTCGACAGAATGGGTGCGCGCAGGTTCATTTGGACTCAGGCGTTCAGAGGTTTCCGGCGCATCGGTTCTATCTTCGCGAGGGATTCAATATCGCGAGTCATCACTTCTCGATTGTGGGGTTGATGGACCCGGGGCCGAAGTCCCGCTCCGAGTCGGAAGGGAGGAAGTAGGATGGTAGTGTCTCTTGGTGTTCTTGTAGGAGTAGCTCCCACCGTTGCCCTGTGGGTCCTGCTTCTGATCTTCGGTATCAAGACAAGCCGAGGCTGCAAGCTCGAAAGTCTGCCCTGGCTGGGCGTCTACATTATTTCAACTGTGGGATTGGCCTTGGCGTGGCCGGTGCTGATGGCGCAAGTAGTCAGTAGTATTCAAGAAGTCATTCAGTATAGGCAGGGAGAGGGGGACCCCTTTGGATTGACTCTGGGAGAACTCCAAGTCATTCTGGCATATTGCGGCACCTTTTTTTCAAACTCGGCCAGATTGGTTCTGGGCACTCTCATTCTGTCGGACATTGCGTTCTTGCTTTCGAAGGCCGGTGCTGCAATGGAAGGCAAGTTTCTGAACAGCCTCCTGAGGGTGCGTGAATGCAGCAATACCTGGGGCATTGTGATGTTGATCCTGTTGTTGTCGAAGGCAGCCTTGGGCATGATGCTCTATCTGTACTACGTGTGAGCACTCATGGGTCGTCCCGACACACGAGCAGGGACGGGCCTACAGCGTCCCGGACAGCGCCAGCGTGACCCGGCGCATGGGGCGTATCTCGCGCTCGGACAGGATGTAGTGGTAGCGCAACAGGTTGTCGACGCGGAGGGTGAGCGTCGCCGGGCCAAGCCGGCGCTCGACGAAGGCGTCCACCAGGTAAACCGGCAAGTGGTCGCGCCCGCACTCGGCGAACAGTCCTGACACCCTCTCGAAGCGGCTCGTGTAGCGGAAGGTCAGCCCGCCGCGGCTCGTTCCCCTCGCCATTCCCAGGCTGGTAGTGACGGCGTGGCGGGAGCGGTACGGGAGGGGAGCGGTCTCCCCGGGATGCAGGTCGTCGTGGCAGAAGGGCGGCAGCGGCACCCCTTCGGCGAGGAACTCCTCCGCGTCGACGTAGGTGTAGGAGGCCTTCCAGAGCGCCCCGAGGGGAAGGGCCAGCTGCTGCTCCAGCTCCAGGCCGCGAATGCGGGCCCTGGAGATGTTGCGGAAGCTGGCCCTCGGGACCACCGAGGAGGTCGGTTCGGGCCGGGCTTCGATGAGGCTGTCGAACTCGTTCCAGAACAGGGCGGCATCGATGGCGAGCGTCCCTCCGAGGACCCGCCGGATCCCCGCCTCGTACGACCAGCTGCTCTCCGAGGCGAGGCCGGGGTTCGGACAGACGAGGATCCCCGAGGCGTCGGCCTGGACGTGGATCTCGGTGACCGAGGGAGCCCTGAAGCCGCGGCCGGCCGAGAGCCGGATGGCGCCCGGAGCCGCTTTCCATGACAGCCCTGCCTGGGGGCTGAACTGGGCCTCCGTGTGCGCCGCGATTCCGTGGTCTCCCGCGGATCCGCACGGCCCGCCGGCTGGCGGGGCCTCTCCGGCGCCGCGGCGGTGAAGGTCGGCGCGCAGGCCGAGGGCGACCTCCACCTCCCGGAAGGCCAGGACGTTCTGGGCGTACAGCGCCGTGTTGAGCACGGTGCGCTCGCCGAGGAAGTCCCCCGGTGACCGCGCCAGGTCGTAGATGCCGGTGGCGCCGACGATGACCCCGCGGGTGCCGAGCCGTTCCCCGAGGTCGAGCTGCACCTCGGTGCCGATCTTGTGTCCCGCCGACGCCAGGTCTCCGGCGGCCCGGGTGTTGTCGAAGTCCGTGCGGAAGTAGAACCCCCGCCACCGCATGTTTGTCCCCGGATTCACGAGGTGGGTCACCTCGGTGTTGAGGTTGAGCTTCCACGAGACCGTGGCCGCTCCGCGGTCGCCCTCCGGCACCAACAGCGGCGTGGCGCGGTCCTTCCACTGCAGGAAGACCCCGTGATCGTCGTGGGCCCAGCTGGCCAGACCGGTCCAGCGGGTGCGCCGGCCGAGCTGGCGGGTCCCCTTGGCGAACAGGTTGTAGCGGGTCGACTCGTTGTTCTCGCGGTACCCCGTCCGGCGCTTGTGGCCCGCGGAGACGAGGTAGCCGCCCGCGGCGGTCGTGCGGGAATGGCTGAGGTCGACGCCGCCGAGGTACATGAGGTCCCGCCATTTCCAGGACGGGTGCGCCGGCTGGTCGTAGAGGCCGCTCACGAGGCGGAAGCGGGTCTCGGGAAGCTCCGACGGCGAGCGGGTGAGCACGTTGATGACGCCGCCGAGGGCACCGGTCCCGTAGAGGGCCGAGCCGGCCCCCTTGATCAGCTCGACCCGCTCCACTTCGGTGACCGGGATGATGTCCCACTTGATGTCCCCCTGGTCGGCCGACAGCGCGGGGACCCCGTCGAAGAGCAGGAGCACGCGGCTGCCGGTGCCGCGGCTGTACCCGCTCGAACCGCGGATGCTGACCTGGCTGCCCACCTGGCTGACGCCGGGCAGATGGCGCAGGGGCCCCGACAGGCTGAAGGAGTTGAAACCGGTCAGCTCGCGCCGGTCGGTCACCGACATGCTGACCGGCGCCTCGGAGAAGAGCTGCGGCCTGCGGCTCGCCGTGACCACGACCCCGGGCAGCTCCACCGCGGACTCCTCGAGGAGGAGTACCCCGAGATCGAGGGACTCCCCCTCCCCGACCTCGACGGAAACCGTGCGGGTGCGGTAGCCGACAAAGGAGACGACGAGCAGGTCCGGACCCGCCTCGACCGCGAATCGGAAGCGGCCTCCCTCCCCGGCAAGGGCGCCCTGCCCGGTCTTCTTCAGGTAGACAATCGCCCCGGCGAGGGCGGTGCTGTCGCCGGCCGCCGCGATTCGGCCGCTGATCTCGGCGCCGCTCCCAGTGGCCGCGTATGCGGAGGAGAGCAGGCTGCCTGTGAGCAGCACCAGGAGGAAGAGACGGACTGCCGCCATCACGGGGATTCTCCCCGGGCCGCCTCGATCAGGGCTTCGGGCAGCACCGCGGTACAGAGAGTGGAACCTACCTCGGGGGGGTCGGCGACTACCCCGAGGTCGATGGTCAGATCGATGCCGCTGGTGACGCGGCCGGGAGAGACCTCGACCGCCCCGGGAAGCGAGTCCCCCTCGACGTGATAGCAACCGAGGAGAGAGGTGAAGTCCCAGAAGGCGTCCGGCCGGCGCCAGGCGACGATGATCCAGCGGTACACGCCTTCCCGCTCGATGGGCACGAAATAGTCGTAGCTGCGGCTGCCGAGGGGGACGTCCAGATCGGAGCCGCTGAGACCGAAGAGGTCGGTGGGCTCCTCGGGCAGGTCGCGGTACACGGCGACCGCCACCTGGCCGATCTCCTCAGACCACTCCCCGAGGAAGGTCACGGTGCCGGAGATGCCGGTGAGGGGCGGCTCGGCCTCGAGGCCGCGGTCGCAGGCCGGTATTGCGAGAAGGGCGGCGATCGCCGCCGCGGCGGCCAGGGCCTGGGAGCGAAGGGCCGGCGGGCCGGGTCGACAGGGTGTCCTCACCGTCTGCATGGTTCCCTCTACGGAATCACCTCTTGGTGAGCGAGGCAGCAGTGGCTCGGCCGCCAGGTCGGAAGATAGCCCGAAGGAAGCTCAGTCTGCTACAGCCGGTGCAAGAATTGTGCAACTGTCCATACGGATACATAGGTTACTCTGCGGGAGGGCAAGTCCCATTTTCAGTTGAAACGTAGCCCAGGCTCGAGTGGATGAGTCAGCCCGTCATCGCGAGCTGTTTGAGGCCGAGTTCGGCTTGGAGCGCTTGTCGGAGCATCGGCAGGTGGTGGTAACCGTTGATCCGGCGCAGGCGAGGTTCGATGTCGAGCAACGCCGTGGCGACCCAGCGGTGACGCTGCGACGAGTTCGTCCAGCGCCGCACGTTGTGCGTCAACTGCTCCAGGAGACTGTTGACGTTCTCGATACAGTTGGTGGTACGGAAGGAGGCCTTCAGCATCGGCATCAGGCCCAGGCGGTGGAGCGTGAGGGTTTCTTGCTGGCCTTCCTCCAAGCTGCGCAGGGCCGACTGGTTCATCAACTGCAACCCCGGTTTCAGCGCCTCCAGGGCGGCTTGGGCCTCCTCGTACGTCGAGTGCCCATACGCCGCTTCCAGCTTTCGACGAACGCCGCCCTGCTCGCTCTTGGGCAGGTACGAGACCACGTTCTGGCGCTTGTGATACTGGCATCGCTGCACGCAGGCATGGCCCTGGAGCACCGACCGCACTGCCTTGTACAGGCCCTTGCCTCCATCGATCACCACGAGCAGCCCGGCCTCGTATTGCAGGCCCCGCTCGACCAACTCCGCCAGGAAGCGACGACAGACGCGCTCGTTCTCGGTCGCCGCCTGCACGAAACCCAGAGGGATCTTGTGTCCTTCCACAGTGACGCCCAGGGCGATGAGGATTTCCTCGTCGGCAAAGCTCTTGCCGTCCAGAAACAGCGCCACCAGGTCGTAGCCTTCCAGGGATCGCTGCTGGAATTCGGCCAGCTTGCGCGCCGTGCCTTTCACATACCGGCGAGAGACCGAGGAACGGGACAGACCGAAGGCTTGCGGGACGGTCTCGGCGCAGGCCTCGTAGTTGCGCGTGGCCAGGCCCTTCAGCACCCGCAACAACAGCCCCTGGTCCATCTGCCTCGGCGTCTGCAGGGCCTGATAGGCCTCCAGCGGGACCTCGGTGCCGCGGACCACATCGCGCACGCGCGGCACCTCGACCGGCAGTTTCTGATCGCCCAGGTACACCGACCCGGCCTGCGCCCCCCAGCGGCGCAACGGCTGATCCGGACCCTTGCGCTGATACCGAGGTCCGGCCAAGGCCTCGACCGACTGCTGCAGCTCCTCCGAGACCGCCTGCAGACCCAAAGGGATCAGCAGCTGGATGACCTCGATGCGAGTCTCCAGATCGTCCATCGACGCGGTGGCTTGGCGGTTCACGGGGCCGATGGTCACGGTCCGTTTGACGCCCCTTTTCCGTGCTTGTAGCTTGCTCATGGCAGGCTCCTTGGGTTACCGAATACGAGGCTTCTTGGCGATTTCTCGTATCAAACGTAACGATGGGAGCCTGTGTTATTTCAACTAAGATCGGGACAATGCCACTGCGGGATGGGCAGGGGACCTTCATGAGTGCCGTATGAACTACGCGGAACTACCTTCGCCCGCAAGAGATGTCTGCCATGCCTTCGTTCACGAGTTGGCCCAGATGCTTGGCACGAGGCTGCATTCTCCAATTGCAGATCGATCTGTCGGAACGCTTCGAAAGATCATGCCCGCCAAAGGACCAGTTGCGGCCTGAAGTGCGAGACATCAGAGATAACCTTCAATACCCGGACTACTGTGTCTTGAACATGTGCCGAATCATGTACACGGTGGAGAAGCGGAACGCCGCAGTGTCCAAGTCTTTCAGCGGTGAATGGGGTCGGGATCGATTCCCTGAATGGAGAGCCCTCATCGAGGCGGCACTTGCTTCCTATCAGGGAAGGGAGACCCAGGAGGAGGCCGACCTGCTCAAGGGAGAGGTGGAGTCCTTCCTCGAGGTTGGTACTACGCGAGTAAGACCCCATGGCTGCGACTGAAATCCGGGGGTGCCTGGATCATCCGAACCCGATTCAGCTTGGGCTCATCAGAGAGATTCACCAGGAATTGGCAGCTGGATCCATCCCGCACTGGTTGGGTGGGGGTTGGGCTCTGGACTTTCTGCTGGGGGAAGCCTTGCGGGTCCACAGCGACGTAGACTGGTCTATTTGGAAGAGAGATGCCGCCGCGGTGAGTGTCTGTCTCGGGGATCTGGGGTATACACGCAAGGTGGTCCGGCATCCCGAAGAGCACATTGGCTTCCGCAAGCACGCTCAGTATGTCAGTTTCGGGCTTCTGGAGAAAACCTCATCGGGTGATGTCGTTACCTCCGGCCGGTGGACGGATTGGCCGTACCCGCAGGGCGCTCTCTCCGCACCGGAAGGCCAACTGGGTGATGTGGTCTGCCCGATCGTCAGCGCGGAAGCTCAGCTGGACGAGAAACTGAACTTCCACAAGCATCCGGCCGGTGCACCGCGCCGGGATGTGGATATCGTCGCGATCGCGAAGCTAGGTGAGTACCTCGGCAGTCAGGGGGGCAAGTAGGATGATCGGCTGGCTGGTCTGATCCAGGGCAGTTGAGAGTGCTCCAGGAGCCGGATGAAGACACCCTTGCTTGGGAGTACAGGAGTGGGCCGGGAGACCTGTACCCATTGGGTTGAGCTGATCACGGCGGAATCCGAAGCGTCGCGGTTTGTCCGCTACCGCCGGATCATTCGCTTCCCTCAGCTGACGATGCCGCTCATTGCGGCGTACACTCCCGAGAATTGGCGGGTTACGCACACCGACGAAATCGTCCAGAAGGTTCGGTTCGACCGGCCCTTCTCCTTGGTGGGCATCACCGCCAACACCGCCGCGGCGCCCCATGCCTACAGGCTGGCCGAACGATATCGGGGGCTGGGGATCCCGGTGGTCATCGGGGGGCCGCACGCAACCCTCATGCCCGAGGAGGTCGGCGAGCATGCGGATGCGGTCGTCGTAGGGGAGGGAGAGCTGGTTTGGCTGCGGTTGCTGCGGGATGTTGAGAGAGGACGGCTCGCGCCGGTCTATCGCAGCGAGTCCCTCCCGGACCTGGAGGGTATGCCGGCGCCGCGTTGGGACTTGATCAAGGGCCGTGTATATGGAAAGGGAGTCACCATCGCCACCAGGGGATGCCCATACGATTGTGACTACTGCTCGATCCCGGCCATGTACAAGCGCCGCATGCGATACCGGCCAGTGCAGGAGGTAGCGGATGAAGTCAGAGGGATGCCGGGCAAGGCGCTGGTGTTCTGGGATGACAACATCAACGCGAATCGCAGATATGCCAAGGAGCTGTTCGAGGCCATAGCTCCCCTGGGCCGGTGGTGGACCAGCCAGGCGACCTTGGATGCGGCCTTTGATGACGAGTTCCTGCACCTTGCGGCCAGGAGTGGCTGCAAGGCGCTCTTCATCGGCCTGGAGTCCGTCTCGCAGGCCAGCCTGGACGGTGCGAACAAGAAGCACAACGATGTCTCTCGGTATCATGAAGCAGTCCGTCGCCTTCATGCCCACGGAATTGCGATACAGGCCGGTACGGTCTTCGGCTTCGACAACGATGAGCGCTCCATTTTCCGTGACACGGTTGAGTACTTCCGTGAGATAGCCATCGATTCGGCGACCATCGGGATCCTGGTGCCCTTCCCGAATACGGCGTTGTTCAAGCGGCTGGATGCGGAGGGGCGCATACTCACCAGGGACTGGTCGAAGTACGACGGGAAGAAGCACGTTGTCTTCGAGCCCGCCCGAATGTCCCCGGAGGAACTGCTGATGGGGACGGAATGGGCGGCTCGAGAATTCTATTCGGTCGGTTCGATAGCCGAGCGGATGCGGCGTTCGAGGACGGGACTCTGGTGGAACATCCTTCGAAATGTCGGATATCACCTGGCACTCAGAAACTTCGGGAATGTCGGGCACGATCCCGCTGCGGCGAAGCCCGAAGCGTGCCCCCGGTCATCAGCCCCTATCACGTCCATGCCCACAACGCCAACTGGTCCGAAGGGGGCGAGTTGGACGACGCGACGACGGCGAGATTGACCAGGTCTCTGGCGGTGCTGGTGGAGCTGGCCGAGCGGCTGAAGAGCAGGTCCTATGTGTCCAACTGGCAAATCTGATCGGCCGGCCTTCCGTCCGGCGCCGATCCGGAGGGTTGCAGCAGCTCATGGCGATCTACGGAATCCTCGCCTCTGATTTCGACCCGGCCGCAACCATTTGACGCTTCGGGACACGGGAGGCTACCCTTCCCCGCCCCCATGCGGCGACTTCGCGCCCCCTGTCGATGGCCGGTGGCGGCCCTCTTCCCCATGATCCTGCTCTCAGGAGCCTGCGCCCCCGACCCGGAACCCGGGCCTTCGGGCGATTCACCGGCCGGTGTTGCGGAGGTGGGGCTGACCTGGCCCGATCCCGACTCGGCCGTGGCCTGGCAGTCCTGGGGCCCGGCGGCCTTCGACGACGCCCGCCGCCGGGGCCTGCCGGTGTTGCTCTACGTCTCAGGCCCGGGTTGCGCGGGCCTGTTCGCCGGTGACGAGGGGGTGGCCGCCTGGAACGCGGAGACGCGTTTTCTGCCGGTCCGCGTCGATCCCGAGAAACGCCCTCACGTGGCGCGCCGCTACGCGCCGGCGGGATGTCCGTCGATCAGCGTTCTGGATTCCACCGGGAGGGAGGCCGTGCGCGCCACCGACATTCCCGCGGACAACGTGACCCGGCTGCTGACCCGCGTCCACCACCACCAGCGCAAGGATCCCGGCCGGCTCTGGGCGGAGTCACCGGCCGCCCCCGCCCGCCGCCACCGGCTCTCGGTGGACGGCGTCTATCGGGCCGTGGCCTCCGACTACGACGGGCGGTTCGGCGGGTTCGGCGGACCCCACAAGTTCCCGGAGCCGCAGGTGATCGCCTTCCTCCAGAACTTCGGCGGGCGCCGGGCCGACCCCGAGGCCCGGCGGATGGCGCGGCACACCCTCGATGCGCTGCTCGCCAGCCCCTTGTGGACCTCGAGGGGGGTCCTGAGCTATTCCCACACGCCCGACTGGGCCACCCCCCGGGCGGAGATGAGCGGCGCCGTGCAGGCCGGTCTGCTGAAGGTGCTGGCAGCCGGCGGCGTCCCGGCTCACGAAGAGGCGGCGGCGGACTTGCTCGAGAATCTGGCCCGGGATTGGTACGACGAGGCGCGCGGCGTCTTCTGGACCCGCCGGCTGCGCGCCGCCGACGGCCGGTGGTGGTCGGATCCGACGGTCTTCACCCAGGACAACCTGCTGTTGATCCGCGCCTTCCTGCACACGGGGGCCGCCCTGGGCCGGGAGGCCGCCGCCCGGGAGATGGCGCAATCGGCCGGCGGTTACCTGCTGCGGGAGTGCGTCGACGAAGGCGGCCGGGTGCGGCAGGGCGACAGCGCGGAGGCCGCCGCGGGTCTGCTGAGCGACCAGATGCTGGCCTCCCTGGTCTTCGACGAGCTGGCCCGTCACAGCGGCCGGGCCGACTTTGCCGAGGCCGCCCGCGGGGCCCGGGGGTGGGCGGACCGCCACCTGTGGGACGAGACCGCCGGCGCCTACGCCGACGCCCCCGACCCGGCCGAACCGAAGGCCTGGCCGAGGCGGTACGCCCTCGACGACGACGGCCGGCGCCCGGCTGGACAGGCGCTGGCCGTCGAAGCCCTGCTGGCCGCCGGCGAGGTCGACCGCGCCCGCAGGATCCTGTCCGGGCGGCGCTATCCGCGCCCCCCGGGACGGGGCCAGGCGTCGATGGCCGCCCTCCTGCTGGCCCTCGAGGATGAAGCGGGTCCGCGATGAAGCTGCTGGTCACCGGCGCCCACGGGTTGCTGGGGCGCACCCTGCTCGAGACCGACTGGGGCGCCGACGTGGAACTCGCGGGCTGCGGCCGGCGTCCCGGTCCCGTGGGCGGCATCGAGTGCCAGGTGGTCGACCTGACCCGGGCCGACGCCGTCCGCGAGCTGATCTCCCGGCAACGGCCCGACCGGGTCATCCACACGGCGGCGCAGACGAACGTCGATCTGTGCGAGACCGACCCGGCGCCGGCGCGGCGGATCAACGTCGACGCCGTGGCGAACCTGGTTTCCGCCTGCGCCGACTCGGGCTCCGGTGTGGTGCAGCTGTCGACGGACTACGTCTTCGACGGCGCCGCGGGGCCCTACTCCGAAGAGGACGAGACCAACCCCCTGTCGCAGTACGGCCGCATGAAGCTGGAGAGCGAGGCCCTGGTCCTCGAAGGGAAGAGCGCCGGTCTGGTGGTGCGCACGCTGTGGCTCTACGGCCACCGCCGGGGGGCGCGGCCGAACCTGGTCACCTGGCCGCTGGCGGCCCTGGCCCGCGGCGAGCCGGTGCGCGTGGCCGGCGACCAGTGGGGCAACCCGACGCCGGTGGCCGACCTGGCCCGGGCCCTGGTGGAGTTGTGCCGCCGGGCCGCCACCGGGCGGTACCACGTGGGGGGCGCCTCGTTCCTGACTCGGGAGGAATTGGTGCAGAGGCTGGCGGCCTTCTTCCATCTGGACGGCGGAAGGCTGGAGGCGGTGACCACCGCCGAGGCCGGGCAGGCCGCGGCGCGGCCGCGGCGCTCCGGTCTGCGCACCGACCGGCTCGAGGCCGAGCTGGGCTGGGCCCCGGCCGACCTGGAGTGCGGACTGGCGCGCATGGCCCGCGAGGAGGACTTCCGCCTCGACTTCGGAGATCTCGGACGTGAGTGACCGGCTCTCCATCTCGCTCGTGGCTCCGACCTACAACGAGCGCCAGAACGTGGTCCTGCTGGCCGAGGAGATCTTCGGTTTTCTCGCCGGCTGCGAGGACATCGACCTGGAGCTGATCATCGTCGACGACAACTCGCCCGACGGCACGGGGCAGGTCGCCGAGGGCCTGAAGGAGAGATTCCCGGTGCAGGTCGTGCACCGCCCGGGCAAGCTCGGCCTCGGGTCGGCGGTGATGGAGGGATGGCGCCATTCCGAGCGGCCCTGCCTCGGGGTCATCGACGCCGACCTGAGCCACGATCCGGCCATCCTCACCGAACTCGTGCGCGGCCTGCGCGATCACGACCTGATGATCGGCAGCCGCTTCGGCGTGACCAGCCGCGTCATGAAGTGGGCCTTCCACCGCAAGATGCTCTCCTTCCTCGGCGTCGGCCTGGCGCGGCTCATCACCGGCGCCGAGGATCCCCTCTCGGGGTACTTCTGCCTGCGCCGCGAGGTGGTGGGAGACCTGCGCCTGACTTCCGGCGGCTACAAGATCCTCTTCGAGATCCTGGTGAAGGGCCGCTACCGCTCCCACCGCTCCATCCCCTTCGTCTTCCGCAACCGTCAGTTCAGCGCCAGCAAGCTCGACTGGCGCGAGTACCTGCTGTTCGCCAGGCAGGTCCTGGTCTTCGGGGGCCGGCGCCTGGGCGGACGCCGCGGCGGCTCCGGATGACGGCCGGCGGACCGACCCGCGACCCGGGTGCCGCGCCCGGCGACTCCGCCGCCGAGGTGGATCTCAGCGTCGTCATCCCCAGCTACAACACCCGGGAGCTGATGGAGCAGGCCCTGCGCACGGTGGACGAGGCCTCCGAGGGCCTGCAGGTGCAGGTGATCGTCGTCGACAACGCCTCCCGGGACGGCAGCCCGAAGATGGTGGAGGCCGGGTTCCCCCACGTGGAGCTGATCCGCAACGACCGGAATCTCGGGTTCGGCGGCGCCAACAACATCGCCTTCCACCGCGTGCGGGGGCGCCACGTCCTGCTCCTCAACTCGGACACCATCGTGCGCGCCGACACCCTCCGGACCCTCGTGGAGTTCATGGACGCCCACCCCGAGGCCGGCGCCGCCGGATGCAGGATCCTCAACCCCGACGGCAGCCTGCAGCTCGACTGCCGGCGCGGGTTCCCGACCCCCTCGGCGGCGTTCTACAAGCTCTCCGGCCTCAGCCGGCTGTTCCCCCGGAGCCGCCGCTTCGGGCGCTACAATCTCACCTACCTGGACCCCGAGGAGACCAACGAGGTGGACGCCCTGTCGGGCTCGTGCATGATCGTGCGCCGCCGCGTCCTGGAGGAGGTGGGGGGGTTCGACGAGGACTACTTCATGTACGGGGAGGACCTGGACTGGTGCTACCGCATGCGCGAGGCGGGGTGGAAGATCTACTACGTGCCGGCGACCCAGATCATCCACTTCGGGGGAGCGAGCGGCCGCGCCGAGTCGATGCGCATCCAGGTCCGCAAGAACGCGGCCATGTCGATCTTCGTGCGCAAGCACATGCGGGACCGCTACCGGTTCTTCCCCGTTTGGATACTGCGCGCCGGCATCCTCGCCTACGGACTCTACTCCTTCCTCGGACCCCTGGCGCGCAACCTCGCTCTCCCGGTCCTCGACGGGCTGCTCTTCCTCCTCGCCGTGCGCCTGGCCCTGCTGGTGCGCTATCACGCCGACCTCCTGCCGTTGATCGCCGCCCTGGAGCGCATCTGCCGGGGCCTCGGCCTCGACGTGACCCCGACGCGGTGGGTGGCGCCGCCCCTTTACACCGACGCCCAGTGGCTGCTCGTCTACCTCGTGCCGGTGGCGATCTGGTCGACCTGCTTCTTCGCTCTCGGGCTCTACGACCGCCGCCGCTACTCGCCGGGAAGGGCGGCCCTTGCGGTAACCCTCGGATTCGCCGCCATCGTGACCACCGCGTTCTTCTTCAAGGACTACAGCTTCTCCCGGCTGGCGGCCGGAGCCGCCTGGGCCTGCAGCACGGTGCTGGTCGCCGGCTGGCGGCTCGGGGCCCGCTGGCTGACCCGCTCCACCTCCGGGCGGCGGCTCGGGCGGCGGCGTCTGCTGATAGCCGGCACCGACGCCACCCTCCGGCAGTTCGTGGAGCTCGTCCAGGACCGGGGCGGGCTCGACTGCCAGATCGTCGGCTACGCCGGGGACAGCGGGGAGCGGGGGCGCGTCCTGTCCGGCGTCCCGGTCCTGGGCGTGATGGCGGAACTGGGCGGCCTGGTGCGGGAGTACGACGTGGACGAGGTGCTGTTCTCCGCCGATACGGTCACCGACGCCCTGGGCCATGTGCGCGGCCGCTGGAGTCGTTCGCCGCGGCGGCGCCTGGTGCCCGGGGACCTGCCCGACCTGGTCACCGCCCCCGAGTCGGTGGACGATTTGCCGCTGGTCGACATCCACTCCGCCTGAGCTTGATGGCCGCCTCTCCGGGGTCGTAATTCCAAAGGTCTTGCGGCAACCTCCGAGGGGACGAGATGACGGAACACGCACTGGCGCGCGGGCGGACGATCTCCCTGCCCATGAGCAAGGCCCTGGAGATCAGTCTGCGGAGCCTGAGGATCCGTTTCGGCCGCTCCCTGATCACCACCAGCGGCATCATCCTGGCCATCGCCTTCCTGATGTCCGTGTGGAGCAGCAACGAGATCATCGGCAGCCTGCGGGCGGCCAACAAGAGCGACATCAACCTGCTGCTGCAGAAGAACGGGATCGAGACCGTGGCCGCCGAGGGCGAGGCGGCCGCCTCCGGCGAAGCCATGGCCCGCCTCGAGGAGGAGCGGTCCAAGCAGGCCTGGCTGATCAGCCTGTCCCTGCTGGTCTGCGTCGTCGGCATCGCCAACGCCATGCTCATGTCGGTGACCGAGCGCTTCCGCGAGATCGGCACCATGAAGTGCCTCGGCGCCCTCGACTCCTTCATCATCAAGCTCTTCCTGCTGGAATCGACCTTCCAGGGGGCCGCCGGCACGGTCGTGGGGATCGTCCTCGGGCTGTCGATGACCCTCACCCTGGCCCTCATCGACTACGGCGGGTTCGTCTTCGACTACTTCCCGGTCGCGGGCCTCCTCAAATCGGCCCTCGCGGCGAGCGTCTCCGGCACCTTGCTGTCCCTGGTGGGCGCCATGCTCCCGGCGTACAAGGCCGCCAAGATGGAACCAGTCGAAGCGATGCGCACCGACACCTGAGAACAGGCGGCAGAGCATGACAGAGACAACGGAAGCACCGGCCGCGGCGGCGGCCGAGGAGCTCCACGGGGGCGACGAGGAAAAGCGCACCGTGGTGCGCACTCAGGGCGTCAAGAAGATCTACCAGATGGGCGATACCGAAGTCCACGCCCTGCGCGGCGTCGACCTCGAGATCTACGCGGGCGAGTACCTGTCGATCATGGGTCCCTCGGGCTCGGGCAAGAGCACCTTCTTCAACATGGTGGGCGGCCTCGACAAGCCCACGGAGGGCAAGGTCTACATCGACGAGGTCGACGTGGCCCAACTCGACGCCTACGAGCTGGCCTGGCTGCGGTGCCGCAAGATCGGCTACATCTTCCAGTCCTTCAATCTGATCCCGGTGATGACGGCCCTGGAGAACGTGACCCTGCCCATGGTCTTCGCCGGGCTGACGAGCGACGAGTCGCGCGACAAGGGGATGAGTCTGCTCGGCAAGGTCGGTCTCGGCGAGCGCTACTCCCACAAGCCTTTCGAGCTGTCGGGCGGGCAGCAGCAGCGGGTCGCCGTGGCCCGGGCCCTGGCCAACGACCCGGCGGTGGTGCTGGCCGACGAGCCAACGGCCAACCTCGATCTGCGCACGGGCACCGAGATCATCGAGTTGCTGCGTCAGATGAACAAGAGCTTCGGCGTCACCGTCATCTCGGCGACCCACGACCACAAGATGCTCAGCGTCTCCGACCGCGTGGTGCAGATCAGCGACGGCCAGGTCGAGCGCATTCAGCTGCGCAAGGACCTCCAGATCGAGACCGTCGCCGTGGCCGGAGAGGAGACCTAGAGGGGTCTCCAGGCCGCATCCGCGTCCAGGATGCGGCGCCACACCCAGGCGAGTTGGTCCCGCGAAGAGCCCGGCCCACCCGCCCGCACCGCGTCCACCGGCACCGCCCACCCGCCGGCGATTTTCCCCACCACGAACTGGAACGCGTAGAACGGTTCCAGGCCCATTCGCAGATCGACGAGCAGAACCCGCAGCCCCTGCTGGCGCGCGGCGTAGTACCCGTCCGTGAACCACTGCAGGCGCTGCACCGCCCAGGTGCGGGAGAGGGGCTCCAGCAGCCGGCGATGGCCGGGGTGGCGGCGCAGGGCCGGCGGCCGGTCGTAGCCGTCGGCCAGGGAGTGGAAGCCCTCCAGGTAGTCCCCTTCCGGCGTCATGACCAGGATCCGCCACAGGAGGCTGTTGAAGGGGGTGGGCGTGGCCAGGATGCGTTCCACCTCGGCGCCGCGGGCCACCGCCGCCCGGGCCCCCAGCTCCTCCACGTGGTCCTGGGCCGCGACCGTCCACAGCAGGTAGGCCGTGCTCAGACAGAGGCCCGCCGCGTTGCAGCGGTCCCCCAGCCGGTCGCGCCGCACCAGGGCGATGACCGCTCCGGCCAGCAGCGGCAGGGTGTAGGCGGGATCGATGATGAAGATCGTCGACCAGGCGACCGGGGTCACCGGCAGCGGCCACAGCAGCTGGGTGCCGTAGGCGGTGAAGGCGTCGAGCAGGGCGTGGGTCCACAGACAGGCGAGCACGAGCGCCAACCAGCGCCGGCGGTCGCGCCGCACTTGGGGGTGCAGCCGGCCCAGGACCCACACCAGGAGCGGCGCGGCGGCGGCCATGACCAGCAGGGAGTGGGTCACCGAGCGGTGGGCGGTGAACTCGATGACGTCGTCGGCCAGGGGGACGAAGACGTCGAGATCGGGCAGCGTCGCCAGGGCCGCGCCCCAGGCGGCCGCCTTGCGTCCGGCGCGCCGGCCGGCGACGGCGTTTCCGACGGCGGCCCCGAGGGCGGCCTGGGAGAGGGAGTCCACCCGCCCCTATCCGTGGTCTTCCCGCGGACCTCGCAGGATCGGCTCGAAGCGCTCGGGCCAGTCCAGCTCCTCCAGGATCCGGCGCCAGCGCCCGGGGTGGCTCCCGTGGGTGATCACGGGGTCGAACCCCATGCGCAGGTAGATCCGGAGGGCCGGCACTCGGAAGTCGTCGGTGAGCAGGAAGGCCCGGAGGAGGCCCTCGGCGATGGCCTGGTGCAGGACCGCCAGCGATACCACGCTGCCGAGGCGCCGGCCGCCGTGACCGGGATGGCGGGCCACCCAGTGCAGCATGGCCGCCTCGTCGCCGAAGCGGGGCAGGAGCCAGCAGGAGGCGGTGGCCACGATGCTTTCCGTCCGGTCGAGGATGAGCTTCACCCGCTCCGGCCGGTAGGCGTCGTCGGCGGCCATCTCCCGGGTGAAGTCGGACTGCCCGGGCCGGCGCTCGAAGGCCAGGTCCATCAACGCGTTCCAGCCGGTCTCGTCCCCGGCCCGGAAGGGCCGCAGCTCATATCCCTCGGGCAGGACCACGGCCGGCACGTCCCGCAGATGGGGCCGGCGCATCAGCAGCTGGGGGACGCGGCTCATGACGGTCCCGTCCAGCCGCGGCTGTCGGGCACCGGCTGCCAGGCGCCGCCGGCGCCCATGGACGCCTGGCTGACCAGGCCGGGCAGGGTCTGGTCCATGGCCTCGTGCACGCCCGGCCCGGCCGGAGCCTCGCCGCGCACGGCGTCGACGAAGGCGCAGAGCACGCGGGCGTCGCTGCCGCCGTGGCCGTGCCTGTCATCGAGGGTGCCGCGCCAGCGCGCCGGCAGGAACTCGTCCACCAGGTCCTCCAGGTCGAGCCAGGCGCCCTCGTCCGGCGAGCGCTCCCGCAGCCACAGGCGGTGCCGCTCCCCCGGGGCGCGGGCCGACTCGTAGCAGCCGTCCGTCCCCTGGAGCTGGTAGGTGGTGGTCACGCTGGGGCGGTCGGAGAGCATGTCGACGCGCACCTTGACCAGCCCCCCGCCGGAGATCCGGCCGAGCATGACGTGGGTGTCCTGATGGTAGGCCTCCCCCCGTGGGTCGCGATGGTGATGGCCGCTTCCGGCGCAGCAGACCTCCGTGATCCGCCCCGGCAGCCACCGCAGGATCGGCCCGAGGCAGTGGGTGCCGTAGGTGATCCCGTCGACGCCGGTCTGCCAGCGCCGCCGCCAGGGCGTGCTCTCGTTCCGGGCCTTCAACTCGTGAAGGTACTCCCCGTCGGCGAAGTAGGTCGTGCCGAAGAGGCCGTGGTCGACGAGGGCGGCCACCACCAGGTTCGGCACCGTGTAGTTGCAGTTCTCGGCCATCATGTAGAGGCCGGGCGAGCGCTGGGCGGCCAGGACCAGGCGCCGGCACTGCTCGAGGTCGACGGCCGCCGTGACCTCGCTGAGCACGTGCAGCCCCGCCTCGAGGGCGGCGACGGACTGCCCGGCGTGAAGGTGCATGGGCGTGGCCACCACGACGGCGTCAAGGCCGCCGCAGGAGAGCAGGTCGTCGAAGCGGGTGAAGGCGTGCTCGGCGCCGCTCAGGGCGCGGACCGGCCGCAGGCCCTCGGCGTCGGTGTCGCAAACGGCGGCGACGCAGGCCACCGACTCCCGGGCGGAGAGGGCGGACAGGAAGGACCGTCCCCGGGCGCAGGCGCCGGCGATGCCGATGTGGAGTTTCTCGACGCGGTTCACGGCGGTTAGATTCGCCCGGCGACGCAGCCCTCGCAAGAGTTCCCCGGAGTCGCTTCCCGTGCAAACGCACCGAATCGCCCTCGCCCTCTGTGCGGGATGGCTGGCCGGCGCGCAGGCCGAGGTCGTGCCCAACCCGACCTTTGCCCGGGGGGACTCGCTGCCGGCCGGCTGGAGCCTGCGGGGCGAGGGAGAGTGGGGGCCGGTCGACGGCGATCCCGCCATCGCCGTGCGCGGTGGCGGCGCGCAGTCGGCCTGGTGGCGCTCCGATCCGGTGGCCTTCGAGGCCGGCGGCCTCTACCGCCTGCGCTTCCGGTCCCGGCGCCTGGAAGGTGACGTCGGAGGCCGCGCCATGGCGGGAGCCGCCTTCGCCTACCGGGACCTGGGCGACCCCGGCTTCGAGTGGCGGCGATTCAGCTCCAGCTTCGCCGCCCCCGCCGACGCGAACCCCGACCGCTGGCTGCGCTTCGGCCACTGGCGGCTGCGCGGCGCCGTCGCCTTCGACGACGTCGAGCTGCACCGGGTGCGGGCCGTGCACCGCCGGGTCGGGGAGGGCCTGCGGCTCGGCCGGGGGGAGCGGATCGAGGCGGGACGGTACGTCTTCCACTCCCCCCAGCACACGCCCCTGGCCAACATCAGCCGGCCCCTGGAAGCCCACGACGCCGGCTTCAACACCTTCCGCTGGGTTTTCGGCCCCGGTCAGCGCGTCGCCTTCCGGCACCAGGTGGGCGGCTTCCGGCAGCTGGCGGCCCGGATCCGCGTCAACGTCAACCACCACACCGGGGGCCGCCTGCTCGTCGAGGTCTCCACCGGGGACGGCTGGTCGACTCTCGGGGAGGTGTCCCGGGTCACCAGCGCCTCCTTCGACGTGCCCGACTCGCTGTTGCCGGCCGCCGACGTTGGGGTCCGCCTGCGCGCCGCCGATGAGGGGAAGGGCGCCTTCCAGGTGGACGACTACGGATACGAGGCCCGTCTCGACGGGCCCGCTCCGGAGACGGCGGGCTCCACCCTCCTGGTGGCGGAGGGCGGACCGGCCGGCTCCCTCCGCGGCCGGGTGGAGGACCCGGGCCTGCTGCGGCCGGGTCTGGCCGACACCCTCCGCCTGCTCGTCCACAGTGGCTCACCGGCAGCGCAGCCGGGCCTGATCCGCGCCGTGGTCGCCGATCTCGGGGAGGAGCCGCCGGAGGGGGGCTGGAGCCCGGTGGACCTGCAACCGGGGGAGAACCGGCTCGCCGTACCCTACCGCATCACGGGGACCGGCGACCGCGTCCTGCATCTCCAGGTCGAGGCGGACGGCCTCTGGCGGGCCGAGGCCGATTTGACCCTGTCGGTGCTGCACGCCGACGAGTACGGCGAGCTGTTGAGCGCGGAGGGCGCGGACCCGGCGGTGTGGTGGGCCTCCTCCGGGTGGAAGGTGTCGCGCACGAGGGCTCCTCCGGCGCGGCGCGGGGAAGCTCTCGTGATCGCGGCGGCCGGCAACGAGACCGAGGCGGCGCAGCTCGTCCTGCGCCCGGACCGCCCCCTGCGCGGGCTGCGCCTGCGGCCCACCGGCCTCACCGGCCCGGGAGGAGCGGGCCTCCCGGCGGAACGGGTCGAGGTGCTGCGCGTGGGCTACGTCGAGGTGCGGCGGCCCACGGACATGGCCGGCGAAGCGGCGCCGTGGTCCGATCCCCTGCTCCCCGTCGACTCGGCCCTCGATCTGCCGGCGAGGCGCAACCAGCCCTTCTGGATCCGCGTCTCGGTGCCGCCCGCGACCCCCGGCGGGACCTACGAGGGAGCGCTGGTGCTGACGGCCGAGGGCTTCGAGGCCCGGGTGCCGCTGCGCGTCGAGGTCTCCGGCTTCGACCTGCCCGGCCGCATGACCTGCGAGACCGCCTTCGGGTTCTCCGCCGGCAACCTCTGGCGCTATCACGGCGTCGACGACGAGGCCGGCCGCCGGCAGCTGCTCGATCTCTATCTCGAGAGCTTCGCGCGCCATCATCTCTCCCCCTACGATCCGGCGCCCCTGGATCCGCCCGAGATCACCTGGCCGGACCTGACCGACCGGGTCGTCGCGGAGGGAGAGGTCATCGAGCCCGCCATCGACTTCACGGCCTGGGACGCGGCCATGGCGCGGGCCATCGAGGAGTACGGCTTCAACACCTTCCGCCTGCGCCTGCCCGGCATGGGGGGCGGCAGCCATCACCGGCGGCGGGTGCCGGCGCTGCGGGGATACGGGGCGGATACGCCGCAGTACCAGGCCCTGTTCCGCGGGTACGCCGCCGCCGTGGAGCGCCACCTGCGGCGCCAGGGCTGGCTGGACGAGGCCTTCGTCTACTGGTTCGACGAGCCGGCGCCGAAGGACTACCCCTTCGTGATGGACGGCTTCCGCCGGCTGGCGTCCGCCGCTCCCGGCCTGCGGCGCATGCTGACCGAGCAGGTCGAGCCGGAGCTGGTGGGCGGCCCCGACCTGTGGTGCCCGCTGGCGAGCCGCTTCGACGCCGGGGCCGCCGCTCCGCGCCGGGAGGCGGGAGAGCGGTTCTGGTGGTATCTGTGCACGGTGCCCAAGGCCCCCTATCCCGGCCTGTTCATCGACCGCTCCGGGATCGACCTCCGGGTGTGGCTGTGGCAGACCTGGCAGGCCGGCGTCGACGGGATCCTGGTGTGGGCCACCAACTACTGGACGAGCGAGGCCGCCTATCCCGGCGGGCTCCAGGACCCGTACGAGGACCCCATGAGCTGGATGTCCCTGCGCGTCGGGGCCGAGGGGGCGCGGCGCCCGTGGGGCAACGGCGACGGCCGCTTCCTCTACCCGCCGCCGGGAGCCCTCGGAGAATCGCCGGTGCGGGCCGGCCCGGTGGAGAGCATCCGCTGGGAGATGCTGCGCGACGGCATCGAGGACTACGAGTACCTGGCCATGTTGAGGCGGGCCCTGCGCTCCGGGCCGGAGCTGACCGGGGAAGAGCGCCGCCGGTTCGAAGCGCTGCTGGAGGTGCCGCCGGAGATCAGCGTCTCCATGACCCGGTTCACGAAGGACCCGGCGCCGATCGAGCGCCGCCGGCGGGAGGTGGCGGCCGCCCTGGAGAGGCTGAGCGGAACCTGAACCGTCAGCCCGCGCTGGTCCCCACCGGCTGGCACCCCTCGACCTGCCCGCAGGACGGACAGCGGCAGCGCAACCCTCCGAACCAGTCCTGGCTCAGCAGATGGCGCACGGTCGAGGCGCTGAAGAGGTGCCCGCAGCCGGGACAGGAGTAGCGCCGGCGGTGGGCCTGCCACCCGGCGGCGCCGATGCCGCCCAGCAGGCCGGCGGCGACGACCAAGGCCAGGCTGGTGGCCGGGCCGAGGCTCTCGACCAACCACGGCCGGACCAAGGCGTAGAGGCCGGCGACGCACAGCAGCATCACGGCCGGGGCGCGCCAGGAGGTCACAAGGTCAGCCAGGGCGGGCCGGAGCGGGGGGTATGTTCGCGGGCCGGAGACATGAGCCGAGGTAAACTAGGCATCTACCCCAGGCGCACCAATCGGAGGCGGAGAGGGCGCGGGAGCCCATTGCCTCCTCCCCACCGCCCGCTTACCTTGGATCGACGACATCCGTTGGGGGTGGCCGGTGCTCCGGCCTGAGATCAGAAACCCTTCGAACCTGACCTGGATCATTCCAGCGCAGGGAAACGGACGAGCGCTGGACTGGCCGTTTTCCCGTACCTGGAGAAAGCGGCCTTTCTCATGCGCAACGCGATTCCCCTCCGCGCCGCTACGGCGTTGATCGTCCTTCTCGCCGCCGCCTCGGTCGCCTCGGCGGAGACCGTCCGCGGCACCCTCGTCGACGCGACCACCGGCAGGCCTGTAGCGGGCGCCAACCTGACCCGTGGAGACCTCCTGGTCACCACCGACGCCCGGGGCCGCTTCGAGTTGTCCCTGGCCGCGGGTGACTCGGCCATTGTCAGCCATATCGGGTACGAGCCGGTGGTCCTGCGCGCCGGGCCGGGAACGGTGCAGGTCCTCACGGTGCGGCTCGTTCCGGTGGCCCTGCCCGGGCCCGAGACGGTGGTCACCGGCGGACTGATCGAGCAGGTCCTGGCCGAAGTGGCCTCCTCGGTGACCGTCCTCGACCGGGGCCGCCTGGCCGGTTCCGGCAGCGATCATCTGCACGAGTTGATCCCGGCCATCGCCAATCTCAACTGGGCCGGCGGCACCTCGAGACCGCGCTACTTCCAGATCCGGGGCATCGGCGAGCGCAGCCATTACGCCGGTGAGGGGCCGCCCAGCTTCTCCGTGGGGTTCGTCATGGACGACGTCGACCTGAGCGGCCTCGGCATGGCGGGACTGCTGCACGACCTCGACCAGGCCGAGGTCTTCAAGGGCCCCCAGTCGACCCTCTTCGGGCCGAACGCCATGGCCGGCCTCATCAACCTGAGATCGGCCGATCCCGCCGGGACCGCGTCCCGGGAGGCGGCCCTGTCGGCCGGCGGCGACGGCCTGCTGCGCTACGCCGGCACCCTGAATCTGCCGGCGGGCGACCGGTGGGCGGCGCGGGTCGGGTACAGCTCCGGGCGGTCGAACGGCTTCCGGGAGAACCGGCACCTCGGCATCGACGACTCCAATGGCCGCAGGGAGAGCCTGGCGCGGGCGAAGGTGCGCTACGAGAACGACGCCGGTCTGCGCCTGGTGGGCACGGTCTTCCGCGCCCACCTCGACAACGGCTACGACGCCTGGGCGCCGGACAACAACGAGGACCTGGTGACCTACTCCGACAGCCGGGGCAAGGACAGCCAGACGACCGACGCCCTCTCCCTGCGGGCCGGGGTGCCCTTGCCGCCTGTGGGGGTCGAGCTGGTTTCGATCACCGCCTTCGCGCGCACCGAGCTGCAGCACAGCTACGACGGCGACTGGGGCAACGACGAGTTCTGGAAGCGGGAACCGTACGGCTTCGATCCCGAGGAGCAGGGCTGGAGCTACGACTTCTTCGACCGCAACCTCCGCGACCGCACCACCTTCACCCAGGAGGTCAGGCTGAGGAAGGAGGACGCCGGTGGAAGGGGCGGCCTGGTGGCCGGCGCCTACCTGAAATCATTGACGGAAGAGGACGATGCCGCCGGCTACCTCTTCGGCGGCGAGGCCTCTGACCTGCAGAGCCGGTTCGAGATCGACGATCTCGCCTTCTACGGCCAGTACGGCCGGGAGCTGTCCCGCCGCTGGCAGCTGACCCTCAACGCCCGCGTCGACCGCAACGCCACGTCGTACGAGGGTGTCACCAACGCCGCCGCCGAACAGGTGGAGCTCGACGTCACCCAGTGGCTGCCCGGCGGCAAGCTGGCCCTGGCCTGGCGCCCGGCGCCGGACCGCAACCTCTACGCCGCCGTATCCCGGGGGTACCGCTCCGGGGGGATCAATCAGCATCCGCGTCTGGCCGCCTCGAGCCGCCTCTTCGATCCCGAGTACGTGCTCAACCTCGAGGTGGGGTACCGCGCCTCGGGGCCGCGGGCGACCACGGCCCTCACCCTGTTCCACGCCCTTCGCTCCGACCAGCAGGTGGAGCTGTCGAGCCAGCAGGATCCGGGCGATCCCAACAGTTTCTTCTACTTCACCGCCAACGCCGTGGCCGGGCGCAGCAGCGGCCTGGAGTGGGAGCAGAGCCTGCGGGTCTCGCCGGGCCTGCGCCTCACCGGCTCCCTCGGCCTGCTGGACACCTACGTCGACACCTACACCTTCCCCACCGGCGACGGCGAGGAGGTGACCCTGGGCGACCGCGCCGCCGCTCACGCCCCACGCTACACCTTCAGCCTGGGCGGCGAGTACCGTCACGGCTCCGGCCTGGGGGCGCGGCTGGCGCTGAGCGGCGCCGACCGGTTCTACTTCTCCGAGAGCCACGACCAGGAATCGGAGCCCTACCGGCTGATGGACGGCCACATTTCCTGGCACCGGGGGATCTGGTCCGTGCAGCTCTGGGGCCGCAACCTGCTGGACGAGCGCTACGCGGTGCGCGGCTTCTTCTTCGGCCTGGAGCCTCCCGACTACGCCGACAAGCTCTACAAGAGCTACGGGGACCCGCGCCAGGCGGGCGTGCGGCTGACGGCCCGCCTGCCGGCGGGAGAGTGAAGCCGTGGCCGGCCGGTCGGCCCTGATCGTCGGCAACGGCGAGCCGCCCTCCCGGGAGCTGTTCGCCGCCTGCGCCCGGGAGGCCGACCTGGTCCTGTGCGCCGACGGCGGGGCCGACACCGCCCGGCGCCTCGGGCGCGCCCCCGACTACATCGCCGGCGACCTCGACTCGGTCAGCGGCCCGGGGATGGCCGCCGTCGGCGAGGACCGCCTCGTCCGCGTCGACGCCGACGACACCGGCACCGACCTGCAGAAGGTCCTGCGGCTGGCCCTGCAGTTGGGGGTGGAGCGGGCGGTGCTGCTGGGCTTCACCGGGCGGCGCACCGACCACACCCTGTGGAACCTGGGTCTGCTGAAGAGCTTCGGGGATCGGCTCGAGCTGCGCCTGCTCGACGACTACTGCGAGATCCGCCTGATCCGCGGCCGGGTGCGCTTCCGCGCCGACCTGGGGCAGAAGCTGTCCCTGTGTCCCCTCGACGGCGCCGCCGACGGCATCGAGACCGAGGGCCTGAGGTGGCCCCTGCGGGGGGAGAGTCTCGTCCCGGGCCGCCGCGACGGCATCTCCAACGAGGTCGCGGCCAACCCCGTCGAGATCCGTGTGGAACGCGGCGACCTGCTGCTGTGCGTGCAGCGGCAGAGCGCCGCGGGACGGATCGAGCTGCTGGACTAGCCCCGGCGGACCGGAAGGGTCCCGGAGGTCAGGCCGAGCAGCGGGCTCCGCCGAGGACGCAGAACTTGGCGCAGTGGGGATGGTTGAGCTTCACCGGGCCCCAGGCCTCGGCCAGGGTCGCGCCCATCTCGAAGGCCTCGTCATAGGGCAGGAGGGTGCAGGAGAGCACGACGGGCGCGTCCGCGCCCTTGCGCTTGACCACCATGCGCGACGAGGCGCACATGATGTCGCCGGGCGACTGGCCGAGGATCTCCCAGCAGCCGGTGGTGATCTCGGGCACGTCGACGGCGGCGTCCATCTCGGGGAAGAGCACGAACTGCCCGGGGTCGGCGGCGTCGATGCGGACGCTGAGATCGGCGAAGAGCCGGGCGAAGCCGGCGCGCAGCTCGCTCTCCCCGCCGCCCCAGAGGGTGCGGCCCGCGGCCGTCACGCGGAATCCGGAATCCGAGAGCCAGCGCAGGCCCTCGATCATGGGCGCCCAGGAGTGCGGCCCCCGTTCCTCCTCGTGCAGGGCCGGCTCGTAGTGGTCGATGGAGACGCGCATCGCCAGCCGGTCGCCGTGGGCGTCCCGCAGCCGCAGCAGCTCCTCGGCGTGTTTCATCATGGGCCGCATGGCGTTGGTCAGCACCAGGCACTCGAAGCCCCGGCCCAGGACCTCTCCGAGCATGTCGAGGATGTCGGGGTTCATGAAAGGCTCGCCGCCGGTGAAGCCGATCTCGCGCGTGCCCATCCCCTCGCGCGCGATCTCGTCGAGGTAGGCGGCCACCTCCGCCGCCGTGAGGTAGGCCAGGCGGTCGTTGCGCGGACTCGACTCGATGTAGCAGTTGGCGCAGGTCAGGTTGCAGAGGGTGCCGGTGTTGAACCAGAGGGTCTCGAGGCGGGTCAACGCCACCTGGGCCCGCGACTCGCCGGCGGCGGTGACGTCGGGGTCCCGGAACTTGCGGGGATCCAGGCGGGCCGGGGCCAGGGTCATGGGGAGCCGCGGCTCCGGCCTCCGATTGCGGCGCCCTCAGGCACCGTCCACAGCCTTGCGCAGGGCGTCGCCGTTGGTCTTCCACCACTCGAAGAGGATGGAGACGTCGGTGCCGATGCAGAAGTGGCGGACCCCCAGGTCGAGGTAGTACTTGGCGCCGTCGGCGCTGCCGATCTCGGCGCGCGGGTGCACGCCCGCGGCCAGGCAGGCCTCGATGACCCGTCTCTCCACCGCCTTGATCTCCGGCGAGCCGCCCTGGCCGGCCTTGCCGACACTCATGGAGTAGTCCGACGGACCCCACTGCACCATGTCGATGGGCAGCTCCAGGATCTGCTCCAGGCTCTCCACGGCGCCCTGCTTCTCGATCATCAGCACGACGACGATGTCGCGCAGGGTCTGCACGTAGTCCATGGAGCCGCCGTAGCCGGCGTGGGCGAACCGGCGCGAGGCGACGCCGTAGGTGCCGCCGTCCTCCGGGGTGTCGGGACGGGAGATGCGCAGGCACTCGCGGGCGTCCTCGACGCCGCGGCTGTCGGAGAACAGGACGGACTCGAAGCCCGAGCCGATGGCGCGCTGGGCGATCCAGGAGCGCGGCTCCTGCTCGACCTTGATCATCGTGCCCAGGTCGTGAAGCTCGGCGGCGCGGCAGATGTCGTCGAAGGCGTAGAGGTCGTAGGGGCCGTACTCGGCGACGAACTCCACGTAGTCGTAGAGGCCGGTGTGGCCCAGGATCTCGACGACGTTGGGCCAGGTGGTGTGCACGTGGGTGCCGAGGGTCGGCTTCCCGTCGTTGAGGAGCTGGCGAAGCTTGTTCGGTTGGATGGTGGCCTCCTTCAGACCGTGGCTTTGTGACTCCGGCTGTTGATTCGACGCGCTGCGGCGCGGGCGGTTTCTCAGCGAAGCATCTTGATGCACACCGGGGAGGGCGTGTCCACGCCCTGTCCCGTGTCTTGAAGCCGGCCCGAGTCGTCGACGCGGAGCACGGCGATGCGGTCCGTGTGGTGTCCGCCCGAGTAGAGCCAGCGGCCCGTGGGGTCGAGGGCGAAGTTGCGCGGCGCCGACGGCACCGGCGCGTGGCCGAGAAGGGTGAGGCGGCCGCTGCCGGCGTCGACGGCGAAGGCGGCGATCGAGTCGTGGCCGCGGTTGGAGCCGTAGAGGAAGCGGCCGTCGGAGGAGAGGTGGATGTCGGAGGTGTGCGTGGTCTCGGCGTAGCCCGCGGGCAGCGTCGTCACCTCCTCGACCTCGGTGAGGGAGCCGCCGTCCTCGCCGCGGGCGAAGACCGTGATGGTGTTGGAAATCTCGTTGATGACGTAGGCGAAGCGCCGGTTCGGGTGGAAGGCCATGTGCCGGGGCCCGGCGCCGGGGGTCACCCGTCCCGCGCCGTGGGGGACCAGCCGGCCGGCCTCCAGGTCGAGGGCGTAGACCAGGACCTCGTCGAGGCCGAGGTCGGCGCAGAAGGCGAAGCCGTTGTCCGGATCGACGTTGATCGAGTGAGCGTGCGGCCCCTGCTGGCGCCCCGGATCGACGCTGGAGCCCTCGTGCTGATGGAAGTCGGAGATCTCCCCCAGGCTGCCGTCGTCCCGCACCGGGTGCATGGAGACGCTGCCGCCGCCGTAGTTGGCGCTGAGGACGTAGCGGCCGCTGTGGTCGACGGTGTTGTGGCACGGCGCCGAACCGCCGGTGGGCTGCAGGTTGAGGAAGGTGAGGGCCCCCGAGTCGGCGTCGATGGAGAAGGCGCTGACGGCACCGCCGCCGTCGAAGTGGGAGACCTCGTTCACGGCGTAGAGGCAGCGGCCGTTGGGGTGCAGGACGAGGAAGGAGGGGGAGTCCTCGCACGGCGTCCGGCCGTGGATGCGCAGGGCGCCCGAGGCGGGGTCGGCCTCGCCGTAGTAGATGGCGGCGTCGTCACCCCTGGTGTAGTTGCCGATGAAGACGAGAGCCCGGTCTGCCATGTCTGATTACCGCCGCGAGAGGGGAACGGCGCAAGGTACGCATGGCCCCAAAGGCCGACAAGATTGCGCGCCGGGCGTCAGGAGGGGCGCTTCGCCCCCGAACGGCGGCTCAGATGACCTCCCGAGCGTCCGCGCCCGGCAGCTCGGGCAGGGGCGCCGACGGCAGCGTCTGGTACCAGTAGACCACGGAGGCGATGTCGTCCTGCAGGGCCAGGTAGCGGCCCTCCGAGCGCCAGCCGAGGGCCTGCATGTGCAGGCGCAGGTCGCTCTTGAAGAACACGGGGTCGTGGACGTGGAAGCGGTACAGGGTCATGCGGCAGCCGGCCTCGCCGGAGCTCTTCACCACCTGGCGGAAGCCGGCGTACGGTCCCGAGAAGTCGCGGCCGAAACCCCAGGCGCCGCAGAAGTAGTCCTCGGTGCCGGTGCCGCAGATCGTCGGGTGCTCGCCGTCGCCGTCGAGGAAGATCTTGATCTCCCCTTCGCCCCACCAGCCGGCGCTGTTCTGCTGCCAGGCCATGAAGGTGCCCACGTACTGACCGCGGCCCCGGATGCCGTCGGCCATGACGTACTCCTGTGCGTAGGGCAGCGGGTTGGTCCGCCGCCACTGGGCGCAGAAGGCGAGGGCTTCGTCCGGGACCTCCTCGAGGGTGTAGTCAATCGTGTAGAAGAACCCGGGCAGCTCGTTGACGCCGTCGTTCTCCACGGTGATGCGGACCTGCCGGCGGAAAGGCATGGGGAAGTAGATGTTCATGCCGCCGTTGGGGTTGACGTTGACCGGCGCGCCGAGCACGTCCTGGCGCTCGTTCCAGGCGTTGCAGCCGAAGTCTCCCAGCGGCGCCTCCACCGAGGGGTGGTCCTGTCCGTCCCAGTAGATGCGCAGGATGACGGAGCGGTAGAACGTGTGGCGGAAGGTGAACCACATGTGGCGGAGGACGCCGGGTCCCTCGTGGTCCATCAGGGTGGTGGTGCTGCCGGGGGCCAGCTTCAGACACGGACGGACCTTCCAGCCCTTGCCGAGATCCCGGGCGGCGCTGTCGGGCCCGGGCTCGGCGCGGGCGCCGCCGCCGACGGCGCCATCGGGGTTCTCGGCGCTCAGGGAGCGGGACTCCGCCCGCCGGTCGAGGTAGAGGTTGCCCAGGTCGATGGGGAGCATGGCGTCCTTTCTCAGGTGAAGCGGTCGGGGTCGAGCAGGCTCAGGTCGTGGCCGGGTTCCTCGCCGGCCGCCAGCCGGGAGACGATGCGTCCGGTCACCGGCCCCAGGGAGAGGCCGATCGTGGCATGCCCGGCGGCCATCACCACGTTGCCCCACCGCCGCGGCCGGCCGAGGAGGGCCATGCCGTCGGGGGTGCAGGGCCGCAGCCCGCGCCAGACCTCGTGGACGCGGAAGCCGGCGGGATCCCAGTGGGGGATGTAGCGCGGCACGGCGCGCATGATGGCGTCGACGCGGCGCTGGTTGATGGACAGGTCCAGGCCGGCCAGCTCCAGGGTGCCGGCGAAGCGCAGCCGCCCCCGGCCCATGGGCGTCATCGCCACCCGGGCCTCGGTCAGCATGAGCGGCAGCTCCGGCGTGCCGTCCGGGGCCTCGACGGTGACCGAGTATCCCTTGGCCGGCTGGATCGGCGCCTCCACCCCGAGGCCGCGGGCCAGCTCCGGGCTCCAGGAGCCGGCGGCGAGGACGAGCTGCCGCGGGCGGAAGGCGCCGCGCGTCGTCTCCACGGCCTCGACGGAGTCGCCCCGGGTCAGCAGCCGCAGCACCTCGGCCCCCTCGATGACGGTCACGCCTTCCTCGGCGGCGCGGCCGGCCAGGCCGCGCACGAAGCGTCCGGGATCCATGTGGGCGTCCTGGGGGTAGAAGAGGCCGCCCACGCAGCGGACCTCCAAGTCGCCCAGCCGTCCGGCGGCCTCGGCAGCGTCCAGACTCTCCACCTCGACACCGGCGGCGCGCATGTGGTGCGCCTCCTCCTCGGCGCCGGCCAGCCCCTCCGGGCTGTCGCACAGCATGAGCCGGCCGATCTCGCTGTAGCCGAAGTCCAGGCCGCTGTCGGCGATCTCGCGGTAGAGGCCGCGGCTCTCGAGGTGGAGATCGCGCAGGACGGGGACGGCCCGGTCGACGCGGGCCTGGGTGGCGGCGCGGCGGAAGCGCCACAGCCAGCGCAGCAGGTCGCCGTCGAGGCGCGGCTTGATGTAGAAGGGGCTGTCCGGGCTCAGCATGTAGCGCAGGCCGGCGCGCAGCGCCGCCGGCTCGGCCAGGGGCACGCTGTGACTCGGCACGACGAGGCCGGCGTTGCCGTGGGAGCTGCCCGAGCAGACGGCGCCCTTGTCGAGGAGGACCACCTCGGCGCCGGCGCGGCGCAGGAACCAGGCGCTGCAGACGCCCACGGCGCCGGCCCCGACCACGAGGACGTCCACCTCGCGGGGCCGGCCGAAGGCGGGGCCGGGAGATGCGGGCGCGGCGGTCATTTCCGGCGCAGGCCCCGGGTGAAGACCTTGCCGCCGATGAGGAAGGCGGGCCCGCCCATGGTGCCGCGCTCGCGGGCGAAGGCCTGGCCGCACCGGGGGCAGCGGAGGTCGCCGCCGGTGAGGTCCTCGGCGATGCGCTCCGGGCGGATCTTCACCAGGCCGCCGGCGCCCCCCTTGCGGTAGCGCAGCAGCAGGGTCCGGCACCCGGCGCAGAAGACCGAGACCGTGCGGGCATCGGCGGGGACCCGGGCGCGCGGCGGGGCACCGCTCACGAGGAGTGGACCCCGGCCACGCGGCTGGCGAGCCAGGCCGAGGGCACGAAGACGAGAACGCTGAGCACCATGAACCACAGCGGGTGCGGGATGATCGCCAAGTTGGAGATGCCGGCGAGCATCATCACCCCGCCCACGAGCAGAGCCGGAAAGGGCCGTGCGGCGATGCGCGCCGCCACCCAGGCGCCGCAGAACGTCCCCAGGGCATAGGCGAGCAGCACCATGAGCAGGGCGCCGGCCGGCATCTGGCCGACGATCTCGGCGAAGGCGTCCCGGTCGGCCGGGTCGATCCCCTCGGGCGGCGGGTACATCTCGTGGCCGATGGACTGGAGCAGGGCGATGCCGCCGAAGGCGACGGCGATCCCCGCGGCGACGGCGAGAAGAGCTCGGATCATGGGGTGGATCCTCCTGTCCGGAAGGCCAATCTACCTCGCGGCGCTCCGGCCGGGCAAGGCTCGCGGGGGCCGGTTTCCGGCCGACTGTGTATCTTGGGTCATCACTCCAACCACCACAGAAAGGCGCAACCCCAAAATGCCCGACAAGATCCGGGTCGGCGTCCTCTTCGGGGGCCGCTCCGCCGAGCACGAGGTCTCCGTCACCTCCGCGCGCTCCGTGCTGGAGTCGATCGACCGGGACAAGTACGAGGTCACCATGATCGGCATCGACCGCGAGGGCCGCTGGCTGGCCGCGGGCGACGCCACGGGCCTGCTGGCCGCCGGCGAGGTGGGGGGGGAGGGGCTCCAGCCCGTGGCCCTCGACTACCCGGGTGGCGACCTGGTCATGCAGAACGGCACGGCCGGCGCCCGGCCGGTGGACGTCATCTTCCCCATCCTGCACGGCCCCTACGGCGAGGACGGCACCGTGCAGGGCCTGATGGAGCTGGCCGGCGTCGCCTACGTGGGATCCGGCGTCCTCGGCTCGGCGGTGGGCATGGACAAGGACCTGATGAAGCGCGTCTTCCAGGCCGAGGGCTTCGACCAGGTGGAGTTCGCCGCGGTGCTGCGCAGCCGCTGGCGCGCCGAGCCGGAGGCGGTGCGGGGCGAGCTGGAGGAGCGGCTCGGCTACCCCATGTTCGTCAAGCCCGCCAACCTCGGGTCCAGCGTGGGCATCTCCAAGGCGCGCGACGCCGGCGAGCTGGCGGCAGGCCTGGACGAGGCCTCGCGCTATGACCGCAAGCTCGTCGTCGAGGCCGAGGCCGCCGACTGCCGCGAGGTGGAGGTCTCGGTCCTCGGGTACGAGGACCCCGAGGTCTCGGTGGCCGGGGAGATCGTGCCGGGCAACGAGTTCTACGACTACCGCGCCAAGTACCTCGACGACAACTCCGAGCTCATCATCCCGGCGCGCATCCGGCCGGAGACGGCGCAGCGGGTGCGCGACCTGGGGCGGCGGGCCTTCCTGGCGGTGGAGGCCGCCGGCCTGTCCCGGGTGGACTTCTTCGTCAGCCGCGACGAGGAGGAGCGGGTCTACGTGAACGAGATCAACACCATGCCGGGGTTCACGCCGATCAGCATGTATCCCAAGCTGTGGGAGGCCAGCGGCGTCAGCTATGCGGAGCTGATCGACCGCCTGATCCAGCTCGCCCTCGAGCGCCACCGCGACCGCCGGGACACGTCCACGGACCGGGGGCTGCCGTGAGGGAGGCTCCCGAGACGGAGAGCCCCTCTCCGGAGATCCCCGGCCTCTCCGGAGAGGCCGGCTTCTGGACCAAGGGGAAGGTCTCCAACGGCCTCTCGCTGCTGCTGCTCCTGGCGGGCCTGGGTCTTTCCGCGGCGCCTCCCGGGACCCCCGCCTGGCTGACGGCGGCCGCTCCGTGGGCGCTGGCCGCCGGGCTCTTCGGGTTCGCCGGCGGCATCACCAACTGGCTCGCCGTGAAGATGCTCTTCGACCGCGTCCCCGGCCTCTACGGGTCGGGCGTGATCCCCAACCGCTTCCGCGAGATCCGCGCCACCATCAAGACGCTGATCATGACCCACTTCTTCGAGGAGGCCTACCTGCGCCGGTTCTTCGAGGAGCAAGGGTCCGGGAACGTGGCCCCGCGCCTGGGGGAGGAGATGCGGGCCCTGCTGGACTCGGAGGAGGCCGACCGCGCCATCGAGGCGGAACTGGAGACGCTGAAGCAGGGCCCCATGGGCATGATGGTCCGCATGGCCGGGCCGGACGTGCTCAAGGTCCTGGCGCGGCAGTTCATGGGGGCCCTGATCGACCGTCTGGCGCCCCTGGTCGAGGAGCGCCTGCGGGAGGATCCGTCGGCCGGCATCCCGGCCTTGCGCGCCCAGGTGGACGGGCTGCTGGAGGCCAAGCTCGAGGAGCTGACGCCCCGCATCGTCAAGGAGATGATGGAGCACGTCATGCGCCGCCACCTCGGCTGGCTGATCGTGTGGGGCAACGTCTTCGGAGGCCTCATCGGCCTGCTGTCGCGGGCCGTGGCCGCGGGCTGGGGCCTGCGGGGGGTGCCGTGACCGACCGCTTCCGCCTCGACGGGCAGGTGGCCGTCGTCGTCGGCGGCACCGGGGCCCTCGGGGGCGCCATGGCGCGAGGTCTGGCGGCGGCCGGGGCGGCGGTGGCCGTGGCCGGACGCAACCCAACTCGCGGCGGGCGGGTCGCGGAGGCGATCGAGGCGGCGGGAGGCCGCGCCGCCTTCATCCCCTGCGACGCGGGCTCGCGGGAGCACCTGGCCGAGGCGCGGGAGCGCGTGCTGGAGGGCCTCGGCGAGCCGGCGGTGCTCGTCAACGCCGCCGGCGGCAACCACCCCGCCGTGACCCTGGACGAGCAGCTCCGCTTCGAGGACGTGGACCTGCAGGCCTGGAGGGACTGCCTCGATCTGAACCTGGCCGCCGGGGTGCTGCTGCCGTGCCAGGTCTTCGGCCCGCCCATGAGGGCCGCCGGCCGCGGTTCCATCGTCAACATCGCCTCGATCACCGCCCACGTCCCCCTGTCGCGGGTGGTGGCCTACTCGGCGGCCAAGGCGGCGGTGGTCAACCTGACGCGGTTCCTGGCGCGGGAGTGGGCGCCGGCGGTGCGGGTCAACTCGATCACGCCCGGGTTCTTTCCCGGCGAGCAGAACCGCCGCCTGCTGTTCGACGAGGACGGGGAGCCCACGGAGCGAGGCCGGCAGATCCTGGAGCGCACGCCCATGGGCCGCTTCGGCGATCCTCGGGAGTTGGTTGGCGCGGCGGTCTTCCTGGCCTCCCACGAGGCCAGCTCCTTCGTCACCGGCGCCGATCTGCCCGTGGACGGCGGTTTCCTGGCCTCCGCGCTCTGAGACCCGGAGCGTTCGCTCCGGGACCACCTCTTCAGGCGAAGAGCAGCTTGAGGTAGTACAGGGGGCTGGTGAGCTCCTTCTTCGGCACGGCGTTGGCCATCATGCCGCAGATGTGCTCGGAGACCTTCGCCGAGCGGGCGCCCTTGCCGATGACGAAGTTGAGCAGCGGCCGCACGCGGCCCATGCGCTGCATCTGGTAGCTCACCCTGAGCTCGGGGCCGAGGGCCTCCCAGAGGCGGTCCTCGTAGGGGCCGAGGACGGCGGCCGAGGTATCCTCCGCGGCGATCGCCTCGCGGCAGACCTCGGCGGCGAGGCGGGCCGAGTAGAGGGCGTTGCCGATGCCCTCGCCGGTGAAGGGGTCGATGAGGCTGGCGGCGTCGCCCAGCAGCAGGAAGCCGTCGCCGTGGCAGGGTCGCCGGCGGCTGCCCACGGGCAGGTTCCAGCCAACGGGGCGCTCCAGCGGCCGGGCCCCGGCGAAGCGCTCGGCAAAGGGCGGCCGGGCGATGACCGCCGCCAGGGCGCGCTTCAGGTCCACGCCCCGGCGCTTCATCTCCGAGTGCACCATGCCGATGCCGATGTTGGCGCCGCCGTTCTCGAGGGGGAAGATCCAGAAGTACCCGGGCCGGACCTCGTCGACGAAGTGCAGCTCGATCTCGTCGGTGGTGCCGGCGACGCCTTCGTAGTAGCAGCGCAGGGCGACCACCCAGTGTTGCGGATCGTGGGCATAGAGGCCGGAGCGGCGGGCGACGATGGAGTTGAAGCCGTCGCAGCCCAGGACGACGCGGGCCCTCAGGGTCTCCTCGGGGCCGCGGTGGCCATTGCCGTTTCCGGAACCGCCGCCCTGGTGGCCGCGCACGCCGACGACGCGGCCGGCCTCGTCGCGCACCAGGTCCTTGACGGCGAACCCCTCGCGCACCTCGATGCCGCGGTCCCGGGCCGCGCGCACCAGGAAGTGGTCGAAGACGCGGCGGCGGATCACGTAGCCGCGCAGCGGCAGCTCTCGCCCGGTGAGGGGGTCGTGGTGGCGCCGGTCGCTCAGGTCGACGCTCAGGCCGACGTGCTCCGGGCTGGACATGAGGACCCGGTTGATCTCGCTGCCGTCCAGGCCGGCCGCGGCCTTCAGAAGGCCGAGCTCGTCGAGGACCGACAGGGCCTTCCCGGACAGGGCGTCGCCGCAGATCTTGTCGCGCGGGAAGGTGTCCCGGTCGAGGACGATCGAGGTCAGGCCTTGCCGGGCGGCGTACATGGCGGCTGCGGTCCCCGCCGGACCGGCGCCGACGATGAGCAGGTCGCAGTCGATTCCCATGGCGCCAGGAAGATACGGGCGCCGGACGGGACCGGCCAAAGGCCTCCTTGCCCCGGCGGGGGGGGGCCGTAAATTCTCACGCTTCCCCGACGCCACAGCCACCCCGACCGTCCGAAGGCATCATGACCGAGCATCACAGCACAGGCGAGCAGGAGGCCCAGGTCGAGGAGCGGGCCTTCCAGACCGAGGTCCAGCAGGTCCTGCAGATCCTCGTCCACTCCCTCTACACCGACAAGGACGTCTTCCTGCGGGAGCTGGTCTCCAACGCCTCCGACGCCCTCGACAAGATCCGCTTCCGCTCCCTCACCGACCAGGGGATCGTCGATCCCGACGCCGAGCTCGAGATCGACATCAGCGTCGACAACACGGCCAGGAAGCTGACGATCCGCGACACCGGCATCGGCATGAGCCGGGACGAGGTGAACCGCAACATCGGCACCATCGCCCACTCGGGGTCGCGGGAGTTCCTGGAGCGGCTCTCGGCCGAGCAGGACGAGGAGCAGCGGCTGAAGCTGATCGGCCAGTTCGGGGTCGGCTTCTACTCGGTCTTCATGATCGCCGAGCGCGTCGTGCTCACCACCCGGTCGGCGGATCCCGAGGCCGAGGCCGTGGTCTGGGAGTCCACGGGCGACGGCAGCTACACCATCGCCACGACCCGCGACAAGACCGGCCGCGGCACGGAGATCCAGGTCTTCGTGCGCTCCGACTGCGAGGAGTACCTCGACGCCCACCGCCTCGAGGCCGTCGTGCGCCGGCACTCCGACTACGTGGCCTACCCGATCAAGGTGGCCGGCAAGCAGGCCAACGAGGCCTCGGCCCTGTGGGCGCGCCCCCGCAACGAGATCACGGACGAGCAGTACAAGGAGTTCTACCAGCACCTGTCCGGCGATCACCAGGAGCCCCTGGTCTGGGAGCACGTGGCCGTGGACGTGCCCATCCAGTTCTACGCCGTCCTCTACGTGCCGCGTCAGTCGCCGCTGGAGCTGCTGTTCTCGCCGGATCCCAAGGTGCGCGTCAACCTGCACGTGAAGCGCGTCTTCATCCAGGACGACTGCGAGGTCCTGCCCCTGTACCTGCGCTTCGTGCGCGGCGTCGTCGACTGCGACGACCTGCCCCTCAACGTGGCCCGCGAATCGCTGCAGAACAACCCGGTGGTCGTGAAGATCCGCCAGACCCTGACGCGCCGGGTCCTGTCCTGCATCGAGGGTCTTGCGGACCGGGACCCGGCCGCCTTCCTGACCTTCTGGGAGTCCTTCGGCATCGTCCTCAAGGAAGGCGTGGCCCGCGACTTCGAGCACCGCGAGCAGGTGGGCAAGCTGCTGCGCTTCTACTCCTCCTTCTCCGGGAAGCTGGCTACAGACGCGGGCTCCGCGGAGGCGGACACCGAGGAGGCGGGTCAGGAAGCTGACGCGGAGGCGGACGCCGGGAGCGCCGGAGCGGGCCAGGAGGCCGGCGGCAAGGCCGGCGCAGAGAGCGAGAAGACCCGCACCCCCCAGACCGAGGGGCTGGTCGCCCTGCAGGACTACGTGGACCGCATGCAGTCGGACCAGGAGAAGATCTTCTACCTCGGCGGCGAGAGCCGGGCGGCGGTCGAGCAGAGCCCGCTGCTGGAGGCCTTCCGCCGCCACGACCTGGAGGTCCTTTACCTCACCGATCCGGTGGACGAGTGGGTGGTGGGCTCGATGCAGGACTTCGACGGCAAGCCCTTCCAGGCCGTCGACGCCGAGGACGTGGAGCTGCCCGAGGAGGTCAAGCTCGAAGGCGCCGAGGACGCCGGCGACAAGGAGCGGACCATCGAGCTGGCGAGCTTCCTGAAGAAGGAGCTGGAGGAGCGGGTGGGGGACGTGAAGGAGTCGAGCCGGCTGAGCGACAGTCCGTGCGCCCTCGTGACGCCCTCGGGGGGCCTGAGCCAGCAGATGGAGCGGCTCATGCGCGTCAGCGACGAGAACTTCCCGGTCACCCGGCGCACCCTTGAGATCAACCCCCGGCACGCGGCGATCCGCAACATGGGGGAGCTGCTGAAGGCCCAGCGCGACTCGGAGGAGTTGAAGTCGTGGGCCCACTTCCTCGTCGACTACGTGCTCCTCGCCGAGGGCCAGGTGGAGGACCCCCAGCGGGTGATGGGGCAGATCCAGAAGATGATGGGCGCCGCCAGCGAGGCGGCCCTGCAGGCGCGGCGGAACGAGGAGGACTCGTGAGCACCGCTGCCGAGACCCCGGCCGACCTGCGCGGCCCTGCCCTGGAGGCCCGGGAGGCGGGCCGCAAGCTGGCGGCCACCCCGGGCCGGGTGCGCGACGCCGGCCTGGAGGCGATCGCCCGGGCCCTGGAGGCGGAGCGGGAGGCGATGCTGGAGGCCAACGCCGACGACCGCCGGGAGGCGCAGGACCTGGCCGCCCGCGGCGAGCTGGCCGACCCGCTGGTGTCGCGCCTGGACCTGGCCTCGGGCAAGTACGAGCGCGCCGTCGAGAGCGTGCGCAGCGTCGCCTCCCTGGAGGACCCGCTGTGGCGGACGCAGCGCGCCACCGAGGTCGACGACGGGCTCCGGCTCTTCCGGGTGAGCGTGCCCATCGGCGTGATCGGAGTGATCTTCGAGTCCCGGCCCGACGCCTTGGTGCAGATCGCCGCCCTCTGCCTGAAGTCGGGAAACGCCGTGCTCATGAAGGGCGGCTCCGAGGCGGCCCGATCCAACCGCGCCCTGGCCGACCTGATCGTGCGTGCCACGGCGGGCGTCGAGGGCCTTCCCGGCGGCTGGCTCACCCTGCTGGAGACGCGCGAGGACGTGCGCTCCATGCTGGACCAGGACGACGCCATCGACCTGATCATCCCCCGCGGCGGCAACGACTTCGTGCGCTACATCATGGACCACACCAAGATCCCCGTCACCGGCCACTCCGACGGCGTCTGCCACGTCTACGTCGACGCCGCGGCCGACCTCGACAAGGCCCTGACGGTGGCGGTGGACGCCAAGGTGCAGGACGTCTCCACCTGCTGCACGGCCGAGACCCTGCTGGTCCACGCCGGCGTGGCCGACGCATTCCTCGGAACGGCGCTGGGCCGGCTGGCCGAGGCCGAGGTGGAGCTGCGCGGCGACCCCCGCACGCGCAGGATCGCCGGCGACGGCAGGGTGCGGGCGGCCTCCGAGGAGGACTGGAGCGCCGAGTACCTCGACTACATCCTGGCGGTGAAGGTGGTGGACGGCCTGGAGGAGGCCGTGGACCACATAAATCGCTACGGCAGCGCCCACACCGATACCATCGTCACCGAGGACCGGGCGGCGGCGGTGCGTTTCCTGCAGGGCGTGGACTCGGCGTCGGTCTTCGTGAACGCGTCGACCCGGTTCGCCGACGGCTTCCGCTTCGGCCTGGGCGCCGAGGTCGGCATCAGCACCGGGCGCCTGCACAGCCGCGGTCCGGTGGGGCTGGAAGGACTGACGACCTACAAATACCTCATGGAGGGGGAGGGACACACCGTGGGCTACTACGAAGGGGACCAGCCGAGGCCGTACGCGCACCGGCGCCTGGACGAGGAGTGGAGGGCATGAGCGAGCAGACCGACAAGACGATCCGGCGCCACATCTTCCTGTGCGCCACGCCGACCAAGCCGAAGTGCCACACCGACGGCACCGGGGAGGAGTGCTGGGACTACCTGAAGAACCGCCTGCGCGAGTTGGGGTACGGCGATCCCCTCTCCGGGATCCACCGCAGCAAGGCGGACTGCCTGCGCGTGTGCGAGCGCGGGCCCACGGTGCTGGTCTACCCCGAGCAGACCTGGTACCACTCGATGACGGTGGAGAAGCTGGAGCGCATCATCACCGAGCACCTCATCGGCGGCAAGGTGGTGGAGGAGTACGTCAACGAGGCGCCCTTCCGGCAGATCGAGGCCGAGAAGAGCTGAGCGGCCCTCAGCCGCCCGCGCCTCAGCCGCCGGCGCCCAGGTGCCGGCCGAACCAGGCCACGGCCTCGGCCTGGATTCCAGCGTCGTAGCAGTGGTCCTTGTCGGGCCGGTAGTCGCGGAAGCGATCCCCGCAGCCCGCCCATTCATACCCCGCCCGGATCTGGCGAGCGGCGTCGGCCTGGCCCTCCACGGGGAACAACTCGTCCCGCCGCCCCGAGACCACCATGCCGGCCGCCGGCGCCGACATGATCGTCAGGTCCGGCACGTCGAGGCGGTCCCACACCCCCGGCAGCAGGCAGAAGGTCCCGATCGCCCCGTCCACGTTGTAGACCTGCTGGTAGTCGCCGGTGGTCATCCAGCCGACGCTGACCGACGCCTTGATGCGCCCGTCCAGGGCGGCGAGCACGTTGGTGCGCCAGCCGCCCCCCGACAGGCCGGTGCAGCCGATCCGCTCGCCGTCCACCTCGGGGCGTGAGAGCAGGTAGTCGACGCAGCGGCTGTCGTCCCAGTAGTTGACCCCCATCCAGGTGGTGCCGGCCCAGTTGAGCTGGCGCACGCCCAGGTAGAGGGCCTGCCGCACCCGGCCGTCGAGCTCCTCGTACTCCGCCTCCTTCAGGTCGAAGGGATCGTAGCGGGCGGGTATCCCCAGGCCGCCGGCGTCCAGCCCCCGAGGGGCGCGCTCGCCGAAGTGCCATGCGTCGACGACGATTACGGCGTACCCGGCGGCGGCGAAGACCTCGGCCAGGTAGCGGCCGCCGTAGTACTTGCGCCGGTGCTCTACCAGCACGGGATGGTCGCGGCCGCAGTTCACGACGCGCTCCTTGCCGAACAGCATGGGCCCGCCCCAGGCGTGGAACACGACCAGCCCCGGCAGGGGGCCCTGTCCCTCCGTCGGGCGCAGGAAGTAGCCGCGGAGGCGGCTCCAGGGGGTCGCGTCGAAGGCGACACGCTCGACCACCAGGCCGTCCCGCTCCACGGACTCCAGGATCTCCGGGCGCAGGTCCGCGGGCCCCGGATCGCAGTGCAGGCCCTGCAGCAGGCAGCCCCGCGTCTGCTCCCGCCAGACCTCGAAGGAGCCGCCGGGGTGGCGGGCCCTCCAGCGTTCGGCGTTCAGGTCGAGGGGGCGGTGGGCGCGGATGCGCCGCACCGGCTCCTCGAGGCTGCCGTAGTCGCCGTGGGCGGGGCGGGAGAGGGGGAGGTCGCCGAAGCGGCTCACGGGGTGATCTCCGGGGGGCGGCGGCTGGGGGCCTGCTGCGATGGCCTCGTCGGAGCCGCGGTTCCTGTGCTGGTCGCGGGCATCGGCCGCATCCACGGTCGGCAGGGTCGCCCCGAGGAGGCGGTCAACCGTTCCGTCGCCCGGACCCGGCGGGAGTGCTGGCCCCTCGGCCGATGGCCGGGACTCTGGATGGCGCGTTTCATGAGAGGCTCCCCTTGCAGTGGCGACCTGAAGGGAGGGTGCCGTGCGTGGCAGGTCAAACCCGGCCCATTGGCGCCCGCCGGAGCGATGCCGATACTCAGCAGACCGCCCCGGAGCAGACCGAATGAAATTCCGCCCTCCTGAATGGATCGAGCAGGTCCCCTCGACGAACTCCCTCCTCCTGGAGCGCATCGGCAGCGGTGCGGGGGCGCCTCCGGGGACCGTCCTGGCCACCGACGACCAGACCGGGGGCCGTGGGCGCGGGCAACGCACCTGGGTCTCGCGCCCGGGGAGCGACCTCGCCTTCTCCCTGGTGCTTGAAGCCGCCGGGGCCGGCGCGCGGCAGCTGGGATCCCTGTCCATGGCCGCGGCCCTGGGCGCAGCCGACTGCCTGGAGGAGCACGGCCTGACGGCGCAGACCAAGTGGCCCAACGACGTCATCGTGGGCCGCCGCAAGATCGCCGGGATCCTGCCCGAGCCGGCGCCGGGTGACAGATCCCCCGGCCTGGTTGTGCTCGGCATCGGCCTGAACCTCGGCATGACCCGGGCCGAGGCGGAGGCGATCGATCAGCCGGCTACCTCCGTCCTCGTGGAGATCGGCTCGGCGCCCTCGCCGCAGGAGGTGCTGCCCGCACTGCTGCGGCGGCTGACGCCGTGGCTGGAGGCCTGGACGGCGGGCGGTTTCCCCGCCCTGCGCGCCGGCTGGGAGGCCCGCTGCGCCGGCCTCGGGGAGCGGGTCACCGTGGTCGACGACGGGCAGCGGCTCAGCGGCAAGCTCGCCGGCTTCGGTGACGGCGGGCAACTGCTTCTGGAGGTGGGCGGCGCCGCGCGCGAGGTCTGGGCGGGGAGCCTGTCTGGCCCATGATGGTAGACTGCACCTGTCAAGGCAGTCATCGGGGCCCTGAGCGACGAACGTAGGGAGATGGAGATCTAAGGGTGCGGCACGTTCACCACGAGATAGAGCGCGTCGTGGCGCTCAGGCCGTTTGGCCCTAATCGTCCGCTTTGCCCCCTAACTCTTCTCCCTATCCTACTATGGTTCAATGGGTTAGGTGTGACGGGTCAGGTGTAGCTGGGGTAGGCTGCGTGGCACGGGCAGCTTGGAGAAAAAAAACTTGCCTTTCGACAAGGAGGATGGTATCATGAACCTATCTCAAAATTGAAATTGCTTAAGTAAAATCAGGATGGAGGCAAGTTGGACGAAGCCAAGAAAATTCTCCGGATACAATTCCCAGCGAGTGATCACTCGACGCTGCCATTGAAGCCAAGCGAAGAATCTCTCCACCATCCAACGCCGCACATAGCGACGCAATCGGCGTCCGTCCTGAGTCTTTTTCTTGGTTCGGTTCTGGCGATGGGGAGCGATCATCTCGACCCCTTCTTTCTTCAGCTCCTCATCTAACGGGTCGCTGTCGTAGGCTTTGTCTCCAATCAAGTTCTTGGGTTTGTCTTCGATCAGGTAGAAGTCAAACGTCAACTGAACCAGCGTCACTTCATGATGGTTCGCTGCATGCGTGCTCACCGACAAGGGAAGCCCATGGCGGTCCACGATCCCCATGACTCGTACGCCCTTGCCTCGCTTGGTGTGGCCGATATCGGCACCTCCACCCTTGGCCGCCGAGAACATGCCATCAATGAAAGCTTCCGATTCGTCCAAGTCCCCTTGCTCGTGAAGAGTCTGGGCCAGGTCCACGAGAACTTCGCGTAACACCCCTTGACGACACCAATTTTGAAAACGGCGATGCACGGTTTTGTAGTTCGGATAGCACTGCGGCAACATATGCCATTGAGCCCCGGTATTGAGAATCCAAAGCACAGCTTCAAGAACGTCACGCAGGAACTGCGGTCGGACGCCCCGTTGGACCCCGGCCGTGTGCGGCGGCCGGGCGGCGGCCGCAAGCGGCGCATCGACACCGACGTGACGCTGTTGTCGGACCTCAATGCCCTGCTCGAACCGGTCACCGCCGGGGCGCCGGACGACAGCCCCTTGCGATGGACGTCGAAGAGCATCCGCAAGTTGGCGGTCGAGTTGCAGGCCCTGGGCCATTCGGTGAGTCCTGGCCTCGTCAACGGACTGTTGCACGAGCTCGGCTACACGCTGCAGGCGAATCGCAAGACGAAAGAAGGCACCCAACACCCGGATCGGGACGCCCAGTTTCACTATCTCCACGACCAGGTCCGAAGGGCCCAGGCCCAAGGCCAGCCGGTCATTTCGGTGGACACCAAGAAGAAGGAACTGATCGGCAACTTCAAGAACGGGGGGCGGGCCTGGCGTCCGAAGGGCGATCCGGAGCGCGTGAAGGTCCACGACTTCATCATCCCCACCCAGGGCCAGGCGATTCCCTACGGGGTCTACGACCTGAGCCGCAACGAGGGCTGGGTCAGCGTCGGGGTCGACCACGACACCGCCGGGTTCGCGGTGAACGCCATCCGCAGCTGGTGGAAACGCATGGGACGGGCCGCCTACCCGGCGGCCTCCCGCCTGTGGATCACGGCCGATGCGGGGGGCCGCAACGGCCCGAGACTGCGACTGTGGAAATGGGAATGGCAGCGCTTGGCCGATCGCACGGGCCTGACGATCACGGTCTGTCACTATCCGCCGGGCACGAGCAAGTGGAACCGCATCGAGCATCGCCTGTTCTCCTATATCGCCATGAACTGGCGAGGCCAACCTCTGGTCAGTCTGGCCACGGTAGTCAACCTGATCGGCCGGACGACAACGAAGAAAGGGCTTCGCGTGCGCGCCGAGATCGACAAGCGAGCGTATCCCAAGGCCGTGGTCGTCAAGGACGAGCAAATGGAGCGGATCCATCTCTCGCCCCATGCGTTCCACGGGGATTGGAACTACACGATCCGGCCGGCCACTGAGGGTTGAAGTGAATCATCTGTTTCGGGACAAAGCCTTAGACGAAAGCACTCGCATGCCTGAGGCAGGAACCCAGGCTCAACCAATTACTGGTTTCCGGGAGAGTTGAGATGAAACTCAAGGATCGGATCCTGATCATTGCATTGGGAACGTTTCCCTGGCTATGCCTGGTTTCTATGGCGTGGGCAGGGTCGATCCGGATTATTCCCCTGGAAGATATAGTCGCCCAATCCGAACGGATTGTACTAGCACAGGTATTGACTTCGGAAAATTTCGATGACGGACTCAAAGTCTTTACGCGCACTCACTTGCGCGTACTCTGGGACTTGACCGAAGCGGCGGGGAAAGGGGAAGAGCCCGATTTCGCGGACGAGGAACTGTCTGTCGTGGAATGGACTGGTATCGTAGGGGGGGTGGTATACGGTCTTATTCCAGCGATCTTTTTTGACAATGAGGTGGTGGTAGTTTGTCTCCGGAGATACCGGGACGATGGGTGGGCCGAGTATAGAGATTTAGTCGGAGAATGGGATGTCGTAGCAGGGGCCCAAGGCATGACCGGCCCCATGTTTCGCGGTGGTACCCATGGGAATCCCATGTGGGAGGGCGAATGGCAGCGACTTGCCGATCATTCGGCGAAAGTGCTGACCTTTCTCGATGTTGAACTACGAACTGCCCAGTTGAAAACCAAACGACATTTTCAGGAACTGGGTATTGAACAAGAGCCGGCGAGGAAACGGTTGCAGAATAGTCCAGCAATATCGAGTATCTCTCCAGACTCGGTGGCCGCCGGCACACAAGACACTGTAACGATCGTTGGTAGCAATTTCGGGACAGATGAAGGCAACGTTTACCTATACTTGCTGGGCAATGAGTGGGCCCACGTCCATGAAGTTCCCTCTTGGACTGACACTCTGATTACATTTGTGCCTGAACACCGCATGGAAACTGGTAGTTTCGGTACCTACTCCTTTCCCAGCAGTGGAAGGGTTTACGTTAAGACAGCCTCAGACGACACTGTCTCGAGCAGTCAAGTGCTGAACATCATTTTTGGCAATGCTCACAGGTGGCCAGATAGTTCGATTCCAATGGTGTACCGTATGAACAGTAGTGGCACTGCGGACTGTGAAGGAGAATTTGCAGCAGTTGAGGCCTCGTTTGACACCTGGCAGAACATCGGCGGTTCTTATATGGCCTACGAGCGTGGCGCGGATACAACGCTAACATCGATCGCGGTGGATGGGGTGAACTTGGTGGCCTGGGCCGACTTAGAAGATTCATCCACCATCGCCGTATATGCAGTTGTTACGGAGGCGGGTACTAACACCATCACCGAGGTGGACCTGATACTCAACGATCTTCTTCATTGGACGACAACGGGAGAAACAGGACGTCATGATGTACGGAACGTAGCAACGCACGAAATAGGTCATACCCTCGCTCTTGCAGATCTCTACGGCAGTGCCGACAGTTTGAAGACGATGTATGGCAGGCCCGTGCCTGAAAGCACTTACCAAAGAGATCTAACCGATGACGACATTAGTGGGGCTGAGTTCGTCTATCCCGCTCTTGTCTCTGGCAGCTCAGCCGATAGCCATCTCTGGGCAGGCACTATTCATGTGACCGGGGATGTGGAGATTCAAAGTGAGGACACCTTGACGGTTCGGCCGGGTACAACGGTGACGTTTGCGGCAGACTCGGATGACCAGAACAGCGCCCCTTACACCGGCAAGTCCGCGTTGGAGGTTCACGGGACTCTCGTGGCCGAAGGCACTAGCACGAACAAGATCACCTTTAAGTCCGATGCGACTTCTCCAGAGAAAGGCGATTGGGATGGCATTATTTTCTGGGATAGCAGTGTCGATGCCAGTTGTAAAGTCAATTACTCAGTTATCCAACACGCCCAGAATGGGATTTATGGTTACTCGGCCACACCAGCAGAACTGAACAACAACGAGATCTCGACCTGTGTGAGTGGGATACAGGGGAACTTTACTAGCCCAACGATCCAGAACAACACCCTGAGGGACAACAATTATGGGCTCTATCTGTACAATGTCAGCGGTACGGGCAATGGCATCCAGAACAATACTATAGCCGAGAACGTAGCAGTGGGACTCTACCTGTCAGACTGCACGGTGCCCATATATGGCTGTACTGTCCGCGATAATAATAGGGGCGTCGAGATTCGGGCCGGTACTACCTCAACGTTGGATAGCAGTAGGGTCGATTCAAGCACCTATTGGGGTATCTACGCTTACGGCAGCGATACGGCTCCTACGCTCAAGAGCTGTACGATTGCTTATAATGACACGATTGGATTTCGCATGTTCAATGGCACCACGCCCGATATGGACGACCCTGACAATCCGAACGATTTCTACAGCAATGGCTCCTATGAACTCTTTCTAAGACGAGAATGCCAACCCGATCTTGACGATGCATCGTCAGAGCTTAACGACATTGTCCCAACCGGTTCTGGCTACGCGGTGTATATCGATCAATCCGAGACGTTCGATACCCTCCGCGTGCGCAACAACTGGTGGGGTAGTTCCGATCCTGATTCTACGGCCATATTCTCGCCGGAGCCCTATATCATTCACTCGCCTCTCGACACCACCGAGAACATTCCCGGCACCCCAAAGATGGTCGTAGATGGTGTAACGGTACAACTTGAACAGGCCCGGGAATTAGAAAACGCTGGGGAGTTGAGGGCGGCCGCAGAGATATACCGGGATGTGGTCGTGGACTACCCGGACCATCCCAAAACGCGACGCGCGCTGAGTCGACTGTATACCACGTGGCGCAACACCGGGCAAGACATGCTGGTTTTTTCGGAGCTGGCCGGTGACGTGGAACAACGAGCGACTACTCCGGGCATGCGCCGAAGGGCTCGGGACTGGAAGCTGCGTAGTTTGCTGAATGCTGGGCGAATTGCCGAGGCGCTGGAGGGCTACCGGGCAATAGCGTCGCCAGCCCCCACGTCGCCCTAGGGCGGGTCGGCGCGGATCAACATTGCGGATGTCTACCACCACTACCTGTTCGACATTGAGGCGGCTCGGGCGGAGTATGCAGCGATAGCGGTGGACTTTGCTGGAGAAGAGGAAGCCGAGCTGGCGCGGATGGCGCTGGCTGACTTGGAAGGGTGGGTAAGTATGGGTCCTTCCCGTCCAGAGCTGGTGGCTTACGCTCTAGAAGAGCCCTCAGAGGAGGAGCCCTCTGGGATTGTCTTGGAGGCTGCCCCCAATCCGGCCAACCCGGCGATAGCTTTCCGGTTCACCTTGCCCGAGGCCATGCCTGTCGAGCTTGAGATCTACAACATGCTGGGGCAGAAGGTGCGGACCCTGGTACCGTTTGGACCGTGGCTGGCGGGGGAGCATAGCGTGGTATGGGACGGTAAGAATAGCCAGGGGCGGTCGGTGAGCACCGGCGTCTACGTGGCCAAACTCCGTGCCGGGGAGCAGGTCAAGAGCCGAAAGTTGATGATCATCCGGTAGGTCAGAAGGATAGGACGGATAAGGGGTGGTATTCTCGTTAGGCATTGCGCAGAAATAAATGCTGTACTTTCTGATGGAAGGGTGTTATCCTTGATGCGTGGACACGGAAAGCACCCTGCGGGCGAAATACGAAGCCTTGGCGCCGGTGTTGAACGAGCGCACGCGACGCTTGTGGGCCGCGTCGGAGGCGCAAGCCCTCGGGCATGGCGGCATGGCCGTGGTGGCCCGGGCCACGGGCCTGTCGCGGACCCGGATCGCTCGCGGCCTGCAGGAACTGCGGTCGGACGCCCCGTTGGACCCCGGCCGTGTGCGGCGGCCGGGCGGCGGCCGCAAGCGGCGCATCGACACCGACGTGACGCTGTTGTCGGACCTCAATGCCCTGCTCGAACCGGTCACCGCCGGGGCGCCGGACGACAGCCCCTTGCGATGGACGTCGAAGAGCATCCGCAAGTTGGCGGTCGAGTTGCAGGCCCTGGGCCATTCGGTGAGTCCTGGCCTCGTCAACGGACTGTTGCACGAGCTCGGCTACACGCTGCAGGCGAATCGCAAGACGAAAGAAGGCACCCAACACCCGGATCGGGACGCCCAGTTTCACTATCTCCACGACCAGGTCCGAAGGGCCCAGGCCCAAGGCCAGCCGGTCATTTCGGTGGACACCAAGAAGAAGGAACTGATCGGCAACTTCAAGAACGGGGGGCGGGCCTGGCGTCCGAAGGGCGATCCGGAGCGCGTGAAGGTCCACGACTTCATCATCCCCACCCAGGGCCAGGCGATTCCCTACGGGGTCTACGACCTGAGCCGCAACGAGGGCTGGGTCAGCGTCGGGGTCGACCACGACACCGCCGGGTTCGCGGTGAACGCCATCCGCAGCTGGTGGAAACGCATGGGACGGGCCGCCTACCCGGCGGCCTCCCGCCTGTGGATCACGGCCGATGCGGGGGGCAGCAACGGCCCGAGACTGCGACTGTGGAAATGGGAATGGCAGCGCTTGGCCGATCGCACGGGCCTGACGATCACGGTCTGTCACTATCCGCCGGGCACGAGCAAGTGGAACCGCATCGAGCATCGCCTGTTCTCCTATATCGCCAAGAACTGGCGAGGCCAACCTCTGGTCAGTCTGGCCACGGTGGTCAACCTGATCGGCCGGACGACGACGCAGAAAGGGCTTCGAGTCCGGGCGGAAATCGACAAGCGATCGTATCCCAAGGGCGTGGTCGTCAAGGACGAGCAGATGGAGCGGATCCATCTCTCGCCCCATGCGTTTCACGGGGATTGGCACTACACGATCCGGCCCACATCGGCCAACCGAAGTAAATCATCTGTTTCGTGACAAAGCCTTAGGAAGCACAGCTCTCTCGAGCGCGCATACTCCGCGATCTGCTCGTCAGTGGACGCTGACATGCCTATGTCCCGAACGTCAACCGACTCGTGATCGAAATCGGCGATCACACCGGCTACTGCGCGTGGAAGATCAGCGTCAATGATGAACCGCAAACCGATTCAGGATGCAGGTAAGGAATGAGCTTCTTCTGATTCTACGAGTTCCTCAGCGTACTCAAGAGCGGCCCGTACATCCGCGTCGACAATGCCATACTCCTCACAGACTTCTCCTGGGGTTGCCCCACCTGCAAGGCTCCCAATAATCCGGTGCACGGGCACTCGGGTCCCTCGCACCACTGGCTTGCCATGACGGATCGAGGGATCGATTATGATTCGTTCATTCATCCTTTGACCTCCATGCCTTAAAGAAATACGAAACATGAACCCCGTCTTCACGTCTTCCGTGCCCCCGAACCGCGAAGCGGTTGCGCGAAGGGCCGAGTGGCCCGGAGCCGGGGGCACGGTGTTACAGTAGACGAACAGGGGGTTCGGGTAAGTGGCGCCATGGTCACTTGTCCGACGAAGGTATACGCCGGCGTGAACAGCGGCAAGCGGTATTTGAAGGGTCGTCTGATATGCGCAACCATGTGGGTAGTGAGGTAGCTCAGATCGGTGGAGATCCGGCCGCGGGCAGGTCGGCGTCTGATCCATTTGCGAGCGGCGGTCGTCTTCATTGTGCTGGAGCCAGGTAGTTGGGAACCGGCTTTGGAGGCGGCCGGCGCTGCCGCCTAGTGTCTCGTCGTATAAATAACTTTTCATTCAGGTGATGGTACCGTAGGTTTCTCTTGTCCCGTTTTCTGAAAGGAGAGACCTGCCATGGGGCGTCCATTGCCGCCGTTGGAATTGAGTCCGTCGGACCGAGAGCAATTGGAATCGATGGCCCGATCCCGGAGCCTTCCCCACGGGTTGGTGCGGCGAGCCGAGATGGTTCTGCTGGCCGCCGACGGCTGGCCGAATGAAGCGGTCGCGGCGGCCGTGGGGGTGTCGCGCGTGACGGTCGGCAAGTGGCGTCGACGCTTTCTCGACCACGGGCTTGCCGGCTTGCACGATGAGCTGCGCCCCGGGGCGCCGCGATCGATCACGGACGAGCAGGTCGCCGAGGTGGTCTACAAGACGCTGAAGACCAAGCCCCAGGACCAGACCCAGTGGTCGGTGCGCTCCATGGGAAAGGAGACCGGCCTGACCAAGGACGCGGTCCATCGCATTTGGCGCACCTATTGTAAGGAATCCACCGATTTTCGCTCTTAAGGGACATCTACTTTCGCGCACCCCTCGATCTGGCGTCCGGCGCCATCCTTGGAGGAATCGTTCCTCAGCCAAGGGGGCCGGGCATGACCAAGTTGCGGGAGGCAGATCTCGTGTGTGCGCAAGTATTGACCGCCGAGTGCGGTCGTAGCGTTCGCTCGACGGCCCAGGAGTTGGGGGTCGCCGAGAGCACGCTTCGCTACCGGCTCAAGCGTCGAGCCGAGGGGGCGGTGGACGGGCGCCGGCACAAGCCGGAGGCGTGCGCGGCCCACGATGGGGTGATTCAGGCCTGGATGGAGTCGCAGCAACAGCGCCTGCAGGAGGGCCAGCGGCCGGAGCCGGTGCGGGCTCTCTACGACACCCTGGTCCGCGAGCACGGCTACCAAGGGACCTACAAGGCGGTGGCCCGCTATGTTTGCCGTCGCCGTCGGCCGCCCAAGGTGCGCCCCCTGCGGCGGGTGGAGGTGCGGCCGGGCAGCCAGGCGCAGGTGGACTGGGTCGAGCCCTGGGTGCACGTGCGTGAGCTGGGCGGCCGCACGCGGCTGAACGCCTTCAGCCTGTCGCTGAGCTTTTCGCGCATGTGGTCGGTGCAGTGGCGGCTCGATCAGGGTCAGCTGTCCTGGCAGGAAGCCCACAATCGCGCCTTCGAGGCGGTGCAGGGGGTGCCCTGGAGCGTGCGTTTCGACAACTGCAAGACCGCCGTGGCCCGCCGCGGCGGGCCGTGGGCGATCCTCAACGACGACTACGCCGCCTACGCCCGGCAGCTGGGCTTCGTGCCCGACGCCTGCCGGATCCGCCGGCCCACCGACAAGGGCAAGGTCGAGCGGCGGGTGCGCGACGTGCGCTGGAATCTGATCCGGCGCAACGAGCGCTTCGAGACCCTGGCCGACTTGCAGACGATCTCGGATCGGCGGGTGCGGGGGTCGGCCGAGCGCCTGCGCTGTCCACTGACCGGCCAGTCGGTGGCCGATTCCTGGCGGCTGGAACGGCCTCACCTGGCGCCGCTGCCGAAGACCTTGCCCACGCCCTTCGACACCCAGGTGCAGCGGCCGGTGGGCCGCGACGGCCTGGTGCGCTTCGACGGCCGCGAATACGGCGTGCCCTTCGCCTGTGTGGGCCGCGCCGTGCAGGTGCGCGGCTGCGCCGCCACCGTCGAGATCTACGTCGAGGACCGCTGTGTGATGAGCTATCCGCGCCATACGGCCTGCCGCCTTCTCATCGATCAACGGTGTTACGAGGGCGCGCCGCCGGATCATCTCGAGGCGCCCACGCCCCTGGGCCGCATCGGCCAGCGGATCGTGCTGCCCAAAAGCTGGGACTGGCAGGCGCCCACCCGGCCCCTCGACGGCTACGCGGCGCTGGTGGAGCGCGCCGGGAGGCGGAGCTGATGGCCGCCCGGGCTCCCTCCCAGAGCGAGTTGGACGACACCCGCGCCCTGCTGACGCAGCTCGGCCTGGAATGGGTCTCCCAGAGTCTGCCGGAGCTGCTGGAGCGGGCCGTCAAGGAGTAACCGTTCAGTCCCCTACGGCGCCAAGCCGGATGTTGAAAAATCGCTGTTCTGATTTGGCCTTTGTGGGTATCTTGGGACCGGTAGCTGGCACAGCGTCCTTTGACCCCGGGCAAGGCCGTGGAGAGTCCCCCTCAGATTTCGGTGTCCGACCGCGACTGGCAACGCACGCCGCCGTCGGTGCAGGAGGCGGTGGTCCGCTTGGGGGAGCGGGTGGCGCATCTGGAGCAGATCGTGGAGCAACAGGCCGCCCGCATCGCCGCCTTGGAGCAGGAACTGGCCCGGCGCCAGGGCCGAAGCCGCCGCGGCGCCCAAGCCTCGGCCTCCTCGGACAGCGACCGCCCCCGCCGGCGTCGATCCTCGGGACGCTCGCCGGGAGGACCGCCGGGGCACGAAGGCCATGGCCGGGCGCTGATGCCGGCCGGGCGCGTGGACCAGTGGATCCCGGTCAAGCCCGGCGCCTGCCACCGATGCGGGCAGCGGCTCACGGGCGAGGACCCCCATCCGCGGCGTCACCAGCAGGTCGTGATCCCGCCGGTGCGAGCCGAGGTCCTCGAGTATCAGCTGCACACGCTGCGTTGTCCGGCCTGCGACGTGCTGACCGAAGCCGACTGGCCCGCGGGGGTGTCCCGGCGCACCTTCGGGCCCAGCGTGCAGGCCTGGGTCGGCCTGCGGGCCGGCGCCTACCGCTTGAGTCATCGCAACATCGCAGCCCTGTTGTCCGACGCCTTTGGCGTCGAGCTGTCGGTGGGCACGGTCAGCGCGTTGCAGCAAGAGGTGTCGGCGGCGCTGGCCGAACCGATGCAAGAAGCTTGCGCCTACGTTCGCCAACAGCCCCGAGTCAATGTGGACGAGACGGGCTGGCGGCAGCGCCGGGGCCGGGCCTGGTTGTGGACCGCGGTGACAGAGGGCGTCTCGGTCTTCGCCATTCGCCCCAGCCGCGGCCGGGAGGTGGTCGAGGAGTTGCTCGGCGCCGACAGCCCGGCGGGGGTCGGCTCGGACCGGTACTCGGCCTACGGGCATCGGCCGCCGGCGCGCCGGCAAGTGTGCTGGGCCCACCTGCGGCGCACCTTCGAGGACTTTTCGGCCCGCGCCGGACCGGCCGCCGGCGTCGGCCAGCAGTTGCTGGAATCCACCGATCAGATGTTCACCTGGTGGCATCGAGTGCGCGACGGCACCCTGCAACGCTCCAGCTTCCAGGTCGATGTCCGCACTCTGCGGGGGCGCGTTCGTCTGGCCTTGTGGTTTGGGCAGCAGTTCGCCGATGCCTCGACCGCGGCCACCTGCGCCAACCTCCTCGACTTGGGGCCGGCGCTGTGGACCTTCGCCCGTCGGGAAGGCGTCGAGCCGACCAACAACGAGGCCGAACGAGCCCTTCGTCATGGCGTGTTGTGGCGCCACACCAGCTTCGGCACCCACAGTGCCGACGGCAGCCGCTTCGTGGAGCGCCTGCTCACGGTGCGCGACACCCTGCGCCAGCAACAGCGCAGCGTCCTCGACGATCTCACGACGGCCTGTCACGCCGCCCTGCATCAACAGCCGGCGCCGTCGTTGCTGCCCCAAACCAGCTCCGTCCTTCGGTAGGCCTCTCCGCACCACGCCTCCGGCTCCATCAGCCTGGAGACTGAACGGTTACGTCAAGGAAGAGCTGAGTCTGCCCAAGTTCCTGCACCTGGTCTGCCAGCGGGAGCAGGAGTCGCGCGAGGAGCGCCGCGTGCGCACCGGCCTCAAGCTCTCCGGCCTGCCGGGGGGCAAGACCCTGGACACCTTCGACTTCGCCTTCCAGCACAGCGTCGACAAGAGCCAGATCGACCTGTTGGCCACCTCCGAGTTCGTGCGCCGCAAGGAGGTGGTGCTGCTGCTGGGCCCCCCGGGGGTGGGCAAGTCCCACCTGGCGGCCGGGCTGGGCGTCAAGGCGGTGCAAAACGGCTTCTCCGTGGCCTTCATGAGCGCCGACCACCTGGTCGACGTGGCCCGCCGCGACGAGGCCGCCGATGGCCAGCGGCTGCACCGGCGCAAGTACATGACCACCAGTCTGTTGATCATCGACGAGCTCGGCTTCCAGGCCCTGGACCGGCACCAGGCTCACCTGCTGTTCAAGGTCATCAACCATCGCTACGAGCGGGGCAGCACCCTGATCACCTCCAACAAGAGCATCCGCGAATGGCCGGAGATGCTGGCCGGCGACGAGGTCCTGGCCACGGCCATCCTGGATCGTCTGCTGCACTACTGCCATGTCCTGCAGATCGACGGCCGAAGCTTCCGCCTCCGGGACATGGAACAGCAGCTCGCCCAGGACCGATGACACGGGCTGAGAATGGTCGAACCACTGCGGACATCTCATTCCCTCGTTCGACGAGGGTCACTGGCTGGGACCGGGGCGTCCGACCCGGGGTGCGTTGCCGATCCCCGTTCCTGGTGCCACGCCTCACCTCAGGAGGGAGAAAAACCGATCCGGTACCACCGACCCCGATCATCCGGGGTGCGCGAATCTACGTGTCCCCTAACTGCGCGAATCTGGCTGTCCCTTGACACCTATGGGTTGCAGCCCCACCGACACAAGCATTTCAAGCTGTCCCCCGATCCTTTCTTCGTGGACAAAGTACGGGATCTCGCCGGCTTGTACATGAATCCCCCCGAGCACGCCATGGTCCTGTGCGTCGACGAGAAGAGCCAGATCCAGGCGTTGGAACGAAGTCAGCCGATGCTGCCCTTGGGCCTGGGATCCGTGGAAGGCATGACGCACGACTACAAGCGGCACGGCACGACCACCCTGTTTGCCGCCTTGGATGTGGCCAGCGGCAAAGTGATGACTCAGTGCAAATCCCGTCATCGTCACCAGGAATACCTCCAGTTCCTACGCCACATCGAGGCCAACGTGCCCGCGGACCTCGAGATTCATCTCGTCGTCGACAACTACGCCACCCATAAGCATGTCAAGGTCAAGCGATGGCTGGCCCGGCGGCCCCGGTTTCACGTTCACTACACTCCTACGTATGCTTCGTGGCTCAATCAAGTGGAGATCTGGTTCAATATCCTCACCCGCCAGGCGATTCGGCGCGGCTCGTTTCGAAAGGTCTCGGAGCTCGTCGGGCGGATCGAACGGTTCACGGCCCAATGGAACGCCAACGCCAAGCCCTTCGTGTGGACGGCGACGGCCGATTCCATCCTCGCGAAAGTCAAGAGACTTTGTGAGCGCATCTCTGCGACAGGACACTAGCGCAGGAGACCTTCGTGCGCGTCTACGAGTCCCTCCGGGGCCTACAGGATCCGAGGCGTTTCCGCTCGTGGTTCTGGGCCATCGCCAGCAACCTGGTCCGCGACCACCACAAGTACCGCCAGCGCCGGCGGCACCTGTCGATCGAGGGCGACATCGCTCTCGACCGGGAGCTCATGGAGGCCGGATCGAGGCCCGACGCCGAGCTGGCGAGCAGGATCCAATCGGCCCTCCAGAGCCTTGACGACCAACGCCGCCTCGTCCTGACTTTGCGCGAGTACCACGGCCTCTCCTACGAGGAGATCGCCGAGACGGTGGGCTGCTCCGCAGGGGCGGTCCGCTGGCGTCTGCACTCGGCGCGCCGGCAACTGCGCGCCCACCTGTCCGACTTGATCGAGTGAGGGCTATGAAACCAGAGCACCCTCGAGCGGGGGACGAACTGTCACAGCTGCTGGCCGCGTACCACCCCGCCGATCCGGATCACCTCGCCGCGAAGACCCTGGGCCGCTTGTTGCAGAGGGAAGGCGATCCGCGCCGCCGGAGGGAACTGCTGAAAGCCTTCTCCGCCCGGGTGGAAGAGTTGAAGAACGGGCTGGGATGCACGATCTCGGCCGTGTACGTCGGTGACTGTGCGGTCGTCATTCCCACTACCTCCGCCCAGGAGGGCCACGGCCGGGCGGTCTCGTCCGCGGCGGCAGCGAGAGCTGGGGAGTCGGTGGTCCGCAAGATCGACAGACGCGAGGTGCCGGTCGGCGTGGGCTATACCTTCACCGCAGATGTCCAAGGAGGGCCAAGTGACTGACCGCAGCGACAGGGACGGAGACGAGACCGATATCGAAGAGATCCACCGTCTGCTGAACCGCTACCAGCAGGCCCACAAGGAGCAGGACTGGGACGCGGTCCGCGCCTGCCACGACGAGAGCTATCTTCGCTGGTTCGGGTGCAAGTCGAAGGATCCCATGGACTGGGTGCCCCACCTGTTCTTGATGCAGAGCGAAATGCAGGAGTGGGGCGAAACCCGTATGCCCGAGGGCGCCAACTACGAGCAGGAGCAGGAGATCCTGAAGACGGAGGTCCGCGGGAACATGGCCATCTCCGTCGTGCGGGAGTCCGGGTGCTGGCGGTCGGACAGCGGCCAGGTATACGTCCGCTGGGACCACACCAACAATGTGTGGTTCACGGGGCGGATCGAGGGCGAGTGGAAGATCATCGCCGCCTTCTTTCCCGACGTGACGCCTAGGAACTAATGCACCGGTTGGCGCAGAGGAGAACACCAGTGGATCGGAGAGTTGCCCGAGCGATGCGGATCTGCCTCCCCCTGCTCCTGTTCTCCGATCCAACCCTCGCTCAACCCATGCCGCCGGACTCGGTGTGGGTAGAGCCGGCGACGTGGCCTGACGGAAGGCCCGGCCACATCGTCTACTGGACGGCCGTGGAGGGCGCGGAGGGGTATCGGATATTCCGGGCGATACTGGTCACCAGCGGCCTTGACCAGGACGGCAACATCGTCGAGTTGGAGCACCCGAAGTCGGCCCTGGTGCCCTGGGGCTTCGTGGAGCCCGCCGAGCCCGTTGTCGAGTGGATGGCCACTACACTGGGCGGGGAGGCCGCGGTCTTCGCCATCGCTACCGTTCAGGGGGACGAGGAGTCCGAATTTGTGTATGTCCGTGTTCCTGAGATTCCGCCCCCGCCGCCGCCGGACTCGGTGTGGGTGGAGGCAGCCACCTTGCCTGACGGAAGACCTACCTATGTCATCTTCTGGTCGGCGGTGGAGGGCGCCGTGGGATATATGATCTACAAGGAGATGGACGAGGACGGGAAGACGATCCACCACGATGAGCCTCAGTTGGCTCTCGTTCCGTGGGTAGCAGTCGTAGCCACGGAGCCCATTGTCCAATGGATGGTCGACGAACCAGATGACGGCGACGCGGTATTCGCCATCGCCGCGTTTTCAGCGGATAAGGAATCCGAGCCCGTGTACGTCCGTCTGAGGGAGATTGCGACCGCCGTCAGGCCCCGCAGCTGGGGACAGGTGAAGGCCGTTGCGACGGGCCGCTTTCGGTAACCTGCGATCATGAACACTCACGCCAGCTACGATCTGCATCTCCACAGCTACTGGAGCCACGACGCCTCCGCCGAGCCGGAGAGCCACCTCCGCCGGGCGCGCCGCCTCGGGGTTCGGTGGATCGCCCTCACCGAGCACTACCACCTCGATTCCCTGGCGGAACTGCTCGCGGCCGCGGCCGGCTACCCGGAAGTCACTCCGATCCCCTCGGCCGAGCTGACCGTCCACACCTCGATCGGCGAGATCGACCTGCTCTGCCACGGCTTCCCGCTGTCGCAGCCGCCGGAGATGCGGGAGGTGCTGCGCCGGTACCGGGAATGGCGGATGCAGACGGGCCGGGCGGTCGTGAGGGGCCTGCGCGAGCTGGGCTGCGACATCGACGAGGACGGTCTCATGGACCTCGCCAAGTCACATCGTCCTGCCGATGTCGTGGGCCGGCAGGGACTCACCCAGGTGAAGGGAGAGGTGCTGCGGAGCTACCTCCTGGAGACCGGCAAGATAGCCGGTGAGGCAGAATTCAACGCCTTCCGCGCCAGGGCCAAGGAGCTGGGAGGGGCGCCCACTTATCCTCCGGTGGCGGAGGTGGTTCCTGCCGTGAAGAGACTGGGAGCGGTGGTGTCGATCGCCCATCCTCACGACAGCTTCGACCAGGGGAACCGCACGCGCATGGACGCCCTGCGGGAGGAGATCGGCTTCGACGGCATCGAGTGCGCCCACCCCCTGGTCCCGAGGGAGGTCACCCCATTCTACCGGGCCTACTGCGTCGAGCACGGACTCGTGTCGACGGGCGGTTCCGATTCACACACCGAAGCCGATATCGAGGCGGGATTCGCCGGTCACGGGGGTGCGGACGAGTGGATGGAGGAGCTTGTCGAGCGCCTGCCCGGTGTCCGCAGTTGAAGCGGCGCCTCCCTCGACACGAGCGACCATCGCCTCGGGGCCTTGGTGCGCCGGTCGGGCCGGCCCTCGCCGCTGCTCGCCGGTGACCGGAGGGTTGGCCATAAACAGGACCGCAGATACGGTGCCCTCCGGCAAATCCCCCGAGTGATTGGGAATAGTCGTTCGATGTCGAGTAACAGGGTTCCGACCCATCAGACACCGACGGGAATATCCAGTTCAACGATATCCATATTCATCGTGCGCAAGCCATCCGGCAATTGGTCGCCATGTTCCCTGCAGGACTCAACCAGCTTTCTTGCCACATCTCGAGCAATTTCCACCGTTTCAGCGACTGTTCGCCCCTGGGCCACCAAGCCGGCGAGATCCTCTGAGGTGGTCAGGTACTGGCCGTTTTCTACTCGTCTGACTTGAAGATGAAGCCGGTATTCCTCCGACATTCCCTACTCCTCTTTTGGCGCCATGGTCACTTGGCCGGACGAAGGTATACGCGGTGTGAACAGCCGCAAGCGGTACTTGAAGGGTCGTCTGACATGGGCAACCTATCCCGATTCGCGCAGGCCGGAAATCATGTCTACGACTCCAGCGTCGAGCTGCCGCGCATCCGCCGGTCGTCGGGCGCGCCATTCGCGGTCAAAGCAGTCTGAGAGGCCCGCCTCGATGAGAGCCGTTGGGCGACCTGCTCATCGTCACTGTATAGAAGAGATCCAGCAGCACTATCTCCTTGGCCGCCAATGGGTTGAGCCGACTGATCGACACCGCGCTGTTCCCTGCCTACCCAGCTGGACGCTTCCCGGGGGATTTCCCGTAGACACACAAGTTCCTGCCTCTCAATCAGTTGTGGCGACTCACGCATCCCGGCACGGGTGTTGCGTCGTAAATCCCGTCATCACCTTGAACCACCACCAAGTGAGAACCAGACCATGCTGCAGGCGATCGACCTGACGAAGCGCTACGAGGACGGGGTCCTGGCCCTCGACCACCTCAACCTGACCGTGAGCGGGGGGGAGCTGTTTGCCCTCCTCGGGGCCAACGGGGCGGGCAAGACGACGACGATCAACCTGGTCCTGGGGTTCATCGATCCCACGGAGGGGACGGCGGTGATCGACGGCGTCGACGTGGTCGAGAATCCCCTGGAATCCAAGGAGCGCGTCTCTTTCCTGCCCGAGAACGTGACCCTGTACGGCAATCTCACCGGGCTGCAGAACCTCCACTTCTTCGCCCGGCTCGCGGGCAAGCGGTGCACGCGGGAGGAGTATGCCATGGCCCTGCGCCGCGTCGGTCTGCCGGAGCGGGCCTTCGGGATGCGGGTTCGCACCTATTCCAAGGGGATGCGCCAACGCCTCGGCATCGCCGCGGTTCTGGTGAAGGACGCCCCCGTGGTGGTCATGGACGAGCCCACCTCGGGCCTCGATCCCGCCGGCGCCGCCGACTTCTGCGACCTGCTGATGGAGATGCGCGACGCCGGCAAGGCGGTCTTCATCTCCACCCACGACATCTTCCGGGCCCGGGAGATCGCCGACCGCGTGGGGATCATGAAGGACGGCCACCTGGTGATGGTGCGCGACCGGGAGGAGCTGAAGTCGGAGGACCTGGAGCGCATCTACCTCGACTACATGCGCGCCGCGTGAGGCGCAACCGCGTGATCCGCGCTGACCCTGCCGAGGAAGCCGTCGACCCATGATCGCCGCCATCGCCTACAAGGAGTTCCTGGCCGGCGTGCTGACCTACCGCTTCGCCATGGCCTTCGGGGCGTGCGCGGTGCTGATGGGCCTGAGCGCGTACGCCCTCGTCGACGAGTACGCCCTGCGGGTCGAGGCCCACGAGGTGCAGGTAGTCGGAGCCCGGGCGGAGCTGGACAACATCAAGGTCTACGCCCAGCTCCTCGAGTACCCGCCCTTCACCCATCGGCCGCCGACTCCCCTGGCCATCTTCGGAGAAGGTCTCGAGGACCGTCTCGGCAACGTCCTGCACTTCTCCCACGGCTCGGTCCCCACCCTGCTGTCCGCGCCCCAGGACAGCAATCCCCTCATGCACGCCTTCCCCGTCTTCGATCTGGCCACGATCTCGGCCCTGCTGCTAAGCCTCGTGGCCCTGTTCTTCGCCTACGACTCGGTCTCGGGCGAACGCCAGGCCGGCACCCTCTCCCTGCTCTTCAGCAACCCCGTGCCGCGGGCGCACCTGCTTCTCGGGAAGTGGCTCGGCGGCCTGGCCTGCACCGGCCTGCCGGTGGTGGCCGGCTTCGCCGTCGCCCTCCTCGTGGCCTTGAGCGAGCCGGCGGTGCACTTCACCGGCGACGAGTGGCTGCGCATCGCCCTGATCCTCGCGGCCACCTTGCTCTACGCCTCCGTCTTCTACCTCCTGGGGCTCTGGCTGTCGGTGCGCGTCGACCGGCCGGCCACGGGCCTGGTGGTGGCCATCTCCATCTGGGCCGTGCTCACGGTGGTGCTGCCCACCGCCTCGGCCTACCTCGTGGGGGAGCTGATGCCCATGGAGGGGGAGAGAGAGGCGCGGGAGGTGCGGAAGAACGTCGAGCAGTATGAGATCGGCTACGGGATGAGGGAACTGCGGAAGCTGCTCGACGAAGATCGCCTCCCCAGTGGGAATCGCCGCTCCGGCGGAGGTCTCCTTCAGAGCACGGTGATCGGCAGCGGCTTCCACCGCGAACTCATTGGTAAGGTCCAGGCCTTCTATGGCGACTACGAGCCGCAGCGCATCCGCGACGCCGAGAGGGTCGGGCGCCTCGATGACCAGGTCCTGGCCGACCGAATCGCCCAGGTCCAGCTCGACCGGACGGTCCGCCGCCTCCTGGTAGCCCCCGCCTTCCCCGGGGCCGTTGCCGCCCTGGCCGGCACCGACCTGTCGTCCTACCACGGCTTCATCGAGCACGCCCGCCGCTGCCGCCAGGACCTGGTCGCCTGGCTCCGCGAGAGCGGGATCTTCTCCTCTCCCCGCTACTTCACCCCCGACGACGTGGACCGGGCCGTTGGCCGGCAGGAGTTGAGAGCTTTCGTGGAGGAGATGAGGTCGCGAACCGACCTGCCGCGGGCGAAGATGAGAGCCATGCTCTGGGACATCGTGGGCGCTACCGACATCCGGGAGTGGGATTCGGCGGACCTGAGTGGGCTGCCCGCCTTCCCGCCCTACCGCGCGACCTTGTCCATCGTGCTGCCCCACGCCGCCGTGGACCTGGCCCTCCTGGCCTTGGCCAACGTCCTGTTGCTGATGCTCGCCGTGCATGGATTCCTGCGCCGGGAGGTGGTGTGATGCTGGGCGTCATCCTGCGGCGAGAGCTGCTCGACCAGCTCCAGAGCCTTCGCTTCGCCGTCGGCTTCGTCCTCATCGTGGGCTGTTTCGTCGCCAGCGCCGTCTCGTGGAACGTCCGCCATGTCCGCGACGCCGCCACCCAGCAGGAGGTGGTCAGACGGGCGGAGACGGGCGTGGGGTTCGCCTCGCGCCGCGACGGGGGCACCACTCTTGCCAGCCCCGAGCTGCGCCGTCCCCTGAGCCCTCTCGGCTTCATCGCCGGAGGCCATGACCGCGGCATGCCCAACCACGCCCGGGTAAGCGAGCAGGGGATCAAGCTCGAGGAAAAGGGGGACCGCAATCCTCTCCTCCTGCGCCGCGACATCGACTGGGCCTTCATCATCGGCTTCCTCGGTACCTTGCTGGCCCTGCTCTTGACCCATGACAGCATCGCGGGCGAGAAGGAAGGGGGCACCCTGAGGCAGACCCTTGCCAATCCGGTTCCCCGCCACCTCCTCCTGCTCGGCAAGTACGCCGCTTCCCTGCTCAGTGTGTCGATCCCGGTCCTGGTGGGCGCCGTCCTCGGCCTGCTGCTCATGGGGTTGGCAGGCACCATCGAGCTGTCGGCAGGGGTTTGGGGCGCCACCCTGGCCAGCCTCGCAGCCGGCCTCATCTGCCTGTCCGCAGCCGTGTGGCTGGGCCTGTTCATCTCCTGCAGGACGGGGAACGCCGCCCTGGCTCTGATGGCCGGGCTCGTGGTCTGGTCGGTGCTCGCCGTCTTCATCCCCGGCAGCGGCAGCCTCGTGGCCAGGCACCTCGCCCCGGCGCCCAGCCAAAGCGATCTGGAGCGCGACCTGCAGCGGATCTGGCGGGAACATTGGGACGAAGACACCGCCGACATGGTGGCCCGGACCCGCCAGGACCACTGGCAGCGCAACCTTGGTCAGATGGATGTCGCCCAGGCGGTCACCCACATCTCGGCCGTTACCGCGTACCGCTACTTTGCCGAGGCGATCTCCTCCACCGGCATCGTCCACTACCGCGACTACCTCGCCCAGGCCGAGGCCTACCGGCGCCACTTCCTCGACTACGCCGCCGGACTGTCCCTTGACAGCCCCTCGTACTACGACCCCGAGTCCCCCGCGGAAGTCGCCGCCATGGAGGCCTCGTTGGCCGCGGCCCGGGCAGCCAAGGAGAAGGCCCCCCGCTTCCGTTTCCTGTCCCCCACTCTCGCCGAGCGCTTCGCCGGCGCCGCGGCCAGCGTCGTGATCCTACTCCTGTACAACCTGCTGTTCTTCCTGGGCGCCTTCTACTCCTTCCGGCGGTATGACGTCCGTTGACACACGGGTCGTCGACGGCTGGCGACGCATGAGAGGCTGAACCCCCGTGATCCTCACCATCGCCGCCAAGGAGTTCCTCACCTGCCTGCTGACCTGGCGCTTCGGCCTGGCCGTGACCGCCAGCGTCGTGCTGATGTCGGTGAGCGCCGTGGTCCTGCGCGCCGACTACGCCCGGCGGCTCGACGCCCACGAGGTCGAGCTGGCGCGCATCCGCGCCGACCTCGAGGACATCAAGTTCTACGCCCAGCTGGAGGAGACCGTATCGCGGCCGCCCTCGCCGCTGAGCGTGTTCAGCGAGGGGCTGGAGAAGCGCATGGGGACGATCCTTCGGTTCTCCCACGCGAAGGTGCCCACCATGCTGACCTGGAAGAAGGAGACGAACCCGCTGGTGGCCGCCTTCCCGCCCTTCGACCTGGCCACGGTGGCGGGCCTGCTCTTCAGCCTCATGGCCCTGTTCTTCGCCTTCGACGCGGTCTCGGGGGAGCAGGAGGGGAACACCCTCAAGCTGATGGCGGCCAATCGCGTCGCCCGTTGGAAGATCCTGGTGGGCAAGTGGCTGGGGGGCGGGGCGTGCAGTCTGCTGCCGGCGACGGTCGGTTTCCTCCTTGCGACGCTGATCCTGGCCGGCTCGCCGCGGGTGTCCCTGTCCGGGGGGCAATGGCTGCGGGTGGGACTGATCTTCGCCACGGTGCTGCTCTACACGTCGGCGTTCTACCTGGCGGGTCTGGCGGTCTCGTCCCGGGCCCGCCAGTCGGGGACGGCCCTGGTGGCCTGCATCGCGGTCTGGGCCGGCTGTACGATCGCGGCCCCCGCGGCCACGGCCTACGTGGTGGGGGAGGTGGTGCCGCTGCCGCCGGAGCGGGAACTGAAGGCGCAGTGGGAGGAGATCGACCGCAGGCTGAGCGATGAGTTCTTTGACCGCTTCATGGAGATGGGCGAGGACTACGGCCGCCGGCTTGGAAGGGACTACAGCATGTTCGGGAGTACCATGATGTTTGCCGACATATCCGTGGGAGGCGTAGCCGGAGTCTCCGAGTTGTTCAGAGAGACCGTTCCGGTTCTCACCGAATTCTATGGCCGTTTCGAGCCGCGACGGATCGCCGCCGGGAGGGACATCGCCGAGGTGGAGGACCGCCTCGTCCATGCCCGGGCCCGGCAGGTGGGGCTCACGAGCAAGCTGAGCCGCCTCTTCGTCGCCCCCGCCTTCCGCAACGCCGTGTCGGCCCTGGCGGGTACCGACCTGCGCTCCTTCGAGGGGTTCATCGAACACGCCCGCAGGCACCGCGCCACCCTGGCCGCCTGGATGCGGGAGCAGGGCCTGTTCACCTCGGTCCTGTTCTTCAGTCCGGTACCGGAAGACAAGCTGCACTCGCGCGAGGAGACCCGGCGACGGTGGGAAGCACGTGACCGGCGGCTTCTTGGCTTCGGAGACGGGGTTGACACATCCCGGGTGCCTCGTTTCCCGGACTACCGTCCCTCCGTCGCCACCTTCCTGGGTGGCGCAGGCCCCGACTTTGCCGCGCTGCTGGCCGCCAACATCCTCGCCTTCTTCCTCGGCCTGCGCTGGCTCGTCCGGCGCCAGATCGGCTGACCGCCGTGCTCGGCGTACTCGTCTGGAAGGAGCTCCTCGAGCACCTGAGGAGCCTGCGCTTTGCTGTCAGCTTCGTGACGATCGTGGGGCTCTTCGTCCTCGGCGCTGCCGTCTGGAACCTGCGCATAGATGAAGAGCGCAAGGGCCATCGGTTTGGCGTAGAGGAGTATGAAGAGGCCATCGAGAGCTCGGCACACCAGAGCCTGTCGAAGCTGCTCTTCACCGACCAGAACCTCTGGTTGCCGTCATCCGGCCTGACTTTCGCCAGCGGCGGCTACAGTCGCGGCCTGCCGAACGTGGCCATCATCTGGCGTTCGATGCGCGTGGGCGGTTTCGAGCGACGGGGCGATCCCAACCCGCTGCTGTTCCGCCTCGACCCCGACTGGGTATTCATCGTCGGTACCCTGGGCACGCTGATGGCCCTGCTGCTGACCTACGACGGCGTCGCCGGCGAGAAGGAGCGTGGATGCCTGCGGCAACTGCTGGCCAACCGGGTGCCCCGCCACCAGGTGCTGATCGCCAAGTACCTCGCCGGTCTTGCCATGGCCGCGGCGCCGATCCTGACCGGCGCCGTGGCCGCCGTCGCCGTCATCCAGTTGCTCGGGGAGGGATTGCCCGGAGAAGGATGGCCCCCTCTGGTGGGCGTGGGGATCGCCGCCCTTCTCTGCGTTTCCGTCTTTCTCTGGCTGGGCCTCTGGACCTCGAGCCGGACCCACAACTCGGCGCTGGCCCTGCTCGCAGGCCTGGTCTTCTGGGCGCTTCTCGCTGTGTTCCTTCCTCAGGCGGGGCTACTTGCGGGGGAATACCTCGTGGAGGTTCCAGGCCATTCCGAAGCAGAGCGGGCGGCTTTGCACGACCAGGAGCCGGGCCTTGGGCGCGAGGAGCGGCGGCGGCGAGTTGAGCAGGCCTTCAGGCACTACTGGACCCTGCTTGTTCGTCAGGTCGAGGTGGCCCGCAAGGCCACCCTCGTGTCCCCTGTGGCAGCCCTGAGTCTCGCGTCGGAGGCACTGACCGTCACAGGTGTGGCTCGGTACAGTGCTTTCGTCGAACAAGCACACGAACACCGGCGGGAGTTTGCCGAGTTCCTTCGGGCGGAAGACGCCCAGGATCCCGACAGCGAGCACGAGATGGATCCTTTTTCATGGGGCCCCTTCTCCATGAAGCCGGTTGCTGCAGAAGAGGTGCCCCGATTCCAGTTTCGCCCACCGCCCCTGCGCGAACGCCTCGACGCGGCCCTGGCCCCCCTGCTGGTCCTGGTCATCGCCAACGGCGCCTGCTTCCTCGGCGCCTACTTCTCCTTCCGGCGGTACGACGTCCGCTGACGCCGCGGTCGTGGATCACCGAACCGCTTCACGGTAGCTTCTGGCACGTGGGCATCTTCTGCATCTTCCGCGACCAGCCCCGGCCCTGCCGCCGGGCCGGACCACCTTCGTGAGGCCCGTCATGTCGTGGTTCCGCCGGCGGGCGCCATCGCGCGGCGAGGCCGTGGACCACCGGCCCGGCCCCACGACGGCCCTGGGCCTGGTGACGGACCTCGAGCCCCTGGCCGAGGGAGAGGTGGCCCGCCTCCGCACCGCCCTCGGCGCCCGGCGCGCCGCTCTTCTCCTGGCTGAGGATGGGCGCGAGCCCTTCGCGCCGTTCTGTCACCGCGGCTGCGATGAAGCCGCGCTCACGGACCTGAGCTTCGGCCGCGACAGCCGGCTGGTGAAGTGGCTCGTTGTGAACGAGACCGCTCTCGACCTGCTCGAGGCGCCGCAGGTGCGAGACTACCTCACAGATTCCGAGAACAACCTCCTGCAGCGCCTCGGCATCGACGTGATCCATCCCGTCGTGTCCATGAACCACCTCGTGGGTCTTCTCCTGCTGGGTGGGGTCCGCGTCTCTCCGTCCGAGCGCGAGGACCTTCTCCGCGACCTCCTGCCCCTCTTCGGCCTGGCCCTGCACAACGCCCTGCTCCTGCGCCAGGGACGCCAGCGCGTGCGCGGTCTCTACCGGGCCGAGCGGCTGGCCACCTTGGGGGAGCTGGCCGCCGGGGCGGCCCACGAGATACGCAATCCCCTGACCAGCATCCGCAGCACGATCCAGTACCTCCGTCCGGAATTCCAGGAGGGCTCGGACAAGGCCGTCCTCGTGGACGAGCTGCTCGCCGAGGTGGACCGCATCAACGGCATCATCGCCGGTCTCCTCTCCTTCGCGCGGCCCTCGCCGCCCCACTTCGAGGAGGTCGACGTGTCGGCCCTGCTTCGCCAGGTCGGACGCCTGCTCGACAGCGCCGCCCGGTCCCAGGGGGTCGAGCTCGTCCTGCCGGAGGCGGAGGGACGCACGCGCGGCGACCCGGACCAGTTGAAGCAGGTATTTCTCAACCTGTGCATGAACGCGCTGCAGGCCATGGCCGAGGGCGGCCGCCTCTCCCTCGGGCTGGTTCGCTCCGATCACACCCTCCGCGTCAGCGTCGCCGACACGGGCACCGGCATCCCCGCCGAGGACCTGGACCTCGTCTTCGATCCCTTCTTCACCACCCGCGAGGAGGGCACCGGCCTCGGCCTGGCCGTGTGCTACGGGATCGTCTCGCGGCACGACGGCCGGATCGACATCGAGAGCCGCCCCGGCGCCGGCACCACCGTGCACGTCCGCCTGCCCTCCGACGGGAGGGCGCGATGACCCGCGCTCCGGACCGCGTCCTCATCGTCGACGACGAAGCCCGCATCCGGAAGATCGTGACCCTCCTGCTGCGGGAAGAGGGGCTCGACCCGCGGTCGGTGGAGTCCGGGGAGGCCTGTCTGCGCGCCGCGGCGGAAGAGCCGCCGGACCTCGTGCTGATGGACCTCACCCTTCCCGGACGAGACGGCCTCGAGACGATGGCCGGCCTGCGCGCCGGGGGATGGGCGAGGTGGTGATGATGACCGCCTACGGGAGCGTCGCCACGGCGGTGCGCGCCATCCAGGAGGGGGCCTTCCACTACCTGGAGAAACCCTTCGACAACGACGAGTTGCTCTCCCTGGTGCGCCGCGCCCTGGAACGGCGCCGGCTGCGCGGAGAGGTCGCCGCCCTGCGCGAGCAACTGGACGAGCGCTACGCTCTCGACAACGTCGTCGGCATCAGCGGCGCCCTGCGGGAGGTCTGCGCCCAGGTGACGCGGGTGGCCCCGACGGAGGCCACGGTCCTGGTGGAGGGGGAGAGCGGCACCGGCAAGGAGCTGGTAGTGCGGGCCCTGCACAACCTCAGCCGGCGCCGGGAGGGTCCCTTCGTGGCTCTGAACTGCGCCGCTCTGCCCGCGAGCCTGGTGGAGAACGAGCTCTTCGGCCACGAGAAAGGAGCCTTCACCGACGCCCGCAGCCGCCACGAGGGCCGGTTCGAGCAGGCCGGCGGCGGCACCCTGTTCCTCGACGACGTGAGCGAGCTGCCCGCCGAAGTTCAGGCCAAGCTCCTGCGCGTGCTCCAGGAACGCGAGATCAGCCGCATCGGCGGCACCGCCGCCATCCCCGTGGACGTGCGCATCGTGGCGGCCACCAACCGCGACCTGCACCAGCAGGTAGAGGACGGCGCCTTCCGGGAGGACCTGTTCCACCGCCTCAACGTCGTCTCCCTGCGCCTGCCTCCGTTGCGCGAGCGGCTGGAGGATCTGCCCCTGCTCGTGGAGCATTTCCTGCAACGGGTCGGTCCGGAGCTGGAGCGGCCGGTCGATGGGGTGACGCCCGGGGCCATGGACCTGCTGCGGTCCTACGCCTGGCCGGGAAACGTGCGCGAGCTGGAGAACGTCATCCGCGGCGCCGCCATCCTCTGCAACGGCCGGCAGGTGGACGAGACCGACCTGCCGCCCCGCCTGCGCCGTCCGTCCGAGACTTCGGCTGTCGGCACCCTGGCCGAACGTCTCGCCGCGGTCGAACGGCAGGCGATCGCCGAGGCCCTGGCCGAGGAGGGCCACAACCGCACGCGCACCGCCGCCCGCCTCGGGATCACGCGCAAGACGCTGCTGGCCAAGATCACCGCCTACGGGCTGGAGGCGGAGCGGCGCCCATAAGCCGGCGCCTGTCTTGACTGCCAGGGTACGGTCCCGTCACCTAGTGCTCATTTGTACGAGTTGTCGTCATAGTATGTTGGTGGCATGGCCCGGCCTGCGACCCAGATTTCGTTGACGGAACAGGATTGCGCGACCCTGCAGCCACAGGACCCTGGGGTTCTACGAAGATATGTGTCAAACCGTAGGGCCGGCCCTTCTGACGGCGGTCATTCCCGGATCCTCCCTCGCACCGGGGCGTCGAACCCTGCTTCGTGGAGCACTTCCTGCAACGGGTCGGTCGGAGCTGGAGCCGCCCGTTGAAGAGGTCACGCCCGGCGCCATTGGACCTCCTGCGGTCATGCGCCTGGCCGGGCAACACACGCGAGCTGGAGAACGTCATCCGAGGCGCCGCCATCCTCTGCAACGGCCAGCAGGTGGACGAGACGGACCTGCCGCCCCGCCTGCGGCGTCCGTCAGAGACCCCGCCCCCGGGCACCCTGGCCGAACGTCTCGCCGTGATGGAGCGCGAGAAACTCCCGGCGCCCGCGTCGCCTCGCGTGCCCGGCCTGGATGCGGCCCCTGGTGACCTCGAGGGGCGGCGAACAAACTCGCGGTGCCGTGGCGTTGGTAGCGCTAGAGCCGCTCATGGCTTGGCCATTGGGCAGGCGCAGGAAGAAGCCGAGCGAGCTATCTTAGGCGTGGATCCGGGGGACTCCCAACCGTCGGAGTGACGAGCATGAGCGAAATCTCCTTTGAAAACCTGTTGAGCAGCCAGTACACGGTTTTCGATGGGCTAGCTGGGATGCACGTGGAGGACATCTACCAAGACCGTCTAGGCTACCTCTGGATTGCCACGGCCGACGGGGGCGTCAGCCGGTTCGACAGCGCTAGATTTGATACTCTTGGCCTCAAGGACGGTTTGCCCAATTTGACTGTCATGGCCATTGCCGAGGCAGCCGACGGGCAGCTGCTGTTCGGTACCTTCGGCGGTGGAATTGCCGCTTACGATGGACGTGGCTTTCAGGTGTACACCACTGAGCAAGGCCTGCCTTCAAACGAGATCCTAGGCCTGCAACCTCAACCGGATGGCTCGATTCTGGCGTTGACTGGTGCGGGCGTGGCGTGGGTTGCGGAAGGCCGCTGCATAACGTCCGTAACCCACATTGACGGACAACCACTGGGCACGGTGCATGATCTGGTCACCGATGCCGCCGGCACTACTTGGCTGGCCACGTGGGGTCGAGGAATCCTCAGTCTGGACGGCCGACGGATGGATACTGGCGATCGGTCACTCGCATGTCTCTGGAAGTTTGCTCAAGACTCTACCGGCTGCCTGTGGATCGCCTTCCGCTACGCGGGGACCGAATCCTTGATCGGTCGCTATGATCCAGGAGAAGAGTGTCTCTCGTTTATTGAGGTGAGCAATGAGGACGAAGGCGCAGTGCAGCAAGGGACACGGCACATCCGTAGTGACGGGCGAGATTGGCTCTGGCTAGCTCGCCGGGGCGTGCTCTGCTACAATGGACACGGATGGCACTCCCTTTCCGCCGCCCTGCCGGAGATTGACTTCTCGGAAACACGCCTGACCTACGAGGACCGTGAAGGCAATATCTGGATCGGGCTTTGGGGTGGCGGGCTGGTATGTTGCGACTTGGCCAGCATACACCGCTACAGCAAGGCGGACGGTCTGCCGGACCGTGAGATTCTGTCCTTAGGAGAGGATGCCGACGGACGGATGTGGATTGGCACGATGGGAGGCATGGCCTACATGGAAGAGGGTCAAGTTCACCCATCCGAGATGAAGGAAGTGGTTTCGGCGATGGTGGTGGATCGCCAGGGGCGGGTTTGGAGTGGTGGAGACAGTGGCCAGGTGTATAGATGGGAGGGGCAAACGCCGCAGGTGATTGGGGTGACCGAAGATTCCCACTCTGGTCTATTCCCAGCACTGTGCGAAGACAGCCAAGGGCGTATCTGGGTCGGCAACTGCGAGGGCCGTCTCGGCTGGATAGAGGATACTCGTTTCACCCCGTTGGACGAGCGTTTCGAGCATGGGTGCCGTACCCTCATACAAGATCAGACTGGAGTTGTCTGGATTGGCTCTTTTGGATGCCAACCAGCGCTTTGGTGTTACGAGAGTGGGGAGTTTCGTCCGGCAGACTTAGCCGGTGCGGAGTCCATAGCCTATGTCAACGTCTTGTGGGAGTTTGAAGACACTCTGTGGATAGGCACGCTGAAGGGGCTCTTTGCCCTCGATCTCGTGACGCGGCAGGTTCGCCGGTTTACTGCCGAGGAATCGGGGCTGACAGCCAATGGCATCCTGGCCCTTAGCGCCGATTCGCAGGGCAACATCTGGATAGGCACGAGTGGGGGCGGCGTGCTGCGCTACGACGGCGAGACCTTCCAGAGTATACGCTTGGGGCCCTCCGCCCTGGAGAACAAGGTCGAAGCGGTACTGTGCGACCGCAGTGGCCGGGTTTGGTTCGGGACGCGCGCGGGACTGGTCGCCTATCGGACGGGACACACACCACCGGGCTTGGTGATTCGCGAGGTGATGGCTGGCACCGTCTCGTCTGCTCCAGAGGCCGTATCTTGCCCCGAGAGCACGCCGGAAATACGTATTCGCTTCCAGGGCATCAGTTTCCGCACGGGAGCTGGACAGATGCGCTACAGCCATCGGCTCTTGGGTTACGACTCCCGTGAACAGTGGAGCGCCTACTCAGCTGCCAATGAGGTCTCGTACAGAGCCCTGCCGGTAGGCGAGTACCGTTTTGAGGTGCGGACGATGGATCGCGACGGCTTGCTTTCCGAGGTTGCCAGCCTGGGAGTTCAGATCCTCCCCGACAAGACGACGGAGCGGATCCACGCCCTTGAGAGCGTATTGCGAGCTACCGACCATGTCGTGCACAGCCAGAGTGCATCCATGCGCCGAGTGATGGGACAGGCCGTGGACGTCGCCAAGACCGAGATGACGGTGCTGGTGCTCGGTGAGACTGGCACCGGTAAGGGTTTGCTGGCAGAGACCATCCACGAGGCAAGCACTCGTCGCAAGGGACCCTTTATCCGCGTCAATTGCGGGGCGCTACCGGTCGGGTTGGTAGAAAGTGAATTGTTCGGTCACGAGAAGGGGGCCTTTACCGGCGCGGCAACCCGGCAACTCGGCCGCTTTGAATTGGCTGACGGCGGCACGCTCTTTCTGGACGAGATCGGCGATCTGCCGGTGGAGTCTCAGCGAGTGCTGCTGCACATCCTGGAGGAGAGCACGGTCACCCGCCTTGGCGGCCAGCAGCCCGTGAATGTGAATGTTCGGGTCATCGCGGCGACTAACCGCGACATGCGGCAGGCTATCCAGGAAGGCAGATTTCGTGAAGACCTGTTCTACCGGCTGAGCGTCTTCACCTTGGAACTTCCGCCGCTGCGACAGCGGCAAGAGGATGTACCGGCTTTGGTATTGCATTTCGCAGAACGGTATGCACGGCATCTGGAGAGGCCGACACCGACGATAGACGACAGCGTGCTCGCGCACCTGGAACGGTATTCCTGGCCCGGCAATGTGCGCGAGCTGGAACACCTGATCCAACGCGCAGTCTTGTTGTCCCAGGACGGAGTCATCCGGGCGGAAGATCTATCGCTTCCGCGGGCTGAGGGACGAGCCCAGTACACCGACGCTAGGGACCCGTTTTCGCCGCTCCCCCATCCCGCTGAAGGGGCGGAAGAAAAGCAGCAACTACTTGCGGCGCTTCGAGTCGCCAACTGGATCATCTATGGCGAGCGGGGCGCGGCACGCTTGTTGGGCATGAACCCGGAACGGCTGCGCTCCCGCATGCGCCACTATGGGCTTCGGCGACCGAGGACGCCCGGCAAAGACAAGTAGTCCAAGGCAGCTTTGGCCTGAGAGAATACGGAAATCCGTACTGTGAATACGGCGAACCGTATCCTCAGATACGGAAATACGTACGCTTCTGGGGCTTGCAGGAATGGGCTGGCCGCACATCGGAAGCACTTCGAAAACTTCCTTAACTATCTTAGTTGGCAATAGGTTAGAGCACTCTTGGAGGACTCTCCTCGCGCAATCCCTGTGCTTTGGGCATGGAAAGTGCATAGAGGTAAGGGGCCTATCGGCTTCACTTCAGCTTGAGACCAAGCAGCCCCTCCCTGGATCATGGGGGCTGCCCCCCCAATTCAGCCCCCATGATCGGTGGGTTCCTATATGCTCGTTCGACAAGGAGAACCTCCACTTGGCAGTCTCAGAGCTTCGTGCACTCGCGGGACCAAGGGCTTGGCGTCGCCTATTCTCCTGCCTCCTTTCTGCCTCCCAAGGCACCCATCTGCTGGTCATCGCTGTCTCTGTGGCAACTGCAACTGGATCCAACCTGTCCGCACCTGGGAGTTCACGGACGAAGAGGGGGCGACGACAAGCCCCTGGACAGCGTGGCAGTCGAACTTTCAGCAGGGCGAGGAGGTCTACGAAACTCGGATAGAAGGTGGATCCTGGATCATCGACATCCCGGAACTCTGGGTGTCGGGGAGGGAGTTCTCCAAGAGAGCGATTCCCTCCCTGGAGATCCTGTCACCGATCATCGGGCATGACTCGGCTCTGTTCGACCAGGTTCGAGTGCGCGCTCGATTCGTGACGGACCGCCATTTCTTGTCGGACCCAGGCTGGCATGGAACCAGCATTTGTGGGAGCCCGGGCGGGCCACACTGATGTTTCTGGAGAACCCAATCGTGGCGGACGGGTCGTGGCAGGACTTCACCTTCGACCTCCGCAAGGCCAAGGAGGGCACCTGGAGTGGGGAGTTGAAGGACTTTCATGTGGCCTTCCTCTTCGATCCTGGTGAGTCGGGTGGGAACGTGCGCTTGGTTGAGATTGATCGGATCATCCTGACGGGATTCGAAGAGCAGCTTAAGGGAGAGCTGAGCCCTCCACCCTTGGGAGCGGGAGCTCCCCCCGGCCAGTTGCTCGAGGAAGCTCGGTTCACCTCCCTCGGCCTGATAGGCGTTGGCAGATCCGGCGGACTCCCGGAGTACCCCGCAGCTGTATTGAACGATTTCGATGAGGATGGCGCCCTGGATCTGGCGAGCGCGTGGTGGAGGTACGGGTGGAGTGATGATGCAGAGGCCATTCTGGACTCACACGGCTGGCTGACTGCGTTGGGGATGGTTCCGGGCAGTTTCGGAGCCCGTGGGTTTCCGGGGACGGGAGGAGCCTACACCTTCCTCAACCGGGGCATCGACGGCGACGCGACGAGCGTGGCATCAGGAGAGCTTGATCCGAAGCCCCAGGCGTCCCCGGTCGTCAGCGTCTATCCCAATCCGTTCAACTCGAACGTGGTGATACGGTTGACCAAGGCAGACCTGGACGGAGACCCGGTGTCGATGACGGTGTACAACGTCGCCGGTCAGCCGGTTCGGAGCTTGGCCCGCGGGGTGCTGGCTGCCGAGACCCACGAGGTCTTGTGGGACGGGCGCACGGACCGGGGGGAACTTGTGTCGTCGGGGGCGTACTTCCTTCGGGTGGACACCGGTGGCCGTTCAATGGTCCAGAAGATGCTGGTGGCGAGATAAGTGGCCCTCGAAGGAGGCCGAGAGTGACCCGCACTGTCAGATGCCCACTTTCCGGGCGAGATTGCGACAGGATCGTCCTGGTGGTCGTCTGCTCTGTAACCCTATCTGCCTCCAACCTGTCCGCCATCACGTGGGAGTTCACCGAAGAAGAGGCGGCCACAACGAGCCCATGGACGGCGTGGCAGGGGGATTACCAGCAAGGTGAAGAGATCTACGACACTCAGATAGACGGTGGTTCCTGGATCATTGACATCCCGGAACTCTGGGTATCGGGGAGGGAGTTCTCTGAGCGCGTTACTCCCTCGCTGGAGATCCTGTCACCGATCATCGGGCATGACACGGCTCTGTTCGACCAAGTGGGAGTGCGCGCTCGGTTCGTGACGGACACGCCGTTTCTGGTCGGCCCCAGGCTGGCTTGGAACGAGCATTTGTGGTATCCCGGGTGGGGCACACTGATGTTTCTTGACAACCCAATTGTGGCGGATGGGTCGTGGCAGGAGTTCACCTTCGACCTCCGCAAAGCCGAGGAGGGCACCTGGAGTGGAGAGTTGAGGGACTTTCATGTGGCCCTTCGTCTTGATCCTGGTGAGTCAGGTGGGAACGTGCGCTCGGTTGAGGTGGATCGGATCATCCTGACGGGATTTGAAGAGCAGCTCAGGGGAGAGCTGAGCCCTCCGCCTTTGGAGGCCGGGGCTCCCCCCGGCCTCCTTCTCGAGGAGGCGCGATTCACCTCTCTCGGACTGATCGGCGTTGGCGCATCCGGAGGATTGCCTGGCCACCCCGTTGCCGTATTGGAGGACTTCGACGGGGATGGAACTCTGGATCTGGCGACCGCGTGGTGGAGGTTCGGTAGTGGTGGTGCAGGGACCACAGTGGACACCTACGGCTGGCTAACGGCAATGGGGGATGGTCTCGGGCAATTTCAGAGCCCGTGGGTTTCCGAGGCCCACGATAGTTTCTTCACCCTCTTGAGCGGGGATACGGATGGGAACGGGTCAGCAGAAGTGGTTCGGACAAGCTACCCACACACACAGATACTGCGAAGTCGCTCCGGCCTGTGGGAACTCGCCGGAGAGCTGCAAGGGATATGGCTTTACAGCCTGGCGGATGGCGATGGCGATGGCGATTTGGATCTGCTCGCACAGGACTACCAGGTGCCGTTTCACGGCTTGATGATGAACGACGGGACGGGCCGCTTTGACGCCATGGTGGATCTGAGCCCGAGGGGAGGGCGCTTGACTCGGGGGGTGGCCAACGCATGCGGCGGAGGCAGGCTCGGCGCGCTGTGGGCAGGGAGCTTCAGTGCCGATCTCGATTCGCCGGCCCACTTCCTGGTTACCTGCCTGGATGAGGACGGAGAGGTGGCGGAGATGCCTCTCCACTCGGGAGTTGACCGTTTGGGACTGAGGTTTGTGGGTGATCTTGACGGAGACCATGACATCGATTTACTCGCGGATGCGAACTGGCGTTATGGACCAGATGATCTCCTGATCGTGACCAACACAGGGGACGGCACCATGGTGGAGGAGACTCTGGATGAGGGGGTGCAGGTGAGAAGCGTGTGGGTCGGGGACCTGGACATGGATGGACGCTTGGACATCTTGTTCGTAGACGCAGGGCTCCGATCTCCCGCCTTGGTCGTGTACACGGGAAAGGATGGGGGACAGTTTGCCCTGGAAGGCCGATACCCGCTGGCAGGCCTTGGCTCAGAGGTGCTCGCAGGTGACCTGAACGGGGACGCTTGGCCGGATGTGGTCGTCCTGGTACCCTCGGCCAAAGGGACGGGGGGAGCCCACACCTTCCTCAACCGCGGCGTCGACTCCGACGCGACGAGCGTGGAATCGGGGGACTTGGGCCCCCGGCCCGTAGAATTCTCCACCATCAGCGTCTATCCCAATCCATTCAACTCCAATGTGGTGATTCGGCTGACCAAGGCAGGCCTGCACGAGGATCCGGTCTCGATGAGGGTGTACAACGTCGCCGGCCAGCCGGTTCGGAGCCTGGCCCGCGGGGTGCTGGCTGCTGGGACTCACGAGGTCTTGTGGGACGGGCGCACGGACCAAGGGGAGCCGGTGTCCTCGGGTGTGTATCTTCTGCGGGTGGAATTCGAAGGCCGTTCGCTGGTCCAGAAGATGCTGGTGGCGAGGTAAGGGCCGTCTCGCCGCCGACGGTGCGGGTTCAAGGCCGCCCGGCTGAGTCATACGCCCAAGCGAGGACAAGGTGATATCCTCTCCCAGGAGTTCGGCCAGGCGCACAGGAATGCTGCGGTCGAGATCCAGGGAAGGGGTTCGCGTCACCCTCTGTCTGTTCAGCGCGGCGCTGCTGCACCTGTTGCTGCTGATCAAGTGGGCGTCCGACCCGGCGCCGCCGCCGCAGCCAATGGTGCGCCGGCCGGAGTTCGTACGCCCACAGTCGCCGCATCGACGGCCCCTGGAGCGCCAGCGCGCCACAGTCATCCAGCGGCCTTCGATCCAGCGGGTGGACAGGGGCGGTGGCCGCCGGCCCGTGGCCCTTTCTCCCGTGGGACATCATGCGCCTTTGGCCCTGGCTTCCATTCCTTCGGCGGGGACCCGTGTCGGTGTCTCGTTACCGATCCCTCGTCAGACCATGGTCCCCACCCGCTCGCTGCCGTCCGTGGCAGCCAGTCCCGTGGAGGGGGTGCGCGACGGCGGCGATCGGGTCGACCTGCGAGCGGAGTTGGTGGACGTACAAGCGTTGGACTCGGGCCGGCACCGGGCTCTGATCGTCGTCGATCCTTCCGACCGCAGGGGGATCAAGGGCTTCCTCTATCTCGCGAGTATCTCCAGCGAGTTGATCGCGGCGGCCGAGCGCCAGGCTTGGCCTCTGAGGCGCTTCAGCCCTCCAGGGGTCGACCGTCGCCTGGCCGAGGCGGAGATGCTCCACGGGCTGGCGGACAAGATGTCGTCGGAGACGCAAGTGAAGACGACGGTCTTGGATGCCATTCGCCTGGACGATTCGCAGTTGATGCGGGTTCCCTTCCTGCTGTTCACTGCCTCGAGCAATTTCGAGTTCACCCGGTCCGAGGCGCGCAACCTGGGATTCTACCTTACCAGCGGCGGGTTCGTGTACTTCGACGTGGTGACTCCCACCTTGCCGACGGACCGGCAGGGCCGTCAGGATCTGCGCTCGATGCGCCGGCTGGTGGAGGTGGCCTTTCGTGAGGCCGGCTACTCTCCCTTGGCAGATTGGCGCTTTGAGCGTCTGGATCAGCAACACCCGGTGTATCACAGCTACTACGATCTCGACTCGGTCCCCAAAGGCCTGAGAGACATCTGGTTTCCGTACTGGCCGGAATCGGAGCGACCGGAGCAGACCCCGGAATACCTGGAGGGCATCTACCTGGGGGAAGAGATGGTGGGCCTGTACTCGATGAAGAACTACGGCGACCTGTGGGCGGGCATGGCGGAGCGACTGCGAGAGGACGACGCCAAGGCTGACCTCGTGGGCATGATGAGCGTAAAGGGGAGAGTCAGCGTTGCCCCCGAGATCGCCGCCTACCGCCTGGGGGTGAATATCCTGGTGTACGCCCTGACGCGCGAGGGATCCCTGGCGCAGCGGCTGGTGGCGGTGAAGTAGCCGGGTACGAACGGATGCGACCATGGAGCAGAGAGGGGCGCCGTGGACGGCCAAGCTGGTGGGTCCTCGGATGGCTGTGTGGGATGGCAACGGCGAGCGGCGCCGACCGGACGACTCTGCGGCATGGGGGGCAGGACTTCGCTCGGGGCCGAGCGCTCGGCGTGGAGGTAGACCCGGCGGGCGTGCTGCGGCTCGAGTCGTACGCGGGCATCAACCTGGCCTTGGGAAGGGCAGCGATGTCCGGTCCGCTGACGTTGACGGGGAGTCAGAGCGTGACCGACGCGGAGACATCGACGGAATGGCGTTTCGGCAACGAAGCCCACGTGCTAGGGGAGGAGATCACGATTGTCCTGGATGGCGACCGGGCGCTGACGCAGATGCGGATTCTCCCCGGTGAGATACTTCAGCAACGGCCGCGGTTCTACCTGAAGGGGTATCGCATCGAGGTGGCTCCGGCGGGCGCGCCGGATGACTGGGTACTGGTAGCGCAACTGCGCGACAACAACAAGCCCCTCGTGGATACGACCCTGGACAGCACTTGGCTCGACACGGACGAGCAGGGGCAGCCGCTGCCGGTGCAGGGGCAGTACGTGCGTCTGCGGGTCACCCGCGAGGATCCGCCCAATTGGGTGTCCATCGGTGAGGTGGAGGTCTACGGCACGGGCTATCGCCAGGAAGGCGAGCTGGTCTCGCCCGTGATGGACGCCGGCCGCCCTGTGAACTTCGGGCCAATGCGGTTCTCCGGCCTGGCCCCCGCAGAGACCCGGCTGAACGTGCAGGCGCGGACCACTTCGGACACGGCCATATGGGCGCAGTGGCATGAGTTGCCGTCTTGGACACTGCCAGAGGAGTCCGCTTCCGGATCGGTGGAGATCGCGGCCCCGGAACCGGCCCGATACCTCCAGTATCGGGTGCTCATGGAGAGTCGCCGGGCTCTCCTGTCACCCGGCCTGGAAACCGTGGAGCTGCAGTTCGACGAGTCTCTGCTCGCCACCGCGGTCCTGGTGGGGATCGAGCCCAGGCATCCGGTCCTTGGCGAGGAGACGAGATTCACCTACAGGTTGGCCGCCACTCTTGATGAAGGGGACCTGGGGTTCGACCTCATCGAGATCGGGTTGCAGGGGATTGTACAGGAGGTGCGTGTCGATGGCCTCGCCCTGCCTGCCTCAGAGTACGCCTCGGAATGGGACGAATCGGGTCTGCTTCTCCATCTTGGAGCGGCCTCCCGGGTGACGGGCACGGCCATGGTCGAGGTGGACTTCACCGCCGTGTTGCTGCAGCCCGTGCTGGTGGTGCGATCGGCGGTGGGCCTGTCGGGCGCCGGAGAGCCCTTGAACTACCAGAATGCCCGGCCAGAGAGCGATGGCGCCTGGACCTTGAGGGGGAAGGGTGTGCAGAGCTCTGTATTACTGGCGGATGCGGTCCGGGTCGAGCCCAATCCTTTCAACGCCGCCGCCGGAGGCACGGAGATCAGGCTCGATCTGGGGAAAATACAGGTGCCCCGCCCCGTCACCGTACGCCTCTTCGACCTGTCGGGGCGCCCGGTGCGGACCCTGTGGAAGGGGCGCGAGTCGGCGGCGGGCCGGCACCGCCTGCGGTGGGACGGGCGGGCCGAATCCGGCGCCTTGGCAGCCCCGGGCATCTACCTGTTGCGCGTCGAGGTCGAGGCTGACGCAGGGGCCGTGTGGGTCGGCACGGTGGGAGTGGTCTACTAATGGTTCGCCGGGCAGCGGCCCCTGCCATGGCGCCGGCCGTTGTCGTGGGAATGGCCTTCGGGGCCGGCGCGGACCTGCCCGACGCCGAGCCCTCCCGTGACTACCTGCGCCATGTGCTGCCCACTGCCTACCGGAACTACGGCGAGGATCTCTACCGGCCGTATCGCCGACAAATCCGGCTGACGAACCGCTACGACTACTTGGGCAACTTCCTGGCCGAGGGCTTCCTGGTCTTTGAACAGGACGAACGGCGGCCCGGCGAGAGCCGTATCCGCAAGGACCACCTGTACCGCTCCCTGAGCAACCTGATCATCGCCAACGACAGCTACGGTCCGGCGAGCTGGGCGATGACGGCCGGCGACGAAGTGCGGACCCAACTGACGCCTCTGACTTTCCGTCAGGCCGGGTTCAATGGCCTGCGCTGGGACCTGGTGTTCCCCGCGAACAAGATCACGGCGCTGGTAAATCGTGGATTCGACTCCTCTCTGTTCCCTACTCTCAGCAGCTTTTCGTCTCCGATCGCTCAGGGCACGGGCCTCCTGATCAACTATGTCGAGGAGGATGAGTCGAACCCGGTCTTCAATCTGGCCGCCCATTGGCAGTCGCGGGTGGGGGACGTGCTGACCTTTGGCGCGACCTTCGTGAACCAGCACCAAGCCAACACCGCCTTCGGCAGCGAGGGAGGTCTCCTGCGCGGCAGCATCCCCTACCCGGAGATTCAGGCTCCAGACGAGATCCGGATCCGGATCGCCGATGACTCCCCGGAAACGGAGCACTCGGGGGCGGCCGTCTACGATGTGTTCATGGAGGTCACCGGGCTCACGGAGGAAGGGGAGGTGACCCTCAGCTCCGATCCGGACAGTCCCGACTTCGATCCGGCCTTGGCGCCCGTCGTGGCCGGAGGCCGGCTCAAGGAGGGATTCCGCGAGGTCCTGGGCAGGGAGGCGGCGGAGTACGTGTTCGTCTTGCCCGAGCAGGTGTCGGCGCGGTCCGTGGCCTTTCGGGCGGTGGTGGCCAACGACTTCAACATACAGACGCGGCAGCAACACCCCTTCTACGTGCCATTGTATGGTCGTTTCGAACCGCGGGTGACGCCGTATCAGACCCAGGCCCGGGCCCCGGGGGAGGCGCAGGACTACTCGAACCGGAGAGAGGTCTCCTTCGAGCACGGACTGATGACGGGGCAGACCATCCTGGGTTTCAATCTCGACGCGCAACTGGGCATTGTCCCGATCTTAGTTGAAATAGCACAGGCTCCCATCGTTACGTTTGATACGAGAAATCCCCAAGAAGCCTCGTATCGGTAACCCAAGGAGCCTGCCATGAGCAAGCTACAAGCACGGAAGAAGGGCGTCAAACGGACCGTGGCCATCGGCCCCGTGAACCGCCAAGCCACCGCGTCGATGGACGATCTGGAGACTCGCATCGAGGTCATCCAGCTGCTGATCCCTTTGGGTCTGCAGGCGGTCTCGGAGGAGCTGCAGCAGTCGGTCGAGGCCTTGGCCGGACCTCGGTATCAGCGCAAGGGTCCGGATCAGGCGTTGCGCCGCTGGGGGGCGCAGGCCGGGTCGGTGTACCTGGGCGATCAGAAACTGCCGGTCGAGGTGCCGCGCGTGCGCGATGTGGTCCGCGGCACCGAGGTCCCGCTGGAGGCCTATCAGGCCCTGCAGACGCCGAGGCAGATGGACCAGGGGCTGTTGTTGCGGGTGCTGAAGGGCTTGGCCACGCGCAACTACGAGGCCTGCGCCGAGACCGTCCCGCAAGCCTTCGGTCTGTCCCGTTCCTCGGTCTCTCGCCGGTACGTGAAAGGCACGGCGCGCAAGCTGGCCGAATTCCAGCAGCGATCCTTGGAAGGCTACGACCTGGTGGCGCTGTTTCTGGACGGCAAGAGCTTCGCCGACGAGGAGATCCTCATCGCCCTGGGTGTGACTCTGGAGGGCCAGAAGGTGCCCTTGGGCTTCGTGCAGGCGGCCACCGAGAACGAGCGCGTCTGTCGCCGCTTCCTGGCGGAGCTGGTCGAGCGGGGCCTGCAATACGAAGCCGGGCTGCTCGTGGTGATCGATGGAGGCAAGGGCCTGTACAAGGCGGTGCGGTCGGTGCTTCAAGGCCATGCCTGCGTGCAGCGATGCCAGTATCACAAGCGCCAGAACGTGGTCTCGTACCTGCCCAAGAGCGAGCAGGCCGGCCTTCGTCGAAAGCTGGAAGCGGCGTATGGGCACTCGACGTACGAGGAGGCCCAAGCCGCCCTGGAGGCGCTGAAACCGGGGTTGCAGTTGATGAACCAGTCGGCCCTGCGCAGCTTGGAGGAAGGCCAGCAAGAAACCCTCACGCTCCACCGCCTGGGCCTGATGCCGATGCTGAAGGCCTCCTTCCGTACCACCAACTGTATCGAGAACGTCAACAGTCTCCTGGAGCAGTTGACGCACAACGTGCGGCGCTGGACCAACTCGTCGCAGCGTCACCGCTGGGTCGCCACGGCGTTGCTTGACATCGAACCTCGCCTCCGCCGGGTCAACGGCTACCACCACCTGCCGATGCTCCGGCAAGCGCTCCAAGCCGAGCTCGGCATCCAGCAGCTCGCGATGACGGGCTGACTCATCCACTCGAGCCTGGGCTACGTTTCAACTGAAAATGGGACTTGCCCCGCAACTGGTGGGTCTGCAGGTGAAGGGGGAGTACGAGCGGAACCTGCTCTACCAACGCTTCCCCGTCATCGGGGGCAAGCAGTCGATTCGGCGGGACGAGGCCTGGTACCTCACGATGCTTCGGGATGCCGGGTCCTTCGAGATCGGGGCCGAGGTCTTTCACCTGGGCCCGCGGTACGGGGGAGGGTACGATAGCCGACGCGGGGGCGTTCGGCTCTACACGGACCTGGCCGGGGAAACGCGTGATCAGCAGATGCTGGCCGAGTATCCGCTCGTGGACGACAACGACGACGACGATCGGTACGCGGACGACAATCTGCGGGACTACCCGAACGGCTCGGAGCCGGAATCGGGGGTCTATCCTGGACTGGACCTGGACAACGACAACGTCCCCGATGACGATCAGAATGCCAACGGCGTCCCCGACTTCGAGGAGCCTTTCCTGCTGTACTACTCCGACCGCCAGGAGTTCGTCTACGGGATCGATCTCAACAACAACGGCGTCATCGACGAGCGAGAGAACGACGACAAGCCCGACTACCCCTACGACCGCGACCGCAGGGGCTATCACACCTTCCTGTCCCTGCCGGGCAAGCCCGTGGCGGAACTCGTGGCCGGCCTCGGCTACTATCGCTTGAAGGAGATCGCCGGCGGCGGCCAGGCGACCTCTCGGTATGGGCGCATCTCGTACGACATCGACGCCCCGCGCTGGGGCCGGGTCGAGCTCAGACACGACAGCAAGCGGGTCCAGGACACGATTCCGGACCCCGTCTTCGTCTTCGTGCCCGGGGCCAACAACAATCCCAGTCGGCCTCCCAGGCCGGACGCCCTGGACATGGCCGACTCGTGGGTGCACACCAGCTACGTGGGTACCGAGGTCACGCGGGTGCCTGCTTTGACGGTCGTGAACAACCTGCAGTGGGTCCTGAACCGCCGGCTGTCGGAGGGCTCGCGGCGCCAGACGATCGCGGTGACGAACAAGGCGGACTGGCGCTGGCAGCGGGGCCCGGTCACGGTGCAGCCCATGTTCAAGCACCTGTACCTGCGGGGGACGCGCAGCGAACGCCGGCGTCCCCTTGAGGAATGGCACCAGATCGCGCCGATTCTGCGCCTGGACTTGAACTTCACCCGCCGGACGTCGCTGCAGTTCGGCCAGCAAGGGTTGGGAGGGCCCTTCACGAAGAGGCTTTTCGCTCCGCTGGCCTTCCGGATCGTCGACCGCGTGGACCCCGAGCGCGAGCTGAAGTCGGCGGACTCGGTGCTGATGCTCACGGTGCGAGGCGAGTACCAGGGCTACACGATCGTGACCAACACGGGGGTACAGCGACGTCACGTAGTCTACGCCGACCCGGCCGTGGCCAGGACCCGGTCCGGCGGTTTCTCCCGGTTCTTCGTCACCATCATCGCGGGCTACGAGCGCTGATGGCGTACCTCCTGGGCATCGTCCTGGCCGGTGTGGTCACGCTGAGCCAAGTGGTGACCAATCCGGAGGATATGGGTCGCCTCTTCCTTCGCGCGCAGAGGCTTCTGGCAAGTGGCGACTTCGAAGGCGCACGGTTCGGGTACGACCGGATCCTGGCGGTGCCGGACCGGCCGCTGATGAAGCCGTCGCAGGTGATGGTGCAGGTGGACGAGGAAACCCTCAACCTGCGCGACGCAGCGCGCTATCAGTTGGCCAACAGCCACCGGTGGCAGGCCAGACAGATGCAGAAGGAGCGCGAGCTGGCGGATCCGGCCGTGGCCGACTCTCTCGTCGAGAAGGTACGGTCGTCCCTGTCGGCCGCGGCGCAGCAGTTCGCAGCCCTTCGAGACGATCCGCGGTTCAGCCTGCGCGAGAGGGCGGCCTACCTGGTGGCCGAGAGCTGGTTCGAGGCCGGACGGCACAAGGAGGCGGCCGACGCCTGCGACCTGCTGCTGCAGCTTTTTCCCGCCTCCTCCTTTGCGGGGCACGCCCTGTATACGCTTGGGTGGGCGAAGTACCGCCTGGAAGCCTACCACGAAGCTATCGCCGCCTTCAGCTCGTACGTGGAACAGGGCGGTGCCACCATCCGCTCGGATCGAGCCAGGTTGCAGATCGGCTTGGCTCTCGAGCAGGAAGGTCGTCTCGAGGAGGCCCTGGCGACCTTTGTCAGCTTGGCCGAGGACTACAACCCGGCGGTGATGAGCGATAGAGAACGGACGGAGATGGCCCTGAGAGGCCTGCGGGAGGGAACCAGCCGCCGGTCGGTCGCGGTCAAGGCGTGGCTGAAGCGGGGGGACCTGCTGGCGAGGCTCGGGCAGCCGCAGGCGGCCGTTCGCGCCTACCGGACGGTGCAGGAGGAGTTCCGTCAGGAGGAGTTCCTGGCGGAGCAGGCCTGGATCCGGCATGGGCTGTTGCTGGAGGAAACGGAGGGGCCGGAGGCTGCGGCGGCGGTCTATCGTCGGGCCGGCGAGGCGCAGCCGCGCAGGGGGTTCCAAGCGCGGATGCACGCGGCGAGCATGGCCGCCCTTCACGAGGCGCAGCGGTACGACGAGTCGCTGGCGGCCCACCGAGTGTACCTGAGGATTTTCGAGGGGCAGGCTATAGAGGCCGGCATCTCGGTCGAGGAGGCCCGCGTTCGCGTGGCCGAGTGCCTGGCTGAGTTGGCGCAATCGGCGGGGGTGAAGGACTCTGCCCAAGTGTGGAGGTCGGAGGCCGTCGACCAGCTCCAGGCCGTGCTGGATTCGGAGACGGAAAGAGGGTTGCACGCCCAGACCCTAATGATGATGGGTGAGCTGCAGCTGGCTCTGGGGGACACGACAGGGGCTCGCGAGGCCTTCGAGGTGCTGGGAGGAATGGAAGGGGAGTTGGCCTGCCGGGCGCGCCTATCCTTGGCGCGAGTGGAGCCCGCATTGGCGGACTCGGTGTACGCAGGGCTGCTGGAGCGGTGCAGCGACCCGGAGGTGCGGTCGGTCGCCGTTCTGGAGCTGGGGCGCCGGCATCGATTCGCGGGACGGCTCGAAGTCGCGCTCAGGTTGCTGGCGTCGTTCGAGGAGGACTGGCCCCACGCACACCTGGCCCGGTTTGAGATGGCGCAGGTGATGGTGGAGGCCGGCCAGCTGTCCCAGGCCCGGGAGTTACTCGAAGAGCAGTTGGAGCAACTGGCCGCGGGACCTCTCCGTTTCGAGGCACTGGCACAGTTGGGACTGCTGTATCACCTGCAGGGCAGGCACCAAGCTGCGATTCCGGTGCTTGGGAAGGCCGTCGAGGGGCTTGGCGGGGACCTGATGCCGGCGGCCCGGTTCGGGCTTGGCTGGAGCCTTCTGGAGACGGGTCAAGCCGAGGAGGCCTGGGATGTCTGGCGGGCAAGCCTGGCGCCAGGGGCCGGCGCCGGGGGACTTGGCCGACTGGTCCGGGCGCTCGGGCTGTGCGCCCATCGGCTCGGGGACCCGGAGCGCGCCAAGCTCCTCTATCAGGAGTTGCTGGGGAGTCCCGCCACCGAGGCAGAAGGGCGGCTGGGCATGGCGCAGCATTGGCTGGATACGGGTGAGCTCGCCCGCGCCGAGGCCGAGTTGGCACACCTGATCGACGCCCAGGGTGAACAGGCCCTCAGGGCGGCCCTGCTGAAGGGTCGATCCCTGCAGGCACAAGGCCGTGTCGCCGAGGCCAGGCGGGCACTGGAACGGGGGGGTGACCTCGCCCGGGAAACCTGGCTGGCGGCCGAGTTCGACTTCAGCTTGGGAGCCGTGGCCATGCAACTGGGAGCCTTCGAGGAGGCCCGGGGCCGGTTGGCGTCGGCGAGGGCTGCTGGAAGTCGACCGATGCAGGGCTCGGCGATGTACTACGAAGCCCAGTGCTTGCTGGCCCTTGAGAAGAACACAGAAGCGATGGCAACCCTCCAGCGCATGAGCGACTTCTATCCGGAGCACAGGATGGCGCCGGCGGCGGCTTTCGAGGTGGGGGAGTTGTGGTTCGACACCGGGCGTTTCGATGAGGCGGAGGCTGCGTACGGCCGGGTGGTGGAGCGTTGGCCGGACAGCGAACAAGCAGCAGAAGCGATGTACGGCATCGGCTGGTGCCGCCTGAACCTCGAGGACGTGACCGGCATGCAATCGGCCTTCGAGGCCTTGGCTGAACGCTTCCCGGGCAGCGAGAGGGCGCGGCAGGGATTGCTCCATGTCGGGGATCACCACTACAACGCCGAGGAATGGGAGCTGGCCGCAGGAGTCTATCAAGTGATCGTGGACCGCTGGGGGAAAAGCGCCGAAGCGTCGACCGCCCGGACGTTCCTCGGATACTTGGCCGAGAGGGACGCAGAATCCCTCTACGACGTGGGGATGGAGCTATTTCACGAGGAACGGTACGAAGAGGCCGCCGAGGTCCTTGGCCGCGTCGTGACCGAGCATCCCGGAACCTCGGCGGAGGCGGCGGCGCGCTGCAACTTGGGCGCGGCCCTGGAGCGACAAGAGCTGTGGAGGGAGGCGGTGGAGGTCTATGCGGAGGCCCTCACAGCGCTGGAGGGGAGACCCGGCGCGGAACCGGAGGCCGACTTCGCGCGCGAGGGGTTGCGATGGGTTGGCAGGAACGTGTTCGGCGAGGAGCAGCTCTAGTGGGCTCGGCCCGGGTCGTCGCCCTTCAGGGGCTCGTGGTGATAGGCTCTGGCTGCCTGCAGTTGCCGCCCAACTTGGTGTACCACACTTCAATGGATTTGGCCCCCGGGAGCGATGCTACCGGTTCCTACCGGTTCGACCCGGTGGACAGCACCGCCGTGTTCGAGCAGGAGGGATTCAGGCTGAAAGTGCGGTACGTGAGCGACCAGGAGTTGAACGAGGAGTACCGGCTATACACCCTGCGAGACCCGAATCTGAATCCCTTCACCTACGGGAAGGACAGGGATCTGGACCTCGGCTATTCCCCTCCGCGGTTCACCGTGTTCCAGGTGACGGTGGTCAACCAGGGCCTGCCAAAGGTCAGGGTCGATCCGGCGCGGATGACCCTGTCCACCGACCGTGGGGGTCGTCATCAGTATTGGGACGAGGAGGAAAGGGACGCGGACAACAGCTTCGAAGACTACTACAAGAAAAGACGGGGAGAGGGGGGAAACGAGCGGTATTACTACCAGGAGCGGCTCGGTCTGGTCCGGCGGGCGCTCTATCGGCCCTCCACCTTTGTCTGGCAGGGAGACAGCTACTCGGGAAAGGTCGTCTTCGCGCCTCTACATCCCGAAGTGAGGCAGGTATGGCTGACGGTGGAGGGCATCGTGCTGCGGGTGGATACCTACGACCGGCCAACCGTGGAGGCGACGGCGGTATTTCCATTCCTGGTTTCCCAACGCATTATGCCGGCGCCATCGTGATCAGCTCGGTGTGGCCGGTCAATCGGTGTCGTGCCTTCTCTGTCGGGGGGCTTTTGCGGCGCAACGAGACCCGAGACCGGGGAGCAATGCTACGACTTCACAATATTTTCCTGTTTGTCTTCCTGTGTATCACGACTCCATCTGGCTCCAACCTTGGCGCCATCACGTGGGAGTTCACCGAAGAAGAGGCGGCCACAACGAGCCCATGGACGGCGTGGGAGGGATGGTTCAATATCAATCGAGAGATCTACCAGGGTAGGATAGAGGGGGGCTCCTGGATCATCGACATCCCGGAGATCTGGAGCACGTCCTCGTCGAGGGTTGCATCGTCCCTGGAGATGCTGTCACCGATCATCGGTCAAGATTCAGCTCTGTTCGACCAGGTACGGCTGCGAATACGGTTCGTGACAGACACGCCGTTCAAGACCGGCTCCACGTTAGCATGGACGAATTCGATATTGACACGGCCCGGACGAGGGCTGACGATCCTCTTCGGGGACCGAATCGTGGTAGACGGATCGTGGCAGGAGCTGACCTTTGACCTGCGGGAGTCCAAGCCGGATACCTGGGTAGGTGAGCTACAGGACATCCGGTTGATTTTCCTCCTGGGATCTCTGGAAAGTGACAAGCTGACCAGCGGCAGGGTCGTTCGCTCGGTGGAGGTGGACCGCATCACGCTGACAGGCGTCGAGGAGCAGATCAGGGGCGAGTTGGGTCCCCCATCCCTGGCAGAGAGCGCCATCTCCGGAAAGCTGTTCGAGGGGGCGCAATTCACTTCTCTTGGGGTAAGAGGCATCGGCGAAAGCGGCAGACCCTGGGGTGCTCCCGTGGCGACCTTGAACGATTTCAACGGGGATGGCGCGTTGGACTTGGCAAGCCCGTGGTGGAGGATCTTTCTGCGCGGAGGGGGAATTGTCGAGGAGTTCGGCTGGGTGGCGGTCGAAGGAGATGGTCAAGGTGGGTTTCTGAGGCCGTGGACTTCGGAGGTCCAGGGTGATGGGATCGGCCTGTTGAGCGGTGATGTGGATGGGGACGGGTCCAGCGAGGTCTTCGTCGGGTACTCTTGGGAAACGCAGTTGCTGCAACATCGGCACGGGACGTGGGAGCCTGTGAAGAAGCTCGAAGGAGTAAGCTCTTACGGCGTCGCGGACGGCGATGCAGATGGCGATGTGGATCTCCTTGCAGTCAGGCAGAGATCCAAGGGGCCGTTCGCTGGGTTGATGGTCAACGATGGGACAGGTCGCTTCGAGGCGGGCGTAGACCTGAGACCGAGTCAGAGAAGATGGTTGGTTCGTGACGTAGCGAACGCCTGCGGTGTGGGCAGGCTTGGTGCGCTGTGGGACACGGGAACCAGCCTTGGCCTTACGAACTACGCCGTGACCTGCTTGCAAGCGGACGGCGAGGTTGCCGAGAGTCGTTTCTCCTCGAGGGTCCCCTATGACCAAGTGAGGTACGCCGGAGACATCGACGGCGATCGTGACACCGATCTCGTCGCCGATCAGGACAGTGTTCTTGTTGGCCTGTTGGTGCTACGCAATGCAGGCGACGGCACGGTGATCGAGGACACGCTGGACGCGAGGGCGAGGGTGAGGAGCGTGCAGGTAGCGGACCTGAACCTGGATGGGCGTTCGGATCTGCTGTTCGTGGACGGCAGCGTGCGATCTCCGGCGCTGGTGGTCTATGCAGGGAGAGAGGGAGGGAGACTGGCTTCAGAAGGCAGGTACGCCTTGGAGGGGCGGGGCACGGAGGTGATGGTGGGCGACCTGAACGGGGACGGCTGGCCCGACGCGGTGGTGCTCGAGCCCGCGGCCCGGCAGACCGGCGGGGTGTACACTTTCCTCAACCGTGGCTTCGACTCTAGCCCGACCAATGTGGCATGGGACAAGTGCGACCCGGAGGATGGGGCCGGCCCGGAGGTGGCCGTCTATCCCAATCCGTTCAACTCGAGCGTGGCGATCCGGCTTGGGGCCAACCTGACCGGGGACAGGGTCTCCATGTCGGTGTACAACACCGCCGGGCAACAGGTCCGTAGCCTGGTGCGTGGGCCGATTCCGGCCGGGACCCACGAAATACTGTGGGACGGGAGCACCGACGAGGGGGAGCCGGTGTCCTCAGGAGTCTACTTCCTTCGGGTGGAGACCGGCCGTCGTTCCATCGTCAGCAAGATGCTGGTCGCCAGATAGTGCGCGCCAGCTGCCTCACCGGCCGCATGCCGTCCCAGCACGGCGTTCACGACTGGATCCGGGAAGGCCATCGGCGATGGCGCGGCCCTCTACTTGGAAGGGGAGGCGGCCTACACCGACGTGCTGGGCGCCCACGGCTACAAGGTGGGGCTGTGGCAAGTACGTCCACCAGCGCGGAACCTCCCCCATCCCCGTGGACGTGCGCATCGTGGCGGCCACCAACCGGGACCTGCACCGGCAGGTCGAAGACGGCGGCTTCCGGGAGGACCTGTTCCACCGCCTCAACGTCGTCTCCCTGCGCCTGCCCCCACTGCGGGAACGGGGAGGACCTGCCCTGCTCGTGGAGCACTTCCTGCAACAGGTCGGCTCGGAGCTGGAGCGGCCCGTGGAAGGCGTCACGCTTGGCTCCATGGACCTCCTGCGGTCCTACAACTGGCCGGGCAATGTCCGCGAGCTAGAGAACGTCATCCGCGGCGCCGCCATCCTCTGCAACGGCCAACAGCTGGACGAGACCGACCTGCCGCCCCGCCTGCGCCGTCCGTCCGAGACCCCGACCGCGGGCACCCTGGCCGAGCGTCTCGCTGTGGTCGAGCGGCGGCGATCGCCGAGGCCTGGCCGAGGAGGGCCACAACCGCAAGAGGGCGCCGCCCGGCTGGGGATCACGCGCAAGACGCTGCTGGCCAAGATCTCCGCTTACGGGCTGGAGGCGGAGCGGAGCGCCTAGGCGAACGCCTGGGGAAACGACCTGGTTCGGGAAGCCTGTCTGCAAGCAGGTCCGCGATCGACACATTGACAAGTGTCGCTTGACACATTACGTTCCGAGGATGATACGGAGCTTCCGGCATCGTGGGCTCAAGCGCTTCTACGAGCGCGGCGATCAGAGGGAGGAACCACATGCCCATGAAGAATCCGCCGCACCCCGGCAAGGCCGTGCGCGTGTCCTGTCTGGAGCCGCTGGGTCTCAGTGTCACGCAAGGAGCGAAGATCCTGGGGGTCAGTCGTCAGGCCCTGTCGAATCTGGTGAATGGCCACGCCCGCATTTCCGGCGACATGGCCGTCCGCCTGGCCAAGGCCTTCGGCTCGACGACGGCGACCTGGATACGACTGCAGGCGGCCTACGATGTCGCGCAGGCGCAAGCACGCGAGGAAGAGATCGAGGTCGAGCGCTACGATCCGCAGCTGGTTGACAAGTGAGATACTACTTTCGCGAAAATGCCCGGCGTTACGAGATCATGACCCGGATGGGTCTGGAAGATTGGGCAACGCGAATGTATGGTGGCATCGATTTCCACGACTTCTCCTCTCGGGAATTCCTCGAGATGGCCTTGCCGAAGCTCCGGTTGAAGACGCCTGATCCAGAGGTGCTTGAACTTGGCACGGGCGTGGGCCCGGTGGCCCTGTACCTTGCAGAACGGGGCTACAAGGTGACGGGTTATGATCTGATTCCGGAGGCGATCCGGAAGGCCAGGGAGATAGCCGCCGTGCGAGGTCTGGCTATTGCATACGAGGTCGTGGACGTGACGGCGATCCCGCAGAATGGGCGCCAGTTTGACTTGATAGTCGATAGCTACTGCATCAACCACATCGTTTTCTCCAAAGAGCGCAAGTCAGTCTTCGAGAGCCTAAAGGCTATGTTAGAGCCCAAGGGCTACTACCTCGTAAGTTCCTCTGTCTATGAGTCCCGACGACATAGCCCAGACAAGAGAGTCGTGGCGGGATGTGCCTCGTTTCCTGAGAATCTCGATCTTCGTATGGCTCGACGAGTGTACCATAATTGGTACATTGGGGATGGTGAACAGAGACAGGCCGCTACCGGTTCGCTTCTTCCGTACGACGACAGGGCGTGAGCCGGTCAGAGCATGGCTGCGCAGCCTGGATCGAGAGGCGAAGAGGATCATTGGTGCGGACAATCAAGACCCTTCAGTCTATTACGGTGGCACCATCCTCTTGTTGCACGGTTTCATCAAGAAAAGTCAGAAGATCCCCCAGCGATCTCACTTTGGCACGATCCAGACTAACGATGCTCCGGGAGGCACGATGAAAGGACACCTCGGCAGCAGTCTTGATGAGTTCCTCACGGACGAGGGCCTTCTCAGTGAAGCAGAGGCGACGGCTGTGAAGCGCGTTATTGCATATCAGTTGAGTCAGTTCATGGAGGAAAACAAGCTGTCCAAATCGGCCATGGCCAGGCGCATGGAAACCAGTCGGTCAGCGCTGGACCGTCTGCTTGACTCGTCCAATCCCTCCGTAACGCTGCAGACAATGGACCGCGCTGTGCGGGCTCTGGGCAAAAAGCTCCGCATCGAGCTAACCTGACAAGGGCGAAGGTTGAGCACACCGGAATACCAATTCACGGACACGAATCTTGCTGCTGAGCGCCTTGAGTACCTGGCCGAAGTATACGCAGCCTCGTCCCGAGAATTCATCCTGAGATCTGTCAGAAACCGTCCTCAACTGGCATTGGATCTGGGATGCGGTCCCGGATACTCGACACACATGCTCGCAGAAGCGACGCAGGCAGGCAAGGTCGTCGGCCTTGACAGTTCGGACCGGTTCATCTCCCTTGCCAAAGAGGGAGAGACCGACAGGATATCGTTTCAACTGCACGATGTGACTGGGGTTCCATTTCCCGTCGGGCCTGCGGATGTCCTGTTCTGCCGGCTCTTGCTGACGCATTTGAGAGAGCCGGGCGAAGTGATCCGGAATTGGGCCAGCCAGATGGTACCCAGCGGGCTCCTGCTGCTGGAAGAGGTCGAGTGGATTGAAACCAGTCACCAGGTCTTCTCCAGGTATCTCGGCATCGTGGAGGCTCTCCTGGCCGACCAATCTACCCAACTCTGTGTCGGACCTGAGCTGGAACAGATGGAGATCTCCGACGGCCTGGAGAAGGTCACGAGTAGCGTCGCACGGGTAGGCGTGTCCAACCTTCAGGCAGCGACCATGTTCACCATGAACATCCAGTCTTGGAAGAACCAGCCCTTCATTCAATCCAACTATGGGGAACAGGAAATCCGGGCGCTGGAAGGTGAACTTGCAGCAATTGTCTCCGGGGGAGGAGGAAGCACTCAGATAGAGTGGGGCTTCCGGCAGATGGTGCTCAAGAAGAACGGAGAGCGTCGGCGAGCCTGACGTGCAGGTGCGTACCGAGACCCACTATAGCCGGCTCTAACGGACAGGAGAACATGTCTCAAGCGGAACGTCCCGAAACTCGCAAACGTCGTCGACGCTCCTCTCGAGGGTCCTTTACCCGTGGCCAGATCGCTGTGCTCACGATGCCGGTTCTCGGCGCGTTTGCTGTGGCAGCGGTTGACGAGTGTCAGGTCTTCGCTGATCTGGACACGCCGCCGTTCCTCATCGTCCGGTCCCAAAGATCAGTAGTGATGGTGAACGCGGATAGTCCTGCGGCGACACGTCGGGTGTACCGCGACCTGAAGAGTCGGCTCAGGGACGTCCATCAGGGTGCCAGGTCGGAGCATTCCGCAGTCAGGTCCCAGTGATCTCCGTCATCGCCCGCAAGGAGTTCTACCAGGCCCTGCTGACCGTGCGCTTCGCCGTGGGCCTGATCCTGTGCGTGGTCGCCGTGGCCGCCGGCACCCTGGCCATGATCGAGGACTACGAGTCGCGCCGGCAGGCCTGGCTGCAGCAGGTCCGGGACTACGAGACCGAGGTGCTGGAGCAGGAGGGCCCGTACGCGCGCCTGGTCTACGATCTGAAGGCCTTCCGTGAGCCCCGGCAGCTGGCCGTGTTCAGCGTCGGTTCCGACCGCTGGCAGGGCAACGAGGTCACGGTCACTCACCACGAGGTGCCGGTCTATTCGAGGTGGGTGGGCCTCTCCAACCCCTTGATGGCCCTTTTCCGCAGCGTCGACGTCTCCCTGATCGTGCAGATCATCCTCGGGCTGCTGGCCCTGCTCTTCGCCCACGACGCGGTCTGCGGCGAGCGCGCGAGCGGGACCCTGCGGCTCATGCTGGCCAATCCGGTGGCCCGGGACCAGGTCCTGGTCGGCAAGGCGGCCGGCCACCTGGGGCTGCTCGCGGCGCTGCTGGCCGTCACCTACGTGGTGGCCCTGCTCTTCGTGCAGAGCTCGCCCGCGCTCCATCTCGGGGCCGGCGAGATCGGTCGGGTGGCCCTCATGTTCGCCGCCTCCGGCCTCTACGTGGCGGCCATGTACGCGGTCGGTCTGCTGCTGTCGACCTGGGCTCGGCGCCCGGCCACGGCCCTGGTCCTGGCGGTCTTCGGGTGGCTTCTGGCGGTGGCCGTCTATCCCAACGTGGTCGGCTTCGCCGTCGACGCCTATGCCCGCACGCGCCTCTCGGCGGGGTCGGCCTGGGGGCTGGAGCATCAACTCGACAGGAGCTTCGGCAGGTGGATGGAACAGCGCCAGGACGAGGTCCGGGTCGGGGATTTTGGAGTGCCGTTCTCGTCGAGAAACCGGTGGAGACCTGACGGCTACATCGTAGGCGATTTCTCCCAGGACTCGGAGGACGCCGATGTGGAGCGCAAAGTGAGGGCGCTGGGCCCGTTCTTCGCCGAGGTGGAGCAGCAGCGGATTGCCTACGCGGAGCGGGTGTGGCGGGAAGCATGGGAGCCGCTGGAGACCGGGATGAAGGGCCTCCACGCCGTGGCCTCGGGGCTGTCCCTGCTCTCCCCCGCGGGCGCCCTCGGCCGGGCCACGGCGGCCGTGGCTCGCACCGACCGCGGCGACTACTGGCGCTTCCTGGAGTCGGCGCGGAGCTACCGGGGCCAGCTGATCGCCTTCTACGAGCAGCAGGGCTGGTTCGGATCCCGCGAGTGGTTCGACATGTCGACGAAGGCCACTCTCGAGCACTTGCCCCGCTACCGCGAGTCCGGCGATTCCATCGGCGAGAGCCTCGCCCGCGCCTCGGCGCCGCTGCTGGTGCTGGCCGGCTTCGCCGCTGCAAGCTTCCTGGCCGCGTACTGGCGGTTCCGGCGCTACGACCTGACGGCCTGAGGAGGGATCGATGAACAACCTGGGGATCCGGGGCTCGGAGGGGCGGCCGTGATCGCGGCGATCCTGCGGCGGGAGCTGGCCGATCACCTCACCAGTCTGCGCTTCGCCCTGACCCTGCTGATCACCACGGCCCTCATGGCGGTGAACGGCGTCGTCTTCAGCGGCGGCTCCGGGCATGAGCGGGCTATTGAGCGGTACCAGGAGAGGCTGCACATCCACGAGGGAGGGCTCGAGGGTTGGAACCTCGGCGAGCTGGCGGTCCGGGGGCCAAGCTGGCTGCTCAAGCGGCCGAGCCCCTTCTCCTTCATCGCTTTCGGACGCGAGGACTTTCTGCCCAAAACGATCTGGGCGACCCAAACCGGCTCGTACACCTGGGCTTCGGGCTTCAGCATCCATATGCCGTGGGTCCTCCAATACCAGGATCCGGTGCTGCGTCCCACCGCGGGCATCGTCCCCGACTTCGTCGAGGTCGACTGGGTGTTCATCGTCGGCTTCTGCCTCAGCCTCATGGCCCTGCTGCTCACCTACGACGGCGTCTGCGGCGAGCGCGAGACGGGCACCCTCAAGCTCGCCCTCTCGGGGCCGGTGCCGCGTTTCGGCCTGCTGCTGGGCAAGTTCACCGCCGCCTGGATCGTCCTCGCCGTCGCTCTCACCCTCGGGATTCTCCTGAACCTGCTCATCCTCGGTCTGTCCGGCCCCGTCCCGCTGGGCTCGGATCTCTTCCTGCGCCTGGCACCAGTCTACCTCGCCTGCCTGCTCTACCTGGCCTGCTTCGTCGGCCTCGGCCTGCTCGTCTCCTGCCTGAGCGAGCGGGCCTCCTCGGCCCTGGTGGTGCTGCTGCTCGCGTGGACGGTGCTGCTGGTGCTGCTGCCGAACACGGTCTCGGGCGCGGTGAGCTACTTCCAGGAGCCGCAGATGGACGGGCGGCGCCACCAATCGCAGGTGCAGGCGCTGGCGGAGGAGCACCAGATCCACCGCAAGGGCGGCTCCGTCGGGCCTGGCGAGCGTCCTCCCGCCGCGCTCCTGCGGGAGCTGAGCGACTTCCTGAGGGCGCGCTTCCGCCTGGACCGCGATTTCCACGAGGAGAAGCTGCGCCGGCAGCTGCGGCCGGTCGAGGCGGGGGCCCTGGTCAACCGTCTCAGCCCCTACGGCATCCTCCAGTACGCCCTGGAATCCCTGGCGGGCACGGGCCTGCCCCGGCACCTGCGCTTCATCGAGGACGGCCGCCGCTACGCCCTGGACTTCCGCCGCTTCACCGAGGAACGCGACCAGGCCGACCCGGACAGCCATCACCTCTTCGGGCTGGCCCCGGGCCTGTCGCAACTGCCCGTGCCCTTCGAGGTGATCCCCCTCTTCCGCGAGCGGCTCTCCACCGGCTCGGTGCTGGCCGACACCTCGACCGATCTCGCGCTGCTGGCCCTGTTCGCGCTGCTGGCCTTCATGGCGGCCAACGTCGCCTTCCTGCGGTCCGAGATCACTTGAGCCGCTGGTGGAAATCCCGGCGTTTCCCGACGGCGCTTGACTACTGCCCGTGGTATGATAAATTGCCATATCCGGAGGACATGGACATATGGGGAAAGCAAAAGTCGCGATCACACTGGACGAGAACATCGTCAGGCACCTGGACTACCTGGTCAATCAGCGCGCATTCAAGAACCGGAGTCAGATGATTCAGGAAGCCGTAGCCGAAAAGCTGGAACGGCTCAGTCGCGGCCGTCTGGCCCGCGAATGTGCGAAATTGGACCCCGTGGTCGAACAGGAATCGGCCGAGGAAGGGCTCGCGGAGGACGTGAAGACTTGGCCCGAATACTGAGAGGAGACATCCGCTGGGCGGACCTGAATCCGACCCGGGGCCAGGAACAGGCCGGGCATCGTCCGGTTCTCGTCCTGAGTCAGGAGGTATTCAACCAGCGCTCGGGTACGGTAATCGCCATGGCGATTACGAGCCAACGGCAACGAGCAGGTTTCCCACTGACTCTGCCTCTTGCTTCTGAAGATCTGCCCAGGCAATCGTGGGTCAAGGTCGGGCAGGTCCGCACCTTGTCCATAGACCGAATTGGTCGAAGACTGGGGTCTGCATCTCCCGAAGAGTTGGGACGGACAATCGAAGGGTTGAATGAGATCATCGGCCCTTGATGCTCAATGGCCTCGGCGATCTCCGGGATTGTATTGGACCCGTCCGCCAGAGGGTGTTGAGTAGCACAAGGAGCAACGACGCGTGGCACGGGAAGAGCACGTGTCCCTCATCAAAGAGGGGACGGAAGTCTGGAACCAGTGGCGGCGAGAGAAGCCCGGGGTGCGGCCCGACCTGTACTCCGCCAACCTCAAAGGCCTCGACTGCACCGGCATGGACCTGTCGGGCGCCGTTCTCTCGGTGGCCATCCTCGACAGCGCCGACTTCACCGAGGCGAATCTGCGGCAGGCCGACATCAGCAGCGCCAACCTGACGGAGGCCGTCCTGGGGCAGGCCGATCTGCATGGCGCCGATGGCCGCGGCACGAATCTCAGCCGGGCGGATCTGCGGGGGGCTGATCTGGGGGGCGTGGACCTGCGCAGCGCTCTATTGGTAGGCGCCGACCTCGACGAAGCGGATCTGTCCGGCGCCGATCTGAGCAGCACCCTCCTGCAGAAGGCGCATAACCTGGACATCGCCCAGCTCGCCAGCGCCCGCACCCTGTGGCTGGCCGAGCTGGGCGAGCGTCTGGATCTCGTCCGGCGGCACTGTCCCCACCTGCTGGAGCGCCCGGCCTGATCCCTCACTCCAGCCAGAAGCTGTAGAGCCGCGCCTTCCGCAGGTGGAAGCGCAGGCGTACGGGGACTTCGGCAGATGCAGCCGCAGTCCCTTCCCCCCACGTGACGGTTTCGCGCAGGTGATTTCCTCGCAGGGGCCGGCACTCACCGGCCGACCGGCCGGGCAAGGGCGCATGGCTCTCCGCGTCCACCATTTCCACGAGCATCTCGCCGTCGCCGGTATCGGCGTTCACCAACAATTCCTCTCCCCCCCATAGGAAGGAAGCGGTGAGGAGCTCACCCTCCGTGGACGCGTCGAGGGAGACGAAGCCGTCCAGTCGCAGTCTGGCCAGACAGATGGCCCCGCTCTCCTCCCAGAAGGCATCGTTGTAGATGGCGGGATCGAGACCGGCAAAGAGGTTCCGGTGTCCGCGAAAACGATAGGCGTTGTAGTAGATCCAGATCTCCTGCCCGCGCACGATGGGGGGGCCGCACAGAGCTACCTGGGCATTGCCGAAGTTGGCGCCGCCCTCCCAGGGTTCCACCCCGACGAAGACGGCGCGGTCGGCCACCCGGTGCCAGTGATGGGCGTCCCTCGACACGGCCAGTTCCACCTGGTTGAGGCCGGTGTGGTTGGTGTGCTCCGGATCGGCGCCGGAGGGATTGAAGAGCAAGGGGAAGCCGATGTACAGACCCTCGTAGGTCATGACCGGCAGCATGTAGAGCTGGGCGATGTATTCCCTGTCGTCGACGGCCGGAGGAGAGAGATAGGCCGGGTCGTCGACGACCTCCTGGATCCGGCGCCTGCGGTTCTCCTGGTCGATCTCGTCGGTGTGGAGGATGAGCACCGGGTCGGTCCAGTGGACGAAGTCGGGGCTGGTCGTCAGCCAGGCCGAGCGGCCCCACTCGGTGCGGTGCTTCACCGTGGCCAGGTAGCGTTGGCCCAGGTCGTCGCGGATGAGCTGGGAGGTATCCTGACTGGGGATGGGGGGCCCATCCGGAAAGGTCCACTGAAGACCGTCGGGCGACATCCCGGGACAGCGGTTCATGTGGTCGGTGTCGCTGAAGAAGGCCTTGTAGCGGCGCCGGGGATCCCCGTCGCCCTCGTCGCGGATGACGTGATACAGGGAGCGCTCCGGCGACCGGTAGGCGATGTTGTCGGGCTGTTCCCAGTGGCGGCCGTCTGTCGAGGTGGCGTAGAGGCAGAGGCCGTCCTCGGTGTAGGCGGGGTAGCCCCTGTACCACCACTCCCAGAGAGACTTTTCCGAATTCCACTGGGGCACGCTGGCGCTCTGCACGTGTTTCTCTCCCCGGGAGCGGTCCGTTCGCAGAACGGGCCCGTAGCGCTCGGGGCGGTGCAGCACGCGTCGAAGGCCGGACATGGCCTCGATGGCGTCGTCGTCCAGGAAGAGCTGCTTGTGCCGGTGGGGATGGATGAGGTCGCGGCTCACGAGTTGCCCAGCCTTCACAGCCCCAACCACCAGTTGCCCTTGACCAGGAAGATGCTCTGCCCCGGGTCGAGGAAGGTGTTTCCCAGGTCGCCGGCGGGTTGGAACCGCGGGTCGAGGGTGTCGCCGAAGCTGCGGTCGCGGCTCTGCTGCCAGACGACGAAGAGGGTGCTGCCGGGCCGGAACTCCCAGCGCAGCACCAGGTTGGAATGGAATGAGCGGAAGTGGAAGTCGGGGTTCCCGTCGAAGCCGGCATGGGGGAGGAACTCGTAGGACCTCGGTCGCGCCAGCTCCTTGATGTCGCCGTAGTCGCCGGTGGTCACGAAGGGCTGGGCGTAGAGCTGCAGGCTCAAGGTGGGCGTGAAGGTCCAGTCGCCGCGCACGCTGATGTCCAGGACGCGGCTCTCGAGCTCGCCGAAGATGAAGCGGTCGTCCTCGCCGTCGCCGTCCTCGTCCTTGTTCTGCAGCCACTGGGCGAAGTTGCGCTGGTAGTTGTAGCTCGGCCCGATCTCCACGCTGAGCTGGGACATGGGCCTGAACTCGAGACCGGCCCAGACCCCCGATCTCAGGTTGTCGCCGCCCCGGCTCTCGAAGAAGTTCCAGCCGAACCGGCCGCTGACGGGCTTGCGGCCATCGGTCCACACATTCAGGCTGATCCTGTTGTCGGACGGTGCGACCATGATCGGTCCGCCGCGGGTGACCACCTCGTTGAGGCCCTCGAGGTTGTGGAGCACCTGGGCCCGGAAACCCCAGTAGTTGTGCAGCTGGTGCCAGGTGTTGAAGGCCACCCCCCGGAACAGTTGCACGCGGGCGTAGTTCCAGCGGACCCAGAAGTCGAGCTCATACCCGGAACGGCGGGCCAGCCAGTAGGGGTGGAGCTTGTGGTGATAGAGCCCCAGGCCCGTCTGAATGCGGTTGCGGGGCTTCATGTATCCCAGGTCGTTGACCTGGAAGGCGGGGGACCGCGCGTCCACATGGACCTCGCCGCCGAAGGCACCTCCCGACTTCCTGAAGTTCATGAGACCCTCCCAGCCGGTGCCGCGATCCTCCCCCTGTCTGGCGCGGCTCACGGCGAGACGGGTGTAGAACCGGTAAGCGTTGTCCCGCCACTTGAGGTGCAGGTCCCCGGCCCCGACATAGGCCGGGTCGAAGCCGCGGCCGTTGACCGCCGTGACCTCGGCGCCGGCGGTGGAGTTGGTCAGCAGGTCCTGCTGCACGCGGCCGACCAGGTAGTTGGTGACCGGCTCGACCTCGACGTGGCGGCGCACCGTGTCGGCCTGCTCGACGAGCACCTCCTCGCGGCCGGTGACGGCGTTGAGGAGACCGAAGGCCGTGCGTCCCCCGGTCTTGCCCGAGAGCTTGACGGCGCCGAGGATCGTGGTGTGGTCGGGACGCTCCAGCTCCCGGCTGTCAGGGGGAAGGGGGAACCGCGAGGGGGGCCGGCCGATGCGCCGCGAGTGGAACAGGCGCGCCTGCCCGGTAACGCCCGTGATGCCCGGGCGGGGGGATTGGAAGATCTGGATGCCCTCCAGGAAGAAGGGCCGGCGCTCGCGGTGGCGGGTCTCGAAGACGGTCAGGTTGAGCACCGCCGGGTCGCCTTCGACCTGGCCGAAGTCCGGGTTGACGGTGGCATTGAGGGAGATGTTGGATGACAGGCCGTAGCGCAGGTCGAGGCCGGCGGCGGAGGACAACTCGTGCTCGCCGCCGCCGTTTCCCACGGGCAGGATGCCGCGGCCCAGGGTGAAGGGCAGGATCTCGAGACTGCGCCGCGGCTCGATCCCCACGATCCCCTCGAGGTGGCCGAAGCGCGAGGCGTATCCGGTGACGCCCCGGGGTGTGTGGCTCCATGCCGCCCACTCGGCCCGGCGGCTGATCTTGCGGAAGACGTTGATCCCCCACGTCTCCTTCTCCCCGAAGCGCAGGGCGTGGTAGGGGATCTTCAGCTCCACGCTCCAGCCGTCCGGCCGCATCGCCGTGGCGGCCTCGGCTACACTGTCCCAGCCGTCGTCGAAGTCGTCGTCGTTGTAGATGATCCCGTCCCCGATCCAGCCCGAGGGGCCGACGTTGAACCAGACGCCCGTCTGATGGTCGTGGTGGGGGTCGAGGTTGATCTCGAGGAAGTCGCGCTCGCGCGATTCGTCGCGCCTCGCCAGGGCGGCGGTGACGCTGTCGGGATCGTCGTAGCAGACGGCGGCGATGTAGAGGGCGTCGTCGTCGTAGGCCACCTGGAAGGTCGTGCGCAGCGACGCCGGCTCGCCGTCGTCCGGATCGCTCTGCGTGAAGCCCTCGTTCAGAGGGGCGCGCTTCCAGATCTCGTCGTCGACGACGCCGTCCAGGCGAGGCGGTGTTTCCGTGCGCACCGCGACAGCGGTCCGCTGGGGGTGCGCCATCCAGTGCTGCATTTGCGCATCACTGGAGGGGATGGGCTGTTCATCGGCTTCGGTTGGCCCCGCCTCGAGAAGGAGGACAGCGAGGGCCAGCGCCGCGGCAGATCGATGAATGGTGGTCCTCCTGAGGAATGAGGATCGATGCTCGCTGAACCCTGCGCCGCCTGATCCGTGGGGACCAGGGAACGACGGCCGACGACTCACTCTGACAGTTGCGCCACGCGGCCCGAGGTATCCCCCGTCCGATCATTCTGCCGTCGAGCCCTGCCACCGGAAACCTGGCACCCTTGTAGCTGGCAGCGTTGACCTGGCGGGCCTCGCCCTGCGTCTGGACAGCCTTCTCAGTACAGGAGTGTCCCCTCTACAATGTCAAGGAAAAAGGGGGGCCATGGCCACCTGTATCCCCGCCGGGGCCAGCCGCTGGCGGCCGGTCAGCTCAGGACTGTCCCCATGCGGACAGTCCCGTTCGCTACCGAACAGCGACACGCCCATGGAGACTGCACCAGTGAGGGAGGGCGAACACCCTTCAGAGAGGCCAGAGAGCGCGGTGATTCCGGGATCAACCAGTGTGCGGCGTACCCTTCTCGCGAGGCCCAGCGCCGGCTTCGCGGGCCCCTGGCACGATCCTTGCCCAGGACCGGATGTCTTCGTTGCGAAAGGAGCAAACGATGCGACGGAAGAAGCTGTTCCAGGATTTCGCGTTGCCCGCCTCCGTAGTTCTGTGCTACGCCTACGCCGCGATGATGGCCTTCACGCGGCTGGGACAGGTGCTCGAGACGCTGGCCTGAGCCCAAAGCGAGACCGACCCGCGTTGATACGGTCCGTCCTGCGAGGGCCGCCGGCTCATGCGACGTTTGGGTGCCTACAGACGTGGTATGAGCCGGTCGCAGGAAGCATGAGAGCCGATCAAGAACCAGACTATGAAGGCCCCCTGTCCTCACGCCAGGGGCACGGTAATCTCGCGTGATCCTTTAGGAGGGTCTCGCGAGCTTCGACTTCTCCGTGCCCTGGACAGCAAGGTGCTGAAAGGACGCTCGTGGAGTGACATGCTCCAAATACGATAGGGGTACTTCATTCAAGCGAAACGATACATCAAACGGCGACATGACACCTTCGATCAAATGAAGCTGAGCTTGGAAGACGAGATCGTTCATTGAACCAATTACGGATCGGTTGAGTGCCTTGGAGAAGCTCACTCGTTCGAGCCAGGGTATGATCAACCGCTCGAAGATGAATCCGTGGTCATCTGCTCGAAGGAATTCACCCATGTAGCCCGTAATCCGATCCAAGAACCGACAATCATCGGTCATACCTCTGCCAAACATCACCATGGAGTAGAGGGATGCCGTGTTGGAAATCAGGATGTATTGAGTTCGGTCGGCCGTAAACAAGTGGGACGACCAGTCGGCGAAAGGATTGGGATCGGCGGGAAGAACCCTGTCCGGGCTCAGATCAATCTTCTTTCCAAGTCTATCTGATATTCGAACAATCACCGGCCCCTCAATCTCACACTTTTCGGATCACCTGTCGATAGGTGAAACCTGAAAGCTGACCCATCAAACACCTAACGTTTTCGTGCCCCCGAACCGCGAAGCGGTTGAGCGAGGGCCGCAGGGGCCCGAGCCGGGGGCACGGGTGTTAGGCGATGGCCTACCTTGCATCCGGGTCGAAGAGGGCAACCCTTGCGGGCTCGGGGGGCGGGGTGGCCGTCTGGCGCTCCGCTCGACACTCCCTCGGCCCCGTGCTTCTCGGGATGCAAAGTCCGAAAAATACCCATAGCCGGACGGCGCCACCGACCAGTGCTCTGGGTCGAAAACCAACCTGAGGACCACAGCCTCCGAACCTACGATTCCCTCGCCCGACGGACGGTGGCGAATCACGTAGCAAGGACATGATCCATCTCTCTGTGTGAGCCCCTCTTGCCCGACGATCTCGAGTCCACCCATGCTCCCCTCTCCCGCCCTGTTCGACGCCACCCCCGCCCAGCCGACACTCACGATTTGATCACAATCTAACCAAGTTCCTTCGCTTTCGCCTAACGTTCCCGCTGTGCGCGAACTGCCGCAGGCAGTTGGGCGGAGGCGCGAATACGCCGAGCCACGCACGGTCGTGTTATGCGGACGTGGGGGTTTTGGGACCCAAGAGGATCCTGACAGCACAGCAACTTCTGCACTTTTACCGAAGATTGAGGACAAATTGAGAAGCTCGCTCAATCGTCACTCGAAAATGGTGTCCCTTGATGGAACCTCAGCTTCCAACCACCAGACGACCGTGTCCAGATTGAGCTCCTTCGTGCCTCCTCGATATTTTCGCCGTAGGTGACGACACTATTGTACGTTACCTGGGCGACACCTTCAGAAAGAAGACGCGCATCAAAGTCTGGAAGCGGAATCACCGCTTCTATGGATGTTGAAGGTACCGAAAGCGTGTCGGCGCGCTGGTAGATACGCCCAGACCTTCCAAACTCGAAGAAGTCCTCGGCGATGACTTTCTCCATTCTCGATAAGTCGAAACGCGTTTCCTCTCGCCACAATTCTTCTTCCAGGCTCTGTAGGAATTCCCGATCTTCGGCAATAAGTTCAGTCTCCATCGATGGTTGGTCCTCTGTGTAGTCACCACGGTCTTAGTGCCCTCTGGCACCGCCAATCGCCCCTAAAACCCCCATGCCGCATAACTGTCCAATAGGCGAACAGTTGGTTCGGGAAATCGCGAGTATCTGCTGGTTGTGGGAAGGTATGTGCTCGTGTGAACAGTGGCAACCATTCGCCGAGCGCTGGGTCGCAGGGTCCGGGAGGAACCGAGCCAGCGGCTACCTGTTCTCTGACGGTCCTGAGGGCCTGGGCCACTTCTTGCGGGCCGGTGGGGCGCGGCCTGATGGAGCCGAATTACCTGTTGCCATTGTAGCAGGTCCGCGCATAGCCATTGGGGACATGGTCCCGTCCTCTTCAGAGTCTTCGCGAGGCGTTTGGAGCGCTGCCCGGTTGCCCATCGCGCTGGCCGCATGCTGGGCCTTTCTCCTTGCAGCCCTCCCGACGCCCGCTGAATCGGCGGAAACGCCTTCGCGCACCGTAACGGCCCTGCGCGTCGATCAGCCGCCGCGCATCGACGGCCACCTCTCCGAGCCGGCCTGGCAGAGAGCCGAGGTGGCCGGCGACTTCTTCCGCGCCCAGCAGACTCGCGGCATGCCCGCACGGCTCCGCACGGAGGCATTCGTCCTCTACGATGCCGCAGCGATCTATGTAGGCTTTCGATGCTGGGAGCCGGACATGACCCGGCTCCGGGAAACCCTGACCCGACGCGACACCCGGATCTGGACCGACGACGCCGTCGAGGTCGTCTTCGACACCTACCACGACCGCCGCAATGCCTACGTCTTCGGCATCAACACCCTGGCGACCCAGATGGACCAGCGCATCAGCAACGAGAGCTCCTTCACCTTTGCCTGGGATGCCTCGTGGGAGGCGGAGGTGCAGAAGCACCCGGATCACTGGACCGCCGAGCTCGCCATACCGTTGGCGGAGCTGCAATACGATGAGGAAATCACGACCTGGGGTGTGAACTTCTGGAGGGCCCGCCCCATCGACAAGGAGTCCTACTCCTGGTCCGACACGGGCGGTGCCTTCGGCAGCGTATCCGAGTTCGGCGAGCTGCGGGGACTCGAGCTGATTCCGGCCGCAACAGGGACGGCCCGCCTGGATCTCCTGCCCTACGCCAGCTACCGCGCTCTCCAGGGCCGCCCCGACGATGGAGACGCCGGCGTCGACCTGATCTACCAGCCCTCGGGCCGCCTGATCGGCAACCTGACGGTGTTCCCGGACTTCTCGCAACTGGAGAGCGACCCGACGCTGATCAACGTCAACGACGACCGCGAGCTGTCCCTGCCCGAACGCCGGCCCTTCTTCCGCGACGGAGCGGAACTCTTCGATCTGCCCCTGCGCCTGTTCTACACGCGGCGGGTGCAGGAGATCGATCTGGGCGTCAAGGCCACGGGAAAAACGGGCGGGTACACGTGGGCCGCCCTGAACACCTACGGCAAGGTCATCGACCGCTACGACGGCGATGCCAAGCGGCGCGCCAACCTCGTCAACCTGCGCCTCAACCGCGACATCGGCGAGCGCACCGTCATCGGCGCCATGGCGGTCCACAAGCACCAAGACGACCGGGACGTGGGCCTCCTGTCCCTCAACGGCCGGGTCGGTCTGGGGCGCGACTGGACGGCCACGGGCCAGTTCGTGGGCAACTCCGCCGGCGGCAGCCACCACTACGCCTATCACGCCTCGACCAACTGGCGCAACCAGTCGGGCTTCAGTGGCTTCGTGGAACTCGAAGAGATCCGCGCAGGGTTCCGGCCCAACGAGACCGGTCTGGAGGACGAGGCATACCGCCGCGCCCGGGGCACCTTTGCCTTCCTCGACACCTACTCCAGAAGGCAGCACACTGAATGCCCTCCTGCTTCGCGGACGGGTGTTTCGGCAGACGGACGAGACCGGTCTTCTGCGCCAGCAGTATGCCCAGGCCGAGGGATCGCTCGATGTAGGCCGCTTCGGCTTCTTCTCCCGGGCCCGGGTCGGACAACTGCGGGCAGCCGGACGCCTCTGGAACACCCGGTTCGCCGGGGCCATCCTCGAATACACCTCGACATGGGGTTTCGTCAGTGTCTACAACCAGATGGGTACTCGTCAGGGTGCCTTCACCTGGTTTGGCAGTCTGGACGCCAGGGCCAACCTGTTTCGCCGGCTGACGATCAGCCTGGCTGCCGACCGTTTCGACTGGCGCGGCCGGCGGGAGACGCTCGTCCTGCGCACGACGACCAACTACCAGTTCACCCGCCGCGTCGGTCTTCGGCTGTTCCACGAGCGAGCCATCGAGCAGATGGACGACTCGACGAGGGACAACCTCAACACGGTCTTCGACTACGAGTTCACCCCGGAGAGTCACTTCTACCTGGTACTCGTTCGGGATCACGATCGCACCAAGGCGGCGTTCAGCAAGATCGCCTATCTCTTCGGTGTGATCTGACCGTCAACCCGCCGCGAGCTCGCTCGGATCGGGGAGACGGATCGGGCGCAATCGCCGGACCGTCAGGTCTGCGCGGCGAGAAACCGGTCACTGTGCTACGCCTCAATGGGGGTAAGGCGGAACACCCGAGCCATTTGAGCCGCATGCTCCAAGTCACCGACCTTTAGAGCCTCGCGGACATCATCAAGCTTCTCGGCGTCTCCCACCGACAGATAGGGCGGCCATCCGGCGTCCCCTTCGATCAGCTCCACCTCTACCTCAGCAGCGTACTCGCCGGCGCGCACCAGTCTCGTAGTCGCTCTGCTCGTCATGTTCGCCTCCTCATGTAACCTTCCGCCCAATCCTGTGTATTGGGGCGATAGGCCGTCACTACAACGGCGGGTGAGGCATGTCCAGCCGGGATGCCCCACACAATGTGAATCGCTTGCCCGGCTCCGCCGCAATCTCATCGTATCCATGGGCAGATACTCTCACTTCGCCCTTGCGCACTAACTGAATGACGGTATTGAGGGGTTTCGCTTGCCACTTGGATCTCGACGATCAGCGAGCCAGGCTTGGCAGGAGAGCCGCGAGTCTGCACGTACTGCCCCTGACGCTTCGCCGCCCTCAGTCCGGCCGCACCGCGGCCAGCACCTGCGACTCGGCGACCTGGTCTCCCGCCGAAACCGCCACCGAGACGACGGTGCCGCTCACGGGCGAGGCCACGGGCACCTCCATCTTCATGGCCTCGATCATGAGCACAGTGTCGCCGTCGCCGACCACGGTTCCGGGCTCGGCGACGATGCGCACCACCTTGCCGGGCATGTGCGACTCCACGGGCACCGTGTCGCTCCCGGCGGCGCTGGGCGCGGCGGGGGGTGCCGTGCCCTCCGCCGGGGCGGCGGCCGCCGGGGCGGGCGCGCTCTCGGCCGCCCCGGGCTGACCGCCTTCGTCCGCGGTCACGTCGTAGGTCTTGTCCCCCACCCGCACGCGGTCCCCGTCGACGACGACCGTGTAGGAGCGGCCCTCCACCTTGACGGAGTAGGACGCCGGCCCTTCAGGAGCGGGTGCCGGGGGCGGTGTGGATGGTGCCGGTGCGAGCGCCGGGGCCGCCGCCGCTGGCGCAGGTGCAGCGCGAGCCGGCTCCGGCGCCGCACCGTCGAGCTTGCGGATCCCCAACTCGGCCTCGCCCTTGAGGAAGGCGATGCCCTTGTCGCCGCAGGCGGCGGCGATGAAGATGTTCTCGTCCGTGGTCTTCAGCCCCTCGGAAGCCAGCCGCTGGCGGGCGGGGCCGGCGCCCTTCTTCGGGTTGGCGTCGTCCAGCTCCAGGGGCGGCCGGTCGGTGGGCTGCAGGCCCAACTGCTCGCGGGCCAGGGCGACGACCTCGGGATCGGGCGGCACCGGGGTCTTGCCGAAGTACCCCAGGACCATGCGGCCGTAGTCGTCGGCGATGCGCTCCCACGGGCCGAGGATGACGTTGTTGAAGGCCTGCTGGAAGTAGAACTGGGAGACGGGCGTCACCGAGGTGCCGAAGCCGCCGCGCTCGACGACCTCGCCCATGGCGCGGATCATCTCCGGGTAGCGATCCATGATGCCGTTGTCGCGCAGCATCTGGGTGTTGGCCGTCAGGGCGCCCCCGGGCATGGGGCTCCAGGGGATCATGGGCTCCACGGCCACCGCCTCGGGGGGCAGGTAGTAGTCGCGCATGCATTCCTTGAAGACCTCTTCCGCCTCCCGGACCTTGTCCACGTCGATGCCCAGGTCGTACTCGGTGTCGCGCAGGGCGTGCCACATGACGAGCACGTCGGGCTGGCAGGTGCCGCCCGAGACCGGCGCCAGGGACAGGTCGATGGCGTCGGCGCCGGCGTCGAGGGCGGCGTTGTAGGCCTGCACCGAGATGCCGGCGGTCTCGTGGGTGTGGAAGTGGATGAAGGTGCCCTCGGGCAGCAGGCGCCGGGCCTGCACGATGGTCTCGAAGACGGTGGCCGGCACCGCCGTGCCGGAGGCGTCCTTGAAGCAGACCGAGTCGAAGGGGATCCCGGCGTCGAGGATCTTGCGCAAGGTCCCCGTATAGAAGGCCGGGTCGTGGGCGCCGCGGCATCCCGGCGGCAGGGCCATCATGGTGACGCAGACCTGGTGCTTGAGGCCGGCCTCGACGATGCAGCGCCCCGAGTGGACCAGGTTGTCCACGTCGTTGAGGGCGTCGAAGTTGCGGATCGTGGTCATGCCGTGGCGGGCGAAGAGGTCGGCGTGGAGCCGGATGATGTCGCTCGGCTGCGAGTCGAGGCCGACCACGCTCACGCCCCGCGACAGGGTCTGCAGGTTCGCCTCCGGGCCGGCGGTCTCCCGGAAGGCGTCCATCATGTCGAAGGCGTCCTCGTTGCAGTAGAAGTAGAGGGACTGGAAGCGGGCCCCGCCGCCGGCCTCGAAGTAGTCGATGCCGGCCTCGCGGGCGGCCTCCAGGGCGGGAAGGAAATCGGGCGTGAGCACACGCGCTCCGTACACGGACTGGAATCCGTCGCGGAAGGCGGTGCACATGAATGTGACCTTCTTCGTCATATCACTTCACCATGACCGACCACAGGATGCCGGCGCAGATGGCCGAGCCGATGACGCCGGCCACGTTCGGGGCCATGGCGTGCATCAGCAGGTGGTTGTGGGGATCCTCCTGGTGGCCCAGCATCTGGACCACGCGCGCCGAGTCGGGAACGGCCGACACGCCCGCGGCGCCGACGAGGGGGTTGATCTTGTTCTCGGTGAACAGGTTGAGGAACTTGGCGAAGAGCACGCCGCCGGCGGTGGCCATGGCGAAGGAGAGGGCGCCGAGGCCGAAGATCAGCACCGACTGGGGCGTGAGGAAGACCTGGGCCTGGGTGCTGGCCCCCACCGAGAACCCGAGGAGGATGGTGACGGTGTCCACGAAGGCGTGGCGCGCCGTCTCCGCCAGGCGCTCGGTGACGCCGCTCTCCTTCAGCAGGTTGCCGAACATCAGCATGCCCACCAGGGCCAGCGAGCCGGGGGCGATGACGGCGGCGATGAGGAAGGCGGCGATGGGGAAGACGATGCGCTCCCGGCGCGACACCTGGCGCGGCGGCGGCATGCGGATGAGGCGCTCCTTGCGCGTCGTCAGCAGGCGCATGACCGGCGGCTGGATGACGGGCACCAGGGCCATGTAGGAATAGGCGGCGATGGCGATGGCGCTGATCAGGTGCGGGGCGAGCTTGGCCGACAGAAAGATCGCCGTCGGTCCGTCGGCGCCGCCGATGATGCCGATGGCGCCCGCCTCCTCGGGGGTGAAGCCGAGGTAGAGGGCGCCCAGGAGGGTCAGGAAGATGCCCACCTGGGCGGCGGCCCCGAGCAGCACCAGCCGCGGGTTGGAGAGCATGGTGGAGAAGTCGGTCATGGCCCCGATGCCGAGGAAGATCAGCGGCGGGTAGATGCCCTGGCTGACGCCGAAGTACAGGTAGTAGAGGACGCTGCCCTCGTCGTAGACGCCGACGGCCATGCTCGGGATCGAGGCGATGTTGCCGACGATGGCGCCGAAGCCGATGGGCAGCAGCAGCAGCGGCTCGTAGTCCTTGGTGATCGCCAGGGTGATGAAGATCAGGCCGATCACGACCATGAGGACGTTGCCCCAGGTCATGGTGGCGAACCCCGTGGTGCCGAGGAACTCGAAGAGGACGCTCATGGCGCCGGCTTCAGGCCCGGGTTCGGGTGTAGGCCCAGGCCGCGGCGGCGACGGCGGCCAGGTCCTCCCTCGGCGGCTCGACCCGGAGGGGCGCGTGGGGCACCGATTCCGGGAACCGCGTGGCCACCGCCGCCAGGATGCGGGGCAGCAGGGCGATGAAGAGGCTGATGAGGAGCAGCGCCGTGAAGACGATGGTCATGCCCGCCATGGCGATGGGCAGGCCCTGGCCGTCGACGATGCGCTGGAGTCCGAGGTCGAAATCCGACATAGATTACCAAGTCTCGCGTACAGGCTCCGGCTCCGCCAGAGGGCGGAGGACCGGCCCACGAAGGAGGGGAGGGATCGTCTGATGGAGGAACGGAAGCTGACGGAGGAGGAGCGCTACCAGCTCGACGTGGGCGGATACCTGGTCCTGCCCGGCGTGCTGACTTCGGCGGAGCTGACCGCCTGCAACCGGGCCCTCGACCGCCTCGGGCCCGTGGAGGGTCCGCTGCGCTGGTCGGAGCCCGCCGGCGCGCCGCTGCTGGCCCTGCGCCACCACCCGGTGCTCGCCGGCTACCTGGAGCAGATCTGCGGCAAGTTCCGCATCGACGAGTCCCCGCGCCTGCTGGGGGTGGGCGCCGAGGCGGGCGGCACCGCCCTGTCCGGCGGCGGCGAGCCCCTGGACTGGTCGCGGGCCTACGGCGAGCGCCGGGAGTCCCTCAGTCGCGCCGTGCGCGTCGTCTGGGCCCTGGCCGACGCCGCCGAGGGGGACGGCGGCCTCGTGGTCGTGCCCGCCAGCCACAACAGCTCCGTGGAGACTCCGCGGGACCTGGTGACCGGCGCCGACGACATGGGGCTGGTGAGGCAGCCGGCGCTGCGGGCCGGCGACCTGATGATCTGCGCCGCATCGCTCCTGAGCGGCCTGCGGCCCTGGCGGGGGCAGGGACCCCGGAGACTGCTGTCCTGCGGCTACGTGAGCTCCAACGTGCGCCCCTCGGCCGGCTCCGAGATCCGCGGTCAGGACGACGGCAACGAGGAGTGGAGGGCGTCGCTGACGCCGGAGCAGCGGGCCCTGGTCCACAACCCGGACCGGCCGTACCCGCCGCCGGTGGTGATGTCCGACGGCGAGCGAGCCTGGCTCGAGGAGGAGGGGGGCGTCCACCACCCCTCGATCTACACCCGCGACGAGGCCTGCGGCATCGACGAGAAGGAGTTTTTCCACTGGGACCTGTGCGGCCACCTCGTGGTGCGCGGCGTCATGGACGCCGAGTGGCTCGCCGCCGCCGACGAGGCGATCGATGCCCATGCCAACTCCAGTCCGAAGAGGGGCGGGTCGGCGGCCGGGCACTCCACGCGGCTGGCCGGGACCGGCGGCCACCGGTTGTCCCTGGGCAACCCCTGGAAGCTGCCCGCGCCCCACGGGGAGCCCTTTCAGCGCATGATCGCCGACCCCGCCCTGGTGCAGCGGCTCAACTGGATGATGGGCAGCGGCTACGAGGCCGCGCTGTGCACCAGCTTCCTCTTCGGCAAGGGCTCCTCCGGGCACCTGCTGCATGCCGGCGGGGGGCCGCCGAGGGTGAGCGCCCACTACCGGCAGCGCAACGGCCGCGTCTACGCCGAGGTCCTCAACGTCGCCTGGCAGTTGCGCGACGTGACCGCCGCCGACGGCGGCTTCGTCTGCGTCCCCGGAAGCCACAAGGCCCGCTACCGCGCGCCCGACGGCCTGCTCACCTGCGAGGACGAGCTGGGGCTCGTGCGCCACGTGGAGATGGAGGCGGGGGACGTCCTGTTCTTCCTGGCCTCGGCCCAGACCCACGGCGCCTACCCCTGGACCGGGGAGCAGGACCGCCGCGCCATCTTCTTCCAGTACGGGTCGCGCAACTTCTACGCCCCTTGACCCGGGGGGTGAGCTACGCCGAGCCCCGGGTGGAGCGGGCCGGCGGGACGGGCTGGAAGGTGGAGATCCTCCACCGGGGCCGGTCGGTCTCGCGGCTGTGGATCACGGACCGGCGCATGCGCATCGGGTCCGCCGTGGTCCGCGTCGGGGGGATCGCCGGCGTCGGCACGGACCCCGCCCATCGCCGGCGCGGCCTGGCGCTGCGCGTCCTGCAGCGGTCGCTGCAGCTGATGGCGGACGAAGGCTACGAGAGCTCCTTCCTGTTCGGCATCGAGGACTTCTACCACCGCGCCGGCTTCGCCACCTGCATGCCGGAGCACGGTCTGTCCCTGGCCGCGGCCGACGCCCGGCGCGCCGTCTCGCCGCTGAAGACGCGGCCCATGCGCACTGGGGACCTGGCCGCTGTGCGGCGGCTCTACGGGGCCGCCAACGCCGGGCGCACCGCCTCGGTGGTGCGCGACCGGAAGTGGCAGGGCTTCCCCATGGGCTCCGGATTCGGTGTGGCCGGCGCCGCCCGCGTGGTCCACCGCGACGGAGCGCCGCAGCGGGTGCTCGGCTATTTCCTCTACGACGACGAGTCCGACCGCAGCCGTCTCGCCGAGGTCGCCGGGCAGGGCGCCGAGGTGAATGGCGCCATCCTCAGGTTCCTGGCCCGGCGGGCTCTCGCCCTGCGGCTCGGGCGGGTCTCGGCCAGCGTGCCGGTGGATCACCCCTTCGCCCTGTACGGCCGCGGATTCGGCGCCCGGGACGAGACCGTGTACCCCCGCAACGCCGGCCCCATGGGCCGCATCATCGACCTGCCGGGGTTCATCTCGGCCATGGTTCCGGAGTGGGAGCGGAGGTGGCCGGCGGACGGCCTGAACGGGATCGCCCTGCACACCGATCTGGGTGCCGTGGCCCTGCGCCGCCGCCGTGACGGCAGCGTGCACGTGGAAGGCCGGCCCCCGGCGGACGAACCCCGCTTGCGGGTCCCCGATCAGGCGGTGCTGTTCCAGCTGGCCATGGGCTACCGCGGCGCCGACGACGCCGCGGTGGCGGGCCTGATGCGCGGCTCCCGGGCGGCCCTGGAGGTGGCTCGCGGACTCTTCCCGCTGCGCGTGGCGCACATGTGGTGGCCGGACCGGTTCTAATCGAGCCGGTAGACCCTCGAGGCGGTGCCCCGGAAGAGGGCCTCCTTGTCGGCGGCGGAGAGCCCGGCGGCGATGCGCTTGAAGGCGTTCCAGAGCACCGGGTAGGAGACCGAGACCTTGTCGACGGGGAAGTTGCTCTCGAACATGCAGCGGCCGGGGCCGAAGGTCTCGATGGCGTGCAGGCACCAGCGCCGGTCCGCCTCGGCCAGCTCCTCCGAGCCGGGCGGCCGGTCGCGTTCGTGCCAGCCGAAGCCGTTCAGGGGCATGGCGATGCCCCCGACCTTGACGTTCACGTTGGGACAGCGGCTCAGGCTCTCCATGTGGCCGCGCCAGACCTCGAAGACCTCCTCTCGGCGGTTCTCGTAGGGGCCGGTGCCCAGGGGGCCGCCGAGATGGTCGAGGACGATGGTGGTTCCCGGAAAGGCCCGGGCCAGGTCCACGAGGTCGGGGATCTGCGAGTGGTAGATCCAGGCGTCGAAGCTCAGACCCAGCGGACCGAGCCTGGCGAAGCCTTCGCGGAAGGCCGGGTCCAGGTAGCGGCCGCCCCCTGGGCCGGAAGGGCTCAGCCCCCGGTCCCAGCTGGCCGCGTGCCGGATGCCGCGGAAGAGGCCGCTGGTCTCCAGGTGGGCGTGCAGGACCTCCTCCACGGCGGCGCCCAGCAGCAGATCGGCGTGGCCGACGATCGCTCCCACCCGGGCCGCGCCCTCGGGGCCGGCGGCGGTCTCCGCGGCCAGACCGGCGACGAAGCGGGTCTCGCCCACCGGCCGCATCGCCTGCGGACCCTCCCGCAGGTACTCGGCGCGGCACTCCAGGAAGACGGTGCGCTCCACCCGGTGCCCGGCGCCGGTGTCGGCCCACAGGTCGTCGAGCAGGTAGCGGCCGAAGCTGCTCTCCACCCAGAAGTGGTGGTGGGGGTCGACGATGGGAAGATCCGGCTCGAGGATCTCTTCGCTTACCTGGGCGAGCCAGTCGGGTCTGGGTTCCATGGCGGGTTCTCGGGTTGGTTGCGGGGAATCGGAAGGTGGGCCGCGTTCGCGGCTCAATACTACGGACTGGTCCGCGGCTTTGCCGCAGGGAGAAAGACTTGATCGATGACGAGCAGGGCCTGGCCGAACGGCTCGACGAGGCGCGCCGGCTGGGGTGCGCGGCCATCGACGTGGAGATGGTCTGGGAGCGCACCTTCTACCCGGCCCTGGGCGTCATCCAGCTCGGCTTGGGGCCCGACGCCTGCCACCTGGTGGACGCCGTCGCCCTCGAGGGGCGGCTCGGGCCGCTCGGGGAGCTGCTGGCCGGCTCCACCGTGAAGATCCTCCACGACGCGTTGCAGGACCTGACCGTTCTGCGCGCGGCGACCGGGGCGTCGCCTCGCCGCATCTTCGACACCCGCATCGCCGCCGGCTTCGCCGGCCTGCCGCACACCGTCTCCTTGCGCGACCTGCTGCAGGAGCTGTTCGGGGTCGAGCTGGAGAAGACGGAGACGCGCACCGACTGGCTGCGGCGGCCCCTCACGGGCACGCAGACCGGGTACGCCGAGGACGACGTGCGCTACCTGGTGGACGCCCGCGAGGAGCTCCTCCGCCGGGCGGAAGCCGCCGGCGTCGAGGACTGGCTGCAGGAGGAGATGGCCGGCCTCGACGATCCGGCCCTCTACGAGGAGCGGGATCCGCGGGAGGCCTTCCGGCGGGTCAAGGGCTACGGGAAGCTCGGACGCCGGGAGCTGGCGGTGCTGCGCGAGCTGGCGGCCTGGCGGGAGGCGGAGGCGCGGGAGCTGGACCGGCCTCGGGGGCAGGTGGCTTCGGACAAGCTGCTGCTCCTGTTGGCGCACCGGCAGCCATCGGAGATGGAGGACCTGCAAGAGATCCGGAGCCTGAGACGACATCTCAGGACCCGTGGCGAGGCCCTCCTGCGGGCCGTGCGGGCGGGGCTCGAGCTGGAGCCCGGGGCCTGGCCCTGCGGCCTTCCCCGGATCCGCCACGGCCACGCCCTGGAGATGCGCTCCCGGGCGGCCTCCGAGCGCGTCAAGGAGCGCGCCTCGGAGCGGGGCATCGATCCGGGGCTGGTGGCGACGCGGGGCGAGGTCCGATCCCTGGTGCGGGAGGGTCCGGAGAAGGAGGCGGGACACAACCGCCTGGCCGGCGGCTGGCGCTGGGCGCTGGTGGGGGAGGAGGTGGCCGCCGAGTTCCACCGGCCTTGAGGCGGCGGCCGGAAAAGCGAATCGCGGCCCCGGGAGACTCCGGCGCCGCGATGGGGGACCTGCGCTGCGGGGGGAGGAGCTATTGGCGCTTGCGGCCCCGGCGGTCGAGACCCATATCGGCCAGCCGGGCGATGCGCTCGGCCTTCTTGCGGCGGCGAATGCTCTTCTGCAGGTCGAGCTTCTTCTGCACCGACGGCTTGGTGTAGAAGCGCTTGCGCTTGATGTCGCGCATCAGACCCGTGCGCTTGGTCTTGGAGGTGAAGCGGCGCAGGGCGCGCTCGAAAGGCTCGTCGTCGGACAGCTCGACGCTGAAGTTCGGCATGACGGGGAGGGCTCCTTGAAGGGTTGGAAACTCGTTGAATGGGAGGAAGATAGGGGGAGGTTGCGGGAGCGACAAGGGGGCCTCACGACCAGACGAAGATCTCCCGTTCGCCGGCGCCGTAGCCGATGAACACGGCGAGCACGATCCTGGGCGAGTCCCCGACGACGGCCGGCACTTCGTGCACCAGGCCGGTGTTGAAGAAGTAGAGGTCTCCCGGCTCCAGCTCCACGCGGCCGTGGCCCAGCCCTTGCCGCCGGGCGTACTCGGGGTAGGTGTCGGCGGCCAGGTGGGGCTGCACCTCCTCCGACCAGGGACACTGGTGCAGGATGGCCTGGGTCGTTGCCGTGCTGGCCGCGTTCTGCAGGCACAGGACGCCGGCGAGCTGCACCGGGTAGCGGCTCACCGCGTAGTTGAAGCGCTTCTCCCGCAGCACCACGTGATCGATGTGGGGGGGGTAGAACTGACTGTCGTAGTGGATGCGGAAGATCGCCGGACCGTAGAGGCGGCCGTCCGGCTCGCGGGCGGTGATCACCTGCTTGTTGCCGGCCAGCCGTCGCAGGACGCCGTAGAGGCGGTCCACCGGATCGGGGAAGCCGTCGAAGAGGGTGGAGAACAGCTCGTGGGTCTCGCGGGCGTGGGCGAAGAACGCCGGCTGGTCGTGACCGAGGTTGCCGAGGCTGGTGCCGATGTCGATGCGCACCGGGGCATCGGGCGGGGCCGGCTTTCCCGGGTCCCGCATCAGGCCCCGCTCGATGAAGCGGCGCACGAGGCCGGCGCAGGCCGAGGCCGGGTAGGCGCCCCGCAGGATGATGGCGGGGATCCCGGCCTCGACGAGGCGGCGCAGGGGATCCCGCCCGTCCGTCAGGGCCTCCTCGACGCCGCCCGTCTCGACGGGTCGCCAGGGGCCGGTCATGTCCGGGGCCTCCGCCGGAGGCGCGGGTTCCGAGGGGCCTCGACGCGCGGACCGCTCTCACCCGGACCGGCCGTCGAAGGGCCGGCCGGACCTTTGGGCGCGCAGCCGAAGGTTGGCGTCATGGAACACGGGTCCCGGCAGATGGGTGGAGGGCGGCCAAGGCCGCGGGCGCAGGCCGCTGAATGTTGCACGCCGGCGGATCCCGGGCCACCTTATGCCGCCGAGCCGGGGGCTTCGGGCCACCGGAACAGCGCGCCCCCGGATGGCTGTAGCACGCGCGTCCCGGCCGGGGTGCCGAAAGCTCACCTCAACCAGGCTGAATCTGTCAGGATGAGACCTGCAAAGAGACTGGCCCTCGCCGCCGCCGACGGCGACCTGAAGAAGATGAAGGCCATGGTCGAGGCCGACCCGCCCCTGGCGCGGGACTGGCAGCCGATCATGGACGCCTGCTTCGAGGGGCAGGTGGAGGCCGTGGAATACCTGCTGAGGCACGGCGCCGACCCGAACATCAAGTCGAAGTCCGCCCACCACTACCGGCCCCTGCACCGCACCGTGGAGCACAAGCAGACGGCGCCCCGCGGCCCCCGGCACGTGGAGCTGGTGGAGCTGCTGCTGAAGCACGGCGCCGACCCCGACCGGCGCGGCTCCCACGCGCAGCTGACGCCCCTGGCCTTGGCCGTGCGCGGCGGCGAGGGACAGTTCGTGCCGCTGCTGAAGGGGTGCACGACCAACGACATCTACAACGCCTGCGTCATGGCCGACGCGCGGCGGGTCCGGACACTGCTGCAGAAGGATCCCGCCCAGGCCACGGCCGCCGACGAGGCCAACGGCTGGACGCCCCTCCGCTATTGCGCCCAGTCCCGGCCCGCCGGCTCCGGCGCGCAGCCGCAGGCGTACGTGGCCGTGGCGCGGGCCCTGGTCGAGGCCGGGGCCCGGCCCGACGACGGGCTGGATTCCGCCATCGGCTCCCGGAACGTGGAGCTGGTCGGCTACCTGCTCGACGCCGGCGCCGGGATCCAGGACGGCGACACCCTGAACCACGCCGCCCAGGACCGCGCCTTCGATGTCCTCGACCTGCTCGTCGAGCGCGGCGTCGATCTGAACGATCAGCGCGGGACCGAGCATCACGGCGGCTACACGCCCCTGGGCTGCTGCATGCACGGCCGCAGCGTCCACGGCGCCCGCTGGTTCCTGGAGAAGGGGGTGGACCCCAACGACATCGGCAGCGCCGAGGGCGAGACCGCCCTGCACGCGGCGGTGCGCTACGGCTGCCGGGTGGAGATGCTGAAGATGCTCGTCGACTTCGGCGCGAAGGTGAACGCCAGGGACGGCCGGGGGCGCACGGCCCTGGCCGTCGGCCGCGAGCAGAAGCGGAAGAAGCAGGTGGAGTACCTGGAGGGGATCGGCGCCCGGTAGCGCCGGGAGGGCTGCGGCCGCCGGTAGTGCGGTCGGACGCCTGGACCGCAATCGCGCTGAGACCGTGCTTTGGGAGTTTATGCGATCCCAGAAACGAGGAAGGCCCCCGTGTCGAGCGCCGGCAAGCCCCCCGAGAGCTACCGCAACTTCATCGGCCGCTACCCCAAGCTGGGCAAGGCCTGGGACCTGATCGGCGAGGCCGAGCAGGAGGGCCCCCTGGACGCCCGCACCCGCCGCCTCGTCAAGCTGGGCGTGGCCATGGGCGCCATGCGCACCGGCGCCGTGCGCTCGGGAGTCCGCAAGGCGGCGGCCATGGGAATCACCCGCGAGGAGGTCGAGCAGGTGGTGGCCCTGGCGGCCGGCACCATCGGCATGCCTTCCGCCGTGGCCTGCTTCAATTGGATCGAGGAGGCGCTGCCTCCCGAGTAGGCCCCGGCGAGGAACCCGCCTCCGCCGACCTTCGTCTTGAATACCGCCCCGCCCGGGGCTCCACTCCATTGCGGAGACGAATGAGAGCGATCGCACGGATAGCCGCGCTCTGGCTGCTGGCCGCCGGAGCCGTGCGGGCGGCCACCCTGAGCGGGTTCGTGACCGACGCGGACAACGGCGAGGCCCTGCCCCTGGCGGCCGTGGTCGTGGAGGGGGTCCGCCTGGGCGCGCAGTGCAACAGCAGCGGCTACTACGCCGTCAAGCAGGTGCCGGACGGCGAGTACGTGGTCACCGCCTCCCACGTGGGATTCGAGGCCCTCCGGGACACGCTGCGCTTCGAGGCCGGCACCGACGTGCGGCGCAGCTGGTCCCTGGTTTCGCGGCCCTTCCGGGAGGAGGTGGTGGTCGTGGAGGCCGAGCGCGAGGAAGAGCGGGAGCAGGCCACCCAGAGCAGCTTCATCGCCCTGCAGGTGGAGCCCCTGCAGCAGATGCCGGCCATGGGCGAGGCCGACCTGCTGCGCAGCCTGCAACTGCTGCCGGGCATCCAGTCCGCCTCCGACTTCAGCAGCGGTCTCTATGTGCGCGGCGGGGGTCCTGACCAGACGGCCATCCTCCTCGACCACATCCCCCTGTACAACCCCTCCCACCTCTTCGGGTTCTTCTCCACCTTCAACCCCGACGCCATCAAGGACGTGCAGCTCTACAAGGGGGCCTACCCGGCGCCGTACGGCCGCACCCTCGGGGCCGTCCTCGACGTGAGCAACCGCGAGGGCAACCGGCAGCGCTTCAGCGGCCGCGGCGGCATCAGTCTCATCTCCAGCCGCCTGCTGGCCGAGGGACCGATCGACGGCGGCTCGTGGATGGCGGCCGGCCGCCGCACCTACCTGGAGCCCGTCTTCGGCACCATCCGCGCCTTCGACGTCGACATCCCCCTCGGTTACTACTTCTACGACTTCAACGGCAAGATCAACCAGCGGCGCGGGGACGACACCTTCACGCTGAGCACCTACTGGGGCCAGGACGACCTTCGGGCCGAGTTCTTCAGGGAAGAGGAGTCCAGTGTTGACACGGTGAGCACCGGCCAGGAAGAAGAGGAGGAGTCCTTCGCCGACCTGCGCTGGGGCAACCGCGCAGTGACGGCGCGCTGGACGCGGGTGTTCTCGCCCGATCTCTTCGGCCACTTCATGGCGGCCGGCTCGTACTACAGGAGCGTCATCGACTTCAGCGTGTTCAGCACCCCCTTCACAGTCGTCAACAGCATCCGCGACCTTTCTCTCAAGGGCGACCTCGACTACTTCGCCCATCGAGACCACACCCTCACCATCGGCTTCCTGGCCACCCTGTTCAGGTTCCACTTTTCCCAGATCTTCAACCGCGAGGAGCAGGACGACCTGCGCCAGGGCTCGGGGCTGATCTCGGCCTACGTGCAGGACCAGTGGCAGGCCGATCCGGTCACCCGCCTGCGGCTCGGGGGGCGGGGCACCTGGTTCAGCGAAGGCAACCGCCTGCACTTCAGCCCGCGTCTCTCCCTCAGCCGGGCCCTCACCGAGAAGGTCCGCGTCAAGCTCGCCGGGGGGATGTACCGGCAGTACCTGCAGCTGATCACCACGGAGACCTTCAGCGGCGGTGACATCTGGGTGCCCCTGGACGACAGCGTCGAGCCGGGGCGCTCCTGGCAGGGGGTGGCAGGCGCGGAGTGGAACCCGTCGCGGCAATACCAGTTCACGGTGGAGGGCTACTACACGGACCTGGCGAACCTCGTGGTGCTGGACATCGCCGTGGCCGCCGACAGCGAAGCCGCGCGCTCCGAGGACATCTTCCTCAGCGGCGGCACCGGCTGGGCCAGCGGGGTCGAGCTCTTCCTGCAGCGGCGCTCGGGAGCTCTCACCGGCTGGGCGGGCTACACCCTGGGCTGGACGCGGCGCACCTTCCCGGAGCTGAACCAGGGACGCGCCTTCCCGCCCAAGTACGACCGCCGCCACGACCTCTCCTTCGTGCTCTCCTACCGGGCCGGGAAATGGCGCCTGGGCTCCAACCTCGTCTACGCCACGGGGCAGGCCTTCACCCCCGCCTCGGTGCGCTACTCACTGCGCGAGCCGACCACCGGGGTCGCGTATGACCACGTGCTGCCGTCGCGGCGCAACAGCGCCCGCCTGCTGCCCTACCACCGCCTCGACGTCAGCGCCACCCGCGACCTGACGCTGTGGGGCCTTGAATCCGAGATCTACCTGCAGGTCTTCAACCTCTACAGCCGGCGCAACGAGTGGTTCGTGCTGTACGAAACTGAAGAATCCGAGACCAAGGCGGAGGTGGTCCCGCAGCTGCCCATCGTGCCGACCCTGGGCTTGAACTTCGCCTTCTGAGGATCGCCCATGACCCCTGAATCTTTCCCGTCACGGCTCGGCTGGCCGATTCAGCTCGCCGGGCGCTGCTTGCCGCTTCTCCTGTGCCTGGCGGCGTGCTCCGCCGAGCGCCAGCCGGGGAGTCTCTTCGGCTCGGCGGAGGAGGACAGCGACCTGGTGGTCGACGCCCTGCTGCTGGTCGACCAGGACCTGCCCGAGCTGTTCGTGCGGCGTAGCCTGGCCCCCGACATCGCTTACGACAGCGAGGCGGCGGGGGTGTCCGACGCCCGGGTCCGCATCCTTCAAGGCGAACGGGTCTTCGAGTACGCCGCCGACCCTGATGCCCCCGGCCGTTACCTGCCGCCGCCGGACCCGCCCCGGGTCGAGCCCCGGACCGAGTATCAACTCGAAGTCGAGGTGGAGGGGCAGCGCGTGTGGGGGCGTACGACCACGCCGGACAGGCTGCGGGTGCGGCAGGCGGTGCTCATCGACTGGGAGACCGGCCAGATCCTGCGCACCCTCAAGTCCTTTGCCGAGGCTGGCGACGGGGTGTTCGAGGCGCCGGAGAACCAGCTCCTCTACCTGGAGGGGGTGCTCGAGATCCACCTGGAGGCGGTGGAGGCGGAGGGTTACCAGGCGGCGATCTTCACCCTGGAGCGGTACCCGAACAAGGTCGACGAGGACCTGGACACCTTCTACGAGGACGACCCGGACCCGAGCCGGAACCAGTCGCCTCCCCTGGAGGTCAGGGAGGGGATCCTGCGCTGGCCGTGGTTCGCCGTGTACTACGCCGGGCGTTCCATCGTGAAGGTCTACGCCCTCGACCGCAACTGGTTCGATTACGCCCGCACGAGCGCCGACGCGCAGGAGCAGGGGGGGTGGGCCGGCGGCCTGGCGGGCGACAACTTCGAGCGGCCCCTCTTCTCGGTGGAGGGAGGGATGGGGATCTTCGCCTCGGCGTCGGTCGACTCGGTGGGCTTCGTGGTGGTGCTGCGGCCCTGAACCACCGACGATCTGCACACCTCAGGAGTTGATGGAGGACTGAGATGAAGCGCGATCCCATCGTCGAGGAGACGAGGAAGCTGCGGGAGGAGTACGCGGCGAAGTTCGGCCACGATCGGGATGCCATATTCGATGACGTCCAGAGACGCCAGAGCATGAAGGGGAAGAGGCTGGTCAGCTTTCCACCTCGGAAAGCGAATCACAATCCGGCATCTCCCAGGAAGCGGCAAGAAGCCAACTAAGGGAAAGAGGCCCTATGCTGTGGTGCCGGCGTCCACGAGGAGCGAGCTTGCGGGGCGTCCGGTGCTAGGCATATGGCTTCTTCCTGGCCCTCACCACCGCCTGTGCACCGCCCGCCAGAGGCAGACCGTCTCGAAGCCGGCTTCCTCCAGGGGGTGTCCTCGCCCGACCACTCCTGGACCGGATCAGCCATCGTCGCGACGGTCCCGGTCCGGGGAACCCAATGCGCGGTTGCTTCCCATGGAGGTCTCGCCGCCGTCTGCAAAGAGGCAGGTGCCGGTGACGAAGGAGGCGTCGTCGGAAGCCAGGAACAGCACGCAGGCGGCGATCTCCTCGGGCCTGGCCGCCCGCCTGAGCATGGTGGAACGTCCGAACTCTTCCTTGAATGACTCGGTCTGCCCGGCCGCGGCGGCTCGCCGCTGATGGAAGGGGGTGAAGGTCGGTCCCGGACAGAGGGCATTGACCCGGATGCCTTCTTCGGCATGGTCCAGGGCCATGGCCCGGGTCAAGCCGGTGACCGCTGCCTTGGTGGTGTCGTACTGCACCGCGTTGCGGCTCGCGATCACCGCGCTGTTGGAGGCGATGTTGACGATGCTGCCCTTGCCGCTCTGGCGCAGGAAGGGAATCGCGGCTTTGGCGCAGAAGGCGTAGCCCTTGACGTTCACCGCCCAGATGGCGTCCCAGCTCTCCTCGCTGGCTTCGGTCACGGTGTTGTAGAGACGGATGGCGGCGTTGTTCACGAGGATGTCGAGCTGACCGAAGTGATCCACCGCGCGCCGGATGAAGGCGGCGGCCTCGGCTTCGCGGTCCATGCGGGCCTCCACGAACAGCGCCTCCCCACCGCCGGCCTCGATCCCTGCGGCGATGCAGGCGCCGCGGGGGCGGTCGCGGTCGGCAAAGGCCACCCGTGCGCCCTCATCCACGAACCGCCGCACCGTGGCTTCGCCGATGCCGGACGCACCACCGGTGACCGCCGCGACCTTGCCGTCCAGTCTTCCCATCCCGGGATCAGCGTTGCTCGTCGCTGGTGGGGAATTCCGCCGGCATGCAGATCTCGATGACCTCGAAGTCGTCGGAGAATTCCAGCACCTCGTGCGGGACCCCGGGATCCTGCTGCCAGCTGTCGCCGGCCTCGAAGCGCACCTCACCGACGTCCTCGAATTCGACCCGGGTCCAGCCGCGCAGCACGTAGTTCATCTGGAACTCGAGATCGTGGGAATGATAGCCGCCCGGACCGCTGCAAGGTTCGGTGGCGCGGATGACGTGGGCGAGCAGTCTGCCCTTGGTGGCCTCGACGCTGCCGAGGTCGCGGTACTCGAAGTAGGTGCGCAAGCCGGGCTTCCAATCTGCCGACTTGTGAAAGGACATGGTGGCCATGAGGATCGATCCTCCGGAGTTGGGGAGATTGGGCGGCGGGAGATAGAAGCCCCTCGACGGCGCCAGGGTCAAGGTGGTGGTGCTGCCGCCCTCAGGGCCGCTTCCCGGCCCTCACCACCGCCAGCGGCACCACCCGCCACAGGCAGACCGCGTCGAAGCCGACCTCCTCCAGCGCGGCCAGTTCCTCCTCCAGCGGGAAGTAGGTGTCCTCGCCGGACCACTCCCGGAAGTGCTGGTACGCCCGCTCCTCCTCGATGCCGCGGGAGACGAGGTGGGCGGCCCAGGTCTCGTAGTCGGCCCGCCGGGCGGCGGGGTCGGCGGACATGACGGCGTCGGCGTTGACGAAGACTCCGCCGGGGGGCAGGGCGGCGTGGATGGCGCCGAAGATCTCCCGTTTCTCGGCGAGGGTGGGCACGTGGTGCAGGGCGAGGGAGGCGACCGCCGCGTCGCAGGGGGGCAGCGGCCCCTGGAAGTCGCGCACCGAATAGCTCACCCGCGAGGCGAAGGGCGCGAGCCGCTCCCGGGCCTGGTCGAGCATCTCGGCGTCGGCGTCGATGAGCTCGACGGTGGCCTTCTCGCACCGCCGCAGGAGGGCCTGCGCCAGGGCGCCGGTGCCGGCGCCGAGATCGATCACCCTTCCCGGCCGGGCCTCGGCCACGGCCCGGGCCGCTCTCTCCAGCATCTCCTCGTAGGAGGGGATGAAGGCGCGGATGGTGCGGTCGTAGGCCTCGATCTCGACGCGCAGGTGGCGCCGTACGGAATGGCTCATCTACCTGTCCGGGGTGGTGGGAACCGCCTTCGGGCCTCGACGAGTATATTCCCCCCGTGCCTCTGCCGACAGGGAGGGGGAGGCTGGGTCTGGGCGTCGACTGGACCCTCCGGTCCGCGCTGACCGCCCTCGTCTACTTCTAGGAGCAACCATGCCCAAGATCGTGCACTTCGAGCTGCCCTTCGACGACGCCGAGCGCGCCAACCGGTTCTACGCCGAGGTCTTCGGCTGGGAGTCCCACAAGTGGGAGGGTCCGCAGGAGTACTACCTGCAGCAGACCGGTCCGGAGGACGAGCCCGGCATCGGCGGGGCCCTGGCGCCCAGGCAGAGCACGGCGAACGGGGGCGGCACCCAGCTCGTCATCGGCGTGGACGACTTGGACGCCTGTATCGCCCGGGTGACCGCCGCCGGCTGCGCCATCGTCACCCCCCGCACCGCCATCCCCGGGGTGGGCTGGTTCGCCAACTTCCGGGACACCGAAGGCAACGTGCTGGGCATGTTCCAGAGGGACGACGGCGCGGCGTAAGCCGCTTTTTCCAGGAGGGGCGCCATGACATTCCGGATGGTCTTGCCACTGTCGCTCGCACTGCTCGTCTCCCACGTCTGGGGGGACGAGACCCCGGAGGCGGGCCAGACCCTGGCCCCCTTCTTCTTCGTCGTCACCGACGATCCGGGGCTGGACCAGCTGCCCCTGAAGTCGGTCTCGGCCAGCGTCAGGATCGCCGGGGTCATCGCCGACGTGGTGATCCGCCAGGAGTACGCCAACGAAGGCGGCCAACCCCTGGAGGCGACCTACGTCTTCCCCGCCTCCACGCAGGCCGCGGTGTACGGGATGGAGATGACCATCGGCGACCGCGTGATCACCGCCGAGATCCGGGAACGGGAAGAGGCCCGGGAGGAGTACGAAGAGGCGATCGAAGCGGGCTACACCGCCTCGCTTCTGGAGCAGCAGCGGCCCAACGTCTTCCAGATGACGGTGGGCAACATCCTGCCCGGGGACCGGATCTTCGTCGAGTTGAGGTACACCGAGACCCTGGTGCCCACGGAGGGTGAGTACGAGTTCGTCTATCCCACAGTGGTCGGGCCGCGGTACTCCGAGATCCCCTTGGGCGAAGTGGACTCCAGGGACCTGTTCGTGGCGTCGCCGTACACCCACGAGGGGGAGCCGGCCACCTACGGCTTCGACATCGACGTCGAGCTGAGCACGGGGGTGCCGATCCAGGCCGTGTCCTCGATCTCCCACGACATCGAGGTCTCCTACCCCGAGCCCGGCCGGGCCCGGGTCGAGCTGTCCGATCCGGGCGGGACCGGGGGCAACCGGGACTACATCCTGCGCTACCGGCTCGCGGGCGACAAGATCGAATCCGGCCTGCTGCTCTACGAAGGGGAGGACGAGAACTTCTTCCTCTTCATGGGCCAGCCGCCCGAACGCGTCGAGGAGGAGGAGATCCCCCCGCGGGAGTACATCTTCGTCGTCGACGTCTCCGGCTCGATGAGCGACTACCCAATCGAGGTCTCGAAGGCTCTGCTGCGAGATCTGATCGAGCCGCTTCGCCCCACCGATCACTTCAACGTCCTGCTCTTCGCCCACGGCTCCAGCGTGCTCTCCGCGGAATCCCTCCCTGCCTCAAAGGAGAACGTGGAGCGGGCTCTCGATCTCATCCAGATCCAGCAGGCAGGGGGCGGAACCCGGCTCGGGGCGGTCCTCCTGCGGGCCATGCAGCTTCCGAGACCGAGCGAGAATACCTCCCGCTCCATCGTGATCGCCACCGATGGCTACATCTCGGCCGAGGCCGAGGTCTTCGACCTGATCCGGGAGAACCTCGGCGAGGCCAACGTCTTCACCTTCGGCATCGGCAAGTCCGTCAACCGCTTCCTCATCGAGGGCATGGCGCGCATGGGTTCGGGCGAGCCCTTCGTCGTCACCGAGGAGTCCGAGGCGGCGGAGACGGCCGCCCGGTTCCGGGAGTACATCCGCACGCCGGTCCTCTCCAGGACCACCTTCTCCGCCGATGGATTCGACATCTACGAAGTGGAGCCGGTCTCCATCGCGGACCTGCTGGCCGAGCGCCCGGTCCTGGTCTACGGGAAGTGGCAGGGCGATCGGCAGGGCACGGTGTCGCTGCGAGGCCATACGGGGCAGGGGGAGTACGGCATCGATATCGATGTCTCCCAGGTGACCCCCGACGAGTCCAACGCGGCGCTGCGCTATCTCTGGGCCCGCCGGCTCATCGCCACCCTGGGGGACTACGCGGGGTTGGGATCCGCGGACGAGGCCCGCGTAAAGAGCCACATCCTGGAGCTGGGTCTGACCTACAACCTGCTCACCGCCTACACCTCCTTCATCGCCGTGGACCGGGTGGTGCGCAATGACGGCACCGAGGTTACCAGGGTGGAGCAGCCCCAGCCCCTGCCACAGGGGGTCTCCGACGAGGCGGTGGGCGACTCCGGCGGCTTTTCAGCCGGGATCAGGGAAGTGCTCGCCACCGCCTCCTGGTTCGACAGAGACTTCTATCTGAGCGGCGGCGTGTGGATCGATTCCGAGTACACCTTCGGCGATCCGGTGGTGGAGTACACCGCGGCGCTATCCGCGCCGGCCGAGCTGGAGAGGTTCGCCTCCCTCCAGAAGGAGATGATCGTGGTCGCCGAGGGACGGGCCTGGCGGCTGCGGGGGCCGGCCCTGCCGGAGGTGGCGGTGCTGCACCAGAACACGCCGAATCCGTTCAACGCGGAGACCAGCATCCGCATCAGCATCGCCGGCGGACACGGTCCTCAGCCGGTGCGCCTGGAGATCTACGATCTGTCGGGGCGGCGGGTGCTCGCCGAGGCGTGGGAAGGTCTCGGCCCCGGAGAGCACGTGTTCTCATGGGACGGTACGGACGATCACGACAATCCGGTGGGAACGGGCGTTTACCTCTATCGCCTGTCCCAACCCGGGCACAGGGCGGTGCGCAAGATGCTGCTGTTGAAATAGGAGAGGAAGACCATGACACGACGCAACATATCGAGCCGCAATCCCTTCGAGGAGGAGTTCGCCTATTCGCGGGCGGTGCGCGTCGGCGACCACATCCACGTGGCCGGCACCTGCGCCCGGCCGCCCCACGACGAGGGAGGCACCTACGAACAGTCGGCGGCCGTCCTCGACATCATCGCCGCGGCCCTGTCCGAGGCGGGGGCGGGCCTGAAGGACGTGGTGCGGACCGTGGTCTACGTGACCGACATCTCGGACATGAAGGAGGTGGCCCGCGCCCACCACGAGCGCTTCGCCGGCGTCAAGCCGGCCTCCACGCTGGTGCAGGTGGCGGCCCTGGGAAAGCCCCACCTGCGAGTCGAGATCGAGGCCTACGCCATTCTGACGGAGGGATGATCCCGGCTCAGTCGTGGGCGCAGTAGAAGCCCTTCAGGTCGACGTGGTGCTCGAGACGCGCCTTGAGGCTGGCGAAGAAATGGGTCCAGCCGGAGCACTGCTCGAAGGCGCTGGCGATCCCCTCGCCATCGGGCCGCCACCCGGATTCGCTCACGAGGATCTTCGTGCCCTCATCCTGCGCCTCGAAGGCGAATACGAACCGCGTCCGGTAACCCACGTCGTTAGAGGCAGGCCAGCTGCAGACGATCCTCTCGTCGGGGACGACCTCCTCGACGTGGATGTCGATCTCGAGATCCCCGAACCGCCACAAGACGGTCTTCCCGGCCTCCAGGGAAGCGCTCGACGCGTTGGTGAAGAAGGTGCTGATCGCAGCCCTGTCCGTGATGGCCGCGAAGACTTCGTCCACCGCCGCGTCGATGACGCAGCAGAACTCGAAACCAAGTTCCTGCCTGTAGTCCATCCTTCGTTGCCTTTCCGGGATACTCGTGCCGGCCCCGGGGAATGCCCCACCTGCGCGTCGAGATCGAGGCCCTACGCCATTCTGACGGAGGGCTGATCCGGCTCAGTCCGGGGCCAGCAGCACGATCTCGCAGCTCTCCAGGCGGGGCCACGGGGAGGGCGTCCGGCTGCCGTCGAGAATGACGAGCACGGTGTTGATCCCCTGACGCAGGGGCGGCTCGTCGAAGACCATCCAGCGCCGGCCGCGGCGGTTCTCCACGACTCCATCGGGCGACGGGTCCAGCCGCTGGCCGTTGACGGTTAGCTGGAGGCGGCCCTCCGACCCCTCGCAGTCCTCAAGACACATACGCAACTCGCATCGGGCGATCCGTCCCTCGGCGAGCCCCGCCTCGATGTCGTCGTCGACGCGGATTCGCAGGGCGTGCTCCGGTCCGGCTCCGCGGCCGGCGAGGGCCAGCTTGCGCGGCAGTTGCGACCGGTGGTCGGGGCCGGCGGCAGCGGGCAGGTAGTAGCAGCGGTTGCGCCGCTCCAGGACCGCCGGATCGCGCAGCTCGGCCACCATGCGCAGGTGGTAGTCGTCGAAGTCGTTGAAGTCGCCGCTGGCGGCCGGCGCGGCGCGGTGGGAGGGGTAGTCGAAGTTGAAGAGGTGGACGCCGGCTGCGCCGTCCCGGTAGCCGTTGAGGGCCGTGGCTCGCAGCACGCTGGCGGGACTCTCCTCGCAGCCCTCCTGGGGTGAGACCGTGTAGGTCTTGGTGTCGAGCCGGTGTAGACCGCCACGCCGCGCAGCTCTCGCCCCGCCTTCGCGCCGCGGCGGGCCACGACCTGCCGGGCCTGCTCCATGAAGCGGGTCATGACCGGGATGTTGGCGAACTTCTCGCCGCTGCGGAAAAAGGGCGGCGCCCGGCTGAAGTCCAGCTCCAGGCCGTCGAAGTCGTAGCGTTCCAGGGTCTCGTCGAAGAGCCCGAGGAAGCGGTCCCTCACCTCCTCCTCGGCGTAGTTCCACACCCACGAGAAGGACCAGTCGGCGCCGTGGTGACAGCCGAAGGGCACCGGCGTGCCGAGGAGCAGGTGGCGGCGGTCCTGCTTCTGCCGCGAGCGTCCGTACCAGCCCCGGGCCTCGTCGCAGGCGTGGGCGTCGTTCATGCGGAAGCCGGCGAAGACCTGCAGGCCGCTGCGCCGGGCGCCGTCGATGTAGATCTGCATCAGCTCGTGGCCGTCGGCGATCACCTGGTCGAGGAGCAGGTGCAGGAACTCGTGGGCATCGGCCGGCTGGCGTCCCCCGACCTCCTTGATGGGCCGCCCGTGGATGTGGGGCGTCTGATCCTGCTTCAGCGGATGGCCGTGGATGTCTCGCAGGACCGGGTCCGGCTGCCACTCGGTGATGTGGTCGCCGAAGACCTGCGCGTGCGGGCTGCCCCGCCAGGAGATGTCGTCGTCGATGCCGGCCAGCACGGAGAGGGCGTCCACCCCGGCGTCGGCGAGGATGGGTATCAGCCGGACGATGTCACGGGGGTCGCGGCGGTCCTGGTAGTTGATGATCCAGTGACCGTCGGTGTTGTGGATGAGGCGGGGGGGGCCAGGTCATGGCGGGACAGGAGGTGTGGGGGCGGAGGGTCAAAGAGAGGCTGGAGCCTCGCTGCTCCCGACGGATCCGCTAGCCGGGCTCTACGAGTTCCTCTACTTCAAACGGTCTGCCTCAGATCGAACCTAACGCCAAGCCCCCGTAGCATTTCGACCGTGTTGCGACAGGTAATGTCAAACTCTCGGCATAGATTTGGGAGAGGCACTCGCCTCCTTACGTTTGGGTCGAAGACTTCGTTTGTGACTAGGATGGCGCCGTGAACTCTTGCGTACGCCGCCAGCCATCCGTCCGCGTTACCTGCAAACTCATGCTTCCCTACAGCAAGGAAGCGGGCACTGCCTTGGACCCAATTCTGCATGTCTGAGTAGACTTCCACAACCTCCTGTTCACCGGAGAAAGCGAACGAGCCGGACCAATTCTCATTTAGCCATTTGACCAATTCATCGGGACTGGCTATTTCACTTCGTATTCGATCAATGCTTCGCAACCTTCCTTTGCGCCAATAGCGTTCAAGGCAATCCCAGAATCCTGGATACAGGTCTATTGGGTAATGATCGTGCCAAGCAGTCATGAGTACATTGGCGTCTAGTACATACAACCCCGTTGGGCTTCTGCGGGCCGGAGAGTCCGTCACAATACAAACCCCATTTCCTCCGGCATCCTGGCAAAGGTATCTCCTTTGAGTCCCGTAAGGTTATATGCCTCGCGGTATGACAACCGACCTTCCTTAACTGCACGACTCACTGCGGCCCCAAGACGAGCGCCCAATCGCCAGTGTTGGTTCTTCCAGAAGTCACCGCCGCGCCGGGGCTCGTCTTGTGGAGTCTTACTCGCGTCCCTTGCCTTGTTTTCTTCGTAGTATTCGAAGAAAACGCTTCGGGGTATCAACTGGCAATCAAGAGCGCGGCGGGCAGCTACTACCGTGCTTACTTTGAAGTGCCGTGCCAAGTCCCGGTAAGGATCAGCTGCCTTCCTGGCGGAGTGCCATCGTTGGGTGAGTTCGCTCTCTGGCACCAAGAACTCAGCTGCCATGTGGTTGCAGGCTTCCTCGGTCCGATCGCCCGTCCAGTGCAAGTCTTCAAATTTGGACAAGCCAGGCTGATTAACGAAGACGTGAGCGAGTTCATGGGCCAGGGTGAATATCTGGGCCGTCTTGTAGTCTGCGTTGTTTACGAAAACAAGTGGAGCGTATTCATCTACTAGGGCAAATCCCTGGAATTCATCAGGATCTAGTTTGCGGTGAGTGTCGTTACCCACAACTCCATTGAAAACGACCAGGGCGCCAGCGGATTCAATGCAATCTCGCAACGTTCCCAGGGCATTGGTCCAACTTCCTTCAGCTGCCGCCCACCCGCTCTTGAGGCGTAGGGCGTCGCTCATGGCAGCAGCAACCTGCTTCAGCTCAGAGTCCAAGGTGAATGCCCCAACGAATCGCAGAAGTGCAGCTTCCTGGTAGATCAGCTCCTCTCTCATCCACAACTGCCGCTGCTGCATTTGGAACACCGTTTCCAGAAGATTGGGACTTGGGCGGCTGGGCATAGTACCCCCTCGGGCACGAAAGTCCTTGATTGGCAGACTATCGTCCGGAGGTTCGGCCAAGTAGAGATGGCCGACAGGTGTATAGGTGCGCCTCGCTAGGGCGTCGGCCCTAGCCAAGGTGATTTTGCCCGAACTCTCCCACTCAGAGACGACCTGGGGCCCAACCCCAAGCCGATCAGCGAGTTCGCCCCGGTCTAATCCGGCTCGCTCCCGTGCCCATCTCAGGACTCTAGGCTGAAGGGTTATTTGAGCGCGTCGACTCGTCATCACTCACCATCGCTCAATGTCTCCGCTGGACTGCGGTGCATCGCATAGATGCCGAAGATGATCACATTGTCTCCGAGAAAGAAAGGGAGATCCCCATTTGCTCCTGGAGAGGAGGGGATTCGGTGGAGCTTTGTGCCATTGTGAGTAAACCTGCATTTGCCATCTCCGCCAAGTGAATTTGAGAGGGCCGGCCGCCTTGAGACTAGCCTGCCCTCCTTCCCCTCAGCTGCCAAATCGAATCAATGGTGGTGGAACGAAGGCAGGTGCGCAAATGGGCAGGAGCAAGCCTGCCGGCTTTGGGTTCCGCGGGGTCTTGGGCGCTTCGAGCGATCCGGGGGGCAGACAAGCCTGAGATCGATCCTCGGATGCACCACTTGGCTGACTATGGACTTACCTGGTGGCTATGGCGCGAGGAAGCAACCAAGAAGAAGATATGGTGCTCCCACGGGGAGTTGAACCCCGGTTGCCAGATTGAAAATCTGGAGTCCTGACCGTTAGACGATGGGAGCGACGCGGGTACTGCGGAGGCGCTCGAAACTACGGGCGCCCCCAAACCTTCGCAACACGGCGGCGGCTCACTCGAAGCCGGCCAGATCCGGGTGGCGGCCGCTCCAGGCGGCGGCCGATTCGTAGGCCCGGGCCAGGCGCAGGAGCGCGGCCTCCTCGAAGGGCCGGCCCATCAGCATGAGTCCCACGGGCAGGCCGCCGCGGGTGAAGCCGCAGGGCAGGGAGATCGAGCACAGGCCGAGCTGGTTGGCGGCGGCGGTGTTGCGCAGGCAGAGGGCGTTGACGCGCCGGTAGGCCTCGCCCCGGTCGTCGCACTCCTGCAGCGGCGGCGCCGCGAAGGGGGTGGCCGGCGCCAGCAGGGCGTCGACGTTGCGCATGGCTACTGCGGTGCGGCGGCGTAGCGCCTCCCAGGCGCGGCTGATCTCCACGTACTCGTGGGCGCTGACATCGCGGCCGTCGAGCATGCGCTCGTAGACGATGGGGTCGAAGTCGTCGGGGCGCTGCTCGAGCCACTCGCGGTAGCTGGCGTAGGTCTGCACGGCGATCAGGCTCTTGCGGGCCCGCAGCTCCGTGAGCTGGTCCAGCTCCTCCATGGAGATTTCGTCCACGTGGACGCCGAGGTCGGCGAAGACCTGCGCCGAAGCCCGCACGGCGCCCTCGACCTCGGGATCGACGTCCTCCCAGAAGTACTCCCTCGGAATGCACAGGCGGGTGCCGCCGGCCTCGCCCTCGAAGTCGTCGTCGGTGAGCGGGGGCTGCCTTAGGGTGTCGGGGTCTGCGGGGTCGGGTCCGGCGAGCAGGCTGTAGAGCAAACCGACATCGGCCACGCACCGGGCCATGGGGCCCACCGAGTCGAGACGCGGGTCCAGGGGCAGCACGCCGGCGCTGCTGATGCGGCCGAAGGTCGGCTTGAGTCCGACAAGCCCGCAGAACGAGGCCGGGATGCGCACCGAGCCGCCCGTGTCGCTGCCGATGGCGGCGGCGGCCAGCCCCGCGGCGGCGGCCACGGCGGAGCCGCTGCTGGAGCCGCCGGGCAGCCGCTGCACCTCCGTGTCCCAGGGGTTCCAGGGGGTGCCGTAGTGGTGGTTGATGCCGGCTCCCCCGAAGGCGAACTCCACGGTGTGGGTTTTGCCGAGGAGGACGGCGCCAGCCTGGAAGAGGCGCCGCGCCACCGTGGCGTCGCGGGAGGCCACGTTGTCCCGCAGGATGAGGGAGCCGGCCGCCGTGGGCAGCCCGGCGACGTCGATCAGGTCCTTGAGGGCCAGCGGCAGGCCGTGCAGGGGTCCGCGGCTCACGCCGGCGTCCGTCCACTCGTCGGCGGCGCGGGCCATGGCCAGGGCGCGCTCGGGGGTGACCAGGGTGTAGGCGTTCAGGGCTCCGTCGTAGCGCTCGATGCGCCCCAGGTAGAGCTCGGCGAGCTCCACGGCCCGCAACTCGCCGCGGGAGATGAGGGAGGCCTGCTCGTGGAGCGGCGCGAAGGGAAGCCGGTCGTCCAAGGGGTCAGCCCTCGTCGAAGGAGCCGATGCCGCGCAGGTAGGCGGCGCTGCGGCGGGCGGCCTCCCCGGCGCCGCCGAGGCCGGCCGAGGCCTGGTGGACGGTGACCCAGCCATCGTAGCCGAGGGCCGAGAGCTGGCCGAAGATCAGGGGGAAGTCGATGCCGCCCTCCTCCCACAGGGGGATCTGGTCGAAGGGGACGGGGCCGCGGCACCAGGTCTCGATGCGGTCGGCGCCGCCGGCGTGGAGGCGCTGGTTCTGCACGTAGATGTTGAAGATCCAGGGCGCCAGGGCCTGAAGGGTTGCCGCGCCGTAGTCCTGGCCGCACAGCTCGAGGTTCGCCGGCTCGTAGGTGACGCCGAAGTTGGGCCGGTCCACACTGCGCAGCACCTGCACCGACTCGTCGACGGTCTCGAAGAGAGAGCGAGTGTGGCACTGCTGGGCGAGCCGCAGGCCGCGCTCGCGGGCCTCGTCGGCGGCCCGGCGCGCCCACTCGACGTCGTCGGCCGTCTTCATGCAGACCCGCAACAGGTCGCAGTCGAGGCCGTCGGCCAGGTCCAGGTAGGGGGTGATGTTGCGCAGGGATCCGGGGCCCTCGTCGGAGTTCTCGGGGATGGGGAAGTCGCCGGTGACCATGGAGACGCCGAGACCGCGGGCGGCCAGCAGCTCCCGTGCCGCCTCCACCTCCTCCCGGGAGGAATCGACCCCGACCTGGGAGGCGCGCATGCAGATCGCCTGGTAGCCCTCGTGGGCGGCGAGTTCGGCCAGCTGCTCCAGGGGCATGGCGGCCTGCCGCTTGTCGGAGAAGCTCTCGGCCACCCGTGTCGACAGGGACAGCTTCATGCCAGCGGTCCCCGGTGCCCGGCGCGGATCGCCTCGCACAGGCGCATGGTGCGCACCGCGTCCTCCAGGGTGGACCAGGGCTGGCGGTCCTCGAGGATGCAGTCGGTGAAGTGGCGCACCTCGTCAAAGTCGGGACCGCCCACCGGCTCCAGGTCGAGATCGTCGCTGACCCGCCCGCCCCGGGTCGTGCCGTCGCCGGTGTCGGCGGCCGTGTAAAGCTCCACCTGGCGCCCCCGTGTCAGCTCGAGGTAGGCGGACAGGTCGTCGGCGTGGACCTCGGCGCGCTGGATGCGGAAGCCGACGCCGTAGTGGCTCATGAGCACGCCGATGGCGCCGGAATCGAAGCGGACCACGGCGTTGTGGCGGTGGTCGGTAGTGCGCCCGCCGTCGGCGACCTCCCCGTGGACCTCGACCGGCCGGGCCGCCGTCATCCCCTCGCCGGCGAGCCAGCGGATCAGGTCGACGTGGTGGATGGCGTCGCAGATCAGCGGGTCCGGGCTCCCCGGCACGTCCGGCGTGCCGATGCGGATCAGGGGCTTGTTGTAGGTGGCCGCCACGTGCACGGCGGCGCCCCGCTCCTGCACCAGACGGCGCACGGCCAGCACCTCGGGGTAGTAACGGCGGTTCAGGGAGACGATGGCCCGGCCCTTCGAGGCGGCCTCCGCCTCGGCCATGCGCCGCGTCTCCTCCGAGGTCATGCCGGGCGACTTCTCCACCGACACGTGCAGGCCGCGGTCGAGCACCTCCAGGACGATGGGCAACAGGTGTCCGGGCATGGTGACCACGTGGACCACGTCCAGCTCCACCTCGTCGAGCAGCCGGCGGTAGTCCTGGAAGCCCGGCACCGGCCCGTGCTCCTCCACCGCCCGGGCGAGCCTCTCCGGGTCGAGGTCGCAGACCCCGGCCAGCCGCAGGCGCGGCTCGGCGGCGATCATGCGGAAGTGCCCCTGGGCGTGGCTGCCGCAGCCGATGACGGCGACGTTCAGGCAGGGTGCGGTCACGATACCTCCTTCTCCAAAGCCAGCCTCAATGGATGCCACATTCTAGACAATTTCATTGATGCAATCGCATCCCGCTCTACCCATCTCCTCACCCCATCCGCGTGAAGCCGCCGTACCCGAGCCGGTCCTCCTCGCCCTCGACGTTGCCGTCGGGGAAGTACTCCCCCCAGCGGCGCGACACCTTTCGCAGCGTCTCCTCGTCGGGGAACAACTCCTCCGGGAAACCGGGCTTGAGCCGGCAGTCGAAGACGACCGGCGGGGTGAGGATCTCGTGATGGCGGTGGATCCGCGACCCGGCGGCGTGGACGTCGGCGGCCGGCTCGAAGCGGGTGAAGGCGCTCCACAGGAAGGCGACGTTGCGCTCGACCACGGCCGTGTCCTCCACGAGGAAGATCAGCGGCCACGGGGCGGAGCGCGGGTCCCGCGCCAGGCGCTGGGGGTAGTCCCGGTCCTCGGCGTAGGAGGGGCCGGCCACGGCGAGGGCGCCGGGACAGTAGACGGCCGCCTGGCGGGCGCCGGCGGGCAGCTCGCCGGTGAACTCGCCCGGCAGCTCGCGCACCGGATCGCCGATGCCGAGCAGGATCCCCTTGCTGCCCTCGTTCACCGCCGGACCGGAGTAGTCGAGGGTGTCCATGGCGAGGTTGGCGATGACGAAGAGGTCGGTCTCGAAACGGCAGCGGGCCAGCACGTGGGCCAGGACCTGCCGGAAGTCGGTCTGGTCGGCGCCCGGGCCGTCGTAGACGACGAGGAACTTGGTCAGCGCCAGCTGGCCGCCGTCCTCGCCGAGGATGCGGAAGGCGAACTTCATGGCCTCGCGCTTGTAGCGCTCCTCCACGACGATCGAGGTCAGGCAGTGGTAGCCGGTCTCGCCGTAGCTCCAGACGGACCGGATGGAGGGCATGACGAGACGGGTGAGCGGCGCCATCAGCCCCTGGATGTAGTTGCCGAGCCAGAGGTCCTCCTGGGGCGGCTTGCCCACCACCGTTGCGGGGAAGACGGCGTCGCGGCGGTGGAAGAGGCGCTCCACCTGCAGGAAGGGGTAGTCGTGGCGCAGGGAGTAGTAGCCGAAGTGGTCGCCGAAGGGGCCCTCCGGCCGGCGCTCCCGGGGCGGGACGTGCCCCTGCACGGCGAACTCGGCCTCGGCCAGGAGGGGATGCGGGTGCCCGTCGACGCGGGCGCGGCGCACCTTGCCGCCCTGCAGCAGCGAGGCCAGCACCAGCTCGGGCACGTTCTCGGGCAGCGGACCGATCGCCGCCAGGATCAGCGCCGGGGGGCCGCCCACGAGCAGGGTGAGGGGCAGGGGCCGGCCCTCCCGCTCGGCCGCGTGGTAGTGGAAGCCGCCCCCCTTCTGGATCTGCCAGTGCACGCCGAGGGTGCGCTCGTCGTACCGCTGCATGCGGTACATGCCGAGGTTGTGGTGGCCGGTCCCCGGGTGCTCGGTGTAGACCAGGGGGAGGGTGACGAAGTGGCCGCCGTCCTCGGGCCAGGTCTTGAGCAGGGGCAGCCGCGTGAGGTCGGGCGACCGCTGGCGGCACTCGGTGACCGGGGCGGAGCGCACCGACTTCATGCCCACCCGCAGGGCCTCGCGGGCCAGCCCGCGCCGCGACCACAGCTTTCCCGGCGAGAGGTCGGGCAGGTCCTGGGCGAGGCTGACCAGCTCCCGCAGGAACCGACCCGGGCGCGGGCCGAAAGCCAGCTCCACGCGGCGGGGCGTGCCGAAGAGGTTGGTCACGCAGGGGAAGTCGGCGCCCTCGACGTTGCGGAACATCAGCGCCGGCCCGCCGGCGGCGATGACCCGGCGGTGGATCTCGGCGATCTCGAGATCGGCGGAGACCGGCGCCTCGACATCGACGATCTCCTTCTCGCGCCGCAGCAGGTCCAGGAACTGGCGGAGGTTGGTCATGGGGGCGGAAGGTAACGGCGGGCGCGGAAGGCCGGCAATCCGGCGGCGGCGATGGTGCTTTGCCGGGGAGAGAGGGGGCGGCTAGATTCGGCGAGAGCGGGGAGCGCTGACATGCTGACGAGACTCAGAGTTTCGGGATTCAAGAACCTGGTGGACCTGGACGTCCGCTTCGGGCCCTTCACATGTGTGGCAGGTCCCAATGGCGTTGGCAAGTCCAACCTCTTCGACGCGATCCGGTTCCTCAGCAACCTCTCGACGATGACCTTGGCCGAGGCCGCTTTGTCAGTACGGGACGAGGACGCCAGGTCGACCGATGTGCGCAGTCTCTTCCATCGTACTGCCGAGCGTTACGCCGGCGAGATGTCCTTGGAAGCGGAGATGCTGCTGCCCAAAGAGGAATGGGACGACCTGGGTCAGAGGGCCAAGGCGACCATGACCTTCGTGCGCTATCGGCTGGTGTTGGGTCTCCGAGGAGATGTCGGTGGAACCGGGGGCCCGGGACTGGAGATCCGCCATGAGGAGCTCACGCACATCCCCACGGGGACCGCCCCGAAGCACTTGTCCTTCCCCCACAGCAAGTCGAGGTGGAGGGACAGCGTGCTGCATGGCCGGCGGCAACCACCTTTCATCTCCACCCCGTATGGTGAAGGACAGCGGGTCATCCGCCTGCACCAGGACGGAGGCAGCCGGGGCAGGCAGGTCCCATTCCCGGCCGCCACTCTGCCGAGAACCGTACTGTCGTCGACTACCGCTGAGAGTCCCACGGCGCTTGTCGCTCGTCGGGAGATGGAGTCCTGGCGGCTGCTGCAGCTCGAGCCTTCGGCGATGAGGAAGCCCGACTCCTTCAACGACCCCGACGAGCTGGGGGCCGACGGGTCCTAGCCAGGACGCTCGACCGGCTCGGCCGTGGCGACAGGCGGGAAGGGGGGAACGGCCGGGAGGATTGGGAATCCAGAGTCCACGGCCAGATCGCCAGCCGGCTGGAGTTGGTCGAGGAGGTCGCCGAACTGCGCGTCGACCGGGACGAGCGGCGGGAACTCCTCACGGTCAACGTGCGGATGCGGGACGGGACCGAGCATCCGGCCCGGGCCCTCTCGGACGGCACCTTGCGCTTCCTGGCCCTGTCGGTGCTGGAACTGGATCCGCAATGCCGGGGGCTCCTCTGCCTGGAGGAGCCGGAGAACGGGATCCATCCCGAGCGGATTCCGGCGATGTTGTCCCTTCTCAAGGACATCGCCACGGACACGGATGAGCCGGTGGGCGACGACAACCCGCTGCGGCAGGTGATCGTCAACACCCATTCACCAGCCGTCGTGTCCCAGGTTCCCGAAGACAGCCTTCTGGTGGCCGAGTCGAGGGAGACGGTCAAGGACGGAGGAGAACGGTTCGACAGACTCTCTTGCTCCTGTCTTCCCGACACATGGAGAGCCGGGGAAGCAGATGCGATCGAGGCCCCGCTCGGAAAGCTGCTGTCCTACCTGAATCAGGTGCTGCCGGAGCAAAAGCAGGCCCAGGACGGGTTCCCCGGAGCCCGCAGGGTAATCGACCGCCCCGAGGTGCAGATGTTGCTGCCCTTCGACGGGCACGAAGGGTGAAGGAGCTCCGCTGTACCCTGCTCACCGACGGTCCCACCGACCGGGCTCTGCCCCCGATCCTGCAGTGGATACTGCGGCAGCAGGTTCCCTTCGGGGTGAACATTGAATGGGCCGACCTCAGACGCCTGCCGCGCCCTCCCAAGGATCTTGCGCAGAAAGTAGAGCGGGCGGTCGATCTCTTTCCGTGCGATCTGCTGTTCGTGCACCGAGACGCGGAGGGAGAGCCGCGGGAGCGGCGCGTCGAGGAGATCGAGACGGCGTTGGCCAAGGTGGATTCCTGGGATCGTGGACGCACGGTAGCGGTGTTGCCGGCGCGGATGACAGAGGCCTGGCTCTGATCGACGAGGCCGCCCTGCGGAGCGCGGCTGGGAATCCACGAGGTTCCGTCCCTCTCTCGATGCCGGCGGTGCAGCAGCTGGAAGGGCTGCCAGATCCCAAAGGGATCCTGAATGACCTCCTCAGAATCGCTACCGACCTCCCGACGAGACGATTGCACAGATTCAAATGTGAGCCAAGCCGTGCATCGCCTGGCATGGGACATCCAGGACTACTCCCCGCTTCGCGAGCTGTCCGCCTTCAGGGCACTGGAGCAAGAGGTCGGGCAGATCGTGACGGCGAAAGGCTGGCGCTGATGAGATCCCCCGCAGGCCAGCTCCAGTACTTCCGCTCCGCCGTCGACGGGCGCCTCCACCCGTGCGCCGTCTGCGCCACCGATACGGGTCCGGAGCCCAAGCCCCTGATTCTCGAGGTCAGCCCCGGCGCCATGACCGACCTGCCGGGGGCCGTGGCCCTCACCGAGGAGATGGCCGCCATCGCCGCGGCCTCGGGCCGGTCCTGCGTGGTCCTGCGGCCGACCGGGCGGGGCCCCGGCTCGGTCTACCAGAACTACGGGGAGGTCGACGTCCTGGAGGCGATCGAGCACGTGGCCGCCCACCATGCCATCGACCGGGCGCGCATCAGCATCACGGGCTCCTCCATGGGCGGGGCCGCCGTCTGGTACCTGGTCTCCCACTATCCCGACCTCTTCGCCGCGGCGGCGCCCTTCTGCGGGTACTGCGATTACCGCCTGTGGGAGAAGCCCGGGGGCCTGGTCTTCCGCATGCACCCCTGGGAGGAGCCCTCCTGGCAGTCCCGCTCGGCCGCCTTCCTGGTGGACAACCTGCGGCACACGCCACTGTGGATCGTCCACGGGGAGTGGGACCGGGCCGTGGGCGGCGGCGTGCCGGTGGCGCACTCGCGCCGCATGGCTCAGTTGCTGGCGGAGAGAGGGTTCCCCCACTCCTACACCGAGGTGCCCCGCACCGGCCACGGCTGCCGCACGCCGGAGATCTGGGAGCGGGTGATCCCCTGGCTGCTGGACCAGCGCCGGCCGGACGGCCCGGACCACGTCTCCCTGGTGGCCCGCGGCCTGCGCCACAACCGCTCGTACTGGGTGGAGATCGACCAGCTCGCCGGCTACGGAGCGCCCGGCGAGGTGGACGCCCGCCGGTCCGGAGATCGTCTGACGGTGAGGACGGAGGGCGTCCGCGCCCTGTCCCTGGGCCCCCTGGATGCGGCCGCTCCCCTGCAGGTGGTCATCGACGGGCAGGATCTGGGCCGCCTCGACCCGGGCCGCCGCCAGTCCTTTCGCCGGCCCCCGGACGGCGCTTGGCAGAGGGGCACCTTCTCGCTGGAGAACCAGAAGCGGCACGGGTGCTCCGGGCCCATGGGCGACCTGTTCTTCGACGGCCTGCTGCTGGTGCCCGGGACCTCCGGCTCCGAGGAGGAGGGGTTCTTCAACGACTGGGTGGCCGGCCATGCCGCCGGGTACTTCCGCAGCCGCAACGGCGGCGTTCACCGCGGCGTCATCATGGGGGAGAACACGGTGGATCTCCCCATCGTCCGGGACGTGGACCTGACCGGCGAGGACCGCGACAGCCACAACCTGCTGCTCTACGGGACTCCCACCAGCAACGCCGTGCTGGGCCAGTTCGCCGAGCACCTGCCCTTGGCCTTCGAGGAAGGCGCCGTCCGCCTGGGGGGCAACCTCTACCGCGGCGGTCGCGCCGCCCTCTTCGCCCTCTTTCCTCACCCCCGCAACTCGCGGCGCTACGTCGCCGTCCACGGGGGCACGGCGCCCGACGCCATCTGCTGGGGCGGTCACCTGGACATGCAGTTGCTTCCGGATTACCTCGTCTACTCCGAGGGCGAGATCCTGGACTGGGGGTTCTGGGACAACGACTGGAGACCGGTCAGCCGGTGATGAAGTCGAGGTAGTTCTCGGGGTGAACCACCTGAAAGGAGCCGTCCGGATACGCCTTGCGCCAACGCCGGGGGCGCGGACGGCGGCCCGGGTGGACCACTTCATCTCCGCGGCCTGCAGGCGCCCGCCCCACTCCTCGACCAGGTCGATCTCCTGCTGGTCGTAGGTGCGCCAGAACCGGCTCTCCACCAGGCGCCCCGTGTACAGATTGTGCTTCAGCCGCTCCACGAGGACGTAGTTCTCCCACAGGGCGCCCGTGTCCTGCCGCAGGGACAAGGGGTTGAAGTTGCTGATCAGGCCGTTCCTGAGGCCGTTGTCGTAGAAGTAGTAGCGGCGGCTCCTGGTGACCTCCTTGCGGAGATTGCGGCTGAAGCCGTGCCGGCTGTAGACGACATAGGTCTTCTCCAGCAGGTCGAGGTAGCGATCCACCGTGTTCTTGGTCATGCCGAGGTGAGTCCCCAGTTCCGTGACCGAGACCTCCCGGCCGATCTGAAAGGCGAGCAGTTGCAGCAGGCGCTGCAGTTTGTCAGCATGCCGGACGTCGGAAGTGTACCCCGTCAACTGGACAGGAATTGGGCTTGTACAAGCGAGAGTCTCGAGATGTAATGGAGCCGTACTGCGCCCCGGCGCTGGGACCGAAGCCCCGCCTCCCGGACTTGCACCCAGGCCGGGCCACCGAGGCCGTGAGGAGCCCCCGCGCTCAGGCCGCCCGGTGGTAGACATCGCTGGGGGTCTCGTAGTCGAAGGCCTGGTGCGGCCGCTCGAGGTTGTAGAAGCGGAAGTAGGCCGCCACGCCCTCGATCAACTCGGGGACGCTGTCGTAGGCCTTCAGGTAGATGTCCTCGTACTTCAGGGAGCGCCACAGCCGCTCGATGAAGATGTTGTCCAGCACCCGGCCGCGGCCGTCCATGCTCACCCGGGCCCCGGCCGCCTCGACCCGCCCGGTGAAGGCGGTGCTGGTGAACTGGGCCCCCTGGTCGGTGTTGAAGATCTCCGGCCGCCCCTGGCTCAGGGCTTCCTCCAGGGCCTCCAGGCAGAAGGCCGCGTCGAGGGTGTTGGAGACCCGCCAGGCCAGCACGTAGCGGCTGAACCAGTCCATGACCGCCACCAGGTAGACGAAGCCGGAGGGCATCGGCAGATGGGTGATGTCGCTGCACCACACCTGGTCCGGCCGGTTCACGGTCACCCCTCGCAGCAGATACGGATAGACCCGGTGCTGAGGGTTGGGGGTGGTCGGTCGCGGCCGGGGATAGATCGCCTGCAGGCCCAGGGCCTTCATCAGGCGGTGCACGCGCTTGGGATTGACCGGGTAGCCGTCCCGCCTCAGGGCCGCGCAGATCCGGCGCACGCCGTAGACCGGGTGCTCGGTGTAGATCCGGTCGATGGCGTTCATCAGGTCGAGGGTGAGCCGATCCGGCGCCTCCGGGCGGTAGTAGAAACTGGAGCGGGCCAGCCCGAGCAGTTGGCACTGCCGATGCACGCTCAGCGGGCCGGGGTGCGGCTCGATGAGGGCGCGGCGCTCAGCCACCGAGAGCCTCGTGTTTTTTTTGAAGCCACTCCAGTTCCATCTGCAGCCGCCCGATCTGCTGGTAGAGCTCGGGCACCAAGGCGGCCTCGTCGTCGGCCCGGCGGGTCCCGGGGCCCCGGAAGACCTCGGGCAGCCGCTCCAGCAACTGCTTCTTCCAGCCGTGGATCTGGCTGGGGTGGACGGAGAACTTGTGGGCCAGCTCGTTGACCGTCTGCCGTTCGCGCAGAGCCTCCAAGGCCACCTTGGCTTTGAACTGCGCCGAATGCGTCTTGCGTTTCCTCGTCATCCAAGCCCCTCCGGACAGTGGGTCGGTGGACGCAAAGTCTCGCTTAGCCACCTGTCCAGGATTTGGGGTACACTACCGTCCTCCAGCTGCAGGATGTCCTTCAGGAGATAGGAAGCGACCAGCTCCTTGATGTAGAGCTCGCGATCTTCGTTCGATTCCATGAGAACGACCTCGGGATAGGATCCGTAGATCAGCCGCAGCTCGAGCTGGGCCCTTGTCTCATGGGCTTCTTCCACTTCCTGGAGCTCCATCTGCGCGAGGGGCAGGAGGAGCAGGGTGTACTTGCGGCCCGTCAGGGGCTCCCCGGTCTGCTGGGCGAGATCGAAGGATGACGAGCCCGTGGCGATGATGCGGAGATCCTCCACGTGATCGGCCAGCAGCTTCAGATTCAACCCCACATGCCGCACGTACTGGGCCTCGTCCACGATCAGTGTGCTCCGCCGGCCGACGAAGGCCTTCAGCCTGGCCAGGGACTGGCTCTCCAGGTACTCGCGCACCGAGATGTCCTCGCCGGTCACCACCAGGGCCTCCCGGTCGTACTGTTGAGCATAGCGCCGGATGAGGGTGGTCTTGCCTACCCTCCTGGGGCCGTACACCACCACGACCCTGCCGGGAGCGGCCAGATCTTTGAGCCGTGCCATCTGGGCCTGAGGTATATAGGAATACGCATCCATTAACTGATCGAATTAACGTAAATTCAGTCAGTTATCAAGACAGGATTTCTGTTGATCCGGCCTGTCCATCCTGAGGAGAAACCATGACCGCTCCCACCTTCTTGAGCGCCGAGCAGATCCGCCGGTTCGCGGAGGACGGCTACCTCATCCTGGAGGACCACCTGGAGGCGGAGCTCATCGGGCGGATCCTGGAAATCGCCCGCCGGGACCCGCAGTTGTCGGCCGACGCCAAAGGCAACCAGAACTACGAGGGCGAGGGGCTCGACACCCGCCTGGCCTACCGGTCCGCCCTCGGCGACGACGCCTACAGCGCCCTGGCCCGCAGCCGCCGCATCGTCGAGCCCCTGGAGCAGTTGTTCAGCGATCGCGTGCGCTACTACTATCAGCTTCAGATGCTGAAGGATCCCCGCACCGGGGGCTGGCAGTATCACCAGGACTACGGCTACCACTACCAGCAGTTCCTCTTCCCCGCCTTCGCCAGCGTCATGGTCGCCCTCGATCCGGCCACCCGCGACAACGGCTGCCTGAAGGTCGTGCGCGGGTCCAACCGCCTGGGCCGGCTCGAGCACCAGTCCTCCGGCTCCCAGCTCATCACCGATCCCCGCCGCCTCGAGCTGGCGCTGCGGGAGCTGGAGGAGGTTCACTGCCAGCTGCAGCCCGGGTCGGTCCTCTACTTCCACGGCAACACCCTCCACGCCTCGGACGCCAACCTCAGCGAGCAGCCGCGCTGGTCCCTCATCTACGCGTACGTGGCCGGCTCCAACCCCTACGTGCTGCCCGAATGGCCCGAGGACCAGTGCCCCCTCGTGGAGAAGTGGGAGGACGACGAGGTCGAAGCCGCGGTGCGGGCGCACGAGGAGGCGCTGGACCAATGACACGGCTCCAGCTCCTGTGCACGGGCACGCCCACGCCCCTGGCCCACCGGGGCGGGTCCAGCTATCTGGTCCGGACCGGTGAGGAGACCCTGGTCTTCGACTGCGGCCCGGCCTCGGTGCGGCGCATGCTCGAGGCCGGCGTCGAGCTGCCCTCCATCGATCACCTCTTCCTGACCCACCTGCACTACGACCACTGCGTCGACTACGCCTACCTGGTGCTGACCCGCTGGGACCAGGGCGCCGGCCGCATCCCAGAGCTGCGGGTCTACGGCCCGCCGCCGACGGCGCACATGTCACGCCGGCTGCTCGCCGCCGACGGCGCCTTCGGCCCCGATCTGGAGGCCCGCACCGTGCACCCGGGCAGCCACTTCGTGTACGAGGCCCGGGGCGGCGTCATGCCCCGGCGCAGGCCCGAGCCGCAGGTGCGCGAGGTGGCCCACGGCGACCGCGTCGAGACCGGCGGCTGGCAGGTCGACGTGGCCGAGGTGGTCCACGTGCAGCCCCAGCTCACCTGCCTGGCCTACCGCCTGACCACACCCGGCGGGACGATCGTCTTTGGAGGGGACACGGCGCCGGTGGAACGGCTCACGGAGCTGTCCCGGGGCGCCGACGTGCTGCTGCACATGTGCCACTTCATCAACGGCGCCGAGGAGGACGAGCGCCTGACCGCTTGCTGCTCCGGCCACCTCGATGCGGCGGCCACGGCGCGGGACGCCGGCGTGAAGACGCTGGTCCTCGTTCACCTGACGGAGCAGCTGGAGACGCCCGGCGTGCGCGAGCGGATGCTGCACGAGGTGGGGGAGGTCTTCGACGGCCAGGTGATCCTCGGGCAGGACCTGCTCGAGGTGCCCCTGGGGACCATCGATACGGAGCCGGTGCGATGACCGCCGCGCCCGACTACGGCATCATCCTGAACAACGACGGCGGCTACCTCAAGAACGCCGAGGTCCCCATCTCCGTCGACGATCTGCTGGAGCGGATCTACGGACCCCTGTCGGGGACCCAGGTCGGCGCCCTGTCGTGGTGCGTGGGGGTCGAGGAGGCCCACTGGCCCTCGGAGCGGCTGTCCATGATCGGCGAGGCGGAAGGGCGCCGCTACTTCTCCGTCAGCGACATGCGCCGGGCGGAGAGCCTGCGGGCGATGTTCGAGAGCGGCGTCGACCTCTACGGCCGGCTCGTCCAGCGCGGGCACGAGCTGGGGCTGGGCGTGTACGCCTCGGTGCGCATGAACGACAACCACTTCTGGTCCGACAAGGCTCGCCGCGTCCCACCGCTGAAGCCCGAAGAGATGGCGGCCACGGAGAGGCCCCATCTCACCGCCTTCCGCAAGAGCCACCCGGAGTGGGTCCTCGGCGAGGGGGCGCCGGCCTGGGCGGCCACGTCGTGGAACATGGCGGTGCCCGAGGTCCGCGAGTATACCCTGCAACGCATCGCCGAGGCCTGCGAGCTGGCCGACTGGGACGGCGTCGAGATCGACTGGGAGCGCCACGCCTTCCACCTGCCCGAGGAGGACGCCTGGCGACTGCGTTACACCCTCACCGACCTGCACCGCGAGGTGCGCCGCATCGGTGACGCCATCGCCGGGCGGCGCGGACGGCCCTTCTTCGTGATCGTGCGCGTCGGAGCCACCCGGGAGACGAACCGGCGAGTCGGCTACGACCTGGAGGCGTGGATCGAGGAGGGCCTGTGCGACATCGTCGTCACGGGGGCGAACTCGGGGACCGATCCCGGCGTGGAGGTGGAGGCCTGCCTGGAGATGATGCGCGGCACCCAGGTGCGGCTCTATCCCGGGTTCGACAGCCACGGCGAGTGGGGGCAGGGCCACCTGCTGCCCGCCGGGCGCTGGCGGGAGGCCTGGTTTCGGGGCCTGGCCGCCGGCTTCTACGAGCGCGGCGCCTCTGGCGTGCATCTGTTCAACTGGCACAGCCACGTGCGCACCGTGCGGCCGCTGCTGCAGAGTCTCGGCGCGCCGGACACCCTGCGGCGCACGGCCAAGGTCTACGCCGCCGTCAAGCGCCACATCCGCGACCGGAGCGAGTTGCGCTATGGCGCCGAGCGGGACGACCGGCTGGGCGGAGAGGTGCCCGTCGACCTGGTGGCCACGCCAGCGGGCGGCGGCCCCCGGTTCCACGTCGGGGTGTACGAGGACGTGTCGGAAGACGCGGCGCTGGAGCTGCAGGTCGACCTCGACCACCTGTCGCCGCGGGACCGGGTCGCCGTGGAGCTGGACGGGCAGCGGCTGGGGGAGTCGGAGCGCCGCAGTCCGGCGGCCGGGGACGGGACGAATCCAGCGGACGTCTCGGAGAACACGTGGCTCGTCTGGCCGCTGGCGCCGTCCCAGGTCGGCGGGGGCGTCCACGAGGTCCGCATCGACCTCCTCGAGCGGGACCCGCGCCTGCGGCCGCCGGTGGTGGTGGGCAACGTGGAGATCCACGTCAGCTACCCCCGCGATCCCGGATGAGCCCCGACCCCCCCACCCTGCAACTGCCCAACTACCCGCCGCCCCATGGCATCCGCGTGCCTGCGGCCGACATGCGGCGGTTGACGGCGGCCCTCCTCGACCGGGCCGGCATGCCCCGGGAGCAGGCCGGGCGGCTGGCGGCCCTGCTCGTCGAATGCGACCTGCGCTGCGTCTTCAGCCACGGCACGAAGCACGTGGCGCACTACGTGCGGCTCATGCGCGACGGCCGCGTCAACCCCGCACCCGAGGTTCGGGTCGTGGACGAGTCCGGGACCACGGCCGTGCTCGACGGCGACGGCGGTCTCGGCCACTTTCCCTGCCATCGGGGGATGGAGATGGCGGTGGCCAAGGCCCGCGCCCATGGTCTTGGAGCGGTGACGACCGGCAACCATCACCATATCGGCTCCGCCGGCCTCTACTCGCGCATGGCCCTTCAGGCCGACTGCATCGGCCTGGCGGCGTCGTCGGTGCGCTACCCCATGGACCCGGACGACCTCGTGCTGAGAGCCGCCGGGGCCTCGCCGCTGAGCGTGGCCGTGCCGACGGACGCGCAACCGCCGCTCGTCCTCGACATGGGAGCCCACATGCTGCCTCACGAGCCGGAACTGCTCGAGCGCTTCCCGCGGGTGTTCTTCAAGAGCCTCGGGCTGGGAGCGGTGCTGCAGGTGCTCGGCGGCGTGCTGGCCGGCATCCATCGACCGGAGCTGCAGGCCCCGAGGTCGCCCTGGGTGTCGGACCAGGGCGGCTTCGTCGCCGCCGTCGCCATCGAGCGGTTCATGCCCGTGGCCGGGTTCAAGGCCGACATGGACGGCTACGTGGCCAGGGCGCGCCGCATGCGGCCCTTCCCGGGGGTCGACCGGGCCGAGCTGCCCGGCGGCCTGGAGTGGCGCTGGGAGCGGGACCACGCCCGCGACGGCATCCCCGTCGGTCCCGAGCACCGGGAGGTGCTCGAGAGGATCGCCGCCGAAGTCGGCGTGGACACGCCCTTTGCCCGGTACGAGAGCACCCGGTTCTGATCCAGGAGTCAAGATGAAGATCACGGACGTCGACATCATCCCCATCCATCCCCGCCTGGCGGAGCGCAACCGCAACGATCCGGTGCGCTTCGCCGGCATCGACCACCGCGTCGTCTGCCGGGTGCGCACCGACGACGGTCTGGTCGGCTACGGGGACCACCGGGGCGGGGCCCCCGCCGCTTCGAGCCTGGAGCCGCTGATCGGACGCAGCCCCTTCGAGTTCATCGGCAACGACTTCGATCCGGCCGTTGGCGGCGCCCTGTACGACGTGATGGGCAAGCACCTGGGGGTGCCCGCCTGGCGGCTCATGGGGCAGAAGGTGAGGGACGCCGTCTCGGTGGCCGCCTGGACACGGCAGGCGGCGCCGGCCGACTTCGCCGCCGAGGTGCAGCGCGCGGCGGGGCAGGGATACCTGGTGATCAAGATGCACACGGCGCCGGTCCACGACCTGCGGGAGCAGGTGGGCGCCGCCGAGGAGGTGGCCCCGGAGGGGTTCCGCCTGCACCTCGACCTGAACGGCTCGCGCACCCTGGCCACGCTGCTGCCGATCGTGCGCTGGCTCGAGACCCGTCCCGTGGTCGGCTGCATCGAGGATCCGTGTGCGAAGGACGACCTGGACTCCTGGTGCCGGCTGCGCGAGCAGACCGCCCTTCCCCTGGTGTTCCACGTGCCGCCCGGCGAGCCTCGCCTGCCGGCCCTGGGCCGAGGCGCCGCCGACGCCTACCTCATCGGCAGCGGCGGCAGCAGCATCGGCGGCACCCTGGCCAACGGCACCGCCTGCGCCCGGCTCAACACCCAGTGCCTGATCCAGCTGACGGGCGGCACCCTGACCAAGGCCCTGGGCCTGCACATGGCCGCCGTGCTGCCCACCGCCACGGGCCACTCGATCCATCTCGACGACCAGTACGAGGACGACATCACCACCGGGCGGATCGAGGTGGCGGCGGGATGCTCTCCCGTGCCGGAGCGTCCGGGGCTGGGGTTCGACGTGGACGAGGCGGCCCTGGAGCGGCTGGCCGCGAATCCCCCCGCCCCCGTCCCGAGGCACCTGGAACGCGTGCACCTGCCGGGTGGGCGCACCCTGTACGGGCTCTCGACGGGGGACGTCGGCCGCGCCACGGGGCGGGAGGAGGGGGCGGTCCAGGGTCTGCGGAGCGAGGCCTGGCTCGACGACGGGTCCGACGAGTTCCGCCGGACCTGGGAGCGCGTGGTGCGGGACGGACCCTTCATCGCCTGAGGGGGCGTCGGCGGGGCCCATCGGCCCTCCGTCAGCGCAGCAGCAACAGCTTCTCCGTGCCGACCCAGCGCCCGGCGGACAGGCGCACCAGGTAGACCCCGGAAGCCAGCGGGACTCCCGCCCCGGCGCGCCCATCCCAATGCACGCGGTGGGTGCCGGCCTCGCGGCGGCCGCGTACGAGGTCGGCGACCCGCTGCCCGGCGAGGTTGTAGATGGACAGCCGGATTTCGGCGGCAATGGGAAGGTCGAAGAGCAGAACGGTCTCGGCGTTGAACGGGTTCGGGTAGCCCGGCCGCAGCGCGTACTCGTCCGGCGTGCCGTCGTCGAAGGTCTCGAGTATCGCCGTCGCCGCGGGCTCCGGGTCCGCCGCCGGGATGCGGGTGACGAGGCGCACGTCGTCCAGGTAGAGCGTGCCGGACATGGAGCCGCGCAGCACGATGGCGTCGACCTCCTCGACGGTGCGGTCCTCCTGGCCGGAATACCTGTTCGGCACGGTGAAGTCGTCGAAGTCGATCTCCACGACCTGCCACTCCGGGTGCCCCGCGACGACCTCGTACGGCCGGCGCAACAGGTCGACGGAGAGGTCGTCGACGACCACCGACAAGGCGGCGGGGCCGGGCATCGTGGCGGCGCCCGTGTGGAGGACGAGGCGGATGCCGGCGAAGCCAAGGGGATCCACGGCGGACGGCGGCTGCAGGATCGTCTGCCAGAGGGTGAAGAAGTTCTCGGGCTGCAGGTGTATCTCCAGAGCCTCGCGGCCGTTGAAGACGGGTCCCGCGGCCGTCGGACCGAGCACCTGCGCGCCCCCCTCACCGCGCAGCTGCCAGCCGCTGGCGAGCCCGTCGTCGAGGATGGCCAGGTCGGGCGGCGAGAGCACGACGTCGTGGCGGAACTCGTGGCGGAACACGACGCCCCCAACCTCCTGCTCGAAGCGCACGAGGACCGCGTAGGTGCCGGCAGGCACGTCGAGGGCGACGAGCGCCCGCAGCGCGTACACGTCCTCGCCGGCCCGGCTCAGCGGCACCTCGCCGGGACCGCCCAGGGCCGAGAGGTCAGCGGTCACACGCGGACTCCCGCCGTCCGCCGACAGCGGCTCGATGCGCACCGTGGCCTGCAGCTCGAGAGGGTCCCCGAGGGTCAGGCCGCCGGGCAGGTCGTGGCTCCAGGCCGGAGGCAGCACCTCCACGGTGGTGGCGAAGCGCAGGGACTCGGTGCGCTCCCCGGCCCGCTGCTCGACGCGGACGACGATGTCGCGGCGGCCCACGGCGCCGGCGACGAGCTCGACCTCCAGGCCGTACTCCCCATCGCCGAGGGGCGTCAGCTCCACCTCGGCGGGGCCTCCGAAGGCGCTCAGGTCGGCGGTCACCCGCGGCTCGTCGCCGCCCTCGGCCAGGCGCTCGAGGCGCACGGTGCCGCGCAGCGTCACCCGCCCGGCGAGCCCCACCGACTCCGGCAGGTCGTGCTCCCAGACGCCGTGCAACTGGCTGTGGGTGATCTTCAGGATCACCGGGGTGCGGCTGTCGCTGCCGACGTAGAGGCTGCCCTCCGCGTCGCTGGCGAGGCCGTGGGGGAAGCCCCAGACGCTGCCGGTGGTCGTGCCCGTCTGGAACCCGGTGACGAAGTCGGCCATGACGGCATCGGAGCCGTCGGGGTCGCTGAACAGGGCCTGCACCTTGTATCCGGGGTGGGAGGAGAGCTTGGCGCGGCCGGCGCGGAAGGCGACGAAGGCGGCGTTCCTGTACCTGGCGGGGAACTGCTCGCCCGTGTAGAAGTGGATGCGCATCGGCGCCCAGTGGGCCGGCACGAGGACCGCCGGCTTCTTCTGGGTCATGGCCAGCAGCGTGTCCTCGCGCGTGATCGGCAGCATGGGGTGGTAGCGGGAGATGGTGAAGTCGTTCCAGGCCTGGTGGCTCTGCACCAAGGGGTAGCCCTGGAAGTCGCCGTCCCGCAGCACGTCGATCCACTCCGGGGGCCGGGAGCGGCCCTCCTCGTCGTGGCCGTTGTTCGTGCCCCACAACTCGTTCGTCACCGGGTGCAGGTCCATGCCGACGACGTTGCGCACGCCGGTGACGAAGATGCGCCCGCCCGTGCCGTCGGCGTTGAACTCCATGACGGTGCCGCGCTCCGGGCGGTACGGGAGCGCGGCCGTCGTGGCCGCCCCTGAGAACTGGTGGCCGGGCTCCATGCGGCACAGGTCGCAGGGGGAGCCGACGCTCACGTAGAGCTTCTCGTTCTGCTCGTCGAAGACGATCGTCTTCGTGTCGTGCCAGGCCTCCCACGGCAGGTCGGCGACGAGCACCTCGGTATCCTCGTAGAGGCCGTCGCCGTCGGCGTCGATGGCCCTGATCACCTGGTGCTCCTCGCCGACGTACATGTCTCCCTTGTAGAACGCGAGACCGTCGCTGACGCGCAGGCCGTCGAGGGCGACGATCTCCTCGTCGGCGGCGCCGTCGCCGTCGCGGTCGGGCAGGGCGATGACCTGGCCCCTGCGAGTGACGGCGTGCAGCACGCCTTCCGGGCTGAACCGCAGGTCCCGGGGGCCGCCGAGATCGGCGGCGAACAACTGGGCGCGGAAGCCCGAGGGCAGGTTGACGCTCAGGCCCTCGGGGACATGGTCGCGGTACTTCTCCGGCACCTGGATCTCGACCCTCTGCAAGGCCAGGTCGATGTTCGGCGTCAGCGTGCCGGGTGGATAGTCGGCGTCGTAGTCCTGGGCCGACACGGCGCCGGCGGGGAGCAGGCTCAACAGGGCGGCGGTCCGGGAGGTCGGGAAGGCGCGCAAATCGGCCTCCTTCGGAGGAGGGGGATCATGCCGGGAGCAGCAGGCCGGGGCTCCCTTCGCTGAGCGGCAGTCGTGTGCCTGGGCAAGGGTCCGATCTCACCCGAGGCGGGTCAACTGCCCAGGCTGGCCGCCGGGTCGATTCCGCCCGGGTTGCCGCGACTCACGCTGTTGCGTCGAGTGGATCGTGAGGGCGGTGTGAACACGAGCGTCAGGGGATTTGACCAGGTACGTGGCGACGCCTAGTGTCGCGTCCGACAAATGAGTTGTAAAAACAGAGTCAAGGCCTTATCTTCAGGCCATGGCCCGCCCGGTGTCCCGCCTTGAGTTGACCGCGTCCGAGCGACAGGAGTTGGAGCGTCGCGTCAGGGCCCCCTCCGCGTCCCAGCGCGACAGCCTGCGCGCGGCCATCGTCCTGCGCCGGGCCGAAGGGATCAAGCAGGTGCAGGTGGCCGCCGAGTTGGGCGCCAGTGTGGCGTGTGTGAACAAGTGGTCGCAACGCTTTGATCGCGAGGGTTTGGCGGGACTGAACGACGCCAAGGGCCGGGGCCGGCCGGCGAGCTTGCCGGCGGACAAGGTCGAGCAGGTCCTCACCGCGGTCACGCAGCCGCCGAAGCCGCGCACGCGCTGGAGCGTGCGCTCGATGGCCCAGGCGGCGGGGATGTCGCCGGACAGCGTGCACCGGATCTGGAAGGCCAACGACATCAAGCCCCATTTGACCAAGACCTTCAAGGTCTCCACGGACCCGCACTTCGAGGAAAAATTCTGGGACGTGATCGGGCTCTACCTGGATCCCCCCGAGCGCGCGCTGGTGCTGTGCTGTGACGAGAAGAGCCAGTGCCAGGCGCTGGAACGGACCCAGCCGGGCTTGCCGCTGGGGATCGGCGACATCCGCACCCGGACCCACGATTACAAGCGCCACGGTACGATCACCTTGTTCGCCGCGCTCAACTACCTCGACGGCAAGCTCATCGCGCGTCTGGAGGCGCGTCATACCCACGTCGAATGGCTCCGCTTTCTCAAGCAGATCGACCGCGAGACGCCCAAGAACCTGTCGCTGCACCTGATCGTGGACAACGCCGGCCCCCACAAGGAGGAGAGCGTGCAGCATTGGTTGTCTCGGCATCGGCGCTTCCATGTCCATTTCACCCCCACCAGTTCCTCCTGGATGAACTTGGTCGAACGGTTCTTCGGCGAGCTGACGCAGGATGTGATTCGGGACGGCAGCTTTGCCAGCGTCGGGGAGTTGGTGCGCGACATCGAAGCCTACTTGGCGCAGCGGAACTTGGCCCCCAAACCCTACCGCTGGAAGGCCGACGGCGAGACCATCCTGCGCAAGATCCAGCGCGCTCGGGAGACGGTGGCGGCGACATCGGACAGCCCTTGTTGATTCTTCTTAATTCTCGGACGGGACACTAGCCGCATCGTCGGTGTTCCTCAGTATCTTCCTGATGATGACGCCGGCGGAGCAGGCCACGACGGGTACCATCCACCCCCTTTGCAGATGGTGAATGTCCTCGTGGACACGGTGGCGGCGCTGGAGGCCCGTATTGCGCCGGCGGCGATGGCCTTCGACCGGCAGGGGCGGCTGTACTTCGTCGACTATGTCGACGGGTGGCAGGTGCTCAGGGTCGGTGGTCCGACGCCGGTGTCACGCATTGCGCGCGTGGAAACCGATGGTCGGGTCGTCACCTTCGCCGGTCCGGAGGCGTTTGGTTGGGTGACTTCGCTGGTCTTCGATCTCGAGGGGGATCTGCTGTTGTCGGGCCTTGGAGGGATCTGGCGCATTGACGACCAAGGAGATGTCCCGCACCCTCCGGGCCCATGGTGTCAGCTTACCGAGCGCAAATGGATGACCAGGGGAGACTGTATTTCACGTCGCGTAACCAGGTCTTCCGCCGCAATGCCGACGGCACGGTCGAGCACCTCGCCGGGTCGGCGTGGGAGGACGACAAGGCCATGCTCGAGGCCGCGTTGGCAGGCCGGTGGTCGGAGGAGCGCCCTGGCGGGTACTATGTCGCCAACGGGGGTCCGGCGACCGAGGCTCCCTTCTGGGGTTTGGCGGCCCTGGCTCTGGACTCGGACGGATCGCTGTATATAGCCAATCACCGCTTCCGCCGAGTCCATCGGGTCCGTCCCGACGGCGTCATCGAGACCGTCGCCGGCAACGGGTTGGGCTACGGCGGGTCACCCGGTTGTGCGGCGTCCGAGAAGCGGGTGGCAGGGGGCATACCCATTCCCAGATGCCTGGACAATATCGGCGACGGCGGCCCGGCGGTGGATGCCCCGGTCTGGGAGCCCCATCTGCTGCAGATGACACCGGACGGCGATCTTCTCGTAGGGATGCAGCCGTGGGGCATAACGTGGTTCGGGGGCGACATCTCCCAGCTGCGCCGCATCTGCCGGGTCCGCGAGTGGATGGTGGCCACGGCGGTGGAGGCGGTCGAGGAGGAGGTGCCTGCGAATGGCGCTGAAGCAGGGAGACTACCCTCACTTCGCCTGTGGCCGAATCCCTTCAATGCCGCCGTCACGATCGCCTTCGAGTTGGACCACCCGGCGTCCGTATCGGTGCGGGTCTACGACGAGCTGGGGCAGCGGGTGCGGGTGCTGGCCGCGGAGGCCGAGCGCCCGGCGGGCTCCTACCAGTTCGTCTGGGACGGGCTCGACCAGGCGGGGCGGCTGCAGGCCTCGGGCACATACTTTCTGGTGCTATCGGTCGATGGGACGCCTGAGAGCCACAAGCTGACCTTGCTGCATTGAGACCCAGCATGACCGCCAGGCATCGGCACTGTGTCCTCCTCTCCGGTCTGGGCTTCCTGGTCCCGGTGTTCCCCCTTTCGGCTCTGCCTCCGTGCGGCCCGGCGGGGACCATCACCACCGTGACCGCCCCGGACGGCGGCGACTACATCGCCGTCTTCCGCGACTACAAGATCTACCCGGCCGAGCGGGTCAACGTGGGCGGCGGCCGGGACTTGGTGGCCAGGCCGGAGTACCGCAGCTACTATCCGCAGTACCTGGCCTTGGGACCCCGGGGCCGCGTCCATGTGGCTGACCCGACGATCATCTACCGTCTCGAATCCGACGGCAGTGCCACCCGCCTCGTCGGCGTGCCCCAGTACTCGGTCCAGGAAGACGACGCCGACGTCTGGCGGGCGCCGCTGCTGCAGCAGACGAACGTCCTCCAGGATACCGTGGCGGCCCTGGACGCGCGTATTGCACCCGGGCCGATGACGTTCGACCGGGAAGGCCGTCTCTACTTCGTCGACTATGTCACAGGAGGGCGCAGGACGGAGGCCCGCATCGCGCGTCTCGAAGCCGACGGACAGGTGACCACCTTTGCCGCCCGGGTCGAGTCTGCCCCCCACCTTTCGCTGCTCTTCGAGCCCGGGGGCCATCTGCTCGTCGCCGGGAAGGGAGGCATCCAGCGCATCGATGCGCAAGGAGTCATCTCCAGGCTCCTGGAGGAGCGTGTGGTATGGACCTTGAGGCTGGGTGCTCAAGGGAGACTGTACTTCTCCAACGGTCAACAGGTATATCGCCGTCTCGACGACGGCACGCTCGAGGTCGTCGCCGGATCTGACTGGGGCGACGAGAACCATCTTGTCGTCCGTCGGGCCCCGGACTATGCCGCCAATGGCAGACCGGCGACCGAAGCGCCTCTCGCAGTCACAGACTTCGTGATCGATGCCCGGGACGTGCTGTACATTGCCAATTACGGATACAACCGCATCCACCGCGTGGGCATGGACGGGGTCCTCGAAACCATCGCCGGCAACGGGGTTCATCCGGAGTTCGTCAGGGGCTGTGTGGGCAAACCGGTGGCGGCGGGAAAGCAGCTGTCGCGGCACACCTGCAGAGACAACATGGGCGATGGAGGGCCGGCCCTGGAGGCACCGATGGGAGCCTTACACGTGCTTCTCACGCCGGAGGGTGATCTCCTCGTGGTCACGGTGGATTCGCCGTCGGCCTTCTGGGTGGGAGGGGTGTTCTCCTTCCTGCGCCGCATCTGCGGCGTCAGCGACCTCGTGCCGACGGCCGTGGCGGCAGCCGAGGAGGAAGTGCCGACTCCAGGAGCGACACCCTCCTCCTTGCGCCTGTACCCGAATCCCTCCAATGCCGCCGTCACCGTCGCCTTCGAGTTGGACCACCCGGCGTCCGTATCGGTGCGGGTCTACGACGAGCTGGGGCAGCGGGTGCGGGTGCTGGCCGCCGAGGCCGAGCGCCCGGCGGGCTCCTACCAGTTCGTCTGGGACGGGCTCGACCAGGCGGGGCGGCTGCAGGCCTCGGGGACGTATTTTCTGGTGGTGTCGGTCGATGGGGAGGCTGAGAGCCACAAGCTGACCCTGCTGCACTGAGGGACGGAAGGAGGCCCTTGCCTTGGCCAGCCCCGCGGAAGGCCCTCCGAAGGCCCCCTACAACCCGGTGAATCCGGGCTTCGGGTTCACGGATGTCCCGGAGAAGGAGTACGACTATCCCTTCCCGGTCCTGACTCTGGAGCAGAGGATGCGCTTCGAGCTCTTCGGGTACACCGTCGTCGAGGACCTGTTCACCGAGGAGGAGCTGGGCTCCATCGAAGGCGTGGCCGGCCAAGTGAAAGAGGAGCTGCTCGAGGCCGCCGGCGACGCCCCCTTCGAGCCGCTGCCGCCGCCGGAGAAGTACCACCCTTTCCGGGACGGCGCGAAGTGGCGCGGCAACCGGACGAGGACCGCCGCGGGCGGCCTCCACCTCGACCGCCTGGAGATCGAGAGCGTCCTCGGCCTCGACCCCGTCTTCCTCTCGGTCCTCACCAAGCCCCGCATGCTGGGCGTCGCCACCGAGCTGCTCGGCGGCACCTTCCGGTTCCACTCTCTCGCCGTGCGCTTCAACCGGCGCTCGGAGAATCCCGTCCTCGGCTGGCACGGAGGCGTGAGCCGCCACAAGGACCGGGCCGTCTGCGCCAACGGCTGGTTCCACACGCCGATCCTCGGGCTGATCCTCTACCTCACCGACGTGGGCCCCGACGACGGGGGCACCGGGATCTTCGCGGGGAGCCACCGCATCCATCTCCCCTTCGACGATCTGAAGAGGTACATCACCGACAACCCGGACTCCGAGTTCTTTCACGAGATCAGTGCCCGGCGCGGCTCGGTGCTGCTCTTCGCCGACGGCCCCCTGATGCACCGGACCATCCCCATACAGAGCGACAGGGAACGCCTCATCATGCTCTGCCGCATGGTCCACTCCGACTACGAGTTCGGCAACACCGAATGGCTCGGGCGGACCGATGACGTGCCCCACGATCTCATGCCCCTCTTCCACGGACGCGCCTTCACCCCCAGGTACCGGCCGCGGGGGCAGTAGCTCCGCCGGCTTGTCCCCATGACAGCAGAGACCCAGGTCGAGAGCCGGGTGCCCGCCGGCCGGCTGGAGAGGTTCGTGCGGGACCTCTTCCAGGCCGCCGGAGTTCCCGGGGACGACGCCGAGACGATCGCCGCCGCCGTCGTCGGCCAGGAGATCCGCGGCCTCACCACCCACGGCCTGCGCATGGTCGACTTCAATCTGAAGGGCCTGAGCGAGGGCCGCATCCGCGCCGCGCCCGATCAGCCCGTCCTGAGCGACCACGGCATGACCGCCGTCATCGAGGGCGACCACGGGGTGGGCATGGTGGGCTGCATGAAGGCGATGCGCCTGGCCATCGGGAAGGCGCGCGAGGGCGGGATCGGCATCGTCCTCACGGTGCGCAACAACCACTTTCTCGCGGCCGCGCCATATTGCCTGGAGGCGGCGAAGGCGGGAATGGGCTATCCCGGGGCCCGGGGACGGGCCATCGGCAACAGCCCCCTCGGCTTCGGCATCCCCACGGCGGCGGGCTTCCCCATCCTCTTCGACGCCTCGCTGACGATCTCGGGTGGCCGGCTGCGGCAGTTGATCCGCGAGGGCCAGCGCATCCCTGCCGGCCTGCAGGGGGTCGACGGCGACGGCCGGTCCACCGACGATCCGCAGGCCGTCCTCGTGGGCGGCACGCCCCTGCCCATCGGCGGCCACAAGGGCGCCGGACTGGCCATCCTGGTGGAGGTCCTCACCGGCGTGCTCGGCGCCGCCGCCTTCCTCGGCGGCATCACACCCCCGGGTGAGGACCTGCGGGACAAGACCCGCGCCCTGAGCCACTGCTGCATCGCCATCGACGTGGAGGCCTTCATGCCGCGGGCCGAGTTCGAGTCAGTGGATCTTCGTTGTGCAGAAGGGCGAGGGCGGGGAGGTGGTCGCCTTCATCCAGTACCTTCTCGACGAGGAACGGGGCCTGGGGACGCTGGGCCTCAACGCGGTGGCCTCGGCGTACCAGGGGCGGGGCATCGGCACGATGATGTACGACTTCGTCCTCGACCGCTTCCGGGAGGCGGGCCTGTGCTACGCCCGGGTGCGGACCGGCCTGAACGAGGCCCAGGCCGGGGCCCGGCGGGCCTACGAGAAGGCGGGCTTCGACATGGAGCGCAAGGAGATCATCTACTATGCGCGTCTGTAGCGCCGGACCGGTATAGGGAGGCAGGCGTGGAGAAGCACACCTTCAGGGGCAGCCCGGCCGAGGTGGGACGGGCGTTGGGACTGGTGGACCCCGGGCTGGTGCGCGGGGAGCTGGAAAAGCGGCTGCAGCAGCCTCACGACTTCGCGGACCCCTACTTCCGGCGGAACATGGCCTTCATGCGGCGCGAGTTCCCCGACCTGATGGAGCAGATCGAGGCCTACGGCGAGGCGGCGGGCCTCGACTTCGACCATGCCTACTACCTGCACCTCTACCACACGGGCGTCGAGCTGCAGGGATGCACGGCCTTCGGGCTGGCGTTGCTCGACGACGGGCCGGCCATGCTCAGGACCTACGACACGGGGTCGGTGGAGAAGGTGAGGAAGTTCGTGAAGGACAAGGTTCTGGTGGGGCTGCCCGACCTCCGCCCCCACGGGTTCGTGGGCGTCCGGGAGTGGTACAACGTCGTAGTGGGGACCGCCGTCAACGACGCCGGCCTGCTGTTGGGCACGGCCTCCGGGCACCGCCGGTTCAACCGCACCCAGAACCCGGAGCACGTCAACCTCTACTTCACCATCCATCTCCTCGCCCAGCACTGCGCCGACTGCGATGACGTGCGCCACTTCCTCGACCAGTACCGGCTCTCCGGCATCAAGGGGATCACCGGCGTGGCCGTGGACGCGGCGGGAAACATGGTGGGCTTCGAGCTGGAATCGGAGAACATCGCCTTCGTCGAGCCCGAGGGGGGAATGGTGATCGAGACCAACCACTGGCAGCACCCCGACCTGCAGGCGCCGTCCCGGGCGGCCAATCCGGAGTGGTGGGAGGGCCCCTACTACTACAACTCGCAGAACCGGGTGCAGTACGTGGCCGCGCACCGGGACCGGTTCCGGAGCCTGCACACGATGCAGGAGCTGGTGGACTTCTCCTTCGACGTGCACGCGCCGGGGCGCATCCTGCAGATGCCGGAACGCAACATCGGCGACTGGGCCACCTCCCACGGGATCTTCATGACCTCGCGGGACCGGAGGATGCGGGTCCACCGTTTTCCGCTGTGCAAGGAGGACTACACCGAAATGGCATTGCGATGAACACCAACCGAGGCAGCGGCGACGGCTTTCTGCTCATGGACCGGGTAGAGTCCACCCATCACGTGGATCAGACCGTGTGCGAGGCGGAGAAGCATCCCCTCAACCCCGTCCTGCCCCTGGGCGACGTGCACGAGTGGGACTCCACCCACTGCGGGCCCTGGTCCTCGCCCACGGTGCTCTACGACGAGGAGGACGGGCTCTTCAAGGCCTGGTACGCCGGCTCCGACATCACCACCCGGCGCTGGTGGGCCATGGGCTACGCCGAGAGCGAGGACGGCGTCAACTGGCACAAGCCCGCCCTCGGGCTGCACGAGTACAACGGCAGCAAGAGGAACAACATCGTCCTCGACGGCCGGGGCCCCATCATCAAGGACGACGCCGAGCCGGACCCGGCGAAGCGCTTCAAGGGGATCAAGCGGCCTTTCTCCAAGCCGATGCCCGTCGGCCAGCGCGACCCCGAGTACGTGGCCATCGGCGCCCGGGCCAACTACTCGCCCGACGGCATCCACTGGACCGAGGGCCCCCGCATCGACCTGCCGGAGTGGGTCAAGAGCGGACCGCCCGACATCGGCGTCCTCGTGCGCGACGACCAGGACCCCGATCCCTCGCGGCGCTACAAGGCCGTCTTCCAGGAGGTGGTCCCCTTCGACAAGCCGGACATCAAGCGCCATGCCAACAAGTACCAGGGGCTGGGGCGCGCCAAGATGCTGGCCTACGGCCCCGACATCGAGCACTTCCGCCGGGCCGGGGAGAACCCCCTGATCTCGCCGGCGGACGGCCTGGAGTACGAGGACCACCACATCATGATGTCGCCCTACGGCGGGGCGTGGATCATGGCCTACGAGTACGGCTGGTACGTGCCCAACCGCTACGGCCTCTACGGCATGTACGCCGCCGACATCCGTCTGGCCGTCAGCGGCGACGGCCTCCGCTTCGACCGCGTGAACCCCCACCAGAAGGTGATCGCCCGCGGCGCCCACAACGAGTGGGACGGCGGCCTGCTGGTGATCACCGACAAGCCGGCGGTCAAGGACGGGACGATCCACCTGTTCTACGGCGGGGCGGGGGAGGACTTCACCAGCTGGCCGCCGGAGAACCAGAGCCCCGAGTTCCGCAACGAGCTGGGCAGCGGCGGCGCCCGGGTGATGCGCATGGGTCTGGCCACCCTGCGCGAGGACGGCTTCACCTGCCTGGAGACTCCCGACCGCGAGACCCCGGGCCACGCCACCACCACGCCCCTGCAGCTCACCGACCGCTCGACCCGCCTCACGGTGAACGTCGGCGACGTGCGCAACGACCGCAGCTGGGTGGAGGTGGAGGTCCTCGACGCCGACTCCGGCGAGCCCCTCCCCGGGTTCGGGTGCGAGGACTGCGGCGACATCTGCGTCGATGGACTCCGCCGGCCGGTGGAGTGGGGCGGGAAGGGCCTGGACGGCATCGGCCGCAACCGCTTCAAGCTGCGCTTTTGGCTCTACGGGGCCGCCCGGCTGTACGGGTACCGCTTCGTCTGACCGGCGCCGCCCGCGCCGGCGGGAGCGCCCGACGGAAGTCGCCCCCGGGGGACCGCACCTGGAAGATCGCCCGCAACACGGTGTATCATGAGGCCTGGACGGGCCTCCTGTAATCGAGTTGCCCATCCGGACCCCCTGACAAGGAGAGGTGAGATGCGCGAGCGACGGATCGTCCCGGAGGCCCGCGGCCGAGGTCCGCAGGTCCCGCGGCATCGACCTTCTCCGAGGCCGGCGTTCTCGCGGCCCGGGTCGGGTCCCCGGGCTGGCGGGCGTCCTGAGTGCGGGACTCGTCCGCTGGTCTGGGGCTTCCTCCTGCCCGCGGCCCTGGCCCTGGGTTGCGCCCGGGAGCCGGTGGAGGACCTGCCCGCCGCTGTAGCGCCCGAGACGGCGCGGCTGGTGAGCACGGTGACCTCGGGCACGGTGTCGTCCCGCGGGCCCGTCAAGGTCCGCTTCACAAAGCGCGTCGTCGACGGCCGCCTCCTCGACCACCCCCTGAAGAAGCGGGTCTTCACCTTCACCCCGCCCATCGACGGCACGGCCCGGTGGGAGAGCACCCGGGACCTGGTCTTCCGCCCCAACCGGCCCCTGCCCGCGCGCCGGGCCTACCGGGGCCGCCTGGACCTGGCCGCCCTGCTGCCGGACCGCCCCGACCTCGAGCCCCTCGACTTCGACTTCACCGTCGCCGGCCGCGAGATCCTCTCCCTCGAAGGCGACTTCGACCTGCGCACCGCCGGGGACCCCCAGTACCTGATCTACCGCGGCCGCCTCGAGCTGACGGAAGCGGCGGAACTGGACCGCGTGCGCCGGGCCGCGACCCTGCGCCGGGGGGCGGACCTCCTGCCCCTGGCCTGGGAGGCGGACGAGGAGGGGCGGGTCTTCACCTTCACCAGCGCCGTCATGAAGCGGGACACCACCGACCAGCGCTACGTCTTCGCCGTGGACCACGGGGAGCTGGAGATCTCCCACCCGTACGAGAAGGAGATCCCCCTGGCTCCGCTGCAGGAGATGCGGCTGGAGAAGGTGGAGAAGGACGAGGCGGGAGACGTTCCGCGCCTGGTGCTGGTGTTCTCCGACGAGCTGGACCCGCGCCAGGACGTGGAGGGGCTGGTGCAGGTGCCGGGGGCGGAGGTCCGCCTGAAGGCCTCGGGCAAGGAGATCCTCGTGGACGGGGAGTTCGCCCACGGCCGCGGCTACGAGCTGGTGGTCCACCCCGGCATCCGCAGCCGCTGGGGCACCCGCACCAAGGAAGCCACGCGGCGGGAGGTCGGGTTCTCCGACCGCAACCCGAAGCTGCGCTTCGCCCGCGACGGCGTCTTCCTGCCGTCCTCCCGGGACCGGCGGCTGCGCTTCGCCACCCTCAACCTGGGCCGCGTCTACCTGGAGGTGAAGAAGGTCTTCGCCTCCAACCTGGGGCCGTTCCTGCAGAGCGAGAGCCTGCCCAGCGGCCGGGAGCGCCGCCGCCCCTTCTACAACGCCCGCCGCGTCGGCGTGCGGGTCGCCCTCGACACCCTCGAGATCCCCGACCAGCGCAACGCCTGGCTGGAGCACGAGCTGGACCTGGGGGCCCTCATCGCCGAGGGGGAGCGGGGACTGTTCCTGGTGGAGTTGCGCTTCGCCCAGGAGGACATGCTCTACAACGCCGCCGCCGGCGCCGGGGAGATCCGCCGGCACTACGGCCAGGGCCGCCGCCGACAGGGCCGGGGCCGCGACTACTACTCCGACCCGACGGCCAGAGGCTACGTCCGCGTCAACGGCCGGGCCGCCAAGGCCCTGATCGTCAGCGACATCGGGCTGACCTACAAGCGCGGCCACGACCAGCACCTCGTGTACGCCACCCGCCTCGACGACGCCCGGCCCCTGCCCGGCGTCGAGGTGACCCTGCGCACCTACCAGAACCAGGTCGCCGGCCGGGGCACCACCGACGGCCGCGGCTTGGCGCGCTTCGAGGGAGTCACCGAGGAGATCTTCTTCGTCGAGGCCGAGCACCGGGGGCAGCGCAGCCTGATCAAGCCCGGCGACATGGCCTGGAACCTGTCGACCTTCGACGTGGGCGGCGCCGAGGCGCGTCCGGGGCCCCGGGCCTTCATCTACACCGAGCGCGGCGTCTACCGGCCGGGGGACGAGATCAACCTCTCCGTCATCGCCCGGCACCCGGACTACACCTTCCCCGACGACCATCCCGCCACCTGCCGGATCTTCAACCCCAAGAACCAGATGGTCTTCGAGCAGGTCCGCCGGGGGGCGCGCGAGGGCTTGTACAGCTTCTCCTTCGCCACCGGCGTCGAGGACCCCACGGGCAACTGGCGGGCCCGGGTGCGCATCGGCGACAGCACCTTCGACCACGTCCTCAAGATCGAGACCGTCGTCCCCTACCGGCTCAAGACCGAGATCGCCCCGGACAAGGAGCGCCTGGGCCGGGAGGACGAAGTCCTGAAGGCGGAACTGCGCAGCGCCTACCTCTTCGGCACCCCGGCGGCCGGGCTGCAGGCGGAGCTGAGCGTCTCGCTGCAGAGCGCGCCGAAGGGCTTCCCGCGCTACCAGGGGTTCACCTTCACCAACGAGGCCATCGACTACCGGCCCGTGAGCGCCGTGATCTTCAAGGGCCCCCTCGACGCCGAGGGCAAGGCCCGCGTCGAGTGGACGTTGCCCGAGATGGCCGGGGCGCCCTCGGCCCTGCAGGCCCTGCTCGCGGCGCGGGTGCTGGAGAAGGGGGGACGCCCCAACCACGGCCGCAAGCGGATCCCCATCGACCCCTACGACCACTACGTGGGGCTGAAGAAGCCGGACCTCGACTACGGCTACACCCGCGTCGGGGCGCCGGTGGCGATCCCCGTGATGGTGACCGACGTCGACGGCAACCCCGTGGCCGGCCGCGGCCTGCGCTACCGCGTCTACCGGGGCACCACCCACTGGTGGTGGGAGTACGAGAACCGCCAGGCCTTTCGCCGGCGCTTCAAGAGCGACCGCCGCACCGAGCTGGTCTCGGAGGAGCGGATCCTCTCCGCCCTCACCCCGGTGGACCTGCTCTTCGAGCCGGGGGAGCGGGGCGAGTACCTCATCGAGGTCGCCGACGGCGGCGACCGGGGCCATGCCGCCGCCTTCTTCGTGCGCGCCTATCCCTGGGGCCGCACCCCGGCGGCCGAGGGCAACGAGGGGGTCCTGGTCCTCAAGACCGACCGGGAGCGCTACCAGCCCGGCGACGAGGCCGTCGTCCGCTTCCCCGTGCCCGGCGAGGGCTCGGTCCTGTTCTCCGTCGAGCAGGGCGAACGGGTCCTGGACTCCCGCTGGTACCGTCTCGACGGCAGCCGCGAGGAGGCCAGCATCCCGGTGCCCGTCACCGCCGACATGGTCCCCACGGCGTACGCCACCGTCTCCCTCATCCAGCCCTACGCCCAGACCGGCAACGACCGGCCCCTGCGCCTCTTCGGCGTCGTCCCCATCGAGGTCCACGAGCCGGAGACCCGTCTCGACCTGGACATCCACATGCCGGACTTGCTGCGCCCGGGCGAGCCCTTCGAGGTGGAGGTGGTCAGCGCCGCCGATTCCGCCGCCTTCACCCTCGCCGTGGTCGACGAGGGACTTCTCGCCCTGACCGACTTCGTCACCCCGGACCCCTGGAAGGCCTTCTTCCGCAAGCAGCGGCTGGGCGTGAGCACCTTCGACCTCTTCGCCCACGTCATCGGCGCCGCCCGGGGCGACCCCTTCCGCGTCTTCGCCATCGGGGGCGGCCTGGCCGCCAAGCGGGCCGGGCGGGAGGAGGAAGCCCGCCGCCGCCGCTTCCCTCCCGTCTCCATGTTCGCCGGCCCCCTGAGCACCGACGCCTCGGGGCGAGCCCGGGTGCGCTTCGTCATGCCCAACTACGTGGGCGCCGTGCGGGCCATGGCGGTCGGCGCCCGGGGCCGGCGCTTCGGCCGCGCCGAGAAGACGGTGGAGGTGAAGAGCGAGCTGATGGTGCTGTCCACCCTGCCGCGGGTCATCGGCCCCGGGGACCGCGTCGAGGTGCCGGTCTCCCTCTTCGCCATGGCCGACAGCCTGGGTGCCTTGGAGGTCTCCATCCAGGTGGAGGGGCCGCTGGCCGTGGCCGGTGCCGGTGCCGCGCGCAGGCAGGTGGATCTCAGCGGCCCGGGGGAGCGGGACCTCACTTTCGAGCTGGAGGCCGCCCCGGCCGTGGGCCCGGCGACGATCGTGGTGGAGGCCTCCTCCGCTTCCGGGGCCCGGGCCTCCCGACGGACCGACATCGAGGTGCGGGCCTCGTCGCCGGTGGTCTACGACAGCGAGGAGCGCGGGATGAGGCCCGGAGAGGCCGTCACCTTCACCGTGCCGGACAAGGGCCTGCCGGGCACCAACAAGGCGCGGGTCAGCGTGCGCCGGCGGCCCGGCTTCAACTTCGACAACCAGATGCTGCGCCTGATGCGCTACCCGTACGGCTGCCTGGAGCAGATCGTCTCCTCCGTCTTCCCCCAGCTCTACCTCAAGGACCTGGTCGACCTGAAGCCGGAGGAGCGCCGCATCGTCGCCGCCGACGTCGACGAGCGCGTCAACGAGGCGATCCTGCGTCTGCGCCGCTACCGGCTGCCCGACGCCTCCTTCAGCCTGTGGCCGGGGCAGCGCCGGCCCTCGCCCTGGGGCAGCACCTGGGCCGGGCACTTCCTCATCGAGGCCCGCGCCCTCGGCTACCACGTGCCCGAGGAGCTGCTCCAGGGATGGCTGCGCTATCAGCACGCCCAGTCCAGCCTGACCCGGGACCCCCTGAAGGTGCGCGTCTACCGCGTCTATCTCCTGGCCCTGGCCGGCGACCCCGCCCTCGGCGCCATGAACCTGCTCAAGGAGAACGAGCTGGGCAGCATGTCCAACCTCGACAAGTGGCTGCTGGCCTCCGCCTACCAGCTCGCGGGGATCGAGGGGACGGCCGACGAGATCGCCCGCGGCGCCGGGATCGAGGTCGACGAGTACCGGGAGCTGGGCAACACCTACGGCTCGGGGCTGCGCGACAAGGCCCTGATCCTCGACACCCAGGTCCTCTTCCAGCGATGGAGAGCCGCCGACGAGTTGGCTCTGGAAGTGGCCCACGGCGTCACCCGGGGCTGGCACTCCACCCAGACCACCAGCGTCTCCTTGCTGGCCCTGGGCAAGTACGTCCGCGCCCTGCAGGGCGACGGGTCCCCGGCGCCGCTCACCGGCACCATCCTCCTGCCCGGCGGCGAGTCCGTGCCCTTCCGCACCGAGAGCCTGGGCTACCAGGTGGAGATCGCCGGCGGCTTCGGCGGCCAGGTGGAGGTGCGGGTGGACTCGGCCGTCACCGTGGAGCGGGCCTTCGCCGCCCTCGACTGGGAGGGCGTGCCGCCGCGGGGGCAGGTGCCGGACGAGGAGGGCCGCATCAAGCTGTCCGTGGAGTGGCTCGACGAGGACGGCATGGCCATCGCCCCCGACACCCTGGCCCAGGGAACCGCCTTCTGGTGCCACATCCGCGTGGAGAACGGCAGCCGCCACCACGGCCTCGAGGAGGTGGCCCTCACGCAGATGCTGCCGGCGGGCTGGGAGATCGAGAGCCCCCGGCTGGGCGCCGGGCCCCGCCCCGCCTGGATGAAGGGGTGGCGCCTCAACGCCGAGGAGTACCTCGACGTGCGCGACGACCGCGCCGACTGGTTCTTCGACCTGCCCCGCGGCGGCAAGGCCCTCGACTTCGTCCTCAAGCTCAACGCCGTGACCCGCGGGACCTTCGCCCGGCCGCCGACCCAGGTGGAGGCGATGTACGACCGCGACTTCCGGGGCCGGAAGGCGGGAGGGACGGTGGTGGTGCGGTGAGGGGGTTACATTTAGAAGCATGCCCATCAAACGCGGGAATTTGGACCGAGGGGAAGTCGATCTCTCGGATGTGGCGTCCGGCCGCCGGCTGCCCCCGGTGCACCCGGGAGAGATTCTGTGCGACGAGTTTCTGGAGCCGCTGGGGATCAGCGTGTACCGCCTCGCCCAGGCGATCAGGGTTTCCAGGTCCCGGCTGAAGGAGATCGTGCTGGGGCAGCGAGAGGTCACGACGGAGACCGCTCTGCGCCTGGGACGCTACTTCGGCGTGACGCCTGATTTCTGGATCAACCTTCAGACCCGCTACGATCTCGAGGTCGCCGAGCGCACCATCCGGCGCCAGATCGAGCGGGAGGTGGAGCCGCGCACGGCCGGCGAAGCCTGATCCGGACGCGGCCCGATACCTGGCGATGGGACTCATCCAATCCGATCCGGCAGTCATGATGGGGAAGCCCGTCGTCGCAGGAACGCGCATCACCGTTGAGCTGATCCTGGAGAAGCTCTCCGCAGGCGAGACGATCGAGCAAGTCCTGGAGGCGCATCCCCGTTTGACCAGGGAAGGCGTTCTGGCAGCCCTGAGGTTCGCAGCCCGAGCTCTGGGTGCTGACGTGCTCTATCCAACGGTCTGATCAGGAAAATGAGCCTGCTGGCCCTGGCTGGCCCAGGCCCGATTCCACCGCGCCCGGGCCTTTTTGACCATGATTTGCAGGGCCAGACTGCCCCACTTGCATACCGCTTCGACATGCGCCGGAACACGAACAGCAATTCCTACATCGAAGCCTGGCGGGAGCGCCTTCGCCGCGAGGCCTCGGAGCTGCACCGGGCGCTTGCGGAAGCCCGCGCCAAGGCGAAAGAGTGTGCCGCGCTGCTGGCGGAGCGGTTCGGGGCCTCCGAGGTATATCTCATCGGCTCCGTCGCGGGCACCGGGCGCTTCCACGAGGGATCCGACATCGACCTCTGCGTGTGGGGCCTCGACTCGCACCGCTACCTCCAGGCCCTGTCCGAAGCGGGGGAGATCGCCGGCCGGGACGTCGACCTCATCCTGCTCGAGGAGGCGCCGCCGGAGCTGGTCCGCCGCACGAAACGGGAAGGAGTGCTGCTCCATGGGCGCCCGGAAGTTCCTGCTTCTAAAGGCTGACATCGACCGGGAAATGGCGCAGGTCGAGCGCCTGCTCGAGGAATCCCGAGGCGATCTGAGAGGCGTGGGCGGAATACCGAGCCGCCTGGAAGTGCGCGGGGTGGCGAGCGTCCTGCACGACTTCTACTCGGGGGTCGAGCGCGTCTTCGAGCGCATCGCGTTGGAGCTGGACGGGGAGTTGCCCCGGGGCGGCGACTGGCACAGCCAGCTCCTGAACCGGATGGAGGAAGAAGTCGAGGGGGTCCGTCCCCGGGTCCTGACCCCCCGCCTCGCGGAACGGCTGCGGCCGTTCCTGCGTTTCCGGCACCTGTTCCTGAACATCTGCGGCGGACAGTTGCGCTGGGAGCGCAGCACCGGGCTCCTCGCAGAGGCGGATGAGGTGTGGCCGCTCCTGGAGCAGCAGATGCAGGAGTTCAAGGGCGTGCTGGGGCAGCTTCACGACGGCTGCCAGTGAAGGATTTCCTCCCCATCCGGCGCCCCTGTCAGCCCACCCCGGCACGCACTAGCCCCCGGGGAATGTACGCTATTGAGTAAATTTACTCAGTAGCGTAATTTCCCGGGCATGGAGTCCTTCCAGCGCCCCCAGGTCGACACCCTCGTCAAGCGGCTGGCCGAGCCGCCCCGCCACATCATCGCCCTCTTCGGGCCGCGACAGACCGGCAAGACCACCATCGCCCGCCAGGCCTTGGCGCGGACCGACCTGCCCAGCCGCTACCTGGCCATCGACGAACCGGATCCTGCCGACCCCCCTTTCCTGTACGACGAGACCGCGGTGACCTTCCCTGCGACCTCGCAGCGGGAGCGGGACACGCAATGGCTGGTGCGTCAGTGGGAAGCTGCCCGGACCGAAGCGGAACGGTTTCCGCGCGGGGCCGTGCTGGTCCTCGACGAGGTCCAGAAGATCCCGGACTGGTCGGAGACCGTGAAGGGGCTGTGGGACGCCGACCGCCTCCGCGACTGCCCGCTGCGCGTGGTCATCCTGGGCTCGGCGCCGCTGCTCATGCAGTCCGGGCTGAGCGAGAGTCTCGCCGGCCGCTTCGAGACCATCCGCGTCACCCACTGGTCCTTCGCCGAGATGTCCTCGGCCTTCGACTTCGACCTGCCGAAGTACCTCTACTTCGGGGCGTACCCGGGGGCAGCCCCCCTCGTCCGTGACCCCGACCGTTGGCGCGGCTACGTCCTCGGCGCCCTCGTGGAGCCGAACATCGAACGCGACCTCCTGGCCATGATCCGCGTGGACAAGCCGGCCCTCCTCAAGCGTCTCTTGGAGCTGGGCGCCGCCTGCTCCGGCCAGATCCTCTCGTACACCAAGATGCTGGGTCAGCTCCACGACGCCGGGAACACGACCACCCTGGCGCGCTACCTCGACCTCCTCGCCGGCGCCGGCCTGCTCGCCGGCCTGCAGAAATACACCGGCAGCCCCGTCTCCAGGCGCGCCTCCATCCCCAAGCTCAACGTGCTCAACACCGCCCTGATGACGGCCGGCTCGGGATACTCCTTCGAGGAGGCCCAGGCCGACCGCACCTTCTGGGGCCGCATCGTTGAGAGCGCCGTGGGCGCGCACCTGTTCAACACCGCCGAATCCGACATGCGCCTCCACTACTGGCGGGACGGGTCGAACGAGGTCGACTTCGTGCTGAAGCGGGGGAGCCGGGTTGTCGCTATCGAGGTGAAGAGCGGGGAGGAGGGGATGGCCCGGCGAGGCAGGAGGCCACTGCCCGGGATGGCCGCCTTCGAGGAACGCTTCAGTCCCTGTGGCCTGCTGCTTGTCGGGGTGGATGGGGTTCCGCTCAACGAGTTCTTCACGGCGTCCGCCGGCGAGTGGTTCGAGGAGGCATGGGCGTGAGAGTACTCCGCACCTGCACCGAGATCTCGCAAAAGGATGGCGAGCGGCCTCAACACGAAGAAAGTCAGTCCCGCCCTCTGGAGGAGTTCCGGGACTCGCCGGCCTATGTGCTGGTGGGCGACCCCGGCGCCGGCAAGACCACAGCCTTCGAGGAGGAGTGTGAGGCGCTCGGGGAGCAGGCGTGCCTGGTCACCGCCCGTGACTTCCTGACCTTCGACCCACAGAACCATCCCGAGTGGCGCGGCAAAACCCTCTATATCGACGGACTCGATGAGATCCGGGCAGGCACGTCGGACGTGCGCACCCCCTTCCACGAGATCCGCGGGAGGCTCGATGCGCTGGGCAAGCCGCGCTTTCGCCTGTCCTGCCGGGAGGCGGACTGGCTGGGGGAGAATGACCGGAAGCACCTGGAGGCGGTCTCGCCGGATTCCAGCGTGACGGTGCTGCGACTCGATCCCCTGACGGACAGGGATGTTGCCTCGATCCTGGATGCCCGGCCCGACATCCCGGATGCGGATGCATTCATCAAGGCAGCAAAGGAGCGACGGGTCGAGGGGCTTCTGCCGAACCCGCAGACCCTGGAGATGCTGGCCGATGTCGTCGGTGCGGGAGAAGGATGGCCAGAGAGCCGCATGCAGACCTTCGAGATGGCCTGCCGTCAGATGGTCCGCGAGCACAACGACGAGCATGCAGCTGCGCAGGAGCCGGACGGTCCACCTCCGCCAGACCAGCTTCTCGACGCGGCAGGACGCCTCTGCGCACTACAGCTGATTTCAGGCGGATCCGGGTACACGTTGCGAGGCCAGCCGGACGAGGAGTATCCCGTTCTGGACCAGTGTGACTACGACAGTCAGGTGCTCCGTCTCGCACTCGCCACGAAGCTATTCAAGGGCGCTTCCAGCAACCGCTTCTCCCCGGTTCACCGCCACATCGCCGAGTACCTCGGCGCCCGGCATCTGGCCCGGGTCATTCAAGAGAGGCTGCCCACCCGCCGGGTCATCGCCCTGATGGAGGGGGAGGATGGCACCGTGGTCACCGAGATGAGAGGCCTGTCCGCCTGGCTCGCGGCTCAATCCCCCGTAGCCCGGATGGACCTCATCGAACGCGATCCCATTGGCGTGGGGCTGTACGGCGACATCGGGGGGGTCTCCTTGGAGGAGAGACGCGCGCTCCTGGCATCACTGAAGCGCGAGGGGATCCGGCTTGGTTCGTTGTGGAGTTCTGCAGCGGCCTTTGGGGAACTTGCTACGCCGCCGATGGGACCTGTCCTCAGGGAAATCCTGACGGATCCCGGCCGTAGCAGGGACGATGAGCTGTTCACCGGTTTCGTCTTGCGAGCTCTGTCTGAGGGCACACCTCTCCCGGACCTTGGCGCGCTTCTGCTGGAGATCGTCCGCGACAAGACGCGCTGGCCGAGTGTCAACACATCGGCTCTTAATGCCTTCATCCACAACTCCCCGGACAGCCGGGATAGAGCCGACGAACTGAAATCGCTGCTGGCTGATATTCGCGGTGAGCGCGTCTCCGATCCCGACAACGAACTACTAGGCATCCTGCTATACGAGCTCTATCCCCGGTACCTGTCACCCTCGGAGGTATGGGACTGCTTCTATGCGACAAGGGACAGGGAATCATTCTTCGGCATGTACTACGGCTTCTACATGCTCGGCCTTCCCGAGAAGTCCTCGGATGATCAGGTTACCCAGCTACTCGATAGTCTGAACGAGCGGTTTAGCGGCCTGCGGCCAACCGCGGAGAACAGCAGTCGATTGGAGAACCTTCCCGTGAAACTGCTGGCCCGCGGATTGCAGGCTCACGGGGACCAGGTGGCCATCGGCCGCCTGTACGACTGGCTCGACCTAGGATTCACGAAGGACCGCCCGATGCCCGCGACGGGCGACCAGAAGGACATCCAGCAGATAGGCTCCTGGCTGGAGCACCGCCCAGATCTTCTGAAAGCCATCGTCATGGAGGGCATGGGCCGATGCCCGGAATCGGACGAGTCCCGTATGCACATGGTTGGCGTCTTGCATCGATGGTACGGCGCAAGCTGGCCCTCTGATTTCGGCCTCTGGTGCTTGGAGCAGGCGGTCTCCATGGCCGGGGAGAGGCCGCATGTTGCGGAGCACCTGTTGGGCTGGGCCGTCCATGCGCATCGCGAACACAGCGGCAATGCCGGCCTGTCACTCGAGATCCTGCAGGAAAGGACGCAGGAGACCCCGAGGCTGAGAGAGCGGCTGGAAGAACTGCTCTCGCCCCCGCGGTACTATCAGGAACATCTGGAGCAGGAAGAGAAACTGCGGCAAGAAGAGGAAGAGAAACGGCAGCAGGAGCTTGACTACATCCGGTCCCGGAAGACCGCGTTCCTCGAGAACCGGGCACCAGCCGCGCTGCTCTACCACATTGCGACCCTGTACGTGCAGGGAGCCGAGGTCCTTGAAGAAAGCCTCGGAGGCGAACGCAGTCTGATCGATGCGGCCCTCCACGGCCTCTGGAACTCGATCCACCGGGAGGATGTTCCGACCTTGGAGGAAATCCTGCGCCTCAGGGAGCAGGACAGGATGCATTATCTCGGCGAACCGTTTCTGGCCGGAATCGAGGAAGCCGCCAAGACGACGGACGTATGCCAATTGGAGGACGACCTGATCTGCCGGGCGATAGCGTTCCACTGCAACTGGCCCCTCTTGAACCGCAATTGCCGGTGGTACGAGCGGCTCCTGTCCGAGCGTCCCGAGATGGTTGCTCAAGTGCTGGTGGAATCCGCTGTCTCCGGGTTCCGCAGTGGCCGCGAGCACATCGAAATGATCTCGGAACTCGCGTATGACAAAGGCCTTGTCCAAGTGGCCCGGCACGCCAGCTTGCCCCTGCTGCGGGCCTTTCCGACGCGCTGCAAGTCGAAGCAGATCGAGGCGCTCGACCACCTGCTCAAGGCTGCCATCCAGCATGCGGACCGGGAGGCGGTGCAGGCATTGATCGAGGCGAAGCTGTCCCGGAAGAGCATGAACGACTCCCAGCGCGTGTACTGGCTGGCAGCGGGCCTCATCGTTTCTCCGGGGGCGTACGAAGATCTGCTGAGAGAGTTCTCGGAGGGTCGAGAGAGCAGGATGCGGCACTTGACGACCTTCTTCTCCTCTCGAGGTTCCGCAAGATCCGTTGCCGCTGGACTCAGGAGCCCAGCGCTGGAACTACTCGTGCGCCTTGTGGGTAGCATCGTGGGGCCGGAAGAGCAGTGGAAGGGAGGATACTTCACTCCATCAATGGAGGCTTCTCGCCTTGCGAGTGGCCTGATCCAGCGCCTCGCTGCCTGTCCGGCCAAGGAGGCCAGCGGTGCGCTGGCCAGGCTTCTCGAGGACGAGTCCCTATCACAGTGGCACGACGTGCTGTCGCGGGCGCAGGATGAACAACGCGTGATCCGCCGTGACGCCGGCTATCAGCATCCCGATATCGCGCAGATCTGCAAGACGTTGGACGGCGGTACACCCGCCAACGCCGCGGATCTCGCAGCTCTCTTGATGGACTTGCTCCAGGGGCCACCTGAGCGCCCTGGGTGCCCACGCGGACGAGCCGAGGCGCCTGCACAAGGCTCTGTTCGAGGTGTGCCGCTCGCCCTGCAGATCCGGGGCAATACCGACGGCTGGCGTCAGTACTGGAATGTAGATTCGAACGGGAGCCCCACGGGACCGAGACACGAGGACGTGTGCCGTGACGCTCTGGTCGATGCTCTGCGGCGCCTCCTGGGAGAAGGAGTCGACGCTCAGCCCGAGGGGCAGTACGCCAACGACAAGAGGGCCGACATACGGGTTTCCTGCGGGGACTTCCAGGTGCCGGTGGAGATCAAGAAGAACATGCACCGGGACTTGTGGCGCGCCCTTCGAGATCAGTTGATCTCCAGCTACACCACTGACCCGGCCACCGGCGGTTACGGGATCTACCTTGTATTCTGGTTCGGCAGGGAATACACCCAACCGCCCCCTTCCGGAGGCCGCCCCGCTGACCCAGAGGAGTTGAGCGAGAGGCTGGCAGCGGAAGCGAATCTGTCCCCCGTCGAGGCGCGCAAGATCTCGATCTGCGTCGTCGACGTGAGCCGACCCGAGGCGTGAGCCACCATGACCGGCCAACTCTTCACCCACTACTTCCTCACCGACGGCATAAGGGCCACCCCCGAGTGGCAGGCATCCGCCGCTGACCCGCAGGCCTTCTCCGCCTTCCGGGAATCCGTCCTCCAGCGCCACGAAACCCTCGCCCGTTCCGCCGACCCCAACGAGGCGGTCACCGAGCAGGATCTGATCCGGCCGGTTCTGGAGCTGCTCGGGTGGGCGGACTACCTGCCGCAGCAGAGGACCGCCGGCAACGAGGACATTCCCGATCACCTGCTCTTCGCGGACCCCGGCTCCAAGGAGCGGGCCTCCGCGGAGCGCAACGCCGGCGCCCGGGCCCGGTACGCCCTCGCCCTGGAGGAGAGCAAGCGCTTCGGCCTGTCCCTGGACGAGCGCGACAGGGAGGCCGGGTTCCACGCCCGGTCCCCCCACAGCCAGATCCTCCGCTACCTGGCCACGGCCGAGATCGAGTCGGAGAGCCGGCTGCGTTGGGGCGTGCTCACCAACGGCCGCGTCTGGCGCCTGTACGACTACCGCGCCCGGCCCCGGGCCAGTGGCTACTTCGAGGCCGACCTGGCGGACCTGCTCGAACCCGGCCGCGAAGAGGACCTGCGCGTCTTCCACCTGCTCTTCCGCCGCGAATCCTTCACGCCCCAAGAAGGCGCCGCCGAGTCCTTCCTCGAAGCGGCCCTGGCCGAGGGGCGCCGCTACGAGGAGCAGGTCGCCCAGGATCTGTCGGGGGTGGTCTTCGAGAGCGTCTTCCCGGCGCTCGTCCAGGCCCTCGCCGACGCAGCGCAGAAGAGAGGCTCCGGGGCCAGCCTGCCGGAGGTCCACAAGGCGGCCCTCATCTTCCTCTACCGCCTGCTCTTCGTGCTCTACGCCGAGGACCGGGGGCTGCTGCCGGTCAACGACTCCCGCTACGACGACTACGGCCTGCGCAAGCGCGTGCGCGACGACGTCGCCCGCAGGATGGAGGAGACCGACACCTTCTCGGCGGCGGCCAGCAACTACTACGACCGCCTCCTCAATCTCTTCCGCATCATCGACCAGGGCGACCCCTCCATCGGTCTGCCTCCCTACAACGGGGGCCTCTTCGCCCGGGAGGCCGCGCCGCTGCTGGAGACGGTCCGCCTCGCCGACGCCGAGGTGGCTCCCCTGATCCACGACCTGAGCCACGCCAGGGACGCCGAGGGCAAGCGACACTTCGTCAACTACCGCGACATGTCCGTGCAGCAGCTCGGCTCCATCTACGAACGCCTCCTCGAGCGCGAGCCGGTGCGGGGCGGCGACGGCATCGAGATCCGCCCCAACCCCTATGCACGCAAGGACAGCGGCAGCTTCTACACGCCCCAGGAGCTGGTGGACCTCATCGTCGAGCGCACGCTGAAGCCGCTGGCCGAGGAGCGTCTCAAGGCTTTCGAGGAGAAGGCCGACGCCCTCAAGAGCGACCGCCGGCCGAAGGCCCAGCGCCAAGCCGAGTTGCTCAAGCTCGATCCAGCCGAGGCGGTGCTGGATCTCAAGGTCCTGGACCCGGCCATGGGCAGCGGCCACTTCCTGGTCACGGCCGTGGACTTCCTCTCCGACTACATCGCCGACCTGGTCGAGTACGTCCCCGCGGTCCCGGAGTGGCTCGACGGCGAGTACGCGTCGCCGCTGGTCGGGCGGGTGGCCGGGATCCGCGAGGAGATCCTCCGGCGCGCGAAAGAATCGGACTGGGTCCTCGACGAGGGCCAGCTCACCGACCAGGCCATCATCCGCCGCATGGTGCTCAAGCGCTGCATCTATGGCGTGGACAAGAACCCGCTCACCGTGGAGCTGGCCAAGGTCTCCCTGTGGCTGCACAGCTTCACCGTGGGCGCGCCGCTGTCCTTCCTCGACCACCACCTGCGCTGCGGGGACTCGCTTGTCGGCCTGCGGGTGTCGGAGGCCGTGCAGGACCTGCACCGCCTGGCCCGGATGTTCGCCCAAAGCGCCATCCAGGGCGCCGAAAACGCCACCGAGGGCATGCAGCGCATCGAGGAGATGTCCGACTCCGATGTGGCGGAAGTGCAGGCGTCGGCGGAGTTGTTCAGCGGGGTGGAGAAGACGACCTCCGATCTGCGCGGCCTGCTCGACATCCTCTGCGGCTGGCGCTGGCTCACCGCGGGCATGAAGAAGAAGGAGCGTGCGGCCTTCGAGGGGCCGCTGGACGTCACTCTCGGCCGGCACTCGGCGGAGGCCTTCAAGCTGCTGGCCCGGGGTCCGGAGTCTCTTGACGGCGACCCACCCAAGGACAAGGACTGGCCGCGGTTCGTCGAGCGCTGGAACGAGGCCCGCGCCCTGGCCGACCGGGAGGGCTTCCTGCACTGGGAGGCGGCCTTCCCGGGGGTGTGGCGCCGGTGGCAGGAGAGTCGGCCGCAAGGGGGATTCGATGCCGTCATCGGGAACCCGCCGTGGGACCAGATAGAGCAGCCGGAAGTGGAGTGGTTCGCAAGCCGAGACGAACAGATAGCCGGGGCTGTAACCGGAGCCGATCGCAAGGTACTGATCAAGCAGAAGAGAGAAGCGGGCGATAGGCTGGCTCTGGAGTACGAAACGGTGCGGGGCCGGGCTGCAGCAGTGCGCGTGTTCGTACGTACCTGTGGCGAGTATCCCCTCCTGAGCGAAGGCCGGATCAATCTCTACTCGCTGTTTGTAGAGCGTGCCATGGGTTTGATCAAGCAGGACGGATTCGTGGGTCTCCTGACCCCGTCGGGGATCTACGCGGACAAGACCGCGTCCCACTTCTTCAAGGCGATCTCGACCAGCGGACGTGTGGGCGGGTTATTCGACTTTGAGAACCGCCGCCTCGGAACCGGCCTGCCGCCCTTCTTCCCGGATGTGGATTCCCGCTTCAAGTTCTGCGCTCTCGTCTTCGGCGGCGATGAACGGAGGTTCGACCAAACTGAATGCGCTTTCTTTCTGCCCGACACGGGAACGCTGGCTGACGCGAACCGTTGCTTTCCATTGACCCCTGCGGACTTCGCTCGAGTCAATCCAAATTCCGGAACCGCACCTATGTTTCGCACTCGGAGGGACGCGGAGGTCACCCGACGGATCTACGAACGCCAGCCGGTGCTGGTTGACCGTTCGGGAGGTGACGAGCGCCGCGCATGGCCGGTTCGGTTCATGCAGGGGCACTTCAACATGACCTCGGACTCCCACCTCTTCCGCACTGCCGAACAGCTGGAAGCCGAGGGTGCCTATCCGGTGGAGGGCAATCGCTGGAAGCGAGGGGAGGAACTGTATCTTCCGTTGTATGAAGGGAAGATGGTGCAGGCATTCGACCACCGAGCCGCAAGCATAACCACTCGGGAAGGAAACCTGTTTCGACCCGGACAGCCGGACAGAACCCTTGAAGAAGAACACCAAGACCCCGCCTTCTCACCTCGTCCCCGCTACTGGGTCAACCAGCAGGAAAGCGATGTCCTCCAAGGCGTACGATGGCTCCTGGCGTTCAAGGACATCACCGCGTCCACCAATGTCCGCACCATGATTGCAGCCGCCATTCCCAAAGTTGGATGCGGGCATACACTACCGGTCCTTCTTCCATCCGAAGACGGCATGGACGCCGAGAGCGCAGCCTGCTTCCTCGCAAATCTCAACAGTTTTGCGTTCGACTACGTGGCTCGCCAGAAGGTTCAGGCGACTCATCTCACCTGGTACACCGTCGAACAGTTCCCGGTCATTGTACCCGTCGACTACGACCGCCGCTTCGGCGCCGCCACCGCCCGAGACCTCGCCCGGGACCACGTCCTCCGCCTCACGTACACTGCCCACGACATGGCCCCCTTCGCCCGCGACCTCGGCCACGACGGCCCGCCCTTCCCCTGGGACGAGGAGGAACGCCGCCACCTCCGGGCACGCCTGGACGCCCTCTACTTCCACCTCTACGGCCTCACCAGGGAGGACGCTGCGTACGTGCTCGACACCTTCCCCATCGTCCGCCGCGAGGACGAGGCCGTCTTCGGCCGCTACCGCACCCGGGAGCTGATCCTGACGTACATGAATGCCCTGGCCGCGGGGGACGCGGAGACGAGGGTGGCGGTGTAGGCGATTCAGGAGGCAAGCTCGTGCGAGGGGAGCATGTTCCTTGTATTTTGCTGGCAGAGCCATCTCGAACGAAACGGAGGGATGAATGCACTTCAAAGCGGTGGCGCAGACGGCCAGGCACTACGTTGCCGCCTTCGGGCATCAGTACGAGATTCGCGCCCTGGCCTTTTCCCCTGACGGCGCGACCTTGGCCTCCGGGTCAACTACCCGGGTCAACCTCTGGGATGTGGCGAGGAGCGCCTCCATCAGGATCCTGCGATTGAGCGGGGCCGACGGCATTGGCATCTCCCCCGACGCAACCCTCTACGCCACCGGAGGCGACGACAAGCTGGTCAGGCTTTGGGAGTTGGCGACAGGCGATGCCCTGGCAACCCTCGAAGGACACGCGCACTTCGTTGGCGACGTGTTGTTCTCCCCCGACGGCGAGATCCTCGCTTCCTCCTCCCACGACGGCACGATCCTGCTGTGGGATGTGCCGTTGGTCCTGCCGCGTCCCCAGGTCTTGGACATGATCGGCGGCGAGGAGCAGGAGGGACCGCTCGGCTCGTCACTGGACGATCCCTTCGCGGTCGAAGTGAGAGACCAGTACGGCAAACCTCTGGAAGGCGCCGAGGTCACCTTTTCGCTCACCGGCGAGGGCGGCGCCCTCTCAGTCCTCACCGACACCACCGACGCCGAGGGCCGGGCGGCCACCACCCTGACCCTGGGGCGCGAGCCTGGGATGATCATCGTCGAGGTGACCGTGTCCGACCTCGAGCCCGTAACCTTCACCGCCACTGCCAAAGCCACCCCCGACTTCGACGGCGACGGCGAGGTCGGCTTCTCCGACTTCTTCCTCTTCGCCGAGGCCTTCGGCGGCAGCGACCCCCGCTTCGACCTGGACGGCAGCGGCTCGGTGGATTTCGCCGACTTCTTCCTCTTCGCCGAGAATTTCGGACAGCCGGCGCGGGCCAAGCTGGTGGCCATGGCGCGAGAGCTGATCGGGCTGCCCGACGGCCCGCAACTGCAGCAGAACGCGCCCAACCCCTTCAACAGCGGGACCGTGATCTCCTGGTTCCAGCTGCAGCCGGGGGTGGCGCGCCTGGAGGTGTTCGCGCTGACGGGGCAGCGGGTGGCGGTGCTGCACGAGGGGCCGCGGAAGGCGGGCCTCCATCGCCTGCGCTGGGACGGCCGCGACGACCGGGGCCGCCCCCTGGCCAGCGGGGTCTACGTGTACCGGCTGGTGACGACCGGGGTCGTGCAGACGCGCAAGCTGACCCTGCTGCGGTGACGGGATGGCCCCGGGGCACCGGAAAGCCATCCCCCCGTCACGAAGAATCCCCCCCTGTCCCGCGGATTCCCCATATTCAGGTAGAACCCGCAGGGGGCCTGCCGCCGTCGGAGGCCCGGGAGCCTGATCCGTGAGCGATGATCACCACGACTACGATCTCGTCTGCATCGGCAGCGGGCCCGCCGGCCAGCGCGCCGCCATCCAGGCGGCCAAGCTGGGCAAGAGGGTGGGCGTCGTCGAGAAGCAGCAGATCGTCGGCGGCGTCTGCATCGAGAGCGGCACCATCCCCTCCAAGACGTTCCGCGAAGCCGTGCGCCGCGGCTACTCCCGTCCCGGGCTGGAGGCCTACGAGCAGTTCCGGCCCCGTTCGAGGCCCACCATGCAGCAGCTCGTGGGTCACGTGGAGCGCGTCATCGAGCGCGAGCTCTCCGTGGTCCAGGAGAACCTGGCGCGCAACGACGTCGAGGTCATCCGGGGACGCGCCTCCTTCGTCGATCCCCACACCGTCCTGGTGGAGGGGCTCCAGGGCCGGCGCCGGTTGGCGGTGGACAAGGTGCTCGTGGCCGTGGGCACCCGCGCCAGCGATCCGCCCGGGCTGCCCCCGGACGGCAGGACGATCATGACCTCGGACCACGTCCTCGACATCGACAACCTGCCGCGCAACCTGGCGGTGGTCGGGGCCGGCGTCGTGGGCATCGAGTACGCCTCCATGTTCGCCGCCCTGGGCGTGCAGGTGACGATCATCGACCGCCGCCCCCGCCCCCTGGAGTTCATCGACCATGAGATCGTCGACGAGTTGATCCACCAGCTGCGCAAGGCGGACGTCACCTTTCGCTGCGGCGAGGCGGTGGAGCACCTGGAGGTGGTGGAGGTGCCCCAGCCGAAGGGGCTCATCCAGCTCGAGTCGGGCAAGAACATCGTCGCCGACGTGGTCCTGTTCTCGGCCGGCCGCATCGGCGCCACCGAGGATCTCGCCCTCGAAGCCGTGGGGCTGCAGGCGGACGAGCGCGGCCGCCTGGTCGTGGACGACCACTACCGCACGGCGGTGGAGAACATCTACGCCGCCGGCGACGTCATCGGCTTTCCCGCCCTGGCCTCCACCTCCAGCGAGCAGGGGCGCCTGGCCGCCTGCCACATGTTCGGCGTCGAGGCCCAGCCCATGGGCCGCCATTACCCCATCGGCCTCTACGCCATCCCGGAGATCTCCCTGGTCGGGGAGACCGAGCAGGAGCTGACCCGCGACCGCGTGCCCTACGAGACCGGCATCGCCCACTACAAGGAGATCGCCCGCGGGCAGATCCTCGGCGACGACTCAGGCATGGTGAAGCTGATCTTCCACCGCGAGGACGGGCGTCTGCTCGGGGCCCACTGCATCGGCTCGGGGGCCACCGAGCTGGTCCACGTGGGGCAGGCCGTCCTGGGGCTGGGAGGCGGGCTCGACTACTTCATCCGCACGGTCTTCAACTACCCCACCCTGGCCGAGTGCTACAAGGTGGCCGCCTTCAACGCCGCCAACAAGCTCGCCCTCGTGCGCAGCGCCATCATGACCCAGGAGACGGCGACCGCCGTCGCCGGGGACGCCTGAGCCGGGACGAATTCCGTCCCGGGCCGGTCGGCTAGCTGAGCCCCTTCGTCCTGCCCACCGGAGATCGCACGGCCCCTAGGATGCGCTCAGATGGGCCTGAGATGTGCAAATTCGGAATTTGATTCCCTGATTTACCTATGATTGGCCTGTCCAGACCATGCAAATTTGGATTGTAATTCCCGATTTGCTTGCGCCAAACCGTCGTGCGGCCTTGGTTTCCCGGCATGGCCGACCTGCCGTACACCGAGCGCACCCTGGCCCGCGTCCTGGCCCGGGCCGCACAGCAGTTCCCGGCCGTGGTCCTCACCGGCCCCCGCCAGTCCGGCAAGACCACCCTCGTGCGCCACCTCTTCGGGGCGACCCACTCCTACTGCACCCTGGACGACATCGGCCTTCGCGAGCAGGCCCGCGGCGACTCCCCCCTGCTGCTCTCGCGCTTTCCCCCTCCCGTGATCCTCGACGAGATCCAGTACGCGCCGGAGATGCTCCACACCGTCAAGATCGACGTGGACGAGCACAGGGCGGAGAAGGGCCGCTACGTGATCACGGGTTCGCAGGCCTTTCCGCTCATGCGGGGTGTGTCGGAGTCCCTCGCCGGGCGCGCCGCGGTGCTCTCGCTGCAGTCGATGTCGCTGGCCGAAACGAGGGGCCGCGCCCAGCCCGACGCCGCCTGGCGGGAGGTGCTGGATGGCGCCGGGCGCACGGAGAGCGGCTCCGCGGGCGACCCGGCGGAGATCGCCGGGCGGCTCCTCCGCGGCGGCTTCCCCGAGCCCGCCCTCGACGCGCGTGTCGAACCCGCCCTGTGGCTCAGCAGCTACATCCAGACCTATCTCGAGCGCGACGTCCGCTCCCTGCGGGCCGTCGGCGAGCTGGGGGACTTCCAGCGCGTGCTCTACGCGCTGGCCGCCCGCTCGGGAGCGCTCATCAACTTCTCCGACCTGGCGCGCGACCTCGGGGTGACCTCGAAGACGGTCAAGGCCTGGGTCTCGGTCCTGGAGGCGAGCGGGCAGGTGCTGACCCTGAGGCCCTACCACGCGAATCTCGGCAAGCGGCTGGTCAAGCGGCCGAAGATCTTCTTCCTGGACACCGGCATCCTCGGCTACCTCCTCGGCCTCACCGATGCGGCCCAGGTGCTGCAGGGGATGGCCGCGGGCCCCATGATCGAGAGCGCCGTTCTGGGCGCCCTGTACCGGCTGCTCGTGCACCGGGGCGAGGTGCCGCGCCTCCACTTCTGGCGCACCGCCGGCGGCCACGAGGTGGACTTCATCCTCGACGACGGCCGGCAGCTGATCCCCATCGAGGCCAAGCTCACGGCCACGCCCAGGCGGGAGCACGTCGAGGGGATCGAGCGCTTCCAGGCCCTCTTCGGTGACCGTGCGGGGCCCGGCCTGCTGGTCTGCCTCTGCCGCGAGCGTTTTCGCCTGACCTCGTCCGTGGACGCGGTGCCGCTCGACGCCTTCTGACGGCGCCGGCCCCGGCCAGGAGAAAGCCCGGACTCCGGGTTGGTCCATAGTCCCGGGCGCGGACTGGCACCTGGCGGAACGGGTCCTGGCCGAAGGTGAGTTCATGGAGGTGAAGGCCGGCGACTTCCGCGCCTGGCGCCGGAGCAGACCGGGCTGCGCGGTAGTGCCAGGCGGGGCACCACCGTGAGGGCCATCCCCGCCTGATCAATAGGAACGGGAGGACGGGGTCTTCGTCTGGCCGGGGTACTTCATCGGCCTGCGCTACGGTCGTGCAGAGTCTCTTCGGGATCCACGCATCAAGGACAAACACGGTTCCAGGGCGGGACCGCGCAGCACCAGGTCGAGGTCCCTGCCCTCGTGGCTCTCGCCGTTTGCCCTGCTTCCGTAGGCCCACACCTCGACGCCGGGCACGTGCTCGCGCAGCAGCGCCTCAAGCTGGTCCCGGTAGCGGCGCGGCAAGTCCAGCCGGTCCGCCTGCCTGTTGCTGGCCAGTAGTGCGATTTCCTTGCTGCAACCGAGCGGGGCTACGGCGTCTCCCGGCGGCCGAAGGGATCGAGCACCTTGACGCCGGCCGGCTCGAAGTGCCTGACGTTGCGGGTCACCACGGTCAGGCCGTGCTCCAGCGCAGTGGCGGCGATGAGCAGGTCGGCGCCGTCATGGCCGAGCACGTTGGACAGACGACCCCAGCGCCGCGCGGACGCTACATCGACGGGAAGGATGTGGTCGCCGTAGAGCGCCAGCACGCTGTCCAGCCAGAGGGCGAGGGCGCGCGCAAACGTGGGGTCTCGGCGCTCCTGCCGGGCAATGCCTCTTTCCACCTCGCCGACGGACACAACGCTCAAGTAGAGGTCCGCCGTGCGCTGGGCCGATATCCACGCCAGCAGGTTGGGGGCGCGGACCCGTCTGCGCAGCGCCGATAGCACGTCGGTGTCGATGAGGTACATCAGACGTCCAGCGGCCGCAGCGGCAACGGCAGCCGCTCGAACTCCCCGTCGTCCTGCGGCATGGCGAGCATCAGATCCGCGAGGGAGGGGGCCTCTGCGCGCTCCAGACGCCGCAGGCGGTCGTACTCCTCTACGGCCAGAACGACGACAGCGGGCCTGCCGCGTCGGGTCACGCGTTGAGGCTCGCCGCCCAACGCCGCCTCCACCACCGCGCTGAAGCGATTCTTGGCGTCTTGCAATGGCCACTCGGTCATGAGCGTTCGTCCTGTCCAGGTGATCTGGCTAGATTGTTACTCTAGCCAGGATTGCTGTCAACCGCTGCCCCACCAGTATCTCCGAATCCCAGCGGCGTCAGGTTGTCTTCGACCGGCAGCCGCTCGCCGCCCCAGTCGGAGGACTCCTGGCCGCAGGTCGAGGGCTGGGCGGGCGTAGTCCTTGGGCAGTCAGTCCACCGATGCAAGAAGCTCGAAGTCCGTATCCGCGGTTTCGAGAGCGACGCCGTGGCGTCGGGCGCAGGCGGCGATGACCACGTCGGTGGCCGGAACCGTGACGCCCTTGGCGCGCGCCCTCCGCGCCAGGTCACAGGCCCGATGCCAGACCTCCGCGTCGATGGGAAGCAGCGGCAGGACGCGGGCGAATTCCCTCAAGACCCTCTGCTCCTTGGCCCCCGACGCGCCATTCCACAGCTCGAGCTGCACCAGCGGACACCAGCAGGCTTGCCCCGCGGTCAGGGCGGCTTCGACCCGGGCCCGAACCTCGGGGTCTCCGCCCGTACGCAGCATGTGGACCCAGGACGACGTATCGACGAGGATCAACGGCTCAGCCCCGCCGCCTCTCGGTCTGCAGCTCCTCCGGGGTAATCAGACCCGAGCAGGTGCCGGCGTGCCGGGTGAGCTCGGCCATGCGCATGCGGCGGTTGAAGTCGGCCACGGCGCCGACGATGGCCTCGCGCTTGGTCTTCGCCTTGGTGAATCGGATGGCGTCCTCGAGCTCGTTGTCGGGAATATCGACAGTGGTTTTCATGATGCTAATCTCCTATATGAAGGCATCTTGATCAAGGAGAATCATATTATCCAAGGCTGTCGACTGCCATCCAGGCGGCCCCTCGCCGCTGCCGTGGCGGCTCTGGCCGCCGCCGTCCTGCTCGCCCTGCCCGCCCACGGCCAGGGGCTCGGCGAGATCCGGGGGGAGATCCTCGACCGGGCCACCCAACAGCCTCTGCCCGGGGCCGGCGTGCGCGTTCTCGGGACCGAGCGGGGAGCGATGGCCGACGGGCGGGGACGCTTCGCCCTGCCCGGCATCCCGGCGGGCGTGCATCGCCTGCGGATCTCCATGATCGGGTACGCCGACATCGTGCGTACCGACGTGGTCGTGCGTCCGCGCCGGGTCACCGATCTCGAGCTGGATCTCGACGCGGAGGTGATGGATCTGGGCGAGGAGACGGTGGTCGTGGCCGACTACTTCTCCGACGCCGCGGGAGAGGCGGTGGGCGGGGTGAGCTTCAGCTACGAGGAGGTGCGGCGCTCCCCGGGATCGGCGGGGGACATCAGCCGCCTCCTGCAGGCCATGCCCTCGGTGAACATGAACACCGACGAGCGCAACGACCTCATCGTCCGCGGCGGCAGCCCCACGGAGAACCTGGTCCTCGTCGACCACATCGAGATCCCCAACATCAATCACTTCCCGACCCAGGGGGCCTCGGGCGGCCCGATCGGCCTGCTGAACACGGATCTCATCGAGGACGCCGCGTTCTACGCCGGCGGCTTCTCCGCCGCCTACGGCGACCGCCTGTCGTCGGTGATGCTCGTCGACCTGCGCGAGGGCAACCGCGAGGAGATCGACGGCGAGGTGCAGCTCGGCATGGCGGGGGCGGGACTGCTGCTCGAAGGCCCTCTCCCGGCCGGGCGCGGATCGTGGATCGCCTCGGGGCGGCGCAGCTATCTCGACCTCATCGTCGACGCCATCGGCACCGGGGCCGTGCCCCGCTACAGCGACCTGCAGGGAAAGCTGAGCTGGGACCCGTCCTCCCGGCACCGCCTCTCGCTGCTGGGGATCGCCGGCTTCAGCGCCATCGACTTCGTTCCCGGCGACACCGACGCCGACGAGGACTTCGTGGTCAGCGAGACCGATCAGCTCGTCGCCGGCGCCGGCTGGCGATGGCTGTGGAGCCGCCGCGGCTTCGCCCGCACCTCCCTGACCTTCTCCTTCGCCGACTTCGGGATCGATGTCCTCGACGGCCGGACGCGCGGCGAGTTGTTCCTCAACTCCTCGCAGGAGCGCGCGGTCCTGCTGCGCAGCGACGTCACCTGGTCACCGGCGGCCGGCGGCGAGTGGCGCGGCGGGATCACGGGGCGCCGGGAGTTCAGCGATTTCTCGCTGTTCTCGGCGTCGCGCACGAATCGCGTCAACGAGGTGACCGGGGAGCTGCACGTGGGCGAGGGGGTGGCCTCGACCAAGCTGGCGGCGTTTCTCGCCCATGACCGGCCCCTGCCCGGGGCGTTACCGCCGGGGCGGGACTGCGCTGGGAGTACTTCGACTACACCGGGGAGAGGGACCTGTCGCCGCGGCTGTCCCTGCGATGGCAGATCGATCCCCTCACTTCGCTGAGCGCCGCCTGGGGGCTCTACCATCAGAACCTGCCCGCCTCCCTGCTGGTTCAGCACCCCGACAACCGCCGGCTGGACAGTCCCCGCGCCGCCCACTACGTCCTCGGGCTGCGCCGGCGCCTGACGGAGAACACCCTGTTCACCCTGGAGGGCTACCTAAAGCGCTACCGCAACCTGCCCTTCGACCCCGACGACCCCACGGTCTCGGTGGTCGACGCCTTTGCCGACTTCGGCACGCCGGCGCCCGGCCGGCTGGTGGGCGGGGGTCGGGCGGAGTCCCGGGGCGCTGAGGCGATGATCCAGAAGAAGCTCGTCCGCAAGCTCTACGGCACCGTGAGCTACGCCTATGGCCGTTCCCGCTACACCGATCTCACGGGTCGGGAGCGCAACCGCTCCTTCGACAACCGGCACCTGGCATCGCTCATCCTCGGCTACCGCCACGGCGAGACCCGGGAGTACAGCCTGCGCTGGCGCTTTGCGGGAGGACGGCCCTACACCCCCTTCGACGAGACCGAGTCGGCGCGCCAGGGGACCGGCATCGTGCAGCGCCACCGGATCAACGCTCTGCGCCTGCCGCCCTATCACCGTCTCGATCTGCGCTTCGACCACCGGCGGCACTTCGAGCGCTTCAACCTGGTCTCGTTCTTCACCGTTCTCAACGCCTACGACCGCGCCAACCTCTATCACCATTTCTGGGACAGCGACGACAACCGGACGGGCCGCGTCTACCAGTGGAGCCGGATCCCGGTGGGAGGCTTCGAACTGGAGTTTTGAGGGGGACCGGCGCGAGTGGGCCGGGTACTTCGCTCGCCGAATCAGCCCACCGATGCCAGGAGCTCGAAGTCCGTATCCGCGGCTTCGAGAGCGGCGCCGTGACGCCGGGCGCAGGCGGCGATGATCACGTCGGTGGCCGGCACGGTGACGCCCTGGGCTCGTGCCCGCCGGGCCAAGTCGTAAGCCGCTTGCCACACTTCCGCGTCGATGGGAAGCTCCGGGAGGGCCCGGGCGAACTCCCGCAGAACCCTCTGTTCCCGCTGCCCGGAGGCGCCGTTCCAAAGCTCGAGTTGCACCAAGGCGCACCAACAGGCCTGCCCCGCCGTCAGCGCCGCTTCCACCCGGGCCCGCACGGCTGGGTCTCCGCCCGGACGAAGCATGTGTACCCAGGACGAAGTATCGACGAGGACCAACGCCTCAGCCCTGCCGCCGGGCGGTCTGAAGCTCTTGCGGCGTGATCAGATCCGGGCAGGTGCCGGCGTACCGGGTCAGCTCCGCCATGCGCATGCGGCGGTTGAAATCCACGACCGCGCCGACGATGGCCTCGCGCTTGGTCTTCGCGTTCGTGAATCGGATCGCATCCTGAAGCTCGCCGTCGGGAATATCGACTGTAGTCTTCATGATGGAAAAATGTCCAGAAAAAGAAGCGCAGTCAAGCAGATGAGTATTACTGACGGGGTGGATCGAGGTGCTAGGCCGAGGCGGCGGCGAACCTCGGGGCCGGATGGGCCATCTGCGGTTCCGCGGCCAGGCGCCGGTACACGTCGACGCAAGAGCCCAGGGTCAGGCCGGCGCGGCGGGCGTGGTCCAGCAGCAGGTCGATCTGCCCGGCGGCCCGGTCCACCCGGTGGATGGACCAGGGATGGAAGCAGGGGGCGTAGGTGAGCAGCCCTTCGTCGCGGGCGTGCTCGATGCCGGGAGCGTAGGCCTCGTAGACCTCGCGGGCGGTGGCGGGCACGCTCGCCGGGTAGCCCCACGGCAGGGCCGGAGGCCAGGCCGCCGCCGAGGGCTGGCCGGTGAGGATGTTGTCGTGCCAGGCGTGGGCGGAGATCTCCAGCAGCTCCGGGAAGCCGTCGTCGCTGAACCAGAAGGGCTGCGTCAGCGGCGCCGGCGAGAGGTTGCCCGGCTGCCAGCTCAGGGTGCGGACGTAGCGGTAGCCGGCCTGCCACAGCGCCTCCAGGAGCCGCGGTTCGCCAAGGAAGCCGCGGGCGAACCCCCCCGGCGCCGTGAAGCCGATCACCTCGCGACCGAAGAGATCCTCGATGACGCGCCGGGAGTCGACCAGCTCGCGGCGCACCGCCGCCGGATCGTCGCGGATGGCGAGCATGTTCTCGTGGGTGAAGCTGTGGGACTGCAGATCGAAGAGGTCGTGATCGAGGATCTCCCGCAGCCGGGACCCCGCGGCCTCGGCGAGCCGGCCGACGATGAAGAAGCTGGCCGGCGCACGGTGCCGCAGGTGGACCTCGGCCACGGCGCGCACGCCATCGAGACACTCGTCGAGGCGAGTCCCTGAGTAGCTCACCGCATCCTGATAGGTCGTTGCGGCCCGGGGTGAGCCATCGCCGAGCTCCCACCAGGGATAGATGGCTTCGGTGTCGTAGGCGGCCACGTAGTAGGTCATGGCGAGGGACTCTACGGAGGCAGGCGACGGTGGACAAGCCGCGAAATCCTGCCGAGGCGCGGGTCCCCAGGGAGATGGTGGTACAAGTCGGAGCAGGCCCTATTTTCACAGCTATGACCGATACCAGTGTCAACCCCATCCAGCGTCGATACCGCACCGACGGCTTCTTCCTCGCCCCCCAGCCCATCCTGCCTCCTGACATCGTGCAGGCCGGCGTCGCCGGCATGGACGCCGTCCGTGAAGGCCGCTACGACGCAGGACAGCCGCCCCAGCACTCGCGCTGGAACCCCGGCGACGACCCGAACGAGCTGTGCAAGATCGAGCTGCCCCAGCAGGCCGACCTCGGGATCCGCGCCCTCGTGAGCCATCCCGACCTCGGCCGGTGGGCCGCCCGCGTCACCGGGGCCCGCATGGTGCAGGTGTGGTGGACGCAGCTGCTCTACAAGCCCCCCCAGCCCGAAGAAGGGGAGGCCGAGCTGAACATCGGCTGGCACCAGGACCGCCACTACTGGCGGGCGTGGGCGGAGGGCAGCGAGCTGTTCACCGCCTGGGTGGCCCTGAGCGACGTGACCGCCGAGGCGGGCCCCATGCGCTTCGTGCGCGGCTCCCACGAGTGGGGCCTGCTGGACGACGGTGGCTTCTACCGCCAGGACCTCGACGACCAGCGCGATGCCATTCCCGTGCCGGACGGCCAGTCGTGGGAGGAAGTGCCCGCCCTGCTGCCGGCCGGGGGCGCCAGCTTCCACCACTGCCTCACCTTCCACGGCAGCGGCCCCAACCTCTCGGCCGGTCCCCGGTGCAGCCTGGCCATCCACATGCGCACGGAGAAGTCGGCCCCCGTGGACGGCCGCCGCGCCGGGCTCACCGCCTTCATCGACGATCCGGAGCGGAACCCCGTCATCTACCGGGAGTAGCGGGCCAGCCGCCCGCGCACCGCTCGACCAACCCCATGACCAGCGCCCAAGATCCTGCCACGCCGACCTCCGCCGAGCCCCGGTCCCGCGGCCAGCGCATCGGCCTGTGGCTCGGGCCGCTGCTGTTCGCCCTCACCCTGCTGCTCGACCTCGAGCCGGGCCGGCCGGAGGTCACGCGCATGGCCGCCGCGGCCCTGCTCATGGCCACCTGGTGGATCACCGACGCGATTCCGCTCTACGCCACGGCCCTGCTGCCGCTGATCCTCTATCCGCTGCTCGGCATCGAGCAGACCCGCGCCACGGCGCCGATCTACTTCAACAGCACCATCGTCCTCTTCCTGGGCGGCTTCATGATCGCCCTGACCATGGAGAAGTGGGACGTCCACCGGCGCATCGCCCTGTGGGTCATCCGCTCGGTGGGGGGAGGGCCGGCGCGGATCGTGCTCGGCTTCATGCTCGCCGCCGCCTTCCTCTCCATGTGGATTTCCAACACGGCCACGGCGATCATGATGCTCCCGGTGGGACTCGCCGTGATCCTGCGGATGGAGGAGCAGTTCGGGCGGGAGCGGACCCGTGCCTTCTCCGTGGCCGTCATGCTCGGCATCGCCTACGCCTGCTCGGCGGGGGGCATCGCCACACTGGTGGGCACGCCGCCGAACCTCTCGCTGGAGCGGATCTTCCAGATCACCTTCCCGGAGGCGCCGCCCATCACCTTCGGCGTGTGGTTCGTCATGGCGGCGCCGATCTCGGCGCTGATGCTCGCCTGCGCCTGGGTGCTGATCACGCAGGTCTTCTTCCGCATCCCGGGGGAGGTCGCCGTCGACCGCGAGGTCCTGGAGTCGGAGGCGCGCACGCTCGGCGCCGTCTCCTTTGAAGAGCGGGTGATCCTCGCGGTCTTCGCCGCCACCGCCGTGCTCTGGGTCTTCCGCGCCCCCATCGAGATCGGGGGCCTCACCATCCCAGGCTGGTCTGCCCTGCTGCCCTACGGCCACCTGATCGACGACGGCACCGTGGCCATCGCCATGGCCGGGATCCTCTTCCTCGTGCCGGCCCGCTCTCCCGGCGCCCGGTCCCGGACGGTGATGGGTCCCGACGTGGTCCGCGGCCTGCCCTGGAACATCGTGCTCCTCTTCGGAGGCGGCTTCGCCCTCGCCCACGGCTTTCAGGTCACGGGACTGGCCCGCTTCATCGGCGGCGGCTTCAGCGGCCTCGGCTCAGTGCCGCCCATCGTCCTCATCCTCGTCATCTGCCTCTCCATCACCTTCCTCACCGAGCTCACCTCGAACACGGCCACCACCGAGATGGTGCTGCCCATCTTCGCCGCCGTCGCCGTCTCCACGGGCCTGCACCCGCTGCTGCTGATGATCCCCGCCACTCTGTCCGCCTCGTGCGCCTTCATGATGCCCGTGGCCACGCCCCCCAACGCCGTGGTCTTCGGCAGCGACCGCGTGAAGATCTCGGAGATGGCGCGGGTCGGCCTCGTCCTCAATCTTGTGGGGGCCGTCGTCATCACCCTGATCTTCAGCTTCATGGGCCCGCACCTGTTCGGGATCGAAGCCGGGGTGCTGCCGGGCTGGGCCCACGCGGGCGGGTGAAGGCCCCGAGCTAGTGCTGAAGCGCCTGCAAACGGGGATCTCCCATGCTGCTTTCCCGCCCCTTGCGTGGACAGGGATAACCTGCGATCCTTTCCGATCCCTATCAGTCAGGCTAACACCTTGCCAGGATAGTCGGCAATGCAACTTCGAAAGCTCTGTGTCGAACGATACAAGGGATATACCGAGGCCGCGGAGGTGGAACTCGCTCCACTAACGATCTTGGTGGGAGCCAACAATTCCGGTAAGTCCGCGCTAGCGCAGGCGATCCAGTTGTTGGCGGGCGGATTGGCCGCTTCAGAGGAGAACACCTTGGACCCGCTTCCACTAGAGTCCGGTGGAATCCGGCACGGAGCGACGTTCGAGGAATTGGTGAGCGGACGTACCGTCCACGGGTGGCTGAAACTGACGGCCACACTGCTTGACACCAATGGGAAGACATCGCTCTCAGCCAAGGTCAGGAATGTGCTGGTGCGGACTCGATCGGAGCGCCAGGTATCGGAGTGGAGCCTCGAGAGTGGAGCCGAGAGGGTCGAATTGGCAAAGCAAGACTTCGACGAGCCCTCGCCGTATAGAGTTGTGGTTTCGGGGACTGCGCGCGATACGCAGAAAATCGACTGGCGAGGATTGATACCCCGACAGCCGAACAACCTCCCCGAATGGATCGGGCCTAGAGTCGGACTACTTCGAGACTGGGCTCGGGGCGTTCGCCACCTGCGGTGCCCACGTCACCTCTTCGCTTCGCCATTCAAGCCAGAAGAACACCCGTCTATGGTTCTTGGGGCCAACGGAGAGAATACGCCGATGGCGCTAGCCGTGGACGACGAGCTGAGAGAATCAACTCGGCAATGGTACAGGAGAGCATTCGGAGTGAGTATCGACGTCGTGGCGCAGGGGATCTATTCGGAACTCGTGGTTGGGACGCAGGACCGTAGAACCAACGTCAGACTGGAGCAGTCCGGGCGCGGACTCTCACAAGTCTTGCCCGTGGTCGCCATGGCGTTGACGACGCGCAAGGCTGGTCCCGGTGTTGACGTCATTGAGCATCCCGAAGCCGAGCTGCATCCAGCGGCCCACGGGGACATCGCGGAGCTCCTATTGGAGAACCTAGCAGGACCTGACCGGCCCATGGTCGTCGAAACCCACTCGGAGATGGTGTTGCTTCGCGCGAGGCGCTGGATCGCAGAGGGGCGGCTACCGGCCAAGCATGTTCTAGTGTATTGGGTTCAAGCGCAGCCGGGGACCGGATCCACTCTGCAGAGAATCACAATAAAGGAGAATGGGGAAATGGATGGCTGGCCGGACGGCGTCTTCGTCGAAGACTATGAAGAGATTCTAGCTATCCGGCGGGCTTCAAGGCCGAGGGAATAGGGCCGTGCGTATCGAGATTGATCTCAGTGCTGCTGATGATCCGGATGGGCATCGGTGGCTGGACCTCATCTTGCAGAAATTCGAGGATGGCTGGCATGTGTGGGACACCTCCAGCGAGACAGATCCAGAAGCGATCATCGCCACGACATGGATCCGTAGTGATGGGCGTCAAGGTGCTCGGGTGCGAGAATTGCTCAGGGCGTCGATTAAGCGGACGGCCTGGAGTTCGCCAGCGGGGAGGCGCGTGCGAGTGACTACGAGTCCAATGGAGGCAGATGAGCTCAGGCCAAGGGACGCGGCCCTTCTTGCCGAGGAACCGCTCGTCATTCTCGTAGAGAACCGTAGGAGTGATGGTCCATTCATAGAGCGTGTCGTGATGGAACTGGATAAATCGCTGTATAGCCTGTGGCGTCGTCGGGGTGATCCGATCAGGTTCGACAGCCTTGGGGGCAAGGGAGAAATGCCAGATGAAGTCGAGAGGCAAGCTCAGGCCAAGCCCTATCGTCCACGGTTGGTTGCCGTCATCGATAGTGACCGGAAAGGGCCTGAGGACCCGGTCAGTCGTAATGCGCGACGATTGCGGCGGAAGTGCGATAGGTGGGAGGTTCCGTGCTGGGTTCTCGCCAAGCGGGAAGCTGAGAATTACCTGCCTGGAGTCCTACTCAGGGAGCGGGAAGACGCAAGCGCAGATCATCTCCGTCGGGTTGAAGCGTGGGACAGACTCAACGACGATCAGAAAGATTACTACGATATGAAAGACGGGCTGCCAGAGATACTCTCAGAGAATGAGCGGGTGCTATTCGGAGCCCTATCCCCTTTTGACCGGGAGGTACTTTCTAGTGGGTTTGGGGCGAGGGTGTACAAGTGCTGGTCCATTTGGAGCGTGAGAGCAAACACAGGACTGAATCGCCGGGGCCGAGGTGACCTCCAGCATGGCATCGAATTGATTCGGGGGGAAGCTTAAATGTCTGACAGCAGCCGAGGCCGTACAGAAGTCGTGCCAGAAGTTGTATTCCTGGGCAAACTCGTGGAACGCATAACAGCTGGAAAAGTCCGCGTGCCAAAGTTCCAACGTCCCTTTGTTTGGAAACAGGAAGACCTGCATGCGCTGCTCGACAGCGTTCTACGAGGTTTCCCGATTGGCTCGATCCTTGTCTGGGATACAGAGGAAGAAGTGGAGACCGCGCAGCACATTGGTCCAGTTGAAGTGGGTCCGCGGCCAGATGGGATGATTGGCTATCTGCTCGATGGTCAACAACGGGTGTCGACTCTTGTTGGAACACTGCAGTTGCCTGATGGAGTGCCATCAATCGTAGATCAAGTCGACTGGGGTATATATTGTGACTTGGACAGAGGAGAATTCCTGAGGGCACCCGCTGGCGGACTAGAGCCACAGCATTTCCCAATGCACTGCCTACTTGATACGGCTGGTTTCTTTGGGGCCTGCCGTCACATCGAATCGGATGCACCGGACAAGGAGTTGGGAAGCCGATGGATCGCAGAGGCGGATCGCTTGGCAAACGCGTTCCGAGACTATCAACTGCCGGTCATCCATCTCCGGGAGGCAGACCTCGACAGCGCGGTAACCGTTTTTGCCCGGCTTAATCGTACCGGTAGAAAGATGGCGGCGGACGAGATGGTGTCCGCCCTCACCTACCGGGAAGGGGAGTTTCATCTTGCCAAGAAGCTGGACGAATTCAAGGAGGAACTAGACGGGGTGGGCTTTGGAAATCTTGATCGAGTCCTGCTCCTGAGGGCGGTACTCGCGGCTCTCGACCGGGACATATACGCAAAGGACTGGGCGAAGCTCATGGTACAACAGGAAGTGCGAGACAGGCTTCCAGAAGTATTCGACTTGGCGGCTGAGGGAATAAGGGCTGCACTCACCTTTCTGAAGGAGCTAGGGGTTACGTCAGACCGATTGCTGCCATATGGGCTCCAACTGGTGTTGCTCGGCGAGTTCTTTCGATTGTGTCCACGGCCTGAGGCTCGAGTGGTAGAGTTGCTGGAGCGGTGGTTCTGGGTGACTTCATTCACGGGTTGGTTTGGAGGCGTCAACACCGCTCAAGTTAGGCACGCGCTAAGTGATATCCGGGAGCTAGCCCAGGGACGCAGGGCGAGCTTGGACGTGGTGGACTTCGATACGCCTGCTCAGGCATTTCCGGAGCGATTCGATGGGCGGAGTGCTCGTGTGCGCGCATTCCTCCTCTATCTTGGGTCGCTCCAGCCGCGCAGCTTCCATGGAGAAATACTTGATCTAGGTCGACTGCTCTCCAGTCGTGGAAGCAGAGCCGTGGGCTACGTATCGTCAAACGCAGGCCTACTTCAGGAGCTCTTTAGTACCCCTGCAAACCGCATGTTCCTCAACGCGGATCAAGTTGGGCAGGCAGTCGATGATCTGGCGGCGTTGGGAGAAGATCAAATGGCGGTGGTGCTTCAGTCACATGGCTTTCCAAAGGAATCAATGGAGGCGTTGACTGGCGGCGATCGGGTGGGTCTGATTGGATCCCGGCTAGGAGCCCTAATCTCCGGAGAGCGCGATTTCATGAGTGAACGGAACGTATCACTGCCGACGGAAAGGACCGCGGCAACCATTGCTGATAGCGACGCTTCAGATGACGAGTAGATCAAGTCTGCGCCACGGTGGGCGTTGGGCCCACCTGCGGTCAGGTCCGGAAGAATCCAAATAGGTCGAAGGGTCTTGCATCGGGCTGGGCATGCTAGAGCAAGCCGGAAGAGGCCGGGCTGTAAACGACTGCGGATGATCGAAGGACCCCGCGCCTGCAGGCCCGAGGAGTTCGACGAAACCCTCGCCCTGATCAACGCCACCTTCCGACCCGACTCGGATCAGGACATCCTCACCGACTACCCCCTGATCTTCAACGACCGCGGGCTCCGCTGCATGCGCATCCTCAAGGTCGCGGGTAAGGTGGTGGCCCACGTTCCGGTGGCGCCGCGGAAGATCATCGCCGGCGAGGACTCCTTCACCGCCGGCCTCATCAGCCCCACCGTCACCCATCCCGACCATCGCCGCAAGGGCTACGCCACCCGCTGCCTGCGCGACTGCGTGCGCATCATGAAGGAGGAGGGCTGGCCCGTGTCGGTCCTGTGGACCCTGCAGGCCACCTTTCCCTTCTACCACCACTCCGGCTGGGAGGCGGTCGGCAACCAAGGGTGGGTCTACGCCCTGTCGCCCGGTGACGCGGCGCTCTTCAAGCGGGGGGACTTCGAGATCGTCCCCTTCGATCTGGAGAGGGACGAGTACCTCGACGCCGTCATCCGCTTCCACGACGCCGAACCCTGGCGCGTCGCCCGCAGCCGCGAGGAGTACGCCACCCTGCTGACGCTCCCCAAGATCGACACGCGGTTGGCCCTGGCCGGAGGCGAGGTGGCCGGCTACCTGTGCGTGGGGTCGGGAAGGAACAAGCCGGGTCTGAACGAGGCGGGGGGAAGCCCCGCGGCGGTGGAAGCCCTGGTGGCCGAGGCGGTGAGCACCTGTGCGCCGGTGCAGGCGGTGACCAAGCTGAAGCCCACCGTGCTGGACGACCTGCTTGCCGGCCGCGTGGGATCGACGCGGCAGGAGGTGGAGCGGGCTTCCGGCGTCGGATCGCAGATGATCCGCATCAACGATCTGGACCTGCTGCTCAGGAGCATCGAGGGCCACCTGCGCTCCAGGTCCGCCGGCCTCTCCGGGGCGGTGTCCCTGGAGTCCACGGACACAGGGGAGCTGGTGACGGTGGAGTTCCGCGGCGGCGAGGTCCGCTTCGACGCGGCTCCGGCGGGGGAGAGGGTGACGCTGACGGAGCGGCAGATGGTGCAGCTGGTCTTCGGCGGCCACTCCTCCTGCGAGCGGTTGGACCTGCCCGCGGGAGCGGCCGAGCTTCTGGACCAGGTGTTCCCCTTCTACTTCCCCATCTGGGAGCTGGATCGCTCATGAGTCGCACCTGTCCCGTGGACCTGCAGACCCACACGACCTTCTCCGACGGCACGGACACCCCGGAAGAGCTGGTCTCCAAAGCGGCTGCAGCCGGCATCCGCGTGCTGGCCGTGACGGATCACGACAACGTCCGGGGTGTTGGCGAGGCCCGGGCCGCCGGTGAGAAGGCAGGTGTGCACGTACTCCCGGCCATCGAACTGAGCACGGCCAGGGAGGAGAAGCGGGACTTCGTGGACATCAACATCCTGGGATACGGCATCGACCCCGACGATCCGACCCTGCAGGCGAAGTTGGAGGAGGTGATCGAGAGCCGGATCGAGCAGAAGATCCGCCAGGTGAGGCGCCTCCACGACTACGGACTGCACGTGCCGGAGCAGGACGTGCTGGATCTGGCCGGCTACGGGGTTCCGGGTCGTGGGCACATCGCTGAGATCGCTGTCAAGCACAATCGCGACAAGTTCACCAGGAAACAAGACGTCTTCGACGAGTACCTGGCTTCCGATGCGAGGACCCCTACCTACGTGCAACGCCGTTTCAGCCTGACGGTGAAGGCAGCCATCAAGCTGATCCACAAAGCGGGCGGAAAGGCGGTGCTGGCCCACCCGGGCGTCTACAAGGGGGTGTGCAATCTCGAGGATGCCGTGCGCCGGATGGCGGAGGCCGGCCTCGACGGTCTGGAGGTCTTCTATCCCTATGGCTCCGAGGCCCGGGGCGGTTCAGCAGATGAGCTCGTTCCCCGTTTCGCCGGGCTCGCGGAACGCCTGGGTCTGTTCGCCACGGGCGGCAGCGACTACCACGGCGGGAACAAGAAGATCCGGCTCGGCGAGGCGGGCCTGGAATGGGAACAGTGGGAGCGGCTGCGGGATGCGAACGGGTGGTAGCAGCCGGGGATCGCGGATGACCGGGGCCATCGAGAAGCCGCTGCAGGCCTTCAAGAAGGGGCTATATTTGTCGTGCGCGTTGTCACTCACCTGTTCCAGACCTTCTGCCACGCCTCGAATTCGGACGGGGTGACCCGATAGCGCGCGGAGTTTCTCTCGTGCAGGCTCAGAAGTTCGCGCTCGGCAATCTCGCGAAACCGTTCCCCATCCCGCGCATCGATGTGCTCCTGTGTCCAGGAGCTTATGTGGGCCGCGGCCTGCTTCTTGTCCATCCCCCCGCGAACGACGTCGCCAACGATCTCGCGTAGCTCCGTGCGGTGCCCCATCCGGAATGGATCGGGCTCGCCAAGGGACTGCCTGACGGCGGCGTAACGGGCGGCCGAGCGTCCATACGCCCAGAGGAACACGTCGCGCAGCAGTTCGATCCGTTTCAGCTCGTACACTCCGAGTATGGCTTCGGTATACAGGCCGCGCGAGACGTCCTCGAAGGACAGCGGCGACAGATTCCCCTTGATCAGTGGAATGTTGGCAGCGAGTCGTGACACCCGCTTGTTGACATCATCGAAGGGCTGCAAGTAGGGAAGCTGCACCATTACGAAGAATGCTTGCTCAAAGGGGTCGAGGATCGCCGAGGCCGCCGCAAGAACCTGGTCGAAGCACTCCTGGATGAGTGGCGGCATCTCCAGCGGATGAAAGACCGAGCCCGCGATACCCACGCCGATGTGCCGGAGACGCCCCGTCGCCTCCGGGTCGGCCAGCAGGTTGTCCGCCAACAGCGCGTGAAGGTTGAGGAGGGTGTAGCGATTGAAGCCGATGTCCTCTGCCCCATCGACCAGGAACTCGATGGCGTCCTTGTGGTTGAGGATCATCAGCGCTTCGAGTCGCTTCTTGCCTTCCACTTCTTCCCCTATCTCGAGCAGACGCGTTGTGTCGAGCAGGGAATAGGTGTTTCCCTCCAGCCGGCTCGAGTTCCATGACAGATCGATCAGCAGTCTGTCCAGGATCCCCCTGGCGTAGGTGCCTGCGGGCTGCCCGGGGATCTTCGGCGTCCCCACTTCTCGAAGGTGTTCTCGTTCCGCCTGCGATAGATAGAAGGTTTCTCCGGGCCGGTACGAATCCAGGAACACCCGGTCATAGCCTACCGGCTGACGTGCCGCCAGCGGCTGTCGGACATGTTTACGGATCTCCGCGGCGGGCTCGGACAGCGGGGGTATGACCTCCACCTGCGCAACGCCTGTAGCGAAGCTGAAGGCGACCGGTTGGGCCGCCACGGAGATCCGCCGGGGAGCGCGGTAGCGCGCCCAGCGGCCCTTACCCTCCATGATCAGGCGACCGCCGTCGACGAGGGACTTGAGGCGGTACTGCAAGGTCCGGCGGGCCGGCGCCGAAGCCAGGGCATCGCTGATCTGCCGTGCGGTCCGCCCCTCAGGGTACGGCTGCACGACTTCCTCGATCGCCTGCAAGTCCTCTTCCCTGATGCGCCTTGCCATCGTGTCCTCGATTTCGTCCGAAGAAGAATGTGCGCAGTATAGCCCGTATATGCGCCAGTATCAATTATATGCGCAAAAATATCCTGCGCACGGCCAGTACCTGGTCTGGCGAGGACGTCTGGTGGCCGACGGCCGCTCGAGGCGGGCTGGAGAGACAGGCGGCGCACGCGACGGCAGACCGACGCCCTCGAGATAGCGGCGCACCAACACAGGATCGGTCAAGGCGGCCACCCTCCTGCGAGCCGTTGGACCTGCCCGCGAAAGCGGCCGACCTTCTGGACCAGGGACCGCTCGTAGCGGTCGGCTGGGAGGCAAGGATGATCGAAACCATCGAGAAACCGGATCCCGGGTACAGGTACGAGTTTGCCAGAAAGGAGCTCGACGCGATGTCGGACTGCCTGGAGGCGCACGGCTTCGCCATCATCAAGGGCGTCCTGCCCGACGACATGGTCGCCGGCCTGCGGAAGGCCGTGTGGGAGGGCACGGACCCGGACCGCACCCTGGGGCCCGGGGAGTCGAGGACGCGCCACGCCTGGATCGAGTCGGGGCTGGGGGCGTGGTCGCTGCTGGAGCACGAGCCCTTTGTGGAGGTCCACCGCCACCTGATCGGAACGGACGAGATGACCGTCCACCGCTCGGCCGCCATCATCCGCATGCAGGGGTCGGCTCCGGTCCGCTGGCACACCGACTGGCACGGGTTCGGCGAAGGACCGCCGAAGAACGCCGGCGAGGTCCTCAACCGCGGGCTGTGGCCCTCGGGCAAGTGGTTCTACATCACCGGCTCAAGGCCGGTCCACGGCGGGCTGTGCGTCATCGAGGATTCCCACGTCGAGGCCTGGGAGGGGCCGGAAGGGTTCGCCCTGACCAGCGACCGCCGCTCCTTCCACCCCGAAGGGGAAGAGGAAGCGCCGTACGACGGCTTCGACATCCCCGGGCTCATCCCCCTCTTCACCGATCCCGGGGACATGATCGTCTTCGCCCACCGCACCTATCACGGCGCCTTCCCCAACAACCTCGATGCACCCCGGCTGTCGTGCGCCATCGGCTTCCGCGACCGGAACCACCGCATCGAGGTGCCCTGGGAGATACCGGAGAGAGGTCAGCGCTTCCTCGCCGATCTGCCCGCGCACCTGCAGCGCTACGTCGACGGGTACACGAGCATCGACCTGGCGTGGCGGGGAGAGTAGGGCTCACTACCCTCCGAACTGGAACGGCTCCACCCCCCGGCAACCCGGTCTGGCCGCGAACAACCCGCCAGCGTGGGGCTCCCGCTCCTTCTCTTCGTCCGTCATCCCCAGGGAACCGCTGGTGATGTAGAGGGTATCGAGGTCCGGGCCTCCGAAGGCGCAGGACGTCGTCTTGGAGACGGGCAGCTCGATGGTCTGCAGGATCTCGCCGCTGCCCGGATGCCAGCGGCACACCTTGGACCCGTCGTAGTGGGCGATCCACAGCATGCCTTCGGCATCGATGGCCATGCCATCGGGCAGCCCCACCTCCCGGGGGACCCGGAAGGCGATCCGCTCGTTGTCGATGTTTCCCGTCTCCACATCGTAGTCGTAGGCCAGCACATCGTATCGGAGCGAGTCGATGTAGTACATCCGGGCGCCGTCCAGGCTCCAGACGATGCCGTTGGAAATGCTGACTTGGCCCAGCATCTTGCGAACGCTCAAGTCCGTGTCCATGCAGTAGAGGGCGCCGGCTCCCTCTACCGGATCGATGGCCATGGTGCCGGCCCAGAAGCGGCCGGCCGGGTCGCACTTGCCGTCGTTGAAGCGGTTCTCCGGCAGGGCGGCTTCCGGATCGTCGAGAAGGGTCAGCTCCCCGTTCTCCGGATCGAAGGCGGCGAACCCGTCCTTCAGGGCCAGCATCAAGCCGCCGGCAGCACGCACCACCACCGTGCCCACCGGCTGGCCCAGGTCCGTGACTCGATCCGGGTCCCCCGAGGGATCGTGGACGTGCAGCTTGCAGCCCATGATGTCGACCCAGTAGAGCACCTGCCCGGCGCTGTTCCAGAGGGCGCCTTCCCCGATCGTGGCGTGGGCATCGACCACCAGTTCGACCTGCGTGCTCATGTTGTTTCTCCTGAGGGTAGTTGGAGGCAGGGTCTCGGAAGAAAGGTCCGGGAAGCAGGAAGCGCCATCGCATGGAGTGACGCCCCCTTGCGATTGTTCGGGACCTTGATCGAGGTTCCGGGCATGCCATCCGCCGCATCACCCAGCACGACGCAGCAGGTCCGGGATGCCCGGTCCTCGATGGCTCGACCGCCTGCCCCGGATCCTCGACATGATCGGCCGCCTCGGGGATTTCACCACCGGGCGGCGGGACGATCCGAGCCGTGAAGCGGCTGCCCGCCTACCCACTCTCGATCGGCATGTCGGCCTTCGAGGGGCTCGCCGTCTCCACGGTCATCACCACGAGCCTCGTCTACCAAGTCGAGACCGTGGGCCTCAACCCCCTCCAACTCATCCTGGTGGGCACCGTCCTCGAAGCAACCATCTTCGCCTTCGAGATTCCCACCGGCGTCGTCGCCGATGTCTACAGCCGCCGCCTCTCGGTCGTCATCGGACTCGCCCTCACGGGCGCCGGCTTCCTCCTCGCGGGGTCCGTCCCGCTCTTTGACGCGCTGCTCGCCGCCTCGGTCGTGGGGGGCCTCGGAGCGACCTTCGGCAGCGGGGCTCGGACCGCGTGGCTGGCCGATGAGATCGGCTCCGAGCGGTTGCCGCAGGCGCTGATGCGGGGTTCGCAGGCCAGCTTGGTCGGCGGACTGGCGGGGGCGGCCCTGTCCGTGGCGCTGGCGAGCATGGACCGCAGCTGGCCCCTCGTCGTCGGCGGCGCCATGTACCTCTGCTTGGCCCTGTTCTCGTCGCTTGCCATGACGGAGCGCGGCTTCCGCCCACGGCCCGCCCCCGAGCGCGAGACCTTCCGGACGATGGGGCGAACGTTGCTCGAAGCCCTGCAAGTGATCCGTCGGCGAAGGGTCCTGATTCTCATCGTCATGGCGCCGTTCCTCTTCGGCGCCTCGAGCGAGGTCCCGGATCGCCTGACCACGCCCTTCCTGCTGGAGACGATCACCCTGCCGCGGCTCGGACCTCTGGACCCCGTGGCGTGGTTCGGTCTCAGCAGCTACGTAACGATGGCCCTGGGGTTCGCGTTGCTGGAAGTCGTCCGGCGGACCGTGAACACGACCAGCGACCGCGCCGTAGCGGCGACGCTGGTGGTCCTGCAAGGCCTCTACGTCGGCAGCCTGGTGGCCTTCGGCCTGGCGACCGAGTTCCCCTTCGCCATCGCCATGTTCTGGGCCCGAGGACCCCCTGCGCCGCGCCAGCGGTCCGCTGCTGAGCGCCTGGCAGAACCGCTTCGTGCCCTCCCGCGTCCGGGCCACGGTCCTGTCCTTCGGAGGGCAGATGGACGCCGTCGGCCAGATGATCGGCGGCCCCCTGCTGGGCGCCATCGCCCTCGGATGGTCACTGCGCGCCGGCTTCGTGGCCTCGGCGATGGTGCTGGTCCCGGTGGTGATCGCCTTCGCCGTGCTGGCGGGGGTTCGGAGGTCAGCGGCGACATCACCGTGAACGCCGACCGCCGCTGCGAGGTGCGATAGTCCGGGTGCGGGATGGGAAACGAATGAAGAGAAACGACTCCCTGCTCCATAGCGTGCTCCATGCCATTCGGAGCCATCGTTCGGCCGTTGCCGGGACCATGCTTGTTGCGATCGACGGTCCCGGAGGGGCTGGCAAGAGCGTTCTGGCCACTTCCCTTGCCGAGAAGGACAGCCACATTTCCGTGGTCTCGATCGATGACTTCTACGTGCCTCTGAACCGACGAGTCCATTGGCGTGATGCAATGCCGGCGCCCTGGACGAACATCGACGTCCCGCGGCTGCTCCGAGAGGTGCTCCAACCCTTGACCGCCGCCAGGAGCGGGAGCTATCGAAGGTACGACTGGGGCCGTGACGGGATGGCCGAGCGGCGGGTGGTGCCCCCCGGCGGCATCGTGCTGGTAGAAGGGGCGTACGCAATGGCGCCGCCGCTGGCGGATTGCTACCACTTCAAGGTGTGGATGGGCTGCCCTCGGAAGCTCCGGCTGGCCAGGGGATTGGCGCGGGATGGAGTCGAAGCGCTCGGTCAGTGGCGAGACCAGTGGATGCCCGCGGAAGACCGCTATGCCTCAACGCACCGCCCGATGGATCGCGCCGACCTTGTGTTGGACTGGAGCTGTACCAGGGACGGAGATCCAATACTGTACTTGAGAGACCGAGGCTCGGCCGCACCGCGGAACCTCCTTGACTAAGTCCATGATCGCCCCTCTACTCGATGCGGACACAATATTCAGGGGAAGACTCATGGAACTTCGGACGCTACAAAGGACACCGGCCGAGATCTTCGGCCGAGTGATGATCGCCACCCTGGCCCTGGCCGGCTGCGGCTCGGAGCCGGATCGCCCCATCGGGCCCGAGCCCGGGCCCGGAGATTCCACCGGTGTCGCCCTGGTCTTCGCGGACTCGGCCCTGCAGTCGGCCGTCGAGCAGGCCGCGGCCGAGACCGGCGACGCGGCCGAGCTGGTCTCGCTGACGGCCAAGGACCGGGGGATCGTCGACCTGAGCGGCATCGAGCAACTGACACATCTGGAGGTTCTGGACCTGTACGGCAACGAGATCCGGGACCTGTCGCCGCTGGCGGAGCTGAGGAGGCTGCGCTACCTGGACCTGGGGAGCAACCGGGTCGAGGAGGTGACGGCCCTGGCGTCTCTGAAGAGCCTGCAAGTGCTGCTGCTGGCCGACAACGAGGTGACGGAGGTATCGGCGCTGGCCGGTCTGGACAGCCTGAAGAGCGTGGATCTCACCGGCAACCCGCTGAGCGAGGGGGCGGTCGACGCCCAGGTGCCGGCGCTGAGAGAACGGGGCGTGACCGTGGACATGACGGAGCCCGACGAGCCGGAGGGTCCGGGCGAGGGCGGGATCGTCCTCGGGGACCTGCCCATCGTCTTCACCTCGAGCCGTCGGACCGACGAGGACTGGGATCTCGAGGTGCACTCGCTGGACCCGAAAACCGGCGTGGTGGTGAACCTGTCCGAAGGCCTGGCCACGGCGCCCTTCTCCGATGGCTCGGAACCGGACTCCACGTCGGACTGGAGGTTCCTCCCGGATGGCGGGATCGTCCTGGTGAGGCGGGGCGAGGAGCCGGCCCAGTCCCCCGACGGGACCCGGATCGCCTTCCACTCGAGCCGGGACGGCGACTGGGAGGTCTACGTGATGGACGCCGACGGCGGGGCCCCGCAGAACCTCACCTTCCACGCGGCTTGGGACGAGGGTCCCGCCTGGTCGCCCGACGGGGAGCGGATCGCCTTCATGTCGGACCGCAACGGCGACGTCGAGGAGTATGGGGGCCTGCGCTTCAACACCGACATCTTCGTCATGAACGCCGACGGCAGCGGCGTGGAGCAGGTGACCTCCGATCCCCTCAGCCGGAGCGCCGATGGTCCTGCCTGGTCGCCGGACGGCTCGTCCATCGCTTTCAAGAGGGTGGGAGGCGGGATCTTCGTTCTGGAGCTGTCCAGCGGCGAGGCGCGGCTCCTCACGGACGACGGGTGGGCTCCTTCCTGGTCGCCCGACGGCCGCTGGATCGCCTACATCCGGACCGTGGAATTCGAGGAGAGCCACGTCTGGAAGATCCCCGCCGGCGGCGGAGAGGCCACCCAGCTGACTCTGGACCGGTTCTTTCGGAGGAGCCCCACCTGGTCCCCCGACGGCGCCCGCATCGTCTTCGCCCGGGAGGACCGGGTGGCAGGGGTTGCCTACGACCTCTACGTCATCCCGGCGGAGGGGGGAGCCGGAGAGCCGCTCACCGACGATCCGGGCGTGGACAGGGATCCGTGCTGGGCGCCCTTCTGATGGTAGAGGCGAACACCTTCAGCGTATCTTGATCGTCTTCCTGACGATCGTCTGTCCGCCCACCTCGAGCTTGTAGACATACACCCCGGCGGCCAGGGCCTTGCCCTTCCCGCGGCCATCCCACACGAACCGGTGGCTGCCGGCCGGCAGCGGCCCGTCCCACAACTGCCGCACCTGGTGACCCAGCGCGTTGTAGAGGGCCAGGTGAACCCGCTCCTCGTCGGCGGCCAGGTGGAGGGGAATGACCATCCGGGGATTGAACGGATTGGGATAGCTCGGGCCCAGACGATGCGCCGTCGGCGTCCCAACGGCCGGCGCCTGCACGCCGGTCGCGGGTTCCTGCCCGGCCTCCGAGCAAGGGATTGATGAGCAGGAGCAGTGCAGCCGGAGTATGTCTCCATCGTCGTTTTCGTACCGGGTGCAGTACCGGTAAGGCTCGGTGGCATTCAGCTCCGCGCAGTCGTCGAAGTCGCCGCACTCTTCGGTGGTGGAGAAGCCGAGGCACGGCCCGGGCTTCGGATCGTCGGGAGGGGCTGGCGTATCGGCCTCCGCACAGGGGGTGGAGGAGTACCAGCAGTCTCCCGTCACGTAGTAGTTGCACTTCCAGTCCAGGCCATGGGTGCAGTAGCGGTACTTCTCGGTCGAATCCGCGGGTGCCTCCTCGAAGCAGGGGTCGGGGGTGGAGCTCGAGGCGCAGACGGTCCAGGTGCTCGGGCACGATATGACGGCTTCCGATGTGTCGGCTTCCGTTTCCGCCGCCGTGTCGGCTCCAGTCTCCGCCGCGCCGTGGAGAATGGCAAGCCCCGCGATGAGACTTGCGATCCAGGTGAGGCTTGGCCTCTGCGGCGTCGGATTGCGCAATTCATTCATTCTGCATGTCTCCCCCGTTGCCAGGTATGCTGAGCCGGCGGCCGCTGCGGTGGCGGCCATGCGGCGGCTCATGCGGCGGCTCATGGGAAGACCTATCACCAAGAGTGGACCTGGTCAAGGAGAAATCGGGATGGAGGAGGCGACCCGGACCGCAACCATGGGCCGCCTCAACCATGGGCCGCCTATTGAGGCCCCGGGCGGCCCCCTATCTTACCTGCCACTTCCGAAGGAGGAAGCCAATGAATAGCCAGACGTCGGGCCGGCCGGTCTTCCGCAAGCCGCCGCCGGAGGGTGTGGCCGAGGTCGTGGGCATCGGCCGCGAGTGGAGCATTGCACAGCTCGAGGAGGGAGCCCTGCTCGCCGCGAGCAAGCGGCGCTGCCGCCTTTCCCATGACGGGGGCGAGTCCTGGGGCGACGAACAGGAGCTTCCCGAGCCCGTCTGCGCCTGGGGGCTGCTGCGCCTGCGGTCCGGCGCCCTGGCCGCGTTCTCCGACGACATGCTGTGGCTCTCCGGCGACGAGGGGCGCACCTGGGGCGAGGGGCGGGCGATCCCCCTGCTCGGCAGTCCCTACTACGACACCCTGATCCAGCTGTCGAGCGGGCGCCTCCTCTACCCCAACCGGATCTGCTTCGGCAACCAGGGGCATCCCGACCTGCCGCTGGAGTACGTCCGCAGTTACGGCCTCTGGAAGGGGCTGCGCCGCCAGGTGTCGGGCCACTACCACTGGCCGGAGATCGACATCGCCTCGGTGAGCATCTCCGACGACGAGGGCGAGACCTGGCGGATGTGCGAGGGCGAGCTGATGGGCTGGTTCGACGAGCACGGCGTGCCCAACGGCAACGGCGGCATAACCGCCTGCGACGAGCCGAGCCTGGCCGAGACCCGCGACGGGCGGGTGCTGTTCCTGGCGCGCTCCACGGTGGGGCGGCTCGTGTGCAGCTACAGCCGCGACGGCGGTTCCACGTGGTCTGCGGTGCGTCCCACCGAGCTGGCCGCGTCCTACTCGCCGCCGGCGGTCACGAGGATCCCGGCGACGGGCGACCTGCTCTGCGTCTGGAACCAGGTCTCCCGCGAGGAGATCCGCCGCGGCTACCGCCGGGGCCGGCTGTCGGCGGCCATCTCGCGCGACTCGGGGGCCACCTGGCAGGAGTTCCGGACGATCGAGGTGAGCGCCGGCCTGGAGGACGTGGACCGCGTCCCGGCGGAATACCCGGTCACCCCGGTGATCGGACTGCCGGACCTCGGCCAGCTCCCCGACGACTTCGCCGTCTTCCGCTACCCCAACGTGCGCGTCATCGGCGACCGCGTCTTCATCCTCTACGCCCGCGAGTGGTTCGAGCTGGCCGCCGGGGCGAGGTCGGGTTTCGAGGACGAGACCGGCGAGGTGGTCCTGGGCCAGGAGAACGTGCTGCGCAGCTACCCGCTCCGGTACTTCTACGAGTAGTTCGGCCCGCCGGAGAATCGGATGGACCTGAATCTGCCCAAGGTGGCCGTGTCGGACCGGGTCAGCCTGTCGCGGCGGATCAAGGCCGGCGAACGGACCACCATGGCGAGCCTGGAAGGTCCGGGCTGCATCCGCCACTTGTGGGTTACGGACGGCCGCCGCGGGAACGGACGGCAGGTCGTCATCCGCATCTATTTCGACGACGAGCCCGTCCCCCACGTGGAGGCGCCCTTCGGCGACTTCTTCGGCGTGATGCACGGGCTGCCCTGGTATCCGATCAACACGCCCCACCTCTCCGCCCAGAACTACAGCGGCTACAACTGCTGGTTCGACATGCCCTTCGCCCGCTCGGCGCAGATCGAGATGGACCGCGGGGCGGGCGACACGCCGATCTTCCTGTTCGTCGACTGGCACCGCTTCCCGGACCAGGAGCTGGAGGAACCTCGCCGCTTCTGCGCGCGCTGGCGGAGAGAGGCGCCGACGGAGAGCTACGGGCAGGACTTCCTGCTTCTGGACGCCGACGGACCCGGCCGGCTGGTGGGGTTCGTCTACGGCGTGCGGCTCTACGACGACACCGACCGCTGGAGTCACGGCGGGGCCGACAACATCTACATCGACGGTGAGGGGGAGCACCCCGCCTACCTCCGCGGGATCGGAGGGGAGGACACCTTCGGCACGTCCTACGGCGGGGCCCTGCACACGCCCGAGACCCATCTCTACACGGGCATGCCCTGTTACACCCACGCCGACGTCGGTCAGGCCCGTCCGGCGCAGCGGTTGGTGGGCTACCGGTTCTTCGACCGGGACACCATCGAGTTCAGGAAGTCGATCCACGTGCGCTTCGGCTCGATGAGAAACGACATCTGCGCCACCTCGTACTGGTACCAGGAGGGGCCGGTGCGGCCCTTCTTCGAGATGCCGGACTGGCCGCTGCTGCAGCCCGCCGAGCGCTTCGAGCCGCCGTGGGGGGAGTTGCCCGGGGGGACCTGCGACCTGCCGCTGCCCGACACCGGAAGCTGGTGGCTCTGCGGGCCCTTCTGGAACCGCGGGGATCGCGCCATGCATGCCGATCTGCCCGCCGAGACGGAGTTCCACCCGGAGGCGGCCTTCGACGGCGGGCACGCCGGGGATTCCCCCTGGCTGACGGAGGGCTCCCGCGAGCTGGGAAGGGACGTGGCCCGCTGGCAGAGGCGGCCGGCCCTTCGCGGCTTCGTGGACTTCAACCACGTCTTCCGGCCACACATTGCGGGGACGCCCGGCAACAGTGGGAATTCCGCGGCTGTCGCAAGATGTGTCCTCGAAGTTGACGCGGACACAAGAGCGAGTATCCGCCTGGCGTGGGACGACCGGCTGATCCTGCGGGTGAACGGGGAGGACGGGATCGATCTGGGACACCACGACACCTTCCGGTCCCGCACGGTTCCGGTCGATCTGAAGAAGGGCCGGAACACCATCGTCCTGAAACTGAGCAACACCGTGGGATCCAACTACGGCGGCTGGACCTTCGCCTTTCGCGGCACCCTGGCCGACGGCAGGGTCCTGCTCCCTCGGGCGGAACAACCGAAAGCAACAGCCGAATGACGACTGGAAGAATGCCGACGGAAAGCCGGAACATCAGGTGGCCGGCGGACCTGGATACGGATGACTATGACGGCTGGTACATGGGGCGCGGACGATCGGTCCAGAAGGCGGTGAAGGCGGCGATGGAGGGAGATCTGGACACGATCAGAAGGTGTATCGACGCGGAGCCCGAGCTCGTGGACTGCAACATCCGCTACCGGGAGCCCCTCTACTTCGCCGTGGGGAACAACCATCTGGAGGTCGCCCGTTTCCTCGTCGAGAGCGGGGCGGAGATCACCTACAAGTCCGGCAACAGGCATCACCAGCGGCTGATACGGTGGACGAACGAGGCAATCAGCCCATCCACTGGGCGGTCCTGGTCAAGGACTCCCGCATCATCCGGGCCCTTGCTGAGCGGGGGGCGGACCTGGAGGCCCAACGTCCCGACGGCGCCCGCCCCATCGACTTGACCCCGGGCGACTACTTCCACAGGGGCCGCAACGGGGCCGACTTCCTCCGCGGAGTCCTCATGGGCCTGGGCGCCGAGTGTCCCATCGAGCACGCCGCTTCCCTCGGTGATCTCGAGCTCGTGAAGGAGTGCGTGGAAGCCGATCCGGCCTGCGCGAACCGGCTGCCCGACTACTTCACCTGGTACACGAGCACCGCACTGGACAACGCCATCGGCGCCGGCGACGCGGCCGTCGTCAGGTATCTCCTGGACCACGGCGCCGACCCGAACCTCCGGCAGCCCGGGCACGCCCCCCGCGGCAGCGCCCTGCTGAACGCCGTCGGCAAAGGCGACATGGAGATCGTCGACCTGGTCCTCGAGGCCGGTGGCGATCCGAACCAGGAAGTGGAGTCCTCCGGATGTGTCTGCGGCTGGGCCAAGGAGCATCCGCAGTTGCTGCGGAGACTGGCCGAGAGGGGCGGGAGGCTGAGGGACTACGACGATCTGAAGGGAGTCGACCCCGAGGTCCTGCGGATCATGTTTTCCGAGCTGCCGCTGAAATACCACGTCGACAACGACGACGGGGAGGGGCTGGCGCGGCGGCTCAGTGAAGACCCAGCGTCGGCGCGCCAGATCTTTCCGCGGACCATCGGCAACCGGCCGCTCATGGACTTGTGCCTGGAGGCAGATGCCGACCTGCTGCGGCCTCTCACCCGACCTGGTGAGGCAGCTGCTCCGCCACGAGAGCCTGAAGGACTACAGCGAGCCGGCCCTCGCCCTGTCGGATCTCTCGCAGCCCGACTGGATGGGCATCACCGAGCTGCACGATATCGCCGCCTTCGGATCGATGTCGGAGGCGGAGCGCTTCCTCGCCCACGGAGCGCCGCTGGAGGCCCTCGACGAGGAGTACACCAGCACGCCCCTGGGCTGGGCCGCGAGGGAGGGCCGCGCGGAGATGGCGGCGTTCCTGCTCGGGAAGGGGGCCGATCCCCATGGGTCCGGGACCGCGCCCCTGTCCTGGGCGCGGAGGCGGGGCCACGAGGAGACGGCGGCGGTCATCGAGCGGTGGTTCGTGGAGAGACGGTGACACCGGTGGCGACGATCGCCGAGGAATCGAGGATCATGCGCCGTCCTTGCCATAGCCCAGGATGTCTTCCTCTTCATCCCGGCTGAGTTTCCTGCCCAGTTCCGAGGGCGGCACATAGGGCCAGACCTCCGTCTCCAGGAATCGGCGCAACCGTCCGCCGCGATCATCGGCGGCGCCTTGGTAGGCCAGGCGGGCGCGGCGCTCCTCCAGGGATCGGCGCACTGCCTCGGTCTTGCTCTCTCCTGTGAGGAGGGAGACCTCCTCGATCAGCCGCTCGACCTCCTTGTTCTTGATGTTCAAGCTCATGGAATGCCCTCCGCTTCAGAAAACCATGGTAGAAGACACGGCGCTGGATCCTTGACAGACCACTACCGACGCCCCCCGGCGAGCTGCGCGGCCTCGGGCAGGCGGCGCAGCCGCAGCATCGCCACCGTGCCGAGGGCGGGTCCGATGGCGAGCATGACGAAGGCCGCGGGCCAGCCGGCCGCCTCTACGATGAGCGGCACCAGTTGGATCGAGCCCATCGTCAGCAGGAAGCCGACCGAGGTCTGGATGGTCAGCGCCGTGCCGGTGTATTCCGGGGGGCTGAGCTCGGTGATGGAGGCGGAGAACTGGGCCGAATCGGCGACCACGGAGACTCCCCAGATCAGCAGGATGACGGTGAGCAGCGGCAAGGCCGCCGCGTGGAAGACCGCGGCCAGGACGGCCATGGTGCCGCTGACGATCATGGCGGCGCTCGTCGTCGTCGTGCGGCCCATACGGTCGGCGCCGGCACCGGCCACGAGGCATCCGAGGCCGCCGACGCCGACCACGGCAAAGGCGAGCAGAGCCGCCAGCGAGGGGGAGCCGCCGCCGGCCGCCACTCTCTCCGCCAGGAAGATGGGCACCCACGTCCACATGGCGTACAACTCCCACTGGTGGCCGAGGTAGCCGAAGTTGGCCAGCCGCAGGTCCCGCCGGGTGAAGATGGAGAGGGCGAAGCGCGGATTGAAGCGGGCGCCGGCGACCGCAAAGGGCCCTTCCCGAAAGAGGAGCGCCACGATCAGCCCGCCCGCGGCGGCCAGGGCCGACGAGACCAGGACGACGCTGGTCCAGGCGGAGGTGTCGCCGCCGGGGCGGCCCAGGGGGGACAGGGACCGCACCAGATGGGGGGCCGCCGAGCCGAGGGTCAGGGCCCCCACGACGAGGCCGATGGCGAGGCCGAGGTGCCGCCGGGTCCAGGTGGAGGCCAGCTTCATGCCCGGGGGGTAGACGCCGGCGATGAAGAAGCCGGTCAGGAAGCGCAGGACGATACCGGAGGGCAGGCCCGTGGCGAAAAGGGCGAAGCCGGCGTTGGCCGCGGCGCCCAGCCACGCGCTGATGACGAAGAGGCGCCGGCTGCTGACGATATCGGGCAGGTTGAGGACGCCGCTGAGGCCGGTGCCGGCGACGAAGCCGATCTGCACGGACATGGTGAGCCAGGCGGCGCTCGCCACCGAGAGGCCCCAGGCCTCGCGCAAGGCCGGTGACACGGCGGAGGCGCTGAACCACAGGGACATGCCCAGCACCTCGGCCAGCGCCAGCAGTCCCAGGTTCCGCCACTGCTGGCGGCTCCCTTCGAGGTCGTCGTGGCCCGCGGGAGGTGCTGCGAGTGGGGTGGGTGTGGCCATGCTTGTTCGGCGCACCTGGTTGAAGGTGGTTCCAGGCGGGAGCCGTCTACATGGCGGTCACGGTGTTCGACCGACCAACTGGACCGGCCCCGGGTAGCGCCCAACCACTTCATCCATCGTCACCAGGGTCATCCCCTCGATCTGTGCCTGCGCCACCAGGAGGCGGTCGAAGGGGTCCTTGTGGATCGGCGGCAGGAGATCGACCGCCGCCGCGTGGGCGCCGGTCACCGGTAGCTCGGTGTAGCCGTGCTCGAGCAGACCGCGGCGGAGCAGGCGGGGGTCGACCCGGAAATCGGCGCGCCCCAGGCCGTTCTCGATCGCCACCTCCCAGATGGACACGGCACTGTAGACCAGCTCCGTCGCCGGGTTCTCGATCAGATCTAGGGCCTCGGGCGGCAGGCGGTCCGGACCCTCCGCGGCCCTCAGCAGGACATGGGTGTCCAGCAGGAATCTCACGCATCGCCCTCGAACAAGGTCTCGATCTCGGTGGAGCCCATGCGGTCGAAGTCGGACGGCAGCGAGATCCGGCCGGCCAGGAACCCGGTGCGGGCGGCGTTTCCGGACTCCGGGGCCTCCACCGCGAGGACCTTGACCAGGGGCTTGCCGGCCCGGGCGATGATGAAGGGTTCGCCCTGGGTGGCCCCCTCGACGAGACGCGAAAGGTGGGTCTTGGCTTCGTGCATGTTGACGGTGCGCATGGCAGCTTCTCCAAGACTTAGTCCGCAAGACTTAGTCTGTATGTCAAGAGTCTGATGACCGCCCCGTGTCTGTCAAGGGGGAGCCTCCGCATGCGATTCGCCCGAGGCCTGGACGGGTCCAAGAAGGCGGTGCCCGCCGAATCTGAAAGGAGGGCCCTGCCTGGTCCGTGCGTGTTCAGATGTCTTGATCGAGAGTCCCCAAAGCTGCCTTACTATGTGGTTCATGCCCACGATCTCTCTCGACTCAATCGAGGTCGGCTCTCACCTCTACCTGACGGCGGCGCCAAGTATCGAGGTCGGGACCCGCCTGCGCGGCGGCCACTTCAGGAAGGCCGTCGAAGAGGGTGCTGCCACCGATCACGTCCTGGACCTCGTGTGGGAGCTGGTTCGCGCCCACGAGTTCCCTTCGCGGCCATGTCGGTTCGATGCGCTCTTCCTGTGGCAGGATGAGGCTCATGCGCGGGCGTGGCACTATCGCCAGAGCATCCTCGGGCCTGAGACAGGCTCGCAGCGCGGGCTGTACCAGGTCGAGGTGGAACGGATCTCCCGGGTCTGGGCCGCGGACATGAATCTGATCAGCTACATCGGCGATGGCGAAACAGTCGGGGCGTTGATGCAGCGTGCGCGTCGATACTGGAGACCGGCTTCGATCAAGAGCCATCCGGAGATTCTCCTGGAAGGAGAGGTGCGCGTCCGCAGGGACCTGCGGGAACTGTCAATGGAGCGGATCACTCCAATACAAAGTGAGAGTGTCGACGGGCGGATCCGCGAGCTCCTCCGGTCCGATTCGTGGGGCCACGCGGGCCTGCAGTCGAGAGACGGCACTCGTTACCTGTTGAATCTGAGAGCGCCCGTGACAAGGGATCTGCCAATGCCGCTGGCAGGCTGGATCGGCCTGGAGATCGAGGGACTGGACGAGGTGTTGAGGCCCCAGCGGGGAATGGAGGCGATCCTCGTGAGCAGAAAGGGCCCGCTTCGGTACCGGCGGGATGATGAAGGCGGGGTCTGCGAGACGCCCTTCGTGATCGACGATCCGGAGACATCCGGGGCGGTGAGGGAGTGCCTTTCCGGTGGAAGACGCTTTCGACCGGTGCTCATCTGCGACCGGGAAGCGGCGCACTACTGGCAGCTGCCATCCTATTGGGATGGCCGGATTCCCGGGGAATGGACCCTCGCCGAGACCTGAGTCCGTGATGTCCGGACGCGCCCTTCGCATCCCCCGGCGCCCCAGGCGCCTCGCCGCCCTCCTGCTGGCCGTCCCCGCCCTCGGCCTGGCCCTCTACTTCCTCCTGCCCCTGCCGCGGCCCCTGTTCGCGCCGGACTACAGCACCCTCGTCGTCGACCGGGAGGGCCGGCTCCTGCGGGCCTTCCTCAACGACGGGCAGCAGTGGTGCTTCCCGCCGGACTCCAGCCTCGCCGTGCCCGCCAAGCTGAGGGCCGCCGTCATCCACTTCGAGGACCGGCAGTTCGACCGCCACCGGGGCGTCAACCCGCTGGCGCTGGCCCGCGCCCTCTACCAGAACGCGGCGGCCGGCGAGGTGCGCAGCGGCGCCAGCACCCTCACCATGCAGGTGGCGCGGCTCATGCGCCCCAAGCCGCGGACCTACCTCAACAAGGCCCTCGAGACCCTGCTGGCCGTCAAGATCGAGCTCTACCACGACAAGGACGGGATCCTGCGCCTCTACCTGGACCACGCGCCGTACGGCGGCAACATCGTCGGCTACCAGGCCGCGGCGGTCCGCTACTTCCGCAAGCGGCCGGAGGAGCTGACCTGGAGCGAGGCCGCCACCCTCGCGGTGCTGCCGAACGCGCCGGGCCTGGTCTCGCCCACGGCCGACCCGCGGCGCCTGGAGGCGAAGCGGAACCGCCTGCTCGCCGGCCTGCACCGGGCCGGCTTGTTCGACGCCGAGACCCTGAGCCTGGCCGCGGCCGAGCCCGTGTCCTCGCGGGCCTGGCCCCTTCCCGTGACGGCGCCGCACCTGTCGAGGGCGCTGAAGAGCCGCCGCCCGGGCCGCCTGATCCGCACCACCCTCGACGCCGGCCTGCAGCGCGAGCTGGAAACCCTGGTGGCGCGGCACCTGGGCTACCTCGACCACCTGGGCATCGGCAACGGCGCGGCGCTGCTGGTGGAGACCGGCAGCGGCGAGGTCCGCGCCTACGTCGGGTCGCGGGACTTCTTCGACGCCGGGCACCAGGGGCAGGTGGACGGTGTCACGGCGCCGCGATCCTCCGGTTCGCTCCTCAAGCCCTTTCTCTACGCCCTGAGCATGGACGAGGGCCTGATCCTGCCCGGCACGCTGGTCAAGGACGTCCCCACCTTCTACCAGGGCTTCTCCCCCCGCAACGCCGACGAGAGCTACGACGGCCTGGTGCGCGCCGGCGAGGCCCTGGTGCGTTCCCTCAACGTCCCCGCCGTTCGCCTGCTGCGGCGCTACGGCCTGTTTGACTTCCACCGCTTCCTCCAGGACGCCGGCCTCTCCACCCTGGTGCGCACGGCCGACGACTACGGCCTGCCGCTGATTCTCGGCGGCGCCGAGGTCACCCTCTGGGACATGGCCCGGCTCTTCCGCGGCCTGGCCCGGGGCGGGCGGGTCGAGCCCCTGCGCTATCTGCGCGAGCCTTCGGAGCCGGTGCCCCCGCCGGCGCCCCTCTTCAGCGCCGGCGCCGCCTGGCTGGTCCTGGAAGCCCTGCGCGAGGTGCGGCGCCCCGGGGTGGAGTACTACTGGCACCAGTACGAGGACCAGTGGCCCCTGGCCTGGAAGACGGGCACCAGCTACGGCCAGCGCGACGCCTGGGCCGTGGGGGTGAGTCCCTCGTGGACGATCGCCGTCTGGCTGGGCAACTTCACCGGCGAGGGCAACCCCGAGCTGAGCGGGGCCCGCGCCGCCGGCCCCCTGCTCTTCGACATCTTCCAGCGCCTGCCCCGGGACCGCGGCCGGGCCTGGTTCCCCCGTCCCGGGGCGGAGCTGGCGATGGGGGACCTCTGCCTCGACAGCGGCCGCCCCGTCAACTCCCACTGCCCCCATCCGGCGCCGGCGCCGAGGCCGCGCCACATGCGGCCCATGGAGCGCTGCTCCTACCACCGCGGCGTCGTCCTCGACGGCGCCGGGACCCGCCAGGTCTGCTCCCTGTGCTGGGAGCCGGGCGATCACCGGCCCGGGCGGCAGGCGGTCTATCCGGCCGACGTGGTGCAGTACCTCAGGGAGCGGGGGCAGGCCCTGCAGGCCCCGCCGCCCCATGAGGAGGACTGCCCGGCGCAGCTCGAGGCCCGGCCCCTGCAGGTCCTCTACCCGACGCCGGGGGCGCGCCTGCAGGCCGGCCGCGACTTCGACGGCGAGCGCCAGAGCATCGTCCTGCGAGCCGCCCACACCGACCCCGAGCGCGCCATGTTCTGGTACGCGAACCGCCGCTTCCTGGGCCGCACCGTGGACCGGCACCGCCTCGCCGTGTCCCTGGAGCCGGGCGCCTACGCGCTGGAGGTCGTCGACGCCCACGGCTTCCGGGACAGGGTGGGGTTCCAGGTGGTGCGCTAGGGCTCGCAGGCCCGGCCGGTGCCCTCTCTTTGCAGATCTAATTCTCCATGTTAGATTTGCAAGAATCCTCTGGCCCTGGTCATTGCCATGCCCTATCTCGAGCGCCATCTGACTCCAACCATCCATCGGGCGGCGGCCACCTTTCCCGCCGTGCTGATCACCGGGGCTCGCCAGACGGGGAAGACCACCCTGCTGCGCCGGGAACTGGGCGGGTCCCACCGCTATCTATCCCTCGAGCGGCCCGATGTCCGGGCGCGGGCCCAGGCCGACCCGGTCGCCTTCCTCGCCGAGGCCGATCCGCCGGCGATCCTCGACGAGATCCAGTACGCGCCGGACCTGCTCCACTACGTCAAGGAGGACATCGACGCCAACCGCTCCCCGGGCCGCTGGATCCTGACCGGGTCCCAGAGCCTGGCCCTCATGGAGGGCCTGAGCCAGACCCTGTCCGGGCGCGTCGCCGTCCTCACCCTGGATCCGCTCTCCACGGCGGAGGTCGAGCAGCGGCCCCCGCCCCCAGGCATCGATGCCCTGCTGGAGAAGGTGTTCGGTCTCCCATCGGCCGAAGACCGCCCTCGCAGGCCGATCGACTTCGCGGACTGGCTCCTGCGCGGCGGCTTTCCCGAGCCCCGGGTCAACCCGCAGGTGGATCGACAACTCTGGTTCGGCAGCTATGTCCAGACCTACCTCGAACGCGACGTGCGCGACCTGGCCCAGATCGCCGATCTGGGCGCCTTCAGCCGGTTCCTCATGCTCGCCGGCGCCCGCACGGGCACCACCCTCAACATGACCGAGGTCGGACGCGAAGTCGGCGTCAGCGGCCCCACGGTCCGGCGCTGGCTCTCGGTGCTGGAAGCCAGCCAGATCATCCATCTGCTGCAACCCTATTACCGTAACCTGGGCAAACGGCTGCGAAAGAGCCCCCGTCTCTTCCTCATCGACCCCGGGCTGGCCACCTTCCTCCTCGGCCTCCACGGGCCGGAACCGGTGCTCCACGGACCCGCTCTCGGGCCCCTTGTGGAAACGGCCGTGGTGGGCGAGTGGCTGAAGGCCTTCCGGCAGCAGGGCGAGAGACCGAATCTGTACTACTGGCAGTCGAACACCATCGCCGAGGTCGATCTCGTCATCGAGCGCGGCGGCCTCCTCTACGGAGTCGAGGTCAAGGCCACGGCCACCCCCACCCCGGGGCACGCGGAGGGTCTGGCGCGCTGGCTGGCCCTCGCCGGCCCTGAGGCCCGCGGCGTGCTCGCCTGCCGCGTCGAGGCGCCGCACACCCTGCGCCCCGGCATCCGCGCCGTTCCCTGGCACCTCGCCTGGTAGCCCTCTGCCACGACGTGGACAGGCCCGCGAGTCCCTGAACCCAAGAAAAACAGACTGGAGCTCGACATGAGAGACAAGCCGGAGGTCATTCCCCTCACCAGGAAGGAAACCGAATCCCGGCGCATGAGTCCCGGACGCCTCGAACAGGCGGTGGAGGCGATCAGACGGGACGGACTTGTCGTCATCGAGAACGCGGTTCCCCATGAGCCGCTCGACATACTCCGGGAGAAGATGGACGAAGATTCGAGGCTCCTGATCGATCGGGAGCAGTGGGGCGGCGCCGGCGGTCTCAAGGGTCACCTGCAACAGGGACCGCCTCCCTTCGCTCCCTTTGTCTTTCGCGAGATCGTCGCCAATCCGTTCGTGATTCAGGTCAACACCGCGCTGCTGGGCGAGGGATTCTTCAACAACTTCTACAACGGCAACACCAATTGTCCCGGCAGCGGCACCCAGCCCCTGCACCGGGACGGGGCCCATCTATGGCCGGGTCACGAGCCCGCCCACCCGGCCGCGTCGGTGGTGGCGAATATCTCTCCGCACGATGTGACGGAAGAGAACGGGGCCGTGGAGCTGTGGCCGGGCACGCATCTGCACCCCTTCCCGGATACGGTGATCGACAAGGAGACCGAAGAGGCGCAGAGGATGGTCTCTCCCCCCGTGAGGGGGTGGGCGAAGAAGGGAAGCGTGCTCATCCGGGACGTGCGGCTCTGGCATCGAGGGGTGCCGAATCGTTCGGATCGCCCGCGGCACATGATCGCCCTGGTCCAATGCATCGCCTGGTACCGGAACCGGGGACCGCTGATGTTCAACACGGGTTGTGAAGAAGCCTTTCCCGATGACTGCGGTCTGAATCACAATGTTGAATTCATCGAGGATCCGATCGATTACCTGCTTCTCAATCGGTAGTCGTGAAGATCAGCGACAGCGCCGTACATGTGATGGGTGTGCGGGGCCCGACGGCCGGCCGCGGCGGCGCAGAGGATCCGCAGACGGCATGAAGGCCTCCTGCGACGAGGAGCCCTTCCTCTGACGGTTACAGATTCAGCAGGCGCCGGGCGTTGGCGCCGAGGATGAGGCGCTTGTCGTCGTCGCTGATGTCGGCGGTGATGATCTTGCCCAGTTGCGCCCGCGGGTCCATCAGGGGGATGTCGGACCCGAAGAGGACGCGGTCCGCACCGGCTTCCTCGACGAGCTGCTCGATCACGCCCGGCGTGCGGAAGGTGGAGCAGGTCTCCAGGTAGACGTTGGGATGGTCCAGGGCGACGTCGATCGCCTGGCGCCGCATGGGCGGACAGTTGCCGGAGTGTCCGGAGACGAAACGGGCGCCGGGGAAGCGCCCCACCACCTCTCCCATGTACCTGGGCCAGGATCCGGGCTCGATGCCCGTGTGCCACAGCACGACCAGCCCCCGGTCGTCGGCGAACTCGTAGATCGGCCACCAGGCGGGGTCGCTGAGAGGCGGCTCGACGAAGGGAGGGTAGAGCTTTGATGCCCTTCAGGCCGAGCTGGTCGATCGCTCGTTCCAGCTCGGGGACGAGCGTCTCCGGCATCAGGGGGGAGACGTAGGCGAAGCCGATGAGGCGGTCGGGATGGGCGGCCACGAGGGAGGCGGTGAGGTCGTTGGCGCGCCGGCCCTCGGGGTGCCAGATGTCGAACAGGACGGACCGGTCGATGCCGACCGCGTCCATGGCGAGGAAGACCGGCCCCGGGTCGAGGTTGGAGACACCCCAGCGCCCCGGATGGCCGTGGAAGTCGATCACCTCCGAGCCGTCGATCACTTGGCGCCTCCTTCCAGCAGGCGCTCCAGGTTGCCGCTGCACACGGCCTGCAGGGTCGCCTCGTCGAAGCCGACGTGGTGGACGTAGTAGAGCATGGGGCCCATGGCCAGGCGCGGATAGAAGGAGCCGTAGAGGAAGCGCCCGGCTCCGAACTCGGAGACGAGCACCTCGAGCTCCCGCAGGACTTCGTAGCGGCTCAGCTCCAGGCAGGTGCGGGTCAGCTTCAGGAAGGGCCGCACGTAGTAGGAGTGCACGAAGTGGATCCCGAGGAGGACGGTCACCAGGTCGGGGAAGGCGCGCAGGATCTCCATCACTTCCGTGACCGGCGTCGTCTTGCGCACCATCCACGAGGGGTCCCAGGTATCGTGCAGGGAGATCCACACGGGAATGCCCTCCGCCTGCAGCCACTCGAGCAGATCGCCGTAGACCCAGTCGACGAAGGGCACCTGGGCGGCCCCCGAGTCGTGGATGCGCACGCTGCTGACGCGTCCCTCGGCGCGCAGGTGCTGCAGTTGCTTGAGGCTGTCCGGCTCCGGGCTGGCCATCCACTGGGGGATGAAGGCGTCCTCGTGGCCCTCGAGCCACTCGTGCAGGAGATCGTTGCCCGTCACGGCGCTGAGGCTCTCGCCGTGCTGGTGATGGATGACGGCGCGCTCGACGCCGTGGCGGCCGAGCTCGGCGCGCAGCTCCTCCGGGGTGTCGACCGGGGCCGGCCGCAGGTGCGAGTGGCCGACTCCGACGTTGGCGTCGATGACCGGCACCCGGGCCCGGAAGCTCAACTCGCTCGTCAAGGGAGGTCCTCCTGGTCTACGGTCGTGCGTGCTCGAACCGAAAAGGTAGTGGTTTCCGAGACCGTCATTCCGCCGCCCACGCTTGCCGAACGCCCGACCCCGCCCATCCTGGTACGACTACCGTTGACGTAGCATGATATCCGTGCTATCATGACATACCGAAGACGTCTACCACGGTCGCGACACGCGGCTTGCTCGACGTACATGCCCTTCGTCGCTCGTGCGCGTGGCGGTGCGCAAGCTCGACCAGCTCGAGGCCGCCGAGGCGCTGGGCGACCTGCGGATTCCGCCCGGCAACAGGCTCGAGGTCTTGCGCGTCGGACCCAGCGATGTCGAGATCGTCGACTACCACCGTTGAGGAGAGAGAGATGGTACGCGTGCCGACCGACCGTGAGCCGACCCACCCCGGCCACATGCTGCTCGAGGAGTTCCTGCGGCCGATGGACGTCACCCAGCGGCAGCTGGCCGACGCGATCCACGTCCCCTACCAGCGGGTCAACGAGCTGGTCAACGGCCGGCGCGGCATCACGCCGAGCACGGCCCTGCGCCTGGGGAAGTTCTTCGGCATGACGCCGGGCTTCTGGCTGAACCTGCAGGCTCGCTGGGACCTGTATCGCGCCCAACGCGACGAGGAAGCGGACCTGGCGGGCATCCAGCCGATGGCCGACGCCGGACACGGCTGACATGGCAGAGCTGATCGTCGGGAAGCTGGAACCGGAGGTCGTCGCCCGGCTCGAGGAGCGCGCTAGCCGGAAGGGTCGCTCTGCCGAGGAAGAGCACCGTGCGATCCTGCGCGAGGCCCTCCTCGGCACTGAAGCCGAGTCGGAGATGTCATTCGAGCAGTACCTCAGAGTGATGCCCGACGTGGGTGATGACGAGGACTTCGCGCGGTCGCCCACCACTGTTGAGGAGAGAGATGGTACGCGTCCCGACCGACCGTAAGCCGACCCACCCCGGCGAGATGCTTCTCGAGGAGTTCCTGGTGCCGATGGACGTCACCCAGCGGCAGCTGGCCGACGCGATCCACGTGCCCTGCCAGCGGATCAACGAGCTGGTCAACGGCCGGCGCGGCATAACCCCGAGCACGGCCCTGCGCCTGGCGAGGTTCTTCGGCATGACGCCGGGCTTCTGGCTGAACCTGCAGGCCCGGTGGGACCTGTATCGCACCCAACGCGACGAAGAGGCCGACTTGGCAGGCATCCGGCCGATGACCGCCGCCGGACACGACTGAAATTGCGAGATAGACGAGCGTCATCCCTTGGGAGGTTCCCATGACAGCGATCCGTGGCATCCTCGCGTTCTCGATGGTCGGGTGGCTCGTCACAGCGCACGCCGAGCTTGTGCCGGGATTGCCCGTGTATTCGATGGACGGCTCGGTGGACACCAGCCGGACCCTCCCCGGGTTCAAGGCGGAAGCCTGGCAGGTCTCGATCCCTTCGCCAGCGAACCTGACCGGGATGACGGTAGACGATGAGGGACGGGTTTGGATCGCCTGGCAGTCGGACGTGCTGGAGCAAGATGGAGAGTACTCCAAGTTGGTCCGAACGGATGTCTTCCTGGGCAAGCTCGAAGACGGCGGCGTCGAGATAGTCGTGCCCGTAGCGTCACAGGCTGCGCAGCCATGGTGGACCTACGCCATCACCGCCGGACCGGGGGGCCTTGGTGTGCGATCAGCATGGATCTTCAACCTCCGCGCTCAAAGGGTGCGCTCCCTCGCCCTGCCCCCAGGTTCGAGTCAAGTCCTGTGGGATGGCACGGACGACTCTGGACGGCCCGTAGCCAGCGGGGTCTATCTCTACCGGCTGCAAGAGGGAGACCATACCTGGGCCTTCCGCCGCATGGCGCTTATCCGATAGTCATCAACCCCTGGCCTGAGGCCCCGACCGCCCCCGCGCCGCCCCCCGCCGCTGGATCAGCAGGCCGGCGACGATGACGGCGAGACCGGCGAGGGTGGCCGGCTCGATCCGCTCCCCCACGAGGTGGTGCAGGAAGAAGAGGGAGAGGAAGGGGGAGAGGAAGATCAGGTTGGCCACGCGGGAGGCGTTGCCGGCGCGGCGCAGGGCGGCGAGCCAGAGCAGGAAGGTGAGGCCCATCTCGAAGAGGCCGATGTAGGCGGCGCCGGCCCAGCCCCTCCAGCCGAAGTCGAAGTCCGCCGCCAGGGCGCAGAGCAGGACGGCCCAGGGAAGTCCGAGAAGGAAGTTGAGGAACAGCCGCACCCCCGCGTCGAGGGAATCGCGGGTGACGCCGACCCAGTAGAGGGCCCAGATCAGGGTGCTGCCCAGGGCCAGGCCGACGCCGAGGCCGTCGTCGAAGCGCAGCTCCAGGAGGTGGCCGCGGGTGGCGACCACGAGGGCGCCGCCGTAGCAGATGAAGCCGGCGAGCACGTCGGTGCGCAGCAGGCGCTGGCGCAGCAGCAGGGCCGACAGGTAGGCCAGCACCAGGGCCCAGGTGTAGTTGAGGGCCTGGGCCTGCTGCGCCGGCAGCCGCTGATAGGCCTCCAGCAGGACCAGGTAGTAGAGGCAGGGGTTGAGCAGCCCGAGGCCGGCCGAGCGCAGCCACTGGCGGCGGGGCAGGGAGAGCAGCTCCGGCAGCCGGCCCCGCAGGATCAGTACGATCCCGAGGAAGGCCGCCGACACGAGGCTGCTGCCGAAGACCAGCTGCGGCGGCGACAGCTCCCGCAGGGAGAGCTTGAAGGCGGAGGCCACCGTCGACCACAGCAGCACCGCCGCCAGGGCGTGCAGGGCGCCTCCGCCCGCCAGGCCGCTCACGAGGCCCCGTCGGAGGCGAGGTAGCGGGATTCGGGGCCTCCCTGTATTTTCTTGCGGCTCAGGACAGTGCACCTCCCAAAGGAAGCAAGACCATGGCCAAGACCGGCCCCCGCAACCAGATCGCGTTGAAGAGCACCGAGAGCGACCACCGCTACTACACCTCCAAGAACCGGCGCAACCAGCAGGGACGCCTGGAGGTCAAGAAGTACGATCCGACCCTGCGCAAGCACGTCGTCTACCGCGAGGAGCGGTAACCCCAGGACGGCCTGCCGGGGCCCGGCCGGGCCCCGATCCTTCGCCCCATCGCCCTGGCGGGTTCGACTCACCGCTTTGGCAGCACCTCCCGCAATCAGCCCGATACTATACGGGTCTTGGGTGCCGAGAGACTCCTTGTGAAGAATGACCAGCGCCCGGTTCCCCTGTGGCGGTATTGCATGTGCCTGATGATCATGACGCTGCAGGGAGCTCAAACCACATCCGCCGAGGACAGGGTCATGGGACTGGAGAAGGTGATCGCCTTCTACGGAGCCTACCCGGAACTCGCATCGCAGACCTTTACCCGGGGCGGCGATTGGAAGTATTGGAAGGCCAGGGGCGGGATCGTCTCCCAGGGGGTGGTCCACTACAGCTTCCTGGGCATGAACGTCGACGAGGCTTCCGACGTGCTGGTCCAGATGGACTTCGCGGACAATCCCCACCCGGCGGTCAACATCGACGAGTTCGGCTGGGACTACGACGGAGGCATCGACCAGCACACGGCCGCCATCCTCCAGGCCGTGCGCGAGAAGAGGCCGGAGCTGAAAGTCACGGTCTGGCAGATGCGAGGCCCCGTTGCGCCGGAGTTGGCGGCGGTCTACCGGCAGACGGTCGAGCTGGTCCTGCTGGAGACCTACTTCGACCTCAACGACGCGTGGATGATCCCCTTTCAGCTTCAGGCCGCGCGGCTTGTCGGCCTTCTGGACAGGTCCGTGGTGGCCTTGGGGCTGGGCAAGGAGAGCGAGGACAAGGGCGACTACCGGTGGACCCAGACGGCCCAAGAGCTGGAACAACAGATCCGCCTGATCCGCTTGGTCGCGCCCGAGTCGCCCGGCGTGGGGTTCTTCGGCAAGTGGAAGCTCGAGGAGAACAACTGTCCGCTCACCGACGAACAGCTGGACGAGATCTGCGGCCGGTTCCTGGAGACTCCCACCAACGGCAGCGGCCTCTCGCCCGAACTGCTCGAGCTGGGACAGCTCTTCACGAAGCGCTACGAAGAGCCGGCCATCTTCTGCTCGTCGGAGTTCGCCCTGCCGCACTTCCACACCGGCCACGATGGAGGTCCCTGGGGCAGCCTGCGCGAACCCCCGACCGTGCGCCTGCTGCTGATGAACCTGGGTCAGGAGGACGCCCGGGGCGTCAAGGCGCGGTTGCGAACTCCGGGGGAGGGGGGCGAGGTCTGGGCCAGCGGAGAGGCGGACATCCCGGCCCGGTCCGTCGTGGTCGCCCTGCTGGAAGTACTGCCGGGCAAGCAATACAACGGCTGGGTCGGCACCGAGATCCTGGAGGTCGAAGCGCCGGGAGCCGCGGTCTTCAACTTCACGGATTCCCGTTTCCACGGCAGATAGCGACGCCCCGACGCTTGGGAGGCGCCGGGCTGATCGCCCGTGCAGGGGTGCTGGTGCCCCGTCGGGCGGATCAGGTCGCGCAGGTCAGTAGGAGCACATCAGGTCGTCGAGCAGCAGGTGCCGGCTCGCGGCCGGCACCATCTCGTCGACGTAGACCAGCTTCTCCCGCAACTGCACGTAGAACCCCTTCAGCCGCAGCGGGTGGTCGACCAGCCCGTCGCCGCCGGTGGATCGCCAGTTGCACTTGCGCGGCCACTGGTAGCGCTCGACGGGGTACTCCCCCGGCAGGTCGATCCCCATGTAGCGCCAGCCGTCGAAGTTGACGAAGGAGGTGCTCTCCGTGTCGTTGGTGTTCCAGTCGGCGCGGCCGTGGAGGGCGGCGCCCAGGTGGGCCCACTCCTCGCCCTCGGCGTCCTCCAGGACGAAGACGATGCGGCTCCAGCTCGAATTGCCGTAGACCCACAGGCCGATCCGGCGCGGCCTCCCCGGCAGCGGGACCTCCTCTTCCAGCTCGCAGTAGTTGTACCAGGCGGCCACGTCCGGACCGCCCTGGGGACCGTCCAGGGCCACCTGCGTCACCGCGCCTCGCTCGGGATCCCGCACGGCGCTCCAGGTCAGCCGGCCCGGACGCCGCACCACGTCCCAGGTGTAGTTCTCGAAGGCCGTGTCCCGGCGGGCGCTCACCCGCCAGGCGCCGGGGTCGTCGAGGCCGTGCACCAGGACGGCCCCGGGGCCGGGCGCCGCGGTGTACCGCCAGGTCCCGGCCTTCACCGAGGCGACCTCGACGCCGCCCACGTAGCGCGGGGAGTCGTCCACGACGACGACCACCTCGCCGTCCGCGACGGGCGCCTGGACGCTGTTGCCCATGCCGTCGGTCACCGTGGCGGGTCCCGTGCCGTTCACGGACAGGCGGACCTCCCTCTGGCCGCGCAGCGTCCACAGGGCGTAGACCCGGTCCCCCTCGGGGCGGGTGAACTCGAGGGCGAAGAGGCTGGTGGAGCCGGTCTCCAGCTTGCGCGAGAACCGCGCCCGGTCGAGCTGGGCCGTGAGGGTGGCGTAGGTCACGTACCCGGGCTTGGGGTTCAGCTCGGGCGGGCGGTGGGCCAGGCCGGAGGCGCCCCAGTTGGAGAAGTGGTAGGCGTTGCCTACGTCGTAGGCGAGGGCCGGGTTGACGTGGGGGACGCCGTAGGCCAGGGCCAGCAGGCCGTCGCGCACGTTGTAGGCGGCGGCCGTGCGCGGGTGGAGGTTGCCGGGGTTGGTGGAGTGGTACATCCACTCGAAGGAGACGGCCAGCCCCACGTCGCCGTACCCGTAGTGGCGGGCCATCTCCTTCATCCACCAGAGGCTGCCGAAGCCGGCCACCTCCGGCTGGCGCTCGGGCATGCGCATGAAGCCGGGGGACTCCTCGCCCAGGCGGTCGATGTAGCGGCGCGGATAGCCGCGCGCCAGGAACTGCTCGATCGAGGGCTGCACCATGTTGCCGAAGACCAGCTCCATCTCCGGGTCGAGGCGGCGCACCGCCTCGCTGGCCGCCACCGCGTGCTCCCAGCGCCGCTCCAGCTCGGCCAGCGCCGTCGAGTCCAGCGGCGCCGGTCCGTCCCCCGTGAGGAAGCCCGGCCGCGTCTTCAGCGGGCCGATGTTGCTCTCGTGGAAGACCAGGGCCTGGCGGGTCTCCGGCCACTGGGCGAAGCTGCGGCGCAGCGCCTCCGGGTCCGTCTCGCCGACCTTGTGGGTGCCCACGATGCTGGAGTGCTGGCCCAGCGTCAGGCCGTGCTTCCGCAGCTCCTCGTACCCGTAGCCCATGGTTCGCCGGATCCCCGCCTTGTACATCAGCGGTCCGGCCCGGTCCGCCGTGGTGCCGCGGTGCCCGGTGCCGAAGCACCAGGTGCCGAAGGGCGAGTCCCGCAAGGTCGCCCGCCGCCGGTCCTCGGGCAGCAGGGCCATGGTGGTGCGGCGTTCCACTGAGGCTTCCCCGCCGTCGAGCAGGCGGAAGACCACCTCGAACCAGCCTCGCTTCTCCCGGGGCAGCTCCAGGCGCAGGGTGTCGGCCGCCAGCGGCGCCAGGTCCAGGCTCTCCCGCGTGCGGCTCTGGTTGCCGTAGTAGTCGGTGACCACCGCCTCCACGCTGGCGCGCCCCGGCTGCTCCGTGAGATTCCGGAGGGCCACGGAGAAGACCGGCACCTGGGGCGCCACGAAGACGTTGCCCACCTCGGCCGATCCCACCCGCATCTGCACCGGCGCCACCGCCAGGGTCAGGGCCAGCACGCGCACCGCGCTGGGCCGGCCCAGGGCGCGCACGCGGAAGCGCGCCGGGTCGGGATTGCGCACCGCCACGTGCAGTTCCTTGGTCAGCTCCAAGTCCAGGTGGCCGCCCGGCTCGGCGATGTCCTGGATGTCCCCGGAGCGCAGGGGCGCCTTCACCACGAAGAGGCGGCCCTCCGCGTCTCCCGCGGCCCCCGTCAGGCGCAGGGGCCGGTGGGCCAGGACCCGCTCGTTGCCCGCCTCGTTCCACCGCGGCACCTGAACGGCGCTGTCGTAGAGGATGCCGTGGCCGTCGTGCAGCCCCAGCCGGAAGGAGACCACGGGGGTCTTCGCCGGATCGGTGTCCGCCAGACACAGGAGGTACAGCCCCGAGTAGTTCTGCCGCGGGATGCGCACCACCGGGCACTCGGGATCGCCGTACCCGTCGGGCTTGTAGTGCGAGTAGAAACCGACGGGGTCCTGTTCCACGTCGGGCCAGCGGGCCAGGCCCACGTCCAGGTGGTCGCCGCCCTCCCGGGTGCCGATGAGAAAGGGGATGCCCCCGACCTCGACGCGGGAGCCCGCCGCCGGCAGCTGCCCCTCGGCGATCCCGTAGCCGTCGCCCATGTCCGCGGCGATGAACCGGCCGTGGTAGAGATCGGTCAGGTCGACGGTGACGAAGGGCTCGCCGGCGCCGGCTCCCGCCGCCCAGAGCCAGAGCAAGGCCGCCGCCGGGAGGACCGCGCTGCCTCCCTTCCCCATGTCCGGCCGGACCATGGCTTCAGCTCCAGGGCTGCACGAAGCGGCCCGGTGTGGCCCCGGTGTGGCGGCCGTCGCGCAGCACCCGCCGGCCGTTCACCCACACGTCGCGCACCCCCTCCGAGAGCTGGTGGGGCTCCTCGAAGGTGGCGCGGTCCGCGACCCTCTCGGGATCGAAGATCACCACGTCGGCGAGCATTCCCTCGCGCAGCAGGCCCCGCTGCCGCAGGCCCAGGCGGCCGGCCACGGCCGAGGTCATCTTGCGGACGGCGTCCTCCAGGGGCAGCACCCCCTGGTCGCGCACGAAGCGGCCGAGGACGCGCGGATAGGTGCCGTAGCCGCGGGGGTGCACGGGCCCCAGGCTCCGCGCCCAGGCCGGGTCGACGCCGCCGGCGTCGGTGGAGATCTTGATCCACGGCTGCCCGAGCTGCAGGCGCAGGTTGTCCTCGGTCATGGAGAAGTAGATGGTGCCGATGCGCTGGCGCTCCGACAGCAGCAGGCCGCAGACGGTGTCGAACCAGTCCTCGCCGCGCTCGGCGGCGATCTCGGAGAGGCGCCGGCCCACGCAGGCCTGGTTCTCCGGCTTGCGGAAGCCGATGGGCATCACCCCCTCGGGGCCGTGCTCGGTGACCATGGCCTCCCAGCTGTCGTCGGGGTCCATGACGGCGCGCCGGATCTCTTCCCGCTCGGCCGGGTCCTCGAGGCGCTCGAAGAGCTTCCCCCCGGCCGCCGTCCAGGGCGGCAGCACCGCGGTCAGGCCGGTTCCGGAGGCGTCGTAGGGATACATGTCGGCGGCCACGTCCAGGCCCCCGGCGCGGGCCCGGTCGATGCGGCCGATGACCTCCGGCATCTTGTCCCAGTGGGCCCGGCCCGCCGCCTTCAGGTGATAGATCTCCACCGGCAAGCCGCCGCGGACGCCGATCTCGAAGGCCTCGTCGAGGGCGCTGAAGATCGCGGCCCCCTCCGAGCGCAGGTGGGTGATGTAGCTGCCGTCGTAGCGGGCCGCCACCTCGCAGACCTCGACGATCTCGTCGGTGTCGGCGTAGCAGTCCGGCGGGTAGATGAGGGCGTAGGAGAGTCCGAAGGCGCCGTCCTCCATGGCCTCGGCCGCGACCCGGGCCATGAGCCGCCGATCTTCCGGCGCGGCGGCGGTCATGTCCAGCCCCTTGGCGCAGCTGCGCAGGGTGCCGCCGCCGAGGAAGGAGCCGACGTTGGGCGAGGTGCCGGCCGCCTCGACCGCCTCGAGCCAGTGGCGGAAGCGCGTCCACCCCTTCGCCGGCTCCACCCAGTCGCCCAGCAGGTCCCCGTACACGGCGGTGCCGAGACCGCCCTCGTTGCGGCCGGTCACCGGGGCCGGGGTCCAGGCCTCGCCCATGATCTCCGTGGTCACGCCCTGGGTGATCTTGGACAGGCAGCGGCCGTCCGCCATGAGGGGGTAGATGGAGTGGGACTGGATGTCGATGAAGCCCGGGCAGACCACGGCCTCGCCGGCGTCGACGACCTCGGCGGCGTTCTCGGGCGGGACGGCCCCCGGCGCGGCCACCGCGGCCACCCGGTCGCCGCTGAGGGCCACGTCGCCGCGGAACCAGGGGTTGCCGCTGCCGTCGACGACGCGGCCGCCGCGGATCAGGACGTCCCAGCCCATCAGCTGACGACCAGGTACGAGAGCCAGCCGTCGTAGCGGTCGTTGAGGATGGCGTGGGGCACGCCGATGGGCAGGTAGACGGTGTCGCCCTCCCTCACCGGGTGGGCGTCGAAGCCGGTGACCACCGTGCCCTCTCCCTCCAGGACGTAGTAGACCTGCTCCTTGTCGTCGTGCACGTGGAAGTCGGAGGCCTTGCCCCGGGCCACGGCCTGGCGCGCCAGGTACCAGAAGGCGAGCAGGCAGGGCTGGTCGGTGCCCGGCTCCTCCGCGTCCAGCCGCTCCAGCAGCTGCCAGGTCACGGCGTTGCCGTGGACGCCCATGTTCGGCGAGGCGTCGCGCCAGTTCAGCACCCGGGGCTCGCTGCCGCCGCGGCCCTCCGGCACCGGGCAGGTGATGATGAGGTACTGCATCCAGTCCGGGTTGCTCTCGCCCACGAGCTGGTGGGGGACGCCGGGGGGGAAGTAGGCCACCGATCCCTCGCTGACGGCGTGGCGGTCCTTGCCGATGAGCACCTCCGCCTGGCCGGAGAGGATGTAGTAGTACTGCTCGGCGTTGCCGTGGGAGTGGTAGTTCGTGCTCTTGCCTCCCTGCAGGGAGTGGCCGGCGAAGGCGCTCAGGTGGGTCAGGCACCGGAAGGGCGAGGGCTCGCCGCCGCCGCCGGCGCGGTTCAGGATCGGCCAGACGACGGCGTTGTCGTGGCCGAGGTAGCATTCGCTGTCGCGCCAGTTGCGCACGACCGCTCGGGGGCTGTCCACGGAGGTTTCCTTTCGTCGGAGGGGTCGGAGGGGCCGAAGTGTCAGAGGGCGCGCAAGTATAGGAAATGCCGGCCCGGCAGAGGCGCAGGCCCCCGGGCTCTTGCGGCGCATCGCATCCGGCTAGCATCCTCAGGGAGGACGGGCGCGCGCAGGTCGGCGGGCGTCCCGAGTCGACACCGAGGAGACGAGATGAACAGGCAGAGCACTTCCAACCCCGCCCGGGCGGACTTTCCCGGCACCCGCCGCGGCCCCGCCCTCCGGGTCCTTCTCCTGTGCGCGCTGACAACGGTCGCGGCCGCGGCCCAGGGGTCGGTGGAGAAGCGCATGGAGGCCGATCCCCGGGGCAAGGTCGAGGTGAGCAATGTCTCGGGCCGCGTCGAGATCGAGGGCTGGGAGCAGGCCGAGGTCGCCGTCACCGGCACCCTCGGCAAGGGCGTGAAGGAGCTGCGTTTCGAGCGCCATGGGGGGACGATCGAGGTGGAGGTGGTCCACGACTCCCGGTTCGAGGGCTTCAGGGATCACGGACAGGCCCACCTGGTGATCAAGGTCCCCCTGGCCAGCGAGGTGGAGGTGGACTGCGTGAGCGCCGACATCCTCGTCACCGGGCTGACGGGCGACCTGGAGGTGGACGTGGTCAGCGGCGACGTGGCCGTCGACGTCGGCTCCCAGGGGATCTACCTGGAGTCGGTCACCGGCGACCTGGAGGTGCGCTCCACGGAAGGGCGCGTGGAGGCCGAGTCGGTGAGCGGCGCCGTCAGCGTCCGCCTCGACGCCGGGGAGTTCGAGGTCGATACGGTGAGCGGCGACATCGAGGCCCGGGTCGACAGCCTGCGCAAGGGCGCCGCCGAGTCCCTGAGTGGAGATCTGCGCTTCGAGGGGAACCTGGCCGCCGCCGGCCGCCTGAAGCTGGACACGAAGAGCGGCGACATCGGCCTGCGGTTGCCGGCGCAGGTCAGCGCCGAGGTCGAGCTGGAGGTGTTCTCCGGCCGCATCGTCAGCGACTTCGGCGAGGGGGAGGGGGAGCCCCGGGCATGGGACCTGACCCTCTGGGGCGGCGGCGCCCGCATCGAGGCGTCCACCTTCTCCGGAGATATCGAGCTGCGGCGCCGGGAGTAGCCGCCGTCAGCCTCACCCGCCGCCGATCACGCCCTCGTCGAGCATGCTCTGCAGGGCGGAGTCCTCCACCTCCAGGGGCAGGTCGACGCGCCCGCGGCGGCGCGACGACTCGTAGGTGGCGAAGATCAGCTCCGTCGCCTGCAGGGCCTTGCGGCTCGACAGCTCCGGCTCCTGGCCGCTGCAGAGGCAGTCCACCAGGTTCTTCACGCTGGCGATGGTGTGGCGGGCCGCCGGGACTCCGGAGGAGCGCGCCTCCACCACCTCCCAGCCGCCGCCGCGCCGCATCCGCAGGGGGCACCCCGCGCCCTGCACCTCGATCACCCCCTCGGGGCCGATCAGGCGGTTGGCCGGTCCGGCGTAGCCGACGTCGCCGGTGGTCAGCAGGCCCTCCACCTCGTTCTCGAAGCGGACCCACGACAGACCGCCGGCGTCCAGCCGCACGCCGAAGATCTCCCGCCGCTCGGAGACATCGATCTGGCCCATGACCCAGCGCGCCGGGGTCTCGTCGTTGTAGAAGAACATCATGTCGAACCAGTGGGTGCCCCAGTCGAACAGGTTGGGGCAGACCGCCTCGACGCGGCGCAGGGGCCCGATGGCGCCGTCGCGGAGCAGCTGCCGCGCCGTGGCGAAGAGGTCTCCGAAGCGGCGCTGGTGGCAGAAGGTGAGCAGCACGCCGCGCTCGGCGCAGGCCGCGTGCAGGGCCCGGGCGTCGCCCCAGGTGGGCGCCATGGGCTTCTCGGCGTGGATCGCCCGCGCGCCGGCGGCGGCCGCCGCCTCGATCATGGGCCGGTGCAGCTGCGGCCAGGTGCAGACGCTGACCAGGTCGAGGCGCTCCTGGTCGAGCATCTCGCCGTGGTCGGCCCAGGTGCCCGCCACCCCGAAGCGTTCGGCCAGCGCGGACCGGGCCTCCTCGGAGGGGTCGGCGCAGGCGACGAGATCGACCCGTTCGTCCTCCGCGTAGCCCTCGGCGTGGGCGCGGCCCCGGCCTCCGCAGCCGATGACGCCGGCTCGCAGGGTCATCCCTTCCTCCTCGGTTCGCTGGACCACCCGGGGTTGGGGGCCGGGATCTTCGCCGCCACCTCCTCCCGCCAGGCCGCCAGCCGTTCGTGCAGATCGCGCGCCACGTCGGCGTTCGCCGCGGCCACGTCGCGGTCTTCGGACAGGTCGTCCCGCAGGTTGTACAGCTCCCGCCGCCCGTCCTCGTAGAACTCGATCAGCTTCCAGTCCCCGCGGCGCACCGAGGAGCCCGGCGTGCCCCCCTGGTTTCCGTAGTGGGGGTAGTGCCAGAAGATGGCCTCCCGCTCCAGGACGCCCGTGCCTTCGAGGAGGGGCAGGAAGCTGGCTCCGTCCACGTGCTGGTCCGGCCTCGGCGGCAGCCCGGCGGCCTCGAGCAGGGTCGGGTAGAAGTCGGGGGAGGTCACCGGCACCCGGCAGCGGCTGCCGGCGGCGACCCGTCCCGGCCAGCGCGCGATCAGGGGCTCCCGGGTGCCGCCCTCGTACATCCAGCCCTTGCCCTCGGCCAGGGGGGCGTTGCAGGTGGGCGAGCCCTCCGACGTGGCCAGCCCGCCGTTGTCGGAGGTGAAGACGACCAGCGTATCGCCGGTCTTGCCCGTCTCGTCGAGGGCGTCCAGCACGCGGCCGATGTTCTCGTCGAGGGCGTCGATCATGGCGGCGTACACGGCGTCGGAGTGCAGCAGCCGGCGGCGCACCCGCTGGTCCCGCTTGTGCTCGCAGGGGAAGGGCTCGCCCTCGGCGAAGCTCTCGAAGCGGTCGAGGCCGAGGCCCCTGGCCTTGTCCTGGTAGCGCGCCACCGTGGCGGCCTTGGCCTGGATCGGCGTGTGGACGCTGTAATACCACAGGTTGAGGAAGAAGGGCCGGTCGCCGGCGCGGCGGATCAGGTCGACGGCGCGGTCGGTGAGATGGTCGGTCAGGTAGGTGCCCTCGGGCACGTCGGCGCCGGCCAGAGGCTCGATCGTCCAGGGGCTGAAGTAGCCGCCGGCGCCGGGCGAGCCCCGGTGACAGCCGCCGACGTTGACCTCGAAGCCGTGGTCCTCGGGCAGATGGCCCGGCCCTCCGAGGTGCCACTTGCCCACGTGCCAGGTGGCGTACCCGGCGTCGGAGAGGGCCGCGGCCAGGGAGTGCTCGGAGGCGGGCAGGTCCTTCAGGTAGGGGACGTCGACGACCGCGCCCCGGGCCGGGTGCACGACATCCTGCCAGTCGATCCAGTCGGTGATGCCCACGGTGGCCGGGTACTTGCCGGTGAGCAGGCTGGCCCGCGTGGGTGAGCAGACCGGAGAGGCGGCGTAGGCGTCGGTGAAGCGCATGCCCTCGCCGCACAGCCGGTCGAGGTTGGGCGTCTCGTAGAACTCGCTGCCGCAGCAGGCCAGGTCGGTCCAGCCCAGGTCATCGACGAGGATGAGGAGGATGTTCGGCCGGGTGGGGCTCACGGCTCGTCCTCCGGCGGTGGGGGGACGTCGGGCGCGGCGTCGAGGAAGGGCAGCATGTCCCCCGGCACCGCGCCTCCGGCGCGCCTCCCCAGGAACTCCGTCGCGGCCTCGACGGCCCCGATCTTCTGGGCCACGGCCGCGGCGATCCACTGGTTCAGGGAGACCCCGTCCTCCTTGGCGAGCCGCTGCGCGGCGGCCTTCACCGAGGAGGGCAGCTTGAGGGGGTAGGCGGACTTGCTCATCCTGTGACCTCCGCCAGCAACCGCGCCGGCGTCAGGGGTGACCGGAACGTCCCGGTTCCCTAACCTCAGACCAAGAACGACATGGCCGCAACAAACGCGCGGGAATCAAGGAGCACCGACATGAACCCAACCACCGACCTGCCCATCCGGGTGGAGCACCCGCGCCGTCTCGGAACCTGGACGATCGAGGCGCAGCGCCTCGATCTCGGGGAGGGATACAAGCCGAGCCTGGCGCTGTTGCCCGGGGGCGAGCTGGTCCTCGTCTCCCTGGACAGCACGGGGGACCCGGCGGCCGGCACCTGGACCGAGGTCATGCCCCTGCGGCGCTCCCTCGACGGCGGCCGCAGCTGGACGGAGCCCGAGGTGGCCGATGACGTGATCGGCCGCGAGCAGTGGCTCACCTGCACGAGCGAGGGGGTGCTGTTCATCAGCAGCCACCTGCTGGCCAGGGACGCCCGCAACGAGGACGGCGTCATCCACAGCCACCTGCACCGCTCGACCGACGGCGGCCGCACCTGGGAGAGGACGAAGCTCCTGCTGACGGGCGAGGCCCGTTGCGGCGAGCCGGAGGAGAAGTGGACGCATACCTGCCGCAACGTCGTGGAGCTGCCCGACGGCACTCTGCTCTACGGCGTGAGCCTGGGCGACTCGTCCGTGGCCTGGATGTGGCGCTCCACGGACGGAGGCGTCACTTGGGACCAAACCCAACGTGTAGCGATCCCCGACTACGGCCAGCGGCCCTATGACAACTTCGACGGCTTCTTCGGCGAGGACTTCACCTACCTGACCCGCGGGGGCGACCTCATCCACTGGATCCGCTGCGGGCCCCCGAGCCCGATGTACCCGATGGAGGACGGACGCACGGTCCCGGCGGGCAACGACGGCATCGACCGGACCCTGGTGTGCCGCTCCCCCGACGGCGGCCGCACCTGGTCGAGCCTGTGCGACTTCGGGGACTACGGCATGCACTACATGCGGGCCCTGCGGCTGGCCGACGGGCGCCTGCTGCTCACCTGCACGCAGCGGTCCACCTTCCACCCCCTGGGCCTGCGGGCCCTGGTCAGCCACGACGACGGCGACAGCTGGGACTTCTCGGCGGACCGGATCACCATCGAGGGGCGCACGCCCTGGGGGCTTGAGCAGGGAGGCGGGTTCGGCAATACGGTGCAGCTGGAGGACGGCGAGCTGCTCACCTGCTACTCGTACCGGTCGGCGCCGGAGCGCACGCGCCTGGAGCTGGTGCGCTGGCGCCTGCCGTGAGCTGAAATCCCCCAGCTCACCCCGGGCTCGAGCCGCCCTCTTCTCCCCGCCGGCCCTCGCGGCTCAAGACGCCGGCGTACTCCTCCCGCTTCACGGTGTCGGCGAACAACAGTTCCGCGCTGTCCTCGAGGGCGCCCGCCGCCATCCCCTGCTCGCCCAACCGGAACATGGCCCGCGTCGCCTGGTCCAGGTCGATGTCGGCCACCAGCAGCTCCTCGCGCTTCAGCTCCGTCCGGGCGTGGATGCGGCCGTCGGGAGCGACGATGAGGCTGCGGCTGTTCTGGTGGGGCAGGCAGGCGTTGCACGCGGCGAACCAGACCGTGTTCTCGGCGGCGCGGGTGACGATCATGGCGTGGTGCAGGGGGATCTTCCAGTCGTTGGGGCGGGTGGTGTTGTTCTGCGGGTGGAAGACCACCTGGGCGCCGCGGCGCACGCACTCGGCCGTGGTGCCGGCGAAGCGCAGCCCCTCGAAGCAGATGACCACGCCCACGGTCACGCCGAAGAGGGAGAAGGTGTGCGGGCCGGTCCCGGGCTCGTAGGCGACCGCGTCCAGCGGCGTGAGCATGGTCTTGTGGTGGGCCCCCCGAATGCGGCCGTCGTCGCCGATGACCAGGGCCGAGTTGTAGGGCTTGCCGCTCTCCGACCTCACCTCGGTGCCGAGGATGCAGGCCATGCCGAGCCGGGCGCAGCGACCGGCCACCTCGGCGTGCAACTCCTCGAGCCAGGCCACGGGTACCGGGCCGGACGGCTCGGCGATGTCCACGCGGTAGCCGAGGGTCTGGGCTTCCGGGAAGCACAGGATGCGGACGTCCCGGGCCTCCGCCTGGTCGAAGGCCTCCAGGATGGCCCGTCGGTTGTCCTGCCGGTCCGCGGTCTGGCGCGTCTGGGCCAGGGCGATGCGCAGCTCCGTCATGGCACTTCCTCCGAACTCGTGCCCATCAGCTCGGCGATGCGGGCCGGCGTCGGCAGGGCCGGTCCGAAGTGGCCCATGGCGGTCACGGCGATGGCCCCGGCGGCGTTGGCGAAAGCGCCGAGGCGCTCCGGACCCCAGCCCTCGAGGAATCCCACCGTGGTCGCCGCCGCGTGACAGTCGCCGGCGCCGGTGGGCTCGACAACCGGCACGGGGTAACCGGGGCAGCTCACGGGCTCTTCGCCCTCGGCCAGGACCACGCAGCCCTCGGCGGCGAGGGTCACCACCACCAGCCGCGGACCCCGCGCGAGCAGCTCGCGGCCGGCCTCCACCGGATCCTCGAGGCCGGTGATCGCCGCCGCCTCCTCCAGGGTGGGGGTGACGACGTCGGCAGCGGCCACGGCCTCCTCGAAGGCCGCTGCCGTGTCCGAGGCGCCGGGGATGGCGCGCAGGTTCGGGTCGAAGGAGACGGGGACCCCGGCGGCCCGGGCCGCGGCCATGGCCGCCAGGGACGCCTCGAGGGCGCCGGCGCTGATCTGCAGAGTGGTGCCGGGCACGTGCAGGGCGGCGGCTCCGGCGATCGCCGCGGGGTCGATGTCCTCCGGGCCGAGGGTGGTGGCCGCCGAGTCGCGGCGGTGAAAGAGCAGGTTCGTCCGCCCTCCGATGCACTCGTGGAAGCAGATCCCGGCCTGGCGGCCGGGGACGTGGCGGATCCGCGACACGTCGACCCCCTCCTCCGCCAGGGCGTCGACCAGGAAGTCGCTGAAGGGATCGTCCCCGAGGCGGGTGACCAGGGCGGCGGGACGGCCGCAGCGGACGATGGCGGCGGCATAGGTCGCGGGTCCACCGCCGGCGTACTTCCTCCAGTTCACGGCGCGGCGCATGCTCTGCCCCGCCGGCTCCGGCATGAACTCCACCAGGGCTTCGCCCAGGGACAGGACGGGGGCGCCGGCCGAGGCCACGGGGTTCACCCGGCGCCCGGCCCCGGGGCTCCGGGCAGATCCCGGGGCCGCTCCAGGCCCTGCTGGACATCCTCCAGGAAGCCGGCCGCGTAGGCGCCGTCCACGGCCCGGTGGTCGCAGGCCAGGACCAGGGTGATGATCTCGCGCACGGCCGGGGCTCCCGCCCGGGCCACGACCCGCTCCTCGCTGCGTCCGGCGGCGAGGATCCCGCACTCGGGGGGGTTGATCAGGGGCAGGAACCGGGTGATCCCGTAGGCGCCGAGGTTGGTCACCGTGAAGGTCGGCGCGGGGGCGGGCGGCACCAGGCCCCGGCGGGCGCCTTCCACGAGGGCCGCCCGGGCCTCGGCGAGCTCCTCCAGGCCCTTGCGATCGGCGTCGGCCAGGGCCGGCACGAGGACGCCCTCCTCGACGGCCACGGCCAGTCCCACGTGGCACCCCGCCTTGAGGACGATACCGCTGTCGCCCACGTGGGCGTTGAGCCGCTCGTGACGGCGCAGGGCCCGTGCCGCCGCGGCGATGAGGAGATCGGTGAGGGAGACCGCCGGCTCGCCGGTCATCTCCCGGCGCAGGGCCTGGGCCTCGGTGACGTCGACGTCGGCGAACAGATGGAAGTGGGGGACGTGGCGGGCGCTGGCGCTCATGCGCTCGGCCACGGCCCGGCGCAGCCGCGAGTGAGGCACGAGGCGGTCGCCCTGCTCGACGGCGGCCGGGACCGGTGCCGGCGCCACGGCGCCGCCGCTGTCGTTCAGCGCCGCCGTGAGCACGTCGCGGCGCACGACGCGGCCCCCCGGCCCCGAGCCTCGCACCGAGGCCAGGTCGACCAGGAGCTGGCGAGCCAGCCGGCGGGCCGACGGGGAGGCGGGTGCGCCGGCGGCCGGAGGCGGGGCCGCCTCGGTCTTGGAGGCTCGGCTACGGCCGGTCACCGCCGGGCGAGCTGTCGCCGGCGAGGCCGCCCCCGATGGCGAGAGACGGGTAGTGGCGGCGGCTGGCGGTGGGGCCGGCGCAGAGGGCGAGGGGCGAGGGGCTGCTGCCCGCGAGGCCGCCGCCGTTCCCCCCGTGGCCGGGGGTATCGCCGCGGAAGACGAGGTGTGCGGGGCGGCTGCCGGCTCGGCGCGTGACTCCCGAGGCGGCGGGCCCGGCGGCAAGTTGGGCGAAGGCTGCGCGGCGGCAGCCGGCGCCACTCCTTCCTCCGCGGGCGGCGGCCCGGGTGCGGGCGGGGCCTCGTTCGGATTCTCCCCCGGCTGGCCGATCCAGGCGATCGGCTCCAGGACGCGGGCCGGCTCGCCGGCGGCGACGTCCTGGCGCAGCAGCACGCCGTCCTCCTCGGCCACGACCTCGAAGGCGGCCTTCTCCGACTCGACCACGGCGATCACGTCCCCCCGCGACAGGGGCTCGCCCTCGGCCTTGCACCACTCCAGCAGCACGCCGGTGGTCAGGTTCTCGCCCACCTGGGGCATGAGCACGGGGGTCATGCGTACACGGCGCGGCGCACGGCGGCGACGATGTCGTCCACCTGCGGGATGCAGGCCTGCTCGAGGTTGCGGCTGAAGGGGATCGGCGTGTTGCGCCCGGCCACGATCTCCACCGGGGCGTCGAGGTAGTCGAAGGCCTCGGCCTGGATGATGGAGGCGATGTCCGAGGCGACGCCGCCGCGGCGAACGGCCTCCTGGACGATGACCACGTGCTCGGTGCGGCGCACCGACTCCAGGATCGCGCCGCGGTCGAGGGGGACCAGGCTGCGCGGATCGATGACCTCCACCTCGATGCCCTCGGCCGCCAGCTTTTCGGCCGCTTCCAGCGACCGGGAAACCATGTTCGACCAGGCGATGAGGGTGCAGTCCCGGCCGGCCCGCTTCACGTCGGCGACGCCCAGATCGATGGCGTACTCCTCCTGCGGCACCGGCCCCTCGGTCATGTATAGGAGCTTGTGCTCGATGAAGATCACCGGGTCGTCGTCGCGGATGGCGCTGGTGAGCAGGCCCTTGGCGTCGTACGGCGTCGACGGCATGGCCACCTTGAGGCCGGGGATGTGGTAGAACAGGGCCTCCAGGCTCTGCGAGTGCTGGGCGGCGACGGAGTCCCCGACCCCGCCCTGGGTGCGCAGGACCAGGGGTACCGTGCCCTTGCCGCCGGACATGAGCCGGTACTTGGCCGCCTGGTTCACGACCTGGTCCATGGTCAGCAGCGTGAAGTCGACGAAGAGGACCTCCACCACGGGGCGCATGCCCGTGATCGCGGCGCCCACGCCGGCGCCGACGATGCTCGGCTCGGCGATGGGGGTGTCGATGACGCGCTTCGATCCGAACTCGTCGAGCAGGCCCCGGGTGATCTGGTAGGAGCCGCCGCGCTCGGCGATGCCCACGCCGATGCAGAACACGGAGGGGTCGCGGGCCATCTCCTGCCGCAGGGCCTCGTTCACGGCGTCCCGGTAGAGCAGGGTGCGCCCTTCGGTCACGGCGGCAGCTGGTGGACGAAGGCGTCCACGTCCGGCTCGGGGCTGTTGCGGGCGAACTCGACGGCCGCCTCGATCGCGGCCTCGACCTCGGCCTCGATGGCGTCGGCCTCGTCTTCCGGCGCCCCGGCCGCGGCCAGGTGCCGCCGGCACAGGATCAGGGGGTCCCTCGACTTGTAGTGCTCGAGCTGGTCCCGGGGCATGTAGTCGCCGGGATCGTTCACGTGGTGCCCCGCGTGGCGGTAGGTCAGGGCCTCGAGCAGGACCGGGCCGCCGCCGGCCAGGCAGCGCTCCCGGGCCTCGGTGGCTCGCTCGTACACGGCGGCCACGTCGTTGCCGTCGACGCTGGTGCCCTCGACGCCGTAGCCGAGGCCGCGCTTGTGCAGCTCGCTGACGCGGCTGGCCTTGTCGACGGAGGTGGACACGGCGAACTGGTTGTTCTCGATGACCACCAGCAGCGGCAGGTCCCAGAGGGCGGCCAGGTTCAGGGCCTCGCCGAAGGTGCCGTGGCCGGCGGCGCCGTCGGAGGAGAACACGACGCACAGCCGTTTCTCGCCGCGGATGGTGGCCCCGAGGGCGGCGCCGACGCCGATGGGGATGCCGGCGCCGACGATGCCGTTGGCTCCCAGATTCCCGGTCGCCACGTCGGCGATGTGCATGGAGCCGCCGAGGCCGCCGCAGTAGCCCGTGGCCTTGCCGGCGATCTCGGCGAACATGCGGTCGAGGCGGCCGCCGCGGGCCAGGCAGTGCCCGTGGCCGCGGTGGGTGGAGACGATGTAGTCGTCGGGGCCGAGGACGGCGCAGACGCCGGTGGCGATCGCCTCCTCGCCGAGGTAGGGGTGCAGGTAGCCGCGGATGCGGCCCTGGCGGTAGAGCTGGATGCAGGACTCCTCGAAGCGGCGGATCGTGCAGAGGGTCCGGTAGAGCTCGAGCAGAAGGGCGCGGTCGAGGGTTGGCATGTCCGCCAAGATAGCGGCGGACGCGGCGCCTCCCCAAGTCCCGGACGGCGGCGGTGGTCCCGCAGGACTCCCGCGGTGCTCTCCGGGCGCCCCGGGTCAGCCGCCGGCGTGGCGGTCCAGGGCCGCCTCGTCCATCTCGACGCCGAGGCCGGGGGCGTCCGGGAGCCGGAAGCCTCCGGCGGCGTACTCCCAGGCCGTGTGGCCCACGAGGGCGGCGCGCTCCGCCAGGCCCGCCTGGAACTCCTGCAGGCAGGCGCCGGTGCAGGCGGCGGCGAAGTGCAGGGTGGCGGCCTGGAAGGGACCGAGGCCGTTGCCCATGTGAGGGGTGGTGGGGACACCGGCGGCGGCGGCCTGGTCCCGCTGGCGCAGGCCGTCGCTGAGGCCGGTGCGGCCCACGTCGGGCTGGAAGACCTCCAGGGCGGGCGGCTCGAGCCAGGGGCGGGTCTGCCAGTGGGTGCGGAAGTGCTCGCCGAGGGCGATGGGCGCGCCCGGGTGCCGGAGGAGATCGCGGTGGCCGGCCAGATCCTCCGGCTCCAGGGGGCACTCCAGCCAGCGGCAGCCCAGGTCGCCGTAGCGCCTGCGGGCCTCGGCGGCGCTCGCCGGGGGCACCATCCACAGGGTGTCCACCATCCACTGCTCCACCTCGGCCCCGGCCTGGAGGAACTCCACCTCGGCGGTCCCGGCGTCGAGATCCCCGTCGAGGAACAGCTTGACCCCCCGCAGGCCGGTGTCGAGCCAGGAGCGCAGGTGCTCCAGGCGGTCCCCGGGGGTGGCCTGGCGCAGGCCGGACAGGTAGACGGGGATCTGCGCGCGAGGCGCCTCGCACAGCAGGGCGGCCACGGGCGCGCCCTCCCGGCGGCCGATGGCGTCGTACAGGGCGATGTCCACGGCGGCCATGGCATCGAGCCAGTACCCGGCGGCGTAGCCGCGGCCCCGCTGGGCGTCGTAGAGGAAGTCCCAGAGCTCCAGCGGGTGGCCGAACTCCCGGCCGCGGACCATGGGCAGGACCAGGCTCTCGGCCACCAGGGCCGCCACCTCGGGGCCGATGGGGCAGTTGGCCTCGCCCCAGCCGGAGGACCCGTCGGCGAGCTGGACGCGCACGATCACGCTCTCCACCCAGCGCGGGTACACGGTGCGCCAGCCGTCGCGGAACTCGAAGCGGGCGCCGGCTGCGGCTCCGGCGCTGCCCCTGTAGTCCTCCCAGTACGACGGCTCGTCGCTGAAGGCCACGTGAAAGGCGTTCAGCCCGGCGATGGAGAAGTCGGTGGCGGCCACGGGTAGCTGCGGATCGAGACGTCGGCGAGGGTCCCGGCGTCCCCGGGGCCGGCTTCGACGATGGCGTAGTCCATGGGTTGGGGGGCCGTGACTGGCGGAGTTACCTCGGATGGCACAACCACTACCTCCTGTGTCCCGAACAATACTGGAGAGGTGATCAGACCTGGCCTCTCTATGCGCGCACGCAATTCACGTCCCATCTGACAATCGCTGCCCATATCTGACCAAATCCTCATGGGTCACGGCGTCCGGCGGCACCAGTTGATAGTGCTTCTCTGATACAACCTTCAGGTCGTCGCCCTGCTGTTCAAACTCGAAAAGCGCGACCAAGTCGTCCTGCATGAACTGGGTGGCGACGGGCCGACAGATCAGAGACGGCAGTTTGTCGGCGCAAAGGGCGATATCCTGCTCGATTTGTACTCTGTTGAGATTGTCGTTCCCACCTTAGATCTCGTCTGTTTCTATTTGGCCCATACCGCGGACGGTCGTCCGGAAGTGATTCTGGAGCGAGTAACAGGCGATGCCGAGGAACACATCGATCAGGCGGTTGTAGCGAACACGAGCCAATACGGCTTGCTCATCGCTGAACGCGTACTTGGCGATCATGCCAGGAGTCGAATCAGGGATCTTCGTGACTGCGAGGCCCGGGTTGGGGACAAGTGGTACATCGCCAACCAGAACGAAGCGGTATTTGCTACGGCCCGCCGAGCGGATGATCCAAGTTTCTCCGCGGGGAGCCTCTGCTAGAATGCTGGCCGGGAGGACCGTTCTGTACCGAAAACTGTAGATCAGATCGCCCAGATTCTTGGGCAGGTCGACATTCAACTTAGACGCGAAGGTGACGATGTCCTCTCGTTCAAAGTACACCTCGCGTTGTCCGTGCTCATACTTGGCACGGAAAATCGCCGCAATGATCGCTGCATAACGGTTCTGGGAAATAGTTGCCCCCTCTCAATCAATTGCCAGGCCATTCAAGCAAGACGACCTCTTCTCTAAGTTGATCGCCGGTAACCGTTGACGGCCTCGTTCGAAAAAGGTCGATGCCGGTGACTCTGTAATTCAGAGATCGGGCCAAGTCGGCAAGCAACTGTCCAGTGCGGATCATGACTCTCAAATAAGATGCTTGGTCACCCACCACGTAGGCGAGCTTGGCTCCCGGTCTGAGGACCGTTCTCAGGGAGGAGAGATGCCGTACCATGCCGCCGAAGTACAGCCGGGTCACTCGTGGGTACATGCGCTCGAAGCCGGATGTCTTACCTAGCTCGATACGGCGTTTCTCAATGGCATCGGCGATATTCCGTATCTCGACGTTGCTCGCAATCTCCCGATCGTCCGTGTCGGATTTGTACACCCCTCTGGTGTTGGACCTGATCAGGCTCTGTTTGAGTGACCGCAATTCCTGTCTGCTGCGTATGAGTCCGAGGATGACCGACTCTAGACGTGTCGTCCGGGTGTAGTCTTTCTCGTTCGGGTACGGTGGAGAAGTAATCACGGCGTCAACGGATTGCGGACTCAGGAGCTGGCCAACTTCCCGGGAGTCTCCCTTGATGACTCGGGCAGGCACGTTTGTCCGATCTTTGATTAGACGCAGGTCATGGACAATGGTCCGTATGCAGCCGAGCCAAGCATCTAAAACCGGAGCGTCCTTCTTGATCGGGCCAACCCCCACTTCCGGGCCGAACTTCAAGTTGCCGATACGATGCACCAGCGCCCTCGCAAGCGCGAGCCGTCCGTATTGCTGCACTTGGAGATTGCCGTGTCGGTCGATGGCGTCCAGGAGTACCAGGGTCTTGTGTAGGGGCAGCGCGCTGATCGAATCCTTCAGCAAGAGCTTAGATCGTTCGGGAGGAAGTACTTGCAGCGGAGACCTCCGGCTCTCCTTCGCGGCAAACAGCGTGCCTTCCCATTCATCGATGCCCTGTTGCTCCAGAGTCTTCCTCGCAGATGTGGCGACCCTATGAGCATAGTCCACAAGCCCCGCGCAATCGACCGACCAATCGACCTTTACGGAGCTCGCAAAATGCGCCATTGGGGTCGACTCGATGCCAATGCTGCCAATTCCCAGTTTCTTACATTCGACCAATGTGGTGCCGGTCCCGCAGAACGGGTCGAGAACCGGATCGGAGGGACCTACCTCGAAGCGGTCCACATACTCTTGAATCAGGTGGGGCGGAAACGACAGGACGAACCGATACCAGTCGTGGACTGCCCTGTCTTCCGGCCGCAGCTTGTTCCGGCTGTCTCGAGCACTGGTAGTATTGGGGAGAACCTCGATCGGCATGGGGGTACGGAGTCAAGCTCTGGGCACTGTAAGGAAGCTCTTACTGTGAAACATGACTCCGGAACGGCGTTCAGACCTACAACATCTTTTCATCATCCTTCACTCCGTGTGCAATGGCACTGAACCATTGCGCGTTTGCTTCATCGTAAGCATTGAGTCTGAGTCTAACGGATGCCGAATGGACGGAAAATACAGTGGGGCATCATCGGGATCAACCTCCGGCTTGCGGCCCTGCCTTGGGTGAATTCGGTGGGCCATCGAGGTGGGATACAGGTTGGGTGTCGGTGGCCAATCCGGCCGCGGTCATGGGACGCTACATCGGATCCGTGGTCGCCGCCGCCCCCTGCGCTTCCGCCCAGGCCCGGAGCGGAACGTCGTCCCAGTTGCGGGAGATCCAGTACTGGGAGGCGGGGTGGAACTCCGGCGCCTCCCCGAGCGGATGGGACCCGGGGGCCAGCGCTCCCAGCAGCTGTCGGCGGATCGGGGAGCTGCGCTCGATCAAGGCGGGGTCCTGCTCCACGTAGTCGGTGGGGCGCAGCCAGCGGTAGTGGTAGCCCACGTGCATGATCTGGCGCGTCCTCGCCGACAGGTTGGGGCCCACGCAGTGCCAGGTGGCGGTGCGCCACAGGACCGCCGTGCCGCGGGGGATCCTCAGCTCCACGGCGGCCTCGGGATCGACCCCGGCGCCCTCGCGCAGCTCCCGCGGGGGGCGCAGGTGGCTGCCGGGAATCATCCACAGGTTGCCGCGGTTCGATTCGCTGAGGTCCGACAGGGCGTAGAAGATCTTGATTTCCATGAAGGGCAGACGCCCGTCGAGGGAGGGGGCCTCGAAGAGGTAGTTGCCGGCCAGGTCGGGGTGCCAGTTGACGTTGCGGTACCCGGCCTCCTGGTCCTCCCCGTCGCCGAGGCCGACGGCGCCGGCGCGCATGTCCCCGGGATAGGGGGGGCGGTAGTCGAGGTGGGAGGTGCGGACCTGGATGTTCCAGCCGATGGCGTCGACGACGAGAGGCAGGGCCTTCGGGTGATCGACCAGGTCGAGGAAGGCCTCGTGGTGGGCGAGGGCGTTGCGCAAGGCGAAGGGCTCGCCGGGGCCGAGTCCGGAGGATTCCCTGATGCGCGCGGCGACCTCGTCGACCGCGGCGAGAAGACGGTCGACTTCGGGAGCCGCGAGGAAGTCGTCGAGGACGACGTAGCCCTTCTCCTCGAAGTCCTGCTCCTGCCGCGGGGTCATGGCGATGGCCATGGATCACCTTCCGGGAGTGGCGTCGAACAGACCGGCCGGGGCGCGGAATCTGCCGCCGCGGCAGCCCCCGGTCAACCGGATCCTGCGAGCGGATCCCGCCCGCTCACGCGTTGGGGTCGGCGGTGCCACCGGCCGGCGCCGCCGGAGCGCAGGCCGAGGCTCCCCTCTCCTGGAGCGCAGCCCCCCCGTCGCGGCCCGGCTGGTCGAGGGCGCCTCCCGTCGCCGCAGGTGTGGGCTCGTGTGCCACCGCGGGGCCCGAGCCGAGGGCCTGCGGCGGGGGGGACACGCGAGTGGGCGCCATGGGTTACACGGATGGCGCCGCCCGGGGGACCATCGCTGACGGCGCGGCGCTGGCCCCTCGATTGCATTGCTGGCCGCTGGCCCAACCGCCTACATTCGAGGATTCGCCCCATGGCACAGCCCGACAGCGGCGGCTCGCCGCAGGCACCCCCGGCCGAGGAAATGCACTGGGCCATCCATCTGAGCGAGGACATCAGGGATCTCCGGCTGGAGGTCCGGGACCTTCGCGAGCAAAACCGGCAGGATCTCCGCGAGCTGCGCACGGAGGTCCGCGGGGATATCCAGGAACTCCGCACGGAGGTCCGCGAGCATCGGGCGCAGGTGGACGCCCGCTTCGCACAGATCGATGAGCGCTTCGTCCAGGTGGACGCTCGTTTCGCCCAGATCGACGAGCGCTTTGTCCAGGTGGATGCCCGCTTCGCGCAGGTGGACTCCCGCTTCGCCCAGGTCGACCGGCGCTTCGACGAGATGCGCCGGATCATGGACACCCGGTTCTACTGGACCATCGGGATCATGGTCACCCTCTTCGGCGCCCAGACGGCGCTGATCGCGGCCCTGACCCAGCTCTGACCCCGGCCGGCTCGGCCTCCCGGAAGTCCACGGGCACCCGCATCCGCCCCTCGCCGCGGCGGTCGAAGAGCAGGTAGCCGTGGTCGCGGCCGAAGCGCCAGATGTCGCGGGTGATGCGGACGTCGTTGCGGCAGTACTCCTCGATCAGGTCGAGACGCCCCTGCTTCCACCAGCGCAGGGCCTGCAGTCCGTCGGCGGTCTTCTCTTCCTCCAGGGTGGCCTGGGCGAGGCTGTTGAGGCTGACGCGGTAGTTCAGGTGGTCGCGGATCTCGCGCAGCATGTCGAGGGTGGCGAGGTCGCGGAAGTCGAAGCGGGTGTAGCCGCGCAGGACGGAGTAGTCGAAGCCGATGCAGTTGAAGCCGACCACGAGATCGGCCGACCGGAGGTGCTCGATGAGCTGGGGCACGCGGTCCTCGAAGTAGGTGACGAACTCGTCGCGGCGGCTGTCCCAGAGGATGCCGCAGCTCACTCTCATCAGGTAGGTGCGGTTCCAGCCGCCGACCTCGGCGGCGCTGAGCTGGGTCTCCAGGTCGAAGACGACGACGTGCCGCTCCTCAGGCTCGGGCGCCCCGGGTCCGTCCTCCCCGCCCGCGGCTTCCCAGTCGGCGAAGAGGGGCGGCTCCGCCTCCAGGTCGTCCCCGTCGAGGGACTCCGGGTCCAGGCCGATGCGCCCGCCGAGCAGCTCCAGCAGATGGATGCAGCCGGCCTTGTCGAGGGGGTGGTTGCCGGCGCCGCAGGAGGGGAAGTGGATGCACGAGGGGCAGCCCTCCTCGCAGTCGCAGCCTTCCACCAGGCCCAGGGTCAGCTCGAGGAGGCGGTCGAGCATGTCGAAGCCCTTCTCGGCCAGGCCGATGCCCCCGGGGTACTGGTCGTAGACTAAGATCGCTCCCTTGCGCAGCTGCGGGTGCAGGGGGTAGCAGATGCCGCCCACGTCGGTGCTCTTGCTCAGGGCCAGCAGCGGGAACAGGGACTTGGCGGCGTGCTCGGCGGCGTGCAGGGATCCCATGTGGTGATGGCCGCGGCGCTTGAGCTGCTTCTTGAAGGGGGCGTCCATCTCGAGCCAGAGGCCGACGGTCTCGAAGGTCTCCACGGGGCTGTCCAGTGGGTGGCGCGAGATCACGGCCTGGTCGCCGACGCGGACCTTCTCGAAGGCGGTCACCTGGGAGCGCACGAGCAGGCGCCCGAGCTTGGCCTGGTAGCCGTGCATGGGCCGGCAGGCCAGCTCCTCGAGGATCTCCGTCTCCTTCTCCCTCGTGGGTCTCGTGTAGTAGGGCACGTCGACGACCTGGGCGCCGATCTGCCGCTTCACCGGGTGGCGTTCGCCGATGAGGTACTGGCGGCCCCGGTGCAGGTAGATGGCGCCTTCGTGGCACTCGGCGTGGAGCTGGCCGCCGGAGACCGTGCCGATGGCCCGCCCCCGGCCGGCGGCCTCGCCCTCAGGCCCGGGGCGCGGCCGGTCCGTCCCGCCGGCGACGATCGACCAGCTCTCGCCGATGGCGCGCATGTTCACCCGCCGGTGGGGCCGCTTCCGGGAGGCGAACCAGGCGTCGCCCCCGGCGCTCTGGAGCAGCTCCCCGCGCCCGGTCAGCCGCTCCAGGGCCGGCCCGTACCCGGGGACCGCCGCGTATCCGGGCTCGTCGAGGGTCAGGGGCCGCTCGCGGGCGGCGCAGGGCAGGTGCTGGTCGAGGATGTAGCGGTTGGAGGGGTCGGCCACGGCGTCCTCGATGTCGCGGCCGAAGAACCGCTCCGGATGCCTGGCGTAGTACTGATCGAGGGCGTCGCGGCCGGCCAGCAGGACGACGATGGACTCGCGGCCCTGGCGGCCGACGCGGCCGGCGCGCTGCCAGGTGCCGACGATCGACCCGGGGTAGCCGACGAGGACGCAGACGTCGAGCCCGCCGATGTCGATGCCGAGCTCCAGGGCCGAGGTGCTGACCACGCCGAGCAGCTCGCCGGAGATCAGCCGCGACTCGATCTGGCGGCGCTCCTCGGGCAGGTAGCCGGCCCGGTAGGAGCTGATGCGGTCCCGCAGGCCGCGGCGGTGCTGGGTCGCCCACCGGTAGATCAGCTCCGTGGCCACGCGGGCCCTGGTGAAGACGATGGAGCGCAGCCGGCGCTCGACCGCGGACTGCAGCAGGCGGGCGGCGGCCGTGTTGGGACTCTCCGCGGGATCGGCGATCAGGAAGTGGCGCGCCGCCGCCGGCGCCCCGGAGCGGGTCACGGCGGTGAAGGGCCGGCCGAATAGCCCTTCGGCCAGCGGCCGGGGATTGCCGATGGTGGCCGAGCAGGTGACGTAGCGCGGCTCGGCGCCGTAGGCGGCGCACAGACGGTCGAGGCGCCGGAACAGGTGCAGGACGTGGGAGCCGAAGATGCCGTTGTAGGTGTGCAGCTCGTCGATCACGACCCAGCGCAGGTTCCGCCACACCTCCTCCCACGCCTCGTGGAAGGCCAGCAGCCCGGCGTGCAGCATGTCGGGCGTGGTGATCAGGATGTTCGGCGGATGGCGGCGGATGCGGTCTCGCACGTGGCGCTTGGTGTCGCCGTCGTAGATCTCGGCGGTGAGGCCGCAGGCCATGTTGGCCAGCAGGCTGCGCAGCTCGTCGAGCTGGTCGTGGGCCAGGGCCTTGAGGGGGAAGACGTAGATGGCGAACCCCGACGGCTCGCCCAGGAGATCGGCGAGGACGGCGGCGTTGTAGACCAGGGTCTTGCCCGAGGCCGTGGGCGTGGCCACGACGACGTTGCGGCCCGCCTGCAGGTGCCCGATGCCCTCCTCCTGGTGGCTCCAGAGCCGCTCGATGCCGGCGGCGGCGAGCACCCGGGCGACGCCGCCGCCGAGATGGGAGGCGCCGCCGGCGTGGCGCGCCGGCCGCGGGGGCAGGACCTCCCGGTGGACGAGGCTGTCGGACAGCAGGGTGCCTTCGAGGTAGCGCAGGTAGGCGGTCAGGTCACCACCCGGGTCGGGGTCGGCGGGGCATTCCTCGGGTGACAAGGGTCGGATCAACGGGATCGACGGCTTCCACGGATGAGGCTCAAACAAGCACTGGTTCATAAGTATACCCAGGGCGGAAGCCGGCGGGCAAGCGGAAACCCGGGCCGGCTTTCTCCGGATCCGGGGATCCGCTATCGTCACGCCGGCCGTGCCGCCGGGCGCCACGCGGACGCCGGCGGGCCGGGACCGCAAACCGGAGGGGTGCTTCGTGGCAGAGGAAGAGAAGTCCGTCGGCATCGGGTTCATCGGCTGCGGCGGCAACGCCCGCGGCCACATGAACCGGCTCGCCGGCATGGAGGAGGCGCGCCTGGCGGCGGTGTGCGACATCGACGAAGCCCGGGCCGGCGAGGCGGCGGAACGCACCGGCGCCGAGGCCTTCACCGACTTCCGCCGCCTGCTCGAGCGCGACGACCTGGACGCCGTCTACCTCAGCCTCCCGGTCTTCGCCCACGGCGACCCGGAGCTGGCCGTCGTCGAGCGCGGGCTGCCGTTCTTCGTGGAGAAGCCGGTGGCCCGCCACCTCGAGCAGGCCCTCGAGATCGAGGCCGCCGTCGAGGCCGCCGGCCTGCTCACCTGCGTCGGCTACCAGCTGCGCTATCTCGGCTCCACCGACGTCGCCCGGCAGGCCCTCGACGGCGCCGCCGTCAGCCTCGCCAGCGGCCGTTACTGGAGCGGTTCGGGCCGGGTCGCGCCGGGGAGCAGGAGCTGGGTCACGACCCTGGCCCGGTCCGGGGGGCAGCTCGTGGAGCAGGCCACCCACACCCTCGACATGATGCGCTGCCTCGTGGGCGAGGTCGGCGCGGTGACGGCGCGCCAGGCCAACCGGCAGATCCCCCACATCGACTGCCCCGACGTGCACGCCGTCATCCTCGAGTTCGAGAGCGGCGCCCTCGGCACGCTGACCACGACCTGGGCCTACGACAACCTCGACTGGAGCGAGACCAACATCGTCGACGTCCTCTACGACCAGTGCCTGCTCACCTGGGGGCGGGACCAGGTGGCCGTCCGCCGCCGGCGCCCCTCCGAGGACGGCGCCGGGGAGGAGATGGCGACCGAGACCCGCACCGCCCCCGGCCCGGGGATCGACGAGGTCTTCGTCGAGGCCGTGGCCGCCGGCGACGGCTCGAGGGTCCGCTCGCCCTACGGCGACGCGGTGAAGTCCCTGGCCCTCTGCCTGGCCGCCCTCGAGGCCGGGCAGACGGGCCGGACCGTGACCCTGTGAGCCTCTACAGCGACCTGCTGGCCGAGCGCGAGCGGCGGGGGCGTCCGGTCCGCGTGGCCGTCATCGGCGCCGGCAAGTTCGGGGGCGGGCTGATCGTGCAGCTGGCCCAGACGCCGGGCATGGAGGCCGCCGTCGTCGCCGATCTCGACCCGGAGCGGGCGCACCGGGTGCTGGCCTCCTGCGGCCCGGCGGAACGCGCCGCCGAGGCCGGGACCGAGACCGCCGTGGCCGACGCCGTGCGCTCCGGCCGCTGCGCGGTCACCGGGGATCCGCTGCTGGCGGCGGCCTGCCCGGAGGTGGACGTCGTCGTCGAGGCCACCGGCGCGCCCGAGGCCGGCGCCCGCCACGCCCTGGCGGCGATCGAGGCCGGCCGTCACGTGGTCATGGTCAACGTCGAGGCCGACGTCACCGTGGGCGCGCTGCTCAAGAGGCGGGCCGACGCGGCCGGGGTGGTCTACACCCTCGTCGACGGCGACCAGCCGGGCTGCATCATGGACCTGGTCGAGTGGGCCCGCACCCTGGGGTTCGAGATCGTCGCCGCCGGCCGCGGCACCGTGCGCTACGCCGACGACTCCGCCGGTACCCCCGATTCGGTCCAGGACCGCTACGGCTTCGACGACGATCTCATGGAGCGGCGCACCATCAACACGAGGATGTTCAACTCCTTCCGGGACGGCACCAAGGCCCAGGTGGAGATGACGGCCCTGGCCAACATGACCGGCCTGCCGCCCGACGTGCGCGGCATGCACGAGCCTTCGGTGAACGTGGAGGAGATCCCGCGCCGGTTCAGCCTGCGCGAGGAGGGCGGGCTGCTCGGCCGCTCCGGCGTGGTCGAGCTGGCCAACAGCGTCGCCGCGGACGGACGCACCATGCTGCCCGACCCGCTGGGCACGGGCGTGTTCTGCGTCATCCGCGCCGAGCACCCCTTCATCCGCGAGGACCTGGCCGGCTACCACTGCCACGCCGGGGGGGAGGGCCGCAACTTCCTGCTCTGGCGGGCCTACCACCTCGTGGCCGTCGAGGCGCCCCTGTCCATCGCCCGCGCCGCCCTCTACCAGCGGCCCACAGGCGCGCCCCGCCTGCGGCCGGTGGCCGACACCGTCACCGTGGCCAAGCGGGACCTGGCCGCCGGCGAGGTCCTCGACGGTGGGGGCGGGTACACGGTGAACGGGGTGATCGAGACCGCGGAGCAGGCCCGCGCCGAAGGGCTGCTGCCCCTCGGCCTGTCGCCGGGGGCCCGGCTGAAGACCGGCGTCGCCGCCGGCGAGGTGGTGCGCTACGCCGACGTGGCTCTGGAGGAGGGCTTCCTGCCGGCGCTGCGCCGGGAACAGGATCGCCTGACCGCCTGAAGCCTCAGCGGCCGCGCACCACGGCCAGGGCCCGCCGCAGGGACAGCCCCTCCGCTTCCAGCACCGCGTAGTAGATCCCCGAACCGACCGGCTCCCCGGACTCGTTGGCGCCGTTCCAGGGCACGAGATGCCGCCGGGCCGAGCGCGCCCCCAGGTCGAAGCTGCGCACCCGTCCGCCGTCCGCGGCGTACAGCGTCAGGCGAACCTCGGCGCTGGGGCGGTGCAGGGAGAAGGGGATGAGCACGTCGCCGTGCAGGGCCGGCCGGAAGGGGTTCGGCCAGGCGGCGTCGAGGCTGGAGGCCACGGGCGGCGTCACGCCCTGGTCGACCAGCTCCGGGTCGTATTCCACCGCCACCTCGTAGTCGTAGCCGACGCCGGCCAGGTCGAGGTCGCTGAGGACGAGGACGACCTCGTCCCAGGCGTCCCAGCCGCGCACCGTGGCCGTGCGGTCCAGGTCCAGGACCTCCAGGCTGCCGGCCGCCGCCAGCAGCAGGCGGTTGCGCCAGCGGCCCCGGGGCTGGTCGATGCGGATCGTGGCGCCGCCCGGCAGCAGGCGCGGATCGAAGCGGAGGTAGCGGCTGGCCATGTGGTCGACGGCGCCGCTGTCGGAGACCTCCGTGCCCGCGGCCACGGGGAAGGCCGGCTCCTCGCGGGCGGGGTAGAGATCGCCCTCGGCGAAGAACCCCTCTCGGGAGCGGTCGCCCACGAACCAGGACCAGAGCGCGAAGTCGGCGAAGGCGCTCTCCAGACCGGCCTCGGGGCCGCTGATCCCGGCCTCGCCGTGGAAGTCGCGCAGGGCGCGGTCGAAGTTGTCGAGGTTCGCGGAGCGGCGCCGGGCGTGCTCCTCCCAGGTGCGGCGCACCATCTCGCGGCCGTAGCGCTGGTCGAGGAAGAAGGCGAAGATCGAGCTGCCGTAGGGGTGGAAGTCGACCCGCGGATCGCCCCCGTCGAGGGCGCGCCCCGGGGAGCCCAGGAAGACGCACACGTACTGGAGATAGTCGTTCACCCCGGGATGGACGACGTCCTCCATCCACGTGGCCGTGGCCTCCTGCCACCAGCTGCCGTCGCCGCCCTGGTAGTAGCCGAACTGCACGACGTGGAAGAACTCGTGGGCCAGGGTGACCCGCAGGGCGTCGAGGCCGCGGCTGCCGCTGTATCCCTGGCAGACGCTGGCGCTGCCGAAGATCGCGTTCTCGAAGTCGTTGTCGATCTCGAGGTAGCTAGGGCCGGTGACCCCGCTCGATATGGGATAGGTGAGGCCGTAGCGCTGCGAGCGGCCCACGTCGGTCAGGTAGATGTCGACCTCGTCGCCGCCGCCCTGGCCTTCGTCCCGCGGCGGTTCCCGGTAGCCGAGATCCTCGACCTGCACGCGCCAGGCGCTGTCGGCCAGGGTCATCACCAGGTCCACGTAGTCGGGATCGACGGCGTCCGGGCCCTCGGTGTCGTAGTGGACGCGGAAGCGGCCGGAGGGCGTGACCACCTCGTGGGCCAGGGATGGCCGCTGCAGGGCGCGGGCCAGCAGGCGGCCGGCGAAGGGGTCGGCGCTCTGCAGGGCCTCCACGGCGGCCACCGCCAGCGGCGTGCCGCAGTAGTGGGGCTCGGCGCCGCCGGTGAAGTCGCCGGGCACGGCTTCCGGGTCGACGACCTCGAGCAGCTGATAGGCGGCCACGGCCTCGGCGCTGAGGGTTTCGCCCGCCGCGCCCGAGGCGAGCCCCAGGCAGGCCGCCGCCCCGGCGCCGAGGAGCACCCGCCCCGCCGATGTTGTGCGCATCCCTTCCTCCCTACCTCAGCAGGGCGATCTTGCCCCGCTGGATGGCGTCCCCCTCGAAGCTGCGCAGGTCGTAGAAGTAGACCCCCGATCCGAGGAGGTGGCCGGCGGCGTTGACGCCCGTCCAGCGGATCTCGCCCCGCTGGTCGACGCTGCCCGACTCCTCCCGGCCCTGCCACACCAGGGCTCCGTGGGGTTCGAAGATGCGCAGGCGGGAGAACTCGGGCACGAAGAAGCGGGCGAAGCCGTCGCGCGAGCGCTGGAAGGGGTTGGGGAAGACGAGGATGTCGGCGGGGACCAGCCGCACGTGGGTGAAGGCGCGGTTGTCGGCGATCTCGACCTCCTCCAGGACCTCGTCCTCCGGGTCCACCTCGACGAGGAACAGGGCCTCCCCGTAGCGCGGCCAGGGCACGCGCACCTCCACCGCCGCCCCCGGGGGCACGGGTCCCGGATGGGTGCCTTCGTACACGACCTCGCAGCCGCTGGAGTCGCTCCGGCAGCGCCGCAGGCGCAGGGTCACGGGTCCGTCCGCGGCGACCGGCCCGATGTTCGAGATGCGGGCCAGGAGGCCGCCGGAGCCGTCGCCGGCCAGATCACCCCCGAAGACCGCCAGGTTGGGCAGCCCTTCCTCGACCCCGAACTGGGCCAGGGTCGCCAGCGTCAGACGGGTCACGGCCGTCACCAGTTCCCAGTCGATGGAGTCGGGCAAGTCGGCCACGGTGTGATACTGGGTGTTGACCCGGTAGTCGCCGCGGACGACCGCCGCCGAGGTCGAGTCCGTGGGCAGGTAGTTCTCGATGCCGAGGATGGCGTCGTAGCCCTGGGCCCAGAAGGGCGCGTGGTCGCTGAGACCGGCGTAGCGGTCCTCGAGGACGTCGATCTGCAGACCGAGCTCGTAGCGCCGCGCGGCGGCGATCATCAGGTCCACGAGCCAGGCCGACGACGGGTTGGTGACCAGCTCGATGCGGCGGGCCAGGTCGTTGAAGCCCACCATGTCGTAGTTGAGCACGCCGAGGACGCGGTCCTGCCGCGCCCCGGCCCGGCCCGCGTAGTGCCGGCTGCCCCACAGGCCCAGCTCCTCGCCGGAGAAGGCGATGAAGCGGATGGAGAAGGGGAAGCTCCGCCGGCTCAGGAGGCGGGCGCTCTCGAGCAGCAGCACGACCCCCGTGCCGTTGTCGTCGGCGCCGGGCGCCGGGTGCAGCCGCCAGTCCCAGGGCTCCCGGCCCTCGCCGATGCGGGCCATGTCCGAGGGCCGGGAGTTGGAGCCGATGGCGTCGTAGTGGGCGCACACCACCCAGTAGCCGGCCTCCGGGTCGGTGCCGCGCAGCTCGCCGATGACGTTGTACATCAGCGAGTCCCCGGGGGCGATCCGGAAGGTGTCGAGGGTGACGGCCTCCTCTCCCAGGGCGGCGGCCAGCTGCCGCCGCAGGGAGGTGGTGCTGGCGAAGGTCTCCGGACGCCGGGCATACCGGGTGCGCACGTTGCCGGCCACGGCGCCGGCGGCCGGATCGACGAAGACCAGCCGTTCCAGGTCCGCCCGCATGCGCGCCGGGTCGACCTCGTCCAGCAGGTCGCGCACCTCCGGGGACGGGGAGCGCTGCGCCGGGCGCGGCGCGGCCCTAGGCGCCGCCGGGGACGGCGTGGCGTAGCGCTCGGGCAGGGGGTAGAGGAAGTGCTCGAGATCGAGGGCTTCCGCCAGCCGCTGCACGGGCAGCCGGTGCAGGGCCCAGCCCCCGGGATCCTGGTAGACGGTGGTGATGGGCGGGCCCGCCGGCCGGGCGTGCACGTGGTCGGAGAGGAAGTAGCTCTCTCCCGGACGGGCCTGGTCCGTGAAGCGCACCCTCGCCCCCAGGGCGGCCAGGTCCGCGGGCTCGGCGTCGACGAGGGCGATCCCGGGGGCCACGTGGCGCAGGGTCGCCGCCCCGGCGAGGCGGCGCAGGTCGTCCAGGGTGCGCCACTCGACCCCGGCCAGGGGCGGCCGGGCGGCGGCGGTCCCGGCGGCCAGCAGCCCGAGAAGGCAGCCCTGCAGGAGCCGGGACATGGGCGGGGAAGGGGCGGTCCCGGTCAGCCGGCGGCGGCCGCCGCCGGCTCGGGCTCCCGCCGCAGCAGCAGGGCCAGGGCCTCGACGGTGAGCCAGATCTGCAGGGCCAGGGCGATCCCGCCGATGACCAGGCTCGGCACGTTGCCGCTGCCGTAGAGGCTGCCCAGGGTGTGGGCCAGGGCCCAGGTGGTGCACACGAAGATCGCCAGCGACGGCAGCAGGGTGACCAGGTAGTTGCGGGCCTGCTGCTTGAGCCAGTAGGTGACGACGATCAGGGCGAGACCGGCCAGCAGCTGGTTCATGCTGCCGAAGAGCGGCCACAGCAGCAGCGCTCCCTTGCCGCCGCCGCCGTTGTAGAAGGCCAGGGCCGCGGCGCTGACCACGGCCAGCAGGGTCGCCGGGTGGCGGCGCGTCAGGGGCTCGATGCGCAGGTCCGCCGCCAGCTCGCTGATGACGTAGCGCTGCAGGCGGGTCGCCGTGTCGAGGGTGGTGCCGGCGAAGGAGGCGACGAAGACCCCCATGACGACGATGGCCAGCTCCCGGGGCAGGCCCAGGGCGGCGATCATGTTGGCCGCTCCCACGACGAAGGCGGCCACCTTGGAGGCCAGGCCGCTGGAGGCCATCCAGCTCCCGTAATGGGCGGCGAAGGCGGCCGGGCCGGTCAGCACCGTGCCGTCGGCCGCGGTATAGGCCAGGGCCAGGCCGGCGCCGCAGGCGATGATGACGATCGTCGCCAGGAACCCCTCGGTGAGCATGGAGCCGTAGCCGACGAAGCGCGCGTCCGGCTCGCTGGAGACCTGCTTGGAGGAGGTCCCGCTCGACACGAGGCAGTGGAAGCCGGAGATGGCGCCGCAGGCGATGGTGATGAACAGGAAGGGCATCCACGGCGGCGCCCCCTCGGGGGACAGGTGGAAGGCCGGGGCGACCATGGCCGGAGCGGCGGCGAAGACCCCGAGCACGAGCAGTCCCAGGGCGATGAAGAGCTGCCAGGCGTTGATGTAGTCGCGGGGCTGCAGCAGGGTGGTCACCGGCAGGGTCGAGGCGATGTAGGCGTAGACGAGGAGCAGGACGGTCCACACGCCGGTGGCCGGGATCCCGGCGATGGCCGGCATCTGCAGAGGGACGTAGTGCCCGAGGACGACGGTGACGTACATGGCGGCCACGGCGACCACGGTGGCGCCGGTGAGGTTGATGCGTCCGCGGCTGATGGCCCGCCCCAGGACCAGGGCGATGGGGATCTCCATCCACACCGGGAAGACGGCCTGGGGATAGAGGTCGAAGAGCACGGCGATGACCAGGCCGAAGATGGCGATGACGATCAGCAGGGCGAGGAAGACGATGATGAAGAACATGATCTTCAGGTGCCGGTTCATGACCATGCCGGTGATGTCGGCCATGGTGCGGCCCTTGTGCCGCAGCGAGATCACCAGGGCCCCGAGGTCGTGGACGGCGCCCATGAAGATCGAGCCGAGGAAGACCCAGAGCAGGGCCGGCACCCAGCCCCAGATGATGCCGATGGCCGGGCCGACGATGGGGCCCGTGCCGGCGATGGAGGTGAAGTGGTGGCCGAAGATGACCTGCTTGCGGGTGGGGACGAAGTCGACGCCGTCGCTCTGCTCGCGGGAGGGAGTCGTGTTGTCGGAGCTCAGGCCGAAGACCTTCCGGCTCAAGTAGCGGCCGTAGGTGTGGTAGGCCACCAGGTAGCCGACGAAGGCGGCCACGACGATGAGGATGCTGTCCATGGGGGTATCTCCGGGAGGGCCGCGCCGGCCTGCGCGGGGCCGTTGCGCGGGGACGGCCGTAACATCGATTCCCGGCACCCAGGCGGCAAGGCGGGGCCTCCCGCCCGGCCCTTGGGGTGTCAGTGGACTCGAGGGCGCGCCCCCGGGCCGGGCTCAGCCGGCGCCCTCGACCTCGATCTCGAACATCCAGGGCCACAGCTTGCCGGTGACGAAGAGACGGCCCCCGGCGGCGTCGAAGGCGATGCCGTTGAGCACGTCGGCCTGTTGCCGCTCCCCCGAGGTGAGCAGGCCCGTCAGGTCGATCCAGCCGGCCACGGCGCCGCTCTCCGGGTCGATGCGGGCCACGCGGTCCGACTCCAGGACGTTGGCCCAGACCTCCCCGCCGATCCACTCCAGCTCGTTGAGCCTGTACAAAGGCTCGCCCTCGTGGCGGACCTCGACGCGGCCCCGCTCGGCGAAGGTGACGGGATCCCGCCATGACAGATGGGCGGAGCCGTCGCTCATGACGAGGGCGGCGCCGTCGTGGGTGAGCCCCCAGCCCTCGGTGGCGTAGCGGAACTCTCGCTGTTGGGCGAAGCTGTCGAGGTCGTAGACGAATCCGACGCGGGACGTCCAGGTGAGCTGGAAGAGGCGCCCTTCGAGGAGGGCCAGGCCCTCGCCGAAGAACCGGGGCTCGAGGGTGTGCTCCCGCAGCACCCGGCCGGTCTCGATCTCCACCTTGCGCAGGCTGGAGGGGATCGACGGCCGCGAGGTCAGTTGCACGCCGCCGCCGGTGCTCTCGTAGAGGTGGCCGCCGTGGTAGACCAGGCCCTGGGTGAAGGCCTGCGGGTCGTGGGGGAAGACGTCGACGATGCGGTAGCCCCAGGTGGGGATGGCGCTCGAAGAGGGCGCGACGCCCGGACCGCCGCCGTTGGCCGGGTCGGAGCCGGAGCAGGCGTACGGCCAGGCGAGGGCGAGAAGCAGGAGCAGGGGGCGGGGCATGGCTTTGAAGGTAACGCCGAAACCTCTTGTTTACCCGCCCTCATGCAAGGCATCGACTGGAACACCGTGGGCGCCGAGGTGACCGCCCACCTGCAGGCCCTGATCCGCATCGACACCACGAACCCGCCTGGGAACGAGACCGCGGCGGCGCGCTACCTGGCCTCCGTCCTCGAGAAGGAGGGCTTCGCGGCCGAGATCACGGAATCGGCGCCGGGGCGCGGCAACGTGACCACGCGCCGGGAAGGCGGCGGCGAGCCCCCGCTGCTGCTGCTGGGCCACACCGACGTGGTCGCCGCCGACGCCGGGGCCTGGACCCACCCGCCCTTCGGCGGCGACATCCACGACGGCTACGTCTGGGGCCGGGGCGCCCTCGACATGAAGAACATGGTCGCCGCCGAGCTGATGGTCATGCTGCTGCTGAAGCGCCAGGGCCTGCGCCTCGACCGGGACATCATGTTCGCGGCCACCGCCGACGAGGAGGCGGGCAAGGGCGGCCACGGGCCCGGCTGGCTCCTCGACCACCACCCGGCGGGGATCGAGGCGCCGGTGGTCCTCACCGAGGGCGGCGGCCACGAGGTGCGCCTCGGGGGGCGCCGGTTCACCACCTGCCAGGTGGGCCAGAAGGGGATCTGCCGCCTGCGGGCCACGGCCCGGGGCCGGCCCGGACACGGCTCGGTGCCCCAGGGCGACAACGCCGTGCTCACCCTGGCCGCGGCCCTGGCGCCTTTGAGAGATCACGCCCTGCCCGTGCACCCCTCCGCCACCCTGCGCACCTTCTTCGAGGCCATCTCCCGCGGCCGGCCCCAGCTGCGGACCGACCTGCTGGCCCTGTTCGACCCGGAGCGCAGCGAGGCGGCCCTGGCGCGGCTGCCCCTCGACGACGCCGAGCGCGCCGGCTGGAGCGCCCTGCTGCGCAACACCGCCTCGGTGACCATGCTCTCCGCCGGCTCGGGGATCAACATCATCCCCGCCGAGGCCACCGCCTGGATCGACGGCCGCCTGGCGCCGGGCCAGACGCAGGAGAGCTTCCTGGCCGAGCTGCGGGCCGTGGTCGGCGAGGAGCTGGATCTCGAGGTCGACCAGTACAGCCCGCCCCTGGAGGCGCAGGCGGCGGGCGTGCTCTACGACACCATCGCCGCGGTCATGGCCCGGCACGAGCCCGAGGCGCCGCTGGTGCCCGTCCTGTCCACGGGAGGCACCGACGCCAAGCACATCGTGCCGCGCCGGCCGGGTACCCAGGTCTACGGCTTCATGCCCTACCGCCGGCAGGCCGGCTCCGGCGAGCTGGGCCTGCTCCACGGCCACGACGAGCGCACCTCGATCGACGAGCTGCTCTTCGCCACCCGCGTCATCTACGAGATCGTCTGCACCTACGGAGGGATCCAGGCATGAGCGACTGGCTGCAGGACGGCACCACCTTCCTCTTCATCGGCGACAGCATCACCGACTGCGGGCGCCGCGCCGCCGAGGCGCCCCTGGGCAACGGCTACGTGCGCACCTTCACCGAGCTGGTGACGGCGCGCTGGCCGGAGCGCCGCATCGAGTGGATCAACAAGGGCATCGGCGGCAACAAGGTCTCCGACCTGCACCTGCGCTGGCGCGACGACGTCCTCTTCCACCGGCCCGACCGGCTGTCGGTGAAGATCGGCATCAACGACCTGCACTCGGCCCTGGGCGGCGGCCCGGAGGGGGTGCCGCCGGAGCGCTTCGAGGCCCTCTACGACGAGATCCTCGAGCTCACCGCACGCGAGATAGGCTGCCCCGTGGTGCTCATCTCCCCGTTCTACATCTCCCTGGACGACGGCCGCGACACCTTCCGCGCCCAGGTGCTCGACCTCCTTCCCCGGTACATCGAGGTGGTGGAGCGCATGAGCGAGAAACACGGCGCGCGGCTCGTGCGCCTCCACGACGTCTTCCAGAAGCAGCTGCGCTACCGGGACGCCGAGACCTTCTGCCCCGAGCCCGTGCACCCGAACCACGCGGGCCACACCGTCATCGCCCAGGCCCTGCTGCAGGCCCTGGAGAGCTGACACCGGCCCCGCGCGGCCGGGGAGGGGAGGGTTCCGCGTGCGCATCACCGCCATCCACATCCACCAGCCCTGCGGCCTCCTGCGCCTGCGGACCGATACCGAGCTGGAGGGCTGGTGCCCGGGCGTGGACGACAACAGCGCCCGCCACATCCTCCAGTCCTGCCGCGAGACCCTCGTCGGCGCCGACCCCATGGAGCGCGAGCGCCTGTGGAACGAGCTGGTCCGCCTCGACCGCTTCGCCTACCTGCCCCACTCGGTGCGCGGCTACCTCGACGTGGCCCTGTGGGACCTGGCCGCCAAGGCCTGCGGCGTGCCCGTCTTCCGCCTCATCGGCGGCTTCCGCGACCGCATCCCGGCTTACAAGATGGGGGGCAACCTGCCGACCGTGGGCGACTTCGTCGAGGCTGCGGTCACCGCCCGCGAGGAGGGGTTCTTCGGGTACAAGGACCACTGCTACCACGGCCCCGAGACCATGATGGAGGTCGCCCGCCAGGCCCGCCGCGCCGTGGGGCCCGACTTCCACCTCATGCACGACGCCGTGCAGACCTACACCTATCCCCAGGCCCTCCGTGTCGGCCGGGTGCTGGAGGAGGAGGACTACTTCTGGTTCGAGGAGCCCCTGCGCGACTACGACCTGATGGGCCTGAAGCGGTTGGCCGACGCCCTCGACGTGCCCATCGCCGCCGCCGAGTACCTGCCCGGCTCGGCCTTCTCCACCTCGCAGATGCTGGCCCGCCAGGCCGTCGACATCGTGCGCGCCAGCGTGCCCTGGCGCGGCGGTATCACCGACATGCTCAAGATCGCCCGCCTGGCGGAGAGCTTCGGCGTCAACTGCGAGATCACCTCCAAGGGAGTCGGCTTCGGCTTCGTCCACGCCCACGTCATCGGCGCCCTGCGCAACTGCACCTGGTTCGAGGCCACGGCCACCGGCTCCCAGGGCGGCGAGCCCCTCATTCGCAACCCCCTCCACCTGACCGAGGGCCACCTCCCCGTGCCCCGGTCGCCGGGGCTGGGCTTGGAGCTGGACTGGGCCGCCGTGGAGCGGGAGACCGCCACCATCCTGGGCGCCTGAGAGGTCGAGCATGCAGATCCGGGACGTGCGCATCTACATCCGGCCGGGGGAACCCCAGGCGCGGTCGGTGGGCAACCGCGGCGGCATGGAGAAGGCGCCCCCCGGCCTGTCGGGCCTGTTCACCCACGCCGCCGGCTTCGGAGCGCCGCCGGAGCTGCCCGCCGGCTGGCTCGAGGCCTGCCGGGACGAGACCCTCCATCCCACCTGGACCGCCACCCTGCGCCTGGTCACCGACGGCCCCCTGGATGCTTACACCGCCTTCGGCAGCGGCTTCCACGTCGACGAACTCACGCACCATGCGCGCCGCTTCAAGATCGAGATCGGCCCGCTGCTGCTGGGCGTCGACGCCTTCGACCGCGAGTACATCTGGCAGCGCCTGTGGTACACCCAGCGCTTCTACTACACCGGCCGCGGCGTGGTCGATATGGTGGACCGAATGTTGTGGGACCTGGCCAGCCGCCACGCCCGGCAGCCCGTGTACCGCCTCCTCGGCGCCTGCCGCGAAAGGGTCCCGGCCTACCGCAACTACGGCGGCCACACGATCGACGAGATGGTGGCCAATGCCGTGAAGGTCAAGGAGGACGGCTTCAGGGGCGCCAAGGACCACTCCTACCGCGGCGTGCGCGGCAACACCGAGCTGGCCCGCGAGTTGCGCGCCGCTCTCGGCGACGACTTCATCCTCCTGCACGACCCGGTGGAGTCCTACACCTACGACGAGGCCGTCCGCATCGGCCGGGTGCTGGAGAAACACAACTACACCTGGATCGAGGAACCCCTGCAGGACTACGACCTGCTGGGCCTGCAGAAGCTGTGCGCCACCCTCGACCTGCCGGTGCTGGCCCTGGAGTGGATCGGCCACCTCGGCGGCCAGCCCTTCCAGACCGCCCCCTACCTGGCCCTGGAGGCCGTGGACATCGCCCGCCAGCGCGGCGTCGGCATCACCGGCCAGATCAAGCAGGCCCAACTCGCCGAGGCCTTCGGGGTCGAGGTCCACGGCGGCGACCCCCACGCCATCCTGGCGGTCCCCAACGACCCCCTCTTCGAGACCGGAGGCCAGGGCCCCCGCCCTCCCGAGGAGGAGATCGACTGCCGCGGCACGGCCTACGTCGAGGACGGGTACATGTCCATCGCCTGGAACGACCGCGTCCCCGACGAGCCCGACTGGGATCAGGTGGAGCGGGAGTCGGTGGCGGTGGTGTGAGGCTCCGCCGGGGAGGGACCATCACACCGCCCGTCCGAAGGGCGAGCCTCCGGGCCCGCCCCTGCCGCAGCAGGGTCAACTTCCTTGTGTGCACGCCGTCGCCTACGACGGCGAGTGGGTCTCGAAGATACTGGCGGTGTTTCTGCGCGTGGTAGGCGGCTGGTATCGACGTCAGGCGCAGGCCCTGGGCCATGACCGCGCGCGGTGGGGCTCGGTGACCTTCGTCCAGAGATTCGGTTCCTCCCCGAACCTCAATCCCCACGTGCACGTGCTCATGCTCGACGGGGTCTACGTCGATGGGGAGGACGCTCCGGTTTTCGTTGCGGCCCCGCCGTTGTCCGACCAAGCCGTGCAGCAGATCGTGGAGACGAGTGCGCGCCGCATCATCCGTTTGTGCACAAAACGCGGCCTGCTCGACGACACCGCAGCCGATCGGCTCGCCGACGAGGAGCCGGTGCTGGCGGCTCTCACCGCGGCTTCGGTGCGAGGGCTCACCGCCACCGGGGCCCGCGCCGGCCAACGCCTGCGCCGGGTCCTGAAAGATCCGGCCACCGGAGTGCGTACGGCGCCCTTGTGCTTTGCTTCGCGCGGCTTTTCCCTGCATGCGGCAACGCGGATCGCCGGCCCTGACCGGCGGGGGCTCGAACGCTTGTGCCGCTACGTGGCCCGGCCGGCCCTGGCGGGAGGGCGCCTGCGCATTCTGGATGCGCAGCGGCTTTGCTTCGCGCTCAAGACGCCGTGGTCGGATGGGACCCGCCATCTCCTGCTGTCTCCGATGGAACTGCTGGAGAAGCTGGCGGCTCTGGTTCCCCCGCCCCGGCTCCATCTCCTCGAGATGCCTTCGCCTCGATGAAAAAGGCAGCTCCTCGGTGGCCAGGGTACTATCCCGGTGCATCTAGAGGCCCGATGACGCGGCGGGCGCGGTCGTTCAATCGCTGCGGGGTCCATTTCGGCTCGCGGACGAGGCGCACTTCGACCTCGCCGACGTCCTGCAAACGAGCGCGGACCTGCTCCTCAATGCCAGCGGAAAACCAATCGAACCACGTTTCGCGTCCCGCGTACGGCATGACGATGTCGACGCGGATGTCGCTCCCTTGGATGGCGACGTCGCGCACGATTCCGATATCGACGAAGCTAAGCTGGCGCTGTCCCCAGGGTGATCCCTGGACGTAGAGCTCGAATTCGTTGGTGGCCCGCAGCGCGTCCATGACATTGTCGAGGTTGATCGGCCTGGGAGCCGGAGGGGCCTCGCCTTGGGTGATCGGGTTGAGCAGACGCTGCTGGTGGCTGACGAGGTCGGCGAGGCCGCCGTGCTCTCCTCCCTCTTCGTACCGGTGCAGGACATAGGCGTTCCTTTCGTACACGTGCTCGCCAGCGCGCATCGCCGCGTGCTGCACCGGATAGCGGACCCAAGTGCCGGTGTGCGAGAATCCGGTGTGGGCCGGCTGCGGCCAACTTGGGTTGGTGTTCTCGAATTGGAGGTGAATGCTACCGAATCCCTCGCCGGTTTCGCGGTTGAAATGGGTCACCCAGCGCGGGTCCTCGCGCTGCCAGCCCCGGGCCCCAAAACCGATCTCTCCCTCCGGTCCCATCCAAGCTCGTTCGGGTAGCTGCTCGCCGATGACGAACTCGTCGTTGCGGCAGTCGCGGAAACGCACGTCCTCGAGAACCTCGAGCTTCGATTCCATGATGACGTAGGGCTGACCGGCCCAGAAGCTGTAAGTCACGGTAGCCATGACCTTGTGGGGCCGGCCGACCTGGGGACCGATTGACAAGATCGGGTGGCCCCAGCGGCGGATGCGCACGCAGACCGGCCCCCTGATCACATCGTAGTCGAACAGGGGCGGGCCGTCCCAGTTGGTCAGCCGGTAGCGGCCGACGCGCTCGTCGCTCCAGTCAGGCCCCCAGTGAATGGTGCCTTCGACTCCGTGGCCGTGTCGATTTACGAGTTCGGCTGGCCCCCTTTTCGAGTAGTGATTCTTCCAGTTGCCGTTCTTCTTTCCGAGGACCGCGCGGTAATACTCGTTTTCCACCTCAAGAGCATGCCCTTCACCCGAGACCTTGAGGTCGGTGTCGTAGCAAGGCTCGGGCGCCTCGGGGTTGCCGTATAGCAAGAGGTAGGTCGCCGAACCCCCGGCGGCCACATCGGCAAGGAAAAACAGCCGACAGCGCAGCAATTCATCCTCGCGGTCCATGAGATGCGCCTGGCTAGGCACGACTTCTATAGGACCGTTTTCGCTGTGGAGACGGGCAACGCGGACCTCTCGGCCGAGGTCGGTGACGTGGGCGGCGTGAATGTCCACGTCCGCTTCGACCGGTTCGTCCCGGCGGTCGTGTGCTGTGTCGTTTACCAGCACTAGGCGCTTGGCGTACTGCCAGCCAAGAGGCGGAGACCCCCAGGATTGCGGCAGTGATGCAGTCGAGTCCCAGTCGTAAACGGGAATGTAGATCGAAGAGTCCTTCATCCGAGGTCTTTCCATGGCAAAAAGGTGCTATATTGATGTCCCGCATGAATATGCAACGGACGCGACCGACGCACAATGACAGCAGCTTGATCGACTGTTATTCATCCACATCACCATGCATCCGTTGCGCAAGCAAACCATTACCTGAAAGCGGTTGAGACTAGAGGGAATACTGTCCAGCGACGAAGAATGGCACCAGCGCCCAGCGTACCCGGAAAACCTCGATCGACGCCGACACGACGTTCTTCGCCTCCAAACCGACGAGGGCTCCCTCTTTACCGGCTGTTCGGCGACAAAAAGCACATTGTTTTTGAGGATCCCTTTCCACGCGACTTTCGAAGCATACCGCAGACTCCGGGAGGAGACTGCGGTGGTTGTCGCCATGCACCTTCAGAGACCGGGACAGGTGACCCAAGCGATTGACACCGGGGCGGTGGCAAACGCCGTGGTCGGATGGGACCCGCCATCTCCGGCTGTCTCCGATGGAACTGCTGGAGAAGCTGGCGGCTCTGGTTCCCCGCCCCGGCTCCATCCCCAACGCTACCACGGGGTCCTGGCGCCCCTGGCCCGGGCCCGCGACCACATCGCGGCCCAGCCGGTTGCCGAGCCGTCGGCGGCGGACGGCGATGCGAGCGCTGCGTCCTGCGGCCATCGGCTGCGGTGGGCGACCCTGCTGGCGCGGGTGTTTTCCTCCGACCTCAGCGAATGCGCGGCCTGTGGCGGTCGCCTGAGAATCATCGCCGCCCTGCGATCCGCCCTCGATCCGGACCTATCTGGAGGGAGTAGGGCTGCCGGTGAGGCCCCCGCCGAGGGCCCCGCCTGAGCCGCTGTTCGAGTTGGCCGCCTGACCTGCCTTTTCGACCCGTCGCCGTCGCCGGGGGTACGGCTGGGTGTGCCTTCAACGGTCCCTCAGGCCCCGGATTGATCCGGATACGGGCCGACAGGCAACCAGACCGGACTGCGAGCTCGGTCGAAGGATGGGCAAACGATCCTCTCAGGGGGCTGCCTGACCCTGGCGGTGCGATCACCGCCTTGACCGAGAGTCCAAGAAAGTGCCTCATTTTACCTATACTTCACGCACCCAACCTCTAACCAAGAGCATCCATGACTACCCTGTTCGTCACCGGCGGTGCCGGCTTCATCGGCTCCAATTTCATTCGCTACTGGCTATCGACCTATCCCGACGACCGCATTGTCAACTACGACCTGCTCACCTACGCCGGCAATTTGGCCAGCCTGCAGGACGTGGAAGAAAACTACGGGGACCGCTACACCTTTGTCCGCGGCGATATTCAGAATGCCGATCTGACCCGCCATCTTTTCGAAGTCCACCGACCGGACTACGTGGTCAACTTTGCCGCGGAATCGCACAACAGCTTGGCCATTGTCAATCCCTCGGCTTTTTTCCAGACCAATGTCGTGGGGACGCAAAAGCTGTTGCAGGCCGCGGCCGATGCCCAAGTGCCGCGCTTTCACCACATTTCCACTTGCGAAGTGTACGGCGACTTGGCCCTCGACGCGGACGAGTCCTTCAGCGAGGAATCGCCCTACCGGCCGCGCACTCCGTACAACGCGGCCAAGGCTGCCGCCGATCTAGCCGTACGCGCTTATGGCCACACTTTTGGCCTACCCGTGACGCTGTCGAACTGCTCCAACAACTTCGGCCCCTATCAATTCCCGGAGAAAGTCATCCCCTTCTTCGTCGTCCGCCTGCTCACCGGCCAGAAGATGCCGCTGTACAAATCCAGCCAGAACCGCCGCGAATGGCTCCACGTCGATGACCACTGCCGGGCCATCGACCTCGTGCTGAACAAAGGTGAGATCGGCGAGACGTACAACGTTGGCAGCGGCATTGAAAAAGACGTCGAAACCATCGCTGACCTGATCCTCGACGCCTTGGGGCTGGACGCCGCGCACAAAACCTACGTCGATGATCGCCCCGGCCACGACCGCCGCTACCTGCTCGATTCGACCAAAATCCGCACCCAGCTAGGTTGGGAACCGCAAGTCGATTTCGGCCAGAGCTTCCGCGATACGGTCCACTGGTACCGCGACAACGAAGCCTGGTGGCGTCCCTTGTTAAAGAAAATCCAAGTCCGCGAAGAGGGCTGGTAGGACTGAACCAGAAAGATAACGAGGCAGCATGAGTACTGATTCCTTTGCAGAAATCGTCGGCGAGACCGATGATGCGATCTACCAAGTCCGCACCCGTGCTCCCGGCCCCAGTGGCAAGCTGCCGCTGACCATAGAGCAAGTCGAAGCACCGAGCGGCCACATCTTTGGCTACAGCCAGAACGCGGGGATGGGCTGGAACCCCGACCCTATACTTGGGGCTCCCCCACCCAACAGGTCATCCAGGGCGACTTCCCTCCCGAGCTTCGAAGAGGCGCGCCGGCTCGGGCTCAGATCAAGGAGGTTCCGCCCGGCATCGAGTCGCGGGTGCCACGCGGCTACGTCGTCGAGGGCAACGCCGTAGAAAGCACTCTCTTGGAGATCTCTGAAAAAGCCTCCGCCCTGCACCGCGAGTCGATCGTGATCGACGGTCACTGCGACATCCTCATTCCGGTCAGCGACGGCAAGATGACGCTCGATCAACGGGTCGAACTCCCCGACCCCGGGAGCTGGGAGCCGCCGCTCGGTTTCGACGCCGGCCCCTTCGCCCAGTTCGGGATGTCGGCGCACACCGTCTGGTTCGGGTGCATGGGCCAGTACGACCTGCCGCGGTGGCGTGAAGGCGGCATCACTTCGCAACTCTGTGCGGTCTACCTCGACGACGACCAGCTCAACAGCCCGCTGCACCGCGGGCTCGAGATGACCTGGCACCTGCACCATGAAGTCGACCGCCTCGACGAGCTGGTGCTCGCCACGTCGGCGGCCGAGATCCGTCAGGCCAAGGAGGATGGGCGGGTCGCGCTCGTCTTCTCCTTCGAGGGCTGCGAGGCGCTGGGCGCCGAGCCGCGCTTCCTCGATCTGTACTACAAACTCGGCCTGCGGGTGGCGAGCCTGACCCACACCCGTCGCAACATCTACGCGGACGGCTGCCGGGCCGCCGACGACCAGGGTGGATTGACGGCCGCCGGCAAGGCACTCATCGACCGGATGGGAGAACTCCGCATCGTGGTCGACCTGGTGCACATCGGCGAGCGCGGCTTCTGGGAGATCCTCGACCGGGTCGACCGTCCGGTCGTTCTCTCCCACACCACGCCTACCATGTTCCCCAGCAGCGATCCGGCTTCGAGCCTCGCCGGAGGCACACGTCCGCGAACACGCCTCGAACTCCCTCGTGACCGGAAGATGCTCGAGGCGATCGCTCGCAACGGCGGCGTGCTGGGACTGATTCACATCACCCACCGCAACCTGTCCGAAGTGGTCGACGACATCGAAACCGCTCTCGACGTGATGGGCCCCGACCACGTCGGTCTGGGCAGCGACCAGTACGGGGTCGACCTCGCGCCGGAGGGCCTCGAGCACATCGGCAAGGTCCCCGCGATCACCGAGGAACTCGTGCGGCGAGGCCACGGCGACGACACGATCCGCAAGTTCCTCGGCGAGAACTACCTCCGGGTCTTCGAAGAGGTCTGGGGGCAGTAGGAGGCGTGGAAGCGCGCCGTGGGGCCCCTGAGGCCCTACGTGACGAGTCATAGAAAGGACCCACTCCATGGCAACTCTCAGAGGCGTCATTCGAGACAGCGTTTCAGGTGCCTCCGTCGAGGCGAAAGTCCATGTCCTGACCAGCAGCGGCCACTTTGTCCACCCGGCTGACAGTATCCTGAAGATTGGTCCGGGCGACCCATTTTTCTACTGTCCGGGGGAGTTTACTGTGGACGTGCCCCGTGGTTCAACGGACATCGTGGTTGAGCGCGGCACGGAGTACGAACCCCTTCGGAAGGTCGTTTCGATGCCCGCAAAAGGGGCCGTCGAGGTCGAGCTGCATCTCAAACGATGGGCAGATCTGCCATCGCAGGGGTGGTATCCGGGGAATACACATCTGCACTACAATGAGAGGGAGGCTCAGCCCGATGACCGATTGCGACTCGATCCAAGAGTCCACGACCTCAGCGTAACCGTCATAAGCATCCTGCAGCGGGGTGAACTACCCTATGCCAGCAACAAGTATCCGCTCGGATTCATGACCGACTATTCGACCGCACACCATCTGGTCGATTGTGGTGAGGAAAGTCGCCACAACTCCCATTATGGTGGCGGGTCTGGACATGTCATGTTCTTGCACATTGAGAATCTGGTAGAGCCGGTTAGTCGTGGTGATCTTGTCAGCAACCTTGACCCCGACTACCCGCCGATCTGTTACGCCTGCGACGACGCCAAACGACAGGGAGGTATTGTGCTGTGGTGTCACAACGGAAGGGGAATGGAAGCGCCGGTGGCGGCTGCGTTAGGGAAGTTGGATGCCTTCAACCTGTTCGATCCCTCCTGGAAAGATCTCGAATACGACATCTGGTATCACCTGCTCAACTGCGGCATCCCGCTCCCGGCATCGACCGGGACAGATTGGTTCATCTGTGCGAACAACCGTGTCTATGTCCAAACCGATGAGGAATTTACCTATGAAAACTGGTTGAAGGGCTTGCAGGCGGGACGTACCTTCATCACGAACGGACCGGCGCTATTTCTGAATCTCGATGGGGAACCCCCCGGCGGCGCTATCGAATCGTCGAATGGGTGTCCTCGCACGGCGTCGGGACAAATCACCTGGCAATCGCACTACCCGCTCAACCTTGTCGAGTTGGTTTACAACGGGGTGGTCACCCAGACGGTGCCACTCGACGGGCTGAGACAGGGTGGGGAATGGGCGTTTGACCTCCAGATCGAGTCCGATGGCTGGGTCGCAGCACGTGCCTTTGGGGAAGCCCGTGACAGCTTTGCACAGCCGATCTATGCACACACGAGTCCCATCTATGTCGGTACAGGTCTCCCCGTCGACATCGCGCAAGGTTCAGCAGCGTTCTTTGTCCGCTCGATTGACAGTGCAACGGAGATAGTGAGCCGGGATTGGCGGTTTACAAACGATACACAGCGGGAGGAAGTCCTGCATCTATTCAACGAAGGGCGACAGGTTTACCAGAGTCTAGCCGAGCGGCGTTCTCTGTCTTAACTGCTGGAGAAGCTGGCGGCTCTGGTTCCGCGGAGGGCTCGGCGAGCGCTGCGTCCCGCGGCCATCGGCTGCGATGGGCGACCCTGCGAATGCGCGGCCTGCGGCGGTGGCCTGAGAGTCATCGCCGCCCTGATCGATCCGGCCCTATCTGGAAGGGGATAGTGACCGCCAAATGAAGGAACGCTTCGAGTCCGATCACGGCGACCGCCACGTGCTGCGCTACCGCCGGCTGCGCGTCGAGCGCCAGGAAGTGCTGTTCGGCGATGCCGATCCGCTGCTCTGCCGGCAGGGGGATGAGCTCGTGCTCGCAGGCCGCGGCGGGTCACTGGCGCGCAGCGGCGACGGCGGCGTGACCTGGTCGCAGCTGGCCGACCTGGCAGCGCCCGCGGCTCCGGGCGGCGTGGTGCTCGCACTGACCGCCGGCCGGGCCGGGACGCTCCTCGCCGCCATCCAGCGGAGCGGCGCCGTGAGCGAAGCGAACCTCACTCGAAGCGTGCTGATCGTCAGCGCCGACGAGCCCGCCGGACCGTGGCGGGTGATCGCCGCCCTGGACGTGGAACTGTCCGACTCGCCCCGCGCCTGCCTGACCGCCCTGGCCGACGGCGCGCTGCTGCTGTGCCTGCCGGGACGCATCCTGCGCTCGACCGACGGCGGCGCGGCGTGGGAGCCCGCGGCCGGGCTTCCGGCCGGAGGGGGGACGCTCCACCCGCTGCAGCTCGGCTGCGGCCGGCTGGTCGCCCCCGTCGGCGGCGCTATGGGTGACATCGCGCTGGGCGAATCCGAGGACGGCGGCGCCACCTGGAACGTGCCGGAGGGATTCGCGCCGCTGCCCGCACCGCTGGCGGAGCTTCCCGACGGCCGCCTGGTGCTGAGCTACGGCATGCCGCACTTCCCTTACGGCGCGCGTGCGGTCGTCGGTTCAACCCCCGACGACGACGCCGGCACGCACTGGGGAGACGAGGTCCACGTGCTCGCGCTCAGCCGCTACGCCATCCGCGAGAAGGCGCGCCCGGTGCTGGCCGGTGCGGGCGTGAGCGCCGCCATCGCGGTGACAGCGGACGGCGCGATCGTGTCCGCCTTCCACCGCGGCGCGGCGCTGGGTTCATACGCGCCCACCATCTACGGCCCCGGCATGGACGAGTGGGGCCGCCGGCCGGCGATCGGCGTGGTGCGTTGGACCCCGGAGGGCCTGGAGAAACCGCCGCTGGTCTACCCCAACCTGTGGAACGACAAGGTCGATGCACGGGGCTACCTGGACAACGGCATGGTCCGCATGCGGCCGGACGACCGCTACGAAGGCGGCGACTACGTCGAGAACTTCGAGATGACGGCCTACCGGCGCGTGCCGGCCGAGCACCGCTACTTCGCCGGCGCCGGCGCCAAGGGCGCGGTCGTCTGCCGCCATCCCGACGGCAGCCTGGTCTACTCCAGCCGCGACTGCCGCATCCATCGCTCCACCGACGAGGGCCGCACGTGGAGCTTCGTGGCCGAGATCCCGCTGTCCGGACGGGAGCCGGCGGTGTTCGGCTTCGGAGTGACCGGCGCCGGCACCTTCCTCGCGAGCTACGCCGCGCTGACCGACGAAGCCGACCCGGCGCGCGGCACGTTCCCCACGCCCGAGCCCCGCGTGGCGCGCAGCGACGACGGCGGGCGGACGTGGACGGACTCCGAGCTGGCGCCCCGGCCGACGCGCTACTGCGGGCAGGGCGACGGCAGCCGCATCGTGCAGCTCGCCGGCGGCACCGTGATCTGCTTCTGCAGCAACGCCTGGAACGATGCCGCGCACCAGGCCGGATACGAAGGGGACGTCCTGCTGCGCTCTCATGACGACGGCAGGAGCTGGGGCGACTGGACGGTGCTGCCGCCCGGGAGCTGCGAGTCGAACCTCCTGGAGCTGCCGTCGGGCGAGCTGCTCTGCGCGACGCGCTTCCAGCGCGAGTACCTGCACCCGGACCTGTTCGACGCGCCCGCCGGGCAGGGAGGCGGCCGCGAGACCTGGCCGGCGCCCTCGCTCAACCGGGTCGGACCGGGCCGCTACAAGAACGAGGCGATCATGTTCTCCGGAAACGGCGGCTACGACTGGACCACCCCGTTCCTGGTCACCCGCCTGCACATGGTGTCCGCCGATGCCGTGGGCCTGCCGGACGGCCGCGTCGTGCTGACCTACGACCACAAGGACGCCGTCGGCGGTCCCCGCGCGCTGGCCAGCTCCGACGGCGGACGGACGTGGGATCCGGAGCCCTACATCCTCGCCTACCACCCCATGGACGCGCGCACCAGCTCGGTGCTGCTGAGCGACGGCCGCGTGCTGACCCTGTGGGCCGGCGCCCGCGACGAGGGCGTCCACGCCACCACCTGGTCGCCGGAGTGAGAGAGATGCCCGCCGTGACGCCCACCGACACCCGGCCGCCGCGGGACTGGGAGCTGGTCTACGTCAGCGATCCGTCCAACGTGGCCAACTACGACTTCGACCCGGGCGACGCCCGGCCGCTGATCACCTCGCACCCGGCCGCGCCGCAAGAGCTCCGCACGTTCATCGACCACGTGGCCACCAGCGACGCCGACGTGTTCGTGCAGGAGGTCTACAACGCGGGCTGGACCATGTACTTCCGCTCCGAGCGCTTCGAGTACGACGCGCGCCCGCAGCACCGCCGGTTCCTGCCGATGATGGACGACGGCATCATGCCGCTGCAGGTGATGCTGGAGCGCTGCCGGACGCGGGGCATGCGCTGCCTGGCGGGGTTCCGGGTCAACGACAACCACGGCGCTCCGGACCAGGGCGGCATGTTCCTGCACCGCAACCCGCAGTGGAAGATCACCGATGTGCCGCCCGGCGGCGCCTTCCTGCCGGGCAACCGGATGGACTTCACGGTCCCCGAGGTGCGCGACTACCTGTACGCGGTCGTCGCCGAGGTGGTGTCGCGCTTCGACGTGGACGGCGTCCTGCTCACCTTTCGCGACGGCCTCTACTTCCCCGCCCCCGGCGGCGACCGGAGCCTGGCCCGCGAGCGGCAGCCGCTGATGACCGAGCTGATCGAGCGGCTGCGCACCATGCTCGACGAGCGCGGCGCCGCGCGCGGGCGGCGGCTGGAGCTGGGCGTGCTGGTGCCGGAGACCCTGGAGGACTGCCACGCCGTCGGGCTCGACGTGCCCGCGTGGACCGGCGGCGGACTGGTCGACTTCGTCGCTCCCATGGACTCGTCGTTCACCGACTTCAACGCCGACTACGAGGAGTTCCGTGCTGTCACCGCGGGGACACCGTGCCGGCTCTATCCGGGCGTGCAGCCGTACTGCTCCTCGCGCGAGAGCTTCGGTCCGCCGGCGACGGCGGAGAAGTACCGCGCACTGGCGCACGCCCTGCGCCAGGAAGGCGCCGACGGCATGTCGGTCTACAACTTCCAGAAGCACTGGGGCGGGTTCCGTTCCGGCAAGCGCGGCGCGGAGACCGGCTGGCCTGCGGCCTTCCGCCTCCTGCGCGAAGCTCGCGACCCGAAGCGGGTGGCCGACGGCGTCCGTCACTACACCTACCGCTCGATGTGGGGTGGCTACCACGGCATCAGCCCGTCCGGCACCAATGTGTGCGGCACGATGAAGGACCAGAAACTGGTCCTGCCGCGCGAGCCGGGCAGCCCGTCGGCGAGCTACCGGTTCCGGCTGTTCGAAGATGTCGAGAAGACCGCCAGCGCCACGCTGTTCCTGCGCGCGGTCGGCCTGGGATCGGCCGACCGGATCGCCGTGCACCTCAACGGCACCGAAGTTCCGGCCGGGCAACTTCGCCGCGTGTACCACCGCGAAGGGCGCCCGGCGCAGGCGGGCCGGACGCTGCCTCCGCACACCACCGTCGTCATCGACCTGACCCCCGGCCTGGTGGTGCGCGGCGACAACGATCTCACGCTCACGCTGCTGTTCTCCGGGATGGTCGACGTCGGCGCGGTGCCGGACCCCGAGCCGATCGTCGTGGACGAGGTGGACGTGACGATCGTGCCGGCCTGAGTCGGCACGGCCCTGGAGGCCGTGGACATCGCCTGCCAGCGCGGCGTGGCATCACTGGTCAGATCAAGCAGGCCCAGCTCGCCGAGGTCTTCGGCGTCGAGGTCCACGGCGGCGATCCCCACGCCATCCTGGCGGTGCCCAACGATCCCCCTCCTCGAGACCGGGGGTCAGAGCCCCGCCCTCCCGAGGAGGAACTCGACTGCCGCGGCACGTCCATCGCCTGGAACGACCGCGTCCCCGCACGAGCCGGACTGGGATCAGGTGGAGCGGGAGTCGGCGGCGGTGGTGTGAGGGAGGGCGGAGACGACGGGTCGGTAGACCGTTGCTCTTACGGAGAGTGCTGCAGCGGCTGTAGTCATGAAGTTGGCTTGAACGGCCTGGGCGTGTGCATGTCTACAATTGGCTACGGACATACCGCAAGCCAGCAGCGAACTTTGTCAGCAATCTGCAATTGTAGGGCCTCAGCTCGCTCTGGATATCCGGATTCGCGAAATCCTTGGAGTTCTTGGTGATGAAACAGCAGACCTCCCCGTGAGCTGTAGCCAGATGATGGAGAACCGATGCATAGACTATCGAGTCTTGTGGCGAAAGGATGAGAGTCTTCTGGAATCTTATCGCGTTTCTGGCAATCGGACCGATGGGTATCACTTCAACGGTTTGCAGGATTCTCTCTAGGGTCCTATCGAGTCGCTCTTTCTCTTGCTCGCCACTCTCGGTCAATAGGCTGGTCAGTTCTCGAAACTCATCGGAGGACCCTTCGTAAGGTCTTGAACGAGAGAGCTCACCGATTTCCGTGACGAGCTCTCCGTGTAGCCGTTCTCGTTTCTTCCGCCGACGCACCCATGATTCATATGGTTCTCCAATACAGAAGGCGGGTAACGCCAAGCCAATGTCACCTGATTCTGATAGGCGTAAGAGTTCCGAGCAGCAGCCATGTTCCTCCTGAAGATAAGCAAGCTCAAGGACGAAGTTTGATTCCACATACACAATCATGTGGCCGCTTCAAGCTCGACGGACCCGTGTGCAATTGCTTCGTACAGCCCTGAGTCAAAGAGCCATTGGGAATCCGAGCCTACCGAGTCCCGTTGAAGATCTGCACGGACCAAGTCGTTCAACCAGGAAGTCGTAAGCAATCCGAGTCCATATCCACTTAGATCGTTCAGGGATTGGTTCGACTTGAGGTATGGTGCCAGTACTTTGTCAGAGTCGATTCTATAGGCAGGCTTTGCCAGCTCATCCATCTGCGTGGCGTCTGTCCACAGATAGAGAAAATCAGGGAGGACGAGCAGAAAGAACGGAGCGGGAGGCATGAATGAATGAGTCAGCAAGTTGCTGCGCAGGTGGGTGACCCACTCGGCAGAGGCCCCAACCTTGTGTTTGATTTCGACGACAAGCTGGAGTTCTTCATCTGGACCAGACACCGCAATATCGACAGATCTCATCGCAAGAACCCTCCGGCTTTGCAGCCATATGTTGTTTTGTGCAGTCGACTCCAAGAGTCCACATAGCCCGAATCTACCGTGCCCGAGACCACGGTCAACCCGATCGAGCCTATCTGAGCAGTGGGCAGCACGGGTTGAAGGGTTGGGTCCACAACTCTTCGAGTAGCTCCTGCGGTCCAGGCAGTCGCCCGGCTCCCGAAGATCACCGCTCCTCCCTCCGCAGGTCCAGCCACTCCATCTCCGCCGCCGTCAGCGGCAGGTCGAAGACCTCGGCGTTGGCCTGGCACTCGGCCCCGGTGCGGGCGCCGACGAGGGCGTACACGTCCAGGCCGGGGTTCTGCAGCACCCAGGCGAGGGCCACCTGGGGCACGGGGCAGCCCTTCTCGGCGGCCAGCTGCCGGACGCGGTCGAGGCGCCGCCAGTTGTCCTCGTGCCAGTAGGAGGCGACGCTCGAGGCGTCGACCTCGTCGCGCAGGGACTCGGCGTTGGCCCGGGTCAGCAGTCCCGAGAAGAATCCCCGGCCCAGGCTCGACCAGGTGAACAGGGGCATCCGCTGGGCCGCGTACCACTCCCGGTCCGCCGCCCGCGACGGGCCGGAGATGCTCAGGCAGCCCTCCCAGGGCGCCTCCTTCTCGTCGGCGAGGCTGAAGTTGGGGCTCGAGGCGACGAAGCCGCGCAGGCCCCGGGCCTCGGCGTACTCGTTGGCCTCCTCCAGGCGCGGCGTCGTCCAGTTGGAGCCGCCGAAGGCGCGGATGCGGCCGGCGTCGAGGTGCTCGTTGAGGGCCTCGACGATCGGTCCCACGGGGACCTGCGGGTCGTCGCGGTGGAGGCAGTGAAGGTCGTGGTACCCGTGGCGCTGCCGGGCCAGGGAGTCGGCCAGGTCAGAGGCGATGTCGAAGGGGGTCACGCGCCGGCGGTCGGAGTTGTGGTGGCAGCTCTTGCCGAGGACGAAGGCCTGGCCGCGCAGGCCGCGGTCCTCCAGCCACCGTCCGAGGACGCGCTCGCAGGTGCCGCCGCCGTAGAGGGCGGCCGTGTCGAAGGCGTTGATGCCCGAGGCCCACACGGCGTCGAGGAGCTCGAAGCCCTCTTCCTGCGCATCCTGGCGCAGCATGATCGTGCCCTGCACGATGCGGGAGACCTTCTTGGCGGTCCAGGCCGGCCGTCCGTATTCCATCATCTCTCCGTCGGGTAGACGAGCCCCCACTGGGCCCGCATGCGGTCCATCAGCTCCATCAGCGCCAGGCTCTCGTCGAGAGGCATGGTCTCGCTCTCCACCCGCCCCTCGCGCAGGCAGCGTTCGACCTCCAGGGCCTGGTAGTTGTAGCCGTTGCCCTCCACGGGCAGCTCCAGGCGCTCCTCCTCCTCGCCCCGCTTGAGGGTGAGGGTCGAGCACTTGAAGAAGGGGCTGTGCAGCAGCAGGGAACCCTCGGTGCCGAAGATGCGCGCCTCGGCCGGGGTGCGGGTGCGCACGGCGCAGCTGAGCACGGCCAGCTCGCCCCCCGGGTAGCGCAGCAGCATCCCCGACTGCTCGTCGACGCCGGTCTCCCCGAGGTGGGCGGTGGAGGCCACGTCCTCCGGATGGGGGCCGAGGACCATGCTCGCCAGGGAGAGGACGTAGATGCCGATGTCGAGCAGGGCGCCGCCCCCGAGGTCGAGGTTGAAGAGCCGCCCCTCGGGGTTGACGCCGGCGCGGAAGCCGAAGTCGGCCTGCACCATGCGAGGGTCGCCGATGGCGCCCTCGGCGATCAGCTCCCGGGCGCGGGCCACGGCGGGGATGAAGCGCGCCCACATGGCCTCCATGAGGAACAGCTCCCGCCGGCGCGCCGCCTGGATCACCCGCCGGGCCTCGCCGGCGTTGATGGTGAAGGGCTTCTCGCACAGGACCGCCTTGCCGTGCTCCAGCAGGAGGAGGCTGTTCTCGCAGTGCATGGGGTGAGGGGAGGAGACGTAGACCACGTCCACCTCCGGGTCGGCGGCCAGGGCCTCGTACGAGGCGTGGCGCCTCGGGATCTGGAACTGGTCGCCGAAGGCATCGGCCGTCTCCTGCCGGCGCGAGCCCACGGCGGCGAGAATGGAGCCGGCATCGGCCAGGCCGCGGGCGAACTGGCCGGCGATGCGGCCGGTGGCCAGGATGCCCCAGCGGATGGAATCGGTCATAAGGCGAACTCCTTGGCGTTTTCGAACATCTTGAGCCAGGGGCTGAACTCGCGGTCCTCCCACTCCGGGGGGCGCCAGCTCAGCTGCACGACGCGGAAGACGCGCTCGGGGTGAGGCATCATGATCGTCACCCGGCCGTCGGCGCTGGACAGGGCGGTGACGCCCTCGGGCGAGCCGTTCGGGTTGGCCGGATAGGCGGCGGCCACGGCCCCGCGGCCGTCGACGAAGCGGGCGCTGACGCGGCTTCCGGAGGCCAGGCGCCCCAGGTCGGCGGGATCCCCGAACTCGGCGCGGCCCTCGCCGTGGGCCACGGGCACGGGCAGGCGGGCGCCTTCCATGCCGCGCAGCAGCACCGAGGTCGAGGGCAGGATCTCCACGGCCGACAGCCGGGCCTCGAACTGGCCGGAGCGGTTGCCCGTGAAGCGCGGCCAGCCCTCGGCGCCGGGGATCAGCTCGGAGAGCAGCGACAGCATCTGGCAGCCGTTGCAGACGCCGAGGGCGAAGGTGTCCCCCCGGGCGAAGAAGGCCTCGAACATCCGGCGCAGGCCGTCGTGGAAGAGGATGGTGCGGGCCCAGCCGGCGCCGGCGCCGAGGACGTCGCCGTAGCTGAAGCCGCCGCAGGCCGCCAGGCCGGCGAACCCCGCCAAGTCGGCTCGCCCGGCGAGCAGGTCGGTCATGGTCACGTCCACGGAGCGGCAGCCGGCGGCGTCGAAGGCGGCGGCCATCTCCACCTGGCCGTTGACGCCCTGCTCGCGCAGGATGGCCACGGGGGGCCGCGAGTCGACGGCGGCGGGGGCGCCGAACTCGAAGGGGACGCGGCAGGTCAACCCGGGGTCGGCGCGGTCGGCGAGGGCCTCGTACTCCTCGCGGGCGCAGTCCGGATCGTCGCGCTGGTCCGCCATTCGGTAGCTCAGCTCCGACCAGGACTGGTGAAGCGCGCCCAGGTCCTCCCTGTAGATCAGATCCTCCGCCTCCCCCAGGCAGACCTCGAAGGCGTCGGCCTCGACCGGAGACCCCACGTCGTGGACGCACCCGCCGAGCCCGTGGGCGGCGAACTCCTCCCGCACGCGCTCCACATGGGCGGCGCGCACCTGGATCAGGACGCCGATCTCCTCGCTGAACAGCGCCGGCAGGGGATCGGCCCCGCCGGCCAGGCGCAGGCGCACGCCCCGCCTTCCGGCGAAGGCCATCTCCGCGGCGCAGACGAAGAGGCCCCCGTCGGAGCGGTCGTGGCAGGCCAGCAGGAGTCCCTCGGCGAGGAGCCGCTGGAGGGCGGTGAAGAGTCCGCGCACGTCAGCCGGCTCCACGTCGGGGACCTCCTCGCCGAGGCGGCCGTACACCTGGGCGAGGCAGGAGCCGCCGAGGCGGTCGAGGCCGCGGCCGAGATCGACGAGCAGGAGCCGCGTGTCCGCCTCCGGCTTCAGCTCCGGGGTGACGATGCGGCGCACGTCGGTGACCGGCGCGAAGGCGGAGACCACCAGGCTCAGGGGCGCCGCCACCGTGTGCTCCTCGCCGGCGCTGTCGCTCCACACGGCGCGCATGGAGAGGCTGTCCTTGCCCACCGGGATCGAGACCCCGAGGGCGGGGCAGAACTCCAGGCCCACGGCCCGCACCGTGTCGAAGAGGGCCGCGTCCTCCCCTTCCTCGCCGCAGGCGCACATCCAGTTGGCCGACAGCTTGACCTTCTCCATGGCGCCCACCGGCGCCGCGGCGAGGTTGGTCACCGCCTCGGCCACGGCCAGGCGCGCCGCCGCCGGACCGTCGATCACCGCCACCGGGGTGCGCTCGCCCATGGCCATGACGGCGCCCGTGTGGCCGCGGAACCCGGTGAGGGTGGCGGCGCAGTCGGAGACCGGCACCTGCCAGCGGCCCACCATCTGGTCGCGGGCGATGGACCCGCCCACGGTGCGGTCGGCGATGGTGATGAGGAAGGTCTTGGCGGCCACCGCCGGGAAGCGCAGCAGGCGCCCGGCCGCCTCGGCGAGATCGACGTCATGGAGGGGGAGGTCGCCGCCGCGTCCCTTCCGCCGGCTGACGCGGCGCACCATTCGCGGCGGCTTGCCGAGGATGGCCTCGAGGGGCAGCCCGTCCACGGGGCGGTTGCCGAAGAGCGGGTCTTCCAGGGTGAGGCGCCCGTCGCCGGTGACCCGCCCGATGACGGCGATGGGGCAGCGCTCGCGGCCGGCGATCTCGCGGAACCGCTCCAGGCGGCCGGCGCCGACGACGAGCACGAAGCGCTCCTGGGCCTCGTTGCTCCACAGCTCCATGGGGCTCATGCCCGGCTCGTCGTTGGGGATGGCGCGCAGGTCGAAGACGGCGCCGGCGCCCTCCACCAGCTCGGGGCAGGCGTTGGACAGGCCCCCGGCGCCGACGTCGTGGATGGCGCGGATCGGGTTCTCGTCCCCGAGGGCGGCGCAACGGTCGATCAGCTCCTGGCAGCGGCGCTGCATCTCGGGGTTGTCGCGCTGCACGGAGGCGAAGTCCAACTCCTCGAGGTTGCGGCCCGTGTCCATGGAGGAGGCGTAGCTGCCGCCGAGGCCGATGAGCAGGGCGGGACCCCCGATCTGGACCACCGCGTCGCCGGCCTCGGGACCGGCCTTGTCCACCTGGGCCGCGTCGATGAGGCCGCTGCCGCCGGCGACCATGATCGGCTTGTGATAGCCGCGGTGGCGGCCGTCGACGACCTGCTCGAAGGTGCGGAACAGGCCGAGCACGTTGGGCCGGCCGAACTCGTTGCCGAAGGCGGCGCCCCCGAGGGGGCCCTCGGTCATGATCTGCAGGGGCGTGGCCAGCCGCGCGGGTGGCTCGGCCGCGGCGGTCTCCCATGGCTGCTCCCAGCCGGGGATGCGCAGGTGGGAGACGCAGAACGCGCACAGCCCCGCCTGGGAGCGGGCGCCGGCGCCGGTGGCGCCCTCGTCGCGGATCTCCCCGCCGACGCCGGTGGAGGCCCCGGGCCAGGGGGAGATCGCCGTGGGGTGGTTGTGGGTCTCCACCTTGCACACGATGTGGGTCCGTCTCTCGTGGTAACGGTATCGAAAGCGGCCCCCGTCGGGACGGAAGACCTCGGCGGCGAAGCCCTCGATGACCCCGGAGTTGTCGGAGTAGGCCTTGATCGTGTGCTCGGGGTGGCGGGCGTGGGTGTGGCGGATCATGTCGAAGAGGGAGCGCTCCTGCGGGACCCCGTCGACGACCCAGGAGGCGTTGAAGATCTTGTGCCGGCAGTGCTCGGAGTTGACGTTGGCGAACATCACCAGCTCCACGTCGGTGGGGTCGCGGCCGAGTCGGAGGTAGGTGTCGGCCAGGTAGTCGATTTCCTCGGCGGACAGGGCCAGGCCCCAGCGGGCGTCGGCGTCCTCCAGGGCCGCGCGCCCGTCGCGGACGAGGGGCACGGTCTGCAGGGGACGGGGCTCGAGGCGCCGGAAGAGGCTCTCGGGGTCGTCGACCACGGCTTGAGTCATGCGATCGTGCAGGAGGGGCCGAAGGGGGTCGAGGTCCCGGCCGCCGGCGCCCGTGAAGAGGTAAAGGGTCCCGCGCTCGAGGCGGTCCACGGCGACGGCGCAGTTGGCGGCGATGTCGGTGGCCTTGCTCGACCAGGGCGAGATCGTCCCCGGACGGGGGGTCACGAGCAGGCAGGAGGTCGAGAGATCGAGGGAGTCGCGCGGCGCCCCGGCCCCCAGGACCTCGCCCAGGCGGCGGACGGCCCCGGCCGCGGGCGGCTCGTCGAACCAGGCCATGTAGAGGAAGCGGGCCTCGATGGCGCGCACCCGGGGGGCGCAGCGGCGGCAGCGCTCGAGCAGGGCCGCGCGCCGGAAGGCGGTCAGCGCCGGCGGGCCGTCGTAGAACAGCAGCGGCATCCGTGGTCCCGGGCGGGGAGGCGGGCGGGGGAGGCGAGCCCAGAAGCTACGGGGGGCGGCGGATGGGCTCAAGGCGCCGGAAGGAGCGCTCTTTACCGCATTCCGGCGGCCCAGTATCTTCCAGATTCTGCTTGCAGTTACGCTCGTCGCGAGCCCCGCGCGAAACGATCTTCACCGGCCATGCCTCCCATCGACCTGAACAGCTCCAACGCCGCCTACCTCGAGGCCCTCTACCAGCGCTACCTGGCGGACCCCGCCTCGGTGGAGCCGGAGTGGGCCACCTTCTTCCGAGGGTTCGACTACGGGTACCTGCGGGCCGAGGAAGAGGACGAGGGAGAGGACTCCACCCCTGCGGCGCCGCCCACGAGCCGCGCTCCGGAGCCCGCCGCGCAGGCGCCCGAGCCCGTCCCGCTGCCGCCCGAGCCTGTCCCGCTGCCGCCCGAGCCCGCGTCGGCGCCGGCCGTCGTCGAGCCCGCCGAGCACCCGGAACGCTGCGACAGGGACGTGATCGCCCTGGTGCGCGCCTACCGCCAGTGGGGCCACTACATCGCCCGCCTCGACCCGCTCGGCGAGGACCCCGTCTCCCATCCGCTGCTGGAGCTGTCGGAGTTCGGCCTCACCGAGGAGGACCTGGAGAAGGGCGCCGGCGCCAGCACCTTCCGCCACGACACCGACGGCACCCTCGCCGGCTTGATCCGCCAGTTGCGCCGGACCTACTGCGGCAGCCTCGGCGTCGACACCATGTCGACCTCCGACAAGGACCAGGAGGCCTGGCTCGAGGAGCGCGTCGAGCCCATCCTCGGCCGCCTGGACTACTCACCGGAGGAGCGCCGGCGCATCCTGTTCCTGCTGATCGAGGCCGAGGAGTTCGAGCGCTTCCTGCACACGCGCTACGTGGGCCAGAAGCGGTTCTCCATCGAGGGCGGCGACGCCCTGCTCCCCCTCCTGGACGCCCTCGTCGAGAGCGGCAGCGGCCTCGGCGTCGAGGAGATGGTCATCGGCATGGCCCACCGCGGGCGGCTCAACGTGCTCGCCCACATCCTGCACAAGCCCTACGAGGTGATCCTCGCCGACTTCGAGGGCGCTTCCCGCGGGGAGGGGGCCGAGGACGAGGGCGACGTCAAGTACCACCAGGGCTACTCCTACGACTTCGTCACCTCCCACGGCCGCAAGATGCACCTCTCCCTGAGCCCCAACCCAAGCCACCTGGAGCTGGTCAACCCGGTCATCGAGGGCATGGTGCTGGCCAAGCAGGACTACCTGCAGGACCGGGAGCGGGGCCGCGTGGCGCCCCTGCAGATCCACGGGGAGGCCGCCTTCACCGGCCAGGGCACGGTGGCCGAGACCCTGAACCTGGCCCAGCTGGAGGGTTACTGGAACGGCGGCACCATCCACGTCATCATCGACAACCAGCTGGGCTACACGGCCACCCCCCGGGAGACGCGGTTCACCCAGTACCCCACCGACATCGCCCGCCAGATCCAGGCCCCGGTCTTCCACGTCAACGCCGACGACCCGGAGCAGGTGGTGCACGCCGCGCGTCTGGCCCTCGGCTTCCGGCAGGAGTTCAAGCGCGACGTCCTCATCGACCTCAAGTGCTACCGGCGCTACGGTCACAACGAGGCCGACGACCCCACGCTGACCTCGCCGCGCATGTACCGGAAGATCGCCGGCCATCCCACGGCGGCGGCCCTCTACGCGGCGCAGCTGACCGAGGCCGGCGTGGTCACCGCCGACGAGGTGGACGAGATGCGGGTCCACGTGCGCGAGGCCCTGGATCGCTGCCAGGAGAAGGCCCGGCGCCTGAAGGTGAAGCCGCGGACCAACACCTTCGGCGGCATCTGGCAGGGCATGACCTGGGCCGGTCCCGACGGGGACGCCGAGACCGGCGTCAGCCGCCGCACCCTCAAGCGGATCGGCGAGCTCGCCGCCCGGGTGCCCGAAGGGTTCCAGGTGCACCGCACCGTGGAGCGCGTCAACGCCGCCCGCCGGGAGATGGCCGCCGGCGACCGTCCCGTCGACTGGGGCGGCGCCGAGATGCTCGCCTGGGGCAGTCTCCTGCTCGAGCGCGTGCCCGTGCGGCTCGCCGGCCAGGACGCCCAGCGCGGCACCTTCGCCCACCGCCACGCCGTCTGGCACGACGTCGAGACCGGCGCCCGGCACGCGCCGCTGGCGCACCTGTCTCCCCGCCAGGGGGAGTTCGTCGTCCTCAACACCATGCTCTCCGAGCTGGCCGTCCTCGGCTTCGAGTACGGTCTCAGCTCCGCCGATCCCCGGCGCCTGGTCATGTGGGAGGCGCAGTTCGGGGACTTCGCCAACGGCGCCCAGCTCGTCATCGACCAGTACATCTCCAGCGCCGAGGCCAAGTGGCACCGCATGTGCGGCCTCGTCCTGCTGCTGCCCCACGGCTACGAAGGCATGGGGCCCGAGCACTCCAGCGCCCGCCTGGAGCGCTACCTGCAGCTGTGCGCCAAGAACAACATGCAGGTCGTCCATCCCACCACCCCGGGACAGCTCTTCCACGTCCTGCGCCGGCAGATGCACCGCAACTTCCGCAAGCCCCTGGTGGTCATGACCCCCAAGAGCCTGTTGCGCCACAAGAGCTGCGTCTCCGACATCGACGAGCTGGCCGCCGGCGGTTTCCGCAACGTCATCGACGACGAGACCCCCGAGCCGGATGGGATCCGCCGCCTCATCCTGTGCACGGGCAAGATCTACTACGACCTGCTCGCCCGGCGCGAGGAGAAGGGGCTCGCCGAGGTCGCCGTGGTGCGCCTCGAGCAGCTCTACCCCTTCCCCGAGGCCCAGGTGGCCGAGGCGATCGGCCGCTACCCCAGGGCCGAGGAGTTCCTGTGGGTGCAGGAGGAGGCCCTGAACATGGGCGCCTGGTACTTCGTGCAGCCCCTCATCGACGAGTTGCTGCCGGCGTCGGCGGAGCTGGGCTACGTCGGCCGGGACGAGGCGGCCAGCCCGGCCGTGGGCGACGCCGGGCAGCACCAGAGCGAGCAGCACGAGATCGTCGAGCAGGCCCTCGACCCCGGCAAGGAGTTGCGCATCGACGCGGCCCCGTCGGCCAAGAGGGCCGCGGGCTCCGACGGCGGCAGCTGATGGCAATCGACGTCGGCGTGCCGGAGATGGGGGAATCGATCAGCGAGGCCATCCTCGTGGAATGGCTCAAGTCCGGCGGCGAGTACGTGGAGAAGGGGGAGCCGATCTGCGTGCTGGAGACGGACAAGGCCAACGTCGACCTGCCGGCCCCGGCGGCCGGCGTGCTGCATCCCCTGAAGCAGGTGGATGAGGGGATCGCCGTGGGGGACGTGATCGCCCGCATCGAGGAAGGGGAGCGGCCGTCCGAAGGCGAGGCCGAGGCGGGGGCGTCCGCCGAGGCGCCCGCGCCGGACGCCGACTCGGCGCCTCCGGCGGAATCGCCTTCGGAGCCGCCGGCGCTGAGCCCCGCCGCTGGCGTCACCGGTCCACCGGCGCCGCGCCCGTCCGCGCTGAGCCCGGCGGTGCGCCGCCTGGTGCAGGAGAGCGGCGTCGATCCGTCCCGCGTCGAGGGTAGCGGCCGCGGCGGAAGGCTGATCAAGCAGGACGTGCTGGACTATCTGAAGGACCGCGAGGCCGCAGGGGACGGCGGTCCCACCGAGGGAGGCGGTCCCGCCGAGACTGTGCCCGCACCCGCTGCGGCACCCCCCGCGCCCCGGCAGGAGAAGCCCGCGCTACCGCCGAGTCCCGCTCCGGCCGCAGAGTCCGCCGGCGAGCGCCGCGAGCCCATGTCCCGCATCCGCAAGCGCATCGCCCAGCGGCTCACCGAGGCGCAGCGGGTGGCGGCCATGCTGACCACCTTCAACGAGGTCGACCTGGCCGAGGTTGCGGCCCTGCGGGCGCGCCACAAGGAGCGCTTCCAGCAGAAGCACGGCGTCTCCCTCGGGCTCATGTCCTTCTTCTCGCGGGCCTCCGTCATCGCCCTGCGCGAGATCCCCGCCCTCAACGCCCGCATCGAGGGGGACGACGTCGTCTACCAGGACTTCGTCAACCTCGGCATCGCCGTCTCCACCGAGCGCGGCCTGCTGGTGCCCGTGGTGCGCGGCGCCGAGAGCCTGTCCATGGCCGGCATCGAGGCCGGGATCAAGCGTCTCGCCGCCGGGGCCCGGGAGGGCGGGCTGTCCCTCGACGACCTGTCGGGGGGGACCTTCACCATCACCAACGGCGGCCTCTTCGGCTCGATGATGTCGACGCCGATCCTGACGCCGCCCCAGACCGGCATCCTCGGCATGCACGCCATCAAGGAGCGGCCCGTCGCCGTCGACGGCCAGGTCGTCGTCCGTCCCATGATGTACCTGGCCCTGACCTACGACCACCGCCTCGTGGACGGCGAGCAGTCCGTGCGCTTCCTGGTGCGCGTCAAGGAGCTTCTCGAAGACCCCGCCCGCCTCGCCCTGGAGATCTGACCGTGGCCGGCCGCTCCTGCGACCTCGTCGTCATCGGCGCCGGTCCCGGCGGGTACGCGGCGGCGGCGAGAGCCGCCGACCTGGGCCTGAAGGTGGTCTGCGTCGACCGCGGCTGGCTCGGGGGAACCTGCCTGCAGGCGGGCTGCATCCCGAGCAAGGCCCTGCTCGAGGCCAGCCACCGCTGGGCGGAGCTGAAGGAGGGCCTCGACGACCACGGCATCCTCGCCGGCGACCTGCGCCTCGACCTGGCGGCGATGATGAAGCACAAGCAGGCCATCGTCGGCCGCATGACCAAGGGCGTGGCCAGCCTCTTCAAGAGCAAGGGCGTCGAGTACGTGGAGGGCGAGGCCCGTCTCGCGGCGGCCGGCCGGGTCTCGGTGGAAGGCGCCGGCCTGATCGAGGCCGGCCGCGTGCTGCTGGCCACCGGATCCTCGCCCGTGGAGCTGCCCGACCTGCCCTTCGACGGGCAGCGCATCCTCAGCTCGCAGGAGGCCCTGTCCCTCGAAGCCGTGCCCGCGCGCATGGCCGTCATCGGCGCCGGCGCCATCGGCCTGGAGATGGGCTCGGTCTGGAGTCGCCTCGGCGCCGCCGTGGAGGTGGTGGAGTACCTGGATGCGGTGCTTCCGGGCGCCGACGGCGAGATCTCCCGGCAGTTGGAGCGCACCCTGAAGCGCCAGGGCCTGAAGTTCCACCTGTCGACGCGGGCCACCGGCGCCGAGACCTGCGACTCCGGCGTGCGCCTGCACCTGGAGGCCAGGAAGGGCGAAAGGACCTCCACCGTCGAGTGCGACTACGTGCTCGTGGCCGTGGGCCGCCGCCCGCACACGGAGGGACTCGGCCTGGAGGAGGCGGGCGTCGACCGCGACCGCTCCGGCTTCGTCACCGTCGACGAGGACTACCGCACCAGCGTCGACGGGATCTACGCCATCGGCGACGTCACCCCCGGACCGATGCTGGCCCACAAGGCCGAGGCCGAGGGCGTGGCCGCCGTGGAGCGCATGGCCGGCCTGGGATCGAGCGTCAACTACGGGGCCATCCCCAACGTGGTGTACACCCACCCGGAGGTCGCCTCCGTGGGCCTCACCGAGGAACAGGCCCGCGAAGCCGGCCACGAGGTGCGCACCGGCCGCTGTTCCTTCCGCGCCAACGCCCGGGCCCACACCATGAACGCCCTCGAGGGCTTTGCCAAGGTGGTGGCCGAGGCCGGCGGCGACCGCCTTTTGGGCGTGCACATCCTCGGGGCCCAGGCCTCGCATCTGATCGCCGAGGCGGTGGTGGCGTTGGAGTTCGGGGCCAGCGCCGAGGACCTGGCGCGCACGGTGCATGCGCATCCGAGCCTGTCAGAGGTGGTGAGGGAAGCAGCGGCGGGGGTGGGGGAGATGAGGGACCTAAGGAATTCGACATAGGATAGAGGTCCCCTTCCCCGCTTTGCTAGCCATACATAAAATCTGGACTCGATGGTCCTGAGGGGCTTACCGCCCAAAACTAGGACAGGAAGACCGTCATGTACATCAGAAGAATAGTTCTCGAAGACATCCGAGGCTTTGAGCAACTTGACTTCAACCTAGAAAGGTCTAACGGTGAGTACAGTGGATGGACAGTATTCACTGGAGACAACGCATCGGGAAAGACAGCTTTGCTGAAGGCCGTCTCCATGGCTCTACTGGGGCCACAGTCAGGCCGCACCCTTCAACCGTCTTTGGATGGTTGGATTCGGGAGGGGGCTGACAGGGGTACGATTGCAGTTCAGCTTGTTCCAGGTAACCAAGATCGATTCGCACAAGGTCGTCGCTATAACAAGGCATTCTGGTCCGAACTTCAACTCGGCAGGGAGAATGGAGACCTCATCTCAGTGACCCAGGGGCAGAAGTACCTCCGGAAGGGTAAGGGTGCAACCCGTGGTCCATGGCTAGAGTCTCCTGACGGTTGGTTCTGCATAGGATATGGACCGTTTAGGCGCCTTTACGGCCATTCGCCTGAAGCGCAGCGAGTTATGTCCACACCGGGTAAGGTATCAAGGTTTGCCACCATGTTTAGGGAGGATGCTACGCTTGCTGAGGGCGATGTTTGGCTGAGGGAGATGAAATACCGAGAACTCGAAGGCAACGAACCAGCTAAAGAGGAATTGCAGAAGGTACTCGCATTACTGAATCATCGATTTCTCCAGCACAGCATTCAGATTGACAAAGTGGACTCCGAAGGTCTACAGCTTCGGCAGTCGGATGGAGTCGTACTACCCCTCGAGGACATGAGCGACGGCTACAGAGCCGCAATTGCGATGCTGGTCGATCTGCTTCGGCAACTTATCGAGGTCTACGGCCTTGAAGGGTTTCGGCCCCGAGAAAGCGGTGAGCCGTACGTTGATTCCAGTGGAGTTGTCCTCATTGACGAGATAGATGCTCACTTGCATCCCTCATGGCAGAGGGTGATTGGTGACTGGTTGAAGACGGTCTTCCCCAATCTGCAGTTTCTGGTAACAACCCATAGCCCACTGATCTGTCAGGCTGCCGACGACAAGGGCGTGTTTCACCTACCACCCCCCAGTTCTGAGCTGGGGCCATTCCAGCTTGCTCCTATGGATCAACAGAGGCTCGTAGCCAGTCGGCCCAATGCGATCCTGCTCAGTCCAGCTTTTGGCCTCAAGCACACGCGCTCCCCACGTGCGGTTAGAGCCAGAAAGGAGTACGCCGAACTGAAGGCGAAGAGTGCTGCTGTGCCACTCAACTCCTCAGAGAAGGATCAGCTTGAACAGCTCTCTCTATTTGCGAAGATCGCTGAGGATGAGGAAAGTTACTAGGCTGGACCTCCCATCTTCTACCAGTAGGGATCTTGAGGGACGAGAGGAGAGGGTAAGGCGTGGCGCCGATGTCACCATTGAGTGGAAAGTTGCTGGAAGGACAACAGCGATCAGGTGCGTTCGAAACACATTGGAGAAGATGATCGAGCGTTCACGGTGCTATTACTGTGGTGATTCGCGAGGCACGGATGCCGAGCACTTTTGGCCGAAGAGGAAGTACCCACAACGTGCCTTCCGCTGGTGCAATCTTCTTCTAGCCTGTGCAGGCTGCAACAGGCAGAAGGGAGAGCAGTTTCCGTTGGATCAAAGCGGGGCTCCTTTGCTCATTGACCCCACCAAGGATGATCCATGGGATCATCTGTTCTATGATGTGACAACAGGGCAATTGGTCCCACGATGGCTCGTTGATTATCAGGAGCAAGACCCAAAGGGCAGGGCAACATGCGGCGACGAAATCTTACCCCTCAACATTGAGGCAATCGGTGAGTCACGCAAGAAGACCGCGAGGAATCTGGTGCGCGTTGTGGAAGCGTTCCTTTCGGACGCTCGGACTGGTGACTTTGAGGATGCTGTGGAGTCTCTCAAGCTCGGAATTAGGGATCAGGACGACCATGGACTTGCCTCCTGGTTCTTTGGGCGTGATGGAAGGGAAGAAGAGCCCTTTAAGAATCTTCGGAAGCAGTATCCAGAAGTGTGGCGGGACCTCTTGAGCTGTTAGCGTTAGGGCGGCGCTTTCTTGAAGGCCCAATCGGCCACGTTGTCGTCGATGCGTGTACGCGATGGAGATTCCAACCTGTCCTCGGAACCGATTGGCCATGAAGAAGCCTCTCCTGCTGCTCCCCCTGATGGTGATCGCCGCGGCCTGCTCCGACCTGACCACGAGCACGGACATGGTCTTCGATTCCTCCCCCGAAGGGCCGGCGACCTTCGAGCGGGTGCAGACGACGGTCTTCGACGTCTCCTGCGCCTCCAGCGGCTGCCACGGTGGCAGCGCCTGGCCCGATCTGTCCGCCGGCACGGCGTACGGGAACATCGTCGGCGTGGAGAGCACCCAGGGTCTCGCCTTGGTCCACCCAGGCCGCCCGGACAGCAGCTACCTGTATCTCAAGCTGTTACCGGATGCCCCGGTCTCCGGTGGGCGGATGCCTCTCGGGGGGCCGTACCTGGATGCCGCCTCCCTCGAGATCGTGCGCGCCTGGATCGAGAGGGGAGCCCCGAGGGACTGAGGCCGGACCGGCCGCCCTCCCGAAGGAAGAACCCCATGCGCGGGCTCCTCGCCTTCCTGATCTGCCTTCCTCTCGCGGTTGAGGGGGGCGAGTGGCACGTGGACAGGAAGGCCCGGGGGAACCAGGTGAGGTACACCTCGAGTGTGGCCGCCTTCAGCTTCTCCGGGGTGACCGATCAGATCGACGGCTTCATCTACTGGGAAGGGGATTCCCTCTTTGCGGAGAAGAGCCAGCTCCACTTCGAGGTGAGCCTGGCGGACTTCGACAGCGGCCTCGGCAAGCGAGACCGCGACATGCGCGAGGTGCTCGACACGGACCAGTGGCCCAAGGCGGTGTACAAGGGGGAGATCACCGAGCTCGCCGTCGTCGATTCGTCGGTGGCGGCCTTTCGCGTCGAGACCAGGGGCACCCTGTCCCTGCACGGGGTCGAACGGGAGATCGGAGTGCCCGGCCTCGTCGTGGTGCAGGGGGAGCGCTCCAAAGTCGAGGCCGCCTTCTCCCTGAAGCTGGCCGACTACGGCATCGAGGCCCCCGCCCTGGCGGCCTTCGTCAAGGTGAGCCAGGAGATCGACCTGGAGGTCTCGGTATTCCTTGGCGCACCGGAGGAGATCGAATGAAACTGAGGCATTTGCGTCTGACGGTCGTCCTCGGGCTCCTTCCGGCCCTGGCCGGCGGCCAGCCCTCGTGGCAGCCGAGCGCGCCGGTCACGAGCCGAGTGGAGCTCTTCACCGCTCTCGTGACGCCCAACTATCCCACGACTGAAACCCTCTACCGGGGCGGCTTCCACTACGAGATCTCCCATCGCTTCGTGCCGCCCATCAACAGGGGATACAAGGCCAACTTCGGCTTCGACGGGCCGGCCAACATCCGCACGTCCGTCAGCTACGGCCTCGGCGACCGCCTGATGTTGACCCTGGGGCGAAGCAACGTGCTCGACAACCTCGACCTGCAGCTCCGCTACCGCTGGCTGCAGTTCCACCACGAGCGGTTCCCCGCCGTCCTCGCCCTGAACGCCGGCGCCGCCTGGAACACGGAGATGCCGGCCATCGTCGACCGAGGTGCTCTCGCGGCCGACAACTTCCAGTACTACGGCCAGCTCGTCCTCAACACGATGGTCGCCGACAGGCTGGGCCTGGGACTGGTGCCTTCCTGCGTGTACAACAGCACCATCTTCAGCGTCGATCCGCAGTACACCGTCACCCTGGGCACCTATGTCCAGTACTTCATCAACCACGCCTGGGGAATCCTGCTGGAGTACAGCCCGGCCCTGGCGGGCTACCAGGGCATCCTGTCACCGGGCGAGAGCGGGCGCTCTTACCACTCGCTGGCCTGGGGTCTCTCCCTCGATACGGGCGGGCACACCTTCTACCTGCTCGCCACCAACAACACGCGCCTCAGTCCGTCCCAGTACCTCGTGGGAGCGCCGTACGACGCGGCACCGGACAACTGGCGCACCGGTTTCGGCATCACGCGGTTTCTGTAGATCAATGATGAAATACGCCCTCGTCCTCGCTGGTTGCATGTCCGCTCTTGTCAGTTGCGCAAGTGACAAGCTGCTTACGCCAGATGAACTCGACGAGATTCTCACCGTCGAGAGCGTCGCCTTCGCACCCAAGGGCGAGGTGATCAGTGCCGAAGGCTCGGTCGACCTGAGCCTGTTCTTCGGCAAACTCACTCGCTGCACGGTGCTCGTGCGCAATTCGGGGAGCGGCTTCGACAGCGATGAAGGCGTCAAGATGACGATCATCGTGTACGATGCGGAGGGCCGGGCCCTGGATTCGGCCAGCACCACGAAGTACGGCATTCTCGGCAATGGACGCGCCACTCTGTTCGAGGTCGGACTTGAACCACCGCACGATCAGATCGACGAAGACAGATACGAAGTCAACTTCGAAAGCATGCGGAGAGATTGAACGGCCGCTTTGCTGTCCCTTGACAGAGGAAGATGCTCCCCTTTCCTTGGGGGCCAGTCGACCGGCCGCATAGCGGCGTGACGCCGTGAATCGAGGCGGGGCCGGTCGCTCAAAGGGCCCGGGGGGATTCCTCCCGGGCCCTTTTTCATGTACGGAGTAGATGGGGTCCCCGCGGATGGCCGGGTACTCGCAGTAGACGCTAGCCCGGTCGAAGGAGCCCGGCTCGCCATGGGGGATGAAGGGCTCGGGCCAGCGCTCCCAGCGGACCGAGTCGCGGCTCCAGGCTAGCTGGCAGTCGGTGACGCCGTCGTTGCGCGCCGGGTCGTACTTGCGGCGCAGGTCGGCCTGGTAGGCGCCGAGCATGCCGAGGTAAAGGGCCGGCCCAGGTCTGGTTCCGCACCGCTCCCTGCAGGTAGTAGAACTCCAGGCCGGGGGTGTCGCCGAGGCGGCTCTCCAGGACGGCCGGTTCCCGCTCCAGTGGACGAAGTCGTCGCTGTCCCGCCGGCCGATCTGGCGCGTCTTCCAGTAGGCCGTCCGGCGGTGATGCCCAGATGGGGGCGTTCCCAATGGACGCCGCCGGCCGACTCGGCGTAGCAGATTTGGTACTCCCGGAATTCCTTGGGAGGATTGTCGCGGACCAGCACCCGCGTGCCGATGACGGTGGCGACTCGGAGGTGTACCAAAGACGGAAGCATCCCCGCTCCTCGTCGAAGACGAAGGCGCCCGGCGTGCAACGACACCTTCTCCCAGGGCCGCTCGGGACGCAACACCGGGTTGAGGGGGTGCTTCTCGGGCTGATGCAGGACCCGGCGGGCGGCGTGCATCTCCTGGATGCGGAAGTCGTCCACGAAGAGATGCTTGCCGGGAAGGAGCTCCGTGCTCATGGCCATCCCCTTGGCGACCAAGAACGCGGGAGGCGCGTGTCAACGGCGCGGGCGTTCGACTCCTACTGTTCGGCGCCCTCTTCGGTGGCATCCGGTTCACCCAGCGCCAGCAGCACGAGCGGCTTACGCTCCACCCCCATCTCTTCCGCGATCCTTGTCTCGGCAAGCAGGGACGCGAACTGCTCGCCGTTCATCAGCGCCACCGGAGACGCGTCGGGGCGCTCCGCCTCCCTGCGCGCTCCGGAGCTGAAGTCACTGGTCGTGATGATCAGCCCCTGCTCGTGCACGCCAAGGCTGCCCCGCATCTCCCGGACGGTCTGCGCGCCGACGTTGCTCTCCCAGCGCTTGGCCTGCACCGCCATTCGGACGCGTACGACATCGCCGACGACCAGCGTCCCCCGTACGTCGATTCCGCCATCCGCGCTGTGGCGGGTTACCTCGACATCCGGGAAGCCAGTCTCACCGAGCAGCCCCGCGACAAGGTGTTCGAAGTCCTTTGGCGATCCCTCCCGGATCCGGTTCAGCAGCCGGGCTTCCACCTCTCGATTCTGTTTGTCGATCCGGGTGGTGACGCTGCGGGAGTGCTCGGCGGCGAGCCCGATCTTCCCACGTGAGGGGCGCGAGAAGCGCTGCCCCTCCCCGCGTTCGCTCCGCCTGCGGATGTCCATACCGACACTGGCTGTCAGCGTGGCCGCCGGCGTCTTGCTTCCCGTGCGGATGAGCCCGGCCGCAAGCGCGCGCTTGGTGATCTCCTCATAGTGCAGTGAATCTCCAGCTTCTCGCAGAACTTGCTCGGCGGCGTCGAGAAACGACAATGGGGCAGACGGGGGGGCCACCTCCTGCGGAGGAACTGCCGGGTGGGTGAGGGCGTATACGCCGCGATCGACCCGCCGGAAACGCGAGGAATCGCCGTGCTGCTTGATGTCCACTGATAGTTGGGCATTCACGGTCGCCTCCGGCGTCTTGCTGCGCGTCGACCATATCTTCCGAGCGAGGATGCGCTTCGTGATCTCGCGGTAGTGGAGCGGCTCTGGGGCTTCGCGCAGGATCGAGCAGACAGAATCGAGAAGGTTCAACGTCGTCTTCCTCTCCCTTGTCATGACTGCGAGCGGAGTAAATGTCGCGCGTGAACGGGATGCGTTCTTGCAGGATAGTCACCGGCGGCCGGGACCGTCCGGACGTCGACAGCTGTGGCCGTGAGCCGCGGGGTGCGTTTCCCTCCGGGCAGGGCCGCCGTAACTTAGCGGCGCGGGAGGAGTGGACATGGCCAACGCGGTGATCGTCGTCGACATGCAGAAGGGCTTCATGGAGCCCGGAGGCACCCTGTTCTGCGGTGAGGGCGCGCGCGGGATCATCGCGCCCATGCGAGCCCGCGTCGAGCGCGAGAAGGCTGCCGGCGCCGACCTGTTCTTCACCCAGGACACGCACGAGCCCGACGACGCCGAGTTCAAGATGTTTCCGCCCCACTGCGTGGCCGGATCCGGCGAGGAGGAGATCATCGACGAGCTCGCCGATCTGGCCGCCGAGGCGAGGCGCGTGGTCAAGCGCCGCTACTCCGCCTTCTTCGAGACCGACCTGGCCGAGCAGCTTCAACAGCTGCGTCCCGAGCGCGTCGTGGTCATGGGGGACTGCACCGACATCTGCGTGCTGCACACGGTGGCCGGCCTGCGCAACCGCGACTACGAGGTCGAGGTGCCCGCCGACTGCGTGGCCAGCTTCGATCCCCGGCAGCACGAGTGGGCCCTGGATCACATGGAGAAGATCCTCGGCGCGCGGGTCACCAACCGCTGATCATGACGGCCGCCCCCCCGGGGTTCGAGCCCTCGCCGGCGACGCTGGCGGGGCAGAACGCCGACATCTACTTCCTGCGCTCCCGGCAGGTTCTCGAGGCGGAGGACCGGGACCCGCAGGCGGTGATCGAGGTCTTCGCCCGGCGGCGGGCCCTGCTGTGCGGCATGCGCGAGGTGGAGGCCCTGCTGGCCCGGGCCCTGGCCGGGGTCGCGGGGGCCGCGGTCGAGCGCCTGCCGGAGGGCTGCTGGTTCGAGCCGGAAGAGGTGGTGCTGCGCGTCGCCGGCCCGTACCGCGCCTTCGGTCTCTACGAGACGGCGTTCCTCGGCGCCCTGGCCGGCGAGACGGGCTGGGCCACGGCGGCGGCGGCCTGCGTGGCCGAGGCCGGGGGCGTTCCCGTGGTCCACTTCGGGGCCCGCCACGTGCATCCCGACGTGAGCCCCCGCCTGGAGTACGCCGCCGTCGTGGGCGGCTGCAGCGGCTGCGCCACACCGGCCGGCGCCGCCCTGTCGGGCCTGGAGGCGACGGGCACCCTGCCCCACGCCCTCGTGCTGCTCTACGGCGACACCCTGGAGGCGGCCCTCGCCTTCGACCGCCACATCGATCCGGCCGTGAGGCGCACCGTCCTGGTGGACACCTTCGCCGACGAGGCCGAGGAGAGTGTCAGGGTCGCCGGGGCCATGGGGGAGCGGCTGTGGGCGGTGCGTCTCGACACGCCGTCGGAGCTCGGCGGGGTCACGCCCGAGCTGGTGGGCCGGGTGCGGTCCCGTCTCGACGGCGGCGGCCACCGGGGGGTGAGGATCCTCGTCTCCGGCGGCCTCACGCCGGAGCGCATCCGCGCCTTCCGGCAGGCGGGCGCCCCGGTGGACGGGTACGGCGTGGGCAGCGCCATCAGCGGCGCCCGCGCCGTCGACTTCACGGCCGACGTGAAGGAGGTGGACGGCCTCCCCGTGGCCAAGCGCGGACGGCGCCCCGGCCGCACCGACAATCCACGGCTCGAGTTGCTCGAGTTGAATTGAAACAGGAGAACTCCAGATGAGTGGCGTCTACGACTTCGGCAGCGGTTGCACGAACCCTTCGACCTTTCCCACCGCCGAGCTGGCCGAGGCCGCGGTCAAGGCGATCCCCGGCGTGGGGGAGGCCTTCACGCGCTACCCCGGCGACCAGGGCCACCTCGGCCTGCGCGAGGTCATGGCCGCCCGCGAGTCGGACCGCGAGGGGGTCCCCGTATCGCCCGAGGACATCGCCCTGATGAACGGGTCGATGCAGGGGGTGACCCTGGTGGCCGAGGCGTTGGCCGGCGGCGCCGGGGAGAACGTGGTCGTGTGCGAGGAGCTGACCTACTCCGGCACGATCGGCGCCTACCGCCGCCTCGGCGTGCGGCTGGAGGGCGTCGGCCTCGACGAGGAGGGCATGCGCGCGGACGCCCTCGACGCCAGGCTGCACGAGCTGGAGCGGGCCGGCACGCCGGCGCGCTTCGTCTACACCCTGCCCACCTATCAGAACCCCACCGGGTTGGTCATGCCGAGGACCCGCCGCCTGGAGCTGATCGAGGTGGCCCGGCGCCACGGGGTGCCCCTGGTGGAGGACAACTGCTACGGCGACGTCCACTTCGAGGGGCCCAAGGCGCCCGCGCTCTACGCCCTCGACCCGGACGCCGATCACGTCTACATCTGCTCCCTGTCCAAGATCCTCGGCCCCGGCGTGCGCATGGGCTACGTCCTGGCCCGTCCGCCCATGCTGCAGCGCCTCCTCGACCGGCGCTACGACGGCGGCAACAGCCTGCTGGCCGCGTCGGTGCTGGCCGAGTTCTTCCGGGACCGGCTCTGGGCGCACTGCGAGCGCACGAACGCGGCCCTCAAGCAGAAGCGGGACGCCGTGCTCGCCGGGCTGCAGGAGAGCGTGGGCGACATCTGCACCTGGTCGAGGCCCGTGGGCGGGCTGTTCGTCTGGGTGCGCCTGCCCGGCGACCTCGACCTCGACCGCCTGCAGGAGCTGGCCGACGAACGCGGCGTCCGCTTCGCCCGGGGGCGCGGCTTCCACGTGCGCGGCGAGGACGTGCCCAACATCCGTCTGGCCTTCGGTCAGCCCCCGGTGGACAGCATCCGCGAGGGCATCCTTCGGCTCGGCGGGTGCATCCGCGCCGCGCGGCGCTCCGAGGCGGTGGCCGCCGGCTAGGCGGACCGGCCGCGGCATGTCCCACCTCCGGCAGCTGCCGCGCGTCGCCCTGGCGCAGATGGAGGTGTTGCCGGGACGGCCGGAGGCCAACGCCCGTCGCGTCCGGCGGCTGATCTCGCAGGCCCGGGAGGGCGGCGCCGAGGTCGTCGCCTTTCCGGAGATGTGCCTCTCGGGGTACATCGTCGGCGACCTGTGGGAGGTGGACGCCCTGGTGGAGGACTGGGCCGCCCTCAGCGACGAGGTGCGCGCCGCCAGCGAGGGCGTGACCGTCCTCTTCGGCAACGTCGTCCGCGATCCCCAGGCCCTCGGCGAGGACGGTCGCCCGCGCAAGTACAACACGGCGCGCGTCTGTCACGATGGCCGCTGGGTGGAGCGCCCGGGCCTGCCGCCGGGACTTCCTCCCGGCTGCCAGCCCAAGACCCTGCACCCCAACTACCGGTTCTTCGACGACGACCGGCACTTCTACTCGGTGCGCAAGCTGGCCGCCGAGCAGGGTCGCCCGCTCTCCGAGTGGGCCGTGCCCTTCGAGGTGCCGCGCCGGGGGGGCGGCCGCTTCCGCTTCGGGGCGCAGCTGTGCGAGGACATCTGGTGCGCCGACTACCGCTGGGACGGCGCCGTCCTCGACACCCTCTCCCTCTACGCCGCCGCCGGGGCCGAGGCGGTCTTCAACCTCTCCTCCTCACCCTGGACCTGGCAGAAGAACGACAAGCGCAACCGCACGGTGCGCGACATCCTGCGGCCGTCGCCCCTGCCCTTCCTCTACGTCAACCACGTGGGCGCGCAGAACAACGGCAAGAACATCCTCGTCTTCGACGGCGACACCACCGCGTACGAGCCCGACGGCGCCATCGCCGCCCGCGCCCGGCCCTGGCGCGAGCAGGTGGTCTTCGCCGGCGGGGGGGAGCCGCCCCGGGTCGAGGCCGCGGCCGACGCGGTTTCCGCGGTCACCTTGCAGACATCTACGGCTGCGTCGAAGGAGGTCGAGGCCGTGTACGGCGCCGTGCTCACCGGACTGCGCCACCTCGACCACATCCGCGGCGGCGCCAACCGCTACCTCGTGGGCCTGTCGGGCGGCATCGACTCCAGCGTCGTGGCCTGTCTCCTGGAGCGCGCCTTCGGCCCCGGGCGGGTCTTCGCCGTCAACATGCCCACCCGCTTCAACGCCGCCGTGACCCGCAACAACGCCCGGGGCCTGGCGGAAGAGCTGGGGATCGACTACCTGAGCGTGCCCATCGAGGAGCTCTACGGCGCCGTCTCGCGCGTCGTGCGGGAGGCGGTCTTTCCGCGCTCGGCCGGTGACTACGGATCGCTCGTGGACGAGAACCTGCAGGCCCGCATCCGCGGCTCCGACGTGCTCTCCGGCCTCGCCGCCAGGCACGGCCTGCTGTTCACGAATAACGGCAACAAGACCGAGATGGCCCTGGGCTACACCACCCTCTACGGCGACCTCTCCGGCGCCGTGGCCCCCATCGCCGACCTCTACAAGGTGCAGGTCTACGAGCTGGGGGAGTACCTGAACGCCGAGGTCTACGACAGCGAGGTGATCCCGCGGAACCTGCTCGACCGCTCCACCGTGCCCAGCGCCGAGTTGTCGGCCGAGCAGGACGTGACCCGGGGCAAGGGCGACCCGATCAAGTACGGGTACCACGACGCCGTGCTGCGCCAGCTCATCGAGTACCGCCGTCATCCGGCCGACCTGATGCAGTGGCTGCTGGAGGGGCGGCTGTTCGCGGAGCTGGGCTGGGGGGGCCGCGACGGCGACCGCACCTTCGGGTGCTACTTCCCCACGCCCCGGACGTGGATCGACGACCTGGCGTGGGTGGAGGACCAGCTGCGGGTCAGCTTCTTCAAGCGCATCCAGTCTCCGCCGCTCATCGTGCTCAGCAAGCGCGCCTTCGGCTTCGATCTGCGCGAGACCCAGGTGCCGCCGTACCGCCCGCGCCGCTGGCGGGAGCTGGCGGAGCGGGTCCGCGGCCTGGAGCCGTGGCCGCCGGAGCAGGGGTAACCTCCCGAGGTACGCCCGCCGGGGGTTCTCCAGGGTCGGTCTCCTCCTGCCCGGCGGTCCTGCGGCCGACCCATGGGCTGGCGCTGTGCCTCCGGGCGGCTTCACCGGGAATCGGAATTGTGCGGGTCTCCCCCATGCGCCTGACCGGCTTCGGCGGTGCTTTCCGAAGGCAGGAAATAGCCGTCCGAGGGGAAAGGGGCATAGGGCATGAAGATTCATCCTGATCGACTACTGAGCCTTCGGGAAGACAAGGTCTGACGCGGCCCGAGCTATCTCGACGGTCGAAAATTGCCATCCGCACGGTCCAACGCCTGGAGAACGAACCCGAGCACTGCCAGAAGACGCGGGAGGACACCGTGAATCGCCTGGCCAAGGCACTCGGTGTCGAAGCGGGTGTGCTCACCGGTGAGGTGCCACTGCCCGAGCCTGACGGGGCCCCTGCCCCCGCTCCTGAGCGCGTCCAGATCGGCGCGCAGATCTCGCCCAAGGCCAGGCTCGCCTACGACCTCGTCAAGCGCCGATACGGCGTCAGCGCCACCGAGACATCAATATGGCGCCGCTCTTCTTCACGCTTCTGGCCGAAGGAAGTCTCGCCCGCAGACGCAAAGAAGTGGAAGAGGGGTCCGATCATCTTCAGCAGATCAGCTCTGGGCATGGGGTTTTCTTTGAAGCCTTGGACGCCGCGAATGGGGCTATATGGGAGGAAGAGGCATCTATCTCGAAGATCGATCTGTTCGGAGAGCACTTGGCTGGCAATCCGGGGAGCCCGGTCTTCTTCGATCCCTCAAAGAACAACCCCTTCGCCAGCTATCTGCGCCGGTTGAAGGATGAACTCGCCATACCCCGCGTCGTCGACGTGGACAGCGAGGATCTCGCTTTCCCACCGCAGTTCAGGTTCCCCGATTACCACATATGTCCAGATGAACTCGACGGCATAGCCAATGGTTCCGCAAACGCCAAGTGGGCCCTTGAGACCGGCTACGCGCGGCTCTCCGAGATCCCGGAGGAACTGCAGGAGGAAGACGCAGGCGGGGAGCGCGCGCAGTGGCTCGAAGACAGGCTGCCTCCCTCCATCAAGCCGGTCGTGGAAGGAGGAGGGGACATTGCACAGCTCCTGGCCACAGATTCCGAGGGCACAATAAGGGAGGTTGTGGAAAAGGCGGCTACCAATGAAGCGGGGAACAGTGCTGAGAGTGGAGGAGACAACCAATGATCGACATCGTCTATTCCCGACATGCCGACATGCGCATTGCGGAAGTGTACCCCGTCAACTGGACAGGAATTGGGCTTGTACAAGCGAGAGTCTCGAGATGTAATGGAGCCGTACTGCGCCCCGGCGCTGGGACCGAAGCCCCGCCTCCCGGACTTGCACCCAGGCCGGGCCACCGAGGCCGTGAGGAGCCCCCGCGCTCAGGCCGCCCGGTGGTAGACATCGCTGGGGGTCTCGTAGTCGAAGGCCTGGTGCGGCCGCTCGAGGTTGTAGAAGCGGAAGTAGGCCGCCACGCCCTCGATCAACTCGGGGACGCTGTCGTAGGCCTTCAGGTAGATGTCCTCGTACTTCAGGGAGCGCCACAGCCGCTCGATGAAGATGTTGTCCAGCACCCGGCCGCGGCCGTCCATGCTCACCCGGGCCCCGGCCGCCTCGACCCGCCCGGTGAAGGCGGTGCTGGTGAACTGGGCCCCCTGGTCGGTGTTGAAGATCTCCGGCCGCCCCTGGCTCAGGGCTTCCTCCAGGGCCTCCAGGCAGAAGGCCGCGTCGAGGGTGTTGGAGACCCGCCAGGCCAGCACGTAGCGGCTGAACCAGTCCATGACCGCCACCAGGTAGACGAAGCCGGAGGGCATCGGCAGATGGGTGATGTCGCTGCACCACACCTGGTCCGGCCGGTTCACGGTCACCCCTCGCAGCAGATACGGATAGACCCGGTGCTGAGGGTTGGGGGTAGTCGGTCGCGGCCGGGGATAGATCGCCTGCAGGCCCAGGGCCTTCATCAGGCGGTGCACGCGCTTGGGATTGACCGGGTAGCCGTCCCGCCTCAGGGCCGCGCAGATCCGGCGCACGCCGTAGACCGGGTGCTCGGTGTAGATCCGGTCGATGGCGTTCATCAGGTCGAGGGTGAGCCGATCCGGCGCCTCCGGGCGGTAGTAGAAACTGGAGCGGGCCAGCCCGAGCAGTTGGCACTGCCGATGCACGCTCAGCGGGCCGGGGTGCGGCTCGATGAGGGCGCGGCGCTCAGCCACCGAGAGCCTCGTGTTTTTTTTGAAGCCACTCCAGTTCCATCTGCAGCCGCCCGATCTGCTGGTAGAGCTCGGGCACCAAGGCGGCCTCGTCGTCGCCCCGGCGGGTCCCGGGGCCCCGGAAGACCTCGGGCAGCCGCTCCAGCAACTGCTTCTTCCAGCCGTGGATCTGGCTGGGGTGGACGGAGAACTTGTGGGCCAGCTCGTTGACTGTCTGCCGTTCGCGCAGAGCCTCCAAGGCCACCTTGGCCTTGAACTGCGCCGAATGCGTCTTGCGTTTCCTCGTCATCCAAGCCCCTCCGGACAGTGGGTCGGTGGACGCAAAGTCTCGCTTAGCCACCTGTCCAGGATTTGGGGTACACTACCATGCGCAGCGGGCACGTCATCACCGCCTACCCCTCTCGGCCAGCGGATCAGAAGGGGACGCTGCGCCGAGGCAGGCAGAAGGGAATGGCGGAATGACGAGCGAGAGTGGCCCTGGGAACGTCACATCGGCGTTTCAAGTGCTTCAAGAAGAGGTCGAGAAAGAGATCGACGGGGCAAACCGGGCCGTGACCGATTGCTTGGCGAGGGGGGACCACGGCGATGCCGAGAAGTCATTGCAGCGGTCGAAGGCCCTGACGGCGTTTCGGGACAAGGTTGCCGAGCTTGCAAAGGGATGGGCGGAGCTTTCCTTGTCGGCCGAACAGAGCGAGAATGAGAGAATCCGTGACCTCCCCAGCAACGGCAAGTCCAAGGGGCAGCCAACGCCGCGGAAGGAGTTTGTCAAGCCGATTCTGCAGGTCCTGGACAAGATGGGAGGGAGCGGCGAGGCCAATGCGGTCGTGGAGCGTGTGGGACGAATCATGAAGCCGGTCCTGGGCGAAGTCGACTACGAACGGCTGTCCGGCGGGATGCAGCGCTGGCAAAAGAACGTCCATTGGGCGCGCTGGAAGATGGTCAAGGAAGGTTTCCTGAACCCCTACTCCCGGAGGGGGATCTGGGAGCTCACCGAGAAGGGTCGAGAGGAGCTGCATGACCTGCCTTAAGTCTCCGTTGACATCCCCGTAAAGATGCATAAATTGGTCCATATACGCTTTATCGCCTGCTTTCTCGTTCATGAAATCCTCCCGATCCCAACAGGCGCTGCCCCTCGGGGTGCGGCGCGCCCTGCAGAAACTGGGCATGGATCTCTCGGCCGCCCGCCGCCGGCGACGGATACCCATGGCTCTCATGGCGGAGCGCGCCTTCATCAGCCGCACCACCCTGGCCAGGGTCGAGAAAGGGGACCCCGGCGTATCGATGGGCATCTACGCCTCCGTCCTCTTCGTCCTGGGAATGGCGGACCGACTGGGAGACCTCGCGGACGCGGCTCGGGACCCGGTCGGGCTCAGCCTCGAAGAGGAACGGCTGCCGCGGCGCATCCGTACTGCCCGGGAGGCACCGTCGGACAGCGGCCATGGAAAGTGAGATCTCCGTATTCATGGATCGGGGCGGTGAGCCCGTTTCCGTAGGCACCCTGTGGGCCCGCACGCGAGGGGCCCGGCAGACGGCCTCCTTCGAGTACGCCCGATCGTGGCTGGGGCGCCGGGACGCCTTCGGGCTCGATCCGGTGCTCCCCCCGGGGCTTGGGCCGTTCCACACGGACCGGCCCCTGTTCAATGCCTTCACCGATCCCGCCCCGGACCGCTGGGGACAGACCCTCATTCGCCGCAACGAGCTGCGGAGGGCGTCGGCGGAGGGGCGCCAACCCAGGACACTGCTCGAGGTCGACTTTCTCATCCTCGTCGACGACGAGACGCGGCTCGGCGCCCTTCGGTTCAAGGAGGCGGAGGGCGGTCCGTTTCTCGCCTCGACCGGCCGGCAGGTGCCGCCGGTCGTCGATCTGCCGCGGCTGCTGTCCGCCACCACTCGCGTCATCGAATCCAGGGAGAGCGACGACGACCTGCGATTGCTCCTGGCCCCCGGCACCTCGCTCGGCGGCGCCCGTCCCAAGGCCACGGTCCGCGACCGGGACGGAAGCCTGTTGATAGCCAAGTTCCCGCGCCGGGACGACGACTGGCCCGAGACACGATGGGAAGCGGTTACCATGGCGTTGGCCGAGGCGGCCGGGGTCCGCGTGGCGCCGTTCCAGCTCCGGCAGGTATCGAGGAGCCCCGTATTCACGGCCCGCCGCTTCGACCGCAGGCAGGGCCGGCGCATTCACTTCATGTCGGCCCTCACCGCAATCGAAGGGTCGGATGACGAGATGCGAAGCTATCTGGAAATCGCCGAGTTCCTGCGGCGGGAGGGAATCGAGGTCAAGGAGGAACTGCGCCAACTCTGGCGGCGGATCGTGTTCAACATGCTGGTCTCCAACACCGATGACCATCTGCGCAATCACGGGTTTCTCCGGGAGAGGAGCGGCTGGCGGCTGTCACCGGCGTATGACCTCAACCCGGTGCCGGTCGACGTGAAGCCGCGCGTCCATGCCCTGGCGATCGACGAGACGGACGGCACGGCATCTCTCGACCTCGCCATGGAGGTGGCGCCCATGTTCGGCATGACCGGGCCAGCCGCGCGCGCGACAGCGGCTGAGGTGGGCAAGGCGGTCCGAGGCTGGCGAGATGCTGCGGCTCACCTGGGCATTGCGCCGAATGAGGTGGAGCGGATGTCCAGCGCCTTCGATCACGACGACCTGAAGGATGCGACCTGAAGGATGCAGTGGCCGCGGGAGTGAACCCCAACGAGTGAGGAGATGAAGATGAGAGTCTGTCTGGTGGGGGAGGGCGCCCAGGGCGTGACCCACATGGAAGCCCTGCGCAAGATGGAGGACGTGGAAGTGGTCAGCCTGGCCGGCGGCCTCGAGGCCGACGCCGAGGCGTTTGCCAGGGAGCACGGCATTGGCCATGCGTCCACCGACTTCGAGGAGTGCATCGACCGGCCCGGGGTGGAGGCCGTGGTCATCACCAGCCCCAACCAGGTCCACTGCGAGCAGACCGTGACCGCCTTGGAGCGGGGCAAGCACGTGCTCCTCGAGCTGCCCATGGGGCTGTCACTGGCGGAGTCGCAACGCGTGGCGGAGGCCGAGGAGCGGTCCGGGAAGGTGGCCATGATGTGCCACACCCAGCGTTACAGCCCGGCCTTCCGCCGGCTCCACGAGATGATCGAGGCCGGCGATCTGCACCTGCACCACATCGTGCAGCACACCTACTTCTTCCGCCGGATCAACGAGAACCGCTTCGGCAAGCCGCGCATCTGGACCGACGACCTGCTATGGCACCAGGCCTGCCACATGATCGACATGGCCTACTGGCTCCTCGGCGATCCCCACATGGAAGCCTGGGGGCGCAGCGGCCCGGTGCACGAGACGCTGGGAGTGCCCATGGACATCTGCATCTCCCTGCGCGCCGCCGACGGCTGCCTGGTGAGCGCGGCCCAGTCCTTCAACAACCACGGACCGATCCAGGGGGACTGGCGCCTCATCGGCGAGGAGGAGACCTGGCTCACCGACGGCCAGACCCTGCGCGATCACCTCGGCAACGACGTACCCCTGCCAGAGGGCCCCTCCGGGGTGGACGCCCAGGACGGCGAGTTCTTCGCCGCCATCCGCGAGGGGCGCAAGGCCCTGACCAGCTGCTCCCAGGTGCTGCCGGTGATGGAGACCATCGACCGCGTGCAGAGGGCGATGGACGGGCGCGACGGGGCGCCGAGCACCGGCATGGTGCAGAGGAGCTGAGGAGTAGCGGTCCGGCGGCTGCCCGGACGCGCTTTCCGCCGGCCCGACCTGGGGGTAATCGACTCAGACGCGCTTGTCCTCGGGCACCTCCGAGCGGTCCTGTGGGTGGTAGCCGATCGCCCGCCGTCCGTGGTCGAGGTCGTACAGGGGCCAGTCGCTGTCGGAGACGCCGAAGACGACCTCGAAGCCGACGTCCGGATGGGTGATGGCCTGCTCGAAGAGGCGCACGCAGTCGGCGTGGCCGAGGTGGTGGGGATGCTCCGGGTCGGGCCGGTTTTGGTTGAAGTTGCCGATGCGCACGCCGACGAACTCCAGGTCGAAACGGGACGTGTACATGTAGCCGATGTTCTCGGCGAAGACCTTGGTCACCGAGTAGTAGCTGTCGGGCCGCGTGGGCATGTGGGCGGTGCGTTGAATGGAGCGCGGGTAGTACGACTGGGGCAGCACCCCGGCGCGGCTGGCGTAGGCGACGCGTTTGGCGCCGTGGTGACGGGCCGCCTCCAGCACGTTGTAGGTGCCGATCATGTTCTGCAGGGCGTGCTCCCATTGCCCTCCCGGCACGTTGACCAGGTGGATGATCGCCTCCATGCCGGCGGCGGCGTCCCGCACCTTCTCCGCGTCGACGATGTCGCCGACGACGAAGTCCTCGATCCCGGGGGTGGGCTCGCGGTCGTAGCCGCGCACCTGGTGACGCTCCTTCAGGCCCTCGACGAGGGTCGATCCGATGGCTCCGGCGGAGCCGGTGATCAGTACTCGCATGCTTCTCCTCTTTTCCTGTTGTCGGTCAGTCGACGAGCAGCTCGCGCAGGTGGTCCTCGTTGGCCACCGGCTGCCACTCCTGGGACTGGTTCATCATGGCCGCCACGCTCTCCGGGTGCTCGCGCAGGCAGTACAGGCGCCGCGGCTCCTCCGTCCACGGCCGCTGCACGAAGGTGCCCCGGAAGGGCGGTTGGAGGGGGATGATGCCGAAGCCGTCGTCGCCTTCGGCGCGGCGCACGGCGGTGACCGCGCCGGCCCGGATGAGGGCCTGGGCCCGCTCCGGATGGAAGTGGATGGCGCTGACGTTGCGCGCCCGGTACTGGTCCTCGGAACACTCGTCGCCGCGGCCCGATCTCGTGCCCCGCTTCACCCACACCGTCTCCATGCCGGGCACCAGGGCCTCGGCCTCCTCGGCCAGGGCCTTCTCGCCGGCCGCGAAGATGGTGCGCACGCCGAGCTGGCTGGCGCACATGGCGATCTGTCCGAACTCGCCCACGGCGGTGCCGTTGACCGACAGCTCCAGGGTGCGGTAGGACTGGGTGTGGGTCATGTTGGAGAAAGGCGTGCGCGATTTGGCGTGCTGGCCGACGAAGGCGAGGTAGTCGTAGCCGCCTTCCTCCAGGCCGAGGGGCCACTGCTCGGGCCAGCCGCGCATGTACTCGGCGCGGGGATCGAGGTCCTGCACGTCCACGGCGCTCGGCCCGTGGCCGTCGGCCACGAGGACCTCGTCGGCCCCGGCGGCGAAGAACCCGTCCAGCGCGGCGTTGACCTCCTGGGTCAGGAGCTGGCGGGCCAGGTCGTACCAGTACTGCCCCGGCCGCGTCCAATCCAGCGAGTTCTGCACGCCCGCCACTCCCTCGAGATCGGTCATCAAGTAGATTCGCATGTGTCTCCGTCCCTTTCCGCAAGGAGGTCCCCACGTACGACCGGGACCTGATCGACCTGCTCCTGTCCTTCGTGGACCAGAAGAGCCGCTGGTGGGCGGGCGGCTTCACGGCGCTGAACTCGGGGCACCCCCGCGACCTGCACCGCGGCGGTCTGGCCGACTTTCTCATCGATCGCGGCGCCACCGTCGACGTCCACTCGGCCGCCGGCCTGCGGCACGCGCCTAACCCCGCCCGATATACGGCATGGTCGTGGCCATGACGGTGATGAACTGCACGTTCGCGTCCAGCGGCAGGCTGGCCATGTAGACGATGGCCCGGGACACGTTGTCCACGTGCATCCGGGGCTCCACCATGTCCTGGCCGCCGGCCTGGGGCACCCCGCCCTGCATGCGCTGGGTCATCTGGGTCTCGGCGTTGCCGATGTCGATCTGACCGCAGGCGATGCCGTACTTGCGGCCGTCGAGGGAGGTGGACCGCGTGAGCCCGGTGACGGCGTGCTTGGTGGCCGTGTAGGGAGCGGAGTTCGGCCGCGGCACGTGGGCCGAGACCGAGCCGTTGTTGATGATGCGCCCGCCGCGGGGATCCTGGTCCTTCATGATGCGGAAGGCCTCCTGGGTGCACAGGAAGACCCCCGTGAGATTCACGTTCACCACCCCCGTCCACTGCTCGTAGCTCAGCTCCTCCAGGGGGACGGCGGGAGCGCCGATGCCGGCGTTGTTGAACAGCAGGTCGAGCCGGCCGAAGGTCTCCCTCGCGCGGGCGAAGAGGTCCCGGATCGAAGCGGGGTCGGCCACGTCCGTGGGCACGGCGAGGGCCTCTCCCGCGGCCTCGGAGGCGGCCTCCTCCAGCAGCTCGGACCGGCGTCCCGCCAGGACCACGGCAAAACCCTCCTCGGCCAGGGCCAGGGCCGCCGCCTTGCCGATGCCCGAACCGCCGCCCGTGATCAGTGCCACCTTGCCTGCCGCCATCTGCTTCTCCCTTCCCATGCCCGGTGCGGGTGATCCTTCCCTCCGTGCGGCCCCAACTTTGGAGTGGCCAGAGCGCCCTTGTCAACGCACCGGCCAGCGCACCCGGCCCAGCTCCGGCGTCTCGTCCTCCAACTCGAAAGGCCGGATCCCGCAGGGCTGCCAGATCTGGAACTGCACGTAGTTGCGGCGCCTGCAGGAAGTGATGGGCCATCCGCCGGGTGAGGCGGACCGGCGTGTCGGCCCTGCGGATGTTGCCGCCCTGGGCCACGGTGATCCACCAGCCCTGCTGCCGCCGCGGGCCCCCACACGGGCAAGCCTTCCGGTACCTTGCCCGGTCCCCGACCGTGGCCTTGGTTGTGTCCCATGGACGCTCCGATCCGCGTCGGCCTCATCCGCTGCGACACCCACGGCGCCTACTACGCCGGCCTGTTCGCCGACCACGATCCCCTCCGCCTGCAACGGCCCCTGTCGTCGAGACAGTCCGCCCGCTACTCGTGGCAGACGGGCGGCGCCCACTTCTACTTCTACACCAACTACGCCAGCCCGGCCCAGATGACGGTGGAGCGGGTCGACGGCTTCACCCTGGCCAGGGTGTGGGACGAGCACCGGGACGCGGCCGAGTGCCTGGCCTCGGTCTTCCATGAGAGTCCCCGCGTCTGCGACCGCCCGGAGCAGGTCAGCGACGACGTGGACCTCGTCTTCGTGGCCGACTGCAACGGCGATGGCAGCGACCACCTGGCCCTGGCCCGGCCCGGGCTGCGCAAGGGGGTGCCCACCTTCGTCGACAAGCCCATGGCCTACACCACCGAAGACGCGCTGGAGATCGTGCAGCTGGCCGAGGGCCACGCCGCCCCCTTGTGCTCGATCTCGATCCTGCGCGTGCTGCCGGTGGCGGCGCGGTTCCGCAGCCGCCTGCCGGAGGTGGGGCCGCTGCAGTTCGGCACGATCCAGGGCGGCGGCACCACCCTGGCCGGACACATCCACGCCGTCAGCCTCGCCCAGCTGCTCTTCGGCGGCGGCGTCAAGTCCGTGCGCTGCATGGGCGAGACCGAGCTGCACACCTTCCACCTCGACTACGGGGACCGCCCGGACCGCCCCGCCCGCGGAGTCACCGTGAGCTGCGACGTGGGCACGCCCTGGCACTGCGCCTTCCACGCCAGCGCCTACGGGCCCGGCGGCGCCGTGCACTCGCCGCCGATGAGCGACTTCGACTTTCCCTTCGGCGCCGCCGACATCCTGCGCAAGGTGCGCGGCATGGTCCACGCCAACGCCTCGCCGCCGATCCTGCGCGATGCCGTGGAGGCCGTGGCCATCGCCGAGACCGCCCGGCGGGCCCAGGCCAGCGGCGCCGCCGAGGCGGTCCCGGAGCTGCCGCCCATATGACCCTGAAGGCCTGCCATCACCACGGTTTCACCGTCTCCAGCCTCGAGCGATCGATTCCCTTCTACCGGGACCTCCTCGGGCTTGAGTTGCTGCGCGTCTCCGAGCGCCGCAACCTGCCGTCGTACGACCGCATGATCGGCTACGACGACATCGCCCTCGACGTCGCCCTCCTGCGCCACCCGGTGAACGAGTTCCTCCTGGAGCTGTTCGAGTACGTCAACCCGCCGGGCCAGGTGCGGCCCCTGGCCAACCCCTTCGTCGGCGCCTCCCACGTGGCCTTCGAGGTGGAGGGCATCGACGCCCTGTACGAATCCCTGATCGCGGCGGGGTACTCTTCCACCAGCCCTCCCGTCGACGTCGAGCGCGGCGGCTTCGTCGTGGCCCGCGCCTTCTACGCCCTCGATCCCGACGGCATCACCGTCGAGCTCTTCGAGGAGTACGAGGACCTGGTGCGCCGGTGAGCCCCCTGGCCCTGGTGACCGGCGCCGCCGGCGGCATCGGCCGGGCCACGGTCACGCGGCTCCTCGAGGACGGCCTGCGCGTCATCGCCCTCGACCTCGACGGCGAAGGTCTCGCCCGGCTGGCCGGGGAGGAAAGGGCGGGAGGCGGGCTGGCGACCTGCGAGTTCGACCTCACCGACATCGCCGGCACCGGCGACCTGCTGCGCGGCCTCGTTCAGCGGCACGGTCCCGTGACCCGTCTGGTCCTCAACGCCGGCGTCTGGCCCGGCGGCCCCATCGTCGACCTGAGCGACGAGGTCTGGAACCTCAACCTCGCGGTCAACGTCACCTCGCCCTTCGCCTTTTTGCGGGCCCTGGCGCCGGTGATGGCCGGCGGCGGCGGCGGTGCCGTGGTCTGCGTGGCCAGCCGCAACGCCTACCGGTCGAGCACCAACAACGCCGCCTACGACGCCTCGAAGGCGGCCCTCGTCGGCCTGATGCGCACCGCCGCCGGGGAGTTCGCCCGGCACCGCATCCGCGTCAACGCCGTCTCCCCCGGGGTGATCTCGACGCCGGCGACGCCCGAGGTCGAGGAGCCCCTGTTCAAGGCGGCCTACCTGAAGCAGATCCCCCTGAACCGCTACGGCACCGCCGAGGACATCGCCGCCGTCATCGCCTTCCTGCTCTCCGACGAAGCCGCCTTCCTCACCGGACAGGACGTCATCGTCGACGGCGGCCAGATCGCCTGCCAGGACAACGGGCGTTTCATGGAGATCCCCGGCCTGCGGGGATGACGGACGGGAGAGGACAGGACGTGCACGACGACATCCGCTCGCTGCTGGACTTCTCAGGCAAGGTGGTGCTGGTCACCGGCGCCGGCCGCGGCATCGGCCGCGCCATGGCCGTGACCTTCGCCCGCGCCGGCGCCCGCGTGGCCCTGGCGGCGCGCAGCGCCGATCAGCTGCGGGAGGTGGCCGGCGAGATCGGTCCTGAGGCCGCCCTCGTCCTGCCCACCGATGTGGGCGTCGAGGCCCAGGTGCAGGCGGCGGTGCAGCGCATCGCCGGCACCTGGGGCCGTCTGGACGTGCTCGTCAACAACGCCGGCCTCATCCAGTTCGCGCCTTTGGAGGAGATCGAGCCGGAGGCCTGGGACCGGGTGATCGCCGCCAACCTCACCGGCCCGTACCTGTGCAGCCGCGCCGCGGCGCCGATCATGAAGCGCCAAGGCGGCGGCCGAATCATCAACATCACCTCGGTCAGCGCCCAGACCGGCGGCGTCAGCGGCGGCGTCAACTACACCGCCTCGAAGGGCGGTCTGGCGGCCATGACCAAGACCCTGGCGCGCGACCTGGCGCCGGCGGGGGTCACGGTCAACTCCATCTCACCCGGGCAGATCGACGCCGATCCGGACCTGCTCACCGACCAGCAGCGGGCCCACGTGACCGGGCTGATCCCTCTCGGGCGGCTCGGGGAGCCGGTGGAGATCGCCCACGCGGCGCTCTTCCTGGCCTCGCCCATGGCCGCCTACATCACCGGCGCCACCCTCGACGTCAACGGCGGGATCCTCAAGCGCTAGCAGTCCTCGGGGGGGCGCCGGCGCCTCAGCTCAGTAGCGGCTCTCGGGAGTCGTGAGCGGACACCAGCGCGACGTGAACAGGTGGTCCATGAGGCTGGTCTCGGCTTCCGGTGAGACGGGCGCCAGGCGGCGCAGGGCGTCGGCGGCGTAGAAGCGGTTGTAGCGGTCCTCGTCCCGCAGCATCTCCACCAGGGCCGGCACCGTCTCCGGTGCAGGCGCCGCGGGGTGGCGCAGGGCGATGGCGGCGTTCCGGCGGACCCGGTAGTCCTCGTCTCGCAGGCACCGGGCGGCCGCCTCCCGAGCGTCGTCGCCGGGATCCGGAAGCCGGCCGAGGGCCTCCAGGGCGTTGCGCCGCACCCACCAGTGCCCGTCGGCGGTGGCCGCGCACAGGTCCGGCTCGTGGGGGGCCGCCCCCGGCCCCATGTTGCCCAGGGCCCCCGCCGCCGAGGCCCGCACCAGCCAGTGCTCGTCCCGCAACAGATCGGCCGCCGCTTCGTCGCCCCCCGGCGCCAGGGCCAGGGCATGGGCGGCGGCGGGTGCCGTGGGATTCGTGCCGTGGGCGTTGTCGGCGGTCTTGGCCGTGGCCAGCTCCTCGGAGGCGGCCGCCTCGCGGCGCAGGCTGCCGGCGAGGATCCCGGGACCGTCCCCGGCGCCGGCCAGGGCGTAGGCGGCGTTCAGGCGCACCGGCTCCGCCTCGTCCTCCAGGGCCCGCGCCAGGGCGGGCACGGCGTCCGCCGCGGCCCCGGAGAGGGCGATGCGGTCCGCCGCCCGGGCCCGCTCGGCGGCCGAGGCCGAAGCCAGCCCGTCGACCCAGGCCCCGATGGGCTCCTCTGAACCGGCCGCGGCCCCGTTGCCGGCCTCCGAGAGCCAGCGCCACACGTCGGAGCAGACGGCCCCGCTCTCCTCCCATGACAGCCGGCCGTCGGCGGCTTCCGCTGCGGCCGGCTCGGCGGTGCGCGCGAACTGGAACTTGAGCATGTAGCGCTTGCGGCCGCTGCGGTTGGCCGTGGCCCGGTGCCAGCTGTCGAAGTGGACGATCGCCACCGTGCCCGCCTCGCCCAGCAGCGGCTGCTCCGTCTCGGTGGCCTTCGCCGGGTCGGGGTCGGAGATCGTGCGGTACCACTGCTGGCCCGGCATGACGCCGGTGGGCCCCATGTCGGCGGTCACGTCCTGGGGATAGTAGAAGGCGAGGACCCACCGGAAGCGGGGGTGGCGGAGGTTGTGGTCGAAGACGTAGCAGTCCTTGTGCCACGACTGGCCCGGGGCGCCGGGGGGATTCAGGTGGCAGTGGCGGTGGGGGTTCATCACGTACCCGGCGCCGAGGAGGCTCTCGAGGGCGCCGGTCACGGCCGGGTCGTCGAAGACCCGCCGGATCCCGGGCAGCCGCGGCAGGATGTTGTTGCCCGGGTTGCCCTCCTTCTCGAAGACCTCGTCGATGCGCCGGTAGAGGTCGGAGTGGAAGTCGGCCGGCAGGGTGGTGCGCACCGTGAGATAGCCGTCGGCCACGAAGCGGGCCCGGACGCCGTCGTCGAGTGAGCAGGGGTGGCTGTTCATCAGTCTGTCCGTCCTGGGTCCGAGAGCCTGCGGTTGTGGTGCCGGGGAGGGGATTCGAACCCCTACAGGCCTGCGGCCCGGCGGATTTTAAGTCCGCTGCGTCTACCGTTCCGCCACCCCGGCCGTCGCATGGAAAGGTAGCAACAAAAAAAGGGCCTCACCCGCCTGGGATGCGGACGAGGCCGTTGGAGGTCTGGAGGCGGCGCCCGGAATCGAACCGGGGATATGGGCTTTGCAGGCCCTTGCCTTACCACTTGGCCACGCCGCCGGAATTCGGGCAGGCAGAACCTACCGGGCAGGCAAGTCCCTGTCAACGCGGCACTTGCGTTGCCTATATTCACCGCATGCAGGGTCCAGCCACCCCCCCGGGGCACCGCTCCGACGCCGCCCTCACCGTGGCCATCCAGGGAGAGCTGGGCAGCAACAGCGAGCTGGCCGCGCGGGAGTACTTCGACGGCAGGAAGGTCGACGTACTGCCCTGCCGCACCTTCGCCGCCCTGTTCTCCGCCCTCGCCGGCCGGCGCGCGGAGGCCGCCGTGGCGCCGGTGGAGAACTCCCTGGCCGGCAGCATCCACGAGGTGTGGGACCTGCTCCGCGAGCAGCCGCTGCCGGTGTGCGGCGAGATCCGCCTGCGCATCGGCCACCACCTGATCGCCCACGCGGGGACGCGTCTCGAGGACCTGCGCCGCATCCGCTCCCACCCCCAGGCCCTGGCCCAGTGCCGGGAGTTCCTCGACGGCCTTCAGGTCGATGTGGAGCCGGTGTACGACACGGCCGGCGCGGTCATGATGGTCAAGGCGGAGGGACGGTCCGACGAGGCGGCCATCGCCACGGCCCAGGCGGCCGAGGACAACGGCATGCAGGTCCTGGCCCGCGACCTGGCCGGCCGGGACAACTTCACCCGCTTCTTCGTCCTCGGCGAGGGGACCGGAGCGGGCGGCTCCCCAAAGACGACGGTGATCCTCGAGATGGAGCACACCGCCGCGGGCCTGCCCGCCGTCCTCGGACCGCTGGCCCGGGGGGGACTGGAAGTCCTGAAGGTGGAGACCCACAAGCGGGTGGGCCGTCCCTGGGCCTACCTGGTCTACCTCGACGTCGCCGCCGACGCCCGGACCGAGCCGGCCGCCGGTGCGCTGCGGGAGATCGACGCCCTCGTGGCCAGTCTCCACGTGGTGGGCACCTACCCGGCCGGGATCACCGCCGAGCCGCGCCTGCATCCGCGCTGACCGGCGACCGTTCGGCGCGCAGCCAGCCCCGGAGCTCTCAGTCCTCCTGCAGCCGCTGCACCTCCGGGGAGGACTGATCGATCCGCCAGACGCCGGGCCGCCCGTCGCGGTCGAAGTCGGCGCGCACGACGAGGAAGAACGACTCCCGGTCCTCGTGGCGGGCCTCGATCTCGTAGAGCCGCATCCAGGGCATGTAGCGGCCGTAGGCCGGATCACGCGGGGGGAAGTAGCGCCCGTGGCGCCGCAGGTGGTCGATCTCCATCTCGTAGAGCTGCCGCAGGCCCGCCTCCAACTGGATCGCCAGCCTCTCGGCCACCGTCAGCCGGGAGAATCGGACGATGCCGATGCCGGCCAGGAGGGCCACGAGGAGGGTTGTCTCCAGCCAGGGCCACCAGCGAGGGGCGGGACGGGAGGTGGCTTCGCTCATGGGGCCGGGGCCGCCTCCGGCACCTCGACCCACAGTCCCTGACCGCGCTCCAGGACCAGCTCTCGGCCCACGGCGATCGGTTCGGCCGGCGCGTAGGGGTCGAGGCGGCCGACGCCGTGTTCTCCGTCTCCGTCCCGGTCGACGAAGGCGGACAGCCTGTAGGTGCCGGGCGCGATCCCGGGGAAGGCGAAGAGGCCCGCCGAGTCGACGTCGGCCCTCAAGGCGGGGCCGCCAGGCGGCCGGAGCCGAACCTGAACGGGCCCGCTTGCAGCCGGCCACCCGGCCTTCCCCTCCACCGAGGCCCGGTCGGCGGCCGGCAGCAACTCGAAGCCGAGGAGGGCCGTCGAGTCCTGGGGCGCGTTGCCGGCCCGGTCGCGAAGGCCGCCCAGCCGCACCTCGAGCCGGTGGGCCCCGGGCTCCAGGGGCGGCTCCGGGGTGAAGGCCAGGGACAGGGGACCCGTCCAGCGCCAGCGGCCGGGGGGAGGGGCCGAGGTGGTATCTCTCGCCGCCATGGAGGGTACGGCCGACGGGTCCATCGCCTCGGAGAAGGTGAGAACCAGGGAATCCGCCTCGACGGTCAGGCCCTGAGGACCCAGTCCGACCACCTCCGGGCGGCCGCGGTCCTCCCGGTCGGTCCCGCGTACCGGCTCTCGGGGGACCTCCACGCCGTGGCCGGCCAACCGCACGGTGGGGCGGTAGGTCCGTCCCGGCTGCTGCTCGGCGGTGACGGCATAGATCCTCCTCGGGTCCGTGGGGTGGGCATGGATCTCCTGAACGTCGAGAGATCCCATCTCCACCTCCAGGCTGGCGGCATCCACCGGCCTCTCGAAGGCCAGCAGGATGCGCCGGCGATCGACGGCGCTGATCCGCTGCACGCGGACCTCGGGGTCCCTCGCGGCCAGCACGAGCACGCCGCCGCCGGCCTCGCCATCGGTGGAGGCCACCCTGTCCTCGTCGGGGAGGGCCAGGGGCTCTCCGGGGTCCGGCCGCTGGTTCCGGTTGCCGTCGACGAAGGCGATCGTCCGGTAGCGGCTGCCGGCGAGCCGGTCGAAGCGGAACCCGCCGCCGGCCCCGCTCTGGGTGACGTAGTCCGGCGGGTCGACGCCGGTGCGGCCGTCGAAGAGCTCCATGTCGTAGGCCCAGACGAAGGCGCCCCGCTGGGGCTCGAGATCCGCCGCCAGCACGCTCCCGGAGAGGCTCCCGGCGTCCAGCCGGCCGCCGGTGGCGAAGGCCAACTGGAAGGACTGCTCCAGGCCATTGCCGCGCAGGTCCCGGGCGTCGGTGCCGACGGTGACCACGTAGGTGCGCTCCTCCGCCAGGCCGCCGGGGACCGTGATGCGCAGCCGGCGTCCTCTCCAGTGGGCCTCGAAGTCGCTTCGGGGAGCCAGGAAGACCGACTCCTCCGTCCGCCCTCGATCCATGGCCTCGCTGAACTCGATGGTCACCACCTGACGTCGATCGACGCCGGTGGCGTCGGGGGCGGGCCGGTGGGAGACAACCACCGGAGCGGTCCGATCCACCGGGCCTCCCGTGGGCCGGCCCTGCTTGGCGCAGCCGAGGGCCGCGGCCAGCCCCGCGGCGAGGGCAGCGCAGAGCAGACGCGGCATGGTGGACCCCCTTCAGGCCCGCGGGTGGGCCCGCCGGTAGCGCGCCGTCAGCTCGGAGAGGTCCTGGTGGCGGCTCGGGTCGGGGGGGGCCGCGGGCCTTCGGTCGAGGAGGGCGGAGACGAGCCCGGGGTCGGCGCCCGCCTCGACCAGATGCCGGGCGCAGGCGGCGCGCAACTGGCCGGGGCCCCGGTGGCGCGGCGTCCTCGTCCGGGTCGAGGTCGGCGGTGACTCGAGGAGGCGCAGGTAGCGCTCGACGATGCGCTGGATCGAGCGCGGATGCAGGCGGCGCCCGCGGGCGCTGACGAAGAGCGCGCCGGCGTCGACGGAGGAGATCGACCGCGCCAGGAGCGCCTCCGCCCGGCGCAGCAGGTAGGCCTGCAGCGCCTCCGTCGCCTGCGGTCCCAGGGGAACGGCGCGGGGGGTGGGGCCGGTGAGCCGCAGACGACCGTCGGCCAAGCCGAGGTGGCTCAGGTTCAGGCCCACCGCTTCCGAGAGCCGCAGGCCGGCGCCGTAGAGCAGCTCCAGCAGGGCCCGGTTCCGGGCGCCGGTGAAGGAGCCCAACTCGGGCCGGGCCAGCAGGGCGCGCATCTCCTCGGGCGTGAGGGGGGCCGGGTCGTCGGACGGACGGGGCCCGCGCACGCCGGTGGAAGGGTCGGCGGGACAGACCCCCTGCGAGCACAAGAAGCGGAACAGCCGGCGTACGGCGGCCAGCTTGCGGGCCACGGTGCGGGGCGACCGGCCGGCGTCGGTCAGGTGCCGGGCGAAGGCCGCCACCGCCTCGGTGGGGACATTGGCCACGGTGGGCGCGGTGATACGGGTGTGCAGGAAGCGGGCGAACTGGTCGAGGTCGACGCCGTAGGCGCGCCGGGTCCCGGGGCGGAGGGGCGATCGACCGAAAGGACCGGCCTCGGCCAGGGAGACGAGGAATCGATCGATGCCCGTCTCGATGGCGGTATGCCGGCTCAGGGAGGCCGTCTGGATCAGGCGGCCTGCGTGTTCTCGAAGCGGCGGTCGCACACCTTGCAGTGGAGGGAAGGAGGGCCGCCGCGGCTGGCCTTCTCGTACAGCAGGGGCGCCTCGCACTGCGGGCACGGGCCTTCCACCGGCTTGTCCCAACTGGCGAACTTGCACTTCGGGTACAGGCTGCAGCCGAAGAACACCTTGCCCTTGCGCGACTGCTTCTCCACCATCTCGCCCTCCTCGCAGTCCGGGCAGGCGATGCCCAGGGAGAAGGGCTTCACGTTGTGGCAGTCGGGATACCCGGAGCAGGCCAGGAACCGGCCGTACCGGCCCGTCTTCACCACCATCGGCTTGGCGCACAGGTCACAGACCTCGTCGGTCTTCACCTGCTCGCGCTGTTCCTCCAGGGGTTTCGTGTTCTTGCACTGCGGATACCCCGGGCAGGCGAGGAAGCGCCCGTTGCGTCCCCACTTTACGACCATGTTGCGCCCGCACTCCTGGCAGGGGATGTCGGTCTCCTGCTGGAAGGACTGCTTCAACTCTCTGCGCCGCGCGTTGGCCTCTTCGAGGGTTCCCTTCCACGAGCCGTAGAACTGGCGGACCGAGGCGACCCAGTCCTCCTGGCCATCCTCGATGCGGTCGAGCTCGTCCTCCATGCGGGCCGTGAACTCGACGTCGAAGATGTTGGGGAAGGTGGCCACGAGGAGCTTGTTGACCGTCTGGCCGCGCTCGGTGGCCTCGAAGTAGCGGTTGTCCATCTTCTCCACGTACTCCCGGTCCTGCAGGGTGGAGATGATCTGGGCGTACGTGCTCGGCCGGCCGATCCCCTTGGCCTCCAGCTCCTTCACCAGCGACGCCTCGGAGTAGTGGGGCGGCGGCTTGGTGAAGTGCTGCTCGGGCAGCAGCTTCTTCAGGGTGAGCTTCTCTCCCTCGGCCAGGTCGGCCGGCACCTGGATGTTCTCCTCCTCGTCCTCCTCCTCCTTGCTCTCGGTGTAGAGAACGGTGAAGCCGGGGAACCTCACCTGCGAGCCCGTGGCCCGCAGCAGGTAGTCGCCGGCGCCGATGTCGGCGCTGATGATGTTCATCACCTGGGGCTCCATCTGGGAGGCGACGAAGCGCTTCCAGATCAACTCGTACAGCCGCCGTTGATCGGGGGACAGGTGCTTCTTCATCTCGTCGGGCGTGCGTTCCACCGAGGTGGAACGGATCGCCTCGTGCGCGTCCTGGGCGCCGCGGCGGGTCTTGTAGGCAGTGGGTTTCGCGGGCACGTACTCCGGACCGAAGCGCTTTCCAATCTCGGCGCGCACCTCGCTGATCGCCTCGTCGGAGACGCGGACCGAGTCGGTGCGCATGTAGGTGATGAGCCCCACCGTCTCGCCCACGAGCTCGATGCCCTCGTAGAGCTGTTGGGCCACCGCCATGGTGCGCTTCACCGAGAACCTCAGCTTGCGCGCCGCTTCCTGTTGCAGGGTGCTGGTGATGAAGGGCGGCGCGGGCCGGCGCCGCTGCTCGCGATGCTTGACCGACTTGACTGTGAAGGTCGCATCCCGGAGGGCCGCGATGATGCCTTCGGTCGTCTCCTGGTCGGCGATCTCGAGCTTCTTGCCCTTGTACTGCAGCACGCGCGACTTGAAGGTCGCCTCGCCGTCGTCGGTGGCGTGGCCGAGCAAGGCGTCGATGGACCAGTACTCCTGGCGCTGGAAAGCGGCGATCTCGGCGTCCCGCTCACAGATCAGGCGCAGGGCAACGGACTGCACGCGCCCCGCGGACAGACCGGCGTGAATGACCTTCCAAAGGAGGGGACTGATCTCGTAGCCCACGAGCCGGTCGAGGACGCGCCGGGCCTGCTGGGCGTTGACCTTGCAGAGGTCGAGGACGCCGGACCCGTTGATCGACTGGAGGACCGCCTTCGGCGTGATCTCGTTGAACAGGATCCGCTTGACCTCGATGTCCTTGCGCGCGATCGCATGGGCCACGTGCCAGGCGATGGCCTCGCCCTCGCGGTCGGGGTCCGTAGCCAGGTAGATGGTGTCCGCCTTCTGCGCCGCGCGTTTGAGATCGGTGAGGATCTTCCCCTTGCCGCGGATGGTCACGTAGCGGGGCATGAAGTCCTTGTCCACGTCGACGCCGAGTTCCTTCGGCGGCAGATCGCGCACGTGTCCCATGCACGACTTCACGACGAAATCGCGACCGAGGATCTTGTTGATGGTCGTCGCCTTGGCCGGCGACTCAACGACAACGAGTGATTTACCCATGTCCGGTGATATGTTTCGCTTTGTTCAGAGCTTGGGATGAAAAAGGACGCGGCCCTGAAGGCGGGGACCAAACGAGGCCCGCCCAAGGCCGCCGGTCTCGCAAGATAACCAGGGGTGGAGTGATCCGCAATGAAGATCTCGGGCCTCTCTCCCGGGGCGGGCGGTGCCCGGGGCCGGCGAGAGGCCGGACACCATCTTGACGAGACTGAATCTCTCCCCGTGTTTGGTTACGCTTCGAATCCACTCTTCCAAGCCGGCCAGTCGAGGGCCCTTGCATCGTCGCAGCCCCAGCGAAATCGAAGGGATCCGCGCGGCCTGTGCCGTCGTGCATGAAGTGCAGATCGCCCTCGAGGCCGCGGCCGGTCCCGGGGTGTCCACACTCCTCCTGGACGAGTTGGCCGAGACCACGATCCGCGACCTCGGCGGCGAGCCGGCCTTCAAGGGCTATCAAGGCTTCCCGGCGTCGATCTGCGCCTCCGTCAACGACGAGGCGGTGCACGGCTTGCCGCGTCCCGAGCCCCTGAAGGACGGCGATCTGCTGTGCGTCGACGTGGGCGTGCAGCTCGACGGGTGGTTCGGCGACGGGGCCTTCACCGTCTCCCTCGGATGCGTCGACCGCCGGGTCCGAGGCCTGGTGGGTACGACGAGAGCCGCCCTGCGCGCCGGCGTCGACGCCGCCCGCCCGGGGAACCGCCTGTCGGACATCTCGCACGCCGTCGAGTCGGCCGCCGTGGCCGGAGGCGTCTGCGTCATTCGCGAGTACGGGGGGCACGGTATCGGACGACACCTGCACGAGGATCCCCATCTGCCGAACCATGGCGCCCCCGGGCGCGGCCCCCGCCTGAAGCCGGGACACGTCCTCGCCATCGAGCCGATCCTCAGTCTCGGGGGGGCCGAGGTCGTCGTCGACGAGGATGGCTGGACCACGCGCACAAAGGACGGCTCCTTCGCCGCGCACTTCGAGCACACCGTGGCCGTCACCGAGGACGGACCGAGTCTCCTGACCCTGGCCCCCGGGGGGGGCCGCCCTCGGTTCGGCGGGCTGACCGTCTGATGCAGGTTACCTTCCTCGGCACGGGCACCTCCGTCGGCGTGCCCCGCATCGCCTGCGAGTGCGGGGTCTGCACCTCGACCGACCCGCGCAACAAGCGCCTGCGATGCGCCATCGCCATCGAGCACCTCGGCCGGTCGATCCTGGTCGACACGCCGCCCGACTTGCGCACCCAGGCCCTGCGCCAGGACCTGCGGCGCGTCGATGCCGTGCTGTTCACCCACGGCCATGCCGACCATCTCCACGGCCTCGACGACGTGCGCTCGTACTGCTTCGGGCGCGACGAGCCGATCCCCGTCTACGGCGACCGGCCCACCCTCGACCGCATAACCCGGGTCTTCGACTACGCCTTCGACTCGGCCTGGGCCCAGGCGGTGCCGCGCATGTCTCTGCATCCGATCCAGGGGGATCTCGATCTCTTCGGCCTGCACATCCAGCCGGTGACCGTGATGCACGGGCGGCTTCCCGTGCTCGCCTTCCGCATCGGACGGTTCGCCTACGTGACCGACTGCAACGCCATCCCGGACGAAGCCATGGGCCAGTTGCGCGGCCTCGACATCCTCGTCCTCGGCGCCTTGCGCCACCAGGGCCATCCCACCCACTTCACCGTCGACGAAGCCCTCGAGGTCGTGGCCGAGCTGGCTCCGCGCCAAGCCTACTTCACTCACATCGCCCACGATCTCGACCATCAGGCCACCAACGACTACCTGCCCGAGAGGGTCGAACTCGCCTACGACGGCCTGGTCCTCGAGGTTCGCTAGAACGAGAACGGCACCGCCACTGATGTGACGGTGCCGCGCCCGGGTCAATGGGCCGGACTCGCGGTCACAAGGGACCTCCGCTCAGCATTTCGACCACCCGCAGTGCTTGCAGGTCAGACAGCTGGCCTCGTGGGATACGGTGGAGCCGCACTCGGGGCAGGTGGCCAGGGTCGTCGGAGCGCTGACCCCGCCGGGGCCGGCCGCCGAGGCCTCGGAACCGACCTGCAAGGGGTGTGGCATGTCGCTGCCGTCCCGCCGATGCAGGTAACGCTCCAGGGCCCGCCCGATGGCGTCCGGCGTGGACAGGATCAGCTCGCCCTTCTCCCACACCGGACTCGGTCCGGAGATCCCCTTCAACTGATCGATGATCTCCTGCGGGTCGATGCCCGAACGCAGGGCGATGGAGATCAGCCGGCTGATCGCCTCCGACTGGGCCGCCGCATTGCCGCCCGCTTTCCCTATGGTGCTGAAGATCTCACAGATCCCGTGCTCGTCCTCGTTGATGGTGACGAAGATGTTGCCTTCGCCCGTGCTCACCCGCTCGGTGACGCCTCGGGTGACCGCCGGCCGCTGACGCGGGTGGTGTCCGGCGCCCGGGGCGGCTCCTTCCGCCGGCGCCTCCGGCCCGGCGGAAGGAGCCGGCGGCTCCTTCTTCTCCGTCTGCAGGATCCCCTGCCGGCAGCCCTCACGGTACACCGTAACGCCCTTCAGGCCTTCCTTGTAGGCGGTGACGTAGATGTCGGCCACCGTCTCCACCGAGGTCTCCTCGGCCAGGTTGATCGTCGACGAGATCGAGCTGTCCGTGTAGCGCTGGATCACGCCCTGCATCCTGACCCGGAAGTAGGGGTCGATGTCGTGGGCCGTCACCAAGTGCCCGGGCAGGTTCTCGTCGCCGCCGAAGAGGTCGCGCACCAGGGGATGGTAGACCTTGTACTCGCGGAAGCTCTCGCCGTCCTCCTGCTTGACCCGCCGCTTATAGCTGGTGCAGAAGATCGGCTCCACGCCCGAGGACGTCTGGGCCACGATCGATCCGGTCCCCACCGGGGGTACCGTGATCAGGGTGGAGTTGCGCAGCCCGTGCTCGCGGATGCGATCCTGCATCGCCCTCGGCAGATCCTGGACGAACCGGCTCCGGGCCACCCCTTCCCAATCGAACAGCGGGAAGGCACCCTTCTCGCGGGCGATGTCGATCGACGTCTCGTACGCGCAGTGGGAGATGGTGCGCATGATCTTCTCGACCGCCTCGAGGGCCTCGTCGGAGTCGTACTTGAGCCCCATGAGCACCAGCGCGTCGGCCAGCCCGGTGATGCCCAGCCCCACGCGCCGGTCGGAGGCCACGGCCTTCTCGATCTTCGGGAGCGCGTGGTTGGGCATGTTGTAGTCGATGACGTCATCGAGGAACCGCGTCGCCACGCGCGCCGACTCGGCCAGATCCTCGTAATCGATGAGGCCGTCCTCGCCGACGAACTTCGCGAGGTTGAGGTTGCCGAGGTTGCAGGCCGTGTACGAGGCCAGGGGCTGCTCGCCGCAGGGATTCGTGCTCACCAGCGGATTGGCGTACTCGACGTTGTGATGCTCCCGCATCGTGTCCCAGAAGATGATTCCGGGTTCGGCGCTGGCGTGGGCGTTGGTGATGATCCTGTCCCAGAGGTCCCGGGCTCTCAGCGTCTGGTAGACCTCACCGCCCCAGCGCAGGTCGAAGTCGGCGTCGTCGATGACGGCCTGCATGAACTCGTGGGTGATGAGCACGCTGATGTTGGCGTACTGCACCTTGGTCCGGCTGGTGTCGTTCTTGATCGTGATGAAGTCGACGATGTCGGGGTGGTCCACGCGCAGGGTGAGCATCAACGCCCCGCGGCGCCCGGCCTGGGAGACGGCGTTGGTGCTCTCCGACAGCAGGTTCATGAACGCCGTGCACCCCGGCGACTGGTCGACGGTGGCGTTCACCGGCGCTCCCTTGGGCCGCAGGATCGACAGGTCCGTACCGACGCCGCCGCCGGTCCGGTAGACCAGGGCGGACTCCTTGAGGCAGGTGTAGATACCTTCGAGGCTGTCCTCCCGGATGGGGATGACGTAGCAGTTCGACAAGGTCGGCTTGCGCCTGGCCTCGTCGCGGCCGGCGCCGTGCATGACCCGCCCGCCGGGGATGAACTTGAAGTCGATCAGCAGGGAGAAGAAGCGGTCGTACCAGACCTGCGGGTTCGCCTCTACCGAGGCCATGGCCCGGGCGACGCGATCCCACACCTGCAACGGCCCGGTCTCGCCCGGTGCCAGGTACTTGGAACGCAGCACGTCGATGGCCAGGTCGTTGTCGCCGTAGTAGGTCTCGGCGTCGGCGGCGCGACGCAGGACCTCCTCGTGGCCGTTGCACTGGTACCCGTGCCCCTCGAGCTGGGCCAGGAGGTCTTCCATGCGGTGGACACCTGCCGGCACGTCGGAGGCGCTTGGATCGGCTGCGGAGTGTTCGGTGGACATGCTCGAAATCTCCCTAGGGTACGACCAAAAGCCCCTGCTGCCGTGCCTCCATACGGAAAGCATCGGCATAACTGGAACTAACTATCGTGTTTACAGGATGTTACGTCGGGGAGAGCGAGAGGTCGTCTGCAATTCGGCCACATGATCTGGCGGTCACATAGGTTACGCGGTACACAAGATCTTGTGGCACGGCGCAACAACGGGGCGAATATACAGGCCCCGATTCCGGCTTGTCAAGGGGTTTCTCGGCCCCCGGTGGACGGCGTGGAAGGCGCCACGGGACAGGTGGAGGGGCCGCCGGGCGAGGCCCGCGGCGGCCGGGCCGGCTCTCCGCAGAGGGGTCAGTTGGAGAGCTGCTCGAGCTCCCGGACGAAGTCCTGCCGGTCCTTGAACTGCCGGTAGACCGAGGCGAACCGCACATAGGCCACATCGTTGAGGTCCTTCAGCCCCTCCATCACCAGCTCCCCGATCTGCTTGCTCGGGATCTCTCTCTCGGCCCGGTTCCCGAGCTCCGACTCGACCTGATCCATCAGCTCCTCAATGAGATCGCTGGAGACGCTCGTCTTGTAGCAGGCCAGCTCGATCTTGGCCTGCAGCTTCGAGCGGTCGAAGGGCTCACGGTTGCCGTCCCGCTTGATGACGGTGAGCGGGGCATGCTCGATGTACTCGTAGGTGGTGAACCGCTGGCTGCAACTCGTGCATTCGCGGCGGCGGCGGATGGCCTGACCGTCACGGCAGGAGCGAGAGTCGACGACGCGGTCGTCCACGGTATTGCAGAAGGGGCAGCGCATGGTCCCGACCTCCGGGCGAACCCCGGGGGGCGGGGTTCGAAGCCGCGGGGAGAGGGTGTGGGGGAGGACGCCGGGGAGAGCGCCACGGCCGGGCCGCGGCTGCTGGCGAGTGGTCTCTACATAAGGAAAACAGCGAGTTAGGGCAACCGGCCTGCTATTGAAACTGGAACTTGTAGGTGAGGGCGACCCAGACCTTCACGGCCTTGTCGTTCTGGATCGCCGGGGTGAAGGTGGTGGCCAGGGCGGCTTTGCGCGCCGCCTCGTGGAACACCTCGTTGCCGTGGATCTCGCCCACCTTCTCCACCTTGCCCTCGCGATCGACCAGGACCTGGATGGTGACGTTCCCGGTGATCCCGGCCCGGCGGGCGATCTCGGGGTATTCGGGCTCTGGGTTGTTCTTCCGCTTCGGCGGTTTCTCCACCCGCCAGTACTCGACGATCTCCTCCTCTTCCTCCTCCAGGGCGACCTCGGTCTTGAGCTCATCGAGGGGTGGCGGCGGGGCCAGGTCATCGAGGCCGAAGTCGAGGTCGGTCTCCATGATCGTGGCATCCTCCGGGATCTCCTCGCTGGTGGAGGCGATGGGCACCACAGGCCGAGGCGGCGGCGGCGGGCGGCGCTCCTGCCGGGTCTCGGGGATCTCCTCCAGCTGGATGATCACCGCTTCCTGGGGCTTGGCGTAGGCCTTGGCCTCGAAGCTCGGCCAGAACAAGATGACCAGCACCAGCCCGATCGAGGACGCCCCGAAGCAGGCCCAGAAGGTCTTTCGGTACTCGAGACGCAGATCCGCCTCGGCGAACTTCGTGCGCACCATCCCGCCTGTCCGTATCAGCATCTCTCAGCCTCCTGCCGTCACCGCGGCCTTGCGCTCGCGGCTGGTGGCGAAGTTCACGCGCAAGGCCTCGACCTTGCGCAGCTCCTGGAGCACGTCGGAGATGGTGCCGAACGACGCCCGGCCATCGCCCTTGATGGAGATGATCAGACGGGGATTCGCGGTCAGCTTGGCGTGGACCAGGGGACCCAGGTCCTGCAGGGCGACCGCCTTGTCGTCGATGTTGACGGCGCCGTTGGCGCCGATCCAGATGCTGGTCACGTGACGGCGCATCTCAAGCTTCTCGACCCGCTCCGCCTCGGGCAGCGAGACGGGAATGCCGCGAAAGCGGATGAACACGGTGGAAACCATGAAGAATACGAGGAGCAGGAAGGCGATGTCCGCCATCGACGCCGTGGGCACCGCGGCTCCCACCCGGGACTTGCGGGCAAATCTCATGGGGCCTCAGCCTCCCTCGGGTTCGGCGATCGAGATCCGCGTGGCGCCGGCGAGCTTCAGCTCGTCGAGGACGTCCACGAACATGCGGTAGCTGGCCTGGCGCTGGGCCTTCAGGGAGATGATCAGCTTTTCGTTGGCCGCCAGCCGGCGCTGGATGTCGGCGCGCAAGTCGGAAAAGGCGATCTCCGTGAGCGCGGAGTTCTCGAAGTAGGCGATGCGGTCCTGGTCGTTGATCCACACGTTGCAGATGTTCTTCTCCCGCACCTCCAGGGTCTCGGCCATCGGGGGCAGGTGCAGCGACAGCCCCTTGTCCTGATTCATCGTCGTCGTCACGAGGAAGAACACGATCAGCAGGAAGGCGATGTCCGCCATGGAGGAGGTGGGGATCTCCGGGAGCACCCGGTTCCCCCGTTTGCGCAGGTTCACTCGTTGCCCTTCAGCTCGATCTCGATGAGCACGTCGATGAAGCCCGCCGTGTGCTCCTGCATGTCGGCGATGATCTTGTCGATGCGCGAGGCGAAGAAGTTGTAGCAGAACTGGATCAGGATGCCGACGATCAGGCCGGAAGCCGTGGTGATCAGGGCCTCCGAGATGCCGCCGGCCACCAGCGAGGGCTCCACGTCTCCGGCGACCTTGATGGCCTGGAAGGCGCCGATCATGCCGCTCACCGTGCCGAGGAAGCCGACCATCGGCGCCAGGTTGGCCACCGTGGACAACCAGATCATGCCGCGCTCGAGGAAGGCCATCTGGACGGCGCCGGCGTTCTCGATCGCCTTCTCCACGTTGTCGATGCCGCGATTCAGCCGCAGCAGGCCGGCGTGGATGACGCTGGCCACGGGCCCCCGCGTCTCGGCGCACAGCTCGGCGGCGCTCTCGGCCCCGCCGGAGCGCAGGGCCTCCTCCAACTGCTCGAAGAAGCCCTTGGCGTCGATGGCGGCGCGGGACAGGGTGATGAGCCGCTCGAAGGCGATGGCCAGGCCGAGGGCCAGCAGAAAGACCAGCGGCCACATGGCCCAGCCGCCGTCATTGAATAGTTGGAGCATGAAGGAACCTCTCTCTCGGGTTGAAGGGTCGCGTTGTCAGCTGTCGTTGTCGGTCGAGCCCTCTTCGTCGGCGTCGCCGCCGCCGAAGAACTCCCGGCGGAGCTTCTCCTCCTCCGTCTCCGGCGGACGAAGCTGCCAGATCCGTTGCTGGGCAACGGCCGCCCAGTTCGGATCCTTCCGGGCGCGTTCGTACTCGGCGATGGCCTCCTCCTCGGCGCCCTGGCGCAGCAGCAGGTCGCCGCGCAGCAGGCGCAGGTGGGCATTGCCGGGCACCCGCCCCAGGCCGCGCACGATCCAACCCGCCGCCGCCTCCAGATCGTCCGCGTTCAGATGGATCTCGGCGATCGTGGCGACGGTCACCAGGTCCTTGGGCTGCTCCCGCGCCATGCCCTCCAGGCCCTCGAGCCGGACCGCGGGGTCGCCCGCCGTGTCGCCCAGCTCGGACATGCGGGCGTAGTGGGCGTAGCGGCCGGCGGAGTCGATGCTCGCCAGCTCCTTGAGGGTTGCGTGGGCGCCCTTGTAGTCCTCGGTCTGGATCTGCAGATCCACTATCCGCGTCAGGGATTCGATCTGTCCCGCGCCGCTGACCGGGGCCAGCCGCTGGCGCCAGGCCAGGGCGGCGGCGGCGTCTCCCTGGTCCTCGTTCATGACGGCGAGCAACTCGTACAACTCGTTGCGCGTGTCCTCGGGAAGAGCCGGGGACTCGGAGAGGGCGGTGTAGTGCTCGATGGCCTCTTGCGGCAGGCCCTTGCGCCGATACAGGTCGGCGATGTCTTGCCGGTACTCGAGATACGTGACCTCCCCGGGCTTGGCGCGGATGACGGGGGCGAGGAACCGCCAGGCCGAGTCCGGCGCGGCCGAGTTCAGATAGATGGTGTACAAGGAGAGGTTGGTGTTGAGGTGGGTGGAATCGAGAGCGGCGGCGGCCAGCAGGGCCTGTTGGGCGTCGGCCTCCCGACCCAGCTCCAGGAAGGCCCGGCCCATGGAGTAGTGGGCCCAGTGGTAGCCGGGGTCGTACTTGATCAACTCGGTGTAGTACTTCACGACGTCGTCGTGCTGTTTCTTGACCCGGGCGTTCTTGCCGAGAAACCGGTACTTGGTCACCGAATCGGGCACGCTCTCCTCCGCGGGGGCCGCGGGATCCGGCGCTGTCATCAGGCCGAGCAGCAGGCAGATCTCAAGGGGCTTTTTCAAGATCCTCCCCAATCGGGCGCTGGAGGGATGCAAGCACCGTGCCACGGCGCTCCAATATAGTTTCCCGCAAGGGGCCATCAACCTGAAAGTCAGGGTCGCGTTGAATTCCACCACCCTCACCAGCCGCGGACCGGCCACCAGAACGTTTGACAATCCCGCGGGCGGCGGCGCATCTTCCGCGAAGAGGCGGCCGGTTTCCGGTGTCTCCATGGAGCATGATGACCACGATCGCCAGAATCGGGATCTACCCTCGGGACGAGGAGCGCGTGCAGCGCATCCTCGCGGGCAGTGACGAGGCGTTCCGCCAGTTGATCGCGGAGTATCATCCCCTGGCCTACGGTCTGGCCTATGGGACCCTCGGTGACCGCGAGGACGCGGAGGAGGTCGTCCAGGATGCCTTCGTCAAGATCCACGGGGCCCTCGACGGGTTCCGCGGCGAGTCCTCGCTGAAGACCTGGATCCTGCGCATCGTCTGGCGCCTGAGCCTCAACCGACGGCGAGACCGCGCTCGCAGCCCCTGGCGGCGCCTCGGCCTGCACCGGACGTACGAGGAGGCCGGTGGGAGCCTGTCCGTCTCCGCCGGCGAGGGGCCGGAGGCCCGGCTGCTGACGAGGGAGACCCAGCGCCTCGTACGCGAGCAGATCGACGAGCTGCCGGCCACCCTGAGGGAGGTCCTCATCCTCCACAGCTTCGAGCAGCTCGGGTACGAGGAGATCGCCCGCGTGCTGGAGATCCCGGTGGGCACGGTCAGCTCGCGGATTCACAGCGCCCGCCGGCGCCTGGGGGCGGCCCTGCAGAGCCGCCGCCTGGTCTGAAACGGCGGAGGAGAGGTCGATGGGGACCGGATGGTGGCGCCGCTGGCGGCGCCGTGAGACCGCGCAAGCCGGCGGTGGGTTCGAACCCGGGGTCGCCGGTCGGCTCGTGTCCGGCTTCCGGGCGCGCCGGGAGGCGGCCAGGATGCACACCGTCGACGACCTCGTCGACCGGGTGCTCGAACCGCCCCCGCCACTCCCCGACGCACAGGCCGCGGCTGACCGGGTCCTTGCCCGGCTCCGCCAGTTGAGGGACCGCCGCCACCAGGCCGGCGGGTCCTTCCCATGGAAGACGGCGCTCCTCGCCTCGGCGGGGATCCTGGTGACGGCCGGGGTGGCCTTCGCCGGACTCAGGCGTCGCGGGATCGTCTGAGGTCATGAACTGGTTCGAGAGGATGAAGTCGGGGATCCTGACGCGCATCAAGCGCGAGATCCCCGAGGCCATCTGGAGCAAGTGCAAGGACTGCGGCGAGACGGCCTACCAGCACGTCCTCGAGCGCAACAGCTGGGTCTGCCCCAACTGCGGCAGCCACTTCCCCATCGGCCACGAGAAGTACATCCGCCTACTGAGCGACCGGGGCTCCTTCACCGAGATCGACGCCGGCCTGTCCACCGCCGATCCACTCAAGTTCCGCGACCACCGCCGCTACTCCGACCGGATCCGCGAGGCCCGCCGGTCCAGCGGCATCAACGAGGCCGTTCACACGGGCCTGTGCACCATCGGCGGCAGCCCCGTGGCCCTCGGCATCATGGACACGCGCTATATCATGGGCAGTCTGGGCGGCGCCACGGGCGAGAAGATCAGCCGGCTCATCGACCGGGCCCTGGCCGACGGCAGGGCCCTGGTCCTGGTCTGCCAGTCGGGGGGAGCCCGCATGCAGGAGAGCACGTTCTCGCTGATGCAGATGGCCAAGATCAGCGCCCGGCTGCGCCGGTTCTCCAACGCCGGCGGGCTCTACGTCGCCGTCCTGACCGATCCGACCTACGGCGGCGTCACGGCCAGCTTTGCCATGCTCGGGGATCTCACCCTCGCCGAGCCGGGGGCCCGTATCGGGTTCGCCGGTCAGGCCGTGATCCGGCAGTTCATGGGCATCGAGGAGCTTCCCGCCGGGTTCCAGATCGCCGAGACCGTCCTCGAGCACGGCTTCGTCGACCGCGTCGTCCCCCGGCAGGAGCTCGCCGCCACCCTCGGCAGCCTCATCGCCATGCTGGCCCCCGGCGAGCCGGAGGGTTCCCCCACCCCGGCCGCCACCTGATCCGCCGGCCTCCCCGCGCGAACCTCGGACTCCCCGCCCCGAACCCTTGCAAGCCCGCCTGCTCGTGCCGGTGGCCCTCATGGCCGCCCTCACCGCCGTGGGCGCGCAGTTGCGCATCCCCCTGCCTCATGTCCCCATCACGCTGCAGGCCGCCTTCGTCTGCCTGTCGGGACTGTTGCTGGGGCCGTGGCGAGGCGCGGCCAGCCAGGCGGTCTATCTCACAGCCGGGCTGGTGGGGCTGCCCGTCTTCGCAGGCGGGGGAGGGCCGCACTCCCTGCTCAAGCCCTCCTTCGGCTACCTGCTGGGGTTCGTCGCCGGGGCGTGGCTGGCGGGCCGGCTGGCAGGGGCCGGCCGGGGGCTCACCTTCCGGCGCGCCCTGACGGCCACCTACGCCGGGATGGCGGCGATCTATGCCGCCGGGGTGCTGGGCCTCTATCTCAACCTGCGCTACGTCGCGGCCAGCCCGGACGGGGCGGCCCACGCCCTCGAGCTCGGCCTGGCGCCCTTGCCGAAGGACCTGCTGGTGGGGCTCCTGGTCGCCTGGGTGGCGGTCCGGCTGAGGCCGGTCCTCGGGTCCCCCGGGGGCTGAGTCAGAAGAGGTTGCGGTACTTGAGCGCGGTGTAGACCTGTTCGCCCGAGACTCCGAGGTCGGCGCGCACGACGAAGTCCTCGTTCCAATAGGTGCGCAGCCCCCATCCGACGGTCAGGCGGGTGTCCAGGGGATGCAGGTCCGAGAATCCGGGCGCCACCTGTCCGCTGTCGGCGAACAGGATCGCCAGGAGCTCCAGGTGCTGCTTGAAGGCGGTCTGGTGCCCGAGGTGATAGCGCGCCTCGGTGTTGGTGAGGACGCGCACGTTGTCCGTGAACCGCTGCCGGTCGAACCCCCTCAACGTATCCGAACCCCCCAGGCCCTTGATCCTCCGGCTGCCGCCGATCTCGCCGTAGGCGTACAGGGGCACGGTGCCCTTCAGCGCTTCGACGATGGTGCGGTGGGCGATGTTCAGGCGCGGGGAGACGGGGAAGTAGCGGGCGTCCGTGAACGTGTAGCGCTGGAAGTCGATCTGCTCGAAGAACAGGCTCAGCAGGGAGTTGCGGGAGTTCTCGTAGCTCCACTCCTGGAACAGCCCGCGGCGGGGGATCGACGGGTCGTCCCTGGTGTCCCAGCGCAGACTGAGGCCGACGAACCCCGTGGTGCCGTCCACGACACCGTCGGGCGTTCCGGCCTCGAGGTAGTAGGAGCGCTCCCCCCGGCCGTCGACGTCCGTCCGCTCGAGGCCGAGGCCGAGGGACACCGTCACGGGACCGTAGAGGTGGCGGAGGAGGTTGACGATCAGCCGGGGCTCCTCCAGCACGTAGTGGTAGTAATCCTTGTCGACGAAGTCGACGTGATCGGAATCGGTGAGACTCTCGTTGTTCTCGCTCTCGTTGGACAGGCCGTAGTAACGCGCCCGGATGTCGCGTTTGTTGCTCGCCGTCAGGCTGACGCCGAAGCCCGTTCCCCCGATATGGGGCACCTTGAAGCGCAGGTAGCTGATGCGCTTGCCCTGGGTGGACTTGACCCAGTGGATGCTGAGCTTGTAGCGGTACGGACGCCGATCGTAGTCGGCGATCTGCAGGCGCCCGCCGTAGTTCCACCCGGTTCCCGGGCTGTAGTAGAGGATGGGCAGGCCGGTGAATCCGTAGGGCGTGTCTCCGAGCACGAACTGACGCCGCCGGGCCAGCCACCTCACGGCGTCCACCGTCTGTTCCGTGGCCGCCAGAGGATCGGCCACGGCCGCCGCTCCGCTCAGCAGGCTGTTCAGCCGGCGGGCGCGGGCGGAGTCGATCCGAGCCGCCCGCGCGTCGGTGGTGTCCGCGCCGGTCGATGGCGCCGCCGCCGCGGCTCCGGCCGTGCAGGACACCATGGCGGCCAGGGGGATCCAGGCCCGGCTCAGCATCTCGAGGGCCGCTCGAAGCGGGCGCGGTCCCTCGAGGAAAGAGGGACGTCGAAGCGCAGGCTCAGCGGGGTGATCGAGACCCAGCCCTGCTCCAGGGCGTCCAGGTCCCCGTCCTCCGTCTCCCGGGTGCGCCGCAGGCCGGAAGACACGTGCTTCAGGCGGCCGTCGCCCTCGGCGCGGAAGAACGGCCCGTAGGCGCTCGGCGCGACGCCGGTCAGCACCCGCCGGGTACCGGGATGCGCCCCGGGCGGCAGGTTGACGGAGACCAGCCGCGCTCCGTCGGGGAGACCCCTTTCGAGGATCTCGGAAGTGATCTCGCAGGCGACGGCGGCGGCCTGCTCCCAGGCGCCGCGGGGCAGGGCGTCGCGGCGGTCCCGGCGCCAGCGGGCGTAGTCCTCCGGGCGAAGCTGCAGCGAGAAGGCGACCGCCGGGAGACCGCTCAGGGCGCTCTCGATGGCCGCGCCGATCGTGCCCGAGCTGAGCAGAAAGGCGAGGCCGGCATTGGCCCCGATGTTGATGCCGGAGACCACGAGCCGGGGCGGCTCCGACTCCAGATTGTGGATCCCCACATTGGCGCAGTCCGCCGGGGAGCCGTCGAGAGCGTGCAGCGATCGACCCCCGGCGTTCCGCCTGCGGAGCGTGAGGCGGCCGAACCGGGTCAGGGTCTTGGACGACCAGCTGTACTCCCGGTCCGGCACCACAGCGCGCACCGGAGCCAGCGATTCGAGGGAGGTCAACAGGGGCCCCAGCGCCGGGGAGTCGACGCCGTCGTCATTGGTGACGAGGAGCCACGGGTCGACTCCGGGATCTCGACTCTCCCGGGTCGGTGGAAGGCTGTCTCCCATCACGGTCCCTCGATCGGCAGGCGGGTATTCAGGCGGTGTATGGGCCGTATATTATCAATATGATGCATCCTCACCAACCTGGAAGGGTCTCGTCCTCTCAAGAGCGCCGTGGCCCGCCTCAGGCCCCGGAGACGGAGGGGGAGCGGGGCCGGGGGCCGTCGGCCGGGATGGACGACGCCCACCTGCTGCAGGAGTTGGAGGCGGTGGCCTCCCAGCTCTCGGTGGAGATCCGCCGCGAGGACCTGGATGGCAGCCGTGGCGGACTGTTCCGACTCCGCGGACGGATCTGCATTCTGCTCGACCGGGAGCTCACGGTTCCCGAACGGGTCGACCTGATGGCCCGCGCCCTGGCGCGGCTGCCCCTGGACGACGTGTTCCTGCGCCCGGTGGTTCGGGAGCTGCTGCAGGGCCGGGGCTCCTGACCGGTCCCGGCTCGCGGGGCCCGCAGCCCTCGCTCACACCTCGCCCCGCCCGGACCTGGCGGACGATCGCGCAAGATCTTGCCGCTCAAGTATTTGCCCGGTAGAGCCCGGCTTCCCGCGGGACCCGGATCCATTGACAGAGGCGGGGCCTTGCCCTATCCTTCGTGGGTTACCCCAAAACCACTCCAGGCCCACGTCCGCCATGCCCAAGATCAAGACCCACAAGTCCACGGCGAAACGCATCAAGAAGCGCGGGAACGGCCTCAAGCGCCGCAAGGCCTTCGGCGACCACTTCCTGGGCAAGCGCTCCTCAAAGCGCAAGCGCGCTCTGCGGCAGAACCAGAGCGTGTCGCCGGCCAATCTCGACAACGTGCGGCGATCCCTGGGTTTGAAGTAGGAGGCTTGTCCCATGCCCCGTGCGCGCAACCGCGTCGCCTCCCGTCGACGCCACAAGAAGGTCCTCAAGCAGGCGCGGGGGTACTTCGGCGGGCGCAGCCGCCTTTTCCGAACCGCCCGCGAAGCGGTCGATCGCGCCCAGGCCTACGCCTACCGTGACCGCCGCACCCGCAAGCGCGACTTCCGCCGCCTGTGGATCGCCCGAATCAACGCCGCCGCCCGGCTCCACGGGCTGTCGTACAGCCGGCTGATCAACGGACTCGGCCGCGCGGAGGTGAAGGTCAATCGCAAGGTGCTGGCCGACATCGCCGTCCGCGATCCAGAGGCTTTTTCGGCCATCGTCGATCAGGCGAAGGCCCATCTGTAGAGACCGGCGCCAGCCGGGGCGGGGCCTTCGGGGCCCCGCCGGTCCCGACTCCCCCACTCCCGCCAGCACGTAGACCGGCTCGGACCGTGGCCGCGCCGCTGTCGCCCCGGTCGGCGCCCAAAACGGTGGGGGAACCAGACCATGGTGAGTGAGATCGAGGAGATCCGACGGCAGGCCCTTGAGGCCATCGGCGCGGCGGCGGACCTGAAGGCCCTCGACGAGGCGAAGGTGCGGTTCACCGGGCGCCGGAGCCGCCTGCGCCGGATCCTGGGCGGGATCGGCGAGCTCCCCGGTGACCTTCGCCCCGCGGTGGGCCGCGCCGCAGGGCAGGCGCAGAAGCAGATCGCCGCCGCTCTCGACGAGCGCCAGCAGGCCCTGGAGGCGGCGGCGGAAACGGCGGCGGCCATCGATCTCACCCTGCCCGGCCGGCCACAGCGGCGCGGCCATTCCCACCCCTTGTCGGCCACGGCCGACGAGCTCGTGGACGCCCTGCGGCAGATGGGCTTCGGCGTCGCCGACGGCCCCGAGGTCGAGGACGAGCGTCACAACTTCGACGCCCTCAACACCCCTGCCGACCACCCCGCCCGCGACGAGCAGGACACCTTCTACCTCACCGACGGAAGGCTCCTGCGCACCCACACCTCGACGGTGCAGATCCGGGTGATGGAGCGCCAACCCCCTCCGGTCCGGGTGCTGTCGGTTGGCCGTTGCTACCGCAACGAAAACGTCGATGCGACCCATCACATGGTCTTCCACCAGATCGAAGGGCTGTACGTCGACCTCGGGGTCTCCATGGCCGAGCTCAAGGGTACCCTGACCGCCCTCGGCCGGCGCGTCCTCGGCGGGGACACCAGGATCCGCTTCCGCCCCCACTTCTTTCCCTTCACCGAACCCAGCGTCGAGTACGACTTCTCCTGTTCCCTCTGCAGCCGGCGGAAGTCCGCGGACCGGGGCCGCTGCCGCATCTGCAAAGGCACGGGCTGGATCGAGATCGGGGGCGCCGGCATGGTGGACCCGGAGGTGTTCGCCGCCGTCGGCTACGACGCGGAGAAATACACGGGCTTCGCCTTCGGCTTCGGGATAGAGCGCGTGGCCATGATCCGCCACGGCATCGACGACATCCGGCTCTTCCTCGAGAGTGACCTGAGGTTCACGGGCCAGTTCGGGGCCGGCTGAGAGGGGGGAGGGGATGAAGGTCACGCTGAACTGGCTGCGCGACTACGTGGACATCGACTCGACGCCGGACGAGCTGGTGCACCTCCTGACCATGGCCGGCCTCGAGGCGGAGAGCGTCGAAGACCTCGGTGGGCGCCTGTCGGGCCTCGTCGTCGGCCGCGTTCTGGAGCGCAGGCCCCACCCGAACGCCGAGCGACTCTCCGTCTGCCGGGTGGACGTGGGCGGATCGGAAGCGGCTCGGATCGTCTGCGGCGCCCCCAACGTCGCCGCCGGCCAGAAGGTCCCCGTGGTCCTGCCCGGCAGCGCCCTGCCCGATGGCACCCGGATCGGCCGGGTCGAGCTGCGCGGCGTCGTCTCCGAGGGCATGATCTGCTCGGAGGCCGAACTCGGCCTCGGGGACGACGACCAAGGCATCCTGGTGTTGCCGGAGGACTGCCGCGTGGGCTCGCCGCTGGCGGAGGCGGCGGGGCTGGACGACATCGTTCTGGACTTCGAAGTCACGCCCAACCGGCCCGACTGCCTGAGCGTCGCGGGCATCGCCCGGGAGGTCGCCGCCCTGACGGGGGCCCGGCTTCGCCTGCCCGTTCCGGAGCTGAGCGAGACCGGCGAGCCGGCGGCCCTGGCGACCCGGGTCGAGATCGACGACCCCGGGGGTTGTTCCCGTTACGTGGCGCGGGTTCTGCGCCACGTGGCCGTCGGGCCTTCGCCCCGGTGGCTGCAGGACCGGCTTCGGGCCGTCGGCCAGCGCCCGGTGAACAACATCGTCGACGTGACCAACTTCGTGATGCTCGAGTTCGGCCAGCCCCTGCACGCCTTCGACCTGGGCCGGCTGCGGGAGGGCCGCATCGTCGTCCGCCGGGCGCGCCCCGGGGAGCGCTTGCGGACGTTGGACGGCACCGATCACGAGCTCGATCACGAGGCCCTCGTGATCGCCGACGCCAGCCGTCCCGTGGCCCTGGCCGGACTGATGGGGGGCGCCGAGTCGGAGGTCTCGGAAGCGACGACGGACGTGTTGCTCGAAGCCGCCTGCTTCGACCCTCGCCGGGTGCGCGCCCTGTCGTCGCATCTCGGCCTGAGGACCGAGGCATCGTATCGCTTCGAGCGCGGCGTCGACTGGGACCTTCCCGAGGTGGCCAGCGCCCGCGCCGCGGCCCTGATGGCGGAGGTGGCAGGCGCGAGGGCCGCGCCCGGTTGCCTCGACGTGATGCCCGCCGCCCTTCGGCGGCGCCGCATCCGGATGCGGCCGCCCCGGGCGGCGGCCCTGCTGGCCGTCGATATCGGACCTGCCCGCTGCCGCCGGATCCTCGAAAGCCTGGGCTGCTCGGTGAGCGAGGGGAGAGGGGTTCTGGAGGTCGAGGCCCCCTCCTTCCGGCCCGACCTGGAGCGCGAGATCGACCTGGTCGAGGAGGTGGGCCGGGTGTACGGGTACGAGGAGATCCCGGCCCGGCAGGAGCTGCGAGGCCCGGCCCCCGGGCCGGCAGGCGGGGCCTACGAGGACCAGCGGCGCCTGCGCCGGTTGCTCACCGCGGCGGGACTGGACGAGGCCGTCACCTCCAGCATCGTCGCCGACGACTGGGCCGAGCTGAGCGGTCCGGTCGCCTGCCGTCTCGCCAACCCGCCCGCCAGGGGTATGTCCAGCCTGCGCACGAGCCTGATCCCGGGGCTGCTGGACGTGGCCAGGAGGAACTTCCACCAGCGGGCTCCCGGCGTCGCGCTCTTCGAGGTCGGGCGGGTCTTCGTCGCCGCCGCCGGCGGCCACCGCGAGGCCCTGAGGGCCGGCGGCCTGCTCGCCGGGCGGACGGGGGCCTCCACCTGGCGCGCCGACCAGCGCGAGGTGGACGTGCTCGACCTCAAGGGGGTCGTGGAGAGCCTCGTGGAGGGGCTCGACGGGATCGGGTTCGAGCCCGCGGAGCGTTTCCCCTGGGGGGCCGGGCAAGGAGCCGAGATCCGTCAGGGGGACCGGGTTCTGGGAGCGCTGGGTCAGGCCGATCCGGCCCTCGCCGACCGCTTTGATCTGACCCGGGGCACCTATATCTTTGAACTTGAGCTCTCGGCGCTGTTCGAAGCCTGGGCCCGGCGGCCATCCGTCTTTCGCTCGCTACCCAAGTTCCCCCCTGTCGAACGGGACCTGGCGGTGGTCCTCGACGAGGGCGTTCCCGCCGCCCGGGTGGCGGCGGAGATCCGGGCGGCGGCCCCCGATCTGGTGGAACGCGTCGACCTGTTCGACGTCTACCAGGGCGATCAGGTCGAGACCGGCAAGCGCAGCCTGGCCTTCTCACTGCGGCTGCGATCGGCGGAACGGACGCTCGAAGACGGCGATGCAGACAAGGCTGTGGAAGGCGCCCTCGAACGTCTGCGGGGGGCCTTTGGAGCAAGACTGAGACAGACAGGGACACCGAGGAGATCATGACCGAGAACGTGGACGGCAATTTTCAGCGCCTGGAAGAGGAGGTGAACCGCCTCCTGGAAAGGCTGGAGCAGTTCCGCGGCGAGAACGCCACCTTGCGGGAGCGCGCCGCCGAGGCCCAGCAGGAGATCGAACGTCTGCAGGCCCGCCTCACCGAGACCGAGGAAGAACAGCGCCAGGCGGCTGAGCGCAACCGGCAGGCCAAGGAACGGCTGGAATGCCTGCTGTCGCGCCTCGAGGCCGTGGACTCCTGAGATCGATGGCGCCCGCCCTCCGGACGATCAAGGTCGCCATCATGGGCCGGCAGTACACCTTCGCCTCCCGGGGTGAGGAGACCGACCGCCACATCCAGCAGGTGGCCGAGCTCGTGGACTCAAAGATGCGCGAGGTCCAGTACGACGGCAGCACGCCGATCCAGACGGCGGTGCTGGCCGGTCTCGAGTTGGTAGACGAGTTGATGCATCTGCAGGACGAGGTCTCCACCGTGGAGGCCAACCTCTCCGAGCGCACCCACCGCCTCACCGAGTCCCTCGGACAGATCTTCCGCGAGGCCGAAGAGGTGGCGTCACGCGACCCAGGTCACACCGCCCCCGGAAGCGACGATTGATGCCGGCGGGCCAGACGATGGTGGTCCTCGGCGCCGGAGCGCTCGCCCTGGCCGTGCTCGGGCTCGGGTTCATCTGCGGATTGCTGGTCAACAGCAGGCGCCGGGGCAACCGGCTCGAGTCCTCGCGAGAGCTGGCGGCGCGCCTCCTCGAGGAGGCGCGGGGCGAGGCGGAGACCCTGAAGAAGACCGCCGCCCTGGAGGCCAAGGACGACTGGCGACGCCAGCGCGAGCCCCTGGAGCGCGAACTGGAGAACACCAAGCGCTCTCTGCGTCAGTTCGAGGCCGGCCTGCAGGATCGGGAGCAGCAGCTCGACCGCAAGGTGGACGTCCTCGAGAGCAAGGAACGCAGCCTTCTCAAGACCGAGCAGGATCTGTCCCAGCGGGAGGAGTCGATCACCGCCGAGGAGGACCGCGTCCACGACATGACGAGACAGCAGCGGCAGCGGCTGGAGGAGATCGCCGGCCTCAGCATGGCCGAAGCGCGCCGGCTCCTGATCGAGCAGCAGGAGGAGGGCGCCCGGCAGTACGCGTCGCGCAAGGTCAGGCTGATCAAGGATCACGCCATCGCCAACGCCAACCGCGAGGCCAAGGAGATCATCTCGCGGTCCATCCAACGCTTCGCCGGCCGGCTGGCCATGGAGAGCACGGTCTCCGACGTCCCCCTGCCCTCCGACGACATGAAGGGCCGCATCATCGGCCGCGACGGGCGGAACATCCGCTCCTTCGACATGATCACCGGCGTCGAGGTCATCGTCGATGACACGCCGGGCGTCGTCATGCTGTCCAGCTTCGATCCCCTGCGCCGGGAGGTCGCCAGGAACACGCTGGAGAAGCTGATCCTCGATGGCCGCATCCACCCCGGCCGTATCGAGGAGGTCTACGCCAAGTGCCTCGGAGACGTGGAGGAACTGATCCGCGAGTCCGGGTCGCAGGCGGCCTTCGACCTCGGCATCCACGACATGGCCGAGCCCCTCCTCGAACACGTGGGCCGGCTGCGCTTCCGGACCAGCTACGGGCAGAACCTGCTCGTCCACAGCAAGGAGGTGGGGCTCCTGGCCGGCATGATGGCCGAGGAACTCGGCATGGACTTCGCCCTGGCCCGGCGCGCCGGACTGCTTCACGACGTGGCCAAGGCCCTCGACCACGACGCCGGCCCGGACCCCGCCCAGGCGAGCGCCGCCCTGGCCCGCAAGTGCGGCGAGAGCCCCGAGGTGGTGGAGGTCATCGAGACCCACATCCCCCACCTGCCCGGCCGCTCCGCCCTTTCCATCCTCGTGGAGGCCGCCGACGAGATCTCCACCCACCGGCCCGGCGCCCTGAAGGGGAAGGTGGAGGACTACATCCGCCGCATGCACAACATCGAGGAGGTCGCCCTGGACCACCCCGGCGTGCAGCACGCCTTCGCCCTGCAGAACGGCAGGGAAGTCCGGGTCCTCGTCGACAGCGGCGCCGTCGACGACTCCTATGCGGATCAGCTCGCCGACGAGATCTCCTACGACCTCGAAGAGGAGCTCGGCCAGCACGGCCAGATCAAGGTCCTCGTCATCCGCGAGGTTCGCGCCGTCCACTTCGCCAGGTAGACAGGCCCAGCCCCGGGCACCGACCGAAGGCCGGTTGCGGGTGCCGCCGCGTCCCTCAACCCGAAGGGCTCCGATTTGAGAATCCTCTTCGTCGCCGACATCTACGCCCGCCCCGGCCGCCGCGCCGCGGCCGAGTTGATCCCCCGGTTGATCCAGGAGCACGAGGTCCAGTTCTGCATCGCCAACGGCGAGAACGCCGCCGGGGGCTTCGGCATGACCGACAACATCCGGCGCAAGCTCCACGCCTACGGCGTCGACGTGATCACATCGGGAAACCACATCTGGAACCGCGCCGATTTCGTCAGCCGCCTCGACGCCCTCGACCGCGTTCTGAGGCCCCTGAACTACCCGGAGGCCGCCCCCGGATGCGGGTCCACCGTCGCAGAGGCGCGCCATGGTCGGCCGGTGGCGGTGGTCAACCTGCAGGGGCGCACCTTCATGCCCGCCATCGACTGCCCCTTCCGGCGCGGGCGGGCCGAGGTCGAGCGTCTGAAGGGACAGACGCCGGTGGTGATCGTCGACTTCCACGCCGAGGCCACGGCGGAGAAGATCGCTCTCGGCTACCATCTCGACGGCCTCGCATCGGCCGTCATCGGGACCCACACGCACGTGCAGACCGCCGACGAGCGCATCCTGCCGCGGGGCACGGCCTACCTGACGGACGCGGGCATGACCGGGGTTCGCGATTCGGTCATCGGAACGCGCCCCGAGATCGCCGTCCGGCGCTTCCTGAACCAGGTGCCGCTGCGCTTCAAGCCGGCCGACGGTGTCCCCTGGTTCTGCGGCGCCCTGATCGACGTGGACGACGACAGCGGCATGGCCACCGGGATCGAGCGGCTTCAGATCGCCCTGACCGGGACCGGCGCCGCCGACGTGGGCGACGAGGACTAGCGTGAGCGGCGCCTTCGAGCGGGGACCGGCCGGTCCCTTCAGCGTCTCCGACGTCACCGCCCGCGTGCGCGCGGCCCTCGAGGAAGCCCTGCCGTTCTGCTGGGTGGAAGGGGAGATCTCGGAGCTCTCGCGGCCGGCCTCCGGGCACCTCTACCTGAGCCTGGCCGACGAGCGCAGTCAGCTGAGCTGCGTGATGTTCCGCTCCTACGCCCAGCAGCTCCGGTTCGATCCGGAGCCGGGAAGCAAGGTCCTGGCCTACGGCAACCTCTCCGTCTACGAGCGTGGCGGGCGCTACCAGTTCTACGTATACCGCATGCGCCCGTCCGGCGTCGGCGAGATGGCCCTGGCCTTCGAGGAGCTGCGTGCGCGCCTCGCGGAGGAGGGGCTCTTCGACGCGCAGCGAAAGCGTCCTCTGCCGGTCTACCCCCGCGCCATCGGCGTCGTCACCTCACCGACGGGGGCCGCCATCCGGGACATCGTGAAGGTCCTGGGACGCCGGGCTCCCGGCCTGCCGGTGGTGCTGGCGCCGGCCCGGGTCCAGGGAGCGGGCTCGGCGGGCGAGATCGCCGCCGCCATCGATCGCCTCAACCGGTTCGGCGGGGTCGATGTCGTCGTCGTCACTCGCGGCGGCGGATCACCCGAGGACCTGTGGCCTTTCAACGACGAAGGGGTGGCCCGGGCCATCGATGCGTCGGCTCTTCCCGTGGTGACCGCCGTGGGGCACGAGATCGACCACACCATCGCGGACTACGTGGCCGATGTACGGGCCTCCACCCCGTCGGTGGCGGCCGAGCTGGTGACCAGGGAGCGCGCCCTGCTGCGAGAGCGTCTGGGCGACCGGCGAGGACGGCTGCTGCAAGCCGTGCAGGCCCGGCTGGACGACCAGCAGCAGCGCCTCGACGGCTCGCCTCCCGGGCGCTTGGCGGGCCACCTGATGGATGGCGTCGACCAGCGGGCCCAGGGCCTCGACGAGTCCCGGGCGAGGCTTGCTGCGGCCCTGGACGGATGTCTGAGTTCCCGCCGGGATCGGTTCGACCGGTCCCTGCTGCGCCTCGACGCGCGCAACCCGCTGCGCAGCCTCGCCGGCGGATTCGCCTATTGCCAGCGCGAGAGGGACGGCCGGAGGGTGCGGTCCACCGCCGACCTGCACCCCGGTGAACGCCTGCGGCTGCGGTTCGCCGAAGGGTCGGCCCGATGCCAGGTGGAGGAGGTGGAGAGCCAGTGAGCACCGAGAGACCGGAGTCCGCGCCCACCTTCGAGGAGGCCATGGAGAAGCTCGAGGACTGCGTCGCCCGCCTCGAGTCGGGCGACCTCAGCCTCGACGAGTCCCTCGAGGTCTTCGAGCGCGGCATCGCCGCGTCCCGGGACTGTGCCCGGCTGTTGGACGACACGCGCAAGCGCGTTCAGGTGCTGGTGGAAAGGGCCGGGGGCGACTTTCAGGTGGAGTTCCTCGACGCCGGGGACGAAGCAGCCCTCACCGAGCCTCCCGGCGACGATGGCTGATCCACCCGGCGCCGCCGTCGGGTCCGTCCCGTGCTCGCCAACGCCCTGAGCCTGCTGCGCATCGCCCTGGCGCCCGTGGTCGTCTCCAGCCTCCGGGACGACGGCGATCAGGCCGGTGCCATCACCCTCCTCGTGCTCGGCGTCGCCGGAGCGACCGATGTCCTCGACGGCATCGCCGCCCGCCGGCTCCACCAGGCCTCCCGCCTGGGCCGGATCCTCGACCCGGTGGCCGACAAGGTCTTCATCGCCTCCGTGGGCGCCGCCCTCTGGGCCTGGCAGGCCTTCCCGGCCTGGCTGCTGCTGCTGCAAGTGGCGCGGGATGCGGCCATCCTGGCCGCGGGTGCCTTCCTGCTCCGCCGGCGCCAGGTCATGGGCGCGAGCTCGGCAGGCAAGGCGGCGACCTGGGCCATGTCCCTGACGATCCTCGCCTACGCCCTCGCGCCCGGGGAGCCGCCCCTGGCGGCGTGGCTGCAGGGGCTCACGGCGGGCCTGATCCTGCTATCGGCGGTGGGCTACGGACGCCGGTTGAGCATCCTCCTGCGGGAGCCGGGGACGGCCTGAACTGAACCCGGCGGGGCCAGCCCCCCGCTTGGAGCCTGCGGCAGCCAGCCCTCAGTTGGGCCTTACGAGCCGCCGCCAGAACCGGACCGCTTCGGCCAGCTTCCTGCGCTCCGAGTGGATGCGCAGCATCTCCACGATCTTCCAGCGCAGGGCCAGCTTTCGCAGGTCGACTCTGGACAAGGGAACGCCCTTTCCGCCGCGGGAGTTAGTCGAACAGCCGGGCCTGCGCGATCCGCCCGCCCGCTGACAGCAGGTCCGCGGGAAAGAAGCCCAGGCCGAAGTAGTAGCGCCACTTGTCGATCTTCGGCGGTGCCTCGGGATCCTCGGGATCCAGTCCCCGCTCCCTGGCCGACTCCCTCTGCAGGCGGTTGCGGTTCAGGGGGTGGGCCACCTGCAAGTAGGCGCGCAGGGGGATCTGGTAGTTGGTGAACAGCTCGAGGCGCAGCTCCGCGCCCACGTCGGACAGGTAGTCCTCCTCGAGGACGCGCGGCAGGTCGTGGATCACGTTCCGGGGGTCGAAATCGATCTCGCCGAGTGAGACGGAGCTGGCGTTGGAGACCGTGCCGGTCTCGGCGAAGACCTCGGCGTAGGCCTTGGCGAAGGTGAAGTTCAGGAAGCGCGCGTCGATCCGACGCAGAATCGGGAAGCTGTACGCGGCCTTCGCGTACAGCAGCTTGGATCCCGAGCGGAAGAAGTAGGGATAGCCGCTGAGGAAGTTCTGGCCCCCGATATAGTACCGCAGGGGCCAGTAGAACCGCCCTTCGAAGATCCCCCCTCCCTCAACGAACCCCGGCTTCAGGCGGAAGTTGTGAAAGGCTCCGAGGACCTCCAGGGACAGCCGGTTGTAGAAGGGCAGCCCCAGGCGTTCGCTGTAGCTGAATATGTACTCGTTGACCGTCACGGGCCGGCGCTTGGGGGCGAGGACGTCGAGAGGCACGCCGACGAGGGAGGACTGCTCGTACAACGAGTCCGCGAGGCCCGCCTTCCTGTAGCGGTAGACCAGGGTCGCGGCGCGGCCCGTCGGATTGACCAGATAGTCCTTCGTCGGCTTCAGGTGGCGGTAGCGCCAGGCCAGACTCAGGTCGTGGGAGTCGAAGAACTCGAGCCCCCTGTACCAGGTGTGGGGATCGTCGGGGCCGATGAGCAGCGTGTCCTGGCTGACCAACCGGGGGGGCAGCGCCCCGGTGACGTCGGTGCTGTCCTGGATGACGAAGACCTGCTCGCGGACGCGCAGCCGTTCGAGATCCCAGTCCTCGGCGTAGGACCGCCGCAGGTACTGCATGATGAACTGCTGGCGCCGCCCGAGAGGCAGCTCGAGGCCGACGCTCATGAAGTCGAAGGCGTCCTTGAAGCGGTTCTTCCGGGTATCGAGATCGTAGAGGTACCGGTTGGCCCGGGGGATCAACAGGCCCGTCGTGTCGCTGGTGGCGCCGTAGACGATCCCCGCCGCGAGGATCGTATCTCTCCTCGACTCCGTGTTGATGACGTAGTCGATCTCGCGCCTGCGGAAGGCGGCGAAGAGGGAGGGGTTGAGGGCGATGTTGTTGCCCTGGAGGGGAAAGAGCCGGCGCTCGTAGAGCAGCAGGAAATCGGTGTTCAGGTCGGTCTTTTCGCGGAAGTTCTTGCCGAGGATTCCCTGGCCGATGAACTCCCCGCCGAAGACGTTCGTGGCCACAAGGACGGCGCCGCCGCTGACCTGGTTGAGGCCGAACTGGTTGCCGATGAAGGTCGGCCCCACCTGCAGCAGGGGGATGAAGTCGTACACCCTGCGCCCGTAGGCCTGGGTGACGGTGTACTCCTCGGACAGCTTGGGGACCTCGACCTTGCCCTGGTAGTCCCGGTCCAGGGGGGCGGGCCAGGCCACCTCGCGCTCGAAGGCGCCCAGGTCGAACTCGCGCAGGTCGAAGTCGTTGGCGTGGTAGCCGGCGTAGGCCACACGGCCCCCGGCGGAGACGGTGGGCGTGAAGGCGCCGCCGACGACGTTGGTGATCTGCACGACGTCGCCCGAGGCGAGGTCGTGGCGGTACAGGTTGAACACGCCGCCCCGGTCCGAGGCGAAGACGAAGCCGCTGCCGTCGGGCAGCCAGAAGGGGTCGCGCTCGTCCGCGCGCGTGGCCAGCACCAGCCGGAACCCGGAGGAGTCGGCATCGGGGTAGGTGAGACTGTCCGACCAGGCGCCGCCGCCGGCCGAGGCCCCGGAATCGGCCGCGGCGCTGTCGCCGTTGGCGGCGGAAGGGACCCGGCCCTTCGCCTTGCGGTCCCGCAGCCCCCAGTCCTTGGGCTTGGCCGGGCTGTCGGCGCGGATCATGGCGATGTCCCGGTCATGCCCCCGGAAGAGGCTGAAGAGCAGCGATTCCCCATCCGGGGACCAGCGCGGAGCGTAGGTCTGGGCCCCGTCCTCGAAGTCGGTGAGCTGCCGCAGGCCCGTGCCGTTCACGTTGATCAGACAGAGGTTCGCGTTGCCGTCGCGCAGGCGGGAGAAGGCGATCTGCTTCCCGTCGGGGCTCACGTGGGGGTCGCGGGCCCGCAGCCCGGCGCTGAGGCGGCGCTCCTTCTCGGAGTCGAGGTCGTAGACGGCGAGATCGTTGTGCCCGCGCCGGTTGCGCAGGAAGTAGACCTTTTCGCCGTCGGGCGACCAGGAGACACGGGTGTCCACCCAGCCGTCGAGGGTGCGCCGCTCGCCGGTATCGAGGTCGTAGATGATCAGGCGCGGGAGGCGGTAGTCGCGGTCCTCGCTGCTGATGTAGGCCAGCTTGCGGCCGTCCGGCGAGTACGCCGGATGGAAGTCGATGACGCCGCCGTTGACGTCGCCCAGGTCGGTTCCCTCGAAGAAGCCCTCGGTGAGGATCCCGGCCACCTGCTGATCGTACTGGTCCCTGAGGAACCGCACCCAGTCGCGGTAGAGCTGTCCCGCCGATATGCCCAGGACGCGCCGGATGGCGACCTCGAAGCTCAGGAAGCCCACGTGCTCCTGGAGCTCGTCGACCTTGTCGCGGCCGTACTGGTCGGCGATGTAGATGAGCAGGGCGAATCCCTGGTTGTAGACCATCTCGGCGCGGTATCCGCCGGTGCGGTTGCTCAGCGTCCCCATCTCGTTGTAGCTGTGCAGGTCTTCCTCGAGCACCGCCATGCGCAGGACCATGTCGCGGTGGGAGTCCCAGGTGTCCCAGCCGAACTCGTAGGGCCCCATCTGGGCGATGCCCTCGATCCACCACTTGGGAGCGGTGAGGTAGTAAAGGGGGAAGTTGAAGGAGATGTCCGGGTTGGAGTCGAAACGGCTCACCCGCACGAGCCCGAAGCGGAAGGGCCATTTCTTGCGCGCCTTGTCGAGGGTCATCACATGGGTGATCTCGTGGGTGAGCACGTTGCGGATCCAGTCGTGCTCGCCGCGGATCTCCCAGTCCAGGTTCGAGGCCCAGATGTGGACATCGTTGGTGTAGTCGGATGCGGCGCCGTTGCCGTAGTCGGAGTCGTCGCGAACCCGGATGTGGATCGGGGCGTAGTCGTCGTAGTACCCGAAAGCCGCGGCCAGGTGGGGGAAGACCTCCTCGGCGACCTCGGCCACGCGCCGGGCGGTGCGCTCGGTACCGGGGGTGTAGGTGATGATGAAGTGATCGGTGAGGATGCTGCGCGGCTGGGCGTCGGCGGTGACGGCGAGCAGAAAAACGGCGGCAGCCACCCGGAGGGAGGACTTCAAGAAACGGCCTGCCTTTCTGGTTTCACTGAAGAGGAATGGCCTGCAAAAAGGAAGGTACTCGGGCCCCGAAAGAGAGTCAAAGCTCCCCGTGCCGGCCCGTTCTCACGCCGCGTACTCCTCTGTCACCCTGCGGACCGCCTCGATGGTGTCGGCCACCTCCGCCTCCCCCCAGTTCTCGTGGATGGACAGGGAGAAGTGGCTCTCCACGGCCTCCACCGCGTTGGGGCAGGGGAACCGGGCGTTGCGGTCGCCGCCGTACGCCGGCAGCCCCCAGGGATAGTCGCTGGGCGGGAAGACCCGCCGCTCACGGAACCACTCGGCCTCCGCGGGCAGGTACCGGTAGGACGGGTTCACCGGGATGCCTTCGGCCGCCACGGCGCGGGCGAAGCGGTCCTTGCCGACGGTCAACCCTTCGCCGCGGACGTGGACGCGCAGAAACCAGTACACGGCCTCGGCGCCCGGGAGTTCCGGCGCGCAGCTCACGGCCCCGATCGACTCCAGGCCCGCGGCGATCGACTGCGCCACCCGGCGGCGGCCGGCGGTGATCTCCGGAAGCCGGCGCAGTTGCACGCGCCCCACGGCGGCGGCCAGCTCGTTGCCGTTGAGGTTCAGCCCGGCGCGCGCGTTGGACCCGCCTTCCAGGCCGAGGGGCTTGCCGCGGTCGGCGAAGCGCTTGCAGCGCCAGCCGAGGGCCTCGTCGGTGCTGAACACGACCCCTCCCTGGGGTCCGGTGGCGTGATGCTTGCCGCTCATCGTCGAGAACACGGCCGCCGCCCCGAGGGTGCCGACGGTACGCCCGCGGTACCGGGCCCCGTGGGCCTGGGCGCAGTCCTCGATCACCGGCAGGCCGCGGCGGCCGGCCAGCTCCAGGACGGGGTCCATGTCCGCCGGCTCCCCGGCGATGTGGGCCACCAGGATCGCCTTCGTGCGGGGTGACAGCACGGCCTCGATCTGTTCGGCGCCGGCGTTGAAGCTGCCGGGCGCCGCGTCGGCCACGACGGGAACCAGGTTCAGCAGCGCCACCGGCATGACGCCCCCGGGATCGGTGATCGGCGGCACCACCACCTCGGCCGCCGGTTCCAGCTCCATCCCTCCGAGGGCGGCGTACAGGGCCGAGGTGCCGGAGTTGACCAGATCGGCGAAGCCGCCCCCGTGGGCGGCGGCGAAGGCGGCCTCGTAGGCCTGCTCCTCGGGGCCCCCGTAGCCGATGGGGGAGCCGCTGTCGATGGCCTGATCGAAGAGCCGCAGGGCGGCTTCCCTCTCGGCGGCGCCGAACAAGGCGCGGGGCGGAAAGGGAGTCTCTCGAACCGGTCTTCCCCCGTCGATGGCCAGCATGGACGCCTCCTGTCCGTGACTCGGGTGGGGTGATATAATAAGCCCCTCCCCGCCGACTCGTCGCAGATCCGGAGTGCCGTGACCGCCCTGTTCCTGCTCTCCGCGTACACCGTCAGCGCCCTGCTCCTGGCGTCGGCGGCCGTGCTCCCCGTCCGCTACCTGGCCCTGCGCGCCGGCCTGGTGGACGACCCGGACGACGCGGACTACAAGACCCACAGCCGCCGTACGCCGTGCGGAGGCGGCCTCGCCGTCTGGATCGGCGCCTTCGTCCCTCTCGCGGCGGCCGCCGCCTGGCTCCTGAGCGTGCGTCCCGACCTGATCCACGACGGCGTCGGGTGGATCGGCCCCTGGGCGCCGTACGCCTTCTTTCCCCTGGAGGACTGGAGCCCCACGGTCCGGCAGGTCAGCCAGGTCCTCTGCCTGCTGGCGGCGGCCACGGGGATCATGCTGCTCGGCCTGGCGGACGATCGCCGGCCCCTGCCGCCGGGCCTGCGGTTGGGCGTGCAGGCGGTCTGCGGCGGCGCCCTCGTTCTCTGGGTGCCGGGGTTCCGCCTGGCGGCCCCCGGCGGAAGCGCGGTCCTGGCCGCCGGCCTGAGCGTCCTGTGGATCGTGGCCCTGACCAATGCCTTCAACTTCCTCGACAACATGAACGGCCTGGCCGCGGGGCTGGCCGTCCTCGGCCTGGGGACGTGCGCGGCCCTCGCCCTGGCGGCCGGACACCTGCCCATGGCCATCCTCTGCCTGGCCTCGGCCGGGGCCTCGGGCGGTTTCCTGATCCACAACTTCCCCGCCGCCTCCATCTTCCTGGGCGACGCCGGCGGCCTGTTTCTCGGCTTCCTCGCCGGAGCGGTCTCCGTCTCCCTCAGCTCGCTGCTGTCGTCGGAGTCGGCCACCGGCCTCTCCACCGCACCCTTCTGGCTGTTGCCGATCCTGCCCTTCGCGCTGCCGGCCTACGACCTGGTCACCGTGGTCTGGCTGCGGCTGCGCCGCGGCGCGGCGCCGTGGGTCGGCGACAACCGGCACGTCAGCCACCGGCTCGTGGCCGCCGGCCTCGACCCCACCCGGGCCGTGCTCGTGCTCCTGGCCCTGACGGCGGCCGTCGCCCTCCCCTGCGCCGCCGCCGGGGGGGCCGGGGCCGCCCAGGCCTGGTGGGCGGTGCTGGGCGGGGCCGGCCTGCTCATGATCTTCGCCGGCGCCGAGATCTCCCTGTGGCAACGGAGCCGGGGCTGACTCCCTCGTCTCTTCGTCCTTCACCCGCAACCCTGGTCCGAGAGCATGGCTGACCGAAAGCGTATCCTGATCACCGGCGCGGCCGGCAAGGTCGGCAGCGCCCTGAGGCGCTACCTGCGCGACCGCTACGACTTCCGCCTCCTCTTCCACCGCAACGTCCCCGAGGTGGAGCCCGGGGACCAGGTCATCGTCTCCGACCTGTCCAACCTGGAGTGCATGATCGAGATCGGGGAGGGCGTGCACGCCATCGTCCACCTGGGCATCGCCGTCACCGGCCGGGGCGCGCCCCGCACGCTCTACAACCAGGTGATCTTCGAGACCAATATCCGCGGCACCTACAACATCTTCGAGTCGGCGCGCATCAACGGGGTGCCCAAGGTGGTCTTCGCCAGCACCAACCACGTCACCGGCTTCTACGAGAGGGAGGGCGCCGTCTCCCGCCCCGAGCTGCCGGTCCGCCCGGACAGCATGTACGGGGTCAGCAAGGCCTACGGCGAGGCCCTGGGCCGGTTCTACTACGACGAGTACGGGATCTCCTGCTACAACCTCCGCATCGCCAACTTCCCCGAGACCGACGAGGTCAACTCCCGGTACGAGCCCGGCATGAACCGCTGGCTCTCGTCGCGGGACATGGCCGAGTTCACCCACTGCTGTCTGGCCGGCCCCGATCCGAGGTTCGCCATCGTCTACGGGGCGTCCCTGGGCGGCGAGCTCAAGTGGGACCTGGAGAGCGGCAAGGGGGTGGGCTGGGAACCACGGGACCGGGGCGCGCCCTCGCCGTGACCGCCCCCGTGGCACGGCTCGGCGGCGGCTACGCGGAGTCCGAGCCCGACGCCCGGCCGACCGTGCGGGCCGTGCTCGAGGCCGCGGCCCCGGGAGCCCCGGGGGCCCGGCTGGTCGTCGTCGCCGGACCTCCGGGGGCCGGCAAGACGGCCCTCGTCGCCCGTCTCCTGCCGGTGGTGCCCGGGTCCCTGTGCGTGGACAAGGACGCCGCCGCCGGCCCCTTCGTCCTGGAGGCGGCGCGCCAGGCAGGGGTCCCCGAGACCGGGGCCTACGGCACCAGGCGCTATTGGCAGCGGCTGCGTCCCATCGAGTACGCCGGGGCCGTGGCCACCGCCTGCGCCAACCTCGCCGGTCGCCGGGTGGTCTTCCTCGCCGGCGGCTGGGGTCCGGAGCTGGCCTTCGCGCCCCTGTGGCCCGCCTTCGCCGAGGCCGTGGCTCCGGCGCGCCTGACCGTCCTCCACCTCGACGCCCCGGAGCGCGAGACCTGGCGCCGGCGGCTGCAGGCCCGGGGGTCGCGGGTCGACAGCCCCTGGTTCGAGAGCTTCGCCGACAACCTGACCTCCCTGCCCGTGTGGGAGGGGGCGGTGCGGCTGGCCACCGGCGGTCCGCCCGTCCAGGTCGCCCAGGCCGCCCTGGACGCCCTCGGGCTCCATCCCTGAAGGAAGGCTCCCATGGAGATCCTGCACGGCGCCTTCGGCTACGCGGCCCTCCTGGGGCTGGCCTGGGCCGCCGGCACCCGATGCGGCCCCGCGCCCTGGCGTATCCTGCTGGCCGCCACCGGCCTGCAGCTCGGTCTCGCGGCGCTGCTCCTGCTCAGCGGCCTGCGGGGCCACGTCTTCGCCATCGTCGGCGCCCTGGCGGAGCTTCTGAAGGTGACGGCGCTCAAGGCCAACGAGTCGCTGCTCTTCATGGGCGTCACCCATGCCGACTTCACCCGGACGTACGGCCCGATCGTCGCCCTGGAGATCGCCGCCGTCATCATCTTCGTCGCCTCCCTGTCCAGGGTGCTGTACCACTACGGGATCCTGCCCTGGGCGATCCGCCAGCTGAGCCGCTTCATGCAGCGCCTCTTCGGGATCAGCGCCGCCGAGAGCGTCTCGGTGTCCGCCAACATCATCCTGGGCATGACCGAGGCGCCGCTGCTGATTCGTCCGTACGTGGCGCGTCTGACCCTCAGCGAGCTGTTCTGCCTGATGACCGCCGGCATGGCGACCATCGCCGGGACGGTGATGATCGTCTACGCTACCATGCTGGCCGGCGCCCATCCCGAGATCGCCGGCCACCTGTTCACGGCCTCCCTGATCAGCGCCCCCGCCGCGGTGGCCGTGGCCAAGCTGATGTACCCGGAGACGGAGGCGCCGGTCACCGCCGGCGGCGACATCGAGGTGGAGACGGACGACACCCTCAACGGACTGGACGCGGCGGCGCGCGGGGCCTCCGAAGGCATGCGCCTGTTCCTCAACATCCTGGCCATGCTGATCGCCTTCATCGGGCTGGTGGCCCTGATCAACCTCGCCGTGGGCTGGGCCGGGAGGATGGTCGTGGGGGAGGAGGGGGCGGCCTGGAGCCTGCAGGCCGCCAGCGGCTGGGTCCTGCGCCTGCCCTGCTGGCTCATGGGGGTGTCGTGGTCGGAGGCGGCGGTCATCGGCCAGCTCATGGGCGTGAAGACGATCCTCAACGAGTTCGTGGCCTACGTGGAGCTCTCCACGCGCATGGCCGCCGACCCGGGGGTCCTGAGCCCGCGCGCCTTCCTCATCGCGGTCTACGCCCTGTGCGGCTTTGCCAACTTCGGGTCGGTGGCGATCATGATCGGCGGCGTCGGGAGCATCGCACCGGAGCGCCGGGGGGATCTGGCCCGGCTGGGATTGCGCTCGATCGTGGCCGGAACGCTGGCCACGATGCTTACGGGATGCGTGGTGGGGCTCTTCGTCTAAGAGGCCGGGATCCATTTTCCTGTCGAAACGTCGTAATAATCACTATATTGGGACGTTTCCCTAACCCCCGACCGCACCGCGACGAGCCATGGCCAAGCAACGCAAATCCGCCTACCGGGCCCAGTTCGACGGACATCGTCGGCTGGCCGCCGCCGTCATTCTCCAGGCCATCAAGGACATGTCCACCGCACCGACCTCGCAGGACCACGAGAGCGCCATCGAGTTCCTGCAGGGGGACATGTGGCCTTTCTCCGACGTGCTCGACCTCCCGGGCGACGGCCGGGCCCTTCAGGATTACCTCAAGACCCTGGAGGTGAAGCACCTCGAGAGCGAGACGCCGGGCGCCAACTGATCCGGACGCCCACGAGCCCCGTGGCCTCGAGGAGCGGGCCCGGACGATGAGCGATCCATCCCCGACACCGCGCTGGGAGTCGGACTTCCCCGTCCGCGCGGTGACGCGCGGACCCCGGCATCACTTCTTCGGGTACTACGACAAGAGTTGCTGGGACGGCAGCGGGCGCTACCTGCTCTGCCTGGAGACGGACTTTCTCGGGCGGCCGCCCACCGCCCGGGACACCGCCGCCGTGGGCGTCGTCGACCTGCAGGACGACGGGGCGTTCCGGCCCCTCGGCCGGACCAGCGCCTGGTGCTGGCAGCAGAGCTCGATGCTCCACTGGCTGCCGGTGCCGCACGCCGCCGGACACGTGGCCGCCCGCGACCCCCGGCCGGAGACACCCTGGGTCATCCACAACGACCGGCTGGAGGCGGGCGAGGAGCCGGAGCGGCCCAGCGAGCGCGGCTGGGAGGATTCCCCGGATGGCGGTCCCCGCTTTGTCGCCGTCGTGCGGGAGACGTCGAGCGGGGCGGTGGTGCGCACCCTGCCGCGCCCGGTCTACGCCCTGAGCCGTGACGGCCGCCAGGCGGTGACCCCGAGCTTCTCCCGCCTGCAGCACCAGCGGCCCGGGTACGGCTACCCCGGGGTGGCCGACCCCGGGCGGGAGGTGCCGGAGCCGGAGGACGACGGGATCTGGTGGCTCGACGTCGAGACCGGCGAGAACCGCCTGATCCTCTCCCTGGCGCAGGTGGCCGCCATCGAGCGGGGCCCCGGCTTCGACGGCGCCGTCCACCGCTTCAACCATCTCCAGTTCTCGCCCGACGACCGGCGCTTCGTCTTCCTCCATCGCTGGCAGACGAGCCCCGACGCGCCCCGCCATCACCGCATGATCACGGCGCGGCCCGACGGCGGCGAGCTGGCCATCGTCGCCTCCCACGGCGCGGTGTCCCACTTCGACTGGCGCGACCCGGACCACATCCTGGCCTGGGGTTTCCACCGGGGCATCGGCGACCGCTACCTGGTCTTCCGGGACCGCGTCCACCACCAGGTGGAGGTGCTCGGCGAGGGCCTCCTGACCGAGGACGGCCACTGCAGCTACTCGCCCGACGGCCGCTGGCTGCTCACCGACACCTATCCCCGGGGCGGGACCAGCCGCACGCTGATCCTCTACGACCTGGCCGGGGACCGGCGGGTGGACGTGGGCCGCTTCTTCTCGCCGCCCGCGATCACCGGCGAGATCCGCTGCGATCTCCATCCCCGCTGGAACCGCGACGGCACCCAGGTCTGCATCGACTCGGTTCACGAGGGCCACCGCCAGCTCTACATCGTCGACGTGAGCCGGCTCACCGCCGGCTGATCATCCGGCGCGGCGCCCTGCGGCCGCCGTCAGCCCCCGAAGGTCCCCGAATCGAAACGCGCCAGGCTCGCCCCGGCGCTCCAGCCGGCGCGGTCCAGCCGCCGGGTGAAGTCGAGGCGCAGCAGGTGGAAGAGCACCAGCGAGACCCCGGCCTCGTGGCGGAAGCCGTCCTGGTAGCGCGGATCGTACCCCAGGCCGGCCAGGCGCTCCGGGTCGATCCAGGTGCGGCCCGAGGCCCCGTGCGCCACCAGCCCCGCCCCCCGCATGGCCCAGTCCCACAGCCCCAGCAGCTCGAAGGGCGCCCCCTTGAAGTTGTGCTCCCAGTAGAGGGCCGCGTAGTGCTCCCCCTCGTGGGGATGGCCGCGCACGGTGCGGAAGACGCCGAAGGGCGAGAACGGGAGCAGACCCGCCTCCAGAGTCCCGAAGCGCTGCAGGGGCAACCGGCCGAAGGCGTAGCCCGCCACCAGCCGCAGATCGAGGGCGTTGGGCGCGGACCGGCGCCGGAGGAGGGTCTTGAAGTGGCCGTCGAGGGCCAGGTGCAGGCGGGAGAAGGAGAAGTCGCCGCCCAGGGCGCCGCCGTGCTCCACCTTCACCTCGACCCGCCGGTTGGCCCTCAGCCCGAAGGGCCGGTACGGGCCGCCCCACTCGAAGCACCCTTCCACCGAGCGCAGACGCCCCTCCTCGACGGCCGGGTTGGTCCGCGGCCTCCACTCCCGGCCCAGCAGGTTGAAGGTCGTCGTCTCCGCCAGGGAGGAGTGCGCCTCGTCCTTGAGGCCGGCCTCCACGAGGATCCGCCCCGGCAGCCAGAGCTGGATCCGCGCCCGCAGCCCCTCGCTCCAGTAGTAGTCGAAGTAGTCGTCCAGGCCCAGCAGGCTCTGGGCGCTGTTGAGCAGGAGGGTGTATGTATCCGAGTGGCTGCGCGGCACCTTGCCGCTGCCGTATTCCACGGCCGCGCGCAGCCGGGTGGTGCTCCGGTCCACCTTCTCCCATCCCCAGGCGGCCCGGCCCCGCCAGGACCAGCGCTTCAGGCCCAGGTCCCAGGCGCCGCCGGCGCCCGCCTCCAGGTCGGCCCGACCCGGGCTCCGGACCCACGTCGTACCCGGCGCCGCCTCCCCGGCCGCCGGCCAGACCCGGCGGCCCTCCAGGCCCAGGTGCGCTCCACCCACCCGGTCATAGAGCAGATCGGGCTTCACATCGATCCCCAGCCCGCGCGGCCGACCCACTACCTCCCCGGTCCCCGGCGGAGCTTCGCCGGCCGCCTCCCTCTCCTCCCCTTCCTCTTCCATGTCCCGGATCAGCAGGCGGGCGAGAACCCCGGTGGGCCGGAAGGCCCGCTCGAGCCGCACGGTGCTGTCGATGGCGGCGTAGGCCTCCCGCTCCCGGTCGGAGAGGGGCACCTTGTCCGCCAGCCGGGCGAAGGTGGTGTCCCGGGCCACGGCCACGGAATCGACGCGCAGCACCTCCTCGCCGGCGTAGAGGGAATCGGGCAGGTCGGCGTTGACCTCGTAGTCGTCCAGCCGCGTCAGGGAGGTGAATCCCGCCGCGGGGAAGCGCAGGCCCACCATGCCGATCTCCGCCTTCAGCGAGAACCGGTGGTCCACCGGCAGCCAGACCTCGCCGAAGCCGCGGAACTGCTGGCGCCAGGAGAACTCCAGGCGCTCCACCACGGGCAGGGGAACGGCCGAGGCCAGGGCCGCGCGGCTCGGCGCCAGCTCCACCTCGAGGAGGGAGAAGGCGCCGTCGAGGACCGAGACGCGGCCCACGAAGGCGGCCGCCAGCCGGCTCCGGGGCTCGACCGAGATGTCGAAGACCACCTGCTCGTCCAGGTAGCGCCGGCCCGCCAGGCGGAACCGGTAGTGGTCGAGGGCCTCCGGATGGGTGGGCCCGACGAGGGAGTGTCCGAGCATGGGGATGTCGTCGTCGTAGAAGTCGACGAACCCCTGCAGGGCCGATACGTATGCGGTCTCGGCATCCAGGTTGCTGGTCGTGCGCCGCGACTTGACCACCTCGCGGAGTCCGCGGTCCCGGTCCCAGGAGATCTCCGAGGCCGTTTCCCCGATGGTGACGATGCCCTCGTCGTTTTCGAGGACCCGCCGCGTATAGGCCCGGGCGCGGTAGCTGGCCAGGAGCGGCCTCCAGGCCTGCTTGTTGCGGATGACCCGGGCCATGATGCCCTCGGCCGGATCTCCGGGGGTCACCACCAGCGGTTCGAGAGGGTAGGGCGCCGGCGCCAGCACGAAGTCGACGCGCCCGGGGGGAGCGGCCAGGAGGCTGTCCCGGGAGGCGTAGCCGATGTGGTTCACCCTCAGGGTGGACGGCCACCTCCGCACCTCGATCCGGTAGGCGCCCTCGTCGTTGGCGATGGTGCCCCGGAAGGTGCCGGCCAGCCGCACGGTGGCCGCCGGCAGGGGCTGCCCGGTGGCCGCGTCGAGGACGGTGCCGCGCACCCACCAGGGTTGGCCATGGGCCGCGACCGCCCACAGGACCGCCAGGACCGCCAGTCCCCTCGTCCCCGGGCCCATCAGAAGCGGATGGAGAACCGGGTCGGCTCGCCGGCCGGACTCTCCAGGGAGAAGGCGAAGCCGTGCCGGCCCAGGATCTCCTGCACCAGGGTCAGGCCGAGGCCGCGGCGGTTCTCCCTGGTGCTGAAGAAGGGGGTGAACAGGCTCTCGGCCACCTCCGGGTCGATCCCCGGCCCCGTGTCCTCGACCACGGCGAAGGGCCGGTCCTCGACCCCCAGGCGAATGGTGATCCGGCCGTCCTCGCCGATCGCCTCCACCGCGTTCCTGAGGATGTTGACGAAGACCTGCTCCATCTGGCCCTCGTCCATGGCGACGGGGGCCAGGTCCTCCTGCACCTGCCAGTCCCACTCGATCCTGCGCCCCTCGCACTCGGCGCGCATGAGCAGGGCGATGCCGCGCAGGAGGTCCTCCAGGTCCACCGGGTGGGGGCGCGGCGCCGGCAGCCGCACCACCTCGGCGTAGCTGCGCATGAAGGCGCTGAGATGGTCGATGCGGCCGCTGGCCACCTGCAGGGCGTTCTCGAAGTCGCCGCGGTCGTCCTCGCGCAGCTGGTCCTTGTAGTTGAGACAGGAGTGGAGCAGGGAATTGACGGCCCCCGTGGAGTTGTTCACCTCGTGCGAGAGCAGGCGGATGACCTTCTCGTAGGCCGCCTTCTCCGAGAGCCGCAGCTCCTCGGTCAACTCCTCCATGAGGATGAAGGCGCGGGGGAATCCCTGGTCCAGGAACTGCGACTTGCGGCAGCGCACCCGCCGTCCCAGCACCGGCAGGATCTCGGACCCGCCCACGGCCAGCGCCCCCAGGGAGCGGCCGAAGGCGGTCCCCAGCTCGTCCAGCCCGCGGCCGGCGGCCTCGTCTTCGGCCAGCCCCAGCAGGCGCGCGGCGGCGGGGTTGGCCAGGGCGATCCCGCCGTCGAAGTCGAGGGTGACGATCCCCGACGGCGAGGCCGCCAGGATCTTGTCCATGAAGTAGTGCTGTTCCTCCAGCCGCGTGCGCTCCTCGCGCAGCTGGTCGATCATGCGGTTGTACACGCCCACGAGCCGGTCCATCTCGGGCTGGCCCACCTCGATGAACTTGCTGGTGAAGTCGCGCTCGCCGATCAGCTCGGCGCCGGTGCCGATCAGGTCGAGGGGCAGGCGCAGATGGTGGATCAGGCGGGCGCCGGCCACGAAGGAGAGGACGAAGAACAGCTCGAGGGCCAGCAGCCAGGGCTTCTCGTCCAGCAGCAGGTACCCGGAGACCCCGGCGAAGACGAGGTGGATGCCGACCAGGTAGAGGACGAGCTTGAAGCGCAGGCTCAAGGCTCGATCCCGTACTTCTCGAAGCGGCGGTAGAGGGCCGCCCGGCTCAGGCCGAGGGCCTGGGCGACGCGGCTGATGTTGCCCTCGTAGTGCTCCATGCAGCGGGCGATCATCGACCGTTCCAGCTCCTCGAGGGTCATCGCCCCCGGCGGCGGCAGGGCGGCGGGGCCGGCCGCGGCGGCGGCGCCCTCCTCGGGCTGCATGGCCAGGGCGGCGGAGAAGTCGTCCACGCCCAAGACGTCACCGGAGGTCATCAGGGTGGTCCGCTCCACCAGCTGCTTCAGCTGGCGGATGTTGCCCGGCCACGGCAGCCCCTGGAGCCACTTCAGGGCGGCCTCCTCGATCTCCAGGTCGTGGCGGCGGTAGACCTGGCCCGCGCCCCGGGCGAAGTGCCGGGCCAGCAGCGGGATGTCCGCCGGCCGCTGGCGCAGGGGCGGCATGTGCAGGACGATGAGATTCAGGCGATAGAGCAGGTCCTCCCGGAAGCCGCCCGACTCGACCAGCTCCAGCAGGTTGCGGTTGGTCGCCGAGATGACGCGCACGTCCACCGAGCGGGTGCGGCTCGACCCCAGGACCTCGAAGGTGCAGTCCTGCAGGACGCGCAGGAGCTTGACCTGGCAGGCCGGGTCGAGATCGCCGATCTCGTCGAGGAAGATGGTGCCGCCGTCGGCCATCTCGAAGCGGCCCTTGCGGTCCTGCCGGGCGTCGGTGAAGGCGCCCCTCACGTGGCCGAACATCTCGCTCTCGAAGAGGGTGGAGGAGATGCCGCCGAGGTTGACCTTGACGAAGGCCTGGTCGCGCCGGCCGCTGTTGCGGAACAGGGCCTGGGCGACCTCGTCCTTGCCGGTGCCGCTCTCGCCGGTGATCAGCACAGAGGCCTCGGTGGGCGCCACCCGGCTGACGACCTCCAGGACCCTGAGCAGCCCGGGGTCCTCGCCGATGACGTTGGCGAAGTCGCCCTGGCCGTCCAGCTCCTCCCGCGTGAGCGCGCGCGGAGCCCCCCGCCCGGCGGCGGCCAGGCCGAGGGCCCTCTTCACCACCTGCAGGATTTGCTCGTTGGTCCAGGGCTTGGTGACGAAATCGGCGGCCCCGGTCTTGATGCCCTCCACGGCCAGCTCGATGGAGCCCCAGGCGGTCATGAGGATGACGGGCAGACCGGCCTGCCGCCCCCTGATCTCGCGCAGCAGCTCCATGCCCTCCTCGCCGCTGGTCCGCCGCGAGAAGTTCATGTCCTGCAGGACCAGCTCGCAGCCGCCGCCCTCCAGACGCTGCAGGGCCTCGGCGGGAGAGGCGGCGGTGGCGGTCCGGTAGCCGGCCTGCTTGAGCAGCAGCGACAGGGACGCGGTCACCGAGGGATCGTCGTCGACGACCAGGATCATGGCTTGCCTCATTCGGAGTGCAGGGCCTCGGCCGGCCGGATGCGGCAGGCCAGACGCCCCGGGTAGAGACTGCACGCGACCACGAGCCCGTAGACCACCAGGGCCGAGAGGACCAGGCCGAGGGCGAAGATCCCGCGGCCGTAGTCGAGCAGGTCCAGCAGCGGCAACTGCACGATCAGCAGCACGGCGGCGAGCACGCCGGCGCTGGCCACCAGCAGCATCTCGCCCGTCAACTGGGCAAAGATACTGGCCGCCGACCCGCCCAGGGCCCTCCTCAGGCCGATCTCCTCGACCCTCAGCGTGGCCCGCTGCCACAGCACGCCGCTCAGGGACAGGGCCACCATGCCCAGCACCAGGGCCGAGACGACCCCGAGGGCGAAGAGGGGCACCAGGGTCAGCTTGAAGGCGGCGGCGCGGTGCTCCGCCAGGGTGGTGATCCCGACTCCGTAGCCCGGTGCCATGGCCCGGAGCCGCCGCTCGATCTGCTCCTGGGCGGCCAGTGGCGTTCCGGGGCGCACCTTGACCAGGAAGTTCTGCCTGCGTTCCTCCTCGCCCAGGCGCTCGAAGACGAAGAACCCGGGAGAGGAGAACTCGCCGCCGCGGCGGTAGTCGGAGACCACCCCGACGATCCGTCCCTGGTACCCCTCCCACTCCTCGATCCGCCGGCCGAGGGGATCGTCGTTGCCGAAGAGGGCCTCGGCGAGGGGCCGGGTGATCACGATCGGATCCCAGTCCAGGGCCGCGTCCTCCTCGCCGAACCACCTTCCGCTCACCAGCTCGATCCCGAGGGTGTGGTGGAAATCGTCCGAGACGACGCCATTGGAGACGAAACGTCCATCGACGCTGAACTGGGCCTGGAAACCGAAGGCGAAGGGCAGGGCCACGTAGTCCGAGGAGGAGACCGACTCGATCCAGTCGAATCCCTTCAGGACCCGGTAGACCTGCTCGCGGCCGACGGGGGCCGCCTCGCTTTCCGGTTCCATCAGCCGGTCCGGGTTGAAGTTCACGACCCACCGGTCCTCGTAGGAGTATCCGAGGGGCCGCCGGTAGTTGGCGGACTTGTCCAGGGCGAGGGAGAGGGTGACGAAGAGCAGCAGGAAGGAGATGAAGATCTGCAGGGCGGTCAGCCCGTTGGACCTCTTGCGGTTCCAGACGATCTTGCACAAGTGGCGGATCATTGCTTCCTCCTCCGGAAGGCCTCCACGACGTGCAGGCGCGACATCTTCCAGGCCGGCCAGACGCCGGAGACGAGACCGAAGAACAGGGTCATCACCAGGCCGTAGAGGAAGATGCGGTGGTTCAGCCGGAACTCGGCGTACTGGACGATGGCGGCGGCGCCGAGCATCTGCAGGACCAGGTAGGTGAGCACCAGCCCCAGGGCGCCGCCGAGCAGCGTGAGGATGACGTTCTCCATCAGGAACTGGCCCACCAGGGTGAGCGACGACCCGCCGAAGGCCTTGCGCACGCCGATCTCGGAGGCGCGCTCGAGGATGCGGGTGGTGTTGATGTTGACCAGGCTGATGACGGGCAGGAGCATGAAGAGCAGGGCGAGGACGAGGACGAGCACCATGAGCCCGCGGCCGGTCAGCGTGCCCAGGGTGAAGACGATGTTCGCCACCATGTCCAGCAGCGTCGTCGGGCCGCCGGTGAGGCGGTTGATCTTGTCGGGATTGGGGTACTCGATGCGCGTGAGCACATCGGCGAACTCCTCGTGGATGAGCGGTATCTCTGCCGCGCTGGGCGCCAGGATCAGCGCCTGGAAGTGCCCGAAGAGGGAGTCGTACCGCCGGTAGGCGTCGGTCCCGAAGGCGCTGTGGGGCACCCAGACATCGGCGAAGGGAACCATGCGGAAGACCGGCACGTTGGGCACGACCCCGACGACGCGGAAGGCCCGGTCCCCCAGGTCGATGTAGCGGCCCACGGCCTCTTCCTCCCCGAAGAACACGCGGCGCGTCGCCTCGTTGATCACCGCCACCCGCCGGCCCTCCTCCACCTCCTCCTCGGAATAGGGGCGGCCTTCGAGGAAGTCGAACTCGAGGATCTCCCAGAACGCCCCGTCCGTGGACTTGAGCTGGGACTCGATCTTCTCGCCCTCGCGGAAGGTCGTCACCGTGGTGGTCGCCCCGTAGATGGAGACCTTCTCCGCATGGGCCAGGGGAGAGACGTAGCGCTCCAAGAAGGCGTAGCTCGGCCCCTGCCGGCGGTAGCCCGTCGACTCGTCGTGTTCCCCTCTCATCGAGCTCAGCAGCAGCGTGCGGTCCGAGCGCGTCTCCGGGGGAAAGGAGCCGAAGACGTGGTCGAACAAGGAGGCCGCCACCATCAGCACCATGAGGGTGAAGCTGATGGTGAAGAGGCTGATGCAGGTGAAGAGCTTGCGCCGCAACAGCACCTTGAGGCCGATCTTCATGTAGTTCTTCAGCATGGGTGCCTCCCGTTTGCGGAGTTGTCGGTGACCATGGTCAGTCGAGCAGCGCGAGCGCGGCCTTCACGGAGACCACTCCGAGCACCGTGACGAATCCCCAGAACGATCCATGGTTGTGGCTCGCCGCTCTCCTCTTGCGAAGATGCCTCCTGTAGCCTTCCCGGTAAGCCTGGACGTACTCGATTCCCTCTCCGCGGATGGCCTCGTACTCCTTCCTCGATATGGAAGCGTCCCTCGGAACGAGGGCGTCGTCCACCAGGACCAGGCCGACGATGCTGAAGCCGCTCACGAAGCCGGACAGCCACCACCAGCGGGTCCCCTTGAATTCGGCCGACATCTCCCCGTCGAAGGCACCCTGATCCCGCGAGTACCCCGGCATGGCCGCCCGCGGCTCTCCGGAGGGCCCCTGGGCCAGCACGAATCCCAGGTGCCGCCTCTCGCCGGGTGGTTCGAGTTGCGCTTCACCGTGCACGGGGGCGGGCCCCGGCCAACTCACAAGACCAAGCACGAGGACCAAAAGAGCAGGTTTCATCACTCTCTCCTTTGCAGTTCTCTCAATAGTCGTGGTGCAAGGCCTCGGCGGGCTTCACGCGCGCCGCCAGCCAGCTCGGATAGAGTCCGCACAGCATCACCCCCAGGTAGAGCACGAGGGCGGTGGCTCCCACGCCGGCGGCCGCCACGGTGCCTGGCACCCGGCTCCCCAGCACCATGTCCAGCAGCCCGAGCTGGAGCAGCGGCACGCAGCCCAGGACGATGGCCGCGGTCACCAGCACCGCCAGCTCGCCCAGGAACTGGCCGTAGATGCGGCCGGCCGGCGCCCCCACGGCGCGGCGGATGCCGATCTCGCGGGTGCGCCGGCGCACGTTCTGCCACATGATGCCGGTCAGGCCGAGGGCCACCATGAGCATCATCAGGCCGCTGATGACGGCGATGAATGCCAGATTCGTGAGCCGGTTCATGCGGGAGTCTTCGCGGATCCGGGCCAGGGACTCCACCTCCAGGCGCACGGACCGGCCCGTGGCGAGGACCTCCCGGACTCTGGTCCGGAGCTTTTCCCCGAGGGTCGGACCAGCCCCCGGAGCGGCCTTTACGAGGAAGTGGCTCGTATTGCTCGTCGGATGGTCGAGAAGCTTGCCGCCATGGCGCAGGAAGATGAAGCCGGGCACCTCGAGAAACGCCCCCCGGGCAGGGCTCACGTTCTGGTAGCTCCCGTAGTAGAAGCAGCTCTCCACGACGCCGACGACGCGGACCAGGTCGGGGCGGGGGGGATTGTACCCATCCTCCTCTTCGATCAAGGGCGAGTCTCCGATTGCCCGGCCCAGGGGGTCCTCGCCGCCGAAGAGAGCGCGGCCCAGCTGCCGGTCGATGACCGCCGGGGTCCAGTCGAGGGCCTCGTCCTCGGGCTCGAACCAGCGTCCGGAAAGCAGCCGCAGTCCCAGGGCTTGCAGACCCTCGTCCGACAGGTGGACGGAGCTGATCCCGTTCCACGAGTGGGAGAAGCGGAGGGGCGCGTCGCTGGCCAGGGCCACCGCCTGGACACCGTCGAGGGTCCGGATCTCCCGCCATACCAGCTCGATGTTGCGCCGGTACTCGCCCGCGGACTCCCCGCGGCCCTCGCCGAAGAGATCCCGGTCCGTGACCATGGCGGACCACACGTTCTCGTGCTCGAAACCCAGGGGCCGGAGCCGCTCCGCGGCGAACAGCACCCAGCCGGCGGTCAAGGGCGTGAGCACCAGGAAGGACACGAGCAGCTCGGCCACGAGCAGCAGGTAGCTCCGCCGACGGTTCCAGGCGAGGCGGCACAGGTGAGCGATCATGATTCCCTCCCGGTGAGGGCCCGGACGGGATGGAGGCGCGCCATCTTCCAGGCCGGCCAGGCCCCGGAGGCCGCCCCGAAGAACAGGGCGAGCAACAGCCCGTAGAGGAAGGTGCGGGCCAGGACCCCGGCATCGAGGTGGAGGGGGGCGTGCAGCGCGAGGAGCGACAGGATCCCCCAGCTGAGGGGTAGGCTGGCCGCCGCGCCCAGCAGGGTGAGCAGCACGTTCTCGGCGACGAACTGCCCCACCAGGATGCGGGTCGAGGCGCCGAAGGACTTGCGCACGCCGATCTCCGAGGTGCGCTCCTCGATGCGGCCCATGTTGAGATTGACCAGGTGGAGGGCAGGCAGGAGCATGAACAGCAGCGCGCAGCCCGCCAAGGTCAGCAGCCACCACCGCAGCTGGGCCGCGGCGGCCTGCTGTGGATCCCCTTCTTTGTACGCATCCGCCCATCCTCTCCGGCCCTGTTGATTGCTTCGTGCCCATTCCTCCAAGGTGCTGAGCAGCGGAGCGGCCACTTCCCGCAGGGCGCGATCTTCGCCGGGCGGAGGTTCCACCTGCGCCAGTACGGCGGCGAGCTCGGCCCGGATGCGCCCCACGTCCGCCGGCCGCCGGGCCAGCACCGCGGCGTTGAACCGTCCATCGAGCTTGTAGGTTCGCCACACTCCGGTGGGATCGGTGCTCATCGGCACCCAGAGGTCGGCGTAGATATCCCTCATGCTGGAGGGATCGGCCACCACGCCGAGGACGCGGTAGCTCCGTCCGTCGATGGGCACGCTGCGGCCCGTCACCGCCTCGGAGCCGAAGAAGCGGCGGCTGAAGCCGGCGCGGATCACGGCGACGAGATCGCCGGCCTCCACCTCCTGGCCGGAATAGGGCCGGCCCTGGCGGAAGTCGAAGCCGAAGACCTCCCAGTAGGCGGCATCCGTGGCGACCACGGTGGCGAAACCCTCCTCGGCGCCGCCAGGCAATCCCCTGTACTTGTGGTCCGAGAACACGGCCACGTTCTCCGCGGTCTCCAGGGGCGCACGTAGCGGTCCAGGAAGGCATAGCTCGGCTTGTGGATCGACCGGAAGGTCTCGTCGCCGGTGCCGCGCTCCACGACGAGCCAGCCCAGGTGCAGGGTGCGGCCGGCGTTGACCTCGGGCGGGATGGGCCCCACCTGCTGGTCGATGACGGCGGCCGCCACCATGAGCACCACGAGGGTGAAGCAGATGCCGAAGAGGTTGACGGCGGTGAGGAACTTGTGCCGCCAGAACACCTTGAGGGCGACCTTGACGTAGTTCCTCAGCATGCTGTCCTCACTGGACCTGGCGGCCGTCGAAGAGGCGAACCGTTCGTTCGGTGCGCTCGGCGAGGCGCTGGTCGTGGGTCACCATGACGATGGTGGCGCCGTCGTCGTTGAGCTGGTGCAGGATGCCCATGATCTCGTCGCCCATGCGGCTGTCCAGGTTGCCCGTGGGCTCGTCGGCCAGCAGAATCCGCGGCTTGCCGACGATCGCCCGGGCCACGGCCACGCGCTGCTGCTGGCCGCCCGACAGCTGCGAGGGGAAGTGGCGCACCCGCGAGCCCAGGCCGACCCGCTCCAGGGCGGCCAGGGCCATCTCCCGCCGCTGCTTGCCCGACAGGCCGCGCCGGTAGAGCAGGGGGATCTCGACGTTGTCCACCACATTGAGATCGGCGATGAGGTGGAAGGTCTGGAAGATGAAGCCGATCTCCTCGTTGCGGATGCGCGCCAGGTAGCGGTCGGCGTAGGAGTTGATGTGGCGCTTGTTGAGGCTCAGGTCCCCCGAGGTGGGCTCGTCGAGCAGGCCCATGACGTTGAGGAGGGTGCTCTTGCCCGAGCCCGAGGGGCCCATGACCGAGATGAACTCCCCCGGGTCGACGGTGAGATTGATGTTGCTCAGGGCCAGGGTCTCGATCTTGTCGGTGCGGTAGACCTTCTCGATGCCATCGAGCTGGATCACGGCTGCCTCCTCTATTTGATCTGGACCTCGTCCAGGTGCAGGTAGTCCTTCATGCTGGAGATGATCACCTCGTCGCCCTCGAGCAGGCCCTCCACCACCTCGTAGTGCTCGAAGCTGGCGATGCCGACGCGGATCTCGGTCTTCACCGCCGTGCCCCCGTGGATGACGAAGACCTCGTGCAGGCCCGCTCCGCCGCTGATGAAGGGCCCGCGCTTGAGGCGCAGGGCCCGGTCCTTGCGGGCCGTGACGATGTAGGCGTCCACCCTCTGGTTGGGTCTCAGCAAGGCGTGGGCCGAGTCCTCCAGCTCCACCTCCAGATTGATGATGTTGTTGTCCACCATGGGCAGGATGCGGGCGACGTGGCCGTTCACGAAGGCCTCCTCGTCGATGCGCAGGCGCACGGGCAGCCCGGAGCCGAGGCGGCGGGCGTGGAGGTCGGAGACGGTGACATCGGCGCGGAAGGAGCTGAGGTCGGCGATGCGGGCGATCTCCTCGCCCTGGCGGATGGAGGCACCGACCACCGGCGAGACCGCCGTGAGCACCCCCTCCTGGTCGGCCAGGATGCGGGACCGCTCCAGGCGCCGGCGGGCCTCCTCGCCCTCCCGTTCGAGGGTTCTCATCTCCACCTCCAGCGCCTCCAGCTGGGCCCGGGTGGATTCCAGCCGGTTGCGCCGGTCCTCCTCGATCTGCTGCAGCTCGATCTCGGTGCGCTGCGCCTGCAGCTGCACCTGGCTGAACTCCTCCTGGGAGACGGCGCCGATCTTCTGCAGCTCCACGTACTGGTCGGAGCGGGTCTGGAATCGCTGCAGGTCCAGCTTCTTCAGGCGCCATTGCGTATCCAGGTCGCTCAGCCTCTGGCGTTCGTCCAGCTCCAGCTGGGTCCGGCGGTTCCGCTTCAGGGCCAGCTCCTCGGCCCGTTTCTCCACCTCGAGCCGCGCCCCGTTCAGGTCCAGCTCGACGATGGGCTGTCCCTGGCTCAGCACGGCGCCCGGCTTCTCCAGGATGCGCAGCAGCCGCGTGTCGATGGGGCTGAAGAGGACCTGCTCGAACTCGGGGACGATCGTGCCCGAGGCGGTGATCGTCTCCTCCACCGGGCCCTGCTGCACCTTCGCCGTGCGGATGCGGTCGGGGTCCACCGACGGCCGGATCAGGCCGGGCAGCCAGAGGAAGAGCCAGACCACCGCCGCCAGTCCCGCCGCCGAAGCGGCGATGCGCTTGAGGCGCCGGCGCCGCAGGAACGACGGGTCCACCGGCCGGTCCATGGGATTGCTGGAGGTCTGCTCGTCCATGGGAGGCTCCTTACACAAATTCCGTGCCAGGTCCGGCTGAGGGCGTTACAGGGGGGGGACGAGTCGGGACGCCGGCCTCTCTTGTGTCCGCTTTTGAACACCGGCCTTCCGATTCTGGACACTCCCGACCGGAGGTCAGCGGACCGGAGGGGAGGGCAGGATCGGGGAGGGGCGAAGGTCCGTGGAGCCCGGGCCGGCCAGCGCCTGGGGCCGCCGGTCCTTACTCAGGGCTTGGCGGTGATGGAGGGCAAGACCAGGAACCGGGATCGGCCGTGGAGCGGGGTGGTCGCAGGCGGAGGAGGGCGGCCCGGCGGCGGCCAGGTCCGGTATGCCGACCTCACTCCCTGAGAGGGTTCTTCCGCAACCAGGTGACCCAGCTCATGATCTCGTCCTGGCGGCCGGTCATCTCGACCTCGACCAGGGACGGTCCGGCCGCGGCCAGGGCCCGTTCCAGGGCGGGCCGGAAGTCACTCAGGTCACGGACCCTCTCGGCGTGGATCCCGAAGGAGCGGGCGAAGGCCACGAAGTCGGGGTTGGTCAGCTCCGTGTCGATGGTGCGGCCCTCGCAGTCGCGCTGCTGGGAGCCCTTGATCGCGGTCAGCGCCGAGTCGTTGACGACCACCACGGTCACGTCGATGCCGTAGCGCACGGCCGTGGCCAGCTCGAAGCTGCCCATGAGGAAGCCGCCGTCCCCGGCAAAGCAGATCACGGGCCGGTCGGGCCGCGCCAGCCGGGCCCCGAGGGCGGCGGGGAAGGCGTGGCCCAGGGAGACGCCGATGCAGGGGTAGAGGAAGGTCTCTGGGTCGCGGACGGGATACTCGGCGAAGGCCGAGTAGCCGATGCCGTGGACGTCGACGGAGAGGATGCCGTCGTCGGGCAGGACCTCGCGGATCTCGGGCAGCAGCGGCAGGGGCGGCTGCGCCGCGAACCGCCGGCGCCAGGCTTCCAGCAGCGGCCTCCATTCGCCGCCGCCCTCGGGCACCTCGTCGCACAGGGCCTGCAGCCCGAGGCCGAGGTCGCCGGCGACGCCCACGTCGCAGTCGTACTCGCGGCCGATCTCGGACGCCTCGGGATCGAGCTGGATCAGGGGCCGCGGGAACTCGCAGCCCCAGTGGTCGGTGTCGATGGAGGTGAAGCGGCAGCCCACGGCGAGGGTGCAGTCGGCGGTCTCCACCGCCTGCCGCGCCAGGTAGCCGCGGATGTCGCACAGGGCCAGCTCGTGGTCCTCGGGCAGGGCGCCCTTGCCGCGGCGGGTCACCGCCACCGGCGCCCGGAGCTTCTCGGCCAGGGCCCGCAGCGGCTCCCGGGCCCGCCCCGTGACCACGGCGCTTCCGGCCAGCAGCAGGGGCCGCGAAGCGGCGCCCAGCCTGCGGGCCGCCTCGCGCAGCAGCGCCTCGTCGGGCGTCCCGGCGGAGGGGGAGGCCACCCGGGGCGGAACGGCGGCGCCGTCGGCCGGTCCGGTGATCACGTCCTGCGGGAACTCGAGCATCGCCGGCCCGGGCCGGGGCGCGCGCAGGACCCGGAAGGCCTCCTCCACCACGCGGGGGATGTCGGCCGCGGTGCGCGCGATCTGCCGGTAGCGCGTGATCGGCTCGAAGAAGGCCATCTGATCGAGCCCGTGGAACAGCTTGGCGGGATCCCGCGCGTAGTGCCGCGAGTCATGCTGACCGGTGATCAGGAGCACGGGCACGCAGTCGGTGTAGGCCTGCAGCAGCCCGGTGGAGGCGTTGCTGGCCCCGGGGCCTGGCACGGTGAGGGCGACGCCCACGTCGCCGCTGGCCCGGGCGTAGCCGTCGGCCATCACCGTGGCGCCGTACTCGTGGCGGACCAGGTAGTGGTCGATGGCGCCGGCGCCGCACCGGAGCAGGGAATCGTAGATCTGGATGTTCTGGGTCCCGGGCATGCCGAAGAGGCAGCGCACGCCCTGGGCCTTCAGGCACTCGATCAGGAGGTCGCCGCCCCTCATGGGCAGGACAGCAACTCGGCGGTGGGCTGCACGCCGGGGAGCAGGCTGGTGTAGCGCTCCCCCCGGGGGCCGGAGCGGCCGCGCACCAGGAAGACGGGATGGGGATGGCTGTCGACGTCGACCCGGGCGCTGTCGGTGCTGCAGTAGCGGACCGTGTACCCGGCGCGCCGGCGGCGGCTGCGGTTGGCGTCGCTGCCGTGGAGGATGAAGGAATCGTGGATCGACAGGCTGCCGGCGCCCATGGCCAGGGTCACCGCCGAGGCCTCCTGCTCCGGGGAGACCGGCACGCTCCGCTTGAGCATCTGGTCCTGGCCGGAGTCGACGGTCTCCAGCTCGCGCCATCCGCGGTGGGAGCCGGGGATGACCTTCATGGCGCTCTTGGCGGCGTCGGCGGGATCGACGGCGAGCCACAGGGTGACCACGTCGGTTCCGTGGACGCTGCCCACCTTCACGGGGGAGCCGGGCTGTTTGATGAAGACGCTCGAGTAGACGAGGATCAGGTTCGGCCCCAGGATCGACTCGACGGCGTCGAGGACGCGGGGGTGGCGGCAGAGCCCGAGCCAGCGCGGGTCCCTCACGTGGGGCTCCCCGACGTAGCTGTCCCGGTCCATGGCGCGGTCCCCCGGCTGGGGCAGCGGCGTCGCCAGGGCCTCCTCCAGCAGGTCCCGCAAGCCCTCGGCCTCGGCCGCGCTGAGGACATCCGGGAACAGGCAGTATCCCAGCTCGCCGAAGCGCGCCGGGTCGGTGTTCAGAGGGCTGGAGGGCATCGCTTCCTCTCCGGGAGTGGCCGCATGCTGTCCCCGACTGCGGCGCGGGAAGTGTAGGACCGGGCCGCGGAGGGAGACAACGCCCGGAGCCCCGGATGCCGCGGATCGTGCTCGTGACCGACCCCTGGACCTTCTGGGTGTCGTCGATCAGGGCGATTCGCCCGGCTTGCGGCGGCCACCCCCGGGGAATCAGCTTTCCCCCATGGACCTGATCGCCCCCACGCACACGGTCGAGGTGCCCGGCTGGGTCACCTACCCGGAGGAGGACTGGCAGTCGGTCACCCCGGAGCAGGCCGGCCTCGACGCGGAGGGGTTCGCCCGCTGGCTGGCCGGGTTGGAGGTGCGCGGCGCCCGCTTCGGGGGCGAGGACCACGGCGGCAACCGCTACGGCGCCGTCCTCGCCCGCGGCGGCTACCTCGTGCACGCCTGGGGGGACCGCCACTACCGCCATCAGACGGCCTCCGTGGGCAAGGCCCTCACCTGGGTGGTGCTGGGCGCGGCGGTGGCCGATGGGCTGCTGGACCCGGACGAGCCCGTCCACCGGACCTGGACCGGCGAGGGCGAGCTGTCCCATCCGCACAAGTACCTGACGGCCGGGCACCACGAGAGGCTGACCTGGCGCCACCTCGTGGGACGGCGCGACGAGAGCGTGCACTGGGGCGGCTTCCCCTTCGAGATCGGCAACCGCTGGCGGGAGAAGCGCACCGGCCTCGAGGAGGCCGACGCGGTGCCCGGCGTGCCCGGGTGGGCCCACTGGACCGGGGACCCCTTCCACGACTGCTACTCCCACGCCGAGCCGGGCACCGTCGGCCTCTACAGCAGCGCCGGCTTCTGGCGCCTGGGCCAGGCCCTGACCGCGGCCTGGGGCCGGGACCTCAAGGACGTGGTGCAGGAGCGGCTCTTCGACGCCATCGGCATCCCCGCCGGGCGCTGGGACTGGCTGCCCGGGGGGGAGGTCAAGGACCGGAGGTTCCTCTACCCGACGATCCCGGACAGCTATACCTACCTCGACCCGCCGTACGAGATCGGCGGCCACGTCGTTCGCAGCGGACCCGGGTGGGTGGTGATCAGCGCCTCCGACCTGGCGCGCTTCGGACACCTCAACGCCACCCGCGGCCTGTGGAAGGGCGAGCGCGTCATCGACGCCGACTGGCTGCGCGGACACAGCGGCGGCAACCGCAGCGGGGCCAGCGGCGAGAGCGGGCACTTCACCGCCCTGGGCGTGGTCACCACCGAGGGGCTGCCCGAGTACCGGCACGCCGTCGAGACCGGCAGCATCCTGCCCGGCGAGCTCTTCGCCGGGCCCGTCAGGCCCCCGGCGCGATCCTGAACTCCTCGAGGAAGGCCTCGTCGAAGTCGAGACCGAGGCCGGGCCGGTCGGTCATCCGCACCTGGCCGCCGGTCACCGCAAAGGGCGGATCGTAGAGCCGCGACCAGATCTGGTAGGGCTCGGTGTGGGGGCAGGCGGGGATGATCAGGCCGTTGGGCACGGCCGCCACCAGGTGACAGTTGATCTCGGGGAAGGAGGCGCCGTGGGGAGCGGCGTGGGCGTGGTGGGACTCGGCCACGGCGGCGATCCGCAGCAGCCCCGTGAACCCGCCGCCGATGAGGATGTCGCTCTGGGCGACCTGCAGTCCCCCCTCGACGATGAGCCGGCGGATCCCGTAGATCGTGCCCTCGCCCTCGCCGCCGGCCAGCAGGGCCCCGCCGGCCGCCTCGCGAACCATGCGCAGCGCCCCGGGCTCGTCGTCCCCGCGAACCGGTTCCTCGATCCAGTAGAGGTCGTGCGGCGCGAAGGCCCGGGCCATGCGGGCCGCCAGGTGCCCGTCCCACAGCCGGCGGACGTCGATCATCAGGCGGCGGTCCGGGCCCAGGGCCTGCCGGGCGGCCTCGACCTTGGCCAGGGCGACCTCCGGCTCCGGTGAGGTGAGGTGGAACTTGACGGCCCGGTACCCCAGGCCCGCGTGCTTCGCCACCAGGGCCCCCACCTCTTCGGCCGTCGAGTCGGCGTAGCCGATGCCGTCGGCGTAGGCCGGCACGCGGGACCGGCAGCCGCCGAGCAGGCGCCACACCGGCTCGCCGCAGGCCTTGCCGTAGAGGTCCCACAGGGCCACGTCCAGGGCCCCGATGCTGCTCATGGCGGCTCGCCCCGGGCCGCCGAAACCCCAGGCCGCGTCGTACATCCTCTGCCAGAGCCGCGCCGTGCGGCGCGGGTCCTCGCCCACCAGCAGGGGCGCCAGGTGCCGCTCGATCAGCTCACGGCTGCCGCCGCGGCCGATGCCGACGAGGCCGCCCTCGGCGTGGATGCGATGCACGGTCCAGGTGCGGGCGGCGCCGTCGGCGGGCGGCCCCCAGGGCAGCTGCAGCTCGATGGTCTCGATCCTCTGGATGCGCATGGGTCGGCGTTCTCCGGCCGGATTATGGAGCCTCCGAGGGGTCCGGGTCGATCTGCCGGTGGAAGACCTTCTCACCCTCTCGAAGGGTCATGATCACCACGCTCTTGGCGGGGTGGCGGTTCTCGTCGTACCCGGCGATCCGGGTGGCGCCGGCGTAGTTCCCGGTGGCGGCCAGTTGCGCCCGGATGGCCTCCGGGTCGAGGCGGCCGGCCCGCTCCACGGCCTGCGACAGCAACCTGACGGCATCGTAGCTCACGGCGTCCCCGCCGGTGGGGGCGCCGCCGTACCGGGACTTGTAGGCGTCGACGAAGGCGCGGGCCCCCGGCTCGTCCGCATGCGGCGAGAAGTGGGTGGTGAAATAGCTGCCTTCCAGCTCGGCCGCCGGGTGGGCCAGCAGGTCGGGGTGATCCCAGGAGTCGGCTCCCAGGAAGAGCACCGGTAGACCCTCCGGGTCGAGGACAGGCAGAGACCTGGCCTGTTGGGTCACCAGCGCGATCTGCGGCACCAACCCCGAGATGAAGAGCGCTCCGGGGCCCGCCGCGGCCAGGCGGCCCAGGGGCCCGGTGAAATCGGTCTCTCCCCGGTCGAAGAACTCCTCCGCCACCACCGTCCCGCCGGAACCGCGGAAGCCGGAGACGAAGATCTCGGATACCCCCTCCGTATAGACCTCGCCGCGCATGGTCAGCACCGCGACACCGTCCAGGCCGAGCTCCTCGCGGGCGAACCGGGCCATGACGCCCCCCTGGAAGAGATCGGTGAAGGCCGCCATGAAGACGAAGTCGCCGGCCCTGGTCACATCCGGGTTGGTGGCGGCGGTGGTGATCATCGGCCGGCGGTAGCGCTGGGCCGTCTCCGCCACGGCCACCGCGTGGGAGGAGCGGTTGGGCCCGATCAGGGCGATCACCTCCTCGTCGAGGATCATCTCCTCCGCGGCCTGCACGGAGAGCGAGGGCTCCTCGATCCCCGACCGGGCGACCAGCTCGACGGGACGGCCGCCGCTTCGCGGCCACGGTCGCAGCCCGGCAGCGTCCATGCGAGGAGGAGGAGACAGGAGATATGGAGAGCGGTGTGCATGGCATGCTTCCGGAGGATTGACCGAAAGATACGACGGAAGGAGGCCGCGCCGTCGAGTTCCCTTGACCATGGCACGGACAGCGCCTTTCGTGGTCCTGCCCATGTCATCGACCGGCCCGAGGGTCGCCTCGCTCACCGCCCCGGCGATGTCCATCCGCATTCCGTCCATCCCTCCGGAGACCCAGATGACCCCCGGCCACCGCAAGTTCATCATCTTCGCACTCGCCCTGATCGTATCCTGGATCGTGGGCGCCAACGTGCCCCCCACCTGGACCGTGGAGCAGGTGGCGCTGGACGTCCAGACCGACGCCGACGGCCGGCTGTACTACATCTACAAGAATGAGCCCGTCTACTTCGACGCCGTTCCCCTCAAGCAGGCCGTGCTCAACCCCGCCCGGATCCAGGGCTCGAAGGAGGATCCCGCGGTCAAGGAGGAGTTCGCCTTCATCGAGACGTTGGTGGGTGGTGAAGCCCGGACCCTCTACTACCAGCTCATCGCGAAGCACCACTGGGGCTTCTGGTCCCTGCTGCCGGCCCTGGTCGCCGTCCTCCTGTGCTGGATCACGCGGGAGCCGCTCCCCTCCCTGTTGGGAGGCATCGTCTCCGGTGCCTTCCTCCTGAGCCGCTACGACTTCACGGGGGACGTGCTGATCCCCTCGCTGGCCACCACCAACGCCGCCGGCGTCCTGCTGCTCTACCTGTGGCTCCTGGGCGGCCTCATGGGCATCTGGTCGCGCACCGGGGCGGCCCAGGCCTTTGCCGAGTTCATGACCGTGCGCTTCGTCCGCGGCCCCCGCAGCGCCAAGCTCGTGTCGTGGATGCTCGGCGTCGTCTTCTTCCAGGGAGGGACGGTGAGCACCGTGCTCGTGGGCACCACGGTCAAGCCGATCGCCGACAAGGAGAACGTCAGCCACGAGGAGCTGGCCTACATCGTCGACTCCACCGCCTCGCCCATCGCCTCCCAGCTCGCCTTCAACGCCTGGCCCGGGTACATCCAGGCCTTCATCTTCGTCTCCGGCGTCAGCTTCCTGGCCACCGAGGCCGACCGCCTCGGCTTCTTCTTCCAGAGCGTTCCGTTCTGCTTCTACGCCATCTTCGCGGTGCTGGGGACCTTTCTCCTCAGTGTGGAGAAGCCCCTCTTCCTGGGCCGCCGGATGAGGGAGGCCATGCAACGCTCCCGCGAGACCGGCCGGCTGGACGCCGACGGGGCCGCCCCCCTGAGCGCAAAGGAGCTGCAGAGCAGCAACGTGCCCGAGGGCTACACCCCGCACATCCTTGAGTTCTTCCTGCCCCTGGGCACGCTCATCGGCATCGCCGTGGGCACCTTCATCGCCACCGGATCGCCCAACGTGCAGTGGGCCTTCGGCGCCGCCCTGCTGCTGGCCGCGGGCATGGCCCTGGCCAAGGGCATGTCGCTGAAGGACCTCGTCGCCGGCTTCCACGACGGCCTCAAAGGCGTGGTGCTCGGCTCCGTCATCCTGCTGCTGGCCATCACCATCGGCGGCATCAGCAAGGAGACGGGCGGCGGCGTCTTCCTCGTCGAGCAGCTCGGCCAGGCGATTCCCTACTTCCTGTTGCCCGTCCTGCTCCAGGTCATCACCATCGTCATCGCCTTCTCCACGGGCACGAGCTGGGGGACCTACGCCGTCGCCTTCCCCTTGGCCATGCCGCTGGCCTGGGCGGTGGCCGGCGCCCACGGTCTGGCCCACCCCGAGTTGTTCATGACCCTCTGCTTCGCGGCGGTCATGGACGGCAGCGTCTACGGCGACCAGTGCTCGCCCATCTCCGATACCACCGTGCTCAGCTCGATGTGCACGGGATGCGACCTCATGGACCACGTCAAGACCCAGATCCCCCAGGCCTCGATGGCCGCCCTCCTGGCGGCCGTCTGCTGGACCGTGGTCGCCTTCTTCACCGCCTGACGCCGCGCGGCGGCTCGGGGAGATGGCGTGCCCGGGCCCTGGCCGGCGGGTGGTTCTTCCAGCGGATAGGTTACGGTCCGCCCCTCACGGTGGGCCCGGCAGGCCCCTTCCATCAGTTCGGTCAGGCCATAGTCGATCGGGCTGTCCCGAGTGATGCCGTTGATCCACTGGGTGACCGGATGCAACAGCGGTTCCGGCAATCTCTCCGGCTCCACCCAGTCATTGCGGCCGGACCAATTCGGGGCCTGAATGCGTGTGTTTACCGGCCTGTGCGGCTCTGAGCATCACTTCGGGATGCATATTGGTGGGCGCAGCAACCGCCACCGCATCGATGTCATCTCGCGCCAGGAGGCGATCCGGATCGGCCTCGAAACCGACCCCGAGCTCGCTGGCCCAACCTTGACCGCGCCCGGGTTCTTCATCCCAGACGGCAACCACCTGCGCCTGCTCTTCGTCATCGACGCGCGAGGCACACTCATCGGCATGTACATGCCAGCGACTCAACATGGCGACCCTTACCATTCTCCCTCCCTCCCTATCTGAATTCGTCGAGCTCGTCGCGGCGCCTGAGCTTCGCCGCCGGCGCCACGCCCCTCAGCGCTCCACCCACCGCGGGTGATCCGCGCCCCGCCCGTCTGTTCCCCGGGTGAGCAGCCGCTGATTCCGCCCGTCCGCGTCCGCCGCCCAGAGGGCCGGCGGCGCTCCGGTTTCCGCCCGGCAGAAGACCATCTGCCGGCCGTCGGGAGACTCGCTCTGCCGGAAGTCCCAGACCGGCGGGGTCGAGCCGGTGAGCCGCGCAATCGCGCCGTCGCCCGGATCGACCCGGCAGATCCCGGTGCCGCCCCGGGCCAGATCCGGCTTGAAATCGCGGTTGAAGTGGTCCGTGTCCGGACGCTGCGGCTGGTACTCCCAGGCGACCTTCGAACCGGGCAGCCGGTGCGAAACCAGAATCCCCCCGTCCCGTGACCAGACGGGCATGTTGGAACCGCCCCCCCGGGTCTCGGGAGAGCCGTAGGTCGCCCCGAACCACAGCGCCTGCCCCTCCGTCAGCCTTCGCTGCCCGGAGCCGTCCGGGCGGCCGATGAACAGGTCGGACCAGTCGTGCCCGGGGTCCTGCCGGTAGAGGCAGCCCTGGTACGCCAGCCAGTCGCCGTCCGGGGACCAGCTCGGGCCGAAGTAGAGGTACTCTTCGTGGGCGGCCACCAGGATGCGGTTCCCGCCATCCACGTCGCTGGTCCATATCCGGTACCCGGATCGACCGGCCAGGTGGAAGGCCAGCCGGCGGCCGTCCGGACTGAGACTGAGCCCGTACGGCAGGCCCTCGTCCGCCCGCGTCACCTCGCGCGCATCCGTGCCGTCCAGGTTCACGCTGAAGGTCTGGGCCGTCTTGTCCTCGCGGATGACCTGCACAAGCATGCGACCGTCCTTCAGCAGAAGCTGCGGCGTCGTGAAGACGGCCAGACGCTCGCGGGTGGCGATCTCCTCCAGCGAGTCCCGCTCCGGATCGTAGATCCAGATGTGCGTGGGCGTCCTGTGGTAGTACTCCTCGAAGGGCCGGCCCGGTCCATCGTGCCGGGGCTCCATGCTGAGAAACAGGACCCTGCCGTCCGCGAAGAATCCACAGACCTGCCAGGTCGCCTGGTCCGGCACGTCGAAGTCGAAGTGCCGCAGGCCGCTGCCGTCGGCGTTCATCATCGCCGTCCGGCCCTGCGACGAAAAAAAGATGCGGGCGGTTTTTCCCGCGCGATCCGTCATGGCCTTCACTCGGCAACGACCAGCTGCCCCGGCTGCAGGCGGCTGTCCGGTGAGTGGATCCGCACCGTCCGGCCGCCGGACGCGTCGATGGTCAGGTCGCGGACCAGGACTTCGCCTGGAGCCAGTGCGTAATCGAAGCGCTCACTGGCGGTCGAGGTTGGGTCGGCCGAGGTGCTCGTCTCCACCACGACCGTGCCCCGGGCCGGGTCGGCGCCGTCGTTGCGCAACCGCAGGCGCAGCCCGGCCGGCTCGCCGGCCCCCCGCGGCGGCCCCGGTTCCAGGGCGGTACGCACGCGCGGCGGCACGGCGGCTCGGGTGGCGTCCCGGACCAGGCCGATCTCGTCGAGGGGAATCGCGCCGCACCCCAGGCGCCGCGCCGGCGACCCCGGGCCGAGGGTCAGCACCCCGAAGGCCTCGTCCGTGAATCCCGGGTCCCCGACCAGGTTGTCCTTCTCGGTAATGCCGTTGTCCGCCCCGGCCGGCCAGGGCTCGCCGATCCAGGGGGAGTGCCAACAGACGTTGCCCTCGACCCGGTTGTGCTCCGGAGGCACACCCTTCCCCGCCGCATAGTGCGGGTCGACCCCCGCGATCTCGGGATAGCGGACGCTGTAGGGGGGCTCGTCGTAGCGCATCGCCTCGAGGCTTTCCCGCAGTCCCTTGATGTTGTTCTGCCAGACCGGATTGGTGTCTATCCCGCGGGCGTCGGCGCCGATGGCGAGACGACACTCCACGAAGACGTTCTGCTCGACGGCGAAGTCGCGGCCGCCGCCCAGCACCACGGCGGTCTGGCAGCGCCAGAGCGTATTCTCTGCTATGTGGGTGCCGCTGACGCAGTCATCCATGTAGATGGCCATGGTGCCCATGCCGACGCCGCCCATGTGGTGGATGAAGTTGCGGCGGATGACGTTGCCCCGGTAGGTGAAGTCGCGGCCGGTGTAGATGGCCCCGGCGTCGCCGGTCTCCAGGCAGACCCGGTAGATCTCGTTGTTCTCGATCAGGAAGTCGTTGCCCCAGAACAGGATGGCATTGTGCGGCGCGTCGTGGATCAGGTTGTGGGCGAAGCGCATGCCGACCCCGCCAGCCCCGATGCCGGCGACATAGCACCGGCTCCAGCGCGCAAAGTGGTGGATGTGGTTGTTGACGACGGCGTGGTTGCAGGGAGTCAGACCGGGGCGATCGCCGCCGTTGACGCTGACGCCGCCGTCGCCGCTGCCGTAGATGTCGCATCCGGCCACCGTGTGGTTGGTTCCGCCCTCGATCCGCACGGCCCAGGTGCCGCAGTTGCGAATCGTGCAGCCCGTGATGCGCAGTCCCTCGCCGCCCTCGGCCTCGATGCCGCTGCCGCGGCCCGCCTCCACGGTCAGGCCGCGGAATTCCACGTGGCTGACGTCCTGCAGCGCCAGCAGCGGCTCGCTCACGACCGATACCACGGTCTCCGCCCCGGACAGGTCGCCCGGAGGCCAGAAGCAGAGGATGCCCCTGGTCCGGTCCACGTAGTACTCGCCGGGCTGGTCGAGCTCCTCCAGGACATTGAGGAAGTAGAACCGCTGCCCCGGGGTGAAGTGGTGGTTGCCGTGGGGCGGGGCGGTCTCCACCAGGCGGTCCCCGGGATCGAGACGGCTGACCCGCTCGTAGGAGTTGGCCCAGTCATAGGCCCAGTACCCGTGGACCCAGATGTCGTCGGCCGGCGCCCAGCGACTCGGCCGGTCCCCGTCGTAGGTGAACCCGCCCGTCAGGTCCCCCGCTTCCTGGCCCCACGCGTTGGACATGGGCTTGGTGAAGCCGGTGATCTCGGCGAACTGCCCGGCATCGGGCCACTGGGCCACGGTCATGGGCAGATCATCGAAGAACAGCTCCAGATGGGCCGGTGCCGTTTCGCGGCCGAACCCGCGCGAGACGAAAGCGCCGAGGTCGGTCACGCCCTGGGCGGCCAGATCGCTCTGCACGACGTGCTCCTTGGCCGCCCCGGCCAGACGGGCCCGGACCGCGGGATCGATCACCGGCGTCCACGCCGCCGGGTCGAGCTGCCGGCCGCCCAGGAGGCGCACCGTCCCGCCCTCGGCAGGGCCATACACGATGGGGGCCGCGGCCGTGCCCGAGTCCTCCGGGCCGAAGCGCACGCCGCGCGCCAGGGCGTGAACCCCGCCGCGCACCCGGACCCTCAGGCCGCCGGCAGGCAGGCCGGCGGCCGCCTTCAGTTCCCGGACCGCGTCGCGGGCGCCTTCGAGGGTGGCGAACGGTCTGCCGTCATCGAGCTCTGTCATGTCACTCTCCTCGGGCTGTGTATCTTGTTCAGGATGGAGCCCGTGCGCCGACCACTGGGCGCCCTGAGCGGCGCGGGGATAGCGGCCGTGCTGGGCCTGGGCCCACCCGCTGGAGGGGCCGCTCAACCCCCTCCTCTTCCCGCGGTCGAGTACGTCGACGTGGCCGGGCCGGTCGGGGTCGACTTCCGGCACGTCACCGGGGCGAGCGGCCGGCGCTACTTCCCGGAGACCATGGGTTCCGGGGTTGGTTTCGTCGACTTCGACGGCGACCAGGACCTGGACATATACTTCGTCAACGGCGCCGCATTCCCAGGGTACAAAGGCTCGCCGGGACCAGTCAATGCGCTGTTTCGCAACGAGGGCGGCCGCTTCGTGGAGGCGGCGCGGGACGCTGGCGTGGACGACCCGGGCCATGGCATGGGATGCGCCTTTGCCGACTACGACAACGACGGCGACGCGGACCTGTACCTGACCAACTACGGCGCCAATGTCATGTACCGCAACGAGGGCGATGGGCGGTACCGCGATGTCACCGAGGCCTCGGTGGCGGACACCACCTGGAGCACGGGCAGCACTTTCATCGACTACGACAACGACGGAGACCTCGACCTGTACGTGGCCAACTACGTCCACTACGACCTGGCCGACGCCGGGAAGGATCTGGAAGCCTACCTGGCCACCTCACGGAGCGGCCCGGAAGAAGGCATCGAAGCATACCCCCATCCGCGGAACTTCCCCGGCGCCGAGGACCACCTGTACCGCAACGAGGGCGACGGCCGTTTCCGCGCCGTGAATCGGCTGGCCGGGCTGGTGGACACCTCGGCCGCGGCCGGGCGGGGGCTGGGCGTGGTGGCCACCGACTACGACAACGACGGCTGGAGCGACCTCTACGTGGCCAATGACGCCGTGCCCAACTTCCTCTACCACAACGAGGGCGACGGTCGCTTCACCGAGATCGGCGAGTTGGCCGGCGTGGCCTACGGCCAGGACGGCCAGCAGGAGGCGGGAATGGGGGTCGACGCCGCCGACTACGACAACGACGGCCACGTGGACCTGGTGGTCACCAATTTCGAGAACGAGCCCAACAGCCTCTACCATAACCGGGGCGCCGGGTTCTTCCCCCACGCCTCTTTCCCCGCGGGTGTCGGTCTGGTCAGCCTGCGCTACCTCTCCTTCGGCATCGGCTTCGTCGACTACGACAACGACGGCTACCAGGACCTGTTCGTCGCCAATGGCCACGTGCTCGACAACGCCTCCGCGTTCTACGAGTCCGGCAGCTATGCCCAGCCGAACCAACTGCTGCGGAACCAGGGCCCCGACGACCGCGGCCGGTTCCGGTTCCGGGACATCTCTTCCCGGGCGGGGCCGGCCCTGGCCCGGGCGCGGGTCAGCCGCGGCTGCGCCGTGGGTGATTACGACAACGACGGCGACACGGACATCGTGGTCACAAACAGCGGGCAGTCGGCCGCCCTGCTGCGCAACGAGGGGGGGAACTCGCGCCACTGGCTCACCATCTCCACCCGCGGCGGGCCCGGCAACCGGGACGGCATCGGGGCGCGGATCGAGGTGTGGGCGGGCGGCCTCTACCAGGTGAAGGAGGTCCGGGGGAGCTTCAGCTATCTGTCGCAGCGGGACCTGCGGGTGAGCTTCGGGCTGGGCGCCCGGACGCGGGTCGACTCGCTGCGGATCCACTGGCCCGGCGGCGAGGTCGAGCGTCTGGCGGGTCTGAGACCCGATCGGTTCCTCACGCTGGTCGAGGGCGAGGTGGGACGCCCCGGCCCCTGAGGGATGAGACCGAAGGAGCATACATGGCAGTCTTTCTGGAGGCGCGCGAGTCGGCCCGGACACCACCGAAGTGGGCCGTGCTTCAGCGCCGGCTGTTCGACGCAATCGAGGACGCCGCTCCGCGGGCGCTCGAGAGATACACCCATCCGGACGGGCGCCTGCTCTGGCCGCCGAGTCCCGACTTCCAGAGCATCGACGCGCTGGACGACTGCTACGAGAGCTTCCACAACTGGCCGCTCTTCTACCTTCTCGGCGGCGGCGACCGCTTCCTGGCCGACGCCCAGCGGGAGTTCGACGTCATCAACGAGCAGATGAGCCGGCATGGCACGGGACACGGCTACCCCATGGTCGTGCGGGAATACCAGCCGGGCTACGACTGGTTCCATCAGGGCGAGGGCAACTACCTGTTCTACATGCTCTGCATGGCCGATCCGACCAACGGGGCCAACATCGAGCGGGCCCGGCGCTTCGCCGGGCTGTTCCTCGGCCAGGATCCGGAGGCGCCCAACTACGACCCGGAACACCGGATCATCCGGTGCGCGAGAAACGGCAGCAAGGGGCCGGCCTACCGGGCCTTCGAGGAAGGTCCGCACTGGCCCTACGAGGGGTACAACCTGCCCTTCTACGACGTGCCGGGATGCACCAGCCACGAGGCGGTGCTGGCCCATCCCGAGTTGTCCGAGCGGCTGGGCCGGGCCATGCGCGATCGCATGGGCCGCGGCGACGCCGTGGTCAACCTCCTGGCGACCACCCTGGGGGCCAACGCCTACCTGCTGACGGCGGACGGGAAGTACCGCGACTGGGTCCTGGAGTACACCGAGGCATGGATGGAGCGCGCCGCGGCGAACGGCGGCATCGTGCCCGACAACGTCGGCCTTTCCGGCGTCGTGGGTGAACACACCAACGGCAAGTGGTACGGGTCGAGCTACGGCTGGGCCTGGCCCCACGGTTGGCACAGCGTGGGGCAGGCCGTGGGGGTGGCAGCCCAGAACTGCGCCCTGCTGACGCGCCGGCTGGAGTACATGGAGTTTCCGCGGTCGCAGATCGACGTCCTCCTTTCCCGCGGGATCGAGCGCGACGATCAGCTCTACGTGCCCCACAAGTACGACGATCCCGGGCGCGTCGACTACGCTCCGGGCGAGTGGATGTGGTACGTGATCCGGAAGGAGGACGGCACCGCCCTGCAGGAGGACGGCTGGTTCGAGTTCATGCCCATGTACCCGTCCGACATCGCCCACCTGTGGTGCATGTCGATGGACCGGTCCGACTCGCGGCGGTTCGAGCGGACCCGCAAGCGGTCGGGTGATCCCTTCGCCGTCAACTCGTGGCACCACACCAAGGATCAGGGCGGGCACGACTGGGGCTGGATGGCCTACCTGCACGGTGAGTTCCCCGAGTATCCGGAGCGGATCCTGCAACACAATCTGGACCAGGTGCAGGCGCGCCTCGACTTCATGGCGCAGGACGAGCAGGACCCGGCCAGCTATGGCGACGCCTATTTCCAGCAGCGGAATCCGGTTACCTGCGAAGGCCTGGTGCAGCTCACCATGGGCTCCCCTCTGCCGCACTACAATGGCGGCTTGCTGGTCACGCGACTGCGTCACTTCGACCGTCAACGCCGTCGTCCGGGGCTTCCGCCCGACGTGGCCGCCCTCGTGTCGGGGCTGACCGGCGACCGGGTCGAGCTGACCGCGGTGAACCTGAGCCCGACGGAGCGCCGGGAGGTGCTGATCCAGGCGGGGGGCATGGGGGAGCACGAGTTCACCGAGGTCGAGGTCGACGGGGCGTCCCGGCGCGTTCCGGTGAACGGCAGGACGCTCGAGGTGGCTCTGCCGCCGCGCACCCAGGCCCGACTGGTGCTGGGAATGAAGCGCTTCGTCCACGAGCCGAGTCTGGCCCCGCCTTGGTGACGCCTGCCAAGGACCCGCTGCTGGACGAGCTGGCGGACCTGCCTGGCGGCCACCCGCGCTATAGTTCGGCCGCCCACTCCTCATACGCCCGCCGCACCGCTTCCCGATCGACGAACGGCCGGTACAGCAGCCGCGCCCGGTAACCGTAGGTCCGGCCGATCTCCGGGTCGCGGATGACATACTGCCAGTCCCAGGCCGGGCTGTGCGGGTCCGGCCGTCCGCTCTCGTCCCGGATGAAGTTCCACAGGGCGAAGCGGATCGGCGCCTCCCGATCGAACATCATCGCGTAGACCATCCGGTCCTTCGCCAAGCCGTAGTAGAACGGCAGGAGGAAGCGCTTGCGGGGATCTTCGACGATGTTGAGGGTTTCGGCCCCTTCTTCGTACGGGAGGGGATCGACCGAGGCGTGGGCGACGGTGCCGGTCTCGAAGCGGCCGTCCGGAAGGTCTTCGCCGAAGCGGAGCCAGCCTTCCTCGCCTTCGCAGGTCCCGTAGAAGTGGATCGCCCGGCCGCGGGTGCGGTTCATGTAGGAGGCCCACATGAAGGCGACGTATCCGAGCGGGGCGCATCGTGCGTCGGTCAGGCGGGCGGTGAACTCCATGTCGACGCAGTCCGGCCCGAGGCGGTAGCGCATCGCGCTCTCGATCCCCCAGGAGGAGTCGGCGGCCGGGTGGCGGACCGACGCCTCGCAGGGAGAGTGGGGCAGGAGGAGGCAGCGGTCCTTCCGGGGGGTGAACATCGAGCGGGGGTCGTCGGCCGCCGCGCCGTTCATGACGTGCTCGAAGTTGAGGCCGACGGCGTCGTCCCGGAAGAGGTTGTGGTCCGGGTGGGTCAGATGGCACAGGGGGGTGAAGCCGCTTCCCTGGCGGTCGGCGTTCGCCTCGTTGTCGAGGAGGAGGCCCCTGAAGGAGCCGCCCCTCAGTCCGATCGTCGCGGCCATGCCGCTTCAGGTCCCCGGGTTCGCTGGTTCCGGTTGAGCCAGGCCCGGCGCGGGCGCTCAGACCTATACTATCAGACCTATACTACAGGAGATCGGCGCCGGGCGCGCCATCCAATCCGCGGGCTCTGCAGCGACCTCCGAAACGGCCCTGCGGGCAGCCGCCGCGGCGCCCCGGTGAGACCCCGTGGTTCAACGGAAGACTGCGCGATGCATTCGTACGCAGTTCCGGTCCGCCGCACCGCCGTTGCCCTGATGACGATCTGGCTGGGCGCGTGCCGGGCACCCGAATCGCCGGCGCCGGACCCGGAGAGAGACCGGCTCCGCACGCTCGGGAACACCTATTTCCGCCAGGCCCGGTACCGCGACGCGCTGGCCGCGTATCAGCAGGCCGTGGCCCTGGACTCCCTCTCTGCGGAAGCCCACTGCCATCTGGCCACGGCCTACATGAAGCTGGGCCGCAGGGATTCGGCCGAGACCGCGTACCTGGCCGCCATTCGCCTGGATTCCAGCCTCGTTCTCGCCTACCACAATCTGGCCGTGGCCTACGGAGAGGCGGGACGCCAGCGGGAGGCGGTCGCCCTGCTGGAAGAGGCCGTGCGCATCGATCCGGGCACGGCTCCCTCGTACCGTCTCCTGGCCGGTCTGCACCAGGAGCAGGGGGCGTACGAGCGGGCCGAGGCGGCCCTGGTGCGGGCCGTGGCGGCGGACTCGGCCGATGCCGGGGCGCTGTGGACCCTGGGCCGGCTCCTCCGGCTGCAGGGGCGGCTGGCAGAATCCGAGGAGATGCTGACCCGCGCTGTCAGGTTCGATCCCGGCGGCAAGGAGGCCCACCGGGAACTCGGCGTGCTCTACACCTACGCGGAGCGCTACGAGGAGGCCGGGGAAATGCTGCGCCGGGCTCGCGAGATCGACCCGGACTATCCCGAGGCATACCACAGCCTGGCCAACCTCCACTCCGCCCAGGGACGCGTGGAAAAGGCCCGGATACTGCTCGACCGCTTTGCCGAGCTGAACCGGAGGGCCGCTCAGGCGCGCGTCCTGGAGAAGCAGGTGAGCAGGGCCGCCGGCGACCTGGACTCCTATCTGGCGGCGGGGCGCTCCTACGTCGAGCTCGGACGGTGGGAGGAGGCCATCGGAATGTACCGGGCGGTCCTGGAGCGCGAGCCCGGGCATGTCGGGGGCCTGGCGGGGTTGAGCCATGCCTGCCTGAATCAGGGCGACCTGGACGAGGCGGCGGCGCTGGCCCGCCAGGTGATCGCCCGGGCCCCGGGCCAGCGCGAGGCCCGCGGGGCCCATTTCACCATCGGCTACATCGCCGTCCGGAACGGGCGCCTGGACCAGGCCCGTCAGGCCTTCGAGCGGGCCCTGCAAGTAGACACGACCTTTGCCAAGGCGCACCACGCCCTGGGCAATTTGGGGCTGCTTCAGGGGCGCCTGGGCGAGGCCGGGCAGTCCTACAGGGCAGCGATCCGCCACCGGCCGGATTGGGTCGATGCCCGCCTGAGCCTCGGACAGTGCTACCTCCGCCAGCGGGACTACGACCAGGCGATCGAGATGTTGCAGGCCGCACTGCGGCTGGATTCGACCAACGCGAGGGCCTACCTCGCCCTGGGCGACGCCTGCGAGAAGCTGGGGAACGCGGATGCGGCCGGGCGGGCCTATCGATCGGCGGTGGCCCACTGGCGGGGAGATGCCCGCCAGCTCGCAGCGATCGAGGCGCGCCTGGCGCAGCTTGCCCCTTAGCGAGTGGGGTCGGCCTCGTTTTTTCTTGGTCCGCCCCAAGGCCATGCATACATTAGCCGCACTCCGCTCAATTCAAGGCCAAGGTGGCTCTCATCGAGCCGCAGCATCCCCAGTTGAGCGTACACGTCAGTGCCAGTTGCTCGGGCTGCCCCGCTCGAGCTTCCACTACCGCCCGGTGGCGCCGGACCGGCCCCGCACCAGGCCTTCGACTGCGAGACCCCCAGCGATCTCTACACCCGGCGGTCTGACCGGCCGCCCACACATCCAGTCAACCCGATTCCGTCGGTCCCAGAGAGCCTGGGGTCGGGGAATCAGCATCATGGAGATTCTTCAATGGTGAAGAAAGTGATTTTCGCCCTCTGCCTGACCATGGGCTTCGCCCCTTCCGCCTGGGGTCACGTGCCAGAGGGGCAGGTTCTGCTCGCGTTCCAGTTCCCGGCGGGTGCCGAGCCGACCCTGGACGGGGATCTGTCCGAGTGGTCCGTGGTTCCCCAGGACTACTGGATCGGGCCGGAGTTCTACGCGTCCCCGGCCGGCGAGCAGTGGACGGACCTGTCGAGTATGAACAGCAAGGTCATCGTCGGTTACAGCGCCAGCACCGACCGTCTCTATATGCACCACCAGGTGTTCGACGACTTCCGCAAGCGGGACGTCTCCGGTCTCGATGCCGCAGCGAACTTACCCGACAGCTTCGAGATGAACGTTGACGGGGACCACGGCGGCGAAGACTCCTTCAATGGCGATTCGCCGGAGGACGGCTCGCGCTTCGCCCAGAATATCCACTTCCGCCTCCCGGATATCGATCCTGGGTCGCCGAACGTGAACAACGAGGCGACGGCGTGGGCCTGGTACTGGCAGTCCCAGGCTACCTGGACCGGCGAACTGCCGTGGGCCGACAATGGGTACTCGTCGGATGCCGCCGAGCTCAACGCCGCCGACGTCACCGGCCAGGCGGAGTGGATGCTCACGTTGTGGGACAACCTGCAGTGGGATGACCCGGACGGCAGTGTGGTGCACGACATGGTAGAAGGTGAGATCATCGGTCTGAACTGGGAGATCACCGACTATGACAATACGGAGGACAACTCGAAAGATCAGTGGATTCTGAATGGCGAGGCAACCGTCTGGCAAACCTCGTCGGTATCCACCGACTTCCTGCTGGCTCCGGTGGAGGATGTCGAGTTCGGCACGGCCGTCGAAGCCGAGAGCTGGGGCCGGGTCAAGGCCGCGTTCACGCAGTAGCTGACGGCGAGCAGATTCGCTGCCGGCGCTCCAAGCTCCATGGCACGAAGGAAGGGGGGATGTGGTCTCACATCCCCCCTTCCCTGAGAATCAGCCCCTGGTGCACAGCGGGGGGCCCACACGACAGCAGGGTGAAATCTTGGCAAAACCGCGATTGGCAGGCCTGATCTTGTGCCTGGCGGCGAGCCCGGGGATGTTGCTCCCCGCAGACGCGCTGACGATCTATCGGCTGGGCGGCGAGGACTACGCGCGCTTTCCCCTGCCGCTCGAGGTGGCGGACGGCCGCGCCGGGTTCGAGCAGCTGAGGTGGACCGACGTCGATCCCGCCGGGGCCGGCGACTTCGACAGCGTGAACCTGGATGGAGCGCTGGCGCCCTACTACTACGGCAGCGACGAGAGCATCCTGGCCACGGTGGGGGAGCGGGGCGGCTTCCTGAGGACCGAGCGCTATTCGGGCTATGGCCACGATCCGGCCCTGGACGTGGTCGCGGATGGGGACTTCACCACCTTCTTCCTGGAGCACAATGCGTCGCTGTCGGATTACAGTCCGGGCGGCGGTATCACCGGCTTCACCCTGTACTTCGACCTGGGCGGCCTGTTCCCGGTGAACCGGGTGCGGGTGTCCCCGCGTCCCGGCTCCCCGCACTACATCGAGCACATGGCCATCGCCACCGGCCGTGGCGAACCCCACGGGGGAACGCCGAACCGGTCTCACCTGGAATTCCAGCGCAAGCTCGTCCGCACGGGACTCGAATTCGATCTGGTGGCGGAGATCACGGAGAACAAGAGCCCGGTGGTGGAGATCCCCCTCGACCGGACGCCGGTGCGACAGCTGGCCCTGTGGGTCGACCCGTTTCAGCGGCAGGCGTGGGAGATCGCGGAGATGGAGGTCTTCGCCGAGGGGTATGTGCCGTTCGCCGGCTATACCTCGAACACCATTCCGCTGGGCGCCCCCTCCAGTCTGGGCCGGGTGCGCTGGTCGGGCCGCCAGGACGAGTCGGCCCGGGTATCGATCCGCAGCCATGGCGGCGACGATCCGGATCCGTCCCGGTACTGGCGGCGGACCTTCCGGGCCGACGAGGAGGTGCCGTATGGGCCGGACGGATCGCCCCTGACCCGGGCGCGGTATGACAAGCTGAAGGAGAAGGAGAAAGGCAGCATCACCCACGACGCGGCCAACTGGGACCTGTGGTCGGCGCCGTATTCGTTCGACGACAGTCTGGGGGTGCCGATGGTGGCGCCGCGGCCCCGCAGCTACGTGCAGTTCTCGATTGACTTCGCCAGTGATTTTCTGGACGGGGGGCAGGTGAATCTCCTGGAATTCGCGGTATCGTCGCCGCCGGCGGCGACGGATCTGGTGGGGGAGGTGGATCCGTGGCAGGCCGAGGCTTCGGAGTTGACCGACTTCACCTATGCGGTGCGGCCCACCTTGTCGCTGCGGGATCGGGGATTCGACAGCCTGGAGTTGCGCTTCCAGGGGGGCCGGGTGGCGGAGGTGGTCGGGGTCGAGGTGGAGGGAGCGGAGGTAGCGTTCACGGAGGCGGACAGCCTGCGCACCGAGGACCGGGTGGTGGTGAGTTTTCCGCGGCTGGGAGTGAACGAGAGCGGTGAGTTGCTGCAGGTTCGGCTGCGGGGCGAGGTGTATCGTTATGCGGCGACCTTCCAGGGCCGCGTCTTCGACAGCCAGGCGCCGGCGGAGGTCTGGCAACCGGTGCGGGAAGGCGATGCGACCAACTCGCTGGACGGCAACCGTCTGTCGGTGGAGACGCTGTCGCTGGGAGCGTCGATTGTGGGGGGGCTGGAGGTCGAGCCGGCTGCGTTTACGCCCAACGGGGACGGGATCAACGACGCGGTGGCGATCCGGTACGACCTGCTGAAGTTGACCGAGGACCGGCGGGTGGAGGTGGGGGTGTGGGATCTGTCGGGCCGGCGGGTGCGGGAGGTGTATGTGGGCCGGGACCGTTCGGGTCGGTACATCCAGCCCTGGGACGGGCGGGACAGCGGCGGCCGGCTGGTGCCGCCGGGGCTCTACGTATGCCGGGTCGCGGTCGATCGCGAAGGGGGCCGCGACAGCGGAACCCGCCTGATCGCGGTGGCGTATTGAGGCGGGCCTGTCGGCCGTGGGCCGGCACAGGGAGGTGCGGCAACATGAACGGCAGGATCAGCTCGGCGCTGGCTCTCTGGGTCCTGTGTGGCAGTGCGGTCTGGGGCCAGGGGTATGTCATCCGCGGCAACCAGATCGTGGTAGAGGGCCGCCACCTGGAAGCCTGGAATTTCCCGGCCGGCACGGTGGAGTTCTTGGCCCCGGCGCACACGGTTCGACCGCACTTTGTGGCCAGGGATATCGACGCGACCCGGGACATTGTCGAGCACCTGAGACGGCACCCGCCCAGAGGAGTCGAGGCTGAAGACGTCGACTTCATGAACGCGGTGACTGCCGGCACCAATGCGGCCGCGGTAGCCAACCTCCTTGACGGGGACCTGACCTCGTACTGGCAGCCCGACCCGGACCAGCCACTGCGCGACTGGTGGTTCGAGCTGGATCTGGGGCGGGTCGTGTCCGCCACCAGGATCCTCCTGACCTTCGTGAACGAGGATCTCGGGGATCCCTTTCTCCAGTATACCCTTCTGACCTCGGACGGCGAGCGTCCCGAGCAGGGCCTGAAGGACGTCAAGAGCTACATCGTCGCCTACGCGAGTCCGGGCGCGAACAAGAGCCGACGCCTCTTCGACGTCGAGCTGAAACCGTCGGGAGACGTCCGCGATCCCGAGTGGCGGGGGGACGAGATCCGGTACGTCCAGCTCGTGGTGACGGAAAGCGACTCGGTGCGAGGCGCCGAGGTGTCCCGCGAGGTCTACGACGCCCTGGAGCCGGGCCGCCGGGGGGCGGTGGACTACTACAAGAGGGTGGCCGATGGGAGCATCCGGGTCGAGCCGGAGATCTACGAGGCGATCGACGCGGGATCGCGTGGCGAGGTCCGGTACTTCCGCCGCGAGCGTCCCCGTCTGGCCGGGATGGAAGTGCGGACGATAGGCGAGAACATCGCCCTGGGGTTGACGGCCCGCCGGGGGGTGGCGCAGAAGATAGAGACGGATACCACCGCGGTCACCAGCCTGGTGGACGGCCTGTATGAAACGACGGTCGTGACCACCGTCGTCAAGCCCGCCCAGCGCTTCTTCTTCTTCGACCTGGGCGCCTTCTTCTGGGTGGATCGAGTGCAGATGCTCTTCCAGAACAAGGGTTACGAGGGACCCATCACCAAGTACGAAATCCAGACCTCGGACGGCACCCTGACGCCCGAGGGAAGACTGGCCTGGACCAGCCAGGCGCTCGGGGGCGACGGCGGCATGGATTACCACGTCAACGTGTTCGAACCGACGGTCGCCCGCTACATCAGCATTCCCTATTCCGGCGGCATGGCGGGAGGCAACGCGGACACGCGGGAGATGCAGTTCTACGGCGAGGGATACCAGCCTCGCGTTTCACTCACGTCCCCCCTGATCACGCTGGGCGGCGCCCGGACGCTGAACTCGATCGAGTGGGAGGGAGAGACGCCCCCCGGGACCTCCATCTCGCTGCGCAGCCGGACCGGCAACCAACTCGCGGATGTCCTCCGCTACTTCAAGGACGATGGCACCGAGATAACCGAAGAGGCCTACGACAAGCTGAACAAATTCGCCAAGAAGGAGATCGACATCGTGGCCGAGCAGGTGCCGGGGGGTGACTGGAGCGACTGGAGCGAGGGATACGCGGTCTCGGGGGCCCCCGTCACCTCGCCGAGCCCGCGGTCGTACCTGATGCTCCAGGCCTGGCTGATGACGGACGATCCGCACCAGGCGGCCTCCCTGCGGTCGATTCGGCTGAACTTTCTCGATCCCCTGGCCCGGCAGGTCCGGGGCGAGCTCGAGCCGGCCCTGGTATCCGGGTTGGGTGCCATCGACACCCTGTCCCTGTTCGTCAAGGCCGAGTTCCTGCGGAGCGGCCCCGGAATGGACCAGATTCGCCTGTACGCTCCCGGGGTGGACCTGGATTTTCAGCTTCTCCGCATGGCCCGGGAGTCGCAGTGGGAAGCCGGCCCGGTGGCCGAGCTGGGACCCTCCGATCTGGAGCAGGTCCCGGCCGGATCGGACTCGCTGTGGGTGCGCCTGGATTCGGCGGTGGGCCCCGACGTCGACCTGATCGAAGTGCGGTTCACCACGACCCTGTTCCGCCCCGGCGCCATCCTGCAGGCGGAACTGGGAAATTCCTCCGAGGCCGACCGGTGGCAACGGGTGGATCCCGGCGATGCGACCGCCCTGGCCTCGAGTCAGGGGATGCTGTTGCGAGGGCCGTTGGAAGACAGGCGGGTGATGGGCCCGTTGACGATCAGCGCTCCGATCCTGACCCCGAACGGGGATGGGATCAACGACGAAGCGCGGTTCGAGTTCTCGGTCTTCCGGCTCACCGGGCAGCGCGCGGTGAAGACCCGCCTCTACGATCTGGGCGGCGGCCTGGTGAGGGAGTGGGAGGAGCGGCGTCCCCACGTGAGCGGATCCTACACGGTCCGCTGGTCCGGCGACGACCAGAGCGGCCGGCTGGTGCCTCCCGGGGCCTACCTGTTGGAGATCGAGGTGGATTCGGACGCGGACGTATCGAGCCGCAAGGCGCACCGCGTGGTCCACGTAGCGTATTGACACCAGGAGGCCATCGAGTGAGACCGCAGCCGATCAGCCTCTGCCTGGGCCTGCTCGGGACAATCTGCCTGATGGTCCAGAATCTGGCTGCCGACAGCCGGGTGCTGGGCGGCGCCGGCGGCCAACCCTGGAACGGCGGCGGCGGCCAGATCCCGGCCGCGGTGGAGATCGGTGTCGACGAGGCCGAGATCACCAACACCCCGGGCGATGTGGTCGACTTCGACGTTCCCGGAAGACCGGGCTGGATCTTCCCGCAGAGAGCCGACTCCACCAGGAATTTCGCGGCCGCAGCCACCCTGACCTCGCCGAACATCTTGACGAGCGGCATCGCCGAGGAGCTGCTCCTGATGGTGGACGGCGATCTCGAGACGGCTTTCACCCAGAAGGGCGAAGCCGGGGGGCCGCAGGTCCTCGCCTTCGGGGCCATGTTCGACGTTGACCTGGGGGCGCGCTTCGGGGTGAACCGGATCCAGTTCTTTCCGAGGAACGCTCCGGGTTTCGAGACGCCCGACTTTCCGTTCCAGAACGACTTTCTGCGCGCCTACGAGCTTCTGGTCAACGACGGCAGCGAGAATTCCAGAGACGAGTCCGGCCGGCCGGTGCTGACCAGCTTCAAGCTGGAGCTGCAGAACGACCGGCCCGTGGTCGACCTGCGGATCCCCCCCCAGTACCTCCGCTTCCTGCGACTGAAGTCGCAGACGGTGGTCGGCTTCGAAATCGCCGAGTTCCGGGTATACGGGGCGGGGTTCGTGCCCGAGGCCCGATACATCTCCAATGTCTACGACCTGGGGGACGACTGGGGGGTGTGGGGCAAGATCCGGTGGATCGAGGAGGCCCTGGGTCCCGAAGGGCTGGCGCAGGCCCGCATTGCGACGCGCGCCGGGCATGACGATACACCCCTGGAATTCACCCGCCCGGGTCCCGATGGTTCGGTGAATCTCCCCTGGAAGCAGGGCGCGGTGGCCACCACGGCCGAGGGAGAGCAGATCGCCCTGGATGACCTGGAGCCGCTCGATGCGCTGCGAGCCTACCGGGCGCTGCCGCTGGCGGAGAAGAACCGGGTGGCTCTGAGCCTGGAGGACTACCTCGGCACGAAGCCACGGGGCGAGATCCGGGACGATCCGGACGCCTGGACGCCGTGGTCGGCTCCGTATGGGCAGGAAGGCACCAGCGGCATCACGGTCGAGAACATCGATGACGAGCAGCTCGGGGCGGTCGTCACCACTCCGGGCCCGCGGCGCTATTTCCAGGTCCGGGTCGAACTGGTGAGCCGGGACCTGGCGGCAGCGGCCGGGGTTGGGCAGCTGGCCTTCACGGTGTTTCCCCCGGCGGCCGAGCGGATCGTCGGAGAGATCTACCCTCGTCAGGCCGAGCTGGCCGTTCCGGAAACCTTCACCTACGCGGTCATGCCGACCCGGATACGGCCGGGCCGGGACAGCGGCTTCGACACCTTCGAGATCGCCACGCCGGTCCGGGTCGAAGCGATCGAGTCGATCCAGGTCCTGTTCCACGACGACCGCAGCGAGGCGGCGGACTTCTCCGCTCAGGATCTGAGCTCGTCGGCCCTGCCCACCGATCCGGCCGCCGACTTCGGCATCGAGGCGGTGGAGGAACGGCGGTTCCGGGTACGCTTCCCGGCCATAACGGTCAGCGACCTGGAGGCCGGCGAGGCCGCCGTCCTGAGGATCCGGTTTCGCTGCCGCGTCCTCAGATACGGGACGACCTTTCCCGGGTGGGCCGGCCGCACCGGGATCGGGATCAGCGGTCAGAAGATCCTCGCCGGCAACGCGGCCCACCTGGGCCCCGAGGACGCCGCCTTTCCTCCGGCGGGAACGGCGGACCCGCGGGTGCTGGCGGTGGACGTGCCCCTTTCGGGCGGCCACGTCCTGATCAATACCCGGGCCGGACCGCGGCCCTTCAGCCCCAACGGCGACGGGATCAACGACCGGACCCGCATCTCTTACGACCTGTCGCGCGTGATCGGTCCCGTGGCCGTTGAGGTGAGGGTGCTCGATCTGGCCGGCCACCTCGTTCGCCGCCTCTTCTCCGGCGAGCAGGGAGGCGGTCACTGGTCGATCCCATGGGATGGCACCAACGGCCGTGGCGAGCTCGTGCCGCCCGGGATCTACCTGGCTCACGTAGAGGTGCACAGCGCGGCCAGCGCCGAGACGGCCGCCACCGTCGTCGAAGTGGCGTACTGAATGAGGGCCTTGATGTCGACGACCGGCAAGGCGGGGGGAGTGCTGAGCGTGTTCCTGCTCATCGCCACACTTCAGGTATCCCATGTGTGGGGTCAGTCCTCCGTCCGGCGTCTCGGAGAGCGGCGAGGGGGGGAGATAACCTATGAACCCAGGGGACCCGGGGTCATCTTCGACGCCCTCGATCCGGCCCTCAAGAAGTGGTACGTGCCACAGGAGCTTTACGAGCTGTACGGCTGGCAGCAGTGGGAGTACTCCAACTATGCCCGCGAACAGTACCAGCGGTACGTAGGCACCGACCGCGAGGGCGACCCCTTCTACGATCTCTACGGCAACTACCTGACCCGGGGGTGGCTGGTCTACGACTGGAACCAGAACCAGCCCGGGCAGTTCGGTTCCTCGCTCTACAAGGATCCCAGGTTCGCCAACTGGTTCAACAACGTCCTGGTGAGCTCGGACTCCAGGGGCCAGTTTCACTATGCCATAACGGCGGGGAATCAGATCAGAACGGCGTTGACGCCGCTCACCTTCTCCAAGCCCAACTTCAACGGCATACAGATGGACTTCGCCTCGGACAAGTACCGGGGCACGCTGCTGTTCTCCCGGGTCAGCCTTGCGGTGGCAGGTACCACGCCCAGGAACGCGCCCGTGACGGTGACCAATGGCACCAACCTGATGGGGGGGCGGGTCGTCGCCGAGGTTGGGGACTTCGTGGAAGTGGGGGCGACTCTGGTCAACGCCCACAACTCCCGGACCTTCGAGGACGCCTTCGAGCGGAACCCGCTCAAAGGCACGCTGGCTGCCAACCAGGGGGCGGTCCCGGTGCGCGGCCTGGCCCTTGTTCTGAGCGACGATTCACCGGAGGACGGCGTGGCCGGCGCGGCCCTGTTCTCGCACGAGATCATCATGACCACGGAGGATCCGGCCACCGGGAGGCGGGAGGAGATCCGCCAGCGGGCGATGGTCACCGATCCGGCCAAGTGGCCCGTGGTCAGCGGCGGATTCCACCACGAGGGCTTCCAGAGCGCGGACGGGGACGAGAAGATCGTAATCAGTTACGACCTCAACGACATCTCCTACACCGGGCCGCGTCCGAACACCATCACGAAGATCACCTTCGAGCTGGTGGTGGCCAACGATTACCGCATCCAGGTATGGTCCGACCGGCAGACCGGATTGCGCCCCATGCCCAACCTGCCGCTCAGCGGCGAAGATATCGACGAGCTCGCGCCGGCGCTCTTCGAGGTGGCCCGGGCCGAGGGCAATGTGTCGGACAACTCCAACCAGACCCGCCTCGTCTTCGAATACGGCTTGCCCACGGCGAACATGGTTTATGGAGTCACCATGGACGTCAAGGATGTGATCGGTCTTGATGCCTACGCCGAACTGGCCATCAGCCGGTCCTATCACCAGTTCCCCAACCCCACCCTGGCCCAGGCAGACCGCGCTCTGTCCAGCTATTCCAGAGAGGCAGAGGCGTTGATCGTCAATTTGTCGAAGGTGGCCTATCCGTTCTTCGCCTTCGGAGAGGCCTTCAGCATGGACCCCGACTACTCCACCACGGCGTACCTCGTAGACAGCCAGGGGGACATCCTCTACGACCATTCGGGCCGGCACCTCTACGAGTTCGTCGAGGACAATGACGACCAGGACCGGTTTTCCGACTGGGCCCGGTTTGAGCACGGCTCCGGTGATGCCAACGTGTTCCCGGGATGGGACGAGAACAACGACTTCGTGTCGGACTTCAATCAGAACGACAGCGCCATTCTGCCGAATCGCATCCCCGACTACGAGGAGCCCTTCTTCCGCTACCATTCGGACCGGCCCGAGTTCCTCTTCGGCATCGACCTGAACAACAACAACTGGGTGGACCGCTTCGAGAACGACGATCTGGCCGACTACCCCTACAAGAAGGACCGGCGGGGGTACAATGTGTACGGCGGCGCTTTCGTGAGGCCCGACATCAGGGCCGCCCTGGGGCGCCTGGGGGTCAGCTCCTTGTCTTCCGATCGCAAGAACCACACGACCTACGGGCTGATCACCTTCACCCACGACGATCCCCGGTTCGGCGTGGTCCGGGTCTACGACATGCTCAAGCGGACCCGGGACACCATACCCGACGACCGCCGGGAGATGACTCCTTACCTCGGTCTCGCCACCGGCAACCTGGCCAACATCGAGGACCTGCTCCCGGCCCGCGACACCTGGGTGAACTCGACCTTCCTGGAGCTGAATTATCGCCCGGTGGGCGAGCTGAAGACGATTACCAAGATCAAGTACGACCTGTATGCTCAGCAGGGAGATGCCTACGAGCGGGGCGTCGGTCCCATACTCGAGGATCGCACCCACTTCTTCGGGCTCATCAACAAAGCGGATTACACCTGCCGCGTCGGCGGACTGGAGGTCCAACCCAGGATCAAGAGCGAGTACCTGAACCAGACGCCGTTCATCCTGGGCGGCGACGAGCGCCAGGAGTGGACGGGAACAGGCATCCTGCTGCTGCGGCATCCCATGTTGAGCGCGTCCTCTCTCGAGGCCGGGCTGGAATACCACCGGGTTGCGGATCTGATGCTGGACGAGAAGGAGGCCCTCGCCGCCAACCGGGTGGGGGCCACGGGTGACTCCCGCAGCCTGGTGCTGGCCGCCCAGTGGTCCAACGTCGGGGAATACCAGGGCTACGTCCTGACCACCCGGTTCGGCATCATGTACACCCGGGTCTGGGACGAGTTCGTCACCGCCGGTGGCCTGGGAGAGTCGGTGAAGGAAGACCGGGGCCGCGAATTGAGCACCACCTTCATAACCGTATATGCCGGACTGTGATGGTCGAGCCCTCCGAAGCGCGCACCGTGCGGCCCGGGGGGCCCGCAGGCCGGTCCCGAATCCTCATCCTCGTCGGGCTCGCGGTGACGTTGGGCGTCGATCCCGGCGCGCCCCAGTCGGGCTACGGGAATCTCCTGGGCATCCGCGAGAGCGGCCGGGCGATCTACTACCCGGCGGCTCCCAGCCTGCGTCCGGACGCCTTCGTTCCATCCCTCAGGAAATGGTACCTGCCCCAGGAGGCCGCCAACCGCTACCGCTGGCGCTGGGAGGAGGGGACCAACTATGCCCTCGAGCGCTACTGGCCTTACCGGGCCACCGATCAGGAGGGCGACTATCACTACGATCTCTACGGCAGGCTCCTGACCCGAGGCTGGCTGATCTACGACTGGCAGCAGAGCCGGCCCCGGACCTCCGAGGGGAACCTGCTCCACAAGACCGAACAGTACAAGGACCTTCTCGGCTCCCTCGTGGTTTCTTCGGACGCCAAGGGGCAGCACCACTTCCGGGTGAGCATCGGCGACGAGATCAGCACGACCCTGACGCCCATGACCCTTCGGAAGACGGCCTTCAACGGGGTCCAGTTCGACTACATGTCGGATCACGGCTCGGCCACTGCCCTCATGTCCAGAATCAATGTCCCGCTGGTCGAGCCAACGTCCAGTTTCATCGACGAATTCACCACTCTCGTCGGTCTCCGGGCCGTCTGGAACGTGGCCGACTTCGCGCGCCTCGGCGGAACCTTCGTGAACGCCCACAACGCGCGGAGCTCGACCCGGCCCTTCGACGGGAGTCCATACACCGGAAGGCTGAGCTCCCACCAGGCGGGGGCGCGCATCAACCGGATCACCGTGCGGATTACCGACGATTCCCCGGAAGACGGCGAGGGAAGTCCCGTCCTCTTCGCCCACGAGATCGAGATCACGACCCGGGTAGGAGAGCTGGACACGGTGCTGGTGGGCAGCCGGATCGGCTTCTATCCGAGGGTTTCGGGAGGCGTCCCTCGGGATGGCTTCCTGGTAGCCGAAGGGGACGGCGAACTGGCGCGGATCCGACTGGACTACGTGCTGGCCGACTTGGACCCGGAGGTCCGCGACGATCTGGAAACGGTGGTGCCCCTGGCCGATGTGATCAACAACATCAGGAAGGTCCGGTTCCGGATGGTCCTGAGCAACGACTACAAGGTCGAAGTCACTTCCGACCAGGAGACCGACAACGCCCTCTACGAACCGCGCCCGGTCTTCAGGACCATGGCGCGGGCGCCGGGGAATGTGAAGGACCATTCCAACCTGGGCGCCGTGGTCTTTGACTACGGACTGCCCACCGCCACCCAGGTCCTCGGCTTTACGGTGGAGGCCGACGATCTGGCCGGGTTCAGGCTCTACGGCGAGTTCAACGTGAACCACCAGTACCGCAAGTACCCCGACGTGAGCCGGACCACTCACACCACCTCATCGGGCCTTCGGGGAAATCCCTCCGCCGCAGGGTGGATGGTCAACGTGGCCAGGGACTTCCATCCGTACTACCTCTTCGGCGAGGCCTTCGGCATGGACGCCGAATACTCGACCACCATGCGGTTCCTGGACTCGGCGGGCCGGGTCAACTACGCGGACACGCCTCTGGCCAATGCCCGCTACCTCTACGACTTCGTCGACGACAACGACGACAACGACCGCAAGAACGACCAGCAGCGCATATTCGACGACGGCCGGACACAAGAGGAACGGGGCACCGGCATCCTGCGCGGGTTCGAGGGGTACGGGGACGAGGCGGTCTTTCCCGGCCTCGACGAGAACAACGATTTCATCTCCGACTTCAACCAGAACAACACCCGGGTGCGGCCCAACAGTGTGCCCGATTACGCCGAGCCCTTCCTGCGCTACAGCGTGGACCGGCCCGAGTACCTCTTCGGCATCGACATGAACAACAACGGCTGGGGGGACCGTTTCGAGAACGATGACGAACCCGACTACCCCTACAAGCGTGACCGCCGCGGATACAACGTGTACGGCGGTGCGTGGATCATGCCGGGCGCCAAGGTCACCGCGGGCCACCAGCGGGTGCGCCGTCCCTCGACCGGCGAGACCAACGTGAGCAGCTATGCCCTTTTCGCCTTCGAGCGCAGCTATCCCGGCGTGGGAGAGCTGGCTGTCTTCAACATGTTGAAGCGGGTCGAGGACGATATCGCGGACGACCTCTTCCAATGGCTGCACGGAAGGTTCAGGGACGCGGGCATGACCCCGGTCCCGGATCCGCTGGGCCTGCCGGATACCTGGGTCAACAAGCTGTCGCTGGCCTTCGAGCGCCTGGGCAATGCCGGCATCAACTCCGAGAACAAGCTGATCCACGAGGTGCTGCGGCAGCGGGAGAAGCTCACCGTGGACCGGAAGGGCCGGAAGATCTCGAAGCACACCCGGCGGCTCGGTTTGATCAACAAACTGGGTTGGCTCTATCCTCTGGGCAACGGAATCCAACTCCGTCCGCGCGTCAAGCAGGAGCTGTTCCTGGACGATACGCCCTTCAACACCGAGTGGCTCCTGAACGACCGGGTCTTCGAGCGCAAGGAGTGGGCCGGCATGGCCTCCCTGCGGCTGGACATCCCGGTGTTGAGACACAGCATGGTGATCGTCGGCCTGGAGCAGGTCATCTTCCGCGACTTCGCCCAGCGGGAGGTGGCCTTCGATGACGACCCCGCAGCCGGCCTGAATCCGGGAGATCCCACCGGGGACTTCCATGAGCTGTCCCTCGCCCTGCAGCTGGCCAATGCGAGCAGTTACCTGGGATACCGGCTGATGGCCACGATGGGGATTCGTGTGGACAGGCGGAAGATCGACACCTTCGCCCACAAAGACCGGTCGGAGACCAGCGGCCTGTCCTATCTCACCGTATACGCCGGATTGAGAGAGTGACGGGACCTGCCACATCGGTGCTGGTCCTGGCTCTGGGGGCGGTCCTGTCGGGTTGTGGGGGAGACTCGCATGGCCCGGTGCTGGCCGAGGTGGGAGAGACCCGCATTCACGCGGCGCAGCTGCGCCGCTACGAGGAGCGCCTGGCCGAAAGCCTGAGGTCCAAGGAGGCGGGCATCGAAGGCCGACGGCAGCATCTGCAGGCCCTGATCGACAAGGAGATCCTCATTCAGGAAGCGGCAGCGCGGGGATGGGACCGCGACCCCGCCATGCGCCGCAAGCTGGACCGCGAATGGACCGAACGGCTGGTGAAGGAGTTCCTGGCCCGGGAAGTGGACGCGAAGATCACGCTCGAAGATCAGGAAATCCACGACCACTACCTGAAGACCGGACGGAACCGCGCGGTCAAGGCGGGCAAGATCGTGGTCGAGAGCAGGGAAGAGGCCGAGGAGATCGTGCGCCTGTTGGAGAGCGGCGCCGATTTCGGGGAGTTGGCGCGGCAGCGCTCGACCCACCGTCCGACGGCGGAACAGGGCGGCCGCTACGCGGGGTCCGCCACCAGGGACCAGATGCCCCTGGCCGTCATGCAGGAAAAGGTCTTCCCCCTCGAGAAGGGTCAGATCACCGAACCCATACCCCTGCCGGACGGCACCTACGGCGTTTTCAAGGTCATGGACGAGGTTCCTGTTCCCCTCGAACGGGTGCGGAGTGTGGTGGAGGCCGAGCTCCACCGGGAGAAGGCCGGCTTCCGGTCCATGGAGCTTGGCCGGGAACTGCGGGGCGCTCTGGACGTGCGGCCCCGAGTAGACGGTTTCGAGTTTCTCGCCGCGCGTCTGGAGAGCGGGGGACACACGTTCTCCGAGGTGGAGCGCGGCACGGTACTCTACGAGTTCGACGGCGGCACCATCACGGTGGGAGAGTTCGTCGACTCGTCCCGGGAGAACTACCGGGAGTTCTCGGGAGATGTGCGAGAGCAGGTGCGGTGGTTTGGGGAGTGGGTCCTGGTTCCCCGCGCGCTGGCCATGCAGGCCGCTCACAATGCCGGAATCGACCGCGAGAAGGAGATGGTCGCCTGGCGCCAGGCCAGAGAGCAGGAACGCCTGCTGGCGGTCATCAGGAAGAAGGTGACGGGCGACGTGCAGGTGGACGAGGCCGAGGCGCGGCGCTTCCACGCCCGGAATCCGCAGAGCTTCGTCCCCCAGGAGGCCCTGACGCTGGACGAAATCCTGGTCGCGACACGCGAAGAAGCGGTCGCGCTCCGGGGCCGGATCGAGCGCGGTGAGGATCTGCGGGTCCTGGCACAGCAGCACACCCTGCGGCGCATGCCCATACCAGACACCGGGAGATTCCACCTCCATTGGTATCAGAGAGAAGGGCACGAGGCCCTGTTCGAAGCCGCCCGGGGAGCCGCGCCGGGGGACCTGCTGGGTCCCATCGAAGTGGAGGTGCCGGCCCGCCAGGTCGTGATCCCCGGTGCGGCGTCAGAAGACCGTTACCATTCCGTGTTCAGGGTCGTCGAGTCGACCCTCGGAGGCGGCCCGAAGCCCTTCGCCGAGGTCGCGACGCGAGCCCGGGCCATGGTCCTGCGGCGGAAGCGCGATGCGGCCTTCTTCCGGTTCCTGGGCGAATTGCGGCAACAGTACGAGCCCCAGGTCAAGATCCACGAAGAGAACCTGAGAGCCCTGGTACAACAGGAGGGTGGTAGCTGAGGCGCCGCCAGCTCCCGGGATCTCCGGCCATTTGATCTACGCGGGGGGCAGCTGTCCGAATACAACGGCGCCAACGCCATGGTGCTCGGCGTCGGCGCCGGCATGGCGCTGGTCGGCATGTTCTGCGCCGGCTGGCGATGATCAGCAAAGCGGTCTCCACCCTCACCCACTGAAGCGCCTGGCGTGAAAAAGGAAATCGCCCCGAGCTACCGCGAGCACCTGAGGTCGCGCTCCGAGCCCCTCCTCGAATCGCGCCACCGCCTGACGTGGCGGGGGTTCTGCGTGGGGAGCTTCCTGAGCTTCTTCCTCGCCGTCAGCGCTCCCTACAGCAACATGATCATCAAGGGCGCCTACCTGGCTGCAGACATCAGCACCCCGGGGGCCATCTTCCTCTTCGTCGTGCTGATCGGGATCCTCAACCTGGCCTTCAAGCTGGCCGCGCGCAGCAAGGGGGCGGCCCTCGCCTTCGCCATCGCCCTGGGGGCTGCCTGGCTCTACGCCTACTGGCCCCTGAGCGATGTCGATGCGCATTCACCCGGGCTGATCTTCTCCACCTTCGCCCTGCTCTGCGCCCTCGGCAACGTGCCGCTGGCGTGGTCCGGTCGCAGCCTGGCCCTCAACCGGGCGGAGCTGATCATGGTCTATGCCATGCTGGCCATGGTCTCGGCCGTGTGCACCATGGGCCTGACCGAGCTGATCCTGCCCTCCCTCACCGCCATCTTCTACTACGCCTCTCCGGAGAACCAGTGGCGGGAGAAGCTCTTCCCCCACTTCCCCGAGCATGATATCCTGGTAGACGACGGCGCCGGGAACGCCCTGTTCTACGAGGGCATCTCCCGGCCCGGCCAGAGCATCCCCTACGGCGCCTGGGTCGAGCCGTTGATGTGGTGGGCCGTCTTCCTGCTGGCCCTGTACGTCTGCATGATCTCGATCGCCGTAATCCTGCGGCGCCAGTGGATGGAGCGGGAGCGGCTGGGCTATCCGATCGCCCAGGTCGGTCTGGCCATGATCCGCGGCGAGGACGAGAACAGGCTGGTGAACGGCTTCTTCAGGCGTCCGTCCGTGTGGATCGGCATGGCCATCCCCTTCATCGCCGGCAGCCTGAGGGCCATGTCGAGCTACGACCCCTCCATTCCCATGGTCTCCATACACCTGCCGATACCGTACCTGGGCGGCAAGGTCAACTTCGCCCTGACCGGCTTCTCCTACCTCATCGACACGAGGATATCGGGCAGCGTGTGGGTGTTCTACCTGCTCGGCAGGATCCAGAAGAGCGTGCTGGCGACCGTCGGGGTCAGATCGGAGCAGGTGCACTTCCACGGCGTGTACGACGCACCCCTGATCGGCTACGAGGGGCTGGGCGCCCTGCTGGTGCTGGTGGCGGGGGTGCTGTGGACCGCCCGCGAGCACTTGAAGGCGGTCTGGCTCAAAGCCCTGGGCCGGGCGCCCCTCGTCGACGACCGGGACGAGATCCTCTCCTACCGCGGCGCCGTGATCGGCGCCCTCGGGGGGATCGCGGTCATGACCCTGTGGCTGTGGATCATGGGCACACCGCTTTGGGTCTCCCTCTTCTTCATCGTCCTGGCCATGGCGATCTTCATCGGCATCACCCGGATCATCGCCGAAGCCGGGCTGGCGACGCTGCGGACACCCGTCAACGCCCCCGACTTCGTCGTCATGGGTCTCGGTTCATCTCTCGTCGGTCCCACCGGCGTGCTCAATCTGTCCATGGCCTACATCTGGTCCAGCGAGGTCCGCTCCTTTGCCATGGCGACCTGCACGAACGCCCTCAAGCTGATCGAGGACATGGATGCGCGCAGCCGGCGGCTGGTCTTCCTGGCTCTCATCCTGGCCCTGATGATCGGGACCCTGGGCTCGCTTTGGATGATCTTCCACGTCGCCTACCGCTACGGCGGCGTCAACCTCGATTCCTGGTTCTTCAAGGCGGGGCCGGCGGTAGCCTACGACAACGCCGTGCGCAATCTGGAGCCCGCCGGTCTCTACTGGCCGGGCATCGGCTTCCTCTTCGGCGGCGGCGGCATCATGGCCCTGCTGTACTGGGCTCGCCACCGCCTGCTCTGGTGGCCCCTCCACCCGATCGGCTTCCCGGTGGCGGCCGTGGACCTCATGTCCTACACCATTACCAGCGTGTTCGTCGCCTGGCTCATCAAGGTCATGGTCTGCCGGTATGGAGGCGTCAACCTCTACCGCCGCACTCAGGGGGTGTTCCTGGGGATGATCGCCGGTCAGATGCTGACCGTCGGCCTCTGGCTGACCATCGACTACTTCACCGGGCACACCGGCAACTTCCTCTTCGCCTGGGGGTGAGGGGCCTGTTGGCCGTTCCCCCGTGCCAGCCGCGGACCGAAGCTCAAGAACTACGTCAACATGATGGTGAACATGGACTTACGGGGAGTGTGCGGAACCAGACGAAACTCCCCGAAAAGTCCAAGTGGTGCGCCCACAGGGACTCGAACCCCGGACCAACTGATTAAGAGTCAGCCGCTCTACCAACTGAGCTATGGGCGCAGATTCGGAAGGGGCGCGAGTATAGCGGCGGGGAGGCATCCCGTCAACCTCCCCGGGTCTTGCCACGGACCTGCAAGTGATTGTCCGAGTTTGACAATCCGACGCCTCCGGCGTAGAATCGAAGGCTGTCCAAAATCCCCTGACAGCCGCAGAGGCAGGTCGTTTCCGTGCCCCGAATTCGCTCGTCCACAGGCTGCTGAGACAGCTGGTGTTCGCACGCACCAGCAAGGTGGAGAAGGCCTTCCGGCGCTTTCCCCAGGTTCCCTTGTTCGCGCGCTTGGCCGACGAGTACCTGCGCAAGGGGCGGGCGCTGCGCGCCCAGACCCTCTGCGAGGAGGGGTGCGAGCGCTTTCCCCGCTACCCCACCGGCTTCTTCGTCCTCGGCCGCTGCTACGCGTCGCGGGGGATGTGGCAGCAGGCCCGCTCCGCCCTCGACCGGGGGCTTCACCTCGATGCCGACAACCCCGCCGGGCTCCGGCAGCTGGCCGGGGTCCACCGCCGGCTCGGCGAGGAGAGGCGAGCCCTCGAGTGCCTGGAGCGGGCGGCCGTCCTCGACCCGTTGAGCCCCCGGCTGGCGCGCGAGCTGTCGTCGCCGGCCTTCGAGGCGCAACCCCGGGAGGCGGACGGCGACCCGGTGGCCGGGCCCGGCCCGCCGCCCGGCTCCCCGTCGTCCGCGTCGCGGCCGGCGCCCGCCGTCGGGCCCGACTCGAAGCCCTCCGTCTCCCGCTTCGGCGCGCCGGAGGACGCCGAGCTGACGACGCTGCTGCAGGACATCGACAGGCCCGAAGAGGCGGGAGGGGAACCGGCGGAAGGGGAGATGGACGAGCGGGGTCCGGTGCCCACGGTGACCCTGGCCCGGCTGTACGCCCGGCAGGGATTCCCCGAGCAGGCCCTGGAGACCTACCGGCGCGTGCTGTCCGTCGACCCCGGCAACCAGGACGCCCGGCGCGGCGCCGAGGCGCTGACCGCCACCTGAGAAGAGAGAGATGGCCGACACGACGAACTTCCGCAACGGATTCACCATGCGACTCGACGGCGGCCTGTTTTCCATCGTCGAGTTTCAGCACGTCAAGCCGGGCAAGGGCGGCGCCTTCGTGCGCACGCGCTTGAAGAACCTGAGCACGGGCTCCGTCATCGACCGCACCTTCCGCTCCGGCGACAAGGTGGACGCGATCCGCCTCGAGAAGAGGGAGATGCAGTTCCTCTACTCGGATACGGGCACCTTCCACTTCATGGATTCGGAGACCTACGAGCAGGTCGGCCTCGACGCGGATCTGCTCGCCGACTCGGCCGGGCTGCTGCAGGAGAACGAGACCGCCTATGTCATGGTCGTCGAGGGGAAGCCCATCGGCGTGGAGCTGCCCAACTTCGTGCAGCTAAAGGTGGCCCACACCGAACCGGGGGTGAAGGGCGATACCGCCACCGGGGCGGTCAAGCCGGCCACCCTCGAGACCGGGGCCGTGGTCTCGGTGCCCCTGTTCGTCAATCGGGGGGACACGCTGAAGATCGACACCCGCACCGGCGACTACGTCGAGCGGGTCTATTAGAGCAGGAAGCCCCCATCGTGTTGCCCGAGTCGGGCCATTGGAATACGATCAGCGGGAATCCAGCGACGCCGGCTCGCCGCCCCGTCACCCTCTGACCCGCCATCCGAAAGGAGCGACCATGGCAGAGTCGGAAACCAGGGTCCCCGACGACCTCCGCTACACCGAGCAGCACGAGTGGATCTCCCTCGACGGAGATCTGGGCACCATCGGCCTCACGGACTACGCCCAGTCCGAGCTCGGGGACATCGTCTTCGTCGAGCTGCCCCAGGTGGGCGACACGTTGGAGAAGGGCCAGGCCTTCGGCACGGTGGAGGCGGTCAAGACGGTGGAGGAGCTGTTCTCCCCCGTGAGCTGCCAGGTCCTGGAGGTCAACGAGACCCTCGAGGACAGCGCCGAGCAGGTGAACGGCGACCCTTACGGCGACGGCTGGCTCATCAAGGTCCGTATCGACGACCCGGAGGAGATCGCCGACCTGCTGGGACCTTCCGAGTACGCCGAATTCATCGAGAACGCCTGAGCCCGGCTCCGGACCGCCATTGACGATGTGCGCGGATTCCCCTTGATTGTGCGGGATATGGGATGATCCGCGCCATTCACCATAGCGCCGCCCAGAGGCAGGCCCCCGTCCTCGACGAGGCGGTCCTCGTGCTGAACCAGAACTACGAGCCCCTCAACGTCTGTTCCGTCCGCCGGGCCCTGAGTCTCGTCTTCGGCGGCAAGGCGATCAGCGTCGAGCCCGCCGACCGGCGCGTGCGCTCCGTGTCCGACTCCTTTCCGGTGCCCAGCGTCGTCCGTCTCGAGCGCTACATCCGCGCGCCCCGGCGACGGGTGGTGCTCTCCAAGCGCAACATTTTCAAGCGCGACAACTACGAGTGCCAGTACTGCGGGGTCGCCGATCGCAAGATGACGATCGACCACGTGGTGCCCAGGAAGCACAGGGGTCCGGAGACCTGGGAAAACCTGGTCACGGCCTGCGTGGCCTGCAACGCCCGCAAGGGCGACCGGCCGCTGGAGCAGGCGGGCCTCCGGCTGCGCCGCAAGCCGAAGCGCCCGAACAACATCACCTTCATCCGCAACTACGTGGGTGTCCCCGACCACCGGTGGAAGCCCTACCTCTTTCTTGACTGAGCCGATCCCCCCCGAGTCCGGCGGCCCCCTCGACCCCTACGGCGTCAGGCTCGAGGTCTTCGAGGGGCCCCTCGACCTGCTGCTCTACCTCATTCGCAGGAACGAGGTGGACATCTACGACATCCCCGTGTCGACGATCACGGCCCAGTACCTCGCCCTGCTTCGATCCGAGGTCGACCTGCTCGATCTCGAAGGGGCCGCCGGCTTCGTCCTCATGGCGGCGACCCTGATGCAGATCAAGTCGCAGATGCTGCTGCCCCGCGAGACCGGCGGGGAGGTCGACGACGAGAGCGGGGGCGATCCAAGGGAGGAGCTGGTCCGCCGGCTGCTGGAGTACCAGCAGTTCAAGGAGATCGCCCACTGGCTCTCCGACGCGGGTCTCGAGCAGCGCCACGTCTACCGCCGCAGCGGCCGCCCCGGAGACGCCGAGGCCGGTCTGCACCCGGTCTCGCTCTTCGACCTGCTCAAGGTCTACCAGCACGTCATCGACAACGTGCCCCGCTCCCTGGTCCACCGCATCGTGGAGGAACGGGTCACGGTGGAGGAGTGCATCGACCAGATCATCGGCGAGGTGCGCCGCCGCTCCCGCCTCCGGTTCCACGACCTGGTGACCGGCCGGAGCCGGCACGACCTGGTGGTCACCTTCATCAGCCTCCTCGAGCTGCTCAAGTCCCAGCGCATCCAGGTGCAGCAGGCGCGGCCCTTCGGCGACATCTGGATCGAGAGCGGCCACGGCGGGCCCGAGGAGGCCCCGGCGGCCTCCGACTCCCCGCCCGGCGGGGGGGTTGCGTGAGCGGGCCCCTCGATCCAGGGCAGGTGCGCGGCATCGTCGAGGCGGTGCTCATGACGGCCGACACCCCGGTCACCCCGGGCCGGCTGGAGGCCGTCCTCAAGGGCGTCAAGGGATCGCAGCTGCGCCAGGCCGTGACCGATCTCAACGAGCGCTACCGGGAGGGCGGTCACGCCATGACCATCGCCGAGGTCGCCGGCGGCTACCAGCTGGTCACCCTCAAGGAGTTCGCTCCCTGGCTGCGCAAGTTCCACGACCGCAGCCACGTGCGCCTCTCCCAGGCGGCCCTCGAGACGCTCGCCATCGTCGCCTTCAAGCAGCCCGTCACCCGCATCGAGGTCGACAACCTCCGCGGCGTCGATTCGGCCGGCGTCGTCCGCAACCTGCTGGATCTCAATCTCGTACGCATCGTGGGCCGCTCCGAGGGTCTCGGCCGCCCCATGCTGTTCGGCACCACCCGGGACTTCATGACCCACTTCGGCCTGCGCTCGCTGGCCGATCTGCCGAAGCCGAAGGAGCTCGAGGAGCTGCTGGCCGAGGGCGAGCGCAAGGCGCGCGAAGACTCGGGCAACGGCCGCTTGGAGGACGTCGCCGCGGAGCCCGGCTCGTCGGAGGAGGATCTGCCGGAGGTGGGAGGCCGGATCGAGGAGGGAAGTGGCGAGGACAGCCGAAGCTGAAGGCGCCCGGGCCGACGGGATGCAGCTCAACCGCTTCCTCGCCCGCGCCGGCGTGGCCTCCCGGCGGCGGTGTGCCGCGTTGATCTCCGCCGGCGCCGTGCGCGTCAACGGGGCTCCGGCGGCGGGGCCGGGGGACCGCATCGACCCCGCCCGGGACCGCGTGGAGCTCGAGGGACGGGGCCGGGTGGCCCTGCCCGACGGCTTCGAGCACGTCCTGCTGCACAAGCGCCGCGACACTCTCGTCACGAGCCGCGACGAGCGCGGCCGGCGCACGGTCTACGACGGACTCCGGCTGCGGCCTTCGACGGTGGCCGTGGGACGCCTCGACCGGGACACGACGGGGGCGCTGCTGCTCACCGACGACGGCGAGCTGGCCTACCGCCTGACCCACCCGCGCTTCGGCGTCGAGAAGCGCTACGTGGCCGTGGTGCAGGGGAGCCCGGGCGAACGGGCCCTGCAACGGCTGCGGCGCGGACTCGAGCTCGAGGACGGGCCGACCGCTCCGGCCGGCGTGCGGTATCTTGGAGAGACCGCCGACGGCCGGGGGAGAATCGAGCTGATCCTGACCGAGGGCCGCAAGCACCAGGTCAAGCGCATGTGCATGGCCATCGGCCACCGCGTGACGAGCTTGCGGCGGCAGAGCTTCGCCGGCGTGGCTCTCGGCGACCTGCGGGCCGGTCAGTGGCGCCGCCTGCGCCCGGCGGAGGTGGCGCGGGTCCGCCGCCTCGTGGGCCTGGAATCGGAGCCGTGACCGGGGCGGGGGGGCTGACGATCGCTATCGACGGAGTCATCGGGGCCGGCAAGTCCACGGCCGCCCGGGGCGCGGCCGCCGCCCTCGGCTATCGCCATCTGGACACCGGCGCCATGTACCGGGCCGTGGCCCTGGCCGCATCGCGCCGCGGCTTCGCGCCGGGGGCCGCCGCTCTCGAAGGGTTCCTCGAGAGCCTGCGCCTGGAGCTGCCGGCCGGCGGGAGCGGGGGCATCCGCCTCGACGGCGAGGATGTGGGCGCGGCCATCCGCAGCCCCGAGGTCTCGCGCGATGTGGGCGCCTTCGCCAACGATCCCGTGGTGCGCCGCGCCCTGGTGCGGCGGCAGCGGGAGATGGGACGCTCCGGCGGCGTGGTCGCCGAGGGCCGGGACATGAGCACGGTCGTGTTTCCCCATGCCGATCTGAAGGTTCGCATGGTGGCCGACCTGGACGAACGCGCCCGCCGCCGGCACCGCGAGTTCCTCGCCGCCGGCGTGGGCATCACGCTGTCCCGGGTGCGCGCCGACATCCGCCGGCGCGACCGGGAGGACGCCGAGCGAGACTACGGCGTTCAGGGAGCAGCCCCAGGGGACGCCGTGGAGGTGGACACCAGCGGCCTGACCGCCGATCAGGTGGTGGACCGCATCGTGGCCCTGGCCCGCGAGAGCGGCGCCTGAGAGGGCCCTTTCTCCGGCGCGTCACGAGGGCGCGCCGGTTCATCAACCCCGGGTATCCGGCCCTGGCCGGTGCCCACAACCCCCCGGGGCCGGCCTCACGGACGGCGCCGGAGCCGAAGGTGGAAGAAGCCCAATGACCGAAGAAACCGCCGCGCCCGTGTACGGGCAGGCCAGCATCGAGGACCTCGACCGGCCGGAGTACGACGAGCAGGAGTTCGAGCAGCTCGCCCAGATGTACGAGGAGAGCTTCTCCGGCATCAAGGAGGGCGAGATCGTCAAGGGGAAGGTGGTCAGCGTCAACCCCAGCGACGTCCTCGTCGACATCGGGTTCAAGTCGGAGGGAGCGATCCCGATCCGCGAGTTCGGCGACGATCCCTCGGCCATCGCCATCGGCCAGGAGATCGACGTCTTCCTGGAGAACGTGGAAGACCTTGAAGGGTGCGTGGTGCTCTCCAAGCAGAAGGCCGACTTCATGCGCGTCTGGGACAGCATCAAGGACGCCCACGAGGGCGGCACGACGGTGCGCGGCCGGCTGATGCGTCGCATCAAGGGGGGCATCGTCGTCGATCTCCTCGGCGTCGAGGCCTTCCTGCCTGGATCGCAGATCGACATCCGCCAGGTGAAGAACTTCGATCAGTATCTCGGCAACGATTACGAGTTCAAGATCATCAAGCTCAACAAGGCGCGGCGGAACATCGTCGTGTCGCGGCGCTCCGTTCTCGAGGAGGAGCGCGAGAAGATGCGCCAGGAACTGGTGGCGGAGCTCGAGGACGGCCAGACCCGCGAGGGCGTGGTCAAGAACATCACCGACTTCGGCGCCTTCATCGACCTGGGCGGCCTCGACGGCCTGCTGCACATCACCGACATGTCCTGGGGCCGCGTGTCGCACCCGTCGGAGATGGTCTCCATCGGCGACCGCATCCGTGTCAAGGTCCTCAACTACGACCGCGAGCGGGAGCGCATCTCCCTCGGCCTCAAGCAGCTCACGCCCCATCCCTGGGAGGACATCGGCGGCCGCTACCCCGAGGGCACCACGACCCCGGGCAAGGTGGTCAGCATCACCGACTACGGCGCCTTCGTCGAGCTCGAGGAAGGCATCGAGGGCCTGGTGCACATCTCGGAGATGTCCTGGACCCAGCACGTGCGCCACCCCTCCAAGGTGGTCTCCATCGGCGACCAGGTGGAGGTGATGGTCCTCAAGCTCGACGTGGAGAACCAGAAGATCTCCCTGGGGATGAAGCAGACCGATCCGGATCCGTGGGAGACCCTGGACAACCGCTATCCGGGCGGCACCCGCCTGGAGGGTACGGTGAAGAGCCTGACCAACTTTGGCGCCTTCGTCGAGATCGAGGAGGGCATCGACGGTCTCGTGCACATCTCGGACATGTCCTGGACGCGGCGCATCCGGCAGGCGAGCGAGATGTTCAAGAAGGGCGACGTCATCCCGGTGGTGGTCACCGACATCGACAAGAAGCGCCGCCGCATCTCCCTGAGCCACAAGCTGGCCTTCGACAACCCCTGGCCGCAGCTGGTGCGCACCTACGCCGACGGCACCGAGACGAAGGGCGCCGTGTCGCGCATGCTCGAGCGCGGCATCGTGGTCAACCTCGAGCACGACGTGGACGGGTTCGTTCCCCTGTCGCAGCTCGCCATCGAGGGGCTGGAGAGCCCCCGTCAGAGCTTCGAGGTCGGCCAGGAGGTGCCGCTCAAGGTGATCGAGTTCGACGAGGAGCAGAAGAAGATCGTCCTCAGCGTGCTCGAGTACCTGCGCGACAAGGACCAGAGCGAGGTCGACGCCTACACCGACGCCCATCCGGTCCGGGAGGTGGAGGAGGCCGAGGAGCCCGAGGACGAGGACGAGGAGATGGAGAGCTGGGCCGACGCCGACGCGGAGGAGGAGACGACGGCCTGAGCCCCCGGCCTGCGGCATCGATGGAGCGCGGCCGGCCGGGTCCGGCCGCGCTCTTTTCGTGTCCCGGGGGGTGGTTATCTTAGCGCCCATGGCCGAAGCCAAGTTGTCGCCGGCGATGGAGCAGTACATGCGCTTCAAGCGCGAGCACGACGACGCCATCCTGTTCTTCCGCATGGGAGACTTCTACGAGATGTTCTTCGATGACGCCCGCGAGGCGTCCCGTCTCCTCGGCCTGACCCTCACCTCCCGCAACCACGGCAAGACCTCCGGCGACGTGCCCCTGGCCGGCGTTCCCCACCACGCCATGGAGGGCTACGTGGCCCGCCTCATCGGCATGGGGCGCAAGGTGGCGATCTGCGAGCAGGTGGAGGACCCGAAGAAGGCCAAGGGCCTCGTCAAGCGCGACGTGGTGGAGATCGTCTCCCCCGGGACGGCGCTCTCGGACAGCATGCTCGACGGCCAGCGCAACAACTTCATCGCCAGCTTCTGCGCCCAGGGTCCGACGGCCGGCATCGCCTGGGTCGACCTGTCCACCGGGGACTTCGACGTGGACGAGGTGGCGGGCTCCGACCTGGACGACGAGCTGGAACGCTCGGCCCCGGCGGAGCTCGTCGTCGGCGAGGGCTTCGAGGCGAGCCGTCTCGAGCGGCTGAAGCGGGCCCTGCCCGGGGCCGCCGTCACCCGCATCGACGACTGGCGCTTCGAATACCACACGGCCCGCCAGGCGCTTCTGGAGCAGCTCGGCGTCCGCTCCCTGAAGGGGTACGACTGCGAGGACCTCGACCTGGGCGTGCGGGCCGCGGGCGCCGCCGTCGCCTACCTGCGCGAGAACCAGCGTTCCTCGGTGGGGCACGTGCAGCGGCTGCGCCGGCGCCGCCGGGAGAGCTGCCTGCTCCTCGACGCCACCGCCCAGCGCAACCTCGAGCTGCTCGTCAACCAGCACGACGGGGGCCGCGAGGGATCGCTTCTGGAGGTTATCGACCGCACGTGCACACCCATGGGGGCCCGGCGGCTGCGGCGGTGGCTGGTCGCCCCTCTCCGGGACCCCGCCGAGATCGGCCGCCGCCACGACGCCGTGGGGGCCCTCGCCGCCCTGCGTCCGGAGCGGGCCCGCCTGCGGGAACAGCTGGAGCGCGTCGGCGACGTGGAGCGAATGATGGCGCGCCTCTGCTGCCGCCGCGGCACCCCCCGGGACCTGGCCGGCCTGGCCTCCTCCCTGGAGGCCGTTCCCGACATCGCCGCCGTGGCCGGGGCCTTCGACGCCGAGTTGCTGCGCCAACTCTGCGGCCCCGACCTGCCCGACCTGGGACCCCTCGTCTCCCTGGTGCGCAAGGGCCTGGTGGACGATCCCCCCGCCATCGTGGGCGACGGCGGCGTCATCCGCGAGGGCTACGACGCCGGCCTCGACGAGCTGCGCGGGATCTCCTCCGGCGGACGCCGGTGGATCGCCCGGCTGCAGGCGGACGAGCGCCGGCGCACCGGGATCGGCAGCCTCAAGATCGGTTTCAACCAGGTCTTCGGATACTACATCGAGGTGAGCAAGGCGAACCTGGAGCGCGTGCCCGGGGACTACACGCGCAAGCAGACGCTGGCCAACGCCGAGCGCTTCGTCACCCCCGAGCTGAAGGAGCAGGAGGCCAAGGTCCTGCAGGCCGACGAGCGCATCGGCGCCCTCGAGGCCGAGCTGTTCGCCGATCTGCGCGATCAGGCGGCGCGGTTCTCCGCCGAGGTGCAGCAGGCCGCGGCGGTGGTGGCCGCCGTCGACGTGCTCGCCGGGCTGGCCGAGGCGGCGGTGGCCGGGGACTACGTGCGTCCCCTCGTCGACGACGGCGAGGTCATCGAGATCGAGGGGGGGCGCCATGCGGTCGTCGAGGGCCGGCTGCCGCAGGGCCGGTTCGTGCCCAACGACGTGCGGCTCGACTGCGACGGCGACCAGGTCCTCCTGGTCACGGGACCGAACATGGCCGGCAAGTCGACCATCATCCGCCAGGTGGGGCTCATCGTGGTGCTCGCCCAGTTGGGCGCCTTCGTGCCCGCCCGCCGCGCCCGGGTCGGGGTCGTGGACCGGGTCTTCACCCGCGTGGGCGCCTCCGATGACCTCGCCCGGGGCGAGAGCACCTTCATGGTGGAGATGAACGAGGCCTCCACGATCCTCAACAACGCCGGTCCCCGCAGCCTGATCCTGATGGACGAGCTCGGCCGCGGCACCAGCACCTACGACGGGCTCAGCCTCGCCTGGGCCGTCGTCGAGTACCTCCACGACAACGGCCTGGCCCGGCCCCGAACGCTGTTCGCCACCCACTACCATGAGCTCACGCAGCTGGAGGGCCGCCTGGACCGGGTGCGCAACGTCAACGTCCAGGTGCGCGAGGAGGGAGACCGGATCCTCTTCCTCCACCGCCTCGCCCCCGGCCCCTGCGACCGCAGCTACGGGATTCACGTGGCCCGCATGGCGGGTATGCCCGGCGCCGTGCTGCGCCGGGCCCAGGAGATCCTCGCGGGCCTCGAGCAGGGGGACACCGCCTCCCCCGGGAGCGGCGGACGGCCCGTGGATACCTCCCAGATGGATCTCTTCGGCCAGCGGCCGCCGCCGGAGGCCTCCCGGATGCTGCAGGAGCTGCGGGAGCTCGATCTGGACGGCACCACGCCCATGGAGGCCCTGGCGCTGCTGGGTCGGTGGCGGCAGCAGGCGGACGCGGTGTCCGGAGAGCGGTCCTGACCGTGCCCTGCGCCGGCCTTCCGCCGCCGTGAGCCTCCCCTGCGCGGAGGACGTCCTTTTCGGCCGGCGCCCCGTGCTCGCGGCGCTTAGGTCGGAGCGCCCGGTCCATCGCCTGTTCCTGGCGCGCGGCGGCCACGGCGGGGTGATGGAGGAGATCCGCGACTGCGGCCGCCGCCTCGGGGTGCCCGTGGACGTGCGCGACCGCCCTGCCCTGGACCGCCTGGCCGGAGGGGGGAATCACCAGGGCGTCGTGGCGGTGCTGGGGGTCCGCTCCTACGCCGACTTCGGGCAGGTCCTGTCCGGGGCGCGGGAGCGCGGTTTCCTGGTCTTCCTCGACAGCATTCAGGATCCGCACAACCTCGGGGCCATCCTGCGGACCGCCCACGCCCTGGGGGCCGACGCCGCCGTCATCCCCCGCCGCGGGGGCGTGGGGCTGACCCCGGCCGCGGCCAAGGCCGCCGCCGGGGCCGCCGAGCAGTTGCCGCTCTGCCGGGTGGCCAACCTGCGCAGCGCCCTCGACGAGGCCCGCCGCGCGGGCCTGTGGGTCACCGGCCTCGACGCCGGCGGCGACCGCCTCTTCCACTGCCTCGACTTCACCGGTTCCGGAGCGCTCGTCGTCGGCGCCGAGGGGCGAGGTCTGCGGCCGCTGGTCCGGCGGAGCTGCGACTTCCTGGCCCGCATCCCGGCGGGCCGCGAGGAGGCGGGCTCGCTGAACGCCTCGGTCGCCGCCGGCATCGCCCTGTACGAGGTCTTCCGCCAGCGCGGCGGCGGCGCCACCCCTTGAGGAAACGGGGCCGACTCCGCAGCCCGGTGGCGGCGCTGTTCACCGCCGCCGCCGCCGCGGCGGGGGAGCCCGACGCGGAGCTGACCCGCCTCCAGCAACTGCTGCAGAGGGCGCCGGAGGGCGGCTTCGTCTACCGGGCCGACCGTTACGTGGACTACGTCGAGCAGGACTCCATCCTGCTCGACGGCCACGCCGTGGTCGAGCACCGCGGGGCCCGGCTGGAGTCGGCCCAGATGGTATACCTGAGAGACCGCCGCGTCGTCGTCGCCCGGGCGGGGGTGGACAGCGCCGGCCGGCCCTTCGGGATCCCCACCCTGACCCGCGGCGACGACGTGCTCACGGGGGAGTCCATCGTGTACGACACCGAGTCCGGCGAGGGCCTGATCCGCGACGGCCGCATCGGTCACGGCGACGGCTTCTACGCGGGCCGGCGCATCCGGACCCGCTCGGAGGAGGAGTTCCAGGTGCGCTCCGGGTCGTACACGACCTGCGACGAGGAGGAGCCCCACTTCGACTTCTACAGCCCCCGCATCAAGGTCCTGGTGGGGGACATGGCCATCGCCCGGCCCGTCTACTTCCGCGTTGCCGAGCGGAAGCTGTTCTGGGTTCCCTTCTACGTGTTCTCCCTGCGCGAGGACCGCCAGTCGGGGGTGCTCACCCCGGGGTTCGGACGGCGGCCGGTCTCGTACGGCAGCGGCCTCACCGAGTGGGAGGTGCGGGATCTCGGATACTACTTCGCTCCCAGCGACTACTGGGACCTGACCCTGGCGGCCGACCTGCGCCAGCGCTCGGGGTGGCTCGCCCGGGGCGCCCTGGCCTACGCCCGGCGATACCACTTCGACGGCCGGCTGCAGACCCGCCTGCAGAGCTTCCAGTCGGGCGACCGCACCAGCTGGTCCTGGTGGCTGTCCGGCGGTCACCGCCAGGATCTCGGTCCGGCCTCGAGCCTGCGCGCCTCGGGGACCTTCGTGAGCGACCGGGACTTCCTGCGCAACAACGCCACCGGCCTCGGCGACCGGCTGCAGCGGACCCTGCGCTCCAACATCCGCTACGACCGGCGCTGGAGGGAGGCGGGCTGGTCGCTGAGCGCCGGCGCCAGCCGGACGAAGAACCTGGACTCCGGCCGCTCCGATGTGGTGCTGCCCGAGATCAGCCTGCGATCGAACCGCAGGGCCCTGTTCCAGGCCCCGGGGGGCGAGGCCGCAGGCCGGCGGCGCTGGACGTCGCGCATCTTCTACGACGGCAGCCTCCGCCTGCGGAACACGCGCCGGCACACCTCCGGGTCGCGCACCGAGCGCACCAGCGGCCAAGCCAACCTGCGCCTGTCCTCCCAGCAGCGCCCGGTGAGCTGGCTCAATCTCAATGGCTCGGTGAGCAGCGCCTGGCGCGACCAGGACCTGCGCGACGGCGACGCCGTGGGCCTGCGCAGCGATCAGCTGCAGGCATCGGCGGCCCTGTCACAGACGCTCTACGGGTTGTTCCACCCGGGCCTGGGAGCGGTGACGGCGTTGCGGCACGTGCTCAAGCCGGACGCCGGATTCACCTTCAGCGCCAGCCGCGCCGACAGCGGCGGCCTCGGCTTTCGCGGGCGGGCCGGCGACTGGCGCGCCCGGCGCAGTCTGCGCTTGCGGCTCTCCAACACGTTCTGGGTCAAGCTGCTCCGGGGCGAGGGGGAGGAGGAGCTGAAGCATCGCCTGGCCCAGCTGAACCTGTCCACGTCGTACGACTTCGACCGGCCGGGGCGGCCTCTCTCGGACCTGGTCAGCAGCCTCAACCTGGATGCGGGCCGGCGCCTGAGCACGCGGCTGAGCCTGCGCTCGGAGTTCTACGACGACGAGCAGGAACTGATCCCGCCCCGCATCCGCCGGTTCGAGGTCAATACCACTCTCCGCCTGACCTCGAGCCCCGCCGGCGCCCAACGGGATCCCGGGCAGGAGCGGGGGTCTCCCTACGGCGCCATGGGGCCGGGCGGGAGATCCGGCTACGAGCCCTACGGCGCCACCCGGGCGGGCGGGGGATTCGGATACGAGAACGGCCTGCAGCAGGACATCCGGCGGGGACCGGGCCGGCGGCTCCAGGTCGGCCACTACTACTCCCGCCAGCGCCGGTCCGCGGGGGACCTCGAGCGCTCCTGGCTGCGAGCCTCCGTCGGAGGCCGCCTGGCCGGCGTCTGGCACCTCGACTATTCGCTGAGCTACGACCTCCGGGCCCCGGGCTCCCCCTTCTTCGACAGCGGACGGGTCACCGCCGAGCTCCTGTCTCTGCAGCGCTCCTTCCACGACTGGACGGCCACCCTGAACGTCGAACCCAGCCGCTTCGCCGAGGACCGCGCCTTCTACTTCAAGGCGCAGCTCAAGGACATCCCCCAGATCCGCTTCGAGCGGGGCGATCGCAGGCGAAGGAGGATCGGCTAGTGTCCCGTCCGAGAATTAAGAAGAATCAACAAGGGCTGTCCGATGTCGCCGCCACCGTCTCCCGAGCGCGCTGGATCTTGCGCAGGATGGTCTCGCCGTCGGCCTTCCAGCGGTAGGGTTTGGGGGCCAAGTTCCGCTGCGCCAAGTAGGCTTCGATGTCGCGCACCAACTCCCCGACGCTGGCAAAGCTGCCGTCCCGAATCACATCCTGCGTCAGCTCGCCGAAGAACCGTTCGACCAAGTTCATCCAGGAGGAACTGGTGGGGGTGAAATGGACATGGAAGCGCCGATGCCGAGACAACCAATGCTGCACGCTCTCCTCCTTGTGGGGGCCGGCGTTGTCCACGATCAGGTGCAGCGACAGGTTCTTGGGCGTCTCGCGGTCGATCTGCTTGAGAAAGCGGAGCCATTCGACGTGGGTATGACGCGCCTCCAGACGCGCGATGAGCTTGCCGTCGAGGTAGTTGAGCGCGGCGAACAAGGTGATCGTACCGTGGCGCTTGTAATCGTGGGTCCGGGTGCGGATGTCGCCGATCCCCAGCGGCAAGCCCGGCTGGGTCCGTTCCAGCGCCTGGCACTGGCTCTTCTCGTCACAGCACAGCACCAGCGCGCGCTCGGGGGGATCCAGGTAGAGCCCGATCACGTCCCAGAATTTTTCCTCGAAGTGCGGGTCCGTGGAGACCTTGAAGGTCTTGGTCAAATGGGGCTTGATGTCGTTGGCCTTCCAGATCCGGTGCACGCTGTCCGGCGACATCCCCGCCGCCTGGGCCATCGAGCGCACGCTCCAGCGCGTGCGCGGCTTCGGCGGCTGCGTGACCGCGGTGAGGACCTGCTCGACCTTGTCCGCCGGCAAGCTCGCCGGCCGGCCCCGGCCCTTGGCGTCGTTCAGTCCCGCCAAACCCTCGCGATCAAAGCGTTGCGACCACTTGTTCACACACGCCACACTGGCGCCCAACTCGGCGGCCACCTGCACCTGCTTGATCCCTTCGGCCCGGCGCAGGACGATGGCCGCGCGCAGGCTGTCGCGCTGGGACGCGGAGGGGGCCCTGACGCGACGCTCCAACTCCTGTCGCTCGGACGCGGTCAACTCAAGGCGGGACACCGGGCGGGCCATGGCCTGAAGATAAGGCCTTGACTCTGTTTTTACAACTCATTTGTCGGACGCGACACTAGTGCGGGTCCTGGTGCAGCGGGTGCTCCACGGCAGGGTCACCGTCGACGGCGAGCTCTCCGGGCGGATCGGGCCCGGCCTGGTCGCCCTTGTCGGAATCCACCGGGACGACGGCGCCGAAGAGGTGCGTTTCTGCGCCGACAAGTGCGCCTTCCTGCGCATCTTTCCCGATGACGGGGGGCGCTTCAACCGCTCCGTCCTGGAGGTGGAAGGAGGGATTCTGGCCGTGTCCCAGTTCACCCTCTACGCCGACTGCCGGAGGGGCCGGCGGCCGAGCTTCACCGAAGCCGCGGCCCCGGAGGACGCCGCGGGGCTGTTCGAGGCCTTCGTGGAGCGGCTGCGGCAGGAGCACGGCCTGCGCGTGGAATGCGGCCGCTTCGGCGCCCACATGGTCGTCGAGCTGGCCAACGACGGCCCGGTCACCGTCCTCGTCGAGAGTCCGCGCCGCGGGGAGGGCTGACTTGGCGAACCCCGCCATCGTGCTGGCCTCCGCCTCTCCGAGGCGCGCCGATCTCCTGCGGCAGCTGCGCATCCCCTTCGAGCAGGTCCCGAGCCCGGTGGCGGAGCCCGCGCCCCGGGGCCGCGATCCGGCGGCCTTCGTGGTAGAATCGGCGACCGCCAAGGCCCGGGCGGTGGCCGCTCTCCTCGGCCGCCGTCCGGGCTCGGCCCTGGTCATAGGGGCGGACACCGTGGTCTGTTGCGAGGACCGGATCGTGGGCAAGCCCGGCAGCCCGGAGGAGGCGGCCCTCACCTTGCGCTGGCTCGCCGGGCGCCAGCACACCGTATGCACGGGCGTGGCCGTCGTCGGTCCGGAGGCCGGGCGCATCGATACCGCCTGCGAGACCTCCCGCGTGCGCCTGTGCGCCATGTCGGAGGCCGCCATCGCCGGGTACGTGCGCAGCGGCGAGCCCCTCGACAAGGCGGGCAGCTACGCCATCCAGGGCCGGGGGGGCCGCTTCGTTGAACGTGTAGAGGGGTGTTACTATAATGTCGTAGGTCTGCCCCTGGCCCGGCTCTGCCTCCTCCTCCAGTCGGCGGGGTACGATCTCGATTCAGGACTCAGGATGAGCGAAGAACTTACTCTGGCCGAGGAGTTGCGTCGGGCCCGCGAGGGCCGCGGCGAGTCTCTCGATCAGGTTCACCAACGTACGGGCATCGGCGAGAAGGTTCTGCAGGCCCTCGAGGAGGGGGACCTGGAGGCCCTCGAAGTCGTCTACATGCGCCTGGCCGTCGTCCACTACGGCAGCTATCTGGGCCTCGACGGCAACGCCCTGGCCCAGCGCCTGGGGGGGCGTGAGGCCATGCGGAGACCGCCGGCTCGGACCCTGTCCGAAGGCGGCGGGCCCGTGTTCGGGGGCGGCCTGCTGAAGTGGGTGCTCGCCGGCGCCATCGCCGTCCTGCTGGCCGTCGTCTACCTGCTGAACCGCGGCGGGGGGGACCCCGCGCCCCAGGCGGCGCCGGTTCCCGAGGCCCCCGCTTCCCGGGAGGCGCCCTCCGTCTGGGACCAGGCCGACGTTGTTTCCACGGAGCCCGTCGATTCCGCGGAGCCCGTCGATTCCGCGGAGCCCGTCGAGGCCGGCCGGCCGGCGGAGGCCGGACCCGGGGACCGGGCCGCGCCGGACATCTCCGGGACAGCGCTCGAGGGGGGTCCCGACGAATCCGCGGCCGCAGACGACCTGGCGGAAGCCGGCCCTCCGGAAGAGGTCCCGGCGGCAGGATCCACCGAAGCAGCCCCGGCCGCCGACACCCCGGCCATTGCCCCGATGGTGCTGCAGGCGGAGGTGCTCGACACGGTCTGGGTACAAGTCGGCTGGGACGGTGCGGACAGTGTCATGGAGACGATCGTGGGAGGCGAGCAACGGACCTGGACCGCCGAACGGTTCTTCGAGGTGCACGTGGGACGCTCTCGGAACATCCGCTTCCGCTTCCAGGGCCAACTGCTGGGCGAGGGCCTCCTGGATAAACCCGACAGGACGCTGCGGTTCCGGGTCTCCGCCGGCGGTTACCAGCTCCTCGGCCCGGATCTCCAGCCCATCGCCCCGGTCAGCGAGTTCAACCCAGAGAGGACGGAGTCGAGCCAGCCGGGGGTTCGCTGATGGACCGCCGGCTGGTGCAGGTCGCCCTGCCTCCTCCCCTTTCGCGGCAGCTTACCTACAGCGTGCCCCCGGAGTTGAGCGCCCTGATCGGGCCCGGGTCGGTGGTGCTGGTGCCGGTCCAGCAGCGTCTGGTCACGGGCTTCGTGGTCGCCGACGAGGCCGGTGACCGGGAGGTGGCGCCGGGCCGCATCCGCGACATCACCCAGGTCGTCGATACGGAGGCCCCCATCAGCGCCGAGGTGGTGCGCCTGTGCGCCTGGCTCGCCGACTACTACCTGGCGCCGGTCGGCGCCGCCCTGGCCGCGGCCCTGCCCCCCGGGGTGCGCCTCACCTCCAGCCGCACCGTGCAGTTGGCCGAGGCGGACGGGGACCCGCCGCCGCCGGATGCCGTGCAGGAGCGCGTGCTCACCGAGCTGCGGAGCGCCCGCGGCCCCTTGAAGGTGACCACTCTGCGCAGCCGGCTGGGCAAGCGGGGCCTGGAGGGCGCCCTGCGAGGACTGCTTCAGCACGGACGGATCGAGATGCGGCCCCATCTGGCGGGCGGGGGCGTTCGCGCCCGCCGCCGGCAGCTGGTGCGCCTGGCCGACCCGCAGCGGGCCCGGGGCGACCTGTCGGCGGTGGCCCGGCGCGCCCCGGCTCAGGGCCGCTGCCTGGAACGCCTGCTGCAAGAGGGTCCCGTGGCCAAGCGCCGGCTTCTGGAGGAAGGGTTCGGCTACGCCGTCCTGAAGGGGCTGCAGGGGAGGGGGCTCACGGAGACCGTGGAGCAGGAGGTCCTGCGCGACCCCCTCGCCGACCTCGACGTGGCGGATGCCGCCCCCACGCCGGAGCCAACAGCGGACCAGAGGGAGGTCCTCCGGCGCGTCCACTCCGCCCTCGATGCCGGCCGCTTCGAGCCCCTCCTGCTGCGCGGGGTCACCGGCAGCGGCAAGACCCTGGTCTACCTGCTCGCCGTGGAGCGGGTCCTGCGCTCGGGCCGCAGCGCCATCGTGCTCACGCCGGAGATCGCCCTGGCCTGGCAGATGGTTCGCCGCTTCCGGGCCCACTTCGGCGAGACCGTGGCCGTCCTCCACAGCCAGTTGTCGGTGGGCGAGCGCTACGACACCTGGCGGCGGCTGCGGCGAGGCGAGCGCAGGCTCGTCATCGGCGCCCGGTCCGCCGTGCTCGCCCCGGTGAAGGGGCTGGGCCTCATCGTCGTCGACGAGGAGCACGACGGCTCGTACTTCCAGGACGACCTGGAGAGCCAGCAGCCCCTGGTCTACCACGGCCGCGACCTGGCCGTCGTGAGGGCCCGCCTGGCCGGGGTGCCAGTGATCCTCGGCTCGGCGACGCCCAGCCTCGAGTCGTGGTCCAACGCCCGCAGCGGCAAGTACACCTGCCTCAGCCTGCCGCGGCGAATCGACGATCGGCCGCTGGCCCGGGTCGAGGTCGTCGACATGAGGCGAGAGCCCTTCCAGGGACGCCAGCGGACCCTGTTCTCCAAGACCCTGCGCCTCAAGATCCGGGAGCGGCTCGAGCGCGGCCAGCAGATCGTGCTCCTGCAGAACCGGCGTGGATTCTCTCCCATCGTCCAGTGTGCCAGCTGCGGCGAAGCCGTCGCCTGCGAGCGGTGCCAGGTCTCCCTCACCTACCACCGCCGTCACGGCGAGGGTCTGCGCTGCCACTACTGCGACTTCCGCATTCCCGTGCCTGGCCAGTGCCCGTCCTGCGGCAGCGCCGAGGTCAAGCTCACCGGCGCCGGGACCCAGAAGGTGGAAGCCGCCCTGGAGGAACAGTTTCCCGGGATCCGCGTCATCCGTATGGACGTGGACACCACGGGGTGGAAGGGCGCCCACGACCGCCTAGTGGAAAGCTTCCGCCGCCGCGAGGCGGATGTGCTCCTCGGCACGCAGATGGTGGCCAAGGGGCTCGACTTCCCGGAGGTGACCCTCGTGGGCGTGATCTCCGCCGACACCGGTTTCCACCTGCCGGACTTCCGCGCCGCCGAGCGCAGCTTTCAGCTGCTCACCCAGGTGGCGGGACGCTCCGGGCGGGGCTCGAACCCCGGCGAAGTCGTCATCCAGACCCGCCTCCCCGAGGACCCCGTGCTGCTCGCGGCCGCGCGCCAGGACTACGACGCCTTCGCCGACGGGGAACTCGTCGAGCGGCGAGCGGCGGGATTCCCGCCTTTCGGACGCCTGATCGTGTTCCGCTGGCGGGGCGAATCGGAGGAGGCCGTGAGCCGGGCGGCGAGGCAGGGAACACAAGTGCTGCAGCGAACCGGGCCGGCCGGGGTCTCCGTCCTCGGCCCGGCGCCGGCGCCGCTGGCGCGCCTGCGGGGCCGCTATCGCTGGCAGGTCCTGCTCGCCGGGCCGGCCGGCCGTCAGTTGCGCGGCACCGCCGTGGCGGCGCTGGGGGCCATGCACCGCGAAGCCTCCCGCTGCGGCGTCGATCTGGGCGTCGTCGTCGACCCCCAGTCAACCATGTGAGTGGCATCGTGAGTGGCATCGCCGCGTGATCTTCCTGCTCTGTCTCGGCCTTCTCCTCAGCGCCTCCGCCAGCGCCCCGACGTGCGACCGGGAGTGGGACGCCTACACCAGCATGAAGCAGATCGAGGGGCTGCTCGTCGACACTTCCAGCGTGTGGGCGGCGACCACGGGCGGGATCCTGCGCTACGACCGCGTTCAGCAACGGTACGATCGCTTCACCCGGCCCGACGGACTGGCCGGCAACCGCATCCTTTCCCTGGCCGCCGACGACGAGGGCAACCTCTGGTTCGGCAGCGACGGTCAGGGTCTCAGCCGCTACCGCCCCGCCACCTCGACCTTCGCGGTCTATCAGGAGTTCCGCGGCCTGGCCATCACCTCCCTTCTGAGCGTGGGCACCCGCCTCTTCGTCGGCACGAGCAGCGGCGTCAGCCTCTTCCTGACCGACCGCGAGGAGGTGATGGAGACCTATCGCCTCCTCGGCGACCTCCCGAAAGACGAGGCCGCCCTGGACCTGGCCCTCTTCGACGGCACCCTTTTCGTCGGCACTGCAGTGGGTATCGCCTGGGCCCGCCTCGACCAGCCGAACCTGCAGGATCCGGAGAGCTGGCGTTCCCTTTCCGCCTACGGTTCCGTGGGCACCGTCGCCGCCATCGGCGGAGTGCTGTATGCGGCCACCGCAAGAGGGGTCGTGGCCTACGACCCCGAGGAGGAGAGCTTCCGTCGGGACTACCAGGAGCCGGTGGTGAGTCTGGGATCCCGGGCCGGGCGCGCGGTGGCGGCCACCGACGAGGGACGACTGGTGGAGCGCACCGAAGAGGGTGAGTGGGTGAGGATTGGGGCACTGCAGATCAGTAACATCCTGACCATCGGCACCTCGGGAGACGATGTCCTCTGGCTCGGCACCACCACCGGTCTGCGCATCATCGGCGACTCGTCCGTCATCCTGCCCAGCGAACCGGGATCGAGCCGGTTCTTCGAGATCGAGGTCACCGGCGAGAAAGAGCTGTGGGCTACCAGCGTGCCCGACGACCAGCAGCGGGCGGCTTCGGCCGGGGTCTATCGCCTGTCGGAGTCGGATGGCCGCTGGTCGGTCTTCAACCGCTGGAACAGCATGCCCAACAACGAGATCGTCGCCGTGGAGACCGACGCCGAAGGGCGCATCTGGGTCGGCAGTTGGGGCGGCGGAGGTCTGATCCAGGAGGCGGACGGCAACTGGACGACGATCCCGGTCGAGGAGACCGTCCTGCAGGGGATTCCAAAGAACCCGGATTTCGTCGTCGTCAGCGACATCCATCGCGACCGGTCCGGCCACATGTGGCTGCTCAACACCCTGACCGGCGTGGCCGTCTTCGACGGCTATCCGCCGGAGCGTCAGTTCCTGTTCGATCAGGAGGCCCTGGGGCTGCTCCCCGGCTTCGATCTCTACCGCATGGATATCGGCCCCGGCGGCCTGAAGTGGATCGTCAGCCGCAGGTCGGGCCTGGTGCTGCTCGACGACGGCGGCACGCCCTTCACCGGCGGCGACGACCGCATGATCAACCTCTCCCAGGCCGACGAGAGCAGGCTGACGAGTGACCGTCTCTTCGGTGTCCTCGCCAGCCGGGACGGCAGGGTCTGGATGGCCTCGGAAAACGGTGTGAACGTCCTGACGCCCGAGTACGACCGCGCCACCGGGACCCTGGAGGTCTCCGGCTGGCAGACCTACGACACCTCGGACGAGTTGCCCTCGGCCGAGATCAGCGTTTTCGAGGAGGACGACGACGGCAACATCTGGGTCGGCACGGCGGCCGGCCTGTCCCGGATCAATGTCCGCGGTCAGGTGGACCTCACCTTCACTCGCAGGAACAGCCAACTCATCGACGACCGCGTGAAGGGTCTGCGCTACGACCGGGACCGCGGAGTGATGTGGATCGGCACCCTCGAAGGCCTCAGCCGCCTGTGCCTGACCCCGGTGGACGGCGGCGGACCGGAGGTCTTCAACGTCCATCCCAACCCCTACGTGACGACCGGGCGCCAGGAGCTGACCATCAAGGGACTGCCCCTCGGCGCCTCCCTGCGGATCTATTCGGTCTCCGGAGACCTGGTGGCCGACCTGCGGGGGCAGGCCGGCCGCGGCACGATCACGTGGGACGGCCTGAACGAGGCCGGGTACCTGGTGGCCACGGGGGTCTACTACTACGTCGCCGAGAGCGAGACGGGCGAGTCGGTGTCGGGCCGCTTCGCCCTGCTGAACGGGGTCCGGCGTTGACCGCGGACCGGGCGCTCCCCGCCATGCGGGGGGCGGCCCTGGTGGCGGCGGTCCTGGTCTCGGCAGCTCCCGTCCGCGCCGGGGAGACCGACCTGTTCACCATCGCCCGGCTCCAGTACGACGGCGGCGGCGACTGGTACAGCGATCCCTCGTCGCTGCCCAACCTGCTGGCCTTCCTCGGGCGGCACACACGGCTGCCCACGGCCTCGGCCGAAGCCCGCGTGCGGATCCTCGACCGCGAGCTGTTCGCCTACCCCTACCTCTACATGACCGGACACGGCAACGTCTCCTGGACCCCGGAGGAGGCGGCCCGCCTGCGGCGCTACCTCGAAGCCGGCGGCTTCCTCCACGCCGACGACAACTACGGCATGGACCCCTCCTTCCGCCGCGAGATGCGCAAGGTCTTTCCCACCCGGGAGTTCGTGGAGCTGCCGGCCGGCCACGACCTGTTCCACTGTCACTTCGACCTGCCCGACGGTCTGCCGAAGGTCCACGAGCACGACGGCCGGCGGCCCCAGGCCCTGGGGCTGTTCGGCGGCGACCGCCTGCTCGTGCTCTACACCTACGAGTCCGACCTCGGCGACGGCTGGGAGGACGCCCACGTGCACGGCGACGCCGAGGAGGTCAGGCGGCAGGCCCTGCGCATGGGCGCCAACATCGTCCTCTACGCCCTCACCCGGTAGCCCGTGGCCGCCGACGCCTCCCCACGCGGCCTCCTGCTGGAGCGCCTCCGCCGCCTGCGCCGGCGACGGCTGTTGCTCGAGGCCGCCACCGCCCTGGTGGCAGGCCTCTCCCTCGGCGCCGCCGCGGGCGTGGTCGCCATCGGGCTGGAGGCTCTCCTCTACCTGTCCTCTCCATGGAGGGCCGGCCTGCTCCTGCTCGTCGCGGCGGCCGGTTCCGGCCTGGGGGCGCGCATGTTGTGGCCCTGGCGCAAGGGTCTGCCCCTGCGCGCCGTGGCCCAGGCCGTCGAGGAGCGCACTCCGGAGCTCTCGCAGCGGCTGATGACGGCCCTGGAGGTCGGCGGCGGCCCCCGTTCGCGGCTCTACTCCTCCGACCTGCTCGCCGCGGCGGCCGCCGAAGCCGTGGCCGTCCTCGATCGCCTCGGGGACGCCTGCCTGGTGCCGGCGGCGGGGCTGCGCCGCGCCGCGCTCCGGGGCGCGGCCGCCGCCGGCCCCCTGCTGCTCCTGCTCGGCCTCTCCGGAGCGGCGGGCGAGGCCCTGCACCGCTGCCTGCATCCCGGGACGACCTTCCAGCGACCGCAGCGGACCCGCGTCTCCGTCGAGCCCGGGGACCAGCAGGCGATCCGGGGCGAGGACGTGGCCCTCACCGTCCGCGTCGAGGGCGACCTGCCTCCGGCCCTTCGGATCCGCCGCCAGGCGGTCCAGGGCGGCCGCCGCATCGACGAGGAGGTGCTCCTCGAGCCGGGCCGGGCCGACTCCCTGCGCCATCTCTTCGAGGACGTGCGCTCCTCCTTCGACTTCGTGGTCGCCGCCGGGGACGGCGAGGCCGGTCCCTACCGCGTCACCGTCATCGATCCGCCCGAGGTCACGCGCATGCGGCTGCGGTACGACTATCCGGAGTACAGCCGCCTCCCGCCCCGGGTCGAGGAGCCGGGCGGGGACGTGCGGGCCCTCGCCGGGACCGTCGTCGAATGGGGGATCCACGCCAGCAAGGCCCTGTCCGCCGCGGCCCTGGTGGTCGACGATACCCTGCGCCGGCCCGCCCGGGTCGTGGACGACCGCGCCGTCGTGAGCTGGACCCTGCCGGCGCCGGGGGACAGCGCCGGGGCCCGCCGGGAGTACCGTGTGGCCCTCACCGACCGGGACGGGGTCGGCAACCGGGCCCCGATCCGCTACACCGTCCAGGTCCTGCGCGACGGGCCGCCGGAGGTGGCCATCTCCGAGCCGGGTCCGGAGGCCGACCTTCCCGAGAGCCAGCAGGTGCGGCTGCAGATCGACGCCGCCGACGACTTCGGGGTGAGCCGCGTCGACCTCGTCTTCCGCGTCGGCCGGGGTCCGGAGAAGCGCCTGTCCCTGCCCGTGGAGGGCGACGTCCGGGAGACCGTCTCCCATCTGTGGGACCTGTCGCCGCTGGAGTTGTTGCCGGAGGACCGGGTCCGCTACCGCGCCGAGGCCTTCGACAACGACGCCGTGGGCGGGCCGAAGCGGGCCGTGAGCCCGGAGCACGTGCTGCGCTTCCCCTCCCTGTGGGAGCTGTTCGACGAGGCCTCGAGGCAGCAGCAGGAGCGCCTGGGGTCGCTCGAGGAGCTCGCCGCCGAGGAGGCCGGCGCCCGGGAGTACGTGGAGCGGCTGCGGCGGGAGGTGCTGCGCACCGAGGAGCTGACCTGGGATCAGAAGCAGGAGCTGGAGCGCGCCCTGGCCGCCGAGGAGGAGCGCGCCCGGGCCGTGGAGGAGGTCGCCCGGAAGATGGCCGGCAGCCTGGAGAAGCTGGAGCAGGGCGGCGCCGACTCGCGGGACCTGCTCGGCAAGCTCGACGAGATCAGAGAGCTGATGGCGGCCGTCGCCTCGCCGGAGCTGCTGGAGGCCCTGCGGGCCCTGCAGGAGGCGGCCGAGCAGCCAGACGCGGACCAGCTGGCCGAGGCCCTGCGGCAGTTCGCCCGCGACCAGGAAGCGTTCCAGCAGCGCCTGGACCGCACCCTGGACCTGCTGCGGCAGGTGCACGCCGAGCAGCGCCTGCTGGCCGTGGTCGAACAGGCGGAGGATCTGGAGGACCGGCAGGGGAGGATCAACGAGGAGCTGGCGCGGCCGGCCGGGGACGCCGGCCTGGGGGAGGAGGCCCTGCAGCCCCAGGAGGGGAGGCTCGCCCGCGACGCCGACCGCCTGCGGCAGGAGCTGGATCAACTGGGACAGGAGCTGGAGGACCTCAGCGCGGAGACCGCCGGCGCCCTGCGCTTCCAGGCCGAAGAGATGGAGCAGCAGGCCCTCTCGGAGCGCATGCGCCGGATGGAGCGGCTCCTGGCTTCGAGCCGGCGCCAGGAGGCCGGACGGGTCGGCGCCGGTCTGCAGGAGGACCTCGCGCATCTCTCCGAGGCGCTGCGCGAGCTCCGGGAGGGGTTCTTCGGCGACCAGCGCGAGCAGCTCGCCGGTCTCCTGCGCGGCGCCATGGCCGACCTCGTCGACCTCTCCCGGCGCCAGGAGGAGCTGGGAGAGGGCTCTTCCCGGCAGCCCGGGGGCGCCGCCGCCGGCCTGGCCGCCCGCCAGCAGGCCCTGGCCCAAGGAACGGAGCTCGTCATCGAAGAGGTCGCCCGCGCCGGCTCGCGGACCCTGGCTCTCGAGCCTTCCCTGCCCGCCACCCTCGGCGGGGCCCTTCGCCGCATGGAGCAGGCCGCCGGCCGGCTCGGACAGCAGAGCGGCCGCGCCGGCCACCTTCAGGGCGAGGCCATGGGCTTCCTGAACCAGGCCGTGCTGCTGCTGCGCCGGAGCGTGGAGAACCTGCAGGAGGCGCGCACCCCCTCCTCCTTCGGGGAGGCCATGGAGAAGATGATGGCCCTGTCCGAGCAGCAGGCCGCCCTCAACGAGGCCACCCGGGAGGCGATGCAGCCGGGGCCGGGGTCCGCTCCGGGACCCCGGCGCGCCGGCGGCCGGCTCCCGGCCATGCCGGGCCTCGCCGCCGAGCAGCGCCGCATCTACCAGGCCCTGGCCGAGGTGGAGAGGTCGCTGCGCGGCCAGCGCTCGCTGCAGGAGCGCGTCGGCGCCATCCAGAAGGAGATGGAGGCGGTGCTGGCCCGGATGGAGCGACCCCGCGCCGACCCGGGCGTGCCCCAGGGTCAGGAGCGGATCCTGCAGCGCCTGCTGGACGCCAGCCGGTCCATCCACGCCCGCGGCTTCGAGAAGCGCCGCCGTTCGGAGCGGGGCGAGCAGCGGCCCTTCGCGGGTCCCGGCTGGTTGCCCGTCGACCTCGGCCAGCGTCCGGACGCCTGGCGCGAGGCCATGCGCCGCGCCCTGGCCGCCGGCTACCCCGCCGAGTACCGCGAGCTCATCCGCCGGTACTACGAGAGCGTCTACCACGATCTGCACGAAGGGGACGGCCCGGACCCGGAGGCCCTGCCGTGAGGCGAGGCGCCGCCCTTCTCGCCGCCCTGTGCTGGCTGCCCGCCGCGGTCGGCGGGGAGGTGCCGCGGTCCGAGATCCGCGGCTCGGTCTCCGAGCTGCGCCGGGCCTCCCGGTTCGAGGAGGCGGCCGCTCTGCTGGGCCGCTGGATCGACGGCCATCCGCAGGACGCGGAGGCGCGTCTGCTCCTGGGCGAGGTCCTCGTCGACGCCGGGCGTCCCTCCCAGGCGGTCCAGATCTGGAGCCGGGCGCTGGAGGAGCTGCCCGTGGACCTCGACCGATACCGCGCGGTCAGCGTCCGCATGGCCGATCTGGGCCATCTCGAAAAGGCCCTGAAGGTGCTCCGGGACGGCGCCCGGCGCGTCGATGGCGACGACCCCTTCGCCTGGGAGCGGGCCGAGCTGGCCATGCGGCTGGGCCGCCCCGAAGAGGCCCTGGCCGCGCACCTGGAATTCCTGCGCCAGCATCCTTGGCGGCTCCCCCTGGTGGAGAACCGCATCGCCCACATGGCTGGCGCCGAGTCCGGAGAGGGGCCGGCCGGCCAGGACCCGGGGCATCGATACCTCGAAGCCGCCGAGGCCGCCCTGACCCGGGTCGAGGGCCCGGCGCGCGCCACCGCGGCCCGGCTGGCGGCGGCCGCCTCCCTGGAGACCGGCCGCCCCGAGCGCGGAGTGCGGGCCTTGCGCGAGGCCCTCCCCGACGACGCCGTCCTGCAGGCCCTCTACTCCTTCGCCTCCCGCTGCGAGGCCCGCGGCCATGCCGGGGCCGCGGTCGAGGCCTACGCCGTGTTCGCCGCCCATGGAGGCGATTCCCCGCACCGGTACCACTCCCTGCTGAAGCAGGCCGAGATGCGCGAGCTCCTCGGCGACGGCGAGGGCGCCATCGAGCTCTACACGCAACTGGCCGCCGGCCACCCCCGCCGCCGCGAGGCGGCCGAAGCCCTGTTGCGAGTGGCGCGGCTGCAGGCCGCGGGCCACGGCACGGCGGTCGAGGCGATGAAGACTCTGGCCGTTCTCGAGGGGCGCGCCGGCACCCCCGACCTGCAGCGCCGGTGGCTCGGCCTGCGGGCGGAGTGTCACATCCTGCTCGACGACCTGCCCTCGGCGCGGCGCGAGCTGCGACGGCTGGCCGCGATCGAAGGAGGGGGCGCCGAAGCCGCCCACCACCTGGGTCTGGTGGCCTTCTACCTGGCCGACTTCGACGGGGCCCGGGTCCTCATCGACTCGATGGTCACGTCGTCGCCCTCGCACCCGCTGGCCAACGACGCCCTGGCCCTGCTGCTGCTGATCGAGGAGTTCGGCGACCAGCCGGAGGCCCTGGCCGTTCTCGCCCGGGCGCGGCTGCGGCAGCGGCAGCAGCGGCTGGAGGAGGCGGCGCGGGAGTGGGGCTGGCTGCTGACCGAGGCGCCCCCGGCCCTGAGGCAGGTGGTCCGGCTCGAGCGCGCCCGCGAGCTGGAGGAACGCGACCCGGCCCGGGCCCTCGCCCTTTACGTCGAGGCCGAGGCCGGAGCCGAGGCCCGCAGCCGCGAGGCGGTCTCGGCCTCCCTGGGCCGGGCCCGGGTCCTGGAGGGTCTCGGCGAGGCCGGCGAGGCCCTGCACCTCTACGAGCAGATGCTGCTGTCGGCGCCGGAGGACTCGCGGGCCCCGGAGATCCGGCGCCGCATCGAGGGCCTGCGCCGGCAGCTGGAGCCCCGGGACGGATGACGGGCTCCTTCCGGCGCCTGGCCACCGCCCTGTGGCTGCTGTGCGCCCTGCCCTCCGGGGCCGAGCGGCTGCTGGTGCCCATGGACCTGACCCAGCAGCAGCACCTCAAGGCCTACGGGCTGGCGTTCTGGGTGCTCGAGCGCGGCATCGACGTGGACTGGCTCCTCAACTACCGCGGCGGCTCCTTCGCCATCGAGGCCCACGACCTGATCGCCGCGGAGGCGCGGATCCGGGGGATCACCTTCCAGACGATCTCCGAGGCCGACATGGCGCGCATCCAGGCCGAGATCGAGACCGCCAACATGGACGTGGTGCGGCTGGAGAAAGCCCCGCGGATCGCCGTGTACACGCCGCCCAACCGGCAGCCCTGGGACGACGCCGTGACCCTGGCCCTGGAGTTCGCCGGCATCGACTACGAGAAGCTGTGGGACGAGGATGTGCTGGCCGGCCGGCTCGAGGACTTCGACTGGCTGCACCTGCACCACGAGGACTTCACGGGCCAGTACGGCAAGTTCTACGCCAGCTTCCGCAACGAGGCCTGGTACCGCGACCAGCAGCGGCTCTACGAGGCCCAGGCGCGCAGTCTGGGCTTCGCCAAGGTGTCGGAGCAGAAGAAGGCCGTGGCGCGCCGCATCCACGAGTACGTGGCCGCCGGCGGCTTCCTCTTCGCCATGTGCTCTGCCACCGATACCTTCGACATAGCCCTGGCCGCCGCCGGGGTCGACGTTGCCCACACCGTCTTCGACGGAGACGGCCTCGACCCCCGCGCCCAGGAGCGCCTCGACTTCAACCGGTGCGTCGCCTTCGAGGGCTTCACCATCGTCACCGATCCCCTGGTCTACGAGCACTCCGACATCGACACGACGCCCCGGGACGCGCGCCGCATCCGCACGGCCGAGGCCGAGTACTTCACCCTCTTCGAGTTCTCGGCCCGGCACGACCCCGTGCCCACCATGCTCACCCAGTGCCACACCAGCGTCGTCAACGGCTTCCTCGGCCAGACCACCGCCTTCCGCCGCCATCTCATCAAGGACCACGTGGTGGTGCTGGCCGAGGTCGAGGGCACCGATATCGTCAAGTACATCCACGGCCGGGTGGGGCGCGGCACCGTCACCTTCTACGGCGGCCACGACCCCGAGGACCACAAGCACCACGTGGGAGACCCGCCGACGCAGCTGTCCCTGCACCCCTCCTCTCCGGGCTACCGGCTGATCCTGAACAACGTCCTGTTCCCGGCGGCCCGGAAGAAGCAGCGCAAGACGTGATCCGAAGGAGACCCTGAATGTCCGCGAACGACGTGCAGGCGGTGGCCGACCTGGAGGCGGCGCGCCAGCGGCTCGAGGCAGAGATCGGCAAGGTCGTCATCGGCCAGCACGGCATCGTCGAGGGGCTGCTCGTGGCCCTGCTGGCGGGCGGACACTGCCTGCTCGTGGGCGTGCCCGGCCTGGCCAAGACGCTCCTCATCCGCACCCTGGCCCAGGCCCTGGACCTGAGCTTCGGGCGCATCCAGTTCACCCCGGACCTGATGCCCTCCGACATCACCGGCACCGAGGTCCTCGAGGAGGACCAGGAGACCGGGCACAAGGCCTTCCGCTTCGTCCACGGGCCGATCTTTCACAACGTGATCCTGGCCGACGAGATCAACCGCACGCCGCCGAAGACGCAGGCGGCCCTGCTCGAGGCCATGCAGGAGCACGCCGTCACCGCCGGCGGACAGACGATGCGGCTGAAGGAGCCGTTCTTCGTCCTCGCCACCCAGAACCCGATCGAGCAGGAGGGCACCTACCCCCTGCCGGAGGCGCAGCTGGACCGGTTCCTCTTCGAGCTGCGCATCGACTACCCGGACGCGGCCGAGGAGGAGGAGATCGTGCGCACGACGACGGCCCTGTCGCCGGAGCCGGTGAGCCGGGTTCTCGACGGGGAGCGGATCGTGGCCTTCCAGAGGCTCGTCCGCCAGGTGCCGGTGGCCGACCAGATCGTGGAGTACGCCGTGCGCCTGGTGCGCGCCACGCGCCCGGGGGACGGGGCCTCGGAACAGGTGAGGGAGATGGTCAACTGGGGCGCGGGCCCCCGGGCCTCGCAGTGCCTGGTGCTGGCCGGGAAGGCGAGGGCCGCTCTGCAGGGGCGCCACGCCGTCTCCCTCGAGGACGTGCGCGCCGTGGCGCTGCCCGTCCTGCGGCACCGCATCGTCGTCAACTTCCACGCCGAGGCCCAGGCCGTCGACGCCGATCAGCTGGCGCGCCGGCTCCTGGACGAGGTGCCCGCCGCGTGACGCAGAGCGAGGCCGGCGGCCTCACGGGGTACCTCGATCCCGAGACGGCCTCGCGCCTGGGCCGCCTGGACCTGATCGCCCGCCTCGTGGTGGAGGGGTTCATCACCGGCCTGCACCGCTCTCCCTACCACGGGTTCTCCGTCGAGTTCTCCGAGCACCGGCCGTACATGCCGGGCGACCCGCTGCGCGACCTCGACTGGAAGGCGCTGGCCAGGACCGACCGCCTCTACGTCAAGCGCTACGAGGAGGAGACCAACCTGAAGGCCTGCCTGGCCGTCGACGTGAGCGGCTCCATGGCCTTCGGCGACGGCGGCCGCATCAGCAAGTTCCGCTACGCCTGCTGCCTGGCCGCCGCCCTGGCCTACCTGATGCTCCGCCAGCGCGACGCCGTGGGGCTGGCCCTGATTCGGGGGGGCCTCCTCTCCCTGGTGCCGCCGCGCTCGGTGGGCAGCCACCTCAGCGTCCTTCTGCGCCAGCTCACGGGCGCGGAACCCGCCGCCGAGACGGCCCTGGCCCCCGGCCTGCACGACCTGGCCGAGCGGCTGTCGCGGCGCGGCCTCGTGATCGTCCTCTCCGACCTGCTGGACGATCCCGGCGAGGTCCTCGGCGGCCTGCGCCACCTGCGCCACCGCGGCCACGAGGTGCTGGTCCTGCAGGTCCTCGACCCGAGGGAGGTCGACCTGGACTTCCGCCGTTCCGAGACGCGCTTCGTCGACCTGGAGGACGCCGCCGGCGCCTCCATCGTCACCCAGCCGTGGCACGTGCAGGAGACCTACCGCGCCCACGTGGAATCCCTGCTGGGCCGCTACCGCCACGGTTGCGCGGAGGCCGGCGTCGACTACGTCCTGATGGACACGGCCACCTCCTTCGACAGCGCCCTGAGCCGCTATCTCGTGCGCCGGCGGCGCATCGGCTGACCCGCCGGGCCAATCTTGCAATTTCTTGCAAGATTTGTAGATTCCCTTGGACGGGGATCCCGCCCCCGGCCTCCAACCTTCTGTAAAGCAAACAGATAGGACCACATGACCGAATCGACTCCAGGCGCTTCCGCGCCGAGCCTCAGCGATACCGAGGTCCTCGAGCAGTTCGCGCAGCGCGAGTACAAGGAGGGATTCTACACCGACGTCGAGGCCGACTCCGCGCCCCCCGGCCTCGACGAGCAGACGATCGCCTTCATCTCCGACATGAAGGAGGAGCCCGAGTGGCTCCTCGAGTGGCGCCTGAAGGCCTACCGGAACTGGCTGAAGATGTCCGACCCCACCCGGCAGCCGGGGCCGCGGCGGTGGGCGATGGTCGACTACCCCGACATCGACTACCAGGCGATCTCCTACTACTCGGCGCCCAAGCGTCCCGAGGACGGGCCCCAGAGCCTGGACGAGGTCGATCCCGAGATCCTGGCCACCTACGACAAGCTCGGCATCCCGCTCGAAGAGCAGAAGATGCTCTCCGGGGTCGCCGTCGACGCCGTCTTCGACTCGGTCTCGGTGGCCACCACCTTCAAGGAGAAGCTCGCCGCCGAGGGCATCATCTTCTGCTCATTCACCGAGGCCGTGCATCAGCACCCCGACCTCGTGCGCCGCTACCTCGGCTCGGTGGTGCCGGCCAACGACAACTACTTCGCCGCCCTCAACTCGGCGGTCTTCACCGACGGCTCCTTCGTCTACATCCCCGAGGGCGTGCGCTGCCCCATGGAGCTGTCCACCTACTTCCGCATCAACGCCGCCAACACGGGCCAGTTCGAGCGCACCCTGATCATCGCCGAGGAGGGGGCCTACGTCAGTTATCTCGAGGGTTGCACGGCACCCATGCGCGACGAGAACCAGCTCCACGCCGCCGTGGTCGAGCTGGTGGCCCTCGATGACGCCCAGATCAAGTACTCCACCATCCAGAACTGGTACCCCGGCGACAAGGAGGGCGTCGGCGGCATCTACAACTTCGTCACCAAGAGAGGCGCCTGCCGGGGCTCGCGCGCCAAGATCAGCTGGACCCAGGTCGAGACCGGCTCCGCCATCACCTGGAAGTACCCGAGCTGCATCCTCCAGGGCGACGACAGCGTCGGCGAGTTCTACTCCGTGGCCGTCACCTCCGGCCGGCAGCAGGCCGACACCGGCACCAAGATGATCCACCTGGGCCGCAACACGCGCAGCACCATCGTGTCGAAGGGCATCTCGGCCATGAACGGCCAGAACACCTACCGCGGCGCCGTGCAGGTGCAGAAGCGCGCCGCCGGCTCGCGCAACTTCACCCAGTGCGATTCCATGCTGATCGGCGACCAGTGCGGGGCCCACACCTTCCCGTACATCACCGTGCGCAACCCGACGAGCACGGTGGAGCACGAAGCCAGCACCAGCAAGATCGGCGAGGACCAGATCTTCTACTGCAACCAGCGCGGCCTGAGCACCGAGGACGCCGTCAGCATGATCGTCAACGGCTTCTGCAAGGAGGTCCTCGCCGAGCTGCCCATGGAGTTCGCCGTGGAGGCGACCAAGCTGCTCGGCATCAGCCTGGAGGGCAGCGTAGGCTGAAGTACCCGCCGCCGCGGGTGCTCCACAGACGCATGACGCCGCCGCCGCAAACACCCGGGCGCCGTGAGCGCAGCGAACCGGCGCCCACGAAGATCCCGCAAGAGGAGGCTGCCGCTGTTTCCCTCCTCGAAGCCGGGAACGACGAGAGACCCTCCGAGTGGCTACAGCGGCCGGGTATGATCCTCGGCCTCTCGCGCGGCGGCGGGCGTGGGCCCGCAGGCGCATTACGCCGGTAGAAGCACGCACCCGGATTTGAAGGACCGCGAGACTCGACAACGTCGAGGCTCGCAAGCGCTACAGAACGACTGAAGGCCAAGCACAACTGACCTCAACCGGCGTAGGCGCCGAAGGGCCCGCGCCCGCCGCCCGACAGGAGAACGAATTGCTCGAGATCACCAACCTGCACGCCGCCATCGACCAGACCCCCATCCTCAAGGGCGTCGACCTCACCGTCGGCCCCGGCGAGGTCCATGCGGTCATGGGCCCCAACGGCTCGGGCAAGTCCACCCTCGCCCAGGTGCTGGCCGGCCACGAGGCCTTCGACGTCACCGGCGGGTCCGTGCGCTACGAGGGCCGGGACCTGCTCGACATGGCCCCGGAGGACCGGGCCCGCGAAGGCCTCTTCCTCGCCTTTCAGTACCCCGTGGAGATCCCCGGGGTCAACACGACCTACTTCCTGCGCACCGGCCTCAACGAGATCCGCCGGCACCGCGGCGAGGAGGAGGTCGACGCCATCGACTTCCTGGTCCTCATCCGCGAGAAGCTGCGGCTGGTGGAGATGGACGAGAGCTTCCTCCGGCGTTCGGTGAACGAGGGGTTCTCGGGCGGGGAGAAGAAGCGCCACGAGATCCTGCAGATGGCCGTCCTCGAGCCGCGCCTGGCGATCCTGGACGAGACCGACTCCGGCCTCGACATCGACGCCCTGCGGATCGTCGCCGACGGCGTCAACAAGCTGCGGGCGCCCCACAAGAGCGCCATCGTGGTCACCCACTACCAGCGGCTGCTCAACCACATCGTGCCCGACTACGTGCACGTCCTCCTCGACGGCCGCATCGTGCGTTCCGGCGGCGCCGAGCTGGCCCTGCGGCTCGAGGAGCAGGGCTACGAGTGGATCCGCGAGGAGGCCGCCGAGCCGGCGGCGTGAGGGGCCCATGAGCGCAGAGGAAACCCGCCGCGGCCCGGAGGCCGTTCTCGACGCCTATCTCGCCGCCTTCGAGGGCTTCGAGCGTTCCCTCAACGGCGGCGGCCACGGGCGGCTGCACGAACGCCGCAGGGAGGCCATCGCCCGCGTCGCCGACCACGGCCTGCCCACGGCCCGCTACGAGGCCTGGTCGCACACCAACCCGGCGCCCCTGACCCACACCTTCTATGCCCCGGTGGCCGAGCCCGGCCCCCTGACGGCGGCCGAAGTGCGGCCCCTGCTGGCCGACGCCCTCGACGGCCCTGTGCTGGTCTTCGTCGACGGCTGTTACGCCCCGGACCTGTCGCGGGCCGGCGCACTTCCCGGCGGGGTCCAGGTGCGCTCCCTCGGCGAGGTCGATGCCGCGGAGTGGGCGGAGCTCGACGACCTGGGCGCGCATACGCTGAGTCTCGACGAGAGCTTTGCCGCCCTCAGCACCGCCTTCGTGCGCGACGGAGCCTTCATATCGGTACCGGCGGGCGCCGCCGTGGAGGCGCCCATCCAGGTCCTCCACGCGGCCAGCGGCCGGGGTCTGACGACGCCGCGCACCCTCGTGACCGCCGGCGCCGGCAGCCGGGTCACCGTCTTCGAGACCCTGGCCGGCACCGGCGCCGGCGCCGGCCGCCTGGTGGCCCCGGTAACCGAGATCGCCGCCGGCCCCGGCGCCGCCGTCGAGTACGGCCGGGCCCATCTCCACGGGGAGGCGGCCTGCCACGCGGGCACCCTGCACGTGAGGGAGGCCGAGGGCGCCCGCTTCACCGCCCACACCCTCTGCCTCTCGGGGCGAACCGTGCGCGAGGACGTGACCACCGTCCTGGAGGGCGAGGGCATCGACTCCACCCTCAACGGCCTGTTCCTGGCCCGCGACCGGGAGCTGGTGGACAACTACACCACCATCGAGCACGCCGCCCCCAACTGCAGCAGCCACGAGCTCTACAAGGGGATCCTGGGGGGCCGCGCGCAGGGCGTCTTCCGGGGCAAGATCCACGTGCGCCAGGCGGCCCAGAAGACCGACGCCTTCCAGTCCAACCAGAACCTGCTGCTCTCCGACGACGCCCAGGTGACCTCCAAGCCCCAGCTGGAGATCTACGCGGACGACGTCCGCTGCAGCCACGGATCGACCACCGGCCAGCTCGATGCGGCGGCCCTGTTCTACCTGCGCTCCCGCGGCGTGGGACGGGCCGAGGCCCGGCGCGTCCTCACCCGGGCCTTCGCCGGCGAGCTGGTGCAGCGGGTCACCCACGAAGGGCTGAGGCGCCACGTGGAGGGCCTGGTCTCCCGGCGCGTCGACGCCGTCCTGGCGGCCGAGGAGGCCGGGTGACCGCCCCCCAGCCCGTGATGACCGCCCCCGGCCGCGACGAGGGGGTTCTCGACGTCGACGCGGTCCGGCGGGACTTCCCGATCCTCGGCCGGGCGGTGCGCGGCCGGGCCCTGGTCTACCTGGACAACGCCGCCACCACCCAGAAGCCGAGGCCGGTGATCGACGCCGTGGAGCGCTACTACGAGGAGGAGAACGCCAACATCCACCGCGGCGTCCACTTCCTCAGCCAGCAGGCCACGTTCTCCTACGAGCGCGCCCGAGGGCGGCTGGCCACCTTCGTCAACGCCGCCGAGAGCGCCGAGGTCGTGTTCTGCCGGGGCACGACCGAGGCGGCCAACCTCGTGGCTCACGGGTACGGCAGGTCCCGGGTGGGCGAGGGGGACGAGATCCTCGTCACCCACATGGAGCACCACTCCAACATCGTCCCGTGGCAGATGCTGTGCGAGGCCACGGGCGCCCGCCTGAGGGTGGCGCCCATCACCGACGAAGGGGAGCTCGACCTGGCGGCCTTCTCCGACCGCCTGTCGCCGCGCACCCGCATAGTGGCCGTGGCCCACGCCTCCAACGTCCTCGGCACCGTCAACCCCGTGCGCCGGATCTGCGACCTGGCCCACGAGTACGGCGCCGCGGTCTTCGTCGACGGCGCCCAGGGCGCGCCCCACCTGCCGGTGGACGTGCGGGACCTGGGCTGCGACTTCTACGCCCTCTCCGGCCACAAGCTGTTCGCGCCCACGGGGATCGGCATCCTCTACGGCCGCCGCGACTTGCTCGAGGGCATGCTTCCCTACGAGGGCGGCGGCTCCATGATCCGGTCCGTCTCCTTCGAGGGCACGACCTGGGCCGAGCCGCCCGCCAAGTTCGAGGCCGGCACCCCGAACATCGCCGGCGCCCTGGGCCTGGCCGCCGCCGTGGACTACCTCAACGGGCTCGGCATGGAACGCATCAGCGAGTACGAAGAGGACCTGCTCGCCTACGCCGGCGGCCGCCTCGCCGGGGTCGAGGGCCTGCGCATCTTCGGCGAGGCCCGCCGCAAGGTCCCGGTCCTCTCCTTCGCCCTCGACGGCGCCCATCCCCACGACATGGGCACGATCCTCGACGCCGAGGGCGTGGCCGTGCGCACCGGCCACCACTGCGCCCAGCCCCTCATGGCCCGCTTCGGGGTGCCCGCCATGGCCCGGGCCTCCTTGGCCTTCTACAACACGCGCCGCGAGATCGACCTGCTCGTGGAGGGCCTGAACCAGGTCGAAACGGTCCTGGGAGGCGTGTCGTGACGGAGCTTCGAGAGCTCTACCAGCAGATCATCCTCGACCACAACCGCAGCCCGAGGAACTTTGGCCCCCTGGAGAAGGCCAACCGCCACCAGGAGGGCTACAACCCGCTGTGCGGCGACCACCTCCACGTCTACCTTCTGCTCGGCGACGAGGGGGTGATCGAGGAGATCCACTTCGACGGCTCCGGCTGCGCCATCTCCAAGGCCTCGGCCTCGCTCATGACCGAGCAGCTCAAGGGCCGCAGCGCCGAGGAGGCGAGGGCCGCCTTCGAGAGCTTTCACGATCTGGTCACCGCCGATTCCGACGAGCCCGTCGATCCGGTGAAGGCCGGCAAGCTCGTCGTCTTCGCCGGGGTCCGAGAGTTTCCCATGCGGGTCAAGTGCGCCACCCTGGCCTGGCACACCATGAAGGCCGCCCTCGACGGCGACGCCGCCGAGCCGGTCAGGACGGAGTGAGCAACGTGGAACCAACCGAACCGCAGGAGCACCCCCCCGGCAGCGTCGAGTCCAAGGTCGTCGACGTCCTCAGGACCTGCTACGACCCCGAGATCCCCGTCGACATCTACGAGCTCGGCCTGATCTACGCCGTCGACGTGGAGGAGGGGGAGGACGGGGGCCGGAAGGTCCACGTCACCATGACCCTCACCTCCCCGGCCTGCCCCGTGGCCGGGACCCTGCCCGGCGAGGTGCAGCGCAAGGTGCTCGAGCAGGTGGCGGAGGTGGACGACTCGCAGGTCGACATCACCTGGGACCCGCCGTGGAGCATCGACCGCATGTCGGAAGCGGCCAAGCTGCAGCTCGGGATGATGTAGGATGAAGCTCAGCGCCCAGGAGGAGTACGGCCTGCGCTGCCTGCTCCAGGTGGCCCGCCGCTCCCCCGGCGGCAGCGCCACGATTCCGGAGATCGCCGAGGCCGAGGGCCTGTCGCCCCACAACACCGCCCGCTACCTGGGCACCCTGCGGCGCAGCGGCCTCGTCGACAGCGAGCGCGGCCAGCGCGGCGGCTACAGCCTGTCGCGCCCGGCCTCGCGGATCGCCGTGGCCGAGGTCGTGGCCGCCCTCGGAGGGCCCCTCTACGACCCCACCTTCTGCGACCACTTCACCGGAGCCGAGGAGACCTGCAGCCACACCTCCGTGGACTGCTCAATCCGCGGACTCTGGATGCGGGTGCAGGAGGCGGTGGACGGCGTGCTGTCGCGCACGAGCCTGCAGGATCTGCTGGATACGACCCACGGCGTGGAGGCGTCCCGGGCGGAGGAGCCCGGCGCCCTGCTGCAGGTCGAGAGCCCCTAGAGCCGGTCCACCTCGAACCGCTCCACGTCGTTGGTCCCGGTCTCGTAGAGCAGGAAGGTCTGGGGCTTGCCCATGGCCGCCAGGGTGCCGGGGTTGGCGAGCAGCACCCGGCGGTTGCCCAGGGTGAGGACCTCCTGGCGCGGGTCGTGGTCGTGGCCGAAGAACACGGCGTCGTACTCCCCGGTGAGGGCCAGCCCCCGCGCCAGGGCGGGGTAGTGCTGCACGCCGACCCGGCGCTCCCCCAGGTCCAGCTCCCCGCGCTCGGCCCCGTGGAGGCGCAGGTTCGGGCGGTCCCCGAAGCGCGCCGCCATGAGGAAGGGATCCCCGTCGACATTGCCGAAGGCGAGATGCACCTGGCCCTCGTACTGGTCCAGCAGGTGGCCGAGGGTGAGGGGCGCGCAGACGTCCCCGCAGTGGATCAGCGTGCCGACGCCGCTGTCGGCCAGGAACCGGCAGACCCGGTCGAGAGCCGGCCAGTTGTCGTGGGTGTCGGAGATGATGCCGATCTGCATGGAGGGCTCCTGGGAGGTGAGTGGCGGGTCAGGCCTTGCCGGCTTCCAGATCGATGCCGAGGGCGGCGAGCTGGGCCTCGACCTGGTGGGCCCAGCCGCGGTTGGCCGCGGGGCTCGCCGGGCTCGGGTGCAGGATCTCGCCCACGGAGAAGGCGCCGTCCAGGGCGGCGCGAGCCCGGTCCCGCCCGAAGCGGCCGACGCCGAGGACGGAGACGGGCTCGATGTGCCCGGCGATCCGCCGGAGCGCCCGGTCGCAGATCTCGAAGAGGGGGGCGCGCTCCTGAGCCGGGAGCTTGTCCGGGGTGCGGTTGCGGCCGCTCTCCTCGAGGAAGGCGAGGGGGCAGTAGTTCCACACGAAGAACCGGTCGAAGAACCGGTCGGGGGTGCCGAAGCGGTCCCGGGCCCATCCCCAGAGCCGCCGGCCGCTGACCTCGCTGCGCCGGCAGCCGAAGCCCTCCACCGGCCGCCGGGGGTGCTGCGACCGGGGGGCGCGCACCCCGGCCTCGATGCCGAGCCAGTCCCGGACGAGGCCGACCTCGCCGAAGGGGACGCCGGTCTGCACCATGCCCCAGGGGCCGGGATTCATGCCCACCAGCAGGACCTCGGCCTCGCGCCGGCAGTAGCGCTCCAGGTACGACCTGTGGGCCTCGAAGGCGTAGACCAGGGGGTTGTAGACGTGGGCCACCGGGTCGGCGAACCGCAGCCGCCCCGCGGCCCGGCCGAGGGCGCGGGCCACCGAGACCGGGGTCACTCGCTGTAGACCGCCTCGATGAGACCTCTCATGTAGCCGATGGCGTAGAGGCGTTCCATCGAATGGACGTCTTCGAAGTCCTCGTAGGCCAGCTGCGGGAAGTGGTCGGGCCGCGCCACGCCGCCGTAGCCGACGTCCCGGTAGGCCCGGACACAGGCCGCCATGTCGTGCTTGCCGTCGTCGTGGAAGGCCTCCTCGAACTTCTCCGGCGTGCCCCGGATGTCGCGGAAGTGGACGAAGTGGATCTTCTCCTGCCCGCCGAAGTGGCGGATGACCGCGGGCAGGTCGTCGGTCATGAGGCCGAAGTTGCCCTGGCAGAGTCCGATGCCGTTGGCCGGGCTGGGGACGAGGTCGACCATGCGCTGGTAGTTCTCGACGCTGCTGATGATGCGGGCCACGCCCTGGATCGGCGACAGGGGCGGGTCGTCGGGATGCATGGCGAGCTTGACGTCCGCCTCCTCCGCAACGGGCACGATCCGCTCCAGGAAGTACCTCAGGTTGTCCCACTGGTCCGCCTCGGTGATCTCGCCGTGGGCGCCGGCGGCGTGGGTGCGGTTGAACTCCTCGAGGTCGAAGCCGGTCACCCGGGCCCCTCCCCGGGTGGGGATCTCGCGCGAGGTGCGGATCACCATGTGGACGGGCATCCAGGCCGGGCACCAGACCGGGATGCCCACCGCCCCCATGTTGCGGATGAACTCGCGGACGACGGCGATCTCCTCGTCGCGGCCCGCCCGGCCCAGCTTGATGCTCTCCATGGGGGGGCGGCTCTCGATGACGGACAGGTCGTAGCCGTTGCTCTCGTACCGGGCCTTGCAGCGGGCCAGGGAGGCGCGGCTGAAGGGCTGGGCGTCGCCGTCGATCGGCTCTTCCGCTACCGGCGTCAGGTCGAAGGTTCCCACGGCGTGCTCGACGCCGCACTGGGCTCCGAAGGTCGACACGGGGCCGGCCTCGGGTCCGAGGGCCAGGGCGATGTGCATGATGTCATCCTTTTCTCTCGAGGCTTGTCGATCCGGGATTCGCATGATCTAATTCAGGTGATCCACCTCCACCAGCACTCGTCGTCGGGCCGGGTCGAAGGCGGCCAGGGCCGCTCCGTCCTCCATCAGACAGGTGCCGCTCTTGAAGGCGGCTCGAGTCGAAGCCCGCGCCAGGGGGCGGCCGTCCACCCGCACCGAGCGCACCTCTCCATCCGTCAGCCGCAGGGTGAGGTCAGGGGTCCGCACCGGCAGGTCGAGGCGGACGGTGTTCCCCTCTACCGAGACCTCGGCCATGGCCCGGGCGCAGGCATAGGTGGTGATCTGGCTGCTGGTGCGCCACCGGGTGCGCTCTCCGCGGGGGTCGCGTTCGGCGAGGCGGCTCACCACCTTCTTGAAGGCCCTGAAGCCGCGCCGGTCCCCGTCGTGCAGCCCATAGAACCCCTGCCAATGGCTGATGAGCACGGCCGGCTCGCCCGCGTCGATGAGGGCTGGCAGACGGCCGCCCTCCAGGTCGGGAGTGATGTACTTGTCGGCATCGGCCTCGCCGTACCCGGTCCAGTTGCCGGTCCAGTCCCCGGTGGAGGCGATGATCTCGCCCGTGGCCTGTCCCGCCTGGCGGTCGGGGTACCACACGGGGGTGTCCACCGCGGCCTCCCTGGAGACCCTCTGAAAGAAGTAGGGCACCGGGTTTCCCGTGACCTGGCGCACGGCCTCGCCGGCGCAGCGGGCGTAGAAGGGAAGGGTGCGTCCCCCGAAGCCGCCCGGCGAGGTCACCCCCTGGGGCGTCAGGCCCACGGCGACCAGGATGCGGCACGCTTGAGCGATGTACTCGGTGACCAGTTCCTCCTGGTCTTCGGGCAGGGCCGCCCAATCGTATTGCTCCCATATTCCGGAGGGGAGGGGTTTCAGGGTTTTCGGATCCAGCACGAAAGTGTGGGTAAGCATCTCGGGGGTGATGTCGAAGGCGGGGACGATGACCTCGCGGCACATGGCCAGCCACTCGTCCTGCTGGGACTTGCTGAAGAGGGGAAGCCCCTCGTCGATGCGCCCCAGGGCCGCCGGGCAGGGCACCACCGAGAACTTGCCGCGCACACCGCTTGCCAGGCACCACTCTGCGAACTCGCGGGTGAAGGAGGCGGGATGGACCACCGGCACGTCCTCCCAGCGCTGGTGGCGTCCCTCGGCGATCGTGCGGTCGCGCAGGAAGAAGTAGTTGAGGTTCACCAGCACGGTGGAATCGTCGAAGATGATCGACAAGGGCACGCGATCGAGGGCGTGACGAACGATTTCAGCGAACAGAGCATCCTCCTTTCAGAAGATCTCCAGAACCGGTCGTCCTTCCCACTCTTCGGACAATGTCAGATCCAGGACGTGGGCGAGTGTCGGCGCGGTATCGAAGATGCGCACCGGCTGCTGGATCTCACCGGTCTGCCGGACCTTCGCTCCCGCCGCTATCCACGGAATCGTCAAGTCTTCCGGCAGGTCCGTGCCGTGGCTCTTTCCATGCCCGCCGTGGTCGCTCTGCACGAGGATGAAGTAGCGGTCCAGGAGGCCTGCCTTCTCGAGCTCTTCCAACAGAAGCCCGATCGCCCGGTCTGCAATGGCGATCTGTTCGATATACTCCGCGGACATCCATCCATGGCGGTGTCCCGCGATATCCACCATGCCCAGGTAGACGAAGCAGAAGTCCGGTTGCTCGGCCACCAGGTGCTCCGCGGAGACTTGCGCGATCGTCAGGTCGCCTTCTGCATCGTCGAGGTTGGCACTGAAGTAGGAGAAATCCAGCGACCCCGGCGCTGCCAGATCCCGAAGCTGCTCCCAATTGTAGACGAAGGCCGTCTTCCGGTTCATCGCGTGAGCCGACTCGGCGATGCTCGGGACCGGACGCACCATGGGAACCCAGGTGTTGGTCGTGATCCCGTGGCGTGAGGGCGTCACCCCGCGAAACATCGAGGTGTGGCACGGCAGGGTGGAGGACGGGACAACGCTCTGTGCATGGAAGGTGTATGCCCCGCGTGCGATCAGGCTGTCGATGGCTGGCGTATCCGCCTGCTGGATGCCATCGGGACGGCAACCATCGATGACGATGAGGATTGCGCCGCAACTTGAGGAATCCTGCATGAGATGGCCTCTCGATCGCGTGGGATCGCTAGAAATAGAGCTTGGTCTCAAGGTAGTAGAAGTCGGGCCAGGTTCCGAACTCGCTGCGCAACCTCAGGTCTGCCACGGTGCTCCCCGAGGGCCGCCGGCCGCGCGCCAGCAACGCCCCGGCGATCACCTCGACCTCGTCCGCCGCCGCGTAGACGAGGCCGGGCTGCGCCAGCCGGGAGCCGTCCCCCACTCCCCACAGCAGGGCGAGGGATGCGCTGACCAGGGGGTGAATCCGCCCGCTGGCGAGCCCGCCGAGCAGGTGGCGGGAGGCGTGCCCGAGGCGGCCCCTTGCGGCCAGGGCGAACCGTTCCTCCAGACGGCCCCGGGCGCCGCCGTTGTAGAAGTACTCCACCTGCAGCTGGAGGTCGCGGCCGGCGAAACCGCGGCCGGCCCCGGCCACGGCGCCGAGGTGGCTGTCGACCACCGAACCGGCCGGAGCCCCGGCCCCGGTCTCGTCCAGGGTGGCGAACCAGGCCGCTTCGCCGCGCAGCTCGAGGCGGCCCAGCTCTCCGGCGACCGCTCCTCCGAGCTGATACCCCCCGAGGATCTTGCCCCCCTGGGCCGCCATGTCCCAGCCGCGGGCGTTTCCATGGGCGCGCGCCACCAGGGCGCTGCGGTACCAGGCGTCTCCGCCGCCGGCGGGCGGAGCCCCGGGCCGCGCCCGTCCGGGCACCCCGACCAGGGTGGCGCCGGAGAAGTCGCCGAAGGGGAGATCGACGCGCAGGGCGTCGACCCCGGGCTTGTAGTCGCGGTCGAACTGGGTGGAGCCGAAGGGCAGGAAGAGATCGAGGGGGTTCCAGAACCAGGTCTTGCCGAAGGTGATCGCCTGGCGCCCGAGGGTGATGTCGGCGCGCTCCAGGGCGATCCTGAAGTGGGCCCGGTCAACGTGGGCGGAAGCTCTGACGTCGCCGGCGTCCCCCCACTCCCAGCGCGCGCTGGCCAGGCGGTAGGGGACCTCGTCGCCGCCGGCTCCCAGTGGGTTCACGGAGCCGGCCGCGGTGCCCGCGAAGGTGGTCAGCGCCAGGTTCTGGACGATGTGCGCCTCCCAGCGCAGGCGCGGGTGCGGGCGGCCGGAGGCGATGACCCGCAGGGCCAGATCGGTGTGGCCGTCGGCGCCGTTGCCCCGGCCCCAGAGCAGCTCCTGGTCGTAGTTGCGCGCCACCAGGCTCGTGGTCCGGAGGTTGGCCCCGAGGGCCGGAAGGAGGCCGCCGGCGGCGCCGGAGGGCAGCCCCGAGAGCGCGGCGCCGAGGCAGGCGGCGGCCACCGGCCTCATTCCGCGGCGTCGTTCCACGGCGCCGTATCGCCGGTGATGCGGCCGTCCGTGAGGGTCAGCAGGCGCCGGGCGCGCTCGAGGACATGGCGGTCGTGGGAGGAGAACAGGAAGGTCGTTCCCCGCTCCTCGTTGAGCCGCGCCATCAGCTCCATCAGCGACGACGCGGTGGTCTGGTCGACGTTGGCGGTCGGCTCGTCGGCCAGGACCAGCGCCGGCGTCGAGGCGATGGCCCGGGCGATGGCGACGCGCTGCTGCTGGCCGCCGGACAGCTCCCGGGGAAAGCGGTCTTCCATGCCGGCCAGACCGACCTGGTCCAGCAGCTCCATCACCCTCTCGCGCCGTTCCCGCGCCGGCGCTCCCTGCAGCATGAGGATGTACTCGGCGTTCTCGAAGGCGGTCAGCACGGGGATGAGGTTGTAGGCCTGGAAGACGAAGCCGATGCGCCGCAGGCGCAGCTCGCTGAGGCGGCTGCCGGGGGCGGAGGTGATCTCCTCGCCGGCGAAGAACACCCGGCCCGCGGTGGGCCGGTCGAGGCCGCTGACGATGTTGAGCAGGGTGCTCTTGCCGGAGCCCGAGGGCCCGGCCACGGCCGTGAACTCCCCGGCGCGGATCTCGAGGTCGATCCCCGCCAGGGCGCGGGTCCCGACCTGACCCTCGCCGTAGTCCTTGACGACTCCCTCCAGACGAACGATGGCGGCGGTCATCGCTTCAGGCCCGCAGCACGTCGGCCACGGCGATGCGCGAGATCTGCCGTCCCGGGATCAGGCTGAGGAGCACGGTGGCGGCGAAGACCAGCAGCCACATGGAGACGAGCAGCTCGACGGTGACATCGGCGTAGACCATGGTGTCGAGGGCGAATCCCGAGACGTCGAGGTCATCCCCGTAGAAGCGCGAGATGTCGAGCCCTTCGGCCTGCATCCAGTACCCGAGGCCCCCGCCGAGCAGGACCCCGAGGGTGCTGCCGAGGGCGCCGAGCAGGGCGGACTCGATCACCACCTGCAGGCGCAGCAGGGAGGCCGAGACGCCGAGGGCGAGCTGCATGGCCAGCTCGCGGGTGCGCTCCAGCACCGACATGAGGATGGTGTTGAAGATGGTGAACAGGCTGAGGAAGACGACGATCCCCTGGAAGACCAGGTTGCCGCCGCGGTCGACGCGGATGTAGTTGGCCAGGTCGGGCATCACCTCTTCCCAGGTGCGCAGCGCCACTTCGGCGGGAACGAATTCCCGCGCCGCGGCCATCACCGCCGGCCGGCGGCCGGCATCGGCGAGCAGGACGCCGACCTGGGTGGCGTCGTCGACGCCGAGGCCGTAGAGCCGGCGCGCGAACTCGAGCGGGATCTGCACCAGGTAGGCGTCGACTTCGTCGGAGCCGACCTCGAAGGTCCCCTTGACCCTGAACAGCTCCTCGACGATCTCGCCGGAGGCGTCGTTGGTGGCGAGGACGAGCTTCCGGCCGGTCCTCACCTCGAGCCGCTTGGCGAGCCCCGTGCCGACGACGACCTTGCGCCCGTCCCCCTCTTCGAGGTAGGACCCGGCGGCCATGCTGGCTGCGATGGGGGACGCCGCGGCCTCGAGCGACGGCTCCACCCCCATGACCGATACACCGGCGGCGCCGCGGGCCGACCTGGCGACCCCCTGACCGAGGACCAGGGCCTTGGTGCCGCCGACGCCGTCGAGGGCTTCGAGGCGGGCGCGCAGACCGGAGACGCCGCCGACGAAGAGATCGACCGCGGGGGCTTCCCGGTACTGCGGGTGCTCGAGGGTGAAGTGACCGCCCTGCATGCGGGTGGCGTCGTCGATGAGCTGGTTGTAGACGCCATCGGCGAAGGCGATGAAGAACACCGCCAGGGCGAGGCCGAAGGCGATGGCGCTGAGGGTGATCCAGGTGCGGCGCCGGTTGCGCCAGATGCTGCGCCAGGAAATCCTGAAGATCAGGGCGAGCTTGTCCATGCCTCTACTGGTGGGTCATCGCCGCCACCGGGTCGAGGCGGGCGGCCTTGAGGGCGGGGAACAGGGCCGCGGCGGCGCAGACCGCCGACATGGAGACGACGGCGGTCACGACCCTGGCCGGATGCAGGGAGAACTGGTAGACCGCGGAGATCGGCATCCCCGACATGGTCAGCGACTCCCCCTGCCAGCGCGTCAGATCGAGGCCGCCCGAGACCTCCAGATAGAGGCTGACCCCGCTGCCGAGACCGGCCCCGATCAGGGCGGCGGCGCCCGACAGCACCAACGCCTCCACGAGGACGTCCCCGACGATCCGCCGCGGCCGGGTGCCGAGGGCCTTGAGCATGCCGAACTCCCGCACCCGGTCGTGGGTGGCCATGAACATCGTGTTGAGAACGCCGAGGCCGGCGGCCAGCAGGAAGACGACGGAGAAGATCCCCATCGAGGCGCCGGATACGTTGAGCATGTCGGCCAGGGTGGGCAGCAGCTCGCGCCAGGTCTCGGCCACCAGGGCTGCCCCCTCCTCTTCCGGGCCGGCGTACAGGGCGGCCACCTCCTCCGCGGCCCTGCCGTGGCCGAGCAGGGCGACCTCGTGGACGCGCCCGGCGGCCACGAAGAGGCGGTCGAAGTCCTCCCGGTGCATGAGGATGCCGCCGCGGTCGATCTCCTCGCCGACGCTCTGCAGGATGCCGGCGACGCGGAAGAGATCGTTGCCGAGAGACCCGTCCGCGGCCTGCACCACGGCGACGATCTCGGAGCCGACCTGCGCCTGCAGACTGCGGGCGAGGCGGCGGCCGATGACCACCTCGGACCGGGCCCGGGCCGACAGGAAGCGTCCCTGCCGGAGCCGGCCCGCCATCTCGAAGGTGCTGCTCTCCGCCGCCGGATCGATGCCCCAGTAGCTGGCCCCCGCGGACTTGGCGCCGCATGAAGCCAGGCCGAAGCCGAAGCTGCGGGCCGCGGCCCCGAAGCCGGCCGCAGCCGCCCTGTCGAGCAGCGACTGCGGCTCGGGGAGGCTCTTGTAGATCGAGCGGTCGGCGCGGTACCCGGGGGCGTGGAGCTGCACGTCGCCCACGTAGGTGTGCCGGGAGCTGTGCACGAGCTGCGCGATCATGCCGTCCATCATGGCGTAGGTGAAGATGAGGACGGCCGTGTTCAGGGCGACGGCGGCCACCGTCACCGCGGTCCGCCGCGGCTTGCGCATGATGTTGCGCCAGGCGATGGCCAGGGAACGCATCCGATTACTCGCGCAGGCTGCGCAGCGAGAACAGGTCCTCGGCGAGGGGCCGATCGAACTCGATCTGCTCGTAGCGGACCTCGGTGTGCTCCTCCGGCTCGTCCGCGGGCACGACGCGCATGCTGAGCGGGATCCGCCGTTCCCCGACCTCGCGGTAGTCGCCGAAGCTCATGGTCCGGGCCGGCTCCATGTCCTCGTCGAAGTACTCGACCGCCACCGGCATCCCGTCGGCGCCGCGCACGCGGACCACCACCTTTCCCCAGACCACCGGGGCTTCCGGCTTCGGCCGGCAGACGATGGCGATCTCCCCGTCGCCGGCCGCCTCGCCGAACTCGAAGTCGTAGTCGTCGGCCATGCGGCTGTCCTTGACGAGGTCGTCGTTGGTGAAGTGGCTGCCCATCCAGGAGCCGGCCATCATCGACGACGGCACCTTGATGACGCGGTCGACCTTGGGCAGGTAGTTCCACATCTGCCGGCCCGACTTCAGGGTGGCGGTCCCCTTCTCCTTGCGCGGCGACAGGATCCGGAAGAGCGACTTCTCCCGGCCCTGGCTCCAGGCCTCGAGCCTCAGCTCGCGCGTCCAGTGCCCGGTGACCACCGTCATGGCCATGACCGCGTGCGAGGAGTCGCCGCGGTAGAGGTCGTCGAAGCGGTCGAGAATCTCTCGAGGGGTCAGCTCGCCCGGAGCCCGGGCCGCGGCCGGAAGGGCGAGGAGGAGCAGCAACGCGGCGGGGATGGTATTCATGCCAGGCGGGAATATACGGGACGCAACGGGAGTTGCAGAGCAGGACGGCTTCGCTCAACCATACCAACAGCGGCCGTATCTTAGGCGGTTGCAGTCGCGCACGTGGTCCAGGTATGCACCGTGCTCCTCGTGGACAGGATGGGGGACGTGGAACGAGGAAACAGTCCGCCGCGCCGGCCGATCTGGGAAATCGATGTGCTCCAGCGCCCGACCTTCGTATCCGCGGCGCTGGGAGGAGACGGCGCCGTCAGGACCTTCGCTCGCAACGAGCGGGGCCGGGACTTCGTGGTCGGGGATATCCACGGGATGTTCTCCGCCCTCGAAGGCTTCCTCCACGAGCTCTCCTTCGACCCTGGCAGGGACCGGCTGTTCTCGGTGGGCGACCTGATCGACCGCGGGCCGGAATCGGAGGCAGCTCTTCAATGGCTGACCGGACGCGAATGGTTCCACGCCATTCGCGGCAACCACGATCAGTTCCTGCTCGACGCGGCCGCCGATCCCGCCGGGGAGTGGGGCCAGGAGTACGACCTCTGGGTGAACTACAACGGCGGGATGTGGTGGAACTCGATCCCGGCGCCGGCGCGGGATGCCTACGTGCGGGCGTTCTTCGCCCTGCCCTTGGCCGCGGAGGTGGATTGCGAGACGGGGCCTGTCGGCATCGTCCATGCCGACGTTCCGGAGGACCGCAGCTGGGAGGAGTTTCTCTCGGCCTTGCGGGAGGGGAGCCGCGAGGACAGCTACCACGCCATATGGTCCCGCCGCCGCATGGAGCGCTACCTCCATCGAGGATCCGCAAAGGGAGCGCCTGCCGTCGAAGGGCGGGTGGCGTGCGTCATCTGCGGCCACGCCCGCGGGCAGCGGGCCGTGAGGATGGCCAATCTGTGGATGATCGACACCGGCGCGGCCTACACCCGGGCGATGCCGGGCTCCCGCTTCACCGTCGCCCGGATCCACCCCGGGCCGGTGCGGCTCTTCGAGCATCCCACGTAGCCTTCCTGGTTGACGGGAGGAGCACTGGTATATATCGTGAGATATACCCGATTCTGTAACGGAGAAGAAGCAATGAACGCACCGGACTTTCGAGGCATCGCCAAGGTCTTCTGGAGCGGCCGCAGCCAAGCCGTCCGCCTGCCGGCTCAATGCCGGTTCGAGACCTCCGAAGTCGAGATCGTCAAGGTGGGCGACGAGGTAACTCTGCGCCCCCGCGGCAAGAACTGGCGCGCCTGGTTCGATTCCGGCTCGCGCGGCTCCCTGCCTCCGCGGGATCAGCCCGCCCTCGAAGAGCGGGATGACATTCGCTGATGTACATGCTGGATACCAACATCTGCATCTACGTGATCAACCAGCGCGATGAGGCACTGCGCGAGAGGTTCGAAGAGCATGCGGCCAAGATCTGCATCTCCTCGATCACCTGCGCGGAGCTCTGCTACGGCGTCGCCAATTCGGAGCGCGTCGAGGAGAACAGGCGGGTGTTGGAGGGGTTTCTTCACGATCTGTCGATTCTCCCGTTCGGCGTCGATGCCGCGGCGCACTACGGTGAGATTCGCCATGCGCTCAGGCAGCGAGGCAGGCCGATAGGCGCAAACGATCTCTTCATCGCCGCTCATGCCCGCAGCCTGGACGCAACCCTGGTCACGAACGACCAGGGGGAGTTCGGGCGCGTGCCGGACCTGCGGGTGGAGAACTGGTCCCGGTCGTGAGCCCAGGCCTTCCCGCGTTGCTGATCCGCGGGGGTCAGCGCCGCCAGTCCTCGCCGGGCATGATGCGGCGCATGAACCGGTCGAAGAGGGGCACCGTGAAGGCCGTGTCGCCGTGGCCGGGGCTCCAGATCATGCCCTTCGAGATCAGCTGGGACCTCGCCGGCCCGAGAGAGGTGACCTTGAGACCCAGCACCCGGGCGATGTCGCCCGAGCGATGCGGGCCCGGGCCCAGCTCGGACATGGCCCGCAGATACCTCTTCTCCGACGGCGTCAGGCGGTCGAACCGCACCCGGAAGAAGCCCTCGTCCAGAGCCGCGCGAGCGGTGACCGACGCGCGCTCGACGTCGGCGATCCCGATCGGCGGCCCCTCCGCCACATCCCAGGAGTGCTTCCCCCACTCCTGAAGGAAGTACGGGTAGCCGTGAGTCTCCTCGACGATTCGTTGCAGGGCGTCATCGTCGATGGCCACGCCTTCATCCTCGGCCGGTCTGGCGATGGCCGTTCGCGCCGCCGCGGCTGTGAGCGCTCCGACCTCTGGAAAGTCGAACAACCTCTCGGCGTATGACTTCGCCCTTCCAGTGCGGGCCCGGAGCTGGGGCAGGCCGGCCCCGACCATGACGACGGGCAACCGCCGCTGGGCGGTCAGGTGGAGGGAGATGATCAGCGCAGCCAGCTCCTCCTCCTCGACGTACTGGAGCTCGTCGACGAACAGGGCCAGCGCCGTCTCCGCCTCCTTGGCCGCCAGACCGGCGGCCTCCAGCAACGCCTGTAGATCCATCTCGAGGTCGCCGTTGTCAGCCAATCCCGGCTCCGGCTCGAGATCGAGCCCCACCTCGATGTCCTGGTACTTCACCTTCAGAGCGGCGGCGAAACCCGCCAGGCCCCTGAGCGCCCTGTGAGCGAGTTTCTTCGCCCTCTCATTGTTCGACAGCTGGAGCAGCGCCTGCCTCAACTGGGGGGCGAGCAGGGCGGGGAGCGAGCGGTTCTCGGGCGCCTCGACGGACAAGGCGCGGATACCGACAGCCTGCGCTTCTTCGCGCATGCTCTCGAGCAGCACGGTCTTGCCGACTCCCCTCAGGCCGACCATGAGAAGGCTCTTGGACGGACGGCCGAGCTTGATTCTGGCCAGCGCCACACGGACGTTCTCGCGCAGATCGTCCCGGCCTGCCAACTGGGGCGGAGGCGTGCCGGCCCCGGGAGCGTAGGGATTCCTGATCGGATCCATGAGTGGAATTGTAGGAAGGTTTGTCGATTATAGCAATATTATCCATGAAGAGTAAATTCGCAAATACCCCCATAATTCCGAGTCCGGGCGCTGCCGCCTGCCGTCTCGAAGGCCCAGGTGCTACCCCGGGGGGGACGCGGCCGGGAGCGCACCGCAGACCCGCCCCGCAGGAACCGCCCCCGGTTGCGAAACGTCGGCCCTCCGGGTATGTTCGCCGGGACCGGAGTTGAGATGAGAATCGCCCGAGCCATCGCGCTGGCAGTGCTCGTCGCCGCACTGCCGGCCAGCAGCGTCGCCGCCGCGGCGGACTGCTCCCCATGCGCGCTGGTGGCGGCTGTCTCCGGCTGCCACGCGCCTGCGGCGGGCGACTCCGAGCAGTTGCGGGCCGCCTGTTGCTGCGCCGCCCTGGCGTGTGCCGAGGACTCCCGGCCTTCCCCGGATCCCGCCCCCTCCTGGCTGCCCTCCGGCCAGGGGACCTCCGCCATTCCCCCCGCGAGCACGTCGGGCCGGGCCCTCCGCGCCACGGCCCGCGAAACGGTTGAGCCGGGACCTCCGCCCCATGCCGCCAAGGTCCCCCTTTACGCCCTCCACAGCATCTACCTGATCTGATCCTTCTCCGCTCTCGTCGCGCCTTCCGGCCGACGCAGAGCCGCACCATGCGACGCGCAGGCCGGTCCGACCCCCCAGGGCCGGGCCGTGAGCCCGCGCGTGCCGCGTACCGGCCCGTCCGGAAACAGGAGAAGGAAGAATGCACCGGAGAACCCTCTGCGCCGCGGTCGTGTCCCTGGCCGCGGCCGCGACCGCTGAACCGCCCGAGCTGGACCTCGACCGCCTGATCGAGGAGGCCCTGGCCGCCAACCCGTCGCTGAAGGCGCTGGAACACGGCGCCGAGGCGGCCCGGGCCGCGGTCCCGGCGGCCGGGGCCCTGCCGGACCCGGGGCTGAAGCTGGAGCTCAGCAACGTCCCCTTCCATCCCCTCGCCCTCGACGGCTCGCCCATGAGCGGCCGTCAGGTCACGCTCTCCCAGAAGCTGCCCTACCCGGGGAAGCGGGCCGACCGGGAGGCCGCCGCCGCCCACGGCGCCGCCGCCGCCGAAGCCGCCCTCCGGGAGCGCGAGGGGACCATCGTCAATCGGGTGAAGCAGACCTGCTTCGAGCTGGGCTTCCTCGACCGCTCGATCGCCATCGCCGAGAAGAACCGGGACCTCCTGCGGGACTTCGTGCGCATCGCGCAGACGAAGTACTCCGTGGGGCGGGTGCCGCAGCAGGACGTGCTCAAGGCCCAGGTGTCGCTGTCGAGCCTGCGCCGGCGCCTGCTGGAGATGGAGGGGGACCGCCGGCGGACGGGGGCGCGGCTGAACGCCCTGTTGAACCGGGGGCCCGGAGAGCCGGTGGGTCCCACGCCTCCCCCGGAGCAGACCCCCTTCACCTTCGACGAGGACCGGCTGCGGGAGCTGGCCCTGCGGGAGCGGCCCCTGTTGCGGGGCCTGCGCGAAGGGCGGGAGCGCTGGAAGGCGGCCGAGCGGCTGGCCGTCCGGGAACGGCGTCCCGACTTCGAGGTGAGCGCCGCCTGGCGCCAGCGCGGCTTCGAGGACGATCCCGTCTCGGGCAGCGACTTCTTCTCCGCCGGCCTCAGGCTGAACCTGCCCCTTTACCAGGGGCGCAAGCAGGATTCCAGGATCGCCGAGGCGCGGGCACGGGTCCGGGAGGCCGAGGCCCGCATCGAGGCGGAGAGCCGCGAGCTGGCGCTGCAGATCGAGCAGCTGCACATCGACGCCCGGACCCACCTGCAGGAGATGGCCCTGTTCCGGGACGTCATCGTCCCCCAGGCCGACCAGTCCCTGGCCGCGGCCATCGCCGGCTACCAGGTGGACGAGGTCGACTTCCTCACCCTCCTGGACAACCAGATGACCCTGCTCGACTTCGAGATCGAGTACTACCGCCACCTGTGGCAATACGAGAAGAGCCTGGCCCGGCTGGAGTCCGTCGTCGGCCAACGGCTCTTCTGAAAGCGAGGCAATGACATGTGGAGATACGCGATCGCCGTCATCCTCTCCCTGGCCGCCGGCACCGGCTTCGGTCTCTGGCTGGGGGGCGCCGGTGGGGCATCGATGCACGCCCCCCACGAACAGGCCGACCTCTACCGCTGCCCCATGCACCCCGCCGTGGTCTCCGACAAGCCGGGCAGCTGCCCGGTCTGCGGCATGGACCTGGTGGCCGACCAGCCGGCGGCGGGCAGCGCCTCGGGTGAGCGCGCCGTCGCCTACTGGCGGGCGCCGATGGATCCGTCGTACACCTCCCACGAGCCGGGGAAGTCGCCCATGGGCATGGACCTGGTGCCGGTCTACGAGGACGAGCTGCAGGCCGAGGGCACGGTGACCATCGATCCGGCGACGGTGCAGAACATCGGTGTCAGGACGGCGCTCGTGGAGCGCCGGGCCCTGCACCGGACGGTGCGCACCGTGGGCCGCGTGGCCTACGACGAGACGCGCATGACCGACGTCAATACCAAGATCGCCGGCTGGGTGGAGCAGCTCTTCGTCGACTACACCGGGCAGATGGTGGAGAAGGGGGAGCCCCTGCTGCAGATCTTCAGCCCCGAGCTGGTGGCCGCCCAGGAGGAGTTCCTCACCGCCGTCGATTACGGCGAGCGCCTGCGCTCCGGCGCCGGGGGCGACGCTCTGACCGGGGCGCGCGACTTGCTGTCGGCATCGCTGCAGCGGCTGCGCTACTGGGACATCAGCGACCGGCAGATCGAGGACCTGCGCCAGACGGGCGAGGCGCGGCGCACCATGACCGTGCACTCGCCCCAGGAAGGCACGGTGGTGCACAAGGCGGTCTTCGACGGCCAGCACATCGCCCCGGGGCAGCACCTCTACCGCATCGCCGAGCTGTCGCGGGTGTGGGTCTACGCCGACATCTACGAGTACGAGCTGCCGTGGGTGCGCCAGGGGCAGGAGGCCGAGGTCGAGCTCTCCTACCTGCCGGGCCGGACCTTCACCGGCAAGGTCACCTACGTCTACCCCTTCCTCGAGGCGGAGACGCGGACCGTGAAGGTGCGCATGAGCTTCCCCAACCCGAACCTCGAGCTGAAGCCGGAGATGTACGCCAACGTCAACATCCACTCGCCGCTGCCGGCCGAGAGCGTGGTCGCGGTGCCGGTGCAGGCGGTGATCCACTCGGGGCCGCGCCGTGTGGCCGTGGTCAGCCTCGGTGAAGGCCGCTTCCAGCCGCGCGAGATCCGCGTCGGGGCGGAGGCCGGCGGCTTCTACGAGGTGCTCGAAGGCCTGCGCGAAGGAGAGCGGATCGTCACCTCGGCCCAGTTCCTCATCGACTCGGAGAGCAACCTGAAGGCGGCGATCAGCTCCATGCGGGAGGGTGCGTGATGATCGGCCGCATCATCGAGGCCTGCGTCGGCAACAAGCTGCTGACCGTGCTGGTGACCCTGCTGGTGGCGGGCGCCGGCTTCCTGGCCATGTCCGAGACCCCCCTCGACGCCATCCCCGACCTGTCGGACGTGCAGGTGATCGTCCTCACCGAGTACCCGGGGCAGGCGCCCCAGGTGGTGGAGGACCAGGTGACCTTTCCCCTGAGCACGGCCATGCTGGCGGTGCCCTACGCCAAGACCGTGAGGGGGTACTCCTTCTTCGGGCTCTCCTTCGTCTACGTCATCTTCGAGGACGGCACCGACATGTACTGGGCGCGCAGCCGCGTCCTCGAGTACCTGAGCTTCGCCGGCGACCGCCTGCCCGAGGGGGTGCAGCCGAGGCTCGGTCCGGACGCCACCGGCGTCGGCTGGGTCTACGAGTACGCCCTCGTCGACACCAGCGGCCGCCGCGACCTCGCCGAGCTGCGCTCGATCCAGGACTGGTACCTGCGCTACGAGCTGACCAGCGTGCCCGGCGTCGCCGAGGTGGCCAGCATCGGCGGCTTCGTCAAGCAGTACCAGGTGACCGTCGATCCCAACAAGCTGCTGGCCTACGGGATTTCGCTGCGGCAGATCAAGAGCGCCATCCAGCGCAGCAACAACGACGTCGGCGGCCGTCTCATCGAGCTGGCCGAGACCGAGTTCATGGTGCGCGGCCTCGGTTACATCCGCTCCGTCGAGGACATCCGTGACGTCCCGGTCAGCGCCGGCCGCTCGGGGACCCCGGTGCGGGTGCGGGACATCGCCACCGTGCAGGTGGGGCCGGAGCTGCGCCGCGGCCTGGCGGAGTGGAACGGCGAGGGGGAGGTGGCCGGCGGCATCGTGGTCATGCGCTACGGCGAGAACGCCCTGGCCGTGATCGACGCGGTGAAGGAGAAGCTCGAGTCCCTGGAGGCCGGGCTGCCGGAAGGGGTGGTGGTGGAGACGGCCTACGACCGCTCGGGCCTCATCCGCCGCGCCGTGGGCCACCTGAAGGAGAAGCTGATCGAGGAGTGCCTGGTGGTGGCCGCGGTCTGCGGCCTCTTCCTGCTCCACTTCCGCAGCGCCTTCGCCGCCGTCTTCACCCTGCCCCTCGGCATCCTCGTCGCCTTCATCGTCATGTGGGGCCAGGGGATCAACGCCAACATCATGTCCCTCGGAGGGATCGCCATCGCCGTGGGCGCCATGGTCGACGCCGGCATCGTGCAGATCGAGAACGCCCACCGGCACCTGGCGCGGGACCGGGGCCGCAAGGACCACTGGGCCATCATCGCCGCCGCCTCCAAGGAGGTGGGGCCGGCCCTGTTCTTCTCGCTCCTCATCGTCACCCTCTCCTTCCTGCCCGTCTTCACCCTGGAGGCCCAGGAAGGCCGGCTCTTCAAACCCCTGGCCTACACCAAGACCTACGCCATGGCCGCCGCCGCCCTGCTGTCGATCACGGTGGTGCCCGTGCTCATCGGCTTCTGCCTGAGGGGCCGGATCGTCGACGCCGACCGCAATCCGCTCAACCGCCTCCTGACCCGGGGGTACACGCCGGTCCTGGACTGGCTGCTGCGCCACAAGGCCGCCACCCTCGCCGCCGCCGCGGCCGTGATGTTCGTGTCGCTGTTTCCCTTCCGCAGCGCCGTGGTCGAGCGCTTCGCCGACCAGCCCGGCAGCCTGGCCCACCAGGCGCTGTCACGCCTGCAGCGGCTCTTTCCCCTGGAGATGATCGGCTCCGAGTTCATGCCGCCCCTGTACGAGGGCGACCTGCTCTACATGCCCACGACCCTGCCGGGGGTCTCGGTGACCAAGGCCCGGGAGCTGCTGCAGCAGACCGACCGCATCATCCGCACCTTCCCGGAGGTGGAGAACGTCTTCGGCAAGATCGGCCGCGCCGAGACCGCCACCGACCCGGCGCCGCTGTCGATGATCGAGACCACCATCACCCTGCGGCCCCAGGACCAGTGGCGGCCGGGCATGACCCCGGAGAAGCTGGTGGAGGAGCTGGACCGGGCCGTGCGCTTTCCCGGCCTGACCAACGCCTGGACCATGCCGATCAAGACGCGCATCGACATGCTCTCCACCGGCATCAAGACCCCCGTGGGCATCAAGGTCGCCGGCGGCGATCTGGAGACGCTCCAGGAGGTGGGCCGGCGGATCGAGCAGGTGGTGCGGGAGATCCCGGGCACGGCCAGCGTCTACGCCGAGCGGGTGGCCGGGGGCAACTACCTCGACTTCGAGATCGACCGCGAGGAGGCGGGGCGCTACGGGCTCACGGTGGGGGACGTGCAGGACGTGATCCTGTCCGCCGTGGGCGGCGTCAACGTCACCCACACCGTGGAGGGCCGCGAGCGCTACCCGGTGAACCTGCGCTACGGCCGCGAGCTGCGCGACAACCTGCCCGCCCTCAGGCGGGTGCTGGTGGCCACGCCGAGCGGGGCCCAGGTGCCGATGGCCCAGCTCGCCGACCTGCGCATCCGCAAGGGGCCGCCGGCCATCAAGAGCGAGAACGCCCGCCTCAACGCCTGGGTCTACATCGACATCCGCGACGTCGACGTGGGCACCTATGTCGAGCGCGCCAGGGAGATCGTGGGCGAGGAGATCGACCTGCCGCCGGGGTACAGCCTGGTCTGGAGCGGCCAGTACGAATACATGGAGAGGGCCAAGGAGCGGCTGAGCCTCGTCGTCCCGGTGACCCTGGCCATCATCTTCCTGCTCCTCTTTCTCCACTTCCGCAGCGTCGTCGAAAGTTTGATGGTGATGTTGACCCTGCCCTTCGCCTTGGTCGGTGGGATCTGGCTCATCTACCTGCTCGACTACAACATGAGCGTCGCCGTGGGCGTGGGGTTCATCGCCCTCGCCGGGGTCAGCGCCGAGTTGGGCGTGGTGATGCTGACATATCTCGACCAGGCGCTGGAGAGCCGCCGCCAGGAGGGCCGTCTCGAAAGCCCCGGAGACCTCGCCGAGGCCATCGTCGAGGGGGCCTCGAGGCGGGTGCGCCCGATCTTCATGACCGTGGGCTCCACCGTGGGCGGCCTGCTGCCGATCATGTGGGCCTCGGGGGCCGGGTCGCAGGTGATGCAGCGGATCGCGGCGCCGATGGTCGGGGGGCTGGCGACCGCCACCTTGCTGGCGTTGTTGGTGTTGCCGGCGGTCTACGCGCTGTGGCGGGGTCGGGAGGTGGTTGGGGGGCGGGACGTAGACTCGGAGGGAGGCGGGGAGAGCTGAGGGCCCGGAGACCACGCCTGAGGCCCTCTCGCCTCCATGAGGCCGTGCAGAAGTCGTGGCGACCCATGACCATATCACATATCGCTTGACATACTTCGCCCCCACGGGTACACTCGCATTCTCACGGAGAGAGACCGCACGCAGAATCCCCCAAACTTCCCATTTTGTAATTCCATGGTAAACCGGGATTTTGTGGTTAACACGTGCGAATAAGCGAAGATACCCCCCGGGGGCGCCTTTGGTATCTTGCCTCCCTTGGCCCCTATGGCCGCCAGGACACACCATCTCTGCCAGGATCGTCCAACTCTACCCATCAAGGCACAATCGCCGGCTGAATTCCGATAGCAGAGCCTCCCTTTCTCAGTGGCATAAATTTGCTCAGACTGTGCTTTGCCTTGTTCCGCACATCGGGATAGATGTGTCTGGTGCCGCAAAGAGTGATGTGTTGGCCTGCAAAGCCGACTGTTTCCCATTTCAGGGAAGGGGAGTGAAGCCATGAGATTCGCCGGAAGGCTCTTTCTAGTACTGCTTACGCTGATCCTAATAGCCTTGCCCGACCATACATATGCGAACTCGGCGAACGATCCGGGCGTTATTCCAGAGTTCTCTGCAATCGACACCAGTAAAATGAGAGTGGGCACACCGGTGATCATCGTCTACGGGCTGGGCATCGCTGATCCGGCCACGGGAGAATGGCCCAGGCTGGTCACAGCGACAGGGACCATTCAGGCCATCAACGAGCAACGGTTGCTGCTCGCGCAGAAAGGGCGGGACTTACCGCAGCGAATCGAACTGCAACGAATCAAGAGGTTGGAATTGCTGGATCCCAGCGACTCACTCGCGGAGGAAGCGCAAGGAGTCACCCTGTACTTTCCGGACCACCGGGTCATGGGGAGCATGGACGAGGCAGATCAAAATGAAACCAGCACACCGGAGAGGAAGGATGAAGGGCTAAAGATGATGCAAGGCGAGTCCGGTAATGCTGTCCAAGACAGTGCATTCCTGAGCATCGCGGATACACTCTCTGTGAGAATAGAAGACAATAAGGGGGCCCTAGAACGAATATCAGGAAAGCTTGGCGCGGGAGCAGCCGGTGCAAGTCTTCTCTTTTGGGTAGGGGGGATGATCGGTACCAGAATCGACGAGTACTACGGTCATTGTCGAGGGTGGTTCCCAATCAACGAGCAGCACGCCTCGCAAGAGGACTCTTGTGCCGATATAGCTGGTTTTCTTGGCGCCAGTACAGGCTGGGTATTGGGAGCTTCCATCGGCGTGAGTATGGTGGAGCCAAACGATCGTTTCACGCATTCGCTGGTAGGCAGTCTCGGGGGACTGGTGACCTGCGGCTTGTTGACCCTGATCAGTGACGGCACACTATGGCCATCCATGGTCGCGGGACCAATCGTTGGTTCCACAGTTGCATCAGAATGGTCACGCCACACGGGATTGTCTGGCAAGTCCGATATCGCCGCTGGCAAAGCGCGTCGTTTCTCCATCGGTCTGGGATCTGGTCCCAAGGGAGAGATCGCAGGAGTCCTGAGGTTGCGGTTCTGAGATACGAAAGGCATGGAATTGATGGGAAGAAGGCAGTCAATTCTGCATTGGAAGGAGCGAAGAGTGCGGCACGAAACTCGGATCGGCCCGCGGATTCCTCAGCAACCGATGGTCCGAAGCAGGAATATAGCGACCCAGAACTGGACTCATTGGATACCGAGTCTGGGTATCATCCTGGGATATTTGCTACTTCATCCATCACACATTGGCGCTTCGTCCCTTGCGGCAAGTGATTCAACCTTGGCCAGGCGATTTGCCCCCATAGTTGTTTTGACCAAGAATCCTGAGAGGTTAGATCGTAAAGTGCTCAATCCCGAGCCTGTGGAGATTATAGGTGCAAATTCCATTTCCAGCATCTGGATGAAGGTCACTGCTGCGAATGCGAGTAGGGCGATAGAGGAGGCCCAGTTTCCGGATTGGCAGGACCTTGGAGGCTTGCGCGAAAGAGAAGGTAATGTGAGTTTCTTGTCTAAGACGGTCCCTTCCGAAGGCAAGTTTGCCTTTCTGCGTAACGCAGGATGGTACTATACAATCGGTCCAGATCTTATCCCCGGCAACTACCGCGCTCATTCCTATTTCGATTATCCGGGCGACGATGAAGAGTCCTGGGATCGGGCATATTTTCCTGGCAGTGGGGAAGACGATTCCCGTGCAGGATGGCGCTTTCCGAATACCGTATATGCACACGTCTTCGAGCGCCCCGATCCCACGGACGGATTCGGGTCCGTCGTCATAACGTATTTTCTCTTCTTTCCATATAACGATTGGCAAAATAACCATGAGGGTGACTGGCAAAAGGTCAACATTATTGTAACCAGTCGGAATCCTGCACAGGCACAGCTTTCTGGCATAGACTACATGTTTCATGGAAAGAGCATTTCATACTATGACATTACCGATTCTCCCTCCACAACCAACCCTCGGGTGAGAATTCCTGCCGTAGGGGGAGAAGCCCTTATCGTGTATGTGAGTGCGGGAGGCCATGGCCTGTATCCAACGCCTGGGGATTACGTTAGGGCGGGGAAGGTTACCTATGATGATAATCTAACAGGGCAAGTCCCATTTTCAGTTGAAACGTAGCCCAGGCTCGAGTGGATGAGTCAGCCCGTCATCGCGAGCTGTTTGAGGCCGAGTTCGGCTTGGAGCGCTTGTCGGAGCATCGGCAGGTGGTGGTAACCGTTGATCCGGCGCAGGCGAGGTTCGATGTCGAGCAACGCCGTGGCGACCCAGCGGTGACGCTGCGACGAGTTCGTCCAGCGCCGCACGTTGTGCGTCAACTGCTCCAGGAGACTGTTGACGTTCTCGATACAGTTGGTGGTACGGAAGGAGGCCTTCAGCATCGGCATCAGGCCCAGGCGGTGGAGCGTGAGGGTTTCTTGCTGGCCTTCCTCCAAGCTGCGCAGGGCCGACTGGTTCATCAACTGCAACCCCGGTTTCAGCGCCTCCAGGGCGGCTTGGGCCTCCTCGTACGTCGAGTGCCCATACGCCGCTTCCAGCTTTCGACGAACGCCGCCCTGCTCGCTCTTGGGCAGGTACGAGACCACGTTCTGGCGCTTGTGATACTGGCATCGCTGCACGCAGGCATGGCCCTGGAGCACCGACCGCACTGCCTTGTACAGGCCCTTGCCTCCATCGATCACCACGAGCAGCCCGGCCTCGTATTGCAGGCCCCGCTCGACCAGCTCCGCCAGGAAGCGACGACAGACGCGCTCGTTCTCGGTCGCCGCCTGCACGAAACCCAGAGGGATCTTGTGTCCTTCCACAGTGACGCCCAGGGCGATGAGGATTTCCTCGTCGGCAAAGCTCTTGCCGTCCAGAAACAGCGCCACCAGGTCGTAGCCTTCCAGGGATCGCTGCTGGAATTCGGCCAGCTTGCGCGCCGTGCCTTTCACATACCGGCGAGAGACCGAGGAACGGGACAGACCGAAGGCTTGCGGGACGGTCTCGGCGCAGGCCTCGTAGTTGCGCGTGGCCAGGCCCTTCAGCACCCGCAACAACAGCCCCTGATCCATCTGCCTCGGCGTCTGCAGGGCCTGGTAGGCCTCCAGCGGGACCTCGGTGCCGCGGACCACATCGCGCACGCGCGGCACCTCGACCGGCAGTTTCTGATCGCCCAGGTACACCGACCCGGCCTGCGCTCCCCAGCGGCGCAACGCCTGATCCGGACCCTTGCGCTGATACCGAGGTCCGGCCAAGGCCTCGACCGACTGCTGCAGCTCCTCCGAGACCGCCTGCAGACCCAAAGGGATCAGCAGCTGGATGACCTCGATGCGAGTCTCCAGATCGTCCATCGACGCGGTGGCTTGGCGGTTCACGGGGCCGATGGCCACGGTCCGTTTGACGCCCCTTTTCCGTGCTTGTAGCTTGCTCATGGCAGGCTCCTTGGGTTACCGATACGAGGCTTCTTGGGGATTTCTCGTATCAAACGTAACGATGGGAGCCTGTGCTATTTCAACTAAGATCGGGACAATGCCATCTAACAAGTGGCGGACGAGTCTTGCATCCGGAGATTTCTAGCGATAGTGACTTTGCCCAATCTTACAAGATTGTGATGTTGCCGGACCCAGATCCTACAAATGCTGACAATATGGGACTGTCGCCAGAGGTGAGTTGGCTCGGTGTCAAGATCTTCTTCGGAACACCTGCTGTAGCGTCGCCCGCTGTATGGTTGTCCAAGATTCCTTTTCCTCCGCTCAATGCTTTCCTGCTCATGTTGGGACTGGCGGAGTCAAACAGAGCGGCCATAAGTCCATTCTATAAGGGTTGGAGGACCATTCGGTCCGGTAGAAGTGTAGATGACTACGGGAAGCGGAGAATACCTCATGAGAACTTCCATCATTTTCCCGTGGTGGGTGATGTTTCTTGGGAAGGCACGATTTCACTGCGCGGCGATATTGTGGTACTGCCGGGGGCAACCCTTACCATGCAACCAGGCGCGGTCATCGAGTTCGAGCCTAGGCAAGATATCCACAAATTGCAGGAAGGGCATGGCCTGGATGACCGTGCGGAGATCTTCGTTTATGGAACTCTGAATGCCTCCGACGAGGATAGCCCAATCAGATTTCGCAAGAAGTCCAGTACAACGTGGTCCGGCACCCACGCCTGGGGCGGTATCCGAATCATGCCGGGGGGTTCAGCGGACCTGGAGCATGCTCAGATCCGGGACATGTCCCCGCCACCACTGCCGCCGACTGATGTGACAGCAGAGGCGGGCAATGGTCAGGTGACCCTGCGGTGGACGGACCCGGTCGTGGAGGATCCGACGATCACGGGCTGGGAGTACAGGAGGCAGCAAGGTGACGGGTCGGGGACCTGGACCCCGGCGGAGTCGGCGGCGATTGGGAGAGCCATCTCTGGGAGCGGGTCAGCGACGACAGAGACGCCGCCCATAGACCATGGCGTATTTCACCGTTTCCAGGTACGGGCGGTGAACGCGGCGGGGGCTGGGCCGTGGTCGGACGCCGTGAAGGTGCCTCTCATGGCTGTGTCGTACAGCGCGGCGAGCTACGGAGTGGCGGAAGGCCAATCTGTGGAGGTAACGGTGAGAGTGGCCCCGGTGGCGGATCGGGCGATGGAGATTCCGATCGTGGTGAGCGTCGACCCTGACGTCGTCCAAGCAGCAGAGAGTGAGGACTACAGTGTCAGTAGCCTGTCGCTGGGGTTTCTTGCCGGCGATAGTTCGAAGCGATTCACTATTACTGCCAATTCTGATACTGACCTCGACGACGAGTGGGTATCGCTCGGTTTTGGGAGCACACTTCCAGTAGGTGTTCAGGCGGGTGCGCAGGCTACGGCAAGCCTTCAGATCCATGAGTCGGAGGACGACGCACCCGAGAATTCGATACCGGGACGGCCGACGGTGGATTCTGCCACGGCGGGAGCGAGCTCCATCGGGGTGGCTTGGACAGCGGTGAAGCCGGCAGCGACTGGGTACAGGCTGCGGTTTCAGAGCAAGCCGGACTGGGGTCCCGGTGTAGACTTGCTTGGGGGGCTTTCCTGGTCGGCTTGGAATGTTTGCCCCCTCCTTCCGGACATGAACAGACTCTTCTTCACGCACAACGGGGTGAACGCCAATACGAGATATCGTTATGAATTGCAGGCAACAAACGGCCGTGGAGACAGCGATTGTCACGGACCTTCCCTCCGAACGGTGTCAGTCCTCTGGCGCCCCAGTTGGCGGGGATGGGCGTTCGATCCGCGGGCAAGCCCGTGGCTTCGTCTGATGAGTTCGAGATCACTGTCGACTGCTTTGAGCCGGTGTGCGAGGCGGGGGCTGAGGGGCTGGCGGTTCTTTCCACCAGCAATTTGCCTCAGTTCGATGCTTTCCAATATCAAGCGAAATCGGGAAGCGGGGTGTGGAATGCGTGGGGGGCCGTGCGGTCCGGGGCCTCGGGGACAAGCGGGCCGAGGCAGCCGGTGTCGAGCCCGATCACATTCTCGAACCGGGTGGGGGCGGTGGACGACAGCCGGTCGATTCTGAGCACGTACGGCGTATCGAACCTGGACAGCTCGATGATCCACCAGATCCGGGTGCGCCTGGTCAACGCGGACGACGTGCCGGGTGAGGCCTCGGACTCGGTGGCGGTGGTGCCGTTGCGGGCGCGAAGGGGCGATGAGCAGGTGACGCTGGAGTGGGACAACCCGGGCAACGACCTCGTCGAGGAGTGGCAGTACCGGCTGAACCCGTACGACGGGGGGTGGGAGGCCTGGCAGGACGTGGCCGGCAGCGACTCGTCGACGGCCTCCTGCACGGTGCCGGCCTTGACGAACGGGGTGGCCTACCGGTTCCAGGTGCAGGGGGTCTACGAGACCGCGGCGACGGACTATCGGGCAGCGGTCGCCTCATTCACCCGGCAGGCCACGCCCGCCGGCGTGCCGGAGGCCCCGGGGGATCTGTCGGCGTCCACGGCCGGCGATTGGGTGACGTTGGATTGGACCCGGGCGCCGGACAACGGCTCCCCCCTGACGGGGTATCAGTACCGGCACAGTACCGACGGGGGCACGACCTGGGTGCCGGACTGGGGGGCGATTGCGGGCAGCGATTCGACGACCACGAGCCACACGCTGGAGAGCCTGCGCACCGGCACGGAATACACCTTCGAGGTGCGGGCGGTCAACGCCGTGGGAACCGGCGACTCTTCGCGGGTGACGGCGACGCCGGCGTGGTCGGGCTCGATCACGGGGACGGAGAGCTGGTCGGACACGGTATATGTGGGCGGCGACGTGACGATTGGCGGAAACCTGACGATTGCGGCGGGTGCGGCGGTGCACTTCCTGGCTCCGGAGGCATCGAGTGGGGACGTGTACTCGGAGCTGATTGCCGCCAACCTGGGCACCCTCCACATCGGCGGCGGGGTGATCTTCCGGTCGGCCGGCACGGCGACGGAACATGGGTTGCAGGTGCAATCCGGGGGCACGGCCACTCTCGACGGGTTGAAGATCGAGAGCGGCACTCACTACCTGTACGCCGATCCGAGCGGGAGCCTGACCTTGCGGGGGGATCTGTTGGTGGGGGACTTCGAGCGGGTGCAACGACAGGCGGTTCTGCGCCTGCACCGCAAGAGTTCCCCCGACGATGCGGTGACGGTGCGGATTCAGAACAACGCGGATGAGTACGACGTGGCCGGGTGGAGGAAGTGTACCCCGTCAACTGGACAGGAATTGGGCTTGTACAAGCGAGAGTCTCGAGATGTAATGGAGCCGTACTGCGCCCCGGCGCTGGGACCGAAGCCCCGCCTCCCGGACTTGCACCCAGGCCGGGCCACCGAGGCCGTGAGGAGCCCCCGCGCTCAGGCCGCCCGGTGGTAGACATCGCTGGGGGTCTCGTAGTCGAAGGCCTGGTGCGGCCGCTCGAGGTTGTAGAAGCGGAAGTAGGCCGCCACGCCCTCGATCAACTCGGGGACGCTGTCGTAGGCCTTCAGGTAGATGTCCTCGTACTTCAGGGAGCGCCACAGCCGCTCGATGAAGATGTTGTCCAGCACCCGGCCGCGGCCGTCCATGCTCACCCGGGCCCCGGCCGCCTCGACCCGCCCGGTGAAGGCGGTGCTGGTGAACTGGGCCCCCTGGTCGGTGTTGAAGATCTCCGGCCGCCCCTGGCTCAGGGCTTCCTCCAGGGCCTCCAGGCAGAAGGCCGCGTCGAGGGTGTTGGAGACCCGCCAGGCCAGCACGTAGCGGCTGAACCAGTCCATGACCGCCACCAGGTAGACGAAGCCGGAGGGCATCGGCAGATAGGTGATGTCGCTGCACCACACCTGGTCCGGCCGGTTCACGGTCACCCCTCGCAGCAGATACGGATAGACCCGGTGCTGAGGGTTGGGGGTAGTCGGTCGCGGCCGGGGATAGATCGCCTGCAGGCCCAGGGCCTTCATCAGGCGGTGCACGCGCTTGGGATTGACCGGGTAGCCGTCCCGCCTCAGGGCCGCGCAGATCCGGCGCACGCCGTAGACCGGGTGCTCGGTGTAGATCCGGTCGATGGCGTTCATCAGGTCGAGGGTGAGCCGATCCGGCGCCTCCGGGCGGTAGTAGAAACTGGAGCGGGCCAGCCCGAGCAGTTGGCACTGCCGATGCACGCTCAGCGGGCCGGGGTGCGGCTCGATGAGGGCGCGGCGCTCAGCCACCGAGAGCCTCGTGTTTTTTTTGAAGCCACTCCAGTTCCATCTGCAGCCGCCCGATCTGCTGGTAGAGCTCGGGCACCAAGGCGGCCTCGTCGTCGGCCCGGCGGGTCCCGGGGCCCCGGAAGACCTCGGGCAGCCGCTCCAGCAACTGCTTCTTCCAGCCGTGGATCTGGCTGGGGTGGACGGAGAACTTGTGGGCCAGCTCGTTGACCGTCTGCCGTTCGCGCAGAGCCTCCAAGGCCACCTTGGCTTTGAACTGCGCCGAATGCGTCTTGCGTTTCCTCGTCATCCAAGCCCCTCCGGACAGTGGGTCGGTGGACGCAAAGTCTCGCTTAGCCACCTGTCCAGGATTTGGGGTACACTACCGGAAGCCGGACGATGTTGTGTTTCAATCCCACCCCAACCTGGTGGAAATCGTCGTGGGGCCGGAAGCGAATCTGTACGGCTCGAGCGATGTCTTCAAGCCGGTATCCCCGACACAGACGGCGGCCTGGCACGGGATTCGCGTGCTGCAGGCGGGTAGGTATTTGAAGGGCACGGTGCTGCTGACGGGAGCGACCTTGTCCCATGGCCAGCGTTGCCTCCATGGCGAAGGGGGCAACGTTCGCTTGGGCTCGAACACTCAGGTCCTGCACTACGGGGGCCTGACGTTGCCGTCGACGATCCGGGTGGAGGAGCACCAGCGGGAAGTGGGGACCTATGGTCCGCGCGAGGAGTTGCCCGCAAGGGGGTCTTACACCTGAGCGTGGAGCGCGGAGGATGTGGAGGGAGAGGATGACGGTTATTTCACGGTCACCGGCAGCGGCCGGACTGTCCGCCTGGGGTTCAGGAATCCGCCGGACTACGAGAGTTCAGCCCATGATACCACCTATGTCGTAACGATCAAAGGTGTGCAGAGCTCTGGTAGTGAGTTTGCCACCGCGACGCAGCGGACGACGGTGACGGTGACCGATGTCAACGAAGACGGCACGGTCACGCTGTCGCCGGACCCGGGATCGGATCGACCGTGGCCAAGGGTAGGCGGGCGTCTGGCGGCGACGCTGCGGGATCCGGACGGGCCGGTGTCGGCCTTGGCGTGGCAATGGCACAAGAAGCCTCGTGCCGGCGATGCCTGGCAGCCCATCGACGCCGACGAGGCCGCGTACACGCCGGGGTCCGGCGACCTGCATCACCGTCTGCGGGCCCTCGTGACGTACACCGACGCCCACGGTCCGGGGCAGACGGCCCTCGACTCGACGGGGCTCACGATCGACGTGCCGGACACGGTGGCGAATCTTCAGGCGGCGGCGGGGGACCGGCAGGTGAGGTTGACGTGGGCGGCGGCGGCGGCCCGAGGGGCCCCGATCGAGTATTACCAGAGCCGGTATACACCGCAGGGTGGGGAACCGTCGGCGTGGACGAAGGTGCCGCCGGAGGATCCCACGGCCCGCGACACGACGGTGACGGGCCTGACCAACGGCCTGCCCTACACCTTCGAGGTGCGGGCGCACAACGCGGCCGGCGACGGGCTCGTGCGCACCCGGCCGGCGACGCCCGAGGTGTGCGCGACGATGGTGGGGGGGCCGGACAGTGTCTTTGTGCGGGAGCGGGCGCCGGCGGACAGTGTGATCGCCACCTTTGCGGCCATCGACTGCAACGGCGCGATGGTGACGGCGGGCGATTGGGAGATCCGCGGCGCGGATTCTCAGACCCGGCGGGATACACTGCAGATCAACGCGTCGGGGCAGGTGTCTTTCAAGCACCGGGCGCCGGACCATGAAAACCCCACCGACCAGGACCTGGATCACGATCACGAGGTGCAGGTGCGGGCCCGGGTGGGGACCCTCTGGTCGTCGCCGCGGGCGCTGGTGGTGACGATCGGCAACATCGACGATCCGGGCCGGGTGACGCTCACGCCGTCGCCGCCTCGGGTGAACCGGACCGTGACCGCGCAGCTGGTCGACGAAGACGGCCTCGCCGACAACACGGAGAAAACGTGGCGGTGGAGCCACGTCACGGAGGACGGGACCCGGGGGCCCCGGGATGTCCCGACCGTGCTCCTGTCGGCGAACAACCCGCGGTACCCCCCGCGGCCGTCGGACGCGGGGCAGCGGCTGTCGGTGACGGTGACCTACGACGACGCCCACGGCCCGGGCAAGACGGCCACGGGGCAGTCGGCTCGGCCGGTGCGGGGGGTGGCGCCGGGTCCGCCGAAGGAGCTGTCGGCGGACCCGGGGGACCGCCAGGCGACTCTGACCTGGGAGGCGGCCGACGACAGCGGCTCGGCCATCGACCGCTACGAGTATTGGAGCGGGTCCGGGGACACGACGGAGGTCGCCGGCGGGGGCGCCGCCCGGAGCACGACGGTGACGGGTCTGATCAACGGCAGGGAGTACACCTTTCACCTCCGGGCCCACAATGTCGAGGGCTACGGCCCGGCGGCCCGTGTGAGGGAGACGCCGGTTTCGCCGAACCGCCGGCCGACGGTCAGCGGGCCGAGCCATCCCCCCTTGGCCGAGAACGGCACCGGCCCGGTGGCGACGTACACGGCGACCGACCCGGACCGGGACGCGCTGGAGTGGTCCCTGTCAGGCGCCGACACGGCGGCCTTCGATCTGCGGGAGTTGGCCCGGCCGGTGGCGTCGAAGCAGGCCCTGCACTTCCGGCAAGCCCCCGACTACGAGGCGCGCCGGACGTACGCGGTGGGCGTGGTGGGGACGGACCCGGAGTCGCTGGCGGACACGCTGCGGGTGACGGTGCGGGTGACGGACGTGGACGAGCCGCCGTTGGCGCCGGTGTTGGCGCCGGTGACGGTGCCGACCACGGCTGGGCATGAGCGGCTGAACGTGAGCTGGCAAGCGCCGGACAACGAGGGGCGGCCGGAGATCAACGGGTACCGGGTGGAGTGGTGCCGGGGCCACTGCAAGAGCGGCCTCCAGGCTTCCTGGCGCTACTATCAGGAACACCCCGCCGGGGCGCGGAGCACGACGCTGACCGGGCTGGCCTCCCACACGCAGTATTTCGTGCGGGTGCGGGCCGAGAACGAAGAGGGGGACGGGGCCTGGTCGATCCCGCGCAGCGCTTACACCGCCAACCGGGTGCCGACGCTGTCGGGACCGAGCGATACGACCTTCGCCGAGAACGGCACCGGCACCGTGGCTACGTACCGAGCGAGCGACCCGGACGGGGACGCGCTGAGGTGGTCGCGGGCGGGGGCGGATGCGGGCGTTTTCCGGTTGCAGGGGTCGGGGTCGAGCCGGGCGTTGCGTTTCCAGAGCGCGCCGAACTACGAGGCCCGGCGCACGCCCTACCGGGTGACGGTGAAGGTCAAGGACACCCACGCGCTGGCGGATTCGGCGACCGTGGCAGTGACGGTGCGGGTGACCGACGTGAACGAAGCCCCGACGGTGACCGGCCCGTCGACCAAGACCCTGCCCGAAGGCGGTTCCTCGCCGTGGGTGGTGGGCACCTACACGGGCCGCGATCCGGACAGCGACGCGCTGCGCTTCAGCCGCAGCGGCGCCCAGGCCGGCTCTTTCAAGCTCACCGGATCGGGCCACACGCGGCAACTGGAGTTCCTCGAAGAGCCTGACTACGAGACGCGCCGGACGTACTCGGTCCGGGTGGGGGTCCGCGACCGGCCCACCGGCGGCCTCCAGCACTCGGTTTCCACCACGGTCACCCTGACCAACGTGGACGAGCCCGGCGTCGTGACCCTGTCGGACCCCACGCCCACGGTGGGCGACCACATCACCGCCGAGCTGCGCGACCCGGACGGGGGCGTGACCGGCGACCAATGGGGGTGGGGCTACGCGACTCGCAGCACGGACGACCGCCCCGACGCGACCAGCCAGCGGTACACGGTGCAGAGCGAGGACGCGGGCCGGCGTCTGCGGGCGACGGTCTCCTACGACGATGCCCACGGTCCCGGCAAGGGCGCGGCCGGCACGTCCGGGACGGTCCAGGCCGCCCCTCCGGGGGCGCCGTCGCTGACGGCGACGCCCGGCGCCGACCAGGTGAGTCTGTCGTGGACCCAGCCGCGCCACAACGGCGCGACCATCGACTACTACCAGTGGCGCCGCATCGGCACCAGTTGGGCGTCGACCGGCACGGACCGCACCAAGACGGTGACCGGCCTGACCAACGGCACGACCTACACTTTCTACGTGCGCGCCCACAACAGCGCCGGCTTCGGCCCGAGCGACAGCGAGCGGGCCAAGCCCGCCGGCCGGCCGTCGGCCCCGAAGAGCCTGGAGGCCCCGCGCGGCAGCCGCCGGACGACGGTGTCCTGGTCGGCGGCCGATTCCAACGGCTCCCACATCCTGCACTACGAGATCCGCCGGCAGGAAGGCACGGAGCCCTGGTCCTCGTGGTCCACCGTCCGCGGCGGGCACGGGGCCCGGTCCAAGCTCATGACAAACCTGACCAACGGCACCCCGTACACTTTCGAGGTGCTGGCCGAGAACGGGGTCGGCGAGGGCCCGGCGGCTTCGACCAGCGTCACCCCGGCCGGCCCCCCGGGGGCGCCGCAGAGCCTGGCCACGGACCGGCAGGGCGGAAACGGGTTCATGGAGCTGACCTGGGAGACGGCCGATTCCAACGGCGCGTCCATCCTGCACTACTACTATCGCTACAAGAAGACCGGGGACGAGGACTGGCGCGGCTGGTATCGCCGCACCGGCGGGGCGGACGCGCGCAGCAAGAGCTGGACCAACTTCGGCGACGGCTCCCCGTACGTCTTCCAGGTGCGGGCCCGCAACGATGTCGGCTACGGCACCACCGCCCAGATCTCGGCGTCGGCCCTGGGTCCCGGCGGCAGCCGAGGGGCCCGGGGTGAGCACGAAGAGACCGAGGACGAGCTGATGCCCGAGGGCGAGGTCCCCGAACCCGGCGAAGACGACGTGGTGATCTTCGCCAAGCCCGTGGCCGAGGGGCCGGAGGCCAGCTGGCTGGCAGGAGCCGACTCGCTGGCGGTGCGCCCCGGGCCGAACCCGTTCAACCCGGAAACCACCCTGCGCTTCCAGTTGACGGCCGCCGCGCCGGTGACCCTGACCATTCACAATACGGCTGGTCAACGAGTAGTCGAGTTGATCCATGGCCAGGTCCTGACCGCCGGGCTCCACGAACGCGTCTGGTTCGGCACCGACCGGGCGGACCGTCCCGTCGCCTCGGGGCTGTATCTCTACCGCCTCGTCGCCGGTGACCAGGTCCGGGTCGGAAAGCTGGCGCTGATTCGGTAGGGGAACAGCGCGCCCGGAAGATCGTGGGCGAGGCGATCGACCTGCCCAGGGGTCCAGCCTGATCTGGAGCGGGCAGTACGAATAGTCTCGTCGTCCCGGTGACCTTGGCCATTCATCTTCCTGCTCCTCTTCCTCCACTTCCGCAGCGTCGTGGAAAGCCACATTGTGATGTTGACGCTGCCTTTCGCGCTGGTCGGGGGAGCTGGCGACGACGAGGGCGTGGGGTGCAACGCCCTCGCCGGGGTCAGCGCCGAGTTGGGGGTGGTCATGCTCACCTACCTCGACCAGGCCCTCGAGTGCCGCCGCAGGGAGGGCCGGCTCGAAAGCCCCGGAGACCTCGCCGCCGCCATCGTCGAGGGGGCCTCGAGGCGGGTGCGGCAGATCTTCATGACCGTGGGCGGCCTGCTGCCGATCATGTGGGCCACGGGCACCGGGTCGCAGGTGATGAAGCGATCGCGGCTCCCATGGTCGGCGGGCTGGCGACGGCCACCGCCATTGTGGACGTTCCGACGGCAGGCGCTACCTGTATATTCGACGGGAAAGGCCAGCCGCCGGACGGTGGAGTCCTGCCGGAGACGCTCGCAGAGGCGGCCGGGCACGGAGCGAGGCGACGATGACGATTGACAAAGAAGAACGCATGAGCTCAATCCGGGCGGGGGAAGACACCGAGCCCGAACTGAAGGAGATCGTCTTCCAGGGGGACAGAGTGTCCCTGGCAAGGGAGGAAGGACGCGCCGCGTCCCGGCTCGCCGAGGTATTCGTCAGCATGGCCAACACGAAGGGGGGCGAGGTCGTGATGGGCGTGCGCGACAGCGATCGAGTGCCCGTCGGAATCGACCCCGAAAAGCGCGATCTCCTGGAGCAGTTCGTCATCAATGTCGCGCTGAACAACTGCAAGCCGATGATCGTCCCGTCGTTGAACTGGGAGTACCTGCCCGGAGAAGACGACGTACCGAAGCTCTGTCTCATCATCGAAGTCCCCATGTCCAGGTTCGATGTACACCAGACCAGCGACGGGCGCTTTCTTCAACGATTGGGAAGCCACCGGCAATCCATCCCTCCCGAGCGGCTGGCACGCCTGTTGAGTGCTCGTCGTCTGGCCGATCCCATAGAGGAACGCCCGGTCGTGGGCAGCGATCTGAACGATCTCAGCGAGGTGCGCCTGGAGAGATATTTCCGCGATCGCTTCCCGGACTGGTCCTGGCCCGAGGACCGGGGCTCGACCCTCGTGTCCCACAAGCTCGCCGTGGAGTTGGACTCGGGGGTGACGCCGACGCACCTCGGCCTGTTGCTCTTTGCCGAACAACCCGAGCAGCACATGAACGGCGCCTGCATCGATCTGGCCGCCTACGCGCACGAGGAACCCGACGGCAATACCGTGGACAGCAAACGGATCGCCGGTCCCGTGCCGGAGCAGATCGCCCAAGCCCTGTCGTATATCCGGCTATCTCCCCTGGTTCCGACCCTTTCCAGGAAGGACGGAGAGGGCCGCATGGACTATCCGAGCTACGTGGAGACGGCTCTCCAGGAAGCGCTCGTGAACGCCGTCGTCCACCGGGACTACGAGATCGCGGGGTCCCAGATCATCATCCGCATGTTTCCCGACCGGATCGAGTTCCAGAATCCCGGGGCCCTCTACAACACGCTGACCATCGAGAACCTGTACGCGGGCTGTCAGCCTGTCCGCCGGAATCAGCTTCTGGCGGGCTTCATGCGCGACTACAAGAGCGCCCTCACAGGCCGCAGCTACATGGAAGCGAGAGGGGAGGGATTCCTGAACCTGGTGAGGGACAGCCTGCGCCTGTCCGGGCGCCGCCCCGAGCTGGAGCAGATCGGTGAAGCGACCCGGCTCACGATCTACGCCGCGCGCCATGAAGAGGCGGCGCATGACCCATGACCCGAATCGAAGCCAACGTCCCCTTTGTCGAGCCGCCGGAATGGGCCCTGCTCGAGCGCAGCCTCATCGACCTCATGGACGACTCGGTCGCCCCCGTGATGGAGCGCTACGTCCACGCCGACGGCTCGGTCATGTGGCCCACCCGGGAAGACTTCACCGGCATCGACGGTCTGGACGACGCCTACGAGAGCTTCCACAACTGGCCGCTCTTCTACCTGATGGGAGGAGGGGACCACCTGCTCGAGCACTCCCATCTCGCCTGGGAGGGGATCACCCGCCAGTTCAGCCGCTACGACACCGGGCACGGACACCCGATGGTGGTCAAGGAGTACGAGCAGGGGTACGACTGGATGCACCAGGGGGAGGGGTATGCCTTCTTCTACAACCTCTGCCTCGCCGACCCGGGCAACGAGCGCAACGCCGAGAGGGCGAGACGTTACGCCGGCTTCTACCTCAACGAGGATCCGGAGGCCCTCAACTACGATCCGGAGAAGAGGCTCATCAAATGCGCCCACAACGGATCGATGGGGCCGGCCTTCCGCAACTTCGACAAGCACTACACCATCTACCGCTACGACCAGTGGAAGCCGTGGCCTCTGCCGTTTTACGACCTGCCCGGCATCGACTCGGTCGAGGACCTCCGGAAGCCGGGCATGGAGGAGTTGATGGGGCGCACCCTCGTCGAGCGCATGGGCCGCGGCGACGTGGCCACCAACCTCGGCGCCACCACTTTGGTCACCAACGCCTACCTCTTCGGGGGCGAGGCGAAGTACCGCGACTGGGTGGTGGAGTACACCGAAAGCTGGATGGAGCGCACCCGGGAGAACGGCGGCATCCTTCCCGACAACGTCGGCCTGTCGGGGAGGATCGGGGAGTACATCGACGGCAAGTGGTGGGGAGGCTACTACGGCTGGACCTGGCCCCACGGCTGGCACCTGATGGCCGACGCGGTGACCGCTGCGGCCGAGAACGCGGCTCTCATGTGCCGCGACCCCGGTTACATGGAGTTCCCGCGCTCGCAGATCGACCTGCTCATGGAGAAGGGGGAGAGGCGCGGCTCCACCCTGTACGCCCCCCATCACTACCACGACAAGGGATGGGACGGGTTCGCGCCCATGCAGGCCGCCCCGATGACGCACATCTGGCAGATGACGATGGACGCCGCCGACGCGGACCGGCTCGTGGAGCAGCGCAACCACGAGTCCGAGGACTGGCGCCGCATCCGCTCCCACGGCTCCAAGCACGGCGCCGGCCACGAGGCCGCCTGGCTCTCATGGCTGCGGGGGGAGTATCCCGGGTTCCCGGTCGACATCCTGCGCCACAACCACGCCCAGGTGCACCAGCGGCTGGCCTTCATGCGCGACGACCGGCAGGACCCGGCGACCTACGGGGACTGGTACCTCCAGGCGCGCAACCCCATCACCGTGGAGGGGCTGCTGCAGCTGACCATGGGCGGACCGCTATACCTCTACAACGGCGGCCTGCAAATGGCGCGGCTGCGCTACTTCGACTGCCGGCGCCGCCGTCCCGGACTGCCGCGCGACGTCGCCGCCCTGGTGGAGGTCCTCGAGGAGGACCGCGTCGTGGTGCAGCTGGTGAACCTCAGCGCCACCGAGCCGCGGGAGATGGTGGTGCAGGCCGGCGTTTTCGGCGAGCACCGTTTCACCAGTGCTTCCTGGCAGCAGCGCCGTCCTCTGAGCGCCGAAGAGGCCGCCGCCGGCCAGACGCACGAGGAGCAGTTCCGGGAGGTGGTCCAGGGGCAGTTAGGGGATCGGGTGGTGGAGGTGCAGGACCGGCAGTTCACCCTCGGGCTGGCGCCGGGGGCGGGTATCCGCCTCGACCTGGGGATGGAGCGGTTCGCCAAGGACCCGTCGTACTCGGTGCCCTGGTAGCAACGCGTGGCTCCGGTCGGCGGGCCGGTCACGGCCGCGAGACCTCCGACCTGCCATCCGACGCTCCTTCTCCTATCTTCGATAGCCGACCACCCATGAACGGAGGGAAGATATGACGACCAGGGATGAACTTCTGAACCGCATAACAGCCCGTCCCGAAGTATTCGGCGGCAAGCCCATCGTGCGGGACATGCGGATATCTGTGGAGCTGATACTGAGCCTGCTGAGCCAGGGAGCCACACAGGAGGAACTCCTGGACGACTACTCTGGGCTGGAACTGGAAGACATCCGCGCCTGCATCGCCTACGCACACACAGTGATAGCTGGCGACACCCTGGCGCCGGTCTCGGTCGGAGGACCTACCTGCGCCGAGTTGTCCACGCCGGATTGATACTCCTGCCTGACGCTCGAGTGCCACAGCGGATCGAACTGGTTGAAGCAGTCATCGACCATCACCATCAAGCGCTGAAAGAGCGGGCCGTGATAACAATACGCGGTGGACGAGTTCGGATTTCACACCCGACGGCCTCAGGATGAAGCGCTGCCAATCAAACGAACGACGCATTCACAAGGCGATCTGCTCTTCCACGTAATCGGGACCGGCAGCCGACTTGGCCTCCTGGCGGTTGAATTCCAGGGCTTCTCGAAGGGTCACTCGCAAGGTCTCCAAGAGTTCCTGGTGGGTGCGTTCCTGGCAGTTCACCCCGGGGATCTCTTCGATCCACCCGATCCACCACTCCCCTTCATTCTTGATGACCGCGGTGTAGTCTGGCATAAGAGACTGGCCGGACAGATCAGGCCGCCTACTCCACCGCCCCCAAGTCGAACGGGTTCGACCAGGCCTTGTCCCCCTCCGGCCCCATGACCTCGAAGCGCACCCAGCGGGCCTTGGGGCGCAGGGGGAAGACGGCCTCCTCGAAGATGTCGCCGTGCTCGTGGTACTCCTTGCCGACCACGTCGTGGACGGCGGTCACGCGGCGGGCCTCCGAGCAGCGCACGCGGGCCTCGACCTCCTCGCCGCTGCGGCGCAGCTCGATGGCGTGGATCGCCGGGCCGTTGGACGCGTAGGAAGCGGCGCTGGCCAGGGCCTGGAGCACGGCCGCCGGGGTGCGCTCCCGGACGCGGGCCATGGTCCAGCCCTGGTAGGTGTCGTGGCGGGCCTCCGGGGCCTGGTGGGAGTCGTCGTTGCCCAGGCACGGATAGAGTCGGTCCTCCTGGGCCATCCAGTCGTCCCAGTGGGGGCCGGACTCGCCGCGGCCGTGGCGGCGGCAGGTGCTGTTGAAGACCTCGACGCCGGCGAACCCGCTCAGGGGCAGGGTGTCGCGCAGGATGTTCACCGAGCTCCAGTAGGGATGGGCGAGCCAGACCTGGCCTCCCTGCTCGTTGCAGGTGTCGATGACGTGCTGGGGCGGCATGGCCCGTGAGTCCATGTCCTCGTGGATGTTGAGGCAGAGGAAGTGGTGGACCTGGCCGCCGAAGGGGTTGGCCGGATGCAGCTCGGCCCCCTGGATCAGGACGAAGTCGCCGGGCGCGTCCACGGAATCGGTGCGCGTGATCTTGTGGTGGTCGGAGAGGCAGAGGAAGTCGTAGCCCTCTCCCACGTACCCGTCGAGCCGCTCCTGGGGCCCGACGCGGCCGTCGGAGTTGGTGGTGTGGCTGTGAAGGTTTCCCTTCACCCAGGTGTAGCCGTCGTCGTCGGAAAGGGCGAAGGGGTTGGTCAGCGGGCGCGGGGCGTCGACCATCGGAATCTCTCCCGGGGTTTTGGGCGTCGTGGATGGAGCGGGACTTGGAGGATAGTCCACCCCCGGAACCCACTCAACCGGCGGGCTCGCCTTCTGTCCACCGCAAGAGGCCCGGCGTAGGTTTCTCCGCGAGTCAACCCGTGCCCGGATCCCTTCCCGACATCCTCCCTCTGGAGCCGCACCTGCGCCCCACCGTCTGGGGCGGCCGCCGCCTCGGCGAGCGCTTCGGCAAGGACCTGCCCCCGGGGGCCCCGGTGGGGGAGTCCCTCGAGGTCTCCGCCCTGCCGGGGGCCGAGAGCGTCGTGCGCTCGGGACCGCTGGCCGGGCGGGGCCTCGCCGGCCTGGCGGAGGAGTTCGGAGAGGCCCTCGTGGGAGCGCCGGTGCGCGCGCGCTACGGCGGCGAGTTCCCCCTGCTGATCAAGCTCATCGACGCCGCCGAGGACCTGTCGATCCAGGTCCACCCCGACGACGGGTACGCCCGCCGCGAGGGCCTGGGCGCCTTCGGCAAGACCGAGGCCTGGTACGTCCTGGACTCCGGGGGGATCGTCCTCGGTCTGCGTGAGGGAGTGGACCGCCGCCGCCTGGAACAGGCGCTGGCCGCCGGGCGCGCCGAGGAGGCCGTTCGCTACCGCCCGGTGGAGGCCGCCGACGTGGTGCTGCTGCCGGCCGGCACGGTCCACGCCCTCGGCCGCGGGGTGATGGTCTACGAGGTGCAGCAGGCCAGCGACCTCACCTTCCGCCTGTACGACTACGGCCGCCCCGGGCTCGACGGCCAACCGCGCGAATTGCATCTCGAGCGGGCGATGGAGGTGATCGACTTCGAGGCGGAGGCCTCCGAGCCCCGGGCTGCGCCCCGGCCCGGCCCGTGCGGCGAGGTCCTGGTGGAGGCCGGCGCCTTCCGCCTGACACTGTTCGGCGATGGTGAGCGCCTCCTGGGCTCGGAGGTCTTCGCCGCCGTCACCGTCGTCGCCGGAGCGGCGCGGCTCGGAGAGGTAGACCTGGCCGCCGGCGACTCGGCCCTGGTGCCGGCGGCACGCCAGGTCGCCCTGGTGCCGGCGGATCCATCCCTGCAGTACCTGGTGGCGGAGCCGGTATGCTGAAGGTGGTCATCCGCGCCGGCGGGATCGGCACCCGCCTCTGGCCCTACAGCCGCAAGGGGCGGCCGAAGCAGTTCCAGGCCCTGGCCGGTGAGGGCACGATGCTGCAGGACACGTACTCGCGCATCGCCCCCATGGCGGGCCCCGCCGACGTCTTCGTCTCCACCGGCCCGGAGATGGTCGGTCTGGTGCGCGCGCAGCTCCCCGTCCTGCCCGAGGGCCACCTGATCGTCGAGCCCGCCCTGCGCAACACGGGGCCGGCGGTGGCCCTCGAATGCGCCCTGCTGGAGGCCCGCTGGCCGGGATGCACCGTGGCCAGCCTCGGCTCCGACCACTACATCGGCCGCCCCGGCGAGTTCCGGCGCCTGCTGTCGGCGGCGGTCGGCGCCGCCGACGACCACCCGGAGTATCTCTACCTCATCGGCGTGCGGCCCACGCGGCCGGAGACCGGCTACGGCTACGTCGGCAAGGGGGGGGAGCTGTGCCGGGTGGGCGAGGACCCGGTCTGGCGAGTGACCGAGTTCACCGAGAAGCCGGACCTGGAGCGCGCCCGTCAGTACACCGGGAGCGGCCGCTACCTGTGGAACACCAACATGTTCGTCTGGAAGGCGCGCACCGTCCTCGATCTCTTCGCGCGCCACGCCCCCGACATCCACGAGCGCCTGCAGCCGATCGCGGAGGCCGCGGCCTCGGGCGACTGGCAGGCGGCGGCGGAGCGCGAGTACCCGGCCATGCCGTCCATCGCCGTGGACCACGCCATCATCGAGCCGGCGGCGTGCGTGGCGGCCCTCGAGGGAGAGCTGAACTGGGGGGACGTGGGCAGCTGGGCGGCCCTGGCCGACGTGATGGAGGCCGACGAAGAGGGCAACCTGCTGCGCGGCCGGGTCCTGGCCATCGACGGGCGCAACCTCATCGTCCGCGGGGGGGCGGAGAAGCTGGTCGCCCTGGTGGGGGTGGAGGATCTCGTCGTCGTCGACACCGAGGACGCCCTGCTCGTCTGCCGCAGGGACCAGGCTCAGCGCGTGCGGGAGATCGTAGACCGCCTCGGCGGAGATCCCGACCTGGAGCGCTACCTCTAGGCCGGACCGCTCAACCGCCGGCTGCCGCCGGGGCGGCGCGGCCGGCCTTCTCGTGGATCATGCGGCAGATGCGCGTCACCCCCTCGCGGATGTTCTCCTCCGGCGAGGCGATGGAGATGCGCACGTGGTCGGCGCACACCCGGCCGAAGGTGCGGCCCGGGGCCACGGCCACCTTGTGGCGCTCGATCAGCTCCAGGCAGAAGTCCCGCGAGGCCATGCCGGCGGCGGAGATGTCCACGAGCAGGTAGAAGGCGCCGCCCGGGGTGTAGCGGTAGAGGCCGTGCTCGCGCAGCATCTCCAAAGCCAGGTCGCGGCGCCGCTGGTAGGCGCCGCGCATCTGGCGGACGCAGTCCTGGGGACCCTCCAGGGCCTCCACCGCCGCCATCTGGGCGAAGGCGACGCCGCACGAGACGAGGGGCTCCTGCAGCTTGCTGGCCATCTCGATGTAGTCCGGCCGGGCCCGCGTGAAGCCGACCCGGAACCCGGTCATGGCGTAGCTCTTGGACATGCCGGTGACCAGGATCACGCGCTCGTCCGGGTCGTGGGAGGCGCAGCTCACGTGATCGGCGCCGTCGAAGACGATCTCCGAGTAGATCTCGTCGGCCAGCACCCACAAATCGTGGCGGCGGGCCACCTCCATCAGGGCCTCGGTCAGCTCGCGGCCGTGGACCTGTCCCGTGGGATTGGACGGGCTGCACAGCAGCAGCAGCTTCGTGCGCGGCGTGATCAGCGACTCCACCTGCTCCGGGTCGGGCAGGAAGCGGCGCTCCGGCCGCAGTTCGTAGAACACGGAGCGGCCGTGGAACAGGGGCGCGGCCATGGCGTAGTTCGGCCACCCCGGGTCGGGCAGCAGCACCTCGTCGCCGGGGTCGAGGAGGGAGAGGAGGGCGGTGGCGACGCTGAGGACGGCGCCCTGGGTGACGACGATGTGCTCCGGCGTGGTGGGCACGCCCGTGCGGCCCTCCACGTAGCGGGCGGCGGCGGCGCGCAGAGGGTCGATCCCCGCGTTCGGCACGTAGCGCGTGTGGCCCTCGCGGGCGGCGCGGCAGGCGGCCTCGACGATGTGGTCCGGCGTGTCGAAGTCGGGCTGGCCCACCTCGAGGTGGATGACCCCCGGCGTCGCCCAGGCCAGGTCCATGATCTCGCGGATCCCGGAGCGCGGGATCCGGGCCGGGCCGGCGGCGTACGGTTTCACCGGACGGCTATCTCAGGTGGATGCCCGGGCCGGTGGAGCCGATCATCTGCACGGTGTTGTAGATCGAGGCCGGGGTGCTGGCCCCGGTGACGCCGATGATGCCCTCGGTGCGCTCCACGTTCAGCTCCAGCCCCGGGCCACGGGCGTGGATGGCGACGACGGCCGTGTCCCACTCCGGGTTCACCAGCAGCACCGAGTGGGTGCGGTCGAAGCCGATGCCGGCGTAGGCGATGGCGGCGTGGGTGTTGACGTTGCGGGGGAACTTGGGGCAGATGCCGCGCGTGGGGCCGTCGTAGAGGCAGGTCTCCTCGGTGATGCTCTCGGGGTCGAGGCCGACGGCGGCGCAGTCCACGTTCTTCGGCGGCTTCTTCATGATCACGTCCACGCTCTCCCACACGTCGCGGTTCTCGAGCAGGGCGTCCATGCCGACGACGCCGCCGTGGGGCACGAAGGCGCGGGTGCCGTGCCGGGCCGTGGCTTCCTCGATGGCCGCCTCGATCTCCCGGTCGGCCAGGGCCGTCACCGAGATGAACATGTAGTCGGTCTTCTCGAGGATCTTCGAGCCCCAGGCCCGGGTCACGGCGGGATGGGCCATCTCCACCACCAGGTCGGGGCCGCGCTCCTCGAAGCGGGACAGGTCCTGAAGGGCCAGGCCGCCGGGCAGGTCCTGCAGCCGGGAGGGGTCCTGGTCGTGGATGAAGACGATCTCCATGCCGTTGCCGCCGTCGGCGTCGATCATGTCGCGCACGGCGGAGCCGATCTGACCGTAGCCGATCAGGCCGACGCGGGTGGTTTCCTTGGCCATGGGGCTCTCCTTGGGAGGTCGGAAAGGGGGCGGGAATATACGGGGCCCCCGCGGCGGGCGTCGAGCAAGGCGGGACGGCAGCGGGCGTCTCAGGACCCTCACCGGTCAAGCGGCGCCGGGCTCCTCCCCGCCCTCGGGCTCCTCCGTCCGGCGGCCGGCCAGGTGCGCCACCCAGATGCTGATCTCGTAGAGGACCATCAGGGGCAGGGCCATCATCACCTGCGAGAGCGGGTCCGGCGGCGTGAACACGGCGGCCACCAGGAACACGGCGACCACGGCGTAGCGCCGCACGCGCCGCAGGGTGGCGGCCGTGATCAGCCCGAGGCGGGCCAGGAACAGGCTCACCACGGGCATCTCGAAGACCAGGCCGAAGCCGAAGAGGAGCCGCAGCACGAAGCCGATGTACTCGTCCACCGCCCACTGCGAGGTCATGTCCTTCGGCTCGAGGCTGAGGAAGAACCGCAGCCCGATGGGCAGCACGACGCTGTGGGCCACGGCGGCGCCGGCGGCGAAGCAGCCGATGCTCATGGCCATGAGCGGCACGAAGAGGCGTCTCTCCGTGCTCAGCAGACCGGGGGCGACGAACCGCCAGAACTGGTAGAACACGACGGGCAGGGCGAGGATGAACCCGCCGAGGAGGGAGACCTGCAGGTAGACGAAGAACCAGGTCATCACCCGCAGGGACTGCAGCTGGCTGCCGTAGGGCACGGCCGGCTCGGTGGCGTCCTCGACGTGCGGCTCCTCCACCTCGACGCCGCGCAGATCCGTCAGCCAGCCGCGGACCGTCTCCACGACCCCCGGCGAGCCCTGCTCCTTCAGGCTGAGGACGGCCTCCTCGTACGGCTGCACCAGCAGGCCGAGGAGGGGCTCCACGAAGAGGAAGCACAGGCAGGTGCCGGCGACGATGGCGCCCAGGGCCTTGAGGATGCGCCAGCGCAGCTCCTCGAGATGGTCGAGGAAGGGCATCTCCCCCCGCGCGGGGGGCCCGTCCGGCTCTTCTCCTCCGTCCGGACCGTCGCCGCCGGCGGCTGCCCCGGCCATGTCCGGCTCATCCCCGGCCTCCGCACCGGCCGCCGGGCGGCCCACCAGGCGCCTCCGCCCCGTCCACCAGGCCCCGGCCACGAGCAGGACGGCGACCATCAGGTTGGCCGCGGCGAACCAGTCGCCGAAGCGGGTGTACAAGGTCGGGGGGCCGCCCAGGCCCACCTCCCCGGTGCGGACGTCGACGCTGCCGAGCTCGGTGCGCTCGCGGGTGCGCCCGTAGCGGTCGATGAACAGGGAGACGCCGCTGGTGGCGCAGCGGGCGATGGCGACGCGGTTCTCCACGGCCCGCAGCACGGCCAGATCGGCGTGCTGATAGGGGCCCGCCGTGGGCCCGAACCACGAGTCGTTGGTGATGTTGACGAGGAAGTCGGCGCCCTCCCGCACCGAGCGGCGCACGAAGTCGGGGAAGACCGACTCGAAGCAGATGAGGACGGCGAAGCGGGCCGAGTCCGGGCCGGCGGTGAACAGGGTGCGCCGCCGGCCGCGGGCGAACTCGGCCGGCGCCAGGTCCCCCGTCAGGGCCGTCCAGTCGATGCGGCGCAGCTGGGGAAGGCTGTCGCGCAGGGGCGTGCGCTCCCCGAAGGGCACGAGGTGCATCTTGGCGTAGGCCGGCACCTCCTCCCGGCCGGGGGAGAACAGGAAGGCGGCGTTGAGGGGCTCGCCCGTGCCGGCGTCGGTGCCGGGGGCGCCGGTGAGGATCGGCGTCTGGAGGGTATCGGCCAGATCCTGCATCCGCCGCCGGCAGTCGGGGCGCCGGTCGAGGTTGCAGGGAAGGGCGGTCTCCGGCCAGACGATCAGCCCCGGCCGCTCCGCCCGGCGGCTGAGGGAGTCCAGGGAGGCGAAGCTGGCCTGGAGCCCCCCCGGCCGCCACTTCTCCAGGCCGAGGTTGTTCTGCACGACGGCGACCCGCAGGCCCGGTCCGTCGGCGGCGCCGAGGACGAGGAGCCCGTGCAGCGCCGTGAGCGCGGGGACCGCGGCGGCGGCCGCCAGGGCCCGGGTGCGGTCCCGGCCCCCGGAGGCCAGGGCCAGGGCCAGAAGGGCGTTGGCGAGGACCACGGCGAAGGAGACGCCGAAGACGCCGGTGTGCTCGGCGTACTGGACGAGGGCGGGGAGCCGGGCCTGGCTGTGGCCCAGGAGGAGCCAGGGGAAGCCGAGCTCGCCCACCGACTGCAGGTACTCCATGGTCGTCCACAGGACCGGGGCGGCGAGCAGTCCGGGAGATCCGAAACGGCGGCACAGGCTCCGCTGGGCCACGGCGAAGAGACCGGTGAACAGGGCCAGGTAGACGGCCATCAGGCCGGTGCCGGCCACCACCGCCGGGCCGCCGCCCCGGGTGTGGGCCACCCAGTAGAGACTCGCCAGGTAGAAGACGAAGCCCGCCAGCCATCCCGGCCGGAAGGCCTCGGCCGCGCGCGGCCGGCCGGCGAGGGCGTGGAGCAGCGGCGCCAGGGCGATCCAGGCCCAGCCCGGGCCGTAGGCCAAGGCGGCCGGGTTCTGCGGATGGCAGGGGAAGGCGAGGGCCAGCAGGCCGCCGGTCAGGAGGGCCGGGGGCCAGGTTCCCCCGAGCCGGCGGGAGAGAGAGGGCGGGAAGGTCATCGGGTGGAATATAGGCCCGCCCCGGGGAGCGGGACCGGTGAGGGGCCGGATCGACGGAGAAGGTGGCACGGCCTGTGCTTGCCATGACGGCCGGGGTCGGCGCGGGAGAGGTCCGCCGGCCCCGGGGCGTGTTCCTCAGGACACAGGACCGGGTGGTTCCGTGCACGTACCGCCGCTACAGGAGGGGACCAATGTCAGAGCTGTATGCGCAGGACCCGTGCGGCGCGCCCGTCGACGGCGCCAACGGCCAGGACGCGCATCCCGAGGACCTGCCGCGCGAGCGCCTGGACCGCTGCGGTCCGGAGGGCCTCAGGGACCACGAGCTGATGGCCGTGGTCCTCGGCACCGGGTACCGGGGGCGCGGCGTGCTGGAGGTGGCCAGCGCCATCTGCGACCGGCACGGCGTCGAGGAGATCGTCGCCATGGAGGCCTTGGAGCTGCGCCGGCTGAAGGGGATCGGCCGGGTCAAGGCGGGGGTCCTGGTGGCCGCCTTCGAGCTGGCCCGGAGGGGCCTGCACAAGGGTCTGGGCGTGCAGCCCATCGTCTCCTGCCCGACCGATACCCTGCCCCTGCTGACGGAGCTGAAGGGCCAGCGGCGAGAGCACTTCCTGTGCCTCTATCTCAACGCCCGCAACCAGGTGGTCCACAAGGAGGTGATCTCCATCGGGTCCCTGTCGGCGTCCATCGTCCACCCGCGCGAGGTCTTCCAGGTGGCGGTGACGAGGGCGGCGGCCAGCATCATCCTCGCCCACAACCATCCATCCGGGGATGTGACGCCGAGCAAGGAGGACATCGAGCTCACCCGGCGACTGGTCGAGGCCGGAGGCATCATGGGCATCGACATCCTCGATCACATCATCTTCAGCGAGAGCGATTTCCTCAGCCTGAAGGAGCGCGGCCTCATGTAAAGGACCGGGCCTCTCGATGCTTGATTCTCCTCCTTCATCGGGTATATTTGTTGCCGCCGCCGCGGAGACGGCGTGCCCTTTCCGATGAAGAAGACAAAAAACGACCACCTCATCCCCGTTCAGATCTGGCGCATCTATTCGGTCCCCGATGTGACGCCGCCGGAGTCCCTCATCGTCGTTCTGAAGGGAGAGGAAGGCCGCTTCGTCCCCATCTCCATCGGCTGTCCCGAGGGCCGCTACCTGGTGATGGCCATGCAGCAGGTCTCCTTTCCCCGCCCCCTGACCCACAACCTGCTGCAGAACCTGCTGGACAAGGTGAAGGGCAAGGTCCACCAGCTCGTCATCCACACTCTGAAGGACGAGACCTTCCACGCCTACCTGCTGATCCAGACCCAGGACGAGGTCTTCTACCTCGACTGCCGCCCCAGCGACGGCATGATCCTGACCACCCTCATGAACATCCCCATCTTCATGAGCCCCGAGGTGATGGAGGAGGCGGGCCGGCAGTTGAGCGTGCTCAACATCGACGAACTGGAAGAGCTGTCCGGCGCCGAGCAGCCGGCCGCCGAGGAGGCGGTGGAGGAGGAGCCCGCCCCGGCATCGCAGGCTCTCGAAGGGGACGGCGGCGCCTCCCCGGGGCCCGCGCCGGTCGAGGCGCCCACCGAGCTCGACGCCCTCAAGGCCCAGCTCGGCCGCCTGGTGGCCGAAGAAGCCTACGAGGAAGCGGCTCGCCTCCGCGACCAGATCATCGAGCTCGAGCAGGGCTCCGGCGACTGAGCACACCGCCACCGATCCCCGGCCCGAGAGCCCCTTCCAGCCCCTGGAAGCGGGCTTTTTTCATGGCCGCCGCCGAGCCAGCCGCCAGGCGCGGCCCGGCTCCTCGACGCGGAAGACCTCGACGTTGCCCTGGTCCTGCAGGGTGACGTAGCAGGTCCGGCCGTCGGGGCCTCCGAAGGCGAGGTTGCTCGGCCTGGCCCCGGTGAGCTCCACCTCCCGTAGCAGCTCCCCCTCCGGCGAGATCCTGGCGACCGTGCCCTTGCCGTAGCGGGTGACGTAGAGGTTGCCGGCCACGTCGCAGCGCATGCCGTCCAGGCCGTGGTCGGCAAAGCGGATGAGCAGGCGCTTGCCGCCCAGGGTCCCGTCCGCCTCCAGGTCGAAGGCCCACACGCTGCGCTGCACGGACTCGTTCACGTACAGGGTGCGCTCGCCGGGGCCGACCTCGATGCCGTTCGTCGTGCCCATCCGCGCCAGCAGGGTCACGGCGCCGCCGGGGTCGACGCGCCACACCCGGCCCGTGGACTCGCGCCAGTCCGGATCGCTGGCGAAGATCACGCCCCCGGCGGTGACGGCCAGGTCGTTGGGCTGGTGGAAGCCCGGCTCGTGGGCCAGGACCTCGACGGCGCGCGTCCCCATGTCGACGCGGAGCACCTGGTGGCCGGTGTAGTCGGCGATGAGCAGCCGCCCCCGGGGGTCGAAACGCAGGCCGTTGCCCGTGCTGCCCGGCGGAAGCTCCAGGAACAGGCTCGCCTCGCCGGCGGGGGTCACCAGGCCGATGGTGCCCCGGCGGCCGAAGTTGACGGCGTAGAGGTTGCCGGCGCGGTCGCAGACCGGACCCTCGATGCCGGACGTGAACACGCCCGGGGCCAGGAGCACGCGGCTCACGTAGAGTTCATCGCTGCCCCCCCGCCATTGCGCCATGGGTCCGCAACCGTGGTTGCAGAGCAGCAGGAGGGCGGGTAAGATTGCGGGACCCCATGACAAGAGAGGAGAACGAATCATGTCCAGGCTAGCGATCCTGTGTGCAACCCTCTGCGTCAGCGCCGCCGGCGCCTTCGGCCATTGCGAGATCCCCTGCGGCATCTACGGAGACGACCTGCGGTTCGCGTCCCTCGACGAGGACATCCGCACCGTGGAGAAGTCGATGCGGCAGATCACCGAGCTGTCCGCCGACCCCGGCGCCAACGCCAACCAGATCGCCCGCTGGGTGATGAACAAGGAGAGCCACGCCGACCGCATCCGGGAGACGGTGACCCAGTACTTCCTCGCCCAGCGCATCAAGCTGCCGGACGAGAGCGACTCGGCGGCGGTCGAGGCCTACCGCGACCAGCTCGCGCGGCTGCACAAGCTGCTGGTCCACGCCATGAAGAGCAAGCAGACGACGGACCTGGCCCACCCCGCCGCCCTCCGGGAGACCCTGAAGGCCTTCCGGGAGGCCTACGAGAGCTGACCCTCGCCGTGGGAGCCGTGCGAGGGGCCTCCGGGCGGATCCTTCTGGCGGCGGTGCTGCTCGCCTGCCGCCCCGACCCGGGCGCGCCGGGGGTCTCCGCCGACGCCTGGGAGGGGCCGCGCCGGGAGATGGTGCGCACCCAGCTCCGGGGCCGCGACATCACCGACGAGGGGGTGCTCGCCGTCATGGGGCAGGTGCCCCGGCACCTCTTCGTCCCCGAGGCCGAGCGCGTCCGGGCCTATGCCGACCACCCGCTGTCCATCGGCCTGCGGCAGACGATCTCCCAGCCCTACATCGTGGCCTACATGACCCAGGCCCTCGGTGTGGAAGAAGGGGACCGCGTCCTCGAGATCGGCACCGGCTCCGGGTACCAGGCGGCGGTCCTCTCCCTGCTCGCCGCCGAGGTCTACACCATCGAGATCCTGCCCGAGCTCGCCGAGAGCGCCGGGGAGCGGCTCGCCGGCCTGGGGTACGACAACGTGCACGTGCGCGCCGGGGACGGGTATTTCGGGTGGCCGGAGCACGCCCCCTTCGACGGGATCATGGTCACGGCGGCCCCCGGCCACGTGCCCCCCAGGCTCGTGGAGCAGCTCGCCCCGGGGGGCCGCCTGGTGATGCCGGTGGGAGAGAGGTACCAGGAGCTGGTCCGCATCACCCGGGGCGAGGAGGGGACCACCCTCGAGCGCCTGTTGCCGGTGCGCTTCGTGCCGATGACGGGCCGCGCCGAGGAGGGACCCTGACGCACGACCCGGAGGGCTTCCTCCGGGGCTCTCGACGCCTAGATCCGGCCCCTGAGACTGAGGCGGTGGATACCGCCGAGGGCGGGCAGGGAGGAGTAGGCGTAGTCGATCCGCAGGTTCTTCATCTCCAGACCGCCGCCCGTGGAGAGGCCGAGAGCCTCGTCGTCCTCCTGCCGGAGGCTGTAGCCCGGCCGCAGGTAGAGACCCCCGGCCAGCTTCAGCTCCGCCCCGAAGGTGACGTAGGGATCGTTGTCGTTGGGCACGGTGAAGTCGACGGAGAGCATGAGAGGGATGGGGAAGTGGGCGGGGTGATGGGTGACCCCGGCCCGCATCAGGACCGGCAGGGCGTCCTCGTAGCCGTCGGTGAAGCCGCTGCGCACCGAGCCCAGGTTGGACAGGGAGCCGCCGATGGTCATGCCCGAAACCGGCCCCCGGACCAGAACGCCGAGGTCGACGGCGTAGGCGTCGGAGGTGTAGTCGTGGATGCTGGAGTAGATCCACTTGGCGCTGGCCCCCAGGGTGAGACGGTCCTTCCAGACCTTCTGGGCCGCCGTCACCGCGGTGGCCATGTCAAAGGCGCCGAAGGTGCCCAGGTCCTGCCCGTCCGCGTCGGTCTCCGTCATCTCCCCGTAGCTGACGTAGTTGGTGCTCAGCGCCCACATCCGGGGCCCCGACGGCAGGGCCACGGCGAGAAAACCGGCCTGGGTGTCGATGACGTACCGGGTCAGGGAGACAGCCGCCGACCGGGCGCCCACGTCAAAGACGCCGGCCGGGTTCCAGGCGGCCGCCTCGAGATCGCCGCGGACGGCGGTGAAGGAGCCGCCCAGGGCGGCGGCCCTCGCTCCGACGCCGATCTTGAGGAAGCTGAACCCGGCGGTTCCGGCGTTGTCGTTGATGGCCCAGGCCGGGCTCACGGAGAGCCCCGTCAGCAGGGCGAGGCGGAGGGCGGTGGAGGACATGGCGGACTCCGGGGGGTCAGGCGGCCTGCTCGAGGACGTAGGCGCCCCGCAGCAGCGTCGCCTCCTCGAAGGGGCGGGCCATCAGCTGGACGCCGATCGGCAGCCCGTCGGCCGACCGGGCCACGGGCACCGAGATGCCGGGCAGGCCGGCCAGGTTCACGGATGTGGTGTAGATGTCGTTGAGGTACATCTGCAGCGGGTCGTCGAGCTGCTCGCCGAGGCGGAAGGCCGTGGTCGGAGCCACCGGCGACAGCAGCAGGTCACAGCTCTCGAAGGCGCGCTCGAAGTCGCGCCGGATGAGGGTACGGACCTTCTGGGCCTTGAGGTAGTAGGCGTCGTAGTAGCCCGCGCTGAGGACGTAGGCGCCGATCATGATCCTCCGCTGCACCTCCGCGCCGAAACCCTGGCTCCGGGTGCGGCGGTACAGATCCTGCAGGTCGCGGGGCTCCTCGGCCCGGAACCCGTAGCGCACGCCGTCGAAGCGCGACAGGTTGGCCGAGGCCTCGGCCATGGCGATCACGTAGTAGCAGCTCACACAGTAGTCCGGGTGGCCGGCCACCGACAGGGAGACGTCGACGATTTCGCCGCCCGCCCCGGCCAGCCGCCGGGCCGCGGTCTCGGCGGCGGCCCGGATCTCCTCGTCGAGACCCCGGGCATAGAACTCCCTGGCCCAACCGATCCTGAGACCCCCGACCCCCGCCATGAGTTTCGTCCGGTAGTCGGGCACGGCCCGGTCCACGGACGTCGCGTCCCTCGGGTCGTGGCCGGCGATGACGCCCAGCAGGAGGGCCGCGTCCTCCACGTCCTTGGCCAGCGGGCCGATCTGATCGAGGGAGGAGGCGTAGGCCACCAGCCCGTAGCGGGAGACGCGGCCGTAGGTGGGCTTGAGCCCGACGACGCCGCAATAGGCCGCCGGCTGGCGCACCGAGCCGCCCGTGTCGGATCCGAGGGCGAGGACGGTCTCGTGGGCGGCCACGGCGGCGGCCGAGCCGCCGCTCGATCCGCCCGGCACCCGGCCGGGATCGACGGGGTTCCGGGTGGGTCCGAAGGCGGAGCTCTCGGTGGAAGAGCCCATGGCGAACTCGTCCATGTTGGTCTTGCCCACGAGGACGGCATCGGCCCGCCGCACGAGGTCCACGGCGGTGGCGTCGTAGGGGGCGACGTAGCCGCGCAGAATCGCCGAACCGCAGGTGGTCGGCCCGCCGCGGACGCAAAGGACGTCCTTGACGGCCAGCGGCACCCCCGCCAGGGCGCCCACGGGCTGTCCGGCTCTCCGCCGCCGGTCGACGTCGGCGGCCCGGTCCAGAGCGCCGTCGGCGTCGACGCTGATGTAGGCGTTGACCTCGGGCTCGCGGGACTCGACCCGGTCGAGGACGCTGCGCGTCAGCTCCGTGGAGGTGAGCTCGCCGGATTCGAGCCGGTCCAGCGCCTCGTGGGCGGTGAGCTCGGCGAGACTCAGCTGCGGGCCTCTTCCCGCGCCGGAGAGGCGCCCTGCTCGTCGGAGGGAGGGGCGGCCTGGTCCGGCGCGGCGCCGGTCTCCCGGGCCACCTGGCCGGAGGGGGGGGACGCAATGCGGTTCGGGGTTTCGCCCCGGCCCGCGGTCTCGACCTCGTCCTGCACGTCCTTCACGGCGCCGCGGAACTCGCGGATTCCCTTGCCCAGGCCCCGGGCCATCTCCGGGATGCGCTTGGCCCCGAACAAGAGCAGGACCACGAGGAAGATGATCAGCAATTCCCAGTGACTCGGAAACATGATCGGTTCTCCAGGGATTTCAGTAGGAATACTTGAAGTAGTACCAGCCCGCGAAGATGCCGAGCAAGGTGATGACGTTGAAGCTCAGGCCCAGCTCGAACTGGAAGGAGAGGATGATCAGATCGAGGCGGTGGGGTCCGATCTCGTAGCGGAAGAAATCCAGCAGGGCCCGCTCCACGATGCTGCTCTCGCCGGCGACGAACCGCAGGATGAGGCGCAGGGACTCGCCGAGGACGCTCCCGCTGATGGCGCTGATCAGAAGGATGAGAGCGAGGTGACTGACCGGCTTGTCTCTGAGCATCGGCCGCTTTCCCTTTCAGGCGTGCTGCGTCACCTCGTCGCTGAACAGACCGGCGACCCAGCGGTAGAGCCCGGAGAGCAGGTAGATCAGCGCGAGGGGAAAGAAGAAGTCCTTCGAGGTGGCCGGATGGACGACGAGGGCCACGGCGACGACGAGGAAGACCTGCTTGCAGCGGTCGCGGAGCCCGCCCGATCGGAAGCTGGGCATGGCGTCGTACTCGAGGCGGCTGATCATCAGGGTGGCCAGGCCCAAGGTGAGGACCACGCCGAGGTGGGCGGCGTGGGCCGTCGCCCAGGAGTGCTCGGTGAACACGATGTACTGGCTCAGGGCGATGGCGGCGGAGGGGATCGGCAGCCCGGTGAAGGAATCGCCCTTGCCGCTGTCCTGGCTCATGACGTTGAAGCGCGCCAGGCGCAGGGCGCCGCACAGAAGGAAGACCGAAGCCAGGGCGGCCCCCCACCCGGTGGGCACGAGGCTGTGATAGAGCATGAAGGCGGGGACGACGCCGAAGGTGCACACATCGGCGAGGGAGTCGAACTCGATGCCGAACCGCGAATCCCGGCCCATGTAGCGGGCGAGGCGTCCGTCCATGTTGTCGAGGGCGCTGGCGAGCACGATCAGCCAGGCGGCGGGCACGTAGTTCCCCTCGACGATGTAGCGCAACGCCAGGAAGCCGCAGAACAGGTTGCCCACGGTGAACAGGTTGGGAATGAGGCCGAGGTTGATCACGCGAGGATTCCCATGACGGTTTCGCCGCCCCGTACCCGGTCGCCCACCGAGACCTGGATCCGGGCGGACTCCGGGAGGATGAGGTCGACCCTCGAGCCGAAGCGGATCAGGCCGAAACGCTCCCCCCTGCGCACCTGCTGGCCGGGCACCAGGCGGCAGGCGATGCGGCGGGCGAGGATGCCCACGATCTGCTTGACCACGAGCCGGTGGTCTCCGCTGCGGATCCCGATCACGCTCTGCTCGTTGTCCTCGGAGGCCTGCTCGGCGTAGGCGACCCGGTAGCGCCCGGAGCGCCGGTCGACGAAGTCGACCTCGCCCTCGTGGGGGACGCGGTTCACGTGCACGTTGAAGACCGACAGGAAGACGCTGATGCGCGTGGCCGGCCCCTCGAGGTACTCGTCGTGCGCCAGCTGCGCGACGGAGACCACCCGGCCGTCGGCGGCGGAGACGACGGCGCCGGGCTGCCCAGGCGCCCGCCGGCGCGGATCCCGGAAGAAGAACACCATGAAAGCCGCGGCGAGACCGAAGACCGCCGACCCGAAGGCCAGGGCGGGATTCCATTGCCGGGCGTACCAGCAGGCCGCGCTCAGCAGCAGGCCGGCGGCCACGAAGGGGATCCCCTCACGGGCCATTCAGTTCCATCTCGTCCCCTTCGGACGTTCCTGAATGCGGAACTCGATGGTCAGGGGCTGGCCGCCGCGGACGATGTCGAGAGCGCAGCTCTGGTCGACCCGCAGTCCGCGCAGCACGCTCCAGGCCTCGGAGGCCGATCCGATCGCCTCGCCGTTGATGCCGACGATCACGTCGCCCCGGCCGAGGTCGGCCTCGTACGCGGGACTGTCCGTGGTCACCTGCATGACCACCGTGCCCTCTCGGATGTCGAGTTCCAGATAGCTCGCCCAGCGGGGGGTCAGGTCCTGAAGGTCGACGATCCCGTGCCACGGCAGGCGAACCCGCCCGTGAATGCGCATCTCGTCGAGGAACCGGTGGGCGGCGCCGATGGGGATGGCGAAGCCGATGCCGATGGACCCGAGGCTGTACTCGCCGCCGGTATAGATGAAGCTGTTGACGCCGACGACCTCGCCCAAGGCGTTGACCAAGGGGCCGCCGCTGTTGCCGGGGTTGATGGCTGCGTCGGTCTGGATCATGTCGCGGTAGAAGTAGTCACCCTGGGGCTCCTCGAAGTCCCGGTCGATGGCACTGATGACGCCGATGCTGACGGTGGGACCGAGGTCGAAGGGATTGCCGATGGCGATGGCCCATTCCCCGACCAGAAGATGGTCGGATTCAGCCAGAGGCGCAACCGGCAGATCGCTGCCGTCGATCTTCAGAACGGCCAGGTCCAGGGCCACGTCGACGTTGCCCGAACGGACCTGGAAGAGGCGGCCGTCGGGCAGGGAGACCTCCGCCTCGCGGATGCGCCGGCTCCCGAGCAGGTGGGCGTTGGTCAGGACGAAGCCCTCGCTGTCGACGATGAAGCCGGAGCCCTCCAGGACCCGGTCCTGCTGCCCCCGGTAGTACCGCGGAGCGAAGGGGTGGCGCATGAACAGGTCAAAGGGGCTCCGGTATCGGACGCGGACCTGCTCCCGGTGGACGACGCGGACGCTGACCACGGAGGGCTGCACGCGCTCCACGGCCCGGACCACGGCGTTGCGGCGCGTGGCGGTGACCGGGTCTTCCGCGGCGGCGGCGGCGCCCGCGAGGAGCAGGGGGATGAGCAGGGATCGGGCTGGCATGGGGGCTGTGACTAACCTGCTAAAGAGCCGGGGGGGTCTCAAGGGGCTCGGGGCCGGAGGCGCCGCCCAGCTCCTCCGGGTAGCGCACGCGCAGCAGGCACAGACCCCGGGCCGGGGCGGTGGCGCCGGCGAGGGCGCGGTCGGCGCCCTGGAGCAGGTTCAGGAACTGCGGCGGGCCGAGCCGCCCCTGGCCGACCTCGACCAGGGTGCCCACGAGGGCCCGCACCATGTGGCGCAGGAAGCGGTCGGCCTCGATCTCGAAGGTCCAGCAGGTCCCTGCCCGGCGCCACTCGGCGGCGTCGATCCGGCAGCTGTAGCTCGCCGGCGGCGGGTCGGCCTTGCAGAAGGCACGGAAGTCGAGGGCGCCTCTCAGGCCCGCCGCCGCCGCGGCCATCGGTTCCAGGTCGAGATGCCGCGGCAGCGTCCACACGGCGTTCCGGCCCAGGGCGCGGCGCACCGTGTCGATGCGGTAGCGGTAGCGCTTGGCCAGGGCGCTGTAGCGGGCGTGGAAGCCGGCGGCCACGTCCCGCACCTGGAGGACGGCCACGTCCTCGGGCAGCAGGGCGTTCAGCCCCCGGTGGATGCGGCCGGCCTCCATGGAGGACCGGACGTGGGCATGGGCCACCTGGCCGAGGGCATGGGTGCCGGCGTCGGTGCGGCCCGAGCCCACCGGCGTGACCTCCTCCCGCAGCAGGGTGCGCAGGGCCGTCTCCAGCGTCCCCTGCACGGTCCGTCCCCGGGCCTGGGCCTGCCAGCCCACGAAGCCGGAGCCGTCGTATTCCAGGTCCAGACGCAGGGTTCGCCGCCCGGGAGAGGCCTGGCTCACAGCCGGCCCGCCAACAGGATGACCCCGGCCGCCCCCACCGACAACAGCGCTGCGGCGGCGTCGAGGCGGCCCAGGCGCAGCTCCCGGTAGCTGGTGCGGCCCTCGCCGCGGTAGCCGCGGGCCTCCATGGCCACGGCCAGGCGGTCGGCCCGGGCGAAGGCCGACACGAACAGCGGCAGCAGCAGGGGCACGAGCTTGCGGGCGCGGCGCACCGGACCGCCGCTGAACTCGGCGCCGCGGGCCATCTGCGCCTTCTGCAGGCGCTCGGCCTCCTCGGCCAGGACCGGGATGAAGCGCAGGGCGATGGAGATCGTCATGGCCAGCTCGTGGGACGGGACCCGCAGCCGGCGCAGCGGCCGCAGCAGCCGTTCCAGGCCATCGGTCAGCTCCAGGGGAGAGGTGGTGAGCGTGAGCAGCGCCGCGGCGGTCACCACCGTCGCCAGCCGCAGGGTGAAGAGGGCCGCCGACTGCAGTCCTTCGCGCGTTGTCTGCAGGTCGAGCCAGGGCACGCGCCACAGCGGCTGCCCCGGGGTGTTGAAGGCGTGGAGGAGGGCGGTGATCACCAGCAGCCACAGGAAGGACCGCAGGTTGCGCGCCAGCAGCGCCGGCGGCAGCCGGGACATCCCGGCGGCGAAGAGGACGAAGAGGCCGAAGGCGCAGACCGGCGCCAGCCCGCGGGAGCCGAGAGCGACGGTCATCATCGCGGCGATGGTGACCAGCTTGGTGCGCGGGTCGAGGCGGTGCAGAGGGGAGTCGCCGGCGACGTACCGGCCGAGGGCGATGTTGCCGAGGAGCGGCACGGGTCAGGGTGGGTGGGGCGAGGTCAGTGCGGGATCACTCAAGCTGTTTGCATGTCCATGGCATCATCAGGCTCCGGTGGCTGGCCCCCGTTACGTCGCAGCAGTCGGCGTGCCGCCTCGATGTCGGCCTCGACGCCGCGTGCGGTGAAGAACTCCGCGGTCTTCATGGCAGCGACCTTTTCGGCGACGGCCGTGGTGACGAACTGATTGATGCTCGTGCCGTCTTCCTTGCTGATATCCGCGACCGCTGCCTTCAGGGAGGCGGGCAGCCGCAACAGGTAAGTGCTGTTTCCTTTGCTCATTCCGATGTTCTCCTCAAAGCCTGTTGGGGCGATAGCAGGGCAATCCCGAAGCGTCCCGGGGCATCGCCGAAGTCTCTTCGGTTGAAGGTGATCAAGGCATCTGCCTTGCCGTTGATGGCGGCTTCGAGCACCATCTCGTCGGCCGGATCGCTGAGTTGCGGACGCCACAGAAACCGCGTCTGTACGGGGTCCGCGACCGCGCAGAGCGCGGAGATGATCATTGCTACCTCGGCCTCGCTGAGGCCCGAAACGATGCGTTGGCCCGGGTCTTGGCATACGGCCTCGTATTCGAGTGCAAGCGCCACCGAGAGTACCAACTCGAACTGCCGGCTCAGGGCTCGATCGATCAGGGCGGCCGAGGCTCCGGTCGGGCTGCGCAGACCCGCGACGACGACATTGGTGTCCAAGGCCAAACGCATAGTATCATATACGATATGACATAATATGCAATATCACAACGGCGGCAGGTAAGCCTCGGCAGGGGAGGTGGACGCTTCACCATGCCCGCCCGCCGATTGAGCACCCTCAGTCCAGCCAGTCCTCGAAGATCCCGATTCGATCATCCACCGGCCGAATGGCCATCGTCTCCCCCTCCCCGACGATCACCCGCCGGGTGCCGCCGGCCCACAGGTCCGCCCCCACCGGGTGGCCGGCGTCCACCTGTAGCGTATCCCCCTCCCAGGACAGTTCCAGCTCCAGGCCGTCGGTCAGCTCCAGGGGCGAGGTGGTGAGCGTGAGCAGCGCCGCGGCGGTCACCACCGTCGCCAGCCGCAGGGTGAAGAGGGCCGCGGACTGCAGTCCTTCGCGCGTGGTCTGCAGGTCGAGCCAGGGCACGCGCCACAGCGGCTCGCCCGGCGTGTTGAAGGCGTGGAGGGGCGGTGATCACAAGCAGCCACAGGAAGGACCGCAAGTTGCGCGCCAGCAGCGCCGGCGGCAGCCGGGACAGCCCCGCGGCGAAGAGGACGAAGAGGCCGAAGGCGCAGACCGGCGCCAGGCCGCGGGAGCCGAGAGCGACGGTCATCATGACGGTCACGGCGACCAGCTTCGTCCGCGGTCGAGGCGGTGCACGGGGGTGGAGTTCCCCCCATTTGGTGGACATCCCGATATTTTGGGTGAAAGGAGGATGTCCTCCGTGCCGACGTGGTCCGGATTTCTGTATCTGGCCGTGGTCCTGGACGCCTGGAGCCGACGCGTCGTGGGTTGGGCCATGGCCTCTCACCTGCGTACGGAGCTGGTCGTGCAGGCGTTGGACATGGCGCTCTGGCAAACGTCGTCCGGAGGGGGTGATCCATCACTCGGACCAGGGGGTATCAGTATTCGTCGCTGGCCTTCGGGCGCCGTTGTCGGGAGGCCGGGGTGCGGCCGTCGGCGGGCTCGGTCGGCGACGGCTACGACAATGCGCTGTGTGAGAACTTCCTCGCCACCCTCGAGTGTGAGCTGCTCGACCGCCGCTGCTTCCCGACCCATGAGGTCGCCCGCCGGGAGATCTTCGACTACATCGAGGCTTGGTACAACCGTCTCATCGCCGTCACTCGGCCCTCAACTACGAATCGCCGATGAATGAACTTCGAACGCCGGGTCGCCTGATGCGGCCGAATCGCCGTGAAGCCGCCGCTCCCGTGCCTTCCCTGGCCCCCCCGGGGCCCCCCCCGGGGCGAGCCGGTGTCCACCCGCTCACCCGGTCTCTCGCACCCAGCCGTGGCGCGAGACCGGAACCCCGTACTCCACCCAGGCTCTGTGCAGGGGACCACCACTTTACAACGGCCTCAATCGGCCGTACCTGCCGAAAGCACTTAACCCTCCACCGTACGGGGGTAGCTCCAGCGTAGGACACATTGCCAAGACTTGAAGCATCGAACGAGAGGACTGTGACCATGAGATTCCGCGCTTTCTTTAGTTGTTATCCTTTTTTTCGCCTCATCTAGCGAGCTCGCAACAGGTATCTCCTCATCGAAGCACGACGCCTCCGACGAGCGCCAGATTTGAGATCGTTCAGTCGCAGTTGGCAGCAAAGTGGACATTTCGACTGGACCGTTTCACAGGACAGGTATCTCAGCTTGTCAAGACTCCGGACGACAGAAATGCTTGGGAACCCATGGAGATCATGGACCTCCCGATAATCTTCAGGCCATCGAAACCGCGCTATCAGATTTTCACTTCTGGGCTGGCAGCTCGTCACACCTTTCTACTTGATACCGAGTTCGGGAAGACGTGGGTCTTGGTCCACGGAACGAGGCAGAGGCCCGATGGAAGCGAGTACCAAGTCAACTTGTGGGAGCCCTTTGTCGAATGAAGGAGATTGCACCCGAACCATCGTCGAGTGCGGTTGTTTTGGAGTGTAATGTTGCGCATTCCATGGCGGCATTGACCCAATAGTTTGGATTAACGAATTGGTTTTGGACCCTTCACTTCTCTTTCCTTCGGACGAAGAATCCAGCTCTCTTTCTGCGAAAGGGGCATCTCCCTACTCCTCAATCCAGCCAGTCCTCGAAGATCGCGATTCGATCATCCGCCGGCTGAACGGCCCGCGCCTCCCCCTCGCCGATGACCACCCGCCGCGCGCCTCCCGCCCACACGTCCGCCCCCACCGGGTGGTCGGCATCCACCCTCAGCGCCTCGTCCTCCCAGGACAGTTCCAGGCGCGGGAAGGTCTCCTCGGCGGCCACGAGGAGGCGGCCCTCCAGGCTGACGTAGCTGCCGTTGATCAGAGATAGCTGCGAAGGACGCCCCTCCCCGTCGCAGCGCACCAGCGCGAGGTCGCCGTCGCTCACCAGCGGTCCGGCGATGCGCAGGGCGCGGCGCTCGTGGGAGGCGAGGAACCAGTCCCGCCGGTCGTCGACGTGCACGCACAGGGCGGACGCCTGCCAGGTCGGGACCGGCTCCCCCTCTTCCTCCACCTGCAGCCGCTCCACCGCCACCGCCGGGGCCCTGTCCCCGGGGTGGGGATAGAGCACCATGTCCACGGCGAGAGGCAGCTCTTCCTCCACCGAGTAGATGGCCGCCGGCGATGGACGGTGCTGGCCCCAGCCGGCCGGCACCCACCCCTGCAGGGGATCCTCCTGACCCTTGACGATGCGCGCCTCCAGTTCCGGCCCCGGGGCGGGCAGGATGACCAGGCCGGCCCGGCCGTTCACGGTGCGCACCGAGCCGTCCCCGGGCTCGACGCGGGCCGTGGCCGACGCCTGGAAGTGGAACATCGATTCGGCCTTGTGCCGGCCCCTGCCGAGGAGCCGGTCGGAGAGGATCCAGTAGTCGGGCTTGACGAACAGGATCCGGCGGTCGTGGTCGACGAACACGCGCTTGTGGGGCGGCACCTGCAGGTCGCCGCCCTGGCTCCGCGTCCAGGGCTGCATGCGCTCGTCGCTGTCGACGCGCTTGCTCTCGTAGGCGAATCCGCGCCGCCGGCTCTGCTCCGAGCCGTAGGTGGCGTATCCGTCCTCGTAGCGGCTGCCGGCGTAGTCGAAACGGCGGCCGCTCACCCAGGTGTTGGGCAGCGGCTCGGGGGCGATCTGGCGCCACGATGTGCGCCCGCGGAGGGAGGGGATCTCGAAGAGGGGGAGGCCGGCCACCTGGCCGCGGCCGTCGACCATGATCGTGTTGTGGCCCGCCGGGCCGACGAAGTACTCGCTGCGCCAGGCCGAGGCCCAGGGCCCCGCGCAACCGCTGTCGGTGACCAGGGTGTTGCCGTAGGCGTAGAGCTCGAAGCTGAGCTTGTCCACGTGGTTGTGTCCGCCGGCGCTGCGGCCGCCGTCGAAGACCAGGTAGCGGGCCTCGGCGGACCAGTCGGAGCGCATCACGTAGAACCCGGCGTAAGGGAAGGGGCGAGAGGTCCAAGGCGGGGGTGTGCCATCGGCGCCGAAGGACTCGATGTAGCGCAGGTCGGGCCGCCCCGTGATCTCCACGCCGAGCTCGATCAGTCCGCCGCGCCTCTCGGGGAGGTTCTCGGCATCCTGGGCGGAGTAGTTGTCGTTGACCGAGGGATAGCTGCCGTTGGGCTTCACCATGTAGGCGGGGAAGTCGAAGATGCCGTCCACCTTCTCGCGGAACCCCGGCGGCAGCTCGATCTCGCCCCGCTCGCCCCGCTGCAGGACGCGGGTGAAGCTCTCGTGGGCGAAGTAGCACAGCTCGATGTAGGCGCCGTCCGGGTAGAAGTAGTCGTCCAGCAGGGCCCGGAGCCCCTCCAGCCCGGTTCGGGTCCAGCCGCGTGACTCGGCGAACTCCGGCCACTGCTCCCCGAGGCCGATGAGCTGCTCGTGGAGATGGGCGATCATGTTGGGCATGCCCGGCACCTGGTTGCCGGCGGCGTAGCGCAGGTGATGGAGGATCACCTTGACCAGCGTGATCAGCTCCTCCTCGGTCACGGCCGGACAGTGGCGCAGCAGCTCCAGGCAGCGGGTCCAGTTGGCGGTGCGGGGGAGGGTGTAGAAGATGGTGCGCCAGTAGGCGCCGGTGGGGCCGGTGGGAGGGCGATCCGGCAGCGGCCCGTTGGCCTCGATCCACTCCAGCATGCGGGCCACGCACTCGCGGGCGTAGCGGTGGTTGCCCGTATCCGCGTACTCCTGCGCCAGGGCGGCGAACTCGCCGTGGTCGTTGAGCCCCATGACCTGGGTGCTGTGCAGGCGCTCGGGGATTTCCTCCGGGTGGGGCACCGAGAGCCAGTCGCGGCCGGAGAGATCCCGGCACAGCTCCTCGCCGCGTTCCGAGACGGCCTCGGGCTGATCTTCGGATCCTCCGTGGGGACCGGAGCCGCCGTCGCCGCGCCGGCGGAACCAGCGCACCAGCTCCGTCCTCGCGGCGCCCGGGTCCCCGGCCGCGCGGGCCTGCCGGACCGCCTCCAGGCCGGGGTGGTCCGGGTCGAGGGCGTTCAGCAACTCTTCGTCACTCATGACCAGGGGCACGATCGACATTCTCCGGGCGATGGTTGGGGGAGGCGCCGGGAGAGCGGCGCCGAGGCCGCCGGTCGACGGCCAGACCGCCACGTAACGGCCCTCCGGGCGGCGTGGCAAGCCGGGGGGGCCGGTCCCGGGCCGGCAGCCGGAAGTGTTGCCGCCGGACCGGGAGGCCGCTAGTGTAGGCGGCCCTGACCCGACCGGAGGCGACCCGTGGCCGCCATCGACATCCCCGTCCGCTATTACAAGGACTTCCCCGGCGGCTACGACTACGGGTACGAGACCCTGTCCCTGCCGCTGGCCGAGTGCACCTTCCTGCTCGTCGACGTGGACGGCACCTCGCCCAACCCGGTCACCGAGAACCGCATCGCCCCGGCCCTGGAGGCGGCCCGGGGCGTGGGTCTGCGCGTCGCCTACGTGCACAACGACCTGCGCCTGGTCGCCGACCCCGGCAACATCGTCGGCGAGTTCTGGGGCAAGACCAAGTACGGCGAGGGCCGCGACGGGCTCCAGCCGTGGCGGGAGATGGGCCCCGGCTTCGCGCCGCGCTACCTGGACTGCGTGGCTCCGCGCGAGGGCGAGCCGAACTTCCCCAAGTGGATCTGGAGCGGCTTCCACGACACCTTCCTCGACCAGCACCTGCGCAGCTGGGGCACGCGCACCCTCATCGTCGTCGGCTACAGCCGCCGCGCCTGCATGCACTACACCTGCGCCGAGGCCGTGGGCCGCAACTACCGGGTCGTGCTGCTGCGGGACGCCTCCAACGGCGCCGAGATCGAGTTCCCCGACACCATCGACGAGTCGATCCCCGAGGGCGGCTGGCTCAACAAGATCGTGCTGCGCAACTTCGAGCATCTCATCGGCTACACCACCACCTCGGCGGAGTTCGTCGACGCCTGCGAGGCCCTGCGATGAAGATCACCGACATCGACACCCTGATGATCGACTCCCCGGGCCGCAAGTGGACGATCGTGCGGGTCCACACCGACGAGGGGGTCACCGGGCTGGGCGAGGCCACCTACTCCCAAAAGGAGCCCGTGGTCTGCGCCGCCGTGGACCACCTGAAGCAGGAGCTGGTCGGCCACGACCCGGCGCGCATCGAGTACCTGTGGCACCACATCTACCGCCGCTCCTCGGTGAGCGGCATCTGGCGCATGGCCGGCCCCGTGTGGATGAGCGCCATGGCCGGCATCGACATCGCCCTGTGGGACATCAAGGGCAAGGTGGCGGGTCTGCCCGTGTACGAGCTGCTCGGCGGGGCCTTCCGCGAGGCGGTGGACGTGTACACCCACTTCGGCGGCGCCACCCCGGAGGCGGCGGCGGAGATGGCCAGGGCCAAGCAGGAAGAGGGGTATTTCGCGCTCAAGGGAGGCGCCTGCTGGCGGGACGCCGCCGGCCTCGACTGGGACACCTACCTCGACGACGGCCACCCGGAGGAGACGGCCGCCCACTTCGAGGCCGTGCGCGAGGCCGTGGGCCCCGACGTGAAGCTCTTCATCGACTGCCACGGCCGCTTCACCGTGGCCAACTCGATCCGCCTGGCCCGGCGCCTCGAGCACCTGGACCTGTTCGCCTACGAGGACCCGGTGGCGCCCGACGACCTGACGGCGTACCCGAAGATCCGCCGGGAGATCTCGATCCCGGTCATGGGCTCGGAGCGGCTCAACACCAAGAGCCAGTTCCGCCGGCTCCTGGAAATGGAGGGCATCGACATCGCCCAGCCCGACCTGATGTACTCGGGCGGCATCACCGAGGCGAGGAAGATCGCCGCCATGGCCGACACCTTCCACGTGCCCATCTCCTTCCACAACACCAAGGGGCCCGTGGGCATCCTGGCGGCGGCCCACGTGATGTTGTCGATCCCCAACGCCGCGCCCATGGAGTTCGTCACCGGCATCGACTGGCGCGACGAGGTCATCGACGAGCCCCTGCAGGTGGTGGAGGGGCGCATCGTGGTGCCCCGGCGGCCGGGCCTCGGGGTGGAGCTGGACATGGAGGGCGTGGAGAAGCACCGGTGGCGGACGGGGGATCCGCGCTGAGCCGCTGGCCTCGAACAGGGAGTCACGACACATGAAGATCGCCGTGCTGCACGGTCCCCGGGACCTGCGCATCGAGGAGCAGCCTCTGGATACGGACCTCGGACCCACGCAGATCCACGTGGAGACCGAGATCTCGGCGCTGAAGATCGGCACCGACCGCGGCAACTACGAGGGCGCCGAGCGCGTGCCCGGGGCGCCCGACTACCCGCGCTGGGTCGGGGACAGCAACCTGGGGGTGGTGCGCGCCGCCGGTTCCGAGGTGACGCGCATCCAAGTAGGGGACCGGGTGGTGACGCGGGCCCCGCACCAGTCGGAGTACGTCGTCGACGAGGCCGCCAGCGTCGTTCGCGTGCCCGAGGGCGTCGACCCGGAGGACGCCGTGTGGGCCCACCTCTACACCCTGAGCTCCCACTGCTACCGCAAGGCCTGGTTCACGCCGGGGGAGAACGTGGCCGTCGTCGGCCTCGGCGTGCTCGGCCTGGGGGCGGTGGCCCTCGGTCCGTTCTTCGGGGCGCGGGTCGTCGGTCTGGGCAACCACCCGGCCCGCCTGCGCATGGCGACCGACATGGGGGCCGAGGCAGCCTGGCTGTCCGACGATCCGGACCTGGAGGCGCGCCTCGACGAGTTCACCGGCGGCGCCGGCATCGACCTGGTGATCCTCACCGCCAACCCCTGGCCGGCCTGGCGCACGGCCTGCGATGTGGTGCGCGACAACGGCCGCGTCTCCGTCGTCGCCCTGCCGGGCCGGGGCGAGGAGCCCCTCGACTTCAACCCCGTGGGCATGGAGCGGTTCTACAACAAGGGGATCGCCCTCGTGGCCGTCTCGGGGCGCGGCGGCTATCTCTTCCCGGCGGCCGAGGGCGACCGCTTCGACGCGGTGCGCGCCTGCGAGCACACGCTGTCCCTGATGAAACGCGGCCTGGCGCCGAGCCGGCTGATCACCCACCGGCTGCCGTATGCGCGCATGGCCGAGGCCTACGAGATGATCTACCGCCGGGAGAAGGGCATGCTCGGCGTCATCTTCCAGTGGCAGGGGATGGGGTAGGGCTGAACGATACAGCGATCGCGTAAGATCGGGCGATTCCACCAGGGTCTCGAAGAGGTCGACATGCCCGGGGTTTCAGAGCGTGACGTGGACCTGCTGCTCCTGGAAGAATTCGTAGCGGCTCCGACGTTCTCGGACGATGCCCGCGGCTCCAAGCTCCGCAGGTCTCATGCAACCTCGGGACAATCCGACTGATTTCTGCGCAGCCCCTAAGACATCAAAATGATGGCCCGGTGGGCTGGGCAGCCCTCCCTGAAAGGAAGATCGCATGCGTGGGAAATCGCATATCGTGCTTCACGGTCTGATGGGATGCTCTTTGTTGGGCATGTCGATGGCCTGCGGCCAAGCCGTGAGCGGCAACCGGCACCAATCACCGCGCGGATTCACCTCGGAAACGCTCTCACCGGCCGGCCCGCCCACGATGCATCGCGGGCATCGCTGGGTGCGCAGCCATCCCTTCACCATCATGGGGCTGACCCGGATGACACCCAAGCCCTTTGATGCTGATCAGTACCGCGAAGCCAACATGAGCGCACTCCTCGCGTGGGAGCCGAGCACATTCGACGAGATACTGCCCATCGCATCTGCGAACCGACTGCCCTACCATGTCAACCTCGAACGTTGGGGCGACGAGCAGACCAACCGCGAAGACTCCAACGAACAGTCGCTGCGCGAAGCGCTGGGTGAACTGGACAGTGAAGAAAACCGTGCTTACATCCGGAACCTGATCAGCAATCCGGGATGCATCGGATGGCTCGTGAATGACGAGGCCGTGCTCTCCACCTACATGCGGTACACCCGGCACATGCTCAAATGGCTGCGGCAGCTCCACCCCGAAGCGCTCGCCTACTGCAATGCCAGGCCCGAAGGCGAGATGCTGCTCGGACCCGATTACGAGCGATACATCGACGACTTCGCCGCCATCATCGATCCCGATGTCCTGATGGTGGATGTCTACCCGCTCGGCGACCTGGAAGACGTGGACGGCTGGGTCCATTCAGAGAGCTATTTCAACGTGCTGGAAGTCGTCCGACACGAGGCCCAAGAACAGGGCATGCCCTACTGGCTCTTCATCCAGTCATTCGAAACACACAACGGATGGCATCGACGCCTGCCCAGTGAATCAGACATTCGATTCCAGCTCTTCACACCGTTGACCTATGGCTACACGGGCATCGCCTATTTCACTTACGACATTGCATTTGAGCGCGGTCTCATTGAAACAAACGGTCAGCCGAATCGCCTGTATCACCATGCGGCCCAAGCCAATATCGAGGTGGCAAATCTCGGTACGGCACTTCGCTTTCTCACCAGCACCGATGTGCGCTTTGTGAAGGGCCAGCACGACGAAGGCTCCTCGCGTGTGGCCAACCCGACCCCAAGGGGGGCCACAGCCTGGTCCTACGGTGCAGGCAACGATCATCAAATCACCGATGTGGTAGTCGAATCGCCCGGTGAATACAAGGATGGCCTGCTGGGGTTTTTCACCGATGATCGAGGAGAGCGCTACTTCATGCTGACCAACCTTTGGCACGACAAGGGCGGCACCGCGGAAGACTTCGAGCTGACCTTCACTGTCAGGTTCAAACCCCAGGTGAGCAAGCTCTATCGCCTGAACCGCCTCAGCGGCAACGTCGAGACCGTCGAAGTGATCGGGGGCGCACTGACGATCCGTTTGCCGGGGGGAACCGGTGATCTATTCAGCTACACGCCGGGGCCATTTCCTGGACGAAGCGTAGATCGCCAATACTGATTCACTTGACGAGCAGCACGTCGCGGCCCGGCTTGTCGTCGGCGAGCGTTGTCTGCTGACGAGCGCTGTCTTGCTGATCCGGCGACGTCCGCTGATGGTGCCGGAGAACCAGTTGTCCTCCCGCATCGTTGCCTCGCGGCACCAAGGGCGGGGTCTCGTCTGCTGGCCCTTACCGAATGGCGAAGGGGTTTTCTCGTCTGTTGCTCGATCCGGGAGAGGAGATCAGGCTTCCCCCGTAGGCCTCCACCTCGGCCCGCGCCGCCCGCGCCAACAGCTCCAGCTCGCTGCTCATCTCGAAGAACCCGGCGCCGCGGCGGATCCAGTCCCGGGCCGCCGCCGGACCCGAGGCCGTGGTCCCGAAGCAGAGGGCGCGCTCGCGGCACGACCGCAGGATGCGTCTCATGGGGCCGGTCACGTCGGGGTGGTCGTAGTCGCCGGGACGTCCCATGGCGATGGAGAAGTCGCAGGGGCCCACGTAGACCACCTCCACGTGGGGGCTGGCGGCGATGGCGGCGGCGTTGCGCAAGCCCTCGGCCGTCTCGATGTGGGCCACGAGACTGATGGACTGGTTGGCCCGCCGCAGCCAGGCGCCGTGGTCCTCGGGGACGCGGTAGTCGGTGTTGACGTATCCCGGGGCCCCGGCGCGGGAGCCCTTCGGCGGAAAGAGGGCGTACTCGGCCAGCTCGGCGAGCTGCTCGGGCGACTCGGTGCGCGGCAGCTGCAGGCCGCACAGACCGGCATCGAGGAGGCGGGTCACCTCGCCGCGGTCGAGGCCGGTCTTGGCGATGGCCGGCAGGCCGAGGCCGCGGGCGGCGTGCACGAAGCCGGCCAGCTCCGGGGTCTGCAGGAAGGCGTGCTCGGTCTCGACGAAGACGAAGTCGTACCCGGCCTCGGCCAGCAGCGTGGCCAGCGAGGGCCGCAGGTACTCGGAGACCATGCAGCCGAGGACCGGCGGCCCCCCGGCGCCGGCGCGGCGCAGGCGCCGGCGGAAGGCGCGGCCGAGGGCGGTGGGATCGGGGGGTCTCTTTCTCATGGGGCGGCAAACCAAGGGGCCCTCCCGGCGGGCGGCAAGACGCTTGATGAGGTCTCCGGGGCCCGTTAGGTTGGTGCGTTTCCATGACGACCGCTCCCACCGACGCCGCCAACCGTGCCCTCGGCCGCACGGGCGAGCTCGACCTCGAGGACCGCAAGGTGCTCTGCCTCCTCGACGGTCTCGCCCTGGCCTACCGCGCCCACTTCGCGCTCATCAACAACCCGGTGACCAACTCCCGGGGGATGAACACCTCGGCGCCCTTAGTCTTCACCAACACCCTGCTGGAGCTTCTGGAGCGCTTCGAGCCCACCCACCTGGCGGCCGTCTTCGACACCGGCGAGCCCACCTACCGGCACGAGGAGTTCGCCGAGTACAAGGCCCAGCGGGAGAGCATGCCCGAGGATCTGGGCACGGCCATGCCCTACGTCTTCCGCGTCCTCGAGGGGTTCAACATCCCCGTGGTGCGCGTCGACGGCTGGGAGGCCGACGACGTCATCGGGACCCTGGCGCGCCGCGCCGAGACGGCGGGCATGACGACCTACATGGTCACCCCCGACAAGGACTTCGCCCAGCTCGTCTCGCCCCGGACCCTGCTCTACCGCCCGGGCCGTTCCGGCCGGCCCCCGGAGCTGCTGGGCGAGGAGGAGGTGCGGGCCAAGTGGAAGATCGAGCGCGTCGAGCAGATCCCCGACCTCTTCGGGCTCATGGGCGACGCCATCGACAACGTGCCCGGCGTGCCCGGTATCGGCGAGAAGACGGCCCAGAAGCTGGTGGCCGACTTCGGCACCGTGGAGCAGCTCCTCGACCGCGTGCAGGAGATCAAGGGCAAGCGCCGCCAGGTCCTGCAGGAGCACGCCGACCAGGCCCTGCTCTCCAAGCGGCTGGTGACCATCGAGACCGAGGTGCCCTTGGAGCTGGAGATCGAGGCTCTCAAGCGGGGCCCCGCCGACGACAGGGTCCTCACCGGCCTGTTCTCGGAGCTGGAGTTCAACGCTCTCGGCAAGCGCCTCTTCGGCGACGACTTCGAGGCCGGCGTGCAGCGGATGATGGCCGGCGTCGAGGAGCCCCACGAGGTCCGCTCCATCGCCGACGTGGACCACGACTACCGGACCGTCGAGGACACCGCCGGCCGCGCCGCCCTGATCGCCGAGCTGCGGCAGGCCGGCGCCTTCGCCCTCGATCTGGAGACCACGAGCCTCAACCCGCGCACCTGCGAGCTGCTCGGCCTGGCGGTGAGCCACACCCCTCATGCGGGCGCCTACGTCCCCTTCCCGCAGGACGAGGAGGAAGGCCGCGCCGTCCTCGAGGAGCTGCGGTCCGTTCTCGAGGATCCGTCGGTGGCCAAGATCGGCCACAACCTCAAGTTCGACCTGGTGGCCCTGCGCTGGCACGGCATCGAGGTCCGGGGCCATCTCTTCGACACCATGGTGGCCGCCTTCCTCGCCGTGCCCGACCTGCGCCGCTCTCTCGACTACCTGTCGCAGGCTCTGCTCGGGTACAAGCCGGTGCCCATCACCGACCTGATCGGCGAGCGCGGCGAAGATCAGCGCAGCATGCGCGACGTGCCCCTCGAGGAGCTCACCGCGTACGCCGTGGAGGACGCCGACGTGGCCCTGCAGCTGAGCCGCAAGCTGGAGCCCATGCTGGATGAGTCGGGGCAGAAACGGGTCTACGAGGAGGCCGAGGCGCCGCTGATCCCGGTGCTGGCGGCCATGGAGCACGCCGGCATCCGCGTCGATCCCGCCATCCTCAAGACGATCTCCGACGAATTGGCGGCCCGTATCGAGTCCTCGGCGCGGCGCATCGAGGAGCTGGCGGGCGAGCCCTTCAACCTCAACTCGCCCCAGCAGCTCGGCAACATCCTCTTCGAGAAGCTGCAGCTCGATCCCAACGCCCGCCGCACCTCGAAGTCGAAGCAGTACAAGACCGACGAGATGGTGCTCACGCGCCTCTCCCACGAGCACGAGATCGCCGCCAGGATCCTCGAGCACCGGCTGTGCACCAAGCTGAAGTCGACCTACCTCGACATGCTGCCGGGGGCGATCTTCCCCGGCACCGGACGCGTCCACACCCACTACGAGCAGGCCGTGGCCGCCACCGGCCGCATGCAGTCGAGCGGCCCGAATCTCCAGAACATCCCCATCCGCACCGAGCAGGGGCGCGAGATCCGCAAGGCCTTCGTGCCGGGCGGGCCGGAGTACACCCTGCTGGCCGCCGACTACTCGCAGATCGAGCTGCGCATCATCGCCCAGATCTGCGGCGACGAGCGCATGAACCGGGCCTTCCGCGAGCGGGAGGACATCCACGCGGTGACGGCCTCGCGCATCTGGGGGGTGCCCCCGGAGATGGTCGACGACGAGATGCGGCGCCAGGCGAAGACGGTGAACTTCGGCATCATCTACGGCATCTCCGCCTTCGGCCTGTCCGAGCGGCTGGGCCTGCCGCGCAAGCTGGGGCAGCAGTTCATCGAGCAGTACTTCGACGAGTACCCCGGCGTGCGCCGCTACATGGACGAGACGATCGAGTTCTGCCGCGAGCACGGGTACGTGGAGACCCTCCTCGGCCGCCGCCGCTATCTCAAGGACATCCACTCGCGCAACCGGCCCGTGCGCGCCGCCGCCGAGCGCAACGCCATCAACTCGCCGATCCAGGGCACGGCGGCGGACATGATCAAGCGCGCCATGGTGGCCATCCACCATCAGCAGGTGGAGCGAGGCTGGAAGACGAGGATGCTGTTGCAGGTGCACGACGAGCTGCTCTTCGACCTCTACCGCGACGAGGAGGAGGAGGTGCGGGAGGTCGTGGCCCGGGAGATGAAGGAAGCGATTCCCATGGACGTTCCCATCGTGGTGGAAATGGGCACCGGCGAGACCTGGCTGGACGCCCACTGACCGGAGAAGAGGAGAGGAAGAGAATGACGGAGAACGGCTGGATGCAGGTGGCCGCGGTGGGGGAGATCGCTCCCGGCCAGGCCAGGGCGGTGCGCCTCGGCGAGGAGGGGCGCAGCGTGGCCCTCTTCAACGAGGGGGGGCGCATCTACGCCACGGACAACCAGTGCCCCCACATGGGCTACCCCCTCACGCGCGGGGTCGTTCGCAACGGCGTGCTCACCTGCGACTGGCACGGCCGCCGCTTCGACCTGGAGGCCGGCGGCTGCTTCAACAACATGTGCGACGACCTGGCCGTCTTTCCGGTGGAGGTCCGCGCCGGCGGCCAGGTGTGGATCCAGGTGGAGGAGGAGGGATACCGGCGCAAGGAGGTGCATCTCGAGCTGCTGCGCGAGGGGCTTCTGCACGGCGACCGCTGGACGATCTCCAAGGCCCTGGCCCTGCTGTCGCGGGGCGGGGTGCCGCGGGAGGAGATCGTCGCCGTGGTGCTGCGGCACTTCGGCCGGCGCGTGGCCAGCTCGGGCGGCTCCGAGGCGGGCGCCGACCTGGCGCGGCTGGTGGGCGGCCTGGCGGTGGCCGACCGCTACGAGGGCGCCGACCACCTCGCCTGTCTGGCCACGGCGGCCACCGCGGCTTCCGGGGGGGCGGCGTCGAGGCTGCAGGTGGTGCCCCTGCCCGAGCCGGTCACCGGGGAGCGCATCGACGACTGGGTGCGCGTGTTCTCGCGCAACGGCCAGGCCAACCGCATCGAGCGCTGCCTGTTCACGGCCCGCTCCCGCGGCGACACGGGGCGCATCCTGCCGCTGCTCTTCGAGTGCGCCGCGCAGCCGGGGTTCCTCGGCTTCGGCGAGAACCTCGTCACCCTGGCCTGCCTGGCCGAGGTCGTGGACCGCTTCGGCTGGGACGCGTCGTCGGAGCTGGTCCTCAACCTCGGGTCCCGCACCGTGGGCCAGGGCCGCGGCGAGCCGGAGCTGTTCCGCCGCGACGCCATCCGCAAGATGCGCGACCTCGGCGGCGTCATCGACCAGGCGTCCGACTCGCCGGGGGACGGGCTCGAGTTCGACGAGGACGCCCTGGCCGCCGACCTGCTGAGCGGCGACCTGGAGCGGTCCTTCGATTCCCTGGCCCGGGTGCTGCGGTCCGGGGTCTCCCTCGAGCGCCTGATCACCACCTTCCTGCTGGTGGCCGCCGACCGCATGGCGCGCACGCCGGTCAACGTCGACGCCGGCTGGAACTGCCTCACCCTGGAGCTCGACCTGGCCCGGTCGCTGCGCACGGCGCTGCGCATCGGCGGTCCCCGGGTCGCCGCCATGGGGCTGTTCCACGCGGCCTGGCATCTGTTTGCCGACCGCTGGCTCAACATCCCCGCCCGGCCCCTCTCCCCTCCCCCGGAGGCCGCGCCGCTGGCGGTCTCCTCGGCCGCGGAGGGCGTCGAGGAGGTGGCCAGGGGGGTGCAGACCCTCGACGTTCACGCCGCCGGCGAGAGCGCCGCCGCCTACCTGGCCGCCGGCTTCGACGCCGATCTCCTGCTGCACCGGCTGGGGGTGCTCATCCTGTGGAACGACACCGGCGCCCGGCTGCTGCCGACGCTGTGCACGGTGGTCGACGAGTTCGCCCGCACCCGGGGCTCCGACGCCGCCCTCGGCGCCGGGCACCCGGCCGCGGTCCAGCTGGTGGCCGGTCTGGCGAGGTACGCCACCGACGTGCGCACCAGCAAGGCCAGTGGCGCCGCCACGACCACGGCCCTGCGCTTCGCCGAGGGGCTCACCACCATCGACGTATTCGCCGACGAGGAGCCGACGCAGCCATGAGCACGAATGGAGACTTCACGAGGGTTGCTTCCGTGGATGAGGTGGACGAGGGGCGGCCGAAGGCGGTCCGCGTCGAGGGCCGCAGCGTGGCCCTCTTCCAGCACCAGGGCCGGTACTACGCCACCGACAACCAGTGTCCGCACATGGGCTACCCCCTCACCCGCGGCATCGTGCGCAACGGCGTGCTCACCTGCGACTGGCACGGATACAGCTACGACCTGGGCGGCGGCGGCTGCTTCACCGGCGGCTGCGACGACCTGGACACCTATCCCGTCGAGGTGCGCGGCGGCGAGATCCACGTCAACGTCAAGAGCGGCGGCTCCAGGCGCGACGACGCCCACTTCCTGCTGCTGGAGGAGGGCCTGAACAACGGCGACAGCTGGACCCTGTCCAAGGCGATCGCCATCCTGCTGGCCCGCGGCGTCTCCGAGCGCGAGACCCTGGAGAGACTCGTGCGCCACATGGGGCGCTACGCGGCGACCCAGCTCGACGCCCGCGAGGCGGGCAACGAGGTGGCCCAGTTCGTCAATGGCCTCGCCGTGGCCCGGCGCTACGAGCCGGAGGAGCGGCTCATCCCCCTGATGATGGCCGCCACGGCCGCCTCGGGGCGCGCCGGCGACCGGCCGCCGCCCCGGGCCCTGCCGCCGGTCTCCTCCGAAGGGGCGGTGCCCTACGACAAGCTCGCCGGCTGGGTGCGCTACTTCTCCGAGGACAAGATGTGGGAGGGGATCGAGAAGTGCCTGCTCACCCTCCGCGGCCAGGGCGGCCACGACGAGGACATCACGCCGCTGCTCTTCGAGTGCGCCGTGGCCCCCCACTTCATCGGGATGCGCGACAACCTGAGGAACCTGGGCTACCTCATCGAGCTGCTCGACGAGTTCGGCTGGGAGATCGGCGAGGAGCTGGTGTGCAACACGGCGGCGAAGATGCTCGGCCGCGGCCGGGGCGTGCCCGGCGACCTGCTGCGCGAGGCCATGGAGATGTTCGTGGAGACGCCGATCCCCGACGACCCGGACGAGGCCGCCGGCGACTACGACGAGGCCGCCTTCGTCGAGGGACTGGTGAGCGGCAACGTGCGCACCGCCTTCGACGCGGTGACCCGGGCCCTGAAGGAGGGGGCCGGCGTCGAGCAGTTGGCCACGTCGATGGTCATGCTCGCCGCCGACCGCATGGCCCGCACCCCCGTGGGCATGAGCCCGGGGTGGGGGGGCCTGGCCTGGGAGATGTCGCTGGCCTCGGCGGTGCGCACCGTCAACCGCCGCGCCGGGGCGGGAGCGGCGCGGCGGGCCCTGTACCACGCGGCCTGGCAGTTCTTCGACGACCGCTGGCTGAACATCCCGCAGCGCCGGCTCGGCGAGGCGGAGGCGGCCGACGGTCCCGAAGCCGCCCCCGGGGAGGAGGACGCCGCCCTGGAGCGCATCGTGGAGGCCATCGAGTCGATCCAGGTGCGGCGCATCGGCCGCATGACGCGGGAATACCTGGGCGCCGGCCACGACGGCGACCGCCTGCTGCGCGAGCTGGGCCGGGCCATCCTGAACGACGACAACGGCTGGAACCTGCTGCACACCCTGCGCACGGTCTTCGACGAGTGGGAGCGCTGCGCCGGCCACCCGGCCCGCAACCAGCTGCTCGTCGGGCTGTCGCGCTGGGCGGCGGACACGCGCCGGCAGATCGGCAGCCAGTCGGCGGCGGCCACGGCGCAGCGCTTCGCCCGCGGCGAGACGGCCGTGGAGCTGTACGAGTAGGGAACAATCACCATCGCACCCAACGGAAAGGGCACCATGGCAGGAAATCCCTCATCGCAGGCCGGGCATCGAGGCCGCCGCCAGGTGGTCCTCTGGAGCGCCGCGCTCGCCTGGCTCCTGGTCCCCGCGGCGGCCCGGGCGGACGGCCTCGACTCCGGAGACACGGCCTGGATGCTGACCTCCACGGCCCTCGTGCTTTCCATGACGATCCCCGGACTGGCCCTGTTCTACGGCGGCCTGGTGCGCACGAAGAACGTGCTCTCGGTGCTGATGCAGTGCTTCACGCTGGCCGCGGTGGTGACCCTGATCTGGGTGGTCTGGGGCTACAGCCTGGCCTTCGACACCTCGGGGATGGAGGCCGGGGTCATCAACGCCGCCTCCTTCCTGGGCGGCCTCGACAAGGCCTTCCTGCGCGGCGTCGGCATCGACTCCCTCACCGGCACGGTGCCCGAGACGGTCTTCGTCACCTTTCAGCTGACCTTCGCCATCATCACTCCGGCCCTGATCGTCGGCGCCTTCGCCGAGCGCATGAAGTTCTCGGCCATGCTGCTGTTCATGGCGGTCTGGTCGACCGTGGTCTACGCGCCGATCTGCCACATGACCTGGAGCGGCGACGGGGCCTTCTTCTGGGACCGGGGCATCATCGACTTCGCCGGCGGCACCGTGGTCCACATCAACGCCGGCGTCGCCGCTCTGGTGGCCGCAGTGGTCATCGGCAGGCGGCGCGGCCATCCGGACACCCTCATCCCACCCCACAGCCTGGTGATCACCGTTATCGGCGCCTCCATGCTGTGGGTCGGCTGGTTCGGCTTCAACGCCGGTTCGGCCCTGGCCGCCGACGGCGTGGCGGGCATGGCCATGCTCGTCACCCAGGTGGCCACGGCCACGGCCGCCGTTGCGTGGATGGTGGTGGAGTGGATCAAGCACGGCAAGGCGAGCGTGCTCGGCATCGTCACCGGGGCGGTGGGAGGCATGGTGGCCATCACACCGGCCTCGGGCAGCGTCGGCCCCCTGGGCGCCATCGCCATCGGCGCCGCCGCCGGGGTGCTGTGTTTCTGGGGCGCCACCAGCCTGAAGCAGCGGCTCGGCTACGACGACTCCCTCGACGTCTTCGGCGTGCACGGCATCGGCGGCATGGCCGGCGCCGTTCTCACGGGCGTCTTCGCCGCCGAGTCCCTCGGAGGCCAGGGCTTCGGCCGCACCGCCGCCGGCCTGACCCACACCATGGGCAGCCAGGTATGGGCGCAGATCGTGGGCGTGCTCGTCACCACCATCTACTGCGCCGTTCTGTCCTTCGTCATCCTCAAGGCCATCGATGCCGTCATCGGCCTGCGCGTCGAGGAGGAAGAGGAGGACCGCGGTCTGGACATCTCCCTGCACAACGAGCAGGGCTACTATTCGGAGGTCTGAAGGGTTCACCGTCTTACCGCCGGAAGGAGGGAGGGAGGCCATGAAGCTGCTGAAATGCATCGTTCGGCCCAACGCGCTCGAGAGGGTCAAGGAAGCCCTGAGCGATCTGGGCGTGATGGGCATGACGGTGAGCGAGGTGAAGGGATTCGGGCGGCAGAAGGGCCACAAGGAGATCTACCGCGGCTCCGAGTACAACATCGACTTCACGCCCAAACTGCAGATCGACGTGGTCGTCGCCGACTCGATCGCCCAGCGGTCCATGGACGCGGTGAAGGAAGCGGCCAGCACGGGACACATCGGCGACGGCAAGATCTTCGTGCTCTCCGTCGACGAGGTGGTCCGCATCCGCACCGGGGAGACCGGCGAATCGGCGATCTGACGACCCTTGCCCGGGTGGCGGAGCCCTGACGGCGCCCGCCGGGACGGCCCGGCCCCTGCGCTGCGAGGACGGCAGCCCCGCTTCCCGCCTTGGACTGGCGGGCCACCCGAGCACGGACCCTCGCTGTGTGCCGGCCGCCCTCGAGGCCGGGGTCAACCTGTTCTTCTTCTACAACCTCGGCTTCACCGGCCTGGTGGACGGCCTGGCACCCCTCGGCCGCAGGAAGGACGTCTTCCGGGCCACCGGCTCCGAGAGCCGGGACCCCGCGGAGGTGGAGGACTATCTTTCAGAGGTGGAGGGGCGTCTGTCGGCGGATCCCGTCGACCTGTTCTTCGCCGAGTACGTCCATCCCGGAGACGACCTGGACCGGCTGCTCGCCGACGACGGCGTCGTCGGCCTGCTGCACAGGTGGAAGGCGGAGGGCCGCATCCGCTACGTAGGCGGCACCGCGCACAACCGGCCCCTGGCGCGGCGCCTCCTCGAGAGCGGCCGCATCGACGTGCTCATGCACCGCTACAACATGGCCCACCGGGGGGCGGAGGAAGCCGTGCTGCCCGCGGCCCTGGCGCGGCGCATCCCCGTCGTCGCCTTCACCTGCACGCGCTGGGGCGGGCTGCTGGCCGGCCACCCCCGGTGGTCCGGACCCGTTCCCTCGGCCGCCGACTGCTACCGCTTCGCCCTGGAGCACGACGCCGTTCAGGTGGCGCTCACGTCGACGGGCCCCGTGGCCGATCTGCGGGCCAACCTCGCCGCCCTTCGGGCCCCTGCGGCCACCGAGGCGGAAATCGCCGGATGGCGCGCCTACGGGGACCTGGTCCACGGGCAGGGCGGGGACGCCTTCGAGACCCGGTGGCCATGAAGCCATATATTCTCGGCGGCGAACCGTGACGAGGGGTGGAGACTTGATGACGACAGCTGACAGGTACGGCGGCCCGGGCCTGAGCCGCGCATCCGGGCCGGTGCGCTAGCTCGATGGAAGACGCCATCCGCCACAACTGCGGATTCTGCGTCGCCCACACCCTCCACGACGCCTACTCCTTCATCCGATCCCTGCAGCACCGGGGCCGCGAGGGGGCCGGTATCGCCGCCGTGGGCGAAGGCCGCATCGACGTCATCAAGTGGGCCGGGGGCGTGGACCGCTTCGACGTCACCGACCTGCACAAGATCTTCCCCAGCCCCAGCTACCACACCTACATGGCCCACGTGCGCTACGCCACCCAGGGCCGCAAGGAAGAGATCCTCGACGACGCCCACCCGCACGTGCTCGGGGGGCAGGTCGAGAACCGCGGCAACCACATCCTGTTCCGCGACTGCCAGATGGCCGCCGTCCACAACGGCCAGGTAGACTTCGGCTACCTGGACGGTATCGACCTCTCCCGGGTGAAGTCGACCTGCGACACGGAGGCCCTCCTCTACCTCTACCGCCGCGACGGCGAGCAGGCCTTTCTGCGCCGCGTGCCGGGGGCCTACACGATGGCCATCGCCGACTGGCGCAAGCGGGACGTGATCGTGCTGCGCGACCGCACGGGGATCAAGCCGGGAGTGCTCGGCTGGAAGGACGGCAAGTACGGCGTGGCCTCCGAGGACATCGCCTTCCGGAAGAACGGCGGCGAGTACATCGAGGATCTCGCCCCGGGGTCGGTCTACTACCTGACGCCGGAGGGCGAGTACTCCAAGGAGAGCCTCGTCGATCCGCGGCCGAGTCATTGCTTCTTCGAGTGGAACTACATCTCCGACGTGGACTCCATCATCAATCACGTCGCCGCCCGCCAGGTCCGCGAGAGACTGGGGCAGATCCTGGCGGAGGAGTTCAGCCCGTCCGACGTGGACGTGGTCACCTTCCTGCCGCGGTGCCCGGAGGTGGCGGCGCGCTCGTACGCCCAGATCCGCGGCCTGCCCTTCATGCCCGTGTTCTACAAGATGCGCGGCGAGCGGGCCTTCCAGGGATCGACCGCCCGGGACCGCAAGCAGTCGATCGATGACAACCTGCATCTGCTGCCCGGGCTGGGTCCGCGGCTGTCGGGCCGGACGGTGCTGCTGATCGACGACAGCATCGTGCGGGGCAACAACCTGCTCCGCGCCCGCAACCTGCTCTACGACGACCTGGGCGTGAAGAAGGCCTATGTGGCGTCGTACACCCCGCCCATCGGCATCATCCCCGGCGACGGCGTGCCGCGGGGTTGCATGTTCGGCGTGGACATGCCGCCCACGCCTCCGGCGGGCGAGGAGTTCATCGCCCGCGGACGGGGGCCCCGGGAGATCAGCGAGAAGATGGGCCTGCCGGTGGTCTACATCTCCACCCGGGGAATGATGCGGGCCTTCGAGCACCTCGGCATCGGGTCCGGGCAGTTGTGCACCTACTGCATCGGCGGCGGCCACCCCTTCGCCGGCTGCGAGTCGACCGACGCCGCGGCCGAGAACCAGCTCGACCTGCTGACCACCTCCGAAGCCGCTGCGGCCGGTCCGGGCGGCGACTGAGTTCGGCGCGCCGACGGCGGCGCCGGGAGCCGCTCGAGGAAGGCCACCGTACGCCCCAGGCTGCCGCTCAGCACTCGGCGCCGCGCACCTCGCCGCCGAAGACATGCATGCGCTCTTTGGCGGTGGTCTCTTCGGCCGAGGCGGGGCGGTAGTGGAACTGCAACGCCCGGCGGCGGCGGCGGGAGTGGTTGACGGGACTGCCGTGGTGGGTCAGGCCGTGCCACAGGAGGGCGCCCCCCGGGGGCAGAGGCACGACCAGATCCCGGCCGGTGGCCACGTCGGTGTCGCAGATCTGCCAGTCGCGCCGGTTGAAGTGATCGCTCGGACCCTCGCGGTGCGAGCCGGGGATGACGTGCAGGGCGCCGTTGGCCACGGTCGCCTCGTCGAGGGCGATCCAGAGACCGACGACGGGGGTGTGCAGCGGCAGGTTGAAGTAGGCCATGTCCTGGTGCCAGGGTTTCTCCCGGCCCCCCGGAGGCTTGAGCAGGGCCATGTCCTGGAACATCTGCGGTGTCTCGCCATCCATGAGGCCGCTGACCAGGCTCAGAAGGGCCGGGTCCTCGCTCAACTCCTTCAGCGCCGGATGGTAGTCGACGAAGCTCATCAGCTTGCGCACCCGCCGCCGGCGCTGCCGCGGCGGCAGTTGCCGGCCGCCGCCGGCCTCGAACTGGACGCCGCGGAATCCGGGATCGACCCCGTCGATCAGGTCGTCCACCGCGGCCGACGCCGCCCGGACCCGCTCCCGGGAGACGGCCCGGCGAATGGCCAGGTATCCGTGGTCGTGGAAGAAGGAACGCCCGGCGCCGCCGACGGATTCCAGGCTCTCCACCGGACGGGCGACGCGGTCGCCGCTGTAGAGGTCGGCCGGGTGGGGGAGGGCGGTTGCGGTCATGGGCGCGGCTCCCCGGCCTCGGCGGCCTCCCCATCCGCGTTCTCCCGGCCGGGACCGCGGTCCCTGACCAGGATCGCCGCCGGCAGGATCACACAGTAGCCGGCGACCAGCAGGAGGGGGGCCACGGTGAGGGACAGGGGTCCGTCGACCGGCGGGATCCGGAGCAGCACGTAGCCGAGGGCGATGGTGCCCAGCCCCACGAGAAAGAGGATCCAGTTCTTGCGGGTGAAGGGCAGGGCGGGCGGGGTGGACACCGGGCTCTCCTTCACCGCTTCTCCCGGATGCGGGCCGAGCGCCCCTTGCGGTTGCGCAGGTAGAACAGGCGCGCCCGGCGCACCCGGCCCCGCCGCAGGCGCTCGATCCTCAGGATGCGCGGTGAGTGGAGGGGAAAGATCCGCTCCACGGCCACGCCCTGGCTCACCTTGCGCACGGTGAAGGTCTCGTGGATGCCGCTGCCCTTGCGTTGGATGACGTCCCCCTCGAAGACCTGGATGCGCTCCTTCTCTCCCTCGATGACTCGCACGTGGATGCGCAGCGAGTCCCCGGCCAGGAATTCCGGCAGATCGGTGCGCAGCTGATCGGCGGTGATCTCCCGCAGGATACCAGTGTCCATTCAGACCCTTTCTCTGTCCAGTGTTGATTCGGGCCGGCCGTTGCCGGCCTCTCGCTCTTTCGACCAGTCCTCGACCAGCCGCAGCTCCCTCTCGTCCAGGTCCGCGGCCGGCAGCAGGTCCGGGCGGCGCTCGAAGGTGCGGCGAAGCGCCTGCCGGCGGCGCCAGGCCTCGACCTGCCCGTGGTCCCCGCGGAGAAGCTCCTCGGGCACGCGCTGGCCGTCGAACTCGGCGGGCCTCGTGTACCACGGACAGTCGAGCAGCCCGTCGTGGAACGAGTCGGCCATGGCCGAGCTGAAGTCGCCGAGGACACCGGGCAGCAACCGGGTCACGGCATCGATCACCACGAGGGCCGCCGGCTCCCCGCCGGTGAGCACGTAGTCGCCGATCGACAGCTCGCGGTCGATGAAGCGCTGGCGCAGGCGTTCGTCCACCCCCTTGTAGTGGCCGCAGAGCAGCACCAGGTGCTGCTCCAGGGACAGCTCCGCCGCCAGCTGCTGGTCGAGGGGCTCGCCGTCGGCGGTGAGGTAGATGCTCAGGCCGCGGTCCAGCTGCAGGTCCTCCCAGCAGGCGGCCACGGGCTCGGGCTTGATCAGCATGCCGCCGCCTCCGCCGAAAGGCGCGTCGTCCACGGTGCGGTGACGGCCGGTGGCCCAGGACCGCAGGTCGTGCACGGCGACCTCCAGGTGTCCGCCGGCCACCGCCCGTCCCAGGATGCTGGTTTCCAGGGGCTGGGTGAAGAACCCCGGAAACAGGGTCACCACGTCGATCCTCACCTCATCCTCCCGGCGCCAGCAGCTCCTCGACGCCCTGAACCTCGATCCGCCGGTGGTCCACGTCGATGCGGGTCACGAAATCGCGGACCGCCGGCAGCAGGAACTGGCCTCCGTCCTCGAGCCGGACCGCGAAGACATCGCTGGCCGGCATCTGCAGCACCTCGGTCACCTCGCCGAGACGACGGCCGAGGTCATCCCAGACCCGGCAGCCGACCACGTCGAAGACGAAGTAGCGGCCATCGGGAGGCGGGGCGACCCGATCCCTGGGAATCGTCAGGTATCCGCCCGTGATGCCGTCCCGCACCTGCTCGGGGGTGTCGACGCCGGCGAACTTCATCAGCAACCCCCCGCGGTCCGGGCGCCACCTCTCGATGCGCAACTCGAGGTCCGCCTGTCCCTTGCGCTCGAGCCGCACGGTGCGCAGCCCGTCGAACCGGTCCGGGTTCCAGGTGAGGGGTTCCACGACGACCTCGCCGCGCACCCCCTTGGCGCGCCCCGCGAAGCCGACGGCGACACGGCCGGGCTCCGATCCGTCCGTGGCCCTATCCCTCCCCGGACCCCTCGCCCTCATCCGTCACGGCCTCTGGCGACCCCTCCGGGACGTCCTCTTTCTCCACCGGGATGGCCGCCGTGGCGCCGAGTTTCTTGCGGCGATTGGGCTTGTCGGTGGTCAGCGCGCCCTCGCGCTCCACTCCCTCGAAGCCGCGCCAGCGGGCGAGGATGCCCTTGCTGCGCAGCAGATCGTGGACGGTGGGCGTCATCTGGGCGCCCTTGTTCAGCCAGCCGAGGGCGGCCTCCTCGTCGACCTCGAAGCGCGCGTGCACGGGGTCGTAGGTGCCCAGTTCCTGCAGGGCGTGCCCGGTACCGGGCAGGTTGTCGGTCATGGCGACAATTCGGTAGAAGGGGCGCTTCCTGCGTCCCATTCGCTTGAGGCGAAGCTTGACCAAGTGGCGATGGCTCCTGGCTAGGTGGGGGAAATCCGGCGGGTTCAGGTACCCGGCAGGGACAGGGGCAGGGACATCCGTCCCCGTCCCTTGCGTCCGGGCCGGCTCATCTGGCGCAACATCTTCTGCATGGCGTGGAACTGCTTGAGGAGACGGTTCACGTCCTGGATCGAGGTGCCGCTGCCGCGGGCGATCCGCCGCCGCCGGCTGCCGTTGAGGATCTGTGGACGGCGGCGCTCCTGAAGGGTCATGGAGTTGATGATCGCCTCGGTCTGGCTGAAGGCGCCGTCGTCGACGCTCGCTCCCTTCAGGGTCTTGCCGGCACCCGGGATCAGGCCCAGGAGCTGGTCGACCGGGCCCATGTCGCGCACCGCCCGCAACTGCTGCTGGAAGTCCTCGAAGGTGAAGGACTCCTTGCGCAGCTTCTCCTCCATGGCCGCGGCCTGCTCCCTGCCGATGCTCTGCTCCGCCTTCTCCACCAGGGACAGCACGTCGCCCATCCCCAGGATGCGGGAGGCGACGCGATCCGGATGGAAGGGCTCCAGCCCTTCGAGGGTTTCCCCGGTGCCGACGTAGCGGATCGGCTGGCCCGTGGTCTCGCGGATCGACAGGGCGGCGCCGCCGCGGGCGTCGGAGTCCATCTTGGTCAACACCACGCCCTGAAAGGGAATGCGCTCGTGGAAGCGGCTCGCCGTCTCCACCGCGTCCTGGCCGAGCATGGCGTCGGCGACGAACAGGGTCTCGTGGGGCCGTACGGCCTCGCGGATGGCCGACAGCTCGGCCATCATCTCCTCGTCGATGCTCAGGCGGCCGGCGGTGTCGAGCAGGACCATGCTGCGGTTGCGCAGGCGCGCCTGCTCCACTCCGAGGCGGCAGATCTCGACGGGATCGTCGGAGCCGGCCTCGCCGGGGCCGAAGACGCCGACCTCGATGCCGGCCCCCAGAGTGCGCAGCTGCTCGACGGCGGCGGGCCGGTAGGTGTCGGCCGCCACCAGGTAGGGGAGGCGTCCGCGCTCCTTGAAGTGACGGGCCAGCTTGGCGGCCACCGTGGTCTTGCCGCAGCCCTGCAGACCGACGAGGAGCACCGCCGTCGGCGGCTGCGGCCCCAGCTCCAGGGGCGCCGCGGTGCCGCCGAGGAGGGCGATGAGCTCCTCGTGGACGACCTTGATGACCTGCTGCCCCGGGCTCAGGCTGCGCAGGACCTCGCGCCCGAGGGCCCGTTCGCGGACCCGCCCGAGGAAGCTCCTGGCCACCTTGAAGTTGACGTCGGCCTCGAGCAGGGCGCGTCGGATCTCGCGCAGTGACTGGTCGAGGGCCTTCTCGGTGATGCGGCCCTGACCGCGCAACTGGCGGAAGACGTCGTCGAAACGCTCTGTCAGTCTCTCGAACAAACCGGCGGGCCTCCGAGCCCGTAACCCCTTGCCGCAAAAGGAGTAAATATAGTCTGCGGGGGGCGGTTCCGCCACGGAGGGCGCCCGGCGGAGATATTCCCGCCGGGGCCGGGATACCTCCAGGCCCGGCGCGCAACTGTCAGGGTGATCATGGACCGGGATGAGAAGGACCAGGTGACCGCGGCCACCTCGGGAGACGCCGAAGTCTTCGGCCGTCTGGTGGAGGGGCACGCGGGCTGGCTGCTGGCGCGGATCTCGTCGAGGCTCGGTTCCCGGGATACGGCCGAGGACCTGCTGCAGGAGGTCTTCCTGGCGGCCTGGGAGGGGATGGCCACGTTGCGGAGTCCCGGCCGCTTCCCCGCCTGGCTGCGGTCGATCGCCGACAACCACGTGCGCATGTGGCATCGGCGCCGGCTCGCACAACTCGACCTGCTCGAGCGGTTCGAAGTGGAGTCGGCGGCGGCCCCGGTGCACGGACGGGAGGAGAAGCGCATCCGCAGCCTCCTGCGAGAGGCCCTGGGGCGGCTCGGCGACGCCCACCGGGACGTGATCGTCCACCACTACCTGAAGGGCTACTCCTACCGTCAGACGGCCCTGCTGCTCGACCTGAGGACGGAGACGGTCCGCAGCCGTCTGCAGAAAGCCCGATCACGACTGCACAAGGAGATCATCGCCATGCCGGAGTCAAGCTTCTCGCAGAGCTACGAACTGACCGCCGCCGACCTGACCGGATTGCGTCACCTGGCCCGCTTTCAGGGCAGGGATCACCGGCGCATCCTGCGGTGCGTCTGCCTGGACGCGGGGGGCCGCATGGTTGCCTGCGACGGCGCACGCCTTCTGAGCTGGTCGAGTCGGGGTCTGGCCTCCCTGGCCGCCCCGGTGGTCCTGGAGTCGGTGGCCTCCGAGGCGGTCCCGGAGGCGGAGGGAGCCACACTGGTGATCGACGAGGAGGAGGCCACCCTGAAGACGCGGGACGGCGTCAGCACGACGTTCCCCATCCACCCCGGCCCCTACTTGCGCTACGAGGAGGCCGTGGGCCTTCACCCGCCCGGATCCGTCTCGGTGGTCGCGGAGGCCGCAGAGCTGATGGCGTGCGTGGAAGGGATCGAGCCGTACCTGAGTCCCCGGCACCGGGTCGAGAGCCCGGGATGGATCTACAACCCCCTCGTGGAGATACGCCTGTCGGGCACGGAGAGCCGGCTCACGCTGCGCACGAGCCGGGACCAGGGATTCTCCCGCGTCGAGGAAGACGCGCCGAACCTGGATGCAGAGGAGCCTGAATGGACCCACGCGGTGGCCTGCCCGGTCCGGGTGGCGCCTGCGGCGGCCGATCGCTTTCGTGTGGGGGTCAACCACGATCTGCTGAAGACGGTCGTGGCGGCCCTGGCCGAGGCCGGCGATGAGATCCGGATCCGCCCCGGGACCGGCGCCCTCCCGGCCCTCCACTTCGACGTGCGGGACGGCCGGCACAGCGCCCTGCTCATGCCCATGCGGTTGGAGCCGCGGGAGCAACCTGCCGCGGGCGAGCCGACCCCACGGGTCTCTCGCCCCTGAGGGCCCGGCTCCCGCCGGGGTCGCCCGGTCGGGAGAGGGGGGTCGCTCAGCGCTCGTCTCCGCGGATCCGGCGGATGGCCTCGGCCGGGTCCGCAGCGCCGAAGACGGACGACCCGGCCACCAGCCAGGAGGCCCCCGCCCGGCGGCAGTCGGCCGCGTTGCCGGGACCGACGCCGCCGTCGATCTCGATGGGCACCTCCAGGCCGCGCCCGGCCAGGATCCCGCGCAAGGCGCGCACCTTGTCGAGCACCCCGGGCAAGAAGGACTGGCCGCCGAAGCCGGGCTCCACGGACATGACGAGGATCAGGTCCAGGCTCTCCAGGTGCGGCAGCAGAGGGTCCACGGGCGTGCCGGGGTTGACGGCCAGCCCCCGGCCGAGACCGAGGCGGCCGATCTCGGCCAGCAGCCGGGCGGGATCGGCGTCGATCTCCACGTGCACGGTGAGGGAGTCGGCCCCGGCCCGGGCGAAGGCCTCCAGGTAGGCGCCGGGGTCGGAGAGCATCAGGTGGGTGTCCAGGCGCAGGCGCGTGCACCGGCGCACGGCCTCCACCACGGGAATGCCGTAGCTGAGGTTGGGGACGAAGTGCCCGTCCATGATGTCCAGGTGCAGGAAGTCGGCGCCGGCCGCCTCCACACGCTCGATCTCGGTCTCGAGGCGCGCGAAGTCGGCGGCCAGAAGAGAGGGGGCGACGGAGATTCCGCTCATGGGGGCTGGGCGCTCACGACCACCTCGACGGCCGTGTGGCGGGGGACGCGGGCGCCTCTTTCGGGCGTCTGGGACAGCACCTGACCGGCCGGAAGCGGGTCGGCTCGCTCACGGACGGCGCCGAGGGTCATCTCGTACTTGCGCAGGCTGTCCCCGACGACCGCGATCGACAGGCCCACCAGATCGGGGACGCGCTTGGGGGAGGAGGGGGAGCCGCTGCTGACCACCAGATGCACGACCGATCCGCGGGCCACGCGCTCGCCGGCGGCGGGGCGCTGCCGGATGACCACTCCTTCCGGAAAGTTGCTGGACGAGGCGTACTCGACGGGGCCGGGTCTCAACTGGCCGCCCTGGATCTTCAGGCCCGCCTCCCGTTCGCTGCCGCCCGTGACGTCGGGCACCGGGTAGAGCCGCGGACCTCGGCTGACGTCGACGAAGACCCGCCGGGCCCGCTTGATCCGCTCGCCGGTCCGCGGCGCCTGGTCCACGATCCGGCCGATGGCCGCCGATTCCGAGAACACGCTGTCCCGCAGGGCCAGACGCAGTCCCTCGCCGGCCACGCGCCGGCGGGCCTCCTCCGCGGTCCGGCCGCGCACGTCGGGCACGGTGACCATGGGCACCTGGACGATCTGCGGCATGATCAGGTGATCGAGGGCTACCAGGAACAGGAACGCGGTCCCGCCGGCCACGGCCGCGCCCGTCCCCAGGGTGCGCAGGAGCGGCTTCACGGGACCCTTCCCGGGGAGCCCAGCTTCCGGATCAGGGCGGCGAAGGCGCCGTCCCCGGGCTCCCGGCCGGGAAGCGTCTGAACGGTGCGCGCCGCCCAGGGCACTCCGGGGAACCGCTGTGAGGCCGGCTCGAGGCGGGCGTCGGCCCTGCGGGCCAGCAGGCGGTCGACGACGGCGTCGTTCTCCTCGTCCTCGAGGGAGCAGGTGCTGTACACGAGCCGGCCTCCGGGCCTCAGGGCCTGGAAGGCCGACTCGAGAATGGCCGACTGCCGGTGTGATTGCCGCGCCAGGTCGGACTCCGACTTGCGCCAGCGCGCCTCCGGCTGACGCCGCAGGACGCCGGTGCCGCTGCAGGGCGCGTCCACCAGGACCCGATCGAAGACGCCCTCCGGGTGGGCTCCGGCGGCGGCGTCGCCGACGAAGGCCCGAATCCCCCCCAGCCGCAGGCGGCCGGCGTTCTCGCGCAGACGCCGCAGACGGCTCCGGGACAGGTCTCCCGCCGCGACTCGGCCGGGGTCGACGGCGAGGGCGAGTTGCACGGCCTTGCCCCCAGGGGCGGCGCAGGCGTCCAGGACGCGATCCCCGGGCCGCGGCGCCAGCAGCTCCACGGCCAGTCCGGCGTTGAGGTCCTGCACGAAGCAGCGCCCCTCGAGAAAGGCTTCCGAGTCGAAGAAGCCCTCGGGCCGCCGGAGCTCGCAGGCCTCCGGGCGGAGTTCCACGACCGCGGCGCCCAGGCTCTCCGGCAGGGACTCGACGAGCCGGTGGGCGCTCCCGTACCGCGGGTCGGGACGCACGAAGAGCGGCGGCGGCTCGTTGTTGGCCTGCAGCATGGCCTCGGTGCGGGCCGGTCCCCAGCGCGCCAGCCAGCGGCCCACGAGCCAGCGCGGGTGAGAATGGTACACGGACAGGTACTTCTCCGGATCGTCGGTGGGGTTCGGGTAGGCCACGCGGGCGCCCTCCGCCGACACCCGCCTCAGGACGGCGTTCACGAAGCCGGCCGAGCCCGGGTGGCCGCGCTGGCGGGCCAGGTCGACGGCGGTGTTCACGGCGGCGGCCGGGGGAACCCGATCCAGCCATAGCAGTTGATAGGCGCCGAGGCGCAGGATCTGGCGGACTCCGGGGGAGAGGGTGTCGAGGGGACGGTTCGAGAAAGCCGTCAGGATCCAGTCGAGGCGGCCCCGCCACTGCAGTACCCCCGCCGCGAGCTGGCGGACGAAACGGCGGTCACGCCCGTCGAAGGGGCCCGCCAGGCTCTCGAGGAGGGGGGCGAGCCGGCGGCCTGCCTCGACCTCGTCCAGAAGGCGCAACGCCTCGGCCCGGGCCGGGTCCGTCTTCATCATCTCGAAAGGGCCGTCACCCCGGCCAAAGGTAGAGCCGGGGTCGGATGCGGCAAAGCCTCCGGGGGGCGCAAGGGGGACCTTGACCAAGTCGGGGCCCCGGCTATATTGGCCAACTCTCCCCCCCAGAGGGCGTCCGTGGTGTCACGGGCTCTCTACCTCCCGACCCGACCGCAGAAGTCATCTTGCGTACCTACCCGGTGTGGCGTCTGGCCCACGAGGGGGAATACGGCGCCCTGCTCGATGTCCTCCTCGCCAGCCGCGGGCTGCGCCTCGCCGATCTCGACGTGGGCCCGGAAGGGCTGCACCGTCCGGAGCTGCTCACCGACCTGGACCGCGGCGCCGAGCGCATCGAGCGCGCCGCGCGCCGCGACGAGACGATCGTCGTCTACGGGGACTACGACGTGGACGGCATCAGCAGCACGGCCCTGCTCCTCGACTTCCTCGAGCGGGTGAACGCGAGGGTCCACGCCCTGCTCCCGGACCGCCGCACCGACGGCTACGGCCTGAAGCCGCCCGGGGTGCAGAAGGCCCTGGGCCTCGGCGCCGACCTCGTGGTGACCGTGGACAACGGCATCTCCGCCTTCGAGGCCCTGGAGCTGGCCCGGGACGAAGGCCTGGACGTGGTCGTCATCGACCACCACCGGCAGAACGAGGAGCTGCCGCCGGCGCACAGCATCATCAACCCCAACCGCCGGGACTGCGGCTACCCCTTCAAGGGTCTGGCCGGCGTGGGTGTGACCTTCAAGGTCGTACAGCGACTGAGCGAGTCCCTTCTCGAGTCCGGCGAGCGCCGCCGCTACCTGAACGATCTGCTCGACCTCGTCGCCCTCGGAACGGTGGCCGACATGGTCCCCCTCCTCGGCGAGAACCGGGTGCTCGTGCGCCACGGTCTCAAGGCCATCGAGCGCAGCGCCCGGCCCGGCCTGCAGGAACTGCGCATCGCCGCCCGCTGCCCCCGCGGGCGGGTCGACAGCACCGCCCTGGCCTTCTACCTGGGCCCCCGCCTGAACGTCGCCGGCCGCCTGAAGAAGCCGGACCTGGCTCTCGACCTGCTGCGCGCCGAGGACCACGAGAAGGGCCGCCTGCTGGCCGGGCAGCTCAACGAGCTCAACCTCCGGCGGCAGCAACTGCAGAAGGAGGGGGTCAGGGAGGCCCGGTCCCTGGTCTCCGAGGACCAGCTCGAGCGCGAGCGCCTGCTCTGCGTCCTCGGCGAGGAGTGGGACCTCGGCGTCATCGGCCTGATCGCCAGCAACCTGGCGGAGACGTTCTACAGGCCCGCCGTGGTCCTCACCGACGTGCAGCGCAACGGACTCTACGTCGGATCGGCGCGCAGCATCCCCCCCTACGACATGAACGACGGCCTGCGCCACTGCTCGCGCTTCCTGACGACCTACGGGGGCCACGCCGGCGCCGCCGGGTTCTCCCTGCCCGCCGAGGCCTTCGAGGAGTTCCGGGCGAGCCTGATCGATCATGCCGGCGCCGAGCTGACGCCGGCGGATCTCGAGGCCCATCTCGACGTCGACCTGGAGTTGCGGGCGTCGGACATCGACATGGCCACGGTCGAAATCCTGCGCCGCCTGGAGCCCTTCGGCCAGGGAAACCCGGTGCCCCTGTTCCTGACGCGGGATCTCGAGCTGGACAGCAGGAGCCGCGTCGGCAAGGAGGGAGAGCACCTCAAGGTGGCCTTCAAGGCGGAAGGCGTGCGGCCGGGCGTGTGGTGGCGCCATGGGTCCCTGGCCGGCGACCTGGAAGCGGGGCAACGCCTGGACGTGGCCTACGAGCTGTCGGAGGACACCTTCAACGGGATGGGCACGGTGCAGATGGTGATCCGCGACATGGCTTCGGCGGCCGGGTGCGAGCTCTCCGGCGGCCCGGCCGAGGGTGTGGCTTCGGCGGCGCTCGACGCGGAGACCCCGTGATCAGCTCCGATCTCACCCGGGAGCTGTTCGTGACCGGCTCCGGGGCGCGCATCGTCCTGCTGGTCGTCGACGGCCTCGGCGGTCTGCCCCACCCCGAGACCGGCCTGAGCGAGCTGGAGACCGCCTCGCTGCCCAACCTCGACCGGTTGTGCGGGCGCGCCAGCTGCGGTCTCCATTCGCCTCTGGGCGCCGGGTTCACGCCGGGCAGCGGACCGGCGCACCTGGCCCTGTTCGGGTACGACCCGTGGGTCAGGAGGATCGGCCGCGGCGCCCTGTCCTGCCTCGGTCTGGGCCTCGACTTCCGTCCGGGAGACGTGGCGGCTCGCCTGAACTTCTGCACCGTCGACGCCAGCGGAGCGGTCACCGACCGGCGGGCGGGGCGGATCCCCACCGAGACCTGCCGGCGGCTGTGCGCCCTGCTCGCCGGGGTCGACATCCCCGGCGTCGAGGTGACCGTGGCCCCGGAGATGGAGTACCGGGCCGCGGTCCTGTTCCGCGGTGAGGGGCTCTCCGACGGGGTCAGCGACTCGGACCCCCAGGTGACCGGGAGAGCGCCGCTGCCGCTGCGGGCGGCCTCCCGCGAGGACGAGCGCATGGTCGAGGTGGCCGATTCCTTTGTCGCCCGGGCCGGGGAGTTCCTGGCCGGCCAGAGCCCGGCCAACATGGTGCTGATCCGGGGCTTCGGCCGGTACCCCGAGCTGCCTTCGATGCAGGAGGTCTACGGCCTCGATCCGGTGGGCCTCGCAGGCTACCCCATGTACCGCGGCCTCGCTCGCGCCGTGGGCATGGACACACCCGACTGCGACAGGCAGCTCGACGCCCAGCTCGACCTGCTGACGGCGCGGTGGCGGACGGGGCCCGAGGACTTTTACTACATCCACAGCAAGAGGACGGACAGCGCCGGCGAGGACGGCGACTTCGATGGCAAGGTGGCCCTGCTGGAGGAGGTCGACGGGCACCTGCCCCGCCTTCTCGACCTGGAGCCCGAGGTCCTGGTTGTCACCGGCGACCACTCGACTCCCTCGCGCATGGGCCGCCACAGCTGGCACCCGGTGCCGACCCTGATCCTCAGCGAGCCGGGGTTCCCGGTCGCCGGGACCCGCATGACCGAACGGGGCTGCGCCGGCGGCAGCCTCGGACGGATCCCGTCCACCGAACTGATGGCTCTGGCCCTGGCCCACGCCGGGCGCCTGGCCAAGTTCGGCGCCTAGGCCGGGGCCGGCCGGGAGCGCGATGATTCATCCCGTGCGCATCGCCCACCGCGGGGCCTCGGGCGCCGGTCTGGCTCCGGAGAACACGCTGGCCGCCTTCGAGCGCGCCATCCAGGTCGGGGTGGACGCCGTGGAGCTCGACGTGCGCTCCACCCGAGACGGCGCCCTCGTCGTGTTCCACGATCCGCTCCTGGACCGCACCACCGACCGCGAGGGGCCGGTGCACGAGATGTCCCTGGAGCAGGTCCGCGAGGCGGATGCCGGCGGCTGGTTCGGCCCGGAGTTCGTCGGCCAGAAGGTGCCGATCCTGGCCGAGGTCCTCGACCTGATGCGGCGCCGGGCCCTGGTGGTGATCGAGATCAAGGCCGACCACCTGGCCGAGGCGGTCCTGCGCGTCGTGGACGATCTGGTCGTGGCGGACCAGGTCGTCATCCAGTCGTTTTCCTCCGAGACCCTCCGGCGGGTGAAGGCGATCGATCCGGCCGCTCCCACGGCTCTGCTTGTGGGCAACCTGCCCACCTCTCCCTCCCGGATGCGGGCCCGGCGCATGGTCCGCGAGGTCCTCTCCCTGGGCGCCAACATCCTCAACATCTGGCACGCGACGCTGACCCCCGCCTTCTTCGAGGAGGTGCGCAAGCGCGGACTGACGGTCTGGACCTGGACCGTGGACGAGGAGGTGGTCCTGCGGGACGTGGTCCAGATGGGGGTGCAGGGCGTGGCCACAAACCGTCCCGACCTGCTCAACGATGTCCTCGAGGAGCTGGCCCGGGAGGGCGCCATCCTGGTCCCCCTGGGGCGCAGCCAGCGTCTCAAGCCCAGCCGCTGGCGGCGGCGCCGCGAGATCCGCAGAGTCAGTCGTCGTCGGCGCTCCTGAGACGCCTCTTGCGGGGGCCGCGGCGGTCTGCTGCTTGACGCTCCGAGGGCCGCGCGGGTATATTTACCGCCCCCGCCCCGTTCTTCCCGTCAAATCCCGGATCCCTCCGCGCCGCCGGACCGTCCCCGCCTCCCCGGAGACGGCGGCCGACCGCCTCTACCCAATAGTGATTCCCGCGTCGTGCTGGTCTCAGCCGCCTTCGCCGCCCTTCTCATCGTGGTCGTCGTCGTCTACTACCTGGTTCCACGGCAGGCGCGATGCCCGGAGTGCGGCTCTCCCAGGGGGGAAGGTCCCCTGTGCCGGTCCTGCGGCTGGGTGTACGACGAGGGTGATGACGGGGGTGAAGACGAGGATGGCGGCGAGCCGGAGGTGATCGACGCGTGGGAGGACCGGTAAACCGATGGAATGGGTAACCGCCTTGCTCGCGGTGGGCTGTCTGTTCATCGCCGCGCAGGTCGTCGTCGACTACTTGCGCTACCGCCGAGCCCTGGAGCCGCGACTGGAGAGTGCCCGAAGCTCGGGCGAGCAGCTTCGAGACCGCATGGAAGCCGCCCGCAGGGAGTTGGCGAAGAGACGCCAGGAGGATTCGGCCCGCCCGGAGCCCGCTGGCGAGCGCCCAAAACGACCCGAATCCGAGGTGGAGGGAGGCCGGCAACGGATGGCCTCGACGCCGACCGACGGCTAGACGACGGTTCCGGCTTTTGGCTTGACAATCGCGGGAGCCTATATGTAGTTTCCCGACCGTCAGTTACGACAACTCTCATGCAACGAAACGGTCTGGAGGCTATCATGATGCGGGCAGCACGGTCTCTCACCCTGCGGGCTGCGGGCCTGTTCGCCGTCGTCGCCCTCATCGGCTGCGGGGGTGAGCCGCCCCAGGCCGATCTCGACGCCGCCAAGGCCGCCCTCGACGCGGCTGACGCCGCCGATGCCCGGAAGTACGCCGGCAGCGATCTGTCCGCTGCCCAGTCGGCCTACGACGACGCGAAGACCGCCTTCGACGCAGAGGCGGAGAAGATGCTGTTCAAGGACTGGGAATCGGTGGTCCCCCAGATCGCTTCCGCCAAGTCCAAGGCCGACATGGCCCGTTCCTCGGCCGAGGCCGCCAAGGCTCAAGCCATGGCGGACGCCGAGTCCGCCATCGCCGACGCTTCCATGGCCATCCAGGGCGTCCGTGCCAGCCTGGAAGGGGCCCCGGCCGGCAAGGGGACCGAGGCCGATATCGAGCAGTTGGGCGCCGATCTCGACGCCGCCGACGCCGACCTGGGCGCGGCGAGGGCCGCGGTCTCCGGCGAGGACTTCGAAATGGCCACCTCCAAGGCCGGAGACGCCAAGAGCAAGGTCGAAGCCGTCAGCGAGGGCATCGACCAGGCCGTGGCTCGGTATCACCAGCTGGTCGAGGAGCGAACGCCCTGGTACGAACGCGGCATGGGCATGTAGTCCAGCCAGGCCGCACCGGGATCCTCGACTTCGGGTCGAGTGCCCTGCAACTCGACGGCCGGAGAGGGTGATCCTCTTCGGCCGTCCTTTTTTTTGCGGATGCCCCCTCAGGCCAGAACCCCCCTCCTGGAGTTGATCCTCGTCGTCCTGGCGGCCTTCCAGGGCCGCGCCTTGGCCGAGAGTGCCACCGGGGGTGCTCTCGGCGGGACAGGGGAATCGCCCGCCGGGCTGATCCGGGAGCATCGCAGCCTCCTTTCCCGCGTGGCCTCCCAGGGCCGGATGTCCACGCCCTACGTGATAATCGACACGCGCGCCAATCTGCTCCTGGTGCGGGACACCGACCACCAGGTGGAGCACCGGGCGGTGTGCTCCACCGGTGCGGCCCGGCGCTTCGAGGGGCGAAAGTCCTGGCACAAGTGGGTCTTCGCCACTCCCACGGGCCGCTTCCGGGTGCTGCGCAAGGTCGAGGATCCGCTGTGGACGAGGCCCTCGTGGCATTTCCTGGAGTCGGAAGAGGAGGTGCCGATCTTCGCCGAGGACCGCCGCCGATTCCAGCGAGGAGTTCTCGGCCGCTACGCCCTCTACTTCCTTCCCGATTACATGATCCACGGGACGCTGTACGAGACGAATCTGGGCAGGAACATCACCCACGGATGCGTCCGCGTGGGCGACGAGGATCTGAGCTATCTCTTCGAGCGCGTGCAGACCGGCTGGCCGGTCTACGCTTTCTGAACCGCCCCTCCGCGGGGACCGCTGGGGGTCCGGATCCGGCCTCGTCGCCGTCCTGGCGGCGGCAGCCGTCCTCGGTTGGAACCCCGCTGGCCGCGTCCAGGCTTCCGAAGACCTCGGCCGCATCAACGGGGCGCTCAGGGGCTGGCTGCAACTGATGGAGGCGGACCGCCCCTACCTCCTCCTCGACGGATCGGCGAGACAGCTGCGGCTGCAGCACGGCGCCGCCGTTCTGCGCCAGTGCCCCGTCATCTCCGACTCCGTCGACGTGGGCACCCCCCTTCGGCAGCGGCTGACGGCCAGGCTGCGCCGCCATCGCCGGGCCGATCCCTTCGCCCGGATCGAACCCGGGTCCTTCGACTGGGAGCACTACCTCGTCTCCGAGGGCACGAAAGAAGCCGCCCTGCTGTTCTCCGAAGGACTGCTGTTGTACGCGGCCGAGGTCTGGAGGCCCGTCCGTCCACCTTCGATCCGGTTGCGGAGTGAGGATCTGCGGGCCCTGCACGACGCCGCGGCGGACGGCGTCGACCTGATCCTGCTGCCATCCGGCTGGGAGCGTGAGCGATGACCGGGCTGTGCGCCGGCTGGGCGCGGGAGGATATCACGCCGCCGGCCGGGATCCACATGGGCGGCTACTGGGGGCGCCGCTCGGGCGCCACGGGCGTCCACGATCCTCTGGGCGCGGCAGTGGCTCGACGAGGCCGGCCTGGACCGCCCCGCAGGGACGCAGGCCTTCGAGACACGGCCTGCGGCTCGGCCCCCTCGTCCTGCTGGGGATGGAGGGGGAGATCTTCGTCCGTTACCAGCTCGACCTGGAGCGCGAGTGCGGGGCGCCCCTGATGCTCTGCGGCTATGCCAACGGCTGCATCGGGTACGTGCCCACGGCCGACGAGTACGAGCGTGGCGGCTACGAGATCGACCAGGCCTGCAAGGTCTACCCGAGCGTCCGGATGATCGCCCCGGAGAGCGAGCGGCTCATCCGGGCGGGGGCGCAGCAGCTGCTGTGTGAAGAACTGGGGATTCCCCGGCGGTGACCGGCGCCGGCGCTCCCGCCCGGGGTGGTTTGCCCCCGCTCCGCCCTTGAGACATCTTCTCGACATGAGCGCATCGGCCCCTCCTCCGGCCACGGAGGCCCTCTCCCGCGAGCAGCTCGATTCCCTTGCCAGGGAGCTCGAGGCTCTCTACGAGCAGGTGCCCTCCACCTGCTGCGCCAACTCCGGGGAGTGCTGCGAGCTGACCGAGGAGGAGATGGAGGAGGGCTACGCGACGATGTTCCCCCTCTACCGGGCGGAATACGCCCATATCGTCGATCACGTCCGCTCCACCTTCCCCGAGGAACGGCAGAGGGAGCTGCTGACCTTCACCGAGGAGCGGCCCCGGCGCTGCCCCTTCCTGGGGCCGGACCGCGGCTGCACGATTTACGCGGTGAGGCCGCTGATCTGCCGGACCTATGCGGTGATGAATCCCGACACGATCCGCGAAGCCGCGCAGCGTCACGGGGGCGAGGTGCCGGAGGAGTGGATCCGCCGCTTCGTCCGGCGCGAAAGCGGCATGCTCTGCCCGCGGGTGACGGTGATGCAGCCCGAGAAGCTGATCCGCCACGCCCGCAACCTCGTCACCGGCGCCTACGAGCACGCCCTCTCGCGGCTGAGCCACCGCCTGCCTCTGGTCACCCGGGAGCGGGAGAAGCTCATCCGCCCCCTCATTCGTCGCCGCTCGTGGCCGCTGCGCTGGACCTGGGGCGGTTACAACGCGCTGACTCTGACGCCCCTCGAATGGGTGCGGTCCAAGTTGAAGACCTACTGGCGCCGCGCCCAGCTGAACGACCTCGACTCGTAACGCAGGCGGTCCATCCGCGATCGCCCAGTCGTTGAAAGGGAACAGCATGAAGACCTACCGGGTAGCCATCCTCGGGTGCCGCGGCCGCGGCGGAGCGGCGGGACGCGCCTATTTCCAGCATCCTCGTACCGAGGTCGTGGCCCTCTGCGACCTCGTGCCGGAGCGGCTCGAGGAGCTCGGCGCGGAGCTGAGCGTGGCGGCGCGTTACGACGACTACCACCGCATGATCGAGCAGGAGTCCCCGGACATCGTGGCCATCCCCACGGGCACGGAGTTCCACTACCCGCTGTCCATGGGCGTGCTCGAGCACGGGGTCTCCATCGACGTGGAGAAGCCCATGTGCCAGGCCCTGGACGAGGCCGACCGGGTCATCGATCTGGCCGCCCGGAAAGGGGTGCGCATCGCCGTCCATCACCAGGGGCGCACCGGGGGGGCCATGCGGGCGTTGAAGAAGGCCTTCGACGAGGGCGCCATCGGCACGCCCCGGTTCCTCCTGGGCAGCTGCAAGGGCTACTACGCCGGGTACGGCCTGATGAACATCGGCACCCACATGCTCAACAACATGATCGGCCTCGCCGGTCACTGCCGGGGCGTGCAGGCCACGGCGCTGACGGGGGGACGCCCCGTCACTCCCGAGGACGTGGTCCCGGCCGCCTCGGGGATGGGCATCGTGGCCGGCGAGCACGTGACCGCCAATCTGCGCTTCGATCCCTGCGAGGGACACGGCGTCACCGGCGTCCTCGTGCAGCACCGCTTCCCCGTGGTCGACTCCACCGGGTACTGCCTGGAGGTGTACGGCCAGGAAGGCCGCCTGTTCTGGAACATGCGCACGGCCTGGCTGCTGCCGACGCCGCACGATGTCCCCGGCTCCGGCGTCGAGTGGCAGCGCTTGGACAACATCCTCCCCGACCACTACGACCCGGAGGGCCCGTCCACGGAGGCCGACTACAACTACGCCGACGAGTACGTGCGCGCCCTGGACGAAGGCCGCGACCACGAGTGCAGCGGCGTCGAGGGCCGCCACGTGATGGAGATCCTCATGGGCATCTTCGAGTCCGGTGCCCACCGCCGGGAGGTCGAGCTGCCCCAGGCCGACCGGGGCCACCCGCTGGTGGCCTGGCGGGAGGCGGCCGGCCTCGACGAGCCGGCGGAGAGGCCCCGCCCCTACCAGGAGTGGCTGCAGGTCGAGGACCGCCGTCTCGGCCGCGCCTGACCGGCGCCCGCGTTGGACCGCCTCCCCCGCCTGCAAGCGTGGGAGGCCGGATCTGCCCGGCGGTTGCGAAATCACCGCGGATGTGGATGTTCTATCGAATCCCGGGGGCCGACCGTCCCCTTGCATCCACGAGGAGCCCTATGGTCATCCACACCGACGAGGACGCCGAGATCCTCCGTCGATACTTCCACGACATCGAGGACTCCCGGCCCCTGTCGCGCGAGCGCGAGGTCGAGCTGGCCGAGCGCATCACCCGGGGGGACATGGAAGCCCGGGACGAGCTGGTGCAGGCCAACCTGCGCTTCGTCGTCGACGTGGCCCGCCAGTACCAGAACCGGGGTCTGACCATGGCCGAGCTGGTCAGCGCCGGCAACATGGGCCTGATGAAGGCGGCCGACCGCTTCGACGGCGAGCGCGGATTCAAGTTCATCTCCTACGCCGTCTGGTGGATCCGCCAGTCGATCATGCAGACCCTCACGGACCAGACGCGCACCGTGCGGGTGCCCGTGACCCGCCAGAACATGATGCGCGACATCTCCAGGGCGACCCACCATCTCGGGGGCGACCAACGAGACGTGACGGTGGCCGAGATCGCCGAGAGGCTGGGCGTGGCCGAGGCGGAGGTGCTGGAGACGATGTTGAAGGCGAAGCCCGAGGCCTCCCTCGACCGCACCTTCGAGGAAGGCGACGACCGCAACCTGCTGAGCACCATCCCCGACGAGTCCAACGGCCTGCCCGACGATTCGGTCTCCGAGCAGGACTCCCGGGCCCAGATCCAGGGCGTGCTGGCCACCCTCGACGACCGCGAGCGCTACATCGTGCGCTGCTACTACGGGCTCGACGGCGAGGAGCCCCTGACCCTGGAGCAGGTCGGCGGGTCCATGGGGCTCACGCGGGAACGCGTGCGCCAGTTGAAGGAGCGCGCCCTGAGCCGCCTGCGGGATCCCGAGCGCTACCAGTTCCTCGAGCAGATCGCGGACTGAAGCCCTTCCCGGAACGGCTTCTCGACGGAGGCCCCGGGCCGCGGCGGTCCGGGGCCTCCGTTCTTCGAGGGGATCACTCTCCCGCCAGGCGCCGCAGGGTCTCGAGGTTGATCACGTCCTCGGCCAAATCCGGCCCCTTCGGCGTCTCCAGGATCATGGGCACCTCGCGCAGCCGCGGGTCGGCGAGGAGGTTGCGGAACCCCTCGGGGCCGATGCACCCGGCGCCGATGTGCTCGTGGCGGTCCCGCCGCGACCCCAGGGGGGTCTTGCTGTCGTTCACGTGCAGGACCTTGAGCCTCTCCAGGCCGATGGTCTCCGTGAAGCGCCGCATGGTGCCGGCGTAGCCGTCGGCGCCGGCCAGGTCGTAGCCCGCGGCGAAGACGTGGCAGGTGTCCAGGCACACGCCCATCATCGCCTGGTTCTCCACCTGGTCGATGATCGCGGCCAGCTCCTCGAAGCGGGCGCCGAGGTGGCTGCCGGTGCCGGCGGTGGTCTCCAGGCAGAGGACGACGTCGCTGCCCGGCCACTCGTCGAAGAGGCGGTTGCAGCCGGCTGCGATCCGTGTCACTCCCGCGTCGACGCCGGAGCCCATGTGGGCGCCCGGATGGAAGACGAGGTGGGGGATGCCGAGCACGTGGCAGCGCTCCACCTCGTCCCGGAAGGACCGGTAGGACTTCTCCCGCAGCTCCGCATCCGGCGTCGCCAGGTTGATCAGGTAGCTGTTGTGCGAGCAGGCCGCCTGGATGCCCGTCTCCATCATCGCCTCGAACCAGAGCTCCAGCTCTCCGGCTTCGAGGTCGCGCGCCGCCCACTGGTGGTTCGCCTTGTTGAAGACCTGCATGGCGTCGCAGGTGGCCTGCAGGGCCCGGTCGAAGGCCCGGTGCAGACCGCCGGCGATCGACACGTGGGCGCCGAGGAGGTGGCCGGACACGCCCCTAGCAGGCCGGGCCGGCGGGGGGCATCACCAGCTCTTCCTGGTCGCGGACGCCGCAGGTCGGCGGCAGCTCCCGGTAATCGGTGCCGGAGCGGGCGTTCCAGTCCCAGACGACCTCGCCGTCCTTGAGGGTCAGCTCGCAGGACAGGCGCCGGTCCGCCGTGAGCCGGCCGTCGAAGGAATCCATGTACCCGTAGCGCCCCTGGTCCAGCCTCAGCACGGCCACGTCGGCGGCGGCGCCCACGGCCAGGGTGCCGTGCTCCGGGCGGCCGATGACGCGGGCCGGCTCCACCGTCGACAGCCGCACCACGTCGGCCAGGGGCATGCCCATGACGAGGAACTTCGACATCGTCGTCGGCATGTCGAGCATGCCCATGTTCATGCTGCTGCGGTGCAGGTCGGTGGAGATCGAGTCCGGCCAGAAGCCCTGCTCCACGCTGGGGATGGCGTTGCGGAAGCAGAAGCTGCCGGCGCCGTGGCCGACGTCGAAGCGCACGCCCCGCTCGCGGGCGGCGGGCAGGTAGGGGAGCAGCCGGCCGTCGGCGTCGACGCAGGGCACGGGACCGCGGTACATGTGGGTGGAGATGTCCCCGGGGCGCAGCTTGCGTCCCACCAGCTCGTAGTACGGCCGCTCCCTCTTGAAGAACCCGAAGTCGACCATGACCGGCAGGTCCGCCTGCTCGCCGGCCTGCAGGACGCGGTCCACCTGGGTCCAGTCGGGGGGGATGTAGTGGGCGCACTTCAGGCCCACCACCACGTCCTCGTGCTCCCGGGCCACGCCGGCGCAGGCCTCCGGATCCATGTCGAAGACGTTCTGCTCCGCCGACATCATGGTCATGCCCAGGCCGACGATGTTCACCAGGGCGTAGGTGCGCGTCTGGAAGCGGTCGAGGACCCGGTTGCGGAAGTCGGGGAGGTTGCGGTACCCGGCCGATCCGGTGTCGACCATGGTCGTCGTGCCGGCGCGGAAGCTGAAGCCGTCGGGCAGGACGCTGTTGTCGCCGGCCCATCCCTGGGGGTTGCCGGCGGTGGCGTAGAGGTGGACGTGGATGTCCACCAGGCCGGGGGTGACGAAGAGGCCCTTCACGTCGATCACGCGAGCCGCCTGGGCGGGCGGGATGAGGGTGTCCACGGCGGCGACGCGGCCCCCGGCGATGGCCACGTCGCGGCCTTCGTCGATGCCGTTGGCCGGGTCGATGACGTGCCCGCCGCTCAACAACAGGTCAAAGCGCATGAGGTCTCCTGGGACGGATCGGGGTGGATCGGCTAAGATAGCAGGATCGCCCGGCCCCGCTGTGGGTTCGGGCGCGTTCTCTGACGATGGCTGATCCTGTGACCCGGCAGAGGGCTTCGGCGCCATCGGGCCGCCATCGCCGCCCCTGAGGCCGGCTGATCCATGAGCCACTCCGCCAGACGTGCGCTCGGCTCACTTCTCGCCTCGGCCCTGATCCACCTCGTCGTGCTCGGCCTCCTTGAGTGGCTGCTGCCGCCGAAGGTCGATCGGGAGAGCTGGCTCCCCGCCGTCCGGCGTTACCGACCCCTGCCCGTCCGGCGCCACGAGCCGCGGGCGCCGGTCCCCGTGTCGCGGGAGATGGTTCGGCGCGTGCTTGGATTGGAATCATCCCTGGCGGCCCTGGCCCATCCCGGCGACGCCTCGCCGGCGCCGCTGCCGGAGACGCCGCCACCGGCGGCCGAGGCGATCCAGCCTCTCGACATCAAGCAGCCCCGGGAGCGGGAGCCGGACTCGCTGCCCGACAGCGTGATGTGGAAGGACCAGGTGACGGACCTGCCGATCCCCGATCCGGTCGAGCTGGACGCGCAGCGGCGGCGCCGCAACGTGGCCGTCATCGCCCCCGCCACGGGAAAGCTCGAGCGGGCCTGGCTGCACCTGCCCGCCTACGGCAGGCCCTTGGGAGCTCAGATCGAAGCGGCCGCATTCCTTCGAGGCGGACACAAGCTTCCCGGTCCAGTCCCCCTCGAAATCGAGTTCCACCTGAAAAAGCTCGGGCGCTTCGGCGCTCTGATCGAAGGCATAGGTGACGAGCCCGATCCCATCCACGGTTTCGCCGGATGCCCGGAGCGGCACATCCTTCACCGAAGCGAGATGCGGGAGTTCTCCGTCCTCCATCTCGGGTACATCGACGTCGAGTCCCTCGAGGCCATGGTGGAGTACCTGGCGCGGGGAGGACTCGGCATCATGGATTCGAGGCAGCTGGCCCTGTGCGAGGCCGGGCTGGACCGTCGTTACGGCAGCCGTGTGGAACGGCAGCTCCTCGAGCTGGGTCATCCCCTGTTCCACTCCTTCTTCGACATCACCCGCTACGCCGGAAGCAACGCCCTCTGCACAGGCTTCGGCCCGGTCCCCGCCCTGGTCCTCGACGGGCGCGTCACCGCGACGATACCTCCCCCAGGCTTCAACACCCGCTACCCCTGCGCGGCGAACCGCATGTTCGTGAACCACCTGGCCTTCGCTCTCATCCAGCCGAGCGCCATGGGGGGGCGGTACGAAGCCCGCCCGGTGCTCGGGGAGGAGTCCCGGCGTTGATCGGCGCCGCCCGGAGGACTTGAATCTCCCTCTCCACGGCCGCAGGGCCCATCCGAGGAGGCACGAGTGAGCGACATGATTCGAGAGGGACGGCGGGTGCTGGTCTTCAGCGCCCACGCCGCCGACTTCTGCTCCCGGGCGGGGGGCACCATCGCGCGGCTCACGGACAAGGGCAGCCAGGTCCGGGTCTACGACCTGAGCTACGGCGAGAAGTGCGAGTCTCCCGCCCTCTGGGCGCGCCAACCGGCGCCCTCCATGGAGGAGGTGAAGGCGGAGCGGGGACGGGAGATGCGCGCCGCGGCGCAGGTCCTCGGCGCGGAGATCGAGTGTCTGGACTGGGGGGACAGCCCCCTCGTGATCGATGAGGACCGCCGGCAGAAGCTGCTGACCCTGTTCCGCGCCTACCGGCCCGACCTCGTGCTGAGCCACTGGATCGACGATGTCCTGCACCCCGATCACATGGAGACCACCCGGGCCGTCGTGTGGGCCAGCCGCTACTGCTCGCGGCCCGGCCTCGAGCTCGACGAGCCGCCCTCCCCCGCGCCCCAGGTGGCGTTCTACGAGACCACCCTGGGCACCGCCCCGGTGGCCCGGTTCCTTCCCAACCTGTTCGTCGACATCGGGCCGACCCAGGCCCGCAAGCGGGAGGCCCTCGAACATCTGAGGGCCCAGCCCGACCTGCCCGACCGCTACGAGACCCTGGCCCGGTACCGCGCCCTGGAGGCCCAGTCCACGGCCTGGATGAAGGGGTGCGAGTTCGCCGAGGCCTTCGTGCGTCTGGGCACGGAGGCGGCCGGCTTCGAGGGCCCGAGCGGGTTCGGCCCCTAGGCGGTCAGGGGGGCCGCCGGAAGAGGAACAGCTGAGGCCGGATGTCCTCGGGGTCGGCCTCGCGGCCCCGGCCGTTGTTGTCGAGCACCACGTATACGTACTCGTCGTCCAGGCACAGGCCCTCGGCCCGGCCGGAGCGCTGATTCTGGTACCGGTGCTCCGGGGCGCCGGTGACCTCGCCGAAGGTCCAGAAGGCGAGCTCGCGGAGCTCGCCGGCCTCGTACTCGATGCGCAGCACCGCCTCGGCGTTGCGGCTCAGGGCGTAGAGATCCTCCCCGTCGTAGAACAGATCGGAGAAGTCGGGCCGCAGCGGTTCCGGCAGCTCGAGGAGGGACTCGTCGAAGGCGTGGGCGGAGACGGCCGCCTCGCCGGAGCCTCCCGCCCCGGGACCGACGACGACCTCCACCAGGCCCCGGGGGGCGCGCTCGGCGGCCAGCAGGAGGCGGCCCCCGCCGAGCAGGGCCAGGCCCTCGAGGCGGGCCTTCTTCTCGCCGAAGAGACCGGCCTCCAGGCCCGCCTCCTCGACGCTGGGGATGACCCAGGCCAGGTCGGTGCCGGTCTCGTGGACGCGCAGCACCCGGAAGATGGCTTCGCTCACCAGGAAGAAGAAGCCGTCCTTGTAGGCCAGACCCTCGAAGTCGAGCGAGAGGACCCAGGCGCCGGACCAGGGGGCGTTGAAGGTGACGTGGGGCTCGAGGACGGCGCGGTCCGGGCGCAGCCGGATCCGGCAGACGGCGTGATCGTGCTGGTCGGAGACGGCGTAGAGCTGCCCGTCGACGATCGTCAGGCCCGAGGGATGGGCGTTGTCCAGGCCCTCCACCGGAAGGGCTCGGACCAGCTGCAGGGGGATGGTCTCGACGGCCCACGCGGCCGGGGCGGCCAGGGCCGCCGCAAAAATCACGGCGAGCAGTCGGCGGCAGGTCGGCAAAGGCTGGGATCCGGGGAGTTCCATCGGCCTTTTCCATCCCGGTTGGGGCTGCGGGCCGGGAGGTGGTGCCCCTTCCCGGGCGGCCCTTCAGGAGGCAGAACAGGATACCGCCTCGGCGAAGGGCGCGAAAGCCTCCGGGCTGTCGCCGCGGGCGGTTCCTGAGACCGGATGCGGCGGGGCTCTTCCTCGGCCTTGCGACGGTCACGAGGCCGAGGCCGGTCGGTCCAGCAGCTCCTCCACCTCCTCCCGGCGGGGAAGCCCGGCCTGGCCGCCGAGAGCGCGGCAGTTCAGGGCCCCGGTGGCGCAGGCGAAGCGCAGGGTCTCCTCCAGCGGCCAGCCCTGGAGCAGCCCGAAGATGAACCCCCCGTGAAAGGCGTCTCCGGCGCCGGTGGTGTCGACCACCTCCACCGAGGGCGCCGGGCACTCCACCCGGCCGGCTTCGTCCTCGGCGGCGGCGCCGCCTTCGCCGCGGGTGAGGACGGCAACCCCCGCCCCGAGGGCGCGCAGCCGCCGCAGCACCTCCCAGCGGCCGGCGCCGGGCAGCCAGCGGCGGGCGAAGAACTCGCTCACGACGGCGTAGTCGACCAGGGGCAGCAGCTCCCCCAGACGCTCGCTCTGCCAGGTGCCGTCCAGGACGACGGCGGCCCCGGAGGCGCGCGCCCAGCGGGCGGCGCGGATCGCGGCGTCGTCGGCATCGTCGAGGTGCAGGACGCGGGCGCCGGCCACGTCCTCCGGCTCGAGGTCGTCGCCGGCCAGCGGTGGAAAGGACTCCGGACGGGAGACGAAGGCGCGCTCGCCCCCGGTCTCCTCGACCAGCACCAGGACCAGGCGGGACCGCCCGCGGGCCACCCGCAGGCGGGAGACGTCGACGCCGTGGCGGCTCAGCTCGGACCGCGCGAAGGCGCCTTCCTCGTCGTCGCCGACCCTGCCGACGAAGCGTGTCGAGGCCCCCAGGCGCGACAGGCAGGCCAGGGCGTTGGGCACCGGACCGCCACAGGCGCGCGAGTGGCCGGAGGCGCGACGGGGGGCGCCGAAGGCGGGCAGGGCGGGGACCCGGTAGAGATGATCCACCGTGACCATGCCGAGACCGGCCACGTCGACGCTGCAAGGCACGGGCTAGCCTTCGCCGGCGGTGCCCAGCCGCGCCTCGAGCTCCTCGATCGTCCGCGGCCAGTCGTCCTTCAGCATCCGGGACAACTGGCGGTCGGCCAGCATCCGGCCCCCCGTCTGGCACCGCGGGCAGTAGTTGGTCTCCTTCGAGGCGTAGGCGATCTCCTGCACGGCGGTGCCGCAGGCGGGGCAGGGCTTGCCGTAGCGGCCGTGGACGGCCATCTCGGGTCGGAAGGCGGTGACCTTCTCCGGGAAGGCCCGCTCCGCCTCGGCCCGGAGGCGCGCGCACCATTCCTCGAGAGTCGAGCGGGCGGCCTCGTACAGGCGCTCGACCTCGTCGTCGGCGAGGTGGGAGGTCCACTTCACCGGCGACAGGCCGGCGGCGTGGAGGATCTCGTCGGAGTAGGCGTTGCCGATGCCGGAGAACAACCTCGGGTCGGTGAGGGCCCGCTTGAGGGTGTGATTGCGGCGACGAAGGATGCGGGCGAACTCGTCGAGGCCCGCCTCCAGCACCTCCAGGCCGCCCGGGTCGTGGGCGGCCAGCCCGCCGGCGCCGCGGATCACGTGCAGCGAAGCCCGCTTGCGGGAGCCGGCCTCGGTGAGCATCAGCGTTCCCGCGTCGAAGTGGAAGGCCGCCAGGTCGACCTTCCGCGCCGGCCGGGAGCCGGCCTTCTTCCAGTGGAAGCGCCCGGCGATCATCAGGTGGAAGACGAGGAACAGCTCGTCCTCCAGCTCCCACACGATGCGCTTGCCGAGGCGGCGGAAGGCGAGCACCCGCAGGCCCTCGGCGGCCTCGAGCCGGGGCTCGACGGAGCGCACCAGGAAGGGGCTGCGCAGCTGGACCCCCTCGATCACAAGGCCGTCGATGCGGCCCTCGAGGGCGGTCAGGTAAGCCAGGACATCGGGGAGCTCGGGCATGGCGGTTCTCGGATTCCCTGCGGGCAAATGTGTATACTGGGCCCCCCTGGCGCCACGAGAGCGGCTCGAGAGGCGCCGCGCTGCGCAAGGGAGCGGACCGATCCCGCAAGCCGGCCGGGGCCGAGGACTATGAGGGCGGCAGCCGTGGTACTGATGGGCGTCACCGGAAGCGGCAAGACCACGGTGGGCCGCCTTCTCGAAGAGCGCCTCGGCTGGCCCTTCCTCGACGGCGACGACTACCACCCCGAGGCCAACGTGGCCAGGATGGCCGCGGGCATCCCCCTGCGGGACGAGGACCGCTGGCCCTGGCTGCGGAGGCTGTCCGACGAGATCGGCCGGCGCCTCGATGCCGGCCAGAGCTGCGTCCTCGGCTGCTCGGCCCTCAAGGAGGACTACCGGGCCATCCTGCGGGGGGGCCGGGGGGAGAGGGTCCGCTTCGTCCACCTCTCCGGCGCCGAGGCGCTGATCGCGGGGCGCCTGCGGGACCGCGTGCACCGCTACATGCCCGCCGGCCTGCTCCGCAGCCAGTTCGAGGCTCTCGAGCCGCCCCTCGACGCGGTCAGAGTGGACATCTCCGGCACCCCGGACCAGGCGGCTGAGGCCGTGGTCGCGGCCCTCGGACTCGAGGCCTGAGGCGCCCGGGATCGGGGCGCGGCCTCCCGCAGGCTCCGAGCCCTTCCGAATTCCTTCAGAACGTCCGGTAGACGTAGAGCAGGTAGCCCGCCAGGACTCCCATCACGACCAGGACGGAGGTGCTGGTGAGCCAGGTCCGCCCCGCCCAGGCCGCGGGCCCGTGATGGGCGTGGAGGAAGTCGATCGCCCAGGCCGCCAGGCTCCGGCCGGCGCCGGCGAATCCCCGGCCCAGCGGCGCGCCGAGGGCCTCCAGTCTCCGGACCGCTGAGGGCAGGAGCTTCCGTCCGAGCCAGTCCGCGTCGAGGTTCACCGAGCGCAGCTCGGGCGGATAGACGTGGGTCAGCTTGAGGGCGGCGAAGGCCAGGGCCGAGAAGAACAGGAGCTGCATCTGGTGCAGGACGTGGCCCGGTGTGTACGGGTCGTACACGGTGCCGTCGGAGAACACCACGGGGTGGGGCAGAAGGCCGTAGAGGACCCCCGGCCAGATGCCGTTGAAGAGGCAGACGGCGGCCCCCAGGCCCATGGCGACCAGCATGTTCCGCGGAGCTTCCCGGCAGCGGATGCCGGCGTCGTGGGAGAAGAAGGCGAAGAAGGGGATCTTGATGCCGGCGTGATGGAAGACCCCCGCCGAGGCGAAGAGCAGCATCAGCCACAGCAGGACATGCCCTTGGTCGGCGGCCTCGGCCATCACCATCGACTTGCTGACGAAGCCGCTGAAGAGAGGAAAGGCGGAGATCGACGAGGCGCCCACGATGCAGAACCCCGCCGTCCACGGCATCGACTTGTAGAGGCCCCCCAGGTCGGAGCCGTTGATGCGTCCCGTGCGCAGCAGGACCGCTCCCATGGACATGAACAGCACGCCCTTGAAGAACACGTCGTTGAAGGCGTGGGCCACGGCGCCGTTGACCCCCAGCCCCTCGCCGAGACCGACGCCGACGACCATGAAGCCGATCTGGTTGATCATGCTGTAGCCGAGGACCCGGCGCAGGTCGTTCTCGATGACGGCGAAGAAGATGGGGAAGAGGGTCATCACCGCCCCGACCCAGATCAGGACCTCGGCGCCGGCGAAACCGCGGGCCAGGCAGTAGACCGCGGCTTTGGTGGTGAAGGCCGAGAGGAAGACGGTGCCCGTGGGCGTCGCCTCCGGGTAGGCGTCCACGAGCCAGGTGTGCAGCAGGGGAAAGGCGCACTTGACGCCGAAGGCCAGCAGCAGCAGCCAGGCCGCCGCTCCCTCGAGATCCGTGGGCCCGAAGGCGAGAGAGCCGGTCTCGTGGTAGCGCAGGGCGGCCCCGGCCAGCAACAGCAGCCCGGAGGTGACGTGGACGAGGAGGTAGCGCATCCCCGCCCCCAGGGCGCGGTCGGTCCTCCGGGCCCAGATCTGGAAGACCGAGGTGACGGCCAGCAGCTCCCAGAACAGGAAGAGGGTGATCAGGTCGCCGGCGAAGACGGCCCCCACGGCGCTGCCGGCGTAGATCAGCCCCGTCGTCGGCTGCAGGGAGTCCTTCAGGTGCAGGGCATAGACGGCGCCCACCAGGGCCGCCAGGTGGAACAGGTATCCGAAGACCAGGCTGAGCCGGTCGACGCGCAGCACGTGCAGCTCGAGCCCGGCCAGGGTCAACCGCAGCTCGGCCCCGGCCTCCAGCCCGAGGAGGTTGAGGAAGCCCGCCAGGGGAAGGACCACCATCGCCGCGCCCCTCCAGCGCCCCCGCAGCAGGGGCAGCACCAGGGCTCCCGCCACCAGGATGAGGGCCGGGTGGAGGCTAGCGGTCATAGTGGTCCTCGCCGCGCATGAGGAACTTGCGCATCTGCTTCGCCGCCAGCACCAGCAGCACGCAGGCGACGAACCCGTAGACCGGGTAGAAGCCGAACCAGCCCTCGGTGTCGAAGAGGCCCTCCCGGAAGCTCAGGTGGCCGTGGATGGCGAAGTCGACCAGCAGAAGGAGGGCGCAGCAGGCGAAGAGCAGCCGGATGATGCGCTTCACGTTTCGCGGTTCGTCGAAGAGGTGGCGCTTGCCGGAGGCCGCCATCGGTCAGTCTCCCGCCAGCCCGGGGGCGAGCGGGGCCAGGAAGCGGCGGATCGGCCCGGCCCAGAAGAACAGCACCACGCACCCCAGGGCGGTGAGCACGAGGGGTGCGACGCACAGCAGCGGGGCCTCCTGGATACCCCGGCCGTCCTCCTCGGTGCCTTCCGCCCCGGCGCCGCCGGGGCGGCCGAAGAAGGCGCGCACCGGGATGGGAATCAGGTAGGCGATGTTGAGCAGGGAGCTGACCATGAGCACGGCGACGAAGACGAGCTGCCCGGCCTCCAGCGCCCCGAGGAACAGGTACCACTTGCTCCACAGGCCGCCCAGCGGAGGCAGCCCGATGACGCACAACGCCCCCACGAGGAAGGCGGACATGGTGAAGGGCATCTGCCGTCCGATGCCGCGCATGTCGCTGATCTCGGTCTTGTGGAGGGCCACGTCGATGGCGCCGGCGCAGAAGAACAGGGTGATCTTTCCGAAGGCGTGCATGACGATGTGCATGGCCCCGCCCACCACCGCCAGCGGCGTGGCCAGAGCCGCGCCCAGGACGATGTAGGAGAGCTGGCTCACGGTCGAGTAGGCCAGCCTCGCCTTGAGGTTGTCCCGGGTCATGGCCACCAGGGAGGCCAGGAGCACCGTGGCCCCGGCCACGTACATCAGCCACACGCTGGCCCCCGTCTCGCCGAGGTAGTCGAGGCCGAAGAGATAGACGAGGAGCTTGAGGATGGTGAACACACCCGCCTTGACCACGGCCACGGCGTGGAGCAGGGCGCTTACCGGCGCCGGGGCCACCATGGCCGCGGGCAGCCAGCGGTGGAAGGGCATGATCGCCGCCTTGCCGGTGCCGAAGGCGAACAACCCCAGGAGCAGGTAGAGGGCGGGGCCGTCGACCTTGCCCCGCAGGATGCCCCCGGGCTCGAAGTCGAGGGTGCCGGCGGCGGCGTAGGTCCACACCACCGCCAGCAGCAGAAAGCCCATCGAGGTGCCCATGAGGATCCCCAGGTAGAGGCGGCCTCCGGCGCGGGCCTCGGCCGTGCGCGCGTGCGTGACCAGGGGATAGGTGGAGAGGGTGAGGACCTCGTAGAAGATGAACAGGGTCAGCAGGTTGCGGGCGAAGGCCACGCCCAGGGCGGCGCTGATGGCGACGGCGAAGAAGAAGAAGAACCGGGTCTGATGGCTCTCGTGGTGGCCGCGCATGTAGCCGACGGCGTAGAGGCTGGTGACGATCCACAGCCCGGAGGCCACGAGCGCGAAGACCATGCCCAGAGGCTCGGCGTGGAAGGCGAGATCGAGGCCCGGCATCACCTCGAGCAGGACCACCTCCGGGACCTGGCCGGCGCCCACGACGGGGACCAGGGTGAGGACCGCCGCGAAGGTGGCGGCCCCCGCGGCCAGGCTCAGGCCGTCCCGGAGGTTCGGGCGCGACCCGGCCAGCGCCACCAGGGCCCCCGTGGCCACCGGGAGCAGGAGGGCCAGCAGGATGGCCGTCCCGGCGGTCAAGGCGCCAGGCCTCCCATGAGCACCTCCGCCCCGCGGCGGGCGACGCCGGCCGTGAAGACGGCGGTGACGCCGAACCAGAGGGTGGCGCCCACGAGGATCCAGGTGGGCACCAGCATCGAGACCGGCCCTTCGGCTGCGTCGGCGGTCCGGCCTTCGGCGGGGTGGAAGTAGGCGGTCTCCACGACCCGCCACACGTAGGCGACGGCGATCAGGGAGCCGAGCAGGACGAGGACCGCCACCGGCCACCAGCCGCGCTCGAGGGCGGCGAGCACGAGGTACCACTTGCTGACGAAGCCCGCCGTGAGGGGCACCCCGATCAGGCTCAACCCGCCGAGGACGACGGCCGCCGTGGTCACCGGCATGCGCCGGCCGATGCCGCGCAGGTCCTCGAGCTCACAGGCGCCGAGGCGCGCCACCATACAGCCCACGGCGAGGAACAGGGCCCCCTTGGTCACGGCGTGGTTGAACAGGTGCACGAGCGTCGCCGTCAGCCCCGTGGCCGAGCCCAGCCCGACGCCGACCATCATGTAGCCGACCTGGGCGATGCTGGACCAGGCCAGCAGGCGCTTGAGGTTGCTCTGGAACAGGGCCACCAGGGAGGCGACCAGGACGCCCGCCAGCCCCAGGGCGACGAGCAGGGCGTCCACGCCCAGGATATCGAACGCGAAGGCGGTGCCGAAGATGCCGTAGTAGAACCGCAGGAAGACGTAGACCGACACCTTGGTGGCCGTGGCCGCGAGCAGGGCGGTCACCGCCGAGGGGGCATAGGCGTAGGCATTGGGCAGCCACAGGTGCAGAGGGAAGAGGGCCAGCTTGAGGCCGATGCCGACGGTGAGGAAGGCGAAGGCGGCCAGCACCGTGCGCGTGTGCATCACCGGCTGCAGACGCTGGGCGAGATCGACCATGTTCAGGGTGCCCGTCATCATGTAGAGGAGGCCGATGCCGATGACGAAGAAGGTGGCCCCCACCGTCCCCATGACGAGGTACTGGAAGGAGGCGCTGAGGGCGCGCCGGTCCCGTCCCAGGGCGATCAGCGCGTAGCTCGAGAGCGAGGAGATCTCCAGGAAGACGAAGAGGTTGAAGACGTCTCCGGTGATGGCCATGCCCATGAGCCCCGTGAGGCAGAGCAGGTAGGCGCTGTAGAACAGGTTGCCCCGGGTATCGTGCAGCTCGGCGGCCAGGCTGCGCGGCGTGTAGAGCAGGACCACGGCCCCGATCAGGGCCACGAGGAGGATGACGAAGGCGTTGACGACGTCGACGCGGTACTCGATCCCCCAGGGCGGCTCCCAGCTGCCGAGAGCGTAGACGATGACGCCCTCCGCAAGGGCCCGGTGGAGAAGCTGGATCGACAGGCCGAAACTCGCCCAGCCCACGGCCAGGGCCAGGCCCCAGCTCCAGGCCCGGCGGCGCAGGAGCAGGCAGACCGGCGATGCCGCGAGGGGCACGACGATCTGCAGGATCGGCAGCTGGTCGGAGAAGCTCACCCGGCGTCGGCGGCGTGGATCTCGTCCTCCTCCACCGTGCCGTAGGCCTCCTGGATGCGGACGATGAGGGCCAGGCCCAGGGCGGTCGTGGCGACGCCGACGACGATGGCGGTGAGGATGAGCACGTGGGGGAGGGGATTGGAGTAGGCGGCGCCCGGCTCGGCGAGGATCGGCGCCGTCCCGCCGGCGATCTTGCCCATGGTGATGTAGAGGATGAAGACGGAGGTCTGGAACAGGCTCAGGCCGACCATCTTCTTGATCAGGTTGCGGCTCGACATGACGATGTAGAAGCCGGTCATCATCAGGAAGATGACGGACCAGTAGTTGATCAGGCCGACGTGCACGGGTCGTCCTTCCGTCCGGCGAAGCAGACGAAGATGGTGATCATCACCGAGGCCACCGTAACGCCCACGCCGAGCTCGACGAGCAGGATGCCGAGATGCTGGCCCCGCACGGGATCGCCGGGCGCGAAGACGCCGTAGTCGAGGAAGTTGCCTCCCATGAGCAGGCCGGCCAGGCCGGTGCCCGCGAAGAGCAGGACGCCGCCGGCGACGCCGGCCTCCAGCAGCCGGGCCGGAACGATCCGGCGGGCGGCCTCGACGCCGAAGACGAGGGCGTAGAGCACGAAGGCGGCGGCGAAGATCACGCCGGCCTGGAACCCGCCTCCGGGGCCGTAGTCGCCGTGGAACTGCACGTAGAGGGCGAAGAGGAGGATGAAGGGGATGAGGAGCTTGGCCGCGACGCGGAGGATGAGATGGTGACTCACGGGGCGCCCTCCTCCCCCCGGGACCGCCGGCTCCGGCCCAGGAGCAGCAGGACACCGACGCCGGCGGTGAAGATCACGGTCAGCTCGCCGAGGGTGTCGTACCCCCGGTAGCTGGCCAGCACCGAGGTGACCATGTTGGGCACGCCGATCTCATCTCCCGAGCGCTCGATGTAGCGCGGCGCCACGTGTCCGTGGATGGGAGCCCCGGGATCCCCGTAGCGCGGCATGTCGAGGGTTGCGAAGACCAGGGCGGCCCCGGTGATCACCACCACGAGGAAGGGCACCACCGTCGGATGGCCGTGCTTCTCCTGCCTCGTGGTCAGCAGCAGCGTGGCGAGCATGATCACCGTGGAGACGCCGGCGCCGACGGCGGCCTCGGTGAAGGCCACGTCCACGGCGTCGAGCACCGTGAACAGGGCGGCCGAGACGAGGCTGTAGAAGCCCATGAAGACGACCACGGCGAAGAGGTCCCGCAGGCGGGCCACGGCCACGGCGATGCCGGCCAGGAAGAGCAGCAGGCTCAGGTCGATCAGCCAGGTCACGGCGAGTCGGCCTCCGGACCGGACCGGTGCGGCTCGGCCTCCCCGGTGTAAGGCTCCAGCCCGTCCTCGCGGGCCGCCTTGGCGATGGCGTGAGCCGCCGTGGGACTGGTCACCCAGAGCAGGGCCAGGACGAAGACCAGCTTGACCAGGACCAGCGTCCACCCCGCCTGCAGCATCAGGCCCCCGAGCACCAGCCCCGCCCCCAGGGTGTCGGTGAGGCCCGCACCGTGCATGCGGCTGAAGAAGTCGGGCAGCCGGTGCAGCCCGATCCCTCCGACGACACAGAAGAAGGCCCCCGCCATCAGCAGTCCCCAGCTGGCCAGGTCGATGAGGTCCATCGTCAGGGGCCGCTCACCCGCCGGCGTCCGAAGCTCCCGTACTGGACGAACTTCAGGATCGCCACGGTGGAGATGAAGTTGAGGAAGACGTAGATCAGGGCCAGGTCGAGGAACTCGGGCCGGCCCGTGAGGAAACCGAGGACGGCGATGAGCAGCACCGTCTTCGTGCCGCACATGTTGGCCCCGAGGACGCGGTCGTACACGGTGGGACCGAGGGCGGTGCGCGCCAGGGCCAGCAGCATGGTGAACAGGACGGCGGCCATGGTGGCGGCAAACATGGCTCTCAGTCCGTCGCGCCTTCGAGACGCCGGACGCGGCGGTCCATGAGGCCTGACTCCAGGTCGTCGGCAGCCTCCTGCGTCAGGGCGTGGACCGTGAACTCCTCACCGTCGGCATCACAGGTCAGGGTTCCCGGCGTCAGGGTGATCGAGTTGGCGTAGATGGCGCGGCCCAGAGCCGTCCGCTGTCCCGGCCGGATCCGGAGAAGGCGCGGGGCGATGGGCAGACGGGGGCTCAGGATGCGCAGGGCCACGTCGAGGTTGGCCCGGACGATGGCCCAGATCAGCCAGGGTATGTAGAGCAGGAGGCGCGGCGTGAGGTGGACCGGCACCCCCTCCTCATCGAGCAGGCCCATGCGACGGGTGAGGAAGAGGACGAGCAGGCAGGAGACCCCGCCCAAGGCCAGCAGCAGGGAGGTGTAGTGGCCGGACCAGAGAAGCCAGACGACGAAGGAGACCAACCCCAAGCTGACGGCGCGTACCAAAGGCGACTCCGGCGGGACGGTGCTTGCGGCAGGCGGCGGCGCGATGCGGCGAGGAATCTGCGGAGGTGCAGAATCCACAAAAGGTTAGGTGGGGTGGCTCAGGATCGTCAAGCGGTCCCACCGGCCTCCCTGCATCCGCTTGTGACCGGGCCGGGAGCCCCGTACCTTGGCCGACGAGGCGCCCCTCCACCGGCCGCCCCGGCGGCCGGGTCCTCGGCGGGAGCTATCGACGTCCACCCCTTCAGCCCGGAGAGTCCCATGCCCGCCCCCCTGCGCATCGAGGAGGTCGAGCGCATCACCCTGCGCGTGCCCTTCACCGAGCGCGTGCGCCGCTGGAACGCGCTGCTGGTCTGGCAGTGGCAGATCGTCGAGATCGTCCGCGTCACCACCGACGACGGCAGCGTCGGCTACGGCGAGACCCTGCCGCACTACACCTGGGGACAGGTCAGCGACGAGTCGTTGGAGGGCGTGCGCGGCCGCAACCCCGCCGAGCTGCTGGGCGACGACGGCCTGGGCGCCGGTCTGCAGATGGCCCTCTACGACGTGGTCGGCAAGGCCCTGGAGGTGCCCGCCTACAGACTGTTCAACCTGCCGAAGGTGCGCGACTGGTGCCCCATCGCCTGGTGGAACACCAAGATGAGCCCCGAGGACCTGGCCGGGGAGGCCCGGGACGCGGTGGCCGGGGGCTACATCTTCCACAAGTTCAAGACCCGGCCATGGATCGACGTCTACCAGCAGGTGGAGGCCGTCAGCGCCGTCACCCCCCGCCACTACCGGCTCGACCTGGACTGGAACGGCATGCTCCTCAACGTGGGGACCGCGGCCCCCGTCCTGCAGCGGCTCGACGGATACGAGCGCGTCTCCATCTACGAGGGCCCCATCAACCAGGGGGACGTGGAGGGCCAGCGGGAGCTGCGCCGCAAGGTGGCCAGGCCGATCGCCCTCCACTTCGGGTCGCCCCCCTTCCCCACGGCCGTCCGCGAAGCGGTGTGCGACGGCTTCGTCATCGGCGGCGGCGTCTCCGCGACGCTGCGCCAGGGCCAGCTCGCCGCCGAGTTCGAGAAGCCCTTCTGGCTGCAGATGGTCGGCGTCGGCCTGGTGACCGCTTTCGCCGCTCATCTCGGCTCGGTGCTGAACTTCGCCCAGTGGCCGGCCATCACCTGCATGAACAACTACACCGACGACCTGCTCCGCGAGCCCCTCACCATCCGGGGCGGATACCTGCGGGTGCCCGAGGGCCCGGGCCTCGGCGTCGAGGTCGACGAGGAGGCCCTGGCCCGGTACGCCATGGAGCCCCCGCACCGGTTGCCGGTGCCGCGTCACATCCTCTCCGTGGTCTGGGAGGGTGGCCGCGTCGTGCACTTCGCCAACATGCAGCATCAGTGCTGGCCGCACTTCCGTCAGGCCGGCAACGACCCCGCCCAGGAGCCGGGCGTGAAGCTGGAGATCTGGGACGACGACGGCTCCCGGGAGTGGGCCGACCTCTACGCCCGCCTGCAGCACGGGCCGGTGCGGGAGCAGCGGTCCTAGACCGTGGGCCCGCTTTTTCCGCCAGGCGATCCAGATCGCAGTGGAGCCGCTCCTTGGCTACGGTGAGACCCCTGACCCTCGGGCTGCGAGTGGCCGGAGACCGCGTCCACGGGGATCTCGAGCGCTTTCCGGTCCGCGTGGACCTGACCCTCCCCCGGGACGCGCGAGAGGCCCCGGGGGCCGGGCTGCGGGTGCGCGACGCCGCCGGAGAGCTGCCGCACCGGCTGTCGGCAGACGGGGCCGCCGGGCGGATCGAGGGCTGGATCGAAGCCCGGCGGCTGGAGCGTGGACGGGATGCCCTCCTGTTCCTGGACCTCGGCGCCGCCCCGGCCGACATGGAGGGGTTCTCCGACTTCGCGCTGTTCGGCGCCAGGGAGACCGACCCCCGGACGCCCGGGGATGACTTCGTCGTCGAGGGCTGGCTCGCCGCCGACGAGGTGCGGGCCGAGGCGGTGCAGGTGATCGCCGCCCAGTGGGCCTTTGCCGAGGAGGTGGCCGGCTTCGCCACTCGCGACGCCGGGTCCACCGGCGGCCTCCGGACCCGGGGGTTCTTCGGCGCCGTCTTCGACGGGCGCCACGTCTACTTCGCTCCCCAGTGCAACGACGAGGGCCGCCACGGCCAGGCCCTGCGCTACGACACGCGCCGGCCCTTCGACGACCCGTCCGCTTGGGAGGGGTACGACGCGGGGGCCACGGAGGGCCTGGTCACCCGGGGCTACTACGGCGCCCTCTTCGACGGCCGCTACGTCTACTACGTGCCGCGCACCGACGGCGCCGACATGCACCGGCGGGTGCTGCGCTTCGACACGGCCGGCGAGTTCGGCGATCCGTCGAGCTGGTCCGCCCGCGACGCCGGCGGGGCGATCTCGAGCCAGGGCGGCGCCTTCGACGGCCGCTACGCCTACTTCGCCCCCGGCTATCACCAGGAGACCGGCGCCGACGGCCGGGTGCTGCGCTACGACACCAGCGATCCCTTCCGGGACGAGGCCAGCTGGGCGGTCTACGACGCCGGCGCCACCGGCGGGCTGAACTGCGGCAACTACGACGGCGCCCTATATGACGGGAGGCACGTCTACTTCGCTCCCCTGAGCGGCGGCGCGGTGCTGCGCCACGATCCGCGCCGTCCCTTCGACGACCCGGCCGCCTGGGAGGCCTTCGACCCCGACCGGCTGCCGGGGAGCCCCTTCGGCATGTGCGTCGGCGCCGTCTTCGACGGCCGCTGGATCTACTTCACGCCGTACGCCCACTCCACGGTGGTGCGTTACGACAGCGAGTCCCACTTCGGCGACCCCGCCAGCTGGCAGGCCTTCGAGGCGTCCGGCGTCGGCGGCCTGCGCACCCGCGGGTACGACGGCGCCGCCTTCGACGGCCGCTTCGTGTACTTCATCCCCTTCTGGGAGGGCGAGGATCCGGGACTCGGGTTCCACGCCCGCACCCTGCGCTATGACACGTCCCGCCCCTTCGAGGACCCGGCCTCCTGGCAGGCGGGGGACGGGAGCGACCTGGCGCCGCCGAATCCCGGGGGCTTCAACGGCGGCGCCTTCGACGGCCGGTTCCTCTACATGGCGCCCTGGCGCGAGGACGATCCGTCGGGGGAGATCCGCTCCCACGGACAGGTGCTGCGCCTGGACACGGCCGCCGGCGGCGCTCGCTTCCAGCTGCGCTGGATGGACTGCGGCCACAACGGCGGCCTCGGGGGCTCCCTTCCGGGAGCCTCCTTCCTCGTCAACTGCGCCGCCGGACCGGTCTCGGTGCGGGCCCACCGCCGGCCGCAGCCGGGATGGCACCACGTGGCCGGCGTCTATCGCGTCGACAGGGGAGCCGAGCTGTGGATCGATGGCGAGCTGGTCGACGAGGCGCCGTCGCGAGGGACCCCGGTCGAGGCGGAAGTGCCCCTCACGGTGGGGCACCTGCCCGGAGGCACGGCGAGGCTGGCGGGCGAGCTCGCGGACGCCCGGGTCCGCGTGGGGTCCGTTCCCGAGGGCTGGGTGCGGACCTCGTGGGAGAACCTGCGCGACCCTCGGGGCTTCCTCCGGGTGGAGCAGTAGCCCCGGAAGGGTCTCAGGCCAGCAGGCGATCCACGGAGTACGTGACCGGCCGCTTCCGGCCGGGGGGCCGGACCACAGGCGCAGGCGCCCCTCCACCGGCTCGAAGAGCACGGCGAAGTCCGTGTGCAGGCCGTCCTCCCCGCGCTGGCAGATGGCCCCCGCGGCCGAGCGGTCGGCCAGGATCCGGTCGATGCCGGCGCCTTCCCGGGCCAGCCGCAAGGCGTTGTCGAGGCGTCTCCGCCCGTTGGCGTCGATGGCGGGGCTCTGGGCAGGGTTGCGGCGGGCGAAGTCCGCATCGAGGACGTGATTCGTATGGCCGAGGGGCCTGTCGTCCTCCGCATCTCCGAGCATCAGACTGAAACCGTAGGCGTTCACCGGCAGGGCCCGCAGGTGCTCGAGGGCCTCGCCCACGTTCGCGCAGGCCGGCAGCACCGTGTGCAGGGCCATCAGCGAGAACAGGCCGTCCTCCTCCTTCATCGGTCCCGGGATGCCGGTCATGCCCATGGTCAGGCCGGGCCGGTTCACGCCCGCCACCGTCCAGGGCGTGGCGGCGAAGTGGAAGTGGCCGTGGTCGTAGCCGTCGTCGGGACGGCTGATCTCGAGCAGGTTCAGCCCGAGCTGGTGGCGCTCGATGTCGTCGGTCTTGCCGAAGGACACGGATCCGTTCTCCCGCCGGCCGACGAGGGTGCACTGCGGCAGCTCGCCGGACAGTCGGTGGTGGCAGAGGGCCGCCAGGTAGAGGTCCTCGTCCCATCCCAGCCCGGCGGCGATGCCCCGGCACTCCTCCACGCCGGCCGGATAGACGGCATCCCACCCGGGTCTCGATGCGCAGCACGGGGGCTCAGTACGGGGTGCCGCTGGCCGTGATCGGGCACCAGCGGGAGGTGGCCAGGTGGTGGTAGAGCAGCTCCCGGGCCCCGGCGCTGTCGATGCGCTGCAGGCATCGGAGGGCGTTGGCGCGCACGTAGCGGTTGTCGTGGTCCAGGGCGCGGTCCAGCGCCGGAAGGGCCTCCTCGGCGGCGGCGCCCAGGCGCGCCAGGCTCAGGGAGGCATTGCGGGCCACCCAGTCGTCCTTCTCGGAGCAGGCCCGCGCCAGGCGCGGCACCGCCGAGACCGCCTCCATGGTCCCCAGGGCGTGGGCGGAGAGCCGCCGCACCTCGAGGTCCTCGTCCTCCAGACTCCCGGCGGCGGCGGGCTCCGCCTCGGCGGCCTCGCGGCCGAGATCGCCCAGGCAGTCGACGGCCGCCGCGCGCAGCCCGGCGTCCCCGTGCTCCAGGCACTCGACCAGGCCGGGGACCGAGGCCCGTCCCGCCGCCGTCAGACCGTAGGCGGCGTTGCGTCGGACCGCGGGATCCTCGGAACGCAGGCCGCCGAGCAGGGCCTCGACGGCGGCGAGATCCGCCGACTCCCCCAGGCGGTAGGCGGCGTCCAGGGCCCGGGTCTCGTCCGCGGCGCCGAGATCACCCGCCAGGCCCGTCACCTCCGCGGAGGTGAGATCACCCGCGGCCTGGGAGCCATGGCCCGTGTGCCAGCGCCACATGGAGCGCCACAGGGGAGCCCGCGGGTCCTCCTCGTCGAAGGAGGCCGGCCCGCGTCCGTTGGCCGCCGGCTCGTCGAGGCGCGTGAAGAGGAACTTGAGCATGTAGCGCTTGCGGTCGCTGGTGTTGGCCAGGCCGCGGTGCCAGAGGTCGTAGTGGACGATGGTCACCGTGCCGGCGCGGCCGGCCAGGGCGACCTCGCCGTCGGGGTCGGGCGGCGAATTGAGGTACTGAGACCCCGGTACGACCCCCGTGGGGCCCATCTCCCCGGTGGTGTCCTGGGGGTAGTAAAAGGCCATGCACCAGCGGGTGCGGTGGTGGCGCCGCGACCAGCTGTCCTTGTGCAGCCGCTGGGCCTCGCTCCGGGGCTGGCGGTAGTGGCAGAAGCGGTGGGCGTGCAGGTAGTAGTCGCCGCCCAGCAGGCTCTGCAGGGCGCCGTTCACGGGCGGGCTGTCGAGGACGCGGCGGATGGCGGGGACCCGCGGCAGGATGTTGTTGCCGGGATTGCCCTCGGCCTCGAAGAGGCCGTCCACCTCCTCGAACAGGTCCCGGTGGAAGTCGGCGGACAGGCCCGCGTCCAGGGTGATGTAGCCCTGGCGCAGGTACCGCTGCAGGGCGTCGTCGTCGAGCGGGGTCGGCGTGGGGCGCATGGGTGCTCCTCTCTGTCCGCGCGTGCGGCGCAGCCTATCTTTGGCGGGACGTGAACCGGAATGTAGCAAAACGGCCCGGCGCGCAGCAGCGGACCGCCGGGGAAAGGTCCGTGATGAAAGACTACGAGCCTCTGGAGCTGGCCTCCTACTGCAACGCCGGCGCCGATCTCTTCGGCGAGGCCGTGCCCTCCGGGGAGCAATGCTGGCAGGGGTTGCCCTTCCAGGTGGGCAACGGGGGCGGATCCTGCCTGATCGCCTTCGGTGCGGGGCACCGGGGGTCGAGGCTGAGAATCCCGGTCCGGCGCCGCGCGCGCCACGTCCTCTTCGCCCACCGGCTGGCCGACTCCCGTATCCGCGAGGGCGCCCCTACGGGGGAGACCGTGGCCACCTACTACTTCCATCTGGACGGCGGCGCGGTGGTCTCGGTGCCGCAGCGGGAGCGCTTCGAGATCTGCACCGTGCCCGGCGATGGAGGCCGCCCCTTCGTCGCCTTCCCGGACCAGAAGGACGAGGTGCTGCCGCGCTGGGAGGGCCGCTGGGACGCGGCCGGCCGGCGGCAGACCGAGACGGCAGCCGCCAACAACGTGCACTTCGCCCTCTACGTGTGGACGAACCCCCACCCCGAGCAAAAGCTGGACGCCATCGAGGTGGAACCCGGGGACCGGGTCTTCGCCGTGGGCGCCGTCACCCTGGGGCACGCCGACGAGTTTCCCCTCTGCCGCGAAGGTCTGCGCGACGTGCGCATCACCCTGACCGACGCCGAGGCGGCGGACCGGCCCTTCGGCCTGGAGGTCGAGGTCGACCGCGGCGTGGCCACCTATCCCTACCCCCTGTCGCGGCGGACGCCGGAGGAGTTCGTCGCCGGCCGCAAGGGCTGGGGCGAGGCGCAGAACCGGTCCAGCAGCCCGGCGGGCCTGCAGATCGCGGCGTCGCCGTCGGCGACGGTGAGGGTCAGTCAGGACGGGGTGCCCGTGGGCGAGGCCCGCTGGGGCGACGTGCTGGAAGGGGGGTCGGCGGACAGCGCCGACGGCCGCGTGCGCGTGGAGATGATCGACCACGGCCGCAACTGGGTGCGCACGCGGGTCCTCGACGGGCAGACGGGCCGGCCGGTGCCGTGCCGAATCCACTTTCGCTCTCCCGAGGGGGTGGCCTACGCCCCCCACGGCCACCACGGTCACGTCAACTCCGACATGGACAGCTGGCACATCGACGTGGGAGGAGACGTGCGCCTGGGGCAGCTCTCCTACGCCTACACCGACGGCACCTGCCAGGGCTGGCTGCCGCGGGGCCGCGTGATCGTCGACGTGGCCCGGGGCTTCGAGTACGAGCCCCTTCGACGGGAGGTCGAGATCCGGCCCGGCCAGACCGAGCTGGAGCTGACCCTGGAGCGCTGGGTGGACATGAACGGCGAGGGCTGGTACTCGGGCGATTCCCACGTCCACTTCCTCTCCGCCCAGGGCAGCCACCTGGAGGCCAACGGCGAGGACCTGGACGTGGTCAACATGCTCCAGTCCCAGTGGGGCAGCCTGTTCACCGACGCCCAGGAGTTCACCGGCGGCGTCTCCAGCGACGGCGAGAGCCTGGTCTACGTCTCCCAGGAGAACCGCCAGCACTTCCTCGGGCACCTGATCCTGTGGGGTCTCAAGGAGCCGGTCATGCCCTGGTGCTCGGACGGGCCCGGCGAGGCCGAGATCGGCGGCACCCTGGAGGTGACCATGTCCGACTGGGCCGACCAGTGCCGCGGCCAGGGCGGCACGGTGGTGATCCCGCACCTGCCCAATCCCAACGGGGAGCCGGCGACCCTGATCGCCACGGGCCGCGCCGACGCGGTGGAGATGCTGCGCCACGGCCCCTTCGAGCACCAGGAGTACTACCGCTACCTCAACTGCGGCTACCGTCTGCCCCTGGTGGGGGGCACCGACAAGATGTCGAACGAGGTGCCCGTGGGGCTCTACCGCACCTACGTGCGCATCCCCGAGGACGAGCCCTTCACCTACGACAACTGGTGCGCCAACGTCGCCCGGGGCCGCACCTTCCACAGCGGCGGGCCTCTCCTGCGGCTGAAGGTGGACGGCTGCGACATCGGCGACACCCTGCGCCTGCCGGGCAACGGCGGCACCGTCGAGGTCGAGGCGCGGGCCGAGTCGGTGGTGCCGATCCACACCTTGCAGATCGTGCAGGAGGGGCGCGTGGTGGCCTCGGCCGACGACGCCGGCGGCACCCGCGCCCTGAGGGTGGAGGCGAAGGTGGAGGTGAAGGGGAACTCGTGGATCGCCGCCCGCTGCGGCGGACCCGGGTACACGGGGGTTCCTCACCACGACGGCTGGGGCCGCGCCATCATGGCCCACACCTCCCCGGTCTACCTGTCCTGCGGCGACCGGGAGTGGTGGATGTTCGACGAGAGCACCGCCCAGTACATGCTCACCCTGGTCGATGGCTGCCTCCAGTACATCCGCGGCCAGAGCCGGCAGCACCGGCCCGGCAGCGCCACCCACCACCACGGCGGCGACCACATGGCCTACCTGGAGTCGCCCTTCCTGGAGGCGCGGGAAGCGATCCACCGCCGCCTCCACCAGCACCGCATCCCACACTGAGAGGTGAGAGCCCGATGATCGTCGACAGCCATCTGCACGTCTGGAGCGCGGACCTGGAGCGCTTTCCCGTGGCCGCAGGGCGCGAGCCCCGCGAGGCGGCGCCGGTGGAGCTCCTCAACGAGCACATGGCCGCCGCCGGCGTCGATCAGGCCGTGATGGTGCAGGCGATCCCGTACCTGTACGACAACCGCTACGTCGCCGACGGCCTGCGGCGGTTCCCGGGCCGCTTCGCGGGTACGGCGCTCATCGATCAGAAGGCGCCGGATGCGGTGGAGGTCTTCGAGAGGCTGGTGCGCGAGGATGGGTTCTGCGGCCTGCGAATCCACCTGGCGTCACGGGTCGAGCACCCGTCCCTGTGGGCGACGCCGGACCAGGATCCCTTGTGGAGGAAGGCCGAGGAGCTGGGGGCCAACTTCACCCTCTACGGCCCCGCCGCGCACCTGGAGGTGGTGGAGCCGATCGTGGCCCGCTTCCCCGGCGTCAAGGTCGTCCTCGACCACGTGGGCGGCGTTCCCCGGGCCGACGACCCCGAGCACGAGCGCCTCTTCGACTACGTGGTCGGACTGGCCCGCTACGAGCGCATCCACGTCAAGTTCACGCCCCAGGGTCACCGCTCGGAGGAACCCTTCCCCCACCGCGACACCTTCGATCTCTACCGGAGGCTGTTCGACGCCTACGGCCCCCGGCGGGTCATGTGGGGGACGAACTTCCCGGGCGTGCTCAGCAGCACGGGGTACGCTCCCGCCCTGGAGCTCTTTCAGCGCCACCTCGACTTCCTCACCGACGAGGACCGCCGCTGGCTGCTGGGGGAGACGGCTCGGCAGGTCTTCGGCCTCCGCTGATCGGAGGTCCTCCAGGGGCTCAGGAGGCCCGCACCCGTCCCTCCTTCTCCACGCGGGCGTACATCTCCTCGAACTCCGAAGTGCCGTCGTCCTCCCACAACTCGGAACGGAAGCCGCGGATGCCGGCCTCCTCGGTGCCGGTGACGCTGCCCGGGGAGACGTAGCCCCTTCCGTACCAGGTGGCGCCCCCGGGCATGTGCAGGACGCCGAGATAGCGGCCGGGCTCGGCCGGCGCCTGCGCCGCCATCCGCTCCACGGCGGACTCGTCCACGTCGTACCCCAGGCCGATCCCGGTCGGCACGGGCGAAGATCCCTCGACGACGGGGATGGTTCCGGTGGTCACGTCCTCCTCGTACTGGTCGTCGAGGTTGATGGAGTGGGCCGAGTGGCTCGGCAGGACGGCGGCCATGTGCATGGCCATGGCCTTGCCCAGGGTGCCCGACTCGTGCTGCAGGATCACCTGGATGTTGGCCCGGCCCAGGGCCCAGCCCGTGGTCATGGTCTCGTACATGGTGCCGCCGATCATGTAGATGTCGGCCTGGTCCTGCCGGTACTCCAGCACGCCGCCGTGGGGCGTGCCGTGCATGATGATGGGGATGCGGCTCTTGCGGCGCAGGGCCGCCCAGCCCTCGAGGTCGCCCTTGAGGATCGGGTCCTCGATGTAGCCGACGATGGGGTGGTTGCGCTCCAGCTCGGCCACGATGGGCAGCACCGCCCCGAGGGAGCGGTTGTGGTTGAAGTCGAAGTGGATGCGGAAGCCCTCGGGGGCCACCGCCTCGGCCGCCTTCGTCTGCTCGAAGAGATCGTGGTAGCTGCAGGTGTGGATCTTGAAGATCCGGTAGCCCTGGCTGGCGGCCCTCTGGATCTCGGCGGCGAAGTGCTCCGGCGAGGCGGGTCTCGTCCACGCCGCCACCGGCACCCAGTCCCGCCGCTTGGGCCCCATCAGCTTCCAGGCCGGCACCTCCAGGCACTTGCCCATCAGGTCGTAGGCCGCCGTGTTCAGGCCGCCGGACAGGTTGCCGTTGAGGAAGTCGAAGGGGTCGCGGCCGACGAGCTCCCGGCCCATGTCGGCGGGCGGCGTGTACCAGGGGCGGACGCGATGGTCCCCCCAGCCCACGAGTCCGGAATCGGTGGCCACCCGGAACAGGAGGCGGCAGTCGATGCCGTAGAGGTCGACCACGCGGTCGGCGTAGCGGCGGGCCAGCCTCGGGAAGATGGGGATGACGTCGACGGCGGTGATGCGGTGGGAGGACATGGGTACCTGCCTTCGGTTGCTGGGTAGGTGACGGTGGAGCCCGGAAAACTGTCCGCCCCGGCCCCTCTTGTCTACCCGATGTCGGCGACGTTGTTTCCACCGGCGCCGTTCCAAGAGAACTGCACCACACCGATCTCGGAGGAGAACCCGGAATGAAGGTAGGTCTGTACGCTTCGATGTTCGGCAAGGACCGCAACAGCTTCCCCGACATCGAGAGTTTCATCGACCTGGCCTACGACCTGCGCCTCGACGTGATCGACCTGCGCAGCGACGTCGGCTTCGAGGAGCACGGGTCCGGATACCTGCTCCAGACCAAGATGAACTGCCTGCGCAAGGGGCTGAGCATCGGCTACCTGGCCACGGGCGGGCACTTCGTGGGCACCGAGGCCGAGTTGCAGGAGAAGGTCGAGCGGGTGCGCACGGACGTGGACGTGGCCGTCGCCCTGGGCGCGCCCATGGTGCGCGTGTTCTGCGGCTCCACGCCTCAGGACGCCGGCGCCGGGCGCCGGGAGGTGGAGAGCTTCCAGGCCTGCTGCGACTACGCGGCCTCGCACAGCGTCGCCGTGGGCCTGCAGAACCACCCGTGCACCGGAGACGGGGTCCTGAGGCTGTTCGACGAGGTGGGGCGCGACAACTTCACCTTCATCCTCGACACCGGCCAGTGGGAGGGCTCGCCGGCGCGCACCCGGGGTGAGCCCGACCCCGACCACGACATCTACCGGTACATGGAGCAGACGGCGCACCACGCCTCCCACGTGCGCGCCAAGTTCTACAAGATCGACTCCGGCCGCGAGGAGTGGCTCGACTACGACCGCATCGTCGACATCCTCGCCGCCGCCGGCTTCAACGGTACCCTGGGGGTCGTCTTCGAGGGCAAGGACGCCAACGCCTGCGACGACCGCGAGGTGCTGACCCTGGCCGCCGCCCAGCTGTGCCGCCTCGCCGGCGACGGCTCGTGAACCGCCCGCCCGGGGAGTACGTCCGGGTCGCCGAGGAGCGCGAGCTGGCCTTCCTCACCGAGTGCCTGGTCAAGTCGGGGATGAAGAGCCGGGAGCACGCGGCGCGGACGGCGCGCCTGCTGACCAACTCGGAGCTGCGCGGCGTGCGCAGCCACGGCATCGGCTTCGTCCCCGGGTACTGCCGCCACTTCCGGGAGGGCCGCCTCAACCCCGATCCCCGCATTCAGGTCGCCCACGAGACGGCGACCACGGCCATCGTCGACGGCGACGGATCCCTCGGGTACGTGCCTTCCATGCTGGCCACCGACAAGGCCATCGAGAAGGCCAAGTCCGCCGGCGTCGGCCTCGGGCTCGTCCGCGGCATCGGCCACTACGGGTCGGCCGGCCACTACACGCGCCTGTGCATGGAGGCCGGGTGCATCGGCTTCTCGGTGCAGGGATACCGCGGCTCCGGCGGCCAGCCGGGCCAGGATCCCAAGCCGTCGGCGGGCTGGACCGGGGCGCCTCCCATGTCCTTCGCCATCCCCGCCGGCGATGAGCCCGGCATCGTCCTCGACATGGTGGCCCACGCCGTCTCCGGCGAAAGCCGCGACCAGGTGGCCGGCCTGCTCGAGAGGGTGCCGGCCACGTTCTTCAAGAGCATGGGCCTGGTGGCGGCGGCCACCCTCATGGGCGGCGCCCTGGCCGGAGTCACGCTCCCGGAGGGGGACGAGATCGCCGAGCGCTGGCCGGCGGCCAATCTCGGCGGCATGGTCCTGGCCATCCACGTGGCCAGCCTCCTGCCCGGCGAGGCGTTCACCGGCGAGGTGGACCGCTACGTGCGCGCCATCCGCGAGAACTTCGCCCCCCTGCCGGGATACGACGAGGTGCTGCTCCCCGGGCACGTGGAGGAGCGCGTCATGGACCGGCACCGCCGCGAGGGGATCCGCTTCGGAGAACCGGAGCAGAGGGCGGCGCTGGATCTGAGCCGGTACCTGGATGTCCCCCTTCCATGGTGACGCTCCGGGGACGGCGCCTTGCCCTGGCGGCCGTCCCTGCGGAGTTTCGCATGGGTGGACGGCGGCCTCAGCGGTCGCCGCTCGCACCCGTCCGCTCAGCCGGGACTGAAGACTGAACCAGGGACAGCCCCATGAGACGGTTCACGCGCACACCCTTCTACACCGGCCCCGACGACCCGGAGCGCGGCCAGGTCCGCGGCCGGCTGCAGCTCGGAGAGACGGTGGTCGTCGAGACGGTGGGCGGCCACGACCAGGACTACTCGAACCAGGACAGCCTCATGCCGGGGGCGGTCTTCGAGGTCCGCGAGAAGCGCGACGCCCGGCAGGGCGGTCCCTTCTACGTGGAGGGGATCGAGGCCGGGGACTGGCTCTCCCTGGAGATCATCGACATCGAGGTCGGGCCGTACGGGTTCTACCGAAACGGCGGACCCCTGTGGGGCAGCATGCGCTGCGTGGCCCCGGTGCGCGACGGGCTCGTGCACTTCCCGCCCGACTTCGTCGTGCCCGCGCGTCCCATGATCGGCTACGTGCGCCTGGAGTCGGTGGCCCCGTACGAGATCGACACGGGCGGCAACCTGGACTACAACTCGGTCCAGCCGGGAAGCACCGTGCACATCCGCGCCCAGAAGAGAGGCGGCCTCTTCCTGCTCACCGACGTGCACGCCCGCATGGGCGACGGCGAGCTCACCGGCACCGGGGTGGAGATCGACTCGGCGGTGACCCTGAAGGTGGACCGGTCGCCGGGGTTTCCGTGCCACGCCCCGGTGGTGGAGAAGAGCCGACCCGTCGAGGACGGGGAGGAGTGGCTCACCAGCGGCCAGGGGGGCAACTGGCAGGAGGCGGTGAAGGCGGCCTGGATCGACATGGTGGCGCTCATCGCCGACCGCTACGACTGCACGGTGGAGCAGGCCAACCTGATCGTGGGCACCATCGCCGACGCCCGGCCCGGCTATTCGGCCGGGGACCTGAGCGCCCGCGGCCGTCCCCGACCGGGCGCCTACATCACGGTGCAGCTTGCGGTGACCAGGTCCCTGCGCCGCACGGGCGCGCCGTACGAGCCCTGAGCCGGAGGTCGCGCTCCGCCTGCCACCCCGTGAGAGGATCGCCCACCGGAGCTGCGGCCAGCCGGCCAGGAGCCGTGCCGGGGCTCGACTCCTCTGAAGCTGCGGGACCGTGGAGGGGAGGTGTTCCGCCCTCCGTTGCGGTCGACCGGTACGCGGAACCCTGCCCCCGGACGATACAAACCAAGCCGATCAATCGGCGATAGGAGGAAGCATGGTGACCAGGATTCTCGGCCTCGCTCTTGCTCTGATGCTTCACGGCTTGGCGGGGCCTGCCCATCCTCAGGGCGAGGAAGAGCTGCAAAGGCTGGTGGAGCAGGGCGCGGAGGAAGAAGCCGAACTGCAGCAGATCCCCGGAGCCGACCTGCCGGGGCTCGGGCAGGACCTGGTCTCCGGCAAGATCCGCCTGCCCACCGGCGAGGAGGTGGAGAAGCTGCGCATCAGCCAGGACCGCGAGGTCGACCCGGAGACCTACATCGTCGGTCCCGGCGACGTCCTGCAGCTCTATATCTGGGGTGAGTTCGACCTCTCCTACATGGTGCAGGTCGATCCGGTGGGCAACGTCCTCATTCCCACGGTGGGCGCCTTCGACGTCTCGGGCCTGTCCCTGGCCGAGGCGAAGAGACGCATCCTCGGCGCGGCGGGGGAGAAGTACCCAGGGGTGGAGATCACCCTCACCCTGGCGAGCATGCGCTTCTTCACCGCCTATGTCACCGGCGCGGTGCTGAACGAGGGCAGCTACACCATCCACCCCACCACCCGGGTCTCGGACCTGATCCAGCGGGCCGGCGGTTTCACCGACGAGTTGCGGGGGACGACCTTTGAGGACGAGGTGGGCGGAAAGAAGGTCACCCGTGTGCGCCAGATCATCGAGCAGCCCACCTCCCGGCGTTCGATCCAGCTGATACATCGGGACGGCACCGGCGACTTCGTCGATCTCGACATGTTCCACTCCACGGGGGACATCGCCCTCAACCCCTACGTGCGCATGGGGGACGTGGTCAACGTGGTCTACCGGGACACGAGGATGTTCGTCTTCGGGGCGGTCAACCAGGAGGGCGAGAAGGAGTACCGGCCCGGGGACACCATCGAGGACCTTGTGAATCTGGCCAAGGGGCTGCGCCGCGCCGCGCCGCTGGTCAGGGTCGAGCTATCGCGCTTCAAGGAGGGGACCGAGGAGGCGGAGATCATCGAGTTGGGCAGCAACCAGGCCGGGGAGAAGGGTTTCTCCTACGAGGACATTCGCCACTTCGCGCTGCAACCCAACGACATGGTCTTCATCCGCGCCCGTGCGCAATGGCAGCACATGCCCACCGCGATGGTCTATGGTCAGGTCAAGTACCGGGGCCGCTACCGCATCGTCCCGGGGGTCACCCGGGTCAGGGACCTGGTGGCCCTGGCCGGCGGCCTGACCGGGCAGGCCTCCCTGGTCGGCGCCAAGGTGATCCGCACCCGGCTGCGCGGCCTGATCGACCCGGAGCTGGAGCGGCTGCGGAGCCTGTCCAGGGTCACGGGGCTGGCCGACATGAGCGGCGAGGACCGGGCCTATCTCAAGACCAAGGGCCGCGAGGAGAAGGCTCGGGTGGCCGTCGATTTCGAGAGGCTCTTCAGGGAGAATGACGAGGAGCAGAACATCCCGCTCGAGAGCGGCGACGTCATCTACATCCCACCCCTGCGGCGCACGATCAGCGTCAGTGGCCAGGTGAGGAAGCCCGGCCTGATCGACTACGAGGAGGGGCGCGACATCCGCTACTACCTGGAGAAGGCAGGTGGATACTCGTACGACGCGAACCGGGGAGGGGCCCGACTCATCCGGGCGCGCAGCGGGCTCCGCGAGGAGCTGGACAACGATCTGGTGGCCGAGGCCGGCGACGAGATCTGGGTGCCGCAGAAGGAGCGAGTCAATATCTGGGAATTCACACAGGGGACGATGCGAACCGTCGCCGAGGCCCTGACCCTCGTGGTCCTGGTACGATCCCTCCAGTAACCCTCAAGGAGCACTCCCAAGATGGAAAGAGAAAGGGATTTCCTCGACCTCCTGGCCGCTCTGTACGCGGGCCGGGGCCTGATCCTTGGCGGCACCCTGGCCCTGTGCGTGCTGGCCGGGGCCCTCAGTTTTCTGGTGCCGGAGGAGTACGAGGCGAGGGCGCAGATCCTGCCGCCCAAGGAGCAGAAGCAGGGGTTCGGTTTTTCCGATCTGCTCTCGGCCCTGCCGATCCCGACCCTGCGCCTGGGCGAGAAGGGGACGCCGGCCGACATCTTCATCGCCACCCTCAAGAGCCAGAGGACACGGCGGCAGATGGTGGAGAGATTCGATCTGCTGCAGCTCTACGAAGTCGAGACGATGACCGATGCCATCGAGGTCCTGGCGGTCAAGACGATTGTGGACAAGACCGAAGAAGGCACGATCGCCATTGCGGTTCTCGACCGGGATCCGCAGAGGGCCGCCGACATGGCCACTTTCTACATCGAGTTGCTGGACCTCACCAACAAGCAGATCTCCCAGAAGACCGCCTCCGAGCGCCTCGACTTCATCCGCAGGCTTCTGAAGGAGGAGGACAACAAGCTCCTAGAAAAGATGGAGAAGCTGGAGGAGTTCCAGTCCGAGTACAACGCCATCTCCATCCAGGACCAGGCCCGGGCGGTGATCCGGGTCGCCGCCTGGATGCAGACCGAGGCCATGGAGCTGGCGATCCGCCGTCAGGGGTTTATTCTCTCGGGGCTGGACGCCAGTCACGGCAAAGTGAAGAAGCTGCAGCAGGAGATCCTGTTGCGTCAGGAGGCCATGGCGTTCCTGCGGGACGGGCTCGATGCAGGAGGCGACCTGCCCAAGAAGACCCTGCAGTTGGAGCTGGACGAGAACCTCTTTCTGCCCCTGAAGCAGATCCCGGGAGTGGCCCAGCAGTTCGCGACCCTGGAAAAGGACGTGCTGGTGCAAAAGGCCCTGCTGCAGCTCCTGCTGCAGCAGGAGGCCGAGGCGCTCATCGAGGCCAAGAACACGACGTCCACGGTGCAGATCCTCGATCCGGCGCTGCCCCCCGAGATCAAGGCCAGGCCGCAGCGGATGGTGATCGTCCTGGTGACGGGCGTGCTGAGTCTCTTTGCCTTCGTTTTCTATGCCTTGGGAGTGGGTTACGTGCGTGACCTTCACCGTCGCTGGCTCGAAGAGCGCAGGGAGAGCACGTGAGAGTCAGGCGATTCCACATGAGAGTGCGCCGGTAGAGGGTTCCCTGCCGGAGCGCGGGGGGACGCAGGCCCGGGGTCTCGGAACGCCCCGGGGGCTGGCTGCGGCTCCATTCCGACCCCTTCGGGGCCCAGGGTAGTGAGACAGGGTGTCCAGAATCGTCCACCTCACGACGGTCCACGACCCTTTCGACAACCGCGTCTTTCATCGGGAGTGCATGAGCCTGGCCGCTGCCGGCCACGAAGTGGTGCTCCTGGCCCCGGGGGAGGGTGCGGTGATCGAGGGCATCCGCGTCGGCGGCCTGCCGCGGTGCGGCCACAGGCTCAGGCGCATGAGCCTTGGAGTCGGCCGCGCCTTTCTCAAGGCCCTGGCGACGCCCGCCGAGCTCTATCACTTCCACGACCCGGAGCTCATCCCCGCCGGCCTGCTGTTGCGGCTGCTGGGAAAGCCCGTGATCTATGACATCCACGAGGACAACCACACGGCCCTCCAGGAACGGGAGTACCTGCCCTCCTGGATACGCGCCTTGATCGCCGGGGCCCTTGCCTGGGTCGAAGAGGGCGCCAGCCGGCACTTCCACCTCGTCCTGGCGGAGCGATACTACGCCGAGCGCTTCCCCCGCGGCGAAGCGATTCTGAACTACGTCCGGTTCCCCACCCTGGACGAAGACCAACTCGCTTCCCGGTCCCGTGCCGGGAGTCCGCGGCTCATCTATACCGGCAACGTCACGACCTACCGAGGGGCGCACCGACACGCCCGGCTCCTGGAGCACCTGCCCGACGCCGAGCTCTTCCTCGTGGGCCGGTGCGACCCGCGCCTGGCGGCTGACCTGCAGGCTGGCACCGACGGGGCGCGCCTCCACCTCGAAGGCGTGGGGGGCCACGTGCCCCACGAGCGCATCGTCTCGTACTACCTGCGAGAAAGCTGGACCGCGGGCCTCGCCCTCTTTCCCCCCAGCCGGCACACCCGGCGCAAGGAGCTGACCAAGATCTTCGAGTACATGGCCTTCGGCCTTCCCGTGGTCTGCGCCGACTTTCCCAACCTGCGCCGGATCGTCGAAGGGGCCGAATGCGGGATCTGCGTCGATCCGGAAAAGGAGGAGGAGGCCGTGGAGGCGGTGCGCTACCTGTGGGAGAATCCGGAGGCGGCGCGGCTCATGGGGGAAAGGGGGAGGGACGCGGCGCTGACCACGTACAACTGGGACACCCAGGCGGAGAAGCTGCTGCGTCTCTACGACACCATCCTAAGTTCCGGCAGCCCATGAGCGACGCCCGCTTGCGGAGAGAGGCGCGGTTTCACGACCAGGCCTTCGCCGACAACATCCGGGCCCCCGCCGGCAAGTTCTACGAGGTCGCCTCGGCCGCCAAAGGCCACTACCACGGCCTGATCGACCGGGACTGCGCCGGCCGGAGGGTTCTCGAATACGGGTGCGGCAGGGGCAGTCACGCCTTTGCCCTGGCCCGCCTCGGAGCCGAAGTCGTCGGTATCGACCTTTCCCGGAAGGGCATTCGGCAGGCCGTCACCCGGGCGTGCGAAGGGGGGCTGGAAGACCGGCTCTCCTTTCATGTCATGAACGCCGAGGCGCTGGCCTTCCCCGATGACCGCTTCGATCTCGTCTGCGGAAGCGGCATCCTCCATCACCTCGATCTGCATGCCGCCTGCCGGGAGCTGGTCCGTGTACTCAAGCCGGAAGGCCGAGCCGTGTTCTTCGAGCCCATGGGGCACAACCTGCTGATCAATCTCTACCGCAAGCTCACGCCCAGGATGCGCTCCGAGGACGAGCACCCTCTCCTGGCGCGCGACCTGAGAACGCTGGCCGGGTACTTCCAGGAAGCGCGCATTCGCTACTACGCTCTCTGCACGCTGATGGCCGTCCCCTTTCGGAGAGTACCGGGGTTCAGGGGGCTGCTCGCTGTCCTGCAGTGGCTCGACGGGATCCTCTTGCGCCTCCCCCTCGTCCAGCGCCAAGCCTGGCTGGTGGTGGTGCAACTGGAGAGGCCGCCCGGCTGACGGACGGACCGATCACCGGGCCGGGCGCCCCTCCGGGATCCGTCGTTGCGACCTGGCAGCGCGAACATGCCGGGAGTCGATCCGACGCACTCTTCATATCGGATACTCCGCCCGACTCGGGCCGATAGCGGTCATCCGTTCGAGGCAGGCGTAGACCCGGCTCAAGCCTCATGGCGGGCGAGTACCTCCTTGTAGAGGGCATGCAGCTCGCCGGCCACCCTGCGGTAGTCGTAGCGCTCCTCGGCCTGCCTGCGAATCTCGGATCTGTCGTAGCTCTCGTACCCGTCGATCACCGCCAAGATGCCCGCGGCGAGATCCTCGGCGTCCCCGACCGCGACCAGGCGGCCCACGGAATCGTCCACCATCTCCTCGGGGCCTCCGCAGCGGGTGACGACCACGGGCAGGCCGCAGGCCATGGCTTCCACCAGGGAGGTGGTGAGACCTTCGCTGAAACTCGGCAGGACAAAGAGATCGGCGGCGGCCATGCGGCCCGGCAGATCCTCCCAGGGCACGGCGTCCTCGAAGGCGACGCAATCGGACAACCCCAGTTCCCGCACCTGAGGGAGGAAGGGGCCGGCTGTTCCGGTGGCGGCGTTTCCTCCGATGAGGACGAGGGAGACATCCGAACGGTGGAGACGCACCTTGGCCAGCGCCTCCAGAAGTACCCTCAGTCCCTTTTCCTTGACGAATCGGCCCACGTAGAGAAGCCGCCACCCGCCTTCCCCGGGGCGCCGCGAGCCACCGCCCGAGAAGAGCCGGCAGTCGACGCCATTGGGAATGCAGCGGACCTGGTCGGGACGGACGCCGAGCTGCAGAGTCTCATTGCGCAGGTCCCGGCTCACGGCGATGACCGCGGCCGCCCGTGTCAGGGCTTCGACGGTCAACTGGCGCCACCGGGGATTGAGGCGGGGAAGGATCTTGATGTCGGAACCGTGGACGGTGATGACCACGGGCCGGCCGGTCCGTGCTCCGTACTCCCCCGCCGCCCGGCCGTCCGGGTAGGCGCAGTGGGCGTGAATGAGATCGGGCACCTGCTCGACCGAGTCGACCAGGGCCTTCAGGTGAAAGCGCCACAATCTCGTGAAGAGGAGGCGGCGCGGCAGGGCCAGACGGCGGGGGTGCCGAACCTGGATGCCATCCAGCACCTCGCTGCGGGGAACATGGCGGTACCGGCTCCAGGAGCCGAATCCCGGCAGGGGGAACCAGGGCACCGGCGCCACTACCTCGATCTGGCAATGGCTTCTGAGGAAGCGCAACTGGTTGTGGACGAAGCTCCCATAGACCCTGGAGATGGGATTGGGATAGAGGTGCGACAGCACCAGGACGTTCAACTCGGCTTCCCGCCTTGTTCCAGGGCCGGCACGGCCAACATGATTCCCGTGAACATCCACAGGAAGTTGTTGGCGAACTCCCCCGTGAAGGTGAGGCTGACCTGGAAGGTAATGAAGACCGCCACGAAAGCGATCATCACGCCGCGCAGATACGGGTCCCCCATGAGCCGCAAGTGGCGCATCCCGAAGGCCAGGATCCGCCAGGCTATCCAGGCGGCCGCCGTGAGTCCCACGAGTCCGAGTTCGGCCAGGATCGTCGCGAAGAGAGTGTGCGACTCATGGGTCGGCAGCCAATGGGGAAAGTCCACCGGCTTGTAGTCCTTGAAGATGACGGGGAAAGCGCGCCACCCCGCTCCAAGCAACGGGTTGTCCAGGAACATCTTGAAGCCGGCGATCACGAAGTATACCCGGGCCGAGCCCGAAGCCCTGCTGTCGGTGCCGAACTCGAGGAAGATGGAGAAGATGGACAGGAAGCGCTCGTAGATGTGGGCCGCAAAGGGCACGAAGTTCATGATCAGCAGGATGGCAACGATGAAGGCGAAGGTGACGTAGAACAGGTACCGGAGTTTGCCCGCCAGGTACAGGAGGGCCACAATCCCGATGGCCAGGGCGATCCAGTTGGCGCGGCTGAAGGTGATGATCAGGGCTGCGGCCCCGAGGCCGATGGCAAGCAGCAGAAAGCCCCGCTTCCACCAGCTCAGACCCGGCACCAGGACGATCCCGGCCAGGAGGACGATATCCACCGCCAGAAAGGTGCCGAAGATGTTCGGGTTGTGGTAGGTCCCGGAGGCGCGCGGCACATTGGCCCCCACGCTCGAGACCACGCTGGCCGGGAGGTAGAACTCGGCCGAGATGATCTGGAACACCGCCAGGAGCGAAGCTCCCGCCAGGACCAGCGCCACCGAGACGATCGTCACGTTGAGAATGCGCGTCGAAGTGACGAGGGCCCGCATCAGGTAGAGGAAGAGGGCCAGAAAGAGGATCCGGAAGAAGCTGATCGTGGCTTCCGGCTGATTTGGCGAATAGGTGAGAGACAGGGCCATGCATCCCAGGAACACGAGGAGGGGGGCCTGGATTTCCAGAGCGGGAAAGGAGCGCCTCTTCTTCAGAAAGGCGTGGGTGGCGAAGGCGGCGCAGAGCAGGACAAAGGCCAGGTGGAAACCGGTGACCGGGATCCCGAGGGCGGTTGTCTGAACCAGGCGCCCCGCCGAGTCCAGCGCCGTGGTGCCGATGACGGCGGGAATCACGATCCAGGGGTACAGGGGCAGCAGGAAAATGGCCGCGAGGACGGCCGCGATTCCCAGGCTCCAGAGCAGGACTTCCCGGGGCAGGAAGAGGCAGCATGCCAGGACCACCGCCTGCACCAGCAGGAAGGCGGCGATGTGCCGCCGGCCGAGGGTGTGGTCTCTCATCCGATGCGCCGTGCCAGGAACAGGTCGCCCCAACCCAGGCCCTCCGTGCGCAGGTAGCGCGTCCCCACGAGAAGCGCCCAGGCGGCGTAGGCAATGGAGGTAGAGAGGGCCGCGCCCTGCAGGCCCAGCGAGGGTATGAGATAGAGGTTCAGTCCCAGGTTGAGGGCGAAGGCCGCGGCCGCCGCCCACAGCGTGATGGCCGGATATCCCTGGCCGGCCAGCTTGGTGTTGCACACCGACCCCAGGCCGAGGAAGACCAGGCCCGGCAGCATCCACGCCAGGGGCAGGAAGGCTTCGGGGTAAGAGGGGAACAGGAAGCCGATCAGGGTCTTGCCCGCCATCAGCAAGACCAGGGCTGCCGCCAGCGAAAAGAGCAATATTCTCCGGGCCACCCGCAGGCTCAACCGGTTCTCATCCTGGTCTCGCACCACCTTGGCCAGGAGCACGGCGCTCGCCAGGTCGGGCACACGCTGCATCATCTCGGCAAAGAGAGAGGCTACCCTGTAGCTGCCCACGGCTGCCTTGCCGAGGTAGTGATCGATGAGGAACCAGTCGCTCTTCAGCAGCAGATAGATCAACACCGTCGAAGCCGCGCCGCGCCAGCCGACGGCAAGGGTGCGGCGCAGGATCCTCCGGTCGCCCCAGATGAAGGCCCCACGTCCCAGCATCGCAAAGGCCACCAGACCGGCAAGTCCCGCAGCCCCCGCGAAGAGTACGAGGATCGGCTCCAGGCGCAGGAGGCCCGCCAGCAGGAGGACTGCGTTGCCTCCCAGGTAGACGGCGATGAACAGCACGGGGATGGCCGCGTAGGGCCGGATGCGGTCCAATCCCAGCAGCACCGCCTGCCCGGTGCGCTGCAGCACCACGAAGGCGGGCAGCGCCGCCAGAAGGGGCCAGAAGGTCTGGGCCTCGGGTCCGAGAAACCCGGCCATGATCCCCGCACCTGCATAGGCCAGCCCCATCCCACCCGCCAGGATCACCAGGCAGCAGAGCAGGGCATTGTCCCGGGCCGCGGCTCCTGCCCCCTCCCTCCCCACCACAATGGTGCTGCCGCGGCGCAACCACTCTCCAGACAGCATGGCGGCGATGACTACGGTGGTGGTCCACAGGCCCAGCTGCCCGTATGTGTCCTTGTCCAGGTGGTTGGCCAGCAGCCACTGGTTGGCCCAACCGAGGGCGAAGGCCGCTCCGGTGGCGACCGCGTTCAGGGAGAAGCCGCTGGAGAAGCTCATCCGCGAGGCCTCGTCGAGGCCTCTGGCGGCAGGCACATCGCCTGGGCGGTGAGCCGAGCCGGCAGCGCCGTCCTCCGGAGCGGTCCCAGATTGCTTGTGACGGCTCTCCGCCTTCGTCACCGAGGTCGCCGCAGGGGGGATGTTCGCGGATCAGGGGATTCGCGGGGGTGCAACCGTGGTAATATCACCTTGACCCGTAGCGCGGACAAACCATCCGATCGGCTGGTTGCACGCCTGTCATGGGCCCTCCCATCACGGCGCTCCGGGAGGTTGGGGCGTCCGGGGCGTGACCTCGCCCGCCGGGGGGGCGGGAGCCGCCGGTACCGGGGCCGCCGAGAACCGAACGACGCCGAAGCCTTCGGGGGCGTGGAACTGCGGCTTCTCGGTCCCCGTGTCCGACCAGGTGATGTACTGGAGGTTCACGGCGCCGCCGGTGCGGTAGAGGTTGAGGCGCCACAGGTCGCCGTCCCCCGGGGGAATACGGGGGGCGAATCCGGCGAAGGTGTCGAAGGGGATGGCGATCTCCGTGGTCCACAGGCTGTCCACGTCGTCCTCCTCGTTCAGGGTGCCGCGGATCTCGATGGCGACGCGCAGGCCGTCGGCGTTCCAGGCGGAGCCGCGGCCCTGGCTGGGGGAGCGGTCGAGGATCGTGCCCAGGGCATTGAACTCGAAGTTGTAGTAGATGCTCACGTCGGCCGTGTCGGGAGCGATGAAGACTTCGACGCAGTCGTCCTTGGAGACCGGGTCGTCCCGTTCCGTGTAGACGGCGGAGATGTGGGGGTCGAAGGCGCGGAAGGCGACGTAGAGGGCGTGGTCATCCCACAGCAGGTGGGCCTCGGTGCGGTCCTTGGGGCCGGAGACGTACCAGGGAAAGACGAAGCCGTCGATCATGGGCGCCGCGGCCCAGGAGGGTTCGTCGAGGACGCCGTCCACGACGATGGGACCGGCCGTGCGCTGCACGTCGGCGCGCGGCACGTGCCCGGGGATCGGCTCTCCCCGGAGGGGCAGGGGGCCGCAGGCCAGCACCAGGGAGGTGACGAGCATTATCTCACGGTGAGTCATGGAGGCGCTCCTGGTCGGGGATGTGAAGGACCATGCAGGCGGGATGGCCGAAGGCGCTTTCGGGCGGCTTGACGCCCCGCTCCAGCAGCTGACCGTTGATGCCGAAGAACAGGCGCTCTCCGTCGGCGCTCAACTCCAGGCAGTAGGAGCCGCCCACGCGGTAGCCGAAGCGGCTCTCGAAGAGGGGTCCGAGGAAGGCCAGGACCTTGCGGGCGCCCGTCTTCAGATCGAACTGCACCACCGGTGCCCCGTGGCTCCAGGCCTGGCCGTGGGCCCACGGCACGGCGTACAGGTAGCGTCCCCCTGGACTGATCTCGAGGGCGGTCGTGTAGGCGCCCGGGGCGGGGTCTTCTTCCTGGACGCCAGGTCGCTCCGGCCAGATCGCGCCCAGTGGCTCGGCCCTTCGGCCGTCGGGATCGATGCGGACGACAAGGCCATCGCAGATGCCGTAGAACAGGCCGAGGCCGTCCCGCTTCTCGGTGCCGGCGCGCATGGGGCCGTAGCCCGCCGGCAGGGGCAGGGCCCGCTCCTCCACGGTGTTGGTGGCCGCGTCGTAGCGGGCCAGCCACACCTGCCGGGAGCTGTCGGGTCGCACCGAGAACCAGGCGCCGCCGCCCGTCTCGTCCACCAGAACGAAGCGCCGGCTGGCCTCGGTGTCGACGTGCCCGTAGTAGACGGTGCGCCCCTGCCGCAGGTCGAAGACGGCGAAGCCCTGTCCCTGCCAGCGCCGGTCGCAGGGCAGGGCGTAGAACAGGCCCCGCCGGGTGTCGGCCATGGCGGCGGGGATCACGTACGGCCGTCTGAGGACGCCGAGGACATCGAGCCCGCGGGAGACGGGATCAGCGGCGACCACCATGCCGTAGAGCTCGTTCTCCTGTTCCCAGTCCTCGGGAGGCGCGTTGCCCCAGTAGGTACCCCAGCAGATGCGCCCGTCCTCGAGCTCCTCGAGGCGGCAGTGGATCTTGCCGAAGCCCCAGTCCCCCTCCCGCTGCCCGAGGAGCTGCTGCTGGTCGAAGACCAGCTCGAGGCGGCGATGGTCCGCGTCGTAGGCGTAGACGTAGCTGCGGCCTCCGGGGCCGCCGTGGTCGCCGATGGCGGACCAGAACCGCCCGTCGCTGGCGATCAGGCCGTCCCCCCACTGGGACCAGAGGTTGCCCTCCTCCTGAAGCGGGATCGGGTAGAGGAGGGCATCGACGCGGGGCACCGCGGAGGCCGGCACGTATCCGAAATCGGCGGCGGCCACTGAATCGGGGGCCTGAAGCAGGGCAGGATCGCCAAGGGTGAAGGCGTCACCGGCGCGGAATCGGTCCCGATCCTCCTGCGCGGACAGGGCCCCGGCGCACAGGAGCCACGCCGCCGCCCGCCGCCCCAGCCGGATCCGGTCAGGACCAGGCGCCACGGGCTCCCCGGATCCAGGCGAGGTGATGCTCGCGCAACTGGCCGTAGGTGTAGAAGGCGAAGCCGTCCACCCCGGCCTCGGCCTGGGACTGGATCAGGCGCCGGGTGAAGGACCCGCCTTCGAAGCCTCCGGGCCGCACGATGGAGACCAGGCGGACGTCCGGCGTCAGCTCGCTTCGCAGTTGCTCCACGCGTTGCGCGGCTTCCTCCGGGGGGCCGGACACCGAGGTGTAGACGGCGTCGACGCAGGCCAGCACCTGGCGCCGGTCGAGGCCGGTGGTGGCCCGGTCCAGGGAACCGAAGAAGGTGACGCCGGCGCCGCCCTCGCGCACGGTGGCGGCCACCTCCTCGAAGATGGAGGTGGCCGTGGCCACGCGCGCCTCCAGGTAGCTCTCGAGCCGCCCGCCGAAGGCGCCCTCGATCCATTCGTCCCGGTTCCCCTGCCCGGCCGCGGGCTCCAGGCGCAGCTCCCGGTCGAGATCCGCGGCCACCTCCGCCCGCAGCTCCTCACCATCGAGGCCGGCGCGGCCGGCCGCCTCGAGGCAGTGCCGGCAGAAGCACAGCCCCATCAGGAACTGGTGAAACGGATCGATGGCCACGGCCACCTTCGGGTTGCGGAAGCCGTAGCCGAACCCCAGGTAGCCGAGGGACTCGAGCTGCACATGCCGCGGACCGAGTCCGGCCATGTCACGGCTCAGGGCCAGGGCATAGGCGCGCACATCGGGATGGGCGGGGCACAGCTGGCCGAGGTGGGGCTGGCCGAAGCAGTCGCGCTTGGCCACGTCGGGACAGGCCTGGGAGATGTGATGGTTGTAGAAGAAGACGGCCCAGGCCGAGAACTCCAGGCCGTTGTCGCCGAGGCCGCGAACCAGTCCGGGCATGTAGTCGGCGCCGGTGACCAGATGGGAGACGAGGGGACGGATCCGCGTGCGGCCATAGAGGCCCTCGTCGGGCTGGAAGTACACGGCGCCTTCCTCCCCGAAGTAGATCTTTCGCGCCGGGTTGTGCGGAGAGAAGTAGGTGGAGACGTGGTAGCTGAGGGCGAGCAGCACCCCGCCCCCGGGTCCGAGGGCGGTGGCGATCACGCCGGAGGCCGCCGCCACTCCTTCGTCCGACAAGTCCCAGGGATAGGTGTAGAACTCGGCGCGGCTTGCCACGTCCTCCCTCCTTCAGGGGTCCGGTGAGCTCCCGGGCCGGGAGGCGCCCGCGCCGGGGCTCGGTCCCGCGCCGTGAGCTCCACGGTTCCGTCGGTGTAGAGACGGGGAGCGCGAAAGATCCTGGGTGGACGCAACGACCCCTGGGGTCGGACGCGGAGCGGCCGTGGCGCCGGTGCGGGAGGTCAGTCGTCCTCTTTGAAGTTGTCCGTCGCCAAGGGGATCTTTTCGATCCCGACGCGCTTGGCCACCTCGAACAGGTCCAGCAGGTGCCGATGCTTGGTCTTCTTGTCGGTCCGCACCACCAGGGTCAGGCTGCGGGTCCCCACCTTCTCGCGCTGAAGCACCTGCTCGAGGTTCTCCAAGGTCACGGGATGGCGGTTGATCTCCATGCGGCCGTCCGCGGTGATCGACGCCACCAGCTTCTTCTCTTCCACCACCTGCGCCTGCGTCGCCTCGGGAAGTTCGACCTGCAGGCTGTAGGGCTGTTTGAACACCGTGGTGACCATGAAGAACACCAGCAGGAGGAAGACGCAGTCGATGAGCGGCGTCATGTCCATGGAATCTTCCTCGTACACGGACCGGTGTCTCGGCAATTTCTACTCCTCCTCCTGCTCTCTGGCGAAGGCGATTCCCACCACTCCCACGCTCTTGGCCGTATCCACGACGTAGACCACGTGCTCCTGGGGGCAGTCGCCATCCCCCTGGATGATGATGTTCTCGTTGTTGGCCTCTTCCATGGCGGTCACGAGACGGGCGGCCAACTGGTCGGGAGCTACTTCCTCTCCCTTGATCTGGATCTTGCCGTCGCGGTCGAGAACGATGTTGATGTCCTTCTTCTGCTCCTCGGTGGCCTCGCTCTTGGCCGGCATGTCCACCTCGAGGCCCTTGGTGTGCAGAAAGACGGTGGTCACCATGAAGAAGATGAGCAGCAGGAAGACGCAGTCGATGAGAGGAGCGAGATCCGGCCCTCCTTCGTCGGCGAAGCCCGGTCGTGTGCGGTGTCTGCCCACGGTCTGCGCGCCGACCTACTGTCCGGCGGCCTCCTGTCGCTGGCCCGTGGTGATCAGGGCATTGGCGAAGGCGTGGCCGTACATCTCCACGTGCTCGAGCATCTTGTCGGCTCGGCGGGCCAGGTAGCGGTAGGCAACGATGGTCGGAATGGCGATGATCAGGCCCGATGCCGTCGTGACCAGTGCTTGAGAGATGCCTCCGGCCACGACCCTGGGATCACCGGCGCCGGCCACGGCGATCGACTCGAAGGCGATGATCATGCCCAGAATCGTTCCGAGGAGCCCGATGAGGGGGGTGATGTTTCCGATCGTGTTCAGGATCGGCAGGTGCTTGCCGAGATAGGACCGGGCGGACTCCTCGGTCTCGATGACCAGCTCGTCCTTGAGGTCGGTCAGCTCTCGCTGCAGCACCATGAACCGGCTGACCTCGCCGCCGCCGCCGGCCTGGGCCAGACGCATGATCTCCTCGTTGGTCTCCTTGAACTCCTGCTGCTCGATCCTGAGAGTGTCGTAGCGTCGCAGGAGCGAGGCGAACACGAAGTTCAGCAACCCTCTGCCTTCATTGCACTCCGCCACGACCCGGGCCGCGCCGCCGTCCCGCAGGGCGTGCTCGAGGCGCTCCAGGTTCTCCTGGGCGTCCTCGTGCGAGGGCAACTGGCTGAAGACCCAGAATCGCTCGATGGAATAACCGATGGCCAGGATGGCACAAGCGGCCAGTGGAACCATCAGGGGTCCACCGCTCTGAATGACCTCCCACATCTGTCCGTCTCCTTCTCGCTGTCGGAGCTCTCAGCTCACCGCGTGAATTCTGGAATTGGATACTTCAAAGGCAGTGCTCACTCCACATCTCCGGTCCTCGAGAGGCGCTGACCGATCCTGGATCCCGTCTCCACCTGGTCGCCGTCGACGATCGTCGCCTTGCTCAGGTGGGGACCGATCACCTCGCTGACCTTCACCAGGGCCACGCGAAGGCCATCCCGGTAGAGGGGCAGCAGGTCTCCGTACTCGACGTTGTCGTCGACCCCGATCCCGAGAAAGACCTCGTCCTCGTCCACGGCCAGGACCACGGCGTTGTCACTCGTCAGATCGATGGCCGGACGATCGATCAGCACGGCGGCGATCTCTCTGCGCAACTCCTCGAAGACCGCGTCGGCCGCCATGCCCAGTGGCAACTCGTAGAACCGCTCGGAGCCGAAGTCGAGGTGGAAGAGCTCCCTGAACTCGCGATCCTGCCTGCGCGGGCGGCCGAAGAGATCCAGGCCGAGGGGGGTCTCCGTGGAGTCCCGGCTCGCCGCGACAGTTCCCAGGACCTGCTCCGTGGCCACGCGAATCACCTCCACATCCTCGATGTGAACGCGCGAACGGTAGGACTTGTATCCCGCCAGATTCGGATCTCCCGCGGTGACCCGACGCATGCCGAAGGTCTCCACGACCCCTCGGATGACGATATCGGCGTCCAGCAGACGACCGGCCGCCACCGCCAGGTCCCGGCCCTCCAGCCCCGAGAGGCGGGGGTCCGCCTGGATTTCCACCACGCGCTGCGGGGGCACGACGTCAAAGGCATCCTCTCCGTCGAGGTGTCGGCCCAGGAACTCGGGTATGTCCCGGGCCAGGGTCCAGCTGCCCTGAAAGCCCGCCAGATCCTCGAAGTCGAGCAGGGCGATGCTCAGGGGCGGCGGGTGAACGATCTCCCCGGCTCCGCCCGGCCCGAAGGCAGCGCCCAGGACGATCGCCGGGATCCATCTAGGGAGCCTGGTCACCGCTCGGCGGTACCTGCCTCGCCGCTGTTCGCGGCGCTACTCTTCTCTCGATCTCCTGGTCGAACTCCATGGAGATGTCCACCGTCTCCATGGGCTGACCGGAAGCGTCGAACTTGGTCACGAAGTCCCTCAGCGTCAGTCTGACCTGCCCCACCTCTTCGTTCAGGGGGTCGAAGGCGAGCAGGCCGGAGTAGCTCTCGCCCTTGAACACCCTCACATCCTCGAGATAGGCCGTGCTGCGCACGTTCCCCATGCGCAGGTCGAAGCGGTAGAACTCGTTGCCGCTCTGTCCCCGGATGGCCCGGTAGTAGCGCTCGAAGCTGTTGTGGGGAGAGACCGAGGGCAGACCGTAGGCATGAAGAACCTCTCCCTGATCGGTGTACAGCATGGCCTTGATCGGATCGAGCAGCACCTTGGCGTAGATGTCGTTGATGATCGTGACGCGGAAGACGGTAAAGCGCTTGGGCGTGTGCCCGACAAGCGGATCGATCCAGTCTCCGTATGTATAGGGATTGGTGGAGAACTGGCCGCGCGTCGACTCCTCGGGGAAGATCGCGCTGAGCTCGTCGTCCTCCATGGGCTCCACCCGGACGCGGAGTCCCTCCAGAACGTAGGTGACGGCACCGTCCTCGTCGACGGTGTACCGATCCTCGCTGGCCTGGTAGGAACTGGGGACCAGCTCGTTCGAGTAGAGGATCGCCTCCGGTTGAAAATGGCTGCAGCCACTGAGGATCAGCAGCGATGGAATGACTGAACGCATGGCCACCCTCTCTCTCACTGGGTGCGCTGGCTGAAGAAATCGATCTGTTGCTGCGCGATGGAGCCCTCCTGGGTCAGGGCGAAGACGACGGCGTTGATCCCGAACCTCAACTGTGGCTCGTTGCCGAAGTTTCGCGCCCACATGTGGACGTACCCCTTGTCCGAGTAAACGCCCACCAGCCGGTCCCCCAGGAATACGCCTTCGAGATAGTAGGTCTGCTGGGCGAAGACGAGGTAGTCCCGTTCCCGCTGCTGGGTGAAGGTGGGGTTCTCCATCTCCGTGCCCACCGGAGGGCCGTCGAAGTCGTAGAAGGTGTGGTAGATGGGGTGGTTGTTGGAGATGGGCCGCAACTGGCCCTCGGCTCCGAGGGCGTCCCGGAAGATCCGGCGCAGGGAGGCCTCTCCCTGGCTGAACTCGGTCAGAGGCGTGGCGTTGTCGACGAATATGAATCCCCCCCGCCTCAGGTACTCTCCCAGGTTACGCAGCTCCCGCTCCGTCAGCTCGAAAGCCTCCTCGGCCGTGACGTACACGAAGGGCGTGCGGAAGAGCTCCTGGGAGTCGAGGAAGAGGTGGGCGTCCACCTTGGCGGTGATCCCCGTCTGGGCGTTGAGGGCGTCCACGAGGTTGGGAATGGCGCGGGCGGCGCTGTCGAAGGTCGGCTCCAGATCGTTGGCCCAGGCCGTACCCAGATAGACGAACCCCTTGACATTGCGCCGGTCCGTCGGATCCTGGATGATGAGCCCCTTGTACTTCCCGGTGTCCAGGGCGTTCAGGTCGATCAGCTCTTCGCGCATGGCGATGCGCTTGCCCGGCTCCTTCGTGCCCCGGATGGTGGCGGCGGACAACTCGATGGGGCCGGACTGGAGGTTGATCTGCACGTCCGTGTCCGGCGCGTAATCGAAGCTCTGGACCGTACCGAAGACGGAGGGTCCGGCCAGCCGGCGGGCCGAGGGCAGGGAGAGCCGGGGGGTCAGGGCCGTGACCTGCTTGGTCAGGGCCCGCGGGCGGAGGCGCTGCCGCTTGAGGGTGAAGGACTTGGTCGATCTGGGCTTGCGGATGATGAGCCGGGTCACCGCCGGCTCCGGAGCCGCCCTCTCCTCGACCCTCAGCACCAGGTACAGCAGAGCCCCCGTCACCGCCACGAAACCGATGAGAAGCCCGCGGACGGTGTAGTTGACGGTCTCGCGCCAGAGGCCCTGCAGGTCGAGGCCGTCACTGGGAGCGCGGAAGCGTTGCGACTCAGCCATGCTCTCCGCCTGTGGCTCCGGTCGGTGGCGCCGAGGTCATCCGGTCAGGTCACTCCTGGACCGCCAGGGTGTCGACCTCCGACCGGGGGCCGAAGTACCCCTTCGCATCGAAGGCCCACACCTGGATCAAGTAGACGGTGCCCGGGCCGACGCCCAACTCCTGCTCCGAGTGAAGTCTCGCCGCCGGATCCTCGATGGACCTCGTGTGCTCGGCTCCGCTGGAGTCCGTGAAACCGACGACGAACCCCTCGACGTCGGCCTCGGAGGCCATGCTCCAGGAGACATTGATGGCGCCGTCCTCCACGGCGGAGGTCACTTCCGAGGGTTGCGACAGGTATCCTTCGTGATAGGCCGTGGGCAGCTCGATGTCGTCGCTGCATGACCAGACGAGAACCACCCCGGCCAGGACGACGCTCAAACCCGCTCTTCTCACCATCTGGACTCCCTTCTCTCGTCTCGCCTCAGAAGCGGGCCACAAGGGCCAGCCCCGCTTGGTCCGGAGTCGCCGAGGGCACCAGACCGACGCGTCCGCCGCCGGGCGGCTCCAGCCCCCCCAGGAGCAGGGCATCGAGGAGATTGTACCCGTACACGCCGATGGCGAGGACCCCGAAGAGGCGCCGCCGCAGGTGCGAGCCGTCGGCATCCTCCCTCAGGCTGTTCAGACGCCGCCAGCTCTCCTCCGCCTCATCGTGGGTTCCGCCCTCTCGAATCGACGCGTAGCGGATCTTCTCCACGTCGACCTGCTCGGACTGGGTCTTGTAGTCGGCGTGCGACGTCAGCCATATCACGAGGCCGAGTATCTCGGCGGTCACGAGGGCGGTCCCCTTTTCCCGGTGTCCGGTGGCCAGGTGACCGAGTCCGGGAAAGGCCACGGCGAGGGCCACGGCCTGCTTCCTGGAGGCGGATTGCTCGCGTACCTGGAACCTCTCCTCCGGCTCCTGAGCCAATCCCGGGCCGCCTGCGGTCAGCAGCGTCCCGGTGAGGGCCAGGAGAAAGAGATAACGGTAATCTATCGAAACCATGCGGTCCTCACGAATGGGAGTTGGTCACAGCCGGGCGCTCACAATCCAGTCCCGGTGGGCCTTGGCGAACTGGAAGGCCTCCCGGGTGGCTCGCTTCTCTTCGAAAAGGCCGATGACGCGGTCGTAAACCCCGACGGCGTCCTGCCACCTGCCCAGTTCCTCCAGGCAGACGCCCATGTTGCTCAGGGCTCCGATCTCGCTCTCCGTCTCCGGGTACTTGGCGATGACGTCCTCGAACACCTCGATCGCCTGGCGGTAGTAATCGCTCGGCCCGACAGCCTCGGCCGAGTCCATCAGGGCGATGCCCTGCTCGTAGCGCTCGTAGGCGATGGCCTCCTTGAGCTCGGCCACGAGCCTCGGCACCTCCGCCGTGATCTCCGCGTCGGGGTACCGTTGCTGAACGAGCAGGTAAGCCTCCATGGCATCCTGGTAGCGGCCCAGGTTGTAGGCGTGATCTCCGAAGGTGAACTGGGCGGAGGCGGCGTACTCGCTCCGGGGATAGCGGTCGAGAAGCTGGCGGAAGGCGGCCATGGCCTCCTCTTGTCTTTCCAGCTCGATCAGGCACCAGGCCATGTTGTACTGCGAGTCGTCGGCCGCCGTCTCCCCGGGGAACTCCTCGATGAGCCGCCGGTAGTGGCCGATGGCCCGGTCGAAGGCGCCGAGCTGATAGTTGCTCTCCGCGACCCCGAAGAGGATGTCCGGCAGTTCCCGGACACCCGGATTCTCGTCGAGGAGTCCCTGGAAGAGGATGCGGGCCTCCTCGAACTCCCTCAGGCTGTAATGGGTGTTGGCCAGGTAGAAGGAGACGAGAAGGGCCTGCTCCTCGGTCAGGTCGACGCCGGAGAGGTCCTGGAAGAGGCTCCTGGCCTGGTCCAGCTCTCCCTCGGCGAAGTGGAAGGCGCCCAGAGTCAGCCGGATGTCCAGGGCGAAGGGGGAGCCCGGATAGGCCCGGAGGGCCTCGCGGAAGGTGCGCACCGCCTCCGAGCCCCGGTCGAGCCGCATCAGGGCGTCGCCAAGGATGAAGTAGGCCTTCTCCTTGGTGCCGTACCCTCCCCGTGAGACGGCTTTGTCGTCGAAGTCCAGGGCGAGGAGGCGGCGGGCGGCCTCGATGGTCTGGGAGTAGCTCTCCTCCTCGTAGTAGAGATCCAGCATGCGATTGAGCAGGTCGGCGCGTTGCTCGACCGTGGGGGCGGCGATCACCATTTCCTCGAGGATCCGGGCCGCGTCAGCTCCCCGGTCCCGCCTTACGTAGGAGAAGGCGAGGGCGTCCTGGGCGTAGCGCACCCTTTCGGGATCGGTCACGTTCGACACCACCCACAGCAGGTCCTCCTCTCCCTGGGCGAGATCCCCGGCGGCCAGGGCCGCGCTGCCGCGATTGAGACGGAGGGCCTCCACCAGGCGGGGCCCCATGGGCCGGGCCAGGGCCTCGGTGAACTGGACGACGGCTTGCGCGTACTCCCCCTCGCCGTTGTAGGCCTGTCCGAGCAGGTAGTGCAGGCTGCCCTGCTGGGCCGGGGCCTCGGCCTCCGCGAGTCCTGCCTGCAGGACGGGGATGGCGTCGGCGTAGCGCCGCTCGGAGAGCAGCACGTGGCCGGCGCCCGTCCGGGAGCGGACGAAGAAGGGGGAGTCCGGGGCGACCTGGAGGAAGGCCTCGGCCGCCGGCTCCAGTTCACCCGAGGCCTGGTGGCCCAGGCCGATGCGCATGTACGCCTCGTCGGCGTAGTCGGTCCCGGGGAACTCCCTCAGCAACTGTCGGCTGCGCTCCACCGCCCCCTCGTATTCACCGAGGTCATAGAGCAGCTCCGCGAGCTGGCCCAGGGATCTCTGGAGGTAGAGCTCGTCCCCCGCCCCATCGATGATGGTCTCGTACTCGCCGCGGGCCCGGGCCATGGCCCCCGGGGTGCCCAGGGACTGGAAGGCGACGGCGCGGTTGAACTGGGAGTCCAGGAAGTAGGGGGAGTTCGGATCGGCGCACAGGGTGTCGTACTGGGCGATGGCGAGGTTCAGCCAGGAGGCCGCGGCGATGCCGTCCCCCGCCTGCAGGTGGGGCTGGGCCAGCTGCTGGTAGCCGCTGCCCACACGGTAGCGTACCCGCCCTTCGCTGAAGCCGGCGCTCAGGGCGATGTCGCCATAGCCCTGCAGGTAGATCCGGTACTCCTGGATCGCCCGCTCGTAGGCGCCCTGGGAGAACAGCCTCTCGGCCAGGGCGTACTGAATCCTCGCCCTGAGGGTGCGGTCCTGCGATTCGTCGATCGCCTCGCGGTAGGTGCGCAGGGCCGCGGCCTCGTCTCCCCGGGCCTGGTGGAGGTCCGCCAGGCGCAGGAAGGCTTCCTCCACCAGCTGGCGCTCGGTGCTGAAGAGGGAGATCACCCGCTGGTAGGCCGCGAGACCCTCGTCGAAACGCCCCAGGCTGGTGAAGCAGGTACCAACCCGGATCTCCGCCTTGGCCGCCAGCTCCAGGGCCGTCTCGTCCACGAGCCCCGCCAGTTTCTCCCGCTTCATCTGCAGCAGCTCTTCGTCCGTCAGCTCGCCGATGCGCTGGCGTTCCACGAGCCGGCGGTAGGACTCGATGGCCTCCTCGTACTCCCCCCGTTCCCGGTGGCACTCGCCGATCTGGAACAAGCTGCGGTCGGCGCGGTAGCCCGTGGAGAACCGGGACAACAGGGCCTGGAAGGACTCGATGGCGCGGGCGAATCTCCTGGTCTCGTAGTAGGCCCATCCGGTGTTGTAGTAGGCGACGACGACGTGAGGGTTGTCCGGATAGGCGGCGATCATCTCGCGAGAGGCGATGATGACGTCCGGGTAGGCCTCGGCCGAGAAATAGAGGTCGATGAGGCGACCGTGGGCCTGGACCTTCAGGATCTCGTTGGCGGCGGAGGCGATGACCTGGCGGAAGGCGCCGATGGCCCGGGCGAAGGAGGTGTCCGCCTGCGCCCGGTACTCGCTCCTTCGAAGGGCGTTCCTCGATTCCTCCGCGAACCGGTCGTACTCCTCGTAGAGCTTCGAATAGGCGTTCCCGATCTGATAGGCGGCGGCTTCCTGGAGGGGAAAGCTCTCCTCGCCCACGACCACCTGGACCTGGTTGACCGCCAGCACCCGGCTCCGCACGCGGGAGACATTCGCGTACTCGGAGATGGCCTGGTCGTAGGCGCCCTCGGCGTAGAACCGCTGGGCCTCCTGAAAGGAGCTGACCAGCTCGCCTTCGGTGGGCGTGCGCGTCGCCAGATAGGTGCCCGTGGCGGCCAGCACGGTGAGGAACAGGGTCAAGCCCATCCCTAGTAGGTCTCCTCCTCGAAGCCGAGGATCACGTTGATGAAGACCGCCGTGAATTTCTCGTCCTTGACCTGCGCCACGGCCGGGTCGTCGAAGACCCTGTGCCTGCGGCTGAGGCCGGCATTGGTGGAGAGGATGTAGCCGAAGTACTTGGAGTTGTTCGTCAGCATGAGCACGTAGTCGTACTGCTCGAAGTCGTTCTCCGGCTGCGCCAGATCGACGACCGAGTAGGGCAGGAGGGTGCCCAGGCCTTCCACACCGAACTGGAGGCGGGTCCTCAGGGTCAGGTCGTAGTTGAGCTTGAGGATGGGGATGATGTGCCGCTCGTGCTGGGTGGTCACATCCCCCGTCTGCCACTCCCGCAGAAAGCGGTACTTGAGCCCGGAGAACAGGCTGAGCTTGGGCTGGATGGGCCACAGGTAGTCCAGCCGGTGCACCATGGCCCACCGCGACAGGGTCCGGCCCTCCTGGAGGGTGCCGTCGTAGAGCTCGCCGTCGAGCTGCTGGTTGATCTCGTACTTGACCTTGTTGTGGATGTTGAGGCCGGGCAGGGTCGTCCAGCGGGCGTCGACGAAGATGCGGCTGAAGGTGCTGTTCTTGAACAGCAGGGGATCCTCCCGCGGCACCTCCAGGAAGGGGGAGATGCGGATGTTGCGCTGAAACCCGCCGAACTCCCGCCGGAGCTGCTCGGCCGCTGTCAGGACCTCATCGCTGTACACGCTCAGCGGATCCTCGACGCCGTCCCTCACTCGCTCGGTGAACAGGGAGCCCTGGAACCGCCCCAGGCTGGGGATCCGGCGCTCGTAACCAAGGCGGGCGTAGAGGAACTCGTTCGGATCGCCGGCGGCGATCTGCTCGGCGTCAAGCAGCCCCAGGGTCATCCGTGCGCCCCGGATCGGCTTGAAGGTCCCGTAGACGTGGCGTCCCCGCAGGCCCGGGTCGTAGGGCAGGTCCGGCTGCAGGTCGTTCTCGCGCTCGTCGATGTAGTCGTTGTGGTTGAGATCGAGACCGTAGTCGAAGATCTGCGGATCCACGTCGTAGGTCAGGAAGGGCTCGAGATAGTCGGGCGTGGCGTCGAAGTCCCGGTTGGTGTCCGGCACGCCGTCGTTGTCCTCGTCCAGGCCCGGGAAGACGCCGTCGAGGTCCGACTGCCCGTTCCAGATGAAGGGGCGGTTGGTGTACCACGTGTCCGGGTAGCGGTCGTTGTCGTCGTTGTCCTCCACCAGCCGGTGCAGGTAGGTGTTGTTGTAGACCACCGGGTTGCCGAAGTTGACCTCGCTACGTCCGATGTGGGAGCGCAGCTCGGTGTTGAAGTGGGCTCCCATGGAGAAGACTTCCGCGCCCACGCCGAAGCTCCGGAAGTCGCGCTTGACCGTCAGGTAATAGGCATCGTCGTCGATGCTGGAGCGCGCACCCGGGTTCTCCTCCCGGAGCAGGGCGTTCACCGTCTGCCCGCCGCCGGTAGGATATACCCGGGGTCCGGGGATGCCGCTCGCGTACTGGTAGTAGCTGTGGCTGCGGCTGAACTCCCCGTCGATCTCGAAGCCCTTGAACACCCCGTAGACGTTGGCGCTGTAGAGGCTCAGTCCGGTGGAGGCGCCCACCTTCACGCGCACCCTCTCGATGTTGTCGCTGCGCGAGTTGCCGGGCGCCGAGGCCACGGTGCGGAAGAAACCCGCGTAGTTGTAGCGGTCCCGCGGATTCACCGCGCGCGGGTCATGGGGCTTGCCGGCCAGATCGATCTCCGAGACCTCCACGTGGTAGTCCCTGGACAGCTCCAAGTCGATGTCGACCGAGTTGATCTGCTCCTGGAAGGGCTCCAGATCGACGTAGACCACGGCGTATTCCTCGCCGTCGAAGGCCTGGGGCAGGTCGGCCTCCGTGGCCAGGGCGAAGGCGCCGTCGGGCTCGGAGAGCTCGTGGGCGAACTGGTTGTGGACGGTGACGCCCTCCTCGTACTCGTGGTCCGGGCCGAAGCGGGCGAAGTCCCGGTAGTAGAGATGGTCGATGAAGAAGGGGAAGTCGTAGCCCCTGTAGTAGGCGTCGGTGTCGAAGGCGGCGTAGTTGATGTACACGGCGAAACTGTTGAAGACCGCCCCCTTGTTGACGGTCTGGTAGTCGGTCTCCAGGGGCCTGCGGCGTTCGTTGTCCTTGCCTTCGTCGAGCAGGCCGGCCACGTAGGTGGTCCGGGCGTCGCCGCGTCGATTGAGACGGATCAGGAAGGGATCCGCCTCCGGACGCAGCTCCCCGTTGATGTAGACCTTCACGCCGTGGAGCACCGGCCCGTCCCTGCCGTCCTGAGGCGAGCCGTCGGAGATGCGGATGGCCACCATCGCTGTCGGACGCTGGATGTTGCCCACCGATCCCTTGAAGGACTGGTGGCGGTTCGACATCTGGTGCTCGTACTGATGAGCGTTGACGAAGCTGGCGCCGAAGTTGAGGAAGCCCACCCGGCGCTCGTAGTGGGCGCCGAGCATGGTGGTGGGCACGATGAAGCCGCCGCCCGTGGGCGTCAGATTGGAGAACAGGGCGGAGAACCTGTCGTGCTCGGTGCCCACGTCGAGGCGCAATCCGTCGACGTTGGACATCTTGAAGGTCAGGGGCGTGAACTTCGAGCGCAGCTCGTTGGCGTAGATCGCCCGGGCCTGCCAGGTATCGGTGCCGTCGGAGCCGACCATGACGTAGTTGAAGAGATTGGCGAAGCTGCCGCCGGGCGGCGCGTAGTCGGTGCCGCCCCGGCCGGTGCCGTGGGCTCCGCCTTCGCTGACCGAGCTGTAGCCGCGGGAGGTGCCCAGACCTCGTGACTCGACCCAGCGGATCGACTGGGTGCCGTAGACCAGAGGGTCGCCCAGATAGTTGTAGCGGTTGCTCAGGTTGCTCGTGGCCACGGGACGCCGGGAGTAGTCCTCGAACCCGTAGTTCTGGTAGGTCTGCCGCCCGATGCGGCCGATGAAGGGCTGATCCGGGATCAGGCGCACCGGTCCCAGGGCCGGGTGCTCGGGCCGGTCCTCCTTCTCCTCATCGGCGGTGGCCGGCGCGAGCAGCAGCAGCACGCCGAAGAGAGGCCACGACCACAGGCTGCTCAGGGCGGAGTGATGCCGGCTACCCTGGAGGCCCGCTCTCCGGCGGTCGGCGCTCTTTGTGATTCCGGCTCTCATGGGGTCAGAATTGCGGCCTCAGGCCGACGATCACGCGCAGGAAGAGGCGGGAGAAATCGATGTCCTGATCGCTGCGGGTCTCGTCCAGGAAGGTCCGGATGCGCTTCTCGTAACCCAGGTTGACGTTGATCTGGTAGCCCACGTAGGTGGAGGTATTGCTCAGCAGCGCCAGGTAGACCTGGGAATCGAAATCCACCCCCCGGGCCGCTCCGTTGCGGTACGTGCCCTGGAGGAAGGGAAAGCCCTGGGCCCCGAGCTTGACCTCGGTGCGGGAGGAGAGGGGGTACTCCAACCTCAGAATCGGGTAGACGTAGTCCTCGGCGATCTCCAGGAGCCGTTGCTCGTCGTCCTGCAGGCGCTGCCGCATCCACTTGAACTGGGGAACGACACGGAGGCGGCTCCAGGGATTCCACGTGTAGTCGGCCTTGACCACCGTGGCCAGGTCGGAGACGCGGTTGTCGGGCTGCAGGGGTGTACTCTGCTGGAGGTTGGTTTCATACTTGACCGAGACCTCGACATTGAGGTTGGACGTGCCGATGTAGCGCGTCCTCGTGTAGAGAGTGTTGACCCAGCTGTCGCGCATCTGCAGCGGGTCCTTGAGCAGCTCGGCCTCGCCCAGGGGATTGAAGATCTGCTCCTCGGTGAGCGGCACGATGGAGATCACGTCCGGCTCGAAGTAGATGGGGTCTCGCCGCAGGCCGAATATGTCGTCGGCCATGTCGTCATGCACGCGCTTGAGCCGCTCCACGCCGTAGACATCCACGAGAAAGGGGATCCGGCGCTCGTACTCGATCTTGGCGTAGGTCGCCTCCGCCCTGCCGCCTCCGAAGGGCGCCCAGGACCTGTGATGTCCCACGGTCCAGGTCGCCCTGCCGTGGAAGAGCCGGGAAAAGCCGTGGAACCCGCGGCGGTCGACATCGTAGGGGTAGTCGGACTTCAGGTCGTTCTCGCGCTCGTCGATCTGGCCGTTGTTGTTGAGGTCCTCACCCCACTCGTAGGCGTCCGGATTGACCTTGTAGAGCAGGAAGGGCTCGTAGTAGTCGGGGATCAGGTTGCTGTTCTCGTTGATGTCCGGCCGGCCGTTCAGATCGGCGTCCAGCCCCGGGAAGACGCCGTCCGGATCCTGGATGAAGCGCCCCCCGGTCTCCGGATTCGTGGTCTTGCGCAGGTAGTAGGTGTCCGGGTACTGGTCCTTGTCGTCGTTGTCGTCGACGGTGTCGAACTCGCGCGTGTAGGTCTGGTCGGTGATGTTCCGGCCGATCTTGGTCGGCAGCCGCGGCTCGTGGATCTGCTGGGGGTAGTTGAAGGGCGCGGAAGGGAAGCCGGCGCTGGTGTTGAAGGCGTCGTCCTGCACCGCGAGAACGGTGGAATAGGCCGCGTCCACGTCGAACAGCTCGCCACCGACGGAGAAGTCCTCCCAATTCCGGCGGAGCACGGCGAACCAGGCCTGGCTCTCGTCCTGGAAGTGCTCGAGCTCGGTGCTCAGGAGGGCCGGATAGGCGCGGAAGGAGAAGTTGCGCACGTACTCCGTGTGCAGCATGAACCCCTTGACGTCCAGGTTCAGATGCGCGCTCGCCAGGGTGCGGCCGGTCTGGCGGCCGTAGTGGGCCCGTACGCGCCGGAAGTCGCTCAGGTTGCCCGGTCGGCCCGCCGACCGGGCGGCCGTGTAGAAATAGGTCGCCGGGTTGTTGGAGATGCCGTCGAAGATCTCCGACAACTCGATCACGTAGTCCCCGGCCACGTCCAGGTCCACGTAGGCCTGGTTGATCACCTCGGTCTCGCCGGCGCCATCGAAGGTGTGGGGGACGCGGAACCAGAACAGCAGGCTCCCCGGACCCCGGGTCTCGTAGAAACCCTGGGGTGTGGGTGCCACGTGGTCGTGATCGATGATGGGATCCTGGGCGTCCCTCCAGAGGATCGGCGGAATGATGGTACGGTCGGAATGCTCGGTGACCGTGAGCGTCGGGGCATCCGGGTCCAGGTTGTCATAGGGTCCGAGACGGTGCTGCAACCGGCGGCCGTTGAGAGTGATGGTGGGCACCTTGACGCGCACTCCCACCTCGTCGTCGGGCTCCTGGTCGGCGACGCGCACCACGATCCACTCGGGAGGGGCGCCGGTGGTCGGGAGGGTGCCCTTGAAGCTGTTGTCGTTGAGCTCCTTGAAGCTGTCGGTGCGGTACTGGTTGACCCAGCTCAAACCCATGTCCAGCCCCGGCAACTGGGTGCGCAGGTCGCCGCCGAGCAGGTAGGTCGACCAGCGGGGCCGCGTCTCGTAGCGTTCCTCCACGCCGTGGACCCGGTGGTCGACGTTCTGCTGCCCCAGGGCCTCGAAGATCGGCCGGTCCACCCGGGAGGCGGCCAGGATCAGGGAGCCGCTCTCGAAGCGGGTGTCGAAGCGCAGTCCGTTCATGGCCGCCATGTCGAGGGTCAGGGAGGTGAACTTGGTGCGCAGGTGGTCGCCGATGATGAGCTTGCTCGTGGCCCCGGCGTAGGCGTCGTCCGCGATCACCAAGCGGTTCAGGTAGTTCTGGTAGAGCCTCGGCTTGGAGATGAGGGTGCCCGGCGCAGGGGCGAGCGTCCGGGTCTCCTGGAGCTTGAAGACCTCGGTGCCGTTCATCACGAACTGGCCGAGGGGATCGAACACGGGCAGGCGGTCACGGGCGAAGATCAGGTTCTGGTAGCTCCGGTAGCCCTCGTAGGCGTAGTTGGCGTACGGCTCTCCGGGCTTGAACAGCAGCTGGGCCTCGCCGGGGGAGGCCCCCCCGGTCATGAGCCAGCAGGCCGCGGCCACCGCCGCCGTATATCGAAGGCGCGCCATGTCAGCCGATGAAGATCCTGAAGAAATACTGCAGGAAACCGTTGCCCGGCCGGTCGGATCCGGAGTAGTCAACCTCGCTGCGGTACGTGCCCATGAGCAGCACCAAGTCGTAGCCCAGGTAGTTGCTCCGGTTCTGGATCATCGCCGTGTAGGTCAGGCGCGTGTACTGGCTCTCGGGCCGGACCGCGTAGGTGGTCTTCTCGCGCCAGAAGGGGAACCCCTGGATGCCGGTCCTGAGCTCGGTCCTGGGGGTCAACTGGTAGTCGGCGCGCAGAATCGGTATGACCTGGCGGCTCTGCGAAGAGGGCAGGTGGCGCTCCGGTGAGGTGCTGCGGTAGTAGATGTGCTTGAACTGGGGCAGAACGGTCAGCCGGCCGCGCCTCCAAGTGTAGTCGATCTTGTTCATCACCGAGATACCGGTGTATCGGCCCGGCATGGTCAGGAAGGGATCGGCCACGGGACGCCCGGCCAGCTCCGAGAAGCCGAAGGTGATGATGTTGCGGAGGTTGACGTCGGGCACGGCCATCAGGCCGGTCTCGAAGAAGGTGAAGTTGCTGACCGTGTCCCGGCTCCCCAGGCGGTCCGGATTGAGCGAGCCGACGCTGCCGAACCGGAAGACCGTGTTGCGGATGTCGTCCTCCATCCACTTGATACGGTGGTTCAACCGCAGGTACCCCAGGCCCGCCCAGTCCCGTCGGTACTGCCCCTCGACGTACTGGGTGTTGTTGCGGCCTCCCACGACCGGCTGGCGTACCCTGTACCACCCCGCCCGCATCTGGGTCCGGGCGCTCAACCCCACGGTACCGAAGGCGTGGAAGCCGCGGTGGTCGAGGGGATAGGCATAGTCCGGCAGGTTGTCGTTCTCGCGGTAGTCGACGACCCCGTTGTTGTCGAAGTCGTCGCCGTAGACCAGGCCGGACGGCTCCGAGTAGTAGCCGAGGAAGGGCTGGCTGGAATCGGAGCCGAACTCGAGGTCCAGGTTGTAGTCCAAGACCCCGTCGTCGTCCGGATCCAGGCCGGGGTAGACCCCCTTTCCGGGATGGCCGAACTGACTGCCCAGGGGGTCCGCGTACGGCGCCAGCGGATCGTTGTGCTCCACCCGGTCCGGCCAGAAGTCGAGATCGTCGTTGTCCTCCACGAGGGCGAAGGGCGTGTAGAGCCTGCCGCCGACCGATTTCGTGGTGCGCTGGGTCAGGAAGAGGGGGAACTCGGTGGTGTAGTCGTCGGGCACGTCGAAGTACTCGAAACCGAGCTCGGTCCGCTCGCGCACGGGGCGGGTGAGGCGGAAGTAGAAGGTCGAGCTCTCCCGGCGGTGACGCTTGGCCTTGCGGTTGGGAACCTGGAGGAAGCGCAGGCTGCGAGCGAACTCCCCCTGGAGGTGGAACCCCAGTGCCTTGAGGTCCCAGTCGAGCCCGGCGATGGTCAGCCCGGTGGGGAACCCGTAGTGGAAGTCGACCCGGTGCCGGTTCGACCCGTGGCCGGGCCGTCCCCTGGCGCGGCGGGCGTTGTACCAGTCGTAATAGAAGTCGTCCTCGCCCGGAGCCAGGATCGGCACCAGCATGGCCCCCACGACGTCCACGCTGTAGTCGTCGGCGAGGACAGCGCTGAAGTCGATACCGCTCACCGTGTCGGGGACCTCGTACTCGAAGTAGATGACGTCGCTCCCGTCGGCGCGAAGGGGCGCGCCGCGGGAGGTGAGGGCCTCGGCGGTGATGTCGGTGGTGATGTCGTCCAGCAGGGAGGCGAAGAACCGGTCCCGGCTGGCCTCGACCACGGCGCGCAGCCAGGAGCGGTTGCGGCGGAGGTAGTCGACCTCGTGGGGCTCGAGCAGGACGGTGCTGGTCGGATCGGGCGTGACCGGGATTTTGCTGATGAGGCCGTCGATCCGACCCACCCGCAAGGGCATCACCGGTGTGCCGTCCACGGTCAGGGTCAACTCGTGAACCGCGGCGCCGGCGAAGGCGTCGTGGGGGGAGTCGTCGGAGAAGAACACGAAGACCTTGCGAAGCCCCCCCTGCATGACCCCGGGTATCGTCCCTTTGAGGCTGTTGACCTTGGCAGTGGCCTCGGAGTCGAAGCGATGCAGGTTGACGTAGGTGGTTCCGAGCTTGAGCAGGCCGCCGATCTGGCTCTCCCAATGAACGCCGAAGAGGCTGCCCCCCCAGATCCGGCGCTCCTCGATGTTCTGGTCCACGGCGAGGCCCCCGCCCAGCACCACCGGATCCCGCAGGTGGCTGGCGATGAGGCTGAAGCGGCTCTTCCGGGAGGCGCCGTCCCAGCGGATCCCGTTGTAGTTGGGCAGGTTCAGCGTCATGGGGGTGAAGAAGGTCCGGATGTGATCCCCTATGATCAGGCGGGTGGACCAGTTGCCGAACCCCTCGTTGGCGATGACAAGCTTCCTGAAGAAGCGCTCGTAGCGGGCGTTGCGTGTCTCGAAGCTGCCCCGGATGCCGGGGGCGTCCCGCCGGATCTCGCTGTACTCGATGATGTCCACGCCGTCGATGAGGAGATCGCCGAAGAGGTCGAAGCGCCGGTTCTCCTCTTCCAGGTCGTAGTCCCGGTAGCCCGCGGCCCCGTAGTTCTCGAAGATCTGGTTGGCCCAGAGCCCGCGGAAGTCCCGGGACAGGAACTGCCCTTCCGCCAGGTCCGGAGTGGATCCCAACAGGGCCAGGAGGGTGAGAGCGACGGGAGCGCGCATGGATTGGTCTAGGGGGACCCTCTTCCTCATAGCAGGCGAGCCTAGTAGGCGAGTCCGACCACGCCCGTGGCCACCTCGTCCGGTTCCAGATCGACGACGATTCGATACAGGTAGAGCCCCGGCGGCACCAGCCTTCCCTCGTCATCCAGGCCGTCCCATCGTCCGGGCAGGTCCTCTTCCCGGCCCCCGATGGGGGAGTAGCTTCCGGGGTCGAGAAGACTCGGCGGCAGGCTGCGCACCAACCTTCCGCCGACATCATAGATCTCGAAGTGGACCGAAGACCCGGAGACGCGCCCGAGGGTGAAGGCCAGCACCGCGAAGTCGTTGGCGCCGTCTCCGTTGGGGGTGAAGACCCCGGGTTGGGCTCGCACGTGGTCGAGGATGGGAATGCTGAAGTCCGCCGCCTCGGTGATGGAGGTGTACGGGAGCTCGGTCTGTGGATCGGTTCCCTCCCGCCTCTCGACCTGGAGGGAGGCCGCACTCCCGGGAGCGAAGAGCAACCCCTGGAAGTCGTGGCTGGCGGAGAGCAGCCGCGTGGTGAAGGGGATGACCACCTCCGTCGTTCCGGTGGCCGAGGTGATGGGCGGATCGAAGATCAGCACGAGGGAGTCGGCCGTGGCGTAGCTGGAGGCGATGGCCGCCTCTCCCAGACCCTGCACGGCGCCGACATCGAGTTGGGCCGGCCAGGAGGTCAGGATGGCCAGCCGTCCCACACCCGTGTCGGTGTCCTGCATCTCCAGTTGCAGCGTATAGGTGAACAGCGTATCGACGCCGATGGAGGCACGAGCCGGAGAGATGGAGCCGGAAGCACGAGAGGCCGGAAAGGGGCCTTCCTCGAACCAGACCACCAGGCTGTCGAGCCGAGGGGTGGCGTCGAGAATCCGGCTCAGCATGCGCGCCTCGAACTGGAGATAGTTCCGCGGCTCGGGCACGGTCAGTCCGACCTCGGACTGCGAGTCCCAGGACGACCACTCGCTCCAGCTCTCCCCGTCCTCGCCGCTACGAAAGCGAAGCTCCATCTCCGTGTTGGCGGGAACCTCTCCATAGCGGATGGCGCGCTCGAAGTTCTTGACCTCGGAGGAGCTCAGATCCAGCGGCGGGGAGCGGTATCGGCCCTCGTCGTCCCGCCCCTGGGCGAAGACCTCCAGCTCCCCGATCCTTGGATTGGCGTCCCGGGAGGAGAACTCGGTGATCCTCAGGCTCACGTGGCGGGCGGGAGTCGGCGGGAAGACGACGTCGCTCTCCCGGTAGGTGCTGATCTGATTGCGCGCCCCCGCCTCGCGGTAGCTGATGCCGTTCTGGCTGATCAGGACGCTGTAGCCCCTGATGGCGAGGTCTTCGTAGGTGTCGTTGCGGCCGGGCGGCTCGGTGATGACGCGCACCCGCTCGAGGAGCAGGAGCCGGCCGAGGTCGGTGCCCACCCCCTGGCCCAAGGATGCGGCGCCCTTGCGGAAGGCGACGCCCTTGGTGATGTCGCCATCGACGAGATTCGGGTCGGAGGTGCGGGAGTTGAGGGCCATGTTCTGGCCCACCAGGCTGCGCAACTGCAGCCCCTGCTCCTGACCGGACAGGCCTCCGGGGAAGCCGGCCACGCTGCCGGCCCGGGTCAGGTCCAGGTCCTCGAACTCCACGAAGTCCCGTGGTTCCAGGGTTCCCTGCTGCGCCGCCTGCCAGGTGATGAGCCGCCCGTCCTCCTCGTGCTCGTCGAGCTTGCTCAGCTTCAGCTTGGTCCAGCCGCCCTCCTTGTTGGGCAGGGGGTCGCCGGACCAGAACCAGGGCATGGAGCGGTCCGTGGGAGAGCTGATGAACTGCTCTTCCTCGCCGTCGATCACGAGGTAGGCGCCGTACGGGCTCCGGGTGCCGTCGTGGTCGACCACCACGGCTACCTGGTTCTCCTTCTTCTTGAAGGCGAGGTCCGGCCAGATCTCCACGGTGGAGGGATCCGCGTCACTGCCCACGAGATCGCCGTTGAGGTAGAGGGTGTAGGGCCCGCCGGCGGTGATCCGGATCTGGCCGTCCTGACCGGCTGCGAACTCGGGGAAGCCGAGATAGCGAGTCGTGGAGGGCCAGGTGGAGATCCCGACGCTGGACAGGTCCTGGGCGGACAGACCGCCACAACACAGGAAGAGTCCCGCGACAGCCAGGGGTCGCGCCCAGCCGGGGTGTCTGGCAATCTTCACTGTTTACCTCGTGTGGAGAAGGGAATCATCGACAGTCGATCCTGCCGCGAGACTGAGGCAGCAATCCACTGGCGCGGGGATCTACCGACTCGCCGCCGCAGGCCGCTCGCCGGAAAAAAAAGAGGTGCCGCCGGCAGCAAGCCGGCGGCACCTCCGGGGCCTCCCTACTTGAGGAAGGTGACCTTCTTGTTCAGACGCAGATCGGGGGCCTCGATCCGATACAGATAAACACCGGAGGCGACGGCGGCCCCACTGTCATCGGTGCCGTCCCAGGTGATGTCGAAGTTGCCCGGACCCAGGCGCTCATCGGCCAAGGTGGCCACCTTCTGGCCCTGCTCGTTGTAGACCGTGACCCGTACATCCACCTCCCAGGGCAGGGAGAAGCGAACCGTGGTCTCCGGGTTGAAGGGGTTGGGGTAGGCGTCGCTGACCTCGTAGCCACCGGGCACCTGCCCTCCCACCTCGGCAACGGCCGTGGGCATCCCCAGACTTACTTTCTTCTGGTCGTACGGATAGTGGGCGAGGGGATGGGTCGGCGAGACGGTGACGTCGTTCGAGACCCAGTCGTTGGACGGGATCGCGTCGCCGAAGCCGCCGATCTGCATGTGCAGACCGTCCCACTCGGTGTCCCCGTCGACGATGCAGACGTACTGCGACCAGGTGAGGGGCGTGTTCTTGGGCTCGAACTTGAACAGGCCGGAACCGTCCTGACCGAGCATGGCGCCGAAGCTGGTGTTGTCGCGGCCGTTCTCGCAGACCGAGACCCATCCGTCCGGGGCCGAGAACAGGGAGTACTTGAAGTTGGGCGCCTCGGTATGTCCGTAGACCAGGTCCCCGAAGGTGCCGTCGGCGCTGTTGTAGGCCTGGGTATCGCCGAAGCCGTCACCGTTGCGGTTGGCCCACTTGAGGTTGCCGTCGTAGTCGAAGCGCGCGATCACGGAGGAGTGGTGAGATGTCGTGGTGATCCCCCAGGGATCCGGAGCGCCGTCGTAGAACTGGGCAAACTCCATGGGCGCGCTGACCCGGTCGGCCCCCTTGTTGTCGTAGAGGAAGAGATCGGTCATGTCCCAGCTGGCAAGCTTCTCACCGGTCTCGATGGAGTAGGAAGCGATCTGCGCCACCGTACCGGTCACGCCCGCCGCGAGATAGGCGATGGTCTTGTCGGGATTGGTGGCGATCATCCGTTGGCCGGCGCTGGCGCCGAGGTCCTCGACGTTGATGACGCCGTTGACGCCGCCGTAGTCCTCGCCCCAGTCCTCGACGGTGGAGACGCGGTTGGCGTCCCAGTCGAGGGTGAGGCGCTCGAGGAAGTTGCTCTGGCCGATGGCGAGGGCCTCGGTGAAGTCGTCATTGAGGAACACAGCCGAGTTCGGCGTGCTGCCGCCGGCGTCGGTGACGGCGGTCAGATCCATCGTGTCGAAGCCCTCGAAGTTCTCGACCCAGTCGTTGTTCATGTCGTTGACGAAGCGGAAGTCGAAGATCTGCTCCCGGCCGAGATCCCAGTAAGGGCGCCCGGGCGGCCCGAGCTTGCGGAAGACGGAGCCGGCCACGAGGTGGGGGAAGGCCTCGTCGTCGAAGGCGGCCAGGTGCAGGCTGTAGGCGCCGGCGGAGACGACGTTGCCGGCGTTGTCGCGGCCGTTCCAGGTAATGGTGTTCTCGCCCTCGTCCATGCGCTCGCCGGCGGACTTGTAGACGAGGTAGTCGACGCCTTCGTACACGTGCCAGCCGGGCTGGTTGCGCACGGGATCCTTGTAAGGAGGATCACCCTCTCCCTCGATGGTCAGAGGCGGGTTCTGGCCGGAGGTATAGACGAAGAGCCAGACGGTGGCTCCGCTGCCTTCGAGGGTGAAGTTGACATCGAGGTCGGAGCCGTCGAAGGCATAGTCGGGGAAGCTCGACAAACCTTCGATCTTCAACACGGTCGGCGGGCCTCCGCTGGTCATGTCCGAAAGGGACGTGACGTCGGGGTTGCCGGCGTGCAGGAACTGGGCACTCGCGGTTCCTGCGAGCAGCAGGAGCGTCGCCGAGCCCGCGATGCCTATACGTCTGAGATGCATGGGACTATCTCTCCGGGATTGGGGATGGAAAGGGTGATGATGAGCGATCTTGTTTCGCATGCCCGAGTGCGTGGTCTCCGGAACCTCCTTGATGTTACGCGAAAACAGTCAGTTACGGTCGGGTCAGGCGCTCAGCAGGCGAAACTTCGAGAAAACTGGGTGAAAGTTACGGCACCTCCATGGGAAGTCAAGTGGTTTCGCTAGCGGGGGCCGGCGGCGCCCACCGTCCGGTCGGAGAACAGGGCGACTCCGAAGCGCTCGGGAACGTGGAACTGGGGTTTCGGGGTCCCCGAGTCCGACCACATGGCGTACTGACCCGCGGTCCTGCCGGCGCAGCGATTCAGGTTCAGGCGCCACCGGTCGCCGGCGCGGGGCGGGATGCTGCCTCCCAGATGGCGGAAGTTGTCGAAAGGGATGGCGATTTCGAGGATCCAGCCCGAATCCACGTCGGAATCATCGTTGCGGGTGCCGTCGATGGTGGTGGCGATCCGCACCCCCTCGCTCTGCCACTCGCGGCCTCCCGTGAGCCGCTGGCCGTCCCGCCAGAAGGTGACGTAATCCAGCAGCGTCCCAAGGACGTTCATCTCGTAGCCGTAGTAGCTGTACACGTGGTCGGGGTTGGGGGTCGCGAAGATCTCCACCGTGTCTTCGAGGTAGGTGGCCCCGTCGTGCTCGACGATCTCGGCGCCGATATGAGGATCTGCACACCTGTATATGATGAACAGATCCTCGGGGCTCCAGAGCATGCTCACTTCGGTGGCCTGCACGGGCTCGGCCTCGTCGTGGCGCCAGGGAACGTTCAGCTCGATGACGGCGGCGGTTTTCCAGTCCCCCTCGTCGGACCGTCCGTCGACGGAGATCCCGGACGAGACGCGCTCGATCGTGTAGGAAGGCAGCCCGGAGGAAAGTGTGACTACCCGGCCGGGGAGCTCGTCGGCGTGGAGCCGGAGGGCTGTGGCGACGCACAGGGCGACAGCCCCCAAGGCGCGTCGGACCGTTGCCCGCCGGGGATCCGGTCTCATGCGACGAGGCTCACGGAGCTGACCACGCCGGTCCAGCCGGAACCGTTGCGGCTGCGCACCTCGAGGGTGTTCACACCCGTGTGCAGAGGCCACTGGAAGGGGACCGCCGTCTCGCGCCAGGAACGCCGGTCGAAACGCGCCTCGCTGGCGGCGAAGTCCGGCGTCTCCGTCTCGAGGTGCACCTGAAGGGTCATCACGTCGGCGGTGCTCTCCACGGTCATGCGGGTCTGGTTGAGGGTGGGGTAGAAGTCGGCGCGGCGGTTCGTGTGGTGGGAGAAGTGCGGCAAGGGAGGGACGCGGTCGTCAGCCCAGTTGAGGTACCCGTCCCAGGACCAGACCTCGGTCCCCTGGCTCACCGGAAGGGGCCGCTGGCGGCTGAAGACGTCGAAGCGCGGGACGACCCGGAAGTGGCAGAAGCTGCGGAACAGGAAGAGGGCGCCGTGGTCCCCGGCATCGCAGGAGTGTTCGTACTCGCCGTCCCAGAAGGCGATGGGCAGGTCCGCCACCAGCCGCTCGAGATCCTGGTGGTAGAGGTATGGCCGGTCCCAGCGCTCGACGCGGTCGAGGCGGTCCACGAGGGCCCGGTGGATCTCCTCGGTGTCGAGGGGTACCAGGGTCCTGCGGTCGTACCAGTAGTAGTCGCGGGTGGCGTCCAGGTGGATCCACTTGCCGAAGTCGTTGGACCAGACCTCGGCGATCTCGTGGCCGGTCATACCCTCGCTGTGGAAGTTCAGGTGGCGGGCAGGGATGCCGAAGCTCTGCAGGGCGGCCGCGAGAACCACGTTGGGGTAGAGGCACATCCTGTCCCGGCGCCGCTGCGGGTACTCGTTCATGAGGATCTGGCAGTCCGGCCCCCGTTCGAGGCGGATCCAGGAGAGCACGTCCCACGGGAAGTGGCGGCAGTCCCCCAGGGGGATGTGGTAGGCCCAGCGGTGGAGCCGCTGGATCGCCTCGAACTCGGTCTGGGCGCCGGCGATGACGGCATCCAGCTCACACTCCCGGCGCAGCCGGATCAGCGGCCGGCAGCGGGGGTTCTCGTGGGGCATCTCCCAGGAGGAGCGCTGGATCCTTGGGTTGTGGGCCCGCGCCACCCGCAGCCCCGGTTCGGGGCCCGGCAGGACGTCCGCCTCCATCTGCACCCGGCGCAGGGCCGGCGTGACCCTGGGGTCGGAGGTGTGGAACCGGGCCTCCCACTGGAGGTAGCGGCCTCGCAGATCGGCAACGGGGCGGCCGGCCTCACAGGGCTGCCAATCGCTCCAGCCGCCGCCCTCCGGGCAGGGCTGGGAGCCGCTGCGGCAGACCAAGTCCAACCCGGCCGGCTCCGGCGTGTCGGCCTCCCAGGCGATGCGGGCCGACCCCACCTGGTGACGGCTGCGGACTACAACCTCGTCTTCGCCGGCCGCGTCGAGGACGGGAGAGAGCAGCTTGCCCGAGCGGCGATAGCGGTCGAGAGCCAGACGCAGAACGAGCTCGCCCCGCTCGCCGGTCCAAGTGCGGCCGCCGTCGTCGCTGCGCTCCGTGGCGTGAGGCAGGACCACGGGGTCTTCCATGCCTTTGTGGAAGTCGCGGTAGTCGGCCACCATGAGCTGCCAGCCCGGACTCCCGCCCTCGGACCACACGGTGAGCTCGTTTTCCCCCGGTCGCAGGGCGTCGGCGGGGATGTCCACGTAGTACCAACGGCTCCAGGACAGCTCCCGGTACTGCCGGGCCTCCGGTGTGGCCTCCCTGGAGGGGGGACGCCGGACCTCGCGGCCGTTGACGGACAGGCAAAGGGTGGTCGTGTTTCCTTCGGCCTCGAGGGCGATGAAGGCGGCCTGGGCGGCGTCGCAGGCGGGATCTTTAAGGTCAAGGCGCTTGCGGTAGACAGTCTCTCCCGACAGCTGCACGAAAGGCTCGATGCCCGGTTCGTCGGAGCGCCCCGAGCCGGGGGAGTCGTTCTCCACGACCTCTCCGCGAAAGAGGCGGATCTCGTCCTCCGCCTCCCCCTTCCACAGTCCGGCGGCGGCTTCGGCCTCGGCGTACAACGCCTCCGCCTCCCAGAATTTCCGGATGCTCAGCCGTTCGGTGTCGGTGCCCGCGGTCATGATCTCCTCCCGCCCGTGCTTGTCACCCGGAAGCGGCCGTCCTTATCTCACCTCCGGGCGTTTGTCGCTTTGCCGGCCTTTCCCGAAAACGCCGTAACCTATGTCGACCTCCCTTCCCCACGCCAATCGCCGGTCCGGCGTCACCCTCCGATCCCTGCTTGTGGGCTCGTTGATGACGGTGTGCATCGGTGTGGGCGCCCCCTACAGCAACATGATCCTCCGGGGCTCCAACTTCGCCCTCGATTTCAGCACCGCCGGGGCCATCTTCCTGTTCTTCCTCTTCGTCCTCGGAGTGCAGACGGCCCTGCGGCTCGTGCATCCCGCCCTCGGACTCAGGCGGGAGGAGCTCGTGGTCGTCTACATCATGGCCATGGTGGGCTGTGCGATCCCGAGCATGGGCCTCACCGAGTACCTGCTGCCGATCACGGCGGGAGCGGTCTACTACGCCACGCCGGAGAACGACTGGGCGAGCGTCGTCCACCCCTTCATCCGGGACGGCCTGGTTCCGGACCCGCAGGCGGCCAAGGACTTCTACGAAGGCCTGCCGGAGGGCGCCTCCGTGCCCTGGAAGGCGTGGCTGCTGCCGCTGGCCAACTGGATTCCCCTCATACTGGCTGTGTACGCGGCCATGATCTGCGTCGTGGTCATCCTGCGGCGCCCGTGGATCGAGACGGAGCGCCTGAACTTCCCACTGGTGCAGGTGCCGAGCGCCATGATCGAGGAGGGAACGCCTCCGGGGGCCCTGAATCCGTTCTTCCGCAGCCCGGTGATGTGGGCCGGCTTCGCCATCCCCTTCGTCATCGGCTGCGTCAAGGCCCTGCACAACTACTACGACTTCTTCCCCGATATCCTCCTGGAGACCTCGATCCCCCTGTTCCGGGGCACCACGCAGCAGAAGATCGCCCTGAGCTTTCCCATGGTGGGATTCGCCTACCTCGTGAATCTGGACATCGCCTTCAGCATCTGGTTCTTCAACCTCGTGGGCCGCGTTCAGGAGGGGACCTTCGGCATCCTCGGCGTGGCCAGCACCGAGCGCCTCAATTTCGCCTCCTTCCCGATCTTCGCCCATCAGGGCATGGGGGCCATGATCGTCCTGGTCCTGCTCGGCCTGTGGACGGCGCGGGGGCACATCCGCCGGGTGGCGCGCAAGGCCCTGCGCGGCGATCCGGAGGTCGACGACAGCGACGAGATCCTCTCCTACCGCACGGCGGTCTGGGGACTGCTCGCCAGCACCCTCTTCGTGGCCGTCTGGCTGTGGCGGGCCGGCATGGCCCTGTGGGTCGTGCCCATCTACCTGTTCGCCATGTTCCTGCTCTTCGTCGGCATCACCCGGGTCGTGGCCGAGGGGGGAGTGGCCGCCACCCGGGCCCCGCTCATCGCCTCGGACTTCGTCACCTCGGGGGTGGGCAGCGCCGTCCTGGGGGCCCAGACCCTGACCGCCATGGGCTTCACCTATGTGTGGGCGGCCGACATCCGCACCTTCGTCATGGCCTCCTGCGCCAACGGCCTCAAGCTGGCCCAGGAGCACCTCGGGAGACGGCGGCGGGGCCTGTTCTGGGCCATGGTCCTGGCCATCTGCCTGAGCCTGGCCTCCTCGATCTGGGCGGTCCTGTACTGGAGCTACACCCACGGAGGCGTGAACCTGGAGCCCTGGTTCTTTCTCAGCGGCCCTCAAGTGCCGTTCAACTTCGTCACCCGCGAGGCGGCGACCCCGGACGGGCCGGACCTGGTCGGGTGGATCTCCACCGGCGTGGGCGGCGTGGTCATGGCGGCGCTCATGCTGGCCCGCCAGCACTTCTTCTGGTGGCCCCTCCACCCCCTCGGGTACGTGGTCAGCGCCAGCACCTATCTGACGAACCACATCTCCTTCAGCGTCTTCCTGGCCTGGCTCCTGAAGGCCGTCCTCCTCAAGTACGGCGGCCCCTCCCTCTACCGCATGGCCCGTCCCTTCTTCCTCGGTCTCATCGCCGGCCAGTTCACGGTGGCCGGCCTGTGGCTGGTGATCGACCACTTCACCGGCATGAGCGGCAACAGCATCTACTGGGTGTAGCCCCCGCCGGCGGAGGCGGAGCCGGGGCGCGCCTCCCGGATGGCGGCGGCGGCCCGGCGGTGCCCCGGGTTCAGCCGGAGGACCGTCTCCCACTCGGCCCGCGCTTCCCGCAGGCGGCCCTGCCGGGCGTAGACCTGGCCCAGGGCCTCGTGAAGGTCGGCGGAGTCCGGCGCTCTCTTCAGGCCTTCGCGGAAGGCCTCGGCCGCCGTCTCGAGGCGGCCGGCCATGGCGTGGGCCATGCCGAGATTGCTGTAGACGAGCGGTCGCTCCGGATCGATAGCCAGGGCCCGCTCATAGGCCGCCACCGCCAGGTCGTAGCGGCTCGACCTGTGGTAGGCGGAGCCGAGATCGACATGCGCTTCCAGCAGCTCCGGGTCCAGCTCGCAGGCGCGCTCGAGGTACCGGACGGCCTGTGGGAGCCGGCCCCGGGCCTGCAGCAGGCGGCCGAGGGCGTGGTGCGTTGCCGCGAAGCCGGGATCGAGCTCCAGGGCCTCCTGGAACCGTTCGAGGGCCTCCGGGAGCCGTCCCTGCTCGAGGTACACCAGTCCGAGGAGGTGTCGCGCCCGCGGGCTGTCCGGATAGTCGCCGGCCTTGCGCTCGTAGAGCTCGGCGCGGTCCTGCAGGGGGCGCAGGCGGGCGAAGATCCGCCGCTCCCGGTCGCTGTCGGCGGGACGGTCCTGCCGGGCGTACAACTGCGCCAGGTGCAGACGGGGGCCCGGGTTCCACGGGGCCGCCCGGGCCGCCTGCAGGAAGGCGGTCTCCGCCGCGGCCGGACGTCCGGCCCGGAGAAGGGCCAGTCCGAGCCAGTCCGCGTATTCCCAGGAGGCCGGAGTGAGGCGGTGGGCGGCCTGCAGGGCGGCGAGGGCCTCCGGCAGCCGGCCCTGGTTCAGGTAGAGCTTGCCGAGCACGTGCCGGGCGCCGGGGTGCCCGGGGTCCCGCGTCACGGCCTCCTCCAGAACCTCGCGGGCCCGGGCCTCCTCTCCGAGCCCCGAGGCCAGGACCAGCCCGAGGTTGACGTAGGAGCCGATGTCCTCCGGCTCCCGGTCGATGGCCCGTTCGAGGGCGGTCCTCGCCTCGGCGTAGCGTCCCCGTCGGTACAGGTCCTCCCCGGTCTCCCGATAGCGGGCCGCGCTCCAGTCCGGTCCGCCGGGGTCGGGGCCGGCCGCCGGCGGGGGCTCCGAGGCCGCGGGCCTGTGGATGGCGGCCGGCGCGGCTGGTGTCCGGTCGGGAGCGAGGGAGGCCGGCTGCAGCCGGCCGCGGCCCTCGCGAAGCCGCCAGTACCCCTTTCCAGCCTCCGGGATCACCCTCTCCCTGAGGCCGGAGGGCCAGAGGACGACGAGGCTGTCCACTTCCGATGCCGACCCGAGGCCGAAGAGCAGGCGGGGATCGTGACTGGCCTGGAAGCCGTAGCCCCGTTGTACCTCCCGCACCTGCCGGCCGGCCGCCGACCAGAGCTCGACCCGGGCCCCGATCCCCTCCAGGTTGCCGGCCTCGGCGGCCAGCTCCAGTCCGAACCAGCCGCTGCGGCTGCCGCCCTCGTTGCGCAGCAGGGCCGGCCGGCCGTTGAGGTTGACGAACAGGATGTCCGGGTCCCCGTCGTCGTCGTAATCGGTCACCGCGGCGGCGCGGCTCACCCCTTCGGCCTGCCAGTCCCCCCCGGCCTGGGCGCCGACCTCCTCGAACCGGCCCCCGACGTTCCGGTAGAGGAGGTTGCGCTGCGCGTAGCGAAGACCGGAGGGCAGCTGCCCGAGCTGGGGGTAGACGTGCCCGTTGGCGACGAACAGGTCGAGCCAGCCGTCGTTGTCGTAGTCGAGGAAGGCGGTGCTCCATCCCAGGAAGGGCTGAACCACTCCGCCCAGTCCGGCCGCGTGGGTGGCGTCGTCGAAGGTCCCGTCTCCCCGGTTGGCGTAGAGGGTGTTGACGTCGTCTGAGAAGTTGGTGACGAAGAGGTCGAGATCCCCGTCCCGGTCGTAGTCCCCCGAGTGAACGCCCATGCCCGCCTGAGCGCGGCCGTCCTCGCTGTAGGCCAGCCCGGCGGCGGCGCCGATCTCGCGGAACCGGAAGCCTCCCTCGTTGCGGAACAGGAGGTTGGGCTCGGAGTCGTTGGCCACGTAGATGTCGGGATCTCCGTCGGCATCGAGATCGGAGAGCACGACTCCGAGTCCCGGCAGGCGGTGGCGGGAGATGCCGGCCCCCTCCCCGGCCTCCGCGAAGCGGCCCCCGCCCAGGTTGCGATACAGCCGGTCCGCCTGGCCGGGAATCCCCTGGGGGCCGCAGTAGCTGCTCAAGCCCTTGTAGCGGCACCCGAGCCAGCCGCCGGGAGGATCGGCGAGATCGAACTCCACGTAGTTGGCGACGTACAGGTCCAGCAGCCCGTCGCCGTCCAGATCCCCGAAGGCGGCGCTGGAGCCCCAGCCGCCGTCGGCCACGCCCGCCGGCCGCCCCGCCTCGGTGAAGCCCTCTCCCCCCTCGTTGAGGTAGAGGCGGTTGGCGCCCCAGTAGGTCACGTAGAGATCCGGATCGCCGTCGTCGTCCACGTCGCCCACGGCGCAGCCCATGCCCCAGCCGGTGTGGGACAGGCCGAACTCCTCGGTCGCCTCCTCGAAGAGCGGAGTGGATCCGGGTCCGCGATGACGGTAGAACCGGTGGCCCGCGGCCTCGGGGGGGTCTTCGAGGCGGGTGCCGTTCACCAGGTAGAGGTCCTGGTCCCCGTCCCCCTCGACGTCGAGAAAGGCGGCCCCGGCGGAGATGGTCTCGAGGATGTAGCCCTGCTCGGCACTGCCGGAGACGTTCTCGTAGTCGATGCCGCTCTCCCCGGCCACGTCGACGAAGAACACGGCGCCGGTATCGGTCTCGCCTGCCGGCGGGCCGGTGCGCACCTGGGCGGCGGGAGGAGCCGACCGGGCGACCTCTTCGTCGCGGGGGCCCGGCCCGGGATCCGGGGCACAGGCGATGGCGAGGAAGGGCAGGAGGACCCCGATCCTCCGTCCGGCTCGCCGTGACGGCGCCGCGCCGCTACCCTTTCGCCAGGGCGCGTCGGTGACGCCCGGCGATGAAGTGCCGCGGATGAGCATGGCGAAACGAGCCGTGAAGATGTCCTCCAGCCTCGCGAGAAGGACCGTCGATGGCCGCGGGAGTGGTGACCGCAAGTTCCGCCGGGCGGGATCGTTCTGTCAACGGCGCCTCGGAGGCCGCGGCCCGGCCCCGCTCCGGCCGGCGTCGGTTGCCAGGATCCTGCGGCCTCTGTTGGCCGCCGTCCTCCTGTGGGGGGACGGCGCCGGAGCCGCCGACCGGTGGGTCCTGGAGAACGAGCGCGCCCGGGTGGCCATCGCCCCCGGGCAGGGAGCGGCCATCGTCGAGTACCTGGACCGGCGCAGCGGCGTCGAGTTCTCCAGCGCCGGGGTCCGCCCCCCCGGGCCGGGGCTGCGCGACCTCACCCTGGGGGTCGACGGGGTCCCACATCGCCTCGAAGGCCGCAACGGCCCCGGGTACCAGGGCGTCGTCGCCCGCGCCGCGGCTCCGGGAACGCTCCAGAGGGGAGGCCAGATCGTCGGTCTGGCCCCTTCTTCCAAGGTCGCTGTGGAGAGGGAGATGCGCCTGGCCCATGGCAGTACCCGCCTCACCGTGGTGCTGGGCTACACCAACCTCGGCGAGGAGGCCGTCCCCCTGTGGATCCGCTGGCATCCCTACCTTGTGATGGATGACACCTATGGTGAGCACTCGGTCATCGTCGCGCCGGGCCCGGGGCGGGGCCAGATGCGCCGTATCCGCGTGGGGCTGGGGCGCGACACCCATTTCCTGGACGTGCCCGGGTACTGGATGGCCATCAACGCGCGCACCGGCAACGGCGTGTGGATGACCTTCCGTCCACAGGACGTGCAGGTGTGCGCCACCTGGACCGACTACCGCCGCGAGAAGCACCCGGGGCGCGGGTGGTTCACCGTGGAGCCGCGGGGGAAGAAGCAGCTCCTGGCGCCCGGCGAGAGGGTGGAGATGCACCTGACGTACCAGCCCTTCGCCCCCGGGGACCGCCTCGACCCCGGATTCGTCGCGCCGGAGGAGCGCTCCGCGGCCCTGCGCTTCGCCCGGCTGGTGCGGGACAACGCCGCCGTCATCGCCGCGCACACCATGGCGCCCTGGCCGAACGAGGGCAGGAGCGCGGCCGGGCAGAACCGGTTCTACTTCAACAACCTGCGCCGGGACCGCTTCGGCCTGGCGGACTCCGGCATCGCCGACGCCCTCATGGCGGTCCCGGGAATCCAGTCGATCCCGCTGCGCATGCGGCACTACGCGCGACTCTTCGACAGCCGCTACGACCGCACCCCGGTCCGCTGCCGCCTGACGGTGACGGACGTTCTCGGGCGCGTCGCGCGCCGCGAGGCCTGGACCTATGACCTGAATCCGATGGAGACCCGTACCCTCGACCGGCGGGTGAGCCTCGGACTCGAGGACCTCGAGGACGGACGCTACACCTTCCGCCTCGACGTCGATCTGGGAGAGGAGGAAGGCCTCCACTCCTACGAGGAGGAGCGCGTCCTCGCCGGCCGGGCCCGCGCCCGGGCCGCGGAGGCCCGGCGCGCGGCGGGACCCCTCGCCGAGAGGGAGCGTCCCTTCGTGACCGCCCTGCGCGAGGTGGAGATCCCCGCGGACGGCCGCGTGCCCATCGGCGTGGAGGAGGCGGCCGGGATGACCCGCGTCGACTGGCCCATGCGGGTCGGGGTTCCCTTTGCCCGGGGAGCGCTTCCGCCGGGCGCCGGGATCACCCTGAGCGACGCCCTCGGGCGGCGGCTGGATACGCAGACGAAGGTCATGGGCACCTGGCCGGACGGGAGCGCGCGCTGGCTGCTCGTCGATTTCCAGAGCGATGTCGTGGGCGGCGGGCACGGCTTCCTGACCCTGGAGAGGTCCGGGGACCCCGTGCGGGAGCCGTTCATGGCCGGACGCCGTGGAGACGGCATCGCCGTCGACGTGGGCACCCGCGTCTGGGTCTTCGGAGCCGACGGCAGGATCGAGGGTCTCCTGCAGCCCGGGGACCTGTGGTGGAAGACCGGAGAGGGGCGCGTGTACCGGTTCCTCGTCTCCGGTCCCGAGGCCGGGGTCCGCATCGTGGAGAACGGGCCCCTCCGCTGCCGCGTCCGGGTCACCGGCTGGTACCACCCCGAAAAGGGGGAAGGGGCCCCGGTGGCCCGCGGGGAGCTGGACGCCGAGTTCTACCGCGGCAGTCCCTTCTTCCGACTGTACCACACCTATACCTATACGGGGGATCCGTGGGAGGACACCCTCGGCGGCGCCGGGATCCGCTTCCGGCCCGAGGGGCCCTTCTGGAAGGAGGCGGCCATCGATCTCGACGGGGAGATCGTGGCGAGCGACAGCCTGGTGGTGGTCCGGCAGCTCGACGACGAGCACGCCGAGGCGGCGGCGTCCCGGCTGAGCCTGCAGGGCTCCCGGTCCACCGGCACGGCAAGGCTGCGCCGGAAGGAGCGCGATCTGGTCATCCATCACCGGGACTTCTGGCGCCTCTTCCCCAAACGCCTCGAGGCCTCGGTGGAGGAGGGCACGGTGACCTTCCACTACTGGCCGGAGGAGCAGGGGGCCATGGACTGGCGCCCGCGGGAGGACGGCCTGCTGACCTCGAGCAGCGCCCCCACCTGGGGCCTGGCGGCCGGGGTCTCGCGCACCCACGAGTTCATCATCGATCCGGCCGCCTGGTACGAGCTGCCCCGGTACGAGGAGGTCTTCGGCGAGCCCGTGGTCTGCGCCGTGCCGCCGCGCTACCTGGCTTCCACCCGGGCGCTGATGCACCTGCAGCCCTACGACCCGGAGGTCTGCCCCGATCTCGAAGCCCTGATCGCCGAGGCCCTGGAGAGCTATCTGCTCAACCAGCGGGTCTACCGGTGGTATGGCCAGTGGGTGTGGGGCTCACTGCCCGCCGCCTACGTCGATCGCCAGGGGCGCTGGGAGAACCACGGCCGCTACGGCCATCTGCTGAACGAGCAGAACGTCTGCCACGTCCCGTGGCTCGCCTTCCTGCGGTCCGGGGACCGCCGCTGGCTCAAGCTGGCCACGGCCAACACGCGCCATCTGCTGGAGGTGGGCACCATCCGCCACGATCCCCGGGACCCCTCGGCGAGCGGCCTGAGCCGCCGCCACCACGAGTGCATCTGGCTCTCCCCGGGCGACTCGGGCCACTCGATGGTCGATCCCTTCCTGGAGATGTACCACGTCACCGGGTACCTGCCGGCCTGGGAGGCCGGCGAGCGCATGGCCCGGGCCATGGCCCATCCCGGCGCCGCCTTCCACGAGTACGGCTGGCGCTACCTCTCCAACCCGATCGCGGGCCTGGCCCGGATGTACATCGAGACCGGGGAGGAGGCCTACCGCGAGCAGGCCGACCGCCTCTGGGACCGCCACGCCCGGCCCGACCGCAACCGCTGGTTCGCCGGCGACCACGGCGCCCGCATGGCCCTGCACTACGGCCGGCTCAACGAGGAGGTCCGGCGGCTCTGGATCGAGCGTACCGGGGCCGCGGAGGAGGAACGGGCCTTCCACCACCTCGACGCCCTGGCGGCGCTCTACGAGGAGACCGGGGAGCTGAAGTACGCCCGGGCCATGGTGCCCGTCTTCGAGAGGTACGCCGCCGGGGCGCGGCGCCACGACCCGGAACGCCAGGATCCCCTGCGCTGGGGGATCGCCCACGCCACCCAACACGTCCTGTCCGCCGTGCGGGAGATGATGTACGCCTCCCGCGCCCTGGCGGACGCGCGGAGGAGGTGACTGACCGCCCATGAGCTCTGGAACCCGCCCCTGCCCGTTGCGGCGCCGAATCCCGGCCCTCGCCCTGCTGGCGGCCTTGTCCGCCCTGCCGCCGGCCGCGTACCCGGAGTCGAGGTACGTGGCTCAGGGAGGCTCGGACGAGTCGGACTGCAGCGCTTCCTCGCCCTGCGCCAGCCTCGACGGCGCCGCCGCCGCGCTCGTTCCCGGCGACACCCTCTACGTCCTGCACTCCGGCGCCGGGGACGAGGCCTGGATGGGCGCGCTGTTCAGGGCCGGCAGCCTCCGGTCGGAGCGCTACCGGGGGCTCCTGGCGCGCACCGGGGACGACCGCCGGGACCTGCGGGGATTCATCCGTCTGGCCACCGCCTGGGGGACCGGCCTGCGTCCAAGCTTCGACAGCGCCGCCCTGGCCATCCCCAATCTCGCCGACGCGCTCACCGAGCAGACCGGCATCGCCGCCTCCGTGGACCGGCACATCTTCATCGGTTCTCCCCAGTTCATGCGCAGCCCCTTCGTCTTCATCACCGCCGGCGAGGTCTTCGACCTCACCGAGAGCGAGGTCCGGGCCCTCGGGGAGTACATGCGGGGCGGCGGATTCGTCTTCGCCGACAATGCCGCGGCCAGCCTGGAGTTCAGTCAGGCCGAGGCCGCCCTTCGCCGCCTCTTCCAGAAGGCCCTCGGCCATCGAGGGCGACTGCGCCGCATTCCCGACGCCCACCCGATCTATCGCTGTTTCTACGACTTCAACGGGGTCCCTCCCGGCTGGGACGAGGCCTGGCCAAGACCCTACCTGGAGGGGGTCTTCCTGGAGGGCCGCCTCGCCGGTCTCTTCGCCGACAAGGGCTACGTCCACCACTGGGCGCAGCCCTTCGGCAACGAGCCCCACCTGCGGCTCGGGATCAACGCCGTGGTCCACGCCATGGAGACGGGAACCAAGGCGCGGCAGATCCACCTGGTGCTGCAAAGACGCTGATCCCGCCCGGACGCCGGGGGGGGATCGAGGCGGCCGGGCGGGTCTCCCGCGGGGTCAGCGGAGGAGCACCAGCCTCCGCGTCTGCACCTGCCCTCCGGACTCCAGCCGGTAGAGGTAGACGCCGGTGGCCAGCTCGCGCCCCCCGTCGTCCCTGCCGTCCCAGAGGATGGAGCCGGTCCCGGCGCGGCCGTCGCCTTCGAAGGGCCGGGCCACTCTCTGGCCCAGGAGGTTGTAGATGGTCAGCCGGGCCGGACCGCCGGGCAGGCTGAAAGCGATGCGCGTGGAGGTGTTGAAGGGATTGGGGTGGTTCTGCTCCAGGGCGAAGGCGGAGGGCCCCGCTTCCTCTGCTCCCACCATCGTCGGGAGACGGCCCGTGAGCCGCAGGTCGTCGATGTAGAACCGGCCGCCGAAGTTGCCCGAGAACGTCACCTCGAGGATCTCCTTCGGCGAGCCGAAGGCCGTCAGCGGCACCTCCACCACCTGCCAGCGATCGTCGCCGAAGCGATGGCGGCCGGGACGCGGGGCCTCCGTCTCCACCAGCCCCTCGGCGGCCAGGTCGATCAGGGTCTCGGCCAGATAGATGCTGAAGCGCGGCTGCCCCCGGACCACGGAATCGCCCGGATGGAAGGCGAAGCGCACCCGGTCGTAGCCCGCCGGATCCACAGGTTCGCCCGGGAGGAACTTCACGATCCAGTCCCAGTCCTCCCAGCGGACCGGAAAGGCGGCGGACCGGCGGCCCTGGAAGACTACCTCCTCCTCGGTCAGGTCGAGGGAGAAGTCGGTGAGCCAGGTGCCGCTGTACGCCGACCAGCCGTCGCCCAGGCTCTCGTCGTAGATCACGAGATCGGGGATCACCTCGGCGGGCTCCACGGCCACGGTGGCCGTCAGCCGGAAGGCATGGGTCTCGGAGCCGGCGCGCTGCTCGACGAGGACCGACGCGGTCTTCAGGCCCGGAGGCACGTCCACCGCCAGGGAGGTCCGCAGTCGGTAGGTGCCGTCCCCCGCCTCTTCCAGCGGCACCCCCGCCGGCCCTCCCAGGGCGCTGAGGTCGGCCGTGACCGAGGGGGCCTCGGCCCCCGGGGCCAGCCGCTCGAGACGGACGGTGGCCTCCACCGGCAGGGGGGTGCCGCGCACGGCCGAGCCCGGAAGGGTGTGCTCCCAGGAGGCGATGACGGGACCGTGCTCGATCCTCAGGATGGCGCGCACGTGCCGGTCGCTGGAGACATAGAGGTGACCTTGGCCGTCGCTGACGACGCCCACGGGAAACCCCCATACGTCCGAGACCTCGGTGCCGGTCTGAAATCCCGTGGCGAAGTCGGCGATGCGGGCGTCGGTCCCGTCGGGCTCGCTGAACAGGGCGACGACGTTGTACCCGGGGACCGGCGCCAGCTTGGCGTGCCCCGCGTGGAGGGCGACGAAGGCGGCCCCCTGGTAGCGGGGCGGGAACCGGTCGTGGGTGTAGAAGTGCAGGCCCATGGGAGCCAGGTGGGCCGGGATCAGGGCGGCGGGCCGTTCCATGCTCTCCACCAGGGACGAATCCTCCCTCGAAAGGGGCAGGTTCTCCCGGTACCGGGGCAGGTCGAAGTCGACGTAGACCTGGTAGCCGTAGGCCAGGGGCACGCCGTAGAACCCGCCGTCGCGGATGATGTCGATCCATTCCGGCGGCAGGCTGACGCCCTCGGTGTCGTGGCCGTTGTTGGTGGCCCACAACTGGTTGGTCACCGGGTGCAGGGCCATGCCGATGGGGTTGCGGATGCCGCTGGCGAAGACCCGGCGGCCGCTGCCGTCGGCGTTGAACCGGAGCACCGTCCCGCGCTCGGGATCGGAGTGCCGGCACATGTCGCACGGCCAGCCCACGCCGACGTAGAACTGATCCTGCTCCTCGTCGAAGACGATGGTGCGCGTGGAGTGCCATCCCCCCTTCGGCAGGGAGGGCACGAGGATCTCCCGGTCCTCGTAGATCCCGTCGCCGTCGCCGTCGGTGAGGCGCATCACCCGGTGGGTCTCGGCGACGTACATCGCCCCCTTGTAGAAGGCCAGGCTGTGGGCGCGCTCGAACCGGCCGGCGGCGACGATGGCCTCGTCGGCGACGCCGTCGCCGTCCCGGTCGGGCAGGGCCACGATCGTCCCGGCTCCCATGTCGGCCACGTGAAGGACGCCGTCGGGGCTAACCGCCATGAAGCGCGGCCGCTCGAAGTCGTAGGCGGCGAAGACGGAGGCCGAGAACCCCGGGGGGAGGTTGAGGACGAGGTCGCGGGGAAGGCCGGTGAAGCGCTCCGGCACATGGACCGGAACCGGCTGCAACTGCAGGTCCACGCGAGGCGTCAACTGAAGCGTACCCGGCGCGTAGCCCTCTTCGCCCGGCAGGCTTCCCGCCGCCACCAGGGTCAGAACCAGAGAGGCGAGGACAGGCGGAACCGCCGGGCCCCTCACGGCGGTCGTGCTCCAGGAAGACCGGGGGATGCTCATGGCAGGCTGCCTCCTTTCCCCTGCATGGTGCCCAGGGACGCCATCGTGAGAATCTCGCCGTCCTCTCGAGGCGCTGTCAAAGCGCCGATCTTGACCGGTTCCCGGTCAGGTCCGTTTATCCCGCCGGCATTCGAAAACCCGGACAAGCCGGATGGAGAGGTGATGACATGACGGTGCAGCACCACCTGTCACTCGAAGACCTCACCGACGACACCCTGAGCACCCTCAAGGCCATCGGGGTGGACTACATAGCGATCATGCACCCGCCCCCTCCCCGGGGCGGCGAGGACCGCACCGGACTGTGGAAGGACGCGTGCCGGAAGGTCGACGCCCACGGGATGAAGCTCCACAACGTCGGGCTCCGACCCGAGGTCGACATCATCCACGGCAGATCCGACCGGGACGAGGGCATCGAGGGGTGGTGCACGATGATCCGCAACCTGGGCGCCGCGGGCATCCCCACCCTGGGATACAACTTCAGGGGCATCGGGAACTTCCGGACCGAGTCGACGGTGGGCCGGGGAGGCGCGCGCTACAGCACCTTCGATCACGAGGAGTTCCTGGCCAACCCGCAGGACCATCCGGACCTGCGGATCTCCGAGGAGCGCCTGCGGGAGAACCTGCGCACCTTCATCGAGCGCATCGTCCCCGTGGCCGAGGAGAGCGGCGTGCTGCTCACCGCGCATCCGGACGACCCGCCCATTCCGGAGCCTCTCGGGGGGGCGGCCCGGGTTCTCTCCACCCTCCAGGACTTCGAGCGCCTCTTCGAGTTGGCCCCCAGCGAGGCGAACGCCATGCTCTTCTGCCAGGGATGCGTCGCCGAGATGGGGGAGGACATCCCCGCCGCCATCCGCCGCATCGGCAGCCGGGGCAAGATCGGCACCGTCCACTTCCGCAACATCCGCGGCGGCTTCAGGAAGTTTCAGGAGGTGTTCGTCGACGAGGGCGACATGGACATGTACCTGGCCATGCAGACCTACCGGGAGATCGGCTTCGACGGCCCCTTCATGCTCGATCACACCCCCGGGATCCGGTCTGAGAGCGCCCGGTGGGCGGGTACGGCCTATGCCATCGGCTATATCCGAGCCATGATTCAGGCCGTCTTCCGCTGACCGGGAGTGTCTCTCAACGCCCCGCACACCCTGGGAAGCCTGTCCCCGTCGCTCCTCGCCGTACTCCTCCTGCTCGCAGGGCCGGCGGATCCGCAGACGGGGTGCGGGAACTGGTCCGCCCTGACCCGGATGCGGCCGGTGAACGATCTCGTCGCCCGGCCCGGAGGCGTCTGGGCGGCCACCGACGGGGGCGTGCTGCACTTCGACCGGACCACCGGCCGGTACGCCCGGTTCACCCGCCTCGAGGGACTGGCCGAGGGCCGCATCACCACCGCCGCCGTGGACGAGGCGGGGGATCTCTGGTTCGGTTCCAACTTCGGCGGGATCAGCCGCTACCGGCTGGCCAGCTCGCGCTTCGACCCGCTCCTGACGACCTTCGCCGACCTCGGCCTGAGCGCCCTCCTGCCCGTGGAGGACCGGATGTACGTGGGCAGCGACGCCGGCATCAGCGTCCTGCTCACCGAGATCCTGCGCGTCCAGGAGAACTACTGGCAACTGGGCGACTTCCCGCGCAATACCGCGGTGACGGCCCTGGCCGCGTACTCGGGACACCTGGTGGCCGGCACGACGGAGGGCGTGGCCTGGGCGGACCTGGCCACGGAGAACCTGCAGAACCCGGACGCCTGGCTCACCGAGGAGGGGACCGGAGCGGTCCTGGCGCTGGTGTCGGCCGGCGCCGACCTCCTGGCTCTCGGGGAGGCAGGGCTGTGGAGCTGGCAGGACGGAGCCTGGCGCCGGGAGCTCGCTCCGCCCGGCCTGCGGGTCCTGGGGGGCGGAGGAGAGGCGGTCCTGGCGGCCACCGAAGGCGTCGTCTACGAGCGCCGCGGGATCGGCCGATGGTCCGCGGTGGGCACCCTGACCTCCCGGCCCCGGGCCATCGCACGGGGCCCCGTGGAGACCTGGGTGGGGACGGCGGAGGGACTCCGTGCCCTGGACGGCCCGCCCCTCTCCGATGCCGGAGATCCCCCGGCCACGAGCTTCCACGACCTGGCCTCGGGTCCGGAGGGGGATCTCTGGGCGGCGGTGGTGCCCAACGACCGGGAGGGGACTCCCATCGGGGTCGCCCATCTGACCCCGTCGGGGTGGCAGGTCCACGGAAGGGCGTCCGGCCTCCCGTCGGACCTGGCCGTCTCCGTGGAGGTCACGGATGAGGGCGGTGTGTGGGCCGGCACCTGGGGAGCCGGGATCGGGGTCCGCGCTCCGGGCGGCGCCTGGCGGCGCCTGGATCAGACCAACTCCGCTCTCCGGGGCGTCCTCAGCTCGTCCTCGTTCGTCGTCGTGAACGACCTCACCGCCGGCGCCGGCGGCCTGGTGTGGGCCCTCAACCTGCAGGCGGGGCTGGCGGTCTTCGACCCTCGGTCCGGAGACAGCCGCCTCCACGATCTGGAAAGCCTGGGGCTGCCCCTGGGACGCCAGCTGAACGAGGTGACCGCCGACGGCACCGGGCTGCTGCTGATCGCCGCCGACGTGGACGGCGTCCTCGTCTTCGACCACGGTGGCACGCCCTTCGAGGGCGGAGATGATGTCGCCCTCCTTCTCGACTCCAGCACCGAGCCGCGGATGACCAGCGACGAGGTGAGGACCCTGGCCGCCAACGGCGAGGTCCTCTACATCGGCACGCCGCAGGGTCTGTTCCGCGCCCGCTACCGGTACGACCGGGCCTCGGAGACCTTCGAGATCGTCAGCTGGCGGTCCTACCGCCGCGAGCACGGCCTGCCCTCCCCCGTGGTCACCGACATCGAGTTCGACGACCGGGGATCGGTCTGGGTCGGCACCGAAGGGGGGTTGACCCACCTGCGCGACTCCGGCCGCCTGGTGGCCACGTACACCGCGGACAACAGCTGCCTGGTGGACGATCACGTGCTGGCGTTGAGGTTCGACGAGGACAGCGGCCATCTCTGGATCGGCACCCGGGGGGGCCTCGGCCGGCTGCGGGTGGCCGCCGGGAGAGGGGAGCTGGACGTCCGGATCTACCCCAATCCCTTCGTCTCCGGGGGCCGGGAACGGGTGACCTTCGAGGGCCTGCCGCCGGGCGCCCGGATCCGCCTGTTCTCCGCCGGAGGCCGGCTCGTGCGCAGCCTGGAGGCGGACCTGGGGGGGACCGTGCTCTGGGACGGGAGGAACGCCCGCGGCTCGACGGTCGCGTCGGGGGTCTACTTCTACACCCTGGCCCTGAGCGGCGAGGGACCGGGAGCGCGGGGGAAGCTGGCGGTGATCCGCGGTGAATGAGCGCGGCCTGAGGCTCCCCTTCCTGCTGCTGGCCGCCACGGCGGCCACGGCCGAGGTCCATCTGCTGAGCGTCGATGACACCTCCGTCCGCCTGGAGCACCGCGTCTCCGACCCGTGCGCGCCCCCCGAGACCGTGCTCGTCGGCATCCCTCCGGACGCCGAGCCCTCCCTCCGCCTGCTGGTTCTCGAGGCGGGGCCCGGAGAGCCGGTGTGCGGGGGAGGGCCCGGTCCGGAAGGATGGACCCCGGCGTCGCCCGCCGCCGAGCTGCTGGGGGTCGCCCGGTTCCGGCGCCAGCGCGTGGCCCGCGTCCGGCTTGCCGGACGCCATCACGACCGGCCCCTGAGCCGTGTGGTGGCCGAGGTCGGCTTCGGAGCGCCCGGGTCCCGGCCGGAGCGGCCCGGCGCCCCGGGACCGGCCGAGCCCCTCTACGCCGGGGCGGTCCTCAACTACGAGCAGGCCCGCCGGTGGCGCCTGCCGCGCCCCGCGGGAACGGCCTGGAAGCGCGCCGGCCCGGCCTCGACCGGTCCCGCGTACAAGATCACCATCCGGACCTCGGGCCTGTACCGCCTGACGGGTGGCGACCTGCCCGGCGCCCGCGGTGCGGCGAGCTCCGGCCTGGCCCTGCTCCACGGCGGAGGCCGCCCCCTCGATCCGGACGAGCTTCGGGGGGCTCTGCCCCTCGAGCCGGTGGCGGTGGTCGTGGACGACGGCGGCGACGGCATCTTCGACGAGCAGGACCAGCTGGTGTTCTACGGCGAGGCATCCTCCCGCTGGGAAGGGGAAGGGGAAGGGGAAGAGAGCCGATGGCTTCACAACCCCTTCACCGGCGACAACGCGTACTGGCTGGTGGTGGCGGACCCGGAGCGCGCCCTTCGCAGGGAGCCTCGCGGGGAACCTCCGGCGGGGCCGCCGGCCGAGGTTGTGCACAGCTTCCCCGAACGGCTTCGCCTCGAGGGCGAACGCTTTCCGACCCATACCACGCCGGAGAAGATTGCCAGCGGCACCGAGTGGTACTGGCTGAGGATGGCCTCCGGCGACGAGGAGACCTTTTCGGCGGTGCTGCGGTCGCCCGCGGAGGAGACGCCGGTGCGCATCCGCCTGAGGGGGATCTCCCAGACCCTGGCCGGCGAAACCCTCCGCCTCTACTGGAACGGGCGGCGGGCCGGCGACGTGGGGCCGGCCAAGGAAGGCCCCTTCGTCTCCGAGGCGCGGAGCACGGGGGCGGTGGAGGGCATCAACGAGCTTCGCCTCCGCCACGTCGGCGGGTGGCGGGTCCTGATCGACTGGTTCGAGCTGGAGTACGAGCGCCGCCCGCATGCCGAGGGAGGACAACTGCTCCTCCCGGCCGCGGGAACCGCGGCGACCTGGCGCGCCACCGGATTCGAGGAGGCTCCGCGCGTCTTCGCCGTGGAGGACGGGGGCCTGCGCGAGGTGCTGGGACTGGAGTACTCACCGGCCGAAGGCAGCGTGGCGTTCACCGACAGCGCCGGCCCTTCGGCGCGCTACGCCGTGACCGAGCCGGGGCGCATCCGCCGGCCCCTGAGGGTCGAGGAGAGGGAGCCCTACCGGCTGCTCGACAGGTTTTCGGGAGCCGCCTACGTCGTCGTGGCCCACCCCGACCTGCTGGCCGAGGCCCGGCGCCTGGCGGCGTGGCGCGCCGCCGACGACCGCTACGGCCCGCCCTTCTCCGTCGAGGTGGTGACCACGGAGGAGGTCTACGACGCCTTCTCCGGGGGGCTCCTGGATCCGACGGCGCTGCGCAACTTCCTCTATCACGCCTTCGAGGAGGCCCGGCCCTCCCCCGCCTTCGTCCTCCTCTTCGGAGACGGCAACTTCGACTACCGGGACAATCTGGGCACCGGGGTCGGCAACTGGGTCCCCCCCTACGAGGAGGAGGAGAGCACCTACGACGAGTGGTTCGTGCGCGTCTCGGGCGAGGACGACCTGCCCGACATGGCCGTGGGCCGCATCGCCGTGCGCACCTCCGAGGAGGCCGCGGGGGTGGTGGACAAGCTCATCGCCTACGACCGCGAGCCGGAGCAGGGGCCCTGGCGGAACCGGATGCTGCTGGCCGCCGACGACACCTACCACGCGGACAAGCCGGGGCGGGTGGAGCCGGACTTCGTCATCGATGCGGAGAAACTGGCGGCGGAGCTGCCGCCGGACCTGGATGTGGAGAAGCTCTACCTCGTGGAATATCCCATCGAGGGGCGGTTCAAGCCGCGCGCCCGGAAGGACTTCGTGGAGAGCTTCTCCCGGGGAGCCCTGCTGCTCACCTGGGTGGGCCACGGCAACTCGCAGGTCCTGTCCCACGAGCTCATCTTCGTGCTCAGCCAGGACCTGCAGGAACTCGACAACGGCCGCCGCCTGCCCCTGGCCTACGGCGCGGCGAGCCAGCTGGGCATCTTCGACGATCCGGCCAGGGATTCGATTCCGGAGGCCTTGCTGAAGCGGCCCGAGGGAGGGGTCATCGGGATGATCGCCGCCACCCGGATCGGGTTCCACCCAAGCAACATGGAGCTGGCCCGGCACTTCCACTCGCGGCTGCTGTCCAGCGGCCGCGACGGCGTTCCCGTGGGGCAGGCCCTGCTCGAGGCCAAGCTGCGGTCGGTGATGAATCCCAGGAACTCGCGGCGCTTCAGCCTCTTCGGAGATCCGGGGACCCGGCTGGCGATCCCGCGCCTGCGGGTGGAGCTGGAGGTGGCCGACACCCTGCGGGCCCTGGAGATGGCCCGAGTCCGCGGCCGGATCACCCGCGGCGGCGAGGAGGTCCCGTCCTTCGAAGGCCGTGTCCGCCTGCAGGTCTTCGACTCCAGCTCCCTCCGCCGGCGCGTGGAGCAGGGGCTGACCCTGGAGTACCAGCGCCAGGGGAACCCGCTCTTCCGCGGGATCCTTCCCGTCACCTCGGGACGCTTCTCCGTGGACTTCCTGGTACCCCGCGACATCACCTACCGCGGCCTCACGGGGAGGGTCAGCGCCCTGGCCTGGAACCCCGGCGGCTCCGCCTCCGGCGCCGCCGGCCCCGTCGCCTTCACGGGTCTCTCCGGCGCCGCGCCTTCCGACGACGACGAGGGGCCGGTCATCGCCTTCGAGATGGCTGGCCGCGCTATCGAGGAGGACCACGTCCTTCGCGGGGATGCCTCCCTGCGGGCGACGCTGCGGGATGCCAGCGGCGTCAACATCACCGGAGACGTGGGCCACGAGATCCGGCTGCACGTCGACGACCAGGTCCTCGACGTGACCGGGGACTACCACGCCGTGGGGGACTTCCGCCAGGGCGAGGTGCTCTTCGACCTTCCCGGCCTCGAGCCCGGCCGCCACCGGATCCGCCTGGAAGCCTGGGACGCGCGCAACAACTGGGCCGAGGCCGGCCTCGGCGTGCGCGTGGCCGAGGAGGTCCCGCCGGTGATGGCCGACCTCCTGTTCCATCCCAACCCGCTCACCACCGGGCGGGGATGGTTCGGCTACGCCCTGAGCGCTCCCGCCGGGCCGGTGCGGATCTCCATCTACACGCTGGCCGGCCGGCTCGTCGGCGAAGTCGCCGCCAGCGGCGAAGCGGGGTACAACGCCGTCTCCTGGGAGGCGCCGCCCGGTCTGGCCAACGGCGCCTATCTCTACAGCGCCCGGGTCGCGGGAAGCGCCGCGAAGCACAACGGCGTCCTCGTCCTCGCCCGTTAGGCGGACCCCCGACCTTCAGTACACCGGGATACTGTTGCCCACGGTCCCGGTGAACCCGTCGATCACCAGCCAGAGTCCCCCGACGACGAACTGGCCGAGGACGATGCCCAGGAAGAAGGGCCGCGTCGAACGGTAGAGGCCGGGCCCCCCGTACTTGAGGACCACCACCTTGATCAGCCAGGCGAGGAAGAGGGAGAACCAGATTCTGTTGAGGGCCCAGCCCGGGCTGACCGCAAAGCCGAGGGGATGCAGGGGCCACCAGACGAAGCGGTGCCGGGCCATCATGAGCAGGGCCATGACGCCGCCGCCGCCGCCGGTCCAGAGCCAGCCGATCCAGTTGGGCCCGGTGGGGTTGGCCAGCTTCTGGGCGGCGAAGCTCGAGGGATACCGGGCGAAGCCCCCGAAGTACTGCCGGTGCAGGTTGAGGGCGCCGTCCCGGTAGGCCAGGTGCAGGAGCATCCACGCCGACAGGATCAGGCTGATGGCCATGGCGATGGCGATGGCGACGGCCAGCCAGCGCCTCCGCGCCGTGGCCTCGGAGCCGAGCCGCATGGCGTTGGCCAGGGGTGCGGTCATGAAGACCAGCAGGTCTCCCATCCAGGCCAGGGTGTATCCGGTGGCCACCATGCCCTGCATGCCGAGGGCGGGCACGCCGACGCCGGAGACGACGAAGCCGGCGGGCACCATCTCGGGCGTCACCGTGGGCATGCCCGCCTCGGCGATGACCCGGCCCAGGCCGATGAGGATCACCAGGGCGGAGAGGATGAAGAGGGGCGTGATGTGGGGGGGGATGCCGCTCCTCCAGAGCCAGTATCCCATGAACAGGAGGCCGATCACGAGGCCGCAGAGGCAGGCCCGGTAGGAGAGGATCTCGCCGCTGTCGTCGACCTCGGGGGCGCGCCCCAGGGCCTTGCGGACGACGTCCTTCAGATGGCCCCGGGCCGTCCACAGGCTGAAGAACACGAGCACGAAGAGGGCGCCCATCATCTGGTGCCCCATGATGGCGCCCACCGGTCCGGAGCCCGTCCACTGCCCGAGCTCCTCGGCGTTGTGGATGCCGACGACGGAGAACAGGCCCTCCTGCAGGGTGTTGAGGAGGTAGAAGAACCACAGGCTGAAGGCGATCCCGGAGTTGATGAAGTAGGCGAAGCCGAACATCAGCCAGTTGATCCGCAGCCGCAGGACCACCGAGTCCCGGAAGAGGGGGACGCTGGCCGCGGGGTTGATGGGCGTGATGAAGGGGAAGTAGTGGCTCAGGGCGTTGACGCTGCCCAGGATCAGGGGGATGGCGAGCCCGCACCACATGACGGGGGACTTGAAGAACGGCTTGAGGATCTCGCCGCGGTCGCCGCGGCGGTCCTCGATCATGGCCAGCGACAGCTGGGCCAGGGGGAAGACGAGGCGCTCGTGCTCGACCCACGGGCGGCGCAGGATCACCATGGCGCACACCAGGACCAGCCAGAATCCTGCGAAGAAGGAGAACCAGCGCAGCAGGGGGGGCGCCCAGACGTGCAGGGGGATCCCGGAGCCGCTGGCGGTGCCCTCGTAGAACTCCTTCACGGCGGTCGGGTTGTAGACCACCATCCAGTCCGACAACAGGGGATGGATCAGGGTCGCCCACTGGTTCTCCGGCGTGGCGTAGTAGAAGGTGCCCGTGATCATCGGCAGCAGCATGCCGGTGACCCCGCGGGTGGGGATGGCGGTGGCCACGGCCATCATGATGAAGACGGTGACCAGCTCGGCCCGGCTCAGGGCCCAGGTGCGGCGCACCGTCCCGAGCAGGACCTGCACGGTGAGGAGCAGGACGAAGAGCAGGAAGAACGCCGCCGGCGTGCACGAGCTGAGCCCCATGCGCGTGCCCTGCACCACCATGCTGCCGTAGGGGATGCCCACGGCGATGACGGCGCACATGACGGCTCCCACCGCCAGGCCCCGGAGGGTCACGGGCTGGGCCGCGGTCTCTGTGCGGAGCGGGGTCGGGGGCATGGAGCCGGCCGGGCGCCTAGGCCGGGGAGGTCTCCAGCAGGCTCTCCCCGTAGGTGAAGACCAGGGGCGTGCCGCCGGTGTGCACGAAGACGACGTCGGCGTCGTCGGGCCAACGGCCCTCGCGGATCCCGGAGAGGAGGCCGGTGAAGGCCTTGCCCGTATAGGTGGGATCGACCAGGAGCCCCTCCGTCCGCGCAAGCAGACCGATCGCCTCGCGGGTGGGCCCGTCGAGGATCCCGAACCCCGGGCCGACCCAGCGGTCGTCGACGCGGATTCCGTCCGCCGCCGGCGGCGGGTCGCAGGCCAGACCGAGGCGGTCGATCGTCTCGGACGCCCTGGCGGCGACCGCATCGGCGGCGGATCCGGCGTCGGCCAGGTGGCTCTGGGGGATGCCGGTGAAAGGGGTCCGGCGGCCGAGCAGGCGGAACCCGGCCACCAGGCCGGCGAGGCTGTTGGAGCCGGAGCCGACGTAGAGGAGAGCCGGGTCGAGGCCGGCGGCGTCGCACTGCGCGGCCAGCTCCAGGGCGCACTGCACGTAGGCGACGCGGGACAGGATGCCGGAAACCCCGGTGAAGGGGGACCGGCCGCGGCGGCGGAGGCGCTCCATCTCCTCTTCGATCACCGCCCCCACCTGATCCGGCGGGGCCACGCGGACCCGGGCTCCGAAGAGCTGTTGCAGGAGGTAGTTGCCGGTCACCGGGTCGGTCAGGCCCATGGGGGTGTCGCTCTCGCGCAGCACGACCACGGCCTCCAGCCCCAGGCGGGCGGCGGCGGCGGCGAACTGCCGGCAGTGGTTGGAGTGGACCACGGCGCTCAGCACGACGGCGTCGGCGCCCTGCTCGATCGCCTCGGCGAGGGTGAACTCGAGGTAGCGGGACTTGTTGCCGCCGAAGGCCAGCCCCGTCAGGTCGTCGCGCTTCACCCAGATCCGGGGGCCGCCCACGACCTGCCGGAGGCGGTCGAGGGGCTGCAGGGGGGTCGGCAGGTGCAGCAGCCGCCGGCGGGGGCAGCGGTCGATGGCGGCCTGGATCTCCCGTGGGCGCATGGGGCGGTTCCTTGCGAAGAGGGGCCGGCCCGTTGCCTGGCCGGGGCCGGCGGCGGGCCTCGAATTAACGGGATTCGCGCGGCCCCGGTCACGGTCGGGTCCGCCTCCGCCGCGCCTGCCGCCGTACCCCTTACTCCCGGCGCCAGGCGGCGGGCAGGGTCTCCCGCCAGTCGGGGAAGGAGCGCCCGTGCAGGTCCCACACCACCTCGCCGGCGCGCAGGGTCATCTGGCACTGCAGGCGATGCCGCCCGGGACGGGTGCTGCGGGTGCTGTCGACGAACCGGAACTCCCCGGGGACCAGCTCCAGGACGGCGACGTCGGCCTCGGCGCCGACGCTCAGATGCCCCAGCTCCGGGCGGCCGATCACCTGCGCGGGGCGCCAGGTGGAGCGGTGCACGACCTCGTGCAGCGGCATCCCCAGGGCCAGCATCTTCGACAGGGTCACGTCCATGGTGGCGTTGGACAGCAGGCGGCTGCGGCGGTGCAGGTCGGTGCTGATCGTGTCGGGCGGGAAACCCTGTTCCATGGCCATCCCGGGACCCCGAAGCGGGCGAGCCCTGCCCGCGCGATGCTCATAGCCGACTGCTTGCTCCCTCTGCGGCACCGGGTATCTTGGAATGGACGAGCAGGTCGACGGCCGAGACTGGCATTGTCGTCGAGAGAGCGGCTGACAACCCGGGTAGAGGAACGATGAGCCTGATTGTTGCTGAGGGTTTATGATGAACGCCTCGGAGCAATCGAGAAGAAGGCCGCCACTCCGGCAGGCCCGCGCCCCCCACTTTGCCAGTTTGCTGGTCAGCCCTAGGAGACTGAGCTTGCGTCTGTCAGGTCAATACCATCGAAGCACAAGAAGGGGAGCCACCATGGTGAGGTTCACCCTTGCTTTTCTCGCCAGTGCACTCCTCTCTCCCACGCCTGCACCGGCAACGGGTGCCAGCCTTATAGGTACCTGGGCATTCGTGGGCACTGATGTAAACCACGTGATTGCCAACGGTTTCTATGACCGCCTTGTCCGTGAAGGAGCGACAGCTGCGAAGGCGCAAACAGTCACGAACGTCATGTTTAATGAAGCCAAGAGCAAGAACCGATTCTGGCTATGGGAGGATCTGGTACTTGGTGCTTCCGTAGAGCATATGGATGAGACAGGGAACACCTGGAGAGGGTTTGAATATGGTTCCAATGCTGGAGTGTGGCGGGTGGAGCAAGGACAGCTATTCCTAGTGTCGGGCACGGAGAGTTTGCAGCCCCGATACACTCTGCGACGAACCTCCTTATCTCTTCGCTTTACCAGGACGGAACTAATCAGCTTTTCTGGACAGACTCAAAAGAACGGCTACCATGCTGGATACGATGCTCAGGGATGATGATGTTGTCGAGTACATCCTGGAGAAGGCACCTGGCGTCAGGCATGTCACGGCAGACCAGCTGGAGGTACGGCTCGCTCCCCATGCTGGCGGCAAAGTAACGAATGTCCTATCTGTTGGACAACGAGTCACCGTGCTTGAATCCCGGAAAGGTTGGTCCCGGATCTCACGCTACTACGATGGGTCCGTAGAAGGGGAGCCGGAAAGAATGGTGGCGAGATGGGTGTCCGCCAAGTACTTGTCAGAATCCCTACAAGAGCCACCGACTCCGACGCACAGCGAGCCCCGTACTGCTTTGGATGTTGCCATTGGCGAATCGGATGACCATCATCAATACGGGTCGCAATTCCTCACAGCGGCAAGAAAACTAATCGAGGATGGCCGCTGCACCGTTGCGGATTTCAAGGAAATGGGTGGATGGATGCGATCAACAACCAAGAGGAAGACCTACTTCACATATTGTGGTGGAATGACTCACATAAACAACCGGATCTATCTGGATGTTGCCACTGGCCAATTTACCTTCGGGCGATAGCCAAGCTGATGCTCCGCAAGGCATTGTCCCGATCTTAGTTGAAATAACACAGGCTCCCATCGTTACGTTTGATACGAGAAATCGCCAAGAAGCCTCGTATTCGGTAACCCAAGGAGCCTGCCATGAGCAAGCTACAAGCACGGAAAAGGGGCGTCAAACGGACCGTGACCATCGGCCCCGTGAACCGCCAAGCCACCGCGTCGATGGACGATCTGGAGACTCGCATCGAGATCATCCAGCTGCTGATCCCCCTGGGGCTGCAGGCGGTTGGGGAGGAGCTGCGACGGGGCGTGGAGGCCCTGGCCGGACCTCGGTATCAGCGCAAGGGGCCGGATCAGCCGTTGCGCCGCTGGGGGGCGCAGGCCGGGTCGGTGTACCTGGGCGATCAGAAACTGCCGGTCGAGGTGCCGCGCGTGCGCGATGTGGTCCGCGGCACCGAGGTCCCGCTGGAGGCCTACCAGGCCCTGCAGACGCCGAGGCAGATGGATCAGGGGCTGTTGTTGCGGGTGCTGAAGGGCCTGGCCACGCGCAACTACGAGGCCTGCGCCGAGACCGTCCCGCAAGCCTTCGGTCTGTCCCGTTCCTCGGTCTCTCGCCGGTATGTGAAAGGCACGGCGCGCAAGCTGGCCGAATTCCAGCAGCGATCCCTGGAAGGCTACGACCTGGTGGCGCTGTTTCTGGACGGCAAGAGCTTTGCCGACGAGGAAATCCTCATCGCCCTGGGCGTCACTGTGGAAGGACACAAGATCCCTCTGGGTTTCGTGCAGGCGGCGACCGAGAACGAGCGCGTCTGTCGTCGCTTCCTGGCGGAGCTGGTCGAGCGGGGCCTGCAATACGAGGCCGGGCTGCTCGTGGTGATCGATGGAGGCAAGGGCCTGTACAAGGCAGTGCGGTCGGTGCTCCAGGGCCATGCCTGCGTGCAGCGATGCCAGTATCACAAGCGCCAGAACGTGGTCTCGTACCTGCCCAAGAGCGAGCAGGGCGGCGTTCGTCGAAAGCTGGAAGCGGCGTATGGGCACTCGACGTACGAGGAGGCCCAAGCCGCCCTGGAGGCGCTGAAACCGGGGTTGCAGTTGATGAACCAGTCGGCCCTGCGCAGCTTGGAGGAAGGCCAGCAAGAAACCCTCACGCTCCACCGCCTGGGCCTGATGCCGATGCTGAAGGCCTCCTTCCGTACCACCAACTGTATCGAGAACGTCAACAGTCTCCTGGAGCAGTTGACGCACAACGTGCGGCGCTGGACGAACTCGTCGCAGCGTCACCGCTGGGTCGCCACGGCGTTGCTCGACATCGAACCTCGCCTGCGCCGGATCAACGGTTACCACCACCTGCCGATGCTCCGACAAGCGCTCCAAGCCGAACTCGGCCTCAAACAGCTCGCGATGACGGGCTGACTCATCCACTCGAGCCTGGGCTACGTTTCAACTGAAAATGGGACTTGCCCATTGACGGAGTGCGGATCTGGACGGATGATGCACGGACACGTCACGGCGATTGCGCTCTACTCGTTCGACTTCACCTGGTCGGACGCATACAGGATCGTCAGCTTCAAGCTCGCCGCCCATGTACCCGGTGCCGATGACGGCGATGCCGTGGCTCACCCCGTCGTCGGCCCCTTCCCGCCGCCGGCCGCCTCGAACCAGTAGCCCTCCCGCTCGACCCGCCAGACGCGCCGGAACTCCTCGGTGCCGTCGTCCTCCCAGATCTCGCAGTCCACGGCACAGGGTGCCCTCCCGTCCACCTCGACGCCAAGGTCCCCCGCCCCGTCGGGCACGGGAGAGCTGCCGCCGTCGCTGGTGAGCCGGGTGCAGTCCGCGGACCCTCAGCGACCCATCAAAAGCAGCGCGTCCGGGAGCCTGCGCGAGAGCTGGAACGCGCGGCGAAACAGGTGGTGGAGCGCGGCCATGTCGCTGACGCTCAGCGCGCCGCCGAGGACAAGGTCGTACGTGCCGGTCATCAGGACTCTCCGTCGATCAATGCCCCGACCCGCCGGACCTCGTCGAGGGTGCGGCGCAGGGCGTCGTCCGGTCCCAGGGGAGAGGAACCCGCGCTCTTGATGGAGAGCCAGCCGTCGCAGCCTCCCTCCCGCAGGAGGCGCAGGCAGGCGCCGTGGTCGACGGCGCCCTCGCCGAAGACCGCCGCCTCCCACGGACGCAACTGTCCCTCGGCGGCGAACTCGGCGGCCACCCGCGCCCGGTCCCGGGGACGCCAGTCTCCCAGGCGCACGGCCGCGACCCGTCCCTTCAGCCGCCGGGTGGCGGCCACCGGGTCCTCGCCCTCGTAGTAGAGGTAGTTGCCCGGATCCAGGCAGGCCCCGGCGTTGGCGGCGCCGGCCAGACGCACCACCCATTCCTGGTGCCAGCTGGTGCACACGAAGGAGCCGTGGTTGAGGACGGCCACCTGCACCTGCCGGTCGCCGGCGTACCCGGCCAGCTCCCGCATCTGCCGGACCAGGGGTCCCGCGGCGCCGGCGAAGGGCAGGCCTCCCCCCGACGGGTCCCCGCCCGGGGGCAGGGGCTGGGAGTCGATGGCGGCGAAGGTCACCACGCGGGCGCCCACGGCTGCCGCCACGTCGACCTGCCGCCGGAGCGTCGCCAGGGCCTCCACCGCGCGCCCGTCGTGGTATCCGAGCCGGGCCGCCGAGCCGATGGCGAAGAGCCGCACCCCGGCGGCGGCAGCCGTCTCGGCGAGGGCGGGGGCCGCCGCCAGGTCATCCGGAGCGCCGCCCCAGTCGGACTCGTAGAACTCGACCCCGTCCAGGCCGAGGCGGGCGGCCTCGTGCACGATCCGCTCCGGGGTACGCTCTCCGTCGATCCCCCTCGCCAGGGCGATGCTCATGGCGGCGATTCGGAACACGATCACCCTCCTCGGCCGGCGGGTCCGGCGTCGACGGTGACGACCCGGCCGCTGCGGCCCGACTCGCCGGCGGCGCAGGCGAGGGCCACCGAGTGGCGGACCTCGGCGCCGGCGGCCTGGGCCAGGGGGCGGGAGTCGCGGATGGCGGTGAAGAACTCCTCGTGCAGGTCCTCCTCGCCGGGCAGGGCCACCGACGCCTCCGGCTCGACGGGGGCGCCGTCGACGACCAGCGCTCCGCTGGTGGAAGCCAGCTGGATCACCCCGCCGCTGCCGGCCACCGTCCACTCGTACCCCGCCCGGTGATGGAAGGAGAGGGCCACGTTGAGGATCGCCCCCCGCCGGGTGACGGCCACCATGGAGACCTCGTCCTCGATGTCGACGGCGTGGTGGGGGTCGATCGCCCGCACCACGGCATAGGCCGTGGCCGCCCGGTCCCCGAGCCACCAGAGGATGATGTCGAAGGAGTGGGACCCGATCCCCGGCAGGATCCCGCCGGACTCCGCCTGGCGGGCGAACCAGCTGCCCTCGTCGCCGCCGCGGCCGGGGCTCATGCGCCGGTGGAGGACGTGGCGCACCTCGCCGATCCGGCCGCTGGCGAGGAGCGCCTTCACCTGGCGCAGGCGGGGGGCGAACCGCAGGGTCTGCCCCGACATGAGCAGGCGGCCGCCGGCCTCGGAGGCGGCCACCAGGGCGTCGGCGTCGGCCACGGTCAGGGCCAGGGGCTTCTCCACGAAGACGTGCTTGCCCGAGCGCAGGCAGGCGAGGGCATACTCGGCGTGCAGGTGGTTCGGGGTGCAGATGAAGACGGCCTCCAGCGGCTCCGCATTGAGGGCGGAATCGAGGTCGTCGTACAGCGCCTCGATGCCGTGGTCCCGGCGCAGGCGGTCGCGGTGGGCCCCGTGAGGCTCGACGGCGGCGGTCACCACGGCCAGCTCCGGCAGGCGGGCGATCCCCTGCAGATGGGCGGTTCCCATGCGGCCGCCGCCGACGAGGAGGGTGCGGATCGCGCTCATGGGGCCGCCCGCTCCGGGTCTCTCAAGGCCAGCTCGTAGCTGAACAGCTCTCTGCAGACCTCGAACCCGAGGCGCCCGTACAGGCCCACCGCCGCCTCGAAGCGGCGCGAGGTGTTCAGCCAGGCCTCGGCGTAGCCCCGTTCCGCCAGCTGCCGCAGGGCGCGCGCGTTGAGGGCCTTGGCCAGGCCCCGGCCGCGGTGCCGGGGATGCACCCCGACCCAGTGGATGAGCCCGCCGGGCGCCTCTCCGTAGTCGGCCTCCCAGGCGATGGTCGTGCCGGCGAGCCTGCCCTCCCGGGTGGCCACCAGGATCCTGTCCAGCTCGTAGACCGGGCTGCCGGCCAGATCTTCCCGGTAGCGTTCCGGCGGCCAGGGGTCGGCGGGAAAGCAGGCGTTCCTCAGGCCCACCCAGTCCGCCTCCTCCCCGGGGCGGAGGCAGCGCAACTCGTACCCGGGGGGGACGGGGTGGGCGGGGAGGTCCCCGCTCAACCGCCGTTGCATGCGCAGCGACCCGAGGGAGCGGCCGGCGAAGCCCAGGGACTCGAGGAGGGAGCGCCACGGCCCCTCGCGGCTGGACACCGGTTCGGCGCGGATCGTGGCCTGCCCCCGCTCGCGAAGGGAGGAGACCGCCGCCTTCAACAAGGTCCTGCCGAGGCCGCGGCGCCGGTGGGCCTCACCCACGGCGAGCACCTCGATGAGCGACGCGGACCCGGCCGTGGTGCACACCACGAGGCCCGAGGGCTCCTCCCGGCGGCCGGTGAAGAGGCTGGCCTCCGGGTCGAAGCTCCCTTCCTCGAGGGCCTTGCGGCAGCGGTCGAGCCGGGACCCGAGAGCCTCCGGGGGGTGCGGCAGGAGCCCGTCCAGCCAGGCCGACGGCGGGCAGCCCGGGGGGAGCGCGTCGAGCCGCTGCAGCGTCCCCATCAGAAGTCGAGGATCACCGGCACCGGACGGCCCGCCTCGATCGATTCGGCCATGGCGCAGCAGACGGCCAGGGAGCGCGCCCCCTCGACGGCGTCGATGGCCGGGGTCTCGCCCGACTCGACGCAATCGAGGAGGTGGTTCAGCTCCTCGGCGCAGGTGTGGTCCTCGGCCCGGATCGGGACGGGCAGCCGCATGAACTCCTCCACGTGGGGGATACCGTCGAGGAACAGGCGGTCGTTGATCACCGAGCCCCGGGTCCCGTAGTAGGCGAGGTTCATGGCGTAGGGGACCTTGGCGCCGCAGGAGACCAGGCACTTGCCCAGGGCGCCGCTGGCGAACCGGAGGTTGGCGATCACCGTGTCGTGCCAGGGCGCCTCCGGGATGTTGCGGCGGGCGCCGAAGGCGCTGACCTCGACGATCTCGCCGGCGATCCAGCGCATCAGGTCGACGGGATGGCAGGCGCCGCCGAGGATCGGCAGCGGGCCCTCGTTGGCCACGTCCATCCACCAGTCGTGGCCCGGCAGGCCGAGGAAGGGGCCGAGGTCGTGGACATAGTCGCCCTCCACGAAGCAGGCCTCCCCCAGCCGGCCGCTGCGCACGAGCTCGTGGATGGCTTGGAAGATGCAGCTGAAGCGGGCGCCGTGACCGACCATGACGCGGGTGTCCGCGGCGCGGGCAGCGGCCACGATGCGGCGGGCCTGCGCCACGGTCACCGCCAGCGGCTTCTCCACGAAGAGGTGCTTGCCCGCCTCCAGGGCGGCCACGGCCTGGGCCTCGTGCCGGGAGTTGGGCGTGCACAGGTAGACGACGTCCACCCGCCCGTCGCTCAGGACATCCTCGTAGTCGGTGGAGGTGCGCGCCGCCCCGTGGGTGCTGCGCAACTCCTCGGCGACGCCGCGGCTGCGCTCGGTGGAGCAGATCACCTCCAGCCGGGCCCGGGGGTTGGCGGCGATGGCGCGCATGTGCTCGCCGCCGATGTAGCCGGTGCCGACGACGGCGATCCCGTGGCAAGTGACGGGTCTCATGGCGCAGAAGCTCTATAGAGCCCGACCGGGGAGCAAGCGGTGCGGCTGTCCCCGGGCGGTCCGGCCGTCGCGGCGGCCGCAGTGGCGAAGGGAGGGGCCGGGCCTAGGTTCTCTCCCATCCCGCAGCGAGCGCGCTATGATGACAAGGAGGCCAAAGATGGCACAGGGTGACGTTCTGCGTTCGGAGAAACGGGAGTACCGCGAGCCGGCGACGGGCGTGAAGGTGGTGCAGCTCACCGACGCGCCGTGCCACAACGTGCACCCGTACTACAACCAGGAGGGGTTCGTCGACGGGTCCGAGCGCTACGTGTTCGCTTCCAACCGGTCGGGCATCGGCCAGATCTACGCGGTGGAGACCGCCTCCGGCACGATCGTGCAGCTCACTGACTCCGACGAGCCGCCGGTGCTGGCCGGGGTGGAGAAGCGGCCCGGCGGGGGAGCGGGCTCGGGCGGCCTGACCTGCGACCCGGTGCGCGGACGCATCTACTACAGTCGGGGCAAGCGGGTCTGCTGCCTGGACATCGAGACCCTGCGCGAGGAGGTCGTGGCCGAATCGCCGCCGGGATGCGGTTCGTTGGGCGGTCCCGACATGTCGAGCTGCGGGCGCTACCTGGTGCTGAGCTGCCGGCCGGAGGGCGCATCGCCGTGGCCGTGGCGGGACGAGAACCGCTACCGGCATGGCAGCGAGACCCTGGTGGTGCTGTGCGACCTGCAGGAAGGGCGGCAAGCGGTCGTCTACCACGGCCCGAGCGCGGAGAACCGTGCGGCGGCGGACAGTCACCTGTTCATCTGCCGGGGCGACCCGTCCTACTTGTTCTTCGGCAGCTACACCCGCACGCAGCCCACCGGGCTGAAGACGATGTGGTTCATGCGGGTCGACCTGGAGCGGCTGGTGCCGCTCCAGGACCCGCTGCCGATCTTCGCTCAGCAGCCCTTCGAGATGGTCAACCACTACTACCCGGCGCCGGACAATCACGTCGAGTCGCTGTTGTTCACCTGTACCCAGCACGACCGCGACGGCGTCCCGGTCAGCTCGGTGCGGCGCGCGGAGATGATCGACGTCGACCTGGTCAACCGCGTGGATCGCCGCTGGGTCTTCCCAGGCCGTGAGCCCGTCCACTTCAAGTGCAACTCGAAGGCCGACCTCTGGGTGGGCGACGCCGCCGACCCCGGCCCGTTCTGGTTCGAGGGACGCGGCGACCTGGAGCGGTACGTGCAGGAAGGCGATGCCGCCGAAGGCCCCGCGTCGTCGGCGCGCCGCGATCCCGAAGCGATCGGGCCGGAAGGCTACCGCTGGCCGGAGGCGGACCGGTGGATCGGCGTGTTCCGCAAGCGGGGACCGTTCATCGAGATGCGGCCGCTGGTGCGCCACGACACGGTGTGGAGCTGCATCCATCCGCACCCGGTGTTCTCGCCCGACGACCGCTGGACGGCCTGGGGCGCGGGCGGCGCCCGGCAGTCGCAGCTCTTCCTGGCCGAGGCGGTCTGGCCGCGGTGGATGACCTGAGTCCGGCGGGTGGCGCGGCAGGCGTCATGCGGCTGGCCAGGTTCGATGGGCCGCCTGCCAAGCCTTCAAACGCGCAAGGTCACCTGCCACGGCAGAGGTTTACCGGCCCTCCCCGGCCGGCGCGAACCAGTAGCCCTCCTGCTCGACCCGCGCCCGGACGCGCCGGAACTCCTCCGAGCCGTCCTCCTCCCAGATCTCGCTGTCCACGCCCCGCAGGGTGCCCTCCTCGAAGCCGAGCACCTGGCTCGGGTCGGGGATCGACGGCGTGTAGAGGACGCGGCCGTCGGCCAGGCGCAGCACGCCCACGTGCTCGGGGAGCCGAGGCGCCGGCCGGGAGGCCAGCTCGCCCAGGGCCTCCTCGTCCACCTCGACGCCGAGGCCCGGCCCCTCGGGCACCGGAGAGCTGCCGCCGTCGATGGGGATGACGTGGCGGGTCACGTCGTCCTCGTACTGGTCCACGAGGTTGATCGTGTGGCCCTTGGGCAGGGTGCTGGCGAAGTGCAGGGCGAAGGCCTTGGTGAGCATGCCGCCGGTGAGCTGCACCACGTTCAGCAGGCCGGCGCGGGCGTAGGCGTGGCCGCGGATCAGGGCGTCTCCGAAGCCGCCGCAGTACTCGCCGATGATGTAGCCGTCGGCGCAGCCCATGAGCATCTCCTGGATGCCGTTCAGGGGCGGCACGTGCATCAGCACCGGCACGGGCAGGCGCTCGCGCAGGCGCCGCCAGCCCTCGAGGTCGCTCAGGACCACGGGGTCCTCGACACAGGCCACGCGCGCCATGGGCAGCTGCTCGAGGATGGGCAGCACCGCCGCCAGGGTGCGGTTGTGGTTGAAGTCGTAGTGCATGCGGAAGCCGGGGGGCGCCGCGTCGTCGATGGCGCGGTGCTGCTCCAGCAGGTCGTGGTGCTGGCAGGTGTGGACCTTGAAGAGCAGGTAACCCTCGGCGGCGGCGCGCTCGATCTCGGCCGCCATCACCGCCGGGGGGCCGGGGCGCGTCCAGGCGCAGACCGGCACACGCTGCCGCTGCCGTGACCCCATGAGCTGCCAGGCCGGGATCCCCAGGTGCTTGCCGGCCGCGTCGTAGCAGGCGGCGCCCAGGCCCAGGGGAAGGCTCTCGTCGCGCAGGAAGGCGAAAGGGCTCCGGCCGAGCAGGCCGTCGGCCACCGACTGCGGCGGCGGCGCGCAGCGGTAGTCGCCGTAGCCGACGACGCCGTTGTCGCAGGTGACCCGGAAGACGGTGCGCTGATCGATGGACCGCATGCGGATCTCGTGGCCCTCGTAGCGCCGGGCGAAGCGCGGGCGGATGGGAATGATGTCGACCTGGCGGATGCGCATGGACTCAGATCCAGAAGATGGAGTTGCCCACCATGCCGGTCAGGTAGTCCACGACGAGCCAGCCGCCGCTGATGAGCATGCGGCCCACGATCATGCCGAGGAAGAAGTCGCGGCTGCGGGTGTAGAGGGGGGCGCCGCCGTACTTGAGGACGGTCACCTTCACGAGCCAGGCGAAGAACACGCTGAACCACATCCAGTCGACGACCCAGCTGGTCATGATGGGAAAGCCGATCGGGTGCAGGGGCCACCACAGGAAGCGCTGGCGCATCCAGGTGAGCACCATCATGCCCGCCGCCCCGATGCCGGCGAAGCCCAGACCGGACCAGTACAGCCCCTCCGTCTCCATGCCTTTCAGGGCGGTGTTGCCCATGCGCAGGGGGAGGCTCTTGAAGAACCAGCCGCTGAAGTTGATGCCGCCGTCCCGGTAGGAGAGCTCCAGCACGGTGTACAGGGAGCCCGCGACGCCGAAGAACACGGCGACGAGGATGGCCTGCATCACCACGCGGCGGCTCTGCTTGCTCATGCCCTCGATCAGCTTGAGACCGCTGGCCACGACGCCCATGAGGAAGGTGCGCAGGTCGGCGAGGAAGATGTAGCCGAGGGAGAAGTTGGCGATCGCCTTGATGCCCACGAGCTTGGAGCCGAGGCCGAACATCATGAAGTCGGGGGCGTTCATGGGCGTGATGATGGCGGAGACGCCCGACTCGGCGACGATGCGCGAGAGGCCCGTGAAGATGACCATCACCAGCGCGATGAAGAGGAGGCTGGCCCACAGCGGCGTGCCGATGAAGGCGAACCACCCCACCATCACCCCCGTCCCCAGGAGGGTGGCCACCACGGCGGTGCGGTAGGACATGATCTCGTCGTCGTCGCTCAGGGGCGTGTCGAGGCCGAGGAAGCACCGGCCCACCTGCTTCAGGTGCTCGCGGCCGACCCACAGGCCCAGGGCGACGAACAGGACCAGGGCGCCGAGGCCCTGGTAGTTCATCAACTCCGTCACGTGCACGCCCCACACGTCCTGCTGCTTGGTCACGCCGTTGGCCACGAAGACCATCTTCTCCAGCTTCGACAGCAGCGCGAACCCCCAGATGCCGGCGGCGATGTCCGGTCCGATCAGGTAGGAGAACCCGACGACGGCGAAGCTGAGGGTCATGTTGATCGACTGGCCGAAGCCGATGGGGATCGTCCAGGCGGTGGGGATGGTGGGGAAGGTGCCCAGGTACTTGTTGAGGCCGGTGAGCAGGCCCACGAGCATGGGCACGGCGGCGCCGGCCCACATGACGCGGCTCCGGAAGAAGGGGTTGACCAGGCGGCCGGGCTCCTCGCCGCGGATCATGACCTGGGCGGCCTGCACCAGCGGGTAGGAGAGGCGCTCGCGGTCCATCCACTGGCGCCGCAGGATGACGGCGATGCCGACCATGGCCAGGTAGAGGGCGACGAGGAAGATGCCCCACAGGGCCACCGGCCGCAGCCACAGCTCCCAAGGCACGAAGTAGGCGTCGGCGCCGAGACCCTCGAAGAAGGCCTCGTTGCCGGCGCCGTCGTTCACGGTGATCGCCGGCGGCAGGTGGGGGAAGAGGAGCTGCTCCCACTTGTTCTCGGGGTTGGCGTAGTAGAAGAAGCCGCTGATCGAAGGCAGGATCGCCTCGCACACACCCATGGTCGAGACCGAGGCGACGACGATGAGCATGATGTAGACGACGATCAGCTCCGACCGGTTCAGGGCCAGGCTGCGGCCCCCGGCGGCGAGCACGGTGTTGGCGGCCATGGCCGTCAGCAGGAAGGCGGCCAGCAGCACCCCGGGGGAGTACAGGGGCAGGTGGTCGAAGGGGGCGAACTGGTAGCCGCAGGCCAGGCCCAGGGCGGCGGTGACGAGGGCGGAGATCCACCAGGCGCGCGCCGTGGCCTTGAAGAGGGTGTTGAGGAACCCCACGAGGAAGAGGAAGAGGAAGATCGCCCCCGGCGTGCTCATGTCGAGGGTCATGTAGCTGCCCTTGATCACGATGTCGGCGTAGTTGGAGCCGACGCCGAGGAAGAAGGAGAGGAAGGTGCCCACGGCCAGGGCGCGGGCGGTCAGGGGCTGGTGGTCGGCTTCGCTCTCCCGCGTCACCGAGGCGCCGCGCAGGGACAGGTAGCGGCGGAAGTCCTGGGGGATTCCGATTCTCATGGCCGCACAACGGTAGACCCCGCGCCGGGGGCCGCCAACCTCGGGGGCTCGCGCTCCCGGGAAGGGGCGCTATCTTCTGCGGCCCCCGGTCCGGCCGGGGCCCCGAGAAACGGCCAGGACAGACAACCGAAGGACGAGGAGAGGTCATGCCCTATCACGTGTACGTGTCGAACGCAGGCAGCGATTTCCTGTCCCACTTCCTCATGGACGAGGAGAGCGGGACCCTTCAGCCGCAGCCCGATATCGCCATGGGGGGCTCGCCGGGGGCCGTGGCCACCAACCGGGACGGCAGCCGCCTCTTCGCCTGCATGCGCTCCCTGGGGCAGTACGTCAGCTACGACCTCGACCGCAGGACCGGCGCCCTGTCGAAGATCGACGCCACGGCCGTCTCCGAGGGGGCTCCCTACCTGGCCACGGACAACACCGACCGCTTCCTGCTGGCCACCTACTACGGGGCCGGCGGCGTCTCCGTACACGGCATCGGGGCCGACGGCCGCCTGTCGCCGGAGCCGCTGCAGTGGATCGAGACCGACACCCACGCCCACAGCATCCAGACCGACCGCTCCAACCGCTTCGCCTACGTGCCGCACACGATGCCGGCCAACGCCATCTTCCAGTTCCGCTTCGACGAGGCGACGGGCGCCCTGACGCCCAACGACCCGCCCAAGGTCCAGCCCGAGACCGGGGAGGGGCCCCGCCACTTCGTCTTCCACCCCTCCCTGGACGTCCTCTACTCCATCAACGAGGACGGCTGCACCGTCTCCGCCCACCACTTCGACCCGGCCAGCGGCCGCCTGTCCTCCTTCCAGGTCCTCTCCACGTTGCCCCATGGGGCCCCCGCCAAGGGGGATTCCACGGCCGAGATCGCCATCACCCCCGACGGCCGGCACCTCTACGGCTCCAACCGCGGCCACGACAGCCTGGCCCTCTTCGAGGTCGCCGGCGACGGCCGGCTCACCCCCAAAGGACACACGCCCACCGAGCCCACGCCCCGGTTCTTCGACCTGGACCCGACGGGGCGTTACCTCTACTCCGCGGGGCAGAATTCGGGAAAGGTGGCGGTCTTCCGCATCGACGCCGGCAGCGGCGCCCTGGAGCGGATCCAGACCTGCGACGTCGGCGAGAGCCCCCTGTGGATCCAGTTCGTCGAGCAGGCCCGCCCCTGAAGGCCGGCGCCGCTCAGTCCACGGGCCGCCAGCGGATGAGGGCGAAACGCGTCGTGCCGATGGCCGCGTCCCAGCCGGAGTCGACGTCGGCGTAGCAGGAGCCGGTGAGGGTCAGGAAGGACTCGCCGTCGGCCCACGGGATCGAGGGGCAGCCGCGTCTTGCGGACCGGCACCCGGATCAACTCCCGGCCGCGGGCCAGCAGGACGTAGTCGCCGGCCTGCATGGCGCGCAGCTGGCCGGCGTCGGGGCCGCCGCTCCCTCCCACAGGCGAGGTCACGCCCCCTCCGTCTCCCAGATCGGCCAGTCCTGCCCCTGCAGCCGGTTCCAGATGCGGTCGAACTCCTCGCTGCCGTCGTCCTCGCGCTCGGTGAGGCGCACGCCGGGGGCGAAGGCCTCGTCCACGCCCTGCTTCATCAGCCCCTCGGCCTGCCGCAGATCGCGGTAGTAGTGCCTCAGGCCCCCGGGCAGGGTGACCACGGAGAAGTGGCGCGGCCAGTCGGCGGCCGGCGTCTCCCGGAAGCGCGCTACGGCGTCCTCGTCCAGCTCGACCCCCAGGCCGGGGCCCTCGGGGACCTTCATGAAGCCCCGCTGCATCACCAGGGGCTCGGCGATCAGGTCGTCCCGCGTGTGGTGGGCGGTCACGCCCGGCAGCGTCGCCGTGTGCATGACGGCGCCCAGGTGGCAGGCGAAGGCGGCGGTGATCCCGGTGCCCACGTACTGCAGCAGGATCGGCGTGTTGGCGGCGGCGAAGGCCCACGAGGCGGCCATGGCGTTGCGCACGTTCTCGTGGCTGCACAAGGCGCCGTCGAAGTCCCCGGCCCGCAGTCCGAGCCACGGACCCGACGGCTGCCGGGAGGGTCCGTCGAAGATCGTGCCCACGCCGTGCAGGTAGAAGGGGATGCGGATCTCCTGGTGCAGACGCCGCCAGCCCTCCACGTCGTAGGCGAAGATCGGCTCCTCCACGCCCTTGACGACCGGGATCTCCTCCAGCTGCCGCAGGATCGGCAGGGCGCGCTCGACGTCGACCAGGGAACCGTTGAAGTCGAACTCGACCCGGAAGTCGGGCGGGGCCGCCTCCTGCATGGCCCGGGCCTGCTCGACCACGTCGTAGAAGGCGCGGGCCTTGCACTTCAGACCGCGGTAGCCGCGCCCGGCGGCGGCCCGGACCTCGGCGGCCGAGTCCTCGGGGGACATGCTCGGCATCCACCAGCCCATGCTCACCCACTGGCGCACCTGCTGGCCCAGGACCTTCCACATGGGCACGCCGAGATGCTTGCCCATCAGGTCGTAGCAGGCCATGTCCAGGTTGAAGGGGCCGGTGCTCATGACGTGGTCGAAGGGGTCGGTGCCGGCGTAGGCCTCGACCACCTCGGCGGCCATCGGCGGCCCCGGGTTCTCGCCGAGGCCGACGAGCCCCGAGTCGGTGTGGAACTTGTAGAGCGTCACCTCCTCCTGCATCGCGAAGTGGTGATAGCGCCTGCGCAGGCGGTCCTCGTAGGGGATGCGCAGGGGGATGACCTCGATATCGGTGATGCGCATTTCAGCTCTCTCCGTGCCCGTCACGGGCTGATGGTGGAGGGTTAAGCGCTCTTTCCCCGGTCGCGGCGCGCGCCGTCTGCGGCCCGAAGAGGAAGGAGAGCAGGGAGAACCGGCGCCCCCGGGTCAGCGGCACGACCTCGTGCAGCAGGGCGCAGGAGAACACCAGGGCCTCGCCGGCGGCCGGGCGGTAGAGGGCCGCCCCGTACTCGGGGAAGCGCAGCTCGCCGCCGTGGTAGCCGTCGTTGAGGTTGAGGGACAGGGCGAAGCGGCGGTGGGCGGTGGCCGGGCTGAGGTTGTCCCGGTGAGGGGCGAAGAAGCCGCCGGAGGAGGCCTCGTAGCAGGCGATCTTGAAGCCTTCGAAGCGGTCGGCGCCGAAGGCGAAGGCGCGCCGCACCTCGGGCAGGAGCCGGCGGCCGAGGGTGCGGGTGAGCAGCCGCAGAAGCTCCGCCTCCTCCACCACGTGGTCCCGGCGGCGCTTGGCCTCCGCCGCGAGCACCTCCCGGCGGCGCCCGCCGGCCGAGCGCTCGACGCCGGTGTCGGCGTGCGATGCGGACCAGAGTTGCTGCAGATGCTCGCAGAGATCGGGATCCAGGACGCGGGGGACGAACAGCACAGGGGCCTGGGCGGTGACGGTGGCGGCCGGGGCCTCGCCGGAGGCCTGGCGCAGGAGATCCGCCAGGCGGGCGGCGGCGGGCTCCCCGTCGAGGACGAGAGCCTCCAGGGCGCGCAGGTTGCGGTCGAGGACGATGGCGCGGGGGGATCCGTCCTCGGGCAGCCGGAAGGCGGCCCTCAGCTTGCCGTCGTCGCGGAACACGTCGATCTCCGGCAGGGGGGGCGCTTCGGCCGCGTCAGGCACGACCACGTGGCCGCTGGCGGCGTCCCCCGCGGCCTCGAGGGCCGCCTGTGTCGCCGCGCACACCCGCGGCGTGAAGATCACCACGGCGGGCCGGCCCCCGGCCCGGGCATAGAAGCGGGCCGGCCCGGCTCCCTCGAGGGGGGCCACGAAGTCGGGGGCCCGTTCGCCCCGGGACAGTCCCCACTCTCCCGTATCGCTCATCCGCAGCTTGCTCCCTGGCGCCGGAAGGAAGGGCAAGGCGGGGAGGGGCTCAAGTGCCCCGGTGGCCCCGCCCGCGGTCCCGCGTTCGAGGCGTTGCCGTGGTTCTTCGCGTTGTCCGTGGGCCGTGGTGACGGGCGGGATCGATGTTGCCGGTGCAGCCAGGGAGGGGTAGGTTTGCCCGGCGCCGCCCAGCTTTGCCGGCTGTTTCCAACATCGCTCCGTATTCGCCAGGAGCGTCGAACTGCCGGCCCCTGTCTGACCTCGAGAAGGGAACCAATCCCGACAGGGCTCGTCTGATTCGGCAGGGCGGATCCTGACGCAGGGCGCGTTGCGCCTGCTCCTTGGCGAGCGGCGCGCGCCCCTTCGCGCAGCCCTCTGCGCAGCTTCGCGCCAGGTCCTGCATCGATACGCATGAGTACACAACGACACACACACTTCTACGCCGTGTAGAAAAAGGAGGATGTATGTCCATCCGTTCCGTGCTGCTCCCGCTGCTCTTTCTCGGCCTGTGGGCCTGTGGAGACGACGATGATGCCGCACCGACCGCTGTCGACCCGAGGGCCGCGGCGGCCGATTCGATGATTGCCGCAGCCGATTCAATGCTGGCGGCCGCCGGTTCCATGGAGACCGCTGCGGATTCCCTGGCGGCCGCCGGCGAGACGGTCCTGAGGCCCAGCGGAGAGCTGCTGCCCTGGGATCTGTCGGCCATCGTCCCCATCGACTCGGTTCGGTCCATGCCCGGGGGCATGCCCCTGTACATGCGGACCGAGTTCGCCAACGGCGAGCTCGCCGATCTGGAGATGAGGTTCGTGCAGGTGGTGGACGACTTCCTGCCGCCCATGCCGGTGATCATGGTGGAGGCCTCCGACCCGGTCCTGATCCAGCTCGGCGGGATCGCCCGGGGCATGAGCGGGTCGCCCGTCTTTTCGGAGGAGGGCACCTGGGGGGCCATCGCCTACGGGTTCAGCGCCCAGGACAGTCCGCCGTACTACTTCTTCGCAACCCCGATCGAATGGGTGATCGGCGAGCGCTCGACCGTACCGTTGGCCAAACCCGTGGCCACCTGGGGAGGTGCCCGCATCACGCCCCTGGAAACCCCGCTGGTGAGCACGGGACTCCATGGCGCGCGGCCTCCGGTCGCGGGATCGCCCTTGGCCGGAGCGGCCGCGGCGGGTCTGACCCAGGAGCGCCAGGAGAGCTTCGAGGCCGGCCGGCCGCTCGTCGTCGGCCTCCTGACTGGCGAGATCACCGCGGGTGCCATCGGAACCATCTCCTACGTCGACGGCGACCGGATCCACGGGTTCGGACATCCCATGAGTCAGAGCGGCCCGGTGGAGCTGCCCATCATCGAAGGACGGATCCTCGGAGAGATCTCCAACTTGTCGGCGCCGTTCAAGTTCGCCGCCCTGAACCCCACGGTCCGCGGCACCCTCACCGAGGACAGCCTGCCCGCCGTGCGCGGCGTCCTCGACGGGGGGCCGGAGCTGGTGCCCGTCACGGCCGTGTATACCCTGGCCTCGGGGGCCGAGGTCGAGCTGGTGCACAGGATGCCCGCCAGCGTCAACCAGGGGGGGCTCCTCCCGAACGCCTCCTTCGCCCCCCTGTTCAACCGGATCGACAACGAGGGGAACCACAGCCTTCGGGTGACGACGGACATCTCCTTTGCGGGCACGGCTTCGACTCTCTCCCGCTCCCGCCTCTACGCGTCCCCGGCGGGGAGGCTGTTCTCGCTGGTTGACAACGCCTGGTTCGACTTGTCGGACGTGCTCGGGCAGATCATGTCCCGGAACGACTACGTCCTGCGGATCCGGGAGGCCGAGGTCCATGTGGAGGTGATCTCCGAGCCCCGGTTCGCCACGTTGGTCGAGGTCGCCGCCGACACCGTCGTCAGCCCGGGGGAGATGCTGACCGTCACGACCTCGATGCGCGTGGGGCGGCGCAGCGACCGGGATATCGAGCTGGCCCTCAGCCTGCCGGATACCCTGCCCACCGGCGTCTACCAGCTCGAGGCCGGTTCGGCGGCGGAACTGGGGCCGGACGCCGGAGGGGGCGTGGACCCCTTCTTCGGGTTCCTGGACGGCTTCGGATTTCCGGGTGACGATGGCGAGGAGACGGTCGAGGATGTCTTCGACCGGGTGAACGGGGCGGACGAGAGCGTCCAGCTGAAGGCCCGGTTGACCTACCTCATGCCCCTTCCGGTGGAGGGTGGCGAGGCCGGGTCTGGGGGGGACTCCGGGAACGGCTTCTTCCCCCAGAACCCGGGGCCCCCGCCGACGGTCTCCACCCAGGAGGATGTCGATCTATTGCTCGAGGGCACCCGGAGCCTGCAGATCAAGGTGGTGGCGGAGTGACCTTCCCTCAGGCCAGATCCACCCGCCGGCCGGTACGGGCGGATGCAAAGGCCGCCTCCACCACCCTGAGGGTGCCCTCGGCGTGGTCGGCCATGTACGCGGGGGTCTCCTCGGCGCGCATGCACCGCTGGAAGAAGTGGATGGCGGGCTGAAACGGCGGGGTCCCCGTGCGGGTCGTCTCGGTGCGCTCCTCGCCGGAGGCCGGGACGACCTCGAAGCGGCTCTCGGGGCCGGGATGGTAGGGGCTGGGCACCACCACCCGGCCCCGGTCCCCGGTGATCCGGGCATGGGCGCCGCCACGGCCCTGGAAGCCGCAGTACAAGGTCGCCGTGAGCCCGCCGGGGAACTCGAGAATCAGCGAGACCGCCACGTCGACCCCGGCGTGCTCGTCAAAGCGCATGTGTGCCAGCACGCTCACGGGGTCGGCGCCGGCGATGAAGCGTGAGAAGGTGATGGGGTAGACCCCGCCGTCGTAGATGCTGCCGCCGCCCAGCGCCTCGATCATGCGGATATTGGCGGGATCGTCGACGACGAAGGTCATGCCGGCATCGATGTGGCGCAGGGCCCCGATCTCCCCCGACCCGATGATCTGCAGAAGGCGCCGGCTCTGGGGGTGGTGCATGAAGACGAAGGCCTCGAAGAGCAGGACCCCCGCCTCGCGGCAGGCGGCGACCATCCGCCGGCCCTCGGCCGCGGTGACGGCCAGGGGCTTCTCGCAGAACACGTGCTTGCCCGCCCGGGCCGCGGCCAGGGTCCACTCGGCATGGAGCGAGTTGGGCAGCGAGATGTAGATGGCGTCGATCTCGGGATGTTCGACGAGGGCCTGGTAACCGGCCAGGGCCACCGGGATGTCGTGCTGGCGGGCGAAGGCGTCGGCCCTGTCCTGACTGCGGCTGGCCACGGCGTGGACCCGGGCGCCGGGGGTGGCCCGGGCCGAGGGGATGAAGGCGGTGGAGCCGATGCGGCCGGTGCTCAGGATTCCCCAGTTGATCGGTTCGGGACTGGTCATCGAGGAGTCTCCGGGTGGAAGGCAGGCCGAGCGGCCCTATGAGAGCGGCCCCATGATAGTAAGCGCGACAGGAGAGTTGAGCACGATGGCGACGAGCTGCGCTGGTGCCTGCGCGAGAGCCGGGAGGCAATCGGGAATGAAATTCACGCGAGACGGCGCGGTGCGCCGTACCAGCCGGTTTGCCGCCAAGGCGTTCGCGGTGGTGATGGCGGCGGCGGGGCTAGCGGCCGCCGGGACTCCGCGCGCCGAGGCGGAGCCGGCGGCGCCGGTCGAGCCGCCCGTCGGCCGGACGGCCTTCGCCGTGCCCCTGTCGGGGATCACCGTCGACGGGAAGCTCGACGACTGGCCCGGGGACATGGCGGTGTTCACGCCGCGGGAGAACACGGACGTCTACGGCTCCACCGATCTGTCGGGCACCGATCTGGATATCAGCGCCGATTTCAGCCCGAGCTTCCGCGTCGGCTACAGCGTCGAAGCGCAAAAGATCTACGTCGCCATGGAGCACCGGGACGACCGGGTGCAGACGGCTTGGCACAACGTGCGCGCCACCGACGCGGGCGAGATCAACCTGGCCGGCCTTCTGCACGTGCCGCCCTACTGCTACAGCCTGGTGCCGCCCGGCGGAGGCTACTTCGAAGCCGGCAATCCCGCCGTGTACCACGAGCACCTGGACGACGAGAAGTCCGCCGAGAGTGTCGGCACGCGGGCCGTGTTCGGGCGCCGCGGCGACGTCAGCGTGTACGAGTGGGCCCTGACCGCCCTTGGCGAATCGGCCGACGAGCCGGTCGAGCTGCGGCCGGGGCTGATCCTGTCCTTCGACGTGGTCGCCGTCGACAACGACGGGCCCGGGGACACCTCGGCCTGGATCGCGTGGACGCCCAACCGCGCCAAGCACCGGCCGCCCAACGTGGGCCGGCTCATCCTGGCGGCCGGGCCGCTGGGCACGCTGCAGGTGGACGCCCGAGGCGGCGAGGCGCCGCTCGAGGGGGCGCGGTACGAGGTCTGGCAGGGCGACGGGCTGGTCATGGCCGACATCACGAACGCCGAGGGCCTCGCCCGGCAGCCGCTGCCGCCGGGGTCGTACACGGTGCGGCTGAACACCAACGGCTACCGGGCGCTCGCCGAGGGCGTCGACATCGACAGCGGCGAGACCTCGGCGGTGAGCGTCACGCTGCAGGACCTGGGCACTCGCTTCCACGTCGACGACGACGCGGCGCCCGGCGGCGACGGCAGCGCCGAGCGTCCCTTCGCGACGATCCAGCGGTCGCTGGCGGCGACCAGCTACGGCGACACCGTGCAGCTGGCGCCCGGCACGTACGCGAACCATGTCGAGCTGATCAGCGGCGTCACCTTCGTCGGCGCCGGATACGACGAGACCCTGGTGACCGGCGAGGCGGCCTGGGGCCTGGCGCTGCGTCCCTTCATCGCCTACTTCAGTCGCCCCGGAGGGCCGTCGGGCGGCTGGTGGCGCATCGCCGTGCGCGACGTCTTCATGGAGGACTTTCGAATCGACGCCGGCGAGCGCTATCCGGTGCGCGCCGCCCGGCAGGTGGCCGGCAGCCTGAACATGATGATGGCCGTCGACCGCGACGACCCCGCCGCCGTGGCGACCCTGCTGGAGGGGGATCCGAGCCTGGCGTCGGCGAGGATCCATTCGCCCGATGCGCCGGTCCACGGCAGCACCTTCCTGCATCGCGTCGTCACGGTGTACACCAACGCCAGCGATGCCGAGTACGAGATCGCCCGGCTGCTGATCGAGCACGGCGCCGACGTCAACGCGAGAGGCGGCCAGGCGCGCGGACAGGGCCGCACGGCCATGGGCTACGCGGGGTTCTTCGGCAACCCGCGGTTGGTCGAGCTCTACCTGGCCCACGGCGGCGAGCCCACCGAGGAGGTCATGCACGGCACGGCCAGGGAGGGCTCGCAGGAGCGCAACAAGCGGACCTACATCCCGGCCTTCGAGATGCTGATCGAGGCGGGCGGGCCCTACGACCTGGCCCACCTCGTCATGCTCGGAAACGGTGAACGGCTGCTGGCCGAGCTGGACGAGGATCCCCGGCGCCTCCACGAGGTGTCGCCGCTGATCTGGGACCGGGGAACGACGGGCGCGCCGCTGAACCACGCCGCCGACGGCTGCGAGACCGAAATCGCCGCGGCCCTCCTCGACCGCGGCGCCGACGTGAACGGGCGCGACAGCAAGGGCTGGACGCCGCTGCAGCGGGCCCTGGACGAGGGCTGCGGTGACGACTTCATCGGGCTGCTCCTCGACCGCGGCGCCCACGTGGACCTGATCTCCGCGGTGACGACCGGCGATGTCGAGCGGGTGCGTGCGATCCTCTCCGAGGATCCGGCGCGGATTCAGCAACTGCGCTGGGACGGTCGCTCGGCCCTCGATATCGCGGTGGACCAGGAGCGCCCCGAGCTCGAGACGGTTCTGCGCGCCGCGGGGGGCACCTTCAACCAGCGGGTGCAGTCGATGCTGGCCGAGGTGGGTCCGTCACACAGCGTGCACAGCGTGCTGTCGCAGGTCACTGCGACGCGCGGCCACCCCGGCTACATGCACCTGAAGCCGACGGCCTCGCTCGACATTGGCGACCAGATCACCATGGCGGCCTGGATCTATCGAGTCGACGACGGCGGCGGTGCCGGCACCGTCATCGGCAAGTGGCGGCAGGCCGACGAGACCTGGTCGTACGTGCTGCACCTGCCCCGAGGCGGCTTCCACCTGCGCTGGGAGGACGGCAGCCAGACCGGCCTGCGGGGCTACTGGCTGCCCTACCACGAGTGGGTGCACTACGCGGCCACCTACGACGGCAGGCACATGCGGGTGTTCGTCAATGGCGAGCTGGTGGCGGAAGAGCCGGTCCACGGCCGGCGGATCAACTCGACGACCAATCCGGTCTGGATCGGCGCCAGCGGCTATAACGATCACACGGCGGCCCTGATCGACGACGCCCAGATCTGGAACGTGGCGCGCACTCAGGAACAGATCCGGCAGTCCATGCACGAAGGGCTGCGGGGCGACGAGCCGGGTCTGGTGGGCTGGTTGCCGATGGATGGGCCGGATCCGCTGGCGGACCGGTCGCCCCACGGGAACCACGGGCGCCTGGAAGGCTCGGCGGCCGTGCACGCCGCAGGCATTCCCGCCGACGAGCGCCACGCGCCGGAGCAGGTGCTGTGGCTGCTGCCGCTGGCGGAAGCGGCGGCTGCTCCGGGGTCACAAAGGGAGGCCGTTGCGCACTGATCGAAGGCGGCGCTCCAATGGGCCGCCCCCTCGAGGCAGCCGATGGCAGGACGCCGATGCAGTGCTGCCGCCGGGCGGCGTGCTTCCGCTCTAGGCCGCCGCCGCGATCGAGCGCACCGCCTCCGACCAGTCCCGCCACAGATCGCCGCTGGGGTCGCGCTTGACCACCTCGTCCGGAACCGACCCGGTCGTCTTGGCGAAAGCGTAGATCGTGGCCTGGCGGATCACGTCGCCGCGCTGGTTCTGACCGGCCATGTGGAGCAGGTTCGCGTGCCAGAGCACGACCGAGCCCGAGGGCCCGGTCGTCTCCACCGGCTCGGTGTCGGCCTTGATCTCCGGAAGCGGGGGGGCGGTGTACCCGTTCCACTCCGGCGACCCCTCCGGCACGGCGGGCGGCGGCGTGTCCCGGTGCAGGGCTTCCCGGTGGTCCCAGATGCGCCGGTGGCTGCCCGGGAACAGGGTCAGGCCGCCGGCTTTCTCCGGCAGGTCGTCGATGTAGGCGGCGATCTGGATCCGCCAGCGCGTGTCGTAGAGGGCCTCGGCGTGGGCGCCGCGGTAGTGCGGGGCGGGCGGCGGGCTGTTCGGCAGGGTGCAGTACAGGCCGCGCGTTCCCTGACCCGTCATCCACGTCGGTCCGGTCTTCGGCAGGCGCACCTGCTCGGTCCGGCCCGTGACCGGGCCGATCCACCTCTCGGGCTCGCCGCCCAGGTGGGGCTCGAAGCCCTTGACGGTCCTCTCTGTCAGCAGGCACGGGCCCGTGGTGACGCCGTCGTCATCGGCGCCGGCCGGCCACACCACCTCGCCCTCGCCCAGCAGCTGCTCGGCGACGCGCCACAGGGCGCGGGGCGCCAGGTTCAGCAGCAGCTCCTCGACACCGTTGCGGATGAAGTACCGGTGCCGGCTGCCGGAGAAGTACGGATCGCCCCCGGTGTCGGCGCGCGGGTAGCTGGCCTTCTCGTCCTCGGAGAAGGGGACCCAGGTGGCCGGATCGCCGCGGCGCATCGCGGGGCGGTGCTCGTCGATGATCTCCCACATCTGGTCCCGCGCCCGGCGGCACAGGTCCGCGTCGAGCACGCCGGGGAGCACGAGCATGCCGTCGCGTTTGAACCGCGCGATCTGTTCCTCGGTGAGGGGGTCGACCTGGTGCAGCTCGGGAGAGGGGTTGCTCATGGGGGCCGCTCCTGGTGGGGGGGGCATCGGGGCCGCGGATGTCGTATTGTGCGCCGTCGAGGAGCCCGGTTCAAGAGGCCGACGACCTCGTGACGGCCTCCGTGGACCTGGCGGCAGCGCGCGGCGAGGTCGGGCGCCGGGCGGGTTCTCAGACCAACTGGCGTCTCGCGGCAGCCTTCGACGAGGCGCGCAACGCCGTGCGATGGCGATGAGCGCGTGCAGGAGAGTCACCGGGATCTGTAGAAATGTCCGTCCCATGAGACACCAACCCTCCGGCGCTCAAAGACGCACGCGAGCCCTGGCCTTCCTGCAGGCTCTGAGTCTGACGGCATGCGGGCCGAGTCTCGACGGCCTGGTGGAGCAGCTCGAAGACCCCGAGCAGCGGGAATCGGCCCGCCAGGAGCTGCTGCTGGCCACCGACCGCTCCGTGACGCCCCTGCTGGCCGCCCTCGAGGATCCCGCCCGGGCCGCGGCCCGGCCGTACCTGGTCGATGTCCTGCTGAGCCTGCTGACGCGAGTCGAGGACGAACGCATCCGTCTCCGTCTGGAGCACCACATGCTCACCGACGCCGACGCCGAGGTCCGCGCTCGCATCGCCCGGGGTCTGGGCCTGCAGGGGCGCGCCGAGGCCGCCGGCGCTCTCGTGCAGGCCCTGGAGACGGAGAGCCAGGCCGAGGTTCGCTATGAGCTCCTCCAGGCCCTGAACCAACTCGACGGACTGGACGAGGACCTGCGCAGGCGCGCCCGGGCGTTGGCGCTGCCGCTCGCGAGCTCCAGCCACGACGGCACCCGCCTGGAGGCGCGGATCCAACTCTCCGGCACCGTGGACGAGTTGCTGGAAGCCGCCCGCAAGGCCGAACTGCAGGCCGACCTGGCTCTGGCGGTGGACCTGTACCGTCAGGCCGTCGCCGCCTGGCCCGGCAGCCGGCGAGCCAACTACCGGCTGGGCCGGCACCTCTACGACAACGGCCGCGTCGACGAAGGTCTGGAGCGCCTGCGGCAGCACGGCATGCTTCTGGACGTTCCCCGGTTTCGATCGGCGCCGCGGATCGACGGCCGGCTCGATGAGCCCCTGTGGGCCACGGCGGCGCGGGCCGACACCTTCTACCAGTTCAGCAACAGGCACAACGCCGCCATGGCTTCCGATCTCCGGACCCAGCTCCTCGCGGGCTACACATCCGAGGCCCTGTTCATCGGCTTCCGGGGGTTCGACGATCACCCCGACAGCCTCGTCGTCGGGGATCACGGTCGCGACGGGGAGATCTGGTGGGACGACATGGTGGAGCTCTTCATCGATGCGGACCTCGATCGACGGGACTACGTGCACGCCGGGGTCAACACGATGGGGGTCGTATCGGACAGATTCCTGTCCAGGGGTGAGCGGCGGATCACCGACGAGGAACGGGCCTGGGATGCCGACGGCGAGGCCGCCGCCCACGTCGGGGACGATCTCTGGTCGCTGGAGTACCGGCTGGAGTTCGGCCAGCCGCAGCTGCAACGGCCGAAGCCCGGGACGGTCTGGGGCTTCAACTTCTCCCGGACCTTCCGCGGGCGCGAATACGCGCAGTGGGTCCGCACCTTCGGCATCAGCGCCCACAACCCGGACGACTTCGGCGCACTCCTGTTTCGCTGACCGAAATGGACCCTGCGGAGAGAGTGAGGATTCGGGTGGAGGCCGCCTTCGAGCGGCGAGAGGGCCGGAAGCTGACCCGCCGTGAGAGAGAGTTCGTCACGGCCGCCGCTCACGGCGCGACCGACGACAGCCACGCCGAGTGCGATGTGCCCCGGATGAAGGCCCTGCTGAAGGAGGACTCTTCCCTCGTCGGCACGGTCGGATCGCTGGCTCTCGTGCCGGCCGCCGTCTACCACGGGACCCTCGACGCGGTGCGGTTCCTTCTGGAGCAGGGCGTCGATGAGCTGTACGACTGCCAGACGGGGATGGACCGCGGGCACGAGTACCACCCGATCTTCCGGGCCTTCGCCAAGGGCAACCAGCAGTCCCTGCGGACGCTATTCGACGCGGGGGTCTCCAACGCGAATGTGGTCAACGCCAAGCCCAGGGGAATCCCCGGCCACGCGACTTTGTTGTACGGGTGCATCCACAAGCCACGGGAGGTGGCGGAGTTCGTCCTCGAGTACGGGGGCGACTTGGAAGCCGAGGTCACCGGCAACGGCGAACGGGGCCGGACGGTGCTGCAGGACGCGGTGGCGCCGCCCTTCGATGGCGCCTTTGCGCCCTGGCACAATCCGAAGCTGTGGAGCGAGCGGATGCAGTTCGCCGAGTTCCTCCTCGAGCGTGGCGCGTACCACGACATCTACTCGGCCTGCGGCCGGGACGACCTGGCCCGTGTGAGGGAACTGGTGGAGAGCGATGCGGACGCGGTCACGGCCCGCCACGAGGCCGGCATGACGCCGCTGCACTGGGCGGTGCGAGGCGATGCCGCGCGCTGCGCAACCTGGTTGCTGGCGAATGGAGCCGAGGTCGATGCCGTCACGGAGACCGATCGCACGCCGCTGCACCTGGCCGCGGAGTGGGGACTCACGGAGATGATCTGGTTGCTGGCCGCCCGCGGCGCCGACCTGAACCAGCCCGACTCGAAGGGGCGCACGCCGTTGCACAGGTCGACCTACACCGGCGAGGTCGAAGCGGCGGAGATCCTGATCGTGCTCGGAGCGGACACTTCGATCGAGACGCCCGCGGGCAAGACCGCCGTCCAGCTGGCCCGGTTCGGGTGCAAGTTCCTGAAGGAGGCGTCGTGAACGACGCGAATGGGGCGTTCTCCCACGCCGAGCTGGTCGGCTTCTTCGCCGCCGTCCGCGACCGGGATCTCGACGCCCTGCGCCTGTGCCTCGACGCCAACCCGGCGCTCACCGAGGCCCCGACCGGCGCCTGCCGATCACCCTCGGGCGGTGGGCAACCCTACTTCTGCGTGGGCACCCGGCGGGACCAGTCCTGGCCGTCCGCCCAGCTCTGCTGGCCGCGGGCCATCTGCTGGCCCTTCTCGCAGTAGCCGGGATTCGCCGACAGGGGGTGGTTGGCGCGGATCGCCCCCTCGGGGAAGAGGTACCAGTCCTCGCGGTTGACGACGTAGCCGCGGATGTGGGCCCGGGGCGCGTCGTCGGTGACGTAGTTGACCACGTAGAGGGAGCCGTCGGGCCGTTGCACCCAGCCCGAGTAGCCGCTGTCGGCCGACAGGGCGCGGTCGTTGTCCAGAAAGGCGAAGCGGATCTCGGTCTCGCCCTGGTACTGCTCCGGGGCGCCGCGCAGGGCCTGGGCCGCGGTCTCCACGTAGAGGCCCAGGGAGGTGGACAGGCCGCAGGAGACCCGGTAGGTGACGGCCACCTCCCCCGACCGCAGGCGGCCCACCGAGGGCCGGCCCAGGCAGCGCAGCATCCGGGTGCGCACCGGCGCCGACCAGGTGCGGCCGCCGTCGCGGGAGAAGCTCTTCCAGCCGCTCAGACCCTCGCCGTCCTCGCGCATGTAGATCACCAGGGTGCCGTCGTCCATCTCGGCGTAGTCCCCCTCGTTGAGGCGCCAGGGCCGCCCGGTGCAAGGGGATCCTTCGGGGTCGGGCACCTTGAACGGCCCTTCCCAGGTGCGGCCCCGGTCGGTGGACCGGTAGGTGGTCTGCACCTCGACGTAGTCCTCCACGCCCTTCGGACCCGGCCACTGCTCGGCGAGGCCGACGACCAGGTCGCCGTTGGACAGCTCCTTGATGGAGGGGACGATGCCCTCGGTGAGGCCGGTCTCCTCCGGCCCTTCCCAGGTGGCCCCGTCATCGCGGCTGCGCAGCAGCAGGTTCATGCACGGGCGCGGCTCCAGGTACTCCTCGAAGGTCTCCCTCAGCAGCAGGTCGACGATGAGCAGCAGGGTGCCGTCCCCGCAGGCGGCGATGCGGGAGCAGTTGAGCCGGCCCAGCCCCCGGGCCGTCTCCTCCTCGGTCCGCTCGATCACCACCTGGCGCGGCCCCCAGGTCAGGCCGCGGTCGAAGCTGCGGCGCACGATGACGCGGGAGAAGGGGCGAGAGCTGTGACCCATGCTCTCGCGGTAGGTGCAGACCAGGGTGCCGTCGGCGGCCTGGGCCACGTCGGCGAAGGCCTCGTAGATCTCGTCGTTGCGCGATACCGTGATCGTCTGCATGGCGGCTAAGTTCGACAGCCGTTGCGGCCCCGGTCAACGGACCGGGACCGGCACCCGCGGGAGGTTTTCCGGGGCCGGCGCCGGCGGTATCTTGGGCCGATCCCGCAACCCAGGAGGCAAGGCATGAGCGACAGCAATGGCAGCGGGTTCGAACGCCCCTTCCCCGCCCTGACACCCGCCCAGCGGTACCACCTGGACGTCTTCGGCTACGTCGTCGTGCCGGGCACCCTCGCCGCGGAGGAGACCGGCCGCCTGCTGGCGGCCATGCAGCGGCTCAAGGCCGACCTGGTGGCGGCGGGCGAGGGCGCCGTGGTGCGCGGCTGCCGGCTGGGCGCCAACCGCCCCCACCACCGGCACTTCGCCCATATCCTGGAGGCGGACCCGGCGATCTACGACTACCTGACCCACCCGCGGCTGGTGGGCATGGCCGAGGAGCTGGTGGGCGGCGAGGTGCGGCTCGAGGAGTCGGAAGCGGTCATCAACGAGCGCGACCCGGACGATCCGCCGGGGCCAGGCGACCGCTACGGCTTCCACACCGGCACCCGCCCCGACCTGGGGACCTACACCGAGAACGGGCTGTTCCACTGCACCTTCGTCAAGACCCTGACCAACCTCACCGAACTCGGACCCGACGACGGCGGCACGGTCTGCATCGCCGGCAGCCACAAGATCAAGGCGCCGCGCGAGGAGATCATCGCTTGCGCCGTAGAGGACCCGTCGCTGATCCGCCAGGTGGTGGCGCCGGCGGGCTCGACCATGCTCTTCGGCGAGGCCCTGATCCACGCCACGGGGCACATCCGGTCCGACCGCGAGCGCGTCATCGTCATCGGCGGGTACACGCCGACCATGTTCCAGGCCTGGAACGGCCAGGAGCCGAGCCCCGGGTTCGTCGCCGCCGCGCCCGAGGAGCACCGGCCCCTGCTGTCGGGCAGCCACCGCTGGAACTGGAAGCAGAGGCACCGGACCCTGGGGATGCCGCGTCGATCCGACCGCGGCCACGCGGAAGGCGGCGCCGGGCGCTGACGGCGGGGCCGGAGCCCCTCGAAAGCGGCGCACCCCGGCTCCGGTCACTCCCTGCGCAGACGCAGCACGCTCATGCCGTGGACCACGAGGCGGGGGATGGTGAAGCGGATGCTCGACCCTCTCGTCTCGTGCTCGAGGACCCGGGGCTCCCGCATCTCGGGATAGCGCCACTCCACCCGCTCCACCAGATACCCTTCCGGCACCGCGCACTCGGCCTGCAGGGGCCCCACGGGGATGGGGGTCTCGACGGCCGACTCCTCGTCCTGCCGGTAGTTGATCCAGTGCACGACGAGGGCGTCCACGTCATGCGGGCGCCAGGCGCGGACCCGCACGAACCAGGGGGCGTCGGTGACGACCCGGGCCCGCCCCACGAACCGCTGCAGCTCCTGCAGGAACCGCTGGCCGAAGGGATCGTCGGCGAGCATCGGATAGACGGGCATCTCCTGCTGGATGCCCCGGACCGGCATCTTCTCGGGTTTCCAGGGGCCGGCGGGAATGTGCATGGCGCCCCCGCCCTCGCCGCCGGCGATCCCTGCGATCGACCCCTCCGCCGGCTCGACCCGCCAGGCCGGGAACAGGGGCGGCGCCTGCGGCGACCCCTCGAGATCGAGGCCCCCGCTGCCGCCGGTGAAGACCAGGCGCCCCCCTTCGCGCACGAACCTCTCCAGGAATCGGGCAGCGTCCAGTGCTCGATGATGCGGCTGATGCGGCGAGGCTCGTTCATTAGGTTTGCCACCGCTCAGAAGGCGGGCATCTCCACCTTCTGAGGCCGGCCGCTGCGGATCGATTCGATGATGAGCTCCACGAGCAGGGTCGAGCGGATGCCTTCCCGGGCCCCGATGGCCGGATCGACGCCGGCGCGGATGGCGGCCACCAGGTCCCCGATGCGCGGCGCGGCCCCGGGGCTGACCCGCTCGGTGACGAGATCGCCCGAATCGGGGTCGGGGGCGGTGAAGGTGGCGGTCCGGAAGTGCTCGTGGAGGACGGCGGTGCCGGAGCCGTCGAAGAACTCGAAGAACCACTTCGACAGCAGCTCGTTGCGTCCGGCGTCGGTCATGAGGAAGGTGGCCACCGAGCCGTTGGCGAAGCGCAGGGTGGCGGCCGCCGTGTCGACCAGGTCCGGGCTGCCGAGCTCGCCGGGGTGGGTGACCTGGCCGCCGGTAGCGAAGACCTCCACGGGCTCGTCGTCGTGGAGCCAGCACAGCAGGTCGAGGGCGTGCACGCCCACGTCGTAGAGGGGGCCGCCGCCGATCTCCGGGTGCCAGCGCCAGCGCGTCAGGTCGGCGGGAGCCTGGGTGCACTGGCCGTGGCTGACCAGGGGGCGGCCGAGGCGCTGGCGCACGGCGCGGGCGGCGCCGGAGAAGCGGATGGAGAAATTCAGCATCAGGCGGCGGTCCGCGGCCTTGCGCGCCGCCTCGATGCGCAGACAGTCGGCCACCGTCATGGCCATGGGCTTCTCGAGGTAGAGGTGCTTGCCGGCCTCGAAGGCGGCCACGGCCAGGTCGGCGTGGGAATCGTGGGCCGTGGCGATGGACAGGATGTCGATGCCGGGGTCGGAGAACAGCCGCTCCGGGTCGGTGGTGTGCACGGCGCCCTCGTGCTCTGCGGCGAGTCTTTGGGCGGCCTGTGGAGCGACGTCGCAGAAGGCGCGCACGGCCACGTCGGGGTCCTCCGCCGCGCCGCGGGCGTGGCCGCGGCCGGCGCCGCCGCAGCCGATGAGGCCCCAGCCAAGGGGCGTATCCGTCATCTCGGGGGCTCCTCTCAAGGGGGGCCGGAGAATAAGGGAGAAGGAGGATGAGACTCAAGTTCGCGTTTCTCGGAGCCTGGCACAGCCACGCCTCCATGCACGTGCAGGAGGCCGCCCGGCGCCCGGACGAGTTCGAGCTGCTCGGCATGTACGACCCCGACGAGGCGGTCATCGCCCGCAACCGGGAGCGCTGGGCCGGACACGGACCGCCGCTGGCCGTCTTCCCTTCGGTGGAGGCGGTGCTGGAGAGCGAGGCCGAGGCCGTGGTCGTCGAGGGCCACGTCTACCAGAACCTCGGCTACGCCGAGGCCGCCCTGCGGGCCGGCAAGCACGTCCTGTTGGAAAAGCCCGCGGGCACCGACCTCGCCCACTTCTCGCGGATCCAGGACCTGGCCAGTCAGAGCGGCCTGCAGCTGCACCTGGCCTACATGTGGCGCTGCAACGCCGCCGTCCGCGAGCTGCTGCGCCTGGCCGCCGCCGGCTCCCTCGGCCAGGTCTACCAGTTCCGGGGCCACATCCCCAAGCCCATGGGCTGGCATCCGCAGCTGGCCGAGGAGTTCACCGTCTATCACGGCGGCGTCTACTTCGAGATGGCGGGCCATCTCCTCGACCTGATGGTCACCCTCATGGGGGAGCCGGTGCGGGTCCACCCGGCCCTGGGCCGCCACTACGGCGACCGCTCCGAAATCGACAACGCGGTGGTCGTCCACGAGGGCCGGGACGGCCTGGGAACAGTGGACACCACGGGCATGCAGATCGGCATGGACCGCCGCCTGGAGGTGCACGGCACGGCGGGCACGGCCCTCCATGAGCCCCTGGGATCCGACGGCCTGCGACTGTTCCTGAAGAGCCCCGCCGACGGGTACCCCGCCGGCGAGTGGGTGACCGCCGACCGCGCCTCCGGGGAGAGCGATCCCACCCTGCTGCGGGAGCTGGCCGCCTGCATCCGCGGCGACAAGGACCCCGACTACGGGGCGGACCACGACCTGGCCGTGCAGCGGACCCTGCTGGCCGGCTGCGGGGTCGCCGACGGCAACGCCCTGCGCAAGGAGCCGCCGTCCTGAGCCCCCGTCCCCGGGGGCCGCATTTGCCGGGACGAGCCCCGGGCGCCCAACTTACCCCCACCTTCGGAGGGAGAGAAACCATGCACAGACCGCGCCTGATCTACTACAACGACGCCCACCACTACCACGCCAAGCGCCTCGAGCCGCCGGCGAGCCTGCACATGCTGCAGTGGCCGGTGGACGAGCTGGCCGGCACCGGGGCGGACACCCTCGCCCTCGGTCTCGGCTACGGCGACGTGTTCTTCCACGACACCAAGGTGGGCCGCTCCGTGGGGCAGCGGAAGGAGAGCTGGGAGTCCTACATCGACTGGCGCATCATGCGCATGGTCGAGGAGGGCCGGCGCCTGGGCACCGACCAACTGCGGGCCTGCGTGGAGCGCGGGCGGGAGTTGGGGGTGCGCGTCGTCCCGAGCCTCAAGCTGCAGGACTCGCACGCGCCCGGGGCGCAGCGCTGCGGCACCCTGAAGTGGGAGCGGGGCGCCGCCGTCAGCATCGGCGAGGAGGGCCGCCACCTCTTCGGGTACGACTACGCCCTCGCCGAGGTGCGCGACTACAAGCTCGCCCTGCTGCGGGAGGTGCTGGAGGACTACGGGCCCGACGGCCTCGAGCTCGACTTCCTCTTCGGCACGCAGTACTTCAAGAGCGGCGAGGAGCGCGCCGCCGAGATCATGAGCGGCTTCGTGGCCGACCTGCGCCGGCTCATGGACGAGGTCACGCCTGACGGCCAGGAGCGGCTGCCTCTGATGGTGCGCGTCGACCTGGACGAGGAGCGCAACCAGGCCGCGGGTCTCGACGTGGCCGGCTGGATCAAGGCCGGGAGCGTGAACCACGTGGTCGGTCAGGACGGGTGGGTCCTCAACGACACCGAGCCCAAGCCGACGTGGCTGCCCCGGGCGGCCAACGCCGCCGGCGGCGCCGCCTACTACCGGCCGCCGCGCCGGGTTCTGCACGAAGCCGTCCCCTTCCCGCACATCGAGATGTGGCGGGCCCTGCAGCAGACCCTGGCCCGCGACGGCTGGGCCGGCCTCTACCACGGGTACATGCCCTGGCCCTTCGACGACGACGAGTACGCCTTCCTGCGGGAGATGGCCTACCCGGAGACCACGGGCCGCCGCGACAAGCGCTACTTCCTGGCGCCGCGGGAGGGCCCGGCCGACGCCGAGACGACCACCCCCCACCGGCTGCTGCCCCTGGCCCTGGAGGAGGGCGAGGTCCTGCGCGTCCCCATCCACGTGGCCGACGACGTCGACGGGGCCCGCGCCGACGGGGAGATGCGCAAGCCGATCCTCACCCTCCTCTTCCAGTTCTACTGCCCCGAGGACGACGTCGAGATGCGCTTCAACGGCCGGACGCTGGACCTGGACGAGGCCGAGATCACCGACGAGCGCGCCCTGTTCTTTCCGGTGCGCTTGTATGGCACCCAGGAGCTCCAGGCGCCGTTGGCCGGCTCCTATCACTGGTTCCGCTTCCGCCTGGACGTCGACAGCGTGGACCACGGGGAGAACATCCTCGAGGTGGACGTGAAGCGCTGCGAGCCCCGGGCCGCCTTCACCCGCTCCCTGAGCGGCGTCGAGCTGAACATGCGCTACCGCGACATGGAGCGTCCCCTCGGCCTGAAGCAGGACCGCATCAGCCCCAGGTCGACGTGATCCGCCCGGCCCGCGGGGCGTCGCCGTGACCGCCTTTCCGCAGCGCGAGCTGGAGGCCCTCGCGGCGGCCTTCGACGGTCGCTTCGGCTTCTACGCGGAGGACCTCGCCTCGGGGGCCACGGCGGCGGTCAACGCCGGCCAGCGGTTCCCCACGGCGAGCGTCTGCAAGGTGCCGGTCATGGTCGAGCTCTTCCGCCAGGCCGCGGCCGGCGAGCTGTCCCTGTCCGAGCGCCGGCGGCTGGGCGGCCCCATCAGCACCCACGGCTCCGGCGCCCTGAGCCTGACCAAGGACGAGCCGGAGTTGACCCTCCTCGACTACTGCCGCCTGATGATCGGCGTCAGCGACAACGTGGCCACGGACATGCTCATGGGCGTGGTGGGCCTGGAGAACGTGAACGCCACCATGGAGCGCCTCGGCTTCCCGGACCTGCGCACTCGCAGCACCATGGGCCGCTACCACTACGCCATGGTGAACATGCCCGACCGGACCCCGAGCCTGGAGGCGGACGAGGAGATGATGCGGCGCATGCGGACGGAGGGGCTCGACCACGGCGCCTGGCCCTACCATGACGCGCCCGAGAACAACGTCGCTTCCCCGGCCCACATGGGCGGCCTGCTGAAGGCCCTGCACGAGGGCCAGGTGGTCGACGAGGCTGCCTCGTCGCGGATGATGGACCTGCTGAGGAGCGCCGCCAACCGCACCATGCTGCCCCGCCACCTCGATCCGGAGGTGGAGGTGGCGCACAAGTACGGCTCGAGCGGACGGATCAAGGGGGACGCGGGCCTCCTGTTCCTGCCGTCGGGCCCGCTGGCGGCGGCCGGCTTCGCCACCGCCGCCGGCGACGACGCGGACGGCGCCGGGACCATCGCCGAGGCCTGCCGACTGATCGTGGAGAGCCTTTCACCCGAAAGCCTGAAGGAGAGGGACGAGTGATTCGACTGAGCATGATGGCGCGCGAGGGGGCGGGAGCCCCCATCGACGAGACCGTGGACCTGGCCGCAGGGCTGGGTCTCGACGGGATCGACATCCACCTGTCGGGCATGGACCGCGACCCGGAGCGGGTCAAGGCCGTGCGCTGGCACTGCGTACGCCGGGGCCTGACCATCGGCTACGCCGGCTCCGGCTCCTACGCCGGCCCCGTGGAGGAGAAGGAGCGGCGCCTCGCCCAGGGCCGGCAGGACGTGGACACGGCGGCGCTGCTGGGCGCCCAGATGCTGCGCGTCTTCGCCCGCGCCAAGTGGCCGGACACCGAGGAGGAGCAGGAGCGCCTGTGGGCGCCCATGGTGGCCAGCTTCCAGGAGCTGTCCGACTACGCCGCCGCGCAGGGCGTGACCCTGGCCCTGCAGAACCACGACGAGAGCAGCTGCTGCATGACCGCCCACCAGGCCCTGCGCATCCTGGGCGACGTGGACCGCCCGAACTTCCGCTTCCTAATGGACACGGGGCAGTGGAAGGGGGCGATCGGTTCCCATATCCGGGGCGAGTTCGACCCGGACGTCGACCTCTACGAGGACTACCTGCGGCCCACGGCGCCCCACGCCGTGTACGTGCGCGCCAAGATCTACAAGATCGACGCCGGGCACGAGGAGTGGATCGACTACCCGCGCGTCGTCCGCCTGTTGCAGGAGGTCGGGTTCAACAGCAGCCTGGGCCTCGTCTTCGAGATCGGCGACCGCAACAGCTGCGGCTGGGAGGAGTGCGTCCGCCTCGCCGTGCGGCACCTGCGCGAGGTGCTGAACGAGGCGCAGGGAGGATGAACGGCGTCACCAGGAGCGGGGCGAGAGGGGTGGTCCCGCTCCTGGCGGCCGCGGCCCTGGCGGTTCTGCCGGGCTGCGGTTCCTCTTCCAAGGCGGTCTCCGTCGACGAGCAGGCGCCGGCCTTCACCCTGCCAGCGGCGGACGGCGACCCCGTGTCCCTGTCCGACCTGCTCGACGACCGCGCCGCCGCGGTCCTCGTGTTCTACCGGGGATTCTTCTGAGGCTTCTGCAAGGCCCAGCTAGTGGTTCATCCAGGTAACAATGCTGGATAGAGGCGGTGCAGCTTGATGCGCGCCTTCTCGGTGGTGAATCGCCATTTGACCGGGGCCTGGCTGTTCTCGCGTTGCGACAGCCAAGCCTGGACCTGTTGGCTCAGTTGCTGAATCGTTGCGATGCGTCGGTCCAGACACTGCCGGGACAGCATCTTCAACCCGATTTCGGCCATGTTGAGCCAACTGCCCCGTTTCGGGGTGAAATGAATGTCGATCTTGTCGGCGATGCGTTTGGCCTCGGCCGGCGCAAAGACATCGTACAACGCCGCCTTCTGGTGCGAACTCAGGTTGTCCATGACCAAGGTCAGGCGCTCGGCCTCCGGGTAGTAGCGGTCGACCAGGTCTTTCATCACCCGAGCCCAATCTTTCTTGGTGCGCTGCTGCGTGACCTGGACGTGGCAGCGGCCGGTGAGCGGTTCCAGCATCATGAAGACGTTGGCCACGCCCTGGCGGACATAATGATGATCATACCGGGCCGGATGGCCCGGAATCGCCGGCCGAGGGGCCTGCACCTCGCCCACCAGTTGTTTGCTGGTCTCGTCCAGGCAGACCGTGGGATGTTGGGGATCGTAGGGCCGGGTATAAACATCCAGCACATCCTCCATGGCACAGACGAAGGCGGCATTGGGGGCGCCCGGCAGGCACCACATTTCCTGCCGCCAGGGCTTCAAGTCGTTTTTTTTAGTGTCTTTCGGACGGTTTCCGGGCTGACCCGGTCGACCACTTCCAAGGCCACCAGGCGGTCGGCCAGCAATCGGAGGGTCCAGCCCTTTCTCCCCTCCGGCGGCGGACTGCAGGCCAGCGCGACGAGACGAGCCTCGCCTTCCCCGTCGATCTTCTTGGCCCGGCGATTCTTCTGCTCCTTGCGCTGCAGGGCGGCCTCCAGGCCTTCTTCGACGAATCGCCTGCGCAGACGCTCGACCGTGCTGGGATGGACCTCGAGCGCCTGCCCGATCCGTTCGTCGGTCCAGCCCTCTCCCTGCGGTCCTTGATCCGTCTTCAGGAGAAGGCGCGCATGCCGCTGCTTGAAAGCCGCCGCTTTCCCCTTGGAGATCAGATCGCGCAACCCGGTGCGCTCCTCGGCTGTGAGAGTGACGATGTATCTCTTCTTGGGCAACGCCGTACTCCTTTTCCAACAAAGGGGATGGGGAAAAAGGATACGGCTGCCACTCTTGTTCCGCAATTCTAAGTGGATTGACCACTAGGTGAGCTGGCAGAGTCCCATCCCGCCTTCCTGGAGCGCGACATGTCGCTCGCCGCCATCAGCACCGACGACATGGAGGACGCGCGCAACATGGCGGAGCTCACCGCCGCCGGGTTCCCCATCCTCTCGGACGAGGACGGCGCCGTGGCCCGGGACTACGGGGTCTACAACCTCCTGAACGACGGCGTCGCCGCGCCGTCGGCCTTCATCATCGACCCGGAGCGCCGCATCGTCTGGAGGTTCACAGGGGAGAGCATCTCCGACCGGCCGGCGGTCGAGGAGATCCTGGCGCAGGTGGACGAGGTGGTTCGGTGAGTCACTGCACGCCTGACAGATTACTGCAGGGGGAGAGGAGCCGGTAACCATGCAGTTCATCAAGCGTCTTCGCATGGGCGGGCTGTTGTCGTTCCCTCCGGACATGGAGTCCTTCGAACTGCAGCCTCTGAACGTCCTCATCGGTCCGAATGCCTCGGGGAAGACCAACTTCATCGAGGTGCTGGAACTCCTGAGAGCCGCACCGAAGGATTTTGCGGCCGCGATCAGGGACGGAGGCGGTGCCCTGGAGTGGCTCTGGAAGGGCAGTGGCTCGAAGCCTCCGCCTGCTGCAACCCTGGAAGTCGAGACAGGTTCCTACGAGAGCATCGGCTATGGAAGCGGCAGGCCGTTGAAGTACCGTCTGTCCTTTACCATCATGGGTCCAAAGGCCCACATCCAGGAGGAGGTAATCGAGGAAGCTACTCCGCCGGGGGACGGGCCATATTCTTACTACAAGTATCAGAAAGGGATGATCAAGATTCGAGTGAGGACACCTGGTGAACAGTCCCAGGAGCGCACATTGCAGTTGGACGAACCCACCTTGGAACAGTCGGTACTGTCGCAGCGTAAGGACTTGGATCTATATCCCGAACTGACATGGCTCGGCGTGAAGTTCCACCTCATTCAGACCTTCCGAGAATGGACCTTCGGCCGGTACGGCGGGATACGACAGCCGCAGCGCGCCGATCTTCCGGAGCAATGGCTGCTCCCCGACTGCAGTAATCTCGCATTGGTGCTCAACCAGATCGAGCACAAGTCCGGTCCGGTATTCAATGAGCATCTCAAGCGGTTCTTTCCCCGGTTCGAGCGCATGACCACGTCGATATCGGGGGGCACAGTACAGTTCTACCTACACGAGTCCGGCTTCCGCACGCCTATCCCCGCAACACGTCTGTCTGATGGCACTCTCCGATTCATTGGGCTGTTGGCGACTCTGCTGTCCCCAACACCTCCACCGTTGGTCTGTATGGAGGAGCCCGAGCTCGGATTGCATCCCGACGCCGTGACCATGCTCGCGGATCTTCTCGTTGAGGCCTCAGAGCGGATGCAGCTTGTGGTCACGACGCACTCCGACGCCTTGGTGTCGGCGCTGACCGATCAGCCAGCCGCCATCGTCGCCTGCGAGCGACCCGGAGCCGGCACGGAGCTGCGGCGGCTCGATCCAGAGAAGCTCTCAAGTTGGCTGGACGACTACCGGCTTGGCGACCTGTGGCGGATGGGCGAGCTTGGCGCCAACCCGTGAGTGGTATTGCCATCTACTTGGAGGGCGGAGGTACCGGCAAGGAGAACCGGGCGGCTCTTCGCCAGGGGATGGACGCCTTTCTTCAGTCCCTCAAGGAAGCGGCCAGGAGCAAGGCCATGCGTTGGAAGTTGGTCTGTTGCGGCCCCCGCGATGAGGCATTTCGAGGATTCAGGAATGCCGTCAAGAGCAGTGACAATGTGGTGAATGTCCTGCTGGTGGATGCCGAAGGACCGGTCAAGGTCAATCAGTCTTCTCGAGATCATCTGCAAAGCCGGGACAGATGGGATCTGAGCTTTGCTGAAGAGGCTTGCGTTCACCTCATGGTGCAGTCGATGGAAACCTGGATCGTTGCCGACCCGCAGGCTCTCACAGCCTACTACGGGCAAGACTTCAGGGTGAGCAGATTTCCGAAGGCGAAGAACCTCGAGGCCGTGCTCCCGGTAGTGTACCCCAAATCCTGGACAGGTGGCTAAGCGAGACTTTGCGTCCACCGACCCACTGTCCGGAGGGGCTTGGATGACGAGGAAACGCAAGACGCATTCGGCGCAGTTCAAGGCCAAGGTGGCCTTGGAGGCTCTGCGCGAACGGCAGACAGTCAACGAGCTGGCCCACAAGTTCTCCGTCCACCCCAGCCAGATCCACGGCTGGAAGAAGCAGTTGCTGGAGCGGCTGCCCGAGGTCTTCCGGGGCCCCGGGACCCGCCGGGGCGACGACGAGGCCGCCTTGGTGCCCGAGCTCTACCAGCAGATCGGGCGGCTGCAGATGGAACTGGAGTGGCTTCAAAAAAAACACGAGGCTCTCGGTGGCTGAGCGCCGCGCCCTCATCGAGCCGCACCCCGGCCCGCTGAGCGTGCATCGGCAGTGCCAACTGCTCGGGCTGGCCCGCTCCAGTTTCTACTACCGCCCGGAGGCGCCGGATCGGCTCACCCTCGACCTGATGAACGCCATCGACCGGATCTACACCGAGCACCCGGTCTACGGCGTGCGCCGGATCTGCGCGGCCCTGAGGCGGGACGGCTACCCGGTCAATCCCAAGCGCGTGCACCGCCTGATGAAGGCCCTGGGCCTGCAGGCGATCTATCCCCGGCCGCGACCGACTACCCCCAACCCTCAGCACCGGGTCTATCCGTATCTGCTGCGAGGGGTGACCGTGAACCGGCCGGACCAGGTGTGGTGCAGCGACATCACCCATCTGCCGATGCCCTCCGGCTTCGTCTACCTGGTGGCGGTCATGGACTGGTTCAGCCGCTACGTGCTGGCCTGGCGGGTCTCCAACACCCTCGACGCGGCCTTCTGCCTGGAGGCCCTGGAGGAAGCCCTGAGCCAGGGGCGGCCGGAGATCTTCAACACCGACCAGGGGGCCCAGTTCACCAGCACCGCCTTCACCGGGCGGGTCGAGGCGGCCGGGGCCCGGGTGAGCATGGACGGCCGCGGCCGGGTGCTGGACAACATCTTCATCGAGCGGCTGTGGCGCTCCCTGAAGTACGAGGACATCTACCTGAAGGCCTACGACAGCGTCCCCGAGTTGATCGAGGGCGTGGCGGCCTACTTCCGCTTCTACAACCTCGAGCGGCCGCACCAGGCCTTCGACTACGAGACCCCCAGCGATGTCTACCACCGGGCGGCCTGAGCGCGGGGGCTCCTCACGGCCTCGGTGGCCCGGCCTGGGTGCAAGTCCGGGAGGCGGGGCTTCGGTCCCAGCGCCGGGGCGCAGTACGGCTCCATTACATCTCGAGACTCTCGCTTGTACAAGCCCAATTCCTGTCCAGTTGACGGGGTACACTTCCCAAGACTACCGTCGAACGGTCTCTAGATGAAGCGACGAAGGGCACACAGAAGGGACCTTACCACAAGATCAAACATGCGAGCGATCTGTTGAAAGTGATTGATGCGGGCAAGGTCAAGAAGCGGTGTGCTCACTGCGAGCGGCTGTTTGAAACGCTTGGGGGAACAATCGCCGCGGCCTGAGGCTACCGCGGCACCACGGCATCGAGACGCGCCTCCCGTTTCTCCCAGTCCGGCATGCACGTCTCACATTCGGTTGGGCTGGCTGGCGGTCTATCCGGATTCAGTCCAAGCCGGAAGACCGGTCCCCGTGGCTTCCGCATACAGGGTTTCCGGCGCAATGTCGATCTCGTCGCCCCACGTCAGAACCCCAAGCTCCTTGTTGATAGCAAAGCTCCGAAAGAACTCGAGATTCCGGAACCGCTCGAACACACCCCGCCTCTCCAAGTACTTTGCGAAATCAACGGTTCCGCGCTGGCCGTCGTCGAACTCCAGCTCGATCAGGTAGCCACCCCGATAGACGGCAGAGACAACGTCGTGCAGCATACGATCCTCTCTATTGTAGAGGTGGTATCCTTCGGGGAGGCCTGTCGTTCCTTGCCGCATCCCAGGCGGGCGTCGTGGGCCATCACTTCTGTTGTGGTCCTTCAGATCGACTGACGATTTCATTCATCATGGCCTTGGAGAGCCTGTCCACAGTGGGGTCCACTTCAAGGGTTGGCTCGTCGAGTTCCGAATAGGGGATTCGGTGACCTATCTCCGTGAGAGGTTTCTCGTCAATCGCTGCCTCGAAAGAGAATCCCTCTCCTCCCAGTTTCCACATGACGGACAGGATCAGCCCAAAACTGCTGTCTCCCCTTCCTGTGTAATCCTCGAATATGCAATCCTCCCGTAGGTGGACTTGCCGCCCATCACTCAGCTTGAATCCTCGTCTTGCGATATGGTGCTGTTTCGTCTGTTCCCACTGGTCGCCCGCAAATAGGCCGCCCCCTATCATCTGAAGTTGCCCAATACCCGAGATACGGCGGGAGACGCGAAACAGCGCCGACAGACGGTGGAGCGCATCCTCCAAGCCATCAAGGGTTGGGCGAACATGCAGGTGAAAGACGCTATCCAGTACTTCGATGTCGGATCTGCGCGGCTCGGGCCCTCTCTCATGTCGTACGAAGAGATCCACCTTCTTGGGCCGTATCGTCGGGTTCGTGGATCGACTCACCCGAGGCAGCCCGGATCCCTATCCCAAGCGACCAGAGAACATTCTCCAGCATGAACTGGGCGAGGGGCAACGTGAAGCCGAGATCTGCATTCTGGAGCGCACCGATATAGGGGTCACGGTCTTCGCTCCTGATCACGATGGGCGGCAGGTCTTCCCGAAGCAGAGCGTAATTGGCGAGTAGGCGCGCAGTGCGTCCGTTGCCGTCGTCGAATGGATGGATGCGGAGAAAGCTCCAATGCGATTCGGCCAGGAACAACGGCAGAGGGCAGGCTGTTCGCTCCAGGTCGCGACGGAATTCACGTGTCCATTCCGCCATCAAGGCGGACGTTTCCTCGGGCTCGGCGAATCGATGGAGTTCTCCCGTGGCTGTTCGCACATGGTTCGGCTGTGTCTTGTATTGGCCGGGGACGATGCGCTTGTGGGTTGGCTGGCCGTCCGGGGTCTCCGCGCTCTGCCAGAACGGCTCCTTCAGTAGAATCTGGTTCAGGTCCCGCACATCGCCTTCCCCAATGGCCTGCTCCGCGCCTGCGAGGGACCGGGTATGGTCGATGGCGACATCGTGCGCCTTCATCTCCTCGTAGTCCCGCATCGGGTGGCCGCCGGCCGTGCGGCCGTGGATGAGCAGCAGCTCGGTCTCGTGGTAGGTGAGAGTGTTGCCCTCGATGTGGTTGCTGTTGTAGTTCCATTCCAGTCGGAGTTTTCTCCAGAGGCGGTCCTCGTCAGCCTCTGTCATGGCTTGGCGCCGCTCGTTCCATTCGGAGACCGCCGCCTCCAGGTCCGCAAGTCGCTGAAAGAGGTGAACGTGCTCAACGGTGAGGCCCGGCACCTCGGTTTCCAATGACCGTGATTCGGCGATCCAGCGGGCCATTCGCTCCCTGGCCCCGGCGTCGGCCTCCAGGGAGGGGAGCGCCTCGGCGTGGAGCACGTAGCGGCCGAGCCTGGGGTGCTCGACCGTAACTCGGTCCCCGGCCTCTGCGACCCGGGCCGTCTCTCCGGTAACAGGGCAGTTCCGCCTCACAAATCAGGCTCCTTCAGATACCCCTTCAACCTCCGGTGCCGGCTGTAAGTGTCCCCGCAGCGGGGGATGTTGAGGCTGACGCAGTTCTCGGCGATCTCCTCGAATGTGGCCGCCAAGGCGTACCTGTCAACCGCGCTCTGAAGGTCCCGAAGACCGGATGATCTCGTCGAGTATAGTCCTGTCGTAGTCCTGGAACTCGCCTCTGGCGTCGATGAGGAGGACGGGCTTCCCGGTTCCCAAGCCGCCACCCGCCTACATCCCCCAGTCAAACACCACCCCGAGGTACTCCTCCCGCCGGTGGGCGAGGCCGTCGTACATCCGCTGGCACTCCGCCGGCGAGACCAGGTGCGTCAGCAGGGGCTCCACCTGCAGCCGGCCCCCGGCGATCCAGTCGGCCAGCTGCCGGTAGTTGGCGTCGAGGTCGCGGGTGCGCTCGGTGGCGTGCTGCGGCCAGCGCCACTCCAGGGCGCCGATCATGTGGATCGCCTCCAGGTGGATGCGCAGGAGCATGGGGGTGGCGTCGAAGGAGGCCGGGGCCCGCGGGCTGCCGAGGAGGATCACCTCGCCGTGGCGGGCTGTGCAGTCCACGGCCTGGGCGACGACCTCGCTGACGCCGATGGCTTCCACGGTGATGCGCGCCCCCTGGCCGCCGGTCCACTCCATCACCGCCTCCTCCAGGTCCTCGCCGGGCGGGTGGATGACGCGCTCGATGCCGCACTGGCGGGCCCGCTGCAGCCGCAGGCCGGAGAGATCGGCCACGGCCACGTCGGCGCCGGCCAGGTGGAAGAGCTGGGCGGCGAGGTTGCCCACCAGGCCCATGCCGATGACGAGGACCGTGTCCCCGGGCTGCACGGAGGAGGAGCGCAGGGCCGAGATCGACACCCCGGCCATGCGCGCGAAGACGAGGTGCTCCCCCGGCGGTCCGGCCGGGACCGGCAGGGCGAAACGGCCGGCGTCGGCCTTTGCGTGGGAGGCGTGGCGGGCGAAGGTGAGGACCCGGTCCCCGGGGGCGCAGCCGAGGTCGGGGGAGCCGGTGGCGAGCACGCGGCCGAGGTTGCCATAGCCCGTGCCGCGGGGGTAGCGGCCGGCGTCTCCGAAGGGCATCTGCCTCACCAGGCCCGTGAACCCGGCGCCCTCGGTGCCGGCGGAGACGATGGAGTGCTCCGTCTCCACAAGAGCCTCGTGGGGGGCCAGCTCCTCGTCGAGGGTGGCCTCCTGCAGCTCGATCCGCCCCGGCTCGACGACGACCAGCTCCCGGGTCCTCATCGGTGCGCTCCCCGCGTATCGAAGAGGCCGAAGACGAAGGCTTCCTCCAAGGGCTCGAAGAACAGCTCCCCGTCGTCGCCGTCGTCGAGGAACTCGCGCATGTATTTCGTCCACTCCTCCAGGATCGGGTACTCCCGGCTGGCCTCCCAGTCGGCCTCGGTGGGCGCGCAGGCGAAGAGGAAGAGCCGGTCGCCGTGGCGGTAGATGCCCATGCTGACGCCGTGGTCGGCCATGGAGCGGTTGATCTCGGGCCAGAGCTCGTCGTGGGCCTTCTTGTAGCCGGGGTATCCGTCCGGGCGCAGGCGCATGACGAGGGCGGTGGAGTACATGTGCGGTCTCCTGATCGGGTGCGGGCGAAGGGCTATACTTGCAGACGGCGGTTCAAATCGTAGTCACAGGAGAGAGTCCATGCGACCGGGCAACGTCTACTTCGGGGAACTGACGCGGAAGGAGTTCAACGACGCCGTGGCGGCCGGCACGATCGAGGCGGCCATCGTGCCCACGGGGGCCACCGAGCAGCACCAGGACCACTTGGCCATGATCCACGACACGGCGTCGGTCACCGAGATCGTGCGCCGGGTGGCCCTGCGGTTCTGGCCGCGGGTGATCGTCGCCCCCACCATTCCCATGACCGTCTCCGAGCACCACATGGCCCGCGGCGGCGCCCTCACGGTGCGCGCCGAGATCCACATGGAGACCGTTCACGACGTCTGCGACAGCCTCATGCGCCTCGGCGTGGGCCAGGTGATGGTGGTCAACGGCCACGGCGGCAACAAGCGCAGGAACATGGAGACCAAGGCCCCCGAGGCCCTGGCCCGGCTCGACGCCAGGGGCGTGCGCTACGTGACCTACTGGGAGACGGTGAGCCAGGAGTGGTACGAGGCCAACCTCGAGCTGGAGCGCTCGGCGGGCCACGCCGGCGAGTTCGAGACCTCCTTCGCCCTGGCGCGCTTCCCCGAGCGGGTGCGGGTCGGCAGCGTCAACTACGAGAACGCGAAGAAGGCGAGCACCGCCAAGGGCAAGGCCATCCTCCAGGCCGTGGTGGAGGGCGTGGCCGGGGAGGTGGCGGCCATGCTCGACGGAGAGGCGGGGTCGGACTCCTAGCTCCGAGGGCGCGGCCCCGGCCGCGGTGCCCTCAGGGCAGGCGGAGCCGCGCCAGGTAGACGCAGGCCTTGCCCTCGTGGGAGGAGTAGTAGCTCATCCACAGCAGGCCCTCGTGCCAGACCATGCCCGGGTAGGAGCAGTCGCCGCCGCTCGGCAGCCGCATGACGGGCTCGTACTCCGTCGCCGTCATCCGCGCCAGGACGGTGGCGGCGCCGCCGTCGAGGTGGCGGCCCCGGGCGCAGGCCCACATGCCGCCGTCGGGGAGCACCAGGAAGTTCGGGCCCCCCAAGCGCTCCTCGAGCTCGGTGAACTCGAAGTCCCTGTACGGCGGCGCGCTCACGCCGATCCAGTTGGGCCGGATGAGGGCCACCATGCGCCCATCGGTCAGGATCCTCAGCGTCGTCTCGCTCGCCGTCCAGATGTCGCGGGGCAGGAGGAACTCGGTGAGCCACTCCCACTCCAGGCCGTCCCGGGTGCGGTAGAGGAAGCCCCGGCGCGGGTGGCTGCCCTCGCCCAGCTTGGAGACGCCGTAGCCGACACCGCCGTGCCAGGTGACCCGCCACAGCCAGTGGTCCTCGGCCAGGAAGCGGGCCGGCGCCGTCCAGCTCCGGCCGTCGTCGGAGAAGCAGACCCTCGGAGAGCGGATCCGGTAGACGTTCTCGTCGTCGTAGACGCAGGCGCAGGTGAGCAGCATCATGCGGCCGTCGGGTCTCACCGAGAGCTTCGGGTCGCGCAGGTCGACGCCGGGCTCGGCGACCTCGGCGGCGCTGGTCCAGCTGTCGCCGTCGGCCGAGCGGAGGACCCGCAGGGTGCCGGGGCTGGGACCGTGATCGAGGGCCTCGCGGAAGGTGCACCACCAGCGCCCGTCGTGCCGCAGCAGGTCGGTGAAGGCGCTGTGCGGGGCCTGGTCCCAGATGCGGGTCAGGGAGAGCAGCTCGGGTGTCATGGCATCCTCACTTGAGCAGGGTCACCCGTCCCCAGGCGGACAACCGGTCCCCCCAGACGAGGCGGCAGAGGTAGGTGCCGCTGGCTGCCGGACGGCCGGCGTCGTCGCGGCCGTCCCAGGTGACGGCGTAGGCGCCGCCGGTGACGGTCTGGTCGAAGAGGCTCCTCACCCGCTGTCCCGTCGGGCCGTGGACCTCCAGCCGCGCCGGCAGCGCCGCCCCCTCCGGCACCGTGAAGCGGATCGTCGTGGAGGGGTTGAAGGGGTTGGGGAAGGCGCTGCCCAACGAGAACCCTTCGGGCCGGGGAGCGGGTCCATCTCCGACCGCCGTGGGGCCGGTGTAGCGGATCACGTAGATGGCGCCGGAGTTGCGCTCCGACCGGCCGAGTCCCCCCCGGTTCGAGATGTCGGAGACGTAGAGCCGGTCGTGGGAGGCGAGCAGCCCGTCGAGATGGCCCACGGCGGGCTCCTCGTTGCTGATGAAGTGGAAGTACTCCCGCGTCTCCAGATCGACGTAGACCAGGGGGTTCTCCTCGTTGGCCCGGCCGCCGAGGAAGAACTGGCCGTGGAACCCTACGAAGAGGCCGTTGTTGAGACCCGGAGGGAACCCGGGCGGCGCGAAGGCGATCTCGTTGGGTCCCTCGGCCTCGGAGCCGGTGGCCGGGTCGGGCAGGGGCAGGAAGGCCACCAGGGGCGGGATGGCGCCGCCGCCGACGAACTCGCCCGTGCGGTAGGCGATGTAGTGGTCGGGGAAGCCGAAGTCCTCGATCTCCCCGCCGAGCTGGTCGTCGGGGATCCTGTTGATCTCGTCGGCGCTGTGGGCCTCGATGGCGTTCTGCAGCCCGTCGATGCCGTTGTCCTCGAAGTAGAGGTCCCCCGTCTCGGGGTGGAAGGCCAGGCCGGAGGCCGAGCGCAGGCCGGTGGCGATCTGGATCACCTCCGCGCCGGTGATGGTCTCCCCGTCGAAGCGGAAGGTGAGGCGGTGGATGGCGTCGCAGCCCAGATCGGCGGCCAGGCCGAAGTCGCTGGTCAGGCGCCGGGTCTGGGTGGTCCTGGCGAAGTTGACCGCCGAGCCGAGGGGGAAGAACAGCTCGTAGACGCCGTCCACCTGCCGCGCCGCCAGGGCGGAGTTCGGATGCAGCAGCGAGGCGTCGTTGAGGTCGATGCGGCCCACCTGGGTCACCTCGTACTCCGGGGCCGGCCCCAACCTCAGAATCAGGATCGGCTGGCCCTGGCCGGTGACGAAGAGGAGGTCGCCGGCCTTGTCCACCGCCGTCGGTCCGCCCACGGGGATTTCCTCCTCGAGGACGATCCAGCGGTCGGCCATGGCGTCGCCGTCGTCGTCGACGAGTCGCAGGATCCGCCCCGAGGAGCTGCCGAAGAAGGAGGCGCCGTTGGCCAGGGCGGTCAGGATCGAGCCGTCCTCCAGCTCGACCATGCCCACCGGGAAGTTGAGGCCGCCGGCGAAGGTGGTGATGGTGAAGTCCTCCGGGTTCACGCGCGGATCTCCCCCGATGGAGAACTGGGCGTCAGCGGGGCCCGCCTGGAGGGCGGCCGCGGTCAGGAGGATGAGGGCGAGACGGTGCATGGATCTCCTTTCGCAGGGCGCGGCCATCTGCCGGCGGCGCGCGTCATCGGAGCAGGGTCAGCTTGAAGGTGCGGGATTCGGCGGCGGTCCGCAGGCGCACGAGGTAGACGCCGCTGGCCGCCGGCGCGCCCCTGTCGTCGAGGCCGTCCCACCGGACGTGGTGAGGGCCCGCCGCCAGCCGGGAGGAGACCAGGGTGCGGATCCGCCGGCCGGTGACGTCGTGGACGGCGAGGTCCACCCGGCCCCCCCGGGCCAGGGTGCAGATGATCGTCGTGGAGGCGTTGAAGGGGTTGGGATGGCCACTCACCAGGGTCGCGGCGGCCGGGGCCGCGGGCGGGGCGGAGATGGCGGTTGGCGCGCCCAGGCCATCGATCCAGCGCGAGACCAGGCGAACCGCTTCCACATCGACGATCCCCGAGGCCAGGGGCGGCATGCGCCGGTCGTCGAGAACCAGCATGCGCAGGACCAGGACGGAGTTGGCCGCGCCCCCGGGCAGGAGGATGCGCCGGTCGACGCCGTCCACGTCGAGGTTGGGGGGCGCGTTCACCATGCCCGTGGCCGCCAGCCCGGTCTCGTAGCGCAGGTCGATCTCGGTGCGCCGCAGGCCGCCGGGCCGGTGGCAGTGGGCGCAGTTGGCGGCCAGGTAGGACCTCGCCCGTCCGGCCAGCGGCGCGGAGGCGTCGGCGGGGTCCTCCCAGCGCGGGAACCCCTCGAAGCCGCCGCCGATCTCCTCGGTGAACAGGCCGAGTTCCTTCCAGACCTCCAGCTGGTGGGCGAGGGGGCCGCCGTAGTCGTGCAGGCCGTTGAGCTGGGCCGTGCGCACCCCGAGCACCTGCCCCACCTGCGGGGTGTGGCAGCGGCTGCAGTCCTCGGTGGCGGGGAAGATGTAGTCCACCTGGGAGCGGCCTCCGGGGGCCTCCGGATCGACGATCTCGTAGCGTCCGGTGCCCCCGGGGATGAGCAGCTCCGCGTCGGTGCCGGCCTCGTTCCAGCGGTAGCTGAAGCCCTCCCAGCGCTCGCTCTCGCCGGCCCTGATCAGCAGCCGGGTCTCCACGATCCGCCGCGACGAGGGATCGCCCCGCACCATGTCCAGGTAGAAGCTCTTCACCAGGACGGTGTTGGGCGGGAACCGCCAATGGCCGTCGCGGGAGAACTCGATCCGGGACAGGCCCGGCAGGGCGAGGTAGCGGACCTTGTGGGCGCCGTCCGACCACAGGGGCGAGTTGACGGAGAACGGGATCAGTCCGGAAGAGGGTGTTCGGGCCTCGATGTCGCTGTAGAGGCCGGAGGCCGAGATCGTGGCGGGAGGAGGTCCGGCGGTCAGGTCGACGAGCAGGCTGGTGTTGGCCACGCGCTCCTGCGGGGCAGCCTGCGGCCAGGCCTCGGGGTGGCTACCGATCACCAGGGCCACGGCCGGCCAGAGCAGGACACGACGCGGCGCGGTCAGCCGTCCGGTACCCCGATCGGGTATCCCGGCCGGACCCGGAGTGCGTATCTTCTCGATCCGATGATGATCATGTCGGAGTCGTTCGAGGGCCGCCGGATCCCGAGGGGCCGGGCGTGAGCGGCCCCATGGAGGACCGTTCGCACACGGACGGGAAGGGGCGCACACGGTGGGAGCTGAACGAGCGCGTCGCCGACCGGCTCTCACGCCTCGCCGACTACCTCGTCATCGGCGGCTACGAGGAGTCGCACGCCACGGTCTACAAGAGGCTGTCGCACACCGTCAGCCGCTGGCCCGAGTCGGTGGAGAGGCTGAGGCACGAGGGCCGGCTGAAGGAGCTGCCCGGCGTGGGACCCACGATCCAGGCGCTGCTCACCGAGATCGTCGACACCGGGACCTGCGGCAAGTGGGAGGACTGGAAGGGGCGGGTGCCCGAGTCGGTCCTCGAGCTTCGCGACATCCCCGGCCTCGGCGCGAAGATGGCGCGCACCCTGTACCTGGGCCTCGGCATCGACGGGCTCGAGGCCCTGGAGCGGCGCCTGGAGGCCGGCGGCCTGGACGAGGTGAAGGGGTTGGGACGCAAACGGCTGACGGACATCCGCCGGCATCTGGAAGCGCGTCGGCGGGGCGAGGTCTAGGTTGGACACGGCGCCGGGGGCTTCGCCGTCAGGTGCGGTTGCGCAGGATGATGTAGATGACGCCGGCGATGCCGAACAGGTACAGGGCGTTGAATTCGAAGAAGTAGAGGGCGGCCACCGCGGCGATGGCGACCATGATCCGCTGCTCGCGAGGGTTCAACGGCACCTCCTTCGCACGAGGCGACGAGGGGTGAGACAAGGGTGAGAGAGGCTGGCGCTAAGTATCCGACCGGGCCGGACCGGCGGCAAATGAGCCCGCCGGACGGCCTGCCGTGAACGCCCACGTCCGTCCGGAGCGGGGCGACTACTACATGGGCATCGCCATGGCCGTGAGAGCCCGCGCCGACTGTCTCGGCAACCGCATCGGGGCGGTCATGGTGCTGGAGGACCGCATCATCTCCACCGGGTACAACGGCACGCCGGCGAACATGACCAACTGCACCCAGGGGGGGTGCGCCCGGTGCGCCGACCGCGAGCGCTACGTCTCGGGGCGGGCCTACGACATCTGCATCTGCGTCCACGCCGAGCAGAACGCCCTGCTCACGGCGGCGCGCTTCGGCATCGCCACCGAAGGGGCGGTCCTGTACTCCACCATGCGCCCCTGCTTCGGCTGCACCAAGGAGCTGCTGCAGGCGCGGATCTCCGCCGTCCACTACCTGCACGACTGGGTCTATCCGGACGAGGAGATGCAGCAGGGCTACCTGGACCTGCAGTCGTGGTTCCCCGGCGGCGTGCACCAGGTGGACCTGGTCGACCACGACGAGACCTGGGCGGTCTCGCGCAGGCGGGAGGCCGGAGGCTGAGCCGCTTCAGCGCCCTCTTCGCCCTGCTGCTGGCGGGGCCGGCGGCGGCCGTGGAGGTGCCCCTGCCGTCGCGTCCGGTGACCCTCGACGGCGATCTGCGCGAGTGGGGGGAGGCCGCCTGGATCCCGGTGGAGCCCGCCGCCGACGGGGTCGGGCTTCGCGGGGTGTTCCCGGACGCTCTCGACCACGAGGCGGTCGTCCTCGTGCAGTGGGACGCCCGCTATCTCTACGTGGCGGCGGCCGTCCACGACGACACCCTCGACGCCGGGTGGATCCCGCCCGGCCGGCGCGAGTGGCACGGGCCCTCCGGCGAGCGCAAGGACCGCATGTTCTACTACGATCACATGAAGCTCTTCGTCCGCGAGCCCGGGGCCGACGCCGGCTACAACCTGTGGTTCGCCCCCCCGGCCGGCGACGGTCCGGAGGGCGGCGGGTCCCGGCCCTACTGGTGGGGCGGGCGCCAGCGCCGGTTGCCGGTGGAGCGCCCTCCGGTGGAGGTGGCCGGGCGCACCCGGGGCCGGGCGCGCACCTTCGAGGTGGCCCTGCCCTGGACGTGGCTCGATGCCTACCCGCAGCCCGGGGACGAGTTCGACGCCCTCTTCCTGTTCGTCGACTCCGACCAGCCTGGCCAGCCGGTGGGCGGCAAGATCCGCAGCGGCCGAGGCCGCTGGATCTGGTGGCAGGGCCATCTGGTGCTGAAGGGGCGGCCGGAGGGGCTGCGCCCCAGGCCGGAGCCCGAGCAGAAGGTCAAGGACCGGACCGTGAGGGTGGCCGAGGCGGCCCCCGACGCGCGCCTTCAGCGGGCCATCGAACGCTCGCGCCGGGCCGATGCGGCGGCGGCCGACTCGCCGCCGGCGGCCCCGGCTTCCACGACGCCCTCCACCGGGCCGCCGACCGAGCCCTCCCCGGGCATCGCGGCGGCCACGGCCCCGGCGCCCGGCGCCCCCGCCGCCGCGGCGTCGAGCGGCGACGGGACCGTCGCCTCCGCCGGCGGCCAGGACCGCGGGCAGGGCTCCCTGAGGGCGCGCCTGAACCGCCAGCTCCTCGCCCGCCGGGCCGCCACCCGGGCCCCCGACTGGATCCGCCGGCTGGAGCGGGACAGCCGCCTCTCGGAGGCCCAGGTCGATTCCTACTGCATCGTGCTGCGCCGCCACCTGCGGCGCATCGTCGTCGACAAGCTCAGCGTGCGGGTCGACATCTTCGTCGTCGACATGGCCGACGCCGCCGGGGGAGGCCGCATCCAGGCGCGGCGGTTCCTCGTGGACCTGCTGAAGCACCTGGAAGAACGGGAGGACGAGAGCGCCCTGGCCTGGTACGCCCGGGCCGCCGGGAGGCTGGATCTCGAGGCCGGGGCGGTGGGTCTCTTCGCGCGCGCCCTGAGCGCCCGGGGCCGCAGGCTCTTCGAGGAGCGGCGCACGGCCACCTCCGAGGAGCTGCTGCGCGGGGCCGCCCGCGAGGCGGGGCTCTCCCGGCCCCAGGCGCGGCAACTCCTGGCAGCGCTGGTGGGGATCGATGGATGATGGACTCGCCGGCTGGTGAGCGCCCGGGGGAGAAGGGCCGGTCCGCGGTGAGATGCCGGCCCGACGGAGAACGGCTTATCCGAGGAGAGGCATGAAGGCATCCGATCTGTTCGTCAAGGCCCTCGAGGCGGAGGGGGTGGAGTACATCTTCGGCATCCCCGGGGAGGAGAACCTGGACCTGCTCGACTCGCTGCGCGGCTCGAGCATCCGTCTCGTGCTGACGCGGCACGAGCAGGCGGCCGGGTTCATGGCCGCCACCTACGGACGGCTGGAGGGCAAGGCCGGCGTCTGCCTGTCGACCCTCGGACCCGGCGCCGCGAACCTGGTCACCGCCGCCTGCTACGCCCAGCTCGGGGGCATGCCGATGCTGATGATCACCGGGCAGAAGCCGATCAAGACGAGCAAGCAGGGCCTCTTCCAGATCGTCGACGTGGTGGAGATGATGCGGCCCCTCACCAAGTACACCCAGCAGATCGTCAGCGGCGAGAACATCCCCTCCCGCGTGCGCGAGGCCTTCCGGGTGGCCGAGGAGGAGCGCCCCGGCGCCGTCCACCTGGAGCTGCCCGAGGACGTGGCCGCCGAGGAGGTGAAGGAGACCCGGCTGTTCCCCAAGGACCGGGTGCGCCGGCCGGTGGCCGAGGAGAAGGCGGTCTTCCAGGCGGTGGAGAAGATCGAGCGCGCCCGCCGCCCGTTGTTGCTCGTCGGCGCCGCGGCGAACCGCAAGCGCACGTCGCGCATGCTCCAGGAGTTCATCGACAAGACGGGCATCCCCTTCTTCACCACCCAGATGGGGAAGGGCGTCATCGACGCGCGCCACCCCCTCTACATGGGCAATGCCGCGCTCTCGGAGAACGACTACCTGCACTGCGCGGTGGATCGGGCCGACCTGGTCCTCAACATCGGTCACGACGTGGTCGAGAAGCCGCCCTTCTTCATGGACCACGACGGCTTCGAGGTGATCCACGTCAACTTCTTTTCCGCCCAGGTCGACCAGGTCTACTTCCCGCAGCTGGAGGTGGTGGGCGACATCGGCAACAGCCTGTGGCAGATTCTGCAGAAGGTGGAGCCCCAGGACCACTGGGACTTCGACTACTTCCTGCGGGTCAGGCATTGGGTGGCCGAGCACGCCCGCGAGGGCGAGGACGACACCGGCTTCCCCATCAAGCCGCAGCGCCTGGTGCGCTGCGTGCGGCAGGTCATGCCCGACACCGGCCTCATCGCCCTCGACAACGGCGTCTACAAGATCTGGTTCGCCCTCAACTACGACGCCCACGCGCCCAACACGGTGCTCCTCGACAACGCCCTGGCCACCATGGGCGCCGGCCTGCCGTCGGCCATGGCGGCGCGGCTGTGCCGCCCCGGCGAGAAGGTCATGGCCATCTGCGGCGACGGCGGCTTCATGATGAACTCCCAGGAGCTGGAGACCGCCGTGCGCCTGGGCCTGGACCTGGTCTGCCTGATCCTGCGCGACGACGCCTACGGCATGATCAAGTGGAAGCAGGAGCACGCCGGGTTCCCCGACTACGGCCTCGACCTGGGCAACCCCGACTTCGTGCGCTACGCCGAGGCCTACGGCGCCCGGGGGCACCGGATCGAGCGCTCCGGGGACCTGGTCCCCACCCTCGCCTCCTGCGTCGACACGCCCGGGGTCCACGTGATCGAGGTGCCCGTGGACTACTCGGACAACCAGAAGCTCCTCGACAGCGCCCTGGTCTGTCCCCTGTGAGCGGGGCGCCGCCGTCCGGGAGGGTCGAGGAGATCCTCGTGTACCCGGAGCGCCGGGCGCCGGCCCGGGAGTGCGAGGAGGCGATCGCCGTCTCCGGCGTGGGGCTGGCGGGAGATCACCGCCGCAACCCGTCCAGGGCCGTGACCCTGCTCTCCGTCGAGGCCTGGGAAGAGGCCATGGGAGGGATGGGCGCCGACCTGCCGCCGCGGGCCAGGCGCGCCAATCTCGTGGTCCGCGGCCTCGACCTGGGCTCCCTCGTGGGCCGCAGGCTGCGCATCGGCGACGCCGAGATGCTGGTGCGCGGCGAGACCGTTCCCTGCGACCAGATGGAACTGCAGGCCGTGGGCCTGCGGGAGGCCCTGAGCCCGCGGATGCGCGGCGGTGTCTTCGGCCCCGTGGAGCGCAGCGGACGCATCCGCCGAGGCGACCCGATCGCCGTCGTCGAGACGCCGCGGCCGGTTTGACATTCCTCGGGAAGGGCGGCTACCGGGAGCCGATGAAAGCCGTCGCCGGGCGGGGCGCCCCTCGCGCCGGGAGACCTCCACTCCCGGAACGACTTCGCCCGTCACGGGTACCCGTGACCGACATTCGACGGTGGACCCTCCGGGATAAGCGATTCCCGACCGAAGACTTCCGAGAGAGCCCGCTGTCGATACCGACCGACAGTGGGCTTTTCTCTTGACGGACAGGAGCGAGGTGTGAGGATCCGGATCCGCGAACAGGAGGTGCTCGAGCACGAGGGGGGAGGCCGCCTCAAGGAGATCCTCCTCGAGCACGACCGGAAGCTGCTGCGGGAGTTCGTGGCCGCCCGCCGGGACGACGAGTGGATCGACTTCCATACCGAGCTGGAGGCCTCCGCCGAGGTCCAGCTCGTCCCCTGGGAGGCCGAGGAGGCGGGCCGGGTCTACCGTCACAGCCTGTCCCACGTGCTGGCCCAGGCCGTCCGCCGGCTCTTCCCCGGGGCCCGGCTGGCCATCGGCCCGGCCATCGACGACGGCTTCTACTACGACTTCGACGTGCCCGAGCCCTTCAGCGCCGAGGACCTGGGGCGGATCGAGAAGGAGATGAAGCGGGTGGTCCGCCAGAACCACCGCTTCGAGCGCGAGGAGGTGAGCCGCGACGAGGCCCGCCGCCGCCTGCGGGACGAGCCCTACAAGCTGGAGATCCTCGACGACCTCGAGGCGGACGAGTCCCTCACCTTCTACCGCGACGGCGACTTCGTCGACCTCTGCCGCGGGCCCCACGTGCTGAGCACGGGACAGGTCCGCCACTACAAGCTGCTCAGCGTCGCCGGCGCCTACTGGCGCGGCGACGAGGGCAACAAGATGCTGCAGCGCATCTACGGCACCGCCTTCGCCAGCCGCGAGGCCCTCGACCGCCACCTGAAGATGCTGGAGGAGGCGAAGAAGCGGGACCACCGCCGCCTCGGGCGGGAGCTGGAGCTGTTCTTCTTCGACGACGAGGTGGGCCCGGGCCTGCCCCTGTGGCAGCCGAAGGGGACGATCCTGATCGAGGAGCTGGAACGGCTGGCGAAGGAGACGGAGCGCGAGGCCGGGTACCTGCAGGTGCGCACCCCCCACATCTGCAAGGACGCGATGTTCGTGCGTAGCGGCCACCTGCCCTACTACGCCGAGTCGATGTTCCCTCCCATGGAGCTGGAGGGGGTGAAGTACTACCTCAAGCCGATGAACTGCCCCCACCACCACAAGGTCTTCGCCTCGCTTCCGCGCAGCTACCGCGACCTGCCCCTGCGCCTGGCCGAGTACGGCACCTGCTACCGCTACGAGCAGTCCGGGGAGCTTTTCGGGCTGATGCGGGTGCGCTCCATGCAGATGAACGACGCCCACATCTACTGCACCCTCGACCAGTTCGAGGAGGAGTTCCTCGCCGTCTGCCGCATGTACCTCGGCTACTTCGAGCTTTTCGGCATCGACAAGTACGTGATGCGTTTCAGCACCCACGACCCGGAGGAGCTGGGCCGGAAATACGTGGGCGAGCCGGAGCTCTGGCTCGAGACCGAGGAGAGGGTGCGCCGCGCCCTGGCCAACGGCGGCATCAACCACGTCGAGGTCGCCGGGGAGGCGGCCTTCTACGGGCCCAAGATCGACGTCGAGGTCTGGAGCGCCATCGGCCGCGAGTTCTCCATCGCCACCAACCAGGTCGACTTCGCGGTGCCGGGCCGCTTCGGCCTGGTCTACACCAGCGCCGAGGGCAGGGAGGAGACGCCGATCTGCATCCACCGCGCCACGTTGGGAACTCACGAGCGCACGATCGGCTTCCTGATCGAGCACTACGCCGGCGCCTTCCCGCCGTGGCTGGCGCCGGTGCAGGCGGCGGTGCTGCCCATCGCCGAGCGCCACGCCGAGTACGGGGCCCGCATGTGCGGCGCCCTGACCGCGGTCGGGGTGCGCGCCGAGCTGCACGAGGATCAGAGCCTGAACTACCGGATCCGCGCGGCGCAGAAGCAGAAGGTGCCCTTCATGCTGGTCCTCGGCGACCGCGAGATGGAGGACGGCCAAGCGGCCCTCCGCCTGCGCAGCGGGCAGACCCTCGATCCCATGGCGGTGGACGAGGCGGTGGCCCTGATCGCCGGCCGCATCGCCTCGCGGGCGCCGGAATAGCCCCGGTGGGGAACGGGGTCCGCCGCGGGGCCCGGATCCTGTGGCGTTTCCGCTTTCACCTGGCCTGCGCCGCCGCCGCCCTGCTGCTGTGGGATACCGCCTGGATCAAGCCCTTCCGCGTCTTCGTGGTCATGGTCCACGAGGTCTGCCACGCCGCCGCCGCGGTGGTCACGGGCGGCGAGGTTCTCGAGATGCGCACCGCCTGGGGGGAGCACGGCTACACCCTCTCCCGGGGCGGCTGGCCGGTCGTCATCGCGTCGGCCGGGTACCTGGGCTCCGCCCTCGTGGGCGCCGCCCTGATCTGGTCCGGCGTGCTGCCCCAGCTGCAGCGCCTGGGCCTGCTTCTCGTGGGCGCCGTGACCCTGGGCATGACCCTGGCCTTCACGCCCGCGGGGGGGCTCGACTTCTACCTCGGGATCGGCGGCGGCCTGGTCCTGATCTGCACGGCCGTGTACTCGGCCCGGTCGGGATCGGCCGGGGCCGTGTGGCTGGGGGTGATGCTCTGTCTCTACAGCCTGCACGACTTCCGCACCGACCTGTGGTGGTTCGCCGGGCGCACCGACGCCGGCATCCTGGCGGCGTACCTCGGCCTGCCGTGGCTGGCGTACCCCATCGCCGGCGCCTGGGTGTGGTTGTCCCTGTGGGCGATGTACCGGGCCATGGGCTCCATGGTGAAACACGAAGCGGCCAAGAGATGAAGGAGAGCGGATACCGATGCGCATGAGCCGACTGTTCAGCCAGACCCTGCGGGAGGCCCCGGCGGACGCCCAGGTGGCCAGCCACATCCTGTTGCTGCGGGCCGGGTACATCCGCCAGCTCGCCAGCGGCATCTTCAGCTACCTGCCGCTGGCGCAGCGGTCCCTCGGCAAGATCGAGGAGATCATCCGCCGCGAGATGGATGCCATCGGCGGCCAGGAGATCAAGATGCCCGTGGTCCACGCCGCGGACGTGTGGAAGACCTCGGGCCGCTACGAGGAGTACGACGAGTCGCTGACCCGCTTCCAGGACCGTCACGGCCGCGACATGGTGCTGGCCACCACCCACGAGGAGATCGTCGCCGACCTGGCCAGCCGGGAGATCCGCTCGTACCGGCAGCTGCCCTGCATGGTCTATCACTTCCAGACCAAGTGGCGCGACGAGGCGCGGCCCACCTCCGGCCTGCTGCGGGTGCGCGAGTTCACCATGAAGGACTCCTACTCCCTCGACGCCGCGCCGGAGGGGCTGGAGGCCCAGTACCGGGCCCACTACCAGGCCTACTTCAACATCTTCCGGCGCTGCGGCCTGCCGGTGCGGGCGGTGCGCTCCGACGTGGGCATGATGGGCGGCTCCGCGGCCCACGAGTTCATGTATCTCAACGAGGTGGGGGAGAACACCCTGGCCCTGTGCGACGCCTGCGGGTACGCGGCCAACACCGAGGTCGCCGGCTTCGCCAAGGCGGCGGCCGCCGAGGAGGAACCGGCGGCCCTGGAGCGGGTGGCCACCCCGGGGGCGGCGACCATCGCCGAGCTGGCCGCCTTCCTCGACGTCCCCGGGAGCCGCACGGCGAAGGCGGTCTTCCTGGTGGGCCGCTTCAAGGCCGCCGAGGCCGGCGGCGAGTCCGCGGAACGGCTCGTCCTCGCCGTCATCCGCGGGGACCTCGAGGTCAACGAGATCAAGCTGGCCAACGCCGCCGGCGCCCTGTCCCTGAGGCCGGCCCGCGACGAGGAGATCGCCGCGGCCGGCGCGGTGCCTGGGTACGCCTCGCCCATGGGGCTGGACGAGAGCGCCCTGGTGGTGGCCGACGACTCCGTGGCCTCGTCGCCGAACCTCGTGTCCGGCGCCAACGAGGCCGGGTACCACGTGCGCAACGTCAACCACGGCCGCGACTGGAAGGCCGCCGTGGTCGACGACATCGCCCTGGCCGGGGCGGGACACGCCTGCGGCGCGTGCGGCGCCGCCCTGCGCATCGTCCGCGGCGTCGAGATGGGCAACATCTTCCAGCTCGGCACGCGCTACAGCGAGGCCCTGGGCGCCTCCTTCCTCGACGAGCAGGGCCGGGAGCGTCCCGTCATCATGGGCTCCTACGGCATCGGCGTGGGCCGGCTGCTGGCCTGCGTCGCCGAGGAGCACCACGACGACGACGGCCTCTCCCTGCCGGTGACCGTGGCCCCGTACCAGGTGCATCTCGTCTCCCTGGCCAGGGCCGAGGGACCGGTCCGGTCGGCTGCCGAGACCCTCTACGAGGAGTTGAGATCGGCCGGCGTCGAGGTCCTCTACGACGACCGAGCCGAGAACCCCGGCGTCAAGTTCAACGACGCCGACCTCCTGGGCTGCCCGGTGCGGGTCACCGTCGGTGACCGCGGTCTGAAGAAGGGGACGCTGGAGGTGAAGATCCGCGGCGGCCGGGGCCGGGGAGAAGAAGTGCCCGTGGCCGAGGTCGCCTCCCGCGTGCAGGAAGAGCTGGCGGGACTGCGGCGGCGGATCGAGGAGAGCGTCGGGCCGGTGGAGTACTCGGACTGACCCCCGTCGAGGATTAGCCCGTCCGCTCCGACTCCGGGACGACGCTGCGCTGGGCGGGCTCGTAGCCGATCGCCCGCCGGCCGTGGTCGACGTCGTAGAGGGACCAGTCGCTGTCCGATACCCCGAAGACGATCTCGTACGTCGCCCCCGTGTGGGCGATGGCCGCCTCGAAGACGCGCACCGCGTCCTCGTGCCCCAGTTGGTGGGGGTGCGCCGGCTGGTCGCGCTCGCGGCTGAAGTTGCCGATGCGCACGCCGACGAAGCGGGTGCCGTGGCGCCAGGCCCAGGTGTGGCCCAGGCCCTCTCCGAAGATCTTGCTGATCGTGTAGTAGCTCTCCGGCCTCGGGTAGAGGTCGACGGTGCGCCGCAGACCCGGCGGGTAGGGGGAGAGGATACCGGCGCGGCTGGCGTAGGCGACGCGGGGCACCCGGTTGCGCCTCACCGCCTCCATGATGTTCCAGGTGCCGACGAAGTTGGAGGACCACACCTCCTCCCACGGCGACCCCCCGCTGGGGGTGCCTCCCAGGTGGACGACGGCGTCCACGTCCCGCGTGGCCCGCAGGCAGGCCTCGAAGTCGCCGAGGGGAGCCACCACGGTGTCGGAGAGCTCCGGCATCTCCGCCCGGTCCATGCCGCGGATCTCGTAGCGCCGGCGCAGGCCGCGGGCCAGGACCCGTCCCACGCTCCCCGCGGCGCCGGTGATCAGCACCCGCCGGGGCGGCGCCTCCGACAGGGGCTCCGCCGGCCCGTCCGCGCCGCGGAAGACGCGCTTGTCCTCCGGCACGCGGGAGACGTCCTGCGGATCGTAGCCGATGGCCTGCCGGCCGTGGTCCAGGTCGTAGAGCGGCCAGTCGCTCCCCGAGACGCCGAAGACGATCTCGAAGCCCACCCCCGGATGGGTGACGGCCTGCTCGAAGAGGTGGACGCAGTCGCCGTGGCTCAGCTCGTGCGGGTGCCCGGGCTCGTCGCGGTCGGGGCTGAAGTTGCCGATGCGGACGCAGACGCACTCCATGCCGAAGCGCGAGGCGTACATGGACGCCAGCATCTCGCCGAAGAGCTTGCTGTTGTCGTAGAGGCCCACCGGACGGGGGAGCATGTCCACCCGGCGCTGCACGCCGTCCGGGTAGAGACGCAGCAGGCCGGCGCGGCTGGCGAAGGCCACGCGCCGCACGCCCAGCTCCCGCGCCGCCTCGAAGACGTGGTAGCAGCCGATGTAGTTGTTGTTGCCGATCTCCGGCCAGGGCTTCTCGCCGGCATTGCCCCCGAGGTGGATTACGGCATCGACGCCGTCCACGGCGCGGCGGACCTGATCGAAGTCCCCCAGGTCCCCCTGCAGGCTCTCCCCGCCGGCGCCGTCGGCGGGGGCCCGGCGGTCGAAGGCGCGCACGCGGTGGCCCCGGGCCCGCAGGCCGCGCACCACACAGGCGCCGACGCGGCCCGAGGCCCCGGTGACGAGCAGGTGCATCAGGGTCCTTGCGGCGGGTCCGGCGGGTCTTCGGCCGAAGGGGCGGGATGGTCCCCGGCCAGCTCGCCACGAGGGGCGCTCCCGTCGGACAGCAGCCACAGGCCGGCCAGGAAAGCCGCGCCGCCGACGAGCATCACCCAGCCCTGGGCGGCATAGGCCGACTGATCCAGCAGGCCGAGGCCGCCCTCCGCGGCGGCGAAGAGGAAGCCGGTGAGGGCGTAAGCGGCGACGTTGTCGCGGAAGAACCAGTACACGGCGGCGGCCAGCAGCGCGGCGGTCAGGGCGAACCAGGCCAGGTCGTAGAGGAACTCGGCCGGCCGGTGGGCCTCGGCGCCGGCCAGGGCCCCCCCGCATGCGAGCAGGACGAGGATCACCACCGCCGGGCGGCGGAGGACGCGGACGACGTAGTACACGAGGACGGCGGCGGCCAGGGGCAGGAGCAACGCGCTCATCACGGCGCCCAGGAGACCGCCCAGGGCGGGCGCCCAGGAGCCGACCTCCGGGATCTCGGGGGAGGGCGGGGAAGCCCCCGCGGGGAGGGCGGCGGCGAGGATCCCCGAGAAGCGGTCCAGGGCCAGTCTCCCGGCGACGGCGAGGGCGGCGAGGGGCACGGCGTCGCGCAGTTGCAGGCGCAGGCCGGTCCGGCCCATGCGGTCCTCGGCCGCCGGGTAGAGGGAGCCGCAGAGTCCGGCGGCCACGGCCACGAGAAGCCCGACGGTGACCACGGAGAACAGAAAGCCCACGAGGCGGATGACCATGTAGAGGGTGAGGGGGACCTCGGTGGCGTAGGCTCCGTAGAAGGAGGGCAGCCCGTTCACCTGGGCGAGGGCGAAGACCACGGCTGCGAAGAGCCCGAGCCGGAACGGCCGCCGCCAGGCCAGGGCTCCCGAGCGGATGTGCTGCACGAGGAGCACCAGCAGGTGCACGGCCGCGGCCATGCCCACGGCGGCGGGTGTCCACTCCAAGGTCGTGCGCCACCAGGAGCCCTGGCGGCGCTCCCGCAGCCAGTCCTCGGGCAGCTTGATGTAGCGGTGCAGGCCGGCGGCCTGGTCTCCGGCCACGTGCACCCGGCAGCGGAACCTGGCCTCGTCGAGGTTGCGCCGGTCGCCCTCCTTCGCCTCCCACTCGAACCAGTGGTCGCGGCGCCCGGGCAGGTCCTCGGCGGAGGCCTCCTTGAGCGTGAAGGAGGACGGATCCAGGCCGAAGGCGCGCATGTGGTCCAGGGCCACGGCCATCGCCTCCTCCTCGGACAGACTGTCGCCCGGCGCCTCCTCGGCAAGTTGGTGGCGGACCTCGTAGACCTCGCCGTCCTCCGGGCGCAGCAGGACCGACCACTCCTCCTTCTCCCCGGGCTGGAAGAAGCGGACCCGCCACAGAGAGGGCGCCAGAGCGCCCTTGTAGGGCTCCGAGGCCATGGCCGGGCCGGCACGCTCGTCGCGGTACTCGACGGCGGTCCAGCTCCAGGGGGTCTCCTGGGTCACCACCGTGCGCCAGGAGTCGACGTCGACGCCCAGGGCGGACAGGTGCCGGCGGCCCTCGGCGAGGGCCGCCCCGGAGGTCAGGCCGTAGTCGACCTTCGGGGCCAGTTCCGGCTTCTGGAGGGCGAAGACCGACAACGCCGCAAGGACGGCCGCGGCGGCGACGGCGAGCCGGGCACGGCTCAGCGGCCGGTAGGCGGAGGCCTCGGGAGGGGTCCCGTCGCCGGGTCCCGGCTCTGCGGGCGGGTCCGGGCGCACCTCTTCGAGGGGCGGGCTGTCCTCCTGGTTCAGCAGCGGCCCGGGGTCGACGAAGGACCCCCGCCGCAGGTAGAGGACCACCGCCGCCCCGAGGGGCAGCAGCAGGAGGCCCACCGACAGGGCGGCGGAGAGCACGAAGTAGGGGTCGCTGGAGCGCAGCAGGATCAGGGCCGTGTAGAAGGCGTCGATCGTGTAGTGCCAGACCAGGACCGGCAGCAGCCCCCAGCGCACGAAGACGTAGCCGACGGCGACTCCTGCCAGCCCCACCTCCAGGCCGCGGATCCAGAAGGGCTGCTGCGGATAGCCGGCGTGGGCGAACCCCCAGATGGCGGCGGAGATGAGCACCGCCGCCCAGCGGTGCCGGAGGATCCGGTGCAGGAAGGGGATGGAGAAGGCGCGGGAGGTGAACTCCTCGGAGACGGCGGGCAGGAACCCGATGAGGAGCACCACGACCCAGGGGACGTAGGTGTTGACCATCTCCCGGTAGGGGATGTCGGCCGGGCTCCAGGCCCCGAACCGTCCGGCCACGACGTAGAACACGCTCTGGTAGGCGATGAAGAGGGCCGTCATCGTCAGCCCGATGACGCTGCCCGTAAGGAAGCGCCGGGTGCGGATCCCCTCGAGCAGGAACTGCTTCGACTGGCGGATGTGGTCCCCGTACCAGCGGCGGTACTCCGGCTCGCCGCCGGCCACCACGAAGGCGATGACCAGGGCGATGGCCAGGGCGCCGGCGGCGGCTTCCAGCACGCCCCCGGCCAGGAAGCTGCCGAAGGTGCCGGTGGTGTCGAAGTTGTACACCGCCACCGGCAGGGCGTTGAGGTTGGCCAGGAAGGTGAGGACGAAGGCGATGCCCCCGAGGACGAGGACGAAGCGCCACCGCACGTCCTGGTTGCGGATGCTCAGGACGAGACGGACGAGCAGGGCCAGCCAGGTGGCGAAGAGGAACAGGAAGGCCACCAGGCCGGTGGTCTCGTTGCGGGAACGCAGCTCCTTGTAGTCCCGCTCCCAGGCTTCCGGCACCTTCAGGAACTCGGTGAAGCCACCGACCTCGCCGCCCTGGACGCCGACGCGGTAGCGGTAGCTGGCCCCGGAGACCTCGAAGCCGGTCAGCTTCCAGGTGAAGGCGTGGTCGACGCGGTTGGGCCGCTCCGTGGTCTCGGCCTCGACGAACTCCAGCCGGTCCGGGTCGAGGCCCATCGCCTGCGACAGGAACCGCTGCGCCAAGCCCCGCGCCTCGGGCTGGGACAGGCGGTCGCCGGCGGCCTCCTCCTCGATCAGGTGCCGGAAGCCGACGAGGTCCCCGGTGGTCGTGTGCTCGACCCGGAACTCCTCCTTCTGCCGCTCCCGGAACCAGCGGTTGCTCCAGCGCCACAGGCGCACCGGGTCGTCGATGGCGGCGCTGGCCCCCTCGAGGCCGAGCTCGCGCTCGAGAAAGGTCTTGGCGCCGTCGTCGTAGCGGAACAGGACGGCGTGCCGGTAGCCGTCGAGGTCGAGGCCCCGGCCCTCGAGGAAGGAGGCCGCCTCCTCCCGGGCTTCGCCGCGGGTGAGGGCGAAGTCGATGGTCGCCTCGGGGAAGGCGTCGTAGAAGAAGCGGGCCCCCACCACCAGGCCGAGGACGGTGAGGGCGGCGCATCCGAGGAGGAGGCGGAAGTCGCCGCGTTCGAGATGTCGTTCCATGAGGCGGGTATATTGGGCGCCGGCCGGAGGAGGGTCAACGGGGCCGCGGCGTGAGCCGGCGACCGTTTGACAATGTCTCACAGGGGGGCGCTATTCCTTTTCCCTGACCTTTTGACCGCAGAGAGCCGTCCTGAACCGAATCGCCCACATCCTGCTGGTCCTGCTCTTCTCCTCGTGGGCCGCGGCCCAGTCCTTCCGCGTCGGCGTCGTCCCCTCCGACGACGCATCCCTGGCCGCACCCGCGGCGCGCACCGATTCCCTCACCGCCGGCCAGGTCCTGCAGATGGTGCGCCGCGCCGTCGACCTCGTGGGGGGCATGGGGGCCTTCGTGCCCGATACGGCGCGGTGGGTGGCGATCAAGCCGAACGTCACCATACCCGACCCCTCCGGCTCCGGCATCGTCACCGACGCCCGCGTGGTGCGGGCCGTGGCGATCCTGGTCCACGAGGCGGCCCCGGGCGCGCGCATCTCCATCGCCGAGGGCGCCGGCGGCTGGATGAGCCCGACCCTGGCGGACAGCACCGACCAGGAGGTGCCGTCGGGCTGGCTGGTGGACGGCTTCGAGGTCGCCGGACACCGGGCCACGGTGAGCGAGCTGCGCCGGCGGGGCGTCGACATCGAGTGCGTCGACCTGAACTTCGACCGTCCCGTCCGCGTGGCGCCCCGCGGCGGAGGCCTCGCCGACCCGGACTACGACATCGCCGCCACCATCCTCGAGGCCGACGCCTGGATCAACTGTCCCGTGGCCAAGACCCACGGCGCCAAGTTAACGGCGGCGATGAAGAACCACCTCGGCATCCTTCCCGGGCACATCTACGGCTGGAACAAGGGCGGCGGCACCGAGCGCCGGCCCGCCGGCATCCCCCACGCCCCGCGGGTGCAGGACGAGTGCTGGGTCGACCTGTGGGGCCTGACCGAGGTCGACCTGAACGTGGTCGACATGATCGCCGGCAGCGAGGGCGGCGCCTTCGGCGGCACTCCCCGGCGGGCCAACACGATCGTCGCCGGCGCCGACCCGGTGGCCACCGACCTCGTGGTGGCCCGGCTCATGGGCTTCAATCCGGACGACTTCGAGTTCGCCGACCTGGCCTGGCAGCGGGGCCGGGGACCGGGCGTGTACGAGAACATCCGCGTCCTCGGCGGCGACGTGGAGTCCCTGGCCATGCGCTACGTCAAGGCGGGCGCCGACTACGGCGGCGGCGAGTGGACGGAGCAGGCCAACTACGGCATGGGCCCCCGCCGCTGGACCCTTCTCGGACCGCTGGAACGCGATCACCGGTTCACCCCCGAAGAGGTGGCCGGGCTGCGCCCGGAGCCCGGCCGCGGCGGCTGGTCCGAGGTGACCTGGTTCGGCCACGACAAGATCGACCTGGACTCCCACTTCGACGATCCCATCCACTGCGCCGTGTATGCGTACACGACCTTCACCATGGCGCGTCCGGACTCCGTGCGCTTCTGGCTCGGCTCGGACGAGGGCCTCACCGTCTGGATCGACGGAGAGCCGCTCTACGAGTTCGACGGCCGCCGCCGCCACATGCTGGGGCAGGAGCAGCTGCGGGGACACCTGAAGGCCGGGGAGCACAGGCTCCTCGTGCGCGCCTCCCAGAGGCGGGGGCGGTTCGACTTCTCCTTCAACGTCTGCGAGCCGATCGACGATCCGCGCTTCGCCGGCAACCGCTATCCGGGCGTCCGTTACAGCGTCACCGGCGCCGATCCCCTGTCGCCGGCGGCGAGGGTTCGCTCCGAGGACATCTACGACGGCTGGTTCTCCGAGGAGAGGGTGGGGGATCTCGGGAGGGGCGAGCCCCTCGAGGCGGCCCTGTCCGCCCCGGACTCGGTCCTCCTCCGGCAACCTCCGCGGCCCACCACCGAGAGCCTGCTCGGAGCCGCGGCCGACGCCGCCGGGCTGCGGCGGGCCGATCTCGACAGCCTCACCCTGGCGACCCTGAGCGGGCCCCCGTTCTGGTCCGGCGCGTACTCGAGTCCGTACTCCCCGGTCGGGTGGCCGAGGTACGGTCCCGAGCCCCCGCGCATGCTCGAATGGCTCGGCCTGGGTTACAGCCTCTCCAGCGGCTTCAAGGCGCGGGAGAGCCTCAAGGAGATCAAGGGCTGGCTGTCGTGGGGCCTGCCGGTGGTGATCGGGGATGATGACCAGCGGTGGAAGGTGGCCGCCGGCTACCGCGAGACGGCGGAGGGCATCGAGCTCTACGAGCTTGGGCCGGAGGAAGAGGGATGGCGCCTCGTCGGGGACCAGTGGTGGGCCCGCTATCCCGACCGCCTCTGGCGCAACTGTCCCATCCTGGTGGTGGAGAAGGCCGGAGAACCCCTGGCCGAAGGCGCCCTCGTGGACAGTGTCGCCGCCCTGGCCCTGGAGATGGGTCTGACCATCTGGACCGAAGACCAGCCGGAGCCATGGGGCGTGCAGCGGCGGCCGGCCGGGCTCCACGCCTGGGATTCCTGGGTCCGGGACTGGGAGCGGCTCCCGTGGACGGAGGAGTGGCTCGCAGCTAACGGCGAGCGGGACCGGCTCGCGGGGATGGGCTCGGGGGACCTGCCGCCCCTGATCGAGGCTCGAAGAAGGGCGGCGCGGTTCCTCCTTGCCGCCGCCGGCCGCGAGAGTCCCGGGCCCCGGCGCGACCTGCTCCACGCCGCGGGGACGGCCTACCAGAGGGTGGCGGACGAGCTCGACGAGGATTCCGGCGGCCTGCAGCGCGACCTCGGCGTGTTCGCGGGAGAAGCGGACGGGACGAGGATCGATCCTGCGAGGGCCAGGGTCCGCCTGCGGGCGGCCCGGCGTCTGGAGAGGCAGGCCCTGCAGGCGCTGTCGGACCTGCTCGAGCGGGGGCCGATCCCGCCGCCGGCCGAGGATCCCCTGCGCGAGAGGGACCGCGGCGTGCGCCTCTTCACCTGGCGCTCGAGCTACGGCGGGGGGATCTACGAGATCCACTACGACAATGCCGAGGGCCTGAGGTACAGCTGGTTGCACGGCCGCCAGGCCGAGCAGGTGACCACCGAGGTCCACGGACCCGTGCCCGAGGAAGGGGGCTGGCGCTTCGCCCTGGAGACGGAGGGGAGCGGCTACTACGAGATCCGCCAGAGCCCGTCCGCCGACAACGGCTGGACCGCGGTCGTGCGCACCGCCGACGAGCGCTGGCGCCGGCTTTCAGACGAGGTCACGGTCACCCTCTGGGCGGTGCCGGCCACGCCGGCCGAGGCGCCGGAAAAGGAGTCCCGATCATGACCCCCCTCGACTACGGACGCTCCTTCGTCATCGGCCGGGCGCCCACCAACGAGGTCCGCTTCTGGGTGGAGTCGCGCACGCGCTGGATCGACGAGCGTTCGGGAACGCATGAGGACTACGTCCAGTGCGGGTCCTGCAAGAGCGAGGACACCTTCGCCGAGAGGGACCTGTTCCTTCAGGACAACTACGATTTCCTGCCGGTCTTCGGACCGCGGTGGGCGATCGTCTTCCGGCGCAAGTCCGTCCGCCACGACGGCTACCGCGAGGTCCGCGAGGCCGACGGGTGGTGGGACGGACAGAGCTACCGGCTGGTGGAGGGCCCGGCGCGGGAGCTGACGACCCAGGAGGAGATCCTGGAGGCGACCTATGCCCACGAGCCGCTGGTGTCGCAGACCGAGATCGCCGATCCCGGCACCGGCCTGCGGGCCGTCATCGAGGCGCCGGTGAAGACGATGAACACCCGCCGCGGCCCGGGGATCTACCAGGTCGACACCGGTCCGGTGGTGCTGCCGGACCTGTCCCGCCGCCCCGAGCGCAGCGTCGACGCCCTGCGGCTGGCCTTCGTCGCCTTCAACGTCCCGGGGTTCGCCGACTTCGTGGTCGAAGTACCCACCCGCACCGGTGAGGCCCCCCAGGCGGCCGAGGTCTTCCACTACTCCGAGCGCATCACCCTGCCGGCGGTGAATCGCCTCTTCGCCATCGAGGTCTGAGGGTCGTGGAGCTTTACGCCGGCACCAGCGGCTACAGCTACAAGGAGTGGAAGGGGCCCTTCTATCCCGAGAAGCTCCCCGACAAGGAGATGCTCTCCTTCTACGGGCAGCGTTTCCGCGCCGTGGAGATCAACAACTCCTTCTACCGGGTGCCCAAGCCCGAGGTGGTGCGCGGCTGGGCCGAGCGCGTGCCCGAGGGGTTCCGCTACGCCATGAAGGCCACGCGGCGCATCACCCACTTCAAGCGGTTGAAGGACGTGGGCGAGGAGACCGGCTATTTCGCCGGCATCGCCGGCGAGCTGGGCGAGCGTCTGGGAGCGGTCCTGTTCCAGTTCCCGCCGACCTTCGAGAAAGACCTGGAGCGGCTGCGCACCTTCGTCGACCAGCTGCCGGACCGGCTGCCGGCGGCGATGGAGTTCCGTCACGACAGCTGGTTCGACGACGAGGTCCGCGACAGCCTGCGCTCACGCAACCGGGCCCTCTGCTTCGCCCACGGGGACGACGACACCGCTCCCGACGTGGAGCGCCGCTTCGCCAGCACCGCCGACTGGGGCTACCTGCGCCTGCGGGGCAGCGACTATTCCGACGAGGAGATGACGGCCTGGGCGGCGCGCGTCCTGGAGCAGGACTGGACCCGCGCCTTCGTGTTCTTCAAGCACGAGGACGAGGGTCTGGGCCCGAAGCTGGCCCAGCGCTTTGTCGAGGCCGCCCGGCGGCGGGCCGGCCCGTAGTCCTACGTTTGGACTACTACGGCCGATTCCATCCTCGCCAAAGCCACACCCACTATAGAGTGAGACTGCGCGCTTCGCGCGGCGGGGCTGATCCCTCTCCAGCGGCCCCGTGAAGGCCGCCGCCAATACCCTGGTCGGCGGCACCCTGATCACCTCCAACAGAGCATCCGCGAATGGCCGGAGATGTTGGCCGGCGACGAGGTCCCGGCCACGGCATCCTGGATCGTCTGCTCCACTACTACCATGTCCTGCAGATCGACGGCCGCAGCTTCCGCCTCCGGGACATGGAGCAGCAACTGGCCCAGGACCGATGACACGGGGACGGAAGGAGGCCAGGACCATCGCTCACACCCCTCGTTCGACGAGAGTTCCTTGTTGGGACCGGGGACTCCGCCCGGGGTGCGTTGCAGGTCCCGGGCCCGGTGCCACGCCTCACCTCAGGAGGGAGGAAGACCGATCCGGTAGCACCGACCCCGATCATCCGGGGTGCGCGAATTCACGTGTCCCCCAACTGCGCGAATCTGGGTGTCCCTTGACAGGTGTCCGCTTCCCGGGCCTGACCAACGCCTGGACGATGCCGATCAAGACGCGCATCGACATGCTCTCCACCGGCATCAAGACCCCCGTGGGCATCAAGGTCGCCGGCGGCGATCTCGAGACGCTCCAGGAGGTGGGCCGGCGGATCGAGCAGGTGGTGCGCGAGATCCCGGGCACGGCCAGCGTCTACGCCGAAAGGGTTGCCGGCGGCAACTACGTCGACTTCGAGAGCGACCGCGGAGGCGGGGCGCTACGGGCTCACGGTGGGCGACGTGCAGGAGGTGATCCTGTCGGCCATGGGCGGCATGAACATCACCCACACGGTGGAGGGCCGCGAGCGCTACCCGGTCAACCTGCGCTACGGGCGCGAGCTGCGCGACAACCTGCCCGCCTTGCGGCGGGTCCTGGTGGCCACGCCCACGGGGGCGCAGATCCCCATCGGGCAGGTCGCCGACCTGCGCATCCGCAAGGGGCCCCCCGGCATCAAGAGCGAGAACGCGCGCCTCAACGCCTGGGTCTACATCGACATCCGCGACGTCGACGTGGGCACCTATGTCGAGCGCGCCAGGGAGATCGTGGGCGAGGAGATCGACCTGCCCCAGGGATACAGCTTGGTCTGGAGCGGCCAGTACGAATACATGGAGAGGGCCAAGGAGCGGCTGAGCCTCGTCGTCCCGGTGACCCTCGCCATCATCTTCCTGCTCCTCTTCCTCCACTTCCGCAGCGTCGTGGAAAGTTTGATGGTGATGTTGACCCTGCCCTTCGCCCTGGTCGGTGGGATCTGGCTCATCTACCTGCTCGACTACAACATGAGCGTCGCCGTGGGCGTGGGGTTCATCGCCCTTGCCGGAGTCAGCGCCGAGTTGGGCGTGGTCATGCTCACCTACCTCGACCAGGCGCTGGAGGCCCGCCGCCAGGAGGGCCCTCTCGAAAGCCCCGGAGATCTCGCCGCCGCCATTGTCGAGGGCGCCTCCCGGCGCGTGCGGCCGATCTTCATGACCGTGGGTTCGACGGTGGGCGGCCTGCTGCCGATCATGTGGGCCACGGGCACCGGGTCGCAGGTGATGAAGCGGATCGCGGCGCCCATGGTCGGCGGGCTGGCGACCGCCACCCTGCTGGCGTTGTTGGTGTTGCCGGCGGTCTACGAGCTGTGGCGGGGGCGGGAGGTGGTTGGGGGGCGGGACGTAGACTCGGAGGGAGGCGGGGAGAGCTGAGGGCCCGGAGACCACGCCTGAGGCCCTCCTCGCCTCCATGAGGCCGTGCAGAAGTCGTGGCGACCCATGACCATATCACATATCGCTTGACATACTTCGGCCCCACGGATACACTGGCTGGTGCTGGTGCAAGTCCCCACCCACTCCGCCCTGGACAACCAGTCGCCCGTCAACAAGGAATCATCCGTCACGCACGAAAGAATACAAACGGAAAGCTGTCCGCGAAACCGGGATAACTCCAGAGTGCGGTTTCCGCCGATCTCAGGCATGTCGAGCTATTGCCCGTGCCGGGCAGATGGGAGTAGAAGACCATGCTCGGTATCATTCCCTTGGCCTTGGGGCTGACCCTGGCGGGCTCTGCCGACCGGTTGGGCGCGGATATTCTTTCGCTAGAAGTCACCGTGCCGGACGTCTCCCTGCGTGCGATGTTGAAGGACCTCGGTCTGTCCGACGGGGCCCCGACTCCGTCTGCGGAGTTGGCGAAGCTGACCGTCCTGGAGGCGCTCGACTCGGGGATCGTCTACCTGACCGGATTGCCCTCGGCTCAGGAGTTGCCACTGACCTTCTCACCCATGTGTACCCCAATGGGACAGAGCCAAGGGCGCCCTCACGGTGACGGCGCGGGCATCGGAACGCTGCTTCTAAAGACAACGTTCTCTTCAGAGCCAGTTGGTCACATGCATATCACTCACGGGGGGACCGAGGGGTCTAAGCCGGACACGTCAGCCGCGACAGCGACTCAAGGAAAGGAACTGACGCATGCCAAACGAATCGCTTTGAAGTTCGTCGCCGGATCCATTTCCGGCGCGGCTGGTGGTTTTCTCGGCGGAAGCCTTCTGTCAAGCGGTTGCAACGGACAGGGTGTCTGCGGAGGCATCGGGTTCCTGGTCGGTGGATCCATCGGCACTGGGTTCGGAACGGCGGCAGGTCTGAGCCTAGTGGATTCCGAGAGTCAATTCGGCTTAGCACTGATTAGCAGTTGGCTAGGTGTCGTGCTTGGTATCGGGCTCATTGGAGATAGTTACGAGCGTGCATGGCCAGCGGTGCTAGTCTGCTCTTCTGGCATGGCCACCTTCGTTTCCGAAACGTCGAAGGCAGGAAGACTGCCTTCCATTTTCATGTCGCACAGGCCTCCGGGCATTGTCCCGATCTTAGTTGAAATAACACAGGCTCCCATCGTTACGTTTGATACGAGAAATCGCCAAGAAGCCTCGTATTCGGTAACCCAAGGAGCCTGCCATGAGCAAGCTACAAGCACGGAAAAGGGGCGTCAAACGGACCGTGACCATCGGCCCCGTGAACCGCCAAGCCACCGCGTCGATGGACGATCTGGAGACTCGCATCGAGATCATCCAGCTGCTGATCCCCCTGGGGCTGCAGGCGGTTGGGGAGGAGCTGCGACGGGGCGTGGAGGCCCTGGCCGGACCTCGGTATCAGCGCAAGGGGCCGGATCAGCCGTTGCGCCGCTGGGGGGCGCAGGCCGGGTCGGTGTACCTGGGCGATCAGAAACTGCCGGTCGAGGTGCCGCGCGTGCGCGATGTGGTCCGCGGCACCGAGGTCCCGCTGGAGGCCTACCAGGCCCTGCAGACGCCGAGGCAGATGGATCAGGGGCTGTTGTTGCGGGTGCTGAAGGGCCTGGCCACGCGCAACTACGAGGCCTGCGCCGAGACCGTCCCGCAAGCCTTCGGTCTGTCCCGTTCCTCGGTCTCTCGCCGGTATGTGAAAGGCACGGCGCGCAAGCTGGCCGAATTCCAGCAGCGATCCCTGGAAGGCTACGACCTGGTGGCGCTGTTTCTGGACGGCAAGAGCTTTGCCGACGAGGAAATCCTCATCGCCCTGGGCGTCACTGTGGAAGGACACAAGATCCCTCTGGGTTTCGTGCAGGCGGCGACCGAGAACGAGCGCGTCTGTCGTCGCTTCCTGGCGGAGTTGGTCGAGCGGGGCCTGCAATACGAGGCCGGGCTGCTCGTGGTGATCGATGGAGGCAAGGGCCTGTACAAGGCAGTGCGGTCGGTGCTCCAGGGCCATGCCTGCGTGCAGCGATGCCAGTATCACAAGCGCCAGAACGTGGTCTCGTACCTGCCCAAGAGCGAGCAGGCCGGCCTTCGTCGAAAGCTGGAAGCGGCGTATGGGCACTCGACGTACGAGGAGGCCCAAGCCGCCCTGGAGGCGCTGAAACCGGGGTTGCAGTTGATGAACCAGTCGGCCCTGCGCAGCTTGGAGGAAGGCCAGCAAGAAACCCTCACGCTCCACCGCCTGGGCCTGATGCCGATGCTGAAGGCCTCCTTCCGTACCACCAACTGTATCGAGAACGTCAACAGTCTCCTGGAGCAGTTGACGCACAACGTGCGGCGCTGGACGAACTCGTCGCAGCGTCACCGCTGGGTCGCCACGGCGTTGCTCGACATCGAACCTCGCCTGCGCCGGATCAACGGTTACCACCACCTGCCGATGCTCCGACAAGCGCTCCAAGCCGAACTCGGCCTCAAACAGCTCGCGATGACGGGCTGACTCATCCACTCGAGCCTGGGCTACGTTTCAACTGAAAATGGGACTTGCCCGGCCTCCGACACCTCCCCGGTTCTTGCTTGGCCTAGCTCCGGATAGTCGTGGTCGCTACTCATTATTTGCTGTGCTACGGTTCTGAGCGAGACCTTAAGATTCAGTCCAACGTCTCCCGGTGGAGAGCCCTTTTGCCTCGGTCCGTCTGCGGACCAACGCGGGCAAACGCTACAAGCGGGTCCAGGGGGCCACCGCCCTCATCTGGCGCGTGCTGAGGGTGGCCGAGACACGATTCCGCAAGCTCAACGCGCCCGAGCTCCTGCCGGCGGTCTACGCCGGTCGGAGATACCAGGACGGAAAACCGATCCAAGAGGACGCCTCTACCAGGGAAGGGATCCAGAGGGCCGCCTGATCTCGTTTACACACCTTTTGACACGACCTCCATTCTCTCCTTGGGGGTCTGCCAACTCTACAAAACTCCCGCGGTGGAAACTGCTGTTTGAACCTGACTGGGATACGAGGATCTCCGACACGTCTTGGGGTCGCACAAAAGCAAGCCTCGGATCTTTGGAGGCTGGTACCTCTCCGTAGCATCTGTCAGCTATCTCAGCGTCCAGAGCTCATTCCCAGACGACGTACCAGCCCTCGGATTACTTACCTCTGGTGGTAGGTAACACTTGGGTATACCAACAGGAGGCCAGCGATCCCGATGGCCTGATGGGACTCTCGGGTGGGGCGTATCGAGAGGTGGCCATTTCCATGGGTGTAGCTTCCACTTTACGCAGATTTTCAAGAAAGGTGGGACCCCACGTCCGGGCACGAATGTATCTTTGGGTGTAAGCACTTACGCCCAAACCCGGAGAGGGGTCCCAGATGGAAGATACGAAGGATTTTCGCGCTCGCATGACGAAGTTGGAGGAAAATGTCCTCCAGTGGGAGCATCGGCTGCAATCTCCGGACGCCGGACCGGAGGACTTTCGCGAGAGGGTGAGCGAGCTGCGAGAGGCGTTGGACGACCTCGGTCGAGTCGGTTTCCAACGGCTGGCGCAGGCGTGTGAGATCACCGACGACACCGTGGTCCACCAGGGTCGGGTCTACCGGTTCAAGCAGGTGGTTGACAAGGAGTGGATGACCCTGTGGGGCAAGGTCCGGGTGCCGCGGCGGCTGTTTCAGCAAGATCGGGGCGGCCCCAGCCGGGTGCTCTTGGATGAGCGCTGCGGCATGGTCGGCCGATTCATGGTGCCGGCCCTGGAGCGGTTCACCGCCTTCTTGGGGGCCCGCCTGGTCCCGGCCGAAGTCGAAGACAGCCTGACCGAGGTGCTGCCCGATCCCCCGTCGCGCACCGCCATACAGCATCTGTTGACCACCGTCGGGCCGTACGCCGAAGACCACGCCGAGCAGCTCGAGCTGGCCTTGCAGGATGTGGCCCCGCTGAAGGCCGAAGGCGACACCCTGGTGGTCAGTTGGGACGGCGTCACCGTGCCCCTGCGGGAGCCGGCGCCGAAACGCGGCCGGCCCGCCGAACGACCGAGGGACGCCGACCTCGACCGGGCGCCTACCGCCTGGAAAGAGGCGGGCGTGGGCATGGTCGCCACGTATCGGACGCCACTGGATCCGGAGACGGAAGACCCCCAACGCGTCGATGTGCGCTATGCCGCGCGCATGCCGGAGGCGAAGATGGAAACCCTCGTCGATGGCTTGGTGGACCAGACGGGTCGGGCCTTGCAGCAAGGGACCTATGATCACCGGGTGGTGTTGGCCGACGGCAAGCGCGAGATCTGGCGCACCGTGGACCGGCAGCCGGTGTTCGATGGCTTCACCCGGATCCTCGACTTCTATCACGCCGCCCAACACCTGTCGAAGGCGGCCGAGCATCTCTTCGGCAAGCTGTCGGCCAAAGCCACTCGCTGGTACCGGTCCTGGCGCCACAAACTGCGCCACGAGCCCGGGGCCGTGCAGGGCCTGATCCGCTCTCTGGCCTGTCACCGCCGCAAACTTCGAAAAGGCTCCGAACGCCATCGTCAGGTGACCACCGAGATGGGCTACTTCCGGAACAACCGCGACAAAATGGACTATGCGCGCTATCACGCGGCGGGGCTGATCCTCTCCAGCGGCCCCGTGGAGGCCGCCGCCAAAACCCTGGTCGGCCATCGACTCAAACGCAGCGGCATGCGCTGGACCCGCCAAGGAGGCCAGCAGATCCTCAATCTACGAGCCCAAGTGCAATCCAACCGATGGGAGGCCTTCTGGAACTGGTACCTGAACCAGACGACCCACCAAACCCACAAGAGGGCTGCGTAAAACCGAGGCTACACCCATTTCCATCGACACCACCGAGGTGATCGGTGGCAAGACCTACTACGTCTTCAGTTCGATGCCTAGCGGGGCCTCGGCCGTCCAAGAGCCTCCCGCGCATCCATGCCGTGCAGGCCCATCCGCAAACGCCAGATGGGCATAACCGAGGAGTACCCTCATGCTGCCACGCATCCTGCTGTTCGTTGGAATCTCCTCCCTGTGCCTGGCATCGGCCAGGGCGCAGGTCACGTACGAGACGTTTGAGTTTCTGCCCTTGGCTGTCGGCAATTCCTGGGTCTACAAGAACTCCTCGCACGACGAATATGGGCTGCTGGGCCTCAACGATGGGGATGGTAGCCCACGGGAGATCACGATCTCGATCGAACGCACAGAGGTGATCGACGGCCTCACTTACTATGTGTTCAGTTCGATGCCGGGTCCGACCCCAAACCCGCCTCATTGCATTACTGGCAAGAAAGTGCGGTGGAACGGGGATCATCTCATGGAGCACACGGGCACGGGCGAGATTTCCCTGTACAGATTCGACACGCCTGGGGGCGGCACGTACACGATTCCGGAGACCGAGGGGGATACGCAAGTGGAATTTCTCGACATTGAGGACAAGTTCGGTTTTCCCCCCATAAGGATCTTCAGGTATACAGGATACAGTGGACTGGACGACTACCTGGCGGCATCGCCACGGAGGTCCCATCTCAGGCAGATCCGCTTCCTGGCCGGCTACGGGATGGACTGGTGCATGGACGAAGTGTACCACGGAGATACGACAGCCGCCCTCCATCAGTTGTATGGCATGCGGGCAACTCTTCGGGTTGAGTCCGATGGAGGAGGAGCAAGAGGTGCCGTATCGGATTCGACAGCAGTTTTTAGGACCGTCGATCATTGGGATGCCGAGAATCGGCACCAGAAGTCCTCGGATGTGAGCAGTTCCACTTGGGGCAACATCAAGAAATCAACCAATTGAGGATGATGGCCAATTCCTATGAAATGCCATGGACTTGCTCTGATGCTCTTGTCTCTTGCCTGTCCTCTGTGGCCCCAGGCAGAAGATCTCAGCCATACCTGGACAAGCCCCTGCAAGCTGGATGTCGTACTGGTCAGGTTCGCTGACGGAACACCCACGGCGGGTGACACCACCTACCGGCATAACGATCATGACATTCCCCATGGTGGTACATTGCGCATCATTCCGGCCACGGCTAGCTCGCCACAGACCGACGAGTGGGTACCTGGGACAACGTCCTATACCCTGGACGATTTCAAGCGTCTCTTCGGGGTTTCAGGCACGAGTTTCAGCGGCACCGACCTGACCGTGGCCAATGGCGGTGAAGACCTGCCGCACGTATTTGGTAGCGTGGCCGACTACTACAACGAAGTGTCAGGTGGGGACTACCGTCTGGAAGTTCGAATCGTCAACCGAGCCATGACGGGCGAGAATCGGGATTACCCGGACTGGATCCGGCTGCCCCATACACGTTGGGACTATGCACGGGGGATGTACAATTTCTGGGATCACGCTTACGTGGCGGCCGTCGCGGCAGGCTACACAGACTTACCCGATGGCAGTACCATTGCCTCACGAAAGAGTCATAAGGTCGCATATGTATACGGCGGTCCGGAGATCGCGGACAACAGTCGTTTGCATCCCCGAGCCGACCGGACGACAACATCGTCATCTACCTCTGGGAGAGTAGAGAGTTACGGTTATCAGTACGTAGCGGCGGAACGCAAGGGGAGCGGCAGACCAGACAACCAGACCTTGGACCGCTCTTCAGGGATCAACGTACATGCCCACGAGATCGGACATTTCCTTGGCCTGCCCGATTGGGATGCTCCGGCGTTCCAGGAGTTCACGGTGGCCAATCCCTATACAGAACAGACGGTAGGTGGCGAGAGGTCGGGAGCGGACTGGAACCTGATGCAGTCTGCGGCTCACGGCCCCGGTGTGTGGGCCGATCCAGATGGTGCGACGGGGACCATATCCAGGACGGTGATTCCCTATGGTTCCAGTCCGATGGCCCCGAGCGTTGTGTATCGAAAACGACTTGGTTGGAACATGGGGGGAGAGGTCATAACCGCAACGGTAGAGGACAAGATCATAGATCCGGGTCCCGCCGAGTATTACCGCATCGTAACCAAGGATCATCCGAGTGATGCGTCGGAGATCATCCTGGACCTGCGAGCGGCCGAGGGCTTCGGGGAATTCGTATCCTGGCACCGCTTCGATGAACTGGTAGGGATACTCATGTGGAAGGAACTCAGAACCAGGGGATTCGGGGGAGCTGTGTCCTGGGATCCGCCGCGCCTCATTCCGGCGGACGGTCGCTGGATGCGGGACTCCAGGAGACGGGACAGCAGTGGCGATCCCATAGATCGCCAGATGATTGACGCTTCCCTGACCCCTGGGAGAAGCCAGCCCAACTTGCAGAGCGGTGACGACGCCCCGGTGTATCAATGGCAGGATCAGGTTTCCGACCCCTTTCTCAGGGCCCCCGTGGAGCCATCGCCCGCCTCCGAGCCGAGGCATCTCCTAGCTAGCCGCGGGACCGCTTCGGCGGAGCCGCGGACACCCCTTCCATCCCGCCGCTGACGCGCACCACCTCGCCGGTCATCCACGTGCTCTCCGGTCCGCACAGGAAGGCGACGGTGCGGGCGATCTCCTCCGGTTCGCCCCAGCGGCCGAGGGGGATCGCCTTGCGCACGCGCTCGATCATCTCCTCCTCCGTGATCCCCAGCGACGCCGACCGCTGCGCCATGTTGCGCTGGTTGAAGGGGGTGTAGACCGGCCCCGGGGCCACGGCGTTGACGCGCACCCCGTAGGCGGCCAGCTCCTGCGCCAGGGTCCGCGTCAGGGAGATGACCCCCGCCTTGGCCACGTTGTAGGCGGCCACGAGGGCCGCCGGGTTCTGGCCGTTGATGGAGGCGAAGTTGACGATGGCGCCGGCCTCCTGGCGCTCCATGACCGCCGCCGCGGCGCGGCAGCTGTAGAAGGTGCCGGTGAGGGTCGCGGCCAGGACCCGGTCCCACTCCTCGTCGGGCAGCTCGGAGACCGGCAGGACACGCTGGCCCACGCCGGCGGCGTTGACCAGGATGTCGAGGCGCTCCAGGGACCCCAGGGCCTCTCCGACGGCGGCGCTGTCGGTCACGTCGAGGGCGCAGGCCTCGGCCCCCAGGCCCTCGGCCGCGAGGCGGCGGGCGTGATCGGCGACGGCCCCGTCTTGCAGGTCGGCGAGCACCACGCGGGCCCCCCGGCGGGCCAGCTCCTCGGCCGTGGCCAGCCCGAGGCCCTGGGCGGCGCCGGTGACCACGGCGACCTGTCCCTCGAGCTCGTTCACAACTCCTCCAGGTCGATCTCGACGCCGCCCTGCCGGGCGCTGGCCACGGCGCCGAAGACCATGGCCATGGACTTGAGGTTGTCGGCGGCGCTGCACTCGGGCTCGCGGTCCTCCTTCAGGGCGCTGACGAACTCGTGCAGCACGGGATGGCGCCCTTCCGGCCCCGCCGGGTCCAGGCTCACCTCCTCTCGAACCCGCGGGTCGGCCCTGTGGGAGTGGGTGTGATAGAGCCGGGAGCCCTCCCAGGTCAGGGTCCCGGCCGGACCCTCGTAGCGCCACTCGCCGTTGTGGCCGGCGGGGACGTGGCCCACGGTGCAGCCGATGCCGCGGTGGGTGGCCACGACGCCGCCCTCGAAGCGGAACAGTACCAGCTGGCAGGCGTCGCCCCGGTGCCAGCCCCAGGGCAGGTTCCAGGTGACGGCGCGCACGCTCAGCGGCTCCAGGCCGAGGGTGTAGCGCATCATGTCGAAGTGGTGGATGCCCATGTCGGTGAGGAACATGTAGGGCTCGGTGACGTAGTGGCTGCCGGGGTTGTCGGCCCAGCTCACGTAGAGGGAGACGTCGAGCTGGGCGCAGCCGCCGATGAGGCCCTCGTCGAGGAGTCGGCGCGTCGTCCGCGGCTGGGGGTTGAAGCGGTAGTTCTGGGTGATCATGTGGCGCCGGCCGGAGCGCCGCCCGGCATCGACGATGCGGCGGGCGGCGGCGAAGTCGTCGCTCAGCGGCTTCTCTCCCAGCAGGTGCAGGCCGGCCTCGAAAGCGCTGAGGGCGATGCTCTCGTGCACGGCGGGAGGGGTCACGTCGACCACGAAGTCGGCCTCCACGGCGCCGGCCGCGCTGGTCAGGTCCTCGAAGAGCAGGTCCCCGGGCACGGCCAGCTCGGTGAGGGCGCGCTGGCGGTTGGCCGGGGCGGGCTCGACCACGGCCGCCAGGTCGACGCCGCCGTGGTCGCGGCAGGCCTGGAGCCAGTGGCGCCCGCGTCCGCCCAGTCCGCAGAGAATGGCCTTCAAGGCTGGCATCCGTTCCTCAAAGGTGATTGGTTGAAGGGCCGGAATCATACGAAAACGAACCGATCGGAGTCCCTCCCATGGCGACAGTCAACGACGGCATCGCGCGGATCCTGAAGGCCGAGGGGGTGGAGTGGATCGCCGCCTTCCCCCAGCAGACCCTGATCGACTCGGCCACCCTCGCCGGGATCCGCCCCATCATCACCCGCACCGAGCGCACCGGCGTCAACATGGCCGACGGCTTCAGCCGGGTCCGCAACCGCGAGGCCTTCGGGGTCTTCACCATGCAGCAGGGACCGGGGGCGGAGAACGCCTACCCGGGAGCGGCCCAGGCCTTCGCCGACTCGATCCCGCTGCTGCTGCTGCCCGGGGGGCCCCCCGGCGACCGCACCCAGGTGCACCCGAGCTACGAGGCGGCCGCCGGCTACCGGAGGGTCACCAAGTGGGCGGCCAACATCAACCAGCCCGGGCGCGTCTCGGAGCTGATGCGCGTCGCCTTCTCGCAGATGCGCCACGGCCGGCCGGGGCCGGTACTGGTGGAGATCCCCGCCGACGTGGCCGGCGAGGAGGCCCCGGACTTCGAGTACGAGCCTCCGCGGGAGCTGCGGTCGAAGGGGGACGAGGACGACGTGCGCGATCTCGTCACGGCCCTGCTGCGGGCCGAGCGTCCGGTGATCCTCGCCGGCCACGGGACCCTGTGGGCCCGGGCCTGGGACGAGCTGACCGCCTTCGCCGAGCTGGCGGCGGTCCCGGTGATGACGACCATGGCGGCCAAGAGCGTCTTCCCCGAGGACCACGAGCTGTCCCTCGGCACGGGAGGTCACTCGGGCGCGCTCATGGCGGCGCGGTTCCTGGAAAGGGCGGATTTCGTCCTCGCCATCGGCTCAAGCCTGACGAAGTCGACCTTCGCCTTTCCCCTGCCGGAGAACGCGGTCGTCGCCCAGGTCACCAACGATCCGGTCGACCTGAACCGGGACCACGTCGTCGACCACGGCGCCCTCGGAGATGCCCGCCTGGTGCTCGGGCAGATGACGGAGGAGGTCCGCCGCCAGGCCGGGGAGAGCGGCCGGGACCGCCGTCCGGTGAGCGCGGCGGTGGCCGAGATCCGCCGGGAGTTCGAGGAGCAGTGGCGCCCGCTGCGGCTTTCGGACGAGGTCCCCGTCAACCCGTACCGGGTCTTTGCGGAGATGGCCGCCGCGGTGCCGCCGGAAGAGGCGATCGTCACCCACGATTCCGGGTATCCGCGCGACCAGTTGCTGCCCATGTGGCGGGCGGTGACTCCGAGGGGGTACCTGGGCTGGGGCAAGTCGACGCAGCTGGGATACGGCCTCGGGCTGGCCCTGGGCGCCAAGCTGGCGGCGCCGGAGAAGACGGTGATCAACGTCATGGGGGACGCCGCCTTCGGCATGGCCGGCATGGACGTGGAGACCGCGGTGCGCGCCGAGATCCCCATCCTGACGGTGGTCCTCAACAACGGCGTCATGACCCACTACGACAAGAACCTGCCCGAGGCCAGCCGGGTGCACGAGGTCCATCGCCTCGGCGGCTGCTACTCCGGGGTGGCGCGGGAGTTGGGGGCCCACGCCGAGCGCGTCGACCGGCCCGGCGAGGTGCGCGCCGCCATCGGGCGCGCCGTGAGGGCGAACCGCGAGGGCCGGCCCGCCGTCGTCGAGGTGATGACGAGGGCGGAGGAGAGGGTGGCCAGGCACTGGTGAGAGCGCCTCTGCCACCCGGCGCCCGGGGCCCGGCGTGATGCGCCTGCGCCTGGTGCGCCACGGCGAGCCGGCGTGGATCGTGGACGGCCTCGCCGTCGACGATCCCGAGCTGACCGCGTCAGGCGTGGAGGAGGTCGAGACCTTGTGCGAGGAACTGGCCGGCGAGCGCTTCGACGCGCTCTTCGTCAGCCCCCTGCGCCGGGCCCTGCAGACGGCGGAGCCGCTGGCCCGCCGTCTCGGCATGGAAACGCGGGTGTGCCCCTGGCTGGCCGAGCAGTCGCCTCCCGCCTTCGAGGGCCGCCCCGGGGCGGAGGTGGACGCGGCTTTCGAGGCGGTGCGGGGCCGGCCTCCGGCCGAGTGGTGGGACGGCATGCCCGGCGGCGAGTCCTTCCGGGACTTCCGGCGGCGCGTGATCGGCGGCCTCGAGGAGTTGCTCTCCGGGTTCGGGACCGGCCCCTTCGATGACGACGGCTACCGCCTCTGGCGGACCCCCGACGCGGATCTCTCCCTGCTGCTGGTCTGTCACGGCGGCACCAGCGGCGTCGTGGTCTCCCACCTGCTCGGGCTGGAGGCCGTGCCCTGGGAGCACGACCGCTTCCCCCTGCGCACCGGGGGCAGCGCCGTCCTCCAGACGCGGCCACTGGCTTCCGGAGTGATCTGGAGCCTGATGCGGCTGGAGGGCGCCGAGCGGCTGTTCTGACCATCCACCGATAGGAGCCACGATGCGCACATCTCCTTCCTTACCGGGGCTCCTGGTCCTCGTCCTCGCCAGCGAGGCCACGGCCCACGTGGGTGCGGGTCCATACCCCTTCTTCGAGATCCCCGACACCTATCTCCCATGCATCGACGTGAGCGACGGCAGCGTCGACGAGTGGCGTGACCTCGCCGGCCAGCCGTCGCTGGTGGCGGATGATCTCCTGGCCGATCCCACGGTGGGTGACGGTGCTCAGTACGATCCGGCCGATATGGACTACGAACTCTGGATGGCCTGGCACGACGCCAGCAACACCATCTGGCTCGCCATGGAGCGCACCGATGACGTGTACGTCAACGAATATGCCGGGGATGGCCGCATGTGGAATTGGGACTCCCACCTGGAGTTCATGGTCGACGGCGATCACTCGGGTGGCGAGTTTGTCTTCAATTGCGCCGATTGTACGGAGGAAGAGAGAGCGTCGAACTATCGTCAGGCCCAGCACTGGAACGCCATCGCCGAGACCCCGGATGGCCAATACGTCGACCACGTCGGTGGACCGGATTGGGTCAAGGGGGAGCCGTACGCAGCCGGTGGCGGAGCGGTTTTAGGCGACGGGCCGGTAACGACCGTCACCGAAATCAAGGTGACACCCTTTGACGACCTCATCTACGACGACGAGGCCGCCTCCAGGGCATCGGAGCTGTCGCCGGGCAAGATCATCGGTTTCCAGATCGCGATTCCCGACTTCGACGTGCCGGGCCACCACCGAGCCTTCCACACCCTGACCGGTGCGGCCTATTCCTGGCGCGACGCCGATCGCTTTACCGACGGTCTGTTGGTCGGGTGGGACGGGGGTACAAGCTCCACTTCGACCGACTGGAACGACTGTGTCTCCACAGCCGTCGGGTCGATTTCCTGGGCCCGCATCAAGGCCGCCTTCGATTAGCCAGTCGCGGCGGTGTTACGGCAGGTGCCGCTCAAGTCTCCGGCCAATGCAGTGGATGGGCAGTTTACCGCTGCCGCGCCTTCTTCGCCCGTTTCTTCCGCGGCGGCTTCCACCCGCGCAGGTTGCGCCTCCAGCTCTTCTCCAGCTCCGCCTTGATCGCCTTCACGTCCTTGAAGCGGTCGCCGAAGACCGAGAGGTGGTAGCCGCCGGCGATCTGCTCCGGGCAGACGAACAACTCGCGGCCCGGGGGCGCCGCCTTCAGCCACAGGGCCAGCAACTGGTCGCCGAACTCCATGCAGTCCTTGAACTCCGGCGTCAGCTTGCCGCCCCGTCCGAGGGCGGGGACCATGGCGTGATGGCCGTTGAAGGGGCGGAAGTGGATCTGGTTGGCCAGCTGCACCAGGTCGGGGCGCTCCACGAGGCGCTTGAAGTACGGCGGCGACAGGTGCTTCACCACCGCGGGGTGGGAGAAGTCCCAGGTCATCTTGAGGGGGCGCTTCTCGGCCTTCTCGAAACCCTCGGCCAAGGCATAGGCCTTCTCCGGGGTCTCCGTGCAGGTGTCGCGGTGGACCTCGATGGAGACATCCATCTCCAGCTCGCCGGCGACGCGCATGACCTCTCGGGCGCAGGTCACCGCCTCGTCGGTGCCGGTGTCGTGGTCGAGCATCTGCACGTTGACCACGCGGGCCCCGTACTTGCGGATGCGCTTGAGCTTGCGCTCCGCCTCGTGGGGTCCGCCCATGTCGGTGGTGCAGGCGAAGATCAGGCCCGATTCCTCGACCACCTCGGGCGGAAACATGGTGACCCGCCCGAGGAACCCGTCGAAGCCGGCGTTGCGGATGCGCCGCAGCTTCTGCGGTATCGTCCACTCTCCGCGCTTGTCTCCGCAGCCCATCAGGGTGCCCACGGAGCACATGTGGCGGAGGACGGGAGGCTCTGCCTTCTGTCTCGTTCTCGTCTTCCTGCTCTTCGCCTTGGCCATGGCTTGCCTTTCGTCTGGTGAGGATGGCTCTACCGGCTCTTCAGGTATTTCACGACCGCCGCCGCCGCCTTGCCTCCCTTCCTCGCGTGCGTCGTCAGGGAGATCCCGTGAGGCCCCTTCCGATCGACCACCTCCGGGTCGTCCTCGACCACGGCTTTCACGATCTCGAGCTTGCCCAGCATGGCCGCGGCGAACAGGTCGATGCGGGCGCCACGGCCGAGCAGGAGCTCGGCGATGTCGCGGCGGCCCATGTGCGCCGCCGCCCCGAGGCCGGTCTCCCAGTCTCCCCCTCCCCAGTCCCAGCAGGCGTTGAGGAGGGCCGGCTCCTCCTCCAGCATCTTCGCGACGCTGTCCAGGTCGCCGTGGGCGTCGTTCACGAACTGTTGCACCCGTTCCGGGGCGATCGCCGCTTTCGGTGGTGACATGGCCTCCTCCTTTCCCGTGTGTGCCAGTAGACTACGACCACCGGGGCGGAGGCTCAACGGCGGGGCCGCCCCCAGACCTGGGGTGAGAAAGGGCCCCTTCCCCGTGGCGGCCGGCCGGTGGGCCCCGCTATCTTGTGGCCCCCGTGCGATCCCCCGGGCCCGAAACGACAGAAGGAGCAATCCAATGGGCATGACGGAGGAAGAGAGGTTCCGGTTCGATCTGACGGGGTACCTGGTGAGGCCCGCCATCCTGGAGCCGCAGGAGATCGAGGCCATCGTCGACCAGATCGACCGCATCCACCACGATCCCGAGTCGCTGGCGCCCGAGGAGCGGGCCATGCCGGGAGGGGCGGCCAGCCTGCTCATCGACCATCCGAAGGTGATCGAGGTGCTCCACGAGATCATCGGTCCGGAGATCCGCGTGGAGGGGACCTACTGCGTGTGGCGGAAGAAGGGGGAGCGGCACGGTGAGCTGCACGGCGGCGGTCCCGGCCAGATCGATCCGATCTTCGGCTACCGGTGCGCACACGGCCGCATCCACGCCGGCATGGTGCGGGTGGTCTTCGAGCTCACCGAAGTGACCCGGGAGGACGGGGGCACCCACTTCATCCCCGGCAGCCACAAGGCCAACTTCCCCATGCATCCCGATCACCTGTCGCTGGAGGAGGGCCGGCGCAGCGAGTTCCTCACCAGCTACGACTGTCCCGCGGGAAGCGCCGTGTTCTTCACGGAGAACCTGTGCCACGCGGGACCGGAGTGGAAACGGGAAACCCCGAGGGTGGCGGTGCTCAACGCCTACTCGCACCTGGCCACCCACTGGCACCGCCTGAGGATCCCCCCCGAGGTGATGGCGGCCCTGCCCCGGGAGAAGCAGGCCTGGTTCCGCGAGCCCTGGATCGCCGACTTCCGCACGAGCCCGGCGACGCACAACACGGCGGAGCGCTTCCTGGCCAACGACGAGCCCACGGTGCGGCTGGATCACCAACCCTGACGAAGAGCAGAAGGAGGAGAAGATGGCGGAGATATACCGGGTCGGCGTGGTCGGATGCGGCGGCATGGGCCGCTCGCACACCCGTTCCTGGAGCGGGCACCCGCGGGCCGAGGTGGTGGCCCTGGCCGATGTCGACCTCGAGAGGGCGCAGGCCCTGGCCGGGGAGCACGGCGTGCCCGCCGTGTTCGGCGACTACCGCGAGATGCTCGCCAGGGAGCAGATCGACATCCTCAGCGTGCCCACCTGGCAGGGGGTCCGCGCCGAGGTGACCATCGCCGCCGCCGAAGCCGGCGTGAAGGGGGTCCTGGGCGAGAAGCCGATCGCCGCCGCCCTGGGAGAGGCGGAGGACATGATCGCCGCCTGCGACCGGGCCGGCACCAAGCTGGCCATCGGCCACCAGGGGCGGTTCGCTCCGGCGCCGAACGAGGTGCGGCGACTCGTGGCCGCCGGGGCCATCGGCGAGCCCACCATGGTCCACCACCGCGCCAAGGCGAACGCCGGCCTGCTGAACACCGGCACCCACGCCATCGACAGCTGGCGCTACATGCTCTGTGACCCGAAGCCCCTGTGGGTGATCGGCAACACCTCGCGGACCACGGACCGCTGGGAGCGCCGCAGCCCGTGCGAGGACCTGTGCATGGGGCTGGTCTGCTTCGAGGGCGGGGTCCGCGGGGTCTACGAGGGCGACCTGCCGGAGCCGGCCGTGGACATGGCCACGGTCTACGGCACGGAGGGGCAGATCCGCGCCGAGAAGGGCGGCGTGAGACCCGACGGGAATCTGCTGCTGCAGAGCTCCGAGCAGGCGGGGTGGCGGCGCATCGAGCCGCCCGGGGTGCCGGTCACCCAGTTCGACGAGTTCGTCGCCTGGCTCGACGGGGAGATCGAGGAGCACCGCAGCAGCGGCGTGCAGGCCCGCTACACCCTCGAGATCATGATGGCGTTCTACGAGTCCCTGCGGGTCAAGGGGGTGGTCGAGCTGCCCATGACCACCCGGGAGTGCCCCCTGGACCTGATGATCGACGACGGCACCCTGCCGGTGCTCGTGGAGGGGCGCTACGACCTGCGCGCCCCCTTCCCCGAACAGGCCCCCCGGGGGTAGGCGCTAGTCTCCCGCCGCCGGGGCGGGAGCGGCCTCGGCGGCCCGGACGATGGCCAGGATCGCCGCGCCGTACTTTTCCACCTTGGCCGGGCCGATGCCGTGGGCCGTCTGCAGGGCCTCGGGGTCGGCCGGCCTCAGGGCGGCGATGTCGCGCAGGGACCGGTCGCTGGCCACGACATAGGGCGGCACCCCGGCCTCCCGGGCCGTCTCCAGGCGCCAGGCCCGCAAGGCCTCGAACAGCTCGCCCGCGGACTCCTCCAGCTCGAGCGGGGGCGCCTGCCGCCGGGCGCCGGACCGCGCAGTGGCGCGGGGGCCGCGCTCCGACGCGGCCGGGGGCAGCAGCAGGCGCGCCGGCCGGCGCTCGTGGATCACGTCGTAGCCCTCGTCGGTGACCACCACCACGGGACGGTCCCCGCCCTGGAAGTCGACCCAGCCGGCGGTGACGCAGCGGCGCAGCAGGGTGAGGATCCACTCCTCCGCCCGTTCCGAGAGGACCCCGAAGGTGGAGGTGTTGTGCAGGCCGGCCCGCTGCAGGCGCAGATCGTCGGCCCCGCCCAGCAGCCGCGCCGCGGCGCCGATGCCGAAGCGGCCGTGGACCCGGGCCACGCCGCACAGGGCCTGGCGGACGATGGTGCTCACCTCGTTGGCGTCGGGGCCGCCGCCGTCGTCCAGCTGCAGACAGACGTCGCAGCGGCCGCAGCCGGCCAGGGTCTCCTCCTCGTCGCCGAAATAGCGCAGGATGGCGTCGTGGCGGCAGCCCCCGCCCTCGGACCAGCGCATCAGCTCGAGGAACAGGTTCCAGCGGTGAGCGACCGTCTCCGGGTCGGGGACCCGGCCCTCCACGTCGCTCTCGATCAGCCGGCGGCGCAACCCCATGTCGCCCGGCGAGATCAGCAGCAGGCAGAGGGCGTCGGCGCCGTCGCGGCCGGCGCGGCCGGCCTCCTGGTAGTAGGCCTCCACCGAGCCGGGCGGGGCCAGGTGGACGAGGCAGCGCACGTCGGGGCGGTCGATGCCCATGCCGAAGGCGTTGGTGGCGACGACGATCTCCTGGCCGCCACCGGCGAAGGCGCGCTGCACCGACTCGCGGGCGTGACCGTCCATGCCGGCGTGGTAGGCGGCGGCGTTCCAACCGGCGCCGGCGAGCCGGCCGGCCTCCTCCTCGGTCTGGCGGCGGGTGGCGGCGTAGAGGATGGCGGTGCCCCGTCCGGCCCCCGGGGCGTTCAAGGTCTCGGCCAGGGCCGCGTCGACGCGGCCCTCCCGCTCGCCCTTGCCCCGCGTCGGGTGCACTCGAAAGGCGAGGTTGGGCCGCGCGAAGCCGCGCACGTGCTGGGGCGTGTCGGCGGGCAGGCCGAGCCGCTCGAGGATCTCGTCGCGCACCACGGGCGTGGCCGTGGCGGTGCAGGCCAGGAGGCGAGCCTCGGGCAGCAGGGCCAGGAGCTCGCCGATCTGCATGTACTCGGGGCGGAAGTCGTGGCCCCACTCGCTGATGCAGTGGGCCTCGTCGACGGCCACGAGAGGGCACTCGAGACCTCCCACGAGTTGACGGAAGCCGTCGAAGGTGAGCCGCTCAGGGGCCACGTAGGCGAGCTTGTAGCGGCCCCGGGCCAGGGCTCCCATGCGCCGGCGGATCTCGTCGCCGTCGAGAGTGCCGGCCAGGTAGGTGGCGGGCACGCCCCGGGCCTCGAGGGCGGACACCTGGTCGTGCATCAGGGCGATGAGGGGGGAGATGACCAGGGTCGTGCCCGGAAGGAGGGCGGCGGGGAGCTGGTAGGTGAGGCTCTTGCCGCCGCCGGTGGGCGCCACGAGCAGCACGCGCCCCACGTCGAGCAGGGCCTCCACGGCCTCCCGCTGGCCGGGCCGGAAGGCGGTGAATCCGAAGCGCTGCAGTCCGGCGTCGAGATCGATGGCCATCACCGATTCGAAGGTCGGCCGGCGCTGGCGGCGGCGCAAGCGGGAGGGGGGCCCGCGCGCGCCTCGGGAGAGTCCCGGCCCGCGGGGCACGCAGCGCCCGGCGTGACAAGCCTCGAGCGGGGCGTCCTTACCCGGGAAGCTCGGCGATGGCGCGCACCGTGAGGTGGGGCGCCGCGGGGGCGTCCTCCGGCAGTCCCCGGCCGCCGATGTCGACCCAGACCGTGCGCAGTCCCAGCCGGCGGCAGGGCTCGATCTCCCACCGGAGGTTGTCGCCTACCATCCAGGCGCCTTGCGGACTGGCGCCCAGGGCCTCGAGGGCATGCCGGAAGACGCGCTCGTCCGGCTTGCCCACGCCGAACTCCTCCTCGATGACGATGCGGCGGAAGAACCCGGCCAGGTGGAAGCGCTCGATCTTGGCGCGCTGGCCGGCGGTGTCGCCGTTGGTGACCAGGGCCATGGGCACCCCGGCCGCGGCGAAGTGCCGCAGGGTCTCCACGGCGCCGGCAAAAGGCCGGATCGCCGCCGTGCGGGCCTCGGCGAAGGCGGCGGCCATCCGCGCCGAGAGGGCGTCTTCCGCGCCCTCGTCGCCGATGGCCAGGGCCCGCAACGCCTCGGCGACATTGGCGCGCCTCGTGTTGGCCAGGTCCAGCCGCCCCCGGCGGTGGCGCTCGGGGTCCGACCACCAGGCCCGGGAGACCTCGGCGATCGACCGGCGCACCCTCTCCGGCGTCACCCCGCCGAACTCGCTGGCGAACCTCCCCGTCACCTCCCTCCAGGCGGGACCGGCCACGGCCTCGAATTCCAGGATCGTGTCGTCGAGATCGAAGAGGATGGCGCCGGGCGGGTCAGACATTCGGTGCTCCGTGGTGGTCGCGCCGGATCAAGGCGCGGCGATGGGGGCCCACCGAGAGCAGGGAGACGGGCATCTCGATCAGGGCCTCCAGGCGATCGACGTAGCGCCGGGCGGGGTCGGGCAGTTCCTGCCAGCGGCGGGCCTCGGAGATGTCGGTGCGCCAGCCCGGCGCGGTCTCGTACACCGGCTCCGCGCGCTCCAGGTCCCGGGTGCGCGGAAAGTCGGTGGTCTCCAGGCCGTCGATCCGGTACGCCGTGCACAGGGGAATCTCGTGGAGGTACCCGAGGACGTCGAGGTTGGTGAGGGCCACGCAGGTGGCGCCCTGGAGCCGGCAGCCGTACCGGGTGGCCACGGCGTCGAAGGGGCCGACCCGCCGGGGCCGGCCGGTGGTGGCGCCGTACTCTCCGCGGTCGCCGCCGCGGCGGCGCAGTTCCCGGGCGGCGGCTCCCGTCCACTCGGCGACGAGGGGTCCGGCGCCGACACAGCTCGAATAGGCCTTGGCCACGGCGACGATTTCCCGCATCGACAGGGGCGGGATTCCGAGGCCGACGCTGGCGAATCCGGCCAGGGTGGAGGACGAGGTCGAGTACGGGTAGATGCCGTGGTCGGGATCGCGCAGGGCCCCGAGCTGGCCTTCCACCAATATGTGCTGTTCCGCGGCCAGGAGACTCCGAAGGAGAGCGCTGGTGTCGCAGACCATGGGCCGCAGCCGCTCGATCATGGGAGACAGCTGGTCGCACAGGCCGTCGACGGTCACCTCCTCGCGGCCGTAGAGGTGGCGGAACAGCACGTTGCGCGCCTCCAGCGAGCGGCCGAGGCGCTCCCGCAGCCAGCCCGGGTCGAATAGGTCTCCCACCTGCACGCCCACCTTGAGGCACTTGTCCGCGTAGAACGGGGCCATGCCGGCCCGGGTCGATCCGAAGGCCCTGTCTCCGAGGCGGTCCTCCTCGCAGCCATCGGCGAGGACGTGCGTGGGCAGGACCACCTGGGCCCGATCCGAGATCCCGAGATGCGGAGCCGGCACGCCGCCGGCCGTCAGCCCGTCAAGCTCCTCGAGCAGCGCCGTGGGATCGACGGCGACCCCGGGGCCCAGGAGGTTGGCCACGCCGGGGCGGAACACACCCGAGGGCAGCTGGTGCAGGGCGAACCGCCCGAAGTCGTTGACGATGGTGTGACCGGCGTTGCGGCCGCCCTGGAAGCGAGCCACCACGCCGGCGCCGGCGGCCAGGGCGTCGGTGATCTTGCCCTTGCCCTCGTCGCCCCAGGCGGCGCCGACCACGGCGGTGACGGACATGGGAGTTCCTCCGGTGAAGGTGAAGCGTGTCCGCGAGGAATGTGCGGCGGGCGAATACATAAGCCAAGGTGATTCTTCTTATACTCGGGATAAATCAGTTCGATGTTCAGAGAGGAGGAACAGCGTGGAGCTGCAGCAGCTGCGCGGATTCTTCGAGGTCGCCCGCCAGGGCAGCTTCACCCGGGCCGCGGACAAGCTGTTCCTGACCCAGCCGGCCGTCAGCCAGCAGATCAAGGCGCTGGAGGAGGAGCTCGGGCAGAGCCTGCTGGAACGCGGCCGCAAGGGCGTGCGCCTCACCCAAGCCGGCGAGGCCCTCTTCCGGCGGGTGCGCTCGGTCCTGGGTGAGCTGGCGGCGGCGCAGGCCGAGCTGGAGGAGATGGGGACCCACGTGCGGGGCCGGGTGCTGCTGGCCACGAGCGACACCAACTGCACCTACGTGCTGCCCCCGGTGCTGGGCCGTTTCCGCGAACGCTTCCCCGAGGTGGAGGTGGACATCCGCAACAAGATGTCCTCCGAGATCGGCCAGTTGGTGCTGGCGGACGAGATCGACTTCGGGCTGGCGACCCTGCCGATCCGCGACCGCGGGCTGTCGACGGAGCCCGTCTTCGAGCGCAGCGACGTATGGATCTGCCCCGCGGGGCACCCCCTGTCCCGGCGCAAGGCGGTGCGGCCGGCCACGGCGGGGCGTTATCCGCTGCTGGCCCTCGAGCGCGGCAGCCAGAGCCGCTCCCTGCTCGACGCCGTGCTGCGCGGCGCCGGAACGACTCCGGCGATCGTCATGGAGCTGGGCAGCATCGAGATCATCAAGCGCTTCGTGGAGATCGGCTTCGGCGTTGCCCTGGTGCCGCAGGTGTCGCTGGCCGACGAAGTGGCGGCGGGCCGACTGGCCGCGGTCGGCGCCAGGGGCGTGCCACGGCGCTCAGTCGGTCTCGTGCGGCACCGGGGCCGGCCGCCGTCGTCGGCCGCGGCGGCGCTGATGGAGCTGATGCGCGAGGAGCTGGCGGGGGCGCGCTACTGAGCGGCGCCTCGCAGCTCGGTGCGCCCCGTGCGGCGGGGCGGCTCGTAGAGGGCGCGCTCGGCCTCGGTGGGGTCCGCCATGGGGCACTCGCCGTGGGGGGAACCCCACGACAGGGATCCCGGGGAATACTTGAACAGCACGGAGCGGCGTTCGCGATGGGCCGGCTGCCACGGCAGCGTGCCGTGCACGAGGGCCTCGTTGAAGAACACCACCGAGCCGGCAGGGGCCTCGACCTGGCGCACGCAACCCCAGTCCTGCTCGAGGCGGAGCACCTCCGAGGCGGGCCGGTAGTGGGACTTGTGACTGCCGGGGATACAGGCGAAGCCGCCGTCGCCGGCCTCCACGCCGGTCAGCTGCCAGGCGGCCACGCACAGGCCGCATTGCATGCGGCCGTGGTCGAAGCGGTGGAACTGGCTCGGATCGAAGGTCATGCCGCCGTGCAGCTGGTGGCCCTCGGTGCCGCGCACCATGCGGATCAGGCCGGGCTCGCGGTCGGAGATCCGGTCGGCGTGGTGGTCGACGGCGGCGTTGGCGGCGAGGACTTCATCCGCGGTCAGCGCATCCTCGAGGACGAGATAGCCGTTCAGGTCGAAGAGGAACTTCTCGCGGTCGTTCATCGGTTTCAGCCTGTGGGGGGTAGAGGGAAGTCGCGGTCCTCGGTCCCCTCGATCCACCGCTCCAGGTAGCGCCGGTGCGCGGCGAGGATGGGCGACTGCGTGGGGTCGCCGGCCAGGTCCCGGGTCTCGCCGGGGTCCGCCTCGAGATCGAAGAGGACCTCGCGGGGCCGGCCCTCGGAGAACGCCACGTACTTGTGGCGGGCGGACACGACGATGCGCGCGGAGAAGGACAGGTCCTCGTCGTCCGGGTGCAGCTCGGTGACGACGTACTCCCGTCCGGGGCCGTCACCCTCCTCGACGGCGCCGCGCAGACTCCGGCCGACCACGCCGGCCGGGACCGGCAGCCCGGCGTAGTCGCACAAGGTGGGCAGCAGGTCCAGGCCCGAGGCCAGATGGCCGCGCACCTGCCCCTGGGGGATCACGCCCGGCCACGACAGAGTCAGGGGCACGGAGACGACGCTCTCCCACAGCATCAGCTTCACCACCCAGCGGTGCCGGGCCATGCCCTCGCCGTGGTCGCTGGTGCAGGCCACCAGGGTGTCCTGTTCGAGACCAGCGTCGCCCAGGGCCGCCAGGATGCGCCCCGTCTCGGCGTCGGCGCGCCCGGTCAGAGCGTGGTACTCGCGCAGGTAGCGGCGCCAGTCGCGGCGGTCCCAGTCCCGCGTGAAGGTGTTCTCGGGACCGTAGTGGGCGCGCTGCCGGCAGCGGCGGATGAAGTCGGGCTCGTCTGCGGCTGGTTCGAAGCCGGCGGGCAGCGGCGGCAGGGGGCCGCCGGCGGCGGTGTCCGCCGCCATCCCCATCACCCAGTAGCAGATGTCGTGAGGGTTGATCAGGGTCACGCCGAGGAAGAACGGCCGTTCACGACCCGGACGGCGCAGGTAGCGGATCGCCGCATCGGCGATGGCCGTGTCGCTCTCGCTGCCCAGGCGGGTGCCGACGCCCTCGGGCAGAAGGAGTTCGAACCGCCCGCCCTCCGCGCTCGGCTCGGGTGGGTTCCCCGTTCGCTTCCCCACCCAGCCCACGTCGTACCCGTGGCGCAGGAAGTGGCCGCAGACTTCGGGTGTGGTTTCGGGCCAGGGCATGCCGTTGGCCACCAGTCCGGTCTGGTGAGGGGGCCGGCCGGTGGCCAAGCTGGCGCGCGAGGGACTGCAGACGGGCGCCGCGCAGTAGGCGCGCGTGAAGCGCACGCCCGCTGCCGACAGGGCGTCGAGGTGAGGGGTGCCCACCCATTCGTTGCCGGCGGCGGACTGGGCGAAGCGCGACTGCTGATCGGTGATGACGAGCAGGACGTTGGGCGTCATCGAAGCGGACCGTGGAGGTTGGAGGGCGGGCGGCTGCGTACCATATTGGCGCACGCAGAGACGAGCAAACGAAGAGGAGTGAGGAGATGAGTCAGGCCGGACCCTTCGTCATGACCGACGAGGAGAAGTACTACTTCGACCTGCGGGGGTACCTGGTCGTGCGCGGCGCCCTGTCCGCCGAAGAAGTGCGCGCCTGCAACGACCCCATCGACCACCACGCCGGCCGCATCCGCACGCGCCCCGTGGACGGGGGCGGCCTGGCGCGGGGCTCCACGGCCCTGACCGGCGGCTCGGGCCGGCGCGAGCTGACCGGGATGCTCGGCTGGCCGCAGCCCCACCGCCAGCCCTTCCGCGACCTCCTGGTGCACCCCGTGGTCGTGTCGCGGCTGAACGAGATGAGCGGCCGCGGTTTCCGCCTCGACCACGGGCCCCTGCTGATCGGCGCCACGGCCGGCACCGAGGGCCACCTCCTGCACGGCGCCGGCGAGCCCTTCAGCCCCGCCACCTGGTACCACCAACAGAACTCGGTGATCTCCTGCCGCGGCGTCACCGTGGCCTGGCAGCTGACCGACGTGGGCGAGGGCGATGGCGGGTTCGCCGTGGTCCCGGGCAGCCACAAGTCCCGGGAGCCGACCCCGCGGGGGGTGCGCACCGCCGAGGACGACATGGGTCTGGTCGTGCAGCCGGCCATGGCCGCCGGAGACGTGTTGTTCTTCGCCGAGACCGCCACCCACGGCACGCTCCCGTGGAGGGGCGAAGGGGAACGCCGTTCCGTGCTCTACAAGTACGCGGAGCGCGGCGCGGCGAGGTCCGTGGGCCGGCACTTCAAGCCGCGCGACCGTTACGGCGAGTGGACGGAGGAACTGACCGAGGCCGAGCGGGCGGTCATGTACGGCCCCGGGGTGCACGGCGGCGGGATGCCGCTGCTGGAGTCGGACGGGGTCGGCGTGCGCGTCGTCCACAGAGGCTGAGGGAGGATCGACATGGACGAGAGAGAGCGCTACCACTGGGATCTGACGGGCTACCTCGTGGTGCCGCAGGTGCTCACCGCCGGCGAGCTGGCGGCGGCCAACGCCGCCCTCGACGACTGTCACGAGCGGGGCGTCGTGCACCACGCGGGGGAGAGCCCGGGGCCGCGGGAGTCGCGGCGCCTGCAGGGCAGCGGGCACGTGAGAATAACGGCCTCCGAGGAGCTGCTCACCCTGCCGAAGCCGCACTGCGAGCCCTTCCGCCGCATGCTCGCCCATCCCGCCGTGGTGAGCCGCCTCAACGAGATGTGCGGACCCGGTTTCCGCTTCGACCACGGGCCCCACTACATCGGCGGCGTCGAGGGCACGGAGGGCCTGGTCATGCACGGCGCCGGGGAGCCCCACCGGCCATACGTCGCCTACCACCATCAGGCCGGACGGGGCTACTGCGCCGGCGTGACCGTGTCCTGGAGCCTGGCCGGCGCCGGCCCCGGCGACGGCGGCTTCGCCTGCGTGCCCGGCAGCCACAAGGCGGGGTTCCCCATGCCCCGGGGGGTGCGCACCGCGGACGACGACATGGGCCTGGTGACGCAGCCCGAGTTGAGGGCCGGCGACGTCCTGTTCTTCATGGACGGCGCCCAGACCCACGGCACCCTGCCGTGGCGGGCCGGCCACGACCGCCGGTCCGTGCTGTTCAAATACGCCGGCCGCACGGCCACGCGCACGGGCCGATCGGCCCGGCTGGCGCCGCCGCAGATCCACTGGGGCGAGGAGCTGGTGGAGGGGATGTCGGACGTGGAACGGGCGGTGATGTACGGTCCGGCCTCGGCGCCGGGCACGGACCAGGTGTTCCTGGCCGTGGAGGCGGACGGGACCGTGCGCGTGGGCTGAAGCTCTGGCGGAAGGGCGCTCTCAGATCGTCGGGCGAACCCTCTCGGCCCCCTGGAACAGGACCTTGCGTACCGCCGCGGTGGCGCGCTCGTGGAACTCGACGGCCACCGGGTCGAAGTCCCTGTCGGGTCTCGGCGCGTGGGTGAAGTGGCCGTACCGGTCCTCGCCGCGCACGAGGGCGGCGCTGTCCCATTCGCCGACCATCTGGCGCGTGCTGGTGGGCATGTAGTGCAGGGACAGGCCGATGCGCCGGTCCGGCGAGCGGTTGGGACCGGAGGCGTGGGCCAGCCGCACGTTGTGCAGCGACACCTGTCCGGCCTCCAGGGGCATGGCCACGGTCCGGGCCTCGTCCACCTCGACGGCGATCTCCTGTCCCCGGGTCAGCAGGTTGTCGGGCTTGTATCCGTCCTCGTGCTGCATCATCTCGCCGCGGTGGCTGCCCGGCAGCACGCGCATGCAGCCGCTCTCCAGGGTCGCCGGCGACAGGGCCAGCCAGACGGTGACCAGGTCGTCGCTGTCCAGGCCCCAGTAGCGCAGGTCCTGGTGCCAGGAGACGAAGCTCTCGCTGCCGGACTCCTTGACCCAGAACAGGGTGTTCCAGCACAGCAGGTCCGGTCCGATCAGGTCCTCCACGGCATCGAGGATGGCTGGTTGCCGCATGAGGTCGTCGACCCAGCGGAACAGGAGGTGGGACTTGCTGCGCTGGGGGCCGGAGATCGGCTCTCCCTGGCCGGCCTCGAAGGTCTCGAGGCGGGCCCGGTTCTCGGCGGCCTGCGCCGGCTCCAGGACTTGGACGGGGTAGAAGTACCCGTCGCGGTGGTACTGCTCGACGGCCGCGTCACTCAGGACTTTCGGCATGGCATCTCTCCTTCTGTTGACCCCGGCAGGGCGGGCGGTGTTGATTCGAGACCCCCATGCGGGAGGATGGGTCGACCGGTCCGGGGCGTAAGGTGCGTCCCCGGCCAGGGGGAACGCAAGGAGAGGATACCGGAGCACCTGCGGCATTCTCCAGGGGGAGAGACGATGTCAGCTGATTCGAAGGCGGAGGTCCTCGTCTACGTGGGGACCTACAACGAGGATCCCGGCGAAGGGATCCACCATTTCCTGCTCGATCCTTCCTCGGGCTCGCTGGAACCGGCGGGAAAGACGCCGGGTGTGCCGACCCCGTTCTACCTGCGCATCGACGCCGCCGGACGGCGGCTCTACGCCGCCAACGCCCTCGACGAGTGCGACGGCGTCCCCCAGGGGGCGGTGAGCGCCTTCGATCTCGACCCTTCGACGGGCCGCCTGACCTTCCTCGGACGGCAGCCCTCCGGGGGCACCCTGCCGTGCTACATCGACCTCGACCTCGGCGGGCGATTCCTGCTGACCGGGAACTACAACTCCGGCGGCGTCGCCGTCCTGCCGATCCGGGCCGGGGGACTCCGCCCTCTCACGGCGACCGCTCAGCACGAGGGATCGAGCCTCGACGAGGAACGACAGGAGGGTCCCCACGTTCACTGCATGGTCCTCGATCCCACCGGCAGGTGGGCCCTGGCCGCCGACCTGGGGACGGACGAGGTGCGGGTATACGGACTCTCGGAAGAGGGCGGTCTGAGTCCGGCCGATCCGCCCGCGGTCTCCAGCCGGCCCGGTGCCGGCCCGAGACATATCGCCTTTCACCCCCGGCGGTCCGTGGCCTACGTGCTCAACGAGCTCGACAGCACCCTGTCCGTCTTCGACTTCGACCCGGACACGGGCCGCCTGACCGAGCGCCAGACGGTACCGGCCCTGCCCCCCGCATTCACCGGTCACAACCACGCCGCCGACGTCAAGATCCTGCCGTCGGGGCGCTATCTCTACACTTCCAACCGCGGCCATGACAGCATCGCCGTGTTCGCCGTGGACGAGGCCAGCGGCTCCGTGGAGATCGCCGGCCACGAACCGGCCCAGGGAAGCTGGCCGTGGAATCTGGGCATCGATCCGACGGCGCAGTTCCTCCTGGCGGCGAACTACCAGAGCGACTGTGTGAGCCTGTTCCGCATCGACGGGGACTCGGGCGCCCTGACCTCCACGGGCGTGCAGGTGGCGGTCCCGAAACCGGTCTGCGTGGCCATGCTCTCCAGGTAGGACCGGCGGGGGTCCGCATCGATGGTCTGAAGTCGGCTACGGCGGGTCCTGGCTGTGGGTGACGACGACGTTCCTTCCCAGCTCCTTGGCTTCGTACATGGCGGCGTCCGCGGCCCCCACGGCCTCGGCGGTGTCGACGGGTACCCCGCTGTAGATCCCGATGGAGACGGTGCCTTCCGTGCGGGCCTCCACCTCGGTGCGCAGGCGCTCGGCCAGGGCCATGGCCGAGCTGGTCTCGCCGCTCTCCAGGGCGACGGCGAACTCATCGGCGCCCCAGCGCACGATGAAGTCCGAGCCCCTGACCACGCTGCGCAGGACCCTGCCCAGGTCGAGGATGAATCGGTCCCCGGCCTCGTGACCGCCCTCGTCGTTGATCTCCTTGAGGGTGTCGCAGTCGAGGAACAACAACCCCAGGGGACGGTTGGCGCGCCGGGCGGTCTCCACCATTCGAGAGAAGATCTCGTCGAATCCCCTCCGGTTGTAGAGGCCGGTGAGCGGATCGACCCGTGAATCGATCTCCAGCTGCCGGGCCCTGGAGGCGTTCACCCTGGCCAGATCCCGGAACAGCCTCTCGGCCACTCTGTCCTGGTCCGAAGATGCGGCGTGCTCCCGGCCGATCCACAAGATCCGGTTTCCGCCCCGTTGCCTGGAGAGAGCCAACAGCCGCGCAGCGGCGTCGAGGAGGACGCGCACGGTCTCGTCGCCGGGGGTCAGCCACGCTGGATCGACGGCGACACCGCCCCCGCAGAGGGTCGCCCGGTCCGGCAGCGTCGGTTCGGAGAGACGGCGGATGGCGGAGGTTGAGGCGGCCCGGTCCACGGGGAGATTGAGCAGGGCGAAGCGATCCGCTCCGAGTCGATAGGCGGAACCCTGGGCCAGGCTCCGCAGGAGGTCCAGCCTCCGGTCTCCCTCCGCCGTTTCCGGGGACTCCTGACGGATCTCGAGGAGAAGGAGGGAGTGGAGGCGGTCTGCTCGCAGAGCCTCGGCCAGATCGGTGTCGAGCCGGTCGGCGCCGGGGAGGAAGGGCTTCAAGCAGCGATCCTCTGCGTGGGTCACTGGAACCACTGGGGGCAAATGTAAGGGCCGGGGCCGCCCGGGGCGCGGCCGATGGTCCGGCGTTTGACGGCCCTCGCAGGATTCCCCTTTCTAGCAAGCCTCGGTTCGACCGTTCCTCAGAATCACGGAGTGGACATGCCATCGGAAGGAGGCTTTCGCTGCGGCGTCATCGGATATGGCGGTGCTTTCAACATGGGCCGCGCTCATCTGGCGTCGATGCGGAAGGCGGGCATGGTCGCCGCCGCCGTCTGCGATCTGGACCGCGGGCGCCGCCTGGCGGCGGAGCAGGACTTCCGGGGGATTGCCACTTACGCCCGTCCGGGCGACATGCTGCGCCGTGCCGGTCTGGACCTGGTGGCCATCATCACCCCCCACAACACCCACGCCAGGCTTGCCCTGCAGGTCCTCGAGGCCGGGGTCGGGGCCGTGTGCGAGAAGCCGATGGCGGTCACCTCGCGAGAGGTGAAGGCCATGCTGGCCGCGTCTCGCCGTCACCGTGTGATGCTCTCCACCTTCCACAACCGGCGCTGGGACGGGGATTTCCTGCTCCTGCGCGACCTGATCCAGGAGGAGGGGATCATCGGCCGGGTCTTCCGCATCGAGGCCGGGTTCGGGGGGTACGGCAAGCAACAGGACTGGTGGCGGGCGGACAGAAGGATCTCCGGCGGAGCCATCTATGACTGGGGCGCCCACTTCACGGACTGGATCCTGAACCTGGTGCAGGACGACATCGACTGGGTGAGCGGCTACCAGGTGAAGAGCAGGGAGTGGGAGGGTGACTACACGAACGAGGACCACTCCGAGTACACGCTGAAGTTCAAGGGGGGATGCAGGGCAAGCCTGATGATCTCGAACCTGGCCATGTCGTCACGGCCGAAGTGGAGGATCCTCGGAGAGCAGGGCTCGATCGAAGCGGTGGACAACGGCGCCTATCTGGTCAAGGCGATTGTAGAGGGCCGCCAGACACAGGAATGCCGAACGCCGACGGAGTTCAGCTGGGACGCCTACTACGAAAACGTGGGGCGCCACCTGCGGGGCCGGGCCCCCCTGGCCGTCACCCCGGAGTCGGCGGCGCGGGTCATCGGCGTGCTGGAGGCCGCCAACATCTCGGCCCTGCGCAAGGGCGGCATGCCGGTGAAGCCGGCTTTCGAGTAGGCGGGTGCCGGGCTTGGAGGAGGTGAGCCCTCAGGTCGTCGCCCGGGCCTCGTCCCTGATCGGGCTGGGGGCCCGCTCCGGGGCCGTCGTCGTGGGTCTGTCGGCGGTGCGAAGGACCCGGGGTCTGGCCCTGGTATTCGTGGAGGCCACGGTCTCCGCCAACACCCAGAAGGAACTCGCGCGGCTGGAGCAGGGCGGGGCGAGGGTATTCCGCTGTCCCTCGCTGGCGCCCCTGACGGCGGCCATGGGGCGTCAGGACGCTTCCGTCCTCGCGGTAAGGGCGGGACCCATGGCCGTGGGGATCCTCGCCCGCCTGACGACGGAGACGGCGGGCGAGGGCTGACAGTACCGCCCAGAACTGAGGATACCCCTGAGGGAGCTGCTCTTCCCTCAGGGGTATCCTCAGTTCTGACGGATTTCGCGCGCGGGCTAGAAGTACATGGCGCCCCTTACGTCCACGCGGTGCTCGGCGTAGCGCTGACGACGATCGACCCGGCCTGCGGAGACGTTGAGGTCAAGCATTTCGAAGGCGGTACCTCCCAGGCCTTCGAAGCGGACCCCAAGGCGCATCTGCTCTCCAGTCCCGGCGGGCATGAACTGGGCAAAGGGCGTCAGTACGCCCGGCAAGGGCTGGACCCGCATGCCGTAGCCGACCTGGGCGTCCATGGACCAGTCATCCCTGGACCCGAGACGACCGATCGTCCGGAACGAATCGTCGCGCCACAGCGCCTGGGCTCCACCGCCGGCGGCGCCCCAGTGCGGAGCCAGCGCCATGGACAAGCCAAGGCCGTCCGCTCCCGGCGAATAGCTGGCCATCACGCTTCCACCACTCTCCGAGTAGGCCGAATTCAGCGACAGGATGCGGCCCCGGGCCTCAAAGCGGAAACGCGACCTCGGGCACTCGTAGCGGAAACCGCCCGCAGCCTCGAGTCCGCCGCCGGTCTGACCGTCGCCGCCGTCAAAGCGGCCGCTCAACTCGCCGTAGGGCGTCACCTTCGCGCAACTGGCCATCTGGAAGGTGTGCCCTCCCTCGACGCCCAGGCGGAAGCGCTGGGCGGCCACGGCCTGGTCGGCGATCACGCCTTCCCCTTCGGCCGTGGAGAGATTCACCATGCCGGCGTCGCCGCGCAGCGCCATGTCCAGTCCGCCCATGGTACCCAATGACTGTCGTGCTCCCAACAACCCCAGGGTCATGGACAGGTCGCTCTCTTCCGTTGTGGAAGTGACGCCTCGTTCGTTTTCTGCGGTACCTGCGCCCACGCCGCCGAGGGCCCAGATATCCATTCCGGCACTCGGTGCGAAGCGCAGGTAGGGATACACGCTCGTCAGGACCGTGGTCAAGGCACCGGAGCCACTGGCGCCATCGCCCTCGAAGTCGTAGTCGGTCTCTCCCATGCTATAGGAGACCGTAACACCCAACTGGGCGCGCTGGGCCACGCTCTTGTCGACACCCAGGTACACCGACGTCACGGTGCCGCTGTGGCTTCCGTAGTCCGGCGTCCCCTCGAAAGTGTTGTAATCACCGAGCCCCCACAGAGTCCAGTTCGGCAGGACCGGATCGGAGCCGCCGCCCTCACCCATGGGAACCGCGAAGGAGGTGTTGCGCAAGGCCTGTTTCCAGGACATCTCGTTCCGGGAGGCCTGAGCATAGCGCAACTCCGGCTGCAACCCAAAGCCACGGGCGCCCAGGTGCGACGCACCCCCCTTGCTCAGCAGGGAGTAGCCGGCCAGGGTCATCATCGTCGAACTCGGCCTGGTCGCGAAGCGGGTGCCGATAGCGGAGGATACACTCGAGAGCGTAGTCCGGCCGATAGCCGCAAGGGCGTCGCCGACGATCTGCGTCTCATTCGGCTCCGTCATCACGGTAACCGCAAAGGCCTGGGAGGCGTCCGGACCGATGGTGTTCATGGCGGTGACTTCAATTGAAGATTCACCCTCTATCACCGCCGAAACGGTTACCTGTGAACCTTCCACGGAGACCGTGGCAACCCCCGGGGCCGACGAGGTCGCGCTGTATGTCATGTCGAGACCCCGGTACTTGTCCGAGAGCTCCATGACGCCTTCGGCTCCACCCACGTACAGAATCATGGCAGGGATGGGGTTCACCACCGTCGGCTCATCGTCGTTGTCGGTGATGGCAATCGTCGCCGACGCGACGGTAAAACCGTCCGCGGCCCCCTCCACCACGATGGTTTCCTCGTACTCGGGAATGAGCTCGTCGGGCGGCGTCAGTGTCAGAAGGCCGCTGCCGGAGGTCTGCTCGGCTTCGACCGTGATCGTTGGTATGGAAGCGGTATAGTCACTGCCGTCCTCGGCCGTACCCGACAGGGACAGAGTGATCTGGGTGTCGTTCAAGAGGGCGGTGCTGCCGTCACCCAGGACGGCGATTACAGTCACCGCCGTTTCCCCGTCACCCTCGTCAAAGCTGTCCGTGTCGACGCTGAGGGTGATCGTCGTTGGGGCCACGTCGTTGTCGGTGACGGTCAACTCGACGTCGCCGATGTCGTAGCCGGCGGCGGTACCGGTGAGGGCGATGGTCTTGTCGCCGTCGACGAGGTTCTCCTCCTTGAGCGTGAGCACCAGGGCTCCGCTGGCGGAGGTCTCGCCGGCGGCGATGGTCACGGCAGCGGCCGCGGCGGCGTTCTCGTCGCTTTCGGCCACGGCCAGGGCGACTTCGGTATCGTTCAACAGGGCGGTGCTGCCGTCGCCGAGGGTGGCGGTTACGGTCAGGGTCGCTTCGCCGTCGCCTTCACCGAAGGTGCTGGTGTCGACCTCCAGGGTGATGGAGGTAGGAGCCACGTCGTTGTCGGTGACGGTCAACTCGACGTCGCCGATGTCGTAGCCGGCGGCGGTACCGGTGAGGGCGATGGTCTTGTCGCCGTCGACGAGGTCTTCGTCCAGGAGCGTCAGCGTGATCGACCCGGAGCCGGAGGTCTCGCCGGCGGCGATGGTCACGGCGGCGGCCGCGGCGGCGTTCTCGTCGCTTTCGGCCACGGCCAGGGCGACTTCGGTATCGTTCAACAGGACGGTGCTGCCGTCGCCCAGGGTGGCGGTTACGGTGATAGTCGCGTCGCCATCGCCTTCGCCGAAGGTGCTGGCGACGACCTCCAGGGTGATGGAGGTAGGAGCCACGTCGTTGTCGGTGACGGTCAACTCGACGTCGCCGATGTCGTAGCCGGCGGCGGTACCGGTGAGGGCGATGGTCTTGTCGCCGTCGACGAGGTTCTCCTCCTTGAGCGTGAGCACCAGGGCTCCGCTGGCGGAGGTCTCGCCGGCGGCGATGGTCACGGCGGCGGCCGCGGCGGCGTTCTCGTCGCTTTCGGCCACGGCCAGAGCGACTTCGGTATCGTTCAACAGGGCGGTGCTGCCGTCGCCCAGTGTAGCGGTTACGGTGATAGTCGCCTCGCCGTCGCCTTCGCCGAAGGTGCTGGCGACGACCTCCAGGGTGATCGTGGTGGGGGCCACGTCGTTGTCGGTGACGGTCAGCTCGACGACACCTATGTCAAACCCGCCGGCGGTACCGGTGAGCAGGATGATCTTGTCGCCGTCGACGAGGTTCTCGTCGAGGAGCGTGAGCGTCAGGGCTCCGCTGGCGGAGGTCTCGCCGGCGGCGATGGTCACGGCGGCGGCCGCGGCGGCGTTCTCGTCGCTTTCGGCCACGGCCAGAGCGACCTCGGTGTCGTTCAACAGGGCGGTGCTGCCGTCGCCGAGGGTGGCGGTCACGGTCAGGGTCGCTTCGCCGTCGCCTTCACCAAAGGTGCTGTTGTCCACCGCCAGCGTGATGATGGGCGGCACGTCGTTGTCGGTGACGGTCAGCTCGACGACACCGATGTCATAGCCGGCGGCGGTACCGGTGAGGGCGATGGTCTTGTCGCCGTCGACGAGGTTCTCGTCGAGGAGCGTGAGCGCCAGGGCTCCGCTGGCGGAGGTCTCGCCGGCGGCGATGGTCACGGCGGCGGCCGCGGCGGCGTTCTCGTCGCTTTCGGCCACGGCCAGGGCGACCTCGGTGTCGTTCAACAGGGCGGTGCTGCCGTCGCCCAGTGTAGCGGTTACGGTGATAGTCGCCTCGCCGTCGCCTTCGCCGAAGGTGCTGGCGTCGACCTCCAGGGTGATCGTGGTGGGGGCCACGTCGTTGTCGGTGACGGTCAGCTCGACGACACCGATGTCATAGCCGGCGGCGGTACCGGTGAGAGCGATGGTCTTGTCGCCGTCGACGAGGTTCTCGTCGAGGAGCGTGAGCGTCAGGGCTCCGCTGGCGGAGGTCTCGCCGGCGGCGATGGTCACGGCGGCGGCCGCGGCGGCGTTCTCGTCGCTTTCGGCCACGGCCAGAGCGACCTCGGTGTCGTTCAACAGGGCGGTGCTGCCGTCGCTGAGGGTGGCGGTCACGGTCAGGGTCGCTTCGCCGTCGCCTTCACCAAAGGTGCTGTTGTCCACCGCCAGCGTGATGATGGGCGGCACGTCGTTGTCGGTGACGGTCAGCTCGACGACACCGATGTCATAGCCGGCGGCGGTACCGGTGAGGGCGATGGTCTTGTCGCCGTCGACGAGGTTTTCCTCGAGGATCGTCAGGGTGATCGATCCGCTGGCGGAGGTTTCTCGTGCGGCGATGGTCACGGCGCCGGCAGCGGCGGCATTCTCGTCGCTTTCGGCCACTGCGAGGGCGACCTCGGTGTCGTTCAACAGGGCGGTGCTGCCGTCGCCCAGGGTAGCGGTTACGGTGATAGTCGCGTCGCCGTCGCCTTCACCGAAGGTGCTGGCGTCGACCTCCAGGGTGATGGAGGTGGGCGCCACGTCGTTGTCGGTGACGGTCAGTTCGATGTCCCCGATGTCGTAGCCGGCGGCGGTTCCCACCAGGGCGATGGTCTTGTCGCCGTCGACGAGGTTTTCCTCGAGGATCGTCAGGGTGATCGATCCGCTGGCGGAGGTTTCTCGTGCGGCGATGGTCACGGCGCCGGCAGCGGCGGCATTCTCGTCGCTTTCGGCCACTGCGAGGGCGACCTCGGTGTCGTTCAACAGGGCGGTGCTGCCGTCGCCCAGGGTAGCGGTTACGGTGATAGTCGCGTCGCCGTCGCCTTCACCGAAGGTGCTGGCGTCGACCTCCAGGGTGATGGAGGTGGGCGCCACGTCGTTGTCGGTCAGACCGATCGAGGCGGACTCCACGGTGAACCCGTCGGCCGCACCCGACACTTCGATGGTTTCGTCGCCTTCGGCCAAGTTGTCGTCGTTCGGCGTGAGTGTCAGAGTCGAGCTGGCACCGGTTTGCTCGGCCGGAATGGTGATGGTGACCTCGGAAGCCTCGTAGTCAGGCCCCAAGTCCACATGGGTGCCTGAGAGGGACAGGGCCACGGCGGTATCGGTGAGCAGGGCCGTGCTGCCGTCGCCCAGGGTGGCCGTCACCTCTACCGCCGTCTCGCCGGCCCCCTCGTCCAGGTTGGCCGTGTCCACCGTCAGGGTGATCGACGTGGGGGCCACATCGTTGTCCGTCAGGGTGATCTCGGTCCCCGCCACGTCCAGGTCCGCCGTCTCGTTGGCGCCACCTGATACGGCGGAGGTCCCTTCGAGTAGAATGGTTTCGGCAATGTCTCCCTCGGCCAGATTGTCGTCGTTGACGGACACCAACAGGGTCGCGCTGCCCTCCGATTCGCCGGCAGCGATGGTGAGCTGGCCCGTCCATTCCGCCGTGTAGTCGCGGCCTTCCGCCTGTTCGGCCGTACCCGCATCCGAGATCGACAATTCCACCGGGGTGTTGAGGGACCATGTCCTGCTCAGCGTTGCCGTCACCGTGACCGTCGCAACACCGTCCCCCTCACCCAGGCTGGCTTGGTCGACTGTCAGCGTAACCGCAGGTGGCGGGCCGACATCGATCGGTGTGTCGGCCGCGGTTGGGGCACTCTCATTGTCGCCGGCGGGCGCCGTGGCGGTGACCGAATAGGTGTAGGTCGTCCCCAGAGCGAACGATTCATCGACAAAGGAGGTCTCGCCAGCATTGACGGTGCCTACCAAAGTCGGCTCGGTGTCCTCGGCTCCCTGGCGCCAGATGTTGTAGTCATCGACACCATTGACCCCCACAAAGGCGCCACCTGCAGTAAGGTCACCGCCGACCGGCACGCTGGTCACCCTGTCGGACTCCGAGAGCTCCCAGGAGACGGTGACGCTCGTTCCTTCGGAATTGATCTCGGCGCCTACTCCGGTGACGGACACAGGCGTACGCTCGGCCCGGCCCGCTACCGCCCCGGAACTCTCTGTCTGGGCCGTAGCCGGCGAACCTGCCCACAGGAACGTGCACAATCCCAATGGGATCATCCTTCTGATGAATCCGCTGCTATTCGACATCTCTTGGGTCCTTTCTGAGTCGATTCGGAAGTGTCTTGTTGTGGAACGGAGCCACGCGTGAGATCGGGCTGTAGAATGTGGTCCCATGCGATGGCATTCCAAAATCAGGCCAAGGGCCACGGTCCTGGTGCAGGAGCGGTTCTGCCGGTGGTCCTGCTCTCTCGGCCGAGGCCGTGGATCGACCAGCCGGCCCTGCTCGAGGACCCCGGTCTGGCCGGACCAGACTCATGAAGGGGTATCCAGCGGCAGGCATCCGCCAGGGGAGTCACGTCCCACAGGATTCATGAGTTGCTTGTGACCAGTCTTTGCCCGGCGGATCCATCGGCAAAATCGGTTGATCAGGAGTGGAGCCCTGGACAATGTCTCCGAATGCGTGTCGGGTCTTTGTCGAATCGTGACAGGTTGTGTGAACTGCTGCTCGATCCGCCCACCACCGTGATTCAGCATGGTTCGATGATCGCCGGGCGGTGGGCCGAGGGGGATATCGAACCGCTTGGAGCGGCCTTGCAGAAGGCGGCTCCATCGGCGGAGGGGGAGACTCTGCTGTGGAGTTGGGACGGCGTCACCAAGCCGTTCGGGGAGCCGAGGCCCCCGCGCGGACATCCGCCCGAGCGACAGCGTGCGCCGAACGCGCGAGGGAGGACGGCAGATTCTCAATCTACGAGTCCAAGTTCAATCGGAGCGGTGCATTTGCCGGAGCGGTGCATTTGCCGGAGCGGTGCATTTGCCGGAGCGGTGCATTTGCCGGAGCGGTGCATTTGCCGGAGCGGTGCATTTGCCGGAGCGGTGCATTTGCCGGAGCGGTGCATTTGCCGGAGCGGTGCATTTGCCGGAGCGGTGCATTTGCCGGAGCGGTGCATTTGCCCGGATTGGAAAGGACATCTGCACCAGACGCGACGCAACCACCTCTACACCATGGCAGCGTGAAGACGAGGCTAGGTCCGGGAATATAGCGATCAGCCCAAAATACAGCAAGGACCCGTACAAATCAAGGAATGTTGGGCGCCAAGGCCCTCTTCGGGCCGCAAAGTCGGGGGCTTCCAGGAGTGCAGAGGCCAAGGTCTTCTCCGGGTTCAGCTCTGACTTCGCGGGCCACCCCGCCCCCGAAGCCGGCTTCTCTCCTCGAACAGCAGGCTGAGGTCGAGGGCCGGCGCCGAGTGGGTCAGGGCCCCGACGGAGATCCAGTCGACGCCGGTCTCGGCCACGGCGCGGGCCTTCTCCAAGGTGATGCCGCCGGTGGCTTCGGTCTCGACCTCCGCCGCTGTGGACTGCACGAGCCGGACGCACTCCGCCATGGCAGCGGGGGGCATGTTGTCGAGAAGGATGCGGTCCGGGCGGGTCCCCGGTCCGGCCCCGAGAAGGGCCCGCACCTCTTCCAGGGTTTCAGCTTCGCACATGACCGGGATCCGGGCCCCTCCCTGGGCCACGGACCCCCGGCGCGCCCGGCGCACCGCCTCGACCACCCCCCCGGTAGCGCGGGCGTGATTCTCCTTGATCAGCACGGCGTCGTGCAGCCCGAATCGATGATTGAAGCCGCCGCCGCTGCGCACGGCCTCCTTCTGCAGGCGGCGGAGCCCGGGGGTGGTCTTGCGGGTATCCGTGATGCGGGCCGAGGTCCCCGCCACGGCATCGACGTAGGCCCTCGTCAGGGAGGCGACGCCCGAAAGCTGCTGCAGCAGGTTGAGTGCCGTGCGCTCACCCACGAGGATGGGGGCGGCGGCGCCTCGCAGGTGGAGCACCGTGTCCCCGGCGGCCAGGTCGTCCCCATCGGCCACGGCGGCCTCGACGGCCAGGTCCGGATCGAGGCGCTGGAATACCAGACGGGCGGCCTGCACCCCGGCCGCGACTCCTAGGCCCCGGGAAAGGATGCGGGCGCAAGCCTCCCCTCCCCCGGCCACCGTCCACCGGGTGGTGATGTCCGCATCGGGGTGGAGCTCGCCGCCGAGGTCCTCGCGCAGGGCGCGCTCCACGATCTCCTGTAGCCCGGGGTCCTCCGTCATCCCGGGATCTCCTTCGAGCCGGAAGGGCCCTCTCCCGGGGCCGGGGCCCGGAAGTGGGAGGGCTCGTAGTCGTCGAGCAGACCGAGCCCCTCGAGCAGGGGCATGAAGGCGAAGAGGTCCTTCAGCATGTACGTGGAGACCGCTCCCTCGTCGACGAGCCAGCGGAACATCCGATATCCGGCATCGAGCAGGTCGGCCTCGCCGGTCTGCTCATGGGCCCAGGCCAGGGGGCCGAGAAGCATGGCGGTGGAGGTGTGGGGATCGGCGGAGATGGGCGCTTCCTTGTAGTAGAACAATCCCTCCGGCGTGCGGCCGTGCCGGGCCAGGAAGCGGGCTCCGGCCAGCATCATCCGGCGGGCTCTCTCCTCTCCGGTGGCGCCATGGTAGAGCAGCAGGCCCTGGAGAACGCCGGCGACCATGAATGGGGTCTCGCCGAGGTTGTGGGTGCCGATCCGGTCGCGCCAGCGCCCGTGTTCGTCCTGCCAGACTTCGAGCAGATCCACGAGGGCCTCCATGGCAGGCAGGAAACGGTCCTCGGGGAAGGCGTCGTAGTAGGTGCCCATCCCGGTCAGGGCCCAGCCCACGCTGCGCGTGGAGAAAGGCCAGTGGACGGGCTGGCCGTCGGCGGCCGCCGACGCGCGTTCGGGGGTGAGTTCCTCTCTCCATTGATAGGGGGCGGAGCGGCGGCAGTAGTCGGCGCACATCTCGGCGACCTGCCGGGCTCGGCGGTAGCCGGTGAGGAAGTAGTAGTCGAGCAGGGATCCGAGCCAGGTGTGGCTCGTCCGGGGTCCGGTCAGGGCGGTCTCGTCGGTGTTGGTGTAGTGGTGGTTCTGCGACCACTGGAAGCAGGGTCCACCGATCCACTCCGGGTGCTCCGACTGGTGGTGCACGGTGTCCACGTCCATCAGGTGGCGGACCGCCGCCTCGGCCTCCCAGAACAAACGCTGATCCCCCGAACGCAGGTACTGCCAGAGGATCGAGCGCGGCAGCTCGTAGGCCAGGTTCTCCGTGGTGCGCGTCACCACACGGCCGTCGGGCAGGCTCTCCAGGCGCACCTGGTCGCCGTCGTTGAGAATGCCCCGTCCGTTGGGCGTGCGGCAGAATCGACGCAGCTTGAGCTCCAGGGGCCAGCGGTCCTCCGAGAAAGGGGCGAAGGGCCCGAAGACACCGGTCTCGGCATAGCGGGAGGAGGGCAGCTGCAGGAGCAGGGGCATCTCGGAGGCCAGACAGAAGCGGTCGACCTCTGCCGGGTCGTCGGCCCGGGGACCGAAGTGCAGGTAGATCTCGTGGGTCCGGGCCATGCCCTGGGGCAGCCGCAACGGGCGATCGTGGCGGACGCCGCCGGCATAGTCGATCTCCGTATACCGCCGTCCGGAACCGCCCTCCGGACCGAGGAACCCGGACAGGTCGGGAAACAACTCGAGACACAGCCGTTCGCCTTCGAAGGCCCACCTCTTCGGATAGCTCTGGAAGGGGCGGCGCAGCTTGCACGTGACCCCGGACTCGCCGTCGGCGACGTGCAGCCAGCCGAGACAGTTCGTCCGCCGGTCGACGCGCCGGCCGGCGCCCCAGCGGAGGCAGTGACGCTCCAGGTTCCACTGGGTGAGATCGACGCTGTCCGTGGCTGCCAGATCGATGGGATCGTGGAAGGTCCACCCCGAGGCCTGGGAGCCCACCAGAGCCCGGCGCGATGTCCGGTCCAGAGCCAGGGGAAGCTGCAGGGCGAGCCTGCGAAGGAGCAACTCCGGAGGTTGGTCCAGATCGTGGACGAAGGTGAAGTCGATGCGCAGGAAAGACTGGTGGGCGAAGCAGGTGATGCGCGCCTCGAAGCCCAGAAAGGGGTCCACCGGCCCCATGAAGCGGCCCCCGCAACGGACCACCAGGCGGAGGGGGTTGGCTTCCTCGATCTCGGCGTCCTCGATGCGGGCGGAACAGGCGGTTCCCTCTCCGTCCCAGGCCGTCAGGTCCCCGTCGCCCCCCGGGGAGAGGAATTCCCGCCGCCCCTTGGAGACGGACCGGATCAGCCGGTGGCCCTGCCGGCCGATGCGCAGGGCCATCTCGCCCGTGAGCACGTCGATGGCGTCGCCCCGAACCTCGGCGCGCAGAGGGGACTGGCATTCGCCGGGGCCGCTGCGGGGCTCGACATTCAACCGAAGGCGCTGCTGGGCCCGCATCTCCACCTGCAGGTCCAGCAACGACCAGCGCACAGAGCCGTCGGGCCAGCGGGCCCGTACGTCGGACCACGCCGGCAGGGGGCGGCCGTCCTCGTCGACGACGCCCAGGCCCCCGGCCTCCCTCAGCTCCCCGGGGGCGAAGGGCAGACCGGCGGTGACCGGCCAGCGGCTCCTTGGGACGCCCGCGGGTTCGAGGATGTGAGCTGGGAAGGTCGGCACTTTGAAGACCGGGGCCATGATACCAAGAACGGACATGACCGGCAAAGAGGTCGGCGCGACACGGAAACGGAGCGGCTTCTTACATTAGTCGGCACACCCTCCGGGATGGACATGACGAGAAGGACAGGCCGGTACATGGGCTGGGCGGAGCTGGAGCCGCCGGGACCCGTGGTGGCGGGCAGCGTGGGGACCTACACCCTCACCTACCACGTCGGCGAGTACGGGATCGACGACGGCGGAACCCTCAAGATCGCCTGGCGATTCGCCTCGGACTGGGGCCGGCCCCAGTCCGAGGATCCCGCGGCCCTCGACTACTGCACGGTCACCACGGAGGGGCCCGGACGGATCTCCCACCGCTGGGATCCGAAGGGCTACATCCGTCCCTGGCAGAAGTGCCTGGTCATCGACGTCTCCGAGTGGGCCCTGTCCAAGGGGGACAGGATCACGGTCGTGTACGGGGACCGCTCCGGGGGCTCGCCGGGGACGGTGGCCCAGACCTTCCTCGAGAGGACCTTCGAGTTCAAGGTCTGTGTCGACCCCTTCGGCACCGGGCGATTCATCGAGATCGAGGACCAGCCCGTGGTCGAGATCGTGCCGGCTTCGGCGGCGAGGCTGGTCGTGATCGCGCCGACCCGCGTGGTCCGCGGCGAGTCCTTCGCCCTCGGCGCAAAGGTCGAGGACGAGTGGGGGAATCCCGCCCGCGGCCACCAGGCGCGGGTGGCCCTCGAAGGTCCGGACGGCCTGGAGGGAGTCCCTGAAGAGGTGGTGTTTACCGGGCGGGAAGGAGGTGTCCGGCGGATCCCGGGGGTCACTGCGGAAGCCGCGGGCACCTGCCGGGTGGTCGCTCGCAGCGGTTCCCTGCAGGCGGAGAGCAACCCCGTGGTCTGCGTCGACGGCCGGGAACCATTCGCGCCGTACTGGGGGGACCTGCACGGACAGAGCGAGGAGACCGTGGGCACCAACAGCCTCGAGGACTACCTCGCCTTCGCCCGGGACGTGGCCCTCCTCGACTTCGCCGGCCACCAGGGGAACGACTTCCAGATCACCCCGGCCTTCTGGGACCGCATCGGCCGTGGCGCCCGCGAATTCGACGACCCGGGCCGGTTCGTCGTCTTTCCCGGGTACGAATGGTCGGCCACGACGCCCGCGGGGGGCGACCGCAACGTCTACTACCTCGACGACGGCCGCCCCATCCACCGCACCAGCCACTGGCAGGTGGACGAGCGCGACGACCTCGACAGCGATCGCTATCCGGTGGAGGAGCTGTTCTCAGAACTGCGCAGGGGGGGGCCGGCCCTGATCGTGCCCCACATCGGCGGCCGGCCCGCCAACCTGAGATACCACGATCCCGAGCTGGAGCCCGTGATCGAGATCTACTCGGCCTGGGGCCAGTTCGAGTGGCTCCTGGAGGAGGCCCTGGAGCGCGGCTGCCAGGTGGGGTTCGTCGCCGGCAGCGACGACCACAAGGGCCGTCCGGGGGCCAGTTATCCGGGCGCCGCCTCCTTCGGCGTCTACGGCGGGCTCACCTGCGTGCTGGCCTCCGAGCTGACTAGGAAGGGCGTCTGGGAGGCGCTCAAGGCCCGGCGCTGCTACGCCACCACCGGCCAGCGCATCGACCTGGACGTGCGGGCCCAGGACGGGGCCCGCTGGATGGGAGAGGCCTTCGACGCCGACCGCATCCGGCTGTCCGTCTCGGTCACCGGCACCGCGGCCATCGAGGAGGTGCGCGTGATGTGCGGCAAGGAATGCGTCTACCGCCATCCCGAGAGTGTCGAGCGGGATCCGGATCGGCTCCGCGTCGTCTGGAGCGGCGCCAGGATCCGGGGCCGTGACCGCATGGCGCGCTGGGACGGATCCCTGACCCTTTCCGGAGGCAGGATCCTCTCGGCCGCGGGCCACGCCTTCGACAGCGCGTCCGAGGGCATCGTCGAGCGGACCTGCAATCGCGTGGCCTGGCGCTCGGTCACCTCCGGCGACGACGACGGCGTCCTCCTCGACCTCGACGCCGGACCCGGGGCCAGGCTCCGCTTCGAGTCGGAGATCGCCGCCTTCGAGGTTGGTCTGGAGGAGGTCGTTCACGCGCCCTGGGTGCACGACGCCGGGGGGGAGGGTCTCCAGGTCCGGGTAGAGCGGGCGCCTGTGGGCCGCGGCCGGAGTTGCCGCTTCGAATATGCGGAGGCCGTGCCCGCCACCGGCGGCCCTCATCCGTACTATGTCCGGGTGACCCAGATCGACGGGTCCCGAGCCTGGTCGAGTCCCTTCTACGTGGGATCGTGACCACCATCGTCCACGTCACCCACGAGGCGGTCCACAAGGTCGGCGGCATCGGCGCCGTCCTCAACGGATTGATCACGGCCCCATCCTACCGGCGGGCGGTTCGGCGGACGATCCTTGTCGGCCCGCTCCTGAAACGCCCCGGCAGCGAGGCCCTGGGACCGCAGGGCACTCTCCTGCACGACAACCGGAAGGGCCTGCGGTCCGGTACGGCGGGGGAGGCGCTCGCGGAGGTGGAGGCTCGCTGCGGCGTCCGCCTCCTCTACGGCCGGAGGCGACTCCGGTGCCCCGACGGGGCCGAGGTGGAACCGGAGGTCCTCCTCGTCGACCTGGAGAGCGGCGTTCCGAAGGGGCTGGACCACTTCAAGCATCAGCTCTACAAGGTCTACGGACTCTCCTCCGACCGCTACGAGGGCGACTGGGAGTACGAGCGGTACGTGCGCCTCGCCGAACCCGCGTACGAGGCCGTCCTCGCCCTGCTCGGCGACCGACGCGGCCGGCCGGTGCACGTGCTCGCCCACGAGTTCATGGGACTGCCCACGGCCCTCAAGGCGCGCCTGGCCGGCGATCCCGGCGTGTTCACCCTGTTCTACGCCCACGAGGTGGCCACCGCCCGGCGCCTCGTCGAGCAGGACCGTGGCGGCGACGTTCGCTTCTACCGCGCCCTGCGCGCGGCGGTCCGGTCCGGGCGCTTCGTGGAGGACGTCTTCGGTCCTCAGGACGACTTCTTCAAGCACGCCCTGGTCTCCCGGGCGTGGCGGTGCCACGCCGTGCTCGCCGTGGGCGATCTCGTCGTCGAGGAGCTGCGCTTCCTCGGCAGGGAGTTCTCGAGGATCGAGATCGACAGGGTCTACAACGGCCTGCCTCCCGCACCGGCCCTGAGCGCCGCGGACCGGCGGCGGGCCCGGGAAGGGCTCGCGGGGCTCGCCGAGGGCCTGCTGGGCTGGCGCCCGCAAGGGGTCTTCACCCACGTGGGCCGGCTCGTGCCGAGCAAGGGGTTCTGGCGGGACCTGCAGGTTCTGGAAGGACTCGAGGCGCTCGCTGCGCCGTCGGCGGGCTCCTGGGTGCTGATCGTGCTGGCCAGCGGGGCGGAGCCCCGTCCGCCGGCGAGCGTGGCGGCCATGCGCGCCGAGTACGGATGGCCCCTCGCGCATCGCGAGGGGTATCCCGACCTGACTCCTGAGGAGTTGCACCTCGACCTGCAGATGCGCGCCCACAACGCCCGCAGCCGCCGGACGAAGGTGGTGTTCTTCAACCAGTTCGGTTTTGACGCCGGCAGCACGGGGGGCGCCGTGCCCCGGGGAACGGGCCTCGAGGACCTGCGGCGGGGCAGCGACGCCGAGTTCGGGCTGTCGACCTACGAGCCCTTCGGTATCGCCCAGGTCGAGGCTCTCGCCTTCGGCGGATTGAGCGTGGTCAGCGATGCCTGCGGCTGTGTCGGCTTCCTGCGCCAGGTGGCCGTCCCCGGGAGGCCGGTCACCCACGTGTGCGGCGACTACACCCGCTGGGCCGGGGACGGCCTCGGAGACGAAGAGGCGTCGGCCTTCCGCTCCCTGGACGCCGGCGTTCTGGAGGCCGGGGAGCGCGCCTGCAGCGCCGCGGTGGCGGCGGCCCTGTCCGAGGCGCTGCCCGCCTCCGAGGACGAACGGGCGAGGCTGCTCGAGACCGGGCACGAGGCGGCCTCCGAGATGAGCTGGGAAGGGGTCGCCGCAGGGCGGTTCCTGCCCGTCTTGCGGCGCCTTGAAGGGGCAGGGTAGCGCCGGTGAGATCGGCAAGGGCCGGGGAGATCTGGCGGCGCGCCGGGCGGCTGGTGCTCTCGGCGTCGGTCCTGTCCCTCGGCTGCGGGCTCCCGGGATGGAACGGGTCCCGGGGAGAGGGTGCGGAGGCCTCCCTCGAGAGGCTCCTCTCCGAGTGGCCCCACCAGGGCCGCACGGTCACCATCGCCGGTTTCCGGCACGCCGACGGGACCACCTCCGCCGAGACCGAGGCTCTCGACGAGGTGCTGCTGTCGGCTGCGATGCGCGCCGGAGTGGTGGCCCAGCCCGACGCCGGCATCGCCGGCTCGGCTCTGGCGGAGGACCTCGACTGGGCCGGCGAGTCGTCCCTGCCCGACGACTGGAGAGAGCTGCCCGGAGACCTGGTGGCCGGCGGCCAGCTGCGCATCGAGGGGTCCTGGGCCTATCTGCGCCTGGTCCTCGCAGATCCACTTACCGGCCGAGTGCGCCAGGACCACGGGACGCGAATCTCCGAGGTCGAGCTGGCGCGCCTGATCCGCGATCGCCAGCGCCGACAGACCGGCGTCGCCGCCGAGGTGACGAGACCGCTGGAGATCGACCTGCACCTCCTGGTGCGGCGGGACGAGGGGGGGTTCCCGGAGAGGATCGACTTCGAGGAGGGGGGGAGACTGGCCGTGGCGGACCGGATCCAGCTGCGCTACCGGGCCCGGAGGGACTGCGAGGTCTTCGCCTTCCTGCTGAACTCCGACGGCTCGAGGCAGACCCTGGTGGACGAGACGACCTACGGGGGAAGATGGTACTACGCCCCAGGCGAGAACAGCTGGCAGGCCCTCTCCGAGGACGACCGGGTCTACACCCTCTATTTCCTGGCGGCGCCGCGCATCGAGGAGGACCGGAGCTCCCTCTGGGAGGAGCTTGACCAGCTGCAGTCCGAGGGGCGGCTGGAGCGGTTCCGCGGCCTCGACCTGGTGGACGCCGCCGTCGCCCGCCTGCTGCAGCACACCGTGAGCGCCGCCGACTCCGTCGTGGTCAGCCGCGGCGCCGACGGCGTGGAACCCGGCGAGGAGGAGCGCTTCGTGTACGAGGACGGCACCACCTTCGACAGCCGCGGCGAGCGCCTGCGGGGCACCTTCATCGCCCGCGCCTACAGCGCCCTGGTCCGTTACCGGTGATCTACCTCGACCACAATGCCACGACCCCGGTGCGGCCAGAGGTCCGGGAGGCCATGTGGCCGTACCTCACGGGGGAGTTCGGCAATCCCTCAAGCCGGCACGGGCCCGGACGGAGGGCGCGGGAGGCCGTCGAGGGCGGACGCTGTCAGATCGCCGGACTGCTCGGCTGCGATCCGGAGGAGGTCCACTTCACCAGCGGCGGAACGGAGGCCGACAACTGGGCCCTCCGAGGCACGGCGGCGCTCTCCAGCGGCCGTGTCGTCGTCTCCGCCGTCGAGCACCACGCCGTCCTCCACGCAGCCGGGGAGCTGGCCCGGGCCGGCCGCGAGGTCGTCCTCCTCCCGGTGGACGAAGCGGGCCGGGTCGATCCGGAACGGGTTCTCGCCGCGGCCGAGGGCGCGGCGATCGTCTCCCTCATCCTGGCCAACAACGAGACCGGGACGATCCAGCCGGTCTCCGAGATCGGCGCCGTCCTGCGCGACCGCGGCGTGCCCTTCCACGTGGACGCCGTGCAGGCCTTCGGCAAGATCCCCACCCGGGTCGATGACCTGAACGCCGACCTGGTCTCTCTCTCAGCACACAAGATCAACGGTCCCAAGGGGGCGGGCGCCCTGTACGTGCGCCGGGGCACGGCCCTGGAGCCCTGGCAGGTCGGAGGAGGCCACGAGCACGGGCTGCGCGCCGGCACCGAGAACGTGGCGGCCATCGTCGGGTTCGGCGCCGCCGCCGGGATCCGGCGGGCGGAGATGGTCGATCAGGGGCGGCGCGAGGCGTGCTTGCGGGACCGACTGGAGGCGGGTCTGCGGGAGCGCGTCGAGGAGGTCGCCGTCCACGGAGACCCTGCGCACCGGTTGAGCAACACCCTCAACCTCTCCTTCCGCGGCGTCGAGGCCGAGGCGGTTCTGGTCGGCCTCGACCTGGAGGGGATCTGCGCCTCGAGCGGGTCGGCGTGCGCCGAGGGGGCGGCGGATCCGTCCCACGTCCTGCTCGCCATGGGCGTGGAGCCGCGACTGGCCGCCGGGGCGCTGCGCTTCAGCCTGGGATGGGGCAACGACGAGGCCGAGATCGACCGCGTGCTCGAGCTCCTGCCGGGAATCGTGGCCCGGTTGCGGGAGCTGTCCGTGTTCTGAGCGGAGAGGGGGCCGCGGGCCCCGGCCCTCACCTGCGCCGGTAGGTGACGAAACGCAGCGGCCCCTCGCGGCTCTCCCCTGTGACCGTCCACTCCCGGTCCGGCCATTCCGGGAAGCGGGTGTCTCCCTCGACTCGATCCGGCACGTGGGTCAGGATCATCTCCCGGGCCAGCGGCAGGGCCTCGGCGTAGACGCTCGCCCCTCCGCACACGTAGACCCGGGACCGGCCGGCCTGGCGGCAGTGGTCGAGGGCGGCCTCCAGATCGTGGAAGGGCTGCATCCCCGCGGCGGCGGCGAAGTCGGGGTTGCGGGTCAGCACCAGGTTGGGGCGTCCGGGAAGCGGCCTCCGCGGCATGGACTCGTAGGTTCGCCTCCCCATGAGACAGGGATGGCCGAAGGTGGTGCGCATGAAGTGCCGCATGTCCGCCGGATAATGCCAGGGCAGACCGCCCTCGCGGCCGATCACCAGATCGGGCGAGACCGCGGCGATGAGGCAGATCTTCATGCCTGCGACGGGTTGAAGAACCGCCGCAGGTCCTCGCGGTCCTGCTCCCGGGCGGCGCGCACCGTGCCGTCGAAGACCACCTGCCCCGAGTCGAGCATGACGAGATTGCCGTCGAGCCGCTCGATGCTCAGCAACTCGTGGGTGACGACGACGACCGTCGTTCCCTGCCCCTGGTTCACGGACAGAAGGAGGTGGTCGATGCCGGCGGCGGTCACCGGGTCCAGGCCGGCGCCCGGCTCGTCACAGAACAGGACCTCCGGCTCCAGGGCCATGGCCCTGGCCAGGGCGGCGCGCTTGCGCATGCCGCCCGACAGCTCGCTGGGCAGCTTGTCCCCGCTCCCGGCCAGGCCGACGAGCTGCAGACGGGTATCGATGATGTCGTCGATCAGATCCGGCTCCAGGTCGGTGTGCATCTGCAGGGGCAGGCCCACGTTGTCCGCCACCGTCAGAGAGCCGAGCATGGCCCCGTACTGGAACATCACCCCCACCCGCATCAGGAGGGCGTCGCGTTCGGGCTCGGCCAGCTCGTGAAGGGGCTCCCCCAGCAGGCTCAGGTCGCCGGAACGAGGGGAGACGAGGCCGATCACCGTCTTCAGCAGCGTGCTCTTCCCGCACCCCGAGCCGCCGACGATGCAGGTCATGTCGCCCCGGCGGACCTCGAGGTCGACGCCGTCGAGGACCGGTGCCGCCTCCTCACCGTAGGCCACCTGCAGGTCCCGGACCTCGACGACGGCCTCGCCGTCCGGGTGGTTCCGGGTGGTTGGACGATCGGTCACAGGTAGAAGACGAGGCCCCAGGTCAGGTCGAGGACGATGATGGCGAAGATCGACGAGACCACCGAGGAGGTGGTCGCCGCGCCGACTCCGGCGGCCCCGCCCCGGGCCTGCAGGCCCCGGTACACGGAGACGACGGTGATGATCCAGGCGAAGGAAAGGGACTTCACCAGCCCGGTGAGCACGTCCTTCAGCAACAGCGCGCTCTGCACGCGGCCGACAAAGGCCGAGGCCGAGATGTCGAGGGAGAAGACGCCCGTCACCGTGCCCCCCGCGAGACCCACGAAGTCGGCCGTGATCGTCAGCAGGGGAAGGGTGAGGAGCATGGCCCACATCTTGGGCACGGCCACGAGCCGCAGCGGGTCGAGGGCCATGGTCCGCAGGGCGTCGATCTCCTCGTTGAACTTCATCGAGGCGATCTCGGCGGCGAAGGCCGACCCGGAGCGGCCGGCGATCACGATCGCCGTCATCAGCGGTCCGAGCTCCCGGGTGATGCCGATCGACAGCAGATCGGCGACCAGAACGTTGGCCCCGAAGCGGCGCAGCTGGACCGCCGCCTGCAGGGTCGACACGCCGCCGATCAGGAAGAGGATGACGGCGACGATGGGCAGACCGTCGGCGCCGATCACGGCCGACTGCCTGACGAAGTCGCCCCGCCGCACCCCCCGGCGCCGGAAGAGGGCGGTGCCCGCGGCCCAGGTCAGGTCGGAGGCCAGGTAGAGGAAGTCGAGGCAGGCCCGCAGATGGCGGAAGGCCCCTTCGCCGACCCGCTCGAGGAATCCCGTCCGCTCCCGCGAGTCATCACCCTCGGCCGTCGCCGGGTCCCTGTCGACGCTGGCGATCAGGGGCCGCATCGAGGCCGGGGTCTCGCCCAGGCGCAGCCGACGGCCGTCCTCGGCCGCCAGGGCCGGCAGGCGCCGGAGCCACACGGCGCCCACCGTGTCGAGGCGGGTGAGCCCGGACAGATCGGCGGTCAGCTCGGCCTGCGGGCTCTCGCGGATGAGCAGCCGGAACCGGTGGGATCCCGCCGCCACCGAGTCCACGGTGCACGCCCCGGTGATGCGGAGGCGACCGCCGGCATCGGGCTGGATGTCCACCTCGTCAGAAGAACCGGGAGAAGCGCAGCAGAACCTGCTCGCGGGCGGCCAGCCGCCGCAGGCCCTGGGTCCGTTCGAGATTGGCGTTGATGTCGAGGTTGATGAAGCTCGTCAGGGCGATGCGCAAGCGGTTCTCCCAGGTGAAGAACCACTCCTTCGAGTCCCGCGAGCTCATGAGGATGTCGAACTCGGAGTCGAGGCTGACCAACCTCGAAAGACGGGCGTCCAGGATGACGAGGGCTTCGAAGCCGGTGGTGGAGGAACTCTTGAACTCGATGGCCCTCGTGGCCGCCGAGTCCGTCCTGACGTCGAAGAAGCCCTTGTACAACTCCTGGAGCGCTCCGATGCCCAGACGCAGGTCGGTGTTGAGGGCGAAGTAGCGGAACACCCGGGAGTTGATGCCGATGCCCTCGCGGAAGGTGATCGGCGAGAGCGAGGGGGCCGTCGTGAAACGCGCGATCCCTTCGAGGGTGTCCACGCGGCCGTTGCTGGCCGTCCGGATCAGGTCGCGCGGCATCCGGAAGCGCGTCTCCGAGGGGAAGACGTTCGAGTGGATCACGCCGCGCAGGTACGGACCGATCCGGGGAGAGAGCCGGTAGATGTAAGTGGCGCGGCTCTCGGCGCGATCGACCCCCTTCTGCAGCTCCTGGCTCTCCTGCCAGCTGGCGCCCTGTTCGATGAGGACGCGGAGGCTGGCGTAGTGCCGATCCGTGTTGTAGCGCGTGTGGTTGAAGAGCTGCAGGGCGAGGTTCGCGCTCGTCAGATTGTCGCCGACCGTCTTCTGCGAGGTGTTCACGCGGACGGAGCCGGAAAGCTCGGTCTGGGAGAGGACGGCGGAGGTGGCGCGCGGGACCAGGGCATGGAGCTGCGGACGCTGGTAGAAGGAGGTGAATTCCCCGGCCTCGCTGTTGTAGACGAGGTTGCGCTGGGTGGGGATCCCCGGCAGCAGTTGCACGCTGAACTTGTCGATGGTGGCGAAGGAGTCGCCCAGACGCACGACGCTGTACACCCCGGGCCGCAGGATCCAGGTGCGTACCCGTTCCCCTCGTTCCTCCTCGATGCCGAAGCCGGGCCCGTGGCTCTCGCCGCTCTCGTCGAACAGCTCGTAGCTCTCGTTCACCGAGGTCCGGGTCTGATCGATGACATCGATGACGAGGGCCGACCAGGTCGGCTTCAGCATCGTCGTCTCGCCCTCGAAGATCGGCACGTTCTTGCGGATCAGCTGAGAGAGGTTCCCGGAGCCGAACCGGACCTGGTACAGCCCGGGATCGAGGGGGAGCCCGCGGCCGGGGGAGGCGGACCGCACCTCCCGGCCGTCCCGAAAGACCTGGAACTTGGGCTCGTTGCCGATGGGCAGGGTCATGGTGGGGATGAACAGCATCCCCTTTCCCTTGGGCAGCAAGGTCGGGTCGCGCGACAGCTGGGCGAAAGGGGAAGCGGCCGACCAGCTGCTCTCGTCCGCCGCCGCGGCCGTGGCGAGGGCGAGGAAGAGGGCGGCGGACCGGAAGGCGCGCATCACCGGCCCCCCTGCGGGGCCAGCTTCCCTGGCACCACGATGTAGTCCTCGGTCTCGCGCGGGGTCTCCGGCGTCGCCTCCGCCTCGGTGGACACCGGCGCGGCGCCGTTGCCCTCCTCCTCCAGAAGGCCCGTCAGGTCGCGTCCCTCGGCGCTGGCCTTGCGGATCAACAGGGCCCGGTCGAGAGAGCGGATCGCATCGATCATGTTCCGGCGCAGGATCTCGTTCATTCCCTGGACGGTGAAGGCCATGTCCGCCTCGAAGACCTCCACCTCGCTCGGCGCGAACCGGTGCTGCCAGAAGATCCTGCCCTCGCCGTCCACCAGTTGCAGGGTGCCGTCGAGCCGGGCCCACCAGCGGTCCCCGGAGTCGAAGCGCTCGAAGGCGTCGATCGTCCCGGTGAGGGTGAGTTCCGGGGTTACGTCGAGGAAGTCCGGACGCAGGTCGGTGAACAGGTTCGCCGACCGGAGGTAATCGGCGACGGCGTTGGTGATCATCTCGCTCGGACGGACGGCCCAGAGGTTGTAGCGGTCGTCCCGGATCTCCTCCGGGGACAGGCGGTAGACGATCTGATCGCGCTCGTAGAACTTGGAGATGGCGAAGCGCTCGATCTGGACCCTGAGCTCGTAGGGACGTTCCGACAACGGCAGATTCAGGCGCTGGGACTGGCCCTCGATGATGAACTTGCGGCGCTCGCGGACCTCGGCCTTGCCCGCGATGAGACTCGAGCACCCGGAGGCCGCCAGCAGGACCAGCAGGGCCGCCACCGCCAGGCCCCGGTTCCCGGGGGTCACGGGTCCGTCCTTCCGCGAAGCAGCACGGCGGGATTCTCGCGGATCAGCTCCGTGGCCTGGCGCACGTTGAGCAGCGTCTCCTCCAGGCTCTGCATGGCGTCGAGGATGTTCTTGCGGCTCTGCAGCACGGTCCGGTCCACGTGGGTGACGGTGGCGTCGATCTTCCCCGTCATCTGCTGCAGGCTGGCCAGCAGCTCGGGCACCGGTCCTTCGAGGTGCTCGCGCAGGACGCGGATCGACCGGCTGAGATCGCGCAGGGCCGCACGCGTCTCCTCGGCGGAGGTCAGGACCCGGATGGAGTCCATGGCGGCGCGCATGGAGGCGGTGGTGGCCGCCAGGTTGTCGGTGACCCGGGCCAGGTTGGTGATCGTCTCGCCCAGGTCGCCCCTCCGGTCGGTGAGCAGGGCGTTGGTGTTCTCCATCAACTCCGAGCCGGCCTCGATCATCCGGCCCAGGCGGTGCTGGTTCTGCTCCGCCGTCATCGCCGTCAGGTTGGTCAGCAGGGCCTCGATGCGCACCATGAGCACCTCCGCTCGTTCCTCCATGTTCGACAGGAAGGTCGCCCGCGCCGGCAGGACCTGACCCGGCTCGAGGAGCGGCGCGTCGGGGGATCCGGAGCTCAGCTCGATGTACTTCAGCCCGGTCACGCCCTGGCTGTAGAGCCGCGCCTGGGTGTCGGTGCGGATCAGGTTGGGCACCTTGCGGGCCTCCAGGGAGATCTCCACGAGAACGACGCCGATCTCGTCGCCGGACACGCGCGTGTCATCCACGCGGCCCACGGTGATGCCCTGGTACTTGACGGGATCGCCGGCGGACAGGCCGCCCACGGACTCCGCGAACTCGATGTAGTAGGTCAGCCGCTGGCGCAGCAACTGGGATCCCGCCACGACGACGAGGAAGCCGCCGAGAACGCTGATGGAGAACATGAGAAAGACGGCGAGACGGACTCTTTGTGCCCTGGTGGCCATGGGTCGGGGGGTCGCGGGGATGGGTCAGGGAGGAGTCCGCCAGTGGGGGGGCGGCATGCGCAATATGCAACATCGGCCGCAGATCCGCCACCGCCGGCCTCGGTCCGGCCCTGAAGATGGGACCCGCGGCCCCTATGGAGAGGCCGGCTGAATGACCCTCAGTGCCTGGGGTTCGACATGCAGCACCGCCGGCGCGTCGGCCAGGCGCTCGCCGTCGGCGCGCAGGGACATGGGCCCGCCGTCGAGGGGCTCGATCTCCACCCAGGAGGAGCGCAGCATGCGCACCGCCGGGGAGCGCACGTGGCCGCCCCGGAAGATCCTGGGAAGCATGGCGAGCACCACGCGCGGAGAGACGCTGCCGTCGACCAGGCAGAGGTCGAGCCTTCCGTCCGTCGGGTCGGCCTCCGGGCAGATGCGCATGCCTCCACCGTAGGAGCTGGTGTTGGCCGTGGCCGCGAGGAAGACCTCCCGCTCCAGTACGCCGAAGTCACCCCGGACCCGCACCCTGGGCGGGCGGTACCTGCGCAGATGGCGGAGAGCGGTGTAGAGGTAACCGGCCGTTCCGGAGAACGGCGCGAGCCCCGCCGCCATCGCCCCGCCCACCTCCGCGTCGAAGCCGAAGGAGGCGATGGTGGCGAACCAGGCCTGCCCGCAGCGGCCCAGATCGATCGGCCGGGGCCGGCCCTCGACGAGAACCCGCACCGCCGGCTCCGCGGACCTGGGGACGCCGAGGGCGCGGGCCAGGTCGTTGCAGGTCCCGGCGGGCAGGAGGCCGAGGCTCGTGCCCTGGCCGGCCAGCTCCGGCAGCACCTCCGCCACGGTGCCGTCCCCGCCGCAGACGACGACCACCGGGCAGCCCCGGGCGATGGCGGCGGCGGCCAGCTCCCGCGCCTGTCCGCGCCCTTGGGTCCAGGCCAGGGTGACGTCCAGCCCGGCCTGCCGCAGGCGGCGCCGGCCGTGCTCGGCCACCCTGCGGCCGCGCCCGCCTCCCGCCGCGGGATTGGCGATCAGGGTCCAGGGTCCGTCGATCATCGGGATCTCATCGGGCGGGGGTCGTCCGCCGGGGTGATTTCATCTCCAAGGGCAACGACGTACACTTGAGTACATGAAGGATGAACCGAAAGGACGCTCCCGGGCGGGGGATCGCTGCGGGCCGGATCGCGAGGCCCTGCGTCAGCAGGTGCGGCATCCCTACATCACCCGTCAGGAGCCGCGCCGCAGGCCGGAGGACGAGGGTGGCTGCAAGGAGGACGAGGCCCCGCCGCCGCCGGTCTCCTGACGCCGCGCGCCTCCTTGTCAGGCCTGATCCGTGTCGATAACATACGGATTCGGCGGAGAGTTACGTCCTTCCTCCCCTCCCACCTCCGGTTCCCTCCACGTCGATGATCCGTGAGTACTACACAGACCGAAGTCTGCTGATCACCGGGAGTACGGGTTTCGTCGGCCAGGCGCTGCTGGCCAAGATCCTGCGCGACCTCGGGGAGGAGGTCCGCCGCGTCTACCTGATGATCCGTCCCCGCCGGCGAGCCGATGGCCGGGAAGTCTCCCCCGACGAGCGTCTGCAGGATTTGTACCAGACGGCTCTCTTTCAGCGCCTGGCGGAGGCCGACCCCGGCCGGTGGGAGCGCCTTCGAGAGAAGGTGCTCCCGGTGGCCATCGACGAGCGTCAGGCCGATCTGGGACTGTCCTCCGAGGATCGGCAGCGACTGTCGGCCGAGGTCGACACGATCTTCAACAGCGCCGCAACCGTCGTCTTCGACGAGCCCCTGGACGTGTCGGTCCAGGCCAACGTCGGGGGGCCGCTGGCCCTGATGGAGCTGGCCGGGGCCACGAAGCGGCGCGTCGACTTCGTGCACGTCTCCACCGCCTACGTGAACGGTCAGCGCCAGGGAACGATTCCCGACGAGCCCTTGCCCGTCGACCGGGACATGCGCCAGGTCATCGACGGCGACGGCCCCGGCTTCGATCCCGTGAGCGAGGTGGCCGACTGCCGGGCGGCCTGCCGGCGCATCCGGGAAGAGGCCGCCGAGGAGGACTTCACCCGGCGCCTGAAACGGGAGGTGGTACGCGAGTACGGGCGCCCCGGGAGCCGCAAGCTGACGAGCACCCGTCTCGAGCAGCTCGTCGAGGATCGCCGGGCGCGCTGGGTCCGGAGGCGCCTGGTGGCGGAGGGCATGCGACGGGCCCGCGAGCATGGGTGGAACGACGTCTACACCTATACGAAGGCCATGGGCGAGCAGATGCTCACCCTGCGGCGCGGCGACGTACCCCTGGTGGTCGTTCGTCCCAGCATCATCGAGAGCAGCCTCGCCGATCCGGAACCGGGCTGGATCACGGGGCTGAAGGTGATGGACCCTCTGATCGTCGCCTACGGACGGGGCCTGGTGCCGGACTTTCCCGCGCGGCCGGACATCATCCTCGACCTGATCCCGGTGGACCGGGTGGTGAACGCCACCCTCGCCGCCGCGGTGCGGGCGCGGCCGGATTCGGTGGAGGTCTTCCAGGTGGCCACGGGCACCGAGAACCCGGTGCGCCTGGGCCGGCTGTTCGACAGCGTGCGCGCTCACTACATGCGCACACCCATGCCGGACCGCGACGGTCGAAGGCCGCCGCTGCCCGATTGGCGCTACCCGAGCCTGCGCCTGTTCCGGATCCTCTTTCGACTGCGGCATCTCGGGCCCATCCAGCTCCGGGAGAGGCTCCTCGACCTGCCCGGCCGTTCGCCGCCGCCGCGGAAGCGGCGGCTCCTCGGGACGGCCAAGGTCCGGCTGCAGCGCGTGCTCTACTACGTGGACATCTATCACCCGTACACCCATCTCGATTGCCGCTTCGAGACGGGCCGCACGCGCAAGCTGTACGAGTCGCTGCCCCCCCAGGAGCGCGCCTGCTTCGAAATGGACGTGACCGGGATCGACTGGCGCGAGTACGTGGCCGATATCCACCTGCCCGGTCTGCGGCGCCACGTGCTGCGCGAGGAGGCGGCTCCGGAGGCGGTGCTGCCGGAGGCGCCCGAGGAGCCGGGTGTCGAGGAGGAGCGGCTGCGGGCGGAGCGGGAGATCTCCACGCTGCCCGATCTGCTGCGCTGGGCCTGCGCCCGCCACGCCGGGCGCGTCGCCTTCGAGGCCCGCCCCGAAGGCCGCTGGCACCGGATCACCTACGCCGAGCTGCTGCAGCGGGTGGAGGAACGAGCCGCCCGCTGGCAGGGGCTCGGCCTCGGCGCGGGCCATCGGGCCCTGCTGGCCGGCGAGAACGGCCCCGAATGGGTCATCTCCTACATGGCCTGCTCCTTCCTCGGCGCCGCCGTGGTGCCCCTGGACCCGCAGACGCCGGGGGAGGAGGTGGAGCGGCTGGCCGCCTTTGCCGGAGCCCGGGCGATCGTGGCCGGCGCCGACGTCCTGGACCGCATCGCCCCGGCCGCGGGGCGGACCAGGATCGACCTGGCCTCGGGCGCCCCGGTGGATGCGGCGGCGGAGATGGCCGGGTCCACCTTCCAGGAGCCGGAGATCTCCCAGGACCGGGAGGCGTCCATCATCTTCACCTCCGGCACCCGCGTCGACCCAAGGGGGGTGATCCTCACCCACCGCAACCTGATCTCCGACCTGCTGGCGCTGGGGGAGGTGCAGCGCGTGCACGACAGCGACCGCATCCTGTCGCTCCTGCCGTTGCACCATGGACTCGAGTTCACCGGTGCCCTGCTCATGTCCCTGTGGGGCGGAGCCTCGACCATCTACCTCGACGGCCCCCTCAACAGCCGCAACATCCTCGAGACCATCCGGGACCGCGGCATCACGGCCATTCTCGCCGTGCCGCGGATCCTCAAGATCCTGGCGGACCGGGTGCAGCGTCTGGATACGAGAACGGACGGAGCGCAGGCTCCCATCGAGGTGCTGCGGCAACTGCGCCTGATCGTCTCCGGTGGCGCGCCCCTCGGCGAAGCGCTGTTCGACACCTACCGCGATCTGGGCCTCACGGTCTACGAGGGATACGGACTGACCGAGACCTCGCCCATCGTCACCGTCAATCCCCCGGGTGGAGCCCGCCGTGGATCCGTGGGCGTCGCCCTGCCCTGCGTCGAGCTGCGCATCGACGCGCCCCTCGGCCACGACGGCGAGATCCTGGTCTCCGGCCTTTCGGTGACCGCGGGATACCTGAACCGGCCGGACCTGACCGCCGAGGTCCTGAGGGACGGCTGGCTGCACACCGGCGACGTGGGGCACGTCGACGAGGACGGCTACTTGTTCATCACCGGGCGGCGGCGCGACCTGATCGTCACCGGCGGCGGCAAGAACGTCTATCCCGACGAGGTGGAAGAGCTCTACAGCGGCCTGCCGCACACGGCCGAGCTGGCCGTCGTCGGCCTGCCCTCGGCCCGCACTCTCGGAGAGGAGGTGCACGGGGTCGCCGTTCTCGACCACCGGGCCCGGGAGCTCGACCTGCAAGAGACGGAGGAGCGCATCCGGCAACGGGCCTACACCTTGTCGCGCGACCTGCCCAGCTGGCAGCGGATCGCCCGGCTGCACATCCAGCGCCGGCCCCTGCCGCGGCTCGACGACGGCCGCGTCGATCGTAGCGCTTTGCGCGAGGATCTCGAGCGGGGAGCCCCGGAGGAGGTGGACGCCGCCGACAGCCTGGCCCCCTGGGAGCGGCAGGTCTACCACCGGCTCAGCCGGCTGTCGGGACTGGCCGTCGGTGAGATCGTCGCCCATGCCGACGCTCCCCTGGACACGCTGATCGACTCGCTCATGGCGGTCGAGCTGGCCGCCTGTCTCGAGGAGGCCGGCGCAAAGCCGCCCACCATCGACCGCCGGCGGACCACCCTGCGCCGGCTCCTCGACGAGGTGGATCCCGGGTTGACCCTGGAGGAACCCGAGGCGAAGAGCTACTGGTCCTCGCTCCTCGGCGGCGCTGGACCCGAGGCGCCGAGGGGGCGATCGGCCCTGGGTACCGCCGCCGCCAGGGTGTTGCGGGCCTCGCTCCGGGTAGAGGTCGAAGGCACCGAGGATCTGCCCGGCGGACCCTTCCTGCTGGCCGCCAGCCGCCCGGGTCCGGCGGCGGCGGCCGCCATCTACGCGGCGTTGCGGCCGGACCTGGACGGGCTCTGCCTGTTCGTGGAGCGGCAGGACACCATCGGCGGCCGCTGGGAGTCGAGGCTGTGCCGCTGGTTCGCCGAGCTGGTGACCCTGTCCGGGCAGGAGAGCCTGCCGCGAGCCCTGGAGGAGGCGGTGAGCCGCATCGGCCGGCGGCGGCCCCTGCTGCTGTTTCCGGAGGGAGCGCCCCGGCCCTCCTCCGTGGGTGCCTGCAAGCCGGGGATCGGACTGCTGGCCCTGGAGCTGGACCTGCCGGTGATTCCCGTCCGCGTCGATCTGTCCGCCAGCGAAGGCGATCTCTCCAGCAGTCCCCGCCACGCCCGCGTGCGCCTCGGCGGCGCCGTCGAGCCCGGCTCTTTCCGGTCCCTGCTGGAACGCCTGACCCCCTACGAAGTCTACCGCGAGATCGCCGAGTCCGTGCGCCGGAGCATCGTCGAGCTCGGTCCGGGATCCGCTGACTCCGGCGCCACCCCGGACCGAGGGCCGGCGCCGTCCGCCGTGGACTGAACGTGTATCCGTACTGGCTCGAGATCGGCGGTTTCCGCCTGCCCACCTTCGGCCCCATGGTCGTGCTCGGGTTCCTGTCGGCGCACGTGGTCATCAAGAGCGAGCTGCGCCGTCGCGGCATCGATGCCGAGCTGTCCACGAGCCTGATCACCGCCGCCATCCTCGGCGGCCTGGCCGGGGCGAAGCTCTACTTCGTCCTCTTCGAGATACCCGATGGGGCCACCTGGGGCGAGACTTTGCGGGCCGTGTTCTCGGGCAGCGGACTCACCTGGCACGGGGGCTTTCTCGTGGCCACGGCCGCGGTGATCTGGACGATCCGCCGCCACGCGGCGCCGCTTCCGGCCACGGCGGACGCCATCGGCATGGGACTGGCCCTGGGGTACGCCATCGGCCGCATCGGCTGCCAGTTGGCGGGCGACGGCGACTACGGCGTGCCCACCGACCTGCCGTGGGGCATGGCCTATCCGAAGGGGGTGGTGCCCACGGAGGAGATCGTCCATCCGGCGCCGGTCTACGAGACCCTGCTGGGGCTGGCCACCTTCGGCCTTCTCTGGCGCATGCGCAGGGCCGTGGAAGGCCGGCCCGGCCTGCTGTTCTGCGCCTATCTCCTGCTCGCCGGGGGCGCCCGGTTCGGGGTGGAGACGATCCGTCTCAATCCGCCGGTTCTGCTGGGTCTGACCGGCGCGCAGCTGTTCAGTCTCGCCCTCGTGGCCGTGGGGATCGGCGCCGGGGCCCGCGTCCTGAGCCGGTCGGCGGCTCCGAACCCGGAGAGCTCCTAGAACGCCTTGGCCGATCGGGTCCGGCACAAGCGCGTCTCCACGTTCAGGAGCGCGGCGGAGCTGCGCGCCCACTGCTCGGCCCTCGGCGTGCGCGTCCCCTGCGACGGCGACCTCCTCGCCGCGCCCGGATCGCCTCTGGCGCAGCCCATCGACGCCGGCTCCGGCCTGCGCATCGGGAACCGCTTTGCCATCCATCCGATGGAGGGCTGGGACGGGACCGGGGAAGGCAGACCCACCGATCTCGTGCGCCAGCGCTGGCGCAACTTCGGGATCTCGGGGGCCAAGCTGATCTGGGGAGGCGAGGCCTGCGCCGTCCACCCCGAGGGCCGGGCCAACCCGAACCAGTTGATCTGCTCGCCGGAGACCGCCGCCGGCATCGCCGAGCTTCATCACCTTCTCCGGAGGGCGCACCGGGACCGGTTCGGCTCCGACGAGGGCCTGGTCGTGGGACTGCAGCTGACCCACTCGGGACGGTTCTGCCGGCCCTTCCGCAAGGACCGCCCCGAGCCCGTCATCGCCTACCGCCACCCGATCCTGGACTCCAGGTTCGGCATCGGCGCCGATCACCCGCCGATCACCGACGAGCGGCTGGAAGGTCTGATCGAGCGCTACGTCGCCGGCGCCCGCGTCGCCCGCGAGGCGGGGTTCGACTTCGTCGACGTCAAGCATTGCCACGGTTACCTGGGCCACGAGCTGCTGTCGGGTTTCACGCGGCCGGGGAAATACGGCGGCTCCTTCGAGAACCGCACCCGCTTCCTGCGCGGCATCGTCGAGGGCATCCGCGCCGACCAGGGGGCCGGCCCGATCGCCATCGGCGTCCGGCTCTCCGCTTTCGACTGGGTGCCGTTCCGGCCGGATCCGGCGGGAGCCGAGGGAGGCCGGCCGGGATCGGGAATCCCCGAGCCCTTCGACGACCACCTGCCCTACCGCTACGGCTTCGGAACCGACCACGGGAATCCCCTCGCCTGGGACCTGCGCGAGACCTTCATGTTCCTCGACCTGCTCCGGGAACTCGGCATCCGTCTGGTCAACCTCTCCTGCGGCAGCCCGTACTACAATCCCCACATCCAGCGTCCGGCCTTGTTTCCGCCTTCGGACGGGTACCAGCCGCCCGAGGATCCCCTCGTGGGGGTGGCCCGGCAGCTGGCCATGGTCCGCGAGGTGAAGGCGCGTCACCCGGATCTGGTCATCGTCGGCTCGGGATACTCCTATCTCCAGGAGTACCTCCCCCAGGTGGCCCAGGCCCTGGTGCGCGCCGGCGAGGTCGACCTGGCCGGACTCGGCCGCATGGTGCTGGCCTACCCGGACCTGCCGGCCCACGTGCTCGAGGGACGGCCCCTGGCGCGCAAGCGCATCTGCCGCACTTTCTCCGACTGCACCACGGCGCCGCGCAACGGCATGATCTCCGGGTGCTTTCCTCTCGATCCCAACTACAAGACGCTTCCCGAGGCAGCGCGGTTGAAACGGATCAAGGCCTCGGTGGGCGCGGACTAGGGTGGAGAATTCCCATGCACGACGGCTGGTACGCGGAAGACACGACCCATGGGCCGGTCAGGGTGGACACCTTCGACGGGTCACGGCCCCACGAAGGCAAGGTCCTCGGCATCGTCCAGGCCCACGCCGACGACATGCCCCTGTACTCGGGCGGGCTGGTGGCCAAGCTGATCGCCGAGGGCTACAAGGCCTTCCTCATCCAGACGACCAACGACGAGAAGTGCGGTCCCGGCACGATCGCCGACGCCATCAAGAGCAACGAGGTGGACGTGAGCGTCCTGGCGGACAGCCTCGACATCGAGGACGTGTTCAACCTCGGCTACCGCAATCACCGCCAGGAGGAGAACTCGATGCTCGAGCAGCGCTGCCGGCTGATCTTCCTCTTCCGCCACCTGCAGGTGGACACGGCCATGAGCTTCCACCCCTGGGCCCGCTGGGAGGAGAACCCGGACCACTACATCACCGGGCAGCTGGTGGAGTCGGCCTGCTGGATGGCCGCATCGGGGAAGGACTACCCCGAGCAGGTGCAGGCGGGGATGAAGCCCTGCGGCGTGCAGGACAAGTACTACTGGGCCATGCGCCCCGGGTCGCCCTACAACCTGGTCACCGACATCGGTCCGTTCCTCGAGCGGAAGATCGAGTCCATGGCGGCGAACAAGTCACAGGGGCCGGCCGGCTCCCACGGGCGCGGGCTGAAGGCGCGGCTGGAGGCGGAGGGAAGGAAGCTGGCGGAGCTGGGCGACGACGACGAGACCGCGGACCGCGAGTACATCCGTCTCTTCGGACTCGAGGAGAACAAGCGGATGGCCGAGCCCTACGGCCTCGAGTACGCCGAGTACCACTACTACTTCCCGCCGGGCGGCACCTTCCCCTGGCGCGACACCCAGCGGCACGTCGAGACCTACGTGCGGGAGCACGCGCTCAAGCTGTGAGGCAGCTCTCGATCAGATGGTGACGGCCCCCGTGGAGGCGCTCGAGACGAGCCTCGCGTACTTGGCCATCACCCCGCGCCGGTAACGCGGTTCCGGGGCCGACCAGCGGGCGCGGCGGCGCTCCAGCTCCTCCGCGTCGACGGCCAGGTCGACGCGGCGCCCCTCCGTGTCGATGGTGATCTCGTCGCCTTCGCGGACCAGGGCGATCGGCCCCCCGGAGGCCGCCTCCGGGGTGACGTGGCCGATCATCAGGCCGCGGGTGGCGCCGGAGAACCGGCCGTCGGTGAGCAGGGCCACGGTCTCCCCGAGGCCGGCGCCGACAATGGCGCCGGTGATCTGCAGCATCTCCCTCATGCCCGGCCCGCCCACGGGCCCCTCGTAGCGGATCACGACCACATCGCCGTCCTGGATGCCGCCCCTTTCGATCTCGGGCAGCACGTCCTCCTCGCGGTCGAAGACGCGCGCCGGTCCGACGTGCCTGGAACGCTCGTGGCCGGCCAGCTTCACCACGCATCCCTCCGGCGCCAGGCTCCCTCGAAGCACGACCAGTCCGCCGCTCGACTTGATCGGCCGGTGGGGGGGACGAACCACCTCCTGGCCGGGCGTCTCCCTGGCTCGGTCCGCCTCCTCGCCTACGGTGCGCCCCGTGACCGTGAGGCAGTCCTCGTGCAGGCAGCCGAGCGCCTTGAGCCGGTTCGCCACCAAGGCGACGCCCCCGGCCTCGTGCAGGTCGGAGGCGACGAACAGCCCTCCCGGCTTCAGGCTGACCATCAGCGGCGTGCGCTCGGAGAGGCGCTGGAAGTCCTCCAGCTCCAGCTCGATGCCGTACTCGTGGGCGATGGCCAGGAAGTGCAGGACCCCGTTGGTGGAGCCGCCGGTCGTGGCGATCGAGGCGATGGCGTTCTCGATGGACCGGCGGGTCACGATCTGGCGGGGGCGCAGGCCCCGCCGTACCAGGTCGACGGCCATTCGGCCCATCTCTGCCGCCGCCCCCTCCTTGGCGGGGTCCGCCGCCGGGATCGACCCGGAACCCATGGGCGCCAAGCCGAGGATCTCCGCAGCCGTGGCCATGGTGTTGGCCGTGAACTGCCCGCCGCAGGAGCCGGGGCCGGGACAGGCGGCGTCCTCGATCGCCTTCAGCTCCCCGGCGCTGATGCGGCCCCCGGCGTGGGCGCCGATGGCCTCGTAGACATCCTGGATCGTCAGGTCGGCACCCCGGTGCTTCCCGGGCATGATGGAGCCGCCGTAGAACACGAGGGCCGGCACGTCGAGCCGGCCGAGGGCGAGGATCGCCCCGGGGGTGGTCTTGTCGCACCCGGTCATCGCCACGAGGCCGTCCAGCATGTGGCCGCGCCCGACCAGCTCGATCGAATCGGCGATCACCTCGCGGCTCACGAGGGAGGTCTTCATGCCCTCGGTACCCATGGTGATGCCGTCGGAGACGACGACGGTGTTGAACTCCAGCGCCGTGCCTCCCGCCTCGCGCACGCCCTGCTTCACGTGCTCCGCCAGCCCGCGCAGGTGGTAGTTGCAGGGGCCGATCTCGGTCCACGTGTTGGCGATGCCGATCAGGGGCCTGGCGAGGGCCTCGTCGTCGTAGCCGACGGCCTTGTACATGGCCCGGGCCCCGGCGCGGGCGGGCCCTTCGACGATGGTGCGGCTCGGTCGGTTCACGGGGCCGCCGACGGGCCGGCTGCGGCGGCCACGGTCTCGCGCTTGGCCTGCACGCGGAAGCAGTCGTACTGGTTGCCGCGCATCAACCTCGAAGCCACGGCCATGGCCTCGGCCTCGCTCATGAGCCCGCACTCGACCTCCGCCTCGAGAGCCCGCGTGAGCCAGCGCCGGGCCTGGATGGCGTAGGCGGAAGCGCTCGTGGGCCAGTGGGTGTCGCCGCCGAAGGCGAAGAGCTTGTTCGCCGGCGCCGCGTGGAGGAAACGGCGCACGAAGTCGACGCTGGATAAGGGGTCGATCGACCACGCCCAGCAGAGATCGGCGTAGACGTTGCGGTAGTGCTTGGCCAGGGCGACCAGTTCCGCGCAGTAGGGGTAGGCGATGTGCATCAGCACGAAGCGGCAGTCGAGGTACCTGGCCAACAGGCCGCACAAGTTGCCGCTGCGAATGCGGCTCACGGGCATGCGGTCGGTGCCGGCGTAGTATCCCGTGTGCAACTTGAAGGGAAGATCGTGGTCGATGGCCAGCTCCACCCCCCGAGCCCAGCACCAGTCTCCGAGGGCCAGCCGGGTCTCCACGGGCACCTTGCCGTGGCCGTGCCTCAGAGTCGCTTCGAGGGCGGCCGAGGCCTCCGCGTCGGTGCGCTCATGCCAGTCCAATGTCCGGCTGTAGGCGTGCTGGGCCTTCACGGCGATGGCGCAGGCGGCGTACCTGGAGAACACCTCGGCCATGGCCTGCCGCAGCGTCGACAGGTCGCGGACGGTGACGCCGGTCTCCTCGGCGAGATCTGCCGGGCGGACGTCGCCGTTGCAGAACGCGGCCCAGGTGATGTCGTAGAAGAAGTACGCGGGTCCCGAGGCGTCCGGCAGGCAGGGCCAGCAGCCGTCATCGGTCTGGGTGTGATCGATGCCGCCGCGCTCTTCGAGGAGACGCCGCCGGCCCCCGGGTCGCCGCCATTCGGCCAGTTTCTCCTGCGCCGCCTCCAGGTCTCCCGGCCCCCAGTCGGGGGGCATCCCGTAGATCTCCTCGGCGAGGATGCGAACGGCCTCGCCGTACCCGGTGTGCCGGATCGCGCGCCAGGCGGGCTCCACTGCCTTCAGGCGCGACTCGAGATCACCGGAGGAGGGTCGGGTCAGGCCCTGCACGGCGCTGTCGGGAGCGCCGGCGCTGATCAGATCGGCGGGGACGTAGTTGGTGAAGAGATCGCACAGGACGTCCGCCGGACCCTCCTCCACCCAGTCCCGTTCCTTGCGCAGGTGCTCGTGCGTGTCGCACAGGGGGGTCGACTGGATGTGCTCGGACAGATCGGAGGCCATGGGTCGCGTCAATCCTGAGTCGGGGGAGAGGCATGATAGCCGCGGCCCGATGAGCGGGTCAACTCCGGCCGGCGTGGCTTGCAGGCCCGTCGGGGGCCCTCTACCATCCCCACCATGCCCCTGCATCCGGTGGTCGTCCATTTCCCGATCGCCCTGCTCGCCTTCGGCTTCTGCCTGGACCTGGCGGGCTTGGTGGCCCGCAGGCCGTGGCATCGGCTCGGCTACACGCTGCTGCTCGCCGGCACCGCGGGAACGATGACCGCGCTGATCACGGGAAATCTCGCCGCCTCGGAGCTCCGCGGGTCCGTGCACGCCGCGGCGATTCAGCAGCACGAGGACTACGCAACCCTCGCCTTCCTGATCTATCTGGCCTCGGCCCTGGGCCGGTTGCCGGGTTTCCTGCGCGGCGGGGAGGCCGGCCTGGCGCCGGCTTGGCTGGTGGTGGGAGCCGTGGCCCTGGGGCTGCTGTGGATCGCCGGCCTCCAGGGCGGAGCGCTGGTCTACGAGCGGGGGATCGGGGTCCGCCGGCTCTAGCCCTGCCGCTCCAGGACCTGGCACCGGCCGCTGTCCCCGACGACGACCGCGTCGGCCAGGCCGATGAACAACCCGTTCTCGACGACCCCCGGGATCTCGCCGATCCGGCGCTCCATGTCGGCGGGGTCGGGGAGGCCCTCCGGGAAATGGCAGTGGAGGATGTAGTTGCCATTGTCGGTCACGAAGGGCTGACCTCCGTCCCGGCGCAGCTCGGCCCGCGGCCCGAGGTCCATGAGGCGTCTGCGGCACAAGGTCCAGGCGAAGGGGACCACCTCCACCGGCAGGGGCGAGCGAGTGCCGAGGCGCTCGACCCGCTTGGAGGCATCGACGATGATCACCTCCCGCGCGCTGGCGCTGGCGACGACCTTCTCCCGCAGCAGGGCCCCGCCGAGTCCCTTGATCAGATCGAGACGGGGGTCGACCTCGTCGGCCCCGTCGATGGTCAGATCGACGGCGGGGTGGTCCTCGAGGCTGCGGATCTCGAGACCGACCTGCGTCCCGAGGCGGGCCGAGGCCTGCGAGGTGGGCACGCACTCGATCCGGAGCCCTTCCGCCCGGGCCCGTTCTCCGAGAGCGCGAATGGCGAAGTCGGCCGTAGAGCCCGTCCCGAGCCCGACCACCATGCCGTCCGCCGCGTACTCCACCGCCCGCCGGGCGGCCAGCTCCTTGTCGCCTTCGGACATCCGTCCCTTCCTCACAGACGCATCAGGTAGTGGATCTGACGGGCCACCTCGTGGAATCCCATCTCCGGGTAGAAGCGGCTGCCGATGGGGTTCTGCTCCAGGGTCTCGATCCTCACGGCCTCCATCCCCTCGGCGCGCAGGAAGGCCAGGGCGTGATCCATCAGCCGGCGGCCGATGCCCTGCCCCTGGCGCGCAGGCTGGACCGCCATGTTCGGGATGTGGCCGATGCGGGTGGCCGCATCGAGCCGGGTGCTGATGTACCCCACGACCTCGCCGGCCTCCTCGAAGACGAACACGCCGCGCCCGTTGGCGCCGGCCACGTCGGCGTCGATGTGGCGAAGCTTGCGGAACCGCCAGTCTCGACCGTCGATGAGGCCGAACCTCTCCTCGATGTTGCGGTCGATCGATACGCCTTCGAAGCAGACCGCCGTGATCTCCTTCAGGCGCTCCAGGTCGTCGGGCCGGAAAGGACGGATCATGCCGGCTCCCGGATCAGGCAGGGCCATCGGCGGCGCGGATGACGGTTCACGGTTCCGCCGATCGACAGCAGCGGAACCCGATGAGATCGAGGCTGTAGCTCTCGTCCAGGTGAAGGCCGTAGCGCGCGTCGGCCCGGGCGAAGTTCACGTTGTGGAACCAGGACCCCCCACGGACCACCCGCCATCCGCGCTCCGGGTCGTACCATCCGTCCGTCCACTCCCAGACGTTGCCGATCATGTCGCGCACCCCGAAGCCGTTGCCGCAGTTGTCATAGGCCCCGCTCGGAGCGGTGCCGCGGTCGCGCACCCAGGTGCCGTCGGCTCCGAGGAAGGGGGTGTTGCAGCGCTCCGGCTCGAAGGTCGGCCCGTAGCCGTAGACGAAGTGCCCGGGACCGCGGCAGGCCCGTTCCCACTCGCGCTCCGTGCACAGGCGCAGCCCCCGGGCGGCGCACAGATCCAACGCCTCGCGCCAAGTGACCTCAACCCGGGGCTGCTCGCCCTCCACGTTGGGGTACTCGTAGCGGTCGATCCAGAAGTCGCCGACCCGGACCATCCCGGCCGAGCCGGTGCCGACATCCTCGTCGGCTTGACCGAGGGCCGCCGGAAGCGCAGCCAGGAGCATCAGGCAGGGGGCGGCCCGGGCCCCGCGGAGGGCGGAAGCCGCCGCCGCCCGGCCCCCCGCGGCGGTCCGGCTCACGGTGCGAATTCCACCACGCCGAAGCGGGCGGGATGGTGGAAGCCGCTCTGGAAGGTCGGGCTCCAGGCGGTGAATTCCGTCTCCCGGCGGTAGCGGTCGGCGAGCGGTCCGGCCTGCGCCTCCAGCATCTGCTGCGCCTCCTCGAGCCGGGCGCGCTCGGCGGGATCGGCATCCTCGCCCAGGGTCTCCAGTCCTTCGGCCAGCCGCCGCCCGGCCTCGCCCAGATCTCGCAGCCGGGCCCGGACCCCGGCGCCGGCGCCTCGCTCGATCCGGTAGAGGTTCAGCCGCCAGCGGTCTCCGACCCGGGGCCTGCCTCCCCCGATGATGGTCGGCTCGAAGGCGGCCCACGGGATGGAAATCTCCACCGTCCACCCCTGATCGGCGTCGGTGCTGTCGTTCACCGTGCCCTTCGCCTGCACGGCCGTCTGCAGCCCGAGGATGTCCCAGTCCTTGTCGGAGACCCAATCGGGGAGGATCCGGCCGATGTGGAGGTCGACGGCGGCGTTGAGCGGGTTGACCTCGAGCTCGAGGTAGTCGAGGCCGTCTCCATCGGGGTCGATGAAGACCTCGACGACCTCCTCCGACCACATGGGGTCGTCTTCCTCGGTGAACAGGGCCCACATGTTCCCGTCTCGGCAGGCGAAGGAGACGTACAAGGCTTCGTCGTCCCAGAGCATGCGCGCCCGAGTCGGGCTCGCGATGCGCCCGTAGTCGTTGAGGATCCGGGTGAAGGCGTCGATCTGGGGCGCCACGGCCCAGTCGAACTCATCCAGGCGGCCGTCGACGCCGATCTCTCCGCGGGCCTGGCGGAGCATGTAGTGGGGGAGCGGGGCTTCGCTGAAGGCCGAGGGTGGCTCCTCGGCGGCCACGGTCCCCCGGGGGGCGAGGTCGGGGGCGATCAGGATCGCGGCGAGGACCCCCGGGAAGGCTCTTGGCAGGGACATGGTCGCTCCTTCGATATATAAGGGGGGGAATCCAGTCCGGCGCGCAGGGAAACTTCGCACCAGGGCGAGCGCCGGGCAACCGGCGGCGCCCGGGTCCGCATGGCCATCCAGGGCCCCTGGAAGGTCCTCGCGCGGCGCCCTTGTCCGGACCGTTGCCGGGTCCCCGCCGGACGAGTTCCACCGGGTTGACAGGGCTCCCTCCACCCCTACCTTCACGATTCTGATCCAAAATGCCCTTCCTTCCTCCCAACTTCTCCCTGGTCAGGCCGGTGTCGCTGCCACGCGCCCATCCGCAGGGCGTCCCCACCCGGGGCCCTGTGACCTGGGCATCGGTTCGGCCGGCCTCCGGCTCCGGCACGGCGACGGGGGCCTGGTGGTAGGGGAGCTTCTGACCTCCCGCGAGCAGACCGTCCTCGCGGCCTTGGTGCGCGTCCACGTCGAGTTCGGCAGCCCCGTGGGCTCGGCCGGCCTGCTGGAGCGCGAGAGGCTGGAGGTCAGCCCCGCCACCATCCGCAAGACCCTGGTCAGCCTCGAGGAGAAGGGCTTTCTCCGGCAACCGCACACGTCGGCGGGCCGGCTCCCGACGAACAAGGCCTACCGATTCTACGCGTCCCATGCCCTCGAGGGGCAGGACCTCACTCATATCGGCGTCCTGCGACGTCAGCTCGAGGCCAAGCTGCAGCAGCTCTCGGCCGACGAGATCCATGGACAGGTCGCCGAGATCATCGGCGACCTGTCCATGCAGCTGGGGCTGGTCCTGGCCCCCACCTTCGAGGGGTTGCGTCTGCAACGGCTCGAACTCATACGCATGGCCGAAGGCAGACTGCTGCTGGTGGCGGCCCTGGAGACGGGCCCCGTTCAGAGCTTGGCGATCGAGGTCGGATCGAGCGTGGATCCCGGCGAGGTGGCGGGCGTCTCGACGCGCCTGAACGAGCGCCTCGCGGGCCTGACCCTCGCCCAGGTGCGCGAGACCGTCCGCGAGCGCATCGGCCCCATGGCGAGGGGGCAGCAGGACCTGCTGCGCCTCGTCATCGATCAGATCGAGTGCATGACGCCGCCCGTGGGACCCTCCCTGCACGTGGCCGGGGCGCGGCACATATGCGCCCAGCCCGAGTTCCGGGACTCCCTGAACGTGGCCGGGCTGTTGGACCTGGTGGAGCACCGCAACGAACTGGCCGGCCTGCTCTCCGACCGGGAAGGGGTGGTCGTCACCATCGGCGAGGAACACGACCCCCAGGGACTCCGCCTGTGCGGCCTCGTGACGGCGAGCTACACGGTCCACGGCGCCGTCGGTGTCATCGGCGTGATGGGACCGGCGCGCATGCCCTACGACCGCGTCATGGCGCTGGTGGACTACACCGCGGCCCGAGCGCCGGAGCTGGTCTCCTGAACCCCTCGCTCCACGAGGGATACCGCTTCATCCGGCGGTGGGCGTTCCCGCTCGTCGCCCCCGCAACCATCGAGTGCGATCAGCCATGAGTAGAGAAGTGAAGGACCAGCCCGGCGGAGAGCCGGAAGCGTCCCCTGCAGAAGAGTCCGGGCCCGCATCGGTCGAGGCCCGTGGCGAGGAGGAACCGGCGGAGTCCGGGCCTGCCGCTCCGGAGGGGGAGACCGCGGCCGGACCGACGGAGCTCGAGCGCGCCCTGGCCGCCGCCGAGGAGAGCCAGGACCGCTATCTTCGCATGGCCGCCGAGCTCGACAACTTCCGCAAGCGCACGGTAAGGATGCGCTCCGAGACCCGGGACGACACCTTGCGCGACGTGCTTCTCCAGGTGGCTCCCCTCCTCGACAACTTCCGCCGCGCCCTGGGGCAGGAGGCTCAGGATTCGGCGGCCCTGCGCCAGGGCATCGAAATCATCTTCCGCCAGTTCAACGACATCCTCGCTGGATACGGTCTCGAGGAGATCGAGGCGGAGGGCCAGGCCTTCGATCCGAATCGGCACGAGGCGATGATGCAGGTGCCGTCGGAGGAGCATTCACCCGGGACGGTGATGCAGGAGATGGAGAAGGGCTACAAGCTCAAGGGCCGCGTGATCCGGCCGTCCCGGGTCGTGGTCAGCACGGCACCCGGCGGCTCCAATGGTGACGGCGAGAGGGACGCGGGAGTCGAGGAGGATGGCTGAGCGTGACTACTACGAGGTCCTCGGGGTCGACCGGAGTGCGGGGGAGGACCAGATCAAGAGCGCCTATCGCAGGCTGGCGCTGAAGTACCACCCCGACCGCAATCCCGGAGACGGGGAGGCCGAGGCGAATTTCAAGGAGGCCTCCGAGGCCTACGAGGTTCTCAGCGACACGGACAAGCGGGAGAAATACGACCGCTTCGGGCATGCCGGCATCCAGGGCAACTTCGGCAGCGGCGGGTTTCAGTGGTCGGACTTCACCCACGCCACCGACGTCGAAGACATCCTCGGCGATTTCTTCGGCGGCATCTTCAGCGGTGGCCGGCGCCGCCCGCGCGGCCCCTCCGGTCCCCCGAAGGGCCGGGACCTGCGCATATCCCTCGAGCTCACCCTCGAAGAGGTGGCCAGCGGCGCCGAGAAGAAGCTCAAACTGACCCGCCAACAGCGCTGCGGCCACTGCGACGGCAGCGGCGCCGCCCCCGGTTCCGGCTCGCGGACCTGCGGCACCTGCAACGGCGTGGGCCAGGTGCAGCAGGTCTCCCGCTCCTTCTTCGGACAGTCCGTCACCGTCACCGCCTGTCCCACCTGCGACGGCGAGGGCCGGACGGTCTCCGAACCCTGCCGGGACTGCCGCGGCGAGGGCCGGGTGCGCGACACCTCGACGATCACCGTGCGCATTCCCGCCGGCGTCACCACCGGCAACTACATCCCCCTGCGGGGCCAGGGAGACGTGGGGCCGCGCGGCGGGCCCCCGGGCGATTGTCTCGTATTCATCGAGGAGCAGGACCACGAGTACTTCTCCCGCGAGGGGAACGACGTCCTCTTCCGGCTGCCGATCACGATCGGTCAGGCGGCTCTCGGTGATTCGGTGGCCGTGCCGACGCTGCACGGCGAGGTCAGGATGAAGATCCCCGAGGGCACCCAGTCCGGGCATGTCTTCCGCCTGCGCCACAAGGGGATTCCCGACGTCGACGGGCGCGGCCACGGAGACCAGCTCGTCGAGGTCCTCGTGTGGACGCCGACCCACCTGAGCGCCGAGGAGCGGCGCCTCTTCCAAGAGCTGGAAGAGATCCAGAGAGCGAGAGCCAACAGCGAGGGCACGAGCCTTCTCGACCGGATGTTGAGAGCCTTCGCCTAGGGGCTGCGGTCCCAGAGGGGCATGATCATGGCCTTCCCGCGGACTCTGCCAGAGGAATCCACGACGCTGCCGGGGGTTGCCAACGCGGTGGCCTTTTCCTCCGCCAAGGGAGGCGTGGGCAAGTCCACCGTGGCCCTCAACGTGGCCCTGGCCCTGGCCGACCGGGGCGCCCGGGTGGGGCTGCTGGACGCCGACATCTACGGTCCCAGCCTGCCCGTGCTGACCGGGGTCCGGCAGGAACCGGAGATCGGGGACGGCAACCGTATCCGGCCCCTGCGGGCGCACGGCCTCGCCCTGATGTCCATGGGCTTCCTCACCCGCCAGGAGACCCCCGTCATCTGGCGGGGCCCCCTCCTCGGCCAGACCGTTCAGCAGTTTCTGCAGCAGGTCGACTGGGGAGAGCTCGACTTCCTCCTCGTCGACATGCCGCCGGGAACGGGCGATATCGCTCTCACCCTGAGCCAGGTGGTCGCCCTCAGCGGCGCGGTCGTGGTCACCACCCCCCAGAGCGTGGCCCTGCAGGACGTGGAGCGCGGCATGTCCATGTTCGACAAGGTCGAGGTCGACATCCTGGGACTGGTGGAGAACATGAGCTGGTACCTCTGTCCCCACTGCGACGCCCGGCACGAGATCTTCGGCCATGGGGGGGGACGGGAGGCCGCGGTCCGCCTCGAGGTGCCCTTCCTCGGAGAGATTCCCCTCGATGGCGAGATCCGCGAGGCGGGAGACCGCGGTCGGCCTCTGATGCTAACCGGGCCGGGCTCCGAACAGGCCCAGGCCTTCGCCGTCGTCGCCGCCGGCCTCATCCGGGTCCTGGAGGAGCTGGCCTGATGCGAAGTTGGGCGCGGCGCCGGTCGATCGGGCTGCTGCCTTTCGGCACCAGTTGCTGTGCCGCCGACCTGGCCGCCCTCTTCGCTCCCCCCCATGACATGTGCCGCTTCGGTCTGCGCTGCGTGCACGACCCCCTCCAGGCCGATGTCATGGTCATCGCCGGCCGGGTCACCCGGGCCCTTGCGCCTCATTTGTTGCAGGCTTTCCAGTCCATGGCCCGTCCCGCCCGGGTGATCGCCTTCGGGACCTGCGCCTGCTCGGGCGGGGCCTACGACACCGCGGAGGTCATGGCCGCGGATGCGGTCGTCCCCGTCGACGCGTACGTGCCCGGCTGCCCACCCGAACCGGGGGGCTTGCGGTCGGCCTTGCAGCAACTGGACTGGTCCGGGTCCTGATCTGCCATGCTGGCCGCCGCCCGCAGCTGGCACCGGGTCGCCTTCGAAGTCCCTGCCGAGGTCGGCGACGAGGTGGCCGCCCTGTGCTTCGAGCTCGGCAGTTGCGGCATCCACGCCGAGGAGAAGGGCGAGGGAACACGGCTGCTCGTCTACTTCGAGGACCCGCCCGACATCCGGAGGCTTCAGGGTCAACTGAGCACCGGCCTTCCGGCCGGACTTCCCCGGCCGCTCTCCATGGCCGTGGAAACCGAGCCGGAGAGGGACTGGATCGAGGACTGGCGGCGCTTCTATCGGCCCCAGTGGGCGACCGACCGGATCGTCGTGCATCCTCCCTGGCTGCCCGTCGACACCGGGCCCGGGCAGATCTCCATCGCCATCGATCCGGCCATGGCCTTCGGCACGGGCGGACACGAATCGACGCAGTTGGCCCTGCGGGCCCTGCAGGAGACGGGCTGTGAGGGCCGTCTCTGTCTCGACCTGGGCGCCGGCAGCGGCGTGCTGTCGATCGCCGCCATCCGCCTCGGCGCCCGCCGGGTGGTCGCCGTCGACGTCGATCCTGTGGCGGTGGACAACGCCAGGCACAACCTGCGAGCCAATCTGGGGGAGGATAGCGGCCGCGCGAGTGTGCGTTGCGGCAGTGTGGAGGCGGCCTCTCCGGAAGCCTTCCATGTGGTCGCTGCGAACCTGGAGAGCCACCTCGTCCGTCCCTTGCTGCCAGCGATCGCCTCCTCCCTGACCGTTGACGGAGTGGCCCTGTTCTCGGGCCTGGTCGCCGCCGAGGGCCCTCGTTTCGAGGACTGGCTGGCGCCTGCGGGGCTGCGCGTCGATCGGAGCTGGTCCAAGGGAGCGTGGCTCGGCCTTCGCGCCCGGTCCGCGGGGGACCGATGCCGGCGTTCTTCGTAGACTCCCTCGGCGTCCGCGACGACGGGGTGGTGCTGGAGGGCGAGGAGGCTCACCACGTTCGTGTCCGTCGCCACCGGCCCGGCGACGAGGTGGACGTCATCGATGGCGCGGGGAAGGGCTACCGCATCCTCATCCAGACGATCGAGGACGGACGGGTGACGGGCCGGATCGTGCGGCGCATGGAGGACCTCGGTGAGAGCCGGGTGCGGCTCCACCTGGCTGCCGCAGTCGTCAAGGGCGTCCGGTTCGACCTCGCCGTCGAGAAGGCCACGGAGGTGGGCGTCGCCTCCATCACCCCGGTGACGGCGCGGCGCAGCGTGGTCCGGTCCGGGGGACGCGTCGATCGTTGGCGGCGGCTCGCCCGGTCGGCGGCCAAGCAGTGCGGGCGAAGCCGCGTGCCCCAGGTGAGGGAACCGGCCCCGCTGCTCGAGGCCGCCGCCGCCATGGCCGCCGAGGGCCTCCAGCTCCTGGTGGCCGACCCCGCGGCGCCCGGGGATCTGCGTTCCGTCTGCGAGGACCGGACCCGGGCCGTGGCGCTGTTCGTGGGTCCCGAGGGAGGCTTCGATCCGGAGGAGTTGCAGGCCCTGTCCCACCTCGGGGCGCGGATGTTCGCCTGGGGGAATCGAAGGTTGCGCGCCGAGACCGCCGCCGTCGTGCTCTCGGCGATGGTCATCACCTTGTTGGAGTGGCAATGCGAGGCGAGCGAAGGGAGGGAGACTTGGCCTGCAGCATCCTCGTCCTGAGCGGACCCAACCTGGACCTGCTGGGCACCCGGGAGCCCGAGGTCTACGGGACGCACACCCTTGCCCGGATCGAGGAGCGGGTTCGGGCCGCCGCCGCCGGGCTCGGTGCGGAGGTCCGCTGCCATCAATCGAACCACGAGGGCGAGTTGATCGAGACCCTGCACGAAGCCCGCGACTGGGCCGACGGCGTCCTCTTCAATCCCGGCGCCTTCACCCACTACAGCCTGGCCTTGCGGGACGCCGTCTCCGCCGTGGGACTGCCGACGGTTGAGATCCACCTGTCCAACGTCCACGGCCGCGAGCCCTTCCGGCGGCGTTCCGTGATCGCGCCCGTCTGCCTTGGACAGATCTCCGGCTTCGGTCCGGAGAGCTACGTCCTCGGTTTGCGTGCGATCGTCGAGCAGGTTCGGGCGCGGGCGGGATGACCATGGGCCCGGCCATCGCCGACCCGGAGCCCACTCGCGTGGAGGGGCTCAGAAAACGTGGCGGTAGACGAGCTGGACCTCGGGCCTTCCCGCGGCGTCGAGGGAGAGCTTCGGGAAGACCTTCTTGGTCTTGGTGCGCGGGATCAGGGCCACGCCCAGGCAGCCGGCGGCGAGGAGGCCTGAGCTCCAACCCCAGAGGCGGGCCCGATCGGCCTTCTTCTGGAGATCCTCAGCCCGGGCCAGCAGCCCGGCCCCGTCCTCCAGCTCCGTCGTGTTCTTCCTGTTGATCTCCGCCTCCGCCTCGCGGTCGGAAGCGGTGTCGAACTGGAGCCAGGAGATGAGGCCGAGCGCCACGGTTCCACCGAGAAAGCTGATGTACGGGAACTCGCGAACCTGGACGACGTGGGCCCGGCCTCCGAGAGACTCGAGCGTGACCACCTTGGAGATCTGATCCACCTCGAAGGTGTGGATCTCTCCGTCGCCACTGCGGAGGATGACGAGATCGTCGTCGCGATTCAGCAGCTGCCCCATGACCACGGTCCCGTCGTCCAGGTAGAGACGGGCGTCGGGGGCGTTCTCCGCCAGCAGCACCGCGGGCTGCAGGGCGAGGCAGGTGATCACGACCAGGGAGATCATCGGACGCACGGCAAGCCTCCCACTCGTAAGGTGTTGTACCGCAAGGGAAACTCGTTTCCACCCACCATCTACGGCAATATACGATCCGCCGCAGGACAGTCAACGACATGAGGCTGGATGCAGACTCGATCCCGCGGGCCACGGTGGCGCAGATCGAGGCGGCCCTCACCGCCTCCGGCGCGGGCCGGCGGGTCATCGCCCTGCTGGAGCAGGACCGCCGCGCGGGGGTGCGCCGTCTGGCTCTTCGGGAACGCAGGCGCTACCGGGACCGCCGGGCCGAAGGCCGGCGCCGGAGGCGGTTGCGAGATCTCGAAGACCGCTACTGGCAACAAGGCCCGTTGCGCCTGGCCGGCGTGGACGAGGTCGGGCGCGGCTGCCTGGCGGGACCGGTGGTGGCCGCCGCGGTCGTGCTGCCGCCGGAGGCGGCCGAGGCCTTCGAGTTGTTCGACCTCGACGACTCGAAGGTTCTCGACGCCCCGACCCGGGGCCGGCTTCGCGACGAGATCCTGGAGATCGCCATCACCTGGGCGGTCGCTCCGGTGGCGGCGGAGGTGATCGACCGGATCAACATCCTCGAGGCCTCCATGGAGGCCATGCGCCTGGCGATCTCCGCCCTGGACCCGGAGCCCGATCGGATCCTGGTGGACGGCGCCCGGGTGCCGGGGAGCGGCCTGCCGGAGACCGCCATCGTCGATGGGGACGCGCGTTCCATCAGCATCGCGGCCGCCTCGGTGGTGGCCAAGGAGTACCGGGACCGGTTGATGAGCGACTTCCACCGGGAGTTCCCCGAATACGGCTTCGCCACCAACAAGGGATACGCGAGCCCCACCCACCGGGAAGCCTTGTCGCGCCACGGCCCCTGCCCCCTGCATCGCCGTACCTTCTCGCCCCTGGCCCGGCAGGAACAGCCTTGCCTCGATCTGGGCGCCGACACGGGGCGGGATGGGGAGACGGTCGCCGCCGACTACCTGCGAGGGAAGGGATACCGCATCCTCCACCACCGCTACCGGGCCGCGGGCGGAGAGATCGATCTCATCGTCTCGGGAGACGGCTGTTGTGTCTTCGTCGAGGTCAAGTCCACCGACCGGTCGTCGGATCGACCGGAGGATCGGGTGCGCCGCGACAAGCGCCGCAAGCTGATCCACTGCGCCAGCCAGTTCGTCGAGAGATCGGCGCCCGCGGAGACGACCGAGTACCGCTTCGACGTGGTCGCCGTCGATCTCTCGTCCCGGCCCCCGTCCGTCGAGCACATGGAGGACGCCTTCGTCGCCGAGTCCTGACCCCGGCGAGGTCACCCGGCGACGGTCTGGAGCCCCGGCGCCCGGTATGCGACCCGTCCCGCCACCACCGTGGCGACGGCGCGTCCGACGAGCTCGAGTCCGGCGAAGGGCGTGTTGCGCGAACGAGAGCGGAAGCGTCCGGGATCGACGGTCCAGCGGCGGGAGGGATCGATGACCGTGACGTCTCCCGGGTCCCCCGTGGCGAGTCGTCCGCTAGGCAGGCCCAGGACGCGCGCCGGCGCCGCGGACCAGCGATCGACGAGGGCCGGCAGGTCGAGCAGGCCGGTCTCCACCAGGCATGTGATGGACAGCCCGATGGCCGTCTCCAGGCCGACGATTCCGAAGGCCGCTTCGGGCAGAGGACCGGACTTCTCCTCGACCGTGTGCGGTGCGTGGTCCGTGGCGATGGTGTCGATCGTCCCGTCGGCCAGTCCGGCTCGAATGGCGGCCACGTCAACGGCGGTTCGCAGGGGCGGCGCCATCTTGGCCAGCGGCCCCTGGCGGGCCACTTCCTCGTCGGTGAGCGTGAAGTGATGGGGAAGGGCCTCGCAGGTCACCGGCAATCCCTCCGCCTTGGCGGCGCGAACCAGCTCCACCGTCCCTGCGGTGCTGATGTGGGCGATGTGCAGCCGGCCACCCGTCTGACGGACCAGCTCGATGTCCCGCAGGATCATCTCCTCCTCCGCAGCGGCGGGCATGCCGCGCACGCCGAGGCGGGAGGAGACCTCGCCTTCGTGCATGCAACCACCGGCGGTCATGGATCGCACCTCCTCGTGGGGAAACAGGGGGCGTCCGCAGCGGCGGGCTCCTTCGAGGGCGGCGCGCATCAGGGCCTCTTCTTCCACCGGATCGCCGTCATCGGAGAAGGCCACCGCGCCAGCGCCGGCCATCTCCTCGAGGGGGGCCAGTTCTCTGCCGGCGCGTCCCAGGGTTATGCATCCGATGGCGTGGACCCGGACGCGGGCGTCCTTGCCGACCCGCCCGGCGAGGTCGCGCAGGCGATGGGCCGAGTCAGGCGGCGGCTGGGTGTTCGGCATGGCGGCGACGGCGGTGAATCCGCCGACGGCCGCGGCCTCGGTGCCGGAGGCGATCGTCTCCTTGTGCTCGGATCCCGGCTCGCGAAGGTGCACGTGAGAGTCGATGAAGCCCGGGCAGACGATCAGGCCCGTCACGTCCAGGACCTCCACCTCCGGCGCTGGCCGGCCAGCCTGCCCGGGGGCGACGAGGCCCTTCGCGATGATCAGGTCGCCCACGGCGTCCACGCCACGGGCGGGGTCGAGGATGCGTCCGCCCCGCAGGATCAGGTCCCCCGAGCTCCCGGCGTCTCCCTTCATCTCGTTCCTTCCTCCCGTTGCCGCAGACTTCGCAGGAAGCCGCAGGCTTCGTCGCGTGTCATCCATGGCGGTACCGTCCACCCCCGGCGCCTCAGGACGATGGCGAGTTGCAGGGCACCGGGCAGCTCCACGGAATGCTCTCCGTCATCCAGACCGCTGATCCTGTCAAAGGTCTCCCCCGTGGGACCGTGCCATCGGACCCGTCCAGCCTGCAGACAGGTGATGCTGCCGCAGAGATCCGCCACCAGATCCATGTCGTGGCTGATCAGCACCAGGCCGTGCCCGTCGCCGGCGAGCTGGCGGAGCAGGTCCGCGATCCGCTCCCGGTTGCCGGGGTCCAGCCCGGCCGTGGGTTCGTCGAGGACCAGGAAAGAGGGACGGATCGAGAGCACGCCGGCGATCGCCGCCCGACGGCGCTCGCCGCCGCTGAGGGTCAGAGGTGGGCGGGAGCCGAACTCCGAGGCGGGCAGGCCCACGGCCTCCAGGGCGGAGACCGCCCGCCGCTGCGATTCGGCTTCGTCGTGCCCGTGGTTCCGGGGGCCGAAGGCGACGTCCTCCTGGACCGTTTCCTCGAAGAGCTGGGTCTCGGGAAACTGAAAGACCAGACCGACCTCCCGGCGCGCGGCGCCCGCGTCTCCCGTGCGCCATATGTCGCTCCCGTCGAGCAGGACCTGTCCCTTCGTCGGTCGCAGCAGCCCGTTCAGGTGCTGGGCGAGGGTGGTCTTGCCGGAACCGCCGGGGCCCAGCAGCCCGGTGATCCAGCCGGCCGGAACCTCCAGATCGACGGCGTGCAGAGCCGGTACCGGCTCCGGCAGACCGCTGCGGTAGGTGTGATCGACCCGCCGGGCCGACAGCCGACCGGAACCGGGTTCGGCGCCGGGAGAGGGCGGGGCGTCCGAAGGCTGGCCATCCGGGTCGAAACGGTTTGTCAGCCAGGCCGCCAGGCCGCCAAGATCAAGGGTGTCGGAGGCGCAGCCCGCGGCCTCGGCAGCCTCGACGGCGAAAGGCACGGACAGGCCGATCCGCCGCAACGCGCCTCCTTTGGAGAACACCCTGGAGGGTGGCCCGTCTTCGAGGAGCCGGCCCTGGCACAGGACGAGGAGGCGCTCGGCCTCGACCGCCTCCTCCGGGGACTGGGTGATCTGCAGGATGGTCAGGCCGTGGCGGCGCCACAGGTCAGCCACGGTCTCGATCAGGTGGCGGCGGCTCCGGGGATCCAGCAGAGCCGTGGGCTCGTCCAGCACGAGATAGCGGGGCCGTACGGCGACGGCCGAGGCGATGGCGAGCCTCTGGCGTTCGCCGCCGGACAGCAGATGGGGAGGGTGGTCCCGGTAGACCTCGAGGCCGAACTGGTGCAGGACCTCCTCCACCCGACGGCGCATCGCCGCCGGCTCGACGCCGTGGTTCTCGAGTCCGAAGGCGATCTCGGACTCGACCGTTGGCGCTACGAGCTGGTCGTCGGGATGCTGGAAGACCATCGCCACCCGGCGACGTATCTCGACCTGGTGGGATTCCTCCACGGTCGACAGACCGTCGATGGTCACGGTGCCCGATGTGGGAAGCAGGAGGGCGTTCAGGGAGCGGGCGAGGGTTGTCTTGCCCGAGCCGTTCGGGCCCATGATCGCCACCCACTCGCCGTGGGAGACCTCCAGGTCGACGCCGCGGAGGGCCTGGATGCCGCCGGCATGCTGAACGGAGAGGTCTCGAGTCCGGATCATCACTAGGAAGAGGCTGCGTTGACACCCGAAAGGGCGGAAGGTTACCTTCGAACGAGTCCTTCTTTCAAGGGCGCCGGTTCTCCGGTGCCGGTCAAGTGACGCAGGCGGCCTGGGGCTCGGGCCGCCCAAAGCCCCGAGGCCCGACCATTGATCCCCGCCTTCCGCTCAAAGTACCCGTGGCCGCTCGTGCTGTCCCTGGCGCTGGCTCTTGGCTGCTCCGACGACGACGGCCCGGCGATCACCGGACCTGACTTTCCCACCGGGGAAGGAGAACTCTACCCGGTCCAGGAGGTCACCTTCCCCACGGTCGACGACATCCCCGTGTCGGCCTCCTACGTCCGCTCCAGCAACGAGACCCGCCCCGTGGTCATCCTCGTTCACGACCTGAGCGACGACTTCGGCCGCCTGGAGTGGCTGTTCACCGAACGGTTTCCCAGGATTCTCGAGGCCGGCTACCACGCCCTGGCCATCGATCTGCGCGGCCACGGGGAGACACCCCTGCCGAATGACGGTCGTCCCGCGGGGCAGCTGACCTATTCGGACCTCGAGGACATGCACCTCGAGGTGAAGGCCGCCATCACCTGGTTGCGGAGCCAGCCGACGGCCGACAAGGCTCGCATCGGCGTCATCGGCGTTGGCCTCGGCGCCAGTGTCGCCTTCGTGAGCATGGGGGCCTTTCCCGAGGATCTTCGCGTCGGCGTCGCCCTGTCCCCGGGGTTCTGGAACCCGGACCTGCAACCCGTGGTGGTCGGAGCGGGCATCGACCCCTTCGATCCGCACTCCATCCTCTATCTGGTGGGGTCCGAGGATGTCCTCGTGATCAACGGACAAGTGTTCCAACTGAACGAGTTCGCCTCTGCCCTGGATTCCGTCACACGGGACTCGAGTCTGCGAGTCTTCGACGGGGTCTCCAACCACGGCCTCGACCTGCTGCACTCCCCGGGCGCCATGCAACAGATCCTCGACTGGCTCGGGGAACACCTGTAGCAGGGCGCCTCCAGGCGCCGGCGATCTTCCCGTGCCGGGCAAGGTCGCGGTCATCATTCCCGCCCGCAACGAGCAGGACGCCATCGTTCGCGTTCTGGACGACATCCCTCCGGGGATCCCCGACGACATCATCGTCGTGGACAACGGATCGAGGGATGCCACCGCGCAGAGAGCCGCCGAGTGGGGGGCCCGCGTGGTCCACGAACCTCGCAGCGGATACGGTCAGGCCTGTCTGACCGGCATCGCCGCACTGCGGCCCGAGACGGAGATCGTCGTATTCCTCGACGGGGACTACAGCGACTTCCCCGGAGAGATGGTGGATCTCCTCGAGCCACTGCAGGCGGGCCGGGCCGAGCTCGTCATCGGCTCACGGGTCCTCGGGCAGCGGGAGCGCGGGGCGATGCTGCCCCAGGCCCGCTTCGGCAACGCCTTGGCCACCGCCTTGATCAAGCACCTCTACGGGGTATCGTACACCGATCTTGGGCCCTTTCGGGCCATCCGGCGAGAGGCTCTCGAGGCCATCCGGATGGTCGACCGTGACTTCGGCTGGACCGTGGAGATGCAGGTCAAGGCGGCGCGCCTGGGTGTGGCGGCCGTCGAGGTGCCCGTAAGCTACCGGCGTCGACTGGCCGGTGCCTCGAAGGTCACGGGGACCTTGACGGGGACTGTCCGGGCGGGATGGAAGATCCTGAGCACGATCTTCCGCCACGCCCGCTCGTAACGACGGAGCCAGTAGCTTGCCGCAACCCTCGACCAAGGCCCCCATGCGACTCGAAGACCTCGACTTCGACCTGCCCGAGGGGCTCGTCGCCCAGTACCCCTCCTCCCGTCGAGACGAATCCCGCCTCTTGGCGATGGATCGGGCCGGGGACTCACGGCGTCACCTCCTGTTCCGTCAGGTTCCCGGCCTGCTGCGCCGCGGAGACATCCTCGTCCTCAATCAGAGCCGGGTGGTGCCGGCCCGGCTCCGCGGGCGCAAGGCCCGGACGGGGGGGCGCGTTCAGATTCTGCTGCTGGGTCGAGAGGGAGAGGTGTGGCTGGCCATGGCCCGGCCCCTGCGGGGACTGGCGCCGGGGGATCGCATCGACCTCGAAAGGTCCGAGGATTCCCTGGAGGTGGTGGAGCGGGTCGAGGATCGGATCCGCGTGCGTCTCCCCTTGCCCGAGGGACCGGCGCCCGAGGACGATCCCACCGGGTTTGGGGCCCTCCTGCCGCTGATGGAGAGGGCCGGCGAGATTCCGTTGCCCCCCTACATTCGACGGGACACCGAGCCACTGGACGGGGAGCGGTACCAGACCGTCTTCGCCCGCGATTCCGGCTCCATCGCCGCACCCACCGCCGGCCTGCACTTCACCGATGAGCTCCTGAGCCGCATCCGCTCCCTGGGCGTGGCGGTGGCGCACCTGGTCCTCCACGTCGGCCCCGGGACCTTCGAGACCATCCGCGCCTCCGACCCGCGGCACCATCGCCTGGCAGCGGAGTACTACCGCCTGCCGGCCGCCGTCTCGGAGGAGATCAACCGGCGCCGGCAAGCCGGGGGCCGCCTGATCGCCGTCGGCACCACCACCGTGCGGGTTCTGGAATCCGCCTGGGATGGCCGGGGTCTTCAGGCTGGAGAGGGCTGGACCGACCTCCTCATCCATCCCCCGCACGCCTTCCAGGCCGTGGACGCGATGATCACGAACTTCCATCGACCCAGGTCCAGCCTGCTGATGCTGGTCGCCGCCTTCGCCGGTCGTGAGAGGCTGCTGGCCGCCTACGAGGAGGCGATCCGCAGACGCTACCGGTTCCACAGTTACGGCGACGCCATGTTCATTGTCTGACATGCCGACTGCTGCTGTCATCGTGCCCGCCGCGGGCCGCGGGATACGCATGGGTGAAGGCCCGGCCAAACAGTACAGGCCCCTCGGAGGCCGTCCCGTGCTGTGGCACACCCTGGCGCGCCTGCAGGCCTGCCCCCGGATCGGGCGGATCATCGTGGCCATCCATGCCGACGACGAGGAGCGCTTCCGGCAGGTCGCCGCTGACCCTTTCTTCGACAAGCTCCAGGCTCCGGTCGCCGGCGGTGCCACGCGCTCGGACTCGGTGCGGGCGGGGCTGCGGGCCCTCGCCGACGAGGAGCTCGTGCTCGTGCACGACGCCGTACGGCCATGGGTCTCGATGGATCTGATCGAGCGCGTGGTGGAGGCGGCGGCCGTGCACGGGGCGGCCGTGCCGGCCCTGCCAGTGACCGAGACGATCAAGGTGGTCGAGGGAGATTGGGTCATCGAGTCGCCAGACCGCAGCCGGCTCTACCGGGCGCAGACCCCGCAGGGATTCCGTCGCGTCCTCCTTGGAGCGGCCTTTCAGTCCCCCGCGCCGGGCACGCCATCGACGGACGAAGCCTCCATGCTGGAGCGGGCCGGGATCCCGGTGCGCATGGTGAGAGGAGAGCCGGACAACGTGAAGATCACCCATCCGGCGGATCTGCGGACCCTCGCGGAGGTGCGTGCAGGTATCGGCTACGACGTCCACGCCTTCGCCTCCGGCCGGCCTCTGATCCTCGGCGGAGTCCGCATCCCCGCCGACCGCGGCCTCGCCGGGCACTCGGACGCGGACGTCCTCGCCCATGCCGTCATCGACGCGCTGCTGGGGGCCGCCGGCCTGGGGGACATCGGGCGCTTGTTCCCCGACGACGATCCGGAGTACGAGGGCATCTCCAGCCTCGTCCTGCTCGCGAGGGTTCGCGACCGCCTGCGGGCCGTGCGGGCGGAGGTGATCAACGTGGACGCAGTGGTCATGGCCCAGGCGCCGAAGCTGGCGCCCTACGCCGGGGCGATGGCCGAGGCCCTCGCCGGCGCCCTCGGGATCGGTCCCGACCGGATCAGCGTCAAGGCGACGACCACCGAGCGTCTCGGTTTCGTTGGCCGGCAGGAGGGGATTGCGGCCCAGGCCGTGGCTTCGGTGCGGGTCTGATCGTGGGCGACGGGTTCGAGCAGCTCGTGCAGCGGATCGGGGAGCTGCCGCCGCCATGGGCCTACGCCGTCCTTGCTCTGAGCGCCTTCCTCGAGAACGTCCTGCCCCCGGTGCCAGGGGACATGGTGGTGCTGTTCTCCGCATATCTGGCCGGTCGGGGGGTGCTCGCCTGGATTCCTGTCTACGCCGCGACCTGCCTGGGCGGAATGGCGGGATTCCTGGTCATGTACGCCATCGGCAGGTCGCAGGGACGCGGATTTCTCCGAGGCGGCGGCTGGCGCGCCAAGGTGTTTCCGGAACGGCGCCTGCAACGGGCCGAAGCCTGGCTGCAGCGCTACGGCGCCTGGCTCGTGCTCGGCAACCGCTTTCTCAGCGGCGTGCGATCCGTGATCGCTCTGAGCGCAGGGCTCGGGGGACTGGGCTGGCTCCCGGTGGCCGGACTGGGCTTCTTGAGCATCGCCTTGTGGAACGGCCTGCTCCTGTATGGGGGGATGGCCCTCGGGGAGAACTGGGATCGAGTCTCGGAGCTGCTGGCGCACTACAACCGGTGGGTCACCGCCCTGCTGGCGGTCGCCGCGGTCGCCATCGGGGTTCGGGTGTGGCTCGGTCGCCGGCCCATCAATTGACAATCGGAGCCGGGAAGAATAGTTTTACCTGTTCCTTCCGAGTTGGCCCACGGCGGTGTCGCGCGGGCCCTCGAATGCCCGGCCATGCAAGGTGAGTTCGGATTGACGACACGGACCTATACCCCGAGAGGGGCCGACATCGAACGCCGCTGGTACCTGGTCGATGCCGAGGGCAAGACCCTGGGACGACTGGCGACCCGGATCGCTCACGTCCTGCGCGGAAAGCACAAGCCCACCTATACGCCGCATCTCGACATGGGGGACCACATCGTGGTCATCAACGCCGGCAAGATCCGGGTCACGGGGAACAAGGCCGAGCAGAAGGTCTATTACCGGCACACCGGGTACCCCGGCGGGATCCGCAAGACCAGCTTCGGCCAGATGATGGAGAAGCACCCCGAGCGCATCTTGCGCACGGCCGTCAAGGGCATGTTGCCCAACACGCCCCTCGGGCGCAGCATGTTCAGAAAGCTGCGGATCTACGCCGCCGGCGAGCACGGCCAGGCAGCCCAGAACCCCGAAGCGCTCGACCTGTGAGAAGAGGTCGAAGGCCCGAAAGGAATCATGGCTGAAGAGCACAGGTTCGAAGCGACAGGACGCCGCAAGACCTCGGTGGCGAGAGTGCGGATGCGCCCGGGGGCGGGGCAGATCTTCATCAACGGCCGCAGCGTCGAGGACTACCTGCGTCGCGACGCCCTCGAGATGATCATGGTTCAGCCGTTGCAGGTGACCGAGTCCCGAGACAAGTTCGACATCCACATCAGCAGCCAGGGCGGCGGCCTGCGCGGCCAGGCGGGAGCCATGTCCCTCGGAATCGCCCGTGCCCTGGTCGCCTACGACCCAGCCATGCGGACGACGCTGAAGAAGGCCGGCTTCCTGACGCGCGACCCCCGTGAGAAGGAGCGCAAGAAGTACGGGCTGGCCGGCGCCCGGAAGCGCTTCCAATTCTCCAAGCGATAGGCGCCGCCGCAAGCCGGGTGGAAGCCTCAACCAGTTCCTCAGGAGACGACTCCTCCATGACAGAAGTGAGCCTCCGTGATCTGATCGAGGCAGGCACCCATTTCGGCCATCAGACCCGCCGCTGGGATCCGAAGATGAAGCCCTTCATCTTCACCGAGCGCAACGGCATCCACCTCGTCGATCTCAACAAGACCCTGAAACGTCTGCAGGAGGCCACCGATGCGGTGCGCCGCACGGCGCAACAGGGCCGGGCGGTGCTCTTCGTAGGCACCAAGAAGCAGGCCGTGGACGTCATCCGGGCAGAGGCCGAGCGCTGCGGCATGTTCTACGTGACCGAGCGCTGGCTGGGGGGCATGCTGACCAACTGGCAGACGATCCGGCAGAATATCCGCCACCTGGACCATCTCGACCGCATCGCCAGCGACGGCACCTACGAGAAGCTCAAGAAGAAGGAAGTTCTGCTCCTGGAGAAGGAGCGGACGCGGATGGTCAAGACCCTCGAAGGGATCCGCAAGATGAACGGCATCCCGGGGCTCATCTACATCGTCGATATCCGCAAGGAGCGGCTGGCCATGTCCGAGGCTCGCAAGCTCGGCGTGCCCTCGGTGGCGATTGTCGACACCAACTGCGACCCGGAGCCGGTGACCTACCCGGTGCCGGGAAACGACGACGCCATACGATCGATCGAGTTGATCACGCGCGCTGTAGCGGACGCAGTGATCGAAGGAAGCGCAGCCGCGGACAAGGGCCGGGGAGCCCGTACCGAAGAAGACGAGCCGGCCGTCACCCCGGTTGAGGTCTCGACCTCTGCCTGAGCGGCCACTGGAGACCGGGAAGGGAGGCAGGAACAACCGTGGCTGAGATCACCGCCGCCAGGGTGCGCGAGTTGCGCAAGCGTACCGGCATCGGAATGATGGACTGCAAGAAGGCCCTGCAGGAGACCGCCGGAGACATGGAGAAGGCGGTGGACTACCTGCGGAAGCAGGGCATGGCAGCCGTGGAGAAACGCTCGGGCCGCGAGGCCAGTGACGGCCTGATCAGCTCGTACATCCACCCCGGCAACCGGCTCGGCGTGCTTCTTGAGGTCAACTGCGAGACCGACTTCGTGGCCCGCACCGACGACTTCCAGGCGTTCTCCCGGGACGTGGCCATGCACATCGCCGCCGAGCAGCCTCTGGCCGTGAGCCGAGAGGAGATCGACCAGGCCGTGGTCGATAGGGAGAAGGGGATCTACCTCGAGCAGGCGAGGAACGAGGGCAAGCCCGAGAGGATCGCAGAGAGGATCGTCACCGGTCGGCTGGACAAGTTCTTCCAGGATGTCTGCCTGATGGAGCAGGCCTTCGTCAAGGATCCGGACAAGACCATCGGTGATCTGGTTACCGAGCAGACGGCCAAGATCGGGGAAAAGATCACCATCCGGAGATTCGCCTGCTTTCGTCTGGGAGAGGATTGAGGTGGGGCCCGCCCGTCGGCGGGTCGGATGAGTTCGGCCCCGGGTGGGGATTGTTGGCTTCATGCTAGAAGAGATCTTCGACGAGGTCCTGCAGGCGATGGAGAAAGCCGTCGAGGCCCTGTTGCGGGATTTCACCGCCATCCGGACGGGGCGGGCCACCGCCTCCCTTCTGGACGGGATTCGAATCGACTACTACGGCGCTCCGACACCGCTCAATCAGCTCGCCTCCATCAGCGCCCCGGAGCCCCGCCTGCTCACGGTTCGACCCTACGAGCAGGACCTGATCGCCCCCGTGGAAAAGGCGATTCGCGCCGAGCCGACCCTGGGCCTCAATCCCAGCAACGACGGCCAGATCATCCGCCTGCCCATCCCGGAGCTGACCGAGGAGCGTCGGATCCAGTTGACCCGGGTAGCTCGAAACCGGGCCGAAGAAGGGCGTGTCGGGGTGCGCCACGCGCGGCGGGACGGACTGGACCTGATCGACGACGCCAAGAAAGAGGGGGAGATCTCGGAGGACGAGGCCCGGCAGGGTCACGGCCGGATTCAAACCCTCACCGATGAGTACGTCAAGAAGGTCGACGAGATCATCAGTAACAAAGAGGCGGACATCATGGAAGTCTGACCGGGAGCGTGAGCTTCGGCGGTCATCGGGCGATGCGGCATGCCGCGTCGCCTTTTTTCTGGCGCTGTGGAGGGCCTGGAAGCCTCCTGGCGACATCCCAGCAAGGCCATGAGCGAACCAAGCGACAGCAGTCTGACGGGTGGCCTTCAGGCCGGGGTGTGCCATGCCACGACGGAGAGCCGGTCAGGCCTCCGAAGAGGGCGGCCGGCGGCGCTCTCACCGTGATCTCGCAGCTGGTCCGCTCCACCCGGCCCCGGCAGTGGGTGAAGAACGTGTTCGTTCTCGCCGCCCTGGTGTTCTCCGGGCATTTCCTCGACGTCGAATACGCGCTCACGGCCCTGGCCGCCACCGGAGCTTTTGTGGTCACCAGCGCCGCCGTATACCTGATCAACGACGTGGCCGACGCGCGGCAGGACCGTCTGCATCCCGAGAAGTCCCAGCGGCCGGTGGCCTGCGGTGTCCTGCCGGTCCGGGTGGCCTCGGCGACGGCCATCCTGCTGATGATCCTCGGTCTGGGCGCCTCCTGGTTCCTGCAACCAGCCTTCGCCGGCATCCTCGCAACCTACGCGGCGCTCAACCTGGCCTACTCCTTCGGACTCAAGCACGCCTTCCTGGTCGACATCCTGATGGTGGCTGCCGGGTTCTTCCTGCGTGCCATAGGCGGGGCGGTGGCCATCGACGTGGCCATCTCCACCTGGTTCATCCTGTGCACCTTCACCCTCACCCTGTTCCTGGCCGCCGCCAAGCGCCGCGGCGAGCTCCAGCAGTTGCGGGAAGGGGCGGCGGAGCACCGGCCGGCCCTGGCGGCGTACGAGATCCCTTTTCTGGACCAGGTCATCAGCGTGCTCGCGTCGGCGACCATCGTCTGCTACGCCCTGTACGCCACGGGGGTCGGCGAGGGCGGCCTCTCCGCCAGCCGCTGGATGCAATGGACGATCCCCTTCGTCCTCTACGGCGTGCTGCGCTATCTCTACCTCGTGCACTCTCGCGAGGCGGGGGGCGATCCTACGGCCCTGTTGTGGCGCGACCGGCCCCTGCAGCTCACGCTGGTGCTGTGGGCGGCGCTCAGCTTTGCGCTGCTCTACGGACCCTCCATGCCCGCAGTCTCCGTGCAGCCTTGACGGCCGGCGCTCAGCTCGACAGAATCAGATGGCTGGCGCGCGGGAGTGGGGGCGGCCGGCGCAACGAGATGCCCGACCTGTTCGACTTGCCAGATCCGTCCTACCCGCCATGAGTCCTCACGAGTCCAAGTCCCTCTCCGAGCAAGCCCCAACCGGAGGGAGCTCGAGTCCGCCGAGGTCCCTCCTCTCGCATCTCAGCCCGCGCCAACACGTGCTCCGGCTGCTGTCCGCCGTCGGGGTCGGGGTCGACGGTGAGCGGGACTGGGACCTGCACGTGCGTGACGACCGGTTCTACGGCCGAGTACTGCGCTCGGGCTCCCTGGGCCTGGGCGAGAGCTACATGGATGGCTGGTGGGACTGCCGCCGCCTGGACGAGATGACTCACCGGATCCTGCGGGGAGGGGTGCAGCGGCGCGTCGGCGGCGGAGGGCGGCTCGGGGCCACCCTGCGGGCCTCCCTCGTCAACCTGCAGAGCGTCTCGCGGGCCTTCCAGGTGGGCCAGCGCCACTACGACATCGGCGAGGATCTCTTCCGGCGCATGCTCGACCAGCGCATGATCTACAGTTGCGCGTACTGGGAGGGCGTGGATGATCTCCACGCGGCGCAAGAGGCCAAGCTCGACCTCATCTGCCGGAAGCTGGGGCTGCAGCCGGGGATGAGGGTGCTCGACATCGGCTGCGGGTGGGGGGGCACGCTGCAGTATGCCGCCGAGCGTTACGGCGTCGAAGGTGTGGGCGTTACCGTGTCACGGGACCAGGCCGAGCACGCAAGCAGCCGCTGCGACCATCTGCCCGTGGAGATCCGGCTTCAGGACTACCGCGAGCTGAACGAGCCCTTCGACCGCGTGTTGTCCGTGGGAATGTTCGAGCACGTGGGTGTTCGAAACTACCCTGTCTTCATGCGGACCGTGCGCCGGTGCCTCGGCCCGGAAGGGCTGTTCCTCCTGCACACCATCGGCAGCAACCGTTCGAAGCTGCCCGGCGACGTGTGGATGGACCGTTACATCTTTCCGAACGCGCAGCTGCCCTCCGTACGGCAGATCGCCGAGGCGACAGAAGGCGTGTTCGTGCTTGAGGATTGGCATAATATCGGCGCGAATTACGATCCAACGCTCATGGCCTGGAATGCCAACCTCGAACCCCGCTGGGACGAGATTCCCACGTACGACGAGCGGTTCCGACGCATGTGGCGCTACTACCTGCTCGCCTGTGCCGGAACCTTCCGGGCGCGGGTGAACCAAGTGTGGCAACTCGTCCTGTCACCCAGCGGCGTGACCGGGGGGTATGGGCTGGCGCGCTAGTGCTCACTTGTACGAGTCATCGTCATTAGGCTTTGTCCCGAAACAGATGATTCACTTCAACCCTCAGTGGCCGGCCGGATCGTGTAGTTCCAATCCCCGTGGAACGCATGGGGCGAGAGATGGATCCGCTCCATTTGCTCGTCCTTGACGACCACGGCCTTGGGATACGCTCGCTTGTCGATCTCGGCGCGCACGCGAAGCCCTTTCTTCGTTGTCGTCCGGCCGATCAGGTTGACCACCGTGGCCAGACTGACCAGAGGTTGGCCTCGCCAGTTCATGGCGATATAGGAGAACAGGCGATGCTCGATGCGGTTCCACTTGCTCGTGCCCGGAGGATAGTGGCAGACCGTGATCGTCAGGCCCGTGCGATCGGCCAAGCGCTGCCATTCCCATTTCCACAGCCGCAGTCTCGGACCGTTGCGGCCCCCCGCATCGGCCGTGATCCACAGGTGCGAGGCCGCCGGGTAGGCCGGACGACCCATGCGTTTCCACCAGCTGCGGATGGCGTTCACCGCGAAGTGGGCGGTGTCGTGGTCGACGCCGACGCTGACCCAGCCCTCGTTGCGGCCCAGGTCGTAGACCCCGTAGGGAATCGCCTGGCCCTGGGCCGGGATGATGAAGTCGTGGACCTTCACGCGCTCCGGCTCGCCCTTCGGACGCCATTGGCGACCCACGTTCTTGAAGTCGCCGATCAGCTCCTTCTTCTTGGTGTCCACCGAAATGACCGGCTGGCCTTGGGCCTGGGCCCTTCGGACCTGGTCGTGGAGGTAGTGAAACGGGGCGTCCCGATCCGGGTGTTGCGTGCCTTCTTTCGTCTTGCGATTCGCCTGCAGCGTGTAGCCGAGCTCGTGCAACAGTCCGTGGACGAGGCCAGGACTCACCGAATGGCCCAGGGCCTGCAACTCGACCGCCAACTTGCGGACGCTCTTCGACGTCCATCGCAAGGGGCTGTCGTCCGGCGCCCCGGCGGTGACCGGCTCGAGCAGGGCGTTGAGGTCCGACAACAGCGTCACGTCGGTGTCGACGCGCCGCTTGCGGCCGCCGCCCGGCCGACGCACACGGCCGGAGTCCAACGGGGCGTCCGACCGCAGTTCCTGCAGGCCGCGAGCGATCCGGGTCCGCGACAGGCCCGTCGCACGGGCCACCACCGCAATGCCGCCATGTCCCAGGGCTTGCGCCTCCGACGCGGCCCACAAGCGTCGCGTGCGCTCGTTCAACACCGGCGTCAAGGCTTCGTATTTCGCCCGCAGGGTGCTTTCCGTGTCCACCCGTCAAGGATAACACCTTTCTATCAGAAAGAACAGCGTTTATTTCTGCGCAGTGCCTAATCTATCTTTGGGGCATGGCACGACCAGTGACCCAGATTTCGTTGACGGAACAGGATCGCGCCACGCTGCAGCAATGGGCGCGATCGGGGACCACGGAACAGCGGCTCGCCCTGCGGGCGCGCATCATCCTGGCCGCGGCGGCCGGTCAGGCGTCGGTGACGATCGCCGGGCGGCTGGGGGTCCGCCACGCCACGGTGAGCAAGTGGCGAACGCGCTTTGCCGCGCACGGCCCTGGACGGGTTGCAGGACGCGCCGCGGCCGGGTCCGCCGAGGCGGTATGACGAGGAGACCGAGCAGCGGCTCATCGACCTGGTGTCCCAGCCGCCGCCGCCCGGACACGCGACCTGGACCGCCGCCCTGCTGGCCGAAACCCTCGGGGACGTGTCGGTCCATTACGTGTGGCGCGTGTTGCGTCAGCATGGGATCCATCTGCAGCGGCGACGGTCCCACGAGGTGAGCACGGACCCGGCGTTTTCGGCCAAGGCCGTGGTGCTGTGTGTCGATGAAAAGCCCTCCATCCAGGCGCTGGAACGATCCCAGGGGCTGCTGGCTGAATCAGATCGAGATCTGGTTCAGTATCCTCACCCGCCGCGCCCTGCAGGGGGCCAGCTTCACCTCGCCCCGGCAACGGCGCGACGCCATGGACGCCTTCATCGCCGCCTACAACTCGACAGCCCAGCCCTTCGAGTGGAAGAAGCGACACGTCTTCCCTACCGAGCTGCATGATACCTACGCTGAATTGTGCAGGTAAGCACTAGCCCGCGATGGAGATCCCCGAAGTCGGCTGGGCCTCCGGCCGTTCTGCCGTTCTTCTGCCGTTTCTATGGTGGAGCAGATCGGGATCGAACCGACGACCTCAGGCTTGCAAAGCCCGCGCTCTCCCAACTGAGCTACTGCCCCTGATCCGGACCTCGGGTCTTCCTCGACGCCTGCCGGGGTTTGCAGGAGATAGGCGGGAAGGCCGCAACTACCTGTTTTTTAGATACGATAGAGACGGTTACAGGGACTGTCAATCATCCGCGTCAGGGTCGCGAGGATGGCCGCCCGGCCGGCGGTGCGGGGACCACGTGTACGACTCGTCGCCCCCGCCTCGCTCCTTCAAGCCGCCAGTTCGAGTTCCTCGCCCTCCTCCTCGGCGACGTCCTGAGCATCTCCGTTGACGGCGGTGGGGCGCTCGAGGATCTGGAGGTTGCGCACCTGGACCTCGACGATGGTGTGAGGGTTCTCCTCCTCGTCCCGCCAGCTGCTGCTCTTCAGGCGCCCGCTGAGGAACACGGGCGTACCCTTGTGCAGGCGCTCGGCCATGCGCTCGGCCAGCTGACCCCACATGACCACCTGGAAGAACGAAGCCTCGTCCTGCCATTCGTCGTTGCGGTCGCGATAGGCGCGGTTGACGGCGACCCGTGCCGTGAGGCGGCCGATTCCGCCCTCCGTGATTCGGAACTCGGGATCCTGCGTCAACCGGCCGGCGAGTGCAACCTGGTTGATGAACGGCATCCTCAAATCGGACATGACATCCTCCAAGGGGGTAGTTGGGACAGGTCGAACGGGGAATCGGCCGACCCGGGATGAACGCTGGTTCTGCACGTCTCGTGCCAGGGTTCATCGATCGATGTACTTCGTTCGGTTGCAGGGAAATACGAGCTCCCACCACGCCCCGGGGGAGCAGACAGGGTGTGTCCCGGAGGAGACACCCGTGAGAGGCATGGCACCCGTTGCCGTCCACATCGGGACGGCTTGTACGCCCATGCTGATTGTCCCGCACCTTGCCGCTCGTTAGATTCCGCCCGTGCCCACCGACGCACCTCCATCTCCACGCCCCAACCGTCTGTCCCTCGAGACCAGCCCCTACCTGCAGCAGCACGCCCACAACCCGGTGGACTGGTTTCCATGGGGCCGGGAAGCTCTGGATCTGGCGCGACAGCGGGATCGGCCGATTCTGCTTTCGGTTGGTTACTCCGCCTGTCACTGGTGCCACGTGATGGAGCGCGAATCCTTCGAGAACGAGTCCATCGCGGGGCTGATGAACCGCCACTTCGTCAACATCAAGGTCGACCGCGAGGAGCGCCCCGAGGTCGACGAGATCTACATGGCGGCCGTGCAGGCCATGACCGGCAACGGCGGCTGGCCCATGACCGTCTTCCTCACCCCCGATCTGCGACCCTTCTTCGGCGGCACCTACTTCCCTCCCGACGACCGTTACGGGCGTCCCGGATTCGGGCGGGTTCTGGAAGCCGTGGCCGCCCACTACCAGGAGCACCCCGACCGTGTCGAGGAGAGGGCGGACGAGCTGCGCCGGTTCCTCGTGCAGAACGCCGCGCCTCTGGCACGATCCGAGGCCATTGCGGACGGCCTCGTCGAGGCCGCCGTCCGAGAGTTGGTGTCCGATCACGACGAGACCCACGGAGGGTTCAGCCCCCGGGGACCGAAGTTCCCGAACAGCGGCGGCCTGTCCCTGCTGCTGCGTCACTGGCACGACAGTGGGGAGAAGGCGTCCTTGGGGGCCGCCGCCCACACCCTGACGCGCATGGCCCGCGGCGGCATCTACGATCACCTCGGCGGCGGGTTTCACCGTTATTCGGTCGACGAGCGCTGGCTCCTCCCGCACTTCGAGAAGATGCTCTACGACAATGCCCTGCTGGTGCCGGTCTACCTCGATGCCTGGCAGGCGACGGGGACGGATCTCTACGGGTGTGTCGCCCGCGAGACCCTCGACTACGTGATTCGGGAGATGACGACCCCCGAAGGGGGCTATTGCTCGACACAGGACGCCGATTCCGAGGGCGAGGAGGGCCGCTTCTTCCTGTGGACGCCGGAGCAGGTGGAGGAGGTGATCGAGGACGAGGAGACGGCCCACCTGTTCTGCCGCTGCTACGACGTGACGCCGGAGGGCAACTTCGAAGGCGCCAACATCCTGCATCGGTCCTCCGAGCCCGAGGGACTGGCCCGCTTCCTCGACATCGATCCGGAGCGTCTGGCGTCGGCGACCTCGGCTGCGAGGACCGCCTTGTTCGAGGCGCGTCGGCAGCGGGTGGCGCCAGGCCGGGACGACAAGGTGATCACATCGTGGAACGGGCTGATGATCAGCGCCATGGCGCGCGGCTCCCAGGTCCTGGGCGACCCCGGCTACCTGGACTCGGCGTGCAGGGCGGCTCGTTTCCTCCTCGAGGCCCTCGTCGTGGACGGCGGGCTGTTCCATGTCTACAAGGACGGGCGGGCCCGTATCGCGGCCTTCCAGGACGACTATGCCGCTCTCGTGACCGGCCTCGTGGATCTCTACGAAGCGACCTTCGAGGAGAGCTGGCTTCTCGTGGCCTCGACCCTGGCGCGGACCATGATCGCACGTTTCTGGGACGACGCCGAGGGCGGGTTCTTCTACGTCGATAGCGGCCGCGACGACCTGTTGGTGCGCACCAAGAACCCCTTCGACGGGGCGACGCCGGCCGGCAATTCCCTGGCGGCCATGGCTCTACTGCGCCTGGGGGCCCTGACCGGCGAGACCGACTTCCGCCGCTGCGCCGAGGAGACGCTGCATCTCTACGCCCGGCTCCTCGAGCGGTCCCCTGGTGCCTGCCCCTTCATGGCCTGCGCCCTGCACCAGTACCGCAGGGGCTCCCTGGAGATCAGCGTGGTGGGCTCGGCGGATTCCCGCCGCCCCTTCGTCGAGGCGGCCAATCGTCTGTACATGCCGACCCGCGTGCTCTCGGGGGGATGTAGTGATCCGGCCGGGGCGGCCACCATCGTCCCGGCCCTGCAGGAGCGCCGGCCGGGGGCCGGGGGGGAGGCCCGGGCCTATGTCTGTCAGGACTCGGTCTGCTCCGCCCCCGTGGCGGACGTGGCCGAATTCACTCGGCTGCTCGGCGAGGTCCATGGCTGAGGTCCGGGCCGCCACCTCGATCCTCGACACGGTCGGTGCCACCCCCATGGTGGCCCTGCGCCGCATGGTGTCGGCTGACAGCGCCCGCGTCATGTGCAAGCTCGAGTCCCTCAACCCCGCGGGCAGCGTGAAGGACCGGATCGGCCTGAGCATGGTCCGGGCAGCCGAGAAGGACGGACGTTTGAGGCCGGGCATGCGCATCGTGGAACCCACCAGCGGCAACACGGGGATCGCCCTGGCCATGGTTGCGGCCGCCCTTGGGTACGACCTGGTGCTGACCATGCCCGATCACATGAGCGAGGAGCGGATCTCGGTGATGGCGGCCTACGGCGCGCGGATCGAGCTGACCCCCTCCGACCAGGATATGCCCGGAGCGATCGCCCGGGCCGAGGAGATCGTCGCCGCCGATCCGCAGGGCTGCTTCATGCCCCAGCAGTTCGCCAACCCGGCCAACCCGGAAGTGCACAGACGCACGACCGCCCGGGAAATCCTGGAGGCCGTGGGCGGACGGATCGACGCCTTCGTCGCGGGTGTCGGGACCGGGGGTACGATCAGTGGTGTGGGCGGCGTGCTCCGGGAGGAGCTGGGATCGGCGGTGCGGATCGTGGCCGTCGAGCCGGCGCGCTCGGCCGTGCTCTCCGGGGGCCGGGCCAGGGTGCACGGCATCCAGGGCATCGGCGCCGGGTTCGTTCCGGAGGTGCTCGACCGGACGGTGATCGACGCCGTGGTCACGATCGATGACGAGGAGGCCTTTGTCCGCACCCGGCGTCTGGCCCGCGAGGAGGGCCTGCTCGTGGGACCCTCCTCCGGAGCCAATGTCGCCGCGGCGCTGGCCGTGGCGCTCGAGCTGGGGGCCCAGGCCACCGTGGTCACCGTGCTGTGCGACACGGGTTTTCGCTATTTCAGCGTGGACGGCTTCGTCGGGAGTCCCTCGGGGCCGGCCTGACGACTCGTTGACACTCGGGAGGGGGCTGGTTACATTCGCGAAGAGTCAGGAAGGTACCGCCTGTTGGCAGTCCCTGAAACCACAATGCAAATCGGCGATCTGGCCGAGCGAGCCGGCGTCTCGACCCGCACCATCCGCTACTACGAGGAACTCGGGATCATCGAGCCCGTGGCGCGGACGGACGGCGGGTTCCGGCGCTATTGCGAGGACCAGTTGCGCCGGCTGCAGATCATCCAGGGCCTCAAGGCTCTGGGGTTCGAGTTGGAACAGGTGCGCCGGCTGTTTTCCATGCGCGAGGCGGCCGAGACGGGTGGCGACCTGTCGCGTCAGATGATCGACATCCTCCAGAGTCAGCAGGAGGAGATCGACAAAAGGATCGCCCAGTACCAAGAGATGAAAGAACGCAACATCCGCGGCATCGACGTGCTGCGCGGATGTCTCTCCTGCGAGATACAGGTGTTCGAGCGAGACTGCCACAACTGTGAGACCTACCGATGCCACGGGGAGGTTCCCGACCTCGTGGAATACGCCATCTTCCGCGGCTGAGCGGCCATGATCACCGTTTCCAACGAAGCTGCTGAGAAGATCCGGAACCTTCTGCAGAGAGAGGGCGCTCCCGGGCGCGGCCTGCGCGTGGCGGTCAAGGGAGGGGGGTGCTCCGGGTTCCAGTACAAGCTCGAGTTCGAAGAAGAGGCCGGCGACATGGATCAGGTCATCGAGTCCAACGGTGTCCGCCTCTTTGTCGATCCCAAGAGCAGCCTCTACCTCAGCGGCGTCATCCTGCGCTACGATGATGGCCTGATGGGGGCCGGCTTCCAGGTGGAGAACCCCAACGCCCGGACCACCTGTGGCTGCGGCGAATCCTTCGCCGTCTGACCTGCCTCCGGGCGGGCCCTCCCAGCACACAACCTACCTCGACAACTTGGCCACCACGCCCATGGACCCGCGGGTCCTGAAGGCGATGTGGCCGTACTTCACGACCCACTTCGGCAACCCATCGAGCCGGACCCACGCCTTCGGCTGGAGTGCGGCGGCGGCCGTGGACAGGGCCCGCGCCCAGGTGGCGGAGCTGATCGGGGCCACCCCTCGCGAGATCGTCCTCACGAGCGGCGCCACCGAAGCCAATAACCTGGCCATAAAGGGTGTGGCCGAGGCGAACCAGGAGCGAGGCGATCACCTCGTGACCTGCGTCACCGAGCATCGAGCGGTGCTCGACGTGTTCGCCTCCCTGGAGCGCCGGGGCTTCCGCGTGACCCGCCTGCCCGTCGACGGCGCCGGGAGCGTCGATCTCGAGCGGCTCGAAGAGGCTCTCGCCGAGAAGCCGATCCTGCTTTCCCTGATGGCCGCCAACAACGAGATCGGCACCCTGGCGCCGCTGGAGGAGATCGGGCGTCTGGTCTCCGCCAGCGGCGTCATCTGGCACTGCGACGCCGCCCAGGCCGCGGGCAAGGTTCCAATCGATGTCTCCGAGCTCCCCGTGGACCTGCTGTCGCTTTCCGCTCACAAGCTCTACGGGCCCAAGGGGCAGGGGGCGCTGTTCGTGCGCCGCCGCCGTCCGCCGCTGAGACTCGAGCCGCTGGTCGAGGGAGGCGGACAGGAGCGCGGGCTGCGTTCCGGCACCCTCAACGTCCCCGGGATCGTGGGTCTCGGGGAGGCCTGCCGGCTCTGCGCCGAGGAGATGTCGTCCGACGCCGTCCGCATGGCGTCGCTGCGCGACGACCTGGAGTCGAGGCTCCTCGCGCATCTCCCGGGACAGCTCAGACTCAACGGCAGCTCGCGTCCACGTCTCCCGGGGGCCCTGAGCGTCTCCTTTTCCGGCGTGCACGGAACCGATCTGCTGTTGGCCCTCAGGGATCTCGCGGTGTCCTCGGGCTCGGCCTGCACTTCCGGCTCCGGTGAGCCGTCCCACGTTCTCAAGGCGATCGGATGCGACGACGCCACGGCGGCTGCCACTCTGCGGTTCGGCCTCGGACGTTTCAACGAGGCTGCCGACATCGAGTACGCGGCGCGCCGGACGGTCCTGGAGGTTCGCCGCCTCGGCGTCCCGGCCCCTGCCTAGCACGGGGTTGCGGGAAGCGGGGTGGTCCCTAGCTTCTGGCGAACGAATTCACCACAGACGGAGAAGACCAGAATGGCTCTCACTTCGAGCCAACTCCTCGAAGAGGTCAAGAAGTCGATCACGGAGGTCACCGCCGAGGAGACCAAGCGGGCCCTGACAGCCGGTGAGATCCGGCATGTCGTCGATGTGCGCGAACGCGACGAGGTCATGGACGGTTACATCCCCGGGGCCCACCTGATCCCCCGGGGATTCCTCGAGCTCAACGTCGAGGAGGATGTCACCCTGAACCGCGAGGAGCCGATCGTCCTCTACTGCGCGGGCGGGAATCGCTCGGCCTTGGCGGCGCGCGACTTGGTGGCCATGGGCTACACCAGGGTGAGTTCGATGATCGGAGGGATCAAGGGGTGGAAGGAGGCGGGATACGGCATCGAGCAGGACGGCCTCCTGTCCGACGAAGACCTGCAACGCTACTCGCGGCACATCATCCTGCCCGAGGTCGGTGAACGGGGCCAGCAGGACCTGCTCAAGGCGAAGGTCCTGCTCATCGGGGCCGGCGGTCTCGGCTGTCCGTCGGCGCTCTACCTGGCCGCGGCCGGAGTCGGAACCCTGGGTCTGGTCGACGCCGACGTCGTCGACCGCAGCAACCTGCAGCGCCAGGTCCTCTTCGGTGAGGACGTGCTCGGGCAGCCGAAGGTCGAGGCCGCCCGCGACCGGCTGCTGAAGCTGAACCCCGGCATCCGCGTCGAGGCGCACCACGAGCTGTTGACCTCCCACAACGCCATGGAGATCATCAACGGCTACGACATCATCGTCAACGGCTGTGACAATTTCCCGACCCGGTACCTGGTCAACGACGCGGCGGTACTGTCCGGCAAGCCCGTCGTCGACGGCAGCATCTTCCGCTTCGAGGGGCAGGCGACGGTCTACCACCCCGGCGAAGGCGGGCCCTGCTACCGCTGCCTGTATCCCGAGCCCCCGCCTCCGGGTGAAGTGCCCAGTTGCGCCGAGGGCGGGGTTCTCGGGGTCCTGCCCGGAACGGTCGGTCTGATCCAGGCGACGGAGGTGATCAAGCTCGTGATCGGCAAGGGCGTCCCTCTCGTGGGCCGCATGATTCTCTACGACGCCCTCGATATGAGATTCCGCGAGGTCAAGCTGCGTCGGAACACGGCCTGTCCCGTGTGCGGCGACGAGCCCACTGTCAGGGAGTTGATCGACTACGACCAGTTCTGCGGCCTCCCGGGCCACAGCGAGGCGGCCGGCTGAGGCAGGGCGTCCGTCGCGGTAGCCCCTCCGAAGTGCCGCGGAAAGGGGAGCGATGAAGGCGCCGGCCACCGGGCTTGAATCTCTCCTCATCGGGCTCGACCAGGAGACCGATCAGGATCCCGCTCTCGACTTGGCGTCGCAGTTCGGCAATCCCAATCCGGTGGAACTCGAGCTGGGGATCGGCAAGGGACGCTTCCTCCTCGACGCGGCCCTGCAGCACCCCGGTGTCAACTATATCGGTGTAGAGCAGGCGGCGAGATACCTCCGCCTCGCCCACGGCAGGGCCATGCGCCGGGGCTGCACCAACCTGCGCTTCGTCCACGGTGACGCCAGGGAATTCGTCGAGTTCTTCCTCGCCAGCGCCTCGGTCCGGGCTATTCATGTGTACTTCCCCGATCCTTGGCCGAAGAAGAGGCATCACAAGCGGCGACTGCTCGACGAGGCCTTTCTCGCCGAAGTGGAGCGGGTCCTGCAGCCCCGGGGGCGTCTCTGGCTGGCCACCGACCACGACGGCTATTTCGAATCGATCCTCGAGGTCCTCGAGGGGTTCCGCGACCTTCTGGAGCCCGTGGAAGTGGCCTGGGAGGGGGTGAGCACGAACTATGAGGACAAGTTCGTGGGCCAGGGGAAGGCGATTCACCGTCGAGTCCTGGAAAAGCCCTGAGCGCCTCCCGGCTCCTCCGCTCCCCCTCCTACCGTGAGAGCCTCGACCCTGGCCCGTCCGAGCGCCTGAAGAGGGTCAACGTCTGAGATCGGATCCGCCCGGGCACATCCGAGAGGTACCCGCCCGGGGTCTTCTCTCCAACTGAATAAATAACAACAATTTATACACCCTCTCTGGATTTCGTCCCAGGGGGCGTGATTTCTCTTGACATACTCTGTGTGGAGAAGGTATACTATGCCGGGGTGGAAAATGGTGTATAATGGAGTTCATTGGTTCTTCCGAATGACGGCATCCCAGGAGCCCCGTGACCACACAATTCCTCGGGGAATACGAGGTTCCCGTCGACGACAAGGGCCGGATCTTCCTGCCCGCCGAGTTGCGGCGGAATCTCGATCCGGAGGCGGACGACACCTTCGTGGTCATCCGTGGTCTGGACGGGTGTCTGACCGGACATCCGCGCAACCTGTGGTCCCAGATCGCGCAACAGATGCTGCAGCTGCCCTGGAAGGAGCAGCGGGTCAGGCTCTATACGCGGGCGCTCCTGTCCCAGGCGACTGAGGTGAGACTGGACCGCCAGGGCCGGGCGTCGCTTCCGAAGAAGCTGCTGGCCCGGGCTGGAATCGGTGATCGTCTGGTCGTCATCGGAGCTTTGGACCATCTCGAATTCTGGGAGCCGGAGGCCTGGCAGGGGTACCTGTCCCAAGCCGAGCCCACCTTGGAGGAAGTGGCGGAGACGCTGGATCTGTGAACGAATCCGCCGGCAACCGGAGGTGGACCGGAGATGACCTACCACGTACCGGTCATGGTCGAGGAGGTCGTCGCCGGCCTGGTAACGGACCCCTCGGGGGTCTATGTGGACGCTACGACCGGGGGAGGAGGACACGCGGAGGCCCTACTTCGGGTTCTCGGAGAGAGGGGGCACCTGCTGGCATGCGATCGGGACACGGCGGCTGTGAACGAGGCGGGCCGCCGACTCGATCCGTACCTCGGGCGGGTGACCTTTCTCCAGTGCGCGTTTTCCTCCCTCGCCCGGTCGGCGGCCCAGTATCTGGATCGGTTGCAGCGATCCGGTGTGAACGGGGTGCTCTTCGATCTGGGGGTCAGCTCCCACCAGATCGACGAACCCGAGCGCGGATTCAGCTATCACCGGGAGGGTCCCCTGGATATGCGCATGGACCGGGGCGGCGGGATGGCCGCGGCCCAACTGCTGGCGAAGATCCGGGAGGCCGACCTGGTGGAGCTGATCCGCCGCTACGGAGAGGAACGGCAGGCGAGGCGCATCGCGCGCGCCATCTGCCGTTCCCGGGACGAAGGCCGAATGGAGACCACGGCTGAGCTGACCAAAGCGATCGAGGGGACCCGCCCCGAGCGGCCGACCAAGACCCTTGCCCGTGTCTTCCAGGCCCTGCGGATCGCCGTCAACGACGAGTTGGCCGAGCTCGAGAGGGGAGTCGAAGCAGCCACCGGCCTGCTCGTGCCGACTGGCCGACTGACCGTGATCGCCTATCACTCGCTGGAGGACCGGATCGTCAAGCACAGGATGGCCGAATTGGTGAAGGGCTGCGTTTGTCCGCCGGGTCTGCCCGCCTGCGCCTGCGGCCGGCTGCCGACGTTCCGGCGCATCGGCTCCGGGCGGCGGCCGGGTGCGGCCGAGCTGTCCGCCAACCCCCGGTCCCGAAGCGCCACCCTGCGCCTGTTCGAGAAGATCGCTCCCTCCGTCGCCGGCGGCACCGCCGGCGGAGGCGGCCCGTGACGGCCTGGTTCCGAGGGGACTGGGCCCGCGTGCTGACCGTGCTCGCGCTGGCGGCGGCGATGACGGGATACGTATGGATCAAGGTGCAGATGGCGGAATCGGCGCGTTTCATCGAGACGGCCAGAGCCAGGGGCCAGGCTCTGATGGTGGAGAGTTCGCGGCTCCAGGCTTCCCTGGATCTGGCGAGCCGGCCGAGCCTTCTGCGGCAGCGGGCCGAGCGCGAGTTGGGTCTGACCTATCCGGACGCGGCGGCCACGGTCGATCTCTTCGTCAGGGCAACCCGGTGACCGACCGAAATCTCCACGAGGGGGACCGCCTGTCCCTGGAGCGCGGCCAGCACCGCCTGCGGTGGGTCCTGCTCGGAGGCGCTCTCATCTGGTCGCTGGTCGGCCTGAGGCTGGTGCAGTTGCAGGCCATCGACCACGACACTTACCAGATGCGGGCACGCAACCAGCATCAGCGCCAGATCCCGCTGAGCGCCCGCCGTGGTGCCATTCTCGATCGCCAGGGTCGCGAACTGGCCTTCGACGTCACGGCCGTCTCCTTCTATTGCAGACCCTCCCAGGTCCGTGACCCCCGGGGGGTGGCGGGCCACTTCAAACGATTCGGCCGGCGGTCCGCCGACGCGGTGGCCGAGCTGATGAGCGGTCCGCACCCCTTCGTGTATCTCCTGCGGCAGGTCGACGGCGAGCGGCTCGACCAGGTCCGCCAGAAGACCTTCGAAGGCGTGTACGAGCAACTGGAGGTCCGTCGGCACTATCCCTACGGCCGAGTGGCTGGACAGCTTCTCGGGTTCACGGACATCGACAACCGGGGGAAGGAGGGGACGGAGCAGGCCTTCGACGAGATCCTGGCCGAACGAGCCGGGTCCGCCGAGTCCTACGTCGACGGCCTGGGGAACATCCTGCCGGAGCGTTCGCGGCCAACCGCGGCGCCCCGCAACGGCGCCAGCGTCCAATTGACCCTCGACGTGGCGGTCCAGGCAATCCTCGAGGAAGAGCTGGTCCGCACCGTGGCCGAGACGGCAGCCGAGGGAGCCCTCGGCATCATCTCCGACCCGCTGTCGGGGGAGATCCTGGCCATGGCGAGCATCCCCCTCTTCGACCCCAACGATCCGGGCGCCGCTCCGGCTGGTAGCCGTCGAAACCGGCTGGTCACCGACCCCTTCGAGCCCGGCTCGATCTTCAAGCCCATCACCATGGCCGCCGTTCTCGATGCGGATGCGACCGTCCTCCAGAGGAAGGTGTACTGCGAGCAGGGCGCTTACGTGCTGTCCATGGGGGACGTCATCCGGGACGTCAAGCCCTACGGCTGGCTCACCCCTGCCGAGGTGGTGGCGCAATCGAGCAACATCGGGGTCATCAAGCTGGCTCAGTCCCTCCAACGGGCGGACTACTATCAGTCCCTGCGTACCTTCGGCTTCGGTACCCGGACAGGCATCGGCCTTCCGGCGGAGAGCGCCGGCCTCCTGCACCACGCCCGCGACTGGTCCGATCGGTCCCTGGAGACGATCTCCATCGGCCAGGAGATCAGCGTCACGGCCGTGCAGATGGTGCAGGCCTTCGGCGCCATCGCCAACGGGGGGACGCTGATGGCGCCGAGGGTGATCCAGGAGGTCCGGGACCCCGACGGGCAACTCCTGCGCCGGGAGGAACCCCGGTCCGTGCGCCGCGTTCTCTCTTCGAAGACGGCCTCGGTCCTCCAGGGGATGCTGCGACGGGTGGTCAACGAGGGAACCGGCAGAAAGGCGGCGATCGAAGGCGTCGATGTGGCGGGCAAGACGGGCACCGCGCAGCGGGCCCTGCCCGGCGGAGGTGGCTACGCCCGGGGCGAGTACATCGCCTCTTTCATCGGATTTCTTCCAGCCATGGGGAAGCCGCGCTACCTCTGCCTGATCTCCGTCGAGAATCCGCGGATCGGGAAGTGGGGGGGGGTCGTGGCGGCGCCCGCCTTCCGCCGCACGATGGAACGAATCCTGGTGCTCGACGGATCCCAGGCGCCCGGCCGCCCAGAGGCGGGTTCCCTGGCCGCCGCGCCGCCCGCAGCCGGTGGTGAGGTCGTGCCCGACCTGCGGGGACTGGACGTCTCCCGGGCCCGGACCCAGGCCCGTCGCCGGGATCTCACCCTCCGCTTTGAAGGCTCGGGAGCGATCGTGATCGACCAGGAGCCGGCGCCGAGGTCCCGGAGTACCGAGGATTCCATCCTGTGCCGCCTCGGCAACCAGGCGGATCTGTTCGCCCTGGGACGTCCCGAGGCTCCCATGCGCCAGGCGGTGCTGCTGCGCAAGCTGCGAGGTACTCAGCTGGTGGCTCTCTCGCCGGGGGAATCCGCGAAGAGATGAAGCTCCGTCACTTGCTCTGCGAGATCCAACCCCGTGACGTACGCGGGTCCCTCGACATGGAGATCGAATCGGTCGTCTCGGACTCACGTCAAGCCGGTCCTGGCGCTCTGTTCGTGGCCATCCGGGGTGGACAGGAGCTCGACCGCCACGCTTTCATCGGCGATGCCGTCGCCCGGGGAGCGGCGGCCGTGGTCGTCGAAGAGGCGGAGGAGGACTTTCCGGAAACGCGCATCCAGGTCGACGACTGCCGTCAGGTCCTGCCGGCCCTGTCGGCTCGGCTGCACGGCCATCCGGCTCGATCCCTGCGATGGTGTGTCGGGGTCACCGGGACGAACGGGAAGTCCACGACCGCCCTGCTGGTGCGGCACGTCCTCGAGGCCGCCGGAGCTCGCAGCGGCTACATCGGCACGTTGGGATTCGCCTTCGGGGAGGAGATGGAGAGCCTCGACAACACCACGCCCGAGGCCGATCAGCTTCAGGCCCTGCTGGCCAGGGCCCGCGACGCCGGCTGCGACAGCCTGGTGATGGAGGTCTCCTCCCACGGCCTGGCGCTCCGCCGGGTGGACGGGATCGACTACTCGGTAGCTGTGTTCACCAATCTGACGCGCGACCATCTCGACTTTCACGGCACCGAGGAAGCCTACCTGGAGGCCAAGACGGGTCTCTTCCGGCGCCTCGATCCACGGGCGGCGGCGGTGGTGAACGCCGACGATCCGCGCGCCGCGGAGGTCGCTGCCAGCACCTCGGCCAGGGTGCTCACGTACGGGGAGAAGGGCGAGCACGTTCGTCTCGCGTCGTTCCATACCCGCCGGAGAGCCAGCGTTCTGAGGTTGGAGACGGCGGCGGGCGAATGGTCGGTGGAAACCACGTTGACGGGCCGGTTCAACCGCTCCAACGTGATGGCTGCCGCCTGCGTCGGCGTAGCCCTGGGGATCGACGCGGCGGCGGTGCGGTCGGGCATCGCGGCCCTGCCCCAGGTTCCGGGACGCTTCGAGCGCCTCGACGAGGGTCAGCCCTTCGAGGTCATCGTCGACTACGCTCACACGCCCGCCGGTCTCGACACGGTGCTGCGCACGGCGCGGGAGTTGACGCGGGGAAGACTTCTGTGCCTCTTTGGCTGCGGCGGGGATCGCGACAGGGGCAAGCGGCCGCTCATGGGGCGGGTGGCCGAGGACTTGGCGGATCTCGTCTTCCTCACCTCCGACAATCCGCGGAGCGAGTCTCCCGAGGAGATCATCGACGAGATCGCCGCCGGCATGCGTAACGCGGGCTCGGCCGTGGTTTGCACCGACCGGAGAGCTGCTATCGAGGCGGCTCTGCAAGAGGCCGGCGAAGGGGACGTGGTCGTGGTGGCGGGCAAGGGGGATGAACCGTACCAGATCCTGGCCGAGGGCCCCACGGACTTCGATGACCGCCGAGTGGTGCGGCAGGTGCTTCGCGGATAGTGTGGCAGGACATTCAACTCGAGGAGGTCCGCGCCTGGACGAGGGCCGAATGGAAAGGCGACGCGGCGCTGAGGCGGCGGCCGGTCGGGGGCGTCTCCACCGACACGCGGACCCTGGAGCGCGGAGATGTCTTCGTGGCCCTGGAGGGCGAGCGCGTCGATGGTCACGACCACGTGGCGGAGGCCTTCGAGAGGGGCGCGAGCGTGGCGGTCGTCGACCGACGGCGGGCCGGCCGTCTGTCCCTGACGGGCCAAGCTGCCAACGCCTGTCTACTGGCGGTGGATTCTCCATTGCTGGCCTTGGGCCGCATGGCGCGCCACTACCGCCGTCGATTCGACCTGCCCGTGATCGCCGTCACCGGGTCGTCCGGCAAGACGACGGTCAAGGAGATGATCGCCGCGGTCCTCGGACGGCGGTTCCGGGTACTGAAGACCCCGGAGAACGAGAACAACGAGATCGGTGTGCCCCGGGCGCTGCTGGGACTGTCGGCGGAACACTCGGCGGTGGTCGTGGAACTCGCGGCGAGGCGCCTGGGGGAGATCGCGTACCTTTGCCGGGTCGTGCAGCCCACTATCGGGGTGCTGCTGAACATCGGCACGGCCCACGCGGGGGTATTTGGATCTGTAGAGAGAGTGGCCAAGGCCAAAGGGGAGCTCCTGGATCATATCGTGGATGAGTCTTGCGTGGCTCTCGTCAACGCCGACGACTGTGTCATTGCCAGGGAGGCAAAGAGGACAAAGGGGAGACTCCTTGGCTTCGGTTGGCGGCGTGAGAGCCACTTCAGTGGGGAGGGACTCGTCCTCGACCAGGAGGGCTGCGGCCACTTCTCTCTACAGAACAATTCCTTCCATCTCCGCATTCCGGGCCGGCACAATGCGCACAACGCCCTGGCGGCCGTCGCTTGTGCCCGGATGTGCGGCGTACCCCCCTCGGAAGCCAGCGCCGCGCTGAGGGGATTCCACCCCCTTCGCATGCGTTCGGTCATCCTGGAAAAAGGGGGCGTGCGTGTGATCAACGATTGTTACAACGCCAATCCCGGTTCGGTCCGGGCGGCCCTCGACCTGACCGCGGACATCCCGGTCCGAGGCCGCCGGGTCGCCGTCCTCGGAGACATGCTGGAGCTCGGGGAGGCCGGCGAATCCCTGCACGAAGGGATCGGGAGGCACGCCGCCGGACGGGTCGACGTTCTGCTGGGCACCGGCGCCCTGAGCGCCCACACGGTGAGAGGCGCCCGGGAGGCGGGATTGGACCCGCGCCGGGCTATCCACTTCGAGGATCGCGACGAGTTGGTGCACCATCTGGAGCAGGAGGTTTCCGAGGGCGATCTGGTCCTCGTCAAGGGCTCTCGCGGCATGGCCCTCGAGTCGGTCGTCGAAGCCTTGTAAATCCTGTCTCCGTCTCACGCCGCCGTCCCCGGCGGCGCTGTCGATGCAGAGCTGCTGCGCCGTCCCCCCGGTGCGGCGGCGAGTCCACCTCCCCGGTGGCGCGGAGTGATTCCCACGCCTCCTCCTGTCCTGGCCGCGGGCTCGTGTATGCCGGACGCCTCACAGCGGGCGGCTCGCCACGTTCTCCTGATCGCCACGATGCTCGTCGGCATCGGCGTCGTCATGGTGTACAGCTCGAGCTCTGCCCTGGCTGGCACGCGTTTCGAGAACAGCGGCTTCTTCCTTCAGCGGCAGCTGCTGAGGGCCGCCTTCGGGCTCACGATCATGCTCCTCCTCTCTCGCGTGCCGCTGTCCTTGTGGCGACTCCTGGCGCGCCCCCTGCTGCTGGTGGGCATCCTCCTCCTCGTCCTCGTGCTGATCCTTGGCGAGGGGCGGGGAGCGCAGCGCTGGCTCCCCTTCGGGCTGCCTTCCTTCGCCACCCTGTCCTTCCAGCCTTCGGAGCTGGTCAAGCTCGTCCTCGTCCTCTATCTGGCCGATGTGCTGGCGCGCAAGCAGGGCGAGATCAGCGACTGGAAACTGGGCCTGGCCCCGCGACTCGCGGTGGTCTCTGTCGTTCAGGTCCTGATCGTCCTGCAGCCCGACCTCGGCACGGCGCTGGCCATCAGCGCCATCTCGATGGTCATCCTCTGGCTTGGCGGGGCGGGCACCGGCCATCTCTGCTTGGTGGCCTCCGGGGCGGGCCTGGTCGCAGCCTGGTCGGTGCTCTCCTCGCCCTATCAGCTCGAGCGAGTGCGCACCTTCCTCGTGGGAGCGGACCCGCAGGGGGCCGGGTTCCAGGTGGACCAGGCGCTGGTGGCCCTCGGAAGTGGTGGATGGTTCGGCGTCGGTCTCGGAAACAGCATGCAGAAGCACTACCTGCCGGAGCCACATACGGACTTCGTCTTCGCCTTCGCCGGCGAGGAGCTCGGCCTGCTCGGCACACTGAGCATCATCTGCCTGTTCGTGGCCCTGTCCGTGCACGGCTACCGGATCGCCACACGGTCCGCCTCCTTTCACGGCTTCCTGGTGGCCTCCGGAATCACGGTGATGGTGGGGATCTACGCCCTGCTCAACGTCGCCGTGGCCACGGGGCTCATGCCGACCACGGGACTGCCCCTGCCCTTCGTCAGCTACGGAGGCTCGTCGCTGCTGCTGAATCTGAGCGGCATCGGGATCCTCGCCGCCGTGGCCCGTGAGAAGGTCCCCGTCTCCTCCCCCGTCTGGCGCCTGCGGGGACAGCTGTCCCGGCCCCACCCCCCGGGCTCGGACGGACCCTGGGCTCAACCACCGGCACCGGCGGGAAGCCGATGAGCACGGCCGCCCGAGACCGCGGCGCCCGGTCCGCCGACGCACCCCTGGGCGCAGGGGTGAAGCGGGTCCACATGGTCGGTATCGGCGGGGCCGGCATGGAGGCTCTCGCACGGTTGCTGATCGACCTGGACTACCAGGTAAGCGGCTCGGACGCGGCCCAAGGGCCCGCGGTCACCGATCTGCGGCGGAAGGGTGTTCCCGTTTTCGTCGGCCACGAGGCGGCGCAGGTCGCCGGAGCCGACCTGCTCGTCCACTCCGCGGCGGTGGGCGAGGAAAACTGCGAGCGCCAGGCCGCGGCTCGCATGGGGATGGAGCAGTGGTCGAGGGCGCGCGCCCTGGGTGCCGTGAGCCGCACCTGCGACACGGTGGCCGTGGCCGGAACTCACGGCAAGACGACGACGGCTTCCCTGATCGCCGACGCCGTGCGGAGCTCAGGACAGGAGCCCCGGGTCGCGATTGGCGGCTGGATGGGAGGGCGTCCGCAACCGACGGCCCGGGCCGGCGACTTGCTCGTGGCCGAAGCAGACGAGTACCACCGCGCCTTCCACGAGCTCGAGCCCTGGATCGCCGTAATCACCAACATCGAGATGGAGCACGTGGACTGCTATGCCGGTTGCGACGATCTCGTCGAGGCTTTCGGCACTTTCGTCGCCGGCCGCCGGCCCGGCGGCGGTGTCGCCGTCAACGGGGACGACCCTCTCTGCCGGGAGGCGGCGGCGCGCTCGGAGGTGGACGCGCCCATGACCTACGGCTTCGGTCCCGCCTGCGAAGTGCGGGCGGAGGGGCTGGCATCGACGGGTTCGGGATCCGCCTTTGCCGTTCACCTGGACGGCGAGCGCCGGCCGGTCGATCTGGGCATCCCCGGGAGGCACAACGTCAGCAACGCCCTGGCGGCGATCGCCGCGACCCATCTGATGGGCCTGGCCTGGGAGCCGGTCTCCCTGGCCCTGAGCCGATTCACCGGGGTCGACCGGCGGTACCAGTCCAAGGGGGAGATGGCCGGCGTTGCCATCGTCGACGACTATGCCCACCACCCAACCGAGATCTCCGCCGCCGTGGCGACGGCACTGGCCGCGGGGAGACGGGTGAGCGCCGTCTTCCAGCCCCACACCTACTCCCGCACGCGCCACTTCCGCGAGGCCTTTGCCGAGTCCCTGCTCGGCGCCCACCGGGTGTGCGTGACCTCGGTCTACGCGGCCCGGGAGAGCCCGGACTCGGGGGATGAGGGGGATGTCATCGTCGAGGAACTGCGGCGCCGGGGACACGTCAGGGCCCGCTTCGTGGCCGAGACGGACCGCGCCCTGCGCCGCTCTCTGGCGGAGTGCGCCGCCGGTGATCTGCTCCTGGTGATGGGGGCCGGTGACATCGGGGACCACCTCGATGCCCTCCTGCAGGGGGCCGCCTGATGGCACCTCGAAGGAAGGCACCGCCCGCCAGGGTCCCCTGCATGGCCTCGCCCGTAAGGGGGAGGGGCCACCGGTGGCGCCGGCCGTTGCTGGTGGCGGGCCTGGCGGCGCTGACGGCCCTGACCCTCGGCCATCGCAGGGCCCAGTCGTCGCCTCTGGATTCGTCCCCCTTCGGCATCGACATCCTCGAAGTTCGGGGTCTGCGTCTGCTCTACGGCGAACTGATCCTCGCCGCCAGCGGCATCGAGGTGGGCACGGACCTGTTCGACGTCGATCTGGATCGGCTGTCGGACCGTCTGGAGCGCCTGGTGTGGGTGAGGGAGGCGCGGGTGGTGCGCAAGCCCCCGAACCGGCTGATCGTCCATCTCGAGGAGCGCCGCCGGCTCGCCTGGGTGGACTGGCGCGGAGTCCAGTACGGCCTGGACCGCGAGGGAGTCCTGCTGCCTCCGGAGCGCCTGCCGGCCGAGAGCATCGAGGATCTCGACCTGCCGGTATTGCGGGTGACCGCCCTGGTCGCCGAGGGGGACACGGTTCGGGCCGGGCAGGCCGTGACCGCCAGCGCCACCCTGCGACTGCTGGCCTGGCTCCGCCAGGCCTCCGAGCACGCGCCCGATCTGACCCAGGAAATCTCCGAGGTCGCCGATTTCGACGGGTCCAGCATGAGGTTGCGGCTGGTGGCCGATGGGCTGGAGGTGAGGATCCCACCGGGGCATGTGGGGGAGCGGATGGCGGTACTGCGCGAGGTGCTGAAGCGCGTGTACCGGGAGTTCCCGAACCCCTCCTACGTGGATCTGCGGTTCGCGGGCCAAGCCGTGGTCGGCACGGAGCATGAGAAGGGACGGCCACGGAGACGTACGGTCCGGGGGAAAGGACCCGCTCAAGGCCGGGCCTGAAGCACCACGAGCAGTGATGCCGAGAGAGAAACCAAAAACCGAAGGAGAGCAGGATCATGACCTTTGAGATTATCGACTTCGAGCGCTGTGCGAACATCAAGGTCGTCGGTGTCGGGGGCGCCGGGGGAAATGCCATCAACCGGATGGTAGCCTCGGGCATGCGCGGCGTGGAGTTCATCGCCGTCAACACGGACAGTCAGGACCTGGAGGCGTCGTCGGCGGATGTCGGCATCTGCATCGGCGAGAGCGTCACCCGCGGCTTGGGAGCCGGCGCCAAGCCCGAGATTGGCCGCGCCTCGATCGAGGAGGATCGCGACCGGGTCGCGGACCGGATGCAGGACACGGATCTGGTGTTCATCACCGCGGGCATGGGAGGAGGCACGGGGACCGGCGCGGCGCCGGTAGCCGCCCAGATCGCCAAGGAGCAGGGGGCCCTCACCGTGGGCATCGTGACCGAGCCCTTCCACTTCGAGGGGCTGCCCCGCATGCGCAACGCCCAGGCGGGCATCGCCGAGCTCCAGGAGCACGTGGACACGCTGATCGTGATCAAGAACGAGCGTCTGTTGTCGATCTGCTCCCGGGACACGACCCTGGAGGAAGCCTTCAGCAAGGCCGACGAGGTGCTGCTGCAGGCCACTCGGGGCATCGCCGACCTGATCACCATCCCCGGCATGATCAACCTCGACTTCAACGATGTGAAGACGGTCATCACCGAGGGCGGTGATGCCATCATCGCCGTCGGGGCCCACCAAGGGGAGAATCGGGCGGTGGAGGCGGCCAAGAAGGCGATCAAGAGTCCCCTCATCGGCGAGATCTCCATCAACGGCGCCCGGGGAGCGCTGATCAACATCTCCGCCGGCTCGAACCTGACCCTCTTCGAGGCCAACGAGGCGGCGCAGATCATCCAGGAGGCGGCCGGGAGCGAGGCCAACATCATCTTCGGGACCGTCATCGACGAGTCGGTCGAGGACGAGATGCGGGTCACCGTGATCGCCACGGGCTTCCATCTGAACCAGCGAGGGCAATTCGAGACCGTCGAGCCGACCCCGGTCCCGCAGCAACGCCGCCCGCAGCGCGGTTCCGGTCCTCAGCAGCCCGAGGCGGCTCCCGAGCCGGAGGCCGGACCTTCGGAGTGGGGCAACCTCGACTACCCGGCGGTGCTGCGCCGCAGGATGGCCTGAGAGGATCTTCGGGAGCGTTTGCGCCCCCCGGGCGCGGGAATTATTATGGGCGTGATAACTCCTTGACCAGTGTGAGCTTACCGCAGCCAGGGGCAAACCGCGGGATGGACTTGCGTGTCGGCATTATCATGGGAAGCCGCTCGGATGAGCCCACTATGGCCAAGGCCAGCGACCTGCTCGAGGAGCTCGGCATCGGTTCGGAGACCGTGGTCAGTTCCGCCCACCGCAACCCGGAGCGCACCGCCGCCTGGGCCCGGGACGCGGCCGGCCGAGGTCTGAAGGTGCTGATCGCCGGCGCCGGCATGGCGGCGGCTCTCCCAGGTGTGGTGGCGGCCCACACGGCGCTGCCCGTGGTGGGCGTTCCCATCGCTTCCGGGGCCCTGAACGGTGTCGATGCCCTGTACAGCATCGTGCAGATGCCGCCTGGGGTGCCCGTGGCCACGGTCGGTATCGACAACGCCCGAAACGCCGCTCTCCTGGCGGCTCGGATCCTGGCTCTCGACGACGAGGCGGTCGCCGCCGCCCTGGACCGCTACCGGGAGCAGTGGAAGTCGTGATGGGCCGTGCCGCCCCCGGAGGCGCGGCCACCGGTTCGAGCAACACAACCGAAAGGAACGCATGCCCCGTGCCTGATCGCAGACGCATCTCCAAGCTCCTCTCCCTCATCCTCCGCCACCATCCCGACGAGTTCGGCCTGAACATGGATGAGTACGGATACATGCCTCTCGACGAGGTGGTGGAAGCGGTGCAACAGCGCTATTCCGCCGTCGAAGAGGAGGATATCCGCGACCTCATCGAGACCTCCCGCCAGCGACGCTTCGAGATCGTCGGCGACCGCATCCGGGCGCTTTACGGCCATACCTTCTTCGTGGAGATGGACGGCGAGCCCATGGACCCCCCCGAGAGCCTGTTTCTGTGCGTCTCCGCCGCGCAGGTGCGGCGCATGAAGGAGGAGGGCCTCCACTCGGAGGACCGTTCCTATCTGCACCTGTCACCGACCCGTGAGATCGCCGAGTCCCGCTCCGGAGCCGTGGACGACCCCTGCATCGTCGAGGTCTACGCGGAGGCTGCTGCGACCGAGGCCGAGGTGGAGTTCTGGGACCGCGGGGAGGTCGTCCTGACGCGGCAGACCATCGCCCCCGAGTTTGTCGGAGAGGTCGTCGAGATCCAGGCTCCGCCCGCCGCCGACGGGGAGCGTGAGTCCCGGGGAGGAGGCCGGCGAGGCCGGCGCGGACGGGATTCCCGGGGCAGGGGGGAGCGGGGTGGCGGCGCTCAAGGCCAGGGACAGCGGCCCTCGGAGCAAGCTCCCGCCGACGGGGCGCCGCAGGAAAGCGCCCCGAGCCCCCGCCGGGAGGCGCCCGTGTTGCCGCTCCCGGTTCGGGGCAACGGCGAAGCAGCCAGCCGTCAGGAGATCACCTACGGTCGCCGTCCAAAATTCAACCAGGGTTCCGGCCGGCGCTGAGGCCCCCAACCCCCTGCGCAAGCCCCGGGGCTGACCATCGTCCTCTCGATGGTGGGCCGGACACCCGCTCCACCATTCCGAACCTTCGACCTACCCGGCGGGCGCCCGTTTGGGCGACGAGGGCACGCCGCCTCTTCGGCGAGGATCAATCCCGAGGAACGGGTTGCCCCGGGGCGCGCGGGGGTGGAAGTTCACTTCCCAGTAGGCTCGAGCCGGGAGGGGGACCGTGAAGAAGATCGAGGCATATATCAAACCCTTCAAGCTGGACGATGTGAAGGTGGCCCTGGCCCAGGTCGGCGTGCAGGGGATGTCGGTGAGCGAGGTGCGGGGATTCGGCCGGCAGAGGGGGCACAGCGAGGTCTATCGCGGCGCCGAGTACAAGGTCGATTTCATGCCCAAGATCAAGATCGAGGTCATCCTCTCGGCGGGGAACCTCGAAGAGGCCGTGGAGGCCATCCTCGAAGGGGCGCGGACCGGACAGGTGGGTGACGGCAAGATCGTGATATCCGATCTCCAGGAGGTGATCCGCATCCGCACGGGGGAGTCGGGCGAGAACGCGGTGTAGCCGTGCGCGACCCCCGCGGCCTGGCGCTTGCCATCCTCCGAGCCGAGCCGGCGGCCGCTGCGGCGATGCTCGGCGAGGCGGGATTCCGCGATCCTCCGGCGGCCGTGCGGGCCCTCACCCGCCTCTCCGGTCCGGCGGCAGTTCGGTCGCCGGTGCCGGCCGAACTGGTGGCGTCGGTGCTGACCTCCGGGTGGCCCGACCGGGCCCTGCACCACCTCGAGCGTTTCCTCGAGGTCACCGGCGGCCGGACCGAACTATACCGGCGCCTTCTCGAGTTCGCGCCACTGCGCGAGGGGCTGGCCCGCATCCTCGCGCACAGCTCCTTTCTCACCGATCTCCTGGTGAGCAGCCCCGGGCATCTCCGCTGGCTGTTCGAGGAGACGCCCCATCTGACCCGGCCGCTGCCGCCGGGCGAGCTGGAGGCCCGGCAGCGGGAGGCCCTCGGCGCCGTCGAGGAGTCCGGCTGGACGAACGCCCTGCGTCGATTCCAGCGCCGCGAGTTATTGCGCATCGGCACCTCCCAGATCCTGGGCTGCAAGGAGGTCGCCCAGGTGGGGCGGGAGCTCTCCGAGCTCGCCGACGTCACCGTGGCGGCCGTCCTCGAGCGCCTCACGGAGTCCATGCATCGAACCCACGGCCGTCCGTCGACCGGGCGCGGCCGACCGGCCCGGTTCTGTGTCGTCGGCCTGGGCAAGTACGGAGGCCGGGAACTCAACTTCAGCTCCGACATCGACCTGCTGTTCCTGTACGATGAGGATGGTGTGGTGGATTCGAGGGGTGCCCGGGGCATGGGAAACGGTCTGTTCTTCGACCGACTGGCCGAGGGGTTGATCCAGGTGCTGACCGAGGCGACCCCCGAGGGTTTTCTCTACCGGGTCGACATGCGGCTGAGGCCCGAGGGCGAGCTCGGTCCCCTGACCCGCTCCCTGCGCAGCTATTGGATCTACTACGAGAGCCGTGGCGAATTGTGGGAGCGGCAGATGCTGATCAAGGCGAGGCACGCGGCCGGCTCCTCGGGACTCTGGCGGCGTTTCCGCGACATGCTGGTTCCTTTCGTATACCCGGCCCATTTCACGGTCTCCCCGAGCGAGGAGATCCGGCGGGTCAAGGAGCGCATCGAGGCCGAGTCCCGCCAACGGCCGGAAGGCGGGAACAACATCAAGCTGCAGCCCGGGGGGATTCGCGACATCGAGTTCGTCGTGCAGTGCCTGCAGCTTCTCCACGGCCGCAGGACGGAGCGGACCCGGGCCGCCGGGACGCTGCCGTCCATCGACCGGCTGCGGCAGGCGGGCGCCCTCTCCGCGGGGGAGGCCCGGGCCCTGGGGGAGGCGTACCGCTTCCTCAGGCGGCTCGAGAACCTGCTGCAGATCGACTCCGGCCGGCCGACCTACGCCGTTCCCGAGGACGGATCGGAGCAGGCCGGGGCCCTGAGCGATTGCCTGCAGCTCGGGGGGCGGTCCTTGTCCGCGACGGTCTCCTCCCACCTGTCCGCGGTGCGAGTCGTCTACGAATCCGTCTTCGGCAGCGCTCGACCGGCCGTCCAGGACGGAGCCGGAGACCCCCGGTGGCTGCTGGATGCGCAGGCCGGATCGGAGGGCGTCGCGCAGGCCCTGGAAGGGTCCGGATTCCGCCGGCCCGAGGTCGCCCACCGGCTCCTGCGGCAGCTCGGCGCCAACCCGATGCTGACCTCGTCGGGGCGCGAGAATCTGCAGGACCTGCTCGGCCAGCTCCTGCCCCAGCTGGCGGCCACCCCCGACCCGGACGGGGCTCTCGTTCGGTTCGTCGGGATCATCGACGCCTACGGAGCGGCCGGCGCCTTCTGCGGAATGGCCCTCGCCCACCCGCCGTTCCTCTCCATGCTGGTCACAATCTGCGGCCGGAGCGCCCTCCTGGCGGGGCTCCTGCGGGGCGAGCCGGGGCTTCTGGACGAGCTGGTGGGGATCGACTTCTCCGGCGAGATGCCCGGTCTCGACCGGGCGGCGAGGGCAGATCCGGTCCGGCTTCGCCGGTTTCGCAACAACGTCCTGTTGCGCATCGGCGCCGACGACCTGCTCGGACTCACGTCCAGCGAGGAGACCTTTCTCCGGATCAGCGACCTGGCGGACGAGGTCGTCTCCGCCGTGGTCGACAACACCCTCGCAGAGACCGCCCGCCGGCGCGGCCGGCCGCGGACCGGACGGCGGCTGGACCGGGACGCCCGCTTCGCCTGCTTCGCCGGCGGCAAGGCGGGAGGCCGGGAGCTGGACTTCGCCTCGGATCTCGACCTGTTCTTCCTCTACGAGGGGGAGGGGCGAACGGGGCGCGGAGTCGTCAACGGCGAGTTCTTCGACGCCGTCGTCCGGCAGGTCATGCAGGCCCTCGGAGACGGCCTGTTCGAGGTCGATGCCCGCCTGCGGCCCGAGGGCTCCAGGGCGCCGGTGGTGATCAACCTCTCCGCCTACCGCTCCTACCTGCGCACGCGGGCCTCCACCTGGGAGCGTCTGGCCCTCTCCCGGGTCCGGCAGGTCGCCGGAGACCGGGCCCTTGGGCGGCGCGTCCGCCGGGCCATCGACGCCTTCGTCTACGGTTCCCCCCTGACGCCGCGGATGGTCGACGAGATCGTCGACATGCGGCGGCGAATGGAGCCCGCGCCGGTCCGCGGCAGGGAGGCCGGCCTAGATATAAAGCGGGGACCCGGCGGCATTGTGGATGCGGAGTTTATTGCCCAGATTCTCCTGGTCCACCACGGCGGCCGTCGGCGCGACCTGAGAGATACCAGCACCCGCGTCGTTCTCGAGCGGATGATCCAGGCTGGAGTGCTCGATCGGCGCGGGGGCCGCGGGCTGCTGCTCGCCTACGAGCGGCTGCGGCAGCTGCAGGAAGCATTGCGGCTCGGCGAGGGGCATTCCAGCCACGTCCTGCCGGTCGACCCCGTGGCGGCTGCGATCCTGGCCCGCGCCGTGGGCGCGGGCGACGCCGGCGAGTTGACCGCGGAGGTATCCGCACTGATGGCCCGGACTCGCCGGTTGTTCGATCGGGTCGTGGACAGGGTGCGAACCGAGACGGCCCTTGAGCGGCCGGTGGAAAGGCATCATTCGGCATGACCCAGAGCCAACCGACCAGTACCTCCCACCCGCTGCTGCCGGCGGTGGCCGCCAGCGCCCGGATCCTGATGGGCCTCCTCTTCGTGGTGGCCGGGGCCGCCAAGTCCCTCGAGCCCGTCGTGTTCTACTGGGAGGCGATCTCCTATCTCGAGCTCGTCGATGTCAGCCGGGAGGCGTGGCCCCGGATCGGGCGGATCACCCTGGTCCTGGCGCCTCTCGAGGTTTTCCTCGGGGTGGCCCTGCTCATCGGCTGGCGCCCTCGTTTCTGCCTGCCGGCGGCCACCGGGCTGATGCTGCTGTTCCTGGCGATCACCGGCCTGGCCTGGTACCGGCAGGCCGACATCGACTGCGGCTGTTTCGGAACCCTCGCCAAGCGCACTCCGGGTGAGGCCTTCGTCGAGGACGCCGTCATGCTGGGCCTGCTGCTGACGGCCTGGCGATGGGGGACGGCGCGCTGGGTGGCCACCAGGTGGAAGGGCGCCTCATCCCTGGTGTTCGGGGCGGGGACCGTAACCGCGGCCGTGCTGGTCGTCGGCTTCGCCCCGCAGTCCGACCGGGTGGCCAGCTCCGACCTCAAACCCGGCGTGCGTCTCACCGGGATCGAGCTGACCGGCGCCGACGGGATCGAGTTGAGCGAGGGACGCTACCTGGTGGAGCTGTTCAGCCCCCGTTGCGGCCGGTGCAAGAGCACCGTGCCCAAGCTCAACCACTGGGCCGGCACCCCCGGCGTGCCGAGGATCGTGGCCCTGAACGAGTATCCCCCCGACGACGAGTCCCTGAAGGACTTCGTCCGCCAGACGGGCCCCCGCTACGAGATCGCCTCCATCTCCAGCTCCGACTGGATGCGGCTCACCTGGCGCCACGGCTGGCCACGCCTGGCGTACGTGGAGGACGGCGTCATCCAGCGCGTCTGGGAATACGACCAGATGCCCTCGGTATCCCAGCTGGTTCGGCTGAGCGGGGATTGAGGAAAGCCGCGCGGCCGTCGGCGCCCTGGCCGGTGCGAACCGTGCCAATCGGTAGGATCATGGAGAAGGAGAGTTGATGACGGCAACGGCGGTGAAGCTGGCGGTTCGCGGAGGCCCGAAGGCGCTCACGGCGGACGTGGGGGACCTCTTCAGGTGGCCCATCGTGACCGAGGAGGACGAAGGGGCGGTTCTGGAAGTGCTGCGGCGGGGGGCGATGTCCGGCACCGATGTGACCCACCTCTTCGAGCGGGATCTGAGCGCCTGGTTCGACACGGAGCACGTCCTTTGTCACAACACGGGAACGTCGGCCATCCACGCGGCGCTCTGGGCCGTGGGGGTGGGCCGGGGCGACGAGGTCATCAGCCAGAGCATGACCTACTGGGGGTCGAGCCTGCAGGTGTTCTCCCTCGGCGCCACCGTGGTCTTTGCCGAGATGGATCCGGAGACCCTGACTCTCGATCCGGGCGACATCGAGCACCGCATCACGGAGCGGACCAAGGCGATCATACCCGTTCACTACTGCGGGTATCCCGCCGACATGGACCCCATCATGGAGATCGCCGCAAAGCACGGCCTCCGGGTCGTGGAGGATGTGTCCCATGCCCAGGGAGGCCTCTACAAGGGGCGGCTCCTCGGAACGATCGGCGACGTGGGAGCCATGTCGATCATGTCCGGCAAGTCCCTGGCCTGCGGGGAGGGGGGATTCGTGGTCACCGGCGACGACGAGATCTACGAGAGGGCCGCCGCCTTCGGCCACTACGAGCGCATGTCGGGCCTGCGGCACCCCGAGCTGAAGCCGTTGGCCGGGTTCCCCCTCGGCGGGTACAAGTACCGGATGCACCAGCTGTCCTCCGCTGTGGGCCGCGTCCAGCTCCGGCACTACCGGGAGCGCATCGAGATCATCCAGACGGCCATGAACTACTTCTGGGACCGCCTCGAGGGAACGCCGGGGGTCCGGGCCCACCGGCCGGCCGCCGACTCCGGCAGCACCATGGGTGGGTGGTACGCGGCGAGGGGCCTGTACCGGCCCGAGGAGCTGGGAGGCCTTCCGGTGGCTCGCTTCTGCCAGGCCGTTAGCGCCGAGATCGAGGGCGGCGGCTTCCGCGTCTCACCAAGCGCCAACGCCCTGATGCACCTGCATCCGGTGCTCAACGACGCCGACGTCTACGGCGACGGTAAGCCGACGCGCATCGCCTTTTCCGACCGGGACCTGCGTCAGCCGGAAGGCAGCCTGCCGGTCACCGAGAGTCTCCCGGGCCGCTGCTACTCGATCCCCTGGTTCAAGCACCACCGACCCGGGGTCATCGATCAGTTCGCCGACGCCTTCCGCAAGGTCGCCGAGAACGCGGACCAGCTGGCGTGACCCGGGCCAAGGCCGGTCCCCTCGGCGCCCGGCTCTTCGGATACGGCATTCTGTACCGGGCCCGTCTGCGCGGCGGCGATGTCTCCGCCGCCTGTGATCCGCTCTCCGTCGATCCGGCCGAGGAGGCGCGAGCCCTGGCCGGGGAGCTGCGCTGCCACCTGGACGGCGGGGTCTCCGGACCCACCGGGGAGGCCCGGCAGGAGGTGGGGCTCTCGGTCCCCTTCGGGCGCTGCGGCATCGATGGCCGTCCGCTCGAGCACGTCCGTCTGTACCACGTGACCCGGGCCTTCGTCGATGTGCTGACCCCGCGGGGAGGCACCTCCCGACCGGTGGAGGAGGGCCGCACGGTGCTCGTTGCCCCGGGCTCCGTCGTGCGCTTCCGCGCAATCCCGCGATCCGGACACCGGGTCCTGGTGGCCTTCCAGACCGAGGATCGCACCCCTCTTCACGGACATGCGGCGCCGCTGACGGCCTCGGGAGAGCCGCCTCCCGACGGAGCGGTCGAGCGGCTGCGCCAGACCACCGACGCCTTCGGCGAGCTCTGGCGGAGCGGTGGGGGATCCTCCCTGGAAGCCTTCTTCACCGGCATGGCGGCCTCCATCGAGGGAGACCCGCAAGTCCGGACCGCGCGCCGGGCCGCCCTGGCATCCGGCAGCTACGAGGCGGGGCCGGACCCGGTCCTGTTCGATCGGGCGCGGGGTCTTCTGACTCCCGACGTCCTGGAGCGGATCGCCGGCGCGGAGGAGGGCTTGTTCCGGTTTCCCGGCATGTTCGGCGCCGTGGCGCCCTTGTTCCCCCTCCTCGGCTGACCTCCTCCGCCGCGGGCCCGAACCCTGGCATCGCCGAGGTAGGCAGCAAGCGCAGGTTCCGCACGGTGGAGACCACGGGGCGGAGCCCCGGACCCTCGCCACGGCCCAGAGGCACAGGCCCAATCCCATGAGCCGTAGCCCGCTGCAGGGAGAGGGCCCTTTGCTTACCTTGGAGCGCGCCCGACCCCGCGGAAGCCGGGAGCGTCCGGCCGGGAGGCCGACCGGGTCCCGCCGCACTGAACAGCACGGATCGTAACCGGTGAAGGGTGCCACCCCGACGAGGCGCGGGCCCACCGCGAAGAGGAAGCGAGGCAAGGAGATGGCACAGGGTCTGAAGCAGAAAATCCGCTCCGGGGAGCGGACCATCGGGTTCGGCGCGCCGGTGACGGTCACGCGCGAGCAGCTCGAGCGGGCCCAGGAGGAAAACGGTCCGTACGACTTCCTGTCCACGGACGCTCAGCACTCCGCCTTCAGCGAGCCCGCCCTCGTCGACTTCTGCAACCTCGCCGACAAGGTGAATCTGCCCGTGCGCCTGCGCATCAAGCACACGAGCCACGCCTGCCTGATCGGCAACCTTCTCGACCTCGGGCCCGCCGGCGTCGAGGTGCCCCAGCTCGAGAGTCTGGAGACGGCGCGCGAGGCTGCGGAGAACGTGTACTACCCGCCCCTGGGCCGGCGCAGCGTGGGGGGCAGGGAGCGCCGCCGGGTGCAGGAGTTCCCCGACAGCCGCGACTACGCGGACTGGTGGAACGAAAACGGGGTCCTGTGGCTCCAGATCGAGTCCCTGAATGCCGTCCTCCACGCCCCCACCTTCGCCCTGCCCGGGGTCGACTGCTTCTCCTTCGGGCCCACCGATTTGACCTTCGACATCGAGGCCCATCCCAACCCCCCGTACCGCCGCCTGGAGGACTGCGTAGAGGCCGTGGCGCGCAGCCTGGAGGGTTCGCAGACGGCCCTGTGCTACCGCAACGGCACACCGGACACCCGCCAGCACTGGGCCGACCTGGGGGCGACGGTCTTCCTGGAGAGCCCCGCTCTCTGAGGGCGCCCGGCGGAACCTGGAGGGACTCGTGGATCGTGGTCACCGGCTCTGCGCTGCGGCGCTGATATGGTCCGCCTGTACGGCCATGCCTTCGGCGGCGGACGTGGGGGGCTTCATCGCCGCCGTGGACTTCGACGAGGAGACCAAACTCGAGGCAGCACCCGGTTTCGGTGTGCGCTGGGGCCGGTCGAGCGGGTTCTTCGGCGGCGAGACCTCGCTGATGATCTCCCGTCCCGAGCGGCAGGTGTCGACGGAACGGTTCAACGCCAGCGAGTCGGCCTCGGTGATCTTCTACGAAGGCCGTTTCCTGCTCAACTATCCGGCGGGCCGGGTCCGGCCCTTCCTCAGCGCCGGATACGGAGCGATCACGATCCTGCCGGGAGAGCTCGAGGACCCGCTCGCGGGGGAGGCCGACGTCGAGACGTTGGCCTCCCTGTCCGAGATCGAGACCAGTCATGCCCTCTCGTACGGTGGCGGAGCGCGCCTGTCCCTGAACGATCGCCTCGACGCCCGCCTCGATCTCCGCCAGTACCAGGTGTTCTCCGTCACCGGCGCCGTGGTCGAGCATGTGGCGGGGGAGGCGGCGGCGGGGCTCGTACAGCGGGAAGGCAGGGTCACCACCGGCGAGCTGTCGGCCGGGATCCTGTTGCGCTTCTGACGGAGGCTGCATGACCAGGCGATCAAGGCCGTTGGCGAGGTGGTTCGTGTGGGCGGGCTGTCTCACGGCCGCATGCGGTCAGCACTACAGCGAGAAGCCGGCGGCCGAGGCCCTGGCGGAGAGGAACCTGACCCCCCTTGGAGAGCTGCCCGGCAACTCTGCTCCCAAGGAGGATGGGGCTCCCGTCCAGACTCTGGGCGGGAGCGTGACGATCACGGTGCCGGAGGGCTGGCAGCGGGTGTCACCGAGCAGCTCGATGCGGATCGCCGAGTACGCCGCCCCGAGCCCCGAGAGCGGCGAAGGGGCGACCCTGGCCGTCTTCAAGGGGAACATGGGCTCCGTGGATGCCAACGTGCAACGCTGGTTCGGACAGTTCAGTCAGGCCGACGGCCGTCCCTCCCAGGGGAAGCGCTGGGCGCTCGAGACCGAGGGCGGACATCGGGCGACGATGGTCGACGTGAGCGGCACCTTTCGCGATGGCATGGGGATGAGTGGCGCCACCGTGCGCGAGGGGTACCGCATGCTCGGCGCCATCATCGAGGCCGGGGGCACCACCTACTACCTCAAGTTCACCGGACCTCGGCAGACCGTGGCGGACCACGAGGACGGGTTCGAGAGCCTTGTCCGCAGCATCAGGGACTAGGAGCCATGGCGGGTTACACGCATCTGGAGGACGAGTTCGGCGATGTCGTCGCCAAGGCCCGGCGCGGCCAGCAGCGAACCGTGGAGGAGGTGGCGGGGAGTGCGGGGATCGCCGCGGGGGATCTGGAGCGTATCGAGGCCTACGAGTGGATCCCCGACGCGCAAGTCGTGGACGGCCTCGCCCGAGCCTTGTCCCTGCATGCCGGGAAGCTCCGTCACAGCGCCGAGGCCGCCTATTTTCCGGCGCACCCCGGGGGCGTGGAGAGGTCCGCCCTCGACGTCAGGATGCTGATCCTGGGGGACGACTTCCTGATGAACGGATACGTCGTCACCTGCCCGCGGACGGGAGAGGCCGCCATCGTCGATCCCGGGTTTCAGGGGGACCGGCTGTTGGCGGCGGCCCGGGAGTCGGGGGCGCGGGTAGGCCAGGTCTGGCTCACCCACGGCCACGGGGACCACGTGGGCGATCTGCCTCTCGTGCTCAACGCTACGGGCGCGGCGGCCGCCATCGGCCCCGGGGACCTCGCTCTCGTCGGGGATCTGGCAGGACGCGTCGAGAGAAGGTTGGTACCTGGCAGCCGGATCGGCATCGGAGAGCTGAGCTTCACCGTGGCGGACACGCCGGGGCACACCCCCGGCGGCGTGTCGCTGATCCACGACGAGATCGCCTTCGTGGGCGATGCCCTCTTCGCCGGGTCCCTGGGCGGCACCCGGCGGCGGTCGGACTACGACCGGCAGCGCCGGGCGGTGGAGACCGGGCTGCTGTCGCTGCCCCCGGAGACCACCTTGTACCCGGGCCACGGTCCGGCGACCACCGCGGGCGAGGAGCGGCGGAGCAACCCCTTCTTCGACTAGCCCCCGCCCGGCGGTTGGAGGTTCAGCGACCAGTCGTACTCCATGAAGTCGACGGCAACGGACCCGGCGGCGCCCAACGACCGGGCCTTCTCCTCGGGCAGGTAGAGAAGCAGGTAGTCCAGGAGCGTGGGGGCCGCAGGCGGCTCCTCCAGGCGATGGCGAGGGAACCACTTCACGAAGTCCTCCCCGTACCAGTCCATGATCCTCGAGAGGCGAAGACGGCCGTTGTCGATGTGCACGTGCATCGGATCCCGTGCGAAGCGTCGAGCCTGACGGTCCAGATGCTCGTCGAGATCGGCGGCGCCATAGGCCCTGGCATCCAGGGCAGGGCAGCTGATCGCGGCGCAGTTGACGGCGAAGTGGATGCGGGGGTCGCGGAAGCGGGGGCGAATGATCGAGTTCTCGATCTCGTCGAGGGTCAGGGAATCCCCGCCGGCGACGAAGCGGCGGACCCGGAAGAACCCGTCCAGACCGCCCGGCGCCTCTTCGACGCTGTCCATGGGGAAGGAGTCCAGCACCCCGCGCAGGACGAAGGCGTTGTAGGCGTTGATCCAGTACGCGAGAGCGTCGGCCTCGGAGGGAAACCGCACGGGGCCGCGCGCCGGACTGCAGGCGGCCAGTCGAGACAGGTAGAGGTCGAGGCGGCGGGGGGCCCGGGCCAGACCGGCGTAGTCGACTCGGCCGCGGTCGTCGACCCGATTCACCAGCAGACTGTCGAGAAGGTCATGGGAAAAGGGCCCGGCGTCGGCCCGGACCGGGCCGATCGAGAGGAGCAGCCCGGCAAGGGCGCAAGCGACTATGTAAGACATGGACGTCCTCTCCTGTGGCGGCCGGCGCATGTCCGTCAAGGATCGGCCGCGGCACGTCCGAGCGCCATCCTCCTCCGATGACGGCGAACGGACGGATCCGATTGCGAGGTGTGCGCGAGGCCCCTCTGGCGGGGGTCGACGTGACCATCGCCCTGGGTCGAGTCGTCTGTCTCTCCGGGGCCATGGGGGCCGGCGTGGAGACCCTGGCCCACCGGGTCCTTCTGGGCGAGAGCCGCCGGCGGTACCTGTTGTCCATGTCCCCCTTCGAGCGAGCCAGCCTCGGCGGTGTCGGCGCCTCCGCAGCGGTGGACGACATCGACGGCCTGCCCCCCGCCCAGAGGCTGCCCGCAACGCCAGGTGGGCAGACCGTGGGTTCGAGACTCCACCTGATGGGCGATCTGTCCCGGCTGGTCAGCGGCCTGTCGGAGATCACCTGCCCCGACTGTGGAGGCCGCTGCGCCTCCCTGGACGAGGAGGGTGTCGCCGAGTTGCTCGAGGAGCGCTTCCCCGGCCAGACCGTGTGGTTCGTGGCGCCGGTGGAGTTGGAGGACGCCAGCGCACGGCCGGGCGTGCTCGAGGAACTGGTCCGGGCCGGGTTTCGACGACTGCGCGTCGGGACCCGGCTGCATCGTCTCGACCGGTTCGATGCGGAGGACCTTCCCTCGGGCTCCATGGAGGTCGTCGTCGATCGCCTCGCGCCGGGGGCGGGGCGAACCCGGGCCCGGGTGGGGGAGGCGGTGCGCAACTCGCGGGCTCTCGCCTCGGGGGCGAGCCTGCTCGTGGGGGAGGACGACGGCCTGGAGGTATGGACGGGCCCCCGCCTCACCTGCGGCGGCTGTGGCGCCGAGCGGGAGGAGCCCGACTGGGAGCGGGTCATCACCGGGGAGCAGGACCGGCACCTGCTCGTCGAGCTGGCCGGCCAGCCCCTGGGCGAGTGGGTCCGGGGGGCGCGGCTGAAGCATCTCACCGATCTGACGGAGGAGGCGGAGGCAAGGTTTCCGGATCCCGCCGGCCGGCTGCGGAGGACTCTCTCGGCGGTCGCCGATCTCGGCCTGCAGGAGTTGCCGCCGGGGCGGCGCCTGGCCGACCTGTCCCACGGCGAGCAGTTGTTGCTGGGCGTGGCAGCGGGCCTCGCCGGAGGCCTCAGCGGAATCCTGCACGTCGTCCTTTCCCCGCCTTCCGCCCTCGACAGGCCGGCCCGGGAGCGGGCGATCCACGGCTTGCGGAGACTGGTCGAGATCGGGAACTCGGTGGTAGTAGTTGACGGCCACCCATCGGCGATCGAGTGGGCGGACGAGGTGGTCCACATCGGTCCGGAGGCGCCGGGACTCACGCCGGCCGTCCGGCGGGGCGCCCTGCGTCCAGGGGTGGAAGAGGAGCCGGGTCTGGTCGTGGCGGAGGCCCCGGACGATTGCGACCCGGGGCCCGTGCCGCGGGGCCCGGAGCTCAGGATCCCTCTGGGGCGGCTGGTGCTGCTGGCCGGCCCCATGGGCTCGGGGAAGACGGCCCTCCTTCGGCTGATTGCCGAGGCCCTTTCCGCCAAGCGGGGCGTCCCGGTGCGGCGGGTCCGGGCGCCGGCGGTCCGACGCTGCATCGACCTCGGCGCCGAGGCGAGGTCCCCGGCGGGGGACCAGGCGGTGCTCATGGACCGGCTCGGTGCTCTGCGCCCCTTCGCGCGTCTGCTGGCGCGGGGGCCGGCGGCGCAGGAGCTGGGCCTCGAGACCCGGAGCTTCCTCCTCGATCGGCCGGGTGGACGCTGCAGCCTCTGCGAGGGGGCCGGCGTGGTGCATCACCGGCTGGAGGTGATGGAGGACTTTGCTGCAACCTGCCCCCGCTGTGAGGGCCAGCGGTTCGGCGAAGAGGTCCTGGGGGTCACCGGACGTGGCGTCAACGTGGCCGAGGTGCTCGCCATGACCGTAGAGGAAGGGGCCGCCCACTTCCGGCGGGAGCGGAGCGTGTACGAACCCCTCGTAGCGGCGGTCCGCAACGGTCTCGCCGGGAGACGGCTGGGGGACAGCCTCGACAGGCTGGAGGAAGCAGAACGCCTCCTGGCCGGACTTGCGCGGCATTCGGTGAGCGCCCGGGAGGACGAGTTGCTCCTTCTCGACCGGCCTTCGGCGGGCTGCCCGCCGGAGACGGCGGCCCGGGTCGCAGAGTCCCTTCTGGGTCTCGCCTCTCGCAGGGTCAGCCTTCTCGCAGCCGATGCCTCGGGCGATCTGGAGGCCGCGGCGGATTGCGTGGTGAGGCTCCCCGAGCCTCTTCCTTGACGGTTTTCAGGGGTAGGGTATATTCTTGCAGCTGTTGATTTTGCCGCCAGTATCCCCTACGGACTGATGAATCTGGTCGAAGCTCTGCGCGACGAGAGGATCTCCCATCTCGATCTGAGCGGCTCCGTTCAGGTCTCGGGGGCCTCCACCGTCGCCGAAGTCTTGGCCGCCATGCGCGAAGAACGAGCGAGCGCGGCCCTGATCGTGGGGGAGGCGGGCCGGCTGGAAGGGATCTTCACGGAACGAGACGTTCTCCTGAAGGTAGCCGGCGACTCGTCGCGCCTCTCGGTCCCGGTGCGGGAGCTCATGACGCCGGGTCCGCAGACCGTCTCTCCCGATGATACGGCCGGGCACGCCTTGCACTTCATGCGCGAGGGACACTACCGGAACGTGCCCGTCCTCGACACCGAAGGCCGGGTGGTGGGCAATCTCTGCCAGCACGCCGTCATCCGGTTCCTCACCGATCACTTCCCGCGAGAGGTCTACAATCTCCCTCCCGATCCAGAGTTGATTCCGCGCACCCGCGAGGGAGCCTGACGCCTCGTGGCCCCCGAACCCCCCGCGAACGATCCCCGCCCGACAGGAGGACCTTTGATGGCCGAGACGCCGGCCGCCCAGCCGTCAGCCGTGCACGACGCGACCATGCGCCGAGAGGAATCCGTCGTCATCCGCTTCTCGGGCGATTCCGGTGACGGCATGCAGCTCACGGGAGACCAGTTCACCAACACATCCGCGGTCCTGGGCAACGACGTATCGACGTTCCCGGACTTTCCCGCCGAGATCCGCGCCCCGGCCGGCACCATCCCCGGGCTGTCCGGGTTCCAGGTCAACTTCTCCTCCACCGAGATCTACACCGCCGGCGACGAGCCCCAGGTGCTGGTCGCCATGAACCCGGCGGCCCTGACGGCCAACCTCGAGGATCTGCGGCCCGGGGGAGTGATCATCGTCAACGAAGACGCCTTCACGCGCAACAACCTGCGCAAAGCGGGGTACGCAGCCACCCCCCTCGACGACGACAGCCTCCGGGGGTACGAGGTGCACCGCGTTCCGCTCACGACCCTCACGCGCAGCGCGCTCGAGGATCTGGACGGGATGACGACGCAGCAGAAGGACTTGTGCAAGAACGCTTTCGCCCTGGGCCTGGCGTTCTGGTTGTTCGACCGTCCCCTCGACACGACCCTGGGCTTCTACGAGAAGAAGTTCGCCAAGCGCCCCCAGGTCGTCGAGGCCAACACCCGGGCCCTGAAGGCGGGATACGCCTTCGGGGAGACGTCGGAAGCGTTCTCCGGCCGCATGCAGGTGCCGAGCCGCACCGAGGTCGAGCCGGGCACGTACCGGCGGATCACCGGCAACGAGGCGGTCGTCCTCGGCCTGGTGACGGCCGCGCACAAGGCGGGCAAGCCGCTTTTCTACGGCAGCTATCCGATCACCCCGGCGAGCCCGATCCTTGAGGGCCTGGCGGCGCTCAAGTCCTTCGACGTCCGCACCTTCCAGGCGGAGGACGAGATCGCCGCCATCGGCTCGATCATCGGCGCCGCCTTTGGCGGAGCCCTGGCCGCCACCGCCTCCAGCGGGCCGGGCATCGCCCTGAAGAGCGAAGGGATCAACCTCGCGGTGGTCCTGGAGCTGCCCATGGTGATCGTCGACGTGCAGCGCGGCGGGCCAAGCACGGGCCTGCCCACGAAGACCGAGCAGGCGGACCTTCTCGAGGTCCTCTTCGGGCGCAACGGAGAGAGTCCGATACCCGTCCTGGCGGCGGCGACCTCGGCGGACTGCTTCGATCTGACCATCGAGGCCTGCCGGATCGCCGTGCGCTACATGACGCCGGTGTTCCTGCTGTCCGACGGCTATCTGGCCAACAACTCGGAGCCCTGGAGGATCCCCGACGTCGATGCCATCCCGGTGATCCCGGCCGAGCATCGGACCGACCCCGACGGATACCAGCCCTACATGCGGGATCCAGAGACCCTGGCCCGTCCCTGGGTTCTCCCCGGAACTCCGGGGCTGGAGCACCGGATCGGGGGGCTCGGCAAGCGGGACGGAACCGGCGACGTCTCCTACGACCCCAGGGACCACGAGGAGATCGTCCGCATCCGCGCCGACAAGGTGGCGGGCGTGGCCGACTCGATCCCCGACGCCGAGGTCTTCGGTCCCGATCGCGGCGACCTGCTCGTCATCGGGTGGGGTGGGACTTACGGGGCCATCCGGGCGGCCGTGGAGCACATGCAGCAACAGGGGCGGTCCGTGGCCAGCCTTCACCTCCGTCACCTGAATCCCTTCCCGGGGAACCTGGGCAACGTCATCGGCCGCTACCGCCAGGTGCTGGTGCCCGAGCTCAACATGGGACAGCTGGCGATGCTGCTCCAGGCCCGGTTCCCGGTCCGGGTGGTGACGCTGAACAAGGTGCAGGGACAGCCCTTCAAGATCCGCGAAATCTCCGAAAAGATCCGATCGATCCTCGACTGACGAACCAGCGGAGCCAGCAGATGACCCAGGCCGTTGAATCCAAGCTCACGCGCAAGGACTTCGTCTCCGACCAGGAGGTGCGGTGGTGCCCAGGGTGCGGCGACTACGCCATCCTCGCGCAGATGCAGAAGGTCCTGCCCGAGATCGGCGTGTCGAGGGAGCAGATCGTCTTCATCTCGGGTATCGGTTGCTCGAGCCGCTTCCCGTACTACATGAACACCTACGGCATCCACTCCATCCACGGGCGGGCGCCCACCATCGCCACGGGTCTGAAGTCGGTGAACCCCGACCTGTCGGTCTGGGTGATCACCGGTGATGGCGACGGGCTCTCCATCGGCGGCAACCACCTGCTGCACTGCATCCGGCGAAACGTGGACGTGAAGATCGTGCTCTTCAACAACCGCGTGTACGGTCTCACCAAGGGGCAGTACTCGCCGACCTCCCTTCTCGGCCACCAGGGCAAGTCGACCCCCCTCGGATCGATCGATTACCCCCTGAATCCGATCTCGGTCGCCATCGGCGCCGAAGCCACCTTCGTGGCGCGCACCCAGGACACCCACACCAAGCATCTCCAGGAAGTCCTGCGCAGGGCCGCCTCCCATCGCGGCACGGCCTTCATCGAGGTATTCCAGAACTGCGTGGTCTACCATCCCACCGCCTGGGACCACACGACCAAGGCCGATGTGCGCGACGACAACATCCTCTACCTCGAGGACGGACAGCCGCTCATCTTCGGCAAGGATCGGGACAAGGGCATCCGCGTGAACGGCATGATTCCCGAGGTGGTGCCCGTGGGCAACGGCCTCGACCCGGAGGGGCTCGCCGTCCACCGCGAGGACCTCGACAACACCAGCTACGCCTACATGCTCAGCCGCATGCTTCACCCCGAGTTTCCCCAGCCCTTCGGTGTGCTGCGCGCCGTCGATCGGCCCTCCTACACGGATCTGCTCGTCAACCAGGTCGAGGAGTCCCGCTCCCGCGACGGGTCCGATCTCGCAAGGCTCCTGCACAGCAGCGACACCTGGGTCGTCGAGTGACCCCCATGGCCGCCTCCGATGGCGTCCTGTGCTCCGCCTGCGGTCACGGCAACATGGCCGGGGCCGACCTGTGCGAGGAGTGCGGACAGAGCCTGATCCCGCCGGAGGAGCTCGAGGACGGGGAGTCCTCGATCCTGCAGCAACCGCTTCTGCGCCTCAATCCCCGGTTTCCGGAGAGCGTCGAGCGCCAGACCTGCCTGGCGGAGACGATCTCCCGGCTCAAGGGCCGCAACGTGGGTTGCGTGCTGGTCACCAACCACGGCGGCGAGCTCGTGGGGATCTTCACCGAGCGCGACGTGCTGTACCGCGTGGCGGGCCTGATCGAGAACCTCGAGGCGGTCCCGGTGGAGAGCCTGATGACGCCCGGCCCGACGGCGCTGAAGCCTTCCGATCCGATCAGCCGCGCCCTCCACATGATGGCGGTCCACGGCTTCCGCCACGTACCGCTCGTCGACGAGGACGGGTGCCCCGTGGGATTCATCTCCCTGCGGGACATCCTCATCTTCATGGAAGAGAACTTCACGCGCCCCGGGGATGGTCGCTGAGCGCGACCGCCGCGGGGGTGAGGTGAGCCAGCCTATGTCGTGGATGCCCGTCCTGGCCGCCGCCCTCGGCGTCCTCCTCGCGGCCCAGCCGGTGGCCGCCGAGCTCGTCGACGCCGAGCTGGATCAACCGCGGACGGTAACCCAGAGAGAGTGGCTCAGCCTGCGCCTGCAGGTGCTAGGGCTGCGGCTCTCCTATCCGGCCTACCGCGTCGGCCTGGAGCTCGCCGACGGCAACCAGGTACGCTTCGTTCTGTGGATCAGCTCTCCCATGGCGGAGCACCTGAAGGAGTCCGGCCGCCGGGAGACCAAGCGCCTGCTCACCTACCATGCCGAGGGAATCCGCACGCGGGTGAAGGAGCTGCTCGAAGCGGATTTCCCGTCCCTGTGGAAGGCCTACGACGAGGGAGCCGATTTCGTCGGCGAGTTCATGGCGCCGGGGGACGAGGTCGAGGCACCGCCTCAGCGCTGGGCGCGATGGCGGAAGGGGGACTTGCGCTGGGAGCCCTAGGGGCCCGGCGGACTCATTCGGGGTCGTGATTCGACCCGAAACCCTCCATGGATTCGTCCAGGGTGATCGTCTTGTCGATCACCGGCCTCTCGGTGGTGATGATCCAGCCATCGACGGTCCTTCCGAAGACGGTGATCCTCTTCGGCACCGCCTCGATCACTCCTCGGCCGCCGTGCCTCTCGCGGTCGACGCAGAAGAAGGTGTGACGGCGGGTTACGCCTTTCTCGAGCATCTCCTTCGCGGTCATTCCCAGCTCTCCCGGCCGTATCCCTGAACCGTCTCCACCAGCCGGACCACACTGGCGTACGGGGTCTCCGGATGGACCCCGTGACCCAGGTTGAACAGGTGAGGATAGCCCTCCGTGGTTCGCAGCAGCCGCCGAACCTCCGCCTCCACCCGATCGGGGTGGTCGAAGAGTCGCGCCGGGTCGAGGTTTCCCTGCAGGGGGATCCGGCCGTTCCAGCGCTGGAACAGGGCGCCCAGGTCGGTGCGCCAGTCCAGGGAGAGGACATCGGCGCCGACGCGTTCCAGCGCGTCGACGAGGTGGGCGGCGTTGTTGGCGTAGTAGATGGCCGGCACACCGAGGTCGGTCAGGTGACGGAAGATGCGCTGCAGCCGCGGCAGGATGATGGCCTGGAAGTCGGCCAGGGAGAGGACGCCGACCCAGGTGTCGAACAACTGCAGGGCCTGGGCCCCGGCGCGGACCTGCATCGACAGGTAGTCGATGCTCACCTCGGTGAGCTTGTCGAGCAGGCCAAGGGCGGTGGGCGGGTCGCTCCACAGCAGCCGCCGGTAGCCGCTGAACTCCCGGGAGCGGGGGCCCCTCTCGGCCATGTAGGTGGCCAGGGTGAAGGGCGCTCCGGCGAATCCGATGAGGGGAGTCCCGGCGGGCAGCCGCTCGCGGACTCGGCCGATCGTTTCCGCCACATGACCGAGATCGCGCTCCGAGTCGATCTCCCGGAGGCGCGCCAGGTCCGCGGGCCCGGCTACGTGGAACTCGAGCATGGGAGCGGGTGAGAAGGCGACGGCGCAACCCATGGGATCGACCGGTGTGAAGATGTCGGCGAAGAGGATGGCGGCATCGACGCCGAGCAGCTCCACGGGCATCAGGGTCACGTCGGCCGCCACCGCGGGATCTCGAAACATGCCCTCCATGGAGCCGATTCGCTCCTTGAGCTCGCGATAGGGGGCCAGGATGCGTCCGGCCTGCCGCATGAGCCAGACCGGACGCCGGGGGCCGACCCGTCCCCGGCAGGCGGCGAGGAAGAGGGACTCTTCGAGGCTCAACTCGACGGCAGGGGATTCACTTCCCGGGTTCGATCATCCACTCGGGAAGGGTGATGCGGTAGCGGCAGATGTCGTCCTGGGGCTCGATGGAGATGCTCTCCGCCGAGACGTTGGCCGACACCACCTCCGGCTCGTCGACATCGTCGCGGAAAGCGAGCACCCGCAGGGGCGGCATGCGGCGGTCCTTCCAGATGCGGGAGGGGTCGATCTCGAGGGGTTCCTCGCAGTCGAGGGGGTAGATGTCGATCACCCAGTCCTCGTGGGTCAGAACAGCCGCGCCGACGAGCGTCAGGGGCCCCATGGTCAGCCGCGCGCCCCGGGTGTCGCAGTAGAGGTAGTCCGGACAGGAGGCGTAGTCGATCCGCCCCGAGCCGGCGTCGGCGGAGTAGACCAGCAGGTCGCCGGGACCCCGGGCGAGAAAGGAGGCCGGGGGCAGGCGGTAGGAGGTGGCCTCGTCGACCTCGATGACCCACTCCTCCTCCTGGGCGCAGTTGACGTAGATGTGCAGGCCGGTGGCGAAGACCACCCGGATCTGGCTCAACTCGTGCGCCCCGGCGACCAGGGCCTCCGTGGTCTCGAGCAGATTGCCGCCGCGCTGGTAGTGGATGGATTCGGGCTTCAGCCCCAGGTAGTGGCCCTGGAGGGCGTGCAGCATGTAATAGGTCTTGGCCACCGCGGGCAGGCCCCACCGCTCAAGGTCCGGAAGCAGCCCGGCGTGGCCGTAGGCGATGACCGCGGCCAGGTAGCGGTCGAACCAGGAGCTGCGCGCGTGGCGCTCCTCCTTGGGGATGGGCCGGGCGAAGAACTCCTCCAGAGAGCCGAGCCCGGCGTCGATCTGGCCATCGTGCAGCCGGCGCAGGGCGAAGTCGACGAGCAGGGGCTGCTGCGCGGGGGACTCCGTCCGCAGGCGGGCGACCGCGCCGGAGAGCAGGCCATCGTACATCCAGTGGTTCCCCCCGTCGACCACCACGGGAACATTCCGCCGGCCAAGGGCCGCCATCAGATCCTGCTCGTTGAGCCAGGTATGGCGGAAGCTCGAGGGGGCCTGGAGGCGAACGTCCCGGTCGAGGCGGGCCCACGGCGGCTCGGCAGCGTGGTCGGTGAGGTATACGGCCGAAGCGCCGTAGCGCTCGACGAGCTGATCGACGCGTTCCGGCGCCAGCCGGGCGCCGCCGTCCGGCTTCAGCAGGTAGCGCCCCGGGCCGGTCACCGTATAGTCGCCCGATTCGTCGAGGGCGGCCGGGGCGTCCGACCAGGCCCCGTCGAGGGGGGAGATCTGCCGGAAGGAGGCGTTCATGGCGTATTCGTACCCAAGTTCGCGAACCGCCTCGAGGTACTCCAGAAGGGCATCGTCGCCGCCCTTGGCCTCGGCTCCTGCCGCCTCGATGGCCTTGCCCCCGAGGCCGTCGTGCCAGGTCGACTCGGGATGCAGCACCAAGAGATCGCGCAGTCCCACCTGGCGGTACATGCGCAGGCGCTCGTAGGCCTCGACGTAGGCCTCCTCACCCGCTTCCATCTCCGGCAACTGGCACCACACGAACCGGGTAGAGAGCTGGGCCGGGGCATCGGTCCGGTCCCCGGGGGGGCTCGACGGCAGGACCTCCTCGAACTGGCGCGACACCGTCAGCACCCAGCGCTCGTGCAGGTTGGCCCGACGACCATCGGAGGCCGCCAGGTACTGGCAACCGCCGTTCAGGTGCATGAGCCGGTCGGCCTGCCGGGGGGCGGCGTGCAGGGACGAGGCCAGGGATTGGCACCAGTCGAGATAACTGCTGACGAAGACCCCGGAGGTGCACAGCACCGTGGGCTGCCGGTCTCCGAGATTGAAGTAGGGCACCTGGATCAGGCGCGGATGGATCACCCCCACCACGTGTCCGAGTTCTACGCCGGCGGCCTTTCCACCGCCGCCTTCGAGCTCGACGAGCAGGGACTTGCCCCCGATGCGGATCCGGTACAGGAAATCGGCCAGCTCGTTCCCCCGGCGAAACTGCCAGCGCGCCTCGACGGCGTCTCCCACCCGCTCGCAGCTGACGAAGTGGCGTTCGATCTCCTCGTCCTCGGGGCTCCATTCCCGCCCTTCCATGGACACGCTGATGCCCCCGTCCTCCGCCAGCTTGATGGCGTCGCCGTTGTTGATCTCGACCTCGATGTCGGAGAGATTGCCCTCGATGGGGGTGTATACATAGCGGACCACGGCCGACAGGGATCGCGCCTCGAAGATGAAGGAGATGCCGTCCTTCTGGATCGAGTTCGTCACCTCCTCGGCCGTCGACGGCAGCATCGACGCGGGCTCCCTGGCGGGGGCCGGCGGGAGGGACTCGGTGCTCTCCGCCTCGAAGGCGAGGCCCGAGAGAGCCAGATCGACCTTCTCGCGGTGGAAGAGGCCGCGGATCGTCAACCCGGCGATGCTCGTTCCGGAAGGCAGGGTGCGGCGCAGCAGGTGACGGCCGGCGAAGTCGAGCTTACCCACCGATCTTTCCTGGCCTCCGGCGAACTGGACGAACAGCTCGGGAACCTGCGCGTCGCCGGGGCCGGGGGAATCGATCCAGACCTGGAGGGCGGCCGTACCGGCGGGGACGGGGAGGGGGCGCGGGGTGGTGACGACCACTTCGCCCGCCCCGATGCAGGAAATCTGGAGGCCGTTGCCCGCTTCGGGCGAGGCCTCGCCCGAGAGTCCTTCCCGGAAGACCACCCGCCAGGCGCCGACATCCTCCACCGGGGAGAGGGAGACCGCCGGCTCGGGTCTCGCCTCGGGGGGACCGGGACGTCTGGCCGTCTCGGTCTGCTCGCCGAGGTGAGAAAGGGTCATGACAGCCTCTGGAATCGGGGATCACCCGGGGATGTTCGGTCTCAACGCAAACGGAAAAAGCTAGAGGTTCTCGTCCGGGTGTCAAGCAGACGGGGCGTTCAATCCCTTGGGCCGAACTTCACATCCAGATGACGTTCAGGGGTCTAATTCACTGTGGAAGAATGAATTGAACGTCTGGCCGCTCCGGTTTGACAGAAGCGAGGGACACCCGTAGACTCGCTGTCATGGATCGCTCCCGCATCCGTAACTTCTGCATCATCGCCCACATCGATCACGGCAAGTCCACCCTCGCGGACCGCCTCCTGGAGATGACGAAGACCCTGGGCGCGGAGCAGATGCAGGCCCAGGTCCTCGACAGCATGGACCTCGAGCGCGAACGGGGCATCACGATCAAGGCCCACGCCGTGCGCATGCAGTATCGGGCCGCCGACGGGCGGGAGTACCAACTCAACCTCATCGACACGCCGGGGCACGTGGATTTCACCTACGAGGTCTCCCGCAGCCTCGCCGCTTGTGAGGGGGCGATTCTCGTCGTCGACGCGACCCAGGGAGTCGAGGCGCAGACGGTGAGCAACCTGCTGCTGGCCATGGGCAACGACCTGGCGATCATCCCCTGCGTGAACAAGATCGACGTGGCTGGCGCCGATGTGGCCGCCGTGGAGCAGCAGATCCAGGATCTGATCGGCGGGGACCGCGACGAGATCCTGCCCATCAGCGCCAAGGAGGGCATCGGGGTCGAAGAGGTGCTGGCGGCGGTGGTCGAGCGCGTCCCCGCGGCCGCAGGCTCGCCGACGGCCCCCCTCCGGGCCCTGGTCTTCGACTCGCTGTACGACAACTATCGCGGCGTGATTTGCATCGTTCGCATCGTCGACGGTTCGTTGAGAAGGGGACAGCGCGTGCGCTTTCACTCCACGGGGCGCGAGTACGAGGTGGAGGAGATCGGCATCCTGCGCCTGGGACGGGTCCCCGCCGAGGAGATGGGAACGGGCGAGGTCGGCTACCTCATCGCAGGGGTGCGCGATCTCGAGGAGGCGCGCGTGGGCGACACGGTGATGGAGGCGGAGCGCTCGGGCGAGACGGAGCCGCTGCCGGGGTACCAGCCGCTGAAGCCGATGGTGTTCTCCGGCCTGTTCCCGGTCGACGCCGACGCCCACGCCGACCTGCGCGCCGCCCTGGAGCGCCTGCGTCTCAACGACGCGTCCTTCACCTTCGAGCCCGAGAATTCCCCGGCCCTGGGCTTCGGCTTCCGCTGCGGGTTCCTGGGTCTGCTGCACATGGAGATCGTGCAGGAGCGCATCGACCGGGAGTACCGGATCGATCTCATCGCCACCCTGCCGAACGTTCGCTACGAGGTTCTGCGCACGGACGGCAGCCTGCTGGAGGTGGACAACCCGGCCCACCTGCCGTCCCCGGGGGAGGTCTGCGAGATCCGCGAGCCCATCCTGGAGGCGCAGATGCTGGTGCCCACCGACTACATCGGTCCGGTCATGCACGTGTGCAACGAGCGCCGGGGCGCCTACCGCAACACGGAGTACCTGGACGCCAGCCGCGCCATCCTCCACTACGACCTGCCCCTGGCCGAGGTCGTCGTCGACTTCTACGACCGCCTCAAGTCGGTATCGCGGGGCTACGCCTCCTTCGACTACGAGCACAAGGAGATGCGGGCCGGCCCCCTGGTCCGTCTCGACATCCTGATCAATGGTGATCTGCTCGACGCCCTGGCGGTGATCATCCACCGCGACAAGGCCTACGAGTGGGGCCGGCGCCTGTGCTCCAAGCTCAAGGAGCTGATTCCCCGGCAGATGTTCGAAGTGGCCATCCAGGCGGCCATCGGCAACAAGATCATCTCCCGGGAGACCGTGAAGCCCTTCCGCAAGAACGTGATCGCCAAGTGTTACGGAGGCGACGTGACGCGCAAGCGCAAGCTGCTGGAACGGCAGAAGGAGGGGAAGCGGCGGATGAAGCAGGTGGGCAGCGTGGAGATCCCCCAGGAGGCCTTCCTGGCGGCCCTGCGGATCGAGGACTAGCGGCGCCCGGGACGGGCTGATGGCCAGGAGGAAGTCCTCGAGCTCCAGGCGCCGGAGACCTCCCCGGCCGCGCTCCCGCAGGCGGTCCCGTCTGTGGACCCTGGCCGTGGTCGCCATCGGCTTCCTGGTCGTCCACACCCTGTTCCTGGGAGGACACCTCGTTCGCACCCAGGGCATGGAGGACACGCTGTTGCCGGGGGACCACCTGCTCTTCGAGAGGGTGACCGATGGCATCTCCATCCCCCTCGTGGGGGCCCGCCTGCCCGCCCTGGGAGATCCGGCCGCGGGGGACGTCCTGCTCTTCCGCGTCCCCGACGAACCGTACCGGATCTACCTGCAGCGCTGCGTCGCCGTGGCCGGGCAGAGCATCGAGCTGAGAGACAAGGCGGTCTTCGTCGACGGCGAGCGGCTTCCGGACCCCCGCCGGTCGAAGCACCTCGACGCCCGCATCCTGCCGGCCCGCGGCAGCCGCCGGGACAACCTGGGGCCGGAGCGGGTGCCGCCGGATCATCTGTTCGTCATGGGGGACAACCGCGATCACAGCCGTGACAGCCGGCAGTGGGGGTTCCTGCCGGTGGAGAACGTCATCGGCCGCCCCCTGGCCATCTACTTCTCGGCCGAACCCGCCGGCGAGCCGGGCCGTCTCCTCTCCGGGCTGGCGAGTCTGCCGGGCCGCCTGCGGTGGGGCCGGCTCGGGGGGGTGGTGCGATGACGGAGGCCCGCAGGCCCTTCGGCCTCTACGTGCACGTCCCCTTCTGTCCCCAGCGCTGTCCGTACTGCGCCTTTGCCGTGGTCACCGGCCGGCAGGCCGAGGAGGGCCTCTACGTGGACCGCCTGTGCGAGGAGATCGAGGCCTGGTCCGATCGGGCCGGCCGGGGGGGGCTCGACACCGTGTTCTTAGGCGGCGGCACGCCGAGCCGCCTGCGATCCCGCCTGCTGGGGAAGATCCTGGAGAGCGCCGACCGCCATCTGGGCGTGCGCGCCGGCGCGGAGGTGACCTGCGAGGCGAACCCCTCCACGGCCGAGGCCGGCCACTTCCGCGAGCTCCGGGCCGTGGGCGTGAGCCGGCTGAGCCTGGGCGTGCAGTCGCTGCGCGACGGCAGTCTGCGCCGCCTGGGCCGGGACCACGGGGCCGCCGAGGCCGAGCAGGCTTATGGCGTCGCCCGCGGCGCCGGCTTCGACAGCGTCAGCATGGACCTGATCTTCGGAGTTCCCGGGGCCGCGGCCGACGACTGGGAGTACACCGTGAGCCGGGCCGTCGCCCTGGCCCCGGACCACCTCTCGGCCTACGCCCTCACCGTCGAGGAGGGTACCGTCTTCGCCCGGCGCCGCGCCGCCGGGGATCTGCCGGAGGTGGGCGAGGCCGAGGACGAGGAGGCCTACCTGCACGCGGTGGAGAGCTTCGTGGCCGCGGGCTACGAGCACTACGAGATCTCCAACTTCGCCCGCCCGGGACACCGATGCGCCCACAACTGGGACGGCTGGACGGGGGGGGAGTACCTCGGCGTCGGGGTTTCGGCGCACAGCTGTCTCGAGGGCCGGCGGTTCTGGAACACCTCAGACTTCGACGACTACCTCCGGCGGATGGAGGCGCGGGGAGGGGCCTGCGCCGGCCAGGAGCCTCCGGACTCGGGGCGCGACCGCCGCGACCAGTTGTGGCTCGGACTGCGGACCTGCGGCGGCGTGGAGCTCGACCCCGGGGAGGCCCGGAGGCTCGACGCCTCCGCCCTCTGGGCCCAGCTGCGCGCCCACGGGCACGCGACTCTCGAAGGCGGGCGCCTGCGGCTGACGGAACGCGGCTTTGCCGTGGCCGACGCCATCGCCGCGGCGGTGGCCGACGAAGTCCGCGCCGGCGCCGCGGCGGCCTGACGGGGACCGATGACCGAGATCCGCATCCGCGTGCCGGCCACGAGCGCCAACCTCGGACCGGGGCTCGACTCCTTCGGCCTCGCCCTGGGGCTCTACCTCGAGTTGACGGTGCAACCTCTCGAGTCCCGCAGCCGGCCGGTGGCCATCGCCTGCACCCTCGAGGGAGAGGGGGCCGGGATCCTGCCAAGGGGCGAGGACAACGCCATCGTGCAAGCCCTGCGCGCCGCCCTCGGGGCGGGCGGGTACGAGGGCACGGATCTGCGCCTGCGCTCGGTGAACGCCATCCCCCTGGCGCGCGGACTCGGGAGCAGCGCCGCCGCCCTGGTGGCCGGCGCCGCGGCGGGGCAGATGCTCTGCGCCGGCAGGGTCGACCCGGACTGGCTGCTCGAGTACGGCCTGGAATCGGAGGGCCACGCCGACAATGTCGCGCCCTGCGTGCGCGGGGGGTTCACCATCGTCTCCGGACCCGGGTCCGGCCTGGTGTGCGCGCGCTTCGAGCCGCCGGACGGCCTGGCGGTGGTGGTGGCCGTTCCGGAGTTCGAGCTGCCCACGGCCGATGCCCGCCGCTCCCTGCCGGCCGCCGTTCCCCGGGCCGACGCGGTGCACGCCGCCGCCCGGGCCAGCCTGGTCGCGTCGGCCCTGGCCACGGGCCGCCTCGACCTGCTGGGGCCCGGCATGGAGGACGAAAGGCTCCACGAACCCTATCGCAGCGGCCAGGTACCGGGGCTTGCGGAGGTCCGCAGAGCGGCCGTCGGCGCCGGCGCCTTCGGCGCCGCCCTCAGCGGGGCGGGGCCGTCGATCCTGGCCTTCGTCCCGGCCGGCGCCCAGGGGGGCGTGGGAGCCGCCATGGAGGCCGCCTGGGCGGGCGTGGGCGTGGAGTCGCGGCCCATGAGTCTGGCCGTGGCGACGGAAGGCCTGCGGGCCGAGGAAGCGGCAGGAGGGACGAGATGACCGGCTGCAATCGCGCGGGGATCCTCCGGTGGCTGGCGCTCACGGCGTTGCTCACCGCCTCGGGGCCGGCCCGCGGCCAGGAGGCCATGACGATCCGCATCCCCGCCGGCGCCCAGGGGGCGGAGGTGCAGGTGGAGGACCGTCTCGAGGAGCCGGAGGAGCTGCCGGCCGAGCCCCTGATCGGGCTCGACGCATACGAGGAGGTCCTGCACAGCGGCGAGTATCTCGTGGGCCCGGGGGACCGGTTCCTGGTGCAGATGCCCAACGCGGAGGGGCCGGTAGAGGTCCGGGTGCTCGCCGAGGGAGGGCTGTTCATCCCGCGGACGGGACGCATCCAGGTGGGGGCGCGCAGGCTGCGCGAGGTCCGCGCCGCCATCGACAGCGCCTACCGCGCCAGTTTCATCGAGGGGCGGATCGCGGCGGAGCTGAGCACGTTGCGCCGCTTCCCGGTCACCGTCACCGGTCTCGTGCGCGAGCCCGGCGTCACCGTCGCCAACGGAGTCCTTCGCGTCGGGGAGGTCCTCCGCAGGGTGAAGGGCCTGCTGTCGAACGGCTCGAGGCGCAACATCCGGCTGATCCGGACCCACGGACTGCCGCCCGAGCGGCGCGATCAGCTGCAGGCGTGGGCCCGTTCCGGCGACCTGGCGGTCTTCGACCGGATCGAGTCGAGGCGGGTCGATCTCGACTTCTACGAGCTCACGGGCGAGTCCCGGCACAACCCGTTCGTCGAGGACGGGGATCTCATCGTCGTGCCGTCGATGCAGCACCTGGTGCGCACCCTGGAGGCCTGGATCAATCCCAGGATCCTCGAGTTTGTGGAGGGGGACCGGATCAGCGACCTGGCGGCCTTGTCCATGGGGCCGGCGCCCAACGTCGATCCGAAGGGGGTGTTCCTGTTCCGCTTCCACGAGGACGGGCTGCGCCAGAGCTCTCAGGAGGTCGATCTGGCCGCGGCCCTGGGCGGAGATCCGGCCGCCGACCTGGCCCTGCGGCCCGGGGACTGGCTGGTGGCGCGCAAGCGTCAGGGATTCCTGCAGGAGTCCACCGCCACCGTGACGGGCGAGGTGGCCAAGCCCGGTCCCTACATCGTCGGGGAGGAGGGGGTGTCGCTGGTGCAGGTCATCGAGTGGGCCGGCGGGTTCACCCAGGAGGCCTCCCTGCCGGAGGCCCGCGTCGTGCGCCGCCTCCAGGAGGTGGACCGGGGCGATCCGGAGTTCCAGCGCATCCTGGCCATCCCCCCCGAGGCCTGGGACAAGGAAGAGAAGAGCTACTTCAACATGAAGAGCCGCGAGAAGAGGGGGCAGATGGTCGTCGACTTCGCGGCTCTGTTCAAGGAGGGCGAAACGTCGCAGAACATCCTCGTTCGTCCGGGGGACGTGATCACCGTCCCGGCCTCGCCGCGGACCGTGCTGGTCTCCGGGAAGGCGGCCAATCCCGGAGCCGTCCCCTACGTCGAGAACTACGCGGTTTCCGACTACATCGCCCGGGCCGGCGGCTTCGGCTGGCAGGCCTCGGGGGAGGTGGAGGTCATCAAGGCGCGGACCGGCGAACGGATGGACGTGGAGGACGTGGAAGGGATCGAGCCGGGGGACCGCATCTGGGTCAAGGAGCAGCCGGCGCGCGACTACTGGCTGCTGTTCACCCAGGGGATCGAGGTCGCCAGCCAGGTGGCCACCGTGATGCTGCTGTTCGTGACCCTGTCAAACTGAGCCATGGAGCCCCCGACCGAAGACGGATCGAAGAGGCAGGAGCCGCGCGACCTGCTCGACTACCTCTTCGTCCTCGTGAAGTGGCGGCGCCTGCTGGTGGCCGGCACCCTGGCGGCCACGATCGCCGGCGCCGGGGTCAGTCTGCTCCTCCCGGAGCGCTGGACGGCGCGCACCAGCCTGCTGCCTCCGGAGGAGGAGGCGGTGGGGATCGGCCGGTCCCTGCTGCCGGGATCCGGCGGCCTGCCCCTGGGGCTGGCCGGTCTGCTGGGCCTGCCGATCCCCTCGGAGAGACTCCTCACCCTGCTGGAGAGCCGCCGGCTCCTCGGCCTGGCCGTCGACCGCCACGACCTCGTCGAGGTCTACGGGGCGCCACACCGCGAGGCCGCCATCGAATGGCTGTCCGAGGCGGTGGAGTCGGAGCTCGGCGATGACGGCAGCCTGGTCCTGAGGGCGACGGCGCGGACGCCGGAACTGGCCGCGGACCTGGCCAACACCCTGGCGGCCCTCCTCGACAGCCTCAACCGCGAGTACCGCCGGCGGCAGGCTTCCTCCCTGCGCGGGTTCCTGGAAAGCAGGGTGCGGAGCACGCGGGAGGAACTGGGGGGCGACGCCGCCCGCCTGCGCCAGTTCCAGGACGCCCACGGGGTGGTCGACATCGAAGCCCAGACCGCCGCCGCCATCGACGTGGCCAAGGGCCTGGCCTTCGAGCTGTCGCTGAAGCAGGTCGAGCTCGGCGTCCTGTCGCGGCAGGTGGCTCCCGACCACGCCGACCGCCAGGGTCTCGCCATCAGGGTGGAGGAGCTGGACCGTCAGCTGCAGATGCTGGTGGGCGACCTCTCCCGCCGCCTGGGGGACCAGGCTCCCGTTGCGGCCGCCGAGAGTCCTCTGGGTCCGCCCCTGAAGGCCCTGCCCGAGCTGATGCAGGAGTACGCGGTCCTGACCCTGCAGGTGAAGATGCGAGAGGAGGTCCTGCTTTTTCTCGGGGCGCAGCTCGAGGAGGCCAAGGTCCGGGAGGCCCGCGACACCCCCACCCTTCAGGTGCTCGACCCGGCCACGCCGCCGAAGACGCGCAGCGCTCCCCGTCGAACCTTGCTGACCGCCGCCGCCGCCGGTGCCGCCGCCGTGCTGCTCACCCTGCTGGCCTTCCTCCTGGAGGCCTGGCAGCGCGATGGCGAGGCCCACCGGGACCGCCTGGCGGCCATCCGCGATCAGCTGAAAAGGTGAGGGGCCCTGGCCTGTAGAAAGGCCGGGGAAGGACGGCGGGCGCAGCAGGAAGAGTGGTGGGGAGAGCAGGATTCGAACCTGCGAAGGCGTGCGCCAGCAGATTTACAGTCTGCCCCCGTTGACCGCTTGGGTATCTCCCCCGATTAACCGTTCGCCCGGGGCCGGGCGAGCACGCTAACCTCGCGTCACCTCACCGATCTGTCAACCCGATCGCGAGCGCTCTCCGTTACGGGTGGCCTGCTCCGAGATCCTCCCAGCCGGGCCGGCTGCGGCCGTTGAGGTCCCAGACGACGCGGCCGGCGCGCAGGGTGAGCTCGCATTCGAGCTTCTCGCCGCCCATCATGCGGGCCCGCCCCGAGTCGACGAATCCGAAGGCGCCCCGGTGAAGGGCGAGGACGGCCACGTCCGCCTCGGAGCCCGGCGTCAGGTGGCCGAGCTCCGGCCGGAGGATCGCTTCGGCCGCCTTCTGCGTCGACCGGTAGACGATCTCCCCCAGCGGCATGCCGAGGGCGAGAAACTTGGACATGGTGACCGGCATGGTGGCGTTCGGAAGCATCCGGCTGGCCTTGTGCAGGTCGGTGCTGATCGTGTCGGGCGGGAAGCCCTGCTCCATGGCGGGCACGGCGATGCGGAACCAGAAGCTGCCGTTGCCGTGTCCGGTGTCGAAGAGGACGCCGCGCTCGCGGGCCTGCCTCACGTAGCCGTTGACCCTCGACTCCTCGTCGAGCAGGGGTATGTGGGCGGCGTAGAGGTGGGTGTGGATGTCGCCCGGGCTCATGCGTTCGAGCAGCTCCCGGTAGCTTCGGGTCGGCTTGGGAGCGAAGTCGATCATGGCGATCGACCCGGACAGCCGGGCGGCCTCGATGGCGCCGCCGGCCGACTCCCACCCGGGCCCTCCGAAGTGGGCGGACTTGGTTCCCACGCAGTGTTGGGGATGGCGCCCCACGGCCTCGGCGCAGGCTTCCGGAACCATCTCGCGGACATCCTGCTCCGGGCCGCCCGTCATGCCGGCCCCGACGATGTTGACGAAGGCCAGGACCCGGGTGCAGGCCGGCTCGATGATGGTGGTGACGAAGTCGTCGAGGTCCTGCCAACCGGCCCCGCCCGTGTCGACGACGGTGGTCACGCCGTTCGGCAGGGAATGGGGGTCGGGGAACATCCAGCCCTGGTAGCCGCCGTACGCGTGCACGTGGATGTCGATCAGCCCCGGGGTGACGTAGAGCCCGCTCACGTCGATCCTCTTGTCGGCCTTCAGGCCGAGGTCGGGTCCCACGGCCTGGATCACACCGTCGGCGATGGCTACCTCGGCCGGACCGTCGACGCCGTTCCTCGGGTCGATCACGTGCCCGCCGCACAGCAGGATGGAAGGGGTGGCCATGGTCGGGTCCTGTCCTTTCGTTCGAGGTTTCGCCACAGTATAGGCAGGCGCCCGGGCAGCCGATAGCGACGGCCCCTTCCTTGTGCCTGCAGAGGGGAGTCGGCAGATTTGTGCTCCCCTCCCGGCGGAACCCGGCGCGGGTCAAGCGGCCCACCGGGTCCGCGCCCGCCCCTCGACAGGAGTTCGCACCGCATGCCACGCACCGTACGCGTTGCCGTCACCGGCGCTGCCGGACAGATCGGATACGCCATCCTTCCCCGGCTCGCCTCGGGGGAGGTCTTCGGCCACGACACCCGCGTGGCCCTGCATCTGCTCGAGATCACCCCGGCCCTGCCGGCGCTCGAAGGCGTCGTCATGGAGCTGCAGGACTGCGCCTTCCCGCTCCTCGACGAGATCCGGATCACCGACGATGCGCGGGAGGCCTTCGAGGGTGTCAACTGGGGCCTGCTGATCGGCTCCAAGCCGCGCGGCCAGGGCATGGAGCGCGGCGACCTGATCCGTGAGAACGGCCCGATCTTCGTCGGTCAGGGCCAGGCCCTGGCCCGGGCGGCCGCCGACGTGCGCGTCCTCGTGGTCGGCAACCCGGCCAATACGAACTGCCTCATCGCCATGCATCACGGCGTGCGGGGCGGGATCCCCCGGGAGCGCTTCCACGCCATGACCCGCCTGGACCAGAACCGGGCCCAGGCTCAGTTGGCGATCAAGGCGGGGGTCAAGGTGGCCGAGGTGACGAACGTGGCGATCTGGGGGAACCACTCCGCCACCCAGTACCCGGATGCCGAGAACGGGAAGGTCCGCGGCCGCCCGTGCACCGAGGTCATCGGCCACGTGGGCTGGCTGCAGGGCGAGTTCATCCAGACCGTGCAGCAGCGCGGCGCCGAGGTGATCGCCGCCCGCGGCCTGTCGAGCGCCGCCTCGGCGGCCAACGCCGCCCTCGATCACGTACGCAGCGTCCTGCAGGCCACCCCCGAGGGAGAGTTCTTCTCGGCGGCGATTCCCTCCACGCGCAGCTACGGCATCGACGAGGGCCTGGTCTTCTCCTTCCCCGTGCGCTCCGACGGCCAGGGGGGGATCCACGTCGTGGAGGGTCTGGAGCTGAGCGAGTTCGCCCGCGGCAGGATCAAGGCCACGGAGGACGAGCTGCTCGAGGAGCGCGCCGTCGTCGAGGACCTGCTCTGAGCGGCGGCCCCTCCGCCAGCGGGTACTCCGGCCCCCTGGCCCGCCACTACGACCGCTACGACACCGGCCTGCCCGGCGAGGTCGAGTTCTACCGCGACCTGGCCGTCGAAACGGGGGGGCCCGTCCTGGAGCCGGGCTGCGGCACCGGCCGGACCCTGTTCCCCGTGGCCGCCGCAGGCCTCCGGGCCACGGGCCTCGAGCTCTCTCCCGAGATGCTGGCCGCCGCCCGCGCCCGGTCCGCCGCCCTTCCGGCCGAGGTCGCCTCCCGCGTCACCCTGTGCCTCGGGGACATGAGGGACCCGCCGGAGTTGCCCGGGCCCTTCGGTCTCGTCAGCCTGCCGTACCGCACCTTCCAGCACCTGCTCACGCCGGAGGACCAGTTCGCCGCGCTCAGCGGCTTTCGCGACCTGCTGGAACCCGGGGGGCGCCTGGCCCTCAACCAGTTCGATCCCACCCTCGACCTGGAAGCCGTCGTCCTCCGCGGACCCCCGCCGGAGACCGCCGTCGACCAGCTCCCCGTGGACACGGAGTTCGCCGGCGGCCAGGGGAGGACCGTGCGGGTCCGCTACCGGCGGGAGTACGACCTGGCGGAGCAGCTCCTGCGGCAGGAGCTCTGGTTCGAGACCCTCGATGGCGGCGGCGAGGTCGCCGGCACGGAGCGCGGGGAACTGCTGCTGCGCTACACCTTCCGCTACGAGATGGAGTGGATGCTGGAGGCGGCCGGCTTCCAGCCGGTCGCCCTGTGGGGAGGCTTCGACGGCCGGCCCTATCCCGGCCACGGCGAGCAGGTCTGGGTGGCAGAAGCGGTGTGAGGACCGTCAGCGCTCGATCTGGTTCGCCTGGTTCAGAATCCGGGCGCTCACGCCGAGGACGCCGAGGAACCCCGTGGAATCCCGATGGTCGAAGTCCCCCACCGCCTCCATGGAGGCCGTCTCCTCGCGGTAGAGGGAGTGGGGCACGTCCTCGGCCGAGGCGAACTGCACCGTCCCCTTGTAGAGGGTGACGCGGATCGTGCCGGTGGCCAGCCCGGAGAGGTGATCGACGAAGGCGCGGCAGGCCTGGGTGGCGGTGTCGAACCAGTAGCCCTGGTAGACCTGCTCGGCGATCCAGCCGCAGACCTGGGAGTAGCAGCGGCGGCTGCGCCGGTCGAGGACCAGCTGCAGGAGGTACTCGTAGCAGCACCCGAGGAGCTCGAGACCGGGGGCCTCGTAGATCCCCCGGGACTTCAGGCCCACGAAGCGGTTCTCCACCGCGTGCAGACCGATGCCGACGCCGTGGGCCCCCGCGACCTCGTTGGCCGCCCGCATCATGTCGAAGTCGTCCAGGGCGGTCCCGTCGAGGGCGACGGGCCGGCCGGCCTCGAAGCGGATCTCCACGCCGCGCGCCTCGTCCGGCGCCTCCGCGGGGAAGACGCCCATGCCCGGCTCCACGAGCGCCGCCGCCGTGTGCAGGGACTCCAGCTCGCCGGCCTCGTGGGTCAGCCCGAGGACGTTGGCGTCGGTGGAGTAGGGCTTGTCGAGGGTGGCCTTCACCGGCAGGCCGTGGTCCCGGCAGTACTCGATCATCTCCCGGCGGCCGCCGAAGGCCTCGAGGAAGGCGGTGTCCCGCCACGGGGCGTAGACGCGGATATCGGGGTTGAGCATCTCCGCGGCCAGCTCGAACCGGACCTGGTCGTTGCCGCGGCCCGTGGCGCCGTGGGAGAGGACCGTGATGCCGCGGCGCTCCATCTCGGGGACCATGCCGGCCACGACCACGTGGCGGGCGATGCCGGTGGTGTTCCAGTAGCCGCCCTCGTAGCGGGCGCCGCACCGAAGCAGCTGGAACCCGGCGTCGGCGATCTCCGGCCGCAGATCGGCCAGGATCATCTCCCGGGCGCCGCAGGCGAGCATGCGCCCGCGCACGTTCTCCATGTCCTCCTCGTCCGGCTGGCCGAGGTCGGCCGTGTAGGCCACCACCTCGACGCCGTGGCGGGTGAGCCAGTGGGTGATCGTACAGCTGTCGAGGCCGCCGGAGGCCGCCATCAGGAGACGGCCTCCGCTCAGATCCTGGAAGTTCATGGTCGCCGCTGCTCCGGGCTGTTGGACAAGAGATGAAGGGAGGGAGAAGGTATGGAATAATTATGCTATTTGCAATAATAATTATTCCAATACGGATTCTTGACACCCTCTCGGGGGCGGGGTAGGTTGACCGCCTTTTCCCCCGATCCCCCTGCCTCGGAGGCATCCTCCCGGCGCCCGGATCGCGGCCCGGGCGCCGCGGCCGGAGGTGCCCGGGGTCGCCCCGCGGGAAGCGAGGTCGAATGGAGTGGCTCACAGCCCAGGGTGTCTGGGGCGCGCTGGTCCTCATGGCGGGCTGCTTCGCCGTCCTGGTGAAATGCGCGGACTGGATGGTGGACGGGGCCGCCGACATGGCCCGGCGCATGAGCGTGCCGCCGATCCTGATCGGCATCGCCGTCGTCAGCCTGGGCACCACGGCGCCGGAGCTGGCGGTCTCGGTGCGGGCGGCTCTCGAGGGCCGCGCGGAAATCGCCCTGGGCAACGCCGTGGGATCGGTGATCTACGACGACGGCCTGGCCCTGCCCATGGTGGCCCTGTTCTCGCCCGTCGTGGTGGCCATCGACCGTATCGTCCTGCGCTCGGCCGCCACCTTCCTGATCGCCGCCCATCTCGGAGCCTACTGGATGTGCGCCGACGGCGCCCTCGTGCGCTGGGAGGGCGGCCTGCTCGTCCTCGGGTTCTTCGCCTACCTGGTATACGCCTACTGGGAGCGCCGCGGGCATCCGGTGACCGAGGAGCTGGACTTGAGCGAGCCCCCGCGCTCCTGGCCGCGCCTGCTGCTGCTGCTCGGGATCGGCCTGGGGGGGGTGCTGGTCAGCAGCGAGGGGATCGTCCTGTCGGCGCCGGTGCTGGCCGCCGCCATGGGCGTCTCGGACGTCATCATCGCCCTCCTCGTCGTCGCCCTTGGGACGTCGATCCCCGAGGTCGCCACCTGCGTGGCGGCGGCGCGCAAGCGGCAGGGGAGCCTGGCGGTGGGCAACATCCTCGGGGCCGACATCCTCAACATCTGCTGGATCGCCGGGGCCTCGGCGACCGTCCACGACCTCGTCGTCGAGGAGGACATCATCCACTTCATGTTCCCCGCCATGCTCGTCATCGTCTTCACCATGCTGGGCCTGATGCGGCTGGGGCATCGCTTCGAGCGCTGGAAGGGGGTCGTCCTGCTGGTCCTTTGCGCCCTCTACGTGGCGGCGCTCTTCACGGTCGATCCGGGGGCCCTCGAGCCCCACGGCTGAGGCCATTCCGAAAGGGACAAGCCATGGATCTGGGACTGAAGGGCCAATCGGTGCTGGTCAGCGGCGCCAGCCGGGGGATCGGCCACCGCATCGCCCTGGCCTTCGCCGCCGAGGGGGCCAGGCTCTGCCTCAGCGGCCGCACGGAGGAGACCCTGACGGCCGCCGCCGAGGCGGTATCCGCGGCGGGCGCCGGGGAGGTGGTTCAATACGTGGGCGACATGTCGCGCACCGAGGAGGCCGGGGGATTCGTCGAGACCGCCGTGTCGCGCCTCGGCGGGGTCGACGTCCTCGTCAACAACGTGGGCGGGTCGGTGTGGACGCCCTTCGCCGAGATCACCGACGACGAGTGGCTGCAGGTCTTCAACCTGAGCTTCTTCTCCGCCGTGCGCGTCTCCCGGGCCGCCTTTCCCGCCCTCGAGCAGGGCGGGGGCAGCATCGTCAACGTCTCCTCCATCTTCGGGCGAGAGACCGGTGGGCCGGTGAGCTACAACGCCGCCAAGGCGGCGATGATCAGCATGACCGCGAACTTGGCGCGCGAGGCGGCGCCCAAGGGGGTGCGCGTCAACAGCGTGGCGCCCGGGTCGATCCTGTTTCCCGGGGGCAGCTGGGAGCGCCGCCAGAAGGCGGACCCCGAGGGGATCGGCCGCTTCGTGGAGGAGAACATCCCCTTCGGCCGCTTCGGCACGCCCGAGGAGGTGGCGTCGGTCGTCGTCTTCCTCGCCTCCGGGCGGGCCAGCTGGGTGACGGGGGCCTGCGTCAACGTCGACGGCGGCCAGTCCAGGTCGAACATCTGATGCACCGCCGCAGAGTGGCCTGTATCGATGGTCGCGGCGAGGGCGTGCTGATCGAGGAGGAACTCGGCGCGCCGGCCGCGGGACGGGTCGAGGTCGAGGTGCGGGCCTCCCTGATCAGCCCGGGCACGGAGCTCGGCAGGGTGCCGGACATGCGGCGGCATCCGCGACCGGAGCAGCCGGCCCGGCCCTTCGGGTACGCCAATGCCGGCGTCGTGCGCGGGCTGGGAGAAGGGGTGGAGGGGTATCGTGCGGGAGACCGGATCGCCTGCATGGGGGGAGGCTACGCGCACCACGCCGACCGCTGCCACGTGCCCGTGCATCTCACCGTGCCCATTCCCCAGGGAGTCAGCTTCGAGGCCGCCGCCTTCGCCCATCTGGCGGCCACGGCCCTGCATGCCATCCGGCGCGCGGCCCCGGTCTTCGGCGAGAACGGCCTGGTGGTGGGACTGGGCCTGGTGGGCCAGCTGACGGTCCAGTTCGGACGGCTGTCAGGCTGTCACATGATGGGCGTGGACCGCTTCGACCTGCGACGACGGCTGGCGCGGAAGCTGGGCCTCGAAGCCGTCGCCGGCGAGGAGGAGGAGGAGGAGGAGGACCCGGTCGGCCTGGCGGCCGACTTCACGGGCGGGTACGGCATGGACTTCGGCGTCATCGCCTTCGGCGGCGACGCCACCGGCGCCTTCGAGCAGATCGCCGCCACCCTGAAGCGGGCCCCGGACACGCACCGCATGGGCCGGATCGTCGTCGTCGGCGGCGCCCGCATCAGCCACGGTTTCGCCGCGGCCCTGGGCAACGTCGACGTGCGCAGCGCCGCGCGCACAGGCCCCGGCTATCACGACGAGGCTTACGAGCACGGCGCCGCCTACCCGCCGGTCTTCGTGGAATGGCCGACGCGGCGCAACCTGGCGGAGTGCCTGCGGGCCGTGGCCGACGCCCGGCTGCGGGTGGAGCCGCTGATCACGCACCGCTTCGGGCTCGACCAGATCGGCGCCGCCGTGGACGAGCTGGTCGAGCGGCCAGAGGGCGCCCTGGGGGTGGTGCTGCGGCCCTGACGCCGCCGGAAGTCAGACCGGCTCGTTGGTGATCATGTGGATGCGCCCGGCCGCGCGGAAGGTCACGGGCGGCCGGTCCACCTCCTCGCCGGCGATCATGCGCTCCACGATGCGCGCCACGCCGGCCACGGCGGGCTCCAGCAGCCTCTCGCCCTTCTCGCGGCTTGCGGCCCGGGACGCCTCGTCCTCGATGTCCCCGGCGTGGACCCGCTCCGGGGCCAGGGCGAGCATGGTCGAGGTCTCGAACTCGTCGGCGTGCCCGGGCAGGCGGCCGTGATCCATCGTCTCGCTCACAAGATTGGGGTCGTACACGTCCCAGTAGGATTGGAACCTCAGGTTCACCTCCGCGCCCAGGCGGTCCCGGTACTCGTCGAGGCGGCGCATCAAGGGTTTCACGTTGCCGCCGTGACCATTGAGAATCAGCACGTTGCGCAGGCCGGCGCGGACCATGGAGTGGCAGATGTCGAAGACGTACTCGCAGAAGATCTCGGGGCGCACCGTCAGGGTGCCCCGGTGGACCATCCAGTGCTCGGAGACGCCCACGCAGACCGGCGAGGTGACCACGGCGCGGGGGTAGAGCCGCAGGGCGGCCTGCTCGGCCATCCAGGTGGCGTGGAGGGTGTCGTGAATCATCTCCAGGTGCTCGCTGTGCTGCTCGGTGGCGGCTGTGGGCACGATGGCCGCCTTCAGGGTGCCGGCTTCCAGGCGCTGGCGGAACTCCTTGCGCGACAGGTCGCCGACGAAGACGCGGCGTTCCCGGTCGCCGCTGGTGACTAGATTCATCTGGGGTCCGGTCCTTTCGATTCTCGGGGAGGAGTGGCGTCGGTCTCGGCGCTCGCAGAGCGCAGAGGGCTCGCGGGCTAAGGATAGGAGTGGTGCCGGCCAGCGGCGAGGCCGCTTGACAGGTTCCCCGCCGTCGCTCACCGTTGCCTGCCGCCGCCAGGAGACAAGGGATGAAGATCGGGACTCGACTGCCGGGCTTTGCCCGGGACATCGGCTTCGAGGGGTTTTGTCAGTGGCTCGCCGAGAACGGCTTCGACGCCATCGATACGCCGCCTCTGACCGCGAAGATAGCCAGGACGTGCAAAGAGCATTCGCTGGCCATCGGCACCTGCGACATCAGCGGCGGGGGGCTGTTGTCGAACGACGCGGCCCAGCGGCGAAAGGCCCTGAGCGCGCTGAAGAAGGACCTCACGGCCATCTCCCGGCACGGCGGCAAGACCTGCTTCACGGTGCTGGGACCGGCGGAGCCGACCCAGAGCCGGGCGGAGACCTTCGAGATCTTCGAGAAGGTCTATCCCCGCGTCGTGGAGCACGCCGAGAAGGTGGGGGTGAAGATCGCCATCGAGCCGTGGCCTGGAGGCGCTCCCTGGTACGGCAACCTGGGCTGCACCCCGGAGAGCCTGCGACGCCTCTTCCAGGCCGTTCCGTCCCCCAATCTGGGCATCTGCTACGACCCCTCCCACTTCGTCCGCCTCCAGATCGACCACCTTCGCCTGCTGCACGAGTTCGGCGACCGGGTCCACCACGTGCACCTGAAGGACACGGAGATCCTGCCCGAGAAGCTCTACGAGAGCGGCATCCTCGGCGAGAGCTACTCCCGCACCTACGGCTTCGGAGAGGGCTGGTGGCGTTACACGATCCCGGGCGAGGGGGTGGTGGACTGGCAGGTCGTGGTGCGCCGCCTGCAGGAGATCGGCTACGACGGCGTGCTCAGCGTCGAGCTGGAGGACCACCACTTCTGGGATACGCCCCTGCTGCAGCAGGAAGGCCTGGTCCGGGGACGCGACCACGTGGCCCAGTTCCTCAAGGGGGGGATCCTCTGATGACGGGCTTCGCCGTCGTCGGGCTCGGCATGGGGCGCAGCCGCGCCCGCCTGATCCACGAAACGGCGGGGGCCGAGCTGCGCTGCGTCTGCGACCTCCGCGAGGCGCTGGCGCGGGAGGTCGGCGAGGAGCTGTCGTGCGACGCGCTGACCGATCTCGACGACGTCCTCGGGCGCGGCGACGTGGACGTGGTCATGGTCATGACCCCGAGCGGCCTGCACGGCGAGCTGGGGGTGCGTTGCGCCGAGGCCGGCAAGCACGTGGTCACCACCAAGCCCATGGACGTCTCCACCGAGGCCTGCGACCGCCTGATCGCGGCCGCCGATGCCGCCGGCGTGCAACTGGCCGTCGACTACCAGAGCCGCTACGTGGACACCAACTTCCGCGTCGCCACGGCCCTCCGCGAGGGATGGCTCGGGCGGCCCCTGCTCGGGGAGGTGCGCTTCAAGTGGTACCGCTCCGACGGCTACTTCACCCAGGGCGGCGGCTGGCGCGGCACCTGGAGGATGGACGGCGGCGGCTCCCTGGCCAACCAGGGCTCGCACCTGATCGACCTCCTGCTGTGGTTCATGGGCGATCCCGAGCAGGTCTACGGCGAGGCGGCGGTCCTCGATCACGAGATCGAGACCGAGGACGTGGGCATGGCGATCCTGCGGTATCCCGGCGGAGCCCGCGGCGGCATCGTCGGCACCACGACCTTTCCCGAGAGCGCCTACTTCAGCGCCGAGGTCCACGGCACCGAGGGCGGCGTCCTCATCGACGCGGTGCTCAGCGGCGAGGCGCGGTGCTTCGGCGCCGGCCTGGAGGAGAAGATGGCATCGGTGGACAACCCACTGCACAACATCGTCGAGGACGTGGTCTCCTGCCTGCAGAGGGACACCCCCCTGCGTGTCGACGGCAGGGAGGGCCGGCGCACGGTGGCTCTCCTGGAGGCGATCTACCGCTCCTCCCGTGAAGGCCGTCCCGTCGCCTTCGAGGCGCCCCATGTCTGAGTCCGAGACCGCGGGCCGGCCCCTGACCCTGGCCCTCGTGGGCCTGACGGCGCCCCACAGCAGAGGCTGGCTGGAGACCCTCCACACCCTGCCCGAGGCAGAGCGGCTCCTGGTCTGCGACATCGACGAGCCCGGCCCCCGCCCGGAGGTCCCGGAGGAGGCCGAGGCCGTCTCGCCGGAGGACCTCCTCGAGCCATCCTGCCGGCCCGACGCCACCCTGCTGTCGGTGCGCAACGACCAGGCCGCCGACCTCGGCTCGAAGCTGCTGGCCGGGGGTCTGCCGTGCCTCGTCGAGAAGCCGGCCGGACGCGGCAGCGGCGACATCGAGCGGCTCAACGAGGCCGCCGCCCGGGGAGGGACGATCTGGGCGCCCGGGTTCCTCAACCGCCTGACGCCGGAGGCACGCCGGATCCGCCGCCTCGTGGTGGAGGAGCAGGCCATCGGACGGGTCCAGTCGATCGAGGCGCGCCTGGTCACCAGCTCGGTCCGCCAGCGCGGCCCCGGGCACTGGCTGTTCCGCAAGGCCGTCGCCGGCGGCGGCATCCTGCACTGGCTGGCCATCCACCACGTCGACCTCGTCCGCTACCTGACGGGCCAGGAGTTCGGCTCGGTCTCCGGCTTCACCGCCACCTTCAACCGCGAGATCGACGTGGAGGACATGGCCGCCATCTCCTTCACCCTCCAGGGGGGCGCCCTGGGCAGCCTGCACGCCGGCTACGTGCTGCGCCAGCGCTACGGGGACATCGGCATCACCCTGCGCGGCGATCTGGGCGAGATCGTCTGGCCCCACTTCGACTTCGTGGGCCGGCAGAACACCTTGTACATCCACAGCGAAGGTCCGCGCAGCGAGGGGCCGGGGCCCGAGGTGGTCACCCTCGAGCCGCCGGAGGGGACCGGGTACGGCGGCGGCCTGGGGTGGGAGTTCGTCCGCCGCTTCGCCGCCGCGGCGCGCATGGGCGGCGACTTCGTCACCAGCGGCGACGACGCCCTGCGGGCGATGCGCTTCGTGGAGGCGGCCTATGCCGCGGCCCGGAGCGGAGGCCGCGTGGAGGTGTGAGCGTGAAGATCGTCGATGTCGAGCGGATCGTGGTGGACGTGCCCTTCACCGAACGCCAGCAGAAGATCACGGCCCGCGAGGTCTACAACTGGTCCATCCTGGAGCTGTGCAGGGTCACCTCCGACAGCGGGCACGTGGGCTGGGGCGAGACGGTCGTGCACTACACCTGGGCCCGGGTCTCCGACGAGACCGTGGAGCGCGTCAAGGGCCGTCCCGTCGCCGAGGTGATGAACGACGACGGCCTCGGCAGCGGGCTGCAGATGGCCCTCTTCGACCTGGTGGGCAAGGCCCTGGAAGTGCCCGTGCACCGGCTGCTCGGTACGATCCAGCGGGACTGGGTGCCGATCAGCTGGTGGTCGATCGACGCCTCTCCCGAAGACTGGGCGGCGGAGGCGGCCGACGCCGTGGCCGCCGGCTACACGAGCTTCAAGAACAAGCCGCGGCCCTGGTGGGACATCGTCGCCCAGGTGGAGGCGATCTCCAAGGTCGTTCCCCCTCACTTCAAGCTCGACCTCGACCCGAACGCCACCTGGCAGAACGCGGCCTCGGCGATCCCCATCATCGGCCGGCTCGAGCCCTTCGGGAACGTGGCCATGTTCGAGAGCCCGATCCCCCAGAACGACCTGCTCGGCAACCGCCAGATCCGGCGGGCCACCTCCCGTCCCGTGGCCATGCACTTCGGAGGGCCTCCGTACATCACCTGCGTGCGCGAGGAGGTCTGCGACGGATTCGTGATTTCGGGCGGCAGGAGCGCGGTCCTGCGCCAGGGGGAGCTCTCCGCCGAGGCCCAGATGCCGTTCTGGCTGCAGCTGGTGGGCAACGGCCTCATGACCACCTGGGCCGCCCATCTCGGGGCCGTCCTCAGCCATGCCACCTGGCCGGCGATCACCTGCCTCAACCTCTACAGCCACCAGCTCCTCAAGCGGCCCATCGAGGTCGTGGGCGGGTTCCACAAGGTCCCGGAGGGCCCCGGCCTCGGCGTCGAGGTCGACGAGAAGGCCGTCGAGCGCTACCGGGTCCCCGACTCGGAGATCCAACCCTTCGTGCAACAGGGTCAGCCGTACGAACACCCCAGGCCCCGGCTGCTGAACACCGTCGTGTGGCCCGACGGCAGCTGTCTGCACATGGCCCACTCCGGGCAGGGGTACTCCTACTTCGGCTCCGGCCACGGTCCGGCCCAAGTGGAGGGCACGCGCCTGGAGATCACCCCGGACGACGGATCGAAGGAGTGGGCGGCGCTCTTCGCCCGGGCCGAGGCGGGCCCCATTCGCGACCGCTGGGAGCGTTGACCCGGTTTCGGCCGCCGGCTATCTTCGCCCCTCGCCCCGCCTGAACCACCTTTCTTCCCATCCCACCTCCCGCCAGCGATACCGGTCGGGCCGGTAGCTCAGTGGTAGAGCAGTGGCCTTTTAAGCCATTGGTCGTGGGTTCGATCCCCACCCGGCTCACCAGATCCCGGCAGCGCATCGGCCTAGAAGTCCGAGACCGACCCATCCTCCGGTGAGCGGCGCATGGCGCGCAGAGACCAGTCGGTGAGCCGGTGGGCCTCCAGGCCCTCGGGATCGATCTCGATCCCAAGACCGGGGCCCTCGGGCAGGGCCACGAACCCGTCCTCGAAGCGCAGGGGCTCGGTGAACAGGCCCTCGCCGGTGCCGCCGCCGAACTCCTGGATCAGGAAGTTGGGGGTGGCGGCCATGGCCTGCAGGGAGGCGGCCACGCCGACGGCGTCGGCGGCCGAGTGGGGGGCCACGGCGATGTAGTGGACCTCGGCGTAGGCGGCGATCCGGCGCATCTCGAGGATGCCGCCGCAGTGGCGGATGTCGGGCTGCAGGACGGCGGCCGCCTTCTTCTCGCAGATCTCCCGGAAGCCCCAGCGGGTGGTGTTGCGCTCGCCGGTGGCGATGGGGATCGACGTGGAGCGCGCGATCTCGAGCAGGGCGTCCACGTTCTCCGGGTGGGTGGGCTCCTCGATGAACATGGGCCGCAGGGGCTCCAGCTCCCTCACCAGGATCCGGGCCATGGCCGGGCTCACGGCGCGGTGGAAGTCGATGGCCACGTCGACCTGGGAACCCACCGCCTCCCTCACCGCGGCGACCCGTGAGACCACGTCATCGACCACGGCCGGCGTATCGATGTAGCGCACGGGATCCGGGAAGGGGGTCATCTTGACCGCCGTGAACCCCTTGGCCACGGCCGACCGGGCGCTGGCGGCGTACTGGTCCGGAGCGGGTCCCCCGATGCCCGAGTAGACCCGGATTCGGTCGCGGACGGGGCCGCCCAACAGCCTCCAGACGGGCGCGCCGAGGGACTTGCCGAGGATGTCGAGGCAGGCCATGTCGAGACCGCTGAGGGCGGCGAGCAGAATCGGCATCTGGCGGCTGTAGGACGACCGGAACAGGGCCTGCCAGTGGTCCTCGATCCGGCGCGGGTCCCGGCCGACGAGGTAGTCGGCCATGTCCATCAGGGCCCGCTCGACGGTGCGTCCGTGCTCGTAGTTCATGGGCGATCCGCAGCCCACCAGGCCCTCGTCGGTGTGCACCTGCAACAGCAGGCCCCGGGGCCGCACGGGGGTCACCTCCAGGCGGGTGATCTTCACGATGGTGCTCCCTCGAGGAAAGAGTCCACCTCGTCCCGCGGCGGGATGGCGTCGCGGGCGCCCGGCCGGGTGACGCAGAGAGCGGCTGCGGCGGCCCCCCGGCGCAGGCAGGTCTCGTCGTCGCCGCCGGCCAGGCGGGCGGCCAGGAAGTAGCCGATGAAGGTGTCGCCGGCGCCGGTGGTATCGACGGCGGCGCCCGCTGAAAGGGAGAGGCAGGACAGCCTCCCCGCGGGACCGTCGAGGACGGCGCCCTCGGCGCCGAGCGTCAGCAGGATCTCGGTCCGGTCCGGCACCCGCGCCCGCACGCCGGCAAGAAGCTGGTCGGCCGCGGCCCCCTCGCCGCCGGTCGGGTCCCCGGCCAGGCCGGCCGCCTCGGTGCGGTTGAGGATGAGCAGATCGACGAGATCCAGGGGGAAGGAGGCCACCTCCGGTGCGTACGGAGCCGGGCTCAGGCAGCTCCTCAGGCCCCGGCCGGAGGCCTCGACAAGGATCTCCGAGACGAGGTTTATCTCATTCTGCAGCAACAATATGTCACCTGAACCGAAAGAACAGAGACAGGTCCGGATCTGATCCCGCGTGATGCGCTGGTTGCAACCGGGGAAGAGGACGATGGCGTTCTCCCCGCCTTCCTCCTCGATCTGGATCACGGCGTGGCCGGTCGCCTCGTCCTCGTCCACGACGACGTGGGCCACGTCGACCCCGAGGTCCGACAGGCCCTCGACCAGCCAGCGGCCGTCCGGCCCGACGCGGCCGGCGTGGGCCACCGGCGCCCCGGCCAGGGCCAGGGCCGCCGACTGGTTCGCCCCCTTGCCGCCGGCGAAGACCCGGTAGCCCCGGCTGGCCAGGGTCTCCCCCGGCCGCACGAGGTGATCGACGTGGTACACGTGGTCGATGTTGAGGGAGCCGAAGTTGAGGACCTTCATGGCACTCTGCGGGATGTGCGGCTCGTTTTGGCCGCTTACGATAGGCTCGGCCCGGGACGGGCTCAACGTGATCACCATCCGCATCCCGCCGCGGCGCTGGGGGCGTCGGCCACGTGTTGATGGACTACGGCTGGCCGGGGAAGGTGCGCGAGCTGAAGAACTGTGTCGAGGGCATGGTGGTCATGTCGGCGCCGGGCCGCGAGCCGAGCGAATCGGATGTGCCGGCCCACATCCGCCAGGGCCGGCTGCGGCCGTGAGGGCGGGGGCGCTGCCCTGGCCAACGGAGTCAGCTGCGGTGTCCATGCAGACGCTCTTGCCGGGATCCCGGTCAAGCTCAACGCCTGCCAGCGATGCGGCTACCGGCTGACGGAGAGAACCCCCATCCGCGGCGTCATCAGTAATATCCGGCGGGGGGGACGCCCAGAACGCGGTACATGGGGGCGATGCATACTGATCCTGGTGAGCGCTCACGGATCCGAAGACCTCGACGGCCTCGAATCGGCCTCCCGAGCCAGCCAAGTGGCTGCTTCTGACAGAATCTCACGCTCGGTGCGCAGGCGCTTGTCCTCTCGGCGAGGCGGCGCAACTCGTCCCCTTGGGCGCTCGCGAAACCGTCGGCTCGTCGACCCGAGCCGCGATCCGCTCGAATTTCGTTGACATCCCGGGCAAGTTGCCGTAGTGTGGCGCACTATGTACCCTGCCAGGAGAGCCCGTGCGGCGGTCTTCCTGCTGAATACAACAGCTGCAGTACCGAGGTTCGGACTGGCCTAGTGCTTACCTGCACAATTCGGCGTAGTTATCATGCAACTGGGTAGAGAAGACCTGTCGCTTTTTCCACTCGAAGGGCTGAGCCGTCGAGTTGTAGGCGGCGATGAAGGCGTCGATGGCCTGACGCAGTTGCCGGGGCGAGGTGAAGCTGGCTCCGCGCAAGGCGCGGCGGCTGAGGATGCTGAACCAGGTCTCGATCTGGTTCAGCCAGCAGGCGTTGGTGGGCGTGTAGTGGAAGTGCACGTTGGGATGACGGGCCCGCCAGCGGTCGCGCTTGGGCTTGTGGGTGTTGAGGTTGTCCAGAATCACGTGAAGGGCCTGGTCGGGCGAATACTCTCGGACCAGGTCGTTCATGAAGTCGAGGAACTCCCGGCGCCGGCGTCGTTTCGCGGGCCCGGCCTGGATGCGCCCCGTGGCGACCTCGAGGGCGGCGAACAAGGTGGTGGTGCCGTGGCGTTGGTAGCGATGGCTGGCGCCGCTCATCGCCTGGCCGTTGGGCCGGCGCAGATACCCCTGGGCTCGTTCCAAGGCCTGGATGGAGGGCTTTTCGTCGACGCACAGCACCACGGCGTTCTCGGGGGGATCGAGGTACAACCCCACGACATCGGCGGCCTTGGCCGTGAATTCCGGGTCCGTGCTCACCTCATGGGACCGCCGCCGCTGCAGATGGATGCCCTGCTGCCGCAGCACCCGCCACACGTGATGGTCCGACACGTCGCCCAGAGCCTCGGCCACCAGGGTCCCGGTCCAGGTGGCGTGGCCGGCCGGCGGCGGTTGCGACACCACGTCGAGGATGCGCTGCTCCGTCTCCTCGTCATACCGCCGGGGCGGGCCCGGCCGCGGCGCGTCCTGCAACCCGTCCAGGCCGTGCGCGGCAAAGCGCGTCCGCCACTTGCTCACCGTGCCGTGGCGCAGCCCCAGCCGCTCGGCGATCGTCGCCGACGCCTGGCCGTCCGCCGCGCCCAAAATGATGCGCGCCCGCCAGGCGAGCCGCTGTTCCGTGGTTCCCGACCGCGCCCATTGCGACAGCGTGGCGCGATCTTCTTCCGTCAACGTAATGGGGGTCGCAGGTCGGGCCATGCCCCCCAAGATATATTCTGACAAGAACTCACGCAAGTGAGCACTAGCAAAAGGGAGATTCTCCTCATGCGATTGCGGAACGTGCTGTTCTTGTTGGGTGCCGCAACGTTGAGCGGTGGCGCCGACGTAGCGACGGCGCAGGGTAGTGTACCGGGCGCGCCGGACAGTCTGTCGGCGTCGGCGGGAGACGGTGAGGTGGCGTCGCGTTGGGCGGCGGCGGACTCGAACGGTTCTTCGATCACGGGGTATGGTGTTCGTTATCGTCGCGATGTTTCAGATTCGACGTTTTCGAGTTGGTCGATTGTATCGGGTGGGGGCTCGGCCCGTGCGGACACGGTGTCAGGGTTGACGAACGGCAACAGCTACAGATTCGAGGTTCGAGCGACGAACGGTGTGGGGGACGGTCCGTCGTCGAGTATCATAGTAACGCCGGCGGGTGTACCGGGCGCGCCGGACAGTTTCTCGGTGGCGTCGGGTGAGGGTGAGGCGGCGTTGGGTTGGGCGGCGGCGGACTCGAACGGTTCTTCGATCACGGGGTACAGTGTTCGTTATCGGGGCTATGGTATAGGTGCGCCTTGGTCGAGTTGGTCGATTGTACCGGGTGGCGGTTCGGCCCGTGCGGACACGGTATCAGGATTGACGAACGGTTCCTACTACGAGTTCGAGGTCCGTGCGACGAACGGTGTGGGGGACGGTGCGGCGTCCTATATCGGCTTAAACCTATGGACGCCGGCGGGTGTTCCGGATGCGCCGGACAGTTTGTCGGCGTCGGCGGGAGACGGTGAGGTGGCGTTGCGTTGGGCGGCGGCGGACTCGAACGGTTCTTCGATCACGGGCTACGGTGTTCGTTATCGTCTCGATGTTTCGGGATCGACGTTTTCGAGTTGGTCGATTGTCCCGGGTGGCGGCTCGGGCAAGTCCCATTTTCAGTTGAAACGTAGCCCAGGCTCGAGTGGATGAGTCAGCCCGTCATCGCGAGCTGCTGGATGCCGAGTTCGGCTTGGAGCGCTTGCCGGAGCATCGGCAGGTGGTGGTAGCCGTTGACCCGGCGGAGGCGAGGTTCGATGTCAAGCAACGCCGTGGCGACCCAGCGGTGACGCTGCGACGAGTTGGTCCAGCGCCGCACGTTGTGCGTCAACTGCTCCAGGAGACTGTTGACGTTCTCGATACAGTTGGTGGTACGGAAGGAGGCCTTCAGCATCGGCATCAGGCCCAGGCGGTGGAGCGTGAGGGTTTCTTGCTGGCCTTCCTCCAAGCTGCGCAGGGCCGACTGGTTCATCAACTGCAACCCCGGTTTCAGCGCCTCCAGGGCGGCTTGGGCCTCCTCGTACGTCGAGTGCCCATACGCCGCTTCCAGCTTTCGACGAAGGCCGGCCTGCTCGCTCTTGGGCAGGTACGAGACCACGTTCTGGAGCTTGTGATACTGGCATCGCTGCACGCAGGCATGGCCTTGAAGCACCGACCGCACCGCCTTGTACAGGCCCTTGCCTCCATCGATCACCACGAGCAGCCCGGCTTCGTATTGCAGGCCCCGCTCGACCAGCTCCGCCAGGAAGCGGCGACAGACGCGCTCGTTCTCGGTGGCCGCCTGCACGAAGCCCAAGGGCACCTTCTGGCCCTCCAGAGTCACACCCAGGGCGATGAGGATCTCCTCGTCGGCGAAGCTCTTGCCGTCCAGAAACAGCGCCACCAGGTCGTAGCCTTCCAGGGATCGCTGCTGGAATTCGGCCAGCTTGCGCGCCGTGCCTTTCACGTACCGGCGAGAGACCGAGGAACGGGACAGACCGAAGGCTTGCGGGACGGTCTCGGCGCAGGCCTCGTAGTTGCGCGTGGCCAAGCCCTTCAGCACCCGCAACAACAGCCCCTGATCCATCTGCCTCGGCGTCTGCAGGGCCTGGTAGGCCTCCAGCGGGACCTCGGTGCCGCGGACCACATCGCGCACGCGCGGCACCTCGACCGGCAGTTTCTGATCGCCCAGGTACACCGACCCGGCCTGCGCCCCCCAGCGGCGCAACGCCTGATCCGGACCCTTGCGCTGATACCGAGGTCCGGCCAGGGCCTCCACGCCCCGTCGCAGCTCCTCCCCAACCGCCTGCAGCCCCAGGGGGATCAGCAGCTGGATGATCTCGATGCGAGTCTCCAGATCGTCCATCGACGCGGTGGCTTGGCGGTTCACGGGGCCGATGGTCACGGTCCGTTTGACGCCCCTTTTCCGTGCTTGTAGCTTGCTCATGGCAGGCTCCTTGGGTTACCGATACGAGGCTTCTTGGCGATTTCTCGTATCAAACGTAACGATGGGAGCCTGTGTTATTTCAACTAAGATCGGGACAATGCCGGCGGCTCGGCCCGAGCGGACACGGTGTCGGGATTGACGAACGGTTCCAGCTACACGTTCGAGGTCCGTGCGACCAACGGCCGGGGGGCCGGTGCGTCGTCGAGCGTGAGTTCGACGCCGGCGGGGGTACCGGGCGCGCCGGACAGGTTGTCGGCGTCGGCGGGAGACGGTGAGGTGGCGTTGCGTTGGGCGGCGGCGGACTCGAACGGTTCTTCGATCACGGGGTATGGTGTTCGTTATCGTCGCAAAGTTCCGGGATCGAGGTTTTCGAGTTGGTCGATTGTATCGGGTGGGGGCTCGGCCCGTGCGGACACGGTGTCGGGGTTGACGAACGGCTACAGCTACAGATTCCAGGTTCGTGCGACGAACGGTGTGGGGGACGGTCCGTCGTCGAGTCTCAAGGCGACGCCGGCGGGGGTACCGGGCGCGCCGGACAGGTTGTCGGCGTCGGCGGGAGACGGTGAGGTGGCGTTGCGTTGGGCGGCGGCGGACTCGAACGGTTCTTCGATCACGGGGTATGGTGTTCGTTATCGTCGCAAAGTTCCGGGATCGACGTTTTCGAGCTGGTCGATTGTCCCGGGTGGCGGCTCGGCCCGTGCGGACACGGTGTCGGGATTGACGAACGGCTACAGCTACAGATTCCAGGTTCGTGCGACGAACGGTGTGGGGGACGGTCCGTCGTCGCGTCTGACGGCGACGCCGGCGGGGGTACCGGGCGCGCCGGACAGTTTGTCGGCGTCGGCGGGAGACGGTGAGGTGGCGTTGCGTTGGGCGGCGGCGGACCCGAACGGCTGGAAGATCCGAGGGTATGGTGTTCGTTATCGTCGCAAAGTTTCGGGATCGACGTTTTCGAGCTGGTCGATTGTACCGGGTGGCGACTCGGCCCGTGCGGACACGGTGTCAGGGTTGACGAACGGCTACAGCTACAGATTCCAGGTCCGTGCGACGAACGGTGTGGGGGACGGTGCGTCGTCGAGTCTCAAGGCGACGCCGGCGGGTGTTCCGTCTGCGCCGGACAGTTTGTCGGCGGAACCGGGTGACGGTGAGGTGGCGTTGCGTTGGGCGGCGGCGGACTCGAACGGCTGGAAGATCCGAGGGTATGGTGTTCGTTATCGTCGCAAAGTTCCGGGATCGACGTTTTCGAGCTGGTCGATTGTATCGGGTGGGGGCTCGGCCCGTGCGGACACGGTGTCAGGGTTGACGAACGGCTACAGCTACAGATTCCAGGTCCGTGCGACGAACGGTGTGGGGGACGGTGCGTCGTCGAGTCTCAAGGCGACGCCGGCGGGTGTTCCGTCTGCGCCGGACAGTTTGTCGGCGGAACCGGGTGACGGTGAGGTGGCGTTGCGTTGGGCGGCGGCGGACTCGAACGGCTGGAAGATCCGAGGGTATGGTGTTCGTTATCGTCGCAAAGTTCCGGGATCGACGTTTTCGAGCTGGTCGATTGTATCGGGTGGGGGCTCGGCCCGTGCGGACACGGTGTCAGGGTTGACGAACGGCTACAGCTACAGATTCCAGGTCCGTGCGACGAACGGTGTGGGGGACGGTGCGTCGTCGAGTCTCAAGGCGACGCCGGCGGGTGTTCCGTCTGCGCCGGACAGTTTGTCGGCGGAACCGGGTGACGGTGAGGTGGCGTTGCGTTGGTCTGCGGCGGACTCGAACGGCTCGTCGATCACGGGGTACAGCGTTCGTTATCGCCCCCTTGTCGGGGGTGGGTGGTTGAGTTGGTCGAGTGCGCCGGGTGGCGGCTCGGCCCGTTGGAAAACGGTGTCAGGGTTGACGAATGGTGTCAGCTACAGGTTCGAGGTCCGTGCGACGAACGGACAAGGCAACGGTTCGTCGTCGAGTCTGACGGCAAAGCCGGCGGGGGTGCCGGGCGCGCCGCCGAGTTTTTCGGCGTCGGTGGACAGTGGCAAGGTGGCGTTGAGTTGGTCTGCGGCGGACTCGACCGGTTCGTGGATCACGGGGTACAGTGTTCATTATCGGCGCAATGTTCCGGATTCGACATTTTTGAGTTGGTCGAGTGCGGGTGGCAACTCGGCCCGGGTTGACACGGTATCGGGCTTGACGAACGGTGCCAGCTACGAGTTCGAGGTCCGTGCGACGAACGGTCAGGGGGACGGTGCGTCGTCGAGTCTGACGGCGACGCCGGCGGGGGTGCCGTTGCCGCCGCCGAGTTTTTCGGCGTCGGTGGACAGTGGCAAGGTGGCGTTGAGTTGGGCCGCGGCGGACTCGAACGGTTCGTCGATCACGGGGTACAGTGTACGTCATCGTTTGAACGCGGGTCTGGTCGATTGGGATTGGTCAAGTGTTTCTGGTGACGGCTCGGCCCGAGCGGACACGGTGTCGGTATTGGCGGTCGGTGCCAGCTACACGTTCTGGGTCCGTGCGACGAACGGTGTGGGGGACGGTTCATCGTCGAGTCTCACGGTGACGGTGCCGGGTGTGCCGGATGCGCCGGACAGTTTGGCTGCGACGGTTTCCAGTGGCAAGGTGGCGTTGAGTTGGTCTGCGGCGGACTCGACCGGTTCGTGGATCACGGGGTACAGTGTTCATTATCGGCGCAATGTTCCGGATTCGACATTTTTGAGTTGGTCGAGTGCGGGTGGCAACTCGGCCCGGGTTGACACGGTATCGGGCTTGACGAACGGTGCCAGCTACGAGTTCGAGGTCCGCGCGACGAATGGTGTGGGAGTCGGTCTCCCTGCGAGCATCACGGCGACGCCGGCGGGGGTGCCGTTGCCGCCGCCGAGTTTTTCGGCGTCGGTGGACAGTGGCAAGGTGGCGTTGAGTTGGGCCGCGGCGGACTCGAACGGTTCGTCGATCACGGGGTACAGTGTACGTCATCGTTTGAACGCGGGTCTGGTCGATTGGGATTGGTCAAGTGTTTCTGGTGACGGCTCGGCCCGAGCGGACACGGTGTCGGTATTGGCGGTCGGTGCCAGCTACACGTTCTGGGTCCGTGCGACGAACGGTGTGGGGGACGGTTCATCGTCGAGTCTCACGGTGACGGTGCCGGGTGTGCCGGATGCGCCGGACAGTTTGGCTGCGACGGTTTCCAGCGGCGAGGTTCGTTTGAGTTGGGGTACGGCGTCGAGCAACGGCTCGTCGATCACGGGGTACAGTGTTCGTTATCACAACAATGCGCCGCAGGCTCCTGATGCGAGTTGGTCGAGTTGGTCGAGTGCGTCGGGTGGCGGCTCGGCCCGAGCGGACACGGTGTCAGGGTTGACAAACGGTGGCAGCTATACGTTCGAGGTCCGCGCGACGAACGGTGTGGGGGACGGTTCGTCGTCGAGCATCACGGCGACGCCGGCGGGTGTGCCGGGGGCGCCGAGTCTTTCGGGGACGGCGGCCAGCGGCGAGATTCGTTTGAGTTGGGGTACGGCGTCGAGCAACGGCTCGTCGATCACGGGGTACAGTGTTCGTTATCACAACAATGCGCCGCAGGCTCCTGATGCGAGTTGGTCGAGTTGGTCGAGTGCGTCGGGTGGCGGCTCGGCCCGAGCGGACACGGTGTCAGGGTTGACAAACGGTGGCAGCTATACGTTCGAGGTCCGCGCGACGAACGGTGTGGGGGACGGTTCGTCGTCGAGCATCACGGCGACGCCGGCGGGTGTGCCGGGGGCGCCGAGTCTTTCGGGGACGGCGGCCAGCGGCGAGATTCGTTTGAGTTGGGGTACGGCGTCGAGCAACGGCTCGTCGATCACGGGGTACAGTGTTCGTTATCACAACAATGCGCCGCAGGCTCCTGATGCGAGTTGGTCGAGTTGGTCGAGTGCGTCGGGTGTCCGCTCGGCCCGAGCGGACACGGTGTCAGGGTTGACAAACGGTGGCAGCTATACGTTCGAGGTCCGCGCGACGAACGGTGTGGGCAACGGAGCGTCGTCGAGTCTGACGGCGACGCCGGCGGGTGTGCCGGGGGCGCCGAGTCTTTCGGGGACGGCGGCCAGCGGCGAGGTTCGTTTGAGTTGGGGTACGGCGTCGAGCAACGGCTCGACGATCACGAGCTACAGTGTTCGTTATCGACAGAGCCCCTACGGTGCGTGGTCCAGTTGGTCGACTGCCTCGGGTGGGGGTTCGGCCCGCCGGGACACGGTGTCAGGGTTGACAAACGGCTATTACTATACGTTCGAGGTCCGTGCGACGAACGGTCAGGGCAACGGAGCGTCGTCGAGTCTGACGGCGACGCCGGCGGGGGTGCCGGGTGCGCCGCCGAGTTTTTCGGGATCGGTGGCCAGCGGCACGGTTCGCTTGAGTTGGGGTACGGCGTCGAGCAACGGTTCGTCGATCACGGGCTACAGTGTTCGTTATAAGCAGAATGTTTCGGGTGTGTCCTGGTCGAGTTGGTCGAGTGCGTCGGGGGGAAGCTCGGCCCGCCGGGATACGGTCTCGGGATTGACGAACGGTTCGAGCTATATTTTCGAGGTCCGCGCGACGAACGGTGTGGGGGACGGAGCGTCGTCGAGTCTGACGGCGACGCCGGCGGGGGTGCCGGGTGCGCCGCCGAGTTTTTCGGGATCGGTGGCCAGCGGCACGGTTCGCTTGAGTTGGGGTGCGGCGTCGAGCAACGGCTCGACGATCACGAGCTACAGTGTTCGTTATCGACAGAGCCCCTACGGTGCGTGGTCCAGTTGGTCGACTGCCTCGGGTGGGGGTTCGGCCCGCCGGGACACGGTGTCAGGGTTGACAAACGGCTATTACTATACGTTCCAGGTCCGTGCGACGAACGGTCAGGGCAACGGTGCGTTGTCGACCATCACGAAGACGCCGGCGGGGGTGCCGGGTGCGCCGCCGAGTTTTTCGGGATCGGTGGCCAGCGGCACGGTTCGCTTGAGTTGGGGTACGGCGTCGAGCAACGGTTCCTCGATCACGGGCTACAGTGTTCGTTATAAGCAGAATGTTTCGGGTGCGTCCTGGTCGAGTTGGTCGAGTGCGTCGGGGGGCAGCTCGGCCCGCCGGGACACGGTGTCAGGGTTGACAAACGGCTATTACTATACGTTCCAGATCCGTGCGACGAACGGTCAGGGCAACGGTGCGTCGTCGACCATCACGAAGAGTCCGGCGGGGGTGCCGGGTGCGCCGGGGAGTCTGTCGGCGTCGTCGAGCTGGGCTCAGGTAACGTTGAGTTGGACAGCGGCGAGTGCGAACGGCTCAACCATCACTCGCTACGAATACCACAAGAGGAGCTACAGCAGCGGAAGTTGGGGGAGTTGGTCGAGTTGGACGAGTGTGGGGGACACGCTGCAGTGCACGGTCACAGGCTTGAGCAGTGGCACTCAGTACAACTTCGAGGTGCGTGCGGTCAACGGCCAGGGTGCGGGCTCGGCGGCCAGCGTCACAGCGACGACCCCAGCCAACAAGCCGGTGGTCCCCGGCCTGTCGGCCTTGCCGGACTCGGTGCTGGTGGCGATCACCGCGCCGAATCCATTCAACCCGAGCACGACGATTTACTTCAACCTGCCCACCGGCGGTCCGGTGTCACTCACGATCTACAACATAACCGGCCAGACTGTGAGCACTCTCTTGTGGGACGACTACCTGGAAGCCGGGGTCCATTCTCTGGTCTGGGACTCCCGCGACGAAGGCGGGCGGCCGTTGGCCTCCGGCACGTACCTCTATCGCCTGGTGGCGGGCGAGCAGGCCCTGGTGCGCAAGATGGCCTTGATCCGGTAACCGGCACGCGCGACGCCGAGCCGGACGTCCCGGCGTCTGCGCGAGCACGGGCAGGCTGGCGCCTATCCCGTCTTGCCGCCGTAGAGCCGGCGGATCATCGCATCCAGGGCCTTCTGCGGATCGGCGAGGATCTCGGGCGTGATCTCGAAGCGGTCGAGCTCGAGCAGCTTCGGGCCTTGGCCGTAGTCGGAGAACAGGTCGGGGCAGATCTCTCCCGGCAGGCGGTTTCTCGGCCGCGGCTCTGTTCCCGCACCAAGTCGGGGCTGGCCTTCCTGCTCGGCCGGCGGCGCTCGATCTTGGCCGACGACATGGGGCTGGGCAAGACGCGCCAGTCGATCCACGGCCTCACCCAGGCCGCCCCGCAGGGCCCCTACCTCATCATCTGTCCCGCGTCGGTCAAACGCAACTGGGAGCGCGAGATCCTCGCCGTGCTGCCCGGCGCGGAGACGCACGTGGGCGGACCCGACCCGCCGCCGCAGCCCGGATACCGCGCCTGGTCTCCGAGTGCCCGGGGGACCCGGTGGTCCACGCCCTGACGGGCACGCCCCTGACCAACCGCCCCCGGGATCTGTTTCCGCTGCTGCAGCTCGTCGGCCACTCTCTCGGCAAGAGCTTCCTCGGCTCCGCCCGGCGCTACTGCGACGCCCACCGGAACGACTACGGACACTGGATCACCAGCGGCGCCAGCCGCCTCGACGAGCTGGCCGTGCAGCTCCACGGGATCATGCTGCGCCGCACCAAGGACGAGGTCGACCTGCGGCCGAAGATCCGCACCTGGATCGAGGTCGACCTGCGGCGGGGGTTGGTGGACGAGTTGAAGCACCTGGTGATCAGCGGGGACGTGCCCGCGGCGCGACGCCAGGAGATGGTCGATCGCTTCCAGGAGGACGAGGGCGTTCGCATCTTCGTGGGGCAGCTGCACGCGGCCGGCACCGGGATCAACCTGGCGGCGACGCGCCAGGTGGTCTTCAACGACCTCGACTGGGTCCCGGCCAACCACTGGCAGGCGGAGGACCGGGCCCCACCGCATCGGCCAGACCGGCACGGTGAACGTCACCTACATGGTGGCGCGGGGCACGATCGAGGAGTTCATCCGGTCTCTGCTCGAGACCAAGGCGCGTCTGGTGGACGACGTGGTCGAAGGCCGTTCCCTCGGCCGGAGGCCGCAGGCCGACCTGCTCACCGAGCTGCGGCGCGTGCTCGAGGGCTTGAGGCGGAGGCTCGGGACCCTGGACCCGGACCAGCTGAGCTCCGACGAGGTGCAGCAGTACATGGCAGAACAAGCGCCTGGTGCGGACCCGTCAGCCATGGGCCGGCTCGCGCCCGTGTCGGAGAAGGCGATCCAGGCCCTCGCCGCCGTGCTGAGCGGTCCCCGGCGATCGGTCTACCGCGTGGCCAGCTCCACCAAGGCCGGCGTCCACTACCGGGTCGAGGCGGTGGGCACCGACGTCATCTGCGAGTGCAAGGGGTTCTCGTACCGAGGCGCCTGCGTCCACGCGCGGACCCTGAAGGACGCGCGGGTCTCGGGTCTACCGCTGCCGCCGGCCTTCGAGCCCGTGGCGTGACGGCCGGCCCGGCCGCCGCACCGGCGCCGGGGTCAGGACAGGGCGGCCTTGCGCTCGGCCTCGGCCGCCTGCTGGAGGAAGCGGAAGTCGTTGGCCAGGTCGATGAACCGGAAGCCCTCGGCGATCCGCCGTCTGGCCGCGGCCCCGTCGGGGGCGGGGATGCCGGAGGGGGTCCCGGCCCGGGCGCAGCCCTCGCGGAACCGCTGCAGGGCGGCCTCGTGCTCGTCGCAGCCGGGCTCCACGCCCATGGCCAGGGCCAGGTCGCTGGGCCCCAGGAAGCCGATGTCGACGCCCTCGACGCGGGCGATCGCCTCGGCCTGGTCGATGCCCTCGGGGTCCTCGATCTGGGGGATGCAGAGCACGTCGTCGTCGGCCAGGGACCGGTAGGCCGGATCGAGGGTGACGCAGCGGCCGGTGCCGGAGGAGCGCGTGCCCCGCGGCGGGTAGCGCATCGCCCGGGCCAGGGACTCGGCCTGCTCCGGGTTGCTCACGTGGGGGAAGCAGATCCCCCGGGCGCCGGCGTCGAGGAGCCGGCCGGCGGTCACCGGGTCGTGGTCCCAGGCGCGCACCAGGGGAAAGGCGCCCCGCGACTCGATGGCGCGCAAGGAGTGGGCGATCGACTCCATGTCGTAGGCGGCGTGCTCGGCGTCGACGCACAGCCACGGGAAGCCGGCGCCGGCCATGACCTCCGCCGCCAGGGGCGAGGCCAGGTTCAACCAGGAGCCCACCGAGGGCCGCCCGGCGGCCAGGTCCTCGCGGATCGGGTTCTTCAATTGGGATCCTCCATCATCTCCGTGATCCGTCCGGCCACCCACTCGACGGCGGCGTCGATCATGACGCGGCCCTTGTGGGGGGTGGCAAAGTCCCGGGCGGCGTAGTGGTAGGGGGCGTCGCGGTCGCGATAGCCCTCGCGCTGGATGTCGAAGGTCTCGGCGTCGTAGTCGACGCCCTCCCAGTGGACGTTTTCCGGGAAGGCGGCCAGGGCGAAGGAGGTCTCGAACTCGGCGGCGTGGGCCGGACAGTCGCCCGACTCCATCTGCTGTTCCACCAGTTCCCGGGAGTAGGCCTCCCAGTAGGAGTGGAACCGCACGTCGATGCCGAGCTTGTCGCTGAAACCGGCCACCTGCTCCTTCAGGGGACTGTTGCCGGCGTGGCCGTTGCAGATCAGCACGTGCTCCACGCCGTGGCGGGCGAGGCTCTCGCAGGTGTCGTAGGCGACGGAGAAGAAGGTCTCGGGCCGCAGGGTCAGCGTGCCCGGCCACTCCATCCAGTGCTCCGAGATGCCCACCGCGATCGGCGTGGCCACCACGACCTTGGGAAACAGGCCGAGGGCCGCCTGGTGCGCCACGTGGACGGCGCTGGCCGTGTCGTGCTCGATCTCCAGGTGCTCGTTGTGCTGCTCGGTGCTGCCCGTGGGCAGGATGACGCCCTTGATCTGACCCGCCGCCAGACGTTCCCGGATCTGCTTGCGGGTAAGCTTCCACAGCCTGACTTCTCCCGTGATCATCTCCTGTTCGCCTTTCGTTGACCGTCTTGAGAGGGCCGCCTATTATGCGAAAAACCGCCGCCCGAAGCGACGGCCGGCCACCGGGAAGGAGAGGATGGTGACGCAGGATCTGCGCCAACAGCTGAAGGCCGTGCACGCCTACGCGGTCACGCCCTTCCGCGCCGACGACCTGCTGAGCGTCGACTGGGAGGGCTTCGCCGGCAACCTGCGGTTCCTGGTCGACCAGGGCGTGCGCGTGATCAACGTCGGCGGCGGCACGGGGGAGATCGACGCCCTGAGCGCCGAGGAGCTGGGGCGCCTGGCCGAGGTGGCCCTGGAGACCGTCGGCGACGCGGCCCTGGTGACCCCCACCCTGCCGGGCAACAGCGCCGCCGCCGTGGAGCTGGCTCACCGCTGCCGGGCCGCCGGGGCCCGCGTCTGCCTGGCCATGCCGCCCTTCCAGCGCAACGGGGTCCCCGACGACCTCACCGGCGTCCTCGACCACCTGCGCCTGATCGCCGAGCGCGTCCCCGGCTTGTGGCTGTTCCCGTACAACACCCAGGGCTGGAGCGCCGGGTTCTTCGAGCGCCTCGCCGGCATCGACGCCGTGATCGGCGTCAAGGACCCGTGCCTCGACGACCATCCCCTGTTCCGGGCCATCCAGCGCCTGGGGGACCGCTTCGTCTGGATCGGCAACAAGCGCCACGACCCGGGCGTCCTCCACCTGCGCTACCAGGCGGGGATCGAGGGGTTCACGGCGGGCTTCATCAACTTCCTGCCCGGGCCGGAACTGGAGCTTGAGCGGCTGGCCAGGCAGCGGGAGTGGGGGAAGATGGTCGAGATCCAGCGCCGGCTGGCGCCGCTGGAGAGGCTGCGGAACCGCTACGGGGAGGCCCTGATCAAGGCCGGCCTCGACGCCGCGGGTCTGTGCGGCGGACGGGTGCGGCCGCCGAGGGTTGATCTCGACGACGAGGGCCGGCGGGCCCTGGAGGCGGAGCTCTCGAGGTGGGGGGTGGATCGCCGCGGGGGCTTCAGCGCGACGTGATCACCTGGTCGACCTGCTCCCGGAGCCGGTCGAGGACCTCGTCGTAGCCGAACCGGCCCACCAGCTCGGGACCGCGCTTCAGGTTGACGAAGGTCGGCGCGCACCACAAGCCGAGATCGGCGTCGTCGGTCTCTCCCGGCCCGTTCACGCGGCACCCCATGACGGCGATGGTGATGGAGTGCATCTTCGCGTACTCGGTCACATCCCGGACCTTGTGGGCCAGCTCGATGAAGGCCTCGTTCTCGACCCGCGAGCAGGAGGGACAGGAGATGATGTTGATGCCCTCGGGCCGGTACCGGGGCACCGACCGGAAGCGGCCGGCCTCGATGTCCTCGAGGATCCGGCGGCCCGTGGTGATCTCCTCCCCCTTGTCGTCGAAGGGCAGGGTGAGGGAGACGCGGACGGTGTCGCCGATGCCGTCGGAGAGCAGCTGCTCGAAGGCGATCCGGGTCTTGATGACGCCGTCGGGGGGCATGCCCGCCTCGGTGACGCCGAGGTGCAGGGGGACGTCGGGACGCTGCTCGGCGAAGCGGCGGTTGGCGTCGATGACCTTGTTCGGGTCGGAGTCCTTCAGGGAGACGCAGTAGCGCTCGAAGCCGATGGTATCGAGCATCTCGCAGTGCTCGAGGGCGGAGGCGAGCATGGGCCCTATGGAGTCGTCCTCCGGGAACTGCTCGGCCTTGGCCGGATCGACGGAGCCGCAGTTCACGCCCACGCGAATGGCGCAGTCGTTGGCCGCGGCCACCTCCGCCAGGTACGCAACCTTGTCGCGTTCGGGGCGCCGGCGCTCATGATGGTAGAGATGACCGGGATTGTAGCGGATCTTCTGCACGTGGGGAGCCACGACCTCGGCCAGGCGGTAGTTCTCCTGCAGGTCGACGGAGAGGGGCCGGGTGGCGGACTCGGCCACCTGGGCCAGGGCCTCCGTGTCCTTGCGGCTGTCCACGGCGATCCGGATGATATCCGCCCCCGCCGCCTCCAGCAGCCGGACCTGGCGGAGGGTGGCCTCCACGTCCTGGGTGCGCGTAGCGGCCATGCTCTGCACGGCCACGGGGTGCCCGGCGCCGATGGACAGATCGCCGATGCGGACCGAACGGGTGGGATTTCGCGGACGCTCGCCCATGAGGGCGAGTATAACCCCGGTCCCGGGAACGGACAAGCGATGAGAGCGGCGGCCCGCATCCACGGTTCTCGTCCTGGTGAAGGAGGCCGGGACCAGGCCAGGCGGACGTCTTCGTCCTGGCCGACGACGTGCAGCCACGGCAGGTTCAGGAAGACAGGGGCAGGTCCACCCGGCGGTTGCCCGCGGTGTGGCTGGCGAGCATGGCCAGGATGATCTCCAGGGTCTTGCGAGCCTCCCGGCCGGAGGAGGCGAGCTCGGTCTCCGGGTTCTCGAGCTTCTCGATCAGCTCGTGGACCGCCGCCAGCTGGCGTTCGTAGAGGAAGCTGTCCACCCGGAGCTCGGAGGCCGTCCAGTCGAAGTGGGAGCTGCCGCGGATCACCCGGCCGCCGCGGTCGCTCACCTCGATGCGGCCCTCCTCGCAGGTGATGATCACTTGGGATCCCGGAAAGGCCGCCTTGTAGATGTTGACGAAGACGCGCACGTCCCCGGCGCACCGGAGGTAGGCCGAGACGCAGGGTTCCAGGTCCGGGTCGCGGCCCCCGTCGCCGGCGTACTCATTGTAATCCTCGAAGCCGTCCTCGAGATCGGCCACCAGCCACTGCACCTCCCTCTCGGCGAAGAAGGGGATCAGGTCGATCAGGTGGGTGCCGTTGCGGAAGAGCATGGCGCGGCGGCTGAAGAGCTCTGCCGAGATGGTGCGCACCGGACCGAGATCGCCGCTGCGCAGGATGCGCCGGGCGGCGAGATGCCGCGGGTCCCAGCGCCGCGTGTGCTCGACGGAGAGGGGCACGCCGTGGGCCTCACAGGCGGCGATCATGCGGTCGGCGTCGGCGAGGGTGGTGGCGATCGGCTTCTCGCACAGGATCGCCCGGGCCCCGGCCTCGGCGGCCTGCACGCACAGGTCGGCATGGGCGTGGTCGGAGGTGGCGATGCTGACGAGATCGGCCTCCTCCCGGGCCACCATTTCGGCGAAGTCGGTGTAGGCGCGCACCTGGGGCCAGACGTCGCCCCACCTGGCCAGGAACTCGTCGATCGCCTCCTGCCGCAGGTCGCAGACGGCCACCAGCTCGGTCCTCGGGTGCTCGTGGTAGGCCGCGGCGTGGGACCCGGGCATGGGCCGGTACACGGGCGAGCCCCCGCTCTCCTGGATGCGGCCGGACCCGATGCCGGTCAGTCCCGCCAGGACGGCCCGATAGGTGTGGCTCACGGCCGGTCCTCGTTGCCGAACCAGCCTTCGATGCGGTCGCGTACGGCGCGGGCCTGGGCCGGGCTCGAGATCTCGAACTTGCTGCGCTGCTGGTAGGTGCCCTCACGCTTCTGGTAGCGCCGGATGGAGACCTTCTGGTTGCCGTACTCGCCGGTCCGGCGGTCGAGGTCCTGGTAGAGGAACATGATCGTCGTCCACGAGCCCTTGCTCAGGACCTCCTTGTCGAGCTGCTTGCGCAGGACCTGCCCGTCTTCCTCGTAGTGGATGGTCAACTCGTCGATGGTCTCGGCCATTGCGGGGCTTCCTGTAGAGAGGGCTGACTCAAACGAAGGGGGGGCGAATTTACGGGCGCCGGCCTCGGCCGGGCAACCCCGTGAACCCCGGATTCGAAGGCGCCATGAACCGAACCCCTCCGCGCCGGCCCGCACCCGGGGTGGAGGGCCGCGGCCGGGCCGCGAACCAGCTTGCCGCGGATCGAGGACGGAGCTATACTCAGGCCACCCAACCCCTGTAAAAACCGCAAGATAGAGCAGGTCCGCCCTTGCCTCCAGCGCTCTCCGACAAGTTTCGAAAGCGAGACGGCACCGTTTTCCTCACCGGTGTCGAGGCCATCGTCCGCCTGCTCCTGGACAAGCAGCGCCACGACCGCGAATCGGGCGCCTCCGTCAACCAGACCTACATCAGCGGCTACGAGGGCTCGCCCCTGGGCGGGCTCGACCTGGCCGTGGTCGAAGAGCTGGACCTCCTCAACGAGTCGGGGCGCACGGTCCACCAGTTCGGCATCAACGAGAAGACGGCGGCCTCGGCCATGCTCGGCAGCCAGTACGCGCCCTCGGCCGACGTGGACGCCTTCTGGTACGGGAAGGCCCACGGCACCATGTGGATCCCGGACGAGACCTGGCTCGCCAACCTCACCGGCTCCTCGGGCCGCGGCTCCATGGTCCTGCTGTGCGGCGAGGACCACCGCTCCAAGAGCTCCGTCTCCCCCGGGGCCAGCGACTGGGCCCTGCGCTCGAGCTGGGTGCCCACCTTCTACCCGGCCGACGTGGAGGAGGTCCTGCGCCTGGGCGCCCACGCCATCGCCCTGAGCCGCTGGCTCGGCATGGTGACCGCCCTGAAGCTCGTCACCCCGGTCTGCGACGGGGCGAGCACGGTTCGCGGCGACGCGGCCCGGTTCGACGCCCGCCTGCCCGACCCCGGGTACGTCAAGCGCTTCCATCCCATCGTCATGGCCCTGGGAGCGCTCCCCATGCAGCGGGAGCTGGTGGAGCGCAAGGCGCCCCTGGCCGAGGCCTACGTGCGTCTCAACGAGCTCAACCGAACCCACTGGCCGGAGGCGGGCGGCCCTCTCGGCATCGTGGCCACGGGCAAGAGCTTCGTCGACGTGGCCCAGGCCCTCGAGCTGCTCGGGGTCCGGGCGCCGACCCTGCAGTTGTCCGTCACCTGGCCGCTGGACCGGGAGGCCGTCCGCCGGTTCGCCGCCGAGAGCGGGGTGGAGCGGGTCCTGGTGGTGGAGGAGCCGGGGCCCTTCGTCGAGGAGGGCGTCAAGGCCGCCCTGTGGGGGACCGGGGTGCGCGAGGTCCTCGGCGAGCGCGACGGGTCGGGCCGGCCCCTCGTGCCCTCGTGGGGAGAGGTCGACCCGGAGGCCCTGGCCGGCCTCATGTCCCCCCTGCTCGGCCAGAGGTCGCCGCCTCCGGCGCTGCGGCACGTCGAGTCCATCGGCCAGCGCCGCCTGCCGCAGGTGCCGAAGGTCGCCCCCATGTCCTGCGGGGGGTGCCCGTACAACAGCTTCCGCGCCCTCGAAGGGGAGAAGCCGGGAGGGGCCATCGGCTGCAGCTCGATCCGCGCCATGGAGGCCTACGACGAGGGGGTCCTCTACATCCCCACCATGGGCGCCGGCGGCTCGATCTACTCCGGCACGGCCGTCTTCAACGACAACCGGCACATCTTCCAGTACCTCGGCGACGGCAGCTACTTCCACTCCGGCCGGGGCGCCGTGCAGAGCTGCGTGCAGGGGGACGTGAACATCACCTTCCTGCTGCTGTTCAACGGCTCCGTGGCGCTCACCGGCGGCCAGCAGCCCGGCGGCGCCCGGTCGGTGGCCGAGGTCGCCGGGGAGCTGATCGCCCTCGGCGTGCGGGAGGTCGGCATCGTCGGCGACCAGACGGCCAGCTATGGGACCGTCGCCGGCGACCGGCGGGTGCGCCTCTTTCCCCTGCAACGGCAGGCCGAGGCGATCGCCCACTACCGCCAGGCCCCGGGGACGACGGTGATCATCCTCGACAAGGAGTGCGCCACCGAGAAAGGGCGCCGGCGGCGGCGGCAGGGCGGGGCACCCGACGAGTACGTCTTCATCGACGAGGAGATCTGCGAGGGCTGCGGCGACTGCCTGCGCCAGTCCGAGGGCTGCGCCGCCCTCTACAGCGTCGACACCGAGCTCGGCGACAAGACCCAGGTGCAGCAGGCCAGCTGCATGCAGGACGAGCTCTGCCTCGACGGCGAGTGCCCCTCCTTCCTGACGGTCCAGGCGAAGGGCAGGACCCGCCTCGCCCGCCGCAGTCCGCCGATCCTCGACGAGATCCCCGAGCCGAGGCGGCGGCAGCTGGCGGAGGAGGAAACCTTCACCCTCTTCACCGTCGGCCGCGGCGGTACCGGCGTGGTCACCGTCTCCCATCTCATCGCCTGGGCGGCGCTGCTCGACGGGCTGTGCGTGTACCTGTCCAACAACACGGGCCTGGCGCAGAAGGGGGGGCCCGTGGAAGCGCCGATCCAGCTGGGCCGCTCCCGGCAGCCGGCCTTCCACCGCCTGCTGCCGGGCAGCGCCGACTTGTACATCGGGTTCGACCTGCTGAGAGCGGCCGAGCCGTCCAACCTGCGCTACGCCGACCCCGGCCGCACGGTGGCCGTGGTGAGCACGACCCGCCTGCCCACGGCCGAGCTGAACCGGCATCCGGAGATGCGCTTCCCCGATCCCGACCGCCTCGCGGAGACGATCGACGCCTGCAGCCGCAAGGACGACAACCTCTACGTGGACACGTACTGGCTGGCCGAGGGACTCTTCGGCGATATCCTGTTCGCCAACGTCATCCTCCTCGGCGTCGCCTGCCAGTCCGGGCAGCTGCCTCTGAGCGCGCGGTCGCTGGAGGCGGTGATCCGGCTGAACGGCAAGGCGGTGGAGGACAACCTGCGGGCCTTCCGCTGGGGCCGGCTGGCCGTGGCCGACCCGTCCCGGGTGCACGCGGCGGTCGGCAGCCCCCGCCCCGACGCGGCCTCCGTGGTCGAGCGCAGCCGGGCGCGGCTGGCCGCCGACCGCGAGGGCCTGGCCGAGCACGAGAGAGCCCTGCGGTCCCTCGAGCTGTCCGCCGAAGGGGAGCGCGTGGTGAGCCATCGCATCGCCCACCTCGTGGACTGGCAGGACAGCGCCTGGGCCGGCCGCTACGTCAGGGTCCTGGAGCGCGTGCGCGACGCCGAGAGAGCCGCGGAGGCAGCGGGCCCGGGCGAGAGGCTGACCCTGTCGGTGGCCAGGAGCCTGCACCGGCTCATGACCTACAAGGACGAGTACGAGGTCGCCCGGCTGATCTCGGAGGGGGAGAGCTCACGGCGGATCGAGGCCTTGTTCGATGGTCCCGTGCGCGTCTCTCACAAGCTGCATCCGCCGACGCTGCGCCCCTTCGGTCTCGGGAAGATCCGCCTCGGCCCGTGGATCCGGCCGCTGATGGGCCTGCTCTACCGCTTCCGGGGACTGCGGGGCACGGCCCTCGACCCCTTCCGGCGCACTCCGTGCCGGCGCCTCGAGCGCGAGCTGATCCCCTGGTACGAGGGGGTTCTGGAGGAGCTGCTGGAGTCCCTCGAGCGCGGCGCCGGCCTGGACGCGATCCTGGGCATCGCCGCGGCGCCGGAGCGCATCCGCGGCTTCGAGCATGTCAAGGAGGCGTCGGCGCGCCAGGTGCGGGATCAGGTGCGGGCCGAGCTCGAGGAGCTGGCGAAGGTCAGAGCCTGACCCGTTCCAGGGTCCGGCTGCGGGCGGCGCGGCCCAAGGCGGCGTGCAGGGCCGCCCGGGTGCGTCGATCGATCGACGGGTGGCGCTCGCCCGCGAGGCCGGCGGTGATCCACCGGGCGTCGGGCCAGGCCCGGGGGATCGGCAGGCGGCTCCCGCCCCCGGCGTCGCGCCGTACAGCGGCGGCGCTGGCAGCGTCGACGTGGGCCAGACCTCCCGTGCTCAGGAGCATGAGATCCTCTCCCGGATCGGGCGCCGGTGCGACCACGAGCTGGGCCGAGGCGCCGGCGTTGGCCACGAGGGTGGCCGTGGCGTGCCAGCGTCGGTTGCGTGTCACGGCTCCGACCCATAGCCGGGCCATGGGGCCGTCGAGCAGATCCAGGGCGCACTCCACGGCCTCGAGCAGGGCCCACCAGGCGCCCGGCAGGCCGGCGGCCCCGCCGCCCGTGACCTGGCGAAGATACACGGGGCGGCCGAAGGCGGGGCGCCTCCTCAGTCCGTCCACGCCGGTCCAGGTCTCCGAGTGGCGCCAGCGTCCCGGCGCGTACTCCGGGTCGTCGGACCGGGCGCTGGCAGGACCCGCCAGCAGGACCGGGATTCCCCGCCGCCGGCAGCGCTCGAGGTCGCCGGCCAGACCGCGGTAGGGCGACAGCATGGCCACGGCCGAGGCCTGGTCCAGCCCTTCCTCCAGGGAGCCGAATCGGGGCGCCTCGATCGCGGCGCGCACGGGGCGGCCGACGCGGACCCATCCGGCCAGCCCGTGACTATCGGCGATCGACTCCAGGGCCGGCGCCCGGTCGGGGCCGCAGACGACGACGAGCCCGTCCGCCATCAGGCCGTTCCCCTCTTCAGCGGCAGGTCGACGACGGTGCCGTCCTCGGAGATCGACTGGTACCCGGCCAGCAGGATCTCCATGTTGTCGCGGGCCCGGGCCACGGGGCAGGACGGATCCCGATCCTCGTCGAGGGCGCTCACCAGGTCCTCCAGGCCGGCGGCCAGACCGGCCGGATCGGCGTCAAGGGAAGGGTTCAGGAGGGGGGGACCGCTGGCCCATTGCATCCAGTCATCGGGGTCCGGCTCGTAGCCGGCCTCCACGATCTCGGGGCGCAGGAAGACCTGGGCCGCGGGCCTCTTGGCGTCGATGGTGAGCGTGCCCCGGGAGCCGACGAGGAAGGCCCGCGAAGGGCCCCCGGCGGGATGGGTGGCCACGCCGATGCGGCCGCCGCAGATCGTGGCCGTGCGGCCGGCGGCATCGCTCATGGTGAGGGTGCCGAAGTCCTCGGTGCCGGTGCGGGCGTGCTCGGGGAAGAAGAAGGCGCCCCCGTGCCCGACGACCCGGGCCACGGGCTGGTCGAGACAGGCCTGCACGAGGCCGACGGCGTAGGAGCCGACGGTGAGCAGCTCGCGCTTGACCTGGTCGAACTTCCAGCGTCCCGCCGGGCGGAAGGGGCGGCGGTCCTCTTCGGCGATCGGCCGGGGCCATCCCTTGGAGAACATGGCGTCCACGTGGACGCCGAGGAGCTCGCCGATGGGATCGCGCCGCAGGGCCTCGAGGGCGTGGCGCACGAGGGAGCCGTAGTGGAAGCTGGGCACGATGGCGCGCACCCCCGAGTCGGCCACGGCACCGACCACGGCGTCGCACTCGTCGATGGTGGCGCCCATGAACTTGTCGATCCAGAGATGCTTGCCGGCCCTCGCGGCGCGCACGGCCAGGTCCGCCCGGCGCTCGATCTCGTGGGCGATGCTGACGATGTCGACGTCGTCCCGCCGGAGGCCGTCCTCGACCTTCGGCAGGTAGGGAACGCCGAGGTCCCGCGCCCAGCGGCGGTTGAGCTGCCGCAGGGCCTCGTCGATCTCGCCGTCCTCGTCGGCGACGGCGACGATCCGCGTCCGCGGATGGGACTGGTACAGGGGGACGAAGCTGCCTTGGTGGCTGTGGCGGCTGAAGCTGACGAGCAGGACGCCGTAGGGCGGAGTGGTCATGAGGATGAGAAAGAAAGGCGCTGCGGCGGCCAGGTGCGACCCGGCCCCGGGGGGAGGCCTGCGGCCCGGGTCACGTTCCCCGGGCGTTGCCCCAGAGCTCGATGTGCATGCGGCCCGTGAACCGGAAGCCCTCGGCGCGGCAGATGTCGGCCACCACCGGGCCGCGCTCGAGAAGGACCTCGCGGGTGACGCCCTCGGGCATCAGGTAGACGAGGTTGCGCGGGACCCGCCAGCGCTCGACCTGCTCGAGGATCTCCGGCAGGTCCTCGGCCCCCTGGACGACGAACTTCACCTGCACCTCGCACCCGGCGTCGAGGAACCGGGGGATCAGGTCGTGGCGGTTGTTGCCCTCGTGGAGGCGCCGCTCCCCGGGGTGCTCCGGACCGGGCCGGCTGTTGGCCAGCTTCGGCGACAGGCTGAACAGGTGGGGGCGCAGACCCTCGACGAAGCGGGTCGCCGCGGTCTCGATGGTGACCAGGTGACCCCGCTCGCTCAGGCCGTCCACGAGCCGGGGAAGGTCGGGCTGCAGCATGGGCTCGCCCCCGGTGACGACGGCGTGCCGCACGTCGCGCCATTCCCGCGTGTCGGCGAGGATGCGCTCCACGTCCACGGACCGGCCGTCGCTGTGCCAGGAGGTGTGCGGCGTGTCGCACCAGGCGCAGCGCAGGTTGCAGCCCGAGGTGCGCACGAACAGGCTGGGATGGCCGGCGTAGCGGCCCTCCCCCTGGAGGCTGGTGAAGATCTCGGAGAGCAGCAAGCCGAGGGATTGGCGGGGCGGCCTCAGCCCGCCAGGCGGTTGATCTTGGCGGCGCAGATGAAGTCGTTCTCGGAGAGCCCGTCGATGGCGTGGGTCCAGAACTTCACCGTGCACTCGCGGAAGCCCACGTCCATCACCGGGTGGTGGTTCTCCTGGTTGGCCACCCAGGCCACGGCATTCACGAAGGAGATGGTCTGGTAGTAGTTGCCGAAGCCGAAGCTGCGCTGCAGGTGCCCCTCGGACAGGGACCAGCCCTCCACCTCGGGCAGCATGGCCTCGATCTCCCGGGTCGTCATCGGCGGGACCCCGCCCTCGCAGGGCTTGCAGGTCCTGGCCGTCAGATCGATTGTTGTCATTGACCGAGCTCCATGTCGCGATGCGTGTGGTGGCCGCCCAGCGGGCGCCGCTTGCCAGCGAAGATACGCCCGCCGCAGGACCGGTCAACGCGGCGTCTCTCCCGGCGTTGCAGTGGAAAGAGGAGATGGAGGAACTCTACCGGCGGTTGATCGAAGGGGTCGGGGAGGACCCCGATCGCGAAGGACTCGCCGGGACCCCCCGCCGGGCGGCCCGGGCCTTCGAGTTCCTGACCAGCGGCTACGGCCGGACTCCGGCCGAGGTCGTCGGGTCGGCGATCTACGAGAGCCGCAATGACGAGATGGTCATCGTCCGCGACATCGAGGTCTATTCCCTGTGCGAGCACCACCTGCTGCCTTTCCTCGGCCGCTGCCACGTGGGGTACCTGCCCCGGGGCCGGATCATGGGGCTGTCCAAGGTGGCCCGCATCGTCGATCTCTTCGCCCGCCGCCTGCAGATCCAGGAGAACCTGACGGCGCAGATCGCCGAGTCGATCAAGGAGCTGGTCGAGCCTCGCGGAGTCGGCGTCGTGATCGAGGCCCGGCACCTGTGCATGATGATGCGCGGAGTGGAGAAGCAGAACTGCCGGATGACGACCTCGTGCATGCTCGGCGCCTTCCGCAACAGCAGCCAGACCCGGTCCGAGTTCCTCCAGCTCATCGGCTAGGAGCCCGTCCGGCTCTGGCCGCCTCCCGATGATCCGGCCCCGCCGTCGAGGCGATCTCCCGAAGGGGCGCGGCCACCCGGTCCGGTACGCGGCTCCGGGCGCCGTGATCCTCGCGCTGTGCCTGCTCTGCCACCCCCGGACCTCGCCGGCCGGGCAGGTCACGCCCGGCGAGGTGCTGGTCCGGTGGCGGGCCTCCGCGGCGCGGCCCCTCTCTCCCGGCCGGCTGGCGGAGCTCGATTCCCTCAACGAGGCCCTCGGCCTGCGCTCGGAGACGCCGCTGCTGCCGTTTCGCCCGGCGGCGGGGCGCAGGGCCGCCCCCGAGCCGGAGGCGGCGGCCCTCGGCCGATGGTCGGTGCTGCGCTTCGACGGCGGAATCCCGGCCCTCGAGCTGGCCGAGCGCTACGCCCGGACCTCCGCCGTCGAGGCGGCGCAGCCCAACTACCTGCGGCGCACCGCCGACTTCGGCACCGACGACCCGCTCCTCGACGAGCAGTGGGGGCTGGAGGCCGTGGGCTGGCGGTCTCGCGACCCGGGCTCGGCCGAGGGGGTGCTGATCGCCGTCGTCGACTCGGGCATCGACGCCGCCCACCCCGACCTGCGCGACCAGATCTGGCGGAACCCCGCCGAGGCCCTGGGCCAACCGGGGATCGACGACGACGGCAACGGCTACGTGGACGACGTGGCCGGCTGGGACTTCACCGACGCGCCGGGCCTGCCGGGGACCGGGGACTACCTCGAACGCGATGCCGACCCGGACGACGATTCCGGCCACGGAACCCAGGTGGCCGGGGTCGCCGCCGCCGCGGCCGGCAACGGGGAGGGCATCGCCGGGGTGGCTCCCGGGGTCCGGGTGATGCCGCTGAGAGCGGGACTCGTCATCGGCGGCGCCGGCTACCTGCAGGACGACGACGTCGCCGCGGCGGTGGTCTACGCGGCCCGGAACGGGGCCGACGTGGTGAACCTGAGTCTGGGCGATCCGGTCTACTCGCCCCTCATCGACGACGCCGTCCGCTTCGCCCTGGCCCGCGGCCTGGTGGTCGTGGCCGCCGCCGGCAACGAAGGTTCCTCCGAGGTCTTCTATCCGGCGCGCCTGCCGGGCGCGATCGCGGTCGCCGCGGTCCAGCGCGACGGCCGCGCCGCGCCGTTCTCGAACTTCGGGCCGAGCATCGATCTGGCGGCCCCGGGGGTGGCCATTCACAGCACCCGGCCCGGCGGCGGGTACGGCGCCCAGTCCGGCACCTCCATGGCGGCCCCCCACGTGGCGGGCGCCGCGGCCCTGGTGCTGGCCCGCCACCCCGGGTACACGCCGCTGCAGGTCCTCGGCGTCCTCGCCGCATCCGCCCGGGACGCGGGCCCGGTCCCCGGATGGGACGCGGCCACCGGCCACGGCCTGCTGCAGATCCCCTCCGCCCAGACCGAGCCGCCCCTGGCCGTCGCCTTCCGGGCCCCCACGGCGCAGCAGCGGATCCGGCCCCCCGCCTTCGAGGTGGAGCTGGAGGTGACGGGGGCCGCCGGCCTGGAGCTGATCCTGGACTGGGGGGACGGGGAAAGCCCGGGCCGCTGGCACAGGGTGGAGGCCCTGACCTGGCAGGGCCCCGCCGATTCGGCGGTGCTCTGGCCGACGGCGGACCTGCCCCCCGGGGTCTACTCGCTGCGAGCCACGGTTCGGGAGGGGCCGCGGGCGCACTCGCGCCGGGTGGCCGTGCGGCTGGCGCCGGAGGGCGCCCGTGTCCTCGGCTGGTCCGTCGGGCGCGCTCTGCAGGGCCCCCGGTGGAGGGACCTGGTCTCCTGGAAGACCGACCGGCCGTCGGCGGGAAGGCTGGAGCTGACCTCCGCCGGCGGCCGCGTCCTGGGGCTGCCGGCCCCGTCCGGCCGGGTCGATCAGGTCCTCTTGCTTCCCTCCGACGTGCCGCCCGGGGCCTACGAGGTGCGGATCTTCACCGATGGGGAGGGCGTGCAGGTCCGCGACAGCCTGATCGTGCGGCCCGGCGCGGTGGACCGGTCGAATCCGCGCTCCGGTCCGTCCCTGCCCGGCGGCTACCTGATGCCGGAGCTCTCCGACTTCGACGGGGACGGCCGCCGGGAGGTGGTGGCCATGGTCCACGGAGACGACGGGACCTACGCCCCCAGCGCCTTCTTCGAATGGGGGGAGACGGAGCCCGCGCACTCCACCTCGAGCTGGTTCATCCCGTGGGGCCGTCACGATCTCGACGCCGACGGCCGCCTGGAGCTCATGGCCGTGGACGCCCGCCGGGTCCGTCTGTTCGAGCAGCAGGCCCCCGGCCTGTACCCGGAGCGCAGGGCCTGGGCGGTCCGCGACGCCTGGGGCGGGGAGGTCCTCGACGCCGACGCCGACGGCCGGCCGGAGATGTTCCTGCGCTCGGCCACGGCCGAGCTGTTCAGGGTCTTCGAGAGCCGGGGCGACGACGACTACGCCGAGACCGCGGCCCTCGTGAACGACACCCCGGGCGAGAACGAGCTCGGCACGAGACAGGTGGCGGCGGACCTGGACGGCGACGGCAGGGGAGACCTGCTCACCGGGGACAGCGACGGCGACCTGCTGGTCTTCGAGGCCGGGGTGGACGACGCCTACCGCCGGTCCTGGCGGGACCTGGAGGAGGAGGAGTTCGTCGACGGCCGGCTGGTGGGGGGCGGCGCCGACCTCGACGGGGACGGGGAAGCCGAGTTCGTCAGCGGCCGGCTGCGGCGCGATCCCTTCGACCTGGAGGGCCGGCGCTGGCGCCTCTCGGTCTACGGGGCCGCCGGCGACGACGAGTACCAGCGCGAGTGGCAGGGACAGGTGCTGGCCGGATCCTCCCGGGGAGCCGGTATCGCCATGGCGGACCTCGACCTGGACGGGCAGCTGGAATGGATCGCCGTGCTGGTGCCGCACCTCTACGTCTTCCGCGCCGACGGCGACGGCGGCTTCGAGGTCGTGTGGCACGAGGAGGCGGGCGAGACCTGGCGCCCGGCCACGGGCGACGCCGACGGCGACGGACGCATCGACCTGTTCTTCAACGCCCCGGACGGGGCCATTCGCAGTCTCTCCTGGACGGGGGACGCCGCCCGGCTGGGCGCACCGCCGGGGTGGAGGGTCCGGTCCCTGGGGCGCGACCGCGTCGAGCTGGTATGGGAGCCGGTCTCCGGGGCCTCCTGGTACGAGGTGGACCGGGACGACTCGGTGGTGGTCAGGGTGGAGGCCGGCCTGGGGCTGCGCTACGCGCGCGTCGATTCCGGACTGGTCCCCGGAGGGAGCTACGGCTACCGGGTCGCGGCCATCGACGCGGAGGGCCGGCGAGGCGAGAGCTCCCAGGTTCAGGTCGTGAAACCCGGGGAGGGTCCGGTCATCCTCGACGTCCTGCGCAGCGACCCCCGGCTGCTGGCGGTCCATTTCGACCAGCCCATGGCTCCGGAGGCGTCCCAGTCCCACCGGTGGCGGCTGATCCCCGAAGTGGCCAGGCCGCGGAACGGTCTGCTCGACCAGGGTGGACGGCGGCTGCTGCTCTCCTTCGACCGGGCCCTGCCCGACACCGGCACCGTGATCCTGGAGGCCACGGGGGTGCGTTCGGCCCGTGGGGGCCTCGTGGGCCTCCGGGGCTCGAGGACGGTCTCCCTGCGCCTGGAGCCGGTCCCCCCACCGGCCCGGCTGCAGGAGGCGATCCTCTCCGAGCCTTCGAGGATCCAGCTCCGCTTCGACCGCGCCCTCTCGGAGGTCCGGGGGGCCGAGGCCGTCGTCGACGGGGGGCGCATCCTCGTCGAGAGAATCGATCCCGGGGAGGACGATCGCACGGTGTGGCTGGTGCTGCCCCAGGCCACGCCCCTGAGACCCCGGGGCCGCCCCTACGAGGTCGAGGTCTGGGGGCTGCGGGACGGTCTCGGCCGGCCGTTGCGGGTGCGGACCCTGGTCCGCCTGGAGGTCCACCGGCTGGAGGAGGTCTGGGCGTATCCCAATCCCTTCGACCCCGCCGGCGCGGAGCTGACCCTCGCCGGTCTGCCCGGAGAAGCCGAGGTGCAGGTCTTCACGGTCGCCGGGGAGCTGGTCTGGAGCGGCCGGGAGGACGATGGCGACGGAGGGCTGTCGTGGACCGGCCACAACCGCGCCGGCGCCCCTGTGGCCGCCGGGATCTACCTCGTGCGCGTCGAGCACGAGGGCCGGGTGCGCCGCCTGCGGATCGCCGTCCTGCCGCGCTGATCAGGAGCCCTTGACATCTCTTCCGGAGCTCGGGTATCGTAGCCGCCCCCAAGGGAGAGAGAAAAACCGCATGGTACGCATCGGCATCGTCGGCGTCGGTTTCATGGGCACCACGCACTACAAGGCCATCGCCCGGGTGAAGGGGGCGAGGGTGACCGCCATCTGCACGCGGGACCCCACGAAACTGGGCGGCGACTGGCGCTCGGTGAAGGGCAATTTCGGCGACGACGGCGGCGTCCACGATCTGCGGCGCGTGGCCGCGTACGACCGCATCGAGGACCTGCTGGCCGACGACCGCGTGGACCTGGTGGACATCTGCCTGCCCACCACCCTGCACTACGAGTGGACCATGGCCGCCCTGTCGGCGGGCAAGCACGTCTTCCTGGAAAAGCCCATCGCCCTGGACCTGCGCCAGGCGGACCGCATGGTGGCGGAGGCGGAGAAGCGCGGCCTGCGGCTGATGGTCGCCCACGTCCTGCGGTTCTTCCCCGAGTTCCGGCTGATCAAGGAGCTGGTGGACGGCGGCGAGCACGGTCCCGTGCTGGCGGCGGACTTCAAGCGCGTCATCTCCATGCCGGCCTGGTGGGACCCGAAGGACCTGGACCGCACCGGCGGACCGGCCATCGACCTGCACATCCACGACGCCGACTTCGTGCAGTTCCTCTTCGGCCTGCCCGAGGCGGTGACCTCGGCCGGAGTGGTCCGCAAGGGGGGTGTGGTGGAGCACATCGACACCCACTACCACTACGAAGGCGGGCCCCAGGTGACCGCCAGCGGCGGCTGGCTGTCCCAGCAGGGCTGCCCCTTCGAGCACGGCTACGACGTGTTCTTCGAGCGGGCCACCCTCAAGTACAACAGCTCCTGGGGTCAGCCGCCCGTGCTGTTGACCGCCGACGGCCAAAGCCGCAGGCCGAGGCGCCCCGGAAGGGACGGCTTCGTCGGTGAGCTGCGGGAGGCGGTGCGGGCGGTCGCCGCCGGAGAGGATTCGGAGGAGCTGTCGGGGGTCGGCGCCCGCAACAGCCTGCGGCTGTGCCTCAAGGAGATCGAGTCGGTCAAGCGGGGGCGCCGGGTGCGGGTGTAGCCGTCAGCCTGCGGCGGGTCTCCCCCGGCGATCCCTCAGGCCGACAGGACGGCGCGGAGCCGATCGGCGATGATCTCGGCCTCGCCCTCCTGAAGCGTCTGCGGAGCGACGGTGATCGAGTCCTCCGAGGCGCTCACGAGGATCGACGGGTCACCCTGCTCGAGGGCGGCCGCCACCGCCCGGCTGCCGGCCGGGGCCTGGCCGGCGAAGCGCAGGCGCACGATGGGGCTGGCCGGAGGGAAGCGGTTCGTGAAGGGGGGGTCGTATTCCGCCGTGACCCCGTCGACGCCCTCGGCCGCCGCCGCCACCACCCGGCAGCGGCGCTCCCACTCGGAGATCACCCGCCCCTCATCGGCCTCCAGGAAGAGTTCCACCGCCCGCAGCAGCCCGGCCACCTCCTCCTTGCCCACCTTCATCCCCCGGCCCACGCCGGAGTGGGGACTGCTGTTCAGGGAGGCGGCCTCCACCAGGTCGGCGCGGCCGAGGATCAGCCCGCTCGACTGCGGGCCGAAGAGCCCCTTGCCGCCGCTGAAGACGGCCAGGTCCGCGCCCACGTCGGTGGTCAGACCGGTCAGGTGCGAGCGCGGCGGCAGCTGGGCGGCGGCGTCGACGATGACCGGGACGCCCCGCTTCCGGGCGATGGGGACGATCTCGCGCAGCTGCTCCAGGGGCTGACTGCCGAGAAAGAAGACGACGGCGGCCGTGCGCTCGTCGAGGGCGGCCTCGTAGTCGGCCGCCGTGACCGACTCCCTGGAGCCGACCCGGACCAGCTCGCCGCCGCAGACCCGGAAGCCCTGGTGCACGTAGGCGTGGCTGTCCACGAGGCTGATGACGAACCGGTTCGGGCGGCCGCCGGTATCGGGGAGCGCGGCGATGGCCCTCCGGTCGGTGCCCGTGAGACAGGCGGCGCCCGCCAGGAGCATGCCGCTGGCGGCGCCGGCGCAGACGTAGGCGGCCTCCGATCCGGTGAGCCCGGCGATGCGCACGCCCACCCGCTCGTGCAGCTCCTCCAGGCGGACGAAGCGCAGGGAGGCCTCGGCCATGGCGGCCACGACCTCGGGCGGCATGATCGAGCCACCGAGGGTGGTGATGGTGCCCCGGGCGTTGATGAAGGTGCGCACGTCCAGGCGCTCGTAGATGGAGGCGGGGGTCGTCGTGGCGGCCATGGAATCGCGTCCTGTCCCTGGTTGGAGGTCCTGTCCCGCAGAAGGGTACGCCGCCCGGCGCGGCGCTCAAACGGCTCTTGACAAAGAAGAGGGCGGGAGCCTCTGGGCGCCCGCCCTCTCTACCGTGGTGCGGCTGCAACTTCCGGCGGCGACGGGGTCGCCCCGGCTCTCTCTACTTTCTAATGGTGGTGTCCGTGGCCTCCGGCCGGGGCGGCCTCCTCCTCTTCCTCCTCCTCCGTGACCAGGGCTTCCGTGGTCAGCAGGAGTCCGGCGATGGAGGCCGCGTTCTCAAGGGCCGTGCGCACCACCTTGGTGGGATCGACGACGCCCATCTCGATCAGGTCGCCGTACTCCTCCGTGGCGGCGTTGTAGCCGTAGCTGCCCTTCTTCGAGCGCACCTCCTCGACGACCACGGCGCCCTCCTGGCCGGCGTTGTCGGCGATCTGGCGCATCGGCTCCTCCAGGGCCCTGCGGACGATGCCCACGCCGACCGTCTCGCCCTCGCTGCCGCCCTCCACGTCCTTGAGCTTGGCGATGGCGCGCACGAGGGCGACGCCGCCGCCGGCGACGATGCCCTCCTCCACGGCGGCGCGGGTCGCGTGCAGGGCATCCTCGACACGGGCCTTCTTCTCCTTCATCTCCGTCTCGGTGGCCGCGCCCACGCGGATCACGGCGACGCCGCCGGCGAGCTTGGCCAGACGCTCCTGCAGCTTCTCGCGGTCGTAGTCCGAGGTCGTCTCGTCGATCTGGTTGCGGATCTGATCGACGCGGCCCCGGATGTCCATGGCCTTGCCGGAGCCTTCGATGACCGTGGTGTTCTCCTTCTCCACGACCACGCGCTTGGCCTGCCCGAGATCGGACAGCTGCACGCTGTCGAGGGAGATGCCGAGGTCCTCGGTGATCACCGTGCCGCCGGTGAGGATCGCCAGGTCCTGGAGCATGGCCTTGCGGCGGTCCCCGTACCCGGGCGCCTTCACGGCGCCCACCTGCAGGGTGCCGCGGATCTTGTTGACCACCAGGGTCGCCAGGGCCTCGCCCTCCACGTCCTCGGCGATCACGAGCAGGGGCTTGCCCGCCTTCGAGACCTTCTCCAGCAGCGGCAGCAGGTCCTTGAGATTCGACAGCTTCTTCTCGTGGATGAGCAGGTAGCAGTCCTCCAGGACAGCCTCCATGGCCTCCTGGTCGGTGACGAAGTAGGGGGACAGGTAACCGCGGTCGAACTGCATCCCCTCCACCACGTCCAGGGTGGTCTCCGTGGACTTGGCCTCCTCCACGGTGATCGTCCCGTCCTTGCCGACCTTGTCCATCGCTTCGGCGATGGTCTCGCCGAAGAAGGAGTCGCCGTTGGCCGAGATCGTGCCGACCTGGGCGACCTCTGCGTGATCCTTGACCTTGCGGCTCTGGGTCTTGAGGCTCTGAACGACGACCTCGACGGCCTGCTCGATGCCGCGCTTCACCTCCATGGGGTTGAAACCGGAGGTGACCGCCCTGAGGCCATGGGAATAGATGGCCTCCGCGAGCAGGGTCGCCGAGGTGGTGCCGTCACCGGCGACGTCGCTGGTCTTGGAGGCGACCTCCTTGACCATCTGGGCGCCCATGTTCTCGCAGGGGTCGGGCAGCTCGATCTCCTTGGCCACGGTGACGCCGTCCTTGGTCACGGTGGGGGAGCCCCAGCTCTTGGCCAGCACGACGTTGCGGCCCCGCGGGCCGAGGGTGACCCTCACGGCCTTGCTGAGCTGGGAGACGCCGGACAGAACCTTGTCCCGGGCCTCCTCGCGAAACGCGATCTGTTTGGCAGCCATGTTCGATCTCCCGTGGTTAGGAAAGGACGGCGAGGATCTCTTCCTCGCGGAGGATCAGGTGCTCCTCACCGTCGAGCTTGACCTCGGTGCCGGAGTACTTTCCAATGAGGACCTTGTCGCCCTTCTTGACTTCGAGAGCGACGCGCTTCCCCTCTTCGAGGCGGCCGGGACCGACGGCTACGACCTCGGCCTCCTGGGGCTTCTCCTTGGCGGTGTCGGGGATGATGATGCCGCCGACCTTCTGCTCCTCCTCCTCGTCGAGCCGCTTGACGAGCACGCGGTCGGCGAGAGGCTGAATCTTGGACTGGGCCATGATGCTCTCCTTTGGGAAAGGAGGTCGGTCTCGACCTCCGGATGTGGCTGTGACGCAGGGAACTGCAAAGGCCGTGCCATGGCCTGGGAGGATCGGTCGATGAAGGATCAACGCGTTGTGGCACAGGGGGTTGAACAAATGATGAGATGTATTCGGTTAGGATACCCCTTTTCTCATTATGGCAGGAATTCCTACGGAACACCGCCCTCCTGGGTGTCTAATGTGCAGCAGATAAAGGAGATAGCGAATATTCTCGATTTGGCAAGGGGAAACCCGGAGGAATCTCCCATATCGGGAAAAATCTCTGCGCCGCCCCGGCCCGCGGCCCCACGGGTCGGCCCCCCGCGCTGACCGCCATGGGCCGCGACTACGGGGGGGCCGTCGTGGTGGTGACCGGGGCCGGCGACGGCATCGGCCGCGCCCTGGCCGTGGCCCTGTCGTCCAGAGGCGCCCGGCTCGTCCTGGTCGGGCGTCGGCCGGGGCCGCTGCGGGGCACCGCGGAGCTGGCGGGCGGCCAGCCTCTGATCCTTCCCTGCGACGTCTCCGACGCCGAGGCGGTGGCCGGCCTCTGCGGGCGCGTCGAGACCGATCTGGGGGAGATCGAGGTGCTGGTGAACAACGCCGGCCGAGGGGCGTACGGACGCTTCGAGGAGGTCTCCCTGGAAGATCACCGGGCCGTGGTCGACACCAACCTGATGGGGGTGGTGAACATGACCCACCGGGTGCTGCCGTCCATGCTCCGGCGGGGCCGGGGCCAGCTGGTCTTCGTCTCCAGCGTCCTTGGCGAGCTGCCCTCGCCGGAGCACGCCGTGTACGGGGCGACGAAGTTCGCCGTCACCGGGCTCGGGGAGAGCCTGGGCCACGAGCTGCACGGCACGGGGGTCTCGGTCACCGTCGTCGAGCCCGGCCTCGTTCGGTCCGGGTTCCAGGAGGTGTCCCGGACCCCCATGGAGCGCTTCGAGCAGGTGCCCTCCAAGGGCCCGGAGGCGGCGGCGGCCGAGATCCTGCGCGCCATGGAGCGGCAGCGCCGGCTGCACGTGGCCGACCGCTGGGTGGCCATGGCCATCCGCCTGCGGCGCCACGCGCCGCGGTCGTTCTACTGGCTGTTCCGGTGGGTCTGGGGCCGGATGCGCCGGAGGTCGTAGGCCCCCGGGCGGTTCAGATCGAGCGGGGGCCGGCGAAGGGCCGCTGGCCCGCCACCGCCAGGGCCAGGCCGTACACGGATCCCGTCTTCGACTCGGCCACGAAGAGCCGGTCGTACTCGAGCCCGCCGAAGATCATGCCCGCCACCTCGGCGCCGGGGATCTCGAGCAGACCCTGGCGCCGGCCCTCCGGATCGATCACGGCGATCCCCAGGCCCGGGAAGCTGGCGTACAGGTGCCCGTGGGTGTCGAAGAGCAGGTCCTCGGGGCCCGCCTCCTCGAACTCGGAGAAGACCTGCTGGTTCTCCAGCCGGCCCTCGTCGTCCATCTCGAGGGAGAGGACGCGCCGGCGTCCCCTCTCGGAGACGTAGAGGATGGCCGCATCCTCGGACAGCACCATCCCCGCCGGAGCCGACAGCCCGCTGATGACCTCGGTCACCTCGCCGTCGAGATCGGCGCGGTAGACCGAGCCGTCGCCCTCCTCCCCGTGCCCGGAGTCGCTGAAGAGGACATCCCCCGTGGGCTCGAAGCAGAGCTGGCGCGGGCTGACGAAACGGCGGCCCCGGCAGCTGTGGGCGTAGACCTCCACCGCCTCGTCGGGGGAGATGAGGATCAGGTGATGGCGTCCGCTCTCGGCCACGAAGAGATCGCCCGAATCGTCGAAGGCGATGCCCAGGGGCCGGGGACCGGTCAGGGCGAAGGGCTCGGCCTGGCCGTCCTCGATGCGGACGATGCGGTTGGCGCCGGATTCGGAGACGAAGAGAACGTCGTCGGCGTCGAAGGCGATCCCGTACGGGGATTGCAAACCGCTGACGACGGTCTCAGGAGGAGCCACGGGGTATTCGTGCGGTATCCGCTTGGCGGGGTCGATGCCTGGGCAGGGGCTCCGAAATATAGCGGCCGGCCCTTTCGTGGCAACCTACTGGGCGGTGTAGCCTCCGTCGACGACGAGGGCCGCCCCGGTGGTGAAGGAGGAGGCGGGAGAGGCGAAGTAGAGGACCGCCGTGGCCAGCTCGGCCGGATCGCCCCACCGGCCCAGGGGGACCTTGTCCCGCATGGCCCGCGCCGCCTCCGGATCGTCGAGCAGGGGCTGGTTGATGGGCGTGGCGAAGGGGCCCGGACAGATGCAGTTGGCGGTCACCCCCGTTCCCGCCCACTCCAGCGCCAGGGTCCGGGTCAGCTGCAGGATGCCGCCCTTGCTGGAGGCGTACGGCGTGCGGTGGGGGATCGAGACGGAGGACAGGGTGGAGCCGATGTTGATCACCCGGCCGTGGCCGCGCTCGACCATGTGCCGGCCGGCGGCGCGGCAGTAGTAGAACGGCCCCGTGAGATTGATGCCGATGACCGTCTCCCAGGCCTCGTCCTCCATCTCCAGGATCGGGGCCCGCAGATTGACGCCGGCGTTGTTCACGAGGATGTCCAGATGGCCGAAGCGCTCGACGGCCTCCCTCACCGAGCCCTCCGCCTGGTCCCGGTCGCCGGCATCGGCCTCCACGGGCAGCACCCGGCGGCCGCTCTCGGCGGCGATCGCCTCGGCCGCCGACCGGGCCTCGTCGAGGTGCCGGCTGGTGATGACCACGTCGGCCCCGGCCCCGGCCAGGGCGCCGGCCATGGCCTCGCCGAGGCCCTTGCTGCCCCCGGTGACCAGGGCCGTCTGCCCCTCCAGGGAGAACAGGCCGAGGGAGCCGCCTACCACTGCTCCTCCTGGACCATCTCCCGGGCCAGGGTGCCCAGCTCCTCCACGAGCTCGTCCTTCTCGTTCTCCCGCGCCTTGCTGGTGACCTGCATGGTGAGGGCGATCAAACCCAGCCCGAAGATGCGCTGCAGGCTCTCCGTCCGGGCCGGGTCCAGGTCGGGGATCAACTCCCCGAGGCGGTCGAGGAGGCGGCGGTGCTTGTGGGACAATTCAATGACTTCGAGGGACATGTCAAGCAGTATAGGGGGCGCCGCCGATGGCCGCGAACAGGCGGCCCTTCAGCCCTCCAGGCCCGTGGCGCGGTAGCCGCCGCGCTCCCCGCGGACCAGCCGGCTGAAGGGGCCCTCGGGATCGTGGTCCCAGGCGAGCACGCAGCCCTCCTCGTGCACACGGCGGACCAGGGCCCCCTTCACTCGCAGGGTCTGGTGGGGGAACATGTCGTAGGCCATGATCCAGTACGGGCTCAGGTGGTGGCGCGACGGCAGGATGTCCCCGGGGAAGAGGAGGCGCCGGCGGCCGCCGTGGACCCAGACCGCCTGATGGTGACGGGTGTGGCCCCCCGTGACCTGCACCGAGAGCTGCGGCAGGATCGACTCGTCGCCTTCGCCCAGCTCCCAGCGCACGGCGCCCAGGGCCTCCAGGTCGGCGGGCGCATAGCTGGAGCGCATGATGGAGATGCCCTTGCGAGCGTCCTCCCACTCGCCTCGCTGCACCACGTGCACGGCGCCGGGGAACAGGGGGTGGAGCCCGCCGTCCCGTTGGATCACGGCCCCGGCGGCGTGGTCGAAGTGCAGGTGGGTGAGCACCACGTGGGTGATCTCGGCGGGGGCGACGCCGGCCTCGTGGAGCGCCGCGAGGAGGGTGACCTCCGGGTCGACGGCGAAGATCTCCCGGGAGCGCTCGTCGAAGCGGTCGCCGCAGCCGGTGTCGACCAGCGCCAGGCCGTCCCGGGTGCGCACCAGCAGGCCGCGGCAGGCGTTGTCGATGCGGTTGCGGTCGTCGGGAGGGCAGGCGCGCTGCCACAGGGGCCGGGGCACGACGCCGAACATGGCGCCGCCGTCGAGCCGCATGCGGCCGGCGAGGAGGGGCAGGACCTCGACGCCTCCGAGATCGAGGGCGCCCTCCGTCAACGAAGGCCGCCCCGCTGCCGGGCCTCGTCCCAGGCGGCCTTGAACTCGTCGATGGTCTCCACCGTGCGCGGGTGGTGGACCATGGCCGGCAGGAGCCGGTAGGGAGTGGTGACGATGTGGGCGCCGGCGAGGAAGGAGCGCTGAATGTCCCCGACGGAACGCATGCTGCCGGCGATGATGCGGGCCGGGAAGCCGCCGTGCTCGATGAACCGCGCCGTCTCGGCGATGGCGGCGTCGGCGTCGTTGCCCAGGTCGGTGATGCGTCCGACGAACAGGCTCACGTAGCTGGCCCCGGCCATCATCGCCAGGGCCGCCTGGCTGGAGTTCATCATGCAGGTCACGTTGACCCGGACGTCGCGCTCCCCCTCCAGCACGTGCACCGCCTGCAGGCCCTCCATCGACATGGGGATCTTGACGACGACGCGCGGGTCCCAGTCGGCGTACCCCGAGGCCTCGTCGAGCATGCCCTCGACGCTGTCTGCCACGACCTCGACGCTCACCGGGCCATCGATGCAGGCCAGGATCTCCTGCACCCGCCGGCGCAGGCTGCCGGGCTCGGCGGCGGCGGCCAGCTTCGGGTTGGTCGTGCACCCGGAGACGACGCCGAGGGCGGCGGCCTGCCGCACCTCCTCCAGGTCGGCGCTGTCGATGAAGAGCTCCATGCTGTCCTTCCGTTCAGGCGGCGGCGATGCGCTGCCGCAGGCGGTCGCAGATGAGGTGCTGCAGGGCGAGGTGGAAGGACTCCACCTGCGGCGTGGAGTCGACGGGCACGACGATGCAGAGGTCGGCCAGCTGCTTCAGGGCGCCCCCGTCGAACCCGCTGAGCCCCAGGGTGCGGGCGCCGCGGTCCCTGGCGACCTGCAGGGCCCGAAGCAGATTGCCGGACCAGGCGCCGGCGTTCCCCGCCCCCGAGCCGCCGTGGACGCTGATGAGGATCAGCACGTCGCCCTCGCCGACGAAGGCCTCCAACTGCTCCGCGTAGACCGAGTCCGTCCCCTCGTCGTTCATCAGGGCGCTGAAGAGGGGCATGTTGTCGGTCAGGGCGAGAACCCGGAAGCGGGGCTTGCCCGCGCACACGGTCCACTTGGCCAGGTCGCACGCGAAGTGGCTGGCCGTGGAGGCGGAGCCGCCGTTGCCGGCCAGGTAGACCGTCTTCCCCGAGCGCCAGGCCTCGAACAGCAGGTCGATGGCGGCGTCGATCTCGGGCCGCGGCAGATCCCCGATGACGGCGGCCATGCGGTTCAGGTACCCCTCGATGTAGTCCCTGTTGCTCATGCCCCCCCGGTGTTGGTCAGCACCTTGGCGCCCTCGGCGTCGAAGCGGAAGCCCATCTCGCGCAGGCCCTCGGCCCGCAGGCGCCGCCGCAGGCCGTCCCGCGCCTCGGGGGGACAATAAAACATCAGGAAGCCGCCGCCGCCGGCCCCCATGAGCTTGCCCCCGAGGGCGCCGGCGCGCCGGGCCTCGCCGTACCAGCGGTCGATCTCGGGGTTGGACATCTTCGCGGAGCGCCTCTTCTTGGTCTCCCAGTGCGCGTGCAGCAGCCGGCCGAAGCGGTCGAGGTCGCCGCCCTCGAGGGCGTCCCGGATGTCGAGGCCGAGCCGCTTGATCTCGTGCAGGCCGTCGATGACGGAGGCCTTGCCGGCGCGCGTCTCCCGCTCCTGCTGCGAGAGGATGTCGAAGCTCTCCCGCTGGATGCCGGTGTAGAACAGGACCAGACCGTCGCGCAGCTCCCCCAGGGTCTCTTCGGAGATCCTCGGGGTGCTGACGGAGACCCGGCCGGAGGGGTCGATCTCGAGGCAGGTGAGGCCCCCGAAGGCGGCCAGGTAGTGGTCGTGCCGGCCCGCCGGCTGGCCGGCGCGCACGGCCTCCACGTGGTGGGCCTCCTCGGCCAGGTGGGCCCTGGGCAGCGGCTGGCCGAGGAACTCGCGCAGGGCGGCCAGGAGGGCCACGGTGAAAGCTCCGGAGGAGCCCAGACCGGTGCGCCCCGGCACGTCGGCCATGGCCCCGATCTCGAGGCCGCCGGCGATGCCCAGGTGCAGGAGCGACTCGCGCAACAGCGGGTGCTCGAGGTCGGATACGGCGTCGACGCGCTCGGTGCGGGAGTACTTGACGCGCACGAAGTCCTCGACCTGCAGGGCGTTGAGCTGGATGTAGACGTACTTGTCGATGGCGGCGGAGAGGATGAAGCCGCCGTGCTGCCCGGAATAGGAGGGCAGGTCGGTGCCGCCCCCGCCGAGGGGGATCCTCAGCGGCGCCCGCGTGGTGATCACCGGGCCCCCGCGGCCTGCCGGATGACGCCGGCGGCGCGCATGTTCCGGCGGCTGCGGGCGTAGAAGTCGGCCAGGTCCGGCTGCCGCCGGACCCACTCCACGTAGTCGCGCAGGAACTCCTCCGGGGCCGCCCTCGGGCGCCAGCCGAGGCCGCCCATGCGCTCCCCCGAGGAGACGGTGTGGCGGGCGTCGCCCAGGCGGTACTCCCCGGAGATCTCGGGCTCGATCTCCTCCCTGCCGCAGATGGCGGCCAGCAGGCGCGCCACCTCGACGACGGTCGTCGTCCGCTGCCCGGCCACGTTCAGGCTGGTGAAGTCGGTGCGCTCGTCCTCGAGAGCGAGGAGGTTGGCCCGGGCCGCGTCGAGGACGTGGACGTAGTCCCGCCGCTGGCGGCCGTCCTCGTAGATCACCGGCGCGCGGTCGTGGAGCAGCTGCAGGGTGAAGATCCGGGCCACGCCGCTGTAGGCGTTGTAGAAGGAGTTGCGCTCTCCCTGCACGATGGAGTAGCGCATGTTGGTCACCGGGATGCCGTAGCGCCGGCCCAGGCTCAGGGCCGTCATCTCCAGGGTGTGCTTGGAGATGCCGTAGGCCGTGTGGGGGTGGAGGGGGAGGTCCTCGGTCAGCGGCAGGGGCTCGGCCGGACCGCCGCACAGGGGGCAGGGGACCTCCCAGTCGCCCCGCGACAGCTGCTCCCGGGTGCGGGCCGGGGGGTGGACCGTCCCGCACCGGCCGCACCGGTAGCTCCCCTCGCCGTAGACGGCCTGGGAGGAGGCCAGCACGATCTTGCGCACCGGCAGGCGGTGGGCGACGACGGCCTCGAAGAGCAGGGCCGTGCCCACCGCGTTGACGGCGAAATAGGTGCCGAAGTCGGGCATGTAGTCCTGGTAGGCGGCCAGGTGCACGACCCCGTCGACGCCCTCCAGGGCCCGGCGGAGGGCGTCGGCGTCGCGCACGTCGCCGCGGATGCGGTCGATCTCCGCCGGCAGGTAGTCGGGCCAGCCCCTGGGATGGACCCGCTCCTGCAGGGCGTCGTAGACCCGGACCTCGTAGCCGCGCTCGAGGAGCAGGTCGACGGTGTGGGAGCCGATGAATCCGGCGCCGCCGGTGACCAGGATCTTCTTCATGTGTCAGAGGCCGGGCCCGCCTGCAAGGGTGCAGCAGAAAGGCGCCAAATGTAGGCCCGGCTTAGGGTTACGGCAAATCCCGATTGACCTTCCCGGCCGCGCGGGATAGGTTGGAGGACCCCCACCCGACGCGGCGAGCCTTCGAAGAGAACGATGCGCCATGGCATCCCGGACCGTTCCCATCCGTGCTGACCGCTACGCCGGGCCCGGCTGCCTGGCCCTGCTGGCCCTGGCCGTGGCCTCGCTCTTTCCCGGCCCGGTCCTGGAGGGCGGGGTGTTCTTCGTGCAGGACGTGATGGTGCAGAACGTCCCCTTCCGCCACTTCCTGCACGAGGCCCTCGCCGAGGGCCGGCTGCCGCTGTGGGAGCCGCTCGTCAACTGCGGGTTCCCCCTCTTCGCGGAGGGTCAGGTGGGGGCTCTCTACCCGCCCAACTGGCTCGCCGCCCTGTTGCTGCCGCCCGCGGCGGCGGTGACCTGGTCGGTGCTCGCCCACCTCTGGCTGGCCGCCGCCGCCACCTGGGCCTTCCTGCGCGCCCTTGGCTGCGGGCGCCTTCCGGCGCTCACCGGGGGGCTGACCTACGGCCTCGGCGGCTACCTGGTGGTGCGCGCCATGTCGCCGAACTTCGTCGCCGCCGCCGCCCTGCTGCCGGTCCTGTTCTGGCTCCTGGAGAGCGGTCTGGCGCGCGGCCGGCCGCTGCGCATCGTCCTGGCCGGGGGGGTGGTGGCCCTGCAACTGCTGACCGGCCACCCCCAGGCCGCCCTCTACGGAGTGCTGGCCGCCGCCGCCTACGGGGCCCTGCGGGCCTGGCAGCTCGGACGGCGGCAGGCGGCCCTGGCGGCGCTGCTGGCGCTGCCCGGGGCGGTGGTGGCGGCGGTGCAGCTGCTGCCGACCTGGGAGCTGGCCGCCGAGTCGGCGCGGGGCGGCGGACTCGGCTACGAGCAGTTCGTCAGCATGTCCCTGCCGCCCGAGCGTCTGGTGTGTCTGCTGCTCCCCGACTTCTTCGGCAACTCGGCCACCGGGTCCTACTGGGGGCGGGAGGCCGGCTTCTTCATCCAGCTCTGCCCCTACATCGGCGTCGCCGCTCTCGTCCTGGCCCTCATCGCGGTGCGCGAGGGGGAGTCGCCGGTACGGGGGTTCTTCGCCCTCCTCGCCGTCCTCGGCCTGGTCCTCTCCCTGGGCCACTACTCGGGTCTGTTCCACGCCCTCCACGAGGTCCCCTTCCTGCGCCAGTTGCGCATCCCCACGCGCTTTCTGCTGTGGTGGGCCTTCGCCGGCGCCGTCCTGGCCGGCCTGGGCGTCGACCGGCTCGCCGACCGCCGGCCGCTGCGGACCTCCTGGACCCGGGTCTGCGCCGTCCTGGCCCTGGCGGCCGGGCTCGCAACTCTGGTCAACGGCCCGGTTCTCTGGGGCGAGGCGCTCCTTCCCCCCGGCCGGGAGCTGCTGGTGGAGCGCTATCGCGCCGATCTGGCCGCCGACCTGAGGCGTTTGGCCCCGGCCCTGGTCGCCATCGCCCTGCTCACCGCCGCGCCGGTCCGGCGCCGCCTCGGGCCTCGGGCCCTGGCCGTCGCCATGGCGGCCCTCTGCCTGGCCGAGCTGAACGACTTCGGCCGGCCCTTCAACGGGGTCCTCCCGCCCCAGGTGTACGAGCGCGTCCCGGCGGCGGCCCGGGCGGTGCGGGCCGACGCCGCCCGCTGGCGGCCGGGGGCCGGCCCGGGCGTGCCCATGTCCGGGATGGTGCGCGTGGCGAGCCTGGTGTCGGAGCGGAACTCGCCGTACGACTGGCACGGCGGCTGGGTCCACGACCGCTCCTCGTACGAGCGCTATCCGGGGACCCTGCGCATGTACTCCGCCGGGCTCTACGGCCTGGCCAACACCCTGCCGGGGTGGAGCCCCCTGCACCCGCGCCGCCACTGGGAGCTGACCTCGGCCTATCCGGCCCGGCTGGACCTGGCCAACGCCGGGTACGTGATCAGCCACCGGCCGCTGTCGACGCCGGCCCTCGAGCTGGTGCACGCGGGCCAGGAGCGCGTCTACCGCAACCTGCAGGCCCTGCCCAGGGCCTGGGTGGTGCCCGGGGCCGTGGTCGAACCGGATCCGCGCCGGCGGCTGGAGCGGCTTCGCGCCCCCGGCTTCGACCCTCGGCAGTCAGTCGTCCTGGACCGCGCTCCGGGCAGGGCGCCGACCCCCGGAGCCGGTTACGCCCCGGCGCGGATCACCCGCTACGAGGCGACGGCCGTGGACGTGGAGCTGCCCGGGCGGGACGGGTTCCTGGTGCTCGCCGACAGCTACGCCCCGGGCTGGGAGGCCCGGGTCGACGGGAGCGGGCGCGAGATCCTCGAGGCCAACCACGTCTTCCGGGCGGTGCCCGTGACGGCGGCGGACCGCCTCGTCTCCTTCCGCTACCGGCCGGCCTCCCTTGCGGCGGGCTCGGCCATCGCCGCCGGAGCCGCCCTCCTCTGGCTCGCCGGGCTGTGGCGGTCGCGGCGCTGGCGCTGGCCGCCGGCGCCGGAGACGCCGGGAACGATCCCGCCCGTGCACGCGGCCGTGCAGGTGGCGGCCATCGTCCTGCTCTACGGCCTCGCCCGGGAGACGGCCCTGTGGACGCAGGCGGTCGAGCGCATGCGGCTGCTGGCGGTGCTGGCCGGATAGCGGCGTGACCCGGACCCGCCTGGTCCCGCCGGCCGTCCTCGGCCTCTCCGCGATCAGCTATCTGCTGACCCTCTGCCCCTCGGTCTACGTGGAGGGCTCGGGGGAGTTGATCGGCGCCACCTGGGGGCTGGGCACGCCGCACCCGACCGGGTATCCCCTGTACGTGGTGCTGGGGAGGGTGCTCTCCTGGATCGTCCCGGCCGCCTCGGCGGCCCAGGCGGTGAACGCGGCCACCGCCCTCATGGCGGCCGCGGCCGCCGCCGCTCTGGCCCTCTTCCTGCAGGGGCGCGGCTGCGGCTGGGCGGCGGCGGCGGCGGGCGGGCTGGCGCTGGCCTGGAGCCGCACCTTCTGGAGCCAGGCCGTGATCGCCGAGGTCTACGGCCTGTTCGCTCTGTCGGCGGTGGTCCTCCTCGGCGCCGGGCTGCGGGCGCGCTCCTGCGATCCCGCCGACCGCCCCCGCTGGCTGCTCCTGGGCGGATACGCCGCGGGCCTGGCCGCCACCTGTCACCTGCAGGCCCTGCTGCTGGTCCCGCCGGTGCTGCTGGCCGCCCTCGGGACGGACCGGCGCCCTCCGGCCGGCCGGAGGGCGCGGCGGTTGCGCCAGGTGGGCTGGCTGGCCGCTGGCGGCCTGGCCGGCCTGAGCCCGTGGATCTACCTGCCGGTACGCAACGGCCTGGGCCCCGGGTTTCACTGGGGGCCCCTCGACTCCCTGCCGGCCTTGTGGGACCACCTCACCGGGGCCACCTACCGGACCTCCTTCTTCAGCCTCCCCTGGGCCGCGGTGGCCGCCAACGCGCGGCGTCTGGGCGACCAGCTGGCCGGGGAGTGGACGCCCCTGTTCCTGCCGGTCCTCGCCTGGGGGGCGGTGGCGGCCTGGCGCCGCGACCCGGTCCTTTTCCGGGTGCTTGCGGCGGCGGCGGCACTCAACCTGATCACGGCCCTGGGATATCACCGCGACCCGGCCGGGCTGGACGTCTTCTTCCTCCTGACCATCCTCTGCGCCGCCGCCCTGAGCGGCTTCGGCCTCGACGACCTCGTTCGGCGGCTGCGGGGCCGGCTCGGTCCGCTGGCTTCAGGGGCGGCGCTCGCCGTCGCCGCCGTCCTCTGCGCCGCCAATCTCGGTGAGGCCGACCGCAGCGGCGCCTGGTTCCCGGACCGTTACGGTCGCCGGCTGCTGGCCGAGCTGCCCCCCGGGTCGGTGCTGGTCACCGAGGGCGACGACGCCAGCTTCCTGGTGGACTACCTGCACCGGGTGGAGGGGGTCCGACCGGACGTGACCATCGCCAACCGCCTCGGCCGCGGCGATCCCACCACGCCCGGCGGACGGCAGGGAGAGCCGCTGCGCCGCCGCCGGGAGCTGGCCTGGCTGACCTCCGGCCGGCCCGTGCACTTCCTGGTGGCGCGCCGCCCGCCGGAGGGATTCCGCTTCGAGCCCCGGGGCCTGAGCTACCTCGCCGTCCCGCAGCGGGCCCGCGCCGTCCCGGACACCTCCAGCGATCCGGCGGCCTGGCTGTCGGAGTCGGACCTCGGCCTTCGGAGCCCCCCGGACCCATGGGTGCGGAAGCTGGTGGCCAACTGCTGGTTCATGTCCGGGGAGCGCCACCGGCGGGCGGGGGACCGGGAGGCGGCCGCGGCGGCCTACCGGGGCGCCGCCGAGGCCGCGCCCGTATCTCAATCGACGAATCATAACGTGAGCCTCATGTTGTTCCGTATGAACAAGTTGGAGGAATCCCTCAAGTATGCTCTTCGAGCCGTGGAGATCGATCCGGTGCGCGGCGGCTCGTACCGGCTCGCGGCCGAGATCCTGGGCCGGCTCGGCCGGACCGTGGAGCGGGAGGCACTGAAGAAGAGAGCCCGGGAATGGTCCCGGACGCGGTGACGGAGCCGGACGGGCCCGTCACCGACTCCTGGCCCGACGAGGTGGCCCGGGCCATCGCCGCCCCCGCGGCGGGCACCTTGTGGATCGATCTGCCCCAGGGACCGGTCGCCGCCGGGGCCCTGGTCCGCGACCGGCTGGGGTCGCTCCTGGACCAGGGGGTGCGCGGGGATGAGCTGCTGGTGCTGGTCCCGCAGCGGCCCCGCCGGCGCCCGGACCCGCCGGCCGTCCAGGGCCCCGGGAGCCGGTCGGCGGTCTCCGTCGAGCCGCACACCTTCTACGGTCTGGCGTCGCGCATGGTCCGCCTGTTCTGGCCGAGGGTCGCCGCCGAGGCCGGGTTCGGCGCCCCCCTGGAGCCGCCGGTCCTGCTGACCTACGAGACCGCCCAGTACGTGATGAAGCAGATCGTCGACCCTCTGCTCGGAGAGGGCGCCTTCGACGGGCTCTCGCTGCGGCCCCAGAGACTGCTCTCCCAGCTGCTCGACAACCTCAACAAGGCCGGCGTCAACGGCTACGACATCGCCGAGGTCGGCCCCCGGCTGCGGGACGCCTGGACGGCTCACGGGGAGGGCCGGGAGGCGTGGTTCCACCAGGCCCAGACCTGCATCGAGGGCTACCGCGCCCACTGCCTGGCCCACAACCTCGTCGACGTCTCCCTCGTGCTCCACATCTTCCACCGGAACCTGCTGCCCTGCAGCGACTTCCGGGACTATCTGGACGGTCGCTTCCGGCACCTCCTGGTGGAGGCCGTGGAGGAGACGGTGCCGCTGGCCCAGGACTTCATCCGCCAGCGTCTGGAGGCGGTCGATTCCGCCCTGCTCGTGGCCCGCCGGGACGGGGGCTTCCGCGTCTTCCTCGGGGTCGATCCCGAGGGCGCCTGGTCCCTGCGGGAGGCGTGCGGCCGGCGCCTGCAGGTCCCCGACGAGCCGGTGAGGCCCACGGTCCGCCTCGGCCGCGCCCTGTCGGCGAGCTTCGAACCGCCGGCCGCCGAGGGCGAGGTCCCCGCCGAGGACGCCGCCGCCGGGCCCCTGCGCCTGCTCTCGGCGCGCCACCGCGGGCAGATGGTCGGCGAGGTCGCCGCCGAGGTCGTGCGCCTCGTGGCCGGCGGCGAGGCCGAGCCGGGGGAGATCGCCATCGTCGCCCCCCACGCCGACGGCGTCCTGCGGTTCCTGGTGGGGGAGGCCCTGCGGGAGGCCCGGATCCCGTGCGCCGTGGTCCGCCGTTTCGAGAGCCTGCGCGAGGAGCCGGAGACGCGCCTGGCCCTGGCCCTGGCGGCGCTCGCCTACCCGGGCTGGAAGCGCCCCCCCCATGCCAGCGATCTCTCGGAGGCGCTTCAGGCGGCCCTGGGCCTGGACGCCGTGCGCGCCCATCTGCTGACCCGGGCGGCGTACGACGCCGGCTCCGGCACCCTGCGGGAGCTCGGCGAGGCCGACCCGCGGCTGCGCGAGCGGTTGCCGCCGGGGACCCTGGAAGCCTTCGAGACCCTGCGCCGGTGGCTCGCCGCCCGCCGGCAGGGCGAGCCCCAGCCCCTCGATCTGTTCCTGCGGCAGCTCTTCGGGGAGGTCCTGTCGCGGCCCGATCTCGAGCCGGGGAGGGCGGCCATGTACTCGCGTCTGATCGCCTCCGCCTCCTGGTTCCGCCGCTCCGCCCCCTCCCTGGGCGCCGGCCCCGACCCCGGCGGGACGGCCGAGGGCTATGCCCGCATGGTGGAGGAGGGGGTGGTGGCCGCCGCGCACCCGCCGGACGCGCCCGACGCCGTCCCCGGCGCCGTGCTCGTCATGGCGCCGGTCTACACCTACCTGCTCGAGGAGCGCTTCGACCGCTACCAGTTCTGGCTCGACGCGGGCTCGATCAGCTGGTGGGAGCCCCCGCATCAGCCGCTGACCAATCCCCACGTCCTGTCCCGCCGCTGGCCCCGGGAGGCCCGCTGGACGGACGCCGTCGACTACGAGACCCGCAACCGCACCCTCGGCCGCCTGGTGCGCGGCCTGTGCAGCCGCGCCGGGGAGGCGGTGTACGTGTGCTGGAGCGAGACCGAGGGCCGCGGCCAGCCCGAGGCGGACAGCCCCCTCCTGCAGGCGGCGGCCCAGCTCGCGGGACCGGCGGAGCCCATGCCGTGAACGGCGCCGAGGACTTCCGGCCCCGGCCCGGCCAGCGCCGGATCCTCGAGTACGAGGGGGGTCTGCTGGGGGTGGCGGCGGTCCCCGGCAGCGGCAAGACGACGACCATCGCCCACCTCGCCGCCGAGCTGCTGCACCGCCGCAGCCGGGGTCTGGGCCCCCTGACCGCCGCCGGCCGGGTCCTGGTGGTCACCTACCAGGCCGCCGCCGCCGATGCCCTGCGGGGGCGCATCGCCCGGGCCCTGGCCGGCCGCCGGCTGCCCCCGGCGGGGTACGAGGTGCGCACCCTCCACAGCCTGGCCTTCGGCATCGTCCAGACCTGGCCCGGGCACGCGGGCACGGACTCCGACTTCAGGGTCCTGGACGAGCGCTCCCAGCAGGAACTGATCGACCGCGCCCTCGGCGAGTGGAGCGCCGGGAACCGGCACCGCTGGGAACCGCTGGCCCCCGGAGAGCACGACACGGCCTGGGAGGAGAGATGGGGCCGCATCGGCGCCGAGATCGCCCGCACGGTGATCGCCGGCGCCAAGAATCGCCGCCTCGATGCAGGGGGGCTGCTGGCTCTGCTGTCCGCCGCCGCCGGTCGCGGGGAGAACGGGGACCTGCCCCTGCGGCTCCTGGCCATCGGCGCCGAGCTCTACGGGCGCTACCAGCTGCTGGTCGAGAACGGCGGCGGCATCGACTTCAACGACATGGTGCGCCTGGCCGTGGACCTGCTCGCCTCCCACGAGGACGTGGCCCAACGGCTCGGGGCGCGCTGGCCCGTGGTGCTCGAGGACGAGGCCCAGGACAGCGTCCCCCTCCAGGAGGAGCTCCTGGGGCGGCTGACCTCCGGCTCCGGCCACTGGATCCGGGTCGGCGACCCCAACCAGTCGATCACCAGCACCTTCACCTCCGCCGATCCCCGGTTCCTGCGCCGCTTTCTCGAGCGCGGGGACGTGGGCACCGTGGAGATGTCCGTCTCCGGCCGCTGCGCCCCGGGGATCATGGGCCTGGCCAACGGCCTGGTGGCCTGGACGTGCGAGGCCTACCCGGTCCCCGAGGTCCGGCAGGAGGCCTTCCGCCGCCAACGGATGGATCCGGCCGGGGCCGGGGATCCGCAGCCGAATCCGGAGGACGGGGACAGCGCCGTCGCCCTGCGCGCCTTCGACCACCGGGCCGAGGAGCTGGCCTACGCCGCCCGGCGGGCCCTCGGCTTCACCCGGGCCCGGCCCGAGTGCACCCTCGCCGTGCTCGTGCCCACCAACCGACTCGGCTTCGAGATGGCCGAGGTCCTGCGCCAGGAGGGGGTCTCCTTCGACGAGCGCCTGACCACCACGCGCCGCTCCCGGGAGGTGATCGACCGGCTCGCCCGGGTCCTGACCTTCGTCGCCAACCCCCTCCTCCCGGCCGCCCTCGAAGGCGTCTTCCGGGCCACCGCCGGAGAGGGCCCGGAGACCGAGGAGCTGCGGCCCCTGGTGCGCAGCTGCTACCGCCCCGAGAGCCTGCTCTATCCGGCCCCGGGAGTCTCGGTGGCCGACGCCTTCCCGCCGGTGGCCCGGCGGCACGGGGACCTGCAGCCCCTCGGCGTCCTGGCGCGGCGGGCCCGCCGCTGGCTGGAGGCGGGGCGCTTCCCCGTGGACCAGCTCGCCCTGGCCGTGGCCGCCGAGCTCTTCGAAGGCGACGATCTGGCCCGGGCCCAGCGCGTCGCCGGATACCTGCGCCGGCGGACGGACCAGAACCCCGGCTGGCGGCTGCCGGAGCTGGCCGCCGACCTGCAGCGGCCGGAGGCGGCCCGGGAGATCCTGGGCGCCGGGGACGAGGCCGCGTACGAGCCGCAGCCCGGGCAGCTGACCCTGACGACGATGCACAAGTCCAAGGGCATGGAGTGGGACCTCGTCTATCTCGTGGGGGTCGACGGCATCGAGTTCCCGGGGGCCCCGGAGGACTTCTTCCGCGGGCACCAGCCCCACCTCGGAGGGGATCCGGCCTACATGGCGAGGGCCCGCCTCGAGGGCCTCCTGGGCGCCGAGCCGCGCCCCTCCGTGGCGGGCGCCGGCCAGCTGGAGTACATCTGCGAGCGGCTGCGGCTGCTCTACGTGGCCATCACCCGGGCCCGGCGCTTCCTGGCGGTCAGCTTCAGCCGCACCATCCCGGCCGGACAGCGCACCCGCGCGGCGCCGGAGGCCCTCCTCTTCGGCCGCCTGGGCGCGATTCTCGACGAATCACGGGGAGAGCCCGGATGAACCTGCCGCCCCTGAGCCAGAGCGCCCTGTCCGCCTTCGCCCGCTGCGAGCGCCGGTTCTACCTGCGCTACGTGCGCCGCCTCGAGTGGCCGGCGCCGCTCACCGGCTCCGAGCAGGAGTGGGAGCGCTCCCTGCGCCGGGGGGAGCGGTTCCACCTGCTCGTGCAGCAGGACGCCCTCGGCCTGCCGGCGGACGAGATCGTCCGGGCCTCGGGGGACGCGGAGCTGGCCGCCTGGTGGGAGCGCTACCGGCGCCATCCGCCGCCGCCCCCCGAGGGGCCGCGCATCGCCCTTCACGCGGAGCTGGAGCTGGAGGTCTCCCTGGCCGGCGGCCGGCGCCTGGTGGCCCGTTTCGACCGCCTCGAGGTCAGCGGCGGACCCGGCGGCGCGCGCCTCGACATCGTCGACTGGAAGACGGGGGCCCCGGCGCCGCGGGAGCGCCTGGAGCGCAGCTGGCAGACGAGTGTCTACCGCTTCGTCGCCCTCGAGGCGGCGCCCTCCCTGGCGCCCGGGCCGGTGGCCGCGGAGGGGATCCGGTTCGTCTACTGGCAGAGCGCCCTGCCGGAGCAGCCGGTGGTGCTGCACTACGACGGGGAGCAGCACGAGGAGGCCCGCCGGCGGATCGAATCGTCGGCGGCGCAGATCGAGGAGGGGCTGGAGAAGGGGGAGGAGGCCTTCCCGCGGACCGAGGACATCGGCGCCTGCCGCCACTGTCCGTACCGGTCCTACTGCGCGCGGGGGCGCGAGGCCGGACCGGGCCTCGACTTCGACGCGGAGGAGGAAGGGGAGGCCGACGGCTGGTTGGCCCCGCCCGGGGACCCGGAGCCGGGATAGGGAGAGGGGCTCGACCCGGGGAGATCGCCGCCGCACCCGGGGGCGGCGGCTGACTGTCGTGCCGCCCCTGCCCTGCGGGCGACCGAAGTGCGCCCTTTGGAGGCCCCCGTCGGCGTCGTTCCTGTCTGGCCCCTCCTACCGGATGAGGGCGAGCTTGCCGACGCGGACCTGGTCTCCGGCGACGAGGCGGTAGAGATACAGCCCCGAAGCGACCGGTCGGCCGGCTTCGTCGGTGCCGGACCAGGCGCGTTCGTGGAGCCCGGCGGTCAGGATCTCGCCGCGGACCAACTCGACTACCCGCTGGCCGGCGGTGTTGTGGATGGTCAGGGTCACCGGCGCGGCTTCCGGCAACTGGAAGCGCAAGGTGGTTTCCGGGTTGAACGGGTTCGGCCCGGGGCGCACCGCCAGCGAGTCGGCTCCTGCCAGCCAGCTGGCCTCCGGCCCTTCGGCCACCGGCTTGGCGAAGACCACCACGTCGTCCTCGCCGGGTTCGGGGACCTCGCCCTCGGGCATCAGCTCGTCCTCGGTCTCTTCGTGCTCACCCCGGTCCCCGCGGCTGGCGCCGGGACCCAGGGCCGACGCCGAGATCTGGGCGGTGGAGCCGTAGCCGACCCCGTTGCGGGCCCGCACGTGGAAGACGTACGCGGAGCCGTCGTCGAAGTTGGTCCAGCTCTTGCTGCGCGCGTTGGCCCCGCCGGTGCGGCGATACCAGCCGCGCCAGTCCTCGTCCCCGGTCTTCTTGTAGCGGTAGTAGTAGGCCAGGATGGGCGAGCCGTTGGCCGCGGCCGCCTCCCAGGTCAGCTCCATGAACCCATTCCCGCCCTGCCGGTCGGTGGCCAGGCTCTGCGGCGCCCCCGGGGTGCCGGCGGGCGTGGCCGAGTCCTCGGACGACGAGCTGGCGCCGCCGATGTTGCGGGCCTGGACCTGGAAGTGATAGAGCGTGCCGTTGGTCAGGCTGATCGTCTTGCTACGGCCGGAGATCGACGTAAAGCCGGACGGCCAGGAGCCGGTGTCCGAGCGATAGCGGTATCCATACCCAGTGATCGGGGCTCCGTTGCCGTCGGCCTGGCCCCAGGTCAGGACCACCTGTCCGTCGCCCCGGGCGGCGTCGAAGTCGGGCGGCGGGTCCGGCCGGTGCGCCCGGACCGGCACCGAGGCCGTGCGCGAGGCCCTCTTGCCGGGGCCATGATTGTCGGTGTAACCGACCGACGCCTTCAGGATCCGGCCGAAATCGCCCACGGGCACGGTGTAGCGCAACGACTGCACCGAAAGGAGAGCGGGCACCGGCCCCTTCGGAGGTCCAGGACCAGGTCGGCTGCCGGATGCCTTTGTCCGGGTCGGTGAGGGTGGCCGTGAGCTGGTCGCCCACATAGGGGCTGCCGGAGGACAGGGTCACCGTGCCCGGCTCGTCGACGTTGGTCACCGTCGCGGTCACGGCCTGGGTCGAGGACGCCTCCGGGGAGCCGCTGTCGGTGGCCCGGATCGTGCCGGTGAAGGTGTAGCTGCTCAGGGCCTCGTAGTCCTTGGCGCTCTTGAAAGCCAGGACGCCGCTGCTTCCACCGATGCTGAAGGTGCCGCCCCCGGTCGCCATCCTCCAGGTGACCGAGTGGCCTTCCGGATCGGTGGCCGTGTAGGTGGCCACCGGGGTGGTGTTCTCGGGCACCGACTTGCTGGCCGGGCCCGAGATCACCGGCGGCTCGTTGACATCTTCAACGTTCACCGTCACCGTCCGGCTGTCCGACTCGGACCCGGAGGCGACCTCCACGATCACCGCATACGAACTCTTGACCTCGTAGTTGGGCGGGTCGTCGAAGGCGAGCGTGCGCGACGACCCGGAGCCGGTCAACTCGAAGGCGCCGTCGTCGGTGCCCGACAGCGACCACGTGAGCCCGTCGCAATTCGTGGCCGTGTAGGTGCCCACCGAGCCGGTGCCGTTCTCGGCGTAGGTCACCGACGTCGGCCCCGACGACAGCGACAGGCTGCAGGGCCGCCTCTGCACCGGGCCCGCGGTGCCCACCGCGCTCTGGGGGCCGTGGGCGTCGGTGTAGCCCACCGTCGCCTGGAGAATCCGGCCAAAGGCGGACGCCGGCACCGTGTGGTAATACGAGTCCGACTCCGTCGGAGGCGAGCGCGAGCCCGTGCCCACGGAGGTCCACGACCACGTCGGCCCCTCGACGCCGTCCGGGTCGGTGAGCGTGGCCCAGACCCGGTCGCCCACATAGGGGCTGTCCGAGGAGATGGTGACGGTGCCCGGCTCGTTGACGTCTTCAACGGTCACCGTCACCGGCCGGCTCGCCGACTCGGACCCGGCGCTGACCTGCACCGTCACCTCGTAGGAGTCCTTCTCCTCGTGGTTGGGGGAGGTCTTGAAATGCAGCGATCTCGACGACCCGGAGCCCTGCAATCGAAAGTCCAGAGGATTGGTGCCGACCCGCGACCACGACAGCGTCGCGGCCGGGTCGCAGGCGCTGGAGCGGGTCACCGTGTAGGTGCCCACCGAGCCGGTGCCGTTCTCGGCGTAGTCCACCGATGTAGGCCCCGACAGCGACAACTCGCACGCCTGGGGCGTCGCCGAGGCCTGGTTGGAGGCCGGCCCCTTGCCGACGGCATTGACCGCCCGCACTTCGAAGGTGTGGGTGCGGCCGTTGGTCAGGTCCTCCACCGTGTGGCTCAAGCCGGCCCCGGCGCTTGCCCAGCTCGACCAGTCGGGCGGCATCGTCAGCCGCCACCGGTATTGATACGACGTGACCCACGGGGCAAGTCCCATTCTCAGTTGAAACGTAGCCCAGGCTCGAGTGGATGAGTCAGCCCGTCATCGCGAGCTGCTGGATGCCGAGTTCGGCTTGGAGCGCTTGCCGGAGCATCGGCAGGTGGTGGTAGCCGTTGACCCGGCGGAGGCGAGGTTCGATGTCAAGCAACGCCGTGGCGACCCAGCGGTCACGCTGCGACGAGTTGGTCCAGCGCCGCACGTTGTGCGTCAACTGCTCCAGGAGACTGTTGACGTTCTCGATACAGTTGGTGGTACGGAAGGAGGCCTTCAGCATCGGCATCAGGCCCAGGCGGTGGAGCGTGAGGGTTTCTTGCTGGCCTTCCTCCAAGCTGCGCAGGGCCGACTGGTTCATCAACTGCAACCCCGGTTTCAGCGCCTCCAGGGCGGCTTGGGCCTCCTCGTACGTCGAGTGCCCATACGCCGCTTCCAGCTTTCGACGAAGGCCGGCCTGCTCGCTCTTGGGCAGGTACGAGACCACGTTCTGGCGCTTGTGATACTGGCATCGCTGCACGCAGGCATGGCCTTGAAGCACCGACCGCACCGCCTTGTACAGGCCCTTGCCTCCATCGATCACCACGAGCAGCCCGGCTTCGTATTGCAGGCCCCGCTCGACCAGCTCCGCCAGGAAGCGGCGACAGACGCGCTCGTTCTCGGTGGCCGCCTGCACGAAGCCCAAGGGCACCTTCTGGCCCTCCAGAGTCACACCCAGGGCGATGAGGATCTCCTCGTCGGCGAAGCTCTTGCCGTCCAGAAACAGCGCCACCAGGTCGTAGCCTTCCAGGGATCGCTGCTGGAATTCGGCCAGCTTGCGCGCCGTGCCTTTCACGTACCGGCGAGAGACCGAGGAACGGGACAGACCGAAGGCTTGCGGGACGGTCTCGGCGCAGGCCTCGTAGTTGCGCGTGGCCAGGCCCTTCAGCACCCGCAACAACAGCCCCTGGTCCATCTGCCTCGGCGTCTGCAGGGCCTGATAGGCCTCCAGCGGGACCTCGGTGCCGCGGACCACATCGCGCACGCGCGGCACCTCGACCGGCAGTTTCTGATCGCCCAGGTACACCGACCCGGCCTGCGCCCCCCAGCGGCGCAACGCCTGATCCGGACCCTTGCGCTGATACCGAGGTCCGGCCAAGGCCTCGACCGACTGCTGCAGCTCCTCCGAGACCGCCTGCAGACCCAAAGGGATCAGCAGCTGGATGACCTCGATGCGAGTCTCCAGATCGTCCATCGACGCGGTGGCTTGGCGGTTCACGGGGCCGATGGCCACGGTCCGTTTGACGCCCTTCTTCCGTGCTTGTAGCCTGCTCATGGCAGGCTCCTTGGGTTACCGATACGAGGCTTCTTGGGGATTTCTCGTATCAAACGTAACGATGGGAGCCTGTGCTATTTCAACTAAGATCGGGACAATGCCCTGCTTGATCGCCAGGATATTGTCGCTGGTGATCTTGAACTCGATCTCCATGGCGAACGGCTCATCGGGCCCTGGGTCGTACAGCTCCTTAAACTCCTCATGGATCACGATCAAGTGCTGGCCCAACTGATGAATTTGAGTGCCGCTCATGAGCAATTCACCTGGGCTAACCTGGTTGGAAGTAGCAAGGACTTCGACAGACACACTATTCGAGAGGCGTATGCGGCGTAGCAGGAGTTCCTCTGGGATGGAGTGCGCATCTGGGTTGGTTACCAGGTCCTCGCCCACCTGGCTGTTAACGTAGTAGCGCCCCTCCCTGCCGGAGACGGGGTCGAAGCTGACGGCGACGCCGTTGACCAGTTCGTCCCGGTAGCTGGGGTGCACCAGGACCCCCATGGCGGCAGACAGGTGGTCGACACGATGGAAGTCACGTTCGATAAAGGCGCGGAAGTTCCACAGGCTGGCATACACCTCTTTGAGGGACTTGGCCAAGTCCCTCTCGTCCTCGCTGGGCTTCTGGCTCTTGGAGTCGTACAGGCCCGCGCCGTTGAAACCCGGCAGGTCCTCGTTGTTGGTGCTGGACCGGTAGCGACGGTTGATCCCCGCGGAGAAAGATTCATTCATGGTCTCGATTGCCGAGACGATCCAATCCGGCGTCTCCGCGTCCTCGATGGCCTTGCGCAGTTTCTTGAGTGAGTCCGCCTGGGCTTGGAAGTCCGTCTGGAAATCTTCATCCGCCAGCATGGTTTCAATGCGGGTGTAGAAGTCGTTGTGCTTCATGAACTCGTCGTAGAAATAGAACGGGATCGCGAAGCCGTCGGGCACCGTCCCCTCCGGGAACCCGAGAGTTCCTAGCACGGCCACGTTGGTCGCCTTGACGCCGAAGGCGTCCCAGTCATCGAAGCCGATGTCGCTGAGGGGGGTGATCTCAGTGACCGAGAGGTCGCGTTCCGGCGTCTGCGGCTGGGCGGGGCGGGACGACGCATAGTGGTTGTCGATTTCCTCTTTGGTGACCGCCCGGATGGTGTATCCGTCTTCACTGACCGTGTAGCGGACGTGCTTCCCGATGAGCGCACTGATTTGGGGGTCGTCGAGGGCGCCGCGGACAAAGGCGTTTGGCGCGCCGTCCTGGACAGCGCGCAGGTTGACGTGCGAGAGCGGCGTTTGGGGCATGGTGGTGATGATGCCGGCGACGCGGGGCAGATTGTTGGGCAGCGCCTCGTAGATCACCACGTCGCGGGGGTTGGGACGGTCGTCCGTGTCCATGTGCCGCAGCAGGCCGTACCCTATCGCCTGGTTCAACGGGATGAAATCACTCTCGGGAGCGAGGTCTCTGTCGAACATGACGTTGATTCGGGACGCCTCGTAGAGCGGCAAGTCGTCTTGGATAGCCAAAATCTCATAGTTGCTCAAGTTATAGGCAAGGTCTTGCTCAAGCACCGGCATGCTGGCGGCGAGCAACGTATGAATGAGGTCCACGTGGCTGAAGGGTTTGATGCCGTAAATCCAGAATGTGTAAACTCCGAGACCCCCATTGTCGGAACGGATATCGCGGTGATAAGTGATCAAACCATTGTATACGTAGTCGGCGCCGTCCTCCTCGATGCCCAGCGCATAGAGGGTATTTGTGAAGCCAGGGTGTCCGGGGTGCGTGGTGGCGTTCAGAAAGTAGACCCGCGGGTTTTCGGTGTTGAAGCCTAGAAGAACGAACTTCAGGTACGTCCTGGCTCCGAAGCCATAGGAGAGGGTCTCAAACGTTGCCCTGTCGGGAAGGGCCACGGCGCCGTCGTTGAGGTCGACGCTGCCGGCGGCGTTCACCGGGTTCAGGCTGCCCAGGTCATCGAGTTCGGTGATGTCGTCGATGCAATCGCCGTCAACGTCGGCTGGGTCAGCGAGGAGGTACTTCTCGACCCGGTAGCGCTCCTTGGGCAGTGCCGCCACGTTCTCAGCAAGCGTTGTCGTACCCGCTTCACCCTTCTTCACCAGCACAGGGATCTCGACCTCTGTGCCATCCAGATCGTGCCGTACATAGAGCACGAAGTACTCATCCGTCGTGGACGCGACCACGATGGGCACCGCCGTCACTTCCACTTCCACCGGCGTCGGGGCGTCGCCGCCTTCTGAACAGCTCCTGCCCGACGGGGACCAGAGGCTCGCGCCTTCGTCGTTGCGCGCTCGCACCTGCACCTCATAGCTCGTGCCCGGGCTACGACCGGTGATGGTTGCGGTGAGTTCCGGGCCGTTGTGTGTCCAGGAGGTAAAGCCGCCGCTGTCCCCTTCGCGGTACTGGATGTCGTAGTCGTCGATGTCGGGTCCGGTATTTGTCGGCTCGTCCCAGGTTACTGTCAGGCTCGTTGATGAGGCCGGTATGACCCGGGGTGCTGACGGGGTCTCGGGTGGCTCCTGTCGGTCTATCAGGTTGATCGCCACCTCGATGGTGTTGCTGCCGCCCTGACCGTCTTGCACGCGCACGATCACGACGTAGCTGCTCTTCTCCTCGTAGTCGTAGGTCTCGCCCGATTGGGTCTGAAGCTGGTTGCCATCGAGAGAGAAGGAGGCCCGGTCCGTGCCTTCGAGATGGTAGGTCAGCGTCCCTCCGTCGCCGTCGCTTGCGGTTATCGGGTTGCCGATGTTGTGGGCGCCGGTCGTGTTCTCGACCAACCTGCGGGTGGTGCTCGAACCTTCGGTGAAGGTGGGGGCCTGGTTGGCGCCGGTCCGTCCATTCCCCGATGGCGACCACTGGCTCGTGCCTTCGTCACTGGTGGCCTGCACCTGAATCTCATAAGAGGTGTCCGACTCCAGGTTCGCAATCGTCGTCGTCCTGCCCGTGCCATCGTGTGCCGCCGCAGTGAAGGCGCCGCTGCTGCCTTCGCGGTATTGCACATTGTAATCGGTGATGGGCGGACCGGTATTGCTCGGCTCGTCCCAACTCACGGTCAGACTATTCTCCGTCTCGTTGCTCACCGTGGGCAGATCGGGCTTGCCCGGCGGTTCATCTGCGTTTTCCACGGTGACGGTTATCGTCTGTGTTGTCGTCTGTTCCTGGGTTTCCGTGCCGCCAGTCGCTGTGACCTCCACGATGTATTCGTTGTTTCTGCCACTGTCTGCGGGATCCTCAAAGTCAGGGGCCTCCTTGAAGGTCAACGCCCCTGCGCTATTGATCTCGAACTGGTCCTGGTCAGCACCGCCGGTGAGGGTGTAGCCGGTGATGCCATCGCCGTTGTCGACGTCCACGGCATCCACCCGGCCGATGGACCGGTTGTTTTCCTCGGTCTCGAAGGTCGCGTCGCTGGTGAACGAGGGCGGCTCGTTGACGTCGTTCAGGTTAATTAAAATGGTGATGGTGCGCTCACCGCTATGCCCGTCTGTTGCTTTCACACTCACAACGTAGCGGGGCTTAGCCTCGTAGTTGTAGGTCTGATCCGATTTGGTCCGAAGTTGACCGCTGCGCGAGTTGATGGTGAAGGCATCTGCGTCTGTGCCTTCCAGGCTGTAGGTCAGGGGGGTGCCCTCCGGGTCGGTGGCGCTTAACGGATCGCCGATGTTCTGCACGCCTGTCGTGTTTTCGGCAAAGCTGCGCGTGGTGCTCGATCCGTCGGTGAAGACCGGCGGCTGGTTGGGGTGGGTGCTTCCCGTGCCCGACGGGGACCAATCGCTCGTGCCTTCGGCGTTGCGCGCGAGCACCTGCACCTCATAGCTCGTGCCCGGGCTACGACCGGTGATGGTTGCGGTGAGTTCCGGGCCGTTGTGTGTCCAGGAGGTAAAGCCGCCGCTGTCCCCTTCGCGGTACTGGATGTCGTAGTCGTCGATGTCGGGTCCGGTATTTGCCGGCTCGTCCCAGGTTACTGTCAGGCTCGTTGATGAGGCCGGTATGACCCGGGGTGCAGCCGGGGTCTCGGGTGGCTCCTGTCGGTCTATCAGGTTGATCGCCACCTCGATGGTGTTGCTGCCGCCCTGACCGTCTTGCACGCGCACGATCACGACGTAGCTGCTCTTCTCCTCGTAGTCGTAGGCGACGCCCGCTATTGTCTGAAGCTGGTTGCCATCGAGAGAGAAGGAGGCCCGGTCCGTGCCTTCGAGATGGTAGGTCAGCGTCCCTCCGTCGCCGTCGCTTGCGGTTATCGGGTTGCCGATATCGGTTGTGCCCGTGGTGTTCTCGGCCAGAGTGCGCGTGGTGCTCGTACCCTCGGTGAAGGTCGGGGCCCGGTTGGCGATGGTTCTCACGTCAACGGACTCGGACCAGAGGCTCTCGCCTTCGTCGCTGCGCGCCAGCACCTGAACCTCGTAGGGCGTGTTGGCTTTCAACCCGGTGATGGTCGTGGTCGTGCCGGGACCCACGTGCGGCCAGTCGGTGAAGGCGCCGCCGTCCTCACTGTAATGCACGTCGTAGTCGTTGACGTCGGGGCCGGTGTTGGCCGGGGCCGTCCATCGAATGGAAAGGCTGTTCAACGTGGAGGCCGTGACGGACGGCTTGTCGGGTGTATCCGGCCGTTCGTTGTCGTCGTCGGTCAGTTCAATCGTCACGGTGATAGTCGCACGGCCGCCCGGCTCGTCGGTGGCCTCCACGGTCACGGAGTATCGGCTCCGGGTCTCGAAGTCGTAGGTGACGCCGGGGCGGGTGCGCAGTTGGCCGCGGGTCTCGTCGAGGGTGAAGGAGTCGGCGTCGCGTCCAGCAAGGCGGTAGGTGATGGGGCTGAGCTCGGGATCGGTCGCCCTTACCGGGGTGCCGATGTTCCGATTGGGCGGGGTGTTCTCGTCGAGGCTGCGCGTGGGCGCGGATTCCTCGAAGACCGGCCGCTGATTGGCGCCGGTCGAGCCGAAGCCCGAGGCGGACCAAGCGCCCGTGCCTTCGTCGTTGGTGGCCCGGACCTGCACCTCGTAACGCGTGTTCAGGTCCAGGTCGGGGATCGTGGTGGTGGCGCCGGGGCCGGTGTGCGGCCAGGGAAGGAAGGAGCCGCTCTTGCGGTACTGCAGGTCGTAGTCGTTGACGTCGGGGCCGGTGTTGACCGGCTCGTCCCAGGTCACGGTCAGGCTCGTCGAGGAGGCGGGCTCGACCCGGGGGCGGGCCGGGGCCTGGGGGGGTTCGTCGACGTCGGCCACGTGCACGGTCACGTTGATGGCGTCGGTACCGCCGTAGGGGTCCTCGGCATGCAGGGTGACCGAGTAGCGGTCGGTGGTCTCGTAGTCGTAGGCGACGCCGGTTCGGGTGCGCAACTGGCCTCGGCTGCGGTCGACGGTGAAGTGGTCCGCGTCGGGTCCGGCGAGCCGGTAGGTGAGCGGGTGTCCTTCCGGGTCGGTGGCTCGGACCGGGTGCTGGATGCCTTGTCGGGCCGGGGCGCTTTCAAGCACGGTGCGGGCGGTGCTCGTCCCGTCGTCGAAGGTCGGGGCCTGGTTGTTGGCCGGTGGCGGCGGAGGAGGCGGAGGCGGGATGAAACCACCGCCCCCACCACCACCGCCGGGCGGCGGCTTGGGTTTCACGGTGACGGTGAAGGTCCCGGCGGCCTGCAGGCCCTCGGGATCGGTGGCGGTGACGTCGATGGCCGCCTGGCCCTCGGCCACGGGGGTGATCGTCAGGGTGTCCCGGGCGGCCTCGGCGGCGGCCACCGCCGGATTCTTCGAGGCGGCGGTGTAGCCGAGGCGGTCGCCGTCGGGGTCGGAGAAGACCTTGGCCAGCGGGACCCGGGCCTCGTCGCCCAGGAACACCTGGCGGTCCGGCAGGTCGCCGGCCACCGGCGCCCGGTTGGGCCACTCCACGGTCAGCCCGAAGCTTCCGGCCGCCTCCAGGCTGTCGTCGCGGACCGTGACGGCGATCGTCGTCTCGCCCGCCGCCTTCGGCCGGAGGGTCATCACCGAATCGACGGCACTGGCCCGGGCGATGGCGGAGTCGGCCGCGGAGGCCGTGTAGCGGAGGCGGTCCCCGTCGGGGTCGGTGGCCTGGATCCCGAGGGTCAGGGTGTCGCCGGCGGTGGCGGTGAGATCCGCCAGCGGTAGCAGGGTCGGGGGCCGGTTGGGTCTGGGGAGCACCTGCACGGCGAGGGGGAGAGTGGCCCGCAGACCCTCGGGGTCGCGCGCGGTGACGGCGATCGACGTCCGGCCGGCGGCCACGGCGGTGATCGTGATCCGGGCGCCGGCGACCTCGGCGGCGGCCACGGCCATGTCCGCGGAGACGGCATGGTAGCTCAGGGGGCCGCCCTCCGGGTCTCGGAAGCGCCCGGCCAGCGCCAGGGTGTCCGGCTCGTCTCCCACCCTCACCCTCCGCGCCGGCAGGCCGGCGCCCACGGCCAGGTCGTAGGGGGTGTCCAGGCCCTCGGCGATCAGATCCTCCACGCCGACGCCGTCGAGACGGGCGCGCTGGATCTTGCCGGTGCCGGTATCGGTCCAGTAGATCCGGCCGGCGGCCGCATCCAAGGCCATCCCCTGGGGGGCGCGCAGGCCCTCGGTGACCAGGTCCTGCACCGGCGAGCCGTCGAGGGGGGCTCGCTGGATCTTGTCGGTGCCGAAGTCGGCCCAGTAGAGGTAGCCTCCGAGCGTGTCCAGGGCGATGTCCTGGGGGGACTGCAGCCCGGTGGTGACCAGATTCCGCACGCCGGCGCCGTCGAGGTCGGCGGCCTGGATCCGGTCGGCGCCGGCGTCGGTCCAGTAGAGCCGGCCGGCGCCCAGGGCCAGGCCCTGGGGCTGGCGCAGGCCGGTGGTGACCAGAGCTTCCACGCCGCTGCCGTCGAGGCCGGCCCGCTGCACCCGGTCGGTGCCGTAGTCGGTCCAGTAGAGCCGGCCGGCCGCCGGGTCCAGGGCCAGGCCGGAGGGGGCCTCCAGGCCGGTGGTGACCAGATCTTCGATCAGCGAGCCGTCGAGGGAAGCTCGCTGGATCTTGTCGGCGCGGGGGTCGGTCCAGTAGAGCCGGCCCCCGGCCGCGTCCAGGGCCAGGCCGCGGGGCTGCGACAGGCCGGTGACCAGGTCTTCCACCCCCGAGCCGTCGAGGTGGGCGTGGCGGATCCGGCCGCGGCCGGACTCGGTCCAGTAGAGCCGGGCCACGGCCTCCGGCGGCCGGTTGGCCGGTACGGTGACGGTGAAGCGCTCCGTGCCCGTACGGCCGCCCGGATCGCGGGCGGTGACCTCGATCGCCGCCCGGCCGGGGGCCCGGGCCACCAGGCGCAGGGAGTCGGCCCGGACCGCGGCGGCGGCCACCTTCTCGTCGGCGGACCGGGCCTGCCAGGTCAGGTCGTCGCCGTCCGGGTCGTGACCCGTCAGCGGCAGCGTCAGGGTGTCTCCGGCGGCCAGGGTGCGGTCCGCCATCGGCGCCACGACCGGGGGGCGGTTGGGCGTCCCCGTGAGGGCCAGGGCCAGGCCCCGGGGATCGCGCAGGCCGGTGACCAGGTCGCGCACATCGGAGCCGTCGAGGTTGGCGCACTGGATCTGGCCGGTGGCGGCGTCGGTCCAGTAGATCTGGCCGGCCTCCGCGTCCAGGGCCAGGGCCCGGGGCAGGCGCAGGCCGGTGACCAGATCCTCCATATCGGAGCCGTCGAGGTGGGCGCGCTGGATCTTGTCGGTGCCGGAGTCGGTCCAGTACATCCGGCCGGCGCCCAGGTCCAGGGCCAGGCCCCGGGGCGTGTGCAGGCCCGTGACCAGGTCTTCCACCCCGCTGCCGTCGAGCCGGGCCCGCTGGATCTTGTCGGTGCCCCAATCGGTCCAGTAGAGCCACCCGGCGTCGGCGTCCAGGGCCAGGCCCAGGGGGGTCTGCAGGCCGTCGGTGACCAGATCCTCCACTCCCGAGCCGTCGAGGTCGGACCGCTGAATCTTGTCGGTGCCGGAGTCGGTCCAGTACATCCGGCCGGCCTCGGCGTCCACCACCAGGCTGCGGGGATGGCTCAGGCCGGTGACCAGGTCCTGTTCGCCGCCGCCGTCGAGGTCGGCCCGCTGGATCTTGCCGGCGCCGCGGTCGGCCCAGTAGAGCCGGTCGCCGGCCAGGTCCAGGGTCAGGCCGCGCAGTTGGCGGGGGCCGGCGACCACGTCCTCCACCTCGGAGCCGTCCAGAAGAGCCCGCTGGATCTTGTCGCTGCCGGCGTCCGTCCAGTACAGCCGCGAGGGGCCCGAATCCTCTGCCTCTTGATCGCCGGCCCCGCCCTGGCCCTCCACCCGCGACTCGGACAGGGCCCCCGGAAACAGACACAGGAAGGACACGACCAGAAGCCCCAGGGCGGCGGGACGGCCGTCACCCGGATGGCATCGAGAGGGGAAGCGCATCGCTCGTGTAGGAAGCCGGAGGCCGGACATTTCGAGCGGCTGCGCAAAGACTGTGCCATCTTCGAAGAAAGGGAGCTAACTGATTGCAGATAAACGAGTTGAAGCATTGGGAGAAAGCCCCGGGGGAAGGGGGTCGAGTGTCGCATTTTGAAACACTCCTGCGCCTGCCCCCGCGCCTGCCCCCGCGGTGGCCTGAAGGGGGGAAACTGTTCAACCCACTGTTTATAAACGGGTTATAAAACCCAGAGAGGCAGCGAGGGGCCATGTGTAGCAATATGAGACACCTGTCGCAATTTTGCGACACGAAGGGCAACGGCAGGAAACGGGTCCCGTGCGATCGGATCTCGGCGGGGAGGGCCCGCATCCGCCGCCCGATGTTGCGGGGCCTTTCCTTGGGGGTCCCCGGTCCGTCGCTCCTGGGCTGGTCCGGAGTGCGCCAGATCCTGTTCTTCAGAGAATCGTCGTTCGGCCGGGAGCCCGGAGACATTGCGCGGGACCTGCGCGGGCGGACAGGGAGGAGACCAAGGTGGAGCACGAGAGCCGGGAACAGATCCAGGGCTCGCCAGGTGACCGGGGGGATTCCGCGGCCAAGCCGGAGCCGCCGCGCACCAGGACCCCCCACTCCATGGTCGGGTCCCGCGGTGTCGTGGCGGCCGAGTCCGAGCTCGTCGCCGAGGCCGGCGAGCGGATCTTCAGCGAGGGCGGCAACGCCTTCGACGCCGCGGCCGCGGCCTGCCTGGCCTGCGCCGTGCGCCACCCCGACAAGAACGGGCAGTAGCTCGACCCGTCGATGCTGCAGGCGCATACTTGCGGGAACTGTAACTGTGGGTCCTACAGAGGGCACGATGTCCACGCTGAGAGTCTGGGGCAGCGCAGCATTGACACAGACGATCGAGATGCACTGGAAGAGCTGTATGGAGACGGCGGGAGCGACAGCAAGAGTGTTGCCTCAGAAGAGGGTGGAGACTCGGCGGCCAAAGCCCGTCGCCTCCGCGGGTTCTGAAGAGTTCTTGCCAACTCACATTGAGCTGGGGGTTGCCTACCCGAATCCGTTCAATCCCGCAACGAGCCTCACATACTCGATTCCGACTGATCGCCGGGACCGAGCGAGTGATTCAGAAGGTATCGCTTGTGAGATGAGGCTCCATAGTCCAGGCCAGGGCTCCGGAGGCACCGATGGTGGAGACATTGCGGCGACTTTGCTCTGCAAGGACAGCGTTGGTCTTCTCTGCGTTGTTTACCCAGCAGGAAGCGTTCTCCCACATTCCCGTGACTGGAGAATACCTCTTGAGTGTACCGCTCTTGCGCTCGCAGGAGGCCGCGGTCCTCGATGTGACGGATGGGTCACTGACGGATTGGCGGGAAGTGCTGGGGGAGCCCACACTTCGAAACACTGATCTGTTTATCGATCCGACAGCAGGGCACTATGCTGGTGACTGGGGGGGCTCAGTCGATATCGAGATCTGGATCGCTGTTGATCCCGAGAGAAGTCGTGTGTATCTGGCTGTGGAGAGATGGGACGACAAGCATGTGGATGAGCCCGTGGATGGGTATTTCGACGGACAGGTGGAGTTGATGGTCGATGCCGATCATTCCGGGGAGGATCATATGGAGATCGGTGGGGCACAGCGCTGTTCGGCCATTCAAGGCCGGGGAGGCGCGTTGGAGATCAAGTACGAGAGCCCCGAGCGGATGTGGCTGGATGATCCGCAGTTCATCGACGGGCCGGGTTCCTTTGTAGAGGATGACGATCAGGTGCACTCGACGCTCGAACTGTATATGACTGTGTTTGATTCCATCGATCCGGCCGGTCTGGAGTCAAGCTCTCCGTCAAGGATCGTCGAGGGCGCCGTCATCGGGCTCAGCGTTCTCTTTGTGGAAGTGGATCCATACGAGGTACTGAGGGTTCACACGTCAAACGGACTTACGGGGCGACTTCGCGAGAGCGCTGACTCTTTCGGGGATGCATGGATGACGCCCCGGGTAGCCACGTCATTCTCTCCGGCGTTCTGGGGTCAGATCAAGGGAGGCGTGCAACAGGCTCCCCGCGACAGATGAACCCGGATGCAGGTTCACTGACCAGACAGACGTGGGAGGTTTCGAACCCGTCGCCCAGTCTTTGAGTACAGCAGGTCCGTGAGTCCGTGGAGATCCCCGGCCTCTACCCCGGCGGCTATCTCGCCGAGGGCCTCGGCGTCGTGGTCATCGCCATGCACGGCACGACCTGCGCCATCGCCGCCGACATCCTGCGCAAGGAGGGCCGCTGAGGCGCGGCCAGCGGTCCCGAGGGGAGCGCTACGATCCGCCCATCCTGGGCAGGGCCGCCTCCAGCGCCTTCACACCCTCCTCGGTGACCCCCTCGGCGCGAGGTGCAGAAGAAGCTCTCGATCTCCGTCAGTCCCGAGAGATGGGCGATGCCCTCGGCGGTCAACGCGGGGATCCTGTGCAGGTCGAGATGCCGGAGTTCCCGCAATCCGCCGAGCCAGCGCAGCCCCTCGTCCCTGATCGAGACACCTACGAGGCTCACCCAGACGAGACCCCGCAGGCGTGACAGGTGACGGCAGTCGTCGTCGGTCCACGTGACCGAGTTGTGCCATGCGGAACCCGAGGTCTTCCCAGTCGCTGCGGTAGCCGCCGTGGACCGGGCTCCCCCAGTCGCGCACGACGATCTCGCCGAAGGACCGGTCCTCCGGGAACTGGATGACCCTCGGTCCCGAGCGGCGCCTCGGCTCCTGGGCGCGGCGGCTCCGCTGGGCAGGGTCAGGCGCCCCCCAGGGCGATGCGGAATCCGCAGCCGGTGAGTTGCGCGGGGTGCCATCCACACCTGGTGGGGTTGCATCCCTTGCGAAACGTGCGGCTGCTCCGCTCCGCAGGGCGTCGGCGCTAATCCACCCCAAGGGCCACGCGGAATCCGTAGTCGGTCAGCTGCCGGTCGGGCAGGATCGCCGAGCGGTGGGCGCAGCGCGTCACCTTGACGGCGTGCCGCCAGGAGCCGCCCCGGGAGGCGCGTCTCAGTCCGCTGGCCGGTCCGGGCGGGTTGCGCTCCGGCGAGACGGCGTAGTATCCCGCGTCGTACCAGTCGGAACACCACTCGTGGACGAGGTCGCCCATGTTGTGCAGGCCATAGCAGTTGGGCGGGTCCTCACCGACGCGGTCCGGCCGCTCCACCTCGTCGCCGCGGTAACGGGGGTCCATCCAGTCGGGAGGGCCGTCGCCCCAGGGGTACTCCAGGCCCTCCGTCCCGCCCCGGGCCGCCTTCTCCCGTTCGGCCTCCGTCGGGAGGCGGAAAGAGGCGCCCAGCCCTGCGGAGAGCCACTCACAGTAGGCGACGGCCTCGAACCAGCTCACGGCCACCGCCGGCTGCCGTGGATCGGCGAAGCGCCCGTCACCCCAAGTGCGCGGCGGCGGGTGGCCGGTGGAGTCGAGGAAGATCTGGTACTCGGCGCGGGTCACGGGCCGCAGGGCCAGGGCGAAGGCGTCGATCCAGACCTCGTGGGCGGGCGCCTCGTTGGCGCGGCCCCGGTCGCTGCCCATGCGGAACCGGCCCTCCGGCACCAGGGCCGTTTCCGGCGCCGCCGGAGCGGTCCCCGGCGGGGAGCCCACCGCCCGTCTCAGTGGCGCTCCGCCGCGCCCGCGGACTCGACGATGCGCACCCATTCCTCCGCGGACCGGCAGACCGAGGCCGGGTCCCGCCGGCTGCGGGCGATGAATCCGGGGACCTTCTCCCGCCCCGTGGGCAGATCGGGGTGCGAGTAGCGCAGGTCCAGGCTCCAGCGGATGTGATCGGAGAGGTTGGGCTGCGAGCGGTGCATGGTCGTGTGCTGGATCAGCAGCACGCCGCCGGTGCGCACCGGGCACGGCACGTGCTCGCCCGGGGGCAGCTCCTCGTCGGCGACGCCCTTGAAGTTGCCCGCCGGCCCCATGCCCCGGTGGTGCTCGATCAGTTCGGAGCGGTGGCTGCCGGCGATGACCTCCAGGCAGCCGTTCTCCAGGGTGGCGTCGACGAGGGGGATCCAGAAGTTGACCATGAACGTCTCCTCGGCCTCGCGCTCCAGGTACCCCAGGTCCTGGTGCCAGGGCACGACCGCCTCGTCCTGGCCGGGCCGCTTGGCGCGGATGTTGAACTGCGGATGGGCCAGGATCTCGGGGCCGATGACGGACTCGACCATGTCGAGGAGGGCCTCGCAGGTGTAGATCCGGAACATCCCCGGCGAGCGCATCTTGCCGCGGGCCAGGGCCTCCAGGGGCCCGGGGTCGTCGAGCTGCAGGGCCAGCCGGTGGAGGCGGCGCTCGAAGGGCTCCTCCTCGTGCGGCTCGGAGATGCGTCCGTCGGCGAGGGCGGCGCGGGCGAAGGCGCCGGTCGCCTCGTCCACCTCCGCCTGAAGGAGGCTGAAGAGGGACGGGTCGAAGGCGTCCTCCACAAGCAGGTAGCCCTGCCCGCGGTAGAAGTCGAGCTGCTGCGGGGTCAGTCCGGACATCGCGGTCATTCCTCCCTTGGGCCCGGCGGCGCCGGGACCCCGTTTCTCGAGGCCACGTACACACCGTTGAAAGAAGCCATCCTGCGCCCTTCCCGCCGCACCTCCACGGCCAGCTCGAGCCGCCCCCGGCCGGCGCGCAGATCGGCGCCGAAGCGCTCCCACTCGGCCTTGACCGGCGACGGGCACCAGGCCTCGAAGTCGCCGTCGATGGGCCGGTCGTAGTCGATCCGCCCGCGGCGGATGACGAGGGTGGTCTCGAAGGGCAACTCGGCGAGTCGGGCGTGGATCAGGGTCCAGCCGGCGAGCATGGCCAGGGCCGAGGCGCTGCCGGCGAAGACCGTGCCCACGTGGTTGACGTTCGGCGACAGGGGCGCGGCGAGACGCACCCCTTCGGGTCCGCAACCTGTGACGCGCACCTGCATCTGCCGCGTCAGCGGCACGTGCTCGTGCAGGTAGGACTGGACGGGCCCGGCGCCGATCACGGGTCGGTCGCCGCCAGGTCCCCTTGGCGGGGGTGGCTCAACGCCTCGGGGTTGAGGAGGTGGGGCGGCACCCGGCCCTCGAGGACGTCGATCACCTGATTCACGGTGCGGCGGTCGAGGCGGGCCGTCGACTGGGCGGTGATGCCGGCGTTGTGGTTGGTGGCGATGACCCTCGGGTGATCGCGGTGGATCTCGCGGCCGTCGCGCACGGGATCGTCGATGACGTAGTAGAACAGGTGGCCGCCGTCGAGGGCGCGCTTCACGTCGGCGTCGACCACGAGGTTGCCCCGCGACGGGTTGAGGAGCGCGGCGTGGGGCTGCATCCGGCGCAGTTCCTCCCAGGTGACCACGGGCCGGTCTCCGGCCAGGTGCAGGGAGACGGCGTCGCTGCGCCGGAACAGCTCCAGGGGATCGCCGACGGCCTCGGCGCCGTGGCGGGCGGCCAGGTCGGCGATGTCGTCACGCACGTCGTAGACCAGCAGCGTCCCCTCCGGACCGAGCAGCGGCCGGGCGCGCTCGGCCACGGCCTGGCCGATGCGGCCGAACCCGTAGAGGCCGAGGGTGGTGCCGGCGGCCTCGTAGGTGACCATGAGGCCCGGGTCGCCGCCGTGGGCGTTGCGGTTGAGGGTATAGAGTCGCTTGAGGGTGGCCAGCCACTGGGCGATGGTGTACTCGGCCACCGTCTGCATGTGCTCGGGGGCGCAGGTCACCAGGATGCCGCGGCGGGTGCACAGGTCGATGTGGACCTTCTCGAAGCCGACCCCGTAGCGGGCCACGAGGCGCAGCCCGGGGCTGGCGTCGTAGAACTCGGGGTGGATCCACAGGGAGCTGGCGATGACGGCGGCCACATCGCCGCCTCCGCGCTCGGCGCCGAGCTCGCCGTCGTAGGGCTCCACCTCGCCGTAGCGGGACAGCTGCGCCAGGGCGTCGCGCCGGATCTGGGAGTCGAAGTCGGGCCGGTAGAAGTCGGACTTGATCAGGAATCGAGGCATGTTCTCAAAGATAGGCCGGGGGGCCGGTCAGGCGCTGACGGGCGGCCGGCGGCCGAACCAGGGGCGCGCGGCCTCCAGCTGCGAGGCCAGCCGGAAGAGGACGTCCTCGCCTCCGTACGGGGCGACGAGCTGCACGCCGATGGGCAGGCCCTCCTCGTTCCAGTGGAGGGGGACGGAGGCCGCCGGCACGCCGGTGCAGTTGCAGATCGGCGTGAAGGCGACCCAGGAGAGGGCGTACTCCAGGGCTTCGGCGGGATCGCTCTCCAGCGACGGCTCCAGGCTCCCCAGCGGCTCGGGGGGCCGCCCCAGCGTCGGCGTGAGCCAGATGTCGGTGCCGGTGAAGAAGGCGGCCAGGCGCCGGCCCACCCTCTGGGTGAGCTCCACGGCCTGCAGGTAGCGGGAGGCGCTCAGGTCCGCCCCGCGCTCGTAGAGCCGCCACGTGGCCGGGTCGTACTTCTCCGGCGACGGGGCGACCCCGAAGTGGCGGTCGATGCCGTCCAGGGAGGCGGCCACGCCGGCGGCGAACATGGAGAGGAAGGCCTCCTCGAAAGGGGCGGACTCGAACTCCGGCGAGCCCTCCGCGACCTGGTGCCCCAGCTCCCGGCACAGGGCCGCCGTCTCCTGCACGGCCCGCACGCAGTCGGGGTGCACGGCCGATCCCCGGGGCGCCGCCGCCGTCCAGGCGATGCGCAGGCTTCCGGGATCGGCCCCCACCTCCTCGGCGTAGGGCCGCCGCGGCGGCGGCGCCCAGCAGGGGTCCCCCGGCACCCCTCCGGCGATGGCGTCGAGCAGCACGGCGCTGTCGCGCACCGACCGCGTCAGGGCGTGATCGACGGACAGCCAGCGCTCCCCGGCGCCGGGGGCCGCGGTCGAGCGGGCCCGTGTCGGCTTGAGTCCGAAGAGGCCGCAGCAGGAGGCGGGGATGCGGATCGAGCCGCCGCCGTCGTTGCCGTGGGCGGCCGCCACCATCCCCGAGGCCACGGCCGCCGCCGAGCCGCCGCTGGAGCCGCCCGGGGAGCGCTTCGGGTCCCAGGGGTTGCGGGTCGGCCCGAAGAGGCTGGGCTCGGTCGTCGCCGAGGCGCCCAGCTCGGGGGTGTTCGTGCGGCCGATGAAGATCAGCCCGGCGGCGCGCAGCCGCTCGACGAGGACGTCGTCGAAGTCGGGGGCGAAGTCCTTCAGCACGGCGGCCCCCGAGGTGCGCCGGACCCCGGCCAGGGCCGCCCCCAGGTCCTTCAGCAGGTAGGGCACGCCTCTCAGCGGGCCGTCCGGCAGCCGGCCCCGGGCGGCCTCCCGGGCGCTGTCGAAGAGGGGGGTGACCACGGCGTTGAGGGACGGGTTCAGGCGTTCGACGCGGGCGATGGCGGCGTCCACCAGCTCCAGGGGCGTCAGCTCGCCGCGCCGCACCAGGGCCGCCTGCGCCGTGGCGTCGAGCCAGGCCGGATCGATGTCGTCCACGGCCATCCTACTCCGGGTTCACGCGGATCTCGTCGGCGAAGAGCCAGGCCGGGGCGCCGGCGCCGGGGTGCCACGACGGACACCGGCCCACGGTCCGGGCGCGGACCCGCACGAAGCGGGCCCGGTCCGCCGGGGCCGCGGCGGTCAGCTCCTCGACGCGGCCGCCCGGGGCGCGCTCGCCGACCTCGTGATCGGCGGTGGCGAAGGGGCGGAAGGTGCGTCCGTCGTCGGAGAGGTTGACCTCCATCACCCGGGGAAGCCAGATCCAGGCGGCCGTGCTCTGCAGGAAGCGGCAGGCCACGGACTCGATCTCCACCGGCTCTCCGAGGTCGACGACGGCGTGCAGGTCCACGCCCTCGAAGCCCTGCCAGCGGCCGTCCTCGAAGTGGTCGGAGCCCAGGATGCCGTCGGTCAGCGCTTCGAAGCCGCCGGCGGGGTAGCGCGGCGAGTGGGGGTGGGCGAGGTCGACGAAGCGGCCCAGGGCGGCGTGATGATGCAGGTCGAGCCCGGCCCGGGCCTGGACCACGCCGTCGCGGACGAGGGCTGTGCGCACCTGGCTCGAGCCATGCGTGGTCAGCGGATGGCTGTAGACCGGGTCCCGCGCCGTCGCCTCGCGCCCGTCGAGGCGCAGGTGGATCCGACCATCGGGCACCACCGACTCCACCGAGATCCAGTGGCCGGTGGGTGTGGCGCTGGTGAGGATCCGGGGCGAGATGTCGTGATACTCCACCAGGTCGAGCCAGGCCGTGCCCGCCGTGGCCAGGCCGAGGGCGAGGCCGGCGCGAGTCGCCCCGCCGCTGGAGGCGTCGAGATGATACCGGGTCCAGCGGTCGCTCAGCACGAAGTCGGCCGAGTCGCCGCCGGCGTGGGAATGCAGGCGCAGGACCGGCGCCGAGCCGCTGCGCGCCATGGCCCAGACCGAGAGCCGGTAGGTCCTCCCGGGGGCGACGGAGGGCGCATAGGGCCGGATGCGGACCCCCTCGCCGTCTCCGGGCGAGACCAGGCGCAGGGAGCGCCGGCCGTGATGGGCCCGGCGGCCGTCGACGAAGGCGGTGGCCCCCCGCCCGGCGCCCACCTGGGCATAGACCGCCGCGGGCACGGCCGGGGCGGGGTCCCACTCGAAGCTCGGATCGACGATGTGGTTGAGGACGCTCACCGGCGGCGGAGCGGGACCCCGCAGGCGGTAGAGACGGACGCCGTAGGCGTCGATGACGTCCTCGAGCTGCAGGTCTTGCGCCGCGGGCGCGTCCCCGCCGCGCCGCAGCAGACCGGTGACCAGTCCCAGGGGCCGCCGCAGCAGGCCGGGGCTCCGCCCGCGCGACACCGTTCGCAAGGGCACGACCCGATCCTCGTACAGGACGTCCGCCTCCAGGGTCTCCGCCCCGGTCCCCGGCAGGAGCAGTTCGAAGGCCAGCGGCTGGTTCCTGGTGTTGACCGCGGCGATCACGGTCTCGCCGCCGTGGCGCCAGGCCGCGGCGCGCACCCCCTCCGGCGAGGGGAGCGCGAGGGGGGGCGGCTCCCGGGACAGCAGGTACGGCGTCAGGGCCTGGACCTCCTGGGCGGCGCGGCCGGCCCCGGCCCAGGCCGCCGGCGACTTGGGGAACCCGCTCAGACCGTGGCGGATGAAGTACTGCACGCCCGTGGCCCCCTCGACGATGGCCAGCCACGTCATCAGGCGCAGCTCCCGGGCCGTGGGCTCGCGGGTCCAGTGCTCGCCGCCGCCGAAGGCCTGGCCCACCAGCCACACGGGGGTCCGCGGACCCAGCCCCAAGCGGGCGGCGGCCACGGCGGGTCCGATGCTGGCCGGCGGCGCGTTCGGGATGGGGTAGGGATCGACCATGGCCACGTCCACCGCCGCCGTGAACGGCTGCGCGGCGCCGGCGTTCAGGAAGACCATGGTCACCGGGTGGTAGGGATCCAGCTCCCGCACCCTCTCGTAGAGGCGTTGCATCCGCCCCGGGTCGACGCCCCGGAGGCCGGGCTCGTCGGCGATGTACCAGGCCAGCAGCGCCGGGTGGTCGCGCACGGCCTCGATCTCCTCGCGCAGCCAGCTCTGGCGCCGGTCGGGGGATACCTCCGGTCCGGCGCCGCTGTACACGCCGCCGCCGCCGGTCACGTCCAGCAGCTGGTAGTGGACCTTCAGGCCCACGGCGGCGGCGCGGTCCAGGTAGGCGAGCCGCTGCTCCAGGGAGCCCGGGTCGTTGGGTTGGTACGGGCTCATCAGGTTGAAGCCCCGCACCGCCTCCTCGGCGGCCAGGGTCGGCTGCACCGGCCAGTAGCAGTAGAAGCCGAAGGGGAACCAGGGCAGGCCGTCGACGCGGAGGCCGCCGCCGAGGCGGTCGACCTGCACGGCGTTGGCCCGGGGCGGCCGCCGCGTCACCACGGCCGTGGCCCGGCCGGCGTCCTCCCGCCCGGAACGCAGGCGGCAGGTCAGCTCGGTGGACCCCGCGGGCAGGGACTGCAGCGGAAAGGCCACCCACGGCCGCCGTCCCTGGACGACGGGTGCGTCGCGCGCCAGCACCCGGTCGCCGGCCAGCACGTCGGCCCGCAGCTCGGCGTCCGCGGGGGCGGCGGGCAGGTCGCTCAGGACCAGCCGGCCTTCGGCTTCCTCCATGTAGTAGGAGAGGGCGGAGACCGCCTCGAGCGCGGCCGCCGGCGCCGCCCCGACCAGCAGGGCCGCGGCGAGGCTGCGGACGGCGCCTGTCCTCGAGACGGCTCTCACGTCGCCGCCGCCGCTCAGGGCGCGGGCGCTCCCGCCCCGGGGGGCAGCTCCGGAAGGTGCTGGTACCCGGGCTCCCGCTTCTGGCGCCTCTGGATGGCGGCGATCTCCCGCCAGGTGGCGATCAGTCCCCTCGGGCTGGGGGGCAGATCGTGGCGGATGGCGCGATGCAGCTTCCCCAGCCGGTAGCAGGGCACGGCGGCGTACATGTGGTGCTCGATGTGGTAGTTCATGTGCCAGTAGAGGAAGCGGACCACGGGGTTGAGCAGGAAGGTGCGCGAGTTCAGACGGAAGTCGGACACCTCGTCGCTGAGACCGATGTGCTGGCTGCTGTTGCACAGCAGGAACAGCCAGCGGCCGTGGAAGGAGGCGAAGGTGAGCAGTAGCGGCAGCTGCCACCAGCCCAGGTAGAGGGATCCCGCGAGGATCGTCGCGTGGCCGGCGAGCAGGACCTGGTCCCAGAGGAAGAGGCGCCTCCGTTTCCCCATTTCCTCCGGCGGGAAGAGGATCGTTTCCCAGCCGGGGTTCAGAAGGCCGAGGACGCCGCGGCGGAAGACGCCGCGGATCCGGTACCAGGCGCCCCGGAAGTCGATGACGGCCCCCCTCAGGTAGCCCTTCATGGTCATGTACACCGGCAGCACGACCTCGCCGTCCTCGGGCGGGTAGAGGGTGTACTTGTGATGCTCGGCGTGGCTGGCCCAGAAGTGCACGGGGTTGTACCAGCCGAGAAAGCTGAGCACGTGCAGGAAGAAGCGGTTGAGCCACCTCGTGCGGAAGACGGAGCTGTGGCACAGCTCGTGGAAGCCGTTGATGATGAAGTTGTACCCCGTGCCGTGGACGAACAGGGCGAGCACGACCCAGGGCCAGGTCAGATGCAGGGAGGCGTACCAGGCCGCGGCGCCGGTGGCCGCCAGCGTCCCCAGGAAGCCGAGGGTCTGGGCCAGGCCCAGCAGGTCGCTCTTGCGGTTCAGCCCGGCCAGGACCTGCCGCTCCAGGCGGGTGCGGTACCAGGGGATGCGGCGCTTGGTCTGGCGCTCCTCGGGCGCCGGGGCCGGGTCCGGCCACGCCCCGCCGGGGGGGCTCACGCCCATACGAAGATCTCCTCGTCGTCGTCGGAGGTGGCGATGAACATGGCGAGCACGGCCCGGGGCCGGTCGCCCACCACGGCGGGCACCTCGTGCACGTTCTCGGAGAAGAAGAAGTAGAGGTCCCCCGGCTCGAGGTGCACCTGGGCGCGCTCGATGCCGTTGGCGGCCACGTGCTCCGGGAAGCGCCGTTCCGCCATCACCGGCTGCAGCTCCGGCGTCCAGGGGCAGTTGTAGAGGTAGGGCTCGCCCGTGTCGCCGCCTTCGGAGTTCTGGAAGCAGAGGACGCCGGCGAACTGCTGGTGGAAACGCGACACGGCGTACTCCGTGGCCCTCGTGCGCTTGGCCACCGAGTCGAAGTGGGGCCCGTGGCCGACCTCGGCGTGGTAGACGCGGAAGATGGCGGGGCCGTACTCGCGGCCGTCGGGCTCGCGCGCCGTCATCACCCGCTTCTCCGGAGCCAGCTCCGCCAGCGCCCGGTACATGGTGCGCACCGGATCCTGGTAGCCGTCGAAGAGGGTGGCGAACAGCTCGTGCGTCTGCCGCGAGTGCTCGAAGAACCGGTCGGGGTCGGCCCGGTAACGGCCGAAGCTGGTGCCGATGTCGACGCGCTGGACCTTGCCCTCGCCGGTGCGGCGGGGATCGTAGAGCAGGCCGCGCTCGCGGAAGCGCTCCATGAGGGCGCGGCAGTGATCGGCGGGATAGGCGCCGCGCAGCACGAGGGCGGGGACCTCGCCCCGCGCCAGGGCCTCGAGGGGCCGGGGGAGGCGCCGGCGGATCTCCCCGGGCGTACCCTCCGCCGGGGTCCAGGCGATCGTCGTCACGACAGGTCTCCGAGCTGCCTCAATGGGCCTCCCTGCGGACCACCGCCCCCGAGCCGCCGCGCAGGAAGTCGAAGTCCACCCCCAGGTGGGCCTGCTGCACGTGCTCCACGTAGAGGCGGACGTAGCCCCGGGTATCGTGGGCCGGCGGCGGGGTCCAGGCGGCGCGGCGCCTGTTCAGCTCTTCGTCGTCGACGTGCAGGTGCAGGCCGCGTCCCCGCACGTCCAGCTCGACCTCGTCCCCGCTGCGCACCAGGGCCAGGACGCCGCCCACGGCCGACTCGGGGGAGGTGTGCAGGACCACGGTGCCGTAGGCGGTGCCCGACATGCGGCCGTCGGAGATGCGCACCATGTCGCGCACGCCGGCCTCGACCAGCTTCTTCGGCATGGGCAGGTTGCCGACCTCGGCCATCCCGGGATACCCCCGGGGGCCGGCGCCCTTGAGGACGAGGACGCAGCTCTCGTCCACGTCCAGGTCCGGGTCGTCGATGCGCGCCTGCAGGTCCTCGATGTCCTCGAAGACCACCGCCCGGCCGCGGTGCTGCAGCAGCTCCGGCGTCGCCGCCGAGGGCTTGATGATCGCCCCGTCCTCGGCCAGGTTGCCGCGCAGCACGGCGATACCGGCCTCCTCCTGCACGGGCTCGCCGAAGGGCCGGATGACCTCCCGGTCGTGGCCGGATGCGCCGGCCGTGTCCTGGTCCAGGCTGCGGCCGGTGACGGTGAGGGCGTCCATGTGCAGCAGGTGCTCCAGCTCGCGGATGACCACGGGCAGGCCCCCGGCGTAGTAGAAGTCCTCCATCAGGTAGCGCCCCGAGGGCATCAGGTCGACGAGCAGGGGCAGGTGGCTGCCGAGGGCGTCGAAGTCGTCCAGGGACAGCTCGACGCCGGCGCGGCCGGCCAGGGCCAGCAGGTGCACGACGAAGTTGGTGGAGCCGCCGATGGCGGCGTTGACCCGGATCGCGTTCTCGAAGGCGGGGCGGCCGAGGATCCGCGACGGGCGCAGGTCCTCCCTCACCATGGCCACGATGCGGTTGCCGGCCATCTGGGCCAGGGACTTGCGGCGCGAGTCCGCTGCCGGGATCGCCGCCCCCCCGGGCAGGGTCAGGCCCAGGGCCTCGACCATGCAGGCCATGGTGGAGGCCGTGCCCATGGTCATGCAGTGGCCGGCCGAGCGCGACATGCAGGCCTCGGCCTCGGCGAACTCGTGCTCGGTCATGCGGCCGGCCCGCAACTCCTCGGAGAACCGCCACACGTCGGTGCCGGAGCCGATGTCGCGGCCCCGGAACTTGCCGTTGAGCATGGGCCCGCCGGAGACGACGAGGGTCGGCAGGTCGCAGCTGACGGCGCCCATCAGCGTCGAGGGGGTGGTCTTGTCGCAGCCGGCCAGCAGCACGACCCCGTCGAGCGGGTTGGCCCGGATCGACTCCTCCACGTCCATGGAGACGAGGTTGCGGAAGAGCATGGTCGTGGGCCGCATGAGGGCCTCGCCCAGGGACATGACCGGGAACTCGACGGGGAAGCCGCCGGCCTCGAGGACGCCGCGCTTGACCATCTCGGCCAGGTCGCGGAAGTGGGCGTTGCACGGCGTCAACTCCGACCAGGTGTTGCAGATGCCGATGACGGGCTTGCCCTCGAACTCGTGGTCGGGCACGCCCTCGATCTTCATCCAGCTGCGGTGGATGAAGGAGGTCTTGGGCTCGCCGCTGAACCAGTCGGCGCTGCGCAGTCTGTCCTTCGTCCCGGTCAAGGTCTCAGCGCGGCAGCCAGAAACCGCCGTCGACGCGCAGGTTGGCGGCGGTGATGTAGTCGGCGGCGTCGCTGGACAGGAAGGCGGCGGCCTTGCCGATCTCGTCGGGCCGGCCCAGGCGCTTCCACGGCAGGGCCTCGGCTCCCTGCTGCAGCTCGGCCTCGGTGGAGTACTGCCGCTCCCCGGGGGTATCGGTCCACCCCGGCTCGATGACGTTGACGCGGATGCGGTGCTCGGCCAGCTCGGCGGCGATGGTGGCGGCCAGGTGGTTCACCCCGGCCTTGGCGGTGTTGTAGGGCGCCGAGGTGGGGAAGGGGATGAAGCCGAGGACGGAGCTGATGAAGAGGATGTGTCCGCCGTGGCCCTCGGCGACCATCTGCCGGGCCCCGGTCTGGGCCACGTGGAAGGCGCCCCAGAGGGTGACGTCCAGGGTCCGGCGGGCCTCGTCCACGTCGAGCTCGAGGAAGGGCTGGCGCTTCGAGTAGTAGGCGTTGGCGACGACGATGTCGAGGCGGCCGAGGGCGGCCACGGCGCCGGCGACCATGGCCTCCACGGCGCCGCGGTCGGAGACGTCGGCGCCGAAGGTCTCGGCCCGGCGGCCGCAGGCGCGGACCTCCGCGGCCACCTCCTCCGCCTCGTCGGCGTGGGATCGGTAGTTGACGGCCACGTCGGCGCCGCAGCGGGCCATCTCCACGGCGCAGCCGCGGCCGATGCCGCGCGAGGCTCCGGTGACGAGGGCCACCTTTCCGGACAGGTCGATCAATGTGTCTCTCCTCGTTGCGCGCAGCCGTGGCGGGGGCCGCCGGCACGACGAGGGTAGACTACGGAAGGCGGCCCCGGCGGGCCAGTCCGCCGGGGGAGGGTCCAGGAGGGTGCGACATGCGGTGACTCTGCAGCCACTCGTGGAAGTCGCGCCGGTCCCGGGGATCGCCGCCGGCGGCGAAGAGGTGGCTGCCGCAGCCGCAGTCGGAACAGCCGAAGCCGGCGACGGCGGCGGGGAAGAGGGCGCCCGCGCCGGCGGCCAGCTCGCACTCCCGGCGGCTCGACGACCGCACCGGCAGGGCCGCGACCTCGGTGGCCGCGTCGCGCAGGTAGTCCACGTGCCAGTGGAAGCGCTTCCTCCGCCGCCGGTGGCGCTCCAGGCGCGCCGTCAGGTTGGCCATGGCAGAGCCCACGTAGATGTGCCACCCGGCCGCGAAGGTGATCTCGCCCAGGCGGCCGACCCGCAGCCGGCGCCGCCGCGCCAGCCGCAGCAGCAGCAGGTAGGCGCCGCGGTCCACGGCCTCGCGCCGCAGATGGCCCCAGGGGATGTCGAGCAGCCGGGTCTCCTCCCGCAGGGTCAGGTCGGCGTTCCAGCCCACGGCCACGGGCAGGATCCTCACCTGCCGGCGGATCTCCAGCAGGGTCCGGCTGAAGGCCAGGTCCGTGTGGTAGTCGGGCAGGAACCAGCGCGCCGAGCGCGTGTGCACGACGAACATCACGGCCGGCCGCTCGCCGTGTCCGCGCGGCATGGCCGCCAGCTCCAGCAGGTGGCGCCGGCCGCGCTCGGTGACGGCGTCCGGGAACATGGCGACGCCGTTGCCGAAGAGGGTGCAGGACTTGACCTCGAGCCACAGCCGCCGGCTTCCCCGCTGCAGCAAAAAGTCGAAGCGGCTGTGCCCGGCGGCCACCTCCGAGGCGGCGATCCGCCAGCCGCGCAGCCTGGGGACCCGGCCGCTCTCCAGCAGGTGCCGGGCCACGGCGTTGGTGCGGTGGGTGTGGAGGAACAGGGTCTCGCCCTCGCGCTCGACGGCGACGCAGGTCCACCTCGTGCGGCGGGCTCCGCCGGCCGGCGCCGGCACGAGGGTCAGCTCGACCTCCGGGAACAGCAGCTCGTCCATGCGGCCGGGGTTGGGCAGGAAGGCGGTGACCCGCTGGCCGCCGTCCAGGCGGCAGCGCACGAGGAAGCGGTTCGGGCGGCCGACGAAGCGGGCCCGGAGCAGCGGCCCGTCGACGAAGGGGCCGGCGGTCACCGCGGGGGCTCCGGGGCCCCGGTCTCGGGTCGGGACTCGTCCACCAGGTCGCCCAGGGAGCGGATGAACCGGTAGCTGAGCCCCCACAGGAGCGGGCGGCCGGGGCCGAGCAGGTCGAGGGCGGGAAAGCGGTGCTCGGCCGTCCCCCGCCGCAGACGGTGCTCGCGCAGCCGGCGGCGGTCGAAGAGGTCGGGCAGGGGGACCCAGAAGGCCTCCGTGACCTCCTCCGACAGGGACAGGGCGGGAACGGTTGCGGATTCGACGGAATACACGAAGGCGGCCACCGTCATGGGCAGCAGGCTGGCGGACATGTCGTCGAGCCGCCCGAGGCAGCGGACGGCGGCCAGATCGACGGCGATCTCCTCGGCCGTCTCGCGCTCGGCGGCGGCGCGCTCGCCGGCGTCGCCGGGCTCCATGCGGCCGCCGGGGAAGGCCAGGTCGCCGGACCAGGGATCGCCCTCGCGCCGGGCGCGCTCGATGAGCAGCAGCCGCGGCGCCTCCTCCTCCGCGGAATCGTGCAGCAGCAGGGCTACCGCGGCGCGTTCCCCGCCGCCGGGCCGGACCACGGGCTCGCGGCCGGCAAGGGCCCCGGCGATGCGGCGGACCGTGAGGGGAGCCCGGGCCACGCTCACTCGCCCTTGAGCGCCGGCAGCAGGTTGCCGCGCAGGGCCAGGCGCACCGCGGCGGCGTTGGCCAGCCATCCGGCGGCCACCACCAGCGCCAGGGTCGACCCGAGAGAGGCCCACGGCAGCCGCGGCCCCAGGTGCGGCAGGCTGGCCACGGCCGCGGCCAGGGCGCCGAGGGCGACGCCGGCCAGCAGCAGCAGGGCGGTCTCCCAGAACAGCAACCGCGCCAGTCTCCGGCGGCGGAAGCCGAAGGCCTGCAGGGCCGCCAGCTCGCCTCGCCGTTCGAAGGCGTTGCGCAGCAGCAGCAGGCCCAGCCCGAGGGTGCCCAGCAGCAGGCCCAGGCCCCCGAGGCTCTGGAAGGTGGACAGGTAGGTGCTCTCGATCTCGGCAAAGCGGGCCAGGCGGCCGGCGGCGGGGGCGGCGTCGAAGCCGAAGTCGCGCAGGCCGCGCTCGAGGCCGGCGATCAGCGCCGGCACCCGCGCCTCGTACGGCGTCTCCATGAGGAAGAAGCCGTACCCGGCGCGCTCCGGGAAGAGGCGCTCGAAGGCGGCCTCGGCGATCAGCAGCTCGCTCTGGAAGATCGAGCCCTGCAGCAGGGCCACCAGGCGCAGCCGCACGGGCCGGCCCGCGGCGTCGTGGATGGTCAGGTCCTCCCCCAGGCCCCGGTGCAGGATCCACTGGGCCGAGTTGGCGTCGGCCACGGCGGCCACCACGCCGGGGCCGAGATCCTCCTCCAGCAGCCGCCAGGGGTTGCCGGCCATGTGCGGGGCCAGGGGCACATGGGAGGCGAAGGGGAAGCCGCCCCTCTCGATCAGGGCCGGCGGCGCTCCGAGCAGGCGCGGCCGCCCGGGCCGGTAGAGGTTCAGGCAGCTCACGTCCTCCCCCGGCCGCGAGCGCAACTGCAGGATGCGGATGGATCCCAGGCTTTCCTCCAGGGTCGCGGGCAGCCCCAGCCCCCGGCGGACGGCGGCGTCGTTCAGGTCGCCGTGCACGGGCAGGTCCGACTCGGCCACCACGGCGAACCCCCCTGCCCCCGGCGGGAGTTGGCCGTCCGAGACAACTGTGGGGCGGTGGGCGCCGACGGCGGCGATGACGAAGACGGCGCAGGCCACCAGGCCCACGGCGGTGAGGCTGCGGCCGGGGTGGCGCGGGATGTTGCGGGCCCCGGCGGCGGCGATCGATGCGGAACGCCGGGGGCGGGCCGATGCCGTCCGGGCCCTCCGCATCCACTGCGAGAACAGGGCCAGCCCGGCCACCAGCAACAGGGCTCCGGCGGCGAAGAACAGGCCGGCCGCCAGCCCCGGGGAGGCCGCGCCGAAGGCGGCGGACCCGGCGAGGGCCAGGCCGGCCAGCGCCGCCGCCGGCGCCAGGATCCGGGATCCGCGTCCCGGACCGGGGGCCCCGGCCTCGACGGCTCCGGCCAGCAGCGTCCGGGCCGGTGTGCGCCCCAGGCGGCGAAGGGTGAGCCCCATGGCCGCAAGGACCGCCGCCATGGACAGCAGGGCGCCGGAGGCCAGGGTCGCCGGCGACAGGTGCAGGTGGAGGGCCGAGGTGCCCACGGCGGCCTGCCACCAGGTGCGCAGACCGGCCATCATCAGCCAGCCGTACCCCGCGGCGCCGGCCAGGCCGAGGGCGCAGCCGACGCCGGCGACGACCAGGGCCTCGGCCCGCAGGCGCCGGCGCACCGCCTTCGGCGGGAACCCGGCGGCCAGGAGCAGGCCGGCCTCCCCGGCCCGCTGCTCCACCCCCAGCCGGAAGAGCAGTCCCGTGAGCAGGGAGGCCGCCGCGATGAGGAACAGGCTGAAGCCGAGGAACAGGCCTCCGAAGTCGGTGGCACCTTCGGCGGCGGCCAGGCCCGCGGCGCGCAGGGGCCGCACCTCGTAGCCGGCGGCCGCGGAACCGACCTCCTCGAGCAGGGCCTCCGTGAACCGCCGGGCCGCGCTCTCCAGGCTCTCGCCCTCGGCCGGCTGCAGGCGCACGGAGGTCAGCTCCCCGAGGCGGCTGGAGAACAGGCGGCGGCCCTCCTCGCGGGAGAGGAAGGCCTTGGGGGCGGCGCGGTAGCGGTCCCAGTAGTCCTCGTCCCGCGGCCGGATGCGGCCCAGGTCGACGGGGAAGGGCGCCGACCAGTCCGACATGCGGCCCGCCTCGCCGATCCCCGGGTAGTCGGGGGTCAGGCCCGGGTCCGCCCCCAGGCCGGTCATCGTCGCCCGGCCGGAGATCTGGAGGGCCGCCCGGCGCTCGATCAGTTCCTCCCGCGGGCCGAAGGCGTAGTAGTGGAGGACCGCCTCGTCGCCGGCGCCGGCCCCCAGATCGAGCGCCGCCCAGTCGTTGAGAACGAGTCCCTTCCCGGCGGGCGGTACGGGGCCCCAGCTCCCGGGTGGATCGGCCTCCAGGGCGGCGATCGTCGAGTACGGCAGCGAGCGGTCCCCCACGTCGATCGCATTGGCCAGGTAGGTGGACACGGCGAGGCTCGGCAGCCCCAGTCGCCGGGCCGCGGCCAGGACGCTCCCGCCGAGGCCGTGATCGAGCACGAACCGGCGGCTCTCCAGGGACAGGTGGTCGCCGCGGTCCTCCAGGACCAGGTCGAGGTCGGCCAGCTCCAGGGCCTCGTCGAGCCGCCGGCGCAGCCTCCCCGGGTCGGAGGGCGGGCCCTGCGCGGATCCGGGCACCAGCAGGAGATCGGCGCGGCCGGCGAGATCGAGGGCCCGCTGCAGGTCCCCCAGGCGGGCGAAGAGGATGCGCGGCGCCCTCTGGTGCGCCTCCATGGCGAACCGGCCCGGCCCCCGCTCCGGGACCACGCCGGCCACCGCGCAGCGCAGGCGGCGCACCACCTCCTCCGGCCGGCGGCGGCCGAAGAGGGTCTCCGGGTTGACCTCGGGCGGGCGCTGCAGGCTCAGGAGCAGGAGATCGCCGGGAGCCGCGTTCAGCTCGCGGGCCAGGCTCTCGGTGAGCAGCACGGCCGGCGATCCCACCGGCCGGTCCCCGGCTCCGTCGAGGAAGGCGGCGAGGGCCGCGGCGGCCTCGCCCTCCGGGAACAGGTCCGCGAAGCGGCCGTCCACGCCGAGGACCTGGAGCCCGCCGGCCCGGGCGCCGGAGGCGGCGTGGGCGGCGGCCCCGGGCCGGAGCAGGACCGGCGCCGTGCCCGCGGGCCATTCCGCGGCCAGCCCGGCGCGCAGGAGGCGGGCCCGCACCACGGCGTGCTCCACCCGCCCCAGACGGTCCAGGGCCAGGTTCCGCAGGCTGTCGCGCACCGAGTCGCCCACGACCAGGGCGCCGGTGAGCACGGCCGCGCACACCGCCGCGGCGAGGGCCGTTGCGGCGTGCACCCGCCGGTAGTGGATCAGGCTTCGAAGCACCGTCCGTCGCGCAGCTCGAGGACGCGGTCGCAGCGCCCGGCCAGCCCCTCGTGGTGGGTGGCGAGCAGGAGCAGGGCGCCCTCCTGGCGGTGCAGCTCGAAGAGCAGGTCGGCCACCGCCCCGGCCGTGGTCCGGTCGAGGCCGCCCGTGGGCTCGTCGCACAGCAGCAGCCGCGGGCGGCGGATCAGGGCCCGGGCCACCGCCGCCCGCTGGCGCTCGCCGCCGGAGAGCTGCCCCGGCCGGTGCCCGAGCCGGTGGGACAGGCCGACGCGCTCGATCAGGTCCCGGGCCCGTTCCTCGTCGTCGTCCCCGGGCGCTCCGAAGGCGAGGGTGGGCAGCAGCACGTTCTCGAGCACGTCGAGCTGGGGCAGCAGGTGATGGTCCTGGAAGACGAAGCCGATCACGTCGTTGCGGAAGCGGGCCAGGTCGGTCTCGCCGAGGGCGAAGGGGTCGGCGCCGTCCACCTCGAGGCTCCCGCCGGTGGGCTCGTCGAGGGTGCCGACCAGGTGCAGCAGGGTGCTCTTGCCCGATCCGGAGGGGCCGGTGACGGCCACCGACGCGCCGGTCTCCAGGGTGAGATCGATCTCCACGAGGACGGGCACGGCGCCGCCGCCGAAGGACTTGCTCAGCCGGCGCAGGACGAGGGCCGGCGCTCGGGATCGGTCCGGGCCGCCCACCTAGGCCGGTCCGTGCTCCTCGATCCGGGAGGCGAAGACCTCGGGGATCGGAATCGCCGTGAGGGACCCGTCCTCCCCGCACAGGCAGCAGACCGAGGTGATCTCGCCGCGGGCCACGGCCCGGCCGCCGCGGGAGAACTCGACGGCCCAGGTCATCGACTTCCGCCCCTTGCGCTTGACGGTGAGGTGGACCTCGACCTCCTCCTCGAAGCGCACGGGCTCGAGGAACTCGCACGACGCCGCCAGCCGCGGCCAGCCGAGACGGCGGCCCTCGATCTCCATGTCCACGGACAGGCCGAGGGAGCGCAGGAAGGCGTGCTCGGCCTGTTCCATGAAGGCGTAGAAGCGCGAGAAGTGAACGATCCGGGCCGCGTCCGTGTCCTCGAACTCGATGCGGCGCCGGGTGCGGAACTCGGAGGCCACCGGGCTCAGGTGGGGCGGAAGAGGGTCACCAGGAACCCGCCGCCGGCGGCCATGAGGACGCCGAGGACGAAGGGCCAGTTGAGGGCCCCGCCCGCCGGCGGGTGCGCGGCCATGGCCACCACGGCGTTGACCACGGGGGCCCCGGCGAAGACGAGGGACATGACCACGGCCGGCGTGCCTCCGGCGCCGAAGGCCAGCAGGATGCCGAAGGCCCCGGCGGCGCCCGCGACGCCGGCGATCGTCGACCAGGCGATGCCCGAGGCGGGCAGGCTCTGCCACTGCACGTTGTTGACCTTCAGGGCGATCAGCGAGCCCAGGACCGCCACCACCAGGTAAGCGGCGCCCACGAAGAGGAAGGCCTTGAAGCGTCCGTTCACCGGATCGGCCATGGCCGTCACGCCGGTGTGCAGCAGCACCCCGTAGGCCCCCCAGCAGAACACGGTCATCAGCGCGAAGAGCAGCCACGTCATGGGGCATCCTTTCGTTCGGGCCGGGGCAGGAAGCGCTCGTAGATCTCGCGGGTCCGCGCCGCCATCACCGCGTCGCCGTATCTCTCGTGCACCGCCTCCCGGCCCTGGCGGCCGAGGCGCAGGCGGTGTTCCTCGTCCTCGAAGAGCGCCTGCAGCCCCGCGGCCACCGCCTCCGGCTCCGCCGCGTCCACGAGCAGGCCGCCGCCGGTGCCCTCCACCAGCTCCGGGAAGGCGCCGTGCCGGGGCTGCACCACGGGGACGCCGTTGGCCAGCGCCTCGAGCACGTACAGGCCCTTGGGCTCGTGGTAGGGGGCCGGCACGGTCAGGGCGTGCAGGCTCCGAAGGAACTCGATCTTGCCGGCGCGGTCCACGGCGCCGTGGTACGCGAAGGCCAGACCGTCGGCCTCGAGCCCGCCCTTCACCTCCTCGAACCAGGCGCGGTCCGCCGGGCCCAGCCAGCCGGCGGCCTCCAGGCGCACGGCCTCGGGCCCCAGGCGCTCGGCCAGCAGGCGCAGGGCGCCGGCGGCCACGTGCAGGCCCTTCTCCGGGCAGATGCGGGCCAGGAAGCCGATGCGGAACGGTCCGGGGCCCCGCCCTGTCTCCGGGGGCGGGCCGTGCCCCTCCAGCCGCAGGCCGAGGGGCACCACGTGGAAGCGGTCCCTCGGCACATCCAGGTAGCCGGCCATGAAATCGGCGTACACGGCGCTCGGCGACAGGAACCCGTCCACCTCGGCGGCGCGCCGGCGCAGCTCCTCGCGGGCCTGGGCGCGGAAGGGCTCCACGAGGCGGTCGAGGAAGATCTCCTCCCCCTGGACGGCGCACAGCACCGGCCGGCCGAGGGCCCGCTTCAGCGGCCCCGCCAGACCGGCGAACATGGTGTTGGTGAGCTGCACGAGATCCGGACGCAGGTCCCGCGCCAGCCACCGGCACAGCTCCTCCAGCTGGCGGCGCTGGCGCCCCTCCTCGCCCCGCAGCACCGAGAGGGTGAGGGCGCCCAGGTCCCGGGCCTCGGTCGATCCCGCGAAGCGGCCGGCGGCCCAGCGCAGCAGCCCCGGCCGGTCGAGGGGGCGCGTCGCCCAGGGGGGCAGGCGCCGCACGAGGGCGGACTTCTGCGCCAGGTAGACGCTGATGCCGCCGTAGAACACGCGCTCCAGGCTGACGCTCTCCTCGTCGGTGCGCAGGGGGGTGTACGTGGGCACGAGGGTCACGTCGACGCCGAGGCGCATCAGGGCCGCGGCCAGGGTGTTGTCGTGGATGCAGCTGCCGCAGTACATGCCGCCGGCGCCGGCGGTGATGCAGGCAACCCTCACGGTGGCTCAGTCCTGGGGGAAGAAGCGGTCGACCACGGAGCGGTCCGGCGGCCGCGTGGCCAGCGACACGAGGACCATGGCGGCCGCCGAGACGGCGAGGATGACGGCCACGGGCATGACGCCGCCGGCCAGGGTGTAGCCCGGGCTCTCCCAGCCGCGGCTGAAGAACCAGGTCCAGAGGACGACGACGCTGGCGATGGAGGCGAAGGCGCCGTGGCGGGTGCTGCGCCGCCAGAACACGGCGGCCGCCACCACCGGGAAGAGGGAGGCGAAGCCGGTGAAGGACCAGACCCCGAGCTGGAAGATCGAGCGGTTCGAGACCTGGGCCAGGACGTAGGCCACGATCAGGACGAGGACCACGAAGAGGCGTCCGTAGAGGACCTGCCGGCGCTCGGACATGCCGTCGCGGGAGCCGTAGCGGCGCACCACGTCCTGGGTGAACATGGTGCCCACCGACAGGACCTGGGAGTCGAGGGAGGACATGACCGCGGCGAACACTCCGGCCGCCAGCAGGCCGGCCATCACCTCCGGGGCGTGCAGGTCGATGAGGCGCACGAGGATCGAGTTGGCCGCCGGGCCCTTCAGGGCCGGGAAGTCGAGGCGCCCCGAGACGCCGAGGACGACGCTGGGCACCCACACGGCGGCGATGCACAGCGGGTAGAGGACCAGGGGCGTGCGGAAGGTGCGGGCGCTGCGCGCCGTGAGCCAGTGCATGAACATGTGCGGGAACATGCCCACCGACAGGGGGATGCAGGTGTAGGTGAGCAGCTTCAGGGGCTTGATGTGGTCGCCGCGCACCAGCAGGTCGGGGTGGGCCTCGCCGACGGCGGTCATGGCCGCCTGCAGGCCGCCCAGGCGGCTGATGATGACGTAGAACGCGACCCCACCCAGGATGGTGAAGACCAGGGTCTGGAAGGCGTTGGCCCAGGCCGTGCCGCGCAGCCCGCCGTAGCAGACGTAGGTCATGACCACGGCGCAGACCAGCAGGCCGCCGGCCCACTCGGGCACCTGGCCGCCGGTGATCTGCTGCAGGGTCAGGCCGCCGGCCATGATGCCGATCAGGAGGTAGGGCACCAGCAGGGCCACGAGGACGGCGAACAGCAGCAGGCCGAGCCCGTCCGACTGCCAGCGCTGGCGGAAGAACTCGGCCTGGGTCAGGAATCCGTGGCGCTTGCCGAGGGCCCACACGCGGGTGCCGACGAAGAAGAACACGCAGGGGATGACGAGGGCCGAGGAGGAGGCCATGAGGGAGAACACGCCGATGCCCGCGTGGTAGGCCTCGCCCGAGGCCCCGAGGATGGCGAAGGCCGTCATGTTGGTCCCGAAGAGGGACATGAGCAGGAGGAAGGGGCCGATGGAGCGGCTGGCCACGAAGTAGTCCTCGCCCGTGCCCCGGAAGAGCCGGTGGCTCAGGGAGCCGACGAGGATCACGAGGCCGAGGTAGACGGCGATGACGGCGAGGGTCAAGGCTGCTCCTCCCCCTGCTCGTCGAGGTGCTCCGGCCAGGCCCGGGTCACCAGCAGGTAGAGGATCCCGGCGGCGGCGGCGCAGAAGCCGACGTGGTAGACCAGCCCCGCGGGCAGTCCGGCCAGCAGGCGGCCGTCGTCCCACAGCCACAGGTCGTTGTGCAGCAGGTAGAGGATCCCCAGCAGCAGGTATACGAAGTGGTGGGCCCGCGGCCTGTCAGTCGCGGGGGCTCCGCGGTCTGCCTCGGGGGCGGCCGAATCGGCCGCAGGCTCTTTGTCGTCGCTCATTCCGTCTCCGTGAAGTCGAGGATCAACTCAACACTGTCAGCTTGCGGCTCATACGGATGGAGCCGGCATCCAGCTGGTAGAGGTAGGTCCCGCTGGGCACGGGCGTTCCGGTCTCATCCAGACCGTCCCAGTGTACCTGGGACTCTCCCGCCCCCGCCTTTCCCTTCCACACCGTGCGCACCGGCTGTCCGAGGACATTGAAAATGCGCAGAGTGGCGTCCACCTGCTTCCCCTCGGGTATCGAAGTCCTGAAGGGTATGACCGTTCTCGAGTTGAAGGGGTTCGGGTAGTTTTCCAGCAGGGTGAAGCGGGCGGGTCCGCTTGTGGAACCGACTTCTTCCACGAGGGTCGGGCGCAGGATGATCTCGGGAGGCCCCGAGGTAGGGGACAACAGTTCGGGGCCCGTATCGCCCAGTTGGTAGCCGTTGTCGGTGAGCCAGTCCACCACCGCCTCGGCGTCCTCGGCCGCTATGACCACGCTCTCGTAGGGGCCGACGCGATCCCTGGAGACGACCTCCACGGGAAAGCCATCTGTCTGGGCGCAGGTGCTGCATCCACCCAGGAAGTCTTCCACCTGGTAACCGCACCTGTCGTACGCCCCGTCGAGACCGAGAGAGAAGATCGGGCTGGTGGCGAAGTCGAGCTGGCTGAAAAGCTCGTCGCGGCTGACCCGGATCTCGGGAGGTGAGGGCACCGGCAGGACCCAGGCGAAGTCGGCGGCCTCGCCGCTGTACTGGATCTGCACGTGGGTGGTCACCACGCCGTCCCTGGCTGCGAAGAGGATGCGTTCCCCCGCCTGATCCATCGGGGCCGTCGTGCAGAAGAAGCCTCCGCAGGCCCTGGCCGCTTCGGGCCCGGCGAGCAACAGAGATGCCGACCCTGCCAGTATGGGCAACAGACGCCTGTAGTTCATGGGGCCTCCTCGCGCGGGTTCATGCGCTCAAGGTGAGGTCAGGGCGCGGTCTCCGCGGCTTCGGCGGGCAGCCGCCAGCAGGCGAGATGGGTCCTGTCTTTCACGAGGATCCGCTCGCCGGCCAGGGCCGGGTGGGCCCAGGTGGGACTCTCGGCCACTCGGTACTCCGCCAGAAGGGAGAATTCCGGCGCCGAGGTGGAGACCACGGCCAGGCGCGCCTCGGTGGTCAGCACCAGAAGCGCCGGGCCCAGGTCGACGAGGACGGCATTGTCGCCCAGCTCTCCGGGACCTTCCCAGAGCCTCTCGCCGGTGCGCGCGTCCAGGCAGAACAACCGCCCCCGGTATTTGCGGGTCAACCCGAAGAGGCGGCCGCCGGCGACCACCGGCGAGGCCATGTAGAGCCAGTCCTGTTCGTTGTGCCAGAGCTCCCGCACCTGAAGTCCGGCCTCACCGCGCTCGAGACGGACGGCCAGCGTGCCCTGCTCCAGGCCGGAGACGGCCACGGTCCCCGGCCCGAGAAGGACGGGCGTGACGATGTTCTGGTCGTACGGGGTGGTGAAGGGGCGTCGCCACAGCTCCTGCCCGGTGGCCGCGTCGAGGGCCAGACAGAACCGCTCCGACTGCGTCACCAGCACCGGCCCACCGGCGTCCACCACCAAAGGGGAGGCGTATCCCGGACCGTCGCCCTCCCAGCGCCAGCGCTCCGCGCCGCTGTCGGCCGCCAGTGCCAGCAGGGCCCCGCGGCCGGGGCCGCCCAGGTGAGCGATCACCAGGTCGCCGACGACCAGGGGAGACGTGGCCGTGCCGAAGACCGGCGCCGTTGCGGGGAACCGGCCCTCGGAGTCCCAGCGCCACAGCAGCTCTCCGCCGGCCGCGCCGCGGCAGGACAGGATGCCGGTGATGCCCAGGGTGAAGACGCGTCCCCCGGCGGCGGCCGGCGTCGACTTGGGGCCCTTGCCGTGCCCCCGGGCCGCCGGATGCATCTCGTAGGGCGCCGGGTTGGTCCGCCGCCACAGCACCTCGCCCGAGGCCAGGGACAGGCAGGAGAGGGTCTCCAGGTCGTCGAGCCGGGCGTGGACGTACACGCGGTCGCCCACCACCACCGGCCCGGCATGCCCCTCGCCGACCTCGGTGCGCCACTCGCGGCGCAGGCTGTCGGGCCAGGCTGCGGGCGCTTGGAAGTCGGGGGCGCGGCCGTCCCGCTCCGGACCCCGCCACTGGGGCCAGTCCCCGCCCGGCGCGGGGGAGGCCGGGGCGAGGAGGCACGCGGCGATCAGGCAGGCGGCCCCAAGAGGCTGCCAGGACGCCGCCGCAATTCGATTCCCATCGAGACTCATGGTAGCCCTTCGTGGAGGAGGTCAGCCAGCAACTGAAGTCCGCCATGGCGCCCGCAATCCCGCAACCAGGCACCGCTCATGAACTCAAACCTGCCAGACCCTGTATCCAGTGCGCCAATGCAACCGTCATTGACTACTCGAAGGGCTGGATCTCTAGGATTGCTTACGACGCTCGCGAGCTGAACACATTCCGTCTCGTGGACCATGACCGGCCCCACGGCGTGATGAAAATGACCGAACAGATGAAATCGAGGCTTCTTGAGTTTCAGATACTGGATCGTGACCTCGGGTCCGTCAGGGAGCTCCTCTCCTGCGATGTTGTCAAATCCTCCCTCGTGCGATACGAGCACATCGACCCGACCTGAATGGACCCCATCCAGCGCTCGGGGATCTCCTCCCTTGCAGAACCCGATCACTGCACCGTCAACATCCAAAGTGTATCCGTCTGGAACAAGACAGAAGAGACCATGCGGATCGATCGGAGTGGGGGCCCGGTAGTCTGATTCACCAACTCCACGGATCGCTGAAAACTCATCGTGGTTTCCCGCCACAACGTGAATCGGAGTTCCGATCTTCTCAGAAAACTCTCTGCGAAGTTGCGCATGGTCGCCCGTGGCCATGACGATGTCATAGAGGTCGTAGACGGATGAATCCCACTCGGAGAATCTGTCGTACGGTCTCTCCCCGGTCTCTTGATCGGGGAGAACACCCAGGTCTCCAACCTGTACGACCAGATCGAATCTCTGGCCTCGCATGGCCTGCCATCTCGCCAGGAGCGCAAGGGCGTGACAGGCACGACCGTGCACATCCCCTATGCACCCAAGGATCACTACAACCCTCGCTCACAGGCCAAGTGGAGGCTTCTTGGTGTCCAGGGAAGGCGCGCCTTCACACCAGTGATCGAACCAGTTCCCGAAGCTCCCCGCCGCGATCCCCGCCCTCGATCTTGCGGACGATGAGGCCGGATCCATCAATCACATACGCCGTAGGCGCAGCCGTCACGTTGTACAATCGAAAGACCTCGTCCTTCCAGCCATTCCCCTCACAGATCTGCGGCCAGGTGAATCTCTGCTCACGTATGGTCGACCTCAGCACCTCGGGATCCTGGTCATATGACAGACCGACCAGAACCAGGTCACTCTCCGAGTACTCCTGGGCCAGGGACCGAAGATCAGGGTAGATCAACTTGCATGGTCCGCAGGACGTTCCCCAGAAGTGAAGCAGAGTGATCCTGCCCCGATAGCTGGCAAGCTCGACGGAGGTTCCATCGATGGCTTCCTGCGTGAACAGGGGTGCCGGCTGCCCGATGTTCAGGTGCTCGAGTTCGTGGATGTACCCCTGGGCGGACATGACGTGCCCCTCGGAAGCGTTCCACTCGATGATTTGGTTGAAGCCATCACGGGCCTTGGCGGGCTCGCCCCTATCCACCAGGTGTTGGGAGAGTTCGAAGAGCAGAGCCGTTCGGCTTCTCGGCGGGATGACTCTTTCCGAGAGATCCTGCAGAAGCGCCAGGCCTTCTTCCTCCCTGTCATCCTGCCAGAAGATCTGATGCAGGGAGCTGGCAGCGTGTTCCCAAACGTCCTCTTCAACGGAGATGTGCCTGATCTCCTGTTGCACGCGGTGACTGACGCCCTTGAGGTTGCTCCACATCAGAAGAGCATTGCCCAGGGCGTGGGTAGCGTCTCTTCCCGGGCGGTTCCTCCGATAGAACTCGAAGAACTCCGGCGCCAGCCGATGTTGAGGATTGCCCGGACCGTAGGCGTCCTCCACGGTCGTGGCGGAATCACGGAAGCCGTAGACCTCTTCCCAGGCTGCCTTGTGCCAGGCCTCGTACTCAGACTGCATGGGCGATCCTTCCACCGATGTGGGAGTAGTGGCTGACATGGGTGAAGTGAAAGCGCTCGATCAAACAGGACCGGTCAATATAGTGGACTTGGGGCCCTTGCCGTGGCCCCGCGCCGCCGGATGCATCTCGTGGGGCGCCGGGTTCGTCTGCCGCCAGAGCACCTCGCCCGAGCTTAGAGACAGGCAGGAGAGGGTTTCCAGGTCGTCGAGCCGGGCGTGCACGTACACGCGGTCGCCCACGACGACCGGCCCGGCATGCCCCTCGCCGACCTCGGTGCGCCACTCGCGGTGGAGGCTCTCCGGCCAAGCTGCGGGCGTCTGGAAGCCGGGGGCGCGGCCGTCCCGCTGCGGACCCCGCCACCGGGGCCCGTCTGCGGCCGGGGCAGGGACGGCCGGGGCGAGGAGGCACGCGGCGATCAGGCAGACGGCGAAGCCAAGGGTGCCGGGAAGGGTCGGTGTGCGGATCAAGAGGGCTCTGGGCAAAGATGTGAAGTTGTATGTCAACCGGTATTCCTAAGTAGAGTCCTCCGACTCCTCTGCTGCGTCCATGAACGACCTGAGAGCATCGTTCACGGCCTCGTCCGTTGAAAAAGCTTTCGCAACGTCCGGGTGGAGTAGAACCAGATTTGTCCCTGACCGAAAGGATTCCAGATACTTGCCCCGGACACCAGGACCGAGATCTTCACGGCGAGACTCTGACGCAGCTCGTCCGAGTCAGCCTTCTTCATGGATCCTCCTCCCCCGGCGCGTCATTGAGTTGCCCAGTGTATCCCTCCGCTTGCAGCCGACTGAGCGCCTGAACTGCAACTTGGGACTGTCTTTCGGTCGGAGTTCCTCCCGTCACCAAGTGGCTCAGAACGCCGAGTTCTGTCGGCGACAGCAATTCCCGGGCGTCGGCCCATTTCACAGCCTCGGCCCAGAACGCGGGTCCGGCCTTGACGACGGCGATCTGTGCTTCGATGTCGTTCAATTCCCGTTGTTCCTGGCGAGCACCGCGATCTGCGTCTTTGCGTTCCTCGGCTGAGATGAGTTCGGCGAGAAATGGCCTTGGCCAGGAAATGGTCAGCCTGCGGACCCGCTCCCAGCACGCCTGCTTCTTCGCCCACTCGGTCACATTGCTGATGCCTTGGGCAGGATTGATCAGGACTTCATGCACGGCTTCGGCCGCAGTGGTCAAGGCACCCTTGATCCCAGGAGTCGGCTCTTGGCCGCGCCAGATAGCTTGGAAATCCACGGCGCGCTCCCGTTCATCCACGTCGTGCGCGATCTTGGCGATCGCATGGGCGACGATATTGGCGCGATACCCGCCCTGGTACCAGGGCTGCTCGGAGACAAGCCGCTCGGTCGCCTTGAAGACAATCGCCTTGGCAATCGCTTCGCGATACCAAGACTCGTTGAGGTCGTTCGGGTTCTTCTTCCAAGCCTGACCGATTTGCCGTGCGAAGATGGCGAAGTTCTTCTGCGCACCCAGGCTCACCTCGTGAGGGCGCTGATTCCAGACGTTCACGAACTTCGCAAGATCCGTCTTCGTGAAGAGTTGGGAGCGGGGGTGCTCCAGATCGAACTTCCTGCGCTGGGCCTGCGTCAGGCCAGCGCGAGCATCCGCGTATTGACCTCGGGCTCGCTCATAGAACCACTTCGACTGCCGGAACGTGCCGTCCGGTGTCGGGGCGTGGATTCGACGGGAGAATCCCTCCATACGTACATGGAAGGGGTGGTTGGCGAAAAAGTCCGCCGCGTTCACGCGGTTCTGGCTGTTGGCGAACTCGGAGATCTTGGGCACCAGCCTGGTGCCCAGTTCTTGACTGACAACAGAGAGCTTCATCTGTACGAAGGTGCGTGACAGGTCGATCTTGGCGCGTTTGGCCGCATGAATGGAGGCCGTGGTCTGGCCGCCATTCACGATCTGGAAGTTCCTCAGTCGGCGAAGCGACAGGCTGCCACCACTGTCCTCGATTTCGACTTCTTCGGCTGTCGCGGTAATGCCGTTGTTGTACGCGAAGAACATGGACGGCTCGTTCTCCAAGGTGATCCGGATCCCCTTGTTGACCTTTCCGCGCGCCTGCAGGAAAACCCTCACGTTCTGTTCGAGTAGACGGGCACCCCACCGATCATAGATGTCCGCAAGCACAGTCCCGGGTATTATGGTCAGGTAGGATTCATGGTCAGCTTCAGGCTGATGCGCGGGGAGTATGGGGAGGGGGTGGAAATCTCCGAGGAGATCGATCTCGATGTCCTCTCGACCTTGCCCGATTGTCGCCTGCGTGTAGAGTCGTCGTATATCCCACACACTGTAGGTGATCTTCCTGCCGTCATGCTCCTCCGCTGCCCGGCCGTCGACTCGCTCGCTCAGTTCGCGGTTCGTAATCAGAAACAGCCTGACTCGGCCGATGCGACCCCAACGGGTGCTTATCAGGTCCGCCAGCCCGAAAGCGGGGCTTGTCTCCTCCAGCTGGTCACGCCACTCCCGATCGAGGGCATGCCGGAGGAAATTGGACAAGCGCCGGAAGATGGCGTTCATCTCGCTTCCCACCAACCGCCCCACCGTCTCTGAAGGATGAAAGTCGCAGATCAGCAGACTGAGTATGTCCGAGTCATCCTCGGCCGGATCCCCCCCGTACCCGTCGACGCGAATGCCTCTCCCCGGCTGGCCCTGATACGGAACCCGGTCGGCAGAGTCCAGCTCACCGGCCTCCATCAGGTGCTCGCAGAACCTGTGGAAGAAGACATCCTCCTGGTACTGGCCGTCGGCATCGGCTTCGGCCAGCACATCCTGGAAGAACCCTGCCGCGAATTCCTCAATTGTCATCAGCAACCCCCGGCACCGTGATGGGCAGAGATGCGGGAACGACCCGAAATGCCTCGCAGTCAGGAAGGGAGATCGTGTAACGGACATTTGTGACGCCTGCCGGAACCATGCCCGCCGTTATTCGTGGAAATCCTTCGCGTACTTCGTAAAGGGCTTCTTGGCCGATTGTCCACGGCTTGTCCGAGTAGTCATCCGTCCATTTGAATCCGACCGCGTCGAGTCGCTCCTCGAAGAGATCGACAGCGGCCATGTCCCCCTCCGCCAGAGCGGCGCGTATTCTGTTTGCAATGTCGGTCAGCGTAAACCCCTCCGGCCCTCCCTGTGCCGAGGTCGTCACTTCGGTAACGTGAAGGAACAGTCTGTGGCTGCCTTTGTCGAGCTGATGCTCGGAGGAGATGGTCGCGCGACGGGGGGCGGAACCATGCGCCTTGGCCTCGACGTGGATCCCGGCAATCTCGAAGTCATGAGGAGCATCCAGGGGGCCTGTCCAGCACCTCACCGCATTAGGGGGAGCGAGCACGGGAAGCAGGTGCCCCTCAAGCACCATCAATTCGCCGATCAGTCCCCTCTGCTGCTCATCGCTGAGACGCCTGTCTCCACCACCCTGGAGAAGCCGGTGCCACCGCCAGGTACGGGCGAGGAACCGCTCCACGGCCTGTTCTTCGGTCTGTGCGAGATTTGTGGCGTCGACGATGTCGCGACAGAATCGCAGGAAGATGTCCCTCTGCTCCGGGTCCGTCAGCCGGATGAGGATCCGCGCGTCCGATCCATCCTCCGCGGGCAGCGCTTCGACCCGGAGGCCACGGAGCTTCGGCAGGCGGCGTGACGGTCGAATCGTCCCCCCGTGCTGGAGGATAAGGAGAACGTTGCGATCGCTGTCCACGGCCCAGTACAGACCCCAGGGGTTTGCCTGGGTGACACGCCGAGCGTTGATCCGCGAAGCTTGGGCGGGTGGTGCGGCGATCCTGCTCCAAGGATCGTCACTCGTCATCGTCCGGATCCTCCCCGTCGTCTGCGTAATGTTCGTGTTCCCAAGTGGTGTTGACTACGTACTCAACCCTCTCTTCTTCCCGCTGGGTAGCCGGGAAGCTGATGCTCCATGCCACCACTGGCTGCTGTCCGCGCAGATCGTCGTCCTCGGCGCCAATCGCAAGCAGGTGAACCACGAGCAACGCCCTCGTGCGAACAGGGCCGTAGATCCGGTCGGGATAGTTCGCTCGCCTCTTCGCCGAGGCGTTCTTCGTGTCGTACTCGTCCTCTACCTCGCGAGCCACCTCCTCGTCGAGCCCGATCCGTGCGATGCCCCTTGAGCTGACACGCTGCTTGTTGGTGACCATCAGCGTCTCCGCGTCGCTGCGGTTGCCCGCGGCGCGACGCTGGCAGATGAGTGGGAAGCCGAGACTGGAGTCCCGCAAGGGCTTGGCCGATGCCTGTTTCGGCGTGACCCCGGCGAAGAGAATGTCCCACTCGCGAAGCTCGTCCGCTTGGCGTTGCCTGATGTACTCACGGACTGGCCCGGTTTCGGTGATCGGGGCACCATGGTGATTGCGGAAAACAAGGAGAAACGCGTCCACGAACTGCACCGGCACACGCCGTACTAGGCGACCGCCCCCGACCTCTTGTCCCTGCTCCGGCGGAAGTCCGTTGCTCCGAAGTTGCCCGGCAAGGGTGATCGCTGCCTGCCGGTTCGCTTCCAGACTGGAGGAGTCACGCCGCAGGATCGCGGTCTCCACGAAGTGATTCGCCAAGCCGATCAGCACCCGCAAGCTGGTGCCGGTGCCCATCTTGTTGCGGGCGGTGACGACGAGCGTGTCCGGATGGCTGCGCACCCGAAGCCCGAAATCTTTCGGTGTGGCGTTCACGCTCTGCATTCGCGTCAGCTCGTCTCGGAGCTCCTCGATGGAGTCGGTAATGTGCGTGTACCAGCCCTCTGCCTCTTCGGGCATCCAGACACGGCAGAGATCCTCGTACCCACCTCGGTAGCCGAACCACCGGCCCATCTGCAGCAGCGTGTCGTACATCATGGAGTTCCGCAGAAAGTAGCTGACGAGAAGCCCCTCCAGCGTCAGGCCACGGGAAAGCGAGAACCCCCCGACGGCGATCACGTTCAGCCCCGACGTCTGGTGCCCCGCGTAGTCCAAGGAACTCGGCGCCCGGTTGTTTACCTCGACAACGTTCATCGCGCTGGCGCTCTCATGCAGCCTCGACTGCACCACAGGCCAAGCTATCCCGCAGTCCGCGTAGTGCTCCTCGAACGCCTGACGCAGTTTCGCGATTTCCGGGTCACGCATCGCTTGGGCAGGCGGTGTCGCCCCGTTGACCCGAGCGCTGCTGCGAATGTCCCCGACAAGCGCATGGATCTCGTTGCGGATCTGGCCTTGGACGGCGACAAATCGGGACACGTTCACCAGCATGGAGTTGTGCCGGCCCCCGTGCCCGCGGGCGAGGCGGATGGCACGCGCCACGACGAAGACGCGTACAGCTGCCTTCAGAGTTTCGGGCAGTTCAGTGACCGGGTGATCGATTCGATGCCTGAGGGGCAACACGTCAGCGTGGTCGTCGATATGGCGCACGATACGCTCCGCGTCGTCCGTGAACACCTTGGTAGGCCCAAAATAGTTGTCCGGCGGGTCCAGGCTGACGATGAAGTCACGGGGAAAGAGATCGTGACCAAGCATCTCGTCGTCGCTGTCGGGATCGATGAAAATGTTCGCAAACGGAGTGGCAGTGTAGCCGACATAGCAGCTCCGATCGAAGAGTCGAAGGAGCTGCCGGATCTGGCCGTTGATCCTGGAGATCTCGTCCTGCCGATGCCGGATGTTTATGGACGCGTTGTCCGCCTCGTCATCGATCAGGAGCATCGTCTCCCGGATTGTCGAGGTACCGCGTTGCGCATTGTGCGCAGTCAGCCATTCGATGAGGTTTCGCAGCGTATTCGGATTCTTCTTGATGACGAACACTGCCGGTTCGACGAGGTTCTGGAGGGGGACCCCGACGCTGTCGGCGATCGTCTTGTTGAAATCCCGCTGGGAGGTGGTGAACGCGGCGGGCCTTCGCCGGGGATCGAAGCGGCCGACGCCGACGACAGTCTGGCGTGGGAGCGTCCTGCGCAGCAGATTGCTCGTGCTGTCGAATCCCACGAATCCCTCGTCGATTCGTCGTTGAGTCTGATTCCGCAGGTTGTTGTGGATGCCGGCGATGATGACGATCACCTTGTACCCGGCGTCCGCAGCCTTGCAGACCAGGCCCGTGTAGTTGGCGGTCTTGCCGGACTGGACATGACCGACAACCATGCCTCGTCGATCCCACTGTCCCGGCTTGGTCGGATTCTCGAGGAAGCCGAGTACTCGATCCGTCACGATGTCCAGCGTGGCAAGTACCTGTCTGGAGAAGTCCCTGCTCACCAGGAGTTTGTGGTAGCGGTCCCAGTAGTAGGTATCCAGTCCGGCACGCGCGTCCTCCAGCCAGGGCTCGAAGCCTGCTTCCTGAAGGGCGGCGCCGTCTCTCATGGTGACGCCGTGAACTTCCTCGAACCAGAGAGCAAGCTGGTTCGCCTCCTCGTCAGTGACACTAGAAAAGGAAGGCCGAAGCTGGTGAATGTACTCGCGAATCCCCCCCTGCGTCGGCAGATCGGTACCGAGCAAGGCACCGACCGCCGCCTTGAGCTTGTCGAGATCGGTCACGATTCCTCCTTCCCTTCCGTCTTCAGGAATCTGAGCACGCTGGCCGCCTCCTCCCACCGTGAGCGGAATGGATCAGCCGAGCGCATTCGAGCCTCCGCGTCAGTCTCCGAGACCCCCCGGGCCGCGAGAGCGCGCCAAGTCACTTCCACGATCTCCCGGAAGTCCTCTGGCGCTAGCAGCGTGGGCACCACGGACTCGGCGCTTGCGCTGACATCTTCGTATAGTGCATCAATGGGCAGCGTGGAAACGATGAGTCCGAGAAGCTTCCTGAAGTCATCAGCCCTCTCTGCATCGATCTGCCCCTGAAATGCAGAGAAGAGCGGATGTTCGGTGTCGAGGGCGTACGAGATCTCGTTTTTGTCCTGCGACCGCGTCCAGACCGGCAAACGGCTGTCATCGACCAGCCGGGAGCCGCGTTGCCTGTATGCCCGAATTGACGGGATCCCGAGCTGATCGATGATGCGGCGAAGTCTCTCGCGAACTGGAGGTGGAGGTTGGGCCGAAGCCTTCTTGACGTCGATCTTCCACTCCGCGTCGAGGCTACTGGGCATGTCAATGCGGACGCGGCAGAGTTTTGTGAGCTCAAGCTGACGGGCCAGGCCGAACCAAGTGCCGTGGACGATGAGCCGCCGGTTTCGGTACAGGTAGAAGCCCTGGTTCTTCACGTATCCTTCCGGCCCGGCGTAACGTCTCCAGTCTTCCTTCGAGACCTTGTCGTGATGGGGGAGGGTGACGGGCCGGATCCGGATCTCCTGGTCGGCAAGCGCGAAGGTCTCACCGTGATGGTGCTGGGTGGCCGGATGATTCGAATGGAACGGATCGAAGGGAGTTAACTCGCGGCCGTTGAGGGAGATCTCTACGCTCCCATCCCGATACTCCATGCCGGAGAGGAACCGGTGGAACACGAACTCGACGTGATTCGCCGTCTCGTCGAGTTGGCGAACGAGGTCCCCTCGATCTCCTTGCCCGTCGGGACCGACCAAGCGGTCGAGTTTCTGCCAGACGACTAGCGTGCCGTCCGCCACGAGGCGGTCTGACCACGGAATCCTCCCGACCTCCTCGGGAAGCTCGACAATCCACCTGTCGCTCGCCGCGACCCTGTCCAAGTCCCAGACCGCGCAGGACATTGTCCCCGCTCTGCGGGTGATCACGGTCAATCGGCGGCACTGCGAGAAGGACGCCGTCTTGAGTCCAAGCCCGAATCGGCCAAGGTCCGTGGCCGTCCGCTCTTCAAGGGGGCTCCGGCTGCCCGGGCGCATCGCTTCGAGGAGTTCCGCTCGCGTCATGCCGGTCCCGTCGTCGAGAATTCCGATCGCAGGGTCTTCCGCATGCGTTTCCGCGTGGAGTTCGATCTTGCGGGCTCCTGCGGTCAGTGAGTTGTCGATGACATCGGCCACGGCTGTCTGCAAGGAATAGCCGATGTCTCGCAGGCTCTCCACGAGCATCGAGGCCCGAGGAGGAAGTTCCCTTTCTCGTGAGTCTGCTTCGGAGGTCATGGAGTCTTCACTGCGCCAAGGGGTGGTCTGGGTGATCGGTCCGAGGTCACGCATCGGAAGGCGCGGAAGACGGCGCACACATCACCTGCGAATCCGCTCGTGACTGTCAAGAACACTCCAGAGAATCCTGGCGATCTGGTATGCGAGAAACGGAGGGACCGCGTTGCCCACTTGGACATACTGCTGAGAGCGGCTGCCGTGGAAGAGGTAGTTGTCGGGAAAGGTCTGGAGACGGGCGACCTCTCTCACGGTGAGACTCCGGCATTGACCAGGGTCTGGATGGATGAAGTAGTGACCATCCTTGGCGATGTGACTCGTGACGGTCGTTGAGGGCTGGTCGTCAATCTGGACCCTGTAGCGGTCATCGAAGTTGCCCGTGTTCCAACTGGTGTGATCCGGTGCAAGCTCTTCGGGGAAGTCGGAGCTCTTCGGGGAGCGTCCGAAGGCCCACCCGAATGCTGCGGCAAACAGGTAGCGGGAGAGATCCGGAGCCATGTGAGCCCTCGTCTCGTTGTTGGGAAGGACTTTGAGGTTTTGGTCCAGGATCCACTCACCAATCTCTGAAGGGCATCGAGCGGGCAGCCGAACCTTGCCGCGAGCTTTGGCGCACCGGGGTGCACGACCCGTTGCCGTAGCCTCGGCCCGGGCTATGGCCTTCCTGAATTGCTTCGCCTCCTTTCGAGACATCTTCGGGCGAATGGCCCTGACCAATTTGCAGGCCTCCCGTACCGCACGCTGCCAGGACCGAGCATCGTCGTCCCGACTGAGGCGACTGCGAAGTTTCGGCATGGAACCGATGATTTCCTTGACGGAAACGGTGTCCGTCCATGGCTCCAATTTCGGGAGGCAGCCATCGGGAAGTGCCTTGGCAAGGTCGCTTCGTACGCCAATGATGAACACCCGATGACGTGACTGCGGGACTCCGTAGTCTTCTGCATGCAGGAGGAAGTCCTTCGGCATCAACCCCTCGTCCCAACTCTGACCCTTCGAGCGGGAGTGCAGAGCAAAGAGCCGGTATCTGTCCTTCCCGCCCGAGTGGCGGAGACTGTCCATGACCTGTGGGAAGATCTGGTCTCCATTGTGCTGAGCGGAGAGCATCCCCTTGACGTTCTCCATGACGGCAATCGAGGGGCGAAGCTTCTGGAGTACCTTTGCGTAGTGCTCGTAGAGAGACTGACGGTGGTCCTCCTCAGGGTGGTACTCGCTATTGCCGGCGTTGCGTGATCTGCCGGCGATGGAATAGGACTGGCACGGCGGGCCACCCAGCAGCACCGTCCGTCCACCATGTTTGGCCCGAATCTGGCCGATCCTGCGCTGCAGAAACCCATCCGCATCCGGGGTGCCCAGTTCCAGGCATTTGGTGTCGTCGCACGCGCTTGCCCAGTGCTTGGGGTAGAGCTCTGCCCAGTCCGGTTCGTCCGTCACTCCGTTCAGGAAATCGTAGTACTCCGAAGGGAAACGTGTCCCGAATTGACGGAGAAACGCGCGCAGCAGCAGCGTGCGATGGGCTACGCGGTCCTTCTCGATGGACAGCTCGATACGGAATCTGCGTCTGCCCTTTGGGCTTCGGAACGCGGTGAATCCCTCCCCGAGTCCTCCCGGCCCCGAGAACAGATCCACGATGGGCACTATACGCCTCACGACCCAACCCTGACCGGCGACTCTGAGGCCAGGCGCGCCAGTCCACAGTGCGACTGGCTGAGACACCGACCCCGTTCGGGAGTACAGGCGGGGCTCGCGCACAGCTTGATCATTTGCAAGGATTTCCCGTGAATTCGTTTGCAGCAATGGCCAAGAATCGGGAGTAACTGACCATGCCGGATATTGTCGATCGGGCGACCCGTTCGCGCATGATGGCGGGGATCGGAAGCGGGGACACTGTTCCCGAGCTCGTACTCCGACGGGCCGTCCATGCGCTCGGTCTCCGGTACCGTCTGCACGACCGGAAACTCCCCGGCACTCCCGACTTGGTGTTTCGGCGATTCGGAGCGGTGTGCTTCGTTCACGGCTGCTTCTGGCACCGCCATCCCGGCTGCCCGTACGCTGCTACGCCGAGCACCCGCGCGGAGTTCTGGCAAGCCAAGTTCGATTCCAACGTGGAACGGGACCGACGCACTCAAGGCGAGCTCCTCGAGACAGGCTGGCGAGTTGCGGTCGTCTGGGAGTGCGCCCTGCGCAAGGGGGGTGAAATCGGGATCGCCCGAGGGCTCGCCAAGTGGCTGCACGGAAGGGATCGGGTATTTCAGACGGCTCTCTCCATTGATCGATCGTCGAAGGAATAGTCCACCCCGGCCATTACCCCTGTCAACACGCTTTGGAGTTGGTGGCAGCCTTCTGGACGCCTCAGGGGCCTCGGGCAGGGGAGAGGGGTCGCCGTGTTCCGTGGCCTCGCCGGAGTCCGTCCTTCGGCAGCGGGGAACGGGGCCAAAACCGGGCAATAACATCCTTGAAGTAGAGACTGTGACGGGTCAGCCGGAGTGTTCGCCGCCGCTCTCCCCGCCTTCGTCACCCTCGCCGTCGTGCTCGCCGCCGCCTTCTCCGTCGTGCTCACCATCTCCTGCATGCTCGCCCCCTTCGTCCTCTCCGCCGCCAACTTCGGGATGGGCACTCCACGTATCGAAGGGCTCGCTGGTGGCCACCAGGGCGACCGGAACAGTCTGGCCGGGCGCCAGGTCCACCGGGGTCGTCGGCCCAAGTTCCGTTCCGTTCGACAGGTGAACCTCGACCCGCACTCGCGACAGCGTGCCCCCGGTGGTATTCTGCACCGTCCCGGTGAAGGCGTTGGCCTCCGCGTCAAATGACAGGATCAGCCGCGCCCCCGCTCGAGTGTGGTCGTAGGTCTCCTCCTTTCGGAACTGCTGCGCCGACTCCTCATCGCTGACGCCGGGCGAGGAGGGTTTCTCGTCTGAACAGGCTGCCAGTAGGACGACAGCAGCCCAAGAAAGGCAGATCGGTCTCATCGCAAGGTCCTTGTTGGGTCAGGAGAGGGGGTGGCAGGGTAGACCGGGATGCCGTGCCCTGTTCCCCGACGCTTCTGGAGAAAGACGGGTTCTCCTCGGAGGGGCGCGCCCTAATCGATCACCAGACGCTCTTGCTGATGAGCCGTCCATGCCCCGGGATCGCTGCCCAGCAGGGAGGCCAGGGCCGGTGTCCGCTGAGCAGGACCAAGGTGGGTCGCGGTCCATTCAGGCGCCCCACTCGATGAGACATTTCAGGGCGCCGCCTCCCCGAGTCGGCCGAGGGTTACCCGCCAGCAGAGAGGTGGGACTCCGGCCACTCGGCAGTGGACCAAGAGCGCCGGGCCCCAGATCGAGGATGGCGTTGTCGCCCCGCTCTTCGCCAATAGAAGATAGGGGGCACTTCAACATGGATAGAAATAGGTTTCAGGGTTACACTTGGTGTTGATCATGAGGTCCTCATCTTCGAGTGCTCTTCTTATCAGGGCTTTCTTGTTTGGACATGTAGTGTTGGCACAGCATTCATAGAATTGCGAAATATCGGCAAATTGTCCCAGAGGTTCTTGATGCTCTGCCTAATCGTCTCTGAAGTACAAGTGATGATGTCTGATTTCTCTGCATATTCCGGGTACACGACGATGACCGGTAGACCGTTTGTGTTGATCCCATAGTCGATTTCCTCTCGAAGAGCCCTCGAACTCTTGGTTATTGAGCTCAAAAAGAGAATAATGTTCTTAGAGTTACTCAGTCGTTCACGGATCCGCGGTTTGAGAGTTCGTTCCCAGTCGCTGTCGTCTCTAACGTCATAGTTCTTGTTGTGTGAATCGACAAAGGGAAAGGAGGAATCGGCGCCTTTCCATGCCCTCAGCAAGTTGTAGGACAGAAAATCCTTGGCTGAGTGGGCTCCAAGGTTGGTTTCCGAAAAAGGTTCATCGACGTAAAAGGCGGAGTAGTTCCCATTTCTGTATGCCATGGCTTCACCTCCAATGATTGTGGACTTCTGTAAGATCGACTTCAGCGAATCGATCAGGTGTGAGTATTATCTTGATGAGCATGGTTACTTGCCGCTTCTTGCTCTCAGCAATGATAGAGAGAATGATCAAATCCAGGAGATCTCTTGCAGGAAGGTCTACGGCTGATAGGCCGCTTCCGACAAGAGGCAGAACGAGAGGGGATCCCCCAAGGGAAGTCCGAGCCTTGGAGTAGAGCCCCTCGAGTGCCCGCCACAGCGTCGGGACATCTGCTTCCGCTTTGAGAGTTGCAGTATCGGTGCGGGAAAGAGCGAAGCACAGATAGCGATCTGAATTGCTTGGCACGATAGCGGTCGCACCAATGGGATATCTCACCCTCTTCCCTTGATCTCTCTCTATCAGCTCGGATGTGGTATCCGCAAGTTCATCACAGATGACCTCGTCGAATGCGGGAGAATGCCCTCCGAAGCACCGGGACAGAAAAATCCCATGAAGACTATCCTGTGAGACCGGAAGCCCGAGCTCACTGTCGAAGAACTCATTGACTGGAATGCACCTTACTCCTTCCTCACAGAAAAGATCCCCAAAGGAAATCTGGATCTTGGTGTTTGTGTGGGCAATGCCGAAAATGACCGAGGACGGACGATGCATCCTATACGCTGAGTAGATCACACCAATGGCGATTACAATGAGGAGGGAAAGCGCCCCTCGAATGTCGAGTGTTGGCAGAAAATGGGTTAGTCCCTCAATGAGTGTCCAGAGCACGCCAAATGCACAGATGAAGTGGCCCAATGATCTCCCCGGATGTTTCGCTATGCCAAGAGTAGCACCCCTCAACCTATAGCTCTCTCTCTGAAATTGGGTTCGCGTAGTGGGATGAGCGTGAGTAAAATACCAGATGTGTTGAGTTTGTCAACGAGAGCCGGTCCTCCTCTTCCCGCCCCTCACCCCAACAACATCTCCTCCGGCAGCGGGCAGACGCCGGCCATGGGCTCGAAGATCTCGTGGACCCTCTCGTCGTAGAGGTTGCCGCTGAGGATGTCCACCAGGCCCCGCTTGCAGTGGGGATGGGCCTGGAGGAACTCGGCGAAGCTGAACTCCTTCGTGTAGAAGGCGTAGACCAGCTTGCGTACCGCCTCCATGCCGCGGGTGAAGTCGGGTCCGAAGGCGCCCAGACGCTCCGCCGTGGGCTCGCCGTCGGCCAACGCCGAGACGATGGCGTCGGCGGCCATCTCGCCGGACTTCAGGGCGAGCAGCACTCCGGAGGAGTAGATGGGGTCGAGGAAGCCGAAGGCGTCGCCCACCAGCACCCAGCCGTCGCCGGCGATGCGCCGGGCGCGGTAGGAGAAGTCGCGGGTGACCTTCATGGGCAGCACCTGCCGGGACGGGGCGAGGCGTTCCCCCAGGGCGGGGCAGGCGGCCAGCTCCTCCTCGAAGACGCGCTGCGGCGACGGCCTCCCGGCGCGGCGCAGCAGGTAGTCGCGGTCGCCCACGACGCCGACGCTGACGCGGTCGTCGGGCAGGGGGATGTACCAGAACCAGGAATCCTTATCCCGCGTGTGCAGGATCAGGGTGGCGCCCTCGTCGACGCCATCGTCGCGCAAGCCTCCGCTGTAGTGGGTGTAGAGGGAGGCCTTCCGCAGATTGGGCTCGGTCTCGGCCAGCTTGAGCCGGCGCGCCAGCAGGGCGCTCTGGCCGGTGGCGTCGACGGTGACGGCGGCGTCGATCTCTCGCACGGCCCCGCCGGGCTCGCGGACGCGTACGCCCGCGGCCTTGTCGCCCTCGAAGCGGACGTCGAGAACCGTGGCGCCCTGAACGATCTCGGCGCCTTTGGCGCCGGCGTTGTCCAGCATCATGGCGTCGAAGTCGCTACGCAGGACCTGCCAGGTCACGGCGCTCTCGCCGGAGTCGAACTCGGAGAAGTAGAACGGCGCCGAAGCGCGGCCCGAGCCCCCGAAGAACTGGACGCTGTGCTTTCTCGGGAAGGCGCTGGCCTGGAGCCGCTCCAGCAGGCCCAGGCGCCGGAAGGTCCACCAGGTCGCCGGCATGAGGGACTCGCCGACCTTGAAGGGGGGCGTGGGCTCCCGCTCCAGGAGCAGGACCCGGTACCCGCCCTCGGCCACCAGGGCGGCCACCGTGGCTCCCGCCGGACCGCCGCCGGCGACGACGACATCGTAGCGGTCCTTCACGAGGCCGGCTCCCGGTGGTCGGTGACGCGCCGCGCCTTCAGCTCGAAGCGGGGCAGGCTTCCCGGGGCCACGGCGCTTAACCTCGGGCGGACCGCCAGCTCGCGGTGCGCCGCCGCCGTCAGGGCCTCCACCACCTCGGCCGGTCCCCGCCGTCCGGCGCCGACCTCGACCTCGATCTCCAGCTCGTCCAGGTCCCCGGGGCGGCGCACGTGGACGGCGAATTCCTCCACCTCGGGGAAGCCCCTCACCACGTTCTCGATGGCGCTCGGGTAGAGGTTGACGCCGCGCACCACCAGGGCGTCGTCGAGGCGGCCGATGACGCCGCCGGCGAGGCGCCTCCAGGTCCGCCCGCATGGGCAGGATCCGGACTCGTGCCAGCGCACCCGGTCGCCGGTCCGGTAGCGGATCACGGGGGAGCCGGTGCGGCCGAGGTTGGTGATCACCAGCTCGCCCTCGTGGGCGGGGCGGTCCGTGCCCGGCTCGAGGATCTCGCAGAGGAATTCCTCCTCGTTCAGGTGCAGCCCGTCCTGCTGGCCGCATTCGAAGCCCCAGGCGCCGACCTCGGTGGCGCCGGCGTGATCGAAGCAGCGCGCCCCCCAGGCCTGCTCGATGCGCGCCCGGGTGGCCGGCAGCGAGGCCCCCGGCTCGCCGGCGTGGATGGTGGTGCGCACCGCCGTGGCGGCAAGGTCCAGGCCCTGGTCTCGGGCCACTTGGGCCAGGTGCAGGGCGTAGGTGGGCGTGCACACGAGCACGGTGGCGTCGTTGGCGCGCAGGGCCTCCAGGCGCTGCACCGAGGACATGCCGCCGCCGGGAATGACCATGAAACCCATGCGGGCGGCGGCGTCGAAGGCGCTCCAGAAGCCGATGAAGGGGGCGAAGGAGAAGGCGAAGAACAGGCGGTCCGAGGCCCGCACGCCGGCCCCGCGGTAGACCTCCATCCAGCACCCCGTGAACCAGTCCCAGCCGGCCTGCGTGTCGAGCCAGCGCAGCCGTTGGCCGGTGGTGCCGGAGGTCTGGTGCAGGCGCACGTAACGGTCGAGGGGGTAGGTGAGGTTGGTGCCGTACGGCGGGTGGGCGGCCTGGTCGACGGACAGCTCCTGCTTGGTGGTGAAGGGCAGGCGCCCGTAGTCGGCCAGGCTCGACACGTCGCCGGGGGAGCGCACCCCCGCGGCGCGCAGCCGCGGGCCGTAGAAGGGATTGCCTTCCAGCACCTCGGCGAGCAGGTGCTGGAGCCGCGGCAGGGGGTCGGTCAAGACCTCAGCCCGGGGTCAGGTCGACGCAGACGATCTCGCGGTCGTCGCGCAGGAACAGCCGTCCCCCGGCCAGGGCCGGCGCGGTCCAGCAGCGGCTGCCCTCGAGCACCTGGGCCCGGGCCAGCTCCTGGTGGGCCTCCGGGTCGGCCCGCACCAGGGCCAGCAGGCCGCTGTCGGAGAGCACCACCAGCATCTCCCCGGCCCGCATGAGGGTGCCCATGCCGTAGCCCCGGACCTTCCAGGCCTCGGCGCCGGTCTCCGCGGAGATGCACTTGAGGATGGTGTCGTCGAAGCCGTAGAGATGGCCGCCGGTGTAGACGCTGGTGCTGATCTGATTGCTCATGAAGCGCGAGGTCCAGGCGGTCTCGGCCTTCAGGGCCTCGCCGTCGCGGCTGACGCGGAAAAGGGCGGCGCCCTTGTCGTAGCCGCTGGAGATGAACAGGCCGTCGGGGGGGATCACCAGGGGGGTCGCGGCGTTGACGCCGTGGGGCGTCTCCCACTCCCGGCGCCACAGCAGGCGGCCGTCGGCCGGGGCCACCGCCACCAGCCCCGAGCGTGTGAAGAACACGGCCTGGCGCAGGCCCGCCAGGTCGACGGCCACCGGGGAGCTGTAGCCACCCGGGTCGCTGTGCGCGCTCCAGACGACCTCGCCGGTGAAGCGGTTCAAGGCGCTCAGGGCGCGGTCGGAGCCGCCCGCGGTCTCCACCAGCAGCAGGTCCCCCTCCACCAGGGGGGAGCCGGAGAACCCCCAGCGCGGCATGGCGCTGCCGAAGCGGGTGGGCAGGTCGGCGCTCCAGAGCAACTCCCCCGTGGAGGCGCGCACCGCCACCAGCCGCCCCGTGGCCCCGAGGGCGTAGACGTGGTCGCCGGCCACGGCGGGGGTGCTGCGGGGACCGTTGCCGCCCTGGGGCTCGAAATACTTGCCCCCCGTGTCGAGGCGCCACAACTCGCGGCCGTCGGCGGCGTCCAGGCAGAACAGGTACTCCCGCCGGTCCTCCGCCCACAGGGTGTAGGCGCGGCCTCCGGCCACGGCGATGCCGGAGAACCCGTCGCCGGCCGGCCGCCGCCAGAGGACGGCGGGGCCCTCCGCCGGCCACACGGCGACGCTGTCCTCGACGGCGCCGCTGCGGTGGGGACCGAGGAACTGGGGCCAGTCGGCGGCCGGGGCCGGATTCTCGGCGGGGGCGGGGGCCGCCGCGGCGAGCCCCGTCATGGCCACGGTCCAGAGGAGCTGTCGGGGCCGGAAAGCGGCAGGTCGGTTCACGGTGGGTGACTCCTTCAGGTGTAGCGGGCGTTCTGGAACTCGGGGGCGTAGAACAGGGGCAGAAGCTGGTCGACGCGCAACAGCCCGTCGGGAGTGAGCCGCACCTCCCCGGGGCCGGCGGTGAGCATGCCCTCCGCCTGCAGGTTCTCCCAGGCCGAGCCGAACTCGGAGAGCACGTCGACTCCGAACTTGTCCCGAAAGCCGGACGGGCGGATACGGCCGAGCTTGAGCTGCAGGATCATCTCCCGCACCAGCCGCTGATCCGGGGTGGTGGGCAGGGCGCGGCCGATGGGCAGCCGGTCCTGGTCGAGGGCGGTCAGGTATTCCTCCCACGAGTCCGCGTTCTGGAAGTGCACGCCGCCCACGTGGGAGATGGAGGAGACGCCGGCGCCGATCATGTCGCTGCCCCGCCACAGGGCGTCGCGGTAGACGAAGGCGGCGGGCCGGCCCCTGCGCACCAGGGTGTAGGCGCTGGTCTGCTCGTACCCGGCCGCGGTCAGGGCCTCGATGGCATGGGCGTGCCAGTCCCGCTTCGTGCGCCAGTCGGCCAGGATCAGCTCCCGCCGCCGCCCGTCGGAGATCGCCTTCGAGTAGAGGGTGTTGTATGGCAGCTCCATCTGGTAGATGGTGACGCTGTCGGCGTCGAGGTCGATGGCGCGGGTTACCGTGTCGCGCCAGCTCTCCCAGTTGTCGGAGACCAGGCCGGCCATGAGGTCGACGTTGACCTGGCGGAAGCCGGCGGCCCGGATCCAGGGCATCGACCGGTAGACCTCGCGGCTGATGTGGGCGCGGCCGTTCTCCCGCAGGACGTCGTCGTTCAGGTGCTCCACGCCCAGGCTCAGGCGGGTGACGCCGATGTCGGCGATGGCGGCCACCTTGGCCTCGGTCAGGGTGCCCGGCTCGCACTCGAAGGCGATCTCGTCGGCCTCGCCCCAGGACATGGCCGCCTGGGCGCGGGCGGCCAGGGAGCGCAGGTCCCGGGCGCTGATGTAGGAGGGGGTGCCGCCGCCGAAATAGACGAACCTCAGGGCCCGGCCGGCGATCCGGGGGCGCCGGGAATAGGTCTCGATCTCGCGGCCGAGGGCGTCGAGGTAGCGCCGGATCTCGCCGGCGTTGCGGTCCACGTAGACGCGGAAGTAGCAGAACTTGCAGCGCTTCCGGCAGAAGGGGATGTGCAGGTAGAGCCCGAGGTCCGGGGGGCTGCTGCCGGCGGGGGACTGCAGCACCGCCTCGGCGGCGGGGACCTGGTCGGCGCGCCAGAAGGAGTAGGGCGGGTAGTTGGAGACGAAGACGCTGCCCACGCCGGTGTCGGTGAGCATCCGGTCCAGGCGCGTGGTGGCCGGCTCGGGCCGGGTTCCGGCGGTGGGGGAGGTCGCGGTCATTCCGTCTCCATGGGCGCGGCGGCGAAGCAGTGGAGCACGCCGTCGGTGTCGCCGATCACCAGCCGGCCGGAGGCCACGGCGGGGGAGGCGGCGAAGGCGGAGGCCCCCTCGAAGGTCCACATCTCGGCGCCCGTGGCAAGGTCCAGCCCGTGCAGGACGCCCCGCATGGACGCGGCGTAGACCCGCTCGCCGGCGACCACGGGGGAGGCGTCGACGCGGGCGCCGGCGGCGAAGATCCACAGGGCCTCCCCGGTATCGGCGTCGAGGGCGTGCACCCGGCTGTCGCGGCCCCCGGCGATGACGCGGTCCCCGGCCACGGCCGCCGAGGCGTAGAAGGGAAAGCGGCCCCCGGCGGGCCGGTAGCGCCACACCACCCGGGCGCTCTCCAGGTCGACGGCGAGAACCTCGTCGCCGAAGGTGCCCAGGTAGGCGCGCCCTCCGGCCACGGCGCAGCTGGCGGCCGCATAGGTGGCCAGATCGACGGAGGCCAGCTCCTGGCCGCTCTGGAGGTCCAGGCGCCGCAGGATCCCGTCACAGCCGGCGCTGACCGCCGTGGTCCCGGCCACGGCCGCGGCGCCGTGCACGAACCCGCCCGTGGCCGCGCGCCACAGGAGGCGGCCGTCGGACGCCGACAGGCAGTAGAGGGAGTTGTCGTAGCTGCCCGCCAGCACGCGGCCCCCGGCCACCGTGGGCGGGGCCGTCATCGCCCCCCCGGCGGTGAAGCGCCAGCGGCGGGCGCCCGAGGCGGCGTCCACGGCGTGCAGGAAGCCGTCCTCGTCACCCACGTAGACCACCCCGCCGGCCACCGCGGGCGAGGACTTGATCTCGGCCACGGCGTCGTAGCTCCACAGGATGCCGCCCTCCGTCAGACTCACCGCCAGCAGCCGCCCGTCGAGGGTGCCCACGTAGGCGGTCTCGCCGATGACGGCCGCCGTGGACTCGATGCCGCCGTAGCGGCCGGAGTCGGCCGAGGCCGACGTGTCGAGGGACCAGGCCAGGCGCAGGGGCTCGCGCAGCGGCGCCCCGGCCTGTCCCGTCAGTCCGGGGCCGCCCCGGAAGGAGGGCCAGTCGGCGCTGCCGGCGCCGGCCGCCGCCGCGGCGGCGAGCGCCGGCAGCAGGGCCGGAAGGAGGGCTTGCCGGAGGATGCAGGCCGCCATGCTTCGCATCGCGCGTGGTGGAGGGAGAGGCGCTCCACTCCCGGATCCGTGGTGACTCTCCTGCACTCCCAGGATGAAGGACTAGTCCTTCTTCTTTCGCTGCCCGGCACTGATCAGGGTGCTCGAAAAGGCGTGACCGAAGACCTCGACCTGGTCAAGGAACAACTCGGCCCTGCGCGCCAGGTACCCGTAGGCCACGATCGTGGGGATCGCGACGATCAACCCGCTCGCCGTCGTGACCAGGGCTTGGGAGATCCCGTCGGCCACCACCTTCGGGTCTCCGGTACCGGCCGCGGCGATGGACTCGAACGCAACGATCATTCCGAGGATCGTCCCCAGCAACCCCAACAGGGGACTGATGTTCCCTATCATCCTCAAGACAGGCAGGTGCTTTCCCAGGTACAGCCGCGAGGCCTTTTCGGTCTCGATCACGAGCTCTTCCTTCAAGTCGGCCAATTCCTGCCGCATCTCGATGAAACGCCCCATCGGCCCGCCGCCGCCGGCCTCGGAAAGCTGGATGATCTCCTCGTGCGTCTCCTGGAATTCCCGTTGCTCCAGCATGAGGGTATTGTGACGCGTCAACAGGGAGGCAAAGACGTAGTTGAGCACCCCCTTCCCCTGGTTGCACTCCTCCACCACGGCGTCCTCACCTCCACGGACGAGTGCGGACTCGAACCGTTGCAGGTCCTCCTGGGCCTGGGTGCGGCCGGGCAGGCGGCTGAACACCCACAAGCGCTCGATGATGAAGGCGAGGGACAACACGGCGCATCCGACCAGGGGCACCATGAGAGGGCCGCCGCTCTTTATGATCTCCCACATTCCGGCTACTCCTTTTCGGCAGAGGATGTTCTATCGGGGCCTCGATGATGCGGCGATCCGCGGAGACGGCGTGACAGGTTCACTGTTCTCCACCGCCTTCACTGAAATAGTCGATCTGCTGCTGCGCGATCGAGCCTTCCTGGGTCAGAGCGAAGACGACCACGTTGATGCCGAAGCGCAACTGCGGCTCGTTGCCGTAGTTCTCCGCCCACTTGTGGACGTATCCCTTGTCCGAGTAGAGAGCAACGAGACGGTCACCCAGGAACACGCCTTCAAGGTGATAGGAGTGCTGAGCGACGATGCGGTAGGAGATGGACCACTGCTCCTGGTCGGAGGGGACATCCAGCTCCGATCCGACCGGAGGGCCGTCAAAATCGTAGAATGTGTGGTACAGGGGATGGGTGTTGGGTATGGGCCGGAATTGACCTTGTGAGCCCAGGGCGTCTCGGAAAATCTGACGCAGGGATGCCTCGGCCTGACTGAATTCGACGACGGCGTTGGCGTTGTCGGCAAAGACGAACCCTCCCTGGCGCATGTATTTCTCGAGGTTGGTCTTCTCCCGATCCGTCAGTTCGAAGGCTTCCTGCGCGGTGATGTAGACGAAGGGTGTCCGAAAGAGCTCCTGGGAATCGACGAACAGGTGCTCATCCACCTTTGCGGTGATGCCGGTCAGGGCATTGACCGCATCGACGAGATTGGGAATCGCCTTGGCGGCGCTGTCGAAGATCGGCTCCAGATCGGTGGCCCACGCCGTACCGAGGTAGACGAACCCCTTGACCTTGCGACGGTCCGTCGGATCCTGAATGATGAGCCCCTTGTATTTCCCGGTATCGAGCGCATCCAGGTCGAGCAGTTCCTCGTGCATGGCGATGCGCTTCTCCGGCTCCTTCGTACCGGTGACCCGGGCCGCGGAGAACTCGACGGGGCCGGTCTGGAGGTTGATCTGAACATCGGTCTCGACGGCGTAGTCGAAGGTCTCAATCCGTCCGAACATGGACGCACCGCTGAGGCGTGGCGCGGCCATGGCCAGGCGGGGCTTCAGGGCGCTCACTCTTCTGATCAGGGCTCGCGGCGCCAGGCGCTGGCGCTTGAGTTGGAACGGCTTCGAGGCCCTGGGTTTGCGGATGACGAGCTCGGCGATCGGCGGCGGCGGGGCCTTCCTCTCCTTGGGCACTGCTATGAAGTAGAGGAAAGCCCCCCCCAGAAGCCCCATGCTGATCAACAGACCGACGGCCACTAGCCCCCGGGTCTCGGCCAGCAATCTGCGCCGGTCGATGCCGTCGCTGGCAGAGCTGAAACGATCGGGCCTGGAGTTCATTCTCTACTCACAGCCTCGTTGTGACGATCCAGTCCTTGTGGGCCTTGACGAACTGGAAGACTTCCTTGCTCGCCCGCTTTTCATTGTACATCTCGATCACCTGATCGTACACCGCCACGGCCTCGCGCCATTGCCGCAGTTCTTCCAGGCAGACTCCCATATTGCTCAGCGCACCCAGTTCGCTCTCCGTGCCGGGATAGCGGGCGCTGATCTCCTGGAACGAGCTTATGGCCTGCTCGAAGTATTCCTTCCGCCGGGTCTCCTCTTCGGCCGTCCTGGCCGAATTCATCAACGCGAGAGCCTGCTCGTAGTGCTTGTACGCGATGGCCTCGGTGATCTCGGAGAGAAGGCGCGGCACCTGGGCCGCCAGGGGATCTCCGGGGAATCGCTCCTGAACGAGGCGGTAGGTCCTCATGGCCTCTTCATGGAACCCGCGGTTGTAGGCATCGTCGGCCAGCGTGAACTGGGCCGAGGACGCGAACTCACTTCGCGGATACCGTTCGAGGAGGGTGCGAAAGGCCTCCATCGCCTCGTCCTGCCTCTTGAGTTCGATGAGACACCAGGCCGTGTTGTACAGCGAACGAGCGGCCGTGGCATCCCGAGGGAATTCCGCGAGAATGCGCTGGTAGTGGTGGATGGCCGCCTCGAAGTCTCCCAGCTGGTAATGGCTCTCCGCGAGGCCGAAGAGGAGATCCGGCAGGGCCTGCGCCTCCGGGTAGTCCCGCAGCAATTGGTCGAAGGAGGTCCGGGCCCGGTCGAACTCCCTCAAGCTGTATTGGGTATTGGCCAGATAGAAGCCCGCCATGAGCCGGTGGTCGGGGCGGGAGTCGGCTTTGACGAGGTCGACGAAGACCCCCTTGGCCCGCTCGAGCTCGCCCTGCTCGAAATAGTGGACACCTAGCGCCAGCCGCATATCCGTGGCGAAGTAGGACTCGGGGAAGCGTTGCAGGGCCGTGGTGAAGACCTCGGCGGCTTCGGCGCTGCGGTCGAGCCGCGCCAGCGCATCGCCCATGAGGAAGTAGGCCTTCTCTTTGCGCCGGTAGGCCTGACCCGGGCTCAACTCATCTGCGAAGTCGAGGTCGATCAACCGCCGGCTCAGGGCGATCGTCTCCGTGTGGTTGTTCTCCTGGTAGTGCAAGTCCATCAGGCGACTCAGGAGATGGGCTCGCTCTTCGGGACTCGTGGCTTCGGCGGCCATGTCGCCCAGGGTCCGCACGGCTTCGGTCCCGCGGTTCTGCCTCACATAGATCAGGGCCAGAGCGTCCTTGGCGGACCGGATTTTCTCCTGGTCGTGCACGTGGTCCACGATCCAGGCGAAGTCCTTCTCGGCAAGGTCATACGCTTCTATGGAGAAAGCGGCATTGCCGCGGCTGAAACGCAGGGCCTGGGCCAGTTCCGGCGCCACCGGATACTCGAGGGCCGCGGAGAAGTGGGTTACAGCCCTGGAGTTCTCTCCCAGCCCGCCGTAAGCCTGACCGAGGAGGTAGTTGAAACTGCTTCGCTGCACGTCGTCATCTACCCTCGACAAACCCTCCGCCAGGACCCGGGCGGCCTCGGAGAATCGGCCCGCGTTCAGCAGACCGTGTCCTCCACCGAGGCGCGCGCGGGCGAAGAGGGGAGAGCTCTCGGGCACCTCCAGAAAGGCGGGGAGGGCGCGCTCGGGATCGCCCGCGGCCTGGTGCGAGAGGGCGAGGCGCATGTACGCCTTGTCCTTGTAGTCGCTGTCGGGCCAGGCATCCAGGAGCTTCTGCGAGGTCCGCGCCGCCTGGTCGTATTGGCCTCGCTCATAGTGGAGCTCACTCAGTTGCACCAGGGCGCGCTGGACGTAGCCCTGGTCTACCGCTTCCTGGACGATCGCTCCGAACTTCTCCTCTGCCAAGGCCAGGGAGCTGTCCGTGCCAAGAGACTGGAAGGCCAGGGCCCGGTTGAAGCGCGCGTCCAGGAAGTAGGGCGAGGTCTCGTCCGAGCACAGCGTGTCGTACTGGGCGATGGCCCGCTTCAACCAGTCGTCCACCGCCGGCCTGTCCTGGCCCTCCGCGCTGTCGGCCAGTTGCTGGTAGGCGCTCCCGATGCGATAGCGAACGCGTCCCTGGGTGAAACCGGCCGCCAGTGCGATATCGCCATACCCATCGAGGTAGACTCGATACTCCCGGACCGCAGCGTCATACCTCGCCCGCGAGAAATAGCTCTCTGCCAGCGCGTACTGAATTCGGGCCCTCAGCGTGCGGTGGGCGGACTGATCGATAGCCTCCCGATAGGTGCGGATGCTGGCATCGAAGTCGCCCGTCTCCTGGTGAAGGTCTGCCATGCGCAGGTAAGCCTCCTCAACCAGGTTCCGCTCCGAGCCGAAGAGAGTGATCACCTGCCGATAGGCGCTCAACCCCTCCTCATAGCGGCCCAGCCGCGCATAGCAGGTGCCGATGCGAATCTGTGCCTTGGCCGCCAGCTCCAGGGCGGTCTCATCCACGAGACCGGCGATCTTCTCTCGCTGTATCCGCCGCAGTTCCACCTCGGTCAGATCCTGGACCTGCTGGCGGTCTATCAACTGACGGTAGGCGTCCATGGCCTGCTCGTACCGGCCCGTTTCCAGGTAGCACTCGCCGATCTGGAAGAGGCTGCGGTCCGCCCGATAACCGGTGGGGAACCGGGCGAGGAGTGCTTCGAAGGCGTCGATGGCCCCGTCGTAGTCCTTCATCTTGTACAGGGCCCACCCGGTGTTGTAGTAGCCCACGACGACCCGCGGATCCTCGGGATAGGTCGCGCTCAGGGCCCGGGCCGCCTCGATCACCTCGGGGTACCTCCTGGCCTTGAAATTGAGGTCGATGAGCCTTCCGTAGGCCTGCACCTTCAACACCTCGCTGGTGGAGCCGGCGATAACCCGCTGAAAGGCACTCGCTGCAGCCGCAAAGGCGCTGTCGGCTTTCGTCTCGAGTTCTGCGCGCCGGCTCCCGCGGCGCTCGTCTTCCGCGCCCCTGGCGTGGTCTTCGTAGACCTTGGCGTAGGAGTTGCCGATCTGATAGTCGGCAGCCTCCTGCAGGGGAAACTCCCCCTGACCCACGGCTACCTGGATCCTCTCGGAACGCAGGGCCCGGCTGCGTATCTTCGAGACGGCCTCATACTGGGCGATGGCCTGATCGTAGGCGCCCTCGGCATAGAATCGCTGGGCCTCCCGGAAGGTGTTGACCATGTCACCTTCATTGGGCACTCGAGAGGCAAAGAAGGTCCCCCCCAGGGTGAGCGCGGTAACTACAAGGAACAGGGTCATGGGTCTCAGTCGTCCTCGAAGCCCAGAATGGCGTTGATGAAAACGGCCGTGAAGCGCTCACTTCGGGTCTGATCAACAGCCGGATCGCTGAACTCCTTCAGTCGAAACCGCAATCCGGCATTGGAGGAGATGATGTAACCGAAATACCTGGACAGATTCGTCATCATGAACACGGTGTCGCGCTGCTGGAAGTCCTCTTCGGGACGGACGAAGTCGGTTACCGAGTAAGGAAGCCTGGAAGTGATCCCCTGAACCCCGAATTGGAAGCGGGTCCGCCCGGTAAGTCGATACTCGAGCTTCATGAGGGGAATCAGGTGCCGCTCGTGCACCGCGGGCAGCCCCTGGCTGCGCTGCCACTCCTTGTGGTAGCGGAACTTGAACCCGCAGAACAAGCTGACGCGGGGCCGGATCTTCCAATCGTAGTCGATCTTGTGGGCCATGGTCCACCGCGACCGGCGGTCCCCTTCCTGCTCGGACTTGTCGAAGAGTTCTCCCCCGTGCTGATGGTTGACCTCTACCTTGACCTTGTTGTGCATGTTGAGATGCGGCACCAAATGCCAATGAGCCTCGGTGAAGAGCCGCGTGAACGTGCTGTTCTTGTAGTTCAGCGGATCCTCGCGGATCTCCTCGCGGAAGGGGGCTATCTGCTGGTTGCGCTGGTTGATGGAGAAGATCTCGTTCTGTTCGGCCTCGGTGAGCACCCGGTCACTGTACACACTCAAGGGATCCGCCACGCCATCGCGTACCCGCTCCACGGAGAGCTCGCTGAAGAAGCGCCCGATGGTCGGTACGCTCCGAGCGTAGCCCAGGCGGGTGTAGAGGACCTCGCTGGGCAGGGCGCCCGCGTTCTGTTGGGCATCCATGGAACCCAGCGTCAGCTTCAGGCCCGGCAGCGGCTTGTAGCTTCCGTACAGGTGCAGACCCTTCAGATCCGGATCGTACGGCAGATCCGCCTCCCAGTCGTTTTCCCGGGAGTCGATGTAGTCGTTGTGGTTGAGATCGAGGCCGTAGTCGAAGACCTGGGGGTCCGCGCCGTACATGAGGAAGGGTTCCAGGTAGTCCGGCTCCTGGTTCAGGTTGCGGTTGGTGTCCGGAATCCCGTCGCTGTCCGCATCCAGTCCCGGGAAGACCCCATCGATGTCCGTCTGGGCCTGCTTCTTGTCGAAGAAGACGTACCAGCTGTCCGGGTAGCGGTCGTTGTCGTCGTTGTCTTCGACCATCCGGTGGATGAGGGTGTTGTTGAAGGGGATCGGGAAGCCCTGGAGATTGAACTCGTCGGCGGCGATGAAGCTGCGGAATTCGGTCGTGTAGAGGGGTCCCATGGAGAACCACTCGCCGCCCAATCCCCAGCGCTTGAAATCCCGCTGCACGGTAACGTAGTAGGACCGGTCGCTTATGGTGTGCCGGGCTCCGGGCCTCTTGGCCCGCTCGAGGGCGTTGATGGGAAGGGCATCCTGAGGCAGACGCGGTCCCGGAGGGCCGCTGATGTACTGATGGTATTGGCTGCTCCCCGCGAGTTCGGCATTGATCTGGAAACCCTTGAATACGCCGTTGGCGTTGAGGCTTGTGAGCCGCATTCCCGTGGGCGCTCCCACCTTGATCCTGACCTTCCTGGGGACCCCGTCCTGGGGATTGCCGCCGGCGCGGGCCACGGTGCGGAAAAAGGAAGCGTAGCGGTAGCGCTGGGAATGGTTGTCAACCGGCGGACGCTCGGTCGACCGGGCCATGGGGATCTGGGACATCTCCACGCGGTAGTCGTTGGCCAGGGTCAGCTCGATTTCCACCGAGGTGATGAACTGGCGAAGGGACTCGAGGTCCACGTAGAGAACACCATAGGTCTCACCGTCGAAGGCCTGGGGCAGATCTGTCATGGTGTACAAGCCGAGGAAGTCCCCGGAGGGCTCGGCCAGCTCATGGGCGAACTCGGTGTGCACCGTCCTGTCGTTCTCGGCATCCACGACGTAGTCGGGCCCGTGGAGCTTGAAGTCGCGATAGAGGAGGTGGTCGATGAAGAAGGGAAACTCGTAGCCCCGGTAGAACACCTGGGGATCGATGCGGGCCGTGTTTATGTAGGCTTCATAGGTGCTGAACAGGCCGCCTGCATTGACGGTCTGGTAATTGTTGGCCTCGGGCCGCGGTGGCAGGCCAAAGCGCTCCCCCGAGTTCAGGAGGGGCGCCACGTAGATCTGCCGCTCGTCACCGCGTTTGTGGAGGTGGACGACAAAGGGCTCCAGCTCGGGGCGCGGCTCGCCGTTTACGTACACCTTGACATCGTGCAAGACCGGTCCCCCCCTGCCATCCTGTGGGGAGTCGTCCAGGATGCGGAGTGCGACCATGGCCGGCGCGGTCTGAACGGCTCCGGCCACGCCCTGCAGGGTTTCGAACTCGCTTGACATGAGCGGCTCGTACTGGTGCACGTTGAGGAAGGTGCCTCCGAAGTTGAGGAAGCCGACCTTGCGTTCGTAGTGGGCGGAGAGCATCATGGTGGGGACCCTGGCGCTGGGTCCGCCGTCCGGGGTGACGCCCTGAGCCGAGTTGCGGGACCAGGGAAGGGTTGAGAACAAAGCCGAGAAACTGTCGTTGTCGGTGCCCACGTCGACGCGAAGACCGTTCATGTTGGACAGCTTCATCGTCAGGGGTGTGAGCGACGAGCGAACTTCATCCCCGTAGATGAACTTGGCCTGCCACGAGTCCGTGCCATCGGTGCCGATCAGTACGTGATCGAAGAGACGCTGGTAGGCGTTTCCCGTCTCGCCGTGACCTCCGGTCTCGCCTATGGCGGAATACCCCCGTTGCACGCCAAGTCCGCGGCGCTCGACCCAGTTCACCGCCCGGGTGCCGTATATGAGAGGATCACCCATGGTGTTGTAGTGATATGCCAGATTGCTGGTGAATTCAGGCCGGCGGGAGTAGTTCTCCAACCCGTAGTTTCTGTAGGGGGCCTCGCCGAAGCGGCCTAGGAAAGGTTGGTCCGGCAGAATGCGCGACGGCAGCTGGTCAACCAGTTCCGGCCCCTGCTGCGTCTCCTCTTGCCCTCGCAGGGCGCCCGCGAGAAGGAGGAGGACCGACGCGGTGAACAAGCTGAATCGCAAGTGGCTCGTCATGCTTCCCTAGAAGAGTGGCTTCAGGCCGGCGATGACGCGGAGGAAGATCCGCGAGTAGTTGATGTCCTGGGCGGCGAGGGAGTCGTCGAGGAACGATCTCTTGCGCCTTTCGAACCCGGCATTGAGGTTGAGCTGATAGCCGACATAGGATGAGGTGTTGCTCACCATGACGACGTACACCTCCGAGTCGAAATCCAGCCCCGGGATAACCTCGCTGCGGTAGGTGCTTTTCAGAAACGGGAATCCCTGGGCTCCCAACTTGGCCGTCATCCGTGATGAGAGCGGGTATTCCAGGCGCAGAATGGGATAGAAGTAGCGTTCGTGGATTTCCAGAACCCGTCGCTCGTCGTCCTCGAGCCGTTGCCGAAGCCACTTGAGCTGGGGGATCACCCGCAGTTGCTTCCACGGGCGCCACTCGTAGTCTGCCTTGGCCACAAGGGCCAGACCGCTGACCGTATTGTCCGGCTGCAGAGTTGTCTCCTGCTGGAAATTCAGCTCGTACTTCAGGCTCAGCTCCACGTTCAGTGGCGGCATCCGGATGAAGCGGGCACGAACGTAGGCGGTGTTCACCCAGCTGCGTCGCATGAGCAATGGGTCCCGCAACAGCACCGCCTCGCCCAGGGGATTGAGGAGTTCTTCCTGGGTCAATATGTTGAGCGGAATCACATCCGGCTCGAAGTAGATCGGGTTCCGTGCCACGCCGAAGACGTCGTCCCTGATGTCGTCCCGGACTCGCTTGAGCCGCTCCACGGCGTAGAGGTCCACCAGGTAAGGCAGCCGGCGATCGTACTCGTAGCGGCCGTAGATCATCTCTGCCCGGGAGCCGGCACTGGGGGCTTCCGTCTCATGGCGGCCGAGTGTTACGGACATGTCCTTGCGCGGGCGGAACAGGACGAAGAGATGGACGCCCCGCCGGTCCGGATCGTAGGGGAAATCAGGCTTCTGGTCGTCCTCACGCACGTCGATGACGGCGTTGTTGTTCATGTCGTCGCCGTATTCGTAGGCGTCGGGATTGACGTTGTAGAGCAGGAAGGGCTCGTGGTAGTCCGGAACCCGGTTGGCGTTCTCATTGATATCCGGACGCCCGTTCAGATCTGAGTCCAGACCCGGGAAGATGCCGTCCGGGTCCATGAGGAAACGTCCTCGGGGAGCAGGGCGGCGCAGGAAGTAGACGTCTGGGTACGGGTCCTTGTCGTCGTTGTCGTCTACCGTGGAGAATTCAAGGGTGTACGTCGCGTCGGCCCGGTTCGGGCCGATCCTGTCGGGCAGCCGCGGTTCGAATCGCTGGAAGTTTCCGCTGAAGGCGTCGGTGTAGCTTTGGAAGGCCCTGTCCTGGACCGACAGGGTAGTGGAGTAATCCGCATCCATGGCGAAGAGCTCGCCGCCCAGGCTGAAACGGTCCCAGTCGCGGCGGCCCAGGACATACCAGGCGGGACTATCGCTTTGAAAGAGGCCGCCCCGGGAGCCGGTGAGGGCCGGGTAGGCGCGATGGGAAAAGCTCCTTGCATACTCGGCGTGCAACAGATAGCCCTTGATATCCAGATTCATGTGCACGCTGGCCAGCGTGCGCGCGGTCTGGCGGCCGTAGCGAACCCGTACCCGGCGATAGTCGTTCAGGTCGGAGGGCCGGCCTTTCGCCTGCGCGGCGGTATGGAAATAGGTGGCGGGGTTGTTGGTTATGGGGGTCTGCTTGTATACCTCGGCCAGCTCGACCACGTAGTCCCCGGCCATATCCAGATCCACCTGGGCCCGACTAACGGCAAGGGTGTCCGTCCCGATGAAATGGGAGGGCACCCTGAACCAGAACAGCAAGCTGCCCTCGCCGCGGGTTTCGTAGAAGCCCTGTGGGGTGGGCTCCAGGTGTGGATAGTTTATCACCAGCTGGCCCTGGGCCGTCCAGATGGGCGGGATGATCGTCCGGTTCGGGTGCTCGGTGACCGTGAGGGTGAGGTCCGCTGGAGAAAGCCTGTCGTAGGGTCCCGGCGTGTGCTCGACCTGGCGCCCGTTGAGCACCACCACCGCCCGCCGCACCCGCACCCCTGCATCGTCATGGGGATTCTGATCGGCTACCCGCACCACCAGCCATTCGGGCGGGCTGTCGGTAGCGGGCAGGGTTCCCCTGATGCTGTTCTTTCCGATGTCCTTGAAGGTATCTGTGCGGAACTGGTTGACCCAGCTGATACCCACGTCCAGACCGGTCCACCGGGTGCGCAGGTCGGCGCCCACCAGGTAGGTGGCCAAGCGGGGACGGAAGGAGGCGAACTGAGAGCCGTGAAGGAATTGATCCCTGTCTCCCGGGGATTCGAATATGGGCCGGTCCACCCGCGAGCCGACGAGGATGAGTGACAGTCTATCGGAACGGGTATCCATGCGGATCCCGTTCATGGCGGCCTGGTCCAGGGTCAGGGGTGTGAACTTGGTGCGGATCCGGTCGCCCATCATGAAGCGCGTGTCCACGCCCTTGTAGCTGTCGTTGGCGACGACCAGTCGGTTCAGATAGCTGTTGTAGAGCCTGGGTTTGCTGATTCTGCTCCCATCTTCCCGTCCAGGAGAGTGAAGCTGCTGGAGCTCGAAGACACTCGAGCCGCTCATGACGAATTGCCCCAGGTTGTCGAACTGCGGCGTGCGATCCCTGCCGTACACCACCGACTCGTAGGGCCAGTAGCCTTCGTAGGCATAGTTGGCATAGGGCTCAGCGGACCGGAAGAGGAGTTGAGCCGACAGCGGGTTCCCCAGCGCTCCCAGCAGGAGCACGATACAGACGGGGATTCTCCGGTGCGGTCCAGGCATGTTCACCCTATGAAGACCTTGAAGAAGTATTCCACGTAGCCCAGGGACGGCCGCGGGGAGCCCGTATAGCGGGTATGGGTGCGGTACGTTCCGAACAACAAAGTCAAGTCATAGCCGCGGTGGTTGCTTCTGTTCTGCAGAAAGGCGGTCCAGGTACGGCGGTGGAAATTCCTCTCCGGACTGGCGGTGGGATCGAGGGATCTCTCCGGCAGCAGGGGAAGGCCTTGAACGCCGGTCTTGAGGCTTGTGTTGGGGCCCACCTGGTAGTCCATGCGGACAATGGGAATGAGCCAACGCGTCTGTCTGTCCGCAATGACGCGCTCGGGGAACTTGCTGCGCTGGAAGATGTGCTTGAACTGCGTAATGATCTTGAAGGGGTTCCAATGCCAGGTGTAGTCCGCCTTGTTGACCATTGAAAAGTGGGTGATCGTACCCGGCGCCGCCGTGAGCGGATCATCGAGGGGCGCCCCCCCCAGGTCGATGTGCGTGAATGAGAGGACATTGTGAATATTCAGACCGGGCAGGACCTTCACCCTGGCCTCGAGATGGGTCAGGTTGTCGATGCTGTCCCGATCCTGCAGCAGGTCCGGTTGCAGCTCGTAGCGGCTCCTACGGAGCAGACCGGTCGGCAGCCTCTCTTCATCGACGAACTGGTAGATGGTGTTGGGAATATCATCCTCCGCCCATTTGAGCCGGTGGTTCAAACGGAGGTGCCCGGACTCCTTCCATTTGCGCTCGTATTGGCCTTCCACGTAGGCCACGTGGCTGGACAATCCCAGAATCGGCTGACCCATGCGGTATCCCCCGAAACGCACGAGGGAACGCGCTGTGGGCTTCACGGAGACGAAGGCGTGCAAGCCGCGATGGTCCAAGGGGTAGAGGTAGTCCGGCAGGTTGTCGTTCTCTCGCAGGTCGGCGATTCCGTTGTTGTTGAAATCATCACCGTAGACGAGCTCGGGGGGATCGATGTAGTAGCCCAGGAAAGGTGTATAGGCATTGCCGCCCACGTTGAGGTCCAGCCGCCCGTCCCGGTTCAGGTCCAACCCCGGGAAGACCCCGTAGCCCTCTGCCGTTGAGCGAGAGTAGAAGGCAAGGGGGTCCCCGTGTTCCGCCCGGTCCGGCCAGGTATCCAGATCGTCGTTGTCCTCGACCAGGGCAAAGCGATCATAGACTTTGCCGCCCACCGGAAACCCCTGGGACGAGTCCCGAAAGAGGGGGAAATCGGTGGTGTAGTCGGATGGAACATCGAACCATTCCAGACCCACTTCCGCATTCGAGCCAAGAGATCTCAAGAGGTTCACATGGAAGGTCGAACTCTTGCGGTCGTGACGAGCCCCGCCGGAGGCAGGAGTCTTCAGGAATCTCGTGCTGCGCGCGTATTCGCCCTGGATGCTGCTGCCCAGGATCTCGGCCTCGAAGTCGAAGCCCAGTATTTCCAGACCGGTGGGAAGCCCGTAGCGGAAGTGCACCCGGCGCAGGTTGGAACTGCTGCCCGGGTTGCCCTTGGCTCGCAACGTATTGTTCCAGTCGTAAAAAAGATCACCGTAGTCGGTCCCCGAATCGAAGAGGGGTACCTGCATGCCTCCGACCACGTCGACGCTGTAGTCGTTGGCCAGAATCGCCTCGAAGCGGACGTCGCGGGCGCCGTGGGGGACCTCGTACTCGTAGAAGACCACGTCCGTGCCATTGGCCACCAGGGGCGCTCCACTCCCAGCCGGCGCCGCCGGCAGCGTGATGCGGTCCAGCAGGATGGGAATGAAGTTGACGTTGCTGGCCTCGACCACCGCCGGGAGCCAGGAGCCGTTGCGGCGGAGGTAGTGCACATCGTTTGGATTCAGCGGGACGGTGTTGCTTCGGTCGGAGGTAACGGGGATGCGGTCGAGTATGCGCTCGATCTTCCCCACTCGCACCTGTTCCACGGCCATCCCGTCTGCGTACATCGTCAATCCGTGGACCGTTGCCCCTGGCGCGGCATCGTGGGGCGCGTCGTCGGTGAAGAAAACGAAGACCCGGCGCAGCCCGCCCTCCTGGACCACGCCCGGAACATCACCCTTCAGGCCGTTGAGGGTGGCACTGGCCTCGGCGTCGAAGCGGTGCGCGTTGACGTAGGTCGTGCCTATCTTGAGGATGTCGCCCACCTGGCTTTCCCAATGTCCGCCTACCAGACCCGTGCCGAAGACCCGGCGTTCCTCGAGCTGATTGTGGAAAATGAGCGGATCTCTCAGGTGCGTGGCGATGAAAGTGAATCGGCTCTTGCGCGATGAGCCATCCCACCGGACCCCGTTGAAATTCGGGAGATTCAGGGTCATGGGCGTGAAGACGGTGCGCAGGTGCTCGCCGATGATCAGCCGCGTTGACCAGCGGCCAAACCCCTCGTCGGCGATGACGAGTTTCTGAAAAAAGTTGTCGTAGCCGTCGCTGCGCGATTCGTAGCTGCCTATCTGTCCGGGCGCATTGCGGCGTACCTCGCTGTATTCGACGATATCGATGCCGTCGATCAGGAGGTCTCCGAAGATGTCGAAACGGCGATTCTCCTCCTCGAAATCGTAGTCCCGGTACCCGTTGGCCCCGTAGTTCTCGAACACCTCGTTGGCCCACAGCTTGCGGGTATCCCTGGAGAGGAACTGGCCGCCGGACGGAACGGCCCACAGGAGGAAGCAGAGGATCAGGGTGAGGGGATGGCGCATAGGCCTCAATACGCGATTGCTACGACCCCGGTGGCGATCTCAGGATCGGGCTCCGTGTCGACCACGAGGCGGTACAAGTACAGTCCGGGGGAGAGGATGTCCCCGCTCTGTGCGCGTCCATCCCAGGAGAAGTGAAACGTCGCCCGCCCGCTGTCGGAGGGCCCGGAATAGCCGGCACTCAGGCGCTGCTCGGGCAGGGTCCGGACCAGGTTGCCGTCGAGGGCGTAGATCTCGACGCGCACGGGTGCGGCGGACACTCTTCCCAGAGTGAATCCGAAGCCGACTCCATCGTTGATCCCGTCGTCGTTGGGTGTGAATACGGGGGGAAAAGGGCGCACATTCTGCAGAATAGGGAGATCGAAGCTCGCCGCCTCCGAGACCACCGAATAGGCCAGCCCCGTGAGCGGATCCTCTCCTTCCCGCGGTTGGACGGAAAGAGCGAGATCGGTACCCGGTGCATACAGCAGCCCCTGGAATGTGTGGCTCGCGGATAGCAGCCGGGATGTGAAGGGAATCTCGATCTCCACGTCTGAGCCGATAGGGGGATCGAAGGCGATCACGAGCGAATCCCCGGTCGCGTAGGTTCGGTCCAGGTCGATGCTGACGGCCCCGGCGACGCTTGAGATGTCCAGCTGGGCCGGCCACGAGGTGAGGATTACGAGGCGATCGATCCCGGAATCCTGGTTGCCGATCTCGAGCTCGAGGGAATAGGTGAATGTCGCATCCTCTCCGATGGGCGCCTGGAGCGGCACGATTGAGGCTACCGCTTCGGTTGCCGGCAAGGGAGCACCGCTGTAGAGCACGACAAGGCTGTCCAGTTGTGGACCCTGGAAAGAGTCGGATGTCCGCATGAGCGCCTGGAACTGGAGAAAGCGGCGGGGTTCAGGCACGGCGAGCTGAATCTCGGAATCCCGACTCCAGGTCGACCAGCCGCTCCAGGTCTCGCCATCGTCTCCGCTGCGGAACTGGAGGGCCATCTCCCCGGTGGCTGAAGGGTCGCCGAACCGCAAGGCGCGGTCGAAATTCTTGCGCTCAGTGGAACCGAAATCGAGGGGAGGGGAGAGGTAGGTTCCCTGCCGATCGAGACCCTCTCCAAAGACTTCGAGCTCGCCGACCTTGGGGAGGGCGTTGCGGTTGGCGAACTCGGTGACCACCATGCGTATGTAGCGGGCGATGATGGTGGGGAAGTCGACCGCCGTCTCGTTGAAGTCAGTGATCTGGTTCTGAGACCCCACACCGAGGTAGTTGACCCCGTCCTTGCTGACAAGAACGCTGTATCCACGCAGCGAGTTGTCCTCGTAGCTTCCGGAACTCCCCGGGGGCTGCGTGATAACCCTTACGCGGTTGATTGGAAACAGGCGCCCCAGGTCGACTTCAACCTCCTCGAACAGTGCGCGCCCCCCTTTGCCGTAGCTCTTCGGGGAGCCGATATCTCCGTCGATGAGCTTGGGTTCGCGGGAGAAGGTGTTGAAGGCGAGGTTCTGCCCCTTGAAGGATCGCAGCCGCAGGCCACCCCGGCTGCCGTCGAGGCCGCCGGGAAAGCCCGCTATGCTGCGGGCCCTGGTGAGATCCAGGTGGGCAAACTCCGGGAATCCGTGCGGGTCGAGGGTACCGGCCTGTACCGTTCGCCAGGTCACGCTCTGGCCGTCCTGCTCATGATCGGAAAGCTCGTTGAGCCTCAGCTCCGTCCACTCGGCCTTCTCTTCGTTTGGAAGAGCAAAATCGGTCCAGAACCACGGTGTCCTGCGGTCCGTGGGGGAACTCGGCATGAGCACCCCATCGGCCTCCAGCACGCAGAACAGCCCGTAGCCGCTGGCGGTGGTCCCGTCATGTCCGACGACGACGGCCACCATGTTGGTGCGTTTCTTGAACAGAACATCGTAGACCTCGGCCGATCCGGGGTCGTCGTCCCGCCCTACCAGATCCCCATTGAGGAAGAGGTCATAGCGGTCTGCGGCGGCTATGCGGATGCGGCCATTGGTCGCCTCCGGAAATTCGGCGTAGCCCAGATAGTAGGTCGTGGTGGCCCAGGTATCGATGGGAGCGCGTTCGAGAAGCTGCGCAGCCACCGGCCAGTGGAGTGCCAGCAACAGCCCTGCGGCAGGGAGCGCCACCGCGCGGAGAGATCTTCCAATGTCCACTCTGGCACACCTCCCTATGGGATTCGTCTCTATGGTGTCTCTTGGCAAAAAAAGTGCCACCGGCAACAGACCGGTGGCACTTGAGAAACATCTGAGAGCCTCCTACTTGAGGAAGGTGACCTTCTTGCTCAACCTCAGGTTGACACTCTCGATCTTGTAGAGGTATACCCCGCTCGCAACCTCGGAGCCGTTCGCATCTCTGCCGTCCCAAGTGACGGAGAAGTTCCCCGGACCCATGTGATCGTTGACCAGCGTCGTCACCAGCTGGCCCTGGTCATTGAAGACCTCGACCTTGACCGGTGCTTCCCAGGGCAGGGAGAAGTGAATGGTGGTCTCGGGATTGAACGGGTTGGGATAGGCATCGCCCAGTTCCGCGCTGGCAGGCAGGGCACCGCCCAACTCGGCAACGGCCGTCGGCATCTCGCCCAGGCTCACCCGCTTCTGATCGTAGGGCAGGTGGACGAAATACTTGTAGGAATAGTAATCGATGATGGCGTCCTCGGGCTTGGGCGGCGCCCAGTCATTCGATCTGAACTCGGGGTCATTCTCGCCTACACTGATGTAGAAGCCGTCCCAGGCGCTGTCGTCGTGGTCGACGACCATTGTCCAATTGGCAACGGAACTGGGAATGTTCGTCGGCTGAAACAGGAACAGCCCTGAGCCATCCTCACCCAACATGGACCCGTAATCGGTGAAGTTCACGGCGGTATGGGAAATGGAGGTCCAGCCCCATTTCGTCGCATTCATGCCGTACTTGGCGCCGTCCCCCGAGGTGTGGCCGTAAATCGGCTCCTCCCCAAAAGTCTTCGGCACGTACATGTCGCCAAAGCCGTCGCCGTTCCGGTTGATCCACATGATCTCACCGGTATCGTAGTCCTGGCGCATGACGATCGAGGTGTGGTGTCCGGAGAGGGTCAAACCCTCGGCAGGGGGCTGACCCGCGTAGTCCCGCCCTGACCAACCAGGTCCGCCGCACCGGTCGCTGCCGTTGTTGTCGTACAGGAAGATCTCGGATAGATCCCACAAGGCGAGATTCTCGCCGCTTGCCAGATCCCAGACGGCGACCGTGCCGATCAGGCCGTCGATCCCGGTGGTGGTGTAAATCTTGGTTTTCTCCGGGTTGGTCTGGACCGCGTACTTGCGGGTGGGCTGCAGCTCCTTGTAATCGATGAATCCGTTGACGGCACCATGGTCCGCGCCCCAGTCCTCGTTGACGTCGGCCGTTTGTGCCACAGGGTCGTAGGTGCCCGTGAAGAGCAGCCCACCGCCCTGGTTCTGACCGTTGGCGACATAGGTCATCATGTCGTCGGTGATGTTGCCGCTCGAACCGAGCGGGGTCATGTCGAAGACGTGGAAGGGCAGCTCCCGGTCGCTGTCCGTCCACCAGAACACGTGACGGCCGACCGGAATTTCGCCCGCATCTGGAGCCGAATTGTGGATTTCGGTGCGGTCGATGAACGTGGCCGCCGAGGGGTTGTTGATGAAGTCGTTGTTCATGTCGACGACCCACTCGTAGGGACGCGTCAGCGTTTCGGCGTCGGGATCGACGATGAGCATTTCTCCCGTGCCGCCCCGGCCCGGAGCGTAGCCGACGATGTGTGCCCTCGCGTCGGCGTCGAAGGCCGCCAGGAAGAGATCGTACGAGCCCTTTTCCACCACGTTGCCGCCCATGTCGCGGCCATTCCAGACGATTTCGTTGTCGCCTGCATCAAAGCGCTCGCCGTCAGACCTGTAGACCAGCCAGTCCACCCCTTGGAAGACATGCCATCCCGGATCGGCGTAGTTGCCCTTGATGTGGGGAGGAGGCCCTTCTCCTTCAATCGTCAAGGGCGGCTTCTGGCCGGAGGTGTAGATGACCAGCCACACCGTCGCTGAACCGGTTTGCGTCCCCTCAAGTGTAAACGGAATGGTCAGGTCCGAGCCGTCGAAGGCATAGTCCGTGATGTCCGTCAAGCCACTGATGGCGGCCGTCGAAGGCTTGCCGCCGCTGTCCATGTCGTTGAGGCCCAGATCCTCGGAGCCTACGTAGCGCGAGAAACGCTCCTCCTGGGCATCTGAAACCCCGAAGAGGATCAGCAGCGATGCCGCTGTTATTGCCATTCTTCGTGCAAGGTCCACCAGAGCCATGGGTTCTCTCCTTAGTGTCTGGTGATATTGGACTTATGTCTCTTTTTCCCGGGCACATCTTCAAAGTCAGAAGTACCACCTGAAAGACCGTCAATGTAGCGCAGCAAGCAATGAGAAGTCAAGAAGAAATGATCTCCTCTCCATCGATCGCATCCGGTGACGATGACCTTGACAGCACCCCTGGCGGCTCCTGTATATACGTCCGTCTAGTCACGGCTGATTTCCGCTCGAAAGCGCCCGGGGCTGTCGGACCCATTTCAAGGCCGATGTCCGGGGAGGCGGCCGGGAAGGCGTCCGGCCCTCGACTCGGTATTCGACCCCGGAAGTCCGGTTGACGGGCCCATCCGGCCCTCGGGCCCACCGGTGGCGGCATCGGGCCAGGATCAGGGCCTCATGATGCGTCGCTGGGCCACGGTGAATGCAGGTGAGGTGAACTGCCGCGGTTTGGTGCCAACGGACTATCCGGACGCAAAGGAGATCATCGCCGCGGCCTTTCCCCAGGCGGTCGGGGCAAGTCCGGGGAGCCTCGAGGTCCTGGAGCAGGAACCGTGGTACGATCCGGCCCACCTGCTGGTAGCCGAGGTCGATGGCCGCGTGGTGAGCCATATGGGAGTGCGCACCGGCCTGTTGTCGTGCTCGGGCGTAGGAGTTCCGGCCGGGCTCGTCGGTACGGTTTGCACGGCTGTCCGGTTCCGGGGTCAGGGCATCGGAGCGCATTTGATGCGCGCCTCCTTCGCCCGAATGAAGCAGCATGGCTTGGCGATCTCCTACCTGCACACGTCGGCAGAGCGCTCCGGCTTCTACAGTCGGCTGGGCTACAAGAAGGCAATCATCGAGAACCCCTGCCTGACCCTCCATCTCGATGGTCTGGATCCGGACACCTACGATCCGGACACCTATTGCAATGAATGGCCCGCGCCCGTGGAGTCACGTCCGGGCACGCCCGGGGACGCCGAGACCCTCAACGAGATCTACGAGGTTCTCTACAGCCGGGTCAGCGGCTCATGGTCGAGGACGGTTCCATTCTGGGAGCGCAGGCTTCAGCGGCAACCAAAGCTCTTTACCTCAGTCCCCATGACGGTTCTCGTGGCCGGTCACGACCGGCCTCTGGCCTATGTCGTCGTGCTCGAGACACTGGACGGAGGAACGGTCAGCGAGTGGGCTTGCCGGCCCGGAGCTGAGGATGTCGCCGCCGGGTTGCTGCGCTCCACCCTTCGAGATTGGCGCGACCGGGGTGTGCCGGCCGCTCACCTGGCGATCCCATCCTGCCACCCCCTGCGTCCCCGGATCGAGACTCTGTCTCCCGAACATCGGACAGGACACGGGGAGATATGGGTGCGCCTTCAGGACCGCGACCTGTACGTGCAGCGCATCCGAACTCTTCTCGACAGGCGCGCCGAGGCGGCTGGTTTCAGGGTGGAAGTACGCTTTCGCGAAGATGGTCATGCGCAGGAGTTCGGAAGGGGCGAACTCCTGCGGTTGGAGATCGGCGGCAGCGATCTCTGCTCCCTGATCTACAACGGGCGACGCCTGCCATGTCTCCTCGAGGAGGGCGGACTCGCCGCGCACCCGGACCATGGGGCCGCCCTCTCCCTTCTGTTTCCGGATACCGGCGCTGCGCGCTGCGCTCAGGACGTGTATTGATCCTCTCCTGGCGCGCCTCTGCCTCGACAAAGTCGCAGAATGTCCATCGGGCCATCCGATAGAGTCACGAAACGCGCATTTCTCATCGGAACCGCGGTGAGTGTCTTTGTCGGCGTGGGTGTGATATACGGGGACAACGTCATTCGCGGGAGCCGCATGGCCCAGGATTTCGCCTCTCCCATAGCCCTGTTCATCCTCTTTGTCCTCGTGGCGGTGTTGAATCCGCTCATGGGGTGGTTGCGGCGCCCCTGGCATCTTTCCACCTCTGAGATCACCCTCGTCTACATCATGGCCCTGGCGGCAGCCACCATCCCGTCCATGGGGCTCACCTCCTTCTTCATTCCGTACCTGAGCGGCGCCCAGTACTACGCCACGCCGGAGAACAGGTGGGGAGACCTGTTCATGAGGGAGATCCCCCCCTGGTTGGTGCCACAGGATCCGAAGGCGATCCAGGATTTTTACGAGGGGAACCCTCATGGGGCGATTGCCTGGGATGCGTGGCTGCCCCCGCTGATCGCGTGGGCCCCGTTCCTGCTGGCCCTGTTCCTGGTGATGATCGCCGTCATGGTCATTCTCCGGCGGCAGTGGATGAATCAGGAGCGCTTGCAGTACCCCCTGATGCAGCCATCGTTGGCCATGATCGACCGGGAGCAAGGGAAGCTGCTGCCGCCGCTGTTCCGTTGCCTCTCCTTCTGGATCGGCCTGAGCATTCCCTGTGCCGTGGGGTCTCTCATCGCCCTGCACGAATACGATCCAAGCGTACCCGACGTCTCGCTGTACACATCCATCCCCTTTCTCTCCCGCACTACTGTCCTGACCCCTCAGCTCAGCTTTGCGACGATCGGATTCACCTACTTTCTGAGCCGGGACATCTCCCTGGGAATCTGGTTGCTCAACCTCATAGCCAAGCTGCAGGAGGGGGCCCTCCAGTACTTGGGGATCACCACCAATGAGAGCATGGAATGGGTTACGGTACCCGTGTTGGCACACCAGAACATGGGGGCCATGATCGTCTTCGTGCTCTGGGGGCTGTGGATGGGCCGAAGCCACTTGCGCGCCGTGTTTCGCAAAGCCTTTCGAGGCGACGTGCAGGTGGATGACAGTGAAGAGATCATGTCGTACCGCGCGGCCGCCTTCACCCTGCTCATGGGGAGTGGATTCATGTGGTGGTGGCTGTGCCAGACGGGCCTTGCTCCCTGGTCGGCCGGCCTGACTCTGTTGGTGGCGTTCGTGATATTCATCGGCCTCACGCGGATGGTCACCGAGGGCGGATTCTTCATCACCAGAGCGCCCATGAACCCCGGCAATTTCATGGTTTCCGGCTTTGGCGTGGAGGCCCTGGGGGCGCCGGGTGTGACCGCATTGGGGTACACATTCGTGTGGGCGGGAGAACTGCGGATCTTCTTGATGGCCGCCTGCGCCAACGCCCTGAAGATCGCTGAGCAACACATCCGCGGCAGCCGGCGCCTGCTGCTTTGGGGCATTCTGGTGGCGGTCCTGGTAAGCGTCGTGTCCTCGATCTGGATGCAGGTCGCCCTGGGATACAGCTACGGGGCGGTCAATTTGAGCGGTTTCTTCAGAGGCCTCGTGCACTACCCCTTCAATTTCACCTCGCGCAATCTGTTGAACCCGGCCGGCCCCAATTGGGGAGGTTGGCTCTGGACGGCATACGGCGGCGGTCTGATGGGACTCCTCATGTGGCTGAAGCAGCGCTATCTGGGGTTTCCCATCCATCCCTTGAGTCTGCCTATCAGCTCCATGTGGATGACGGACTCGATCATGATGAGCGTGTTCATATCCTGGTCCGTCAAGGGTCTGATGCTGAAATACGGAGGATCAATTCTCTACCGGAAAGGCAAACCGTTCTTTATCGGCCTCGTGGTGGGCCAGTTCTTCTCCATGGGGTTCTGGGTTGTGGTAGACTATTTTGCCGGGATGACGGACAACGTGGTCTACAGGTTGTAACGAGGAGGGATCTTTGGAACGAAGGCAGGGGTCAGGTCAGTGCGTGGATTCCGGTTTCGCCGGCAACGATCGGCATGGGATCGGTTATGTAGTCGTCTCCGTCTCCACTGGCGGTACGGACCACCGTCCCCAGAAGAAACCACTCGCCGCGGAAGGCCACTAGCTGGCAGGCATATGGATTCGGCGCTTGGGGATGAACGTCCCCCGTTCCGTGAATTGAGAACGGACCTTGAGGCGACGGGCCCACCATCGAGAAGTCGCTGTTCTTGAATTCGTGGGTGGGGTGCTCTTGGCGAAACTCAGGCAGGATGACGCGAAGGAAGGTCGCGAAGAGGAGGTAGTAGCGGGCGCCGATGCGATGCACCTGGGGAACCTCGATCTCCTCGGTCATGACGTCGACCACGAGAGGCTGCTCCAGCTTCCAGCGGACCATGTCCGTCGACGAGGCCACGGCCACGCAACCCTGGCCATCGCTCTGCGTGCGGGCGCAGACGTACTGGAGCACCCGATCGCCGCAATCCAGCAGGAAGGGATCCCGCCAGTGCCCCATGGCCCGTTCGCCGGTGCCGATCTTCTCGTACATGACTCCGTCGGCCTGTGTCACCGGGTTGCCCTCGACCTTGGTCCAGGTAGTGAGGTCGTCGGAGACCGCCATGCCGACTCGTTGCACCAGGTGGGGATCGTCCCGGCGGATGCCGGTGTAGGCCATCCAGAACCGGCCGTGGCGCTCGATGACGGAGCCGGTGGCCAGCTTCTTGCTGTCCCAAGCGTGGCCGGCACCCCGCGTCAGCGCCAGGCCGACGTACTCCCAGTGGACGAGATCCCGGCTGGTGGCGTGGCCGATGTCCCAGTTCCACCAGCGCTCGTCGAGAGGCAGGCTGTCGGGGGCCGTCAGGAAGTAACAGTGGGCCTGCCGGTCTGCGTCGACGAAGTACCAAGCGTCGCCGATGTAGTGGCCGGGTAAGCTGAACAGTGGGAGCCTCCAGAGTTTGAGAGAATTGCATGGCTGATCCGGAACATGTGGCCCTGATCAAACAAGGCTCCCACTCGTGGAACCAGTGGCGCCGGGACAATCCTGGCATCGTGCCCGACCTGCGCGTGGCTCATCTCCGTGGCGCCACCCTTCGCGGCATGGACCTGTCCGGTCTGACCCAAGCCGACCTGCGGCGCCGATCTGAGCAGTGCGAACCTGGAGAAAGCCATTCTGTGCGGGGCCGATCTCCACGGGGCGGACCTCAGGGGCGCCAAGTTGGCCCGTGGCGACCTGCGGCGGGCCGACCTCAGCGACGTCGACCTGCGCAGCGCCCTCCTCCATGACGCGGATCTCGAGAACGCCGATCTGTCCGGCGCCAATCTGGGCAGTACGCTCGTGCACAACGCCAGGAACCTGACAGTCGAGCAGCTTTGCAGCGTCAAGTCGTTGTGGCTCACCGAGCTGCACGAGCGCCTGAGTCTGGCCGAGAGACACTGTCCGCACCTTCTGCAGCGGCCTGCATCCAGCTGACCGAAGCTCCTGGGCGGAGGCGGGGGAACCGCGGCTGTGGGAGCCGGCGACATTACCCGCCCTGGTGTCGGGCGGAGCGAATTCGGCCGTCGCGATCATGACAGCCAGAAGGAGTACAGGCGGGCACGACGCAGGCGGAATCGCAGGCGGATGGATCTTGCACCCAATGGGGCATGGCTCCCCTCATTCCATCCGATCTCACCGGCGGGCTGATCGCCGCGCGGTGCCACGCACTCGCCGGCCGACCGGCCCGGCAGTGGTCGGAGGCTGACGGCATCGACTACCTCGACCCCGATCTCACCACCGGACTCCACGGCGGCGTTTACGAACAGCTTCCCTTGTGTCCATCTGAATGGCCTGGTGACCACTTCGCCTGCCTCGGCCGACGGCGTGAGGGATACGAAACCGTCCCGCCGCAGCCTGGCCAGGCAGATGACGGTGGACGGATCGAAGAAATCGTCGTTGTAGATCGCCGGATCGAGATCCGCGAACAGGTCACGGTGTCCTCGATAGCGACAGGCCAGGTAGTAGATCCAGAGCTCCTCGTCCCGGACGATCGGGGCTCCGCACAGAGCGACCTGGGCGTTGCCGAATCTGGAGCCGCCTTCCCAGGGTTCGACACCGAGGAAGATCGCCCGGTCCGCGACCCGCTCCCATTGGCGGGCGTCGCGCGAGACGGCGAGCTCCACCTGGTTCAGGCCGGTGTGATTGCACTGCGCTCCATCGGCGCCCGAGGGATTGAAGAGCAGGGGAAAGCCGACGTAGATCCCTTCGTAAGGCAGGACCGGCATCATGTAGAGCTGGGCCAGGTAGGGTCGGCCATCGACCACGGGTGGTGACAGGTAGGCGGGGTCGTCGACGACGGCCTGAATTCGACGTTCGCGGTTCTCCTGGTCGATTTCGTCGGTGTGGAGTACCAGTTCCGGATCCGTCCAGTCGACGAAGTCCGGACTGGTCGACAGGAAGGCGGATCTTCCCCACTCGGTGCGGTGCTTGACGATGGCGAGGTAGCGGCTGCCGATGTCGTCGTACACGAGGGTCGAAGTGTCCTGGCTGGGAATGGGCGGCCCTTGCGAAATCTCCCACTGGAAACCGTCCGCCGACACGCCCGGATAGCGGTCCATGTGCCCGCCGTCGCTGAAGAGCCCCTTGTAGCGGCGCCGAGGGTCCGCATCGAGATCGTCGCGGATGACGTGGCAGAGGTTGGCCGTGTCCGCAGCGAAGCACTCGTGCAATTCCACGTCCGGCGTATCCCAATGAACGCCGTCCACGGACGTGGCGTAGAGGGTCAGGTACTCGTCCGTATGCGTTGTGAATCCCTTGTACCACCACTCCCAGAGGCCTCGTTCCCGATTCCACTGCGGCACGCTGCTGCTCTGCACGGCGCGCTCGCCCCTGGCGCGGTCGGGCCACACGACGGGGCCCGCGTAGGCGGGTCGATGCATTACGCGCCGAAGTCCTGACATGGACTCGACAGCGTCGTCGTCCAGGAAGAGTTGCCTGTATCGCTGTGGATCCATCATACGTGCAGCGCAAGATACCGGTGCTTCCACAAGATGCAAAATGTCACTTCGAACAGCAGGCGAATCGTCAGCAGGCGGCCCCGTAGAGCCCCGCGCACTCCGCCGCCCCCACCGGCCGCGGGTTGAACCGTGCCGTGTGCTGCTCCGCGGCTTCGACGGCCAGCGCCTCCAGATGGTCCTCCGGCACCCCCAGCGCCCGCAACCGCCTCGGCAGTCCGGCCGCGTCCAGAAGCTCCTCCACGCGGGCGGCCAGGGCCTCGGCCGGACCGGCGCCCGTCCTCCCGTCCCGTCCCGCCCCCGCGGCCTCCAGCAACTCGGCGTACCGTTCCCCTGGGGCGGCGGCGTTGAAGCGGATCACGTGGGGGAGCATGAGGCCCACGGCGACGCCGTGGGCGATGCCGTAGCCCCTGGTCAGCGGGTTGGCGCAGGCGTGGGCGGCTCCGAGCATGGAGTGCTCGATGGAGACCCCGGCCCAGTGGGCGCCGAGGAGCATCTCGCCAGCCCCGTCCCCGGCAGCCGGGTCGGCGACCCAGTCCTCAAAGGCGCCGAAGAGGAGGCGGGCGGCCTCTCGCGCGTACAGGCGCGAGGCGGCGTTGGCGTTGGCGACCGTGAAGCTCTCCACGGCGTGGGCCACGGCGTCGATGGCGGCCGCCGCGACGGCCCGGGGGGGCGCCGAGAGCGGCAGCTCCGGGTCGAGGATCACGGTGCGGAAGCGGGCCCCGGGGTCGCCGCAGGCCATCTTCCGGTGATCGGACTCGCGCGAGATCAGGGCGAAGCGCTGGGCCTCGCTGCCGGTGCCCGCCGTGGTCGGCACGCCGATGGAGGGCAGCATGGGTCCGCCGGCGCGGCCATCGCCCTCGTAGTCCTCCATGCGGCCGCCGTTGCTGAGCAGGAAGTTGATCCCCTTGGCGCAGTCCATGGCGCTGCCCCCGCCGAGGCCGACGATGGCGGCCACGGGGCCGTGGCGCCGGGCGGTCTCGACCCCGGCCTCCACCTGCCCCGTGGCGGGGTTCTCGCAGACCCCGTCGAAGCCCACCACCTCGAGTCCGGCCGCGGCCAGGGAGTCGGCCGCCCGCCCGGTGTGCCCCGCGGCCCTCACGCCGGGGTCGGAGGCCAGCAGCACCGGACCCCCCGTGAGCCGCGCGGCCTCGGCTCCCAGCTCGCCGAGGCGGCCGGCACCGAAGAGGACCCGAGGTCCGCCCTCGTGGTCGAAGGGCCGCACGGCCGTCAGGCGCGGCGCCGGGCGCGCCCCAGGGACCGGCGTCGGTAGAGGTGCTCGAAGAGGTTGCCCTCGTGGGGCTGGTCCCAGGAGATCGCCGTCGTCGGCACCGGCCCGAGGTTCAGCCGGTCGATGCCGGGGTGGTCCATGAGCCGGCCCTGCAGGCCGGTGTCCTCGGTCAGGGCGGTGGCCACGAGGGTGGGGCCGATGGCCTCGAGCATGGTCTCCGCGGAGGTCTCCACGACGGCGGCGAAGGGGAAGAGGTATTCCGTGTTGGCCAGGGGGTGGGACGGGTCCTCGCAGAGCACGACCGTGGGCCGCAGGAAGGTGCAGCCGTCGACCTCGACCAGGCGCTCGCCGCAGGAGATCTCGGCCGTCAGGTCGCGGGCCCCGCCGCCGGCCAGGAGCCGATCGATGTGGGCGGAGACGGCTCGCGCCGTCCCGGGCTCGGGGAAGGCGGCCAGGGCGGCCTCGGGGTCGTCAAGCGGTCTCGGCTCGATGCGCGCCAGGCGCTCGGCGAGGGCCTGGGCGAGGTCGAGGCCCTCGCCCGTGGTCCACACGCCGGAGGCGTTGAGGCAGGAGCGGCCCCCGTTGTCGGCCACGGAGGCTGTCACCAAGTCGAGGTGGGGGCGCCAGTCGGTCACGTCCGGGCCCACCAGGACCTTGCTGCGCCCGGCGCCGTGGATCTCGACGCGGGGATCGCCGCGCCAGGGGCCGACGGTGTCGTCGCCGCCGAAGAGCAGGGAGCGGCCGCAGCGCATCAGGATCTCGGCGGCGCCGTCGTGGCCGCAGGGGTAGAAGCCGAAGGCCTCGGGCGGGCAGCCGGAGGCCATGAAGGCGCGGGCCAGGCGCAGCGGCGTCCACGGCTCCCGGGAGCCGGGGCGCAGGGCCAGGGGGATCTTCAGGGGAACCGCGGGCAGCCACAGGGTGTGCACCCCCGGAGAGTTGTTGGGCAGCACGGCGCCCAGGACGTCGGTCTGGCGCCGGTAGCTGATCGTGCGGCCCTTCTCCTCTCCCCAGCCGGCGTCGACCACGGCCAGGTCCAGGCCCCGGGTCAGGCCGTCGAGCACCTGGTTCATGGACTCCAGGACCCCGCAGATCTTGTCGGCGTTGCGCCGCCCCAGGCTCGGGGGCAGGCCCGCCGTGGCCGCCAGTTGCGACAGGTAGTCCTCGAAGGACTGGCCTGTCTCCTCGTCCAGGGGCAGCCGCTCGCGGCGGAAGCGGCGGGAGGCTTCGGCGCACAGGGCCGCCAGCTCTCCGGCCGGCATCCGTTCGAGTGCCGCGCGGTTGGCAGCCGCCCCGGCCAGGTCGCGGGCGATGAGGCCCCCGTTGGCCTGGCTCACCTCGGCCACGGGATCGCCGGTGCGCACGTCGGTCAGGCGCCGCCGCCGGCGGCTGGCATACTCCCGGCCGGCGCGCAGGACGGGGACGTGCGGCAGGCCCGCCACCGGGCTCAGTAGACCCCCACGGTGACGCTCTCCTGCAGGGAGGCCAGCAGGCGCAGGTCGCGCACCCCGTCCCAGGGACAGGCCTCGGTCGGCCCGGCCCGCTCGCCCTCGTCGCGCTCCAGGAGGCGGGGCATGAAGAACTCGCGGGTCAGGGTCGTCAGCAGCACGCGGCCGGTCTCCCCGTAGTCGACGGGGCGCCCCGGGTCGGCGGGGTCGACGAGGTCGATGACGGCCCGCGGCTGCGGCGCGTAGTAGGTGATGGCGTACTCGTCGGCCGGGTCGAAGGGCTTGCACAGGGCCAGACCCATGAGGGTGTTGCCGTAGGTGGGCACGAAGGCCGCCCCCGGCACCAGCTCCTCGCGGGCGAAGCGGTGGAACTGGGCGTCCATCTCGGTGCCACCGCAGAACACGCCGCGGATGCCCATGCGCACCGGGTCGATCCTCTCGCACAGGGCCTCCAGCAGGCGCGGCGTGGTGAACAGGCAGCGGATGGTGTCGTGGGCGCGCAGGATCTTCAGGGCCTGGTCGACGACGTGGGCTTTGTACGCGGCCAGCTCCTGGTGGGCCTGCCGGCGGATGAGGACGTTCACCCAGCGCGGGTCGAGGTCGACGAGGAAGCAGAGGCCGCCGCGCAGCTGGGCCAGGTGCTCCACGGCCAGGCGCAGGCGGCGCGGCCCCGAGGGCCCCAGCATCAGCCAGTCGCCGCCCCGGGGGAACCCCTCCTCGGGCAGGCTCTCCGAGAACGCGGCGTAGTCGATCTGGAAGTCGCGGATGTTGACGCGGCTCTTGGGCACCCCGGTGGAGCCGCCGGTCTCGAAGACGAAGACCGGCTCGCCGGCGTAGGCCCGGGGCACCCAGCGGCGCACGGGGCCGCCGCGCAGCCACTCGTCCCGGAAGAGGCCGAGGACCTCGAGGTCGGCGTAGCCGCCGATGCGGTCGCGGGGGTCGAAGCCGAGGGCGGCGGCGCGCTCGAGCCAGAAGGGGCAGCCCGTGGCCGGGTCGAAGTGCCAGGCCACGATCTCGCGCACGTGGGCGTCGAGGGCCTGGCGGGCGGCGCGGACCCGGTCGGCCAGGACGCCGGACTCCGTCACGGCCGAGGCGAGCCCAGCGCGAAGAGGGTGTTGCGCGAGGCCACGTAGAGGACGCCATCGGAGGCCGCGGGGGTGGTGTACACGGCGCTGCCCATGTTGATCTCGGCGATCACCTCCAGCTCGGAGCCCGCCTGGAAGATGGTCAGGTCGCCGTCCTCGTCGCCGATGTAGACCTTGCCGTCGGCCACGAGGGGAGAGCTCCAGATGGCGGCGAAGGTGTCGTAGGTCCACCGCTTCTCGCCCGTGGCGGCGTCGAGGCAGTAGACGAAGCCGCTCAGATCGGCGGTGTACAACAGGCCGTCGCGGACGGCCACGGTGGACATGGTGCGGTTGTAGTCCTCGCCGCCCCGGTGCCAGACCGCGTGCGATCCGGTCACGTCTCCCGTGCCGGTGCCGTCGATGCACCACAGGTTGCCCTTGCCCTCGCCGTGCTCCGGGTCTTGCCCCACGCCGATGTAGACGCGGTCGCCGTCGATGACCGGCGTGGAGATCAGGTTGTTGCGCGTGCCCCGGCCTCCGAGCTTCCACACCGAGTCCTTGGGGTTGCAGTCGAACTTCCAGATCGGCTCGCCGGTCTCCGGCTCGAAGGCGTAGAGCCAGCCGTCGCCGCCTGGGAAGAGGACCTGGGGTCGTCCGCCGAGCACCCCGATGGCCGGGTTCGACCACTGGCCGTGGAGGATCCCCAGTCCGGGGGAGGCGTCCTCCCAGACCAGCTCGCCCGTGGACTTGCGCAGGGCGATGAAGGAGGGGGCGAAGGGCGACGGGATGTGCACGTGGCCCTCGTCGACGCCGTTGGAGGTGACCACGAAGAGCAGGTCGCCGAGGCCGGCGGGGGAGCAGGTGGCCAGGTTGTGGGGGAAGATGTCGAGCTCCTCCATCATGTCGAAGGACCAGACGAGGTCGGCGTCGCCGGGGCCGGTGGAGGCCTCGCCGGTGAGGGGGCCGTCGTTCTCGGCGTCGGCGAAGCCCTCGGTGTCGACGCAGACCACCTGCGCCTGGTTGGAGACGTAGTAGAGGCGGTCCCCGTCGATGTAGGGGGTGGAGCAGATCCCCTGCTGCGGCCAGTCGTTGACGCGGCCGGCGGGCAGCTTGGTGTGGGTCGACTGCCACAGGAAGGCGCCGGACCGGGCGAAGGCCATGATCACGCCCCGGTCGCCGGTGAGATCGGGATTGCGCAGGCCCTGGTTGTTGGTGCCCAGGAAGACCTTGCCGCCGGCCAGCAGGGGGCCGCCGTAGGTCTGGGACCCAAGGCGGGCCGACCAGAGCACGCCCTCGCCCGTGGCCACGTCCCACGCGACCGGCAGTCCGGACGCCTCGGAGACCATGTTGCGGGCCGGCGTGTGCCCCCACATGGCCTCCTGCGCGCCCGAGGGCAGGGCGGCGGCGAGGGCGGCCGCCGCCAGGACGGTGCTCCGTCTATTCATGGATCTCCAATTCGATGTCGTCGTAGTAGATCTCGGCGGCCGAATACCCGTAGAGGCCGGGCGCGCCCTGCCGGTTCGGCAGCGGGTCGGGGGCCTCGATCGTCCAGGCGGCGGGCTCCGGCTCCCGCCGGGGCCAGACCTTGCCCCTCACCACGGCCCCCTCGGGGCCGAGGTCGACGCGCATCTTCATGGTGTACCAGACGCCGCTCTCCCAGGCGAAGGGGACGCTGGCGGCCATGCGCAGGTCGGAGGCCCAGGAACGGACCTGGAGCTGCTGGTGGTTGCCCATCAGATCGAGGGTGTAGCGCTGGGCGATGAGGCCCATGTCGGGGAGGTTGCGCCGGTGCCGGGCGCCCATCATGGAAGCCTGGATGGTGTAGCCGCTCAGGTCCGCGGGCCCGAGGTAGACGTTGGAGCGCTGCAGGCCGCGGCGGGCCGGGGGCTTGTGGAGCAGGTTGCCGCCCTCCACCCGCCGCATGAGGAACTTGCCGCCCGCCGAGCCGATCCAGTACCCGGGCGCCGGACGGTCCCTGTCGAGGGCGCCCGCCGCCTCGAAGTCGAGCCTCCACGACTCCCGCGTCAGGACGCGCACCCGGGCGCCGCCCGTGAAGCCTCCCGCCGAAAGGGTGACCACGCCGCCGTGGTCGGGGCCGGGGTCGGCGGTGAACACGCCCTCCCGGAGGCTGCCCGCCAGACCCTCCGTCGACCAGGTCCCCCCCTCGACGGCTCCGGCCGAGCGCTCCATGGCGTCCACGAGTCGGGCCTCGAAGCGCACCGAGCCGCCCGGCTCGACGGTGCTTTCGGCCGGGACCAGCCGCAGGCCCACGGCCTCGCCCGGGGGACCCTCCGCCGCCGGGGGATCCAGCCTCGCGCTCTCCAGGGGCCGGGCCCCGTTGCCGAGGCAGTACAGGCCCTCGTCGGTGGTGAAGTAGACGCGGCCGTGGGCCACGGCCGGGGAGCCGAAGATCTCCGAGGGGCCGCCGTCGGCGGCCAGGACCTGGTCGCTGTCGAGCAGCTCGCCGGCGGACTCCCCGGGGCGCACGATGTGGAACCGTCCGTTCACCGTGGTGGCGTAGAGCTTGCCGTCGGCCACCACCGGTGACCCCCGGCCCACGGTGCCGAGATTGTGCCGCCAGCGCCGGCGTCCGCTGGCGGCGTCGAGGGCGAGCAGGTTCCCGGAGTTGTCGATCAGGTAAAGGACCCCGCCGGCCAGCGCCGGCGAGGCGTAGCCGCACAGGGCGTCGTAGCGCCACAGCTCGTGGGTGGCGGTCACGTCCCCGCGGCCGCGGCCGTCGATGCAGACCACGCGTCCCATGGTGTTGCCGTCGACGTTCTCCTCGCCGTGGCTGGCGTAGACACGGTCGCCGCCGACCACGACGGCGGCGTTGAGGCCGCGCCGGCTCAGCCGGAAGCCCCAGACCTTCTCCCCCGTGGCCAGGCGCATGGCGTAGACCGAGCCGTCGGCGTTGCCGGCGACGACGAGCCGCTGGCCCCCGATGTCGGCGACCACGGGCGTGGAGTAGGTCGTGTCGAGGGGGCGCCCGCCCGGGGCGGAGACCCAGACGACCTGGCCCGTCTCCTTGTCGAAGGCGAAGTAGCGGTCGCGGGGGACGCCGTGGGCGCCCCAGCCGCTGCTGAGGAAGTTGACGATCACCAAGCCGTCGGCGACGACCGGCGTCTGCACCCGGCCGCCGTACCCGGAGATGCGGCCGAACTCCTCGGTGAGCGAGCGCTCCCATAGCAGCTCGCCGTCGCGGCTGTAGCAGCGCAGCAGCCCCTGCACGCCGTGGGCGTAGAGGCGTCCGGTCTGCGGATCGACGGCCAGGCTGGCCCAGCCGACGCGGTTGAAGGGGATGGTCGTGTGGAAGACGTTGAAGCGGTCCTCCCACAGCAGCTCCCCGGTGGCCGCGTCGAAGGCGGCGACCCGCTCCTGGGCGGTGACGCCTCGGCCGGCGCGGCCCATGACGAAGACCCGGCCATCGACGACGACGGGGGTGGAGCGGCCGGTGAAGTCGGCCCTCCAGGCCTGGCCGGGGCCGCCCGGCGTCCAGGAATCGACGAGGCCCGTGTCCCGGGCGGTGCCGTTCTGGAAGGGCCCGCGCCACCCGGGCCAGGCGCCCCAGCCGGGGGCGGCCAGCAGGATCGGGCAAAGGACGGCGAAAAGCTTCGCGGGTGGTGTGAGTTTCATGGCGCTGGAAGATACCCTCCGAGAAGGAAACCTGCCACGCGATCGATTCGGATGGGACGCGGCCGAGCCCGCCTGCCGAATACGTTCGGACGATCCGCAACGAGGCCGGGGATTCCTCCCTGGGCAGGGGCCCTCGTTGGTCGGCCGGGTCTCGCGAACCTCCGTATCCTACCTTTCGGGCAGAGCTGCCCCCAACAGAAGAGAAGGCCTCCCATGCGAACCCTCCCCTGCATCCTGCTGGCCGCCGTCTCCGTCGGTGCCGCTTCCGAGAACTGGCCCCAGTGGCGCGGACCTCTCCAGAACGGGGTCAGCGCGGCCACCGGCCTGCCGTCGCAGTGGAGCGCCGCCGAGGGCATCCTGTGGAAGAGCCCGCTGCCCTCCTGGAGCGGCGGCACCCCCATCGTCTGGGGTGACCGCGTCTTCGTCACCTCTCCCTCCGAGCCGGAAGCCGGGGCGGCGCCCCCGGAGGAAGGCCGCCGCAGCAAGCGCCATCCCGGGGGCGACGACCTGCTGCTGCTGTGCCTGTCGCGGGCCGACGGGAAGGAGCTGTGGCGCGCCGTCCTCGCGGGGGGCAACCGCACTTGGCGCAAGCACAACAACACCTCGCCCTCGCCGGTCACCGACGGGCGCCACGTCTGGGCCGTCACCGGCACCGGTGTGGTCGCCGCCTTCACCGTGGAGGGGAAGCCGGTCTGGCGGCGGGACCTGCAGGCCGAGTTCGGGGCCTTCGGTCTCATGTGGGGCTACGCCTCCTCGCCGGCCCTGCACGACGGACGGCTCATCGTCGAGGTCCTGCACGGGATGCGCACCGACGCGCCGTCGTACCTCGCCGCCTTCGACGGTGCCTCCGGCGATCTGGCCTGGCGCGTCGAGCGGCCCACCGACGCGCCAGGGGAGTCGCCCGACGCGTACACGACCCCGGCCGTGCTGCGCACCGGCGACGGCGCGCAGATCGTCGTGGCCGGCGCCGACTACCTCACCGGCCACGACCCGGGCTCGGGCCGCGAGCTGTGGCGGGTGGGCGGTCTGAACCCGGGGAAAGAGGGCAACTTCCGCATCGTCGGATCGCCGATCGCCGTGGGCGGCATGGTCTACGCCCAGAGCCGCCGGAAGCCGCTGCTGGCCTTCCGCGTCGGCGAGGGGGGGCGCATCGCCCAGGGCGATCTGGCCTGGCGCTGGGAGGGGGCCGGCGCCCCCGACGTGCCCACCGCCGCCTGCGACGGAACGCACTTCTACATGGTCGACGACCGCGGCCTGGTGACCGCCCTCGACGCGCGCACCGGCCGGGTGGTGTGGGGGCCGGTGCGCACCGCCCAGGGCCGGGTCAGCGCCTCGCCGGTGGTGGCCGACGGCAAGCTCTACGTGCTCAACGAGGACGGGGTCACCACGGTGCTGGCCGCCGCCGCCGAGTACGGGCACCTGGCCACCAACGCCCTCGACGGATCGTTCACCTTGTCCTCGCCCGCGGTGGCCGGCTCGCAGCTGTTCATCCGCACGGCCACGCACCTCTACTGCATCGCCGGGGCCGGCGGGGGTTGAGGCCCGCCGCCGGCCCCGGACCTTGGAGGCCCCGGCCCCGGCCCTTATATTGGTAAGGTTCTTGTGGCCGCCTGCTTCCAGGCGGCCGTCATCCGCCGCCGCCCCTGCTGCTTCCCCCGCCATTCCGCCAGCACGCCGGGCGCCGGAGAAGGAATTCAATGAGACTCGCCGTCGACAACCTGTCCAGCGCCGCCACCGAGGACGACCTGCGCACGCTCTTCGAGATCTTCGGGAAGGTCGCGGCCGTGGAGATCCAGAGGGAACGGGGCCGGGGCCTCGTGGACATGCCGAGCAAGTCGGCCGCCAAGGAGGCGATCACGAACCTCGACGGCCAGGAGCTTCTGGGCCATTCGCTCGGCATCAGCGAGTTTCAGCAGGGGAAGCGCCCCTTCCGTCCCAAGCGCCGTCGGAGACGGCGGTAGCCCGGCCCGACCCGGGCCTTCCGCCCGAAGCCGTTTTTCGACCTCTAGGGAGAGGGAATGCCGTACTACGTATACGTATCGCTCAGCGCCGAGGACCGCATCAACGTCTACGCCATGGACCCCGAGACGGGAGCCCTCGACTCGTACGCCATCGTTGCCGCCGGCCCCGGCCCCGGCCCCCTGTGCGTCGACCCGCAGCAGCGGTTTTTGTACGCTGGCCTGCGGGGCGCCCGCCAGGCCGCCGCCTTTCGCCTGGACAAGGGCAGCGGGCGGCTCGCGCCTCTCGGCGCCGCGCCGCTGGAGTCGGACCCGTGCTACCTCTCCACCGACGCCAGCGGCCGCTTCCTGCTCACCTCGTATTACCGCGCCGGGATGGCCGCGGTGCATCCCATTCGCCGCGACGGTTCCGTGGGCACCCCGGCGGTGATGAACATCAAGACCGCCGAGCGCGCCCACTCGATTCAGGTCGACGCCAGCAACCGCTTCGCCTTCGTGCCCCACACGGCCGGTCCGAACCTGATCTACCAGCTGCGCTTCGACGACAAGACGGGGCGCCTGTCCTCGAACCCGGCGGAGCGGCGGCTCGAGCCGCCTCCGGGGGAGGGGCCGCGGCACTTCTGCTTTCACCCGGCCATGGATGTGGTCTACTTCGTCAACGAGCAGAGCTCCTCGGTCTCGGCCTATGAGCTCGATACCCGCGAGGGGACGCTGACGCGGTTCCAGAACGTGTCGACTCTGCCCATCGGCTTCGAGGGCGACAACACCGGCGCGGAGATCCGCATCACTCCCACCGGGGAGTTCCTCTACGCCTCCAACCGCGGCCACGATTCGATCGCCGCCTTCTCCGTCGACGGATCGACGGGGGCGCTGGAGCCGATCAGCCACACGCCCACGGAGCCGACGCCGCGCTCCTTCACCCTCGATCCCGACGGCGCCTACCTGCTGGCTCTCGGCGAGGGCTCCGGCAAGCTGGCCACCTACCGCATCGACGACGAGACCGGACATCTGGCTCCTCTGGATGTCCTTCAAGTGGGCAACGGTCCCATCTGGGTCCTGGCCCTCGATCTGGGCGGCGGCTGAGCCCGCGGCCCGGCCCCGCCGGACACCCTCCCACCTACCGTTAGTCGCCCGTAGTCGCCCGTTCTCGCGGACCCCCGTCTCGCGGACCGGGCGCATCCGTGCCCGCCGCTGCTTTTCCCTTGACCCGGTTGCAAAGGCCAGGTATACATATGTGCAGTTATCCGGGAGATGGGGTTGAGCTTCGTCCACCTGCACTGCCACTCGTCGTTTTCGTTCCACGCCGGCGTCCCCGGTATTCCCGAAATCGTGGGGAGAGCGAGGGAGCTGGGGATGCCGGCCGTGGGACTGACCGACACCGACCGCATGTCGGGGCTCGTCCTCCACTACGAGGAGTGCCGCCGGCAGGGCCTGCGGCCCGTCCTCGGGGTCGAGCTGACCGAGCCGCGCCGCGGAGAGGTCCTGGCCGCCCGCGCCCGGCGGGGTCTCCCGAAAGAGGAGGGCCCGGCCGCCGCCGGGATGTCGCCGCGGGCCGACGGCGCCGGCTCGCACGGGCGGGAGCGCCTCGTCGTGCTGGCCCGCAACGCAAAAGGCTACGCCGACCTGTGCGAGGTGGTCACCCGCCGCCACCTCGAGGCCGACCGCTTCCGCTTCGAGGAGGTCTTCGCCCGCGAGTGGCCCGACTTCGTTCTGCTCACCGCCTCGCCCGGGCTGCTCGGCGTCCTGGCCGGCACCCCCAACCGGGACCGCCTCTACGGCGAGCTGATCGGCCACTCGGCCGCCACCCGCCGCCGCAGCCGCGAGCTCGAGGCCGTCGCCAGGGCCCTGGACCTGCCCCTGGTCGCCCAGAACGACTGCTACTTCCTCGACCCCGGGCAGTGGCGCACGCACCAGCTCCTCACGGCCATCGGCCTCAACTCCACGCTGTCGCGCCTGCGGCCCGGGGAGTGCGCCTCGCCCCAGGCCTGTCTGCGCAGCGCCGACCAGATGGCGGCCGCTTTTCCGTCCCACCGCCGGGCCCTGGCCACCGCCGAGCGCCTCGCCGAGGAGTGCGGCTCCATCGAGCTGCCCCTGGGCGAGTGGATCCTGCCGCGCGTCGACGTGCCCCCGGGCGAGACGCCGGCCAGCCACCTGAAGCGGCTGGCCTGGGCGGGGCTCGAGCGCAACTACGGGGGCCGCGGCACCTGCGCCCGGGCCCGGCGCATCCAGCGCATGGAGCTGGAGACGATCGAGAAGCTCGGCTACCCGTCGTACTTCCTGATCGTCAAGGAGATCCGCGACTGGGCCAATGGCCGCTTCGCATCCGGCTACCGCCGGCCCACGGACTGCACGATCCTGCGCGGCAGCGCCGCCAACAGCATCACGTTCTACAACATCGGCGTCTCCGACCTCGATCCGATCCGCCACGACCTCTACTTCCAGCGCTTCCTCAACGAGGACCGCGCCTCGCCGCCCGACGCCGATCTCGACTTCGGCTGGGACGAGCGCGACGAGGTGCAGAGGTTCATCACCCGGCGCTGGGGCGAGGAGCACGTGGCGGTCACCTGCACCACCCACCACTTCCGCGGGCGCGCCGCCTTCCGCGAGACGGCCAAGGTCCACGGCTACACCGACGACGAGGTCACCCGCATCCTCCGCAGCCACAAGTCGCGGGAGGCGCGCATCGACGACGCCGGGATCCGCCGCCTGTGGGAGCTCGCCGCCACGATCCGGGGCAAGCCGCGGTTCCTGGGCCAGCACCCGGGCGGCGTGCTGATCACCGATCAGCCCATGCGCCGCCACGTCGCCTGCGAGCGCTCCGGCGGCGAGAAAGACCGCGTCATCACCCAGATCGACATGCACAACGGCATCGACGAGCTCGGGCTGATCAAGTTCGACATCCTCGGCAACGGCTCGCTCTCGGTCCTGCGCGACGCCCTGGCGCAGCTGGCCGAGCAGGGCGAGGAGGACCCGGGGGTCGACGTGGACAAGTGCTGCGCCGACGGCGCCGTGCGGGACGTCATCCGCAAGGGCCGGACGAGGGGGATCTTCTACATAGAGAGCCCGGCCCAGACGCGGCTGAACAAGAAAGCCCGGGCCGGGACCTTCGAGGAGATCACCATCACCTCCAGCCTCGTGCGCCCCGCCGGCTCCCGGTACGCCGCCACCTACGTCGAGCGGGAGCGCAAGCGCCAGGCCGGCATCAGGGACTGGGACTTCGTGCACCCCGCCCTGGAGGCGATCCTGGGCCGGACCCACGACGTGTGCGTCTTCCAGGAGGACGTGACCAAGATCTGCCACCAGGTGGCGGGTCTGAGCTTCGCCCAGGCGGATCGCATCCGCAAGATGATGAACTCCCTGCACGAGGGCGCCCCGGCCGAGGCCCAGTGGCGGCGCACGGAGCGCGATTTCCTCGCTGGCTGCATGAGCCACAGCGGACTCACCGCGCCCCAGGCGCGGGAGCTCTGGGAGCGCGTCAGCTCCTTCACCGGGTTCAGCTTCTGCAAGAGCCACTCGGCCACGTACGCCCAGCTCTCCTTCCAGTGCACCTATCTCAAGGCCCACTACCCGGCGCAGTTCCTCGCCGCCGTGATCAGCAACGGCCACGGATTCTACCGCCGCGACGTGTACCTCGACGAGGCCCGGCGCTGGGGCTGCCGCATCCTGCCCATGGACATCGGCGACTCGCGCCTGAGATACATCGGACGCGACGGCCGGATCCGCCCCGGGCTGATGCACGTGCGCGGCGTCCGCGGCGGCGCCCTCGAAGCGATCGAGGCCGAGCGCGGCGGCCACGGCGCCTTCCGCGACCTGGCCGACTTCGTCGAGCGCATGGCCGGATCCGCCTCGCGCATCCGCCTGCACAAGGCCGAGATCGAAAGGCTGATCCTCGTGGGCGCCTTCGACCGTTTCGGGCTCACCCAACCCGAGAGCCTGTGGCTCCTCGACGACGCCTTCCATGCCGTCCGGGGCGCGCCGGAGGAGAGCGCCGGCCTGTTCGCGGCCACGGGCGCCATGGAGCCGCCGGCGCGGCAGGTCCCGACGGGCGTCCTGGGCGACTACAACCTGGCCCAGCGGTGCCTGAACGAGCTCGAGCTTCTCGGCTACATGCTCTCCGGCGATCTGCTCGAGATCCTCGAACTGCATCCGGCCTCGCGGGGCGCCGTGCCCATGGGGGACCTGCCGCGCTGCACGGGACGGCGCGTCAAGCTCTTCGGCCGTCAGGTCACCGAGCGCATCCACGGCGTCCAGAGAACGGGCGAGCCGATGATGTTCCTCACCCTCGAAGACAGGAGCGGGACGGCCGACGTGATCCTGTGGCCGGACGTGTTCCAGCGATACACCGACGCCGTTCTCGGCGGCGGACCCTTCGAGGTCCACGGCCGGGTCGAGGAGGACTGGGGCGCGTGCTCCCTGGTGGCCGAGCAGGTGCGGGCGGTAGAGTGGTCGCCGGGCCTGGTGGATCTGGAGCGGGCTTCCGAGAAGCTGGCCGCCAGCTTCGGCCGGGAGTACCGGTACGCCGACGTGGGCGTGGCGGCGTGACCCGCCTGTCGAGGGGTCCCGTGGCCCGCCCGCCGCGGCCGCGGCCGCAACCGCTGTGGCTGGCCGTCGAGGTCGACCGGTTCGCCGCCCAGGCCCTCGAGCGCGCCTGCCCCGGTCTGCGGGGTTCGGCCTTCGTCGTCCTCCAGCAGAGCCGGGACAGCCACCGGGCGGCGGTGCAGGCCGTCTCCGCCCGGGCGCGCGATCTCGGGGTCGAGCCGGGCACGCCCCTGTTCGCCATGCGCCGCGCGCACCGGGGCCGGGTCGCCGTCGTCGACCGGGACGAGTCCGCCGAGAACGCCGCCGCCGAGTCCGTGACGGCCGTCCTCGAGGGGTGGACCCCGGTGTTCCAGGTGCGCCACGGGTGGGCTAGGCTGTCGGCGCTGCTCGACCTCGGCGGGACCCCCGCGGCCCGCGCTCAAGGCTGGCGCTCGGCGGGCGCCGAGCTCCGGCGGCAGCTCGTCGACGCCGGCGGCCTGGCCGAGATCGCCGTCGGCGTCTCCACGGCCCGCCTGGTGGCGCGCACCCTGGGGCGCGAGGCCCTGCCCGGCGGCGTCGCCCTGTGCGCCCCGGGCGACGAGGACCGCGTGCTGGCGCGCACCGAGCTGGCCGATCTGCCCGGCCTCGGCTCGGCCTGCCGTGAGCGGGCCGCCCGTTACGGCATCCACAGGGTGGACCAGGTGCTGTCCCTCGACCGACGGGCCCTGCGGCGGCGCTTCGGCCGCCTGGCCGGGGAGCGTCTCTACGGGGCGGTCCACGGTCTGGAGGCCGAGGCGCTTCCAGGCGCGCCCGGGGTCATCGAGGCCGAGACCGTGCTCCGCGAGGACGCCAACGACGACGGCCTGCTGCGCGCGGCCGTGGCGCTCACCGTCGATCGCGCCTGCCACGAGCTGCGGTCGCGCGGCCTGGCGGCGCGGTCCCTGACCCTGCGCATCACCTACACCGACGACCGCCGGGCGCAGCGAACGTCGCGGCTCGCCGCCGCCACCGACGACTTCCCGGTCCTGTGCGCGGCGGCCGAGGCGCTGTTCCGCCAGATCCACGCGCGCCGCGTCGCGGTCCGGACGATCGCGGCCGTGCCGTCGCGCACCAGTCCGGCCAGCGGCCAGCAGGACCTGTTCGACGGCGAGTCCGGCCGCCGCCGGCGGTGCCTCGGGGCGGCGATCACCGACATCCGTTCGCGCATGGGGTTCGGCGCCGTCGTCGGGGCCGGTGCGCTGGAGGTGACCGCCACCGGCAAAGAGTTTCCTTGACGGAGCTTGGTCTGGCTAGGTAGTTTTTGCGGGCTCGGGCGCCTCTGGGCGTTGGCGCCCTTCGCGATCCGCCGCGCGGTCTCCCCCGCCCGGCGGCGTCCCCTGATTCACGCCCTGCAAGCTGACGTGGCACGACTCCCCGATTCTATCTCCGCCCCTCGGATTCTGCGTCTCGCCGCAGTAGCCGCCACGCTGTGCCTCCCGGGCGCCTACGGCGGCTCCACGGGCCCGGCCGACACCGAGACTCTGGCACCCGGCGTCTGGCACCACGCCATCGACCTGATCGACGGCCCGTGGGCGATCCACGTGGTCGAGATCGACCTGCAGGAGGCGTGGCAGGCCGGGGTCCGGCTGCGCACGGTGAGATCGCCGGTCGAAGGACTCGGCCTGGTGAAGACGAGCGCCCTGGCCGCCGACGCCCTGGCCGCCATCAACGGCGACTTCTTCCACGCCGGCACGTCCGTACGCCCCCTCGGCGTGCAGATCACCGATGGCGAGCTGATCGGGGAGCCCCGTTCGCGCTCCGCCTTTGCTCTCGCCGCCGACGGCCGCCCGCATACGGGCGTCTTCGAGCTGAACGCCGGCCTGATCACGAAGTCGGGTCAGGTGCTGCGTCTCTCCCGCCTCAACCGGGAGCCCCGCACCGACGGCGAGCTCACCCTCTACAACCGCCACGCCCGGGGGCGACAGGACTCGGTGCGGGCGCCGGTCGGGTTCTTCCTGCAGAGCCTTCACGGCACGACCTCCCTGGTCAACGACACGGCCGCGGTGCGAGTCGTGCAGATGCGCCGCCAAGCCTGGCCCCTGATCCTGCAGCAAGGGCAGTGGCTGGTGGCCGGCGGGGAGGACTTCGCCCGCCATCCGGTGATCAGCGCGGGCGACACGGTGCACCTCTACTGCGCCCTGCCTCCCTCCACCGGAAGCCTCGACCTGGCCATCGGCGGGGGGCCGCGGATCATCCGGGACGGCGGGATCTCCATCGAGCACAAGCGCGAGCACCTGGGTGAGTCCTTCGCCAACGACCGGCATCCGCGCACGGCCATCGGACTCTCGAGGGAGGGCCGCTACCTGTTCCTGGTCACCGTCGACGGCCGGCAGCCCGGTCACAGCGTCGGCATGAGCCTGCCCGAGCTGGCCGAGTTGATGTCCAGCGACCTGGCACCCTTCACGAAGAGCCGCCGCAACGCCTACCAGGCGATCAATCTCGACGGAGGCGGGTCGACGACCATGGTCGTGCGCGAGCAGGTAGTGAACCGGCCGTCCGATCAGACCGGCGAGCGGCCGGTGGCCAATGCGCTGGTGGTCACGCCGCCGCCGGCCGACGCCGGCTGACGGCCCCCCTCCAAAGAGTATCCGCCGTTCCACGGCGTTCCACCGAGCGACCCCGGGAGGGAATGTGCCGCGATTCCGCGCCCAGGACCTGAAGCGACTCGGCCGGGACCTGTTCACCACCGTCGGCGTGCCCCCCTCGGAGGCCGAGTTGGTCTCCGGCCACATGGTCGAGTCCGGGCTGCTGGGCCACGACTCGCACTCGGTCCTGCGCTTTCCCCAGTACACCGACATGGTCCGCAAGGGGCAGGTCAAGCCCGGCGCCGAGCTCGAGATCCTGCACGACAGGGGCGGGGTCGTGCAGGTCAGCGGCGGCTGGAACTTCGGCCCCGTGACCGCCGCCCGCGCCGCCGAGCTGGCCATCGAGCGCGCGGCCTCCCACCCCATCGTGGCGGTGACGGTCAAGGACTGCAACCACGTGGCGCGCCTCGGGCGCTTCGTCGACCTCATCGCCCGCCGGGGGCACCTGATCGGCGTGCTGTGCGCCAACGGCCACGGCTCCGACCTGGCCGTGGCTCCGTACGGCGGGCGCGAGCGGCGCCTGCCGACGAATCCGCTGGCCGTGGGCATCCCGACCCGTCGAGACTGGCCCATCGTCCTCGACATGACGACGAGCATGACCTCGGGGGGCGCCCTGCGCGACTACCGGAACCGCGGGACCCCCGCCCCCGAGGGTTCCCTCATCGACGGGCACGGCCGGCTGACGACGGACGTGGAGGACTACTTCGGCAACCCTCCGGGGGCGATGCTGCCCCTGGGGTTCCCGGTGGTGGGCCACAAGGGCTTCGGTCTGGCCCTCGTCATCGACATCCTGGCCGGCGGTCTGTCGGGCGCGGGCTGCAGCCAAGCCGATCCGCCGGAGACGGGCAACGCCCTGTTCCTCACGGTGTACGACATCTCCGCCTTCCGCGACCTGGACGAGTTCCTCGGCGAGGTGGACGACTTCATCGACTGGCTCAAGTCCTGTCCGCCCATGGAGGGCTTCGAGGAGGTCATGCTGCCGGGGGAGAACTCGCACCGCATCCATGAGCGGCGGCTGCGGGAGGGGATGGAGGTGGACGACACTGCCTGGGGACAGATCGCGGCCCTGGCCGGTGAACTGGGGGTGACGCTCCCCGCGCCCGTCGACGGCGCCTGACGGGTCTGCGAGACCCGGCACGAGGAGAGAGAATGGGCAAGCTTCGTATCGCCGTGGTGGGCATGGGCGGTATCGGCAACCGCCACGCCAGCTGCTACCAGGCCAGCCCTCACGCCGAGGTGGTGGCCGTTTGTGACATCAGCCCGGAGAGGGCCGACCAAGGGGCCGCCGCCCACGGGGCGCGGGCCTTCTACACCGTGCGCCGCATGCTCAACAGCGGCATCGGCATCGACGCCGCCAGCGTCGCCACGGCGGGCGTGGAGAACGGCGGCGACCACTACGCGCCGACCATGCAGCTCCTGAAGGCGGGGATCCCGGTGCTGGGGGAGAAGCCGATCTCCAACGAGATTCCCAAGGCCCGGCGCCTGGTGAAGCTCGCCAGGGAGATGGGCCTGCCCTACGGCATCAACCTGAACCACCGGTTCACGCCGGCGGCGGTGAAGGCAAGGGACTGGCTGCAGAAGGGCCGGCTGGGGGAGCTCCACATGGTCAACATGACGATGTGGATCAACAACCCCAACGAGTCCTCCCCGTGGTTCCACATCCGCGCCCTGCATCCCCATTCCCTCGACGTGATGCGCTACTTCGCCGGCGACCTGGAGCGCGTGCAGGCCTTCTTCAAGAAGGGCCAGGGCCGCAGGACCTGGTCCAACGTGCAGGCCAACCTGCTCTTCGCCAACGGTGTCATCGGCCATCTCACGGGCTCGTACGACGCCGGTGGCAGCTATGGCCTGGAGACCCTGGAACTCGTCGGCTCGGAGGGCCGCGTGATCATCAACGAGGCCTGCGAGCGGCTGACCTTCTACCCCCGGTTCTCGAGCGAGGTGGAGAGCTACGACCACCTAGGCGGGATGATGGGGTTCTCCGACACCTTCCCGTCGCGGATCGGAGCCTGGATCGACGATCTGCGCAAGGGCACCCCCCCGGACGAGGTCGACGCCAAGGCCGAGGACGCACTCAAGGTCCAGCTGGCCATCGAGAGCATCATCCAGAGCTGGCAGAAGGGCCGCGTCGTCAAGGTGCCCCAACGGTGAGGGCGCCCCGGGGAAGGGCTCAGCCGGCGGCCACCGGCCCCTTGGGCGTCTCGGCGCTGTAGAGGCCGCCCCGGCGCTCGTAGTCGATGTGGACGCGCCCGCCGTCCACGACCAGGCGCGGCACGTTGCCGTTGTGGTTGTCCCGGTCGGGGCCCCGCATGACGGTCAGTTGCGCGTCGGTCATCCCCTCCACCAGATCCCCCCAGCGCGCTGACGGGTGCACCAGCTCTCCCCCGGCGCGGTTGAAGTTCCGGGAGGAGTACTTGACGAGGATCCCCCGGCGCGGGATCTCCGCGCGCCAGGTCAGGGCGCCGTGGGTCTGGGCCCCGTCCATGAACAGCAGCACGTCCCCGGCCCGGAAGGTGGGGTGGACCACCAGCCCCATGTGGTCGTCGCAGGAGCGCACGCCGGGGGGCATGGGGTACTGGGCCTTGTGGCTGCCCGGCACGCAGGCGAAGCCGCCGTCTTCCTCGTTCAGGTCGCGCAATTGCCAGGTCACGGTGACCGCCTCGCAGTAGCTGCGCCCGTTCTTGTAACGCGTACGAGCGGCTGGGGTTCAGCGGCTCGTTGGCGTCGTGCAGGGCGTGGCCCGAAGTGCCCTTCACGGCGCAGAAGGCGGCCGGCGGGCTGCAGCGGAAGCCGCTGCCGCCCATCCAGGTGAGGCGGTGGACGATGGCGGGATGGGCGACCATGCGGCGGAAGGGGTCGCACCAGGGCGGCGGCAGCTGCAGGAGGCCGCCCAGGGTGGGCCGGCCGGTGCCGGCCAGGGAAGTCGATCCGCGCGCCAGCTCCTCCCCGACGACGATGCGCTCCTCGAAGCGGTCGATCGCCTCGTTGGCCAGGGCCAAGTCGTCCGGGTCCATCACCTGGCGCAGGACGAGGTGGCCGCACAGGTCCCAGTAGAACAGCTCCTCGTGGTCGATGCCGCTGGCCGGGTCGGGGGCGAGAAAGGACGGGTGCCGGGGTTCCGGGGACTCCGAGACCCGGCAGTGGCCGCCGTCGGCGGCCAGCACCGGCGCCGGGGTCTCGGCGCGGCGGCCGGGCTGGTAGAGCACGGCGCGCTGTTCGGGGGTCAACTCGGCGTGCCACTCGGGCGGGCCCGGCTCCCCGGCCTGCGGACCGGTGCCGGCCTCGAGGCAGACGCCGCGGGCGGCGAATCCGTAGTCGAGCAGGCGCAGGGGGCCGCGGCCCTTCCACGGGCGCAGGCCGTGGATGAGGGTGCCGGCGAGCAACAGCAGGTCGCCGGCACGCAGCCGGATCCCGCGCACCAGCCCCAGGTCGCGCTCGCCCTCCAGCAAGCCGGGGGGCGGGGGCACGTTCGTCTTGTGGCTGGCCTGCACGAAGACCAGCCCGCCGGCTTCCTCGTCGACGTCGGACAGGGCCCAGACGGCGCGCACGAGCTGGCACTGGCGGCGGTTGTTCTGGTGGTAATAGGCCAGGGCCGGGTGGCGGGGCTCGTCGCCACCGGCGAGGGTGCCGTCGAAGCCGCCGCCGGCCGGATCGTCGGCGATCAGCCCCGGCAGCTTCTCCAGGCGGAAGCCGCTGCCGCAGATCTGGTTGAGGTAGTGAACCAGGACCGGGTGCACGAGCAGGTCGCGGAAGGGTTCGCGCTCCTTTCCGGTCCAGCCGAGCATCCCCTCCGGCCGTCCCACACGGTCGAGGGCGGCGTTGACGGCCAGCACCTCCGCCGGCTGCAGGGCGGCCCTCACGACGAGGTAGCCGCCCACGTCGAAGCAGTAGTTCTCCTCGTTGGTCATCCCGCCTCGTTCATGACCCGGGTGATCTCGTCGATGGCCATGCGCGCGTCGCCCACGCGGTCGTCCCCCCACTCGCGCTCGACGTGCAGGTCGCCGCTGTAGTCGCCTTCGGCCAGGATCCGGACGAAGGCGGGCCAGTCGACCTGGCCCTCGCCGACCACGGCCTCGGCGCCCCACTCGCCGGGTGTCCCGGTGCGGATGGCGTCCTTGATGTGGATCGACCGGACCCGCGGCAGGAGCTTGCGCAACGCCTCGATGGGGTCGCCCTTGTCGTAGAGGATCATGTTGGCCGGGTCGAAGTTCACCCCCACGTTGGTTACCCCGCGGCCCTCGAGGTGGTCGAAGAAGGCCCACAGGTCGTCGCCCGTCTCCTGGCCGGTCTCGAAGATCAGGTCGATGCCCTGGCCGCCGAAGATCCCGGCCACGATCTCGATGCGCTCGGCGAGCTTGCGGAACTCGGCGCTCTCCATGTCGTGGGGCAGGAAGCCGGCGTGGAACATCACCATGGGCAGTCCGAACGCCCGGGCCTTGGCCGCGGCATTGCGGGCCACCTGCTGGTTGGCCTCCCAGTGCTCGTCGGGGACGATGCCGCCGGTGCGCCGGATCGTCCCCATCGTCGTGTAGTCCTCGCCGACGGTGCCGAACATGCCCGAGACGACGCGGGCCCCGACGCGCTCCAGGGCCTCGGGGACGCCGTCGACGATGCCGGCGTCGTCGCGATGGGGAACCAGGCCGAGCTGCAGCTTCTTCACGCCCAGTTGCTCCATGATGGCGGCCATGTGGCCGGCGTCGCGAGGCAGCATGGACCAGCTGCAGAGGCCGATCTGGTCCGGGGTCTGCGGGGTCATGGTTCCCTCGTCGGCTGAGGCTCCAGGCGTCCGGCGAGGATGTCGTCGACGATCTCGCAGAGGCTGTCGACGATCGCTCCGAGCATGCGCTCGCCCTTCTCGGCGCTGGCCGCGCCGGGGTCGCCGAAGTGGCCCCGGGGGCTGACCTCGTCGAGCATGTGGAAGCGCTGGACCTGCCCCTGGTGGGCGGAGGGAGCCCTCACGCCGCCGCGGGCCCGGCGGTCGCCGCGCACCAGGTGCGGATACAGGTGCAGCATCAAGGAGGTCTCCGTCTCCCCGGCGTGGCCGGAGCCGTCGGGTCCGGCGGTGCGCACCTCGTCGAGCCCCGGCTGCGCCACCTCCCACCAGGAGGCGCCGTATACCCGGGCCTCCATGTGGCGCTCGCGCAGGTCCTGCAGGGCGACGCGCATGTCCGCCTGGTTGCCGCCGTGGCCGTTGACGATCAGGACCTTGTCGAACCCGGCCCGCACCAGGCCGCCGATCGTCTCCACGAGCAGCCCCACGTGGGTCTGCGAGGTGGCCGTCAGGCTGCCGCCGAAGCGCATGTGGTGGAAGGAGTAGCCCAGCCACTGCGTGGGCAGGACGACGATGCGGTCGCCCACGCGCTCGTCCATGGCGGCGGCGATGCCTTCGCACTCCAGGGTGTCGGTGAGCATGGGCAGGTGGTCGCCGTGCTGCTCGAAGGATGCGATCGGGTAGACGGCCACGAAGCGCTCGCGGTCCAGCTCCCGGATCTCGGGCCAGGTCATCTCGCCAAGCTTCATCTTGGGCGGTCCTCGGCAAAAGGTTGGATTTTGGGGAGTGCCTACGATATGGAATCGGACGACATGCGGCACGCGGAGCCGCCGGCGAGTTGACGGCCGGTCGATCCCGGCTAGACTCGCTCGGCATGACGGACATGGCGCAGACCGACCCCCGGCCGGGGCCGGAGGGACAGATCACGGTGGAGGCGTGGGTGCGCACCTCGGCCGACCGGGCCGAGGCGATGCAGCCTCTCGTGTCGCAGTGGAGGCCCGCGGACAGGCCCGTGTTCTCGGCCTGGGAGGCGACCCACACGGACGGCCTGCTGTGCGCCGGCCACTACGGGGCCGTCTTCGACGGCCGCCACGTCTACTACTGTCCGATCCGTCCCTTCCGCCGGCGGGACAGCGTCCACGGCCACGTCCTGCGCTGCGACACCCACGCCGACTTCCACGATTCCTCGGCCTGGGAGGCCTTCGACGCCGGAAGCACCGACGGCCTGAACACGGTCAGCTACTACGGGGCCGCCTTCGACGGGGGGCAGGTGGTCTTCACCCCCCGCGAGGACCGGGAGAGCTACCACAGCCGCGTCCTGCGTTTCGACGTGAGCCGCCCCTTCGGCGACCCCGCCTCGTGGAGCGCCCACGACGCCGGGCTGGCCGTGTCGGGCCAGGGGGCGGCCACCGACGGCCGCCACATCTACTTCCCGCCGGGGTACGAGAGCGTCCCGGGGCGGCCCTTCGACGAAGGTGGGCACAGCGGCCGGGTGCTGCGCCTGGACACGCGCGGCGGGTTCCGCGATCCGGAGAGCTACCAGGTCTTCGACACCGCCCGCCTTTCGCCGCACGCCGTCTGCTTCGACGGCGGGGCCTTCGACGGCCGTTACATCTACCTGGTCCCCCTCCTCCACGGCGTCGTCGCCCGCCACGACACCCGGGGGCCCTTCGACGACCCGCGTGCCTGGGAGGTCCACGACGCGCGCCCCCACGGCCTGGGGATGAACGTGGGCGCCGTCTTCGACGGCCGGTATCTCTACTTCTGCGCCTACCACCACAGCCGCATGGTCCGCTACGACACCACCCGGCCCTTCGCCGCCGGGGACGCCTGGGAGAGCTGGGAGGCCGGCGGCACCGATGGTCTGGAGACGGGCGGCTTCGACGGCGGCTTCTTCGACGGCCGCTACGTCTACTACTGCCCCTGGACGCGGCCCGTCGCCGCGGGCGGGATCCCCCAGCACTGCAACTTCCTGCGCTATGACACGACCCGCCCCTTCGCCGAGGCCGGCAGCTGGTCGGCCTACGACGCCTCCCACACCGACGGTCTGCACACCGTCGGCTACAACGCCGGCGCCTTCGACGGCCGCTACTTCTACGCCGCCCCTCTCTACGACGGCCGGGGAGAGGCCTACCACGGCCGGGTGCTGCGCTGCGATACCCTGGGCCGCGGCGGTGCCTTCAGCCTGCGCTACGGGGACTACGGCCACAACGGCGGCCTGTGCGCCGCGGCCCCGGGTCCGAGCTTCCTGATCAACACCGAGACAGGCGTGCGCAGCGTCGCCGCCTACCGGAGGCTGGCGCCGGGAGCCCACCACCTCGCCGGGGTGTACGACGGGCGTAGCCTGCGGCTCTACGTCGACGGCGAGCTGGCCGCCCGGCGCGAGGCCGAGGGCCGGCTGGTCGAGTGCGACGCCGAGGTGACGGTGGGGGAGCTGAGCGGAGGAACGGCCCGCTTCGACGGAACGGTGGAACGGGCGCGGATCACGCCCTCGGCGGTGACGCCGTGAAGATCACCTCCCTGGAGCCGATCCCGGTTCTCGTGCCCCTGAGCAAGGGAATGACGACGAAGACCGCCCACGGCGAGCACATCGACTCGCCGTACGTCCTGGTGAAGGTCCACACCGACGAGGGCCTCGTCGGGCTGGGGGAGGCGACCCTGTCGCCGCGCTGGAGCGGCGAGACCAGCCCGGGGTGCGTGGCCGCCATCCGCCAGGTCCTGGAGCCGGCCGTCAAGGGCGCCGACCCCCGGGGCGTGCGCCGCGTCGCCCGGCGCATGGAGCAGGCCCTGCGCCTCAACCCCTTCACGCGGGCGGCGGTGGAGATGGCCTGCTGGGACATCGCCGGCAAGGCGGCCGGACTGCCCCTGTACCGCCTGCTCGGCGGCAAGGTGCGCGACGCGGCTGCCATGAAGATGGTGGTGGGGGCCTTCGAGCCGCCGAGGGCGGCGGCCCTGGCGCAGCGCTTCCTCGACCGGGGGGTGCGCCACCTCAAGGTGAAGGTCGGCCTCGACCCGGCGCAGGACATCGAGCGCGTGCGCCTCGTGCGCGAGCTGGCCGGTCCCGGCGTCTCCACGGCGTCGACGCCAACTGCGGCTGGGACCTGGGGACGGCGCGCCGGACCCTGGCGGCCCTGGAGGCCTTCGACCTCACCTTCGCCGAGCAGCCCGTGGGCACCGACGACCCGCGGGCCCTGGCCGCGGTGCGCCGCTCGACGCCGATCCCGGTGATGGCCGACGAGAGCGTCTTCACCCCCCGGGAGGCGCTGCAGCTGGTGCAGGCCGATGCCGCCGACATCCTCGCCGTCTACCCCGGCAAGAACGGGGGGCTCCTCGGGTCGCTGGCCGTGGCCGAGATCGCCGCCGCCGCGGGGCTCGTCTGCTGCATGGGCAGCAACCTCGAGCTCGGCGTGGCCACGGCGGCCATGCTGCACCTGGCCGTGGCCTGTCCGGCCATCGACAGCGAGCGCTACCCGGCCGACCTGCTCGGCCCCCTGTACCACGACGCCGACATGATCACCGAGCCCCTCGTCCTGGGCCCCGTGAACGCCGTGGCTCCGGAGGGACCGGGCCTCGGCGTCGAGCTGGACGAGGACCAGGTCGCCCGCTACCGCGATCCCGGCCCGCAGTGAGCCGCCTCTACCACACGGAGGAGGGCCGCGTCATCCCCTCCCTGTGCGAGGAGCTGACCCGGTTCCGCCGGGCCCGCAAGATCCTCGACCTGCCGGCCACGGCGGCGCCGGCCGAGGTCTTCCTGCTGGCGCGCCCGTACCCACCTCTACGGACCCTGGGACGCGGAGACCGCTCTCTCCTGGGGGGCGGAGCGGCAGGGGCACAACGGCCAGCGGCCGATCCTGATGTGCGTGCACTACGCCGCCAGCTTCGTCAGCGCCTGCCAGTCCGTGGGCCTCCCCGCCCGCTGCGCCGCGCTCACCGAGGCGGTGAACGGTTTCAACGGCCACTTCGTGGCCGAGGTCTGGGCCCCGGAGTGGGAGAAGTGGATCGTCGTCGATCCCAACCTGGACGCCCTCTTCGTCCAGGGCGGGACCCCCATGTCGATGACCGAGATCCAGTCGGCGGGCGCCTCGGTCGGGGCCCGCATCGAGTACGGAGCCGGCACCGCCTTTCAGCGCACCTTCCCGCACATGATCGAGTTCGTCGAGCAGAACCTCGAGAGGGGTCTGTGCTTCCGGCACCGCAGCCTCTGGCCCCGCGCCGACCTGCTGGCGCAGCCCCGGTTCTCACCCCCGGGACACGGGTCGCTGAGCTACTGCGAGACCGGCCTCGTGTGGGAGCGGCGGGACTTGGAGCGGGGGTTCGGCATGTTCCCGGCCTTCGGGGACCCCGGCTATTTCGCCATCCGCCGGAGGGATTCCCGGGCTGACCCGACCGCAGCAGGCGACAGGGAAGCCCGGCGGCCGAACCGCGTTTACATGGAGAGGGCGCTTTGCTATACTCGGAATCATGCCGAGCCAGCCTTCCCCGTCCCCCAGAGGCGGCGGCGCCCGCCAGTACGGGTCGTCCATCGTCGTCGCCGTCGGCCTCGCCCTGCTCATCCGCAGTTCCGTGGTGCAGGCCTTCTACATCCCCTCCGCGTCGATGGAGGACACCCTCCTCAAGGGCGACTACCTCCTCGCCAACAAGTTCATCTACGGCGCTCCCCTCGAGCTGCCCGGAATGGACGGCCCCCTCTTCCGGCTGCCCGCCCTGCGCGATCCGCGGGCGGGGGACATCGTAATCTTCCGCTCTCTCACCGAGCCGGGGCGCGATCTCATCAAGCGCTGCGTCGCCGTGGGGGGCCAGATCGTGGAGATCCGCGGGAAGGGACTGCTCGTGGACGGCAAGCCTTACCACCTGCCGCCGCTCGGCAAGTTCACGGAGGGCGCGATCCTGCCGGGGTCGATGAGCTCGCGGGACAACCTGGGACCGTTGCGCATCCCCGAGGGCCACTTCTTCATGATGGGAGACAACCGCGACAACAGCAAGGACAGCCGCATCTTCGGTCCGGTGCCCAGGGGGCGGGTCAAGGGCAAGGCGATGATCATCTACTGGTCCTCGACCCTGGTGCACGGTCCCCTGATCCACGGACTGCCGAGGATGGTGCTCGACGCGGGCAACTTCCTGCTGAACCTTCCCACCCTGCCCTTCCGGTCCCGCTACTCCAGACTGGGCACGGTCCTTCACTAGGAGCCGGTCCCCGATCGCCGAGGATGGAGAACGCCCCGGCCGCCGCTCCCGCGGCGACGAGTTCGATCCTTTCGAAGACGAGCGCTTGCGAGGGGGCGACCCGGAGGAGGAGCACGTCGACGAGCCCCTGCGGCTCGTCGACCAGGTCCTTCTGAGCCTGCCCGAGCGCGACCCGGCGCGGCCTCTCGTGTACCAGCTGCGCCGGCAGTTGCTGGAGCGCGAGATCACCTTCCAGGAGGCGCGGCGGGCCCTCGTCGAGCTCGAGACGGCGCTGGAGAAGGTCACGGCCCCGGCCAACCGCGTGGGCATCTTCCTGGGCTCTCCGAAGGAGGGGGTGGCCACCGTCTTCGTCGGTGGTTCCGAGTACTACGCCAACATCGACCCCCGCGTGAACCCCGCCGACCTCACCGTGGGCGGGCGGGTGCTGATCAACGAGGCCTACGCCATCGTCGGGCTCATGGGGGCCGCGCCGGCCGGGCCGGTGGGCCGCGTCTCCGACCTGCTCGACGACGGCCGGCTGCGCCTCGGCAACGAGCACGGCACCACCGATCTCGTCCTCGAGCGCGCCGAGGCCCTGGCCGACGTGAATCTGAAGGTGGGCGACGAGGTGCGCACCGACCCGTCGATGAAGGTCGCCCTGGAGCGCCTGTCCTCGAAGCAGAGCCGGGAGTACTTCCTCGAGGACATCCCGCCCGTGCCCTGGAGCCGCATCGGCGGCCAGGAAGAGGCGATCCGGGCGATCCGGGACACGATCGAGCTGCCCGCCCTGCACCCGGAGCTGTTCGAGAGGTTCGAGTACTCCACGCCCAGGGGATTCCTGCTCTACGGCCCCCCCGGCTGCGGCAAGACCCTGATCGGCAAGGCCACCGCCTACAGCCTGGTGCAGCATCTGCGCGAGGAGGAGGGCCTGCAGGTGGAGGAGTACTTCATGCACATCAAGGGGCCGGAGATCCTCAACATGTGGCTCGGCGAGACCGAGCGCATGGTCCGCGAGATCTTCGCCCAGGCCCGGCAGAAGCGCGGGGAGGGCTTCCTGCCCTTCATCTTCATCGACGAGGCCGAGTCGATTCTGGGCACCCGGCGGTCGATGCGCAGCCACCACATCGCCAACACCGTGGTCCCCATGTTCTGTACCGAGATGGACGGCATCGAGTCGCTGCAGGACGTGGTCATCATCCTGGCCTCCAACCGCCACGATCTGATCGACCCGGCGATCCTGCGCCCGGGGCGGATCGACCGCAAGATCAAGGTCGACCGGCCCGACCGGGAGGCCGCCGAGGAGATCTTCGGCCTCTACCTCGGTCCCCAACTGCCCCTCGACCCCGGGGCCGTGCGGGATCACGACGGGACCGAGGCGGCGCGGCAGTTCCTGATCGCGTCGGCGGTCAAGGCCCTCTTCGCGCGCACCGGGGAGACCCGGGTCCTCGAGGTGGCGCTGCGCAGCGGCCGCACCGAGAGCCTCCACTTCGGAGACCTGGCCTCCGGGGCCCTGATCGACAACATCGTGCAGCGGGCCAAGGAGACGGCCATCAAGCGGGCCATCGCCGCGGGAGGTCCGGACGGCGCCGGTGTGAGCGAGCAGGACCTGCTCGACGCCGTGCGCGCCGAGTACCGCGAGAGCGAGGTCTTCCCGCCAAGCGACAGCGTCGAGGACTGGCTCAAGCTCCTCGACTACGACCCCGAGAACGTGGTGCGCGTGAACCCCCGGTCCGCCGTCCCCGACCGCCCCCGGCCGCCCGGCCCCTCCGGAAGCGTCATCTGACGGGCCCTGTCCGCATGTTCGGCCTGGAGACCGAGTACGGCATCCAGGTCGACGGCGTGGACGACCTCGACGTCGTCGTCGAGTCGATGGAGCTGATCCGCGGCTACCTGCGGGAGGACTTCGTCGCGCGCTGGGACTACGGCCTGGAGAACCCGCGCCGGGACATGCGCGGCTTCGAGGTCGACCAGCTGCTGAACGACCTCGACGAGACCGAGCACCTGCAGCAGGACCGGGCCCGGAAGATCCCCCTGAAGGACCTCAAGTCCGACCTGATCCTCGGCAACGGCGCGCGCCTCTACAACGACCACACCCATCCCGAGTACAGCACCGCCGAGTGCCTGACCCTGGCCGACCTGGTGGCCCAGGACCGGGCCGGCGAGCGCATCCTCCTGCACTGCGCCCGCCGGCGCAGCGCCCGCCGCGGCCGGGGGGTGGTGCGCCTCTACAAGAACAACACCGACTTCGAGGGCCACAGCTACGGCTGCCACGAGAACTTCCTGCTGCCCCGGTCGATCCCCTTCGACGACGTGATCGCCGCCCTGCTGCCCTTCCTGGTGACCCGCCAGATCTACGCCGGCGCCGGCAAGGTCGGGGTGGAGACCGATTCCCGGGCCGACCCGGGTCTCTACCAGCTGGCCCAGCGGTCCGACTTCTTCGAGGTCATCGCCAGCGTCGACACCATGACCCGCCGGCCCCTGGTCAACACCCGAGACGAGCCCCACGCCGACGCCGCCCGCTACCGGCGCCTGCACATCATCGTCGGCGACGCCAACCTGTGCGAGTGGGCCACGGCGCTGAAGGTGGGGGCCCTGCGCCTCGTCCTGGAGCTGCTGGAGGCCGGACACGCCCCGGGGCTGGTGCTCGCCGACCCGGTGGGGGCGGTGAAGTCGATCAGCCGAGATCCGAGCCGCCGCTGGGAGGTGGAGCTGGAGGACCGCCGGACCACGACGGCGATCGAGATCCAGCGGGCCTTCCTCGACCGGGCCCGGGAGCTGGCCTCCGGCCGGGACGCCGAGACCGACTGGGCTCTTCGCGAGTGGGGCTTCGCCCTCGACGCCCTCGGCGGCGACCCGGCGCCGCTGATCGGCCGCTGCGACTGGGTGACGAAGAAGTGGCTCCTCGACACCTTCGCCGAGGCCGAGGGACTCGACTGGAACGACCCCGGCCACCGCGCCTGGCTGCAGAGCCAGGACCTGGAGTACCACAACGTCGATCCCGAGGAGGGGCTGTTCCTGCTGCTGGAGCGCTCCGAAGGGGGAGGCGTGTTCCGCCTGAGCGACGATGCCGGCGTGGAGCGCGCCCTCGTGGAACCGCCGGAGCGCACGCGGGCCCGGTTCCGGGGGAGGGCGGTGGAGAAGTTCGGGGCCGCCGTGCGCTCGCTGAACTGGGACAGCATCGAATTCCAGGTCGACGGAGGGCTGGCCACGGTCGATTTGAAGAGTTGTGTCGACGCCGAGTCGGCGGCTATCTTCAACGAGAAGCTCGAGCGGGCGGGGTCTGTGGCCGAGTTGCTGGCGGCCCTGTCCGAAGCGGCGCCCAAGCGGTGAGACGAGGGAGCTTTCCATGAGGCGAGCATTCGAAATGGGTGAGCGCGCCACCCGGCCGCCGCGGCCGATGGACGGGGGCGACGACGGCGGAGACGACCAGGGACCGAGGCGTCCCAAGGTGGAGCGGCCCGAGACCGACGACCTGCTGCGCCGCATGCGCCGGGTCGATCCGAACCAGGCGCGCCGATACCGCCAGCGTACAGGCCAGTAGCTCACCGGGGCCTCCGCGGCTCATGGAGAGCGCCGACTTCCTCAACATCCTCAAGGAGCGCGGGCAGCTGCCGCCCGCGCCCGGGGTCCCGGGTCCCGTGGCCTCCGCCGGCGAGGCCGCCGAGGGCACGACCATCCTCGCCGTGCGCTACGCCGAGGGGGTGCTCGTCGCCGGCGACCGCCGGGCCACGGCGGGCCACACCGTCATCCACGACCGCGCCGACAAGGTGCTCGCCGTGGACGACCGCTCGGTGCTGGCCCTGTCCGGATCTCCGGCCAGCGCCTACGAGATCGCCCGCATGCTGGAGATCTCCTTCCAGCACTACCGGCGCACCCAGCTGCAGGAGCTGAGCCTCGATGGCCGGCTGCGCACCCTGTCGCGGCTGCTGCGCGAGAACCTGCCCCTGGCCCTGCAGGGGATCGGCGCCGTGGTCCCCATCTACGCCACCTGCGAGGACGCGGGCTCCGGTCCGCCGGGGAAGATCTTCTTCTACGACGTGCTCGGGGCCACCTTCGAGTCGGTCGACTTCTGCACCACCGGCTCCGGCTCGCCCATCATCCGGGGCTCCCTCTACTACCTGAACCGCTGGGAACGGCCCTTCGCCGACCGCAGCGGGGCCGAGGCCCTGCAGCTGGTGGTGAAGATGCTGGAGACGGCGGCCGAGTACGACACGGCCACGGGCGGCTTCAAGGCGGCTTCCGCCGTCTATCCCCAGGTGATGCGGGTCACCGGCGAGGGCATCTCCACGGTCACCGAGGCGGAGCTGTCCCAGGTCTACGCGGGCCTGGGCGCCTGATGCTGGACGAGCCCTATCGCTGGGTCGAGGCGATCCGCAACCGGCGCGAGTACACCGAGGACCAGCTCCAGGGCGCCAGCCCCGTCGTCGGCCTGGCCTACGACGACGGCCTGCTGCTGCTCACCTCGACGCCGGGGCCGCGCAAGCTCTTCGAGGTCTACAACCAGGTGGCCTTCGCCGGCATCGGCCATCCCGCCGACATCGAGAAGCTGCGCAAGGCGGTCATCGACATCGCCCACGTGGAGGTCTTCAACCTGTCGGCCAGCGACATCCCCCTGCAGCGGCTGGTCAACCTCGGCGTGGGCCCCCAGATGAAGTCCGCCTTCGACGAGATCTTCCGCTCGCCCTACATCGCCCGCGTGCTCGTGGCCGAGCTCGACCCGGCGGACCCGGCCGAGACGTTCTACACCATCGATCCCGACGGCTCCTTCAGCAGCACCGCGGAGGCGGCCGTGATCGCCGGCAGCGGGAAGGGCGCCGAGGCCATCCTGGCGCGGCTGGGCGGCGGCGCCGGCAGCGACTCCCTGGAGGGCGCCCTGGCGCGGGCCCTGGGCGCCTGGGGGGCGGGCCGGGCCCTGGCCGAGGCCGGCCCCGAAGGGCCGGGGGAGGGGGAGGTGGGCGAGCCGGAGGTGCGCCAAGCCATCGGCGGCGCCCTCGGCAGCGGCCGCATCGAGGCGGCCGTGCTCCAGCGCAGCCGGCCGACGAAGACCAAGTTCCGCCTGTTGAGCCAGAGGGAGCTGGCGCCCTCCCTGGCCGCTTTCGAGTAGCATGCGCAACCGCCTCTACGGCCTCGAGATCGAGTACGGCTGCATGCCGCCGGACTCCGATCCCTTCCTCAGCCCCGACTACATCTCCCTGAAGACCAAGGACTGCGTGTTCTACCGGGAGCGGCTGGGCATCGTCGACATCCACTACCGGGGGCGCGACGAGCCGCCGGGCAACGGCGGCTTCCTGTTCAACGGCGGGCGCGTCTACATCGACATGGGGCACGTGGAGTACGCCACGCCCGAGTGCCGCGGCCTCTTCGACCTGGTCGCCTCGGACCGCGCCGGCGAGGTGATCATGCAGCGCGCCCTCGACCAGCTGGGACTGGCGGAAGAGGCCGGGTTCTTCAAGAACAACATCGACCACTACACGGGCGCCACCTTCGGCTGCCACGAGAACTACCTGGTCCGCCGGGACGTGCCGTTCTCGCAGGTCCTGCTGCCGGCGATCCTGCCCTTCTTCGTGAGCCGGCAGATCTACGCGGGCGCCGGACGCGTGGGCTGCCACACCGACATCTTCGAGTACGGCACCGGCGAGGAAGGGGAGGTGCCGTACCAGATCTCGCAGCGGGCCGACCACATCGTCACCGAGATCTACCAGTGGATCCAGTTCAGCCGCGCCATCATCAACACGCGCGACGAGCCGCTGGCCGACTGGGGCCTCTACCGCCGGCTGCACCTGCTCGTGGGCGATTCCAACATGTCGGAGTACGCCACGGCGTTGAAGGTGGGCACCACGGCCCTCATGCTCGAGCTGCTCGAGGAGCGGGTTGTGCCCGACGTGAAGATGCTCGACCCGGTGCAGGCGATCCGCGACATCTCCCGCGACCTGACCTTCAAGTGGGAGGTGCAGCTCGAGGACGGCCGCTACACGACGGCCCTGGAGGTGCAGCGCCAGTACCTGCAGCTGGCCGAGACCTACCTGCGCGGCAAGGATCCGGAGGGGGACTGGGTCCTCGACGAGTGGCGCTTCGTCCTCGACGCCCTGGCCTGCGACCCCATGGCCCTGATGGACCGGCTCGACTGGGTGACGAAGAAGTGGCTCCTGGAGACCTTCATGGAGGCGGAAGGGCGGGACTGGGACGACCCCTGGATCCAGTCGCTGGACCTGGAATACCACAACCTGAATCCGGCCCGCGGCCTCTACCACGATCTGCGGCAGCGAGGCCTGCTCCGCACCGTGGTCGACGACGAGCAGGTGAACCTGGCGATCGTCAAACCTCCCGGCGACACGCGGGCGCTGGCGCGGTCGAAGGTGATGCGCGCCCTTTCCGGCCACAAGGCGCGCTACGTCATCGACTGGGACTCGATCTACGTGGAGGACGAGAAGTACCTCAACCTCGACGATCCCTTCCTCTCCTACGAGGCGGAGACCGACGCCTTCATCAAGGAATGCGGCCGGGCGCCGGACGTGCGGGGCGCCGGGGTGTGACGGCCCGCCGGCTGGCGGCGGCCTGGCCGGTCCTGCTGGGCCTTGTGGCCGGCCCCGTCGCCGCCTCGCAGCCCGGCGACCCCTCGGCCCGACCGTCGGCCTACGCTCCCCCCGGGGCCGCCACGGGCAGCTACAGCGCCCTCGTGGTGTTCGCCAAGTTCGCCGGCGAGGCCCCAGGTGTCGACAAGAAGCCGTCGTGGGCGGACGACCTCTTCGACGAGGGCCTGCCGGGCAGCTTCACCCACTTCTACAACGAGATGTCCGGCGGGCAGCTGCGGGTCTCCGGAAGGGTGTTGCCCCGCCGCTACGAGTCGCGCAGCCCGGCCTCCGCCTACCTCGCCGACACCTCCGCCACCCTTGGTGACTTCGGCCGCTTCAATCTCGAAATCCTGGAGCAGGCCGACCCCGAGGTCGACCTGGGCGACTTCGACAACGACGGCCCCGATGGCGTGCCGAACTCCGGCGACGACGACGGCTACGTGGACATCCTGTTCATCAACCTGCTCACGGCTCCCGAGAACTTCTTCATCACCAGGGCCACGGGCATCGCCAGCCTGGGGCTGAAGTCCGACTTCCTATCCGACGACCCGGCCGCCGGCGGCGGCGTCATCCGGGTGCGCAACCAGTTCTCCAGGTTCGCCGGAACGACCCAGCGGGGGCACGTCTTCGGGGTGACGGCGGGGACCATGTGCCACGAGTTCGCCCACCTCCTCGGCCTGCCCGACCTCTTCGACCAGTCCTCGGTCACGGCCCTCGGCGAGCTCGACCCGGCGGAGGAATCGGCCGGCATCGGCAAGTGGGGCCTCATGGGGCTGGGGATCCTCGGCTGGGGACACGAGGACGGGCCGAACGCGTTCTCCGCCTGGTCCCTGGCCCGGCTGGGCTGGCTCGGCCCGGGCAACGAGCGCCTCGTGGAGGTGACCGAGTCGCTGCGGGGGGTGGAGCTGGAGTCGATGGACCGCGGCGGACGGGTGCTCAAGGTGAGCCTCACGCCCGACGAGTACTTCCTGATCGAGAACCGCCAGGCCCACGGCCACTACAACCGCAACATCCCGGCCGGCGGGCTCCTCATCTGGCACGTGGACGAGCGCGCCGACAACGACGAGGAGCGGCACAAGCAGGTCGACCTGGTGTGCGCCGACGGGCTCTATGCCGACCGCGGTTTCCCCGGCGGCCCGCCCGACCCGGTGGCGGGGGGCGACAACCTTGATTTCTGGGCCAAGGACGCCGGCTACGCGAGCGACCACAACGGCAACGAAGGCGACGCCACCGACCCCTTCGACGGGGTGAGGTACCGGCGCCTCGCCCTCGACACCAACCCCGGCCTGCGCGCCCACGCCGGCCACCGCCGCGGGGTTCCCCTGGGCCTGGTCCTCGACCGGATCACCGCTCTCGAGGACGGCCGCATGCGCCTGGACGTGCTGCTCCAGCAGCCCGTGGAAGGCAATATCGGCGGATCCCGGCGGTGGTCGGGCGAGGTGGCCGTGGAGGGGGACGTCGTCGTCGAGCCGGGGGCGACTCTGACCCTGGCCGCCGGCACGAGGGTGAGCTTCGCCGCCGCCGACAGCCGCGGCACCGGCTTCGACCCCGGCCGCTGCGAGCTCATCGTCTACGGGGAGCTGGTGGTCGAGGGCGGCAGCGCGGCGCCGGTGCGCCTGACGAAGTCGGACGGGAGCGGGTGGCTGGGAGTGCTGGTCTTCGGCGGCGGCAGCGCCGGGCTGGAGCCGGCCCGCGACGCCGGAGGCCTGGTCCTGGAGGGCGCGCGCCTCGGCATCGCGCGGGATCGCCTGCCGGAGGGGACGACGGAGTGGAGGGGGAAGCGCACGATCCCCTGGGACCTGCTGGTGCCCGCCGGGGCCCGGCTGCGCATCGCATCCGGCTCGGAGACCCGGTTCGCGACGCCGGACCGGTCCCGTCGGGGGCAGATGCCGGCCCACACCGAGCTGGTCGTGGAGGGCCGCCTGACCGTCTCCGGCACCGCCGCCGGCCCGGCGGTCCTCACCGTCGACTCGTCCCTGCCCGAGGACCTGTGGGCGGGCCTCCGGCTGGCCGCCGGGGGGGCCATCGACGCCACCGGTCTCAGCCTGGATCAGGCCGTCATCGGGATCGGCGGCGAGATGACGGCCGACGGCGGCTTCCGCCTGATCGACGGCCGCCTGCAGCGGATGTTTCGGGGCGTCGATCTGCGCCTCTTCGGCCTGGCGAGCATCGACCGCAGCACCTTCCGCTCCATCCTCGATCGAGCCGTCTGGGTGCGGGGGCCGGGCCGCCTGCGGATGCGCAGCAGCGTCGTGGAGGAGAACGGCCGGGAGGGAGTGGTCACCAGCAACGCCGGTCTCGAGTTGATCGATACGCGCATCATGGACAATGGGGCCCTCGACAGCGGCGATCCGCGCTCGGGGCTGGCCGCGGAGGGTGGCGTGGGCGGCCGCATCGAGCTGTGGCGGAGCCGGGTGGAGGAGAACGAGGGGCACGGGCTGGAGCTGGACGACTGGAGGGGCGTGGTCGAGCTCCACGGCACGACCGTCACCGCCAACCGCCGCGACGGCCTGCGCGTCGACGGCGCCGAGAGGGTGGTCTTCGAGGAGGTGGAGGTGCATCGCAACCGCGGCACCGGGGCCTATCTCGCGTCGACGGCGTCGGAGGTGTGGACCACGGACTTCGACCGCAACCTCGGCGCCGGCCTGCGGGTGGAAGGCGGCACGGTGGCGGTGGAGATGAGCCACTTCACGGCCAACGGCGCCACCCTGACCGGGACCCGGGCCGCCGCGGTCCGCACCAGCGAGTTCGTCAACGCCGCCGTGGCCCTCCATTCGGTCGACTCGGCCCCCGCCGTGGTCGGCAACCGCTTCGACGGCAACGTCACGGCCCTGCGCGTCGACGGGCCGGCGGTGCCCGACCCGATCGGGGACAACGTCTTCACCGGCAACGGTCTCGCCGTGGAGAACCGCAGCGACGTGGAGCTCGACGCGCGAGGCAACTACTGGGGCTCCACCGACCCGGACGAGATCGCCGCGCAGTTGTCCGGGGCCATGGTGTGGACCCCCTTCCTGACCGGGGAGCCGCCGGCCACTTCGGTCGCGGAGGGGGCGGCAGAGCCGCCGCTGGAGTTCGCCCTGCGAAGCCCGTGGCCCAATCCCTTCAACGCCGCCGCCTCCATCGACTTCGACCTGCCCGCGGCCTCGCCGCTGCAGCTGGTGGTCTACGACGTTCTCGGCCGCCGGGTGCGCACCCTGCGGGACGAGGCGTCGGCCGGTCCCGGACGCTTCCGGGTGGTCTGGAGGGGCGCCGACGACCAGGGACGGCCGGCGGCCAGCGGGGTCTACCTCGTTCGCCTGACCGCCGGCCCGGAACGGGCCACGGGGCGCCTGGTGCTGCTGCGGTAGGGGGGGGGCCGGGGCTCAGGACCGCAGGCGCTCGCGCAGGAGTTCCTGCACCCGCTGCGGGTTGGCGCGGCCCCGGGTGGCGCGCATCACCTGGCCCACGAGGAAGCCGATCGGCTTCGGGTCGCCCGCCCGCACCTTGTCGGCGGCGTCGGGCTGCCCGGCGATCACGGCGTCGACGCGGGATTCCAGCTCGCCCGAGTCGGAGACCTGCTGCAGGCCCCGTTCCTCGACGATCCGCGCCGGCGAGCCGCCGCTCTCGGCCATGGCGCCGAAGACCTCCCGGGCGGCGGGGCCGCTCACCGTGCCGGCCGCGGTCAGGGCGATCAGCTCGGCCAGTTGTTGCGGCCTCACCTTGAGCGCGCCGATGTCGCCGCCGCCCTCGTTGAGAAGGCGGAAGATCTCGCCCGTGACCCAGTTGGCGGCGCTCCGGGCCTCGGCGCCGGCGGCGACGACCTCCTCGAAGTAGGCGGCCACGGCGCCGTCCTCGGCCAGCTGCGCCGCCTCGCGGGGGCCCAGGCCGAGACCGGCGAAGGCGGCCGCCTTGGCGTCGGGCAGCTCCGGCAGGCTCCCCCGGACCTCGTCGATCCAGGCCTCGGCCAGGTCGACCTCGAGCAGGTCGGGCTCCGGGAAGTAGCGGTAGTCGTCGGCCTCTTCCTTGGAGCGCTGCTCCCGCGTCACCTCGGCCGACTCGTCCCACCCCATGGTCACCTGGCGCACCTGGCCGCCCGTCCGCAGCACCTCGATCTGCCGCTCGACCTCGTAGTCGATGGCGTTCCGCACCGAGCGGAAGCTGTTCAGGTTCTTCACCTCCACCTTGGTGCCGAGGACCTGCGAGCCCCGGGGCCGCACCGAGATGTTGGCCTCGCAGCGCAGGGCGCCCTTCTCCATGTCGCCGGTGGAGGCGCCCAGGTAGCGGACGATCTGGCGGATCTTCTGCACGTAGGCGCCGGCCTCGTCGGCGGAGCGGATCGAGGCGTCGCTGACGATCTCCATGAGGGGCACGCCGGCGCGGTTGAGGTCGACGTGGCTGGCCCCGCCCTGGTGGACGAGCTTGCCCGTGTCCTCCTCCAGGTGGACGCGGTGGATGGCCACGCGCCGGACCTCGCCTTCGGCGGCGACGTCGACCCACCCGTCCTCGCACAGGGGGCGCTCGTACTGGGAGATCTGGTAGCCCTTCGGCAGGTCGGGGTAGGTGTAGTTCTTGCGGGCGAAGACGGAGCGCGGGCGGATCCGGCCGTTCAGGGCCAGGCCGGTCATCACCGTGAGCTCCACGGCGCGGCCGTTGATCACCGGCAGGGCGCCCGGCTGGGCGCTGCACACGGGGCAGACGTGCCGGTTGGGGGCCACCTGGAAGTGATCGGCCGGGCAGGAGCAGAACATCTTCGACGCCGTGCCCAGCTCCACGTGGACCTCCATGCCGATGATCGTCTCGTAGCTCACGGTCCGTCTCCGCAATAGAGCACGTGGCGCCGCAGGAAGGCCTCGGTGGCCCGCAGGCAGTGTCGGCGGTTCTCCGGCCGGCGGAAGCCGTGGCCCTCGCCCGCGTAGACGTGGTACTCGTGGGGCACGCGGCGCCGGCGCAGGGACTCGACGATGGCGTCGGACTGGGTCCGGGGCACGACCCGGTCCTCGTCGCCCTGGAACAGGATCACGGGGTCGCGAAGGGCCTCGGCGGCGAACAGGGGGGAGCGCTCGCGGTAGAGGCCCGCGGCTTCCGGCAGGGGGCCGAGGAGGAAATCGGTGTAGCGGGACTCGAACTTGTGGGTCTCCTCCGTCAGGGCCAGGAGGTCGGAGATGCCGTAGCGGCAGACGCCGACGCGGAAGAAGCCGGGGTGGAGGGTGAGGGCGCGCAGGACGGTGTAGCCCCCGGCGCTGCCCCCTGAGATGGCGAGGCGCCGGGCATCGGCCAGCCCTTCGTCGGCCAGGTATCTTGCGCCGCCGACGGCCTCCTCCACGTCGAGGACGCCCCAGTGGCCGCCCAGGGCGGCCATGTAGGCGCGGCCGTACCCGGTGCTGCCGCGGTGGTTGAGGAGCAGCACCGCCCAGCCCCTCGTGGCGTAGTACTGGACCTCGGGGTCGTGGCCGAAGTCCGCCTGACTGGTCGGTCCGCCGTGGACGTCGACGATCAGCGGCGGCCGGTCGGGCCCGTGAAAGCACCGGCTCGCCGGCGGGTAGTAGAGGCCGTGGACCTCGGCGCCGTCCGCGGCCGTCCAGCGCACCGCCCGCGGGGTGGACAGGTCGGCCGCCTCAAGACGCTCCGGGGAGGTCCGCGCCTGAACGGTGACCTTCCGTACCGATCCGCGCCGGCGAACGCTGCAGATGCGCTCCGGCTGGTGCGGAGAGGAGGCCACCACGGCGATCTCGTCGCCCCGGGGCGAGGCCGCCAGGTGGGTGACGCTGTCGCAGTCGGCCAGGGGCTCGAAGAGGCGCGGCGGTCCGTCGGGCGGATCGCAGACGAACAGGCGCCGCCGGCCGAGATGGGAGCGCGTGAAGTAGAGGCGGCGGCCGTCGCCGGAGAAGGCGAGGACGCGCACCCCCTGCACCCAGGCCGGCAGAGCCACGTCGCCGGCCTCGTCCGGCGTCAGGCAGGCGGCCTCGCCGGAGGCCAGGTCGTGGAGCCACAGCTGGCTGAAGCCGGCCTCGTCGCTGGCCCAGGCGAGCCAGCGGCCGTCGGGGGAGAACTCGGGCTGGCAGACCGCCCGGCCGTCGCCGCCGGCGAGTTGACGGCGGTCAGCCAGGACCGGCGCCGCTCCCGCCGGGAAGCGCAGCCGCCCGAGGACGAGGCGGCTCGAGTCCCAGGGCATGCCGGGCAGGTCGTACTCCACCCAGGCCAGTTGCCGCCCGCGGGGATGCCAGGCCGGCTGCATGTAGAAGTCGGCCCCGTCCACCAGGGACTGGGGCCAGTTGCGGCCGGCGGCGTCGACCACGGCGAGGCGGTCGTCGGCCCCGTCGCCGTGCACGTACACGATCCAGCGGCCGTCGGGGGAGGGCGTGGGGTCCGCCGGCTGGCCGAAGCAGGGGGTCAGCCGGCGCACGCCGCCCCCGCCGAGGGGGACGGCGCTCAGGTGGTCCCCGTCCTCGACGAAGATCACCCGGCCGCGGCCCAGGGCGAACTCGCCGCCGCCGTAGAACACCCGCGCTCGCACCGTGTGGCCCCGGGTCAGCTCCCGGGCGGCGGCCTCCCCCCGGCGGCGGCAGAGGATCACCGATTCGGCGCCGCGCCGCTCGAGCCACGCCAGGGTGCGGCCGTCGCTGTCGAAGGCGGGCGAGCCCAGCCCCACGCCGCCGCCGGCGTCCTCCACCGACAGGGGGCTCTCCCACAGCCCGCAGGGCCGGGACTCGCGGCTCACACCTTCTCCATCAGCTCGATCTTGACATGGTCGGGTCCGTCGATGAAGACGATGCGCTGGCTCGTTCCGGGGACGTTGAGGGGACCGAACCAGATGTGGACGCCCTCCTTTTCGCAGTGGGCGAGGGTGGCGTCGAAGTCGTCGGTGGTGAAGGCGAAGTGATCGACGCCCTGGTAGCGCCCCAGCTCCATCCCGGCGAACTCCCGGTCGGTGACCGTGATCTGGGTCTCGCCGACGCGAACCTCGACCCAGGTGGCGCCGGCGCGCTCGAAGGGCTCACCGGCGGTGGCGTCGAAGACGCGCTGGTAGAAGTCGACGGCCGCGGCCACGTCCTCGGCCTCGTGGTGAATGTGGTTGAAGGTGTATCGGGGCACGGTGCTCTCCTTTCGCGGGAGGCTGAATGGGAATCCGGGGACAACCAGGGCCATCGCCGGCGCGGCGGCAACCGCTCGCCCGTCCCTCGGGGCGGGGCTATCTTAGCGGAAGATGAGCCCTCCCGCCTCCACCCGCGACGCTCTCACCGACCCCGAGTGGGAGAACTACTTCTCCCCCGGCGAAGGCCGCTCCGAGACCCTCGAGGAGGCCCTGGCGCGGGTTCCGGCCTTCAGCGGGCTGGACGCCGAGGCCCTGGCCACGCTGGCCCGGCAGGTCCACCTGCGCACCTTTGCCCGCGGCCAGGTGGTGATCCGCCGGGGGGCCCCGCAGTCGGGGTTCTACCTGATCCGCAGCGGCTCCGTCCACGTCGTTCGCGAAGGCCCCGGGGGCCGGGAGGTCACCGGCACCCTCGGCCCCCCCGAGATCCTCGGCCGGTTCGCCCTGCTCGACGACGGCCCGCGCGGCACCTCCGTCATCGCCGCCGAGAGGAGCGAGCTGGCCGGATTCTTCCGCCCCGACCTGATGGACATCGTCGCCACCGACCCCGGCCTGGGATGCCGGATCCTGCTGCGGCTGGGGGAGGAGATGTCGGCCGCCCTCAACGAGGACTACGCCCGCCTCCAGGCCTTGGGACGGCCCTTCGAGGGCGCCGGCGAGGGCCTGGACCCTAGGCTCTGACGGAAGCGTCCAGGATCCCCTTCAGGTACTTGAGGCTGCCCGCCGCGATCGTTCTCGGGTCGGGCGCGAAGTCGAAGACCTCCACCGACACGTAGCGCTGGTAGCCGGTCTCCTCGAGGGCCGTGAGGACGGAGGCGAAGTCGGTCTCTCCGAAGCCGGGGCCGCGCTTGTTGGCGTCGTTGACGTGCACGTGGTAGAGGTGCTCGCCGGACTCGCGCACCTGCCGGGCCACCGGGATCGACTCCGTCGAGCCGGAGCAGACGTCCACCATCGTCTGGAAGTTCGGGTGGCCGATCTCGGTCACCATGCGCCGCGCCTCCTCGGCGGTGGTGATGAAGTTGGTCAGCTCGGGACTGAGAGGCTCGATGCACAGGTAGACCCCCTGCTCCTCGGCCAGGGGCAGGCAGTCCTCGAAGACGGACTTCGTGCGCTCCCAGGTCTGGCCGAAGTCCCAACCCTCCTGGACGTTGCGCTGCTTCGGCGAGCCGATGATCATGACCTCGCCGCCGAGGTCGCCGCAGAAGCGGATGAGGGACTGGAAGTAGTCGCGGGTGCGGTTGCGGATGGCGTCGTCCAGGTGGTTGGTGTACAACCCCTCGGGGCGGATCAGCAGCCAGTGGAGGCCGACGATCTCGACGCCGGCGCTCAGGGCGGCGGCGCGGATCTCGCGGCGGCGGCGGTCCGGGATGTCGTCCACCGAGTCGGCGAGGGTGAAGGGGGCGATCTCCACGCCGTCGTATCCCACCTCGGCCGCGTAGTCGAAGACCTCTTCGAGCGGCCAACCCTCGAAGTACTCGTTGCACGTGCCGAACTTCATTCGATGCTCTCCCTGTGGACGATGGGGGCGCCCGGAACGGCGCTTCGGGGCGGCGAAAGATAGGCCCCCCCCGCCGCCGGCGTCAGCGTTGGCTGAGATCGTCGCCGAGGTCCGTCGAGTCGAACCGGCCCTTCTCGGCGCAGACGGCGACCACCAGCAGCTCCAGGCTCTCCCGGGTGTGGTTGTAGAGGCCGTGGCGACCCCCGAGCCGGCTGGGTATCGCGTCCCACTGCGCGACCTCCCGGGTCTCGTCGTCCACCGTCATCCGCCCGCGGCCCTCGATGATGATATAGACCTCCTCGACGCCTTCGTGGCGGTGGTAGCCGAGGGAGGTGTCCGGCGGCATCAGACAGTGGGCGAGGAAGTGAAAGTTGCTGCGGAAGTCCTCCGGCCCCCAGATGAACCGGGCGCCGACGGCGCCCTTGCCGCCGTGGGACCGGCCGTACTTCAGCGCCGCGCGGTCCAGCCTCCCTACCGGCAGCCGGTCGGTGGATTCCAGATCGGCGCCGGCCCGGTCGTCGCCCAGATCGGTCGATTTGGGATCGCCCCCGGGCACCACGCAATGGACGTTGAACCAGCGCGTCTCGCGGCCGGTGTGGTTGTAGATGGCGTGGGTCTCGCCCGAGCGCAGGGGCACGGCGGCGCCGCCCTCGACCACGGCCGTGCGCCCGTTGTGGGTGAACTGGGAGGCGTTGTCGACGGCGATGAAGATCTCCTCGCTGTCGTCGTGGCGGTGCAGGCCGATGCCGCCGCCGGGCAGCAGGACCGCGCTGTGGACGAAGGCGAAGGGGGTCTCGAAGTCGTCGCGCTCCCACAGTCTGCCGAAGAGGATGGGGCCGGCGCCGCCGTGGACGTCGCCCAGCTCCTGCATGCTCGCACGATCGGCTCTGGCCACGCGCATGACGGCCTCACTTCTCCCGGTGGAAGAGCTGCAGGTTCAGCTGGTTCGGCCCCTCGAAGAAGCCCAGGGTGATGCCGGTGCCCCCGCCCACGTCGAAGGGCTCCTTGGTGATGGTCACCCCCTTCTCTTTCAATGCCTGCGCGCTCTCCTCCACGCTCTCCACGTCGAAGGAGATGTGATGGAAGCCGGGGGCCAGCCCCATGGTCTTCTGCGGCATGAGCTCCAGCAGGATCCCGCCGGCGTCGAGGAAGACGTAGTCCTCGTCGTCCTCGGTGGCAAAGCGCTCCACCACGGTGAGTCCCAGCTTCTGCGTGTAGAATTCCACCGCTCCTTCGACGTCGTCGGTGATGACGGCGATCTTGTGGATCTTGCGTACCATCGAATCTCTCCTGTCGTTGGTTGAACTTCGGGGGGGCGCCGTCAACACGTTAGTGCCCGCCCCGCTCGTGCGGAAAGCCCGACCCTCCGTTCTGCATGCCACTCGCGGGCTTGGCGGAGCCCGAGGTGTGAGCCGGGACGCGCCCGCAGATCGTTGCCGAGGAACGGGGCCGTGACACCCCGGACCGGGTGTGAGCCGGAGCTTCCGGAGGCGTCACCGGTGGACCACGCCATCGGCCGCTGGCCCCGGGGGGCGCCGTCAGTCTTGCTCTCCGCCGATCCCGCCGATGTGAGCCAGGGCACGACCGTCACTGATGAGGGCACTGCCGCCTCCAGGACTGGGGACGCCGGCCGGGCACGGAGCTTGCACCCCCGCTGCCCATGCTCCCGCGACCCGCCGCCGCCGCCCTGCTGTGCGGTTGCCTCCTGGCTCCCTGCCCGGCCCCGGCCGATCCCGGTCCGGCCCTGCCGGGGGAGGGAGACCAGGCGGCCGCCCAGGCGCAGGCGGACTCCCGGCCCGTGGTGGAGGGGTCCCTCCGCCTGCGGCTGCGGACCGACGCCCTCTCCTTCGAAGAGGCCCGCCTCTACCAGCGGGCCACCGGCCGCATCGGCGCCTGGGAGCTGGCCGCCGTGGGCGAACGGGACCCCGGGGAGCGGCGCTGGTTCGACCACGCCGTCGGCTATGCCCACCGGCGGCCGGACAGCGGCGGCCTGGAGGTGGCCCTCGGGAGCCTGCGGCCGGCCTTCGGCCAGGGCCTGCTCTTCGGCCGGGGCCGCTCGATGGGGGTGCCCGTGCCCGCGCCCCGGCGCGACGGCGAGGCCGTGGGCTACCGCTCCGCCGCCGAGAACCGGGACTTGTGCGGGCTTTTCCTGCGCTGGCGCCGCCGCCCCGGCCGCTTCAGCCTCGTGGCCGGGGGATTCCGCCGGGACGCCCGCCTCGACACCACCGGGGTCGCCGTCTCTCTGCCGGAGGACGGAATTCACACCGGCACCCGCCTCGACCAGCGCGACCGCCTTGCGGGTCTGGTCCTGGGCGCCCGCGCCACCGCCGGCGGCGAGCGCGCCCGCATGGGGGTCACCTTGCAGCACCTCGCCTTCAGTCGGCCCCTGGACCTGCGCCGCCCCGCCCGCGTGCCCGAAGCCTTCGCCGGCCGCTCGCAGGCGGCCGCGGCCGTCGACGGCCTCGCCGGTCTGGGAAGGGCGCGCCTGTTCTTCTCGGCGGCCATCGCCGGCGGGCGCCCGGCCTGGGTGGCGGGGATCACCGGCGTGCGCGCCGCCGGAGCCCGCTTCGACGTCCTCGCCCGCGACTCGGCGGCCGGGTTCTACAGTCCCTTCGGCGCCTCCGTTCTCGGCGGCGGCAGCGGCCACCGGGGTCTGACCGCGCGCATCCGGGGCCGCGGCTGGCGGCTGTGGCTGGACGAGACGCGCCGTCGCGCCGCCCGCTGGACAGAGCCGGTGCCCGGCGCCAGCAGCGGTCTCGGCCTGAGCTGGAGGCGCCGGCCGGTGCGGCACCTCGAGGTCACCGCCGACGTGCAGCGGCGCCGGCGCAGCGACTGGTCCGGTGGAGCGCAGAGCTTCCCGGTCACGGAGCGCGCCCGGGTCCGGGGGCGCTGGTCCCCGGGGAGCCTGCGGCTCGAGGCCCGCCTCGAGGGCGTGCGCAGCGGCGCTGAGCGAGGGGTGGCCCTGGGTCTGGGGAGCCGCCGCCGCACCCCCCGGCGGGAGTGGTCGATCCAGGCCACCCGCTACCGCACCGGCGGCTACGCCACCCGCATCTACGAGTACGAGCACGACCTGCCCGGCTCGGTCAGCATCCGCCCCCTCTACGGGGACGGCTGGCGGGTCTGCGCCCTGGCCGGGGTCCGCCTCGACGGGCCTCTCGGGCCGCTGCGGATCTGGCTGCGGGGCCGCCTCCAGGTGCGGCCCCTGAGGAGGCAGGCGGGGCTGCAGATCGAGCTGGCCGAGCCGCGTTGACACTCCGGCGGCGCTCACGGAGTTTCCATCCGACATGCGAGTCTCCTCCGATTACCTGGTCGTCGGCAGCGGCATCGCCGGCCTCTACTTCGCCATCCTCGCGGCACGGTCCGGGGCGCGGGTGGCCGTCGTCACCAAGAAGCAAGCGGACGACTCGAATACGCGCTGGGCCCAGGGAGGCATCGCCGCCGCTCTCGGCCCGGGGGACTCGCCCGAGACCCACGCCCGCGACACCCTGGAGGCCGGGGCCGGCCTGTGCGACCCCGAGGTGGTGGAGACCGTGGTCCGGGAGGGGCCCGGCCGGGTCGAGGACCTCGTCGACCTGGGGGTCCGGTTCTCCAAGGCGGGGGACGGCGGCCTCAGCCTCGGCCGCGAGGGCGGCCACTCCGCCCACCGGGTGGCCCACGCCGACGACTGGACCGGCCGCGAGCTGGTGCGGGCCCTGCTGGCGGCGGCGCAGGCCGAGGAGGGCGTCACCACCTTTCCGGGACACCTCGCCCTCGATCTGATCGTCGACGGGCAGGGCCGCTGCCGCGGGGTCTGGGCGCTCCCCCAGGACCGCCCCGAGGGCGAGGTCGTAGCCTTCACCGCGCCGGCCACGGTCCTGGCCACGGGCGGCGCCGGCCGCATCTACGCCTGCACCACCAACCCGGCGGTGGCCACCGGGGACGGCATCGCCATGGCGTACCGGGCCGGGGCCGCGGTGGCCAACCTGGAGTTCTTCCAGTTCCACCCCACGGCCCTGGCCCACCCCGAGGGACGGACCTTCCTGATCTCGGAGGCGCTGCGCGGGTACGGCGCCGTGGTCGTCAACCACGAGGGCGATCCCTTCGTGGAGCGGCAGCTTCCCGGCGGGTCCCTGGCGACCCGGGACGTGGTGGCCCGCGCCATCGTCGCCGAGATGCGGCGCAGCGGCCGGGACTGCGTCTACCTCGACGCCACCGGCAAGGACCCGGAGGAGACGCGCCGCCGCTTCCCCAACATCAGCCGCTACTGCGCCGGCCTGGGCATCGACATCACCCGCGAGCCCATCCCCGTGGCCCCCGCCGCCCACTACCTGTGCGGCGGCGTGCACACCGACATCGACGGGCGCACCGACCTGCCGGGACTCTATGCGATCGGTGAGATCGGACACACGGGATTCCACGGCGCCAACAGGTTGGCCAGCAATTCACTGTTGGAGGCGGTGGTCCTCGCAGGCCGCGCCGTCCAGGCGGCGGAAGGGGACAGGTGCCTGTCGAACACGCCCCTGCCGGCCTTCCGCGTCCCCCCTGGAGGCGATGGCCGACTCACCTGCGCGGTGGACCGCCTGGGCCGCATCATGCTCGAGGAGGTGGGCATCACGCGCACCGACGCGGGTCTGCGGCGGGCCTGCGAGGCCCTGGACGAAATGGACCGCGAGACCCCGGAGGGCGCGACCGATCCCGCCTCCCTGGACCTGCGCAACCGCCTGGCCGTTGCGCGGCTGGTTGCCCACTCGGCGCGCCGGCGCCGCGAGACCCGGGGAGTCCACTACAACGAGGACCACCCCGAGCGCGACGACCGGAGTTGGGGCCGCGTCAGCCTCCTGCGCCGGGAGCCCTGAACAGGCGGATGCCCGGGCCGCGGCCGACCCGCTGATTGTCCCTCCCGGGTCGGCCGTTATATTCCACTCCTTCTCCCCGCACCCCTCCCCGCAGGGAGTCCCGCCTCCTTGGGAATCGTCGTCCTCGACTTCGGCGGCCAGTACGCCCACCTCATCGCCAACCGGATCCGCCGCCTCCACGTCTGGGCCGAGATCCGCCCCCCCGACACTCCTTTCGAAGAGCTGGCCCGGGCCGACGGCCTGATCCTCTCCGGCGGGCCCTCCAGCGTCTACGCCGAGGATCGTCCGCTCTTCGAGGAGGCGCTGCTCTCCAGCGGCAAGCCGATCCTCGGGCTGTGCTACGGGCACCAGCTCCTGTGCCACGCCCTCGGAGGCCGCGTCGAGCGCGGCCAGCGCATGGAGTACGGCGCCGCCTCCCTGGAGGTGACCGCGGCCACCGGCGTCCTCGCCGGCCTGAACCCGCGAGAGCCGATCTGGATGAGCCACCGCGATCTCGTTGAGGAGATCCCCCCGGGGTTCGAGGTCCTCGGCCGCACCGGGGACTGCCCGGTGGCCGCCATGGGCGACGACAGCCGCCGGATCTACGGCCTCCAGTTCCACCCCGAGGTGACCCACACCGAGTCGGGGATGCGCATCCTCGACAACTTCCTCGACCTGTGCGGCTGCGAGCGCGACTGGACCATGGAGGGCTTCATCGACCGCTCCATGGAGGGACTGAAGCGCCAGGCCCGCGGGCGCAAGCTCTTCCTCCTCGTCTCCGGCGGCGTCGACTCCACCGTCTGCTTCCTGCTCCTCAACCGCGCCCTCGGCACCGACCGCGTCCTCGGCCTGCACATCGACAACGGCTTCATGCGCAAGGGCGAGACCGCCGCCGTGGAGAGCCTGCTCAAGGGGTCGGGGTTTACGAACCTGAAGGTGGTCGACGCCAGCGCCGCCTTCCTGGCCCGCGTCGCCGGGGTCGCCGACCCGGAGGCCAAGCGCCTGGCCATCGGCGAGGAGTTCATCGAGGTCCGTGACCGGGTCCTGGCCGAGTTGGACCTCGACCCGGACCAGTGGCTGCTGGGTCAGGGCACCCTGTACACCGACACGATCGAGTCGGGGGGCACCGACCACGCCGAGGTCATCAAGACCCACCACAACCGCGTCGGCGTGATCGAGCGTCTGCTGGCCGAGGGCAAGGTGGTGGAGCCCCTGAGCCAGCTCTACAAGGACGAGGTGCGGGAGCTGGGCGAGAAGTTGGGGGTGCCCCACCACCTCGTCTGGCGGCATCCCTTTCCGGGCCCGGGCCTGGCGGTCCGCTGCCTGTGCGCGGGGCCCGGAGCCGGCCACGATGCCGCGGAGCCGCTGGGCACGCTGGACGGTTCCAACCTGGACGCCGAGTTGCTGCCCCTGCGCAGCGTCGGCGTGCAGGGGGACGGGCGCACCTATGCCCATCCGGCCCTGCTCACCGCCGCCGGAGCCGCGATCCTGCCGGGGGAGGAGGGCGGGCCCTCCTGGGACGACCTGGAGCGCGCCTCCACGGAGCTGACCAACTCCACCGACCGCGTCAACCGCGTCCTCTTCCAGCTGGGGCCGGGGCGGCGCCTGCGCCAGAGCCCGCGGGAGGCCTACCTGACGGAGCAGCGCCTGGACCTGCTGCGCGAGGCCGACGCCATCGTCATGGAGGCCCTGGACCGCCACGGCCTCATGCCCCGGCTGACGCAGATGCCCACGGTGCTGGTGCCCCTCTCCTCCGACGGCGTGAGCGAGAGCATCGTGCTGCGGCCGGTGACCACCGAGGACTTCATGACCGCCCGCTTCGGCCGCCTGCCGGCGGACTTCCTGCGCGAGGTCACCGCGCGGCTGCTGGAGTTGGAAGGGGTGGAGGCGGTCTACTACGACGTGACCCACAAGCCGCCGGGCACGGTGGAGTGGGAGTGATGGCCGCGACCGTCGCGCACACAAGCTGACGTTGCTGCACTGAGGGACAGGAGAGATGACAACCCGTCTCCATGGCCTTCTTGCCTTGTCAGGGCTTGCCCTGGTGGCCCCGGTGGGGGCGCTGCCGCCGTGCGGGGAGCCGGGCACGATCAGCACCGTGACCGCCCCCGACGGCGGAGACTACCTGGCCGCCTTCGGCGAGTATAGGAGCTACCTGCCCTTGGGCTTGGCCTTGGACCCGGGTGGGCAGGTCCATGTGTCCGATGGTTCCGTCATCTATCGCCTCGAATCCGACGGCTCGGCCACGCGCATCGTGGGGGTGCCGCAGACCCGCGAGGAACGGGCGGCCAATGTCTTGCGGGACAGCGTCGCGGCCTTGGATGCCCGCATCGGACCGGAGGGGTTGGCTTTTGACCGGCAAGGCCGGCTCTACTTTGTGGATTATGTCAACCGATCGTGGCCCGATTGGGGGCGGAAGCTGTCCCGCATAGCCAGGCTGGACCCGGACGGTCAGGTGGTTACTGTCGCGGGAGGCGAGTATGGCTCCAGCGGCGACGGCGGCCCGGCCAAGGAGGCCCGGTTTGGCGTGATGGCTGCGCTGGCGTTCGATCGGGAAGGCCGCCTGCTCGTCGCCGGCTCGGGCGGGATCCGGCAGATCGATGGCCAAGGCGTGGTCACCACGCTGGTGGAAGCCGATCTGGTAACCGGGCTGCTCGTGGATGACCGAGGAGTGGTGTATTACTCGCAGGGAAATCAGGTCTTCCGCCGGTCTGCCGACGGCGTCATCGAGATCGTGGCCGGCTCCCGGGTGTACGAAGACCGCCCGCCCTCCGTGCAGGACAACAGGAGTTACTCTGTCGGCGAGGGCCGCCTGGCGACAGAAGTTCCTCTCTACATGCCATGGGAGATTGTGATCGACGAACAGGGGGTGCTGTACGTTCTCGATCAGAGCTTTCACCGCATTCATCGCGTCTGGCCGGACGGCGTTATCGAGACCGTCGCCGGCAACGGACTGGACTACGTTGCACGGGGCTGCGCTGCCGTGGAGAAACGGGCGGTCGCTGGCAAGCGACTGTCGGAGCATCGCTGCCAGGACAATATCGGAAACGGCGGTCCGGCGCTGGAGGCCCCGGTCTGGTGGCCCTTTCGTCTGCTGCTGACATCCGAAGGTGACCTCCTCGTCTCGATGCTGAACAGCTTTCGGGGCCTCTATTGGGGGGGAGAGGAGTTCTCCCAGCTGCGCCGCATCTGCCGCGTCCGCGAGTGGATGGTGGCCACGGCGGTGGAGGCGGTCGAGGAGGAGGTGCCGGCGAATGGCGCCGAAGAAGCACTACCCTCCGTGCGCCTGTGGCCGAATCCCTTCAACGCCGCCGTCACCGTCGCCTTCGAGTTGGACCACTCGGCCTCCGTATCGGTGCGGATCTACGACGAGTTGGGGCAGCGGGTGCGGGTGCTGGCCGCGGAGGCGGAACGCCCGGTGGGCTCCTACCAATTCGTCTGGGACGGGCTCGACCAAGCCGGGCGGCTCCAGGCCTCGGGCACGTATTTCCTGGTGGTCTCGGTCGATGGGACGGCTGAGAGCCACAAGCTGACCCTGCTGCACTGAGGGACGGGCCATCCGGCGCCGTCCCGTCCCGGCTACCGCACCAGGTAGTACCGGCTCTTCCCCCGGCGGATCACCACGCAGCGGCCGTGCAGGCGGTCGTCCCGGCCCACGCGGCGGGACTCCTCGGTGCAGCGCTCGCCGTTGAGGTAGATGGCGCCGGCGCCGATGTCCTGGCGGGCCTGCCGCCGGGAGGAGGAGACGCCGGCGTCGACGAGCAGCTCCACGAGGCCCTGCTCCTCGCCCTCCATGTCGTGGGAGGGCACGCCGTCGAAGGCCAGCTCCAGGTCCTCTTCCCGCAGTTCCCGCACTTTCCCCTGGAACAGGGCCCGCGAGATGCGCTCGGCCTGGCTTGCGGCTTTGGGGCCGTGGACGACGGCCGTGGCCTCCTGGGCGAGGGTGCGCTGGGCCTCCCGGGCGCCGGGGTCGGCGGCCACCGACTCCTCGAGCTGGCGGATCTCGTCGGGGTCGAGGAAGGTGAAGATCCTCAGGTAGCTGCCCACGGTGCGGTCGTCGGTGTTGATCCAGTACTGGTAGAACTCGTAGGGCGACGTCCGCTCCGCGGAGAGCCACAGGGCGCCGGCCTCGGTCTTGCCGAACTTGGCGCCGCCGGCGCTGGTCACGAGGGGGCAGGTTAGGCCGAAAGCCTTGGCGCCGTCGGCGCGGCGGATCAGGTCGGAGCCGGCGGTGATGTTGCCCCACTGGTCGCTGCCGCCGGTCTGCAGCTGGCAGCCGAGGCGCCGATGCAGTTCCAGGAAGTCGTAGGCCTGCAGCACCATGTAGCTGAACTCGGTGTACGAGATGCCGGTCTTCAGGCGCGAGGCCACCGACTCCTTGGCGAGCATGTAGGGCACGGGGAAGTGCTTGCCCACGTCGCGCATCAGCTCGATGGCGGTGACCCCGGAGAGCCAGTCGAGGTTGTTCACCAGGCGGGCGGGATTGGTCTTCACCTCGAAGTCGAGGAAGGGCTCCACCTGGGCGCGGATCCTCTCGGTGAAGGTCTCCACCACCTCCGCCGGGTTGAGGGCCCGCTCCCGCTCCTTGCCGCCGGGATCGCCGATGAGGCCGGTGCCGCCGCCCACCAGGCAGATCGGGTGATGCCCGGCCAGCTGGAAGCGGCGCAGCATCAGCAGCGGCACGAGGTTGCCGATGGTGAGACTGTCGGCGGTAGGGTCGAAGCCGTTGTAGAGCGTGATCGGCCCCTGCTCCAGCCGCTCCGTCAGGCCGTCGAGGTCGGTGACCTGGTGCAGCAGGCCGCGGTACCTGAGATCTTCGAGGACGTTCATCTCACTTGCCTTCTCGCATAGAAAAACCCCCGATGACGGGGCTTCCGTCACCGGGGGTGGTGTGTCGAACGGACCGCAGCTTCTAACGCTCGGTTCCCCCGGTGCGGATGGCCCCGGACCGGCGGTATCGGCGGTCGGTGACGGTCGTTGGTGCAGGCGATTCCATGGCGGCCAATGTACGGGCCGCCGGCCGGATCCGTCAATCTTCCTCACAGGGCGTCACTGGCTCGCCGGCGCTATCTTTGCGCCGCACCCACACGCCACAGGAGAGCACAAGTGCCCCTTCCCACCCGCACCCTCGGCCGCACCGGCCAGACCGTCACCGCCCTCGGCCTGGGCGGCGTCTGCTGGAACCTCGCCGACGAGGACGCCGCCGCCGTGGCCGTCGTCCACCGCGCCATCGACCTCGGCATCACCTACCTCGACACGGCCTCGAAGTACAAGGAGAGTGAGCGCCGCCTCGGGCTGGCCCTGCAGGACCGGGACCGCGACGGCCTGTTCGTGGCCACCAAGTGCCTGGAGCGCTCCGGGGCCGCGGTGCGGCAGGAGATCGCCGCCAGCTTCGAGCACCTCGGGGTGGAGCAGATCGACCTCATGCAGCTCCACGCCATCGACGAGGCCGGAGGCCTGGAGGAGGTGCTGCGGCCCGACGGCGCCCTGCGCGTCATCGAGGAGTACCGGCGGCAGGGCCGGATCCGCTTCGTCGGTCTCACCGGCCACACCCATCCGGCCCACTTCGTTCGCATGATCGGGGAGTACGACTTCGACACCGTCCTCAACCCCCTGGGCGCCGCCAACCGCGTCTGGAACGACTTCTCCTCCACCACCATCCCTGCCGCCCGCTCCCGAGGCATGGGGATCATGGCCATGAAGGTGCTGGCCTACGGCCAGGTGCCCGAGGAGGACCGGGGGCTGTTCCTGCGTTACTCCATGGGCCTCGACCTCGACGTGGCCGTCGTCGGCATGGACACGGTGGAGCAGGTGGAGGAGAACGTGGCCCTGGCCGAGGCCTTCACGCCGCTGACCCCGGCCGAGGAGAGCCGGCTCTTCGACGTCGCGGGACAGGTGGCGGCCGGGGACAAGGGCAAGCTGTTCTGGCTGCCCGAGACGCGAGCGGCGGGCTGAGGAGGGGCGAGAGATGGAGAAGCGCGAGTACGGCAGCACCGGGGAGAGGCTGTCCATCGTCGGCTTCGGCGGCATCCTGGTGAGCGGGGTCGATGCGGACGAGGCGAGCGGCCTGGTGGCCGAGGCCGTGGATCGCGGCGTCGACTACTTCGACGTGGCGCCCACGTACGGCAACGCCCAGGAGATGCTGGGCCCGGCCCTGGAGCCCTACCGCAAGGAGGTCTTCCTGGCCTGCAAGACCACCGAGCGCACGGCGGCGGGGGCGCGCCGCGAGCTGGAGGAGTCCCTGCGCCTGCTGCGCACCGACCACGTCGACCTCTACCAGTTGCACGCCGTCAACACCGAGGAGGACTTCGACCAGGTCACGGGCCCGGGCGGGGCCCTGGAGCTGTTCCGCGAGGCCAGGGAGCGGGGGATGACGCGCTACCTCGGGTTCTCGTCCCACTCCTCGGAGACGGCCCTGCGGCTCATCGAGGCGGTGGACTTCGACTCGGTGCTCTTCCCCGTGAACTGGTGCACCTGGCTCGGCGCCGACTTCGGCCCCGCGGTGGTGGCCGCGGCCGAGGCCCGGGGGACGGCGCGTCTGGCGCTGAAGGCGCTGGCCCGCGGCAAGCTGACTCCGGGCGGCGGCCGCAAGTGGTCCAAGTGCTGGTACGAGCCGCTGGAGGACCGGGAGCTGGCGGACCTCGCCCTGCGCTTCACCCTGTCGCAGCCGGTCACGGCGGCGATCCCGCCCGGGGAGCCGGCCCTGTTCCGCATGGCCCTGGAGATCGCCGAGAGCTTCACGCCGGTCACGGACGAGGAGGTGGACCGGCTGAGGCGCGAGGCGGCCGCCGGCCGGCCGATCTTCGAGCTGGCCGCCTGAGCCATCTGGTCGAGGTGCGGAGCCGGGGTTACATTCGCCGCGAGGGCGATTAGCTCAGTTGGTCAGAGCGCCTGCCTTACAAGCAGGAGGTCCCCCGTTCGAGCCGGGGATCGCCCACCAACATCAGGCCGTTGGATGAAAGCCAGGCTCAAGCATCTCGAATTCATCCAGGGCGCAGAGCGACCTGCTCATCTCCTCGAGCAGAGCCGGAGGCTTCGACATCACGAACCTGGGCGCCATCCTCTTCGCCAGGAACCTCGCTGACTATCCGCACCTGAAGCGCAAGGCAGTACGGGTCATCCAGTACCGCGGCAAGGGGCGGACGGAGACCATCAGGGAACAGGAAGGTGGCAAAGGATACGCCTGCGGTTTCGAGGGCTTGATCGCATACATGGACGGGATACTTCCGACCGGACGAGATGATTGGGAAGGCCTTGCGCAGGACGGTGCCGATGTTTCCCGAACTCGCCATCCGCGAGCTCGTGGCCAACGCGCTCATCCACCAGGATTTCTCCGTCACCGGCGCGGGACCGACGGTGGAGATCTTCGACGACCGCATCGACATCACCAACCCCGGTGAGCCGCTCGTGGATACCCAACGCTTCCTGGACACGCCGCCCAGGTCTCGGAACGAGGCGCTGGCTTCCCTGATGCGCCGAGCTCGCATCTGTGAGGAACGAGGCAGCGGGATCGACAAGGTTGTCCTGGAAGTTGAGTTGCTCCACTGCCGGCCCCGCTCTTCGAGGTTCCGCCGGGGTTTACCCGCGTTGTCCTGTTTGCCTACAAGGATCTGGCCGACATGGATGGAGCCGAGCGGCTGCGGGCCTGTTACCTGCACGCCTGCCTGAGGTACGTGATGCGGGACTTTCTGACCAACGCCTCACTTCGAGAGAGGTTCGGCATCAAGGAGAACAACAAGGCGGTCGCTTCTCGCCGCATTCGTGAGGCCGTGGACGCGGGCATGATCAAACCCTTTGACGAGGACGCCGGACCGAGATTCATGAAATACGTGCCATTCTGGGCCTGACCACCCGCGTCCGGAGTCTCGGAACCTGATCGACGGGTAGTTGACGGAGAACCGCCGGACTGCCCCTGCAATTCCGTAAACCACTGATTTTCCTGTATTTATCAAATTGACGGACAATTGACTGGCGCCGCTGGACTCGGTCCTCGAACATCGACACCGCGTCCTTCGGAGGGCGTCGCGCCGTCCGGGGACCGGCCGTCCCCGGGCTCCGGGCCATGAAGGAGTTCCGCCTCGGCCGGCGGCGGCTCCTCTACTCCGACGAGGGGAGCGGCCGGACCCTCCTGCTGCTTCACGGCGCCTCCTCGGAGGACGACGCCGGTGAGTGGGACGCCCAGCTCCAGGTGCTGGCCGCGGCCGGGTACCGCGTGGTCTTCCCGCTCCGCGCCGGCCGCGGGGGCAGCGATCCCGACGGCGCGGTGACCGTGGCTAAGGACGCCCGCGACGCCTGGGCCCTCCTCGACCACCTGGGCCTGGACCGGGCGGTGTTGATCGGGCACAGTGCCGGCGCCGGGGTCGCGCGCCAGATGTACCTGAGCCGGCCGGACGAGGTGGAGGCGATCGTGAGCGTGGACAGCGGTGCCTTCGGCAAGTTCGACTTCCAGTCAGGTACCTTCGGTCCGGAGCGCTTCGACGAGGCCACGGCCGCCCTCCATGCCAGGCACCGAGAGGCCCTGGCGGCCATGGGCCGCGAGTGGGACTACCCGAGTGAGTTCAACCTCGACCGCCTCACCCGCCTCATGCGCTGGCGGCGGGCCTGCCCCGACCGCTGGGAGGCGGCCAGGGGCCGCTCCGATCCGGACGATGTCCCTGTCCCCGAGGGCCGCTGGTGCGAGGTGCCCCTGCTCGTCTTCGCCGCGGGAAGGGGCCGCGTGCGGTCCTCCGATCCCGAGGCGGCGGATCTGGCGCGGCGGTTGCCCGCCCGTCGCGCACGGCTGGAGGTGGTCACCGAGAGCGGGCACTACATCCACCAGGAGCAGCCGGGGCTGTTCAACGCGAGACTGCTCGACTTCCTGGCCGGCCTGGAGCAGGGACCGGAGGGTCGGCGGCTCTAGCGGAACCAGTCGCTGGCACTTCAACGTGGGCTCGGGCGAGATCAACTCCCGGTTCGCCGGCGAGCTGTCCGGCGGTGGTGGACAGCTTCACCGGCACGTAGCGCAGGCCGAGGGAGCGGTCCCCCGCGGGAAGACCCCCGTCCGGGGATGCTCCCGCCAGCTCGCTCCGTTCATCGCTCCATCAGGGCCTGCACCGGGCCCCAGATCCCCGGGTCGAGGCGCAGCCCCTCGGCCAGGGCCCGCTCGCGCTCGCGGTGGGCCCGCTCTCCGGGCACCAGGACCTCCTCCACCCCCGGCGCGGTCCGCAGCCCCTTCAGCCGCTGCACGTACTCCTCCACGCGGTCGAGGAACCCCTCGCGCCCGAGGAAGTGCTCCGGGTCGACGGCGAGCACGAACAGCCCGTTGCGGTCGCTCGAGTCCAGGTCGCCGGCGCTGCAGCCGGCCCCGCTCAGGGCCCCGGCCAGCACGTCCACGAGCAGGCTCAGGGCGAATCCCTTGTGCCCGGCCAGCAAACCGCCCAGGGGCAGCAGCGCCGCCCGCGGCGGCAGGTCGAGGGCGGCGGCCGGGTCGGTGCAGGGCTGCCCGGTCTCGTCGATGAGCCAGCCCTCCGGCGCCTCCCGTCCCTCGGCGGCCAGCATCTTCAGCCGGCCCGCGGCAGCGACGCTGGTGGACATGTCGATGACGATCGGCGCCGCGCCCCGCCGCGGGATCCCGGCGGCGAGGGGGTTGGTGCTGAGGAAGGGCTCGGTCGAGCCCCAGGGCGCCACGTTCGGGTTGCCGCCGGCGTCGTTGACCAGCAGCAGGCAGACGAACCCGGCCCGCGCCGGCTCGATGACGTAGCTGCCGAGGCGGGCCACGTCGGCGGCGCGCACGACGCTGACGCAGCCCACCCCGCTCTGCGCCGCCATCCCGGTGGCGCGGCCCACGGCCTCGGTGGCGCTCACCGGCCCCAGGCCGTGGCCGGCGTCCAGGTGCAGGGCCGAGGCACTCCGGCGCAGGACCCGCGTCCGGACCCCCGGATGGATGCGGCCCCTGCGGATCGCCTCGACGTAGAGGGGCACGCGCATGATCCCGTGGGAGAGATAGCCGGCCATCGTCGCCTCCAGCAGCACCTCGGCGACGATCACCCGCTCCTCGGCGGGGACCCCAACGCGGGCGAAGATCTCGCCCATCAGGCCCCGGAGGGCGTCACAGGTCAGGTGCACGGGATCGGTCACGTATGCCACCCCGCGGCGGATCGCCTCCGCCGGTTCAGTCCTTGCCGGCGGCCTCCATGGCCGCCAGCTCCTCGCCGACCTGGCGCTGGATGGCGAGGACGTACTCGTCGGTCGTGTGGCCCTCGACCCTGGTCTCGAAGCCGTGGTCGCCCCATCCGCCCACGATCCGCGCCTTCACTCGCTTTTCCGGGTCGTTGAAGTGATAGGCCTGGGTGCGGCGCAGGAAATCGGGCAGGTCCGGCCCTTCTGTGCGGTAGAAGCCCGGGTTGGTGACCACCACCTGGGGCTCCTCGGTGGGCGCGGCCGGGCGCGCCGGGATCACGAGGTCGCCCATGAGCACCTCCGCCTCCAACTCCGGCGCCCAGTGGGTCACGGCGTAGGGCTCGCCGGGATCGACCCAGGGCTCGATCTGGCGGGCCACGACCTCGAATTCGTGCCAGAGCTGCAGCTCGTCGAGCTGATGGGGAGGCAGCGAGCTGACCGCCTCGTAGCGGGACCGGTCGCCGCCGGTGCGCAGGTGGTTGAAGACCATGAACCAGTTCACCAGGTCGCGCAGGCCCCGGGGGATCTTGGTGTAGTCCTCCGTGGCCCGGGGGCTGCAGACGTCGACCAGCACCAGGTGGGGGGCCTCGGCGCTCAGACGGCGGACGAAGTCGGGGGCGAAGGCGTTGCGCCAGAACCGGTCGATGTGGTAGGGGACGGTGAGCCGCATCGACCCGTGGGAGGGGACCCGCTCATAGTGGATCTCGCAGCCCTCGAGGTATGGCTCCAGCGGCTCGACCACGAAGATCCGTCCGTAGCGGTCGTTGCCGAAGACGATCACGGGGCGCCGCGTGCCGGCGCGGAAACGGCGCAGGAAGCGCAGGAGACCGTGGGCCTCGTACGCCGTGCGCCGGGCCTCGAGGCGGTCGGTCTCGTCGAGCTCGAAGGGCCCCGGCCGCACGGGGGGCGGGAGCCTCGTGAGGGAATCGAAGGCGAGCCGCACCTGCTCCGGATCCTCGGGCCAGTCCCGCTGCCGCCGCGACTCGGATGCGAAGCGGCGGAACTCCAGCTCCCGCTGCAGCTCGCGGCCGGCGTCGAAGCGCCCCCGCCGGGTCTCATCCCGCAGCCGGTCCAGCTGGGGGAGGCGCTCGGCCAGGTCGCCGGCGGCCAGGTAGCGGACCAGGGTCGGCGTCAGGGTGACGCCATCGTGGTTCTGGGTGGTCACCGAGGTCACCCAGGCGGCCACCTGCGACAGGCGGTCCCGGGCCTCCTTGGCGCCGCGGCCCTCGTCGAAGGGGGTGAGCTCTTCGGCGCTCATGCGCAGAGCGGTCAGAATGGGGTCTTCAGCCTCGAGCATCCTTCTCTCTCCAGCCGCCGGCGAGCTCGTCGATGCCGAACCCGGCGGGCATTTCGCAGTGGAACTGGCGCAGGGGCCGGGACTCGAAGTCGGGAGGGCCGTCGGCCTCCGGCTTCAGCCCGGCGTGGATGGCAGTGTAACGCCGGTGCACGCGGGCGGCATCGGCCGCCAGGCGCTGCTCCAGGGGGGCGAACCGCCGCGCCAGGGTCTCGGCCTCGGGGGCGCTGACGCGGCGGCCGATGGACTCGAAGTACTCGCCCTTCTGGGGGCCGGCCAGGGCCCGGTGGCGCTCCGCCGGGCCCATGCGCTGCACCTCGGGCGTGTGCAGGAGTCCCACCTTGGCCGCGATGCGGCACAGCAGGACCACCGCGGTCATGCGCTCCTCGCGGCCGGGGTGCATGCGGGCGATCCGCTCGCGAAAAGCCTCCCCGTCCCCTGCGATGGCGGCGCGCAGGGCGGTCTCGATATCGTCGCGCTCCTGGTCGAGCAGCTCCACGGCGCGCTCGAAGTGGGCCCGGGCCCCCTCCGACAGGTGGCGGGTGAAGCCCAGACCCACGTCCCACTCCGGGTAGTGGGCGTAGGGGAAGATGTCGCCGCCGTGGGAGCGGAAGCCGAGATGGAGGGTGCGCCGCAGCCGGCTCGAGTACCAGCTGCCCCAGTGCATGATCAGGTTCGGGTAGACGACGCCGTCGCCGGCGGCCAGCTCGACGGGGATCCCGCCCTTCAGCCGGCTGGTTGGGTCGAGCAGGAGCTGCCGGCGCTGCTCCTCGTCCGTGGGCCGGTCGTGGCTGCGCGGCAGCACCCAGAACACGTCGTCGTCGTAGAGGGCGATGTTCCACTGCACGTACCCGGGGCGGTTGGCCGCCAGGTCCCGCTGCAGGCCGCACAGCGGCGCCTGCTCGCTGGCGCTGGAGTCGCGGTGCCAGTCGGTGTGCCCGTAGTCGATGAGGCCGCTGCAGTTGATCTGCATGCTCGTGATGCTGGACTCCGGCGCCCCCAGGATACGGTGGCTGACACCGTGCACGGTGGGCCCCAGCAGGAAGTCCACCAGACCCGCCGTCTCCTCGTCCACCACCTCGTCCACGTTGACCCGCGGCTGGATGGAGGCGTACCACTCGCCGCCCAAGGGTCCGCCGGCCCCGCGCCCCGCCTCCGAGCGCGACTTGCAGCGGTCCACCAGGACCTCGGCCATGAGCCGCAACTCCGCGAGCCGGTCGGGCGGAACCGCCTCCCGGATGATCAGGTATCCCTCCTCGAAGAACCTCTGCTCGTCGATCTCCACCCCTTCTCCCTGTCCTATCTTGATGCGCCCGCCCCGCCCCGAATCCCGGAGACGCCCATGCCCCTCGAGCTCATCGCCGACCGCCCCCGACACGCCCTCCTCCGGAGCTACGAGGAGCCGCCCCTGGAGCCCGGCCAGGTGCGCGTGCGCAGCCTCTTCAGCGCCGTCAAGCACGGCACCGAGCTGAGGGGGTTCCGAGCCGACACGCCCGACGCCAGCGACCGCTGGGACGGGCGGCTGCGCCTGCATCTGCGCGGCGAGCCGGCCGCACCCCGCTTCCCGCGAGCCCTGGGCAACATGTGCCTCGGCGAGGTCGTCGAGGCCGCCGGCGACGTGGAGGACCTGAAGGTAGGCGACCGGGTCTTCGCCCACCTGCCCGTGCGCGAGACCCACACCGTCGAGGCCGGCCGCCTGCGCATCGCCCCCGACGGCCTCTCTCCGCAGGGCCTGATGTACTGGGATCCGGCCGACGTCGCCCTCGGCGGCGTGCGCGACGGCCCGGTGCGGCTCGGCGACCGCGTGGCCGTCTTCGGCCTCGGGGCCATCGGCCTGATGGTGGCCCAGTGCGCCCGCCTGTGCGGCGCCCGCTGGGTAGCCGTTGCGGATCCCATCGAGCGCCGGCGGGAGGCGGCCCGGCGCCATGGCGCCGACCTGGTGATCGACCCGCGCCGGACCGACGCCGGCGTGGAGATCAAGGAGCGCACCGGGGGCGCCGGCGCCGACGTCGTCGTCGAGACCAGCGGGGCCTACCCCGCCTTCGAGGACGCCCTGCGCGCCGCCTGCTACGCCGGCACCGTGGTCTCCACCGCCTACTACCACGGCGACCAGGGCCTGAAGCTGGCCGGCGAGTGGCACCGCAACCGCATCCGGGTGGTCTCCAGCCGCGCCAACAGCGAGCCCCTGCCCCAGCCGGGATGGACCTTCTCCCGCATCCGCAGCGAGTCCCTGGCGCTGCTGGTGGAGGGGCGGCTGCGGGCCGACGACCTCATCGATCCGGTGGTCCCCTTGGCCCGGGCGGCCGAGGCCTACCACGAGATCGAGGCCCACCCCGAGCGCTCCATCAAGCTCGGCATCGACCACACCAGCGGGTGAGGCGGCCAGGGAAAGCGCCGCCGGACCGGCCCGGCAACGGCGGTTCAGCATGAAGGTCGCCGCCTACCAGGCCCCCCTGCTGCCCGTGGGATCGATGGAGGCCCTGCCCCTGATCCGGGCCCGCGTCGCCGAGTGCGAGCGGCGGGGCGTGGAGATCCTCTGTTGTCCGGAGGCCATCCTCGGGGGGCTGGCGGACTTCGCGCCCACCAACAACGGTCTCCCCCGGAGAAGGCGGACGTGGTCCCCCGGGCCCACAGGGCGCAGGCCGAACGCGCCGTGGAGAACGGGATCCACGTGGCCGCGGCCGAACCCCTGGCCGAGGAGCTGCTCGTCGTCGACCTGTCCGCCTGAGGCCTCGCCGGCGGTCAGACCTGCTCCAGGGCCCAGGCCTTCAGCGCCCGCGCCATCTCGGCGTAGACATCCTCGTCGGACTTCCGCGAACGCTTCAGCACCTTGAAGCCGTGGTCGGCCGTGTCCAGCAGGTGCAGGGTGGCCTGCGCCAGGCCCTCCACCACCGGCTCGAGCAACTCGAGGTCGGCCAGCTTGTCCCGCGTGCCGGCGAGGAAGAGCATGGGCACGGTCACCTCCGGCAGGTGCGCGGCCCGGTCCACCGAGGGCCGGCCCGGCGGGTGCAGGGGGAAGGCGAAGAACACCAGCCCCCGCACCTGCGGGATCGGCGCCTCGGCCGCCGCGTGCGAGGCCATGCGTCCGCCGAAGGAATGGCCGCCGACGAGCAGGGGCAGATCGGGCGCGGCCTCGTGAGCGGCCGCCGCGGCGGAGCGCACGGTCTCGCAGGTCACCGGCTTCGACTCGGTGCCGCCGCCGCCCCTCTCCATGTAGGGGAAGTTGTAGCGGAAGGTGGCCGCGCCGGCGTCGGCGCAGTGGCCGGCGATGGTGCGCAGGTTGCGATGGCGGCAGTCGGTGCCCGCCCCGTGGCCGAGGACCAGCATCAGCCGCGCGTCCCCGGGGCGGATGGCGACGGAGGAGACCTCCCCCTTCTCAGGCGTGGCCGTGAACCGGCCCTCGGTCTCTTCGTGAGGCATGGGTCCCTCCTTGACAGACGGAGTTGCGGACTTCCGGGGGCCGGCGGGAACCGTCACCGCGGCTCAGGAGGAGCGCGGCCGGTTGAGCCAGGTGTCCTTGGTGCGCTTCTCGAACCAGGCGGGCATCTCCTTGCGGCGCCAGCGCAGGAAGGCGCGTTCGTGCTGATCCCGGTTTCCTCGGGAAGGCTCGGCGGGGATCTCGATGGTGGCGTGCAGGATCTGCCGCTCCCGGCGCGACAGGGCGACGACCTCGCCCTGGCTGATGATCAGGGTGACGCCCACGTTGGCCTCGACGATGGGCACGCCGTTCTCCCGGGCCCGGGCCAGGACCGCCTGGTCCTGCCGCTTCGAGCGGCTGCCGAAGGACGGGATCAGCAGGTAGCGGGCGCCGTCGAGCACGGGCAGGCGGGCGATGTCGGCGTTCCAGCGGTCGGCGCAGATCATGAAGCCGCAGCGGCCGTGGGGGGTGGGGAAGGCGCGCGACTGCCGGCCCAGGCGGTTGAACCACCAGGCCGGGTGGGTGCCCTCGGCCAGCTGCATCTTGTGGTACTTGCCGCACAGCCGCCCGGAGGGATCGATGAAGACGGCGCAGTTGTGCACGTTGCGTCCCACCTTCTCGGCGCAGCCGAAGGCCAGGCTCATGCCCAGCTCGCGGGCCAGGGCCCGGAAGCGGGAGATCACGGCGCCCCTCATGTTCACCGCCACCTCGCGGATCCGCGCCGCCGGCGCCTCGCCGGAGATGATCTCGTTGGTCACGTAGCCCTCGATGACCCCCTCGGGGGCCACGGCCAGCTCGGCCCCGTCCCGGGCCGCCCGCCGGAAGCTCTCCTCGAGGCGGTCGCAGTTGTCGGCCAGCTCGAACTTCCCGGGCACGAAGGAAATCGCCGCCACCCGCAGAGATTGAAACATCAGGCTGTCCCTCCCGCCCCGCGTCGGGGCCCTGTCGTCTTTACATCCGTGATCATCATCCGCTTCCTTTCCGGGGCGAAATGAGCCGCCTCCGGCCCGGTCCGGCAAGCCCTCGACAGGAGCCGCCTTGAAAAAGCCGAACATCGTCTTCATCCTGGCCGACGACCTCGGCTACGGGGACGCGGGCTGCTACAACCCCGAATCGAGGATCCCCACGCCGAACCTGGACCGCCTCGCCGCCCGGGGCGTGCGCTTCACAGACGCCCACGCTCCCTCCAGCGTGTGCACGCCCAGCCGCTACGCCGTGCTCACCGGGCGCTACTGCTGGCGCTCGCGGCTGAAGGGGGGCGTCCTCTGGCAGTGGGAGAGCGCTCTCGTCGAGCCCGACCGCCTCACCGTGGCCGAGCTGCTGCGGCGGCAGGGGTACCGCACCCACTGCGTCGGCAAGTGGCACCTGGGCTGGGACTGGACCCTCGACGACGGCTCCCCGGCGGCGGACCACGTCGAGTTCGGGACCCGCGGCAACGACCCCGCGCGCCTGGCCCTGAACGAACGCATCGACTACGGACGGCCCATCACGGGCGGTCCCGTGGACCGCGGCTTCGACACCTACTTCGGCGACGATGTCCCCAACTTCCCGCCTTACACCTGGTTCGAGCAGGACCGCGTCCTCGAGGCCCCCTCCGTTCCCAAGCCGGAGGTGATGTTCGGCACGCCGGGGCCGATGGTCCCCGGCTGGTCGCTGGAGCAGGTCATGCCCACCCTCACCCGGCGCGCCGAGGGCGTCATCGAGGAGGCCGGGGAGGAGCCCTTCTTCCTCTACCTGCCGCTGACGGCGCCGCACACGCCCATCGTGCCCCTGGACGAGTTCCGCGGCATGAGCCGGGCCGGCGAGTACGGCGACTACGTGTGCGAGGTCGACTGGTGCGTGGGCCGCGTCATGGAGGCCCTCGAGCGGCGGGGCATCGCCGGCAACACGCTGCTGATCTTCACCAGCGACAACGGCCCGGAGAGGCCCGCCTACGACCGCATCCGCCAGTTCGGCCATTCCTCCTCGGCCTGCCTGAGGGGCCTCAAGCGCGATGTCTGGGAGGGCGGCCACCGCGTCCCCTTCCTGGCGCGCTGGCCGGGCGTGACCCCGGCGGGCGCCGAGTGCTCCCACACCGTCATGCTCGGCGACCTCATGTCCACCTGCGCCGAGATGACGGGAGCCCGCCTGGCCCCGGGGCAGGGCGAGGACAGCGTCAGCATGCTGCCCCTCCTGCGCCGGCCGGGCCGGGACCGGGGCGTGCGCGCCTTCACCGTCCATCACAGCATGAACCGCCGCTTCGCCATCCGCCGGGGGGAGTGGGTCTTCGTCGACGACGCCACCGGCGGCGATGTCGGCGAGCCGGAGTGGTACCGGCAACGGCGCGGGTACGCGCCGCACGACGAGCCGGGGGAGCTCTTCCACCTGGCCAGCGATCTGGAGGAGCGGACCAACCTCTACGCCGAGCGTCCGGAGGTGGTGGCCGAGCTGTCCCGGCTGCTGCAGCAGGTCAAGGCCGGGGGAGTCGACGCCCGGGCCCCCGAAGCCTGAGAGGGGCGAAGCCGCTTCCCGGGTGACGGTGGAGCAGCCCAGCGGCTACGTGCGGTTCCGGCGGGCGCCTGGCGACGGTCCGAGCCTCTGACGGACAATCGCCCTTAGTTTCTACCGGATCGAGTGCCGGGAGCCAGCTGGAGGCGGGCCTTGCCGGCGCTCTTCAAGGGGAGTCCTGACCGATGCTGCTGACGATCGCCACGACCTGGCGGCCGGCGACCGATCTCGGGTACCTGCTGGTGAAGAACCCGGCCCGCTGCCAGTCGTTTCCCCTGCCCTTCGGGGCGGCCCACGTCTTCTACCCGATGGCGCGCGAGGACCGCTGCGAAGCGGCCATGCTCCTCGATCTCGATCCGGTCGGTCTCGTGCGCGGACCCCGGGGCCTGAAGCAGTACGTCAACGACCGCCCCTACGTGGCCTCCTCCTTCCTCAGCGTCGCCATGGCCCGCGTCTTCGGATCCGCTCTCAAGGGCAGCAGCCGGGACCGGCCCCGCCTCGCGGACACCTCGATCCCCCTCGAGGCGGAGGTCGCCGTCCTCCCCTGCCGCGGCGGGGAGCCCTTTCTGCGCCGCCTCTTCGAGCCGCTGGGATACTCCGTCGAGGCGCGGCGCCTGCCTCTCGACGAACACTTCCCGGAGTGGGGGGAGAGCCCCTACTTCCAGGTGCGGCTGGCGGGGACCTGCCGGCTCCGCGACCTGCTCTCCCACCTCTACGTGCTGCTTCCGGTGCTCGACGACGACAAGCACTACTGGGTCGGGCAGGAGGAGCTGGACAAGCTGCTGGCCCGGGGGGAAGGCTGGCTGTCCTCGCACCCGGAGCGGGAGCAGATCGCCCGCCGCTACCTCAAGCATCAGCGCTATCTGGCCAAGGAGGCGCTGGCCCGGCTCGTGGCCGAGGAGGACCCGCAGGCGGATTCCGAGACGGAGCACGAACAGGAGGAGGAGGGTCTCGAGCGGCCCATGAGCCTGAACGAGCAGCGCCTCGCCGCGGTGAGGGAGGCGCTCCGGGGGGCGGGGGCGCGCAGCGTCATCGATCTCGGCTGCGGGGAGGGCAAGCTCCTCAAGGCTCTGCTCGACGACGGGGAGTGGGACCGCCTCGCCGGCATGGACGTCTCCTTCCGGGCCCTCGAGATCGCCGGGGAGCGCCTCGGCCTCGAGCGCCTCCCGGCCGGGCGGCGGCAGCGCCTGGAGCTGTTCCAGGGCTCCCTCACCTACCGGGACGAGCGTCTCTCCGGGTACGACGCCGCCTGCGCCGTGGAGGTGATCGAGCACATCGATCCACCGCGGCTGCCGGCCTTCGAGCGCGTCCTCTTCGAGTTCGCGCGGCCGGCCACGTTGATCGCCACCACGCCCAACGCCGACTACAACACCCGCTTCGAATCCCTCCCCGCGGGCCGGTTCCGCCACCGCGACCACCGCTTCGAGTGGACGCGGCGGCAGTTCCGGGACTGGGGGAGCGCCGCGGCCGAGCGCTTCGGGTACTCGGTCCGCTTCCTGCCGGTGGGCGAAGAGGACCCGGAGCTCGGCCCGCCGACGCAGATGGCCGTGTTCTCGCGATGAAGGTCACCCTTCCCGAGCCCTCCCTGGTCGTGCTCGCCGGCCCCTCGGGGAGCGGCAAGTCGACCTTCGCGCGGCGGCACTTCCGGCCCACCGAGGTGATCTCCTCCGACCACTGCCGCGGCCTCCTGGCCGACGACGAGAACGACCTGTCGGTCACCGGCGACGCCTTCGACCTCCTTCACTACATCGCCTCGAAACGGCTCGCCGGCCGCCGGCTCACCGTGATCGACGCGACGAGCGTGAAGCCCGAGGACCGCGCCCGGCTGATCGCCCTGGCCCGCGAGTTCCACCTCCTCGCCGCGGCCATCGTCTTCGACCTGCCGTCCCAGCTCTGCCAGGGGCGCAACGAGGAGCGCGCCGACCGCGACATCCCCCCCCAGGTGGTGCGCCGGCAGAGCCGCTCCCTGCGCCGCTCCCTGCGCGGCCTCGGGCGGGAGGGATTCCACTCGGTCACCGTCTTCGGCAGCCCGGAAGAAGCGGAAGCCGCCTCCATCGAGCGCCAGCCGCTGTGGCCGGACCGGCGCGGCGAGCGCGGCCCCTTCGACATCGTCGGCGACATCCACGGCTGCTGCGACGAGCTGGTGGACCTGCTCGCCACCCTCGGCTGGGAGATCGGCGGCGGGTGCGAGGGGCCGGAGGCGCGCCACCCGGAAGGGCGCAAGGCGGTCTTCCTCGGGGATCTCGTCGACCGCGGTCCCCGCTCTCCCGAGGTGCTGCGCCTGGTCATGGGGATGGTGGAGGCGGGAACCGCCCTCTGCGTTCCCGGCAACCACGACGTCAAGCTGCTGCGCAAGCTGCAGGGGCGCGATGTCAAGATCGCCCACGGCCTCGCCGAGACCCTGGAGCAGCTCGAGAACGAACCGGACGAGTTCGCCGACGAGGCGGCGGCCTTCATCGGCCGCCTGGTCAGCCACTACGTGCTCGACGGCGGCGATCTCGTCGTCGCCCACGCCGGCCTCGAGGAGGGCCTCCAGGGGCGCGCCTCGGGCCGGGTCCGCGAGTTCGCCCTCTACGGCGAGACCACCGGCGAGACCGACGAGTTCGGCCTGCCGGTGCGCTGCGACTGGGCCGCGGCCTACCGCGGCCGGGCGGCGGTGGTCTACGGCCACACCCCCGTGCCCGAGCCGGAGTGGGTGAACGGCACCCTCAACATCGACACCGGGTGCGTCTTCGGCGGCCGGCTGACGGCGCTGCGCTACCCGGAGAAGGAGATCGTCCAGGTGCCGGCGCGGCAGGTCTGGTGCGAGCCGGTGCGGCCGCTGATCTCCTCCGAGGAGGCGGTCGAGACGCGGCCGTACGGGGATCTGCTCGATATCGGCGACGTCATCGGCAAGCGCGTCGTCTCCACCCGCCTGCACCGCGGCGTCACCATCCGCCAGGAGAACGCCGCCGCCGCGCTCGAGGTGATGAGCCGCTTCGCCCTCGACCCGCGCTGGCTGATCTACCTGCCGCCCACCATGGCCCCGTCCGACACCGCCGCCGAGGGGGAGTACCTCGAGCACCCGCGCGAGACCTTCGCCTACTACCGGGGCCAGGGGGTTTCCAGGGTGATCTGCCAGGAGAAGCACATGGGATCGCGAGCGGTGATCCTGCTGTGCCGGGACGAAGCCGCGGCGCAACGGAGGTTCGGAGCCGGCCGCGGCGAGGCCGGGGTGATCCACACCCGCACCGGGCGTCCCTTCTTCAGCGACCCGGAGCGCGGCTCCGAGGTCGTGGCGAGACTGCGCGCCGCGGTGGAAGGCGCCGGACTCTGGCAGCGGTTCGAGAGCGACTGGATCTGCCTCGACGCCGAGATCATGCCCTGGTCGGACAAGGCGCAGGAGCTGCTGAGCAGCCAGTACGCCCCCGCCGGGGCCGCCGCCGGGGCCGCCTTCGAGGCCGGCCTCGCGGCCCTGGGACAGGCCGCCGAAAGGGGCGGCGGCAGCGAGGAGCTGGAGGCCCACCTGCGGCAGCGGCAGGGCTGCATCTCCCGCTACGTCGACGCCTACCGGCGTTACTGCTGGACGGTGGACGGCCTCTCGGATCTGAGGATCGCCCCCTTCCACCTGCTGGCCACCGAGGGCCGCGTCCACACGGATGAGGACCACCTCTGGCACATGGAGACCCTGGCGGAGCTGTGCCGGGCGGATGCGGAGCTGCTGCTCGAGACGCGGTACCGCCTCGTCGACACGGCCGACCCGGACAGCGAGGAGCAGGGGACCCGCTGGTGGCACGAGCTCACCGACGGCGGCGGAGAGGGCATGGTGGTCAAGCCCCTGGACTGGCTCGCCCGGGGGCGCAAGGGGCCGGCCCAGCCGGCCCTCAAGTGCCGGGGGCGGGAGTACCTGCGCATCATCTACGGCCCCGAGTACACCCTCCCCGGGCAGATCGAGCGACTGCGGCAGCGCCGCCTGTCGGTGAAGCGCTCGCTGGCCCTGCGCGAGTTCGCCCTCGGCCTGGAGGCCCTGCACCGCTTCGTCGAGAGGGAACCCCTCTACCGCGTGCACGAATGCGTCTTCGGCGTCCTGGCCCTGGAGAGCGAGCCGGTCGACCCGAGGCTGTGAAAGAGGGGAATGAAGAGGGGACGGCCGCTGTCCAATGAGTGGAGAACCCCCGTCTGACCTGGAGCTGACCCGGCGCGCCGGCGACGGCGACGACGGGGCCTTCCGCGAGCTCGTCGAGCGCTACGAGTCCCAGGTCGCGGCGACGGTGGTGGGCATGCTGGGACCGGGAACGGACGCCGAGGACGTGGGCCAGGAGACCTTCATCCGCTTCCACGCCGCCCTCGGCCGCTTCCGTGGAGAGGCGGCCCTTGGCACCTATCTTACCCGCATCGCCATCAACCTCTCGCTCAACGTCTCGAGGAGCCGTCAGCGGGCTCGGTGGCGATTCTGGAGTCTGGACAGCGAAGAGGACCCGGCGCCGGCGCCGTTCACGGACGGGGCGGCCCTGCAGGACCAGGCCGACACCCGGGCCGAGGTGCAAATGGCGCTGCAACGGCTCAAGCCGGATCACCGCGCCGTGGTGGTGCTGCGCACGATCCAGGGGTATTCGACGCGGGAGACGGCCCAGGCCCTGGGGCTGCCCGAAGGCACGGTGCTGTCGCGGCTGTCGCGCGGCCTGTCCAGCCTGAAGGAGATCCTGCAGCGGAGGTTCGATCATGGAGAAGAGTGAACGGGACGAGTTGCTCGCCCGGGCCCTGGGCGGCGATCTCGACGAAGGGCGGAAGGCCCGTTTCGAGGAGCTGCTGTCCTCGGACGAGGGCTTCCGCATGGAATGGGAGCAGTTGCGCCGGACGGGGGACCTGCTCTCGGCGACTCGGGCCGAGAGCTTCGGCGCCTGGTTCTCCGCGAGCGTCCTGGCCCGCCTGAGCCGCGAGCGCGCCGGGGCGCCCAGCCTCGCCGACGGCCTCATGCGCCTCTTCCGCCCCCTCGTGCCCGTCACCCTGGCCGTGGCGCTGTTCCTGGCGGTGCTGAACTGGCGGGACCGCGACCTCTCGTCCGAGGGGTCCTCCTTCCTGGAGGTCACCTTCGGCGTGCCGCCGGTTTCGGCGGAGACCGCCGAGATGATGGAGCTGTGACCGTGTCCTCCGGCACCCGGATCGCCGCCATCCTCATCGCCACCCTCGTGTTGGGCATGGTAGTGGGGGCCCTCGGGTTCAGCGTCTACCAGCGCCACCGCTTCCGCGACGCCCTGAGCCTGGCGAGGCCGGCCCTGTTCACCGCCGGCATCCGGCGGGCCATCGGCCCGGTGGACGAGACCCGGCGCGAGCAGATCGCCGAGGTCCTGCGCCGCATCGATGGACGGATGCGGACCAACCGCATCGCCAGGGACGGCCAGCGCCGGGCCCAGCTGGACTCCATGAGAGCCGCCCTCCATCCGCTGCTGACCGACGATCAGCGCCGGCGGCTGCAGCGGCACCTGGAGCGCCACAAGCGCTGGATGAGACACGGCCCCGCCTCCCATCACGGCGGCAAACGGCACTGAGAACTCTGCTGGACGCGACGGCCTTCGGCCATCTCCAGGCTGAAGGTCGCCGGCGGCTCTACATTCACTACGCCAGCAGCAGCCCCTCGCCTTGGGTCGAATCTCCTCCAAGCGAGTCCCGATGACATACCGGCTTTCCCGCATCATTCTCCTCGCCTCGACCATGGCGGCCGTGTGGACGGTCCTTGGGGGGGAAGGCGCGGGCTACGGCCAGACTCCGTCAGCAGAAAACAAGATCTACAATGAGGCCGGGGCACTTCGCGGTTTCTGGGGCGATTCTTTACTTACCATGAGAACACAGCAAGCACTACGGGCTCCGTCAGGACAACCTTGCCCATGGCATGGCCGGGTCTGCCGATCGTCGGATGGTCGCTTGTCCAGCCCCTTCCTGACAAGGAAATCCCCTGCCTGACCCATAGGGCGACTCGGTCAAACGGCTTCCAGGCAACTCCCACACCGAGTTCTATGCCCATGTCTAATACAACGATGGACCATCCGCTGACACGTCCGGATTTGGGGCTGGGGCGCCGGTCATACGTGTTGTGGGCGCCGTTGAAACGCAGGAACCAGAAGGGGTATAGCTCGTCCGGATCTGTCCAGGCTCTCTGGAACACGAGGCCAAGGCCGATCCGAAGGCTATCCGTATTCGTCCATTCGCTGTCCCTGAACCACCTTTGTTGAAGTTCCAGCTCGACTCCAAATGAGGATCTCTTCGACAGATACCAGAAGGATAGCCCATCCTTCGGAAGATCCAGGGCCATGGCGAGGGTGTCGGCGTCGGCCCTGGATGGTTGGACCTGTAGGACCAGGGCAGCCAGGAAGCAATACGTTTGAAGTTTCATCTTCGGTCTCACTTTTGGTGAGGCCGGGGGCCAGGAGCCCCCGGCCCTGAACGGCTACCCGTCGTTGGAAGATCGACTGACCGTGATCTTCACTTCGTCCGGATCTTCGAGGGTGATGGGAATCCGTTTGCCATACCATGTGGCCATTTCATCTTCGTACCAGAGGTCGTCTTCATAGACCCTGATATCGAGTTCAAAGCCGCAGTCTCCATGCTTGGCATATCGATTCGGGTAGGTGTACCTCTTGTTTTCCTTGTCGACTTTCCTCAAGTCGTGGTCATCGTTGGCTACCTCGTCACTGGTCCAGGCCAAAACTACGTGGATCTCGGCGGGTCGCCGCCAGTCGGATGCGTCGGCCGCAGCCAGCTGGGCCGTGACGAGGGTTGGGATGAGCAGGCGCATGATTCCTCCCAAGTGTCGATGGCAGTCTCAGGGTGTGTAGTACCACAGGCGCCGCTTCGTCGGCCCCGTGTTGGGCTCGTAGGCCTCGATCCGCTCCTCGTTGAAGTAGAGCTCCACCAGGGTCAACGGCGCGGAGAGGCCGAACTCCCGTTTCCATTCGCGCGCCAGGTACTTGCACAGGAGGGGGCGGTACTCCCGCTTCTGCTTCTTGCGCAGGGACATCATGTACTTGCGCCAGCGCGGTCCCCGGAAGGTCTCCACCAGGCGCTCGGGCCGGTCCCAGGAGACCGGCGCGAACTCCTCTCCCAGGACGACGTGACGGTAGAGATCGACCTGGGATCCATCGGCGAGCGTGCCCACCACCACGTACCACCCGCTGCTGCGGGACGGATAGGGGGCGAACATGCTCCAGAGCTGGCTGATCCGCAGGACGCGGCCGTACCACCGGCGGTCGACGGGAGGGCCCCGGTCCCGGGAGCCGGAGATCCAGCCCGCGGCCGCCGCCGAGAACTTGCCGGCCCCGGAGTCCGCCTGAAAGACCTCCTTGGTGTGCAGGCCGCGGGCGTTCCAGAGGACGACGTAGGCGAGGGTGGCCAGCAGAAAGGCATTGCGGAGCCAGACGAGGGGACGGCGCGGGGGCCCGGCCGGCCGGGGGCGCATCCAGCCGGTGAGACGCCCCATCGGCTCGCGGCGGCCCGCCGTCTGGTCGTAGAGCCAGGTGCCGGTCTTGCGGAACACCCTCGCCCCCAGGACCGCCCCGAGGGGCCACGCCCACGGCGAGCGCGAGAGCACGTAGCCGAGGGCCTCGAACTTGTAGTGGTGCTTGCCTTCGTGGTCGGTGACCACCCACGAGTCCCGCTTGCGCATGGCGCGCTCGATCCTGGCGTCGTCCTGGCCCTTGGCGATGGCGGTCTCGGGCAGCAGGAAGAAGCCGCGGATCACGAGGACCATGCGGCGGCAGAAGCCGCAGTCGCCGTCGTAGTGCAGGGTCATTCCGAGGCGCCGTGGATCGCGCCGGAAGCGCGCGAACAGGCGGTCCCAGACCGATGGCGGCAGCAGGGCCAGCCACATGGCCCCGCACACGTACGAGAACAGGCCGAGCTGCAGGGTCGCGGCGAAGGTCGCGTGCATGGCGACCATGAGCGCGCAGGCGGTCAGCCGCAGGGGGCCGACGAAGACGGGGACCCAGAGCAGCAGGGGCGCCGCGACCTCCAGGAAGAGGGTGCCCCGGGTCATGAGCTCGAGCAGGCCTTGCGGCCACTCGCGCATCAGGGTCGCCAGGGGCAGGGCCATGTAGTCGAGCTTGAGGGCGTGCCAGACCGCGCTTCGGTCCTCGGTCCAGATGGGGTGGGTCTTGAGCAGCGCCGTGGCCCAGTAGACGATGCTGATCTGGGCCATGAAACAGAAGGCGGGCACCGACCAGGTGCGGTCATTGCGCGCGGCGGGATCGCTCTCTTGCGGCTCCTTCATGGCGGCGTCGACCGAGCAGCGCGCCCCGAGAGGCAGGAACATGGACCAGAACATGAGCATCCGGAAGAGCACGTCGCCGGCGTTGAGAATGGTGGGATTCCGGCTGTGCAACGACATCAGGAGGAACCAGCTGAGGACGGTGAAGAGCCGGGTCCGGTGGCCGATGAGCAGGCAGACGGCGCAGAAGGCGGCGATGGCGAAGAGCAGGAGCTGCACTCCCCAGAGCCCGCTCATCATGTGAAGGGACACGCTCCACGGCGTGACGCCGGTGGCGAGCCGGTCGAGCAGGTCGATGCGCGGGAGCACGCCGGCGTCGGAGTAGAAGACGCGCAGATCGGCCGCCCGCATCGCCAGGTCGACGAGGAGGAGCAGGCCGAGGAGGATGCGGAAGAGCGCCAGGCCCCGGAGGTCGAGGCCGAAGCGCTCCGGCCAGCGGCGGAGCCCCTCGCCGAGGCGGGAGAGGGTGGAGGTGGAGGGTGGGACGGGTTGATCCATCGAGGTGTTCTTCAGTGGTTGGCATCCAAACTTAGGCACCCACGGGATGGCCGGGGCAAGCATGGAGCCCACCCCGGCCGGCGCCCAAGGGCACCGGCGCCACCCAGGGGCGCCCCGAGTTCCAGCCCCGTCCCGCGCGTCCGTCAGGTGCCCGCGCGATGCGCCGCGCGCCGGCGCATCGCGGTCCGTATGCAAGGAGGCGAATTCGATGAAGAGACCGCATCTCCTCTACCTGCACTCCCACGACACCGGCCGCTACGTCGCTCCCTACGGATACGCCGTGCCCACACCCCACATCCAGCGGCTGGCCGGGGAGGGGGTGCTCTTCCGCCAGGCCTTCTGCGCCAACCCGACCTGCTCCCCGAGCCGGGCCAGCCTGCTCACCGGCCAGTGGGCCCACAGCTGCGGCATGGGCGGGCTCGTCAATCGGGGCTGGAGCCTGCCCCGCCCCGAGCGCCTGCTGCCGCGGGTCCTCGCCGGGGCGGGGTACCGGACGGTGCGGGCGGGCCTCCAGCACGTTGTCGCCGATCCCGCGGAAGGGGGCTGCGAGCGCATCCTCGAGGACGGGAGCCCCACCGAGGAGCGCGCGGCGGCCTTCCTGGGAGAGCGCCACGAGCGTCCCTTCTTCCTCGACGTGGGCTTCGGCGCCACCCATCGCCGGGGGCGGGGGTTCGACCCGCCGCCGGAGGGCGAGGAGCCCACCGACCCGCGCTGCGTGCAACCGCCGGCGCCGCTGCCCGACGCCCCGGAGATCCGCCGGGACATGGCCTCGTACATCGACGCGGCGCGCACCCTCGACCGGCAGATGGGGCGGGTCCTGGCCGCCCTGGACGCCAACGGCCTGCGCGGGGAGACGCTGGTGATCTGCACCACCGACCACGGCCTCGCCTTCCCGCTGATGAAGTGCCACCTCACCGACCACGGCATGGGGGTGATGCTGATCCTGCGCGGGCCGGGGGGCCTGGAGGGCGGGCGGGCCATCGACGGGCTGGTCAGCCAGATCGACCTCTTCCCGACGATCTGCGAGCTGGCCGGCCTGCCGCGGCCGGACTGGCTCCAGGGCGTCTCCCTGCGGCCGCTGGCGGCGGGCCGGCGGCAGGTCCGCGAGGAGGTCTTCGCCGAGATCAACTACCACGTCTGCCACGAGCCCCAGCGGGCCGTGCGCACCCGCCGCTGGAAGTACATCCGCCGCCTGCACCCGCGCGCCCGTCCGGTCCTGCCCAACTGCGACGACAGCCCCAGCAAGGACTACCTGCTGGCCCGCGGCTGGGGTGAGCGCGAGGAGGCCGCCGAGAGGCTCTACGACCTGGCCGCCGATCCCCTGGAGCGGCGCAACGTCGCCGGGGACGCCGCCCACCGGGAGGTGCTGGCCGAAATGAGGGGCCGCCTGCATCGGTGGCAGCGGGAGACCGGCGATCCCCTGCTCGACGGGGCCTTCCTCGAGCCGCCGGCCACGGCCGTCGTCGCCGACCCGGAGGCCCTGTCGCCGCGGACGGCCCCCACCTTCCCGGCGCGGGAGTTCCTGGAGGCGCAGACCGGCGCCTGAGGCTGGCCAGCCGACAGCCCGCGAGGGCACGCCAACGGCTCGAGGCGCGGCGGGATCCCTGAAGCCGGTCGTGCCGCCTGTGGGCCGCCGGACCGGCGAGGCTCGCCGGCGGGGTTCGCAGGCACGGCGGCCTCCGACCTATCCTTCACGCCCTGCCCTCACCAGGCGACTCTGACACCAGCCTGCCATCCGCAGCCATTCCAGGAGGATCCCGTGAAGATCACCGACGTGGAAGTGATTCGTTTCCGCACCAGAAAGCGGGGCCGGGGGACCGGTTCCCGCTGGGGCTACGGCGTCTGGAAGGGAGGCGGCGGGGTCGAGACCACCAGCTCGATCACCCGGATCTCGACCGACGAGGGAGTCAGGGGACACATCCCGGGCGGCGACAAACACAGGTTGGAAGGGTTCATCAAGGGGTTGCTCGTCGGCGAGGACCCCCTGAACAGCGAGAAGATCTGGCACTGGATGGACCAGCAATGCACCCGCAGCCACGGCCTCGGGGAGCATGTGACGGGGCAGATGGACTGCGCCCTGTGGGACCTGAAGGGACAGATCGCCGGCGTCCCGGTCTACCAGCTCCTCGGGGGGACGCGCGAGAAGGTCGAGGCCTACGCCAGCACCGCCCCCAACCTCGGCGGGCCGGAGGACTACGCGTCGCTGGCGCGCAGCTGCGTGGAGCGCGGCTACAACGCCTTCAAGATCCACGCCAACATCTTCTGGAACCCCCACACCCGGGAGCCGGCGCCCCAGCTGCCGGGCTTTCCCAAGGAGGACGTGGAGATCTGCCGCGCCGTTCGCGAGGCCGTGGGGGACGACATCACCCTGATGCTCGATCCCTTCGGGGTCTACACCCTCGAGGAGTCCCTGTGGGTCGCGCGGGAGCTGGAGGACCTCGACTTCTACTGGCTCGAGCACCCCATGGTGGAGACCCGGGTGGAGGCCTACCGGAAGCTGACGGAGCAGACGCAGATCGCCATCTGCTCGCCCGAGCACGTCGGCGGCGGCCCCTTCGCCCGGGCCGAGTGGCTGCTGCAGCGCGCCTGCGACATGGTGCGCATCGACGTCAACTACGGCGGCATCACCGGGTGCTGGAAGCTGATCAACCTCTGCCAGCTCTACGGCGCCCAGTGCGAGCTGCACTTCGTCGGCGCCCCGCACCTCCACCTGGCCGCGGCGGCGCCCCAGGCCACCTGCCGCTACTACGAGCGCGGCCTGCTGCGCGCCGAGATCGACTACGAGGAGGTGCCGCCCCACCTGACGGCCCTGGCCGATCCCATGGACGACGAAGGGTTCGTCCACGTGTCGCAGGAGCCGGGGCTGGGCATCGCCTACGACTGGGACTACATCGAGGCGAACCGGGTGGACTGACGGCGGCCTCCGACTATCCTTCCCGCTCGCGCCTGCCGGGCGGGGAATCCGGCACGAGCCTGCCGTCCGCAACCATTCCAGGAGGATCCCGTGAAGATCACCGACGTGGAAGTGATTCGGTTCCGCACGAGAAAGCAGGGCCGGGGAGAGACCACCAGCTCGATCATCCGGATCTCGACCGACGAAGGAGTCAGAGGTCACATCCCGAACGGAGAAAAAGACAGAGTGGAGGGGTTCATCAAGGGTCTGCTCGTCGGGGAAAACCCCCTGAACAGCGAGAAGATCTGGCACCGGATGGACCAGCGGTGCACCAGCAGCCGCGGCCTCGGGGAGCATGACATGGGGCATGTGGACTGCGCCCTGTGGGACCTGAAGGGACAGATCGCCGGCGTGCCGGTCCACCAGCTCCTCGGGGGGACGCGCGAGAAAGTCGAGGCCTACGCCAGCACCGCTCCCGACCTCGGCGAGCCCGAGGTCTACGCGGCCCTCGCGCGCAGCTGCGTGGAGCGCGGCTACCGCGCCTTCAAGATCCACGCCAACATCTTCCGAAACCCCCACACCCGCCAGTCGGTTCGCCAGCTGCCGGGCTTTCCCAAGGAGGACGTGGAGATCTGCCGCGCCGTTCGCGAGGCCGTGGGGGACGACATCACCCTGATGCTCGATCCCTTCGGGGTCTACACCCTCGAGGAGTCCCTGTGGGTCGCGCGGGAGCTGGAGGACCTCGACTTCTACTGGCTCGAGCACCCCATGGTGGAGACCCGGGTGGAGGCCTACCGGAAGCTGACGGAGCAGACCCGGATCGCCATCTGCTCGCCCGAGCACGTCGGCGGCGGCCCCTTCGCCCGGGCGGAGTGGCTGCTGCAGCGCGCCTGCGACATGGTGCGCATCGACGTCAACTACGGCGGCATCACCGGATGCTGGAAGCTGATCAACCTCTGTCAGCTCTACGGCGCCCAGTGCGAGCTGCACTTCGTCGGCGCCCCGCATCTCCACCTGGCCGCGGCGGCGCCCCAGGCCACCTGCCGCTACTACGAGCGCGGTCTCCTGCGCGCCGAGATCGACTACGAGTGGGTCCCGCCCCACCTGACGGCCCTGGCCGACCCCATGGACGACGAAGGGTTCGTCCACGTATCGCAGGAGCCGGGGCTGGGCATCGCCTACGACTGGGACTACATCGAGGCGAACCGGGTGGACTGAGGGCGCGCAGGGAAGCCGCAGCGTCGGCCATGGCCACCGACACCCTGGACACGCGCATCCGCCGACAGGCCTTCGACTGGCTCGCGGAGCAGGTCGAGCTCCACGGCGACGTGCTGCCGCGCCAGCTTCTCGCCCGGGGGTTCGAGTGCGACGGCCGGCGGATCCATCTGCTGGGGCCCCAGGGCATCTTCAAGCCCCGGGACCTGAGCCTGCCCCTGTCCATCACCACGGCGCCGTCGGGGCCGTACGACGACTCCTTCTCCGGGGACCTGCTACGCTACAGGTACCGCGGCACCGACCCGGCCCATCGCGACAACGAGGGGCTTCGCCAGGCCATGGTCGAGCGGGTGCCACGGGTCTACTTCCACGGCATCGTGAAGGGGAGGTACGTGGCCGCCTGGCCGGTCTTCATCGTCCACGCCAACCCCGCCGATTTGACCTTCCACGTGGCCGTGGATGCCGCCGACTCGCTGGGAATCGGCTTGACTGAGCGGATCGGCGAGGGCTTGAGCGAGGATACCGCCCAAGACGAGGGACGGCGGGTCTGGGTGACCCGGGAGTTCCAGCAGCGGCTGCACCAGCAGGGCTTCCGGCAGCGCGTGCTGCGCGCCTACCGGGGCCAGTGCAGCCTCTGCCGGCTGCGCCACGAGGAGCTGCTCGACGCCGCCCACATCATCCCCGACCGGCAGCCCGGCGGCGAGCCGGTGGTCAGCAACGGCCTCGCCCTGTGCAAGCTGCACCACGCCGCCTTCGACCGGCACTTCGTCGGCATCACCGCCGACTACCGGGTCGAGGTGCGAGGCGACATCCGCGGCGAGTCCGACGGCCCCATGCTGCGCCACGGGCTCCAGGGCCTGCACGGACAGCGCATCCAGCTGCCGCGGCCCGAGGACCTGCGACCCGACCCGAAGCGGCTGGCCCGGCGCTACGAGCGCTTCCGGGCGGCGGGCTGAGCATCGTCCGGCTCCGACCTCCTCCGACTTGGTCGCGCCCGTCCAGCCCGAGGGACAGACGCCGGCGGGCCCTCGTCGGACTCGCGGGTTCCGAACCTCGCGCGCCCCGCTCCGTACCGTAGCGAGGTCGTCTCCCCGCTGTTCCGCTCATGTGCCCCGCGCAGTAGCGGCACCCGTATGCCCCCTGTTCCGCCATGCGCACATGCGCACGCGGGCGCCCGGTCGTTCCGCCCGCCCCTCTGTTGACACTGTTCCCCTGGCCCTCGATCCTGGATTCATGCTCCTCGCCCTGACCCGCAAAGAGCTGCTCACCAACCTGCTCACCGCGCGCCTGGGGCTGGTCCTGGTCTTCGCGGTGCTGCTCTGCGGACTGGCGGCCCTGGCCGGCAGTCTCGACTTCTCGCAGCGGGTGACGGACTACAAGGAGGAGGTGCGGCGGGTCGGGCAACAGCTCGAGGAGGCGACGATCTACGCCGAGGTCCGGCCCCACGTCGTCGGCCCGCCCGAGCCGCTGTCGATCTTCAGCCGCGGCGTCGACAAGGGCGCCGGCCAGCGCCTGAGCATCCAGGTGAGCTGGATCAGCGCCAGCCTGGGCCGCCTCGGCAGCGCCGACAACCGGCTCATGAAGCGCTTCGTCGAGATCGACTTCGCCACCGTCGTGCGGCTGCTCCTGAGCTTCATGGCCGTCATCCTGGGGTTCGACGCCATCTGCGGCGACCGCGAGCGGGGCACCCTGCGCCTGATGCTGGCCAACCCCGTCTCCCGCGGCGCCGTGGTCGGCGGCAAGCTGCTGGGCGGCTCCCTGTCCCTGTGCGCGGCCATGGCCGCGGCCTTCCTCTTCTCCCTGCTCATCCTCTCCTTCAACCCGGACGTGGCCTTCTCCGGGCCCGAGTGGGCGCGGCTGGCCCTGCTCTTCGGCGTCAGCTGCCTCTTCCTGGTGCAGGTCTTCGCCATGAGCCTGGCCGTCTCCGCCTTCGTGCGCGGCTCGGCCACGTCGCTCATGCTGTGCCTGTTCGGCTGGCTGACCCTCAACCTCGGCTACGGCAACGTGCTGCCGGCCCTCAGCCGCTACGGCGTGCAGGAGCACACCTTCCAGGACTTCCTCAACCAGAACCGCCAGGTGAGGGCCGAGGTCCAGCGCGAGATGGAGGAGTGGGAGACCAAGAACCCGCCTCCGCCCGACGTCTTCCTGCGCGACATCAGCACCGGCGCCCGCAGCCGCTACGGCCATCCGCGGGGCTACGCCTGGCGGCAGCGCCGCAACGCCCGGGCCCTGGAGCAGCACCTCGACGCCTCGCGCCGGATCAACCAGCTCCAGCAGGCCAACTACGCCCCCCTGGCGCGCGAGGCGACCCTGGTCGACGACTGGTCGATCCTCTCGCCCTTCACCAACTACCAGACCCTCACCAAGCAGCTGGCCCGCACGACGCTGGCCCACAAGTTCCGTCTGCGCGAGGCCGGCTACCGCTACCGGACCACCTTCATCGACTTCCTGCGCGGGCGGGAGGCGTTCTCGAGCCGCCGCTGGTTCAGCGACGATCCGCCGGAGCAGGAGCCCCTGCTGCCCGACCCGGAGGCCCTGACGCCGGCGGAGCTGGCCGCCGACAGCCCCTACATGAAGGAGCGCATGGCCTGGGTCAGGCAGCAGGAGGCCCTGGCCGCCCGCCAGGGACGCGGCCTCGACCTGTCCGACCTGCCGGCCTTCGACCCGGGCTGGCGGGAGCCGCTGTCCGCGACGCTGCGGCACATGGTCCCGGGCCTGCTGGTGATGGTGCTGACCACGGCGGCCGCGGTGATGCTCGCCGTCTTCCGCTTCCTCCGCTACGACCCGAGCTGAGGGTTCCATGCTCGAGATCTTCCTCCACCAGCTCCACGACCACCTCAAGTCGCTGCGCTTCCAGCTCAGCTTGGTGCTGCTCGTCGCCTTCTTCGCCGCCAACGGCCTGGTCTACGGCTGGAAGGCCGAGCGCCTGGTCGACGAGGTCGGCCGCGTCGAGGCCGAGAGCGCCAGCCGCTTCGACGGGGTCTCCGATCCGGGCGGTCTGCTGGGCACCGGCTACCGCGTCCACATGCGGCCCCTGGAGACCGGCTTCATGGTGGAGGGCGGGCAGGACTGGAGCTCCGACACGATCTACCTCAACGCCGCCTCCGGGCAGGGGCTCGCCGTCACCGGGCGTGTCGTGGCCGTCAACCACTGGATGGACCGCTTCGAGATCGTCGACTGGGCCCTGATCGTGCGCATCGCCGTCTCCTTCCTGGCCATCGCCCTGGCCTACGACACCCTCTCCGGCGAACGCGAGCGGGGCACCTTGGCCATGCTGCTCACCCACCCGATCTCCCGGGCCCGCATCCTCGCCGCCAAGCTCGGCGCCCACCTCGGCGCGCTGCTGGCCGCCGTGCTCGTGAGCGCGGCCATGAGCCTCGTCATCCTGGCGCTGCAGGGCGGCCTGCAGCTCAGTCTCCAACTCCTGGCCCCCCTGGCCCTGTTCCTCCTGGGCACCCTCTGCTACGCCACCTTCTTCCTGCTGCTGGCCATGGCCGTCTCGGCCCGGGCCCGCTCTTCGGCCTCCGCCCTGGTGACGCTCATGGTGATCTGGGCGGCCCTGGTGGTGGTCATCCCCCAGGCCGCCTATCTCGCGGGTGCCCGCGCCGTCTCGGCGCCCAACTGGTCCCAGGTGTGGGACTACATGGACGGAGTCCGCGACAACCTGTCCCTGGAGGGCCTGACCCCGAGGGGGCGCGAGGAGGGGGCCGCCGACGGCTACGCCGTGGAGCGCGAGGTGGCCCGGCGCCTCAACGAGGCCGAGAAGGAGCAGCGCCAGCTCTACGAGGAGGCCCGCCTGCGCGAGGTCCGCCAGTTCGAGGTCACCCGGGGGTTGTCCCTGATCTCGCCGGGCTACGCCTTCCAGGGCACGGCCGAGGCCCTGCTCGGCACCGGCCTGGTGCGCTACAAGGCCTTCGTCAAGGCGGCCCAGGAGTACCTCCGGGGCCTGCGCGGCTACGTCCGGGATCTCGACGCCGCCGACCGGGACTCGCCCCACATCCTGTTCCTGCCCGACTACGTCTCCCGGCAGCCCCTCGACCACCGGGACATCCCCCGCTTCGGCGGGGTGCGGGTCTCCCTCGCCAGCGCCGTGGCCGGCAGCTACCTGCCCATCTCCATCCTGCTGGTGGAGACCGCCGCCGCCTTCCTCCTCTGTCTGTGGGCCTTCCGGCGCGCTCCCGTGGTGGACCGGGAGTAGGGAGCTCGGCAGGCCGTCGCACCTCCGCACCGCGGCAGTTGCCCGGCCGGACCGGCTGGCGCAGCTTCCGCAGATGCACTTCTCCGATTCCGGTCTCACCCTTTCCGCCACCGACCTCGCCAAACACCTCGGCTGCCGCCATCTGACGCAGCTCGACCTGCGGCGCACCAAGGGAGAGCTGGACAGGCCATACCGGCACGACCCCGCCGTGGAGGTGCTGCAACAGAAGGGGCTGCAGCACGAGGGGTCCTACCTGGACCATCTGCGGGACGGGGGCCTGCGGATTCTGGAGTTGCCGCACAACAGCCGAGACCTCGAGGAGACGCGCCGGGCCCTGGCCGAAGGGGCTGACGCCATCGCCCAGGTTTGGCTGGCGGACGGCCGCTGGGCGGGTATCGCCGACGTGCTGCTGCGGGTGCCTGGCTGCAGCGTGCTGGGCGACTACCACTACGAGGTGGTGGACACCAAGCTCTCGGCGAACACGAAACCGGGGACCCTCCTCCAGCTCTGCCTTTACGCCGAGCTGCTGGGCGAGTTGCAGGGCCGGCGGCCGGATGCGGTCAAGGTGGTGACCCCAGGCACCGGGTTCGAGCCCGAGGTCTACCGGGTCGATCACTACGAGGCCTACTATCGCCAGGTGAAGGCCCGCCTCGAAAGGGAGGCCCTCGACGGCGCCTCCAGCTATCCCGAGCCCTGCGACCACTGCAACGTCTGCGACTGGTGGCAGCGCTGGGACCGCCAGCGTCACGACGACGATCACCTGAGCCTGGTGGCCGGGATCACGCGCGCCCAGCGGGCCGGGCTGACCGGGTGGGGGATCGAGACCCTGGAGCGCTTCGGCCGCGAGCCGCTGGCTCCTGATCTGAGGCCGGACTGCGGGAGCCGTGAGAGCCTGGACGCCGCGCAGCACCAGGCCCACGTGCAGCTCAAGGACCGCACCAGTCCCGATCCATACTACGAGATGCTCGAGGTCAGTGAAGGCGGCGGCCTGGCGCGCCTTCCGGAGCCCGACGCCGGGGACCTGTTCTTCGACCTGGAGGGCGATCCCTTCGCCGGCGACGGAGGCCTGGAGTACCTCTTCGGATGGGCCGCCGTTCCGGGGGACGGAGGGGATCCCGCCTACGGCCACACCTGGGCTCACGACGGTCCATCGGAACGGGCCGCCTTCGAGCACTTCATCGACATGGTGATGGAGCGCCGGCAAGAGCATCCCGCCATGCACGTCTACCACTACGCCCCGTACGAGCCCGCGGCTCTCAAGCGCCTCATGGGCCGCTACGCCACCCGCGCGCAGGAGGTGGACGAGCTGCTGCGCGCCGGGGCCTTCGTCGACCTCTACCAGGTGACCCGCCAGGCGGTGCGCGCCGGCGTCGAGAGCTACTCCATCAAGAAGCTGGAGCGGTTCTTCGGGTACGAGCGCCGCGTCGACCTGCCGGACGTGAGCCTTCCCAAGCGCAGGATGGAGGTCCTTCTGCAGACCGGACAGGGCCACGAAGCGCCCGGGGAGATCCGCGACATCGTGCGCGGGTACAACGAGGACGACTGCGTCTCCACCTGGCGGCTTCGCCAGTGGCTGGAGCAACGGCGCGACGAGTGGATCGCCGCCGGCGTCGAGGTGGCGCGGCCACAGCCCCAGGAGGGGGAGCCCGGGGAGGAGCTGACGGAGCGGCAGGAGAGGCTGGAGGATCTGCGCCGGCGGCTGATCGAGGGGCTGTCACCGCTGCCGGAGGAGCGGGACGAAGAGGCGCAGGCCCGCTGGCTGCTGGCCCACCTGCTCGACTGGCACTGGCGCGAGGAGAAGGCGGCGTGGTGGGAGTTCTTCCGGCTCTGCGATCTGCCCGAGGAGGACCTGCGCGACGAGAAGGCGGGAATCGCCGGGCTGGAGTGGCGGAAGCAGTTGCCGAAGGTGGGCAAGGAGAGGAACCCGCGTCACCGGTACTCCTATCCCGAGCAGCTCGTCGAGATCGGTGAAGGGGCGGAGGTCTACGACCAGGAAGGCGGGAAGCTGGGGTCCGTCGTCGGCATCGACACCGTCGCCATGACGGTGGACATCAAGCAGGGGAAGGGGAGGAAGGAGGATCGCCCGCGCTGTGTATTCGAGCACGGCGTGGTGCGTACGACCGTATTGCGGGAGAGCCTGATGCGCCTGGGGGAGTGGGCCGCGGAAAACGGAGTGAAAACCGGAGAGTCCGCGAGCTTCGCCCGCGCCGGCCGCGACCTGCTGCTCGGCCTCGCTCCAAGGCGGACGGCCGCCGGGCCCCTGCGCAAGGAAGGGGAGCCCGCCGTCGACGCCGCCCGACGCCTCGCCGCCGAGCTCGACGGCGGAGCCCTGCCGGTGCAGGGTCCACCGGGCAGCGGCAAGACCTGGGCCGGCGCCCGCATGATCGTCGAGCTGGTGAAGCGGGGAAGGCGTGTCGGCGTTTCCGCGGTGAGCCACAAGGTCATCGAGAATCTGCTGCAAAGCGCCATCGAAGCGGCCTCGGAGGAGCACGTGGAGCTGGCCTGCATGCACAAGGTGAGCGAGTTCTCGGACGAGCCGCCCAAGGGGATCGAGGAGGTCGGTGACAACCACACGCCGCTCGCCGCCCTGGAAGCGGGCGAGGCGAACGTGGTCGGGGGGACCGCCTGGCTGTGGGCGCGGCCGGAGTACGCCGGATCGGTGGATGTCCTCTTCGTCGACGAGGCCGGGCAGATGAGCCTGGCCAACGTGCTGGCCATGAGCCCCTGCGCCCGCAACCTCGTGCTCCTCGGCGATCCCCAGCAGTTGGAGCAGCCGCAGAAGGGCAGCCACCCGGAGGGGACGGACGTCTCCGCCCTGCAGCACGTGATCGGCGAGGGCAGCGTCATGCCGCCGGACAAGGGCCTGTTCCTGGAGCAGACCTGGCGCCTGCATCCGGCGATCTGCGGCTTCACCTCGCGGCAGTTCTACGAGGGGCAGCTGACTTCCCGCGAGAGTATGGAGCTTCAGTCCATCGAGGGGCCGACGAAGTACGGCGGCGCCGGCCTCTGGGTGGAGGAGGTGGACCACGAGGGGAACCAGGGCTCGAGCCCCGAAGAGGTGGAGCGCGTCGCGGAGGTGGTGGCCGAGCTGACCCGCGAAGGTGTCACCTGGAGGGGCGCCGACGGAAAGACGAAACCGCTGCGGATCGAGGACATCCTCGTGGTGGCCCCCTACAACGCCCAGGTCGCCCGGCTGCAGGAGAGGCTCGGTCCCCGGGCGCAGGTGGGAACCGTGGACCGCTTCCAGGGGCAGGAGGCCGCGGCCGTCGTCTACAGCATGACCACCTCGACTCCCGAGGATGCGCCGCGGGGGATGGAGTTCCTGTACAGCCTCAACCGGCTGAATGTCGCCACCAGCCGGGCCCGCTGCGCCTGCGTCCTGGTGGCGAACCCGAGGCTGTTCGAGCCCGAGTGCCGCTCGGTGCGCCAGATGCGCCTGGCCAACGGCGTGTGCGCGTTCCTGGCGGAGGCCCGACCTCGGCGGGGTACCACCACTAGTGTCGCGTCCGACAAATGAGTTGTAAAAACAGAGTCAAGGCCTTATCTTCAGGCCATGGCCCGCCCGGTGTCCCGCCTTGAGTTGACCGCGTCCGAGCGACAGGAGTTGGAGCGTCGCGTCAGGGCCCCCTCCGCGTCCCAGCGCGACAGCCTGCGCGCGGCCATCGTCCTGCGCCGGGCCGAAGGGATCAAGCAGGTGCAGGTGGCCGCCGAGTTGGGCGCCAGTGTGGCGTGTGTGAACAAGTGGTCGCAACGCTTTGATCGCGAGGGTTTGGCGGGACTGAACGACGCCAAGGGCCGGGGCCGGCCGGCGAGCTTGCCGGCGGACAAGGTCGAGCAGGTCCTCACCGCGGTCACGCAGCCGCCGAAGCCGCGCACGCGCTGGAGCGTGCGCTCGATGGCCCAGGCGGCGGGGATGTCGCCGGACAGCGTGCACCGGATCTGGAAGGCCAACGACATCAAGCCCCATTTGACCAAGACCTTCAAGGTCTCCACGGACCCGCACTTCGAGGAAAAATTCTGGGACGTGATCGGGCTCTACCTGGATCCCCCCGAGCGCGCGCTGGTGCTGTGCTGTGACGAGAAGAGCCAGTGCCAGGCGCTGGAACGGACCCAGCCGGGCTTGCCGCTGGGGATCGGCGACATCCGCACCCGGACCCACGATTACAAGCGCCACGGTACGATCACCTTGTTCGCCGCGCTCAACTACCTCGACGGCAAGCTCATCGCGCGTCTGGAGGCGCGTCATACCCACGTCGAATGGCTCCGCTTTCTCAAGCAGATCGACCGCGAGACGCCCAAGAACCTGTCGCTGCACCTGATCGTGGACAACGCCGGCCCCCACAAGGAGGAGAGCGTGCAGCATTGGTTGTCTCGGCATCGGCGCTTCCATGTCCATTTCACCCCCACCAGTTCCTCCTGGATGAACTTGGTCGAACGGTTCTTCGGCGAGCTGACGCAGGATGTGATTCGGGACGGCAGCTTTGCCAGCGTCGGGGAGTTGGTGCGCGACATCGAAGCCTACTTGGCGCAGCGGAACTTGGCCCCCAAACCCTACCGCTGGAAGGCCGACGGCGAGACCATCCTGCGCAAGATCCAGCGCGCTCGGGAGACGGTGGCGGCGACATCGGACAGCCCTTGTTGATTCTTCTTAATTCTCGGACGGGACACTAGACACCGCCGCAGTCGTCGCCATGGCACACACGGCGACGATGATGTGAGCGCCGCCCTGCGCTCTTCCCTGGGCGAAGGCTCTTCGATACACGAGAAGGGCGAGTAGCCCGCTAACCCCTCAGCACAGCAGGGCTTCGAACCCCGCATAGCCATCAAAGGTCCCGGCTGCCCCCGCCCCGACCAGCACCGGCGCCGCGTGGCTCGACGTAAACCCCAGGCCGCGCATGCCGGCCCGGGCCGCCGCCTCGAGGCCGGGCACCGAATCCTCGATGACGATGCAGCGCGACGGCGGCACTCCCAGACGCCGGGCGGCCAGCAGGAAGAGGTCGGGGGCCGGCTTGCCGCGCTCCACCTCGGTGGCGGAGCACACGGTGTCGAAGTACCCGTCCAGCCCGGTCTCGGCCAATGAGAAGCGGATCCGGGGCAGGCGGCCGGAGGAGGCCACGGCCATCTGTCGGCCCTGGCCGCGCAGCCGAGTCAGCAGCTCGGGCAGACCGGGGAAGGTGCTCAGGGCGCCGCGGGCAAGACGCTCGAACTCCGCTTCGCGCTCCTCCAGGATACCCTCCAGGCGGTCACCGGTGAGTCGGCGATAGTGCTCGAGGACGGCGCCGTCGGAGAGGCCCGTGAAGCTCTCCAGGTCGGCAAGCTGCGCGCGCACGCCCCGGCGGAGGAGCACGGCCTCCCAGGCGGCGGAACTGAGTCCCTCGCTGTCGACGAGCACGCCGTCGCAGTCCCAGATCAGGGCCTTCTCCATATCAGTCCGCCGCCAGCGCCTTCAGCACCACCCTCATGGCCCGATCCGCGTCGATGGAGTACGCCACCTCGGCGTTCGCCGCGGGAGGCGGCCGCAGGAGGCGCTCGTCCACCACGGTCATGCCGCGCGTCAGCCGGCCCTGCAGCTCGACCTGGACGTGCCTCGGCCGCGTCTCCAGCAGCTCCGGATGGGTCACCGCCAGGACGGCGCACGGGTCGTGCAGGGCGGCGTCGCGCCGGCCGGTGAGCGCCTCCACCCGGTCGTGGAGGAAGTCGAAGGCCTGCACGGCAAAGCGCGCCCGGGGAGAGGCGGCGCCGCGCAGTCGGGCGGTGACGGTGTCGTCGGTGCGCAACTGCCGGGTGAGGTTCAGGCCGCACATGGTGAGATCGGCGCCGGACTCGAAGACCCGCGCCGCGGCCTCGGGATCGGCGTAGATGTTGAACTCGGCCACGGCCGTGGCGTTGCCCGGGCCGGTGCCGCCGCCCATGACGGAGAGGCCGGCGATGCGTTGCGCCCAGGACGGATCTCGCTCGATGGCGAGGGCGAGGTTGGTCAGCGGCCCGAGGGCGACGACCCGGATGTCCTCGCCCGCGGCGTCGAGGAGGAAGGAGACGGCATCGCCGCTCGCGGGGACCCGGTCGTGCTCAATGGGGGTGACACCGCCCAGGCCCGACTCTCCGTGCACCTCGGTGGCGTGGACCGGCTCGCCGGCGAGGGGACGGACGGCGCCGGCGTGGACGGGCGTTTCGGCCTCCAGGAGGGCGGTCACCTGAAGGGCGTTGTCCGTGGTCGCGTGAAGCGGCGCGTTGCCGCTGACGGTGGTGATGCCGATCACCTCGGCGTGGCGGTGGGCCAGGATCAGGGCGATGGCGTCGTCGAGGCCCGGGTCGCAGTCGATCACCATTTTCACCGTCATATCGAATTATCGACTTTCCTGCTAGACCCAGTAAATGTTGTTGTCCGTCATCCCCGCCAGCCAGTCGATGACCAGCCACAGGCCGGCGATGAAGAACTGGCCGAGGATGAGACCGAGGAAGAACGGCCGCGCCCGGTAGAACAGGCCGGGTCCTCCGTACTTGAGGAGGACGGACTTGATCAGCCAGGCGAGGAAGACGGAGAGGGTGAGGTAGTTGGTCATGGAGATGGTGCTCACGGCGAAGCCGAGGGGGTGCAGGGGCCACCACAGGAAGTGGTGCCGGACGAACATCAGGCCGGCCATGACGGCGCCGCCGACGCCGGTGGAGAGCCAGCCGATGCCGTCGGGGCCGTCGGGGTTGTTCAGCTGCTGGGTGATGAAGTTGAAGGGATAGGCCGGCCCGCCGGCGGGGCCGAAGAACCAGCTGTTCAGGTTGATGCCGCCGTAGGCGTAGCTCATGTACATCACCGCCCAGATCGACGAGGCGATGCTGGCCACCACGGCCAGGGCGATGGCCCAGAACAGGGCCCGCTTGCGGCGCGCGAGCTGGTCCTCGGCCAGGCGCAGGCCGTTGGCGGCCGAGGCCATGACGAAGGTGCGCACGTCGGCGGCCCAGACGTAGGTGAAGCCCAGGGCGGTGAGAGTCTGCGGGCCGAGGACGGTGTTGCCGAAGCTGGAGTGCACGAAGTCGGCGGGGATCAGCGGCGCCCGCGCCGCCGCCACGCCGCCCTCGGCGACGATGCGGGTGATGGCGAGGAAGACCAGGTACATCACCCCCAGGTAGAGGGGCACCACCCACAGGGCCATCCCCGCCATCCACAGCCACCAGCCGGTCAGCACGTTGACGCCGCCGAACCCGAGCACGGCCGTGCGGTACGAGAGGATCTCGTCGCTGTCGTCCACGTCCGGGTCGCCTCGGAAGGCCTTGCGCAGGACGTCGCCCAGGTGGTCGCGCGCCGTCCACAGGCCGAAGAGGACCATGACGACGAAGGCGCCCATGCCCTGGTGGGCGACGATCGGCTCGGGCGGGGCGTACCACAGCCTCTCGGGCGAGGAGACGCCCAGCACCCCGAAGACGCCCTCCTGGGCGCGGGCCAGGAGGCTGAAGAACCAGATGGAGAAGGCGATCTCGGTGTTGACGAGGTAGCTGAAGCCGATCATGGGAAAGCTGAGAGCGATGGACAGGCTGGCGGTGTTGCGGAAGAGGGGGATCGAGGTCTGGGTGACGATGGTGGGGATGAAGTTGTAGTAGTTGTGCAGCGCCTTGACCGAGCCCACCACGACGGGGACCAGGAACCCCGTCCACATGAGCCAGCTGCGGAAGAACGGCTTCAGGGCGCGCCCGCTGCCGTCGTCCTCGGTCATGGCCAGGGGCACCTGCACCAGGGGGAAGGCGAGGCGCTCGCGCACGATCCACTGCTTGCGCAGCACGACGATGAGGCAGACCATGGAGAAGTAGATGCCCAGGATCAGGGGCACCCAGGCCAGCAGGGGGGTGATCCAGGCCTCCCAGAGGATGCCGAGGCCGCGCGGCGATCCCTCGTAGAAGTACTTGACGGCGGTGAAGTCCTGGGGAACCATCCACGACGGGATGAAGGGGTGCACGAGGAGGGCCCACTCGTTCTCCGGGGTGGCGTAGTAGTGGGCGCCGCTGATGATGGGCAGCAGGTACTCGGTGAGCCCCATGGTCGGGATCGAGCAGGCGACGATGGCCATGATGTAGACCACCGCCAGCTCTTCCGGGCGGAAGGCGAGGCGCCGGTCGATGAGCCCGAGTCCGGTGTGCACGAGGAAGACGAGCAGGAAGAACAGGAAGATGGCGGCGGCGGTGGAGAAGTCGAGGGCCATGTACGAGCCCCGCAGCACCATGTTCCCGTACGGCGCGCCGGTGTTGATGCAGACCGACAGAACGACGCCGGTCAGCATGGATCGGAAGGTGACGCCGGAGCCGGGCGCGGCGGGATCGGTCATCGGCGAAGGGCCTCGAGGGAATCAGCGGCGGGTGGAATATCAGGAAGTCCGCGGGACGGCTCAACGACCTTCCCGGGGACCCGGCGTTCCGCTTGACACCGGGTTGGACCCCGGGTAAGCTAGCTGCCGACGCAACCCCGCGTAGCGCCGCAACATCCCTCCGATCGACCGCGGGTCCCCGGCCCATGGACCCAGGGCTTCTCCGCCGCCATGAAACCAGACCCCAGCTCCCGGCGCCCTCTGCGGCGTTTGCTCGTCTCCGTGCCCGTTCTGCTCGGTGCGGCCGCCGCCGCCCAGCTCTTCGCCTCGCGCACCTTCGAGGTGGAGAAGCCCACCGAGAACATCCGCGCCCACCCGGAGGGCCGGCAGATCGGCACCCTCCTCGATGGCGCCCTCGTCGAGGAGGTCGCCCGCGACGGCAAGTGGGTGAAGTTCCGCATCGAGGCCTGGATCTGGGGACCCTCCCTCGAAGGCTACGACGAGCGCCCGAAAAGGGAGGACACCGGTTCAGGCCCGGGGGAGGAGGACGGCGCCGGCGAGGCGAGGCGCAAACCGCGCCCGGTCCTGACCGTGCACCTCGACGAGGTCCGCGAGTTGATCGAGGACGGCTTCGGCCGGTTCTACGGCATGCGCCTCGATCCGGACCTGGAGCAGGTGCAAGTCCGCTTCCGGGTCCGCGACCTCGAGCGGGAGGCCCTGGAGCGGCGGCAGATGCGGGCCCAGCACGCCGTCTGGGAGCTGCTCCGCGAGGATGTCGAGTTCGAGAGCGTCCGCGTCGAGACCAACCGCCCCGACGGCTCCGGCGAGGTCGGCGTCGAGCTCGCCGCCACCGACGTCTCCCACATCCGGCGGATCAAGGGCGAGGACTTCGCCCTGTGGCGGCGCGCCACCCGGCGCTCCTCCGACGGCGGCAAGACCTGGACGGACTGAATGTCCGGCCCTCAGGGCCGGCGCGAGAACCAGGCCCGCCCGAAGTACGCCGAGTGGTGGAACGAGGCCTCGTCGGCGTGCGAGTCCGACCACATGCTGAACTGGCCCTCGTGGCCCTTGGTGCGGTTGAGGTTCAGGCGCCACTCGTCGCCGGGCTGCGGCGGGACCCGGCCTCCGAGATGGCGGAAGTTGTCGAAGGGGATGGCCATCTCCAGCACCCACCCGGTGTCGGTGTCGGCGTGGTCGTTGAGGGTGCCGTCGTGCGAGGTGGCGATGCGCACGTCCTCGCTCTGCCACTCGAAGTGAACGCTCTTGGTGCCGTGCTCGCCCCCGCCGAAGGCCAGGTAGTCGAGGAAGACCCCCCGGATGTTCATCTCGTACCCGAAGTAGGCGCTCACGTCGGCGGGATTCGGGGTGACGAAGATCTCCACGGCGTCCTCCTGGTAGACGGGCCCGTCGTGCTCGGTCACCTCGGCGTCCAGGTAGGGGTCGACGCACTCGTAGAGGAGGTAGAGGGCCTCGTCGTCGTAGAGCATGCGCGCCACCGTGCTCTGGGCGCCGCCGCCGGAGACGTCGTCCCAGGGAAAGACGAACTCCAGGGGCGGGGCCTGCCGCCAGGCGGCGTCGCCCGGATCGCCGTCGACGACGATGGCGCCGGAGGCCATGGGGATCACGGTCCCGGGCACCTGCGCGGGCGGGTCCTGGACGCGCTCGGAGAAAACGTGGCCGGCGCCGGCGAGCAGCAGCAGGGCCGTGAGGCGGAGCGTGCGCATGGGGATCTCTCCTCCGTAAGGGTCGGCATATATTACACCGCCGCCGGGCTCCCGCCATGACCGAGACCGCCCCCCGCATCGCCGTCGTCGAGGCCCACGGCGTGATCCTCTGCTCCCGCCTGCGCGCCTGGATCGTGCCCCGCCAGGTCCATGCCCTGGCCGAGGACTTCGACGGGGAGTCGATCCCCAGCGGCGAGGTGCGCAAGCGCGTCGAGCAGCTGGCCGCGGTCACCTGCGACATGGCGCGGCGCATGCGCCTGCCGCTCCCGGACTGAGTGTGTTTCTCCTCCTGTCGAAGCTGCTCGCGCCCCTGCTCTATCCCCTGGGCGTGGCGACCGTCTTGTGGGCCGCCGCCGCCGTGCTGCGCTGGCGGGGCCGGACCGCCGGCTCCCGGCGGGCCCTGCTCGGCGGCGTCGCCGTGATCCTCGCGGCGAGCAATCCCATGGCCGCCGATCTGCTCCTCGGATCCCTGGAGTCGCGCTATCCGCCGGCGCCGGTGGAGGACTATCCCCGCGTCGACGCCATCGTCGTCCTCGGAGGCGCGACCCAGGCGCCGCTGCCGCCCCGCATCGAGGTCGAGGTGAACGGCTCCTTCGACCGGCTGCTCCACGGCCTGCGGCTGCTGCGCGCCGGCAAGGCGCCGGGACTGATCCTCAGCGGCGGCGCCATCCCCTGGCTGACCGGCTCCAGCCTGCCCGAGGCGGCGCGCATGGCCCGGCTCGCGGCCGAGTACGGCGTCGAGCCCGGACAACTGCTGCTGGAGAGCCGGTCCCGGAACACCCGCGAGAACGCGGTGCACACGGCGCGGCTGCTGGGCGAGCGCGGACTGAAGCGGGTCCTGCTGGTGACCTCGGCCCGGCACATGCCCCGGGCGGCGGGGGTCTTTCGCAAGGCGGGGGTCGACTTCGTGCCGGCGCCGACGGACTTCCGCGTGGCGGCCAAGCCCTTCTCGCCGTGGCGGCTGCTGCCCGACGTGGAGGCCCTGGACGCCAGCAGCCGGGCGGTGAAGGAGTACGCGGGTCTGGCGGTCTACCGGCTGCGCGGCTGGCTGTGAGCCGTGGCCGCCGCGGCCCTCAGGCGGTGCGGGTCAGTTGCGGCTCCCGGCCCTGGGAGAAGGCGTGGGCGATCTCGTCGCAGCGCTCGTTGCCCGGATCCCCCGCGTGGGCTCGGGTGTAGCGCCACTCCACGGCCCCGGAGTTGAGGCCGTCCAGCGCATGCCACAGGTCCTGGTTGAGGACCGGCTTCTTCGCCGCCGTCCGCCAGGCCCGCCGCTTCCACCCGTGGATCCACTCGGTGATGCCTTTGCGCAGGTATTCGCTGTCGGTGACCATGACCACGGCGCCGGCGCCGGCGGCCGCCTTCAGGCCCTCGATGGCGGCCTGGAGCTCCATGCGGTTGTTGGTCGTGTCGGGCACGGCGCCGCCCAGCTCCCGGGTGCGGCCGTCGGAGTAGCGCAGCAGCGCCGCCCAGCCTCCCGGTCCGGGGTTTCCGGAGCAGGCGCCGTCGCTGTAGATGACCAGGGGGCGTTCGCCGGCGGAACGGTTCACGTCGTGTCCATCGTGGAGTTTCCGGGGAGGGTGGGTTAGATTATGTCGCTTCCTCTTTTCCCGTCAACGTCATGAGCGACTCTTTCGATCTCCTCGTCATCGGCGGCGGACCCGGCGGCTGCGGCGCCGCCGTCCGCGCCTCCCAGCTCGGCCTGCGCGTCGGTCTGGTCGAGGCCGAAGAGCGCCTCGGAGGGACCTGCCTCAACTGGGGCTGCATCCCCACCAAGGCCCTGCTGCGGCAGGCCCAGGTGCTGCGGCTGTTGCGGCGGGCCGGCGAGTTCGGGCTCACCACCGGCGAGATCGGCCACGACTGGGAGCGGGTGATCGCCCGCAGCCGCCGCATCGTCGAGGAGCTGTCCGGCGGCGTCGCCTCCCTGATGAAGAAGAACCGCGTCGAGGTGGTGCGCGGCCTCGGGCGCCTGACCCCCTCCCGGGAGGTGGAGGTGGTCCCCGAGGACGGCGAGCCTCGCCGGCTGCGGGCGGAGCGGGTGCTGCTGGCCACCGGCGGACGGCCGGCGAGCCTGCCCGGCGTCGAGATCGACGGCGAGCGCGTCATCTCCAGCCGCGAGGCCATGGTCCTGCCGAAGCGCCCCGGCTCCCTGGTGATCATCGGCGCCGGCGCCATCGGGGTGGAGTTCGCGTCGTTCTACAGCGCCTTCGGCACGAGTGTCGTGCTGCTCGAAGCCGAGGCCCAGATCCTGCCCGAGGAGGACGCCGAGGCGGCCGCCGTGCTCACCGCCGCCCTGGAGGCCGACGGCGTGGAGGTGCGCGCCGGGGTGCGCGTCACCGGCGTGCGGACCCCGCCCCGGGCCCGGCGCGCGACCGTGACCTTCGAGGGTCCGCAGGGAGCCGGCGAGGTGAAGGGCGAGCGCGTGCTCATGGCGGTGGGCGTCGCCGGCCACGCCGGGGGCCTCGGGCTGGCCGCTCTCGGCCTGCGCTCCAACCGCGGCCGGATCCCGGTGGACGACGGCTTCCAGACCCCGGTCCCGGGGGTCTACGCCATCGGCGATCTGATCGGGCCGCCCCAGCTGGCCCACGCCGCCGCGGCCGAGGGAACGGCGGCCGCCGAGGCGATGGCCGGACAGGGGCGGGGGAGGCCGGACCCGGCCTCGATCCCGCGCTGCATCTACAGCGAGCCGGAGGTGGCCAGCGTCGGCCTCTCCCAGGCGCAGGCCGAATCCCGGGGCCTGGAGGTGAAGGTGGGGCGTTTCCCCTTCGCCGCCAGCGGCCGGGCGCGCGCCTCGGGCGACGCGGCGGGGCTGATCAAGCTGGTCTTCGGCGCCCGCCACGGCGAGCTGCTGGGCGCCGCCATCGTCGGACCCGAGGCCACCGAGCTGATCGCCGAGCTGGGCCTGGCCCTGACCCTGGAGGCCACCTGGGAGGAACTGGCCGGTACCGTCCACGCCCATCCGACGCTCTCGGAGGGGGTGATGGAGGCGGCGGCCGCCGCCTTCGGGCGGTCCATCAACAGCTGACGAGGGATCGAAGTGAGCCCCGTGGACAAGGACATCCGGCGCCCGCAGCCGCCCCCCCTGACGCAGGTCCTGCCCGCCGAGCCGTTGCTGCTCATGACGGCCGGCCCGGTGCCGGTGCCGGCGGAGGTGGCGCGCGCCGGCGGCATGGTCATCAACCACGTGGGCGACACCATGGCCATGGTGGTGCGCCACATCCGCGAGATGTCGCGCTACGTCTTCCAGACCCGCGACGAGCGCATCTACGGCGTCTCCGGACCGGCCTCGGCGGCCATGGAGATGGCCGTGGGCAACCTGCTCTGGCCCGGCCGGAGGGTGCTGGTCTGCCGCAACGGGCTGTTCAGCGGCCGCTTCGCCGAGATGGCCGCCGGCGTCGGCGCCGAGGTGACGATCCTGGAGGGGCCCGACGGCCGGCCCGTGGGCGCCGGGATGGTCGAGGCGGCCCTGCGGGAGGGACGGTTCGACGCGGTGACCCTGGTGCAGGGCGAGACCTCCTCCGGGGTGCTCACCGGAGATCTGCGGCAGATCGTGTCCCTGGCCCGCGACCACGGCGCCCTGACCATCGTCGACGCCGTGTGCACCCTGAGCACCATGCCACTCAAGAAGGACGAGTGGGACATCGACGTAGTCGTCACCGGCAGTCAGAAGGGGCTGTCCTCGCTGCCCGGCGTCTCCCTCATCTCCTTCTCGCCCCGGGCCTGGGAGGTGATCCAAAGCCGCCGGGGTCCCATGCCCCACTGGTGCCTCGACGCAACCCGGGCGGAGCGGTTCTGGGGCGAGTACGCCTACCACTACACGGCGCCGGTGCCCGCCCTGCTGGCCCTCCACGAGGCCCTGCGCCTGATCATCGAGGAGACCCTGGAGCAGCGCTTCAAGCGGCACCTGCACAGCTCCCTGGCCCTGCAGGCCGGCGTCGAGGCCATGGGTCTGGAGTTCTACGCGCCCGTCGAGTACCGCCTGAACTCGGTCCTGGCGATCCGCGTCCCCGACGGCGTCGACGACGGCGTGGCCCGCAAGTACATGACCGACCGCTTCAAGGTGCTCATCGCCGACTCCTTCGGCATCCCGGCCGTCCGCATCGGCCAGATGGGGGAGCAGTGCCGGGCGCCGAACCTGTTCCGCACCCTGCACGCCCTCGGCGTGGCCTTTGGCCGCCAGGGGGTGAACCTGGACCCGAGCGCCGGGATGGCCTCCATGGAGGCCCACCTGGCTGAACACGCGGAGGACGTCCTGTGATTCCGACGTACGAATCGATCGGCGTGCGGCCCCTCATCAACTGCCGGGGCACCTACACCATCATCAGCGGCTCCCTGCTGCTGCCCGAGGCGAGGGCCGCCATGCAGGAGGCGTCGAGGCGATACGTGCACCTCGGGGAGCTCTCCGAGGCCGTGGGGACGCGCCTGGCCGAGCTGATGGAGTGCGAGTGGGGGCTGATCGTCAACGGCTGCGCCGCCGCCCTCTGCCAGGTGGCGGCGGCGTGCGTGGCCGGCACCGACCCGGAGAGGATCGAGCGCCTGCCCGACACGACGGGCATGAAGGACGAGGTCATCGTGCAGAAGAGCCACCGCCACGGCTACGACCTCGCCGTGCGCATGACCGGCGCCCGCCTGATCGAGGTGGAGAGCCTGGACGAGCTGGAGGCGGCGGTGAGCGAGCGCACGGCCATGCTGCTGCTCTTCGGCGACGCCGCCGACCGCGGACGGATCCCCGTGGCGGAGATGGCGGCCGTCGGCCGCCGCCACGGGATCCCCAGTCTCGTCGACGCCGCCGCCGAGCGTCCGGACGTGCCCAACCGCTACCTGGCCGAGGGCGCCAGCGCCGTCGCCTACAGCGGCGGCAAGTGCCTGCGGGGCCCCCAGGCCTCGGGCCTGATCCTCGGCCGCAAGGAGCTGCTCCAGGCGGCCTTCCGCAACGGCGCCCCCAACCACTCCCTGGGACGGCCCATGAAGGCCGGCAAGGAGGAGGTCATGGGCCTGCTCGCCGCGGTGGAGATGTGGGTGCGGCGCGACCACGAGGCCGAGTGGCGGGACTGGCTGCGGCGCCTGGAGGTCATCGGCGGCGCCGCGCGGGACGTGGAGACGGTGGAGACCGCGGTCAACGAGGAGACGGGGCGGTCCAACGTCGCTCCCGGACTGACGGTGAGCTGGGATCCGGAGGCCCTGGGTCTCGACGGGGGCGGGGCCGCCGGGGCCCTGTCATCGGGGGACCCGCGGATCGAGGTCTTCCACGGGGAGCGGTCCCTCCAGTTCAACCCCTACATGATGGAGGAGGGCGAGGAGGAGGTCGTCGCTCGCCGCCTGCGTCAGGTGCTGGCGGGGGAGGGGCGGTGAGCCCGCGGCTCAGGAGGGCGGCTGCGCCTGGGCGGCGAGCCAGCCGCTGACGGCGGTGTCGTAGCGCGCCGTCAGGCGGAAGGCCTCCACGGCCAGGCGCCGGCCGTAGGCGGGATCGATGCGGCCCCCGCCGGCGCGCAGGCGCGCGATCGTCTCCGGGTACTGCTCCGGCGAGCTGACCACGTAGATCGAGGCGTGGTTCTTGGCCGCCGAACGCAACATGGCGGGGCCCCCGATGTCGATGTTCTCGATCGCCTCGGCCAGGGTGCAGCCGGGGCGGGAGATGGCCTGCTCGAAGGGGTAGAGGTTGACGCAGACCAGCTCGAAGGGCGCGATCCCGTGACGCTCCAGGGTGGCCATGTGACCGGCGTTGTCCCGCAGCCCGAGGAGGCCGCCGTGGATCTTCGGGTGCAGGCTCTTCACCCGTCCGTCCATCATCTCCGGGAATCCCGTGACCTCCGAGACCTCGGTCACCTCCAGGCCCGCCTCGCGCAGGGCGCCCCCGGTGCCGCCGGTGCTCACCAGCTCGATGCCCAGTTCCGCCAGGGCCGCGGCGAACTCCGGCAGGCCCCTCCGGTCCGACGTGCTCAGCAGGGCCCTGGAGGCCTTCACACGGTTCCGACGCATCTCTCCTCCATCCCTCTCGTCCGCTTCGTGTTCCTCCCACAGAGGCTAGCCGGGGGCCCGCAATGGAGCAAGTAGAACCGATCCCGGCCGGGCGCGTGGACCCCGGCGCCGCGGCGGTGATCCGCCGGCTCCAGGGGGCCGGGCACAAGGCCTGCCTCGCCGGCGGCGGCGTGCGCGACCTGTTGCTGCGACGCCCGCCCAGGGACTGGGACGTGGCCACCGACGCCGACCCCGGCCGGGTGATGCAGCTCTTCGAGCACGCCGTCCCCGTGGGGGCGCAGTTCGGGATCGTCCTCGTCCGCCTGCCGGAGGGCGAGTACCACGTGGCCCGCTTCCGCCGGGAGGGGCCGTACGTCGACGGCCGTCACCCGGAGCGGGTGGAGTTCACCGGTCCCGAGGCGGACGCCCGCCGCCGCGACTTCACGATCAACGGGTTGTTCTACGATCCCGGCGGCGAGGGGGTGCTCGACTACGTCGGCGGCCGGGAGGACCTGGAGGCCGGGCTCATCCGCGCCATCGGCGATCCGGCCGAGCGCTTCGCCGAGGACGGGCTGCGCACCCTGCGGGCCGTGCGCCTCGCCGCGAGCCTCGGGTTCGAGATCGAGCCGGGCACCTGGCAGGCGATTCGCGAGTGCGCCCACATGGTGGACCTCCTCTCCGCCGAGCGCGTGCGCGACGAGCTGACGCGGATCCTCGTCGAGGGCGCCGCCGTCCCTGGCTTCCGGCTGCTGCGGCGGTCGGGGCTGCTCGAGCGAGTCCTGCCCGAGGTGGCCGCCCTGAAGGGGGTCCGCCAGTCGCCGGAGCACCACCCGGAGGGCGACGTCTGGCGGCACGTGCTGCTCATGCTGGAGCAGATCGACGCCCTCGACGATCCGTCGCCGACCCTGGCCTGGGGAGTCCTGCTCCACGACGTGGGCAAGCCGCCCACGTTCTCGGAGTCCGACCGCATCCGCTTCCACGGCCACGACCAGCTCGGGGCGGAGATGGTCGAGGAGATCGCCCGGCGCCTGCGGTTCTCCAAGCGCGACGGCGAGCGCGTGCGCATGCTCACGGCCCAGCACATGCGCTTCCCCAACGCCCGCCGCATGCGCCCCGGCAAGCTCAAGCGCTTCCTGCGCCAGGAGGGCTTCGAGGAGCTGCTCGAGCTGCACCGCATCGATTGCCTGGCGAGCCACGGGATGCTCGATCTCCACGACTTCTGCCGGCGGGCCCTGGAGCCGGCCGGCGAGGGGGAGGAGGACCGGCTGCGTCCACCGCCGCTGGTGAGCGGCCGGGACCTCATCGGCCTCGGCCTGCCACCCGGTCCGGCCTTCGCCGAGATCCTGCGCTGGGTGGAGGACGAGCAGCTGGAGGGCCGCCTCCGGGACCGGGCCTCGGCCCTGGAAGCCGTCCGGCGGCGCTGGGTGGAGGAAGTCTAGCCGAGGCCGGCGGCCAGCACCTCGAGGACCGGCGCGGGTCCGGCCGGGGACATGAGGTACACCCCGGACCAGCCTTCGGCGCGGAGGCGGCGGATCTGCTCGGCAGCGATCTCCGCTCCCACGCGGGCCTGGTCGGCTGCCCCCCGGCGGTCGCCGAGCCGGCCCACCACCTCGTCGGGCACGACCACCCCCGGCACGGTGCCCATGCGCAGGGCGTGGTCCAGGCCTCGCAGGACGAGCACCCCCGCGAGGACGGCCACGCGCTCCCGGAAGGGCTCCAGGCCGTCCAGCGCCTCCCGGCGGAAGACCGGCTGGGTCATGACGTAGTCGGCGCCGGCGTCGATCTTGCGCCGCAGCCGGTCCAGCTCGCGCTCCCGGGCCGGGGCTTCCGGCTCGAAGCCGGTGCCGATGGTGAAGCGGGTGCGCGGGTCCCGGTGCCGGCCGAGGGGCTGGCCGCCGAAGTCGGCGCCGGCGTTCAGCCTGGAATGGGTGAGCCGCACCATGTCCACGGAATCGACGTCGAAGACCGCCGTGGAGCGCGGATAGGTGGGCGCCATCTTGGGGGGGTCGCCGGTGATGAACAGGACGTTGTGGATGCGGTTCGCCCAGTAGCCGACGAGGCGCGCCTGCAGGCCCATGAGGTTCAGGTCCCGCGAGGTGAAGTGGGGGATCAGCTCGAGCCCGTCGCCGCCGTCGGCCCTCCAGCCCAGGCGCTGGCGCAGCACGTGCACGAAGTCCCCGGGGGGCATGAGGGGGATGCCGCGCGAGCCGTCGGTGATGTCGAGAGCGTCGGCCAGCCCGGAGGCGGCCAGGCGCCCCACGAAGTCGACGCGGCCCTGCAGCCGCTTCGGCGCCGTGCCTCGCGGCGGCAGGATCTCGACGCTCACGGCGAACCCGCCATCGAAGATCTTGCGGGAGAAGCCGCCGTTGGCGGCCTTGACCTCCAGGCCCGTGGGGGTCCGCTCCCCGGGCCACCCCACGGCGACGGTCCGGCCCCCGGCGGCGCGGCTGTGCAGGTAGTTGGCCATCTCCGCCACGTGGGGCGGGTGGATCTCGCAGCAGCCGCCCACGAGCCGCGCCCCCGACTCGCACAGGGTGCGCCCGAGGCGGCCCATGAACTCGGGGTTGACGCGGGTCATGTAACGGTTGCCGATGTGCTGGAAGCCTCCCGCGTTGGGCATGGCCGAGACCAGCAGGCCCCGGTCGGCGGCCACGCCCGAGGCCGCCACCTCGGCCACGAACCGCTCCGCCTCCCAGGGCGTGCAGCAGTTGATGCCGACCACGTGGGCGCCGCCTTCGGCCGCGGCGCGGGCCAGGAGGAGGGGGTCCACGGACCAGCCTTCGCCGTCCTGCTGCAGGGCCATGTGAGCGATCACGGGCAGACCGGCGGCGAGCCGGGAGACGAGGGCGAGGACCCCGCGCAGCTGCTCGAGGGAGCGGAAGGTCTCCAGCAGGAGGGCGTCGGCGCCGCCGTCGACGAGGGCGGCCAGGTGGTCGGCGTAGGCCGCGGTCAGGGCGTGGCCGGACTCGTCCCCGGCCGGGGTGGGGCCCACCGAACCGAGGACGAAGAAGCGGCCCCGGTCGGCGCCGGCGGCGCGGCAGTACTCGTCGATCGACTCGCGGGTGACGGCCACATCGGCGGCGTTCAGCTCGGCGGTGCGGTGGCCCAGGCCGCTGGCGGCCAGGCAGGCGCCGTTGCCGGCGAAGGTGTTGGTGGTCAGGCAGCGGCTCCCGGCCTGCAGGTAGGCGAGGCCGACCTGCCGCAGGACCTCCGGCCGGTCGGCGCCGAAGGCCTCGTACACATGGTTCTCCTCCGACAGGCGGCCGGTCAGCTCGAAGAGGTAGGACCCCATGGCGCCGTCGGCCAGCAGGGGGCCCTCTCGCAAGGCGTCGAGGAAGGGCGTCATTCAGCCGCTCTCAGCGATTGCCGGGCGCCGTGGGTCAAGGTAGATTCGCTCCATTCCTCCTTGAAAGATCGATTCGCGGCGCAGCCAGTGCATCCTTTCCCCGGTAGAGGCGGAAGCCTCGCAGCAGACGGACCCGGACCCGGAAGAGCGGGTTCCCGCCAGGTGCGGGTGCGCGCGCCGGTGACCGCGGAGCCCGGCCGGGTCCGCCCGGGTCGGAGGGCCACCGCGTGAAGCCTGCGGCTTCCGCCCAGGGGCTGGCCGAGCGCCGGCGCGTGGTCGTGCGCGACGGCGTCGCCGCCGCTCCGGAGCCCGACGCCGTGACCGTGGAGGAGCCCCTGGAGATCCGCATCGACGACGAGCCCGTGGCCGTGGTCATGCGCACGCCCGGTCACGACTTCGATCTCGTGGCCGGCTTCCTGCTCACCGAGGCCATCCTCCCCGAGCCGGCGGGGCTCGGCGCCCTCTCCTACTGCCCCTCCGCCTCGCCGCCGAACGAGCGCAACGTCGTCGACGTGCGCCTCGCCGACGGTCTGGCCTTCGACGCCGCCGGCATCAAGCGCAACTTCTACGCCACCTCGAGCTGCGGCGTCTGCGGCAAGGCGAGCATCGACCAGGTCCGTCTCCAGGCCCGCCGGGAGCTGACCGACTTCGAGGTGGCCGGCGCCACCCTGCACGGCCTGCCCGACCGGCTGCGCGAGGCCCAGGACCAGTTCGAGCGCACCGGTTCCCTCCACGCCGCCGGTCTCTTCGACCCGGCCGGGGAGCTGCTCGTCCTGCGCGAGGACGTGGGCCGCCACAACGCCGTGGACAAGCTCGTGGGCCACTTCGTCGCCGCCGGCCGGTGGCCGCCCTCGGCGTCGATTCTCATGGTCAGCGGCCGCACCAGCTTCGAGATCGTGCAGAAGGCGCGGCTCGCCGGCATCGGCTTCATCGCCTCGGTCTCCGGGCCCTCGAGCCTGGCCGTGGACCTGGCCAAAGAAGCCGGGGTCACCCTCACGGGGTTCGTCCGGGGCCGGGGATTCAACGTCTACGCCAACCAGCGGCGGCTGCGCCTCTGAGGCCAGAACGGCAAGGTGGCCTTTTCCGGATTCTTCGGGCTCACAGTCTCTCCTTGACCTCGCCCCAACTGAGCCGCCGGACAGCCGTTGCCGCGTCACCTGCTGTTGTCGGTTCCGAGTGGAGATCGTCCTGGACACTGGACACGCCCCACCTGGTGGGATCACCATCGAGGCTGGCGATCACGGCGCAGAGGATCGGCCCCTGATCCTTCGGTCGAGTCACCATTCCCCATGGCACCCAGGCCAATCTCGGCGTGTCAAGCTCCACTATGTTGCCGGCATCGTCCAAGCCCACGGTGACGAAGATCTCCCGCCAGATTCGATACGCGTCGGCCTCCTCGACGGTGGTCCAACACAGGCAGATCCGGGGAACTTGCCCATCCCTCGCCTCGACAGTGACCATGGTCCAGCATTGTTCGTCGCTCCAGACCGAATCGGGCGGGGCGGGTTGAGCCTGAGCCCCAGCACCCCATACCAGCAGCACCGGCAGGATTCTACGGACAGCCTTCACGGAGCCACCTGTCAGTTCTCCTGAAGCTCCCCCGGCGGGCCCGCCCGCGCCGGGGCCAGCAGCAGCACGGACAAAACGAGACAGCCGAACAACAGGCTCCCGAGCACCAGGTGGGCCAACTGCAGGACGGGGGGCAGGGCCAGGGAGGTCAGCCCCAGGCCGGCGGCGATCTGCGCCAGCGTGAGCCACGCCGGCGCCTGCGCCAGCCGCCGCAGGCCGGGGTGGTCCCCCAGCCGGGTGTGGGCCGCCCACAGCAGCGAGGCGCACAGCAGGGCGACGATCAGGGCGCCGGTCTTGTGGACCTCGTCCGCCATGCCTACGCGGCTTAGGAGCCGGGAGCGCTCCAGGTCGGGGTCGGCGGCCATCACCCCTTCGAGGCTGCCGCGCAGGAAGGCGCCGAGCACCAGTTGCACCACCGCCGCCCCCAGGACCAGAAGGCCGAGGCGGAACAAGGGCGACGCCCCGGCCGGAGGCCTCGGCAGGCGGTCCCCTTCGGCGTCGAAGCCCTGCACCACCAGGTGCAGGAGCAGGCCGGCGATGGCCAGGGCCACGAAGAGGTGGACGGTCACCAGCCGCGGGTCGAGCTCGTGGGCCACCACCTGGCCGCCGAACCACCCCTGGAAGGCGACGAGCAGACCCACCGCCAGGGCCGGGCCCAGGATGGCGGGCCGGCGGCGGTGCACGCGCCAGGCCGATACCAGGACAGCCAGGATCAGCAGGCCGACGACCACCCCCAGGAGGCGGTTGACGTACTCGATCCAGGCGAGGGCGAAGTCGAACCTCTCGGGGTCGATCTCCGGCGGCAGCTGGCTGACCTCGGTGGGCGGGATCCAGCGGCCGAAGCACCGGGGCCAGTCCGGGCACCCGAGGCCGGCGCCGGCGGCCCGCACGAAGCCCCCGGCGGCGATCACCAGGAAGGTCACCGCGGCGGCGGCGATGGCGATGTTGCGGAATCCCCTCACGTATCCTCCCGCACCAACCTACCCGCCCCCGCCCGGGGCGGCAACGAAGGCCCTCCCGCACCCGGGGCGCGTTCTGATTGACGATATCCGGAGGCCCCGGTAACTTCGAACGTCTTGTGCCGTTCCGGACCGCCCGCCTCTCCGCGCAGGCGCCCCGGAGCCGCGCCTCACCGAGAGAAACCGAACGATTCGCAGATGATCGCCGCGAGGCCTCAGACCACCGCCCCCGACGGCCGGACCGGGCCGCCCGGGCCACGAGCGCCGTCCGCCGTGCGCGCCCCCGCGAGCCCATGAGCGGCGCCATCGGTCTCGGCCTGATCGGCCTGGGCACGGTCGGCACCGGCGTCGTGCAGCTCCTGCGCGAGGCGCCCGCCGCCGTGCGCCGCCGCAAGGCGTGCTTCGAGGTGCGGCGCGCGGCCGTGCGCGATCCCGCCAGGGCCCGGGACGTCCAGCTTCCCCCGGGCGTGCTGACCGGCGACGCGGGAAAGGTGATCTCCGATCCGGGGGTGCAGGTGGTGGTCGAGCTGACCGGGGCGCCGGGGGCCTGCGGCTGGATCCGGCAGGCCCTGAGAGCGGGCAAGCACGTGGTCACCGCCAACAAGGCCGTCATCGCCGAGCACGGCGACGAGTTGTTCGACCTGGCCGCCGAGGGCGACGTCGATCTCCTCTTCGAGGCCAGCGTCGCCGGCGGGATCCCCATCATCCGCTCCCTGCGCAACGGCCTCGTGGCCAACCGCGTGGAGAGCCTCTACGGCATCCTCAACGGCACGACCAACTACATCCTCACGCGCATGGCCCGCGGCGAGGGGGACTACGACCAGATCCTGGCGCAGGCCCAGGCCGCCGGGTACGCCGAGCCCGATCCCGCGGCCGACGTGAGCGGCGCCGACGCCGCCTCCAAGCTCGTCATCCTCAGCCGCATCGCCTTTCACACCCGGGGCACCGCGGCCGACATCTACTGCGAGGGGATCGAGGCCATCGAGGCCAGCGACATCGAGTACGCCCGCGAGCTGGGCTTCGCCATCAAGCTGCTCGCCATCGCCCGGCAGGCCCCCGGGGGGGTGGAGGCCCGCGTGCATCCGGTGATGGTCCCCGCCGACTCGCAGCTGGCCAACATCCAGGACGAGTTCAACGCCATCGAGGTCGTGGGCAGCGCCGTGGGCACGCAGGTGTTCTCCGGCGCCGGCGCCGGCCGGATGCCGACGGCCAGCGCCGTGGTCTCCGATCTCGTGGAGCTGGCCGAGCGCCGCCGGAGGGGAGCCGCCACCTCCATCGGCGACATGATCCTCGGCGAGGAGGCCGTCGGCTTCACCGACATCTGCGAGGCCGAGATCCGCTACTTCCTGCGCATGCTGGTGGAGGACCGTCCCGGCGTGCTCGAGCGGATCGCCCGCATCCTCGCCGAGGAGCGGATCAGCATCGCCTCGGTGCTGCAGAAGGAGCGCGACCTCCAGGGCGGCGCCGTGCCCCTGGTCATCGTCACCCACGAGGCGCGGGAGCGGTCCATGCAGCAGGCGGTGAGGGCCATCGAGGCCCTGCCCCTGGTGACCCGCGGCCTGCGCCTGATCCGCATGCAGGACCTGTGAGCTACAGCGTCGCCGTCATGGGCGCCACCGGCGCCGTGGGCCAGGTCATGCTCGAGATCCTGGCCGAGCGCGACTTTCCGGTGAACGAGCTGCGGCTGCTGGCCTCCAGCCGTTCCGCCGGCCGGCGCATCGACTTCCGCGGCGAGAGCCTCACGGTGCAGGAGCTGACGGAGGACTCCTTCGACGGCATCGACCTGGTGCTGTCATCGGCCGGCGGCAGCCTCAGCCGGCGGTTCGCGCCGGCGGCGGTGGCGGCCGGCGCCGTGGTCGTGGACAACACCTCCGCCTTCCGCATGGACCCCGAGGTGCCCCTCGTGGTGCCCGAGGTCAACGCCGGCGACCTGGCCGCCCACAAGGGCCTCATCGCCAACCCGAACTGTTCCACCATCATCATGGTCGTGCCCCTGTGGCCCCTGCACCGCGCCCATCGCGTGCGCCGCGTCGTCGTCTCCACCTACCAGGCGATCTCGGGCGCCGGCGCCAAGGCCATGGAGGAGCTGGTGGAGCAGACGCGGGAGGTGCTCGCCGACAGGCCCGCCGTGCCCCGGGAGCTGCCGTACCCGATCGCCTTCAACCTGTTCTCGCACAACACCGAGATCGACGAGGACGGCTACTGCGAGGAGGAGGTGAAGATGATCCGGGAGACGCGCAAGATGTTCCACGAGGAGTCGATCCTGGTATCGCCCACCTGCGTGCGCGTCCCCGTCCTGCGGGCCCACTCCGAGGCGATGACCGTCGAGTTCGAGGAGCCGGTGAGCGAGGCGGAGGTGCGGCGGATCCTGGGCGAGGCGCCGGGCGTGGAGCTGGTCGACGACCGCGAGGCCAACCACTTCCCCATGCCCCTGGAGGCCAGCGGCCGGGACGAGGTGCTCGTGGGCCGCGTCCGCCAGGACCTGTCGCGGCCCGACGGCACCGGCGTGAGCCTGTTCCTGTGCGGCGATCAGTTGCGCAAGGGCGCGGCCCTGAACGCGGTGCAGATCGCCGAGGCCCTGGCCGAGGGCGGACAACTGGGGTCCTGAGTCCGCCGGCCGCCGGCGGAGTGCGGGCCCCGCTCTTGGCCCTCCTGCTTCAGCTCTCTCCGCGCACGCAGACGTGGTCGATGAAGCGCTGGTACAGGTCGACCCCCTTGCGCAGTTGATCGATCCGCACCCACTCGTCCACCGTGTGGGCCTGGGCGATGTTGCCGGGCCCGAGCACGACCAGATCCCGCATCTTCTCGCGGAAGGCGAGGCCGTCGGTGCCGTAGGCGACGGTCGTCGGCTTGCGGGTGCCGGACAGGCGCAGGGCGGTGCGCACGATGGCGGCGTCCGGGGGGGTGTAGACCGGCTCGCCGGGGAACCTGACCTCCACCTCGAGGCCGCACTCCCGGGCCTTGGCTTTGGTGCGCTCGAGCAGCCTCTCGGGATCGATGCCGGGCATGAGCCGGTAGCTCACGGTGCAGACGCTGCGCACCGGCGAGATGTTGGTGGCCACGTTGCCGTCGTTGATGCCGATGCTCCACTCCGAGTGGGGGGGCGAGAACTCCTCGTTGCGGTAGCGCTTCGAGGAGAGCACGAGATCGTTGATCTTCTTCATCTCCACCAGGAAGGGGATCATGGCCAGGTTGGCGTTGACTCCCTTCAGGGTGCTCGTGTGGGCGGCGCGGCCGCTGGCCGTGGCGCGGATCGACATGGAACCCTTGTGGGCGTAGACCACGCGCAGGAGGGTGGGCTCGCAGATCACGCCGTACCCGGAGCTGGCCTCGTCGAAGAGTTTCGAGTTGCGGGTCACCTCCCGGGCCCCCCGGGCCTGCACCTCCTCGTCGGCGGTGACCACGATGAACAGCGGCTGCTTGAGGCCGCGGTCCCCGAACTTCGCGGCGGCGCAGATCGAGGCCGCCAGGGGGCCCTTCATGTCGCAGGCGCCGCGGCCGTAGAGCTTGCCCCCGGCGATCCGGGCCGTGTAGGGGTCCTGCTTCCAGCCGTCCTCGAGGGCCGCCGGCACCACGTCGTCGTGGCTCATCAGCGTGAGCCCGCCGCCGCCTTTCCCCAGCCGGCCGACGACGCAGAGCTTGTCCACGCCCCGGTCGTCGGTGTAGGGAAGCCGCTCCACCTCGAACTTCAGAGACTTCAGAATCTCGGCGGTACGCTCGGTGACCGGGACGTTGCTCAGGCGGCTCTCGGATTTGTAGCTTACGAACTCCTTCGTCAGTTCCACGACGTCGAGTTTCATCGGGTCCAGTTCGCAGTTCGTTTGCAGGTGAAAAAGAGGGGCCGGGCAAGGTAGCCTCGGCCCTTTTGACGGGCAAGGAGATCAGGCCATGAACCGGCCCCCCGAGACGGCCGTCAACGTGCGCGAGGAACGGCTGCTGACCTTTGCCGCGGCCTGCCTCGAAAAGGCCGGATCGCCGCCCGGTCAGGCGCGCGCCGTCAGCCGGTTGCTCGTCGACTCCGACCTGCGCGGCGTCCGCAGCCACGGCTGCCGCGCCCTTGACGGCTACTGCGGCGCCCTGGAGACCGGCCGGCTCAACCCCGCCCCGAGTCCCTTCGTCATCCGCGAGACACCGGCCGTGGCCGCCCTCGACGGCGACGGCGGCCTGGGATACGTGCCCATGCTGGAGGCGACCGACATGGCCGTCGCCCGGGCGCGGGAGCTGGGCCTGGGCATGGCCACGGTGCGCTCCATCGGCCACTACGGCTCCGCCGGCCACTACTGCCGCCGCGCCGCGGCCACGCGGATCCTCGCCGACTACCAGACGGGGCCGGAGTTCGACGCTCTGATCCCCATGATCCCGGCGGCCTTCTTCAAGAGCGTCGGCTACACGGCGGTGGCCTCCCTGATGGGAGGCGGCCTGGCCGGGATCACGGAGGCCGAGCCGGCCACCGCCGAGCGCTGGCCGAAGGCCACCAGCGGCGGCACGATCCTGGCCATCCACGTGGGCTCGGCGGTCTCGGAGGAGGCCTTCCGCGCCGAGGTGGACCGCATGGTCCGCGGCGCCGGCGCCCGCCTCGGCGTGCCCCTTCCCTGGGAAGAGGACTGATGGCGGACCGCATCCGTTTCGGCATCATCGGCGCCGCCGGCCGGGGCAACAGCTTCGTGCAGGCCCTGCGGGCCAATCCCGCCACCGAGCTGACCGCCCTCTGCGACGTGCGCCTCGAGCCGCTCCAGGCCAACGCCGCCGAGCTGGGCGTGGAGCACGCCTTCACCGACGCCGGGGAACTGCTCGACTCCGGCGCCGTGGACGCCGTCATCCTCGGCACGCCCATGCCGTGGCACGTCCCCCACGCGATCCTGGCCCTGGAGCGGGACATCCACGTCCTCAGCGAGGTCACCGCCGGGGTCTCCATCGAGGAGTGCCGGGACCTGGTGGGCGCCGCCCGCCGCAGCACGGCCACCTACATGATGGCCGAGAACTTCACCTACATGAAGCCCAACGTCCTCGTGCGCGAGATCGCCCGGCGGGGGCTGTTCGGGGACCCCTACTACGGCGAGGGCGCCTACGTCCACCAGCTCAGGGACCTCAACGAGGCGACCCCCTGGCGCCGCCGCTGGCAGACCGGCGTCAACGGCTGCACCTACCCGACCCACAGCCTCGGCCCGGTGTACCAGTGGTTCAACGCCGGGGCCCCGCGCCCCGACCGCGTCGCCGCCGTGTGCGCCGCCGGCACCGGGCACCACTACCTCGATCCCCGGGGCGACCGCTACGAGATGGAGGACTCGGTGACCATGATGTGCCGGATGGTCAGCGGCGGCCTGGTGCAGATCCGCGTCGACATGCTCTCGGATCGGCCCCACCACATGACCCACTACGTCCTGCAGGGCACGGACGGCGCTTACGAGTCCGGCGACGGCTACGAGGCCGAGCCCAAGGTGTGGCTGCGCTCCCGCGGCGAGGAGCGCAAGTGGGAGCCCCTGGCGGCGCTTGAAGAGGAGTTCCTGCCCGAGTTCTGGAAGAGTCCGCCGCCCGAGGCCCTGCAGGCCGGCCACGGCGGCGGCGACTACTGGGAGGTGCAGGACTTCGTCGCCGCCCTCCGCGGACAGACCGAGCCCACCGTCGGTATCGACGCGGCCATGGACATGACCCTGCCCGGCCTGGCGAGCCAGCAGTCGATCGCTGAAGGATCGACCTGGGTCGCCGTTCCCGATCCCCGCAACTGGACCTGAGGACGACATGACGACCGAACTCCCAAGGCTGGCCTTCTACCACGACGGCCGCCATCCGCTGATCTACATGTACGAGCCCCCCATGCAGCGCGTCGAGTACGAGCAGGGGGTGGACGAGCTTCTCGGCACGCCCGTGGACGCGCTGATGTTCTGCCTCGGCGACGGCCGCACCGTGCTCCACGACACCAAGGTGGGCGAGCTGTGGGGCCACAACGTCGACCGCTGGCCGCACCTGATCTTCCGGCGGGCCCACCAGAACGCCAGCGACATGATCGCCCGCGGCGACGACCCCCTCCGGGTGATCTGCGAGCGCGCCCGGGCCAAGGGCCTGCCCGTGTACCCGACGCTGCTGGTGCAGCAGGGAAGGGGGCCGCGCGAGGAGGACGTGCGCTGCTCCGAGTTCCGCTTCGACAACGCCCACCTGGAGATCGGCGCCAAGAGCGGCGTCGAGGAGTCGTGGAAGGGCTACAACTGCCTCGACTTCGCCCACGAGGAGGTGCGCCAGGAGCGCTTCGCCCTCGTCGAGGAGGCGGTGCGGGACTACCCGGTGGACGGTTTCGAGCTGCAGCTCAACTACCAGGCCTACTACTTCCACCCGGACGAGGTCGCCGACGGGCGGCGGGTGATGACGGAGTGGATCCGCCGGGTCTCCGAGACCGTGCGCGGCAGCGGCGAGGGCCGGCGCCTGGCCGTGCGCGTGCCCATCGGCCTGCAGGGCTGCTACGACATCGGCCTCGACCTGGCCGGCTGGATGCGGGAGGGCCTGGTGGACATCGTCATCGGCCAGACCTTCCACGGGCCGGAGCTGGTCGACTGCAACGCCGACTACCGGGAGCTGGTGAGCGAGGCCGAAGGCCGGGACGTGCACCTCATGGCCACGGTGCAGAGCCTGGTCGACTCCGACCGGCTCAACCAGGCGCCGGTCGAGGCCATCCGCGCCTGCGCCGGCAACTACTGGGACCAGGGTGTCGACGGCCTCTACCTGGGGCACTGGTTCGGCTGCTGGCCTTACGAGGCGGACTTCTACGAGAAGCTGCGCGAGCTGCCCCACCCGGAGGTCATGGCGCCGAAGGACAAGTACTACTACGTGCCCACCGCCACCGGCCGCTACCCCGACCCCGAGCTGGAGCCCGGGGCCCGCTGCCCGCTGCCGGCGGAGCTGGCCGAGGGCGAGCCGCTGCGCGTCCCCCTCGAGTTCTCCGACGACCTGCCGCGCTGGCACGCCGACGGCCGCGTCCACGAGGTGATCCTGCGATTCCGCCTGCTGACCTGCACCGAGACCGACGAAGTGCGCATGCGCCTCAACGGCCGCGAGCTGCCCGCCGAGGGCCTGCGCCGCATCAACGAGGCTTACCGCATGCGGGCTCCGCGCTTCCGCACCGGCACCTGCTACTGGTTCGTCTACCGACTCGGGCCCGACCACTGGCCGCGGCGGGGGACCAACGAGATCGAGGTGGAGCTGGTGAAGCGCGAGCCGGAGGTGATCCCGCCGCTGACTCTGCGCGACGTGGAGCTGGAGGTCCGCTACCTCATGGGGCGCGCCTACCATCGCGGCTTCGTCGACCCGGACCTTGGCCCCTACAACGAAGGTGTCTCCTAAAGGAGTCTCTCCCCATGCGCCAGCGCCGCACCATCTACTTCAACGACGCCCGCCACTACTACCTCTTCGTCCACGAGCCGCCCATGCGCCTGGAGGACGCCTGGGCCCCCGTCGACGAGGTCGCCGACACCGGCGTCGACACCTTCGTCTACGGCATGGCCCGCGACGACGGCTGGTTCTACCCGTCCAAGGTGGGGCTGCCCTTCGGCCAGGACATGCAGGGCGCTTTCGAGCAGTGCGCCTACTGGCGGGTGTGGCACAACATGCAGAGCCTCATCGAACGCGGCCACGACCCGCTGCAGGTCCTCGTCGACCGCGCCCACGACCGCGGCATGGACTTCCTCGCCTCCCTGCGCATGGGCGCCTACGCCGGCCTGCCCAAGGAGGTCTCGCCCCGCGAGGGGGGGCCGGGCATGGCGCAGGAGGATGTGCGCGACTTCATGCTGCGCGGTGTGACCGAGTTGGCCGTCGACTACGACACCGAGGGCGTGGAGCTGGACTTCGCCGCCGCCCCCGGCGGCACCGCCTTCTGGTTCCCGCAGGAGGAGGCCGAGGGCCTGGGGCCGGTGATGACCGAGTGGCTCCGCCGCGCGTCCGACGCGGTGCTCAACCGGCCCGGGAAGGACGCCGGCATCGTCGGCGCCCGGATCTATCCGACGGCGGAGGTGAACCGCAAGACCGGTCTGGAAGTGGAGCGCTGGCTCGAGGAAGGGCTCGTGGACTATGTGGTACCCATGGTATACGCCCACATGATCCTCGACTCCGCCATGCCGGTGGAGTGGCTCGTGGAGGCGGCCCACGCCCGCGACGTCTCCGTCTACTACATGCTCCACCCCTACTACGCCGACGAGAGCCGCCGCTTCAACGCCCGGCTGCATCCCTCGCCGTCCATGTTCCGGGCGGCGGCGGCCAATGCCTGGCGCCTGGGGGTGGACGGCCTCTACACCTGGTTCATGCCCTGGCCCCTCGGGGAGGGGGAGCGCGCCGTCCTCGGCCAGCTCTCGGGGCCGGAGCAGATCGCCGAGGGCGACAAGCACTACTTCCTGCGCCGCCGCACCGACGTGGAGCACGTGCAGGACGTCAACTACCCCTCCCACCTGCCCATCTCCATCGATCCGGCCGCCGACCTCGGCCGCATGCACGAGATCCCCCTGACCATCGCCGACGACGTGGAGGGCAACGCCCGCATCGGCTCCACCCGCCTGCGCCTGTGCTTCAGCGACCTGGTGCGGGACGACCGGCTGGAGGTCCGCCTCAACGGGGAAGCGGTCTCCCTCGACGGGGCGCGGCGCAGCCCCATGCAGGCGGTCGCTCCTTACACGGGGATGTGGCTGGAGATCGAGGTGGACCGGTCTTCCCTCAGGCAGGGGACGAACCGCCTGGAGATCGCCCTGCTGGAGCGCGCCGCCGGACTGCGCAGCAAGGTGGGGATCGAGGACGTGGAGCTGGTCGTCGAGTACGGCATCTGGGATCGATGAGCGTCACGCGAACCGACATCTCAACCAGCGTGGCGGCCATGGGCCTCCAAGCCGGCGACCGGGTGATGGTCCACAGCTCTCTGTCGAGCATGGGACACGTCGAGGGCGGAGCCGCAACGGTAGTGCAGGCGTTTCTTGATGTTCTGGGCCCCGAGGGCACCCTGATGGTGCCGACCTTCACCCACAGCAGCTGCCAGTACTTCGATCCCCTGAAGTCGGCCTCGCTCAACGGGGCGGTCACGGAAGCGGCAAGACACTACCCCGGAGCGGTACGGAGTCTCCACCCGACCCACGCGGTGACCGCCATCGGTCCCGATGCACAAAGCCTGGTCGAGGACGACCTGAATCGCGGCGCCCTCGGCAAGGACTGCGCCCTGGACCGCCTGATCAGGAAGGGGGGTTACATCTTCCTTCTCGGGGTGGATCACACCTCGAATTCATCGATCCACATCGGCGAGGACTATGCCGGCGCCGACCGCCACGGGAGGTTCTCACCGGAGAAGCCGGAGGTCGTGGTCCTGAACCATCCCGAGCACGGGGAGATGGATATCACCCTGACGGAGATGATGGGCCACACGGTTGCCTTCGCCCGCATCGAAGAGGTGCTGCGCGCGCGCGGCCGGATCGTCGACGGGACGATCGGCAAGGCCAGGTGCCAGATGATGAAGGGGGAGAAGCTGCTGGCGGCGACGGTGGAGATACTTGCGTAGGTCCAGCGGTCAAGCAGAGGCAACCGTGCGGTTCAACTGACCAAGGAGGCTTCCCCATGTCCATCATCCTGATCGCCTGTCCCTTCCTGGTTGCTCTCATGGACCTCTGGCCTTCCTCGGCGATGGCTGAGGTTGGGGACATGATGTACTGGACATCCGAGAGAGGCATCGCGCGGTGGAACATGCACTCCGGCAGTCAAGAGTGGATTGTCGAAGCAGACCTGCGGCGTCCCGGTGGTATTGCGATAGATGAGGCAGAAGGGAAGTTATATTGGACTCATTTCGATTGGGGCTATCCGGGGCAGAAATCAACGACCTATCGCTCCAATTTGGATGGTTCGGACTTGGAGGCATGGAACTACAACGGTGGAAACGGCCTTGTTAACATTGATATAGATCCCCAGGATCGCAAGATATACTCCACAGGATACGCGCCCGGCAGCGATACCCACGGTTTCATTGTCGGCGGTAGTGCCTTGGATGCTCCGGATGACTGGTCCCGGTCCTTTCGATCCCAAGCGAATGGACTGGGGTTGTACGGACCGTATGAAGTAGTGATGGATCCGATCCGAAGGAAGCTCTACTTCATTGACGTGGAGGGTCTGAAATCCCTTGACATCCTCCCTGATTCGGAAGGTGCTGCAGAGATGGTTTACCTCCTGGAGGAGATGACGGGCTACCGTGACAATGGGAGCCCGCAAGGCGTCTTCGACCTGGAGATGGACTACATGCATGGGGTCATCTACTGGTCTGCGACCGGTGGCATAGGGAGATCACGGCTTGCAGATGGAAAGGAGGGAATCTCCTTGTTCATGGAAGTCCCGGCTCAGCAGATCGCGATTGACTCAGAGAAGGAGGAAATCTATTGGGCCAAGGACGGTGAGATTTTCCGAACGACACTTGAGGGGCTTCCGTCGGACCTGGTTGTCGATGTACCTGGGTTCCGGGATGAGATGGCTGGTGAGGGAGTGTCAGGGCTGCCCTGGGAGGCGACATCGAATATCGTGGACATGGCTGTGTACGAGGGAAGGATATTCTGGTCGGATCTCGCCGGCACTCTCCGCAGTTGTGATAGAGATGGGAAGGATCTGCAGACGTTGTTCGCTCCGACCGTGCGCAGTCCATCGGGCATCTTTGCGGATTCCAAGCGGGGGAGAATCCTGTGGGGGGACAGACTGTCAGGCTCCGTCTTTGAGGCCGGCTTGGACGGATCAGACCTTCGGGTCATTGCTTCAGAGTCCCTTGATGTTTCTGATGTGCTGGCCACCGATGGCCGATTGTACTGGTCCGACAATGCAACAGCAGAGATTTGGTCCTCCAATCTCGATGGATCCGACGCCGAGCCTGTGATTCAGTTGGGCGAGTCCTTTCCTGTCGTTTCCCTATGGCCTCCAATGAGCATAGCTTACGATTCAGTCAGAGAGCGAGTGTGCTGGCAGGCAATGAACATCTACTGCGCAAGTCAGGATGGCTCAGACATTGAGCTGCTCGTGGATGGATTGGATCGTCCTCTATACGAACCTATCTCAAAATCACTACACATAACCTTGAGTTCTGATTGCTGATGATGTACCATTACTGTATGGTTACTCTGACCGACCAGCAATGGGAACGGATCCGTCATCACTTTCCTGAGGAGCATCGCCCCGGGAGCCATCCGGGTCGTAAACCGATTGCCACCCGTGACGTTCTTGAAGCTGTGCTTTGGATTCTCAATACCGGGGCTCAATGGCATATGTTGCCGCAGTGCTATCCGAACTACAAAACCGTGCATCGCCGTTTTCAAAATTGGTGTCGTCAAGGGGTGTTACGCGAAGTTCTCGTGGACCTGGCCCAGACTCTTCACGAGCAAGGGGACTTGGACGAATCGGAAGCTTTCATTGATGGCATGTTCTCGGCGGCCAAGGGTGGAGGTGCCGATATCGGCCACACCAAGCGAGGCAAGGGCGTACGAGTCATGGGGATCGTGGACCGCCATGGGCTTCCCTTGTCGGTGAGCACGCATGCAGCGAACCATCATGAAGTGACGCTGGTTCAGTTGACGTTTGACTTCTACCTGATCGAAGACAAACCCAAGAACTTGATTGGAGACAAAGCCTACGACAGCGACCCGTTAGATGAGGAGCTGAAGAAAGAAGGGGTCGAGATGATCGCTCCCCATCGCCAGAACCGAACCAAGAAAAAGACTCAGGACGGACGCCGATTGCGTCGCTATGTGCGGCGTTGGATGGTGGAGAGATTCTTCGCTTGGCTTCAATGGCAGCGTCGAGTGATCACTCGCTGGGAATTGTATCCGGAGAATTTTCTTGGCTTCGTCCAACTTGCCTCCATCCTGATTTTACTTAAGCAATTTCAATTTTGAGATAGGTTCACGACATTGCTGTTGATGGTCAACAAGAGTTGATCTACTGGGCAGACGAAAAGGGATTGTGGAGGATTGATTCGGATGGCGGTGAAAGGGAAAGCCTTTACCGAGACCCACATGGCTTTCTTGTATGGGACCGCACTCCCATCGCCCTGGCTCGTGATCGGGTATACTGGATGACTTGGCAATCGAGTCCGCTGGGCCCATTGCAGGCGGCGGATTGGGTGAGTCTCCATCGGTTGGACAGGGACGAAATAGATGCGCATTCCGTTTATTTTGAACACTTCCTCTATGGGCGAAACAACGAACGTCCAGAAAGCATCGCCCTCTACCTCCCTGCCAGGACAGCTGTGCACCATCTCTCCGAACCGTCCGTATCTGCCTTGCACAGCAACTATCCCAACCCCTTCAACGGCGAGACGAGGATTCCTTACACGGTCTCCCGGGACGGTCAGGTAACGCTGACCATCTACAATGCCCTCGGTCAGCCGATGGCCTCTCTGGCCAACGGGATGCACTCTCCCGGCGCCTACGAGGCCGTGTGGGACACCGAAGGGCACGAATCCCTTGCCAGCGGGGTGTACCTGGCCCGTCTCGTCGCGGGCGATGTCGTCAAGATGAGGAAACTGACTCTGCTTCGATGAGAGGCTGGAGCCGCATCGAATAGCGCCGCTCAGATCTGCAGCGCCCGCAGCTTCTCGGGATCCAGCTCGACGCCCAGCCCCGGGCCGTCGGGCACCAGCACCTGCCCCTCTTCGTAGCGGACCGGCTCCACGGTTAGGTCCTCGTGGTACACCAAGGGGCCCGCCATGTAGCAGCCGTGATCGAGGTTCGCCGTGGCCGCCGCCACGTGGACTCTCGCGGCGGTGCCGATCGACATCTCCACGGTGCTGCCCATCAGCGTTCCCAGACCGAACTGGCGGGCCATGGCGAAGGTGCGGCGGCAGGGCTCGATGCCGGCGTACCCGAGTCCGGTGTTGAAGACGTCCACGGCGCCGGCCCGGGCCATCCGCAGGGCTGAGGCTTCGTCGGCCGTGTGCTCGGAGATCGGCACGTCGATCTCGGCCTTCACCGCCAGGAAGTCCTCCGCCGGCGCACGGTGCCGGCCGCGCACCGGGGACTCGAAGACGTCCGGAGCAAAGGGCGCCAGGCGTTTCAGCGCCGCCACGGCGTCGGCGGGCGAGAAGCGGCCGCTGGCGTCGAGGGCGGTCAGCGTCAGGCCGTCGCCCCAGCGGGAGCGGGCCCGGTCGAGGAGGCTCTCGTCACAATCCAGGTCGACGCCGAAGTAGTAGCGGAAGGCGCCATGCCCCTCGCCGAGGCGGCGCTCGATGCGGTCGAGGTTGGCCGCCACGTCGCCTCGTCCCGGCAGCAGGCGAGGGGATAGGCGAAGGGGACGCGGTCGCGAAAGGCGCCCCCGAGGAGGGCGGTTAGAGGCACGCCGAGCTCACGCGCCACCGCGTCGTGCACGGCCATGTCGATGCCGCAGAGGACCTGGTGCTCCCAGGGACGGCGCGACAGCTCCTCCAGCAGTAGGTCACGGTGGGCGCCGGCAGCTCGGCGCCCTCCTTGCAAAATGCCCCCGTTTTCGTACGCTATACGCACGAAAACGGGGGCATTCTTATTCATCATGTACAGGTCGGCTGAACGCGCTCTGGCCAAATGGCTGGCCGCTCCACAGCGAAAGCCGCTGGTCATCCGCGGGGCCCGTCAAGTGGGCAAATCCACCCTGGTGCGACAATTCGCCCAGTCCAATCACCTGCACCTCAACGAAATCAACCTCGAGCGCCACCCGGACCTGGACCCCGTGTTCCAGACCTTGGACCTGAGGCACATCCGCCGGGAACTCCAAGGGCTCCTGGATCAACCGCTGTTGGCACCGGGCAGCATACTCTTCCTCGACGAAATCCAGGCGACCCCCCACGCCCTGCCCGCCCTGCGCTATTTCCTCGAGGACCACCCCGAGTTGCCGGTTGTCGCCGCGGGCTCCCACACCTTTACCATGCCCGTAGGGCGCATTCAATACTTACATCTGGGCCCGATGAGCTTTGAAGAATTCCTCGCCGAACTGGACCCTCCCCTCGAGACTCTCGCTTGTACAAGCCCAATTCCTGTCCAGTTGACGGGGTACACTTCCCCCAGGGACGGCGCGATAGCTCTTCCAGCAGCGGGCCCCGGCGCCAGGCGTCGGCGCCGAGCAGCAGCGGCTCCAGGGCGGCCTGCAGGCGGGCGGCGGATCCGGCGTCCAACTCCCAGCCCACATCCGACATCTCGCCGAGCCCGGTCACGCCCGCGTTGGTGTGGAGCTGCACGACCACGTGGCGGGACTCGGCCGGCTCGGGATCGCTGGGGGCGCGGCGTCCCATCTCGCGGTGGGTGCGCACCGGCGTCAGCTCGAGGGCGGTGATCTTCAACGGAGAGGGGGTTGCAACGGGTCTCAGGCGCCCAGGCGTCGGGCGGCCGTCAGGAGCCGGCGGCTTCCAGCAGGGTGCCGGCCAGGCCTTCCGAGTAGGCCACCACCAGCTCCACGTCGGTCAACACGAGATCGCAGGCCATCTGCGGATGACGTCGCCGCAGGATGACCTCGACGCCATGCCGCCCACCTTTCACCTGGCCGGGGGCCAGTGCGAATCGCACCCACGCGGCGGCCTGCACCCCCGAGATCCCGTGGGGATCGCCGGTGGTGTCGTAGGTCACGGTGGGCGCCGGCAGCTCGGCGCCGTCCCAGCGGACGGTGACCTCGTCGCCCCGGGCCCACTCGCTCAGGTGGAGGCGCAGCTCCAGGGCGCGGGGCGGGTGGGTCTCGAAGTCGTCGGCCACGTCGAGGAGGATCAGCGGGCCGGATTCGGTGATCGTCTCCTTGAGGGCCACCGGGACCGTGCCCCGCACGCGGTCGTTGCTGTAGGCGCCGCGCCAATCCCCCTCGTGCTGGAGGAACCGGTGGGTGGCGGCATGGACCTTGTCGGTGGCGGCCAGGCTCTCCGGGCTGCCGACCTGGTTCAGCAGCTCGCGGCGGTTGTTCCGGCCGGCGTGCCAGTTGAAGGCGTAGATCCCGTCGGCGCCCTGGTGCCAGTGGCGGGCGGCGATGGCGCGGGTGCGCAGCCGGTCCTTGTCATCGGCCGGCTCGGGGCCGACCCAGGGGTCGGGGAGGCCGCCGTCGAAGCCGGGGTACATGGGCACGCCATGGGTCCTGCAGAGGTCGGTGAAACCGGCCACGTCCACGTCGGGGTCGGTGGCCGCCCCGCCGCCGGCCGCGACGAGGTCCACCAGACCCTCCTCCAGCCAGGCGGGCAGGTCGTAGCCGAGCTGCTCGCACATGTGCAGGTTGCCGGCGACCCGCACGGCCACGAACAGCGGCCTCCCGCGCTTCCGGCCGATCTCGTCGGCGCAGCGGCGCACGGCCCGCTGCAGGTCGGTGAGGACGTAGCGCAGGCGGAAGGCGTCGTCGGCGGGCAGGTGGAAGGCGTGGCGCTGCCAGTCCAGCTCGACGCCGTCCCAGTCGTAGCGCTCGCAGACCTCGCGGATGTGCTCGAGCCGGTGGCGGCGCACCTCGGGGACCGACATGTCCCAGGAGAGGGCGAACCACTCGGAGGTGCGGGAGCCCAGGAGCCACTCGGGGTGCTGGCGCCGCAGGTCGGTCATCTCCGTGTGGTGCAGGGTGGGCAGGTCGGAGACCTGGGCGCCGTTGAAGTGGTTGTCGTTCATGCGCATCGAGGCGTAGACCTGCAGCCCCAGGCTGCGGCCGCGTTCGATGAGCGCCGCCTGCGGGTCCTCCCCGCGCTCGACCATGAGGCGGATGTTCTCGGTGTGCGCCAGGGGGCCGGCCCCTTCGTAGCGCCGCGAGTGGATGTCGCCGAGCTGCTCCAGGACGGTCGAGGGCCAGCGCGCCCCGTGCTCGCCGACGCACCAGAACAGGGCGCCCACCTGGGTCTGTTCCACCGGCGCGTAGACGCGCTCCAGGAAGGACTCCATAGACTGGGGGACCTCGTCGTACCCGTGAGGGGCCCCGTCCCAGTTGTAGATGATGCCGTAGGGTGGTGGTGTCGGGCGCATGGTGCGGCTTAGACTACCAAAGTTCCCGTGACAGTGAAAGGGGAGAGGCCGTGGAGGAGGAGAACAGCATGACCGGCGCTGCTGATCACCGCGCCGTGGCCGAGGCCGTCGACGAGACTCGCCTGCTGGAGACCGCGGTGGACCTGGTCGCCGCGGCCAGCCCCACGAGATCCGCCGGGGAAGCGGCGGAGCGGCTGGACCGGCGGTTGCGGGCGGACGGCTTCGAGGTGGAGCGTCCGGCCGCCGACTGGCCGGAGTCGCCGGCGGTCGTCGCCCGTCTCGACAGCGGCGCCCCGGGGCGCTGGCTGCAGTTCAACGGCCACCTGGACATCGTGCACCTGCCCTTCGAGCCGCCGGCCGTCCGCGGCGGCGTGCTCACGGGCTCGGGGTCGGCGGACATGAAGGGCGGAATCGCCGCCGCCGTGGAGGCCCTGCGCGCCCTGCGCGACTCCGGCCTGCCGCGGGCCGGCGGGATCCTGCTCACCGCCCACGACCACCACGAGGCTCCCTGGGGGGACGGCCGTCAGCTGGCGGCCCTCATCCGGGAGGGATACGTGGGCGACGGCGTGCTCCTGCCCGAGTACCTGGCCGACCGGCTGCCGGGAGCGGGCCGCGGCATGGGCGTCTTCGACATCCGCCTGACCCGGCCGGGGGAGGCCGTGCACGAGGTCCTGCGGCCCCCGGAGACCCCGGACGTGGTCGCCGCCGGGGCCGCCCTGGTGGGGGAGCTTAGAGATCTGGACGCGCGCCTGAGCCAGACCCGCCACGAGGTGAGCGGCCGGGACTCCGTCTTCGTGGGCAAGCTCGGGTCGGGGGAGATCTTCAACCAGGCCCCGGTGGCCTGCCGGCTCCAGGGCACGCGCCGATGGGTCTCCCAAGGCCGGGGCGAGACGGTCCGCGAGGAGCTGGCGGCCCTGGCCGGGTCCGTGGCCTCCCGCTTCGGCGCCGAGGCCCGGGTGGAGTTCCAGATCGTGGGGGAGGCCTTCGAGCTGCGCCCGGAGGACCCCCTCGTGAGGGCTTTCCAAGGCGCGGTGGAGGCCATGGACGGCGCCGCCCTGCCCTGGGCGGACAAGCCCTTCCTCGATGACGGCAACCGCTTCTGCGCGCAAGCCGGGATCCCCGCCATCACCCATGGTCCGGCGGCGACCGGGGCCCACACCACCGGCGAACGGGTCCCCGTGGCCGAGCTGGTGCGGGTGGCGCGGGTCTACGCGGCCACCGCCCTGAACTTCTGCGGACAGGACCCCGCCGCGGGCCCGGGCCCCTTGGCTTGACAGCCCCTCCGGGGCGTCGGTAGGTTGCCGCTTCCGGCGTAACTCACTCTGCCGGCAGCCCTTCCCCAACTCGCGCGCGGGCCCGAGCGCGGATCCTCACCGGAGTTGTCCCCGACATGCGGATTCTTGTATCCGAGGGTACGAGCCGCATGGGCCGCGTCCTCCTGGACAGGCTCTCCGGGGATCACCGGCTCCGGGTCGCCCGCCCCCCGGGCGCCGAAGCACCGGACGCCTCCGGCCTCGAGGTCGTCGACGCCGACCTGTACGATGCCGACGGCGCCTGCCTCGCGGTGGCCGGGGTCGACGCCATCGTCCATACCGGCCCGGCCGGGCCTCCCGCTCTTCCGCCCGCCGATTCCTACGAGTGCGAGCGCGCCCTCCTCGACCGGGCCACGCGCGGGACCCGCGCCCTGCTGCAGGCCGCAGTCGAGTCGGGTGTGTCGCGCCTCGTCTACTGCAGCTCCCTGGAGGTGTTCCACGAGGTCCCGGACGACGTGTACGTCTCCGAGCAACAGCGTCCGCGGCCGGGGACGGCCATGAGTCGCCTGGCGTATCACCTGGCCGAGCAGGTCACCCGGGAGTTCGCCCGCGACCACGCCGTCACCGTCACCGTGCTGCGGCTGGGACGCCTGGCCCGCGAGGACGAAGTCGCCGAGGGCACCGAACCGGACCTGACCTGGCTCGATCCGCGGGATGCGGCCGCCGCCGTGGAGCTGGCCCTGGGCCGGGACCGGGCGGGGTCCCGCAACTGGGTGGGGCGCTGGCAGGTGCGGCACGTCTGCCATCAGCCCCCGCACCCGAAGTTCCTCCTCGACGGTATTCGCGAGATGGGCTTCGAGCCCCGGCACGACTTCCACCGCCAGTGGGCGGCCGGAGCCGGCGCATGAAGAAGATCCTTTTCCTGGGCGCCTCCGGTCTGGTCGGGCCCTATCTCACCCCGGGCCTGGAGAAGGACTACGAGCTGCGCCTCACCGACGTGCAGGACCACCCGGAGGGCCGCCCTGTGGAGAGGGTGGACGTGCGCTCCTACGAGCAGGTGCTGGAGGCGGCCCGGGGCATGGACGCGATCATGAACTTCACGGTCGTGCGCGAGCACCCCGTGGACAGCTTCGACGTCAACACCGCCGGCGCCTGGCACGTGATGAAGGCCGCCGCCGAGCTGGGCATCCGCAAGGTCATCCACTCCGGCCCCCAGGCCGTGCGCTCGGCCTACGATCACGACTTCGGCGTCGACGACGCGCCCGCCGCGCCGGGCACCGGCTGCTACGTCCTCTCCAAGTGGCTGAGCGCCGAGATCTGCCGGGTCTTCGCCCAGGCCCACGGCATCCAGACCGCCTACTTCGTCTTCAACGGTCTGGGCCCGGCGCCGGAGCCCGCGGCCGAGCCCCGGGACGCGCCCGCCTTCACCGTGGTCTGGCAGGACCTGCACCACATCTGCCGGCTGGCCCTGGAGGCGGAGGAGATCCCGGACGACTTCCAGAGCTTCAACGTCCTCTCCTTCCGCGGCCCCGGGATCTACACCTTCGAGAAGGCGCGCCGCATCCTCGGCTTCGAGCCCACCGCCGACTGGGACGCCTGCTTCCGAAGGCGGACCGGCGCGTCATGAAGGCCGGGATGCGCCTCCACCGCGCCGCGGCTTGGGACGCCGCGCCGCCGCCCCTTCCTCGGCCGCGCCTCTGGAGTGGCCGGGTTCTCACCGGCCTGGCGGCCCTCGCGCCACCGGTCCCTCCCGGGCCGCGCCCCCGGAGCGGCCGGCGCGCTGCCTTGGCGCTCCTGTCGGCGCTGGCCTTGGCCGCCCTCGCAGCGCCGGCCCTGGTTTCCGCCGCGGAGACGGCCCCGGCCAAGGCCGCGGCCCCCGCGGAGGGCGACGCCTTCGGCCGGATCGCCCACACCATCCGCCAGCTCTCCTCCCACGGGTCGCGGATCGCCGGCTACCCGGGCGACCGCTTCGCCGCCTACTTCGTGGAGCGGGAGCTGCGCGCCGCGGGGGTCCGCGAGGTGCAGCGCGAGCCCTACGAGATCGTCGTGCCCATGGACCACGGCGCCTCCCTGGAGCTGCTCGACGAGGGCGGCGGCGTGGTGGAGAGGATCCCGCTGCAGTCGTTGTGGCCGAACCTGGTGCGCACCAACACCCTCGGGCCCGAGGGCCGGCGCGGGCACCTGTTCTACGGCGGCGCCGGGGAGCACGCCGACTTCAACGGCCATGCCATGGAGGGCGCCGTCGTCCTCATGGAGTTCAACACCTGGACGAACTGGAAGAACGCGGCCGCTCTCGGCGCCCAGGCGATCATCTTCGTCGAGCCCGAGGAGACGACGAACTTCGAGTCGCGCACCAAGTGGAGCTGGACCCCCGTCGACGTGCCGAGGTTCTGGCTCGGGCGGCAGGCGGCCCTGCGTCTGCGGCAGCGCCTCGGCGACGGCGAGATCGCCGTGCATCTGCGGGCGCGCATGGACTTCGAGAGGCACACGACCTGGGCGATATGGGGCCGCGTGCCCGGCACCACGCCCGGCCTTGCCGAGGAGCTGGTCGCCGTCCACGCCTACTACGACGGGCTTTCGGTGGTTCCCTCGGAGGCGCCGGCCGCCGAGAGCGCCTGCGGCATCGCCGCCCTCCTCGAGCTGGCGCGCCACCTGCGCGACCACCCGCCGGCGCGCTCGGTGGTGCTGGTGGCCACGGGCTCCCACTTCCAGGGCGACAGGGGGCTGTTCCAGTGGCTCAACAAGCACGCGCGCCGGCTGGCCCCCTTCCGCGGCCGCATGCCGAAGCGCTTCGTCGCCGATTCCCTGAAGGTCGACAAGCTGGTCCGGCAGACCGACGCCCTCGCCATCCCCCTCGACACCCTGGGGGTGCGGCTGCGCGACACGGCCGGCGGACCGGTCCTCGAGTCCGTCGACCTGCCGCGGCTCAGGGCCCAGTTGAAGCGCCGGCGCATCAAGCCGGACTCCCTCGGCATCCGCCTGGAGCCGGACAGCCTCGACATCAATCTCTTCCTGGCCCTCGACCTGTCGAGCCAGTCCGACCAGGTCGGTCTGGTGCACAGCGCCCGTGCGTCCGCCCACCGCCGGTTCTTCGTCGCCCTCGGGCGCAGCTTCTCGCGCCATGCCGCCGGCGCGGCCGCGGATCTCGGACGCGAGCCCCGGGGCCTCGTCAACCTCGTCAGCCCCATCAAGGGCCTGTCGTGGGACAGCTACCTCGACGAGGACGTCTACCGCGAGGACGGCGAGATCGCCCGCGACGTGGGTCTGGTGGCCCTCAACCTGGTGACCACCACCGACCGGCGGTCGGCCCTCGACAGCCCCCTGGACCGCCCCGACCGGGTCGACTTCGGCAACGTGGCCCGCCAGAGCGAGATGATCAACCACGTCCTCACCCGGGCCCTGGCCGACCCCGGCCTCTTCGGGTCCGAGTGGGAGAAGCTCGGTCCCGCCCACGACAAGAACCTGCCCGACGGCCGGGTCGCCATCGACGGCCGGCTGCGGCTGCTGCCGAGGCGCTCGGCCACGCCCGAGGACCCGGTGCCCCACGGCGCCGTGGTCCTCCTCCACGACTACTACCCCGACATGTGGCGCCCCTGGATCGCCCTGGCCGACGACGAGGGCAACTACGCCGTCAACGGCCTGTCCCGGGGGAGGATGGAGGTGCACGCCTTCCTCCTCGATGAAGAGACGGGGGAGATCACCTACGCCACGGACCTCGGCGATCGGGCCCAGAAGATCGGCGCCTGGCGGCAGGGCCTGACCAAGGCGGAGACGGTGTGGACGACGATCCTCTTCGAGACCGAGAGCATCGAGATCCACGACCGCATCCACGCCGGGTTCCACTTCACCTTCGGCAACTCCCACAGGGGGATGAAGGTGCTGGACGACCGCGGCGCCGTGCCCCGCCAGTACGGCTACGTCATGGGCGATTTCCTCGAGCGCATGATGGTCCTCTACGGACCGCCGGAGGAGCCGCTGCGCCTGGTGGACAAGTCGATGGTGCTGCTCAACAACACCGGCGCCGTGGACGAGCTGAGCGCCCAGGGGGCCGGCTTCGACCTGTCGCGGCGGCGCATGATCCCGTACGCCACCCTGCAGTCGACGCGGGACATGTGGCGCCTCGACGAGGTGCGCATGGAGCGCATGCGCGAGTTCGCCATCGAGAACCCGCGCCTCGACGCTCTGCACCAGCGCGCGCTGGTGGCCGTGGAGAAGGCCGAGGAGGCCATGGCCGGGCTCGACTGGGGGCGCTACGCCAAGTACGTGCGCGAGGCGATCGGCCTGGAGTACCGGGCCTACCCGGACGTGCGCAGCACCCAGAACGACATCATCACCGGCCTCGTGTTCTTCGTCGCCCTCCTGGTGCCGGCGGCGTTCTTCGCCGAGCGCCTGCTCTTCGCGGCCCCCGACATCCGCCGCCAGATCGCCTGGTTCACCGCCATCATGCTCGTCATCTGGGTGATCCTGTCCCAGGTGCACCCGGCCTTCGAGCTGGCCCACCCGGTGATCGTGCTGCTGGCGCTCATGGTGATGGCCATGGCCATCTTCGTCATCACCCTCGTCGTCTCCCGCTTCAACGCCTACATGGCCGAGCTGCGCCAGCGCTCGGCGGGCACCGCCAGCGGCGACCTCAGCCGCTCCGGCACCGCCTACGTGGCCTTCATGCTCGGCATCTCCAACATGCGCCGCCGGGTGCTGCGCACCGGCCTGACCCTGACGACGATCACCATGCTGACCTTCACCGTCCTCTCCTTCACCTCCTTCAAGCCGGCCATCCGCTTCGTCGGCTTCGAGAAGGACTGGGAGCCCCTCTACCGCGGCGTCCTCATGCACGACATCCACTGGTGGTCCTGGGAGCCGCCGGTCTACGACTACCTCCACTCCCACTTCGGCGAGGCCGGCACCGTGGTGGCGCGCACCTGGATGACCATGGGTTTCGAGGAAGAGGGCTACATCCCCATGCGCTTCCGGGGGCGGGAGGCGGACGCTCTCGGCGTGCTCGGCCTGACGCCGGCCGAGCCCGAGGTGACGGGCATCGACCGCGCCCTGACCGCCGGCCGCTGGTTCGTCGATCCCGGCGAGAGCAGCACCATCCTGGCGGCGCCGTTGGCGGAGCAGCTCGGCATCTCGGAGGAGGAGGTGGAGCGCGGGGAGGGGCCCCTGGTGCGCGTCTTCGGCCAGGGGTGGCAGGTCGTGGGGATCTACGATCCTCTCCTCTTCGAGGAGGTGCGGGACCTGAACAACGAGCCCCTGACGCCGGCCAAGGAGCAGTTCGAGCAGTTCAACATGCCCGGCCTCGACCAGATGTTCATGATGAACGACTTCTTCATGGACGCCGACATCGACGTCGGCTACGAGCACTTGTCCGCCGCCCGGCTGGCCGTCATGCCCTACGCCCGGCTGGAGAGCCTGGGGGCGGAGCTCATGTCGGTGGCCATCTCCTTCGACGACGAGGTGCCGAGCCGTCAGCTGATCGAGGAGTACCTCACGCGGGCCAACTTCCGCCTCTTCGTGGGCATGCCCGACGAGGAGGGCGAGCCGAGGACCTACGCCTACAGCAGCATCGGCCTGACCAGCGTGGAGGGCCTCGGCGCCCTCGTCATCCCCATCCTGATCGCCGCCCTGATCGTCCTCAACACCATGATGGGGGCGGTCTACGAGCGCTTCCGCGAGATCGGCGTCTACTCCTCGGTGGGGCTGGCGCCGGTCCACATCGCCTTCCTCTTCGTCGCCGAGTCCTGCGTCTACGGCGTCCTCGGCGTGGTCATCGGCTACGTCCTCGGCCAGGTGGGAGGCAAGGTGCTGCTCTCCCTGGGCCTGCTCGGCGGGGTCTCCCTCAACTACTCCTCCACGGCGGCCATCGGCTCGGCCCTGCTGGTGATCGCCGTGGTCCTGTTGTCCAGCGTCTACCCCGCCCGGACGGCGGCGCAGCTGGCCGTCCCCGACGTGGTGCGCCGCTGGCAGCTGCCCGATCCCGAGGACGACGTCTGGCGCTTTCCCTTCCCCTTCACCGTCAACGTGAAGGCCGTGGATTCCCTGTGCGGGTACCTCCACTCCTTCTTCTGCTCGTACGGCCACGAATCGGTGGGGCACATGTACACCGAGCGCACGCGCATCGTCGTCGAGGAGGGGGAGCGCGCCGTGCAGCTGCTGCTGTGGCTGGCGCCCTTCGACATGGGGGTGAGCCAGTACCTGCAGTTCACCATCGCGCCCACGGGCAATCCGTCGATCTGCGAGATCCAGCTCTACATCGAGCGCGTGAGCGGGCCCGTGGCCTTCTGGCAGCGCCTCAACCTCGGCTTCATGCTGGAGATGCGGAAGCGGTTCCTGGTGTGGCAGACGCTGAAGACGGATATCCAGGAGGAGCACGCCGTCCACTGCCGGGAGGTGTCCCTGCCGGCGGGCGAGCTGGAGCTGGACCCGGTGGAGGAGATCTCGTGAAACGCGCAAAGCCGCTGCGCGTGTGGGTTGATCCCGCCCTGCGACAGGCGGCCTGATGGCGGAAAAACCCCGACAGACGAAGCGCGAGCGCCAGTACCAGGAGATCGCAAAGCCGCTGCGCGGCTTTGTTGCGAGTTTCGCTGGCGCGAAACTCTTGTTGGCTGATCTCGCCCTGCGACAGGTGGCCTGATGGCGGAAAAATCCCGACAGACGAAGCGAGAGCGCCAGTACCAGGAGATCAACGAATACCGGGATCTCTTGCAGGCGCCGGAACGCTTCGAGCACGGGTACACCATCAAGACCCTGGTGGGGGTGCTGTTCATCGCCTTCATCATGACCCCGGGCCAGATGTACCTGTCGCTGGTGACCGGCATCGGCATCGGCGACGCGGCCCAGTGGGTGACGGTGATCCTCTTCCTGGAGATCGCCAAGCGCTCCTTCACGACCCTGAGGCGGCAGGAGATCTTCCTGCTCACCTACGTCGCCTCGCAGCTGATCGTGCGCGCCGAGACCGGCACCTTCCTGCAGCTGATCTGGCGGCAGTACTTCGTCGGCTCCCAGGAGGCCGCCCAGTTCGGCCTCACGGAGAAGCTGGTGGGCCTGAAGTGGCTCGGGTACGGGTGGTTCTCGCCGCCGCCCGACTCCGAGGCGATCCTGCAGCGCACCTTCCTCCACATGGACTGGGCCCTGCCCATCGCCCTGCTGGTGCTGGGCATCATCGTCGGCCGCATCACCTGGTTCACCTCCGGGTACGTCCTCTTCCGGCTGGTCTCCGACCGCGAGCGCCTGCCCTTCCCCACGGCGCCCCAGGCCGCCCTCGGGGCCATGGCCCTGGCCGAGGAGAGCGGCTCGGAGAAGCAGACCTGGAAGTGGCCCTGCTTCACCATGGGGGGGGCGATCGGCCTCGTCTTCGGTTTCGTCTACGTGGGGATCCCGTCCCTCACCGAGGTCTTCGCCGGCACCAAGGTCACGATCCTGCCCATCCCCTTCGCCGACCTCACCCCGACCCTGGGGCGCTACCTCGGGGCCACGCCGATCGCCATCAGCTTCAGCCTGTCGCCGATCTTCGCCGGCCTGCTGCTGCCGTTCTACAGCGTCATGGGCTCCTTCGCCGCGGTCGTCTCCTTCATCGTCCTGTCGCCGCTGCTGCACCACTACGGGTTCATGCCCCACTGGGTGCCGGGCATGGGCGCCGTGCAGACGCAGATCACCGCCGGCGTCGACTTCTGGCAGCCCTTCGGGCTGGGCGTCATCTTCGCCACCACCATCATCTCCCTGGTGCAGGTGGTGCGCGGCACCCGGGAGCACCGGGAGGACCGGTCCGAGGCGGAGGCCCAAGGCCACGACCCCGACGTCTGCCGGCACCCGGAGTGCCATGAGCCGTCCCGCATCCGCGGCTATTGCGTGAAGCATCTCAACCGGGGCGACTTCCCGGTGTGGATCTGCCTCAGCCTGTTCTTCCTCGCCGCCGCCTATCCCCTCCTCCTGGCCAAGACCCTGTTCCCGTCGCTGGTCACCACCGGCATCCTGGTGGTGATGCTGGTCCTCGCCTTCGTCTACGCCCCCATCATGTCCTTCGTCTCGGCGCGGTTGGACGGCTTGATCGGGCAGAACGTGCAGATCCCGCACCTGCACGAGGCGATCGTCTTTCTCACCGGGTACCGCGGCGTCGAGATCTGGTTCGTGCCCCTGGCGGGGGCCGACTTCGGCGGCAACGCCGAGACCTTCCGCATCATCGAGCTGACGGGGATGCGCTTCACCAGCCTGCTGAAGGCGGAGCTGGTCATGGTGCCCATCGTCCTCGGCGCCAGCCTGATGTACTGGAGCTTCCTGTGGAAGCTGGCTCCCATCCCCTCCGACGCCTACCCCTACGTGCAGACCTTCTGGCCCGCCCGCGCCTTCCAGGAGGCGGTGCGGTTCTCGGCGACCCAGTACAGCCTCACCTACGAGGCGGGGGAAGAGGTGGAGGGCCGCGTCCTGCCCCCGGGAGAGGTGGCCTGGAGCCCGGCCAACCTGAAGGACCGTTCCCTCTACTACTGGCGCGTCCGGGTCTCCGACGAGGTGCAGATCCAGAATCCCGGGCTGCGGCGCTACGGGCCCTGGTCGGCGACGGGGTACTTCTACACCGACTTCCCCGGCGCCGGCGCCGACCGGCAGCAGCCGGTCCTGCTCGAGCCGCCCCCGGACAGCAGGACCAACCCGGACCTGCCGCGGCCCCTGCGGCTGTCTCCCGCCGACGGCGGCGTGGTGGCCCAGGCCGAGACCATGCTGCGCGTGCGCCTGCCGGAGGCCTGGCACGACCGCGAGGTGGTCTGTCTCTTCGAGCTGGACACGCATCCCGGCTTCCGGGGCGACTTCTTCCAGGGCTCGCTGGAGACCCCCATGTTCTTCCAGATCTTCTGGAAGGACCCGAAGTCGACGGGCGACGGCCGCGACGAGGACTTCGACGGCCTGGCCGACGAGGAGGTCCTCAACCAGAAGGACGACGACGGCGACGGCGAGATCGACGAGGACCTGGGCCACCCCACGAAGGGCGTGAAGTGGCCCATCATGGTCGTGGGCCTGGTCTTCGGCCTGGGCCTCTACTCGATCCTCGGGTTCCTCGGCATGCCCATGTTCTTCGTCTGGGGCTTCATCCGGGGCGTGGCCTCGGCGGGCGCGGCGACCTTCTTCGCCATGTTCACCGAGGTCATCGGCGCCCTCATCGCCAAGCACTACTTCTGGCCGCGCTACGGCCGCCAGCAGTGGCGCCAGTACGCCATGGTCCTGGCCGTCGGCTTCGGGGTGGGCATGTCCCTGGTGGGCATGTTCTGCGCCGCCACGCTGATGATCGCCAAGGCGGTCTCGGCGACGGCGTTCTGAGGGTTACCGCCGGGGCGGCGGAACCGTCAGGACTGCGAAGAGGAAATCCAAGCCTCTCCTTGCCAGGCACTTTCTTTGAGGAGGAATGCAGTCTTGATTTCAAGAGAGGAAATCTCTTCGGACAACCCTACTTCACTGTTTAGGTACTGCCCCATTGACAAACATTCCATATCGAGCTTGGTCAAAGGGATTCTCTGGCTCGCCAAGCCCCGCTCATTCAATGATCCCTTTGATACACTTTCTGTCTTCAAGCCTTCATTTTCGGACGCGGACATTGCCGCCCACTTGAACGAATGCGCACGATCCAAGGGCGAACCGGAGAACTACACCGTTGACAATGTGCATGACGAGAGACAGAAGATGATTGAAGCCCTCTCGTGGATGCAGGAAGCAATACGGACTTGTGGTGTTGCTTCGCTCAGTGCTACGCCGTTCGAAGTGCTTATGTGGTCTCACTACGCCGACAACCACAGGGGTATCTGTATCGAATACGAACGCACGCCCAACAACGACCTGGGAGGAAGTGCATGCAGGAGGGTCGAATACAGTAACAGGCGTCCAATAACCGAGGATCTCAGTTTCTTTGAAGACCCTGTGGGCTTCATGAATAAGATTCTGTACACGAAAGCTCCGTGCTGGAGGTACGAGCTTGAGTGGCGGCTAGTTTTCTTTTCAAAAGAGCCCGGAGAACTCGTCCGTGAAAAGAGTACGGATGCACGCGTACGGTCCATCACCTTCGGTATACGTGCTTCCCGTTCAGACATCGAGACGGTTCTTGCTCTTCTCAAGGAAATGCCCGATATACCACTCTATCAAATGAGCACCGATGGGAACAGGTTTGATCTGAAGCCAGTTCTGTTACCGTAGAAACCCGAGCTTCCCTCATCCGATCGATGAGCCAACTTCATCAACGCTCGGCGCTGTCCTCCTACCTCGCAAGACGGGCCGGCTGGTGTCGACGATACCCGAACGCATAGGGACCACCGCCGTCGCCTTCAGCTCTCCCCGCGCAGGAACTGGCGGATCAGGCGCTCGAAGCGGGAGCCGTAGATGCGGTCGAACGCCTCCAGGCGGCCCGGCAGCAGCAGTCCCGCCTGAAAGCGCAGACCCGCGGCCAACTCCCGGGCCTCGGCCTCGGCCACGAGGCCCTCGCGGATGCGCCGGCTCACGTCGTCGGCGATCTCCCTGACGAAGTCGGCGCGGCCCTCGGGCGGCTCCCGCCGCAAAGCGGAGAGGGTCACAGCAGGTCCCCGTAGTGGTCGCCCCAGGAGCGGGCGATGCGCCGGCCCTCCTCCAGCAATTGCGCCTCCTCCTCCGCCGTGAGCGGCTGCCAGCGGCGGGCCCACTCGATGTTGTGGTCCAGCTCCTTCTCCGAGTACATGCCGATCACGGCGACCCCGACGCCAAGCAGGCCGAGGGCCCAGCGGAAGGCTCTCTCGTGGTCGAAGTCCCGCGCGTTTGCCTCCAGGGCGGAGGGGCGCCCGTCCTCGTCCTCACCGGTGCGGTACTCCATCGCCTCGGCGCCGCCGTAGACCTTCATGGCCGCCACGCCGACGTTGCGCTCCGCCGCCAGGGGCAGCACGGTGCGGTCGAAGCCGTAGGTGTGGTGGTCGTCGAAGTTGAGGGTTACGATGATGACGTCGACCTGCGCCTCCCGGAGGACGCGTTCCGGCTTCCGGTCTTGTGGTGGTAGGATCGCCCTCGCCCGAAACATCGCCGCCCCCGGTCCGGGGCGGCAAGTGCCGCTATGGCTCGTCTCCAACGATCTCTTCCAGTTGCTGGATGAGTGGAGGGAAGTCAGTCTCAACAATCTTCCACAGGATCTCGAGATTGACCTCATCGTAGCCGTGAACCAGGCGGTTGCGCATTCCGATGATTTGGGGCCAAGGGATTTCCAGATGACCTTGCTGTGTCTCCTGGGAAACGCGATTGGCCGCTTCGCCGACAATCTCCACCAGTTTCTGCAGGGCGAGCTGAACAACCCGATCCTTTTCCAGGTCCTTCAGACTTTTCTGCCCGGACAAGGCGACGGCTTCCCTGGCGTAGATGAGCATATCGACCAGGCTTACCCGGTCATCACGCCTGCTCATACCGAATCTCCGCAGACTTGAGAATCTCCTCCCGAAGCAACCGGTTCCGGCTTCCCTCGATTCCGCTGAAGGTGTGCAGATCCACTCGCTGGCCGAATATCTCCGACAACTCGTCCTGAATGGTGATGAAGGCCAGTCCCGGCGTTTGGCCGGGCGCGAACTCCACCAGCACATCGACGTCGCTTTCGGAGGTGAAGTCGTCGCGGAGAACCGAGCCGAACAGGGCCATGCGCCGGATGTGATGGCGCCGGCAGAATTCGGCGATTCTGTCTTCAGGGAAGTGCAGCCTTGCCTGGCAAACTCCCTGAAAGATCCTCTTGATGTAGCAGTCTTCCGCAAACAGAATATGCGCCCCTGCAAATCTCTCCATGTCCCATGAACCGTCGTCGTACCTCTTGCGAAGGTCGTCGTAACGAGTTGCGGAAATGATGTAGGAGTCCAAGGTCACATTCTCATTGCCGAGTTCCCTTGTCAACTCCGCCAGCCTTTCGTGAAGCCGGGCCCTGTCGTCGTGCTGGTATGCTTCTGCGTGGATCATTCCGTGCGGCTCCACAAAGACGATGTGCTGTTGCTCCCCCTTCTTGATCCAGAGGATGAAGTCAGGATAGAAGCCTCTTGTCTCAAAGAAGCCAACGCCGACCCCACGGCTCAGATTCCGCAGGAGGAACAGTTCCATCCCGGCGAGGGATCGGTCGCGTTCGGCTTTCCAGTGGGCTTTCAGATCCTTCACGAACCGCTGTTCGCTCTGGTTCAACGCCGGGGGCGCCGTCTTTACCTTGTCGCTCTTCTCAACCAACAGGGGCTGGTAGAGATGCCGGTCGAAGTGGAGGCGGGGAAACTCCTCCGTTTCCTTCTCGTAGAGCCGCGCTCCTTCATCGATCAGCTTTTCGACTTCGCCGATCAGTGCGTGTTCTGTTTGGCCCTTGGGCGTTGTCATGTGGTATCCCCGTAGTGGTCGCCCCAGGAGCGGGCGATACGCCGGCCTTCCTCCAGCAGTTGCGCCTCCTCCTCCGCTGTCAGCGGCTGCCAGCGGCGGGCCCACTCGATGTTGCGGTCCAGCTCCTCCTCGGAGTACATGCCGACCACGGCGACGTTGACGCCCGGCAGGCCGAGGGCCCAGCGCAGGGCGCGTTCGTGATCGAAGGCGGGGGCGCTGGCCTCCAGGGCGGAGGGGCGCTGGTCCTCGTCCTCCCGCGTTTGGTACTCCATCGCCTCGGCGCCGCCGTAGACCTTCATGGCGGCCACGCCGACGTTGCGTTCGGCGGCCAGGGGCAGCACGGTGCGGTCGAAGCCGTAGGTGTGGTGGTCGACGAAGTTGAGGGCCACCATGATGACGTCGACCTCCGCCTCCCGGAGGACGCGCTCCGAGCTTCCGGTCTTGTGATGTGCGGTGAAGCCGACGTAGCGGGTCAGCCCCCGCCTCTGGGCTTCTCGCAAACCGGCGAGGGCGCCGTCGGGGGCCAGGACCTGGTCGACGTCGTAGTTGCCCAGGGAGTGGACGTAGCACAGGTCCACGGCGTCGGTGCCGAGATCGCGCAGGTTCTGCTCCAGCAGGCGCACGGCCTCGGCGCCGTCGGCGGTGGGCGACTTGGTGACCAGGAAGAGCTCGTCGCGGCGGCGGGGCACCACGTGTCCGAGCTGCCGCTGGGCGCGCTCGTAGCCCGGGGCGGTGTCGATGTAGGTGACGCCGCGGTCGATGGCCTTCTCGTAGAGCTCGATCGCCTCGGCGTCGCCCAGGCCCAGTCCTCCGCAGGCCGAGCCGAGGCCGAGGACGGGGACGCGCTCGCCGGTCTTGCCGAGGATGCGCTGCGGAAGGGTCTGAACGTCGGCTGTGATGGTCATGGCGGCCTCCTCGGGATCGGCGCCGGGTCGAGACGCCTGCCGGGAAGGTAGCTTTGCGGGCGGCGGATGGAAAATCGCCCCGAGGCAGCCGCCGCTTGAGCGAATCCGAGCGCAGGCACCGGGGCACCGCAGCTGTTCCGCAAGACGTTGCTCAACCTTCCGGGTTGCTCGCCACTGGTTCGAACACCAACTCCGGCACCACGACCTCCCAGGAATCGCACGGTATGCTGTCGTGGTATTTTGAGTCCGACAGGTCACGGCTCCAGGACATGATGGCCAGAACTGTTGCGGACCTGCACTGCGTTCCCGGTGGGGGTTTGAAGTCACGGGCAAGGCGCCCCACCACCCTTCCTGAGAGGTCGAGCAATTCCCAACGTCCCGCCTCGGTCACGCGTGTCTCCAGCTTATCGCCGGACGACAGGGCGGAGATCGCACGATGCACCGGATGGTTGGGCCGAAGACGCCCCGCGAATCCCAGATCGACCCTGCGCAGGCCCGGCCGTCGATATTGACGCGCGAGTTCCAGGGTTTCCGGCAGCAAGCCGCCAGGGGCGTGGTGCGGGCGTGATCGCCCCGAATACGCCGGGGCCTCAGGTTCCCTCGCGAAGTCAGGCCACCCGGCGTCTCGTTGCAGCACCGAGGGATTGCCCTGCAATTCATCAAGCAGCCGATGCGGCCCGGGAAATCGAATCAGAGCAAGGGTCTTCCGGGCGCGGGTCATGGCCACGTAGTAGAGCCGTCTTGGCGCGTCCTCGTCCTCCCCCTTGTCGACGTCGATCTTGTTCCAGCCTCCGTCAAGCACGGCCGCGTGGTCGAACTCCAATCCCTTGGCGCGATGTGCGGTCAACAGCAGGAGCCCGCGCTGGCGGCGACGAAGTTCCCGGCCCCACTCGGCCAGCCACTCGATGAAGGGGTCCACCCTCACTTCCGCACCTGCTCCGGTTTCAAGCTCATGTTCATCCAGAGCCTCCTGAAGAAGCTCGACCCAGGGTCCTGAAGGACGTGCATTCACCCAATCACGGAGGTCGGGGCTGTTCACCAAGGAGGTATCCCGTCCACGCAGCCATTCGACCATCGTCCGGGTGTCTCGCAGGAGCCAGAAGCTCGGGATGTCTTCGTTTCCCATCTGGACCGGAAGACCATTTACTTCGCAGAATGCACGTACCGGATCGAGGTACTTCCATTCCCGCGCGACGACCCCGCACCTGGACCAGTCCCAGTCGGGAGCTAGGGTAGCGAGGCGTTGCAACTCCGTGATCGCAACCTGCGCTTGTATGATCGGATCGTGTAGCGCTGGTAGAACCTGCACACGGCCTTGAGCGACCGAGTCCAGTTCCCGCCAGTCGCCGCCCGGTGGGTTCTTCGCACGAGGCCGATCTATGCAGATGGGATATCCGGTCTTCATCCGTTCGCGCGCCGGCTCGATCAATGCATTGGCCGCAGCGATGATGTGGCCGGTGGAGCGGTAGTTGTCGGTCAAGTAGGTGGGCTTCGGACCGTAGTCCGCTTCGAAGCGGCGGATGAACTCGACCGACGCGCCATTGAAGGCGTAGATGTTCTGGTCGTCGTCCCCTACTGCAAAGAGGGTGAGCTTGCGATCCTCATCTCTCTGAGTCCGTCCGGCCAGGGCCGATATCAACTCGTACTGATCCGCAGCGATGTCCTGGTATTCGTCCACAAGGATCCAGCGGAAGCCCGCAAGAAGTCGTTCTCGCTGTTCGTCCGCTTCCTCCGGTTCCAGCCCCTCGCCGCGCAGCAGTGCTACTGCCTGGCGCAACACCTCCCGGAATGCATCGTCGTCGAGCCGCCGCCGTTCTCGCTCTTGGAAGCTGGCTCCCACCAGTCGCATGGCCAGCGCATGGCACGTGAGCACGGTCACCCCCCGGGCTTCATCACCGATCAATCCCAAGATGCGCCGCCGAATTTCCACCGCCGCGTGCCGGTTGTAGGCAAGGGCCAGGATGCCGCGGGGATTCTCGCGTCTGGCCCGCACCAGGTAGGCGATGCGATGCACCAGCACCCGCGTTTTTCCTGAACCAGGACCGGCGAGAACCAGCACGTTCGTCTGCTCTCGATCATCCGCAACGATCCGCTGTTGGACGGGGTTCTTGAGGCTCTCGACGATGGTCCGCCACGATTCCGGGGTGGTCTCGCGGGCGATCTCTCGACTCCGTTCCGGAAGCCAGCGGTGCAGGAATTCCTCCTCGTTCATGCCGAAGTATTCCATGGCCAGACGAAGCGCCTCCGCCATGGCCTCCAGACCCCGCCGCGCGAATTCCACCATGACGTGGATTTGCCGAACCTGCCCCTCGTAGTGCAGTCTGAGCGGCTCGAAGTCGGCCGTGGCGAATCCCCGCCCCGGCTTCTCGTCCGTGAGCCGGATGGTCATGGCGGGGCGAAAGACCGCGAGACCCTTGTGGAGGCGGATGACCTCCTGCTCGTGCAGCCACAGGAGAGCTCGGTCCAGCAGTTTCTCAGGACTCTTGAGCCTGCTCTTGAGGAGCAAGTCGGACATTAGCGCGCCCATGAGCTCTCCCAGGGTGGTCTCGGCCAGGAGATCCGTGCCCCGGCTCCCAGGCGACAGGCCGGCGAGCAGGTGTTCCAGCAGGCGTCTCGACCCCGCACGGCGCCGCGATGCGGTCTCCTCCAGGGCTTGCCAGTCGCGTTGCAGTGTTACCTGCACGGTCTCCGCATCGCGCTTCCGGATCCCGAGGCTCCCAGAGCCGCCCCCCTCGCCGCGGCCGTCAGCGGCAATGCTGCGAAGAATGCGCCATAGCCGCTCGGGAAGAGGATCGACAACCCCAGCATCTCGCAGAACCTGCGACGCGACTCGTAAATGCAGAGCCCAGGACTCACCCTTACCCATGTCCGGCGCAGCAAGACGGAGGTGCTCGATCAATGCCTTCTCAAGACTCTCCGCCTCGTCAAGACGCTTCAGCGAGCTTCTCTCCACCCCGGTATGGACGAAGGCGGTGAGCGCCGTTTCGTTCCTCGCGATGCCGAGGCGCTCCAGGTCGTAGAGGGCGGCGCGTACACCTTCGGGGCTCAAGCCAGACACGCCCATCAGCTCATCGGTGGAGATGCCTTCGTCCGGGTCGGCGTCGATCAGCTTCTCAGCGATGAGCTGGAACTGGTGGCGGTAGGCGTCCGCAATGGGCGAGCTCTCGATCTTGGCTCGGGCTTCTTCCACCGAACTCACCCGAAGGGACGAGGGAAACACCCGCACCTCGTTCTCCTCACGGGTGAGCAGCACCGCCTCCTCCAACCAGGCGATGGCGGTCCGCACCCGGGTATCGTCGGTGGCTGAGTCCCGCTCGAATACCTTCTCGTCCTCCTCCAGGAGGATCTCGCCCGCGGTGGCAACCACCTCGCCCTTCAGACGCTTCTTCCGGTCGAGGTTCCGGAGCGCCCGCAGGATGCCGTGGATTTCCCGGCGCGTGAGGCGCGACCGGGCGGACATCCCGAACTGGCGCTCGACGTCGTCCGTCGAGTACAACAGCACACAGCGCGCGGTCTCCCGGTCCCGCCCGGCGCGCCCCGCCTCCTGCAGGTAGTTCTCGAGCGAGCCCGGGATGTCGGCGTGGATCACCAGCCGCACGTCCGGCTTGTCGATGCCCATGCCGAAGGCATTGGTGGCGGCGATCACCCGGAGCTCGCCCGCGATGAAGCGTAGCTGGACGCTCTTCTTGGTCTCGGGCGGCAGACCCGCGTGGAAGTGGTCCGCCGCGATCTCCTTCATCTGCAGAAACTCCGCCACCTCTTCGGTCTGACGCCGGGTCGCACAGTAGACGATGGCACCGCCGGGCGTGTCCTGGGGCAGGTCAGCCATCAGGATCTGGTGGATGTGAGAAAACTTTTCGCCACCGGTGGTCGGAACCACCACGAACTCGAGGTTCGTGCGCTGGGCTCCGCCGTCGAAGACTGTGAGCTCCGCTCCGATGGAGTCTCGGAAGTACCGGGCGATGTCCTCGACGACATCGGGCTTCGCGGTCGCGGTGAGGCACAACACCGGCGGGACAGGCCCCGATCCCGCCTTCTCGCGTATGAAGCGCCCCACGTAGCGGTAGTCGGGTCGGAAGTCGTGCCCCCATCGCGACAGGCAGTGGGCTTCGTCCATGACCCAGGCGCCGATCTCGCGCTGGTTCAGCACGCGGCGGAAGGACTGGCTGCGCAGCTGCTCGGGCGAGACGAGCACCAGTCCGGCGTCTCCGAGCCGCACCCGGTCCAGCGCATCGGCCCGCTCGGGCATGGACAGAAGGCCGTTAATGGCGACACACGACCCGATGCCGTGTGCTTCCAGTCCCGCCACCTGGTCCGCCATGAGCGCGACCAGGGGTGAGATCACCACTGTAAGGGCGCCGGTCTTGTCGTAACGCGAAAGAGCCGGGATCTGGTAGCAGAGCGACTTTCCGGTGCCGGTGGGAAGGATCCCGAGGACGTGCTCCCCGGCCATCGCCGCTTCAACGATGGACTGCTGCATCGGGCTTCCGTCCGCGCTCGAAGGTTCGGGACGGAAGCCGTTGAAGCCGAACCAGCGGGAGAGTTCCCTGCGGGCGTCATGCCGCTCCCGGCACCACACGCAGGCGGAGTCTCCACAAGCTGTATCCCGCAGCCGGCTAACCAGTCGTCCCGCCTCGGGGAATTGGTGGCGTACCCACGGCGGCATGACAGAGTTGCCACCGGCCACCGAAAGCCAGGCGAGGGCGTAGGCCAGCGCCCAGCCAAAGAGGGCCGGATCTGTCGTGGCCTCGCGCCCGTGGGTCCGGCAGGCGCTGTCCGCCAACCGTCCCTCTATCGCCGCGCGGGCTTCCGCGTCCGAGGGCCGGGGAGACTCACGCAGCGAGGAGAAGAATCTGTCGAAGCCGTCCCCGATATCGCCCGCCGTTGTCAACCAATGCCACGCGAGCAAGAGATCCGGTGAAGCGGAGCCGAGAGCGCGCCATTGGTCACGAAAGACGTCGAGCGCGAGCCGGGCATCGAGTTCGGGATCGTTCAGCCGCCCTCGCTTGAGTTGTCCGTCCTGGTAATGCTTGACCAAACCGTGATAGGGGTTACGCGGAAAGGCGAGGGGATTGAGCCACAGCGTATCCACCGCCGGCAACCGCAACAGCCGGAGGTTGGGTTTCGCGGCTTTCAGATGCGGCAGGTCGAAGAGGACCAGGTTGTGGCCCAGCAGGAAGTCGGCACCGTGCGCGAGATCGTCCAGTCTTGCCAGTTCTGCGGCGAGGTTACCGCCGTTGAAGACGAGGCGGTCGTCGGTATCCGATCGGATCGCGGCGAACGCATGGATGCGACGGTCCTGCTTTCCGACCTCGAGGTCCAGCGAGAGACATGGGAGAGTAGAGCCTGTTTCCATGGATGGTCATTCCTACTCGGACCGGAACCGGCCGGCGGGCTCTCGGTCGCCCGCGGCGGTCAGAAACATCGCGGGCCTCGGGGGAACGCGGCAAGTGCCGTGACGGAGTAGGGGGCCTTTTCGTAGGTTAGCGCGCTTCCAAACCCACCACGAAGGACCGCGAAGTGCATCCCTTCGACGGACTCGACGGACATCTGGCCCCGGAGCGCACCGCCAAGCCGCGCGCCTCGGGGCTGACAATGGTCATCGACTGGGGCCTCGGGCCGCACCGGCAGCGGGACCTGATCGCGGTCGGGGCCGACTGCTTCGACTTCGCCAAGATCGCCGTGGGGCTCTCGCGGCTGCACCCGGCGAAGCTGCTGACGGAGAAGATCGACCGCTACCTGTCGTGGCACGTGGAGCCCTTCCCCGGGGGGCAGTTCCTGGAGTACGCCGAGGTCCACGGCCTCCTGGAACGCTACCTCCCGGCCTGTGTCGAGGCCGGCTACCGCTGGGTGGAGGTCTCGGACAACCTGGCCCCGGTGACGCTGCGGTGGAAGGAGCGGGTCATCGTCCGGGCGGTAGAGGAGTTCGGGCTGAAGGTCCTCGGGGAGGTGGGCAAGAAGGAAGGCTTGGCCAACGCCGTACCCCTGGCCGACGACGCCAGGGCGTGCATGGAGGCGGGAGCCAGCCTGCTTCTGGTGGAGGCGGCGGAGCTGATCCGCGGCGACGCGGGGACGGCGGCCGACATCGACGGGATCGTCGACTCCGTTGGCCTGGAGAAGGTGATGTTCGAGCTGCCCGGCCCGTGGATCGCCGGGGTGAGCGAGCATCACGTGCACAGCATGCGCCGGGACCTGATCGACCGCTTCGGCCCCCAGGCCAACATCGGCAACGTGGGCCCCGAGGATCTGCTGCCCCTGGAGGCCTACCGCCGCGGGCTGGGGGTGAACGCCGGCGCCCAGGCGGGGGCCACGGCCTCGCCGGCCGAAGCGTGACCGGCATGGGCCTGACGCCGCTCAAGGCGGTCCTCTTCGACTTCGACTACACCCTGGCGGACTCCTCCGTGGGCGTCATCGACTGCGTGCGTTATGCCCAGCGGCGCATGGGCCTCGACCTGTCCGGGGAGGAGGAGATCCGGCGCACCATCGGCCTTTCCGTACCCAACATCCTGGCCGCACTCAACGGCGAGGCGGAGCGGGGGCGCAGCGTCGAGTTCGGAAGGCTCTTCCTCGAGCGCGCCGACCAGGTCATGGCCGCGGGCACCGTGGTCTACGACGCCGTCCCCGGCGTGCTGGAGGAACTGCGCTCCCGGGGCCTGGCCTGCGCCATCGCCTCCACCAAGTACCGTTACCGCATCGAGGGGATCCTCGACCGGGAGGGGTTGCGTCACCTCGTGGGGGCCGTGATCGGGGCCGAGGACGTCTCCGAGCACAAGCCGGATCCCGGCTGCCTGCACCTGGCCCTGGACCGTCTCCAGGTCGACGCCGCCGAGTCCCTCTACGTGGGGGACAGCCTTCCCGACGCCGAGGCGGCGCGGCGGGGGGCGATCCGCTTCGTGGCCGTCCTCAGCGGCACCACCGGGGCTCCGGCCTTCGCCCCCTACGCGCCCCTGGCCCTGCTCGACGGAGTCGCCCGGTTGCCGGGCTGGCTGCAGGCGCAGCGGCTGGCGCCGGAGGCCGTCCATGGCTGAGGCGGCGGCCGCCTTCGCGCCGGGAAACATCTCCGGCGTCTTCAAGGTGATCCCCCACGAGGACCCGGCGCGGATGCACTCCCTCGGCCTCGGCTTCACCGTGCGCGAGGGGGCCACCGTCTCGGTCCGCCGCGGGGGCGGCGGCATCACCTTCAACGGCGAGGAGATCGAGTTCCCCACGGTGGCGGCCGTGCTGGAGCGGGTCGCGCCCGGGCAGCGGCTGGCCGTCGACGTCGAGACGCCCCTGCCCCTGAGCAGCGGCTTCGGCCTCAGCGGAGCTTCTTCGCTGGCCGCGGCCTACGCGGCCAACGCCCTGCTCGACCTGGGGCTGTCCGAGCGCGCCCTGGCCACCGCCGCCCACGTGGCCGAGGTGGAGAACCTCACCGGCCTGGGGGATGTCTGCGCCCAGTACCACGGCGGCTGCCTGGTGAAGCTCGTCGCCGGAGACCCCCTCGCGGCCCAGCGCATGCCCCTGGCCCCCGGGGCCTCCATCCACTACCGGCACTTCGGCCCCATCCGCACGCGGGACATCCTCTCCGACCCGGAGCGCCGCCGGCGGATCAACGCCGCCGCCGACTCGGCCCTGGCCGCCTTGGGGGGTCTCCGCGAGGCGCCGTCCCTGGACCTGGGCAGCGTCATCCGCGAGTCCCGGGCCTTCGCGTCCGGCAGCGGCCTCATGGCCCACGAAGGGGTGCGCGCCGCCGTCGACGAGGTGACCCGGCGCGGCGGCCAAGCCTCCATGATCATGCTCGGCAACGCCGTCTTCAGCGACGTCCCCTTCCCGGGCTCCACCGAGACCGCCCTGTCGACCCGCCGCGTCGGGCTCATCGAGCCGTGACCGACGTCCCCGAGAGCCATCCGCGCCGCGCCTCCCTGCTCACGCGGGACCTGATCGTGGCCGGCGTCGAGGCGGGCATCACCTCGCCTCACGGGCTGATCGCCCACGGCCGCGGCGAGGCCTGCGACTACCTCTTGGGCGAGCGCAGCGGACCCTGGGCCCGGCGCGCCTGCGAAGCGGCGGCGGCCTGGCTGCTGGCCGCCGGCCAACCGGTGCTCTCGGTGAACGGCAACGCCGCCGCCCTGGTCCCCGGGGAGCTGGTGCGGCTCTCCCGGCTCACCGGGGCTCCCCTCGAGGTCAACATCTTCCACGGCTCCCGCGAGCGGGAGCGCGCCATCGCCGCCCACCTGGAGGCCCACGGCGCCGAGCGTGTCCTGCTGCCCGAGGCCGGGACCGCCCTCGAGGGGCTCGACTCGAACCGCCGCCACGTGCACCCCGAGGGACTGCTCGAGGCGGACGTGATCTTCGTCCCCCTCGAGGACGGCGACCGCTGCGAGGCCCTGCGCCGCATGGGCCGCCAGGTCCTGACCGTCGACCTGAACCCGCTGTCGCGCACGGCCCGCGCCGCCACGGTGACCATCGTGGACAACGTCGTCCGCGCCCTGCCGGCCCTCGTCGCCGAAGCAGGGCGCCTCGGCGGGGAAACCGAGCGGGCCCGGGCCGATCTGATCGCCGCCTGGGACAACGCCGCGGCCCTGGGCGAGGCCGAGGCCCGAATCCGTTCCGGAGGAGGATGAGGATGTTTCGCGTCGGTCTCACCATGGACTTCCTGCGGCCCGACGGCCGCCAGGCCTTTCCCGATATCGACCTCTCCCCGCTGGACCGGACCGAGGGCGTCGAGTGGCACTGCCTCGAGGAGGGCGCCGACGAGGTGCCGGCCGAGGCCGTCGCCGACTGCGACGCCCTGCTCGTCCTGGCCCCGAGGATCTCGGCGGCAACCCTGGCGGACGCCGGCCGGCTGGCGGTGGTGGCCCGCATCGGGGTCGGTTACGACTCGGTGGACGTGGACGCCTGCACGCGCGCCGGGGTGGCCCTGACCATCACCCCCGACGGCGTACGGCGTCCCGTGGCCAGCGCCGCCATGGCCTTCCTCCTGGCCCTGGCCCACCGGCTGCCGGCCAAGGACCGGCTCACCCGCGAAGGGCGCTGGCCGGAGAGGGTCGACCACATGGGCCTCGGCCTGCGGGGGCGCACCCTCGGCGTGGTGGGGCTGGGCAACATCGGCCGCGAGGTCTGCCGGCTGTGCGCGCCCTTCGAGATGACCCTGCTGGCCGCCGATCCCTTCGCCGACGAGCAGGCCGCCGCCGGGCTGGGGGCGCGGCTGGTGTCGTTGGCGGACTTGCTCAGGGAGGCCGACTTCGTCCTCATCTGCTGTGCCCTGACCCCGGAGACCCGCCACCTCATCGGCGCCGCGGAGCTGGACCGGATGAAGCCGACGGCCCACTTGATCAACGTCGCCCGCGGGCCCATCGTCGATCAGGCGGCGCTGACCGCGGCCCTGGGGCAGGGCGCCATCGCCGGCGCCGCCCTCGACGTCTTCGAGGAGGAACCCGTCGATCCTCGCGATCCCCTGCTCCTGCTCGACAACGTGATCCTGGCGCCCCACTCCCTGGCCTGGACGGACGAGAGCTTCCGCATGATGGGGGAGAGCGCCTTCGCCGGCATCCTCGCCGTCTCCGAGGGACGCGCCCCCGGCCACGTGGTCAACGGCGAGGTGCTGGAGGCGGAACCGTTCCGCGCGAAGCTGGCGGCCTGCGCCCGCCGCCGGAGGGGCGAGTGAGAGAGAACCCCGTCAAGCGCCGCCTGCTGGAGGGCGGCCGGTCCTTCGGCACCATGGTGATGGAGTTCGGGACCACCGGCGTGGCCCGCCTCGCCGACAACGCCGGCGCCGAGTTCGTGCTCTTCGACATGGAGCACACGGCCTGGTCGATGGAGACGATCCGCGGCCTCGTGGCCACCTGCGGCGGGACCGGCGCGGTGCCCTTCGTGCGCATCCCGGCCGCCGAGTACCACTTCGCGGCGCGGGTCCTCGACGCCGGCGCCCTCGGCGTCATGGCGCCCATGGTCGACGACGCCGACCAGGCCCGGCGCCTGGCCGGGTTCTGCCGCTACCCCATGGCCGGACGCCGGGGAGCCGCCTTCGGCGTCGCCCACGACGACTACCGCGCCGACGAGGCGCTGGAAGAGAAGATGCGCCAGGCCGACGAGCGCACCCTCGTGATCGCCCAGATCGAGAGCCCCTGGGGGGTCCGGAACGCCCCGGAGATCGCCGCCGTGAAGGGGATCGACGTCCTCTGGATCGGCCAGTTCGACCTGGCCAACTTCAGCGGCCGCCCGGGCCTCTTCGACCACCCCGACTACCTGGCCGCCGAGGAGGAAGTGCGCCGCGCCTGCGAGGCCGAGGGCAAGGCCCTGGGCCGCCTCGCCGCCACCGCGGAGGAGGCTCGCGAGCTGCTCGACAAGGGCTACCGCATCCTCGCCGTCGGCCTCGACCTGGACCTCTACCGCCGCCACCTGGCCGAAGCCCTGGCCGCGGTCCGGGAGCACCGGCCATGACCCGGCTTCCCACGGCGGCCGACGTGGACGCGGCCAGGTCCTTCCTGAAGGAGCACCTGGCGCCCACGCCCCTGATCGGCAGCGAGGCCCTGTCGAAGCGGCTCGGCTGCGACTACGCCGTCAAGTGCGAGAGCTTCCAGCCCGTGGGCGCCTTCAAGGTCCGCGGCGCCGTCAACCTTGTAGGGCGTCTGTCGGAGGCCGAGCTCGCCGGCGGCCTGATCAGCGCCAGCACCGGCAACCACGGCCAGGCCATGGCCTGGGCCGGCGGAAGATTCGGCGCCTCGGTGGTGATCTACGCCCCGGCCGAGGGCGCCAACCCGGCCAAGCTGGAGGCCATGGAGCGCCTCGGCGCCGAGGTGCGCCGCCACGGCCGCGACTTCGACGAGGCGCGGGTCGAGGTGGAGGAGGTGGCCCGGCGGGAGGGGCGACGCTACGTGCACTCGGCCAACGAGCCCGAGCTGATCGCGGGGGCGGGCACCATGGCCGTGGAGATCCTCGAGGCCGCGCCCGGGACGGAGGTGATCCTCGTGCCCGTTGGCGGCGGCAGCGCGGCCGCGGGGACCTGCCTGGCGGCCAAGGCCCGCAACCCGGAGATCGAGGTCATCGGCGTGCAGTCCGCCGCGGCCCCCGCGGTCTGGCGGGCCTGGTCGGAGCGCCGCCTCGACGTGGAGGCGGAGATGCGGACCGTCCACGAGGGCCTGGCCACGCGCGTGCCCTTCGAGATGACCATGGAGATCCTGTGGCGCCACCTCGACGACCTCGTCCTCGTGACCGACGAGGAGATCGAGGAGGCGATCCGCTGGTACGCCCGCGACGCCCGGCTCCTGGCCGAGGGAGCGGCCGCGGCGCCCCTGGCGGCGGCGGCGCGTCTGGGCCCGCGGCTGGCGGGACGGCGGGTGGTGGGGGTGCTCAGCGGCGGCAACCTGTCCCTGGACCACTATGCCCGAGTGCTCGGAGCCGGATGACCTGGCACGAACCGAAAGGATGACAATGAACGATTCCTTCCAACCTCTGGACCTGACGAGCCTCTGCAACGCCGGCACGGGGAACATCGATCTCGGCGGGCGCTGGCTGTGGCCCCACTCCGGCGACGATCCGCACGCCACGCCTCTGGATGGTCTGCCGGCCGGCGAGTGCCTCTTCCTCGGCGTCCCCTTCCAGCTGGCGAAAGCCGACGCCGAGCGGCGCTTCGTGGTCGCCGCGGCCGGGGAGGCCGCCGAGTCGCGGGTGGTCATCCCCGTGGGCGCCCGGGCCCGCCGCCTGCTCTTCGCCCACGCCTGCGCTCCCGTGGACGGGGAGTGGGCCACCCTCGAGGGGGCGGGCGAGGCCCTCGGCCGCTACGTCGTCCGCTTCGCCGATGGCTCCGAGTCCGCGCAGCCCCTGCGCCGGCGCTGGGAGATCCACGACATCAACGCCCCCTGGGGCCACCATCCCTTCCTGTGCCGCAACGGCCGGCACTTCGACTCCGTGGGCCTCCACGAGCCGGCCCTCGGGTACGGCGGCTCCCAGGTGGGCGTGTACTCGCGCTACGACCGGGCCGACGGCCGTCCCGCCGGCGGGACGGGCGCCATGGGCGGCGACCTGACGGGCTGGTGGCTCTTCGACCTGGCCGTGCCCAGCCCGGAGGCGGAGATCGCCGAGGTGGTCCTGGAGGCGGCGACGCCCACGCCCCTGGTCCTCGGCGCCGTCACCCTGTGCCAGGAGCAGGAGGACCCCTTCCACTGGGAGGCGCGGCGCACCGTGGCGGTGACGGTGGAGGGCGGCGAGGAAGCCCCGGAGGTCGGCGTGGACCGGGGGGTGATCGCGCGCCAGGACGACCTGTTCCTTCCCGGCCCGGACTTCCTGACCACCGACGAGACCGGCTGGGGCCGCGGCGGACAGCAGGTCGGCCCGGGAGGCCAGGTCGAGGTCCACGGCTCGCCGCTGGCCAACCTGGAGGTGACCTCGGGGGAGGCGGCCGCCGGCTTCCGCTGGGGCGAGGTCCTGGAGCGGGGCGAGGCCGAGTCCGGACCCGTGCGCGTCCAGGTGGTGGACGGCGAGGGCCGGCAGTGGGTGCACGTGCGCGTCGTCGACGCCGACACGGGGGACCCGGTGGGCTGCCGCGTCCACTTCCGCTCGAAGGAGGGGGTCTACCTCGCCCCCCACGGCCACCAGGCCGACGTCAACATCGCCTGGTTCGAGGACATGGGCGGCGACTGCAAGACGGGAGGCACCCCGTACGCCTACATCGACGGGACCTGCCAGATCGAGCTGCCCGTGGGGGCCAGCTTCGTCGAGGTGGCCCGCGGCTTCGAGTACGAGCCGGCGCGCCGGCAGCTGGAGATCAAGCCCGGGCAGCGGCACCTGACCCTGGCCGTGCAGCGCGCCTTCGACATGAAGGCCGAGGGCTACTGGTCCGGGGACACCCACGTCCACTTTCTCTCCTCCCAGTCGAGCGTGCTGGAGGCCGAGGGGGAGGACCTGAACGTGGTGCACCTGCTGGCCAGCCAGTGGGGGCGGCTGTTCACCAGCTGGGAGGAGTTCACCGGCGGCGTGGCGCCCACGTCGACGGAGAACCACCTCGTCTACGTGAGCCAGGAGAACCGCCAGCACGTGCTCGGCCACATCAGCCTGCTCGGCCTGCGGGAACTGGTGGCGCCCATGTGCACGGGAGGCCCCCAGGAGGACTGGGTCGGCGGCGAGATCCAGGCGCTGATGGCGGACTGGGCGGAGCAGTGCCGCGCCCAGGGCGGCCTCGTCATCATGCCCCACATGCCGGTCCCCGACTTCGAGAACGCCGCCAACATCGTCCTCGGCCAGGCCGACGCCGCGGAGATGTGCTGGATCTGGGAGGGCGAGCGGATCGGGCAGGGCGAGCGCGGCTACTACCGGTGGCTGAACGTGGGCCAGAAGCTGCCCATCGTCGGGGGCACGGACAAGATGTCCAACGGCCGCATCCTCGGCGGCTCGCGGACCTATGCCCGCCTCGCCGAGGGCCGGGAGTTCACCTTCGACAACTGGTGCCGGGCGGTGCGCTCGGGTCAGACCTTCGCCAGCACCGGCGCCATGATCGACCTGCGCGTCGACGGCGTGCCCATGGGCGGCCAGCTCGACCTGCCCGGCAACGGCGGCACCGTGGAGGTGGAGGCCCGGGCCTGGAGCGTCTGGCCCCTGACCGCGGTGGAGCTGGTGGTCAACGGCGTCCCCCGGGAGCGGGAGACGGCGGGGGAGGGCGATCGCTCGATCACCCTGAAGACGGAGATCGAGTGCGGCAAGCCCTGCTGGATCGCCGCCCGCTGCTGGGGGCCGTACGCCACCGACGCCGGGCCGGTGATGGCCCACTCGTCGCCGGTCTACGTCGACGTCGGCCGGAGGGGCGCCTTCGAGGAGGGCGACGGGGAGTACCTGCTCACCCACATGGAGGGCGGCGTCGCCTGGGCCGAGCGCATCGGCGTGTTCAGGGACGAGGAGGTGCGGGCGCGGCTGATCGCCCTCTTCGCCGAGGCCCGGGCCGAGCTGACGAGGCGCGCCTCGGCTCTGTAGAGAGCCGCGCCTCTCGGGGCGCTCAGTCCTCGTCGGTCACCGACTGGATCATGGCCTGGATGTAGCCGAACTCGTAGGCCCAGGCCTGGTAGCCGTCGGAGTCGGGGTGGCCGGGGGCGTGGTCGGGCACGACCATGTGCGGATAGCCCACCTCATTCAGGGCGCCGATGTTGCGGTGCATGCTCATGACGCCCTCGTCCGGCCACACCTCCTGGAACTTGTTGCGGCCGCCGACGATGTTGCGGAAGTGGCAGAGGAAGATCTTGTCGCGCGACCCGAAGTAGCGGATGATCTCCGGCACCTCGTTGCGCGGGTCGGTGGAGGCCTCGGCCATGCAGCCCAGGCAGAGGTTGACGCCGTGGTAGTCGCTCTCGCAGATGGTGATGAAGCGCCGGAAGCCCTCGGGGCCCCCGAGGACGCGGTCGACGCCCTTGAAGCCCGGCGGCAGCCACGGGTCGCAGGGGTGGCAGGCCATGCGCACCTTGCACTCCTCGGCCACCGGCACGACGCGTTCCAGGTAATGGGTGATGCGCTCCCAGTTCTGCTCGGCCGTGACCGGCTCGTCGTAGCGCGGCGAGTCGTCGGCCTTCTCCAGGTTCCAGGTGCTGTATTGTGAGTTGCCCCGTCCCGGGGGCGTCGACTCGGTGCGCTGGTTCTCCATCTCGCACAGGAAGTACTTCACCGCCGGGATGCCGGCTTCGGCGGCCTGGCGGATCATGTTGCAGACCAGCTCGATCTCCTGGTCGCCCTCGTCGTACCGGCCGCGCATGTAGTTGGGAGTGCTGCAGCCGTCGACGCCGAGGGAGTGGACGGGGATGGCCACCATCTCCAGGTCGACGCCGAAGCGGGCGCACTTCTCCTTCTTCTCGATCAGCTCCTTCACGTCCCACCCGAACTCCCGGTGGAAGGTGATGTGGTTCTCGCTCTTGGCGGTCACCCCGTGGCGGGCGAGGAACTCGAGATCGTGATCGCTGGTGTTGAACTGCTGGGTGCCGGCGTGCATGTCCGCGCTCCTGGTGTCGGGTCGATATCGGGTTGCGTGCACCATAGCAGGCTGCCGCGTGCCCGGCAAGCCCGATGCTTGACGCCCGCGACCGGGCCGCCCTATTTCTCCGCCCCACTCACACCGGAGGAACCATTATGGGCACGATTCCGCTGATCAGCTCGGACCTGGCCGGTCCCCTCGGGGCCATCCACCTGCCGAGGCTGTGGTCGAAGGTACTGCTGAGCGCCAAGGGACAGCTCGAGGACGGGTACGACGAGTGCGGACAGGGCTTCGACCAGATGGTCCTCGACGGGCTGTCGGTCGACCGCGACGCGGCCGTGGGCTACATCAAGTCCAACCTGCCCACCTATGCCCAGTTCGAGGCCTGGGTCGTTCAGCAGCGGGGCGGCAGCATCCCCCAGGGGGAGATCGAGGCCTCCAACGCCGCCATCCGAGGCTACGACCACGACGACGACACCCGCGGCGCCATCCTGTCGGCCGCCGGGGTCGCCGACGACGGCTCGATCAAGGACGCGGTGAACCTCAACAACCTCGACGACTGGACGGAGATACACGCCGCCGTGGCCGGCTGATCCCGGCCGGCGTCCGCCGCCGCTTTCAGTAGATGTAGCGGTCGCGGACGTGGCCGGCGATGCGCCGCACCGTGTCGCGGGTGCCGGCCATGGCGTCGTGGACCCGCTGGTTCCACGGCTCCGGCCCCAAGTGCGAGCGCCAGGCCCGGATGGCCTCGACGTTGGCCTCGCCGGCCTCCTCCAGCTCTTCCACGCCCTTCATGAGCCCGCGCTGACCGGCCTCCGAAGTCCGGTCGGCGTGGGCCATTTCGTGGGCGATCCTCCAGACCGCGCGGATCAGGGCCACGTACGAGCCCACCACCTCCGTGGCCAGCGCCAGGTCCCCGCGCTCCAACCCCTCCACCAGTTCGGCCGCCCTCCGGCAGGTCTCCAGCTTTCGCTCGAAGTCCTCCTCGTCCGAGAAGTGGCGGAACATGCCGTCGCCGAAGCGCGGCGCTTGCCCCTCCTCGACCATGGCCGCCGCGTGCCCCCAGGACCAGCACATGGGGAAGTCGGAGTCGTAGACGTCGAACTCGACCTCGCCTATCAGTTCCGCCCAGGCGCCGACGGCGGCCGGGTCCGACAAGCCCTCGCGAGTGGCCCAGGCCTCGGCGAACTCCCGGACGCCGCGGCCGCCGGGGTTCCAAGCGTACTCGGCCAGGGCGCAGACGCAGAGCCCGCTGGTCTCGCGGGTCATGTTGCTCCAGGCCATCATGCCGTAGGCGCCGGCGTATCCCCGCCGCGCCAGCTGCGCCACGAAGTCCCGCACCCGCTGGGCCGAGAACTGGGGCACCTTGAACTCCGGCGTGTCGACGTTGCCGTAGGCCTGCAGCGGCACGTCGTAGCTGGCGATCCAGCGGCCGGCGGCGGCGGCCGCGTCGAGGCAGGGGTTGGCGAAGCGGTCCCGCGGCAGGTTGCGCCAGCGCTCCATGGCCGTGGCGCAGGCGCGCTCGAAGCGCACCTCCTCCGGCAGCTCGGCCAGGACGCGGTCGTCCTGCTCCGGGGTGGTGGTGGAGGAGAAGATGCGGATCACCAGGCCCGGGAAGCGCTGGCGGGCGCGCTGCCAGGCGGCGACGAAGGCGCGGGTCTCCAGCACGAACTGGCCCACGGGCGTGCAGCGCTCGCACTGGCACTGGCAGGGGCGCTCGCTGAGCCAGCAGCTGATCTCGCCGGCCCCCTGCTCGGCGATGGAGAGCATCCACTCGGCCAGCAGGTCGACGAGGACCGGCTGCGAGGCGCAGGGCGCCCGGTGCTGGTTGCCCTCCTTGTGAGCGAAGTAGCGCCCCGCCAGGGCGGCGTCCCCCTGGCCGGCCAGCTCCGGCCAGGCGCGGAAGATCCCGCTGTCGTGGAGGAAGTTCAGGTGCGAGATGAAGGGGACGTAGGCGAATCCCCGCCGCCGGGCGCGCACCATGAGGTCGGCGTCGATCTCTGCCGCAACCGGCCGGCCGCGCTCCACCTGGCCGAGGGAGGTGCCGGCCATCTTCCCGTAGTTGAGCTTGAGGCCGGCCATCCACGGGACCCAGCGGGGCGCGTCGGGATAGTTCCAGACGCCGCGCTCCTCCATCTCCGGCCAGTCGACGATCTCGGCGAGGGGCGCCTCGACGGGGTCGGCGCCGGCCGATGCGTCCAGCAACTGAGCCAGGGTGACCGCGCCGTAGAGGGCGCCGACGCTCGAGCCCCCGGCGATGACGATCTCGCCCTCCGAGGGAGCGGTGATCACGTACGCCTGCCCGGGGTTGCGGGCACCGGCCAGGCGCTCATCCGGCACGGCCTCGAGATCACCGATCCGGCCGAGGGTGATCGTCAGCTGCGCCTCCCCCTCGCAGCGGTGGCCCACCGCCTCGGTGAGGAGATCCACGGCCTCCTCCAGGACCTCGTCGGCCGGTCCGGCGGCGGTCACCCGGACCGCCTTTCGAGAGCGACTCACGGAGCCCGGGATCGACACCTGCCGGGGCAGGGGCAACATGTAGCGGAGCCAGTCCGATTCGGTCACGGGAGGCCTTCCATCTGGAATGGGGGAGAGGGTGGGGCGTCCGTCCGGGGTGCGATCCCCCGCGGCGCCGGTCCCCGCGCGCGGAAGAACGAAGGGCCGCGCCACGGGGGATACAAGGGTGCCCGCTGGGCGATTGAAGATCTCATCCCGCCGGCGTACACTTGCCCGATGCTCACTCCCGAACAGATCGAACGGTTCCACCAGGACGGGTTCCTCAACAGCGGACCCGTCCTGCGGCAGAGCGAGGTCGACGAGATCACCGAGGGCCTGGAGGCGATCCTGGAGATCGGCCCCGACGGCTTCGCCGACGGGCAGCCGCGGCCGGTGCTGTTCCACGACATGAAGTCCCGGGGCGGAGGGGTCAGCCCGTCGCCGGTGTGGCAGATCGTCAACATCTGGGAGGCCTCGCCGGCCTTCGAGCGCCTGATCTACCATCCCTTCATCGTCAAGGCGGTCAGTCAGCTCACGGGGCAGCGGGACTTGCAGGTGTGGCACGACCAGATCCAGTACAAGCCGGCGGCGGCGGGGGGGCCCACCAACTGGCACCAGGACGCGCCCCTGTGGCCGATCATCAAGCCCATGACCCCGGTCTCGGCGTGGATCCCCATGGACGACGCCGACGAGGAGAACGGCTGCATGTGGATGGTTCCCGGCAGCCACCGGTGGGGGAACCAGATCGAGTTCCTGCGCACCCAGCGCCACCTGGAGAGCCTGGCCGACTTCTCGGCCATCGAGGCCTTCGAGCCGCCCGACGGCACCGACGTGACGCAGGTGAAGCCGCGGCCCTGGCCGGTGAGGCGGGGGGAGATCTCCTTCCACCACTCCCTGACCTGGCACGGCTCGCCCCCCAACACCTCGGGGCGTCCGCGGCGGGCGATCGCCATCCACTACATGACCGGCGAGGCCCGCTACGACGCCAGCGGCAACCACGTGATGAAGCAGTTCGTCGAGCTGCCGGACGGGGCTCCCATGGCCGGGGCGGGACCCCATTTCCCGGTCGTCTGCCGTTCCGGCCAACCCGTCGGCGCGCCGGGGCGCCTCGGCTCCGCCGCCGGCTGACCTGACCACCGGAAGAAAACAGGAGAGACAGGATGGACGAGGTACGGATCGGCGTCGCCGGCATCGGCGGCATGGGGGGCAATCACTGCGAGTACCTCTCGAAGGGGCAGATCCCGGCGGGCCGGCTCGCCGCGGTGGCCGACGCCAGCCCCGAGAGGCTCGCGTGGGCCGAGAGCAGCCTGGGCGACGGCGTGAAGCGCTTCGACACCCCGGAGGGGATGATCGGATCGGGCGAGATCGACGCCGTGCTCATCGCCACCCCCCACTACCTGCACCCGCCCATCGCCGTGGCCGCCTTCGAGGCCGGCCTGCACGTCATGTCGGAGAAGCCCGCGGGCGTGTACACGCGCCAGGTGAAACAGATGAACGCCGCCGCCGAGAAGGCGGGGACGGTCTTCGCCCTGATGCTCAACCAGCGGGCCCGCGGCCAGACGCGGAAGCTGAAGGAGCTGGTCTCCTCCGGCGAGTTAGGGGAGATCCAGCGCACGAACTACATCATCACCAACTGGTTCCGCGCCCAGAGCTACTACGACTCCGGCGGCTGGCGGGCGACCTGGGCCGGCGAGGGCGGGGGCGTGCTCGCCAACCAGTGCCCCCACAACCTCGACCTGTGGCAGTGGGTCTGCGGCATGCCCTCGCGCCTGCGGGGCTTCTGCTACTTCGGCAAGCACCACGACATCGAGGTGGAGGACGACGTCACCGCCTTCGTCGAGTACCCCAACGGCGCCACGGGCGTCTTCGTCACCGGCACCGGCGACGCCCCGGGGACCAACCGCCTCGAGATCACCGGCGACCGCGGCAAGATCGTCGCTGAGGACGGCGGCATCGTCTTCCACCGCACCGAGCAGTCGGTGAGCCGCTTTCTCAAGGAGTACCCCGGCGGCTTCGGCAGCCCCGACGTGTGGACCTGCCAGGTGCCGCCCGCTGGCGGCGACGGCGAGCACCGGACGATCACGGCCAACTGGGTACAGTCGATCCGCGACGGCGGCGAGACCGAGCTGCTGGCCCCCGGCCTCGACGGCATCCACAGCGTCGAGCTGTTCAACGCCATGCTCCTGTCCACCTGGACCGACAGCTGGGTCGATATCCCCGTCGACGCCGACCTCTACTACGACGAGCTGCAGAAGCGCGTGGCCACCTCCAGGGTCAAGGAGGGGCCGTCCCGGACCATGGACGTGAAGGACTCCTTCTAAGATGAACCTCCACCTGCGCCGCCAGCGGCTGACCCTCGACGAGGGCGGCCACCGCGTGTGGCGCACGGTAACGGAGGAGGCCGCGTGGCCAACGGCGGCCACGGCCCTGCTGCTGTGCGACGTCTGGGACAGCCACTGGTGCCGCGGCGCCCGCGAGCGCATGGAGCCGCTGGTGCCGCGCATGAATCAGACGGTGACGGTGGCTCGCGCCGCCGGGGTGCAGATCGTCCACGCGCCCTCGGGCACGATGGAGTTCTACGCGGAGCACCCGGCCCGCCTCCGTGCCCTGGAGGCGGAGCCGGCAGATCCCGCGGAGGAGTTGCCGGCGGCGGCCCAGGATCCCGATTCCCTCGTGGGGCAGCTCTTCGCCCCGGGCGGGGAGGCGGCCGAGTACGACCCGCCCCTGCCGGTGGACGCCGCCGACAACGGCACCACCGTGGCCGAGAACGACTCCTACAAGGCCTGGAAGAGCCAGCACCCCGGCATCGACATCGATCCGGAGCGGGACCTGATCTCCGACGACGGCCGCCTGGTCTACGCCTGCCTGCAGGCCCGCGGCGTGACCCGCATGCTGATCCTCGGCGTGCACACCAACATGTGCGTCCTCCACCGCAGCTTCGGCATCAAGCAGATGACCAAGTGGGGCGTGGAGACGGCCCTGGTCCGCGACCTCACCGACACCATGTACAGCCCGGCGCGCCCGCCCTACGTCGACCACGACGAGGGCACGCGCCTGGTGGTGGGGTACGCGGAGAAGTTCTGGTGCTGGAGCGTCGACAGCGCCGACGTGATTGCCGGGCCCTGGACCGGTCGCAAAGGCCCACCTACTGTTCAAGGTCATCAATCATCGCTAGACCTTTATGTACCGGTCAATACATGAGGTCTAGCAGCCCGTTGAGAAAGCCACGTTTTGGATCACGTCCGGTCGCTCTGGGTGAAGGCGGCGGCAACGGATGAGGAATCGATCCCGGACCCAGGTGAGGAAGAGGCCGCCGGCGCGACGCGAGAGGGCCCGAGCGACCTGCAAACCCGCCTTGAAGACCGAAAAAACGGCCCCCAGTGCCCGCAGACCCCTCGGGGTCCCGCAGCCGGTGAGCTTCCGCATGGCCAAGCCCAGATTGAAGGCGCTGCCATGAAGGCTCAGCCGCTTGTAGATGTTGGCGTGGCCCCGCAGGTGCGTCCGTCGCAGCCCCCCGCGTTCGTAGGTGTGAGCGAAACTGCGTTCCGCGCATTCGGCTCGACGCCGTTGCAGGGCGCGGCCCCGGGGCCCTCGAATCCGGCGTCGATTGGCATACACGGCCGCCTGGGCGGCCCGGTCCTTCCACCGACGGCGCCCCCGGTCGGGCTCGGACAGGTAGCCGCGAATCTGAGCGCCCTTCAGCCTCTTGGTCGTGTCGTTGCTGTGATACCCCTTTGTCCGTCACCACTTCCGACATCGGTTGGCCATGCAGATGGTTCTTGGCTTTCGGATCCTGCGACACGGCCTGCAGATTCAGATCGCTCTGGATCAGCGTCCAAGACAGGGACGAGGTGTCTCCCTCGTCGGCGCCGGTCACCTGGACCGCCACCAAGGCCTGGGTGTCCAGATCGACCGCGTGTTCGGCTTTATGCGCCAGGTGGGTCCGCCCGTCCTTCATCTTGGTGATGCGGGCCTCCGGATCCTCGGGGATGCTTCCAGTCCTGGTTGGAGCCTTTGCGCGGCCGTTTCTTGTCGAGCCGGGCCAGGTCCTGGCGCGTCGGCGTCTCGATTCCTTCGGCCCGGGCCAAGTCCTCCAGGTACTCGCGGTAGCCTTGCCCGGTGTCCCGCCGCACGACGCTGCGCAGGGCGGCGTTGGCCTCCAGGGTCGTGGCGTCCACCGCCAGGGTCTTGCCCTTCAAAAGCCCCTCCTTGGCCAGCACGGTCAGCACCCAGTTGAACACCTCCTGGTAGATCTCCGACGGCAGACGCTGACGAATGCGCGTCAGGCTCGAGTGATCCGGCGTGGCCTCGCTCAGGGCGTAGCCCAGAAAACGGCGCAGCGACACCGAGTCGGCCACCCGCCAGGCGATGCCCCGCTCCGAGCCCAGGCCCTCGAAGTAGCCGATCAAGAGCATGCGGAAATAGACCCCCGGCGCGATGCTCGGCCGGCCCAGCGTCTCGGCGTAATACGGGGCGCACCGAGACTCGACAAAGCGGTCAAACCCATGCGCCGCCAGCAGCAACTGAATCAGTTGCGTGTAGAACGGACACCCCGGCGCCTCCGGCAGCGTGTGGGTCGGCACCCACATCTCCTGTTGCTGGCTCTCGGGTCGTCGGCTCAGCGACATCGATCCGGCTCCTTGGGTACGTGGCCTGCCTAATCTAGTAAAGGACCCGTACGAGGGGAGTTGGTACCTCCCTCATCCCTCGCCTTTTTCCAACGGACTGCTAGTGTCATGTCGCAGAGATTCGCTCACAAAGTCGTTTGACCTTGGCGAGGATGGAATCGGCCGTCGCCGTCCAGACGAAGGGCCGGGCCTTGGCGTTCCACTTGTCGGTGTACCGTTCGATCCGCTCGACCAGCTCCGGGACCTTCCGAAACGACCCGCGCCGAATGGCCTGGCGCGTGATGATCCCGAACCAGATCTCCACTTGGTTGAGCCACGAAGCATACGTGGGGGTGTAGTGAACGTGAAACCGGGGACGGTTGGCCAGCCATCGCTTGATCTTGGCATGCTTATGGGTGGCGTAGTTGTCGACGACGAGATGGATATCGAGATCCTCGGGCACGTTGGTCTCGATGTGGCGTAGGAACTGGAGGAATTCCTGGTGACGATGCCGGGATTTGCACTGGGTCATCACTTCGCCGGTGGCCACGTCCAAGGCGGCAAACAGGGTGGTGGTGCCGTGCCGCTTGTAGTCGTGCGTAACCCCTTCCACGTATCCCAAGCCCAAGGGCAGCATCGGCTGAGTTCGTTCCAAGGCCTGGATCTGGCTCTTCTCGTCCACGCACAGAACCATGGCGTGCTCCGGGGGATTCAGGTACAACCCGGCGATATCCCGTACTTTGTCCACGAAGAAGGGATCGGTGGACAGCTTGAAGTGCTTGTGTCGGTGGGGTTGCAGACCATAGGTGCGCCAAATGCGATGTACCGCATCCTTGGACAGGCCGGTTTCCTGGCCCATGGAGCGCACCGACCACTGGGTTTCGTCCTTGGGCTTGGTCTTCAGGGTCTTGTAGACCACCTCGGCGACCTGCTCATCCGTGATCGATCGCGGCGCCCCCGGACGCAGCTCATCATGCAAGCCCGGCAGCCCGCCCTCGAGAAAGCGTCGCCGCCACTTGCCCACAGTCGCCCGCGTCACCCCTACCGCGGCGGCGACCGCCTGATTGGGCCAGCCGTCGGCGGCCAGCAGAACCATCTCGGCTCGGCGCACCAACCCGTGGGGGAGACTCCGTGATCTGGCCATCGATTCCAATTGGTCCCGGTCCGACGGACTCAACTCTATCGCCGGTAACGGTCGTCCCCTCGCCATAGGTTTCTCCTTTCGGAAAGAGAATAAGAGAAACCTACAGCATCCTCATGAAGATGTACAGTAATTTCTACGACATGACACTAGCAGCGCGCCAGCACCCTGATCGATCACCTCCAAGAAGAGCATCCGCCAATGGCCGGAGATGCTGCCGACGGGTCTGGCCACGGCCATCTGGGATCGACTGCTGCACTACTGCGATGTCCTGCAGATCAATGGCCGTAGCTTCGGCCTCCGGGACATGGAGCAGCAACTGGCCGAATGACACGTGGAGCGGAAGGAGGCCAAGACCATCCCTCACACCCATTCCCTCGTTCGCCAAGCGTCACTGGCTGGACCGGGGGCCGCTCCGGGGTTTGCGGTGCAGGTCCCCGTTCTCGGTGCACCTCATCTCAGGAGGGGGAGAACCGATCCGGTACCACCGACCCCGACCAAATCCGGGGTGCGCGAATCTGGGTGGTCCCTTGACGGACCTCTTAGCCCGAGGTTTATATAAGGAGGTTCCAGGACGGCCAACCGGTAGAGATTGAGAAGGACCGCCTAATTTCGGTTTCTCGATTGCACAGGACCTCCCCTCGGAGCCTCTTTAATGTCAGAGGCCACACCATAGCTACTATTTCTCAAGCCAGCGTCCCCTTTCCAGGGCTGCCTAGGCCAGATGGCGAGCCATGACATTCAATCGCACAGGGTGGGAAATCTGATCGATCCCATCGCACTGACGCCCACATCGGGGCTCGGCCTAGCACCTCCAAGATGGCCGCGGATTACGCACTTGGGGGGCGGCCGCGCGTGTTCAGAATGGCGCCATTCCCCGGTTGGGGGAGATTCCGGCGCTCATGGTACACGTAGACGTCACCCCGCTCTTGGCTCTGGGCGCCCCAAGATGCTCTGGTACCGTGGAGTCGGTCCATCGGGCGTGGAACCGTCGCCAACGGCCGGGGCCGGGAGAGCCTCGAGGAGTATTCCCGGAATGAGCCTGGAATAGGGACTTCTAAAGTGATCCAATCAGCCCAGTTGGCCCAGAGAGCCAAGAAGAGCCTGGAAAGGCTCATCCCGAGATTCACTTCTTCCGGTGTTCCTTCGCGGCGACTCAAAGTCCTGGTGTTCTTTCATGGTGACTCCTTGGCGCATACGTTGCGCCCAATAAAGATCGGGCGATTCTTGCGCAGGCGAACCCACCATGTTGAGTTTGCCGGTGTCGGAGTGAATTCTGCAATGGTGAAGGACCATGGTTTCCCCGTACGGCATGTGAAGAGCCTTTCTCAGGAAGCCATGGACAGATCCATAAAATCTGCAAGGTATGACTTCTACGACATGGAGTCCATCGATGCCTGCGTTGAGTCAGAACGAGATGTTATTGAGGACACCAGACCCGATGTCGTAATTGGTGACATGCGGCCCACCCTTCAAATCTCGGCTGGCCTCATGGGACTCCATCTAGCCATGGTCGAGGCCGCGTACAATAGCCCAAGTTACGGTCACAGGATTCAACTTCCCACCTGGTTCGAGACAGAGCCGGGGCCGTTTGAGGAGTACTTGAGGAGATGCCGTTCGTCTCCGGCGAAGAGAAAGCGCAGCTGCCTTCTAGTGGCGGATGTGCCTCAGTTCCACCCTACCGGCCAATGGAAGGGAGCCTACTATGTGGGACCTCTGCTGGACCTTCCTGCTCGGCCACGCCAGGTGGTCACCCTGGATTCAAATGGATGGGACTCAACCCTGCCCCTAATCTATCTCAATTGCGGCAGCACGGGACATGCTCTTGAGGGGTTTCTGATAGACACCCTTTCCGTGCTCTCGGAGCGCTATCGTGTTATCTGCACCGTGTTAGGCCCCAGGAGCCGGGAGGCTGCTCCCACTACACCATCTAGAAATGTGCGGATAGTGGATTTTCTACCGGCTTCTTGGATTACGGCAGAGGCATCTGCAGTCATCACGGTAGGGGGCGCCGGTACCGTATACCATGCTCTTCGGAGTGGGGTGCCGGTTGTCGGGGCGGCGGATCATCTTGATCAAGAGTACCACCTAAACCGAGTAGGTAGCCTTGGTCTCGGAATTAAGCTGGAGTGGAATCAGTGGACCAATGCAGAGGAAATTAGAAAGACAGTTGATCGCGTAATCGAAAATCAGGAGTACGAGGAGCGATGCAGAGCCTTCTCGAGACACGTCAGGGAGTGGGACAATGTAGACCGAGTATCCCAAGTGATTGAGGAAATGGTCGACCCTAAGGAGGATCCCCGTAGTGGGGTCTCTGGCGGCTTACATCGAGTCTCTGAGACAACCTTTGTCAAATATCTGAGAATTGGGCACCCGTTGCTCGGAAGCAAGGGTGAGGTTCATAGACTACTTGCAGAGGCCAGGAGAGCGGGTATGCCCTCTAGTCAAGAGTCTGCCACCCCGTACGACCTGTTGCGATCGTGGAACTGGTTGCACCGAAACAGTTCGACGTTCTTCGAGGCGGAGTATCGCGCGCAAATGGCAAGGCGACAACGCTTCCTCTTTGTAGAACGGGGATCTGTCCAGACTAGACAAGACAGCTGTGTGCTGAGACTCAAATATAGGGTATCGGTGCAGGCTGGCACTTCCTCCGGGAGAGTTCTGCTCTTCGTGCCATTCCCGATTCAGCATAGACGACAACGGGACATCAAACTGCGGTCGGTGGAACCAGAGGCGATGCGGAATCATCTACTCTCGGCCTGCGGTCTCTTCTATGGATTTGGGGTAGACTTGGAGCCGGGTGGTTCAGCGGAGGTGGGCTACTGCTGCGATTTGAGAGTGAACGCACTTCGGAGCGGGGAAATGGAAGTGGGTCTCTTGGCAGCGCCGTACAGTGGGGAGTTCATGTCGGTGCCACCTTCCATTGCGGACGATCGGCGGATCAGAGAGGTGCTAGTGGGGGTTGCTGGGTCGGGGAGCGACATTGAGAAGGCGCGGGCATTGTACGACTTCATAAGGCAGGGGAAGCGCTTCGAGAAGACAGAGGAAACCTGCCAGTGCTTGGAGTGTAGCACCTATCAGGCACTGGATGGGGGTTCCGGGATGCATTGCATAACCGCTGCTCGAGCCTTCATTTCCCTCTGTCGCTTGGCAGGCATCCCTGCTCGAGAGGTCAGCGGAGCATTACTTGGATATCCACTGGGACACAGATTCGTGTGTGGCGGCTGGAGGGAGACACCGTTCGCTCACACTTGGGCGGAGGTGTTCGTCGAAGGGAGATGGCTCTCTGTGGAGTTCCACAGCATGGTTATCGGACTGGGTGGGATGAACGGGAGAAACTGCAAGAGTAGACGATTGAGGACTGAAGCTGAACAAGAGGAGGCCCCCTTCGAAGAGTACTATTTTGGCAGTCTGGACCTCCATCGAGTGGTTTGCTCAAACGCGGTGAAACAGATACCCCACGTTCTGTGGACAAGGCCGGACGCAAAGAAGAGCCAAGATTCGGCTTGGTGGACCCACCTGGAGGCGGAGATTCTCGATTGAGTCCTCTGGCCAGTGTGGTAATTGCTACACATAATCAGGAGAATCGACTGCATTTGGTTCTTGCTGGCCTTAGTGCGCAGACGGTCAGCAGGCAACTGTATGAGATTGTAGTGGTCCTAGATGGATGCGATGACAATAGCCACGTCAGGGTGCAGTATTGGAAGTCCCAAGGTCTAGTGATACGCCAAGTGCGTCTTTCCAAGAGAGAGGGGAGGTGTAAGGCTCGGAATGTGGGTGCGTCTGTGGCGCGAGGCGAGTGTGTGATGTTCTTGGATGGGGACGCGCTTCCGGACCCAGGATGGTTGGAAGTCTATTTGGGGACTGTCGACATGCGCCGGCATTGTGCGTTGACCGGAGGTCTGTGGTGTATACCGACCTTGGAGTTTGTCGATGACCCTACGAGTGGGGAATTGAAGGCGGATGTCGTCATCTCCAGCGTTGTGAAGCGACACTTGAGGGATGGATCTTTGGATGTCCGGGTCTCGCCTGAGATGGTGACAGGTTACTTCGAGAAGATACGATCTAGGTCCGTGCAAGGTGCCTATCCTTTTCCAGGGCAGGATGTACTACAGAAGCAAATTGAGGAACTTCTCCTGGCTTGGCCAGACAGCGGACTTGCCTGGGTGGCTTTTTTTCCTCATAATGTGACGGTGCCAAGAAGTGCGTTTCTGGAGGTAGGGGGATTTGATGAGCAGATTGAATTCAGTGAGGGATGGGAGCTGGGGTACAGGTTGATGCAGGCGGATGTAGGCGTCGTCCATGTATCAGAAGCTAGGACCTACCATTTGTATCATGATCAGGAAGGCAGACGCAGTGGAGGAGCCGGAAGTCAGATGGCGAGGTGGCATCGCGCAATAGAATACATGGCGAAGATTCACCGAGATGAACGGTTCCTACTGATTCCACTGTGGGTCTCCGCCATTCTCGGAGACGAGTTGACTCCAGAGGAATTGAGGATTCCTTCCCTAGTGGATCTGCACGAGATCTACGTGCAGCCTTCGGCTGCACTCTTGGAAGATGCGGCCGTGGTGTTTAGGAATCATCCAAGAGTGAACGGAGTGAACGATTAGGGATTGGCCTTGAGAAGGCTAGGCCAACCACTTGGACTGTGAGTGAGGGAATTCTGGTTATGAGGCGCGCGCTTTTTTGGAGAGGCATTTTCCACATAACCCTTTAGAAGAGGGAGGGAAGTACGCACATGGCAATCGTTTCTGGTGACCCAAGGGAGAATCGGGGGGTTGTCTCCCGAATGATGGCTGGGTTGGGGTTGGCAGCCGCGTATGTCGGCGTGGCCGTACCTGTTGCTGGAAACAACCCGACCTGTGGTGAGACGCCCTTGACGTATCGGTGCGGCGCGGCGTTGAGTTGCAGCACCTACAACTGCGACGTGCCTGCGGACATATACGGCACGGCGCAGCAGCAGTGTGACGACAACTGCAATTCCCAATACAGTTGGAAACCAGTGCTGGACTCCTGTAGCAATGGAGATGCCTACTATTGCCCAAATACGATGGTGGATATGTTCTGCCACTGGGAGTGCGTGTTGGTGCCTTAGGGGGATCTGGGAGGTTCCAGGACAAGACTTGCCAGAGCACGCCCAAAAGGGAGGCTCCGTCGGAAAGCGCGCGCGCCTCTTCTTGCTTTCCGGGGGAGCCTCCTCGGCGTCTGGGTTGGAACTGGCGGTAAGGAGAGAGGGGAGGAAACTGGCGATGGGGAAGGATGCGGTACTATTGGCCCTTGTCGGGGGGATCATCTGCTCAGTCGGGATGGTCAGTGGTGAGAGCAAGCCAATGGACGGGACAGTCACTCCGCACTTGGTAGTGCCTGTGGCCGTTGAGGGGGTAAGAGTGGATGGTGATCTAGGTGCGGGGGAATGGGGAGGGGCAAGTTGTATTGATCTGAAGGTGACGACCTCAGGCCGCGCCATCGTGCCCATGGCTCGGACGAATGTGTGTGTTCAGTTTGACTCTACGTATTTCTATGTGTCTTTTCAGACACCCTATCGTGTTGAGGGGCAAGTGAAACGAGCAGGGATTGCGCGCGATGATGAGCAAATTGCGCTATCTAGTGATGATGTGGAAGTCTTCCTGGAGCCAGAAGCTAGTGGAAGTGGTCCTTTCTTCCAGATCTGTGTGAATGCAGACAATCTGGTATACGATAGGTGGTGGCCGTCAGAGCAGGCGGTGGAGCAGATTCGAAGGGATGGAACGCCTTCTGACGAGACTCTAGTGGAGATGGCATTCTTGGATGGAGTGCGGTGGGACGCGAAGGGTCTCTTGACTGGGGTAGGGAGGATGAGGGAGAGCTGGGTAGTTGAGATGGCTATTCCGTTTAGCGACCTCTTCGTGGCGGGTGCACCGAGAGGTGAGATCTGGAGAGGAAATTTCGCGGCGCACTCATTTTGGCCAGAATTCTCAGATTGGAGTACATGGGCCGACACCGGGCCCTTGCTGTTCGCCCCAGCAACCTTCTTGGGTATTCGTTTCACGGAGTGAAAAGCAAGATGGAAGAAGCCAGGGGGAAGGTGAACCATGGGCATCGGCATTGCTGCGGAGAGGCGGGTAGGTATTTCCGGGCGTTTCTCACTCCAGGAGGTCGAGTGGGCCGGCTGCCGTTGGTGTGGCTGGTCGTTTTGCTCTTGGCAGGCTCGGGGTCGGGAGTGCGGAGCTTCGCTGAGTCTCGGTTTGTGGGCCGAGTAGGTGACCTGGAAATTTATGAAGAGATGGTGCAGGATGCTCGGGTGATTTCCACGAAGGACTCGATCTTCGATCGCCAAGTGGAGCTAGTGGATTCCGTTCTGTTCTCCGATGAGCTGGCCGCCAACAATCTGGGAAGTGCAATTCATGTCGAGGTGGAAAAGCGGCTGTGGGGGATTATTGAGGATCTGAGGTCCTCAGGAAGGTTTGATACGTCAAGCGCTAGGGAGCGGGGACGGCTGTTGAGCCGGCTGGGAGTTTGGGATGATCCCAGTCGGGGGTTCCTAGTCTTGGTGCGTGAGGCCCTGACGGCAAAGTACTTGCGGAGTGAGAGAGCTTCTCTTCTGCGCAAGCTTCGCGAGAGCTTTGGTGTGCGGTATCTGATAAGGCGACCCCTGGGCCCTAGGTGTGAGGCCCTCGGAAGCCCGGTGGAGGTGGCCCCAGGGTTTGGCGACGTCGGAGCGCCCATTAGATTGACCGTGTTCTACGACTACGAGTGCCCGTTCTGCGCTAGGGCTGACTCCGTGGTGCAAGTGTTAGCTAGTGAGGATCCGGGAATGGTCAGGCTTGAACTGATCCATTTTCCCCTACCCTTTCATGAGAACGCCTTTCCGGCGCATGAGGCGGCCATTTTTGCAGAGGAACGGGGAGTGTTTTGGCAATTCCATGACCGTCTGATGGGCCATCGAGGGATGCTTGATCAAGGCGTCGTTTGGGATGTGATAGAGGAGTCAGGGATAGCTTCGCAGGGCTATGAAGAGGTGCGAGACAAGGGAGAATTGAGCGATGCTCTAAGTGTCCACATGGCAATTGGGCATGCATGTGACGTTCGTGCTACGCCCACCGTTTTTGTCAATGGTAGGAGAGTGCGCGGTGAGATTACGGTCGGGGTCTTGAGGGCTAGCATGGCACGTGCGGTGGAAGGCGATGGACCAGGGCTGCTGGCCACGAGTCGGCGCCTTGATACCCTTGCGGTATCTGCGAAGGGGACTGTTTCAACATCAGATCTACCTATGGAGGAAGTGTGTGAACACGATCACATGGTGTACCGGGAGATAGTTAGGGCGACTAGTCAGTTTGCGGAAGCATACGCAGTAGGAGCGGCAGCGGAGGCTAGGGGAGTCTCGGTTGATTCTCTATACAGGAGCCTAGTACCCGTTGGAGCAGGAAGAGAAGAGACGGTCCAGCGCAGAGAGGAATTGCTTGCTAGGGCAAAGAGAAATCCACGGCTTCGGGTCCTAGAGGGAACTGCATTGCTGCGGGAGGTTCTTCATTCGTTGGGGGAGGAGGGGAGCGCGACGGAAGATTCGATTAGCCTGATAGCTAGGCTAGATGGCCGAATTGCCCGGAGAGTGAGAGCGTCCGAGATTAGAGCAGGGCTTGGGGAAGTGCGACGAGGCCTAGCAACTCAGCTAGGCTTCGTATTGGACATAGAGGAACCGGAGTGTGGAAGCTTCTAAGGAAGAGCGAGGTGGGAGGGGTACCCTCGAGTGCGGGTTCCAGCCATCGGCATGAGGTCCCCGCATGATCGGCTTGTATCCAATTTGTACGGGTTCAAGACGGTTTCGGAAAGGGACGCACGGGGGGAGAGAAGAAGACGCCTGTAGGGGCAAGTCTGGAATTGCCCCAAACATGGCGCCGACATGGGGCATCAAGGCAACGGGGTTTCTTGTATTGATCGCCCTTACGTGCTGCGAGTCAAGCCGTCGTGGACCAGGCGGACCCGACCCGGGTGGAACCGGCCGAGTTGCCTTAGCCTTCCGGGACTCGGCGCTGCAGGCGGCGGTCCATGAGTCTGAAGCGGGCGCGGAGATGACCGCCCTGAGTGCCGAGGACCGGGGCATCGCCGAGTTGGGCGGGATCGAACAGCTTACGCGGCTCGAGGCCCTGGACCTCTCCCACAACGAGATCATCGACATCTCTCCCCTGGCTGGACTGCAGCAGCTTCGCTTTCTCGATCTGGAGAGCAACCGGATCGAGGACATTTCGGCGCTGGCGTCGCTCAAGCGGTTGCAGGTGCTGCTGCTAGCGGACAATGGGGTGCGGGATGTGTCGGCGGTGGCGGGACTGGACAGCCTCCAGAGCCTGGGTTTGGCTGGCAATCCGCTGAGCAGGGAAACGGCGGTCTTTCTGGCCGGGTTGCGTGAACGGGGCGTCACCGTGGACTTCGAGGCACCCCCGGAGTGGTCAGGCTTCACCAATGACGATGTCGCGCCTTTGAGGGAGACGCAGTTGCTGTTCTCTTCAAGCCGGCGGAGCGGGTCGATCCCTGGAGGCGATCTCGAACTATACTCTCTCGATCTGGAGACAGGAGAGGTCACCGATCTGTCCGCCGCTCTGAGTATGACCGCCCTATCGGATGGCTCGCAACCGGATAGCACGAAGCCTGCTCCAAACGGAGCGGGGGCGGGGAACGGAGTTCATCCATCTCGGTCGCCTGACGGGTTGAGAGTGACATTTACTTCGTTTAGGGATGGGAACGCCGAGATCTACCTGATGCGCGCCGATGGCAGCCAGCCGATAAACCTCACCCAGCACGAGGCGTGGGACGGGCATCCCTGCTGGTCGCCTGACGGTCGGCTAATCGCCTTCGCATCGGATCGTCACGGTGAGCGCGAGCAACGGAAAGGAAGTGGCTTCTACAACACGGATATCTTTGTGATGAAGGCCGACGGCACCGACGCCGAGCAGCTAACCATTGATCCGGTGAGTGCCTTCAATCCGAGGTGGTCACCGGACGGCCGGTCCATCGCCTATGTCAGCTTGCGGGACACCCTCTCGGCCATCTTTCGCATTCAGCTACCAAGCGGTGATGTCCGGCGCCTCTCCACCAACGACTGGCCTGTCTGGGATCCTTCCTGGTCGCCTGACGGCACACAAATCGCTTTTATCGAGCAGCTCAGGCCCGCCGAGAGCCATGTGTGGGTAATGGCGGCCGATGGCGGAGGGGCCAGACAACTCACTGTCGATAGGTCCTTGAGAAGGTCGCCCACATGGGCACCGGATGGCACACGGGTAGCTTTCGCAGGTTATTCCTCGGCAGACGGAGGGGCTTCTGATATCTACGTGATCTCGATAGGGGGGGGTGCCGAAGAGCATATTGTCGACCATCCTGGGGAAGACAGGGACCCAGATTGGACGCCGTTCTGAGGTGTGGCCAAGAAGGAGATCGGGCGACCCTCGACTTCGTTCCTTGGTTGAGGCCCCCTGCTGGAACGGTTGGCCGCCTTTGGTATCTCCGACCGGCGCAGATCTGCAGCCAAGAGTTTCGCGGGCGTTGGGCTTCCGGAATCGTTGCTCCACTCTCAGGACCCGGCACATGAGAGCTCGTCGCCCTCTGGACTCGCTTGTAGCACTCCCACCCGGATTCATGGTCCGCACCGCAGGAGCTCTCCCCGACGGCGGGTTCGCATGGACCGGCCGCTTGCTTGAGAATCGTTCCGCCATCGACGGCGCCGAAGTCCGGCTCAGACGGGTCAGTGCGAATGCCGGCAAGCGGTGAGCGTCCTCAGGGTGGGGTTGCTGGTGGGTAGCCCGTGTTCATTCCGTCCCCGTGCAACTCTTCGTCCCAAAGGAAGAGGCCATCCTCTCTTCTCTTTTTCTTCAAGAACGCCAGGTATCCTCGACGTAGCGGAATGTCCAATCTTCGCAGTCAGTTTGGGCTATGGGCAATAGACAGTGAGTCGATCCATCAAATCACGAAGGCTTGAGAGGGAGCGCGTATCTGGTTCTGTCCAGCAATTGAGGGAGTGGTTGAAGGAGGCGGAGCAAGAGAGGCAAGCGGGGGGCCTAGCAAGGTGTTCTGAGCTTGCGAGCAGAGTCCGAGAGATTGCCTCTGAAGGGAAGGAGATGCGGATTTTTGCGGATGCGTGCCTGGAGCTTGCCTACCTAGAGGAGGCTCGAGGAAACCGCATCCAGGCGGAGAAGTTTGTCTGGGAGTCCTATGAGATCAACAAGAACCTAGAGGACAAGGGCCGGCTTGCCGCCAACTACAGCTTCCTAGGATGGCTGGCAAGCTCTGAGGGGAACTTGGACGATGCGGAGCTTTTTCATGGATACGCACTCGAATGGCACCGAGGGGTTGGAGATCGAGCCGCACAGGCCGTAGATGAACAGAACTTGGGCAATGTATATCGACGGCAGGGTCGCCTGCTGGAGGCAGAGAAGCGGCTAAGGGCAGCGATCCGCCTACAGGAGAGTAAGGAGGCAAGGGGTGGAGGATATCATGACTTGGCCATGCTTTTCCTAGAGTCATCGCGAGAGACTGAGGCAGAGCGCGCTCTACTCAGAGCGATCTCTCTGCTGAGAGACGCGGAGCCGTCGGTCGTTCAAGGCCTAACGGCTTTGCAGATTGGCAACATTCACGCAGAACGGGGGGAGTGGGAGTCGGCTCGGGGCAGGTTCGAGGAAGCACTCAGGGTCTTGCGACTTCTGCAGCGCCCATTGCACGTTGCAGTGGCGGCCGTGAGGTTAGCCTGGATATGTGATAGATCAGGGGAGGCCCGTAGAGCGGACCGACTGGTGATTGAAGCATTACACTCTTACGAGGCTGCGGGGGAGAGGGCACCGGCAGTGGTGTATGCGCGCGCAGCATCATTAAGTACTGAAAGCGGGGATGTGAGAGAGGCGGAGAAGCTGTGGCGTGCCGCAGTGCAGGCTTTCCAACTAGAGGGGAATCAGGAGGGAGTGGCACACTCGCGTTCAAGCCTTGGTTACTTTCTCGTCCGGATAGGCAGAGTGCCAGAGGCCATTTCCCAATGGCACGGTGCGATGAATGCCTACAGGGATCTGGACATGCTGGATCGAGTTAAGGAACTGCGGTCTTTGTGTGAGAACGCAGGTAGAACTCGGCGGCAGTGATGCACCCCAAGTCCTGGACAGGTGGTTAAGCGAGACTTTGCGTGCACCGAACCACTGTCCGGAGGGGCCTGGATGGCGAGGAAGAAGACGCATTCGGCACAGGTCAAGGAGCCAAGGTGGCTCTGGAGGCCCTGCGCGAGCGCCAGAGGGTTAACGAACTGGTGTGCAGTGATGGTAATGACCTGGGCTCGGGGTTTACAGTGACGGTAATGACCTGACACTCGCCCCTGCTCGGGGATGAGGGTTAGGCGGCGATTTTCTGCATGGCAGCCTCCTTGGCTCGGGGCTTGGTTGGGACCCCCTTCTTGAAGGCCTGCAGCGGCGTCAGGCAAATCGCTGACGGGAGGTCCTGTCAAAAGGTGTGTAAACGAGATCAGGCGGCCCTCTTGATTCCTTCCTCGGTGGAGGACAACCCTTGGACGGGTTGGCCGTCCTGGCATCTCCGTCCGGCGTAGACCGCCGGCAGGAGCTCCGGCGCGTTGAGCTTGCGGAATCGTGTCTCGGCCACCCTCAGCACGCGTCAGATGAGGGCGGTGGCTCCCTGTACCCGCTTGTAGCGTTTGCCCGCGTTGGTCCGCAAACGGACCGAGGCAAAGGGGCTCTCCACCGGATTGGTGGTGCGCAGGTGCCTCCAGTGCGCCTCCGGGAAGTCGCAAAACGTGACCATGCGCTCCCAGTCGCGCTCGAGGGTGGCCGACGCGGCCGGATAGGCCTCGCCGTAGCGGGCCACGAAGCGGTCGCGTCGTCTCTGGGCTTGCAGACGGGTCTTGGCCGTGGGGATCTGCGTCAGCAGCGCCCGGGCGGCGCCTTGCACGCGCTTGGGCAGGTCGTTGAGCACGTTGAGGATCTTGTGATTCCAGCAGCGCTGCTGCGCGGCCTCGGGCCAGACCTGGTCGACGGCGCTCCAGATCGGCAGGCCGCCATCGGCCAGCACCAACCGCGGCGCCGGCAGCCCGCGGTCCCGAAGATCGCGCAGCACGGATCGCCAGGATCTCCTTGCGGCCGTCGCTCAGGGCTCCGATGACGACCAGCAACGCCGCCTTGTCCTTCTCCAGGCCGGCCTTCACGTAGATACCGTCGGCCCAAGCGTAGACCAACTCCCGGTCGTCCAGCCGCCGCTGCTGCCAGGTCTCGAACTGCTCTTCCCACGTGGCCCGCAGACGGGCGATGGACGAGGCCGACAGGGGCGCCCCCCAGCAGACCCCGCAAGGCCAACTCGAAGTCTGGAGCTACCCCCGTACGGTGGACAGTTAAGTGCTTTCGGCAGGTTTTGCCGAATGTGGAAGTTGTAGAGTGGGAGTACCCCGGCCCCGGAGCCCGGGTGGAGCTCGGGGTACCGGTGTGGCGCCCCGGCCCGGTGCGAGAGACCGGGTGGTCGGGAGAGCACCGGCTGGTCCCGGGAGGGCCCGGGAAGATCCGCTTCATGGCGAACAGATCCCGCATCAGGCAACCTGCGGCTGGACATGGGCGCGTTCGAAGTTCATCGGCGATTCGTAGTTGAGGGCCGAGTGACGGCGATGCCGGTTGTACCAAGACTCGATGTAGTCAAAAATCTCGCGGCGGGCGACCTCATGCGTCGGGAAGCAGCGACGGTCGAGCAGCTCACACTCGAGGGTGGCGAAGAAGCTCTCACACAGGGCGTTGTCGTAGCAGTCGCCCACCGAGCCCCTCGACGGCCGCACCCCGGCCTCCCGGCAACGGCGCCCGAAGGCCAGCGACGAATACTGGCATCCCTGATCCGAGTGATGAATCACCCCCTCCGGACGACGTCGTTGCCCGAGGGCCATGTCCAAGGCCTGCACGACCAACTCCGTCCGCAGATGACCGGCCATGGCCCACCCCACCACGCGCCGGCTCCAGGCGTCCAGGACCACGGCCAGATACAGGAATCCAGACCACGTCGGCACGTAGGTGTAGGGTCGGACCGCAGCGCCCTGTTCGTTTCGCAACGAGTGGGTTTCTGCGGTCCGCCCTCCGAACCGGACGTGCGACTCTCGCCGCATCCGGCTCTCCCCGTGTTCATGCCGATGGGTGGCGGCTCAGTGGCCACCGCCCACTGGTGCAGCTTCGATTGCATTCCTCGTACCCGGGGCTCGGCCTCTTCGAGGTCGGGCCACGGTGCGCCGATGTTCATCAGCGGCCTCCATGGGATGTATCGTGGCTGCGAACACGCTGGGGTCCTTCGCCATGTGACCGGCTTTCCCGGCCTCGGACTACTACGGCCCCTCCGCCCCCTCCCCTCGGCATCAGCTGGCGACGAGCCTTCCCGCCGGTCCGCCCGAAGCGGACCGGGGTGGGGCCGCTGGGAGGGTTCCCACGTTCCCTGTTCCACCGTTCGACAGGGGAGGTGCCCAACTATGCCCCTGCGGTATCGCCACGGTTACGCCGCAGTCCTTCCCCGTGGCCTCCCTGCCGGCGACATCGACCGACGCGGGAGTTTCCGGCACCACTCCGGTGCCAGTGCGCACCGCAACCCAGCCCGGATCCGTCAGGTTCGAGCTGGTGGGTCTCCTGAGGGGCGTTTGACACTGGTTCCTTGCGTACACCTTCCTGTCTCGCTCGCCGGACCCGGCCCATCTGACGGTGCTGGTCCGTCCCGGCTTTGTCAGGGCGGCTTGTCGCCTTCTCCCGCGTCCCCTGGGATCCGGCTGCCCTCAGCTACGTCAGCCCGCTGCGACGGACTGAAGGCGGTGGCCTTTCACCACCGCACGGTGCCACAGCGCCTCGTGGCGCTCGATGTCCGCCACCCACAACGCGTCCGGACCGGCCGCCGCGAAGTCGCGGTCGACCAGGTCGGGCGCCGCCGGAGCGTCCGCGTCGCGCCGCGTGGTACACGTCGACTTGCGGCGGCTGACGCCCTGCAAGCCGGCCTCCCGCATCAGGCGAGCCACGCGCTTGGGGTTGACGGGCTGTCCGCGAGCTCTCAACTCCCGGACCATGCGCGGCACCCCGTAGGTGCCTCGCGACCACGTGTGGACCTGGTCGATCAAGGGCGTCAACTGCGCATCGGACAAGGAGCGCGCCGACGGCTGCCGGCGGCGCCACGCATAGTACCCGCTGGGGGAGACGCCCAGGACGCGGCACATGGTGGCGATGGGATACTGATCCTGGTGAGCGCTCACGAATCCGAAGACCTCGACGACCTCGAATCGGCCTCCCGAGCGAACCAGGTGGCGGCTTTTGACAGAATCTCCCGCTCCGTGCGCAGGCGCTTGTTCTCCCGGCGCAGGCGCCGCAACTCGTCCCGCTCGGCGCGGGTGACTCCCTCGGCTCCCCGCCCCTCGTCGCGATCCGCCTGGCGCACCCAGTTGCGAATCGCCTGGGACGAGGGCTCGAACTCCTGGCTCAACTGCTCGGGGGTCCGCCCGGCTCTCACCAGCTCGACCATCTGCTGGCGGAACTCAGGCGGATACGGACGGTGAGACTGTGGCATGAGGACATCCTCCTTTTGCCCAAATATCGGGGATGTCCACCAAACGGGGGCAACTCCAGTCGCCCTGCGACAGCCCGTGCAGGTAGAGCTCGGGCAACAGCTGGGTCACCTCGCGGGTGCGTCGCTGGAACAGCGGCAGGATGCGGCTCTCAAAGCGCTCTTCCAGCCCCCGGACCCGCGGCCGTCTTACCTCGATGGTGCCCGACATCAGGGACAGCCGCCGCGGCTTGCCATAGCCGTTGCGCGAGCCCGGAGGGCCGTCCACCGCCGATCGGCGCGCATACCGCGTGCGCCCCAGCACTTCGGTCACCTCCTCCTCCAACACTCGCTGCAGCAGGTCCTGGATCTGAGAGCGAGCCCAGCCTTCCAAGGTCTCCCAACTGGGCATGGACGCGGGGGGGAACGCCAGCGTAGATTCCTGGCTCATCCGGGTTGAGAGTGGGGACCCCCAAGATGTTGTGGTATCATAGGGATCGAGCCTCGCAGTCCCTTGCCACCGCCATCGGGGAGGGCCGCCCATGGACGACCTCAAGCAGTTCTATGCCCGTCTGCTTCGCATCGAGCGCCCCTGGATCGTGCTCGAGGTGCGGTTCCAGGACCAGGAGCGGGTCGATGTCTACGTGGACCATGAGCGCGGGGTCAAAATGCGCTGCCCGCGCTGTGACGCTTGGTGTCCCGTTTACGACCATGCCCCCGAGCGGGAATGGCGCCATCTGGACACCTGCGATCTGCCGACCTACGTCCATACCCGCCTGCCCCGGGTCCAGTGCCGGGTCCACGGCGTGCTCTCCATCGCCTCCGAGTGGGCCGAGCCCGGCTCGGGTCTGACCCGGGCCCTGGAGGCCCACGTCATCGACTTGGCCAAGGAGTGCAGCCTCGAGGCGGTGAGCCGCCTCACCGGGCTCAGTTGGGATCGCTGTGGGGGGGTCATGGGCCGCGCCGTGGACCGGGGTCAGCGCCGTAAGGTGTGGAAGGTGCCGGTCCATCTCGGCGTCGACGAGAAGGCCTTCGCCAAGCGCCACCGGTACATGACCCTGGTCTGCGACCTGCAGACCCAGAGCGTGGAACACGTGGCCGACGGTCGGGGCCGGGAGAGTCTGGAGGCGTATTTCCTCCCCTTCGACGAAGAGGAGTTGGAGCGGATCGAGGCCATCTGCCTGGACATGCACGACCCCTACATCGCGGCCGTGAAAGCCTGGGTGCCCGACGCCCAGGACAAGATCGTGTTCGACAAGTTCCACGTCCTGCGACTGATGAATGAGGCCGTCGACCGGGTGCGCCGCCAAGAACACAAGAAGCTGCGGGCCCAGCACGACGAGGTGCCTCACGGGGACCAAGTATCTGTGGCTCTACCACCCCGACCGGATCCCCGAGGCCCTGCTGCCCCGGTTCGAGGAGTTGCGGTCCATGGACCTGCAGGTCAGCCGCGCTTGGGCCCTGAAGGAGAATCTGCGCCAGCTGTGGACCTACCGCCGGGAAGGGTGGGCCCGTCGCTTCTTCCGACGCTGGTACTTCTGGGCCACCCATAGCCGTCTGCCGCCGGTGATCGCCGTGGCCCGCACGCTGAAGCGGCGCCTGGACAACATCCTGACCTACCTGCGACACCGGATCACCAACGCCCTCAACGAGGCGGTGAACGCCCAGGTGGAGAAGGTCAAGCGCCTGGCCCGAGGCTATCGCAACCGCACGAACTTCCAGACCGCCATCTACTTCCATTGCGGCGGACTCGACCTCTACCCGCGACCACAACATGTTGGGGCTACCCACAGTAATCCCGGATGAGCCAGATTCCTTCACGGCGACTCTCTCCTTCCAGGCCCGGCGTCACCCGGGCCGTTCGTGGTGTGCTGCTAATTAGGAAGGGTAGGGTCGCCTTTTCTCTTTTTCCACACCTTTCGATAGTAGCTCATGACGGTCCGGCAAGTCGGTTTCGAGGGTAGCGAAGAAACTCCGAAACCACCTTGCGCTTCCAGTTGCCGGAGGCCGCGCCGGTGACTCTGGCCATTCACAACACCGCGGGTCAGCGGGTCACCGAACTGGTCGCGGCGAGATCCTGACGCCCGGCTTCACACCCGCGTCTGGTCCGGCACCGACGAAGCCGGCCGCCCCTCGCTTCGGGGCTGTACCTCTACCGCCTCGTCGCCGGCAAGCAGGTCCGGGTCGGAAAGCTCGGCCTGATTCGGTAGGAGGTCGGGCACCCCGGGCTGACGAGACCCACGGGGACTCGGCTGCCCGCAAAGGGCCCCCGGCTACCCTGGCCTCAGCGCGAGTACCCGTCCGGGTTCCGGCGCCAGTCGGGCTGGTATCCCTCGGGCCGTCCGTACCCGTAGGACGGGCCGATCTGGTTCGGGGTGCGGAAGGGCCAGCCCTGGCCCCCGATGATGCGGTACTCGTCCCCCTTGCCTTGGAGCCACCAGAACATGTGGGCCACGTACTGGCAGTGGGCGTGGCCGCCGTACGTGGCGGTGCGCGGGTCGAACTCCGGGTCGTCGATCCAGTCGCGGCAGGGGGGCGAGGTGCGCCAGTAGTTGTACTTGAGCATGTGGCGCAGCCCCGTGGCTGTGGAGGCGCCGCGGCGGTGCAGGATGCTCTGGTGGTGGATGCCCAGGGTGCCGGCGGGCCCCCCGGCGAGGACGCCCTCGCCGGTGAAGTCGCCGTCGCTGCGGGAGATGTGGGTGCGCGGGGCGATCTCGGTGGGCCCCAGCTCGGGCGGCGTGTCCTGGGGGAAGTAGAAGACCTCGGCGAACTCCAGCTCGGGGCCGAAGACCCGGTCGGCGTCGTGGTGCCAGCGTTGAGCCTCGCCGGGACACTCGACCCTGTGGTTGCTGACGAGGACCGGCAGGCCGACGTGGGCGCCGAGGAGGGAGCGCATGGCCCCGGCCAGGGCGGGGTTCAGCAGCACGTGCTCGACGAACCAGTCCTCGAGCAGGATCCCGCTCGGCTCGTGGGTGCCGCGCATGCGCTCGAGCTCCTCGATGGTCAGGCCCTCCGGCATCCACGACGGATCGACGGGGATCTCCCCGTTCAGGTAGCGGCAGGCGCGCTCGTTGATCTCGTCGGGGACGGCGCCGGGGAGCATCAGGTAGCCCTCGCGGCAGAACTCGAGGACCTGGGAGTCGTTCAGGGTGGGGTCGCAGTCGAAGGTGCGGTTCTCCGGATCGTATGGCATCTCTCAACCCAGGCTGGCGGCCAGGGAGGCGGTCCCCTCGACGAGGAGCCTCTCGCAGTCGGCGGTGAAGGGGGCGGGCCTCATGAAGTAGTGGAACGATCCGTCCACCTCGTAGCCCCCGAGGGGGACGGCGGCGGCGCCGGGCACGTAGGCGATCAGGCCGTTGGCGTAGGCCACCGTCATTGTCGTGGCGGGGGCGAGGGCCTTCTTGATGTGCAGGCCGATCTCGGAGAGCACCTCGCCGCCGAGGAAGACGACCCGGAAGTCCGGGTTCAGCTGCAGCATCTGGATCTCGTGGACGCAGGCGTCGGCGAGCCCGCCGGCCCTCGCGCGCGGCAGCATCATCTCGCCCCATCGGCGCCAGTGGTCGTCGCGGCTGTCCGCCGCCTCCTGGAGGCGCCCGATCGAGGGGAGCCCTGCGTAGGGAAGCCGGTGGTACATGTGATCGATGCGCAGGCCGTCGGCGGCGACAGCCTCGGCCGCGGCGAGTGTCTCCAGGACCTCCGCCGCCATGCCCGCCCCGGCCGCCTCCAGCTCCTTCAGCGTGGGACGCGCGAAGCCGTCGTGGTCGCCGCGGCCGAACCAGGGCCGCACGTCGCCGGCGCATCCCGTTGCGAAGAGGGCTGGGGCCTCGGTGCGGGCCCCCAGGTGGCGGCAGAGGAAGCCGGGATAGTCCGGGCCCACGAGGTAGCCGCCGATGCTGGTGGGGTGGCACCCGTACACGGTGAGCGATGCGAGCAGCTCGCCCCCGGCGTTGCGGAACCACAGGGTGTCCAGGTCGCGGTCGATCGGTCCCTCGGGATTCGGCGCGAAGCTGACGCCGCCGCGGCCATCGGGAAGGCGCCGGTTCACGCCGAAGGCCGAGCGCCCCCGGGAGAACTCGACCCGCCCCTCGACGGCGGCGCCGATGGCGGTGACCGCGGCCTCCTGGAGGCGCTCGATCAGCCAGTCCGCGTACCCGGCCTCGACCTCGCCGGGCATGTTCCAGGGCGAGAAGAAGGGCCCGCAGTGGGTGTGGGTGGCGGTGAGCACCACCTGCCGCGGCAGCAGGCCGGTGGCGTCGCAGACCGCCTGCCGGGCCTCGGCGTCGCAGGGCGGCGAGAAGCCGATGACGTCGGCGGTCAGCACCAGGGCGCGGTCCCCGTCCCCCTCCAGGTAGAGGGCGCCGGCGAAGAGCGGCGCGTAGGAGCCCTCCGAGCGGTGATCGCGGTTCGCGTACCCGGTGAGCCACACCGGCTCCCGGGGGGTGATGTCGAGGCGGGAGACCCCGACTCTCACCTCAGCCTCCCGCGCTCGTCGACCTGGTCCAGGCCCAGGCCCCTCAGGTCGGCCATGCCGCCGGCGGCCTCGGCCTCGTACATGCGCCAGATCGCCCGCAGGCTCTGCAGGCTCGCCGGCCCCCCGGTGAGCGGCTCCCGGCCGCTCTCGATGCAGTCGAGGAAATGGGCCATCTCGTTCTCCGTGTGCTTGCCCGTCTCGTGGCGGCCCACGACCTCCGTCTGCCCGTCTCTGAGCAGTCGCAGCTCGCCGCCCCGGATGTCGGCCTCGATCATGCCTTCGGTGCCGTGGGCGTGGAAGGCGTAGCCCAAGCGCGTGCCGCGGGCGCCCCAGGTGCCGAAGTGGTAGCCCAGGCGGCCGCCCTCGAACTCGAAGACGGCGTTGCTGGTGCCCTCACGCTCCATCCAGGGGGTGCCGCGGTTGGTGCCCAGATGCACGCCGCGCACCGGCCGCCCCAGGTACCACAGCAGGATGTCGACGTAGTGGCAGCCGTGGCTGAAGAACTGGCCGCCGCCGAGGGTGGCCGCCTTCAGGGCCCAGTGCCCCTCGTGGTAGCGGGTGAGCTGCTCGGTCCAGATCGAGACCTGGAAGATGTCGCCCGCGGCGCCGTCGTCGATGAGCTGCTTCATGCCCGACACGAGGGGGTGAAAGCGCATGCAGTAGGCGATCATCAGCACCCGCCCGGCGGCGCGGCCGGCGTCGATCAGCTCCAGGCAGGCGGCCTCGGTGATGGCCATGGGCTTCTCCAGCAGGACGTGCTTGCCGGCCTGCAGGCACGCGAGCCCCACCGGGTGGTGCTCGTGGTGGGGGAGCACGAGGAGGACGGCATCGACGTCGTCGAGGACCTCGCGGTAGTCGGAGGCCGCGCGCACCCCGGGCATCAGCTCGGCCACGGCGGCGGCCTTGCCGGCATCGACGTCGACGGCGGCGGCCAGCTCCAGGCGGTCGGAGAGCACGTGGAACCGGCGCAGGTGCGCCCGGGACATGCCCCCGCAGCCCACGAGGGCGAGTCTCACTCTGGACATCAGCATCCGTGGTGGAGGATCGAGGGGTGGGGCGTCGTCCATCATAGGCCATCGGGCAGAGCGGGCCAATCCCCGTTCCCGGCGATGCCGTCCGGGTGATGGCGGAGCATGGGGATTGCTGCTCGGTACGCGGTCTTGCCTTGACTTCCCCGATCTTAGCTATCTATTTAGCTAAGATCACTTCAAGAAGGCGGAGAGCCATGGTTGTCGTCAATGTCCATCAAGCCAAGACCCAACTCTCGCGGCTGCTGGCGCAAGTCGAGACCGGCGAGGAGGTCGTGATCGCCCGCCGGGGCGAGCCCGTCGCACGGCTCGTCCGCTGCAAGCACCCAGGCAAGCGGCAGCCCGATGTCCTCAAGGGCCAGATCGTCGTTCCCGACAGTTTTCTCGACCCGCTGCCGGAGGACGAACTGAAGGTCTGGGAAGCCGGGTAGCAGTGCGGGCGCTGCTGGACACCCATGCGTTGCTGTGGTGGCTCGCCGACAGCGAGCGGTTGTCGGTCCCCGCGCGCCGCACGATCGCGGACGAATCGAACGAAATCCTTGTCAGCGCCGCGTCTGCCTGGGAGATCGCCACCAAGTTCCGACTCGGAAGACTGGAGGCAAGCGGAGCCGTGGCGCTCGATATCGCCGGCGCCGTCGCCAGCCAGGGTTTCGAGGAACTGACCATCAGCGTTGCCGATGCCGAACGAGCCGGACGCCTGCCCGGACCACATCGCGACCCCTTCGACCGGATGCTCATCGCCCAGGCCCTGTCGCGCGATCTGGTGATCGTGTCGATCGACAGGGCTTTCGACCGGTACGGTGTGAATCGGCACTGGTGACGAGAGGCCCACTCCCCGCGAGTGCGGCCGCCTCAGCCGGCGCCTGACCCGGCCAGGCCGCCCTCCCGCAGCACTCCCTCGGCGGCCTCTACCTCGGCCGCGTCCAGCAGCAGCTGGGCCTGACCGCCGCCGAGATGCGGGTACACCGTCAGGCTCGGCCACCGCGGCCGGCTCGCCTCCCAGAGGGCGAGGGTGCCGGTGGCGGCGATCACCCGGTCGTCGCGGATCCGGCTGTCGATGCCGGCGCGGCGCAGGACGTCGGCGGCGAGGTCTAGCTCGAACCGGGTCTCGGCGGCCATCACCGGCGCAACCTCGCGGCCGGCGAGGGATCTCCTGCTCCGGACCTGCTGCCGCAGGTGCAGGCCCACGGCGGCGAGGACCAGCGCGTCGAGACCGCACATGAGGCTCCAGTCCGGGCGCAGGTCCAGTCCGCTGGCGGCGATCCATGGCGCCAGCGCCAGCACGCAGAGTCCGAGAGTGCCGGGCACCATGACACGGTGCTGAGTGTCGCGCAGACGGCGGACGGCGTCCTCCGGGGAGGCGGCTGCGGCGAGGCGGAACCCGAGCCGTCCCAGGCGCTCGACGGCATCGCGCGGATGGAAGACCTCGACCGCGTACAGGTGGGCGGCCAGCGCCACGAGAAGGCAGGTGGCGATGGCGGCAACCAGGGACGGATCGAGCCACACCTGGGCTACCACCACGGGCAAGGCCCCGGCGGGATTGATCCGCAGGGGCAGGGCCGGAGCCGCTCCGGTCTCTGCCCCGGCGGCGCCCGTGGCCCGTTCCAGGGGCATGAGGCGCCGCGCCTTTAGCAGGATCACCGCCAGCACGAGCAGGGCCAGGAGGAACAGGGCCGCCCGGAGTCCCTGGTGGAGGGGATCGCCGGCCCCTGACCAGGCCCGCCACTGGGCCGGCGCCGCCGAGTACCACCGGCCGAGTATGTCGGCCGCCAGCAGCACGACGACGCCGTTGCCGAGACCGCGGGCCGTGACCTGCCGGGCCAGCCACAGGATCAGCAGGGCGGCGGCCGACAGGGTCAGCACCGTTCCCGCGCGGAAGGCCCATCCGGGGGCAGAAACCGCGGGGAGTCCGGACACCGGGCCGGAGATCCCCTCCAGGTAGAGGGCCGTCCCGAGTCCGTGGGCCGCCGCCAGGAGGGCCGTCGCCGCGGCGATGACCCGCTGGAAGCCGGCCTGATTCGAGACACCCGACTCCCGCAGGCGCCGCAGGAAGGGGAGGACGCCGCTCAGGAGGAGGACGAGGACCGAGGCGCTGACGTAGGTGCCGATGGCCGCCGTCCCCGACACGGCGTGAGGAATCCACAGCGCCGCGAGTTGCACAGACCCGCCTTCGGGCAGCCCCGGGGGAGCGCCCGAGCCCGGGAACCACTCGGCCAGGACCGACAGGTCCAGGCCGGGAACGGTGATGAGTTGCTGGAGAAGGCGGTAGAACCCGGCCGCGGCCAGGGTCACGGCGGCGGCCTTGGCCACTCCTCGGTCGATGCGGATTCCCGTCACGGTTGGACCTCCTCAGACGGTGCGAGGCCGCGGCGTGGCCCAGGCCGCCGCCGCCGGTCCAGCTCCCGGTCGGCCAGCAGGTGGCCGTGCTGCACCAAGGGGCGAAGAAGGCGGGCTTTCACCGCCTGCGCTGGGACGCCCGCGACGGTCAGGGCCGGCCGCTGGCCAGCGGGGCTTACTACCGGCTGGTGCGTCCGAGGACCTGTTCGTACGCGCAAGCTCCCTCTGCTGCGGTTAGTCCATCGCACCTGGACTACTGGTTGTCTACCCGGGGCCAGCGTGCCGTTCGACCTGGTAATCCCCGGCCTGTCGGCGATGATGAAGCGCTCGGGCGGCCCAGGCGAATCCGAGGAAGTACCGCCTGAGCCCGCGGGCCGAGTCGGGCGGCACGTCGGGATCGAAGAAGAGACGGCAGAACTGCTCGCGTGCGCGCAGGATTTCCTGGCACCGGTGACCCCGCCAGCGGGGGTCGCCGGCGGTCAGATCGAACAGCTCCAGGGCCCGCTCGAGCGCGCTCTCGAAGCGGTCAGGCCGGCCGGCCTCGCGAGCCCGGATCGCGCGCTCCACCTCGCTGCCCACGTTTCCGAGCTGCTCCACGAGCTCCAGTCGCGCCCAGCCCTCCGCGGCGTTCCTGTGCAGGACTCTGGTCACAGCGACATCCTTCATTCCGGTGGAACCAGGGATTCGACCACCTCGCGGATTCGGGCCCGGATCGACTCGTCGTCGACACCCAGCGAACGGTTGCCCTGGCTCGGGCGCAGGTTGATCATCGAATCGAACTCGATCCAGTGATTCCCCAGAGATCCCGCTGGCCGGATCCATCCGCGAGGAGCGCCGCCTCGTCGTCCGCGTGCAGATCCCCGCCGACCGCCATGACCTCGCGCGACACGTCGACCACGGCCTTGATCCAGTCCCCGAACTGCTCCTCGGCCATGCTCGCCAGTTCGGTGCGCGAGATGCGATCCCGAATGATCCGTCCGCTGGTCACCTCGTCCTCACGCCTCGCCCCCCGGGCCGCACGCCGCGCCGGTCCGGAGACCGGTCAACTAGCTTTTCCACGTCTCATGACCTCGAGATGAGCGTCGTGCCGATTCGCTGGCGGGTTGAAGATCCGCATGGGCCGTCCCTGTTCTATGCCGTTCCATGCCGCGGTCACGGCAACTCTACAGGCTACGGGGAGCCGTCGTCCAGTGCGAATCCAGCGGACGATGGCGTCGCCGAGGGCGCCTCGCCTCATCCCGCCTGCAACCGCCTCACCCGAGCCGGCAGGTCGTCCTCCAACGCGAATCCACGTCACCATCGGACCTCCTCAGGCGGCCCGGCGCAGGACCTGCCCCGCGCGCTCGCCGGTGAGGGCGCCGTCGCGCAGGGCCGGGCGGCCGTTGACCAGGACGTGGCGAACCCCGGCGGCGGTGCGGTTCGGGTCGCGGGTCGTGCCTCTTTCCGCGAACCCCTTCGGCTCCAGCACCGCCAGGTCGGCCCAGGCCCCGGGGCGGATTCGCCCCCGGTCGGACAGCCCCAGGCGCTCCGCCGGCAGCGAGGTGAGGCGCCGGACCGCCTCCTCGGGCCGCAGCAGACCCAGGTCGGTGACGAAGTGGCGGTAGAACCAGGCCGCCCAGGTGTAGGCGCCGTGGAAGACGGACTCCGCCAGCGGACCGTCCGGGGCCAGGGCCGTGGCGTCGGAGCCGACCATGCAGTCCGGGTACTCGAAGGCGGGGCGGATCTCCTCCTCGCGGTAGCAGAAGGCCAGGATCATGGGCCGGTGCAGATCCTCCATCTCCTTCAGAAGCAGGTCGTAGACCGCGTCCAGGGGCTCGAGGCCGCGGGCCTCGGCGACCTCGGCGACACTCCGGTGGCACAGCTCCGGGTCGCTGCACTCGGCCAGCAGGATGCGGCTCCAGTCGTCCCTGGCCAAGGCGTGGACGATGCTCGGATACCGCTTCAGTTCCCGGCGGGCGGAGACCCCGGACAGCCGGGCGGCGATCTCCCGGCGGCTGCCGGCCAGGGCCTCGGGGGGCAGCACGGCGCTCAGGTTGGTGGTGCCGAAGAGCCGGGTGTGCATGTCGAAGCCGGCGTCCACCCCCCGGCGCCGCGCCGCGTCGACCTGCTCGACCGCCTCGGCCACCGCCCGGCCCCCGTCGGCGGCCAGCCGCGCCACCACAGAGATGTGGGAGACCTGCAGCGGCACTCCGGAGGCCTCGGCCGTGCGGACCGCCTCGGCCACGGTCTCCAGGGGCTGGCCGGCGCGGTTGCGGGTGTGGGTGGCGTAGAAGCCCCCGGCCCGGGCGGTCACCCGGCACAGGCGGGTCACCTCCGCCTCGGAGCAGGCCCGCTCGGGCCCGTACTCCAGGCCGGTGGAGAGCCCGAATGCGCCTTCCTCCAGGCCCTGCGCCAGGAGGCGCTCCATGCGAGCCAGCTCCGTCGGGGTGCTCGGACGCGAGAGATCGGCGGCGGCGGCGAGGCGCAGGTTGCCGTTTGGCACGAGGGTCAGCACGTTGACCGCCGGCTCTCCCGCCTCCACCACATCGAGGTACTCGGCCACCGTGCGCCAGCGGATGGGATGCTCCTCCGAGTAGCCGTAGACGTTGCCCTTGACGGCCTCCGGGTCGTCGACGGGAGCGCAGCCGTGGCCGCAGTTGCCCACCACCTCCAGGGTCACCCCCTGGGCGATGGAGCTGACCGCCCGCGGATCGACGGTCAGGGTGAAGTCGGAGTGGCTGTGGATGTCGATGAACCCGGGCGTCACGAGCAGGCCGGAGACGTCCAGCGTCTCGGCGGCGGTCAGCGCCAGGGCCGGACCGACCTCGAGGATGCGTCCGCCGCCGACGGCCACGTCGGCGGTGACCGGCGGCGCTCCCGTGCCGTCCACGACGGTGCCGCCCCGCAGGAGGAGGTCGGCCTGGCGGCCGGATGAGCCAGCCAAAGTCGGGTCTACTCCTGTCCCGAGGGTCGGCGGCCGGCGGCCCTGCGGTGCCGCCCACTACAATGCCTCCGCGCGGCGGGAGGTCTCCGGCGGCCGGATGACCCTGCCATGCGGGGTCTATTCCTCCTCCCCGGACATCCGCCGGCGCAGGGCCTCGGTGGCCTCCGTCTCGACCTCACCGGTCTCCGCCTCCAGCACCACCCCGTGCTCTTGTCTCGCCGCCTCGGCCGTGACCTTGCCGTTGCGCACGTCGTCGGCCACCGCCTGCGGGTCCCGGCTCAGCGGGTCGCCCCAGCCGCCGCCCCCGGCCTGCCGGTGGTACACCCGCTCGCCGGCGCGGATCCTCGTGGAGATCATCGTCGGCAGCACCTCCTCCCCCTCCTCGTGGTGGAGGACGGTGTGGGAGGGCCGGCCCGGCCGCCCGCCGTAGAGGCCGTAGGGCGGGTGGTGGCGCCGGTCCGAGCGGATCGCCAGATGGGCCTCGCCCGCCAGCAGGCGCCACTCCCGCTCCAGGCCCAGACCGCCGCGGAAGGCGCCGGCGCCGCCGCTGTCGGGCACGTACCCGTAGCGCTCGATGCGGATGGGGTACTCCGACTCGGCCTGTTCCACCGGGATGTTGCTGGCCACGTTGGCGGGGTTGCACAGGCCGTCGTTGCCGTCGCGGTCGGGGCGGCCGCCCCAGGTCCCCGACATCAGCTCGTAGTAGACGTACGGCGCCCCGTCGTCGCGGGTGCCGCCGAAGACGACGAGGGAGTTGCCGCCCTCGCCGGCGGCCATCACCCGGTCGGGGAGCAGGCCGGAGAGGGCGCCCAGCACCGTGTCCACGAGGCGGAAGCCGGTGACGCCGCGCATGGAGGAGGCCGCCGGCATGGCCCCGTGCACCACCGTCCCCTTGGGAGCGATGATCTCCAGGGGCCGGAACATGCCCGACGTGTTCGGCACCTCCCCGCGCAGGACCGAGCGCACGCACAGGCCCACCACCGAGGCGGTGAAGGAGAGGGTGTTGTTGAGGGCGCCGCGCACCTGGGGCGCCGAGCCGGTGAAGTCGGCCGTGAGCCGGTCCCCGTCGATGGTGATCTTCGCCTGCAGGCGCACCGGCCCGCCGCCGACGCCGTCGTCGTCCATGTGGTCGACGAAGGTGCGGCTGCCGTCGGGCCAGGAGGCGATCTCGGCTCGCACCAGGCGCTCGGTGTAGTCGATCAGGTCGGCGGCGCAGCGCTGGAAGGTCTCGCGGCCGTAGCGGTCGATCAGCTCGTGGATGGCGCGTTCGCCCATGTGGCAGGCGGCGAGCTGGGCCCGCAGGTCGCCGATCGTCATGTGCGGCACCCGCACGTTCGCCCTCAGCAGGGTGAAGAGGCTCTCGTCGGGCTCGCCGCGCCGGTAGAGCTTGAGCCAGGGGATGCGCAGGCCCTCCTGGAAGATCTCGGTGTTGTCGCAGGCCGAGCTGCCCGGCAGGCGGCCGCCGAGGTCCAGGTGATGGGCGGTGCTCACGGCAAAGGCGACCCGTTCATCCCCCCGGAAGACGGGCTGCACCACGAAGATGTCGGGGATGTGCATGCCGCCGTCGAAGGGATCGTTGAGGATGAAGACGTCGCCGGGCTCCATGTCGTCGCCGAAGCGGGCGAAGAGGGTCTCCATGGCGTACGGCACCGCGCCGAGATGCAGGGGGATCGTCACCCCCTGGGCGATCATCTCGCCATCGGCGTCGCATAGAGAGGTGGAGTAGTCGAGGCAGTCCCGCACCACCGTGGAGTAGGCGGTGCGGTAGAGGGCGACGGCCATCTCGTCGGCGGCCGAGGCCAGGGCGTTCCTGACGATCTCGCGCGTGATCGGATCGGTCCGGGTCATCTCTCGGCCCGCAGCTCCATGAGGATGTTGCCCAGGCCATCGGTCCCCACCCTCACCCCGGGGGGGACGACGATGGTCGAGTCGTACTCGTCGATCAGCAGCGGCCCCTCCGCCGTATCCGCCAGGTCGCCCCTCGACACCACCGGGGTCGCCACGGCCCCCTGCCCGGGCTCGAAGCAGGCCATGCGGCTACCCTCTCCGGGGCCGGTCCGGACCGGCTCGAGGAAGCCCGGCAGGCCTCGCTCCCCGGCCCGGCCCACGACCCGCACGGCCGTCACCTCCAGGGGGTTGGCGGGATCGGACCGGTGCCCGTACAGGCGCTCGTGCTCGGCGACGAAGGCCGCCCGTGCGCGATCCAGGCGCTCGGCGGTGAGGGCCTCCCCGGTGAGGGGGACGGCGATGTCGGAGGTCTGACCCCGGAAACGTACGTCGACCCCGGCGCTCAGGGTCACCTCGTCAGCGGCGAACCCCTCCCCGGCGAAGCGCTCGAGCAGCTCCGCCGAAAGCTCGTCGCGGATCCGCTGGATCGAAGGCGCGCGCAGCTCCTCCCCCGAGAGCAGGCAGCTGCGCACCGAGTGGTGCTCGACCCCGGAGAACAGCAGGCCGAAGGCGCTGAACAGCCCCGGCATGGGGGGCACGAAGAGGCGCCCGATCCCCAGCTCCCGTCCCAGGCCGGCGGCGTGCACGGGTCCCGCCCCCCCGAAGGCCATGAGCGCGAACTCCCGGGGGTCGCGGCCCCGCTCGGTGGAGACCGAGCGCAGGGCCCGCATGGTGCGGGCGTTGGCGATGCGGTGGATGCCCTCGGCCGCCTCCAGCAGGTCCAGGGACAGGGGGGCGGCGATGCGGTCGTGGATCGCCCGGCGGGCGGCCTCCGGGTCGATGCGGACCTCGCCGCCGGCCAGCTCGCCGGCGCGGATGTACCCGAGGACGACGTTGGCGTCGGTCAGGGTCGGCTCGGTGCCGCCGCGGCCGTAGCAGACCGGGCCCGGCTCGGCGCCGGCGCTGCGCGGACCGACCTGCAGGCCGCCGGCGCGGTCCAGCCAGGCGACGCTGCCGCCGCCGGCCCCGACCTCGGCGATGTCGATGCTCGGCGCCCGGATCAGCTCCCCGGCGCCCCCCAGCAGCCGGCCGCCGGTCGACAGCGACGCGCCGACCTCGTACTGGGGGCTGTAGGAGAGGGCTCCTTCCTCGATGATCGAGGCCTTGGCGGTGGTGCCGCCCATGTCCAGGGTGATCAGGTTCGGCTCGCCCGCCGCCTCGGAGGTCAGGGCCGCGGCCAGCACCCCGGCGGCCGGCCCCGACTCCAGGGCGAAGACCGGGCGGGAGGCCGCGTCGGCCTCGGGGGTGAGGCCCCCGGCGGACTGCATGATCAGCAGCGGCGCCTCGGCTCCGAGGCCGCGCAGGCCGGCGCGCAACGACTGCAGGTAGCGCTCCATCACCGGACGGACGTAGGCGTTGACCACGGTCGTGGCCGAGCGCTCGTACTCCTTGCGCTCCGGCAGCACCTCGCACGACAGCGACACCGGGACCCCGGGCAGGTCGCGGCGCAGGCGCTCGCCGACGGCCCGCTCGTGGGCGGGGTAGGCGTAGGAGTGGAGCAGGCAGACGGCCACCGATTCCACGGCCTCGGACCGCAGCCGGTCGACCAGCTCCCCCAAGCCTGTCTCGGTGAGCGGCTCCAGCACCTCGCCGTCGGCGGCCATGCGCTCGCCCACCTCGATCCGCAGGGAGCGCTCCACCAGGGGCGGCGGCTTGGTGAAGAACAGGTCGTAGATCTGCGGCGCCCGGATGCGGCGCAGCTCGAGGACGTCCCGGAACCCGCGGGTCGTGACCAGGGCGGTGCGCGCCCCCCGGCGCTCGAGGACGGCGTTGGTGGCCACCGTGGTGCCATGGGCGACCTGCCGCACCTGCCCGCCCTCGGCGCCGGCCCTCTCCAGCAGCTGGGCCACGGCGTCGAGGACGCCGCGCTCGAAGTCGGGCGGGGTGGAGGGCGCCTTGTGGGTGTGGACCCGGCCCCCGCCGTCGATGAGGACGACATCGGTGAAGGTGCCGCCCACGTCGGCGCCGATGCGCACGGCGCCCTGCGTCATGAGGGCACCACCGGCAGGATCAGGTGAGAGGGGCGCCCGGCGTCGTGAAAGACGCTCTGCCCGGCGGGCCTCGGCTGGTCGTCATCGGCCGGATCCTCGCCGGTGTTCAGGTTGCGGTCGAAGCGCGGGAAGTTGCTGCTCGAGACCTCCAGGCGGATGCGGTGACCGCGGGCGAAGAGGTTGGCCGTCTCCCAGAGGCGGATGCGGTACTCGTAGACGTCCCCCGGCTCGATGAGGCTCGGCTCGGTGAAGGACTCGCGGAAGCGGGCCCGCACGATCCCCTCGCACAGGTGGATCGCCGCGCCCCCGGGATGCACGTCGACGAGGGTTGCCGTGAAGTCGGTGTCGGGCGCGTCGGAGGCGGCGTGGAGCACCAGCTCCACCGGCCCGGTGACCTCCAGGCCCCGCTCCAGGGGATCGGTGGTGTAGACCAGGACGTCGTCGCGCCGCTGAATGGGCCGGCGGTCCCGGGGACCCGTGTTCTCGGCGAACATGCTCGGCCCGCCCCAGGTGGGCACCGGGTCCTCCGGGTCGTAGGTGAAGGCGTCGGGCGGTTCGCCCTCCGCCGGGGCCTCCGTCGACAGGCGGCCGTCGCCGAAGAGGGAGTTGGCCCGTCCCGAGCCGTGCAGGTAGAAGGGCGTCCACCGCGTGCCCGCCAGGGGCCACTCGTTCTCGGAGCGCCAGCGGTTGGCGCCCATGACGAAGAGCCGCACGGGCGGCTCCTCGTCGATCCCGGTGTCGATGCCGCGCAGGCGCTGGTCGTACCAGCGCAGGTGCTCGGCGGGGATGTCGACCGCCGCCTGTTGGCCGAAGCCAACGCCGCCGAAGGGGGCGCAGTCGCCAAAGGGAGCGGCGTCGCCGATGGCGGTGTGGGTCCAGGGCCCCACGAGGATGCGGGTATGCCGGCGGGCCGGCCCGCGGCCCCGGGTGCGGAAGCCGCGGAAGCACTTGAAGCCCTCGTGCAGCAGGTTGTCGTACCAGCCGGTGATGAAGTAGGCCGGGGTCTCCACGTCGGGATAGCGCTTCTTCATGCTGCAGGAGCTCCAGAACTCGTCGAAGCGGCTGTGGCGGACGATCTCCCGGTAGAAGGGGCGCTCGCCGAGGTCGTCGAGGGCGCTCACCAGGGGCAGCCGGCGGTAGACCCGGTCCCAGTCGATCAGGTCCCGGGGGGCGTTCTGGTTGGTGCGGTCCCCGAGCCAGATGAAGTTCATGGCGTTCTGCAGCTGCAGCACGCCGTCACAGCGCAAGTGCCCGTAGTTGTCCTCCTGGTTGGCGATCGGCACCAGGCCCTTCACGTAGGGGCTGCGCAGGTGGGCGGGCAGGATCTGGGTGAAGCCGGGGTAGGAGACCCCGAAGGTGCCGATGTGGCCGTCGCACCAGGACTGGGCGCCGAGCCACTGGCAGGTGTCGTAGCCGTCGAGGGTTTCGTCGGTGTAGGGCCGCCACTTGCCCTCCGACTCGTAGCGGCCGCGGCAGTCCTGCATGACCACGGCGTACCCGGCCCCGGCGAAGCGCACGGCCCAGTCGACGTAGCGCGGATGCTGGGTGCTGTAGGGCGAGCGGATCAGCAGCACCGGGAACCGCTCCCCGGCGCGCGGGCGGTACAGGGCCGCGTACAGCTCGACGTCGTCGCGCATGGGGATCCGCAGGTCGAGCTGGATGCGCAGGTCCCGGCCGCTCATCGGGTGTCCCTCAGCGTCCTTCCGCCATGAGCTCGGCCACGCGCTCGGCGATCATCATGGTCGTGAGGTTGGTGTTGGCGCGGATGCAGTCGTGCATGATGGAGGCGTCGGCCACGCGCAGGCCCTCCACCCCCTTCACCCGGCCGCACTCGTCGACGACGGCCGCGGGGTCGCTGTCCGGGCCCATCTTGCAGGTGCCCGAGACGTGATGGCTGGTGGCCACGACGCGGCGCATCCAGTCGTCGAGGGCGGCGTCGCTGCGGGTGTCGGCGGCGGTGATGTTCAGCGGCGCCCGGGCGATGCCGCGGAAGGCCTCGTGGTCGAGCAGATCCAGCAGGATCCGCACCCCCTCGCGCATGCGGTCCAGATCGGCGCTCTCCCCCAAGTAGTTGTAGTCGAGCCGGGGTTGGCGCCCGGGATCGGTGGACGCCAGGCCCAGGTGCCCGGCCCCGGCGGCCAGGTAGATGGAGGCCACCAGGTTGAAGCCCACGACCTCGGCGTCCGCGTAATACCCGCCCCGGGGGGCGGCGGAACCGGGGTGGAGGAACATGTCGTTGCGCAGGCCGGAGCCGGCGGCCGTGTACCGGCACCCCATCTGTAAGGGCGGCTCCTCCCCGGTGCCGAGGAAGGCCGGCTCCGCCTCCATGTTGACGCCGCACTGGGCGTGGCAGCGGAGGTTGCCGCCCACCCCCGGCAGGTCGGCCTGCACCGGGATGCCCAGGGCCCGCAGGTCGGCGGCGGGACCGATCCCGGAGAGCAGCAGCAGCTGGGGCGAGCCGATGGCCCCGCCCGTGAGGATGATCTCCCCGGCGGCGATGCGCTCGACGCCGGCGGGACCCCGGATCTCCACGGCCGCGGCGCGTCCCCCCTCGATGAGGATCCGCCCGGCCGGGGCCTGGCTGCGGATCTCCAAATTCGATCGCGCCCGAACCTCGGGGGTCAGGTAGCCCAGGGCCGCGCTCCAGCGGATGCCGCCGGCGTTGTTGAGGGGCAGGGGGCCGACGCCGGTCGAGTCCGGGTCGTTGTGGTCCGGGCAGTCGGGCTGGCCCCGCTCGCGCAGGGCGTCGTAGAAGGCCTTCTGCTCGGCGGCGCAGGCCTCGTAGGGGAAGCGGCGCACGGGGATCGGCCCCCGGGCGCCGTGGAAGTCGTCGTCGAAGTCGGGGTCGGCCTCGATCCGCCTCAGGCAGGGCAGGACCTTCGCCCAGGCCCACTCCGGGTTGCCGGCCGCGGCCCAGCCGTCATAGTCCTCGGGCAGGCCGCGCAGGAAGATCTGGGCGTTGACGGCGCTGGAGCCGCCCACGAGGCGGCCCCGGGGGACGAGCATGTCCGGGTGGCTGTCCGTGGCCCGCGCCCGGTAGCCCCAGCCGAAGCGGGTGCGGTAGCCGAAGGCCCGGGACCAGATGCCCGGCTCGCCGTAGGCCCGCCGCACCTCCGTGGGCAGGTCCTCCGGGTCGGGGAAGTCGGGGCCCGCCTCCAGCAGCAGCACCCGGCGCCCGGCCTCCGACAGACGGGCGGCGAGGACGCAGCCGGCGGCGCCGGCGCCCACGAGAATCGTGTCGTAGCTCACACCTCGCTCCTCACCGCTTCGACCACGTCGAGCAGGCTCAGCCCCGTGTGGTACCCGGGGTCGGCGTCGGCCGTGGCCGGGATCGCCGGCGAGACCGAGCCGTCGGCGGCGCGCATCTGCACCGCCATCAGGTGGACCTCGGGCCGCAGGAAGTGCTCGAAGAAGGCGTTGTGGCAGGCCGCCCAGATGCGCAGGCACCGCCGCTTCCCCTCCTCGTCGTCCAGGGTCCGCCAGCAGAGGGCCGCGGCCCGGATCGTCTCGGGCAGACTCCACCAGGGCATGCCGGTGTGGATGGGGCGGCGGGCCACGAGGTCGTAGGCCTTGCAGATGCCGCCGGGCTCGGGCTGGAAGCCGTAGCCGAAGACCTGGTCCAGGACCCGGAAGAGCGGCACCGTGAAGTCGGCCCCTTCCGGCCGGCTCCCCGCCTCCCTTAGGAGCTTGAAGGCGAGCCCGACGAACTCCAGGGCGTGGCCCGGGTCGGAGAGGATGCGGCCCTCCTCGCGCAGAGGCCGTCCCTCGTCGTCGACGAACTCCCAGAAGTCGCCCTCCTGAAACCCCGGGCGGCCGTCCAGGTTGGCGTGGTTGTCCAGCTCGTGGCGGATCAGGCGCAGCCCCTCGTCCACGGCGCCGGGGAGCCCCGCCCGGGCGCCCTGGGCGGCGGCCCCGAGCTGGATCATGTAGGCCCCGTGGCCGTGCCGGCCGGGGAGGGTTTCAATCGGGTTCGTCGGGTCGAGGGGCTGCTGGTCGCTGGCGAAGCGCCTCGACCAGATGTCGGCGGAGACCCGTCCCATCCACTCCACGGCCTCGGCCTCGGCGGCGGCCTCTCCGAGAAGCCGGGCGCCGGCGAAGAGGCCCTTGGCGCCGAAGAGGTCGCTGAAGCCGCTGGGCGTGGCGGCGGTGATCGTCACCGGCTCGCGGCGGTCTCCCGGGCCGATGGCGAAGGGCGATCCGTCGGGGGACATGAAGAAGAACAGGTGGCCCTCGTTGCGGGCCCGCAGCCGGCGCACCGAGCCGAGGACGGCCGCGGTCATGGCGCGCAGCCGCGGAGCCAGTTCCTGAAGCCGCGGGCGGGAGTCGGCCTCCGCCCAGAGCGCGTGGCCGGCCACGGCCTCCAGCCCGCGGCCCTGGATCCAGCCGTAGATCGTGCCGAAGCCCCGGACCAGGTCGCCGGCCGGGTGGTCGCGCCCGGTGCGCAGGTCGAGCTTGGTGTCGACGAAGGGATAGGCGCCGTCGTGGCGCTCGAAGCGCTCGACCACGGCGCGGATGTTGGCCAGGCAGATCGCCTCGTAGTCGCCGGCTGCCGCCCGCAGGTCGTCCGGGGACGGCTCCTCCGGCAGCCGGGTGTCCCGGAAGACGAGGTCCTGAATCGTCATGACGCGCTTAACCAGCACAGCCTGAAACCGGCGCCCTGGGGTCAGCTCCTGACGTCCGTGCCGTCCAGCCGGATGGCTGTCGGGCCGTCGCCCGAGACAAAGAGAACTCGAATGCCGCCCCCGAGGGCCTGCGCATACGACCGCAGCGTGGACAGCCGCAGATCGCGCCGGCGCTCCAGCTTGGACAGGTCGGACTGGGAGATGCCCATTCGCCCGGCGACCTCCACCTGGGTCATCCCCAGCCGCCGCCGGAGGGCCGCAGGTTCCACCTCCTCCGACGGCGCGGCGCCCTCGGCGCGCGCCCGGCAACGGTCGATCCACGACCGCCAGAGAGAGGAGGTCCCGTACATCGGGTAGGCGTCCACCAGGCGCAGCACTTTGCCGGCCAACTCACCCATCGGATCCCGGCGAATGGCCCTGGCGATCGGCCGCCACTCATCGAGATCGCCTCGTTGCAGAATATCGACGATGGCAGCCAGCGGTTGCGCTTCGGCCGGAGTGCCGGAGACGACCTCCAGGTGGCGATGGTTCACGGCGAATCCTCTGCGAGCCGATCGAGGACTTCGACGGCGATTCGGCGGCAGGCGTCGACGACGGTCCGCCAGTCGCGCCATCGATGTTCAAGTCTTCGATAGGAAACGAGATCCACTTCCGACAGGTCGTCGGGACGGGGTTCCGCCAGTTGCCTGGCGACTTGGGTGGCGACACGGCGGCCGCCGGGACCGAGTTGATCGGCGTAGTAGCGGTCCATCTCCACGATCACGCCAACCGCCTCCCTGTCGCCAAGTCGGTCGCCAAGGGCGGCGAAATCGAGATAGTCGCGGGTCGCATTCCGCATCAGGCAGAGCCACGCCTTGATGCGGGCGATCTCGGACAGGGTCGGTACCCGCAAGCTGCGTTCCCCGACCGCTGCCTCTTCGACCTCCAGCGGCCGCCGGCGGACGAGGTTCCGGATCCCCGTTTCCACACCGTCGAGACGTCCCAGGATCAGCACCGGCCGCTGCACTCGCGCCGTGATCCAACCCTCGGTTGCCTCGAGATCGGCCAGAACATCGTCGAAGCGATCGCGCAGGTGCCGGACGACGTGGTCGTCGTCGAGCGATATTCGGTGTCCGGCGTGGTGAACGGCCGCGGAACCACCGACCAGAACGGCGTCGGGCACCAACTCCTGCAGCCGGGCCGCGGCAACGAACACATCCTCCATTCCCCGGGTTTCCATGGCGATAAGTGATTGTAATCACTATTCCCGAAAGGGCAAGCCCGCTCCTGCCGATGCCGGCACCGCCCGGGCCGGATGGCAGGTCGGGGGAGTCTTGCCCAGGCTACTTCAGCAGGCTCCGCCGCCCCACGACGCTGCACAGCGGACAGGAGGCGAGGTCGTGGCCGCGCGCCGGGCAGTGCTCGCGGCCGAAGTAGATGATCTGCAGGTGGAGGCGGTTCCAGGTCTGCTCGGGGAAGGCGCGTTTCAGGTCCTTCTCGGTCTGCTCCACGCTGCGGCCGTTCGACAGCCCCCAGCGGAAGGCCAGCCGGTGGATGTGGGTGTCCACGGGGAAGGCGGGCCGGCCGAAGGCCTGGGCGACGACCACGGAGGCGGTCTTGTGGCCGACGCCGGGCAGCGCCTCCAGCTCCTCCAGGCTCTCTGGCACGCGCCCGCCGTGGCGCTCCAGGAGCAGCTCGGAGAGGCGGTGGATGTTCCTCGACTTGCCCGGGGCCAGCCCCACGGTGCGCACGATCTCCAGGATCTCCTCCACGTCGAGCCTGACCATCTTCTCCGGCGTGTCGGCGCGGGCGAAGAGGGCCGGCGTCACCTCGTTGACCTTGACGTCCGTGGTCTGGGCCGAGAGCAGGACGGCGATGAGCAACTCGTAGGGGCTGCGGTGGGACAGCGGGATCGGCGGCATGGGGTAGAGGCCGTCGAGGGTTTCCAGGATGACGCCCGCCTTCTCGGCCTTGGTCGGCGCCCGGCCCCCGGCCATCACGGATGCTCGGCGAGGAAGTCGTCGATGAGGCGCCGGGAGATGCTGATCGGGTCGGGCAGGGAGGGCGGCCGGCGGCGGGCGCTGTACCAGCCGGCCTCGACGATCTCCTCGTCGTCGATGGCGATCTCGCCGCCGGCCCAGCGCGCCCGGAACCCCACCATGAGGGAGTGCGGGAAGGGCCAGGGCTGGCTGGACTGGTAGGCGATCTCCGTGACCTGCAGGCCCACCTCCTCGCGGATCTCGCGGGCCACGGCCTCCTCCAGGGTCTCGCCGGGCTCGACGAAGCCGGCGATGATCGAGTAGCGGCCCTCGGGGAAGCGGGCGTTGCGCGCCAGCAGGAACTCCTCCCCCTTGTGGATCAGGGTGATGACCGCCGGCGCCACCCGCGGGAAGCAGAGCAGGCCGCAGGCCGGACACTGGCGGGCGCGGTCGCTCTCGTGGGGTCCGGTGGCGGCGCCGCAACGGCCGCAGAAGCGGTGGGTGCGGTCCCAGTCGAGGATCTGGAAGGCGCGCCCGGCGAGCTGGAAGGTCTCCTCGTCGAGGGCGCCGTAGAGGCTGCGCAGGTCCTGCAGTTCCAGACCCGGCGGAGGCTCGGCGCCGTCGCGCAGGGCCACGGCGAAGCAGTGGAGGTCCCCGCGGCGGCCGAGGTAGTGGGGGTCCCCGGCGGCGGGGCCGATCTCGTCGAAGGAGGCCGCCTTCGGCAGCAGGCCGTCGCCGTCCGCCGGCTCCGGGCGGAAGAGCAGGCGGTCGCCGCGGAAGGCGAGGAACAGGCAGCGGCCCAGGTCTCCTCCGGGGGGGACGACCTCCGGCTCGAAGACGGTCCCGGGAGCCCCGGGACCGGCGCCGGGCGCCGTCAGCTCGTCTCCAGCACCCAGCCGCCGGCCAGGCTCTCCCATCGCTGCCGCCACTCCTGCGAGCCGTCCTCCTCCCAGACCTGAAGGCGGATGCCCCGGACGTTGCCCTCGGGGAAGCCGGTCATGCTCTCCACGCCGGGATAGCCCCTCGTGTAGTAGCGGCCGCCCCGCGGCATGTGCAGGACGCCGATGTGCCGGGGGATCTCGGTCTGCGGGTTCCGGCGGATGCGCTCGAGCTCGGCCTCGTCCACGTCGACGCCGAGGCCGGGCCCTCGGGGGACGGGGGAGCTGCCTTCGGCGACCTCGATGCGGCCCCCGGTGACGTCCTCGTCGTACTGGTCGTCGAGGTTGGTCATGTGGCTGACGTTGGGCAGGACGGCGCCCAGGTGCAGGCCCAGGGCCTTGCTCAGGGTGCCCCCGGTGAGCTGGATGACGGTGGAGACGTTGGCCTCGGCGCAGGCGTAGCCCCGGCGGATGGAGAGGGGGATGCCGTGCTCGCCCACCATGTAGAGGTCGGCGCAGCCGTTGATGATCTCGGGGCCGGCGCCGAGGGCGGGCACGTGCATGAGCAGGGGCAGGGAGGTCTTCTCGCGCAGCCGCCGCCAGCCGTCGACGTCGCGCCAGACGAGGGGGTCCTCGAGCACGCCCACGACCCACGACTTCTCGATCTCGTCGACGAGGCGCATCACCGAGGTCGAGGTGCGGTTGTGGTTGAAGTCGTAGTGCATCTTGAAGCCGGCCGGCGCCACGTCCTCCACGGCCCGGGTCTGCTCGATGACGCAGTAGTAGGCGCAGGTGTGGACCTTGAAGAGCATGTAGCCCTCGTCCACGGCGCGCTGCACCTCGGCGGCCAGGTCCTCCGGGGAGGCGGGGCGGGTCCAGGCGGCCACCGGGACGCGGTCGCGGACCTTGCGGCCCATGAGGGCGTGGGCGGGCACCTCCAGGCTCTTGCCCACGGCGTCGTAGAGGGCGCCGTGGAGCCCGGTGGGATGATCGGCGGAGAGGTGCGGGACCGGGTTCGTGCCGACAAGGGCCGCCTTGGCCGCGTCGGACATGGCGGCGTGGCCGCGCGTGTCCCCCCAGCCGACGACGCCGTCATTGAGGACGACCTTGTAGATCGTCTGCGTGTCGATGCCGCTGAAGCGGGGCTTCTGGCCGGCGTTGCGCGCCGCCAGCTTCGGGTTGATCAGGATCGTCTCGACGTCGGTGATCTTCATGGATTCGGGGCCTGGCTGAGGTTCGGGGCGGCTTCGGGGCGGCCTACGATAGCACAATCCCCACGGGGCCGCAGCACCTTGCCCGGGTTGAGGATGCCGGCCGGGTCGAGGGCCGCCTTGATGGCGGCCATGACCTCCACGGCCTCGCCGCACTCGCGCTCCAGGGCCTCGACCTTGCCGAGGCCGATGCCGTGCTCGCCGCTGCAGGTGCCGCCCAGGGCCAGGGCGTGATCGACGATGCGCTCGCCGAGGCGGCGGGCCTCGGCCAGCTCCCGCGGATCGCCGGGGTCGATGAGCACCACCACGTGGAAGTTGCCGTCGCCCACGTGCCCGAAGAGGGGGGCGGTCAGCTCGCCAGCGGCCACGTCCCGCCGGGCGCGCTCGATGCACTCGGCCAGGCTCGACACGGGGACGCAGACATCGGTCACGTAGCCCACCGAGCCGGGGCGCAGGGCCAGGCTGGCGTAGTAGCCGTCGTGCCGGGCCTGCCAGAGACGCTCCCGCTCGGCCCGCTCCATCGCCCAGCGGAAAGGCCCGCCACCGAAGCGGGAGGCGATCCCGTCCGATTCCAGGGCCGCCTCCTCGACGCCTTCGGGCGTGCCGTGGAACTCCAGGAACAGGGTCGGCAGCGGATCGTAGTCGAGCCCGGCGTAGCGCCTCACGGCCTCCATCTGCACCTCGTCGAGCAGCTCGCAGCGAACCGGCGCCGGACCCGGGAGCAGCTCGAGCACGCAGTCCACGGCGGCCGCCACCGTGGGGAAGGGGCAGACGGCGGCCGCCTGGGCCGGGGGCACCGGGGCGAGGCGCACGCCGACCTCCGTGATCACCGCCAGGGTGCCCTCGGAGCCGACCAGCAGGCGGGTCAGGTCGTATCCGGCGGCGGACTTGCGGGCCCGCGTGCCGGTGCGCACGACGCGGCCGTCGGCGAGCACCGCCGTCAGGCCGAGGACGTTCTCGCGCATGGTGCCGTAGCCCACGGCCTCGGTGCCGGAGGCGCGCGTGGCGGCCATCCCCCCGAGGGTGGCGTCGGCCCCCGGGTCGACGGGGAAGTGCAGCCCCGTGCCGGTCTCCTCGAGATGGCGGTTCAGCTGCTTGCGGCGCACGCCGGCCTCGACGCGGGCGTCCATGTCGGCGCCGTTCACCTCGAGGATGCGGTCCATGCGACGCAGGTCCAGGCAGAGGCCGCCATGCACGGCGACGACCCCGCCTTCCACGGCGGTGCCGGCCCCGTGGGGGATGACGGGGAAGCGGTGGCGGCGGCAGGCGGCCAGGAGGCGGGCGACCTCCGCGGTGGAGGTGGGGAAGGCGACGGCGTCGGGCGCCGCCGGGTGGTGGTGGGAGGCGTCCCGGGCGCGCGCCTCGCGGTCGGCGCCGGAGGTGCTCAGACGGTCCCCGAGGATTGCCCGGAGATCGTCGAGGAGGGCGCCGGGAGGGGCGGGGCGCGGCTTCATGTGAGGGCTCAGATGCGGCAGCGCAACAAGGGTCGGGAGAAGCTGATCGGCATCTCCCCGGCGTTGGCGGATCGGGTCCCCGGCCGCATGTAGTGCATGGCGAAGGCTCGCCGCCGCCGGCCGGTGCGGTTCGGCCGGGTGTGGTGCAGGGTCTGGCAGTGGTGGAACATGATCCCGCCCGCCGGCAGCTCGGCGACGAAGGCGCTTTCAGCGCCGTCGCTGCCGGCGTCGAGCAGGACGTCGCCGCGCCGGTGCTCGACCGGCGCCAGGTGGGAGCCCGGGATCAGGTGCATGGCGCCGTTGTCGGCGTCCACGTCGTCGAAAGTGAGCCAGCAGCTCACCAGGTCCGCCGGCAGGCACCGCCAGTAGGCGTTGTCCTGGTGCCAGTGGATGGGGCCGCCGTGGCGGGCGGGCTTGTACAGGGCCTGGTCGTGGAAGAGCTGGATGTTGGGGCCGAGCAGGTCCTCCACCGCGTCGAGGATGAGCGGGTGATAGAGGAGGCGGCGGAAATCGAGGCTGCGCTCGCAGAGCTGGGTGATCTGCAGCATCTCCTCGGCGGCGCCCTCGCCGGCGAGGTTGCGGTAGCGCTCGGACCCGCGGGCCTCGGCGAAGAGGCGGTCGTACTCGCGGCCCAGGGACTCGGCCTCCTCCGCCTCCAGCCGGGCCCCGGGGACCACGAACCCGTTGCGCCGGAAGGCCTCGACCTGCCCGGCCGAGAGGGCGCGGTAGGGGCTGTCGTCGTTCGCTGCGTCGTGCTCTGATGGTTTCATGGCGGCCGAAGATAGGGAACCGGCGGCCGCCTGTCCGGCGCCTGCAGGGGCTCGGAGCGGATCAGTCGCCGGCGGCCAGCGCCGCCTCCACGGCCGGCGGGAACAGCTCCTGCACGTCGCCCTCCAGGCGCAGGGTGACCTCGGGCCGCCCGTCGTGCTCGGTGCCGCCGCGGTTGACGACGACGTAGGGGGCACCGCCCGAGGCCGCCGCCAGGGGCAGGGAGGCGGCGGGATGGACGGACAGCGTCGACCCGAGGGAGACGGCCAGGTCGGCGGACCGGGCGCCGGCCGCGGCGCGCTCGAGGTCGGCGGCCACCAGGTCCTGGCCGAAGCTGATGGTGGCCGTCTTCAGCAGCCCGCCGCAGGGGCAGCGGGGCGGGACCCGCGTCTGCCTGAAGGCCTCGAGATGCGGCTCCGGGTCGGAGCGGCTCCCGCAGGTGAGGCACTCGACCTCGGCGTTGGTGCCGTGGATCTCCACGAGCCGCTCCGGAGAGGTGCCCGCCCGCGCGTGCAGTCCGTCCACATTCTGGGTGACCACGAGGGCCACCTTGCCGGCCCGCTCCAGGGCGGCGATGGCGTCGTGGGCGGGGGTCGGAGCGGCGTCGCGGAAGAGGGGCCAGCCCTCGAGCTTGAAATCCCAGTGCTCGACGCGGGCCTCCTCGGAGCGCAGGAAGTCGTGGTAGTACACGGGGCGCCGGGTCCTCCACACCCCCTGGGGCCCGCGGAAGTCGGGGATGCCGCTGCCCGTGGAGATCCCGGCGCCGGTGAACAGGAAGATCCGCAAGGCCGGGCGCAGCAGCGCCGCCAACTCTTCGGGACCGGTCCTGTCCATGGCCGCCATGATCAGCAGATGACGGCGCCGCCGAGGCAGACCTCGCCGTCGTAGAGCACGGCGTGCTGGCCGGGGGCCACCCCGGGGTCGGCCTCGTCGAGGGTGAGGCGCCAGCGGTCGGGCCCGACCTGCGCCAGGCGGCAACCGGTGCTCCCGGGCCCGTGGCGGAGCCGGACCTGCAGCCTCTCCGCGGAGGGCGGCGCGTCGATCCAGTTGGCCCCGGCCACCTCGAGGACGCGGCGGCTGCGCTCCCGCCGGCGGTCGCCGTGGACGACACGGATCACGTTCTCCTCGACCTCCTTGCCCACCACGTACCATGGGCCGCCGCCCAGACCGAGGCCGAAGCGCTGGCCGATGGTGTAGAACCAGTAGCCCTGGTGGTCGCCGAGGCGCCGTCCCGTGTCGGCGTCGACGATCGCCCCCGGCCGCCGACCCAGCTGGAATTCGACGAACTCCCGGTAGTCGATCTTGCCCAGGAAGCAGATCCCCTGGCTGTCCGGGCGCTGGCGCGCCGGCAGGTCGAAATCGCGGGCCAGGCGGCGCACCTCGCTCTTGGCCAGGTGGCCCACCGGGAAGAGCAGGCGGGAGAGCTGGGCCTGGGTCAGGTGGGAGAGGAAGTAGGTCTGGTCCTTGACCGGGTCGGCGCCGCGCAGCAGGCGGCAGCGGCCGCCGGCGCCCCGCTCGACGCGGGCGTAGTGGCCGGAGGCGACCTGGCCGGCGGAGTCCCCCAGATGGTCGAGGAAGGCGCCGAACTTGATGCGCCGGTTGCAGAGGATGTCCGGACTCGGGGTGCCGCCGCGGCGCAGCTCGGAGAGGACCTGCTCGACGACGCGCTCGTGGTACTCCGCCTGCAGAGGCACGATCCGCAGGGGCACGCCGGCGGCCTCGCAGGTGGCGCGCACGTAGCGCAGGTCCTCCTCCCAGGGGCAGTCGCCGGCGAAGGTGTGGACCTCGTCCTCGAGCCAGACCTTCAGGTAGAAGGCGGTGATCTCGTGCTCTCCCGACTCCTGGAGCAGGCGCAGGGCGACGGAGCTGTCGACGCCGCCGGAGAGCAGGAGGGCGACCCTCACGGGGCGGCGGCGGGCCCGGCGCCGCGGTCGTGGTGCCGGGCCGGGGGCGGTCTTAGATTCGGGCCGCGCGCTTGGGATGGCCGTTCCATGACCAGGGAATATACCTCGGAGGAGAGGATCTGATGCTGTACCGGGACTTCGGACGCACGGGATGGAAGGTCTCGGCCGTGGGCCTCGGGACCTGGAACATCGGCAACCAGTGGGGGCCGGTGGACGACCCCACGGCCTTCGCCACCGTGAGGGCCGCCCGCGACCACGGGGTGAACCTCTTCGACACGGCCGAGTCCTACGGCCTCCCCAACGGCCTCTCCGAGGAGCGCCTTGGCCGGGCCCTGGGCGGCCTTCGCCACGATGTCCTCGTGGTCAGCAAGATCGGCAACTGGGGCAAGCGCAGCGGCCAGGACGTGCCCAAGACCTCGGTGGACATGATCCGCCTCTGCGCCCACGCCTCCCTGCACCGGCTGCGCACCGACTACCACGACGTCCTGCTCTGCCACGACGGCGGCATCGAGGATCCGTCGGTCTACCTCGACGGATTCCGGGCCCTGCAGGAGGAGGGCCGGCTGCGCTGCTTCGGCATCTCCACCAACAGCCTGGAGGTGCTCAAGCGCTTCAACCGCGACGGGGGCTGCAAGGTCGTGCAGGTGGACTGGTCGATCATCCAGCGCCGCTGCGAGGCCGAGTTGCTGCCCTACTGCCGGGCCCAGCAGATCGCGGTCATGGTGCGGGGGCCGCTGGCCAAGGGCCTGCTGTCGGGGCGCTACAACCCGGGGTCGGTCTTCACCGACGACATCCGCGCCGGGTACAACGAGGGGGGGCAGGGCCGCGAGCAGTACCTGGAGCAACTGCGGCAGGTGGACCGGCTGCGGGAACGGGTGGAGCCCCAGGACATGGTCTCCACTGCCCTGCGCTACGTCATCTCCCACCCCGTGAACCCCGTGGCCATCCCGGGCGCCAAATCGCCGGAGCAGGCCGCCATGAACGCCGCCGCCGGGGACGACGAGCTCTCCGAGGACGAGCTCGAGCGGCTGCGGGTCTGAGGTGAGCGCCCGCCCGAACGTCCTGCTCCTCATGTGCGACCAGATGCAGGCGGCGCGCATGGGCTGCGCCGGCGACCCGGTGGCGCACACCCCCTTCCTCGACTCCCTGGCCCGCGAGGGGGTCCGCTTCACCCACATGATCAGCGCCCAAGGCCAGTGCGTGCCGTCGCGGGCGTCGCTGGTCACCGGGCGTTACCCCCACGAGTGCGGGGTGATCGTCAACTACGGGTTCCACGGTCACCAGAACCGCTTGTCCCCGACGAGATTCCCGACCCTGGGGCAGGTCTTCCGGGAGGCCGGCTACCGCACCGCCTGGTTCGGCAAGTGCCACTTCGGCGTGCCCCTGCCCGATCTGGGCTATGACGAGGGGATCGATCACGACCCGGTCCGCGTCGACGACGGCGAGGCGGACCGGACCGGCCTCGGCCACGTGCCCCAGGGGCTGCGCAGGGACTACGTGGCCCTCCGGGACGCGGTGGAGTGGCTGCGCCGCTACGAGCCGGACGGCCGGCCCCTGTTCCTCACCTTCTCAACCAACCTCCCGCATCCGCCCTTCTTCCACGAGCCCGCCTTCCGCGATCGCTTCGACGCCTCCTCCCTGGAGCTGCCCGCCAGCTACGGGACGGAGAGCTTCGAGGGCAAACCCTCCTTCCAGGCCGCCCACGCGGGCGACGGCCGGCACGGAGCCGGCTCCGAGGAGGAGGCGCGGGACATGCTGGCCCGGTACTACTCGATGATCGCCCGGACCGACGCGCAGTTCGCCGAGGTCGCCGCCGAGTTCCGCCGGCTCGGCCTGTGGGAGGACACCGTCGTGGCGGCGATCAGCGATCACGGGGACATGATGGCCGCCCACGGCCTGCGCCTGAAGGGGACCCTGCCGTACGACGAGCTGTACCGCGTGCCTTTCCTCCTCAAACCGCCCCGCGGCGTGAGCCTTCGCCGGCGGCGGGTCGACGATCTGGTCTCCTCGGTGCAGGTGGCGGGCACGCTGGCCGACCTGGCCGGGGTCGAGGCCGACTTCCCCCACGGGGACCTGTGCGCGGCCCTGGCCTCCGACGCCCGTCCCGCCGATGAGGCCGTGTTCTTCGAGCACTACGCCGCCTACTGGGGCGTGCATCCGTTCTACGGAATGCGCACCCGGGACTGGAAGTTCGTCCGCTACTTCGGGGAAGGGGAGGCGGGGGCCGCCGAGCTCTACCACCTGGCGGCGGATCCCCACGAGCTGACCAATCTCGCCGGCCGTCCGGACCACGCCGGGGTGGAGAGCCGCCTCTCGGAGCAGGCCGATGCCTGGTGGCGGGATACGGGGGGGCGGGACTTCGCGTACTACGAGTCGGAGGCTTTCCGCAACAACGAGCACAACGCGCCATCCGCCCGCCCGTGACCTCCCGGCCGCCCGAGGCCCGGATGGTCAACCGCCGGGTGGTGCTCTCCATCTGGCTGCCCTCGGGCTGCATGGCCCTCAGCCGCGGGCTGATCATGCCCGTGCTCCCCTTCTTCGCCCTCTCCTTCGAGGCCGGCTACGGCCTCGTGGGCGTCGTGCTGGCCGCCGAGGGGCTGGGCAACCTGCTCTTCGACGTGCCCGCGGGCATGGCCACGCGCCGCTTCGGGCAGAAGCGCACCATGATGGTGGGCGGCCTGGGGATGGCGGCCATGTCCGCGGCCATGTTCCAGGCCCGGAGCCTGCTGGAGCTGCTCGCCTGCGGGCTCCTGGCCGGGGCCTTCATGGCCCTGTGGAACATCGCCCGCCACACCTACATGACCGACGTCGTGCCGGTGGCCCAGCGGGGGCGCATCTACTCGACCTTCGGGGGCATCGGCCGCATCACCTCCTTCGCGGGACCGGTCCTCGGGGGGCTGGCGGCGGAGGCCCTCGGGCTGCGCGTGCCCTTCCTGCTGGTGGCCCTCCTGAGGCTGGCGGGCGTGGCGGCGGCGGCCCTGTGGGTCCAGGAGAGGGCCGGGCCGCGGAGCAGCCTCTCCGCGGCGCAGGCCCTGCGGGCCCAGGCCCAGGCCCTGCGGACCCACTGGAAGGTGCTGGTGAGCGCCGGCTCGGGGCAGCTCTGCGGCCAGACGATCCGCAGCGCGCGCACGGCGGTGATCCCGCTCTACGCCGCGGAAGTGCTGGGGCTGGAGACGGGCGCCGTGGGGCTGATGCTCAGCCTGTCCTACGCCCTGGACATGCTCATGTTCGTCCCCGCCGGGCAGATCATGGACCGCCGCGGACGCAAGTACGCCTACGTGCCCTCCTTCCTGCTGCAGTCGGCGGCCATGGCCCTGATCCCCTTGACGGAGACGTTCTGGACCCTGGCCCTGACCACCATGGCCATGGGGGTCGCCAACGGCCTCGGCTCGGGGACCATGCTGACCCTGGGGGCGGACCTGTCGCCGGACCGGGGGCGCGGGGAGTTCCTCGGCATGTGGCGCTTCGTCGGCGACGGCGGCTCGGCGGCCGGCCCAATGGTCGTGGGCGAGGTGGCCGAGGTGGCCGGCCTGCACACGGCGCCGCTGGTGGTGGCCGCGGTGGGCGTCCTCGGCGCCGTGCTCCTGGCCACCCTCGTGCCGGAGACCTTGCGCCGGAGGACGGCCTGAGATGCGGATCATCGACGCCCACAACCACGTCTGGTACCACGGCCTCGGACCGGCCGACGTGGTGGGGGAGATGGACGCCTTCGGCATCGAGCGCTGCTGGGCCCTGACCTGGTACCTGCCCCCCGACGAGGACGTGCCCGGGCACGGCGGCTTCAGCCCGAGGAACCTGCGCGCCGACGGCACCCACGCCGGGTGTCCGCTGCCCGACGTGATCGAGGCGTGCCGGGACTTTCCCGACCGCTTCGTGGGCGGGTTCTGCCCCTGTCCGAGGGAGGACTCGGCGCCCGAGCAGCTGCAGCGCGCCCACGAGGTCCACGGCTTTCGGGTCTGCGGCGAGTGGAGCTATCGCATGCTCCTCGACGACCCCCGGGCCTGGGAGGTGTTCTGGAAGGCGGGGGAGCTCGGCATGCCCGTGGTCCTGCACCTCGACGTGCCCTTCCTCCCCGATCCGGCCGGCGGCCGGCCCCGGTACCAGCCGCGCTGGTACGGCGGCGGGGCCGGTCCCCTGGAGCGCACCCTGCGGGCCTGCCCCGACACCGTGTTCATCGGCCACGCCCCCGGGTTCTGGCGCTACATCTCCGGAGACGAGGCCACGGAGGCGGCCGTGTACCCCACCGGACCGGTGCGGCCGGGAGGCGAGCTGATCCGGCTCCTGGACACCTTCGACACCCTTTGGGCCGATCTGTCGGCCGGCTCCGGCCTGGGAGCGATGCGGCGCGACCCGGCCCACGCGCGCTGGTTCCTCCAGAGCTACCAGGACCGGCTGCTCTTCGGCCGCGACGCGCCCGGCGACGAGTTGCGGTCCTGGCTCCTCGGACTGGAGCTGGCGCCGCCGGTCCTGGGCAAGCTGTTCTCACGGAACGCCCTGCGCCTCGTCTCGCCGCCGTAACCTGGAACCGGTAGTTTTTCCAGCAGTCGTGCACCGCGGAGAAAGGATCGAGCAGATGCCCGTGACCAGAAGGCAGTTCCTGAAGTCGGCGGCCGCCGTCACCGTGGGCTTCCACGGCCTGCAGCGCCACGTGGCCTGGGGGGAGGCGCCCGCGGAGGGGATCGCCGCGGGCTACGGCCCCATGCGGCCGGACCCCGGCGGGATCGTCGACCTGCCGGTGGGCTTCACCTATCGCGTGATCTCCCGAACCGGCGACGAGATGGAGGACGGCCTGCGGGTGCCGGGGCTGCCCGACGCCATGGCCGCCTTTTCCGGGGCGGAGGGACGGACCCTGCTGGTCTGCAACCACGAGCTGACCGCGGGGGCCCGCAAAGTGGGCGCCTTCGGGGAGGAGAACGAGCGTCTCGACAAGCTGCCGCGGGAGCGGTTCTACGACTGGGGCCGCGGCGACCCGCCCCAGGGCGGGACGACCACCTTCGTGCTGGGCCCCGGCGGCGAGCTGGAGAAACACTACCTCAGTCTGGCCGGTACCGTGCGCAACTGCGCCGGGGGCCTGACACCCTGGGGGAGCTGGATCACCTGCGAGGAGACGACGCAGCGCGCCGACGACGACCACCACGAGAAGGATCACGGGTACAACTTCGAGGTGCCGGCGGCGGCCACGGGGCCGGTGGAGCCGGTGGCCCTGAGGGCCATGGGCCGCTTCAACCACGAGGCCGTGGCCGTGCACCCGGCCACGGGCATCGTCTACCAGACCGAGGACGCCGGCGACGGTCTCATCTACCGCTACCTGCCCGAGGAGCCCGGCCGGCTGGCCGCCGGGGGCCGGCTGCAGGCGCTCATGGCCCTCGACCGGGCGAGCCTGGACACGAGCAACCACAAGTCGCGGACCGTGGCTCCCGGGGACCGTCTGGCCGCGGCCTGGGTGGACGTGGAGGACGTGGAGTCCCCCGGCGAGGATCTGCGCGACCAGGGGTTCGACAAGGGCGCCGCCTGCTTCGCCCGCGGCGAGGGCATGTGGTACGGCCGGGAGGCCGTGTACTTCGCCTGCACCAGCGGCGGCAAGAAGAAGAAGGGGCAGGTGTGGCGCTACGAGCCGAGTCCCGGCGAAGGGACGCCCGAGGAGGCGGCCTCGCCCGGCGTCCTGGAGCTGTTCATCGAGCCCGACGACGGCGACCTGGTGGAGAACTGCGACAACCTGACGGTGGCGCCCTGGGGCGACCTCGTGCTCTGCGAGGACGGCGGCGGCGACAACCACCTCGTGGGGGTCACGCCCGAGGGGCGGATCTACAAGCTCGGACGCAACGCCTTCAACGGGTCCGAGTTCGCCGGCGGCGTGTTCTCGCCGGACGGCCGCACCCTGTACGCGAACATCCAGTCGCCGGGAATCACGCTCGCCATCACCGGACCCTGGACGGGCTGACCGGCTGCCGGGACGGCGCCGCCGGCGACGGTGCGGAGGCGCCGCCCGACTCCAGGCGGGCCTCCGGCTCCCGGCCCTTACGGCGCCGCAGTCCTCAGGCGAGTCCCCGGCGGCGCTCGGCGCAGGTCACGGCATTGCGCAGCAGCATGGCCACCGTCGTCGGCCCCACGCCGCCGAGGCGCGGCGTGATCCACGAGGCGACCTCGCCCACGTCCTCCGCCACGTCGGGAATCAGCCGTTTCCCCTTCCAGGTGATGCCGCCGCTGACCACCACCGCTCCCTCGCGGACCATCTCCCGGGTGACGATACCCGGGACGCCGGCCGCGGCGATGAGGACGTCGGCCCGCCTCGTGCAGCGGGCCATGTCGCGGACACCGGTGTGAACCACGGTGACCGCGGCGTTGGCCCCCGGCGCCTTCTGGGACAGCAGCAGGGCCAGGGGGCGGCCGAGGGTTGGCCCGCGGCCGACGACGACGACCTCCCGCCCCTCGACGGGGATGCCGTAGTGGAGGAGGATCTCGCGGATGCCCGCCGGCGTCGCCGGGACCGGGCCCGGCTCCTGCAGCACCAGTCGTCCCAGGTTCTCGGGGTGGAGACCATCGCCGTCCTTCTCCGGCGCCATGGCGCTCACGGCGGCGAAATAGTCGAAGCCGCGGGGCAGGGGATGCTGGATCAGGTAGGCGTCGACGCCGTCGTCTTCGTTGTACGCGCGCACGGCCTCCATCAGGTCGGAGGGGGAGGCGCTCGAGGGCAGCTCGCGATGGTACGACTCGATGCCCACCTGCCGCGCCGTCTCGTGCTTCTTGCGCACGTAGCCGGCGCTCGCCGCGTCCTCTCCCACGAGGATCGTACCGAGACCGACGGAGACCCCTCTCTCCTCGAGCCGGGAGACCCTGGCGGCGACCTCGGCGAGGATTCTCTCGGCGACCGGTGCTCCTTTCAGCAGCTGGGCGGGCATGGGATCTCTCCTCGTCCCGGGTGGGCCACGGCGGCGGCCATCGCTTTGACAATTTACGGGATACCCCTTTCCTTTGGCATATCCCCTTGATCAGATCGCGATGGGCTTGCCCTTGGACCTGTCGGCGCGGCGGACGAGAACCGTCCCCGGTCGCCGGCCGCTGCCGCGTGTACGCCCCCCGCTCATTTTCCCGGGCCCTTTCAAAGGAAAGATCCCATGGCCGAGTACATCATAGCCTATCACGGCGGCGGCGAGATGCCCGAAGATCCCGAGGCGTATCAGGCGCAGTTCATGGCCTGGATCGCCGGTCTCGGCGACGCCGTGGTCAACCCCGGCACCCCTCTGGGGCCCTCCAAGGTGGTGACCTCTGAAGGCGTATCGGAGGACGGGGGCGTGAACCTCATGGGGTTCTCCGTCGTCAAGGCCGACAGCCTGGAGGCGGCGGTGGAGATCGCCAGGTCCTGCCCCTTCCTCGTCATCGCTCCCGTCGAAGTGGCGGAAGCGAAACAGATGTAGCATCCGCATGAACGCAATCCCAATCAGGAGGTACCACATGCGCCGGATTCTGTGTTTCATCCCGATGATCTGCCTGCTCGCCCTTCCCCTCTCCGCCCAGGACGAGGCCCTCCACGGCACCTGGGAGGGAGGCTTCGTCGACGAGGAGGGCAACAACGCCACCGTGCGTCTCACCTTCAAGGACGGCGGCGCCTTCGAGCTCTATCAGGAGATCACGCTGGGAGATGCCTTCCAGTCCGTCGTCGCGTCCACGGACATCCCCGTGGAGAAGTTCACGGCCGAGGGCTCCGGCACCTACCAGGTCGACGGCGACAAGCTGCAGGTCGAGATCACCGAGCTCGAGATGCTCGTCGACGGCCGCGACTTCCGGGAGGTCCTCACCGAGGTCGCCAAGGCCCTGGCCGCTTTCGCGGCGGGCTTCGCCGGGGTCTCGGACGAGGACTACCCGGCCTTCGAGGCGAACTTCGTCAACGAGTTCCTCGCCGGCATGGACGAGGAGGAGTTTCTCGCCGACTTCTCCGGGGAGGATGTGACCTGGTCCGTCGACGGCGACACCCTGACCATCACGGCCCCCACCGAGGACGGGGGAGAGGAGACCACGCAGTTCCAGCGCGTCTCCGACGACATGACCGCAGTCACCGAAACGACGTGGGGCGGCCTGAAGGCGAACTGGGCCCGCTAGCAGGCGCCACTTCCAGGCCCGCAACACCACTTTTCCCCGGTACTGGCCGGATCGCTCCGGACCAGTACCGGCGTTTTTTGTGGGTTGACGGCCTCAGAACCGGATGCGCAGGTGCACGTGCAGGCGGCCCGGAGCAGGATCTTGCTCTTCGGCCGGGCCGTGAGGATGCGCGACCGCTCTTGCGGTCGAAGATCTCGAAGCCGGCCTCGGCGATGGGGGCCGGGGTGGTGATGCCGCCGCGGATCTCGGTCCCGAGGGGCAGGGCGGCGTTGGCGAAGAGGTCGGAGCTGGTGGTGTTGGGCAGGCCCACGCGCATCCCCAGGGCATCTGCGCCGACGCCGGGGCCGCGGCGAGAAGGATCAGGGTGGCGAGCCACCCGGCGGCAAGGCGGTACGGGATGGAGAGATCGGGAAGGACTTATGGCCGGTCCTATTGGATCGGGTCCGGGGTCTGCAGGGGCCGAGGGCGGGCGGCGAGCTCGCGGGATGGAAAACCCCCGCCTCCTGGGGAGGCGGCCGTCTCGGGAGAGGGTCCGAGGGGTAGCCGGGGGTACCCGAGTCCGCAGCAGTACTTGGCCTGGGTGCGGTGGGAAGCCTAATTTCGACGCATGGCCCAACTCGAGCACATCGGCGCCATCGAGAGGCGCCTCTGGAGCGCGGCGGACACGCTCCGGGCCAACTCCGAGTATGCCAGCAACGAGTACTTCCTGCCGGTCATGGGGCTGGTCTTCCTGCGCCACGCCTACAGCCGTTACCTGGCGGTCAAGGACAAGGTCGAAGCCAGCCTGCCGACTGTGTTGTTGGTTATTCACTACCGACGTACGACGAATATGCGCGACAGGCCCTCTACCGTGTCTTTTCAAACTACGTAAACTACCAGCCGGAACTTGAGTTTCAAGGTAGGAAGAAGACTCCAATCAGGATCTTGGACTGGCACCCTGAGGACAAGTCGGGAGCCGAGATTCGAAAGCGCTATCGTTTTGCCGACTGGAGTCGAGCGGAAGCAAATCTTGACGGTCTGAAGGAATCAACAGTTGAATGGCTCTTCGCTCCCTGAGCGCCATGGGCCCCGTCCAGCACAACAAGCCCTATTCCTTCGGCGGCAAGTTCTTCATGCGGGAGGGGGCGAGCAGCCAGCAGTTGTCGCGCGAGGAGATTCGCGAGCTGTTCTACGCCGAGGGGTTGATCTACTTCGACGAGACCCCTTGTCCGGCGTTCTCGCTGGAAGAGGATCTGGATGAAGCCGGCTGGGCGCTCTTCTGCCGCCGGGCGAAGATTCCCGAGAGCATGACCACCGAAATCGCCCTGCGCAACCTGCACCTGATGGGGGAGGACGGCTGCATGACCCAGGCCGGGGCCTGGCTGCTGGCCCGGGACGTGCGCAAGTTCCGAATCAGCGGCGACGTGGCCTGTGCGCTGTTCATGGGTACGGACAAGGTGCGCATCCTGGACCGCCGGGACTTCCACGGCGATGTCTATTCCCAGATCGACGAGGTGGTGGCGTGGATCCTCTCCAAGATCAACGTCGAGTACATCATCAAGCACGTGCGACGGGAGGAACGGCCCGAGCTGCCGGAGGAGGCCATCCGGGAAGCCGTGGTCAATGCCCTTGCCCACCGCGACTACCGCTCCACCGCCAATGTCCAGGTGTACGTCTTCAAGGACCGGATCGAGATCGTCAGCCCGGGCGGACTGCCCGCCGGTATGACGGAAGCGGACCTGGGCGTGAAGAGCGTTCCGCGAAACCCGCTGCTCTTCGGGATGCTGCATCGGATGGAGGCGGTGGAGAAGATCGGCTCGGGCATCCGGCGGATCCGGGAGCTCTGCCGGGACCACGGGGTGGCGGCGCCGGTCATCGAGGTCTCCGAGCACTAGGTGACCACGACTTTCAGTCGCCCGGCCGCAGAGGTTGGGGCCCAGGTCAGGACCGGCTTGGCACCAAGTCGGCACCAAGTCCAGATCCTCCGTAACTCCTTGTTCGAGAGGCCTATAGGGGAGTTGATGGAGCTGGCCGGGAAGAGTGACCGCACCAAGTTCAGGCACCAAGTGCTCAGGCCCTTGCTGGAGGAAGGGTTGCTGGAGATGACCATCCCCGACAAGCCCCGCAGCAGCAAGCAGAAGTACCGCCTGACCGCCAAGGGCAGGGAACTGCTGGCGGAGTTGGACAGAGAGCCGGGTTGACCCCTGCCCCCTACACCGAGGACACCCTCGTTCAGCAGACCGCCGCCGACTACCTGGAGCAGCAACTTGAGTGGGAGTCGGTCTACGCGTACAACCGCGAGGACTTCGGGCCGGAGAGCCTCCTCGGGCGAGCCTCGGACCGCGACGTGGTGCTCGAGCGCCCGCTGCGCGCGAAGCTGGCTGAGTTGAACCCGCGTCTGCCGGATGCCGCGTACGACGACGCGGTGCGGCAGATCACCGCTGTCTCCGCCTCCCAAACTCCCGTCTCCGCCAACCGTGAGAAGTACGCCCTGATGCGCGACGGCGTGCGGGTCGCCTTCACCAACGACCGGGGAGAGCGGGAGTCGCGCCTCCTGCGCCTGTTCGACTTCGACGAGCCGGCCAACAACCACTTCCTGTGCGTGCGCGAGTTGTGGGTGAAGGGGGACCTCTACCGCCGCCGCGCCGACATCGTCGGCTTCGTCAACGGCCTGCCACTGCTGTTCATCGAGTGCAAGAACATCCACCGCGACCTGAGGTCCGCCTTCGAGAACAACTACTCCGACTACAGGGACACCATTCCTCACCTCTTCCACCACAACGCGGTGGTGATGTTCGCCAACGGCGAGAAGGCGAAGATCGGCTCCATCACCAGCCGGTGGGAGCACTTCCACGAGTGGAAGCGCCTGGCCGAGGAGGAGCCGGGTAGTGTACCCCAAATCCTGGACAGGTGGCTAAGCGAGACTTTGCGTCCACCGACCCACTGTCCGGAGGGGCTTGGATGACGAGGAAACGCAAGACGCATTCGGCGCAGTTCAAGGCCAAGGTGGCCTTGGAGGCTCTGCGCGAACGGCAGACGGTCAACGAGCTGGCCCACAAGTTCTCCGTCCACCCCAGCCAGATCCACGGCTGGAAGAAGCAGTTGCTGGAGCGGCTGCCCGAGGTCTTCCGGGGCCCCGGGACCCGCCGGGCCGACGACGAGGCCGCCTTGGTGCCCGAGCTCTACCAGCAGATCGGGCGGCTGCAGATGGAACTGGAGTGGCTTCAAAAAAAACACGAGGCTCTCGGTGGCTGAGCGCCGCGCCCTCATCGAGCCGCACCCCGGCCCGCTGAGCGTGCATCGGCAGTGCCAACTGCTCGGGCTGGCCCGCTCCAGTTTCTACTACCGCCCGGAGGCGCCGGATCGGCTCACCCTCGACCTGATGAACGCCATCGACCGGATCTACACCGAGCACCCGGTCTACGGCGTGCGCCGGATCTGCGCGGCCCTGAGGCGGGACGGCTACCCGGTCAATCCCAAGCGCGTGCACCGCCTGATGAAGGCCCTGGGCCTGCAGGCGATCTATCCCCGGCCGCGACCGACCACCCCCAACCCTCAGCACCGGGTCTATCCGTATCTGCTGCGAGGGGTGACCGTGAACCGGCCGGACCAGGTGTGGTGCAGCGACATCACCCATCTGCCGATGCCCTCCGGCTTCGTCTACCTGGTGGCGGTCATGGACTGGTTCAGCCGCTACGTGCTGGCCTGGCGGGTCTCCAACACCCTCGACGCGGCCTTCTGCCTGGAGGCCCTGGAGGAAGCCCTGAGCCAGGGGCGGCCGGAGATCTTCAACACCGACCAGGGGGCCCAGTTCACCAGCACCGCCTTCACCGGGCGGGTCGAGGCGGCCGGGGCCCGGGTGAGCATGGACGGCCGCGGCCGGGTGCTGGACAACATCTTCATCGAGCGGCTGTGGCGCTCCCTGAAGTACGAGGACATCTACCTGAAGGCCTACGACAGCGTCCCCGAGTTGATCGAGGGCGTGGCGGCCTACTTCCGCTTCTACAACCTCGAGCGGCCGCACCAGGCCTTCGACTACGAGACCCCCAGCGATGTCTACCACCGGGCGGCCTGAGCGCGGGGGCTCCTCACGGCCTCGGTGGCCCGGCCTGGGTGCAAGTCCGGGAGGCGGGGCTTCGGTCCCAGCGCCGGGGCGCAGTACGGCTCCATTACATCTCGAGACTCTCGCTTGTACAAGCCCAATTCCTGTCCAGTTGACGGGGTACACTTCCCCGGGCGCGGTCGACATGGAGACCTTGCTCAAGGGGGTCTGCGGCAAACGCAACTTCATGGACCTGGTGGAGAACTTCATTCTCTTCGACGACTCGGCCGGGGAGACGCGGAAGATCCTGGCCCGAAATCACCAGTTCCTCGGCGTGAACCGGGCGGTCGCGGCGGTGCGGGACCGTCGCGACCGGCAGGGGCGGCTCGGCGTTTTCTGGCACACCCAGGGGGCGGGCAAGAGCTACTCCATGGTGATGTTCACGCGCAAGGTGCACCGCAAGGTAGGCGGCCAGTTCACCTTCCTCGTGCTCACCGACCGCGACGATCTCGACGGGCAGATCTACAAGACCTTCGCCGGCTGCGGGGTGGTGGACCACGACCGCGACCCCTGCCGCGCGTCGAGTGGAGAGCACCTCGGCCGGCTGCTGGCCGAGCACAAGTCCCACGTCTTCTCACTGATCCAGAAATTCAACGTGGATCCCGCCGCCGCCTACACCCGGCGCGGCGATATCGTCGTCATCACCGACGAGGCCCACCGCACACAGTACGGCTCCCTGGCGCTCAACATGCGCAACGCCCTGCCCGAGGCGAGTTACATCGGCTTTACGGGCACGCCGCTGTTCACGGAGGACGAGATTACGAGACGCGTCTTCGGCGAGTACGTCTCGACCTACGACTTCCAGCGGGCCGTGGAGGATGAGGCCACCGTACCCCTGTACTACGAGGCCCGGGGCGACCGGCTGGGCCTCGCCATCGGCGACCTGAACGAGCGTCTCGCCGACAAGCTGGATGAGCTGGCCATCGAGGCCATCGACGTGCAGCAGCGCCTGGAGCAGGATCTGAAGCGCGACTGTCACGTCATCACCGCGGAGAGACGGCTCGACCAGGTGGCGCGCGACTTCGTGCGCCACTACTCGGCGGCATGGGAGACCGGCAAGGCGATGGTGGTCTGCATCGACAAGGTCACCTGCGTGCGCATGCACGCCCTGATCGAGCGCTACTGGAAGGAGCGGGTCGAGGAGTTGGAGCGGGCAAAGTCGCGGACGGAGGACGAGCAGGAGGAGAGCCATCTCGCCCGGCGGATCGAGTGGATGCGGGAAACCCGCATGGCGGTCGTGGTCAGCGAGGAGCAGGGGGAGGTGGGCAAGTTCCGCAAGTGGGATCTGGACATCACGCCGCACCGCAGGCTGATCAAGGAAGGCCTCGACCTGCCCGAGTCGATGCGCCGCAGGCCGCGATTCCGCAACATGCAGCGGATGGCGGTGGACGATGCCTTCAAGGAGGAGGAGCATCCCTTCCGCATCGCCATGGTCTGCGCCATGTGGCTGACCGGCTTCGACGTGCCCAGCCTCTCCACCCTCTACCTCGACAAGCCACTCAAGGCCCACACCCTCATGCAGGCTGTCGCCCGCGCCAACCGGGTCCACGAGGGCAAGAACAACGGCCTGGTCATCGACTACTGCGGCATCCTCAGGCACTTGCGCAGGGCCCTGGCGACCTTTGCCGGTACACCGGACGGCGGCACGGGCGGAGGCGGCGGGGAAATCGGCCCGGTGAAACCGGACGAGGAGTTGCTCGGGGGCCTCGCCGAGGCGATCGGTCTCGTGCGGGCCTTTCTCGACAAGCGCAGGGCCCCGCTGGACGGCGTGATCGACGCGGCGGGCTTCGAGCGCAACGCCGCCATCGTGGCCTGCAAGGAAGCGGCCAACAGGAGCGACCAGACCCGGAAACGCTTCGAGGTGATGTGCCGCGAGGTCTTCAGGAGGTCAACGCCCATCGGGAGGACCGCGACGCCGTGGACGTGATCTACCGGAGCCTGCAGCAGGACCTCGAGCAGGCCGACATCAGCGGCATCCTGCGGGCCCTGCAGGAGGTGGTGGACGAGGCCATCGACGTGCAGCCGGGAGTGGGCGAGGGGCCGATGGACCCCTTGGACATCAGCGGGATCGACTTCGACCGGCTCAAGCGGGAATTCGAGCGCAGTCCCGCCAGGAGCACCACGGTGCAGGCCCTCAAGGACGCCGTGGAGCAGAGGCTCCGGCGCCTGCTGGAGCGGAACCCCTTGCGCACCGATCTGCAGAAGCACTACGAGGAGATCGTCGACAGGTACAACCGCGAGAAGGACCGCGTGGCCATCGAGCAGACCTTCGATGAGTTGCTGGAGTTCGTGCAGAAGCTGAGCCAGGAGGAGCAGCGGGCTGTCCTGGAAAGGTTGGACGAGGAAGAACTGGCCATCTTCGACTTGCTGAAGAAACCGGAGTTGCGGCCCCACGAAAGCGAGCGAGTCAAGGAGGTCTCGAAAGAGCTGCTGGAGAGGTTGAAGGCGGAGAAGCTGCGCATCGACCGGTGGCGCGAGAGGGAAGCGACCCGGGCGGCCGTCAAGGTCGAGGTCCGCGACTTCCTCTGGAGCGACGAGACCGGGCTGCCCCGCGTCTACTCCGAGGCCGATGTCGACTGCAGGGCCGAGGAGGTGTATCGGCACCTGTACCGCGCCTATCCTTCGGTGCCCTCCCCATACTACGCGAGCCCCGCCGCCTGACCCATGGTGACGGGCTCGCCGACCCGCAGGAACTCCCTCACCCGTCTCGCCCTCCTCCTGCTCGGGGGGATCCTCCTGGCCTCCGGGCCGGCTCCCGCCGAAGTCCGCGGGCCCGGCTTCGACGCGGCGGCGCGTCCGGCGGCGGTGGCGGCGCTGCCCTCGAAGGGCCGCCTGCGGGCCGTGGTCATCTTCGCCCGCTTCCTCGACGAGGAAGGGCCCTCGGCGGCCCCTTCCTGGGCGCGGGACCTCTTCGACCCCGATCGGCCGGGCAGCCTGTCCCACTTCTTCCACGAGATGTCCCGCGGACAGTTCCGGCTGGAGGGGGAGGCCCTCGGCAAGGTCTACACCTCGGCGGGCCCGGCCGCGGCCTACCTGTCCCGGGGTGACGAGGGCTACTTCGGGAACTTCAGCCGCGAGATCCTCGCCGCCGCCGCCGCCGACCCCGGCGTCGACTTCAGCCGTTTCGACGACGACGGCCCGGACGGCGTGCCGGACTCCGGCGACGACGACGGCTACGTGGACCTCGTGCTCCTCGTGCTGCAGTCCACGCCGACGGGGTTCATCCGGGGAGACGCCAACGGCGTGGCCAGCCTCGGGCTCCTCACGCACTTCCGGACCTCGGACGTGGGCAGGTCCTCCGGGCTCCCCATCCGGATCCGCGCCGATTCCGACCGCGGCGGGACCCTGCAGCGCGGGCGCAGCTTCGGCGAGGCGGCCGGCATCATCGCCCACGAGATCGGACACCTCTTCGGCCTTCCCGACCTCTACGACCTCGACGCCAGGCGCCACTCCCCCGAAGAAGACCAGGACCGGCACTCGGCGGGGATCGGCTACTGGGGGCTGATGGGCCACGGCGCCAGGGGATGGAACGACAACGGCCGCGGACCCAACCCGTTCTGCGCCTGGAGCCTCAGGAAGCTCGGGTGGCTGGGCGTGAACAACGAGCGCCTCGTGCTGGTGACCGGGTCGATCGACGGGGCGCCGCTGATCGACGTGAACCGGGGCGGCCAGGTCTACGAGATGCCCCTCGGCGAGAGGGAGTACCTCCTCGTCGAGCATCGCAGCGACGAGGGCAGCCACTACGACCGCGACCTGCCGGCGAGCGGGGTGCTGATCTGGCACATCCGGGAAACGGCCGGCGGCAACGACCTGGAGGGGCACAAGCTCGTGGATCTGGTCTGCGCCGACGGACGCTACACCGACGCCGGGTTTCCCCTCGGCGCCCTCGCCTCGCCGTCCCGGGGACTGGACAACCTCGACTACTGGTCCCTCGACGAAGAGTACGCCGAGAAGCACGCCGGCAACCTGGGCGACGCCACCGACCCCTTCGACGGGATCCGCTTCACGGAGCTCTCGCCGCTGACCAATCCGGCCCTGAACCGGGTGAACGTCAACGGCATCCGGCCCACGGGCGACGGCTTCGCCGCCGACCTGACAGTGGAAGACCCGAGGCGGGCGGGGCTGGTCCACGAGCCGGTGTGGCGGGACACGATCGAGATCGTCGGCGACGTCCGCATCCTGGCGGGGTCCGACCTGCATATCGAGGCCGGCACCGTCGTCCTCGTCGGGCCGGACGGCCTGCGGAGCGGGACCGACGCCGACCGGGGGGAGATCGTCTTCGACGGCACGGTGACCACCTCGGCCCCCGTGCTCTTCACCTCCGCGGCCCCGGAACCGGCGCCGGGGGACTGGGTCGGGATCCAGGTCTCGATCCCGGCCCGCCTGCGGCTGAACGGGGCCGTCATCGAGCACGCCACCGACGGGCTGACCATCCAGGGGTCGTCTGCCGACCAGGAGCTGTGGCGGGTCACGGTGCGGGAGGTGGCGGGCACGGGTCTGCGCCTGGAATCCGCCGAGGGCCGGGTCCGCCTGCACGCCGTGGAGGTGACCGGCGCCGGCGGCGCCGGGATCGTCATCCTCGGCGGCGCCGCGGTCGAGGCCGACGCCCTCGCCGTGCGGGACTGCGCCGGCTACGGGCTCGTGCGCGAGGGCGGCGCCCTCTTCCTGACCGGTTCGGATCTGCGGGGCAACGGCGAGGGTGCGGGAGGGGCCGACCTGCTCATGGGAGACGGCGCCTGGGGCACGGTGGAGGGCAACCGCTTCACCGGATCGGGCGTCGGCGTCCATTTTCGACACAGCGGGCTCGTGGTGCTGGAAGGGAATTCCCTGTCCGGCTACCGGCTGGCCGCGAGGTCCCGCAGCGCCGCGCCGCGGATCCTGCGCAACCGCTTCGTCCAGGTCGACACGGTGCTCGCCGTGGAGGGCTTTCCGGTGCCGGTTTCCCTTCTGCTCAACAGCGTCGTCGAGCCCCGGGTCCTGGTGGTCAACACCACCCCGCACCGGATCGACGCGAAGCGCAACTGGTGGGGGACGGGGGAGGCCGGGGAGATCGCCGCGGGCATGACCGGGCCGGTGGACTGGACCCCCTTCCTCAACCACGACCCGCGCATACCCGTCGAGTTCGAGCTGGCCCAGAACTACCCGAACCCCTTCGCCGCCGGCACGGTGATCGAGTTCAGTGTCCCTCCGCTGCCGGCCTCCCTGGGCGGCAGCGGTCTCATGACCCTGGAGGTGCGCAACCTGCTCGGGGGGCTCGTGCGGCGCCTGATGCGTCAGGAGGCCGCGCCGGGCGTGTACCAGGTCGAGTGGGACGGCCGCGACGACGCCGGCCTCGAGGCGGCCAGCGGTCTCTACTACTACGAGTTCGCCGTGGGCGGCCTCTACCTGCGCCGGCGGCTGGTGGTGCTGCGCTGAGAGCGCCGGGTGCAGCCGCCATGTCCGTGAGCGAGCCATGAACCGGAAGCGTTTCGAAACCCTCGTCGAGGCCGCCCTGCGGCGGATCCCCGAGCCGTTCCGGCAAGCCATGGACAACCTCGCCGTCATCGTCGAGGACTGGCCCGAGGCGGAGCTGATGGACGAGATGTACGGCGATCCGGAGACCTACGTGTACGGGCTGTTCACCGGCACGCCGCTGCCGGAGCGCCGGGTGGAGGACTCCGGCGACCTGCCGGCCGTCATCCGCATCTACCAGAGCGCGCTGGAGTACGACTTCCCGGATCTGGCCGACCTGGAGGCGGAGCTGGAGATCACCCTCGTCCACGAGATCGCCCACTACATGGGCTTCGACGAGGACCAGCTGGAGGCCCTGGGGTACGCCTGACGAGAGGCGCCCCACCCGACCTCAGCCGGGCAGGGCCCGCTCGAAGGCCTCGACGATGCGGTCCGCCTCCTCCAGGCCGAGGACCAGCGGCGGCGACAGGGTCAGGACGCTGTTGGGCCCCTGCACGGCGTGGCTCATCTGGCCCACGAGCACGCCCTGCTCCCGCAGGGCCCCCTTGACCGCCGCTGTGCGCGCCGCATCGAGCAGGGCGCCGCTCTCGTCGACCAGCTCCACCGCGAGCATCAGGCCGAGGCCGCGAACGTCGCCGATCACTGGCGAGGAGAGCTTCCTCAGGCCCTCGAGCAGGTGCGCTCCGACCTCCTCGGCCCTCTCCCACAGCCGCTCGGCGGTGAGGATGTCGATGTTGGCCAGGGCCGCGGCGCAGCAGGCCGGGTGGCCGCCGTAGGTGCAGACCTGGGCGAACTCGCGGCCGTCGCCGGGCTCGCCGCGGAAGGCGTCGAAGATCTCCTCGGTCACCACCGTGGCCCCCAGGGGCAGATACCCGGAGGTGATGCCCTTGGCCAACACCATGATGTCGGGGACCACCCCCCAGTGCTCGCAGGCGAAGAGCCGCCCCGTGCGCCCCCACCCGGTGATCACCTCGTCGGTGATGAGCAGCACGTCGTAGCGGTCGCAGATCCGGCGCAGCCGCGGCAGGTAGTCGTCGGGCGGCACGATGACGCCGCCGCCGCCGATGACGGGCTCCACGACCACGGCGGCCACCGTCTCCGGCCCCTCGCGGCGGATGCGCTCGTCGAACTCGTCGACGCAGGCGATGCCGCACTCCGGGTAGCGCAGGTGCAGGGGACAGCGGTAGCAGTACGGCGGATCCACGTGCTGGAAGCCGGGCACCAGGGGCTCGTAGGGCAGCCGCCGGCCGACCTGGCCGGTGGCCGACAGGGCCCCCATGGTGAAGCCGTGGTAGCCCTGGTAGCGGGCCAGGATCTTGTAGCGGTCCTGCCCCGGGTGGCGCTGGCGCTGGCACTGGCGGGCGATCTTGAAGGCGGTCTCGTTGGCCTCGGAGCCGCTGTTGGTGTAGAAGGTGCGGGACAGCGCTCCCGGCAGCAGCTCGGCCAGCCGCGCCGCCAGCCGCGCCGCCGGCGCGTTGATCTGCGAGTGCGGGTAGAAGGGCAGGCGCTGCAGCTGCTCGAAGGCGGCGGCGGCGATCTCCTGGCGGCCGTACCCGACGTTGACGTTCCACAACCCGCCCCCGGCGTCGAGGTAGGCCCGCCCCTCGGCGTCGTACAGGGTGCAGCCCTCGCCGCGCTCGAAGACGAGCAGCGGGTTGTCCGATCCGCGGGGTCCGTGCTGAAAGAGGGGGTGCCAGCAGTGGTCTCCGTCGAGGCGTCTGAGCTCGGCGGCGTCGAGTGTGGTCATGGGTTCTCCGGGCGCCGGCCGGGCCGGCGGTTGGGGGATGTCGGGGTCATCGGTGGGGGGCGTGGATTCCGGGGTCCGGGGCGGCGGCTCCCGCCGAGGCCGGGGGATCCTCCACCCGCTCGTAGGCCGGGGGCACGGTGGCGCCGGCCACGAGGTGCTCCTTCAGGACCCGGGCGTGGGTGCAGGCGCCCCGGTAGTGGAAGCCGCGGCAGTCGCAGGTGACGTCGGCGCCGTGCACCTCGAGGGTGTAGCGCAGGCCGGGGTCTCGGGAGCTGGCGATGCGGTAGACCTGTTGCCGGGGGCCGGCCAGGACCGCCGCCAGGGCCTGGATCGCCCCCTCCGAAACCGGCACCAGGGCGGCCCGGGTCTGCGGCCCGAGCCGCTCCCCCTGGTCGCGGATGTACTCCTCGCCGGCGTCCCTCAGCACCCGGGCCAGGTGCTCGCGGCCGTGATCCCCGGCGCGCAGGCTCTCGGCGCTCACGTCCAGCCTCTTGAGCATGCGCTGCAGCTCGCTCATCACGTCGGCATCGAGGTCGCCCAGGGACCGGCCCTCCACCAGGTCGTCGACGATGCGCGCCTTGTTCTCCAGCACGGTGCGCACGAACTCCTCGATCGTTCCCCGGCCGACCATGTAGGTCACGTTCACCGTGCCCGTCTGGCCGATGCGGTAGGCCCGGTCCTCGGCCTGCCAGTGGTTGGCGGGCACCCAGTCGAGGTCGTTGAACACGACCTGCCGCGCCGCCGTCAAGTTGACGCCCGTGCCGCCGGCGTGGATCTGCCCCACGTAGACGCGCACCGACTCGTCCTCCTGGAAGCGGTCCACCTGCTCCTGGCGCTGGCTCACCGGGGTCTTTCCGGTGACCGACACGGCCTGGTCCCCGAAGTGGCGCAAGAACCGGCGGCCGGGGTTGGTGAAGCCGGTGAAGACGAGCACCTTCTCGCCCTGGTCGACGGCGCCCTGCACGTACTCCAGGGTGTGCCGGCTCTTGGCGATGGCCAGGTGTTTCCGCGCCGAGGCGAGCATGCCGATCCCCATGCGCCGGCCCCGGGTGTCGCGCTGCGGTTCCTCGACGCCGTCGCCGAGGAAGGCGCGCACCGCCTCGTCGAGGGACTCCCGGACCCGCTCCGGGATGTCGATGTCGATCCAGGAGCGCACCTTGGGGGGCAGGTCCAGGACCTCGTCCTTGTTGCGCCGCAGCATGATGCCATGCAGCTGCACGGCCAGCTCCTCCAGGTTGCTGGCCCCGGAGGTGATCCAGTGGCCGTAGTCGTTCTTCTCGGCGGCGCAGTAGCGCCTGGCGAAGCCGAAGAAGGAGCGGCCCAGGGCGTGGTCCACGAGCTGCAGAAGCGGGAACAGGTCGCGGGGCCGGTTGGTCAGGGGCGTGCCGGTCAGGGCGTGGACCATGGGGTCGCCCGGGGTCCGGTCCACCAGGCGCGTCGACAGCTTCGAGCGCTGGGAGGTGTGGTTCTTCAGGTAGTGGGCCTCGTCGAAGACCAGCCCGCGAAACTCGTGGCTCAGCAGCTCGTCGAAGGTCCGCTTGAGGATGTCGTAGTTGACGATCACCCAGCCGCCGAAGCCGGGCTCCGGCACCGGGGCCGGACCGACGACGTGCGTGGCCGCGTCCGGCAGCACGAGACGGATCTCGCGCTCCCAATTGCGCTTGACCGAGGCGGGGCAGACCACCAGCCAGGGGCCCCGGGGCTCGGCGTGGACCAGGGCGAGGACGGACTGCCGGGTCTTGCCCAGGCCCATGTCGTCGGCCAGGATCGACCGCCGCCGGCCGAGGAGGAAGGCGAGGCCCTCCACCTGGTGGGGGTAGAGGCCGTCGGCCAGCCGCTCGGCCGCCTCCCGGGCCGGGGCGCCCGCTGCCGGGCTCACGGCCGGCTCCGCCGGACCTGCACGCGGTCCCCGACGCCGACGCTGATCCGGTCGACTCCGCCGCCGGCGAGGGAGATCTCCAGCTCCACGGGCTCGTCCACGTCGGTGCCGTCGCCCTCGTCCAGGCGGCGCACGCCGCGCACCGCCGGGGCGCCGTCGCAGGGCTCCAGGACGCCGGCGAAGACCGAGGTCAGTGGCGCATCGGCGGAACGGTGGCGCTGCACGACGCGGGGGAGCCAGCGCTCGTCCCGGTCGCCGTAGTAGCCGGCCAGGGCGAAGCCCTCGCAGGTGCCCGCCGCCGGTCCGCGGCTCACGTCGGTGTAGCGCAGGTGCAGCTCGGCGCCGGGCGGGGCCAGGCCGTGCACGTCCTCCACCTGCCAGTCGGCGGTCCAGCCCTCGGCGGGGTGCGGGTCCAGACGGAAGCTGCGCATCAGGGTGTCGTGGCCGTAGTCCTCGGCGGCCTGCAATCGCAGCCCTGCGGTGGCCAGGCTCCCGAAGGTGGCGTGCAGGAAGCGGGCGTGGTCGCGGCCGGAGCGCACGCGGTGCACGTCGACCAGGTAGGCGTCCTCCTCGCCGGTGTCGACCATGACGAGGGTGCGCTCGCAGCGGCCGCCGTCGACCAGACCGGGCGCGGAGACGCAGATCCCCCGCACCTGCTCCCCGTCGAGCCACCAGAGGGTGTCGCCGGCCGCCGTCGCCTGGTCGAGGCCGTCGACGCAGACCGTGTTGTGGCTCGCCGTGCGCCGGTACCACTCGGCCTGGGCCGAGCTCCAGCCGCCGTAGTTCACGGGGGGATAGCCGAGGTCGACCATGAGGTCGACGCCGCGGTAGTAGAGGCCGAGGTTGAGGCCGTCGGCGTGGCTGTGGGCGCCGCGCCCCCTCACGGACGGGTCCATGGCGCCGTAGATGCTGTCCGGGGCGCCGGAGTCGGTGTCGAGCCAGGCCGTGGGCGCCCGGCGGTCGTCCCCCGAGCGCAGGACCGCCAGACCCCAGCGGGGCCGGTTGAGGGAGCCCGCCTCCGGCCGCGGGCCCCGGGCCTCGACGACCTGGCTCACGGCGCGCCGGAAGCCGGCCGGGTCGGGGTGCCCCGGGTCGTGGGGGAGGCCCTCCACGGTGCCGCCGTTGGCGTGGTGCAGGACCTGGCAGAAGGCGGCGTCGCCGGTGGCCTCGTACAGCTGCTGGAAGAGGGTGAAGGCCGAGGGCGCCAGCGGATCGCCGCGCTCCCGGTCGAAGACGGCGCCGCAATAGGAGGTGTGGACGCTTCCGGTGGCGCCGCTGTCGCCGAGGTTGGGGTAGAACCGCTGCCCCACCCAGGCGTCGACGTGGAACCGCCAGTGCCGGCTCAGGGACGGGTGGCGCTCCAGCAGGCGCGGCAGGAAGCCCTCGTCGACGCGGGCGAAGAGGGCCAGGCAGCGGGCCAGGGTCCGCGGCGAGATCGCCGAGTACCCGGCCAGCCCCTTCTCGCCGGTGAGGCCGTCGACGCGGGTGGCCTTCTCGATCACCTCGTCGAGCAGGCCGTAGACCTCCTCCAGGCCTTCGCGCCCCTCCAGGACCGTCCGGATCAGGAGGCCGGCCACGTCGGTGGTGGGGAAGTTCGACTGGATTTTGGGCGTGTTCTGAAGGGTGTCGCGCAGGATGCGGGACTCGATGTGGGCGCAGATCGCGGCACCCGAGTCCTTTGCGGATGGGACCTCCCAGCGCCGGGCCCTGTCCGCCGCGAAGGCCAGGAACTCCTCGTCCTCGCGCAGCGCCGGGCGCACCTGGTCGTAGGCCAGCACCAGCCGCTGCACCTCCTCGCAGGCGTCGTGCCAGGTCGACACGTAGCCGCGGTCGGCCTTGCGCTCGTAGAGAACGGCCTGCTCGCCGAAGTCGAAGGCGGGGTAGACGTCGGCGACGCGGTCGAGGAGCACTCCCGCCTTGCGGGCGTAACCACCATCGCCGGTGGCCGCGTACGCGGCGGCCAGCCGCTCGACGCCGTCGACGATGAGCCGCTTCCACTGGCCGTAGACCAGCCAGGTGCCGATGAAGCGCCAGCGCCCGCCCTCGCCGGGCACCCCCTCGCCGTCGTCGACGCCGAAGGTCCGCAGCCGGTCGCCGGGTTCCGGGTGCCCGGTGTTGAACAGGAGGCCGCGGTCGGCGCGGGACGGATCGAAGAGGCCCGCCTCGTCCAGGCCGGACGCGTGGAAGGCGGCGAAGTCGTTCTTCGGGAAGCGCTCGCCGCAGCGGGGGCAGCGCAGCTTCCAGGGCTCGGCGAAGGGCTCCATCTCCCAGCCGTACATGTTCACGGGCCGGCGGCAGGCCGGACAGTCGCCGTCGGACCAGACCATCCACGAGCGGGTGATGCGAGGGCCGAAGACCAGGGACCACAGATCGTCGAGGGAGAGATCGCGCCAGGGCCGGGCGCGCTCCTCGGCGCGGGCGCGGACCCGGTCGTCGGCACGGAAGCGGTCGAGCAGCTCGGGCGGGTGGAGCACGGAGGCGGCCCCGGCCGGGGATTGCGCAAGTCGGGAGGTCACGGGCTAGAGATGGGCCATGGCCTGGTCGAGGGAGAGCCGGCGGTAGGACTGGGCGATGGGGCTGGATCCGTCCTCCCCGGCCGGACTCCCGCCGCCGTTGCCGCCGTCGAGGCTGGAGCGCACGCTCTGCATCCACGCGCTGACAGGGTCCCGCGGACAGCTGACGGTCAGGTCCGGGTCGCCGACGGCGCCGCCGGGGCCGTAGAGGTAGCAGTCGCGCACCTGCCGGCGCAGGGCGGCCTCCTGCACCGGCTGCAGCTCCGGCGCGCGGGTGCGCCCCTCGGCCACGAGCAGCACGTCGACGCCGCGGTCGGTGAGGGCGTCGGCGGCGTCCCCCGGGCCGGGGCCGATGCTGACGTTCTTGCGGTTCGGCCAGATGTCGAGCATGGAGTAGTTGGCGGTCCCGGGGGCGCGCTGGAGGGTGAAGAAGTCGGGGTAGGCGAAGAACTCCCCGCCAGCGGCGCGGTAGTCGTCGTAGAAGGCGGTGACGTGAGCCATGACCAGGGCCGCGGCGCCGAGGCCGTCGAGGGGGGACGGGCACAGCACTCCGAGACGCCGGGTGCGCGCGAAGCCATCGAAGAAGTCGGCATGGGAGACGGGGGCTCCCTCGAGGGTCAGGGCGAAGTCGGTGCCGCGCAGGGTGGAGGAGTGCATGGAGATCTCCGTCGATTCAGTCGTAGTTGCTCGGGCGGTGGTCGCCCATCAGCCGGCGCTGACGCGGCGTGGACCGCTCGAGGATGCCCGGGTCGAAGCGGAAGCGGTTCAGATAGGGCGGGAATTTCTGGGTGATCATGCGCTGGGCGTAGTGGACCTGCAGCAGGTAGCGGATGCGGTCGCCGCGGTTGGCCGTGCCCCGGTGCCAGACCTCGGAGCGGAAGACGACCACGTCCCCGGCGCGGCACAGCACGCTGTGCTCCCCCGCGCCGCGCCAGGCCCGGTCGCCGTCGGGCGGCCGGGCGGCGCGGTGGCTGCCCGGAACGAAGACCGTCGGCCCCAGCTCCTCGGTCACGTCGTCGAGGTAGAAGTGGGCGGTTGTGATGAAGACCGGGATCTCGACGCGGGGATCGTCCATCACGTCCTCGGGCAGGGTCAGGGGCTGCCAGTCGGCGTGCAGGCCCTGGTCCGGGCGTCCCGGGCCGGTGAGCCAGGCGGTCATGCCGATGACGTGGCAGTCGCCGCCGTGGAGGGCTTCGGCCAGCTCGATCACCCCCGGGTAGTCCAGGTAGGAGAGAAACAGGAGGTCCCGGTTGAAGGCGTTGTTGATCACCTTGTGGTAGAAGGGGTGGGCGGGCGGTTCCTCCAGCCGGTCGAAGCTGTCGGCCAGCGGCCCGGCGCGGTCCATGGCCTCGCGCAGGGCGGCGATCCGGGGCCCGTCGAGCAGGGCCGGCAGGTAGGCGAACCCCTGCTGCCGGACGGCCCGCTCGCGGCCGGCCAGGTCGGGAGCGGTCTCGAGCCGCACGCTGGGCCGGGGGGCAGCCATCAGCGGGCCGGCGCCAGGCGGGGTGCCGGGCGCGGCTTCCGGGAGAGCCCGGCCGGATCGCCGCCGGCCGCGGGTGCGTCCAGCCCGACGGCCTCGCTCACATTGGAGAGGCCGTCGGCCTCGAGTCGGCGCACCAGGCCACGGTTGATCCGCCCCACCAGGCCGGGGCCGTGGTAGACCAGGCCCGTGTAGAGCTGCAGCAGCGAGGCCCCGAGGCGGATCTTGCGCCAGGCGTCCTCGGCCGAGGCGATGCCCCCCGATCCGATGATGCGGTACCGGCGGCGGTCGATGCGGCCGTACCAGGCGCGGATGGTGTCGTCGAGCAGCCCCCGGGCCGGTGGGCCGCAGAGGGTCCCGGGAAGGGGGTCGACCTCGGCCGCCGGCGTGCGCAGGGCGTAGTCCTTGCCCGGCGGCAGGTTGAAGACGAAGCCGGCCACGAGAGGAAAAGGGTCGACGGCCTGGAGCAGAGCCTCGATGGGGCCGGGATCGGTGCGGGCCGTGACCTTCAGGAAGACCGGCGGCAAGCCGTCGATAGCGGCGAATTCGGCCAGCAGGGCGGCCACGGTTTCGGGATCGTCGAAGGGGCTGGCGCCGGCGGTCGTGTTCGGACAGTTGAGGTTGAGGGTGAGGTAGTCGGCGCGCCCGAGGAAGGCGCGGGCGGTCTCGGCGAACTGGGCGATCACCTCGTCGGCCGCAGCCGGGAGGCCGCTGTTCGTCTCCACCAGGTTCACCCCCAGGGGCACGGGCGTGGGGCGAGCCGCGACACGGGCGGCGACGGCGGCGGCGCCGTCGTTGGGGACTCCGTAGTTGACGACGATGGCCTCGTCGGCGGGCAGGCGGAAGAGGCGCGGCCGGGGGTTGCCCCGCGACGGACGGGCCGAGACCGAGCCGATCTCCACGTGGCCCAGCCCCAGGCAGGAGAGGGCCTGGATGGCGCGGCCGTTCTTGTCGAAGCCCGCCGCCAGCCCCAGCGGGTTCGGGAACCGCAGGCCGGCGACCTCGGTGGACAGCCGCTCGTCCTCGAAACCGTAGAGCGACCGCAGGGCCGCCCGTGCGAGGGCCCTGGCGCCGGCGGCGGAGGCCGCGGCCAGGGTCGCCTCGTGGGCCCTCTCGGCGTCGAGACGGAAGAGGAGGGGACGCAGGAGAAGGGTGTAGGGGCTCATGGCCTCGCAAAGGTGCGAAGCCCGGCTGAGAGCCACAAGCCGCCTGTCGGTGGCCCCCATATACTATCGGCGCGAAAGGAGAGACCATGAAACCGAAGGTCCTGCTCACCAAGATCTTCCGCAACGAGGCCTTCGCCTCCGACCACAGGCGCGCCGGCCTGGCGAAGCTGGCGGAGATCGCCGATCTCGTCGACTACGACTCCGACCTCACCGGCGACATGGCCGACGGCGTCGTCGGCGTCATCGCCAACTCCAGCCTCGTGCACCGCGAGTTCTACGAGCGCGGCACCGACCTGCGCCTCATCGCCCGCTGGGGGGTCGGCTACGACAAGGTCCAGATCGAGGTGGCCACCGAGCTCGGCGTGCCGGTGACGATCACGCCCGTGCACATGGACGCCGTAGCCGAGTACACCATCGCCCAGTGGATGGCGACGCTGAAGCGGACCCACACCCTCAACCGCATGTCCCACGCCGGCGACTTCACCATCATCCCCACCCTCGAGGCCCGGGGCTCCACCCTCGGCCTCTACGGGTTCGGCCGCATCGGCCAGGAGGTGGCCCTGCGCGCCAGGCCCTTGCTGGGCGACTCGGGCCGCCTGCTGGTCTACGACGTCCGTCCCGACATCGCCGAGGTCGCCGCCCGCCACGGCGCCGAGGCCGTGGACGATCCCATGCGCCTCTTCGAGGAGAGCGACACCGTGAGCCTCCACGTCTCCGGGGACGACACCATCGTCCGCTACGAGCAGCTGAAGGCGATGCGGCCCCACGCGTCGCTGATCAACCCCTCGCGGGGCAACCTCGTCTGCGACGACGACGCCCTCCGGGCGGTGGAGGAGGGCCGTCTGACCTACTACGTCGTCGACGATCCCGTGAACGACACCCGCGCCGTCTACAAGGACCACCCGCGCATCATCTGCACCAACCACAACGGCGGCATCACCGTCGAATCGGTCCAGCGGCTCGACGCCAGGACCTTCGAGCAGGTCACCGACGTCATCCACGGCCGCGAGCCGGAGCACGTGCTGCAGCCGGAGGTCCTCGACCACCCCCGGGTGAAGGCCTGGCTGACCCGGCGCCGCTGACGGTCCGCTCCGGCATCGGACCATCAGGTGCCTTCGCCGTCGAGCCGGGTGAGGGCCTGGCGGACCCGCCGCCGCTGACGGGTCCGCTCCGGCGTCAGACCATGTAGCTGCCCTCGGCGTCGAGACGGGCCCGGGCCTTGCGGTACTCCTCGCTGCCGTCGTTCTCCCAGTACTCGAAGCCGATCCCCGGCAGGGCGCCCTCCTCGAAGCCGGTGAGTTTCTGCACGCCCGGGGAGCCGCGCGTGTAGAGCCGCTTGCCGCCCGGCAGGCGCAGGACGCCGATGTAGTCCACCCGCGGCAGCCGCTCGCCGCGGGAGAACTCGGCGATGGCGTCGTCGTCCACCTCCAGGCCGAGGCCCGGCGCCTCGGGGACGCGGGAGAAGCCCTCCTCCACGGCCACCGGCCCGGCGATGTCGCGCTCGTACTGGTCGTCGAGGGTGATGACGTGGGCCGTGGCCGTGGGCAGCACCGCGGCCTGGTGCAGGGTGAGGGCCTTCATCAGCGCCCCTCCCGACTGCTGGATCAGGGCCTGCACGTTGGCCCGGCCGTAGGCGAAGCCGGACTGCAGGGTGCGGCCGATGGCGCCGCCGGTCATGTAGATGTCGGCGGCCCCGGCCATGACCTCCTGGATGCCGCCGAGCTGGGGCACGTGCATGATCAGGGGGATCCGCGACTTGGCCCGCAGCTTCGCCCAGCCGTCGATGTCCTGCCAGGGAAGGGGATCCTCGATGAAGCCGACCACGTGGGAGAAGTCCCGCTCCAGCTCCGCCAGGATGGGCAGCATCACGCCCGGGCTGCGGTTGTGGTTGAAGTCCCAGTGCAGCTTGAAGCCCGCCGGGGCCGCGTCGGCGGCGGCCCGGGTCTGCTCGATCACGTCGTAGCGGGCGTTGGAGTGCATCTTGAAGACGCGGTAGCCCTGGTCCGCCGAGCGCCGGATCTCGCCGGCGAAGACCTCGGGAGGGCAGGGCCGGGTCCAGGCGGCGCAGGGCACGGCGTCGCGCAGCTTCTGACCCATCAGCTTGTAGGCCGGCACCTCCAGGTACTTGCCCATCACGTCGTAGAGGGCCATGCCGAGGGCGAGGTTGAGGTCGTTGTTGACGAAGTCGAAGGGGCTGCGCCCGATGAGGGACTCGATCACCGCCTCGTCGATATGAGGCTGGTCCTCGTAGTCGCCGTACCCGGTCAGGCCGTTGTCGGTGTGGACCTTGACCACCACGTGGTCGTCGATGCCCCCCATGCGCACCCGGCCCGCAGCGTCGCCGTAGCGGGCGGCCAGGGGCATGGCGATGGGGATGACCTCGATATCCGTGATCTTCATCCGTTGCTCCTCGGTTCGGGGTGGGTGGCATGCTTCACCTAAGCGCATGGGGCCGGGCCTTGACAACCTCCGGGCCTGGCGGCGTTCCTCTCTGCACGCGAGGAGGGACGGGATGATCGAGGTCGAGGATGTGTGGAAGCGCTACGGCGGCACCGAGGCCCTGCGCGGCGTGAGTCTGCGCTTCAAGGCCGGGTGCGTTACCGGCCTGCTGGGGGAGAACGGCAGCGGCAAGAGCACGCTGCTGCGCATCGTCGCCGGGATCACGCGGCCCGACCGGGGCCAGGTGCGCGTCTTCGGGGAGGAGGTGGGGCTCGGCACGCGCCGGGAGACCGCCTTCCTGCCCGAGGTCGACCCCTGCTACGAGTGGATGCGCGTCGGCGAGCAGCTCGACTACCTGCGCGCCTTCCACGAGGACTGGAACCCGGCCCGGGAGCGGGAGCTGCTGGCGGCCATGAAGCTGGACCGCGGCGCCCGGGTGGGCGGGCTGTCCCACGGCCAGCGGGCGCGGCTGAAGATCGTCGCCGCCTTCTCCCGGCGGAGCCGGCTGGTGGTCATGGACGAGCCCTTCAACGGCATCGACCCGCCCTCGCGCCGGCTCATTCTGCGGAGCCTGACGGAGGAGTTGCGCGCCCACGGGCAGACGGCGCTGCTCTCCACGCACCTCGTGGACGAGGTGGAGGAGCTGGTGGAAGACGTGGTCTACCTGCGCGAAGGCGAGGTCGCCCTGGCCGGCGCCGCCGGCGAGCTGCGCGAGAGCCGGGGGGGATCCCTGACCGACATCTTCGAGGAGCTGGTGACGTGAGCCCGCTGGCCGCGCTTTATGTGAAGGAACTGAAGGAGTTGCGGCTGGTAGCTGCCTTCGCCTTGGCCACGACCGCCGGCATCGGCCTCTACGCGGCCGCCGCGGGGCCCTCGGCCTCGACGGCGCTGGCGGCGCTGGGGCTGGTGCTGCTCACCGGGGCGAGCGCCCTGATGCTGCCGGCGCTGCTCGTCAAGTCGGTGACCCGCGAGTGGCGGACGGGGACCCACTACCTGCTGCTGTCGCTGCCGGTGGGGCGGGCCTGGCCGCTGCTGGCCAAGGCGACCGCCCACGTGAGCCTGGGGGCGGCCCTCTTCCTGGTGAGCGGCCTCGCCCTGCACGCGGTCTACGTGCGCCTCGGGCCCGCCCTGCACCCCATGCCCGCCATCGACCCCGCCGGCGCCTGGGCAACGGCGGCGGCCCTCTACTTCGGGCTCCTGGTGCTGGTCTCCGGGATCGCCTGCGGGGCCGCCGTGGTCCGGCTCCTGGCGCCGAGGTTCAAGGGGCTGACGACCGCGGCCGCGGTCCTGCTCGGCATCTATCTGCACGCCAGGGTGAAGGCCCTGGTGCTGCCCGGCTCGGGGATCTTCGAGACCGTGAGGTGGGATCCGCTCTCGGGCCTGCACGTCGGGCACGGGGAGATGCTCGCCTCCCTAACCGTGACCTGCGCCGTGGGTCTGGCCTACGTGGCCCTGGGCGCCTGGCTCTTCGCTCGTTCGGCGGAAGCCTGACGGGCCGGCCGGGCCCCGGCTCTCACCTCTCCACCACCTCGCAGGTCCCCCCGTGCAGGCGCCAGGCCTCCGCCGTCGTGGAGGTCCGTCCGGCGCAGCGCAGGGCGAGGGCGCGCAGGCCGAGGAGGGACTCGTCGAGGGCGCAGGCCCCCTGCACGTTCCGCCCCGAGGCGCTCGACAGCAGCTCCGCCAGACGCGGCAGGTTGCGGGCGATCCCGCCCCCGAGGGCGACCTTCTCCAGGCGGCGCCCGGGGTCCAGCTCGTCGAGGACCTCGGCGTACTGGGTCACGAAGGCGCGCAACACGGAGGCGAGGTAGTTCTCCGGCGTCAGGCCGCCCTCGAGCACGCCGCCGATGCCGCCTCCGGCGCGGTATCCCCGGGCCCCCTCGAAGACGGCCAGGTCCACCTCCAGGCTCGCGGCGTCCACCTCCGCGGCGCCCAGAGCAGCCATCGCGGCCCACCAACCGGGTCCGGAGCCGCCGCCGGAGGCCGCCAGGGCGCGCCCCGACACCTGCTGCAGGAAACCGACGAACTCGGCGAGGGCGCGGCCCCCCGGGATGTGGGTGACGGCGGTCAGGTCGAGCCCGTCCAAGTGGGGCCGCTGCTCGAAGCCCTGGTCCCGGGGTGCGCCGAGGACGGCCACCTGGCTGCCGGTGCCCAGATTGACCGAAGCCGTGGTCTCCTCCACCACCCCCGCGCCCAGCACCGAGCACTGGTGGTCGCCGACGCCGGCGAAGACCGGCACGGGACCCAGGGGTCCGGCCCAATGACCGGCGACCGTGTCCTCGGCGGCGGCCTCGCCCGGGATCGGCGAGACGCCCCCCAGCTCGCGCGCGGTCTCCAGCAGTTCCGGTGCGATCTTCCTCCCGGCCACGTCGTAGAGGGCCATTCCCGCCAGGATGGTGGGATGCTCCGGCGGGGGGCCGCCCGCCTCGTCGCGGCAGAGCCAGCCGGGCAGGGAGACCATCTCCACCTGGGGCGGCAGCTTCATCGTGCGCGCGCAGTGGACGAGGTTGATCAGCGGAAACCCGGGCCGCGGCCGCATGCCGGTGAGGCGCCGGAAGCGGTCCCCCAGGTGGTCGGCCACCAGCTCGAAGGAGCTGCGCCCGTCCACCCTCTCCAGGGAGCGGCCGTCGAGCCAGGAGATGTACCGGGTGAGGGGCTCGCGGGTCCGCGGGTCCAGCAGGGCGAAGCCGTGCATCTCGCTGCACAGGACGATGCCCTCGAAGCCGCCGCCCGAGGCGGTCCAGGCCTCGGCGCACAGATCGTGGAAGCGCTCCCGGATCGCCGCCAGCGGCACCTCGTGATGCCCCTCCGGCCCGGGGACCGCGGGCAGGGCCGGGTGCCGGCGAAGGTGCTCGAAGCGGCCGCTGTCGAGCTGCAGGAGGGCCGACTTGGTGCTCGTCGTGCCGAAGTCGACGAGGAGGAAGCGGTCCAAGGATCAGCCGTCCGGGCCGCTCTCCGCCGCGTCTCCGGCCACGTCCTCGGCCAGCCCCTCGAAGTCGTTTCCCGACAGGCACGTGCCCCGGGCCTCGGCGCCGATGCGTATGCCGATGCGCTGCCGTCCCCCCGCCCCCGCCTCGAAACGGCAGTCCCGGATCTCGGTGTCGTGGGTCTCGCCGCGCACGTCCACGGCCACGCCCTCCCCGGCGAAGCCGTTGTCGGCGAAGCGGCAGCCCTCCACCACGTTGCGGTGACCGCCCCGGAACCCGGACGCGGACTCCCGGAACAGCAGGCCGACGCGGTGGTTGCCCTCGAAGAGGGTGCCCGACAGCCGGTTGTCGGTGTCGCGGTGGCCGATGCTGATGCCGTAGTCGCGGTTGTCGCAGCAGGCGCAGTCCTCGACCCGGCCGTCGGTGACCCCCCAGCAGAAGAAGATCCCCTGGGCGTTGCCCCGGGCCTCGCAGTTGCGGAAGAGGGGCCGCTGCGATCCGGAGCCCGGGTGGAAGCCGAGGTTGGCGTTGTCCAGGGAGCGGCAGTCCTCGAAGCTGACGTCGTCGCAGACCTGGAAGCTGAAGCCGTCGCCGTTATAGTCGCGCGCCGTCACCCCCCGGAGGCGCCACCGGTGGCACTGCTGCAGGAAGACGGCGCCGGCGTAGTTGCCGTTGATCTCCTCGTTCCCGGCGCGGTGGCCGTCGAGAACCAGGTCTTCCACGGCCAGGTCGCAGACCCCCTCCTCGGCCGTGACCAGCGGAAAGAGGGTGGCCGCCGTGGCCTGGTTCTCGAGCCAGAAGTTCTTCAGCAGCCGCCGCGACAGGGTCAGCTCGGCGCCGTCCATCTCGACCACGGTATCGCGCACCACCTCGCGCAGGCTGTCGCCGTCGTACGAGCGCAGCATGATGCCGCACCCCGGGCGGAAGGGAGAGGGGTCCTCCACGGTGACCCGGTTCTCGTACCAGTCGGAGTCGCGGCTCAGCGGCGTGCTCGCCCCGGCCGTCTTGCGCAGCACCGTGGCCTCGCCGGCGCCGCGCAGCTTCACCCCCGGCCGCAGGTAGAGGGCGTTGCGCATGTGGTAAGTGGCGGGCAGGACGCGCAGGACCCCGCCGCCGAGGCGCGCCAGGTAGTCGGCGCCGGCCTGCAGCACCCGGTCGTCGCGGCCCTCCAGGTCGCCGCCGGGACCGACGCTCAGCTCCAGCCGGCCCGGCGCCGAGCGCGTGCGGTTGAGGGTGGGGTCCATCATCAGTCTCCTCCGGCGACCGGCTCGTCGTACTCCACCGGCGTCGAAGGGGGATCGCCGAGATCCGGGATCCCGAGCAGCTCGCCGCCGCGGCGGGCGGACTCGTGGGCCGCGAGGCCGGGCAGCATGTAGCGGGCCGCCGCCCAGGCGTTGTTGGGCGGGAGCACGCCGTCCGCCGCGGCCCTCAGGAAGTCGTCCACGAGGAACTGGTGGGAGCCTCGGTGACCGTTGGGCAGGTTCAGGAACTGCCGGGGCAGGCGATGCACCGGGTGCGCCGGCGAAACCCCCTCGTAGATGCCGTCTCCGGCCTGCGGCCCGGGGACCCCGGCGCAGGTGAGCAGGTCTTCGAGGGACTCGGTCTCGGCACGGTTGGCGGTGAGCCAGCGGACGCCGGAGACGTGCTGCTCGAAGCTGCCGGCGGTGCCGTAGAGGGACATGCGCACGCCCCCCGGGTGGCCGACGCGGCGCAGCTCGGCGATGCGGCAGGCGCTGCCGTCGGACAGCCGGAAGAAGGCGGTCTCGTCGCTGAACTCGTTGGCCCACTGGTTCGAGCCGGCGCGGAAGAGGCCGTCCTCGTGATCGTCGACGAAACCGTGGCCGGAGACGTGGGTCATGCGGGCCCCGGTGACCGAGAGGATCTGGCTCGTCGAGTGGGTGGGGTACTGCATGGGGGGGCTGCCGGCGAAGCGCCGCCAGTCGCGGCCTCCGCGCGAGCGCATCGCGTCGTAGAGGCCGTGGCTGAAGTCGTGGAGGTACTCGGCCTCGGCGTATACAGGGCGCCCGAAGTCCCCGGCCCGAAAGCGCCGGCGGCAGTAGACCACGCCCGGGTAGTAGTAGCTGGTCTCGCCGAGCATGTAGAGGCGGTCGGTGCCGGCGGCGGCCTCGACGAGATCGGTCACCTCCTCGGCGGTGATCCCCGTGGGCACGGCGCTGTACACGTGCTTGCCGGCGCGCAGGGCGGCGGCCGCCTGTGGCCCATGGAGCCAGTTCTGGGTGAAGAGAGCCACGGCGTCGACAGAGGCGTCGGCGCACAGCTCCTCCAGGCTGGAGCGGGTCTCGGCGATCCCGTGTCGTTCGGCGGCGGCGGCGAGCTTGTCGGCGTCGAGGTCGCACAGCACCACCGACTCCACCAGGGGATGGGCCTTGAAGAGGGTGATGAAGTGGGGGGAGAAGGCGCCGCAGCCGACGACGCCGACACGCAGGGACATGGGCGGCTCTTTCTGGAGGGAGGCTGGCGCAGTCGGCGCGCCGGAAACGCCGGCTGATTCAAGCCCTGAGTCTCGCGGCACGCAAGGCGAGGCGGTAACTTCGCCGGCCGGAGGGCCGAAAAATGAGAGTGACCGGCGTCGACCTGTACCACGTGGAGATCCCGCCCATCGCGGCGATCGCCAGGCTGAACCCGAGGATCTACGACATCACCCTCTGTCGGGTGCGCACCGACGAGGGGCTGGAGGGCATCGGCGAGTCGGCGGTCTACACCCTGTCCGAGGAGGGCCGAGCCCGCTTGGAGGCGCAGGCCGCCGCCTGTGTGGGGCAGGATCCCCTCGCCGTGGACCCCTTCGCCCAGGAGGACCTCTTCGAGTGCGCCTTCCTCGATCTCCAGGGCCAGGCCCTCGGATGGCCCGTGTGGCGGTTCTTCGGCCCCCGGGTGCGGGAGCGGGTGCCCGTCTCGTACTGGTCCTCGGCCATGCCGGCCGCCGATACCGCCGCCGAGGCCGAGGCCGGCCGCCGCCTCGGCTTCACCAACCACAAGCTCAAGGCCCGCACCCACAACATCGTCGAGACCGTGCGCCTCATGAAGGCGGCGGCGGGACCCGAGTACACCGTCGGCGTCGATCCCAACACCAGCTTCGGCCACGTGCACACCGCGGCCCGACTCGCCGCCGAGCTGGAGCCCTTCGGCACGGTGGCCAACTTCGAGGATCCCATCCCCAAGGAGAACCTCGATTCCTGGCGCCTGCTGCGGGAGAAGACCCACATCCCCGTGGCCATGCACATCGGCGTGCCCCAGGGCCGCCGCCCCTGCCGCGGCGCCGACGTGCTCGCGGCCCTGAAGGCCGAGTGCGTCGACTACCTGACCCTCGGCGGCCGGGCCCGGGAGGTGAGGGCCGCCGCCGCCGTGGCCGCCGCCGGAAACGTCCCGGTGTGGGTGCAGATGGGCGGCGTCTGCCTCGGCGTGCTGGCCGCCTACTCCGTGCACGTGCAGGCGACGATCCCCAAGGCCACCCTGCCATGCGACGAGCTGCCCTTCGTGCGCGAGGCGGACGTCCTCGGCGGCAGCCTGGAGTTGACGGAGGGCCACTTCACCGTGCCGGAGGGGCCGGGCCTCGGGGTGAGGCTGGATCTGGACGTGGTGGAGCGCTACCGGGTTGGGTGAGGCCGCCAAGCGGCGGTCCTCACCGAGACTGCTCTGGGACCGACGGAGCCGTGCACTGGATCGGGACTCCGTTGGCTTGGGGAGGGCCTCGATGCACACTTGCGGTCCAATCGAACGCTCGCCCGGATGCCGGCCCGGATCTCGGTGCTCCGCCGCCCGGACGCCAACGTGCCCGGGCGGGCTCCCGTTTGGTCGAGGGCAGAATTCCCAGCTCCAACCCGACACTACCACAGGACAAGGAGACTTCGCCATGCGAGTGCGCAACGTGCTGTCCTTGCTGAGTGCCGTCGTGACCTTGGGGCTTGGCGCCCAAGTAGCCCCGGCGCAGGATCGCCTGAACTTCACCGTCGACGGGAATTGGCAGGATTGGGGGACCAGCTTTTACCTCGACGATATCAGTGACGTGACCCCTGACACAAACAGCACGGTGGACATCATGCAATACAGCTTCGGCTGGGGCGAGTATGGCCCCCACGACATACCCAGGCGCGAGTTGTTCGCCTTCATCTTCCGGTTCTACGTCCCCCCCTTCCATGGTTCGGACCCCACGACGGTGGACCTGTTCTTCGACGTGTCCCCCGACACCACCTCTGGCGACCGGACGGCCCCCTGGAAAGGGTTCCGACCGGAATACCGGTTCACGGTGACCGGCCAGGGGGGGCGCCTGACGACCGAGACCTACCGGCGGTACACCGGCGGCCGATGGAACCCCCCGACGGAAAGTGCCGACATCACCGAGCTTGAGGTCGCGCTTGCCGGCCAGTGGCTGGAGGGAGCCATTCCCTGGTCTGCCCTTGGCGGCTTCCCGGCCTTGTCCCAAGATGGGCTCATGCCTGACATACGGACCTTTGGTTGGGCCGTCCAGGTGTCGAAGGGCTCGTATCGTGACTACATACCTGACGCCAGTGACGAGTGGCACTCCTGGGAGGTTTTTCTCACCACCATCCAATCGCTGCCATGGGGAGAGGTGAAGAATTTCAATGACTGAATGACTGATTTGACTGATCTGCGGGCGTATGGTCTGATTCTGACGATCCTGTTGTCTGCTAGCCCTTTCCTGTCGTCGGCGCCGAGCGAGCGGTTGGAGGTGCCGATGGTGGTGACGGCTCTGTCGGCGGAAGACACGGATGAAGAGCGGGACTACGGGGTCCGCGACCTCAGCCCGTCGGGAGGGCTCGTGTTCACCGGAGGCAGTGCCTCGGCTTCGTTCGAGATTTGGGCCAGGCGCGATGCCGACGTGGAGGACGAGACGATCGGGTTGAGCTTCGGGCGGTTGCCGGCGGGGGTGCGGTCCGGGGCCCCGTCGACGTCGACGGTGACGATCCGGGACACGCCGAACGCGCCGGCGGGCCTGACGGCGACGGCGGGTCACGGCGAGGTGACGTTGCGGTGGGATTCCCCGGACCCGAAGAATCCCGGCATCCGGGGCTGGCAGTATCAGGAGCGGGTGACCGGTGGGGACTTTGGGGAGTGGAAGCCGACGGGCCTGGGGGGTCTCACGGATCAGACGGTGTTCAAGCTGACCGAGCACACGGTGCCCGACCTGCCCAACGGGGTCAAGCGGATATTTCGGGTACGGGCGTACGCGCGCGGGTATGGCGTGGCCTCGGCGTCGGCAGAGGCGACGCCCAACCGCCTGCTGGCGGAGGCCTACCGGGGAGCGGTGTTGCTTCGGTGGACGGATCCGGACCGGGCCAAGGGGATCCCGGGTACCTCCTGGAGCCAAAGGCTGCCGGCTTAGATTCTCTCTTTGTGCCACCTTGGATGTCGATAGGCCGGTCGGCCCGTCGAGTGCCGCGCGCGGGCGGCACGGCCGCAAGCGACCGAACAACCTGCCATGAAGCTGCACAACCCCGATCTCGATTTCGTCATCATCGGCGAGAACATCCACACCACGCGGGTGGTGATGCGCCGCGGCAAGCTCGTCACGACCACCGGCGACGGCCGGGAAGCGGTGCGCTACCGCTCGGTCGACGGCGAGCGGCGCCACCTGGTCATTCCGGAAGCGGTGGAGGGCACCCAGGACTCGAGGAAGGACGCGTCAAGCACGTCAAGATCGCCGTGCAGGCAGCGATGGGCGGCGACCGAGAGTCCGGCCGAGGGCATGCATTACCTGAGACGGATGGTTCAGCGTGCAGGAACAGGCGGGCGCCGATTCCCTCGATCTCAAGGTCGATGAGATCTCGCTGAAGCTCGAAGAGCAGAAGGAGGCCATGACCTGGCGCGTGGCGACGGTGCAGGGCCTGACCGACATCCCGGTCTCCGTCGATTCCTCCAATGCCGAGACCATCTCCGTCGGCCTGCAAGCGTGGGACGGGTCGAAGGGGCGGCCCATGCTCAGACCGAAGCCGAAAGCGCCGGTGGTGTGGGGCAAGGTGGTGGTGCGCGTGCGCACCGAGGATTGGATGCCCGTGGACGTGGAGTACTACGACGAGGGATCTGGAGCTGTCCCAACCCATGGTGTTCGCCGAGTACCGCCAGGTCGGCGAGCGCCTGATCCCGCTGCGTGTACGGATCCACAAACTCCAGGATCTGCGTGTATCGCTCACGAATGGCTGAGTCCTCTGTTTCGCGATAGCGGCAAATCAGACGGAAGCACCACTGCAGGGGCATCAGGGTGGCGAGAGCAGACAGGATTGCCTTGGGGCTCACCCCGTATCCTGCTTGAAGTTCCAAGAGGGCGTCGCGCTCATGCCAGAGCAAACGCGCCCCCAAAAGGCCGCCCCTCAAGCCACCTCGAAGTCCAGGCCCTCCAGCTCTCCCCGCAGCCGCTCTTCCCCCTCCCCGTCGAGGGGCTCCACCACCCGGGGAGGGCCGGCGGACGTGCCCCGCCAGCCGAGGATCGCCTTCACCGCCGCCATGACCCCGGCCTCCATGAGGATGCGGATGACCCGGTTGGCGTGGCGCTGGCAGAGGCGGGCGCTGTCGAGGTCGCCGGCGTCGAAGGCGCGGCGCATCTCGAGGTAGATCCGCGGCATGATGTTGTAGGTCGTGCCGATCGCCGCGTCGGCGCCCATGCACATGGCGGGCAGGCACATCTCGTCGGGGCCGCTGATGGCGTTGAGGCGGCCCCCGGTCAGCTCGATGAGCTGGCCGAAGAGGAAGAGGTTGTAGTCGGTGAACTTGATCCCGGCGAAGTGGGGCACCCCCTCCATGGCCTCCAGGAAGCGGTCCGCCGTGGCCGCGTCGTCGGCTTCGCGGGCCAGCCAGTAGACGTAGAAGGGCAGGTCGGTGGCGGCGCCGATGGCGGCGTAGTGCTCCGCGGCGGCGGCCAGGTCCTTCGGGCGGTCCACGGGCGCCACCGAGGCGACGGCGTCGATGCCCGGCACCCCGGCTGCGTGCCGGGCCAGCTCGACGGCCTCCACCGTGGGACAGGCGCCGACCTGCAGGATCAGGGGCACCTGGCCGGCGACCTCCCGGGCCACCACTCCGGCCACCTGCTTGCGCTCCGGTACCGTCATGGCGCGGCCCTCGCCGGTGCCGCCGCAGACGAAGAAGCCCTGCGAGCCGGCCTCGAGGAGGGCGCGCAGCAGGACCCGCTGGCGATCGGGGTCGGGGCGCGCCCCGCTGTCGTCGAAGGCGGTGCACAGGGCGGGCAGGATCCCGCGCGCGAGCTTGTCGGTCATGGGAAGGCCATCTCCTCCTCCGGCGGCAACCGGATGGGCAGGGGGTCGGGTAGGGTCTTGCCTGGGTGCGGGTTCATCCGGTGCCGCTCCAGGCCAGGCGGTTGGCCTCGGAGGCGCTGAGGGAGAGGTCCCGCTCCGGGTCGCTGTCCAGGGCCTGGCGCCAGCTCTCCAGGAAGGCCTGCAGCTCCCCGAGGGTTTCGGTGGTCAGCAGCCGGCGGCGCTCGCGGGACTCCCGGTGGAGGTCCCGGAAGTAGAGGGCCAGGTGCTTGCGGGTCTCCTTGACGCCGACGGTCTCGCCCTTGTAGCGGGCCATCCAGCGCACCTGGTCGGCGGCCAGCTCGATGCGCTCCGCCAGGTTGGCTCCGACTCGGGCCGAGAAGATCCAGGGGTTGGCCATGGCCGCCCGGCCGATCATGACGCCGTCGCAGCCGGTGCGCTCCACCATGGCCAGGGCGTCGTCGTAGCGGCGCACGTCGCCGTTTCCGAAGACCGGCACCTCGGCCGCCTCGCAGGCGGTCTTCAGCCACTCCCAGCGCGCCGCGCCGTCGTACTTCTGCATCACCGTGCGGGCGTGGATGGCGATCGCCCGGGCCCCGGCGGCCTGGGCCTGGCGGACGATCTCGACAACGTTGATGGAGTCGTCGTCCCAGCCGATCCGGGTCTTGACCATGACCGGCACGCTCACCGCCTCCACGGTGGCCGCCACCGCCTCGTAGAACCGGGGCAGGTCGCGCAGGAAGGCGGCGCAGCTCCCCTTGCGCACGATCTGCGGCACCGAGCAGCCGAAGTTGATGTCCACGATCTGGGCGCCGCGCCGCTCCAGCTCGCGGGCGCCCTCGGCCATCATGGGGATGTCGTTGCCGTAGATCTGGGCCGCCAGCAAACTGATCCCCGTGCGCCGGTACACGTCGGCGTCGGAGAAGTCGAGCAGGCGCTCGACCCGGATGCCGGCCTGGTGCACGATGCGGCAGTTGATGAACTCCACGCCCACGAGGCGCGCCCCGAGGCGGGCGCAGATCAGGCGGAAGACCCAGTTGCCGACGCCGGCCAGGGGCGCCAGGGCCAGCACCGGCATCCCCGGACGCAGGGGGTGCAGCGGGTAAGGGCCGATGTGGAAGGCGGGCGGACCGGCGGCCGTGGCCATGGCGGCGCGGGGAGGGAGAGGGCTCAGGCCCCGTCCTGGCGGCGCTGCAGATCGGTGGCCAGGGCTTTCTCGGCCTCGGCCTCCGGGATCATCCCCTTGCGCATGTAGATCACGGAGAGGCTCGTGTGGGTCAGGACCTCGTCCGGGGACAGCTCCACGGCCCGCCGGGCGCTGGCCAGAGCGCCGTCGAGGTCTCCCAGTTTCTCGAGCACGTGGGCCAGGGAGTGGTGGAGGTCGCCGAAGTCGGGGTCGAGCTCCAGGGCCTTCTCGAAGTCGACCCTCGCCCCCGGGAAGTCCTGCCCGGCGTACTTGGCCAGACCGCTCTTGTACAGGGAGATCAGGTCGGTTCTGGACAAGGTCAGCGGCTCTGGAGGACCGCCTCCAGCCCCTGCTGGATGGCGGCGAAGACCTCCGACGGGGGCCGGGCGCCGTCGATCTCGATGAGCTGCCCGGTGCGCCGGTAGTGCGCGATGAGGGCCTCGGTCTCGGCGTGGTAGGTCTCGAGGCGCTGGCGGATGACGCGGGGACCATCGTCGTTGCGTTGGGAGAGGCGGCCGGCGACCTCCGGCGGCGGGTCGTCTTCGAGGCCCAGGTTGTAGACCCGGCCGGTCTGCGGGTCGATGCGCCGGCTGGAGAGGCGTTCGATGACGATCTCGTCGGGGACGTCGATGTTGAGGGCGGCGTCGAGGTTGCGCCCGAGGGCCTCCATGAGCTTCTCGAAGTCGTCCACCTGCCGGCGGGTGCGGGGATAGCCGTCGAGGGTGAAGCCGCGGTCCAGGTCCCCCCGGCCGAGACGTTCCTCCACCAGCGTCAGGACGTGGGCATCGGGGACCAGCCGCCCGCGGCGCAGGTGGTCTTCGATCAGGGCGCCGAGATCGGTGCCGCCGCCCGCGGCCTCGCGCAGCATGTCGCCGGTGGAGATGTGGAGGATCCCGTAGCCCTCCTCCAGCCTGCGGGCCTGGGTGCCCTTGCCGGAGCCGGGGGCCCCGAGCAGGATCAACTGCAAGCGGTCTTGCCTTGTTATCGAGTGGACGGCCCTCGTTGGGGGGGGCCGCGGAAAAGGCGTAGTATACGGGGCTCCGCCCGAACCTCGCAACAGGAGATGGATGAGATGGCCAGGGGTGGTTTCCGACGCGTTCTCCTCGCCCAGGCGCTGACGGCGACGGCCCTGGCCGCGCAACCGGATCCGGAGCACCTGGCCGGCATCGAGCCCCAGCGGTACACGGCCTTCCGCGCCGCCGGAGCCCTCACAATCGACGGGTCCCTGGACGAGCCTTCGTGGCAGCACGCCCCCTGGACCCAGCTCTTCGTCGACATCGAGGGCGACCTCAAGCCTCCCCCACGCCTGCGCACGCGGGCCAAGATGCTGTGGGACGAGGGCCGCTTCTACGTGGCCGCCTTGCTGGAGGAGCCCCAGGTCTGGGCCACCCTCACCGAGCGCGACGCCGTCATCTTCCACGACAACGACTTCGAGGTCTTCATCGACCCCGACTGGGACACCCACAACTACTTCGAGTACGAGGTCAACGCCTTCGGCACCGAGTGGGACCTGCTGCTGGTGCGGCCCTACCGCGACGGAGGGCCGCCCGTGCACGCCTGGGACCTGCCCGGCCTGCGCACCGGGGTCCGGGTCTACGGCACGATCAACCAGCCCCGGGACGTGGACGAGGGCTGGTCGGTGGAGGTCGCCTTTCCCTGGGAGGGGCTGCGGCGCCCGAGCCGCACGGCCGTGCCCCCCGAGGACGGCGACATCTGGCGGGTCAACTTCTCGCGCGTGGAGTGGCGCGTCGAGCCCGCCGAGGACGGTGAGGGATACGTGAAGATCCCGGGCGAGGGCGAGGACAACTGGGTCTGGTCGCCCCAGGGCCTGATCAACATGCACTACCCGGAGCAGTGGGGCTACGTGCGCTTCGTCGACCGGGTGGTGACCCTTGGGGCCGAAGGCGAAGAGTTCGAGCTGCCTCCGGAGGACGGGGCCATCCGCCTGCTGCGGGAGATCTACTGGCGGCAGCGGCTCCGCGCCCGGAAGGGGCTGGCCTACGCCGCCGAGCCGGAGAGCCTCGGCCTCGCACCCCGGCCGCTGGCCGGCTTCCGGTGGCCGCCGGTGATCGAGGCGGCGGAGCACGGGTACGAGGCCTGGGTCGAGGAGGCCGCCGACCTGCACGACGACGGCGCCATCAGCCGCTGGCTGCTGAGCGGGGACTCCCGGGTGCGGAAGGTGAAGGGGCGGGAGCAGCCGGCGGCGGCCGCCTCCGCGCCTTGAGGAGGACCATCAGCGACGAGACGTCGGCGGGGGAGACGCCCGAGATGCGCGACGCCTGCCCGAGGGAGCGGGGCCGCACGCGGCCGAGCTTCTGGCGCGCCTCCGAGGAGAGCTGGCGCGCCTCCGCGTCGTAGTCGAAGTCCTCCGGGATCCGCAGGGACTCCATGCGCCGCAGCCGCGCCACCTCATCGGCCTGGCGGTCGATGTACCCGGCGTACTTGACGTGCGCTTCCACGCACTCCCCCGCCTCCGGCGTCAGCGGGCGCTCGGGAGGGGCCAGGGCGGCGATGTCGGCATAGCGAAGCTGGGGCCGCCGGAGCAGGTCCCGCAGCAGGGGAGGCTCGCGCACCGGCGCCGTCTCCCGCTCCCGAAGAAGCTCGTCGACGCCCTCCCCGAGGGGCAGGCGCTGCGACTCCAGGCGCTCGATCTCGGCGGTGATGCTGGCGCGCTTGCCCTCGTAGCGCCGCCAGGTTTCGTCGTCGACGATGCCCAAGCGGCGCCCGTGTTCCATGAGCCGCTCGTCGGCGTTGTCCTCGCGCAGCAGCAGCCGGAACTCGGCCCGCGAGGTGAAGATCCGGTAGGGCTCGGTCGTTCCCTTGGTCACCAGGTCGTCGATGAGCACCCCGATATAGGCCTGGGAGCGGTCGAGGACGAAGGCCTCCTCGCCGCGGGCCTTCAGCACGGCGTTGATCCCGGCCATCAGCCCCTGGGCGCCGGCTTCCTCGTAGCCGGTGGTGCCGTTGATCTGGCCGGCGAAGAACAGCCCCGCCACGCGCTTGGTCTCGAGGGTGGGGTGCAGCTGCGTCGGCTCGGCGTAGTCGTACTCGACGGCGTAGGCGGGCCGCATCATCTCGGCCCGCTCCAGGCCGGGCAGGGAACGCAGGACGGGCAGCTGCACCTCCTCGGGCAGGCTCATGGAGAGGCCGTTGATGTAGTGCTCGTGAGTGCGCAGGCCCTCGGGCTCGACGAAGATCTGGTGGCGGTCGCGGCCGGCGAAGCGCACGACCTTGTCCTCGATGGACGGGCAGTAGCGAGGTCCCACCCCCTCGATGCGCCCCGAGTACATGGCGGAGCGCTGCAGGTTGTCCCGGATCAGTTGGTGCGTCCCGGCGTGGGTGTAGGTGATCCAGCAGGGGACCTGGGGCAGGGCGGGGCCCTCGGTGCGGCTGGAGAAGGTGGGCGGCGGCTCGTCCCCGGGCTGCGGCTCCAGGGCCGGGAAGTCGATGGTGCGGCCGTTGACGCGAGGCGGCGTGCCCGTCTTCAGGCGGCCGATACGGAACCCCAGCCGGGCGAGCCCCTCCGCGGCCCGGTCGGCGGAGCTCTCCCCGGCGCGCCCCGCGGCGTACTGGTAGTCGCCCACGTGGATCTTGCCGCGCAGAAAGGTGCCGGTCGTCAGGATGACGGTGCGTCCGGAGTAGACGATGCCGCCCTTGACGCCGATGCCGCCCACGGCGCCGTCCTCCACCAGCAGGCTCTCCATCGTCCCCTGGCGCACGTCGAGGCGGGGCTGGCCTTCGCAGGCGTACTTCAACTCGAGCTGATAGGCCTTCTTGTCGCACTGGGCCCGGGTGGCGCGCACCGCGGGGCCCCGGCGGGTGTTCAGGCGCCGGAACTGGATGCCCGACAGGTCGGTGTTGATCCCCATCTGGCCGCCGAGGGCGTCGATCTCCTTGACCATGTGGCCCTTGCCGATGCCGCCGATGGCGGGGTTGCAGGACATCTGGCCGATGGTGTCGAGGTTCATCGTCACCAGCAGGGTCTCGGCGCCCATGCGGGCCGCCGCCAGGGCCGCCTCGGTGCCGGCGTGGCCGCCGCCGACGACGATCGTCTCGTAGGTCTTGGGATAGGTCGTGGCCACGGCTTCAGGCCGGGTTGGCGGCGTCGTACGCGGCCGCCAGTTCCTCGATCAGGCGATGGAGCAGCTCCTCGGGCTCCCCGTCGCCGCTGCGCCTCTCCGTCCACCGCCACTGGGCCAGGTAGTCGTCGGTGCCGGCCAGACCCTCGGCCATGGCGGCGCGGTCGATGGCCTGCTGGAAGCGCTCGGGCAGCGGCCGGGAGAGGGGGCGCCGACTCGTGAAGACGCGGACCTGGGCGGGGATGTCCCGCCAGTAGAGGATCTGGTACTCAGTCATCGGACCCTCCCGGGCCGGCCCCGCCGTCGAGGCCTTCCCGGAAGGCGCGGATGTGGTCGGGGGTGGTGCCGCAGCAGCCGCCGATGAGCCAGGCGCCCGCCCGCCGGAGCTCGTCGAGGCTCGCGATCATCACCTCCGGTCCCTGCAGGTAGTAGGTCAGCCGGGTCTGCCGGTCCATCTTCGGCAGGCCCGCGTTCGGAAAGGCGGCCAGGCGGATGCCGGTCAGGCCCCGCTCGGCGAGAGCCTCGGCGGTCTGCCTCGTGCCCTCGATGGCGTAGGCCATGCCGGAGTGCTTCTCGCGGACGGACTCGGCGCCGCAGTTGAGGCCGAGGAGGTCGATGGAGGGCAGCAGGTCGTCGCCGCCGGAGTGCTCCCCGGAGCCGAGGATCTCCACGGCGTCGGCGGGGGAGTGGCCCCAGTCGGTGCGGTAGATGACCTGCTTCGTCCTGCGGTCCTGGGTGAACTTGTAGGTCAGGCAGAGGGCGACGGGCAGTCCGAACCCCCGGGCCACGTCGACGGCGATGGCCGCTTCCCGGGCCGAGAACATGGTCTCCACGAGGAGCAGGTCGACGCCGGCGTCGGCCAGGCCCTCGGCCACCTCCTGGTGGGCGGCCCGGACCTTGTCGTCGGCGATCCCGAAGTCGGTGTCGCCGGCGTCGGCCTCGATCGCCCCGGGAGAGGGTCCGAGGGAACCGGCCACGAACACCTCCCGGCCGCTCTCCTCGACGGCCCGCCGGGCGTGTCCGGCGGCGAGCCTGGCCAGCTCCCCGGCGGAGAGATCGCCGGCCTGGGCCATCTCCAGGTGCAGGGCGGAGGCGACGAAGGTGTTCGTCTCGATCATCTCCGAGCCGGCCTCGATGTAGGCTCGATGTACGTCGACCACGGTGTCGGCGTGATGGGCGTTGGCCAGGGCGCTGTTGGGCAGCTCGACGCCGCGGGCGAAGAGCTGCGTGCCGAAGCCGCCGTCGAAGAGGACGGGCCGGGGCTCTTGCAGTCGTTCGGAAAAGCTCTTCAAGGGGCATCCTGTCGGTTCAGGACCCGGGAGGGCATGGGCCGGAACATGCAGCCGTCGACGAAGGCGTCGAAGAACTCGGGCACCGTCTCCAGCTCCACGTGCTCGATGCGGGCCACGGCCGCCTCCAGCCGCCGGCGCCGGCCGCGGCTGAGGAGCACCTCGCGGGCGCCCTGGAGGGCGGCGTTGCCGACCTTGACGATGCGCTCCGCCGGCACCGGCGCCAGGAAGCCGATGGCCACGGCGTTGGCCGCGTCGACGTAGTTGGCGAAGCCCCCGGCCAGGTACAGCCGGGAGATATCGGCGGGATCGATGCCGAACTCGCGCAGCAGAAGATACTGGCCGCAGTAGTTGGCCGCCTTGGCCTGGGCCAGGTGGCTGGCGTCCTCGGCGGAGAAGGTGATGCCCTGCTCCGGCGCCACCGGCAGCCGCGGGTTGCGCCGGCGGCCGTCCCCGAGGACGCCCTTCTCCGACATGCGGCCGGTGCGCCGCAGCTCGGCGAGCAGATCCACCAGGCCCGAGCCGCAGAGGCCCAGGGGCTCGGCGTCCCCGATGGTGGTGCAGACGAAGGCCCCCTCGTCGTCGATGCGCACCGAATCGATGGCGCCCTCGTAGCCCGGCATGCCGCAGCTCACGAGCCCGCCCTCGAAGGCCGGTCCCGCCGGCGAGGAGGCGGCCACCATCCGCCCTCTTCCCGCGATGACGACCTCGGTGTTGGTGCCCACGTCGACCAGCAGGCTCACCTCGTCCCCCTCGGCGCTCAGCAGGTCGCAGGCGACCAGATCGGCGGCGGTGTCGGCGCCCACCTGGCTGGCGATCAGGGGCAGGCCGTAGACGCGGGTGTGGATGTTGGCGCGGATGCCCAGGCGCCGCGACTTCTCCACGCAGGCCGTGGTGGACCGCTCGCCGTCGAGGAAGGCGCGCTCCACCATCGACTTGTAGGGGCGCGTGCCGATGGGCTGCACGTCCAGGCGGAAGAGCAGGTCGCGCATGGTCGGGTTGCCGGCCACGGTGATCTCGTAGATCTCCTGGCGGACGAAGCCCAGGCGATGGACCATGTCGGCGATGTGGTGGTTGAGGGCGGTGGTCACCGCCTTCTGCAGCTCCCCGTGGTGGGGGCCGCCGTCGTAGGTGATGCGGTGCATCACGTCGGAGCCGCCGAAGCGCTGGGGGTTCTCGAAGGAGGTGACGCAGACCGAGTCTCCCGTCTCCAGGTCGACGAGATCCATGGCGATCGTCGTCGTTCCGAGATCGATGGCCAGCCCGTAGAGGTGCCCGCGGTAGCGGTCGACGGGCTCGCAGCCGTACAGGACCTCGTCGCCGCGCCGCCGGACCACGGGGTCCGGCTCGATGCGGCGGGGGCGGGTCTCGGACAGGATCTGCGGCGAACGGCGGAGGGGCTCGAAATCCACGTCCACGTCGCCCACGACAAGGGCCTGGCAGGCCAGGCGGTACGGGTCGCGCAGGAACCGCTCCGCCGGCGAGCGCGGGCGCAGGGCCTCCAGGCCCGCGTGGATCTCGACCACGCACTCGTGGCAATAGCCGTTGCGCAGGCAGGAGGTGGGGACCTGCAGCCGCAGGTCGTCGGCGTAGTCGAAGAGGGTGCGCCCCGGCTTCAGCCGTTGCGGCTCGAGGCCGGGCGCGCGGACGACGGCCATGGCCGGGGGGACCGGCCGTCAGCGCCCGGGGCCGCGGCGCCCCTGGCGGCCTTCGGCGGCGCGCTCGCGGATGGTCTCGATGCGGCGGCGGGCGCGCTCCTCGGTGCGCGGGTCCGACTCCCAGGCGCTGCGGTAGTCGAAGCTGCCGTCGTGGGAGCAGGACAGGTCGCCGTCGGCGGTGCTCTTCCCCGCGGGGGCGGCCGTCTGGTTCTTGCAGTGGAACTTGGCCGTGCACAGATCGTGGCGGTCGCGGTACGGGCAGCGCCACGAGGACTGGGCGTCGGCGTGGTTGACGATCTCTCCGAAGATCTCGGTGAGGCGGTCGAAGCGCTTCTGCACCTCTTCGGGCGGGATCCCGGTCATCAGGTGGGTTTGCCCGTCAGTTGTTTGGCGAGTTCGACGCAGGCCAGGGCGTCCTTGCCGTAGCCGTCGGCGCCCATGTCCTCGGCGAACTCCTGGGTCACCGGGGCGCCGCCGACCATGATCTGCACCTCGTCGCGCAGGTCGGCGTCGATGAAGGCCTCGATGGTCTTGCCCATGTTGGGCATGGTCGTCGTCAGCAGCGCCGACATCCCCAGCAGCCGGGCCCCCGACTCTTCCACGGCGTCGATGAACTCGTCCTCCGAGGTGTCGACGCCGAGATCGATGACGTCGAAGCCGGCGCCGTTCAGCATCATGATGCAAAGGTTCTTGCCGATGTCGTGGAGGTCGCCCTTCACCGTCCCCATGACCACCTTGCCGGCCTTCTCGACGCCCGAGGCCGACAGGATCGGCTCGATGTGGGCCATGCCCGCCTTCATGGCCCGGGCGCAGGCGAGGACCTCGGGCACGAAGATGAAGTTCTCCCGGAACTTGATGCCCACGATCCCCATGCCCGAGATGAGTCCGTCGTCCATCACCTCCAGCGCCTCGATGCCCTCCTCCAGGGCCTGGACGGCCAGGGCGTCGACGGTGTGATGGTCGCCCTCGATCAGGGCCGCCGCCATGTCCTGGTGGATCGGCCGGGCGGCGGAGAAGACCTCCACGAAGCGCGCGATCTCCTCCGGCTTCTCCAGGTACTCCTCGATCTCGAAGCGAAGGGACTCGTTGCGGATGTCGGACAGGCCGGGCAATCAGTTCGCCTGCAGGTGCCACTTGCGTACGGCCTCGGGGATGGCGCGCAGGTTCTCGATGGAGGTCTGCAGGGGGATGGCGCACTCCGGGCCGACGAGCTGCACCCCGGCCTCCAGGTTTCTCACCACCTCGGCGGCCACGTCTTCGGGCTGCCGGGCGAAGAGGGTCTCGGGGTTGTTGATGTTGCCCACGAGACTGATGCGCTCGCCCACGATCTCCCTCGACTCCCGGGGCTTGTTCTTCGAGTCGTAGTGGAAGGCGGCCATCCCGGTCTGGGCGATGAACTCCATGCGGTCCACGGTGCGGCCGCAGATGTGCAGGATGATGGGGCAGGGGATGCGCTCGGCGAACTCGATGTGCAGATCCCGCAGGTAGCGCTCGTAGTACGAGCCGCTCACGAGGTCGCCGGTGGCGTGGTCGGGCAGGGTCAGGGCGTCGGCGCCGGCCTCGACCTGGGCGATGCCGAAGTCGACGGTGACCTCCTTCAGGACGTCGAGGATCCTCTTGGTCTCGTCCGGATCGTCCAGGGACATGAGCAGGAAGGGCTCGACGCCGAGGCCGTGGTAGGCGAGAGACCAGGGGCCCATGGTCTTGCCGATGATGGCGGCCTCGTCGCCGTACTCCCGGCGCAGCAGGGTGAGGGCGTCGAGGACGCACTTCGTGTCCGGGTGCGTGAGCAGGCCGGGAGGGATCCGGATGTCGTCGGCGGAGGTCCAGATCGGTTCCCGCATCTTCACCGTGGGCCAGTTGTCCTTCTGCTCCCACTGGATCTTGCAGCCCAGGGCCGAGGACTCCTGGATGATGGAGAACACGGGCATGATGCTGTCGAAGCCGAGCTCGGTGTAGCCCGTGGCCGCCAGTCGGGCCATGAGTTCGGGCTCGCGGTTGGCGGCGGGGAAGGGCGCGTCCACCAGGTCCATCAGCTCCACCGTCGCCACCGAGGTGGGATTGCACACCGGCGTGCGGTCCACGGGCTGTCGCTGCAGGGCGGCGAGGACCCGTTGCCTGCCGTTCATGGCGGAGGTGGTCATGACTGATTCCCCTGCTGGCTCGGCGCCGCCAGCACACCGCGGCCGGCCAGCGCTTGCTGTTCGCGGACGATGGCGCGCACGTTCGGCGCGCGCACCAGGAGCAGACCCACGAGCTCGTCGTGGGGATGGCCGCAGTCGAAGCCGACGCAGTTCCCGGCCCCTTCCACGGGGCGCATCTCTCCCAGCTTCAGGAGGCCGTTGACGATCACGCCGACCCGGCGGGAGCGCTCGGCCTCGTCGGCCTCTCCCACCGCCCGCACCCGGTACTGGCCCTCTCCCAGAGGCTCGGCGACGATGGTCAGGCCCGACTTGCGGTCCACCGTGGACAGGGAAGGAGGGGTCGCATCGTCGGGCGAGCCGATCTTGCACGCCTCGAGGAAGAGGCGGCGGACGGCCAGGCCGTGCTCATCCCCGCAGGGAAAGGCCAGCAGGCCGGCCGCCTCCACCGATGGCCGCAGGTCGCCCAGGGTCGTCATGAGGGAACGGACATCCTCGAGGCGCCGCTCCGCCTCGCCGCGGGAGCTGTAGGTGTGCACCAGGAAGGCGGGGCCGCTCGTGGTGGGCTGGCGGTACAGGGCCAGGGTGATGTCGTGACAGTGCCCGTCCATGGGCACCAGCTCCACACGAGTTCCGATATCGGCGATGGCGGGCATGATGGATTGGAAATATGTCCGTTGCCCGGGCCTGGGGCAACGGCGGTACCCGCCGTCAGAGCAGACTCTCGAGGGGGTGCACGCGTACATCGCTCTCGTTGCCCATGCGGTCCACGGCGGTGACGGCCACGGCCTCCACCTCGCCCTTCCCCCCGGCCCCCCCGAGGGGCAGACGCAGCTCCGTCCGGGAGGCCGGCACGATCGTGTGCCGCCATCCGCTGTCGCGGCCCTTGGTGTAGACCACGTAGAGGAAGGGCCGTTCTCCGGCCGGCCGGGACCAGTCCAGCAGGAGATCGCGGTCCTGAAGGCGAGCCGTCACCCGTGGTCCCTCGGGAGGCAGGTCGTCCAGCCAGGGCGTGGCCGGCGCCAGGGCCGGACCCCGGTACGGACCCTTGGCCAGGATCGCCGTCAGCCGGTCCCCGCCGGACCCGACGCGGGCGGAGTCGAGAACGGCCCGGGCGCTGAAGTGGATGTGTCCGGGCACCGGCTGCAGCAGGCCGCGGGTGATCATGATCTGGTCGACGATCTCGCGCGCCGGCCAGCCGCGTGAGCGCACGGAGGAGGTGTACAGGCCCGGCCACACGTGGCGCCCGTGCGGGTTGTTGCGGGCCCACCAGGCGAGCAGGACCGGAAAGCTCTGGGAGACCTTGGAGATGGGCCAGTAGAGCTGTGGGGCGCAGTAGTCGAGCCAGCCCTCGTGCAGCCAGCGCCGGGGGTCCGCGAAGAGCTTGCCGTACTGATCGAGCCCGGCGTCGATCGAGGGCGGATGCCCCGGGCGCCAGATCCCGAAGGGGCTGATGCCGAGCTTGATCGGCCGCGACAGGCTGCGCAGGCTGGCGTGGAGGGTCTCCACGAAGCGGTCGACGTTCTCCCGCCGCCAGTCCTCCCGCTCGAGGCGGCCGCCTCCCTCCCGGTACGCCTGCCACGTGGGCTCGTCCGGGAAATCGGCGCCGTCGCTGTAGGAGGGGTACGGGTAGAAGTAGTCGTCCAGGTGCACGCCGTCCACGTCGTATCGCCGGGCCACGTCGAGAAAGACGGACAGGGTGAAATCGCGCACTTCCTCGGAGCCGGGATCGAGCCACAGGTAGCCGCTGTCGCCGAGGGTGCGCACGAGGTCGGGCCGCCGGCTGGCGATGGACTGCGGCGAGAGGCCCCCCAGGTTCCTCGGGTGTTGGGCCCGGTAGGGGTTGAGCCAGGCGTGCAGCTCGAGTCCGCGGGCGTGGGCCTCTTCCACCCAGAATTCAAGGGGGTCGTAAGCGGGTTTCGGCGGCTCTCCCTGGCGGCCGCTCAGGTAATAGGACCAGGGCTCCAGGGACGACGCGTAGAAGGCGTCGCAGTGAGGGCGGACCTGGAGGATGACGGCGTTGAGCCCGAGCTGACGGCTCCGGTCCAGGATGGCTCGGGCCTCGAGCCGTTGGCGCCCCGCGGTCAGGCCTGGCCGGGAGGGCCAGTCGATGTTGTCGACGGTGGCCACCCATACGGCGCGGAACTCGCGCGCCGGCGCCGGCACGCCGGACCGGGGGTCACCGGGCTCGGGGGCGGGGCCGGGGGCGCAGCCCCACAAGGCGAGCAGGATGGCGGCAGGTGCGTGCCTCATCCATCGATCAGCGTTCGATTGATGGATTCGGTGATGTCCTCGGTTTTTTCCTGCTCGGTTGACAGGAGGTTCCGGGAGATGCGGAAGGCGAGGTCTCGAAAGGCCTCGTCGCCCTCATGGACCGGCCGCCGGCCGCAGACCTGGGCCAGCAGCAGGCAACCGAAGTGCCGGACCGCCGATCTCCCGACCTCCGCCGACCCCTCGTATTCGGCGGCTTTGAAGTAGGCGCCCCAGAACACGTTGATCGCCTCGAGGTAGGCGGCCTTCTGCGGGTGGTTGAGCATCGCCTTCAGGCACATGTCGCCGGCATAGAAGGCCAGATCGAAGGAGGGCTGCCCGAAGTGGGCGGTGGCGAAGTCGACGAGATAGAGCTGGCCCTTGTTGATGAGGACGTTGCAGGGCCGCAGATCCCCGAGGACGAGGCAGAGCCGGGTCTCCATCAGATCCCGGGCCTGCGACTCGACGGCGCTCCGGATCTCGGGGAAGGCGGCGGCCACGTACTCGTAGAGGGGCTCCACGCGGAGCTGCTCGAAGGCTTTGGTCTCCTCGAACATCGTTTTCAGCTCGGGCATTTCGCGCGTCTGGCTGTGCACGGAGGCCAGCAGGTTCCCGGCCTGGGAGGCGACCTGCAGATCGATGCGTCCCAGGTCCAGCTCCTCGGTCCACACCACCGCATCGCGGGGCGGAGCCGTGGTGACCAGAACGAAGTTCGTGCGGTCTTCCAGCAGGGGCTCGGGGATCACGTGGGGGGGCAGGATGTTGGCCAGTGTCTCCATGCAGCGCTTCTCGGCGAAGAGCCGCCTGCGGTCCGTCCACCAGCGCATCTTCATCTGCACCCTCCAATGGGCTTGCTTGACCAGCAGCCGCCGCTCGGAGGTGACCACCACCCATACCCGGTTCTTGAGCCCGTCCCCGACCGGACGCACGTCGAGGACGCTCTCGTCCTCGACGATCAACTTCTTCCGCTGCAGGTACCCCGCCAGGGAATCCTTGTCGAGGTTCATGAACCTCCTCTCGCGATTGCGGTGGAAGGGTCCCCGCCGGCCGCGGTCAGGTCGTCGACCTGGCGCTCGGCGTGGTAGGAGCTGCGCACCAGCGGGCCCGACTCGACGTGGCCGAAGCCGACGGCGCGCGCGAACTCGCCGAGTTCCTCGAACTCCCCGGGAGGCAGGAAGCGGTGGACCGGCACGTGTTGCGCCGAGGGCGACAGGTATTGACCCAGGGTCAGGATGCTGCAGCCCACGGCGGCCAGGTCCCCGATCGATCGCTCGACCTCCTGCCGGGTCTCGCCGGCGCCCAGCATCATGCCCGACTTGGTCGGCGCCGGCGCCAGGGTCCGGGCGCGGTCGAGCAGCTCCAGGGAGCGCTCGTAGCGCGCCTGGGGCCGCATGCGGCGGTAGAGCCGCGGCACGGTCTCGAGGTTGTGGTTCAGGATCTCGGGCCCGGCGTCCAGGACCTCGGCCAGGGCCTCCCAGTTGCCCTGGAAGTCGGGGATCAGCACCTCCACCGTGGTATGCCGGCAGCGCTCGTGGACCGCCCGGATGGTGCGGGCGAAGATCGACGCGCCGCCGTCGGGGAGCTCGTCCCGGTTGACGGAGGTGATGACGGCGTGGCGCAGGTGCAGCCGCGCAATCGCCTCGGCCACCCGTTCGGGCTCCTCCTCGTCCAGGTGGGTGGGGCGGCCGGTCCTGATGGCGCAGAACCCGCAACTGCGCGTGCACACGTCTCCGAGGATCATGAAGGTGGCGGTCCCGGCGGACCAGCACTCGCCGATGTTGGGGCAGTGGGCGCTCTCGCAGACCGTGTTCAGGTCCAGCCCCTTGACCAGGCGCTTCAGCCTCAGGTATCCCGGGCTGCCCGGCGCCTTCGCCTTCAACCAGGCCGGCAGGCGGCGCCGGCTGCCTGAGTCGGACATGCCCTCAGTCCCCGCCGGCCTCCCTTTTCGAACCCTCAATGGCGCACCAGCCCGTCGGCCTCGACGGCGGCGGTATCGGTGGCGGATGCGATGGCCGGCGCGCCTCCGATCTCCGGTCGTTTGAACCAGGCCTGGTACTCGACCTCGGATCCGAGGATCTCCCGGGCCCGCTGGATCTGCGGGTCGACGGTGACGTCGTAGGCGTAGGCCTGCTCGATCCCGAAGGCCTTCTCACGGATGTCGAAGGTCAGCTTCCAGGTGAGCAGCTCGGCGTTGTCCCTCCAGTGGTATTCCTCGATCTGGTCGATCTCCGCCTCGACCTGCTTGAGAGAGGGGTCCATGGCCTCCATGGCGTGGTCCCCCTCGTCGTCCACCTCCTCGCGCAACTGCCCGAGCTTCGTCTCCAGGTCGCTCATGTACTGAAAGCCGTCGGCGTTGACGAAGGCCCGGAAAGCCTCGATGGTGCCCTCGTCGGCCACGAAGTCGGGGGCGAGCTCCGGATGCTGAACGGGGTATTGCCGGGCGAAACGGAAGAACCGGCTGTTGTTGAAGAACGGGGTGCCCCTCCGTCCCCAGCCGGAGAGCTGCGCGTACAGCCGGGAAGACCGCCGCCGCTCCATCTCGATGTCGGGGGTGATGCCGCCGGCGCCCCGCACCTGCCGCCCGAGGGTCAAGGTGCGGTACTCCCCGTCGGCCATGGCCACGAGCGTGGAGTCCTTGCGCATGCGCTTGTCGATGGAGCGGCCGCTGGGGATGAAGTAGGCGGCCATGGTCAGCTTGAGCTCGGCGTGCTCGCCGATGCCAACCGGCTGCTGAACCGATCCCTTGCCGACCGTCGGGGTTCCCAGGACGAGGCCCCGGTCCCAGTCCTGAATGGCACCGGAGACGATCTCGGAGGCGCTCGCCGAGGCGCCGTCGACGAGGATCATGAGGGGGCCCTCGCCGAACATGGCCTCCTCGGTGGTGACGTACCTCGTCGTATCCTGGAAGGCGCGGCCGGCGGTGTAGACCACGAGGCGGTTGGGCGGCAGGAACAGGTCGGCCACCTGCACCGCCTCGGTCAGGTAGCCGCCGCCGTTGCTGCGCAGGTCGAAGATCAGCCGCTGCATGCCCTGGTCGAGCAGGTCGGCCAGGGCCGCGCGCACCTCCTGGCTGGACTTGTGCTGGAAGCCGGTGAGCTTGATGTAGCCCGTGGAGTCGGGAAACATCACGTGGCAGGGCACGGAGTTGATGTGCACGACCTCACGCGTGACGGTGATGTCGAAGGGGCCCTCCACCCCGGCGCGGCGCAGGGTCAGGGTCACGTCGGTGTCCACGGTGCCGCGCATGAGGGTGGCGGCCTGGCTGGCGTCCATGGTGCGCGTCGACTGGCCGTCGATGGCGACGATCAGGTCCCCCGACTTCACGCCCGCCCGGGCCGCCGGCGTATCCTCGTGAAGCAGCGACCATACGGCGATGGCGCTGTCGGGGTGGACGACCTGGATGCGGAAGCCGAGCCCGCCGTACTCCCCGCGCGTGTTGATGTGGAAGTTGGCCAGGCTCAGCTTCTCCATGAACACCGTGTCCGGATCGAGGACCGACATCAGGCCCTTGATCCCGAAGCGGATCAGCGTGTCGGGGCCCACGGCGTAGAAGGCCTTCTTGTCGACCACGCGTACGGCCCGCTCGAAGGTGGAGAAGTTCTTCTGCCAGTCCTCCTCGGAGCCGCTGATGGCGAACTCCGAGGACGGGTCGAGGGCCTGGAAGATCCCCCGCAGAGCGGCCCTCATGAGGGTGTCCGGGGAGACCTCGTACATGTAATAGGAGTTGATGGACCGGACGATGGGGAAGAAGGAGTTCTTCAGCTCGTCCTGGATGGTCGGCCCAAGGGCCGCCTCACCTGTGGCCACCGCTGCCGGGAACATGGCCAAGGCGACGACGCGGCGCAGGCCGGGGATCATCGCAGACTCCGGAGCGGAAGCGGAATGGGGTCTAAGTACGCCTGAATTCTCGACATAGAAACAAAAGAAGTTACGAATCACGAATGGGGGCCGCAACCATCGGCGGGGCCCGGGGGGTGTTGGCGATTCGGTGAAATGGGCCTATAATTCAAGGATGCCCGGGAAACGGATCACCTTCATCGTCATCCCCCAGAACGACGGTCAGGTCCGGGAGTTCGGGCTCTCCACCCGCATCCTGTGGAGCGGTGCACTGGCTTGCGCCCTGCTGGCCGCCCTCTTCGGGCACTACGCGCTCCACTTCCACACCCGCGCCGATCAGGGGCGCGACCTGGCGGTCCAGGGGCGCGACTTGGCGGTCCTCCAAGGCGGGACCGACTTGCTCGAGGCCAGGCTCGACTCGGCCCGTCGCGACCTGTCCCACCTCGAGGCGGTCATGAGCCAGTTGGGCGACCAGGACCAGCGGCTGAGCGATTTCCACGAAGGGCCCTCTGTCCGTAGCGAGGGCATGGCCTTGGGCGTGGGCGGGCGTGAGGAGCTGGAGGATCTGCCCGATAAGTACACGGACCGGCCCCCCCAGAAGCGGCTGCAGGATCTGACCCAGCGCATCGAAGCCCTCCAGCGAGAGGCCCTCTACCAGCTGGCGAGCTCCCAGAACCTTATCGCCACCCTCGAGGCCAACAAGAAGACCCTCCTCTACGTTCCCACCATCTGGCCGGTAGCCGATCCCCGGCGCGTCTGGGTCTCTTCCGGCTTCGGACCCCGCATCGACCCCTTCACCGGATTGAAGTCCAGGCACCTGGGCATCGATCTGGCAGGCAGCCGGGGCCACCCCATCGTGGCCACCGCCGCTGGACAGGTGGCCTCCGCCTACACCCACAGGTTCCTTGGCAATGTGGTCGTGCTCAACCACAATCCCCTGGGGATCGGCGAAGACGGGGTGGCGACCTCGCGGCCGGGGCTTCTGCGCACCGAGTACGGACATCTGCACGAGATCCTGGTCCGCAAGGGCCAACGAGTGGCGCGGGGGGACACGATCGGAACGATGGGCAGCACCGGCCGTTCCACCGGACCCCACCTCCACTACGCCGTGCGTTACCAGGTCCGGAGCCGCGGCGGGCTCAATGGCTACAGGGACCCGGAGGACTTCCTCGTCCGCTGGAGACCCGACGACCGGCCCACGGGATCCATCGCCCTGCGCCAGGACTGACTCCTTCGGGACATCCCCATCTCATGGCCTGCCGCTTCGGGGCGGGTCCTCTATCTTCTACAGCGGTTTCAGCAGTACCCACGCCAGGCAGGAGAAGCTGTGATGAGCGAGCCGATCACCGGCAAGGTGGCCGCCATCGTCGACGACACGACCCTGGTGCTCAACCTCGGCAGCCGCGACGGTGTCCACGAAGGCATGCTGTTCGCCGTCGTCGCCGAGCACCACGACATCCGGGATCCCGACTCCGGGGAGAGCCTCGGGCGGTGGGAATCGGTGAAGGGACGCGTAGTCGTCACACACGTGCAGGAACGCATGGCCACGGCGCGGTCCCCCCTCTCCGAGGAGGGGCCCGGAGCGACGGCCACCCTGAGCGCGATGATGGTGCGGCACTCCTTCGGCCTGTACGGGGATCACGCCAGCGAGCGGGAACGCCTGGCCGTACGGCCCTCCGACCTGTCGGGCCGCCCCCGGGCCCAGCCCATCGGCGTGGGCGACACGGCCCGCGCCATCTCCCTGGAGGGGCTCGCCGAGATGGACGCCGCGGCGCCGAAGGTGGTCCCCGATCTGCCCTCGGAGACCTACGAGTCCACCGGCCAGACCGGGAGCGGCTCGACCGCCGAACCGGATGCGCCCGGCTGAGGGAGGCTCACCGGGCCTGGGACGCGCGGTCTGCCTGCTCGGCCTCCTGCTCGGAGCCTGCTCCCACTACTCCACGAGCGCCGGGCTCGTGGGCGGCATCCGCACCGTCGCCATCCCCACCGCCGAGAACGGGACTCCGGAAGTCGACATCGCTCAGCGGCTGACGGACCAGATCACCGAGGCCTTCCTCCAGGACGGGCGCCTGCGGGTGGTCGACGAGGAGTCGGCCGACGCCCAGCTTCTGCTGCGCCTCGACCGGCTCGAGGACGAGTACCACACCTTCGCCGAGGTGACGGAGCAGTACCGCTTCCGGCTCTTCGCCGCCGCCCTCCTGGAGCGCTCCTCCGACGGCAGCGAGTTGCTCGAGATCGAGTCCCTCGTGGGCTGGGGGACCTACGACGCGGGGCTGCCCGACGAGGACGACGAGGGACGGAACCAGGCCGTGGAGGCGGCCATGGCCATGATCATCGAGGAGATCGTGGACCGCACGACCGCTTCCTGGTAGACCCGGCGGTTCCCCGGATCAGGGGGCGTCGGGATCCTCGCCCAGCAGCCGCAGCCCTCCCCAGGATACCGCGATCCCCAGGACCAGTCCGACCCACGCCGGATAGGCCACGGCCGTGCCCAGGTACCCGAACACGGCGGCCACGGACATGATGCCCAGGGCATAGGGGACCTGGGTCTTCACGTGATCGAGATGGTCGCACCCGGCGGCGACGCTCGACAGCACCGTGGTGTCGCTGATCGGCGAGCAGTGGTCCCCGAAGATGGCGCCGTCGAGGACCGCCGCGGCCACGAGAACCGTCGTCGGCAGGCCGCCGAGGGCGTGGGCCAGGGGCAGGGTCGTGGGCAGCAGGATCGCCATCGTCGTCCACGACGTGCCGATGGAGAAGGCGACGGCCGCGGCCAGCAGGAAGACGAGCACGGGCAGAAGATGGGGCGGCATGGAGTCCCCCAGGGCGGCCAGCAGGTAGCCGCTCGTGTCCACGGCCGCGCAGGCCTCCTTGATGGCCCAGGCGAGGATGAGGATCACCAGGGCCCGGTGAAACCCGGTGACGCCGCCGAGCCAGGCTCGCAGGGCCATCCAGGCCGAGACCGGCCGGGCGCCGTCCTCCCGGCGGCGGCTGACGGCCAGGAGAAAGGCGGTAACCGACCCGGCCACGGCGGCCAGGAACATCACCCTGGCGCCTGCCGCGTTGCCGAGCACCGCGGTCCAGTAGGAGGGGCCCAGGATCCCCTCCTCGAGGCGGGCGCGGCGCACATCGGGGTGCCCCCATGCGTCCCACTGCATGCCGAGGATCACCCCGAGCAGAACCACGAGGACCGGCGCCGCCGCCAGGCGCCAGTCGGGCCGGACCCCCTCCGGGGGTTCGAGGTTCCGTTCCGCCCCGGAGCCCGTCAGGGGCACGGCCCCCGGCCTCAGCACCTGGCCGCGGGTGGCCGCCCGCCGTTCGGCGGCCAGCATCGGTCCGGCGTCCCGGCGCAGCAGGACGGTGGCCCCCACGAAGAGGATGGCGAGCCAGCAGTAGAACCGGCTCGAGAGGGCGCGGAAGAACAGCTCGTACCCGGAGATCCCCGCGCCCAGCTCGTCCATCGCATCCTGAAGCAGCCCCACCTCGTAACCGATCCAGGTGCTGATCACGGCGATCCCCGCCACCGGGGCCGCCGTGGAGTCGACCAGGTAGGCCAGCTTCTCCCGGGAGATGCGCAGGCGGTCGCAGACCGGGCGCATGGTGGTGCCCACCACGAGGGTGTTGGCGTAGTCGTCGAAGAAGATGGCCAGGCCGAGGAGCCAGGTCGCCATCCGGGCCCGGGGCCGGCCGTGGGCGCTGCGAGCCAGGGCCTCGGCGATGCCCCGTGTGCCGCCCGCAACGGCGACGACGCGGACCATGCCGATGAGGGAGACCGTGAAGGCCAGGATGAAGAGCTGGAAGGAGCCGGTCAGGGGTCGCCAGACGAAGTCGCCCACCGCCCTTCCCGGGACCTGCCAGAGGGCCGCCCATCCAGCCTCGAAGGGCTGGGTGAGCAGGGCGGCCCCGAGCAGCGCCGTACACAGCCCGAGGACCAGACGTCCCGTGATGACGGCCACGGCGATGGCGCACAGCGGCGGGAACAGGCTCCACCCCCCGTGCGGCCCATACCCGGGCAGCAGCCATCCGCTGATCGCCGCGCTCAGGGCGAGGGCGGCCGGGAGCCGGATCGCGGAGCGGAGGTTCAGTCGGATTCGGCCAGCGCCTTGACTTCGGAACGGGGCACGGTGGACATCTCCAGCTTGAAGGCGAGGAGGTACATCATTGCCACGCCGACGATCCACCAGACGATCTGCCAGATCCACAAGGTGGGGATCCCCATGATCCAGCGGGACGGGTCGGCCTCGTTGCCGAGCACGGCGAAGGGTCCGATGGCGAAGAGGAACCAGACCACCGTGAAGATCCACACCGGCTTCTTCCAGCGCTGCCGGTCCGGGCTCAGGGCCGTGTGCTCCTTCAGGAAGTCGTGGTACCCGGCGCGGTGCCGGGTCGCGCTCGCGCTCTGGGTCAGGGCGCTGACGACGACGCACACGCTGAGGTTGGCCAGGATCCCCCAGCCGGCGCTGTGGATGGTGAGGGGGTAGCGGCCGATCCCGACGAGCCCGCCCAGCTGGGTCACGTAGGTCAGGGTGACGGCCGCGATCCCGGCGGCCAGCCCCCAGGCTATGCCCTGGGGGGTGAACCAGCGGAGGTAGCAGATGCCGAGCAGGGCCGGCCACATCTGGAACCCGTAGGACACGGCCGCCCCGCCGAGCAGCACGAGCAGGTCGCCGGAGGCCAGGCCCACCAGCAGGGCCAGGGCGACGATGACGAAGACCGTGAGGCGGCCCACCAGGACCTGGGCGCGGTGGCTGACGTCGCGGGCGAAGAAGTGGCGGTAGAGGTCGCGGGTGACGATGCCGCTGGCCGTCGACATGTAGGCGGCGCCCGTGGACTGCATGGCCGCCAGGGCGCAGACGCAGAGCAGGCCCACCAGCCACGGCGCCACGCTCTCGAGGGAGCCGATCAGGTACGGCACGAGATAATCCGTGAGCGGCTTCCCCGCCTCGTTCGTGGGCAGGCCGAGCTTCTCGGTGCCGGGAAGGATCTCGTGGAACAGGATCGAGCCGCTGAGCCCCTGGAAGGCGGTGAAGAAGAACAGGATGCCGCCGATGGCCAGGGACGAGGCCACGACCTGCTGCCAGGGGAAGGGCTTGGGGTCCTTGTTCGAGAACGCCCACATGCTGAAGGCCGGGGCCGACTGGATGCCCATGAGGGCGAACATGTAGGTCAGGATCATCATCGCCGTCCAGGGGCCCCCGGAGGCGCCCCAGAACAGGGTGCCGGCCCGTTCCAGGAAGGAGCTGGACTCCGGCCGGGAGGGGATGGCCACCATGTCGGGCTTGACGAGGGCGAGACCTGCCAGCCCTTCCTTGAAGGCGGCCCACCCGCCCACCAGGTCGAGGGCGACGAAGCCGAGGACGATGATGCCCAGGGCCAGCAGGACGCACTGGGCGCAATCCACGTAGGCCACCGAGCGCAGGCCCCCCGAAGCGACGTACACGAAGACGACCACCGACAGCAGGATGGCGCCGCCCTCGATGGAGCCGAGGAAGCTCTGCTCCAGGGGCGTGCCCTCCAAGAGGCGGGAGAACAGCAGCCCGGAGGCGCGCAGCTGGATGCCGAGATAGGGCACCGAGAACACCATGGCCACGAGCACCGTGAGCACGCGCATCCAGTCGGTGCGGTAGTAGTCGGAGAACATCTCGCCGGGGGTGATGTATCCGTAGCGCCGGCCCAGCAGCCACTGGCGCTTGAGGAACAACACCCCGGTGAAGGGAATGGTGATGGCGTAGAACGAGGCGAAGGCGTAGGGCAGGCCGACGTTGAAGATCGTGCCCGGGTGGCCGACGAAGGTCCAGCCCGAGAACGAGGTGGCCGTGGCAGCGAGGACGAAGACCCACAGGCCGATGGTGCGCCCGGCGATGAAGTAGTCGCTCGCGGTGCGCGCCTGGCGGGCGCCCCGGACGCCCCAGTAGATGCAGTAGGTCCAGTATCCCAGTGTGAACACCGCGAGCCATGCGAGCTTTTCCACGGCCTGCCAGCCCTTCCGCTTAGAATCCGCCTCTGAGAGTTTCCGTCTCGGCTACGCGCTCGATGGCCAGGGCGAAGGCGGCTGTGCGCATGGGGATGGCTCCGGACCGCATGCGCTCCACCACGCTCCGGTAGGCCCGGGTCATCATGCGCTCGAGCCGCGCGTTGACCTCCGCTTCCTCCCAGGCCAGGGCCTGAATGTTCTGCACCCACTCGAAGTACGAGACGGTGACCCCGCCGGCGTTGGCCAGGATGTCTGGAACGACGTGGATTCCCCGTTCTTCGAGGATCGAGTCTGCGGCGGTCGTCACCGGCGAGTTGGCCGCCTCCACGACCATCGAGGCCTGGACCTGGCGGGCATTCTCCCGGGTGATGGCGCCGCCGAGGGCGGCGGGGATCAGGATGTCGCAATCGAGGGTGAGCAGGTCCGCGTTCGAGATGCTCTCCCCCCGGGCGAAGCCCTGGATCGTGCGGTGCTCGCGGGCATGGTCGAAGAGGTCGGGGACGGGGAGGCCATCGCCGGCGAAGAGACCGCCCCCGAGGTCGCTCACGGCGACGATCCGGGCGCCCATCTCGTGCAGGAACCTGGCGGCGTGGGAGCCGACGTTCCCGAACCCCTGGATGGCCACCCGCGCGCCCTTCAGCTCGATCCGGAAGTCCCGGGCCGCCTCCCGCGTGGCGATGCTGACGCCTCGTCCGGTGGCCGCCTCCCGGCCGGGGGAGCCGCCGAGGGCCAGCGGCTTGCCGGTGACGATCCCGGGGGTGTACCCGTAGTGCTGGCTGTACTCGTCCATGATCCAGGCCATCACGCGCTGGTCGGTGTTCAGGTCCGGCGCGGGGATGTCCCGGTGCAGTCCCCAGGCAAGTCCCATGCGCGACGTGAACCGTCGCGTCATGTGTTCGAGTTCGTCTTCGTTCATCTGCAGAGGATCGCAAGTGATCCCGCCCTTGGCGCCGCCGAAGGGCAGGTCCAGGAGGGCCGTCTTCCAGGTCATCAGCGAGGCCAGGGACCGGACCTCGTCGAGGTCGACCTCGGGGTGGTAGCGCAGGCCGCCCTTCATCGGCCCGCGGGCGCCGCTGTGCTGCACGCGGTAGCCCAGGAAGACCTCGATCCGCCCGTTCGACATGCGCACCGGCACCTCGACCTTCACCTCGCGAAAGGGCGTCTTCAGCAGCAGGCGGAGATCGTCGTCCAGGCCGACGGCGTCGGCGCCCTTGTCAAACAGGCGGTTCGTGTTCTCGTAGTTGTTGATGCGGTCGGACACCGGGGGGCTCCGGCGGAGCGGGATGACCGGAAGGGTCAGCGCTGGGCCGTGGCGTCCCCTCCGGGACCGCCGGCCGGACCGAAGGGCTTGGCCTTCCACCAGGCGGAGGTGATCCGCCAGCGCCCGTCGGTGCGCGTCAGCAACCAGGCGCAGACCCGGTCCTGCTCGATGCGGGCCTCCCCGGCCCGGTAGGTCGCCGTGATCCGATCGCGGGTCACGGCCACGGCCTCGTCCCCCCGACTGACGGCGTGGAGCAGGGTGCGCTCCACGTGGTAGTCCACGTTCTCGAGGCGCTGCTCCAGCCACTTGGCGAACTCGTCGCGGTCGGCGAACACGGTGAGCCAGGCGGCCGCGTTCGAGCTGCCATAGCAGTCGATTCCGACGAAGTCCTCCTCCACCCCGCGAAGAATGTCTCCAGGGCCGCCCTCGGACCAGTTCCGGGCGTCCTCCTGCAGGGCGGCGGCCACGTCCCGATCCTCCACACGGCCGGCGGCGGCGCCTCCGTCGGCACTGTCGCCGATGGCGACGACGAGGCTCGTAGCCCTCCACTCCTCGTCTTCCTTGCGGAAGGCCCACAGGGTGCGCTGGACGAAGTCGCGCCGGCTGTCGCCGGCGCGGTCGATGACCATTCCGGAGTCGAGGGTTGTGGCGTAGGCCTGGTTCTTCCAGACGTTGAGGTAGAGGACAGCCCGGGAGATGTCGTATCGGTTCGCCGCCAGGTCCGCTTCGAGAAAGGCCTGGTACTCGTCCAGCGAGGAGTAGCGGACGGTCCAGGCGCGGGCATCGATCGACCCGGCGCCGTCATAGACGACGAAGCGGTCCCTGTCGTACCCGTGGGTGACGCTCTCGGCGTCGCCTCGACGGCGGCCGAAGCGGTCCTTCTCCAGGATCTGGCGGATGAGCACCGTCTCCGCCGTCTCCGACGCGGGGAGGGGGGCCACGGTAGCCGGCACGGAGAGGGCCAGCAGGGCGGCGGGGGACCGCAGGAGGATCTTCCACCAGCGCCGTCGCATCAGAGCTGCTCCAGGGCCCACCCGGCGTAGTAGGCGACGGTCTCGTCCGCGTCCCCCGCCAGCCGTTCCAGGGTGGCGCGGCTGGCCGGCGCAGCGATGTGACCGAGGGCGACGACCACGTTGCAGCGCACCTCGGGGTTGGCGTCGTCCGCCGTCGACAGCAGTTCGTCCACGGCCGAGGCCACCTTCGCCTGGCCGAGGATCTGCGCCGCCCCGGAACGGAGCCGCGGGCTGTCCGACCGCAGGCACTCCAGGAGGCGGCCCTCGACCTGGCGGGACACCTGCTGCAGGCGGACCAGGGACTTGATGGCGTTCAGACGCAGGACCGCATCGGTATGGTCCAGGGCGCCGAAGAGGAATTCCGTGCCGCGCCGGTCGCCGAGCCGCACCAGGGCGGCGGCGGCGTTGAAGCGCACCAGGTTGCTGGGGTCCTCCAGCATGCGAAGCAGGGGCTCGACGACCATGGGATCGGCGATTTCTCCCAGGCCGGCCGCCGATTCCCGGCGTATCTCCGGGTCGTCGTCATCGAGCTGCCGCACCAGTTGCTCCCTGATCATTCCCAGGGCCCGTGAGAGCCGTTCGCGGCGGCCCTCCTGCCGCGCCAGCAGATCGACGAGGATGGGCACCCCGTGGTAGTTGGCGCCCTCGAGCTCCTCGATCGCCATCTCCGCGAGTTCGTCGCCCCCGTCGACGACGGCGGCGACGATCGGGTCCCGGGCCGACATCTCGCCGATCTTGACCAGGGCCACGGCGGCCAGCAGCCGGATCACGGGATCGGCGTCGGCCAGCTGCGCCTTGAGGTTCGTCACCGCCGCTTCCGTGAAGCCCAGGTCGCCGACCCCGCGCAGGCAGGCGACGCGCTCGTTGTGGCGGTAGGCGGTGGTGATCCGGGCGTGCATGCTGGCCGAGGCCGCCTTGTGCCGGATCCGGCCCAGCACCACGGCGGCCGCGGTGCGCGTGTTCTCGATCTCGTCCCGGAACTCGCGGTAGTCGACGCCGCGGTAGAGCGCCGGATCGAGGAGAGCCAGAAGCTGGCGCGCGCCGGGACGGCCGATGGCGGCGAGCTCGTCGACGGCCGCGGTCCAGCGTTCCGAGTGGACCTCGTTGGCGGCGGCGACCTCGATGTGCTGGCGAACCTGCTCCTCCGTTGTCGAACAGGCGCACAGGGCGGCGGGGACAACCCAGAACAGCCCCCGGCTCCAGGCCTTTGCGCCGAAGCGATGCGGGGAGCCTATGTTGAAGCGTACCTTGTTGATGGCAATCGGCATGGGCGGCTAATCTATTGCGCCCCGGCTGGAGGTGGCAACCTTCCCCTACCCACGGGGCCGGGGGTACTCGACGGATGCACTGGTTCGACGCAGTCGCAGCGCTCCTTCTCATCGCCCTGGCCGTACGCGGGTACGGGCGCGGCCTGATCCAGCAGGTTTCGGCCCTCCTGGCGGTCGCCCTGGGGCTGGTAGGGGGTCTCTACCTGCACAGCGCCGCGGCCGCCTTGATGCCTTCCTTCGGGCATCCTGTGCTGCGCCTGGTGGCCGCTTTCACCGTCGTCTTCGTGGCCGTCGCCCTGTCCGTCAACCTGCTCGCCCGGGTCCTGCGGAGCGCCGTCTACGGCCTTTTCCTGGGCGTGGTCGACCGTCTGCTGGGCGCCCTGCTGGGGGTGCTGGTCGGCGTCCAGGTGCTGATGGTGGTGGTGCTGCTCGTGGGCCGCTATCTGCCGGAAGGCGCGGCCTGGTTGGCCGGGATCCGCACGGCTCCATTGGTCTACGTGCTGCTGGAGGAGGTGCTGCCCGTGCTGCCCGATCACTTCCTGGAGTTCTTCGATCAGCAGGGCGGCGGCGCGGGCGACCTCCTGCGGCGCTTCGACGGCCTGCGGCAGGAGGCCGGGGCGCTGCTCGACAAGGTGCAGGAGGGGGATGGCCTCGGCGCCGGCGGCCTGTGATCAGGGCTCCCCGCGGGCCCGGCCGGTGACGTAGGCGTAGGTCGTCGCCCAGTCGACCTCCCGGTTCATCAGCCTCTCCTCGAAGAGTCGCCGCACGTGGCGGACCTCGCCGTCGGCGAGGTGACGGCGCAGGTAGGCGGCGAAGGTGCCGTGCTTCTCCCCTCCCGGGTTGAACCACCTTCCGAGGTCCCGGCTGACGAGACGCCGCGAGGCGGTGAGCACCTCGGTCTCGACTCGCACCGAGGTCAGTCCGGCCTCCGACCACAGTCGCTGCAGGTCGGCCGCTTCCCAGGCGACGCGGGGATTCTGCTCGTCCTGGTAGATCTCCTCCTCGGCGCGGAGGAGGCGCCCGGCCAGCTCCTCGCCGAGATCCGTCAGCGGCACCAGAGCCGTCAGCCGCTGGCCGAGGCGGGGGACCGTCTCCGCAAGGCTGAGGACCGCCCCCGGAGCGAGGAGCTCCACGACCCGCCGCGCCGCCGGCTCCCGGTCGGCCAGACTCCCGAGGGAATTGCGGCCGACGACGGCATCGAAGCGCAGGTCCTCGTCCTGCAGCCGCACCAGCTCCGCCACCCGGGTGACGGGACCTTCCATGACCACGGGGCGGTTCAACTCGTCGAGGGAATGGCTTGCCATCTCCCGCAGGGCGACGGTCGATGTGCGGTCCGTGCACAGGGACCAGACGCCGCCCTCCGGGACTCGGCGCAAGGCCTCCCAGGTCAGCAGCCCCGAGGCCGCATCCAGGTCCAGGACGACGTGATGGCGCGCGAGCTTCACCGCGGCGAAGAGCCGCTCTCGCACATGGCCCAGCTGGGCGCTGACCTCCCCGGCGGCGCGCACGAGCCACTGGTCGCGGGTCCGTTCCCCGGGGGAGTGGGTGAGGGGCTCGAGACCGCTGGTGTCGGCCTCCGCCGCCGCGGCCAGTTGCAGCTCGCGGTGGCGGCGGACGCGATCGCCGAGGGCGCCTTCGAACCCCTGATCGGAAGGCTGGTAGAACAGGCGCCCGCTGAGGCTGTCGGGCAGGTACTGCTGCGCCACCCAGTGGTCGCGGTAGGCGTGGGGATACAGGTAGCCGGCCCCGTGTCCGAACCCCTCCGCGTCCCGGTTGGCGTCCTTCAGCGGGTTCGGAACCTCGCCGTCACCCTCGGCCTCGACGGCGGCCAGGGCGTCGAAGAAGGCGAAGGTGGAGTTGCTCTTCGGAGCCGTCGCCAGGTAGAGGGCGGCCTGGGCGAGGTGGAACCGGCCCTCGGGCAGGCCGACCCGGTCGAAGGCCTGGGCCGCGGTGTTGACCACCCGCAGGGCTTCGGGGTCCGCCAGGCCCACGTCCTCGCTGGCGAAGACCAGCATGCGCCGGAACAGGAACTGGGGATCCTCGCCGGCGTAGACCATCCGCGCCAGCCAGTACACGGCGGCGTCGGGATCGGATCCGCGCAGGGACTTGATCAGGGCCGAGATCGTATCGAAGTGGTAGTCCCCCTCCTTGTCGTAGAGGACGGCCCGCTGCTGGATCGATTCCTCGGCGACCGCCAGGTCGATGTGGATCACCCCGGCTGCGTCCTTCGGGGTCGTCTCCACCGCCAGCTCGAGGGCGTTGAGCAGGGTCCGGCCGTCGCCGCTGCAGACATCGACGAGGTGGGCCAGAGCATCCTCGTGGAGATTCACCTGGCGGTCGGCGTATCCCCGGGGGTCGTCAAGGGCCTGGTGGGCGATGCGGCGCAGGTCCCCGGCCTCGAGCTCGCGGAGCTGGAAGAGGCGGCTGCGCGACACGAGGGGCCGGTTGACCGAGAAGTACGGGTTCTCCGTCGTCGCCCCGATCAGCACGACCGTGCCGTTCTCGACCCAGGGCAGCAGCGCGTCCTGCTGCGCCTTGTTGAACCGGTGGACCTCGTCGATGAACAAGGTCGTCCTGTGGCCGTGGAGCTGGCGCCGTTCCTGGGCCTCCTCCACGGCGCGGCGGATGTCGGCGACCCCGGAGAGGACGGCGTTGATGGAGATGAAGTGGGACTTCGTCGTGTGGGCGATGACGTGGGCGAGCGTCGTCTTGCCGGTACCGGGAGGCCCGTGGAAGATCAGGGAGGAGAGCTGGTCGGCCTGGATGGCGCGCCTCAGGAGGCGGCCGGGCCCCAGGATGTGGTTCTGGCCCACGAACTCGTCGAGCGTGCGCGGACGCAGGCGCGCCGCCAGGGGCTGATCGCGCTCGAGGGCATCCCGCCGGCCCGCCTCGAACAGATCGAGGGACTTGCGTGACGGCGGCTTTCGTTGGGGATCCGACATAGGGGAGTCTCTCGACCGCATTGGCGGGGGGCCGTAAGATAGAAGGCTCGGAAGGGACTCACAACGCGAAGGGCTGCAAGGGGATGGCACACCCGCCGCATACCGAGGAGGAACTGATCCAGGCCATGACCCGGCCCACGCCGGCGGTGCGCGACGCCGTGTCGCGGTACGGCGGCGACGTGATCCTCCTCGGCGTCGGCGGCAAGATGGGACCCACCCTGGCGGAGTTGCTCGTCCGCGCGGGAGCCACCGAAAGGGGTCGCAGGGTCATCGGCGTGGCCCGCTTCTCCGCCGCCGCCGCGCGTGCCCGTCTCGACGACCTGGGCGTCACCACCATCCGCGCCGATCTCCTCGACGACGGAGCCCTGGCCACGCTGCCCGAGGCGGCCCACGTCTTCCTCCTGGCGGGCTTCAAGTTCGGCGCCAGCGGGGATCCCTGGGCCACCTGGGCGGTGAACGGGCTCCTGCCCGCCCGCGCCGTCGAGCGCTATGGCGAGGCCGAGATCTGCTATGTCAGCTCCGGGAACGTCTACGCCTTCACCTCCGTCCACGGCCCCGGCGCCTCGGAGTCGGACCCCGTCGAGCCGGTCGGGGAGTACGCCCTGTCCCGCCTCGGCGGCGAGCGTCTCGCCGAGTACGCGACGAGGACCTCGGGAGCCCGTCTGCTCACCGCGCGTCTGTTCTACGCCACCGAGCTGCGCTACGGCATACTCCACGACATCGCCTGGAAGGTGTGGTCCGGGGAACCGGTGGAGCTGGCCATGGGACATGTGAACCAGATCTGGCAGGGCGACGCCAACGCCTATCTGGCCCGGTCCTTCTCCCTGTGCACGAACCCCCCCGCGACGTTGAACGTGACCGGATCGGAGGTGCTCTCGGTGCGCCGTCTGGCGCAGCGCTTCGGCGAGTTGTTCGGCCGGAAGCCGCGGTTTGTGGGGCAGGAGGGGGAGACCGCCCTCCTCGGCGACAGCTCCGCCCTCAGGGAGCGGCTGGGGCCTCCCGAGACTTCCATCGACACGGTCGTCGAGTGGATGGCCCACTGGGTCGAGATCGGCGGCGTGAGCCACGGGAAACCGACGCGGTACGAATCGCGGACGGGAGTGTTCTGATCCCTCGATGAGAGCGAGGATCCACTACACCGAGTCCCTCGGCGGGACCCTCAGCCCGCCTTCTTCGAAGAACTACACGGCCCGCTATCTGCTGGCGGCGGCGCTGGCGGAGGGCGACAGCCTGGTCCGTCACCCGGCCCGCTCCGAGGACGCCGCCGTCCTCGTGCGCTGCCTGCGCCAGCTCGGCGCCGGGATCCGCGAGCAGGTGGATGCCGGCGGGCGCCACCTGCAGGTGCGCGGCTTCGGCGCCCGCCCGGCGAGTCCCGGGGTGCTGGACGTGGGCAACGCCGGAGCCGTTTCCCGCCTGCTCATGGGGGTCGGCGCGCTGCTTCCGGAGGTGCGCTTCGAGACATCCTTCCCGGATTCCCTGGGCACCCGGCCCCACGACGAGTTGTTCGCCGGACTCGAGCAGCTCGGAGCCCGGGTGGAGGCGCTCGACGGCCGGCTGCCGGCGACGATCCGGGGGGGCGCCCTCCGCGGCGGCTCCGTGCGGGTCAGCGGCGCCCGCAGCTCCCAGTACCTGAGCTCGCTGCTGTTCCTGGCCCCACTGGTCGGCGAGGACGTGGCCATCGAGGTCACGGACGGGCTGGTCTCCAGGCCGCTGGTGCGCGTGACTCTCGAGGTCCTGGGCCGTGCCGGGATCGAGGTGGAGGCCGCTGAGGACCTGCTGGGCTTCCGGGTCGTCGGCGGACAGAGCTACCAGCCGCGCGAGTACTCGGTCAACGGCGACTACCCCTCGTCGGCGGCGATCCTGGCGGCGGGAGCGCTGACCAACAGCGCCATCACCGTCGACCGGCTGTTCGCGGACCTCCAGGGCGAGCGCGCCGTCGTCGACTGGCTGGCGCGGGCCGGGGCCGGGATCTCTCACGATGGCGAGCGGGTCTGCCTCGAAGGCCACGACGGGCTTCGAGGCGCCGACTTCGACGGCGATCGCGCCACCGATGCCGTGCTGGCCATGCTGCCGGTGGCGGCCCACGCCCGGGGCATCAGCCGGTTTCACGGCATCGGCAACCTGCGGCTCAAGGAGTGCGACCGGATCGCGGTCCCCGTGCGGGAGCTGCGCCGATTCGGCGTCGACTGCGACGAGGAGCGAGCGGCCATCGTCGTGCGCGGTCGGCCGGAGGGTTACGCCGGGGGCCACGAGGCCGGCACCTACCAGGACCACCGGGTGGCGCAGATGCTCGCCGTCATGGGCCTGCGCAGCCGCGAGGGGGTGGTGGTGCTCGACGCCCAGACCGTGGGCAAGTCCTATCCCGACTTCTTCCACGACCTGATCGACCTGGGAGCCCGGATCGATCTCCAAAAGGACCCTCCATGAGCGCATTCCTCCGATCCTGGCGAGCCGTCTCCCGGCCCTTCACCATGGGGCTTCCCCTCGTTCTTCTGGCCTTCTCCGCCTCCACCGGCGAGGCCCGGTTCCCCGATCCCGTGCGGGCCCGGCTGCTGGCCGACGTGACCTCGGTCGAAGCGGGGCGCGGCTTCACCCTGGGAGTGCTCCTGGAGCAGGAGCCCGGCTGGCACACCTACTGGGCCAACGAAGGCGACGCCGGCCTGCCCACGGAGGTCGACTGGCAGGTCCCGCCCGGCTTCGAGGTGGAACCGCTCCTGTGGCCGGGACCCCATCGCTACGAGGAGGACGACCTGACCGTCTTCGGGTACGCCGGCGAGGTGTTGCTGCTGGCCCCGGTGCGGACTCCGGCGGTCCTGCCCGACACGATGCGGTTCACGGCCGAGGTCCGCTGGCTGGTCTGCCGGGAGATCTGCATCCCCGGCGAGGCGGCCCTGTCGCTGCGCCTCGAAGCCGGCCGGGCGCAGCCGGCCCATGCAGCCCTCTTCGACCGCTACCGCTCCATGGTGCCGACCCCGCTGTCGGCCACGGACCCGGTGAGCTGGGAGTCGCGCGTGGCACCCGACGGCGCCGGCGCCCTGAGGGTGGCGGTGGAGGTGACCGCCGACCACGAGGGACGGGAGCCGCCCGACTTCTTCCCCCTGCGCCCCCTCGGAGCCATTCTCGATACCGGCCCACGGCTGGAGCACGGGCCGAAGAAGACGAGTTCGGAGCTGCGGATCGAGGCCGAGGACGGCCAGCCGCTGCCCGGGGAGCTGACCGGCGTCATCGCCTTCTCCGATGGCGGCGGCGATCGCCGGTTCCGCACCATCGGTTTCGGCCTGCGCGGGAGAGCCGTCGACCTGCTGGCCGAGGACTTCACCGCAGGGGCCGGCGAGGCCCGGTCCTTGTGGGGGTATCTGCTGATGGCGGTCGTCGGGGGGATGATCCTCAACCTGATGCCCTGCGTGCTGCCCGTCATCTCCCTGAAAGCCCTCTCCCTCGTCTCCCAGGGAGGGGAAGAACCCCGTCGAGTCCGTCAGCTCGGCCTGGCCTTCTCGGCCGGGGTGGTCCTGACCTTCGTGGTCCTCGCCGCTCTCGTGACCGGCCTGAAGGCGGGGGGCGAGCAGATCGGCTGGGGATTCCAGTTCCAGTCCCCCGGCTTCGTGCTCTTTCTGACGGGACTCGTCTTCATCCTGGGGCTCAGCTTGTTCGGCGTCGTCACCATCCGGCTGCCGGGCCGCGTCGGCTCCCTCGGGGGTCCCGCTCAGGGTGAGGGCCTGGTTCACAGCTTCCTGAACGGGGTTCTGGCCACCATTCTGGCCACGCCGTGCACGGCGCCCTTCCTGGGAACGGCCCTCGGGTTCGCCTTCAGTCAACCGGCGCCGGCGGTCTTCGCCATCTTCGTCGCCATCGGCGCCGGCCTCTCCCTGCCCTACCTGGTGCTCGCCTGGCGGCCCCGGTGGATCCGTTTCCTGCCGCGTCCCGGGGCCTGGATGGAGCGCTTCAAACAGGGGATGGGGTTCCTGCTCATGGCCACGGTGCTGTGGCTGTTGTGGGTGGTGGGCAAGCAGCTGGGAATGGAGGCCGTCATCTGGACCTGCGCCTTTCTGCTCTGTCTGGCCCTGGGCGCCTGGATCGTGGGGTCCTGGATCGATCTGCGCACATCGAGGACTCCGAGACGGGCGGCATGGACCGTCTCCCTGCTCATCGCCCTGGCCGGCTACGGCCTGTTCCTGCACCCCATCGTGGCGACCCCCGGGGGCAGCGCCCCCGCCTTGGAGGCGGACGGCTGGGAGGCCTTCGACGTGCAACGCGTCGAGGCGCTGCTGGAGGAGAACCGTCTTCTCTTCATCGATTTCACCGCCGAGTGGTGCTGGACCTGCAAGATCAACGAGCGGGTCGTGCTGTCCGACCCGGATGTGAGGGAACGCTTCGAGGAACTGAATGTCGCCTTGATCAAGGCGGACTGGACCAACCGCAACCCCGAGATCACCCGCATGCTGCGCGCCTTCGGTCGTTCCGGCGTGCCCCTGTATGTCATCTTTCCCGAGGGGCGGCCCCTGGAGCCCATCGTGCTGCCGGAGGTGATCACCAAAGGGCTTGTTCTCGAAGGGCTCGAGCGCGCCCGGGGTGGATGAACGGAGAGGAGAGCGCCGTATGGGAATCCTGACGACGGTGGTGGGGAGTTACCCGATCCCGGACTGGCTGGCGGCCCTGCCGTCGGAGCAGAACCTGGCCGACGCCATGGCGGTGGTGCTGAAGACCCAGGAGAACGCCGGCATCGACATCGTCGCCGATGGGGAGCTGGGGCGTTTCGATGTCAACCATCCCGAGACGAACGGGATGATCGAGTATTTCGTCCGGCCTCTCCGAAACGTGCGCGGCCATGTGGGATGGGCGGATGTGGAGGCCTTCCGCCGGGAGGAGGAGATGTCCTACCGCGGACGTCCGAGCGCCGTCGTCGAGGGACCGATCGAGGCGGGAGCTCTCGACCTGCCGGGCGACTTCTCCCTGGCCCGGAGCCTGACCTCGCTCAAGCTGAAGTTCACCCTCACGGGACCGCACATGCTATGCAAGACCCTGCTCGACAACCACTACGGAAGCCGGCCGGAGCTGTGCCTGGCCCTGGCCGACGTGCTCGCCGAGCAGGTGGCCCATATCGAGGCCGACGTGGTGCAGGTGGACGAGGCCAACCTCCCTGGTCACTCGCAGGAGTGGGAGTGGGCCCTGGAAGGGATCAACCGCATCCTCGACCGCGTGCGGACGACGCCGGCGGTGCACCTCTGTTTCGGCAACTACGGCGGACAGACGATCCAGAAGGGGAGCTGGCAGAACCTGATCGACTACCTGAGCGGTCTCCACGCCGATCACGTGCTCCTCGAGTTGGCTCACCGGGGCAACTGGGAGCTGCCCTCCCTGAAGCGGATCGCCGGGTTCGTTCGTCTGGGCCTCGGCGTGGTGGACATCAAGTCGAACGTCGTGGAGAGCGCCGAGGAGATCGCGCGCCAGGTCGGAGAGACGGCGACGGCGGTCGGTGTGGACCGCATCGCCTGCATCAACCCCGACTGCGGGTTCTGGATGCTGAAGCGCTCCGTCGCCGACCGCAAGATCGAGGCTCTGGTAGCGGGTCGGGATTTGTACGAGAAGGCCGGCGGCTGAGGCCGCCCAAGCCGGGCCGACGACAAAGGCCCCCGCCCTCGAGCCGGGCGGGGGCCTTGGCACTTGGGGCCTGACCGTTTACTCCGCGATGACCTGCTTGACGTCGCGGATCCCCATGTGGCGAAGCCGCAACAGGGCGGTGCGGTGCTGGGCGCGCGGTTTCGAGCTTCCCTGCTCCCAGCGCACGATGGTGTTCGTGCTGACACTCAGCAATCGTCCGAGTTCGGCCTGCGACATCTTGAGGCGATGCCGATGTCTCCGGATCGAGGCCGGCGTCACCCGCGCTTGCGAGCCTTCTTCCTTCTCCGCCTCTGGTGCATAGAGGGACGTGCCCGCATCGGTGGCCGTCATCTCGACCATCTTCGACAGGGACTTCTCGAGTCTGTCGATCGTCTCCTGCTGGGTGCGCACCGTGCGTCGCAAGGTCTGGACCTGCTGGCGCAGAGGATCACAGATGGCGCGGATCTCCTTGCGCGCCAATCGGCCGATCTCCTCCTTCAATACCTGTGCCACATTCGGCATGTAACCTCCTCTGGCTGGGACTGCGTTGATGGTGAAGTCAGCACGACATCGACAAATAAGTTACGAACAGACTCGCTTTTCCTTCAAGTGGGCCACTTCCACAATGGCCATGGGACATGTTGCCGACCTGAGCCGACGGCCCGAGGCCATTACGACAGGGGTCGCTGCCCCGGCTTCACTATGGAATGGCCGCCGAACTGATTGCGCATCGCCGCCAGCAGCCGGTCGGCATAGGACTCCTCGTCCCTCGAGCGCAGTCGCGCCAGCAGGGAGTGAGTGAGGATCGGGGCCGGCACGTCGAGATCCACCGCTTCGGCCACGGCCCAGCGGCCTTCGCCGGAATCGGAGACGTACGGCGCGATGTGGGACAGATCCTCATCCTCCCCCAAGGCCGCTGATGTCAGGTCGAGAAGCCAGGAGCGCACGACCGAACCGTGACGCCAGATCTCTGCAACCTGATGCAGATCGAGGCCGAACTCCGTCTTCTTCTTCATGATCGCAAAGCCTTCTGCGAGGGCCTGCATCATTCCGTACTCGATACCGTTGTGGATCATCTTGGCGAAGTGGCCGGCCCCTGTCGGACCGACACGTCCCCAGCCGCGATCCGCTGACGGAGCCAGGCTCTCGAAGATCGGGCGCAAACGGTTCACCGCCGCCTGCTCCCCGCCGATCATCAGGCTGTATCCCTCGTCGAGCCCCCACACTCCGCCGCTGGTTCCCGCGTCGACGTAGGCCAGTCCCTTCTCGCCGAGGGCGCGTCCTCGGCGCACCGTGTCCCGGTAGTTGCTGTTGCCGCCGTCGATCACGGTATCCCCGGCCTCCAGGAGGGCGCCCAGGCGGGCGACGGCATCCTCCGTGGGCCCGCCCGAGGGCACCATCACCCAGACCGCACGAGGTGGATCGAGTTCGGCGGGCAGGCAGTCCAGGGACTGCACGCCCCTGGCACCGCGTCGTTGCGCCTCCACCACGGCCTCGGCGTCGCGGTCATGGACGACGAGTTCGTGACCGTCGCGAAGCAGCCGCGTCGTCATGTTGGCGCCCATGCGCCCGAGTCCGATCATGCCCAATTGCATAAGCCTTAGCTGCTCCTTTCGGAGGAGGGGAGACCTGCCACGGCCTGCTCGAAAGCCTCGTCCATCACCTTCAGGCCTTCGGAGAGGCCGCCTGTCAAGTGCAGTCTCAGCACGGTGCGTCCACCATCGACCAGGGCCTGCAGGTCTCCGTGGGCCTGGGCCGCCTTGAGGATTCCGAAGGTCGTGGTGGAGTTGGACTCGCCCGGCTCATCCGGGATCGGCAAGTCGCGCCGGTCGTCGCAAGTGATCTGTACGAACCGTCCGTGCCCCGCGTCGCCCTTGTGGAGCTGTCCGGTGGAGTGCAGGTACCGGGGTCCGTATCCGGTGGTGGTGGCCAGCCGCATCCGGTCGCGGATCCTGCGGCGGATCCGCGTCACCCGGGTCTCCACCTCGGGATCCGGCGGCAGGTACGCGTGGAAGGCCACGTACGGGCGCCGAGACCTCCCGTCTTCCACCGAGAGGAAGGAGCGGATGGCCTCCCGGAGTCGGCCGCCCGGGACATGGCCCCAGACGGCCACGCCGTCCTCCACGAGGTCCGGCGGCGACCCGGGCAAAGTGCCTCTCGACCGGTACGTGTCGAGCATCGACCGCGCCAGCACCTTGGCGGCTTCCACATTCGGCTGATCGAAGGGGTTGATGCCCATCTGGTGGGCGGCGACGATGGTCGCCACCTTCCACAAGTACATCGCCGTACCGACGTCGTGGGCGTCATCCAGCTCGAGACGCACAAGGGGATGCCCGGCCCCGGTCAGAGCCTCCACCGCCGCGTCCGGGCCGTCTTCGCCGGTCAGGCTCAGGTAGGCGAAGAGACGGTCGTCGGCGTAGGAACGGGGCTCTCCCGTCGGCTCTCCGTGGACCGGCAGGATCCCCTTGCCCTCCTTGCCCGTGCTCTCCGCGATGAGTTGCTCGATCCACGCTCCGAGCGGTTCCAGGGAAGGGGAGGCGATCAGGGTGAGCTTGTCGCGGCCGGCCCTCTCGCCGGCACCGAGTACCGCCCCCAGCTGGAGTCCGGTTCCGTCGTCGACGATCCGGGCCCGTGCCTCCCGTCCGCCCGCGAGGAGACGGGCGGGACCCGCGCCCGCGAGGCCGGCGGGGACCAGGCCGAAGAGAGAGAGCGAGGAATAGCGCCCGCCAATCTCCGGATCGTTCAGGAAGACCTGGCGAAAGCCGAGGGATTGCGCCAGTTGGTGCAGGCCGCTGCCCGGGTCGGTGATGGCCGCGAAATGCCGGGCCGCGCGCGTCCGGCCGACGGCTCCGATGGTCAGATTGTAGCAGTACTTCAGAAGGGACAGAGTCTCCACGGTGCCGCCGGACTTGGTGGCGGGCAGAAAGAGGGTCCGCGCCGGATCGATGGCGGCGGTGAGGCCGCCGACAGCGGCCGGATCGGTGCTGTCGAGGACGGAGAGCGGCAGGCGCCTGCCGGCGACCGAGGGCAGACGGGCAAAGACCTCGGCGGCCAGGCTGGATCCGCCCATGCCCAGCATCAGGGCGCGGGTCAGGCCGTCCCGGAGGGCGCCGTCCACCAGGTCGTCGATGGGGCCCAGGTGCCGGGCCATGACCACGGGGCTGTCGATCCATCCCAGGCGGTTGCCGATCCCGGCCGGATCGGGTTTCCACAGCGTGTGGTCGCGCTGGAGGATGCGTGCGGCGACGCGCTCGCGGCGGAGCTGGTCCCGGGCCGCGGCCACGTTCCCGGCCAGGGGGCCGAGTGCGGAAAGATCCAGGGTTACCGGCATCGGCGCCGCTTCCCCCGGCCCGGCAATCTCCGTATGATCCACCGGCGCAGCGGGCTATCCTGGTCGGTCCTGACCAGGAAACCAGGAGGAGAAGGATGACGAACCTTCCGCAGGCATGGCGGCGGGACTTCGATGTATACGAACGGATCGAGCGGCTCGGCATCGATCTGCAGACCAGGGACGAGGTTCTTCCCCCCCCGAAGGGGCGGCGGATCTGCATGGCCACCATCACCCCCTCCGGTCTGGTTTTCACCTCGGGCACCGGTGGGGGCCAGGGGGCGGTGACCAACGACGACGGGGACGTGGAGGAAGGCTTCGCCGCCGGGCGGGAGGCCGGGGAGAATCACATCCGCACCCTGCACTGGGCCCTCGATCCCGAAGGCAGCCTCAACGACGTGTGGTACTGCGTCAAGTGCATCGGCATGGTGAACTCCGCGGGAGGCGGCGCCTTCTCCAAGTCTCCCCAGGTTGTCGATGGCTACACCAAGGTCTTTCACGATGTCTTCGGCGGCCCCATCTCCGAGTCCGCCGTCGATGGCGAGGACGCATCCCTCTCGGGTTGGCACGCCCGCTCCGCCGTGGCCGGTTTCGATCTTCCCGGTCACGTGCGCATCGAACCGGAGATGATCGTGCAGATCGATCCGGAGCTCGCCCTGCGCATCATCCGCGGCCGGGGGCCGCATCTGTAACCAGGTGGCCGCCCAAGTCTACCGTCACGGGGACCGCTTCTACCTGACCGGCGCCGGCGCCACTTCGTGTGTGGGCTGGCGCCGCGGCGGCGAGGCGTGGGTGTCAGCTCCGGATACCTTGCCGGCCCAGGCAGAGAGGGTCGGCGTCCGGGACCTGCCCGTGGAGTTGCGCGAGGAGTTGCTCGCCTTCGCAACCCGCGCCGAGGTCATGGGCGCCCCTGCCCGCCAGTTGGGCAACTGATCCCCGGCCCGGGACTTCAACGGGCGGACTTCGTCTCTCACGCCGGTCGGTCCGGCCCCTGGCCCATGATCTGAGCCAGGATGTCCACTCCCACCGATGTGCTCCACGCATCCATCAGCTTTCCGAAGACCGGTCCCGGTCGCCCCTCGCCGATGGGGGTGTTGTTGATCCGGGTCACCGGCGCCAGGCAGTACGGTGTGGTGGCCAGGAAGGCCTCGTCAGCATTGATCACGTCGTAGACCTGGAAGTCCCTCTCCTCGAAGGCGAGTCCGAGGGCCGGGCACAGTTCCGCGACGGTGGTCATGCTGATGCCACGCAGGATGTGCGAGGGCGCCGGGCTGACCACGGTGTCGCCACGGCAGATCAGGAAGTTGGAGCCACCTGTCTCGGTGACGTTGCCCTCCAGGTCGAGACAGAGGGAGACGGCCCGGGGATCGACCTGCCGGCTCTCCTGGTCCGCCAACCACCAATGCATGCGGCTTCGGCACTTGATCTTGGGATCCACGCACACGGCGGGAACCTGGCGGATGGATGGGGTGACCACGTGGGCCCCCTCGGTGAAGTAGGATCGCCAGATGTGAAAGGGGAGAGGGAAAGTGTGGATGCAGAAGGTCGGCTGGCGTTCCTCGTCGCCCGCGGCGCTGCCCGCGTAGACGGACAGCTCCCCCGGGGAGAGGAACAGCACCAGGGCCAACTCTCCTCCTGGTGGCAGCAGGTCTGCGTTGTGGGCCACCAGATCGCGGCAGACCCTCTCGGTCTCGACGCGGTCGATGGGGGGTGCGATCCGGGCATAGCGGGAGCTGCGGAAGAAGCGGTCGAGGTGATCTCCCAACCGGTACGGCTGATGGTCGAAGGTGCGGATCAGGTCGGTCACCGTGGCGCCCAGAACCACGGCGGCATCGTAGATCGCCACGTGAGCCTGCGAAGCGGGCTGCAGTCGACCTCTCAGATAGACCAAGGGCTCGGATGCCATCCTTGCGATTCTCCGGAGAAGAGGGGTGTGGCCATGATAGACCGGAACCGAGCCAGCCCACAAGGGACCGCCTTGACGCCAATCCATCCGGGCCGCAGGCTTGAGAGGTCGAGCCGCTTTAGCTCAATTGGTAGAGCACCTGATTTGTAATCAGGCGGTTCGGGGTTCGATCCCCCGAGGCGGCTCCAATCCAATCGCGCCAGGCGGCCACCTCGCCGCCGGCTCCCGTCGGACTTGTGCACACCGCCCATGACGCAGAAACCACCAGGCGTCCCACGCATCTTCCCGCACTTCGCCCTGGCGAGTGTGGCCTTGCTGACCCTCGCCAGCTGTCTGCCCAGGGGTCTGACCGCACCGGGCGCCGGGACGCCCCCCGGCGGCGGGGATGAGGGGGGTCCGCCTGGCGCTCTGCTTCAGGCCTATCTCGACCAGCGCGCCTCGGCCGACGAACTCGGCGCGTACCGGCCCTGGGTCGCCGTGCTGCCCTTCGAGGACGATTCCGGTTTCCGCGAAGGCGTCTGGGACCTGATGCACCAAGTGCCGCGGATGCTGAGCTCCGAGATGGAGGTCGTCCCGGCCTGGCACGTGGTTCCCTTCGCCGTCGTGGAGGAAGTCGCGGGTCAAGGCAGGTCGCGGTGGACGGACGCGGAGCTTCGTCGAATCGGCGAGGTTCTGCAGGCCGGCGTCCTGGCCCGGGGTGTGCTCCTCGACTACAACATGGAACGGCTGCACGTGGGCGATCCCCTGATCGGCGGCTACAAGTCCTACAAGGGCGTGGCCGAGATGGAGGTTCACCTGGTCCGGGCTGCCGATCTCACCCGGATCGGCTCGGCTCACTCCAGGCAGGAGACCATCGACCGGGGTCTCGGACTCGACCTGCTGGGCAAGCCGAGGAAGCAGGACTACCAGTTCGCGAATCTCGGGGAGATGGCCTACGGATCGGAGGAGTTCCGCGGCACCGCCATCGGCGAGGCCACCGTGCTGGCCATGGCCGAAGTGGTTGAGAAGGCGGTACAACTGTTGCGGCCCACCGGCATCCGCATCGACTCCGGCGCGTCCGAGATCCTCTCCGTGTCCGGGTCTGAGATCTTCATCAACATCGGAAGTGAGAACGGAGTTCACCAAGGCTACCGATTCTCCGTCTATCCGGCGGCAAGCCGCCAGGACGTCGATCCCGATGAGCGGATCGCCGTGATCGAGGTTCGCGAAATCATCGGTACGCGGGTGTCGAAGGTGGCCGCTCTCTCGGGGGCCGGGGCGATCGCCGCGGGGGACCGGATCGAGCTGATGGTGGACGCGGACTCACAGCCGCCGGAGGCCGGGCCCGCGGAGCCCGTATCTCCCACCGACTAGGAGCCCGGTGTGCAGGCCGTCGTCAAGTACGACCGAGGTCCCGGCTTCGTGGAGATGCGAGAGGTGGCCGATGCGCCGCCGGGGCCGTGGCAGGTCAAGGTCGAGGTGAGGGCCGCCGGGATCTGTGGATCCGACCTGCACATCTATCACGACACGATCAACTACAAGATCCGCACCCCGGTGGTGATGGGCCACGAGTTCAGCGGCGTCGTGGTGGAGAAGGGGAGCGAGGTGGGCGACGAGGTCGCCGTCGGCGACCGGGTCACCGGCGAGCCGAGCATCGAGATCTGCGGTCGCTGCGACTACTGCCGCAGCGGTCACTACAACATGTGTCCGACGCGGACGGTGATGGGATACTTCCACGACGGCTGCTTCGCGCCCTTCGTCAACGCGACTCTCGTTCACCGGTTGCCGGATGGGGTGAGCTTCGAGGCGGGAGCCCTCACCGAGTTGCTGGCCTGCTGCGTGCACTCCGTGATCGAGCAAGCCGGAGTCACCGTGGGAGACCTGGTCGCCGTGATCGGTCCCGGCCCCGTGGGCCTGTTCAGCTCCCTCGTGGCGGCCGCCGAAGGAGGATCCGTCGTGCTGTGCGGCACCTCCCGCGACCGGGACCGACTTCGCTTCGCGGAGCACGAACTCGGGTTGCCCCACGTCCTCGACGTGGACGCCGAGGATGCGGCCGGCCGGATCGCCGAGCTCAGCGGCGGTTACGGGGCCGACGTCGTCATCGAGTGTGCCGGCGCGGCGGCGGCCATCGATCTGGCTCTCGAGGCCGTGCGCAAGCGTGGGAAGGTCTCACTCATGGGTTTGCCCGGCCGCCGGGTCGAGGTCGACTTCGAGAAGATCGCCTACAAGGAGCTTCTTGTGAGCGGCGGCATCGGTCAGCGGCGCACCGCGTGGGAGCGAGCCCTCAAGCTCATGGCCTCGGGACTCATGGACAACGAGAAGCTGATCTCCCACCGGTTGCCGCTGGCGGAGTGGCGGCGCGGTTTCGAGATGATGGAGCGGCAGGAGGGCCTCAAGCTGTTGCTGCGCCCGGCGTCGTAGCTCGTTTCTAGCCGTCGGTCTTGGGCTTGTTCTCGTCCACCACCTCGAAGTCGGCGTCCACGGCGCCCTGGTTCTGGTCCTTCGCCTCGGCCCCCTCAGGCTCCTGTCCCTGCGGCCCGGCGGTCCCCGACGGGGGCTCCCCCCCCTGCTGGGCCTCGGCATAGACCACTTCGGCCAGCTTGTGGGAGGCCTGCTGCAGCTGGTTCACCGCCGTCTCGACCGCCGCCGGATCCTCTCCCTCCAGGGCCTTGCGAGTCTCGCCCAGGGCCTGCTCCACCGCCTGTCGATCCGCCTCGGCGAGCTTGTCTCCGTGCTCCTTCAGGCTCTTCTCGGTGGCGTAGACCAGCTGGTCGGCCTCGTTGCGCTTGTCCACCTGGCCCCGACGGGCCTTGTCCTGCTCGGCGTTGGCCTCCGCCTCCTTTTGCATCCGCTCGACCTCCGCCGAGCTGAGGCCGCTTGACGACTCGATACGGATCGACTGCTCCTTGTTGGTGCCCTTGTCCCGCGCCTGCACGTTGAGAATGCCGTTGGCATCGATGTCGAAGCTCACCTCGATCTGCGGCATGCCGCGCGGCGCCGAAGGGATGCCGTCCAGGTGAAACCGACCCAGCGTACGGTTGTCGGCGGCGAACTCCCGCTCGCCCTGCAACACGTGGACCTCCACGGAGGGCTGGTTGTCGGCCGCCGTGGAGAACATCTGGCTCTTGTTCGTGGGGATCGTCGTGTTGCGCTCCATCAGTTTGGTCATCACCCCGCCCATGGTCTCGATCCCCAGCGACAGGGGCGTCACGTCGAGCAGAAGCACGTCGTCCACCTCACCCGACAGCACCCCCGCCTGGATCGCCGCCCCGACGGCCACCACCTCGTCCGGGTTCACCCCCCGGTGCGGCTCTTGACCGAACAGCTCCTTGACCAGCTCCTGGACCTTCGGCATTCTCGTCGAGCCGCCCACCAGGATCACCGCGTCGATCTGATCGGCCGGCAGTCCCGCGTCCTTCAGCGCCTGCTCGCAGGGACCCCGCGTGCGCTGCACCAGATCCTCCACCAGCTGCTCGAAGCGCGCCCGGCTCAGGTTCATCTGCAGGTGCTTCGGACCCGTCTGATCGGCGGTGATGAAGGGCAGGTGAATCTCCGTGGCCCCCGACGAGGACAGCTCGCACTTGGCCTTCTCCGCCGCCTCCTTCAACCGTTGCAGGGCCATGGGGTCCCGGCGAAGGTCGATGCCCTCCTTGGCCTGGAAGTCAGCCGCCATCCAGTCGATCACCCGCTGGTCGAAGTCGTCACCGCCCAAGTGCGTGTCCCCGTTCGTCGACTTCACCTCGAAGACGCCGTCACCCAGCTCCAGGATCGAGATGTCGAAGGTGCCGCCGCCCAGGTCGTAGACCGCGATCTTCTCCGACGATGTCTCCCGGTCCAGCCCGTAGGCCAGTGCCGCCGCCGTCGGCTCGTTGACGATGCGCAGCACCTCCAGACCGGCGATCGCGCCCGCGTCCTTGGTCGCCTGACGCTGGGCGTCGTTGAAATAGGCCGGCACGGTGATCACCGCCTGCGTCACGGGTTCGCCAAGGTAGTCGTCGGCCGTCTGCTTCATTTTCTGCAGGATCATGGCGGAGATCTCCGGCGGCGTCGACGAGTCCCCCTCGATCTCCACCACCGCCAGGTCCCGAGGTCCCTTCTTCACCGCGTAAGGCACCTCCGTGATTTCCTGGGCGACCTCCTCGAAGCGGCGCCCCATGAAGCGCTTGATGGAGAAGACCGTATTCGTCGGGTTGGTCACCGCCTGGCGCTTGGCCGTCTGGCCCACCAGCCGTTCCCCGTCCTTGGCGAAGGCCACCATGGACGGCGTCGTGCGGCCGCCCTCCGAATTGGCGATCACCGCCGGCTCCGAGCCTTCCATCACCGCCACGCAGGAATTCGTCGTTCCCAGATCGATACCGATCACCTTGGCCATCATTCAGCTCCCTGTCATGTGTTGCCAATGGATGCCGCGAGTAAGGAACTCCCCTCACGCAACATTCGTACCATGGTCTTGAAAGGACTTGGACAATCCGTTGTCCTGCAATGAGATAACTGCCAAGGCCAGCTCTTCCCAATCCCTCCCCCAGAGGCTGGTGGTGCTGCAAATAGGGCATGAAAAGCTGCCATGCTGACAATTCAGCAGCAGGACGAGCGAGGGAACGTTGACAGGGTTTCTCCAGGGATCATAGATTCGACGCAGGGTTCCTCCCCGGCAGGTGTATCCATCTGAGAGACAAGGAGTTTCGGCCCGTGTCATACCGCCTCGTCGCCGACTACGAGCCGCAGGGCGACCAGCCGCGGGCCCTCGCCGAGCTCGTCGAGGGCATCGAGCGGGAGGTCCCGTGCCAGACCCTTCTGGGGGTTACGGGCAGCGGCAAGACGTTCACCATGGCCAACGTCATCGCTCACTTCGACCGGCCGGCCCTGGTCATCTCCCACAACAAGACCCTGGCCGCCCAGCTCTACGGTGAACTGCGGGGCTACTTCCCGGACCACGCGGTGGAGTACTTCGTCAGCTACTACGACTACTACCAGCCCGAGGCCTACCGGCCCGCCACCGACACCTATATCGAGAAGGAGGTCGATATCAACGAGGAGATCGACCGCCTGCGCCTGAAAGCGATGAGCTCCCTCCTCGAGCGCCGGGACACGATCATCGTCTCCACCGTCTCCTGCATCTACGGGCTCGGCTCGCCCCGCGAATTCGAGGCCCAGCGCCTCACCGTCAGGGTGGGGGAGCGCATCGAACGGGACGATCTGCTCCGCCGCCTGATCGACATCTACTACAGCCGCAACGATCTGGAGCTGAGGCGCGGCTGCTTCCGGGTGCGCGGCGACGTGGTCGAAGTCGTTCCCGCCGCCGAGGATCTCGCGGTTCACATCGAGCTGTTCGGGGACGAGGTGGAGGCGATCACCATCCTCGATACGGTCACGGGAAGCCAGGTCGACGAACGCCAGGGGGTCACCCTCTATCCCGCCAAGGCCTACGTCACCGACGAGGACAAGATCGAGCGCGCCTGCGAGGCGATCCTTCTGGAACTCGAGCAGCGGCTGCTGGAGCTGCAGGAGCAGGAGAAGCTCGTCGAGGCCCACCGCCTGGAGACGCGTACCCGCTACGATGTCGAGATGATCCGGGAGATCGGCTACTGCCCGGGGATCGAGAACTACTCGCGCTACATGGACCACCGCGAACCCGGGGCGCCGCCGTGGGTGCTGATGGATTATTTCCCCGACGACTTCCTGCTGTTCATCGACGAGTCGCACATGACGATTCCCCAGGTGCGGGGCATGTGGCGGGGAGACCGCTCGCGCAAGGACATGCTCGTCGAGCACGGCTTCCGCCTGCCTTCGGCGTACGACAACCGGCCTCTGTACTTCGAGGAGTTCGAGGAGCACATGGGGCAGACGATCTTCCTTTCGGCCACGCCCGCCGCCTACGAGCTGGAGCGGGCGGGGGGAATGGTGGTCGAGCAGGTGATCCGCCCCACGGGGCTGGTCGACCCGGTCATCGAGGTCCGGCCCCTGGGCAACCAGGTCGACGACCTCATGGAGGAGATCAGGGCTCGCGCGGAGAAGAGCGAGCGAGTCCTTGTCACCGTGCTGACCAAGCGCATGGCCGAGAAACTCACCGATTACCTGGCTCAACTCGGGTTCCGCGCCCGCTACCTGCACTCCGAGATCGACACCCTCGACAGGGTCGGCATCCTGCGGGATCTCCGCCTGGGGGAGTTCGATGTCCTGGTGGGGATCAACCTGCTGCGCGAGGGCCTGGACCTGCCCGAGGTCTCCCTCGTGGCCATTCTCGACGCCGACAAGGAGGGGTTCCTGCGCTCCGAGCAGGCCCTGATCCAGACGGTGGGACGGGCCGCCCGCAACGCCGCCGGACTCGTCATCCTCTACGGCGACAAGGTGACGAACTCGATGCAGCGGACGATCGAGGAGACCGGGCGGCGGCGGCGGTTGCAGCACGCCTTCAACGAGGAGCACGGCATCACGCCGCAGACGATTCGGCGGACCCGGGCGGACATCCTGCAGACCACATCGGTGCTGGAGAGAGTCAAGCAGGCGGAGGCGGCGGCCGAGCGTCCCCGGAGGGACTACTCGGCGGGGGCGGCGGAGGATGCCGTGGAGGACATGCTGGCCGAGCTCGAGCGTCAGATGAACGTGGCCGCGGCGGCCCTGGAGTTCGAGAAGGCCGCAGGGCTGCGCGACGAGATCGCCCGTCTGAAGGAGCAGGACAGCGACAGGAGGGCGGGCTGACGAGCCGAAATCCCGGCCAGTCGGAGGTAGGCGGTCCCTCTCGATTGACCCCCCTCGGGGGTTCGGATTACATTGGGGCGAGGCGGCCCTCGGGACGCCCGGAAGCCCCTCCACGCGGGTTGAGCCCGCTGAAATCCGTCAAGGAATAGACCGGCCCATGGCGCAGACGAGTGGTTCCGTCATCGTCGATGTTCGCGAGGTGAGGATGGTCTACAACGCGAAGAACCGAGACGAGTCGACCCATGTCCATGCCTTGCGCGGTCTGACTGTCAAGGTCTACGAGAACGAGTTCTTCGCCATCATGGGGCCCTCCGGCTCGGGCAAGAGCACCTTGTTCAACCAGATCGGCGCGCTGCAGACACCCACCTCCGGCGAGGTCCTGATCGAGGGGGTCAACCTGGCCTCCCTGTCTCCGCAGAAGCTGGCCGCCGTTCGCTGCTTCGAGCTGGGATACATCTTCCAGACCTACAACCTGCTGCCGGTGATGAGCGCTCTGATGAACGTCGCTCTGCCGACGATCTTCGCGGGCCTGAGCACCGCCGACGGCGAGAAGCGGGCCATGGAATGTCTGGACATCGTCGGTCTGGCCGACCGCGCCCACCACCTGCCCTCGGAGTTGAGCGGCGGACAGCAGCAGCGCGTCGCCATCGCCCGGGCCTTCGTCAACAGTCCGAGGATCATCCTCGCCGACGAACCCACGGGCAACCTCGACAGCAACACGGGCCAGACGATCATCGACTACATGAAGAAGCTGCGGGCGGAGATGGGCTCGACGATCATCACCGTGACCCACGACGACAAGATGCTGAGCGCCTGCGACCGGATGGCCTGGATCCGCGACGGTGCCCTTGAGCGCGTAGCCAACCGCGAGGACATCGACATCCGAATGGGAAGCATCAAGGAGCACTGAGGCGCCAACCCCGCCGGTCAGGCGCCCTGCAGACGCGGCCCCCTCAGCCACCTCCGTGGCGTCTGCGCAACCCCTCGTTCAGAAACAGATCGCGGTTCGGGAAACCGTTGGCGAGCGTGAATCCGCCGTCCACGGCGACCAGTTGCCCCGTCATGTAGGGAATCCGCGCGAAGGCGTAGGCGGCCACCGCGATGTCGTCGGGTTCGGCGATCCACGGAAGGGCCTGGGCGCCTCCTTCGGCCATCAGCCCGTAGGTCTCCGCCACCGTGTACTCCCGCCCCGAGGCCGGATCCTTTACTCCCGAGGGGCGGGCCGTCAGCGGTGTGCCGACGACCCCCGGCCGCAGGGCGTTCACGGTGATGTTGTGGGGCCCGGCCTCGAAGGCGGCGCCGAGGATGACGTGGTTGAGGGCGGCCTTGCTGACACCATAGGGGATGCGGGTCGTCTCGGGTGCCACGTCGGAGATGGAGGTGATGAAGAGGATGCTGCGATGGGGCGGCCGCCCGGAGGCGGCCTCCGTCTCGGCGGCCTCGATCATGCGCTTCAGGGCCCGCTGGCCGAAGCGGTAGGCCCCCATCAAGTTGAGATCGAGTACGCGGGCCATCTCCCGGTCGAGATGTTCGGGCGGACACTCCTGGAAGCGGTGCCGGATGAGCTCCCCGTCGTCCCCGTGGACGTAGTTGGCGACGCCGCTGTTGCTGATCGCCACGTCGAGGCGCCCGAAACGCTCGAAGGCTTCGTCGACGAGACGGAAGGCCTCGTCCTTACGGGATAGATCGGCGCCGATGACGTGCGCCGCGGCCTGGTGCCGCCCGGCGATCTCGGCGGCGATGGCCCGGGCCCGGTCCCGTCCGGAGTTGTAGTGAATGACGACGTCGTAGCCGTGGGCGGCGAAGCGGCGGACGATGGCGGAGCCGATTCCGCTCGACGAGCCCGTGACGAGACAAAGGGGTCGGGACATCCGCTGCTCAACCCCGCATGCTGTGCACGGCCTCCACGATGCGAGCCGCATCGGGGATCGTGGGCATCTCGAGGGCGGGACTGAAGGGGATGGGCACGTCGGCGGCGGCGACTCGAACGACCGGCCCGTCGAGCCAGTCGAAGGCGCCTTCCTGAATGACGGAGGCCAGTTCGCCGGTCACGCCGAAGCGCCGGGTGCCCTCGTCCACGATGACGACGTAGCCCGTCTTCTTCGCCGAGGCCACGAGGGCATCGGCGTCGAGGGGGAAGAGGCTGCGGAGATCGACGACCTCCGCCTGCACCCCCTCGAGGGCGAGAGTCTCGGCCGCCTCGAGGGCGGCGCCGACCATGCTCGACGTGGCCACCAGGGCGACGTCCGATCCCCTCCTGCGGATCTCCGCCCGGCCGAGGGGGATCGTGGCCTCCTCCTCGGGCACCGGACCACTGTCGTTGTACATCATCTTGTCCTCGAAGACGAGAACCGGGTTGTCGTCCCGGATCGCCGACTTCAGCAGGCCCTTGGCGTCGGCGGGACAGGAGGGGATGACGACTTTCAGCCCGGGGATGTGGGCGAACAGGGCGTGCAGGGACTGGGAGTGCTGGGCCGCCGAGGACCGGCCCGCCCCCATGGTCAGACGAACGGTGAGGGGCACCTTGCACTGGCCGCCGGTCATGTAGCGGATCTTGGCCGCCTGGTTGACGAGCTGATCCATGGTGAGCAGGGAGAAGTCCCCGAACATCAGCTCGGCGATGGGCCGCAGGCCGGTCATGGCCGCGCCGACGCTGACACCGACGTAGCCCGCCTCGGAAATCGGCGCGTCGATGACGCGCTCGGGGCCGAACTCCTCGTGCAGCCCCTCGCTGCACTTGAAGATCCCCCCGGACCGGCCCACGTCCTCGCCGATGAGGACGACCCTCGGATCGCGCCTCATCTCCTCGGCCATGGCCTCGCACACGGCCTCGCGGAAGGTGATCTCTCGCGTCATCGGCCCCTCTAGGCGTACACGTCCTCGAGGGCCTGCGCGGGGTCGGGATCGGGTTCGTTCCGGGCGAACTCGACCGCCGCCAGGACCTCCTCCTCCACCCGCTGCTGGATCTCGTCCAGTTGGGCGGCGGTGGCCATCCTGGCCTTGCTCATCTGCCGGCCCAGGAGATGGATGGGATCCTTGTTCTCCATCCACCAGCCGAGCTCCTCCTTGGTGCGGTAGGGCGCGGCGTCGCCCACGTGATGGCCTCGGAAGCGGTAGGTGACGGCTTCGATGAAGGTCGGGCCGCCGCCGCCTCGGGCCTTGGCGACCCCCTCCGACACGGCCTGGTGGACGGCGAGCACGTCGGAGCCGTCGATCCGTACTCCCTCCATGCCCAGACCTTTGGCCCGCTCGACGATTTCCCGGACGCCGGTAACCGACTCGAAGGGGGTATGTTCCCCGTACTGGTTGTTCTCGCACAGGTAGATCGCCGGCAGGTCCCAGATGACGGCCATGTTGGCCGTCTCCAACAGAATGCCCTGGTTCGCCGCGCCGTCGCCGAAGAAGCAGACCGCCACCTGGCCGGTCCCGCGCAGCTTGGCGGACAGGGCGGCGCCGGTGGCGATTCCAAAGCTGCCCCCGACGATTCCGTTGGCCCCCAGGTTCCCCTGGGAGACGTCGGCGATGTGCATCGATCCGCCCTTGCCGCGGCAGTAGCCCGACTCCTTGCCCATGATCTCGGCCATCATCCGGTCGAGGCGGGCGCCCTTGGCCAGGCAGTGCCCGTGCCCCCGGTGGGTCGAGGTGATGTAGTCATCTTCGCGAAGGGCGGCGCAGGCTCCGACGGCGACTCCCTCCTCGCCTATGTACAAGTGGGCCAGCCCCGGCATCCACCCCCGCGTGTACACGTCCCAGACGTGTTCCTCGAACTTGCGGATCTCGACCATCTTGCGGTACAGGAACCACAGCAGGTCGGGATCCGGTCGCCCCGAGGGACGCGGTGCGGTCGAAGGGGATCTCGTCGAATCGCTCGACCGGCGACGCCGGTCGTCGGCGCGCTTCGGCCCGGACTTTCCTTCGGGGCGGGATCTGGCCATGGCGACAGATTAACGGGCGGCGGCTCGACAAGAGCCGCCGCCCGTATCCGCTGGTCGAGTCGGTGGAAAACCCGGGAGGACGCCTACTGTTGATCCCTGAAGTAGGCGGCGTTGATCTCGAGATATTTGTTCCACTCTTCCGGCAAGTCCTCTTCGGCAAAGATCGCTTCCACGGGGCACTCGGGCTCGCAGGCCCCGCAGTCGATGCACTCGTCGGGGTCGATGTAGAGCATGGGAACCCCTTCGCCGTCCACTGGATGGATGCAGTCCACCGGGCATACCTCGACGCAAGCCTTGTCCTTCACGTCGATGCAGGGTTCGGCGATGATGTAGGTCATGAATCCTTAATCTCCGGTCAGCCTTTCCGGTCACGGGGGCATTCCAGCCGCGAACCGGACCTATATCTAGAGAGGACCGAGAAAACTGTCAACTCGATCCGGGAGGGCTCGAACAAGGCCGGCGGGACCCCGTGGTCAGGCATCGAGGCGGTCCAGCAGGGAAGCGATGGGGTGGTTCTCCTGGGCCTCGATCCGGAGGGTCAGACGCTCGCGTCCGTCCGGGTCGCGTTGAATCCGGACCGACTCGTCGGGAAAGAGCTTGCCGAGGAAGGCGTCGAGATCGCCGCGCAAGGCTTCCAGGGTCTCCTCGGTGTTGGGGGTTCGCAGGCGATCGTTGATGATGAGCAAGGCCTCGGAGCCGCGAAACCGCACTCTCCCGGCCACGTCCGGATGCTCTTCCAGGCGGCGGCAGGCCTTGAGGGCGGCGGCGAAGGCGCCGCGCAGCCTCTCTCCCGTCGCACCGTTCGTCTCCGTCTTGCGGCCGTAAAGCAGGCCCAGGCGGCCGTCGGTGTTGTCGAGCACGTAGTTGGCGTCGTGGCCGACGAGCACGGTCTTCGGCCCCCGCTCGATGTGGCTGTAGTCGGCCACGTCGATGAGGAGTTCGTCCTCTGGCTCGGGAATCCATTGGCTGAAGACGCGGAAGGCCTCTTCCGGAGACAGGCGGCACCCCGATTCCAGGTAGAACTTGACGTTCAGGCGCTGAAGATCCACGGCCATCAGGCGGGCACCGCCGTCCTTGCGGCCTGGGCGGCGTCGGAGATGCGACTGTAGCAGGCGAAGGCGGCTTCGATGAAAAGCTGGGCCTCCTCGATCGCCCGGTGGGCGTCGTCCTTTGTGGGCGACGGGTTCGGATGCTCGTGAAGGCGGAACAGATAGCGGGCGAACTTGTCCTTGGCGTAGGTATCGAGGAACAACTCGGTGTCGACGAAGCGGGTGCGGAACTCCGGAACGACGCTGTGGGCCGATTCGCCGACATCGAGCCATTGGGTGCGCACAAGGGCCCGGGCGGCCTGAACCATGGCCTGGAAAGCCGCGGCGTAGGCCTTGGCCGGGTCACCTTCGTCGAGCATGACCTGGGCCTCGAAGACCACGCGCTCGGCGGCGGTCAACTCGAAATGGGCGAGAGGCACGACCTCGCCGGCGCACTCGCCCTTGCCCATGTCGTCGATGGTGAACTCCCGGGTGTCACCCCAGTCCCGGTAGTAGGAGATGTCCTCCTCGTACGTGGGCACCCGCGCCAGGTCGTCGAGCATCGACTTGACCTGGCGCTTGCCGACGCGGCCGACGAAGTCCTGGAAGGACTCGTTGCCGTTGCGGTCCTCCACGTAGCGCTGGGTCAGCCGGTCGACGACGAGGGGGATGTTCCTGGACGGCACCGCGGCCATGGCCAGACCGAAGGAACCGGCATTCTCCCTCCAGCGGCCCCCGAGGATTACCTGGAAGTGGGGGACCGCAAGGCCGTTGACCTTGCGGCTGATCCCGTAGAAGCCGATGTCGGCCACATGGTGCTGGCCGCAGGAATTGAAGCAGCCGCTGACCTTGATGCGCAGGCCCTGGACGGCCTCGTCGAGGCTGTGGAAGCGCTCGCCGAGACGCTGGCGCAGCTCGCCGGCTAGGCCCCGGGAGGAGGCGATGCCAAGCTTGCAGGTGTCGGTGCCCGGGCAGGCGGTGACATCGACGATGGTGCCCGCCGCCGAGGCGGCGAGGCCGAAGTCCTTCAACTCCGCGTAGAGAGAGGGCAGCTCCGCCTCGCTCACCCAGCGCAGGACGATGTTCTGCTCCACCGTGGTCCGGATCGTGTCCATGACATGGCGCCGGGCGATGGCGGCCAGCTCCCGCAGCTGCCCGGAGGTCAGGTCGCCCAGAGGCAGATGGACGGTAGCCACCATGTGGCCGGACTGGCGCTGGCGGTAGACATTGGTGCGATACCAGTCCTCGAACCCCTCCGGCAGCTCGGCGCCGTTCAGGGACCGGCCGGGATGGAGGGGCTCTTCGTCGGTCTCTTCGAGGTGGTCGAGGTAGGCCGTCCAGCGGGGGTCGTGAGGCAGCTTCTCCCGTTCCTCGAGGACCAGCCGCTTGAACTCGTCGATGCCGAGCTTGGCCACCAGGAACTTCAGGCGCGCACGGGCGCGATTGCGCTTCTCTCCGAGACGGGCGAAGACCCGGCCGATGGCCTGGCAGATGGGCAGCAACTCCCCTTCGCTGACGAACTCGTCGAAGAGCTTCGCCTGATGGGGTACGGCGCCCAGGCCGCCCCCGACGTAGAGCTCGAAGCCGCGCCGCATCTCTCCGTCGACGGTGCGCGTCACGGCGACGCCGCCCATGTCGTGCATGTTCACCAGACCGCAGGCCTCGTCGCGGCAGCCGCTGAAAGCGATCTTGACCTTGCGTCCGAAGTCCTGGACGTCGGGGTGGCCGAGGAGGAACCGGGCCAAGGCCTGGCTGTAGGGGGTGACATCGAAGGTCTCGGTCCGGCAGACACCGGCCAGCGGGCAGGCGGTGACGTTCCGCACCGAGTTGCCGCAGGCCTCGCGCGTGGTGATACCCACGGCGGCGAGACGCCTCATCAGGTCGATGGTGTCGTCGATGTGGACGTAGTGCAACTGCACGTCCTGCCGCGTCGTGATGTGGATGATGGAGTCGGAGTATTCCTCGGCGAGATCGGCCAGCACCTCCATCTGCCGGGTCGTCAGGCCGCCGAAGGGGATCTTGATGCGCTGCATCCCCGGAGCGTGCCACAGGGTATTGGGACCCTTCGTGTTTTCCTCTGGGTATCCCAGCTCCTGTGTTTCCCGGCCATCGAAGCGAGTTCCGTTGTCGTAGCGCTGGCCGTACACACCCCGGCGCAGACGCGTCTCGGCAAACAGGGCCTCGTCGATCTTGCCCTGCCTGCGCAACTCGATCTCGGTCTCGAAGATGTCGATCTCCCGGCCGAGATCCTCGCGGACGAGATCCGCCAGCCGGGCCTTCCAACTCAGGGCTTCACTCATGGTTCTTCCACCTGATCGGATGGCCTATTCCCTTGAAAATCAGTGCGTTAAGATATGGAGGGGTCGATGGCTGTCAACGCCGACGGCAGCGTCGCCGGCCTGCGGACCGGGGCATCGACTCCCATCGGTCCGGCTCGGCCCCGGGGATGGATCGGCCCGTCCTCCGTGCCGGCTACCGCCTGGCCAGCTTCCTGGCGAGGTATTCGGCCGTGTCCTCTCCCCACTCCGGGTCGTTCAGAGCGAAGTCGATGAATGTCCGAAAGTAGGCGGAGTGGTTGCCGATGTCGTAGCGCGTCTCGTCCTCCCGGAGCCGCACGGCGCGGACCTCTCGTCTCTCCTCGATCAGCCGGCGGATCGCCTCGGTCAGGTAGATCTCCCCGGTTTCGGAGGGCGCTACGGAGCGGATCCGGTCGAAGATCTCCGGCGTGAACACGTAGCGGGCGCTCACGGCCAGTCGACTGTCCGTGGTCCCGGGAGCCGGCTTCTCGATGATGTCGGCCAGGCGGCTGTCGGCCGGGTCGGCTTCCTTCGGATCGGGCACCAGGATGCCGTAGTTGCTCACCATCTTCTGTGTCACCTCCCAGGCGCCGATGGTGCACGCGGACCGGTGCTTCCCGTGGGACCGGATCATCCGCTCCACGAGGCCGGGCGGGTTCGTGGAGGCGATGATGCTGTCCCCGTAGGCGACGACGAAGTCGGAGCTGCCGACGAAGCTCTCCGCCGAGGCGACGGCGTCTCCGGTGCCGAGGGGCTTCGTCTCGCCCAGAGGTACCTGCTGCCGGGTGAAGAAGAACTCGATACCGCGCTGGCGGTAGTCGAAACGGCCCATCTCGCGCACGTCGCGCCCGTCGAGCTCCAGGTGCATCAGGAGCGACGAGTAGTCGTCGAAGTGGTTCTCGATCGCCCCCTTCTGGCGACTGCTGACGAACAGGATGCGGCGGATGCCGGCGGCGATCAGCTCCTCCACGACGTGGTGGATGATCGGCAGGCGTCCCGCGGGCAGCATCTCCTTGGGCACGGCCTTGGTCGTGGGCAGCAGCCGCGTCCCGAGACCGGCCACCGGGATCACGGCGCGATCGATGGTCATGATGAGATAATCCGCGCTGCGAAGGAGATTGACAACCTCTGGCACCGCAGGTTTCGTTGGCCCCCGTGGACAACCGTTACCCCGAACCACCTTCTCAGCTGACCGGCCGGAGGGTGGAAGCCCTCCTGCGGTCCTTCGGACCCGGCGCCATCATCGCCTCGGTCACCATCGGCAGCGGCGAGACCGTCTTCGCCTCCCGGGGCGGCGCCCTGTTCGGGTACGCCCTGCTGTGGTGCTTCATCGGCGGCGGACTGATGAAGTTCGTCCAGGTCTATACGGCCGCCCGCTACATGACCCTCACCGGAGAGCATCCGATGGAGGGCTGGAAGTACCTTCCCGGCCCCGAGGGCTGGGCCGTGTACGTCCTGTCGGCGATGACGATCCTGTGCTTCCCCCTGTGGCTGTCGGGGCTGCCCAAGATGCTCGGCGGCCTGGTGGTCTGGATCGGGGGGCTCGAGGCCGGGACGGGCCCGTGGTCCGACGGGAGGGTCTGGGGTACCCTGTTCGTCGCTGCCGCGATCCTCCTGACCCTGGTGCAGAGCTACGGAGCACTCGAGCGCACGCAAACGGTGATCGTCGGTGTCCTTCTCCTGTTCATCCTGATGGCCATGTTCGCGTGCCGTCCCGACTGGCTCGCGGCGTTGCAGGGAAGTCTGGTTCCGTCTCTTCCCGCCTACCACCCCTGGGTGAGCGCGAAATACCCAGCCATCGCGGGGCGTTCCCCCTGGCTCGAGCTCGGGACCTATCTCGGAGCCATCGGCGGCGGGACCCAGGACTACTTCGGCTACATCGGCATGCTCCGGGAGAAGGGGTGGGGGCTTCTCGGCCGGCCCCCGCGGGGCGGACGGGAGGGTGTCGCCATAGCAGACGACGAGACCAACATCGCCCGGGGACGAGCCTGGCTGCGGGCCCCGCTGGCCGACACGGGGGGCAGCTTTCTCTGCGTGGTGGTCTTCACCATGGCCTTCATGATCCTCGGCGCTGCGCTCCTGCATCCCCAGCAGATCGTGCCCTCCGGGCTGCAGCTGCTGTCGGTGCAGTCCGCCTTTCTGACCGGGCTGCATCCCAAGCTGGTGTACGTGTACCAGGCCGGCGTCTTCACCGCGTTCTTCGGCACCATTCTCGGCGCCTACGAACTCTACGTGCGAACCACCCACGAGTGTCTGCGGCCCCTGTTCCGCAGGATCCGCCGGATGCCTCTCCGGCGCCTGCGGCCGTGGGTCGTGCCTACTGCGGGATCGGCGGCGTGGCCATCATGTGGCTCGGCGGGAATCCGGTGGAGATCGTGACGCCCGCGGCGATCTTCGGCGGCGTGCTGACCTGCGGTCTCTGGTGCCTGTTGATGGTGTGGACCGACCGCACGCGGCTGCCGCCCGCGCTACGCATGGGCCGGCTGCTCCTGGCCCTCAATATTCTGAGCGGTCTGTTCCTCACCGGGTGGGGCGTGCGCGGCGTAATCGACTTCTTCGGCCTGCTGTGACCGATTCGGCCGACGACCTCGAAACCTGGGCCTGGGACATGGTGGACGGCATCCTTGCGGCCGGCAGGCCCCTGTCCGTGGCGGTCACCGGCGGAGGTTCCCGCGGGATCAGTTGGCTGCTCAATCATCCCGGAGCATCGCGTGTCATGGTCGAGGTTCAGGTGCCGTATTTCCTCGAAGCGGTGGCCGACTATCTCGGCAGGCCCGGTCCCCATCGAGTACGGGAGGAGACGGCCCGGGTTCTCGCCGCCACGGCCCGGGGCCGGGCCCTGCGTCTTTCCCGGAATGGCGGGGCCATCGGCGTCGGCGCCACGGCCGCCCTGGCCACCGACCGGGTGCGCAAGGGCCGGGACCAGGCCTTCGTGTGCACCCGGGGACCCCGCGTCTACTCCTTTGCCAGCCTCCGTTTCGACTCCGGGGCCTCTGACCGGCTCTCCCAGGAGGAGGTGCTCAGTGCCGTTCTCCTGGCCCGGTGCGCCGCGGCTTCGGGCGCTGTCGACGAAGATGCAAGCAGACCCGTCCTGCCGTCCTGGGTCCGGGTCGAGGGTTCGGCTGCGGCCGTTGACGAAGCCCTCGAGGCCCTGCTGGAGGGGCGTCTGGAAGCCGTCGAGATGGACGAGCCCGGGGTCCCCGGCCGGCCGGACCCGTCAGCGGAGAGGGCGATCATCGTCCCCGGCTCCTTCAACCCCTTCCACGGCGGGCACGCCGGGCTGGCGGCGGCGGCCGAGCGCCGCAGCGGCCGAAGGGCCTTCTTCGAGCTCTCCGTGGAGAACGTGGACAAGAACCCGCTGGCTTACCGCGAAATCCTGGCCCGGGCGGACCAGCCACGGGGCGGGAGGAGTCTGTTGCTCACTCGTGAGCCGACCTTCCTTGGCAAGGCCAGGATCTTCCCGGGCTGCTGGTTCGCCATCGGCTTCGACACGGCGCTACGTCTCCTGGAGCCCGCCTACTACGCTGGCAAGCGCGAAGACATGAAGCGGGCCCTTGGAGAGCTCCGCGATCTGGGGGTCCGCTTCATGGTCTCGGGCCGGACCTGGGAGGGGGAATACCGCGGGCTCGACGATGTCCGGGTGCCCGGGGAGTTCTCCGACCTGCTCGAGGAGATCCCGGAGTCCGAGTTTCGCCTGGACGTGAGTTCCACCCAGCTGCGGGAGGAGGGGAAGGGATGAGCCCCCTGGACCATCTGGATCAGCGCCGGGCGGGCCTGGCCAGAGAGCTTCGGAAGATGGTGCGGATGGCCACCGTCAACCCCCCGGGAGAGGGCTATCGGTCGATGGCCGAGCACTTGCAAGACCGGCTCCGGGATCTGGGCATGCGTCCCACCGTTCACCGCGTCCCCGACGCCGAGGTGGAAGCCGCCGGCATCGATCCCGCCTATCCCCGCTACAACGTCGTCGCCCGCTGGGATGCCGGGGCCGACCGGGCGGTCCACTTCAACGCCCACTACGACGTCGTGCCGGTGGCACCCGGCGACTGGCGCACGGCCCCTCCCTTCGAGGGGTTCGCCCGGGGCGGCTGGCTGTATGGACGAGGCGCCGGAGACATGAAGGGCTCGATCGCAGCGCTCCTTGGTGCGCTGCATTCCCTGCGCCATGCCCGCGTCGATCCCGCCGTCAATGTGGAAGTCTCCTTCACCGCCGACGAGGAGACCGGCGGCGCCCTGGGCGCGGGGTGGATCGTGAAGGAGGGGCTCGTGAAGGCCGACTACGCGGTGGAGTGCGAGGGAGCGTCGGGCAGCCGCGTGGGACTGGGGCACAACGGCGTCCTCTGGCTGGAGGTGGAGGTCGAGGGCAAGTCGGCCCACGCCTCCAGTCCCGAGCGGGGCGTCAACGCCTTCGAGAAGACTGCGCAGATGGTCCATGATCTGCGGTCGGTGAAACGGAGACTGGCCAACTCCTCCCGGCGCTGGCAGGGTCCCGACGGACGGACCCGGCAGCCCACGATCAACGTGGGGGGCGTTTTTCGCGGCGGCCGTGACCAGAAGGTGAACACCGTCCCGGGAAGGGCGCTCTTCACCATCGACCGGCGTCTACTGCCCGGGGAGCGGCTGGCCGACGCCGAGGCCGAGCTGGTGGAGGCCCTGGCCAGGGCTGCCTCGCGAGCCGGGGTTCGCCACCGGGTGCAGTCGCTGTTGCGGATCGAGCCGTGCGTGGTCGATGGCGACGGGGTGCTGCCCCGGTCCTTCGCTCGCAGCGTGCGCGCCGTGCGCCGACATGCAGTCGAATTCCGGGTGACGACGGGGTTCACCGACCTTCACTATTTCGTCGACGCCGGTCTGCCCGGCATCGGATACGGGGTGAACGGCGAGCGGGCCCATGGGGCCGACGAGCGGGTGAGCCTCCGCGATCTGGTGCAGACCGCCAGGACCTATGCCGACTTCCTCCTCCGTGGACTCACCGACGGCTGAGCCTGCTATTAGCATGAACACGGACCCCATGGAGTTCCCGAAGCTGGTGACCGGGGGCCAGATGTCGGCCATCGATCGCCTCTCGATCGAGATGGGGGTACCCGGAACGGAGCTGATGGAGCGAGCCGGGGCCGGCGTCGTGCAGACGGTGCAGGAGCGCTGGTCGGGCCTGGAGGGACTGCGCGTCGCCGTCGTCTGCGGCAAGGGCAACAACGGCGGCGACGGATTCGTCGTCGGACGCCGCCTGGTGGAGGCGGGGGTTCCCGCGTCCGTATACCTGGCGGCGCCCCGGGGCGAGATCGGCGGCGACGCAGCTCATCATCTCAAGCGGCTCGAGGCAGAGGCCGGACCCGTGGTCCGTCCGCCCCCTGAGGACCTGACAGGGGCCCTCGGCGAGGCCGACCTGGTCATCGATGCCCTGTTGGGCACCGGCCTGAGAGGTCCTCCCCGCGCAGGGGAGACCCGGATCATCGAGAGCGTCAACGACTGCGGCCGGCCGGTGGTGGCGGTGGACCTGCCGTCCGGCGTGCAGGCGGACACGGGCGCGGTGGCGGGGGCCTGCGTACGAGCCGCGGTGACCGTCACCTTCGGCTTGGTGAAGGTGGGTCACATGTTTCACCCCGGCCGCGCCCACTGTGGTGCTCTGGAGCTGGTCGACATCGGCTTCCCGGAGGGCGCCATCTCCCGCTGTCCGGCCACCTCCCATCTGTTGACGAGAGAAGGGATCGCCGGCCTCCTGCCACGCCGATCCCCCGTGGCTCACAAGGGTTCCTGCGGGGCGGTCGCCGTGGTGGCGGGCTCCGAAGGGATGACGGGAGCCGCCTGCCTGACGGCCGACGCGGCGCTGCGGGCCGGGGCCGGCCGCGTGCGGCTCGGGGCGCCGGCGAGCCTCCACGACATCCTCGAGACCAAGCTGACGGAGGTGATGACCCGGCCCCTTCCGGAGGTTCGTCGGGCCCGGTGCCTTTCCCTGAGGGCTCTCGGCGAGGTGCTGCGGCTCTTGGACAAGGCGCAGGCGCTGGCCATCGGTCCCGGCCTCGGCCGTCATGGAGAGACAGGCGAGCTCGTCCGACGACTGCTTTCCCGGCCCGACCTGCCCCCGACGGTGGTCGACGCCGACGCGCTGCATGCCCTGGCGGAGGCAAGTCCGGGGCCGGCGCCGGACAGGGTGCTGACGCCGCACGCCGGGGAGTTTCAGCGGCTCAGCGGCTGCGACCCCGACCGCATCGCGGAGGATCCCCTGGGGCTGGCAGCCGAGTTTGCCGCCGGCCGGTCGGTGGTTCTCGTGCTCAAGGGGGCGCCGACCGTGGTCGCCGCCCCGGACGGCCGCACATTCGTCAATCCCACCGGCAACGCGGGCATGGCCACGGCCGGATCGGGTGACGTGCTCACCGGACTGGTGGCGGGTCTCCTCGCCCAGGGTGTCCCGGCCCTGGCGGCGGCGGCCTGCGCCGTCTACATACACGGCCTCGCCGGAGACCTCGCGCGCGACGGGCTGGGGCCCTGGTCGATGCGCGCCGGCGATATCTGCGAGCAGGTCCCTCGGGCCCTGCTGGAGGTCTCCGGGCAGGGTGCGATTTCTTGACACTCTCGGAGGGATCGAGTAATGTAACTCCACGTTGTACCCAGTACGATCCGCCCTGCCTGCGGTCGGGTCTCCCACCCCCGGGGAGGCTCCGGTCGTCCTGTTTTCACGGCTCGAAACAGTTCAGGATATGTCGTCGAAGGTCAAAGAGGCGATCGAGGAGATGATCGAGGAGTCGTACCTCCTCGGCCTTTCCGAACAGGAGATTCGGCAGGACTTCAAGCGCTTCATCGACGCCTGCTTCGCCGTCATCCAGGAAAACGTCAAGGACCGGACGGTCGTCAGCGAACTCACCGAGGGCCTCGCCCGCGAGCAGACCGTGCTCATCGCCGATCAGGCCGAGGGAGGGCCTGCCGAGGTTTCCGTCGGCGATGTCGAAGAGACGGACCAGGACGGACAGGGGGCGGCCTCCCGGGAGTTCTCCGAGAAGGTCGCGCGGCGCAAGCGATCGATTCTGCGTGTCATCGCCGATCACGATCCCTCCCTCGTGCGCCTGATCGATGCGCACAGGTTCCAGGGCGAGGGCGACGAACCGCGGAGAGCTCCGGCCTTCAGCCGCCGCCGGGGGCCGGCCACCTGGGCCCTCGACCGGGTGCAGGTCCGCGATCAGCTCCTGCGACTTGGATATGCGACGACGATCGCCCTGATCATCCTGCTGGTCTGGCTGGGTCTCATGCAGGACTAGGCCGGCAGGCGATGGTACGCAGGCTCGCGGTCCTGCGAGCCGGCGCCGTGCAGTCGCGTTTTCGAGCAGGCGTGCCCAAGGTGCTCCTGCTCTTGCCATATCTGGGCCTTCTGTCCCCGGGCAGGCGGGCCTCTCCCCGATCGACCATTCCCTTCCTTCGCCCCCCCGGGTAGGGGCGCCCCCGAGCATGCCTCGTCGAGACGACCTGCAGAAGATCATGCTCATCGGTTCCGGTCCGATCGTCATCGGCCAGGCCTGTGAGTTCGACTACTCGGGCACGCAGGCCTGCAAGGCCTTGCGGGAGGAGGGCTACGAGATCGTCCTCGTCAACAGCAATCCGGCCACGATCATGACCGACCCGGAGACGGCGCAGCGTACCTATGTGGAGCCGATCACGGCCGAAGCCTGCGCCCAGATCATCGAGCGGGAGAAACCGGATGCCCTTCTGCCCACCGTGGGCGGGCAGACAGCGCTCAACCGGGCCGTGGAACTGGCGGAGTCCGGCGTGCTCGAAGAACACGGCGTGGAGCTGATCGGCGCCCGCCTGCAGGCCATCCGGACCGCGGAGGACCGGGAGCTGTTCAAGAAGGCCATGGACGAGATCGGATTGGAGATGCCTGCGGGCCACTTCGTCCATTCCGTGGAGGAGGCGGCCGGACGGGTCGACAGCCTGGGCTATCCGGTCATCATCCGGCCCGCCTACACCCTCGGCGGCTCGGGCGGCGGGATCGCCCATGGCGCGGAGGAGTTCGAGAGCATCGTCAGACGGGGACTGGACCTGAGTCCGATCACCGAGGTCCTCATCGAGGAGTCGGTCCTCGGGTGGAAGGAGTTCGAGCTCGAGGTGATGCGCGACCTCAACGACAACGTGGTCATCATCTGCTCGATCGAGAACCTCGACCCCATGGGCGTGCACACCGGCGACTCGATCACCGTCGCCCCGGCGCAGACCTTGTCCGACAAGGAGTACCAGGTGATGCGCGACGCCGCCATCCGGGTGATCCGGAAGATCGGCGTCGACACGGGGGGATCGAACATCCAGTTCGCCGTCGACCCGGCCTCGGGCCGCATGGTCGTCATCGAGATGAACCCGCGGGTCTCGCGCAGCTCGGCCCTGGCCTCCAAGGCCACGGGCTTCCCCATCGCCAAGATCGCCGCCAAGCTGGCCGTGGGGTACACCCTCGACGAGATCCCCAACGACATCACGCGCGAGACCCCGGCCTCCTTCGAGCCTACGATCGACTACGTGGTGACCAAGATCCCGCGGTGGGCCTTCGAGAAGTTCCCCTCCACGCCGGACGCGCTCGACACGCAGATGCGTTCGGTGGGGGAGACGATGGCCGTGGGCCGCACCTTTGCCGAGTCCTTCCAGAAGGGGCTGCGGTCCCTGGAGATCGGCCGGGGGGGATGGGGGGCCGACGGCAAGGAGGAGGAGGCAGCTCGCATCCCGGACGAAGAGGTTCGGGAGCTGCTTTCGCGCCCGAGCTCGCAACGGTTGTTCCATCTCAAGCTCGCCCTGCAGAAGGGCTTCGGCCGTGAAGAGATCCACCGCCTCTCCCGCATCGATCCCTGGTTCATCGATCGCCTGACCGAGATCTACCGGGCCGAGGGGGAGCTGGGCCGGGCGGGGAAGGGCCTCCTGGGGGACGGGGAGCACTTGCGCGCGGCCAAGGCCCTGGGCTTCAGCGACCGCCAACTGGGTCACCTGACGGGGCGCACCGAGTCGCAGGTCCGGGCGGCGCGCTACGAGAAGGGCGTGCGGCCCGTGTTCAAGACCGTCGATACCTGCGCCGCCGAGTTCGAGGCCCACACGCCGTACCACTACTCGACGTACGAGCGGGAGAACGAGTCCGAGGCCCGGTCCGACCGCCGCAAGGTGATGATCCTCGGCGGCGGGCCCAACCGCATCGGTCAGGGCATCGAGTTCGACTACTGTTGCGTCCACGCCTGTTTCGCCCTGCGCGAGGACGGCTTCGAGACGATCATGGTCAACTCGAACCCGGAGACGGTGAGCACCGACTACGACACCGCTGACAAGCTCTACTTCGAGCCTCTCACCGTCGAAGACGTCCTCCACATCGTCGAGCACGAGCGGCCGGAGGGCGTCATCGTCCAGTTCGGCGGGCAGACCCCCCTCAATCTGGCTCTCGAGCTGGAGGCCAACGGCGTTCCCGTCATCGGCACGTCCCCCCGCAGCATCGACCTGGCCGAGGACCGGGAGCACTTCGGCAACCTGCTGCGCAGACTGGGGATTCGCCAGCCCGACAACGGCATGGCCCGCTCTCTCGACGAGGCCCGGTCGATCGCCGAGCGCATCGGCTACCCGGTCCTCGTCCGGCCGTCCTACGTCCTCGGGGGGCGCGCCATGGTCACGGTCTACGACGAGGCGCGCCTGGAGTCCTACATCTCCTCGGCGATCTCCGCTTCTCCGGAACATCCGGTGCTGATCGATCGTTTCCTGGAGGGGGCGCAGGAGTTCGACGTCGACGCGGTGGCCGACGCCAACGGCGACGTGCTCATCGGCGGCATCATGCAGCACATCGAGCATGCCGGGGTCCACTCGGGAGACTCGGCCTGCGTCCTGCCGCCTCACGACATCGAGCCCGCCCACCTGAAGACCCTCGAGGACCACACCCGGGCTCTGGCCAGGGCGCTGAATGTCAAGGGCCTGATGAACGTGCAGTACGCCATCCACCGGGGCCTCGTGCACGTGCTGGAGGTCAATCCCCGCGCCTCCCGCACGGTCCCCTTCGTCAGCAAGGCCACGGGCCGTCCGCTGGCGAAGATCGCCGCCCGCGTCATGGTCGGCCGAAGCCTGCGCGAGCAGGGCCATGCCGACGCCCCCGCACCCGTCCACATCTCCGTGAAGGAGGCGGTCCTGCCCTTCAGCAAGTTCCCCGGCGCCGACGGCATCCTCGGCCCGGAGATGAAGTCCACCGGCGAGGTCATGGGGATCGGCTCGGAATTCGGCGAGGCCTTCCTCAAGGCCCAGATGGGGGCCGGATCGATGCTGCCCTCCGGAGGGCGGGTGTTCATCAGCGTCAACGACCGGGACAAGGACGGCATCGTCGACGTGGCGCGCCGGCTGAGGTCGGCGGGCTTCGAACTCGTCGCCACGGGGGGCACCCGCCTCCATCTCGGGCGTCATGGGATCGAGGCGGAGATGATCCTGAAGATCCATGAAGGCCATCCCCACGTGGAGGACCTGATCCGGGGCCGGGAGGTCGCCCTGGTCATCAACTCCCCCGAAGACGAGCAAAGCCAGTACGACGACGCCTACGTGCGGCGGGCGGCGATCATGAACGGCGTCCCCTACACGACGACGCTGGCCGGCGCGGAGGCCGCGGCCGACGGAATCGAGGCTCTGCTGCGCACGGCGATCTCGGTCCGGGCGCTGCAGGACTACCACGGTGGCTGACCGGTCGTCCCGGTCGTCGCTGCACCTCGCCCGGGCCGCGGGGCTGTTCCTCACCGCCACCGCCTCGTGCGTCTATTTCAACACCTACTACAACGCGGAGAAGTACTTCCGTCAGGCGGAAAAGGCCCGCGTCGAGGAGGAGAGAGGGCGGGGCGGGGCCGAGCTGGGCCGGGGGTCCGGTCGGGGCAGTCGCGGCGCCGGGTACGAGAGCCTGTACGAAAAGGCGGTGCGCAAGGCGTCCATCGTTCTGGAGAAGCACCCCGAGAGCGAGCTCGTCGACGACGCCATGTTTCTCGTCGGGCAGGCCCTCTACTGGCAGCGAGACTACGCCTACGGAGCCAGGTCGTTCCAGGATCTCGAGGAGAACTTCCCTGACAGCGAGTACGTCGACCGGGCCCGGCTCTGGCGGGCCCGCTGCCAGCGGGATCTGGGCCACGCGGGAGAGGCCCGGGCCCTTCTGACGGCCCTCGTCCTCGAGCGCAGCCATGTCGGTGACCGCGCCGGCATGGAGCTCGGCGACATGGCCGCCGCGGGGGGCGACCTGCGCGCCGCCATCTACGACTACCGCACGACCCTCTCCGCCTTTTCCCGCACGCCACTGGCCGACCAACTCTGGCTGCGGATCGGCAACGCCCACTTCGCCCTGGACGGTGCCGAGGATCTCGACAGCGCCGTCGTCGCCTACGACCGCGCCCTCGGCGAAGCCCGCGCCGACTCGGTGAAGTACCGCGCCCGGCTGAACCGGGGCCGCGTGCTCTACCGCCAGGGCGAGCCGGTTCCGGCTCTCGACGCCTACCGTTCCCTGCTCCGGGAAGGTCGGTTCCGCCCTTGGGAGGGGGAGACGCGGATCCTCATCGGCCGGTATCACCGCGAGAGCGGAGCTCTGCCGGCGGCGCTGGAGGAGTTCGAGCGCGTGCGGGACGACTTCCCCGGGACCGCGGTCTCGGCCATGGCCCTCTATCAGACGGGTCTGGTCTACCTGCAGGACCGCGGAGACCGGCCGCAGGCTCAGGATTATTTCAAGGAGGTCGGCCGCGAGCGCCGCGGGTCCGAGGCCGATTCACTGGCGCGGGTGATGCTGGTGACGACGGGCCGGCTGGACGCCCTGCTGGAGGAGATCTACGGGGCCGACTCCACCGCCGCCGCTCTGCAGGCGGGGTCCCTCTCGACCTCCCCGGAAGCGGAGCCCGACACGGCCGCTGTCCAGGAACCCGTCACGGGGCCCCCGGGCTCCCTGGGCGCCATAGGGGGGGCGGTGATGGCCGGGACGGGTCTGGACACGGCGGTCTCATCGGTGGGGACTCCGGTGGACTCGACTGCGGCGCAGGCCGCCGATTCCACCGGGGTTCCGGGGCCGGATCCCACCCTCGCTCCGGAGCGGCTCGTACCGGAGGGGTTGGACATCGTGGCCGGCGATTCCCTCGGCGCCGTCGGGGGGCTGGTGACGGCCGCGGCGGTCCCGGACACGGCGGTCTCGGCGGCGGGGATTCCGGTGGACTCGACTGCGGCGCAGGTTGCCGATTCCACCGAGGTTCCGGGTTCGGAGCCCGCTCTCGCTCCGGAGCCGCTGGTACCGGAGGGGTTGGAGGGCTACGTAGCGGACCTCGACTCCCTCGGCCGTTGGGTTCCGCTGGTGGGGCTGCCCCCAGGGCCAAAGGGTCCGGAGGGGGAGGAGAGGGCCCGGGAACGGCGCCGGCGACGACTTCTGGAGCGCCGCCCGGGTTCCAAGGTGCCGACCCTGATGGACAACCTGTTCTCCGCCGCCGAGGTATACCGCGAAGGGCTGGGGCTCCCCGACTCGGCGGCCGTTCTCTACAACGCGATCGCCGACCGTTTTCCCGGGTCCCCCCAGATTCCCCGGGCCCTGTTCAACCTCGCCTGGACCCACATCGAGCAAAGGGCCGACAGCACGGCGGCGCGGCCGATCCTCGAACGCCTGGTGGCCGAACACCCGACCACGGAGCACGCGAGCGAGGCACGGCGGTATCTCGGACTGCCTGACCAGGCCTCGGCGGAGGAGCAGGCGGCCGAGGCCTTCGCCCAGATCGAGCGGGTGCGTCTCGAGTTCCCCGAGGAGCCGGCGCGCTGGGTGCCCGAACTGGATGATCTGGCCGGCGCCTACCCCGGAACGAGGGTTGCCGCCCGCGCCGCCTTTCTGGCGGCCTGGGCCGCGGAGAACGTCCAGAGCGACTCCGCGGGCGCCGCGGCGAGGTACGATTCGATCCTGGTGCTCTACCCGGGCAGCTCCTACGCCGATCTGGTCGGCCGGCGGCGGCAGGCGGAACGGGACGGAGTGGTGGATCGGCTCGGCCGCGAGTTGAAGAGCCTGAGAGAAGGAACCGACCCGGTACAACGCCTCGTTCTGGTCGCGGTGGAGCCGATGTTCGAGGACTCGACCTCGAGGGCGAGGAATCACGTGGGTTTCGGCATGCGCGCCCTGCGCCGCGGAGACTTCAGCGCCGCCCAGGAGCTGTTCCTGCTCAGTCTCGACGAAAAGGGGGGGCCGGGAAACAGCGAGCCCCTGGTCGGTCTGGGGGAGAGCAACTGGCAGCAGGGGTACCTGGAGGACGCCGTCGACTACCTGCGTCAGGCTCTCGGGCAGCGGTCCAAGTCCATTCTGCCCCACTACCGCCTGTTCGCCTACCACGTCCGGCAAGGCCGGGAGGACTCCGCCAACACCTATCTGCGCACCATCGCGCGACGGGACCGGGAGTCCCCGGGCGTCAGGGACCTGATCGTCCTCTTCCCCGGTCTCGCCGGGGCCAAGTCCGAGCCGCTGGATCTCGACGGGCTGGAGAAGTTGGAGCTCGAGCCGGAGGAAGAGGTTCTGGAGCTTCCTCTGCGCTATTTCGGGGTAACCGAACCCCCGCTGTTGCGCTCCAGTCGCCTGCCTGAGTACCCCGCAGGCCAGACGGATTCGATCACCGTCTATGTCGACGTGCTTGTTTCGGTGACCGGTCAGGCCGAGGAGGTCTCTCTCTACCAGGGCGACGAGCCCTTCGCCTCGGCCGCCCTTGCCGCCGCCGCAGGCTACACCTTCTACCCGGCCGAAGGGAACGATGAGAGACCGGCTCGCACCTGGGCGGAGGTGGCGGTCCCCTTCTCACCGCCCTCCGTCGAGGTGGGTGAGGAGATGGCTGAGCCCTCGAAGGACGGAGCGGCCGACGGGCCGCCGCTCCTGCTGGCCGAGGAGGACCTCGCCGGACGGGGGGCCGAGGCTTCGCCGGGGAGTGGGGAATGACGGAGACTTGGCCTTGCGCCGTGGACGGCCCCGCTCAGGTGCGGTGGACCGCGGAGGTGGCCGCCGGGTTCTTCCTTACCCGGCTCGAGATCCCGGAGGCTGCCCTTGGGATCGGTCCCGGTCAGTTCCTGCAGTTGCAGCCCCGGCCGGCCGAGGTGTTCTCCCCCTACCTGCGAATCCCCATGAGTGTGGCCGGGGTCGACGAGGCCGACGGAACGGTGGATGTCCTCTACGATCGCATCGGACCGAAGACGAGGGCCCTGGCGCGATTGACCAGAGGAGAAACCCTTGGATGCCTCGGGCCGCTCGGACACCCTTTCCCCGAGCCGGGAGGAGGGGAGACCGCGGCGCTCGTTGGAGGGGGGATCGGTCTTCCGCCGCTGCTGTTCCTGGGCCGGCGGCTCGGTGCCCAAGGCCACGACGTCCGTCTTCTGGCCGGCGCTCGGAGCGCCGACCGACATCTGCCCGACGATCTTCTCCGCCCCGCAGCTCGGACCTTCCTCCGGGCGACCGACGACGGCACACGGGGTCACCCCGGGCGGGTTACGGACCTGCTCCTCCAGTCCCTCGACGTGTCCGGACCGAGGCTCAGGGTCTACACCTGCGGTCCTCACGGCATGATGGCCGCCGTGGCCCGCCTCTGCTCGGATCGGGGCGTTCCCTGCTACGCCTCTCTGGAGGAATACATGGCCTGCGGTTTCGGGGTCTGCGTCGGCTGCGTGGTCGGGCGGAGGGGAGAGGGGAGGCTCGATCCCTATCATCGATACAGCCGGGTCTGTATCGACGGCCCCGTGTACGATGCCCGAACCATCGAGTGGTGAGGGGGGGATGTGGTCGACCTGAGGACGACCTTCGCCGGCATCCAGCTGCGCAACCCCGTGGTGCTCGCATCGGGCACCTGCGGCTACGGCGATGAGCTGACGCCCTTCATCGACCTGTCGAGGCTCGGCGGCATGGTCACGAAGACGATCACACCCGAACCGCGCGCCGGGAATCTCCCACCGCGAGTGGTGGAGACGCCGGCCGGAATGCTCAATTCGATCGGCCTGCAGAACCCGGGCCTGGAGGCCTTTCTGTCCGACAAGTGGCCCTTCCTGGCGCGCCTGGACACGCGGGTCATCGTCAACATCGCGGCCTCGACGGCCCCGCTGCACGGAGAGATGGCCGCCCGCCTCGAGGAGGCGGAGGGGATCGCGGCGATCGAGGTCAACATCTCCTCTCCGAACATGAAGGACGGGGGGATGCTCTTCGGTTGCAGTCCCCGGGCCTCGGCCCAGGTCATCGCCTCCGTGCGCGCTTCGACGAGCCGGCCCGTGATCGCCAAGCTCACGCCGAACGTCACCGACATCGCCGCCATCGCCCGGGCGGTGGCGGAAGCCGGCGCGGACGGCGTATCGTTGATCAACACGCTCCTGGGCATGGCCGTCGACCTGCCCTCGCGGCGGCCCTTCCTCGGCAACGTGACGGGAGGGCTCTCCGGCCCGGCGATCAAGCCGATCGCCCTGGCCCTGGTGCACAAGGTGAGGCAGGCGGTGGATCTGCCCATCATGGGGCTCGGGGGCATCTCCAGCGCCACGGACGCCCTCGAGTTCATGGTCGCCGGGGCGGCGGCGGTGCAGGTGGGGACCGCCACCTTCGTGGAGCCCGCCGCCGCCGCCGGCATCGTCGACGGCATCGGGGAGTACTGCCGGCGGGAGAACATCAACCGGGTGGAGGACCTGGTGGGCACGCTCAGGACCTGAGCGCGACCCCAACCGACGTCGATGGCACGCTGGATCGCCGCCCTCGCCCTCGCCCACGTCCTGGTCGCCGGCTGCTCGCCCACACCCGTCTACCGCAGCCAGCCGGGCTCCGCATCGACCAGTCCTCGAAAATCCCAGTCCTCGGGTGACCGCAACCGCGACAAGAAACCCCCACCCGTTGTTCGGCCGACCCGGACCGCCCATCCCGTCGACCCCGAGAGCATCTCCACGGACAAGGCCTACCAGATCGGGATCTCCTCCTACTACGGGAAGAAGTTCCACGGCCGCAAGACGGCCAACGGCGAGACCTTCAATATGTACAAGCTCAGCGCCGCCCACCGGGTGCTGCCCCTGGGCACGGTGGTGAAGGTCACCCACCTCGAGAACGGCCGCTGGGTGGTGGTCAAGGTCAACGACCGGGGACCGTACATCGAGGGACGGATCCTCGACCTCTCCTTTGCCGCCGCCCTGGAGCTGGAGATGGTGCAGCAGGGGACGGCGCGGGTGATGATCGAGATCGTCGAAGCCGTGGAGTGAGGCGCTATCCCTGGCCGAGAAGGGGGACGAAGCGCACGGGCAGCAGGGTCAGTTGCTCCAAGCCCGAAGACCGCCTTCGGACCAGCACCAGTTGCTGATCGAGCCCCGCACCCAAGGGCATGATCAGACGACCTTCCGGCGCCAACTGTTCGAGCAGGGCGTCGGGGATGCGGGGCGCCGCGGCGGAGCCGATGACGACATCGAAGACCCCGCCGTCGGGCCACCCCAGGCACCCGTCCCCGACCCGGAGATCGACGTTGTCATAACCGAGCCGGCGCAGACGATCGCCGGCGGCTACCCCCAGCCGCTCGTGGTATTCCAAGGCTCGCACCTCGTGGGCGAGTTCCGCCAGCAGCGCCGTCTGATAGCCGCAACCGGCACCGATCTCGAGGACCCGATCGCCCTGGCGAAGGCCCGCCACTTCAAGCATGTAGGCCACGACATAGGGCTGCGAGATGGTCTGGCCGCACCCGATGGGCAGGGGATGGTCGCCATAGCAGCGAAGGAGGTCTTCGCCGCCGGCGAAGACGTGGCGGGGCACGCGCTCGAAGGCGGACAGGACCCTTTCATCGCGGATCCCCCGGCGCCGCAACTGCTCCTCCACCATCCGGGTCCGCAGGGCGCGGTCGTCATCCTCTCGGCGTCGGAGCCTCAGCACGGATTCAGGACCAACTCCACCGCGCCGAGCACCTCCTTCAGCGGGAGGGACTCCATCGTTGCATCCGGCGCCGTGATCACCTTCGCCCGGGGCCCCAACGGCCGCCATACTCTGGGATCCGTGGGGCCGAAGAGGGAGAGGGTAGGTGTGCCCACCGCCGCCGCAAGATGACCGGGGCCGGAGTCGTTGCCGACGTACAGGCGGGCGCCGGCCAGGGCCTCGGCCAACTCGACGGGGGTCGCGGGAGACAGGCGATCCGGTGGCAGGAATCGATCGAGTTCTTCCGAGCGCTCCTGCTCGGCGGGTCCCCACAGCACGACCGCGGGGATCCCCCGGCCGGAGAGCCACTCGAGAAGCGCTGCGAAGCGCGGCACAGGCCAGCACTTGGCGGGTCCGCCGCTGCCCGGATGGACGACCACCGGCCCACCCCGGCGGTCGCGGAGGGGCATTTCGATACGGGGCAGGGGATCGGGAGGCGGGTGGATGCCGAATTCAGCAAGGGGGCGCAGCAGATGGGAGCTGACATGGACCGTCTCCCCGTCGACGGGCAGGGGATCGGCGATGACGACCTTCTCGGAGAGCTGCCGCAGCGAGGCCACCAGACGTGGAGCGGCCGGCTCACCCCCCGCGACATAGGCGAGCAGACGCCGGCAACCGGCGAACCGCCGGCGGAGTGACCCCTCTGGAGGCCCGCCGGCGAACAGGCGGGACCAGGCCGCCGAATCCGCGTCGACGATCTGCGTCGGTGACGCCAGGGGCGCCCGCGACGGATCGCCGATGACGAGCATCCCGCCGCCGCCTGTTTCTCGCAGAGCGGCGATGGCGGGCAGGGTCAGGACGAAGTCCCCGATGGCGCCCCCGCGGAGGACGGCATCCATCGAAGACCGGGCATTGGACGATATTGCCAAGGTCCCTGGGGCTCCCTAACTTTTCAGGTTTGGATCTCTGGAGCGAAGACGCCCGCAGTCCACAGTCCACGCGACCCCATCGGGTACAAGGAAAACGGAATGGTCGGTCTGATTGGCAAGAAGCTGGGCATGACTCAGGTGTACAACGATCGGCAAGAGCTGGTTCCGGTGACCGTCGTGGCCGCGGGACTCTGCCCGGTCGTGCGGGTCAAGAATCCGGAAAGAGACGGCTACGCCGCGGTGCAGATCGCCTTCGAGGAGGTTCCCGCCCGCAAGCGGAACAAGCCCGACGGAGGCCAGTTCGCCAAGGCCGGTCTGGCTCCGCACCGGCTCCTTCGCGAGATCCGGACCGAGGGCGTGGACGTGGAGTTCGAGGTCGGCCAGGTGCTGGATGTCTCCCAGTTCGATGTGGGTGACACCGTCAAGGTCACCGGACGGTCCAAGGGCAAGGGGTTCGCCGGGGTCGTCAAGCGCTACGGTTTCCGGGGCAAGAAGACCTCTCACGGCACGCCCGACCGCGTTCGACACCCCGGCTCGATCGGCCAGGGCACCACGCCTGGCAAGGTGTGGAAGGGCAAGAAGATGCCCGGCCACATGGGCGACCGCAGGGTCACCACGAGAGGCCTGCAGGTCGTCCGCATCGACGGGGAGCGCAACCTCCTGTTCATAAAGGGCGCCGTTCCGGGCGCCGCCAACGGCTACGTCCTGATCCGGCGCGACTGACGCCGGGGACCGTCCGTTTCTCCGGCCGCGTCAGCCCGGCGGCCATCCAAGCTGCCGTCCCCCCAGCAGGTGCACGTGGAGATAGGGCACCTCCTGCCCTCCCTGGGCGCCGGCGTTGATCACGCACCGGAATCCGCGGTCGAGGATTCCCTCCTGCCGGGCGACGGCACAGGCCGCCGCCATCAGTCTCCCGAGGAGATCGGCATCGGTCGGCTCCGCCGCCTGCAGGCCGGTGATCTTGCGGCGCGGGATGACAAGCACGTGCACGGGCGCCTGGGGGTTGATGTCGCGAAAGGCGACGCAGTGCTCGTCCTCGAACACGATGTCGGCAGAGATCCTTCCGCTCAGGATCTGGTCGAAGACCGTCTCTTCGCTCATGGGTCCCCCGGTCCGGTTTGACGAGAGTATAGGCTCGTTGCGATTCCCTCTGCCAGCCGATTGACCCGCTGCGGCCGGCCGGATTCCCCGGCTCCTGCATGGACCTGAGCATACTGATCCCCGCCTTCAACGAGCGCAGGCGCATCGTGGGCACCGTCGACCGCCTCCGGGCCTTCCTGGCCGCCCGGCCATGGGAGCATGAGATCATCGTCATCGACGACGGCAGCGGAGACGGCACGGCCGAGGTCGTGGAGGAAGCCATGGCGCACCGGCCCGAGTTGCGCTGTCTTCGCGCTGCCGGGAACCGCGGAAAGGGCGCCGCCGTCCGCCTGGGGCTCGAGGTCGCGCGGGGCGGGGTCGTGGGCTTCATCGATGCCGACGACAAGACCGATGTGGCCGCCCTCGACGAGGTATTCCGGGTGCTGTCAGCCGGGGCCGATATCGCTATCGGCGACCGCACGCTGCCCGGATCCGACATCCAGGTCCCGAGGCGCGCCTACCGGCAGTGGGGCTCGGCGCAGTTCCGGCGCCTGATGCGGTGGTGGCTGGGCCTCGCAGATTTCCCGGATACCCAGTGCGGCTTCAAGTTCTTCCGCGGTCCCGTCATGCGCGGCCTCTTCGAGACTGCGAAGGTCGACGGCTACATGTTCGACGTGGAGATCCTGCTGCTCGCAACCCGGGCGGGGTATTCCGTCGCGCGTATCCCCGTGTGCTGGCGGGACGACACCGACAGTCGGTTCCGGCCGCTGTCGGGCAGCTTGCGCAACCTGCGCGAGCTCGGGCGTATCCGCCGGATGCATCGATGACGGCCCCACCCGAACTACGGGACCGTGCCCCTGGCCGCCGGCGACCAGGCGGAGGGGTTCAGCCCCCCTGATCCGGCCGTCCCGACGATAGCGGCGCATCCAGGCTCCGAAGGATCCCGCCAATGCGCCCCAGACAGACGACGACGAAGATCTCCCGTGCGGCCCGCAGATCGTAGCGTCCCGGGCTGGTCAGGAAGGTCTCCAGGGCGAGGATCACGAGGTAGACGGACAAGACCTGGTAGGGTGGTCGTCCGGTGGCCGACAGGCCGTCCCGGACCATCCCGGCCACCTGGCGGGCCGATTCCTCCATGCGGTCCAGATCCTCGGTGTCGAGGGCTCTGAACATGTCCTGGATGGCCCTGCGAGTCCGCTCGCGCACCTTGGCCTCGAGGACGGGGCTGCCAGGCGAGGGAGTTGAAGACTCGACGCAGCCGCCGGGCGAGGGCTGGTGTCCGCTGGGACTCTTCCCGGGACAGGAGGCGGTAGAATTCGCCGCCGGCACCGAGGGCGTGGCAGACGCTGTTGAGAAGCTGGAGGCGCACCGCCGCGGAGCGGAAGCGGTCGAGCCGCTGCAGGGTCGGGCGGACGACACGGTGGTCGCCCATGTGGCTGAGGACGTCCACGAGGGTGGGGAAGGCGACCGGGTCGTCCAGATGCTCGCCGAAGTGCCAGAACAAGAGCTCTCGCGCCTCGTCGCCGCCGATTTCGCTCAGGCCGCGAATGGCGCTGATCCGCACCCGGGGATCTCCGTCCTCGAGGGCCTCGAGCAGCGGGTCGATGCCGCCCTCGTGGCCGAGCCGTCCCAGGGCCTCGGCCGCCTCCGAACGGATGTCGGACTCGCCGTCGAGGAGCTCGATGACCAGGGAATCGGTGGCCTCCGCGGAGCCGGTCTCGCCGAGGGCGCGGGCGGCGCTGCGGCGCACGACGGGGCTGGCGTCGGCCAGAGCCTGCATCAGCTGCTCGATCGCCAGCGGACTTCCGGAGCGTCCCAGGGCGAGAGCCGCCCGCGCCCGGAGTTGCTCCTGCCGGGCCATGGTGTAGACGGCGGTGTTGAAGGTGTAGCTGAGCAGGTTGCCGCGGAACAGGTGCGACAGGAGGTGACGGGAGGAGATGGAGTTGCGGTCGGAGACGAATCCGAGCAGCAGGATCGACGGGATTCGGGCCACGGCGCTCAGCAGGATGATGATCTGCAGGTGTCCGAAGCGGAAGCCCTCGATGTGGAAGCTCACGTCGCGCAGGGCGTGCACCAGGACTCCTCCGGCGAGGGCGCCGAGAAAGCCCATCAGGTTCACCGTGGCCGACCAGGAGGCCAGGTAATAGGGGCGTGGGCCGCCGGGCCGGCGCCAGCCCGTAGAGCAGGGGCGTCACGGCGACCATGATCCCGGAGAACAGGACGCCGGAGAGCGCCAGGGCCACCGGGACCAGGGTGTGGGCCCCCGGAGCGTTGCATACCCACAGCACGGGCAGGAAGGTCGCGGGAAGGATGAGGATCTGCAGTACCGGCTTGCTGCCGAAACCCAGGCCGAAAGTCCAGAATCCGAAGAACAGCACCGCCCGGAGGAAGTTCCCATCCCGGAAGGGCTCGGCCAGGCGGGCCATACCGTCCCCTTCGTCGACCCTCTCGCCTTCGTCGGTTCCATCCGTGTACGGGGCTCGACTCAGCCGGGCATACCCGAGGCAGCCGAAGATCGCGCCGACGGAGAAGACGATGTCGAAACCGATCTGCTTGTCGCCCCCCTCGAAGGCGTCGATGAACAGGCCGATGCCGATGCCGGCGAGCATGGCCACGAGGGTGCTCACGATCGTCTGGCGACTGGTGAACCGCGCCCGTATGTTCCCGGGCACGGCGCTGGCCACCCAGGTGTTGTAGAATGGGGACAGGGAGTACCCGCACAGCAGGCCGAGGCCCACCAGGACCATCAGCGCCTCGAGTTGCAGTCGCGGGGCGAACAGCAGCGGAACCAGCGGCGGGGAACTCCGCAGCGCGATTTCCACCATGCCCACGGAGATGATGGTGCGCTTCCGCCTCAGGTAGCGGCCCAGAACGGGCATGAGAAGCTGCACCGTGGCCAGCAGATAGGCCACGGCCGTGAAGAGGGAGATGTAGGGGGCGTCGGCGCCGAGGTGGAGGGCGTAGCCGGTGAACACGGCAGTGCCGATCCCGACGGATTGGCTCCAGACCCCCCAGAGTCCGCTGGTGGTGATGAACGCCTGCTGGGCTCGGCCCGCCTCGCCGCGCGTCAAGCTCGCGCCGTCCGTCCGGGTGGCTTGCGTCATGCTCGCCGCCACTCCGCAGCCATGGTTTCCGAGATGAAGACAAGGGGAGAACCTGGATGAAGTTGAGTATCTGCTACAGCACGTTGCGCTGGCGCAATCCGGATCTGCCGGCCGCCCTGGCGGCCTTGAAGGAGGCCGGCTGGGATGGGTGGGAGGCGCGACTGCCTCTCGACTGGCTGGGGCCGCCCAGCCATCTGCGGCGAGTGTGCGAGGAGGCCGGCATGCCCATGGCCGTGTATGCCGCGGCCGGGACCCCGGACCACCGCGACTGGGAGACGGTGGAGCGCAACCGCCGGCGGATGGAGTTCGCCGCCGAGATGGGCGCCGACTGTTTCATGTTCATGAACGGGGGCAAGCCGGAAGGCCGGAGGGTCGAGGACGACGACGTGAGGGCCGCCGCTGAAGGGGCCGACGCCTGGGCGGAATACGCGGAAGGCCTCGGCCTCGAAGTCAGCTACCACATCCACACCAATTGCCTGGTCGATTCCATCGAGCACTGGAAGCTGTACATGAGCTGCCTGAAGAAGGCCCGTCTTTGCATCGACGTCTCTCACGCCAGGCTGTGGGGGTACGATCCGGTCCAATCGTTACGCGATTTCCGTTCCCAGCTCAACTACGTCCATCTCCAGGACTATTCCTCCTGTACACGGGACGAGGATGGGCGCTACCATCCTAAATGGGTCTCGGTGGGAGAGGCGCAGGGAGTCGATTTTCCCGCGGTGATGCGAGCCCTCGGCGAGATCGGCTACGACCGCGTCGTGACCTGCTGCCCCGGGGAGCCGGCCTACGAAGGCGAGGACGCGGTCAGCGAGAGCCGGCGCAGCGCCGCCATGCGTGAGTATGTCCGCTCCATCGGCTGCTGAGGGGGATAGGGAACTCCGCGGATCACCGTCCATCCGCGTCGGCCAAACGCACATGGAAGGGAGATCCAGGCCGCTAGTAGCCCTTGCCCTTGTCCACGACGTTGACCAGCGGCTCTCCCCGCAGGTAGCGTTCGAGGTTGTCGCGGAGAAACTCGAAAGTCTTGCGGGAACGGTGCTGGGAAGCACCGGCACAATGCGGGGTCAGGACTAGGTTCGGCGCTTCCCACAGGGGGCTGTCTCCCGGAAGGGGCTCGATCTCGCAGACGTCGAGGCCGGCTCCGGCCAGCCTCTTCGACCGCAGGGCCTCGAAGAGGGCATCTTCGTCGATGATGCCGCCGCGACTGACACAGACGAGGTAGGCGGAGGGCTTCATCGCCGCGAGCTCCCCGGGGCCGATCATGTGCCTCGTCTCGTCGGTCAGGGGACAGCAGACGACTACCGCGTCCGACTCGGACATCAGCCAGTGCAGGTTTTCCCGCGTGGGAGGGCGCACTTCGTAGACGCCTTCCGGTGGATCGAGGCGGACGGGGTCCAGGGCTAGCAGCCTCATGTCGTAGCCGGCGGCTCGCTTCGCGGTCTCCAGTCCGAAGCCGCCGAGGCCGATCAGCCCCAGGGTCCCCCCGGCGAGCTCGACGGTCACACCACCGCGCCATTGGCGTTCGGCCATGCTCCGCAATGACGGCACCAGCCCACGGGTGAGAGCCAGCAGCAGCGCCCAGGCATGCTCTCCGCCCTGAGGTGCGTACAGCCCGGCCATGTTCGTGACCACTACCTCCTCGCGTTCCACCACCGCCGGATGGAGGAAACCGTCCATGCCCGCGCTGATGGACTGGATCCAGCGCAGCCTGGGTGCCGCGGTGACCACGGATTCGGGGAAGTGGCCGAGGAGGACCTCGGCGCTGGGCGACAGGTTCACCGCCTCCTCCGTCTCCCTGGCGAGCACGACCTCGTGGTCTCCGTGGCGCCGGACCAGCTGAACCAACTCCTCGATCTGCTCATCGGTGAAGTCAAAGAATACGAGGATCCTCATCCGGTCTCTCCTCGGGCGATCAGGGTGGGGGCCGGGGCCCGGTCCTGGAGGATCTCCTCTACGAGAGGACCGATGTCGGCCTTCAGGCGTGGCCCGAAGACCGAGACCACGGCGGCGGCTGCGTAATTTCCGAGCTTCGCCGCTTTTTCGAGCGAGAGGCCGCGGGACAACCCGTACACGACGCCGCCGGCAAAGGTGTCACCGGCCCCGGTGGTGTCCACGGCCGTGGTCTCCACGCCCGGCACCAGACGAGCTGAGGAACCTCCTTCTGCGGTCAGGGCTCCCTCGGGGCCCAGCGTTACGCAGACGCGGCCGACCCGGTCCGAGAGCCGCCGGGCAGCCTCTTCGCGGAAGTCGATGCCGGTGAACACGGTGGCCTCTTCCTCGTTGCAAAACAGGAGATCCACGCCATCGGCAAGCTCCTCGAACCGGTCCCGAAAGGACTCGACTACAGAGGGATCGCTCAGGGTCAGCGAGACATCGACCGCCCGGTCTCGAGCGATGGTGGATGCCAGGCGGCAGGCCCGGAAACCCGCCTCCGTGGTCAGCAGATAACCCTCGAGGTAGGCGAAGCGACAGGCGGCGATGCCGTCGGCGTCGACTTGGTGCGGTCCCATGGTGCCACTGGCGCCGAGGAAGGTCTGCATTGTGCGCTCGGCATCGGGCGTGACCATCACCAGGCACTGGCCCGTCTCGCCCTGAACCTGGCAGGCGGGACTGCTGTCGACGCCCGCGGCGGACAGGTCGCGTCGGTAGAAGTGGCCCCAGTGGTCCTCTCCCACCTGGAAGGCGTAGCAGGCCCGTCCGCCGAACCGGGCCACAGTGATCACCGTGTTGGCGGCGGAGCCGCCCGAGGCTCGGTTCACGGGATCGGCGGCGACCCTGTCGATTACCTCTCGGCGGCGGGTCTCATCGACGAGGGTCATGACGCCCTTGCTGACTCCGAGTTCGCGCAGCAGGGCGTCCCCGACGGAGAACTGCAGGTCCACCAGGGCATGGCCGATTCCGTAGACGTCGTACCGGGGCATTCTCATCCTCCCAGTTCTGAGCCTGGCCGCCTGTCGTCGTCGAGACAGGTCCGGGCGGGACGGGCGCCTGTGTTCGGCGCGGGTGCCGGCGGGCGGGGCGTGCATGTTGCTAAGCCCCATCTCGCGCGGTTATATTCTGTACAGGTGTATCCAAGACCCCCTTCGGAGGCAACGCCCATCGCCAGACAGCAACAGTCCTTCACCAGAATCAACGACTCCATCCGGGTCCCCCAAGTTCGCCTCATCGGCGCCGACGGAGAGCAGGTCGGCGTCATCGACACTGTCCAGGCCATGGAGATGGCCGAACAGGTCGATCTCGATCTGGTGGAAGTCGCACCGGAGGCGCGCCCGCCGGTCTGTCGCATCATGGATTACGGGAAGTATCGGTACGACAAGGAGAAGAAGGCCAAGGAGGCGCGCAAGAAGCAGCACAACGTGCAGATGAAGACCGTGCGCATCAAGATGTATATCTCCGAGCACGATCTGCAGTACCGCCTCGGACACATCCGGGAGTTCATCGGCCACGGATATCGAGTGAAGGTCAGCATGCGATTCCTGGGACGCATGATGGCTTACCGGGACCGCGGCCGAGAGGTGATGGAAGACGTGGCGAAGAAGATGGAGGATGTCGCCGCCGTCGACCAGTTGCCGCAGATGGAAGGCCGGGAGATGTCCATGATCCTTCACCCGACCTGAATCGGTTTGAAGGCGGCGGCACAGACGTCTCCCGGTTCGCCGAAGCGAGCCGGGAGACGTGGCCGGCCGGGGGCCTGATTGGCGGGCTCGGTCCTCTAGAAGCGTGGCGCGGACGCCGAGTCGTCACCGCCGGTCAGCAGATCCGAGGTGGAGGCGCCGTCCTCGAGCTTGCGGGTGAAGCGGCTGAGATGCTCATCCGCACCCGTCAACAGTTGGTCCCGCTTGTCCCGCGCTTTCAGCACCTCGTCAGCGAGCTCCATGGCCGCCTGGATGGCGATTTCGAGGGCGACCCTCCTCCGGGTCGAGGTGGCGATCCGGCGCATGCGGCTGTCCAGAAGGGCCGCCACGACCTCCACATGCCTCGCGTCGGCCGCGTCTGCGGCGATGCGGTACTGATGCCCGAAAATCGTCACGATCGTACTTTCCTTCTGGGACATACGTCGTAACGGTTCCACACTCAGGAGGAGAAATAAAATGGGGGACTTCCGCGATCTCCCCTTACTCCCGGAAGCCCCCTCTACTGCGCGCATTACCACGCGCTAGTGCACAAGATATGGGGGTATTCACCAGATGTCAACCTTTATATTGCGCTTTCCGGCGGTTTTTTGGGCTGTCCAAGAGTCGCCCCCCGGCTGATCCCCAACCCCAGCCGCGCGCCTGAGGTGCTGTTTTCTTGAACGACTTTGCCGGACTTGGAGACGCGATAGAAGCAGGTATCGAAGGCGAGGTCCGCCTCGATGCCCTGACCCGGACTCTGTACGCCACCGACGCGAGCATCTACGAGATCGCCCCTGCAGGTGTCGTGCTGCCGTGCTCGGTGGAGGATGTCTCCCACACGCTTCGCACCGCCAGCGAGGGTGGGGTCTCGGTCCTGCCCCGGGGGGGTGGTACCAGCCTCGCCGGCCAGACGGTCGGTGAAGGTCTGCAGATCGATTTTTCCCGGTACATGAATCGCATCCTCGAGGTGGATGCCGAGGGGAGGTGGGCCCGCGTCCAGCCCGGGGTCGTCCTCGACGAGTTGAATGCCGCGGCGGCCGCTCAGGGCCTTCAGTTCGGCCCGGATGTGTCCACGAGCAGCCGGGCCAACCTCGGTGGCATGATCGGCAACAACTCCTGTGGTTCCCACTCCATCCTGCATGGGCGTACGATCGACCACGTCCTGGAACTTCGCGTCGTCCTCAGCGACGGCTCAAGGGCCACCTTCGGTCCCGTGACGCCGTCTGAATTCGACGCGCGCACGCGGCGCCCCGGCATTGAGGGCCGCGCCTACGGCGAGGTGCGGCGGGTGGTCGACGACTACGCGGAGGAGATCGAGAGCCGCTTCCCGAAGGTGATGCGGCGGGTGTCCGGATACAACCTCGATGCCCTTGCCTCGGCCGAAGCGCCCTTTGATCTGAGCAAGATCGTCGTCGGCTCCGAGGGGACCCTGTGCGCCGTTGTCGAGGCCAAGGTCCGTCTGGTGGAGCGGCCACGCCACACCGCTGTCGTGGCCTGTCATTTCAAGGATCTGGTGGAAGCGATGGAAGCCAACCTGCACGCCGTGGCTACGGCTCCGGCGGCGTCGGAGCTGATGGACCGGGTGTTGATGGACCAGACCCGTGGGCAGCTGTCGTACGAGTCCCGGCGCGGCTTCCTCCAGGGGGACCCGGAGGCCCTGCTGTGCGTGGAGTACTACGCCGACAGCGAGGCGGAACTTCGGGACCGCTGTGAGGATCTCGAGGGCCGGCTGCGCGGCGCCGGCCTCGGGTATGCCTACGTGCAAGCCTTCACGCCGGGCGAACAGAGGGATATCTGGGATCTGCGCAAGGCGGGCCTCGGCCTGCTCATGGGCCTGAAGGGTGACGCCAAGCCGACGGCCGGTGTCGAGGACACGAGCGTGCCGGTGGAGCATCTGCCGGAGTACATCGCTCGCGTGAAATCGCTCATGTCCGAGCAAGGCGTCGCCCAGACCACCTTCTACGGCCACGCCAGCGTCGGCGTCATCCACATCCGCCCGGTTCTCGACCTGAAAGGGAAGGACGGCATCGCCACCCTCCGGGCCCTCGAGGAGCGCATGAGCGACTGGGTTCTGGAATACGGGGGAGCCATGTCCGCCGAGCATGGGGATGGCCTGGCCCGCAGCGAGTGGATCGAGAAGATGTTCGGACCCCGCCTGCCCCGGGCCTTTGCCCGGGTCAAGGCGGCCTTTGACCCGTCGGGGGTCATGAATCCGGGGAAAATCGTGGCCCCTCCGCCCATGGACGCCAACCTGCGCTACGGCGACGGCTATCCGGTGCTGCGCGAGGAGACCTACTTCCGGTACGACCAGGCCGGCGGATTTCAGCAGGCCGTGGAGATGTGCTCCGGCGTCGGCGAGTGCCGCAAGAAGCTCGTAGGCACCATGTGTCCCTCCTACATGGCCACTCTCGAGGAACAGCACAGCACCCGCGGGCGGGCGAACGCCTTGCGCGCCGCACTGAGCGGCCGACTGCCCGGTGGCCTGGAGAGCGACGATCTGTACGAGGTGATGGATCTGTGCCTCGAGTGCAAGGCCTGCAAGTCGGAGTGTCCCTCGAGCGTCGACATGGCCAAGCTCAAGTACGAATTCCTCGCCCGGTACCACAAACGCCATGGCTACCCCCTGCGTTCGCACCTCTTCGCCCGCATCGACCATGTCAATCGTTGGATGGCCCCCATGTCCGGGCTGATCAATCCCTTCCTGCACGCCGCGCCGAGCCGCTGGCTCATGGAACGCCTTCTGGGCATCGACCGCCGTCGTCGGATGCCGGCCCTGGCGAGCCCCACCTTCTCCCGCTGGTTCCGGCGTCGCCCCCGCACCCCGTCCCGGGGGCGTGGAACCGTCGTGTTCTACAACGATACCTTTACGGAATACAATGAACCCGGGGTGGGCCGCGCCGCCGTGGCCCTGCTCGAGTCGGCGGGGTTCGATGTCGTGGTGCCGCGTCGGAGGCTGTGCTGTGGCCGGCCGCTGATCTCGAAGGGGTTCCTCAAGGAGGCGAGAGCCAGGGCCGGAGACAACCTGCAGGCCCTGGCGGAGTATTCCGATCGAGGCTGGCCCATCGTCGCCGTTGAGCCCAGTTGCGCCTCCACCTACCGCGACGATTACCTGGATCTGGCCGCGGACGGCGGCACCGCCCGGCGCGTGGCCGACAACCTCTTCCTGCTCGACGAGTTCCTTGCCGGACGGGAGGCGGGCGAGGGACCCGGGATCGAGTTCACCCGGTTGAGCAGGCGCATCCTGCTCCACGGTCACTGCCATCAGAAGGCGCTGAGCGGCACCGCGGACACCCTGAAGGTCCTGTCCGCTCCTCCGGGATACCAGGTGGAGGAGATCCCCTCGGGTTGCTGTGGAATGGCCGGCAGCTTCGGGTACGAGCAGGAGCACTACGAGGTGTCCATGGAGGTGGGACGGGAGCGCTTGTTCGACGTGATCGCCGCGGATCCCCAGGCGGAGGTCGCGGCAGCCGGTATGTCATGCCGCCATCAGATCGCCGACGCCACGGGCCGCAAGGCCCGGCACTGGATCGAAATCCTGGCCGACGCCCTGCCCCGGTCGCCGGAGACCAGCGCCCGAAAGGAGGAGCAATGAGCTTCAACGTCAAGGAACGAGGACGCCTCACCTACTACTACGGCGGAGACCACCCCACGCTCTCGGCGCTCGTGACCGAGAAGCTCGGCGGAGGGGATCTGAAGATTTGCTTCGCCGGGCTAACCGGGGGGCACTCCGCCCGCGGCATACTCGAGCGGGACGAGCTGATCACCATGCAGCCGGCGGTCGAGGTGGAGCTGGTCTTCCGGTGCTGGGAGAAGTGGCTGCGGCAAGCCGGGATCTGCGATTCGATCGCTAGGATCGACTTCGTCGAGGTCCACGCCTTCGCCTCACAGCCGAAGGCGCCCGATCCCCGGCTCGATCCGGAAGGCTATCTGGCCGAGCAGCAGCGCTTGTACAAGGAATATGCCGAGGCCTACAGCGGCTTCTTCCGAGACCACATGGCGCACACCGGCGTGCCGTCCAGATTCACCGTCCACGTCGTCGACTTCCCCGACAAGGCGGCGTCGTACGAGTTCTACAGCGTCGGTCTCTACCAGCCGGCACTCCACGAGTAGGCGTCCGGGGTCAGGGGTCCGGGGACTCCGCGGGGGCGAACAGATCCAGCTGCCCCGAGGCTCCCGGGGCTCTGTGGCCGCCGAAGTGGGAGAGGCCGACTCCCAGGAGGCGGACCCCCCTGCGCACCGCATCTGTGCGGTGCAGCAGGTCCACGGCGATCCTCAGCATCGGCTCGGCCCGGTCGAGCGAGATACCACCCGTCTGCGCCCGGGTCACGGTCTCGAAGTCGGGGTAGCGGACCTTGAGCATCACCGTCCTCCCGGCGAGACCGCGACGACGAAGTCGGCCGGCGACCTCCTCCGTGAGAGCCCGCAGGGCTGCGTGCATCTCCTCCGGGTCGAAGAGATCGGCGGAGAACGTCGACTCGGAGCTGAGTTGCTTCGGATCCCGCTCCGTCGTAACCGGTTCGTCGTCGATCCCCAGGGCCCTCTGGTGAAGGTACCGGCCGCGCTTGCCGAACCGTGCCTCAAGCCGGGAAGGGTCGGCCTCGGCGAGCTGCCCGATGGTCTCGAAACCCAGGGCTTCCAGTCGCTGTCGCGTGACCTTCCCGACACCCGGGATCCGGCCGACCGGCAGGGGATGGAGAAACCCCCGTACCTGGTGCGGCATGACGGTGACCAGCCCGTCGGGCTTGTCGAGGTCGGAGGCGATCTTGGCCACGAACTTGCCGGGGGCGACGCCGGCGGAGGCGGTGAGCTTGAGTCCGGCGCGAATGTCGGCCTTGATCGTGCGCGCCACCCGGTGGCCGAAAGGGATGCCCTGCTTGTTGTGGGTCACGTCCAGATAGGCTTCGTCCAGGGAGACCGGCTCCACGAGATCGGTGTGCTCGTGGAAGATCTCGCGGATGTGCCGGGAGACCTCCCGGTAGCGGCCGAAGTCCGGGTTCACGAGGACCGCCCCGGGACACAGCCGCAGGGCCGTGCGCATCGGCATGGCCGAGCGCACACCGAAGGCGCGGGCCTCGTAGGAGGCCGCGGCGACCACACCGCGGCCCTCCGGACTTCCACCGACCACGACTGGCTGCCCCCGCAGCCTCGGATCGTCGCGTTGCTCCACGGAGGCGTAGAACGCGTCCATGTCGATGTGGATGATCTTGCGGCTTCCGCTCACCCCGGTCAAAAGGGGAGGGCGCTGACCTCGGCGTCGGTGCCGTTGACGGACAGGGCCGTTCCGGGCTGGCAGTGGGCGGAACGCACGTAGGCCAGGGCCAGGGGCCCCAACCGTGCAGATGTGACGGCGCTGGTTACCAGGCCCGCGGCTCGCCCGCCGGCCTCGACCCGGGCGCCGGGTTGGACCTCGCCGGCCAGGCGCAGGCCCACGAGGCGTTGCTTCACTTTCCGGTAGGTTTCCAGACGGGCGACGACCTCCTGACCGATGTAGCAGCCCTTGTCCATGTGGATGGCGTGGCCCAGACCGGCCTCCCAGGGGTTGTGGTCCAGGGTCAGCTCGCCACCGGCCGCGGGCTGTCCCCACTCAACGCGCAGGATCTCCCAGGCATCGGCGTCGAGCTCGGCTACGCCGGTGGCCAGGAGCTGGCGGCGGCACCGGTCGACCTCGAGGCGTGGTCCCCACAGCCGGAGGGCCGGTTGTTCCCCCACCTGGAGGAGCATCGCCCACAGGCCTTCGGCGACGGGGATGGTTGCGGACATGGAGTTCCACGGGTCCGAACGGAAGACCGATCGGAAGACCTGTGGACTGGCGGGTCCGACCAGCTCGAGCTGGCCGGTGGGGGCGCTGATGTCCGTCCCTTCCATGGATTCGGAGAAGTGGTAGCGCTCGAGCCATGCGAGCAGGCCCGGCGCATCCTGGACGAAGGCGGTGGTCTCCTCCTGAGCCGTGCGACCGAGACAGGCGAGCTGGACGATCCTCCCGCGAGGGTTGCAGAACACGGTCTCCAGCCCGTCCCCCACGGCGCTTCGAGTGATCGCGTTGGTCGACATCCGGTGCAGGAAGTCGAGGTGGTCGGGACCCGTGAAGAGGATGCGTCCCTGCCCGGAGCCGTCGAACAGGGCGGCCCCCCGCATAACGGCGGCGTATGGATCCGGGCGGCGGGTCGAATTCAAGGGCACGGAGGCGGAACCTACGGGGGTTCCGGGAGGGGGGCAAGGAGAACCTGTTTTCCGGCCAAAGGGCGCGGAAGAAGAGATCCGCGGCCCCTTTGGGGGCGCGGACCGTCGAGTGAGGACGCTGAAGGGGAGAATGTCTCAGCGGCAGGTGTCTCACCTTGCCACCGGAGATGCTCCTGTATATCTTTGGCCAGTCACCAAAACGACGGTTGCTCGAACGGGCGGAAGCGGCCCCTTCTCAGACATGGGAGCCACGCTTCCGCTTTTTTGTTTCCCTCGGTGCCGGAGCACGGCGCCAGGGGGGCGACCAGGAGCCAGCCTTGCCATGACCGAGGTCTACCTTTCCCGCGAGGGGCTTCAGAAGCTCCAGGACGAGCTGAGGCAGCTCAGGACGGACGAGCGTCCCAAGGTACGCCGGGCCCTTCAGCGGGCCCGTGAGTTCGGCGATCTGTCCGAGAACGCCGAGTACTCCGCCGCCAAGGAGAGACTGATGTTTCTCGAGCAGCGGATCGGCAGGCTCGAGGAGACGCTCAGCCGCGCCCGGCTGATCGAAGCCGAGAACATCCCCGACGACAAGGTCTACATCGGCGCCACGGTGCAGCTTCTGGATCTCGGAAAGGGTGGCGAGCTCTCGTACACCCTCGTGTCCCCCGAGGAGGCGGATTTCGAGCAGGGAAAGATCTCGACCGTCTCCCCAATCGGGAGGGGCCTGCTGGGCAAGGAAGAGGGGGAGGAGGTGCAGATCACGGTGCCGGCGGGTGTCCTCCACTACAAGATCCTCAAGATCACCCGTGATCTGGGTCCGGTTGCGCGGGGGGCTGCGGAGGCATGAATCGCAGCCGTCGAGGGGCCCGTGGCAGGGGTTGACACCTACGCCAACCAGCTGTATCTTCTCAAGTCTGTATCCGGCGGGCACTTACGGCAGCCCGAGCCTTGACGCCCGGCGGCGGGCAGATGGAGGGCGGGAGTAGCTCAGTTGGCTAGAGCGCGAGCCTTCCAAGCTCGATGTCGCGGGTTCGAGTCCCGTTTCCCGCTCCACTTCCCGCCGAACCACGTTAAGCCATGCGAGCCGATGTAGCTCAGTCGGTAGAGCGCGTCCTTGGTAAGGACGAGGTCACCAGTTCAATCCTGGTCATCGGCTCCAGCAACCCGAGGGCGCTCGCGGCCCTGCGGCCGCGAGATGCCAAGGCACCGGATCACACTCGAGTGCGAGGTGTGTAGCCGTCGCAACTACTCGGCTACGAAGAACCGCCGAACCCATCCGGACCGGGTGGAGTACAGGAAATACTGCGCCCACTGCGGGCGGCAGACCTTGCACCGGGAGACGCGGTAGGCCTGTAGCTCAATTTGGTAGAGCACCGGTCTCCAAAACCGGCGGTTGCAGGTTCAAGTCCTGCCGGGCCTGCCAAAGATCATCAAGCGGGGGAACTAGGGGACCGTACAGGGATCTGGACTCTGGATGTTCGACAAGCTGACAGGCTTCCTGACCGAAGTGCGTGGCGAGTTCGCCCGGGTCATCTGGCCCACCCGGGAGGAACTGGTGAACTCCACGACGGTGGTAGTCGTGTTCTCCATCGCCTTCGCGATCTTCATCGGCCTTTTCGACCTGGTTCTGTCCTACATCCGGTCCATCCTCATCGTCTTGTAGCGATTGAGAAAGCGGAAGATCGCAGCCATGGCCGAACGGTGGTACGCACTCCATACCTATTCCGGGCACGAGAACAAGGTCAAGACCTACCTGGAAACCCTTATCCAGCAGGGCGTCGCCGACGGCGCCATCGCCAAGGTCGTCGTGCCGACGGAGGAAGTGGTGGAGATGCGTGGCGGCAAGAAGACGGTTTCCAAGAGGCGCTTTCTGCCCAGCTACGTCTTGGTGGAGATGGAGATGAGCAAGGACGCTTGGCACATGGTGACCAACGTGCCGGGTGTTACCAACTTCGTCGGCCCCGCCCGCAAACCGCAGCCCCTGACCCAGGAGGAGGTCGACCACATCCTGGGCCACGCCGATCGACGCAAGGCACAGGAAGTCGATGAGATCCCCTACATGGCCGGAGATCAGGTGAAGGTCGTGGACGGCGCCTTCAAGGACTTCATAGGCACGGTGCAGGAGGTCATTCCCGAGAAGCGGAGGCTGAAGATCGTGGTGAGCATCTTCGGCCGTGGAACGCCGGTCGAACTCGACGTCCTTCAGGTGGAGGCGGTGGACGAGAGCGTCACCACCTGAGGGGACGGCCTCGAACACGGGAGAGCGAATCCATGGCGAAGAAGGAATTGGCCCAGATCAAGCTGCAGATCCCCGGGGGCTCTGCAAACCCCACGCCGCCCGTAGGTCCCGCCCTGGGTCAGCACGGCGTGAACATCATGGAGTTCTGCAAGGCCTTCAACGCCCAGACCCAGGACAAGCAGGGCCTCCTGATTCCGGTGGTCATCACCGTCTTCGCCGACCGCAGCTTCAGCTTTATCACCAAGACGCCGCCAGCGTCGACGTTGCTCAAGCGCGCGGCGGGGATCGACAAGGGATCGGGCGTGCCCAACCGTGACAAGGTGGGCACCGTTACCCCGGACCAGTTGCGCGAGATCGCCGAGGCCAAGATGGAGGATCTCAACGCCAACGACGTGGAAGCGGCGGCCCTGATGATCGCCGGAACGGCGCGCAGCATGGGGCTGATCGTCGAATCCTGAGTGAACTGGAGAAGGGAGATCACATGGGCAGGAAGAGCCGAAAATACCTTGAATCCGTAGAGAAATACGACAAGACCGGGTCCCTCTCTCTCGAAGAGGCCGTGGGCATGCTCAAGTCCTTCCCGCAGCGCAGGTACGATGAAACCGTGGAGCTCGGCTTTCACCTGGGCATCGACGGGCGCCAGGCGGAGCAGGCCATCCGCGGCACGGTCATGTTGCCCCACGGGACGGGCAAGGAGATCCAAGTGGTGGTCATCACCCAGGGCGAACTCGTGACCCAGGCTCAGGAGGCCGGTGCCGACCACGTGGGCGGGGACGACCTGATCGAGAAGATCCAGAAAGGCTGGCTCGACTTCGATCTCGTCATCGCTTCTCCCGACATGATGGGTCAAGTGGGCCGCTTGGGCCGCATCCTCGGTCCCCGGGGAATGATGCCCAATCCTAAGACCGGGACGGTGACGCGCGAGATCACTCAGGCGGTGAGGGAGGCCAAGGCGGGGCGTGTCGAGTTTCGGGCTGACAGCAAGTCCGGCAACAACGCCCAGGCGCCCATCGGCAAGGTTTCTTTCGAAACCGCAGCTCTCGTGGAGAACGCCCGTGCTTTCTCCGACGCCATCCTGCGGGCCAGGCCCTCGGCGGCGAAGGGCCAGTTCATCCGGAAGGCCGTGCTGTCGTCGACCATGGGGCCGGGTATCCGCATCGACCCATCGGCCTTGGCGGCCTGACATGCCGACGGCAGAGAAGACCGAGACCGTCAGTGGCCTGGCGAGGAAGATGGCCCAGGCCGAGGCCATCTTCCTCGCCGATTTCCATGGCGTCGACGTGGCCGCCGTCACGCGTTTGCGACGGTCCCTTCGGGGGGCCGGGGTCGAGTATCAGGTGGTGAAGAACCGCCTGGCCAAGAGGGCTGCCAGCGACGCCGGGCTGGAGGGCCTGGAGCAGTACCTCGAAGGTCCCACGGCGATGGCCTTTGCCCATGACGACCCCGTGGCTCCGGCGAAGATCCTGCAGGAGTTCATCGACAGGGGCGGCAAGCTGGCCATCAAGACAGGCCTGGTGGACGGACAGATCCTGACGGCCGAGGCCGTGGCGCAATTGGCCAAGCTGCCTTCCCGCGAGGGGTTGATAGGCCAGGTGGTCGGCTCCGTCCAGGCGCCGCTCTATGGGCTGTCGGCGGTTCTCAACGGACTGCTGCGAAGTCTGGTGGCCGCCCTCTCGGCGATCGCTGAGCAACGATCGGAGGCCGATGCCGGCACCGGGTCCTGAAGGCTCCTGATTCGATTCTCGAAACGAGCAAGAAACCATGCGGAGGACAAGAAAGCCATGAGCGAGGAACAGGAAGTCAGCGTCAGCCCCAAGGTGGGCGAGATCATCGAGACCATCGGCGGCCTGACCGTACTCGAGCTGGCCGAGCTGGTCAAGGCTCTGGAGGACAGGTTCGGTGTTTCGGCCGCGGCTCCGGTCATGATGGCCGGGGTGGTGCCCGGCGGCGGCGAGGGCGGCGAGGCGGTGGAGGAGCAGGTCGAGTTCGATGTCGTCCTCACGAGCGCGGGCGACAAGAAGATCCAGGTGATCAAGGTGGTTCGCGAGATCACGAGCCTGGGGCTCAAGGAGGCCAAGGCCTTGGTCGACGAGGCGCCCAAGGCGGTTAAGGAAGCTGTGCCCAAGCAGGAGGCAGAGGAGATCCAGGCCAAATTGACCGAGGCGGGAGCCACTGTCGAAATCAAGTGACAGCCGTCTTCCACGGCTGCCTTCCGACCGGCTTGTCGGTCGAGGGGTCCACGCTGGCCCGGCCCGGGCGGCGCCGGTACAGGCTCATTCCCAATCGATTTTTCAACCCTTGAAGCGCCGGTTTACGCATGCCCCTCGATCAGGGCGGGCATCCGTGATCTCGCGCATGAATCGCGGCAGGCCCTGACCGCCTTGCCGAACCGGCACAAGAAGGAGTGCAGGCCTTGAGCGCAACAATGCCCAGCACGAACGGGGACGGGGTGGCAAGCTGCAGCGGGAGCATCGAGCGGCGTTCCTTCGGCAAGATCGCCGAGATCGTGCCGATGCCCAACCTCCTCGAAGTTCAGATCGAGTCCTACAAGTCGTTTCTGCAACTCGAAACACCCCCGCAGCGCCGACAGCGTCGCGGCCTCCACTTGGTCTTCGAGAGCATCTTTCCCATCTCGGATGTCCACGGCATCTACTCCCTCGAGTACGTCGACTATTCCTGCGGCAACCCGAGGTACAGTGTTGAGGAGTGCCGCGAGCGGGGCATGACCTTCGCCGCGCCCCTGCGCGCCACACTGCGGCTGGTCACGCGGGACAAGGAGAGTCCCGACAAGCCCGTGAAGGACGTGGTTGAGCAGTCCGTCTTTCTCGGGGAACTGCCCATCATGACCGAGGAGGGCACCTTCGTCATCAACGGGGCCGAACGTGTCGTCGTCAGTCAGTTGCACCGTTCTCCGGGCGTGTTCTTCGACGAGACCCTGCACCCCAACGGCAAGCGGCTGTTCTCGGCCCGCATTCTGCCTTCCAAGGGTCCCTGGCTCGAGTTCAGTCTTGATATCAACGACATCATGTACGTGCACATCGACCGCCGCAGGAAGATGCCCGTGTCGCTGCTGCTGCGGGCCATGGGTTTCTCGCGCAACGGCGAGGTGATGGCCCTCTTCCGGGAAGAGGAGGAGGCGGAGATCTCCGATGAGATCCTCGGACGGACGCTTGGGTCCGAGGACGTGGTCAACAAGCGTTCGGGAGAGATTCTCGCCGAAGGATACACGGAGATCAGCGAAGAGGTTCTCGAGGCGCTCAAGGGCTCGCCCTTCAAGAAGGTGCGCCTCCTGGGGGGCCCGTCGCCCAATGACCCGGGGATCCTGGAGAACACCCTCAAGAAGGATCCGAGCGAGAACGAGGAAGACGCGCTGACCCGGATCTACAACCTCCTGCGTCCCGGTGATCCGCCCAACATCGAGACCGCCCGCGGCCTGCTCGACCGCCTGTTCTTCAACCCCAAGCGCTACAATCTGGGCGATGTCGGACGTCACCGCATCAACCGCCGTCTCGATCTCGACGTCCCCGCCCAGAGCACGATCCTCCATCTGGAGGATTTCATGGCGATCCTGCGTTACCTGGTGGAGCTGCGCATGGGGCAGGGGTTTACCGACGACATCGACCACCTCGGCAATCGACGTGTCCGCCTCGTGGGCGAGCTGCTGGCCAACCAGTTCAGCAGCGGCCTGACGCGCATGGCGCGTACCATTCGCGAGCGCATGAGCCTGCACACCGACGAACGCCCCACACCTCACGACCTGGTCAACGCCCGAACCGTATCGACCGTGGTGCAGGCCTTCTTCGGTTCCTCGCAGTTGTCCCAGTTCATGCAGCAGAACAATCCGCTCGACGAGCTCACCCACAAACGCCGCCTCTCCGCTCTGGGCCCGGGGGGGCTTAGCCGGGACCGCGCCGGATTCGAGGTCCGGGACGTTCACTACACCCACTACGGCCGAATCTGTCCGATCGAGACACCGGAAGGTCCGAATATCGGCCTGATCTCCTCCTTGAGCACCTTCGCCCGTGTCAACGAGTTCGGTTTTCTGGAGACGCCGTACCGCCAGGTTGTGGACGGCAAGGCGACAGACAGGATCGAGTTCCTTTCGGCCGATCAGGAGGATCGCTTCACCATCGCCCAGGCCAACGAGCTCCTCAAGGAGGACGGTTCCTTCGTCAATGCCCTGGTCAAGGCGCGCCAGCGCGATGACTACCCAATGGTGACGCCCGAGGAGTGCCAGTACATGGACGTCTCCCCGAAACAGTTGGTGAGCGCGGCGGCCGCCCTGATCCCCTTCCTGGAGCACGACGACGCCAACCGGGCCCTCATGGGCTCCAACATGCAGCGTCAGGCGGTGCCCCTGCTGTTCACCGAGGCGCCGTACGTGGGTACGGGCATGGAGCGCAAGGTCGCCGTCGATTCAGGCGCCGTCATCCTGGCCCGCAATCCGGGCGAGGTCGTGTCGGTCAGCTCCGAGCGCGTGCTCGTACGGCGCGACAAGCGCCGCTCCACCCCGCTGTCGCCGCTGGACACCGCCGACAGCGATGAATACTCCTTGACCAAGTTCGCCCGTTCCAATCAGGACTGCTGCATGAACCAGCGGCCGGTGGTGCAGGTGGGCGACAAGGTGCAGAAAGGGCAGGTCATCGCCGACGGCCCGGCCACCGAGTCCGGCGACCTCGCCCTGGGCATGAATGTCCTGTGCGCCTTCATGCCTTGGAACGGGTACAACTTCGAGGACGCCATCGTCATCTCCGAACGTCTGTTGCGCCAGGACGTGTTCACCTCGGTCCATATCGAGGAGTTCGAGCTCCAGGTGCGCGACACCAAGCGCGGCCAAGAGGAGATCACCCACGAGATCCCGAACGTGAGCGAGCTGGCGGTGCGCAACCTCGACGAGGAGGGCATCGTCCGCATCGGCGCCGAGGTCGGCCCCGGGGATATCCTCGTGGGCAAGGTCACGCCGAAAGGCGAAACCGAGCTCTCACCCGAAGAGCGCCTGTTGCGCGCCATCTTCGGGGAGAAGGCGGGAGACGTTCGGGACGCCTCCCTGAAGGCCCCGCCGGGCATGGAGGGGGTCGTCATCGGCCGAAAGGTGTTCTCCCGCAAGAACCGGGGCGAGGCGATAAAGGAGGAGAAGGAGTCGATTTCGGAGTTGCGAGCCGAGGCCGAGGCCCGGAGCGAGGCCCTCCGGAGGGAGCGCGATCGGCAGCTCATGGAATTGCTCGGCGACAGCAAGCTCGGATCCTTGTGCAGCAAGGAAGACGGCAGCGTCGCCGTGCGTCAGGGGACTCAGATCAGCGAGCGTCTCCTCGAGCGCATCGACTTCAGCTCCCTCGAGCCCGAGGAGAGCTGGTGTGACCGGCCAGCCATCGACGCGAAGGTGGACGAGCTCCTGCGCTACGCCAGCGAGCAGATTCAGCTCGTGCAGGAGCAGACGGAACGCCAGGTGGAGCGCCTCTCCCGGGGCGACGAGCTGCCCCCGGGTATCATCCAGCTCGTCAAGGTCTACATCGCCAAGAAGCGCAAGTTGTCAGTGGGCGACAAGATGGCGGGGCGCCACGGCAACAAGGGTGTCGTAGCCGCCATCGTCCCCGAGGAGGACATGCCCTATCTCGAGGACGGCACGCCCGTGGACATGGTTCTCAATCCCCTGGGGGTCCCGTCGCGCATGAACCTCGGCCAGATCTTCGAGACCCACCTCGGATGGGCGGCCAGGGAGCTCGGTCTGCACTTGGCGACGCCTGTCTTCGACGGCGCCACGCACGACGAGGTCATGGGGATGTTGCGACAGGCCGGCCTGGCGGAGGACGGCAAGGCCGTACTGCACGACGGCCGCTCCGGTCAGGAGCTGGAGAAGCGGGTCACGGTGGGTTACATCTACATGCTGAAGCTCACCCACCTCGTGTCCGACAAGATCCACGCCCGTTCCATCGGCCCCTACTCGCTGGTGACCCAGCAGCCGCTGGGTGGAAAGGCGCAGTTCGGCGGTCAGCGGTTCGGCGAGATGGAGGTGTGGGCCCTGGAAGCCTACGGTTCGGCCTACACACTGCAGGAGATGCTCACGGTGAAGTCCGACGACGTGGCTGGCCGCTCGAAGATCTACGAAGCCATCGTCAAGGGGGAAAACCCTCCCGAGCCGGGCATCCCCGAATCCTTCAACGTCCTCGTCAAGGAGCTCCAGAGCCTCTGCCTGGACGTGATCTTGGAAGACAGCCTGGCTGTCGAGACGTACTGAGACGCACGGAAAACCACCGCACTCGAGCATGAGAGGGATATGGACGTGCTGAAGATCCAGAGCAACCGGAAGCCCACCGACTTCGATTCGATCCGGATCCAGCTGGCTTCACCCGACACCATTCGCTCATGGTCGCACGGCGAGGTCACCAAGCCGGAGACGATCAACTACCGTTCCTTCAAGCCGGAGCGGGATGGCCTGTTCTGCGAGCGCATCTTCGGACCGGTGAAGGATTGGAACTGCCACTGTGGCAAGTACAAGGGGATACGCTACCGCGGCGTCGTCTGTGACCGTTGCGGCGTGGAGGTGACCCAGGCCAAGGTGCGGCGCGAACGGCTTGGGCACATTGAACTGGCCGTGTCAGTCTCCCATATCTGGTATTTCAAGTCCCTGCCCTCCCGGATCGGCGCCCTCCTCGACATCTCCATGCGCAACCTCGAGCGCGTGCTCTACTACGAATCCTACGTGGTCATGGATCCGAAGGACGCGCCTGTGGAGAAGATGACCCTGCTCACCGAGGAGGAGTTGATGGAGCTGCGCGAGCAGGGCCACTCCCCGGTGGTCGGCATGGGTGCGTCGGCGGTGCGTGACCTGCTCGTGGAGATCGACATCGAGGAGCTGTCCGCCGAGTTGCGGGCCCGGGTGCGCATGGAGACCTCGATCCAGCGCAAGCAGGAGGCCTTGAAGCGGCTCAAGGTGGTGGAGGCTTTCCGCCAGTCGGAGAACCGCCCGAACTGGATGGTCCTCGAGGTGATCCCGGTCATCCCCCCCGACCTGCGGCCTCTTGTCCCCCTCGAAGGAGGGCGCTTCGCCACCTCCGACCTGAACGACCTCTACCGGCGCGTGATCAACCGCAACAACCGCCTGAAGAAGCTGATCAGCATCAAGGCGCCCGAGGTCATTCTCCGCAACGAGAAGCGCATGCTCCAGGAGGCCGTGGACGCCCTCTTCGACAATGGCCGGAGGTCGCGGGCGGTGCGCGGCGACGGCAACCGGTCGCTGAAATCGCTTTCCGATCTGCTCAAGGGCAAGCAGGGCCGCTTCCGCCAGAACCTGCTCGGCAAGAGGGTCGACTACTCCGGCCGGTCGGTGATCGTTGTGGGGCCCGATCTGCGGCTGCACCAGTGCGGCCTTCCCAAGAGCATGGCCTTGGAGCTGTTCAAGCCCTTCGTCATCCGCAAGCTGGAGGAGAAGGGGCTGGTACAGACGGTGAAGAGCGCCAAGAAGCTCGTCGAGCGAGAGCGGCCCGAGGTCTGGGACATCCTGGAGGAGATCATCCAGGACCACTGTGTGCTGCTCAACCGGGCGCCGACCCTGCACCGCCTGGGGATCCAGGCTTTCCAGCCGATCCTGGTGGAGGGCAAGGCGGTGCAGTTGCACCCCTTGGTGTGCGCCGCCTTCAACGCCGACTTCGACGGCGACCAGATGGCCGTGCACGTGCCCCTATCCTTCGAGGCCCAGATCGAGGCTCGGCTGCTGATGCTGTCGTCGCAGAACCTGCTCAAGCCCGCCGACGGCGAGCCCGTGAGCATGATGGATCCCAGGGACATCGTCCTCGGGGCCTACTTCCTGACCAAGGTGAGGTTCTCCGACGCCGACAAGATCGATCGGCGCTTCGCCAACATACTCGAGGCTCGCGCCGCGTACGAAGCCGGGCGCGTAACCCTGCACCAGCCGATCAAGGTCCGCATCGACGCCGAGATCGTCGACACCACCGTGGGGCGCATCCTTTTCAACGATGCTCTGCCCGACGATCTGCCCTTCATCAACCAGAACATCGACAAGGGGGACATCAAGCGGATTTCCGGCGAGGTGCACCGGGGCCACGGCAACCGGCAGACGGCTGAGGTCGTGGACCGGCTCAAGCGCATCGGCTACCACTGGGCGACGATATCCGGCGTCACCGTCGCCATCGACGACGTGGTGGTGCCCAGGCAGAAGTCAGAGATCATCGCCGAGGCGGAGTCGGAGGTGCAGAAGGTGCGGGACCAGTACGCCAACGGCATCATCACCGACGGTGAGCGCTACAACAAGATCATCGACATCTGGACCCACGCCACGTCGTCCGTTTCGCGGGCCGTGCAGCGCGCCCTCGAGGAGGCGGAGGAGGGTTTCAATTCCGTCTTTGTCATGAAGGACTCGGGCGCTCGCGGCTCCGAGGACCAGGTCAAGCAGCTCGGCGGCATGCGTGGGCTGATGAACAAGCCCCAGAAGAAACTCACCGGGGCCGTGGGCGAGATCATCGAGACGCCCATCATCGCCTCCTTCAAGGAGGGGCTGTCCGTGCTCGAGTACTTCATCTCGACCCACGGGGCGCGCAAGGGCCTGGCCGATACGGCCCTGAAGACGGCCGAAGCCGGTTACCTCACGCGGCGCATGGTGGACGTGGCCCAGGACGTCGTCATCAGCGAGCAGGACTGCGGCACCCGGCAGGGAATCTGGATCGGCGCCTTGAAGGACGGCGAGGAGATCGTCGAGCCCCTGGCCGACCGCATCGTGGGCCGCGTGCTTCTTGAGGATGCCATCGACCCCGACGACCAGGTCGTTGTCGAGGCGAGTACGCTCTTGGAAGAGGACGATGCCAACCGGATCGCCCAGGCCGGCTTCGAGCAGGTGCGCATTCGCTCCGTCCTCAGTTGCGAGTCCGAGCGCGGAGTCTGCGCTGCCTGCTACGGGCGCAACCTGGCCACGGGCCGGATCGTCAACGTGGGCGAGGCGGTAGGCGTCATCGCTGCGCAGAGCATCGGGGAGCCCGGCACGCAGCTCACCCTGCGCACCTTCCACATCGGCGGCACGGCGAGCCGCATCGCCGAGCAGTCGCAGATCACGGCGCGCCGGAACGGCACCGTTCACCTCGTCAACGTGACCACCGTCGCCCACCCGGACCTGGGCCAGGTGGTGACCGGTCGAAACGGTGAGATTGTGCTCAAGGATGAGCAGAACCGGGTTCGCCATCGCATGAATGTGCCCTACGGCTCGATCCTCAAGGTGGAGGAAGAGGACGAGGTCGATGCGTCCCAGGTGGTGTACGAGTGGGACCCGTACAACAACACCATCATCACCGACAGGGCGGGAAGGGTGAAGTTCACCGACGTAATCGAAGATGTCACGGTGCGCGAGGAGTTCGACGAGACCACGGGCATGAGCGCCCGCGTCGTAGTTGAGCAGCGGGATCGCTCCCTGAGCCCGATGATCGAGATCGACGGCCAGGAGGGCTCGCGCTCCCACATCATCCCCGTGGGGGCGCGTCTGCTTGTGGCCGACGGGGCCGACGTGCCGCCGGGCACGGCCCTGGTCAAGATGCCGAGAGAACGCACCAAGACGCGCGACATCACAGGCGGCCTGCCCCGCGTGGCGGAACTCTTCGAGGCTCGGAGACCCAAGGAGCCTGCGGTGATCTCCGAGATCGACGGCGAGGTAACCTTCGGCGGCCTGGTGAGAGGAAACCGCGAGCTCATGGTCACCTCGCCCGATGGGGAGGAACGCAAGTACCTGGTCCCGTACGGCAAGCACCTGCGGGTCCACGAGGGAGACCACGTAGTCGCCGGGGAGCGGCTCTCCGAAGGCGCCGTCAACCCCCACGATATTCTGCAGGTGCAGGGCGTGCACAAGGTCCAGGAGTACCTGGTCAACGAGATTCAGGACGTCTACAGACTCCAGGCGGTGGAGATCAACGACAAGCACATCGAGGTGATCGTCCGCCAGATGCTGCAGAAAGTGTCCGTCCTCGACCCGGGGGATACGAACTTTCTCGAGGGGGAGGAGGTCGACAAGATCCGCTTCAGCCGCGAGAACGACAAGGTCATCGCCGAGGGCGGCGATCCGGCCACCTGTCAGCCGATTCTCCTTGGGATCACGCGGGCTTCCCTGCGCACGGACAGCTTCATCTCGGCCGCCTCCTTCCAGGAGACTACCCGGGTGCTGACGGAGGCCGCGGTGCAGGGCAAGATCGACCACCTGCGAGGACTGAAGGAGAACGTGATCATCGGGCGCCTGATACCGGCTGGTACCGGATCGGGCCTCTACCGGGAAGTCAGCTACACCGACTTGCAACCCGAGGCGGACGAGGCCCTCATGCCGACCAACGGAGACGAGATGCCGGAGTTCGGCGCCGCCGAGGTCGTGGGCCGGTGAACGTCGACGATCCCGCCACATCTTGTGGTGTTGACGATCCGTGGCCCAATACCTATAATCTAAGACTGTCGTAATTTGGCGATGCAGCTCCTTGAGCCCCGCTCAGGCGGCCAGCCGCAAGCGCTTCTCGCCGAAGGAATTGTCACGCAAGTCAACCCGGGGTTCCGTTCTTGCCCACAATCAGCCAGCTAGTCCGCAAGGGGCGCCGCAAGGCCAAGTCGCGAACCGACTCCCCGGCCCTGAGAGGATGTCCTCAGCGGCGCGGGGTCTGCACGCGCGTCTACACGACGACCCCGAAGAAGCCCAATTCCGCCCTGCGGAAGATGGCCCGCGTACGGCTGACCACCGGTCAGGAGGTCACGGCCTACATCCCCGGCGAGGGCAACAACCTCCAGGAACACTCCATCGTCCTGGTTCGGGGCGGGCGCCTGCAGGACGTGCCGGGGGTGCGCTACCACATCATCCGCGGCGTCCTCGACGCCAGCGGCGTAGCCGAGCGCAAGCAGGGGCGGTCGAAGTACGGCGCCCGCCGGGGCCAGGGATAGGCAGGGCCCCCATGTCTCGCAGACGCCGCGCGGTGAAGCGCCAGATCCTCCCGGATCCCAAGTATCACAATCCTCTGGCGACGCGGTTCATCAATTGCCTGATGAAGCAGGGCAAGAAGAGCACGGCGGAACAGATCTTCTACTCTGCCATCGACATGGTCACCGGCCGTTCCGAGCAGCAGGGGCTCGACATCTTTCTCAAGGCGGTCGAGAACTGCAAGCCAATGGTCATCACCAAGTCCCGCCGCGTCGGTTCGCAGACCCTCCAGGTGCCACTCGAGGTGCGCCCCGAGGAACGTACCACGCGCTCGATCAAGTGGTTGATCCGTTACGCCCGTGAGCGCTCCGAGCGCACCATGGCCGAGCGCCTCGCCAACGAGTTGATTGCCGCAGCCAACGGCGAGGGCGGCGCCATACGCGCCCGTGACGACGTGCACCGAATGGCGGAGGCCAACAAGGCCTTCGCGCACTACCGGTTTTAGCGACCGTCTCGCCGAGCTGACTCTCTCTTCGATTCGATCCCCCTCCCATCCCCCGAATCCGACCCGCTGCCCTCATGGCCCGCCCCCACCGTATCGACCTGACGCGCAACATCGGCATCGCCGCCCATATCGACGCGGGCAAGACGACGACGACCGAGCGCATTCTGTACTACACGGGCCGCCTGCACCGCATGGGAGAGGTCCATGACGGCAACACGGTCATGGACTGGATGGACCAGGAGCGCGAGCGGGGGATTACGATCACCTCGGCAGCCACGGCCTGCGAGTGGAACGGCCACCGCATCAACATCATCGATACCCCGGGGCACGTGGACTTCACGGCCGAGGTAGAGCGCTCCCTGCGCGTCCTTGACGGCGCCGTGGGAGTGTTCTGTGCCGTGGGCGGAGTGGAGCCTCAGTCGGAGACGGTCTGGCGGCAGGCCGACCGTTACGAGGTTCCGCGCATCGCCTTCGTCAACAAGATGGATCGCAACGGGGCCGACTTCTTCCGCGTCCTGGAGATGCTCGAGGAGCGCCTGGGGAGCAACTTCGTTCCCATTCAGCTTCCCATCGGTACGGGCGAGACCTTCAACGGCCTCATCGATCTGGTCTCCATGCGGGCGATCACCTACGAGGAAACCTCTCTGGGGGCCAACTTCCACGAGGACCAGATCCCCGAAGATCTCCTGGAGCCCGCCCTCCAGTACCGCGAGAATCTCCTGGAGGCCGTGGCCGACTTCGACGACGGACTCCTGGAGAAGTTCCTCGAGGGCGGCGAGATCGCACCGGAGGAGATCATGGCCGCCCTGCGCAAGGCGACCATCGCCCTCCGGGCGGTGCCTGTCACCTGCGGCTCCGCCTTCCGCTACAAGGGCGTGCAGCGGCTGCTCGACGCGGTCGTCGACTATCTGCCCTCGCCGGCGGACGTTCCCGCCGTCACCGGGCATCGGCCCGACTCCGAGGAGCAGGTGGAGCGCCAGGCCCGCGACGAAGAGCCGTTCTCGGCTCTGGCTTTCAAGATCATGACCGACCCCTTCGTGGGTCGCCTGTCCTTCATCCGGGTCTATTCCGGCACCCTCGGGGCCGGCACCTACGTCTACAACGTCAGCACCGGCCGCCGGGAGCGGGCCTCCCGCCTTCTCGAGATGCACGCCAATGATCGCACTGAGAAGAGGGAGGTGCACGCCGGTGACATCGTCGCCGTCGTGGGCTTGAAGAACACCACCACGGGGGACACCCTGTGCGATGAGGCGGACCCGGTGGTCCTCGAGAAGATCGAGTTCGACAAACCGGTCGTTCATGTGGCCATCGAGCCGAAGACCCGCGCCGATCAGGAATCCCTTCAGGGGGCCCTGTCCAAGCTAGCCGAAGAGGATCCGACCTTCCAGGTGCGGGTTGATCCGGAGACGGCCCAGACGGTGATCTCCGGCATGGGCGAACTGCACCTGGAGATCCTGGTGGATCGCCTGTTCCGCGAATTCAAGGTCGAGGCCAACGTCGGTCGTCCGCAGGTGGCCTACAAGGAGGGCCTGCGCGGCTCCGTGCGGTCCTCGGGCCGGTTCGTCCGGCAGTCGGGGGGGCGCGGCCAGTACGGCCACGTCGAGCTCCAGCTGGATCCGGGTGAGCCCGGGACGGGCCTGATTTTCGAGAACAAGATCGTCGGGGGCGCCGTGCCTCGAGAGTACATCCCTGCGGTGAAGGAAGGCATCCAGGAGGCCATGCTGAACGGTCCGGTGGCCGGCTACCCCATCGACGACGTGCGGGTACAGCTCCTGGACGGTTCCTTCCACGAGGTCGACTCCTCGGAGATAGCCTTCAAGGTGGCCGGCTCCATGGCCTTCAAGGATGGCGCCTCCAAGGCCCACCCCTTCCTCATGGAGCCGATCATGGATCTGGAGGTCGTCGTGCCCGAGCAATACCTCGGAGATGTCATCGGCGACCTCAATGCCCACCGCGCCGATGTGGCGGGCATCAATCCTCGCTCCGACGCGCAGGTGATCAGCGCCAAGGTGCCGCTGGCAGAGACTTTCGGATATGCCACGCGACTGCGTTCCCTCACCCAGGGGCGCGGTGTGTTCACCCTTCAGTTTGCCAACTTCCGCGAGGTCTCCCGCTCGGTGATGGACGAAATCTTCACCCGGATTCGCGGTACCCAGGAAGCCAAGGCATAGACGACAGCAGACCAGCGCGCCCCGAGCGCGCACGCAGACCCCAGAGAGGATAAGCCCAGATGGCCAAGGACAAATTCGAGCGCAACAAGCCCCACGTGAACATCGGCACCATCGGCCACGTCGACCACGGCAAGACGACGCTGACCGCCGCCATCACCCTGCACCTGTCCGCCAAGGGATTCGCCCAGGCCAGGTCGGTGGACGACATCGACAACGCCAAGGAGGAGAAGGAGCGCGGGGTGACGATCAACGTCTCCCATGAGGAGTACGAGACCGAGGCGCGGCACTACGCTCACGTCGACTGTCCCGGACACGCCGACTACATCAAGAACATGATCACCGGCGCCGCGCAGATGGACGGCGCCATTCTCGTGGTCAGCGCCGCCGACGGTCCCATGATTCAGACCCGCGAGCACATCCTCCTCGCCCGCCAGGTCAACGTACCGCGCATCGTCGTCTACCTGAACAAGGTGGACATGGTCGATGATCCCGAGTTGCTCGATCTCGTCGAGCTCGAGACCCGCGAGTTGCTTTCCGAGTACGACTTCCCGGGGGACGATGTCCCGGTGATCCGGGGGTCGGCCCTGAAGGCCGTGGAGGGCGATTCCAGCGAGATCGGCACGGGTGCGATCAATGAGCTCTTGAGCGCCGTCGACGAGTACATCCCCATGCCTGAGCGTCCCGTGGACCAGCCCTTCCTGATGCCCGTGGAAGATGTCTTTTCCATCACCGGCCGGGGCACGGTCGGCACCGGGAGAATCGAGCGCGGCAAGGTGAAGGTGGGCGAGGATCTCGAGGTGGTTGGCATCAAGGACACGCGGAAGACCGTCTGCACCGGCGTCGAGATGTTTCGCAAGCTCCTCGATGAGGGGGAGGCGGGCGACAACGTGGGCATCCTGTTGCGTGGCGTGGAGAAGGAGGAGTTGCAGCGGGGGATGGTCCTTTGCAAGCCGGGGAGCATCACGCCACACGTGAAGTTCACGGCCGAGGTCTATGTGCTGACGGCCAAGGAGGGGGGGCGCGAGAAGCCTTTCTTCACAGGCTACCGGCCGCAGTTCTACTTCCGCACGACCGACGTCACCGGCGACATCGCCCTGCCCGAGGGCACGGAGATGGTCATGCCAGGTGACAACGTCAGCATGGAGGTGAATCTCATCCAGCCCATCGCCATCGAGCCGCAACTTCGCTTCGCCATCCGCGAGGGTGGCCGCACCATCGGCTCGGGCGTGGTCACCGAAGTCATCGGCTGATCGGGGAGGACGCTTCGGTGGCTGTCGACAGGATTCGCATCCGGCTGAAGGCCTACGACCATGCGGCTCTCGATCGTTCGGTGGACGAGATCGTCCAGACCGTGCGGCGCAGTGGCGCCCGGATCGCGGGTCCTGTTCCGCTGCCCACGCAGCGCACCGTGTATACCGTGCTGCGGGGGCCTCACGTGGACAAGAAGTCCCGGGAGCAGTTCGAGACGCGCGTCCACAAGCGGTTGATCGACATCTACGAGTCGACGCCGCAGACGGTGGATTCGCTTATGAAGCTCGATTTGCCCGCGGGTATCGGCATCGACATCAAGGTCTGAGTATGCCTTCCGTCGATATCCTCAGCGCCAAGGGCGAAAGGTCGGGTTCGGTGGATCTTCCCGAGGAGCTCTTCGAGGCGCCTATCTCCGAGGTCGCCGTCCACCGGGCGGTGGTCACCTACGAGAGCAACCAGCGGCAAGGCAACGCTTCGGTGAAGGGTCGTTCGGAGGTCAGCCGTTCCAAGCGCAAGCACCACCGGCAGAAGGGCACCGGCCAGGCCCGCCGCGGCTCGGTGACGACCAACCTCCTGCGCGGCGGGGGGGTGGCTTTCGGTCTGCCCAAGCGGCGTTCCTACGGCATGCGGCTGCAGCGTTCGGTCCGCCGCCAAGCCCTGCGCTCGGTGCTGACCGCCAAGGGCCGGGAAGGGCAGGTCCAGGTGGTGGACGGCTTCGAGCTTGCAGAGCCGAGCACGAAGTCCTTCGCCGCCATGCTCAAGGCCTGCGGTCTCCAGGGGCGGAAGCTTCTCTTCATCACCGCCGCCAACGAGCCGGTCCTGGCCATGTCCGGTCGCAACATCCCAGGCGTTCAAGTGCGCTCCGCCTCGACTTTCGGTACCTACGAGGTGCTGGCCGCCGAGGCTCTGCTGTTGACTCGCGGCGCCGTCGACGCCCTGGTCACCGTGCACGGCGAGCCGGGCCCCGAGGCCGGCGAGTCAGGGGAGAGGGGGTAGGGATGGCAGGGATGCGCGGCATCCTCAGGACTCCGGTGATCACCGAGAAGGCCACGGCCCTGCGCGATGCCAATGTCTACACCTTCCGTGTCGACCCGCGGGCCAACAAGGTGCAGATCCGCCGGGCCGTGGAGTCGATCTTCGACGTCAAGGTCGAGGCTGTCCGTACGGTTGCCGTCCGGCGCAAGCCGAAGCGCCAGGGCGTCTACAAGGGCTACACTTCGGCCTGGAAGAAGGCCTACGTCAAGTTGCGGGCCGGCGACTCCATCGAGCTCATCGAGAACCTCTAGTTCGCGAGATCCAAGATGCCGATCAAGAGGTTCCGACCCGTCACGCCGACACAGCGCTTCAAATCGGTCAACGCCTTTGCCGAAGTCACCACCGAGGGCCCCGAGAAGTCCCTTACGGCGCCCCTCTCCAAGTCCGGCGGACGCAACAGCCGCGGACGGATCACCGCCCGGCGGCGGGGTGGCGGGCACAAGCGGCGTTACCGCAGGATCGATTTCCGCCGCAACAACCACGGCGTGCCGGGTCGCGTCGCCAGCATCGAGTACGATCCCAACCGCTCCGCCTTCATCGCCCTGGTCATCTACCGCGACGGCGACAGGCGGTACATCCTCGCCCCCAACGGCCTGTCCGTGGGCGCCACGGTACAGGCCGGAGCGGAGGCCCCCATCGCCCTGGGCAATGCCCTGCCCCTGTTGCGGATTCCGGTGGGCACCACCGTCCACAACGTGGAGTTGAACCCCGGCCAGGGTGGCCGCATGGCCCGCAGTGCGGGCTCAGAGGTTCAGATCATGGGACGGGACGAGGAGGATGGCCGGGTTCAGCTCCGCCTGCCCTCGGGTGAGATCCGGGAGGTCCTGAGCATCTGTCAGGCCACGATCGGCCAAGTGGGCAACGTCGACCATCAGAACGTGGTGCTGGGCAAGGCCGGCCGGGCTCGCTGGCTCGGCCGGCGGCCGAAGGTCCGCGGGGTGGTCATGAACCCGGTGGACCATCCCCACGGCGGAGGCGAGGGGAAGTCCTCCGGCGGGCGCCATCCGGTCACGCCTTGGGGCAAGCCGACAAAGGGCTACAAGACCCGGAAGCGCAAGAAGGCGTCCAACGCCTGGATCGTGCGCCGACGGAACCGCAGGTAAGCAAGGGAGGGAAGACGAAGTGGCACGGTCGATCAAGAAAGGTCCCTTCGTGGATGACCATCTCGCCGAGAAGATCGAGGTCATGAACAAGACCGGGGACAGGAAGGTCCTGCGCACTTGGTCGAGGCGTTCTACTATCACCCCCGACTTTGTGGGACACACCCTTGCGGTGCACAACGGCAACAAATTCATCCCGGTATACATCACGGAGAACATGGTGGGACACAAGCTCGGCGAGTTCGCCCCTACCCGGACCTTCCGCAGTCACGGGGGGCGGTCCAGCGAGCGCACCACCGGCGTCCGATAACGTGGAAGCGCGCGCCATACACAGGCACATCGGCATCCCGGCCACAAAGATGCGCCAAGTCATTGACCTGATCCGCGGCAAGCCGGTGGAGGAGGCCTTGGCCTTATTGCAGTTTACCCCCCGACTCGCCGCCCGCGTTGCCGAGAAAACCTTGCGATCCGCCATCGCCAACGCCACGGTCCGGGAGGACGAGGAGGCCGACGCCGCCCCGCAGGTGGAGGAGCTCTTCATCCACCGGGTGTACGCCGACCAGGGCCGGACCGTGAAACGCCTTCGCCCGCGCGCCCGGGGGGCCGCGAACCGGATCCTGAAGCGCCAGAGCCACCTCACCATCGTCGTCTCCGATGGCCGTCCCGACGGGGTGCCGGTGGCCCCGGACGAGGAGCCCGAAGAGACCGCTCCCCCCGTGGACGAGTAAGGAAGGGAAACTTGGGTCAGAAAACGCATCCCTACGGTTTGCGCCTGGGCATCATCAAGACCTGGAGCTCGAACTGGTTCGCTGAGCGGGATTTCTCCGGACTTCTGGGAGAGGACATCACCCTGCGCCGTTACATCCGCCAGCGCCTGCAGCGGGCCGGGGTTTCCCGCGTCAACATCGAGCGCCACCCGAAGCGGGTCACCATCGAGGTGCATACGGCGCGCCCGGGCATCGCCATCGGCCGCCGCGGCGCCGAGGTGGACAAGCTTCGGGACGAGTTGAAGACGCTGACGCAGAAGGACGTGACCCTGAATATCCAGGAGGTCAAGAAACCCGAGCTCGACGCCCAACTGGTGGCCGACAACCTGGCCCGGCAGCTCGAGCAGCGGGTGGCCTTCCGCCGATCGATCAAGAAATCCGTGGCCTCGTCCATGCGCATGGGGGCGGAGGGCATCCGCATCGAGTGCGCCGGACGCATCGGCGGTTCCGAGATGTCGCGCCGGGAGCGCTCGGAGCCGGCGGGCCGGGTGCCGCTCCACACCCTCCGGTCCGACATCGACTTCGCCAGGTCGACGGCCTTCACCGTTTCGGGTACCGTGGGTGTCAAGGTGTGGATCTGTCACGGTGAGATGGTCGATTGAGACCGAGGAATGACGCGCAACAAGGAGCGGACACTCCATGTTGATGCCGAAGAAGGTCGAGTGGCGCAAGCAGTCCCGAGGCCGCATGCGCGGCCAGACGAAGGGCGGGGCGCTGGTCTCCTTCGGGGAGTTCGGCCTCAAGGCCCTCGAGCCGGGCTGGATCACCAGCCGCCAGATCGAGGCGGCCCGGGTGGCCATCAGCCGAGCCATGAGCCGCACGGGCAAGCTGTGGATTCGCATCTTCCCCGACAAGCCGTTGACGAAGAAGCCGGCAGAGACGCGCATGGGAAAGGGCAAGGGAGCCCCCGAGGACTGGGTGGCCGTGGTCAAGCCGGGTCGCGTCATGTTCGAGTTGTCGGGTGTCACCCCCGAGATGGCCAAGGAGGCCCTGCGCCGGGCTGGTCACAAGCTGCCCATCAAGACGAAGTTCGTCGAGCGCCTCGGTTGAGGATCCCATGAAGGCGAGTGAGCTGAGAGAGCAGAACGTCGAAGAATTGAACACGCGACTCGAGGAACTCGAAGAGGAGAGCTTCAACCTGCGCTTCCAACACACCCTCGGTCAGTTGAGCAGCCCCATCCGGCTGCGCCAAGTGCGCCGGGAGATCGCCCGGGTGCACACCTTGCTCCACGAGAGCAGGACGGGGATTCGGCCCGTGGCGGGTGCCGACGCCGGCGACATACAACCAGCCTGAGGAATTCATGGAGGAGGGGAAGAGAACATTCGGAGGTCGCCTGGCGGAGGGTCGCGTCGTCAAGGCCAGCACCGAGAAGACGCGCGTTGTGGCCATCGAGATCCGGTCCTCCCACCGGCTGTACGGCAAGGGCATCTCGCGCACCACAAGGGCCGTGACCCACGACGAGCGCAACGAGTCGGGCGTGGGAGACATGGTCCGTATCCGCGAGTGCCGGCCCCTGAGCAAGACCAAGCGCTGGCGCTTGGTCGAGATCATTCAGAAGGCCGGTTGAGCCGTGGTCCACGAATACTCCATCCTGCGCATGGCCGACAACGCCGGCGCGCGCAGAGCCAAGTGCATCCGTGTGCTCGGCGGCTCCAAGCGTCGCTATGCGGGCGTGGGCGACTTGGTGGTCGTGGCCGTCCACGACGTGATCCCCAACGGCCCCCTCAAGGAGGGGGAAGTGGCCCGGGCGGTGGTGGTGCGCACGAAGAAGGAGTTCCGGCGCCCGGACGGCTCATACATCCGCTTCGACGACAACGCCGCCGTCTTGGTCGATCAGAACAACGAGCCCCGGGGTACGCGCATCTTCGGACCCGTGGCGCGCGAGCTTCGGGACCGACAGTTCATGCGGATCGTCTCCCTCGCGCCCGAGGTGGTCTAGAGCGATGAAGGTCAAGAAAGACGACATGGTCCTGATCATCGGCGGCAACGACAAGGGCCGGAGGGGCCGCGTGCTGCGCGTCTATCCCGACCAGGACCGCGTTATCGTCGAAGGCGTGCGCATGATGAAGAAGCACACCAAGCCCACCCAGCGCGATCCTCAGGGCGGAATCGTCGAGCGCGAGGCCCCGATCCACGTATCCAACGTCATGGTCGTCGATCCGAAGACCGATGCGCCAACGCGTGTCCGTCGGCGGTCCCTCGACGATGGCCGCACTGTCCGCGTCGCCGCTCGCAGCGGCGAGATGATCGATTCTCAATAGAGGGTCCACGGAATGGCCACGGCACGACTCAAGGAACACTACAGGAGCCAGGTCGCCCCCGCCCTGCGCGAGCGCTTCGAATACGCGAACCCAATGGAGGTCCCGCAGCTGGAGAAGATCGTCATCAATGCGGGCGTGGGAGAGGCGGTACAGGAACCGAAGGTCCTCGATACGGTGCTGGGCGAGTTGACGGCTATCAGCGGTCAGAAGCCGGCGTTGCGGCGCTCGAAAAAGGCGATCTCCAACTTCAAGCTGCGCCAAGGGATGCCCATCGGCGCCGTGGTGACCCTGCGCCGCGAGCGGATGTACGAGTTCTTCGATCGTCTCGTCAATTTCGCCCTGCCTCAGTCGCGCGACTTCCGCGGTGTTCCCTCCAAGGGGTTCGACGGCCGCGGCAACTACAATCTGGGCATCCGGGAACAGATCATCTTTCCCGAGATCGTCTATGACCGGGTCGACCAGATCCGCGGCATGAACATCACCTTCGTCACGAGCGCGCGCACCGACGAGGAAGCCAAGGAACTCCTTCGCCAGTTCGGCGTGCCCTTCAGCAACTGAACGGACTTGGAGAGCGAATGCCCAAGAAGTGCCTGATGATCAAGGCGGCCCGCGAGCCGAGATTCAAGGTCCGGAAGTACACGAGGTGCCAGCGCTGCGGTCGACCTCGAGCCGTCTACCGCAAGTTCGCCCTGTGCCGGATCTGCTTCCGCGAGTTGGCACTGCGGGGCGAGATCCCCGGTGTGACCAAGGCGAGTTGGTAGGCAGCCGGCCATGAGCATGACCGACCCCATCGCCGACCTGTTGACCCGGATCCGCAATGCCGCCCAGGCCGGGCACCGCAGCGTCGAGATCCCCGCCTCGCGACTCAAGCGAGAAATCGCCCGCGTCCTGGCGGAGGAGCGCTTCATCGACAACTTCGCCTTTTACGACGACGGCAAGCAGGGCCAGTTGCGCCTCTATCTGCGCTACGACGGGTCCAACGAGAGCATCATCCAGGGGATTCGCCGTCTCAGCAGACCGGGTTTGCGGCAGTACGCCGCGAAGGATGGATTGCCGCGGGTCCGGCGGGGTCTGGGCGTGGCCATCCTCTCCACCTCGCGAGGTGTCATGACCGACCGCGACGCGCGCCGGGCCGGGATCGGCGGCGAAGTCCTGTGCAGCGTGTGGTAGCGACTCGGAGCCGACCATGTCACGCGTAGGCAAACAACCCATCCCCCTTCCCCAGGGGGTCGAGGTGAGTGTCCAGGGGGGGCAGGTGAAGGTGAAGGGACCAAAGGGAGCACTGGCTCTCGACTATCGCACCGATTTCATCGAGGTGGCCGTCACCGGCCAGGAGGTGGTGGTCGGGCGCGAGAGGGAGACCAAGGAGGCCATGGCCTTGCACGGATTGACCCGGTCGCTGGTGGCCAACGCCGTGGAGGGCGTCACCCTGGGGTTCTCAAAGAACCTGGAGTTGTTCGGCGTGGGTTACCGCGCCGAGGTCCAGGGAGGAACGTTGAGGCTGAACGTGGGCTACTCGCACCAGGTCGACTACGAGCCGCCCCCGGGAGTGGACCTAGCCATCACCAACCCCGTGGCCGGCGCCCAGGCGCGCATCGTCGTCACCGGCATCGACAAGCAGAAGGTGGGGCAAGTGGCCGCGGAGATCCGCCAGAAGCGCAAGCCCGATCCCTACAAGGGGAAGGGGATTCGCTACGAGAACGAGGTCATTCACTGGAAGGCCGGAAAGTCGGCGGTTGCCTGATGGCCACCAAGCAACAGAGGAAGGGCGCCGCTCGTCAGCGGCGGCGGTTTCGAATCCGCAAGAAGGTGGTGGGAACCCGGGAGCGGCCCCGTCTGGTGGTTCACAGGAGCCTGCGGAACATCGAGGCGCAGATCATCGACGATCTGGCCGGTCATTCCGTCGTCGGCCTGTCGACGCTGGCGAAGGATTTCGAGCGCTCCGGTCCTCGCCTCGAGCAGGGCAAGGCGCTGGGCCGTCTGTTGGCCTCGAAGGCGCGGGAGAAGGGGGTCGAGCGAGTCGTCTTCGACCGGGCCGGACTGCACTATCACGGCATCGTGCGGGCTGTCGCCGAAGGCGCTCGCGAGGGCGGCCTGAAGTTCTAAGCGACTGAGATCGAGAGAGAGAATGGCATCCCGAATCGACGCAAGCAACCTTGAGCTCACAGAGGTGGTCGTTCAGAACAGCGTGCGACGTGTCTCCCACGTGCGCAAGGGAGGCAGGAACTTCTCCTTCACCGCCATGGTCGTGGCCGGGGACCGCGCTGGACACGTGGGCGTGGGTGCAGGCAAGGCGGGGGAGGTGGCTGAGGCCATCCGCAAGGCCACGGAGGAGGCGAAGAAGGAGATCCTCCGCATCCCCGTCGCCCTGGGAACGATCCCCCATGAGATCATCGGTCGATTCGGCGCCGCCCGCGTGCTGCTGAAGCCGGCCTCTCCCGGAACCGGGGTGATCGCCAGCGGCGGCGTCCGGATCGTTCTCGACCTGGCGGGTATCAGTGACATCCTCACCAAGTCCCTCGGATCGGGCAACTCGCACAATACCATCAAGGCCACCCTCGACGGATTGCGCCACCTGCGCGATGCCGAGGAGGTGGCCCGCATTCGGGGAGTGGCCGTGGAGAGCTTGCGGTGAAGCTCGCCATCACGCAGCGGCGCAGCGCCATAGGGCGTTCCCGCAAGCAGCAGCGCACGATCCGTGCCCTGGGCATCCGGCGGCTGCACCAGGTCGTCCTCCACGAGGACACTCCGCAGATCCGCGGTATGCTCGCGAAGGTGGTGCACCTCGTCGAGGTAGTGGAACAGGAAGGGCCCTGAAGGAGCGGCGACCATGCGACTAGGAGAACTGAGTCCCCCGCCCGGCTCCCGCCGGTCGGCCACCCGGAAGGGGAAAGGCCCGGGCTCTGGCAGGGGCAAGACCGCCGGCCGCGGCCACAATGGCCAGCGCTCTCGTTCCGGCGCCCGTCGAGGCCGTCGCACAGGCTTCGAGGGAGGGCAGATGCCCCTGCACCGCCGTCTGCCGAAGGTCGGATTCTCGAACCAGAGATTCCGGGTGGAATACCAGATCGTCAACGTGGGAGCCATCCAGGGGGCTGGACTCTCCGGGGAGATAGGTACAGCCGAGCTCGCCCGGGCGGGGCTGGTCCGCAAGGCAACCGATCGGGTGAAGATCCTCGGCGACGGCGAGTTGACCAATCCGCTCGTCCTGCGGGCCCACGCCGCCTCCCGGGCGGCGCGGGAGAAGATCGAATCCGCCGGCGGTTCCTTCGAAACCCTGGCCGAGAAGGCGAGCTGAGTCCGGCGTGCTCCAGAGCTTCAAAAACTGCTTCAAGATCCCCGATCTTCGACGCAAGATCCTGTTCACCATCGGCATTCTGATCGTCTATCGCATCGGCGGTCAGATCACGGTTCCGGGCATCCGTGAATCCGTTCTGCAGGAGTATTTCGTCGGCGCCGGCGGCACGCTCTTCGGGCTGTACGACATGTTCGTGGGCGGCGCCTTCACGCGGGCCACGGTCTTCGCCCTGGGGATCATGCCCTACATCAGCGCCTCCATCATCCTGCAGCTCATGGGCGCTGTCGTCCCCTTCTTCCAGAAGCTCCAGCGGGAGGGAGAGGAGGGGCGCAAGAAGATCAACCAGTACACGCGCTACGGCACCGTCTTTCTCGCGGGCGCCCAGTCTCTCGGCGTGAGCTACTTCCTGGAGAACATCCGCGGACCTTCCTCCGGCGTGCCGGCGGTCATCGACGAGGGCTGGGGGTTCCGGCTGCTCACGATGATCACCATTACCACCGGCACCATCTTCATCATGTGGCTGGGCGAGCAGATCACGGAGCGCGGGATCGGCAACGGCATCTCCCTGATCATCTTCGTCGGCATCATCTCCGAACTGCCCTTCGCCGTGAAGGACGAGTGGCGCCACTACCTGCTGAACCGCGGATCGACGAAGAGCCTCATCGAGGAGATCTTTCTCGTGGCCTTGATCGTCGCTGTCGTGGCCGCCGTCGTCCTCCTCACCCAGGGCCAGCGGCGCATCCCGGTCCAGTATGCCAAACGCGTGGTCGGCCGAAGGGTGTACGGCGGCCAGACGACGCACATCCCGCTGCGCATCAACGCGGCGGGTGTGATCCCCATCATCTTCGCCCAGTCCATCATGTTCCTGCCGGGTACTGTGACCCAGTTCTTTCCCGCGAGCGAGTTCATGCAGGGCCTGGGCGCCTACTTCACGACGAGTTCCATATTCTACTGGATCGTGTACGGCACGATGATCGTGTTTTTCACCTATTTCTATACCGCCATCGTGATGGATCCGCAGCAACTGGCGGACAACATGAAGCGTCATGGTGGGTTCATTCCCGGCGTTCGGCCCGGCAAGCGAACGGCCGACTACATCGACCGTATCATGACGCGCATCACCTTGCCCGGCTCCATGGCGCTGGCGGCGGTGGCCATTTTCCCGTTCTTCGTGATTGACCAGTTCAACGTCACGCCTTCGTACTCGCAGTTCTTCGGCGGTGCGGGGTTGCTCATCATCGTCGGTGTCTCCCTCGACACCTTGCAGCAACTGGAGTCGCAGCTGATGACGCGCCACTACGAGGGTTTCATGAAGAAGGGGCGCATCCAGGGCCGGCGTTGACGGCTCGCGCAACAAGGGGTTCGCCATGAAGGTCCGAGCATCCGTATCCAAGCGTTGCGCCGACTGCAAGGTCATCCGCCGTCACGGCGTGGTGCGCGTCATCTGCAAGCGCAATCCCCGGCACAAGCAACGCCAGGGGTAGAGCGCACCGGCCAAGGGGTGGGATCCCGGTCCCACGAAGAGGAGAGAGCTCGAATGGCACGAATCGCAGGGGTCGACCTTCCGCGGGACAAGCGCATCGACGTGGGGCTGACCTACATCTACGGCCTCGGCCGGTCCTCGGCCGAGGCGATCCTGTCCGAGTCGCAGGTCACGTCCGACACGCGCGTGGGCTCCCTCTCGGAGCAGCAGGTTACGCAGCTGCGCAATATCATCGAGGGCAAGTACCGCGTCGAGGGCTCCCTGCGCGGCGAGGTGAACATGAACATCAAGCGTCTCATGGACTTGGGCTGCTACCGGGGTCTCCGTCACCGACGGGGCCTGCCGGTGAGAGGCCAGCGGACGCAGACCAACGCCCGCACACGGAAGGGCCCGAGGCGAGCCATTGCCGGCAAGAAGAAGGCTACAAAGTGAACCGAATCCGTCAGAGACTGACTTCGACAGGGGATTGATCCGATTTGCCACCCGAAAAAGGCCGTCGCCGCCGCAGGAAATCGAAGAAGGTGGAGGCTTTGGGCATCGCCCACATCCTGTCCACCTTCAACAACACCATCGTCACCCTGACCGATGTCGAGGGCAACGTGATCTCCTGGGCCACACCGGGCAAGGTGGGCATCGGCGGCAGCCGCAAATCCACGCCCTTCGCCGGCCAGCTGGCCGCGGAGAGGGCCGCCCAGGAGGCGATCAGCATGGGATTGCGCCGCGTCGAGGTCTGGGTCAAGGGTCCGGGCGTCGGGCGTGACTCGGCGATCCGTTCCCTGCAGAACGCGGGGCTCGAGATCGCTGCCATCCGCGACATGACACCGGTCCCCCACAACGGCTGCCGCCCCCCGAAGCGGCGCCGTGTCTGAGGCCCACGGAGGTCGACGAGAATGAGCAGGTATACCGGTCCCAACTGCAGGCTCTGCCGCCGGGAGGGAGCCAAGCTGTTCCTCAAGGGCGAGAGGTGTACGCTCGAGAAATGCGCCTTCGAGCGCCGCAGCTACGGTCCCGGACAGCACGGCCAGGGCAGGCGCCTGAAGCAGTCCGAGTACAGCGTGCAGCTGCGAGCCAAGCAAAAGCTGGCGCGGATCTACGGGGTGCGCGAGGGACAGTTCCGCAAGTACTACCGCGAGTCGACGCGCGTCCCCGGCGTGAGCGGCGAGAATCTCCTGCGCCTGCTCGAAAGCCGCCTCGACAGCATCGTCTACCGACTTGGCCTGGCGCCATCGCGGAAGGCGGCCAGGCAACTGGTGCGTCACAACCACTTCACCGTCAACGGCAAGCGGGTCAATATCCCGTCGTACCTCACCGCCCCGGGCGACGTCATCGCCGTGGTCGAGGGCAGCAAGAAGCTGGAGATCATCCACGAGTCCCTCCGCCGTTCCCGGGAGTTGGTGCCTTGGCTGTCGGTGGACAAGGCCAACCTCACGGGCACGGTCGTGGAGCGCGGCAGCCGCGAGGACATACCGACGCCGGCGGAGGAGCAGTTGGTCATCGAGTTCTACAGCCGCGTCTAGGAGAACCGGTTCCGACCGGGACACCGCCGCCCGTTCGGCATCGCAACGACGACTTTCACAAGGGATAGCGAAGCACATGGCTCTCGAAGGCATCCAGATGCCGAGGCTCCTCGAGATCGATCGGGAGAGCCTCACCAACACCTACGGGAAGTTCACCTTCCAGCCGCTGGAGCGCGGATTCGGGGTCACCGTGGGGCACGGGCTGCGCCGGGTTCTGGTTTCTCAGATTCAGGGCGCTGCCGTCAAGTCCCTGAGCATCGAAGGCGTGCAGCACGAGTTCTCGGTCGTCAAGGGCGTGCGCGAAGACGTCCCGGAGATCGTGCTGAACCTGAAGGAAGTGGCCATCCGGTACCACGGCGAGGAGGACCGCACCCTGCGGGTAGAAGCCAAGGGTGAGGTCACCGCCAAGGACCTGGCCGTCGACCCCAGCGTGGAAATCATGAACCCCGATCTTCACATCGCCACCCTCGGCAAGGGCGTGAGCCTCAACATGGACCTCACCGTTGGCACGGGGCGGGGCTACGTATTCGCCGAGGAGAACCGGAGCGCCGACCAGCCCATCGGCACGATCCCATTGGACACCAACTACTCGCCGGTGCTGAAGGTCAACTACGACATCGAGAACGCCCGCGTTGGTCGGCGTACCGACTACGACCGCCTCATGCTGGAGGTGTGGACGGACGGGTCCATGGGGCCTGAGGACGCCGTGGCCCAGGCGGCGCGCATCCTCATCGAGCACCTCGGCCTGATCGCCAACTTCGAGGAGGAACCCTCCGGGGCCGGGCTGGAGAAGGAAGTCGACGAGGAGACCAAGCGCATCGCAAGGCTGCTGGCCACGCAGATCGACGAACTGGAGCTCTCCGTGCGCTCGGCCAACTGCCTGCGGGCGGCGGGCATCTCCACCCTCAAGGAGTTGGTATCCAAGAGCGAGGCGGAGATGCTCAAGTTCCGGAACTTCGGGCGCAAGTCCCTGAACGAGCTCGGAGAGATCCTCGTCTCCTTGGACCTTACCTGGGGCCTGGACGTGAGCAAGTACGAGGACGTGGAGATCGAGGAGGAGCCGGCCTCCCTGGCCGAGGAATACTAGGAGAGATGCGACACCGCCGGCGAACACCCAAGCTCGGGCGGCAGGCGAGCCACCGGAAGGCGATGATCGCCAACATGGTGAGCAGTCTGTTCGCTCACGAACAGGTGAGCACCACCGACGCCCGCGGACGGGTTCTGCGGCGGGCGGCGGAGCACATGATCACCTTTGCCAAACGCGGCGACCTCCATGCCCGCCGCCAGGTGCTGCGTCAGATTCCGGACAAGTCCATCGTGGCCAAACTCTTCGACGAGATCGCTCCGCGTTACGCGGAGCGGCACGGAGGATATACCCGCCTCGTCAAGACCGGCAGCCGCCGCGGGGATGGCGCCGAGATGTGCATCGTCGAGCTTCTCGACCGACCCGGTGTCGCGGCTCCTGCGGCGGCCGAGGCCGAGGAGCCCGACGGGAAGGAAGGCTGACCACCTGGGCGGCCGCCCTCGGACAACTGGGAATGACGACGGGCGAGGTGGGAAGGCTCCCACCTCGCCCGTCGTTTTGTCAACGCCACGTCGCGCCGCCGTCGAGGAGGGATGAAACGAGGGGAACGTGTCATCGTCGACATCGAGGCCCTCACCCCGAGGGGCGACGGCCTGGCGATTCAGGACGGCCGGGAGGTGCTCGTCCCGCGCAGCGTCCCGGGGGACCGGGTGGAGGTCTACCTCAGGCGCAAGCGCAAGGGGCGCTTCGAGGGCGTCGTCGACGATCTGATCGAAGAGGGAGTGGCGCGCGTCGACCCGCCCTGTACGCACTTCGGACTGTGCGGTGGGTGCCGGTGGCAGGATCTCGGGTACGAGGACCAACTGCGGCTCAAGGAGCAGATGGTCCGCCAGTCCTTCGAGCGCCGCGAGATCCGGGTCGGACGCTGGCAGACGATCGCCCCCAGCCCGGATCCGTTCTACTATCGCAACAAGATGGAGTTCTCCTTCGGGAGCGACCGCCAAGGGCACCCGTGGCTGGGACTGCACGTGCGCGAACGGTTCAACCGGATTTTCGACCTGGAGGCCTGCCACCTCCAGTCCGAGGCTTCCAACAGGATCGTGGACGCCTTCCGCACCCACGCCACCCGGCTGGCCCTGCCGGCCTACGACCTCAAGAGCCACGAGGGTCTGCTGCGCTTCCTGGTGGTCCGGGAGGGAAAGGACACGGGTCAGACCATGGTCAACCTCGTCGTCCGCGAGTACCCGCACGATGGCGTCGACCGAATGCTGGCGGGCGTGCTGGGCCAGGTCGGGGAGGGCATCACCACCTGCGTCGTCACCCGCCACGGCGGCAAGGCCCAGGTCGCCGCCGGGGAGGAGAGCTTCCTGATCAAGGGCGCCGGGCGCATCACCGAGCGCTGCGGTGACCTCGAGTTCGAGATCTCCCCCCAGTCCTTCTTCCAGACCAACACGCGGGGGGCGGGACGGCTCTACGAGATCGTGCGGGAGTTCCTCGGCCCCGGGTTCGATGGGGACGTGCTGGATCTCTATGCCGGGACCGGCGGCATCAGCCTTCACGTGGCCTCCAGGGCGCGAGCCGTCGTCGGCGTCGAGCAGGTACGCGAGGCGGTGACCGACGCCCGCCGGAACGCGGAGCGCAACGGGATCCACAACTGCGCCTTCATCGCGGGCCCGGCCGAGGAGGCCCTGGCCGATCTCTGCGAGGAGAGGACGGAGCGCTTCGAGGCCGTCATCGCCGATCCACCCAGGGCCGGGCTGCACCGGAAGGTCATCGAGGGGATGGTCTGCCTGGGCGCCCCCACGATCCTCTACATCTCCTGCAATGCGGAGAGCCTGGCCGAGGACCTTTCGGCCTTGTGCGCCGCCGGTTACGACCTGGAGCGGGCCAGGCCGGTGGACCTCTTCCCCCACACCCCCCATTGCGAGGTGGTGGTTCGTCTCCTGCGTTCCTCTCGCTGGACGGGCCTCCGTCCCGATTGACACGGAAGGGAGCCTCGAGCGTGAGCGTCGCCAGACCTCCGGAGAAAGACGCCTCCCCGCGGATCCTGGTCGTGGCGCCGGAAGAGGAGGCCACGCACCAACTGGTCTCCTACTTGCGCCGGGAGGGCTTCGAGGTGCTGCCCACCCGCGAGGGGGCGGCGGCCTACGACATCCTCGATTCCGAACCGGTGGACGCCCTCATCTGCCCACTCGCCGACAGCCGCATCGACGGCCTGCGGCTGGTGCGGCTGGCCCGGGAACGGAACCCGGAGATCTGCGCCATCGTGTCCACGGGTTCGGACCAGATCGAGCTGGGGACCGAAGCCATGCGCCAGGGAGCCTACGACTTCCAGGTCCGTCCCCTGAATCTGAGCAAGGTGAGGGCCGTTCTCGATCGGGGCCTCTCCTACCAGCGGTTGGTGGGAGAAGTCTCGGATCTCCAGCGCCGCCTGGACGAACGCTATCGCTACGGTGGGATCGCCCGCCGGTCCTCCCTTTGGCAGCGCATCTACGCCCAGATCGAGCAGGTGGCCAGGTCCCGGGCCACCGTCCTGCTGGTGGGCGAGACCGGCACGGGCAAAGGAGAGGTGGCCAAGGCTGTCCACCAGCAGAGCCCTCGCCGGGACCGCCCCTTCGTGGAGACCAACTGCGGCGCCCTGCCCGAGAGCATCGTCGAGAGCGAGCTCTTCGGACACGAACGCGGAGCCTTCACCGGCGCCAGCACCTCGCGCAAGGGTCGGTTCGAGCTGGCCGACATGGGAACCCTCTTCCTCGACGAGGTGGGGGATCTCTCCCCGGCGACCCAGGTCAAGCTCCTGCGCGTCACTCAGAGCGGCGAGTTCGAACGGGTGGGAGGCACCGCCACCCTGCGCGCCGATGTTCGCCTCATCGCGGCCACGAACCGGAATCTCGAGGCCATGGTCGAGGAGGGGACCTACCGTGCGGACCTCTACTACCGGCTCAACGTGGTCACCATCCGCATTCCCCGGCTGAGCGACTGCCGTGAGGACATCCCCATCCTGGTGAACGAATTCCTGCGCCAGTTCTCCCGGGAGAACGGACGCCAGATCCACGCGCTGAACGGGGCCGCCATGGACGCCCTGATGGACTATGGCTGGCCCGGAAACGTCCGCGAGTTGAAGAACTGCATGGAGGGAATGGTGGTCATGTCGGCGCCCGGCCGGGAGCTGACCACCTCCGACGTGCCGGCTCACATACGCGGTGTCCCGGGTGGGGGCGACGAGGGAGGCCTGCGGCCGGGAATGACGATGAAGCAGGTCGAGAGGCTCGCCATCGAGCAGACCCTGAAGGCCGTCGACTACGATCGACGCAAGGCGGCGAAGGTGCTCGAGATCGGCCTGAGCACCCTCTACCGGAAGGAGAGGGAGTACGGACTCCGACGGTGAGGACTAACCCGTGCCGCCGTATAGCTTGCGGATCATTCCATCGAGGGCCTTCTGCGGATCGGCGAGGACCTGGGGCGTGATCTCGAACCGGTCGAGCTCCAGAAGCTTCAGACCGTGACCGTAGTCGGAGAACAGGTCGGTGCAGATCTCTCCCGGCAGGCGGCCCTCCGAGGCCGCCCGGTCGCGCAGGCAGGACAGGGCCCGGGTGGTGAACTCGAAGCGGATCCCGTGGTCCTTCTCGAAACCGGACCGGAAGGCCTCGATCGAATGCTCGGCCACCAGGCGCTCCAGAGCCCCGGCCGGATCCTCGACGACCTCGGAGGTCACGTGGAAGGCGTCGACATCGAGAGAGGGGAGCCGGCACTCGAAGTCCAGAAGGACCTTTTCCACCGCGCTCACCAGGCCCCTGGCGCCGATCCGCTCCTCGAAGGCGCGGTCGGCCAGGAGCTGGAGCGCCTCGTCGGAGATCTGCAGCTCGATGCCGTAGGCGAGGAAGTCCCGTATCTTGGAGAGGACGACGCTGCTCATGGGGCTGCGCAGGATCTCGAGGAGGTCGGTCCGGGACAGCTCCGCGAGGACGGCCACCACGGGGAGCCGGCCGATGAACTCGGACTCGAAACCGAACTCGAGCAGATCCTCGGCCCGAACCTCCCCCAGCAGGGCCGAATCGTCGATGGCCGCCCTGGGGCTCTCCCGGCTCGACAACCGGAAACCCATGGCCCCCCGGTTGAGCCGGCGGCGGATGATCTCCTCGAGACCGGCAAAGGCGCCGCTCACGACGAACAGGATGTGGCGGGTGTTCACCTTCTTGCGTTCCACCTTGCCGGTGCGTTGCATCTGCATCACCGACTCCATCTGCGACGGCAGATCGTGAGGCGAGCGCAGATCGACCTCGGTTTCCTCCATCAGCTTGAGGAGGTTGCGCTGGACACCGGTGCGCGAGACATCGGGGCCGCTGGTGCGGCCGCTGGCGGCGATCTTGTCGATCTCGTCGATGTAGATGATGCCGTTCTGGGCCAGCTCGATGTCGCCGTCGGCTTCGGTCACCAGCTCGCGGACCAGGTCCTCCACGTCCCCTCCCACGTACCCGGTCTCGCTGAACTTGGTGGCGTCCGCCTTGACGAAGGGGACGCCGAGGCGGCGGGCGATGAGGCGGATGAGGTAGGTCTTGCCCACCCCCGTGGGACCGACCATGAGGACGTTGTTCTTGATCTGGCCCACCACCTCCTCGTTATCGTCGGGGGGCAGGCTCAAGCGGTTGAAATGGGTGCAGATCTTGGTGGCGAGAATCGCCTTGGCCCGGGGCTGACCGACGACGTAGCTGTCGAGGTGGGCAATCAACTCCCGGGGCTTGAGATGGAACTCCAGCCGGCGGCCTTGGGGGGGGTCGGATTCCGTGCCGGCGCCGGTGCCCACGGTCTCGGAGCCCGCGGATTCCGTGGGCTGCCCTTCGCCCCGGCTCTGCTCGGCGAGGATTCTGCGGACCTGCTCCGGGTCGAGCCCCGGTCTCTCGAGGTGAATCATCGTGGTATGGCCGAAGGAGGTCGATCGTCGTGAGGATGGAGGCGCGAGCCCTCGGCGAATGTAACCGGGCCCCGCAGCGGGGACAAGGCATCTCCCGGCTCGTCAGCGCCCTGTGCGCGCTGGCCCTCCTGAGCGGGCCCCATGCTTCCCAGGCCGTCGAGGATGGACGCTACTCGCGCGCGGCGGAGCGCCTGTTCTCGCAGGGCCTTGCTGCCTGCGAAGAGGGTCACTGGCGGGCGGCGAGCGAGCGCTTTGCCGCCGTCACCGAGTTGCCGGCCAATCATCGCTCGATGGCGGCGCTGCTGATGCTCGGCCGCAGCCGGTTGCGTCTGGACGACGCCGCGGGTGCGGTGCGGGCGGCTCGGCGCCTCCTTCGGGAGTCCCCGGGCGGGCGCTATGCCGGCGATGCCCGGATGGTCGCGGGCGACGGGTACTACGTGCTGGGCCGCCACGACGAGGCCGCCCTCGAGTACGCCCGGCTTCTCGAAGGGTCGGGCCCGGTGGCGCTCCAGGCCAGCGCCGCCGAGCGTCTGGCCGGAATGGTGAGGAACCGGTCGCTCGATACGGAGATGCAGGACCGCATCCGCCGCCTGGGGTCCCGGGGAATGCGCCATGCCCTGCTCTATGGCGAGGCGCGCTGGTACGGACGGCTCGGCTGGGTCGAGCTCGCCCGCAGCCGGCTGTCGGCGTACATCGACAGCGCGGGTGAGACAGGGATGTTCCACCGTCTCGCGCGCTCCGCGCTGGAGGGAGGAGCGCCTGACCGGCCTCCGCGTGAGCCGGCAGCCGGCAAGCCGGCCCGTCGTCGGGGAGTGCCGCGGCTCGGGGTGCTCGCGCCCTTCTCCGGCCGCGAGGGGGCCATCGGGGTCGATCTGCTCGAGGGTGTCGAGTTGGCCAACGACGAGCTCGGAAAGCCCTTCGACATCGTCGTCGTCGACACCGGCGCGGAGTACGAGGACTTCGAGGAAGAGGAGGTGCCCATCTACCAGAGCGACGGCGACCGGCTCGTTCGCGTCGTCTCCGGTGCCCGCTTCCTGGCCGGGGAGGCGGATGTGCAAGCGATCGTCGGTCCCGTGTTCTCCCCCTCCTGCGCCGCCGCCGCCGCCGTGGCCGAAGCGGCGGGAGTGCCGCTCATCGCCCCACTGGCCCAGCAGAGCGGTCTGGATACCCTGGGGCGACACATTTTCCAGCTGAACCCGATTCCCGAGGTTCAAGGCCAGGCCCTGGCCGAGTACGCCACCCTCGTGCTCGGCCTGCACACCCTCGCCATCCTCTCGCCGCTCAGCGACGACGGGCACGCCTTCGAGAAGGCCTTCACCGCGGCCGCCGTGGCCAACGGCGGACGGATCGTCCACAGCGAATGGTACTATCCCGGGGAGCAGAAGGACTTTCAGGCGCAGTTCCAGGAGTTGCGTCAGATCGGTTTCTCCCTCGAGCTCCCGGAGAGGATCCGCCCCGAGCTGCTCGACTCCCTCGAGGGGGCCCTTCTGGACACGAGCCTGGAGGGCGAATCGACCTTCCGGGAACTCGTCGATCAGGCGGTGGTTCCCGTCGAGGAACCACCGGACTCGGCGGAGATCTTCATCGAGTCCATCGACGGCGCGGCCGTGATCATCGAGCTCTTCGAAGACGCCCGCACCATCGCACCGCAGTTGCGCTTCCACCGAATCCAGACGCAGTTGCTCGGCAACGATAGGTGGTACGATCCCGAGGCGATCTCGGAATTGCCGTCCACGGAGCGCCAGCACGTGAAGGGTTGCATCTTCGTCTCCCGGCGCCAGGGATCGGAGCACGAGCGGAACTTCGTCGACGCCTTCCGCTCGCGGACCGGGCGGGATCCGGGCTACGCCAGCGCGGGATACGATGCCGCGCGCCTCGTCATGGAGGGCTGGCGGGCCGGCCACCACAGCCGCACCGGCCTGCGGCGATACCTCGCCGATCTGCGCCACTACGAAGGAGCCTCCGGACGGGTGAGTTTTGGCCCCTCTCGCCGCGTGAATTCCGAGCTGACCCTTCTGAGGATCGACGGCCGGGGTCGAGTCCGGCCCCTGAAGAGGGAGGATCTGCCGGTCTTGGTGCTCGAGGAGACCGATGACCTGCCGGCCGAGGCGGGCCTCCCCGGCGGAGGGTAGGGACGGGTCCGCAGGGCGGGTGCAGGCGTTGCCCATTCCAACATACCTGCGTAGTATTCTAGTTTCCCTCGGCCGCGCAGCACCGGGAAGATGTCACATGCCGACCTACGAATATGAATGCAAGACGTGCGGACACCAGTTCGAGGCGCTCCAGAGAATCACCGCCGAGCCGCTGGAGAGATGTCCCCGGAGCGAATGCCCGGAGGGCTCGGGCCGGGGCCGGGTGCGCCGGCTGATCGGGACCGGTGGGGGCCTGCTGTTCAAGGGCTCCGGGTTCTACATCACCGACTACCGGAGCGACAACTACAAGAAGGCGGCCAAGGCCGACACGCCCGACTCGAAGCCTGCGTCCTCCAAGTCGGGCGAGGGCGGCAAAGGCGACTCGGCCAGGAAGCCGGCCTCCTCCAAGTCGGAAGACAGTTGAAGGCGAGGGAACCGGCGGCCACTCGGGGCGTCTTTTTCTCGATGTGAGGGTCGTTGGTGCCAGCCGCGCCAGACCGGAGAGACAGCAGGTGTGCAGTGAGATGAGCAGCCAATGGGCCGCCAGGATCCCCCCGATGATCGGGGCCGCCATGCTGTGGGTCGGGGCCGGATGCAGCGGGCCCTCGGCCGATCAACAGTTGGACGAAGCCCTCCAGGCGGCCCGGGCGGCGGCGCGGGACTCGACCCAAGCGTCCGCGGCGGTCGAGCTTCTCGAAGCCTACCTGCAGGTCCACCCGGAGGATGGGGGCCGGCCTCAGGCGTTGAAGCAGCTGGCCATTCTGCGCCAGCAGGGCGGCGACATGATGGGCGCCCTGGCCCAGTACGAGCGCATCCTGGCCGAGTATCCCGACAGCGACGAGGCCGATGAGTCGCAGTTCATGATCGCCTTCATCCTCGAGGAGCATCTCGGCGACCTCGATGCCGCGCGCGCCGCCTACCAGGCCGTCATCGACAACTATCCGAGCTCCGAGCTGGCTGCCAACGCCCGTCAACTGCTGCCCCACGTGGGACGCCCTCCGGAGGAATGGGTGAGCTTCCAGGAAGGGGACAGCACCGCCTCGCCTTGAGTTCTCACGACGGGGAAATGACACCGCTCGAGACCACGACCGCCCGGGGAGGGTGCTGAGATTCCGTGCAGGCCAACCCGGACATCGGCGCCCTCACGGCGCGCATCGAGGAGGAGAGTCTGCTCCTGGGCCGCATCCTGGCCGAGATGGACCGCGTCATCGTCGGCCAGCGGCAGATGGTGGAGCGGATCTTCATCGGCTTCCTGTGCGGCGGGCACATCCTGCTCGAAGGCGTGCCGGGCCTGGCCAAGACCCTGACGGTCAGCAGTCTGGCGCGCATCATTCGAGGCCGCTTCAACCGCATCCAGTTCACACCCGATCTGCTCCCGGCGGATCTCACGGGCACGCTGATCTACCAGCAGCACTCGGGCGAGTTCGTGGCCCGCAAGGGGCCCATCTTCGCCAACCTCATCCTCGCCGACGAGATCAACCGCGCCCCGGCCAAGGTGCAGAGCGCGCTGCTCGAAGCCATGCAGGAACGCCAGGTGACGATCGGGGACGAGAGCTACGCCCTCGACGATCCGTTCCTGGTCATGGCCACCCAGAACCCGATCGAGCAGGAGGGGACCTATCCCCTGCCCGAAGCGCAGATCGATCGCTTCATGCTCAAGGTCCGTGTGGACTACCCGGCTCGCGACGAGGAGAGGCAGATCCTCGAGCGCATGATGGAGGACCGCGAGATTCCCATCGAGGCGGTAGCCGGTCTGGACGACATTCTGCGGTTGCGCGAATCGATCCGCCTGGTCTACATGGACGACAAGATCAAGGACTACATCGTCGATCTGGTGCAGACCACCCGAGAGCCGGGCGCGGCCGGCCTCGAGGAGCTCGCGCCCCTCATCGAGTACGGCGCCTCGCCGAGGGCGACGCTGTTCCTGGCCCGCGCCGCCCGGGCCCACGCCTTCATCCGGCGCCGCGGCTACGTGACCCCCGAGGATGTGAAGGCCGTCGGCCCCGACGTGCTGCGCCATCGCGTGGCCACCAGTTACGAGGCCGAGGCCGAACAGATCGACTCCGACCGCATCGTGGAACAGCTCTTCGATCACGTCGAGGTGCCCTGAGGCCATGGTCCCCAAGGAGATCCTCGACAAGGTTCACCGCATCGAGATCCAGGCCGGCCGCCTGGTGAGCGACCTCTTCGCCGGCGAGTATCACTCCGTCTTCAAGGGTCACGGGATGCAGTTCGCCGAGGTGAGGGAGTACCAGCCGGGGGACGACGTGCGCACCATCGACTGGAACGTGACCGCCCGCGCCGGAGGCAAGCCCTTCGTGAAGGTCTTCGACGAGGAGCGCGAGCTGACCGTCCTTCTCGTGGTCGACGCCAGCGCTTCCGGCGCTTTCGGCTCGGGCCCCCGGATGAAGGGCGAGGTCTCGGTGGAGATCTCCGCTCTGCTGGCCTTCTCGGCGATCCGCAACAACGACCGGGCCGGCCTGCTGATCTTCACCGACGCCGTGGAGGTCTTCGTGCCCCCCAAGAAGGGCCGCCGCCACGTGCTGCGCGTCATCCGCGAGTTGCTCTACCACCGCCCCCGTGGCCGGGGCACCTCGATCGCCACCGCCCTGGAGACCCTCGACCGGGTCATATCCCGGCACGCGGTGGTTTTCGTCATCTCCGACTTCCTCGACACCGGCTACGAGCGCGCCATGCAGCGCGCCGCCCGGCGCCACGACGTGATCGCCGTGACCGTGGAGGACCCCCGGGAGATGGAGCTGCCCGACGTGGGCTTCGTCACCCTGCGGGACGCGGAGACCGGCGAGCAGCTGATCGTCGACAGCGGTCACGCCGAGGCCCGCGACCGCTTCGCCGCGCTGCGCCGGGAGGCCGCCCGGCAGCGCACCCACGCCTTTCGCAGGCTCGGCGTCGACGAGATCCGCATCGACGCCACCCGGGACCACGTGAAACCGCTGGCCCGTTTCTTCCAGGGCCGCATGAGCCGCAACTGAAGGGAGCCATATCCGTGATCGAAGTTCGCGAGCTGTCCAAGCACTACGGGGAGGTGACGGCCATCGACAACGTCACCTTCCGCGCCGAGACCGGGAAAATCATGGGCTTTCTCGGCCCCAACGGGGCGGGCAAGACGACGACCATGCGCATCGTCACCTGCTATCTGCCTCCCTCCTCGGGGACGGCGACCGTCGACGGCTTCGACGTCACCGAGGAGTCGATGGAGGTGCGGCGGCGGATCGGGTACCTGCCCGAGTTGCCGCCCCTCTACAGCGACATGACCGTGGAGGCCTACCTCGGCTTCGTGGCCCGCATCAAGGGCGTGCCCTCGGCGGTCATGTCCTCCCGCATCGACGAGACCATGGAGAAGACGGGCGTCGCCCACGTGCGGCGCAGCCTGATCGGCCATCTCTCCAAGGGCTACCGCCAGCGCGTGGGCCTGGCCCAGGCCCTGGTGCACAACCCGAGCGTGCTGATCCTGGACGAGCCGACGGTGGGCCTCGACCCCAAGCAGATCATCGAGATCCGCGAGATGATCAAGTCGCTGCGGGGGGAGCATACGATCGTGCTCTCCACCCACATCCTGCCGGAGGTGTCCATGACCTGTGAGCAGGTGGTCATCATCGACAAGGGCCGCATCGTCGGCCAGGGATCGCCGGAGAGCCTGACGGAGCAGTTGAAAGAGGGCGAGCTGCTGCGGGCCCGCGTGGCCGGGCCCCGGGAGGACGTCCTCGGCCTGCTTCGGGGGCTGCCGGGCGTGCTCGAGGCCAAGGAGGAGACCGGCGCGGAGGGCCCCGAGGGCCCTGCCGACGAAGGGGCCTACGTGGTGACCGCCGCTCCGGGGCAGGACCTGCGCGATCCCCTGGCCAAGGCGGTCGTCGACGGCGGTTACGGCCTGCGCGAGCTGCGCAGCCTCGACATGACCCTGGAAGACATCTTCCTGCGTCTCACCTCCGAAGCCGAAGAGGTCCAGTGATGCGCAACTTCCTCGCCATGTACACCAAGGAGCTGCGCTCCTATTTCGTCTCGCCCGTGGCCTACGTGATCGCCGGCGTCTTCCTGTTCCTGTCCGGGTACCTGTTCCGCAACATCCTGATGCAGTTCAACTTCTGGTGCCTTCAGTTCAGTCAGCGCCAGCAGTTCATGCAGGGGGCCATGCCCAGCCTGAACCTCAACGAGATGGTGGTCACCCAGTTCTTCGCGGTCATGGACTTCATCTGGCTCCTCGTGGTGCCCATGCTGACCATGCGGCTCTTCGCGGAGGAGAAGAAGAGCGGCACCATCGAGCTGCTCATGACCTCACCCATCTCGACGGTGCAGGTCCTGCTCGGCAAGTTCTTCGCGGCCCTCACCCTCTACACCATCATCGTCGCCCTGACCCTCGTCTTCTGCCTCATCCTCGAGGTCTACGGCGACCCGGACTGGGGGCCCATCGGCTCCGCCTATCTCGGCTACCTGCTCCTCGGAGGCACCTTCGTCGCCGTCGGCGTCCTGGCCTCGTCCCTCACGGAGAACCAGATCGTCGCCGTGCTGCTCTCCTTCGGAGCGCTGCTGCTCCTGTGGCTGATCGACTGGTCGGCGAGCTTCGCCGGTCCCACGGCGGCCAAGCTGCTCTCCTACCTGTCGATCATCCAGCACCTGCAGGACTTCCAGCGCGGCGTCATCGACACCGCCGACGTTCTCTTCTACCTGAGTTTCATCTTCTTCTGCCTGTTCCTCACCACGCGCGTCCTCGAGTCGAGGCGCTGGCGCCGATGAAGGCCTATTCGACCTTCGCCAGCCTGGCCGGAGCGGCTCTTCTCGCCGCCGCCGGGCTGGCCATGCTCCTCGAGCCCGAGGCCACCTGGCTGCCCGCGGCCAACGCCGCCCTCGGGGCGCTTCTGGTGGCCGCCTCGGCGGTGCTCGACCCCGAGCTGTTCCGCCGGTACGGTCGCTGGCTCAACGCCTTCTGGGGAGGCCTCCTGGTGCTGGCCATCCTCGGGATGGTGAACTTCCTCGCCGACCGTTATCCGCAGCGGCTCGACCTGACCGAAGGGGGGCTGCACAGCCTGGCGCCCCTGACCGTGGAGAGCCTGGAGGCGCTGGAGAAGGAAGTGGAGGCCCTGGCCTTCATGGAAGGGGGCGAGGACGAGGAGCTGCGCGGGCTGCTGGAGCAGTACGCCGTGCACGGCGGCGGGCGTTTCGACTTCGAATTCGTCGATCCCGACCGCGATCCGGTGCGGACCCAGGAGTACGGGGTGCGCGCCTACAACACCCTGGTGGTGGCCGCCGGCGACGAGCGGCTGAGCCTCACCGAGCTGACGGAGAAGGAGATCACCAACGCCATGCTGAAGGTCCTCCGGGACCGGCGGGATCGGGTCTACTTCACCGTCGGCCACGGCGAGCGGGGCAGCGGCAGCCTCGAGTCGGACCTGGGGCGGCTGGCCGAGCGCCTCCGGGAGATCGACTACGTGGTGAGCGATTCCCTGTTCCTGGCGCGGGAGGCCCGGGTCCCCGGGGACTGCCGCGTGCTGATCATAGCCGGCCCCCGGTCGCCCTTCCTGGACCACGAGGTCGACGCCGTCCGCCGCTACCTGGACAGCGGCGGCTCCGTGCTGCTGCTGGCCGACGCCCTGCAGGAGACCGGTCTCGAGGCCCTGGCGGGGGAGTGGGGCGTGGTCACCGGCGACGACTTCGTCATCGATACCAGCGGTATCGGATCTCTCTTCGGCCTCGACTTCACCATCCCCGTGGTCACCACCTACGACGACGTCCACCCCATCGCCCGGCGCCACCGCGGCGGGGTCATGACCTTCTACGAGCTGGCCCGCTCGGTCGCTCTCGATTCCTCCGTGGTAACCGCCAACGGGTCCAGCGCCGCGGTCCTGGCCCGGACCAGCTCGGAGAGCTGGGCGGAGACCGACCTGTCCGTGCTGGGCGAAGGCGCGGGGGGCGAGCGCACCGTCCGCCTCGACGAGGCCGACCGGCGCGGACCCGTCGGCGTCGGTGCGGCGGTGGCCGACACCGCCTCGGGGGGCCGGCTCGTGGTCTTCGGCGACGCCGACTTCGCGAGCAACCGCTACTTCGACTCCCAGGGCAACGGAGACCTGGCCCTGAACGCGGTGAGCTGGCTGGCCGAGGACGAGGCCCTGATCTCCATCCGTCCCAAGGCGCCGGGCTTCAACCCCATCGCCCTGACCGATACGCAATCGGAATGGATCTTCTGGATCACCGTGATCCTGTACCCGGCGGCGATCGCCCTGGCCGGCTTCGTCGTCGTCTCCCGGTCCGGCCGCTGGAGCCTGCGCGACCTGGCCGCCGCCGGTCTGGGCGTGGTCCTTTCCCTGGGTGTTCTCGTCCTGCTGAACTACCTCGGCGACCGCTACCACTGGCGCATCGACCTGACCGAGGACGAGCTGTTCACCCTGGCCCCCGAGAGCCTGGAGCTGCTGCGAGAGGCCGGCGACACGGGCAAGTACATCCAGGTCCGCACCTTCATGTCGGACATGGAGGGCGGGCGCTTCCAGGAGATCGCCGAGGAGTACGGATACCGCTCCCGCCGCTTCGACTTCGAGACCGTCGACCCCCAGAAGGACGCCCTCCTGGTGCGGCGGTACGGCATCCGCGAACGGGGCACCTCCATCGTCGAGGTCACGGGCGCCGGCAAGGTGGTCACCGAGCGCTTCACCGAGCAGAGCGAGGAAGCTCTGAGCAACGCCATCCGCCGGGCCCTGGCGGCCGACGAGCGCGTCATCGGCTTCGTCGGGGGCCATGGGGAGGGTGGGCTCACCGACGTCGACGGCGAGGGCTTCAGCATCCTCAACGGGCGGCTGAAGGAGATGAACCTGCAGATCCGGGACGCCGTGCGTCCCGGTACGGAGGATCTGACCCTGGTGCAGGTGCTGGCCGTCCTGGGGCCGCAGAGTCCGCTGAGCGCGGCGGAGGTGGAGGGCGTGCGCCGGTTCCTGGAGCGGGGAGGCGACCTGCTGCTGCTGGTCGACCCGGTCCCGGACAGCGGTCTGGAGGACCTCCTGCTCGACGAGTACGACATCGACATCGGCCATGACTTCGTCGTCGACCTGAGCGGCCTCGGGCAGCTCCTCGGCACCGACGTCTCGGTGCCGGTGGTCCTGCGCTACGGCGACCACCCGATCACCGAGGGCGCCGTCCGCGGCCAGATGAGCTACTTCCCCATGGCGCGCTCGGTCAGCGCCGCCTCGGGCGGCTTCGGGGTGGAGGCCCTCGCCTTCACCGACCGCAACGCCTGGGGGGAGTCCGACCTGGCCGTGCTGTCGGGCGAGGAAGGAGGATCGATCGATTTCGATCCGGAGACCGACCGGCCCGGTCCCCTGTCCCTGGCGGTGGCGGTCAGCGCCGAGGCCGACTCGGCGGCGGAGGGCGACGAGACGAGGATCGTGGTCTTCGGAGATGCCGATTTCGCCCGAAACCAGTACTTCGGACAACAGGCCAACGGCGAGCTCATGGCCGCCGCGGTCCGCTGGCTCGCCGAGGGGGAGGGCAGCCTCACGATCCCGCCGAAGCAGCCGCGCTTCAACCCGATCAACCTCGTGGGCACGGCGGGCAGCGTGATCCTCTGGATCTCCGTCTTCGTCCTGCCCTTCGCCGTGGCCCTCTCCGGCTTTGTCATCATGCTGCGCCGCGGCTACGGGACCCATGTCAGCGGCTTCGTGAGCTGGCTGGTCTACAACTTCCTGGCCCTGGGGACCTGGTACTACATCCTCGGCGTCATCGGACTCGGCGAGGCCAGCCTCTGGCGCGGCGAGGGCTGCGTGGTCCTGGGCCTGCTCTGCTGGGGGCTGAGCTACGGCCTCTACAAGCGAGATTCCCGGGCCTGGCTGCCGGCCCTGGCGACCCTGGCCGCCAACGCCGGGCTGGCCTTCGTCGTCGTCCCCGAGCCGACGCTGCAACTGGTGCTGGCGGGGCTGAGCATCGCCAACGCCTGCATCCTCGTATGGATTCGCCGCGACTTCCACCCGGCCGCCGCCGCGGCCTGAGCCACATGCACGAGAGGCACCGCACATGGGACTGAAGACGAACCTCATCATCAGCGGGATCTTCGTGGCCCTGCTGGGCTTCGTCTACTTCTACGAGATCAAGGGAGGGGAGCAGCGGCAGGTCGAAGCGGAACGCTCCCGCCAGCTCCTGGACTTCAGCGATCACGAGGCCCGGCGCCTCACCATCGACCGCGGCGACACGGTGGCCGTCCTGGAGAAGGGGGAGGAGTCCTGGCGCCTGACGAGCCCCGTCTCCACCGACGCCGATGCCCAGGCGGTGGAGCGCTACCTGAGGAACCTGCGGGAGACCGAGATCGAGGGCGAGCCTCTGCAGGACAGCGCCGCCGTGGCCGGGGACGCGGGGCGGCTGACCGCCTACGGCCTGGAGCGGCCCCGCCTGCAGGTGCTGCTCGAGCTCGCCGGGGAGTCGCCCGCGGTCTTCGACACCCTGCGCTTCGGCGACGACACGCCCACCGAGCGCTTCACCTACCTGCAGCGCTCGGGGGACAACCCGGAGGTGTTGAGGGTCCGCGCCTGGCGGTTCGACAACCTCGACAAGGGCCTCTTCGACCTGCGCGACCGGCGGCTGCTGGCCTTCGAGGAGGACGAGGTCAGGGGCCTGAGGCTCGACCGGCCCGGCGGCCGGGTGGAGCTCTACCGGCAGGATGGGGGCTGGCGTCTCGACCAGCCCCTGGCCAGGGAAGCCGACGACGACGAGGTGGACGACGTCCTGTCGCGGCTGCGGAATTCCGAGACCAGCCGGATCGCCTTCGAGCAGCCCACCGCCGACGAGTTGTCGGCGGCCGGCCTGCAGGATGGCTCGGCCCTGGCGGAGGTGACCCTGTGGATCGGCGAGGACCGGGCCGAGAAGCGCCTGCAGGTCGGCGCCGAGGCCGGCGGGGGCGACCGCTTCGCCCGCGACTCCAGCCGGCCCCACGTGTTCGTCGTCGACTCCACCGTCGTCAACGAGCTGCTCAAGCCGCTGTCGGATCTGCGGGAGAGGAAGCTCCTGGCCCTGTCCGAGGAGGAGATCTCCCGCATCGAGCTGCGGCGCCGGGGGGAGCGGGTCTTCACCGCCTCCCGGGACAGCGCCGGCACCTGGGGCCTGGTGGACGCCGCCGGGCGCGAGCCCAAGGCCTGGCGGTTCACCAGCCTGGTGAACGACCTGAACGATCTGGAGGCGGAGGGCTTCGTCCAGGATGGAGCGGCCGACGGGAGCCTTCCCCTGGCTCCCTTCGGTCTCGACTCGCCGCGGCTGTCCGTGCGCGTCGATCTCACCGGAGGCCGTACGGTGGAAGTCCGCGTCGGCTCGACGACGGGCGACGGCCAGGCCTACGCGATGCGCGCCGACCTGGGCACCGTGGTCACCGTCGAAGAGGACTCGGTGGAGGACCTCGATCTGAGCCTGGACGACGTGTCCAACCCGATGGAGGAGGCCTCGGAAGCCGTGGAGCCGGCCGACGGGTAGCGGGTCCGGCCCGATGACAGCTTTCCTCCGCGGCGCGGCCCTGGTCGCCGCCGCCGTCGCTTCCCCGGTCCACGCCGACCGGCCGCTCCTGAGGGCGGAGGTCGACACGGGGAGGGTCCGTCTCGGCGATCCCGTGGCCCTGCTCCTGCGCGTCGAGCGTCCGGCCTCCTCGCGTTCCCTGTTCCCGGAGCTGCAGGAGAAGCTGGGTTCGTGGATCGTGCGCTCCCAGTCGGCGCCGGCCACGAGGGCCGCAGCCGGCGGCCTCGAGGTCGACGAGCGCCGCTACGAACTGACCGCCTTCACCCTCGATACCGGCGCCATCCCGGCCCTGGAGGTCCTGGTGGTAGGGGCGGCCTCCGACACCGCGCGTCTCACGTCGCCGTCGATTCCCATGGAGATCGTGTCCGCCCGTGATCCGGAGGAGGGTGACGCGCTGCGGGAGATCAAGCCGCCCATGGCGATCCCCGGCGGCATCCCCCTGTGGCTCGCCGGGATCCTGGCGGCGGCCGCGGCCGTGCTCCTGGCCTGGCTGGCGGGCCGGTTCCTGCTGCGCCGCCCCAAGGAGCCAACCGAGCTCCCGAGCCCGCCGCCGGCTCCGGTGGACTACGAGAGGGAGTTCGTCCTCATCGCCGAGTCGGGGCTGCTGCAGCGCGGGGCCCTGAAGGTCTATTACACCCGTCTGTCCGAGGTCATGCGCCGCTTCCTCGAGGACCGGCTGTCCGTGGACGGCCTGGACCGCACCACCTCCGAGATCGCCGCCGACCTGCGCCGGGCTCCGTCTCCCCCCGACGCCGACACCCGGGAAGGCATCATCGACTTCCTGCAGGCGGCGGACCTGGTCAAGTTCGCCCGGGCCGAGCCCCCAGGGCCCGAGGCGGCGGCGGCGCCGGAGGAGGGCCGGCGGCTGGTGGCCGGCGCCGGGCAGCAGCTGCGGGCCCTGGTGGCGGCCGGGGCGGCGGCGACTTCCGAAGGCGGCTCCTGACCCATGGACGAGCTTCGATTCGCCGACCCCGCCTTCCTGCTCCTTCTTCTGCTGCTGCCCTGGATGGGGTGGCGGCAGCGGCGCCACGGCCAGCGGCTGAGGGGCTCCGTCCGCTATCCCCAGGTCGGCGACCTGCGGGGCCTGCCGGCCGGTCCCTGGGCCGTGGCCCGCCGGGCCCTGCCCGTAGCCCGTTTCCTGGCCGTGGCCTGTCTCGTCGCCGCCCTGGCCCGTCCGCAGAGCGGCGAGCGCATCGTGGACGTCTCGGCCGAGGGCGTGGACATCATGCTCATTCTGGACGTCTCGGGCAGCATGCGGGCCCGGGACCTGGGTCCCGCGGGCCGGCTGGCGGTGGCCAAGGAGGTGGTGGCCCGCTTCATCCACGGCCGCCACACCGACCGCATCGGCATGGTCGTCTTCGCCGCCGAGAGCTTCACCCAGTGTCCCCTCACCCTCGATTACGACGTGCTCCTGCAGTTCCTGGAGGAGATCGAGATCGCCCACGAGACCTGGGACGGCACCGCCATCGGCATGGCCCTGATCAACGCCACCAACCGACTGCGAGACGCGGGTGGGGAAGGGCGCCGGGGCCGCGTCGCCATCCTGCTCACCGACGGCGTGAACAACGCCGGGGAGATCTATCCGCAGACGGCGGCCGAGGCCGCCGCCGCCGTGGGCGTGCGCGTCTACACCATCGGCGTCGGGGCGCCGCCGCAGGTCCGCGGCCGGGGGGTGGACTTCGACGAGGAGACCCTGCGCTCCATCGCCGCCGCCACGGGCGGCCAGTACTACCACGCCACCAGCGGCGAGAAGCTGGAGGAGATCTACGCCGAGATCGGCCGCCTGGAGAAGACCGAGGTCACCAGCCAGGTTCACCTGGAGTACTCGGAGTTGTACCCCCTGTTCCTGTGGCCGGGGTTCCTGGCCCTGGCAGGGGACTTCCTGTTGTCGCGCACCCGCTTCCGCAGCCTGCCCTGAGACCATGCGCTTCGCCGCCGAGCACAACCAATGGCTGCTGCTCCTGGTGCCGCTGGCGGCCTGGTTCGCGGCCTGGGCCCACAGCCGCCGCCGGCGCGACCTCGAGCGCCTGGCCCATGCCGCCGTGGCTCCCCGCCTCATCCGGAGCGTGAGCCGCACCCGGCAGCACGTGAAGTCCGCCCTCCTCGTGGCCGGCCTGGGGCTGCTGGCGCTGGCCCTCACGGGCCCCCGGTTCGGGGTGCGCCTGGAGATGGCCCAGCGGCGCGGCGTGGACGTGGTCCTCCTTCTCGATCTGTCGCGCAGCATGCTCACCGAGGACGTGCGTCCGAACCGGCTCGAACGGGCGCGGCAGGCCATGGGCAAGCTGCTGGACGACCTCCAGGGCGACCGTGTCGCTCTCGTCGTGTTCGCCGCCAACGCCTACGTCCAGTGTCCCCTGACCCTCGACACCGCGGCTCTGCGCCTGCTCCTTGGCGCGGTGGACGTGAACGCCATTCCGTCCCAGGGGACCTCCCTGGCCCGGGCCCTCGAGCTGGCGGGGGGGGTCTTCGACCCCGAGGACCGGAACGACAAGGTGGCCGTCCTCTTCAGCGACGGCGAGGCGCACACGGGCTCGGCCGCCGACGCCGCGGGTCAGCTGGCCGACCGGGGAGTCCGCCTGTTCTGCATCGGCGTCGGCTCGCCGGAGGGGGACCTGATTCCCCTGGGGTCCGAAGACGGGAGCCGCCTGGACTACCACAAGGACCGCGACGGCAACTATGTGAAGTCCCGTCTCGACGAGGCCGCCCTGCGCGAGGTGGCCGCCGCCGGGGAGGGCGCCTACTGGCGCAGCAGTCTCACGGGCCGGGAGTTGGAGGACGTGGCCGACCGGATCTCCGGCCTGCAGCAGAAGGAGCTCGGAGCCGAGCGCTTCACCCGCTACGAGGAACGCTTCCAGATCCCCCTGGCCCTGGCCCTGGCCTGCTTCCTGGCCGAGGGGTTGCTCTCCGAGCGGTCCCGCGGCCGGAGGGAGTGGCGGGGGAGGTTCGCGTGAGAGCGCTGGCTCTGGTCCTGCTGCTCGCGGCCTCTGCGGCGCAGGCGCGCAGCATCGGCGATCGAGCCGTCTCCCGGAACGAGGCCGCCCGCGCTTTGTACGAGGCGGGACGCTACGAGGAAGCGCTGCAGATGTACAAGGAGGCCCTCGTGGAGCGGCCGGAGTCGGCTCGCCTCCATCTCAATGTGGGCGACGCCCAGTTCCGGCTCGGCGACTTCGAGAGAGCCCTGCGCGAGTTCGAGAGGGTGGCCGCCGCCGCCGACCCGGCCCTGTCGGCGAGCGGTCACTACAACAAGGGGAACACCCACTTCCAGCTGCAGGACTATCCGGCCGCCGCCGAAGCCTATCGGCAGGCCCTGCAGCGGGTCCCCGGCGACGCCGACGCCAAGGCGAACCTGGAGCTCGCCCTGCAGCGGCTGCCGCCGCCCCAGCCGCAGGGCGGTGAGAATCAGGAGGATCCCCCGGACGGAGGGGAGCAGGATTCCCCGGACGGGGATCAGCGGGATCCCCCGGAAGGGGAGGAGCAACAGCAGCAGCGGCCATCCTCCTCTCCGGAGCCCGACGAGGGGCCACCGGAGCCCGATGACGAGGACGGCGAGGCGCAGGCGCCGCCCCCGGCGGAGGAGGGCGGCCTGGACCGCGAGGAGGCGGAGCGCCTGCTCGACGCCTTCCGCGATCGGGAGCAGGAGGCCCAGGAGCGGCGTTACCGCGCCCGCGGGGGGGGCGACGAGGCCCGTGACTGGTAACCCTGTACCGGCCCGCCTTCCGGCCCGCCGACTGCAATTCATGGCGGCCCTCGTGCTCCTGTCGGCAGGACCCGCCCGGCCGGAGATCGAGTTCACCCTGGCCGTGGACCGCAGCCAGGTCTCCGCGTCTCAACCGATCCAGCTGACCCTGCGTCTGAGCGCGGAGACCCCCCTGAGCCACCTGGCGGCGCCCACCATCGACCTGCGGGAGTTCATCGTCCATGGTCCCTCGGTGATGGACATGGAGTCCCACGACCACAGGGGGGCGCGGTTCACCCGGGAGCTGAAGTACACCCTCTACGCCCGGAACCCGGGCCGGTTCACGCTCGGTCCCGCGCGTCTGCAGGCGGAGGGCGAGGTCCTGACCACGGAAGAGGTGGAGGTGCACGTCCTCGGCAAGACCGCCGCGCGGACGCCGGAGCGAGACGGCGAGGCCGGAGAGCGGGAGCTCGAGGACGACCTCTTCGTGCGGGTGCAGGCCGACCGGGACACGGCGTACGTGGGAGAGCAGGTGAACGTGCGCTTCGATCTGTGCTACCGGTACCACCTGCGCGGCCCCCGGCTCGCCGAGGTGCCGGAGTACACCGGGTTCTGGGTCAAGGAGTTGTTCGCCGCCTCGCGGCTGGACCCCCATCGCGAGGTGATCCAGGGGCTGCCGTTCCAGGTGGCCCCCCTGCGCCACGTCGTGCTGTTCCCCACCGCTTCCGGCTCCCAGGTCATCGATCCCCTGGGGCTGACCTGCTCCTTGCTGGAAGACCCCATCTTCGGACGCAGTCGAGCCTTGATGATCCGCAGCGAGCCCGTCTCCATCCACGTCCGACCTCTACCGGAACAGGGGAGGCCCGGAGACTTCGCGGGGGCCGTGGGCGAGTTCGGCATCTCCGTCGAGGCCCGGCCCCGGGATGTGCGCGTCGGCGATCCGGTCACCCTGAAGGTGTCGATCACGGGCACCGGCAACGTGCAGAGCATCCCGGAGCCGGCCTTGCATCCCCGGGGCTTCGAGGTCTACGAGCCCAAGGTGGAGGTGGAGGAAGGACGCTCCGCCGACGGCCGGTACAGGGCTGCGAGGAGGCTCGAGTACATCCTGATCCCCGGGCGCGAAGGCCGTCTGGAGATCCCGGCCCTGAGAGTGGCCTACTTCGATCCCGCGTCCCACCGGTACCGCACGGCCTCGAGCGCGCCCATGGCGATTCACAGCCGCCCGGACAGCGCCGCAGCCGCCGCCGGGGAGGGGTACGACCTGACGCGGCGCGAGATCGAGCGGCTCGGACGCGACATCCGGCACATCAAGCCCGACGTGGCGCACATCGGCGCCGCCTCACCCCTGTACCGCAGCGGCTACTACTGGTTCGCCCACGCCCTGCTGCCCCTGGGCTACCTGGCCCTGGTCTCCTGGCACCGCCATCGCCGCAGGCTGGAGAAGGATGCGGCCTACGCTCGCCGGCGTCGGTCCGGCGGCGAGCTGGCCGGCCGCCTGCGGGAAGCGGGCCGGAGAGCGGCGGAGGGCGACGGCTTTCACGGCGCCCTGCAGGAGGCCGTGGTCGCCTTCATCGCCGACCAGGGAAACCGGCCGGCGCCCGGTCTGACCCGGGACCGTTGCCGGCAGGAGCTGGAGGACCGGGGCGTCGACCCCGCCCTCGTCGACCGGGTGGACGCCGTACTGGAGCGCTGCGAGTTCGGCCGCTACGCGCCCGCCAACACCGACCGCGGGACCCGGGAGGAACTGCTCGCGGAGACCGAGGAGGCGATGGCCCTCCTCCGGAAGGCGCTGTCGTGATCCGGCCCTTGCGCCTCCTGGCGGCGGGACTGTTCACGGTTCTCGCCGTGGGCGAGGCCGCCGCCCAGTCCGCCGCCGCGGGGCTCTACGCCGAGGGCAACGATCTCTACCGGCGAGGCGAGTTCGCCGGCGCCCGGCAGCGCTACCTGGCGGCGTCCGGCACCGGGGTCCGGGACGAGCGCCTGTTCTACAACCTCGGAAACGCCTGCTTCAAGGACGGCCGCCTGGGCGAGGCCATCGTCTGGTACGAGCGCGCCCGGAGAGTGGCGCCCAGGGACGAGGACGTGCTGGCCAACCTGCGGTTCCTGCGCCGCATCAAGCGGGACCGCGAAGAGGAAGAGGACGGCGCCTTCCTCTACGAGCTCTACCTCTGGCCGACCTCGAACGAGCTCTTCGCCGGACTCTCCCTGAGCCTGCTCGGGCTGGCCGCCGCGGCCAGCTGGCGCCTGCTGCGCGGCTCCGGTCCGGCCGCGGTGGTGGCCCTCGGCCTCTGCCTCGGCGGGATCCTGGGGTTCGGAGCCTTCGCCGGCACGCGCCTGCACCGCGAGCTCACCCTCTCCGAGGCGGTGGTCACCGCTATCCAGGGACAGGCGAGAGGCGGCCCCGACCTCGGGCAGACCCCCGTGTTCGTCGTTCACGAGGGCACGAAGGTGACCGTGGAGCGCCGCGAGGGGGAGTGGCTCCTGGTCCGCCTGGACAACGGTCTCGGCGGATGGCTGCCGGCGGACCTGGTGACCATGATCTGAGCCGTGGCGGAGCTTGTCGGACCTGGGACCGCTGTGTATACTGGACCAGACCCTTGAGCCACCCCGGGCGAGGGGCCTCCCTCCCTCGCAGCTCCCCCTCCGACGCAGTCGCCCGCGCCCCCCCGCGGCGACGACATGATCGGCCCTTCGTCCGTGAGATACCTGTTCACCGGCGGCGGTACCGGCGGCCATGTGTACCCGGCGCTGGCCGTGGCCGACGAGATCCGGCGCCGCCAGCCCGAGGCTCGATTCCTGTACGTGGGGGTCCGGGGGCGGCTGGAGGAGCGCGTCGTGCCGGCCCGGGGCTATCCGCTGCGGCGGCTGCCTTCCAGGCCCTTTCCGCGCACCCGTCGCGCCTGGCCGCTGCTCCGCTTCAGCCTCGTCCTGGCCGCCGGCGTCGCCGGAGCGGTCCTCGTCCTGCTGCGGTTCCGGCCCCATGTGATCTTCGCCACCGGTGGTTTCGTGAGCGCTCCGATCCTGTTCGCCAGCGGTCTGCTGCGCAAGGTCGGACTGAGCCGGGCGAGGGTCTTCGCCTACGAGCCGAACGCCCATCCCGGGCTGCTGAACCAGGCCGTCGGTCGCATCGCCGACCGCATCGGCGTCGTCTTCGAGCAAGCCGCCCGCTGGTTCGACATGAAGCGGGTGGCGGTGGTCGGGTTCCCGGTGCGCCGCGAGCTGACCCGCCTCGACCGGGAGGGAGCGAGGGCGGTCTGGGAGATCGAGGGAGATCGCCTCGTCGTCTTCATATTCGGAGGATCGCAGGGGTCGAGGACCATCAACCGGGCCGTGGTCGAAGCCCTGCCGCTGCTGGCGAACCGGGCCGACGAGCTGCTCATCCTGCACGGCACGGGGGCCCACGTCTCGGAGGACTACGACCCCGTGGCGGACACCGCCGGCGCCCTGGAGCGGACCGGCCTCCAGGATCTCGAGCAGTGGTACCGCCGGTTCGGCTACATGGAGGAGATCGAGACCGCCTACGCCGCTGCCGACCTCGTGGTCTGCAGGGGCGGCATGAGCACCCTCACCGAGGTCGGCGTGTGCGGTCTGCCGGCGGTGATCCTGCCGCTGTCGACGGCGGCCGAGGATCACCAGGCGGTCAACGCCATGGCCCTTCAGGGGCTCGGAGCCGCCCGGGTTCTGTTCGAGGAGGCCAGCTGGCGCATGGATGGGCGCGTCGATCTGGCGGTCAGCGGGTCCCGTCTCGCCGGCGCCATCCTCGAGCTCCTCGACGGACCGGACGAGCGCGGGCGCATGGCCGCCGCCGCCGCCTCGGCGCCGCGGCGCGACAGCCTGGAGGCCATCCTCGGCGAGATCGACAGCCTGAGGCAGGGCCTCCGTCCGCCGCCCCTGAGACTCGAGTACCCCGTGGCCGGGTCTGCCGGGGTGCCGGCCGATCCGAATCGTCTGCTGCGCCACGTGCGGAGCCGGATCGCCGAGGCGGGAGGGGTGGAGGCCCTGTGCCCGATGGAGCTGGCCTTCCTGCGTTACCAGGCCGACCGGAACCTGGCGTCGGAGAGCTGGTACGAGATCCCCTACGGCCGCCGCAACGTGGGGGTCAAGCTCGTGGGCCTGCTGGCCTGGGAGGAACGCCTGCCCCTGGTGCTCGCCCTGATCGGCGACCGCACCCCGGCCAGCCCGCTGCAGCGCCTCGCCGGCGGCGACTACCGTCACCCCGGCATCCTGCGGCGGAACGCGATCGACTTCCCCCTGTCCATGATCGGGCTGCGGCGGGCCGGTCCGCAGGGCCGGTCCGCGGTCCTGGAGGCCCTCTCCGATGATCCCTACTTCGAGGTGCGCGTCGCCGCCGCCCGCCTCCTCGGCGAGCAGGCGACTCCGGGGGACGAGGAGGTGGAAGCGGCCCTCGTCGAGTCCCTGGGCGACGGCGTGAGCTCCGTGGTCGCAGCCGCCCTGGGGGCCCTCGGCCGGGTCACCTGCCGCGCCGAGCGCCTGGCGGACCTGCGCCGGTTCTACGTGCATCCGGACTGGCGCTGCCGCCAGGAGACGGTGCACGCCCTGGAGGGCCTGCTGGAGCGGCGGGTGCTGCAGCCGGAGGAGGTGGCCGCCGACGTGGAGCAGATCCTGTCCACCTCACCGAACTTCGAACCGGCCTTCCCGTTGAAGGACAGCCTGGACTCCCTGTCCCGCCGAGTCCGCGAGGGCCTGGAGCGCATGGGCCAATCGGCCTGCTGATCCCATGCTCTACTATCTGGGAACCTACCTGAACGAAAGCGTCGAGGCCCTGTCCTTCCTGCGGCTGCTCGACTCGATCAGCTTCCGCGCCATCGGCGGGGCCATCACCGCCCTGGTGCTCACCATCCTCCTCGGCGACCGGGTCATCCTCGCCCTCTACCGCGGCGGCCGCCGCGATACGCGCCGCAGCTTCGACTTTCCTCCGGCCAAGTCCCGCGCCCCCAAGACCTATGGCGGCCCCCTGCTGGTGGCCTCGGTGCTCGCCGGCTGTCTGCTGTGGTGCCGCCTGCACGAGACCTTCGTCCTCATGAGCCTGGGGGCGGTGATCTGGTTCGCGGGCCTCGGTTACCTCGACGACCATCTGAAAGTCCGCCACGGCACGAGCGACCGCGGGCTCTCGGAATCGGCCAAGCTCGTGCTCCAGGCCCTCTTCGGCCTGGCCTTCGGCCTGGCCTTTGTCATCGAGCCCCTGTCGCCCATGCCCGAGGGTCTGGCCACCAAGCTCTTCCTGCCCTTCGTCAAGACCCCGGTCATCGATCTCGGCCTCGGCTACGTCCCCTTCATCGCCTTCACCCTCGTGGCCATCGCCAACTCCGTGAACATCGCCGACGGCATCGACGGGCTCGCCGTGGTGCCCGCGGCCTTCGCCGTGGCCGTCTACGGGGTCTTCGCCTACGTGGCCAGTCACGCGCGCATCTCGGACTTCCTCATCTTTCCCTTCACCCCCGGGGCCGGCGAGGTCACCATCATCTGCTGCACCGTCTTCGGCGCCTGTCTCGGCTTCCTGTGGTTCAATTCCTACCCGGCCAACGTCATCATGGGGGACACCGGATCCATGGCCCTTGGCGGGCTGCTGGGAACCGTGGTCGTGCTGGTGAAGCAGGAGTTCCTGTTCCTCATCGTCGGAGGGGTGTTCGTCGGCGAGGCGCTCTCGGTGGTGATCCAGGAGAAGATCGGCATCCGCTGGCTGGGGCGGCGGTTCTTCCGCAGCGCCCCCGTGCACCACCACTTCCAGGCGTGCGGGCTGGCCGACACCAAGATCGTCATCCGATTCTGGATCATCGCCGGCATTCTGGCGCTCATGGGACTGGCGACCCTGAAGATCCGCTGACTAGCGGGCCTGGAGGTGGAGGCCGTAGAGCAGCAGCAGCAGGACCGCGGCCCCCACGGAGAGGGTGACGCGAAGGGGCAGGCCGCGCTCATCCTCGACCTGTCCACTGGTGTAGAGCCGGTATTCCTCCGACAGCAGCAGGTAGGTGGAGGTGAGGCAGATGATGACGGCCAGGAGCAGGAACGTGTAGTCCAGGGCGGCCGGATCGATGGCCCGGCGGAGGCCGACGGCGTAGGGCAGGAGGTTCACCAGGAAGCCGTATCTCTTCGAACCCAGGCCGTACAGGAGAATCCCCAGGCTCGGGGAGCTGATGGCCATCTGCGGCAGGGCGTCCAGAAGCGGCACCTCGACCAGGAAGACGAGGACCGGCACGCTGATGAGCAGGTGCAGCCACATCACCAGGTAGGCGTAGAGGAAGGACGGGCGTTCGAGGGCGGCCGCCCCGATCAGGAACTGGGCGAAGGACGGGCGTTCGGGCAAATTGACCGCGCGTGCGGAAAGGGCGGGGGAGGGCCTGGGGAGGGAATGGCTTCAAGTCTACCGGCTCGGCTCCGGGGGCGTCAACCATGGGGGAACCACCGGATGATCCACCCCTTCGGGCCGCGTGTCCCCTCGTAGCGGTCACCGGCCGGCCGCGGAGCGGGCCGAGGCGGTGACCGGCGTGGCCCCGGCCCTGCCCCTGCTCGACGGTGAGCCGGCGCGAGCCCCGATCGAAGAGGTGCCCGGCATCGGCCGCCGCCGGGCGCAGGCCCTGCGGAAGGAGGGCCTGGCCACGGTCGCCGACCTGCTGGCCCGGCTGCCCCGGCGCTACCTCGACCGCAGCCGGATCGTCTCCATCGCCGAGGCCCCCATGGGGGAGGAAGTCACCCTCGTCGGCACCGTTCGGTCCGTTGCCCGGCCGCCCCCCGTCCGCGGCGGAAGGCGATCGGCCCCGCACAGTGTGGAGGTCGAGGACGGGACCGGCCGCCTGCGATGCGTCTGGTTCCAGGGCGCCCGGTGGCACACCTTCGAGGCCGGAGACGTGCTGGCCCTCAGCGGACGGGTCGAGCTCTACCGCGGCCAGCGCCAGGTGAGCCACCCCGAGTACGAGCACCTCTCGGACGCCGGGTCCGGACTGGACGGACTCCTCCACACCGGGGCCGTCGTGCCCCTCTACGGCTCGAGCGCGCAGATGAAGGAGCGCGGACTGGGCAGCCGCGGTTTCCGCCGCCTCATGCGGGGCGCCCTGGCGAGTTCGGTGCCCGCCGTACGCACGCAGCTGCCCCCGGGAGGGGAAGAACGGCACGGGCTGATCGGCCTCGGGCCGGCCCTGCAGGACGCCCACTTCCCGGCCCACGTCGAGGCCGCGGAGCGGGCCCGGCGCCGCCTCGCCTTCGAGGAGCTCTACCTGCTCCAGCGCGAGCTGGAGCGCCGCCGGCGCCGGCTGGACGACCGGCCGGGCCTCGCCACCCCCGCCAGCCGCGACCTTGTGCCGCGCCTTCTCGCCGCCATGCCCTTCGAGCCCACCCGGGCCCAGCTGCGCGTGATCGAAGAGATCGGCGCCGACATGGCACGTCCCCGTCCCATGCGCCGCCTCCTGCACGGCGACGTGGGCTCGGGCAAGACCCTCGTCGCCCTGTGCGCGGCCCTGCAAGCCGTGGAGAGCGGTTTTCAGGTAGCCCTGATGGCGCCCACCGAGATCCTCGCGGAGCAGCACTTCCACAGTCTGCGCCGGCTGGCCGCGCCGGTCGGGGTCGAGGATATCGCCCTCCTCAAGGGCGGCCTTCGGGCGGTGGTTCGCCGGGAGATCCTGACGGGGCTGGCCAGCGGTACGATCCGCGTCGCCGTCGGCACCCACGCCCTGATCGAGGAAGGCGTCTCCTTTGCCCGGCTCGGCCTGGCGGTGGTGGACGAGCAGCATCGGTTCGGCGTGGCCCAGCGCACCCGCCTGTCGGCCAAGGGGGAGGGGATCGATCTGCTGATCATGACGGCCACACCGATTCCGCGCTCGCTGGCCATGACCCTCTACGGAGACCTGGCCGTGTCCGTCATCGACGAGATGCCGCCGGGCCGCCAGGCGGTGCGGACCGTCCTCCGGGATCCCTCCCACCGGGAACGGATCCTGGCCTTCGTCGTCGACGAGGTGGCCTCGGGGCGGCAGGCCTACGTGGTCTACCCGGTCATCGAGGACTCGGAGCGCTCCGATCTGAGCTCGGCCCGGGCCGGTTACGAGGAGCTCGTCCGGGGACCGCTGAAGGAGTTGCGGGTCGAGCTGCTTCACGGCCGCCTGCCGGCCGAGGAGAAGACCGGCATCATGGCCCGCTTCGCCTGCGGACAGATCGACGTCCTGGTGGCGACCACGGTCATCGAGGTGGGGGTCGACGTCCCCAACGCCACGGTGATGGTCGTGGAGCACGCCGAGCGCTTCGGGCTTGCGCAGCTGCACCAGCTTCGCGGCCGGGTCGGCCGGGGTAGGCTGGCGGCCTATTGCATCCTCGTGGCCCACGCCGAAGATGCCGACGGCCCGGCTCGGACCCGACTTGATTCATTGTGTGAATCCATGGATGGTTTTGAACTGGCACGCAAGGATATGGAGATACGTGGACCGGGGGAGATGATGGGGACGAGACAGGCGGGGATGCCGGAGCTTCGGGTGGCTCATCTGGTGCGCGACGAGGATCTCCTCGAGGCGGCGCGCTCCGAGGCCCGGGTCGCCGTCGACGAGGAGAGGGAGAAGCCATGACACGTGAGATCGCACCGCTGCTCGACCCGGCCCTGTTCACCGGCATGGAGGGGATCGCGCACCTGTGCACGGGCGGGGAAGCGCCGTGGTTGAAGGAGTTCGACCAGGTCTACGGGGAGTTCGCCCGCCTCAAGAGCGGTGGACTCGCCGGACGCGACGAGATCTACCGCCGGGGCGAGAGCTGCCGCGGCCGGGTGGCGCGGCTGTGGGGCGTGCCGCATGACCGCGTGGCCTTCGTCCCCTCGGCGGCCGAGGGCATGGGATGGCTGGCCCGGGGCCTGGACTGGCGGCCCGGCGACAACGTCGTCACCGATGACCTCGAGTTCCCTTCCGTGGCCTATGCGTGGCGAAGCATCGCCGACCTTGGAGTGGAGGTGCGGATGGTACCGCACCGGGACTGGAACGTGGCCGAGGAGGAGCTGCTGGCCGCGGTCGACGACCGGACCCGCGTCCTCGCCGTGAGCCAGGTGGGCTTCTATACGGGGCAGAACCTCGATATCGAGTCCCTGGCGCAAGGTCTGGCCGCCCATCCCGGGTGCCTGCTGGCCGTCGACGCCACCCATTCCTCCGGCGTCGTCAAGGTCCCCGCGGCGGTCACCGACCTGTGCGTGAGCAGCAGCTACAAGTGGATGCTGGCCACCCACGGCACGGCGCCCTGCTACCTCGGCGAACGAGCCGGCGAGGCCGTCCGGGACAGCTGCTTCGGCTGGCGCAACCTGGCCGTCTGGCCGGCTCAGGGAGCCGTCCGGACTCCGGAGGTGGCGGTGCGGCCCATGCCCGAGCGACTTGAGCCGGGAAATCCTGCCATGGTCGTTATCATGTTTCTGGAGAAGGCGTTGGCCCGTCTGGAGGAGATTGGCTTGGAAGCGGTCCAGGATCATGCCCGCGACCTCTCGGAAGCGGTCGACGCGGGTCTGCGCTCCCTGGGCCGGACCGTGATCTCCCCCTCCCGGAGGGAGGCGCGCTCGGGCAACACCTGCTTCCTGGAAGAGGATGCCGCGGGACTGTCCCGGCGGCTCGCGGACCGGGGCGTCCTGGTCTGGGGAGAGTACGGCCGCGTGCGCATCTCGGGCCACGTCCACAACGGCACCTCCGACATCGAGCGGGTGCTCTCGGTGCTGGAGGATCTCGGGGAGCAGGACCGGGGATCGGGGAGCGGGGGTTGACACATGCACATATGAATAGTATACTGATGTTCACCACAGGGCCCGCCGATACGTCAGCCCCATCCCAGGAGGTTCCGAGTCATGGAGCAGTTCGACCGAGAGCGGATCGAGAGGGCCGCGCGGATCTACGCCAGCAACCGCGACGCCGGCCAGGCCCTCGGCATCGCTCCGGGGAGTTTCGGCCGTCTGTGCCGCCGCTACGGCATCGAGACACCGCAGGCGCGGCGCAAGCGCCGGACGCGGCCGGACAGGGACGATGTCTGATCTCCTGTCCCGTACGGCGCCGGGCAAGTGCCTCAACAAGGTGACTCTCGCGGGCAACCTCGGTGACGTCCCGGAGACCCGGTTCACCCCCTCCGGGACCCGGGTGACCACCGCCCGTCTCGCCACCGACGAGACCTGGACCGACCGCAAGGGCGGCCGCCGCCGGCGCACGGAATGGCACCGGCTCGTGTTCTGGCGCCGGTTGGCGGAGGTCGCCAGCCAGCATCTGTGCAAGGGGACCCGGGTCTACGTCGAGGGACGCCTGCAGACCCGGAGGTGGGAGGATCACCACGGCCACCGGCAAAGCGTGACCGAAATCGTCGTCACCGACATCCGGTTGGTCGACGGCGCCGGGGGGCCCGGCGAGCTCGATCTCCTCTACGGGCGCGACGAGGCGGAGGAACCCGAAACGACGGCCCAGCCCCCCGGAGCGCTGGAGGACGACGGCCTGCCGTTCTGAGGCCGCCTCCTCCCGCTCCTCCGGGGACGGTGGTGCGAGCCGGGTGGTACTACCGGTTCGGCTGGGGCGTGATCCGCAGGTAGGGCTTCACCGCGTCGAAGCCCTTCGGGAACATGCTCCTGGCATCCTCGTCGCTTACGGCCGGCACGATGATGCAGTCCTCACCGTCCGTCCAGTTGGCCGGCGTGGCCACCGAGTGTTTGGCGGTCAGCTGCAGGGAGTCGATCACGCGCAGGATCTCGTCGAAGTTGCGGCCGGTCGAGGCGGGGTAGGTCAGGGTGAGCTTGACCTTCTTGTCGGGGCCGATGACGAACACGGAGCGCACCGTCAGGTTGTCGAGCGCGTTCGGGTGGATCATATCGTAGAGGTTGGAGACCTCTCGATCCGGATCGGCGATCAGGGGAAAGTTGACGGTCGTGTTCTGGGTCTCGTTGATGTCCCCGATCCAGCGGCCGTGGGAATCGACGGGGTCGACGCTGAGCCCGATGATCTTGACGTTGCGCCTGTCGAACTCGGATTTCAGCTTGGCCACCGTGCCCAGCTCGGTCGTGCATACCGGGGTGAAGTCGGCGGGGTGTGAGAACAGGACGGCCCAGCCGTCCCCGATCCACTCGTGGAAGGAGATCGTTCCCTCCGTGGTCTCGGCGCTGAAGTCGGGCGCTTCGTCGCCCAATCGAATCGCCATGGTGTATTGCTCCTCCTGGCAAAAGGATGAAGGTTCGATGAATTCTACTATAGGGAGCACTCGAAGAGTGTCAACGCAGGGCCGGACGGGCCGGCGGAGGGGTCCCGCCTCCTGGTCCGTGGCCTCGGTGGTCGTGGCCGGACTGGCCCTGGCGCAGCCGGCGGCGGCCTGGTGGGGGGACACCCACGCCCTGCTGACGCGGGCCTCGGTCCTGGTCCTGCCCGGGGAGGTGCCCGCCTTCTTCCGGTCCGGCGGCCCGATGGCCGCCCACCTCTCCTTCGACCCCGACATCGCCAAGAACCGGGGCGCCCCGCACGTCCGGCACGGGGAGTTCCCCGAGCACTTCGCCGACATCGAGCTGTTGCAGGGCCAGGAGCTGCCCGACCAGCGCTACGACTTCGTCGCCCTCTGCGACACTCTCGACATCGCCCCCGAAGAGGTCGGCTTCGCCCCCTACGCCGTCACCGAGTACGCCGAGCGCCTCGCCGTGGCCTTCGCCGAGCACCGCAAGTGGCCGGAGAACGAGGCGATCCAGGCCAAGTGCCTGGTCTACGCCGGGTTCCTCGCCCACTACGCCGAGGACATCGTCCAGCCCCTGCACGCCACCATCCACTACAACGGCCGCGTCGGCGATGACGGCTCGCGGACCGGCGCCGGCATTCACGAGAAGGTCGATTCCCTCATCGAGCGCATCGGCCTGACCGCCGGGGAGCTGGCCAAGGGAGTGCAGGTGGCCCCCGTGGAGGGGGAGTTGTTCGCCGCCGTGCGCGATCAGGTCCTGGAGAGCAACGGGCAGGTGGACAGGGTCTACGACCTGGCGGGGGGGCTCGACCCGGTATCGGCGCCGGCCCGGGCCTTCGCCGAGGAGCGCGGCCGGCGGGCGGTGGCCTTCACCGCCTCCCTCTACCTGACGGCCTGGCGGCTGTCGGAGGGGATTCGCCTGCCCGCGTGGCTCAAGAGGTCGCCGGGGCCTGGCGGCTGACGGACGAGCAGCACCGCTCCAGCCCTCGCGGGCACCCGCTGCGGAGCGCCGCCCCTCATCTCCCGGCTCCTTCGGGGGCTATCCGCGCCGGATCGTAGGCCAGGCTCGGACCGAGCCAGGTCTCGGCCTCCGACCGCGAGATCCCCTTGCGGGCCGCGTAGTCGCCGACCTGGTCCCGTCCTACCGGGCCTACCGCGAAGTAGCGGGAGGCCGGATGCTGGAAACAGAGGCCGCTGACCGAGGCGGCGGGCATCATGGCGCAGGTCTCGGTGAGGCGGATGCCGGTGGCGGTCTCCGCGTCCAGCAGCCCGAAGAGCAGGCGCTTCTCGGTGTGGTCCGGACAGGCGGGGTATCCGGGCGCCGGGCGGATGCCCCGGTAGCGCTGCCGGATCAGGTCCTCCCTGGACAGCCGCTCCGCCGATCCGTAGCCCCAGTCCCGGCGGATCCGCTCGTGGACCATCTCGACCAGGGCCTCCGCCAGGCGGTCGGCCAGCGCTTTGAGGAGGATGGCCGAGTAGTCGTCGTGCTGTGACTCCAGCTGGGCGGCGCGCTCCGCCGCCCCGATTCCGGCGGTGACGGCGAAGGCGCCCAGATGGTCCCGGGCCGCTCCCTCGGGCGCCACGAAGTCGGCCAGGCAGTACATGGGGGCCTCGTCGTTCCGCTTGCGCCGCTGCTGCCGCAAGAATCGGAAGCGGGACCTCGACGTCTCTCCGTCAGCGCAGACGGTGACGTCGTCGCCATCGGAGGCGGCGCGGAACAGGCCGTAGATCGCCCGGGTCCGCAGCCAGGACTCCTCCGCCACCCGCTGCAGGAGGCTGCGGGCGTCCTGAAACAGGACCCGCGCCTGCTCTCCCCGCTCGTCGTCGGCCTCCAGGATGGCGGGATAGGGGCCGCGCAGGTCCCACAGGTGGAAGAAGGGCCCCCAGTCGATGTACCCGGCCACCTCCTCCACCGGCGGATCGAGTGTGCGCAGGCCCGTGAACCGCGGCACCGCCACCTCGTCCGCTCCGAAATCGAGGTGCAGGCGGCGCTCCCGGGCCTCCTCGATGGAGACCAGGTCGCCGCCACCGGAACCGGCCTCGAAGGCGGCGCGGGCCCTCGCCTGCCGGGAACGGTTCTCCTCGATGAGGGCCTGGCGTTCGGGGCCGACCAGCCCCGAGACGACGGCGGGGGCCCGCGAGGCATCGGCCACGTGCAGGGTGGGGCCGCCGAAGGCGGGGGCGATCTTCACCGCCGTGTGCTTGCGGCTCGTGGTGGCGCCGCCGATCAGCAGGGGAGCTTCGAAGCCCCTGCGTTCCATCTCCCGGGCCACGTGGACCATCTCGTCGAGGGAGGGGGTGATCAAGCCGCTGAGGCCGATCAGGTCGGCCTCCTCGTCCCGGGCCGTGTCGAGGATGCGCTCGGCCGGCACCATCACCCCCAGGTCGACGACGTCGACGTTGTGACAGCGCAGCACGACCCCGGCGATGTTCTTGCCGATGTCGTGGACGTCTCCCCGGACCGTGGCCATCACGATCTTCGTGCGCCGCTTCGGGGCCTTCCGCCCGCTTCGCCGCGGGTCTTCCATCAGGGGCTCCAGGCGGGCCACGGCCTGCTTCATCACCCGGGCCGACTTGACCACCTGCGGCAGGAACATCTTGCCCGCCCCGAAGAGGTCTCCCACGCGGTTCATGCCGTCCATGAGCGGCCCCTCGATGATCTTCAGGGGCTCGTCGAAGCGGTCCAGGGCCTCCTCGAGATCCTCCTCGAGGAACTCCGTGCGTCCGTGGAGCAGGGCGTGGACCAGGCGCTGCGCCAGCGGCTCCCGGCGCCAGGCTTCCTCCCCGGGCCCCGGGCGGGGGCCCCCTTCTTCCTTCAGCTCCGCGGCGAAGGCCAGCAGGCGGGCCGTGGCGTCGGACCGCCGGGCCAGCAGCACGTCCTCCACGAGCCCGAGCAAGTCGGAGGGGATGTCCTCGTACAGGACCAGCTCGCCGGCGTTGACGATGCCCATGTCCAGGCCCGCCCGGATCGCGTGGAAGAGCAGGGCCGAGTGCATGGCCCGGCGCACGGTGTCGTTGCCGCGGAAGGAGAAGGAGACGTTGCTCACGCCCCCCGACAGCTTGACCCCGGGGTAGAGAGGGCGCAGCCGGCGAAGGGATTCGAGGTAGTCCCGGGCGTACTCGTCGTGTTCCTCCATGCCCGTGGCCACGGTGAGGATGTTGGGATCGAAGATCAGGTCGGCCGGGGCGAATCCGACCTCCTCCACGAGGATGCGCCAGGCCCGTTCGTAGATCTCGAGGCGGCGGTCGACGGTGACCGCCTGGCCGCGCTCGTCGAAGGCCATGACCACCACGGCGGCGCCGAAGCGCCGGCAGGTGCGCGCCTGCCGGCGGAAGACCTCCTCGCCCTCCTTCAGGCTGATGGAGTTGACGATCGCCTTGCCCTGCACGCAGCGCAGGCCCGCCTCGATGACCTCGAAGTCGGAGCTGTCGATCATCACCGGCAGGGCGGCGATGTCGGGCTCCCCGGCGATGCGGTTCAGGAAGGTCCGCATCATGGCGGCCGAGTCGAGCAGCCCCTCGTCCATGTTCACGTCGAGGATGTTGGCGCCGCCTTGGACCTGCTGCCGCGCCACCTCCACGGCCCCTTCGTAGTCGCCCTCGCGGAGCAGGCGCGCGAAGCGGCGCGAGCCGGTGACGTTGGTCCGTTCGCCGACCAGGATGAAGCTCGAGTCCCGGTGAACCACCAGCGGTTCCAGACCGCTGTAGCGGGCGAGGTCCATGGCCGCAGCCGGCTCCCGCGGGGCCACCCCCGACACCGATTCGGCCAGGGCCCGGATGTGCCTCGGCGTTGTTCCGCAGCAGCCGCCCACCATGTTGAGCAGACCGTCCCGCGCGAACCGGCCGAGGACGGAGGAGACCTCGCCCGGGGTCTCCTCGTAGCGGCCGAGCTCGTTCGGCAGCCCGGCGTTCGGATGGCAGGTGACGTACACCGGCGCGAGTCGAGCCAGCTCCTCCACGTAGGCGCGCATATCGGCCGGTCCGAGGGAGCAGTTGACGCCGATGCTGAGCAGCCCCGGCGCCTGCTCCACCGAGTGCCAGAAGGCCTCCACGGTCTGGCCGGACAGGGTGCGGCCGCTGCGGTCCGTGACCGTCACCGAGATCATCAGGGGCAGGCGCCGGCCGCCCGACTCGTAGAAGTCCTGGAGTGCGTGGAGGCAGGCCTTCAGGGTGAGGGTGTCGAAGACGGTCTCGGCCAGCAGCACGTCGACACCCCCGGCCTCGAGGCCCTCGATCTGGAGGCGGTAGCCCTCGGCGATCTCGTCGAAGCCGTGGGACCGGAAGGCGGGATCCTCCACGTCGGGGGACAGGGAGAGGGTGGTGCGCGTGGGGCCGATCGACCCGGCCACGAAGCGAGGCCGGGAAGGATCCCTGGAGGTGGCGTCGGCGGCCGCCTGCCGCGCCAGCCGGGCCGCCGCCTCGTTGATCTCTTCCACCTGGCCTTCGAGCCCGTAGTCCTGCAGCGATACGGGAGTGGCGTTGAAGGTGTTGGTGGTGAGGAGGTCGGCGCCGGCCGCCAGGTACTCGGCGTGGATGCGGCGCACGTCGTCGGGCCGGGTGAGGCAGAGCAGATCGTTGCAACCGGCCAGGTCGGCGGGGTGATCCGCGAACCGCTCTCCCCGGAACTCCTGCTCCGTCAGCCCCAGAGCCTGGATCCGGGTGGCCATGGCGCCGTCGAGCAGGAGGATGCGCTCGGCCAGGAGTCCGTGGAGGTCGGCGTCCGTCCGGGTGGTCCCTGATGGGGCCGTCATGAAGTGAGCCAGGGTCTTGGGGGAGAGGAGGTTGCCACCTTGAGCCGACGGTCGAAGCTAGCGGCGGTTCCGGTTAATGTCAATATCAGGATATATTGATATAACCCATGAATTCCCCGGAGGGATCGATCCCGTGGACGGCGATCGTCCTCCTGGGCCGAGGGCGTCGTGGCGGGAAGCGTCCCTCGGGCTCAGGTGCTCCGGCGGGACCAGCTCAGCAGGTCGTCCACGGCCCGGGTGTTGATCACGTCCGGGGGCGTGAGCCAGCCCTTGCGGGCGATGCCGACACCGAGGCCGAGGTTGTCGAGGTCGGCGATCTTGTGGGCGTCGGTGTTGACGGCGATGCGCGCGCCGAGATCGCGGGCCCGGCGCAACCAGCGCCAGTCGAGGTCGAGCCGGGCGGGATGGGTATTCAACTCCAGGGCCACGCCATGGGCCGCGGCGGCGGCCAGGACCTCCTCCAGATCGAGGGGATGGCCGTCGCGCTCCAGCAGGATCCGGCCGGTGGGGTGGGCGAGGATCGACGTGGCCGGATGCTCCACCGCCCGCACGACGCGGCGGGTCAGCTCGAGCTCGTCCATGCCCATGGCATTGTGCACGGCCGCCACGACCAGATCGAAGCGGCCCAGGAACTCGTCGTCGTAGTCGAGGGAGCCGTCTCGCAGCACCTCGGATTCGATGCCTTTGAGGATGCGTATGTCGGAGCGCTCCGCCTGCAGGGCGTCGATCTCGCGGTGCTGCGCCTCCACGTCGGCCTCCTTCATGCCGTACACGTAGCCCGCCGACTTGGAGTGATCGCAGATGGCGACGTACTCGTAGCCCCGCCGGCGCGCGGCGTCGACCATCCCCTCGAGGGTGTCGACGCCGTCCGAGGCGCGCGTGTGGACGTGGAGCAGGCCCCGAACATCCGCGGCCGTCAGCAGGCGGGGAAGCTCTCCGGCCGCCGCCGCCTCCACCTCGCCGAGACCCTCTCGCAGCTCCGCCGGCACCTCGCTCAGGCCGAGGGCCCGGAACAAATCCGCCTCCTGCTCGCAGGGTACGGGCTCGCCGTCGCCCTCCCGCCCCTGGAACAGGCCGTACTCGTTCAGGTGCAGGCCGCGGGCCAGGGCGCGGGAGCGCATGGCCACGTTGTGCTCCCGGCTGCCGGTGAAGTGGTGGAGCATGGAGGGGAAACGGGAGTCCTCGACGAGCCGCAAGTCGGCCTGCAGGCCGCTCTCCAGGCGCACCGAGACCTTGCGCTCCCCCCGGGCGATCACCTCCACCACGCCGGGGAGTCCGGCAAAGAGGCCCCCCACTTCTCCGGGGGACTCGGTGCTCAGGACGATGTCGATGTCCTTGACCACCTCCCGGCGGCGGCGCAGGCTGCCGGCGAGGCTGGCGCGGATGGTGCGCGGATGGGCCTGCAGCGCCTGCAGCAGGGTCCGCGCGTCGGCCAGGGCCTGGTCGTACCGATAGCGGCCGCGGAACCGGGCCAGGCCGGCGATACCGCGCAGGAGGTTCTCCCGGGTCCGGGGGCCGAATCCGGGCAGCTCCCCCAGCCGGCCGTCCCGGCAGGCGGCCTCCAGCTCCTCCAAGGTGGCGACGCCGAGGGCGTCGTACAGGGCCTTCACCTTCTTCTGGCCCAGGCCGGGGATGCGCAGGAGGTCGAGCAAGGTCTCCGGGACCACCTCGGTGAGGTCCTCGTAGGCCGCCGCGGTGCCCCGGTCGATGAACTCGGCGACGAACTCCGCCACCCCCTTGCCGATGCCGTCGATCTCGGTCAGCCGCCCGGCGGACGACATCCCGGCGATGTCGACCTCCAGCTCCTCGAGCATGCGCGCCGCGTTGTCGAAGGCCCGCACCCGGAAGGCGTTGAGACCCGCCAGCTCCATGAGCGCCGCGTGGCGCTTCAGGAAGCGGACGATGCGGCCGTTGTCGGGAGGGCCGACGCCTGCGGGACCCGTGGCGGTAGTGGACTCTTCCATCCGGGCCAAGATAGGCAAGTGGCGGGAGGGGGTGGCAGGTGAGCGGGGCCGGAGCCGGACCGGTGATCCGGCCGGGGGCGGACTTGCCCCATTCGCGGGGGAGCCCTTACACTCGATTGATGGAACGGCAGGGAGACCTGCTCAAAGGAGAATGGGAATGTCCCGAACTACCAGGAGTTGGCTGCTGCTGCTGTGCGGTGTGGTAGTCGTACTTGCGGAGGCGCATGCGGCGGAGGGCGGCGACACCGCGGTGGAGATCGCAGAGAAGGCTCGTGGGTCCACGGTGCAGTTGGTTCTTGAGAATGCTAATGGCCAACAGGTTGGCCAAGGCAGTGGCTTCCTAATCGGTGAAGGTGAGATCGCTAGCAATTGTCATGTCGTCAAGGGTATGGTGCGTGGATACGCGAAGCTCTTCGGCCAGGAGACCAAGCACGAAATCGAAGGCCGTATAGCGGTCGATTGCGAAATGGATCTGGTTGTGCTCAAGATCTCAGGCACGGGATCGCGGGTGCTGACCCTTGGCGACAGCGATTCGGTACTGGTGGGAGAAACGGTCTACGCCGTAGGCAACCCAAGCGGTGGAGGAGAGGCAACATTTACAAAGGGAATTGTGAGCAGCACTGATCCCAAACATCTACAGATAGATGCTTCGATTTGGTATGGTAGCAGCGGGGGGCCTGTCTTGAACGAAGTTGGAGAGGTAATCGGTATTTCAAGAGGAGGAGTTCCAGGTGGAGGGCTCCTGAACTACGCCATCAAGGTGAACTACCTAAGGTCCTTGCTTTTGGATGCAGGGCCTGTAGAGCCACTGCCACTGGCACAAGCGCCAACCGAGGCTGAGCTCTCGGGGCGGGCGGATAAGGACGGACAGGAGACAGTAAGCACGGTCCTGGAGCAACTGCAGAACGACGGCCTCTGGGGTGAGATCACCCTCGAGGCCGGGGGCATGCGGCAGATCCGGGTGGAGGATCTGGCCGCCGACACGGTGAGTGTGCGCGAGGTCATCGGTCCGCTGCAGCTCCGGCCTGCCGTCTATGCGCTGGCGGAGATCCGCTCGGCCCGGGAGATCGGTGTCCACCGGATCCCGAAGCAGATGGCGCCGTACCGGCCTCCGAAGTCGACGGCCCTGGCCTTCACCCTTGAGGCCCTGTTGCCGGGGTTCGGCTACTTCTACGCCGGCGAGTTCGGGCAGGGATACGCCATGCTCGGGGTGACCGCCATCGCCGGAGGCACGGCGTGGGCCACCGGCAGGAATGGAGCGGCCGGCTGGATGCCTCTGCTCGCCTGGACCAAGGTCGCCTCCTTGCTCCACCTGCGCGACCAGGTGCGGGCCGCCAACGCCGTCCACCGGGCCCGGGAGACGGAGGCCCTTCTCGGCGAGGGCGCGGTGATGGACCGCCCCGTGCCGCTGGCGGAGCTGAGGCTGCGCTTCTGAGGGCGCCGTCGAATCCGGCACCAGGATGAGGAACGGCTTCTTCAAGGGCCACGGCCTGGGCAACGACTACATCGCCCTGGACCCGGCCGACCTCGAGGTCACCCTCACACCCCGGCGCATACGGGCCATCTGCGACCGCCACCGGGGTCTCGGCAGCGACGGCATCCTCGCCCTGGCGTCGTCGCGGAGAGCGGATTTCGGAGTGCGCATCTACAACCCCGACGGCTCGGAGGCCGAGAAGTCCGGAAACGGCCTGCGCATCCTCGGCCGCTACCTCCACGCCACCCGACGCACCCGTCGGCGCCGGTTCACGGTGGAGACGAAGGGGGGGGTCGTGGCCATCGAGCTGCACGTGGACGGCTCGGGCTACGCCAGCGCGGCCACCGTCGAGATGGGCTGCGCCACCTTCCGTCCATCGGCCCTGCCATGCCGTCTGCAGGTGAAGGAGCTCATCGAGCAGCCGGTGAGGGCCGCAGGCCGCGACCTTCGCTTCACGGGGGTCAGCGTCGGCAACCCCCACTGCGTCCTCTTCCGGGACCGCGGGCAGGGATGGACGCGCGAGGAGCTGCTCACCCTCGGTCCGGCCCTCGAGAGCCACGAGATCTTCCCGCGGCGGACCAACGTGCAACTCGCAACCCCCATCGGCCCCCGGTCGCTGCACATCCTCATCTGGGAGCGCGGCGCCGGCGAGACCCTGGCCTCGGGTTCCTCCTCCTGCGCCGCTGCTGCCGCCGCCGTGCGCCTCGGACGGGTGCAGGCCCCCGTGGCCGTGAAGGCCGAGGGCGGCACCCTCCACATCGACGTGGACGAAGGCTATGCCCTGACCATGCGCGGAGCGGTGGACGAGGTGGCCAGCGGACGCTTTTCTCCCGCCTTCGTCGAAGGCCTGCGATGACGGCCGCCCGGAGCGCTGAGGCTCCCGCCCGGCGAGAACCGCGCCCTGGGCCATGCCCGACGTCCACTCCGGTGACCTGAGCAGCGCCTGGGTCCGCGCCTTGTACCGCTGGTGGCGGCATTTCGATCACGAGTACCTGCACCAGGCCCTGCGGCGCCCCCAGATCCGGCTCGGCGAGGGGCGTGCTCAACTCGGGTCGTGGGACCCGGGCCTGCGCAGGATCACGATCAGCCGCCGGCACATCCTCGACGACCCCTGGCCGGAGGTGATGGATACCCTGCGCCACGAGATGGCTCACCAGTACGCCGGCGAGGTGCTCCATGCCGAGGCGGAGCCGCCCCACGGACCCGCCTTCCGGGAGGCCTGCCGGCGCCTGCGCTGCGACCCACGGGCGACGTCCCGGCCCTCCGGTGAGGGGCCGGCCCCCGCCGGGGAGCCCGTCGTCGAGCGGGTGAAGAAGCTGCTGTCCCTGGCCGGATCGCCGAACGAGAACGAGGCGCGCTCAGCCATGGACAAGGCCCGGGGGCTGCTGCTGAAGTACAACGTCGACCTCGTCGAGGCCGACCGCGAGCGGGCCTTCACCCGCCGCCGGCTGGGTCCGGTGAAGGGCCGCCACGCCTCCTGGGAGCTGTGGCTGGCCATGATCCTCAACGACTTCTTCTTCGTCGAAGTGCTGTGGGCCTGCAGCTACGCCGCCCACCGCGATCTGGAGGGCTCGGTACTGGAGGTCTACGGCACGCCGGAGAACGTGGACATGGCCGAGTACGTCCATGCCTATCTGACGCGGCTGCTGGGCTCCCTGTGGGAGGACTACCGCGGGCGCCGCAACCTGGAGGGCCAGCGCGAGCGCATGCGCTACCGGGCCGGCCTCCTGCAGGGCTTTCACGAGCAGCTCTCCCGGAGGCAGCGCACCCGGTCCGCGGGGCCGACCTCCGAGGAGCTCGTATGGAAAGGGGATGCCCGTCTCCAGGCCTGGTACCGCTACCACAATCCGCGCGTCGTCACGCGCCGGTCCGCGGGCGTGGCCGCCAGCGAGGCCTTCGACCACGGGGTCGAGGCGGGCCGGCGCATCCGCCTGCGGCGGCCCCTTTCCCGGGGCGGCGGCTTCGGCGGCTACCTGGCGGGAGGCTGACCGTGCCCCGTGCCCTTGCGGCGCTGCTGGCCTCGGTGCTCCTGGCGGCCGCCTCGGCCGGAGCCCAGCCCTACCGCTTCGGCAAGAACAAGGTCCAGCACGACGAGCTCGCCTGGCAGCGGATGGAGACCGACCACTTCGACGTCTACTTCTATCCGGAGGAGGAGGAGCTGGCGTCGATCGCGGCGCGCATGGCCGAGGAGGGCTTCCGCGAGCTGGAACGCCGCCTCGTCCACACCGTGCGCCGCCGGGTGCCGCTGATCGTCTACTCCTCCCACGTCTACTTCGAGCAGACCAACATCATGCCGGGACTGCTCCCGGAGGGGGTGGCCGGGTTCACCGAGTTCCTCAAGGGGCGGGTGGCCCTGCCCCTGAGCGGCTCCTACCCGGAATTCGAGCGCGTCCTGCACCACGAGCTCGTGCACGTGTTCATGTTCGACCGGATCCGCACGGTGCTGCGCGACCGGGGGGCGACGGACGTCTGGTTCGGGCCGCTCTGGTTCTCCGAGGGGCTCGCCGAGTACCTGTCGGGTCCGCAGGACAGCTATGCCCACATGATCCTGCGCGACGCCCTCTTCAGCGGCCGCCTGGCCCCGATCGCCCGGATGGACCGGATCCACGGCACCTTCCAGATGTACAAGGAGGGCCAGTCGATCTGTGAGCTCATGGCCAGCCGCTACGGCGAGGATGTCTTCGCCCGGCTGCTGGACAACTGGTGGCGGGGCGGGGACTTCGACAGCGTCTTGCAGGCCACCACCGGCGAGACCCTGGCGGACCTCGACGCGGCCTGGGTCTACCGCCTGCAGAAGGACTACCTGCCCGACATCCAGGAAGGCGATCCCCCGGGGCGGCTGGCCGACGCCCTGACGAGCACGGGGTACAACCTGAAAGCGGCGGTCATTCCCCCGCGCTCCGCCCGGGAGCTGCCGTCCGACTCGGTCTCCTACGTGTTCTTCCGCAACGACCAGGGCTACACCACCATCGCCCGGTCCCGCGTCGGCGCCGGCGGACACCGCCTGGTGGTGGCCGGCGAGCGCGAGTCCGAGTACGAATCCCTCCATCCCCTGCAGACCAGCCTCGACGTCTCCCCCGACGGCGAGGTCCTGGCCTTCGTGGCCAAGCGCAACGGCCGCGACCACCTGATCCTGTGGGGTCTGGACGAGGGCCGCCGCCGGCACCGTTTCACCTTCGACGAGCTCGTCGCCCTGTCGTCGCCTTCGTGGTCGCCGGAGGGGGATCGGATCGCCTTCGCCGGCGCCCGCCGAAACGGCTCCACCGACCTGTTCCTCCTCGAGCTCGCCACCGGCGCCCTGTCCCCGCTCACCGACGACCTGTGCCTGGACAGCGATCCCGACTGGCACCCCCGGCTCGACCGGCTGGTCTTCAGCTCGGACCGGGCCTCGGCTCCCGCGGACGGCGGCCGGCAGCATCTCTTCGCCCTCGACCTCGACACCGGCCGGGTGACGCAGCTGACCTCCGGAGAGCACAGGGACCTGCAGCCGGCCTGGTCCCCGGACGGGGGGCGGATCGCCTTCAGCTCCGACCGCCGCGGCTATTTCGATCTCTACTCGCTGACCCTGCGCTCCGGGGCCGGCGGCCCCGAACCGGTGAGCCGGAAGCGGCTGACCCGCGCCCTGACCGGTCTCTTCGATCCGGCCTGGATGCCGGACGGGGAGGAGTTGCTGCTCACCGGGTACGAGGCCGGGGGATTCCAGATCTACCGGCTTCGGCCGGAAATCTCTGAACCCGACTCCGCGGCCCTTCCCCCGCCTGGCGAGGTCGGTCCCTGGACCCTGGCCGGTCTGCCCGACCGGGGAGCGGTCAGCCGCCGCACCTACAAGCGCCGGCTCTCCTTCGACGTGGCCCAGAGCCAGATCTCCCAGGATCCCGTCTTCGGCACCTCCGGCGGCGTCCAGGTGGGGCTCAGCGACGTCCTCGGCGACGAGCGCTACTACTTCGTCCTCTCCCATATCTCCGGATCCCGGAGCGGCGTCCTCGACGGGCTCAACTTCCTTCTCGGCCGCCAGCACCTGGCCCGTCAGCTCAACATCGACTGGGGCCTGTTCCATCTGAACGACCGCCTGAGCGGCCGCTTCGGCCGCGCCGTGCGCGAGAAGCGCAGCGGCGGGTGGGCAGGGTTGAGCTATCCCTTCAACCGCCACGATCGCATCGATGCCCGGCTCACCGCCCGTCACGCGGACATCGATCGCCAGTTCGAGGGGCGCCAGCTCACCGGGTGGCTGGTCTCGAACCACCTCACCTTCACCCACGACAACAGTCTGTGGATCCCCACGGGGCCGATGGAGGGGTCCCGTTTCAGTTTCGGCGCCGGCCAGACCGTCGACTTCAAGAGCTCGCGCCCCTTCAACACCACCTTCTACGGCGACTACCGCCACTACCTGCGCCTCACCCCGCGCACCTGCCTGGCGCTGCGCTACATGGGGCGCCACAGCCGGGGCGACGTGCCCGAGTTCTTCTCCCTCGGCGGCAGCTGGACCTTGCGCGGGTACGGCTTCCGGTCTCTCTGGGGGAGCAACCTCGTGCTGCTGAATCACGAGCTCCGCTACCCTCTGCTGGATCGCTTCGTACTCGGGTTTCCCTTCGGAAGGATCGCCTTCTCCGCCCTGCGGGGCGCCCTGTTCGCCGACGCCGGCAACGCCTGGAACGACCGGTTCGGGGACTGGAAGGGGAGCTTCGGGATGGGCGCCCGGATCGGTCTGGGAGGGGTCTTCGTCTTCCGTCTGGACGCCTCGCGGCGGACCGACTTCAAATCGGTGGATGGTGACACGCGCTGGGATTTCTTCTTTGGCTGGGACTACTGACCCGGCCCGCCGGCCAGGTCCGGTGCTGCGCCGGGCCGGTCCGTGGCTGATCGCCGCCGCCTGCGGCTGCGGCCCGGCGAACCTGTTCGCGCCCTGGAACAGCGGCGCGGGGCCGGCCTGGGTTCAGGAAGGGGGGTCCCCGGACGGCGGCCACAACACGGCCGAAGGCCCGGAGCCCCCCCTCTCCCTGGTGTGGCGGCAGGCGGTGGGGGGAGCGCCCCTGGGCGGGCCGCTGCTCGCCGGACCCATGGTCCTGCAGCTGACCCGCGAGACGGACGTGCTCGCCTTCGACCTGGCCACGGGCACCCGCCTGGGCCGCCGGCGCATGGATCGGCCGCTGTGCGCCGCCGCCGCCCTGGCCGGCGGACGGGGCGAGCTGCTGCTGCTGGCCATGACCGGCCGGCAGGCCGGTCTCCACGCCGTGGACCGCGCCTCGGGCGAGACCGTGTGGCGGCGCCCCGGCGAGGTCTGCGCCCCGCCGACGGTCGCCGGCGGGCGGGTCTACGCGCCGGTGGAGTCGGGCCGCCTGGCGGCGTTGTCCGCGGATCGGGGGGATCTCCTGTGGGAGGTTCCCCTGGAGGGCCGCCTGCTGAGCGCGGCCAGCGTCGGGGGCGGGGCGGTCTACGTGGGTGACTCCACGGGGGAGATCGTCGCCGCCTCCACCGACGACGGCCGGGTCCTCTGGCGGCGGTCCCTGGGCGCGGCCATCCGCACCCGTCCCGCCGTCGACGCCGGGGCCGCCCGGCTCTGGGTGGCGGCGGCGGACGGCGCCGTCCACGGTCTGCGGGCCGGCGACGGCTCGACGCTGTGGACGGCGCGGATCGACGGCCTGCCCGCCGAGGGCCTGGGCCGCGGCGCCGGGGTGCTCGCCGTGGGCTCCAGCGATCAGGCCCTGTACGCCTTCGACCCGGACAGCGGCGATCTGCGCTGGCGCTTCGAGACCGGCGGTCTCTCCCGCGCGGCGCCGACAAGCACGGCGAGAACTCTCTACCTCGGCTCCGGGGGCAGCGAGCTGCTCGCCGTGGACGGATCCAGCGGCGAAGCCCGCTGGCGGTATGCCCTCGACGGTCCGGTGCTGACCTCCGTGGCCGTGAGCGCCCGGCTGCTGGCGGTGACCACCGAGACCGGCACCCTCTACCTGTTCAGGGGGCGATGACATGGGCCGCTTGTGGATGGTGATCCTGTTGGCGGGTTCCACGACGCTGGCCGCGGCCGAGCCGGATCCGCAGCCGGAGGGCTTCGCGCAGGGGGGGAGCCCGGTCGAGATCCTGGTGCCCCGGGCGGACGCCCCGGTCATCCGGAGGGGAGCCTTCGGCGTCTGGCACCGGTCCTTTCCGCGCCCCCATGCGATGGCGCCCCGCCCCCGCCCGCTCATGGCGAAGGACCCGGCCACGCAACAGGGGACGGGAAAGGGGCGGATCGTCTGGCGGCCGGCCCTGGCGGCCAGCGCGGCCCTGGCCGTTGCCGGCGCCGCCCTCGCCTACTGGAGCACCGACGAGGCGGACGCCGCCTACGACCGCTACCTGCGCTCCGCCGGCGCCCGCCGCCAGCAGCAGACCTTCGAGCGGGCCGAGCGCTACGACCGCATCGCCGGAGCGGCCTTCCTGGCCATGGAAGCCGGGATCGTCCTCAGCGCCTGCCTTGTCTTCTTCTGATGCAGCGGAGGACCGGATGAACCCAGGACGCCTTCGGCTCCCAGCGGTCCTCCTCCCTCTGGCGGCGCTGATGGTACTCTCCTGCGCCGACCGCGCCCGCCGGAACCCCCTCGACGCCGGCGCCTCGCAACCCCTCGACCTGGCCACCCCCCTGCGCGCCCTGGCCGGTGACGGACAGGTCGAGCTTCGCTGGGACTTCACCCGTTTCGATGATCTGCGCGCCGTGCGCCTCTACCGGGAGAGCGGGGACAGCACGATGGCGCGGGACCTGTCCGCCTCGGACACCAGCTTCGTCGACGAGGCCGTGACCAACGGCCGGATCTACCGCTACCGCATCGCTCTCGACGTGCCGGGTGAGCCGGAGCTCGCCATCGCCGGCGAGCATCTGGCCACACCGGGGCCCGAGCGCGCCTGGGTCGCCGACGCCGGCAGCGGGCTGGTCTGGAGGCTGGCCCCCGATGGACGCCAGGGACTCTTTGCCCGGGGACACTTCCCGTCCCTGTCGGCCATCGCCCTCGATCGCGAGACCGGCGACTGCTGGGTGGGGGACGGAGCCCTCGGGCTCTACCGGATCTCCGACGACGGCCAGGTCCACCCCGTGGACTCGCCCCTCGACGGGGTCGGGGCGGCGGTCATCGACCCGGACCACCGCATCGGCTGGGCCTCTCCGGCCGGCGGCCGCCGGGTCTACCGGTTCGCGGTGGCCGCCGAGGCCGATTCCCTGCCTCTGATCGAGGTGGACGCCGCCTTCTCCGACTCCGTGGGGCTCGCCGTCGGCTCCGAAGGCAGCCTCTGGGTGGCCGACCCGTCCGCCGGGCGCGTCGTGCACTTCGACGTCGCCGGGGAGCGGCTCGGGGAATGGCGGGACCTGGAGGGGATCGTCGACGTCGACCCCGTGCCTGGTGAGTGCTGCCAGGCCTGGGTCCTGGCCCAGGGAGGCCACCGCCTCCTTCAACTCCAGCCCGAGAGCGGCCGCCTGGAGCGGGATCTGCCCTTCGCCCCGGCTCGCCAGATCGACGTGGCCTCCCCCACGGGGGAGGTCTGGATCGTGGGGGAGGCCGGCATCGCCGCCCTGCAGGCGGACGGCCAACCCCTCCTGCACTGGCCGGACGCGGAGGCCGCCCGGGGGGTGGTGATCGACGGCGCCAACCAGCAGCTCTGGGTCGCGGGAACCGCGGAGCTGACCAAGATCACCCTCGGGGGCTTGACGTACCGGTCCCGGCTCACCGGGTTTACCACCATCGTGCAGTTAGCCGTGGATCCAGGGCGATAGGGGGTTCGGGTGGCAGGCATTGCGAGCATGACCGGGTTCGGCACGGGCGGCGCCGAGGAGGAAGGGATCCGGGTCCGGGCGCTCCTGCGCTCCGTCAACGGCCGTTTCCTCGACCTGTCGGTCCGCTGCCCCGGCCCTCTGCAGGAGCTCGAGCCCCGGGTCCGCGAGCGTCTCCAGGGCCGGCTGACGCGCGGCAAGGTGACGGGGACGATCGACTGCGAGGAGACCGGGGAGTCCAACGGCTTGCCCGAGCTCGACCCGGAGATCGCCGAACGCTACTTCTCCGAGCTGGATCGCCTGGCGCGCGAGACGGGCCTGCCCCCCGTGGGCCTGGAGGTTGTGGCCCGGATGCCCGGGGTGTTTCGCACCTCGAGTCGGGGCCCCGACCCGGAGCGGCTCGAGAGGCTCGTCATGGAGGCCCTCGACCAGGCCCTCGCCGAGCTCGAGGAGATGCGGCGGTCGGAGGGCGCCGCGCTGGCCGCCGACCTGCGCGCCAGACTGGCCACCATCGACGGGCTCACCGACCGGATCGAAGAGCTCGCCCTCGAGGGCCGAGAGGAGGTGCGCCGCCGTCTCCGGGAGAAGGTCGAAGGCCTGCTGAAGCCGGGCGAGATGGACGAGGCCCGCCTGGCCACGGAGATCGTGCTGATCGCCGAGCGCAGCGACATCACCGAGGAACTCGTGCGCCTGCGCAGCCACCACGAGCGGTTCCTCGAGGCCATCGACAAGGGCGGGGAGGTGGGCCGCCGGCTCAACTTCCTCTTGCAGGAGATGCACCGGGAGATCAACACCCTCTCGTCGAAGTCCGCGGCCAGCGGCATCGTCCACGGGGCGGTGGCGGCCAAGGAAGAGGTGGAGAGGCTGCGCGAGCAGGTGCAGAACCTGGCCTGAAGGCGGCCCGGCAATGACTCGACGGATCACGGTCAGCGGCCTCCCCGGCAGCGGCACCAGCACCCTGTGCCGGCGGCTCTCCGAACGCACGGGCCTGGACCATGTCAACGTGGGCCGGATCTTCCGCGATCTGGCCGGCGAGCTGGGGATCTCCCTGGCCGACCTGGGGCGCCGCTCCGAGGCCGACGGCGACATCGACCGGCGCCTCGACCAGCGCCTGACCGAGCTCGCCCGGCAGGCCCCTGGATGCGTGCTCGAAGGACGCATCACGGGCTGGATGATGCACCGCCACGAACTGGCCGCCCTCAAGGTCTGGGTCCAGGCCGACATCCACACCAGGGCACGGCGAGTGGCCGGCCGCGACCGGCAGTCCCTGCAGGAGGCGACGGCGGCGATCCTCGAGCGCGAGCGATCCGAGCGGAGGCGCTACGCCGCCCATCACCAGATCGACCTCTCCGACCTGTCCATCTACGATCTGGTCGTCCACTCCGACCGGACCGATGCCGAGGGCCTCTGCGGCCAGGTCGAGGCCATGCTGGAGGGGTGCGGATGAGGCTGTCCGGGCGGCGGGTCCTGCTGGGGGTCAGCGGCGGCATCGCCGCGTACAAGGCGCCCCTCGTGCTGCGCCTGCTGCAGGAGGAGGGAGCCGAGGTGCGCGTCGTGCGCACCGCGAGCGCGGCCCGGTTCGTCACCGATCCCACCCTCTCGGCGCTGTCGGGGCATGCCGTGCACGGCGACCTGTTCGCCGCCGACGAGGAGTTCCCCGTCCTCCACGTGGGGCTGGCGCGGTGGGCGCAGCTGCTGCTGGTGGCGCCGGCCACGGCCAACCTGCTGGGCAAGATGGCGTCCGGCATCGCCGACGACCTCCTGACGACGATCTGCCTGGCCACACCGGCCCCTGTCCTGCTGGCGCCGGCCATGGAAGAGGAGATGCTCGAGCACCCCCGGGTGCTGGCGAACGCGGCGCGATTGCGGTCCGACGGCGTGGGATGGATCGAGCCGGGAAGCGGGTACCTCGCCTCGGGTGCCACCGGCCGGGGCCGCATGGCCTCTCCGGAGCGCATCCTCGAAGCCGCCGTGGAGCGCCTCACCGGCGAGTCCGGGGGGGATCTGGGCGGCCTGCGGATCCTCGTCACGGCGGGCCCGACGGTGGAGGACCTGGACCCGGTGCGCTTCCTCAGCAACCGCTCCAGCGGCAAGATGGGTTTCGCCCTCGCCCGGCGCGCCCATCAGCGGGGCGCCGAGGTGCACCTCGTCAGCGGCCCCACCGGTCTGCCGCCCCCGGAAGGGATGCGCACCACCTTCGTGCGTTCCGCCGTCGACATGCTGCGCACCTGCGAAGAGGCCTTCGACGCGGCCGACGCGGCCCTCATGGCGGCCGCCGTCTCCGACTACCGGCCGCGGGCCGTCTCCGAGGAGAAGCTCAAGCGCGCGGGCGCCGAGCTGCGGCTCGAGCTGGTGGAGAACCCCGACATCGCCGCCCACCTCGGCGCCCGCAAGGGGGAGCGGGTGCTCGTCGCCTTCGCCATGGAGACGGGAGGCGGCGAGGACCGGGCCCGGGAGAAGGGGGAGCGCAAGCAGGCCGACCTCGTCGTCCTCAACGACCTGCGCGTGCCGGGCGCCGGCTTCGCTGGCGACACCAACGTGGTCACCTTCCTCGCCGCCGAAGGCCCCGTGGAGCGGCTCCCTCGCCTGAGCAAACTCGAGGTGGCCGACCGCCTCCTCGACCGGGTTCGCGACCTGCTCCGCCAACGGGGCCGAGGTCCCCGGCCGGAAGGGGGCGCTCGTTGACACGGCGCCACGAGCCGGATGATCTTCACGCCGTGAACGAGCCCGTGCCGGATGAGGCCGCCCCGCCGGAGGCCGCCGCGGTCCTTTCCGAGGTCCGCCGCAGCCTGGAGGACCTGCTCCTCTTCGAGGGCCGCTGGTTGGTGATGCCCCCGGAGGCGGCCGGCCCCAGGGACCCCGGCGCCCCCGCGGAGTCCGGGGACGCAGGCTCGGCGGCGGCCGAGCTGGCCGCCTTCCACCAAGAGATCTGCGAGTGCATCCGGTGCCCCCTCGGACACACGCGGACCCGTTTCGTCTTCGGCTCCGGGAATCCCGAGGCCGGCATCCTCTTCGTCGGCGAGGCCCCCGGCGAGGAGGAGGACCGCCAGGGACGGCCCTTCGTCGGACCCGCCGGCCAGCTCCTGACGCGGATCATCGAGGCCATGGACCTGTCCCGGGAGCACGTCTACATCTGCAACGTCCTGAAGTGCCGGCCCCCCGGCAACCGCGACCCCGAGCCGGAGGAGGTGGACAGCTGCGAGCCCTACCTGCGGCGGCAGATCGAGATCGTGAAGCCGAGGGTGATCTGCTGCCTGGGGCGGCACGCCGCCCACGCCCTGCTCAAGACCGAGGCTCCCCTGTCGCGGCTGAGGGGCACCCTGCACGAGTACGCCGGCATCCCCCTGATCGTCACCTACCACCCGGCGGCGCTGCTGCGCAACACCGGCTTCAAGCGGGCCACCTGGGAGGACGTCAAGTGGGTGCGCCGCCAGTACGACGGGGTCGAGTTGTGAGGAGAGCACCGTGACCCAGCCGCCGAACGGCCGCGACGGTCCCCAGGGGCCGCAGGGCCGGCTCGACCGCATGCCGCCCCAGGCCGTGGAGGTGGAGCAGGCCGTCCTCGGGGCCATGCTCATCGACCCCCGCGCCGTGGGAAGGGCCTTCGAGCTGCTCCAGGAGGACGCCTTCTACCACGGCCCCCACGCCCGCATCTTCGTGGCCATGAGGGAGCTCTACGAGCGCAACGAGGCCGTGGATCAGCTCACCGTGGGCGAGCAGCTCAAGCGCCAGGGTCAGCTGGAACCGGCGGGGGGGGTCGTCTACCTGGCCGAGCTGGCCGCCGGGGTGGCTTCGGCCGCCAACATCGAGCATCACGCCCGGATCGTCGTCGAGCGCGGACTGAGCCGCGGCCTGATCGAGGCCTCGGCCGAGATCTCGAACCGCGCCTTCGAGGGACGCAGCGACGTCCACGAGCTGATCGACTGGGCCGAGCAGCGCATCTTCGCCCTCTCCGAGAGGGGGCTGACCCAGGGGTTCGAGCCGCTCGACCAGGTCCTCGGCGAGACCTTCGAGCAGCTCGAGCGCGCCCACAACCTCAGCAGCGCGGTCTCCGGCGTCGACACCGGCTTCAAGGACCTCAACGACATCACCTCCGGATTCCAGAAAGGAGACCTGGTGATCCTGGCGGCCCGGCCGAGCGTGGGCAAGACGGCCCTGGCCCTGTGCTTCGCCTGCCGGGCCGCCGTCGAGCACAATGTGGGCGTGGCCGTCTTCAGCCTCGAGATGTCCAGGCAGCAGGTGGCGCAGCGGCTGCTGTGCATCCAGACGAGAGTCGACCTGCAGAAGCTGCGCATGGGCCGGCTGGGGCAGGAGGACTGGCTGCACCTGACCCGCCAGGTGGGCCGTCTGGCCCAGGCGCCGATCTACGTGGACGACACGGCCGGCATCAGCGTCCTCGAGGCGCGGGCCAAGGCGCGCCGGCTGCAGCGGGAGCACGGCGTCGGCCTCTTCATCATCGACTACCTGCAGCTGATGGGCAGCCACGAGAACCTGCAGAGCCGCGAGCAGGAGGTCTCCCGCATCTCCCGCGGCCTGAAGGCGATGGCCAAGGAGCTCGACGTGCCCGTCCTGGCTCTCTCCCAGTTGTCGCGGGCCCCGGAGGCCCGCACCGACCGGCGCCCGCAACTGTCCGATCTGAGGGAGTCGGGCTCCCTCGAGCAGGACGCCGACGTGGTCATGTTCATCTACCGCCCCGAGCTCTACGGGCTCAAGTCCAACGACGACGGCGGCCCTCTCGAGGGCCTGGCGGAGATCATCATCGGCAAACAGCGCAACGGTCCCACCGGTTCCGAGAGACTGATGTGGAACAAGGAGAGCGCCAGCTTCGAGAACCTGGCGCCTGAATACCGCATCCCCGAGGAAGAGGAGGGCGCTCCCGCCTGAGGCGGGAGCGCTCGCCCGCCGTCCCGTCCCGCCCCTGGCCGTTCCACCGTGGCCGCGCCGCACCCGGAGGAGTCGAAACGCATGCCCGAAGTCATCCTCAGCGGCTTTGCCGACGAGGGCCCCGCCGACAAGAAGGCCGAGTCCCAGCTGACCATGCTGTCGGCGCTGGGCATGTCGTGGTACAGCCTGCGCTTCGTCGACGCCGGCTCCGGCGTCAAGAACGTGATGACCCTCACCAAGGCCGAGGTGCGGCGGCTGCGCCGGCTGCACGGGGAGTTCGGCATCCGCGTCTCCTCCATCGGCTCGCCCATCGGCAAGGTCAAGCTCCTCGACATCGACGACGGCAGCGCCAATGCCTACGTCCCCTTCGAGCGCTACCTGGGCCGCGAGGTGCAGCGCGCCGTCGACCTGGCGGGGGAGTTCGAGACGCGGCTGGTGCGGGGGTTCTCCTTCTACCACCCCCGGGGAACGGCGGCGGAGGACCACCTGGACGAGGCCGCCGAGCGCCTGGCCCGCATCGCCGAGGTCTGCGCCCGGGGCGGGGCCCTCTTCGGCCTGGAGGTGGAGGCCAACCTGGTGGGGCAGAACGGCCGCCTCCTGCGGCGGCTGTACCGCAAGGTCTCCCACCCCAACCTCTGTCTGATCTTCGACGGCGGCAACCTGTCCAGCCAGAACCTGCTTCCCCACGAGACCTACGCCGAGTACGAGGCCATGCGCGCCGGCATCGGCTGGATGCACGTCAAGGACTACCGGATCGACCCGAAGCTGCAGTGGCAGGGGCACGTGGACGAGAAGCGGCTGAAGAACTTCGTCCCCGCCGACGAGGGAGACTCGGGCCACGAGGCGATCCTGCGCGACTTCCGCGGGCGCCTGCCGGCCCTGACGCGCCGCCTCAAGCGCCTGGGCGTGCCCGGCGTCTTCCTCGACCTCGAGCCGCACCTGAAGGGGGGCGGCCAGTTCGGGGGCGTCTCCGGCGTCGACGGCTTCGGCGTGGCCCTGCGCAGCCTGACGAACCTGCTCGACTACGTGGGCATCGACTACAGCCTCACCGGCTTCGAGGACATCCGCGCCCGGCGCGAGGCCTGAAGGCTCGCCGGTCCAAGTCCCCGGGCGGTGCGGAGTCGCCGGTCTGGCTACAGACCGCGGGCGGCGATCGCCTCGTGGGCCTTGGCGAAGGCGGCGGATCCGTCGTCCTCCTCCACCTCCAGGCCCACGCCGGCCTGGAAGGGCGGGATCGATCCGGCGTAGAACTCGCGCTGGTAATGGGCCTCGGCGGTGAACTCCCGGACCCGGTCCACCCCCTGCCCCGGCCACCGTACCCGCAGGATGCGCTTCTGCTGGCGGTACCTCTGGCCCGGCGTCGGCTCGCCCGGGTCGACGCGGTAGCGCTCGATGGCGTCCTCGTCGATCTCGACGCCGAGGCCGGGACCCTCCGGCACGGCGGCGTGCCCGTCGACGACGCGGATCGGGTCGACGAGCAGATCGTCCTCGAACAACTCGAAGCAGGTGATGTAGGGCAGTTGCGCGTGGGACAGGACCGACCCGAGGTGCAGGGCGTAGGCGGTGGTGATCCCCGTGCCCACGAGCTGCAGCCAGAAGGGCTTGTTGAACTGCGCCGCCAGCCCCGCCTGGCGCAGCACGCCCTGGATGCCGCCGCCGATGACGAATCCGTCGCTGGCGTGGGCGTGCAGGACTCCTTCGTTGAAATGCTCCACCACCGGCTTGCGGATCCGCTCCCGCAGGATGCGGGCCCCCGTCAGGTCGTTGTGCAGGTAGAAGGGGCTCTCGTACATGCCGACGTTGAGGCGGTCGTCGAGACGGGACAGGTGTTCCTCGGCTCGGGCGGCGTTGAGCAGGAAGCCGTTGAAGTCGACGTCGAAGCGGTAGTCGGCGGGCACGACGGCGCCCACCCTCTCCACCTGCTCGTGGATGTCGAACCAGGGGCGGGCCTTCATCTTGAAGGTCGTGTAGCCGCGCTTCAGGGACTCCTCGGCCTCCTTCACCCAGTCGGCCGGGGGCATGTCGATGTCCCACCAGGACAGGGGGCAGCGGTCGCGCAGCCGGCGGCCGAGGAAGGCGTGGGCGGGGGTGCCGGTGGCGCGCCCCACGGCGTCGAGGATGGCGAGCTGGTTGCCGAAGCCGATGCCGTCGTCGTGCAGGACCTCGAGGGGGTTTCGGCCCACCAGGGCGGCGCCCGGACCGCCCCCGTCGCCGTAGCCGACGCTGCCGTCGTCGAGCTCGATGCGGTTGACGTGGACGCCCTCGTCGTGGGTCTGGGCGCGGTGCATGGCCCGGACCACGTGGTCGGCATAGAACGGGATGTGGAGGTCGTAGTGTTCGGCTTTGACGATCTTCATGGGGGCTCGCTCCTTGGAGAAGGGATGGAGAAAAGATGAGCAATTCGGGGGACCGATACGAGCGCTTCAAGGCCACGGCCATGGAGCTGGCCGACATCGCTCACGCCGAAGGCCTGCTCCACTGGGACCAGGAGACGTGCATGCCCCGGCGGGGCAGCGAGGCCCGGGCCAGCAGCCTGGGCACGCTGGCCGGGCTGGCGCACGACAAGCTCACGGCGCCGGACTTCGTCCAGCTGGTGGAGGCCCTGCACGGGGCGGGCCTGACCGGCGACGAAGGTGTCAACGTGCGCGAGCTGAAGCGCGACCAGGACCGCGCCGTGCGCGTCCCGAAGGAGCTGGTGGTCGAGCTGAGTCGCACCGAGTCGCTGGCCCACGAGGCCTGGGTCGAGGCCCGCGAGAAGTCGGAGTTCGGCCGCTTCCAGCCGTGGCTGGAGAAGATCCTCGATCTCAAGAAGCAGGAGGCCCACGCCGTGGGGTTCACGGGCTCGGTCTACAACGCCCTCCTCGACGACTACGAACCCCACGCCCTCGTGGAGGAGGTCGACCCCCTGCTCGCCGAGCTCCGCCGCAGGCTGGTCCCTCTCGTGGAGGAGATCCTGGGCAGCGAGGCGGCGGCGAAGGGCGACGATCTGCTGGACCAGGACTACGACATCGCCGTGCAGGAGAGCTTCGGACGCCGGGTCCTGGACGACCTCGGCTTCGACATGGAGGCCGGACGCCTCGACGTCTCCGTCCATCCCTTCTGCTCCGGCAGCCATCCCGGGGACGTGCGCCTCACCACCCGTTACAACGCCGGCCAGCTCACCAGCGCCCTCTTCGGCATCATCCACGAGGCCGGCCACGGCCTCTACGAGCAGGGGCTGCCGGCCGAGGCCGGGGGGCTGCCCGTGGGCCGGTCCGTCTCCCTGGGGATCCACGAGTCCCAGTCGCGCCTGTGGGAGAACCGGGTCGGCCGCAGCCGAGAGTTCTGGGGGCACTACCTGCCGCAGCTCGCCCGTTGCTTCCCGCGGCAGCTCGAGGGCGTCGGCGTGGACCGGTTCTACGCCGCCGTCAACCGCGTCGAGAGGTCGCTCATCCGGGTCGAGGCCGACGAGATGACCTACGATCTGCACATCCTGCTGCGCTACGAGCTGGAGAAGGCGCTGCTGGATGGAGAGCTGGAGGTGGGGGATCTGCCCGGCGCCTGGAACGACCGCATGGAGTCCGACCTGGGCCTCCGGCCCGGCTCGGACGCCGAGGGGGTCCTGCAGGACATCCACTGGTCGCTGGGTCTGATCGGGTACTTCCCCACCTACACCCTCGGCAACCTGTACGGGGCCCAGTTCTACCGCCGGGCGTGCGCCGATCTGGACGATCTGCCCGGCCGGATCCGGCGGGGCGAGCTGTCCGGGCTGCTGGGCTGGCTGCGCGAGAACATCCACGGCCGGGGCAGCCGCCTCACGGCCTCCGAGCTGGTGCGGGAGGTCACCGGCGAGCCCCTGCGGGTCGACTACCTGATGGAATACCTCGAGGGCAAGTACCGGCCCCTGTACGGCCTCGCCTGAGCGTTGGCCGATACCCAACCACCTGCCGCAGCAGGCGCAGGTGGTTGGCGCCCACGATGCCGCGCACCCGCTTCCTCGCCGGCGCCGTGGTCGAGCATCCGTGCGGTGATCTCCGGGTAACACCCGGCGTGCGGCACGTGATCGAGCAGGCGTCCCAGGTCGGGCGCGTCGGCGTCGATGAAGCAGGGCACGAAGTGATGCCTACCACGCTGCCGGCCTCGCCCAGGGCCCGCAGTTGCGGAAGGAACAGTTGCAGGCGCACATGAACAACGGTGCCGATGCCGCCGCTCGGGGCCATGGCATCTCCGATCAGTCTCCATGCACCGTTATCCACGGGCCGAGGTGGTCCTTCAGTGCCGGATTCAACTCAAGGGCTCTCTTGAAGTGATGCAGGGCGGTGTCCGAATCACCCGTCTCCGTCGCTATCTGGCCGAGGGTGGCGTGGACGCTCGCCTGGTTGGGGTCCAACCGCAACGATTGTTCAAGGTACTCTGCTGATTGCTCGTAGTCCTTCCTCTCGATAGCCCCTGTGGCAAGCCTGTTGTAGGCCAGGGGAATAGGATGAAGGCGGGTGGACAGCAACAGGACCTTGGCGGCCTCCTCCTCCGACTCGAGGTCTTCCTTCAGGTATGACGCCCAATGCATATAGATGCGGGCCATCGGTTCCTTGGGAATCCTGTCGTCCTGGCTCGTTGCCGAGACCCCTGTCTCGAGGGCGGACATGGCCAGGTCCTTCAATCCCAACTCGAACAGGCTCATCCCGGTAGCCAGCACAGCGTCGGCGGGGATCCGGTCCAGCTTGAGCAGGTCGGCATGGTATGCCTCCGAAGCTTCCCGGTTTGATCCTCCCATTCGCACGAGCAGATCGGCTTCGATCAAGTGGGCGATCCTGTTCTGTGGCACTTTCCGGGTCGCTATTCGAGTCCAGATCAAGCTCTGATCGAGATCTCCTTCCTGGAGAGCAGAGCTTGCCGTCTCCAGGAAGGGATCAACGCAGTGGACGCTCGTGGAGAGTCGTGTCCTCAGTTGCTCCAGACCTTCATGCCAGGCGGCGTCATTCCTCTTCCTGAAGATCAGGACCGTCGGGTGGTCGTAGCCGGTGAACGAAGGATCGCTTTGATCGTCCCGGAATTCGAGACCGCCGAGAGAAGGATAGCGCTCGATCCGATGTACCAGGTCGAAGCCCAGTTTCTCATCTACCAGGGCCTGGTAGAAGGCCGCACCGCCCGGGATCAGGTCCGGGACGGCTGTGAATTGCAAGTAGCGATTGACGTCGATGATGGACAAGTAGTCCACGTCCTGGAAGTGGTGCTGGAGCCAGTTGAGCTCCGCACGGCAGGTCGTATATCCTCGCATGCTGAAGAGCATGCCGGTACCGAGGAATCGTACCCTATGCTTGTTGCCGACCATTCCCCGCATTGTGAAGGCACCCTGTTCCAGGCCGATTCGGCTGTTGTCCGGGATCTGGTCCTCTATCCAGCGCGCCGCCTCGATGCGGCTGTCCTCCTGGACATAGAGGCCTGCAAAGGCAAAGCCGTAAGTCGCACTGTAGACGAGCACCGCGGCGAGGATGGCGATGGCCAGCTTGCGCATGCGGACAAATCGAGGGGAATGGACCAGCCAGACACAGAGATCGGCCGTCAGAACGGCAAGGAAGGGCAGCAGGGGCAGGAGGTACCGTATGGGCTTGGTGAGCAGGCCGCCGATGAGGGCGAAATGGATCCCTGCCCACAGGAGGAGCAGTCCCTTCCGACGGTCAACGGTGCAAAGACCGTGACGATTCCGAAGCAGAAGAGGACGGTGAGAGGCCAGCCCACCCCTAGAGGCCAAAGGTGAATCCAGTGATGCAGGTAAGGGGTGGTATGAACATCCGACAGTGTCCAGGAAGTGAGAATCTCCCCTTGTGCCACCTTGACGGCATAGGCCAGATCGTTCACCGAATGAACCCGGGAGATCAACTCCCAATCGGTGAGGAGAAAGGGCTGCAAGGCAAGCAGTACCAACACGCACCCCAGCCCGGCCATCCCGGCCCGCCAGCCCGGAGACGCCAAGGCGGCCAGCTTGAGTTCCCGGCGGTGGCGGATGAGGAGTCCGGTCACCAACACGAGCCCCACCGACAGGCCGATCAGGCGCACGGCACCGGCCAATCCCGCCAACATGCCGGTGACCAGGAACCACCGTCGGTCATTGCCTTCCAAGGCATGCAACAGGCAGAGGAGCGCGGCGAGGATCAGCAGCGTGAACAGCCCGTCCACGGTATAGAAGTGGGCTGCCTGGATGGCCAGGGGGGCCACGGCAACCACCAGGGCAGCGAGCAGTCCGGTGAGTTCACCGAACCAGCGGTGACCCAGCAGCCAGACCAGGCAGAGGGTCAGACAGGACACCAGGGCCGCCAGGGTGCGGGCGGTCAGGTAGACATACCGGACCGATTCGGTAGAGTCCTGGTTCCCGAACTCCCAGCCCATGACGATCCGGTTGAATTTCAGGACCCCGCGAAGGAGATAGACAGGCAGCAGGCCGTAGCTGGTGAGCCGGGGAGAAAAGGGGTCAATGGGGTTCAGAGCGGTCTGGACCAGTGTGGTCTCATCGGGATGGAAGTGATGGAAGGCCCTGCCCGTGGAGCTGTCCCCGCGGGTCAAGCCGACGAAGCGCAGGGAGAAACCCAGAACTAGGCAAAGGAAGAGACAGAAGGTGGTCGCCCTGATTCTCGCCCCAGGGATTCCCATCTGTCTCAGCACATGGCCGCGGGGAAGTGGTGACGCGGCTCCGGCCTTCAGCGATCCGGGTCGAGGCGGATGCGGCTGCCCGTGGCCCGCGTCTGGTTCTGATACTTGCCGTCGTAGGGACGAGAGGCGGCGCGGTCCATGCGGGCGAAGACCAGCTGGCAGATCCGGCGGCCCTCCTGCAGGCGGATGGGCAGGCGGTTGGCGTTGAACAGCTCGAGGGTCAGGGTCCCCTGGAACCCGGGGTCGACCCAGCCCGCGTTCTGGATGAAGAGGCCGATGCGGCCGATGGAGCTGCGGCCTTCGACGAAGGCGGTCACGTCGTCGGGCAGCCGGATGCGCTCGCGGGTCGTGGCCAGCAGGAAGGAGTGCGGGGGGATGACGATCCGGCTCTGGGTCAGTTCCTCGTAGGGCACCTCCGTGTCCAGGCGGATCGCCTCCAGGCGGTTCTCGTCGACCTTGAGGAAGTGGTCGGAGAGCCGCAGGTCGACCGAGGCGGGCTGGATCTGGTCGTCGTCGAGAGGATCGATGCTCAGCTTCCCCGAGGCCAGCAGCTGCCGCAGGCTGGCATCGGAGAGGATCATGCGCCGGCGGCCCCGGAAAGGCCGCGGACCTCCCCGGCCCGGGGGCCGGGGGCCGTCACTTCGGGCTCCGGCGGGCCAGCTCGACCAGGAGGCGGACGCCGACGCCGACGCCGCCCCTGGGCACGTACGGCCGGGCCCTGTCCGTCCAGGCGGTTCCGGCGATGTCGAGGTGAACCCAGGGCGTGTCGCCGGCGAACTCGGCCAGCAGGGCCGCGGCGGTGATCGCGCCCCCATCCCGTCCGCCCGTGTTCTTCATGTCGGCCACCTGGCTCTTGATCTGATCCCGGTACTCCGGCCACAGGGGCAGGCGCCAGACCCTCTCGGCCGTCGCCGCGGCCGCCGCTTCGACCCGGGCCGCCAGGCCGTCGTCGTTGCCCATCAGCCCGCTGGCGTGGGATCCGAGGGCGACGACGCAGGCGCCGGTGAGGGTGGCCAGATCGACGATCGCCGCCGGCTCGTAGCGCTGCGCGTAGGACAGGGCGTCGGCCAGGATCAGGCGGCCCTCGGCGTCGGTGTTGTCGATCTCGATCGTCTTTCCCGCCATTGAGGTGAGCACGTCCCCCGGCTTGTAGGCCTTCCCGTCGAGCAGGTTCTCGGTGGCCGGGACGATGCCGACCACGGGCTGCTCGAGGCCCGCCTGGGCCACCACCTGCATGGCGCCGATCACGGCGGCGGCGCCGGACATGTCCATCTTCATGTCGGCCATGCCGGCGCCCGGCTTGATGGAGATGCCGCCGGAGTCGAAGGTGACGCCCTTGCCGACGAAGACGAGGGGCTTCTTCCGTCCAGTGCGACGGCGGGGGCTCAGCCCGTGCTCGAGGAGGATGAGCTTGGCCGGCTCGGCGCTGCCCGCGGAGACTCCGAGCAGGGCGCCCATGCCTTCCTTGCGCATGGCCGCCTCGTCGAGGACCCGGCAGCGCAGGCCGTCGTGCCGGCGCGCCAGCGACCGCGCCCGGCGGGCCAGGAAAGCGGGTGTCGCGGTGTTGCCGGGGTGGTTGACCAGGTCGCGGGCCAGGCAGGTGCCTTCGGCGATCCAGCGCCCCATGCGCACCCCGCGCCGGATCGCCGCCAGCCGGCGGCCGTCGAACTCGACGACCGTCAGTTGGCGCAGCCGGGTGGCCTCCTCCGCCTTCGACTTGTACTCGTCGAAGCGGTAGCAGGCCAGGACGCTGGCCTCGGCCACGGCCTGGGCCGCCGCCTCGGCCTCCAGGCCCCCGGCTCCGGCGCCGTGGAGGACGGTGGCCGCCTTCTCCACGCCCAGGTTCTGCAGGCGCCGGGCAGCCGTGCCGGCGACCTGGCGGGCCGTCTCCAGGTCGAACTTCTTCTGCGGGCCCAGTCCCACCAGCAGCACCCGGCGCGCCGGGAGGCGGCCGGCTTCGGGATAGAGCATCAGGGTGCGGTTCTTCGCTCCCGTGAAGTCGCCGCTGTCGACGACCCGGCCGATGAGGCCTCCGAGCTCGGCGTCGACGGCGGCGGTGGCCCCGCCGGGCCTCGCGCCCTGGAACAGGTTGACGACGATGGCCTCGTTCGGCGTCTTCTGTATCTCGTCCTGACGAACGGTTATGTTCATGAGTTCGAGTCGGCGCGCGGCCTCCCGGCCTTCGGCCGAAGCTCCTTCGGGTGGAGGAAAGGCGCGTAACCTACGGCGCCCGCCGCGAGTCAGGCAACCGGGCCGCCGCCGGCATCCCAGCCCGACATCTGGTGATTGGCAAGCGATGGATCTGTTCTTCATTCGTCACGGAGAGTCGTACAACAACGCCCTGGAGGACAGCTCTCAACGGGTTTCCGATCCGCCCCTGACCGGCTTGGGAGAGGAGCAGGCCAGGCGGGTGGCTTCGCACCTGGCCCGCGGCGGCCACCTCGATCCCTCGGAGCGGGACGGCCGCCCCGGCCTCGACAGCCTCTACTGCAGCCCCATGCTGCGGGCCCTGCAGACGGCCCGGCCCATCGCCGGCGCTCTCGGCGCCGCCGCCGAGGTCTGGGTCGACATCCACGAGGTCGGCGGCATCTGGCAGGCCGGCAAGGGGGACCTGCACGGGATGACCCGTGGGGAGATCCGCAGCGGCTTTCCCGGCGTCGGGCTGCCCGATGGGATCGGAGAGAAGGGCTGGTGGTCGGGCGGGCAGGAGACGAAGCACGCCGGGAGGGGCCGCGCCATGGCCGTGGCCCAGGAGCTCAGGGAGCGGGCCCGGCAGGGGGCGGAGAGTGGGCGCGAGCGCCTGGCCATCGTCACCCACGGCGACTTCATGAGCGGACTGGTCAAGGCCCTCGGCGACCAGCTGCCCAGCCAGGGTCTCTCCTACGAGCACGAGAACACGGCCATCAGCCGGTTCCACCTCGACGCCGATGGCAGCGTGGTCCGCTACCTGAACCGCTGCGAGCACCTGTGACCGCGGCGGACGATCCCGCCTTCGTCGCCGCCCTGCGGGGGGTCGCCGGCGATGGCGCCGTGCTGACCGAGCCCGAGGAGTTGGGCGTGTACGCCTTCGACGGCACCGCCCTGCTGAACCAGCCGCCGGCCTGCGTCGTCCTGCCCGAGCGAGTGGAGCAGGTGGCCGAGGTGGTCGCCCTGGCCAGCCGCCACGGCGTGCCGGTGGTCACCCGCGGCTCCGGCACCGGGCTGGCCGGCGGTTCCGTCCCCTCCGAGGGCAGCCTGGTGCTGTGCCTGGTGAAGCTCGACCGCATCCTCGAGGTCGACGCGGCGAACCTGGCCATGGTCGTCGAGCCCGGCGTGCTCACCCAGCGGGTGGCCGACGAGGCCGCCGCCGCCGGCCTGTTCTACCCGCCCGATCCCGGGTCGATCAAGATCTCCACCATCGGCGGCAACGTGGCCAACAACTCCGGCGGCCTGCGGGGGCTGAAGTACGGCGTCACCCGCGACTACGTGATGGCCCTGCAGGTGGTGCTCGCCGACGGCACCGTGCTGGAGACGGGCACCAAGTGCGTCAAGGACGTGGCCGGCTTCTCCCTGCGCGACCTGTTCATCGGCTCCGAGGGGAGCCTGGGGATCATCACCCGCATCACCCTCAAGCTGATCCCGGCCCCGGCGGCCCGGGCCACGCTCCTGGGACTGTTCGACCGCATGACCGACGCCGCCGAGACGATTTCCGCCCTCATCCGCGCCCGCATCATCCCCTGCACCCTGGAGTTCCTCGACCGGACGACGGTGGAGTGCGTCGAGGCTTACGCCCGCATCGGGCTGCCCACCGACGTGGAGGCGGTGACCCTCATGGAGGTCGACGGCCACCCGGCCGAGGTGGAGGAGCAGGCCGTCCGGGTCGAGGAGATCGCCCGCGGCCACGGGGCCCGAGAGGTCCGCCGGGCGGCCTCGGCGGCGGAGGCGGCGCAGTTGGCGAGCGCCCGGAGGACGGCCTTCAGCGCCCTGGCGCGGCGGGCCCCCACGGTGATCCTCGAGGACATCACCGTGCCCCGCAGCGAGCTGGCCCGGATGGTCGCCGAGATCCAGCGCATCGCCGGCGCCCACGAGGTGACCGTCGGCACCTTCGGCCACATGGGCGACGGCAACCTCCATCCCACCTTCCTGGCCGACGAGCGCGACGCCGCGGTCATGGAGCGCGTCGAGGCGGCGATGAAGGAGGTCTTCGAGGCCGCCGTGGCCATGGGAGGCACGATCACGGGGGAGCACGGCGTGGGGCTGGCCAAGAAGCCCTTCCTGCCGGACGCGGTCGGCGCCGTGCCCCTGGAGGCGATGCGCCGGCTGAAGGCCGCCTTCGACCCGGCGGGCCTCCTCAATCCCGGCAAGATCTTCGACTGATCCTTGAACCCCTCCTCCGATCCCAACCTGCTCCAGAATCTCGATTTCTCCGTCCTTCAGCAGTGCATGCACTGCGGCTTGTGCCTGCCCACCTGCCCGACCTACGACGCGACCCTGAAGGAGCGCTCCTCGCCCAGGGGGCGCATCGCCATGATGCGGGCCGTCGCCGAAGGCCGGCTGGAGGTGAGCGAGGCCTTCGGCGACGAGATGTACTTCTGTCTCGGCTGCCTGGCCTGCCAGACCGCCTGTCCCGCCGGAGTCGACTATGCGCAGCTGATCGAGACGGCCCGGGCCGAGGTCGAGCGCAGCGGCGTCCTGGCCGCGCCCGGGCGCTCGGCGATCCGCGGCCTCATGCTCCGGTGGCTGTTCACCTCCAGGCGCCGGCTGCACGTTCTCGGCCGTCTCCTCCGTCTGTACCAGCGCTGCGGCCTGGAGCAGGCCATTCACCGCCTCGGGCTGCTGCGGCTGGCCCCCAGGCGTCTCCGCGAGTTGGAGTCGCTGACGCCGCGCGTCAGCCCCCGGTTCACGCACCAGTTGTTCGAGGCCCGGTACGCCGCCCGCAATCCGACGGCGGCATCGCGCCGGGTCGGCCTGATCAGCGGCTGCGTGCAGGATATCGCCTTCGCCCACGTCAACGCCGACACGATCGAGGTCCTGCAGGCCAACGGCTTTCAGGTCGAGCTGCCGCCGGGACAGGAGTGCTGCGGCTCCCTGCACGGCCACAACGGCGAGGTCGAGGCGGCCCGGCGGCTGGCCCGCGCCAACCTGGATGCCTTCGACCTGGACCGCCTCGACGCCGTCGTCGTCAACGCCGGGGGCTGCGGCTCCCACGTGAAGCACTACGACCGGCTCCTGGCCGACGACGGCGCCTACCGGAGCCGGGCGGGCGAGTGGTCCCGCAAGGTCCGGGACGTGCACGAGCTGCTCGTCGAGGCCGGACCGAGACCGCCCCGGGCGGGTCTGCGCGGCGCCGAGGGCGGCGCCCTGCGCGCGACCTATCACGAGTCCTGTCACCTGAAGCACGGCCAGGGGGTGAGCCAGGCCCCGCGGCAGATCCTGGCCGCGATCCCGGGCCTGGAGCTGGTGGAGCTGACCGAGGCCGACTGGTGCTGCGGCTCGGCCGGGATCTACAACATCACGCAGCCGGAGATGTCGGCGGCGCTGCTGGAGCGCAAGCTGGGACACCTGGACGCCACCGGCGCCGAGGTGGTGGCCACCGGCAACCCGGGATGCGTCGTGCAGATCGAAGTCGGCCTGCGCCGGCGGGGGCGGGAAGTCCGGGTCGAGCACCCCGTGTCCCTGCTGGCGGCGGCCTATCGCGCAGAGGAGACGGAGGGATGAAACACTACGCGCTGACCCTGAACCTGAAGGACGATCCGGAGATCATCGAGCGCTACAAGGAGCACCACCGCCACCCGTGGCCCGAGCCGCTGCAGGGGTTGAAGGAGGTCGGCATCGAAGGCATGCGCATCTACCTGCTCGGCCGGCGCATGTTCATGCACATGACGACCACCGACGACTTCGACCCCGCCCGCGACTTCGCTCGCTACGTGGAGCGGAACCCGAAGGCGGCCGAGTGGGACGAGCTGATGCGCACCTTCCAGGAGCGGGTGCCGGAGGCCGGGGAGGGGGAGTGGTGGGCCTTCATGGAGTGCGTCTTCGACCTGAAGGACCATGTCGACTGACCGGCCGAGGCCCGCGGGACGGCCGGGCAACCCGTGCTTCTCCTCCGGGCCTTGCGCCAAGCGTCCGGGGTGGTCCCTCGAGGCCCTGGGGGGCGCTCTCGTGGGCCGCTCCCACCGGGGGGCGGCCGGTGAGGCGCGGCTGCGCGAGGTCATCGAGCGCACGCGGACCGTTCTCGGCGTTCCCGCCGACCACCGCATCGCCGTGGTCCCCGCTTCGGACACGGGCGCCGTGGAGATGGCCCTCTGGTCGCTCCTCGGCCCCAGGGGGGTCGACGTGCCGGCCTGGGAGAGCTTCGGCCGGGGATGGGTCGCGGAGCTGACCCGCCAGCTGCCTCTGTCCGACGTGCGCCCCCTCCTCGCCGACTATGGCGAGCTGCCCGACCTGGGCCAAGTGGACGGGGACCGCGACGTGGTCTTTACCTGGAACGGCACGACGTCGGGGGTCTGCGTGCCCGACGCCGGCTGGATCGACGCCGACCGCCGGGGCCTGACGATCTGCGACGCCACCTCGGCGGTCTTCGCCATGGACCTTCCCTGGGGCAAGCTCGACGTCGTCACCTGGTCCTGGCAGAAGGCGATGGGGGGAGAGGCCGCCCACGGCATGCTGGTTCTCGGTCCGCGGGCGGTGGAACGGCTGATCTCCTACACGCCCCCGTGGCCGCTTCCGAAGCTGTTCCGCATGACCGCCGCCGGGGCCCTCGACGAGGGGCTCTTCGAGGGCCGCACCATCAACACGCCGTCCATGCTGTGCGTGGAGGACGCCATCGACGGGCTGCTCTGGGCGGAATCGATCGGCGGTCTGCCCGAGTTGGTGCGGCGCTCCCGGGCCAACCTGGCGGTCTTGGAGGCCTGGACCGCGGGGCGGGACTGGATCGACTTCCTCGCCGCCCGGCCCCGGATCCGGTCCACCACCTCCATCTGCCTCCTCATCGTCGACGGTGCCTGGGCGGCCCGGCCCTCCGGGGAACAGGCGGCCCGGGCGAAGGATCTGGCGCGGACTCTGGAGAAGGAGGGGGCGGCCTACGACATCGGCTCCTATCGCGACGCACCGCCCGGCCTGCGCATCTGGGGCGGTCCGACCATGGAGGCCTCCGACATCGAGGCCCTGACCCCCTGGCTCGACTGGGCCTTCGAGGCGGTCCGGCCGGACTGACGGGGAGCGCCGGCGACTAGCGCTGGAGCCGGTCGGCGGCTCCCACCGAGCCGATGTGGAGGGTGTCGTAGGCCTGTTGCGATGAGGTGAAGGGCCCCTGATGGGTCTTGGAACCGTGCCAGTCGAGGTTGGTGTACATGGGGTTCACACGCCCCGTCTCCGCCTCGCGCCGGGTCACCCAACTCTCGAGCCGCTCCCGCAGGAGGGCCGCCACACCCGGTTCCCGATCCGCCAGGTTCCTCAACTCCCGGGGGTCTTCGACGAGGTTGTAGAGCTCGACCTCGGGCTTGAAGTGGAAGTCCGGCTCCAGGGCCAGGATCAGCTTCCACTGCGGCGTGCGCCAGCCGTGCTTGCGCATCCACGTGCACTCGGTGATGTAGAACTCGGAGGCGTTGCTCGCCCGCCGGCCGTCGACCAGCGGCAGCAGGGAGCTGCCGTCGAAGTCGATCTTCGCGCCGCGCATCTGCAGCAGCTGCAGGATCGTGGGCGCCAGGTCCTGGTGCCGGCTGTAGCCGGCGACACGGCGTCCCTCGGGCAGTCGTCCGGGAAGACGCAGGATCAGCGGCACGTGGAGGGTGTTCTCGTAGAGGCCGTGGTGGTCGAACCAGCACTCGTGCTCGTAGAGTGTCTCCCCGTGGTCGCCGTTGAGGACGACGAGGGTGTCGTCGCGCAGGCCGAGCTCGTCGATGCGGGTCAGGAGCCGCTGCATGCTGGCGTCCATGTAGGCCAGGGCGCCGTCGTACTGGGCGGTGACGTACTCGGCGTCGGTGATCCCCGGGGGCATCCACTCGGCGAAGAAGTCGCAGAATGGCTTGAAGCCCATGACCGGCTCCATGGACCGGTTGGCCGGGTCGCGCTCGTCGCCCGAGTAGAACATGCGCTCGAAGGGCGCCGGCGGCAGATAGGGGGCATGGGGGTCCATGTGGCGCAGGAACAGGAAGAAGGGCCTGTCTCCCGCCGCCAGGCGCTCGAGCTCCGGCACGGCCACGTCGTTGAGCCGATCCGCCTTCGGGCTGCGGCCCTCGCTCCAGCGGCCCCAGCCCGGGTAGTCGAGGTAGGTGTCGAAACCTCGCGAGCTCGGGTTGCCGCTGAAGCCGACGCAGCTGGTGTCGTATCCGGCCTCTCCCAGAATCTCCGGGAGGGTGGTCACGCGGTCGGGCAGACCTCCCTTGTGGCGCAGGGCGACGACGGTGGTGGAGAAGGCGTCGAGACCGCTCAGCATGGAGGCGTAGGCCGAGGTCGTCGGGATGTGGGGCGCGTAGTTCCGCTCGAACAGCACCCCCTGGCCGGCCAGGTGGTCGATGTGCGGCGTCGTCTGCCGGCTGTACCCGTAACAGCTCATGTGGTCGGCCCGCAGGCTGTCCACACCGAGGAGGACGAGGTTCAACGGCTTCTTGCGCGGCGTCATGGATGCCTCGGATCGGGTCGGGGAGGGAATCCCTGGAGAAGACGGTAGGCTACGGGGGGCCGGGAGGAGGGTCAAGACGGCGCGGGCCGGCGGCGACTGCACGGCGCCACCGGCCCGCGCGAAGCATCTGACCCCGTCCGTTGCGACGGCCTGGAGCGCCGGGCCATGATGCAATACGGTATCGGGAACGACCGGGAACGAGGTGGAGAGCGAGTGCCCGAGGCGTCCATCGAGAACAGGTCGGAAAGGCCCGCCGAGCCCGGGGCGACCAGGCGGGTCCTGGTGCCCCGAGCCTGCTTCGTGCGCGGCCTGGGTCTCGTCTACCTGGTGGCCTTCGCCTCCTTCTGGAGCCAGGCGGAGGGGCTGGTGGGATCGCGCGGCATCCTGCCGGTGGCCGATCATCTGCGATGGGCCCGGGAGCAACTCGGGTCCGCGGCCTGGTGGCACCTGCCCACGGTGCTGTGGCTCGACGCCGGGGACCCGGCCCTGCACGCGCTGTGCGCCGCGGGTTGCGCCGCGGCGCTGCTGGCTCTCGCCGGTATCGCGCCGGCTCCGGCCCTCGCTTCGTGCTGGCTGGCCTACCTGTCGGTGTACGTGGCCGGCCAGCAGTTCCTGTCGTACCAGTGGGACGTGCTGCTGCTGGAGGCGGGCGTGCTGGCCGTGCTGTGGGCGCCCCTGGGCTGGAGGCCGCGCCGGGTGTGGGACGAGCCTCCGTCGAGGGCGGTCACCTGGCTTCTGCGCTGGCTGATCTTCCGGCTCATGTGGTCCTCGGGTGTGGTCAAGCTCCTCAGTGGAGACCCGGCATGGCGCGGCTTGACGGCCATGGAGCACCACTACCAGACCCAGCCCATCCCCACGTGGACGAGCTGGTTTGCCCACCATCTGCCAGGGTCCGTGCACACGGCCGAGACGCTGTGGCTGTTCGGTGTGGAGTTGATCCTGCCCCTGGCCGTATTCGGCCCGCGCCGGTGGCGGCTGGCGGCGGCGGCCGGCTTCGCCCTGCTGCAGCTGGGCATCGCGGCCACTGGCAACTACGGGTTCTTCAACCTCCTGACCCTCGTCCTCTGTCTGCCCTTGCTCGACGATGCCGCCTTCGGCCGCCTCGCCGGCGCCAGCACGGAGACCGGGAACGGCCGGCGCTGGCCGCGCTGGCTGCTCTGGCCCGCGGCTGCGGTCATCCTGTGCCTGAGCAGCCTGCAACTGGCAGCCACCCTGCGGCTCGACGTGGGCCGCGCGGGACCCTTGTTCGAGCTGCAGAGGTGGCTGAGACCCCTGCATCTGTCGAGCTCGTACGGGCTGTTCGCGGTCATGACCACCACCCGTCCCGAGATCGTCCTCGAAGGCAGCCGGGACGGCGTCGAATGGCGTACCTACCGCTTCCGGTACAAGCCGACGGAGGTCACCGTCCGTCCGTCCTTCGCCGGCCCCCACATGCCGCGCCTGGACTGGCAGATGTGGTTCGCCGCCCTGCGCGGGTTCGAGCGAGCCCCCTGGTTCGGCGCCTTCGCCACCCGCCTGCTGGAGGGATCCGGCCCCGTCCTCGGGCTGCTGGCGGCCGACCCCTTTGCCGATGGGCCCCCGCCTCGATATCTGCGCGCCCACCTCTTCGAGTATCGCTTCAGCCGCGGAGAGGAGCGGCGGCGAGGGGTCTGGTGGCAGCGCACGTTCCTCCGTCCCTACGCTCCGGTGCTGTCGCTGCGCCGGGACTGACGGGACCTGTCATCCTTGCCCAAATCGGACCGGCACCCGTAACTTTACACTCTTCTCTGCGGCTACTTCCTCCCACGAAACGATGTCCCAGGTCCTTCCCAGCCCATGAAGGCGATCCGTTTTCACGAGCACGGCGGCCCCGAGGTGCTCTCCTTCGAGCAGGCGCCGGAACCCGCCGCCGGCCCCGGCGAGGTCGTGGTTCGCCTCGAGGCGATCGGCCTCAACTACATCGACACCTATCACCGCGCCGGCCACTACCCGGTGGATCTCCCCTGCGTGCCGGGCATGGAGGGAGCCGGATCCGTGGTCGCCGTGGGGGAAGAGGTGGAAGAGGTAGCCGTTGGAGACCGGGTCGGCTACGCCGGCGTCCTGGGCGCCTACGCCGAGCTGGCGGCGGTGCCCGCCGACCGCGTCGTGGCCCTGCCCGACGGCATGGGAGCCGACGATGCGGCGGCCCTTCTCCTGCAGGGGATGACCGCCCACTACCTGGCCACCGGCTCGTACGTCCTGCGGGCGGGGGACACGGCCCTGGTCCATGCCGCGGCCGGCGGCGTGGGGCTGTTGCTGGTGCAGATGGCCAAGATGAGAGGGGCCCGCGTGCTGGCCACCGTCTCCACGCCGGAGAAGGAGGAGCTGGCCCGCGCAGCCGGGGCCGACGAGGTCATCCGCTACACCGAGGCCGACTTCGGGGAGGAGGTGCACCGCCTGACCGGAGGCGCCGGCGTGGAGGTGGTCTACGACTCGGTGGGGCGGACGACCTTCGACAAGGGACTGGACTCTCTCAAGCCCCGGGGCACCATGGTACTCTTCGGACAGTCGAGCGGTCCGGTGCCCCCCATCGATCCCCAGGTTCTCAGCCGGAAGGGGTCGCTCTTCCTGACGCGGCCGACCATGGTCCACTACACCCTGACGCGGCAGGAGCTGCTCGAGCGCGCCGGAGAGGTGCTGGGTTGGTCCGCGCAGGGCCGGCTCGACGTCCGTGTCGGAGCCCGCTACGAGTTGGCCTCCGCCTCCGAGGCCCATCGGGCCCTGGAGGGGCGCAAGACGACGGGCAAGGTCCTGCTGCTCCCCTGACGGCGCGCGGTCACCGAACCAGGAGATAGGACGACATGTCGGGCAGCCCCCCGAGCAGTGACCTGAGCGGCGAGCCCCGCGCTCCGGATCCGGACAAGGCGGAGGGAGCCCTCCCGGCTCCCTCCGGTGAGGCTCCTTCCTCGGCCACGCCGGGGTCGCCGCCGGAGGACTCCGCACCGGCCGAGTCCGGCTCTCCTGCCGGTACCGCCCCCCCCGGGGCCGACATGGCGACCCTGGTGGAAGGCCAGGACGATGGGGGCGGGGCCCAGGAGGTGAAGGCGGGCGACCGGATCAGCGGCGTCGTCGTTCGCATCGGGGACGAGGAGGCCTTCGTCGACTTCGGGGGCCGCAGCGAGGGAGTGATCCCCGTCGACGAGCTCAAGGGGGAGGACGGCGGAACCGCCTTCCAGCCCGGGGATCCGATCGAAGCGTTCATCGTCGGTGACTCCGGCGATGTGGTCCTGTCCCGGTATCCCAGCGGTGAGGCGCGCCAGTCCAACATGCTCTACAAGGCTTTCAAGTCGGGCCGGCCCGTGGAGGGCACGGTGATGGCCGTCAACAAGTGGGGGCTCGGAATCTCCGTGGAGGGCTTGCGAGCCTTCTGTCCCGTCTCCCAGATCGACACGGACTTCACCGGGGACCTGGAGTCGTTCCGCCATCGCTCCATGGACTTCAAGATCATCCGTTTCCGGGACCGGGGCCGAAGCATCGTCCTGTCCCGCCGAGCCCTTCTGGAAACGGAGCAGGCAAAGGATGCCGACGCCGTCCGCGAGCGCGTCACCGAAGGGGCGGAACTCTCCGGTTCGGTGACCCGGCTGGAGAACTTCGGAGCTTTCGTCGATCTCGGCGCCCGCGTCGAAGGGTTGATCCACGTCTCCGAGCTTCGGCACGAGCGCGTCGCCCATCCGCAGGACGTCCTGCAGCCGGGGCAGGAGGTGAAGGTCAAGGTGATCGCGGTCAAGGACCTGGGCAACCGCCGCAAGGAGCGGATCTCCCTGAGCCTGAAGGCGCTGGAGGAGAGTCCCTGGACCGAGGCCCGGGCGCGGTTCCGGGCCGGCTCGGTGGTCACCGGCAAGGTCGAGTCCCTCGAGGATTTCGGAGCCTTCGTCGAGCTGGCGCCCAACGTGAAGGGCCTGATCCACGTCTCCGAGATGTCGAAACGGCGGGTCAACCATCCTCGCGATGTCCTCTCGTCCGGCCAGGAGGTGAGGGTGGCGATCCTCGAGATCGACGACCGGCGCCAGCGGTTCCGCCTGTCCATGAAACGGGCGGAGCAGATGGAAGGGGAGGCAAACCTGCGGGAGTTCGCCGAGCGGCAGGAGCATACGAAGGAGGAATCCCCCGGCAACGCCACCATGCTCGAGGCGTTGAAGCGGGCCCAGCTCATCGATTGAGGCCGCCGCCATGACCCAGCCCCGCCCCGGCCCGCCGGAGGCCGCCCCCGCCTGGGAGGACCTGCTGTTCGGCGGCGACCGTCCCGGATACTTCGGCCCCTACGGCGGCGCCTTCGTTCCCGAGATCCTGCGCACCACTCTCGACGAGTTGGCCGAGGCCTTCGAGTCGGCCCGTCGCGACCCGGCCTTCTGGGCCGCCTTCGTGGACACCCTCGGCAGCTACTCCTGCCGGCCCACGCCCCTGACTTTCCTGGATCGGCTGTCCGCCGAGGTCGGAGGCGGCCGGCGCCTGTACCTCAAGCGCGAGGACCTCAACCACACCGGCGCCCACAAGCTCAACAACGTCATCGGCCAGGGAATGCTCGTGCAGCGCATGGGCAAGACCCGGGTGATCGCCGAGACCGGCGCCGGTCAGCACGGCGTGGCCACGGCGACCATGGCCGCCCGCTTCGGATTCGACTGCACCATCTACATGGGCGCCGTAGACGTCGAGCGGCAGCGGCCCAACGTGTTCTGGATGGAGCAGCTGGGCGCCCGTGTCGTCTCCGTGGAGGATGGCTCGGCGACGCTGAAGGACGCCATCAACGAGAGTCTGCGGGACTGGGCGTTCTCCATGGACGACACCCACTACGTGCTGGGCACGGCCTGCGGCCCCCATCCCTTTCCGCAGATGGTCGCCTGGCTGCAGCGCATCATCGGCCAGGAGGCGCGGGTCCAGATCCTCGAGCGGGAGCGGCGCCTGCCCGACCGGGTCTACGCCTGCGTCGGCGGCGGCTCCAACGCCACCGGCATCTTTCTGGGGTTTCTCGGGGACGAGGAGGTGGAGCTGGTGGGCGTCGAGGCCGGAGGCCGCGGCCTCGAGTCCGGCGAGCACGCCGCGCGCCTGGCGGGGACGGATGGGTCTCCGGGCGTTGCCCAGGGCTACAAGACCTACTTCCTCCAGGACGAGGAGGGCCAGATGCGGCACACCCACTCCGTGTCGGCCGGCCTCGACTACATCGGGGTCAGTCCGATCCTGGCGCACCTGCACGAGACCGGCCGGGTGCGGTTCGAGGCGGCCTCCGACGACGAGGTGATCGAGGCCCTGAGGCGGCTCATGCACGCGGAGGGGATCATCGGCGCCCTGGAGTCCACCCACGCCGTGGCCGGCGCCCTGCGCGAGGCCGGCGACGTGCCCGAGGACGGCGTCGTGCTGATCAACCTGTCCGGCCGCGGCGACAAGGACATCTTCACCATCGGCGACGCCCTCGGCGACGAGCGCTGGCGGCAGTTCCTCAAGGACAAGGCGGCGCGTCTTTGAAGCCTGCTGCAGAGCCTGGGCTCGGCCCGGCGGACCCGCGGAGGGGGGCTCCGGCCGGCCTGGAAGCCCACGTGCGCGCGCGTCTGGCGGCGGGGGACCGCCGGATCCTGCTGATGACCCACCTCATCGTCGGCTATCCGTCCCTGGAGGCCAACCTCGCCATGCTGCGGCGAATGGCCGAGCACGACGTGGATCTGGTGGAACTGCAGATGCCCTTCAGCGAGCCGGTGGCGGACGGGCCCACCTTCGTGCGCGCCAACCAGGAGGCCCTTTCGCGGGGCCTCCCCCTCGAAGCCTATTTCGACTTCTTCCGCGAAGCGGACCAGGTGGCCGCCTTCCCCCGCCTGTTCATGGGGTACTACAACACCGTCTTCCGCGCCGGCCACGCCGAATTCTGCCAGCGCCTGCAGGCAGCGGGCGGTTCGGGCTTCATCCTGCCGGACCTCCCATACGAGGAATACGGCGACTTGTTCGACCTCGGGGCTCACCACGGGCTCGACCCGATCCTGCTGATGACTCCGACGAACACCTCCAGCCGCCTTTCCGAGCTCGGCCGGAGGGCCCGGGGCTTTGTCTACGCCCTGGCCCGCAAGGGGGTCACCGGACAGCGCACCCAGCTTCAGGACGAGCTCTACCGGTTCCTGGACGCCTGCCGCGGCGCCACCCGGCTGCCGCTGGCTCTCGGCTTCGGGCTCCGGGGCGGGGAGGACCTGCGGGCCCTGCACGGCCGGGTGGAGATCGGCATCGTCGGCTCCGCCCTGCTGACGGCGTGGGAGGAAGGCGGGGAGTCGGAGTACGGGCGCCTGCTGGGCGAGCTCGCCGGGTCCCGGGCCTGAGCTAGTGTCCCGTCCGAGAATTAAGAAGAATCAACAAGGGCTGTCCGATGTCGCCGCCACCGTCTCCCGAGCGCGCTGGATCTTGCGCAGGATGGTCTCGCCGTCGGCCTTCCAGCGGTAGGGTTTGGGGGCCAAGTTCCGCTGCGCCAAGTAGGCTTCGATGTCGCGCACCAACTCCCCGACGCTGGCAAAGCTGCCGTCCCGAATCACATCCTGCGTCAGCTCGCCGAAGAACCGTTCGACCAAGTTCATCCAGGAGGAACTGGTGGGGGTGAAATGGACATGGAAGCGCCGATGCCGAGACAACCAATGCTGCACGCTCTCCTCCTTGTGGGGGCCGGCGTTGTCCACGATCAGGTGCAGCGACAGGTTCTTGGGCGTCTCGCGGTCGATCTGCTTGAGAAAGCGGAGCCATTCGACGTGGGTATGACGCGCCTCCAGACGCGCGATGAGCTTGCCGTCGAGGTAGTTGAGCGCGGCGAACAAGGTGATCGTACCGTGGCGCTTGTAATCGTGGGTCCGGGTGCGGATGTCGCCGATCCCCAGCGGCAAGCCCGGCTGGGTCCGTTCCAGCGCCTGGCACTGGCTCTTCTCGTCACAGCACAGCACCAGCGCGCGCTCGGGGGGATCCAGGTAGAGCCCGATCACGTCCCAGAATTTTTCCTCGAAGTGCGGGTCCGTGGAGACCTTGAAGGTCTTGGTCAAATGGGGCTTGATGTCGTTGGCCTTCCCCATCGAGCGCACGCTCCAGCGCGTGCGCGGCTTCGGCGGCTGCGTGACCGCGGTGAGGACCTGCTCGACCTTGTCCGCCGGCAAGCTCGCCGGCCGGCCCCGGCCCTTGGCGTCGTTCAGTCCCGCCAAACCCTCGCGATCAAAGCGTTGCGACCACTTGTTCACACACGCCACACTGGCGCCCAACTCGGCGGCCACCTGCACCTGCTTGATCCCTTCGGCCCGGCGCAGGACGATGGCCGCGCGCAGGCTGTCGCGCTGGGACGCGGAGGGGGCCCTGACGCGACGCTCCAACTCCTGTCGCTCGGACGCGGTCAACTCAAGGCGGGACACCGGGCGGGCCATGGCCTGAAGATAAGGCCTTGACTCTGTTTTTACAACTCATTTGTCGGACGCGACACTAGCGGGGGCCTGCGGCCTTCGTTCGCGCCCAGCCGGCCTGGACGGCCGGCTCCTTCTGGGCCAGAACCATCTCGAGGTACTCCCGGTAATCGCACTCGGAGGGGGCCTGCGGGAAGCCCGAGATGAGGGCCTGGAACCCGGCGCGGTCCACGAAGCCCTGGTCGAAGGCGATCTCCTCCAGGCAGGCGATCTTCAGCCCCTGGCGCTTCTCGATGGCCTCGACGAAGCTGCTGGCCTCCTGCAGGCTCCCCGGGGTTCCGGTGTCGAGCCAGGCGATTCCGCGCCCCAGGCGCTCGACGCGCAGGCTGCCGCGCTGCAGGTAGTTCCGGTTCACGTCGGTGATCTCCAGCTCTCCCCGGCCCGACGGCTCGAGGCCGCGCACGACATCGACCACGCCGGCGTCGTACACGTACAGACCCGGCACGGCGTAGTTCGATCTGGGTTGTTGCGGTTTCTCCTCGATGCCCACGACCTCGCCGGCGGCGTCGAACTCGATGACGCCGAAGTCCTGGGGATTCCCGACGTAGTAGCCGAAGATCAGCCCTCCTCCCGCGAAGTCGCGCACGGCGCGCCGGAATCCCTCGTCGCCGTAGAAGAAGTCCCCGTAGAACACGTTGTCGCCGAGGACCAGGGTCACCGGGTCGCCGCCGATGAAGTCCTCGGCCAGCAGGAAGGCCTGGGCGATGCCCTCGGGCCGAGGCTGCTCCACGTAGGTGAACTCCACGCCCAGTGAGCGGCCGTCGCCGAGGAACCCGCGGATGATCGGCAGGTCGCGGGGTGTGGAGATGATGCAGATCTGGCGGATCCCCCCCAGCATGAGGATCGACAGGGGGTAGCAGATCATGGGCTTGTCGTAGACCGGAAGAAGCTGCTTGCACACCACCTGCGTCAGCGGCACGAGGCGGGTGCCGTGACCGCCGGCCAGCACGATTCCCTTCATCTCCCGTCAGTCCATCCACAGACCGCCGTTGATGTCGACGATCTCTCCGGTGATGTGGCGGGCCTCGTCGGAGGCCAGGAACAGGGCCAAGTTGGCCACGTCCTCGGCGCGGCCCTTGGCCCCGAGGGGGATTCGCCGGGCCAGCTCGGCGTGGTCGCCGGACAGGCCGCGGGTCAACTCGGTGTCGATGACGCCGGGAGCCAGGGCGTTGACGCGAACGCCGTACGGGGCCATCACCGCCGCCAGGTGCACGGTGAGGGCGCTGACCCCGGCCTTGGCGGCTCCGTAGGGGGGCGCCGCGGCCACGCCTCCGGTCTTGGCGGCCAGCGAGGAGAGGTTGAGGATGACGCCCCGCCGCCGGTCGCGCATGTGCGGCAGCACCGCCTGGGCGCAGAAGAAGGGTCCCTTCAGGTTGATGTCCACCATACGGTCCCAGTCGGCCTCGGTGCAGTCGAAGGCGGTCGTGTAGTGAACGTATCCGGCGTTGTTGACGAGCACGTCGAGAGCCCCGAGGGCTTCGATGGCCTGCCGCACCCCGCGTTGGCAGGACTCCGGGTCGGCCACGTCCATGGCCAGGGCCACCGAGCCGGCGCCGATCTCGAGGGCGGTGCGCCGCGCTCCTTCTTCGTCGATGTCGGCCAGGGCCACCCGGGCCCCCTCGGCGGCGAAGCGCTCGCAGATCGCCCGTCCGATCCCGCGGGCCCCGCCGGTGACGAGCGCCGTGTGTCCCGCCAGTCTTGCCGCCGTCATGTCCTGCCCTGCCCTTCCATGGAGTTCACCAGCCCCCATCGTCAGCTCTCCGCCTCCGGAGTGTAGAAGCGGGGATGCGCAGCGGCAATGGCCGGCGATCCTCGAACCGTATATTCAGCGGGCTGCGCAACCGATTCCGGGAGGTGGACGGAGAGAATCAAGGCCGAGTCGAAGGAAGGACGGGAAATCCTCGAACAAGGGGGGTTGCAGGCGCGGCGCGAAGTCCTTCTCGAGGCCACCCGCGAGGCCCTGGCCGCGGGGGACGAAACCACGCTGCGCCTTGTCCTGAATGACCAGCACGCGGCCGATCTGGCCAAGCTGCTGAGGGCCCTGGAGGAGGAATCCGGCCGCCGCTGCATGGGCCTGCTGGCGGAGGGGCTGTCGGCGAAGGTGATGTCCGAGCTCGACGCGGTGACGGCGGCGCGGTAGACGGGGGCTCTCGACGAGCAGGCCCTGGCCGGTCTCGTGGGGGAGATGCCGCCCGACGCCGCCGACGACGTGCTGGCCGACATGCCCGGTCGGTCCGGCAGGAGGTCACCGTCTCCCAGGCCGTCGATCTCCTGCGCGCCTGGGCGGAGGAAGAGGAGATCCTCACCGTCTTCGTCGTCGATGAGCATCACCGCCTGGTGGGGACGGTCTCCCTGCGCCGCATGCTGCTGGCGGACCGAGAGCCGATCACCGGTCCGGGCGGACATGGACCAGGAGGAGATCGCCGCTATTTTCGCCGACTACGATCTGCTGGCCCTGCCCGTGGTGGACGAGCGGGACGAGCTCATCGGCCAGGTGACGGTGGACGACATCGTCGACGTCATCCACGACGAAGCCACCGAGGACAAGCTCAAGATGGCGGCCACCAGCTCGCGGGAGATGGAGGATCCCTCGGCCCTCGGCGTCGCCCGCCAGCGCCTCCCGTGGCTGATGCTCTGCCTCGCGGGAACACTGCTCACGGGCGGTGTCCTCGATCTGTTCTCGGGGGTGCTGGCGGCCTTCAGCCCGCTGGTGCTGTTCGTGCCCGCCATCATGGCCATGGGCGGGAACTCCGGAATCCAGACCTCGACGGTCACCGTGCGCGCCCTGGCCACGGGGGCGCTGCACCGCGGCCGGGTCGGACAGGCCCTTGGGCGAGAGCTCCGGGTCGCCTCGGGCATGGGGCTGTTCCTCGGCGCCATCGTCTTCACGGTGGCCTACCTGTGGACGGACGGATCGGCGGTGGCTTCCTGCCGGCCTCGCCATGTTCGCCGCCGTCCTGCTGTCGGCGGTGATCGGTGCGGTCATCCCCCTCTCCTTCCGGGCCACGGGCATCGATCCCGCCGTGGCCTCCGGCCCCCTGATCACCACCCTCAACGACGTCCTGTCCCTCATCATCTATTTCGGAGTGGCCGAGGTGCTGCTGCGCTGGACCGCCTAGGGCCCGGCGGCCGCACCGAAGGCTCCTTCCGGTGGCCGTGGTGCCGACGGGCTTCCTCGACGCTTGCGCTTACCTGCGGCGAGGGACAGCTTAGGGCGTCCTTCATTCGCAGGGGCCGCACCGGCAGGTCGGGATCGCACCAGGCGCGCCCTGATTCCTCTCCGGGCGGACGACGGTTCGCCCGCCCCCGGATCCTGGCAGTAGGAGCCGCAAGCGGTATGCGCAACGTCATCGGCGTGATCCTGGGCGGGGGACGGGGGACCCGCCTGTTCCCGCTGACCCGGTACCGCTCCAAGCCCGCAGTGCCCATTGGCGGCAAGTACCGGCTGATCGATATCCCCATCAGCAACTGCATCCACTCCGGCATCGACAAGATCTTCGTCCTCACCCAGTTCAACTCCGCTTCCCTGAACCGTCACGTGAGCGCCACCTACCGGTTCGACAGCTTCTTCGGAGGCTTCGTCGAGATCCTCGCGGCGGAGCAGACCATGGACGACACGGACTGGTACCAGGGCACGGCCGACGCCGTCCGCAAGCAGCTGCGGCGCATCCACGCCCGCCAGGGCCACGAGATCCTGATCCTCTCCGGCGACCACCTCTACCGCATGGACTACCACGCCTTCGTGGACGAGCACCGCCGGCGCTCGGCGGACGTCTCCATCGCCGTGAAGCCGGTGCGGCGCGAGCAGGCCTCGTCCCTCGGGATCCTGCAGGTGGACGAGGAATCCCGCATCATCGCCTTCCGCGAAAAGCCGCGAACGGACGCCGAGCTCGACGAGCTGGAGCTGCCCGAGGCGCCCGGCGCCGACCCGGAGGCGCGCTTCCTCGCCTCCATGGGGATCTACCTGTTCGAGCCGCAGGTGCTGACCAGCCTGCTGCTGGGCATCGAGGAGGACGACTTCGGCCGGCACCTGATCCCGGCGGCGATCGAGAAACTGAGCGTCTTCGCCCATACCTTCGACGGGTACTGGGAGGACATCGGGACGATCTCCGCCTTCTACCGGGCCAACATCCGCCTCACCGACCTCGAGCCGGCCTTCCAGTTCCATCAGCCCGACGCGCCGATCTTCACCCACCCGAGGTACCTCGCCGGCTCTCGCCTGGTCGACTGCCGCATGGACCGGGTGATCGTCGGGGAGGGATGCTCCCTCCGGGAAGCCGAGGTCGAGCAGTCCGTCATCGGTGTGCGCAGCCAGGTCGGGGCCGGGGCGCGCGTCTTCCAGTCCGTGGTCATGGGCGCCGATCTCTACGAGACCACGGCAGACCACGCCCGCAACCGCGCCCGGGGCGTGCCCGATATCGGCATCGGCGCCGGCAGCGTCATCCACCGCGCCATCATCGACAAGAACGCGCGCATCGGCCGCGGCGTCATCATCAGCAACGACGCGCGGGTTCGGGAGTCGGATGGCGACGGGCACTACGTCCGGGAAGGCGTTGTCGTGGTGCCCAAGGACGCCGTCATCCCCGATGGCGCGCGCATCTGATGCGCACCCGGGCCGATGGCCGGCGGGCGTCCTGCTGTGGGCGGGTCTCGCCCTTGGCTGTGGTCAGGACGTCGCCGAGGAGGCCATGGACGGTGCTGCCGACAGGGACGCCGTGATCCGGGGCCGGCAGCTGTACGAGAGGAACGGGTGTGCCCTGTGCCACGGACCCCAGGGCCGGGGCGACGGCCGCCTGGCGGCGAGCCTGAATCCTCCACCCAGGGACCTGCACGATCCGCGGGGCTACCGCCACGGGTACGAGCTCAAGCAGATCGAGGAGACGATCCGCCAGGGCGTCTTGTCCGAAGGCCGGAACATGCCGGCCTACGGCCACCTCTCCGAGGAGGACCGCCGAGACCTGGCCCTGTACATCCTCTCCTTCCTGGAGTCCCGGGATTGAGTCGATTCCTCCGCCATGGGAAGCGATGGTGGCTCTGGACAGCGGCGTGGGCGGCAACCCTCCCGGCGGGGGGATGCGGCCCCTCGGGGGAGGGAGCCCGGCGAGAGGCGGCGCCGGCTCTGGAGCGCTACGAGCTCGGCGGTGATTTTGAGCTCGTCGATCAGAGAGGGGAGAGATTCTCCCTTTCCGGACGTCGCGGCCGGCCGCTGCTGCTGTTCTTCGGATTCACCCGCTGCGCCGCCAGCTGCCCCACGACCCTGTCCAAGCTGGGCGAGGTGATGCGCCGGCTGCCGGCTCCCGGGGTGGAGGTCCTCTTCCTCAGTGTCGATCCGGGCCACGATACGCCGGCGAGGCTGGCGGAGTACTGTGCAGGCTATCCGTACCGCCTCACCGGCCTGACCGGGACTCCGGAGCAGGTGGCCGCCGTGGCCGGGCAGTACGGCGCAGGGTTCGGGCCGGCTGCCGACGGCGGCGTCGATCACTCCTCCCGTACCTACTTGATCGATGCCCAGGGGGTGGTGCGTTTCCTGTTCTCCGAGCAGGATGGAATCGACGACATGGCCGCCGTGATCCGGCGGCTGCTCTGACCGGCCACACGGGGAGGTCCATGGTGCGCTGTGGTGTGCTTGCCCTTTGTCTCGCCTGCGGTTCCGCCGGCGCCCACGAGATGGACAGGAGCTACACCCTGGTCAGCGTCGGCGAGGACAGCGTCCGGCTGTCCCTGACGGTGCACGAGCCGGAGATGCGCCTTCTGGTGCCGGCTCTGGACCGCAACGGCGATCAGGTCCTCTGGGCGGAGGAGATGCTGGCCGGCGTCGCCATGGCCGCCGATACCCTGCAGGGCCTGATCTCCCTGCGCTCCGATGGCTCGGACCTGGACCTCCTCGGCGCCGGGGTGCAGACCGATGTCGACGGGGAGGGCAATCTCATCGCCCGGCTCTCGGTCCGCGCGCGGACGCCGGGGAACCTGCGCCCCCTCGAGCTGGATCTCACCCGCTACCTGGCGCCGCTGCCCGGGGACCATCGCAACCTGCTTCGAGTCCGGATCCCCGGGCAACCGGTGGAGGTCGCCGTTCTCTCGGCGGCGGAGCCGGTCCACGGGATCGGGGTGTCCGGCTTGGCGCGGGAGAGCCTCTGGGCGCAGGCCGGACGCTTCGTCGTGCTCGGCGTGGAGCACATCTTCCTGGGCTACGACCACGTGCTGTTTCTGATCGCCCTGATCCTGGTGGGCTCCCGGCTCGGGACGCTGGTGAAGATCGTCACCGCATTCACCGTGGCCCACAGCGTCACCCTGATCCTGGCGGCGCTGGAGTGGGTCAGTCTGCCCTCGCGCCTCGTCGAGTCGGGCATCGCCCTGAGCATCGCCTACGTGGCCGCCGAGAACTTCTGGTTGCGCCGCGCCGACCACCGCTGGATCCTGACCTTCCTCTTCGGGTTCGTGCACGGATTCGGCTTCGCCAACGTGCTGCGCGAACTCGGCCTGCCGTCGCGCGGGTTGGTGGCCTCCCTGCTGGCCTTCAACGTCGGCGTCGAGGTCGGACAGGTGGCCATCGTCACCCTTCTCTTTCCTCTCATCCTGTGGTCGGCGCGCCGGCCGGGCCACGCCCGCGTCGTGCAGGGCCTCTCCGCCGTCATCCTCCTTTTCGGTCTGGGCTGGCTCGTGGAGCGGGTCCTCGACCTGGACTACATGCCGCTGTAATCTTTCCGGATGGCCACACTCGGCATCGACATTGGAGGGACGGGCATCAAGGGCGCTCCGGTCGACGGCGAAGAGGGGAAGGTCCTCGGCGAGCGCTTCCGGCTGAAGACCCCCCGGCCCGCCACCCCGGAGGCCGTGACCGAGGGCGTGGCCAGGATCGTGGAGCACTTCGGGTGGGAGGGCCCGGTCGGTGCCGGTTTCCCCGCGGTGGTCCGCCAGGGCCAGGTGTGCACGGCGGCCAACATCGACGACTCGTGGATCGGGCGAGACGCGGGGGCCATGTTCCATCAGGCCACGGGATGCCCCTTCACCGTCCTCAACGACGCCGACGCGGCCGGCATAGCGGAGATGCGCTTTGGGGCGGGTCGGGGGCGGTCGGGGGTGGTCCTGGTCCTCACCATCGGCACCGGCATCGGGTCGGCCCTGTTCACCGACGGCCGGCTCGTGCCCAACACCGAGTTCGGCCATATCGAGATGGACGGCAAGGCCGCCGAGTTGCGGGCCTCCGCCAGCGTCCGCACCCGCCGCCGCCTGAGCTGGAAGAAGTGGTCCTCCCGGGTGGACGCCTATCTGCAGAGGGTCGCCTTCTACCTGTGGCCGGAACTGATCATCATCGGCGGCGGCGTGAGCGGGAGGCACGAGAGGTTCCTGCCCCACCTGACCGTCGACTGCGAGATCGTACCCGCCCGGCTGCGCAACGAGGCGGGGATCATCGGCGCCGCCGCCGCCGCCGATGGAGGAGCCGGCCTTTGAGGGGCTGGGGGCATTCCCCTACTATTGCGGCCGAGCCGGTCCCGGGCGTTGCCAAGGGTCCGGAGAGGCAGGAGCGAGGGCGTCTGAACCATGTTGCGAGGTGACAAGGAGTTGCTCGTCGTGGGCGACCGCGTGCTGGTCCGCGTCGACGAGGAGGAACAGCGCACCGAGGTGGGGCTCTACCTGCCCCCGACGGCGCTGGAGAAGGAAAACGTGCAGAGCGGGCGCATCGAGGAGGTGGGGCCGGGAATCCCTCTGCCGCCGAAGGGCGATGAGGACGACGCGCCGTGGGCGGAGTCGGGCTCGGAACCGGAGATGCGTTTCATCCCCCTGCAGGCCCAGAAGGGGGACCACGCCATCTACGCCCGCAAGGAGGCGGTGGAGATCAAGTTCGACAACGAGAAGTTCGTCGTCGTCCCCCATTCGGCCATTCTCGTCCTGATCCGATCGACGGGGGTCTTCGATATCGATCCCTCTGCGGGAGAGACCTGAGGCTCCCGGGGGATCCGCACAGCGACGCCCTGTCCGGCACGTGCCGGACAGGGCGTTTTTCTTTGGCCGACGGGACTACAGAAGATCGAGGAAGTGCACGGGCGCCGGCGTCTCCCAGTCCCGCGAGACGTAGTCCTGCATGGTGAGAGAGAACATGATGATGAGCCAGAAGAAGCCGGCGGCGGCAAAGACCCACATGAGGGGGGTGTTGTACCGCACGTGCATGAAGAACAGCACCACGAGGGAGGCCTTGAGGACGGCGATGGCCAGCGCGATCGGCGTGTTCAGGGCGCCGAGCTCGACGAAGGCGGCCAGCACCGTGACGGCCGTGAAGATGAAGAGAAGGGAGACGATGGCCACGTACATCCTGACGGGCAGAACATGGTGCTCGCCTCCTGGATGGTTCTCGGGGTGGGCGTCGCTCATAGCAGGCGAATCCAGGGATCGCGTCCGATGAGATAGAGCAGGGGAAAGAGGAAGATCCAGACGATGTCCACGAAGTGCCAGTAGAGCCCGAAGTTCTCGATGGGACTGTAGTACTCGCTTGAATAGGTGCCGCGCCGGATCTTCGGAATCAACCACAGCATGATGCCGATGCCGATCACCATGTGCAGGGCGTGCATGCCGGTCATGGCGAAATAGAAGGAGAAGAAGATTTTCAGCTGGGGTTTCAGGGGCCCCAGGTCGTGGGGTTCACCCGAATCCGGGAAAATGCCGAAGGTGGCCCCCGGTATCAGTCCATCGTGGTACTTGTGGGAGTACTCGATGTACTTGACGCCCAGGAAGATCGAGCCGAGGACCAGGGTCGCGAGGACCCAGTTCAGCAGGCTGCGGCTTTTCCCCAACTGCGCGGCGCGCACGGCCATGGCCACCGTGAAGGAGCTGCCGATGAGGACGGCCGTGTTGAAGGCGCCCCACTCGATGGCCAGACGGTTGCTGCCATCGACGAAGGCGGCCAGGTACTTGTAGCGGTAGACGGTGTACCCGGCGAACATCCCTCCGAAGAACATGATCTCCTGGGCAAGGAAGGCCCACATGCCCATGTTCGCCGCTTCGTACTGCTGGTGCAGGTCGTCGAACTGGTGCTGGAGAGCCGGGTTGTGTGCGCTCGTGTTCATCCTCCTCGTCACCTCGAAGCGCCGATGCGGCGCCTCATCTCGGCACCGGCTCCTCGCTCCCGGGTGCATGGCTGGGATCGGCCAGGGTCACGTCCTCCTCTTCGTACGCGTAGGCCTCTTTGGTGACCACGGGCGTGGCGTGGAAGTTGTGGAGCGTCGGAGGGGAGGGGATCTCCCACTCCAGGCCCTTTGCGCGCCACGGGTTCGGACCGGCCTTGGCGCCCCGCAAGAGGGACCAGATGAGGCAGATGAACAGGGCCATGTAGCCCAGCCCGAGGACCGTGGCCCCCATGGTCGACGAGACGTGCAGGAGCTGGAACTCCTCGGGGTAGACGTGGTAGCGGCGGGGCATGCCCAGGTAGCCGAGGACGAACTGGGGGAAGAAGGTGAAGTTGAATCCCAGGAAGATCAGGATCGCCCCCGCCTTGCCCCAGGCCTCGGAGTACATGCGGCCCGTGATCTTGGGCCACCAGAAGTGGAGTCCCGAGAGGTAGGCCATCACCATGCCGCCTACCATGACATAGTGGAAGTGGGCGACGACGAAGTAGGTGTCGTGCAGGTGGATGTCGGTGGCCAGGGTCGACAGGAACAGCCCGGTGAGGCCGCCCACGAGGAACAGCCCGATGAAGCCGAGACTGTAGAGCATGGGAGACTCGAGGGAGACCGAGCCGCGGTAGAGAGTGGCCGTCCAGTTGAAGATCTTCACCGCCGTGGGCACGGCGATGAGGAAAGTGATGAAGGAGAACACCATGCCCGCGTAGATCGACTGGCCCGTGGTGAACATGTGGTGCCCCCAGACCAGGAAACCCAGGACGGCGATGGCCAGGCTCGAGAAGGCGACGAAGCTGTAGCCGAAGACCCGCTTGCGGGAGAAGCAGGCGATGACCTCGCTGATGACGCCGAAGCCGGGCACGATCATGATGTACACGGCGGGGTGCGAGTAGAACCAGAACAGGTGCTGGAACAGGATCGGGTCGCCGCCGAGCCTGGGATCGAAGATACCGATGTGAAGCACGCGCTCCAGCGCCAGCAGCAGCAGGGTGATGGCGATGACGGGCGTGCCCAGGATCATGATTATGCTGGTGGCGTACTGGGCCCAGATGAAGAGCGGCAGCCGGAACCAGGTCATGCCGGGAGCCCGCATCTTGTGCACGGTGGTCAGGAAATTGACACCCGTGAGGATCGAGGAGAAGCCGTTGATGAACACGCCGGTGAGGGCGATGGCCACGTAGCCGCTGGCGTAGGTCGAGCTGTAGGGGGTGTAGAAGGTCCAGCCCGTGTCGATGCCGCCCATGATGATGGCCAGCGTGGCCAGGGATCCACCCACGATATAACAGTACCAACTGAGGAGGTTGAGTTTGGGAAAGGCGACGTCCTTGGCGCCGATCATGATGGGAATGAGGAAGTTGCCGAGCACGGCGGGCACGGAGGGGATGAGGAAGAAGAAGATCATCGCCACGCCGTGCATGGTGAACACCTTGTTGTAGGTGTCCGCCTCGAGGACGTCTCCCTGCGGCGTCAGCAACTCGAGGCGAATCAGAGTCGCGAAGAGGCCGCCGATGATGAAGAAAACGGTCGTCACCACGAGGTAGAGGATGCCGATGCGCTTGTGGTCGAGGGTCAGCAGCCAGGAGGCGAGTCCGTACCTGGCGTTGAGGTAGTTCTCCTCCTCGCCGCCGCCGTGATGGCCGTTGCCGTGGGTCGTGGATTCAGATGTCGTCGTGGTCATGGCTCCGTCTCACTCGCTGGCGCCCAGGGACTTGATATAGGTGATGAGCTGGAGCAGGGTCTCCTCGCTGATCTGACCCTGGAAGGTGGGCATGATCGGCGAGTAGCCCTTCACCAGTTTCGTCGCCGGTGCGAGGATCGATTCGCGCAGGTAGCTCTCATCGACCCGGATCACCTCGCCGGAGGCGAGCTCCAGGGGCTCGCCGAAGAGGCCAACCAGGGTGGGGCCTCGACCGATCGACTCGGACTTGTGGCAGGTGGCGCATCCAAGCTGCTGGAACTGGCGCTCCCCCGCCTCGGCCATGGTCTCGCCGCTGACGCCGCCGCCGAGCCATTCCTGGTAATCCTCCGGCTCCATCACGTAGACCGTGCCGATCATGGTGGAGTGCTGGGTGCCGCAGTACTCGGCGCAGAACAGGTGGAACTCCCCCGTCTTGGTGGCCTCGAACCAGATCGTGTTGTAGCGCCCCGGCACGACATCCTTCTTGGTGCGGAAGGCAGGCACCGAGAAGGCATGGATCACGTCCTCCGAGGTCATGGTCAAACGCACCGGCTGGTCCACCGGGATGTGGAGTTCGTTGATCTCGCGCCGGCCCTCCGGGTGCTGGATCTTCCACATCCACTGCTTGCCCACGACGTAGATGTCCATGGCGTCGGTGGGGGAGCGGTACATGCGGAAGTAGACCTCGGCTCCCAGTGTGAAGACGCCGATGGCCATGAAGAGTGGGATGATGCTCCAGGCCAGCTCGAGGGGGACCGAGCCGTGAACGGGATGGGGCCGGTCGTCGTCGGAGCGCCTCCGGTACTTGATCGCGAACAGCGCCAGGACGAAGACGACGCCGGCCGCGAAGAGGACGCTGAGCCCTACCAGCAGGAAGTACAGAAGGTCCACCTGCAGGGCGAAGGTGGAGGCCAGGTCGGGATGGAGGGGGAATTCCTTAGACATCTCTTACCGGGCCCGGGTTCAGTTCGGGTGCGGGATGGGATTTGGCCGAGTGGTCCGCCTGCCGGCGCTCCCGGCGGATCCAGCCGATGACGAGGCCGGCCAGGATGGCCACCGTGGCCGCGCCGGCGACGCGCAGGCTGTTGAGGATCACCAAGCCGTACTTCCCGGTGGCCGGATCGTACTGATAGCACAGCAACAGGACCTGGTCGACGGCGTTGCCGATGCGCTCCTCTGCCGCTTCGATCAGGCCCAGGCGGAGGTCCTTCGGCGAGTACTCGACGCCGTAGAAGTAGCGGGCCAGTTCTCCCGTCGGAGTGAGGACCATGATGCCGCTGGCGTGGACGTAGAGATCGGTCTCCGGATCGTACTCGTAGCGGAACCCCACGGCCTTGGCGAGCTTCTCGATCCGATCCTGCGTCCCGGTGAGGAAGTGCCAGCCGCCCCCGGCTCCGTCGCGTCCGTAGCGTCCGACGTATTCCCTCTTCTTGGCCGCCGCCAAGGCGGGCGTCTCGCCGGGATCGATGCTCACCGTGATCACCTCGAACTCGCGGCCCACGTCCAGAGAAAGCACTCGGAGACTCCGCAGGAGGCCGTTGAGAACCTGGGTGCACAGCATGGGGCACTCGTAGTAGGCGAGGGACAGGACCGCGGGCCTCTCACCGAGGATGTCTTCGAGTCGGACCTCCGCCCCCGTTTCGTCACGGAAGGCCAGATCGAGGGGGACCCGTTCACCGAGGCGCTGGTCGATGCCGATCTCCTCGCCCACGGTGGGGTCGATCGGCTGGCCTTGGGCGGCCCCGACAGTCAGGACCGCCAGAACGGCGATCGCCGATGACAGGGGATCCGGTCTCACCCTCATTCCTCGGCGGCGGGAGGGGCGGCGGCCCCGGTGCCGGTCTTCTCGGGCAGGCCGCGGCGGGAGATCAGGCCCATGGCCCGGTCGATGGGGATGCGCACGAGCCCCTGCTCCTTGTCGACCCAGTCGTAGGTGGTGAGGAGGTGATCCTCGATCCGCCGCAGCTCGCCCTTCTGCCTCGGCGGGTCGGGCTGCAGCCGGGGCTCGGTGGAGGAGACCCGAGCGTCGCGCAGAGGGTGGGCAGGGGTCTCCTTGTCGTAGAGGGGCTGCACGTGCACGAGAAAGCGAAACATGAGGAGCACGCCTACGAAGGAAATGAGCATGAGCGCGGCGAGCCCGATGCCCACCTTGGCCAGGGGGCTGGCCGGGGCGTCGGTGACCTCGTGACCCGCCGCCGCGGAAGCGGCGTGGACGTGTCCCTCGGCCGGCGTGTGAAGATCAGCCATGGTGGCCCTCCTGCGCCGTCTCCCCGGCGAGGGCGTCGAAGTCGAATCTCGGGTCGTTGAGAGGCACGAGAGACCGGCTCTTCAAGTGGCCGAAGAACACGAACAACCACAGCCCCCCGATGGAGAAGGGGATGACTAGGTCGAGCCAGTGGGGGGCGGCCGAGATCGAACCGGCGTCCTGGAAGGCGGGGGCGGAGATCCAGTAGAGGTCGAGCAGGCGCATGACCAGAAGACCGCAGGCGACGGCGACGAGGATCTGCAGGCGAGCCTTGATCCGGCTGGAGATCATCAGCAGGAAGGGCACGACGAAGTGGAAGCCGATGAGCAGGTAGCCGAGATAGAGCCAGCCGCCGCTGAGGCGGGTGTAATACCAAGTGATTTCCTCAGGAAGATTGCCCGCCCAGATGATGAGCAACTGGGAGAAGGAGGTGTAAGCCCAGAGCAGCACGAAACCGAGCATGAAGGTGCCGAGGTCGCGCAGACGCTCGTTGCTCAGCAGGGCGCTCAACGGCTCGTGGCGGGAAAGGCCGACGCCGACGATGGTCACCAGGGCCCAGGCCGCGAGACCCTGGCCCAGGATGTAGATGGCGCTGAAGATCGTCGAGAACCAGTGCGGCTCGAGAGACATGATCCAGTCGACGCCGGCCAGGGTTCCGGAGAGCACGAAGAGCACGAGTCCCGGGCCCGAGAGCACCTGCATGCGCCGGGTCGGCCAGGTCTCGGCCTGCTCGTCCTGCAGGCTCGACCAGCGGTGGAGCAGCTGGATCATGCCTCCCCAGAGCGCGAAGTACAGGAAGTACCGCACCACGAAGAAGGGCACGTTCAGGAAGGGGGACTTGTGCTGGAGGATCTCGTCCTCGGCCACCGCCTCCGTGTGTGTCCAGTGATACAGGTCGTGCATCCCGGCCAGCACGGGCAGACCTAGAAGCAGCATCAACGGCCAGGTGCGGGCGCCCGCCTCGAGGATACGGCGCACGGCGAATCCCCACCGTCCACCCGCGAGGTGATGGATCATGAGGACCAGCAGGCAGCCGAGGGTGAGGCTGACCCAGTAGGTGAATCCGAGGAGCCACGAGCGGAAGAACTGCTCCGGCTGGGTGACGTACCCGAAGGCGGTCAGGGCGATGCCGGCCAGGGCGGCGATCAGGGCGCGGCGGCGGTAGCCCTCGAAGAGGGGCGCCAGGCCCTCGCTCTGGCGGAGCAGTTGCTGGTTCAGATCGGCGTTCACGGGAGCTGCCCCTGATCCCCGGCGGGCAGTTGGTCGAACTCCACCCGCTGGCTCAGCTGCAGGGCGCGGATATAGGCGGCGATGGCCCAGCGATCCGGTACGGGGACGCGCGAGGCATAGCTGAACATGGCCCCGAACCCGTTGGTCTGGACGTCGTAGAAATACCCGATGGCTGCTTCCCTCAGCCGCTCCTCGTGGAAGGAGGGGGGCCGCTTCAGGCCGCGCTGAACGATCATCCCGTCGCCCCGGCCGGTGCGGCCGTGGCAGGGAGAGCAGAAGATCTCGAACCGCTCGCGGCCCCGGTCCAGGAGGCTGCGGTCGAAGGCCACCCTGGCCGGCAGGGTCGCGGCCAACTCGCCATCCACCCGGCCCTCCCAGTAGTGCGGATCGAACCGGAGCTGGCCCCGGGCCACGGTGCCCTCCACGGCGGACCGGGCGCTCAGACCGTCGTCGAAGAAGGGGGAGGCCTCGTGGGCCTCGTACTTGGGCTGGTCGTACATACGCTGCCGCAGATCACATCCCGGCAGCAGGAGGAGGGCGGTCAGCGCCGCGCGGAGGGCAGGTGAGCGCAGCATCGTCAGGGCTGCACCTCCGAGACCTCCACCGCCCCGAGCCTCTCGAGGAAGGTCCGTGTCGAGCCCGCGTCGTAGCGGCCGTCCTCCGACTCGATGCACAGGAAGAACCGGTCCTGGCTGGCGCGCTCGAAGGCCGGCACGTTGAACACCGGGTGATGCGGCTGGGGCAGCCGGTTGAGAAGGATCAGCCCCACCACCGTGCCGATGGCGGCAAAGAGGATCGTCAGCTCGAAGGTGACGGGGATGAACATCGGCCCCGAGTGCATGGGACGGCCCCCGATGTTGATGGGGTAGTCGATGACGTGCACCCAGTACTGCAGGCCGTATCCGCACAATGCGCCGAGCAGACCGCACAGGAAGGTGCCGATGGGCAGGTTCGTGTGCGGGAAGCCGATGGCCGCCGCCAGGCCGTGGACCGGCAGGGGGGAGTAGGCGTCCATCCGCCGGTAGCCCTCCGCGTGGGCCTTCTTCGCCGCCGCCAGAAGCTCTTCAGGCCCTTCGAACTCGGCCATCAGGCCGTACGGCTGAGAGGGGGTGGACTCGTTCATCCTTCAGCGCTTCCTGCCGGTCGGGAGCAGGGTGCGGATCTCGTGGATGGCGATCAGCGGCAAGCCTCTGACGAACAGAAAGAAGGCGAACACGAAGAAGCCGATGGTGCCGAGATAGAGGGCCCAGTCCCAGATGGTGGGGTAGTACATGTCCCACGAAGAGGGCATGTAGTCGCGGTGCAGGCTGCCGACGACGATGATGAAGCGCTCCAGCCACATGCCCACGTTGATGAACATGGACACCACGAACAGCCAGAAGGTGCTCAGGCGGACCCGCCGCGACCACAGGATCTGGGGCACGAGGATGTTGCACGTGATCAGCGCCCAGTAGATGACGCCGTAGGGCCCGAACATCCGGTTCTGCATCAGGAAGCCCTCGTACAGGCTGGCGCTGTACCAGGCCATGAACTGCTCCATGAAGTAGCCGTAGGCGACGATCATCCCGGCCACCAGCATCACCTTGCCCATGTTGTCGAGGTGGCGCTCGGTGATGAAGTCCTGCAGTCCGTAGAGTGCGCGCAGGGGGATCATCAGGGTGAGCACCATGGCGAAGCCGGCGTAGATGGCGCCGGCGACGAAATAGGGCGGGAAGATGGTGGTGTGCCAACCCGGGATGATGGAGATGGCGAAGTCGAAGGAGACCACGGAGTGCACGGAAAGCACGAGCGGCGTGGACAGCCCCGCCAGCATGAGAGAAGCCATCTCGTAGCGTTCCCAGTGGATGGCCGAGCCTCTCCAGCCCATGGCCAGCATGCCGAAGATGCGCTTGGTCACCAAGTGCTTGGCGCGGTCGCGGAAGGTGGCCAGGTCGGGGATCATTCCCAGCCCCCAGAACAGCAGCGACACCGTCAGGTAGGTGCCGACGGCGAAGACGTCCCAGATCAGCGGACTGCGGAACTGGGGCCAGATGTCCATCGAGTTCGGATAGGGGAACAGCCAGTAGACGGCGAGCCAGGGTCGGCCGGTATGGAGGATGGGGAACATGCCGGCGCAAAGGACCGCGAAGATCGTCATCGCCTCGGCGGAGCGGTTGATGGAGGTGCGCCAGCGTTGGCGGAACAGAAGCAGGATGGCCGAGATCAGCGTGCCGGCGTGACCGATTCCGATCCACCAGACGAAGTTGATGATGGCGAAGCCCCAGCCGATGGGGTTGTTGATCCCCCACACGCCGACCCCGTTGTAGAGCAGCCAGGCGATGGCCACGTGCAGGACCCCGACGAGCCCGAGGACGATGACGACCACGAGGAACCACTGCCAGGGCGTGCTCGGGGTGAGCACGACGGAACTGATCGACTTCGTGATCGAGGTGTACGACGTCTGGCCGGGGCCCAGCTCGGAGGCCGGGGTCGTGTAGGGGCGGCGCTGGACCTCGGACATCTCAGCCGATCTCGGGGTTGGGATTCCTGACCCGGGCCAGATACGTGGTGCGCGGCTTGGTGTTGAGCTCGGTGAGGATCCCGTAGTTGAGGGGAGAGCGCTTGAGGCGGCTCACCTGGCTCTCGGCGTCGGTGAGGTTTCCGAACACGATGGCCCCCGTGGGACAGGCCTGCTGGCAGGCCGTCTTCACCGCGTCGCCACCGACGCGGCCCTCACCGTTCTCCTTCTTCGCCGCCACCCGGGCGGCGTTGATCCGCTGCACGCAGTACGTGCACTTCTCCATGACCCCTCGAGCCCGCACGGTAACGTCGGGGTTTCGCACCATCTTCTTGGTTTCGGTCTCGCGGTCGACGTACTGGAGGAAATTGAAGCGGCGCACCTTGTACGGGCAGTTGTTGGCGCAGTACCGCGTCCCCACGCAGCGGTTGTAGACCATGTCGTTCAGGCCTTCCTCGCTGTGGGAGGTAGCGGTCACCGGGCAGACGAGCTCGCAGGGCGCGTTCTCGCATTGCTGGCAGGGGATGGGCTGGTGCAGGATCTCCGGGTCGTCGAGGTCGGTGTAGTACCGGTCGATGCGGATCCAGGACATCTCCCGGGCGTTGAGGACCTGTTCCTTGCCGACGATGGGGATGTTGTTCTCGGCCTGGCAGGCCACGGAGCAGGCGTTGCAGCCGATGCAGGCCGTCAGGTCGATCACCATCCCCCACTGGTTGGGCGCCTTGTAGTCATACTCGTCGTAGAGGGTGAGGTCTTCGGGGACCTCGTGACCGTAGTCCTGGTGAGCGAAGTGGGGGCGCTCTCGATAGTGGTCGAGGTCGCCCCGGCGAACGAGGCCGCGGCCCTCCATGGCCTGGTGGTCCTGGGTGCAGGCAAGGGGACGGCGGTCGAAGGTCTTGGCGACCGTCACCTCCCTCGTCGACCAAGGGGCGGAACTGGTGCGCAACGGCCCCGCATCGCAGCCGGTGCCGTCGGCGATGCGGCCACCGCGCCAGCGTCCGCCGCCGAGGTGCGCGGTGATGACCCCGGGCGCTTGGCCGGGCACTATCCAGGCCGGCAGAGACAGGCTGCGGCCCTCGACGGTGAGGGTGAGGACCTGCTCGTTGACGACGCCGAGCCTCTGCGCCGTGGCCGGGCTCAGCAAGGCGGCGTTGTCCCAGGTCAGCTGGGTGATCGGCCGCGGCGTCTCCTGGAGCCAGCCGTTGTTGGCATGGGCTCCGGCGCCGAGGAAGGGGTCGGGGCGCAGGGACAGTTCCAGTCCTTCCTCGGGGTCGAGGCTGCGGCCGAAGTCTCGTGGCAGCCGCAGCCCGCCACGCACGCGGACCTCCCGTCGGGGCAGGGCGGACCCGGCGATGCTGCCGTCATGGAGGCTCTTCTGCCACTCTCGCTCGAAGTCGCGGCCCTCGAACAGGGGGCTCTCCGCCCACTGCTCCCGCAGCAGATCCCGGACCGGTTTGCCCGACTGGCCCGTCATCGCGGCCAGCAGCTCGTGGGCGGAGCGGCTGGGATACAGGGGCTGAATGAGCGGCTGCACGATCGATACTGTGCCGTCGTAGCAGCGCACGTCGCTCCAAGCCTCGAGGAAATGCGACTCCGGCACGTGCCAGTGACAGAGATAGGCCGTCTCGTCCTCGTGCTGACCCAGGTGGGCACGGAAGGGAACGGCCTCCAGGGCAGAGGCGAAATCCAGATCCCCCGGGGCTTCGTAGACGGGGTTCCCCAGTATGACGAGGCTCTCCACCTCGCCGGCCCTCATCTGGCGGGTCAGATCGGCGAGGCTGTCGAAATGATCCACGTCCTGCCCGTCGATGGGGTCCGTGTGGTGCACGGTTCGGCCCGCGTTGCCGAGCGAGTGGTTGATGGCGTGCACGAGGGCATGCAGGGCGGCGGACTGCTCCGGACCCGCGACCACGATGCCCGCTCCGCGGTGGGCCTCGAGGTCCCCGGCGACGGCTTCGACCCAGCCGGCCTCGTCCTCGAAGGCGGGTGTTTCCCCTTCGTAGTGGGCGTCGATGCCCAGACGAGCGGCCAGGGCCGCTGCGAAAGCCTCGATCGAGCCCCTGTCGAGGGCGAGCCGGTGGTCGGCCGAGCTGCCCGTGGGCGAGGGGCTGGACTCGACCACGTAGAGCCGGTTGGAGACCAAGGTTCCGGCTCCGTGAAGGCCGGAGGTGCGCCGTTGCATGAAGTCCGAGGCATAGCGCGTGGCGGCGGCGCCCTGGAACAAGATGTCGGCGTCGAGGCTGACCACGACCTCGGCTCGGGTCATGTCGTAGTGCGTGCCGAGCGTTTCTCCGAAGGCCTGGCGGGCCCCGGCGAGCAAGCCGTCCCCCCGGACGGGGTCGTATTGGTGCCAGCGGGCTTTCGGCATTTCAAGGAGCAGTTCGCGGAGCTGGGCGCCGAGGGTGGGCGAGGTGACGGCTCCGGTCAGGATTCGGAGGCCTCTGCCCTTGCTGGAACGCTGCCGTTCCAACTCGCCGGAAAGGGCGTCCACGAAGCTGCCCCAGGTCGAGATGCGCCCCGCGTTCTTCACGGTCTGGGAGCGGTCCGGATCGTAGAGACCCAGGATGGAGGCCTGCACCGTCGGATGGGCCCCCCCCGACCCCGAGGGGTGGTCGGCGTTGCCCTCGAGAAGGGTGGGGCGTCCCATGTGCGTCTCCGCCAGGACGCCGACGCCGACGCCGGAGATCGAGGCCGCGGTGGCGTACATCAGCGGTCGGCCGGGCAGCATGTTCTCGGGCGCCCGGACCCAGGGGACGATCTTCTCCTCGGGCTGGATCGTGCAGCCCCCGAGGCCCCCGAGGGCCAGGGATGCCCCCATCAGCTTGAGGAAGGCCCGGCGGCCGACGCCGTCCTCCCACTCGGAGGCGCTCTCGGGGAACTCCCGCTCCACGAGCTGGCGGAACTCGTCCGTGCCGGCCAATTCCTCCAGGCTGCGCCAGTAGGCCTTTCCGTCCTGTCCGGCCAGGCGCGCCCGCAACCCGTCCAGATCGAGCTGCTTGCGGCTTCCCGGTCCCGGCGCGTCGGCCGCAGGTTCGGTCCGGTTGATCGAGGTCACAGGTGACATACCGAGCAGTCGGTGAGCTGCGAGACTTGCACGTCGTATTCCTCCACGAGCCGTGGCCCGATTCGCTCCTGATCCGCAGGGGGCGACCAGGTCACGTCGAAGACCTGGTCACGAGGCCGGATCTCTCTCTCGGGCGCCCGGTGGCACTCGAGGCACCACTCCATGTTCAGGGTGTTCTCCTTGTACATCAGCGGCATCTGGTCGACGGGGCCGTGACAGCTGGTGCATCCGATCCCCTTGGCGATGTGGATATCGTGCCGGAAGTAGACGAAATCCGGCAGATCGTGGACTCGGGTCCACTGCAGCGGGACCTCATCTCGCCAGGCCGCGCGGACCGGTTCCAGCAGCGGAGCCTCGGTCCAGACCAGGGAGTGGCAGGTCATGCACGTCTCCACGGGGGGGATGCCAGCGAAGGCGGACTCCTCGACGCTCGTGTGGCAGTACCGGCAGTCGATGCCCATGCCTGTGACGTGGTGCTTGTGGGAGAAGGGGACCGGTTGGTCCTTCGCCAGGCCAACGTGGCTGACGTAGTCGATCCGGTTGATGTTCAGGAGGATGGCGAGGGTCAAGCCGGCAAAGGCCAGGATGAACAGGATGGACAGCTTGGCGACCCAGTTGATGCTGCGATGGAAGACCTGCGCCATCTACACACTCGGAGCCTGCCCCTGGCTTGTTTCCTCTCGGCCAGGGAGGTCGGGTTTCGGTTTGTCTGTTCAGTACGGGGAGTCGCGACGGAGTGGCAGGCTCGCGGCGCGGGGCGGGGTCGAACGAGGGGCGTAAAGTAGGCTCGGCCCGGTGGTCTGTCAACAGGCGGTCCGCACCCTCGCGAGGAGCATTCACAACGAGTCTCGTTGACCGTCGTTGCCGCCGCCCGTACCCTTTTCTGGATGCCGATTCGGTACAGGTCGACTGGGTTTCTCACCTCCGACCTTGCCCTGAGGCCCAGCGCTTTCTGCCCCCGTAGCTCAGCTGGATAGAGCAACAGATTCCTAATCTGTGGGTCACAGGTTCGAATCCTGTCGGGGGTACCAGCCCGCTCGAGTCGAAACCCGGTCCTCCAGTCCCGGGTTGAAGGGGCCGCATGGACTTGCGGTCCCTTCTCCTTGTGCGGGAGGTAGTTAGACTATGAAATGGGTAGCCGCGTCCATGGGCACGATGCGCCCTGATCCCCCCGAGGCTCACTGGATCAGGCGGGTCGGGTGATCCGCTTCTACGACACCTCGAGCCGCCGCAAGCGGGACTTCGAGTCCCTCCAGCCGGGCAAGGTGCGGATGTACAGCTGCGGCCCGACGGTGTGGGACTATTCCCACATCGGGAACTTCCGTTGCTTCCTGTTCTACGATGTGCTCAAGCGTTATCTATGCTATCGGGAGTTCGAGGTCGAGCACGTGATGAACCTCACCGACGTCGATGACCGCATCGTGCAGAAGGTGGCGGAGAGCGGTGGGGGCCTGGAGGAGTACGTCGGCCCTTACATCGACGCCTTCTTCAGGGAGCTCGACGACCTCGGCATCCAGCGGGCCGACCGCTACCCTCGGGCCACGGAGCACATCCCGGAGATGCTCGAGCTCGTCGAGCGGCTGATTCATCGCGGCTTTGCCTACGTGCGCGGCGGGTCCGTCTACTTCTCCATTGCGAGGTTTGCCGGCTACGGCGACTTCGCCCACCTAGACACGGGGGGACTGCGCGAGGGAGCCCGGATCGACAGCGACCGCTACGACAAGGAGGACGTACGGGACTTCGTCCTGTGGAAGGCCTGGACCGAGCCCGACGGGGATCTGGCCTGGGACTCTCCGTGGGGTCGCGGCCGGCCGGGATGGCATCTGGAATGCTCCTGCATGTCGATGAAGTATCTGGGACCGACCTTCGACATTCACACCGGGGGGGTCGACCTGATCTTCCCACACCACCAGAACGAGATCGCCCAGAGCGAGGGGGCCACGAGCCAGCCCCTGTCCCGCTACTGGATGCACAACGAGTTCGTCAACATCGACGGTGTGAAGCTGTCGAAGAGCCTCGGCAACCAGCTCCTGCTGCGTGACCTGGCCGAGCTCGTCGATGGCCCTGGGCACGCCGAGGTGGCCCCGGGATTTCGCTACTTCGTCGTCACGAATCACTACCGTACGACGCTGAATTTCACCGAGGAGGCCCTGGAGGGTGGGATCCGCGCCCGGCGCCGGCTGAACCGGTTCTACCGGCGCCTGCGATCACTGGCCGGGGAGACCGAGTCGGCGGCCGACGGTACGTGGTCGGGGCCGGTGGAGGAAGCCCGGTCCGGCTTCATTCGTCACATGGACGACGACCTGAACGCCTCCCCGGCGATGGCAGCCGTTTTCAGCTTGGTCTCAGATGTGGAGAAGGCGCTTTCCGCCGGGGACCTGAACCCGACGGAAGCCCTGCGGGTCTCCGGCCTGATCGAGGAAGTGGACGCTGTTCTCGGTCTCCTAGACCCGGTCGAGGCGGCCGAGACCGCCGAGGAGAACCCGGAGCTTCCCCTCGAGCTCGCCCGGCTTGTGAAGGCGAGACAGGCGGCCCGGGAGGCCCGGGACTGGGACCGCGCGGACGCTCTGAGAGGGGAGTTGGCCGCCGCCGGAGTGGCGGTCACGGACACTCCGGGCGGCCCCTTGTGGACCTGGGACCGCCCTTGACGGGGGGCGGCTGCCAGCCCGGACCCGCGCGGGCAGGAGGGGACCCGGAGGACTCGACGCGGGCAGCGCTCGCCCGGCTGGAGGCTCTGCTGGCCGATTGGCCGCTCCTGCCGCCGGCCGTGGCCCGGACCGCTGCAGACCTGCTGACCCGCTGGGCCGACGCCGAGGCAGCGGCCCGTGGCGAAGATCGGCCCCTGGCCGCCAGTCGTCTGAGCCTCGTCGAAGCCTGCACGAGTTCGGAGACCCGGGCCGGATCTTTCGGTCAGTACATCTTCGACCGTCTCTGCTCCGACGACACCCATCCCTATCTGCGCCGGGCGGCCCACCTCGGTCCGGATTGGGTTCCCCCGGTCTTCGCCGCCGGGATGGCCGAAGATCTGCGCCAACTGAAGTCGATCGCCGATGCCGTTGACGCCTGTCTGGGCGAGGAGGCGCTCATCGCCGACGGCACGGCCCCCAGAGCGCCAAGGGCCGACCGCGACCCCTGGGCCGTGGGGTCACCGCCGTGGTCGGCCACCGCCTCCCGCCGCCGGCTGCGCAGGGATTTCGAGCACGCGTCCCCCGATTGGGAAGAGCTGGCCCGCTCGCTGGGCGACCTGGTCCACCGCTTCGGCCTCGGTGCGGAGCAGGCCTGTCCCGCCTATCGCTTCGAAGCCGGTACCGGTGGCCAGGCCGGACTCACACCCATCCGCGACTTCGACGCCTTCGATCTCGGGTGGCTGGCGGGCAACGAGAAGCGCATCGGGCTCCTGGAGGACAACACGCGCAATCTCCTGGACGGGTACCGCGCACACAATGCTCTGATCTGGGGCCCGCGGGGGTGCGGCAAGTCCTCGCTGATCCGTGGACTCGTCACCCGGTACTGGGAACACGGGCTTCGGGGCGTCGAGGTCCCGGCCGCCAGCTACGGGTCCCTGACGCGGCTGTACGCCCTCGTGCGGGACCGGAGGGAGCGCTTCATCGCCGTCCTTGACAACATCGGTCTCGACCGCCGCTCCTCTTCGGCCCGGGCCCTGTCGAGCATCCTGGACGGCGGCCTCGAGCAGGTCCCCGACAACCTCGTCTTCTACGCTACCTCGAACTTCAAGGACCTGATCGACCGTGAAGGGGAGCGGCCTCAGGGGCCGCCTCCTCTGCCGGCGGAGGATGTCCCGGTGGACCGGCGGACGACGGTTCCGAGGCCCGGACCGGGTCCCTACGATCCCCAGGCCTTTCAACGCCTCGACGAGCGGCGCGCCCTGGACGATCGCTTCGCCCTCAAGGTCTTTCTCGATCTCCCCACCAGGAGCCAGTACGAGTCGATCCTGCTCGACTACGCCCGCCGGGCGGGCGTCGCCGAGCAGGAGGGTCGCCTGCTCGACGCCTTCCGGGTCTGGTGCCTGAGGAACAACCACGACCTCGTAGGAGGCCGCACCGCGCGAGACTTCATCCTCTCCCGGTACCCGGAGGCGGACCGGCGGGGTGGCGGCTCAGGGAGCTGAGGGTCCCCGCGGCCCCGTCCGCCGCGGCTCTTGGCGTCAGCGCTCGAGCAGCTCGATCTCGTATCCGTCCGGATCGTCGATGAAGGCCATCTTCCTGCCCTTCGGAAAGCTCTCCCGCCAGTCCCCAGGCCAGATCTCGATGCCGTCCTTCTCGAGCTGGTCGCAGAAGCCGATCAGATCCGGCACGCCGATGGCGAAGTGAAGCAGGTCCTCGGGCACCTTCAACTCAAACTCCGGGGACCAGGTGAACTCGAGGGTATGGTCGTTTCCCGGCAGCTCGAGGTGGGCGATGTGATTGCCCGCCGGGGACCTGTCCGTCCGGCTGAGCACCTGGAACCCCAGGTGCCCGCAATACCAGTCGATGGACCGATCGAGATCGTTGACCCGGACGCGGGTGTGCAGCAGCTTGGCCATGGCTCTCATCCTTTCTGATTCGAGGCAGGTAGAGTGTGCAACATATTGGGGAACAATCGACTAACGGACTCTCAGGAATCGTGGGTCCCTTGCGCTTCGGGATCGGATTCCTAGATTGTCGAGCCCCGAAAGAAAAGCGGCGGCCCCGTGGAGGACCGCCGCTTGTTCGATTCCTGGTGCCGATGGAGGGACTCGAACCCCCACGGGGAAATCCCCACTGCGCCCTGAACGCAGCGCGTCTACCAATTTCGCCACATCGGCAAGTGGTGGCGAGGGGTCACCCCGCCAGATCACTCCGCACGGGAGCCACGGTAACTTAGATCTCGCGCCATTCCCGTCAAGGAGAGATGAGATGGCGGACAGGGAGGATCGCACCTCCCCGGCAGGGGGCCCTCAGCAGGTGGCGAGGAACCGCCGCGCGCGGCACGACTACGAGATCCTCGGCACCGTCGTGGCGGGAATCGCCCTCCTCGGGACGGAGGTCAAGTCCCTGCGCGCCGGGGGCGCCAACCTGACCGATGGGTACGCCCGCATCGAGAACGGCGAGGTCTTCCTGCACGGCGTCCGCATCGAGCCCTACGCCGGCGGCAATCACGCCAACCACGATCCTCGGCGATCCCGGAAGCTGCTCCTCCACCGGGCGGAGATCCGCCGGCTGAGGGGGCGCACCGAGGAGAAGGGGCTCACCATGATCCCCCTGCGCCTGTTCTTCGAGCGGGGTCTGGCCAAGGTCGAGGTCGCGGTGGTCCGCGGAAAGCGTCAGTACGATCGGCGCCGGGAGGTCGCCAGACGGGACGCGGACCTCGCCATCGACCGGGCTCTGGCCGCAAGAGACCGAGGATGACCGAGTCCCACGAGCCGTGCTCCTCCTGCGGCGGACATGGGGTGCGCTACGACGGGAGGGTCGAGGTCGGCCGGTTCGGACACTTGGACCTGTGTCCGTGCATCGCCGCCAAGTGCCGCTGCGAGGGGCGCCCGCCCTACCAGTTCTGGGACGAGGACTCCCAACGCCGGTGGTGCCCGTGCCACACCTCCCGCCGCCGACTGGCGCGGGTCAAGAGCCTGTTCAGCGAGGCCGACGTGCCGACGCGTTTCCGCTACAAGTTCCGCGGCGATTTCAGGTCCGCGGCCCCCGACGGCTCCGCCCTGCAGGTCGAAGGCCGTGTTCGGCCGGTCCTCGAGTACATGACCGCCCTGGTCGACGACGACCGCAATCCACAGCGGGGCTATCTGTTTCACGGCTCGGCCGGAACGGGCAAGAGCCTGCTGGCCTGTATCCTGCTCAACGAGGTAGTGCTCCGCCGAGCGCGTTCCGGACGCTTCGTCAACCTGTCGCGCATGTTCCACAAGTTGCGCTCCACCTACTCCCAGGACAGCGAGCACTACGGCCGCACCTGGAAGATCCTCGAGGAGCTATGCAATATCCCCTACCTCGTGCTCGATGACTTCGGCGTGGAGCGTGGGACCGAGTGGGAGAGCGAGATGCTGTACGATCTCGTCGACGCCCGGTACGGGGAGGAGCGCTTCACCATCGTGACCACGAACCAGTCCCGACAGGAGATGGAAGAGCTCTCCGGCGGGCGGATCCTGTCGCGCCTGGTGGAGATGTGCTACGTCGTCGACATGGGGGGGCAGGACTACCGTGCCTACCTGGAGTCATGACCGCTTCTGCAAGAGCTGACGGTCGGGCGCTGGATCAGCTGCGTCCGGTGCGCATCACCCCCGGATTCGTCGACACGGCGCCCGGAGCCGTGCTGATGGAGATGGGCCGGACCCGGGTGATGTGCACGGTCTCCCTCGAGGATCGCGTCCCGGCCTTCCTCGTGGGGAGGGGCAAGGGCTGGCTGACCGCCGAATACGCCATGCTGCCGGGCTCGTCGCCGCAGCGGGTCACCCGGGAGTCTTCCACCGGCCGGCCCAACAGCCGCGCCCGCGAGATCCAGCGGCTGATCGGGCGGTCTCTGCGAGCCGCCGTCGACCTGTCGGGCCTCGGGGAGCGCACGGTCTACGTCGACTGCGACGTGCTGCAGGCGGATGGGGGGACCCGCACCGCCGCGGTCACGGGGGCCTTCGTGGCCCTGAGGCTGGCGGTCCGGCGATGGCAGGCAGACGGCGCGTTGACCCGGGATCCCGTAGTGAACCAGGTGGCGGCCGTGAGCGCCGGGATCGTTCGCGGCTCTCCGATGCTGGATCTGTGCTATACAGAGGATTCGGCCGCCGAGACGGACCTGAACGCGGTGATGACGGCCGCCGGCGAGATCGTCGAGGTGCAGGCGACGGCTGAGGGTTCGCCGATGAAGCGCCACGAGTGCGTCGGCTTGATCGAGCTCGCCGCGGCGGGAATCCAGCAACTGGCAGAGGCGCAGAACCAGATCCTGGGAGGATCCTGAGCCATCTCAGCAGGCTGTTGGCCCGGGCCTCGGGGCAGCTTGACAGTCTCTCGCGACGCCGCTTAGTTTTGGGCCGCAGCACCGGTATCGCACCCGGGTCCGGCCGCCATCGGGACGGCGTCAGGGCAAAGGCGAGGATGGCCGAGCAAGCGAAGGCTTCGTTCTGGGACATGGAGGACTCCCTCGGCAGCTATCTCGGGGAGATCTCCAACTCCAAGCCGCTATCCGCCGTCGAGGAGGTGGCGCTGGCTCGCAAGATCAAGGCCGGCGACGAGAGAGCGCGCAACACGCTCGTCGAAGCCAATCTGCGCTTCGTCGTCAGCGTGGCCAAGGAGTATCAGAATCGTGGCGTGCCCCTGGCCGATCTGATCAGCGCGGGCAACATGGGTCTGATCACCGCGGCCGAGCGCTTCGACGAGGAGAAGGGGTTCAAGTTCATCTCCTACGCGGTCTGGTGGATTCGCCAGGCGATCCTGCAGACCCTCGCCGAGCAGGCGCGCACCGTCCGCATGCCCCTCAACAAGATCGGCCTGCTCTACAAGATCTCCAAAGCCTCGCGCCAGCTCATGCAGCAGCGTGCCGACGCGCCGGATCCCGAGGACATCGCCGCCGAGTTGAACGTCCCGGTGGAGGAGGTGAAGGAGACGATCCTCTGCGGACGCCGGGTGCGGTCTCTCGATGCGACCTTCCGCGAGGAAGAGGAGCACAGCCTCCTTGATGTGCTTCCCGACGATCGCCAGGAGTCGCCGGAGATCGAGGTGATGAAAGGGTGTCTTCGGGGCCAGATCGACAGCGCCCTGGGCAGCCTGCTCGGCCGCGAAGCGGAGATCCTGCGGCTCTACTTCGGTCTCGACGGCGAGGAGCCCATGACCCTCGATCAGATCGGCGCCCGCTTCGATCTGACGAGGGAGCGAGTCCGCCAGATCAAGGAGAAGGCACTGCATCGCCTGCGGCACCCCAGCCGCTGCGACCAGTTGCGCACCTACAGCCGGGCCTGACGGCCCGGATCCCCTTCGCGCGGCATGGCCGTTGAGAGCTGCGCGAGCGCACAACCCTCCCTGCCGTCGGCATCCGCCGTGCACACGGACGGCGCCCGACCGTTCCCCGACGTCCACCACGAGGAGACGGAACCGTGTCAGCCGACACCGGTGTCGAGGAGCAACTGCTGCGTTCCATCGAGGAGGTAGAAGACAAGATCAAGTTGTTCCGAAATCGCGTAAGGGCCGTCCTCGCCTCCGCTCAGCCGGCGGCAGGCGAGGAGGGATGGCGGGAAGAGGGGGCATGATCCCGGCCATGAGCCGGAGCTGGCGCCCGGAGATGGAGGTGGCCGTCGACCTCGCCTGGACGGCGGGGCGAATGACCTTGAGGCACTATCAGACCGGCGTCGTCGTCGAGTTGAAGGAGGACGAGTCGCCGGTGACGGTAGCCGACCGCGAGGCGGAGGTCTTCATCCGCCAGGGACTCCAGGCCGCCTATCCGGACGACGGCATAGTGGGCGAGGAATTCGAGCCCGTCGAGTCCAGGTCGGGTCGAAGCTGGTACGTCGACCCCATCGACGGCACGAAGTCCTTCGTCGCAGGGGTACCTTTGTACGGCGTCCTGGTCGGCCTGGCCGGGCCGGCCGACACCTGCCTGGCGGGCGCTGTCTACCTTCCCGCCCTTGACGAATTGATATGCGCGGCTCGGGGCGAGGGCTGCTTCTGGAACGGCCGCCATGCGCGGGTCTCCACAGTCGATCAGCTGGCCGAGGCATCGATCTGCTTCACCTCGTCCCGGAGCTTTGCCGAATGCGGTCGTCAGCGTGCCTGGGAGGACCTCTCGTCCCGGGCGCGCATCGAGCGGGGCTGGGGGGACTGTTACGGACACCTCCTCGTGGCCACGGGCCGCGCCGAAGCGATGCTCGATCCGATCATCGGCCCCTGGGACTGCGGACCTCTTCCGGTTATTCTGGAGGAAGCGGGCGGCTCCTTCTCCGACTGGCGGGGGAACCGGACGATCCACGGGGGCGACGCGGTCTCGACGAACGGCCACCTCCACGGGGAAATCCTCGGTCACCTCCGGGAGTGATGGCCGTCCGAGGCTTGACTCGAGGCCCGCCCACACCCGACCTGCAGGTCCGCTTCCCGCTTGACGCGTTGTCCCGAAGTCTCCTGTTTCTGCCGATGTGGAGCTTGGCGGCCGGAGGCTTCGGGGCATCCACCGGGGTAGCTGCCGCTTCCGCCGAGGTCCACTCACCCGAACTGGAGGCCAGACCGATGAGCTCCGCAGGCGCAGCAGCAAGGGTGTTCCTCGTGGCCGCCGCCGTGGCGGGATGCGGCGAGCAAGTCGACGAATTGGGACCATACGTCGAGCAGCTGAGGCAGATGGACAAATACAACAAGAAGCTTGTCGAATATCGCTTCCATCTGAAGTCGGACCAGGCGAGCAAGGCGGCCGGACTGCGAGAGACGATCAAGTCCTATCTGGCCGACATGGAGGCCTTCGGGCACACGAAGGACAAGTTCATCAAGGCCGGGCACAACGCACTGAAACGGGCTCTGCAGTCCTCGTTGACCAAGCTTGTGGAGCCGGATTTCCCGACCTTCACCATCAGCGGCCTGCGCCAGATCGATCTGATCGAGGAAGGCTACACGGTGCACGTGGAAAATCTGGACAAGCTCTGGGCGGAAGAAGACCGGACCGGCGAGACCGGCTTGGCCTGGCCCGGCCAGGATTGAAGGCCTGTTGCGGCGCCGCCGCGGCGCGCAGACGCACCCTGAGGGCGGCCCGGGTGGTTCGGGCCGCCCTCTTGCTTTACTCCCCGGGATTGCGTCTCCCGTGATTCCCGCCCGGGAGCGGATTCTCGCCCTCCTCTCGGGGGAGGACTACCGGCCTGCCAAGCTGAAGGATCTCGCCCGCAGCCTCGGCGTCGACAGCTCCGAGTACCGCCCTTTCCGCATGGCCATGCGTGATCTGGAGAAGGAAGGCGTGGTGAGGCGGGTCGGCCGCCAGCGCTACACCCTGGCCAGCACCGTGCAAAGGGCCTGGGGACGCCTCCGGATCCACCCGCGGGGCTTCGGGCTCGTGTCCCGCAGCGGCGCCGAGCCGGACCTGTTCGTCCCCGCCGGAGCCCTGTCCGAGGCCGTCGACGGAGATTGGGTGGAGGTGGAGATCACGGAGGGGGGAGACGGCGGGGAGAGACTTCCTCACGGCCGCATCGTGGGCACTCGAGCGCGAGTCCCGCGGCAGAGCCTGGGCCTCTTTCGTCGCCGAGGACGCCACGGTGCGGTCGCCACCGCCGATTCGCTGGTCTTTCTCGACGAGTCCCCGGCCAACCCCCCTCGTGAGGGGGATCTCGTCCTGGTGGAGTTGGAGGCCGCACCAAGGCGGTCCCCCCGGGGACGCCTGAGCCGCGTGATCGGAGATCCCGAGGATCCCCAGCACGATTTCGCCGCCTCGACCTGGGCCCTCGGAATCCCGATGGAAGAGGACCCACAGGCGGAGGCCGAGGTGGGCGCCCTCCTGGCCGGGGCGGAGGCTGATCGCGAAGGGGAACTGGAGCGGCGTCTCGACCTGCGGGAGCTGACGGTCCTGACGGTGGACCCCGAGGAGGCGCGCGACTTCGACGATGCCCTCTCCCTCGAGTCCCTTCTGGACGGCCGCCAGCGCCTCGGTGTTCACATTGCGGACGTGGCCCACTACGTCCCCAGCGGATGCGCCGTCGATCGACAGGCCCGCGAGCGCGGGACAAGCGTCTATCTCCTCGATCGCGTCATCCACATGCTCCCGCCCGGGCTGGCGACCGGTCTGTGCACCCTGGCTCCCGGCCGAGACCGGTTGGCCGTCAGCGTTTTCCTCGATATCGATGGAGCCGGACGAGTTCTGGAGAGCCGCTTCGGTCTCTCCGTGATCCGGTCCGCCGCGCGGCTGACCTACGCGCAGGTCGAGGCCGCCCTCGAGGAAGGCCCGGGGCCCGGCGACGCCGCAAACCACAGGGACCTCCTGACGGAGATGTCCGATCTCGGCCAGCGCCTGCGCACCCGGAGACTGGATCGCGGGGCGATCGATTTCGACCTGCCCGAACCGGTCGTCGACGTCGGCGGCGACGGCGTGCCGGTCCGCCTTGCTGCCGCCCTCCGCGGACGCGGCCATCAGTTCGTGGAGGAGTGCATGCTCGCCGCCAACGAGGCGGTGGCTTCGAAGGCCCTCGAAGCCGGGCTTTCCGTGCTCTACAGAATCCACGATTCCCCGGACCCGGAGAAGATGGACCGCTTCCGCCTGCTGGCCGGGTCCCTGGGCCGGCGGCTGCCCCCCTCGGAGGGCGTGAACAGCGGCCAGCTGCAGCGAACCCTCGAGGCCTTGGAGGGCCGGCCTGACTCGGCGCTGCTCCGGCAGCTCATGCTGCGGGCCATGATGCGAGCTCGATACGCCGCCGCCGCCAGCGCCCATTTCGGTCTCTCCTGTGAACCGTATCTCCATTTCACCTCTCCGATCCGGCGCTATCCCGATCTCCTCGCCCACCGCCTCTTGAGGGATCACCTCCTCGGGGCCGAGGCAGCGGACGAGGACGACCTCGAGTGGCTCGCCGAGTGGACGAGCCACTGCGAGCGCCGGGCGGAGGGCGCCGAACGGGACTACCGGCGGATCAAGCAGCTGCGGTTCATGGCCCGGCGTCTGGGGGAGGAGGTGGACGGAATCGTGTCGGGCGTGGTCGGGGCCGGCCTCTTCGTCGAGCTCGAAGGGTGGCTGGTAGAGGGGTTCTGCCCCCGGCGGTTGCTCGAGGACGACGACTACGAATTCGACGAGTTCCGCCACCGTCTTCGCGGCCTGCGCACCGGGGTCGTCTTTGCGATGGGAACGCTGGTACGGGTCCGGGTAGTACGTGTCGAGCCCGTCTCGCGGCGGATGGACCTGGTGCTCGTCGGCGTCAGAGGGGGCGCCGCCGCGAAGCGCTCGCGGAAGGATCGGCCGCGAGGCCGTGCCGATCGCCGCGCCTCCGCCAGGGCCGCGCGCCAGGGCCGGCGATCGGCCGGAGGAGCCCGTCGCAGGCGGGTGGCCGACCGTCGATCTCGCTGATCAGCCGGCTTCAGGGAGCCGGTCGGCGGCGGCCCGTCTTGTTGACCCTCCCTGAGCACGCGGGTAGTTTGCCCCCCAGCCCCCTCATCCCACTTCCGAATACGCCACCTTGATCAAGCTTCTGCTCTTCGGGCTGCTCTGCAGCCTCGGCTACGGGCTCATGCGGGCCTTGGGCAGGACGGGGAGCGGTGCCCCCCGGAGCAAGCCCCCAACGATCGATCGCAGCCGCGTGGTGGAGGCCGACTTCGAGGAGGTGGAGGACCGGTCCCCGGAAGGGGGGCCTCCGTGAGTGCGGCGAAGCGTTCGCGGAACAGCGCTCGATGGACCCCGGAAGCCGTTCGCCGGCACGTGGAGGCGGGGGAGATGACGACGTTCCTTCTGCTTCACGGAGAGGAAGCGTACCGCCGGGAGCGCCTCTACAAATGGCTCCTGGATCGCCTCCGGCCCGAGGTGGCCGGCGACTTCAATGTCGACGTGTTTCACGGTGACGCTTTCGATCCGAAGAGCCTCCTGGACGTCTACTTCTCCTATCCGATGATGGCAGCCCACCGGGTGGTGGTTCTGCGCCACATCGATCGCCTGACTCCCCCCCTGTGCAATGCCCTCGAGCCGATCCTGGAGAATCCCGCCGAGACCTCGGTCCTGCTCGCCGCGGGCGGCAAGATCGACATGCGCCGGCGGCTGTTCTCCCAGATCGCAAGACAGGGGATCTCCTGCGAGTTCAGGGTGCCCTTCGACCGGCAGCTTCCAGACGTGGTCCGGGAGATGGCGGCCGAGCGGGATATGCGTCTATCCCCCGGGGCCGTCGAGAGGCTGGGGATGTACGTGGGAACCCAGCTCATGGAGCTGGCCAACGAACTCGACAAGCTGTCCCTGTTCGTCGGCGGCGCGGCCGAGGTGAAGGGGGAACACGTGGAAGCCCTGGTCGGCACGACCCGTGGAGAGAGCGTCTTCGACTTCACCGACGCCGTCGGCTCAGCGGACCGCCCCCGGGCCTCAGGCCTGCTGCAGGCGTTGCTGGAGCAGGGGGAGGAGCCCAACCGGATCCTGCCGCTCATGAGCCGCCACCTGCAGCTCCTTCTGCGCACTCAACAGCTCGAGAAACAGGGACTCCCGAAGGAGCAGATGGCGCGGAATCTCGGGATCTCACCCTATTTCCTGGCCTCCTACCGGCAGCAGGCCTCTCGACTGCCATCCCGTGCCCTCTGGCGAGGCCTGTGCGCGCTGCGCCGGGCTGACGATCTGCTCAAGAGCGGAGGAGGCCGGGTGCGCAACAGGGCCGTGCTGGATCTGTGCCTGGCAGCCCTCGTTCCGCCGGGTCGGCGGCCCCCCCGGGGTTGACATGGAAAGAGGCTCCCCGGTATATTGGAAAATATTACTAAGTGCCGGATAAACACCGACTTACCAGATTGGAGGTTCAATGGCCGACCCGATCGTCCTGACAGACGACAACTTCGAGTCCGAGGTGCTGGAATTCGATCGCCCCGTGCTCGTCGACTTCTGGGCCGCCTGGTGCGGTCCGTGCCGAATGGTGGCGCCAATCGTGGAGGAGCTGGTCGGCGAATACGACGGGCGCGCCAAGGTCTGCAAGCTCGACGTGGACTCGGCGCAGAAGACGGCGCAGGAATACGGAATCCGGAGCATTCCCACCCTCCTGATCTTCCGGGAAGGCAGGGTGGCCGATCAGGTCATCGGCGCCGTCCCCAAGTCCCAGATCACCGAGAAGCTGGACGCCGTCCTTTCCTGAGCCCTCGGCGGCACAAGACGGCTCGATTCCGGCCTCCGTCCGATGCCCGCGGACCCCTTCTGGAGCAACCTCTTCCGCCGTAGAGACCGTGGCGGTGACGAGTTCTACGAAGTGCTGTCGAAGGTGCCGATCTTCCAGGACCTCAGCCGCCGGGAGTTCGAGCACATCCGGGAGGTCCTGCATACGCGCAGCTACTCGCCGGACGAGGCGATTGTCCGGGAGGGCGACATGGGGGTCGGGATGTACGTCATCCTGTCAGGAGAGGTGGCCATCCTCCAAGAGGAGGCGGACGGCTCCACGGTCGAGCTCGCCACCTTCCGGGAGGGGGATTTCTTCGGAGACCAGGTGCTCCTCGACCAGTCGCCCCGAACCGCCACGGCCGTCGCGCGGGAGCCGACGAAGGCCGTGGGGTTCTTCCGTCCGGACTTGCTGCAACTGATCCAGAGCCATCCCCGCATCGGGCTGAAGATCGTGATCCAGCTATCGCAGATGGCTGCGGTCCGGCTGCGTCAGACCAGCCGGCTGCTGAGGGAGGCCCGCCACCAGGTGCGGCGGCTCGAGGCCGAGGCCGGGGACCGCGAGTCGGCGGAGGACGAGGCGGGCGCCGGTGAGTCCTCGCCCGCCCGGGGCTGAGCATGGGCGCCCTTCTCGGGCCGAGGATCAAGCTGGTGGGGGTGGTCGTCGCCGCCCTCGTCGCCTTGTGGATGCTCTACCTGCTGCGGGGGATCCTGGCGCCCTTCGTGCTGGCCTTCGTCCTCGCCTACGTGTTGACGCCGGTCGTCGATCGCATGGAGGCCAAGGGCCTAAGACGTACGCCCAGCATCCTGATGATCTTCCTGGCTACCTTCCTCCTGCTGGGGTTTGGGGTGGTCACGCTCGGCAAGCGGATGACGGAGGAGATGGTGGAGCTCTACGCCGACCTCCTGCGCTCCGAGCGCGTCCAGGCCACCGTGGAAGTCACCGCCGGCGACGAACGGGCCCTGGTCCTGCAGGTCACGACCCGGTCCGGGGCCGGGACCAACCCCTTCGTCATCCTCGATCCGGCTGACGGGACCCTCGTCCTGGAGCCGGGAGAGCACGGGACTATCCGGATCGAGTTCGCTCCGCCCGACGCGAAGACCCATGAGGGAGCCCTCGTCCTGGAGGGTTTGATCGGCGACCCCCATTCGATTCCCCTGCGCGGCAACCGGACTGAACGAGGCGACAAGAGGGGCGCCTGGGAGCGGAGCTACGGGGGAGCCAGGACCGTGGGCGGATTGACCCTCTCGGCCGGAGGCCTCGACTTCGGCTTGGCAGGTCCGCACTTCGTCAGCCGCATCACCTCCAAGACTTGGAACCTCGGCCGATACCTCGGCTTCGAAGAGGAGTCCATGGCGGCCGCCACCGCTTGGGTCACGACCCACAGCCACCAGCTGATCGAGGTTCTCCTCGAGCGCACGACGAGGTTCCTGAGCGGCTCGGTGACGACCAGGCTGGTCAGCGGCTTCGTATCGGGGGTCCTGCTCGTGGTCATCGTCCCCTTTGTGGCCTTCTTCTTCCTCAAGGAGGGCCGGCGGATCACCCGGGCCCTGGTCGAGATGGTGCCCAACGCCTACTTCGAGATGACCCTCTATCTCGTGCACTCCATCAACAACTCCATCGGCGGATACATCCGCGGACAGCTCCTCGCCGTGTCCGTAGTGGCCTCCCTCTCGGTGACCGGCCTGATGCTGTTGGAGTTGCGGTATGCCATTCCCGTGGGCATCGTGGCGGGCCTTGCGAACATGATCCCCTACCTGGGTCCGATCATCGGCATCGCCTCGGCCTCCGGGGTAGCCCTGGCCACGGGCAGCGGTGCCGCCATGGTGGTCAAGGTGGTCGTCCTGTTCCTGTGCATCCAGGTCGTCGACAACGTGCTGGTGCAGCCCATCGTCGTCGCTCGGAGCGTCGACCTGCATCCCCTGGTGGTGCTGACGGTGGTGATGATAGGCAGCGAGTTGTCGGGTATGGTGGGCATGTTGATCGCCGTTCCGGTCACCGGGATTCTCAAGGTGAGCGCCCAGCGGATCCGCGAGGGGATACAGGGGTACCGGATCACCGAGCATCCGCCGCCGGGCGGCGGAGCGCCGCCGTGGAGCGGTGTTGCCGAGATTTGACAATGTGACGGCAGTGTTGGTACTTAGGAAGATTGCCGAGTGACTGCGTCCACAGTGTCGCTCCAGTCGAATCAAGCCCCGGGGAGTGGCCGCTGCTCCGCCGGGTAGACCTGGGTTACGGGAGGAGGGTGATCGTTTTGGCATCGCTCCAGATCAACCATGGGAACATCTCATCCATCGCCGACCGGATCGTCCAGGCCCGTCGCTTGTACGGCGCCGACAGCTCCTACGTGATCGGCCTGTTCACCGGCCTCGAGTGGCTTCTCGACGGCAGCGGCGGCGAGTCGACCCGGCGGCAGATCCTCGACCGCGTCGTGGAAGTCGAAGGCGGCAAGGCGGCTCCCACCTCGGCGCAGGCGCCGCCCTCCCGTCCTGCAAGAACCGACGCCTCCTCCTTCCGGGGCCGCGGCGACGGCGACGGCCTCGAGGAAAACACCTGGATCCGAGGAGCCGTCAAGTGGTTCAACAACGACAAGGGCTACGGATTCATCTCGACCGCCGCCGATACCGATGTCTTCGTGCATTGGCGGGACATCTCCTCCTGGGATCGCAGCCTCACCCAGGGAGACGAGGTGGAGTTCATGGTCACCAAGACCGCCAAGGGCTTTCAGGCGATCAACGTGATGAAGCCGGGCTCCGGGGAGACCTCCGAGGAGGCCTCCTCGGACGGCAGCCGTCTCAGCGGTGAGGCCGCAGAGGGTCAGGAGCTCGAAGGGCTCGCCGAGGAATTCGGAGGACCGGAGCCGGGAACGGCTTCGGAGTCCACCGAGGAAACGCAGACCGATGCCAGCCTGGCCGTTCCCGAAGGCGCCGAGCCGGGAGCTGCCGAGGACGGAGAGGACGACGAGCCGGCCCCGACCTCGACCTGAGCGCGGCCGAAGAGGAACGCCGTGCTGAAGAAGCACACCGTCAGTTGCGCTTTCTGCGGCAAGGGCGTGGGGCAGGTCGACAAAATCGTCACCGGCCCCTCCTCCGTGCACATCTGCAACGAGTGTGTCTCGTTGTGCAACGAGGTGCTGGAGGAGGAGGACAAGCAAAAGCCCAGCCTCAACGGAGATCCCCTGCCGAAGCCGGCAGAGCTCAAGGCGCAGCTGGACGAGCACATCATCGGCCAGGAGCGCGCCAAGAAGTCCCTCTGCGTCGCCGTATACAACCACTACAAGCGGGTCAACTCGGGCAGCTCCGACGTGGAGTTGTCCAAAAGCAACATCCTGCTCATCGGTCCCACCGGAACCGGCAAGACACTGCTGGCCGAGTCCCTGGCCCGGATTCTTCGGGTCCCCTTCGCCATCGTCGATGCCACGGTTCTCACCGAGGCGGGATATGTGGGCGAGGATGTCGAGAACATCCTGGTGCGCATCCTTCAGTCCGCCGACTACGACGTCGCTCAGGCGGAGCGGGGCATTCTGTTCATCGACGAGGTTGACAAAGTGGCTCGCAAGTCCGGCAACCCGTCCATCACCCGGGACGTGTCGGGGGAGGGGGTGCAACAGGAACTGCTCAAGATCCTGGAGGGCACCGTCTCCGGAGTACCGCCGAAGGGCGGGCGCAAGCATCCCGAACAGCCTCTCGTTCAGATCAACACCAGGAACATCCTGTTCATCTGCGGCGGCGCTTTCGACGGGCTCGACAAGATCATCTCGGCCCGCACGGGGAGCCGCGCCATGGGGTTCGGCGTCCGCCACGAGGCCCGGGACGAGCTCGACACCGGCCAACTGCTGTCGCGAGTGGAGCCGGAAGACCTGATCCAGTACGGGCTGATCCCCGAGCTCATCGGTCGCCTCCCGGTGATCAGCACCCTCCACCCCCTGAGCGATTACGCCCTGCTCGATATCCTGGAGAAGCCGAAGAACGCCCTCGTCAGGCAGTACAAGAAGCTGTTCGAGATGGACGGCCTGGGTCTCAGCTTCGAGGATCACGCCCTGCGCAAAGTCGTGGAGCTCACCCAGGAGAAGGCCATGGGTGCACGGGGACTGCGCGCGGTGTTGGAGACGGCGATGTACGAGATCATGTTCGATCTGCCATCGAGGGGCGAAGTGAAGGAGTGCATCATCACCGCCGACTTCATCGAGCACAAGGGGCCGCCCACCTTCATCTGCAAGGAGAAGAGGGCCTGACCCGCGGGCCCTCATCCTACTCACCTTCCCAGACCCCTCGTCGAGGCCTCGCGGCCTTCAGGATGATCGGCGCCTCCGGCCGCCAGCCCATGGACCGTGGAGGTCTGGACGAGCTCCTCTCCGTGAGGTCCTCGGTCCTGGGGGTGGTTCGCGAGTACTTCAAGCGTCATGGCTTCGTCGAGGTCGAGACGCCGGCGTCGGTTCCCGCGCCCTCTCAGGATGCTCACCTCGAGCCCGTACGACTCGCCGGCGGCGGCTGGCTCATCACCTCTCCCGAGTACCACATGAAGCGACTGCTGGCCCGGGGGGCCCCGCCGAAGATCTACCAGATCTGCCGCTGCTTTCGCGGCGGCGAGCATTCCCCCAGCCATCGGCCGGAGTTCGCCATGGTGGAGTGGTACCGTGCCGGCGCCGGCTATGATCGCATCATGTCCGACGTGGAATGCCTCCTCTCGGAGGCCGCCGAAAGGGTCAACGGTCGGCCCCTGGGCCGCACCCCCGGGTCCGGCGCCGTCGACCTGACGTCGCCTTGGCCCCGTCTGACGGTGGCCGAGGCCTTCGAGCTTCATGCGGGGATTCCACAAGGCTGTCTCCTCGAAGCCGACACCAAGTCGCTGCGGGAGGCCGCCCAAGCCGCTGACTGTGCCAGCGTCGGCCGCCACGACGACTGGGAGACTGTCTTCCACATGCTGCTTGTGGAAAGGGTCGAGCCCGCACTGGCCGGCATGGGGAGAGGGGTGCACCTGACGAGGTATCCCGCGCCCGTGGCCGCCCTCGCCCGCCTCGACGAGCACGATCCCAGGGTGGCAGAGCGTTTCGAGTCATACGCCGGCGGGCTCGAGCTCGCCAATGGTTTCGGAGAGTTGACCGACGTCAGGCTGCAGCGACGGCGCTTCCGCGCGGAGCGGGTCCGGCGGCAACAGGAGAATCGACCGGCATTGCCTCTGGACGAGGAATTCCTTCGGGATCTCGCCTCGATGCCGGCGGCCTCCGGAGTGGCCCTCGGCCTCGACCGTCTGATGATGCTCCTGCTCGGAGCGAAACGGATCGACGAGGTCGTCGCCTTCTGAGGGAGAGCTCAGGAAATGCCGAGTTCGGCGGCGCCGGCGTCGGCTGCGGACTCGAAGATTCCGTCGATCAGCCCGAAGTCCCGGGCCTCCCCGGGGGACAGGAAGTAGCTGCGGTCCGTGACCTTGTCGATCGTCTCCCGGTCCCTGCCCGTGTGGCCGACGAGGATCTGGTTGAGCCGCCGGCGCCAGTCCATGATCTCCCGCGCGTGGATCTCCACGTCGGCCGCCTGTCCGCCCACGCCTCCCCAGGGCTGATGGAGCATCACCCGTGAGTGGGGCAGGGCGTGCCGTTTGCCCTTGGTACCGCCGGCTAGCAGGATGGCGGACATGCTGTAGGCCTGGCCCACGCAGAGGGTGGCCACGTCGCAGGGGATGTGCTGAATGGTGTCGTAGATCGCCAGGCCCGAGGTGAGAAAGCCGCCGGGGCTGTTGATGTAGAGAGAGATGTCCTTCTTGGGATCATCGGAGGCCAGGAACAGCAACTGGGCGATGATCAGGTTGGCTTCGGCGTCGTCGATGACGGAGCCGATGAAGATGATCCGTTCCTTGAGCAGCCTCGAGAAAATGTCGTAAGCCCGTTCGCCGCGGCCGGTCTGCTCGATGACAATTGGTACGATCGCCATGAAAGGGAGCATAGCGGTCTTCCCTCTCAGCGTCAAAGCGGATCATGAATGATCCCGGGACGGCCAGGGGGGGCGAGGCCCCCGGATCCCGGCCGGCGGCCTCGATCGCCGAGGTAGGGGTCATCGGCAGCATCAACCTCGACACCATTCACCATCCCGACGGTCGGTGCAGCGAGAGCCTGGGGGGCATCCTGTTTTCGGCCTGCGCCCTCGCGCACCTGGGACGGGGACGGCTGCGGACCCGTCTCTTCGCCCGTTCACCGCAGAACATCGATCCACGGATACGGGCCGTCCTGGAGGCCTGTCCGGAGATCTCCCTGGAAGGGGTCCGGCGGCTCCACGGACCGGGGTACCAATGCGAGATTCGCTACGACCAGTTCGGGCGCAAGAGCGAACGGCTCCGCGGAGAGGTTCCGCCAATCGGGTTGGCCGACCTGAACCCCTGGATCTCCTCGCTGGACGCCCTGCTGGTCAACTTCATCACCGGGTTCGAGCTCGAGCTGGAGACCCTGCGGAGCCTTCGCCGGGCCATGAGCGGGCCGATCCTGATGGATGTCCACAGCCTGACCCTGGCGAGGGACTCGGAGGGCCGCCGGCACCTGCGGCCGCCCTCCTCCTGGCCTCTGTGGGCGTCGATGGCCGATGTCCTGCAGATGAACGAGGAGGAGGCCCGCACCCTGGGGGCTCCGGCGGAGGACCTGGAGGAGTGGGCCGCCTCCCTGCTGGACCTGGGGCCGAAGGTTGCCGTGATTACCTTGGGTGAGCAGGGGGTGCTCTCCGCCTGGCGGACCTCCCAAGGCGGGCTCCGCCACCTGCGCCTGCCGGCAGAGCCGGTGGTCCCGCCCCTCCCGGTCGATCCCACCGGGTGCGGGGACGTGTTCCTGGCCGCCATGGCGGCCGGTCTGCTGACCGGCGGGACGGTCCCGCAGGCCCTGGACCGGGCGACTCGCGCCGCGGCCCGCAACTGCACCTTGACAGGCATTGAAGACCTGGGCCTCCTCGCAGGTGAGGAGGACCCGTGAACGGACGGACATCATGCCTCAACAGTTCGATTTTCCCAAGAGTCCCGTGTCGAACCTGCGCTTCAATCCGCGCATGGTGTACCTCGTGCTCGGGGTGCTCGCCGTCCTGTGGCTGGCCAGCGGGATCTACACCGTCGACCCGGACGAGAAGGCGGTCATTCTCCGCTTCGGCAAGGTGCAGGGGGTCGTCGACCCTGGCCTGCACTACCGCCTGCCCTCGCCCATCGAGATGCACATCACTCGCTCGGTGACGCGCGTGTACCGCGAGGAGATCGGCTTCCGCACCATCGATCCGGGTCCGCCGGCGCGCTATCGCCGGCGTCCGAACGAGTCGCTCATGCTCACCGGCGATCTGAACATCGTCAACGTCGAGCTCGTCGTGCAGTACAAGGTGAGCAGCGTCATCGATGCCCTGTTCCAGGTGAAGGGCCTGGGCGCCTTCGAGGGGGGAGGCGAAGGTCTCGTGCACGACGCCTGCGAGGCGGCCCTGCGGCAGGTGGTGGGCCGCCGCGGCATCGACGAGGTTCTCACGGAGGGCAAGCTCGAGGTGCAGATAGCGATCAAGGAACGCCTGCAGAAATTGTTCCAGGCCTATCGCTGCGGGCTCACCGTCGAGTCCGTGCAGCTGCAGTCGGTCGCTCCCCCGGAGCAGGTGGACGCGGCCTTCAAGGACGTGGCCAGCGCCAAGGAGGACCGGGAACGCCTCGTGAACGAAGCCAGGGGCTACCAGAACGACCTCATCCCCAAGGCTCGCGGCGATGCCGAGCGCGTGATCAAGGAGGCCGAGGCCTACTCCGTCGAGCGCGTGCGACGCTCCCAGGGTGACGCCGACCGCTTCGGCGCTGTCTACGCCGAGTACGTCAAGGCCCCCAAGGTGACCGAGAAGCGGCTTTACATCGAGACCATGGAGCGGATCCTGCCCGGGCTGCAGAAATACATCATCGACGCCGAAGGAAAGGGCGTCCTCAACCTCATCAACCTCGAGCGCCTGCTGCCGGCGCGCTCGCAATAGGGAGAGAGCGACCATGCGCAACGCCATCGGCGGCGTCGTCCTCCTCGTGTTGGTCCTGTTCGCTGCCAACCTCGTGCTGTACACGGTGACCGAAGTCGAGCAGGTCGTGGTCACTCAATTCGGTGAGCCCAAGGAGGTGCATACCGAGCCGGGGCTGTATCTCAAGCTGCCCGACCCCATCCAGAAGACGACCTTCTTCGACCGCCGACTCCTCGACTACGACTCGAACCCGGACCCCATCTACACGAAGGACAAGAAGACCCTCATCATCGACAACTACGCCCGCTGGCGGATCGTCAACGCCCTGACCTTCATGCAGGCTCTGCGAACCGTCGAGGAAGCGCTGGCCCGGCTCGACGACATCATCTACTCGGAGCTGCGCAAGGAGCTCGGCCAGCACGAGTTGGCGGAGGTGGTGGCCACCAACCGTGAGGCCATCATGGACTCCGTTACGGTGCGCGCCAATCTGGCCGCCCAGGTCTACGGGATCGAGATAGTGGGCGTGCGCATCAAGCGGGCGGATCTGCCCCCGGAGAACGAGCAGGCGGTGTACAACCGGATGCGGGCCGAACGCGCCCGGGAGGCCAAGACCTACCGCTCCGAGGGAGAGGAAGAGGCACTGAAGATCCGCGCCGAGACCGATCTCGAGGCGGCCACCATCGCCGCCCTCGCCTATGAGCAGGCTCAGGGGATCCGGGGCCAAGGCGACGCCGAGGCCCTGGGGATCTACGCGGCGGCCTATCGCAACGCCTCCGGGTTCTATGAGTTCACCCGGACTCTCGAGGCCTATGAGAAGTCGCTGAAGGAGAACACGGTCCTCGTGCAGCCCGCCGACACCGACTTCTTCCGCTACCTCAAGGGAAGGTGAGGCCTGCGGCCAGGCGCCGAACCTGCTCGCGGGTCCCATGCCTGGATGGCGCCCCGTTCCCCCGGCGGCGCTTCGACCCGGCGGGTCTGAGATGCTGGTGGCGGTCACCGGAAACATGGGCGCCGGCAAGACGACGCTGGCCGGGATGCTCGAGAGTCTCGGAGCTCGCCGGGTCGATGCCGACCTTCTGGCCCGGCAGGTCGTCGAGGAGAGCGCCGGCCTCCGGGACCGCCTGGCCGATGCCTTCGGACGGGACCTGCTCGATGGCGAAGGCGGGCTGGATCGCCGAGGTCTCGCCCGGCGCGCCCTGGCCGACGAGCAGGGCCGGCGGCGGCTCGAGGGGATCGTGAGACCGGAGCTGGAGCCCCGCATCTGGCGGGCCTTGCGGGCGGCAGAAGCCGACGGCGGCATCGTCCTGCTCGACGCCCCCCTGGTCTTCGAGTGGGGCCTGCAGGACCGCTTCGATGCCGTCATCCTGGTGAAGACCCGGTCAGGGATCGCCGCCGCACGAGTGTCCCGGGACCGCGGCATCCGTCCCGCAGAGGTCCGGCAACGCCGGTCCGTCCAGCAGGCCACCGCTCCGGAGGGAGCCGTCGACTTCGAGGTCCACAACGACGGGGATCTCCAGGTTCTGCGCACCCAGGCGGCCCGGGTCTGGCAAGGTCTGCAGCGGATGCACTCGGGGAGGGAAGCTTGAGTCGCCGGACTCCCCTGTGGGATCGACATCGCGACGCCGGAGCCCGATTGGTCGACTTCGCGGGCTGGGAGATGCCGGTTCAGTACCGGGGGATCCAGGAGGAGCACCTGCGGACCCGGACGGGGGCCGGCCTCTTCGACGTGAGCCACATGGGCCGGTTGTTCATCTCCGGCGCGGGCGCCTCCGAGTTCCTCGACGGCCTGCTGCCCTGCGGCGTGGAACGGCTGGCTCCCGGCCGCATGGCCTACACCGTGCTGTGCAACGACGAGGGCGGGACGATCGACGATCTCGCCCTGTACCGCCTCGGCGAGGAGGAATTCCTGCTCGTCGTCAATGCGGCGCGCACCGAGCGCGACCTCGCGCGGATCCTGGAACGACGCCCGTCCGATTCTCCCCGGGTGGAGGACCATACCGGGAGGCAGGCGATGATCTCCGTCCAGGGGCCGGAAGCGGAAGCGCTGGTGACCTCCGTGATCGGCCGCTCATGCAGCCGGCTCGGGTTCTTCCGCTTCTCCATGACCGAAGGCGGATCGGGCGAGTGGTTGGTCAGCCGCAGCGGCTACACCGGCGAGGACGGGTTCGAGATCATCTGTCCGGCCGGCGACGGTCCGGAACTCTGGTCCCGACTGCTGGAGGCCGGCGCCGAGCCCGTGGGCCTGGCGGCTCGGGACTCGCTGCGCCTGGAAGCCGGCTTCTGTCTCTACGGCAACGAGTTGACCGAGAGCACGAGCCCTCTGGAGGCGGGCCTGGAATGGACCCTCGCCCTGGACAAGCCACGTGATTTCCCGGGACGGGATCCGCTGCGGCGACAACGCGAGACCGGCGTCCCCCGCCGGCTGATCGGCCTCCGGCTGCTGGACCGGGGCATCCCCAGACCCGGGCAGGTGCTCCGCGACGACGGCGCCGACGTCGGACTCGTGACCAGCGGCACCCATTCGCCCGTTCTGAGGCGAGGGATCGCCATGGGCTACGTAGCCTGCGGGCATGACGATGTCGGCAGGAGGCTGGAGGTGGTGATCCGGGGGAGGGTGGCGGCCGCCGAGGTCATCTCCCTGCCCTTCGTGCCGTCACGGGTGCGCCGGAAGCGTCCCCGCCGGACGGACCGCCCGAGGGGGAGCGAGCGTGAGCAGGGGTGAGGCCCACAGGTTCCACCGGCGTCACATCGGGCCGCGGGACCACGAGATCAGTGCCATGCTGGGGGCCCTCGGACTGGAGAGTCTCGACCAGCTCGTGGCCGAGGTCGTCCCCGAAGCGATCCGCGCGCGCCGTGAGCTGCGCCTTCCGGAGGCGGTCTCGGAGCAGGAGCTGCTGACCCGTCTGGGCCGGCTGGCCGGGGAGAACGGCGACTTCCGTTCCTACATCGGCATGGGGTACCACAGCTGCGTCACACCGCCGGTCATCCAGCGCAACGTGCTGGAGAACCCCGCCTGGTACACCCAGTACACACCCTATCAGTCCGAAATCGCCCAGGGGCGCCTCGAAGCGCTGCTCAACTTCCAGACCGCGGTCATCGACCTCACCGCCCTGCCCCTGGCCAACGCCTCCCTCCTCGACGAGGCCACGGCCGCCGCCGAAGCCATGGCCATGCTCCACGCCGCCCGGCCGCGCCGGTCGAAGGCGATTCGGTTCTTCGCGGCGGCGGCCTGTCACGCCCAGACCCTGGCCGTGGTCGAAACACGGGCGCGATGGCGCGGCTGGCACCTCGAGATCGGGGATCCAGCGGCGGTCGATCTGTCCGGCGGCGGCTACTTCGGAGCGCTGTTGCAGTACCCGGACACCGAGGGCCGCGCCGATATCGGCCTCGAGGCCTTCTGCGAGCGTGCCACGGCCGCCGGAGTGCCAGTGGCCGTGGCCACCGATCTGCTCGCCCTGACGCTGTTGAGGCCGCCCGGCGAGGTGGGGGCCCGCATCGCCGTGGGCAACAGCCAGCGTTTCGGCATGCCCGTGGGGTTCGGAGGGCCCCACGCCGCCTTCTTCGCCTGTGCCGACGAGTATCGGCGTCTGGTCCCCGGGCGGATCATCGGCGTCGCCCGGGACGTGCGCGGCCAGCCGGCGTTGCGCATGGCCCTGCAGACCCGGGAGCAGCACATCCGTCGGGAGCGGGCGACGAGCAACATCTGCACGGCCGAGGTTCTGCCGGCCGTGGTGGCCAGCTTCTACGCGGTCTACCACGGTCCCGAGGGCCTGCGCTCGATCGCGGGCGACATACATGATCGCGCCCGGTCCCTGGCCGGTGCGGCCCTGGAAGCCGGCTTCCGCGTCGAGCACGATCAGTTCTTCGATACCATCTGCCTCGCTGCCGACCGCTCCCGGATCGACGCCGCCCTGGTCCGGTCCGCCGAGGCGCGGATCAACCTGCGCCGGCTCGACTCGGGACGCATGACGATCTCCCTCGACGAGACCTGCGGCGACGACGACCTGCGCGACTTGAGGGCGATACTGGGCGGCGCCGAGGTGTCCCCGTCCGGGTCCGGCCGGTTCGCATGGCGGGAGGGGCTGGCAAGGACCACTCCTTTTCTGCAGCACGAGGTCTTTCACGCCCACCGGTCGGAGACCGAGATCCAGCGTTACATGCGGCGTCTCGACGCCCGCGACCTGTCGCTGACCACGTCGATGATCCCTCTCGGCTCCTGCACGATGAAGCTCAACGCCGCCGTCGAGATGATGCCCATCACCTGGCCCGCCTTCGCCCGGCCCCACCCCTTCGCCCCCCTGGAGCAGAACGGCGGGTACCGGGCCGTGTTCCGGGAGCTGGAGGAGATGCTCGCCGAGATCTGCGGGCTCCCGGGGGTCTCCCTGCAGCCCAACGCCGGATCCCAGGGCGAGTATGCCGGCCTGCTGGCGATCCGCCGTTGCCAGGCGGCCCTCGGCGAGGAGGACCGGCGGATCTGCCTGATCCCGGCCTCGGCCCACGGGACGAATCCGGCCAGCGCCATCCTGGCCGGACTGGAGGTCTCGGTGGTCGCCTGTGACGAGGCCGGAAACATCGACGTGGAGGACCTGCGGCAGAAGGCCCGGGCGGCCGGCCCGTCGCTGGCGGCCCTGATGGTGACCTATCCCTCCACACACGGCGTGTTCGAGGAGGAGATCCGGACGATCTGCGGGATCGTCCACGAACAGGGCGGACAGGTCTACATGGACGGGGCCAACATGAACGCCATGGTCGGCCTGTGCCGGCCGGGGGAGTTCGGCATCGACGTCTGCCACCTCAACCTGCACAAGACCTTCTGTATCCCTCACGGCGGGGGGGGGCCGGGCATGGGGCCGATCGCGGTGGCCGGGCACCTGGTGCCCTTCCTGCCCGGACATCCGCTGGCCACCGGCCTGCCGCCCGGCGGAGAGACGGGAGACCCCGATGGGGGCGCGGTCTCGGCCTCGGCGTACGGCAGCGCCGTGATCCTGCTCATCTCATGGGCCTATCTGCGCCTCATGGGGGCCGGGGGCCTGCGGAGGGCTACGGAGGTGGCGATTCTCAACGCAAACTACATCGCTCACCGCCTCGACGAGCACTTCCCGGTGCTCTACAGCGGCCGCAAAGGCCGGGTCGCGCACGAGGCGATCTGCGATCTTCGGAACTACCGGAAGACCGCCGGCGTCGAGGTCGACGACGTGGCCAAGCGGCTCATGGACTACGGCTTCCACGCCCCCACCGTGCACTTTCCGGTACCGGGGACCGTCATGATCGAGCCCACGGAGAGCGAATCCCTGCCCGAGCTCGACCGCTTCTGCGAGGCCATGATCTCCATCCGGCGGGAGATCGCCGAGATCGAGGCCGGGAGCGTTGACAGGGCCGCCAGCCCCCTCACCCGGGCTCCCCACACCCTGGACGACGTGATGGCCGAGGACTGGGACCGACCCTACGGCCGGGAGCGAGCCGCCCGTCCGGCCCCGTGGCTGCACGAGCACAAGTTCTGGCCCTCCGTCGGCCGCATCGACAACGCCTTCGGCGACCGCCAGCTGGTCTGCGCCTGTCCACCGCCCCAGGCCCTGGCCGGGCAAGAGGAGAGGGAGAGGGAGGAACAGAATGACTGACCGCCGCGCCCTGGTCACCGGGATCACCGGCCAGGACGGATCGTATCTCGCCGAGTTCCTCCTGGAGAAGGGCTACGAGGTCTACGGCCTGATCCGCCGCTCCAGCACGGTCAACTTCGAGCGCATCCGCCACATCCAGAACGACCTCCACCTGCTGTCGGGAGACCTGCTCGATCAGAATTCCCTCATGTTCGCCATACAGCAGGCCCGCCCCCAGGAGGTCTACAACCTCGGCGCCCAGTCCTTCGTCCCCGCTTCGTGGGCCCAGCCCCTGCTCACGGGGGAGATCACCGCCCTCGGGGTAGCCCGTCTGCTCGAGGCGATCCGGTCCACCGACGCCGGGATCCGTTTCTACCAGGCCTCCACGTCGGAGCTGTTCGGCAAGGTGCGCGAGTCGCCGCAGACGGAAACCACTCCCTTCTACCCGCGCAGCCCCTACGGCGTGTCCAAGGTCTACGGACACTGGATCACGATCAACTACCGGGAGTCGTACGACATGTACGCCTGCGCCGGAATCCTGTTCAACCACGAGTCCCCTCGCCGGGGCCTGGAGTTCGTCAGCCGCAAGGTCACCGACGGCGTGGCGCGCATAAAGCACGGCCTGGACAGCGAGCTCCTGCTGGGCAACCTCGACTCCCGCCGGGACTGGGGCTACGCGGGGGACTTCGTGCGCGCCATGTGGATGATGCTCCAGCAGGAGGAGCCCGACGATTTCGTCATCGCCACCGGGCAGGACCGCACCATCCGGGAATTCTGCCAGGCCGCCTTCGGCAGTGTGGGCCTCGACTGGGAGCGCTACGTCAAGGTCGACGAACGCTTCCTGAGGCCGGCCGAGGTCGAGGTCCTGCGCGGCGATTCGTCGAAGGCGCGCCGGGTCCTGGGATGGGAGCCGGAGGTCTCCTTCGAGGAGATGGTGGCGATGATGGTGGAGCGGGACCTGGAGCTGGTGGCCCTCGAGAGGTGAGCCGCCGGACATGGGCGGCGCTGGCCCTGCTGGGCGATCTGTGCCGCCTGCCGGGGTGGCCCCGACCCGGAGACCCGGATCCGCGAGGCCCTGCACCTGCCCAACAGGGTTCTCTCGCCGCTGCAGGCGGAGGTCGATACCGCCTGGAGGCGCCGCGACGCCGTCGCGGAGAGGGTATGCGCCGATCCTCGCGGCTGATAACCGGGGAGCGCGACCCCTACACCCCGGCCGCCGCGCGCCGAACCTTTCTGGCCGCCGAGCGGCCTATGCCGACAGCGCCGCGGATCGCCTGGAGCTGTGGATCGAGCCCGATGTGGGCCACGGGTTCTCGAGGCAGATGGAGGGCCTGGTTCCAGCGCTGGCTCTCATCCTCCCGGCCTCACCTTGAACCCTCTCCCGGAACCCGGCCGACCCGGCGCGCGAATTTGCCGATCTGTCCTGCCACGCGGTGCAGCACGGCGGCGTCCCGGCGTTCCAGGGGTGCCCGTCCCAGGAACCGCCGGAGGACGCGCTCGAAGTTCGCCGGGTCGTCGTTGCGGGGTCGGAACCCGATGCTGGCCATCGCCTCGAGCAGGTGAGCCACGAGCCGGTCGATCTGAGAGGCCGTGGCCAACGCCGCCGCCGCCGGCCGTTGCCGGGGCTCTCCGAGCCGCCGGAACAACTCGTAGGCGACCAGAAGCACGGCGTGGGACAGATTCAATGAAGGATGATCGACCGCTGAGGGAATGCGGATCAGGCGCTGGCAGCGCAGCAGTTCCGCACGGGACAGGCCGTCCTTCTCGCGGCCGAAGAGGATGGCGATGCGCCGGCCGTCGGAGGCCTCGGCCGCGGTCTCGGCGAGGGCTGCGCGGTAGTCGTCTTCGACGACCCGGAACCTTCCCACCCGGTGGGTGGTCCCGAGCACGACCTGGCAGTCCCTGACCGCCTCTTCCAGGTCTTCCACCACGCGAGCTTCATCCAGGACCTCCTTCGATCCGTGGGCCATCCATTCGCATTCCGGCGTGCGCCATTCGCCGGGGCCGACGAGGACGAGGCGGCTCACCCCGGTGTTGCGCATGACCCGCGCCACGGAACCGATGTTTCCGGGGACCGCCGGCTCCACCAGCACGATGGAGACCTGGTCGAGTGGGCCGCTCATCGAGATATCACTCTGTGCGGGTCCATGGGGAAGCTCCGACGCAAGAGGGAGGGCATCATCATCGCCTTCAGCCTGTTGCCGATCAAGCCCCGGTCAGGGCCGGTGGGCGGCCCCCTTTGCCCCGGCGTCAGGGTTCGCCGATTATCGTCCCCTGCCCCAGAGACGAGTCGGACCCCCACTTCAAGCCCCCATCTCGCCGTGCCCCTGGAGCGCGACTCGGACTTCGACAGCCTTCTCCTGCGTCCCGGGCTGCGCCTGCACGTGCGCCGCTCCCGGCGCTTCAAGTCGGTGTGGATCGACCTGTTCCTTCCTCGTCTCCTGCGGCCTGTGGCGGCGACGCGGATGGCCCTTCTCGGGCGGCTGCTGGAACGGGGTACCGCGCGCCTGCCCGGGATCGGCGCGCTGAACCGGTACACGGAGGATCTCTACGGGGCCGCCTTCTCCTCGCAGACCGGAGCGATGGGGCCCTTCCAGGTCCTCCACCTGCACTACGAGGCCGTAGACGGCGCCTACCTGCCCGGCCATCCCGACCTGCTGGCCCCCGGCCTCGAGCTGCTCGGACAGGTCCTCCGGGAGCCTCACCTGGAGGAGGGAGCCTTTCCACCGGCCTGGGTTGAACAGGAGAAGGAGTCCCTGCGCCGCAGCGTCCAGGGCCTCTACGCCGATCGGACCCTCCTGGCGCAGAAGCGTTGCCTGGAGGTCATGTGCGAGGGTGAGGCCTACGGGCTGGCGTCGCACGGCGACCCCGGGGAGCTGGACGGCCAGAGCGGCGCAGGCCTGCTGGCCGAGCTGCAGGGGCTCACGTCCTCGGCGGTTCTCGATCTCTACCTCTGCGGCGATGTCGACGTGGACCGCGTGGCCGTCCTGGCGGAGACGGCCCTGGGCTGGCCCCGAGCCTCGGTCGAGGAGACACCTCACCCGCCGGCCCACGGGGCGAGGGAGGGCGTGAAGAGGGTGACGGAGAGGGACCGGGTGGCCCAGGGACGAATGATGGTCGGGTACCGCACCGATGTGACCCTGGGCGGCGCCGAACGCGCCCGCTACCCGGCCCTCGTTCTCCTCGACCTGATCTTCGGCGCCGAGCAGCAGTCCCGGCTCTCCCGCCTTGTCCGGGAAGAGTCCGGCATGTGCTATCACATCACCTCCTACGGGGAGCCCATGGCGGGCATGCTGTTCGTGGAAGCCGGGGTCGAGGCCGGCGACCGGGAGGCGGTGGCGAGCGTGGTCCGGGCCCAGTTGCAGGAACTCGCCGAGGCCGGTCCGGGCGAGGAGGAGCTCGAGCGTTCGCGCGCCCTCGCCCTGCAGCGACTCGACGGCTTCGACGACGCCCGCCACCGCCTGGTCCGTTTCGACTACTATCGACGACTGGCCCGAGCCGACACCTCGCGTCGTCGCCTGCGCCAGGCTCTGGCCGAGGTGAACGCCTCGGCCGTCCGCGCCGAGGCGGAACGCTTGGAGCTGGACACCGACTACTTCCTGGCGCCGTGCTGAACCGACGAGCCCATCCCCTGCTGCAGGAGGAAGTCTGGACCGCCGAGGCCCCCGGCGGGGGCAGGGTGTGGGTCGTGCCCAGCGCCGGCCAGCGCTGTCACGCCGTCCTCCTTGTCGACTTCGGTTCCATCGACGGCGCATCTGCGGGAGGGTCCGCCGTCCCTCTGCCCGAAGGCACGGCGCATTTCCTCGAGCACCGTCTCTTCGAGAAACCCGAGGGCGACATCGCCGAGCGGTTCACCTGGCTGGGGGCCGAAGTCGACGCCCAGACCGGACTGACCGGTACTTCCTTCTCCTTCACCGCCGGCGCCAACGGTTTCGACGATGGCCTGCCGTTGCTGTTCGAGCTTGCGGGGCGGGGCTACTTCCCGGAGGAAGGCATCCGCCGGGAGCGGTCGATCATCGTCCGGGAGATTCAGCTCTTCGATGACAGCGTCGAGTGGGTGGCCTTCCAGACCGCCCTGCGGGCCTTGTACGGAGCACAGCGGATCGCCGTCGACATCGCCGGCACGCCGGAGAGTCTGGACCGGATCGACGCCGGGATCCTGGAACGCTGCCACCAGCAGTACTATCACAGCGGGTCGCTGAAGCTCATCGTCTGTGGCCCCGTGGACGGGGCGGCCGTCTGCCACCGAGGGGTCGAGCTGATGGGGGAGTGGCCGGCCTCCCCTGGTTTCTCGGACCGCGGGCCGAGAATCCTGGCCCGGCCGAGCGACCTCGAGGTTCGAAGGGCCGTTCCGAAGGCCCGCCGGCTGCTTCTCTTTCCCGATCCGGTTCCGGCCCGGGGCCGGAACCTACTGCGGCGCGAGCTGAGCCTGGAGCTGGCCCTCGACATCCTCTTCGGCGCCTCGAGCGGCTTCTTCGAGCGCAACTACGAGTCCGGGCTGATCGACGGAGAGACGTTTGGCGGCGAGGTCCACCTGGACGGGCTCTACGGCTTCTGTCTGCTCGGAGGTGACACGGACCGCCCCGAGGCCCTTCGTGCGGCCGTCCTCGAGGAGCTCGAGACCGGGCTGCGGGAAGGCCGGATCGAGGCGGGGTTCGACCGGGCTCTCCGCCGGGTCTTCGGCGAAATGGTCTGCCGATGGGAGGACGTGGAGGATTGCGCCGAGTTCGTGGAGTGCGCCGTTCGCCGCGGCTGCCATCCCTTCGAGCTCGTCGATCTCCACCTCGGCGACGCCCTGGACGCGGCGACGGTCCAGGCCTGCGCTTCCGACTGCCTGTCGGTTGACGCGTTGGCCACCGCCACGGTCCTGCCCACGGACTGACTCCCGTGTCCGCGCCCTCGAGCCTGACCGACTTCGTGATCACCTGCATCGGCGGACTCGAAGAGGTCGCCGCCGACGAGGTGCGGCTCCGGCTCGGTTCCGCGGCCGAAGGCCTGCGGCTGGAACGGGGCCACGTGGGGCAGGTGTTCTTCCGCTATCGGGTCAGCCCCCGGCGGCTTCTCGAACTGCGGTGCCCCACGGGGCTGCAGGCGATCGCGGGCCAGGCTCACGACGTGACCGTCGGAAGCCCCGGCCTGGAACGGATCATGAGATGCGTGCGCCGGTTGCCCATGGAGAGCGTGCAGCGCCTCGCCCGGGCCTGCGACCGGGGGATTGACGAGCATCGGTTCCAGCTGACCGTCACCCTCCACGGGCATCACCGCTTCGGAGTCGGCCAGGTGCGCGCCGGGGCGGAAGCCCTGCTGAGCTCCGAGTTCGGGCTGCGCCCCGGTGGCGCCGAGGGTCCCCCCTTGCGATTGAACCTCCAGGTACGGCGCCGGCGCGCCCTGGTCTCCGTGCAGCTCGGCCCGCCCCGGCCCGGGGGAAACCCTCTCCGGGAGGGTTGGCGGGGTCCGGCTGCCAGCTCGGTCGCCCGTCTGCTCGACCTGGAGGAAGAGCATCTCATCGTGGCCATCCCCCATACGGGAAGCGGGAGCATATGGGTCGGCCGCAACGGCGGCGCCGGACTGGCCCTGCGGGCGGACGGCCGGCGGCTGCCGCTGGCGGACGAGACGGTGGCGGCGGCCCTGGTGGTCCCCCGGACCGAGGCGAATGACATGGAGGACCAGGTGGCGGAGTCGGCCCGGGTGGTCGCTCCCGGAGGAGTGGTGGCCATGCTGGCTCCCCCGAGCGCGCAACTGGGGGCCCGGCTCCGCCGGGCCGAGCTGCCGCTGGAAGCCCTGGCCGCCTTGCCTTACCATGTGAACCGGAGGAAGTGGGGATTGTTCCTCCTCGAACGGCTCGCCCTCGGCAACCCCGGCCCTCCGACGAGCGCCTCCTCGAAGGGAGAGAAATGAGAGTGGTATTCCGGTCTTCCCGGCTCCCGGGCCCCGCCCTCCTGCTGCCGTGGATCTCCTTTTTCCTGTACGCCTGTGCCGGCGACCGCACCGGGTCCGGGGACGAGGAGCCGGGGGATACCCGCACCGAGATCGTCTACGTGCTCGCGGACAGCTCGCGGGACCGTTCCATCGTGTCCGAGTCCACCGAAGCCGAGAGGCCCGGGAGTCCTCCGCCGTCGGTGGAGGCCGGCGAGGGGGATGGCCAGGCCGCGGCTTCCCCGGCCCCCGCCGGGGATCGGATTCCCTTCGACCCCAAGGGGGAGTACACGGTGCAGGTCGGGACCTTTGCGGACAGCACCCGGGCCGTTGAGCGGTTGCGGGAGCTCCAGGCCCTCGGCTACCCCGCCTACGGCCTGGCCTCGGACCGCGGGGTCCGCATCCGGATCGGCTACTTCGCCCGGCGCGATCAGGCCGACCGCTTCGGCGAGCTCTTCAGCCGCGAGCATGGCGTCCCGTTCTGGGTGGACCGCCGAGCCAGTGAGAAGGGCCGCCGCCCATGAGCGAGAGGGGGAGGGTCATGTGCTGCGGCACCTTCGATCACCTCCATCCGGGACACGATTCCTTCCTGGGTCAGGCGGCGCGTCTCGGCCACGAGCTCTTCGTCGTCGTGGCGCGCGATGCCAACGTGCTGCGCATCAAGGGGAAGGCGCCGGACCAGGGAGAGAGCGAACGCCTGCGGCTGGTCTCCGGGCACGAAGCCGTTGACGACGCCCGTCTCGGCTACCCGGGCGCCGACTTTCTCCGGGTGGTGGCCGACATCGACCCGCAGGTGATCGCTCTCGGGTACGATCAGAAGGCGCCGCCGGGTCTGGCCCAGGCCTTTCCGGCGTGCCGCATCGTCACCCTGGAGGCCTTCGAGCCCGAGCGCTACAAGTCATCCATCAGGCGCAGGGCCGTGCCCCCGTCGAGGGATCAGGAGCCGTCGAGGTAGCCGAGGGCTCGCAGCCTCCGGCGCAGTTCTTCGTCCTCCCCCTCCGCGATCGGCTCCGGGGAGGTTCTCGTCCACCGGGACTGCCGCCGCATCGCTTTCCGAGCCTTCAGGTAGGGTTCGGCCAGATCCGTTGGGCCCTCCCCGCGCGCCGGCAGCTCCGACCAGGTGTGGACGAGTTCCCAGCCGTCGTCCCCGCCGAGCAGCTTGTAGCGGTGGTCCAGGACGCTCCAGCGCGTCCCGGCGGCCGGGGGAGGCGTCGGCGACCTCTGCGGGGCATCGTCGTCGCCGCCGGGCCGGATCTCCGCCAGGTGGTACCTGGGCCCTTCTGAGGGGTGCCTCAGGTCCCGCCCGAAGCCCGGCTCCATCTCCCCCAGGCCGCAGAGCCCGCCCACAGTGGGATACAGGTCGATGAGACTGACGACCTCGCCGGGTCCCCACCCGATCCGTCCGGCTCCGGGCACGTGCACCCACAAGGGCACCCGCAGAACGGAGTTGCGCAGGGTCTTGCCGTGATAGAGCTCGTCGGGGGTCCAGCTCTCGCCGTGGTCGCCGAAGATCACGATCGACCACCGCCCCAGGTCGATCCGCTCGAGGAGGGGAGCAAGGCCCCGCTCGAACAGGTTCTCCACCGCCGCCCGGTAGCGTTCCCTGACGACCTGGGAGCGCCCGCCGCGCAGAAGTCGCGCCGTCTCCCCCATGGCCAGGCCGTCGGAGGCCCCATAGGGGGCGTGGGTGCTCCAGTAGTGCACGAAGAGGCAGCGTCTTCGTGCGCCGTCCGTCTCCGCCAGCCAGGCCCGCAGGCGGGCCAGCCCGGCCGGCGGGCTCGGATCCAGGTCCCGGAGGGGAGCGCCGAAATCGATGCCGTGGAAGATCGAGGCGGCCTCCGAGAACAAGCCGACATGGTAGCCGGCCTCCTGGAGGCGGCCGAAGAGGCGGGGTGCGCCGGGCCGCAGGCGCTGGTCGTACTGGCCCTGGATCCCGTGCTCGAAGGGGTAGAGACCCGTCACCAGGGTGGCGTGTACCGGCCGGGTCGCAGAGGACACGGAGAAGCAGCGCTCGGTGAAATGGAACCCGCCCGTGAGGGTCTCGAAGCGCGGCGTGTGCACCTGGGCGTCGCTGGCCCGGGCCGCGTGATCGAGGCGCAGGCTGTCGACCGAGACCAGGAGCAGGTTCACGTGGCCGTCAGGTCAGGGCCCCGCGGCCGAGGATTTGCCAGAGGCACTCGACGCGGCCCTCGCGAACTCCCAGAAACGCGTCGTGGAGCACGGTGGTCGAGTCGCTGTACCCGGGCAGCAGGTGGATACGCTCGCCCAGAGCGGGGCCTCCGCCGCCCCGGATATCGAATACGCCGTGCTCGGCGGACAGGTAGCGGAACTCCAGGTCGTCGCGGTCGAGCGCCCGGGGCGGGTAATGGAAGGCGGACAGGGTCTTGAAGCCGGAGTCGAGGACGATGTGGCCGCCATGCCGGCCGGTGACGCTGGCCAGCACGGTGAGAGCGAAGCCGAGCTCCTCGCCGACGTGGCAGACCTCGCGGTACATGGCGTCCATGAAGATCCCGCCCCCGGCCTGAATCTCCGTGATCCCCTCCCAGGCCGCGGTGAGGGCGTACGACCCCGTGCCTCCCGCCGACACGATCTCGCAGGGAAGGCCGTCGGCCAGCAGCTCTTCCCGGGCCCGCCCCAGGTTGGTGAGGGCCTCGTGGCAGGCTCGTTCCTTGACCTCGGCCGGATGCTCGTTGAGCACGTGGCCCTCGTATCCCATCACGCCGAGGAGCCGGGTGCCGGGCGCGTTGGCGATCCGGCGCGCCAGGGGCAGCACCGCCTCGGGAGAGACGCCGGTGCGGTGCATGCCGATGTCGACATCGACGAGCAACGGAATCGGGGGGCCGGTCTCCACGGCGGCGGCCGAGGCGGCGCGCAGCGCTTCCTCGGCGTCGACGATGCCGATCACCCGGGCCCGCTCCTGGAGCCGGGAGAGTCTGCACAGCTTGGCATGGGACATCACCTGGTTCGCCAGCAGCACATCCTCGACCCCGTGGTCGACCATGATCTCGGCCTCGCTGAGCTTTGCGCAGGTGACCCCGATCGCACCCGCGGAGCGCTGGATGGCGGCGATTTCCGGGCTCTTGTGGGCCTTGCTGTGCGGGCGCCAGGAGACGCCGTGATCGCGGCAGTACCCGGCCAGGTGCGCCACGTTGGATTCGAAGCGATTCAGGTCGACGAGCAGGGCCGGCGTATCGAGCTCGTCCACCGGCAGACCGATGGACTGGGAAGGATGTGGCATCAGTTTGGGCCTTCTGGGGAAGGGGTCCAGGTTCCTGGATCGAGCAGACGCTCGTTCTCGATGTGAATCCGGCGCAGCTCGGCCACCGCGTCGGCGGGCAGTGGACCGGCTGCAATGGCGCGCAGATTGGCGTCGAGCTCCTCCGGATGGGCGGTACCGACGAGGGTCACGTGGGCCCCGGACTCGTGGAGGGCGAAACGCAAGGCGAGTTCGGGCAGGCCGATCCCGAGGCCGTCGGCGACCCGGCCCGCGGCGCCGGCCGCCAGCCGTAGCGGCGCCAGCCGGGCGCCGAGATGGCGCCGCCTCGCCGAGAGCACCCCCTGCAGGAAGACGGAGCGCACCACGAGGCCCACGTCCTGCTCGCGGCAGCGGGGCAGGATCTCCTCTTCGAGGGTGCGGTCGAGGATGCTGTAGGCCACCTGCAGGACGTCGATGGCCTGCCTCTGCCGCAGCACCCTCCGGGGCGCCCTCCGGCCGTAGGTGGACACGCCCCAATGACGCACGCGGCCGGCCTCCACCTGCTCGGCCATGGCTGCCAGCAGGGCCTCGCTCATGTCCCCCTGGTCCCCGAGGCTGTGGATCTGCAGCACGTCGAGCGTCTCCAGCGAGAAGCGCCGGCGGCTGCGGTCCACGGAGTCGATGACGGCTCGGGACAGGTTCTCCGGGGGAGGGAAGGCCCCGGAGCCGTCCAGAAGAGAGACCTTGGTAGCCAGGACGACGCCGCGGGAACCGGGGAAGGCGCGGCCCACGATCTCCTCGCTGCGCCCGTAGGCCGGGGCGGTGTCGAAGTAGGTCACGCCCTCGTCGCGGGCCTTGTGCAGGAGCCGGAGGCAGAGGCCGTCATCCGGTGGTGGCGGCTTGCGGATCCCGTAGGGGATGCCCAGCTCCACCGTGCCGAGGCCGAGGGCGGAGACGCGAAGGTTGGTGGAGCCGAGGGTGCGGGTCTCCAATCAAGCGCCTCCGGCGAGGGCGACGGCCCGCTTCACGTGACCTCCGCTGGTCTGCAGCAGCTGGCGGGCGCGGGCGGCGTCCACGGCGCAGATCCGCATCACCAGCGCCAGCTTCAGGTCCCAACCCACCGTCTCCAGCTGTCGGCGCGCCGTCTCCGGGTCGATCCCGGACAGGACCGACAGGATCCGGCCGCTGCGGTCCCGGAGCTTGGCATTCGTCGGCTTCAGGTCGACCATGAGGTCTCCGTAGGTCTTGCCCAGACGGACCATGGCGGCCGTGGTCAGGGTGTTGAGGACCAGCTTGGTCGCCGTACCCGCCTTGAGGCGGGTGGAGCCGGTGACGACCTCGGGGCCGACCTCCGGCACGATCGTCACGTCCGCCTCCACCGCCGCCGCGGCGCCGGGGCTGCAGGAGACCAGGAAGGTCGTGCAGCCCCGCGATCGGGCGTGGCGCAGGGCGCCGAGCACCCAGGGTGTCACGCCGCTGGCGGCGATGCCCACGACGATGTCCTTCGAACTCAGGCGCCGGGCCTCGAACTCGGGCACCGCCCCGTCCGGGTCGTCCTCGGCCCCCTCCACGGCCCGGAACGCGGCGCCCTCGCCGCCCGCGATCAGGCCCTGCACCAGCTCCGGGTCGGTGCCGTACGTGGGTGGGCATTCCGAGGCGTCGAGGATCCCGAGGCGGCCGCTGCTCCCGGCGCCGGCATAGAAGAGACGGCCTCCCGAACGGACCGCCCCGACCACCAGATCGACGGCCCGGGCGAGTTCGGGCAATACCCTCTCCACCGCCATCGGCACCCGGGCCTCCTCGCGGTTGATCAGGCGCACCAAGTCCAGGGTGTCCAGCTCGTCGATCTCCGCGCTGGCCGGATTGCGCTGTTCCGTCGACAGGGAAGACCAGTCCGTCATCGGGGGGTCGCGGCTTCGAGTCGCTGGGCCAGTCGGGGTGGAGCGGACTCCGGGGCCCGGCCAAGTATAGAAGCCGCCCCGGGGGACGGCAAAGCCGGCCTCGGAGGCCGGATGGGGGCTTCTGGAGGATTGTCAGTACAGACCCTCCCTCCTATATTGAACTCCTTATCTGACACGCGGTTACACCATTCAACGAAGTCCTCTTCCGAGATCGCATGCCCGGCGAGCTTCCCAAGCGATACGACCCCGAAAGCTGCGAACGGAACTGGTACGGACGATGGGAGTCGGCGGGCTATTTCCGCGCCCGGCCGAACCCGGAACGCACGCCGTTCTGCATCACGATCCCGCCCCCGAACGTCACCGGGGAGCTGCACATGGGGCATGCGGTGCAGCACGCGATCCACGACAACGTCATCCGCCGCAAGCGCATGCAGGGGTACGAGGCGCTCGTGCTCCCCGGCACCGACCACGCCGGGATCGCCACCCAGATGAAGGTGGAGGAGCAGCTTCTGAAGGAGGAGGGCCGGACCCGCCACGACCTCGGCCGAGAGGGCCTGGTGGAGCGCATCTGGGCCTGGCGAGAGACCTACGGAGAGGCGATCTACGACCAGATGCGCAAGCTGGGCTGCAGCTACGACTGGGAGCGCACCCGCTTCACCCTCGACGACGGGTACGTCGCCGCCGTCCTGAAGGCCTTCCAGAGCTTCCACGAGAAGGGCTGGATCTACCGCGGCACCCGGATGATCAACTGGTGCCCCAAGTGCGGCAGCGTCATCTCCGACCTGGAGACCGAGGAGATCCTGACGACCGGCCGGCTGTGGCACATTCGCTATCCCGGCGTCGACGGGGGCCCCGACGTGGTGGTGGCCACGACGCGCCCGGAGACCATGCTCGGAGACTCGGGCGTGGCCGTCCATCCCGGCGACGAGCGCTGGAAGACCGCCGTCGGCCGGAAGGTGATGCTGCCCCTGATGGATCGGCCCATACCCATCGTGGCCGACGACTACGTCGACCCGGAGATGGGCTCGGGAGCGCTCAAGGTGACCCCGGCCCACGATCCGAACGACTACGAGGTCGGCGCCCGCCACGGACTGGACCAGATTCTCGTCATCGATTTCGACGCGGTGATGACGGCCGGGGCGGGCTCCTTCGCCGGCCAGGACCGCTACGAGTGCCGGAAGAACGTGGTGGCCGCCCTGGAGTCGGCGGGTCTGCTGGTGACCTCCGAGGACCACGAGCACGCCGTGCCGCACCACGACAAGTGCGGAACGGTGATCGAGCCGTTGCCCATGGAGCAGTGGTTCATGGACATGAAGGGGCTGGCCCGCAAGATCCGTCCCCACCTCGAGGGGGCAGGCCCCGCGGACCCGGTCGCCTACGTGCCCGACCGCTATCGAGGCTACGCGCTGGAGTGGCTCGACAACATCCGCGACTGGGCCCTGTCGCGGCAGATCTGGTGGGGGCACCGGATCCCCGCCTACTACTGCGTCGACTGCTCGGGCGGCGGTCTGGAGCCCCTGAGCGGGTACCCGCGGGACGAGGCCCTGGCTGCCGGCGCCTTCCGCGTCTCCGTCGAGGCCGGGGCCCGGCCCATGGTCCGCCTCGAACCACCGGCCGCCTGCCAGGACTGCGGGGGCCGGCGCATCGTCCAGGATCCCGATGTGCTCGACACGTGGTTCTCGTCGGCCCTCTGGCCCTTCGCCACCCTGGGATGGCCGGAGTCCACCGAGGATCTCGACTACTTCCATCCCACGGACCTGATGATCACGGACCGGCAGATCCTCTACCTGTGGGTCCTGCGGATGGTGATGACCGCCGTCGAGTTCGTCGAGGAGATCCCCTTCCGCACCGTTCTCGTTCACCCCACGGTATTCACCCGGGACGGGCGGCGGATGAGCAAGAGCCTGGGCACCGGTCTGAACCCCCTCGACCTGGTGCGCCTGTACGGCGCCGACGCCACCCGCTGGAGCCTGCTCGCCCAGTGCGGCTCGACCCAGGACATGCGCTTCGACGCCGACGTGATCGACAACGAGGTCAAGGTGAGCCTCAGCGCCGAGGCGGGGCGGCGGTTCTGCAACAAGCTGTGGAACTCGGTCCGCTACGTGCTGATGAACCTCGACGGGTCCGGGACGCCGCCGCCCGGAAGGCCTCCCGGGGACCTGGCGGACCGCTGGATCCGCAGTCGACTGGCAAGCACCGTGCAACTCGTCGATCAGGCCCAGGAGGCGTATCGATTCGGCGATGCGACCCGGGCCCTGCACGACTTTCTCTGGCGCGACTATTGCGACTGGTACATCGAGCTGGCCAAGCCCCGGCTGGTGGCCGGATCCGCCGCGGAGCGGGCCCAGGTGCGGGAGGTGCTGGTCTCGGTCCTCGAGCAGGCCCTGCGCCTGATGCACCCCATCATGCCCTTCGTCACCGAGGAGCTGTGGCAGCAGTTGCCGGTGCAGGACGCGCCCGAGAGCCTGATGGTCGCCTCGTGGCCGGTGGCCGAGGAGGGAGACCTGGACGAAGACGCGGAGCGGGAGATGGGCTTCCTGCAGGAGGTGATCTCGGCGGCGCGCACCATCCGCAGCGAGCTCAACGTGCCCCGGAGTCGGCAGGTGGACCTCGTCGTGTCCACGGGCGGGGCCGAGAGCGCCGCCTCCCTCGACCGCCACCGAGCCTACCTGGAGACCCTGGTGGGCACCGGATCCCTCGATGTGGGCGCCGGACTTCCGCAACCCCCCTCCTCGGGCAGCGCGGTGGTGGGGGACGTGGAGATCTTCATCCCCCTTGCGGGCCTGATCGACGTCGACGCCGAGAGCCGCAGGCTGCGCAAGGAGATCGAGAAGCTGCAGGGCCTGGTGAGGGGACTGGAGGGGAAGCTGGACAACGACGCCTTCCTGGCCAGGGCGCCCGCAGCGGTGGTCGAGAAGGAGCGGCTGCGCCGGAAGGAATACCGCGCCAGCCTCTCCAGGCTGTCCGCGAGCCTGGAGATGCTCGAGGCCTGAGCGGTGGGTCCGGCCCCCGGACCCACCGCCGCGACCCCCCAGACCACCATGCTCCTCGACCGGATCACGCTCGAGCGGTTCTCGACGGAGTTGCACGCCGCCTGGGAAGGCCGCCGCCTCCACCGTGTCACCGCCGACGGGGCGGGGATGTCGCTGGAGGCGCAGGGCGCGCCGGCGCACTCGCTGCAGGTCGCCTTCGGCCCGCCGGGCCGCATCGGCCTGGGATCCTCCCCGGTGCGGGAAGAGCGGCCCGACCGCTCCCTGCGGTATCTCATGGGCGCCCGTGTCGAGTCGGTCACTTGTCAGCAAGGGGACCGGGTCCTCCTGGTTCGCCTCCGCAGAAGCGATGCCTCGGGGGAACCGACCTACGGCGTCCTCATGGTCATGGTGATCCCGCCCCGGTACCGGCTGTGCCTCGTCGGAGAGCGCCACGGCCGGATCCTCGGCGCCTGGTCGGGCGAGGGTGACCGGCGCGCCCCCCGGATCGGCGATCTCCCTCGCTTCCAGGGTCTCGCCGACCGCGCCGATCCAGCCTCCCTGGGGAGGGCGGAATGGGAAGTCCTGCTCTCGGGGCCGGGCACCCTGGAGGAGGCGCTGCGTCGTTCGGTGGCCGGGATGGACCGGCACGTCATCGCCCGATTGTGCGCCGACGCCGGCGCCGAACCGGGCCGAGCACTGGCCGATTGCGGCCGGGACGTGGCCGAAGGCCTGGGCGAGGCTGGTCGCCGGCTGCACCATGGACCCCACCACCATGTCTTCCGGTGGACCGCGGGCGGAGGATGGGTACGGGTCTCCGTTCTGGAGCCCGTGAACCGGGAGGTGGAGCGTTTCGCCTCCGTGAGCGAGGCCCTGCGGTCCCCCGTGTCCGAACCTGACGAATTCCGGCCCGGAGCCGGTCAGCAGGCCCGGCTGAAGAGGGCCCTCGACCTCCTCGAGCGCCGGACCGCGGCCCTGCAGTCCGACCTCGAGGAGGCCCGCCGGGTGGACCATCTGGAGAGGGCCGCCCATTCCCTGATGGCATCGGGGGACACGGCGGTCCGGGGGCCCGGCCGCCTCGAGGTGGCCGATGTGCACGACCCGGCCGCCGAGGCAACCATCGTCGTCGAGCTGGAGCCGGGACGGTCCGCCGCGGGCCAGGCCGGGCGCATGCTCAAGCGGGCGCGGCGCTACCGCCGCAGACTGGAGGTGCTGCCGCCGCGCCTTCAGCGCCTCCAGGAACAGCAGCAGGAGACGCGGGAACTTCTGGAGCGTCTTCAGGGAGAAGGGATCAAGCCGTTGCCAGAGGAAGAGATGGAGCTCTTGGAGAGCCGCTTGGGATTGAACAGGACGAGCCAGGGGAGGCGGGGGTCCCCGGGCCAGGAGCCCTCTGCTCACCCGCGCCGCTACCGGACCTCCACGGGATGGTCGGTGTGGTCAGGACGGAACAATCGCGAGAACGATCTGCTCACCCACCGCCTGGCGGCTCAGAACGACCTCTGGCTCCACGCCCGCGGGTATTCCGGATCGCACGTGATCCTGCGCCGCGAAGGACGCAAGGAAGAGCCATCCAGGACCACCCTCGAGGAGGCCGCGGCGGTGGCCGCCTACTGGAGCAAGGGCCGCACGGCCAACAGGGTCCCCGTCGTCTACACCCTCGCCAAGTACGTCTTCAAACCCCGGGGGGCCCCCCCGGGGCTGGCCTCGGTGAAGCGCGAGAAGACCTTGATGGTGCAGCCGTCCCTGCTGCCCGCGGAGGAGGGCCCATGAGTCTTTCCACGGGGATCGTCGGCCTTCCCAACGTCGGCAAGTCGACCCTCTTCAACGCCCTGAGCCGCGGCTCGGCGGCTGCCTCCAGCTACCCCTTCTGCACCATCGAGCCGAACGTGGCCGTCGTCGACGTGCCCGATCCACGTCTGCGCCGGCTGGAGGAGTTGCTGCAACCGGCCACCTGCACCCCCGCAACGGTCCAGCTCACCGACATCGCGGGCCTTGTGCGCGGCGCCAGCCGCGGAGAGGGGAGGGGGAACCAGTTTCTCGCCGATGTGCGGCCTGCGGAGGCGCTGCTGCACGTGGTGCGCTGCTTCGAGGCCGAGACCGTCTCCCATGTCGAGGGGAACCTCGACCCGCTGCGCGACGCCGACACGGTCGACACCGAGCTCATTCTCGCCGATCTGGAAGTGGCCGAGCGGAATCTGCCACAACTCGACAAGGTGGTCCGATCCGATCCGAAGTCGGTCCGGCAGACCGAGTTGGCCGCTCTGCGCTCGGCCCATGCGGCCCTCGCGAAGGGGCTGCCCCTGCGTCTGGGCGGACTCTCGGCCGAGCACTTTTCCGCGCTGCGCGGGTACGGCTTCCTGACCGAAAAGCCGGTGCTCGTCGTGGCCAATGTCTCGGAGGGGGATGCGGCGGAGGGCCGGACCGCCCGCGGCCTCCGGGACCGCTACGGCCCGCAGGGGGTTCTGGCGATCTCCGCGGGCATCGAAGCCGAGCTCGCCCAGCTGGGGGAGGAGGAGAGGGGGGAGTTTCTCGCCTTCCTGGGCCTGGCGGACAGCGGCGTCGGCCGCCTCCTGCGAGCGGCCCGTGATCTGCTGGGCCTGATCACCTTCTATACCTTGGCCAAGGACAAGCTGCAGGCCTGGCAGATCCCCGATGGAACGAAGGCAGCGGCCGCGGCGGGGCGCATTCACTCCGACATGGAGGCCGGATTCATCCGCGCGGAGGTGACCACAGTCGGGGATCTGATCTCGGTGGCCGGAAACATGGCCCGGCTGCGGGTCGGGGGCAGGTTGCGGGCGGAGGGCCGGGATCACGTCGTCAGGGACGGGGAGGTGATCACCTTCCTCTTCCGCTGAGAGCGGATTCAGAAGAAGGTGCGCAGGCTGACGACGAGGACATCGGCGTTGCCCGGTCCGTCCTGGGGAACGCTGTCCTTGAACCGGTAGAAGGCGCTGGCGGACAGAAAGGGCGTGAGGAAGGCCTCGAGGCCCAGGCTCAGGCGGCTGCGCTCGTCCTCGCCGAAGTCGGCGTATGGATCGTGGTAGTCGAAGGAGAGCCGGAAGTCGATGGCATCCCGGTACCAGTAGTCGAGGCTGGCGAAACCGACCACCTGAGCCCTGTCGTCACGGCCCTGGTCCCGGACCTTATCACGAATGAGATCGATCTCTCCCGTCAGGGTCACGGCCCCCAGATGGGCGCTGGCGAAGGGGCCGACCACGATTCGCCGGACCCCCCGGGCGTCGTTGTACGCGGCCGAGGCGCCGAGGACGGCTGCCTCCGTCCAGAACGAACCGGAGACGGCCACCTGCTTGCCGAGGTTCTCGTCGATGGTGCCTCCGCTGCCATTGGTGACGGCCACCGCCAGCGACAGGGGACCTGGCTCGAGACCGAGCTCGACGCCCAGATCCTGGTTGTCGAAGTTGAAGCCCGTAACCTGGCGGACGAAGGCCTCGTCGTCGGCCAGCCGGATCCCGAAGGGCCGCACCAGGCGTCCCGCCTTGAGGTAGCCCGCAGCGCCGATCCCCTCCACCAGCACCAGGGCCTCCCGGTTGCTCGCGCCCCCGGGGGCCACGCTCTCGTCGATATACAAGGAGAGCCGGCCCGGGATCAGGCGGGCCTGGATGTAGAGGTTTCCGCTGTCGACGACGAAGCTGTTGCGGGCGCCCTCGCCCTCGATGGGCAACTGGCTGCGGTTGGCGACCACGAGATCTCCTCCGAGGGTTACGCTGGAACCCAGGTCGCCGGAGAAGTCGGGCGACCGCCTCGACATCTCCCGAAGCAGAGGAGTAACCGAGGTCTGAGTGAACAGCGCTCCATAGCCGTTGCGCAGACCGCCTCCGGTGGGATTCACGTGGCAGGTGGAGCACTTGAGCCCTTCCCGCAGGGCGATGTGGGGTTCGCCGCTGGCCACGCCGGCGGGCAGGAGGAGCAGCAGCACCTTCGGCCAGTGGCCGGATGATCTCGGACTGCAGCCGGGGGCGCGCGGGCGGGGGGTTCCGGACATGGGCCGGTCCTTTCTGCGGATCGCACGGACAGCCGGGCGCAAGCTATCCCGCCTCGCACGGGCCTGTCAATCCGGGATCCGGCCGGGTCGCTTGACCCATCGTGGGGGCGGGACGATTATCTGCCGGTTGATCCGCGGCCCTGCCAGGGCCCTGCAAGTCCTTTTCTCCGAGAATGTTATCCGCCATGGGCGAGGCCCTCGGGATGATCGAGACCCGTGGCTTGGTGGCCCTGATCGAGGCCAGTGACGCCATGGTCAAGACGGCAGAGGTGGAGGTCCAGGGCTGGCACCCCATCGGCGGGGGCCTGATCACCGCCCTGGTGCGTGGAGACGTGGGCGCCGTGCGCGCGGCCACCGAGGCCGGGGAGCGGGCCGCTCGCGCCGTGGGGGAGGTCATCGCCGTCCACGTGATTCCGAGACCGCACCCATCCCTCGAGCCGCTGCTGAGCTCCTCCGTCCAGACCAGGCCCGGCCCCTGATGCGGCCGGGAGTCCTCTCCACGACATCCATCAGGATCGTCGTCGGCGTCGGCTTGTTGGCCGCCGTCATCGGCCTGACCACGTCGCCCCGGGAGTTGCTGCGCACCGTGGCCGGGCTAGACCTCCGCTTCGCAGGCGCGGCCCTGGCCCTGCTGCCGGTCGGTCTCTCCCTGCAGTGGTGGAAGTGGCGAGTCCTGCTGCGGACGGCGGCTCCCGAGGTCTCCAGCGCCGCGGCGCTGCGCTCGCTGCTGGCCGGCTTCGGCCTTGGGCTGCTCACCCCCGGCCGGCTCGGTGAGCTGGGCCGGGGGCTGGTGCTGCCGGGGCGGAGGATGGCCGCCACTCAGCTGGCCCTCGTCGATCGGCTGCTCTCGGCCGGGGTAACCCTGCTGGCGGGCGCCATGGCCGCGGCGGCGGTGATCCCCGAGGTCCGGGGTGCCTGGATCCTGGGGGGCGGCGCCTCCGTGGCTGGGATCGCCGGGGGCGGATGGCTCCTCCTGCGCAGGATGCGGCCACGGCGGCTCGAGGTGGTGCGCGCCCTGCCGGCTCGAGACTGGGCTGCGGGCATCACCGGTTCGGTGATGTTCAATCTTGTATTCTTCCTCCAGTTCCATCTGCTGTTGCTGGCTGCCGGTCCCTTGCCCTCCTCCGTCATCTGGAGCGTGCCCGCCGTGTTCGCGCTCAAGACCCTGCTGCCCATCAGCTTCCTCGATCTGGGGGTGCGCGAGTCGGCGGCCGTCGCCGTCCTCGGCCTGGCCGGAGTGCAGCCGGCCGTGGCTGTTCAGGCCTCGCTGCTGCTGTGCGCCGTAAACGTCGTCGTCCCGGGCCTCGCCGGCCTGATCGTCCTCGGGCAGGCCCGCTGGTCGCTCCTGCCCGTCATGGGGCCGGCCCATGCCCGCTGATCCCGTAGCCGCCGCCTCCTCCGCCTTCGCCGCCCGCCGCGAGATCTGCGAGATGGGGCGCCGGATCTATCAGCGCGGATTCGTCGCCGCCAACGACGGCAACCTGTCGGCCCGGCTCGGCGTCGACCGGATCCTGTGCACACCCACAGGGGTCAGCAAGGGATTCCTCACCGAGGAGATGCTGGCCACCTGTGACATGGACGGGACCCAGGTCTCGGGCCCGATGAAGATCTCCTCGGAGATCCGCATGCATCTGGAGGCCTACCGGTTGCGGCCGGACGTGGCCGCCGTGGTCCACGCGCACCCCCCCACGGCCACCGGCTTTGCCGTGGCGGGCCTCGAGTTGACCGAATGTGTCCTGCCCGAGGTGATCGTACTCCTCGGCGGTGTGCCCCTCGCCCCCTACGGCACACCCGGTGGCCCCGATATCTTCGAGCCCATGCGTCCGCTGCTGGTGAAGTACGATGCCGTGCTGATGGCCAATCACGGCGCCGTTACCCTCGGCAAGTCGGTGCAGGAGGCCCACTTCAAGATGGAGACGGTCGAGCACTTCGCCCGGATCGTCCTCGTCTCGCGGCAGCTGGGCGCCACGAATACCCTCGACAGCGATCAAGTACGCGAGCTGATCGAGCTGCGCGCCCGGTTCGGAATCAGCGGTCGGCCAGGTTGCGCCCCGGACGACGGAAGCTCCTCGGCGGACCTCGTGGAGCGGATCACCCGGGAGGTCGTGCGCAGGCTCCAGTCGAAAGGCGGTTGATGGTGGAGGTGGGTCGGTGACCGGATTGCATGGCGCCGCTCGGGCCGCCGGGCCCGGGGCCCTTGTCCTGCTGGCGGGGCTCGTGCTGGTCCTTGCGCGGGCGGAGGACAGCGCGGCTGAGGACGAAGAGCCCAGGCTGGTGCAACTGGTGAAGGAGGCCGAAGGCCTAGCCCGCCGCGGTCAGCTCGACCAGTCGCTGCTTCGCTACGAGCAGGCCCTGAAAGAGGGAGCCGGCAGCGCCCAGGTCCTGAACCGGATCGCCGAGCTCTACCTCATCAAGGGAAACGGAGAGCGGGCCGTTCAACTGCTGCGTCGATCCCTGCAGGAGCAGCCCTCGCAACTTCCGGTCTATTCCATGCTGAACGACGCCTTCCTGGCCGTTGGCCGGCTCGACTCCGCCCTGTACTACGTGCACCAGGCGCTGGACCTGGCCCCGGGCCATTCGGGTGTGCGCTCCCAGCTCGCCTTCCTGCACCTGCAGGCCCGGGACCTGGCCGCCGCCCGCGCCCAGCTCGACACCGCACTCTCGCTGGACAACCGCAATCCTCACGCGCACCGGTTGCTGGCCCTGTACCACACACACACGGGGAAGCCGGACAGCGCCCTCGTGCACTATCACATGGCGCTCGAACTGGTTCCCGACGACGTGGAGTCACACAACAACATGGCCTACCTGCTGGCCGCTCAGAAGCGGTACCCCGAAGCCCTTGAGTGGTACGCAAAGACCAAGGCCCTGGCCCGGGACCCGAATCTCCAGCATGCCATCCATCTCAACATGGAGGCTATCCGGGCGATCCTGGACGGCAAGATGCGCGCTCGCTTCATCCTCGTGCCGACCGAGGCTCAGGCCCTCGATATCCTGCAGAAGCTGGAGGCCGGGGACGACTTCGGGGAACTGGCCGTGAGGTTCTCCCAGGCCCCGAACGCCCGGGAAGGCGGCGACCTCGGCTTCTTCGGGCCCGGAGAGATGCTCCCCCAGGTCGAGGGCAGCGTGCTGGACCTGGAGGTCGGGGGGGTGAGCGGTCCGATACGTATCGCCCAGGGCTACATGCTGCTGCAGCGCCTGAACTGATCCCCGGGGCAGAACGAGTGCGGCCGGAGACGAGAAACCGCCTCCGGCCGCCAGGGAGGTGCGCGAGCCAAGACCGGGATGGCCCGCCCCCGTTGGAAGCCGCTCGGGGCCGACGGGTTCCCCTGTTCCAGCAGAGAGGCCTGAGGCAGCATTCGTGCCAACTCCTTGCACAATCGCAGAGGTCTTTCGTGAGGACCCGACCCGCCGCCGAGACCGCCGTCGCCATCGCCCTTGCCGCGGTTCTGAGCCTGCTCCGCATCAAGCTGCCTCACCTCGTGTACGGCGGATCCGTGAGCCTGCACACGCTGCCCCTGTTCTTTCTGGCGCTGAGACGGGGCCCCCGCGCCGGCATCCTGGCCGGGGCCGCGTACGGGTTCGTGAACTTCGCCATGACTCCGTACTTCGTGCACCCGGTGCAACTCATCCTGGACTATCCCGCGGCCTTCGGCAGCCTGGGCCTGGCCGGCCTGATGGCCTCCCGCAGGAGCGGCTCCCTGGTCATCGTCACGGCCGTGGCCGGCGCCAGCCTGGTACGGCTGGCAAGCCATGTCCTGTCCGGCATCGTCTACTTTGGCCAACTGGCCCCGGAAGGAACGCCGGTGTGGAAGTACTCCCTCCTCTACAACTGCAGCTACATGGTGCCGGAGACCATTGTCGCCGCAGGTGCCATGCCATTGCTCCTGCGCCGTCTGCGAGACTGACGCGGCGCTTACCGACAGGGGCCGGTCCGTTCATCTGGCGGAGAGGTTCGGGAACGTCTCCCTCTCCATCCGGAGCTACGTGGCCGGTTCCATGTCCTTTGCCCGGTGTGGGTTATATCCTTGCCGCCGGTGGACCCCTGCGGTAGTTTTTTTGGGCCCCTTGCCCCCCCGCACCCCTCCACTTCGCTCGGACGACCGATTGGACTACGAGGCCTGGTTCGAGTGTATCCGTTGCGGCAGCCGCCGCGACCTCGACGAGGTGATCTACGAGTGCGAGTGCGGCGGGCTGTTCGAGGTCGTCCATGACCTGGAGGCCCTGGGCCGGCGGCCCGGGACCGAGTGGCGGCGCCTGTTCGACCAGCGCTACATGGGCACCGTGTGGCCCTACGGGAGCGGGGTGTGGGGCAAGAAGGAGATGGTCTGTCCCGCCGTGGAGGACGGGAACGTGGTCTCCATCTACGAGGGGGGCAGCAACCTGTTCTGGGCCGAGCGCCTCGGCGACGAGATGGGCGTCGGGGAGTTGTGGATCAAGCAATGCGGCAACAGCCACACGGGGTCCTTCAAGGACCTCGGCATGACGGTGCTCGTGTCCATGGTCAAGCAGATGCGGGCTGACGGACAGGCGATCCCCGCCATCGCCTGCGCCTCCACGGGGGATACCTCGGCCTCCCTGGCGGCCTATGGAGCGGCGGCCGGCATCCCCGTGATCGTCCTGTTGCCCAAGGACAAGATCTCCGTGTCGCAGCTGATCCAGCCGATCGCCAACGGCGCCCTGACCCTGTCGATCCGGACCGACTTCGACGGCTGCATGCGCCTGGTGCGCGAGCTCGTCAAGAGCGAGAACGTCTATCTGGCCAACTCGATGAACTCGCTGAGGATCGAAGGACAGAAGACGGTCGGCATCGAGCTGCTGCAGCAGTTCGACTGGATCGTCCCCGACTGGATCGTCATCCCGGGAGGCAACCTCGGGAACGTGAGCGCCTTGGGAAAGGGCTTTCTGGAGATGCAGCAGATGGGCATGATCGACCGGCTCCCGGGCCTGGCGGTGGCCCAGGCCCGGAACGCCGATCCCCTCTACCGCAGCTATCAAGGGGGCTTCGAGTCCTTCGAACCCGTCGAGGCCTCCGACACCCTGGCCTCGGCGATCCGCATCGGCGATCCGGTCAGCTGGGAGCGGGCGATTCGCGTCATGCGTCGCTTCCACGGTGTCGTCGAAGAGGCGACCGAGGCCGAGTTGGCCGACGCCTGCGCACGGGCGGACCGCAGCGGCCTGTTCACCTGCCCGCACACAGGCGTCGCCCTGGCAGCGCTGGAGAAGCTGATCGCCCGGGGGACCATTGCCCGCGACAGCCGTGTCGTGGTGCTCTCCACCGCCCTGGGCCTCAAGTTTCCTGACTTCAAGGTGGGTTACCACGAGGATCGACTGGGCGAATTCCACGTCACGCCGAGTCATGCCAACCGGCCGGTGGAGGTCGCCGCCGATATCGAGCAGGTCCGCCGGACCGTCCTCGAAACCCTCGACTCCGTGTACGCCTGAACGACCGATGAGCGAAGAAGATTCCTCGCCGGCCGCCGCGGGCGGTCCATCCACCTGGGCGGTCCACGGCGGCGAGGCGCGCCGCAAGCACGCCCGGTCGGTGACCACGCCGATCGCCCAGACGGCGACCTACGTATTCGACAGTCTCGACGAGTTCGAGGAATACAAGCAGGGCAGGCGCCCCCATTTCGAGTACGGTCGCTACGGCAATCCCACGATCCGCGCCGCCGAGGTCAAGCTCGCCGCCCTCGACGGGGCCGAAGAGGCCCTGTTGTTCTCCTCCGGCATGAGCGCCATCACCACGGTTCTGCTGGCCATGATGCGCAGCGGGCAGCACCTCGTGATCATGGAGGACTGCTACCGCCGTACCGTGCAGCTCTGCGAGCTTCTCGGGAAATTCGGCATCGGCTGCTCCGGCGTGGCCCCGGGCGACTTCGACGCGCTCGAAGCGGCCGTCCGCAAGGAGACCCGCGTGCTCTTTTCCGAGTCGCCTACCAACCCGCACCTGCACGTGGCCGATCTCGACAAGCTCGTGCCCTTCGCCAAGGGGCACCGGCTGCGTCTTCTCATCGACAGCACCTTCGCCACGCCGGTCAACCAGCGTCCCCTCGAGTTCGGCGCCGACCTCGTGTTCCACAGCGCCACCAAGTACCTGGGCGGACACAACGACCTGATGGCCGGCAGCGTCTGCGGCAAGGCTCCCATGGTGCGGGCGATCAAGGAGTTCCGCGACGTCATCGGCACCAACTCCGATCCCAACACCGCCTACCTGCTGATCCGGGGCCTCAAGACGCTGGCCCTGCGCATGCAGCAGCAGAACCAGACCGCCCTCCGGATCGCCCGTTTCCTCGAGGGGCACTCCAAGGTCCGCAGGGTGTTCTATCCGGGGCTGGCCAGTCATCCCGACCACGCCGTGGCCGCGCGCCAGATGAAGGGATTCGGAGGGGTGGTCAGCTTCGACATCGACGGCGACCTCGAGCGCACGCGGACCTTCGTCCACCAGTTGCGGCTGCCCTACCTGGCTCCCAGTCTCGGTGGGGTGGAGAGCCTGGTGAGTCATCCGGCGACCATCTCCTACTCGGACCTGAGCCGGCCCGACCGGCTCGCCATCGGGATCACCGACGAGCTCGTCCGGTACAGTGTCGGCATCGAGGACGCGGAGGACCTGATCGCCGACCTCCAGCAGGCCTTCGACAGGGTGTGAGCGGCTCCATGGCCACGATCGTCGATCCCCTCACAGAGCTCCGCGAGCGGCCCGAAGCCGGTTCCTCGGCGGCGGCGAGCCGGCCCCGGCGGCTGCGAAGCAGCGGCCTGCTGCGCACCATGGTGCGGGAGCACCACGTCCGGCGCGAGGATCTCATCCTGCCCCTGTTCACCTGCCCGGGCCGGGGCGTCCGGCAGGAGATCGAGGCCATGCCGGGAGTGGCCCGGATGTCGGTGGACGTGCTCGTGGAGGAGTGCCGGGAGGCCGTGGATGCGGGCATACCCGCGGTCATCCTCTTCGGCATCCCCGACTCCAAGGACGGAGTCGGCAGCCCGGGGTACGACCCGGAGGGGATCATCCCCCGGGCGATCACGGCCATCGGCGAGGCCGGCCTCGACCTGCTGGTCCTGGCCGATGTCTGTCTGTGCGAGTACACCGACCACGGCCACTGCGGCGTGATCATCGACGGCCAGGTCGACAACGACCGCACCGTGGAGTTGCTGGCCCGCGAGGCCGTGGTCTACGCCGCCGCCGGCGCCGACATCGTGGCTCCCTCGGACATGATGGACGGCCGCGTCGGCGCCATTCGCAGCGCCCTCGACCGCGCCGGACACGCCGAGGTGCCCATCATGTCCTATGCGGCGAAGTACGCCTCCGCCTTCTACGGTCCCTTCCGCGAAGCGGCCGGTTCGGCGCCCGGATTCGGCGACCGGCGGGGGTACCAGATGGATCCGCCCAACGTTCGCGAAGCCCTTCGGGAGATCTCCCTCGACCTGGAGGAGGGGGCGGACGTGGTCATGGTCAAGCCCGCCCTGGCCTACCTCGATGTCCTGCGCGCCGCCCGCGCCCGCTTCGACGCGCCCCTGGCGGCGTACAACGTCAGCGGCGAGTACGCCATGATCAAGGCCGCCGCCGAGCGCGGCTGGATCGACGAGATCCGCGTCCGCGACGAGGTTCTGGTCGCCATCAAGCGGGCCGGCGCCGACCTGATACTCACCTACTTCGCCAAGGAAGTGGCGCGCTCCCTGGGATGAAGAACTACCTCAAGATCATGTCCGGGTCGAGCAATCGCGAGCTCGCCGGGGAGATCTGCGCCTATCTCGACTGTCCGCCGGGACGCGTGAGCTTCGAGAGGACGCCGAACGACAGCATCAAGGTGCGGGTGGAGGAGAATGTCCGCGAGGACGATGTCTTCGTCATCCAGACCTCCTGCTCGCCGGTGAACGACCACTTCATCGAGCTGCTGCTGCTGATCGACGCCTTGAAATACGCCTCGGCCCGCCGGATCACGGCCGTACTGCCCTATTATCCCTACGTGCGCTCCGACAAGAAGGACGAGCCACGGATCTCGATCAGCGCCCGCCTGGTGGCCGATCTGCTCGAGACGGCAGGGGCGAACCGGATCCTCACCATGACCTTGCACTCGCCCCAGATCGCCGCCTTCTCCCGCATCCCCGTCGATCAGCTGTGGGCGACGAACCTGATCTGCGATCACCTGCTGCAGACGAAGGACCTGGGACGGGCCGTGGTCGTGTCCCCGGACGTCGGCTCGGCTACCGAGGCCAGCTTCTACGCCCATCGTCTCGACCTGCCCCTGGCCATCATGGACAAGCGCCGTCACGCCGACGACGAGATGGCCGAGATTCTCACCGTGATCGGCGACATCGACGGACGGGACGCCCTGATCTTCGACGACGAGGTGCTCACAGGTGGCTCGATGATGGAGGCCATCCGCTTGCTGAAGGAGCGGGGAGCGAAGCGCATCATGGCCGGCTGCACGCACGGCGTGTTCTCCGGCGATGCCCTGGCGAGGATCGACGACTCCCCGGTGGAGGTCTTCGTCAAGACGAACACCATACCCCTGCCACCCGGACAGACCTCGCCCAAGATCGAGACCATCTCCGTGGCGCGCCTCTTCGGGGACGCGATCAAGGCTATTCACCACGGCGAGTCGGTGAGCCGTCTTCTGAGTTGAGAGGGGAAGAGGGAAGAAAGTGACGGGCCGGCCTGGACGGGCGTGGGAGCTGTGGTCCTTCCTGAAGGTGCGCAAGAAGTGGTGGCTGGGACCGATCTTCGTCACCCTCTTCCTGCTGGGTTCGCTGGTCGTGCTCACCGAGGGCCCGGCGCTGGCCCCCTTCATCTATAGCCTGTTCTGACCTGACGTGCGATCCTCCATCCCCCATGGGACACTCGAAGAGATCGGAACCGACCTGCGGTCCCTCATCCGGGACGTGCCCGACTTTCCGAAGGCGGGCGTGGTCTTTCGCGACATCACGCCGCTCCTGGGTCACCCTCACGGCTTGCAGGCCGCCGTCGATGCCTTGGCGGCCCCCTTCGCCGAGAGCGGAGTCGGCTACGTCGCCGGGATCGAGGCCCGGGGCTTCCTTCTCGGGCCGGCCGTGGCCGCTTGTCTCGGGGCCGGTTTCGTGCCCATCCGCAAGCAGGGAAAGCTGCCCCGGGAGGCGATCCGGGAGGAGTATGAGCTCGAGTACGGCCGGTCCGTGATCGAGGTCCACCGGGACGCGCTGCGGCCCGGGGACGGCGTCCTCATCCTCGACGACGTATTGGCTACCGGAGGGACCGCCCGCGCCGCCTGCCGCCTCGTGGAGTCCCTCGGCGCCCGCATCGTGGGGCTCTCCTTCCTCGTCGAGATCAGGCCTCTCGAGGGCAGGAAGAGTCTGGAGCCATACCGGATAGAGTGCGCCGTTCAGTACGGAGGAGAGCGTTGATTCCGATCACCTACCGGCCTCCCGTGGCCCATGCGGCCCACCCCGAACGGAGACCGGCCCCGCCCGGAGAGGAGCCCCATGGAGGAGCGTAACCGGCGACCGAGCAAGGCGGACCTGGAGGAGGACAGGTTTCTCGAGTGGATCCTCCGGGCCGTGGAGTACGTCAAGAGCCGGGCCCAGCTGTTCATCGGCGGCGCGGTGGCGGTGGTGGCCGTCATCGTCATCGCCAGTTTCCTGCAGGGCCAGCGCCTCGAGGCCCGCAGCCGGGCGGCGGCCATGATCTTCGAGGCCAACCTGGCCGAGCAATCGGGGCAGATCGACCGGGTCGTGGGGATCGCCCAGCAGCTGATCGAGGAGTACGCGGGAACGCCGGCGGCGTCCCATGGGATCATCCTCCTCGCCAACCGCTACTTCACCCTCGGCCGGTACGTCGACGCCCAGCGGCTGTATCAGCGCTACCTCGATGAGCACGGGGACCAGCCGCCCCTGGTGTTCGCCGCCCGCACCGGGCTGGCGGCCTGTCTCGAGGCCCAGGGGGACCTCGCCGCCGCGGCCCAGGCCTTCGTGGCCTACGCCGACGACCATTCCGACCACCCGCCCTCGGCGATCGCCCTGATGGATGCCGCCCGCTGTTTCCGGCTGCTGGACGATGGGGCTCGCCAGCGGGAAGCGCTGGAACGGGTGATTGGGGAGTATTCGAAGACGACCGTCGCTCAGCGGGCCCGCGAGCAACTGGCCCTGCTTCCCTGAGAAACCATGGGCGACAGGACACTCAAGGTATTCGCGGGCAACAGCAACCCGGACCTGGCCGAGGGGATCTGCCGCTCCCTCGGCATCGAGCCGGGGAAGATCGAGTTCGTCTGCTTCAGCAACGAGAACGTAAAGGTCAAGATCTGCGAGAACGTGCGCGGCTGTGACGTCTTCCTGATCCAGACCTCCTGCCCGCCCGTGAGCGACCACCTGATGGAATCGCTCATCGCCCTCGACGCCCTGAAGTACGCCTCCGCCGGCCGTGTCACCGCGGTCCTGCCGTACTATCCCTACGCCCTGGCCGACAGCAAGGACGAGCCGCGCATCTCGGTGGCAGCCCGTCTCGTGGCGGATCTCCTCGTCGAGGCCGGGGCCGACCGGATCCTGACGATGACCTTGCACAGCCCCCAGACCATGGGCTTCTGCCGCATCCCCATCGACCAGTTGAGCGGCGTGCCCTCGATCTGCGGTCACTTCGCCGACCGCCTGGAGCTGTCCCGTTGTGTCGCCGCGGCTCCCGACATCAGCCGTGCCAAGGTGACCGAGGCCTATGCCCGCCATCTCGGGTTGCCCCTGGTGGTGATCGACAATCGCCAGACCGCAGGCGGAGATACCCAGGTACATGGCGTCATCGGTGCCGTGGAGGGCCGGGACGTGCTGCTCTTCGACGACGAGATCATCACCGGGGACTCCATCCTCGATGGAGCCCAGGCCGTCCTGGCCCGGGGGGCCCGTTCCGTCCACGCCGGCTGCGTGCACGGGACCCTGGCGGCCGACGCGGCCAGCCGCATCGAGGAATCGACGCTGGAGTCTCTCGTCGTTACCGACACCGTGCCGCAACCGCCGCGGACCGGCCAGAGCAAGCTCGCCGTCGTCTCCGTGGCCCGGCATTTCGCCGACGCCATCCGGGCCATTCACGAAGAGACCTCGATCAGCGCGCTCTTCCAGTGATCATGCTGCTGGCCGTCCTGTCCGACATCCACGGAAACCTCGAAGCCCTCGAAGCGGTTCTCATCGCCGTCGACCGGGAGGGCGCCGACCAGCTCCTCGTGCTGGGAGACCTGGTGGGCTACGGTCCGGACCCCGTGGCCTGCATCCACCGGTTGCGGGAGGCCGGCGCGGTCTGCGTTCTCGGGAATCACGATCAGGCCCTGGTCGACGGACAGCGGATCCACGAGTTGAACGCCGTGGCGCGCGACACCCTTCTGGGTTCCCGGTCCCTCGTGGAGAGGAAGGAGCTCGACTACATACGGAGCTTCGCCTATCGCCACGTCGAAGGGCACGGAGTCTTCGCTCATGCCAACCCCGTCTGTCCGGAGGAATGGCAGAACCTGTACCTGCTGGAACACGTGCGCTGGTGCATGGAGCAGCTGGAGTGGCGCATCGCCTTCGTGGGCCACACCCATCACCCGGCCCTGTTCTGTCAGACGGAGGCCGGGCCCATCCTGCTTACCTCCTCGGAGGTGGCCATCGGACGGCACCGCTACCTGGTCAACACGGGCAGCGTGGGGCAGCCTCGCGACGGCGACCCCCGCGCCAGCTTCGCTCTGTGGGACGTCGATGCCGAACACGTCGAGCTTCGGCGCACCGAGTATCCCCTGCGCCGCACCCAGGAGAAGATCCACGACCTCGGCTGGCCAGCCTACGCGGCAGAGCGCCTCGCACGCGGCGAGTGACCGGGAGCGGTGCGGCCGGGCCCTGCGCGTCTCCGGCTGGGAGGTCCTGGTCGGCCTCGAGGGGGGAGAGATCCTCTGCCAGCTCCGGGGAGGGCTGAAGGCCGGTCCGCGGGAGGAACGTTCCCCCGTCGTGGCCGGGGACCTGGTCAACGTGATCCGGACCGAAGCCTGTCGGGGAGTGATCGAATCGGTCCTGCCCCGTACCTCCAACCTGTCCCGCGTGGCCACCGGCGGGCGTCCGACCCGGCAGGTCATCGCCTCGAACCTCGACCGTTTCCTCGTTGTCGTCGCCGCCCGCGATCCGGCGCCGAGCACGGGGTTTATCGACCGGGCCCTGGTCATGGCCGCGAGCGGTGGAATCGAGGAGATCGTGATCTGCGTCAACAAGATCGATGTCGATGCGGGGGACAGCCGCCGCCCCCTGGTCGAGCTCTACCGGGATCTCTCCTACCCCGTGCTCGAGGTCAGCGCCCGCACGGGGGCCGGGATGGAGCGGCTGGTCGATTCCTTTCGCGAAGGAGTGTCGGTGCTGTTCGGTGCCTCGGGGGTGGGCAAGTCGTCGATCCTGAACCGGCTGGAACCGGGACTCGGCCTGAGGACCCAGGAGTTGATGCGCCACCACGACCGGGGGCGCCACACGACGACGGCGGTTTCCCTGCACCGGTTGCGCAGCGGGGGGTACGTGGGCGACACTCCCGGCCCCAAGCAGCTGCAGCCATGGGGAGTGAGCTCGTCGGAACTGGTCCAGTACTACCGGGAGATGAAGCCTCTCACCGGTCAATGCCGGTTCCGTGACTGCACGCACATCCACGAGCCGGGATGCGCCATCCAGGCCAGGGTCGAGGCCGGGCGGATCTCCAGCAGCCGCTACGAGGGGTTTCGGCGGGCCCACGCCGACGCCATTGCCAGGGAGGGAGGGGGATGAGCACCACCGCAGGTGGCCGCACCGAGGCGCAGATGAAGATCGAGAGCCTGCTCAAGCGGTATGGACGCCGCCTCGGGTTGCGCCTGGTGGCCGGCGGGCAGGGCATGGGCCGGGTGATCAACAGCAGCGATGTCCATCGACCCGGATTGACCCTGACCGGGTTCGTCGAGGTCTTCACCTTCAACCTGGTTCAGATCCTCGGCAACCATGAGCTGGAGTACCTGAGAAGCCTGTCACCCGACCGGCGCCGCCAGGCGTTGGAGATCCTCTATCAGTTCGAGCTCCCGTGCGTGGTCGTCACCGGCCGGGGCCGGCTGTTGCCCGAGCTGCGCCGCCTCGCCGACCAGTGCGGGATCCCTCTGCTGCGCTCGGAGTTCGACACGACCAAGTTCATCCACCTCCTGCACTTCTACCTGGACGATCACTTCGCCCCGCAGGCGACCCTGCACGGCACCCTCGTCGATGTCCACGGGGTGGGCCTTCTGATCATGGGCCGCAGCGGCATCGGCAAGAGCGAGGTCGGCCTCGATCTCGTGGAGCGCGGCCACCGTCTCGTCGCGGATGACACCGTCATCATTACCCGCCAGTCCCAGGGCCTGCTCATGGGCCGGCCGCCGCGGTTGCTGCAGGACCACATCGAGATCCGGGGGATCGGCATCGTGGATGTGAAGCGACTCTTCGGCGTCGGCGGAACCCGCAGGCAGAAACGAGTCGAGGTCGTCCTGACCCTGGTGGACTGGCAGGAGGGGCTCGATTACGAGCGCACCGGCATCGAGGATCGCGCCTTCACCATTCTCGGGGCCGAGATCCCCGAGGTCATGGTGCCGATCTATCCTGGAAAGAACGTCACCGTCATCGCCGAGACGATCGCCTTCAACTACCTGCTCCGGATCGACGGCTACCATGCGGCCCAGGAGTTCAACAAGCGCCTCATCCGGCAGATGCACAGGAGGGCGACAGGGGAGAGGGGGCCGGCGGAGGGCTCCGGGAAGCCTTGAGGGGCGCGGCCTCGGAGGGTTGCCTCCCGACCTGCTCCATGGGGTTCTTGGCCTGGGGCGGCATGGCCCGTATCATCCTTGCCCTCCCCGAGAATCCCTGAAGCCTGGAGACGGAGTCTCGTGTCCGAAGCGGTGGGTGTCGCCGTCCTGGGGCACTCGGAGCGCGCGCGTCATCTGGCGGCCATCCGCTCCGTGGCCGGTCTGCACGTGCTCGAGCCAGGACCGAAAGAAGGCCCGGAGGAACGGTTGGCCGACCCCCGTGTGGGCATGGTCGCCGTGCTCTCTCCACCGACGGAGCGCGGATACTGGATTCGCCACGCCCTGGAGTCGGGGCACGGGGTCCTGTGCGCCTGTCCGCCCACCAGTTGGCGCCGGGTGGGAGAGTTGGCGGCCGTTCTGGCGGCGACGCAGCGGCAGGGCATGCTGCGGATCGACGCGCCAAGCCTTCACTCGGGGTTTGCCGACGAGGCACGTCTCTCCGCGGCCCGGGTCGAAGGGCCGGTCTACGCCCGCCTCCGGGTCAGGGTGCCGCGAGCCTGGGCCGGGACCGACGGTCTGCTCGGCTCCCAGTACCTCTGGGCGCCGCTGCTGCTGGAGGAGCTCTTCGGCCGGATCGACACGGTCGCCGCGCACACCAGGGCCCTGGTGCGCAACCGGCCGGAGGAGGATCTGGCTCTCGCTCACCTCGAGTTCGTCAACGGCCTGGAGGCCCTGCTGGAGGTTCACGCCCTTGGAACGGAGACGGAGGCCGACGTCGACTTCGAGCTCTACGGCCACGGAGGCCGGGCCCTCGTCCACGAGGATCTGCACGAGGCCCGCATGACCGGTCTGCGGCGCCAGTACGAGGAGCTCCTCGCCGCCCTTCAGGGCCGGGAGACGACCCCCGACCCACTGGCGAAGGACCTCCGCCGGGCCCTGTTGTTGAGCGAATGGGTGCGCCGGGCGGCTCGCCTCGGACGTCGGCTGGGCGTGGGAGAGCTCACGTGACAACAGCCCCTGAGGCGGGGGGAAGCCCCGAGCCGACGCCCACCTTGTCGCCTACCTCGCTGGCCCTGCTCCTTGCGTCGGGCCTGCTCGGCCTCCTTCTCCTGCTCAGCCTGCTGGCTCCGGCCGAGACCCGCATCGGCCTGGAACGGATGGAGGAGTTGGTGTCCCAGGACATGGTCGAGCGGGTCGAGGTGGCCGAGGGAAGGCTGATCGGACGGCTGCGGCAACCGGTGGTCATCGAGCAGGCGGGCCACCGGGTCCTCGCGAAGGATGTCATCCTGCCCATGCCCGAAGGGGCCCTGGTGCTCGAGGCGCTCGCTCGTTGGCGCACCTCCGGTGTGACCGTGGTCATGGGGGCCGACAATCGGCGCTGGCTGCGGGAGCTCGCATGGCTGGCCGTCGTGGGCGGCCTCCTCCTCTTCGGCCTGTACAATCTGGTGCAGCAGGCCCGCAGGCACCGGAGAGAGGGCAGTCCACGGGAGCGTCTGGCCCGGGCCCGGCAGGATCTGGAGGAAGGGCGCCTGACCCAGGCCGAGTTCGAGCGCCGGGTCTCGGAGATCACGCCGGAGCTCTGAGCATGGGCGCCAGCATCCACAGGCTTCCCGAGAATCTGGTGCGCAAGATCGCCGCCGGGGAGGTGATCGAGCGGCCGGCCTCGGTGGTCAAGGAGCTGGTGGAGAACGCTCTCGATGCGGAGGCCGGCCGGGTCGGGATCGATGTCGAAGAGGCGGGGCGGCAGGGGATCCGGGTTGCCGACAGCGGCCTGGGCATGTCGAGGCGGGACGTGCAACTCTGCACCGAGCGCCACGCCACCAGCAAGATGCGCACGCCCACCGACCTGTTCACCATCTCCACCCTGGGCTTCCGCGGAGAGGCGCTGGCCAGCATCTCCGCCGTGTCTCGATTGATCGTGGAGAGCCGAGTCGCCGGCCAGGACGAAGGCACGCGCCTCGTCGTCGAGGGCGGCGTGCAGCGAGAGCTGGCAGCCATAGGGCGCGACGTGGGCACCACGGTCGAGGTCCGGGGGCTGTTCTACAACACCCCTGCCCGGCGGAAGTTCCTGCGCCACCAGGACACGGAGATGCGCCACGTGACCCAGGCCGTCGTGGCATTGGCCGCGGCGCGGCCCGAGGTCGGGTTTCGCCTGGACCACGGCGGCCGGCAGGTCCTCGACCTTCCACCGGGGGAGCGCAGCCTGCGCGCAGCCGAGCTGCTGCGCCTCGACGCCGGGCAGCTCCTGCCGATCCGGCGGGAGGCCGAGGTCGGTGGCGCGGCGGCGGGGATCGAAGGCTTCCTGACGCCGCCCGGCAACTGCCGGCGCACCCGCGCCAGGCAGTACGTCGTGGTCAGGCAGCGGCCCATCGCATCTCGTGCCCTGGCCGCGGCCGTCTACACCGGATACGGCTCGTTGCTGCCCCACAACGGCCATCCCGAGTTCGTCCTGTGGCTGGACGTCGACCCCCGCCATCTCGACGTCAATGTCCATCCCACGAAACGGGAGGTGCGGTTCGCCCGGGAGTCGGAACTGCGGCAGCTGGTGCAGGAGGGGGTTCGCGAGGCCCTGAAGGTTCCCGAGGCCCGCTCCTTCTCCTACCCGTCCGGCCAGGAGGATCGGCCCCCAGGGGTCTCGGAGAAGCCCACGGTCGACACTCCCGCCACGAGCCGGTCCAGCTATTTCACAGAGCCGGCCCCATGGGACGAGTCGGCCGGGCAGATGAGCCTGACCCTGCTGCCCGAGTCACCCGTCGCTGGAGAACCGGTGCCGGCCGACGCCGGGGGGCGCGAGGCCCTGAGCGAAGCCAGGCTCTCCACGAGGGCCTGGCAGATCCACGACAAGTACGTTCTGATTCCCATCCGCGACGGCCTCCTCGTCGTGGATCAGCACGTCGCTCACGAGCGGGTCCGCTTCGAGGAGGTGCAGGACGCCCTCGACAGTGAGGGCGTGGCCTCCCAGCAGCTTCTCATCCCCCTGACCGTCTCCGTCAACCCCGTGGAGATGGAGGCCTTTCGGCAGGCCCGGGAGCAGTTCGAGAGACTGGGATTCGGCGTGCGGGAGTTCGGTCCCGGGAGCCTGCTGGTCGACGCCATACCTCCCGGCCTCAGGCACTGGGGGGACGGAGACCTGTTCCTCCAGATACTATCCGAACTGATCGAGGAGCTGGATGCTCGATCCGAGACTCGGGACGCGGTGGCCGCTTCCATGGCCTGCCACACGTCGATTCGAGCGGGCGAAAGGCTGTCCGCTCCCGAAATGGAAAAGCTCGTCCAGAGGCTGCTCAACGCGCGCGAGCCGTTCTCCTGCCCCCACGGACGGCCGATTCTCATCAAGATCCACCTGCGCGAATTCGATCGGCTGTTCCATCGAACGTGACGGCCCGATCCACTTCGGCCAGCCTTTAGTAGGCGCATAATATAGATTATGTTTGTTTCAGATTGAAGGGAGCCTGAACAGGGCTGGCCCCTGGTCCCAGTGCCCGAAGGGCTTACTGGCCGTAGCGGATGCGAGCGACAGCGCCCCGGGCGGCCAACTGACCTTTGGCATAGTGTCCGGGCATGTTCGGCGACTGCCAGCGGCCGGCCTGCTGCATTTCCACGACAGAGGCGCCCCCGGCCGCCAGGGACTGGGCTCCTCCCACCCTCAGGGAGTGGCCTGAGAGGCGCCCCTCCACGCCCGCGGCTTTGCATCGGGTGCGGATGATCTGCCGGACCGAGACGGCGGACAAGGCCTTGTCGCCGAGGCGGCCGTTCTTTCGGACCCTGACGAACAGCGGTCCCGAGGTGATTCCGGCGGCGGTGGTCCAGGCCGTCACCCGGCGCATTGTGGAGGCGCCCAGATAGAGCACTTGGCCGGCCCCTTCCTGGTCGGTCTTTGAGCTGCGAATCGTCAGTCGGCCGCTGCCGTCGTCCGCTTGCTCTACATCAGCGGCCTGGATAGCGGCGATTTCGGAGACCCGCAACAGGCCATCGGAGGCGATGGCGATCAATGCGGCGTCGCGGAGGCCGGCGAGGTTCTGGCCGTCGCTGCCGGCGACCGCGGCCGCAGCGTCGGCGGCTGCAAACCCGACACCTTGCACCTGCCCCTGACCGCGGTATTTCCCGGCCCGCCGGATGCCGGCGAGGGCACGGCTGGTGATGGGACCGACCGGCGACGACACGCCCTGGAGCTTGGCCCGGAACTTCACGGCGGAGACGACGAGGGCGATGGAGCTCGGGGCCCGGCCTTCGTGGTGGAGTTCGGTGAGATATTCGGCGAAGGCGTGATCTGTAAGAGCCGCGCCGACAAGTCGGGCGTCGAGGCGGACAAGGGCGGCCTCGTAGGCCTTGGCCGTGTTCCTGGAAATGGAAGCGCTGAAGAGATCGGCCAGGCCCTGGGAGACGGGAACCTGGAGGTCGGTACGATTGCTGGTTGCCGGGGCCGTCTGTGGGCTGCGACTGGAGGGCATGCTCTCAGGCCCTTGTTACGAGGTCGTTACTTTCTATAAGGGATATTATACCAAGTAACCTTCCACTTGTCAAATGGAGGACGAGGTCTTCCATCGATAGCCATATAATCGGCATTATGTAAATAATCCACCCGCGAGCCCTTGCTGCGGTGTATACATAAACAAAATTATGCGTATCTAAGGATATGTCCTGTCCCTCACTTGGGGTTGCCGCTCTTGGACCATTCGTCAGACCACGATGTTCACGATTCTCCCAGGGACGAGGATCAGTCTCTTTATCTGTCCCGAATCCGGCAGGTGTCTCTGGATATTCTCCAGGCCGAGCACCTGCTGGCGCACCGCCTCCTCGGAGGTCGTGGCCGGCACCTCTATGGTTGCCCGGACTTTGCCGTTGACCTGCACGGGTAGAACGATTGTGTCGCGCCTGGTCAGGGCTTCGTCGAAATCGGGCCAGGGCTGGGCGGAGAGATCCCCGGATCCAAAGCCGCAGCGCTCCCAGAGCTCCTCGCCGAGATGTGGGGCCAGGGGGTGCAGGAGGAGAATGAGCGTCCGGGCCACCTCCGCCGGCACTCTCTCGAGCGGGACCAGCTCGTTGTTGAGCTCGATCAGGGCGGCAATGGCGGTATTGAAGCGGAGAGCCTCCAGGTCGGAGGTAATCCTCTCAGTGGTCCGATGCAGAAGCCTGCGCAGCCCGTCGGGTGCGGGGCCGTCGTCGATCTTGGCCGACCCGTCCTGGGCCACCAGGTTTCTCCAGATGCGCTGCAGGACCCGCTGCATGCCGCGGATGCCCTCCATGCTCCAGGGGGCGCTCTGCTCCAGGGGTCCCATGTACATCTCGTACAATCGCAGTGTGTCGACGCCGTACTCCTCCCCCACCTCTTCCGGGGGCGGGCCGTTCTTGTAGCGTTTTCCCATCTTGCCGCGGAATCGGGTCAGCCTCTGCCCTGTCTGGGCGTGAACGGGTTCGCCGTTGGCGTCGAAGGCCACCTGGCGGATGTCGATGTACACCCCGCGGTGGTCGGTGAAGGCGTCGGCGGTGACCATGCCCTGACTGAACTGCTTCTTGAAGGGCTCCGGAGAGCTCACGTGCCCCAGGTCGAAGAGCGCCTTGTGCCAGAACCTGGCGTACAGCAGGTGCAGCACGGCGTGCTCGGCCCCGCCGATGTAGAGATCGACGGGCATGAAGCTCCTCTCCTTGTCCGGGTCGCAGAAGGCCCGGTCGTTGTGGGGATCGATGAACCGCAGGAAGTACCAGCAAGAGCCCGCCCATTGGGGCATGACGTTGAGCTCGCGGTCACAGGTCTGGCCGTCCACCTCCACCTGGGTCCATTCCCGTCCGGCTCGTCCGAGAGGCGGCTTCAGCGGGGTGTCAGGATCCTCCGAGGTGGTGGGCCTGAAATCCTCGCGCTCCGGCAGCCGCACGGGCAGGCCGGTGGCCACGGTGTACCCATCGGGGTGCGTCGCCAAGGGGAAGGGTTCCCCCCAATAGCGCTGACGCGAAAAGACCCAGTCGCGAAGGCGGTAGCTGACAGCGCTGCGGCCCAGGCCTGCCTGTTCCAGCGCCTCGACGATGCGGGACTTGGCCTCGGCCGTAGGCAAGCCCGAAATGCAGAAGGGATGGGCCTCCCCCGCCGGATCGCCTGCCCTTGCGCCGGGGGAGTTGATCGACCTTCCGTCGCCCGCGTAGGGAAACTCCCCGGCGGCCTCCGGGGGGGGCTCGACGACCTGGATGACGGGGATGCCGTACTTGAGGGCGAAGGCGTGGTCCCGTTCGTCGTGGGCGGGGACGGCCATGATCGCTCCGGTGCCGTACTCCATGCTCACGTAGTCGGAGGTGAAGATGGGGATGCGTTCCCCATCCATCGGGCGTCGCGCGAAGATCCCGGTGAAGACACCGCTCTTGTCCTGATCCTGTCCGGAGCCGGAGAAGGCGGATCGCTCCGCCCAGGCCGCGTGTCGACGGACGGCTTCCCTGGGGGACGGGGCTTCCGGCTCTCCCTTCCATGTCTCGGGCGTCTCCAGGGGCCAGGTGTCCGGTACCCGGCCTGCCTCCGACAACAGGGGATGCTGGGGGGCCACCACCATGAAGGTGGCCCCGAAGAGGGTATCGGGCCGGGTGGTGAACACCTCCAGGGTGGATCGGGCCCGGTGGGAGCCATCGACGTCGAACCGCACCTCGGCGCCCTCGCTGCGGCCGATCCAGTTGCGCTGCATGAGCTTGATCGGCGCCGGCCAGTCCAGGGCATAGGTGGCGCCGCGGCCGTCGGGCAGGGCCTCGGCATCGAGATCCTCCAGGAGCCGATCGGCGAAGGCGGTGATGCGCAGCATCCACTGCTTCAGCGGGCGCTTGTGCACGGGATGATCGCCGATCTCGCTGCGTCCCTCGGCGGTGACTTCCTCGTTGGCCAGAACCGTGCCGAGCCCGGGGCACCAGTTGACGGTGACCTCCTTCTGATAGGCCACGCGGTAGTTGCTCAGTACCGCCTGACGCTCGGCCTCCGTCAGTTCCTGCCAGCCCGCCTCGACCGAGCCGCCGGCCCGCCTCTCCAGCAGGGATATGCGGTCCTGGACCGTGAGGCTCCGGGTTCCGTCCTCAAAGGACTGCACCAGCTCGGGGATCGGCCGGGCTCGGCCCCGGATCGACCTCCCCGAGCTGTCGTGCCACTCCCGGTCCGGATCGTACCAGCTGTCGAAGAGCTGCAGGAAGATCCACTGGGTCCAGCGGTAGTAGTCCTCGTGGGATGTGGAGATCTCCCGGTCCCAGTCGTAGCCGAGGCCGAGGTACTGCAACTGGGCGCGCATGCGATCGATGCATTGATCGGTGGACACGGCGGGATGGACGTTGTGCTCGATGGCATACTGCTCGGCAGGCAGCCCGAAACTGTCGAACCCCATCGGATGCAGGACGTTGTATCCAGCCATGCGCTTGAAGCGGCTGTAGATATCGGAGGCGATGTAGCCCTTGGGATGGCCGATGTGCAGGCCTTCGCCACTGGGATAGGGGAACATGTCGAGGATGTAGCACCTCGGCTTCTGCGGGTCGTAGCCCTCTTCTCCGGGTGCAACGGTCCGATACGTGCCTTCCGCCAACCAGTAGTCACGCCAGCGCTTCTCGATGCGCTGGAAGTCGTACGCTCCCCCCGGGGGGGGGTGACGGGCCGCGGTCTCTGCCATGGTCAGGGGTAGAGCCTCTGCAGGGTCCTGGGAAAGGGAATCGTCTCGCGCACATGGCGGGTGCCGCACAGCCAGGCCACGACGCGCTCGATCCCCATGCCGAATCCGGCGTGCGGAACGGAGCCGTACCGCCTCAGATCGAGGTACCAGGCGAAGGCCTCGGCGGGCAGGCCGTGCTCGGCGAGGCGGGCTTCGATCACCTGCAGGTCGTCCTCCCGCTGGCCGCCCCCGACGATCTCTCCGTATCCCTCCGGGGCCAGCATGTCCACGCACAGGGCCAGCCGCCCGTCCTCGGGGTCGGTCTTCATGTAGAAGGCCTTCACCTGCGCCGGGTATCGATGGACGAGTACGGGCCGGTCGAACCGACGCGACAGCAGGGTCTCGTCGTCGCCGCCGAGATCGCTCCCCCAAGGCAGGTCGCTGCCCTCGTCGCGAAGGATCTCGATGGCCTCATCATAGGAGATACGCGGGAAGGGCTGCCCGCCGGCGACCTCTTCCAGGGGCGACGGATCGCGTTCCAGCGCCTCCAGGTCACCGCGGCAGTCCGCAAGGACCCTCCGAACCACGTGGGTCACCAATCCCTCCGCGACCTCCATCCCGCCCGCCAGATCGCAGTAGGCCATCTCCGGCTCGATCATCCAGAACTCGGTGAGGTGGCGCCGGGTCTTCGACTTCTCGGCGCGGAAGGTGGGCCCGAAGCAATAGACCTTTCCAAAGGCCATGGCCGCGGCCTCCATGTAGAGCTGGCCGCTCTGGGTCAGGTAGGCCGTCTCGCCGAAGTAGTCGGTCTCGAAGAGCGTCGTCGTTCCCTCGCAGGCCGCGGGTGTGAGCACCGGGGCGTCGATCAGCAGGAAGCCCTCCTGGCGCATGTACTCCCGGCAGGCATCGATCACCACGGCGCGCACCTGCAGCACGGCGTGTGGGCGCAGCGAGCGCAGCCACAGATGGCGATGCTCCATCAGGAAGGCGACGCCGTGCTCCTTGGGTGAGATGGGATACTCCTCCGACCGATGCACGACCTCCAGATCCGCCACCCCCAGTTCGAAACCGAGGGGGGAACGCGGGTCGGAGCGCACCCGGCCCCGTACGATCACAGCCGTCTCCTGAGGCAGTTGATGGCAGCGTTCGAACACTTCCGGCGTCACGTCGCCCTGGAACAGGACGCACTGGATGATGCCGGTACCGTCACGGACCTGAAGGAAGTGGAGCTTGCCGCTGGAGCGGCTGTTGTAGATCCAGCCGTGCAACTGAACGCGCTCGCCCTCCCTCTCCGCGATATGGGAGATTCGGACCGTGGGCTCACCATCCGGGGCCCAAACCTCGTCCCTCACCGAACATTCATCCTTCCACCGACCGTCGAGGCCGGTGCATGCATCAACAGAAGACTACCGATGCCGAGGGACCTCCTGCGAGCTTCGATAGCCTTCCCGCGCCTGCCTGGCGCCTTCCTTTCGCGGCCTTCAGTTCCTCGGCAGCATCGCTTTGCGGCTGAGCCGGATCTTGCCGGCGTTGTCGATGTCGAGAACCTTCACCGCCACCTGGTCTCCCTCGGCGACCACATCCTCCACCGTGTCCACACGGTGGTGGTCGAGCTCGGAGATGTGCAACAACCCCTCCTTGCCGGGGAGAATCTCGACGAAGGCCCCGAAGGGCATGATCCGCTTTACCGTGCCTTCGTACTCGGCGCCGATCACGGCCTCTGCCGTGATCGCTTCGATCATCGCCCGGGCCTGGTTCGCGGCCTCTGCCTCGACAGCGGAAACGGTGATCGTCCCGTCGTCCTCGACACTGACGCTGGCCCCCGTCTTCTCGATCTCGCGGATGGTGCGGCCACCCGGGCCGATGACGGCGCCGATTTTTTGCGGGTCGATCTTCAGGAACTCGATTCTGGGGGCGTGCGAGGAGAGCTCGGCCCGATGGGTCTCGATGCAGGCGTTCATGATGCCGAGGATGTGCATGCGTCCCGCCCGGGCCCGCTCCAGGGCCTCCTCGAGGATTTCGAGGCGGATGCCGGCGATCTTGTTTTCCATCTGCACCGCCGTGATCCCCTCTTCCGTCCCCGCCACCTTGAGGTCCATGTCGCCGAGGAAGTCCTCGTCGCCGAGGATGTCGGTGAGGATGGCGTACTCCTCGCCCTCGCTGATCAGACCGACGCCGGAGGCGGTGACCGCGGACTTGATCGGGATGCCCGCGTCCATGAGGGCCAGCGAGGAGCCGCACACGGTGGCCATCGATGTGGAACCATTCGAGGACTGGATGTCGGAGACCAGCCGGACGGTGTAAGGGAAGGAATCCACGGTTGGAATCACCGGCTCCAGGGCCCGCTCGGCCAGGTGGCCATGTCCGATCTCACGCCGCCCCGGACCCCGGGGAAAGGAGACTTCGTCGGTGCTGTAGGAGGGGAAGTTGTAATCGAGGTAATAGGACTTGAAGGCCTTGCCCCGCAGGTCCTCGATCATCCTCTCGTCGAATTTGTTCCCCAGGGTCGACGCGCAGAGGGCCTGGGTCTGCCCCCGGGTGAAGAGGGCCGAGCCGTGAGCTCGTGGCAGGATTCCGACCTCGCAGGTCACCTCACGGACCTCGTCGAGCTGTCGGCCGTCGATGCGCCGCTTGTCGGACAGCACCATCCTGCGCATGTCCGATCGGGTCATGTCGTACAGCAGTTCCCCGATAGCCTTCTCCGAGTCGGGAAAGCGCTCTCCCAGCTCGGAGCTGACCTCGGCCTCCATCTGCTCGATCAGGGCCCCGCGCCTGTCGCGGTCTCCGCTGCGGTTCGCCTCGGAGATGCGGCTCCCAGCGGCCTCCTTCACGGCCTTCACCAGCTCGGGGTCGACCACGGGGGACGTGTACTCCATCTTGCCGTGCCCCCCCTTCTCGGCCAGATCCTCCTGCAGATCGAGAATCTCCTGGATGTGCTCGTGAGCGAACTCCAGGGCTTCCAGCAGGGCGGCCTCCGAGATCTCCTCAGCGGCGCCTTCGACGGACCCGATGCTGTCCCTGTCGCCCGAGATGATGAGGTCCATGTCGCTCTCCCCGAGCTGGGAAAGGGTCGGGTTGACGATCAGGTCGCCGTCGACGCGGCCGACTCGGATCGCTGCGATGGGCCCTGAGAAAGGCATGTCGGAGAGGCACAGAGCCGCCGAGGCTCCGACCATGCCGATGATGTCGGCCTCGTTCTCCCCGTCCGCGGAGAGGACGGTGACGAAGACCTGGATCTCGTGGGGGAACTTCTTGGGGAACAGGGGGCGGATCATGTGATCGATCATCCGCGCACTGAGGGTCTCCTTCTCCCCCATGCGCCCTTCCCGCTTGAAGAAGTTGCCGGGGATGTGACCGGCGGCATAGCCCTTCTCGCGGTATTCGACGGTCAGGGGCAGAAACCCCCTGTCCTCGGCGCGGCGGGACCGGCAGGCGGTGACCAGCACGATCGTGTCGGCGTAACGGACCCACACGGCACCGTTGGCTCGTGCGGCGATCTTGCCGGTCTCCAGGGTGAGCGTGCGCCCGCCCCATTCCAATTCGACTTTGTGATTCATCTCTTCCGACTTGCTTTCCTGTGTAGCGTTGGGGTGGGATCCGCCGCATGGAGGGGGCGGATCGTTCGTGGACGGAACCGGTTCCTGCGACGCGGCTTCAGCGTCGCAGGTCCAGGTCCTTGATCAGAGCCGCGTAGGCTTCCGGCGACTTCCCCTGCAGATACTGCTGCAGGCGCCGCCGCCGCCCGATGAGCTTCAGCAATCCCCGCCGCGTGGCGAAGTCCTGCTTGTGGACCTGCAGGTGCCCGGTGAGATTGCGAATGCGCTCGGAGAGGATGGCGATCTGCACCGCCGCAGACCCTGTGTCGGCCTCGGCCTCTCCGAACTTCACCACCAGCTCTTTTCTGCGTTCTGCTGTGATCGACAACGTCTTGCCTCCAAGTTGTGTGTAGCCCATCCCCTTATCGGGCGCGGGCCTGTTCGATATCTCCGGCGATCTGGCGCCGCAGCTCCTCGACCGTGTCGAAACGCCGTTCACCTCGGAGCCGCCGGTCGAGGGTAACCCGCAACCTCCGATCGTACAGGTCGCCCTCGAAGTCCAACAGGTGCACTTCTACCGAGACGTCCTGGCCTTCAAAGGTCGGCCGGGTGCCGATGTTGGCCACGGCCGCAACCTGGAGTCCCGCGCCCTCGACGCGCGCCGCGAAGACACCCAGGGGCGGGTCGGTATCGGGGTCGAGACGAAGGTTCGCCGTCGGAAATCCGAGCCGCCGGCCCCGTCCGTCTCCCCGGACCACCGTGCCCTCCATGGTCACGGCCGGAAACCCGTCACACCGCGCCCGTTCCATGGCGGCTCCCGCCGGTCGTGCCGCCCTGTCGTTGCCTTGGGCTCCCGTGGCTTTCGGAGACCTGCAGGACTCTCTCAGGGAAGGGGGGACCACTCCGCTACCACCCTTCTCGGCTGCAAACGGCCCTCTTCGTCGACTTGCCCCACGCCGAGAAAACCGGCCTGATGAAAGACGGCCCGTTCCCCCGGCCGCGCCTCTACCGGAACAGGGCGCCCGTGGGTGAAGGCCTCTGCGTCTTCCCGGTCGACGTCGACGAAGCCCAGGATTCCGCGCAGGGCCTGGCGCGCATCGAGGAGTCTCTCCTTCACGCCCTGTCGCTCCAGGGCTGCCCACTCGACGGCGTCGCCGATCGTCAGGCTGCCGACACGAAGACGTCTCAACTGCTCCACGAAACCACCACAACCCAAGGCCTGGCCGAGGTCACGGGCCAGGGAGCGGATGTAGGTGCCCTTCCCACATTGCACGCGTACCCGCAACCGGGGCGGTTCGTAGCTGACGACTTCGAACCGATCGATCCGGACCGGTCGCGCAGTCAATCCCGTGGGCACCTGGCGCCGGGCCCTGTGGTAGCTGCGGAGGCCGCGAACCCTGACCGCCGAATGCTCGGGCGGCACCTGATCGATGCCCCCCCGGAAGCGTTCCAAGACATCCTCGATTTCACTTCGGTCCGGCGGCCTGACCGACCGCGTTTCGGTGATCCGTCCCAGGGCGTCGTCGGTGTCGCTCGTCGCCCCGAGTCGGAAGCAGGCATCGTACTCCTTGTCCCCGCCGGTCAACCATCGGCTGAACCGGGTCATGGGACCGACGCAGAGAACGAGGACGCCGGTGGCCAGGGGATCGAGGGTCCCGCAGTGTCCCACACGGCGGATCCCCAGGGCCCGGCGAACCCTGGCCACGACATCGTGCGACGTGGGCCCCGTAGGCTTGTCGACGACGAGGACCCCCCCGGTCCCGTCCATGGTCATTCACGGGCCGTCGGGGCCTCCGCCGCGGCGCCCCCGGTAGAGGGCAGCCGATCGAGAAGGGAGCTGACTCTGGCGGCCCGCTCCGAGGTGTCGTCGTAGCGGACCGATAGCTCGGGCACGTGCCGGATCGTCAACCGTCGGGCCAGTTCGCGGCGGATGAACCCGAGGGCGCTGTTCAAGGCAGCCACCGCCTTTACCTGCTCCTCGGTCTCACCGAGGACACTCACGAACAAGGTGGCGTGGCCGAGGTCTTCACTGGAGACCTCCACGTCCATGACGGTGACGAACCCGAGGCGCGGATCACGCAGCCGGCGCACGATATCGCCCAACTCGCGGCGCAACTGCAGGCGCAGGCGTTGCACGCGGTGGCTTCTGGCCAAGCTCAGCGCTCCTCGACGGTGTAGTCGATGATCTGCACCCGTCCGTCGGATTCGATGAAATTCACCGCCTTGGCCAGCACCTCGTCCGCCTGCCGCCCGGAGTTGCTGACCACGGCCATGCCGAGTGTGCTGCGCTGCCACAGGTCGGCGTGACCGACCTCGGCTGCGGACAGGTGAAACCGGTTGTGCAGGCGCTCCTTGATACTGTTGAGCACCTGGCGTTTCTGCTTCAGGGACTGAGCGTCGGGCAGAAACAACTGCACTTCGCTGACCAGGACGACCAAGGTTCCCTAGGCGCAACTCTAGAGGGTTCGCGCGGTTTCGACGACATCGACCGATTCGATCAGGTCTCCCTCGCGGACATCGTTGTGCCCCTCCAGGGAGATGCCGCATTCGAACCCCTCGAGCACCTCACGCACGTCATCCTTGAAACGGCGCAAAGACGAGATTCGGCCCTCCCAGAGGATCTCCTGCTCGCGGCGCAGCCGGACCTTGCTGCTGCGGGCGATGCGGCCGTCCTGCACGTAGCATCCGGCGATGTTGCCGGCGCGGGAAGATTCGAACACTTGGCGGACCTCGACCGTGCCGACGATGCGCTCCTCGAGACTTGGAGAGAGCAGGCCGGACAGGGCGGCCCTCAACTCCGCCACGACCTCGTAGATCACGCTGTACTCCCGGACCTCGACGCCGCTGTTCTCGGCCGTGGCGCGGGCGGAGTTGTCGATGTCCACGTGGAAGGCGATGATCACCGCCCCGGAGGCCGAGGCCAGCATGACGTCGTTGTCGGATACGGGCCCCACCGCCGCGTGAATGACGGCGATGCGCACCTCCTCGTGGGTGATGCCCCCCAGCTCCTGGGTGATGGCCTCCACCGAGCCGTCCACGTCGCCCTTGACCACGACGTTGAGATCCTTGATGCGGCCTTCCTGTATCTGGTGCTGCAGGTCGCCGAGGGTCAGGCTCCTCTGGCGGGCGTCCTGCTCGCGCTTGATCTGCTGGCGCCCGGCGACGATGGCCTTGGCATCGCGCTCGGAGGGGACCACGGCGAAGGTGTCGCCCGCCTGGGGTACCCCGCTCAACCCGAGGACTTGCACCGGTGTACCCGGGCCCACCGACTTCAGGCGTGCATTCTGCTCGTCCATCAGCGCCCGTACCCGGCCTCCGTACATGCCGGTTACAAAGGGGTCGCCCTGGTTCAGGGTGCCATCCTGGACGAGAACGGTGGCTACGGCGCCGCGTCCCCTGTCGAGCTGGCCCTCGACGACGGTGCCATTGGCGCGTCTCTGCGGGAAAGCCTCCAACTCCAGAACCTCCGCCTCGAGCAGCACCGATTCGAGGAGTTGGTCGATTCCCGTGCCGGTCGTGGCGGATATCTCGGCGCAGGAGACCTGCCCCCCCCACCCCTCGACGAGAACCTGATGCTCGGCCAGCTCGCGTTTGATCCGCTCTGGATCGGCCGTGGGCAGATCGGTCTTGTTGATGGCCACCACAATCGGCACCTGAGCCGCTCGCGCGTGGTCGATCGCTTCGATCGTCTGCGGCATCACGCTGTCGTCGGCAGCGACGATGAGGATGACGAGGTCCGTGATCCGGGCACCGCGGGCCCGCATGGCGGTGAAGGCGGCGTGGCCGGGCGTGTCGAGGAAAGTGATCGATCGGCCGCTGGAGAGGCGCACTGAGTAGGCCCCGATGTGCTGGGTGATGCCCCCGGACTCGCCCTTGACGACGTTGGTCTTGCGCAGGTAGTCGAGCAGGGAGGTCTTGCCGTGGTCCACGTGTCCCATGACGGTGACCACGGGCGGACGCGGCGCTGGCTCTCCCACATCTCCCTCGTCGACCAGACCGTCGTGGGCGAAGTCCAGATCCGCCTCTTCTTCGGCCGCTTCCAGGCGCTTGAGCTCGTAGCCGAACTCGTCGGCCACGGTCACCATGGTGTCCATGTCCAGGCGTTGGTTGATGGTCACGACCACGCCCAGATGCAGGCAGACGGCGATTACTTCAGCCGGCCGGACATGCATGGCCTCCGCCAGCTCGCCGACCGTGGCGAATTCGTTGATATGGAGGATCTGCGCCTCCTCCAGCCCGGCCTCCTCGCCTCCCTCGTCGCGCGAACGGTCGTAGCGCCGACGCGTGCGGCCTTCGCTGATTTGGCTCAGCGTTTTCCGGACGCTCTCCTGCACGGCCTGCGAGTCGACCTGCTTGCGGCGCCGCTGGCGGCCGCCGCCGGCTCGCCAGCGGCCGCTGACATCGGGGCCGGAGGAGGGGGTGGAGGAGGGGGTGGCGGAGGTCTTCTCGGCAGGCCGATCGGCGGTATGGGTCTCGCGGAGCTCGTTGAGCATCTCCTCGTCGACCTTGCCCCCCCGTCGCTTGCGACGACGACCATCGTCCGGACGATCCGGCGCTGGGGCGGGCATCCCCGGGCGTGCGATCGGATCGGCTCGACGCTGCGAGGTACGGCTGTCCCGCGGCTTGCTCTCCTCCTTGGTATCCTGAGGTTGCCGCCCGGCTCGGGCCTCGGCCTTTCGCTGGGTCTCCTTGACCTTCTGGCGCTGCACCTCCTCGATGGAGGACCGCTTCTCCTCATCGATCTTCTTGGTGATCGCCTCCAGCATCTCGGGCGTCACCACACTCATGTGGCTCCTCACCTCCTGCCCCATCCCTTTCAGCATGGAGATGAGGGCGTCGCTGGAGAGCTTCTTCTCCTTCGCTACCTGATATACCCTGCGCTTTTCCAAATAGTGCTTCCTCGATTGACTAACCGGTCAAGTCGTTTTCGATTGCGGAGTCGGGGCTGGGCGCCTCGACGTCACCGGAGGCGGCGCTCACGGCTTCGCCCCCGGCCGATCTGTCTTCGTCACCACCCTCCACTGCCGTCGCCGCGGCAGCGGTCTCCGCCTGGTCCTCCTCCGCCAGCAGGGCGTCCCTGGCCTCGACAGCGGCTCGCTCGGCGGACTCCAACTCTTCGAGTGAGGCAGGCCTCAATTCCTCGCCGGAGACCTCCGCCTGCTCCACATAGGCCAGGGCCAACTCTCTCAGTCGTGCCGCCTGATCCTCTCCTTCCAGACCGGGCACGGTGCGCAGCATCTCGACCTCGGCCTGGGCAATGCCCCGGATGGAGATGAAGCCGGACGTGGCGAGACTGAGGGAGATGAGCTCGCTGACACCCTCGAGGTGCCGCAACTCCACCTTGCTCTCTTCCAGTCGGCGGAGGCGGCGCTGATACTCCTCTTCGGTGATGATGTCCAGGCCCCAGCCAGTGAGCTGAACGGCCAGCCGGGAGTTCTGTCCGGACTTGCCGATGGCGAGGGACAGCTGCTCCTCTTCCACAATGACCTGAGCGTGGTGACGTCGATCGTCGGTGATGACACGGGAAACCGTCGCCGGGCCCAAGGCCCGGGAGATGAAGATGTCGGCCTCGTCGATCCAGGGCACGATGTCGATCCGCTCTCCGGACAGCTCGCGGACGACGGCCTGCACCCTCGACCCCTTGACGCCCACGCAGGCACCGACCGGGTCCACGCGTTCATCGTTCGAACTCACCGCGATCTTGGCCCGCTCGCCCGGTTCGCGGGCGACGGCGTGAATGGTCACGATCCCTTCGGCGATCTCCGGAACCTCGAGGGAGAACAGCTTGCGCAGGAACTCCGGATGGGTCCGCGACAGCAAGACCTGGGGACCACGGGTGGACTTGAGGATCTCGAAGATGTAGCCGCGCACCGTGTCGCCCTGACGGTAGCGCTCGCGCCGGATCTGCTCCTTGAGGGGAACGCCCGCTTCGGCCCGCCCGAGATTCATGATGATGTCGCCGTGGCTGATCTGCTGCACCGTGCCGGACTCGATCTTTCCGATGCGACTGGCGAACTCCTCGTAGATGTGCTCGCGCTCGGCCTCGCGCACCCGCTGGACCAGGATCTGCTTGGCCGTCTGGATGGCGTTGCGGCCAAAGTCCGCCAAGTTCAATTCCGCGAAGACCACCGAGCCAATCTGGGCCTGGTGATCGATTCCGCGCGCCTCCTCGATGTCGATCTCCAACTCGGGCACACTGACCTCTTCTACAACGGTCTTGCGGGCGACCACTCGCATGCGACCAGTTGCCGAATCGGTCTGGACCTCGAAGTTGTCCACGTTGCCGTAGCGCTTCTTGGCAGCCGAGACGAGGGCGTCGGCCAAGGTCTGAATAACCATCTCGCGGTCGACGTTCTTTTCGCGCGCGATCTGCCCCAGGGCCTCGATGATGTTGAACTCCGCGTTCATCCCGCTCCGTTCAGAATTCCACTTCGATGGTGGCCCGCGAAATGTCGCTACGGTCAACGCAACGCGGACCCTCGTCGCGATCCAGTTCGATCGACGTCTCCGTAACACCGGCGAGGCGGCCGAACTCGGTACGACCGTCCCAGGTGAGGACCTTGAGCCTGCGCCGGTGGGCGCGGCGAAAGTCGGCGTCGGTCCTCAGGGGCCTCTCGAGGCCGGGCGAAGTCACCTCCAGCCGATAGCGTCCAGGGACGGGATCCTCGATGTCGAGGAGATCGGAGAGCTCCCGGGAGATGGCTTCGCAGAGATCGGCGGTGACACCCGACTCTCGATAGACCGACAGGCGAACGTTGAAACTACCCGACCCGGAGACCTCGACATCGACGAGCTCGGCGCCGTGATCGGCCACGACGGGCTCGGCGAGATCAAACAGGAGCGGACGCAACCCCTCCGGCTCCACTGATCGGATCGCCCGTTGGTCGGTGGCCTCTGTCTCGGCCATGGCATCCAGTTCCCCAACTGAGAGAGGCAGGCACCCAAGCGTGCCAAGTCGCTAAAATTACAGAGATATACGGTTCAAAGCAAGATCGCTGCCGGGAAGGCGTTACCCAAGCAACCCTGCGATCTCCCGCAGCTCCACCAGAACTTCGCGGAGCAGGGCGCTCGACGGCACCTCCCCGGCCCCCTCGGCCTCGGGGGATTCGTGGCCCTCCGCCGGGGGCCTGGCGGCAGGGCGGGGGGGGCGGTTTGGGGCACCCTCGCCGACGAGGGCTTGGTGGCCAGCGCCCTGGATCAGTTCCGGCTCGTTACGAAGCTTCTGGAGGGCGCCCATCGTCGAATAGCGCTCTTCGTGAAGGAGCCGCTTGATCAGCAGGACGATACCGATGTCTCGGGGGCGGTAGGCACGGTTCTTTCCGCGCACCCGCTTGGGGCGCAGCCAGGGGAATTCCTTCTCCCAGGACCTCAGGGTGTATGGCGGCAATTCGGTGAGTTCGGCCACTTCGCCGATGCTGTAGTACAGCTTCGTGCCGATGTCCGGCTTCCTCTCACTCATCTCGGCCCTCCTCCGCCCCGTCCGGGCCCCGGCGGAGACGGTTGCTGCTCCGACAGTGGATGCGCACCGGTGTGCCCGTCAGGTCGATTCTCTCGCGGAGACAGTTCTCGACAAAGCGGCAATAGGAAGGGCTGAGCATGGTCGGGCGATTGGAGAACAGGAGGAAGGTAGGCGGCGCCACCCCGGTCTGGGTGGCGTAGAGAATCCGCACGTCGCCGCCGCCGCCCGGCGCCCGTCGGCGGGTGATCTCCTGAAGCCACCGGTTGAGCCGGGGGGTGGGGACCCGGGCGCGGGCACGTTCGGCGACGGCGGCGGACGCGCCCAGGCAGTCCGCTGCCCGCCGGCCGGTCAGGGCCGACAGGGTCAGGATCGGATAGTGGTGAAGGAAGGGATGGCGCCGTCTCATCTCGTCACGATAGGCGGCCAGGCCGGCCCCTTCGGTCGCGGCGACCAGATCCCACTTGTTCACCGCAACCACCAAGCCCCGGCCGAGCTCCAGGACGCGGCTCATGATCCGGGCATCCTGGGCCGTGGTTCCCTCGACGGCGTCCAGAAGGACGACGACCACATCCGCCCGTTCGAGGCTGTGCGAGGCCCGCAGGGCACTGAAGTACTCGACCGGGTCCTGCACCCGGGTGCGCCTGCGCAAGCCGGCGGTGTCGACCAGCACGAAGCGCTGTCCGTCCCTGAGGATGGTGACGTCGGTGGAGTCGCGTGTCGTGCCGGGTTGCTCGTGGACGATGGAAACGCGCTCTCCGCACAGCCGGTTGATGAGCGTCGACTTGCCCACGTTCGGCCGGCCGGAGAGGACGAGGCGCACCTCGGGCCGCGGGTCCACTGGGGGCGGGCCGGCGGGGTCGAACCCGGCGACGATCGCGTCGAGCAGATCGCCGGAGCGGCGCCCCGTGGCGCCCGAGACGGGATGGGGATCCCCGAGGCCGAGTCCAAAGAACTCCCCCATGTCGTACCGGTAGGGATCCGGATGATCGACCTTGTTGACTACCAGAAGGCAACGGATGCCGCGCCGCCGCAAGAGATCGGCCACCTCCCGGTCGGCACCCGAGACCCCTTCCGCCGCGTCGCAGACCAGCAGCACGAGATCCGCTTCCTCCAGGGCCTTCTCCGCCTGCCATCGTACCTCGCCTTCGATGCCGTCCGAACGGGGGACGTAACCGCCGGTGTCGACGAGGGTGAATCGATGGCCTCCCCATTCGGCGATACCGTGAATCCGGTCGCGGGTGACACCGGGCTGGTCGTCGGTGATGGCCCGCCGGGTGCCGGTGAGGCGGTTGAAGAGTGTGGACTTGCCGACGTTCGGCCGGCCCACGATAGCCACGACCGGACCCTCCGGGGCGACGGGAAGAATGCCCGTCCTGGTGGGTGCCGAAGGCGTCACTTGCGGCCGACGTAGAACCCGAGTTCCGAGAGCTGACGTCCGCGCCCACGAGCCACGCTCTCCTGATCCACGCACCGGCGGAGGGTGGCGGCCAGGTCATACTCTCCTACCGTCACGGGCATGCCGGCGGCCGCCTCGATCTCCGCTACGGTCAGATCGTCGAGGGTTACTCCGTCGCCGTTGACGGCGTTGGGAGGAAGCACCGCCAAGCCCCAGGGACCGCCGCGCAGCGCCTTGGCCATATCCCGTCCGGAGAGGAGTCCGGAGACCGTGATGCCGGGACCGAAGAAGTCGTTGTCGACGACCACGACATCGACTTGGAGGCCCTCGCTGCTATCGAGGTCGTCCACCATGGGAATCAGGAATCGGCTCGCCAACCGGCCCGTGACAAGGGTCAGGTGCAGGGGCCGCTCGACCTCTCCTCGGACCGTCGCCCGTTCGCGCTCCCAGCAGTCGAGAAAGGTCCGCACCATGCCGATTCCGTTCTCGATCTGTGGAAAGGCGTCGTAGTAGCCGGCCGGAGGGGGGAGTCGTCCCACCAGCAGGAACAACTCATCCCCGGGGTAGACGAAGCGCTCGCCGAGTTCCCTGGCACAGCGCTCGCCCCAGCGCTCCGCGTCGGCCAGGTAGCGCTCGGCGAGATCCGGAGTGACCGGCTGCAACTCGGGCAGGTGGCTCCGGAAGCGGGTGAGCCCGACGGGGACCAGTGCCACCGAGCGGACAGAAGGGTAGAACCCTTCGAGGTCGCTCAGAGTGCGCTCGAGATGCTCGCCATCGTTCCATCCGGGACAGAGGACGATCTGGGTGTGCATCTCGATGCCCGAGCGCGCCAGGTAGTCGATGCGCTCGAGGATGGACACCGTACCTCTCTTTCGCCCGAGCAATCGCTTCCGCAGCGCGGGATCGGTGGCGTGGACCGAGACGTACTGAGGCGTCAGGCCCTGATCCACGATCCGTCGCAAATCCTCCTCCCTGACGTTGGTCAGGGTCACGTAGGACCCGTGCAGGAAGGAAAGCCGGTAGTCGTCGTCTTCGAAGTAGAGAGACCGGCGCATGCCGCCCGGCATCTGGTGCAGGAAACAGAACACGCACTTGTTGTTGCAGCGTCGAAGACGCATCTCGTCGAAGTCGAACCCCAGAGGCTCTCCCCCCCGGCGCTCCACTTCCAGCTCGTAGACCTGCCCCTCCCGCTCGACCTCGAACCGCAGCCGGGGCTCGGAGCTGGCCACCTGGAAATCGATCAGGTCGCCTACCGGCTCGCCGTTGACACGGGCAATCCGGTCCCCGCCCGCGAATCCCGCCCGTTCGGCCAGGGAACCGGATTCCACCCCTCGAACCGTGATCAAGCGGCCTCCTCCGGCGACCTGGCCACGGAGCAGGGACCGCCATGAACGGCGATTCCCAGGACCCCGCCGGCCGCCGGGCTTTCCTCTGCGGCCCGGGGGGCTTGCGCCACCTTCTTCAAGGAAGGCTCTCGACGCCTTCTTCGCGACGGAAGGGACATATGTAGATCGGGTCTTGTAACCGGAGGCCGCTCTGGACCGTTCACGAGGGTCTGCTGGGGAAGGATGGAGAGGAATTGGAGCGGGAGACGGGAGTCGAACCCGCGACATCAAGCTTGGGAAGCTTGCGTTCTACCCCTGAACTACTCCCGCTCCGGTCCTCTTCGCGCACTTGAAGTCGATAGTTAAGATAACCGGGCTAACTTCCAGTGTCAATGGCGTCACCAGAGATCCCGATAGCCTCCCATTGGCGCAGAATACGATCTTTGGCCCCGTTGCGGCCAAGCCGATCCAGATCCAGCCAGCGCAGGCGGCGGTCGCGCCGGAACCAGGTCATCTGTCTCTTTGCGAATCCTCGCGTCCTGCGCTGGATGGCCTCGATCGCCCGCTCTCTCGGGAGACCAGCGACCAAGTGGTCTACGACCTCGGCATAGCCCAGGCTCTGGAGTCCCGCGGCGCCGGGATCGAGGCCGTCGGCCAGCAGTTTCGCCACTTCCTCCGGCCACCCCGCATTGAACATGGCCACGCTGCGCCTGTGGATACGCTCGTACAGGCTCTCCCGCGCCCGGGTAAGACAGATCATCATCGGCATCTTTCTCAACCCGTGGACCCCATCCGCCTCCCACCTTTCCGCCCGTTGACGGCCATCGGCCAGGACCAGCTCGAGAGCTCGGAGCAGACGGATTCCATCCCCGGGCTCTATATCGCTGGCTGCAGCCGGATCCAGGCGGCGCAACTCGGCGACCAGGGCTTCGGCTCCTTCGTCCTTGAGGCGAGCTGCCATCCTGGCACGAAGGGAACGATCCGTCGGGGGCGCCACGAAGAGTCCGTCGATCGTCGCTGACAGATAGAGTCCTGAACCGCCCACAATGAGAGGCGTAAGGCCTTTGACCTCAAGGCGTTTTACTCTCTCTCTAGCCAGTGCCCCGAAGCGCCCGGCGCTATAGATTTGGGTCGGGTCGATGAGGTCGATCATGTGATGGCGGACCCGGCGACGCTGCTCAGCTGTCGGTTTGGCAGTACCGATGTCCAGACTCCGATAGACCTGTCGTGAGTCGATGGAGACGACCTCACCTCCAATGGACTCCGCAAGCTCCAAGGCCAAGTCGGTCTTGCCAACCGCGGTCGGACCGACGATTACGATGCTTCGTGCCTGACGGGTCACGCGTAGGGAAGGAAAGGCGATCAGCCCCCCGGGGCCGCTTCTTGGAGGGCGATCTGCGGGTCCTAGGGGGTGGTCGGGGTGGGCGGATTCGAACCGCCGACCCCCTGCTCCCGAAGCAGGTGCGCTAACCGGACTGCGCTACACCCCGACGCAAGCGCTCGGGTCGACATTGGGGTGCCGACACCCGGCGCCAATGAGATGCAGGCCTCGGGAGATTCCCGAAGGAACCGCCGAGGCCCGGCGAACTGGCAAGAAAATGGTCGGGGTGACAGGATTTGAACCTGCGACCCCCTCCACCCCAAGGAGGTGCGCTTCCGGGCTGCGCCACACCCCGACCGGCGATGGTGAGCTATACAGGATTCGAACCTGTGACCTCTTGCTCCGGAGGCAAGCGCTCTATCCAGCTGAGCTAATAGCCCACGCAATCTTCTGCGCGACGGAACCTTGGCCCACCGACCAGCAGCGAGACGGAACTAGAGGTCGCGCTTCTTGTGACGGTTCTTGCGCAAGCGCTTCTTGCGCTTGTGCGTGTTGATCTTATGCCGCTTTCTCTTCCTTCCACAAGGCATCCTTGTCCTCTCCTCTGGGACTTCCGTCGGCTCCGACACGAGCCCGCAGTTCCTTGGATGGTTTGAAGACGGGGGCTTTGCGGCGAGAGATCTTGACCTCGGCGCCGGTTCGTGGATTGCGCCCCGTCCGGGGGGCTCGGCTGACGGATTTAAAGGTGCCGAAACCCCGGATCTCGATGTGCTCGCCCTGTTGGAGAGCCTTGACCACAGCTTCAATGAAGCCATCGACGACTGCGCCCGTGTCGGTTTTCGTCAGCCCAGTGCCTTGGGCGATCTGACGGACGATATCAGCCTTGGTCAAGGCCGCCCCCTCTCGTTCTCGGTCGAACCCCGGCCGGCAACAACCCAGCCATCCGGCGTCTGATCCGGCGGAGTCGCCCCCGACGCTTCCGCTTGTGTGCCAGACGCTTACGCAACTGATGGCCATCTGCATAATAACCACCGCCCAGGGGGCTGTCAACGACCCTCCCCGGGACCGGGACGAAGGATGAACACCTCTTCCAGCCCCCGAAAGTCGACGCCCGATTCCAGCAGGATCTGCTTGAAGAGGGGGTTGTCCTCGCGCCGGCTGACCTGGGTTACGTAACCAATTGTAATCCCCTTCGGATATCTCCCCCCCATGCCCGACGAGACGACTCGGTCGCCTTCCGCTACGGACTTGCTGGCGTCCACATAGCCGAGCTCGAAGAGGTTCCCCCGGACCGGGGAGACGATACCCTGAGCCCGGCTGCCGTGGATCAGGGCGGCCACCCTTGCATCAAGGATCAGACGCACCACGGCGCTGTGGGCGTCGACCTGCTGGAGGTGCCCCACCAGACCCTCCGTAGTGACCACTGGCCAGTCCTCGTGCAAGCCCAGATCCCGGCCGCCATTGATGATCAGCACACCGAGTCCCTGATCGGGGTCCCGGCCGATCACCTCCGCGGGCGTCAGTTCGCCAATCTGGCTGCGCTCCCGAAACTGCAAGGCCTGGCGCAGACGGAGGGTTTCCTCGGCCGACTCCCGGAGGCGCATGTTCTCCAGGGCCAACTGCACGTTCTGCGTCAGGAGGTACCTGGACTGTTCCTGGTTCCGGGCGAAACGGATGATTCGCGAGAACACCCACTGCCCGGCTCCCCAGGACGCGGCTCGCAGGCCTCGGGCGACTCTCTCCTGCTGGGCGGGAGGCATTCCCAACAACATGCCGGCGGCCACCACCACCAAGCCGAAACAGAGGTACTCACGGTGGCGCTGGAGCACGAATGACCCGTCCGGGCGTGGGGCAGGGCTCAGTAGAGGACCTTCTGATAGCGCTCGAATTCGTCGAGAACGCGGGCGTTGCCGCGGACGACCGCCGACAGCGGATCTTCGTCATCGAGGTAGGTGGGCAGGCTGGTTGCCTCAATCAGGCGTTCTCGCAGCCCCCGCAGCTTGCCACCGCCGCCCGACAGGACCATGCCCCGGTCGAGGATATCGGCCGCCAACTCGGGAGGTGTGCGTTCCAGCCCACGCCGGACACCGGCGACGATCTGGGCCACCGGATCGGACAGGGCCTCGCGGATCTCCCGGGAGTCGACCATCAGGGTCTTCGGGATGGCCTCGACGAGATCCCGGCCTCGCACGAGGGCCTCTTCCTCGGGATCCAGAGGCATGGCGCAGCCGATCTGGAACTTCAACTGCTCTGCGTATCGAGGGCCGATGAGCAAGTTGTATTTCTTCCTCACCCACTCGGTGATAGCCCGGTCCATCTCGTCGCCGGCGACCCGGATCGACTCGGCGGCAACCACTCCGGACAGGGCGATGACGGCGATCTCCGTGGTCCCGCCGCCGACATCGATGACCATCGACCCTACGGCCTGCTCCACTGGCAGGCCGATGCCGATGGCAGCCGCCATGGGCTCGCTCACGAGATGAACCTGCCGGGCGCCGACGCGTTCGCAGGAATTGCGGACGGCGCGTCTCTCAACCTCGGTACTGCCGGAAGGCACGGAGACGACGATCCGGGGCCGCACGAACAAGCGATTCCTCATTCCCATGCGGATGAAGGAGCGGATCATCTCCTCGGTAACCTCGAAATCGGCGATGACCCCGTCCTTGAGGGGCCGGATCGTCTCGATCTCCGAGTTCTCCCGTCCCATCATCTCCTTCGCTTCGTGGCCCACGGCGATAACCTTCTTCGTCATCACCTGACGAGCGACGATGGAAGGCTCGTTGAGTACGATCCCTTCGCCCTTCACGTAGATCAAGGTGTTGGCCGTACCCAGATCGATGCCGATGTCGTTCGAGAAGAACCTCGATATGAACGCCATTCAGCTTCGCTCGGCTCGAATCGATGTCCGTAAAAACATCCGGGGAAGATAGCGGTGCCGGGGCGGGTCTGTCCACAAGGAGCGGCTTTCTGAAGAATGGACCGGGCCTTATATTCCTCGGGACCATGATCCCCCGCGTACGGAGATCGGCGACGATGAACAGAGCGGCCAAGAACGTGCTGCGCAAGCTCGGCACGGACATCGACCTGGAGCAGGAGCGCGAGCAGAGATTCGCCCGCGAGGTGGAGGAGGCGCAGCGCAAGCAGGAAAACGAGGCCTCTTCCCCGCTGGAGCGCGGGACCGGACTGGGCTCCCTGCCGGAACAGATGCTTTCCGAGTCGGAGAAGCGGCATGAGGAGTACCGCCGCCGGCAGGCCATGGGAGGCCGCACCACGCCGGCGGCGGAGCGCCTGCCGATCATGACCGCGGAGGAACGCAAGGCAAGAGACAAGGATCGCCCCAAGTACCAGGCCACCGAGTTCGAGGGTCCCATCGAGAAGCTGATAGAGAAGTACCGGGATCCAGAGGAAGTGCAACGGCACCTGACTCTGGGTCAGGCGATGAAGTACGAGTTCACCGAAGACGGCCGGATCCTCGACCGGAACGGCGAGGTCATCTACGACGGCACGACCGTGACACCTCCACGGAAGTGAGTCCTTCCCGACGGCAATACCCCCCCTGCCTTTCCCGGCGGTTGCCGGGCATCGCGCTCCTCATGGCGGTTGCGTGCCTCTTCTCGTTCTGCGGCCCATCCGACGAGATGCCCGCCGAGGCCGGGATCGCCGAATTGCTGGCGTGGGCCCAGGCCCAGCGGGCGGCGGCCAGGCTCGATCGCGCTACCGAGGGGTTCCGCAGAGCTTTGCGGCAGGACAGCTCGAGCGTCGAGGCCATCACCGGTCTGGCCGGCGTCTACGAGGCGAAGGGGTTGTCCGAGCTCGCCGAGCAGTACCGGGGACGGGCGTTCTTCATCCACTACAGCCGGGGACTCGAGTGGCTCGCCAAGGATCGTCCCGATCGCGCCCGGTCCGCCTTCGGTCAGGCTCACGGCGTCATGCCGCACCACCCCCTGGCCCTCCTCCGGCTCGGAGAGCTGGCCCTGGCGGAAGGCCGTCAGGACAGTGCCATCGCCTGCTTCCAGCGCGCAGTGGCCGCCAATCCCCACTACTCGGAGAGCTCCATCCTCCTCGGCAAGGCGCTGTCGAGTGCGGGCGACACCGATGGCGCCCGCCAGGCATTCGAGCAGGCCCTCGAGATCAACATCAACGCGCTCGACGCCTACCTCGGGCTCGGCGCTCTGTTGGCAGAGGAATCCCGCTGGCTCGAGGCCGCGGCCCAGTACGAGAAGGCTCTGATCGTCGCTCCGCGGTCCGAGCTCGCCCTGCGAGGGCTTGAGCAGGCCCGAGCTCGCCTGTAGTGCTGCCCGGGGCGCAGCCTTTCGGAAGGCGACCCGATCCGGTGGAGAACTCCCGTATCTCACGTCACGGCGGCTGCCCCGGGTGACCGAGAGAAGGCGTACCGCTCCTTGGGCGAGAAGGGCCAGGGGATGGGGCGGGTTGGACCGGACCGTGCCCCTGAGCGACCGCCACCTGAGGCTGGCCCTCGCCGCGTTGCTGCCGCTGCTGTCGGCGTGCGGTGAGCTCGACTACTACCTGCATCTCGCCCGGGGCCAGGGCCGTATCCTGCTCACCAGCCAGGCGGTGGGCGAGGTACTGGCGGAGCCCTCGACCCCACTCGAGGTCCGAGCCGCTCTCGAGCGCGTCGGCGAGTTGCGCCGCTTCGGCCGCGAGAGCGTCGGACTGACGGCCTCCCAGGGATACACCCGCTATTTCGACACCGGGGGTGGTCCCGTGGCCTGGAACGTCTCCGCCTCCCCGTCCCACCGGTTCGAGCCCTTCCTCTGGCGGTTCCCCGTCCTCGGCGAATTGCCGTACAAGGGTTACTTCGACGTGGACCGCGCCAGGGTGGAACGGGATCGTCTGAGCTCCGAGGGGTATGACGCCATCGTCCGGTCCGTGTCCGCCTACAGCACCCTCGGCTATCTCGAAGACCCGGTGCTGAGCACCATGGTCGGTTCTTCCGAGGACCGCCTCGCCGAGCTGATCCTGCACGAGTTGACCCACTCCGACATCTACGCCGAGGGACACGCCGACTACAACGAGAACGCCGCCACCTTCGTGGGACGGGTGGGTACGCTGAGGTATCTCACCGAGCGCTACGGAGCGGACTCCGCCGAGGTCCGCCGGTCCCGTCGTCGACGGCGCGAGGCGGACCGGTTCACCGCGTTCGTCCAGGGAGTAGCGGCGCGCCTCGACAGCCTGTACAGCGCCGGGGACAGCCTGGATCAGGTCCTTCGGAAGCGGCGCGACCTGTTCCGGCAGGCCAAGGGGGACTACCGGAGGAACCGGGGCGACTTCGGCCCTCGCTACGACGGATTCCTCGACTGGGAACCGAACAACGCCTTGCTGTTGTCCTATCGGCGCTATCACAGCCGGCAAGCGGACTTCGAGGCCGTCCTTGCCCGGTTCCAGGGAGATCTGCCGGCCACGGTCGCCGCACTGGCGGCGTGCGCCCACACGGGCGATCCGTGGAGTTGCGTGCAGCAGAGCCAGGTTCCTTGACGATCTTCCGATGCTGCTGATATTATGGCTTGCGCGAGAATCGAAGCACCATTCCGCACTTCCCTCTTCCTGATCGTACCCCCGCTTCGCAGAGATCCGATCATGCGCCGCCAGGAGCGATTCCTGCTCTGCGCCATCCTCATCTGTGGCTTGGCCTCTTCCTGCGGATACCTCCGATCCGCCGCCATGGGCAGCCTGAGAGAACAGGTGGCGGCGGCGTCCGCCCGGCACGACGACATCGATCTCGTGGCCCAGGCGGTGCCCACCTTTCTGGTGCTCCTCGAAGGTCTCATAGAGGCCGACCCGGACGACGACGAGCTTCTGCTGGCGGCCGCCGAGGGCTACACCGCCTATGCGGCGTTGATCGAGCTGGACGACGCGCCCAGGGCCGGCCGCCTGTACCGCCGCGCCAGGGACTATGGATGGGATGGTCTCGTGGCGCGAAGGCCGGCGCTCGAAGGGCTGCGGGAGGCGCCATTCGTAGAGTTCTCCCTGCTGGACCGGCATCTGAGGGAGGACGATCTGCCCTGGGTCTTCTGGACCGCCAGCGCCTGGGGCGCCTGGATCGGCACCCATCTGGAGTCGATGGCGGCACTGGCCCAGCTCCCGAGGGTCATCTATCTGATGGAGTGGGCTCTCGAGCGGAACGAAGCCTACCGAGGGGGCGGTCCTCACGTCTTCCTGGGCATCTATCACGCCGCTCGGCCGCCGATGCTGGGCGGCGATCCGGAGCGTTCGCTCGGGCACTTCGCCCGGGCTCTCGAGCTCAGTGAACGGAAGGACCTGATGGTGCTGGTCCAGATGGCCCGCTACTACGCACGGCAGATCTTCGACCGACAGCTCTACGAGGAATTGCTGCTGGAGGTCCTCCATCGCCCCGTCGACGAGGTGCCGGAGCTCACCCTGCAGAACGCGGCCGCCCAACGCCAGGCCCGCCGCCTCCTGGATGGAATCGATGACTACTTCTGAAGTCCTCCCAGAGCGGCGGCGGTCCCTGCGGGAGCTGCTGGCGGCCCTGGCCGCGAGCCTGGCCCTGGCCGTTCCGGGGCCGCCCCCGGCGGAAGGGGCCACGATTCTCAAGCTCGCCACCCTCGCGCCCGAAGGCAGCGGCTGGACCCGGGCGCTGCGCGAGATGGACGCAGACCTGAGAGCCGCCACAAGCGACGGCCTGGGGCTGCGCATCTATCCGGGAGGGGTGCAGGGCGACGAAGAGGTGATGCTGCGCAAGATCCGTATCGGCCAGCTTCAGGGCGCCGCCCTCGGGGGCACCGGCGTGAGCCGCGTCTGCCGGGAGGTGCTCGCCCTGGAAATGCCCTTTCTGTTCGATCGCTACGAGGAGATCGACTACGTCCTGACACAGACGGAAGATGACTTCCAGGCCCTCTTTCTCGAGCAGGGATACGTCCTCCTCGGCTGGGCCGACATCGGCTTCGTGCACCTGCTGTCAAGGGAGCCGGTTCGAGGTACCGGAGATCTCCGGGGTCCGAAGGTCTGGAGATTGCAGGGTGAGCCGATCACCGAGGTGCTCTTCGAGAAGGCGGGCGTCACTTCGGTTCCCCTGTCGATTCCGGACGTGCTGCTCGGCTTGCAGACGAACCTCGTGGACGTGGTCTACGCCTCTCCGGCGGCGGCCATCCTCCTTCAGTGGTTCACGCGGGTTCGATACTACACCGATCTGCCGATCAACTACACCCTTGGCGCTTTCGTCCTGCATCGCAAGTACTTCGACGCTCTGTCCGCGGAGCACCAGGAGCTCCTCACGGGCATCGCCGCCACCCGCATCCACGAGCACAATCTGCGAGGGCGCGGCGACAACGAGGAAGCCTTGCGGGTGATGCGGGCGGAGGGCCTGCAGCCGGTCACGCCGTCAGAGGCCGAGGTCGCGTCCTTCCGGTCCCTGGTCGAGGAGTCGAAGGCCGAGCTCGTGGGCGGTGCCTTCTCCGCACCCGTGTACGAGAAGATCCTGCGACACCTGGCGGAGTTCCGGCGGCAGGACGGGGGATGAAGAACCCCGGCCCGGCGCGCCGGCCCCTCCATCTACGCGCCGAGGAGGCGGTTCTCGTCGCCCTCGTGGCCTGCCTCCTCGGTCTCGCCTTCGCGCAGATCCTGATGCGCAATCTGTTCCAGGTGACCTGGTTCTGGGCCGATCCGCTGCTGCGTCACCTCGTTCTCTGGTCCAGCTTTCTCGGCGCCTTGATCGCGACCCGACAGGACCGGCACATCCGCATCGACGCGGTGTTGCGTCTGCTCCCCTCCCGCTGGCAGCGTACCGCAGGTGCCCTCGGTGACCTGACCGGTGCCGTCCTCTGCGGGATCCTGGCCCCCATCGCCCTGCGCTTCGTCCTCGACGAGCGGGCCTACGGAGCCGAGGCCTTCCCCGGCATGCCGGCCTGGGTCGCCCAGCTCGTCTTTCCCTTCGTGTTCGCCGGCATGGGCCTGCGCTTCCTGATCAACGGCTGGCGAAGGCTGCGGGGCTCAGAGCCCGAATGACGTGTCCTCCCTGACCTCCCTGACGGGACTCCTGCTCGTAGCGGTCGGGACGCCTTTGTTCGTGGTGATCGCGGTCCTGGCCCTGATCGCCTTCGCCTCCGACGGCGTCGACCTGACCGTGCTGTTCATCGAGATGTACCGTCTTGCCGATGAACCGGCCTTGACGGCGATACCCCTGTTCGCCTTCAGCGGTTTTCTGCTGGCCGAGAGCGGAGCGGCCCGACGTCTCGTCCGGCTGTCGGAGGCGCTCCTCTGGTGGCTGCCGGGAGGGCTGGCGATCATGGCCCTCTCGCTATGCGCCCTGCTGACCGCCTTTACCGGCGCCTCGGGGATGACGATCATCGCGGTGGGCGGGCTGCTGTTCCCCGCCCTGCAACAAGGCCGTTACCCCGAGTCCTTCTCCCTCGGGCTGCTGACGACCTCCGGGAGCCTGGGACTGCTGTTCCCGCCGAGCATTCCCCTGATCCTCTACGGCATCGTCTCCGAGACACCCATCGATCAGCTGTTCATCGCCGGCCTGGCGCCCGGACTGCTGCTGGTCCTGGCCCTCGCGGGGTACGGCCTCGTCGTGGGCCGGCGCGTGGGCCGCACCCCCGTCTCGCCCGACGGCGGACAGCCGACGGGGGAAGTCCAGGGGAACCGTTCGGTAGGGGCCCCTTCCGAAGCGGTCTCCGCCTGCCTCGACGCGGCCTGGGAGCTGCTGCTCCCCGCAGCCGTGATCGGGGGCATCTACTCCGGGTTCATCGCCGTCAGCGAGGCCGCCGCCCTGAGCGCCATGTACGTGGTCGTGGTGGAGATGGTCGTGCGCCGCGAGATCCGGCCCGCCCAGCTCCCGGGAATCATCCGGGAGACGATGGTCCTCGTGGGCGGCATCTACCTGATCCTAGCCGCCTCGATGGCCTACACCTCCTATCTGATCGACGCCGAGATCCCCGCCCGCCTGCTGGGGACCGTTCAGGAAGGGATCGAGAGCCGACTCGTCTTCCTGATCCTGCTGAACCTGTTTCTCCTCGCCGTGGGCTGCATGATCGACATGTTCTCCGCCCTCGTCGTCGTCGTTCCCCTGATTCTCCCGGTCGCCGCGGCCTACGACATCCACCCCGTGCATCTCGGAATCATCTTCCTGGCGAACCTGGAGATCGGCTACTCCACTCCGCCGGTGGGGCTGAACCTGTTCATCGCCAGCGCCCGTTTCGAGCGCCCCATCCTCAGTCTCTACCGGGCCTCCCTGCCTTTCCTGCTGATCCTGCTGGTCTGTCTGCTGGTCATCACCTACGTCCCCGCCCTCAGCCTGTTCGCCCTGGACTGACAAGCGTGGGAGCCACCGGGAACCGGTTCGAGCGGCAGGCCCCCGGACCCGGGTGCTGATGGGCCCCCGGGCGGAGACCGGTGCGGCCCGCTGGATCGGCGCGGCGGCGGTGGTCCTTCTGGCGGCCGGATTCCTGGCGCCCCTGGAATGGCTGCCGGCAGCGCAGCAGCGGGCCCTCGGGATCACTCTCTTCGCCCTGCTCCTGTGGACGGCTCAGCCCGTACCGATTTCCTGGACCTCGCTCGCCGTGCTGGTGCTGCTTCCGGGGAGCGGCCTGCTCGACTTCGGCCAGACTTTCGCGCCATTCGCGGGGTCCACCATCTGGCTCGTGTTCTCCGGGATGGTCCTCAGTCTGATGGTCTCGGCGAGCGGCCTCGGAGATCGACTCGCGAGGGCGTCCCTTCCCGTGCTGGCCGGAGGCCGCCTGCAACTGCTCCTCGGTCTGCACGCTCTCGGCCTGATGGCCGCCTTCCTCGTTCCTTCCGGCGTGGTGCGCGTCCTGCTGCTGATGCCGGTTGCAACCGCCCTGATCCGCGCTCTCGACCCCGAGGGCGAGGATCCCGCACTGCCTCCGGTCGTGACCCTGTCGATCCTGTACGGCACGTACTACGGCGGTGCCGGCATCCTCACGGGCACCGTGCCGAACATCATCGTGGCGGGCCAGTTGGAAGCCGTCACGGGCCGCGTCGTCTACTGGGGCGAATGGCTGCTCTGGATGTTCCCCGTCATCGGGGCGCTGCGCACCCTCTTGTGCGCGGCCGTGATCTGGGTGCTCTGGGGTCGGCGCCTGCGGCCCCTCCCCGCGCAGGGACCGGCGTCGCCCCCCCACGTCTCCAACCCGCAACAGCGACGCGCCCTGTTCCTGATGCTGGTGGGCGTCGCCCTGTGGGCCAGCGACGTGGTCCACGGCTTCCCTCCGGTACTCGTCGGCCTCGGACTCGTCCTCGTGGCCGTCACGCCGGGCCTGGGGATCCTGGCGCCGCAGCGTCTGCGCCAGGTGGACTTCCCCTTCTTCTTCTATCTGGCGGCCCTCTTCGGAATCGGCGCCGTCCTCGATGAAACGGGCTTCAGCGGGCGCCTGCTGTCGGGAGTGATCGACCTCCTGGGCGGGGTGGCCGGAGGTTGGCTCGATCCGCACCTGAGGCTGACCGCCGCGGCCGTGCCCCTCGATTTCCTGATGGACATCGCCGCCGTGGGGGCCGTGGCCACACCCAGCCTCCTCGAGGTGGGATCGAGGGCAGGGCTCGGGCCGCTGGCCAGCGCCCTGAGCGTGGCCATGGCCACGACGGTGGCCTTCCTTCCCTACCAGTCGGCTCCGTTCATGGTCGCCCTCGGGTACGGCACCCTTACCCCCCGCCAGCTGGCCACCTCCATGTTCCTGATTTCCTCGCTGTCCCTGCTCCTGCTGGCACCGCTGAACGTGCTGTACTGGCGCTGGGCAGGCCCTATGTAGCGCACGGCGGAGCTGCCGGCCGGGTCGGTAGCGACTGGATGAGGGAATCGCTATGATTCCTTTTCCGTCGTTCCCGCTGGCGCTCTCCCCGGTCCCCAGAACTCGAATCTTGACTCACCCAAGGCCGGACTCGAATCCGAACGTACTGGCCAGCCGCTACGCCAGTCCCGCGGTGCGGGCGGTGTGGTCGGAAGAGGGCAAGGTACGGCTCGAGCGGCGCCTCTGGATCGCCGTGCTCAAGGCTCAGGGCGACCTCGGGCTCGAGGTGCCGTCCGGCGCCGTCGAGGCCTACGAGGCGGTGGCCGATCAGGTCGATCTCGTCTCGATCCGCCGCCGCGAGGCCCGGACCCGCCACGACGTGAAAGCCCGCATCGAGGAGTTCTGCGCCCTGGCCGGCCACGAGCAGATCCACAAGGGCATGACGAGCCGGGACCTGACGGACAACGCCGAGCAGTTCCAGGTCCTCACCAGCCTGCGCCTGCTGGCCCCCAAGTACGTCCACCTCCTCGAACGCCTCCGGAGCCGGGCCGTCGAGTGGCGGGATCTGCCCATCGTGGCTCGCACCCACCACGCAGCGGCCCAGCCGACGACCATGGGCAAGCGTCTGGCAGCCTTCGGCGAGGAGATGCTGATCGCCTTCCGGCGGCTCGATTCTCTCATCGGCTCGTACCCATTGCGGGGTCTGCAGGGCGCCGTGGGCACCGGACTCGACCAGCTCACCCTGTTCGAAGGCGAGGCGGACAAGGTGGAGGAGTTGCAGGAACGAGTCCGGGCTCATCTCGGGTTCGAGGGCCGGATCGAATCGGTGGGACAGATCTACCCTCGCGGCCTCGACTTCGAGGTTGTGAGCTGCCTCTACCAGATGGGCGGCGGCATGGCCAACCTGGCCCGCACCCTGCGGCTGATGGCCGGGGCGGAGAGCGCCACCGAGGGCTTCGCCCGCGGCCAGGTGGGCTCCTCGGCCATGCCGCACAAGATGAACACGCGCAGCGCCGAGCGGATCAACGGCCTGCAGGTCGTCCTTGGCGGCTACGTGCACATGCTCGGCGGCCTCGTGGGAGACCAGTGGTTCGAGGGCGACGTCTCCTGCTCGGTCGTGCGCCGCGTGGCCCTGCCCGACAGCTTCTTCGCCTTCGACGGCCTGCTGGAGACGGCCCTTCACGTCGTCGATGACATGGGCGTGTACGAGGTGGTCCTGGCACGCGAGCTCGAGCGCTACCTGCCCTTCCTGGCCACGACGACGCTGCTGATGGAATCCCTCCGCCGAGGCGGAGGCCGAGAGGAGGTCCACGAAGCCATCGGGGAGCACGCGGTGGCGGCCGCCCTGGCCTTGCGGGAACATGGCGCCACGGACAACGACCTGGCCCGGCGCCTCGGTGGCGACGACCGGGTGCCCCTGAGCACGGACCAGATCGAAGACTTGCTGTCCCGCAGCGCCGACTTCGTGGGGCTCGCCGCCGATCAGGTCGATCGGTTCTCGCGCCGCGTGGACGACCTGGTGGCCAGGTGGCCGGCGGCGAACCAGGTCGAGAAGAGTCCCCTTCTTTGAGTTCCTTCCCGTCCAACCCTGTTCCCAGGCATCCATGCGCTACCGACGCGTGACTCTCAAACTCAGCGGCGAGGCGGTCTCCGGCGGGCAGGAATACGGATTCGATCACGCCGCCCTCGACCACATCGCCAACGAAGTGCTCCGCCTTCACGCTTGCGGGGTGCAGGTCTCGGTCGTTATCGGGGGCGGAAACATCTTCCGCGGCGACCTCTCCTCGAACTGGGGCATCGAGCGCGCCGAGGCCGACAACATCGGCATGATGGGCACCGTGGTGAACAGCCTGATGCTGCGCGGCGTGCTGACGTCCAAGTCCGGGGGCGACGTGGAGGTCCGGGTGATGACGGCGATCGAGATCAACACCGTGGCCGAACCCTATATCCGTCTGCGGGCGATCCACCATCTGGACAAGGGGTACGTGGTCATCTTCGCCGGGGGGCTCGGCCAGCCGTACCTGACCACCGACTACCCGGCCGTGCAGCGCGCCCTCGAGACGCGCTCCAACGCCATCCTCTACGCCAAGAACGACGCCCGGGGGGTGTTCACTTCCGATCCGAAGACCGATCCGCAGGCGCGAATGTACCGGCGCATGCACTACAACACGATCCTGCGCCGCAACCTGCGGGTCATCGATCAGACGGCCGTCATCCTCGCCAGGGACAACGGCCTGCCCCTGCACGTCTTCGACGTCACGGAGACAGGCACGGTGGAGAGGATCTGCGAGGGAGAGAACGCCGGCACCCTCGTGGCGGACGTGGCCGAAGACCTCCTGGAGTGACGTTGACGGTCTCCTTGAGAAAAGGGAAGATCCCCTCCCCATGAGGTGGCCATGAGTCTCACCGGCGACGTCGAGTTCGGATCCGATGGTCTGGTGCCCGCGGCGGTCACCGATGGGGAAACGGGACGCCTCCTGGTGCTCTGCTTCCTGAACCGGGAGGCCCTGGAGCTCACCCTCGAAACGGGCCTGGTGCACGTGTACCGGCGGTCGAAGGAACGGGTGCAGAAGAAGGGCGTCGACTCCGGACACGTGCAGAGGGTGCGCGAGATCCGTCTCAACTGCGACGGCAACTCCCTCGAGATTCGCGTCGATCAGGAAGTAGCCGCCTGTTTCCGAGGATACTACTCCTGCTACTACAGGCGTTGGAACGGCGAACAGCAGCGCTGGGAAGTGGTGGACGAGCGCCTCTTCGACCCCGACCAGGTCTACACCTGATCCGCCTGTGGACCGGGGCCCCTTCGAGGTGGGCCGCCGCGTGAAGGGCCTCACCCGATACGCGGTCGGCTTCGGCCTGATGGCCCTCTTCCTCTACTGGGCCTTTCAGGGGATCGACGGGGCGTCCCTATGGACGGCGGCGCGGGCGGTCTCGCCGTGGTGGATGGCCGCCATGGCGGGCACCACCGTTCTCACCCTCCTGCTGCGCGGGTGGCGCTGGGTGGTCTTGCTGCGCCCGGTGGCGCCCGCGGTGACCGTGGTCGACGCCACTCTGGCCCTGGGCATCTGCTACAGCGCCAACCTGGTCTTTCCCCGGGCCGGAGAAGCGGCGCGGGCGCTGAGCCTCAAGTGGCGCCGCGACGCCAGCGTCAGCGCGGTCCTCGGCACGGTGGTCGTGGAGCGCGCGCTGGACCTGCTGTGCCTCGCCTCCCTGCTGGCTCTCTCCCTGGTCCTCGTGCCGGGACGCATGGCCACTCTCTTTCCCTGGGAGACAACCCTCTGGGGGCTCACCCTGAGCCTTTCCCTGGACCAGGTCACGCTCTGCGTCCTCGCCGTCTGCGTTCTCGTGGTGGGCGGCATGGCCTTCGCCTACGCCTTCGGGAACCGCGGAGTTTCCACGCTTGAGCTGTTGCTGGGCCGCGTGTCCCCGAGACTGGCCTCGAGCGCGGGCGGCATGCTCGAAAGGTTCGTCGAGGGACTCCTGGCCCTCCGCTCCGCCTCCGCCTGCCTCGAGATCCTGGTCAGCTCCTGTCTGCTGAACCTGGCGTACATCATGATCATCTACCAGTCGTACGTGGCCTTCGGCTTCGACCGCCCGCCCTGGGTCCTGGGGGCGGCGGAGTCCCTCGTCGTCATGGCCGTCTCGTCCATCGGGGTGGTGATCCCTGCGCCGGCCGGCACGGGGCCATACCACTACTTCTACGGATACTCCCTCCACGTGCTCTTCGCCGTGCCCCTGGCGGCGGCCATGGCCTGCGCCACGACCGTCCACGCCCTGGCCAACCTCACCTACCTGGCCGTCGGACTTCCGACCATGTTGCAGCGGCGCCGCCGCTCGCGCCGGGAAAAGGGACCGCGGGCCAATGGCATGGCGAGTCCCGGAGAGCACCCCTGAGGGGCTGTCAGTACTGCAGGGCCGAGACCGCCTTGCTGACCATGGCCAGGGCGGCGCAGAACATGCCGATGAGGGACATGCCCACACCGAAGCCGACGGTCAGCACCATGGCGTAGCGGCGCCATTCCTGCCTGCCGTAGCGCTTCCAGAAGTAGAACCGGGCGAGGAGGGCCCCGAAGATCTGGGGCAGGAGACTGGTGGGGATACCCAGGACGCTCTGCACGTACCCCCAGATCAGGAAGACGGGCAGTCCGAGGAAGGAGAGGCCGAAGTACATGACCAATCCGAAGCCGGCGCCGAAGACCATGATGGGCCACTTCCAGCCGTCGAGGGGGTGACGGAAGTCCTCGTCGGCCACCCCGTCGCCATCGTCGTCGGCCAGGTTGAAGAGCTCCTCGTCGACGAGGCCGTCGCCGTCGTTGTCGCGCCGGTCGCCCGTGTAGCGCACGTCACGCCACAAGGCCAGGAACATGAGGGGCCAGTCCGTGGAGCGCTGGAGCCACTCCCCGTCGAAGGTGGGCAGCCTGTCCACCTCGAAGTAGAGCTCGAGCGAGTCCGGCACCGCCGGCACGCGGGCGTGGAAGTTGGGATTCGGCGTGGCCACGACCTCGCCCGGGGCGGGCCAGAGCAACTCGGCCTTGGGCTCGGCGGCTGCCGGTTCAGGCGGGGCTCGAGACGGGTGAGCCTTCATCTCCGCTCTCCGCGCCACGTCGGCGAGGGCGTCGAGGACGCGCTCCGGCACGCCTGACGGCGGTGTGCCGTCACCGAAGTTCGTGTAGAAGTACCCCGTCTTCGACCACGGGCCGTAATCACGCCTCTCCGCGTCCGGCACCTCCACGTCGTCCGTGACCCGCACCCGCCAGTACCACCATTCCCGGTCCTGCAGGTTGGATGGGCTCCAGACCACCTCCCCCCCGTCGACGCGGCGCCCGTCCACCTCCTCTCCCGCCCGCCACATCTTGTTGTACATCGTGCTGGAGTAGTAGAAGGCCTGGTTGAAGGCCTGCAGCGGCCACATGAGCTGCGCGTAGGGATAGCTCTCGGACGGTATCGGGCCGAGGCGCCACAGGAAGCTCCAGTACATGAGGCTCACGCCGAAGACGATGGGCAGCATGAACAGCTCCGCCTGCAGCAGGCTGGTGAAGCGCATGCCCGTCAGCTCGACGACGCGGAAGCCCTCGGCGTGGCCTCCGTAGTTGCGGGTCGGGAAGGGCACGAACCAGATGTCGACGCCCCGGTACCCGGTGAGGAAGATGATGGCCTCGTTGATGTACGGGATCGACACCTCGCGGCCGATGAGGCCGTCGAGACGGGCCGAGACGAAGGACATGATGGGCGCGTACACGAAGGCGATGCCGAAGAACACGACGAGCAGGCCGGTCGTCACCAGGGCCGGGAAGAGGGTTTTGGCGAGCACGATGGGGTAGAGGGCGGCCATGGCGAAGAGGACGACGCAGACCCAGAGGTTGAAGTCCCCCCGGCCGAGGTGCTTGAGGCAGTAGCCGCGCACCTGGGAGGGGGCGTTGCAGCCGTCGTGGACGCAGGTCCGCGGGTACTCGCGCCGCTCCCCGAGGAACTCGTCGCGCGTTGACAGCCGCCGCTGACGGGCGGTAGCGAAGAGCTGGTAGAAGCTGATGATAGTGACGGCGATGGTGATGCCGATGGAGAAGGCTCTCCAGAAGTCGATCCCGGTGACGATGGACGTGCCGATCAGGTCCATGCCCAGGGACCAGCTCGGCAGCAGGCCGTGGGCGTGCAGGATGGGGCTCACCGCGGTGTGCATGATCACGCCGGCGCTGGACCCGACGATCCCCCAGAACGGGGCCAGGAGGCCGCCGAAGATGATCCCGAGGTGGAGGGTGATCCCTATGGGCGCGGCTGGCAGCAGGTTGCCGAAGTACGGCGTGAGGTCCCAGAAGGGGATCGGGATGAGGGTGATCTTCTTTCCCTGCAGGACCTCGGTGAGGGTAGGGATGCCCACGTAGATCATGCCGAAGAGGGCGCCCATGACCCCTCCCAGGGAGAACACGGGCCACTTCCAGGTCTCCTTCTCCCCGCCGCTCTCCTCGGCCAGGGCCATGGCCGAGAGGGCCGACATGGGGGCCGTGGGAAAGGGCAGGCGCTCGCGGTCCGAGGTCAGGCGGAAGAGGAGGTACCCGGAGGTGAACCAGCTTATGCGGCCGACGATGGTTCCCATGATCAGCAGGGCGATGGGCCACAGCCAGTCGCGGTGCAGGAAGGTGCGCGCCGCCAGGGCGGGCGACTCGGGATGGGGCACGTACCAGTACGGCAGCAGCTTGGAGATGCCGAACTGCTCGGCCTCGGCGGAGCGCACGAAGTACTGGCGGAAGAGCAGGTCGAGGAAGGCCCCCTCCTCCCGGGCCACCAGGGCCGAGGCCACGTACACCAGCAGGTAGATCTCCTGGCGGCGCAGGGAGGTGAAGGACCGCTTGGCCACCTCCAGGAAGAGGATCACCGTCACCCACTGGGCCGCGGCGCCGATGCCCCCGCCGGTGACCAGGCCCAGGTACATCTCCCCCGGGGTCATGACCAGGGAGATGAAGATGACGCCGATGATGGTGCGCATGGTGAAGCCGCTCTCGAACTGCTCGGCGGGCTCCAGCAGGGCGCGGTACTCCTCCACCTCCTGCCACTGGCTCCTGCGCAGCCGCTGGCGCAGGCTCTGCTTTCCGTTCTCGGCCATGGCCTTAGGTCGTGGCCTCCGCTGCTGTCGTGGCCTCAGCCGCCATCCGCTCTCTCGCGCTCTGGTCGTGGAAGGCCTTGGACTCCGTGTCGAGGGTATGCCAGATCAGGAACTCCTTGCGCAGGTGGTTGACGAAGCGTCGGTTGACGCGTTGCCAGTAGGTGTCCTGGCCGCTCAGGCGGTGGATGTAGATCTGCACGTCGCAGACGCCGGGTGTGGAGGTGGGCGCCAGCTCGATCTGCAGGAACTGGCTCACGCCCATGTCGAAGGGGGCCAGCCACAGCAGCAGCTGCACGGCGTACTCCCGGCCCGCGCGCGTCTCCTCGGTGGTGATCCGCACCTTGTCGGCGTAGAAGTCGCCGATCGACTCCTCGCTGTAGGCGCTGAGGAAGTTGGCCAGGAACCCGCAGATCCCCACTACCTCGCTCTGTCCCACCATGAAGGGAAAGTCGAAGGCCCAGCGATCGCCGTCGGGCGGCGGCGGCCGCCACCGCCGAACCGTGTCGGGAACGGCGGACCGGGAGGCGACGCGGGCCGGATAGATGGTGGACAGGAGCACCACGCCCATGACCATGCAGGCCGAGAGAATGGCGGCATAGGAGGAGTAGTTCAGGTTCATGCCGCCCAGCAGGTCGAACTGCACCAGCGACCTTCCGAGGATCTGGCCGATCAGGTAGCCCAGGGTCACCCCCATGACCGCGTACACGCAGGCCTCGGCGATGAACAGCAGGGCGATGTGCATGGGCGCCAGCCCCACCGAGGAGTAGATGCCGATCTCCCGGAAGCGCTCGTACACGGCGCCCATCATCGTGTTGAGGACGATGAGGGCCGCGATCAGCATGGGCACGGTCAGGGCCGCCAGACCCTCGACCGAGGTGCCGCCCAGAGAGGTGTACGACACGACGTCGATGCGGCCCTCTTCGTCCGGCAGGCCGGCGAAGATCGTGCCCGAGATGCGCTGCAGGAAGTCCTCGATCAGGGCCCGGGCCGGGGCGCCCTCGTCGAACCGGATGGCCACGGAGCGCAGGTCGCCGAAGGAGACCTTCAGGGTCTCGTAGGGCAGGATGAGCACGTTCGCCGGGTCGAGGTGGACGAAGGGCCTGACCTCGTAGGTCTCCTCCTCCTCCTGCACCTGCATCTGCGGCCCCTCCACCGGACCCAGGGCCTGCATGCTCGAGAGCTGGAAGTCCGCCGGACTCAGGGGCTCGTCGTCGAGATCGCGAACCTCGTCGAAGGCCTCGGACGAGAAGACCCCGGCCACGGTCAGCCGCTGGCCGAAGACCTGGACCTGGGCCCGGCCCACATCTCCGGGACCGATTCCCAGCCCCTCGGCCATGCCGTCCGAGAGCAGGCAGGTGGATTCGTGATCGTCCTGGAACCATCTCCCCGCCGTAAGGGCCGAGGCCAGCCCGGTCACCCGCTGCTCCCGGGAGCTCACCCCGAGCAGGCCGGTAGCCCGCACGATGAGGCTGTCCCGCCGGATCTCCGTGTACTTCTTCTCCTCGTCGTCGTAGGTGATGTACCAGTTCCGCGGGACCACCTGGCCATGCTCCTCGAAGTGGGAGCGGGCGTACTCGAGGGTGGTCTCCGACAGAGAGCTCCAGCCGCGGTCCCGGATCAGGGCCCCCGTGTACGATCCCTCGTGGCGGAGGGGAAAGACGAAATACCACATCTCCGGCCGGAAGGAGGTGAAGGACAGGACCGTGAAGGTGAGCAAGGTCAGGGTGAGCAGGGTCAGTCCGGTGCGCAGCCTGCGCCTGCGCATGTTCGAGATGCCGAGCATGAAAGCGGCGTAGGTGGCGCTGACCCGGCTGATGTCGGTCTGGTGGACCTTCGCCTTCTCGGCCTGGTACTCCTTGAGGAACCGGTTGAACCGGCTCGAGACCATGGCCATCACGAAGACGGCCATGACCATGATGAAGAAGGCCAGCAGGATGATCAGGGGATGGGCGATGTCGAAGGCCGGATGGACCTGGGAGATCAGCGTCCACACGATCAGGAGCAGAAGGGCGAAGCCCCCGAGCTGCCAGCGGATGTCGGCCGCCGCGAAGAGCAGGCGCTCGCCGAAGAAGGCCGTGGGCATGACCAGGGCCAGGAAGAAGACGATGCCCTTGATCACGTCGTTGAGGGTTCCCTTCACCTGGGGATAGGCGCGCAGGGTCACCCCGAGGCCCGACCGGACCTCGGCCACGTAGTCGCGCCAGCGGCCCTCCTCGAGCGCTTTCTCGGCGGAGGCCAGGAACCGCCGGCCCGCCTCGTGCAACCGGCTGATTCGCTGGTTCTCAATGGCGTGGGAGCGCATCGTGGCCAGACGGGCGTCGTTGAGCCTCCAGGTGTCCCGCAGGGCGAAGAGCTCGGAGGGCAGCAGGTCGTCCACCGCCAGGTCGTAGCCGGTGCCCTTGGCCTCCTTCTCCGACGTACCCCCGGGGCTGTTGATGAGCAGCATGTCCCCGAAGAGCATCTTCAGGCGGGGATCCTCGGCGGCCGCCTCCTGGGGCGCGAAGACGACGCAGAGGTTGCTGCTCATGGTGTGGCCGAAGGCGTACCCGAACTGGCGAGGCGCGATGCCGCCGCTGTCGATCATCTTCAGGGAGGCCAGCCCGATCAGCTGGTTGGGATGGGTCAGCCCGAAGAGGGTCCTCTGGATGCTCGGGAACACGACGATGGGCTTGCTGTCCTTGTTCCAGCGGATGCTCCAGTTCATGCGGCCGCTCGCGAGCGGCTTGCCGTGGTGCTTCTGGGCGCGCTCGCTCAGGTCCGGCGCGTAGACGACTTCTCCCGTCTCCCGGTCGAGGACATGGGCCACCACCGAGGTGGCCCCGACGACCAGTCCCGACACGGTGGCGACGCCCAGCTCGCCGGTGAGGTACGCGCGGCTCGTGTTCACGCCCTTGTGCGTCCACCGCCCCACCATCACCAGGGCGTCGGCCACCGGCCGGTCGGGGATCTGGCTGCGGCGCGGAAAGCCCCGCACCCGAACGGTGTGCGTGCGCAGCTCGTCCTTGAGCACGGGATCGAAGTCCTCGAGTCCGGTGAACAGGTCCGGGTCGTCGAAGGACCGGGAGAGTACCCGGTTGAGGAAGCGCGACTGACTCCGGAGGTTGTCCAGATTCATGCGCTCGGGCGTGTCGAGGGGGGTGGCCACGGGAAAGCGGGCGTCGTGAGCGGTGACGAAGGAGAGGGCGACCTGGCCGGCGCGCAGGGCCATGCGGGCGTCGACGCGGACGCCGTCGGGGACGAAGGTGGACCAGTCCATTCCGCGGATGGGACTGATCCCGTTCAACAGCAATGGCTCGCCGGCCCGTCCGAGTTCGACGGCCGCCTCCTCGGCGTACCTGGTGTACCGCCGCCCGAAGGGGACGTAGAACCGCTTGAGATCGAAGCTGGATGTGTTGTTCCAGATGGCCACCTGATCCGTCTTGGTGGACAGGTCGAGACCGAGGAAGAGATCGACGGCCATCGAGTCTGTGAGAGGAGCGTAGTAGTCGGACTTGCGGGTGTGACGCTCAAGGAAGTCGACGATCCCCGCCCGGTCCTGGAAGTGGGAGCCCGTTAGCAGGAGAACCACCGTCCGGGCGGGCGGATGGTCCCGCAGGTACCGGGCCAGCTCCAGCATCGCAGCCGCGCCGCTGGAGACCTCGGCCGAGGGCGCCAGGGAGGGCGCGATGGAGGTCCCGTCGAAGTAGCTCTGAACGACGATCCGCTGCCCGGCCAGGTCCGTATCGGCGCCGCTGATCTCGACCCAGAGGTTGGAGCAGGGCCGCTCGAGCCAGTCCATCCGGCTGTGCAGGCGGACGCCGATCTCGTCTCCGCCCTGCAATCTCCGCTGAAGCCGCCGGCCCGCCTCTGCGTCGATCCAGAACCGCGGCACGTCCACCGGCACCATGAGGCTCTTGTCCTCGGTCTGCGGGTAGGAGGTCTCTTCGGGCTCGATGAAGATCACGGCCCGGGCCCCGAGGGCCGCCAGCCGGACCCAGCGGTCCCAGGTGTTGAACTCCATCAGCACCACGCGGCCCTGCAGCGGCCGCCCCTCGAAGTCGGCGTACTCGCCGCCCCCGGCCCAGGTGAGCAGGCCTTCCGTGCCTCCGGGCGGGGTGGTCGTCGTTCGCGGGCCGTTCGGCCACAGCCCGTAGATGTCGAGCTCCTCGCCGGTCTCGAGGACCTGCAGGCGGCTGCGCCCGCCCAACTCCACCGGCACGGTGATCTGGAACGACTCTCGGTGCACCGGGCCCAACCCCAGCGTCGACAGCTGCCGCTCGATCCAGTCCGAGGCCCGCTGGGCGCCCTCGTGTCCGCTGATGCGGGAGCCGACCGTGGACAGGTACTCCACGCTCGCCCGCAGACGCTCCCCCTCATCGGCGACAGCCCACAAGTCGGGGCCGTCCGCAGAGGCCGGGGCTGTCAGCAGCAGCCAGGCCATGGCCGCAACAAGGAATCTGGAGCCGGGTCCCGTCATATCTCGTAAAGGTAGTTGCCCACCCTGCCGGTGAAGTAGTCGATCACCAGCCAGCCTCCACTGCACAGGACCTGGCCGCTGATCAGCCCGAGAAAAAAGGGCTGGCTCCTCTGGTAGCCGGTGGCGCCGCCGTACCGCAGGACGGCTCGCTTGACCGCCCAGGCCAGGAAGACGTTGAACCAGAGGCGGTTCATCATGGGCGTGGCGGCGATGGATAGACCGATGGGATGGACGGGCCACCAGGGCAGGCGCTGGCGCAGCCACATGAGGGTGACCATGGCGCCGGCCCCGCCGCCGAAGAAGCCCAGCCCGGGCCAGTACGTCCCCTGGGGCTCCATGTTGCGCAGGGCCGCATCGTAGGCGTACCTAGGCAGCCCCTGGAAAAACCAGCCGTTCAGGTTGATGGCCCCGTGGAGATAGGCCATGTGGAAGATCATCCACATGGAGCCAGCGGCGCCGATGAAGAGGGCGGCGATCATGGACCAGAACACGGTGCGGCGGTTCCGGGGCTCCATCTCCTCGATCATCTTCAGGGCGTTGGAGGCCGTGCCCATGACGAAGACACGGATGTCGGCGGCCCAGACGTGGGCCAAGGCGAGGTTCATCACCCCCGCGGGGCCGATCAGGGAGGAACCGACTCCCTGGACCACGAGGTCGCCGGCGATCATCGGCCCGCGGACGACCGACAGGCCGGCCTCGGTCACGATCCGCGTGATTCCGATGAAGATCAGGACCGCCACGAGCAGAAAGAGCAGGGCTACCCACAAGGGGGTCCCCATGTACCACAGCCAGGCCGTCATGACGGCGGTGCCTCCCAGGGCCCCGGCCACGGCGCCCCGGTAGGAGAGGATCTCGTCGTCGTCGCGGACTTCGGGGGCCCGGCCGACGGCCTTGCGCAGGACCCGCCAGTAGTGCTCGCGGCCCACCCACAGGCCGACCACCACCATGGCCAGCAGCGCCCCCACCCCCTGGTACCCGAGGAAGGGGTAGTCGGAGACGCCGAGACCGATCTTCTGGGACGACTGCAGCCCGGTGAGGATGAGCAACTGCTTTTCCGCAGTCGAGAGGAGATGGAAGAACCAGATGCCGGCGGCGATGTTGGCGTTGATGAAGTAGGAGAACCCGAGGACGGCGAAGTTGACGCTCAGATGCAGGGTCTGGCGGCCGATGAAGGGGAGATGCCACTCCAGACGCGTCGTGGGCACGACCGCCTCATAGAAGCTCAGGCCCCTCAGGCTGCCGGTGACCAGGGGCAGGGCCGCCCCCAGCCACATGACCGGCTGCTTGAAGAACCCGTTGACCGCCCGGTCGGGGTACTCGGAGCGGATCATGGACAGGCCCACCTGCGCGATCGGGTAGGCCAGGCGCTCCCGCTCCATCCACTGGCGGCGCAGAATCACCGCTACCGAGACCATCATCACGTACAGGGCCAGCAGGAAGATCCCCCACCACACGAGCGGCTCCACCCAGGCCCCATAGGGAACCGTCTCCTCCGGACCGGAGAGGCCCTCGTAGAACTGGCGGCTGTCCGTGCCGTCGTCGACCATCACCCGCTCCGGCAGGTGCGGGAAGAGCTTCTCGGCCCACTGGTTCCCCGGCGAGGCGAAGTAGAAAATGGCCGTGATGATGGGCAGGATCTGCTCGGTCAGGCCCATGGTGCACAGGGCCGAGACGATGACCAGCATGGCGTAGACCAGGACCAGCTCCGAGCGGTTCAGGGCCAGGCTGCCGCCGCGGAGCACCACGGGCAGGTTGAGCCAGGTGGTCACCACCAGGAAGGTGGCCATCATCAGACCGGGGGAGTAGAGGTCGAAGTCGGTGATGGCCGGCCTGTAGACCACCAGCCACGCCGCCGTGGACGAGGCGGCGAGACCGAGGGCCACGGGAGGCCGCCGGGCGAGCTTGAAGGCGCTGTTGAGAAGACCGATGAGGAACAGGAACAGGAAGATGGCCCCGGGGGTGCTGAAGTCGAGGGCCATGAAGGAGCCCCGGATGATCATGTTGCCGTAGGGGGCGCCCACGGCCAGGAAGAAGGAGAGGAAGCCGCCGATCCAGAAGGCACGGAAGGAGAGGCGCTCGCCGCTCCCGCCCAGCATGCGCTCGAGGCGCGCGGAGAGATGGTCCTCGTACTGCTGGGGTATCCCTCTCTTCAACTCGTCCCTGGCCTCCGTACCACGCAGGAGAGCGGCTCAAGGTAGTCGCCGCGGTTCTCCCAGTGCAATTCACCCGGCCCGGCGGCGTCGACCGGATAGCCCTGGTGACATCGGTGCCCGCGTGAGGGCCCGACGGAACCCGGATTGCGCCATGTCCCGCAACCCTCAGGTGGTGCCCGGCCCCGACGGCCGTACCTCGATGGCGCTCGACCGCGGCTGGTCATCATACCCAGAAGATGGAGTTGCCCACCTTGCCGGTGAAGTAGTCGATCACCAGCCACAAGCCGTTGCACAGGACCTGGCCGGCGATCAGTCCCAGAAAGAAGTGCTGGCTGCCGTGGTAGGCGCTGGCACCCCCGTAGCGCAGCACCGTGCGTTTGACGATCCACGCCACGAAGACGTTGAACCAGACGTAGTTCATCATGCTGTTGGCGCCTATGGGGAAGCCGATGGGGTGGACGGGCCAGCAGGGCAGGCGCTGGCGCAGCCACATCATGGCCACCATGGCGCCGATGCCTCCGCCGAAGAAGCCCAGCCCCGGCCAGTAGGCCCCCTGGGGCTCGATGTTGCGCACGGCGGCGTCGTACGCGGTCCGGGGCAGCCCCTGGAAGAACCAGCTCTCCAGGTTGATGCCCCCGTGGCGGTAGGCCATGTGGAAGATCATCCACAAGGACCCGGCGGCCCCGATGAACATGGCGGCGATCATGGCCCAGAACACGATGCGGCGGTTCCGGGGCTCCATCTCCTCGATCATCTTCAGCGCGTTGGAGGACGTGGCCATGACGAAGACGCGGATGTCGGCAGCCCAGATGTAGGTCAGCGAGAGGTTCATCACCCCCGCGGGGCCAACCAGGGAGGACCCCATCCCCTGGACCACCAGCTCGCTTGCGATCATCGGCGCGCGGATGGCCGCCAGGCCGGCCTCGGTCACGATCCGGGTGATGCCGATGAAGATCAGAATGGCCAGGACGACGAACACCAGGGCCACCCACAGGGGAGTCCCCATGAACCACAGCCACCACGCCATGACGGCAGTGCCGCCCGCGCCGCCGGCCACGGCGCTCCGGTAGGAGAGGATCTCGTCGTCGTCCCTGACCTCGGGGGCGCGGCCGACGGCCTTGAGCAGCACCCGCCAATAGTGCTCGCGGCCCACCCACAGGCCGACGACCACCATGGCCAACAGCGCTCCCACCCCCTGGTAGCCGAGGAAGGGGTAGTCGGAGACGCCGAAGGTGATTTTTTGGGTCGACTGCAGCCCCGTGAACAGAAGCGCGTGCTTCTCCACCTTCGAGAACAGGTGGAAGAACCAGATGCCGGCGGCGATGTTGGCGTTGATGAAGTAGGAGAACCCGAGCATGGCGAAGCTGATCGTCAGCTGCAGGGTCTGGTAGCCCAGGAAGGGCAGGGACCATGTCGTAGGCGGGACCGGCACTGCGGAGTAGTAGCGGTTCAGGGCCTTCAGGCTGCCGACGACAAGGGGCAGGGCCGCCCCCATCCACATGACCGGCTGCTTGAAGAACCCGTTGACCGCCTGGTCGGGGTGCTCTGAGCGGATCATGGACAGGCCCACCTGCGCGATCGGGTAGGCCAGTCGCTCCCGCTCCATCCACTGGCGGCGCAGAATCACCGCCACCGAGACCATCATCACGTACAGGGCCAGCAGAAAGATCCCCCACCACAGAAGGGGCTCCACCCAGGACGCGTACGGTATCACGTCCTCCGGACCGGACAGTCCCTCGTAGAACAGCCGGCTGTCCGTGCCGTCGTCGACCATGGCCCGCGACGGCAGATGGGGAAAGAGCTTCTCCGTCCACTGGTTCTCCGGTGAGGCGAAGTAGAAGATCGCCGTGATGACGGGCAGGATCTGCTCGCCCAGGCCCATGGTGCACAAGGCCGAGACGATGAGCAGCATGGCGTAGACCAGCACCAGCTCCGAGCGGTTCAGGGCCAGGCTTCCGCCGCGGAGCACCACGGGCAGGTTGAGCCACGTGGTCAGCACCAGGAAGGTGGCCAGCATCAGACCCGGAGAGTAGAAGTCGAGGTCGGTGATGGCCGGCCCGTAGACCACCAGCCACGCCGCCGTGGCCGAGCCGGCGAGGCCGATGGCCACGGAAGGTTGACGGGCGAGCTTGAAAGCGCAGTTGAGAAGACCGATCAGGAAGAGGAACAGGAAGATGGCCCCGGGGGTGCTGAAGTCGAGGGCCATGTAGGACCCGCGGATGATCATGTTGCCGTAGGGGGCGCCCACGGCCAGGAAGAACGCCAGGAAGCCGCCGACCCAGAAGGCGCGGAAGGAGAGGCGCTCGCCGCTCCCTCCCAGCACGCGCTCCCGGCGCGTGGCCAGATGGTCGCTGTACTCCTGTGGAATCCCTCTTCTCACTCGGCCTCGGGCCTCCTGACCGCCAGGAGCGTCTCAAGGTAGTCGACGCGATTCCCCGGGAGCAATCCGCTTGACCCCGGACCGCCGCCGGATACCCTTTCGAACCAGTTCTCCTCCGCGGAAGGCGAGCCCCTTGAACACCGATCTCTATCTGCACATGGCGCGGCGGTTCCTCCCCATTCCCACCGCGCCCTTTCACGAGCACCTGGTCCTCTCGGAGATTCGGCGATTCGTCGAAGAGCGGCCCGACCTGATCTGCCTGGCCGACCCTTTCGGAAACCTCCATCTGCGCCTTGGCAAGGAGCCGCCAGGGATCGTCCTCACCGCTCACCTCGACCATCCCGGGCTGTCCCTGGCAGCTCGGGACGGCGGCGACTGGTTCTTTCATTCCCTGGGCGGCATTCCAACCGAGTTGACCCGGGGGGCCCGCGTGCTCGCTTACGGCCACGAGTCCCGCGAGCCGATCGCCAGCGGCCGGGTCATGGCCTTTCTGGAGGACGGAGTCCCGGGCGACGCCGGAACACGGCCCGCCTTTCGGGTGCGCCTGGACGGCCCGGCTCCCGCGGCCGAGGCAGGAGGGACCTTCGCCACCTGGGACCTGCCCGGCTTCGAGGTGTCCGGACGGAGGCTTCGGGGCCGCGCCTGCGATGATCTGGCCGGTGCGGCCGTGGCTCTTTCGGTCCTCGAACTCCTGCGCGCCGACGACACCGACGGGAACGGGATCGGCGTTCTGCTGACCCGGGCCGAGGAGACCGGCTTCGGCGGGATGCTCGCCGCCGCGGACGGCGGGCATCTCGACCCCGGCGCCCTCTACGTCAACATCGAATGCTCCTCCTGCCGCGCCGGCGCTCCCCTCGGCCAAGGCCCCGTCATCCGCGTCGGTGACCGGCGCTGGGTCTTCGACGCTTCCGTCACCGCAGCCCTGGCCGCGGCGGCCGAAGGACTGCGGAGGAAGCGGCCCGGATTCCGGTACCAGAGGCGGCTGATGGACGGTGGGACCTGCGAAGCGACGGCCTTGTGCCGCGCCGGTATCACCGCGGGAGCGGTAGCCCTGCCTCTCGAGAACTACCACAACCACGGCGGGGATGGGCTGCGGCCGGAGGCGATTTCCGTGGCGGACGCGGCCGGACTCGTGGAACTCCTGGCCGACTTGGCCCGAGAACCCCGGGCCGCCGTAGCCTCCGCCCTTCGCGACCTGGACGGGATGCTGGACGACCGCCGCGGCTGGCAGAGCGAGGGATTGCGGAGGACCGCACCTGGGAGAGTAGAGCGGCCGTGACGTCCGGCGGAGAGCAGGCTCGACGTCGCCTGGACCCTGCCTCAGACGATGGTCCACCCCCCGTCGACCACGAGGACGTGGCCGGTGATCATGCTGGCAGCATCGGAGGCCAGGAAGATCACGGGAGCCGAGATCTCCTCCGGCTCGGCCAGGTCGCCGCGCAGCAGGTTCTTGGTCTTCACGGCGTCGGCAAAGGCCTGGCTGTCTTCCATGGCCCTCTGAGCCAGAGGCGACCGGGTCACCGTGGGGGCCACGGCGTTGACCCGGATTCCGTGCTCCGCCCACTCGGCGGCCGCCGTCCGGGTCAGGTTGTTGACCCCGCCTTTGGCTCCCGAATAGGGCCCGCGCTCCGGTGCCCCCACCACGCCCGCCTGGGACGAGATGTTGACGATGCTGCCGCGGATGTTCCTGGCGATCATCCGCTTCGCGGCCGCCTGGCTGCAGAAGAACACGTTCTTCAGATTCGTGTCGACGATCAGGTCGTAGAGAGCCTCGTCGTAGTCCAGGATCTTCCCCAGCTTGTTGTACCCGGCGTTGTTGACCAGGACATGGAGGCCCTCGTAGTGGTCGTCCACGGCCTCGAAGAAGGCCTCGATAGAGGCGACGTCGGTCACGTCGAGAACCTGGACGAAGCACTCCCCTCCCATGGCCTCGATGCGTCCTTTGAGGCTCTCCAACTCGCTGACCGTCCGACTGCCCACGGCGACGCGGGCGCCGGCACGCACCGCGTCCAGGGCGATGGTGCGGCCGATCCCCCGGCCGGCGCCGGTGACGGCCACGATCCGGCCGTCCAGGTCGAAAGACTTCAGAATTCGACACGCTCCTGACCTTCTTGTGGTGTGGTTCAGGGGGCGGCCATCTGCAGGGCGCCGGAAGGGAAGACCGAGACCCGGGCGCTGTTGCCGTGGACCGCCTGCAGCTGGCCGACGAGATCCTCCCAATTCCGGAACAGCTTCACGTGCTCCCCGTACAGGGCCTGGCAGTCGTACCGGTTCACCCCCGGGGAGAACATCAAGGTGCGGTGCTGCGGAGGCTGCGGACTGGCGCGCAGTGCGGTCCCCGGGCCGAGGACGGAGTGCCAGCCGAGCCCCTCGGGGCAGGCGCTGGCGATGACGATGGTGCCGCCCTCGGCCATCGGGTCGTGAGGGCAGCTGCCGAGGGGCACCAGGGCCAGACCTGCCTGACACAGCTCCGTGTCCTTCGGGAAGGCGTTGAAGATGCCCACGTCCACCGAGCCGGCCGCCGGCATGGGCGTGCCGTACATCTCGGCACCCAACTGGCAGCCGCGCTCGAAAGCGGCGGTCACGTCGCCGGCCACGAGCCCCATGATCTCGAGGCGCTCGTTCAGCAGCGGGTTGACGATATAGTCGAGGCCGGCCATCGCCGCGACCTCGTCCAGATGGGGCCTGAAGGCCTCGCCGTGAACGTACCGGTGGTTGAGAAGGATGGTCTGCTGACCGCAGGCGCCGGGGATCAGCAGCTTGGCGCCGCCGCCGAACATGCCCCCCCGGGGCGTGATCATGCCCGACGCGATGCGCACCTGACAGCCCATCAGATCGCGGTTGACGAAAACCGGCACGCCGAGACTCGTGTACCCCAGGAACTCCAGGTTCTCGTAGGCGTTGTGGTTGATCACGCGATAGCGCTCGACGATCTCGGCGCCGAGCTTCTTGACGAAGTCGTCCCGGGTCATGGGCCGGTGGGCGGCCAGGGCGCAGATGATGGTGATGCCGTCGTCCTCGAGGCCCGCGGCGTGCAGCTCTTCGAGGATGTAGGGCAGCACCCGAAAGGCGGGCGTCGGACGGGAGAGGTCGTCCACCAGGATGGCGGCGCTGGTCCGGCCCCTGGCGTGCTCCCGCAGAGGGGGAGCCCCGATCGGCTCGGCCAGGGCCTCGCGGATGCCGGCGTCGCCGATGTCCATGCCGCCTCGCATCCGGCGTACCGTCACCTCCCAGCCCTCCGGGAAGCTCAGAGTCAGCGGCTCCTTGCGGTACCAGGCGGCCCAGGGGACCTGCAGCTCGGAAACCGGCTTCCCGGCCGTCGATTGCATTCTAGTGGTTCATCCAGGTAACAATGCTGGATAGAGGCGGTGCAGCTTGATGCGCGCCTTCTCGGTGGTGAATCGCCATTTGACCGGGGCCTGGCTGTTCTCGCGTTGCGACAGCCAAGCCTGGACCTGTTGGCTCAGTTGCTGAATCGTTGCGATGCGTCGGTCCAGACACTGCCGGGACAGCATCTTCAACCCGATTTCGGCCATGTTGAGCCAACTGCCCCGTTTCGGGGTGAAATGAATGTCGATCTTGTCGGCGATGCGTTTGGCCTCGGCCGGCGCAAAGACATCGTACAACGCCGCCTTCTGGTGCGAACTCAGGTTGTCCATGACCAAGGTCAGGCGCTCGGCCTCCGGGTAGTAGCGGTCGACCAGGTCTTTCATCACCCGAGCCCAATCTTTCTTGGTGCGCTGCTGCGTGACCTGGACGTGGCAGCGGCCGGTGAGCGGTTCCAGCATCATGAAGACGTTGGCCACGCCCTGGCGGACATAATGATGATCATACCGGGCCGGATGGCCCGGAATCGCCGGCCGAGGGGCCTGCACCTCGCCCACCAGTTGTTTGCTGGTCTCGTCCAGGCAGACCGTGGGATGTTGGGGATCGTAGGGCCGGGTATAAACATCCAGCACATCCTCCATGGCACAGACGAAGGCGGCATTGGGGGCGCCCGGCAGGCACCACATTTCCTGCCGCCAGGGCTTCAAGTCGTTTTTTTTAGTGTCTTTCGGACGGTTTCCGGGCTGACCCGGTCGACCACTTCCAAGGCCACCAGGCGGTCGGCCAGCAATCGGAGGGTCCAGCCCTTTCTCCCCTCCGGCGGCGGACTGCAGGCCAGCGCGACGAGACGAGCCTCGCCTTCCCCGTCGATCTTCTTGGCCCGGCGATTCTTCTGCTCCTTGCGCTGCAGGGCGGCCTCCAGGCCTTCTTCGACGAATCGCCTGCGCAGACGCTCGACCGTGCTGGGATGGACCTCGAGCGCCTGCCCGATCCGTTCGTCGGTCCAGCCCTCTCCCTGCGGTCCTTGATCCGTCTTCAGGAGAAGGCGCGCATGCCGCTGCTTGAAAGCCGCCGCTTTCCCCTTGGAGATCAGATCGCGCAACCCGGTGCGCTCCTCGGCTGTGAGAGTGACGATGTATCTCTTCTTGGGCAACGCCGTACTCCTTTTCCAACAAAGGGGATGGGGAAAAAGGATACGGCTGCCACTCTTGTTCCGCAATTCTAAGTGGATTGACCACTAGTGCAGGCCCATGGCCCGCAGGTTGTCGAGGCTGACCTTCAGGCTGTCGAAGGGATTGCCGTCGCACCGGTCCTGCTCGATCAGGTACCACTGGATCGCGGTGGCGCGGCAGGCGGCGAGGATGGCGGGCCATTCCAGATTGCCCTCTCCCACTTCAGCGAAACGCTGGTCGCCGCCCTTCATGGCCAGATCCTTCAGGTGAACGACGTGCATGCGGTCCCTCAGGCGCTCGATCCAGGTGACCGGGTTGCCGCCTCCGTGCTGGATCCAGTAGGTGTCGACCTCGAAGGAAAACGTGTCCGGGTCGCTCTCCTCGGCCAGGATCTGCAGGCCCGTCCGCTCCCCGAAACGCTCGAGCTCGAAGCTGTGGTTGTGGTAGCTGAAGGTCAGGCCGGCGTCGATCAGCGGCCGCACCAGGATTGAAGCCTCCCGGGCGAAACGCGCAAATCCTTCGGCGTGGCGGTACTCCCCGGGCAGGCCGCCGATGGCCACGTGGCGGCAACCCCAGAGCTGGTGCTCCTCGATCACCGCCTGGGGCTCCCGGCGGATGCGGTCGAAGTCGATGTGGGTGGCCGCGATCTTCAGACCGGCTTCGTCGGCGAGGGCTCTCAGCTCCGCCGCATCGATCGGGCCGAGGCCCGAGCACTGCACGGCCTCGTACCCCATCTCCGCCACTCGCCCGAAGCTGTCCCGGATGCCGTCCGGCGTCTTCAGGAAGTCGCGCACGGTGTAGAGCTGAGCCCCGATTTGGGATGCGCACATGCCCTTCTCCTTCCGTATCCGGCGCATAGCCTAAGCCATGGCGCCCACGGTGGTCAACGCACAGAGGTTGGGCCGGTACGGGATCGCCCTTCGGCGCTATATTGCCCGGAGTTCATCCCGAAGAGAGAGGTATGGATCGAATGCCCCACGCCCGTCGACGACTGGAACAAATGGAGCTCGTCCTGCCGGAGCCCCCGGCGCCCGCAGGGGCTTACAGGCGGGCCGTGCAGGCTGCGGGTCTGATCTTCGTCTCCGGTCAGTTGCCGATCGGCGGGGGCCGCCTGATCTGCCAGGGTGCGATCGGGGATGGGGGGCTCTCGGTGGAGGCCGGCCGCGAGGCCGCCCGGCAGTGTGCCCTGAACGCCCTGGGCGTGTTCGCCGCCGAGGGTTGTGATCTCGACCGGATCCGCATCGTGCGGATGACAGGGTACGTGGCCAGCGCCGCCGGGTTCGTGGGGCAGGCGCAGGTCGTCGACGGGGCCTCCGAGTTCATGGCCTCCGTGCTGGGCGAAGCGGGGGTCCACGCCCGGGTGGCCGTCGGCGTCGGCGCGCTGCCCCTGGGTGCCCCGGTAGAGCTCGAGGTGATCGCTGCCGAGAGTTGAAGGACCGGACGAAGCCGCCGGACCGAGCCCTCCCCAGAACAGGCTCAGGTGGGGTCCCCGCCCGCGGGAGATACCGGGCCCGGTGGAGGCCCCTTGGTGGACGGTGCCTGGGAGGGGGCAGGCAGAGGTCCTCCATTGGGAGCCGGAGAGTCCCCGGCCATGGCAGATTCCTCCTCCGGGACGTCCCGCGGCTTGCCAAGTATCTGCCGCAGCTCGGTACCCTCCATGGTCTCCCGCTCGAAGAGCACTTGCACGACCCGCTCCAGCGTCTCCCGGTGGTCCTCAAGAAGGTCCTTGGCGCGTCCATAGCCGTCATCGATGATGGCCGCGACCTCCTCGTCGATCCGCCGCGCCGTCTCCTCGCTGTAGTTGCGATCGCTGCTGGGCATGCCGAGGACCTGATTCGGATTCCGCGGCTCCCGGTGGGCCACCAGGCCGAGGGACCGGCTCATGCCGTATTCCTTGACCATGCTTTCGGCCACCTGGGTGGCTCGGGCCAGATCCCCGGAGGCCCCGGTGGAGATCTCGCGAAAGACGATTTCCTCGGCAGCGCGCCCTCCCAGCAGTCCGCAGATCTGGGCCAGCAGTTCCTCCTTCGTGGCCAGATAGCGATCCTCGGCCGGTGAGTTGAGTGTGTATCCGAGGGCGGCCACCCCCCGCGGGATGATGGAGATCTTCTGAACGGGATTCGCTTCGTCGACGAGCTCGCCCACGATGGCGTGTCCGGCCTCGTGGTAGGCGACGATTCGACGTTCCTTCTCGTTGAGGACGCGACTCTTCCTCTCCAGCCCCGCAATGGCCCGCTCCACGGCCTCCGACAGCTCCTCCATGGTGATCGATTCCTTGTTGCGCCGCGCCGCCAGCAGAGCGCCTTCGTTGATCACGTTGGCCAGATCGGCGCCGGCGAATCCAGGCGTGCGCACGGCCATCTGATGCAGGTCGACATCCCCCGCCAGCTTCACATCCCTGGCGTGGATCCTCAGGATCGCCTCCCGGCCACGGACGTCGGGACGGTCGACGGTGACGGTGCGGTCGAAGCGGCCGGGACGCAGCAGGGCCGGGTCCAGAATCTCGGGGCGGTTGGTCGCCGCCATGAGGATGATGCCGGCATTCGTATCGAACCCGTCGAGCTCGGTGAGCAACTGGTTGAGAGTCTGCTCCCGCTCGTCGTGGCCGCCCAGGGAGCCTATGCCGCGGGCCTTGCCGAGGGCATCGAGCTCGTCGATGAAAATGATCGCAGGGGCGTGGCGGCTGGCCTGCTCGAACAGGTCCCGGACCCGGGCGGCGCCGACGCCGACGAACATCTCCACGAAATTGGAGCCGCTGATGGAGAAGAAGGGCACGCCGGCCTCTCCGGCGACCGCCTTGGCCAGCAGGGTCTTGCCGGTCCCGGGCGAGCCCACGAGCAACACCCCTCTGGGGATCTTTCCGCCCAGCGCCTGGAAGCGCTCCGGCGTCCTGAGGAACTCGACGACTTCCTGAAGCTCCTCCTTGGCCTCGTCGATGCCGGCCACATCGGCGAAGGTGATCCCGGTCCCCTTCTCCATGTAGACCTTGGCCTTGCTCTTGCCGATCGACATCAATCCGCCGGAGCCGCCCGAAAGGCGCCGGGCCATGAACATCCAGATGGCGACGAAGAACAACAGCGGCAGGACCCAGCCGAGGAGCGAGCTGATCAGGGCCGACTCGCGCTTGCCCGTATACTCCGGCACATGCTCCTGCAGCAGCTTCACCAGCTCGGGGTCTTCGACCTTGGCCACCGTGAATCCGCGGATCTCGTCCCCGGTTCCGGAGTAGTACCTGCCGCTGATCTCGTCGCTTCCGATGGAACACTCCACGATGCGACCGTCCACCAGCCACTGGCGGAACTCGCTGTATTTCACAGTGTCCACCTGACCCTTCAGGTAGGACTGCATCACCAGCAGCAGAAGGACGGTGAGGATCGCGTAGGCGATGGTCAGCTGGGTCTTTCGGTCGAGTCGCATGGGTCTGTCGGCGTGCCCTGGATTGTGGCTAAGCTATTGGAAAAGCAACGGTTAGAGATTTCAGATGAAGACCAGGGCGAAGATAACGGGCCGCCCCCATCCGGGTCAAGGTGAGCCGGGGGACTCGATGAGCTCCCGGAGGCGCCGGAGGAAGCGGGCACCCATGGCGCCGTCCACGGCTCGGTGATCGGCCGACAGGGTCAGGGTCATGGCCGGTCGAACGGCCATGGCCTCGCCGTCCAGGGCGACGACGCGCGGCTCGATGGCGCCGACGGCCAGAATGGCCACCTGGGGCGGGTTGATGATGGCCGTGAACCGGGAGAGACCGAACATCCCCAGATTGGACACGGTGAAGGTCCCGCCCTGCAGGTCGTCGACGCCGATTCCCCCCCGCCGGGCGGCGTCGGTGAGGCGCCGGGTCTCAGCGGCGATCTCCAGGAGGCCGAGATCCTGGGCGCCGCGCAGCACCGGGACCAGCAACCCGGACCCGGTGTCGGTGGCGATGCCGAGATCGACGCTGCCGTGCTGCTGCACCCGCCCCTCCACGAAGTGGGCGTTGAGACGGGGATGCTCGACCAGGGCGGAGGCCGCCGCCTTGAGGATCAGATCGTTGTAGGAGATTCTCTTGCCCTCCGCCTGATAGCCGCTCCGCAACCTCTCCAGCCAGAGGGCGGAAACCTGAGTCTCCAGAAAGATGTGGGGGGCCTGCTGGTAGCTGGCGGTGAGACGCTCGGCGGCCACCCTCTGCGCGTGGGTCAGCTCCACCGGCTCCCCTGCCTGGGGGCTCGGGGACGCTGCCGGCGCCCCGGGCCGATGGGCCTCCACATCGGCGCTGACAACGCGTCCACCAGGGCCGCTGCCGGTGATCGCCGTCACGTCGATTCCCTTCTCGGCAGCCAGTCTGCGGGCCTTGGGCGAGGATCGATGTCGGCGGCCGCCCTCAACCGGGGTCATTTGCGCCGGCACCGGTGTAGGGCTCCCCGAGTCCCGCGCCGGGAGGGGCTCGTGATCTGGATCCGGTCTGGATTGGCCCACGGACTCCGGTGCGGCCTCGAAGGCGGAGAGGTCTTCCTCGGGTCCCGCGATCACGGCGATCGGGGTCGCCACCTCCACCTCCTCTCCCTCGGCCACGAGGATCCTCCGGAGCACGCCGGAGGCCTGCGCCTCGACCTCCATCGTCACCTTGTCGGTGACGACTTCGAGGAGCGGCTCTCCACGTTCCACTCGGTCCCCGACCCCCTTGAGCCAGCTGCCGATGGTGCCGCGCTCCATCGTCAGGCCCAGCTTGGGCATGATCACTTCCGTTGCCATAGGCTGCCGTGACGCCTCTCTTGCCGTGGATTCCGGAGATGGCCGGACACCCCGCCCGGTCCCTCGCTGCGTTGAAAATAGTGGAGCCGCCCGTCCTCCGTAAGGTGGTCCGGATCCCGGACATCCTCCCGGGGGCGGACTCGACGCTTGCGACCGTGATGGACGGAAGTAGATTCCAGGCCGGCATCCCACCCTCACGGAATTGCATTGCCACCTTCCATCTTGGCGGACGAGCTCACGAGGGACTTTACGGCCACTACTTTCGTGGTTCGTGGTCATCGCACTATTCTGTTGTGGCACAATAAAATAAAAGCATGGCTTCCGCCCGGTGGCCATATCGATTCCGGGGAGTTGCCCGAGGAGGCCGCCCTTCGCGAAGTCCTCGAGGAATGTGGATTGGCCGTCGAGTTGGTCAACACGGGCCGCGCGGCCGGGCATCTGGGGACGGTCCGCGTGCTGCACTCACCCTGGTGCGTGCTTCTGGAGGACATCGAACCGGGGCACCAGCACATCGACCTGATCTACATCGCCCGGACCCTGGATGACGCCGAACCCCGCATCGACCCGCGCGAAGCGGGCCGATACCGCTGGTGCACCATCTCGGACCTGCAGAGGCCGGACATCGCCGAGGACATCCGGGTCCTCGGATCCGGGGCGATCCACCTCGCCAACGCCGGTTGAGTTGTGGCCACCCTCCTGCTCACTCACGAGGGCTGTCTCCGGCACGAGATGGGGACCGGCCACCCGGAGCGGCCGGAGCGGCTGGAAACAGTTCTGGAGAGACTGGGGACGGTCGAGCTGCCCGGATTGACTCGCTCCCGACCGGGGCCGGCCCCGGTAGAGGCCGTGGTCGCCAATCACTCGGCGGACTACGTGGAATTCATCCGCCGGGCCTCGGGGTCGGGACGCTCCCTGGCCACGACCCCCGACACCGTCATCGGTCCCGAGACCTTCGACGCCGCCCTGCTGGCCAGCGGCGCCAGCCTGGCCGCGGCAGATGCGGTCATGTCGGGCGCCGCCACCAACGCCTTCAGCCTGCATCGCCCCCCCGGACACCACGCGGAGCGCGACCAGGCTATGGGCTTCTGCTTCTTCAACCACGTCGCCGTGGCCGCGCGCCACCTGCGATCCCGGCACAGCATCGAGCGCGTCGCCATCGTCGACTGGGACGTCCATCACGGCAACGGCTCGCAGAACAGCTTCTACGAAGACGGCGCCGTGTTCTATTTCAGCGTCCACCAGCAGCATCACTACCCCTTCACGGGACATCCGGGGGAGACCGGCGCGGCCGAGGGAGAGGGCACCACGCTGAACGTGCCGCTGCCGCCCGGCGCCGGAGACGAGGAGTACCGTCAGATCTTCCAGCAGCAGTTGCGCCCGGCCCTGGAGCGCTTCGAACCGGGATTCCTGCTTCTGTCAGCCGGTTTCGACGCCCATGCCGCCGACCCGCTGGGGGGGATGCTCCTGACCGCGGAGGGCTTCGCAGGACTCACCGAGGAGTGCACGGCCCTGGCCCGGGACCTGTGCCAGGGCCGGCTCGCGAGCCTCCTGGAAGGCGGCTACGACCTGGAGGCCACGGCCTCCTCGGTGGCGGCCCATCTTCAGGTTCTTTGCGGCTGACCCGTTTCCGGCCGAAGGAAGATGTGGATATCGATGGAGTGCGGCCGGGCCTTCCAGGCTATGCTCGTCGAGTGCTGCCGATGCCGGAACCCGGCGCCCTCCAGCGCTGCGAAGAAAGGCTGAGCCGCCGGACGACCGGGATCGCTGAGGACGAGCCGTCCGCCCGGCTCGAGCAGGGCATGGATCGTTCGCTCGAGAGAAGGGTGCAGGCTCTTCTCGTAGGCCACATCCGAGCCCACCAGGACCGGGTAGGCAGAACCGACGGGGTGTCTCCAGTCGAGGTAGCCGACCCGGTGGCGGCTGCAGGCCCCGTTTCGACGGGCGTTGTGGGTGGCGAAAACGAGGGCGTCCTCCACGTAGTCGGTGGCGTGCACCCTCCACCCCATGCGAGCCAGGGCGACGCCTACCAACCCGGTTCCGCAACCCAGCTCACAGGCCAGATCCGCCATGGGCGCATCCGGCCCCGAGAACCAGCGCGCCAACCCGACGGCGGACGGCCAGATTTCCGCCCAATAGGGGAACCGGGTCGAGGGCAAGTCCGCCGCGTCACGGTCGATCAGGTCGTCCAGGAGGACGTAGGCGTCGGCGGTCTGCACCATCCGCAACCGCGGACCCGGGCCGAGGAGGACCTCCTCCTCCACGATATCGTACTTGGCCAGGGTCCGGGCGATCTGCTTGTGAGAATACCGCTTCACCGCCCGGCGGCGGGTCCGCTCAGGAATGGCGCGACCTCAGGGCGGACGCTCCCATCACGCGCCTATTCGCCAGGGGAACGGGCCCCGAGAACCGCCAGGCGGTGTCTCGCCTGGTCGATTCCCTCTTCGTTGTCCGCCGAGGTGTGATTCCGCCACCCATTCCCGCGGCCCGGGGGATAGACCGAGTCTCGATACAACGGGTAGGCCTCGGTGCGCAAGTGGGCGAGCATGTCATGGCCGCGCCGCCGGTCTCGCTCGTGGCGCAGGGTACCTATGTCGAGGGATGCAACCACGATCTTCTCCCCGGGGCCGGGGTCGGCCTGAGCCAGGATCCGGCCATCGTAGTCGACGACCATGCTGCCCCCGGGCCATGAAAAGGGGGGGTAGTGGGACAACGAGGCGCCCTGGTTGGCAGCGACCACACAGGCCGTGTTCTCCAGGGCCCGGCAGCGGTTGACGGTGGTCCACCAGTCCATGGGCTGGGTAGCGCCCCAGGGATCCATGTAGGCGGAGACGCGGATCAGGACTTCGGCCCCGTTGGCGGTGAGTTGCCGGAGAGGTTCGGGGAACAGCCAATCGTAGCAGATGGCGACTCCGATGTTGCCGATGGGCGTGCGCGCAACCGGGAAGAGCTCCTCTTCGTAACCCTCCAGGTCGTGGGGACTGGTGTGTACTTCCCAGGGGAGCCACGGGTTCACCTTGCGGTACTTCAGCAGGATCCCCTCCGGCCCCACGAGGCAGGTGGTGTTGAAGACCTTTCCCGGCCAGCGGTCGTCCTGTTCGAGGAAGGATCCGGTCTGGATGTAGACTCCGAGTTCCCGCGCCTTGGCGAGGTAGCGCTCGGTGTGCTCGTTGGGGATGGGCAAGGCGAGTTGGCGGTGCAGGGCGCGGGCCGTGGGATAGATCGGCGCGGCGTGTGCGAACTCGGGGAAGGCGAGGAGCCGTATATCCCAGAAGGGGCTGTACCCCTCCACGGCCATGTCGACCATCTCGAGCATGCGGGCGGTGTTGGCGGCGATGCCGGCGCGGTCCGTCGGGTTGGGCTGATCGACTTGGCAGGCGGCGGCGGCGTAGCGCAGCGCCGACTCTCCGGCCCGTGGGAGGCCAGGAGACGCGACGTGGTCAGCCACGTGGGGCGGCCCGTGCGGCGGTGCGCTTGGTCTTCCACCGCTTTCGCCGGTCGCTCCTGCGTACCTGGATCAGCTCCGCCACCACGCTGACAGCGATCTCCTCGGGCGTATCGGCACCGATGTCCAGGCCGACCGGAGCATAGACCTCCTCCAGTCGACGGCGGTCCCCTCCGCGCGCCTCGATCCGTTGCCAGAGAATCACCTTCTTGCGCTCGCTCCCGAGCATGCCGATGTAGCGCGCCTTCCGGGCGATGGCGTGCTCCACCACGATCTCGTCGTGCTGGTGGCCGCGGGTGGCGGCAACGATGTAGATCTGGTCATCCGCCGGGACTCGCGAGAACACGGCATCGACTTCGTCGGCCACGCACTCGTCCACCTCGGGGTGGCGCTCGGGGTTGGCGAAATAGGGACGGTCGTCGACGACGATGACGCGGAAACCGACGTTCCTGGCGAGGCGGGCGATCTGGCCGCCCACGTGCCCTCCTCCAAAGACGTAGAGCATCGGAGGCGGCGTGAAGGGCTCGACGAAGAACTCCCCCGCCTCGGCGTTCTCCAGGCTCGGACGCTCCCGCTCCAGGGCCGTCCGGGCCCAGGAAGACAGCCGGGCGGCCGGCACCGCGTCCAGTTCCCCCCGCCTGCGGCCATCGGCGTGCAGGAGGGCCCGCCCCGCTCCCCCGAGACGAGTCACGAGGACACAGGCCGAGCGGTCGGCCCTGGCGGCGGCCACCTCGGCAAAGATGTCGCCTGAGTCCGGCTCGATCCGCTCGGTATAGATGCGCACCGTGCCGCCACAGTTGAGGCCGTGCTCTCCGGCCTGCTTCTCGGTCATGGTGTAGTCCGTCGACTGAGGCCGTCCCGAAGCCAGGACATCCCGCGCCACGGTGTGGATCTCGGCCTCCAGGCAGCCACCCCCGATCGTGCCGAGGGCGCGGCCTCCGGCATCGACGATCATCTTGGCACGCTCACTCATCGGGATGGAGCCACTGCTGCCGATCAGCGACGAGAGCGCCACCGGTTCTCCGGCGGAGAGCAGGCCCTGCAGCGCGAGAATCGGATCGTCCATCGGTCAGGAGGCCGTTCGACCCAGCAGGCGAGCATAGTCGGCGGGGGTGTCCATGTCCTCCAGCACCGCGGGTTCGTCTACCGGAATCTCCAGAGTGTCAGCCGGATGAGAACCCGTCACGGCGTTGAGCCCCAGGCTCTCATCGAGCCCGAGGATCTCGTCGTAGTATCGCCGGGACACGTAGACCGGGTGCCCCCGTCGTCCCGAGAATGCGGGTATGACGATCCCCCTCTCCGCAGAGGCCGCGCCGGCGAGGACAGCCCCGACCACGGAGTCGGTCAGCCCGGGCTGGTCTCCCAGACAGAAGAGATAGCCCTGCCATCCGGGCCCCGCGGCTCTCAGCCCGCACTTCACGGAGCTCAGCATGCCCCGGTCGACGTCGTCGTTGACCGTCAGAATCACCCCGAGAGGGCGCAGAACAGCGGCTACCTGCTCGCCGGCGTGACCGATGACCGCCACCAGACAGTCCACGTGGGGTCGGACGCGCCTGGCGACGACCTCGATCATGGTCAGGCCTTTCAACGGCAGCAACTGCTTGGGCCGCCCCATGCGGCGGGAACGGCCGGCGGCGAGAACGATAGCGGCCACACGGCCCCGGTGGCCGCTGGGGGACTTTTCCTGGAGTCGCCCAGCCGGGGTGGTCGGCGTCGTCAAGGGTGTCCCTACTTCAAACTCCGGGCATGGTGGCGAAATCGCCGGACGGGCGGCATGTCTCACTCCCGATGATAGCAACCCTCCTTGCCGCGGACCAGCCGATTGGAGCGGAGTTGCGGGGAGAGCCGACGACAGCTATCTTGATCAGGTTTATGCCCTGCGGCACCGGGCGGGTGCGGCTCCCGGCGCAGCCCGGTGCCCGGGGTGCCAAGTTGCGCTCCTGCAATCGGATCTGCGTGGCGTGGCTGTAGCCCTTCCAACAGCGGAGAGGAGGACATCCCTTGCCAACCCTCAGGTCAGCGAAGAAGAGTCTGCGAAAGTCCCTCCAGCGGCGCCTTCGGAACCGTCGCGTTCTGTCAACCATGCGAACCGCCATAAAGCGGGTTCGCCAAGCACCCGATGCTCAGGCCGGGCAGGCGGCTCTCACCACCGCCATCTCGGTCATCGACCGCACCGTCCGCAAGGGGGTGCTGCCAGCCAACACCGGTGCTCGCCACAAGTCGCGCCTCAACCGGCACGTCAACACCCTGATATAGACCGACAATCACCCCCATCGAGCGGCGCAAGGCCGGCCGCCGGCGATTGCGGGCACGATCGATACGCTGTCCCCGTCCTCCAGAACCGTTTCCCGTCCGTCCAGGAAACGGATATCCTCTTCGTTCACGTAGATATTGACGTATCGGCGAATCTCGCCCTCCTCGTCGACCAGTCTCTCCTTGATCCCCGAGTGGGACTTCTCCAGGTTGTCGACGAGTTCCGACACCGAACCAGCCTCGACCTGCACTTCGGCTTGGTTCTCGGTGAGCTTGCGGAGAGGGGTTGGTACGTGAACGGTTACGGGCATCGTCAGACTCCTCCATGGCGAGCTGCGCTGAGATTTGCGAAGTGGGCTCCCGGGCTGAGCCCAGCCAAGCAGCCAAGGCACGATCCGATCCGGAGGGCGACCTCGGTACCCGCAGTTGCTGCAGCGGCTGTGTTCGGGGCGCGCCTGCGGACCGGTTGTGCACCATCCGCTCCTGGGAATTCGGCTGGATCACAGCAAGCCCCACGACCCTCGGGAACCGGCTTTCGAAAAGGCCGGCGCTAGTATAGTCGCACCGGGACACCTTGGCTACAGGCTCGCCAAGGCCAAGGCAGCGTAGGGAGCGGGTTGGGCCTGAGGACTCCCGAGGATCACGCCAGGACCTGGATCTCCGCCTCCGGGAAGTCGGAATGCCTCGGGTCCCAGGAAAACCCCTTGTGGCCGCGCACTTCCCCGTCATAGACCGAGACCACCAGGTACACCGCTTCCGGGTAGGCCGGCTCGTCCCAGACCATGGCCCGAGCCTTGTCTTCTTCCGAGAAGTAGGCGTCGCAGTCGATGTGGGAGTGGTAGAAGCCGGCGATCCTCCGCCCCTCTCTCTCCGCCCCGTTGACGATGCTGAAGAGCTCTCCGGGATCGATGAAGTAGGCGATCCTCGAGTTTCGGGGATACTGCGTCGGATCCCGTTCGTGGAGCTCGTCCTGGATGTTGCGGCAGGGATGAACCTCTATTTCTCCTCCCTCGGGCCCGGCCGTGAGGATGCCGCAACATTCCCCGGGGTACTCCTCGATCGCCTGACGGCAGATCCTCTGCATCTGTGCTTCTGCAATCCTCAGCATCGACCCCTCCCTCCTGCGACCCCCTGCTCCTTCAGAAGTTCGCTCCACATGGGGGTGGTCATGTACTTGTCCCCTCCGTCGCAGAAGACGGTTACAACCGCTCCCCTCGTCAGCTCCCTGGCCACCCGGCAAGCGGCCACGTACGCGGCCCCGGAGGACTGGCCGACGAGGATCCCCAGCTCCCGGGAGAGGCGCAGTGTAGCCTCGTAAGCGTCGTCCGTGTCGACACCGACTACCGAGTCCAGGAAGGCGGCGTCGTAGATTCCGGGGACGATCGAGCTGTCCATGTGCTTCAGACCCTCGATCCCATGGAATGCATCTGACGGCTCGACTCCCACAACGACGACCTCCGAATTGAGTGCCTTCAGTCCGCGGCCCGCTCCCATCACGGTGCCGCTGGTCCCCATGGTCGCTACGAGGTGGGTGACGCCGCCCCGGGTCTGCCTCCAGATCTCCGGGGCGGTCGAGTCGCGGTGAGCCCACCAGTTGGCGGGGTTGTTGTACTGATCGGGCTTGAAGTAGCGGTCCTTATCTTCCGCCTGGATCCGGCGGGCCTCCAGGATCGCCCCATCGGATCCTTCCGCCGGGTCGGTCAGCACCACATCGGCGCCGTAGGCGGCGAGGATCGACATGCGTTCACGGGTCACATTGGCGGGCATGGCCAGCCGGACGGGATACCCGAGGGCAGCACCGATCATGGCATAGGCGATGCCGGTATTGCCCGAGGTCGAATCGAGGATCACCCGATCCGGCGTGAGCAGCCCGGAGGCGATCCCCTCGAGGATCATCCGTCGTGCAGGTCGATCCTTGACCGAGCCCCCGGGGTTGAAGAACTCCAGCTTGGCATACAGGGAAACATCGGCAGGCAGGTCGACGCCTGGCAGCCGCAACAGAGGTGTGTTGCCGATCTGATCGACGATGCCGCGATCGCCGCGGGCGGCGGTCACCTAGCCACATCCTCCGCTCGAAGTAGGCTTTCTCGTCCCAGGGGCTTCCTGCCCTCGGAGACCTGTGGCGCCCGGGGGCCGAAACCCGCCGGATCTCGCGGCCTCCGTTAGGGGCGACCGCAAGCCCGGGCCCAGGCCGGGCGGGCGAATATAGCTACCGGGTTCAGACTGTCAACGGAAGGGCGGGGAGCCCGGCCAAAGTCGCCCTGCTTTGACACAATTGCATGCCTTACATAAACTTAGTTGCTTCGGCCTGAAGTCAGGATTCGACAGCGGAAGAAGCATGTCTACGAGCCAACTGGACCCCCTCGGCGACTGGCAGCGCACCCACGATTGCGGCACTCTGACCGGGGAGCATCTCGGTGAGCGCGTGGTCCTGATGGGATGGGTATCGACCCGTCGGGACCACGGCGGCGTCATCTTCATCGATTTGCGGGATCGCGGCGGGCTCACCCAGGTCGTCTTCAATCCTCAGCACGGCGCCGCCGCCCATGGCCGGGCGGATCGCTTGCGCAACGAGTTCGTCATCGCCGTCCAAGGCATTGTCGAGCGCCGTCCCGACGGGATGGTGAACCCGAGATTGCCAACGGGCGAGATCGAGGTCAACTGTGATGAGATGAGGCTCCTGAACGAGTCCCGACCGGTCCCCTTCCAGCTCGACGACAGCGTCGGGCTCGGAGAGGAGACGCGTTTGAAGCACCGCTACCTCGACCTTCGCAGGCAGCGAATGCAATCCAATCTCGCATTGCGGCACCGCTGCTACCAGATCACACGGCGGTTCCTCGATAGCGAGGGTTTTCTCGAGGTGGAGACACCCTTTCTGATCCGCAGCACCCCGGAGGGAGCTCGGGATTTCCTGGTGCCCAGCCGCGTCCAGGAAGGTCAGTTCTACGCCCTGCCCCAATCGCCCCAGACCTACAAGCAGTTGCTCATGGTCTCCGGTCTTGACCGCTATTTCCAGATCGTCAAGTGCTTCCGGGACGAGGATCTGCGAGCCGACCGGCAACCCGAGTTCACCCAGATCGACATCGAGATGTCCTTTGTTGACGAAGGCCGAGTGACGGACCTGGCGGAACGCCTCACCCGAGCCCTCTTTTCCGAGATCGCCGGCATCTCGCTGCCCGATCCGTTTCCCCGGCTGTCCTATCGGGAAGCGATGCAGCGTTTCGGCAGCGATCGACCGGACCTGCGCTTCGGCCTGGAGCTGGTCGAACTCATGGAAGCAGCTCGTGCATCGGACTATGGGATCTTCAGATCCTCAATTAACTCTGGAGGGCAGGTAAAGGGCCTCAACGCAAAGGGATACAGCCAGTTACCTAGAAGTCGAATCGACGGGTTGATCGGCTTTGCGCAGGAGCAGGGAGCCAGAGGTCTAAGTTGGATGCGACACACCCAGCGCGGGCTGGAGTCGTCGATCGTCAAGTACTTTCCAGAACCCTCGCAGCGTCTGCTGATCGAGGCGCTCGGCTCGGAGCCCGGCGACCTGCTCCTGCTGGTTGCGGACGAGCCGGCGGCCACGGCCCGGGTGCTGGGCGCCCTCCGTCTCGAACTGGCGGCCCGGTTCCAGCTCGCCGACGATTCCTGGCACCCTCTGTGGGTCGATCGCTTTCCCCTGCTGGAACGGGATCCGGAGACGGGGGCGTACCAGGCCGTGCATCACCCCTTCACCGCCCCCCTGCCGGAGGATGTCGAGGCCCTGAGCGGCGATCCAGAGATCGTGCGCGCACGCGCGTACGATCTCGTGATCAACGGAGAGGAGATCGCCGGGGGATCCGTCCGGATCCACGAGCCCTGGATGCAGGCGCGCATCTTTCGATTATTATCCATTTCCAAGCAGGAAGCCAGGGAGAAGTTCGGCTTCCTGCTCGAAGCCCTCGGATACGGCGCCCCACCTCACGGTGGGATCGCCTTCGGCTTCGACCGTTTGGTGGCCATGCTTGCCGGGGAGGAATCGATTCGCGATGTCATCGCATTCCCCAAGACGAACAAGGCGGTCGGACTGATGGAGAATTCGCCCGGGCCGGTCGACGATCTGCAACTCCGGGAGCTCGGGATCCGGCTCCGGTAGGCGCCTCAGGCCCTTGTTGTAAGCCCTTGTAGGGACAGGGGATTTTGACTTGACATCCCCCTTCGGCACACTTACCTTCCTGCTTGATCTTGCCTTTTCGACCGCACCTGACTAGCCGTTCTCCGGCCGTAATCAGGGACCAGCACACCCAAGCGACAAGCAGACACAAGGGAGTTAGCTCGATGGGTATTCGTCGTTGCAGCGCCCGTGCGATCAGGAGACCCCTTCACGCCGTGGCCGCCGCCTTGGCCCTTGGCCTGATCGCGGGCTGTTCCGCCGTTCCAAATCAGAAGGAACTCTCTCTTCTGGACGAGCAGCGGCAGGCGATGGAGGCGGCGGAGGATCAGGTCGCCAATAAGAAGGCGGAGAAGGCCCGGCTTGAGCGCAAGCTGGCCGATGACAAGGCCGAGTTGAAGGCGCTCGACGAGAAAAAGGCCGCAACGGAAGTGAATCTGTCAAGCCGGATGCCGGAGTGACATTCTTTTACGAGAAAGGCGCTGAAATGCCAAGGTATCGCCCTCTAGGTGGTGTGGTCTTCCTTGCCCTTGCCTTCGGTCTGGTGACCGACTCCTCTGCTGAAACCATGAAAATGACCTGCGAGGAGTTCCGCGTGCAGTTGCATTCTCACAGGGCAGGGGAGGCCAGGGCCAAGGCCGAGATCGTCACGCTGGACGAGGAGATCGCCGCGCTGCAGGCCCAAGTCGAGGACATGGAGGCGTTGATAGCCCAACGGAATGCGGAAATTCTCGCCCTCGTGGGAGCGACGGAAGCCGAGGTGGCTGATTTCGGACTCCGCCTGGACGCGCTTCTGCAGCAGTTGGAGGGTTTGGCAGCGCTGGCTCCCGAGGAGTTGCAGTGGCGCCAGGGAGAGTTGACGGTCGCGGCTGAAGACTTGGCGGAGATGCGGATGTCGAAGATCGCCGCCCTTCCCGAGATGAAGGCGAAGATCGATCGTGCCGGCAACCTGCTTGCCGAGTTGATGATGCGCGCTCCGAAGGAGATCACCTACGAGGTGATGAAGGGCGACCACCTGTGGGGCATCGCCTCCAAGCCCGTGGTCTACGACGACCCGTACATGTGGCCTCGTATCTACCGTGCCAACAAGGAGCAGATCAGCGATCCCGATCTGATATACCCGAAGCAAAAGCTCCACGTGCCGATCGCGGTCGGAGAGGATCAGTATCTGGTGACCTCAGGCGATTTCCTTACGAAGATCGCCGAGGAGGTCTACAACGACCCGACGATGTGGCACAAGATCTACAAGGCGAACAAGCAACAGATCATGGAACCGAATCTTGTCTTTCCGGCTCAAGTGCTCGATATCCCCTCCAAGTAGGTTGGTGCCCTTACTCGGAGGCTTGTGTAGGAGCGTGTGAAAGATACCTGAGGTCGTCCAACCTACTTGCCAGCTACAGGGAAAAGCGGACGGTAGCGTCAAAGGGGATTCGGACCGGAGAACTTCCGGAACCCGAATCCCTTTTCGCCTTTTGGCTTCTCACCCTGATCGACTCCTGATCACCCCCCCTACGATAGATCTGAAGAAGACCATCTCAATCGCCGAGGTGGATCCGGTCGTCCTATTCGGCCACAACGACCGGAACCTGCATGCCCTCGAGAACAGCTGTGGCGTGTCTCTCGTGGCCCGGGGAGAACGACTTCTGGTCGAGGGTCCAGAGAAGTCGATCCGGGAGGCCAGCGGCCTGCTTCAGACCGCGATCGAGAGCCTGCGCCGAGACCCCAGCCTCAGCGAGGAGGAAGTCCAAGCCCTGCTCCAGAGGGATCTGCAGGGCGTCTCTGGTCAGACCTCCAAGACCGATGGGGAATCTCTCGGCGGGCGTGGCTTTCGCACTTACCGGACGACGGTGCGTGCTCGTAGCGGCGGCCAGCTCGCCTATCTCGAGGCTCTTCGCCGCAGCGACATCATCTTCGTCATTGGCCCGGCCGGTACGGGAAAGACCTATCTCGCCGTCGCCGCGGCGGTGTCCTCCCTGAAGCAGAAAAAGGTCTCCCGGATCATCCTCGCCCGACCCGCCGTGGAGGCCGGCGAAAGCCTGGGCTTTCTTCCAGGAGCCCTGGAGGAGAAGGTGGATCCCTATCTGCGACCGCTCTACGACGCGCTGCAGGAACTGCTCGAGTCCGAGCGACTGGCTCGCCTGCAGAGCATGAAAGTGGTTGAGGTCGCTCCCCTTGCCTTCATGCGCGGTCGCACGCTGAACGACTCCTTCGTCATTCTCGACGAGGCGCAGAACACGACCCCCGCGCAGATGAAGATGTTCCTCACCCGCCTGGGCGCAGGGTCCAAGGCGGTCGTGACGGGTGACATCACCCAGACCGACCTGCCCGAAGGGCAGGTATCCGGCTTGGTCGACGTGCGCAGTGTACTGCGCGACATCGATGGTCTCGACTTCATTCACCTGACCGAGCGTGATGTCATGCGCAACCCCCTCGTACAGCGGATCGTACAAGCCTATGAGCATCAGGGCGAGAGTCGGCGGACAACGACCGAGGCAAGGGACAGGCACGGGCACGGGACCCAGCCCGTGTCTTCGACGTGAAGACGCCCTCCCTCAGACGCTCATGGACCTCGTTGGCGTCGCCTCAGGGCCGTCAGAGGAAGGGCCGGCCCGGGGTCGCCGGCATTCGCCTGTACCGGCTGGGGCTGGCCCTGGCCGCGCTTGCTCTGCTGACCTACCTCTCCCCCTTTCAGCGCCCGTATCACGTCACCAAGCTGCGCGTCGGCAGCATCGCTCCAGAACGCATCAACGCCAGCCAGGCCTTTTTCGTGCGCAAGGGACCCGAGGAGCTGGAGCGGGAGCGGCATGAAGCCGAGCGCGCCGTGCCGACCCAGTTGTCGCTGCACCACCAAGTAAAGGACCGCCAGCTCTCTCGCCTCGACTCGGTCTTTGCCGTGCTGTTGCCGAACATACGGATGGAGATGCCCGCGTCCGTAAAGCACAGACGCCTGCAGCGAGCGCTTCCCGACGTCATTGGCTCCCTGTCCGAAAACGCGTTGCGGAAGCTGATCGCGACGCTGTCCACGGCCCCGCCCGACACGATCGCGGCCTTTCGGCAGGCCGCTCAGCAGGTACTCGGCGATGCCTACTCCACCGGCATCCTGGCGTCTCGTGCCGACACCCTCACGACGCTTACCCACCAGGCACGCCTCGACGGACAGGACATCCTGATCGACGGCCTCTACGACGCCGGCTCCCTGAGACGGGGGGAACTCCTCTCCCTGATCGAGAACTATCCCTCGCTGGCTTCAAGCGGGGCAGCCGAGGCCTTGCACGAGCTGCTCGGCCTGTTCGTCACCGAGAACGTCGTCGTGGATGCGGCGCTTACCAGGCAGCAGCGGGAGGAGGCCCGGAGAAGCGTAGCTCGGATCAAGCGTCGCTATTTGCAGGACGAGATGATCGTCGACAAGAACGCCAAGGTCGAGCCCCACCACGTGGAGGCCCTCGATGCTCTCGCCGAGCACCTCACGGAGGTGGCGGAGAAAGACTTCGCAACGAGCCTGTATCAGATCCTGAGCGCCGCCGTGATTGCCGGCTTCATCGTCCTGGTCCTCGGCTTCTACCTCGGCGCCCGAGAGCGGGCGGTCTTCGACAGCCCCAACCTGCTTTTGCTTCTCGCCATCATCACCCTGTCGACGGCGGCCATCGCCTCCTACATTCGGGCCAACGGTATTCCGACCTTCTTCGTGCCCACTCCCCTGGCGGCCATGCTGCTGACGATCCTGCTGAGCCCACAACTCGCACTGATCGTCTCCTTTCTTCTCGCCCTGTTCATCGGCAGCCTGTTCGGCGACTTCTACGTGGCCCTCATCTGCGCTCTCACCTCCGCCGTCGCCGTGTTCTCGCTGCGCCATGTGCGTCACCGAAACCAGTTCTACCGGCCAATGGTCCTTCTCACCGCCTCGTACGCCGTGTTGATCGCCGCTGCCGACCTGCTGCGATATGTCAGCATCGACGATATCCCCGAGCACGTGCTGCCCGGCATCTTCATCGGGGTGGCGGCCCCCATCGTCATCCAGGGACTGTTGCCGATCTTCGAGAGTCTGTTCAGCGTCACCACCGATATCACGCTCCTGGAGTTGTCCGACCTGAACCGGCCCCTGCTGCGCGAGCTGGCGATCCGGGCACCCGGCACCTACACGCACTCCCTGATCATGGCCAACCTGTCGGAGGCGGCCGCCCAGCGGATCGACGCCAATCCCCTGCTGGCCCGGGTCGGGTGCTACTACCACGACATCGGCAAGATGCTCAAGCCCGAGTATTTCACCGAGAACCAGGGCCTCCGCGGCGGACGCAATCCGCACGATCAGCTGACGCCGAACATGAGCGCCCTGATCGTCGATTCCCACGTCAAGGACGGCGTGGAACTCGCCGAGGAGAACGGGCTCCCGAAAGCGCTGATCGATCTGATCCCGCAGCACCACGGAACGACGGTAATCGAGTACTTCTACAACCGCGCCGTCGAGCAGGGCATCAAGAACGTGCGCCGCGACGACTTCCGCTACGACGGCCCCAAGCCGCAGACGAAGGAAGCCGGCGTCCTGATGTTGGCCGACTCGGTCGAGTCGGCGGCCCGAACCCTCCCCGAGCACACGCCGAATCGCGTTCGTCAGCTCGTGCGCCGCATCATTCAGCAGAAATTCACCGCCGGCGAGCTCGACGAATGCCCGCTGACACTGCGGGACCTGCACGGCGTGGAGGAATCCTTCCTCCCCGTACTGATGGGCACCCTGCACGGGCGGCTCGAATATCCATGGCAGACCCAGCGGAGCCAGGCCGATGTTTCGACTGCACTGCAGCCCGAACCTGCCTGAGGCCGTTGCGGCCGAGACGCGCCGCCGCCTGACGGCGGTAGCCCGGAGGGTTCTCTCCGTGCATGTCGCGGGCGGCCCCGTGGAGGCCGTGCTCACCGACGACAGCGAGGTCCGCCGCCTGAACTCGGCCTACCGCGGCCGGGACCGGAACACCGATGTCCTTTCCTTCTCTTTCCTCGGGGACCCTGCCGGGCGCCCGGGAGGTGGTAATGTCCTTCCCCCTCCGACCTTGGAGGCCCCGGCGGGCGAACTCTACATCTCGTTGCAGCGGGCCGCTGCGCAGGCCGAGGAGCGGGGGGTGACCGTTGAGGAGGAACTGGCCCGGCTTCTCGTCCACGGTCTCCTGCATCTGGCGGGATTCGACCACCGGACGGCTGCGGAACTGGGCGTCATGGAAAGGGAGACGGAGCGCTTCGTCCAACCACGGTGATGACTTCCTCGACAGCCCTGGCAGGTTGTTTTTCAGAAAGGAGTTGGAGAGCCCATTCTTGGAACCTCCCCAAATCGCTGAACTCGCGCTGACCATCCTCTCTTCTGCGGCGCTCTTTGTCCTCGCCAGCTACGAGGCGACCTTCGGCGTCCTTTCACGGTCCTCCTTGGAGAAGATGAGAGACGCCGGGGTGCCTCGCGCCCCCCTGATGCTGCGTGTCCACGAGCCGCGCCACCGGCTGCTGCTGATCTCCCGCCTCGGTCAGGGGTTCTGCGCCGCCGTCCTGACCCTGTCCCTGTACTTCCTGCTTCGCTCCCAGCTCGACGTCGAATGGTCGGCCCTGGGGGTAACAGCCATCGCCGTCGTCTCGCTCTGCCTTCTCGCCGCCTCCACTGCGCGCCGCGTCCGTTTCGAGGTCGAAGGCGAGGATCCCAGGATCCCGGCTCTGACCCTTCTGTACGTCCCCATGCATCTCCTTCTCGGCCCTTTGGCCGCTGTCGTGCAACGCCTCGCCGCCGCCGACTATTCCGACGAGGAGTTCAAGGCGGAAAAGGAAGAGGAGTTGCGCAGCCTGGTCGATTCGGAAGGCGAGACCGGGGTGTTGGACGAGGGGGAGCGAGACATGATCCAGGGCGTCTTCGGCTTCCACGACCGCGTGGTTCGCGAGGTGATGGTCCCAAGGGTCGATATCACCGCCGTGGAGATGAACGGAACCGTGGCGGACCTGCTGAACACGATCCGTGACCAGGGCCACTCCCGGGTCCCCGTCTACCAGGAGTCCCTCGACTCGATCCGGGGCATCCTCTACGCCAAGGATCTCTTGCAGCTTCTGGGGATGCCGAGCCCCGTCAACGGGGACTCTCCCATGCGTCTCCTCCTGGACGAGATCCCTACCAGCGACGGCAAGGGGCTTCAGCTGTTGCACGAACCCTTCTACGTGCCCGAGACCAGGAAAATCGACCAGTTGCTTCGCGACCTCCGCCAGGCCCGAACCCGGCTGGCCATCGTCGTGGATGAATACGGCGGCACGGCCGGCCTGGTGACCACGGAGGACCTGGTGGAGGAGATCGTCGGCGAGCTGCAGGACGAGTACGATGCCGAGGAGACCCTGTACCACTGGCAGCCGGACGAGGTGCTGGTGGTCAACCCGCGCATCAACATCGAGGAACTGAACGAGCTCCTGGCCTCCGATCTTCCGAGCGACGGTTTCGACACCTTGGGCGGCTTCATCTATGACCACCTGGGCCATGTGCCCGACCCGGGGCAGTCCATCCTCGTCCCCGGCTTCGAGATTACGATCCTGGCTGTCGATGGGCAGCGAATCTCGCAGGTGCAGATGAAGCGGCGCCCGAACGGGGGGAGCGCCCGGACCGAGGCCTCTACGGCATCGCAGGGGTAAACCTGGGGGTTGCATTCGCCCCTGGAGAGCGTATATTCCATACGTGTTGCGGGGTGGAGCAGTCTGGTAGCTCGTTGGGCTCATAACCCAAAGGTCGCGGGTTCGAATCCTGCCCCCGCTACCAAATTTCCAACCGCTAACTTTGGCGGTTTGTTGGTTAACGCGAGCCCCGGAGGATCACCCCCTCGGGGGCTTGTCGTATCTGGCGCTCTTTCAAGCACTTGCGCCGCTGGGCACATCCTCCCCGATTCTCCGTTTTGAAACGAGCCGCTCGGTATCCGAGTGCAACCGTGGGGGTTGCGCTCGGATGTCCGAAATCTCACTTCCTGATTCTCCCATTCTCCGTTCATCACTCCGCCTTGTTTAACGCTCTCGTGGCACTCGGTCGACCGATGTCGACGTTTCCTAACCCGCTCCGGTAGTATCTACGCGAAGCCGGACCACTGGGGTTCGGCTGATCACCAGACAGCGGCAGCGGCCAGGAGCACGGAGCCCGCTGTGGGTGCCGGCGGCATCGCGCTTGCGATGTCGAGCGGGGCTCCAACGGGCTCCCCGCGACCGTTCCGTCCCCCGGCATCCGCGACGTCCCCCTCCCCTGGTTTTCTGCCAGCAGCGGCACACCGGCCGCAAAGGAGGAGCGGATGCCCACCCTCGCGCCCATCCCCGATACCTGCGCCTGCAGAGAAGCCCCCAGATGGCGCCAGAATCCGGGGAGAATACCGAAAAAGCCGAATATTATCAGGCGGTTACGGGAGAATTGCCTTGACTGTTCGGGAGATCGAAGGGCCTCATTCATGAACACGGTTAACGCCCCGAGAGGGCGCGGCGGATAGACCGCCCGCCCGGGGCCCCATGAATCCGGAGGACTTCGTCAGGCGCTGTCCCGCATGACGTTGGGCCAGCTCCGGGAGGAATACCTCGACGTGTTCGGCGAGGAAACCCGCTCCAACCACAAGGCGTTTCTGCGCAAAGCGCATCGCCTGGCGCCTGCAGGCGGTGGCCGAGGGCGACCTGTCCGAGCGCGCCCGGCGGCGGGCCAAGGAACTGGCCAACGACGCCGATCTGCGGCAGCGCCCCCCGCGTGACCCGATCAAGCCGGGCTCGGCCCAGGTCAGGGCACGAACCGCGAAGAGACGCATCCCGCCCTCGCGAGACCCCCGGCTGCCGCTGCCCGGCACGCTGCTGGCTCGGACGTTTCGGGGCCTCGACATCGCGGTCAAAGTCCTCGACGAGGGCTTCGAGTTCGAAAACCGGCGCTACCCGTCTCTGTCCGCCATCGCCAGGGAAGTCACCGGCAGCAAATGGAACGGGTTCCTGTTCTTCAGGCTGACCGGTGGCGACTCCCCGGCGAGCCGGCGCACGCACGAGGAGGTGAGCGCATGAACGGAACCCTCCACCCAGCCCGGGCGACCCAAGCGGCGCCGGCCTCGATTCTAAACGGCGCCCTCCGCTGCGCCATCTACACGCGCAAGTCCACCGACGAGGAGCTCGACCAGGAGTTCAACAGCCTCGACGCCCAGCGGGAATCGGCCGAAGCCTACATCGCCAGTCAACGCTCCGAGGGCTGGATCTGCCTGCCCGACCGCTACGACGACGGCGGCTTCACCGGCGGCAACATGCAGCGCCCCGCCCTCGAGCGCCTGTGCGCCGACATCGAAGCCGGCCAGGTCGACTGCGTGGTGGTCTACAAGGTGGATCGCCTCCTTTCGTTCGCCCAGTTCGAGCGCGAGATCATCTCCGAGCGCATCAAGGACAAGGTGTCGGCGGCGCGGCGTAAAGGAAAGTGGATCGGAGGCCGGCCCGTGCTGGGCTACGACGTGGCTCCGGAAGGCCGTCGGTTTCGTCAACCCGGAGGAGGCGGCGCAGGTGCACACGATCTACCAGCTTTATCTGGAATACCAGGCCGCCATCCCCGTGATCCGAGAGCTCGACCGCCGTGGCTGGGGCACCAAGCGCTGGATCACCAGGGACGGCCACGAGTGTGGCGGCAAGCCCTTCACCAAGAACGGGTTGTACCGGCTCCTCACCAACGCGCTCTACACCGGCAAGGTGCGGTTCGAAGGCGCGCTCTACGAGGGCGAACACGACGCCATCGTCGATCCCGATCTGTGGCAGCAGGTGCAGCAGACCCTGCGAAGAAACGGCCTGGCGGGCGGACAAGAGGTGCGCAACAAGTACGGGGCGCTGCTCAACGGCCTGCTCTACTGCACGCCCTGCGAGACCGGCATGGCGCACACCTACACCCGCAAGCGGGAAAAGCGGGCATTGTCCCGATCTTAGTTGAAATAACACAGGCTCCCATCGTTACGTTTGATACGAGAAATCGCCAAGAAGCCTCGTATTCGGTAACCCAAGGAGCCTGCCATGAGCAAGCTACAAGCACGGAAAAGGGGCGTCAAACGGACCGTGACCATCGGCCCCGTGAACCGCCAAGCCACCGCGTCGATGGACGATCTGGAGACTCGCATCGAGATCATCCAGCTGCTGATCCCCCTGGGGCTGCAGGCGGTTGGGGAGGAGCTGCGACGGGGCGTGGAGGCCCTGGCCGGACCTCGGTATCAGCGCAAGGGGCCGGATCAGCCGTTGCGCCGCTGGGGGGCGCAGGCCGGGTCGGTGTACCTGGGCGATCAGAAACTGCCGGTCGAGGTGCCGCGCGTGCGCGATGTGGTCCGCGGCACCGAGGTCCCGCTGGAGGCCTACCAGGCCCTGCAGACGCCGAGGCAGATGGATCAGGGGCTGTTGTTGCGGGTGCTGAAGGGCCTGGCCACGCGCAACTACGAGGCCTGCGCCGAGACCGTCCCGCAAGCCTTCGGTCTGTCCCGTTCCTCGGTCTCTCGCCGGTATGTGAAAGGCACGGCGCGCAAGCTGGCCGAATTCCAGCAGCGATCCCTGGAAGGCTACGACCTGGTGGCGCTGTTTCTGGACGGCAAGAGCTTTGCCGACGAGGAAATCCTCATCGCCCTGGGCGTCACTGTGGAAGGACACAAGATCCCTCTGGGTTTCGTGCAGGCGGCGACCGAGAACGAGCGCGTCTGTCGTCGCTTCCTGGCGGAGCTGGTCGAGCGGGGCCTGCAATACGAGGCCGGGCTGCTCGTGGTGATCGATGGAGGCAAGGGCCTGTACAAGGCAGTGCGGTCGGTGCTCCAGGGCCATGCCTGCGTGCAGCGATGCCAGTATCACAAGCGCCAGAACGTGGTCTCGTACCTGCCCAAGAGCGAGCAGGGCGGCGTTCGTCGAAAGCTGGAAGCGGCGTATGGGCACTCGACGTACGAGGAGGCCCAAGCCGCCCTGGAGGCGCTGAAACCGGGGTTGCAGTTGATGAACCAGTCGGCCCTGCGCAGCTTGGAGGAAGGCCAGCAAGAAACCCTCACGCTCCACCGCCTGGGCCTGATGCCGATGCTGAAGGCCTCCTTCCGTACCACCAACTGTATCGAGAACGTCAACAGTCTCCTGGAGCAGTTGACGCACAACGTGCGGCGCTGGACCAACTCGTCGCAGCGTCACCGCTGGGTCGCCACGGCGTTGCTCGACATCGAACCTCGCCTGCGCCGGATCAACGGTTACCACCACCTGCCGATGCTCCGACAAGCGCTCCAAGCCGAACTCGGCCTCAAACAGCTCGCGATGACGGGCTGACTCATCCACTCGAGCCTGGGCTACGTTTCAACTGAAAATGGGACTTGCCCGAGATCCCCAAGAAGAAGAGTATGACCTATCTCATGCGTAGCCACATTTTGGACATCAAACCGACCCGTTTGTCCAGAGGTCGTCCAATTGAAATAATCATTAAATGTAATATCCACCTCGGTAATAGGATAATTCCAAGGCCGGAGACGTGCAATGGGCCCATCCGAACCTAAATCCTCCCAGACGACCAGGTTTACCCCGTCCGCCGCTTGCGTTGTGAGGGTGGTGTCCGGACCGCGCTCATAGGTCATATAGGACCTACCGATATCTTGCCAAGTGTCAAACGCTGCCTCCACCGCAGCAAATTCTCCTGTACAGTCCGCAGTCCCATTGCTGTTCATACGATATACCATTGGGATTGAACTGTCCGCCCAGATGCGAGTAACGTAGTTATACTTGATATTTAGTACTTGGCTGCTTGTGTCCGTCTGGGATGAAGTCGTCTCGATAACAACTCTTCCACTACTCGGGAATGGGGAGTATCCAGATGCACTAGAGCCGTACAAATCAGAGGGGGGTGCGAAGGTTATCAGGGTATCGGTCCAAGATAGGACTTCGTCGTCAAAAAGTTCAGCCCATTCATCCGGGTTGGGCAGGGCAAAAAGCTGAACCGTACCCTCACTTGTGCCGAAATTACTACCGGTCAAGGTCACTACTGAATCCGTCCCAGCAGGAATGGTGGTTGGCGACATGCCCGTTATTTGTGGGCCACTTTGTAGAATCTTCCCTGACGGTGGTAGCTGCGGACGCAAAGTCCGAAGGTGTTGTTTCGCCGTTGAAATCGCCGCGTCCGATTCAACACCCAACCAAGTCAGCACTCGGGCCGAGTGATCCACCAGACGCTGCCAGTCTACATCGCGCATCGGCTTTGCTTCTTCTCGTGGATCTCTTGCATGCCTATTGAACCCAATCTTACCTCCCCTTCCATGCACAACGTGCCATTCCCCAAAAAAAGTCTTCAAATATGTCGACCCCGTTGTGATACATCTCCACCTCGTCGTCATCTCCCAATAGCTCAAGAGAGACAACCACTACTTCGTTCTTCCAGAATATCGCAGGACTTAAACCCGTAATCCAACCGTTTACGACCCCAGTCCAGCCACGACAGAGATTTCGGTGTCCGCCAAATCCTGCTCTCCACCCCTCCCCGCGGCGTGAGTCATATCCCAGAGAACTCGTAAGTGGGTACGGGTATAGACATTCGCTCCATCATCAACCGTCTCCTTGCCCAATACCTTGGCTAACACGGTTCGCTCTGATTGAGCCACAATCTCTTCGGGCGGCGGCGGACGACGAATACTCGCCCACAACCCAGATGCAACCAGTAAGGGTAGGCAAATCGTCCATACCCACACTATGCTCGAATTTCGATATCTCATCTCCATACTACCTCCCGTTTAGCCTCGGTTCGGCCTTGTGAAATAAAACCTAAAGCCCACGCATGAAAATGATTAGGGTCCCAACTAACGGCCGAGCTACCCTTGCCCCGCGAGCTTGGGCCCCTGGGGCTTGCGCCGGCCATTTACTGTAGATATGCCGACGATTTGGGGGCTCTCTTTGTTTAGGGATTGCAAAAAGTGAAAAAGTGATATGAATATAGGCCAACAGATAACTCTTGTCAAATCGACGAGTGGCGTGGCGCCCGGAAGCCCGTGTCCCACTGGCTCTCAGATGGGCGTCCAACCCTACCACTTCTTGCTTGAGAGGTCATCGTAGCACCAGCTACGGCCTTCCGTACCCGGCGGTCGATTCGCAGGCCGGTCTAACGGAAATCGTCAAAGGCAAAGCTGTTCCCACCTTATACAACGCCCCCAAGCGTCCGCTTTGGCCCTTTCAGGACCGGTTGAGCGGGACCCACCGGGGTCAGCACAGGCAGCGCGGGTGCGTCCAGGACCGCCTTGCCGTTCCCCGCTCCCGGAGCGAGGGATGTCCTCCCCATCGCCCCACGGGGTCTCGATTCTGAAACTGCCCCCCCCCCCCCCCCCCCCCCCCCCCCCCCCCCCCCGTGCCCCGCCCGGCCCGCGAGCCAAGCGGTCCCTCCTGACCCCTCTCAGCGAATTTTCGCTGGGCCTCTGGAAGAAATTTCGAAAAAAGTTTCCCCCACGCCTAGTCTGCGCAACTGAGTGTTTTTCACGCTTTAGCTTACTTCTGGACTCCCGTCTGTCTCCGACCGATCCCCCCCCTTCATCCAAATTTCGCCATAGAGAGTGAACGCTTCGTCAGGCGCTTCAACCCGTAGCAGATACCCGGGCAAACCGGGTGCACGCCCCTGGGAGGCCCTCGCCGGACGCCCTCTTAGGGACGATATAGTGCCTGTCGAAACGTCATTTTTTTGGTATTGACATGGGCCTTTGGCTTTATGGGTATCAGTTACGCTCAGGAACCGGACGAGACCCACGATAGAGTCTACTGGTCGGACTCGAGTCCCGAAGTCCTGATCACAGGATTAGATGATCCATGGGACATGGCCCTGCCCGGGCTGACCATCAACAGGAATTCACGTTACTGGGAGATCCCACGTCCACCCAAACAGCTGCTGATCGACCCCCGAAGAGCGGAAGTCGTCTTGACCCCGCTTCCGCTTTTGCCGACTTTGAGGGGAAAGGGAAATTGGCCTCAACCCCGCTTCCTCCTCCGCGCAACGGCCCGGATTTTCATAAGTCCTTAAAATACAAGGAGTTGATTCTCCAGGGCCTGCCGGTGAGTGGTTATGAAGAGGGTTGCGGTCGGCCTGCCAAATCGATCAGGGAGCCGGCTTCAGCTCCCTGATTTTTTATTGCCTGCAGGAGAGACATGTCGAGATTTGACCGCATCTCCCAGGATCCGCCTACGGGTGCCGAGCTCACCGGCCGGGTGCCCCTCGACGAACGGTTCATCGCCCTTCTTCTGCCCGAATCACCCCTCGATCGAGTGGAGAGCCAGGAGCTGCGCCGGATCGTCTCAGGCGCTCTGGAGAGGCTCACCCCTCAGGAACTCACGGTGGTGAAGCTGCGCTACCAGCAGAAACGCTCTCCCGGCGCCGTCGCTTCCCGTCTGCGCCTGTCCCGCCAGGAGGTCCGGGATCTCGAGGGCGGCGCCCTGGAAAAGCTGCGCCAGCCTCTGGTCGACTATCTGGAGTTGTAGTGTCCTCCGGCGTCAGCGTCCTCGTTGGCGCCGGCAGCGGCCTGCTGTACTGCCTGGCTCTGCCCAAGGCCGATCAGGGGTGGGTCGCATGGGGGTGCCTGATCCCCTGCCTCCTCCTCGTGCTCCGAGGCAGGCGGGGTCTTCCGCTTCCCACCCGGCAGGCTGCTCTGGCCGGCCTTTCCTTCGGTCTGGTCTCCGGCGCTGGACGCGTCTACTGGGTCGCCGAGACCCTGCAGCTCTACGGCGGTCTCGGTCCTCCTCTCGCCTGGTTGACGGCGGCGTTCCTCATCCTGTACCTGGCGGCGTATCCCACGCTCTTCCTGCTGCTGTGCCGGCACCTGCCGAGGTCCTCGCACGGCTGGCCATGGCTGACCGCCTGCCTGTGGACGCTTCTGGATTGGGTGCAGACGTGGATGCTCAGCGGGTTCCCCTGGGAGCTACTGGGCTACACCCAGTATCGCTACCCGGCTTTGACCCAGCTGGCGGCGGTGACTGGCGTCCACGGAATCACCTTCCTCATCGTCCTCGTCAACGCGGTGGCCTCCCAGGCGATCGTCCAGCCCTCCGCCAGGGTCCGCTCTCCCGCCATGGCGGGAGGCCTTCTGCTGATCTCGCTGATCTTTGGACTCGACCGGCTCGATCGCCTCCAGTCCGAGACGCGCGCAGAGGCCCTGCGGATCGGCATCGTGCAGGGAAACATCCCCCAGGGCGAGAAGTGGCTGGGGCCGGGGGTCCGCTCGGCGACCGACCACTACAGCGGGCTGACCCGGGGGTTGGTGCAGGAGGAGGGCCCCCTGGATCTCATCCTCTGGCCGGAGACGGCCCTCCCCTTCCGCCTTGACGCGGAGGGCCACCGGGACCACCGCCTGCAGATCCAGCAGCTCGCCCGCGAGACCGACACTCCCTTGCTGGTGGGCAGCCTCGGATCCATCTCCCCTTCGGGACGGCCCGGACTCTACAACCGGTCCTTCCTCACCGACCGGAGCGGGACCGTGGTCGGTTCGGCGGACAAGGTCCACTTGGTGCCCTTCGGCGAGTTCCTGCCTCTTCCATGGCTGTTCGGCTACCTCGAAGCGCTGACCGTCCACAGTGGACGGTTCGACCCGGGAGAAGACCACCAGGTCCTGCAGATACCGGGAGCGGAGGCCCGGCTGGGCGTCTTCATCTGCTATGAATCGATCTTCCCGTCGATCCCCCGTACTCTCGCGGTGCGGGGGGCCACGCTCTTGGTGAACACCACGAACGACGCCTGGTTCGGGACCTCCGCGGCCCCGAGGCAGCATCTGGCCATGGCCGTGCTGCGCGCCGTGGAGACAGGCCGCCCGGTCCTGCGAGCGGCCAACACCGGGATCTCATGTGTCGTGGAAGCCAGCGGTCGAATCCGGGAGAGGACACGGCTGCTCGAGACGGATACCATCGTCGCGAGCGTGTATCCGCGAGGGGAAACCACCCCCTACACCCGTCGGGGCGATTGGGTGTTCCTGCTCAGCGGTGTTGCTCTGGGGGCCTGGGTCCTGCTGAGCCGTCGCTGCTTCCGTCGCCGGCCATAGGGGCAGGCTGGGGTCCGGGACCGCACGGCGGCTCGGCCCGGCGGGCCCCGTGTCAGTCAGGCCTGTGCGGGCACCTCCGGAACATCGATCCACCGGCGCTCCCGTGCGGCTTCCACGACCGCCTCGGCCACGGCCTGGGCACGCATGCCGTGGTAGAAGGAAGGCACGCAGTCCCGGGACTCGCGGATGGCGGTGATGAACTCCCAGGCCTGGTCGTAGCGGAAGGCGATGTCCGGATCTCCCTGGGCTGGATCCCGAGGCGATCCCGGCCTGGTCAGAAAGGACGGAGGCACCGGACGGACCTGGTAAGGTTCTCCTCTCGGTGCGAAGAGGATCTCGTGGGGTCGGTCGAGCTGGTAGACCGCGGACGCCTCCGTACCGTTGATCTCCGCCAGATCGTGATCGCCGCGGGGACCGCGCCCCTTGGACAGCTTGCCCATCTCGAAGACGCAGGTGGCACCGCTCTCGAAGTCGGCGATCCAGGCGACCCAGTCCTCCACGTCCTGGGGTGGGCAGACCTCTCCGTCGGGGGTCCGATCCCGGGACGCCAGCTGCTTCATGGAGGCGCACACCGAGCGGATCGGCCCCATCAGATCCTCGGCGTAATCGATGCGATGGATGCCCATGTCCCCCAGTTCGCCGAGTCCGGCCAGACGTCGGTACTGGCGCCAGCCGATGGCTGCCTCACCCCAATCCTGAAGCCGCTGGATCCGGGCGTGGCGGATCTGGCCGAGGTGCCCCGCCTCCACCAACCACTTCAGGTAGGCCATGGCCGGAACGAAGCGGTAGGTGAAGGCCGTCATGTGCCGCCGCCCGGAGTCGGCGGCGGCGCGGTAGATCGCCACGGCCTCGGGCAGGTCCATTCCCAAGGGCTTCTCGCACAGCACGTGCAGACCGGCATCGAGGGCAGCCTCGATCAACTGCCGGTGCTGGTGATTGGGGGTGGCGATGACCACGGCGTCGACCTGGGAGCCGCGCGCGAAGTCATCCAGGACGGCGTGGCAGGTCTCGACTCCCCACTCCCGCGCTCTGCGGGCGAGCCGCTCCTCGTCCACATCGCACAGGGCGGTGATCTCCACGTCCTGGATGCGGGACAGTCCCGGGTAGTGGACCCTCTCGCAGACGCCGCCGAGGCCGACCAGGCCGACCCGTACCGGAGAGCCCTCCCCGCTCACCCGGCGCCACCGCCGCCGGCGGCCGAATCACCCCGCAGGCGGGCCTCTTCGGTCAGCAGGAGATCCATCAGCTCGTGGAGGCGCGGCAGATCCGCGGCCTCCACGTCCTCGGCGAAGGGAATCACGGGCCCCCCGGCGAGCCCCGTGTAGTCCATGGCCGCATGCAGGGCCGAGCCGGAGTATCGGGCGCCGCTCTCCCCGCGCAGATCCTCGAAGGGAACCATCATCCGCCGCAGCCTCTCCGCCTCGTCCACGTCCCCCCGGCGATAGGCAGCGAGCAGGTTCAGGCCCAGGCGAGGCACGAAATTCGCCATGCCCGAGCTGAAGCCGACGGCCCCTGCGCGCAGGTACTCGACGCTGGGATCCTCGGCCATGCCGCAGACCATTGCGCAGGCCGACCCAGCCCGATCGACGATCCGGCGAAAGGCCAGGACATCGTCGACGGCGTACTTCAACCCTGCCACGTCGTCTCGATGGCACAGGTCGACGACGCGGTCCACGGGCATGATGTCGAGCCGGCGCTGGTAGAGCACGACGGGGAAGCCGGCGCGCTCTGCGATGCGGCCGAGGCCTTCCGATACCCCTGCCGGGGAGGCCGGGCCCACGATGGGCATGATCATGGCGCCGGCCACGCCCAGGCCGCGACCGATGGCGGCCATCTCCAGGGCCCGGCCGTATCCGGGCCCGATGCCGGGCACCACCAGGGCCCGGCCGGCGGCGGCGTCGACGAAGGCGCCGGTCACCGTTTCGAACTCGTCCAGAGTGGCGTCGTAGACCAGGCCGGTGCCGCACATGGGCATGAGGAAGCGGGCTCCGCCGTCGATCAGGTGGGTCACGTTGCCGTGCACGCCATCCAGGTCGACGGAGCCGTCGGGTCTACGGGGCGTGATGGCCACTACGAGGACATCGTGGCAGTCTGCGGGAGTCAGTTCTCGGCTGCTCAAGGCGGGTCTCCTCGGTTGCGGTTGCGGTCCCCGTCAATCCTCTGCATTCGAGTGTGGCGGCACAAGATGCCCCCGCTCACCGCCAGCGGGTCTCCCCGGAGGTCTCGGTGTAGCGGTTGTAGCGCTCCGCGTAGTCCTCCCGGGGCGGGCTGAAGATATCGAGGATCCGGCAGTCCTCGGAGCCGGTCACCTCTCCTTCGTGGACGACGTTCGGCGGAATCAGGAAGGCGTCCCCGGCACCGACCAGCCTCTCCTCATCCCCGATCCGGAACCGCAGCCGGCCCGACAGCACCAGTCCAGCCTGCTCGTGGGGATGGCTGTGTTCCGGGATCCGGCATCCGGGGGCCAGCTCGAGAAAGGAGAGCATCAGCTGCTCGCCCTGAACGATGCCGCTCAGGGCCTTTGGGAACAGCTCAAGCCGGGGCAGGTCATCGGCTCGGATGAAGGACATGTCAGTCTCCCGCGGAAGTGGGCAGAAAGGTGCGCAGCCAATCCTGGCTGCGGTATCTCCGGGCGAGCGGCAGAAAACGCCCGACCATGAGGAGGACGTAGGCGCCCCAGGCGGAGAGCAGCCCGCCCTCGAGAAAGACCACGAGCACGATCGCCGCGGGGACGAACCCGGCGAAGGCGGCCAGCGCCATGGCCCGGAACAAAAAGGCCGTGTCGTTGGCCCCGATGAAGATCCCGTCGAGCACGAAGACCAACGCATTCAGGGGCTGCACGAGGGCGATCACGACGCTGAGGGACGCGGCGGCGGCGACAACCTCGGTGTGCGGGGTGAACCAGCCGGCGATCCGCCCGAGGCCGACGGCGTAGATGCCGCTGAACATCAGTCCGATCCCCCCGCCCCAAGTGAGGATCCGCCGTGCGTACCGCCGGGCCAGCAGCGGATCGCCGGCCCCGAGCCGGTTGCCCACCAGGGCCTCGGCGGCGTGGGCGAAGCCGTCCACTCCGTAGCTGACCAGGGACCACAGCTGCCAGACGACGGCGTGCGCCGCCAGCGGCACCTCCCCCATTCGTGACACCAGCCCTATCATGAGGAACTGGGCGAACAACAGGCACAGGGTGCGGCCGCAGAGATTGAGGTTCGTGGAGAGCATGTGCCTCAGCCTCTCCGTGTCGAACAGGGCCTGGGGTCTGGAGCCGAAGATCGTCCCTCGATAGAGGAAGAGGAGAACGGCCCCACCCACGGCGAGCCCGGTGGCGCTGGCCAGCACCGAGGCCCAGGCCGCACCGATGACACCGAGCTCGGGCGCTCCCCAGTGACCGAAGATCAGGGCGTAGTCGGCGCCGATGTTGACGACATTGGTCACCACGGTCACCACAAGTGGGGCCCAGGCATTGGCCGAGCCGAGGAAGAACCCGTTGAGGACCATGGTTGCCAGGACCAGGGGCACGCTGAGCACGCGCACATCGAAGTAGGCCCGCCCCCAGAGCTGTACCTGTTCCGACCCCCCCACCAGAGTGAAACCGACCTCGGAAATCGGACCTCGCATCGACAGGGCGACCAGGCCGAGGGCGGCGGCGAGCAGCAGGGAGCGGTAGAGAGCGGCGGCGCTGCCGGAAGGGTCCCCGGCGCCCTGATGCTGGGAGACGATCGACGTCGTCCCCATGCGCAGGAAGCCGGCGCTCCAGAACATGAAGTCGAAGAGCACGCTGGCAGTGGCCACCGCACCGAGCAGAGCCACCTCGGGGAGATGGCCGATCATGGCCGTATCCGCGATCCCGATGAGGGGCACGGATACGGATGCCAGCAGACCGGGAATCGCCAGGCGCAGGATCGGCCGGTCGAGAGTCCGCCCCGGGGCCCGGTCTTTCACCAGCCCTCCCAGCCGAAGCGCCCCAGGTCGACCCGGCCATTCACGAACTCGACCCCTTCCTCCTGGAGCAGCGCCTGCTGGTGCTCATGAGCCCGGGAGCGGGCCCTCGGCGAGACCTCCCCGCGGGCGTTGAGGACTCGATGCCAGGGGAGGTCGGACGGGTCGGCCGGATCGGCCGCCAGGGCATAACCGACCTGGCGCGCATGGCCCCGGTAGCCCGCCAGGCTGGCGATCTGGCCGTAGGTGGCCACCCGACCCGGGGGAATGCGGGCGATGACCGCGTAGAACTCCTGCCAGCGCGATGTGGTGGCGGTTCGGTGGGAGGACAGGGCCGGTCGCCCTCGGGACTGTTGCTCAGCCCTCGGCCCCGACGCTCCCGTCACGACCCTCGAGAAAGGCGATGGCCTTCTCGTAACTGCGCCTCTCGAGGTAGTGCCGTAGCATCGACGGGGCGTCCTCGCCCAGAGCGTCGCGTCGGCGGTCGACTTCCGCGAGGCCTCTGCGCAGGGCCTCTCCGTCGCCGCTGGAGATGGCGGCCATCAACCCCTTGAGGGCTCGATGCAACTCAGCCGTTTCCGGGGGCATCTCAGGCGGCCATCACGAGGTAGGCCACCCACTCATCGTGGGGATTGCGCACGCCATGCCGGGTGCCCGGCGGCAGGTGGATCATATCGCCCTCGGTGACCTCGTGCTCCGATCCGGCCGCGTGCAACATGCCACGGCCGCCGAGCACATAGCAGACCAGTTCCAGTTCCTCCTCGACGTGCTCGGCGCTGGCGCTGCGCGGTTGTACCGCCCAGCGGTCGATGGAGGCCATGCCGCGCAGACAGGCCCCCGGGCCCTGGCCGTCTTCCGGGCCCAGCTGCCGCCAGCGCACGGCGCCGCTCCCATCGCCGGCGGGAGCCGCCTGCCGCCAGTGGCGGACGCAGAAGCGTCCACCGTTGCCGTCCACCGGCTGCGAGATCACGTGATGCTCGAGCCAGTCGTCGCTGGCGTCGTTGAACATCTGGTGGTGGACGCCGGAGGGCAGGTAGATGGCGTCGCCGGCCTCCACCGCGTACCGGCGTCGGTCGTAGAGCACCTCTCCCGCCCCTGACAGCACGTAGTAGACCTGCTCCTGGTTCTGGTGCTTGTGATGATCGGAGGTCTTCCGGCCCTGGAGCGCGTGCCGGGCGAAGCCACCCAGCCGCTCGAGCCGGTCGCGGTCGTCCTCGGAGTCCCTCTCCGCGGACCTGAGCCCGCCCCAGTGGACGGCGCTCAGATGGGCGATCTTCGGCTGGAAGTCGCGCCAGTTCCTCAGATAGATCCCGCTCACGTCCTCTCACCGGTCAGGATGCGGCGCATGCGCCGGGCCATCTCGAACTGCTTGGACCGATCACCGCCGACCTCGTGGATCAGGGTGCCGTCGTAGCCTATGGCCCGCAGCCCGGCGATCACCGTCGGCCAGTCGGTATCTCCGTCCATCAGGTCGACGAACCTCCCGCTGCCCCGGTCGAAGTCCTTCAGGTGCACCTTCTTGATGCGGCCCCCGAGATCCCGGATCCAGTGCTCGGGGTATCCGTAGGCCATCATGTTCGCCGTATCGAGATAGATTCCGACCCAGTCACTGCCGACCTCGTCGGTCAGCTGAACCGCCTCCCGGGGGCTGAGCATGAGCTTGTTCCACACGTTCTCCACGGCGATCGCCGCCCGGTGGCGCTCGGCCAGCGGCGCCAGGTCCCGCAGGGCCCCCACGAGATCGTCCCAGGCCTCCGAATAGGTCCCCTCCACCTGAAGCTGCCCCGGATGCAGGAGGACGGCGTCGGTGCCGATCCGGCCGGCGATCTCGACGGAGCGGGCCAGGCATCGGCTGCAGGCCCGGCGCTCGGCCGGGTCGCGGCTCATCAGGTTGCCGCGGTCCGCGTAGTGCGCGATCGAGGCGGCGATGGTGACCCCGGCCTCGGCACAGCGGCTGGCCACGGCGGCGAGCTCGTCGTCGCTCATCTCGACGTTCAGGTCCTTGCCCGACGCCGTAAAGGTGAGCTCCACCGCGTCGTACCCGGCCTCGGCGCACAGGGAGAGGGTGCCCTCCAGGCTCATGTCCGGCAGGATGATCTGTGTGGGTCCGATCTTCATGGCGGCTAAGGTAACCGGGACCTTTCCGAGTGTCCAGATGGATCTGGGCGGCGGTCGGCGGGACTCGAGCCGCAGGGCTTCGTCTCGTTGTGCCCCGTACAGGGGAAAGTTATCTTCCCGGCCCCCGGATCCCCCCCCCTCCCACCGCACCTGTGAGCCAGGAGCCACGAGAAAGATGCCAAGCCTGAACAAGGCCGACTACTCCGTGGGAGTCGTCGGAGTGGGCCGCATGGGCGCCAACATCGCCCGCCACCTGAAGGACGACGGCTTCCCCGTCACCGTCGTCTACGACGTCCACGCGCGGCTGGCGGCCTCCGTCGCGAGAGAGCTGGAAGCCAGGGCCGCCTCGAAGCTGGCCGACGTCGCAGCCTCCGCGGACTACATCATCACCGTGGTCACCGACGACCGCGCCATGAAGTCGATCTTCGCGGAGCGCGGCGACAGCCTCCTGCAGGGCGCCGCGGGCAAGACCTTCATCAACTGCGCCACCATCTCACCCGACACGCACGTGCTGGTGGAGAAACGGGCGGCCAAGGCGGGAGCCAGCACCCTCGAAGGCTGCATGGCCAGCTCCATCACCCAGGCGCGCGACGGGACCCTGTACCTGATGTGCGGCGGCCAGCAGAGCGTCTTCGACCGCTGCCACCCGCTCCTCGACAGCATGAGCGTCAATCTGCGCTACATCGGCTCCACCGGCCAGGCGGCCCAGGTGAAGGCCTTGGTCAACATGGTGATGAACATCAACACCGCCGGACTCGCCGAAGGGTTGGGGCTCGGCAAGGCACTGGGCCTCGATCTGGGGATCCTGATGGAGGTGTTCTCCCAGACCGGCGCCAACTCCCGCGTCCTGGAGACGGACGGCGAGGACATGGTCGCCCGCGACCACGAGTGCTACTTCTCCGCCGCTCACGCGGCCAAGGACTCCGGCATCGCCCTGGGCCTGGCCCGGCAGAAAGGCCTGGACCTGCCCCTGGCGCGCCGGACGAAGGCCCAGTTCGACCGCATGATCGCCCTGGGCAAGGGCGAGCTCGACAAGTCCGGCGTTGCCGAGCTCACCTTCCCCGGCCGCGCCTGGGCCAGATCCAAGGCGGCGAAGAAGTCAGCCAAAGGGCGGAAGGCCGCAAAGGCGAAGGGCAAGGCGAAGGCCAGGAAGCGCTGAGTCCGCGGCCTTTCATCACAGGGGAGGCGTTCCCGGAAGCCCGGGAGCGCCTCCCCTTCTTCGTGTACTCCGCGGAGCTACAGCCGGCCGTGCCGGATGTCCACCATCCGTTGGGTCAACTCGCAGCGCAGCTCGCCCCCGATGAAGAAGCGAACGAACTCGTCCACGAGACTGCCGAAGTAGCGGTAGAAGACGTGGGGCGCGTACCAGGCGATATGCGGGGTGCAGAACACGTTGGGCAGGCGGCGCAGGACGCTGTCGGCGGGCAGGGGCTCGGGGTCGAAGACGTCCAGTCCGGCGATGAGCCGCCCCGTCTGCAGCCGCGCGATCAACGCCTGCTGGTCGATCACCTTGCCCCGGCTGCAGTTGACGAGGATCCTGCCGTCGCCCAGCCGCTCCAGCTCGGCGGCGCCGATGAGTCCCTCCGTCCTCGGTGTGTGCGGCACCTGCACCACGAGGATCTCGGCGTGGTCGAGGACCTCCTCCAGGCGGCCCCGGCGGATCCGCAGCCGCCCGGCGACCTCCTCCTCCAGATAGGGATCGCTGACCAGCAGGTCGACGCGGAAGGGCGCCAGCAACTCGATCAGGCGCTGCCCGACGTGCCCGCAGCCTACGAGGCCCACGCGCTTCCCGGTCAACTCGCCGTGGACGAACCCCTGGTTGCCGGCCACGGCCCAGGTCTCGGTGCCGGCCATCATCTGCCGGTACACGGCGCCGGCGTTTCGCAGGCAGATCAGCATCATGGCCAGGTCCCATTCGGCCACGGGAGGCGCGGAGGAGATATTGTCGGTATCGATGACGCGCACGCCCTGCTCGTGAGCCGCCGGCAGATCGACCCCGGTGCCGAAACGATCCCCCCGTACACCGACGATCCGCAGTCCGGCACGGGCGCGGAAGACCGTCTCGGTGAGCGGCGGAAGTCTCCCCCCCTGCGCGATCAGGCCGGCGCATCCATCCAGATCATCGATCAGGCCGGCTTCGTCCCGCTCCTCGGTGACGCGCACCACCTCGGCCACCTCCTCCAGCCGCTTCCAGTCCTCCTCGGTCGCATACGGTCCGGGATCCACCAGCACCCTGGGACGACTCATCGGTTCCATCCTTTCCGGTCACGGCCCATGGCCAACCAGGCCCAGCCGCCGACGATGAGAAAGAGCACGGAGGTCGCGTAGAAGACCGACCGGAACCCGAGTTCCGCTCCCAGGTGGCTGCCGGCCAGGGGGCCGAGGGCCCAGCCCAGGGCGGCCAGGCTGGACATGACCCCGAAGGCCTTGCCGCGGTCCTGTTCATCGATGATCCGCGTCAGCACCGAGTTCGCCACGGGCCGCACCGACCCGGTGGCCACGCCATTGAGGATGACCAGCGTCCCGAGCATCCATACGGTGGTCGAGAATCCCTGGGCAAAGTAGATGGCGCCCGCCGCCCAGAGACCGCCCACCAGCACCCGGCGCGGGCCGAGACGATCGGAGAATCGGCCCATGACCGCCGAGGACAAGGCCCCCACCAGCCCACCCAGGCCGAAGATCAGGCCGGCAAGGGACAGGATGTCCCGGCCGCCCGCCAGTTTCTGCAGGAAGAGGGGCACCACGGGCATGATGAAGCCGAAGGCGAAGGACATGGAGGTGACCGTCGCCACGAGCACCAGGAAGGGACGTATGGAAAGAAGCCGCGCCATGTCGCGTCCGGGCAGGCGGTAGCGCGAGGAACTCTCTACGGACCGGGAACGTTGGAAGTCCTCGCGCACCTGGAGTTGGACGCAGAGCCCGGCCAGCACGACGAGGCCGCCCGAGACGAGGAAGCAGTACCGGTAGCCGAAGACCTGGATCATGGGCCCTCCGACCAGGGGCCCCACGGAGGCGCCGAGCATGAAGGCGCCCTGCATCAGGCCGAGGGCGAAGCCGAGATGGGCCCGGGGGGTCGAAGTGGAGACCAGGGTCAGGCAGGCCGTGACCGTGCCGGCGAGGATCCCCTGGAGAACCCGGGCCAGCAGGAGCAGCTCGACGCTGGCCACGTAGGCCATGAGCACGACGCTGAGACCGCCGCCAAGCATGGAGCGCACGACCATGGGCTTGCGCCCGTAGCGATCGGCGAGGGTACCCCAGACGGGCGCGGAAACCGCCATGGCCAAGCCGGCCGACGTGCCCATGCGACCCGCCCAGACCAGGGCCTCGGACAAGTCGCCGACTTCGAATTCCTGGATGTAGTAGGGCAGAAAGGGCTGCATCGCCTGAAAGCCGATGATGGCCGTCAGCTCCGCCGCCCAGAGGGTGTAGAAGTTGCGCCGCCAGCCTTCGTAACCCCGGTCGGTCATCGATCCCGGCGGCCGTCCGGGCCGTGAGTGCGCCAGGCAGCGGTCAGCGCAGAGCGGATACGCCTCCGCCCTTCAGCGCCCGGTCCACCTCCTTCTCCACGTCCGACTGAGTGACCATGGAGGTGTCGCCCACCGTCTCCTGCACCAGGATGCCGTGGGCGGCCCCCCACTGCACGGCCTCGGCCGGGTCCCGTCCCTTCAGCAGCGCCGCGATGACACCCGAGGCAAAGGAGTCCCCCCCGCCGGTACGGTCGGCGATCTCCACGTCCGTCCGCACCGCCGCCTGGTGCACGGTGTCGGTGGCGACCTCGTAGAGCACGGCCCCCCAGTGGATGCGGTCCGCCGACAGGGCTCCGCGCAACTGGGTGCCGATGAACCTCAGATTCGGGTAGTCCGTCGATACCCGCCGGAGCATCCCCGCATAGATCTCGAGCCATTCGTCGAAGGGGGCCTGCTTGTCGACGGACTCGGTCTCGTACCCCAGGGCGTCGTCGAAGTCGTCCTGGTTGCCCACGAGGAAGTCGACATGGGGCACGATGCCGCGATTGATCTCGCGGGCCCGGTCCTTGTCCGGCTCCACCTTCGACCGGTAGTTGAGGTCGAAGGAGCGTCCGGCGCCGTGCTCCCCCGCCCTGGTCATCGCCTCCAGGGCCAGGGCGGCCGTGTTCTTCGACAACAGGGTGTAGATGCCGCCCGTGCTGAACCAGCGCGTGCCCAGCTCGCCGAAGAGATGGTCCCAGTCCACGTGGCCGGGGCCGATCTCGCGGACCGGGGTGTGGGCCCGGTAGTATTCGGTGATCGACGGCAGCACCCCCTTGCCGGACCAGGTGAAGTTGATGCCGTTGTGCAGCGTGCCCTTGCCGTCGGTGGCGTGCTCCCCCTTGCCCGAGGTGCTGAACCAGATGATGTGGCCCGTGTCGATGCCCGCCTCGCGCAGCTGGTTCTCGATGTTGCGGCCGATGCCGTCGTCCACGAGGGCGGTGATCACGGCGGTGCGCAGACCGAAGCAATAGCTCAGGCCCTCGGTGACGTTGGTCTCTCCCCCGCCGTGCCAGATGCGCGCCGTCCGGGCCCGCGCCGTGGGCACGTCACCGGGATCGATGCGCATCAGGATCTCGCCGAGAGAGACGGCGTCGTAGCGCGTCTCCCGCTCGGATTTCAACTGCCAGTCCGTCATCCCTTGCTCCCGTTCAGATCCCGGCCCCCACGCGTGCGAAGGGCTTGGCCACCGACTTCTCCAGCGACTCGAGCGCGGCCACGGGCCCGAGCATGGTCTGCTCCGTCTCCTCCGTCTCCCCCGTCTTGAACATGCGCACGAAGTCGCGGACTCCCGTCAGGTACGGACTCTCGTCCATGGGGATCGGCTGATCCACCCTCCCGCCCTCCCCGATCACGGAGAGGTGGAAACCGGGGGTGCCTTCGCCGATGAGGTTCATGGTCGCCACCGTACCGGATCGGAAGAGAATGCTGGCGCTGTGGTTGGCGCCCGCCCCCTTGACCATCTGCACCCGGTAGAAGTCGTAGCCCACGAGCCGGAGGATCAAGTCGACCTGGTGGATGCCGTAGAAGAAGATTCCGCCCCACTTCGAGCGTATGTCGCAGGGGCCGGTGGAGACCACGGTGTGAATCGGCCCCAGCTTGGCGGAGATCCGCTTCAGGTCGCGGAAGGCCTGCTGCTTCGGCAGCGTCGAGAACGAGCAGACCGGCACTTCCAGCTCACGAGCCCGGGCCAGGAACCGCCGCCCTTCGGCCCGCCGGCAGCAGAACGGCTTGTCGATGAACATGGGCACCCGGGTCTCGAGGAAGGGTTGGGCCGCCAGCAGGTGGAACTTGCCGTGGCGGTGGTCCACCACGATGGCGTCGACCTCGCCGATCATCTCCTCCGGACGGGTGACGATGCACGGGATCTGGCCGGCCTCCGCCGCTTCCCGGGCGTAGCGGCGCGTCTCCCCCCACACGTGGGTGGCGCGCACGCCCCGAAGCCGCTTGTCGACGTTGAGCACCTTGGCGATGGCCAGGGTGTGGCTGTTCTCGGCGCCCACCATGCCGATCTTCAGCATGGGTCACTCCCCTTCTTTGAAGGGCCAGAGCCGAAGGACGGTCCGGCCCAGGACCCACTCCATGTCTTCGGGGGCGATGAAGGCGCTCATGTGGTCGCGGACCACGGACAGGGTCTGGCCGTACTCCGCCTTGCTCAGGCAGACCGGCCAGTCCGTGCCCCACATGATGCGCCGGGCCCCGAAGCTCTGGTAGACCTGCTCCACCAGGCCGTGGGTGTCGACCCACGGGAAGCCTTCTCCGGAGATCGACCAGGTGTGGCTGATCTTCACGTAGACCCGTTGGTATCTCGCGAGATCGGTCAGGAGCCGGCGTCCCTCGGCGTCGTCGGGATGGACATCGGCCATGTGGTCGATGACGAGGTCGAGATCCGGGTGGCGGTCGAGGAGGGGCACCAGATCGCGCAGCCGCGGCGGCCGCGTCAACAGCAGCAGGGGCACTCCGAGGGACTCGGCCCGCGCGAAGACGGGGTTCATCTTCGCAGGGTCGGCGAACCAGTCCCCCGAAGGGTCGACGGACGGACTCAGGCGCACGCCGTGGAGGCCCTGCTCCGTCCACTCGCTGAGATGGTCCGCCGCCGCCGGGTCCTCGGGGTTGATCCGGCCCACGGCCATGAACCTGTCCGGGTAGCGCCCGATGACATCGACGACGTAGCGGTTGTCCCACCGGTAGTGGATCACCTGCACCAGCACCGTCTTCTCCACCCCGTGGGCGGCCATCTCCTCGAGGAGCATCTCGGCCGTCCGGTCCTCGGCGGGCGGAGCGGGGTTCTCGGCGGGCCAGGGAAAGCGCGGGTCATTGACCCAGACGTGGGTATGGGGATCGATGATCGTCATGGCGTATACGAAGACCCGGTGCGCCGGTCCTGTCAATCGAGTCGGTTGCCGCTCCGCTGAGTCGAGGATATCTTGCGGCCTCCCCAAAAGACCGGCCCCGACGGGACCGGCCTTGTTCGCGTACGCCTGCCATCCACCCGAACTCAAAGGGATCTTCCATGGCCCACCGGAGCCGCTTCGACCTTGTGACCCGCGGCGGCGTGACGGCCGGGGAGGAATGGATCTGCGACGGTGGGGAACCGATCGCCCGGCTCGAGCGGGCCGTCGTCGAGCAGCCGGAGCAGAACCTGCGCTATTTCGACCGCAACCTCCGACCCGTCGTGCTCCGCGATCTCACTCTCTCTCCCGGCGGGCGTGCCCTGGTGGCCGGGACGCAGCTGTTCTGGAACTTCGATGGCCACATCATCACCACCGAGCTGAAGGAGGTCACCGTCGGCGGGCGCGGCAGCGACCGCCTCACCCTGGCCGTGACCACCGCCGACCCCGGCGGCGTCGCCACGTCCCGCCGCGTCCTCACCATCACCTGGGACGAGGATCTGGGCTCCTACGTGTACGATTTCGCCTGCCACCTGGAGCTGCACAGCCCGGAGGTCTTTCACCGGCCCGGCGTGGAGCGGGTCTCCTTCGAGTACAGCGACCCCTGGTATTGCGACGTGCCCGCTCCCACCGTCGCCTTCGAGGGGGCCTGGACCCCGCACGGCTATACCCACCTGCTCGCCGAGCCCGCCGACGGCACGGTATGGCAGATGCCCCTCAACCACATGGCTACCGGCATTCCCGGCCCACGGTCCTTCCGCGATGGCGGCCTCTTCGTGCTGGCCGCGGACCCCGGCCACAACCCGGCCTTCGAGTTCCTCGGGGATACCGCGGGGAGAACCTCGGCCTCTGTGTGCAACTGGGGCTACGACATCCACCTGAGCTCCCGCTATCGGGCCGAGGAGCTGTACGAGCCGATCTGCGAGCGCTTCCGCATCCGCCTGTGCCCGGACGACAAGGGGGCGGAGCTTCGCCGCCGAGCCGAGCCCGTGCCCCCCGTGGAGTTCGCCGGCTTCCGCGAGCTGCCGCGGTACGAGCGCCGGTCGAGCTTCGAGAAGCCCCTGCGACTCGACCGGCCCGCCGGCGAGCTCGATCCCTGGCCGTGGCTGCCCGCCGGCGACGGCGCCGAGTGGTGCCGGGACCACGGCCGCAGCGACGACTGCTCGCTGAAGATCCACCGCGAGGCCGACGGGGTCACCGAATGGTCGATGGACCGCGAGGGCGAGGGCGCCTTCACCCAGCGCTGGCGGGAGAACACCGGCTTCCGGGTCGCCCTCTGGGTTCGCACCGAATCCGTCTCCGGCCGGGGCTCCTGCCTGGCCCTGCGCTGGATCATCTACAACCACCCGGAGCGCTATCCCCTGGTCTGCTCCGAGCGTCTCACGGGAACCCGGGACTGGACCCGCCTGGCCGTCGAGATCCGGGGACCTTCCCCGCCGGAGGTCAGCGCCGTGGAGATCGTCCTGCGCCAGGACGGCGCCGGCACCTCCTGGTTCGACGACCTGGAAGTGGAGGTGATCTGATGTTCGATATCGTCATCGCCGGCGGCACCGTCATCGACGGCACCGGGGCGCCGCGGAAGCGCGCCGACGTGGGCCTGCGCGGAGAGCGGGTGGAGGCGGTCGCCGAGGATCTCTCCAGCGCCGAGGCGGGCCGGCGGATCGATGCCTCGAACCGCATCGTGACCCCCGGATTCGTCGACGTCCACAACCACTCGGACGCCTGGCTGCGCAAGATCCCCCACCTGGTCCCGAAGACCGCCCAGGGCTTCACCACCGAGGTCATCATGGCCGACGGGATCTCCTACGCGCCCGTCGACGAGGACACGGCGCCGGAGTGGATCCACTACCTGCGCGCCCTGAACGGGCTGCTCTTCGAGGAGTACGACGGCTGGCGCTCCCTGGGCGACTACATGGCCGGCCTGCACCGGCGCACCGCGCAGAACGCCATCGCCCACCTGCCGTACGGCAACGTGCGCGCCATGGCCGCCGGATGGAGCCGGGCGGTGCCGGACGACTTCCAGATGACGCGCATCCGGGCCGCTGTGGAGCGGGGCATGGCGGAGGGAGCGGTGGGCCTGTCCACGGGTATCGAATACATGCCCCAGTGGTTTGCCACCGTGGACGAGCTCGCCGAAGTCTGCGAGCCCATGGCTCCCCACGGGCTCTACGTGAGCCACGTGCGCTACCGGAAGGGGACCCTGGAGGGGGTGGCCGAGGCGGTGGAGATCGGGCGCCGCGCCGGGGTGCCCGTCCACATCTCCCACCTGAAGGCCACGACGCCCGAGCAGATCGAGGAACTGCTGGAGTATGTCGACGGCACCGCCCGCCAGGAGGTGAGCTTCTCCTTCGACGTCTACCCCTACCTGCCCGGGTCGACGATGCTCAACTTCCTCCTGCCCCACGAGGTGTGGGAGGAGGGCTCCCTTCAGGTGCTGGGCAAGCTGAGCCACCGCAGGCTGCGCCGCGAGTTCGCCCGGGACCTGTCCCGGACCCGGCTGGAGAACATGCACATCGCCTGGCTCCCCTCACGGGACAACCAGCGCTACATCGGCCGGCTGCTGTCCGAGTACGTGGCCGACGTGGGCAAGTCCCCCGAGGACGCCCTGTGCGACCTGCTGATCGAGGAGAACCTGGCCGTGCTCCTGGTCTTCCACCACGGCGAGGACGAGCTGATCGCGCCCTTCCTCGCCCACGACTGCTACGTCATGGGCACCGACGGCATCTACTTCCCCGACGGCCAGGTGCACCCGAGGATGTACGGGTCGGCGCCTCGCGTGCTCGGACCCTGCGTGCGCGACCAGGGCCTGTTCAGCCTCGAGGAGGCGGTGGCCAAGCTCAGCGACCGGCCGGCCCGGCGTTTCGGGTGTGCCGAGCGCGGGCAGGTCCGGGAGGGCTGGTTCGCCGATCTGGTCGTGTTCGACGCCGATGAGGTGGCCGACCGGGCCACCTACGACGACCCCCGACAGCTGCCCGCGGGCATCGACTACGTCCTCGTCAACGGCACGCCCGTCATCGACGCCGGGGTGGCGGTCTCCGATCTGGGCGAGCCCCTGCCCGGGCGGGCCCTCGTCTTCCAGCCCTGATCGTCCTCCGGGCGCCAGCCGTATCAACCAGCCCACAAGATGCCGTGGGCCAGGTGCCAGTCCTCCAAGTGGTTGAGGACTGCGGCCGAAGCCGGGAGCGAGCCGTCGTCGGGACGTCCGAGGTTGTCGTGGATGTCGGCCCGCTTGTCGGCCTGGTGGACCCGGTTGCTCACGAACTCGTTCCACTCCCCCACCGGACCGCTCACGTCGCGCCCTCCCAGCTGTTCCCGCACCCAGCCTTCGAATTCTAGATAGCGGGGTCTTTCCAAGGTCAGGTGCTCGACGACCCGGCCGGCGTCGAGACCGAGCACGTCCACCACGACCCTCCGGTCGAGGCCGCCGCCCAGCCCCGGGTATTCGGCGTGCAGAAGGCCCGCCGCCTGCAGCAGGATCTTGTGCCAGGTGCGCGGCAGCTGGCAGACACCCAGAGGACCGTAGTCGAGTGTTGCCACCAGGGGCACGGTGCGTCCGGCCCAGGCGGCCAGCCCCGGATCTCCCAGATCGCGGGAATGCCAGAAGTGCCAGTCCTCCAAGTGGTTGAGGACCACGGCTGAAGTGATGCCCTCAGATCCGTCGAAGCCCAGTGTCGAGTAGATGTCGTCGATCTTCCACTGCTCGTGCACCCGGGAGCGGATCAAGCCGTTCCACTCCTCGCCCAGTTCCCGGGAGGGTTCACCCCCTGTCTGCTCGCGGACCCAGGCCTCGAAGGCCAGATAGTCGGGCCGGGCCGAGTGGATATGCTCGAGGGTTGCTTGGCGATCGAGGCCGAGCCGCTCGAGGACCATGCTGTCCAGGACGTGAGTGCACTCCGGATAGTCCTCGGCCAGACGGCCGGCGGCCTTCAACGAGGCCTTCCACCACAGCCGGGGGAGCTGACAGATCTCCATGGGGCCGCAGCACAGACTGCTGATCAGGGGGATCATCCCATGCCTTTCTCGATGGAGGGTCAGATGACGCCGTCCTGCCGCATCGAGCCCAGCTCGCCGGCGTCGAGGCCGAGCAGCTCCTGCAAGACGGACTCCGTGTGCTCACCGAGGTCCGGCGCCGGCCTCGGGTCCACCTCCGGCGTCTCACCCGCAAACCGCAGAGGGGAGGCCGGAACGGCCACCGTCTCCCCATCGCAGGGCTGCCGCCGGATCATCCCGCGCGAGCGGACCTGTGGATCCTGCACCAGGTCGGCCACGTCGTTGACGGGACCGCAGGGGACCCCGGCCTCCTCCAGGCGGTCGAGCCACTCGGCCACCGAACCCTTGGCGAAGATGGCCGCGAGCTCCGACTCGAGGGCGCCGTGGTGCTCGGTGCGCCCGGCGTTGCCTGCAAAGCGAGCGTCAGCGGCCAGCTCCGGCCGCTGCAGCACTTGACAGAGTCGGGCGAAGAGGCGGTCGTTGCCGGCCGCCACCACCACCCATCCGTCGGCGGCGGCGAAGAACTGGAAGGGTGTGATCGCCGGATGGCGAGATCCAAGAGGACCCGGGACCTGCCCGGTCACGTCGTAGCGGGCGACGGCGTTCTCCAGAAGGGCCACCTGGCAATCGAGCATGGACACGTCCAGATGCCGGCCCCGCCCGCTTTCCCGGGCCCGCCCCAGGGCCGCCAGTAGTCCGACACAGGCGAACAGGGCCGCGCTGAGATCCGCCGTCGACGAGCCGACGCGGACCGGCGGTTGACCCGGCAGGCCCGTGATCGAGGCCAGGCCGCTCATGGCCTGCACGATCACGTCGTACGCCGGCCGGTGGGAGTACGGTCCGCTCTGGCCGAAACCGGAGATCGATGCGTACACCAGGCGCGGATTGCGCGCCGAGACCCGCTTGTAGTCGAGGCCGAAGCGGGCCATGGTGCCGGGGCGGAAGTTCTCGACCAGAACGTCGGCCCGCTCCACGAGGTCCATGGCCAGCTGGGCGCCGCGGGGCGTGCGCAGGTCCAGGGTGACCGATTTCTTCCCGCGGTTGACGCTCAGATAGTAGGCGCTGACCCCGGCGACGAAGGGACCGAAGCTCCTCGATTCGTCACCGCCGCCGGGCAGCTCGATCTTGATCACCTCGGCGCCGAGATCCGCCAGCACCATGGTCGCGTACGGACCGGCCAGGACGCGGGTGAAATCGAGGACCCGGACGCCCTCCAGCAGGGACGGGGCCTCTAGGAGGGAAGGGTCAGCAGGCACGCGCCGTCTCCCGGGGTGGCCACGGAGCGGTCGAGATCGGCCGCCGGAAGACCGAGACCGGCGATGACACCCTCCAGGGCGTCGCGCTCCGGGCCGGCGAGGAACCGGCGCGAGATCAGCCCGCCCAGGTTGCCGCCCCATCCGGCCCCCAGCCGCTGCACCGCCCCGGCGTCCTTCCCATACCCCTCGAGGAAGTCGTTCAGGGTCGTCACCACGCGGTCGTAGGCCTCCGTCATGCGTCCATACCCGCCGGCCACGAAGGCGAGGCGGGCCCTTGGACCACCTCGGAGCGAGGTCTCGGCCAGCGACGCCAGCTCTTCCCGGGGCACCTCGGCATCCCGGTCTCCCGCGTGGGACAGGCGAACCAGCTCGAAAGCGGTGCCCACGTCACCGGCGGCCAGGAGGTCGGCGGCGGCCGCCACCCGGTCCTGCTCGGCGAGGCCGAAGACGAACCGCCGCCGCAGCAGGATCGGGGAGTCGGGCCGGGTATGGGGAAAGCGCTCCCCCACGTCACGCCGATGCATCTCAGCGTACGCCTCCCCCCCGCCGGAGCGGCGGGCGCCGGCTTCGAGCTCCGCCAGGCTGGTGCGCTCCGGCACCATGGCCAGCAGCTCGCACAGCTGGGCCGTGGTGAGGCCCAGGTTCTCCGGCGTCAGGTCGCGGATCATCTCGACCCGCTCGCGAAACCCCGGGACCAAGCCCTCCCACCCGGGGGTGCCGAAGCGCCCCGGCAGCAGCATGTCCCGAAGCAGGTAGGTGCCCAACGGGTAGGCGAGGACGGTCTCCTCCTTCCCGGCCTCGTCGTAGACGCGGGGCACCCCGCTGTCGAGGAGGACGGCCACGTACTCCTCCGGAAGCGGCGCCGAGCCGCAGTCCCGGGCGGGAAAGACGCCGACGCTCACCAGCCGCCCGGCGCGGCCCAGGACCATGCCGCCGTGGTCGGCCGTGCCGCCCCGCGTGCCCCGGATCCACTCGGAGGTGCCGACGCCGTCGATGACGTCCTCCCAGGAGATGTCGCGGCCCGGCCGCAGGCCGTGGAGCCCGAGGACGGCGAAGGCGGTGGAGATGACCAGGGCCGACGAGGAGGACATGCCTCCCGAGGGCGAGACGTTGCTGAACAGGAGAGCGTCCATGCCCCGCGGCCGGCGGCCGTGCAGCCGCAGCCAGCTGTCGAGGTAGACGAGCTGGCCCCGGGGCAGGATGCCCCAGTGGTCGTCCATGGTGTTTCCCGTCTCCCGCTCCCGGCGGGTGCACACCGTCCCTGCGTAGTCCATCAGGTCCTGCCGCGAGGCCAGCGGCTCGGCGGAGGCCATGTCCGACAGGCGGAAGTCCACGGGCTCGAAGACCTGGGCGGCGCCCCGGTCGCCCTGGTAGATGCTGTGGAGGCACACCCGGTCGTCGTCGCGCGCCGCCGCCACGGTGACCGTGTCGTGGCCGCGCACGGCCAGCCGCAGGCTGGGCATGCCGCCGTAGTCGATGTGCATGCCCATGATGTTCATCTGTCCGGGACAACGGCTGATGACCACCGGGCGTCCCTCCCCGCCCCCGGGATACCGATCGACGAAAGCCGAGAGGGCCTCCCCGTATCGGCGGCGCCAGGCTTCACACTCCTCGCCGTAGAGCTGCTGCAGATCCCGGCCAAGGGCGGAGCCGCGGTCGTCGAAGGAGCGCCTCCAGTCCCGTACCGCGGCTGTGAAGGGGGACGGCGCCGCGGCAGGCGGATCCATCAACGGATCTCCTCGTGGGCCCGGGTGTACCTGGGCAGGGCCCGCAGGTCCAGGTCGCACCCCAGGCCCGGCCGCTGCGGTGTGGCCACGTAGCCGTCGACGAACTCGATGGGCTCGACGATGAGGTCGTCCTCCCGGGTCCAGCTGCCGACGAAGTCGGAGGCCATGGTGCAGGCGGGGGCCAGGGCCGCGGCGTGGACATAGGAGGTGTCCATGATCCCCAGGTCGTTGCCGGACCCGTGCCAGCAGGGCAGGCCCGCGGCCTCGGAGATCTGCGCCAGATCCGGCATCCGGACGGGGCCGCTGCCCAGGTTGAAGCAGTCCACGCATCCGGCCTCCAGCGCCTTCAGCATGGCCGCTCCGCTGCCCAGGTGCATGGCGATGGGCGCGTCCACCTCCTCGTGGATGCGGACGTAGCCCTCCACGTCCGACTTCGGTATCGGATCCTCGAAGACCTCGACGTTGCCCAGGGCCACGAGCCGGTGGGCCAGCTCGATCGCCTGTTCCGCCGTATGGAACCGCTCGTTCGGGTCGACGGTGACCTTGAAGTCGACGCCCCCCGCGTCGCGCATGGCGCGCAGGCGCTCCTCCATCGGCTCCTCCAGCTTGCACTTGATCTTGACCCCGTGGAACCCCAGCCGCAGGGCGCGCTCGACCGAACGCCTGCCGTCCTCGGGGGTCTGGTGGCCGATCCAGTAGTCGGCGCGCACGCGGGAGCGCACGGCGCCCCCCAGCAGGGCGTGGACGGGCAGCTGCCGGGCACGGCCCACCAGGTCGAGGACGGCCATCTCGAAGGCCGCGTAGGCGGGGCCCTGCTGCACCCCGGCCGGCACTCCGCGTTCGCTGCCGTCGAGGACCCGCCCGCAGGGCACGCTGTAGATGTCCCGGAGACACAACCTCTCGGGATCGCTGCCGAGCAGGAGCCGCGCCCCTTCCTGCACCTGGTCCAGGGGGACACCCCGTCCCGTCTCCCCGATCCCGTGCAGCTCGGTGTCCGTGTTCAGCCGCAGGAGATGCTTGGGCACCTGGTCCCAGCCCGTCTCGGGGACCCATTCCGGGCTATGCACCCGCCCCGGGATCGTCGGCACCACGACGGTCCATATGTCCACGGAGGTGATCTTCACCCTTCGTCCTCCCTTTCCGCCGGCGCCAGCAGGCAGCCGGCGGCGCAGATGAGAAAGTTGGCGCCCAGACCGACGACGCCGGCGTGGAAGCCGTAGAGCTTGCTCACGCCGGCGGCGGTCAGGCCGAGGGCGATGGCCAGGCCCGTGAGCAGGCCGGCCGTGACCACCCGGGTCCGCAGCCGGCGCCAGTACAGCCCGAGGAAGAAGCAGGGCACGATCTGGATGAGGACCTCGAACTTCAGCTCCAGCAGGCGCACGAGGGTCTTCTCGGTGCTGATGGCGATGACCACGAGCACGGCCACCACCACCCAGGAGACGATCTTGCCCACCAGGGTCAACTCCGACTGGGCCGCTTGGGGCCGCAGGTGGACCTGGTAGATGTCGCGCGTGAACATGGAGGAGATGCTCAGCAGGGCGGAGTCGGCCGTGGACATGAGGGCGGCGAGGGCGGCGGCGAAGATCACCACCACGAGCCAGTAACCGGCCACGGACTGCTCCATGATCAGAGCGCAGAGACGGCCGAGGACCTGATCGGTCTCGACCCCCTCCAGGCCCGGGAGTACGACGCGCCCCGTGAGGCCGCAGAGGAGGGCGATCAGGGTCGTCGTCAGGGGCAGGAAGGCCATGATCGTGAGCGACCGCTTGAGGACGCTCACCGAGCGGCTGGCGTAGAGCCGCTGGATGGCCTGGGGATAGATGGCGGCGCCGCAGCCGAGGAGCAGGACGAAGCTGATCCAGGTGTTGCACATCTCCAGGGAGGGCGCCCCGACCATGGCGGGCTCGCTCACGCTCAGCTCCTCCACGATCGCCGTCAGGCCGCCGCCGAGCCCGGGCACCAGGAACAGGAGAATGGAGAAGCCGGTGAGCAGGACGACGCCCTGGATGACGTCCGTCCAGGCCACGGAGCGCATGCCCCCGAGGGTTTCGTAGACGACCATGATCACCGCCAGGGCGATGATGCCGTAGGCCGAGGGGATGCCGCCGTCGGTGATCCCCTCCACCGCCACCCCCATCGCCTTGAGTTGCGCCAGGGTGTAGTTGCCGAGGGCGTAGATCATGAGCAGGGTGGCCAGCAGGGTCAGGAAGGGCGAGCCGAAGCGGTGCCGTATGTAGTCGCCCGGGGTGATGAACTCCAGGCGCCGGGCCAGGACCACCAGCCGTGGCGCGAAGAGGAGGTAGCCGACGATGATGGAGAACATGAACATGACCGAAACCGTCCACTCGAACCCGATCCGGTAGGCCTTGCCCGTGTACCCGAACAGGGTGTTGCCGCTGTACTGGGTGGCGTACAGGGTCAGCAGCAGCACCGGCAGGCCCATGGAGCGCCCGGCCAGGTAGAAGTCGGCCATGCTGTCGCTCTGGCGCCGCATTCGGCCGATCCAGCCGACGCCGATCATCATGACCAGGTAGAGGCCGATGAGAAGGAGGGCGCCGATGCCGAAGCCGGATCCGGATTCCATTCAGTCCTCCTCCCGCCACCAGCGCCGGATCACGAACCCCGTCCACAGGGCCATGAGCACCACGGCGCCCAGGCTCACGGCGGCCCACAGAGGCAGGCCGAGGACGAGCGGGCCCCGGTAGCCCGTGGGCCAGTACCAGGGAACGGCGCCGGCGAACAGCAGCAGGTACACCACCCATACCAGCGGATGCCGCCGGGGCTCGTCGCGGAGTCCCTCCACCTCGGCTGGGGGTCGGGACTTCACGCGCCGCGGGCTCCGTGCCAGTCCCGCAGGGCGGGATAGATCTGTTGGTACTCCTCGAACCCCTCCTCGTAGACCGAGCGCGCCTCGTCCTCCGGTTCCACCCTCCCGGCCAGCCCTACCGCCGCGTCGCAGGCCTCCTCGAAGTCGTCGAACATCCCCGTTCCGACGGCGGCGATCAGGGCCGCGCCGAGAGCGGATGGATCTTCCACGGCCAGGACCCGCACCGGAACGCCAACCACGTCCGCCACGATCTGCCGCCACAAGGCGGAGCGCAGGCCCCCTTCCCCGATGCGGATCTCGTGCTCCTCCAGTCCGGCCAGACGGAAGCACTCCAGCGACTCTCGCAGGTCGTAGGCCACACCCTCCAGGACGGCGCGGACCATGTGGCCGCGGCCGTGGCGCAGGCTCAGTCCCAGGAAGCATCCCCGGGCGGAGGGGTCGGGGCCCGGGGTGGCCCGGCCTTCCAGCCAGGGGGCGAAGACCAGTCCTTCACTCCCGGCATCGATTCCGGCGGCGCCGGCCAGCAGGTCCTCGAAGCCGGCTTCCAGGACCCCGGTGAGCCAGCGCAGACTCTCGCCCCCGGTGAAGGAGCAGCCGAGCCAGGCGTAGCCGCGGGCGTCGGGATGACACATGGGCCACAACCCCTCGGTGGCGGCCTCCGAAGCGGTCTCGAGCCGTGGAGCGTAGGTCGTGGCGTGGGCGGCGGTGCCGATCCCCAGGGAGACGACCCCCGGACGAACCACGCCACTGCCGACCGCCAGACAGGGCATGTCCCCGCCTCCGGCGCACACCGGGATGCCGGCCGGCAGTCCGGTGGCGGCCGCCGCCTCCTCGGTGACGGCGCCGACCACGTCGGTCGACCGGGACAGGGATGGAAACAGGCCCTCGTCCACACCCAGGGCCTGGAGGATCTCCGACGACCAGCATCCCTCCTGCAGGTCGAGGGCGGCGGTCACCGAGGCATCGGTCAGGTCGGTGCCCGGGCTGCCGGTGAGGCGCAGGCGAAGCCAGTCCTTCGGCAGCAGGACGACGCGGGTCCTCTCGTACACCTCCGGTTCGTGGTCGCGCACCCAGAGGATCTTGGCCAGCGTGTTGACGGGCGTCAAGCGCTGCCGGGCCCTCTCGAGCAGACAAGCCGCCGCCCTGCTGGCATGCACCCGCCGGCAGACCTCCTCGGCCCTGTGGTCGAGCCAGATCGGCACCGGTCGCAGCGGCTCCAGCCTCTCGTCGAGGAAGAGCCCGCCGTTCAGCTGCCCCGAAAGGGAGAGTCCGTCGATGCGGCCGGGCTCTATCGCCCGCAGAACCTGGCGCAAGGCCTCGCACGTGGCCCGCCACCAGTCCCCCGGCTCCTGCTCGACCCACCGGGGCCTCGGGGTGTGCAGGGGGTAGCCGGCCGAGGCGGTCGCCTCCACCCGTCCGCTCCGGTGGAGCAGCAGGACCTTGACGCTGGTGGTGCCCAGGTCGATGCCGAGAGAGAGATCCCGGGACACGCCGAGCCTAGCGGGGGCCGCCGGGAAAGGCCGCCGTGGACAGCCGGCAGGGGCGGGTGCAGCTTTGCACGAAGAGGACGGAGGATCGGGAATGAGTGAACTGCCCACAGGCGGGCTCGTACTCTACAAGGGCCGTCAAGCCTGCGTCAAGAAACCCGGGACGAACCGCCTGGAAATCGAGACCGAGGGTGGATTGCGCCGCGTTCGGCCGAAAGACGTGACGCTGCTGCATCCCGGACCCTGTACGCTGGCCGGCCTCTCCGCCCCGGAACCGGTCGAGCCCGTCGACGTGGTGCGCGACCTGCTCCACGGCGAAGGCTCCTGCGATCTGGCGACTCTCGCCGAGCTCCTCTTCGGCGGCGTCACACCGGCCGCCGTATGGGCCAGCTGGCGACTGGTCGCCGACGGTCTGCACTTCTCCGGATCGCCGGAGGCCGTGCTCGCCCGCTCCTCCGGGGAGGTGGCCGAGGAGAGCCTCCGCCGCGAGCAGGCGGCCCTGCGGGCCCAAGCCTGGTCCGCCTTTGTCGACCGCATGCGCCGCGGCGCCGCGGCCGCCGGGGACGACGACTTCCTCCGCCCCCTGGAGGAGTTGGCCCGGGGCCGCCGCCAGGGTTCCTCCCTGCTGAAGGAGCTGGGCCGCGCCGAGACGGCGGAGAACGCACATGCTCTGCTGCTGGAAATCGGCCACTGGTCGGTGAGCGACCTGCCCTACGCCGCCAGGAACGGACTCTCCCTGGAGGCGCCCCGTGCGCCCGTCGGAGATCCAGCCTCCGAGCCCCGGCGGGATCTCACCCATATGCCCGCCTTCGCCATAGACGACGAAGGCAGCCGCGATCCCGACGACGCCGTCTCCCTGGACGAGGACGGAGCCATCTGGGTGCACGTGGCCGACGTGGCCTCCGTGGTGGCCCCGGACACCCCGGCGGACCTGGAGGCCCGGGGACGAGGGGCCACCCTCTATCTGCCCGATGGCCAGGTGCCGATGCTGCCGGGCCGGGTGGTGGATGGACTGGCGCTGGGCCTGGGCGAAGGGGGGGAGTCGCCAGCCCTGTCCTTTCGCCTTGTGCTCGACGGCGAGGGCTCGGTCACGGAGTGCGGTTTCCTGCTTTCCCAGGTGCGGGTCGAGCGGTTGAGCTATGGAGCCGCCCAGGAACGCCGGGCCGGGAACCCGATCCTCGAGCAGCTGGTGCAGCTGACCGATCTGGCCCGTTTCCGGAGGATGGCCGCAGGGGCCCTCGACCTGCAGTGGCCGGAAGCGCGCATCCGCGTCAGCGGTGAGAGGGAGGGGCCGGTCATCGACATCGAGCCCCTCGTGCCCTCCCCGATCCGGAGGATGGTGGCCGAGGCCATGGTGCTGGCCGGCGAAGGGACGGCCCGCCGGGCCGCCGAGAGCGGGGTCCCCATGCCGTTCTCCGTGCAGCAGGCGAACCCCGCCATCGACGCGGTCCAGCCGGCCCCGGAGGGGTCCCTGGCCGCCGCCTTCTCCCTGCGCCGCCGACAGGCTCCCGCCCGCGTCAGCGGAGAGCCGGCGCCGCACCAGGGCCTGGGACTGCAGGCCTATGTGCGCGCAACGAGCCCCCTGCGCCGCTATCTCGATCTGCTCGTCCATCAGCAGCTCCGGGCCTGGGCGACGGGTACCGAGCCACTCGACGAAGGGCGGATGCTGGAGCGCGGGGCACAGGCCGAGGCCGCGTCCAGGGCGGTGCGCACCACCGAACGGCTCGCCAACCGCCACTGGACCCTGGCCTGGCTGCAACAGCGGCCCGGATGGCAGGGCGAAGCGGAGCTGATCGACGTGAGGGGGCGGCGGGGCCTGCTGCTGATCCCTGAGCTCGCCCTGGAGACCTCGGTCAGCCTGCCGTCAGGGGGCCGGCCGGGGAGTCGTTACGAGGTCAGGGTCCGGCATGTGGACCTGCCCCGCCTCGACCTGCAGGCGGACCTGAAGGAAGCGTCGTGATGGAAGGATGTCCGGCCAGCCACCGCTCGAATTCGGCCGCCTCGCCCTCCTTCATCCGCCATGCCTGCCCGGGGGCGGGAAAGCGGCCCTGGCGCACATCGGCGGCGTAGTCGGCGAAGGCCCGTCTCCCCTGCCGCGCGAACTCGGCGTATCGGCGCACGTGGCGCAGATCGAGTTCGTGGACACCGAGCAGGTCGGTGACGACGAGTACCTGACCATCCGTGAAGCGGCCGGCGGCGATGCCGATGGTGGGGATGGCGAGGCGCTCGGTGACGGCGCGGGCCACCTCCTCCGGGATCAGCTCGAGGACCAGGAAACGCGCCCCCGCGTCCTCCAGCCGGAGGGCCCTCTCCACGAGCCGGGCGGCGGCCTTTGCCGTACGCGCCTTGATCCGCTTGGCCTCATGGATCTGCGGGTTCAGGCCGAGATGGCACCACACGTCGAGTCCGCGCTCGCTCAGGGCCGCAACCTCTCCCGGCCTGAATCCCTCCAGCTTGACGCCGTCGGCGCCGAGAGCGGTGAAGCGCAGGGAGTTGTCCAGAGCCTCCCCGGGCCGGTCGCAGGAGCCGTACGGCAGGTCGGCGAGCAGGTAGGCGCCGTCCCCCAGGCCGCGCCGGACGGCCTTGAGGTGGTGGATCATGTCGTCCATGGTGACCTGCCGCTCGTCGTCGTACCCGAGCAGGTTCGTGCCGACGCTGTCGGCGCAGAACACGACGTCGACACCGGCCGCCTCCTGCCAGGCCGCCGTAGGGCTGTCGTAGCAGGTGAGCACCACGATCGGCTCGCCTCGGCCCTTCTTCGCCTGCAGCTCTTCGGAGTTCATCGCCGGACCGGGGGCCTGCCCCCCACTAGGCCAGGAGCCAGCTCGCCTGCCGGGCGGCCGGCCATGGGCGGCTGGCGATGGTCAGGGCCTCGGGGTGGGCCGACGACCGGAAGACCCTCCTGACAGCGGCGGCCGGGAATCGATGGCCGGCCGTGGCCCCGTGAACGGCCAGCCGGGCCGGCGCGACCAGGGCCGCGGCGGTGGTCACGTCGCCGGCGGCGCGGATCGCCGGGACGGGGCAGGTCTCCTCCCAGTCCCGCTCGAAGTGGAATCCCGTCACCTCGACACAGGTGGCCCTCGGCCCCCGGGAGCCGGCCACGGCGGCGGCGAACAGGCACCAGAGGCCGGCCTGCCCCTGACCGACCAGGCGCAGGCTGGTGGTGTCGTGCCGGTCGCGCAGATAGCCCAGGGCCGTGAGCACGTCCTGGACCCGCGCCGCCGCCGGCACCGGGTTGTAGGTGAAGAAGTGGTCGATCCCCTCGCCCGGGTAGGGGTGATCGCCGCCGCCGGCTTCTCCGGTGAGAAAGGGATCGATGTACAACACCCGGTGCCCCGCCCGAAGCAGGTCCAGGCCCGGAGCGCGAGGTCTCCCCTCCCCCGTGAACAACGCCGCCTTGCCCTCGCCGTGGACCAGCAGGGCCGCCGGGCCCCGGGCTGCCGAGGGCGCCGAGACCATCAGCGCCGGAACGGCGCCGCCATCCAGCCTCAGCAGGAAACGCTCGTACAACAGATCTCCTCCGGACCGGCGCAGGCGCTCCCGCCCCCGCTCCAGGACATCCACCTCGCCGTCGGCGGGCATGCGCGCCGAGAGAGAGTGCCTCAGGGCCGGACCGAGGACCGAGCGCAACCGCCGCAGTCCGCGGCTGTCCCCCGGCTGCAGGAGGGCGTTGCGGCGCCTGAGCCTGCGCTCGACGGCGTCGACAAGGCCCTGCGGCGCCAGGGCCCGTTGCGGCAGCAGGGGCCGGCCCGAGGCGGGATGCCGGGAGAAGACCTGGAGATCCGCCGGATCGACGGGGTCCAGGGCTGCCTCCCGCACCGATGCGCTCGAACCATCGAGCAGGTAGCGGCGGAAGAAGCCGTACACGGCCTCCCGGCTCGCCTGATTGTAGTTGTGTTCCGCCTCCACCTGGCAGGTGTGGACGCGGCCAGCGGCTCCGAAGAGATCGTAGACCCGGCGGACGGCGGGGTATTCGTGATACGGCGTGTGCACGGTCCAGTCGCCGGTGGCCGAGACCATCATCAGCGGCCGGGGCGCCGCGCAGGCGGCGATCTCGATGTTGTTCAGATCGATGCGCAGATGAGCCTGATTCTCGCAGACGCACCCCCCCTGCATGTGACCCGAGATCATGTTCACCGGGGCGGCGGCGGCCACGCGGTCGTCGACGGCCGTCAGCAGAAAGGTCTGGGTGCCGCCGCCGGAGGCGCCGGTGACGCCGATGCGGCCATCGTCGACGTCGTCCAGCGAGCACAGGAAATCGATGACCCGAAGGCTGTTCCACAGCTGCAGCCCGAGTTGGCCGACGCCCCACGGCCCGGCGCCAGGCCCGAAGGGGTGGCGGTGCTCGACCTGGGCGGAGTCGTTGTAGCCCACCATGTCGTAGGTGAAGGCCACGCAGCCGAGGCGGGCCAGACCGATGCCGCGGCCGGGGACCGAGCCCACGGGCTCGTGGTGGAGCCGGCCCGCCGACCAGTGTCCGTGGGGGCAGGCGATCCCGGGCGCCGCCTCGCTCAGACCGAGGGGCCGGTAGAGATTGCCGCACACGAAGAATCCCGGCAGGCTCTCGAAGTGGACCTTTTCGACCGAGTAGCCCCGCCCCTCGACGCGGCCGAAGACGCGGGCTCTCAGGGGCGGCCGCGGCGGCCACGGCAAGAGCCCGGTCACCGAGAGGATCCGTTCGCGGATGTGGGCGGCCCGGCGCCGCCAGGCCGCCAGGTCGGCGGGCGGAGCCAGCCCGCACGGCGTCGTCAGAGCGCGGGGCGCCAGCAGGCGCCGGTCGCCGCTGCCGGGATCGGAACCGACGGTGATCAGCTCCGGGGGGCCCTTCATGACCCAGCCGAGGCGTCTTCCAGCCCCCTGATCATGGCCTCGATCCGGGGCTTTCGGTGGTCGGGATGGCACGGCACCAGCACGGCGCGCCCCAGGATGTCGAGGGAGCGGGCGCACATGTCGCGGGAGTAGCTCACCCGGCACTTGCGGTTGGCCGGGATCTTGAACGGGTCCAGGGCCGGATGGTGCGCTCCCTGCTGCCGCAGGATCGGCTCCCACCGGGTATACACGTGGCGGCCCGTATCCACGGGTCGGAAGCTGCCCACGCCCCTGCGGCCGAGCTCCGCCGAGAACGCCCGCGCTCGCTCCGCTGTATCGAACAGGAAACCGGCGTGGGTACCGCACTCGTGGTCCAGGCTGTGGTTGCGGATCGAGGTCAGACCCGCGGCCTCCCCGGCCTCGACCAGGGCCTTCTTCTGATCCCGCATCCTTGCGAGCATCCGATCGAGGCGCCGGAGCTGGACGTTGAGGATGGCTCCCTCGAACTCGGAGGCGCGGAAGTTGTGACCGGCGAACTGCAGGTCTTCGGGAGACCGCGGCCCGTCGTCCGCCTCCGGGCCCGCTTCCCAGTAGAAGGAGCAGCAGTCGACGGCCACGGAGCCCCGGTCGAACACCGCCTTGGACCTGGTGACGAAGGCCCCGCCTTCTCCGCAGGTGATGTTCTTGAAGAAGTTGAAGCTGAAGGCGCCGGCGTGGCCGATCGCTCCCAGGGCCTTGCCCCGGTAGCCCCCGCCGACGGCCTGGCAGGCGTCTTCCAGGACGAGCAGGTCGTGGCGCCGGGCGACCTTCATGATGCCGTCCATGTCGCAGGGGAGCCCGACCATGTGCACGGGGATCACGGCCCGCGTGTGCCGGGTCAGGCGGCGTTCCAGGTCCGCAGCCGACAGGGTGAGAGAGTCGTCCACGTCGGCGATCACGGGGATGGCCCCGGCCGACAGCACCGCCAGCGCCGTCGCCATGTAGGTGTAGGCCGGCACCACCACCTGGTCCCCCGGTCCCACGCCGAGACCGACGAGGGCGGTGTACAGGGCGGAGGTTCCGGACCGGGTCATGCGCGCGTACTTCACGCCCAGGTGGGAGGCCCAGGCCGCCTCGAATCGGTCGCACTCGCCTCCGGAGCCGTAGCGGAAGATCTCTCCCGACTCGATCAGGCGGCGGATCCGGCGGATCTCCGCCTCTCCCATGCGATACACGATGCCCCCTCCCCGAGTCACCGGCCGGAGCCGGCGGTCTCTCGTTTCGGCACGGCCTCCCGGCCGGCCGTGTCCAGAATCCTCAGGCGCACCTTGCGCCGTACCGAATCGATCCGGTACACCGCCTTCGCGGCTTCCAGGTCCTCCACCCGCATGCGGCGCTCCTTCGCCTCGCCCCTGGCCAGCAATTCGGCGCGCATCGTCCCGGGCAGAAGTCCGCTGGAAAGGAGCGGAGTGAAGCGCCCGGACGCCGTTTCCACCACCACGTTTCCCCCCGTGGCTTCGGTGACCTCGCCGCGCTGGTTGCGCAGAATCGCCTCCTGGGCGCCGCGTCGGCGCGCCTCGGTCCGGGCCGTGTCGTAGACCCCGCGGTTGGTGGTCTTGTGGTAGAGGAACCGGTCCTCGTCGTCGACCACGACCCGCCGGGCGATGACCGCCGTCATCTCCGAGGGGGCCGCCTCGGCCTCGAAGGACTCGACGGCGGTGCGGCCGTCCCTGGTCATCGTCAGTCGCACGCTCAGGGGCCGGCGGGCCCCGGCGGCGGCGGCGGCAAGGCTGGAGCGCACCCGGGCTTCGTCGAAGTCGAATCCGAAATACCTCGCCGAGCCCTCCAGCCTGCGCAGATGGCGCTCGAGAAGATAGTATCCGTGTTCCGGCTCAAACAGGAGACGCTCGAGGAGCTCGAACTCGGGCGCGGAAGGGGTCAGGAAGCGGGCCTTCGTCAGGCATTCCCGGTACTCGGAGGAAGCCTCCGAGTCGGAGGTGATGCCGCCGCCCACCCCGGCCCTGGCGATGCCGGCCGTTCGGTCGAGGGTGACCGTGCGGATGGCGACCGAGAACCGGGCTTCCATCCCCCGCAGCCGGCCCGCACCGCCTTCCCGGCCGGTTGGAGACAGGTAACCGATGGAGCCCGTGTACACCCCCCGAGGGGTGGTCTCGAGCTGTCGGATGATCCGGGTCGTGCGCACCTTCGGCGCCCCGGTGACCGATCCGCAGGGGAACAGGGCCTCGAAGATCTGCCGCAACCCCACCTCCTCCCGCAGCCTTGCGGTGACCGTCGAGGTCATCTGCCAGACCGTGTCCAGAGCCTCCGCCTGCCACAAGCGGGGTACTCGCACCGACCCGCTCCTGGCCACCCGGCCGAGGTCGTTCCGCAGCAGGTCCACGATCATGACGTTCTCCGCCCGCTCCTTGCTGCTGGCCATCAGCTCGCGGGCGAGTTCCTCGTCTTCCTCCAGCCAGCGTCCCCGGGGGCGGGTGCCCTTCATGGGACGCGCCTCGATGCGGCCGTCAGCGCCGAGCGCGAAGAACAACTCCGGTGAGGCGGAGACCACCACGGCCCGCCCGAGGTCCAGAAAGGCACAGAACCCGGCGCCTCCCTGGGAGCGCCGCAGGTCGCGGTAGAGTCCTCCGGGATCGCCCGCGAAGGAGGCTTCCAGGGGAAAGGTGTAGTTCACCTGGTAGGTGTCTCCCGCGGCGATATGGTCGTGAATGCGGCGCACGGCGGCGGCGTGTGCCCGCGGGCTGCGGCCCGGCTCCCAAGGGCCCAGTCTGTACTTCAGGAAAGGCGGCCCGTCGGTGGTGGCGGCATCCCGCCTCTTCCGGTAGATCCCGAACCAGGCAAGGGGCAGCAGCGGATCCCCCGGCCGGGAGGACAGGGCCGGGTCGAAGGCCGGCGCCGCTTCGTAGCAGACGAAGCCCACGGCGTGCAGGCCGCGGCTCACGGCCTCTTCCACGGCCGTCAGGAGCCCGGCAACAGCTCCCGCTTCGTCGGCCTGCAGACTCGCCTCGAGCCGGGAGAACCGGTACGAGCGCTCATAGCGGCCCCGAAGGTCGGAGTGGAGCCAGACCTCCTCCGGGGGCTGCAGAGGGCTTCCCGCGGGCCGGGCGCTTGCGGGGAGCGCACCCGACCCTCCGCCGGTCACTTGTACTGCCGTGACAGCTCCACCTTCGTCACCGCGTCGAGGGTGGCTCGATCCTCGGACGGAAGCTGCCAGTCGACGGCAGCGAGGGTTTCGTCCACGTGCTCGGGCCGGTCCGGGCCGATCATCGGCGCCGTCACCTCCGGGTGGTCGAGAAGCCAGGCCAGGGCCACCTGGGCGGGTGTCCGGCCGTGTCGCGAGCCGATGTCGACGAGAGTCTGCACGACGCCGTCGGTGCGCTCGGACATGGTCTGGTCGAAGTCCTGGCGTCCCGCCCAGTGCGATCCCGGGGGCGGCGGCTGTCCGCGGCGAAAGCGTCCGGTGAGCAGGCCCACGGCCAGCGGGCTGTAGGTCATCATCCCGAGCCCGCGGCGGCGGACCAGGGCCAGCAACTCCGCCTCGATCTCCCAGCGGTGAAGTAGGTTGTACTCGTTCTGCAGGCAGGCGAAGGCGTCGAGGCCGAGGCGGTCGGCCGTCCACAGACCTTCCACGGCCTGGGCGGCGGTGAAATTGCAGGCGCCCACGTAGAGGACCTTGCCCTGGCGCACCAGGTCGTCCATGGCCCGCAGGGTCTCGTCCAGGGGCGAGTCGGGATCCCAGCTGTGAAGCAGGTAGAGGTCGATGCGGTCGGTGCCGAGCCGCCCGAGGCTGCGCTCGACCTCGCGGGCGATGTGGTAGCGCGAGGATCCGGCGTCGTTGGGTCCGGGCCCCATCCGGCTCCACACCTTGGTGGTGAGGAACAAATCGTCGCGCTTGTCCCGGATGGCCCGCCCGAGGACGGTCTCGGAGCGCCCCCGGCCGTAGAAGTTGGCGCAGTCGATGAAGTTGCACCCCAGGTCGATGGCCCGATCGATGACGCGCATGGCGACGCCGTCGTCGCGCTGGCCGCGGAAGGCGGTGCCCAGACAGATCCGGCTCACGCGAACACCGAGCCTCCCAAGTTGTACGTATTCCATCCGTCCTCGCTCCCGGGAATCGCTCGCGGGCACATCGATGACGCGCCGAGCCGGCAGGGGCGCAGCGGCCGGTTGCGGTGGGGCGAAACGGCCGGAGGTTCGCGTCGTCGAGGCAGGGGTTGCTAATATAGCCGGCAGAGCCCTGTCTCGAAAAAGCGGAGACCCCTCGGCGATGAAGATCGAACGCATCGAATCCTTCCTGATCGGCGGCGGCTACGTCGTGCGTATCACCACCGACAACGGCCTGACCGGCGTCGGGCAGACCGCCTGCTGGGGCTACCCCGAGGCCGTGCGGAGCATCGTGGCCGCCTTCGAGCGCTATCTCATCGGGCAGGACCCGTTGCGCATCGAGCACCACTGGCAACACCTCTATCGCATGTCCCCATTCCGGGGAACGGCCCTGGCCGGGGCCGTGAGCGCCGTGGACATCGCCTTGTGGGACATCAAGGGGAAGCACTACCAGGCGCCCGTCTGGGAGCTTCTCGGAGGCCGCTGCCGGGACCGCATCCGCCTCCACCTCCTGGGCGGGGCCGATACGCCGGAGGCCATGTTAGAGTCCGCGAGGAACGCTGTGGCCGAGGGATTCACGGCCCTGAAGTTCGACCCCGTCCACCACATCGACACCGGCATCGACCGCATGGTGGGGCGGGCCCGGGATCTCGTCGCCGCGGCCCGTGAGGGCGGCGGGCCCGACCTCGACCTGATCGTGGAGGTCCACCGCAAGCTGACCCCCATGACCGCCTGGACCCTGGCCGAGGCGCTGCGGCCCTTCAACCTGTTCTTCCTCGAGGACCCCATCCAGATCGACAGCGTCCAGACCCAGGCCGAGGTGGCGCGGCGTTCGAACGTGCCCATGGGCAACGGGGAACGGCTGACCACCATCTGGGAGTTCCGCGAGTTGCTGGAGAGCGGCGGCCCCCAGTACGTGAGGCCGGACGTGGGTCTGGCCGGGGGCCTGACCCAGTGCAAGAAGATCGCCGCCATCGCCGAGGCCTACCACTGCGCCGTGGTGACTCACAACTTCCTCGGCCCCCTGGTGACGGCCGCCTCCGTGCACCTGGACGCCTCCATCCCCAACTTCATCACCCAGGAGTACACCAAGGGCGACGAGGCCGAGGCGAACGCGGTGTACCGCTGCGCCCACCGGCGCGAGGGCGGCCATATTCCCGTGCCCGAGGTGCCGGGCCTTGGTGTGGAGCTGGTGGACGAGTTGATCCCCGAACGGCCCTTCCAGCCGATGAACACGGGCGCCACCCCCCTTCGCCAGGACGGCTCGGTGGCCTACGCGGTCTGATGCCGGGGCGCCATCCGGCGCCCTCCCCCGCAACGCAGGTCGGAATGAGCAGCGATGACGGAATCCTCGCCGGACAGGCACCCCCTTCCGGACGCCGACTCGATCGCCTGGTACCCGGAACCGTCCCGTCGGGCCCGCGCCAATCTCAGGGCCTTCATGAGCCTCTATGGAGCGGCCGACTTCGACGAGCTCATGACCCGGTCGACCCGGGACGTGGCCGGGTTCACCGAGGCGGTCCTGCAGTTCCTGGGGATCCGGTTCTCGACTCCGTACGACCGCGTCGTCGACCTGAGCCGGGGTCCCGCCCTGCCCCGCTGGTGCCCCGGGGGCCGCATGAACATCACCGTCAGTTGCCTCGACCGCTGGCTCGAATCCCCCGAGACCGCGAGCCGCAGGGCCGTGGTCGCCGAGTCCGAGGCGGGGGAGGTCACGACGCTCACCTACGCCGAGCTGGCGGCCTCCGTCGGTCGATGCGCCAACGCCCTGCGGGAACTGGGCATCGCCCCCGGCGACCGTGTCGGTCTCCTGCTGCCCATGACGGCGGAGATCGTCGTGGCCCTGCTCGCCGTGGCGCGCATCGGCGGCGTGGTCCTTCCCCTGTTCACCGGCTATGGGGCTGGAGCCATCGCCTCCCGCCTCTCCGACGCCGGCGCCACGGCTCTGATCACCGCCGACGGCTTCTCCCGCCGGGGCGGGAAGGTCCCTCTGAAGAGCGTCGCCGACGCCGCCCTGGCCCAGGTGCCCGGTGTGCGGTCGGTCCTCGTCTTGCGGCACGCCGGAATCACGGTGGACATGCGCGGGGGACGGGACCACTGGTGGCACCGCCTGGTGTCCGATCAGGATCCGGGCTGCCCCCCCCGGGACACGGAGGCCGAGGAGACCGTGATGATCCTCTACACCTCCGGCACCACGGGCCGCCCCAAGGGAGCGGTGCACACCCATTGCGGCTTTCCCGTGAAGGCGGCCCAGGACATGTCCTTCGGACTCGATGTCCACCCGGGAGACCTCGTCTACTGGATCACGGACATGGGCTGGATGATGGGCCCCTGGCTGGTCTTCGGGGCCAGCCTTCTCGGCGCCGCCTGTTTCCTGTACGAGGGGGCCCCCGACTACCCGGACCCCGGACGCATCTGGTCCATGGCCGAAGGCCACGGTCTGACCCAGCTCGGGCTGTCCCCCACCCTGGTGCGCGCTCTCAAGTCCAGCGGAGCGGAGCACCACCGCCACCGCGACCTCTCCCGGCTCCGCTCCTTCGGCTCCACCGGCGAGCCCTGGAACCCCGAGCCCTGGCGCTGGCTGCTCCAGGAGGTGGGCGGCGGGCGCATCCCCATCGTCAACTACTCCGGCGGCACCGAGGTGAGCGGCGGCATCCTCATGGACAATCCCCTGAGACCGGCCAAGCCGGCCGCGTTCTCGGCGCCCTGTCCCGGGATGGACGTCGTCGTCCTCGACGAGGAGGGCCGCCCCGTGCGCAACGAGGTGGGCGAGCTCGCCGTACGCACGCCCTGGATCGGCATGACTCGCGGCTTCTGGCGGGACGAGGGCGATCGGCGCTACCTGGAGACCTACTGGTCGCGGTTCCCCGATGTATGGGTCCACGGGGACTGGGCCCTGGTCGACGACGACGGACACTGGTGGATCCTGGGACGCTCCGACGACACCATCAACGTCGGCGGGAAGCGCGCAGGCCCCTCCGAGTTCGAGTCGGTCCTGGTGGCCCATCCGGCCGTGGTCGAGGCCGGTGCCGTGGGCGCGCCGGACGAGTTGAAGGGCGAGAGAATCGTCTGTTTCTGCGTGCTCGAGAAAGGGTGCTCCGCCGGCGGCGAGCTGGAGGCCGCTCTCAGCGAGCGCATCGTCGAGGAGATGGGCAAGCCCCTGCGTCCGGCTCGCATCCTGTTCGTGCCGGATCTTCCCAAGACGCGCAACGCCAAGCTGATGCGCCGCGTGCTGAGGGCCGCCTACCTCGGGGAAGACCCCGGGGACACCTCGAGCCTGGTCAATCCCGAGGCGGTCGAAGCGATCCGCGCGATCGCCCCCCCAGCCTGAATCGCAGCCACCGGGACAGCAAGGGCGACGCCGCTCAATCTACGAACCCAGGATGGATCGGCACCTCGCCGCCGCCATACGGCAGGACCCGATCACCACGCCCCGCTCTTCGGCCTCGAACAAGCGCAGGCCGAGACCCAGCCCGGCAAGGAACAGGACGAAGGCGCCGCCGGCTGCGGCCAGGTTCAAGCCAGCCGACTCGAAGCGCACGCAGAAGGAAGCCCCCAGGGCCGCGGTCAGGCTCGGCAAGGCCAGCCGGCCGAGAGCCCGCCACGGCAGCATGTCGAGCAAGCGCCGGTCGATGGCTGCCGCCGCCCGCCAGTTGTAGAGGCCGACCTGGCAGGACGTGCTCACGATGAGCGCCACCGCCGGCCCCAGCGTCCCCAGCCAGGGTATCAAAGCCAGTCCCAGCACGACGGCCAGCACCAGGTCCATCACGGTGCCCAGGAGGACCGCCCGGGTCCGGTTCGCGGCCAGCAGCACCGGCCCGGCCGTCGAGACCCGCAAGGGAAGCAGGAAAAGGAAGACGCGGAAGACGGTACCGCTGGCGCGATAGTCTTCGCTGAAGAGGAGGCTCGTCAGCTCAGGGGCCACCGCGAAGGAGAAGGCCGCCACCGGGAACAGCAGCAAGGCCACCCTCCTGGCGGCCAGATGCACAAGGGCCAGGACCCTGTCCATCTCTCCACGGCGGTAGACCACTCGCAACTCGGGCAGCAGAACGGCCAGCAGAGAATGGACGACGATGGCCACCAGAGGGAGTTCCCAGGCACCGTTGAAGTAGACTGCCAGCTGGGCGGTGGTAAAGAAGGAGGCGAAGATCAGCTTGTCGGAGTACCTGGACAGCACCTCGATGGCGTCGCGAAGGCCTATGCGCCATACGTACGTCAATGGCTCCGTGAAAGGACGCCGGTGAAAGTCGCGGGGCAGGGGCCGCAACAGCTTGAACAAGAGGACATAGCTCCAGACAACCCTCAGTCCCACGGCACCGCTCAGACACGCGAAGACCCACCCCAGCGATCCCCCGAGGAACCAACCCGCCAGCACCGCTGCGAGGTGCAGGCTCGAGAACAGGAAGAGCGACCCGGCCAGGACCCTGAGTCTTCCGTAGACGATGAGAACGGGCTCGAGGAATCCGCAGGCGATCATTCCGAAACCGATGAACACCGGGAGCGGCATGAGAGGCTCCACCTCGGCCGGAATGGCGAGAGGACCGACGCCCCCCACTATCCAGAGGCCTCCAGCGCAGAGCGCGAACAGGGCGGCGAGCAGGACGATCAGGACGACGTGCTGGGCGGCCTGCCGGTGGCGGTGGAGGCCTTCCGATGGAGCCAGGAAGTAGCTGATGCTCACGGGCATTCCGAACAGGAAAACGGGTATCACGATATTCAGGTACAACCAGACCAGTTGGTACTGACCGTATTCCACGTGGGACAGGGTACGGGACAGGATCGCCCACACCAGCAGAAGGGAGGCGACGTGGGCCAGGCGGCCCAGCGTCAGCCACCACGCCCGTATGCCGATCGAAGGGCTCGGATCAGCCGTGAGTGCGCGATCCGGGTTCAGGGCCATCGATGCCCGTGAGTACGGAGAGAAGGGCGAGAATCAACGGGCTAACGGGATTCGTTTGGGAGAGCTCGGGTGATGGAAGCCGGCATCGTCAACTGCTGAGCGGTTCCCTCCCGCTCCCGGGCGACCAGGCGTGTCACAAGGGCCCCCAGCCGCTCGAGCTCGCTTTCGGGCATCCCCGGATCGAAGGGCAGGTAAAGGACCTCCGACAGGCGCCGGGCCCCGGGCGCCTCCGTCCCGCCTTCGGAAACGACGCTCAGCCGTTCGGACATGGCATCGAAACCGTGGCGGCGAAGGCCGTCCTTCAACTCTTCGCGGTTGCGGACCAGAACGGGCACGATCCAGTACGCGTGGGCGTACGCGTCGCGCGTGGGCAGCTGTACTTCCTGGCCCAGAGCACGGAAGAGAGCGGCTCCCGGAGCCGCGCGGCGGGCGATGGGCGCATCCCCCTCCTGCAGCCTGCGCTCGAGGAGGCTCAGCAGGGAGGCGCAAGGTCGGCGGCGGATATGACTCATGAGGCCATCGCCGGGCACGTTGCGCGTGAGCCCATGGATCCACCGTTCCCGGTGGAGACCCAACGACTCCGCCAAGGCCACCAGCCCGCCGTAGACGCTGGGATTGGATGCCGCCTTCAGCACGCCGTAGAGCAACACCCGGCGGGCGAACTCGCGCGTCGGGTGCAAGGCGTCCTGCTCCAGGAGCGCCCGCATCGAGGCCCGCACCTCGGCCTGAGGGACGCGGGCGAGTCCTCCGCCAAGGGCGGTGGCGATCTTCATGGGGCCGAAGGAGAACAGCGTCAGGTCGGCCCGAGGATGGCCGGTCTGGTCCGGTCCGGAGTAAGCCTGCGCGCAGTCCTCCACCACGGCGACGCCGTGCCGCCGGGCGATGGCCGCGGCCGGCTCCACGTCGAGCCGGGCCCCGAAGAGGTGTGTGAGCACGACGGCTCGCGTGCGAGGTCCGATGCGCCGCTCCAAGGCGCGCTCGTCCCACCGCGCGGTCAGAGGGTCGATGTCGAGAGGCACCACGCGCAGGCCGTGTTGCCGGGCGATCCGCGGCATGTCCGACACGGTGAGGGCGCTGAAGATGATCTCGTCGCCGGCTCTCCACTGCTTCGCACGCAGGTACAGGTCGAAGGCCGAGCGCACCGTGAGGCATGCGATGGCATCGCCCTTCGCCGACCACAGATCCTCCACCCGCGCTGCAACGCTCTCCCGCCGGGGGGGCCACAAGCATCTCCGGAAGGCGAAGAGCCAGTCGGCCCAGGTGAAGTCGAGCCTTTTGCAGGGCCAGATCATGTGGAGGGAAATCGATGCCAGATACGGCAAGACCCCGAAGGGTCCCCTCGGGGTCTCGACCGGCAAGGAAGCCGCGAACCTCAGCGGCCGGGTGTTTTTTTGGCTCCGGCGGTAGGACTCGAACCTACGACTAAGTGGTTAACAGCCACCCGCTCTGCCAACTGAGCTACGCCGGAACCGCATGGCGTCGACATCTGTGCGATAAAAATACCGGAGGGCCTGACTCTGTCAACCAAGCACGCCCCCCGGGAGACTCAGTCCTCCCCGTAGTACTCCTTGAGCACCTCGCTGCGGTTCGGGTGCCTGAGCTTTTGCAGCGCCTTTTCCTTGATCTGGCGTACCCGTTCGCGCGTGCGTCCCACGTACCTGCCGATCTCCTCCAGCGTCATCGGATCCTGGCCGTCGAGCCCGTAGTACATGCGCAACACGCGGGCCTCGCCCCGGGTGAGGCCGTCCATGGCCGACTGGATCTCCTCCCGCAAGTCCCCCTCCGACAGGACCTCATCGAAGGCCCTCAAGGTGTCGTCGGGCAGCAAATCCCCCAAGCGGCGGTCGGGTTCCTGCTCGTCGCACGGTGTCTCGAGGGACACGGGCCGCTGGGCCAAACGAAGAACCATCTCCATGTCGTCCGGGTTTGTCTTGAGCTCGGCGGCGACTTCCTCCACCTCGGGGGCGCGGCCCAGGCGCTGTTCGAGGCGGGTCATGCACTTGTTGACCTTGGTGAGCTCGCCGATCCGGTTCAGAGGCAGTCGCACGATCCTGGACTGCTCGGCCAACGCCTGCAGGATGGACTGACGGATCCACCAGACCGCGTAGGAGATGAACTTGAAACCCTTCGACCCGTCGAAGCGCCGGGCGGCGACCATCAGCCCGAGGTTGCCCTCGTTGATCAGGTCCGACAAGGGGAGCCCGAGGTTCTGGTACTGCTTGGCGACGCTGACGACGAAGCGCAGGTTGGCCTGGACCAACTCGCCCAGGGCTTCCTCGTCGCCGTCCTTGATCCGCTTGGCGACTTCGATCTCCTCGGCAGCTGAGAGGCCGACCGAACTCTCTATCTCATGAAAGTATCGATCGACCAGGGTATCGGTCTGCAGCGTTGATGACGACATGCGACACCCCTCCATTCAGGCGGGTGTGCCCTCTCCTCTTGCAGGTTCCTGGAGAGGGGGAGGACGGCAGCGGCTCGGACGACAAGAACGGTACACCGGGCCCCTGTCGCCGGGAGAGCAACTTGGGGGAGGAGATATGTGGAACCACACCCGCGGGAGACGGGCGCCGGGATTGCGGGGATCGCTTCGACGGGGAATGGCGGGGCGTCCGGGAAGGGGATCCCGGAGAATGAACAGGGCCCCATGAATCGCTGAGAGTATAACCTGAGGAATGAGGGATATCAACCCCCTTCTCACCCTACGGGGGAACGCGCCGAGCTCGTCACCGGTTCCCCGGTTATCGCTGGCGGTCCGGCCGTGGCAACGACGGTGGAACTCCCTGAGCTATATTGGGCACGGTCAACATGAGAAAGGACCGGGATGATTGACCATTCCATGCCCTTCAGCCTGCAAGGCCGGCGGGCGCTCGTCACCGGTGGAGGTCGGGGGATCGGCCAGGCCTGCGCCCTGGCCCTCGCCCGGGCCGGCGCCGAGATCGCGGTCACAAGCCGCACGGAGTCCCAGTTGAGGACCACCGTGGACATGGTGGAGTCGGTTGGGGGCCAGGCTCTCGCCGTACCCACGGATCTGGGAACCACCGACGGCGTCCACCGGCTGGCGGAACGGATCGAGGCGAAGTGGCCTGATGGTGTGGACGTGCTGATCAACAACGCCGCCGTCAGCCCGTACGTGAAAGCCGCAGAGGAGTGGAGCGACGAGGAGTGGAGCGAGGTCCTCCGGATCAACCTCGACGGGACCTTCCGCGTTCTCCGTTGCCTCGGCCCGGGGATGCTCCAGCGCGGCGCTGGCTCGGTCATCAACGTGACGTCCGTCGGCGCCGACCGGGCCCTCCCGAGGCTGGCGGCCTATTCGGCCTCGAAGGCAGCCCTGGCGTCCCTGACCCGGACGCTGGCCGTGGAGTGGGCTCCCCGGGGCGTGCGCGTGAACGCCGTGGCGCCGGCGTACATCGACACGGACATGACAGCGGAGGTCAAGCGGCGGGAAAGGCTTCGCGGCTGGGTGGAGGACCGTACGCCCCTGGGCCGCTTCGGACGTCCCGAGGAGGTGGCATGGGCCGTGGTCTTCCTGGCCTCGGAGGCGGCCAGCTACATCACCGGCACGACCCTGTACGTGGACGGGGGCTGGACGGCCAGCTGACCGGTCCCCGCGCGGGAACGGCCAGAGTCGACTCAGGAACCTCCCTCCATGCGCTCATCCCTGTCCACACCGATCACTTCGGCGGCCAGGCTCTTGCAGCGGTCCAAGTCGTAGTCGCGGTAGATGGTGATCTTCTGCGCTTCGAGAGATCCCTCGGCGTGGATGGCGAGGAACTGGTTGTAGCCGCCGAAGTCCGAGGCCGTCAGGTCCCGGACGAGGTTCATGGCTTTCAGCCTGTCCGAGGCATCGGTGCCGCTGCCGCCGAGAAACCTGTCGATGTACGGACGGGTCTCGGCGCTGTCCATGTCCTGCTCCGAGGGGCCTGTCACCACCAGACCTCCGGCGATGTCCTGCACCCAGCGGACGGCCTCGTGGTATCGAGCGGCGAAGTGATACTTGGCGAGATTGGTGAGCACCACGTCGGGGACGGCAAGACCGAAATCCGTGATGCGGCAATCGTGGGCGGCGGCCCGGCTCAGGCCGCGCACCGTCTCGGTCCAGGCGATCAGCTGCATCAGCTTCTCGCGAACGTGGCTCGCCTTCTCGATGCCGTTGTATTCCGCGAGCAAGGCGGCCGCCCCGATGAAGAGGTCACACAGCGGCGGTTTGTAGGAAACCGCCGTGAATCGGTGAAACTCGACAAACGTGTTGGCCAGGAACCCGGCCGCCTGCCATTCCCCCTGAAGAAACACCCGCTCCGCAGGAACGAAGACGTCGTCGAACACGGTCAGCGTGTCCACCAGTCGATGCCGGGAGCTGACCGGGTGGTGGAAGGAGCTGTCCTCCTCGGCGGCGCCAAAGGGGCTGGCCAGGAGCTTGACTCCCGGGGTATCGACCGGCACGGCGAAGGATACGGCGTAGGAAGCATCCTCCTCGCCGATGGCCCGCGTGGGAAGCACGACGATCTCGTCCACGACAGGGGTTCCGGTGGTGTGAGCCTTGGCGCCGCGTACGACGATCCCGTCCTTGCGCTCTTCCACGATGCGCACGTAGTAGTCGGGATGCGCCTGCTGCGACGGCAGCAGACTCCGGTCTCCCTTGACGTCCGTCTGGGCCACGGCCAGGGTCAGGTCGAGATCGCGGCAGTGGCGGTGAAAGGCCGCGACCCGGTCGTTGTAGGCCGTACCGGCCCGTTCGTCGACGACCCGCGTGACCAGATCCAGAGCGAACAGGGCGTCGGTGCCGATCTCCTTGACCAGGAGCACCACGCTGCGGCCCCGGCGCGTGGAGGTCTCGATCATCTCGCGCCGATTCAACAGGTCCCGGGAGGATTCCGGCCGCTTGTAGTAGCGGCTGTGCACATCCCCCCCAGCATCGGTCCAGGTGAACAGCTCCCTGCATCGCGCCTCCTCGGCCAGCTCGAAGTCGAGGGCCGCGTGTCTGGCGGCGATGCCGAGGTGAGGGTGCCGGGTCACGTCGGGCACGGAGCTTCCATGAAAATACACGGTGCGTCCGTCCCTCAGCCCCTGCATGTACTCCGACGCCGTGCGCAATCCCATGCGATCTCTCCCTTCAGTTGCGCAAGGGTTTCCCGGTTTCGAGCATGTGCGCGATCCTCGCCCGGGTAGCCGAGGTACCGCAGAGCTCGAGAAAGGCCTCGCGCTCCAGTTCGAGCAGTCGTTCCTCGGAGATGGCCCCGCGGGCGCCGCCGCCGCACACCACCCGGGCCAAGGCCTTGCCGACCACCACATCGTGCGCACCCAGCCGACCCTCTGCCGCGCCCTGGTCGAGCTCCGCGTGCAGCCGGTCGAGAACATGGGGACCCGCCACCGGCAATGCCTTCGGCCTTGGCGGGGTCCAACCTCCCTCGAGCAGCTCCCGGGCCCGGGTCACAGCGGCCACGAGGAGCCGGTCGCCGTCGAGCCGGACCAGGTCGGAGCCATCGAGGAAGCCCCAGGCCCTCGCCTGCAGCGCGTTGTCCGACGTCCGTCCCTCCTGGAGAATGGGCAGGAAGGCATCCACCTCCGCTCCGAAGCGCCGCACCATCTCCTTGCAGCCGCCGGCTCCGGGCACGACGCCGATCCGCGTCTCCACGAGACCGAGCCGCAGTTCGGCGGCCACGACCCGGGCGGCCGCCGCGAGATTGAACTCGCAGCCCCCTCCGAGGGCCAGGCCGCGTGCGGCCGTGACCACCGGCACCGGCGAATAGCGCACCCCCGAGCTGGCCTGCTGGAACAGCTGCAAGTACGAGTCCAGCTCCGCCCAGCGACCGTCGTCGATGAGGTGCAGGACGTACCTCAGGTCGGCGCCCGCAGAGAGGTGCTCGCCGGCGCCGGTGAGGACGATGAGGTCGAAGACCTCCCCGGACACGGCATCGCGGGCGAAGGCCAGGGACCCGGGCCCGAGGACGTTGAGTTTGCCTCGCAGCTCGATCACCGCGGCCCCGTCCCCGAGACGAACCAGGCGTGCGGTCTCGCATTCCCGCAGGACCTCGGCGGTGGCCAGGCGTTCCGCATCGGCCGGGGGCCCGGGCGGGCGGAGCGGACGGTATCCCTGGCCGTCCGGGGCCAGGACCCCGCGCTCTCCGGCCTCCCGGCCATAGACGCGACCGGTCTCTGTGGCGGCGATGCTCGCGAGCAACTCCGGCGGGTCGATGCCGGCCGCTTCCAGGCCCTCGATCAGGACGCGTGCGCCGATGAGATCGATCTGCTCGAAGGGCCCGGCTTCCCAGTGGAATCCCCAGCGCAGGACCTGGTCGATGGCCTCCAGGGAGTCGGCCACCTCGGCCGCGCAGGCCGCGCAGTAGCTCAAAGTCGTGAACAGGTGATCGCGCGCAAAGCAGGCGAGGGGATCCTCCCCGGCCGGGGCGACTGCCGCGGCCAACCTCTCCGCGAGGTCGCCACGGTCCGGGAGAGGGGCGGCCACTTTGCGCCGCGGGCGGTACTCGAGCGTGGCGGGATCGATGGCCTCGATCCCGCTCTCCCCTTTGCGGTAGAATCCGCCCCCGGACTTGTCCCCCAGCAGTCCCGCGTCGACCATGGAGCGCAGAGCGGGGCCGAGCTCGAAGGTGCCGCGCCAGGGGTCGTGGTCCAGGCCGTCGTAGGCCGTGCGGGCCACGTGGACCAGCGTATCCAGGCCGATGAGATCGCACAACCTCAGGGTGGCGCTGCGTGGCCGTCCCAGGGCCGGACCGGTGACGGCGTCCACCTCCTCCACGCTGAGACCTCCGGCCTCCATGCGGCGCAGGACGTCCATAACGGCGAACACTCCCAGGCGGTTGGCGATGAAGTTGGGCGTATCCCGGCAGGCGACGACGCCCTTGCCGAGGCCGTTCCGCAGGAAGGCGGTCAGGACCTCGATCCGCGAGGGATCGGTGGCGGGCCCCGGGACCACCTCCACGAGCTTCATGTGGCGCGGGGGATTGAAGAAGTGAACGCCGAAGAAGCGGCTCTGCAGGTCCTTCGGAAGGGCCGCGCCGAGGGCGGCGATCGACAGGCCGGAGGTATTGCTGGTGAGCACCGCGGAGGGCCCGAGGTGGCGGTGAAGCTCCTCGAAGAGGGAGCGCTTGGCCGCGAGGTCCTCCACCACGGCCTCGATCACCCACTGGGCGCGGGCCAGGGCCGACGTGTCGTCCAGGGAGCCTGGGTGGATTCGTTCCGCCACCTCGGGCTGGAACAGTGGCCCCGGCCGCTGCCGCCGCAGCTTCTCGAGTCCGGACCGGGCCCGTCCCGCCTCGTCGCCCCCTTCGGCGAGGTCGAGTAGATCGACCTCGATTCCGGCGTTGGCCAGCAAGGCCGCGATCTGGCTGCCCATGACGCCGGCGCCCAGGACGGCGACTCTCTCGATACGCGGTCCGTCCGCGGCCTGATGGGCTTGATCGGTCCCAGGATCGACCGGGAGGCTCACGCTCCGCGCCCCGACTCGCCGAACAGGAACAACTGATCGGGGTGGGCGGCGGACTTGCGATTCCCGTCGGAGGACGAGTCGCCCCCGTGGTGCCCCGCCAGCCAGCCATCGACCTCGCTGCGACGGAAACGAACGAGCCGGCCCAGCCGGAAGTGGGGGATCTCCGATCGCCTGACCAGCCTCCTGACCATCGAGACCGAGCACCGCAGGTAGCTCGACACCTCGCCCACGGTCATCAGCGCTTCACGAGGCATGTTCAGATGGTCACCGAACGCTGCAGGGTGAAGAGGTTGTTGTCCGTCTCCTGAATGGTGACCTCCAAATCGTAGTCGATCCCACGATCCGGGAACAGGTTGGACAGGGCTTCGACCGCCCTCTCCATGCAGTACCGGGCCACGTTCTCCACGCTCGGGTTGTCGCCGGGCAACAGCACGACGCCCTCCGGATCGAAGAGCCCGCCATCGAGAAAGACCCGGTCCCGGGCGGAGACCAGCATGCGATGGTCGAGGCCCTTGAAGATCTCCTTGAGGGCCCCGAAGTCGATGGACATGTCGATACCCTCCAGCCGCGGGAAGCGCTCGGCCCGCACCACGAAGGAACCTCGCCAGGTGTGGCCGTGGACGTTGGCGCACTTGCCGGCGTAGTCGAGCTGTCGGTGGGCGGCGTGGAAGTGCCCCCTGGCGGTGAGGATCTCCATCGGGCGGGTCGGCCGGCCTGCCCCTGGTTCAGCCGGCCCGGATCACAGCGGCTCCCGGGCCCTTCTCTCGGCCCACAATCGCAGGATCCAGGTGAGCAGAGAGGCGAGGGGAACGGCGAGAATCAGGAAGTACAGCCCGCGGGCCACGACCTGCACGAAGGGTCCGGTGGAGATGCTGGTGAGCACGACGATCAGGATGAAGGCGACGATCATCACGCCGGTGAGGTAGCGCAGGACGCGGTGGGAGACCTCGTAGATGGCGTTCAGGTCCGGGACGGACGCCGTCGGTGGCTTGGAATCCTGCCGGGTCATGTCCCTCCCTTCCCTCGATGGCCGATTCCGGTCGTGGCGGCAGACAGGTGGTCTCCGGCCCGAGCCCGGGCCCGCCGGTCGGCCTCCAGGATGGTCTCCAGGTCGGTGGCCGGACCGGACTCCCAGCCGTCGACGACGGACAGGTTCAACTCGTGGATCTGCAGAAAGCCCAGCCTCCCTTCGAGGAATGCGGAGACCGCGACCTCGTTGGCCGCGTTCAAGGCCGCCGGCGTGGTGCCGCCGGCTCGGGCCGCATCGTAGCACAGGGACAGGCCCGGGACCCGCTCCGGATCCGGGGCTTCGAAGTGCAAGGCCCCGACGCCTGCAAGAGGCAGCCGCGGCAATGGACCGGGCCTGCGCCTGGGATGGGTGAGGGCGTACTGGATGGGCAGGCTCATGTCGGTTCGTCCGAGGTGAGCGAGGATGGACCCGTCGGTGAATTCCACCATGGAGTGCACGATCGACTCCCGATGAATCACGACCTCCACGCGGTCTACGTCCACACCGAAGAGCCAGGCCGCCTCGATGACTTCGAATCCCTTGTTCATCAGGGTCGCCGAGTCGATGGTGATCTTCGGTCCCATCCTCCAGGTCGGGTGATCGAGGGCCTCGGCCGGCGTCACCCGGGCGAGCTCCTTGCGGTTGCGGTCGCGAAAGGCCCCGCCCGAGGCGGTCAGGATCAGCCGGGAGACATCCTCCTCACGCTCGCCTCGCAGACATTGCCACAGGGCGCTGGGCTCGCTGTCCACGGGCAGCAGCTCTCCCCCGCCCGCCCGCGCCGCCTCCTGCAGCAGACCCCCTGCCATGACCAGCGGCTCCTTGTTGGCCATGGCCACCGCCTTGCCGGCGCCCAGGGCGGCCATCGTCGGCGGCAGTCCCACGGCGCCGACGAGGCCGTTGACGACGACGTCCACCCTGTCGTCGGCGGCCAGTTCGCACAGCCCCTGCTCTCCGGACAGGACTTCGATACCGGGCAACTCACCCCGGACCCGTTGAGCGTCCTCGCGGCCGGCCACGCATATGCGTCTGGGAGACCAACGCCTGGCCTGGCGGATCAGCTCGTCGATACGCCGTCCCCCGGCCAATGCCACGACCTCCCACTCCGCCTCCCCGTCCTGACGGCGCAGACTCTCCAGAACCGTGAAGGTCGTCGAACCGATCGACCCGGTGCTCCCGAGGATGGCGAGGCGCGTCACCGCCGCAACAGGGCCTCACGGCCCAGATACAGATCCTGGCGCTCGGCCTTCACCGGGACAGGGCCCGCCGAGTCCAGGGAGATCGCCTGCTCGGGGCAGGCCGACTCGCACAGACCGCACAGCAGGCACCGGCCCAGGTCGAGCTCGAACACGGCGGGCCAGCGTTCGCTCGTGGTCGACACGGCTTCCTCGTCCACCCAGGGAGGAGCGGCGGGCTCGATATGGATGCAGTTCGAGGGGCAGGCAGCCGCGCACAAGGCACAAGCGACACACCGCGGGCGGCCGTCGGAGCCCTTCCGCAAGCGAGGGATCCCGTGCAGAGGGGCGCCCCCGGCACGGAATCCTGCAGGCGCGCGTCTGGCCGTGGTTCGGCGGATGACCCGCCAAAGGCCGCTCAACGTTCCGTACCCCCTGCGCCTTCCCGCCGCCACGAGGGATCCTCGGCTTCAACCGCCGGGACGGGACTGCCCGTTGCGCGGGTGGCGTCCGTTGTGGGGCGAGGCATCGTGTCCCCGGCGCCTGGAACGCGAATTCGCGACTCGCTGGCCGCGGGACCTCAGGCCGGTGTAGCGGGCGGCGCGGGTCTCGCGAACGACCATCACCTTCACCTCGCCGGCGAAGGTCAGCTCGTTCTTCACTCGCTCGGCGATGTGGAAGGCGAGGATCTCCGCGTCGTCGTCGCTCACGTGCTCCCCCCGCACCATGACGCGGATCTCGCGCCCGGCGTTGATGGCGTAGACATCCTTCACGCCTTCGAAGGAGGTGGCGATCTCCTCCAGCTTCATGATGCGGCGCGCGTATCCCTCGAAGTCCTCCCGGCGGCCTCCCGGCCGGACCGAGGAGATGGCGTCGGCGGCCTTCACGAGAAAGCAGATCGGATCCACACGCTCGTGTTCCTCGTGACTCTCGGCGATCACCTCGCGCACGACGGGATGCTCCCCGAATCGCTCGGCCATCTCCACGCCGAGCTCGATGTGCGATCCCTCCACCTCCCGGCTCACCGTCTTGCCGATGTCGTGGAGCAGTCCGGCTCTGCGCGCGAGCTTGGGGTCGAGACCGATCTCCTGGGCCATGAGCCCCGCCAACTGCCCCACTTCCAGGCAGTGCTGGAGCTGGTTCTGCCCGTAGCTGGAACGGAACTTGAGCCGGCCCACGGAGGCGGGCAGATCGGGGTGGTAGTCGCTGGCTCCGATCTTCGCGAGCGCCCGGTGACCGGCTTCCTCCATCTCCTTGTCAACGCTCTGCCGAGCCTCGGCCACGACCTCCTCGATCCGGCTCGGCGTGAATCCACCATCGCGGACGAGACGGTCCATGGAACGCGCCGCCACCTCGCGGCGAAGGGGATCGAAGGAGGACAACAGCACGGTGTCGGGGGTGTCGTCGACCACCACCTTGACCCCTGTGGCGTTCTCGAAGGCACGCACGTTGCGTCCCTCCTTGCCGATGATCCGACTTTTGAGGCTCTCACTGGGGAGAGTCATGGTGGAGGTGGCCGCGTGCTCCGCCTCCTCCACGGCGCAACGCTGGATGGCCTGGGCGATGATCTTGCGCGCCTCTCGATCGGCCTCCTCCCGGGCGCGCGTCCTCTCCGCCCGGATCATGGCCGCCGCCCGCGCCCTGACCTTGCCCGAGAGGTGCTCCAGGAGCTGCTCCTTGGCCTCGTCTTCGGTGAGGTTGGCCACGAGCTCAAGCTTTTCCCGGTACTCTCGCTGGACTGTCTCGATCTCGACCTCGGTGGCCCGTATCGCCCGCTCCCGGGAGCTGAGCCGCCTCTCCTGGTTCTTGAACCGGCCCCACTCCTTGCGCATCTCCTGCCGCCGGGTGTCGATCTCCCGTTCCCGGGTGGCCAGCTCCTTGCCTCGGCGGTTCTGCTCCTCCAGGGCCTCTTCCAGCTGGTTCTCCTGGTCGGCCTTCAGCTTGTACCAGCTGTCCTTCTCCTCGAGGAAGGTCAGCCGCTGGGCGCGCTCCCGCTCGGCGAAGCGGCGCATGGCCCGGGCCTCGGCTTCCTCCTCTACACGGTGCTGATCCGGCCTTCTCAGGTAGAGGTTGATCAAGTACCCGAGGCCGACACCGACCAGCAGCAACCCCAAGCCGCAGAGGACGGCCAGCCACAGTTCGGCGGGCAGGATGTCCTTTGAATTCATGTCGTCGTCGATTCCATTTCCGGGAAGGACGCGGCCCTCGCCCGTCGCTTCTCCTCCTGGGAGCCGGTCTGACAGCGCACCGCGGGTTACCCCTCCAGGGCCTCGGCGATCATGCCGGCCCGGGAATGAGGATCGGCCCAGAGCGCCTGCGCACCGGGACCGAGGCTGTGCAGCGGGTCGAAGAACAGGAAGCGTCGACCCGGCCGTACCGCGGGACTGGTGAAGACGGCGATCCCAGTGTCGTGGTCGTAGCGCTCGTGGGAGTGGACATGCCGCTTGCCCCCGCCGCCCATGGTGTCGAGGACGAAGGCGGGCAGGTTGAAGCCCGCGGTGACCCCCCGCACAAGCTTTTCGAGTTCGATGGCGGCCCGCAGGCTCGTGCGCAACTCCTCGACCCCGCGGACCATGTCGTGCACAAAGACGTAGTAGGGATGGATGTTGAGATATCCCAGGCGCCGGACCAGCAGGCGCATGGTGTCGGCATCGTCGTTCACGCCGCGCTGCAGCACCGCCTGATTGCGAACGATCATGCCCTCCGCCATCAACCCTTCCATGGCATGACGGGTGAAGGCGGTGATCTCCCGCGGGTGGTTGAAGTGCGTATGCAGGGCCACCTCCTTGTGGCGGCGACGGCCCTCGGCGACGACGCGGGCGATGGCGCGCACCCAGTCGGGGTCGGTAACCAGCTTCTGCGGCATCACGGCCGGCCCCTTGGTGGCGTATCGGAACCTCCGGACGTGCTCGATGTCGAGCAGGGTGCGGCCGAGCAGCTCGACCTGCTCGGCCTTGAGGTTGTACATGTCGCCGCCGCTTATGACCACGTCCTCGATCTGGGGATTGCGGCGGATGTAGTCGAAGGCCTGCTCCCAGCGTTCGCGGCTGACGCCGAGGTGGACCTTGTCCACGTCGGCGGTGTCGAGGCCGACCGAGTAGGAACGCGTGCAGAAGCGGCAGTACACGGGACAGGTGTCCAGGGCCAGGAACAGGGCCCGGTCGTGGTAGCGGTGCGTGAGCCCGGGCACGGGCGAGTCGGCCTGCTCGTTCAGCGAATCGAGATCCAGCTCGGGATGGTCGGCCTCGTGCCGCGAACCAAGCGGCAGGAATTGAAGCCGGATCGGATCGGTCTCCGGCGCCGACCAGTCGACCAGTGAGATCAGGTACGGGGAGATGCGCAGGCTCATCGTCGACCGACGCAGCCCGGCTTCCACATCGGCGTAGAACGCCTCGGAGACGAGGCCGCCCAGGACCTGCCGCAGCTTGTGGAGGCTGGTGACGCCGTTCCGGCTCTGGAATCGGTGGTCGTGGAACTCGTCGGCCCGCAGGTGGGCGTAGGCCGGAACGGCGCGCCAGAACTCGTCGTCCCGCAAATCGCGGTGGGACTCGTCGAGGACCGCCGTCGGAAAGGATGGCGGATGAACGCAACCCCGGACGGCGGACCTCGTCGCGCCCGTCAGAGAGGTCTCCTCACGGACCTCCTCGGAAGCCGCCAGGGAGCGGCTCGTGCCTTCAGTAGGCATCTCGGCGTGGACCTGGGCCTTGGGAAGGGTCCTGCGACTACATCGACCCGAGGCAGGCCTTCACCGCCTCGAAGTCGGGCAGGACCTTGGCGTCTTCGGACACGGAGGCGTAACGGACGATTCCCTCCCTGTCGATGACGAAGGCCGCACGCTTGGCCACGCCGACCATGCCCAGCAGATCATCGTACCGGGCACCGTAGGCGGCGCAGACCTCCCTGTTGAAGTCGCTCAGCAGGGAGATGCCGATCCCCTCCTGCTCCGCCCAGGCCTTCTGCGCGAAGGGGCTGTCGACGCTGACGCCGAGCACCTCGGCGTCAGCGTCGGAGTAGGCCGAGATCCCCTGGGAGATCTCGCAAAGCTCCTGGGTGCATACGCCGGTGAAGGCCAGGGGCACGAAGAGGAGGACTACCTTCCTGCCCCGCAGGGAGGACAGGGTCACCTCCTCCAAGTCCGTATTCTTCAGGGTGAAATCCGGAGCCGGATCACCCGGTTGGATCGCCATGGCAAGCCCTTTTCCTTGAGGAGGCGGCTCGTTGGCCGCCGATGGAAACCGATCGCTCCGAGCCTGAGCGGCTCCGAGCGGCGGGCTTTACATGGCTTCGCGAAGGCGGCGATCGACCTCGTTCCAGTTGATGAGGCCGGTCCACGCCTCGATGTAGTCGGGACGGCGGTTCTGGTAGTTCAGGTAGTAGGCGTGCTCCCAGACGTCGATGCCGAGAAGCGGCGTGCCGTCGCCGGTCATGATCGGGTTGTCCTGGTTGGCCGTGCTGAGGATGGCCAGCTTGCCGTCCTTGATCACCATCCAGGCCCAGCCGCTGCCGAAGCGGGTCGTGCCGGCCTTCACGAACTCGTCGTGCGCGGCGTCGATGGACCCGAAGGCGGCTTTCGCGGCGGCTTGAAACCCGTCGGAAGGCTCCCCGCGATCCGCCTCGGGCGCCATGATCTGCCAGAAGAGACTGTGGTTGGCGTGTCCGCCGCCGTTGTTGCGCACGGCGGTGCGGATACCCTCGGGCACCGAGTCCAGGTCGCTGATCAGATCCTCGATGCTCTTGGCGGCCAGGTCGTCGTGGCCCTCGAGGGCGTTGTTCAGGTTGGTGACGTAGGTGTTGTGATGCTTGCCGTGGTGGATCTCCATCGTCCTCGCGTCGACCACGGGCTCGAGCGCGTCGAATGCGTACGGCAGATCAGGCAGCGTGTAGGCCATGAGGTCTTCCTTTCATAGAGGTTGTCGAAGTGTTTTCTTGGAGTCTTCTAGGGCGCCCTCGTAGTCCTCGAGAGCGGCTCGGATCGCGTCTTCTGCCAGAACCGAGCAATGGACCTTCATCGGAGGCAGCCCGCCGAGGGCCTGGACCACGTCCAGCCGCCGGATGGTGCGCAACTGATCGAGAGTGGCACCGATCACCATCTCGGTCAGCTTTGACCCGGCGGCGATCGCCGCAGCGCATCCGAAGGTCTGGAAGCGGGAGTCGACGACCCGGTCACCATTGATCCGTAGATAGAGATGCAGGATGTCCCCGCAAGCCGAGTTCTCCGCTTTGCCGACAGCCTGGGCGTCCTTGAGAACACCCACGTTGCGGGGGTTGCGGTAATGGTCGAGAACGGTCTCGTTGTAGGCTTCGGACACGGAGGACGATCCGATTCGGATGGCTCCGAATGTACGGGGCTGCCGCGTCCCTGTCAAATCTGAAATCGTATGCATAACTGGCTGTACTGCAACATGTTATGCAGTTTTCCTAAGGGGTCCGGTGGCCCTCCTGCCTAGGGTTGCAGGTCGATGCTGCCGGCCCCTCCCTTGCTCCAGTGCCGCCGGGCCAGCTCCACCACCTCCCACATCAGGTTCTCCTTGCCCACCCTTTCGGCCAGCTTCTCCATCCTCTGCCGGCGCTCCTCATCGGAGACAACTCCCATGGAGGTCATCATGGTCATGTGCATCAGCAACCCGGTCTGCAGCAGGGCGCGGTTCATCTCGGACAGACTCACGGAGCCGGATGCCTCGAACTGCGCCATGACCGTCTCGTAGAGGTCGGCCAGGTCGCCGCCCAGGAAGGTCTCCACCTTGAACTGCTTCTCCATCGTCCCTCGGACTCGTTGGGTCGCACGGCGCCGGAGCACCGCCTAAGAAGGCATGCGCACGGCCAGCGTCAAGGAGTCCGCGGGGACCACTGACTGCGGATCCGTCCCGGAGGACCTTCGGCGGCCTCCTTGGACGGGGCGGGGACGCCGTTCAACCTCGGGTGAGGCCGTGCTTGCGCAGGAGATGGCGGAAACGGTCGTAGGTCAGGTCCAGGGAGGCCGCCGCCGCCTTCTGGCTGTCGCCGCTGCGCTCGAGGGCGCGTAGCAGAAGTCCCCGCTCGACGGCCGCCATCTGCTCGTCGAAGGCCTGCCCCGTGCCCAACTCCGAGATCTGGACCGAACGGCCGCCGACGATCTCCGGGGGCAGGTCGGCGATCGTCACCCTGTCCTCGTCGGCCACGCACAAGGCCCGCTCCACTGCGAATTTCAGCTCCCGGACGTTGCCCGGCCAAGCGTAGGCTTCGAGCACCGCGAGGCACGGCTCGTCAAAGGCTCGCTTCGGAATCGAAGGGACCTCCTCGGACAGCTGGTGAGCGAAGAAGGCCACCAGGGGGCGGATGTCCTCGCGCCGGTCGCGCAGGGGGGGCAGGGTGATCTCGGTGAACCGCAGGCGATCATAGAGATCGGCGCGGAAGCGGCCCGCCTCGATCTCGGCCTCGAGGTCGGCGTTGGTCGCGGCTACGATGCGCACGTCCACGCGAATCGTGCGGCTGCCGCCGATGCGCTCGAACTCCTGGTACTCGATCACCCGCAGGAGGATCCTCTGGAACTCCAGGGTCGTGTTGCCGATCTCGTCGAGGAACAGGGTGCCGCCGTCGGCGGTCTCGAAGCGACCGCGCCGGGTCTCGCCGGCCCCGGTGAAGGCGCCTTTCTCGTGGCCGAACAGCTCCGACTCGAGCAGGGTCTCCGACAATGCCGAGCAGTTCAGCTTGACGAACGGCCGATCGGCCCGGGCTCCCCCGTAGTGCAGGGCGGCGGCGATCAGCTCCTTTCCCGTTCCCCGCTCGCCGCGCACCAGTACCGGCCGCGGAATCGAGGCCACCTGCTGCACCTGCTGCAGGATCTGCTCGACCCGGCCGCTGGCCTGCACGATCCGGTAGCGGCCACCGAGCTCGGAGCGGTAGAACAGGTTGTCGCGGTCCAGGGCCTCGTTCTCGGCCCGCAGCCGGGCGTTCTCCTGCATCACGAGGAGCATGCGCTCGACCTTCTCCATGCTCAGCTCGAGCTTGTCCTCCACGTAGAGGTCCTTCTCGATGTAGTCGGCGGCCCCCTCCTGCACGGCGGCCACGGCGGAGTCGACGGACCCCTTGCCGGTGAGGATGATCACCGGCAACTCCGGACGGAGCCTGCGGACCTGCTTCAGCACCGTCAGCCCGTCGGGCTCGACGGCCCCGAAATCGAGGTCGAGGACGGCCAGCTCCACCCCGTCGCCGTGGTCGGCCAGATGCTTGAGCAACTCGGTCCCGGTGTGAAAGACCTCGGTCTGCTTGCCCCGGGACCGCAGCTTCTGGGCCAACAGTTCCCGCACCTCCGGCTGGTCATCGGCGATCAGGACCCGGCCTCGTCCGCTCACGGGGCCTCCCCGCCGATCCGGTCGTGGGGGCTGTCGGCGTCGTAGTTGACGGGCAGGTCGAGGCGGAACACGGTGCCGTGGCCTACGCGGCTCTTGACGCGCAGATCGCCGTGATGGGCATGGGCGATGCGCTGGGCGATGGCCAGACCGTAGCCGTTGCCCTGTTCCCTGGTCGTGAAGCCGGGATCGAAGACGTGGTCCATGACCTCGGCGGGAATCCCCGGACCCGTGTCCTCCACCTCGATGAAGACGCCGCCGTCGTCGAAACCGACGCCGACGGAGACCTCGCCCGGAGAGGCCTCGCCGGCCAAGGCCTGAAGGGCGTTGATGCACAGGTTGGTGACGGCCTCCCGGAGCAGGCGCTCATCCGCCTCGATCCGGGGCACACCCTCCTGGACCCGGATCTCGAGACCGGCCTGCGCGTCGGCGCCCAGGGCGGCGACCACCCGGCGTGCGACCCGGGCCGGGTCGACGAGGCCCGTGACGAGGCGGTCGGGTGTCATGGCCGACAGGTAGCCGACCCACTCCTCGTAGAGCCGGCCGTGCTCCTGCTCGATCTGGCGCAGTTCCTCGCCCGCCCCGGCCTGCGGAGGCATCCGCCGTGTCAGACGCCGGAGTCGGCTTCCCACGAGGCCGATCAGGTTCTTCAGCTGGTGGCCCTTGGTGTACAGGCCGCGATAGGCCTGCTCCCGCCCGAGCTCGACCAGCTCCTGGGACAGGCGGGCGAGCACGTGGGAAGCCCGTTCCTCGAACTCCTCCACGATGCGGGCGTACTCGGCGGCGAGCTCTCGCGGCTGGATGTGCTCGAGCAACAGCCGGGCGAGGTTGCTGTAGGCGGCGCGCAGATCCGGGTCCAGCTGCAGGGCGACCTTGAACTCGCCGAGGGCGCCGAGGGGCTCGAAGCGCATGAGCAGCTGTCCCAGGCTGTTGTGCCCGGAAGCGGACAGCGGGTTGACGGACAGACCCTGGCGGTAGGCCGCGATCCCCCGATCGACGTCCCCGGACGCCTCCCCCTCGGCGTAGAGGCCGCCCAGGGCGAAGCAGACCCGGTCCCGGCCGGCGGCGAGGCTGGGGTCGTCAGCTCCGGCGGCCAGCACTTGTTCGAGATGGGAGATCGCCCGCCGGCGCAGATCGCCCCCGCGGCGGCCCTTGCGGGCGTAGTGCTGGGCGAGCTGGAATCGCGCCTCCAGCCAGCCGAGGCGGGAGGCCGCCTCCAGATCCTCGACGGCGTCGGCCTCCCCGCCCTCCTGGAGGTGGCACATGCCCCGCAGGAAGAGCATCTCCGCGCGCCCGCTCCCGGGGGACCCGCCCGCCTCTTCCGAGGCGGTTTCCAGCGCCCGCTCCAGGACCTCGCGGGCCTCGGGGTGGCGACCCTGGCGGAAGAGCCGGCGTCCCTCCTCCAGCAGGGCCTGCGGGCGGGCCTCGACCGCGGGCCCCCTCACGACTTCAGCAATCTCCATCCGCCCCAGACGAGGGCGGCGACGAAGGCCACGGAGAGGATCGACCAGAGCACTCCCAGCAGCATGTCCAGGGCGAGAACGACGCCCACGACCAGCAAGGCGACTCCAAGGATCTTGACCAGCATCTTCCCTCTCCTCAGCTCGTTGGGGTGCGATCGCGGTCGGCGGGCGGGACCTCCCGCTCCCAGCGGTCCATCTTCTCGCTGAGGGCGATCATCACGTCCTGCGTGTCGGTGAGGCGCCCCTCGATCTCGGAGAGACGCTGGTCCAGCCCCGGGGGCTCTCCGGACCCTTCCTCCGCCCTGCGGCCTCCTGGACTCGGGCGCTCGGCCATCCCCCTGACGATGTGGACCAGGCTTACAGCGAGGATGATCAGGGCCGGGATCATCATGATGGCAGAGTCAGTGACGTCCGCGACCAGATGCAGGGCCAAGCCTAGCCAGAGATACGGTGTCGGCCAAGCGAAGATCGTCGGTATCCTCATGGGGCTCAGTCCTTTCAATCCAGTCCGGTCAGCCGGACGCCAAAGGGCGCGAGCAGGAGCCGCCTCCCGGGGGCGGGTAGATCACCTCGGGGAAGCGGTAGCTCATGACCCCGGCGTCGTTGACCTCGATCTCCACGAATCCCCCCTCGGCCAGGCCTCGCAGGATCGACTCGGCCTCGGCCGCGGTGAGCCCGGCCTCGACGGCGGCCTCGATCACCGTGAGCCGGCCGAATCTCTCCCGGGCCAGCCGCAGGATGCGGTTCTCCATGCGCCGGGCGTGAGCCTGTCTCGCCGAGGCGGCGAGACGGCGGGCGCAGAACCAGGCCGCCGCGCCGACAGCGAACACGGGGACCCCGATCGAGAGAGGTTCCTGCCAGTCGTCGTGGTCGATGCGCTGACCGAGCCCGTACAGGATCAGCCCCAGGCCCGCCGACAGCAGCACGACCGCCCCCGAGGTCAGCACCAGCGCTCCAGCGCGCCTGAGACCGCCCTCGAAGAAGGTGCTGATCCGACCCATCCCTCAGCCCTTTCCCGAGGCTCCCCCGCGCTCGCGCACGAGCCGCTCCTTGAGCGCCCTCAACTCGTCTTCCACCACGGCCGACCTGTCCATGTCCCGCACCCGCCGCTCCACCTCGCCCAGATCGGAGGCGACCTCGGCGTGGGCCTCGGCTTCGGCTTCGCTGTCCTCGACACGTTGCTCGAAACGCTCGAAGCTGGAGAAGGCATCATCGCCGAGTCCGTGCATCGACTGGGCCAGACGCTTGCGGGCCTCGGCCGCCCGGTGGCGGGCCATCAGGGTTCCCTGCCGCGTCCGGGCCTCCTCGAGCTTCTCCTTCAACTCCCGCAGCTGCTCCCGCAACTGCTCCGCCGTCCGCCGGCTCTCCTCCAGGGCCGGGGCCAGGTCGGAGGCCGCCTGCTGCAGGACCGCCCGGCGCTCCAGGGCCCGCCGCGCCAAGTCGTCCTCGTTGGCCTCGACGGCGCGCTCGGCCCGGCGCTGCCACTCCTCGCACTGGGCGATCCGCTCGTCGTGCTGGCGCTCCAGCCGCTTCTGGTTGGCCACGGCCGTGCCCACCGAGGCGGTGGCCTTGTTCACGGCCTCCTCCATCTCGCGGACCATCTGCCGGATCAGCTTCTCGGGATCCTCGGCGCGGTCGAGGGCCTCGTTGAGGTTGGACCGCAGAATGTCTGCCATGCGCGCGAACATGCCCTTTGCCATCGCTCGTCTCTCTCGTGGCTGGTTGCGGAAAAGTAACCGTTCGGTGCCTCTTCCTCCACCGAGGGGTCGGGGTGAAGCCGTCCAATGCAAGAGCGGTGCCAGGACCATCACCACACCAGGGCCCCAACGGCTAACCGGCTGTACCCCAATATGTTAGGATCCTTCTCAAGGAGCTCAAGTCAGATCCGGCCCGGGTCCGCGTCGGCGAGACCCGCCACCTGGCGAGCCTCCGCATGGCGGCTTCCGCCACCGGTCGCCGCCACCCGTGTGGCCGGGAGAGGGCGCGCCCTGCGGGCCTCGGCCCCGAGTTTTCTTAAGTTTGGCCGCCATGTTCGTGATAACCGGGCTGGGTCTCTATCTGCTGGTGATGCTCGCCGTCGGGCTCTACGCCAGCCGGCGGGTCTCCGGCTCAGCCGACTACCTGGTCGCCGGGCGGCGGCTGTCCCTGCCGTTTGCGACGGCGACCCTGTCGGCAACCTGGTTCGGCGGCGGACTGTGCATCGGAGCCGCCAGTGCCGCCTACGAGGGCGGGTTCCTCGCCGTCATCGCCGATCCCTTCGGCGCCGCCTTGTGCCTGTTCCTGGCCGGCGCCTTCTACGTCCGCGCTCTGCGCCGCTCCGGGGTGATGACGGTGGCCTCCTTCTTCACCCGGCGCTTCGACACGCGCTGCGGCCTGCTGGCCAGCCTGTGCACGGTGCCGGCCTACGTCGGGTGGGTGGCGGCGCTGATGGTCGCCTTCGGCCGCATCCTGCAGGCCCTGACCGGCCTGGACCCCACGGTGGGAATCCTCGTGGGCGCCGCCGTCGTCCTGGTCTACACCTTCGCCGGGGGCATGTGGGCCGTGACTCTCACCGACATCGTCCAGCTCGCCGTCCTCATCACCGGCATGGTCGTCCTCACGCCCCTGCTCCTGCACGACATGGGGGGGTGGTCCGCCATCGCGGCGAAGATCCCGGAGGGGCGTTTCGACCTCTACCCCCGGGATGCGGGCCCCACCGAGTGGTTCGGCTACGCCCGCGACTGGCTCGTCATCGGGCTCGGCAATCTGGCCGGCCAGGATCTCATCCAGCGCAGCCTGTCCAGCCGCGACGACCGCGTCGCCGTGCACAGCGCCTATCTGTCGGGGCTGATCTACCTGACCATCGGTCTGCTGCCGGTGCTGCTCGGCATGGCGGGCGCCGTCCTCATCCCCGGTCTGGCCGATCCCGACCTGGTGATGATGGAGATCGCCCAACGATACCTGCCGGCGGCGGCCCTCGTGCTGTTCATCGGCGCCCTGGTCTCGGCCCTGTTGTCGAGCGCGGACAGCGCCCTGCTGGCGCCGGCGAGCGTGATCGGCTGGGATGTTCTTCGCGCCGTGCGTCCACAGGTTTCCGAAGGGACCTGCCTGCGCGCCTCCCGCCTGTCCGTGGTTGTCCTCGGGATCTTCTCCCTTCTCCTGGCCCTGCACCGGACTTCGGTCTACGACCTGATGGTCGATTCCTGGTCGGTGCTGCTCGCCACCCTCTTCGTGCCCCTCACCGCCGGCATCTGGTGGAGGGGTGCCACCGCCGCGGGGGCCCTCGCGGCGATCCTCACCGGCTTCGCCGCCTGGATGCTGTTCCTGTTCGCCCTCCCGGGATGGCCCGCCGACCTGCTCGCCGTCCTCCCCGCGCTCGCAGCGCTGGTTGCCACGAGCCACCTCACGCGAACCTCGACCCCTGCGGTCGGGGTTTCCGACGACTCGGGACGTCCGATCGATGTCCGGGACCGGCTCGGGTGGTAGCGGTCCCGGGAACCGTGAAGGGTGGCCGTCATTCTACCACCCTGATAACACTCATCTCAGGAGACTTCGCACGATGACCGAGGCACCACGCCTCCGCCACTTCGCCCTGGCCCTGGCCGGCCTCGTCGTCCTCGGCTGCGGCCCGGATCCCGTGATCACCTCCGACGACGGCTCGGTCATGGTCCTTATCCCGGAGGGCGCGTTTCCCATGGGCGGTCGGGAGGAGGAGGTCAGCCAGGCACCGGACGGCCACCTGCTCACCTATTACGCCGAGCGGCCCGTGCACGAGGTGGAGCTGAGCGCCCACTACCTCGACAAGCACGAGGTGACGAACGCCCAGTACCGCCGTTTCCTCGACGCTGTCGCCGCCCACGGCGCGAAGTGGAACCATCCCGATCAGCCCGCGGATCTGGATCACGGGCAGCTCTACTTGAACGATGATCTGCGCGGGGACAGCCATCCGGCCGTGGGCGTCAACTGGTACGACGCCTACGCCTATTGCCAGTGGGCGGGCAGGCGCCTGCCCACGGAAGCGGAATGGGAGTACGGGGCCCGCGGCAAGGAGTACCGGAAGTACCCCTGGGGCGCCGGAGATCCGTACTCCAACGGGGTCTGGTGGGCGAACTACCGACCGAGGACCGGGCTCGACGAGGACGGCCACCGCTGGACCGCCCCGGTGGGCTCCTATCCCGACGGTGTGAGTCCCTTCGGGATCATGGATCTGTCGGGCAACGCGGAGGAGTGGGTGCACGACTGGCACAGGGTAGACTACTACCGCCAGTCCAAGGAAGTCCGGGATCCCACCGGACCGGCGTCGGGAACGAAGAGGGTGATCAAGGGAGGATCCTACAAATCCCCCTCGCACCAGATTCGCATCGCCATGCGGATGTTCGGAAAACCGCGCGACAAGGGGCCGCGCATCGGCTTCCGATGCGCCATGGATCCTTGACCGCCCGCCTCCGGGCCGGCGTCGTCTCCGACACCCACGGGTTCCTGGACCCGAGGGTGCCGCAACTCTACGCGGGAGTCGACCTCATTCTCCATGCCGGCGACGTTGGGGACGCGTCGATCCTCGACGAGCTGTCCAACGTCGCCCCCGTGATCGCCGTACGAGGCAACGTGGACGAGGGCCCCGGACTCGGACACCTGCCCGAGTCCGTCTGCCTCTCCGTCGCCGGCCTTTCGATCTACATGACCCACATCTTCACGCCTCCCGGCGGCGGGGCCACCGGGGACCCGGTGCCCCCTGGCACGAGGGTCGTCATCTTCGGTCACAGTCACATCCCTTTCCTGGAGGAGTCGGGGCCGACCGAGGCGCCCGTCCTGTACTTCAATCCCGCCAGCGCCGGGCGCCAGCGGTTCCGGAAGCCCCGGCTGACCGGGATGCTGACGGTCGGCCCGGGCGGGGTCCGCGGGGAGCACCTCGACCTCGAGTCCTCGGAGTGATTATCTTCATCCGCTCTCACGAAATGACCACCTCAGCAAGAGGATCAAAGCCATGAAGATGCACGTAGGCGGCCAATGGATCGCCAAGACGGAGGAGATCGAGGTCCTCAACCCCTTCGACGGCTCCGTCGTCGACACCGTACCGAGGGCCGGCACCGACGACGTGGCCGAGGCGATCGACACCGCGGTCCGCGGCGCGGAGATCATGCGCCGCATGCCCGCCTTCGAACGCTACGAGCTTCTGCACCGGGCCGCCGACTTGATGACCGAGCGCCTCGACGACCTGGGCCGCACCATCACCCTCGAGGAGGGCAAGATCCTCGCCGAAGGCCTGGGTGAAGCGGCGCGGGCCCAGGAGACGATCACCCTGTCGGCGGAGGAGGCCAAGCGGCTCACCGGCGAGACGCTGGACCTGAGCGGCGCCTCCAACGGGGCCGGCAAGTTCGGCTTCACCCTGCGGGTGCCCTGCGGCGTGGTGGCGGCGATCACGCCCTTCAACTTTCCCCTGAACCTGGTCTGCCACAAGGTCGGCCCGGCCCTGGCCGCGGGGAACGCCGTGCTCCTCAAGCCGGCCAGCGACACGCCCCTGTCCGGCATCAAGCTGGTGGAGATCATGCTCGATGCCGGGTTCCCGCCCGAGGCGGTGAGCGTCGTCACCGGATCGGGCGCCACCATCGGCGATGCCATCGCCTCCGACGAGCGCGTGCGCAAGATCTCCTTCACCGGGTCCCGCGACGTGGGCGAGCACATCTGCAGGACCGCCGGCCTGAAGCGGGTCACCATGGAGCTCGGCTCGAACTCTCCGGTAGTGGTCATGGACGACGCCGATCTCGACAAGGTCGCCGAAGGGGTAGCCTCCTCGGGGTTCGCCAACGCCGGCCAGGTCTGCATCTCGGCGCAGCGGATCCTCGTGGAGGGCCCCGTGTACGGTGACTTCATCGACGCCTTGACCCCGAAGGTGGAGGGCCTGACCACGGGGAATCCTCTGCAGGAGGAGACCAGGATGGGTCCCATGATCCGCGAGTCCGACGCCGAGCGGGTGCAGAGCTGGATCGCCGACGCCGTCTCCGACGGCGCCCGCCTGGTCACCGGCGGCGGACGCGAGGGCACCCTGCTTGAGCCCACCGTGCTGGCCGACGTGTCCCCCAAGATGCGCGTCTCCCGCGACGAGATCTTCGGACCGGCCGTGGGCGTGACCCGCGTCGACGACATCGACGAAGCCATCGCCCTGGCCAACGACACCAACTACGGGCTTTCGGCTTCGATCTTCACGCAGGACATCGACCGGGCCCTGAAGTACGCGCAGCAGGTCGAGTCCGGGAACATCCACATCAACTGGGGCACCCAGTGGCGGGCCGATCTCATGCCCTACGGCGGGCTGAAGGACTCGGGCATGGGCAAGGAAGGGCCGAAGTACACGATCCATGAGATGACGGAGACCAAGATGGTCGTCATCCACTGACCGCCCCCCCCGGCGGGACGTACGAGGCGGACCCGGCCAGGCGGCGGGTCCGCCTCGTTTCGTGTACGGCGGCTTCAGCCTATCCTGGAGAGGAAGGCCTCCCGGAACCGCCGCGTCAGGGGACCGGGCCGGCCAGGGCCGATCCGGGTGTCGTCGACCTGCACGACGGGCATGGCCTCCGTCGAGGTGCCGGCGAGGAAGACCTCCTCGGCGGACCGGTACTCCTCGACCTGGCAGAACCTCTCGTGCAGCGGGAGGCCCAGATCACGGATGATGTCCAACAGGATACCGCGCGTGATCGAAGGCAGGATGTGAGGCCCCTCGGGCGAGGTGTGCACGGCGCCGTCGGCCACCATGAAGGAGCTGGTCGAGGAGCCCTCGGTCACGCGGCCGAGGGCATCGATCAGCAAGGACTCGTAGGCGCCGGCCTCGTGCGCCAGCTGCTTGGCGAGGATGTTCGGCAGCAGCGCGATCGACTTGATATCGCAGCGTTTCCAGCGCAGGTCCGGGGTGGTGATCACCTTCACGCCGCCCTCGTACAGTCCTGGATCGGGGCGTTGCAGCTCCTTCACCGTCATGACCACCGTCGGTTCCGGGCGGCGTTCGGGGAACTCGTGGTTGCGGGGAGCCGCCCCGCGGGTCACCTGAATGTAGATCAGGGTCTCGTCGAAGCCCGAGCGCCGGATCCCCTCCTCCACGAGGGCAGGAAGGGCCTTCACGTCAAAGTCGATGCGGATCTCCCGGAGGCTGCGGTCCAGGCGCCTCAGGTGGCCTGCCATCGCGTACGGCCGCCCACCGTAGGTGGCGACCACCTCGTACACGCCATCGGCAAACTGGAACCCGCGGTCCTCGATGGAAACCACGGCCTCGTCGATGGGCAGGAAGACGCCGTTGACGTAGGCGATCTCCGGCATCACCCGGCTCCGGAGGCCCGCCACAGGGCCCGGTAGTACCGCATCAGCCGAAGCGGGTCCTGGCTGGGGGGAATCTCGGCCAGGGTGAAACCGTCATAGCCCGAGTCGTGCAGCAGCTCGAACAGCCGGGCCCACGGGTAACCGCTCCACAACTCGTTGATGTGCACGAGACGCATCTCCTTCTCCAACAAGGCGAAGTTGGCGTCGATCGAGCCCGAGTCGTCACCGTCCTGCGGATTCGAGTTCCAGCAGGCGAAGACGTTGTCGTGATCGGCGTGGTCGAGGATGGCGCGGATGTTCGCCGGCTCGCAGGTGACCCGGCCGTGGACCTCGAGACGGATCTCGACGCCGAGCTGCCCGGCGCACTCGCCGCATTCCCGCAGGGCTCGTCCGATCTGCTCGAAGGTCCTCTCTCTCGGGATCCCTTCGTCGTCGTGCACCTTGTTCGGCCGCACCTTGATCCCCGGCGCGCCCACGTCCGCCGCAAGGCGGGCGTATTCCTTCGTGCCTTCGATGTTCCGGCGCAGCTCGGCCTCGTCGGTGGAGTCGTACTCGAAGGCCGAGCCCAGACCGACGAGCTCAACCGCCGAGTCGGCGAACCTGGCGCGCACCTGCTGGCGCTGCGCGGCGCTGAGCTCCACCTCGACCCCGTGAGCGTGGGTTGTACGCAGCTCGACGCCCTCGAACCCGGTCTCGGTACAGTTGGCGATGATCTCCTCCACGTCCCAGTCCTTGGCCAGTTGGTAGGTGACCAGCCCGAGTCGATACGGCATCTCCTGTCCCCTTCATCGAAGTGGTTGTGTGTTGTTCAGGCCGCCTCCGGGTCGTAGACCTCGGACCGGAACCGTGCCTTCTGCTGTCGCAGGTAGTCCTCCCGCGTGAGGGGCGGCCGGGCCTCGGCCAGGACGCGGCGCGCACCCTCGGCGCCGTGGGACAGCAGGTCGACGGCCATCATGGCCAGTGTCTTCGCCGGCGCCATGTAGCCGGCCTCGGGATCGGCGATGTGCCAGTCCACGGCGTGGGCCGCGCCTCGGGCACCGGTCATCACCGGATGCAGGACCGGCATGAGCTGGCTCAGATCCCCGGCGTCGGTGGACCCGCCTCCGTGGGCGAGAGCCTGGTACTCCTGCTCGCCGAAGAGGCGGCCGGCGCTGCTGCGGAAGAGGCGGGCGAGCTCGGGGTCGTTGGCGAGGGGCAGGTATCCCGGAAGGGTCTCGATCTCCACCGTGCACCCGAAGGCCATGGCCGCACCCTTGATCGCGCGGTCGACCTTGGCGGCGGCGTCCTCCATGGCCTGGGCCGTGCGCGCCCGCACGTAGGTCTCCATGCGCGTCTCGGCAGGGACGATGTTGACGATGTCCCCTCCCTTCGTGAGAATGGGGTGGACGCGCACGCAGTCCTCGTCGCGGAAGGTCTCGCGCTGCCCGTTGATGGCGGTCAAGGCGAGACTCGCGGCGTTCAGGGCGTTCACGCCCCGCTCCGGGGCCAATCCCGAGTGCGCGGCCCGGCCATGGAAGCGGACGCTCTTGGCCAGGAAGCCGTTCGACGACTCTGACAAGCCGTACGAGCCCTCGAGGGTATCGCCGCTGCCTGAGTGGATCATGACGGCCATGTCGACGTCGTCGAAGGCACCCAGCTGCAGGAGCTCCGGCTTGCCGGCCAGGAAGGTGGTCCGCCCCTGGCGCACGAGATCGAGGCGGTAGTCGATCTCCACGTACTCCTCGGCGGGCACCGCGAAGAACACGACGCGCCCGGACAACTGCGGGGCGATCCCGGAGTTGGCCAGACCCAGGGCCGCGCCGGCGAGGGCGGCGATCTGGGCGTTGTGACCGCAGGCGTGGGCCGCGCCCGTGGCGCGGTCGGCGCGCGGATGGCCGGGAAGGACCAGGGCGTCCAGCTCGCCCATGAGGGCGAGCGTCGGCCCGGGCCGGCCACCCTCCAGCACGGCCCGAACACCCGTCAGGGCGAGTCCCCCCTCGAAGGGCAGGCCGGCTTCCTCGAATACCGCCTTCATGCGGTCCGCCGTCCGGTGCTCCTTGAACCCGACCTCCGGCTCGTCCATCACCGACTCGCCCAGGCCGACGATGCGGTCCCGGCTGGCCTCGACGGAGGCGCAGACAGAGCTCTTCAGTTGCTCCCGGTCACTTGCCATTCCCTTCCTCTCTTTCACGCGTCAGGCCTCACACCGTCGGCAGGATCCCGACCGGCTCGCCCCGGCGATGGGACAGAGCGTCAACGATCATGCGCACGATGTCGTACTGGGGCTGAAAGCCGAGCTCGCGCATCGAGCGTGTCAGGTCGAACTCGTAGTGGGTGGGCACCCCCCCGGGGCAGGCCTCGACGAAGGGGATCCCGAGCACCTCGGTGAGCCGGTAGATGACCTCGTCCCAAGTGAAAGCCCTGGGGCCGGCCAACTGGTACCGGCGCCCGTAGGCCCGCTCCTTGCCCAGGGCGCAGAGACAGCCCTGGACGATGTCGCGCACGTCGGCCACGTGCTTCATGTAGGGCCGGCCGGCGTCGTCCTTCAGCAGCAGGAGACGCTCCTCTCCTTCCCAGAGGGCCTCCAGAACCGGATGGCCGGTCTTCATCCGGCTCAGGTAGAACTGCGGAAAGTCGAGCACCTCCCCCGCCCCCAGGACCATGGAGAAGCGCAGGATCGTCACCGGCAGCCGGCCGCTGCGCCAGTATCCCTCGCACATCTCCTCCCCGAGCGCCTTCGACAGGGCATACCAGCCCGCAGGTCGCCGCGGCGTGTCCTCGGTGATCGGGTCGCGCAGGCCCCCGGGGACGTATTTCTCGTACAGGGCATCGGTGCTGGCGAACAACAGGTGGCGGAAAGCCGGCTGACGGCGGCAGGCTTGCAGGACGTGGAAGGTCCCCCCCACGTTGACGCGGAAATAGTCCTCCTCGGTGAAGGGCCCCCCACCCTGGAAGGCGGCTCCGAGGTGATAGACCGCCTCCATGCCGTCCACCGCCGAGTCGACGTCCGCCGGTTCCGTCAGGCTGCCCTCCACCAGCTCTACGCCGAGGCCCTCCAGCTTCCGGGTGCGCCGATCCCCACTCCACACCAGGCCGCGAACCTCGTGGCCGGCGTGCACGAGCCGGACCGCCAGATTGGCACCGATGCGCCCCGTGATCCCGGTGACCAGGATCCTCATGGCGCGTCGACCTGTCCTCCCTCCGCAAGGCCCCGGAGGTAGTCGATGGTTTCCTCGATATCGACCACGTCCCCGAACTTGGCGTCGATGTCGAAGAGGTTGTACTCGTGGGCCGCCTCGGACCGGTCCTGCACGCACTGACGAGGCACGATGGCCCTGAATCGATAGGCCCGGGCGTCGGTGGCCGTAGCCCGCACGCAAGCGCTCGTGGAGCACCCCGTCACCAGCACCGTGTCGACTTCGCGCTCGATCAGACAAGGCGCCAGATGGGTCCCGAAGAAGGCCGAGGCATTCTCCTTGAAGATCACGATCTCCCCTCGACGCGGTCTCAACCTCGCGTCGATCTCGCAGGCCCGGGCGTCCCACGGCCGGTGGGCCCGGTCCTGGCGCCGGTGCATGGGCTCCTCCCCATCCTCCGGACGATAGGGGGAGGTGGTGTACACCACAGGGACCCCCTTCTCCCGGCAGATGGGCAGCAGCCGGCCGATGCCCTCCACGGCCTCGTCCAGCCTGCTGGAACCGGTGGCGTAGGCCGGGTCGGTCCACCCGTAGGCCATGTCGATGACGACCAGCGCGGGACGCCGGCCGAAGCCCCACCGGCCCAGGAAGATCCCGCGCTCGTCGTAGTAGCGGCGCACGCTCTCGATCGCCTGGCGCGCTGCCTTTCCTCCATCCATCAGATCACAGCCCTTGGGCCAGGGGGGAGAGGAGCGCCCAGATCCCGCCCACGACGACGATCGAGACGGCCAGCCGCCGGTACATGGGAGCATCGATACGTCCCCTCAGCTTCGTGCCGACCGCGTATCCCAGAAACACGCCCGGAAGCACGGCGAGGGAAAGCTGGAGAATCCCGCCGGAGAGCAGGCCCATGTGGCCCAGCCCGGCCGCAACGGAGGCGTGGAGAAGGAGGAAGAAGCAGAGCAGGTCGGCGCGGAATCCCTCGGCCTCCCAGCGTTGCTTGAGGCCGAGAAGCACGATCGGCGGTCCCGACATGCCGCTGGCCCCCCCCGTGATCCCGCTGAAGAGGCCGGCCATCAGCAAGGCGGGTCCCTCGCGGGCGAAAGGCCGTCGGGGCCGGAACAGAAGCGAGGCGGCGGCGAGCAGGGTGATGGCGCCGATGACGGATCGCATCGTCGGCTCCGGCAGGGACGACAACATGAAGATCCCGAGTGGTGCGCCGAACAAGGCACCGGCGAGCAGGCGCAGGAGCCGCCCCGGGTCGAGGTGCCTCCAGCTCTGGGCCAGCAGGAGGAGGGCGAGGGGTACCCAGCTGATGAGCACGACAGGCACCAGCCGCACCGGGGGCAGCAGGAGCACCAGCAGGGGCACGGCCACCAGGGCGTAGCCGAATCCGGTCACCGAGGCGACGAGCGCCGCCAGGCCGAGAACGGCGTTCAGGATCCCCAGGTCCGTCGTCGAGGCGGCTTCCACAGAATCCTCCTATCTTGTGCTCCGAGGCAGCCCGCAGGGCCCCCCGAGAAAGGCCGACCTGATGAAGATCACCGCCGTGGAGCTGTTCGAAGTCGAGATACCGCCTATCCCTCCCATCGCCAGGTACGTCCCGAAGATCTACGATCTCACCCTGGTCCGGCTGGGAACGGACGAAGGTCTGACCGGCTGGGGCGAGTGCCAGGGCCGCAAGGCCGACCTCGAGGCCGGTTTCGCCACCTTGGCCGGCCAGGATCCGTTGGCCCTCGACGCCTTCGCCCAGCCGGATCCGATCTGCTGCGCCCTGCTCGACATCGCCGGCCAGGCCTGGGGGGTGCCCGTGCACCGTTTCTTCGGCGCCAAGGTGCGGGACCGAGTCCCTGTCTCCTACTGGTCCTGCCACATGGAGCCGGCCGAGACCGCGGCCGAAGCCGAGGTGGGAGTCCGCAAGGGGTTCACGAACCACAAGCTCAAGGCGCGGCCATGGGACATCGTCGAGACCGTGCGTCTGATGAAGGAGGCCGCCGGCCCGGACTACACGGTCGGTGTCGACCCGAATACCCAGTTCGTTCAGCCCTCCGTGGCGGCCCGGCTGGCGGCCAAACTGGAGCCCTTCGGCACCGTGGCCAACTTCGAGGATCCCGTCCTCAAGGACAATCTCGACTGGTACCGGCTGCTGCGCGAGAAGACCTGGATTCCCCAGGCTCTCCACCTCGGCTCGCCTTCCGCTGTTCTGGCGGCGCTCAAGGCCGAGGCCATCGACTACCTGAACATCGGGGGGCCCGCGGTGCAGGTCCGCACGTTGGCCGCCCTGGCCCAGGCGGCCAACGTGCCCGTCTGGGTGCAGAAGGGCGGGCTTTGCCTGGGCGTTCACGCAGCCTATTCCGTGCACCTGCAGGCGACGATGCCGAACGCCACGCTGCCGTGCGACGAGCTGCCCTTCACCCGGGTGGCCGACATCTGCGATGGGTCCCTCGCCGTTGAAGAGGGCCACTTCATCGTGCCCGAGGGGCCCGGCCTGGGGGTTCACGTCGACCTCGACGTGGTCGAGCGGTACCGGGTGGCCTGAGCAAAAAAACGGGCCGCCCCGGAAGGGACGGCCCGCTGTGGAACCCCTGATTCCTGATTCCCGCCCGGTTAGAGTTGCCAGGCCAGGGAGAAGCGGTGGGAACCGTTGGCCTCGGCCAGGTCGAGGGGGATGTGGTAGCCGTAGTCGAACAGCATCTTCTTCCAGCGATAGCCCAATCCCGCGTTCAGATCGCCCTGGGCGTCCTCCTCGAAGATGCGGCTGCCACCGGCGCGAAGCATCAAGCCCTCCACCAGGCTCGTCTCCCCGCCCACCACCAGACGGCTCTCCGAACCGTCGCCGCCCACGTCCCGCACCGTCCACTGAACCGACAACAGCATCTGGTCCCGGCGGTGGCTCAGACCCACCGACAGATCCATCGGAAGGTCCCCGGCCCCCGACGCCAGAGACGCGCCGTTGGCCGCACAGTCACAGGTGGCGTTCGGCTGCAGCGCGTTCTTCAGCTGCACCCCCAGCCGCGCCCCCCGGAAAGGCGTCCGCCAGAGCAGCCCCACGTCGGCGCCCACAGAGCCCGCGCTCTGCCCCGACACCGGGTCGTTGCTGTCGAAGGCGGCCACCTGCCAGAACACGTACTTGCCCGTCAGACCCAGATGCAGGTCGCGGCTCAGGCGATAGCCCAGCCCCAGAAACGCGCCGTTCTCCGACATCTGGTCCGAGCCGATGCGCTCGTAGCCCACGCCCAGCGCCAGGCGCCCGCCCAACGGCTGCGTCAGCGACACCACGTGCTGACCCAGGTCGTCGTCGTCGAGACCCGAGTGCAACAGCGACACGTTCGTGTAGGCCAGCTGACGTCCCGACAAGGTCGCCAGACCGGCCGGGTTGGCGAACATCGCATCGCCGTTGTCGGCCACCGCCACGAAGGCGTTGCCGAGGGAGGCCGACCGGGCGCCGGCCCCCAGATTCTGGATGTTCACCACCGCATCGGCTCCTGACGCGAGGGCCAGACCGATGACCGCGCCCATCAGAGAACAAAGATGCCAGCGCATGGGAAAGCCTCCTCAAGCCTCGTGGTTCGCAACGTCCGTGACCGATCCGGGCGACTCGGACCGGCTGAAACTTCGGGTCAAGATAGGATACTCAGGCGCGTGGAGCAAGCACCGGGGCGGCCCTGGACGGGTCCGAGGCACAACCACGGCCGAAACGGCCCGCGGCCCCAAAGCCCCACCCCGGAAACACCCCCTCCGCCGGCGACTCACACATCCGTCCAGGCTCCCCCGTTGGCGGAGCTGTCCACGGCGGCCTTCACGAAACGCATCCCGGACACGCCCTCGGCTACGCCCGGATGGTCAAAGGCTTCCGGCGCCTCGTCGCCGCGGCGCCTGCGGATGACGCGTTCCAGAGAGGTGTGCAGATTGGCCAGAGCCCCGAAGAAGTCCTCGTGGTGACCGGAGGGAAGGCGCAGATAGGAGGCCACCGAATCGGGGAAGAAGGAGAAGCCCCCCCCGATCCAGAAGGTCTCGTCCACCTCCCCGGTACGCAGGAGCAGGGACTCGGCGCGTTCCTGGTGCCATTCGATCGAGCCCTCGCTGCCGTAGATGCGCAGGCCGTGGTCGTTCTTGTAACCGACGGCGATCTGCGTGGCCGTGATCAATGCCGTGCCGCCGTTGTCGAGCTCGGCGATGACGTTGAAGTCGTCGTCGAGGACGCGGCCTTCGACGAACCTGTTGAGGCGCGCCGATACCCGTTTTGCAGAGTGGCCGCTGACCCATGTGGCGGCGATGAAGGCGTGGGTGCCGATATCGCCACCGCAGTTGGAGATACCGGTTCGCCCCGGGTCGGTGCGCCACTCGGCTTGTTGCAGTCCCTCCTTCTCCAGCGAGGTGGCCAGCCAACCCTGGTTGTAGAACGCCTCGATCTTGCGCACCTGGCCGATCCGGCCCCGCCGCACCAGTTCCTTGGCCAGCATCATCATCGGGTGGCCGGTGTAGGTGTGCGCCAGGATGAAGGGAACTCCCCGCGCCTCGACTCGGCGCTGCAGGTCCTCGGCCTCCTCGACGGTCATGGTGATCGGCTTTTCACAGAGCACGGGAATGCCCGCGTCGACAAAAGCCCTGGCCGGCTCGTAGTGCGCAAAATTCGGGGTTACGATGGTCACGTAGTCGAGGGCCTGGTCGCCTTTCTGGACGGCCTCGAGCAGGGCTTCATGACTTGGGTAGCCCGTCACGTCATACTCCGCGGCCGCCGCCATGGCCGCCTCGGGATCGCTGCGCAGGGCCCCGGCGACCAGCTCCCGGCTGTTGTCCAAGGCGATGGCGCGCTTGTGCACGTGTCCGAAGAAGTTGCCGGGGCCGCCGCCCCCGATCAGTCCCACCTTGAGCTTTCCCATTTCCGTCTCCCGGATGTCCGTCGACAAGGGTCCATCCGGCCCTCCACCCTCAAGGGAGCCGGACCTCGGAGGAGCGACTCCCCATGAAAGGCGCTTCAGCCCTGGCGGGTCGCGTACCTGACGATGAGGTCGACGGCGTCCTCCGGATCGACCTTGCCGGTGTTTATGGTGAGGTGATAGAGGAGCAGATCGTCCCAGTCGGCGTCGTGATGGTTGCGCAGATACAGCTTGCGCCAGCGGTCGTGCTGCTGCACCAGCTCCTGCGCCTGCTCGGAGGTTACTTCCTGAGTCTCCCGAACCCGCTCGCAGCGCAGGTCGAAGGGGGCGATGATCTTCACGTGCAGGGCCTGGGGATTCTGGGCCAGGATCACCTGGCTCGCGCGGCCGACGACGACCGCCTTGCCCGTCTCCCCGAAGTCCTGGACCAGGGTGGTGATCAGCAGCTGATAGGTGCCCCGATCGAGGTAGGTGGGCCGCTCGGCGCCGGCCCGTTCCATGACATAGGGGAACTCGAGGCCGAACTCGGGGAAGTAAGCTGCCGAAGAGAGGGGGAATCCTCCGGGGGGCATCTCCGGAACGAGGAGACGCTTCAGGAAATAGCGAACCCTCCCTTCCCCCTTTTCGTCGTACTTCTCCACTTCCTCGGGAGAGGTGTCGGTGATGTTCGCGATCTCCTCGACGAGCCGCCGGTCGACGTGCTCGTAGGCGAGGACGCCGGCAACTCTCTCGGCGATGCGGTCTCCACCGCTTCCCAACTGACGAGCAACGGTCACGACGGCCATCGATGCAGCTCGCTTGCTCTGGTCCGTCGGGAAAATATGCAGAGCCATGCCCCACCGCAACCCCGGCCGGTCAGGCGCAAGCCCCAAGAAACACTTGAGTTATGGTCTTTTTCGAGGATGGATTCCGGTGGCGACCCCACAGGCCTCTGCGTATCTTTCCTAACCTTGGTGGATGAAGCGCCTCCCGCCTCCGCCATGCCTTCCCGAACCCCCGATGTCGGCGATCACGGCACCCTTCGGCGCGTGCTCGCCCGATTGACTGGCATGCCAAGATCCGCGGTCCGGATCCTCGTCGCCCTCGAGAACCCGGCGACGGAGCACGCCCTCGTCCGGCTGGCCGCCACCCTGGCCACGGAACCCCGGGGAGAGCTCCACCTCACCCATGTCGTGACCCCCGATCAACCTCCGCATCCCGGGGTGGAGGAACAACTGCAGGGGGCCGCCGACCTCGCCACCACCATGGGCGTGGACGCCATCCCCCACCTCGTGCATGGCGACACGGTGACCTCGGCTGTGCAGGACGGTCTCGAGCGCTGGAACTGCGACCTCCTGCTCATCGGCTGGCGGGGGGACGTGGACCGGACCACCATCCTCTCCTCCCGCAACCGGGACCTGACCAAGTCCATGGACGTGGACACCCTGATCTTCAAGGACAAGGGCTTCGTGGCCGCGCGCCGCGTGCTGGTCCCCACCGGAGGAGGCACCCACTCGCTCCTGGGCCTGGAAGTCGCCCACCACCTTGCCAGGACCTGGTCATCGGCCATGCTCGCCGTGCGCGTGGCGCGGCATGCCAGGCCCCAACCAGGAGATCCCCTCCTCGAACGGTACTGCCGCCAGTTGCGGGACGACCTGCAGATGCAACTGCGGCTGTTGGACATCGATGCGCCCCACCAGGTGGTACCGGCCACCGAGGTCGTGGCGCCCCTGATCGACATCTCCCGGGAGGACGACCTGCTCGTGCTTGGAGGCTCCAACGACTGGCGGCAGGAAGAGTTCCTGGCCGGTTCCATTCCCGACGAAATCGCCTACAAGGCGCCCTGCTCGGTGCTGATGGTGCGCTCCCGGTCACCGGGCGGCAACCGTCTGAGCAGTATCTTCTGGGAACACACGATCCGGCTGGACCTGCATCCGCGGGACAAGTGGGAAGCGATCGACCAGATGGTCGACATCCTGATCGAGGAGAAGCAAGTGCCCCAGTCCCAGCGCGGCACCGTCCTCCAGGCCGCCCGCGCCAGGGAGCGGAAGTCCTCCACCTCCATCGGCAGGGAAACAGCAATCCCCCACGCCCCCTTGCCGGGCCTGCCGAGCATCATCGGGTCCCTCGGGATCTGTCCCGCCGGCGTCGACTTCAGCGGCCCCGGCGGCCCCGTGCGCTACATCTTCCTGCTGCTGACCCCGCAGCAGAACTACCGCACCTACATCCCCGTCCTCGGCCAGATCGCGTCGCTGATGCACACCGACGAGACGCGGAACGCCATTCTCCACTGCCAGACGCCCTCCGAGCTGACCGCCCTGATCAAGGGCCAGGAGGGCTGGGCCAGAGCATGAACCGGCCCTCCACCGGGGTGCAGTCCGCCATCGACCTCGGCACCAACACGATCCTGATGGTCACCGGGCGACTCGGCCCCCGGAACTCGGTCCGCATCCTCGACGACGCCCACGCCATCGCCCGCCTGGGCCGGGGCGTCGACGCCGAGCGTAAAATCGCCGGGGACACCGTCGACCGCGTCTGCGGATACCTCGCCGAGTATCGGCGGCGGGCCGAATCGCACGGGGCCCGACGGATCCGCGCCTTCGGCACCTCGGCGCTGCGGGACTCGGTCAACCGGGCCGAGTTCATCGACGCCGTGGCGCGGAGGACGGGTATCGAGCTCACCGAGCTGAGCGGCGAGATCGAGGCCCGCTACACCTTCACCGGCGCCGGTTTCGGGCTCGACCTCCCGGCGAGGTACGCGGTCCTGGACATCGGCGGCGGCTCGACCGAACTGGCGGTCGGCTCCGCCGCCGGAGTGGAGCGCTCGCAGTCCATCGACGTGGGTGCGGTGCGGATCACCGAGCGCTGCTTCGGCTCGCTGCCTCCCCTTCCCGTCCACCGGACCGACGCCGACGCCGTCATCGACGCTGCCCTCGAGGAGCTCCTCGAACTGCCCGAAGATCTGGCCGTGGTCGGCGTCGCCGGCACGACCACCACCCTGGGGGCCCTCGACCTCGGAGCTCCGCGGTTCGACGCCGCCGGTCTCGACGGTCACTTCCTCTCCGCCGAAGCCGTTCGGCGCCTCAGCGACTGGTTGCTGGAGATGACCTACGAAGAGGTCAAGGCCCTGCCCCAGGTGAGCGAAGCGCGGGCCGACATCATCGGTGCCGGTTCCCTCGTGTTGCGGCGTTGCCTCGAGCGGTTGCGATGCCCCGGGGTCATCGTTTCGACCCGTGGCATCCGCTACGGACTGCTGCTGGAGATGCTTGCCGGGCGGCTCTGACGGCGGCCCGGCGGCCTCCCTGCCCTCAGCGGCCGGTGCCGACGGGATTCTCGATCCGGGGCTGGCGTCCGAGAGCGAAGGACCGCCCCTTCCACCGGAAGAAGCCCAGGGAACCGAGGCCCCCGACGACGGTGGTGTAGAGCGGGTGGAGCAGGACCCACAGGGGAAGGATCCCGAGCAGGTCGCCGCGCCCGAAGCGGGCCGCCCCGATGAGAGCCAGGCCGAGCTCGGCGCCGGCCTTCGCCAGCCACAGGCTTCCCGTCTGCGCGGGGGTCAGGACACCTGCGATCCACAGGAGGGGGCTGATGGTCAAGCCGAGGGAGAGACCGAAGGTCCCAAGAATGTACACGAAGAAGGCCGGATCCAGCCGGCTCTGGCAGGGGGCGTTCGAGGCCCACCGGGCGCGCTGGCTGAGGAATCCGCCGAGGCCCGCCGACTGAGGGTGGTCGACGTGGCTGCCGGGGTCGTCACAAAAGGCGACGCGCCAGCGACCGGCGCGGCGGATCAACTGCAGGAGCAGCACATCGTCGCCGGAGACCCGGTGCAGAATGGACCCGTAGCCCCCGACCTGATGGTAGGCCGAGCGGCGGAAAGCCAGATTCTGGCCGGTGGCGGCCATCGGGTGGCCGAGGGCGCAGCTTCCGGCGGCGGCGGTCATCAACTGGAGGAAGTCGAGGGCCTCCCAGCGCGCCAGAACGCCGTCCACGGCGCCGCGGCGGCCGATCTGCGAGAACCCGACGACGGCTCCCACATCCCTGGAGAAGGCGCCGGACATGGCGGCCACCCAGGTGCGGGGCACCCTGCAGTCGGCATCGGTGGTGAGGATCAGGTCGGCGTCGGACTCCGAGATGCCAAGGGCGAGGGCCGCCTTCTTGGAGCCGGCCGAGCCGTAGCCTTCCCCGCCGTCGAGCACGCGGATCCGCGGGCCCTCCCCCTCCAGCCGCCGGGCCGCGGCACGGGCCAGGTCGCCCGTGCCGTCGCTGGACCCGTCATCGACGAGGACGACCTCGTAGCGCTCGGCGGGATGGGTCTGCGCGCTCAGCGCCTCCAGGCAGGCCTCCACCCCCCCGGCCTCGTCGCGAGCGGCCACGACGACGGCGACGGAAGGTGGATCACCCCCCGTGGGCGGAGGGGGCACCCGGGGCCTGAGCGCCCCGAGAGCGAACCACAGCAGACCTGCCACGTACACGACGGCGCAGATGGCCAGGGCCGCCGCGACGACGCCCATGGTCAAGAAAGACGCGGGGTCAGCCGCGCAACTCCTTCACCAGCGAGAACATGCCGCGGTATCCCTCGGAGCAGTTGCGGCACATGTCGACGGCGCTGCGGTCCCCGAGCACGGTGCGGCGGAAGTCCGCATAGGCTCGACTCCGCCAGGCTTCCCCGAAGGTGCTCCCTTCCCCGTTTCCCGGGTCGGCGGGAAAGGCCCTCCCCAGCGGGTAGTCCACGTCCTTGTCGAAGCAACAGGGGGCCACGTCTCCGTTCCAGTTGACCATCGAGCTGTACCACAGGACCTTGCACCCCCGCGCCGGTTGTCCCTTGACGCGCAGCCCGTTCCCTTGGGCGGCGGGCGGCCTGTCGTCCTCCTTCAGCCCCTCGTAGCGCCGGTACAGGTCCTGCTCGGGAAGGAAGGTGGCCGCATCCTCCTGGGAGTAGATCTGGGCGGTCTTGACCAGGAACTGGTCCGCCTTGAGCTCGCCCGCCAGGCGCTCGGCCTCGGCCAGATCGTCCTCGTTGTGGCGGAAGACGATGAACTGGAGATTGACCAGGGGCGTAGACGAACTCCGCTCGCGCTTGGCGGCGGCCAGCAGTCTCGCCGCCTCCAGGACACGCTCCAGCTTGCCGCCCACGCGGTAGCGCTCATAGGTCTCCTGGTCGACCCCGTCGAGGGAGATGATGATCTCGTCGAGGCCGCTGTCCACGAGTTCGAGGGCCTGCTCGCGGGTGCGCACGAAGTGACCGTTGGTGCTCGTCATCGTGGGGATCCGCTTTTCGTGGGCATAGCGGATCATCTCGACGAGCCCCTTGTTGATGAACGGCTCTCCCTGGTTCCACAGGAGCAGGAGGACCAGGTCGTCGCCGGTCTCGTCGATCAGCCTCCTGTAGGGACCGAGATCCATGCTGCCCCGCTCGCGCGACATCTCGCCGTTGCCCGAGGGGCACAGGGGGCACTTGAGATTGCACAGGTTCGTGGGCTCCACCATCAGCATGAAGGGCCGCCCCCAGACGATGGGACGGCGTAGGCTCCACGACACCCCCATGGAGGCCAGGACCTTGGCGAAGTTCCACAGTCGTCTCCAGGAGAAGGCGTAGCCGTAGCGCTCGATGTAGCGGGGAACCGCTCTCGGAGAGACCAGGAAGGCCATGGGCGCGGCTTTGCTTTCAGGAGAGGGGAGCGGCGGCGGCGTTCTTCCAGCGGAACCACCCGGCACGTCCTAGCGGCACCAGCAGCAAGACGTAGGGAATATAGACGATCTCGACGATCGGAAGGAAGAGGAGGCAGGCTCGATCGGAGGATCTCGGTGCGAAGCGGGCCAGCAGGATCAGGTCGGCCAGCCAGCGCGTCAGCCAGCAGCAGAGGAAGAAGGGGGCCTGAATCCCGCCCGCCGCCAGCAGGCCGCCCGCGAGCAGCGCCGCGTGGTAGAGGTACACGGCGATCCCGAGCCATCGGGCCCCGCCCTCGTAGCGGGCCGCCTTGGAGGCGTGCCTCACCTTCTGATCCAGCAGGGCGCGCCAGCCGAGCGGGGGCGGGGCGGAGGGCACCGCCGCGGACTCGTCGGCACAGTAGCGGATGCCCCAGCCGGTGCGCGCCGCCACCTGGCGAAGGAAGTAGACGTCATCCCCGCTGACGAGGTGACCGATCGCCTCGAACCCGCCCACCTCTTCGTACACGGCGCGGCGGTACGCCAGGCTTCGCCCGGTGCAGGCCAGAGGGGCGCCCATGCCGATGCTGCCCTCGGCCAGGGCGGCCACCCCGAGGTTGTCGACGGCAAGCGCCCGCCGCCGGATGTCGTCCGCCGGGTGCGGATAGGCATAGCCGGCGACGAGGCCCACCTCCTCGGTGAAGCGCGAGACCATCCCCTCCAGCCAGTCCGCCGGCGGCCGGCAGTCGGCGTCGATGAACAGCAGGATCTCTCCCCCGGCCCTGGCGATGCCGGCGGCCAGGGCGCTCTTCTTCGGGCAGGGGAAGCGGGGCGGATCCGGGGCCTCGACGAGGACCAGGTCGGCCTCGCCGTCCCACTCCGAGCGCAGCGCCGCCAGCACCCGGGCGGTATCGTCCCGCGAACGATCGTCGACGACGACGATCTCCACGGTTCCGCCGTAGGCCTGGCGGGCCAGGGCCCGGACACAGGCCGCGATCCTTCCGCCCTCGTCGCGAGCCGCGACGAGGGCCGAGACCGACGGCCGGGGGCCGGCCGATCTCCGGGCCCGGCGGCTGCGGCCGATCCCCGTGAGCAGCCAGACCAGAACGGCGAGGTAGAGCCCGGTGCCGGCGAGCAGGACCAGGGAGGTCAGCTGCGACAGGAGCCCGGTGGTCATCGCCGGCTACAGGCGACCGTAGCGCAGGTCGAGGAAGAGCCGCTCCTGCCGGCCGTCTCCGTAGCGGCGGTTTCCCAGGGCCGTCGCGGGGCTGTCCCGGGGCGGCAGGGCGACGTCGTCCCCCCACTCCAGCTCGGCGCCCATGTGGAGATGGAGCCGAGGGCGCACGCGCCAGTGGGTGGATGCACCCAGCGTCCACCAGCGGCCGAGGCGCCCGTCGAGAAAGCTCTTGGTCTCGCGCTCGTCCCCAGGCCGCCATCCGTAATGCAGGTCCCCGCCGACGTTGCGCACGTCCCCGCCGGCGAGCAGCTCGTTGTCCCCGTGACGCCCGCGCGCCACCCAGGCGGCCGTGGACCCGTCGGCGGACCACCGCCGATCCAGGCTCAGACGCCAGCGGTCGCTGTTCGGCCCCAGGGAATGGCCGAGGGGGGCGTCGAAGTGGCGGAAGGTGTTCACCGGGAACTTGTGGGTGTAGATCCAGGGTTCGATGCGCACGTACTCGGCCTTGAGGTCCAGGTCGGCCAGGCCCAGGGGATCGGCCCAGGCCAGTCCCGATTGCAGGGAGAACTTGTTGGCGAAATCGTCGGTGAAGACCTTGAGCTTCTTCAGGTCGTCGATCAGGTAGACCGCCCACAGGCGCACCCCCGGGCGCAGGCGCCAGTCGGCGTCGAAGGCCATCATGACGTTGTCCTTGTCGCCGAGATAGCTCTGGGCCGCCCAGTAGAGGGTCAGGGGGTTCAGGTACGCGGCCTGGGGACTCCGGTCTCCGTAGATCACGACCTCCTGGAAACCGAGGTCGAGGGAGGGGGAGACCGCCGCCTCGAGGCGGTGGGCGGCGATCCAGCGGTCCCGGTCGAGAGGACGGCTCATGCCGTTGACGACGTACGACTCGCTCTCGTCGCTGGTGCCTGCGCAGACGGGCGAGTCCGGACGCTCCGGACAGGGGCGCAGGGCGCCGTGCAGGCTGACCAGGTGCAGGGCACCGAAGCGGGCTCGCAGGCGCACCATGTGGAAACCGGGGGCGTTGCCGCTGAGACCCAGGTTGTCGAGGGGCGCGGGGCCCCAGGCCGCCTGGTCCTTGCCGATCTGCACCTCCATGAGGCGGCCCAGGGCGAAGGCCGCATAGGCCGCCCCCTCGTGGTAGTCGGCGGCGCCGCCTTTCAGTTGAACCGCCTGGCGACGAGCCTCGAAGACATCCTCGCGCAGCAGGTAGCGGCGACTCCCCTGCTCCCGCGTCTGCTCGAAGGCGATGCGGACGCCGATGCGGTCCACCAGGCTGCCTTCGAGGAGACCGCCGACCCGGGTCCGGTAGATTCGTTCGGCCTCTTCCCGGCCGCGTCCGCCAAGCAGGTCGGTCTGTTGCCGCAGCAGCAGGTCGCCGGACAGGTGGCCGTGGTCAGTGGTGTAGCGCAGCGGCGCAAGGCCCTGCGCCGGCCACGCTGTGGTCAGACCGGCTCCTTCACCCCCGTGCCGGCCCTCGGCCCCCAACTCGTCGAGGAGCCGCCGAATCCGCAGGCGGTCGATGGGGGTCGCCCCGCCCACGGCGGCGGCGCTGTCGGCGCGAATGGCCAAGTCTGTCATGGCCCCCCGGCTGAGGGGCTTGATCCCGTCGCCGGTACCGGTCAGGACGCCGGTCGTCTCCAGGCGCTCGATCAACTCATACCCCCAGTGGCCGACGGGAACCTGCAACCTTGCGCTCCCGCCCCCGCCGCCCACCGCCGGGCCCGCGAGCGCAAGGACCGCGACGGCCGCCGATATTGACCATCCGCTCACGTCCCGGTACATATCCTTTCTTCCCGCCCCGGCCGGGAGTGGCCGGATCCATCCAACGCCAAAACGATCGGTCTGCCCATGCCCGCCCTCATCTCGGAGATCCGCGCCCGTGAGATCCTTGACTCTCGCGGCCATCCGACCGTCGAGGTGGATGTCCTCCTGACAGGCGGCGAGAGGGGCCGGGCGGCCGTTCCCTCCGGGGCGTCCACGGGCGAACACGAGGCGGTGGAACTGCGCGACGGCGACGAGACCCGGTTTCTGGGAAAGGGCACGACCCGGGCCGTGGCCAACGTGCGCGACCAGATCGCCCCGGCGCTGCTTGGCGCCGACGCTCTGGACCAGGCCCTCGTCGACGCCAAGATGATCGATCTCGACGGCACGGCCAACAAGGCCCGTCTCGGGGCCAACGCCATCCTCGGCGTCTCCCTGGCCTGCGCCCGGGCGGCTGCCGCGGCCTGCGGTCTGCCTCTGTACCGATACCTGGGAGGCCCGGGAGCACGCACGCTGCCGGTGCCGATGATGAACATCCTCAACGGCGGCGCCCACTCCGACAACAACGTCGATCTCCAGGAATTCATGGTCATGCCCGTCGGCGCGGCATCCTTCTCGGAGGGTCTGCGCATGGGGGCCGAAGTCTTCCACCATCTCAGGGCCGTCCTGAAGGACCGGAACCTGAACACGGCCGTGGGCGACGAGGGCGGATTCGCCCCCGACCTGGCCTCCAACGACGACGCTCTGCAGGTCATCTCCGAGGCCATCGAGCGGGCCGGTTACCGGCAGGGGGACGATATGGTCATGGCCCTCGACGTGGCCTCCAGCGAGCTCTTCCACGACGGCCGTTACACCTTCCGCTGGTCCGACGGCCTCGGCCGCACCGCCACCGAGATGTTCGACTACTACGCGGGTCTGATGCAGCGGTTCCCCGTTCGCTCCATAGAGGACGGCATGGCGGAAGACGACTGGGAGGGATGGCGGCAGCTGACCCGGCGATTCGGGGACCAGGTGCAACTTGTCGGAGACGACCTGTTCGTCACGAGCACCGAGCGCCTGGAGCGGGGCATCGCCGAAGGCGTGGGCAACTCCATCCTGGTGAAGGTCAACCAGATCGGCACCCTGACCGAAACCCTGTCGGCCATCGACATGGCACATCGAGCCGGCTACACCGCCGTCATCTCCCATCGTTCGGGCGAGACCGAGGACACCACCATCGCCGACTTGGCCGTGGCCACCAACGCCGGGCAGATCAAGACCGGCTCGGCCTCGCGCACGGACCGCGTCGCCAAGTACAACCAGCTGCTGCGAATCGAGGAAGAGCTGGCCTCTCGGGCCCTCTATCCGGGGCGGGAGGCCCTGGCCGGTCTCACCTGATCTCCCTGCCTGTCCGCGGGGGCCTTTGCAGCGGCCCTGCCGCGGCTCTCCCACCAGCATCGGACGCCGCCGAGGACGAGGGCCGCCGCGAGCACCCCGGCCAGCCCCCCCGCTCCGGCGGCCGGCTGCAAGGGCTTCACCAGCAGCACCCCGATGAGAAGGCCGAGCTCGTCGAGGGCGATCCGATCCCCCATGGAGGGCTGCGATCGCCGTCTCCGCCTCCGGTTGCGGGGGCCCTCCACGGCGCGCGCGGTGGCCAGGCGAACGGCGGGGCGCAGTGCGATCACCCCCGCGGCGACCAGGAGGAAGACACCGGTATCGAAGAAGCCCTGACCCAGGCTGGATCCCACGAGCCAGGACGCCAGAAAGGGCACGGCCAGCCTTGGCAGCCTGGCGCTCCGGTCGAGGACCCGGAGGATGTCGAGCCTCCGCAGGGTTGCATTGATCAGCCAGAATCCGGCGACCGCTCCGACGAGCAGGCCTTCCACGCCGATGGCGCCCGACAGGCCCACGGCCAGGAGCACGACGGCCGCCAGGGGCGGATAGAGGCCGCCGGGAGAGAAGTCGACGCGAGTGGCCATATCGGCCATGAAGCCCGCCAGGGAGCCGGCTGCGAGCCCCCACAAGAGCCGCTCCGGCAGGCCCTCCAGCTGCATCGGCAGGGCCTGAGGATCGGGAAGGCCGGGCAGGGACAACTGGAAGGGTTGGGAGGGTCCGAAGCCCACGCCGACGGCGGCCAGCAGCACGGCGGCGACGGCCAGGGTCGACGGCACCCAGAATCCGCCGCGCATGGCGACGCCCGGTCTGGCGATACCCCGGCCCGGCCCTCCTCGGGCGGCAGGGATGGCGGGGCCCACGACACAGACGGCGGCGAGGACGAACAGGGCGGGCGCCCCCAGGTCGGGGACCGCGGATATCATCCCCCCGACAAGGGAGGCGAGAAAGACGGCCAGGAGGGTGGCGAGAGCGGCACCGGCCTCGTACAGGAAGCCGCTGGTGGACGTGCCCCTGATGGCTCGCAGATCGAGTCCGCAGCCGGCCGCCATCCCCATCCACCCGGCGAAGAAGGCCAGCCCCGGCAACAGAACCAGACCGAAGGGCCGGCCCATCCACCCCGGGGCGGCCCAGCCGAGCATGGCTCCGCAGAGAATGGCCACGGCCTGCGGATCCGTCAGCATCCGCACCGGCCAGGGGCTCGGCGCGGTGGAGGCGGAGACCCGGATCCGGAAGGCGAAGAGGCCGATCGCGGCGGCCACCAGGGCGGCGGCGATCCATCCTTCGGCGGCGATCATCCCGCTTCCTCCGAAATCGGCTCGCCGGTGTCCAGATCGAGGTTGGGCAGGTCCTCGAACCGCTGGAGCCAGTGCCGCTGAAAGGTCGACACCGCCTCGGCGCCGGCCGTCAGCATGTCCTCGGCGAAACCTGGGGCCGGCGGCTCGGGCGACAGGACCGCCACCGCGTTCTCCCGACTCTCGCGGTCTTGAAAGAGGAGGGCCGCGCTCCTGGCCAGCGGGCCCAGGACGGGCCCGGCGGCGGCCGCGAGCCGGCCCCGGCTCGGGGACCGGCACGACCCCGTCCAGCTGAAGATCGGACCCAGCCGTCGGACCCAGCGGACGGTGGAGGACCACCCCGCGCGAAGAGCGCCGTCGTCGGCTTCTTCTCCGAAGGACTCGCCGGCGGCGCGCGCCAACAGGGAGGGCCCGGCGGCGGGTCCCGGAAAGAGCAACTCGCTACGCCACAGGGGACGCGGGTCCAGGGCGCTCAGGACGTGACAGTCGACCCCCCATTCCACTCGCTTGTGCCAGAGGTCAAGGCGATTCGGGGGGTGACGACTGCGCTCCCTCCGCAGGTCGTCGGCGCGGCGGTTGACCAGGGGATGGGTGGTCACGTCGGTGCACACGTGCAGGGCCCAGCCGGCGGCGAAGGCGGCCTCGGCCTCATTCCCGGCGGCGGCCAGCAGGGCGCGAACCAGATCGGCGGTGTGCTCGTGGTGGACGCGATGGGAGAAGGCGGTCGGTCCACCCGGGAAAAAGCCCAGATCAGGCCCGAGGGACCCGGCCAGGAAGGCGGCGTGCTCGCGCGGACGTTGTCGAGGAAAGGCGTCGAAGGCGGAGGGGAAGGCTCCCGCCGCCAGATGCAGGTGGAGATAGCTGCCGGCCACAGCGTGACCAGGGGCCCGGCTGCAACTCAGAACGGCAGGTCGTCGTCTTCGGACCCGCCCTGCGGGCCACCAGCGCCGCCGGGCGGCGGATGGTCACCGCCGTCGCTCCCGCCACCGTCGGCCGGGCCTCCGGGGGCCGGGCCACCGGGGGCAGGTCCACCGGGGGCCGGGCCACCGCCCTCACCGCGACCGTCGAGCATTTGCAGATCGTTGACCACGACCTCGGTGGTGTAGCGCTTCTGGCCGCTCTGATCGTCCCAGGAACGGGTCTGCAATCGCCCCTCCACGAAGACCTTGCTGCCCTTGCGGAGGTACTGCCCGGCGATCTCGGCCAGCTTGCTCCAGAGGACGAGACGGTGCCACTCGGTGCGCTCCTGGCGCTCGCCGCTGCGATCATTCCAGCTCTCGTTGGTAGCCAGATTTACGTTGACCACAGCGGCCCCGCTCGGCGTGTAGCGGACCTCGGGATCGCCTCCGAGATTGCCGATCAGGATGACCTTGTTGACACCCCCTCGTGACATGGAGCCGCTCCTCGAGTCTGGTTGGCCACAGGACCTCGCGACGGGTGGCAGCCTATCTTAGGCCGACCCAAAAACCTGGTCAAGAGAAGCGTCCCGGCGTGGCCGGAATCACTTGACATGCAGTTGGATCCCTGGGTACCTTGAGGAACACCCTTCCGCGCCGGCCCGACCCGCAACCGGAGCGGTTCCGGAAGCCTCCTCCCCCGGGGGCCTCCGAGCGGTAGCTGCAAATCTCCTCCTCTCCTTCCCCGGCCTTTGGCCGGTCCTCTTTCTCCACCCTGCCGTCGAAGCGGAGGGCTCCTTCGGCCATCCCCGTCGACGCCGTGGCAGGACCAGACATCCGCGAGAGGACAAGGCATTCCATCCATGTCATCACCCGTCGTCGTACTCGATATCGGAGCATCGCGTATCCGCTGCCTCGTGGGCCAGACGGAGGCCAGCGGGGACTGCAAGATCCTGGGGATGGGGACCAGCCCCTGCCGGGGCATCCGCCGCAGTGCCGTCATCGATATGCCCCTCGTGGTCGAGTCGACCCGGACGGCCGTTGCCGAGGCGGAGCGCTCGGCCGGCGTGCGCATCACGGGAGCGTACGCCGGAATCGCCGGCCGCGACGTGCAGGCCCATGCGAGCCGCAGCGCGGTAGCCATCTCCGGCTCCTCCGACCCGATCGACGACGAGGACGTCGAGCGCGCCCTGGCCGCGGCCGAGGCGACGGCGCCGCCGGCGCAGGCCGCGATCCTGCACCGCTTCGTGCAGAGCTACGCCGTCGACGGCGAACTGGTGCAGAATCCTCTCTGGCTTCACGGACACAAGCTCGAGGTCGAAACCCTCAGTGCCACCGCCTCCGATCACGCCTGCACCACGCTGCAGCGCGCCGCGGAGGAGGCGGGTGTGGCCATCGCCGGATTCCTGGTCGAATCGGTGGCCACCGCCGCGTCCCTGCTGAGCACGGATGAACGCGACATGGGGGTAGGGCTCCTCGACCTCGGCGCGGGCACCTATGACATGGCCCTGTACGCCGGTGGCTCGCTGCGACACCTCACCGAGGTCCCCCTGGGCGGCCAGGACATCACCCGGGACCTGTCGATGGTGCTCAACACCTCCCCCAAGGAGGCGGAGGAGCTGAAGTGCAACTTCGGCGGCGTCTGCACCGACGCGGAGGAAGCCGCCGAGCCCCTGACCTTCCAGACCACGGCGGGGCGCTCCCACACCATCAAGCGCGAAGACCTCGACGCCATCATCGAGGCGCGGCAGCAGGAGATCCTGGAGTTCGTGGCCCGCGAGATCGAGAACAGCGGCTGCTCCCACCTGCTCTCCACCGGCATGGTCTTCACCGGCGGCGGCGCCCTCTTGAGGAACATCGACCGGTTTGCCGAGGAGGTCCTCGGCCTTCCGGTCCGCATCGGTGTTCCCAGTGGGATCATCGCCCCGGAGTCCGTGCAGACCCCCGAGTTCGCCACCGGTGTCGGCCTTCTGCGCTTCGCCTGCGATACCGGCGTGGACCTGAGGCGGGCGGGTGGCTCCGGCCGGAGCCGCACCCGCTGGGTCGACCGGGTTTCGCGCCTTTTCAGCTTCTTCTGAGACGGGGGCGGTTGACCGGATTCCGGGAGCGCCTGTAGATTCCACCTTCCAACGGCGCTCCCTGGAGAGGACAACCCAGGCCTCTCCATCCGGTTGCGCCGCAGCGGCTTGGCCACCCTAGCTCAGCTGGTAGAGCAACTCACTCGTAATGAGTAGGTCGCCGGTTCGACTCCGGCGGGTGGCTCCATAACGCGGTGGACGTGTCTCTCACCGATCTCCCAACCCTGAACGCCGCCCTGAACGGCGTGGCCACCGTTCTCCTCACGGCGGGCTTTCTCTTCATCCGCGCCGGCCGCTGGCGTCCGCATCGGCTCTGCATGCTCGGCGCAGTGGCCACGTCGGCCATGTTCCTGGCCTCCTATTCGGTGTACCACATCCGCGCCGGCTCCATCCCCTACCCCCTCCACGACTGGACCCGGCCCCTCTACTTCTCCATCCTCCTCCCCCACGTCCTCCTCGCCGCAGGCATGGTACCTCTCGTCCTCGCCGCGCTGCACCACGCCTGGCGGGGACGCTTCCATCGACACCGCCGCGTCGCCCGCTGGCTGTGGCCGATCTGGATGTTCGTCAGCCTGTCCGGCGTCGTCATCTACTGGATGCTGTATCACCTCGCCGGGGCCCGAGCCCCCGGAGGCGCGTCCTAGCTCGCGGCCGATGATCCGCACCCTGTCCCTGCAGTTGTCGCTGGCCCTGGCGCTGCTGTTCCTGTTGGAGGGGGCGGTGCGAGTCTGGCTCCCCGAGATCACGCCGGTGGGAACGGACAAGAGCCTCTTCGCGGACAGCGTCTACGCAACTACGCCAGGGCCCCGGCCCGGGGCGACGGGGCTGAGCAACGGCGCGAGGTTCTCGGCCATGAACCTGGCAGGATACGGCTTCTGGCAGTACGCCGGATCCTATGACGCCTCGAGGAGTTCCTGGCTGCTGCTGGGAGATTCGGTGACCATGGGCATCGGGGTGCATCCCGATTCCACGTTTGCGGGACGGCTGGCCCGTCACCTGCCGGGCATCAACGTGCTGAACCCGTCGGTGCTGGGACACGCCTCCCGGGACTACGTCGCCATCGCCAGGGAACTGATCCCCGAGAAGGGAGGCCCGCAGGTCCATCTCTCGCGGGTCGTCGTCATGTGGTGCCTCAATGACATCTACTCGTCCACGGGCCCTCTGCCGGATCCCGACCAGACCGTACGCGATGTGGGGGGATCCTTCCTCTCCTTCACCCGAAGGCACCTGCACCTCTACCAGTTCCTGAAGAGCTCGCTCTTCGACCGGCCCCGGAGATACTGGGACCACGACAGCCGCCTCTACCGGGACGATCTTGTAAGCCGCTCCGCCGACGACATGGGGACCATCGTCTCGCTGGGGTCGGACCGACGGATCGAAGTGACGGTCGTGGTACTTCCTTACGAGTATCAGTTGCGGAATCCCGAAGGAGTGGGCATCTGGGCTCCGCAAGAGCGGATGGCCGGCCGCTTGACGTCGATCGGCATCACCCCGCTCGATCCGTCCCGCTATCTCCTGGAGCGGGTCGACGACCCCTCGGACCTGTTCCTCTACGGCGACGGCATCCACTTCTCGTCCAGGGGCCACGAGCTCATCTTTCGTTTTCTCATGGAAACCCCGGCCTGAAGATGGTTCCGCCCGGCCTGGCCGTCAGCCGACGGGCACGTTGTCGATGAAGTCCCTCAGGTAAGCCGCCGTGCCGTCCACGGCCAGCTCGGCGAACCGGGCTCCCTTTTCGGCGCTGGCCAGGCGGTAGTTCTCGTTCCCCACGTCGCACAGCAGCCGCGCCCGCAGGCCGGTCTGCCCATAGGTCGTGGTCGCCAGGAACTTGTGGCCCGGTGGCACATCGGGGCCGGGACCGTGGAGACCGTACTTGCCCTCGATCTCGTGAACGCGATCCATGCGCGTGTGCTCCGGACAGATGTGGAGGATCATGGAGCTCTCGAACTCGTCGGCGTGTCCGGGGTAGTGGCGGCCGTCGTTGATCTCGGCGATGCGGCTCGGGTCGATGGTCTCCCAGTAGGCGAAGGAGGCCACCCGGACCCCATCGAGCTCCTCGGTGATGCGCCGCGCCGCCTGGGCGTTGACGGCCACGTTGTTGCCGTGGCCGTTGACGATGGCGAAGCGCCGCAGGCCGTAGTTCATCAGGGAGCGGCAGTAGTCGGTGAGCACACGGACCTGGGTCTCCACGCGCAGGGACATGCTCCCCGGGAACTCCAGGTGCTGGGGCGAGTGGCCCACGGCCAGGCACGGCGCCACCAGGACCCGGGGGTACAGCCTCCGGGCCGCTTCCACCGACACGTAGGTGGAAGTAGCCGCGTCCACCTTCAGCGGCAGGTGGGGCCCGTGCCCCTCGTTGCTGCCGGTGGGCAGGATGGCCAGCTCCACCTCCGGCAGGACGTCCTCCACCTCGGCGAAGGTCATCTCCGGCAGGAATACCTTGGGGTCCTCCATCGCGTCACTTCTCCTCTTGGATGTGGTGCGGGCGGCCGGACACCGCCCGCCTCAGCGGAAGGATCGCAGCGGGTTGTCCCGGGTGAATCCCTGGGGCCGCCCGGCGTTGCGCACCTCGAGCCAGGTCCGGTACGGCGATCCACCCTCCCCCGCGCTTGCGAAGTCGCAGAGCGTCAGCTCGCGCCCGCCGGCCCCCCGGCAGCGCACCAGCAGCTCCGGCGCCGGCGCGGGTCCCGTCCACTCCACCCGGTGCAGCCGCAGCCCCCTGGCGTCGAGGGCCGGCAGGTCTCCGGGGTCGCCGTCGTTGAAGCGGCGGTCCCAGGCCAACAGCAGGGGGCCGCGGTAGAGCGAGGTCAGGCCGCGGCACTCCCTCTCCCCCACCCAGCGGTGGGGCCGGAAGTCGAACCGCAGGTCGACGCGGTCGCCTCGCTTCCAGCGGCGGCGCAACTCCAGGTAGCTCCCGGCGCGGACGCCTCTCACCGGCTCGCCGTTGACGCTGGCCCGGGTGGACTCCGACCAGCGCGGGATGCGCAGCCGCAGGGCGAACTCCGAGGCCCGGCGGGGGGCCACCGACAGCTGGACGGCAGGCTCCACCGGGTAGTCGGTGGCGCTCGTCAGGGTCACCGGGGTGGCGGCGACCTCGGCCTGGATCCGCCCCGGGCCGTACCAGTTGAGGGTGAGGGCCTCGCCCCCGTCGCCCATGAGGGCCCAGTCCGAGATCAGGCCCAGGGCGCGGGGTCCGTTCACCGAGCAGCAGTTGAGCTCGGGGCTGCCCTCGCGCGCCTGGAAGACGATGTCGTGGGCGCTCGCCTTGCGCACCCCGTCCATGGGGGTGTTGTAGGTCACCCAGCGGCCGGAGGACGAGTGCAGACCGAGGCCGGAGTTCAGGGTGGACAGCTCCAGCTCGTCGGCCACCAGCGGGTCCCCCGTGAGCCGCAGCATCTCGACGCTGGCCGCCATCCAGGCGATGGTGCAGCAGGTCTCGATGGCGCCCGGGTGATAGGGGTTGCCCTGGGCCTTCTCGCCGGAGCTGAAGCCGCCGTTGTTGTGCCGGTCGAGCTCGGCGATGCTCCACCAGATGTGCTCGTAGGCCCGCCGCAGCTCCTCGTCGCCGGTGAGAAGGCCGACCTCGAGCAGGCCCATGACCGGGTGCAGTGACTCCCAGCGGGGCTTGGGGGTCTCGAAGAAGGCCTGCCCCGCCAGGGCCGTGGTGGCGTAGTCCCCGGCCAGGGGGGCGCCGTCGCGGCCGGCGGCGGCGAACTCGCCGACGATCTGACGCGCCAGATCGAGGTAGCGGGCCTCCCGGGTGCGCCGGTGCAGCAGGGCCAGGGAGTGGACCGGGGCCAGGTTCATCTCGGTGCTGCCCGTGTCGACGAGGCGGCGGCCCCGTCGCTTCACCCCGAGGAAGCGCTCACACAGCAGGTCCCCCATGCGCGCGGCGCAGCCCAGGGCGGCTCGGTCCCTCGTGTCCTCGTGCCACAGCAGCAGGCCGAGCATCACGTGGTAGTGGCCCCAGGCGTCCCAGGTCCCCCTGCCTCCCATGGCGTTGGGCGCCGTGCCGGTGAGCCGGTGCTTTTCGGGCCAGGGTCCCAGGTAGCCGTCCTCGGCCTGCAGGGCCACCAAGTCGGAGACGAAGGAGCGCAGGTGACGGCGCAGCCCCCGGTCGCCGGTGAGGCGCAGGATCTGCACCGCGTGGGTCAGGTACTTGCCGGCGAACTCCCCGGCCCAGGGCACGAGGTCCCGCAGCGGCGTGCGGTCGCGGTCGCGGAAGATCTCGAGCATGGCCGGGTTGGCCGCCGGCGCCGGCAGCAGCCACTGCTCGGTGACCGCCCGCAGGTAGCTGCCGGCGGCCCCCTGCAGGTCGTACCGGGTACCGGGGGGACGGGAGAGAACGGGTTTCATCCCTGGCCGAAATACCTCTCGAGGGCGCGCTCCGGCGGCCACACGTCGAGCAGCTCCATGGCCTCTTCCAGGGGTTGGCCGGCAAAGGAAGCCTCCAGCTCTGTCCGCGTCCGCCGCCGCGCCGGCCGCCGGTCCAGGTTGGCCACGTGGAACAGGACCCGCGCGTTGATGGCCGCGGACTCGCTCAGCCCCTTGGGATAGACCTTGTCCGGCGTGTCGGCCCGGCTGTGGCCGTAGAACCGGTCCTCGGGGGTGACCGACTCGGTCCCCAGGCCTACGGTGGGCACGCCGTGGGCGAAGAAGGGAAAGTGATCGGAGCCCCAGCTCGGGACCCCGCAGGAGACGCCGAAGGGTCTTTCGAGCCCTTCCACTCGGACGCGGGAGGCCACCGCCGCAAGGGCCGGCACCAGGTCTTCGGCGCCGGAGACTCCCAGGCCCGAAGGCCGGCCGCCGACGTCGTTGTTGATCATCAGCCAGGTGTCGTCGAGCTCTCCGGCGTGCCGGCGCGTGTAGGCCCAGGCGCCGACCAGTCCCGACTCCTCGACGCCGAAGGCGACGAACCGGACGGTGCGCCGCAGGTGCTGCCGGTGCCGGGCCAGCGCCCGCGCCGCCTCGACCACGGCGACCACTCCCGCGGCGTTGTCGATGGCGCCGGGACCGACGTGCCAGGTGTCGTAGTGACCGCCTGCGATCAGGATCTCATGCGGATCGCCGGTCCCCGTCAGCTGGCCGACGACGTTCCACGACTCCCGGGTCTCGATGCGGCTGTCCAGAGTCAGCCGCAGGCGCACCGGCCCCCGGCGCCGCTGCAAGCGCTTGAGGTACTCGGCGTCCTCGAGGCTGATGGAGGCGACGGGCAGGTCCCCGACCCGCTGGAAACAGCAGGTCCGCGCCGGCTGCAGGGCGCCGGGGAAGTTCCGGTGCTCGAGGAGGGCCGCGGCCCCGAAGCGCGCCGCCAGGGGGGTCTTGAGCTGGCGCGCGAAGGGGTAGTAGGGCGCCACGACGATGCGTCCCCGCACCTCGTGGGCCCGCTGCGCCAGTTCCTCGGCGTCGCAGCGTTCGAGGAAGACGACCTCCCCCTCCACCCCCGACTCCGGCGTCGACGGCGAGAGCCCCCCGCAGCGGCACGGGATCGAGCGCCCCCCCTCCGGAGCGGCGACCGCCAGCTCCTCGCGCTCCGGCCGCCAGGCCCGGTGCTCGAAGGGCTCCAGATGGACGTCGTCGAGCCCATACTCCTGAAAGGTCCGCAGCAGGAAGTCGCGGGCCCGGACCTCGCCCTCGCTGCCGGCGACGCGCACGCCGATGTCGTCGGCCAGGACGAGCAGGTTCTCCCAGGCCCCGGAACTCGCCTCGACCTCGGCGACGATCGCTTCTTCGATGCTCTCGCTCACGGCGGGATAGGAAAACCGCTGGACCCCCCGGTGGCAACCACCCCGGCCGCCGGTGAGATCACAGTCCGCTTTCGGGCTGCGCAAACTGGAATGCGAAGAGCCTGGCCGAACGGATGACGATGCGCAGCCGCAGCGGGCGCCCGGTCAGGGAGGACAGGTCGCTGCGGCCCCGCCAGGTGACGGTCCAGGCCACGTCGTTGAACAGCACCCGGTCGCAGTCGTCGAGGCCGAATCCCTCGATGGCTCGTCCTCGGCGATGCTGAAGTAGATCAGGTTGAAGGCGCCCCAGGGAGGGTCGCTCTCCATGATCGCCCCGGGCCTCTTCACCGGCGGATTCACTCGCAGCTCCACGTCCCGGCACTCGGCGATGAAGCGGTGATCGATGAACAGCTGCTTGTCGCACCCCACGTCGATGACGGCTGCCACGCTGCCTCCTGATCCGATGCCGGCCCTCTCCTGGATGGACGCCTTCGATGCCGCCGTCATAACATAGGGCCCGCCCACAAGCCAAGGAGCTGACATGAGCGCATCGAGAACACCGCCGTACCGGGTCGGCATGATCGGGGTCGGCCGCATGGGCACCAACCATGCGCGGGCCTACGTGGTCAACCCGAAGACCGAGCTGGTGGCCGCCGCCGACCGGGACCCGGAGAACCTGGAGCTCTTCCGCCGACGCTTCGGGGTCAACGTCTACAGCGACTACCACGACATGCTCGCGGCCGAGGACCTCGACATCGCCGCGCCGGTGCTGCCCGTCAGCGCCAACCCCGGGGCCGTGATCGACTGCGCCGAGGCCGGGGTGGGGGCGATCTTCTCGGAGAAACCGATCGCCTCGAGCCTCGCCGAAGCGGACCGCATGGTCGAGGTCTGCCGCGGGCGGGGGATCCCCTTCGCCAGCGGCGACGCCTGGCGAAACCTGCCCCAGTTCTGGCAGTTCCGGGAGATGATCGACGCCGGCGAGGTGGGCGAGGTGCGAGCCGTCAACGTCTACCACCCCCACAACGAGATCCTCGGCGGCGGCTGCCAGAGCCTGAGCGTGACTCGCCTCATGGCCGGCGACGCCGACGTGGAGTGGGTCACGGGCTGGGTCCGCGGCGACCCCTGGGACGAGGAGGACCAGGGCATGGGCGGCGTCATCCGCTTCGCCAACGGCATCCTCGCCCACGTGCACATGGACCGGGTCGGCAAGCAGGGGATCGAGGTGCTGACAGAACGAGGCGTATTCTTCAGCAACTGGCTCCTGTTCACCTATCACGAGGGCGTCGGCGAGGGGACGGACAGGGTGCTCCGCGAGCGGGAGGGCCTCTTCGAGACCGCCGGCACCTGGGACCTCGGCTACGACGAGCAGGGCTGGCGCGAGGTCGGCTTCCGCCTGCAGTCCAGCGTGCGAGCCATCGTCGAGGCCCTGGAGACCGGCCGCGAGCCGAGGACCAGCGGCGACAACATGCGCAAGGGCTTGGAGATCGGCATCGCCCTGCGCGAGTCCCACCGCCAGGGGCACGCGCCGATCCCCCTGCCCCTCGAGGACCGAAGCCTGAAGATCGTGCCCCACGCCGGCCGCATGTACAACAAGAAGGAGGTCCACGGCCGCGAGTGGTACATGGAGCAGATGACCCACAAGAAGGACTGATCCCGGGTCAGGTACATGGCCAGCCAGGAACAGATCGATCAGTACCAGCAGGAGGGCTACTTCATCACCGGCGACGTCGTGGAGCCGTCGATGGTGGAACAGCTGGCGGAGGCGGCGGGCCGGGTGGTGGCGCGGGTCCGCTCCGGGGAAGTGGTCGACGACGGGGACGGGATCCGAACGGGCGGTCCGGGGGATGAGCCGGCCTTCGTGACCGGCCTCATGGCCCCCGAGTTCGGCGAACCCGTGTTCGCGGAGTACCTCGGTTCAGAACCGGTGGCCCGCTACGTCCGGCCCTTCCTCGGAGACGAGCTGCGCCTCGGATGGGTGCACCTGTGCGCCATCGCCGGCGACTACGAGGGCGCCTGGCACCGGGACGTGGGCGGCCAGGACAGGAACGCCACCTGCGAGCAGGAGATGGCGATCCTCGCCCGCCACCGGAAGTACTTCGTGAAGTGGCACATGGCCCTGGTGGAGGATCCCTGCCTGTGGATCGTCCCGGGCAGCCACCGGCGCTACCGCGCCGACGAGGAGCACCGGTGTCTGGTCGAGGGCGGTCAGGGCGAGATCCGGGAGGGCCTGCAGATCGTGTTGAAGAAGGGCCAGACCATCTTCTGGAACGGCAACACCATCCACCGGGGCCGCAAGCCGGAGGGCATGAAGGATCGCTCGACCCTGATGTGCGCCCTCATCGACCATCGGTCGGAGTACGACGAGGGCGAGAAGGGCGATCAGCGGTGGCTCCTGGCCGGCAACGTCCGCGGCAGCCTGCCGCAGAGGACGCGGCGCTACTACGACAACTGGCGCTCCCTGGCGGAAGTGCGCATGGCGGACGCCTCAGGGGCCTGACCTCCGGACGCGGAGCGGCTGCCCGGCGGCGCAGGTGCCTGGACGGCCCTCAGGGCCAGCGCGACAGCACCGTTTTCTGGCGCGTGTAGAACAGGACCCCCTCCGTCCCCTGAACGTGCAGGTCGCCGAAGAAGGACTGGTCCCAGCCGGAGAACGAGAACAGGGCCATGGGGGCCGGCACCCCCACGTTGACGCCGATCATGCCGCACTCCACGCCGCGGGTGAAGGCGCGGGCGGCCCCTCCGTCGCGGGTGAAGATGGTGGCGGCGTTGCCGTAGGGGATGCGGTTGATCCAGTCGATCGCCTCATCCAGGCTCTCCGGCCGCATCAGCCCCAGGACCGGGCCGAAGAGCTCTTCCGTGAACAGGCCGTGGCCGGGCTCCACGCCGTCGAGCAGGGTGGGCCCGACGAAGAAGCCGGTCTCCGGCACGCCCTCACGGCCGTCGCGGACCACCGTCAGGTCGGCCTCGGCGGCGCCGGCGATGCGGCCGGAGAGGCGCTGCCGGGCGGCGCCGTCGATGACGGGTCCCATGTCGACGTCATGGGTGAGGGTGTCCCCCACGGTGAGGGTGTCCATGGCCGAGGCCAGCTGGTCGCGCAGGCCGTCGCAGGCGCCGCCGAGGCCCATGACCAGGGAGCCGGCCATGCAACGCTGGCCGGCGCAGCCGAAGGCCGAGTGCAGGACCCCGTTGAGCGCCGGGTCGGCGGCCGCCGCCGCGCCCAGCAGTCCGGCCTCGACAGCGTCGGGCATGACCAGCAGCACGTTCTTGGCCCCCCCGGCCGCCTGGCAGCGCTTGCCGGTCTGCCCGGCCAGCTCGTAGACCCTTCGGGCCACCGGCGACGAGCCGACGAAGGAGAGAGCCGCGATCCCGGGGTGCCGGCACAGGGCCTCCACCACCTCGCGGCCGCCGTGAACGACGTTGAGCACCCCGGGCGGCAGCCCCGCCTCGAGGAACAGCTCCGCCAGGCGGTTGGCCGTGAGGGGCACCTTCTCGCTCGGCTTGAGGATGAAGGAGTTGCCGCAGGCGATGGCCAGCGGGTACATCCACATGGGCACCATGGCCGGGAAGTTGAAGGGGGTGATGCCGGCACAGACCCCCACCGGCTCGCGGGTGGCGGCGCCGTCGATGCCGGCGGCCAGATCGGGCAGGATCTCGCCCTTGGCCAGCTGGCCGATGCCGCAGGCCAGCTCGACCACCTCGAGGCCGCGGCGCACGTCCCCCCGCGCCTCCTCGCGGGTCTTGCCGTTCTCGCGGCAGACGATGGCGGCCAGATCCTCCGCCTCCGCCTCGAGCAGCTCCCGGTAGCGGAACAGCACCCTCGCCCGCTCCGGCGCCGGGGTGGTGGACCAGGCGGGAAAGGCCCGGCTCGCCGCCTCCACGGCCCGGTCGACCTCGGCTCCGCCGCAATGCGGGGTCCGCCCGATGACGTCGCCGGTGGCGGGCCGGTGCACGGGCGTGTGCTCCTCCACCTCCGGCGTCAGCCAGCGCTCGCCGATGAGGACGGGAACGATGTCAGCCTGGCTCGTGGCGGCGGCGAGGTCCCTCATCGGCCGGGCACCGTGGCGCTGATGATCAGGTGCTCCACCCAGTCGTCGGTGTCGTTGACGATCTGGTGCTTGCACTTCGGCGGCAGGTGGACGGCGTCGCCGGCGCCCACCTCGTGCATCTCCCCGTCGATCTTCATCTTCGCCCGGCCCTCGGTGAAGTAGTAGACCTGCTCCTTGTTTTCGTGGTCGTGGTAGTCCCCGTCGCAGCCCGGCTGCAGGCGGTGCACGGTGAGCCCGGAGAGCCCGAGCAGGCACGCCTCCTCCTTCTCCAGGTCGGCGCCTTTCGAGCGGAAGATGGACCAGATGATCTTGTTCTCGTGGCCCACGTGGGGCTTCGCGTCGTGCCAGCTGCGGATGACCAAGGGAATCCTCCTCGTTGGGGTGAGCAGCGCGGCCAAGATAGCCGGCCCCCCGGCAGGGTCAAAATGAGCCCCGGGGCGCGTTGGCGCCCCGGCGGGAGCGATCGCTAACTTGGGGCCCCCGAAAGGAGCCCACGCCGTGAACGGACCGACCCCCGAGCAGACCGCCCAGTGGCGCGCCGACGGCGTGGTGCCCCTGCCCGGAGCCCTGTCCGGAGAGGAGCTGTCGCGGGTTCAGGAGGCCTTCGCCCGGCAAGCCGCCGAGGCCCGGCCGGACTGGCTGGAGGGGGTCTCCGAGGGCACGCGGCCGGCGGCGTTCTTCGACATCCCCGACCCCCTGTCGCGGGACCCGCTCTTCCTCGACCTCGTCGATCACCCGTCCTGGTACGGTCACCTCATGGCCTTCACCGGCGGCCAGGCGACCTTCGTGGGGCCCCAGTTCCGCACCCTGCCGCCGGCCCCCCTCAGCTACGTGGGATGGCACTACGATATTCCGCGCTCCACCCCCCTGCACCTGAAGGTGCAGATCTACCTGGACCCGGTCTCGCGCCGGGAGGGCGCCTTCGCCTACGTGCCCGGCAGCCACCGGCCCGACAGCGGCCCCTGGCCGCTGGTGGCCGAACCGGAGGCCATGCCGGGACACCGTCTCTTCGAAGGAGAGGCCGGGACGGCGGTCCTGTTCAACAGCTACGGCCTGCACACCTCCATGGCGAACCGGTCGCGGCAGGGACGGCGGTCCATCATCCTCATCTACGAGGTCTACAGCGAGGCCACCTTCAACCCCGGCGCCTTCGCCCGCTTCGCCGACCGCCTCACCACCGCCGACCGCCGCCAGCTCTTTCGCCGGGAGCCGCGGCCGCAGGGAGAGACCGCCCCGTGAAAGACCGGCGCGCGCCCGTCATCGACGCCCACCTGCACGTCTTCGCGCGGCAGAGCCCCGAGTTCCCCCGGGAGGTGAACGACCACCTGCCCGCCGAGCGCGAGGCCCCGGTAGAGCGGCTCCTGGAGCGCATGGAGAGCCACGGCGTGGACGGCGCCGTGCTCGTGCAGATCGGGGGCACGAGCTTCGAGCGCCACGCCTACCTGCTCCACTGCCTGCGGGAGCACCCGGACCGCTTCCTCGGCATCGGCCTCGTCCCCCCGGACTGCGAGGACGCCGGCGCCCACATGGACCGGCTCGCCGAGGCCAGCGACGGACGCGTCATCGGAGTCCGCCTGAGCCGGCTGGGCGGTCCCGCCGACCCCTTCGAGCCCGTGGACGTGCGCCGCCTGCCCGTGTTCCCCATCTGGGAGCACGCCGCCCGGCGCGACTACGTCATCTGGCTCTACCCTCGGGCCGTGGACGCCCACGTGGTCCCCCACCTCTTCGAGGCCTTCCCCCAGGTGCGCGTCGTCTTCAACCACCTCATGGTCTGCCCGGGGCCGAGGTTCTGGTGGGACGAGAAGGGCCGCCCCCAGGCCGACGTGCCCATGCCGCCGGAGACCCGCTACTCGACCCTGGGCCTGAAGGTGGGGCGCATCCTCCACAACACGCGGGGTTCCTATCCCTACCCGAACGTGTACGTCCACTTCTCCGGGCACTACGCCTTCACCAGGCAGACCTACCCCTACCCCGACCTGGCCGGCTGGGGCGCCAGCCTGCGCATGGTCTTCGGCGCCGGCCGGATGATGTGGGCCACCGACTTCCCGTGGATCGACGTCGATCCCGGTTACGGCGAGGTCGTGCGGCTGCCCGACGAGGTGTTTCCCGACCTGGCGCCGGAGGAGCGCGCCCGGCTCATGGGGGGCACGGCGGCCCAGGTCCTGCGCTTCCCGGCCTTCCGCGACAGCGGCGGCTGGCTGGCCCCGTAGCGCGAACTCCAAACCGAGGAAAAACGAAGATGGGTGTGTTCTACGACGTGGGCCGTCCCGTGGTGGGAGGCTGGATGGGCGGCGGCTGGGTGTCGCGGGACGAGAGGCGCGGCATCGACATCCTCTGGGGCGGCGAGTTCGGCCAGGAGGGCTCGATCCTCTTCGGCATCGACGTCGACACGGGCGAGATCGTCGAGCGCCACTGGATCTGCGGCCGCGAGTTCCAGTGCAACGTCGATCCCCGCAACGGCACTCTGTGGGTGCACACCCTCCACGGGATCTACGAGTACGGCCACGTGCTGCAGTCCTGGACGCCGGAGCACGGACTGCGCTCCCACGGCTTCCCCCTCATGAGCCAGCAGCGGTTCTACAACGCCGTGGTCGGACCCGACGGCCGCGTCTGGCTCGGGACCCATCCCCAGGGACGGCTGGTCAGCTACGACCCGGAGGCCGACACCTGGCACGACCACGGCGTGCAGGCGCCGCCGCCCCACGTGCCCGGCCAGCAGATCTGGTGCAGCCCCAAGCACGTCTCCGCCGGAGGCGAGGTGGTCTGCGGCATCCAGCGCGATCCCTCGAGCCGCGTCGCCTACGACCCGGCCAGCGAGGCCACGCGCGTCCTGGCCGACGGCGAGGACCCCGAGCCGGCCCCCTCCCCCGCCGCCGTCAGCCGCAGCATCGCGGCTTCCAGCTTCCGCCAGGAAGGATGCTCATACACCATGGACGGGGAGCCCCGGCAGGCCGACTACCGGCCCACCGTGGCCACCGACATTTGCGGCCTGCACCGCGGACCCGACGGCCGCATCTACGGCGCCACCATCATCTCCATGCACATCTTCCGCTTCGACCCGGTCTCGCGGCACCTGGAGGACCTGGGCAAGGTCGGCTGGAGCGGCGGCGAGATCTACGACGTCATCGCCTGCGGCGACAAGGTCTACATGGGCAGCTACGGCGGCGGCTACTTCGCGGCCTACGACCCGACCCGGCCCTGGAACCCCCGTCCCGAGGACGGCGGCGAGCACCCGGAGGCCAACCCGCGCAACTTCGGCCGCCTCGGCCCGGAGATGAATCGCCCCTTCGAGTACACCGTGGGACCCGACGGCCGCATCTACATCGCCTGCCGCGCCAACTACCACGTGCCCGGAGGCGGCCTGGCGCGCTTCGATCCGGAAAGCGAGGAAGGGAGGGTCTTTCGCGACGAGGACCAGTCGGTGCAGTCGGTGGCCTCCGACGAGACCTGGGTCTACGGCGGCACCAGCATCCGCGGCGGCCGCGGCTGCGTGGAGACGACCACCGAGGCGCGGCTGTTCATGTTCTGCCCGCGGGAGGAGCGCCGCGTCTTCGAGTGCATCCCCGAGTGGGGGGCGATCGCCGTCGGCAACCTCGCCTGCAGCTCGGCCACCGGCCTGGTCTACGGCTCCACCGACACGGGCGGTCTCTTCGCCTTCAGCCCCGAGGAACGGCGGGTGATAGCGCGCTGGACCCTGCGCGAGAAGGGCACGCCGCTGGCGGGGGTGCCCGAGGCCCACGGCGTCATCCACCTCACCGCCGGCCGGGACGGCGACATCTACGGCGTCTCACAGCGCACGGTCTTCAAGATCGATGTCGCCGCCGGGCGCCTCGTCCACCTCGACAAGGCGCCGATCCCGGACCTCTACCAGATCGTCGAGGGTTTCGAGGACGGCGTGTTCTACATCGGCGCCCGGGGCCACCTGCTGGAGTACCACCTGCGGGACACGCCCCACTTTCGCTGAGGCGGCCCGGCAGGGCCCGGGTGGTGGTTCAGCGCGCCCGCTGGCGGAAGCGGAAGGCGTAGAGGTCGGCGTCCTGCAGGGTGAAGCGCAGGCGCACCGGCTCTCCGGCCAGGTCCCCCACCCCGCGGCCGTTCCAGCTCACGGCGCCGTCGATCTCGTCGCCGTAGTGCTCGCCGAAGTCGGAGAGGGTGCGCCCCTCGATGGGAGAGCCGTCGGCCCGCTGAACCTCGACCCCCAGGGAGCCGGCGGCCGATGTGGAGTAGTTGAGCTCCAGCTCGTCGCCGGCGAAGACGAAGGGCCGGGTGGCGAACTCGCCGCCGCCGTGGCCGGCGCGGACGGAGACGAAACCGTCGGTGCGCAGGGTGTAGCGCCGGATGCGGTTCGAGGGCAGGCGCCAGTTCTCCATGCCGTAGAGGGAGATCTCCGCCGGCCCGGTCTGCAGCAGGCCGTGCTCCATGTAGAGGGCGCGCTCGTGCCAGTTGCCGGGGTCGGGGCCGGGGCGGAGGAAGGCCTCCCCGAGTGACCAGTCGAAGCGCACGCCGTCCCGGCTCGACAGGAAGAGGATGTCGTTCACGCCCGATCCGTGGGGCCAGTCCGGCACCGGCTTCCGCTCCTTGACGAAGCGCGAGGGGAACATCAGGTAGGTCCCCGGGGCGCGCTCGTAGGGCACGCAGGCGTTGGTGTAGAGGTGCTCCGCCGGCTCGCGGCCCACGTCGATGGACTCCCACTCGCTCCAGCTCTCGAAGTCGGCGGAGGTCGAGCGCCGCACCCAGCGCACTCCCCCCTTGAAGTCGCCCCGGCCGCCGACCCCGCGGGCGTAGATGACGTAGTCGCCGCGGAAGGGATCGCGGAAGACGATGTTGTGGGAGTCGAAGGGCCGCTCGGTGTGGATCGGCGCCTCCCGGCGCTGGCGCCACCGCAGGCCGTCGGGCGACACCAGGGCGAGGAGATCGGACGTCCGGACGATGCCCTTGTAGCGCTCCTCGGCGGGCACGCCGGGGCCGTCGTCGCAGAACAGGGACAGATTGTTGCCGGGTCCCCGCCAGACCAGGTTGTTGTCGGTGGAGCCGTCGAACTCGACCACGCCCAGGGACGGCTTCTCCCAGTGGACGCCGTCGTCACTCTCGGCGCAGGCGATCAGGGGCAGGCGCCGATCGTCCCGGATCGGCATCTCGCAGTCGCAGCGGTACCAGGCGCGGAACTTCCCGCCGTCGGGAAAGACGGTCATGTAGGAGACGCCGGCCCGGTCCCAGGGGCGGTCCCCGGCGATCGCCGTGTTGCGCCGCACCGGCTCGTGCAGCCGCCGCGCCACCCCCTGACTGTCCTCGATCCAGAAGGTGTCGACGAAGAGCTGCCGGTCGGTGCCGATGCGGGGGATCTCTGCCATCGGTGGGAACCTCGTGCGGATCGGCCGCCGGCAGCCTGTCGCCGGCGGGCGCGGATTCAGGAGGGGCGGATCCGTTCCTTGCCGACCACCGCCTGAAGGACCTCGGGCACCTTCACCGAGCCGTCGGCCTGCTGGTAGTTCTCGACGATGGCGATGAGCATGCGGCCCATGGCGCAGCCCGTGTCGTTGACGGTGTGGCAGAAGGCCAGTCCCCCGCCTTCCGCCGGACGGTAGCGGATCGCCATCCGGCGGGCCTGGTAGTCGGTGGTGTTGGTGTCGGTCATGACCTCCATGAACTCCCCCGTCCCCGGCATCCACACCTCGCCGTCCCGCTGCCGGTGGGTGGCCAGGTAGCCGGCGTCGCCCGCGCACTTGTCGACCATGCGGTAGGGCAGTTGCAGCTGCTGCAGGAGCCACTCGTTGATCTGGCCGAACTCCTCGTACATCGCCTCGGACTGGCCGGGGGTGCAGACGGCGTTCATCTCCAGCTTGTCGAACTGGTGCAGGCGCTTGATGCCCTTCACGTCCTTGCCCCAGGAGCCGGCCTCGGAGCGGAAGCAGGCGGTGAAGGCGAAGAGCTTGATGGGCAGGTCCGCCTCGTCGAGGGTGCGGTCCATGAAGTAGCTGAAGTTGGCCGGCTCCGACGAGCCCACGAGGAAGAGCTGCGTCCCCTCCTCGACGTTGTCGGTCTGGATGGCGTAGACCTGGTCGCGGCCCTCGGGGAAATGGGAGGTGCCGTGTAGGGCGCGCTCGCGCACGAGCAGGGGCGGCACCATCATCTCGTACCCGCGGCGCAGCATCTCGTCGGCGAGCAGCTGCTGCAGGGCGTACTGCATGCGCGCCAGGTCCCCGGTCAGGTAGGTGAAGCGCGAGCCCGAGACCTTGGAGGCCTGCAGGGTGTCGGCGCCGAGGGCCGCCGACAGCTCGGAGTGGTCCCGGGGCTCGAAGTCCCCCTCCCCGTGGATGGCGCCCCTGGGCATGGCCGTCGTCGAGTGCGGACCGGCCCCGAGCTGGTCCTGCGGCAGGTAGCCGGGGCCCGGCAGCCACACGCACTCCTCCACGTTCTCCTCCTCGCCGGCGCCCTCGGGCATCTCCGGGTGAGGCCAGTTGGGGAACCACTCGAGGATGGCCTGCCACTCGGACGTCAGCTCCGCCAACCGCGTCTCCAGCTCGCGTCCCTTCTCCCGCAGCTCCTGGCCCTTCCGGCGCGCCGCCCCGGGGTCGGTGCGGCCGAGCCGGGCCAGCTCCTTCTTCTGCGAGTTGAGGCCGTCGATCTCCTGCTGCAGGGCGCGGCGCTGCGCGTCGATCTCGAGAAAGCGGTCCACGTCGGCCCGCGCGGGGTCGACCCGGCGCAGGGCGATGGCGCGGCGCATGGCATCGGGCTCGGCGCGCAGGCGGCGTACGTCAATCATGGGTCCGTCTTGAGGTTGGGGTGGGGCTTCTGAAGGTGGTATCAAAAACGCCGTTGGCCCACACCATGGCAACCGCCGGAGATCAGCCGCCGGAGATGGCGGGCAGGAAGTGGACCTCGCTCTCCGGGCCGACCTTCTCCAGCAGGCCCAGCTCCCCGGTGACGCCGTCCACGGTCACCGCCATGCCTCGGGCCAGGGCATCGCGCTCGGCGTCGTAGAGGCGGGCCCGGATCCCGGGGCACTCGGCCTCCAGCGCCTCGATCACCTGGCGCACCGTGGCGCCGGGAACGCCGATCTGGGAGCGCCCGCCGCTGAGGGGCCGCAGCCGCCGGGGGATGAAGACTTTCGCCATGTCCTGCTCTCCCTACCAGTCGCCGATGGCGGCGCGGACGCGCCTCTCGGCCTTGTCGATGGCGAACCAGCTCCCGGAGGCGGTGCGCCGCACGTCGTGCTTGCGGCACAGCTCGAAGAAGTGTTCCGCCCGGGCCCGCAGCTCCTCCGCCTGCCCTGGATCGAGGTCCACCTCCCCCGTGGCGTACCACACCGGCTCCAGGGTGGCCCGCCAGGCCCAGATGGAGGCCTGCTCGACGCGGCGGCGCACGGCGTCGCTGTCGGCCAGCCCCATGGCCACCTCCACCGCCTCCAGGCCGGCGGCGGCGTCGGACTCGTCGAGGCCGTACTCGTCGTAGCGGCCCCCGAGGCTGTGGCGGTGCCGGCCGCTGGCCAGGGCCCGGTCGTGGAGGCGGTCGATCCAGCGCCGGATCGGGGGGGCCGCCGGGCCGTAGTGGAGGTCCAGCCACTCCACCATGAGCGCCCGCCCGTCGAGGCCGGGATCCCACATGAGCCGGCTCAGCAGGTAGTTCCTCAAATCCTCGAACTCGTTGCCGTGGGAGCTGCTGAAGGCCTGGGTGAACAGGCCCCGGACGCCGAGGTCGACCTCGGCGCGCACGTTCTCGGCGATCCACCGGAGATTGGGCAGGGGCAACTGGAACCCGCGGCGATCGTGGTTCATGTAGTAGTCCCACACGTACAGATTCGGCGCGATCCGGGACCACGCCGCCAACTGGGCGTACTGGCCGGCGTTGTCCGGACAGGCCGGGTCGGTCAGGGCGTGGATGAAGCAGACCCGGATGCTGCACCACATGACCAGGACGTTGTCCCGGGGCCGCAGCGAGCGCGGCGGCGGGGCGCTGTAGTCGTAGGCCAGGGTCGACACGCCCCGCCCCGGATGGGCGGCGGCCGCCTCGTCGGCGACGGCGTTCACCAGGGTAAGGAGCGAGCCCATGGGGGTGCCCTCGCGCTCGTTGAGGGCCCGGCACGACGGGCACTGGCACCAGACGCTGCCGTCGTTCTGGGCGACGCTGACATCCATGCGACTGGGGTGGGCCTTTAGCTGCCCCAGGGCCGCACGGGTGATCAGGCGCAGGACCTCGGGGTGGGTCATGCACGGCTGCAGGTCCTCGTGAAAGCGCCCGTCCTCGTAGCGCCGGTGGGCCCAGCGCTCGCCCTCGTAGAGGCAGTAGTACTCCGGATGGTCCACGGCGTACTCCGAGGGCGGCAGCAGGGCGTTGAAGGAGTGCTCCACGAGGTGCACGGGAGACCGGCCGCCGTAGCGGCCAACCAGGCTCCAGTCGGTGCTGCCGGGAGGCATGGCCTCCACCCGGCCCGCGTTCAGCCGCAGCCGCGCGGCGAAATCGGGGCGGGCGTAGTTGGTCTCGAAGTCCGACCAGCGCCACTCCAGCGGCGGCCGGTAGACCCGGTCCACGGGACCGATCCAGCGCTCCGGCCCGAGGGGCGGAACGTGGGTGTGGTCGGCGGTGACGAAGCGCACGCCGAGGTAGTCCTCGAGGAAGGTGTAGACCCCGTAGAGGGTCCCCCGCGGCCGGCCGCCGGCCACGACGATGGCGCCGGGACGCACGACGATGCGCAGATCCTCGGGCCCGTAATCGGTGAGGTCGAAGCCAACGGGGCTCCCCATTGCGGCGCCCGGACCGATGAAGACGTGGCCGCCCGGACCTTCCGCCTGGGAGACGATCTCGAGGTCGGGGCCTCCCGCCAAGGCCAGGTGGGTGCGGAACTCCTGTGCCGCGTACTTCTCGGAGGCGATGGCGCCGGGGGCGACGACGATGCGCCACTCGTCGAGGTCGGCCAGGTCGACGGCGGCGGACAGGGGGGCCGCGGAGGCGGCGGTGATCAGCAGAAGGAATCTTCGGATCACGTCAACAGGCCGGAGTTGGAGAAGAACGCCGGCCGCCGGTTGCGCCAGCGCACGGGCCATCACTTCCGGTGGGCAGCGATCTGGCGCGCGACCTCGCAGGTGAACCGCCGTGCCACGTCCAGCCAACTCCGCAGCTCCTCTGCCGTAGGTGCGAGCTCGTATGCATGGTGGTGACAGGTACGGCTCAGATCGGACCACGCGACGAAGGTCTCGGGGCCGAGGTCGCGGTCCCTCAGGTAGACGGTAAGGCACAGCAGTTGCGCGCGCCCGCTGCAGCGCTCCAGGCCGGGCTCGCGCAGGGACCAGTATTGCCGAAGCGCCTCCTCGATCGCATGCCGGCCGAGCACTGCTGCAACCCTCGGCCATCCTTGTACGCGGCCGCCGTGCCGGGGTTCCACCAGCGCGTCGGCCGCATCGATGATCTCGATGGGAGTCATGGGTTGCTACTGAGCTTGCCGAGCCATCGCGTCAGGCTCTCGGTCGAGCCGACCATCGACGAGAGGTCCTGGGAAACGACGGCCCTGTGCGCTCCACGGTTCACCCATTGGACGGCGTCGGCCCATCTTGGGTCTGACCGGTTGAGTCGGGCCAGTACCTCTCCCCCGCGCCCGCTGTCGTCGAACAGGGCAAGGGCGAGTTTCTGCATCAGCGTCCGAGCGTCATTCAACACCTCGTCCGTGTCGGAGTGGGGCTCGCCGCGCCCGATACGCCGCCGGCGGACGACCTCCGTGCACGCCGCTTCGATGGCCAGGCGGCAGAACGAAGGCAGGGCTCGCGCCGCGGCTTCCGGCGGAAGCTCGTCGGTTTTCCTCAGAGCGCGGGCATCGGCCAGGTACTGCGCAACCGGGTCGCGGACGGTCCGGCACGCCACCTGCGAGCCGGATTGCCGCGTCACTTCGACCACCTGTGCCGGGATCTGCAGCCGACGAACCGATTCCGGCAGACGCTCGTCATGGGTGAAGACGAGGACCTGCCGCTCTTGCGCCACCATGGAGAGCACGCGCGCCAGACCATCGACTTTCCCCGGGTCCATCGCCTGCACCGGATCGTCGATCACGACGAATCCGAAGGGGGATTCCGGCAGCAGCACCCGCGGCAGGAACAGACTGAGAGCCAGGGCGTGGATCTCGCCCTGACTCATCACCCCGAGGGCCTGGCCGTCGGTTCCGTCGACGCTGACGTCGAGAACGAGGTGACGCTGGGTTTCGGAACCCTCGAGTTTGAGGTGGTCCAGCGTTACGCTGCTGTTCTGTTTCAGAGTCTCCCACACCTCTGAGGCCCGCTTCGCAATGGGACCAAACCGTTCGGTCCGGATCAGGTCGGTCTCCGAGTTGAGCCACTTCTCCGCGCGACGTAGATGCGGGACCACCCGGGAGGCCCGCGCCGCGTCGCGTGCGGTTGGCAGCCAGGAGCGCAGGGTATCGACGAGAGGACGCCAGGCTTCCTCCAGGCGCCCCAACTCGGCGGCGGCCTGCTCTTTGAGCGAGTCCGCGGCGGCGGCGAGATTGTGGTGCTCCTCCTCCAAATGCGGGCAAGTCCCATTCTCAGTTGAAACGTAGCCCAGGCTCGAGTGGATGAGTCAGCCCGTCATCGCGAGCTGATGGATGCCGAGCTCGGCTTGGAGCGCTAGCCGGAGCATCGGCAGGTGGTGGTAGCCGTTGACCCGGCGCAGGCGAGGTTCGATGTCGAGCAACGCCGTGGCCACCCAGCGGTGACGCTGCGACGAGTTCGTCCAGCGCCGCACGTTGCGCGTCAACTGCTCCAGGAGACTGTTGACGTTCTCGATACAGTTGGTGGTTCGGAAGGAGGCCTTCAGCATCGGCATCAGGCCCAGGCGGTGGAGCGTGAGGGTTTCTTCCAGACCTTCCTCCAAGCTGCGCAGGGCCGACTGGTTCATCAACTGCAACCCCGGTTTCAGCGCCTCCAGGGCGGCTTGGGCCTCCTCGTACGTCGAGTGCCCATACGCCGCTTCCAGCTTTCGACGAAGGCCGGCCTGCTCGCTCTTGGGCAGGTACGAGACCACGTTCTGGCGCTTGTGATACTGGCATCGCTGCACGCAGGCATGGCCCTGGAGCACCGACCGCACCGCCTTGTACAGGCCCTGGCCTCCATCGATCACCACGAGCAGCCCGGCTTCGTATTGCAGGCCTCGCTCGACCAACTCCGCCAGGAAGCGACGACAGACCCGCTCGTTCTCGGTCGCCGCCTGCACGAAACCCAAGGGCACTTTCAGGCCCTCCAGAGTCACACCCAGGGCGATGAGGATCTCCTCGTCGGCGAAGCTCTTGCCGTCCAGAAACAGCGCCACCAGGTCGTAGCCTTCCAAGGATCGCTGCTGGAATTCGGCCAGCTTGCGCGCCGTGCCTTTCACGTACCGGCGAGAGACCGAGGAACGGGACAGACCGAAGGCTTGCGGGACGGTCTCGGCGCAGGCCTCGTAGTTGCGCGTGGCCAAGCCCTTCAGCACCCGCAACAACAGCCCCTGGTCCATCTGCCTCGGCGTCTGCAGGGCCTGATAGGCCTCCAGCGGGACCTCGGTGCCGCGGACCACATCGCGCACGCGCGGCACCTCGACCGGCAGTTTCTGATCGCCCAGGTACACCGACCCGGCCTGCGCCCCCCAGCGGCGCAACGCCTGATCCGGACCCTTGCGCTGATACCGAGGTCCGGCCAAGGCCTCGACCGACTGCTGCAGCTCCTCCGAGACCGCCTGCAGACCCAAAGGGATCAGCAGCTGGATGACCTCGATGCGAGTCTCCAGATCGTCCATCGACGCGGTGGCTTGGCGGTTCACGGGGCCGATGGCCACGGTCCGTTTGACGCCCTTCTTCCGTGCTTGTAGCTTGCTCATGGCAGGCTCCTTGGGTTACCGATACGAGGCTTCTTGGGGATTTCTCGTATCAAACGTAACGATGGGAGCCTGTGCTATTTCAACTAAGATCGGGACAATGCCCCAAATGCTCGATCAGGCTGTCATCCGCTGCCTCGCGGAGATCAGCCCAACGTCCCCAGGCCTCCTGCAGAGCGGTCGCGTCGACACTGGCCGTGTCCGAACGACCCAGAATCTCCGGTGGCTCGACCAACAAGGCCTGGGCCTCACGGCGGGCCTTGGCAAGCATCTTCTGAGCCTGGTCCGCCGTACCCGCCTCCGTGCGCAGACGCTGAACTTCGGCCTCCGTACGCGACCGCCACTCATCGGTCAACTCACCGGCGCCGCAGACAGGGCATGGTTGATCTCCATGTGCGGCGTGCACCACCAGCGAGCGGTCGAGCAGATCCGCGACCTGCCGGGCACGGCCGGCATCCGTCCGTTCCGCGGCCTTCGCCCCCTCTACTGCGGCTCGCAACCTTCCGGCCCCGGCCCGCGCTTCTTCGGCCCCGGGCACCGCGAGAGTTGCGAGTCGGCGCAGCAGGGCGATCACGCCCTCACCCTCCGGTTCGAGCGCGCCCTCCAGGACCAGCTCCACGGCGTCGAGATCCCATGTGCCGGCCTTGGGTTTCCCGATGGCCCGGGCGCAGGCCCGCGCCCGTTCATCGTCGAGCTCTTCGACTCGGGAGAACCACTCTCGCCGTGCGGCCTCCGCCGTACGAACCTGCCTTTCGTGCTCAAGGCGCAGCTGGCGCAACCGCTGGCGCGCGTCCACCAGCGTGTCGAGACCCAGGGCCGCCGACATCATGTCGTACAGCTCGGTCGGCCGATAGTCAGGGATTGACCCCAGTTCGTTGTACGGCAGAAAGGGGCGATAAGTGGCGATCTCCTCGTCCCAACCAAGGGCCGCACGGGAGTTGTCCCCCTGGATGCCATCCACCTCGTCGGTGCCGGCATCCAGATCCGCACCCTCCACCCATACGCGTCTTGCGGTAAGCGGCTGTGGCCGCCCTTCGACCGCAAAGGTCGCCGCGATCTCCGCCGGCCCGGACCAGTGCAGGTTGCGCCACCCCTCCTTCCAGACCGCCGACCGGCCCTCCCAGCGTTGGTTCTTGCCGGTCAGCAAGAGCTCCAGAGCTTCCGCGAAGCTCGACTTGCCGCTGCCGTTGCGCCCGACAACCAGCGTAAGGCCAGGGCCGGGGATGAGCCCCAGGTCGCAACCGGAGCCGATACCGCGAAAACCCCGGACCGAGATCTTGTCGAGGTACGCACGTTTCGCAGGAGCCTGAACGGCATCCGTCTCCGCGGTGGACGGCAGTTCGGAATCGGCGGCATCCTCCGACAGGGCACGATCCAGCGCCACGTCTCCCTCGAGTGCCCCGAGGACCAACAGTCCGGCCTCGACATCGAGCTCTTCGTCCGCATCCATCCGGGCGCGGACCTGAGCGGTCAGTGCGGCGCTTCCATGCATGGTCGAGGCAGCCTGTCTCCTATCGAGGGGAAGTAACGCGCCATGTTGGCCCCGCAGATCGAGTGGGCCATCTCGTCGATGTATCCAGGGGATACGACAGATTCGATCGGTTCCATCGGCGTACCGCGGTTACGGTGACCATGGGCAGCATCAAGCGAGCCGGGGGGTATTCCGAAAAATCGCGCCAGACGCCGATGTGAGGCGCCGAGTTCGTTGGTCCGTAGTACCAGCCGCCGTTCGGGCGGTATCGACCCGATGCAGGAATCGACATGCCGGTTCCACGCATGCAGGTAGGCCGATACCGAGAACAGGCCGCGGTCCTCGAGGACGCGATCGCCGGCACCGTGCGGATACCGGTCCGGCTTGAACCACCACCTGAGAAACCCCGCCACGTCACCGGGTACATGGCGGACGGTGAGATGGCCCGTGATCGACTGCAGCCACGTGTAGCAGTCTCGGATCAGTACGATGAATCTGGCCGCGGGGAAGACGGCCAACAGGTGCCGGATGAGGAATTGGTTCGCCCATGCCACGTCGTATTCCAGGTCGAGCCGCGCATCCCTCTCGCGCAGGTGTTCCCGGACGGCCGTGTCCGAGAGTTCACCGTGCGCGTGGCGGAGGATGAGGTCGAGGGTCGCCGCCCGTTCGGGCTCATGCGCCACACGGTAGTTGGCGGACAGCAGCCCGACTATGGAGGCGGTACCCGATTTCGCCTGGCCGACGCAGAACGCCCTCACGCGAGGCGTACGACGGTCAGGCGCCATGTGCGGCCTTGTTCAGGGGGTGCCGGCCCGCTCGTAGGCGAGCCCGAAGACCGTATCGGCCATCCAGCGCTGGAATCCGGGGTCGTCCATGAATTTCTTGAAGAGTTGGGTGTCGTCCTTCATCACGGAATTCATGACCCGGATCAGCACCTTGTCGCCCTCGATGCGGGTGTTCTCCCGGTCCGAGTTCTGGCGGGCGTTTCGGAAGGCCGTGTCCGCGGCCACCTTGGCGGGAATCGTCTCGGTGATAAGCTGTCCTACCCGGTCGACGTCTTCCCAGTCGGTGCCCCAGTGCTCGTTGAACGTCCTGAGGATGTTCGACAGCCGGTCCAGCTCCGGCTCGGGGCGCTGCCCGCCCGCGGAGGCCGGCACCGGGTCGACGTCGGCGTCCTCGTCCGGCAGCAGGATCTTCTTCATCTCCTGCTTCTCGACCCGGTAGCTGTCCAGGTCGATGGCGTCGAGGATGCCCTTCGACAGGTCCTCCTCCTCGGGGGCCGGCAGCTTCGGGATCAGGAAGTTCAGGAAGATCGAGCGCTTCTCCCAGCCCGCGTCGTTGTAGGTCAGCACGGAAGAGAGAAAGGCATAGGTCCGGACGAAGCCCTTGGCCTTGCCCTTGAAGTCCACCTGGCCGTCCTCGTCCAAGTCGCTCTTGTAGACCGCCACGCAGGCGTCGAGGATCGGATCGAGCTCGTCCCGCTCGGCGCCGCCGAGGTAGCGCTCGACGAAGTCGTCGATCTGGCCAAGGGCATATACCTGCGCGCCGTCCAGGTCCGCCTGCAGGTCGTGCAGCTTGTCGGGGTCGGTCTCGTCGGCCAGGATCGTGGCGCGGTAGTAGTCGGCGAAGGCGGTCTGAATGATGTCCTCGTCGTTCAGGAAGTCGAGGACGAAGACATCGTGTTTCTTCGGATGCGCACGGTTGAGCCGCGACAGGGTCTGCACGGCCCTGATGCCGGAGAGGGTCTTGTCCACGTACATCGTGTGCAGCAGGGGCTCGTCGTACCCGGTCTGGAACTTGTCGGCGCAGACCAGGAAGCGGTAGGGGTCGTCCTGGAACCGCTCGGCGATCCGGCCGGAGGGAAAGCCGTTCAGGGACGCCTCGGTCACCTTGCCCCCGCCGAACTCGTGCTCTCCCGAGAAGGCGACGATGGCTTGGTAGCGGCTCTTGCGCTCCCCAAGGTACTCGCGGATGGCATTGTAGTACTGGATCGCCCGCTCGACGCCGTTGGTGACCACCATGGCCCGGGCCTGGCCGCCGATCCTGCCCTGGGCCAGGACCTGGTCGTGGAAGTGGTCGACCATGATCTCGGCCTTGAGCCGGATGGCGTGGTCGCTGCTCTCGACGAAGCGGCGCAGCTTCCTCTGGGCCTTCCTGACGTCGAACTCCGGGTCCTCCTCCACGGTCTTGGCGAGCCTGTAGTAGCTCTGCACGGGCATGTAGTAGGCGAGCACGTCGAGGATGAACCCCTCCTGGATCGCCTGCTTCATGGTGTAGCCGTGGAAGGCGTGGTGCCTGACCGCGCCGTCGGGCCGCGGGTCCGGGGCGCCGAAGATCTCCAGGGTCTTGTTCTTGGGGGTGGCGGTGAAGGCGAAGTAGCTGGCGTTGGGCAGCAGCTTGCGCGACTCCATGAGGCGGTTGATGCGGTCCTCGAAGGTCTCGTCCTCCTCCTCTTCCCCGGCCTCGGAGAGGGCCTGGGCCATGGCCGAGCTGGCGCGGCCTCCCTGGCTCGAGTGGGCCTCGTCGATGATGATGGCGAAGCGGCGCCCGCGCTGCTCGTTGCCGATCTCGTCGAGGATGAAGGGGAACTTCTGCACCGTGGAGATGATGATCTTCTTGCCGCTCTCGATGAACCGGCGCAGGTCCCCCGACCGTTCGGCGTGCCCCACCGTGGCCGAGACCTGGGCGTACTGACGGATCGTGTCGCGGATCTGCCGGTCCAGGAGCACCCGGTCGGTGACCACGATGATCGAGTCGAAGGCCGGGGCGCCATCCCGGGTCAGCCCGATCAGCTGGTGGGCGAGCCAGGCGATGGAGTTGCTCTTGCCGCTGCCGGCCGAGTGCTGGATCAGGTAGCGCTGCCCGGCACCGCGAGCGCCCGCGTCGGTCAGAAGGCGGCGCACCACGTCGAGCTGGTGTAGCGCGGCCAGACCTGGGCCCGGCTCCGTCGGCCCGTCTTCTCGTCCTTCCCCTCCACCACCTGGGCGTAGTTCTCGAGGATGTCGGTCAGGCTCTCCGGGGTCAGCACCTCGCGCCACAGGTAGTCGGCCTTGATCCCGCTGGCCTTGGGCGGGTTGCCGGCGCCGTCGTTCCAGCCCCGGTTGAAGGGCAGGAACCAGGAGGCCTTGCCCCGGAGGTGGGTGCAGAACCGGACCTCGCTCTCGTCCACGGCGAAGTGGGCGACGCAGCGGCCCAGCTCGAACAGCTTCTCCCGCGGGTTGCGGTCCCGCTGATACTGCTGGACGGCGTCGTCGACCGTCTGCTTGGTGAGGCTGTTCTTCAGCTCGAAGGTGACCACCGGCAGGCCGTTGATGAACAGGCCGATGTCGAGGGCCCGCTGGGTCTCGTCGCGGCTGTAGCGCAGCTGGCGGGTGACCGTGAAGCGGTTCTGCCGGAAGCGCTCCTGCGCCTCCGGGTTGTCGGCCGACGGCGTGCCGTAGAACAGGTCGAGATCGTGGGCCCCGTGCCGGATGCCCTGGCGCAGCACGTCGATGGTGCCCCGCTTGCTGATCTCCCCCTGGAGCCGGGCCAGGAACCTCCGTCGCGTGGGGCCCGTCTCGGACAGGCCGAGGGACTCCGCCGCTTCGGGCTGGGTGGCGCGCAGGAAGCCAGAGAGCTGAGCCAGGTCGACGCAGTACTCGCGTTCGTAGTCGTGGAAGTTGCCTCCGCTCCAGCCGGAACCGGCGTAAGGGGCCGGCGCCTCGCCCACCGTGGGACCTGGAGGCGGGTCACACGGATGGCCGGCCAAGGCCGTGCAGATGAGGCGCTCGAGGCCCCGTTCGGAGGTGTCGGTGGCTGTCATGGGCTTACCAGTGCACGGATCGATCGACCGCGCCGCTGGCTCATGTGGTCAAACGGTAACCGTGTAGTGGTCCACTACTACCGCATCCGCCGCTGGATCCCACCCTGCTCGAGCTCATCGAGATACAGCCTGATCGCGTCGGCGACCAGATCACGCACCTCAATCCTCCGTTTTCCCGGCCACACCGATGCCCGGCAGTTCCGGCACATACGCCCCATGTGCCCCAGGCCCGTACTTCTCTACAATGACCAGGTACTCAGTCTGCGTCATTTCCTCCCTCCGTTTGCGGTCCTGATCTTCGGCGGCTGGGAAGGGGAACCACCCCAGGAACTCGTCATGGTCAAAACCGTAACGAACAAGCCTTCCGCTTTCTCCAGTGCTACACCGCAAAGCAGAAGTCGTGCTCCTGGAACTGCGACACCTTCTCGCCGCGAAACGAGTTCGCCTGCGTTTTGCCGACTTCGGTCGTGACGCCATCATCGACCAGCCTTACTTCGCGGCCAAGACCATCCGTCAGGGCCCGCAGCAATCCCTCTCTCAACTCGGGTTTGTTCAACCGGCGCCCCCCGATGCGAACGACCATCCTCGCCCGGCCCTCCAACAGCGGACCCAGTCCCGCCATCGACTCCTGGATGAACCTCCAGTAGCTGTCCTTGTTGCGGTGTCGATCGTCTCCCCCTCCGCGCAGCACCAGCGGCTCGCCGTCGAGAAACCACAGCCGCAGCCACTGATCCTCACGGTAGTTGGTGGTGTCGAGGTACGGGGGCGAAGTAATCACGTCAGTGACTCGACCTCTGAGGCCCGGGAATTTGCAGGCGGCCAGACGAGCGTCGGTCTGAATCACCTTGGCAGATCCCTTCGGGGGAGGGGTCCGGAACCGGTATTCGAGCATCCGTTCGAGGATCTCGAAGACGTCACGCCGCGGCGGGGTATATCCGGACTGCCTCCACCATCGGACCGAATAGTCAGGCTTGGTGCTGATAGTACGCGGCATGCGGTTGCTAAAGTAGTTGGGAGAACGGTGGGACTCTCCATGCAACGCACCGAGACACAGCGCCGCGATAAACCGGTCGTCCTTGCGGTTGCGCCAATCCAGTATGGACCGCAGATAACGTACTTGGAGCAGTGTGTCCCGCTGAAAGCAAAGGTCGAAGAACTCTTCCAAGCTACCCTGCCACCCTACGTCGTCAGGCTCACAGCATCCTCCTCGTAACTCCGTGATTCGCCCCCTGATTTCCGAACATCCTGGAGGATCGCTCTTCGCTCCCGAAATACAGGCCGCCACGGGGTTCAGATCGCAACCAGCCGCATCCCGTCCCTGGAGGAGCGCCTGGAACAGAGTCGTGCCCCGGCCACAGTAAGGATCGAAAACGACCCCGTCGTAACGACTCGCCGCCAGTTGCTTCTCAACGAACCGTTCCGGGAACATCGCGAAGTACGGGCAGATCGAGTGGAACCGATGTCTCATGCGGCCTCTGCCCTCGCCCGGCTTCGGTATTCTCTGACCCAGCGCGCCACCTCCGGCAGACGGTCGTATCCTTCGATTTCCACGCCGTCATCCACGAGCCGGTCAGCCTCGCCAACACGACGGGCTACCCGCAACCGGTGCAACACGTTCCCCATTACGCGAACGTCGTCGAAGAACTGATCCTCGGCCCTCGCGAATGGTATGATCATATAAACCATGAAGTTCGTCACCGGCGGCGTCCTGAACCAACGGCTCTTGAACGCATCCATATGTCCCTTGAGAGACTTCTCCTCCGGGTTCCGGCCTGTTGCGACCTGCGCTACGGCGAGAGGGAACCCCGGCAGTCCATCGCGGTGCCGACGGGCAGCGAAAACATCGATCTGGTCGTCTTTGGGCTTCCGCGGCGCTCCGGTCTGCGCCTCGACCCTACCGTCGCCAAGGATCTCCCAGATTTTCCCTAGCTTGTTGAGAAACCCGGATCTGTCTGGTCGGGGAAAGCCGAACGACCATGCTACCCCCTGAATTTCTGCCGCCAAAGCAGCCGTCGCCAGATACTGGAAATACCCACGCAATTTAACCACTTCTCCACAATCCGGATGAAAACCCGAATTGTCTAGAACCGGAGAAATGGCCCGCAGATTCGAAAGGACGAGGCTCAGGATGTACGCTGCCTGCCCGAGCGATTCATCGGCCAACTCGTACCTCACCAAGTCTCCGTCAGAATCAAGCCTGAATGGATAAGCCGAGTCTAACGCACCCTGTCGCGTCTCGATCCGGTTCACCGCGCAGGAGACAATCTCCTCCTCTCCCTCCTGCATTTCCTCCTGCAGATCGGCATGGTCCTGAGGGGCTCCGAGCGACGCAGCATTGGCGAGTTCCGAAGTCAGGGCTGTGGAGTCGTCTGCAAAGTATGCCTTTAGCTCCAAGAAGTCTGCTGCAAGATCGACGTTGATCGACGACCCCGTCACCTCGTCTATTGGAAGATACAGGGCCATCACTCTGTGACGCTAGCCTCTCTGTGCTTCCTGGCCATGCTCTGAAACAGGCTATCCGCCGCTTCCTTTACATCCTCGGCGATGTCAAGCAGCGACTTGTCCGTTCCGTCGTAAGCCCGCAGTGAACCGGACGCCTCCCTGACAAAATCCCGGGCGCGAAGCAGGGACGCAGTAAACCGCTTGTCCACGGGCTCCGTGCTTGCATGAGCCTGATCGAGATTTCCCGTCTGTTCCAGAACATGTCTACCCTCCGCCTTGGCCAGGACCTCCCCTAGCCGCTTGACATCAGGATTCTGGGTCCTAACGACCGGTCTAACCTCCTCAGACTTCGACCCGTAAATCCAGACGAGCACCCTTCGAAGCTCATCCAGCTTCTCTCGGGGAACCTGATCTGGCTTCGGGTGGTGTCGCGACCAAGCGGGTTCGAGACCCAAATACTCCATGTACTGGGAACGCGAAAGCGCCGTGTACAGATGAGAGAAATTGAACTTGCTACTGTGGCGATCTTCGATCTCGAACAGGTCCTCTTCTTTCGCCTGCTCCAGCACGTAGATTGCCGACACCATCCGCTTGATCGTATCGTGTCGGTCGCCGATTGCAGTTGCGATCTGTTCTAGGTCCACCCCATCATCCCGGGCCTCCCGGTACCACTTAGCTGCAAAACGCGCCTTGGCGTAAGCATCCCACTTGGCCGGGCCGTTGATGTGCTTGTAACCTATGAACGCACGAGCCCGCTCCCGACTTGCGACAAGGTAGACTGACACTTGATCCAAGGTACTGCGCACCGCATCGTCGATCTCAGGCACCGCTATACGGGTATTCTCCGAGAACGCGATCCTGCCAACCAAGGCCGGTTCCAGCAAGAGACGAAGCGTGGCCAGCCTCCGGTTTCCCTCAAGGACGATCAGCGCGTCATCTTCAGACGCGCTCATGACGACGAGCGGCTCGATGTCGAGGTACCCGTTGGCGGATATCGACTGAAGAAGCTCGTCGAGCTCCGGGCATTGTCCCGATCTTAGTTGAAATAGCACAGGCTCCCATCGTTACGTTTGATACGAGAAATCCCCAAGAAGCCTCGTATCGGTAACCCAAGGAGCCTGCCATGAGCAAGCTACAAGCACGGAAGAAGGGCGTCAAACGGACCGTGGCCATCGGCCCCGTGAACCGCCAAGCCACCGCGTCGATGGACGATCTGGAGACTCGCATCGAGGTCATCCAGCTGCTGATCCCTTTGGGTCTGCAGGCGGTCTCGGAGGAGCTGCAGCAGTCGGTCGAGGCCTTGGCCGGACCTCGGTATCAGCGCAAGGGTCCGGATCAGGCGTTGCGCCGCTGGGGGGCGCAGGCCGGGTCGGTGTACCTGGGCGATCAGAAACTGCCGGTCGAGGTGCCGCGCGTGCGCGATGTGGTCCGCGGCACCGAGGTCCCGCTGGAGGCCTATCAGGCCCTGCAGACGCCGAGGCAGATGGACCAGGGGCTGTTGTTGCGGGTGCTGAAGGGCTTGGCCACGCGCAACTACGAGGCCTGCGCCGAGACCGTCCCGCAAGCCTTCGGTCTGTCCCGTTCCTCGGTCTCTCGCCGGTACGTGAAAGGCACGGCGCGCAAGCTGGCCGAATTCCAGCAGCGATCCTTGGAAGGCTACGACCTGGTGGCGCTGTTTCTGGACGGCAAGAGCTTCGCCGACGAGGAGATCCTCATCGCCCTGGGTGTGACTCTGGAGGGCCTGAAAGTGCCCTTGGGTTTCGTGCAGGCGGCGACCGAGAACGAGCGGGTCTGTCGTCGCTTCCTGGCGGAGTTGGTCGAGCGAGGCCTGCAATACGAAGCCGGGCTGCTCGTGGTGATCGATGGAGGCCAGGGCCTGTACAAGGCGGTGCGGTCGGTGCTCCAGGGCCATGCCTGCGTGCAGCGATGCCAGTATCACAAGCGCCAGAACGTGGTCTCGTACCTGCCCAAGAGCGAGCAGGCCGGCCTTCGTCGAAAGCTGGAAGCGGCGTATGGGCACTCGACGTACGAGGAGGCCCAAGCCGCCCTGGAGGCGCTGAAACCGGGGTTGCAGTTGATGAACCAGTCGGCCCTGCGCAGCTTGGAGGAAGGTCTGGAAGAAACCCTCACGCTCCACCGCCTGGGCCTGATGCCGATGCTGAAGGCCTCCTTCCGAACCACCAACTGTATCGAGAACGTCAACAGTCTCCTGGAGCAGTTGACGCGCAACGTGCGGCGCTGGACGAACTCGTCGCAGCGTCACCGCTGGGTGGCCACGGCGTTGCTCGACATCGAACCTCGCCTGCGCCGGGTCAACGGCTACCACCACCTGCCGATGCTCCGGCTAGCGCTCCAAGCCGAGCTCGGCATCCATCAGCTCGCGATGACGGGCTGACTCATCCACTCGAGCCTGGGCTACGTTTCAACTGAGAATGGGACTTGCCCGAGCTCCGCCGAGAGGTAGAGCCGCGCGATGATCGACTCGTCGGATGCATCCTCCGCTTGCCCTAGCAGCCGCGGGTTACTGCCATCCAGTCGAAGCTTCTGCACTGGCACCTTCGTGGTCGTTTCAAGTTCCATTCGCTTGTCGTCCTTCTCTATTAGGTGGGTACGAATAGCGATCCACCGAGCTGCAACCCCACCACCTGACGAAAGGCATTCCCCGATTCAACAGTACTTTACCATCCCCAGTAATTCGACGATCTTCCACCAACACGGCGGTCATGAGCTTACCAGCTCGACGAACGGGTTTATGACCCGGAGGCCATCGTAGTCCTGTTCCGAACCGAGGTCCTCAGAGTAGACCGCATCGCAGCCCAAGGCGCGCGCCGCCGCAAGAATGGCACCGTCCCAGCAGGACAGCCGGAAGCGTTGGCTGATGGCTACCGCGTCCTGGAAGATGCTGAGGGTGAGCTCTTGGACCGGAATCATCATGACCGGCCCCAAGAACACCCAGGCATCGTCATGAGTCAGCCTTCCGGGTCGAGTCGAGCGCGTTGCCTGGTGATAGAACTCCTGCAGGACTTGCACCGATACGGCAAGGTCGGTACCCGCGAGAAGCTCACGGGCGCGGTCCCGTTTGCCGGCCTCCTCAGGCAACCGGCTCGCCGCGTACAGCAGCACGTTGGTGTCGACGAGGCGCACCGCAGCTACCCGGTTGGGCGAGACCGGCGTTCACCCTCGGCCTCCGCCCGCGCGCGGGCCCGGTCGTATAGCTCTTCGCGGGTGAGATTGTCGGACATCCTCAGGCCGACGCCACGGGCATCGAAGTCCTGAAAGACCTGCCGCATCAGCTCACGGCGACGCTCGGCCTCTTTCTCCGCGTCTCTGCTACCGGACGCCAGGCTCCTCAGGTAGTCCCGCACCAAGGCAGATACCGACGTGTCCAGTTCCGCCGCCCGGATGCGGGCGAGCCGGTGGGTCTGTTCGTCGACGGATACGGTGATGTTCTTCATGGTCACAGCCTCACAGTTTCTGTGTGGCACAATAGTAGGTGCTCAATGGCCGATGGGCAACACCGCCGGCGGAGGGGGAGCCTTCAGGGGCTGGCCCGCCAGGGCCGTACAGATGAGGCGTTCGAGGCCGCGTTCGCTGCTGGCCCCTATGGTCAAACAGTAACCGTGTAGTGGTTCACCACGACCGAATCCGTCGCTGGATCCCCGCCCCGCTCGAGCTCATCGAGATACAGCCTGATCGCGTCGGCGACCAAGTCACGCACCTCATCCTCCGTTTTCCCGGCCACACCGATGCCCGGCAGTTCCGGCACATACGCCCCATATGCGCGGGGGCCATGTCTCTCTACAATGACCAGGTACTCAGTCTGCGCCATCTTGCCCCGCCCTTGAGGTCCTGGCGTTCGGCGAGGGCCGCCGCCTGAGCCTCGGCCCTTGCCCTTGCCCTTGCCCGGTCGTACAGCTCCTCCCGGGACAGGTTGTCGGCCATACGCAATCCGCCGCCCTTGGCGGTGACCTTCTCAACGACCTCCCACAACATCCTACGACGACGTTCGGCCTCTGCCTCCACGTCCAGCCCCTTGTCCGCTGTTCGGACGGCGCGGTCTGCAACCAAGTTCCTCAGGTAGTCCAGGACCAGGGCGGATACCGACATGTCCAGCTCCGCCGCCCGGAGCCGGGCTCCAGTCCGCCATGCGGGCACCTCCTTTTCGATTCTGTTACTCTTCTGCCGACTCAGGGGTATCGCTGGGGACGTCTGTCTCAGGTAATCCAGGCGCCGCCTCGCGCACGTCCAGCTTGCCGGTGACGACATCGGCGATCAGACGGGTGCGGTATTCGCGGAGGACGTCGATTTGGCGGCGGACGCAAGAAACCGAATGGTCAGCCTGATTCAGAACGCCATCGAGAAAGCGGACCACCGATTCTTGCTCTGCTACGGGCGGGAATGGGAAGCGGTGTGATCTCAGCTTTTCACCTGTCAGGTGGGCGATAGTACTGAGATGTCCATCACTGAAAGCGTTGCCTTTCGCCGCAGCACGGAGGGCATAGTGCATGAACCGTGGAACATCCTGGCGGGCATTGCGAGGGCGGAGCCGGTGAAGCGCCTTTTGAAATCCGCATATGGCCACTTCACCCGACCACAGAGCGCAGCGGCCTATCTCCCCCCCTTCGCATACGAGCAAGTCGTCCTCTTGAACGGTGTAGCGCTCGTATTCGTCTGGCGGGATATCCATACTGGGAAGGTCCTTGGTGTTGATCTGGTCCCACTGAACGTCAACATTCCGCAGATACGGAACCGAGTGCGTTCCGGTAAGTCGTTTGGAGTCCAGCATCTTACCTAGGCACTGCGAGTATCTGTGGTGCAAAGCAGGGACCTCCCAATGCCCAGGCACATCCCCTAGCCACTCCACACCGGAGACCCTGTATGATGGGTACGGCTCGCCGGTTCGGACGTCGATCTGGCCCGTGACGGCCTGGTGAATGATGGCCTGCTTCTGCTCCTCCAGCAGCGCGATCAGCTTCTGCTTGGCGCGGATGTAGCGCCGGACGCGCCGGTCGGCGTGGTCGAGGAAGCAGACGATGGCAGTTTGTTCGGCGAGGGGCGGGAGCGTCATGCGTAGATCGGCCAACTTACCCGCAGGGAGTTCCGAAAAAGTCGTACCTTGGCCCAGAGATGCTAATTCCCCCCGTGCAGTCTTGAGTGCCTGATACAAAAAAGAAGAACGGAGCGCGTCACCCGGGACCAACAATCGGCAACCTTGATTCACGCAGGCGCTTGAAGTCAGTAACCCGAGGTGGCCGATCGGTGCTCTTATCGACAGAGCGACACTTCCTGATGGCGCGAGGGTTGTTCCACAAGCATCATAGCCCTCAGTTGTTATCTGTCGTCCACTTTCTCCAACGTACTCGCCGGACAACTTGCCAAGATCCTCCGGCGTAATCCAGGTGATCTGACCATCCCAATACCTTGGCTCCCCACTTGCAGGCGTAGCACCATTTATGATCCTGACCAAGGTGCGTAGCCGACGCCCCTCCCAATGCATCGGCACGCCCCCCAGCCATTCTACACCGGAGTCCTTCATCTCCGGATACGGCTTCAGTGCCCCAGTACTGGATAACTTCATACCAAGAGAATCTCATCACGAACGAAGTGAAGGCGAATCAACTTGGGCCGCGGCATGGAGTCGTCAAAGTGGCAAAGCACCGCGTCTCGCACCATGGCCTTCAGGTCGTTCCAGTCTTCGCCCTGCATATGGATGCCATATCCAGGCGCACTTGCTGAATAACCCCCATCTATTTCGTCTTCGCTGACTTCAAAGATGATCTCGGTGCTGGACATCGCTCGCTCCTGCGGTATCGGTTTCCCTCTTGGCTCAGTCGTCGCGACTATCTGTGGGCCTGGCCTGTGTTGATTGGCGCATTCGCGCGGCCAATGCCTCCAGCGCGGGGTCGGAATACCGCTTGGAATTGAACCACTCTATCCGTTCGTCAATCGTCATGTTGGCGGTCTCGGCGACACTGCGGGCGCGGGCTTCGCGCATGAATTTGACGCAGTCGAATTTCTTCTTGCTGGGACGGGCCTTAGTCATGGGTAATTTCCTCCGGAGTTCGAATGTCAATAGCAGAGTAGCCGTTCTCTCGATTTACCTTGTTGCAGACCCTGATGCGCCGCCAGTTCACCATGTGCCTGAAATTCCAGCTCACCAGGACATCGGCCTTGGCCAAGGTCGCGAGAGCGATGTGCAGCGCATCGTTCAGGTTGGCCCCACCCATGGCCCCAGCCGAGATGTAGGCATCGGCGAGCTCTTCTGCCTCTCTTGAAGTGGCGAGCAGCTCCGCGTGTTCCGGGGGAACGGTGCTGGTTGCCTGCCTGACGGAGGGCGGAGCATCCGCAAGTTCATCCAGAGTGATGCCCGAGAGGAGCATCTTGGCTTCTCCTTGGCGAAACATCTCGAACAACTGCATCGATTGTTCGCGGAATTCATCGTCATGGCAGCCGCCGATCACCGAGGTGTCCACGTAGATGCGCGGCTTGCCGTACTCAGTCGGCGGTTCGCGCACCATCGGCAGATCGCCGAGCAGCCCCTCAGTCTCTTTCTCTATCTCTAGAATATCCGCCCCGATCTCCTGCAGCGTCCGCATCGGTTGGGGCTTGTAGAAATACCGCGTGAAGCTGATCTCGTAGCCGATCCTCACGCTGTCCGGTTGGCACCAGGCGTCAGCCGCAAAGGGCACCACCTCCCGCCGCAGGAACGCCTCGATGCCGCCTTCCTCCTGCAGCGGGATCTGCTCGGTGTCGCGCAGATCGGTGTCCGGTTCGTACTCCACCACGGCGGACCTGCCGTTGACAGTAGCCTCGAACCGGCCGCGCAGCGGGTCGGCCTCCGTGCCCCTCCTGTGGATCTTCCTGATGACGGGCGGCGCGGTCTCGCTGCGCTCGCAGCTCTCCTTGAGCTTCTTGATCTCGGCGGTCTTGTAGGCTCGGTCGGGGTCGGCTCCTTCGAGCCGCAGCGGACGCTCGACCGTCACCTTCCAGTAGCCGAAGGCGGCGTTGTCGAAGATCCTGCTCTGCTCGCTCTCCTCGAAGGCGAGGAAGGTGTCGCAGATGCGCTGGATGTCCTCCTCGCCGAGCTCGCAGTTCTTCTTGCCCAGGTTCTTGCGCAGGGGCCGGTGCCACCCGGTGGCGTCGATCAGCTGCACCTTGCCCCGGCGCTGCTCCGGCTTGCGGTTGGTGAGCACCCAGACGTAGGTGGCGATGCCGGTGTTGTAGAACATGTTGAGGGGCAGGGCGACGATCGCCTCCAGCCAGTCGTTCTCGATGATCCAGCGGCGGATGTTGCTCTCGCCCTGGCCGGCGTCGCCGGTGAACAGGGAGCTGCCGTTGTGGACTTCGGCGATGCGGCTGCCGCCCGGCTTCATCTTGGACAGCTTGTTGGCGAGGAAGAGCATCTGGCCGTCGCTGGAGCGGGTGACCAGGGAGTACTCGGGATCGCCGTCGTGCTCGATCACGAAGCGGGGGTCGCGCATGTCGCGCTTGCCGCCCATGCGCTCCAGGTCGGTCTTCCAGCTCTTGCCGTAGGGGGGATTGGAGAGCATGAAGTCGAACTCGCGGGAGGGGAAGGCGTCGTTGGCCAGGGTCGAGTGCTCGGGGCCGCCCACGATGTTGTCGGCGGCGTCCCCTTCCCCCTTCAGCAGCAAGTCGGCCTTGCAGATGGCGTAGGTCTCGGCGTTGATCTCCTGGCCGAACAGGTGGGTGGATACCTGCTTGCCGTGCTCGGCGGCGAGCTGCTGCAGCACGTCCTCGGCCACGGTCAGCATGCCGCCGGTGCCGCAGGCCCCGTCGTAGATCAGGTAGGTGCCGGACTTGATCCGGTCGGCCACGGGCAGGAAGACCAGCTTCGCCATCAGGGTCACGGCGTCGCGCGGGGTCCAGTGCTCGCCCGCCTCCTCGTTGTTCTCCTCGTTGAAGCGCCGGATCAGTTCCTCGAAGATCGTGCCCATGCCGTGGTTGTCGAGGCCGGGGTGCCGGACCGAGCCGTCGGCGTTGCGCACCGGGGCTGGGCTCAGGTTGATGTCGGGGGAGGTCAGCTTCTCGATCAGCGTGCCCAGGGCGTCGGCCCTGGAGAGTCTCTGTATCTGGTTGCGGAACTCGAAGTTGTCGAGGATGTCCTGCACGCTGGGCGAGAACCCGTCGAGCCAGGCCCGGAAGTCGGCCTCGAGCTGCTGGCGGTTGGCGCGGGCGCGCAGGTCGCGCAGGGTGAACTTCGAGGTGTTGTAGAAGGCCTGACCCGCGACCTGCCGCAGGGTCGCATCCTGCTCGACGACCCCGGCTTCGTCGAGGGTGGCCTTCATGTCCAGAACCGCCTGCTTGCTGTCCTCCAGCACCGCGTCGAGCCGGCGCAGCACGGTCATGGGCAGGATCACGTCGCGGTACTTGCCGCGCACGTAGAGGTCGCGCAGGACGTCGTCGGCGATGCCCCAGATGTAGTTCGCGATCCAGTTGAGGTCGCCGTTGCTCAAGATCCCTCAGTCCCGCCAATAGGTCGATTTCGGTCCCACCGTGTAGCGCACCGCCATCTCCGGAGTGTCAATCGGCACGCCGCCCCGGTGCAGACTCTCCACTCCGGCGATGACCATGCCGGAGGTGAGGAGAGTGCGTTCGGCGGGGTACGGGACCTGGCCGGTGAGGACGGTGTCTTCGATGTGCCGAACAAGGGGGTGAAAGAAATCGGCGGTGGTGGAGCCGTGGGTGGGCATCGGAAGATACATCTGGGTCGAGACGATTTCACCATTGTCGGCGCGAAGCCCGGCATAGTTGAAGTCCTGGATGCCGACCAGAAACATCGAGGTGCGGAAACCGTCGCGGTGCTCGATGAAGTAGCCGGTGGCCTGGCCGAACTTCTCGCGGGCCCACTCGCAGGTGATGCGATCGGTGTAGTAGCCGCCGCTTACGGGGAGATTGTGGCTGCGGGTCAATGCGGATTCGACAAGGCGGCGGGTGCCGGCGCGGTCGCTGCGGAAGACGTAGTCCCACATGGCCTGATTGCGGAGGGCGAGCACCCTCTTGATGCCGACTTCGCCACCCTGGCGCCGTTCCGACATGCACTGCGCCGTCTCCAGGGCGTGGATGTCGTAGCTGTCGACGCCACCGTAGGCCACGCAGACGCTCTCCTCGAGAGGAGCCCCGTGCGGCATGTCGAGCGAGGGCATGCGGCGCGTGACCGGAAGCGAGGAGCCCGCGAAAAATGGAAAACCGAGGCGCTTTGAGTCTGCCACCATCTCAGCGCATTCCTTCCAGTTGGTGGAGAGGTGCTTGTCGTTGAAGACTGGAACCGACCGGCCGGACTGCTCGAAGACGTTCACGCACTTCTTGAACCACTGGTAGCGCGGGTAGAGTTTCTGACCCTTCTCGTTGTAGGGGTAATCTCCGTGTTCGGCGATGATAACCACCCCATCGACGGCGAGCTGGCCGGTACCGAGGGTGAGGGCTTCCTCGATGCTGGGATAGAGTCTCAGCCCGTACTTTTCGACACGTTGCCGCCCCAGGTCGACCTCCGGAAACTGGTCGAGGTAGACCGAGGCGATTTCAAGGCGCGGATCCTCCCAGTGCCCGCCCCACCCGTAACCCATCGCCAGGCGGTCGAGAAAGTGTTGGGCGTGCGAGTGCGTACGCACCTCCGTGCCAAGGAAGGCGATCTTCTTGCAGACCTCGCCTTCGGGCGGATCCAGATCCTGGGCGCGCAGGAGCGAGAAGCTTCCCAGCCCATAACCAGCGGCGAAGAGACGGCCTAGAAAGGTGCGCCGATCAGTGGTCATCGCGTCGCGTCCTCGATCTGGCGCTCGGCCGACCCTGAACGGTCCGGTACGGGCCGCGGAGTCTCGTGGTGGCACCATGATTCCTCCTCCGAGGTGAATCTACAGCAGGATCCCCGCCACGCAGGCGGTCATGAAGCAGGCCAGGGTACCGCCGAGCATGGCCCGGAAGCCGAGACGCGCCAGGTCGGACCGGCGCTCGGGGGCGAGGCCGCCGATGCCGCCGATCTGGATGCCGATGCTGCTGAAGTTGGCGAAGCCGCACAGGGCGTAGGTCAGGATGACCACGGAGCGCGGGCTCAGCTCCACCCCCGAGCCGGGCTGCATCCACTGGCTCAACTGAACGTAGGAGACGAACTCGTTGGCCACCATCTTCTTGCCCAGCAGCTCGCCGGCGTGCAGGCAGTCGGCGGCCTCGATGCCCATGAGCCAGGCGAAGGGGGCGAAGAGGTAGCCCAGGGCCGCCGACAGGGACCACTCCATCCCCTCCATCCCCAGGACCCAGCCCACGGCCCGGCCCAGCCAGCCCAGGGAGCCGTCGAGCAGGGCGATCAACCCGAGGGCGGCGATGAGCATGGCGGCCACGTTCAGGGCCAGCCGCAAACCGTCCAGGGTGCCGTTGGCCGCCGCCTCCACCACGTTGTCGGCGGTGCGCTCCACCCGGACCGCGGTCTGTCCCAGGGTGGCGGGGGCCTCCACCTCCGGCTGCATCACCTTGGCGGCCATGAGCGCCGCCGGGGCGGAGATCACCGAGGCGGCCAGCAGGTGGGCGGCGTCGATCCCCAGGCCCACGAAGGCGGCCAGCACGGCGCCGGCGATGGTGGCGAAGCCGCCCACCATGAGGGCCATCAGCTCCGAGCGGGTCATGGCGGCCACGTAGGGGCGCACCACGAGGGGGGCCTCGGTCTGGCCGACGAAGACGTTGGCCGCCGCCGCCAGGCTCTCGGCGCCCGAGGTGCGCAGGCTGCGGCGCATGACCCAGGCGAAGGCCCCCACCACCGGCTGCATCAGGCCGAGGTGGTAGAGCACGCTCATCAAGGCGGAGAAGAAGATGATGGTGGGCAGGACCTTGAAGGCGAAGAAGTGGTCCTCGAAGGCGTCGCCGAAGACGAAGCGGGAGCCGAAATCGACGTAGCCGAGAAGGGCGGTGAAGAACCCGCCGGCCAGGGCGAACAGGGCCTGGCCCGGACCGGTCTTGAGGACGAGCAGGGCGAGGAGGAACTGCAGACCAACGCCGGCCCCCACCAGACGCAGGTCCACGCGGCGGCGGTCAGCGCTCAGGGCGAAGGCCAGACCGACCATCACCAGGAGCCCGAAGAGGCTGATCAGCCGTTCCATGGTCACCAGGCGCAGCGCAGGCCGAGCTGGACCTCGCGGGGATCGCCCAGGCCCGACTGCACGGCGCCGTCGAAGTTGAAGAGCAGGCCGGCGCTGGAGGGCTCGCGGTAGTTGTCGGTGTCGAGCAGGTTGAAAACCTCCACGATCGCCTCCAGCCGGCCGTCCCCCACCGGGACCGGCCGCGACAGGCGCACGTCCCAGGAGAAGAACCCGTGGTCCTTGCGCAGGGTGTTGCGCCGGAGGATGCGGCCGTCGCCGCAGATGCGGTCGGAGAGGGCGCCCCAGGGGTTGACCGCCGGCCGGCCGGTGCCGCGGTTGCCGTCGCCGCAGGCCTCGGAGACCGGCTGCGCCGAGTACCAGCTCAGGCGGTGGTTGAGTGAGAGCCCGCCGGGCAGCCGCGCCAGGGCCCAGGCGTTGAGGCGGTGGCGCTGGTCGCGGTCGGAGTAGCCCCACTCGCGGTCCAGCCGCGTGGGATCCACGTAGCGGAAGGTGAAGGGGTCGCGCTCGTTGTCGTCGTCGGAGCGGTCCCACGACAAGGTGTAGTTGATCTGGAACTGGACCTCCCCCTCCCCCACCATCCGCCGCAGGCCGAGCCCGAGGCCGTGGTAGCGCGAGCGGGCCGTGCTCTCCACGACGGTGAGATCGCCGAGACCGTTGCCGCCGTCGGCCCCCAGGCCCGCGGCCCAGGGTGAGCCGAAGCCGGCGTCGTTGTGGTTGACGAAGCGCGTCAGGTCGTCGGTGCGGGCATGGGTGTAACCGATGGAGCCCACCAGGCCCGAGGCATGCAGCTCGTGCTCGAGGCCCACGTGGGTGCTGAGGGTGCGCGGGTTCTGGAAGTCCCGGTCGAAGACGAAGATGTTGGGACGGAAGGGATCGCCCGCGGGTGCGGGCAGCAGCTCGCCGAAGGCCGGGGGTGGACCCAGGACCGGCGTCAGGGCGCTGGAGCGGAAGATCGATTGCCCGCGGGAGCCGTTGGTCGAGCGCGAGCTGGCCAGGTTGAGGCCCGGGATGCGGGCGTGGTAGAGGCCGGCGCTGGCGCGCACCAGGGTCCGGTTGTCGCCCCGCACGTCCCAGGCCACCCCGAGGCGCGGCTGGAACATGTCCCGGTCGGAGGGGATGCGGCCGTTGGAGGGGAACTCGTAGGTCCCGGTCTCAGTGGTCACTTCGCGTCCCATGAAATCGGCGAAGAACACGTCCTCCGGCTCGGTGATCGGGCCGGGCTGGAGCTGCGCCTCCCAGCGCAGGCCGTAGTCGACGGTGAGGCGGTCGCCGGGCTTCCAGCTGTCTTGCAAAAACAGGGCCAGCTCCTGCTGGGGGATCTCCTGGGTGCCCGCCTCCTCCACCGTCAGGCCGCCGACGCCGGACTGCTGCAGATAGATCAACACCGGCCCGGTGATCGCCGTCCCGTCCGGGCAGGCGCCGTCGGCGCCCGCGCTGTCGTCGGAGCACTCCACGTAGCCGTTGCCCTGCTCGACGAAATTGAGAAAGCCTTCCACCGACCCGAAGATGTAACGGCCGTTGGCGAAGCCGATGAAGGTCTGCGCCGATTCGACGCGGTTCCACTCGACGCCGGCCTTGAACAGGTGATCGCCCCGGGCCAGGGTGACGTTGTTCAGCAACTGAAGGCGGGTGTCGTGGTACTCCACGGGGATGAAGAAGGGCATCCCGAAGCGGTAGCCGTGGTCGAAGTCCATGGCCGTGTCCGGGAAGGGCCGGCCGGTACCGGGGTTGATCGGGCCCCGGTACGGGCGCGGACGGTCCTCGCGGGAGAGCTGGAAGCGGAACTCGTTGGTCGCCGCGGCCGACAGCAGCGAGACCAGGCTGCCGTTGAAGGCATGGGACCAGTCCCTCTCCAGGGCATTGGCGCTGCCGGCCCACGAGTCCACGTCGAAGGTGCCGTTCACCTGCTCGGACCAGGTGTAGTTGTACTTGAAGGTGGCGTAGTGGTGGTCCGAGAGGTGCCAGTCGACCTTGGCGAGGAAGGCGCGGGCATCGTCGGTGCGCTGGATGGCCCCGTAGTCGCCGGCCAGGGCGCCCTCGAACTCCGTGTCCATGAAACCGCGCAGCCGGGGGTCGATGCGCCCGGCGTCGTCCTGCCGGGTGTCGCGCAGGACCTGCTGGTCGTAGGCGGTGAAGAAGAAGGCCCGGTCCTTCTTGATGGGCCCTCCGAGGGTGAAGCCGAACTGCCCCTGGCCGAAGTCCGGCTCCCGCTCCAGGCCGTCGTGGCGGGCCGTGCCCGACAGGGCCGAGCTCTTGCCGAAGAGGTGCAGGGAGCCGCGCAGCTCGTTGCCGCCCGACTTGGTGATGACGTTGACGAAGCCGCCGCTGGAACGGCCGAACTCGGCGTTGGCCCCCTGGGGCACCACGACCATCTCCTCCACGGCGTCGAGATTGAAGGTGAAGGCCGGGCGCTGGCCGCCGCGCTGTTCGCCGAAGAAGGGGTTGTTGAAATCCGCGCCGTCCACGGAGATGTTGTTGTGGATCCCCCGCTGCCCGGCGATGCTCAGCTCGTCGCCGTCCGGTCCCTGGACGATGGCGGCGCCCGGCGTCAGCAGGGTCAGGTCGAGGAAGTTGCGGCCGTTGTTGGGCAGGTCCCCCACCGCCTCCTCGGGCAGGCGCGTGGCCGGCCCGCTCCGGGTGACGTCCACCGCGGGCACCGAGGCCTCGACGATGACCGCCTCCATCTGGGGCACCATCTCCAGGGTCAGTTCCACGGTCTCCCCGGCCCGCACCGGCACCCCGGTCCGCCGCACTTCACTCCATCCCGAGGCCTGTACGGTCACGTCGTAGGAACCGAGGGGCAGCAAGGTGGCCGTGAAGGTCCCCAGGTCGGACGAGGCGAGAGAGCGCTCGTAGTTGGTGCGGGTCTCCCTGATCGCGATCCGGGCGTCGGCCACGGGGCTGCCGAACTGGTCCCGGACCGAGCCGCGGATCACCCCGGTGGTGGCCTGGGACAGGGCCTCCCGGGGGCCGCCGAGCAGGACCAGCAAGGACAGGACGAGGAGAGGGTGTGTGCGGGTTCGCCTGGCGGGCATGGATCGGCCGCCTGACGCCGGTGAGTCCCGGCGTGGAGAGCGGGTCACAGCCATCCGCTGACGCCCCGCCACGCCATGAGGGCGCCGACGACGATCAGCACCGCCCCCATCGACGCCAGCAGGCTGCGCAGGCCGACGCGGCCGGTCCGCCGGGCGCCGATGTTGACGCCCGCCAGGGCGGCCAGGCTCATGAGCACCGCCAGGGGGTAGTCGACCTGTCCCCGGGCGACGTGTCCCGTCCAGCCCGAGGCGCCCATGGCGAATCCGATGAAGAGGTTGGTCCCGGCGGCGATCCTCGGGCCCATCCCCAGGACCTGGATCAGACCGGGCAGCCGCAAGCTCCCCAGGATGAGGCCGACGGCGCCTCCGGTCACGCCGATGACCAGGCCCATGGCCGCGGCCAGGGCCGGGTGGCGCCCGCGCCGGGTCCCGCCGGCCATGGCGCCGGCCATGGCGCCGCCCGGCCCGGCAGGGCTCCGGGCCGCGGCCCGGGCCTTGCCCACCAGCTCGATCCCCTGCCAGAGCACGAGGATCCCCACCAGCAGCACCAGCAACTCCTCGGGCGCGGCGCCGGCGTAGTACCCGCCGAAGAAGGCCCCCGCGAAGCTCGGCACCCCCATGAGGAGGACGACCCGCAGGTCCACCCTCCCCTCCCGCATGTGGCGCAGGGCGCCGAAGAGGGAGCTGCAGGTGCTGACGATGATGTTGGTGCCGGCCGCCAGGGTCGACGGCAGGCCGAGCAGCAGGAGCACGGGCAGCCTCACCGTCCCCAGGGTGAGCCCGACGAATCCGCCCACGATGCCGACGCCGAAGGACATGACGGTCAGCAGCACCGCCTGCCACAGCAAAACGTCGGAGGGCAGGCCGAGTTCTTGGAGGGGGACGCTCAGGGCCATCGGCTTCGAGCTTGTCGGGGGGGCCGGGGCTCTCCTACCTTGCCCCGGGACAACCGCCGGAGTCACCTCCGCGGTTCAGACCTCGCAAATGAAGACAGCGGCCGTCCGTGGGCCAACAGCAGCCGTGAAACACACCATCGTCCTGAGACAGGAGGGCCGTTACAACGCCTTCCCGGTCCTGCATCAGCTCGCCGATGGCCGCCTCGCCATCGGCTGCGTCTCCTCACCCGTGGGCGATCACATGGCCATGGGAGACTGGCCGGTCTTCGAGTCGACGGACAAGGGCGAGACCTGGAGCCGCTCGGACGATCCCGCCCTGCCGCCCAACTGGCCCGGCAGCACCCCGCGGGAGCGCTACGACCGCCTCTGCGGCGTCCTGCCGGACGGCACGTGGATGGCGGTCGGCTCCGTCGGGTACGAGTGCTGGGAGCCCGGTCGCCGGGCCGAGGCCGAGGCCCGGGGACTGCGGATCATCGAGGACGAAATCGTCAGCGGCCAGCTCCCGGGAAGGCTCGTCGTCTCGGGCCATCGCCTGTCGGTGATCCGATCGCGGGACCAGGGCGCCAGCTGGGAGCGGCGCACCTGGACGGTGCCGGGCTACGCCTTGCTGATCGGCTTTCCCCGCGGCGCCATCCTCGACGACGGCACCTGGCTGTTCCCGGTCTACACCAGCCGTCCCGACGGCGGCGGCGACGGCCTCATCTTCCGGTCGAGCGACAAGGGGGAGACGTGGCGGCTGCACCTCTGCGTCCCCAGGGTGTGCAACGAGTGGGCGCTGGCGGAGGTCGCTCCGGGAGTGGTGCTGGGACACCTGCGCTCCGGCTACCGCTGGGGGCATCCGGAGAACGACCGCATCTACGCGCTGGAGGTCTGGTCGGAGGACGGCGGCAGGACCTGGACCCAGCCGGTGGAGACCGCCTTCCAGGGGTATCCCAACCATCTCCTGAAGCTGAGGGATGGACGGATCGTGTGCAGCTTCGGGTACCGGCGCAAACCGATGGGAGTGCGCGCCCTGATCAGCGAGGACGGGGCCGCCTGGGACCTCGAGCACGAGTACGTGCTGCGGGACGACGGCGGTACGGCGTCGACGGCGTGGCCGGCGGGGAAACGCGCCCAACCCGGCTTCGGCAGCTCGGACGTCGGATATCCGGTCTCGACCGAGCTTGACGACGGCAGGATCCTGACGGCCTACTACATCACTCCCGCGGACGGGACCACCCATGTGGCCGTGACCCACTGGCACCCCGACAAGGACCGGCCCGCCTGAGGCGGCCAGATCATGTTTGAAGAGACCGTGGTGGTACCCCTGCCGCCCGACCGCACCCACCGCGGCATCTCGGGCAGCATACTTCGAATGACCGATGGCTCCCTGCTCTTCGTCCATGCCATCGAGACCAACCCGCTGAAGGGGGAATGCTGGCTCGAGGCACGAAGGTCTCTGGATGACGGCCGCACCTGGGGCGACCCGTTCGCGCCGCTGCCCCGGGAGGACAACTTCGAGACCATCGCCCCCACCTTGCTGCGGCTGGAGAGCGGCGAGGTGCTTCTGTTCTACACGCTCGAGGTGCTCAGCGCGCGGCCCCGGGGCTGGGGCGATCACACACCCACTCTGGACCAGCACGTCTACGTGCGCCGCTCGACGGACGACGGCGCAACCTGGAGCTCGCCAATCTGCGCGGCTCACTACCCGGGGTCGTGCCAGAGCCAGGCTGACAAAGTGGTCCAGCTGTCATCGGGGCGCATCGTCATTCCGGTGGAAGGATTCTGGCTGACAGGCTGGGACCACTGCGTCTCCCTCTGCTTCCATTCCGACGACGACGGGTATTCGTGGTGGCCGAGCCGCGACTTCGTCGACCTCGGCGGGTCTACCGAAGAGCCGAGTGTGGTCGAGCTGGGCGACGGCCGGCTGCTCATGATGTGCCGCACGCGACGGGGGTACCTCGCGCGCTCCTACTCGGAGGACGACGCCCTCACCTGGTCCCGGCCGGAGCTGATCCCGCAGCTCCCCGACCCGTGCGCAGGGTTCCTGGCGACGCGCATCCCTGCGACCGGTGACATTCTGGTCATCTTCTGCAGGAACCCGCTTGCGCCCGCCTTCTGCAGGGGTGAGAAGCAGCAGGTGGTCCGCGTCGGCGAGCTGGAGATCCCCCTCGGCAAGGTGCGTTCGCCCCTCACCTCGGCGATCTCGACCGACGGAGGGCGGACCTGGGGGCGGTTTCGCTGTCTGGCGCCCGATCCGGAGGGTGGCTTCGGGGACTATGGCTACCCGGGCCTCACCTGGATCGACGACGACCGCGTCGCCCTGGTGAACTACCACGCCCTGGACGGGATCCGCCTGGCCCGCATCGGGGTGCGATGGCTCTACGGAGAGTGACTTCCCCCTGACGGCGGGGCCGGGGACCTCGCCACACCAGGCACGGCGCCGCCTGACTCAATTACTGGTCGGCGCTGCATCAGCTCCCGCCGGCACCCTCCGGTTCCAGGTAAGGGTGCACGTCGATCATGTTGAACATCAGTTCCTGACCGATGGGGCCGCCCGGCTCGGAATCACTTTTCCAGTCCCCGATGACCAGTTGAGCCGTGGGACCCCTGGCGCGGAAGATGAGCTGGTGGATCCTGAAGTAACAGCGGTTGTCGGCGCTGAAGGGTGGCAGATAGCTGGCAAAGGTGAACTCGTTGCCCGTGTACGACTGTGTGCGGTACCAGTCGTCCCAATCTTCGCCGCCGTCCACCCGCAGACGGATCGCCCGCGGCTCGTCTCTCGACTCCCCGGCCAGCAGCTCGGTGTAGTCTCCCACCCATAGCCGCACGAGATAGAGTCTGCCTGCTTCCAGGTTGCGGATCTCCTGGGAGAAGCGGTTCGGCATCGACCCCGAGCGCCGGGTCCAGAGGAAGGGCATCTCCGTGTGGCTCCGATGAGGGCGTCGTTCCTGGGTGAGTCCGTAGCCCTTGTGGCTCCTCACCCTCATGCTCCCCTCCTCGGCCGGCTGCAGCGTCCAGCCTCCGGTCCCCTCGAGGAAGTCGGGATTGCGAATCTGTGCGACCTCGTACGGATCGGTGCTCAACCGATCGGTGTGGCCTTCCATGGCATAGTGCCGCATCAACTCGGCCACCCATCGGACATATTCCTCGTTGTTGCAGTTGTAGCTGGAGTAGGCGCCGATACCGCCGACGCCGAAGAATTCCGGCCGTGTGGCATGGTGCTCGAACTGCATGTCAAGGAAGACCCGGAAGTTGCAGGCCGGATTCCAGATCTCACGTTGGAGGTAGCTGAGCAGCTTGATCACGTGCCGGGTGTAGCCGGGACTCGCCTGCTGCCGCCTGGGCTCGAGGCCGGCGCCGATCTCGTGGATCGACCGCCACGCCTCATCCTCGGTATCGCACTCGTTCAGGTAGTGCTCCTCGATGACGTAGGAACCGTGCTCGATGAGCCCGGCGAGGAAGGCGGCGCTCTTCTCGAAGTCGTACATGTTGTAGCCCATGGCCGGCATGATGAGCCGACCGGCATACCGGGGATCCTCGAGGATCGCGGCGCAGGCCCGCGTCCACTCGTCGTAGTAGCTCTTGTTGAACATCTGCACGTCGTCGCCGGGCGAGAACTCGTCGAGGATCACGCCTCGGTACCGGGCCTCCCGCAGGCCCGGGCTCTCGGTCAGGAAGTCCGCGATCTGCTGCTGTGCCGTGTCATCCTCGAGCCTGTCATGGACATCCTGCAGCAGGTAGAGGCCTTCCATGGCGAAGAGTCCTCGTTCCCCCACCCACTCCTCCAGGAACCTGCTCGTACCGGAGTCGGGGCCGGAGTGGTGGGTGTGGATCGTGTTGCAGGAATTGAGGACATGCTGGTCCAGGTATTCCCCGTCGTCCCCGGTGCCCGGCCCGATGTGGGGATAGTGCCAGAACAACAGGATGGGAACGGAGCGCACGATGATGCGGTCGAGCCTGCCGGTGCCTCCGAGCGCGATCCGGTGCTCACCGGCCTCCATCCAACGCATCACCTCCTGCTTGCCGCCCTTCTCCGGATCGTTGACGACCTCCGGGGTCCCGCCGGCCACTCGAAGCGTCAAGTCCCCTTCGCTCTCGATCCGGAAGTAGACCCAGCCGCGCCGTGGGTTGGTGAAGGGATACTCGGACTGACCGGCGACCGGCAGCTCGTCGAGAAGCTCCCAGCAGAAGTTGTTCAGCACCTTCACCGACTCCCAGCCCCTGGCTCTTCCCGGCCATTCGACCATCTCACCGGCGGCCTCGCCCCGGCCCGGCTCGACCCGCAGGGTGTAGCCGCCGGCGGGAAGCTCGGCTACGTCCAGCACCGCCTCGGCATGCCCCCAGGACGGCGCCATGCGCATCTTCGCCCGGGCCACGGCCTGGCCGCTGCCGTCGAAGAGAGTTGCCGCAAGTGCGGGCCTGTCGGCTATTGGCGCCAGGCCGCGATAGTCCAGGTCGGCGAAGATCGTACCCGCCTCCGGATTGACGACCGTCTTGACGGCAACGGACCCGAAGTGGGAGGTGTCTTTGCTTCGCCCCGCGGCTGACTCCATGTAGCGCCGGTAGATCTCCTGGTGGCACAATGCGCCCTGGTAGATGCGCACGTCGGCGATCCATCCCTTGTAGTAGTCGCCCGGCCCGCCCAGACCCACGCATCGACCCAGCCACAGCGGCACACCCTCGGTGTCGGGAACCAGCGTCTGAAACCGCGTCTCCACGGCTACGCCGTCCCGATAGAAGTTCATCGAACGCCCATCGAAGGTCACGGCGCAGAAGGTCCACTCATCCGGCGGCGGGAACCACGGCTTGTGCTCGGGCGTACGGAACTGCTCGCCGAAGTGCTCACCGTCGGCGGCATAGGTCCCCAGAGCTTCGTGCCGCTGTTCACCGGCGAAACCATTCTGCTTCCAGGTATTGAGAGAAATCACCAGGCGCTGATCCGCCTCCTTCGGGCCCGCCGACCAACTGACGATCCCGCCCTGCCTCGGGGTCCGGGGCTTCAACCAGAACATGATCGTTCCCGCCTTGCCGATGTTCAGGCCCGGCCCGGCCCCGCAATCGACATGCCCATCCGTCCCATCAAGCTCCAGGGCGCTGCCGAATTCACCCTCCACACGTCTGGCGCCTCCCACGATTCTGCCGTCATGGCCGGCTCCGCTCAGGTCTCGTTCAACGAGATCGTCGGACGCACCAAAGGCGTAGTGCAGGACCAGTTCGGTTCTCATGGTGGATCTCCGTCTCTCTGGCAGGCAGGCCGCCCTGACGCGGCCGCAATGCCGGGGCGCGCACGGTTCAGGGCGAGGTTCAGTCCGTCTCTTCCGCCGCGATCTGCAGGCCGTGGGTCCCCGGCTCCAGGCGCCGCCCATCGGCGTACACCGCAACCGTCCCTTCCGGCACGACGATGGTGGCCGCCAGGGGGCCGTCCGATTCCCGCTGCGACCAGGACACCTCCACGGCACCGTGGGGGGTCGGCACCCGCCCCTCGGCCCAGCGGACTCCCAGACTCCGGGGGGCGAACCGGAACTCCGCGAAACCCGGCCGCAGCGGACTGACGCCGAGGACCGTGCTCTGCAGGATCGGCAGGGGCGCGCAGGCGTAGGCGTGGCACAGGCTGCCGCAGCCGCTCATGGAGGAACGGCCGTCGACCACCTCCCACAGGGTGGGCGTGTCCGCGGCGACCATGCCGCCCCATATCTCGCGCAGCACCGCCAGGGCGCGCCCGCCGCGGCCGGCGCGCGCCAGGGAGGCCAACACGAAGTACTGGTAGCCCAGCTCGGCCCGCACCACCTCCGGATCGACCAGCGACTCCAGCGCCCCCTCCCGGTGCTCGGCCGGCAGCAGGTCGTAGTACAGGCCGAGGGCGTGCGGGATCTGGCTGAAGGTGCGCCGGCCGTCTCCCGGCTCGGTGCAGTCGAGGAGGCGGCGCTCCTCGGGCAGCCACAGGGCCTTCAGCAAGGCGGCGACGGTGTCCCGGGAGAGGGCCTCCAGGTGCCGGGCCCGCTCCGCGTGGCCGGCGGCCGCGTGCACCCGGCCGCCTCCTTGCAGACCGCGGCCACCAGCATGTTGAGGACGGCCGTCTTCCCGCCCAGCTGGATGCCGGCGGTGTCGTACCCCCAGTCGATGAAGTTCCACTGGTCGGTCTGATCGGGCACCAGCAGGTCGGTATCGCGCAGCGAGTCGAACCACCCCAGGGCCGCGTCGGCCACCGGCAGCAGTTCCCGCACCAGGGACAGGTCGCCGGTGAACCGGTAGTAGTCGCCCAGGACCATGATCCAGTTGGCGGTGGTCACCGGCAGCAGCTCGTCGCGGGCCGACGGGTAGCGGCCGGGCATCTGGCCGTTGGGCAAGGCCGCCTCCGCGCTCACCCGCAGGTTGCGCTCCAGGAAGGTGCGCTCGGCGGTCAGACAGAGGTAGTAGAGGTTCTCCTCGTAGTAGTCGTCGAGCCAGAAGGTCTGCTCGCGCCACGGGCAGTCGATGAACAGATCGGTGCTGCAGGCGGCCACGGTGGCGCACGACTTCTCCCAGAGCCGGTTCAGGAAAGGCTGATCGCAGTGGAACGACGCCTGCAGGGGCAAGGGGTAGACCCGGTCCACCAGCTCCAGCCCGTGCACGTGGACCGGCTCGGAGAACCGGCGCAGAGTGAGCTGCACGATGCGGGCCCCCCGGTCGTGGAGCCGGCTGGCCACCTGCTGGCGGCCGCCGCGCAGGATGTAGCGATCGGCGAACCGGTAGATCGGCCCGAGGGGGTTGAAGCGTTTCGGATCCAGGCGCCCGTTGCTGAGCGCCTCATCGTAGCCGACGTCGACGATGGTGCCGGAGGGGGCCTCGATATCCAGCACCAGGTGCCCGCAGATGGCGCGCTCGAAGTCGGCGATCAGGTAGGCGCCCTCCGCCGACGCCAGGGTGGTGAGCCGCGGCGAGGGCAGGATCGTGGCGGCGCCGCCCCGGGTGAGGGCGTCGGTCTGCTTGAAGAGCTGATGGGAGAGGCCCAGGTGCATCTCCACCTGCATCAGCCCGGCGTAGTCCAGGTCGTCCTCGACTCCCGGACGGTGCAGCGGCACGGCGCCGGTGTCGACGATGCGCGCCGGCCGGCAGTGGCGCTCGGTGAGGGGTGGAATGTCCCGCGGGGTGAGCACCCGGCCGTCGAGACCGTCGTCTGCGGCGCCCACCTCGAGCGCGTCCGGCCAACCGTCGAACCGGTCCTCCCCCACCTCCCAGCCCTCGGGATCCCGGCGCAGGTCCCGGTACTCGGAGTAGCCGATGTGAAGGTTGTACTCGAGCGCGTCGGCGCGATGGGCCGGGTCGGCGCAGACCTGCCACGAGGCATCGCTGACGACCAGCTGATCCAGCCGCGCGATCAGCGCCGGCAGCACGGGCGGTACCGTGCCGGTGGTACCCTTGAGCGGGCAGTGGACGCGCACGGCGAGGGTGTTGGGACCCGCCACCAGCAGATCCCCAACCTCGTAGCTGTCGTAGAAGTAGCGGTAGTGGGTGCCGCGCGCCGGTCCCGAGCCCAGGTAGCGGCCGTTGAGGTACAGGGCGTACCTCGATTCCGCGGCGATGCGCAGGGTAGCCGGCCGCGGGACCTGCGCCACCGTGAAGCCGCGGCGGGCGAGGAAGGTGCAGTTGTCAGGATGCGGTCCCGGCACGGTGATCCACCGCGCCTCCCCGAAGACCGCCTCCGGCTGCGGGTAGGCTTTCACCCCTCAACCCCCCGCCGCCAGGCGCTCCTCCTGCGCCCGCGCGATGGCGGCCACCACCGCCGGCGGGTTCATGGGCAGGTCGTCGATGCGGGCGCCCGTGGCCGCGTACACGGCGTTGGCCACCGCCGCCGGGGGCGGCACGATGGGCACCTCGCCGACGCCCCGAACACCGAAGGGGTGGCCGGGGTTGTGGACCTCGACGATCACCGTGTCGACCATGGGCAGGTCGAGGCTGGTGGGCATTCGGTAGTCGAGGAAGGTCGAGTTCTCCATGACCCCTTCGGCGTTGGTGAAGTACTCCTCGTTGAGCGCCCAGCCCACCCCCTGGGCCACGGCGCCCTGGATCTGGCCCTCCACGTAGCTGGGATGGATCGCCTTGCCGGCGTCCTGCACGGCCGTGTAGCGCAGGATCTCCACCTTGCCGGTCTCGGGGTCGACCTCGACATCGACGATGTGCGTCGCCAATGCGGGCCCGGCGCCCGAGGGGCTGACCCCCGCCCGGCCGACGATGGGTCCGCCCGTCCTCGCGGCGCTGGCGGCGATCTCCCGGAGGGTGAGCCGCAGCTCCGGATCGCCCGCGTGGGTCAGCACGCCGTCCGCGTAGCTCACCTGACCGGGGTCGCACTCCCAGATCCGGGAGGCGCGCTCCACGAGCTGGCCCTTCACGTCCTCGGCCGCGGTGATGGCCGCGTACCCCGTCTTGAAGGTGACGCCGCTGCCGCCGGTGTTGGAGGTCTGACCCACCGAGTCGGTGTCGGCCACCTCCGGGCGCACGTCCTCCACGGCCAGTCCCAGGGTCTCCGCGAACTGCTGGGCCACGCTCGTGCGGGTGCCGCCGATGTCGGGCGAGCCCTCGGCCAGGTGCACGGTGCCGTCGGCGTGGACCACGGCCACCGCGCTCGACGGGCCCGAGCCGTTGCCCCAGAACCCGCTGGCCACGCCGCGGCCCCTCCACGGGCCCTCGAGAGGCGTCCGGTAGTGGTGGTGGTCCCGGGCCGCTTCCAGGACCTCCGCGAACCCCACCTTGGGCAGGGTGGTGCCGGCGATGGTGCGGGTGCCCTCGGCGGCGCAGTTCTTCAGGCGCAGCTCGATGGGGTCCATGCCCAGCCGCCGGGCCAGCTCGTCCAGGGCCGTCTCCACGGCGTAGGCCGCCGCCGGCGTGCCCGGCGCCCGGTAGGCCGCCGTCTTCGGGCGGTTGACGACCACGTCGAAGCCCTCGATGGCGGCGTTGGGGATGTGATACGGCGAGAACATGCAGCGCAGCCCGCCGCCCACGGAGGAGCCGGGAAAGCAGCCGGCCTCGTAGACCAGGCGGGCCGAGGCGGCGGTGAGCCGGCCGTCGCGGGTGGCCCCGATGCGGACCTGGATCTGGGTGCCCGATGTGGGCCCCGTGGCCTCGAAGACCTCGGCGCGGGTCATGGCGATCTTCACCGGAACCCGCGCCTTGCGCGCCAGCAGGGCCGCCACCGGCTCCACGTAGACCCGCAGCTTGGCGCCGAAACCGCCGCCGATCTCCAGCGGCACGGCGCGCACCTGCGACACCGGCACGCCGCAGGCCCGGGCCGTCTGCTCGCGCACCGAGAAGTGGCCCTGGCTGCTGCTCCAGATCGTCAGCCGTCCGTCCTCGTGCCACATGGCCGTGCCCGCGTGGGGCTCGATGTATCCCTGGTGCACGGCCTTGGTCGTCGTGCTCTTCTCCACGATCACCTCGGCCCGGCGGAAGCCCTCGTCCACGTCGCCGAGCTCGAGCTCGGGGTGATTGGCCACGTTCGGCGGCCAGGTCTCCAGCTCGAGGCTGTCCGGATCCATGACCGCCTGCAGATCCCCGTGCAGCAGGGGCGCCCCGTCGGCCATGGCCTGGCCGGCGTCGAAGACCGCCGGCAGGGGCGTGTAGCGCACGTCGATCAGATCGAGGGCCTCCTCCGCCTCGTGGGGACCGGCGGCGGCCACGGCGGCCACGGCATGGCCTTTGTACCACACCTTGTCGCGGGCCATCAGGTTGAGCAGCTGGAAGGCGCCGGGCGGTCGGCCGGGGTCCGGGAAGTCACGCGCCGTGACCACGGCCTTCACCCCGGGCGCCGCCTCGGCGCGGCTCGTGTCGAGGCTCTCGATGCGGGCGTGGGCGTGAGGCGAGCGCAGGATCCTGCCGTAGAGCATGCGCGGCAGCACCATGTCGGCGCCGTAGCGCGCCTTGCCGGTCACCTTGTCGGCGCCGTCGTGGCGCACCGGGCGCCGGCCCACGACGCGGTACTCCCTTGTGGACAGGACGGCGTTGGCTACGTAGTCGCTCATGGGTTACGATCTCCCTTGACCGTAGGGGTCTGAGGCGGTCGAATCTAAGGCGCCAACTACGTGGGAGGCCATGCTGGGACTTGGCTTGGGCGAGGCGAAGGACATCCCGATGAGACATCCTGATCATCCCGATGAGACATCCTATGGATTGGCAGGGGCATACCGGGCGGCTCTTCACTCCCGCCCGTTGGCTGGCGACCTGCCTGCTGGGCGCTCTTGCGGGCTCGGCTCCGGCCGCCGCCCAGGTAGGGCCGGACCAAAGTCCTTGCGCCAACGGCATCTCCGTGCCACATCCGGAAGACCATCCCCAGCTGGTGGCGGACTGCAAGGTGCTGCTTGCCCTCCGCGATCAACTGGCCGGGGACGCTGCCTTGAACTGGGGGCCCGATAGACCCATCACGAGGTGGAGGGGCGTTTGGGTCGACCATTCTTTCGTCAGGAAGTTGGTTCTCGCAGGGGTCGGGCTGACGGGAACGCTCCCACCCACGTTGGCAGAGCTGACCGACCTGGAGATTTTGTACATCTTCGAGAACAAGCTGACGGGTCCGATCCCTGCCGAGATTGGAAAACTGGAGAAGCTGAAATGGCTTGCCTTCTCGCACAACGAGCTCTCAGGCCCGATTCCACCCGAACTGAGCGACCTGGCCAACCTGCAGGGGTTGTATCTCCATGGCAACGCCTTGACGGGTGAAATCCCGCCCGAGCTAGTGTCGCGTCCGACAAATGAGTTGTAAAAACAGAGTCAAGGCCTTATCTTCAGGCCATGGCCCGCCCGGTGTCCCGCCTTGAGTTGACCGCGTCCGAGCGACAGGAGTTGGAGCGTCGCGTCAGGGCCCCCTCCGCGTCCCAGCGCGACAGCCTGCGCGCGGCCATCGTCCTGCGCCGGGCCGAAGGGATCAAGCAGGTGCAGGTGGCCGCCGAGTTGGGCGCCAGTGTGGCGTGTGTGAACAAGTGGTCGCAACGCTTTGATCGCGAGGGTTTGGCGGGACTGAACGACGCCAAGGGCCGGGGCCGGCCGGCGAGCTTGCCGGCGGACAAGGTCGAGCAGGTCCTCACCGCGGTCACGCAGCCGCCGAAGCCGCGCACGCGCTGGAGCGTGCGCTCGATGGCCCAGGCGGCGGGGATGTCGCCGGACAGCGTGCACCGGATCTGGAAGGCCAACGACATCAAGCCCCATTTGACCAAGACCTTCAAGGTCTCCACGGACCCGCACTTCGAGGAAAAATTCTGGGACGTGATCGGGCTCTACCTGGATCCCCCCGAGCGCGCGCTGGTGCTGTGCTGTGACGAGAAGAGCCAGTGCCAGGCGCTGGAACGGACCCAGCCGGGCTTGCCGCTGGGGATCGGCGACATCCGCACCCGGACCCACGATTACAAGCGCCACGGTACGATCACCTTGTTCGCCGCGCTCAACTACCTCGACGGCAAGCTCATCGCGCGTCTGGAGGCGCGTCATACCCACGTCGAATGGCTCCGCTTTCTCAAGCAGATCGACCGCGAGACGCCCAAGAACCTGTCGCTGCACCTGATCGTGGACAACGCCGGCCCCCACAAGGAGGAGAGCGTGCAGCATTGGTTGTCTCGGCATCGGCGCTTCCATGTCCATTTCACCCCCACCAGTTCCTCCTGGATGAACTTGGTCGAACGGTTCTTCGGCGAGCTGACGCAGGATGTGATTCGGGACGGCAGCTTTGCCAGCGTCGGGGAGTTGGTGCGCGACATCGAAGCCTACTTGGCGCAGCGGAACTTGGCCCCCAAACCCTACCGCTGGAAGGCCGACGGCGAGACCATCCTGCGCAAGATCCAGCGCGCTCGGGAGACGGTGGCGGCGACATCGGACAGCCCTTGTTGATTCTTCTTAATTCTCGGACGGGACACTAGCACGACTGGAGAAGTTGAGAGTCCTGAACCTGCGGGGAAACGACTTGACAGGTCCCGTTCCACCCCAACTTGCCGAACTGGCCAACTTGACGGCCTTGTACCTCCATGACAACAGCCTGACGGGTGCAATCCCTTCCGAGTTGGGACAACTGAAAGGGTTGGAGCTGCTGAACCTCCAGGCAAACGATCTGACGGGTCCCATTCCGCCCGAACTGGGGCAATTGACAAGGCTGAATTGGCTGGTGCTCTCCGAGAACGAGTTGGCAGGTCCCATTCCTTCCCAGTTGGGCCAACTGGTCAACCTGCGCGAATTGGGCCTCCATTCCAATCTGTTGACCGGAGGGATTCCGAAGGAACTGGTCAGACTGACGAGCTTGCAGGAGCTGGATCTCAGCGTCAACGGGCTGACCGGACCCATCCCGCCGGAGTTGGGGCGACTGTCCGAACTGATGGAGTTGGTCCTGTTGAAGAACCAGTTGACCGGGGAGATCCCACCCGAGCTCGGCCAACTGACCCAGCTGAGATTGTTGCTCCTCTCCAACAACGCCTTGACGGGGCCGATTCCGCCCGAGTTGGGTAAACTACCTCACCTGCAGTTCCTGTGGCTCCAGAACAATCACTTGACAGGTACCATCCCGCCTCAGTTGGGAGACCTGACCTCCCTCCGGGAGTTGCTCCTCTCGGGCAACGGCTTGATCGAGGAGATTCCATCAGAGTTGGGCCGACTGACCGAACTCCGCAGTCTGGGACTCCATGCAAACAATTTGACCGGTCCAATCCCACCCGAGTTGGGCGCACTGGCCAACGTCAGGTACTTGCTTCTCAACAACAACATGCTTTCGGGACCGATCCCACCCGAACTCGGCCTGTTGACCCAGTTGAGCTTGTTGCTCCTCTCAAACAACGGCCTGAGCGGACCGCTCCCTCCCGAGTTGGGCCAACTGACTCACCTGGAATTGTTGTGGCTCCAGGACAACCGCTTGACCGGTATCATCCCGCCTCAATGGAGCAACCTGACTCACCTCCGGGAGCTGCTCCTCTCGGGCAACGCCTTGACCGGTGGGATTCCTCCCGAGTTGGGCCGACTTACCCATTTGGAACAATTGCGCCTCGACAAGAATCCCCTGACCGGATGCGTACCCGAACCTCTCGCCCCATGGGTCGACCACCTGCCCCGCTGCCACGATACCGCCACCATCCTGGCCACCCTCCACGGCGACGACGTCCACGGCCTGACCCTCGAGTTCTCCCGCTCCATCTCCGGCCGCCGACCCGACTACGCCTGGAGGGCCCCCATCGACGAGGACGGCCGCCTGGAACTGACCATCAGCGATGTCTACCCCGGCATCACCGGCCTCTACCAGGCCCGCGCCCGCACCTCCGACGGGCAAGTCGTGGGACGGTGGAACAGCATCCCCCTCAACCCCGACCGGCGCCACGTTCTGCAGCTCACCATGGGCGGCGGCGCCCACCTGGAGGCCGACCAGACCCAGGGTGCGGGCAAGGCCGCCGCCCTTCCCGCGGTGCCGGCCCTCAGCGGACTGGACCCCAACTTCCCCAACCCCTTCAACGCCGGTACCCTCATCCCCTACCGCCTGGCCGAGGCCGGTCCGGTGCGCCTGGAGGTCTACAACCTCCTCGGCCAAGTCGTGCGCACCCTGGTCGACCAGGTCCAGACCGCCGGCTGGCACCGCGCCCACTGGGATGCCCGGGACCCAGGCGGGCGGCCGCTGGCGGCCGGCGTCTACCTCGCTTGCCTGCACTACCCCAGGGGGCGGCAGACCAGACGATTGATCTATCTCGAGTAGTAGCTTCCCCGGGGGAACCCCGCCCGCACTACCTTCAGGTGGCAGGAAACGGACCTGTTGAAGAGGGGCAGATCAGTTGGCCGCACAGGGAATCACCGAACGGTTGGGCAGGGGCGAGATGCTGCTGCTCGACGGCGGCACCGGCTCGGAGCTGCAGCGCCGCGGGGCCGATGTCCTCAAGGGGGCCGAGGACCGGCTCAAGGCGTGGTCGGCCACGGCCAACGTGGAGTACGCCGACGTGGTCCGCCAGGTGCACTCCGACTACCTGCGGGTCGGCGCCGACATCATCACCAGCAACAACTTCTGGACGACGCCGTCCCGCCTCGACACCATCGGTGAGCGCCGCGCCTGGCGGACCTACGCCACCGCGGGGATCCGCAACGCCGTGGAGGCCCGGGACGGCATGGGCGGGAAGGCCTGGGTGGCCGGCGGGATCGCCGCGCCCAGCCTGCAGTGGCCGATGGTCTCGGACCGCCCGACTTCGGACGTCCACGCCCTGGGCCCGGAAGCCTACCGCCGGGAATGGGCCGACCACGCCAGGCTCCTGGCCGACGAGGGCGCGGACCTGATCCTGGCGGAGTACGTGGGATTCGTCGAGGACTGCGTGGCCGCCGTCGACGCCTGCGGCGAGGCCGGACGGCCGGTCTTCCTCGGGGTCCGCCACATCCAGGAGGACGGCGCCATGCAGTACGGCGAGAGCCTGACCGATCTCGCCGCCGCCCTCGAGAGCCGTCCCGTGGACGCCGTCCTGCTCATGTGCAGCAACCCGGAGAGCGTCTCCGCCGGCCTGCCGATTCTGCGGGAGGCCTTCGCCGGCCCCGTGGGCGCGTATCCCAACCTCGGGTACAACCCCACGGCCCCCCTCGCCAACCGGCCGATGCTGACCAACCAGAAGCCCAGCGGAGGCGTGGACATCCTGCAGAACGCCGACTACTACCCGTCGCGCATGGCGGAGTTCGCCGGCCGGTGGAAGAAGATGGGGGCGCAGGTCATCGGCGGCTGCTGCGCCTCGGGGCCGGAGCACATCGCGGCCATGGGTCCCGTGGTCAAGGGGTAGACACTGAAGGAACCCCAAGCGAGCCAGGACGTCCTTCTACGAATGCGCCATGATCCTGACTCCACACGATCTACAATCCAGGGGACAAGAGACATGCTGACCCGATGCGTCTTCACCCTCGCCGCCGTGACTCTGTGCCTGAGCCAGTCCCCCACCCTCGCCGGCACGGTCCCTGTGGAAGGCGAGGGCGACCCGGCCCTGTACGTGGCCAAGGTCCACGCCGACTGGTGCGGCTCCTGCACGGCCCTCGTGCCCATCCTCGAGGAAGTCCGGGCGGGGGTCGCCGACGAGCCCGTCCTCTTCGTCCAGCTGGACGTCACCGACTCGACCCGGACGGCCCAGGCCCGCCTGCTTGCGGCGGCTCTGGGCGTGGAGGAGCACCTGAAGGCCAACAACAAGACCGGCCTGGTCCTGCTCATCGACGCCCGGGACAACAACCTGGTGGAAACGGTGACCAGGCAGAACACGGCCGCCGAGATCGTCGGCAAGATCGAGACCCACCTCGCAGCGGCACGAGCCACCCCGGACGAGTCTGCAACCGAGTAGAGCGGACGGCCCCACGCACGGGGGCGCGCTATCCCGGCGGGGCGCCCTGTCAGGGCCGGGGAGCGGGAACCCGTCAGGCCCCGGGCCAGTTCGCCCCGCCGCGGAGCCAGTGCCGGAAGAGGGGTTGCACGTCCGCCGGCAGGGCCGCGAAGACCTCCGGCTCCACCAGGGGCACCTGGTTCTCCTTGCCGCCGGTCTCCTCCAGGAGGCGGTCCCGGTCGTCGGAGGCGGGCATGAGCACGTCGAGGTTCAGCCACCAGGGGGCCCAGCGGATGGCCAGGCCCACGCGGATCTCGCCGCTGTCGTTGCGCGGAGTGGCGTGCCACATGCGGCTGTCCATGACCATCACCGTGCCCGCCTTCCCCTCCACGTGGATCTCGTCGGGGTGCGGCTCAAACATGGGAACGCCGTTGCCGCCGGTGGGGTTGTTGGGCTCGCGGTGACTGCCCGGCACGATGAGGGTGGCGCCGTTGGCGATCGTGAAGTCGCTGAGCATCCAGATCGAGGTGAGGTGAACGACGGCGTCGAGATAGGGCGCCGGGATGTGGCCGGCGTTGTTCTGGTTGAAGGGCCAGTCGGCGTGCCACTGGAGGCGCTCGGCCTCCGGATAGCTGATGATGGTGGAGGTGAAGGAGACGCGCACCGGCCGGCCCAGCAGGGCCTGGGTCAGGCCCGTCAGCCGCGGGTCGGCCAGGTAAGGGGCGAAGCCCTGGGTGTGGTTGATCAGCCCCGACACGGCGCCGCGGTTGGCGGGCGCGTCGGGACGGTTGTGGGAGGACGCCGCCTGCAGCACGCCGTCGCGCACCCGGCCGACGCGGTCGGAGGGGATGACCTCCTCCAGGATGCAGTAGCCCTGCCCCAGGACCTGGTCCCGCAGCGAGTCGACGAGGCCCATCAGTTCGCCCTCTCCACGATGCGGTCGACGGGGTGGCCGCTCACCAGGTTCAGCCCTTGGGGGCGGCGGACTTGAAGGTCGTGCTCTTGAGGACGCTCTGGTTCTCGTAGATGGAGCCCGCCCGCAACGCCGCCGGCAGGGCCAGCCGCACGGGGACCGCGGCCAGGCGAGGCTGGATGGAGGGCTCGCCGCGCACGAAGGCGTTGCAGTAGGCCTCCCAGTCCGCGCCTCTCAGCGGCCAGGAATCGCCGGCGCCGTACTCGAACAACAGCAGGCGCCGCGGGTTCGGCGAGTGGTTGGACAGCGAGCCGTGGAGGGCGCGCACGTGGTGGAGGGAGATGCCGCCGGCGGGCAGCTCCACCTTCTCGGCCGTGGAGTCGTCGAAGGCGGGATCGGTGACGGCGCCGGCGAAGCGGCCGTCCTGGTGGTGGTCGAGGACCGGACCCTTGTGGGAGCCGGGGATCACGAGAAGACAGCCGTTCTCCTCCGACATCTCGTCGATGCAGACGCCGACGGCCAGCATGTCGTCGTTGGTGTGCGGGTAGAAGGCCCAGTCCTGGTGCCACTCCACGGGACTGCCGAAGTCGGCGGCCTTGATGTTGAGCTTGTTCCCGTGGCCGCGCAGGGCCTCGGTGCCGACGAGCTGGCTGACGATGTCGAGGACACGGTCGTTGCGCAGGGCGCGGTCGTAGACCTCGTGGTGACGGGCGGGGGTCTTGAGGCGGCGCAGCTTGGGGAACTCGGGCGTGTGGTCGGGCTCGAGATCGAAGATGTCGTCATGCTCGATCACGGTGCGCGACTTCTCCACGAACTCGTCGGTCACCCGGCTCAACTCCGCGACTTCGGCCGTCGAGAACACCCCCTCCACCCCGAGGTACCCCCTCTCGCGATAGAACTCGATCTGGTCCTTGCTCAGCTTCATCCGTCCTCTCCGCGGCTCTCCTTCATGGATTTCTACGAAATATAGGAACCGCCGGTACGCGGGTCGAAGTTCCCTCTCGCGGGAAGCCTCAGCCCCCGACGGGTCCCAGGGCCGCCTCGAGGGCGGCGCCCCAGGCCATGAGGGACTCGTCGCGGCCGTGGGCGGCCACGCACTGCAGGCCCAGGGGCAGCCGGCCGACGAGGCCCGCGGGCAGGCTCAGGGCCGGCAGGCCGGAGTGGGTCCACGGCAGGTTCATGACCGGATCCCCCGTCGCCTCCAGGCCGCGGGGGGCGGGCCCCACCGCCGACGGGCAGATCCAGAGGTCGACGCCTTCCGCCCCCATGGCCTCCTCCAGCTGGCGCCGCAGCCGCCCGCGCCCTTCCCGGGCCTCCAGCCGCCGCGTCTCGGGGATCTCCCGGCCGCCCAGCAGGAACTCGCGGGTCAGCGGCCGGTAGAGATGGAGGTATTCCTCCAGCCATCCGGCGTGCTCGATGGCCATCTCCGCCGCGTGCAGGTCCCGGTGGCGCTCGTTGACCTCGTCGATGTCGGCCAGGACCTCCAGCCGCTTCACCCGAAAGCCGGCGGACTCCAGCTTCCCCGACTGCTCTTCGAAGGCCGCCAGGCCCTCCGGCGAGGCGTGCCACAGGTACGGACCCTCCGGCACGCCGAGGACGGGCCGGGGCGAGTCGGCCGCCCGGAGATTCCGGGCAACGGAGGAGTCCCATCCCTCGACGATCACTTCGGCCCCCCGGGCCGCCGTGGCCGCGTCGGGGGCGAAGAGCCCCACCGTGTCCACCGACGGGGAGCACAGCAGCAGGCCGCCGCGGGGCACGCGCCCGTAGCTCGGCTTGAACCCCACGACGCCGCAGAACGCGGCCGGCCGCATGACGGAGCCCACGGTCTGGGACCCCAGGGCCAGCTCGCAGTACCCGGCCGCCACCGCCGCCGCCGAGCCGCTGGAGGAGCCGCCGGGGGTGTGGGCGGGATCGCGCGGATTGCGCGTGGGCCCCGGCTCGAAGTAGGCGAACTCGGTGGTCGCCGCCTTGCCGAGCACCACCGCTCCGGCCGCCCGCAGGGCGGCCACGCAGTCGGCGTCGGCCTCCTCGGCGCCCTCGGCGGCGAAGAGCCCGGCGGGCAGCTCGGTACCGGCCCGGGTGGGCAGACCCCGCGCGTGGAAGATGTCCTTCACGCCCACCAGCAGGTGGCCCAGGGGGCCCTCCGGCGCGGCCTCCAGCTCGGCGGCCAGACGCCGGCGGCGGTCCGCCTCCGGGACCAGGGCCCGGATCCGCGGCTCGGTGTCGTCGACGCGGGCCAGCCGCCGGTCGAGGGCGGCCGCAGCTTCACGGGAGAGGGTCATGGGGAGGATCGCGGGTGGGAGGATCGTGGGCGGTTCGGGCGACATGAAAAATAGGCAGGAGGCCCGAAGGCCTCCTGCCTATGGAGAAACAAGGTCGAGCGTAGGAGAAAGCAGAGGACCGCTCGACTTTCCGAAACGGCGGTACGAGGCGGCCTACCGTCGTTCCGGTTCGGCCGGAACCCGAAGGAACCGGCCTGGGGATGCCAGTACCTTACGCCGGAGGGCGGCCCATGTCAAGCGGAGGAACCAGCCCCGGAAGCGCCCTGGTCCACGTCCTGCCGGAGCGATGCCCGGGCGATCATCTGGTGGTCGCTCAACCCCGCCATCTCGAGGGCCCGATCGGTCACCGGCAGGTAGTGGTGGCACTCGGCGTTCATCTTGATGAAGCCCTCGGCGTAGCTGCAGTGGGCGGCGTTGCCGAAGGCGCCGTCGGAGGTCTCGATGCGCTTGCGGGCGTAAGCGCCGCCGTAGCCCTGGCTGACCAAGGCGTCGAGGGCGGCCAGCTTCTTGTCCACCACGTCGCCGATGTCGATGAAGACATCGTTGTAGAACCCGCCCCGGGCGCCCCAAACATCGCGCGGCAGGGGCGCGGCGCCGGTGCCGAAGAAGAAGACCTGGGCGGTCCGGAGCGGCGGGTTGCGGTCGCCGGGGTCGACGCTGCCGGCCAGCCCCAGGGCCAGCAGGCAGATCTGACCGGTGACGGCGTGGGCGTTGACGGCGTTGCCCTCGTACGGGAAGTGGGTGAGGACCACGTGGGGGCGCACCTGGCGCAGCAGGCTCGCCACGCGGCGCACGATCTCCTCGGTGGCCTGCAGCACGGCGTCGTCGAAGCCGAGGAAGTGGATCTCCTCCACGCCGAGGAGGGCGCAGGCGCGGCGGACCTCCCCGGCCTTGACCTCGGCGCGCTCCTCCATCAGGGAGGTCAGCTCCCCGGCCTCCGGCACCTGCCTGCGGTGGAACATGGCGTCGCTGACCTCGGCGTCGTGGACGCGGGCCCCGTGGGTGAGCACGGCGCAGGCGACGCGGTCGCCGCGCTGCACGTGGTGGGCCATGGTGCCCCCCGACTGATCGAAGATGTCGGCCGGGTGGGCGCCGATGCTGAGCAGGGTGAGGGGGCCGGCCATGGCTACAGGCCCAGCAGGCGGGCGGCGTTGCCGCCGAGGATGAGGCGCTTGTCCTCGTCGGTCAGGTCGGCCGTGATGATCTTGCCCAGCTGGGGCCGGGGATCCATCAGGGGCTGGTCCGACCCGAAGAGCACCCGGTCGGCGCCGGCGCCGGCCACCAGCTCCTCGATGACGCCGGGCGTGCGGTAGGTGGAGCAGGTCTCGAGGTAGTAGTTGGGCAGCTCCTGCGCCGCCCGGATCGCCTGGGAGCGGGCGGGCTCCATGTTGCCGGAGTGACCGGCGATGAAGGCGGCCCCCGGAAAGCGCCTCGCCGCCGCCGCCAGCTGCGCCGGCTGGGAGACGTCGCCGGCGTCGGTGTGGGAGAGCAGGGGCAGTCCGCGCTCTTCGACGAAAGCGTAGATCGGGTCCCAGGCCTCGTGGTCGAGGGGCCAGGGCGTGTACGGCGGGTAGATCTTCACGCCCAGAAAGCCGAGATCGTCGATGGCCCGGCGCAGCTCGGAGAGCATGCCCTCCGGCAGCAAGGGCGAGACGTAGGCCAAGGCGGCGAAGCGGTCGGGGTGGGCGGCCACGAAGGCGGCCGCGGCGTCGTTGGACCTGCGGCCCTCGGGGTGGAAGATGCCGAAGACCACCGACAGGTCGATGCCGGCGCGGTCCATGGCCCGCAGGACGTCCCCGGCGGCGTCGCGCATGCCGAGGACCTCCCAGTTGCCCACGTGGCCGTGGGCGTCGATGACCCGGTCGCCGGCGATCATCCGGCCTCCTCTCCGAGCAGGCGGCGCACGTTGCCGGCGCAGATCAGCGCCAGCTGGGAGGCCGTGAGGTCGCAGCGGTGCAGGTAGTAGAGGATGGGGCCCATGGCGTACCGGGGGTAGAAGGAGCCGTAGACCAGGCGGCGGGCCCCCACGTCGCGCTGCAGGGCCTCGACGTCGACCAGAGTCTCGTCCCGGCTCAGTTCCAGCACGGACCGCGGCAGCTTCCGCATGAGGGGCCGCACGAGGGCCGCGTGCGTGTAGTGGGCGCCCACCAGCACGCTCACCAGCTCCGGGTATCGCCCGAGGGTGTCGGCCAGCTGAACCGTGTCGTTGTCCGCCAGGGAGACCCACAAGGGGATGCCCTCCGCCTCCAGCCAGACGAGCAGGTCGCCGTAGATCCATTCGGTCAGGGGATTGTAGCAGGAGGCGGTGTCGTGGAGGCGCACGCTACGCAGCCGCCCTTCCGCGCGCAGCCCCTCCAGCTGCCTGAGGCAGGCCGGGTCCGAGCCGGCCACCCACTGGGGGATCAGCCGCGGCTGGCCCTCCACCCACTCGGTGAGCAGGTCGTTGCCGTCGAGGGCGCTCACCGATTCACCCTGCACGTGATAGACCACGGCGGCGTCGACGCCGTGGCGGTCCATCTCCGCCAGCAGGCCGGAGGCGTCCTCGAAGGGGGCGGGGCGGTCGTGGCGGTGGCCGGCGCCGACGTTGGCGTCGATCACCTCTCCCGGAGCGCGGAAGGAGAGCTCGTTCAAGGGAGCACCCTCAGCCGTCCCGGTAGCTGGGGGAGATCCTGCAGGTCGGGCAGACCGGACGCAGGTGCTCGCGGCGCAGGCGCCACAGGTCCTCGGCCCGCACCAGCTCGCAGTCCGCCTCCCCCACCCTGCCGCGCCGCTGCAGGCCGCGGCGGTCCAGGGCGTCGTCCAGCTTCGGAGAGATCTCCACAGGGCACTCGCCCTTGCGGAAGGCCAGCCCCCAGACCTCCTCGACCCGGCCATCGTCGCCCACGACGCGGTCGATGTTGCCGAAGGGGTCGATGCAGCCGCAGGGCACGGACATCTCGGCCACGTGGTAGGCCGTGGAGGTCCAGTGGGTGGTGCCGAGGGCCAGGATCCAGCCGCCGCCGTGGACGAGCTGGCCGATGGGGCTCTCCGGCTCCCAGATCCCCGCCTCCAGGTGGGAGGCGCAATAGCGCTCGGCCCGCGGACCCAGGGCGGCCACCGCGTGGGTGGCGTGCTCGCTGCGAACCGCCGTGGGGAGGCGCCAGAAGGCGTCGGAGATGGCGCCGTTGGTCGTCGGCGTCGCCATCCGGTTGTAGATCTGGGCGGCACGGTGGTTGAAGGAGGGCATGAGCAGCGTCCCCGAGGAGCCCACCGCTTCGAGCAGCGCCGAGACGACCGTGTCGGCCCCGCCCTCGACATGGCCGATGTTCGACAGCGAGCTGTGGACCATGAGGTCCATGCCGCGCTCCACGCCGAGGCGGCGCAGGTCGGCGACGATTCTCTCCTTGTCCACCATCTCGTGCCGTTCGGGCATGTCCACGTAGTCGAGCTCGGCGTGGGCCTCGAAGAAGCGGACCACGTCCTCGGCCTTCACCTCCCCGCGCCTCGGGGCGGCCCCGGGCTCCAGCAGGCCGCCGCGCTCCCAGGCCAGGGCGGCGGTGATCTCGGCGAGGGTGCGGCGGCCATCGGCCCAGTACAGCGCCCAGGGGCTCTGCCCGGCGCTGGAGATCTTCCGCGCCACCGGCGTCGGCAGGTTCTCGGTGGTCGGCGTCAGCAGCGCCGTGCGGCGCGGGATGCGGCGCAGAGACGCCGAGGAACGCAGTACCGGGCCCCGGCGCCGAACGCTCGCAGCGGCCTCGTCCATCTCCCGGCTCATCCCGTCCAGCTCGGCCATCGCCTCGGCGCGGTCGCCGCCCCACAGCCAGCGCTGCAGCCGCGTCAGGCTCGTCTCGTGGGCCCGGCGCAGGAACTCGGCGCCGTCCCGGTCCAGGCGGCGGCGGTGGGCGCGCAGCTCCCCGGTGAGGCGGTCCGTCTCGGACCGGGCGATCTGCACGACCTCGGGTGTGGCGGCGTCGGCCAGGTAGTAGAGGTACGCGGCCATGGCCGCGGCGCAGGTCTTGAGCCCCGCCGGGCTCAGCAGCTCGAGCTGGTCCGCCGAGGAGTGGTAGGCGTCCCAGGAGCTGCCGTCGCGCTTGTGGTGGTTGGTGATCCACGGGCAGGGGTAGCCGTACTGGGGATCGCCGATCAGGGTGTCGCTGGTGGCCATGAAGGGCCCGAGGGAGAGGTGGTAGCCGGCGTCGCGGTACTGCCGCAGGGTGGAGCGCAGGATCTTCTCGCCGATCCAGTCGACGAACCCGGCCGAGCCCGGTATCGTCGCCCGCCACTCCAGGCGGCCGTCGCAGATCGCCGGCTGGGAGCCGAGGGTGTCGATGCAGACGCCGGCCAGGGGCGGCTGCAGGCGCTGCACCCTTTCGAGGTAGGCGAAGAACCCGTAGCACTCGTAGCCGTTGAGCAGGCGGATCGTCCGCCGTGGGCGGGGCAGGGCCCCGGAGGCGATCAGCCCCTCGAGGACCCGCGCGATCTCGACGGTCACGGCGCACCCCGAGGCGTTGTCCACGGCCCCGGGCTCGGCCGAATGAGCGATGGCCCAGACCTCGTCCTGGGGGTCGTCGCGGCCGGGTATCAGTCCGGAGACGACGTCGTGGCGGCCCACGTAGCGCCGGGCGTCGACGTGGATCTCGACGACGAGGCCCGGGTGCTGCCCCAGCTGCTTCCGGAGGCGGTCGCCCTGGCGGCGCGACAGGACCAGGCCCACGAGCCTGGCCGTGGCGTGATCCATGGGCACGGCCCCCCAGCCGAACTTGGTCCAGGCCACGGCGCCGGGATTGTTGGGCATCTCCTTGTCCATGATGACCGCGGCGGCCCCCTTCTGGGCGAACCGCTCCATGCGGCCCCGGATGTCGAGCCGCGTGAGCACCGCCCGCCCGTCGAGGGCGTCGGGACCCATGCGATCCAGGGCCTCCTCGTCGTCGACCACGACCAGCTCGCAGCGCAACCCGCCCGTGGCGGTGGCCGCCGTCCACTGCACGGCGTGCCAGGGGTTCTCGAGGTAGTCGGCGACGCGCTCGCGGAAGGGCTGCACCACGTCGAGGGTGGCCGCGCTGACGTCCTGGGCCTCCTGGATGATCCAGCGTCCCGTGCCGATGCGCCCGCCGGTCTGGACCGGGGTCACCTCGGCGCCGGCTCCCGCCTTCCCGTACATCTCGACGAGGGCCCCGGTGGTGTCGTGGAAGCGGTCGAAGGAGTTCCAGCGATCGTGCTCGACGATCACCTCCACCATCTTCATCATCCCCTTGCCGTCGGCGGCGTCGAGGATCGCGGGCAGGGCGCCCCGGCAGAGCCGGCTCAGCGACGCGGGTGTCGGTACCGTCATCGGATCGCGATCGGCCGGCCGGGGGACCCGGTCCCTCCCTTGAATGGAACCGGCGTGAAGACGAAGAGGAACTCGTGGACCTCGTCCTCCGCGAGACCGTCGTAGACCATGTTCTCCAGGTTCCAGATGCCGGCCTTGGTGATCAGCTCCTGGTGCACGGGGAACTGGAGATCCGGGTCGGGGTTCGGCACGACCTCGGTGGTCCACTGGTCGGAGCCGATCATCGACGGCTGGCGCTCCACGAGCCAGGCGGCCACCTCCATGCCGATGCCGGGCGGGTTGGTGTTGTACTTCTCCGGATCCTTCCAGTGCTTCGACCAGCCGTAGCGGAAGAGCAGGGCGTCGCCGGGCCGCAACTCCGCCTCCGACATCCCCTGGCGCTCGAGGGCGCCGCGCACGTCGGCCACGGTGACCTCGTAGCTGTGATCGAGGGCGTCGACCCCCTTGAGGCCGGCCACGTCGATGAGCACGCCGCGGGTGAAGAAGGGCTTGATGTTCTCGATGCCCAGCTTCTTCAGGCCGTAGGCGCCCTTCATCTCCTCCCGGGTCACGCCGTTGTAGAAGACATCGGCCGTGGAGCCGTCACCCATGGTCATGCGCGTGCCGATGTGGCCCGGGCCGTCGAACTGGGTGCCGATCTGGCCGATCTCGCCGCAGAGGAACTCGTCGTGGTAGACGAGCTGGTTCTTGACGCCGAAGGGTCCGCCCGTGGGCGAGCCGGGGATGCTCAGGGAGTAGGTGCGCTGCCCGAAGAGGGGCATGCCGTACTCGTAGACCTGGCCGAGCTCGTAGACCTTCCCCGTCTCCACCAGGCGGGCGGCGCGCAGCACGACCTCGGGGGTGATCCAGTTCGAGCCGCCGGCCTGATCGTCGGGACCCCAGACCGGGTGCGGCCACCAGGGACCCTCCTCCCGGGTCTGTCCGGAGGCCTGGTCGCCGGCGGCGAGCAGGATGGCGGCCAGGGCCAGTGCGAGAGTCGTGGAGCGTCCCATGGTTCGTGCCTCCTTGAAGAGCTCGAGCGTTGCGGGGCCAAAGGTAGGCGGACCCGCTAGCCGGTCAACGCGGCCGCCCCGGTCCCCGGCCGGTGGCCGGTGCAGCTCAGCCGAGGGTGAGACGCGCCAGGGTCAGGGTCTCGGACGGGTGGTCGGCGCCGCGCTCGTACAGACAGAGGACGTCGCCATCGGCGGTGACCGCCAAGTCGGAATAGGCCGACGGCCCCTCGTACAAGCTGCGGACCACTGTCCAGGTGCGGCCGCCGTCGGCGGTGGCCCGCAGGGTGAGGTTCTCCCGGGCCTCGGTGCTGGCGGGATTGGCGAACAGGGCCCGGTCGGTGGGCGGCCCTCCCGGCGGCCCCAGGCTCACCAGGCTCCCCTGGCAGACCGGCTCCGGCAGGCCCTCCTCGCAGATCCGCGGGCCGAAGCTGGCGCCGCCGTCATCGCTTCGGGCGCTGGCCCGCACCTTGCGCCCCCGGTAGCTGCGGGCGTTGAGGTAGAGGGAGTTGTCCTCCGTCTCCACGACGCAGCACTCGTTGGTGCCCTCGTCGACGATGCCGCCGATGCGCCAGGTGGCGCCGCCGTCGTCGGAGAGGATCACGTGTGAGTGGTAGGGATCGCGCCGGGCGTCGTGGTGCAGACCCACGATGTGGTCGCAGGGGACCACCAGCCGGCCGCTGCCCAGCTGGATCCCGTGGCAGGGGCCGGTGGCGTACCAGGTCCAGTCCGGCGCCTTCACCTGCGCCGTGATCTCCCGGGGCTCGGACCAGCTGCCCCCGTCGTCGTCGGAGTGGGTGATCCACACCGTGCGCGGCGCCTTGCCCTCGATGATCATGCTCTCCGGGCCGTCGGCCAGGTTCTTGCAGAACGGCAGCCACACCCGGCCCGTGGCGGCGTCGACCACGGGGCAGGGGTTGCCGCAGGTCATGCCCGGCTCGGTGACCACCACCTGAGGCGGGCCCCAGGTACGGCCGCCGTCGCCGCTGCGGCGCAGGAGCAGGTCCATCTGGCCGCTGTCGGAGCGGCTGTGGCGGCGCCCCTCGCAGAAGGCCAGCACCGTGCCCGCCGCGGTCGCCGCCAGGGCCGGGATGCGGCAGGTGTGACAGCCGCCCTCGCCGCTGACGAAGAGCTCCTCCTGCTCCAGGGAGACGACCCTCACGGCCCCTGCTCCATCTCTGCCGCGGCGCTGTCCGCCTCGGCCGGGAGCATGACGAAGTGGGCGTGGTTGCCGGTGTCGAAGCGCTGGGCCATGCGCTTCACGGCCGCCGGGGTCAGCCCTTCCACCAGGGACCGGTCGAGGATCAGCAGCGGGTCGATGCCGTGGGTGTCCGCATAGCGGAGGTTGCTGAGCCACCAGCCGTTCTCCTTCAGGGCCACCTCGTGCTCCCGCCGGAGGATCTCCTTCACCTTCTCCACGTAGGTGGAGTCGAGGCCGACCGAGCGCAGGCTGTCGATCTGCTCGAAGACCACGGCGGTCAGCTCCTCGGCCCGCTCGGGATCGCTGCCGAAGCTCACCCTGAGGAGGTAGCTCTCCTCCGGGTAGTGGGAGACCGAGCCGCGCACGCCGACGCTGTAGGTGCCGCCCAGATCCTCGCGCAGCACCTCCCGCAGCTTGATCTGGAAGGCCTGGGTCATCAGGCCCAGCTGCACCCGGTCGGCGCGCACGTCGAAGTCGAAGGGGCCGGTGAACAGGATGCGGGTCCGGCTCTTCGGCTCCATGCCGGCGCGCACCACCTTCTTCACCACCCCCGGGGGCGGATCCATGTCCACGTCCCGCCAGGTCTCCCCGCGTCCCGGCGCCGGCAGGCTCGCCAGGTAGCGGCTCACCAGGGGCTCGATCTCCCCGGGGGTGAAGTTGCCGACGAAGAAGAAGGTGAAGTCGGAAGCGTCGGCGAAGCGGTCGCGGAAGATGCGCACCGAGGCGTCGAGGTCGAGCTCGTCGAGCATCGGCAGCGACCAGGGGCGGGCCCGGTGGTGGTACTGGGCCATGGTCACCGAGACCGTGTCGGAGAAGGCGGTCTCGGGGTCGGAGCTCCGGTTCTCCAGCCAGGCGCGCAGGCGCGTGCGCAGGGAGGCGAAGGCGGCGCTGTCGGAGCGCGTGGCCGTGAAGTACGCGTGGATCATCTGGAACATCGTCTCCGCGTCCTGGGGTGAGGCCGAGCCCGACAGCCCCTCCTCCAGCTCCGAGACGTACGGCGCGACGCTCACCACCTTGCCGCTGAGCCACTTGATGAGGCCCACCTTGTCGAAGTTCCCGAGGCCGCTCTCGGTGATCGCGGCGGGGGCCGTGGAGGCGGCGATGAACTCGCCGTCCTCCACCAGGGAATGGCCGCCGGGGCTGTACGCGGCGAACAGGATCTGGTCGTTCTTGAAGTCCGTCGGCTTGAGGAAGACGCGCACGCCGTTGGACAGCTCCCACCGGGTGACGCCGAGCTCCGGGATCTCGCCGCGCGAGGCCACGGACCCCGCCTGCGGCTCGTCGGGCAGCAGCGGCAGGTCGGCGCCCTGGTCGACGTAGGCCTCCACCTCCTTGCCGGCGGCGGCCTCGAGAATGGCCAGCAACTGCTCCTGCCTGGGCACGCCCACGCCTTCCTTGTCCGGAGCGTTGACGGTGATGACGCGGTTGCGGTCCCCCGTCCACTCCCCCGCCAGGTCGTTGACCTCGGCCAGGGCGATCGTCGGCAGCAGCTCCTGGTAGAGCTCGTACTCCCCTTCGATGCCGGGGATCGGCTCGTCCTCGAGCAGGTGGCGGACGTACTCGGCGGCGAACCCCCGGGACTGGAGCTTGTCGCGCTCGCGCCAGGACTGCTCCATGCCGCGCAGCAGCTCCTTCTTCTGCCGCGCCAGCTCCGTGGCCGTGAAGCCGTGCCGGCGGACCCGCTCGGCCTCGGTGAGCAGGGCCTCGAGGCCGCGGTCGAAGCCGTTGTTCTCGACGCCCGCGGCCAGCTGGATCATCTCCTTGGTGCGCACCGAGTAGTAGCCGCCGGAGAACGCCCCCAGGAAGGGCGGGTCGGCCCGGGTCGTCAGCTCGTAGAGGCGCCGGTTGAGCATGCCGTGGTAGAGGCTCTCCATCAGGTGGTCCCGGTAGGCGCCCTTCGTCGAGTCGTCGGTCCGGTCCTGCTTGTGCATGATGCGCACCACGTTGCTCGTGGCCTCCGGGTCGGTGACGATGGCGAAGAGGGTCTCCTCGTGGTCGGGCACCGCCGCCTCCGGCCGCGCCGTGGGCGCCTCCACGGCCGGCACGCGGCCCAGGTACTCGGCGATCAGGCTCTCCATGTAGGCCGGCTCGAAGTCGCCCACGGCGGCAAAGCCCATCAGGTCCGGCCGGTACCAGCGGCGGTAGAACCCGTGGACCGTGTCGTGGTGGAAGGTGTCGAGGACGGCCTTCTGCCCGATGGGAATGCGCTCGGCGTACTTCGAGTCGGCGAACAGCACCGGCAGCTGCTTGTAGAGCATGCGCAGGCCGGCGCCCTGGCCGCGGCGCCACTCCTCGATGACGACGCCGCGCTCCTTGTCGATCTCCTCGCCGTCGAAGGTGACGCCGTGGGCCCAGTCCTCGAAGATCTGGAAGGCCTGCTCCACCACCTGCACCGAGTCGAGGGGGATGGTGAGCTTGTACACGGTCTCGTCGAAGCTGGTGTGGGCGTTGAGGTCGGCGCCCGTGCGCAGCCCCACGGACTCCAGGTACGACCAGAGCTCCTGCTTCTCGAAGTGGGTGGTGCCGTTGAAGGCCATGTGCTCGGCGAAGTGGGCCAGCCCCTGCTCCTCGTCGGTCTCCAGGATGGAGCCCACGTCGAGGGCGAGGCGCAGCTCGGCCCGGTTCTCGGGTTTGGCGTTGGCCCGGATGACGTAGCGCAGGCCGTTGTCCAGGGTGCCGCGCGTGACCTTGGGGTCCACCGGCAGCACGGATTCGGGTGCGCCGGCCGCCGGCGCCCCGGCGGCGTTCCCGGACGCGGAGGGCCGGGCGGCGCAGCCGCCGAGGGCCAGACCCGCGGCGGCGAGGAGAGGAAGGATCAGGGCGGTCGATGGCCGGCGCGTCATGGCGTATCCGATTCGACAGGGTGAAGGTAGAGCGAGAGTTGTAGAAACTTGCCAACGATTGCAGATGCGGGCAATCGCCGGCTCAGGGCAGCCTCGGCACGACGTCGCGCGCCAGCCGCTCCATGGAGGCCCGCCACACGGCCTCGTGGTCCCAGTCGTGGGCGATCATCATCAGCGTGCCGAAGCCGCCGGTGTCGTCGTAGAGGGCGCGCAGCCGCTCCGTGACCTCGGCGGTGTCGCCGATGATGGCCAGCTCCCGCAGGCAGTAGTCGGCGGTCACCTCCTCGTCGGGCATCTCCGGGTCGCGCTTCATCAGGGGCAGCTGGCCCACCGAGGTGAGGACGGCGATGAGGTACTCGAAGGACCGGTGCATGGCCCCTGCGGCCACGTCCTCGGCCTGGGCCCGGGACTCGGCCACCAGGAGGCTGCGCGAGATGCGCCAGATGCCGCGGTCGGGCTCCGGCCGGCCGGCGGCCTGGGCGCCGCCGCGGTAGGTCTCCCAGTGGCGGGCCACGGTGGGCACCGGCACCAGGTTCGTGCTCATGGGGATCCATCCGCGCTCGCCGGCCATGTGCCCGGCCATGGAATCGCCCTTGATGACGCTCATGGCGATCGGCGGATGGGGCTTCTGGAAGGGCTTGAGGAGGACGCCGATGCCCAGCTCCGGCACGGGCTCGGTGAGGTGCACGTGCCAGTGGTCGCCCTTGTAGTCGAAGGGGGCGTCCTCGGACCAGAGCTTGAGCACGAGGTCGATGCCCTCCAGGGTCATCAGGCCCTGGGTCTTCGGGTCGGGCAGGTCGAAGAGCCCCCAGTCGGTGGCCACGCCGCCCTGGCCGAAGCCGCAGTTGATGCGGCCCCGCGACAGGTGGTCGAGCAGGGCCAGGCGCACGGCGATGTTCACCGGGTGGTGCTGGGGCACGATGGAGACGCCGGTGCCCAGGCGGATGCGCTCCGTCCTCGGCAGCAGGTTGGCGATGAAGACGTCGTTGGACGGGATCGGCTCCCAGGCCACGGAGTGGTGCTGGCCGATCCAGGCTTCGGTGAAGCCCAGGCGGTCGGCGAGGACCACGGTCTCGATGTCCTCCTCGAAGCACCGGGTGCGGTCCTTCTCGGGCGGATGCAGGGGCATCATGAACATTCCGAACTTCACGATCGGTCCTTTCCATGACTCGTGTCCGGGTCCGATACCTCTCCCAGGGCCTCGCCCCCCTGGCGGTTCACGGCCCGGCGCACGATCGCGTCCGCCAGCCGGGGCCGCAGGGCGCGTATGGCGAGCAGGGCCTTCAGCTTCCAGGGCATCACGAGCTCCCGGCGGCGCTCGTTCACGGCCTCCAGGATGGCGGCGCAGGTCTCCTCGAGACCGATCGCGTCCCGGCTGGCCCGGCGGCGGCCTTCGCCGAAGGGCCGGCCGTCGGCGGCGTAGGCCTGCTCCCGCAGCTCCGTGCCCCCCAGCCAGTGGAGGACCACGGTGAGCACGTTGACGCCGCTGCCTTCCAGCTCCATGCGCAGGGCGTCGCAGAACCCCTGCAGGGCGTGCTTGGAGGCCGAGTACCCCGTGTGCTGGGGCACCCCCACGCGGCCCTGGATGGAGGAGATGGCCACGAACTGTCCGCGGCTCGTCTTCAGATGGGGCAGGGCGGGATGGACGCAGTGCACGGCACCGAGGTAGTTGACCTCGATGAGCCGGCGGAAGAGGGACAGGTCGCTCACCTCCTCGAAGGGCGCCCACATGCTCACGCCGGCGTTGGCGATCAGGCAGTCGATGCCGCCGTGGGCGGAGACCGCGGCCTCCACGAGCCGCTCGCCGTGGCCGGGAACGGTGACGTCGCCCTCCACGGTCTGCACGCCGGCGCCGCAGCCTTCGGCGACCTCGGCCAGCCGGTCCGCCCGCCGGGCCATCAGGGTGAGGCGGGCGCCGTCCCGGGCGAAGGCGGCCGCCAGGGCCGCTCCCAGACCGGAGGAGGCGCCGGTGATGACGACGGAGCGTTCCCCGGGCACCGGCGACTCAGCGGTCCGCGGCCAGGGCGCCGTTGGCGATGCCGAAGACGTCGTCGGGATCCATGGCCCGCTTCGTCTCCCGCATGATCTTCAGGCTGGCCTCGGTCTGGATCTCCGGCAGGAAGGCGGCGCGGATCTTGCCGACCCCGTGGTGGTGGGACAGGGAGCCGCCGTGGTCCAGGATCGTCTGGCGCAGCCTCGCCTCCACGTCGTGGTAGACGCGGTCGGGCGCCTCCAGCCCCTTGCCGCTGAAGCCCATGGTGAAGTAGATGCACACCCCGGTGTGGTAGGTCTGGGTGATGCGGTACGACAGGTACGGGATCCCGCGCACGCCGTGGCTCCGGCACTGCTCGCCCAGCTCTCGCTCCACGGCGCCGGTCAGGTCGTGGATGCGGTCCCACGGCACCGAGGTCTCGAAGGTCTCCCCCATGATGTGGAACTGGTTGAGGAAGTCGCGGATGTAGGCGATGGCGAAGGTGAGCATGTAGCCGCGCCGGCCGTTGTGGGCGCCGCCGCTGACGCCGCCGAACCCCTTGGCCAGGGAGAAGATGATCCGCCGCTGCCAGGCCAGCTCGCGGCGGCCGCCCTCCATGACGATGGTGCAGGCTGCGAGGTTCCGCAGGTCGAAGCCCTTCAGGCGCGCCAGGACGAAGCGCTGCAGCGCCGCCTTGACGCGGCCCACGGCCGATGGCGCCGGCTTCAGGGCCTGGCCGAAGCGGAACTCGGTGTTGTTCACCAGGCGGATGCTCGCCGGCAGGGCCCCCTCCCGGCGCAGGGCCTTCAGGTAGCGCACGCCGTGGCCGAGGGAGGGGAAGACCAGGGAGCCGTACTCCCGCGCCTCGGGCCGCGGGTGGATCTTGATCACCGCCTTGGTGATCAGGCCGAGGTTGCCCTCGCAGCCGAAGAGCCACAGGCGGGGCGCCACCCCCGTGGAGTTGCGCGGCGTCGCCCGGCGCGACTCCACCTCCCCCGCCGGCGTCACCAGGGTCGCCTCGACGACGATGTCCTCGATGTTGCCGTAGCGGTTCTTCTTCATGCCGCTGGCGTTGGTGGCGATCCAGCCGCCGAGGGTGGACAACTCGACGCTGTCCGGATCGTGGCCCGAGGTGTAGCCGCGCTCCCCGAGGAGGCGCTCGAGCTCCTTGCCGGTGATCCCGGCCTCGACGCAGGCCTGCAGGTTCTCCTCGTCCAGCCACAGGATGCGGTTCATGCGGCCCATGTCGACGGAGGCGATGGGGCGCTCCTCCCCGGGCGGCAGGGAGAGGGCGCCGCTGACGTTGGTCCCGCCCCCGTAGGGCACCAGGCAGAGGCCGTGCTCCCCGGCGAGGCTCACGAGCTGCCGCGCCTCCTCCTCGCTCTCGGGGAACAGCACCAGGTCGGCCACCCGCGGCAGGCGGCCGATGTAGAGGAGGCGGTAGATCTCGTCGACGCTGAGCTGGCCGTGGCTGTGGGTCAGGCGGGACTCGTCGTCGGTGGCGGCGCGGCCCTCGCCGAGGCCCCGCCGGCAGGCGTCGAGGAAGGCCTCGCAGGGACGCGGCGGCGCCAGGGGGCCGCGCTCCACCTCCGGCACCATCTCCTCCGGCGTGATCGGCACGCCGAGGACGTCCTCGGCGAAGGGGATGAAGGAGGGCAGGCTGTACCCGGCCAGCGGGTAGCGGGAGCCGGTGACGCGCACGCTGCGGGGGCCGTCGAACTCGAAGCGGGTGTCGGCGTAGCCCCACTTGTGCAACCGGCGCTCACCCTCGGACTCGTCGTAGGAGCTGTCGAGGTGGCCGGCGCTCCCCCGCCGCCCCCGCACAAGGAGGAACGCGGCGAGGAGGAGGGCGGCGGCGGCGAGGAAGAGGAGGGCTTCGGTCATGGAGGGCCTTCAGGCGGTCAGGGAGCTAACGTCATGCCGCGGGGGCCGTCAACCGGCCCCGGTGCCAGGGAGGACACCATGCGCCTGGGGGTTCTTCCCTACCTTCTCCCGCCCGGAAGAGCCTCCAATCGCCGCCGCCGAAGGAGGACGGCGGTCCCCCTCTCAGGAGAGAACCATGGCAGAGACCCACACCCCCGACATCGAACGCCCGCCGCCGGAGATCATCGAGGGACTCCGGGACATCGGCTCGGCCACCGCCGCCGGCGAGCTCAAGCGTCTCGGCATCCAGGATCCCCACGTCCTCGGCCCCGTTCCCTTCACCCCCGGCAAGAGCGTCGTCGGTCCGGCCCTGACCCTGCAGTTCATGCCCCAGCGGGAGGACGTGTACAACCAGGACGAGTACGCCGACCCGGAGTCGCAGCTGCACCGGCACGTGCTCTATCACACGCGGCCCGGCGACGTGGTCTGCGTCGACGCCCGGGGCGACATGAAGAGCGGCGTCTTCGGCAACATGATGCTCACCTTCTTCCAGGGCCGCGGCGGCGCCGGCGTCGTCGTCGACGGCTGCATCCGCGACTTCCCCATCGTGCAGCGGGACCTCGACCTGGGGCTGTGGCTGCGCGGAGTGACGCCGAACTTCCACACCCAGACGAGCATCTTCCCCTACGCCGTGAACGTGCCCATCGCCCTCAACGACACCCTGGTGCTGCCCGGGGACATCATCGTCGCCGACGACGACGGGGTCGTGGCCGTGCCGGCGAAGCTGGCCGTCGAGCTGGTGGAGACGGCCGGCTCCCACGCCGAGTGGGAGGAGTTCAGCCGGCTCAGGCTGCTGGAGGGCGGCCACCTGAAGAAGTACTACCCGCTCTCGGAGGAGGCGCGGCCCGAGTACGAGGCCTGGAAGAAGGAGCGGGAGGGCTGACCGGGGCGCGGCTCAGACGTTGTAGAGGCTGTTGCCCCGGGCCCCGGTGGCCAGGCTGATCATCAGCCACACGGAGAGGGCCACGAACTCCCCGAGGATGAAGCCCAGGAAGAAGGGCCGCACCCGCAGCAGCAGCCGGGGGCCGCCGTAGCGGATCATCACCGCCTTCAGCAGCCACACGACGAACATGCTGAACCACATGTGCCGGGTGAGGGCCATCTGGGAGACGGCCAGCCCCAGGGGGTGGATGGGAAAGCCCATGAAGTGGGCGCGGATCCAGTAAAGGCCGAGCATGCCGGCGCCGCCCAGCCCCATCAGCCCCAGGCCCGCGGCGTCCACCGCCGCCGGCTCGCGCACGTACCCGGCGGCGAAGTCGATGATGTACCGGGGGGCGCGGATGAAGAACCAGCCGTTGGCGTTGTGGGCGCCGCTCTCGTAGGCGAAGTACAGGGTCGACCCGATCGACGCGACGAGGGCGAGCACCACCGCCAGCACCGTGCTCCCCAGGACCAGGGCCTTGCCCCGGATCGATGACGTCAGCTTGAGGCCGTTGGCGGTGGCGGCCATGACGAAGGTGCGCACGTCGCTCATCCAGACCTGCCCGTAGCCCAGAACGCCGACCGTCCCGGCCGGGCCCAGGTGGGCGGTGCCGACCATGGAGCGCACCACCGTGGGCGTGATCAACTGGGCCCGCGTCCGGGCCAGGCCGGCCTCGCAGAGGATGCGCGTGACCCCCAGGAAGGTCGCCGTCATCACCAGGACGAAGATCGCCCCCGCCCAGAGGGGGACGCCCACGGCGGCGAACCATCCCGTCATCAGCACCAGCCCCAGGATCAGCTGCACGTAGACGCCGCGCATGGACAGGTCGTCCCCGGACGAGGCGGCGGACCGGCGCCAAGCCGACCGCCAGGTGCTGCGCAGGTAGCTCCGCGCCGTCCACAGGGTGTAGCCCACCAGGGCCATGAGGGCGCCGAACTGGATGTAGGCGAAGATCGGGCCGCCGTCGTGCTGGGCGTAGTAGTCCAGGCTCAGGCTGCGGGTGATGCCGACCTTGGCGAAGACGCCGGCCAGGGCGTAGCCCGCCAGGTAGAACAGCCAGATGCTCAGGGCCACCTCCTGGTGCACCAGGTAGGCGAAGCCCATCATGGGGAAGGTGAGGTTGAAGAGCAGGTTGGGCATGTCGTGGAAGAGGTTGATCTGGGTGTTCAGGTAGAGGGTGGGAACGAAGTGGTGGTAGAAGTGGAGGCCGTTCATACCGGTGACCATGAAGGGCACGGAGAAGCCCAGCCACATGACCGGGTTGCGGAAGAAGGCGTTCAGGGCCCGGCCCTCGTCCTGGGAGGCCATGACCAGGGGCACCTGGGCCAGGGGGTAGGCGAGACGCTCGTGCTCGATCCACTGGCGGCTGAAGAGCACGGCCAGGGAGATCATGACCAGGTAGAGGCCGATGATCACGGGCATCCACGCCAGCAGGGGCTCGGCCCAGGCCCCCCACGGGATCGACTCGCCCTCGGAGAGGCCCTCGTAGAAGCCGAGGATCACGTCGTCCCCCGGCAGCCGCAGCCAGTGGGGCACGTAGGGCAGGATGTCGCGGGCCCACTCGTTCTCCGGTGAGGCCAGGTAGTCCAGGGCCGGCACCAGGGGCACCAGCTGCAGGGTGAGCCCCATGGTGCAGATCGAGCAGGCGATGGCCGCCATCAGGTAGGTGATGGAGAGCTCGCCCGAGGACAGGGACAGCCCCGGCAGGAAGGCGCGCAGCAGGCCGTTGAGGAAGAAGGCGGCGAAGAACAGGAGGGCGATCGCCGCCCCCGTGGAGAAGTCGATGGTCAGGCAGGAGCCGTGGAGGACGAGCAGGTTGTAGGGCCCCCAGGCGGCGATGAGCACGCACATGGCCGAGCCGACGATCAGGGTGCGCGGCGCCCGCACCGGACCGGCGCCTGTCTGGGGATGCTGCGTCATCGGGAGGTCTCGTCCATCATGCCCTTCATCTTACCCCGCCGCCCCGACTCCCTCAAGGCGCGGCGGACCGTTCCCCCTGCTTGACATGCTGCGGGAACGTCGTTATCGAAGAACCGAATCAGTGGAAAGGCGACGATGAGACGACGGGTACTCTTTCTGATGGGCCTCGCGGCGGCCGCGGCCACCGGCTGCGGCGGCGGCGGCGGCGGCAACAACCCGGTGCTCGTCCCCGACGAGCCCGAGATCGAGGGCTGCACCGACATGGCGGGCACCAACTTCTCGCGCTCCGCCAACACCGACGACGGCAGCTGCACCTACGACCCCGACCGGTTCTACCACCTCACCGAGTTCGAGCTCTCCGTCGATCCGCAGGCCCGCGAGGTGCGCCTCCTGCTGCAGGTGAAGGACGACGAGGGCCACGGCGTGGCCGGGCTCGGGGAGGCGGACTTCGTCGTCGCCGAGAACGGCCGCAAGGTCGGCGTCGAGTCGAACGTGACGGTCAGCACCTCGGCCATTCCCTTCACCATCCCCACCGTGCTCCTCCTCGACATGAGTTCGAGCGTTCAGGGCCTGGTGCCGCAGATCAAGGAAGCGGTCACCGCCCTGGTGGGCAGCGTCACCGACAACCAGGAGATCGCCGTCTACGTCTTCGACAGCGAGACGCAGCTGATCCAGGACTTCACCTCCGACGCCGCGACCCTCGCCGACGCCGTGGCCTCGATCCGGGAGGAGGACCTGGTCCCCTCCACCAACCTCTTCGGGGCGATCATCGACGTGGCCGACCGCTGGGAGGACCAGGTCTCGATGACGGAGATCGTCGACGGCAGCCTGGTGGTCTTCACCGACGGCTTCCACAACGCCGACCCGAGCCTGAACGTGCAGGACGCCATCGAATCCATGAGGGGCGCCGACGGAGAGCTCAAGAAGATCTATGTCGCCGCCCTCAACACCGAGGATCTGGAGCGGGGGCCCCTGCAGCGGCTCACCTTCCGCACCATGGGCTTCTTCGAGGCCGACATCATCTCCGAGCTGGAGCAGGTCTTCCTCGACATCCAGTCGGAGATCACCAACCTGTCGCGGAGCTTCTACCTGCTCACCTACACGAGCCCGATCACCAATCCCGAGGCCAACGAGGAACTGCTCGAGGTCGCCGTCCACGGCAACTCCAACACCGAGGACGAGGGGCGCATCCGCGCCCGCTACGACAGCGAGGGCTTCGGCAACTGAGCTCCGCCCCCCGGCTCAGCCCTCCCAGCCCCTCACCATGTAGCACTGGTGGGTCCCGCTCTCGTCGGAGTTGAAGAACCCCGTGCGTCCGTCCGGCGACAGGAAGGGGTGGATATGGCTCTCCTTGCGCCACGACGAGCGCGGGTTCAGCAGCCAGGTCCAGTCCTCCATCGGCCCCTGCCCGGCGGCGGGCAGGCGGCCCAGCCACAGACCGCCGCCGCCGTCCCGGGGACCGGAGTCCGAGATCAGCCGCCGTCCGGCGATATCGGTGGCGAAGTGGCAGAAACCGGGCTCCGGGAAGCCGCGGGAGAGGTCGTTGCGCTCTCCCCCCGGCGTGCGCAGGCCCTGGTGGCCGGCGTGGGGGGCGGCGCGCCCTTCGATCAGCTCGCAGCCGGCGGGCTCTCGCGTCATGGTGCTGGTGATGGCGCGCTCGCTGCGGCCGATCCAGCACTGGTGACCCTGGCAGAACTCGTTGCCGTCGCGCCCCCACGGCAGGTCGCGGAAATCGGTGCCGTCGTCGCGGATGACGTGCACGTCGGCGCCGTCGCCCCCCACCAGCCGCGTGCACCGGCCCGTGGCGTCGCAGCGGTTGCCGTGATTCTCCTGCACGAGGATGTCGCGGGCGGCCTCCGGATCTGGGCGTGGACGTTGCACCAGGACGGCCCCTGCAGGATCAGCTCGACGCCGCCGGTGGCGACGTCGAAGACCAGCAGCCCCCACGGTGCGTCCTCCGAGGAGCCGTCGCCGAGGAAACCCGAGATCGCCAGCCGGTCGCCCCCGGAGGAGATCGTCGACAGCGAGTACGGACGCGAGAACGGTCCCGGCCACCCGGAGGGGACTCCGTCGAGGCCGGCGATCTCCTCGCGCCCGGTGCCGTCCATGCGCACCCGCTTCAGGGTCAGCCGCCCGCCCGCGCCGGGGCTCGTGCCGTCGACGAAGTAGTAGAGATGCTCGCCGTCGGGTGACACCGACGGCGCCGCGGCCCCCACCTCCTCGGTGATCGGCGTCAGTCCGCCGCCGGCGTCGAGGTCGCAGATCAGGTAGCGGCGGGCCGGGTCCATGAAATCGATACCGTGGGCGCGGGCCGGGTGATGGAGGAGGAACCGCCGCGAGTCCGGCGTGAAGATCTGCGCCTCCATGTAGATGTGGGAGGAGGGCGTCTCCTCCGTGGTCAGCTGGAAGACCTGCAGACCCTCGGGGCTGTCCTCGGACAACAGGTCGGGCCGTTCGCGCATGGGCATCTGTATCATCTCCATTCCTGATTCGAGTGGCCGGGATCCTCGCTGCAGGAGGGAGCTGGGCGGTGCCCGGCCGCGGCCAACTTCCCGGAGGGGCGGCGGCTACTCTCCTTGATGGCAGTCGCGGAACCGGCGAGGCGAAGGGGGTGCCGCGACTCAGAAGTTGACGATCATGTTCCCTTCCACGCCATGGGCCCCGTCGATGAAGACCCACAGGCAGGCGGTGGAGAACTCGCCCAGGATCAACCCCAGGAAAAAGGGCAGAAGGGAGCGGTAGGTCCGCACCCCGCCGTGGCGCAGGGTCAGCCCCTTGAGGACCCAGGCCAGCAAGAGGGCGAACCAGTCGTAGGAGGAGATGGGGTAGGTGGTGGCGATGGGATAGCCGATGGGGTGGAGGGGCCACCAGGGGAAGCGCTGGCGCAGGAACAGGAGCAGGCCCATGAAGCTGCCTCCGAGGGCGGTGAACAGCATCCGCGGCGCGAAGGAGGACTCCGGATCGTTGTACACGGAGGCCATGTAGGTCAGGGGCCACCTGGGCGCTCCCTCGAAGTACCACCCGTGCAGGTTGATGCCGCCGTGGGCGTAGGAGAAGCCCATGGTGACCCAGATCGAGCCGGCCATGCCGATTGCGATGGCGGCCAGGAAGATCCAGGGCAGGCGCCGGTCCGGCCGCTCTCCCGCGGTGGACTTCAATTTGAAGGTGTGAAGCATGGCGCCCATCATGGTGGTGATCCCCCCGGCCCCCACCCAGACCGTGCTCAACCCCAGTCCGGTCATGTTCCGCAGGCCCAGCACGCCCGGCCCGAAACCGCGGGTGATGAAGGCCTGGGGCACCATGGGCGTCTGGACGCCGGGGAGGCCGGCCTCGCAGATGATGCGGGACACGCCGATGTACACGATCAGGGCCCCGAGCACCAGCAGCACGGCCACGTACAGGCTGAGGCCGGTCAGAGTGAGCCACGCCACCAGGACGGCCACGCCCACCACCAGGCCGAGGACCGCCGTGCGCGGCGCCACGACCTCCCCGTCGCCCCCCTTGTTGTCCAGGGCCTGGCGCACCTGTCCGGCCAGGTGCCGCCGCGCCGTCCACAGCACGAATCCCACCAGGACCACGAGGCCCCCGGCCTGCTGGTGCATGATCGCCGCCGGTCCTCCCCCGGAGTTCCACACGTCGCCGCCGCCGATGTCCAGGCCGATGCGCGTGAAGAGCCAGGTCTGCACGACGCCCAGGACGAAGAAGAACCAGATGCTGAAGGAGACCCCCAGGGACATCAGGTAACCCACCCCGATGATCGGCAGGTTGAGGCGAAAGGGCACCCTCACCTGCCCCTGCAACAGGCTGAAGGAGCCGGTCAGGGCCACGGCCTGAATGCCGTCGTGGTAGGCGGAGAGGGAATTCCACGAGTGCAGCAGCAAGGGCACGGCGAATCCCAGCCACATGAGCCGGCTTCTCAGCAGGGGGCTGAATCGGCTTGCGGAGCTCCCCGGATCCTGCATCATCGCCAGGGGCAGGCTCGTCAGCGGAAAGAGCAGCCGCTCGTTCTCGATCCACTGGCCGCGCAGCAGCACCGCCAGGCAGAAGACGACCCAGTAGAGGGCGGCCATGAAGGGCATCCAGACGGCCAGGGTGAGGGCCCAGGCCGACCAGGGGACGGCCATGCCCTGCGGAAGGCCCTCGAAGAGGAACTGCACGGCCCGGGGGTCCGTGGGCGTCACCCAGGGATGCTGGTGCTCCACGAACAGGGCCTTCCAGTCGTTCTCGGGACTGGCGTAGTACATGGCGCCGGTGATGACCGACAGGAAGTGGCCGGTGAAGCTGGTGACGATGGTCGCACCCACCAGCATCATCCCGTAGACGGTGATCACCTCGGAGCGCGAGAAGGCCAGCCGGCGGTGGAGCGCGCCCAGCGCCGGCCCGGCCACGGCGGTCAGCCCGAAGAGGAACAGAACGGCCATGAGGGGGATGGAGGTGGTGGCCAACTGCGATCCCTTGACCATCAGGATCGCCCAGGGGCCGAGCACGCAGATGGCCCCCATCAGCACCGCGCCGGTGAGCACCGCGCGCAACGTCACTCCCGAGGTTTGGCGAGACTGCAGAATCTTCAATCCTCGTGCTCGTCAGCCGGGCCGCAGCGGCTCGGCCTCAGTCCATGCGCAGGCCGCCGTTGACCTCGAGGATCTCGCCGGTGATGTAGCGGGCCTCCTCGCCGCAGAGGAAGACCACCGCGGCGGCGACCTCCTCGGACGTGCCGAGGCGCTCGAGGGGGACCTGGGCGGTCACCGCCGCCAGCTCCTCCGCAGACGTGCCCCGCCGGTGCAGGTCGGTGTCGATCACGCCCGGGGCGACGCCGTTGACGGTGATGCCCCGCGGCGCCAGCTCCTTGGCGCAGGTCCGCGTGAAGTTGCTGACCCCGCCCTTGGCGGCGGCATAGTGGCCGGCGCCCGGAGGGCCGCCCGTGCGCGCCGAGATGGAGGTGACGTTGACGATGCGCCCGCGGCCGTCGGCCAGCAGCGGCAGGGCCGCCCGGGTGCACAGGAAGACGCCGTCGAGGTTCACGGCCAGGCAGCGCCGCCACTCCTCCAGGGTCATCTCCCCGACCGTCCGGCGCGTCCCCGGGCCGCCGGCGTTGTTCACCAGGATGTCGAGACGGTCGCCGAGGTGCCGCCCCGCCTGGGCGAACAGGGCCTCCACCTGACCCGGGTCCGCCACGTCCGCCTGCACGGCCCAGGCCCGCCCTCCGGAGGCCCGGATGCCGGCCACCGTCCGGCTCGCCGCGGCCTCGTCGGCCAGGTAGTTCACCACCACGGCGGCGCCGGCCGCCGCCAGGGCCTCGGCCACGGCCCGGCCGATGCCCCTGCCTCCGCCCGTCACCAGGGCCGTCGTGTCCGACAGGGTCATGGCCTGGTCGTCACCTTCACGCATGGGCATCTATCTTGTCTCCTCCCATGAGCTTGATACATCCCACGCCCAGGGGCAACCGCCCCCCGAGGGCCACGCTCCCCCGCGGCGAACACCGCGGCGCCCTGGTCCGCGCCTCCCCTGCCTGATTCCATGGAGACCATCCGCCCCCTCCGCGAATCCGAGCTCGACGAGCTCATCGACCTCCTCTGCACCTCCCACAACCCCCGAGGCCACGAGCGCTACCGGGGCTACATCGAAGGCGATCCCACCTGGCGCCCGTCGCACACCCAGGTCGTCGACCTCGATGGTCGCCTGGTGTCGGCCCTGCGCATCTGGGACCGGCACGTCCACCTCGGCTCCACGCCGGTGCGCATGGGCGGCATCGGCGGCGTCACCACCCATCCCGACCACCGGCGGCGCGGCCTGGCGACGCGGCTCATGACTCACACGGCCGCGCACATGCGCGACGACGGCTACGATCTGGGCCTGCTGTTCTCGGCGATCCCGGAGCGCTTCTACCGGCGCATCGGGTGGTCCTGCGTATCCCTCATGGGATTCCGCGCCGAACTGCACGAGTCTCCGGCGCCGGGGCGGCCCTCCCTCGAGGTGCAACCCTTCGACGAGAGCCGGGACCTGGAGGAGACGGCGGCCCTCTATCAGCGCCACAACGCCGGCCGCAGCGGCACCCTGCTGCGGCCCCGCCCCTACTGGGACTACACCCCCTCCCGCGTGCGGGGCGTGCTGCCCACCGCGGTCGTCCGCGATGGGGCCCGGCTCGGCGGGTACATCAACTGGGAGTCGGACGAGGACGGCGCCTGGGTCAGCGAAGTCGCCTGGGACAGCGGTCCCGCCCTGGAGGCTCTCGTCCGTTACCTGCTCGATGAGTGCGCGGCGCAGTTGACCCGGATCCAGGGCGAGATCCCCCACGGCCATCCCTTCGTCGACGCCCTGGTGCGGGCGACCAACGCCGATCTGCGGCTCAGCGGAAGCAGCTCGATGATGGTCCTGCCCCTGCACCTGGACGCCCTGATCGCCAGGGCCGCGCCGGAAGCGGCGGAGTGGGTGCGCCGGCTGCCCGAGGACCTGATCTGCCGGCTCCTCTTCGGCGAGTCCTCCGGCCGCGACCTGGAACCCGTCCTCCGCGCCCGCGGGGTTCCGCTGGAGGCCGGGGAGGTCCGCCAGCTCGAGGAGTGGTTCCCCCGCCGCGAGGTCATCTTCTGGGCGTCCGACCACTTCTGATGCCCGCACCGCCGACCGCCTCCGCGGAGCCGCCCCAAATCCCGGTGATCCGCCGCGAACGGCCCCGGCTGCTGCGGCCCTTCGACGATCCCGGCTTCCGCTTCCAACCGCCGGCCGACGCCGTGCGCCGGCGCATCCTCGCGAATCTGCTCGCCGACTGCGAGCTGTACGCCCGCCGGCGGCCGTGGCGGCGCATTCCGCGGCGGCCGCACAGCCCCCATCCCTACCACCAGCTCTACCTGACCTTCTACACGGCCATGCAGGCCACCGCCCTGATCGAGAACTACGCCTTCGCCTGGCGGATGACGGGGGATCGGCGCTGGCTCGGCCGGGCCCGCGCCTGGCTGCGGGCGGCCGCCGGCTGGGACCACGACGACGCCGTGGAGGAACACTTCTACACGGCCAACCGCTACATGCAGGCCTTCGCCCTGGCCCTCGACCTGCTGGACGGCGAGCTGCCAGCCGCGGAGAAGCGCCGGGCCCGCGGCTGTCTCGTGCGGATGCTGGAACGCTGGTGGCCGGATGTGGACGGGCAGCGCCACTCGGAGGAAGGCGGGCACCACGCCGTCGTCGACAACGGGCACTTCGGGGTGGCCGCCCTCCACCTGCTGGGCGAGCACCCCAAGGCGGCGGTCTGGGTGCAGGCGGTCATCGACCGCTTCCGCGCCGCCATCCTCCCCCACGGCTGCGGCCCCGCCGGCGAGCCGGTGGACGGGCCCTCCTTCTGGCCCTGGGAGAACCTGTGGCTCCTGCAGTTCGCCGACGCCCTGCGCAACGTCACCGGCATCGACCTCACCCGCGAGGTCCCGGCGCGGTTCCGGCGGCCCCTGACCTGGTTCCGCGCCCACTGGGCGGCGCCCCGCAAGATCCCGGACCAGCTCTACTATCCCGCCAACGCCAACGTGCTCCTCGGCACCCAGCTCAACGCCTGCTCCCCCGCCCTGCTGCGGCTGGCCCAGGAGGCCGGCGACGAAGCGCTGCGCGACGCCGCCCTCGCCGACCCGCGCCTGGGGCGGCTCTACCGCTTCGGCGCCGGCGTCAAGGGATCGACGGCGGAGTGCATGATCTCCTATGGGCCCTACGCCTACTGCTATTGCGACCCCGCCTTCCGTCCCTCCAGACCGCGCCGGGCGGCACCACTGGCGCGCCGGCTCTCGGCTCGGGCCGGCCGCTCCGCCGTGATGCGCAGCGGCCACGGACCCGAGGCGGCGATCCTCTGCGTCAGCGGCTACGACGGCGGCGTGGCCCACGGCTTCATGGACCTGCACGTGCAGTGGGCGGGCCATCCCGTGCTGCGCACGATCAGCGCCGCCGAGGCCCAGCCCGTGAGTTGCGGCAGCCTGCCCTGCGTGGGCGGCCAGAACGAGATCGTTGGCGTGCCCGGCGGTCTGGAGAGCGCGGGGCCCTGGCAGCGGCTGCGCGTCGCCGGCCGGCGCACCGAGCAGGAGTACTGGCTCTTGCCCGGGGAGCACCCGGTCCTGCTCGTGGCCCTGCGGCGGCGGCCGCGGGGGCTGCAGCGGGTCGGGAACGCCGGCGTGCCCCTGCTCCGGCTGCGCGGAGGGGACGCCATGCAATGCGAGGCAGACCCCTGGTTCCGCGCCGACGGCGGACGCCTGCGCATGCGCTTCCGGCTTCGGGGGCGCCACGGCGGTCCAAGGGTCTTGTTCAACACCGGCCACGGCGCCGGCGGGATCGGCGGCACGGGGGTCAACACCTTCGCCTTGATCGTCGAGGCCGACGGCCGGTTGCGCTTCACCGTGCAAAGCCAGCGCAACCACGAGGTGACCGTCGCCGCGCCGGGGCGGGTGAGCCTCGGGGCCTGGCACGAGGTCGAGATCGGCTGGGGCGGCTTCAACCGGCGCGCGGGCCGGCCGTGGATGGAGACGGCCCTGGACGGCGAGGCGAGGCGGCAGGAGGACCCGGCCACCTTCGGCGAGACGGGCCGCGACTCCCAGGGACTCGCCTCGCGAGAGGAGCCGCGCACCTTCTACGTGCGGCCCCAGACCTCCCTGGCTTTCGGCGGTGCCCTGCAGACACCCGGCGTCTCAGGGGCGTGCGATCTGGCCCTTGTCGATCTGAGTTGTCCAGGGCGCCGGCGGCTCACGGTGGATCCTGCCCATGGCGCGGGACCGGAGACGGGCGGCGGCGAGCTGGCCTGCAAGCTGAACCCGGTGGAGCTGCGCGGTGCGAGCAGGAATCGCGCTCGTCTCGGTGCGGGGGCTCGGGCGGTGGAGGTGATCGCGGCTTTCGGGCAGGGCCTGCAACTGCGGACGGAGGAGGTGCCCTTCGCGCCCTCCGGGCTCGCCGCGGGCAGCCTCGTGAGCTTTCTCCCGGATGCCGCCGAGGCGTCGACCCGGCTGGTGGCGGGCACGGCCGACGACGTCCTCGTCCTCGCCATTTGCAGCCGCTCGGCGAAGGCGCGAGTGATCAATGAGGAGGACGGGTTCCGGCTGCGCGCCGGCGGCAGGGAGCTTGCCTTCGAGGTGGTCCGCCGGGGCGGTGCCATCCTGCGCCCACGCTGAGATTCGGCGCGGCACTCTACAGCGCTCCGCTTCGTCGCCAGGAGGCAAACGCATGGATCGGACGAAACTGCACGGCAAGGTCGCCATCGTAACGGGCGGCGCCACCGGAATCGGCGCCGGCATCGCCCGCAAGCTGGCCGCCGACGGCTCGGCGGTCCTCATCGTCGACATCGACGAGGACGGGGCGGCTGCCAGCGCCGAACGGATCCGGGATGGGGGAGGACGGGCCTCCTCCATTCTCGGCGACGTGTCGAAGGAAGAGGTCGCCAAAGAGATGGTCGCACGCGCTGTCGAAGAGTACGGGCGCCTCGACATCCTCGTTCAGAACGCCTTCGGGGTCATCGGCTATTCGGACGGCAGCGCCCTGGAAGTGGACGTCGAATCCTGGCGGAAGGGGATGGATCTGCTGGTGATGGCCCACTTCCTCGGCGCCAAGTACGGGGTGCCGGCCATGACCGAGTCAGGACCGCCGCAGGGGTTCGATCCCGGGCCGTGGGAGGGCCGCGGCCTGCGCCACGGCTCGCCGCCGGCCATGGAGGTCGGCCGCATCGTCAACATCTCCTCCGTGCACGGGCTGCTGCAGGCGGCCGGGACCATGGTCTACGAATCCGGGAAGGCGGCGGTCATCGGTCTCACGCGCCAGATGGCGATCGACTTCGGGCCGCTGGGGATCACGGTGAATGCCGTCGCTCCGGGCCATATCGTGACGGAGGGCCTGGAGAAGCTGTGGTCGGACGTGGCCAACGAAGCCGGGTTCCGGCTTCTCGAGTTGCAGTACCCGGTGAGGCGCACGGGGGTGCCGGAAGACATCGGCAACGCGGTCTCGTTTCTGTGCTCGGAAGAAGCCGCCTTCATCACCGGCGTGGTGTTGCCGGTCGACGGCGGCCACAGCATCCAGCTTCAGGAGAACATCGTCCTGGAGTTGAAGAGCTACATCCAGGAGCACCCTGGCCTGAAGACGTTCTTCGACGGGGGATACGGCGCCGGAGACCGAAAGTAGGAACCGGGCGTCACAAGATGGCACAGCCGCCAGTATCTCCCAAGGAGAAGTGGGAATCCCGCTACCGCGCCGGCGATTTCGAGCCGAACCGCGAGCCGGTGCCGTTTCTCGCGACGGAAGCGAGGGAACTGAAACCGGGCCGCGCCTTGTGTCTGGCCGCTGGAGCCGGCAGGAACGCCGTTTTCCTGGCGGAGCTCGGTTTCGCGGTGACAGCCGTGGACATCGCTCCAGCCGCAATGGCGTGGTGCCGGCGGCTGGCAGCCGAGCGCCGTGTCGAGGTTGAGACGATTGCATCCGACGTGCTGTCCTTCGATGCCGGCGTCGAGAACTGGGATCTGGTGACGAACCTCTACTTTCACGAGCCGGCGCTCTTCCCCCGTGTCAGGTCGGCGCTCAAGAGCGGCGGCCACTTCCTGTTTCAGACCTATGCCAAGGCGCAGGCGGGATTCGGATGGGGCCCCGGCAATCCCGACCACCTCGCCGACCCCCAGGAATTGCGGCTGGCCTTTGCCGGCTGGGAGCTGCTGCGGTTCGCCGAAAAGGTGACCAAGCTCGAAGACGGAAGGCGTGAAGCAGTGGTACAGCTCCTGGCGCGCAAGCCATGACTCCTCCCGGCGAGTGACAGTGGTCGATGAGCCAGCCCTGCACGGCCCCGGCCTGGCGGATCAACAACGGTTCAGAGTCGGACACTTCGACGTGTCCCGCCGGCTCCGCTGCCATCCTGCGGCCACGCTGAGGTCCGCTCTGCGGGTACGCGGGACAGGTGGACGTGTCAGGGGAGATCCGGGCGAATAGGCAGGGCGGGGCAAGTCCCATTCTCAGTTGAAACGTAGCCCAGGCTCGAGTGGATGAGTCAGCCCGTCATCGCGAGCTGCTGGATGCCGAGCTCGGCTTGGAGCGCTTGCCGGAGCATCGGCAGGTGGTGGTAGCCGTTGACCCGGCGGAGGCGAGGTTCGATGTCAAGCAACGCCGTGGCGACCCAGCGGTGACGCTGCGACGAGTTGGTCCAGCGCCGCACGTTGTGCGTCAACTGCTCCAGGAGACTGTTGACGTTCTCGATACAGTTGGTGGTACGGAAGGAGGCCTTCAGCATCGGCATCAGGCCCAGGCGGTGGAGCGTGAGGGTTTCTTGCTGGCCTTCCTCCAAGCTGCGCAGGGCCGACTGGTTCATCAACTGCAACCCCGGTTTCAGCGCCTCCAGGGCGGCTTGGGCCTCCTCGTACGTCGAGTGCCCATACGCCGCTTCCAGCTTTCGACGAACGCCGGCCTGCTCGCTCTTGGGCAGGTACGAGACCACGTTCTGGCGCTTGTGATACTGGCATCGCTGCACGCAGGCATGGCCTTGAAGCACCGACCGCACCGCCTTGTACAGGCCCTTGCCTCCATCGATCACCACGAGCAGCCCGGCTTCGTATTGCAGGCCCCGCTCGACCAGCTCCGCCAGGAAGCGGCGACAGACGCGCTCGTTCTCGGTGGCCGCCTGCACGAAGCCCAAGGGCACCTTCTGGCCCTCCAGAGTCACACCCAGGGCGATGAGGATCTCCTCGTCGGCGAAGCTCTTGCCGTCCAGAAACAGCGCCACCAGGTCGTAGCCTTCCAAGGATCGCTGCTGGAATTCGGCCAGCTTGCGCGCCGTGCCTTTCACGTACCGGCGAGAGACCGAGGAACGGGACAGACCGAAGGCTTGCGGGACGGTCTCGGCGCAGGCCTCGTAGTTGCGCGTGGCCAAGCCCTTCAGCACCCGCAACAACAGCCCCTGATCCATCTGCCTCGGCGTCTGCAGGGCCTGGTAGGCCTCCAGCGGGACCTCGGTGCCGCGGACCACATCGCGCACGCGCGGCACCTCGACCGGCAGTTTCTGATCGCCCAGGTACACCGACCCGGCCTGCGCCCCCCAGCGGCGCAACGCCTGATCCGGACCCTTGCGCTGATACCGAGGTCCGGCCAAGGCCTCGACCGACTGCTGCAGCTCCTCCGAGACCGCCTGCAGACCCAAAGGGATCAGCAGCTGGATGACCTCGATGCGAGTCTCCAGATCGTCCATCGACGCGGTGGCTTGGCGGTTCACGGGGCCGATGGCCACGGTCCGTTTGACGCCCCTTTTCCGTGCTTGTAGCTTGCTCATGGCAGGCTCCTTGGGTTACCGATACGAGGCTTCTTGGGGATTTCTCGTATCAAACGTAACGATGGGAGCCTGTGCTATTTCAACTAAGATCGGGACAATGCCGCAGGGCGATCGCCTTGGCGATCAGGAGGGTCGGCACGATGCTCTCTCGACGCCTCTCCGCCGGGTCTGCTGCAGAATCCTCAAGCGGTTCGGAGATCTCGGAAAGTTGGAATCCGCTTCGGATCAAGGTATTGAAGTAGGTCGAGAGCGTTCGGTGGTGGCTGCCAAGGGTTCCGCACATCCCGCTTCCATCGGAGTACCACTTGCCTTCATGGCCATATCGTGAAACACGCAAGGCCTTGAAGTTCCCCTCCTCGTCGAGATCCTCCTTGGGATTCTCTCCATTGAAGGGAGAGAAGACGCATCGTCCAGGACATACCTGATGCCGTGATCGTCAGAATGCTCCTTCGCATGCCGCAGCAGTATCCGCGAAATGTCAACACCCGTGACGAGAGCCCCTCGACTGGCCAGGATGCGAGACAGATACCCTTCACCGCATCCCAGGTCGCATACCCTGATCCCTTGGACATCGTCCAGCATGGCCAGCATGATCTCTACCGAGGACTGGATTCCCCGATCCCTGTCCGGAACATTCCGGTCCAGCCAGTTCAGATAGAAATCCCCTGCCTTGTCGTACTCGGAAGCTGTCAAGACTTCCTCGTCCTGTGTCGTGCTATGCCGAACCATGAGCGCCAAGTGGACCAGAAGCGACAGTGGGAAGCGGACTGGCCTGAAGTCAGGGGGGTGAGGGGTTGCTCAAGCGCCTAACGACCGTGCCACGGTCTCGGGGTTTTCCGAAGCAATCTTTAGCAGAGCCCGAGCAGGACCCTCGGGGCGCCGCCGTCCCTGCTCCCAATTCTGCAGAGTAGAGACGCTGACGCCAATCATCAGGGCAAATTCTGATTGCGACTTATTCAGTCTCCTCCGGATCATCCGGATATCCTCGGGATCCATCTGAGTCATTCGCCCTGGCTTCAACTCACCGCGCTTGATCGCTCCGGCTTGCTTGACGCTGGCTACGAGTTGGTCAAAGTCGCGCTCGTTCATGCGAGATACTCCTTTACGAGTTTGCCAAGCAACTTGCACTGGCGAGGCGTGAGATCTTCCTGCCGGCTCTTGCGATATACCCATAGCATGTAAAGGACATCGTCCGGCGGGTCCCAGTAGTAGACAACACGAAGACCGCCCCGCTTGCCACCACGAGGGAATTTCCACCTGAGTTTTCGCAACCCACCCGTACCTTGAATTGTCTTTCCTGATTCTGGGCGGAGTAAAATGGCCAACTGTATTGCCCGGTAGTCCTCATCGGATAACAGGGTCACAATCTCCTTTGTGAAGATTGGTGTTTCGACGAAGAGCATGGCCCCAATATACGCCAATGACGTATAGCATGCAATGTCAAGGGCGCGGCCTGACCCTGACCCCAACCTCGGTCCCGTCCCGCACCGGCGCCGTCACCCGCAGCACGCCGGGCCGCACCACCTCCGCCGCCAGCTCCCGCCCGTCCACCACAATACGCGGGTCCCGGCACCAGGCCGCCGGCACGCCGGCTTCCAACGTCAGGGTGCGGTACGGCACCTGCGCGGGCAGTCCCGGCAGATCGATGCGGTAGCGCTGCCCTTCGGCGCTGTCCTCCACGGCCTCGACCTGAGCGTGGCGCCGCATCAGGTGATAGCTGAGGGCCTCCTCGGGCACCGCGCACCAGACCTCGTCGCCGCCCTCTGACAGCACCGTCTCCAGGCGCTGCCGCAGCTGGGCCTCGGAGCAGTCCTTGTTGGGATGCACGGCCGTCTCCAGGGGGCAGTGGCAGTAGTCGATGAGCCAGCCTTGCACGGCCTCGGCCTGGCGGATGTTGCGGTACGGGTCGTAGGCGCTGTAGAACGGGGCGTAGTAGTGGTCGTGCAGGGCCGTGCGGTTGATCCAGAACAGCTCGTCCCCTGGCAGGTTGAGGGCGTCCGTCAGGCTCATGGCGCCGAGATAGCCGTAGCGCCGGCAGGCCTCGAGCACGTGATCGGCCATGTTCGTGTTGTCGCCGGGCGAGCAGTAGAGGATCACGGGCTCGCCGATGGCCTCCTCCAGGACCTGCTTGGCGCGGCCGATCTCCTCGTCCACCATCTCCGGCGTGATGATCTGGTGGCTCCAGGAGTGGTTGCCGACCCCCCAGCCGCGGGCGAGCAGGTCGCGCAGCTCGTCCCCGTTCATGTGGCGGTAGCCGTTGTAGCTGGAGTTTCCGGCCTTGCGGATCTCCCCCATCTGGCCGACGAGGAGCTCCACGTGGCCGGGGATTGCGTACTCCTCGTGCATTGGGACGGCGAAGCGGTGCAGGTCGGCCAGGGCCTCGTCGTAGGTGATCGAGTAGACCCAGCGCTTGCCGTGCTTCCAGGGGCAGATGCGCAGGCTCATGATTGCTCACCTCTCACCTGTTCTACGGCCTGCCGGAACTCCGCGAAGGTGCAGCCGAAGCCGATGCTCCACTCGAAGATGTGAAGGGCGTAGTTGGTGGACAGCCGTTGCGGGAAGCTCTCCGGGGTCTCCACGCCGACCGTGCCGTCGCGCATGACGACGCAGCGATAGCCGCGGGCCAGCATGGCCCGCGCTCCCCCCTCGGCGCCGAGGAGGCACATGTCGGCGGCGAACCCCATGTAGATGAGGGTTTCCACGCCGCGGCTGCGCAGGTACTCGTCCAGCACGTCGGTGTAGAACACGAGAGGCTCGTCCCCCACCGGCGAGACGACCTCGGCCCGCCGCATCTGCGCCAGCGGCGGGCGTTTCATGTAGTCGACGCCGTGAGCGCGATCGAGCATCTCCTGCTGGCGGGGATGCAAGCGGGACGGCTCGGCCGGACGGCGCGACTCGATGTGGGGGTACTGGTGGTCCATCCAGTCGCTCTCCACGTGGCAGACCGCCATGCCGACGGAGCGGGCCTCGTCCATGGCCGGGCGGATGACCTCGGCCATGATGCGCCCGGCCTCCCGCGCCGACTGGGGCCAGCCCATGCCGACGCAGTAGTCCACGTCCACGGGCGGACCGTCGGGGCAGCCGATGTTCCAGCAGTGCATGCCCACGAGGGCCGTCCGCTCCACCGGCAGCGACAACGTAACCTCCTCGTACCCCGGGCGGTCGATGGGCCGAGCCCGGTAGTAGCGGGCGGCGAGCTGCAGAGTGGCACCCGTCATCGCCGGTACTCGTCGGCGACGCGGCGCACGATCTGCGCCGCCTGCTCGCAGTGGCGGGGCTCGTACTTCTCGCTGAAGCTGCTCCAGCGGATGAAGCGCTCCAGCACCGCCTGCGCGTTCGGACAGGTGGCCGCATCGTAGCGGTAGGTGCGTGAGGCGGGCGGTTGCGAGTACGGGTAGCTGCGCTTCTCGGCCGCCTCTGCGAGATACGGCAACGCCGCCGGCAGCAGGTAGTACCGCGCCTGGCCTGCCCCGGGGATGCCTGAGGCCGCCACCTGGGCGCCGAACTCCTCCGTGCCGCACCGGAACGGCTCCGGGTCGATGGTGAACCCCGCCATCCAGCAGGAGTAGACCTCGGTCTCCGGCGGGATCGGCAGGGCCGACACGCCGGGGATCTCGTCGAGAAGCCCGCTCAACAGGCGGATCATGCGATCGCGGTGCTCGACCTGGGGACGGATGACCTCCAACTGGGCCAGGCTGATGGCGGCCGTGGACTGGGTCATGCGGTGGGCGAAGCCGTTCACCCTGTGCACGCGCCCGAAGTGCTCCACCATCTCCCCGCCGCGGCTCTGACCGACGAAGCGGGCCCTCTCAGCCAGCTCCCCGTCGTCGGTGAGGATGCAGCCCCCCACGTCGGAGCCCATGGTCTTCTCCGAATCGAAGGAGAAGGCGCCCGCCGTGGCCAGGGTGCCGGCCCCGCGGCCCTTGTACCGCCCGAAGACCGCCTGGCAGGCGTCCTCGTACACGACCAGGCCGTGACGCGCGGCGACTTCGTTGATGCCGTCCATGTCGCAGATCAGCCCCGTCAGGTGCACGACGAGGATGGCCCGCGTACGCTCGGAGATGCAGGCCTCGACCGTCTCGGCGCTGACGATGACGGTGCCCGGGGCGGTATCCGCGAAGACGGGGATGTAGCCGCCGCTGATCAGGCCCTGCACCGTGCCGTAGTCGCTCACCGAGCTGACCACGATCTCGTCGCCCGGCTCGAAATCGAAGGCCGCGGCGAGCACGGCCAGGGCCGGCGTGCACCCCGGCGTGGCGATGCAGTGGGCGGCGCCGTGGGCCTCGGCGAAGGCCTGCTCGAAGCGGGTCACCATGTCGCTGGTGAGCCCGGAGTCGACGACCTCCTGCAGGTACTCCATGGCCCGAGGTCCGATCTGCCGCGGGAAGGGTTGCGGCAGCGGTCCCCGGGCCTCCTGCTGGGAGGCGGCTCCGTAGCGGGCGTGCTCGCGCGGTTGATCACGGGCCACTGCATCGGATGTCATGGGCGGCTCCTATTCGAACTGCACTGGCTTCTGGCGGACAGCCTTGCCTTTGCCCCGAATGAGGTCCTCCCGGTGCCAGGTCGAGACAGCGCGGCAGATGGCGTGCGACTCGCCGAGCATGTTCAGGAGCTGGTCCTGCGTGAACCAGTTCTCGGCGCCGAGTGACCCGCGATCCACTTCGCCGTCATACCCGTAGACGCGGGATACGCCCCCATCGGTTGGGACATCCTCGATGTAGGATGCCCACGGGAGATCGACGTTCAACCGACTCTTGACGAGCGACTGCAGGGAGCCGATTCGACAGCCGATGTCCCAGCCGGCCCCTTCTTCTTCCCGACTTGGGCCACCGGGCAGTTCCCAGCTCCCATTGCCGTCCGCGCTGGTCAGGAGATACCGCGACTCCGCACCGGATGTCGATTCGATGAGCAGCCGGGTGTCCGTGATCGATTGGTCGAAGTGCAGCGGTATCAGCCGCTTGCCGGCGTCGCTCAACGCATCGTAGGCGGTGCCGTCGTATGGATAGTAGCCCGCGGCGGGCGGTGCGTTGACGGCACAGTACTTGTTGAAGATCCCGACGCGGTCATCGGAAGTGGTCCCTCCCGGTGCGCCGTGCCAGGTATACATGTCCATCAGCAGCAGGTCGCCGGCCCCAAGCTCGGGATCGACAAGGTCGGGTAGTTGCTCGCGATCTGGGAGCGTGACATCCAGGATGTGCGCCTCCGGGTCGACGACCTGCGTGAGTTTGTGGGAGCCGGGCGAGACCAGCAGCGGGCCGTACTCGCGGTTGAAGTCGTTCAATGGGATGATGGCAAAGAGCCAGCGCATTGAAGAGCCCACGGGTCGCCACCGCTTGTAGTCGCAGTGAGCCCTGCCGCCTTTGTCGCCCGGGGAGCGCAGATAGGCGACGTAGGCGGTCAGATGAACGGGTGGCCCAAGTATGGCTTCGACGGCCTCGACGACGGCAGGATGCTCGGCAATGGGCGACAATCCGGGTTCGGCGAGACGGTTGCCGCCGATGGTGTACTTGCCGGGTGCGGGGTATTTCCGAGAGGATGGGTACGCTTCTTCGCCGACCATCCGCTGGACGATGCGCCTCAGTTCCGAGGTCTCCTGAGAGGAGACGACATCGCGGATGATGAGGTAGCCGTCTGAACGGTAATCGGCGATCTGTCGATCGGTCAGGGTGCTGGTCATGATGGCCTCGCCATGAGAAGAGGAACCGACGTCAAATACTGGTAGCAGCGCGCGAAGTTGTCGAGCTTTCCTGACACAGGTCATGAGCGACCGCGTTCCATCGCCTGAAGGCGCACTCGCCCCCCGTCTCCAGCACGTAATGGACGAACACGGCACTCCCCAACTTCTCGAGGCAGGACCTCGCCCGGATCACCCCTTCGCGCAGATGAGGATGGTGCACCCGGCGCCAGCCGTTGATGTAGTATGCCGTCCAGAGGTAGTCGGAGACGATCGTGACCCTTTCACGGGGTCGGCAGTTCTCCAGACCCAGCACGACACCGTCCAGCTCGGCTACCACGCTGTTGGACGGGGAATCTCGCTGTCCGGACATCCGGTGCTCCTCGATTCCCGGACGGATGACCACCGCCGAGAACCTGCCGCTCCCGCCCCCATCGCTGAAGACCCAGGTTCGGCCGGCATCCGCCGAGTGCCTTCGCCGGAGCGAGACCGGCCAGCTGGCCCTTTCGCGTTCGAAGGTGCTCAACCGGGTTGTCTGCACCCGGAGGGGGGGGTTCCTGGTCGTCCACATCAAGGTCATTCGGGGGGCTGGCAGGAGTCGGGGCTTCTACTTGAGAAGAAGCAACCGGCCTGTCTCCACACCGCGGGGCCCGGACAGACGCGCCAAGTAGACTCCGGAGGCGAGGTCTCGAGCGTCCCATACAACCTGGTAGTCCCCGGCCCTCTGGAACCTGTCGATCAGGGTGCGCACCGGTTGGCCCATGGCGTTGTAGATCACCAGCCGCACGCGGCCAGGCTCGACCAGGCGATACGGGATCCGCGTTGTCTCGTTGAAAGGGTTCGGGACGTTCCGGCCGAGACTCCTCTCGGAAGAGGCTGGAATGGCTGTCTTCATCGCCCCCAGGGACGTGAGTCGCGCCGGGCGGCCGGGCGGGAGTTCGAGGATGTAACGCCGCCCCTCGTTGAGAGGAATGCTGTTCCAGGAACCCAACAGGTCGGATCCGGACCCTTCCCTGTACCCGCGGAACTCCGCCTGATAGAATCCCGTGGATCGGGACGTCGTGGCGATGGGCAACTGGGCGCTCCCGGTAGAATCGAGCTCCGCAATCCAGGTATGTCGATCGAGCTGTCCGGAGATGGAGCGAGCCATCCGGACATGGTCCCCTTCCCGATGATCCGTATGGTCGGGCACCCGGACCTCTACTTCGATGCGATGGACCGGGAGGCCTGCGATGTCCCAGGGTCGCAGTCGGTCCGGCGTGGTGAAATTTCCCGGGGAGGAGTCGCCCACCGGGGCGACTCCTCCCACCAGCGTCAGCGTCAGGATGAACCGACGGTCCCGGAGCAAGGGGATATAACTCCAGCGAGTCTGCGGCCAGTAGGCGTACAGATACTCCTCCAGGCCCGGCCACTCGTAGTGGGTTCGCACCCCGTGATACCCGTCACGATAGACCCAGAGCGGCGCCCGGCCCTCGGAGTCCGTCTCCGTGATCCAGGAGTAGAACTCATCATGCGCCAACGACAGCTCCATGTCCGGGATCGGGTTCCCGAGAGAATCCACCAGGACGACCTCCCCCCGCACGGGACTGTGGGGTGGATAGGCCCTCAAGTCCCATATCAGGACTCTCGGCCCAGGGTAACCGTCTGTCGTGCTCGCCAGGAGCGATCCGTCAGGCGAATACGTCACATTCCGGTATCCAGAGGCACCGCTTGTCAGAAGGGCCTTCCATCGGCCGTCCTTGTCCCATAGGGCGACCTCGAACCAGTCGCAGGCGGCCAGGGTCTCCCCGTCCGGGGAATAGGCCACGGTCTCGCGGTATCCGAAGCCGAACGCGAAGCTGGAGAGCCGTTGGCCACTGGCGACGTCCCACAGGCCATCGGCCGTGCCCAAGGTCGACCCATCGGACGAGAAGGCCAGGTCATGGGGAGGATACTCAATCGGGATCGTCGCACTCAGTCTCCCGCTATCGAGGTCCCACAGATGGATTCCTGAATCTCCATTCCGGTAGATGCTGGCCAGGAGCGATCCGTCCGAGGAGAAGGCCATGCCGTCGGAGGGCCAACTACCTTGCCAGGTGGAGTCGGGAAGAACGTCCTGGATCCGACCCGTGGCCACTTCAAACAGGTGGATTTCATCAGGCGTTCTGTGGGCCAGGGTAGTGCCGTCCGGGGAGAAGGCGAGGGTTCCCCGCCAATTCGTCGTCCCGTCGGTCTCCACGAGGTCCCCACTGGCGACGTTCACCAGGAGCACTTTGAAGAGCCAGTTCTCCGGGCTTTTCTCATAGGTCTTTACCAGGGCCAGGTTGGCGCCGTCCGGCGAGAGCACGCTCTGTTCCACGCCGATTCCCATGTTCACCGAATCTCGTAGCTCCCCGCCGATCACATCCCAGTACTGCAGGCTGCTGTCCCGGGCCGTGATAATCACCTCCCCGTTCTCCAGAAAGCCGCGCAGGCTTCCCGGGAGAGTCATCTTCACAGGGTGGCGGCCGTAGGTGTTGGGGCCGCCTTCCGTGGCTGAAGCCGGGCGCAGTGTGCCGACGAGCGCCGCGGTTACGCAGGCGCCGAAGAGATGAAGGCTCACAGTTGAACAGGGATGGGCAATTCGACTCTTCATGGTCAGAGCACTCCAGCCGTCTCGTGCAGGGCTCTCAGACACTTCCGAACGATCCGCGAGTCTCCCCGATACAGGGACGCAAGCACAATCGCCGTACAGGCGCGTTAGGCACCAGCCGAGACAGAATCCTCGAAGTCACGGTCGCTCATCTCGACCCCTGCCAGCTCCCGCACCGCCTTCAGGTAGTTCCGCAGGACCCGCCGCCGGGCTTCCCCATCGGCCTCCCGGCAGAACTCCCCCATCGGGCGTCCGGGGAGCCTAACCTCTTTGGTGTAGACGACCCCCTCGTGGGTCCGCACGTCATGGATGCGCGGACACTGGAAGGAGAAGGAGTGTCCCTGGAGCCGATCGTAGAGATGCACCAGCTCCGACACGAAGCTCTTCGACGCGTGCGGGAAGATGCGGATCGCCTCGGTATCGGAGAGCGCGAAAGCCCAGGCATCCTCTCCGGCTCCGAGGAAAACGGGATCATCGAGGCCCTCGTGCCGCTGAATGCCTCGGACCACGCCCGGGTAGCTCATGCGAGGTGGGACGCTGTCAGGGGACAAGCAGAACTCCTCTTCGACAACCTCCCGAACTTCAGCCTTCCCGCAATTGGTCGACAGCTGCCAGGTACTCGCGTATAGCCACTTCGATGTTCGCAAGCGCCTCCATCTGTGTTGCGCCCTGTGACCAACACCCAGGTAGTGCAGGCACAGAAACGCTGTATCCCTCGTCGGACTCCTTCAGTGCGACCTTGTACTTCATTGGAAGAGTCTCCCTGGCTTGCTGCACGCGCGTTGCCAAAGTCACACGGCCTCGAGCGGCGACAAGTCCTCCTCCTTCATGGGAGAAAGATCAAGGCTACAGAACGGGGTTGATCTGGGCAGCCGTCATCTGTTCCGGTGCCGTGATTTCCAAACCAATGGGTTGTCGATGCCTCGAACATCGTGAAGACCCATCTTAGCAGCACGTCCGCCTCTCAGTAGCCCACGAACCTCCAGCCGGTTTCGCAGAGGTCTCCTGGCGGGGCACGGCTTCAGAGACCTTCGTTTGTGCTTCAAGGTCGCGGCAGGCCATCAGGAGAGCCTCTTGGATATTCAGGAATTCAAGGTGACCGGGCGGCAGTGGATACCTCGCAATGTCGAAACGCTCCAAGGGACTCTTGATCTTCCGCCTTGCAAAGGCATAGAGGGCCTTCTGTTGATCTGTAGCTTCAGTCACTTCCTCAAAGGGGATCCTGCAGTTGTTTCGCCACAGTCGAGAATCAACCGCCTCGGCCATCACCTCGGTCCTTGAGACTTGCTTTCCGAAACTGACGTTCAGGAAGTCGGACAATCTCCCAGCCTGCTCACGGGGTTGACGCATGATGTCTTCGTATCCAAGAAACAGCCGGTGCGCCGCATCTTCCGTGTGCTTCAGTATCAATGTCATCATGTGCTGCCATCGCAGCAGATTCATCGCCAGGAAGGAGATTCGGACTTGCACATTGCACGGCATGATGAATTTCTGCCAGGATATTGCGATGTCGCGAGGGTTGCGGAGCGAGATGACATAGACCGCATCTCCCCATATCCTCTTCCAGAACGGCAAGAAATGGGCAAGAGCAGGATCCTTCCAGAACCAGGGTCCACCTGTGTCCATTTCGAGCATCAGTTCAGTGGCTTTCGTTCGGTAGGCCGGGTCAGAAACTTTCTCTCTCATGCGCTGTTGGAAGTCACGGTCCCACCAGGTCTCCCCGGAAGCGAAATCTGCCAACTCGGCCAGCAAGTCCCATAACGGCAGGAATTCCCAATATCCTCTGGGCGCATTTGCGTCGGCCTTGTGCAGCTTTTCAGAAGCACCAGCGTACGCACCCCATCTGTGTATCATCTCAGCGACGACAGACGTCCCGCTGCGCTCTACGCCCAGAACGATAATCGGATGGTTCAACACGGAACTTCCTCCATCCAGCAACCGGTTCGTGTCATGGCCGCCAGGAGTCCCTCGTGCCCCCTCACACCCGGACCAGCCTGCAAAAGCAGGGCGCCAGCCGCGGCGGATCCACCCGCCGGCCATAGGCGCTCCACGAGACCTCGCCCACGTACAGGTCCCCCCGCGAGTCCACCGCCAAACCGTGGGGCGCCGAGTACTCCCCCGACCCCTCGCCAGGGTGGACGCCGCCCAGGAGGCCGAGCTGGTTGCCGTCGAGGTCGTGGATGGTGACGCAGCCGCCGATGTTGGGGTAGCCGGAGTTGACGTCGAGGTGGCTGGCAGCCGGCCGATGTAGGCCCGGTCGCCGGAGACCAGGAGGCCGCAGGGCCGGTGCATGTCGTTCCACTGGTCGAGGTAGGCCGCCTTGGCGGTCGAAGATCTGGACGCGGTGGTTCTCGCGGTCGGCCACGTAGACGCGCCCCGCGTAGGATGTAGATCGCCTCGGAGCGGATGGCGACGGCCCCTCTGCTGGCGCGGTTGAAGGGGGCCCGCTGTGCGGCGCTGATCCCTGTCCGGGCGTGCCGAGGGACAGCCTCAGCTCGCCGTCCCAGGTGAAAGCGGCGCACGCAGTGGCCGTCGTCATCGGCGGCCCAAAGGGCGCCGTCGGGCCCGCGGTGAGGCCGTGGGGCCGAGTGAACATCCCCAGGCCCCGGTTAGGGTGCCGTCGGCCTCGAAGACTATGCCCGGCTGGTGGCCCCGGTTGAAGACGCAGACCCGTTCTGCGCGTCCGCGGCCACGTCCACGACCTCGCAGAAGCTCCAGCCCTCGGCAGCCGCAGCCAGTCGTGCCGCTCCTCGTAGCGACAGTTTTCCGATCCGACTCTCGTCATCTCTCAATCCCCCAGCCAGGCGACTCGCTCAATTCCGCGAAGGAAATCTCTCTCGCAAGCCGTCGAAATACTCCGAGAAATCCCCCGGCAACTTGAATTGTCCCCATGCGTGCCGATAGGGTGCCAGTCCATCCACCACCTTCTCTGGATTCTTTGGCCCTCCAAACCGCACGCCTCTGCGCTCCGCATCCTGACGCAACTCGTCGTACCGGTCCAACCAGGCCATGTCGACGGACGAACGAGCCAGCCACACTCGCTCTGACAAGACATCCTGCCCGGCTACTGCAGCCGCCGCTTCATCGAACAGACGCGTCGCTTCATTAAGATCCTCCAGCGTCGCCCAGTTGGCGGTATCGGTCTCAAAGCATGACAGCCAAAAATCGTCACCGTGGCGGTGCGCGGCGGCTACCATCGCATCGATGTACTCCATCAAATACGGTCCAGCCGCCCCGTAATAGCCACTGAGAAACTCTTCCATCAGCTCTCGCTGGTCCCGTCGTGGATCCCACATCATCTGCCCGGCCACCCAGGTGCGCATAGGTCCCATGTCCGCCGCGGTTCCGTAGCTGGCCTGGAGCATGATGCCGTCCACCCCGATCTCCTGGAAGAATCTGGCGTTGACACCCATGTTGAAATAATTCGGATGCGGCTGGAAGTGATGGCGAAAATTGCCATCGTAGTCCCAGACGAACAGCTGCGAGCTCATGTTGGCCCACTTCTTCATCGCCTCCCGGTGAAAGGCGTAGTTCGGTACCGGGTCCAGTCGGTTCATGTCGAGCAGCGCCTGATAGACCAACACGTTCTTCCGCGGACGCATCGTGCTGGGCGGTGCCTCGGTATGCAGATAGGCAAACATGCCGACCAGGACATCGGGATATTTCCGCTCGACTCTTTCTGCAATGGCATTGACCAATCGCATCCAGTTCGCCGAGTCGGATCCTTCCTCCCGGCGCACCGCGTCACAGCGATCACACGTGCACATGTTCCGCCCATCCCCCTGAAGCACCCAGGCAATCTTCTGTGGATAATTCCAGCCTGGGTAGTCGCGCTCCAATTCGGCCAACACGTTGGCGGTAATCGTCCGCTCTCCCCCCTCGCTGTTCGGGCACGGCTGCCCGGGCAAGCGCCGGGTTCGCCTGGCGACCTCCAGATACTGGCCGATCAACGCTGCCTCTGGTCGATCCGTCTTGCTCTCCCTCTCCAAGTAACTGAGTGTGTGAAGATAGCTGTACCTCTCATCCTCGCCACCATCCTCTTTGCAATACATGAACCAATCCGGATGCTCGAGGAAATGCTCCTTGGGGGGCAACAGTTTGGGGAAACTGTGGGTGGTCCAATCATAGTTCACGTCGAAGCTCAACCGATGCCAAACCCGTGCCTCGTGGGTTGCACCGTACGTGCCGGCATGGACGCGCATGTTGAAAGGCGGATGGTACACAATATCCATTGCCGGCACGGTCAAGTTCGGCTGGCTGGGGATGCTCACGGCGCCAGGTGCCCACCAGCGGCAACCGAGCGGGTCTTGGAGAAACGTGTAGATGGCGTACACGGTTCCGCGTGGCTGGCCTCCGGCCAGCACCAGATCATTTCCGATGGTTTTGATCACGATGTTATCTGGTCCCAGCGAGTCCCAATCCACGTCGGGCGCAAGCGCTCTCGCGTGATGCGAATCGCCCACGAGGATCCTCGCCATGCCATCGGCGACCTCCATTTGACGCACAATCTCGAATTCTGCCCCGGTCACGGCGTCCAGATACTTCTTCAGGTCGCCCGTTGCCGCCATTTGCCGAAGGCCTGCCAGATCTCCCTTGCTGTCTCCGAGATGATTCATCGTGCTGATGCGAACCCCGGTAATCGTTACAGGGCCGGAAATCGTCCCCTCCTGGCATCTCTTGTATGGCTCGCCGGCCCCATGATTGCGCCAGTACCACCGCACGGTGGTTGGCCGCACTTCCATTTTCATATCCAAAACCCGGCTCGCCTCGCCGGGCATCGGTACGCGATCAGGATCGGCCGCTTCGGCCGCAAACTCGAAAAAGACGGCGCCACCCCGCGCGATGTGGATTCCATGGGCCCATCGCTTTCCATTCTCCGTATGAACGCCAGCGTAAGCCCACGACTCGTGGCTGGTGTCGGCTGGCCGCGCGAGCACATACTCCAGCGTCAACGGCGCGTCCTCGGTGATCGTGTGTGGGCGGGACAGCTTTTTTTCCGAGACCGCCTCATACTGCGGAGAGCTTGTGGAGCGGGCTCTGGCCGAATATCCCAACTCCTTACCGTCATGGGAAACAACATACGCACCTTCAACATTCGTCCATCCCCGGGTCCCGATGGACTGACCAACCGTTCCTTCGAAAGTTTCACGAAGAAGGTCTTCCTCCTTCGGGGTAGAAACGGACAACTGCCCAAATGCTGCGGTCGTTTCGGGCACCCACTCGTCGGCCACGATGACTGCCCTGGCCTTTCCCCCATGGGCCAGTTCGACCTGTGCGTGCGCAGCCGGATGGATGGAGGCCATCAGGACCAGCAACCCCTCGAAAAAGCCAACGTACACGCCTTTGTTGGACCTGGGCATAGGAAGCTCCCTCGGAAGGAGATCGGTGAATATCGATGAGCGGAAGGCATGAGAGTCAGCGGGGTTGACGTCAAGTCTGATCCAGCCCGGGGAACTTGGCGTCGCCGAAGCGCAGCAGCTCACCCGTGCCGCCGGGCAAGGTGATGAGAAACTTGCCCCCTTCGACGGCAAACGCTTCAGGCTGCCCCGTTTCGCGTGACAGCCGGCCGATCACTCTAACCTTCGGGTCCAGCGTCAACGTCACCGTCACAGCCCGCTCGGCCGACGACGCGCCCATGCCGTGCCACAGGTTTGTCAGCATGAAATAGTCCCGGCCATCGTCGTCTTTGAAGAACCCGATCAGCAGGTCTCTCCACGCGGCGGTTTCGTCGCCTTCGATGGCGATCGCCTTGATGATCATGTCACCCGCATCGCCCGGCTTCCAGGCGGTAACCCCGCCGGGGACATTATTGCCGCCTTGCGGAACGTAGCGCACTGCCGTGCTCTCCAAGAAGCGCAGCGTCTCGCCGAGGTTGGCCACTTCGATGTTCAGCCTGGCCACGTGGTAGTAGATCGCCCGCCGCCGGCCGGTGTGAGCCTCGATCATGGCCGGACCCTGTTGGTCCTCGTAGGTGAAATACGCGATCCCCGTGTACCCGCTGGTCAGGTGCATGAACACCTGCATGCGCACGTCCGATTCACTGGGCATGCGATAGCCGCGCCTCTCGTCGGCGTATGACTGCACGAAGGCCCAGTACGGCGCGTCTCTTTCCTGGCCGACTTTGCGTGCGGTCATCAACGTGGGAAAGAGGTTCTTCGTCCCTCCGTCCTCTCGAAAGGGATAAGCGTTGAACAGCACCACGTCCGGGTCCATGATCGTGGCGAAGTCGCGCAGATACTCTTCGTAGCTGTAGCCACCCTCGGGCACCGGCCCTCCGTAGTACCTTTCAGCCGTCGCGCCCATCGGAAAGGCGCAGGAATACACCAGTGCATCGGGATGCGTCTCCTTGAGCCATTTGATCGTCCTGGCGGCGATGAACATCTGCGACCGGTTGGGCTCGTCCCAGACCAGCCACCCCGTCTGCCCCGAGTAGTCGGCATGGAGCCGTTGCAGCGTGGCCTTGAGCTCGTCGGTCAGACCGTCCTGATGCGGGCGCACGTGCAAGTGCCAGTTCAGCCCCTTGGCCGCCACCCTTTCCAACAGCCTGGACTTGGTCTTCCACGCCATCACGTTCGTCAGGTTGGCCTGGGCGTAATGATCGGCGTTGAACGTGTTCGGTGTGATCGTCAGCGCCATCGTGGTAAATGGGTGGCTGCGCACCCAGCGCTTGCCACGACTCAGCTCCGCTGCTTGCCCGTGCGCGGAGCCGAGTTGGAAAGTCATCACGGATATCATGACCAACACCATCCATCGAGCGTTCCACCGCATTGCAAACTCCTTGGATGCTGCACGCGCGTTGCCAAAGTCACACGGCCTCGAGTGGCGACAAGTCCTCCTCCTTCAATGGAGAAAGATCAAGGCTGCGCAAAACGGCGTTGATCTGGGCCGCGGTCATCTGTTCCGGTGCCGTGATTTCCAAGCCAATGGGTTGATCACCAGGGCCAAAGTCCACCATCAAACCTGCATCTTTCGACTCAGTTCGTACACTCTTCACACCCGAAGCAGCCGACAAGTACAGATATGCGGCCAAGGGCTTCCCCTTGCGATAGGTGATCTCCAAATAGTGCTCTCGCATAGGACGATACGCGATGGCTTGTTCCAACATGGTGCGCAAGTCAATCTCGCCAAAACCACGCTGGAGCATACGTTTTTCCAGATGGGATGACAACTCCAACTCCCACCCCCACCAAGTAGGCCAGTTCATGGTCGCCAACCATGAGTGTAGCTGATCTCTCGATCACGGCTGGCCGTCCGTCTCCGGCCCATTCCTGCGCTCCCCTTCACACCCGGACCAGCTTGCGGAAGCAGCGCACCAGCCGCGGCGGATCCAGGCGCCGGCCCCAGGCGCTCCAGGAGACCTCGCCCACGTACAGGTCTCCCCGCGAGTCGACGGCCAAACCGTGGGGCGCCGTGTACTCCCCCGGCCCCTCGCCGGGGTGGGCGCCGCCGAGGCGGGCGAGCTGGTTGCCTTCGAGGTCGTGGATGGTGACGCAGGCACCGATGTTGGGGTAGGCGGCGTTGACGTCGAGGTGGCTGGGCAACTGTCCGATGTAGACCCGGTCGCCGGAGACCAGGAGGCCGCAGGGCCGGTGCATGTCGTTCCACTGGTCGAGGTAGGCGCCCTGGTCGTCGAAGATCTGGACGCGGTGGTTCTCGCGGTCGGCCACGAAGACGCGGCCGGCGTCGTCGGTGCAGACGCTGTGGACCAGGTTGAACTGCCCTGGGCCGGTGCCGAACTCGCCCCAGGAGAGCAAGTGCTCGCCCTCCGGGGAGTACTTGTGGACCCTGGCGTTGCCGTAGCCGTCGGCGATGTAGATCTCGCCGGAGCGGGGGGCCACGGCCACCTTGGTGGGGCGGTTGAAGGGCTCGCCGCTGTGGGGTTCCGCCCCCTGGCCGGGGATGCCGATGGTCAGTTGCAGCTCGCCGTCCCAGGTGAAGCGGCGCACGCAGTGGCCGTCGTCATCGGCGGCCCAGAGGGCGCCGTCGGGGCCGGCGGTGAGGCCGTGGGGGCGGGTGAACATCCCCTCTCCCCAGGCCCCGGCGAGGGTGCCGTCGGCCTCGAAGACCATGACCGGCTGCTGGCCGCGGTTGAAGACGCAGACGCGGTCCTGGCCGTCCACGGCCACGTCCACGACCTCGCGGAAGCTCCAGCCCTCCGGCAGCCGCGGCCAGTCGTGGCGCTCCTCGTAGCGGCTGTCGCCCGCACCGACTGTGGTGGTCATCTGTCAGTCCCCCAGCCAGGCGATGCCGTCGATCTCGACCAGGATACCCTTGAACAGGTCTCCGGCGCCGATCAGTCGCCGCGTCGGCATGGGCGGCCCGTCGAAGAATTCCATGTAGGCCTGGTTGAAGCCGTCGCGATCGGCCATGTCCAGCAGAAACACGTTCACCCTTACCAGGTCCGCGGTAGTCGCCCCCTCCTTCTCGAGAGCCTGCACCATGAGCTGCATCGTATACCGCGTCTGCTCGGTGATGTCCTTGCCGACGACGTTCATCCCTGGGTCCACGGGACCGAAGCCGGACAGGTAGAGTGTGTCCCCGGCGCGGCGGGTGGTGCTGTAGAAGGGCTCCTTGGCGATGGGCATCTCGGTCACGGTTGCTCTCCCGGCAGGTTGACCTCGGGCCGCTCGACAACCTATGGTGCCGCAAGGACGATTGCACGGCACCGCGGACGGAGGGATTCGAGATCATGGAGGTGGACCGCCAGCGCTTTCTGGAGGAGGGCTACGTCATCGTGCGCCAGGTCGTGCCTCCCGGCCAGCTCGAGGAGCTGCGCCGCGTCTACGAGATCCTCGTCGACCGCCAGCGCGCCATCTGGGCCCGGGACCGCGCGCCCGGGGACCCGCCGGGCGGCCACTGGGAGACCGGCGCCCAGCCGCGCCTCATCCTCACCAGCCTCGCAGGCGATCTCGATGCCTCCACCGCCGGCGCCATCGAGATCTGGCTCCACGAGAGCGTGCAGGGCGCCAGCAGCCGGCTCCTCGGGGTCGAGGACGCCGCGGTGACGGAGATGATGCTCATGTGCAGCCCGGTGCGCGATCACGGGCCGGCGCGCTGGCACCGGGACTTCTCCCCGGGCCACAGCTCCTCGGTCATGGGCTATGCCGAGGACATCCGCGAGAACGGCCCCCGCTACGTGCAGTGGAACCTCACCCTCTACGACGACGATGTCCTCTGGGTGGTGCCCGGCAGCCACCTGCGCCCGAACACGCCGGAGGAGGTGGAGCAGCTGCGCCGGAACGACCGCGCCCCTCTCGACAGCGGCGTGCAGACCCACCTGGCCGCCGGCGACGGGGTCGCCTACATCCTGCCCATCCTGCACTGGGCCAGCAACTACAGCACCCGCCTGCGGCGCGTCCTCCACGGCGGCTTCTCCACCTTCATCCACTACCCGGATACGCACTACCTCGAACATCTCTCGCCCACGGCGCAGGCCACCTTCGAGCGCTGGCGGCGGCGCAGCGACCTCTCCCTCGACCATGTGGAGTCCGCCCTGCGCGCTGCCCTCGAAGGCGACGGCCCGGGCTACCACCGCGCCCTGGAGGAGCTGCACCCCGGCTCGGGTCCCATGGCCAAGCGCCAGAGCACCATCTTCCTGAGCAAGTCGGCCCGGGACATCCGCAACCTGAAGCGACCCGACTTCGAGAGCCTGCCCGAGGCGGAACGCAAGTTCGCCACCATGATCCACCCCATGACCTTGCAGTGGGGCCGGCGGCTGGGCGACCGGTTCTCGGAGGCCGAGGCGCAGGCCCTGTGGTCGCGCTTCGAGCCCGTCGACCTCTGCATGCAGGCCGAGGAGGAGCAGATCGTTCCCGGCTTCCAGGGGCAGGCGACGCGCTACTTCTTTGACGAGGTCCCCGAGTCCCTCACCGTGGACGGCTTCATCGCCGGGTGGGCCTGAGGCCGGGACCGGCCGGTGCGTTCTCGGCGCCTGGCCGGAGCACTACTTTGTCGCCCGCCGCCGCCGCCCGGCGGGCGCACTACCTTGTACGCTCAGCGTCCCTTTCCGCCAGCCGCCGGACGGCGGGCGCGACTCCCCCGGAGGACGATTCGCCATTGGTTCCATCACCTGCCGAGGCCCGGGTGGTCCGCCTCAACGCCGAGCTGTTCCCCATGTCCGAGACCGAACGCGGGCTGCTGCAGCGCCACGGCGTGCGCCCGGTGGAGGTGGAGGCCGCCGAGCCGGAGCGGATCCTGCCCCACGTCCGCACCGCCCACGCGGTCTGCGTGGTCTCGGCCAAGCTGCCCGCCGCCGTGGTCGACGGCCTGGAGCGCTGCGTGCTCATCTCCCGCATCGGCAACGGCACCGACCGCATCGACGTGGCCCGCGCCACCGAGCGCGGCATCGTCGTCTCCAACGTGCCCGACTTCAGCACCGAGGAGATGGCCGACCACGTGATGGCCATGATCCTCTCTCTCGGCCGGCAGATCCCGCGCATGGCCCGGCACATGCTCGCCGGCGCCTATCGCCAGGCCCGGGCCGAGTCCCTGGCCCTGCGCCGCCTGTCGAACCTGACCCTGGGCCTCGTCGGCTGGGGCGCCTCGGCCATCGCCGTCACCCGCCGCGCCCGGCCCTGCGGCCTCACGGTGATCGCCACCCGCCGCGACATGGACCGGCCCTCGCCCGAGGCCGAGGAGCTGGGCGTCGACATGGTCGATCTCGACGAGCTGCTGCAGCGCTCGGACTTCGTCTCCCTGCACCTGCCCCTGACCGGGCAGACCCGCCGACTCCTCGACCGCGAACGCCTTGAGCGCATGAAGCCCGGCGCCTTCCTGATCAACGCCTCGCGCGGCGACATCGTCGACGAGGACGCCCTGGCCGAGCTGCTGCGCGCCGGGCGGCTCGGCGGCGCCGGCCTCGACACGTTCGGCATCATCGAGATCTTCGGCGAGACCGAGGAGGTCCCGACCCACCCGCTGGTGACCGCCGCCAACGTCATCGCCACACCCCACGTCTCGGCCCTGTCCGTGGACTCGACGCGGGACGTGGCCGCCGGCAGCGTCGAGAACCTGGCCTGCGTGCTCCGCGGCCACATGCCCCGCCCCGATCATGTCGTCAACCCAGAGGTCGTGCCGCGGGTGCCGCTGAAACCCCACGACCCCGCCTTGCTGGAGGATGAATGACCCACTCCCTGTTCGATCTGAGCGGTCGCGCCGCCCTGGTCTCGGGCGCCGCCCGGGGCGTCGGCCGCGCCATCAGCCTGGCCCTGGCCGAGGCCGGAGCCGACCTGATGCTGGCCGACCTCGACGAGGCCGGTGCCCAGGCCACCGCCGCCGACGTCGGGGCCTTGGGCCGGCGCGCCGTGCCGGTGCGCTGCGACGTCTCCGACCCGGAGCAGATCCGGCCCATGTTCGAGCGCCTGGACCGCGAGTTCGGCCGCATCGACGTGCTCGTCAACGTCGCCGGCGGCGAGATCGTCCTCGGGCCGCCGGAGGACCTGGTCCTCGACGACGTGCGGCACTCGCTGGAGGGGCTGGTGGTGGGGCGGTTCTGCTGCTGCCAGGAGGGCGGCCGCCGCATGCTCGCCGCCGGCCGGGGCAGCATCATCAACATCGGCTCCCTGGCCAGCCTGACGGCCATGGGGCGGGGCCACACGGCCTACAGCACCGCCATGGGCGGCGTCGCCCAGATGACCCGCGAGCTGAGCACGGAGTGGGCCAGCCGCGGGGTGCGCGTCAACGCCATCCTCCTGGCCCAGATCCTGAACCCCAACCTGCGCGAGCGCATCGAGCGGGACCCGCGCATGGAGGAGCAGTGGCTGCGGGGCCTCGCCCGGGGCCGCCTGGGCGAGCCCGACGACGTGAAGGGGGCGGCCGTCTTCCTGGCCTCGGACGCGGCGCGCTGGGTCACCGGCGTCCTGCTGCCCGTGGACGGCGGCAACCTCGCCATGAACGCCGGCGCCTCCTACCCGGGCGGGCCGGGGATCACGGGATGAGCATGACCCCTCCGGCTTCCACCCAACTGGAGCTGTACCGCACGATGCTGCGGATCCGTCGCTGCGAGGAGCAGCTGGCGCGGTCGTACGCCGCCGGCAAGATCACCGGCGCCTGCCACACCTACGTGGGCCAGGAGGCGGTGGCCGCCGGGGTCTGCGCCCACCTGCGCGACGGCGACGCCGTCTTCAGCACCCACCGCGGCCACGGCCACGCCCTGGCCAAGGGCGTGCCGCCCCGGGCGCTGATGGCCGAGCTCTTCGGGCGCGCCACCGGCTGCTCCGGGGGCCGCGGCGGCAGCATGCACCTCTTCGCTCCCGAACTGGGGATGATGGGCACCAGCGGCATCGTCGGACCCTGCATCCTGCAGGCCGCCGGCGCCGGCTACTCCTTCCAGCTGCTGGAGACCGACCAGGTGGGCGTGGCCTTCTTCGGCGACGGCGCCGTGGGCAACGGCGCCTTCCACGAGGGGCTGAACCTGGCCGCTATCTGGGACCTGCCCGTGCTCTTCGTCTGCGAGAACAATATGTACGCCACCGAGGTGCCCTTCGACTACGCGGCGCGCAACACCGACGTGGCCGGCCGCGCCGCGGGGTACGGACTGCGGTCCGAGTGCGTGGACGGCAACGACGCCCTCGCCGTGTACGCGGCGGCGGGGGCGGCCGTGGAGCGGGCCCGGGCCGGGGGCGGCCCCTCCCTGATGGAGTGCCGCACCTACCGCACGCGGCCCCACGCCGAGGGCATGGGCGACGGCGGCTACCGTTCCCGGGAGGAGATCGACCGCTGGAGGCAGCGGGACCCCATCCCCTCCCTGGCGCAGGCCCTCGTGGAGGAGTCCCCGGCCGCGGCCGCCGACCTGGAGGCGATCGCCGCCGAGATCGCCGCCGAGATCGAGGAGGCCGCCGCCTTCGCCGAGGCCAGCCCCTGGCCGGACCCGGCGACGGTCGGCGACCACGTGTACGGAGGGAGCCGCTGATGGCCGGCCGCGAGATCACCTACACCGAGGCCGCCCGCGAGGCCCTGGCCGCGGCCATGGAGCGGGACCCGGCGATCTTCGTCCTCGGCGAGGGCATCGGCCAGCGCGGCGGCAACTTCAACACCACCACCGGCCTCTACGACCGCTTCGGCCCCCGGCGCCTGCGGGACACGCCGATCTGCGAGCGCGGTTTCGTCGGGCTGTGCGCCGGCGCCGCCATGACCGGCACGCGCCCCGTGGTCGACTTCATGTTCGTCGACTTCCTCCTCGACGCCGCCGGCGAGCTGACCAACCAGATCGCCAAGATCCAGTACATGTCCGGCGGCCGCCTGAGGATGCCCGTGCTCCTGCGCGGCTGCGTCGGCATCGGCGGCGGCCACGCCACCCACCACTCGGGCAGCTACTACCCGCTGTTCGTCAACGTCCCCGGCCTGCGCGTGGCCGTGCCGGCCTCGCCCTACGACGCCAAGGGACTGATGGCCGCCGCGCTGCGCGGCGACGACCCCGTGATCTACCTGGAGCACAAGTCGCTGCTCGGCCTGCGCGGCGAGGTCCCGGAGGACGACTTCGAGGTGCCCTTTGGGAGCGCCCGCATCTGCCGCGAGGGCACGGACATCACCGTCGTCGCCATCGGCCCCATGGTGCCCCGGAGCCTGCAGGCCGGCGACACCCTCGCCGCCGAGGGGATCTCGGTGGAGGTCATCGACCCGCGCACCCTCGCCCCCTTGGATCTGGAGACGATCCTGGCCTCGCTGCGCAAGACCGGGAAGCTGCTGGTGGCCGACGAGTCCTTCGGCCCCTGCGGCGTCGGCGCCGAGATCGCCGCCCAGGTGATGGAGCACGGCTTCGACGACCTGGGCGCCCCGGTGCGCCGCCTCAACGGCGCCCACGCGCCCACGCCTTACAGCGCCCCCCTGGAGGCGGCGGTAGCGCCGACCGCCGGCCACGTGGCCGACGCCGTACGAGGCCTGGCCGAGGAGTAGCCGTGGCCATCGAGATCGTCATGCCCCGGCTGGGCTGGACCATGGAGGAGGGCACCCTCGTGGAGTGGCTCAAGAAGCCGGGCGAGGCGGTGGAGGCGGGCGAAGTGCTGTTTACGGTGGAGACGGACAAGGCCCTCAACGAGGTCGAGTCCTTCGACACGGGACGGCTGCACATCCCCGAGGACGCCCCCGCCCCCGGAGCCACGGTGCCCGTGGGGACCGTGCTCGGGTATCTGCTGGCCGTGGGGGAGGAACCGCCGGCCCCTTCGGCTCCCGCTTCGCCGGCGGCAGGGTCGGAGGCCGGGGCGCCAGCCGCGGCGGCGTCCTCGGGGGGCGTGCCCCCAGGGGCCGCCAGCCCGCCGGCATCGGAAGCCGCCCCACCCGCGCCGACCCCGGCCGGAAGGGCGCCGCCACCGAACGCGAGCACGCCGCCGACCTCGGGAGCCGCGCCGACCCCCCTCGGGATCGCGTCCCCGGGGGCCACCAGCCCGCCAACACCTGAAGCCCCGGCCATCAGCCCCCGGGCCCGCCGTCTGGCGCAGCAGCTGGGCATCGACTGGCGGCGGGTCCGCGGAACCGGCCGGACCGGCCGCATCACCGAGGACGACGTGCGCGCCGGGGCCGCGGATCAAGCCGAGGGCGGCGGGTTGGCTGAGCAATGACGGAGCGCGAAAGCCTGGAAGGGCTGGGGCTGGACGCCGCGGATCAAGCCCGGGGCGGCGGGCAAGCCGCGGAGGTGACCCTGCCTCAGGCTCTGGAAGCGCTCCGGGTCGCCAGGGCGGACCCGACCGAAGACGGGACCGAGCACCGGTGACGCTCCCCGAAGCCCTGGAGGCCCTGGGGGTGCGGCCCGGCACCCTCTCTCCGGACGAGAAGGCGCACCTCGACCAGGATGGCTACCTGCCGCTGCCCGGCATCCTGGACGGTCAGCAGGTCGCCGGGCTCATCGCCGCGGCGGAGGCGGTCTACGCCGACGAGGGGACCGGCCGGGAGGGCGGGCCCGCCGAGTCCAGCTACATGCAGAACAAGGCCGCCGGCTTCGACATCTGCTTCACCCACCCCCGGGTCCTCGCCGCCGTCTGCCACGTCCTCGACGGGCCGATCAAGTCCTTCGGCGTCCACGGCCGGCCCCATCCCCCCGGCGGCGAGCGCCAGAAGTTCCACGTCGACTACAACGGCCCGCCGCCGCGCCCCGGGCGCTACGCGGTCTGCAACTCGATCTGGATGCTCTCCGACTTCACCGAATCCAACGGCGCCACGCGGGTGGTCCCCGGCACCCATCTCGGCGGCCGCGCCCCCGAGGTCCTGGAGGACCCGGCCGTGCCCCACCCGGAGGAGAGGCTGGTCACCGGCGAGGCCGGCACCGTGGTCGTCATCAACAGCCACATGTGGCACGGCACCACGCGCAACGACAGCGACCGGGCGCGCCACAGCCTCACCAGCTTCTTCTGCCGGCGCGACGACCCGCACATGGTGTTCTCCAGCGCCCTGAGCCGGGAAGCGGCCGCCCGGCTGAGCCCGGAGGCCCGCCGGCTCTTCGCCGACCCGGAGCCCTGGACCGCGTGAGCCGGCCTCCCCCGGCGTGGACGGCGGCGGTCCCGCGGGACTATCGTCCCCGACGATCATGACAACCCTGGAGGAACAGCTCGAGCGCTACCGCCGCACGGGGTACCTCGTGGTGCCCGGCGCCCTCGACGCCGGCCAGGTGGAGGCCGCCAACGCCGCCATCGACCGCGACCTGGCCGCCGGCACGCCGTTCTGGAGCGAGCGCGAGGAGGGCCACGTCACGCTCAACGTTCACATGCTCCTGGCCCACGAGGAGATGGACGTCACCATGCGGCCCCCGGCCCTGCTGCCGCTCCTGGAGGCCATCCTCGGCCCCGAGCTGTGCGCCGAGGAGCACTCGGTGCGCATCCGCCGGCCGTACGATGGCGAGCCCTACTGCCACTGGCACCGCGACGGCGGCGGTTGGCCCCAGCTCGGAACTCGGCCCCCCTATTCCACCCACTACGTCTCCGTCGCCTACTACCTCACCGACGTGGACGCCACCACCCACACCTTCAGCCTCATCCCCGGCTCGGCCCGGGGCGAGCAACTGCCTCCCCTGGACCGCTACGACCTGGCCACGGCCCATCACGTCGAGGGAGAGAAGGGCACGGCGGTCCTCTTCAACGCCGCCATGTTCCACGCCGGCAACGTGCGCCGCAGCGAACTCGAACGGCGCACCATCCACATCTACTGCGGCCGCCGCTCGGCGCCGCCCATCAGCAACTACACGATCTTTCCGCGGCGGCTCTGGGAGAACGAGGACGAGGCCGTCCGCCGCTACTACCAGCGCCCCAACGCCATCACCGGACTGCTGCTGGAGCGGTTCTGAGGCCATGCAGACCCGGCAGGACCGAGGCGGCCGCCCGCTCATCGACTGCGACATCCACAACGAGCCCTCCCTCGAGAGCCTGCAGGCGCACCTGCCCGACCACTGGGTCGACTACACGACCCACTCCGCCTTCCGCGGACCCGACGCCTCCGACTATCCGCCGGGGTTGCCGCTGGCGGCGCGGCCCGACTTCCGGGGCGAGGGCGGCGAGCCGCCGGGGTCGACCCTGCAGCAGGTGCAGGAGCATGTCCTCGACGCCTGGGAGCTGGAGCACGGGATCCTGACCTGCAACTACCAGGCCTCCTCGGTGCACAACGCCGACCTCGGGGCGGCCCTGGCCGCGGCCGTCAACACCTGGCAGATCGAGCAGTGGCTGGAGCCGGAGCCGAGGCTGCGGACCTCGGTGGTGGTGGCGTCCCAGAACCCGCCCCTGGCGGCCGCCGAGATCGACCGCGTCGGCGGCCACCCCGGGTTCGTGCAGGCGATCCTGCCCGTGCGCTCCCTGGTCCCCTACGGCAACCGGCGCTACGACCCCATCTTCGAGGCGGCGGTGCGCCGCGGCCTGGCCGTGGCCATCCACTACGGCGGCGCCTCCGGGCATCCCTCCACGCCCTCGGGGTGGCCCACCACCTTCGTCGAGGAGTACGCGGGCATGGCCGCCCTCTTCCAGTCCCAGGTGAACAGCCTGATCATGGAGGGCGCCTTCGACCGCTTTCCCGACCTGCGGGTGGCCCTCGTCGAGGGCGGGTTCACCTGGATGCCGTCGCTCATGTGGCGCCTCGACAAGGAGTGGAAGGGGCTGCGCAGCGATACGCCGTGGGTGAGGCGCCGGCCCTCGGAGTACATGCGCGAGCACATCCGCCTCACCGTGCAGCCCTGGGACGCGCCCGAGGATCCGGCGCCTCTGGGGCAGATCATCGGGCAGATGGACTCGGAGGAGATGCTCATGTTCGCCACCGACTACCCCCACTGGTGGTTCGACTCGCCCGAGGAGGCCTTTCCGGCCAGGCTGGACGAGGCCCTGACCGAGAGGATCTGGTCGAAGAACGCCCGCGCCTTCTACCGGTTGTGAAGGAGGAAATCGAGATGGACGGCAGCCTGCTGGTGGAATCGGCCCCCGAGGCCAGGGAACGGCCGCAGAAGCTGGCCGTGATCGACGCGGACATCCACGTCTCCATGCCCGAGGACCGCACCATGGAGCGCTTTCTGCCGCCGGCCTGGCGCGAGCACCACCGCACCATCGGCCTGCGCGGGCACATCGGCTCGGCGTACCCCCGCATCGTGCCGAACGCGGCGCGCCACGACGCCTGGCCGCCCACCGGCGGGCCCCCGGGGTCGGACCTGGACTTCCTGCGCCGGCAGCTGCTGGACGAGTGGGAGATCGACTACGGCATCATGACCCCCCTCACCGGCGCCGGCGGGCAGGTCAACCTGGAGTACAGCGCCGCCCTCTGCCGGGCGGTGAACGACTGGCAGCTGGCCGACTGGATCGAGCCCGAGCCGCGGATGCGCGGGTCGATCGTGGTGCCCTACGAGGACGGCGAGCTGGCCGCGGCCGAGGTCGACCGCATGGGCGGCCATCCCGGCTTCTTGCAGCTGCTGGTGCTGGTGCGCACCCGCGAGCCCCTGGGCCACCGCAAGTACTGGAAGATGTACGAAGCCGCCGCGCGCCACGACCTGCCGGTGGCCATCCACTTCGGCGGCGCCGGCGGCGGGCCGATCACCGGCGCCGGCTGGCCCTCCCACTACGTGGAGGACCACGGCGGCATGCCCCAGGCCTTCCAGCCCCAGGTGGCCAGCTTCGTGTACGAGGGCGTCTTCGAGCGCTTCCCCACCCTGAAGGTGGTCCTCATCGAGGGTGGGTTCGCGTGGCTGGCGCCCCTCATGTGGCGCCTCGACCACTGCTGGAAGCGCATGGGCGGCGAGGTCCCCCGCCTGCGCCGGCCGCCTTCGGAGTACGTGCGCGAGCACTTCTGGCTGACCACGCAGCCCATGGAGGAGCCCCCCGATCCGGCGTACTTCGAGCAGATGCTGGAGTGGATGGACATGGACGGCCGCCTCATGTTCGCCACCGACTACCCCCACTGGGACTTCGACTCCCCGGCGCAGGCTTTGCCGCCGCGCCTGGATCGCGAGTTGCGCCGGGCCATCCTCTCCGGCAACGCCCGCCGCCTCTACGGGCTGGACTGAGAGGCGCAAGGCGTGGCCCGGCACGTGGTGGGTACGGTGGCGGAGATCCCGCCCGGCGGGCGCAAGCTGGTGCAGATCGAGGGCCGCTCCATCGGCGTCTTCAACCTCGAAGGGGAGTTCTTCGCGCTGCGCAACCGCTGCGCCCATCAGGGAGGCCCCCTGTGCCAGGGACGGCTCACCGGCTTCCTGCAGTCGCGGGCGCCGGGGGACTACACCCTCACCCGCCAGGGGGAGATCCTGCGCTGCCCCTGGCACGGCTGGGAGTTCGACGTGCGGACCGGACAGTCCTGGTGGGACCCGGGCCGGACCCGCGCCCGGCGCTACGAGGTGGAGGTGGTGACGGGGCAGGAGGTGGCGGGAGAGGAGATGGCCGGTCCGCGCAAAGGGCCGTACGTGGTCGAGACCTACCCGGTCTCGGTGGAGGAGAAGTACGTGGTCGTGGAGCTTCCCTGAGACCTTGATGGGCGGCCTCTATCGACAAATGCTGAGGGGGCTGCTGCCCATGGCGGCCCTGCTGGCCCCGGCCGCCGCCGAGGAGCGGACCCGCATCGAGGTGCCCGTCTTCGAAGGCGGCGAGGGCCTGAGCTTCTTCTTCCACGCCGCCCGCGAGTACGAGAAGGTCCGCCCCGACATCGAGGTCGATCTCTACGGCGACCCCCGCATCGCCGACAAGATCCGGGTGCGCATCCTCGAAGGGACCTTCCCCGAGGTCAGCAACGCCGGCCTCAACTACTGGTCCCTGATCCGCAACGGCGAGATCCTGCCCCTCGACGAGTACCTGGACCGGCCGAGCTGGGAGGGCGACCGCAGCTGGCGCGACTCCTTCCTGCCCGGCAGCCTGGAGCGCTACCAGCACGAGGGCAGGACCTACGGCATCCCCTTCCTCTATTCGATCTACGCCATCTGGTACAACAAGGGCCTGTTCGAGGAGCGCGGCTGGACCCCGCCGCGCACCTGGACCGAGTTCTTCGCCCTCTGCGAGACGATCAAGAAGGCCGGGATCGCGCCCCTCGCCTTCCAGGGGAGGTACCCCGGCTACATCGGCGGGGTCACCGACAACGCCTACTACCACCTGGCCGGCCGCGACCGCTACTACGAGCAGAAGGACCTGGTGCCGGGCAGCTTCGACAACCCCGAGTTCGTCACCGCCCTCGGGCTGGTGCAGCGCACCGCCGTGGACTACTTCCAGCCCGGCGCCCTCGGCATGAGCCACACCGAGGCGCAGCTCGAGTTCTTCCTCGGCCACACGGCCATGGTGTTCTGCGGCTCGTGGCTCAAGAGCGAGATGCTCGGCAAGATCCCGGAGGGCTTCCGCCTGGGGGCCTTCAACTTCCCCGCCGTGGAGGACGGCGTGGGCGACCCGAACGCCGTGTACACCGGCGCCGGCTACTACTTCGTCTTCCGGGACAGCGCCCGCCCGGAGCTGGGCATCGACTTCCTGCGCTTCATGACCTCGCGGGAGATGGCCGGCACCTTCGCCGAGATGCGCGACATCCTGGTGGCCGTCGACGGAGCCATGGAGGGCCGCACCACCGCCGATCTGGAGGACCTGGTGGAGATGGCCCGTCGGGCGACCACCACCTACGGCACGGCCCCCGGCGAGGGCTTCCCGGAGATGGACCAGTTCCTCAACGACACCCGCTTCAAGATCGTCAACGGCGAGATCACCCCCGGGGAGGGGGCGCGGGAGCTGGAATCGGCGGCCGTGGCGGTGCGCAACCGCGCCACGCGACCCGACGACGTCACCGTGCGGCATCTGTGGAAGCCGGCCCTGCTGATAGGGCTGCTGGGGCTGGCCATGGGCTACTGGCTCTACACCACGGTGCGCAAGTGGCGGGAGAGGCGCTCCGGCGAGGCCCCCCGGCCCGAGGGCGCGGTGCGCATGGGCTGGCGCGGCGTGGCCTTCTTCGTGGGACCCGCGGCCGTGTTCTACACCCTCTTCGTCATCGTCCCCAGCCTCAAGTCCTTTCTCTGGAGCACCATGCGCTGGGACGGGCTGACGGAGATGGCCTTCGTGGGGCTGCTGCACTTCCGGCGGCTGCTCTTCGAGAGCGACGAGTTCTGGGTCGCCCTCTCGAACAACCTCTTCATCATGTTCGTCATCCCCGCCTGCGTGCTGCCCCTGTCCCTGTTCCTGGCGGTCTGCATCAGCCGCGAGGTGGTGGGCGCCCGGCTCTTCCGCATCGCCTTCTTCTTCCCCAACATCCTCGGCGGGGTGGCCGCCACGCTGTTGTGGATGCACCTCTACAACCCCCAGGGCGGCCCCGTGAACACGGTGCTCACGGCCCTCGGCTTCGACGGGTTCACCGGCTTCGCCTGGCTGGCCCAGGACAACCTCTACTGGGCCCTGATCCCCATGTCGATCTGGGCCGCCGCCGGCTTCAACATGATCCTCTTCCTGGCGGCCATGGAGAGCATCCCCGGGAGCATGTACGAGGCGGCCGACCTCGACGGCGCCTCGGCGTGGCGCCAGTTCTGGTCGATCACCATCCCCCTGATCTGGGAGGTGCTGTCGATCTCCATCGTCTTCATGATCATCGGCGGCATGAAGGCCTTCGAGGTGATCTGGCTGCTGACCAACCAGCGCCCCACCACCGACAACCACGTCATCGGCACGAGGATGGTGCAGGCCATGTTCACCGAGTTCAAGGTGGGAGAGGCCACGGCCATCGCCGTGGTCCTCTTCCTGATCGTGTTCTTCGGCACCACCGCGACCCTGCGGGCCATGAAGCGCGAAGCCGTGGAGTTCTGACCGTGGCCGAACGGCGTACCAACACCCTGATCAAGCCCTTCCTCTACTCCGCCCTCTTCGGCTACCTGGCGATCGTGGTCTATCCCATGGTCTGGCTGCTCTACACCTCGCTGAAGACGGACCGCGAGATCTTCCTCGATCCCTTCAGCCTGCCCGACCTCGGCGACCTGCAGTGGATCAACTTCACCAACGCCTGGACCAAGGGGTTCTTCGGCGACTACTTCCTCAACAGCGTCCTGCTCACGGTGACCACGGTGGCCGCGTCGATGCTGCTGGCCGCCATGGCCGCCTACGCCCTGGCGCGCTTCACCTTCCCCGGCGTGCGCCCCCTGTTCTTCTACTTCCTCGCCGGACTCATGATCCCGCTGCAGCTCTCCATCGTGCCCCTGTTCTTCCAGATGAAGGACTTCGGCCTGCTCAACTCGCGCCTGGGCCTGCTCATCGTGTACGTCGCCTTCGGCATGCCCTTCGCCATCTTCATCCTCACCGGCTTCTTCAAGTCCCTGCCCTCGAGCCTGCACGAGTCGGCCCTGATGGACGGCGCCGGCGAGTTCCGCGCCTTCTGGTCGATCATGCTGCCCCTGGCCCGCCCGGGCCTGATCACGGTGGGTATCTTCTCCTTCCTGGGAACATGGAACGAGTTCTTCATGGCCTTCATGTTCCTCTCGGGAGAGGGCTCGCAGGAGCTGCGCACCCTGCCCCTGGGCCTGGCCAACATCACCATCGTCAGCCAGTACCGCAGCGACTGGGGCATGGCCTTCGCCGGCCTCGTGCTGATCATGGCGCCGACCATGCTGGTCTACGCCTTCCTGCAGCAATACCTCACGAAGGGGATCACTGTGGGGGCGCTGAAGGGCTGAGGGGGAGGCTTGCTTGGGGCGTGGACTCCCGGAGAGGGAGGCAATCCCGGCGTCCGTGACCCGCCGGTTGGCTCACTGGTCGAGCCGGCTGCGTGGCGACGCGCCGGCTGCCTACTCCAGCCGCAACTCCTCGGACACCTCGGCAAGCAGATCGTTGATCTTGGCCACCGCCTCCGGGCTGGGCGCGCTCTCTCCCCCCACTTCGATGCGGACCGTGAACCTGACATCGTTGCCGACGGCCGCCTTCAGCAGCTCCGGGAGTTGCTCGGCCAGGTCCTGGATCCGGTCGGCTTCCAGGACCGCTTCGGCGCTGGGCACGCTTCGGGACCCGCTTCCAGGCCTGTAGAGGGGTTCGTCCTTGTCCCGAGCCTCGCCGGCTGGGACCTCGAAGATCACATGTTGGGCGCCGGCCAGGTCACACGGCCATTCCGCGCTGTCCGGGGTCAGCGCGATCCAGCGCGCCCGGATGGCCGATCCGATGGCCGACCGCACCGTTGTCCAGGGCAGACTGACGTCCCGTTTGGCAGAGAGGGCGGTGGCAAGGGCGAGGGCGTTGGCCTTGCCGTCCTTCCAGGCGTCGGGGATCGAGTCGGCCGCCAACTCGGCAACCTCGATCCGTTCCGGCGGCGGCCTGAGTTTCCCCGCGCCGCTCAAGACTCCCGCCGGCACGGGCTCGTCGAGGATCGAGGCCGGTCCGCTCGTCAGCCACACCAACCCCTGCTCGACGGCCTGGGAGATGGCGGCCTCCACGTGGGCCGGGTCGCATTTCGGGATTTGCAGAGTCTCCTCATACCCCTCCCGCGGCAGGCTCACGGTGTGTCCGCCCGCGAAGTAGTCGAACACGTCCTGCACACCGATCTCCTCAGACGGCCACAGCCCGGGGAGCTTCTCGTGCACGAGGAGGTCCGGGGCGATCCCACTCAACTCGGCCGCTTCGGGAAGCAGCACCTCCAGGGCCGGGTCCTGCAGGGCCGTCTCGTCCACCTCCGTGCGCCAGAAGGTCCGGGCGGTGCGATCCGGCCGCACGAGCCGAGCAACCCAGGTCCCTTGCCGAACTCCGTGAACGACCGTGTCCAGAACCTCTTTCGGCCGCAGCATCTTGGGCAGCTTCGGGAACTGCGCGAAGGCGCCCACCAGATCCTTGACGCGGCGGGAATCTTCCCCCTCGCGCCACAAGTCGTAGGGGCCGCCCGGCACCATCGCCTCCGAGCTGACGGCGGTCTCCTGGATACGCGCCCGCTGGTCCGCCTTGATGATCGTGAACAGAGGCTCTCCGGTGACTACGACCTTGAAGGCGTGAACGATGTTGTTCTCGTCGACGGTGACGACCACGGAGTACGCCTGGCGCACGGCCTCCGGGATGCGCCTCCTCGCGGCCTCCGTCTCGGTGGCGAGCATCTGCTCGCGGAGCGGATCGATGGGCTGATCCTTGAGCTGCTCGCGGACCTCGACCCAGCCGAGGTACTCCCGGACACGCGTGCGCAGCGCGTCGAGACCGTCCCGGGCCGGAACGGCCAGTACGACGGCGTTGCGGAAGACCCGGGGATGGTCCCGGGAGGTCCTCTCCTCGATGAAGCGCTTGGCCAGAGCGCTCGGCTTCCCGGACTCGGAGGCCGACTGCGGCCCGAGAACGGCGTAGTGGAAGTCGCCGTCGTCGCCGATATCGCTCGGCCTCTCCGGCAGGTTGTGCACCTTGGCGCCGGCCGCGGAGGCGCCCGAGGTGAGGGCCTTCTCCTTGTCGATGGCGTCGATGAGCTGCGATTCCACGAGTGTGGACGGCACCCGGTTGCTGCAGGCCTCGTGGTGCATCTGGCGCAGGTTGGGGCGGTTGCCCAGCCGCCACGCCCTCGGCAGTTCCCCCTCCGAGCCGGTTTCACCGGTGGCGATCTCCGCCTCGTCCAGGAACCAGGACTGCTCCGTCCAGCGGCGCAGGGCCTTCTCCAACTCGATCCTGTCCGGATGCCCTGCTCCGAGCAGCACCATCAGCTCCCGGGTCTGCGCCTTCTGGCCGATGGGCTGCGAACTAAGGAAGACCGAGACCACGGCCTGCTCCGTTTCCCGGTGTGCCAGACCGGCCGCCTCGTCCTGGATCATACGCGCCTTTTCCAGCTCTCCTTCCAGAATGGGCCGCCACTCCTGGGGCCGGCCGGTATCCGTGTCGACGCTGGCAATGGAAGCGAGCTCGGACGCCGCTTCGGCCAGGCCATCCTTTCCCGGCTCGCGCAGGAAGACGTTGGGTCCCACGAGCGGACTGGTGTCCCATCCGGCGGCATCGCGCAAGGCGATGGCGAAGGTGCGCAGGATGCCACGGGTGCGCTGGAAGCCGTCGAGCTGGGTCCAGCGGGTGTAGAAGACCTCCGTGAGATCCGGGTGGAAGGGATAGCTGTTCAGGTACCGCTCCTCGGCGATGGCCCGCTCCTTCCCGGTCTGGTCGTCGAGGGCGGCGATACTGCCCACCGCCGAAGCCACATGCGGGCGGAAGACGCTCTGATCGCGAATCGACTCGGGCGTGAAGAAGCGGCGCCGCAGGACCTCGGCCACGTCCTCCTTGCTCACCGGGCTGGCGTCCTCCTCCATCTGGCGGCCGAAGATGTCGGATACGTCGCGCAGCGCGGTGCCGAGGTCGTCGTCCCTCCTCGGGTCGGAGGCGAGGAGCGAGGCCACCATGGCGCAGCGGTCCACCTTGACCACGGCCTGGGTGAGGTATTGGAAAAAGCTGACCAAGCGTCCCCGTGACTCCCCGGAGGTCTCGGCCAGGACCCGCAGATACATCAGTACCTCGTCGAGGAGCACGAGCGTCGAGAGACCGTCCCTCTGCGGCCTGGATAGCAGCTCAGCCACCAGCGGCTCCGCCGGCGGGGTGTCGCGCTCAGCGTCCTCGCCGCTGGCGTGGATAAGCCGCAGGCCATCGGATCCCGCCAGCTGGAAGGCGAGGATGCTCCACGGGTGCTTGAGCATCCTGACCTCGCCATCCGGCCCCGGTGTCTCGACGCCCCTCTCCAGATCGATCTTGTCGAAGCAGAGGGCCACGACGCGGGCCTTCGGCGGCTTGAACCCGATGTGGGCCTCGAACTCCTGCACCGCCGGCAGGGCGGGCAGGGCCGCCGGGTCGTGAACCAGGTGCCGGAGGGCGATGAGCGTGTGGGTCTTGCCGCCGCCGTAGTTGACGGAGAGCTTCCGGTACGCCTTGTCGCTGCGGCCGGCGAGGCGGTGGCAGACATCCTTGACCAGCTCCCGAAGGTTCAGGGTGGGAAAGGTGAGGGCGAAGAACTCGGCGGGCTGCTCGTACACCGGCCGCTGCCCCCTCTGCATGACCACGTCGTAGAGGTCAGCGGCGAAGACAGCCAGGGACAGCTCCCCCGTCTTCAGGTCGTCGCGCAGTTGCACCACCTCGTGCCAGGGCTTCCGGGATGTCTTGGTTGTCATGTCGTCCGCTCCTTGGCAAGCTCCATGATCTTCTCCTTGAAGTACCGAAAACTGGGCGACGCGTTGTTTTCGACGTCCATCTCCGGGACGATTCTCTCCGCCCATGCTGACTTTTGCCCGCCCACTGCCCACCACCCCTTCCCTTTCAGCACACTCGATCCGCCCCTGAAGACGGCGTCCGCGAGACATTCCCAGGTTCCGCAAATCGAGTCGTTCCTGTAACGCTTGAGGACGTCCTCCCTGGCCTGCGGATAGGCTGCCTTGATCGCGGGAAGGTCGCCCAGCAGCCAGGCCTCCCCCTCTTCTATGGCGATGCAGAAGCGGGTCTCCGGTCTCGGGCTACAGTCCTCCAGGACTTCCAGGAGCTCGCGACGGAAGGCTCTCCGGCACCTGTCATCCAGGTCGCAGACCACGATCACCACGGCGCGGTAGTTGGCGGGATACCCGGCAAATGTCCTCCCATATCCCCCGAGCAACCTCGGAAGCTGGTCGAGCAGGAAGCGCCACTTTGCCTCAGTTCCACGCGTCAACCCCCTTGGAATGCGCCCGACTCCTCTGTACGCATGAACCCGGAAGGTGTGCTGGTCGTCCACGATCTTCGGAACCAGGATCTCCAGCGCTCGCTTGCCCGAAATATCTTCGACAAGGATCTCGAAGTGCACTCTGATCACCTCGCGTCGAGGTACTCGCTGAACCAAAGACCGCCCAACGGCAATCCTTCCTCGACCATGTTGTTCACAGTTGGATCGTCGCTGGCTCGTCGAATCTTTGAAAAACCATCCTCACCCTTCTCCAGGATCCAGACCTCCTCCGGGGAGAGTGCGTCCACGAAATACGGCTGGTGGGTCGTAACGAAGACCTGCGAGCCTTTGCTTCCGCTCGCATGTTCCCGGAATTCGTTGGCCAAGGTCTCCAGGAGCTTGTGATAGAGGCCGTTCTCCGGCTCCTCGATGCAGAGAAACGGGGCCGGATCCGGATCTTCGAGCAGCAGCAGGTAGGCGAATACTTTCAGCGTTCCATCGGATACTTCCTGGGCATAGAAGGGATCCTGAAAGCTCCTGTCGTTGAACCGCAGGAGCAGCCTGCCGTCACTGGTTGGTTCCGTGTCGATTTCGTTTATGCCCGGAATCCTTCCGGCAATCTCCTTCAGGACGGCCTTGAAACGTTGCGGATGTTCGCGCTCCAGGAATTGCACGACGTTGCCGAGATTGTCACCCTGGATATTCAGATGCTTCTGAGGGCCGGCCAAGGGCAAGCTGCGAGCCGCGGCCGGAGTGAAGTAACTCAGGTACCATCCTTCGATAAAGCGGCGGAATGCGGAGATTCTCGGATGTTGCTTCAAGGCGCCAACCGTAGCAATGCCAAGCCTGTGGGGGTCCTCCAACTCGATCTGTTCGGTCTCGTTGGGCTCCTCCTCCCTGATCAGCCTTATCAGCTCTTCCACCTTCGATCGCTTCTTCTCGATATCCTCTTCCGCGATTGCTTCGTCCACCAAGCCCCTCATGTGGATGTCCTTCGCTTCGTACCCCTCCTCTCCCTTCCATGCCACACCCCGGCCGTCATTCAGCCACAGGAACGAGAACGGTCGACCATAGCTCTGGTTTCTCCTTCTCTGCCTGAGACGCTCCCGCGACACGCAGGGACGCCCCGACTCGTCTGCTTCAATGGCGATCTCATAGGTTATCGGCCGGGCGTTGCCATGTTCCCGATAGTACACCTCGAACTCGATAGGCCCCGTCTCTCCCTGGGTCCGCAGCTTCTCGAAGCCGCCGCGACCGCGGGCGTCGCAAGCCTCTTCGACACCGAGTCTCAAGGCGTCGGCGAGGAATCCGAATGCATCGAAGAGAACACTCTTCCCTACTCCGTTCCTGCCGATTACCGCCGTCATGGGAGTGAGAGGCCGCTCCTCCCGCTGGTTCCACAAGCGGCCCAATGTCACATCCTTGAGCAGCTTAAAGTTTCTTACTCGAAACCCCTCTATCTTGGTCATTTCTTCAGTCCCCCCAGAATCCCCGACGCGAGCAGCGTGCCGAGATTGACGTCTCCACGCCACTGTTGGAGCATGGGATGTTCGGTACCCAGCACGATGTCGGTCGCTCCCCTGTCAGCCTTGGCAAAGCACAGCACGTCACCCGATCCAGCGGCGTTCAATAGCAGCGGAGAATGAGTCGCCAGCAGAACCTGAGCACCATAGATGGAGGAAAGGGAGTCATGCACGGCGGCTACGGCGCCTGGATGGATCCCGTTCTCGGGCTCCTCGACCAGGAAGATCCCTTGGAGATCCTCCAGGTAGGCGGGAAGGGTCAGCGCTGTCAGCCGGAGGGTGCCGTCGGATACCAGCCAGGAAGGGACTTTCAGCCCGCCATGGTACTCGTAGACCATGTAGCAATGCCTGTCCTCCGGGCGTTCAACCGTCGAGATCTCCTCCAGATCCGGGAGCACCGTTCGCAGGTGGTTCATCCAGTCCTGGAACCTGGCCCCATTCTCCTGCCTCAGACGGTCCACGACCCAGGGCAGATTCGATCCGTCGGGGGAAAACCCCGTGACCCGGATCGGCGGGCTCGGTTTTCTGATGGCCAAGCTGTTGAGGACGAACTGCTGCACACCCGTGCCCAGTAGTTCGCGGAACCACACTCCAACAGGAAAGGAGTTCGTGTCCTCCGGGAGATTGCCGAGCCCCGAGTTCCTCGCTCCGAGTTTGAACCAGAGGTTGAAACCCTGCCCCTCGGTATCCTCGGTCTCCCCGTAAAGCACCATATCATTCTGCAGTCCCTCATGCGGTGCTCTATTGGAAACGACCATTCTATCCCCAAGTCCCTCAGGCCGCAGCAGGGAATCGGGTGGGCGGGAAGACATGGGAAACAGGGAGCGCGGTGGTAGTTCCACCTCCTGCCTTCCCTTGAGCAGGAACTTCTCGGCCTTCAGCTCGAACTGGCGCTGCGTTTCGTCGAAACCGACCGCGACCTCATACCGAGCCGTGTCCAGCTCCGGTCTCGCCGTCCGCTCACGCAATTCATCGGGGATACGTGCCTCGAGGGCCAACTCAAACCTGTCGCCCAAACGCAAGAAGAGGAGGTCCTTCGGATTCCTGGTCCGGCTCGAGACCGCCTCATCCAGCCCTTCCGACATCAGGTCCCGAAAAAAGCCGACGACATCGAGAAAGGTCGTCTTGCCGGAAGCGTTCGGCCCAACGAGGACGTGGAACGGACCGAGCGGCCTCGAGACGTACCGGAGGCATCGATAATTCAAGGCTTCGACCAATGTGATCATCTTGGCAGCCGCTCCTCCGCCCACTGGATTACAGCCTGAGCGATCTCTGTCGCATCCTGGTGCGCCTCTTCGGACACCGGCCGGTCAAGGCCTGGACAGCGCGGATCATCCCGCGGAAACCGCTCAGGTGGACTCATAGACCACCCTTCCCTCCTCCAGCGCCGGCTTGATGACCAACGCATGGCTGTCCTTGTAGCGCTCTACGTCCGCCGGCGAAACCAGGATCGCATCGACCGCGACGGGAACGCCGTACAGCTTCTCGTAGATCCGGGTCCTGAGATTCGCGTCCCCCCCCTCCTTGATGATGAGAAGATCCACATCGCTGTTCCGTGTCATGACGCCCCGGTGGCGGACCCGAAGAGGACGATGCGCTCCGGCTGCGCGACCTCCACGATGCGCCGGATGATGTCATCCAGGGTGTTCTGATCAAGCACTTGATGCTCTCCTCATGTGACGCCGGCAGCGGTCCCCAGACGCTTGGCAAGTGCATCGAAGTCCTCGGGGCACTTCTGTCGGATCGCATCGATCCGGCGCGATGCCTCTTCTCCCAGAGGCTTACGGCCACCGCCGGGCGCGTCTGACAAGCCGCGTTCGACGACAAGCCGGTCGAAGTACTCTTCCTTCACGTGGATCTCCGAGCGGACCTCCGCCCAGCTCCAATCACCCGGCAAGTCCAGGCCCGCGAGGACCCAGGTTTCGATCTCCTCCCAGGCATTCTCCCCCAGGAAGATCTGCTCGCAGCCAAATTGCTCTTCGAGGCGATCGAGACTCTGGCGCCGATTCCTGTCCCCGTCACGATCTATGATAAGGACGAAGACATCCGTCATTCCCCAATGCCTTCTGACGACCTCCGCGATACGCTCTGACCTTAACGCTTCCACGTAGCCGCCAAGCAGAGGATCACGGCAGACTCTGACACGCACACGAGACTTCCCAATAGATCGAAAGAACCGCGAGAAGAGAGGCTTCAGGATGTACTGATCATTGCGGAAATCTTCGGGGATGATAAGGACGTTCACCCTCCATCCCCCTTGTCGTTCTTCTCAGTGAAAGCCAGTGCGGTTTCCATCCAGCCTTCGATGAGCAGCCCTCCCAGCCCGCTTCCGGACTTACGCAATCTCCTCGCGTTGGGCAGTTCAGCCACCTGACGAATGATGGCGTCGTCCGAGTCTTCCAACCGGCAAACGATGGACATGTCCTCGAAGGTGGTGTCGTTGACAAGGGTCAGCAGATCCGGCGCATGGGTGGTGGTGATCATCTGAACTCCCCCTTTTGTAGCCTGCTTCTCGATCAGTTCCAGCAAGAGCGATTGACGCGCTGGGTGGATGCCCGTGTCGATCTCCTCGAAGAAATACAAGCCCTTGGAACTGTCCCGGAGCAACATTGCCAGCAGGGCAAGGAACCGGAGCGTGCCATCCGAAGCACTGTAGGCGGAAACAGTTCTTCCACTTGTCTCGCGGATCATGAGATGGACCCGCCCGCTGGGATCACGAGGGAAAACGAAATCCTGGACATCCATTGGAGTCAGTTCTCCGAGCCACTCCGCCAGAACCCTTCTCTTCCCAGGTGATGCGCAAATCCCCTCCATTACCGTCGGAAGATTCTCTCCCGATGGCCCCAGAATGTTGGCACCAGGAAAGGAAGGCTCCCGCATCCGCTCGGGAGACAGTTCCGAGAATCCCATCTGGGAAAGAGTATAATGCAACTCGTCAGCCACATGCCACATCTCTTCTCCTACATCACTTTCCTGCACTCGGGTCAGGCTCGGTATGGACGGGCTTGCGATCTCCACACCGGAATCTGTTCCCTTTAATAGACATAGGCCCAGATCGCAACTTTTCTCCGGGAGATGAGGCACTTCGGTCCCAGTATCTGGTCTCTTCGTCAACGTTTCTTCTAGAACCTTAAACCCCTCAGGACTCTGTGGATCAGATCCCACCCTGATCAAATAGCATATCCTAACCCCCTCCTCCCACTTGAATTCGAGATGAATGGCGAACTCAGATGTCTGGTAGGATCGGTGGAAGGGCACCTTCGCCGAATTGGACACCGCAGAGGCAGCTTGCTCAAGCCTTACGATCTCGTTCGGGGCACCCCGGATCGGCTCCCATTCCCGCTGTCCGCCAGGGCCGAACTTACCTCCGATGATCTCCGCCAGCGTATAGCCCCGGCCGATGCCGTGCAGGAAGCGGAAGGCGTCGCGGATATTGCTCTTGCCGCTGGCGTTCGCGCCCACGATTACTGTAAACGGGCCGACGCGCAGGGTCTCGTCGGCGAAGTTCTTGAAGTTCACGAGTCGAATCGACGTAATCATCGGATTTCCTCCGGTCCGGGCTCAGCTCTTTCGAACTGAAACTGCCTCTGCCTCCGTGCCTGCACTCCCCCGCGGCCGGCCGCGTGGTTGCTCACCGACTCCAGGAGCGAGCGCTCCTCCGAGCCTTCGGCGGCCAGCTCGATGAGCGCCTGGAGGATCTGGTTGAACAGGGCACTGCGGGGCAGGCCGCGGGTGTCGAGGTATTCGTTCACCTTCACCTGGTCCCCGGCGCGCCAGAGATGCATGAGCTTGTGCACCTGGTCGATGAGGGGCGCTGGCCGTCCCCCCTGCCCCTCCAAGCCGAGGTTGCGGCCCTTCCTCCGCTGCCAAGGCTTCAACTTCACCTTGGCGCCGCCGCCCGTCTCCTCGGCCTCTTCGGGCGCGTCCTCCTCCTCATCGTCTTCGTCCACGGCTCCCCGCTTGCCCGCCTGGGTCAGGAGGTCGTGCTGGTTGACCAGGGCGGAGTCGGAGAGGTTGCAGGACAGGGCGTAGAGGATGCAGCCGCCGACCGGTGCCTCCCCCATGCCGAAGTCATTGCGGTGGAGCAGGTAGTAGGTGGTGACGTCGTCGAGGCCGGTCTCAGCCTCCTGCCCATCCGCCGTCGGTGCGGCGTCGTCCGGGATCAGAACTCGCCCGACCACGAAATCGACGACCATGCGGCGCACGTGACGCAGGAACTCGGAAACGGACATCTGCTCGCCCGGGGAATTCGCCTTCTTGACCACGGGATACTTGCTGAAGGCTTCGAGGGCCGGTCCGGTAGCGGCCCACACGAAGTCGGGGCCGCGGATGCCGGCGTCCCAGAAGTCGTGGAGCTGCCGGGTGATGTTCTCGCGCATTTCGTCGAGGACCTTGTTGTCCCAGCCGGGGCGGGAGGCGGACCGCTTCTTGCAGACGATCCATACGGAAGAGGCGAGAGCAGCCGAAGCCATCGATCGAGTCCTGGCAGTTCTCTCTGTCTGGATAGGCCAGGAGCCGTTGACGACGAAGCCAGCCCGAATCAGCGCTGCGACCAGAGTCTCCCAAGCGTCGGGATTCTTGTTCGCAAACACGACCACGAGCCGCCCGTCCGGCCGCAAGGCAGCATTACACGAGCGGAACGAGCGAGCCATGCCGTCTTCGTAGTTCTGCTTGGAGCGCTCCTTGTCGCCGCCGAATCTGCCAGCGTCGTCTATGAGCTCCCCGTCGCCGCTCGCGTGGTCCCACTTGGGGCCCAGAGGGTCGCGAAAGGCAACGTCCAACTCGTGGCGAAGGCCTTGTGTGGCCCTTCGTATCCACACATGGAAGAAGTCCATCAGATCGGAGTAGGGGATGGCGTCGTAGTACGGCGGATCCGTGAGGATCACATCGTACTTGCCCGACACCTCTGTTGCACTGAGGCCCCGTACCCGTGCCGCCTCCGCTGATTGAACGGCTCCCTGAACATGTACGCCGAAACGTGAAACCCATTCAACTGCCCCGATGAAGTTGCCAGATGAATTGGATAGCGGATTTACCTCGGCGTAGTCCCAGATGATCGGAAGTGCAAAGCGTGCAAAGGTGTGTCCAAGAATCTCGCCGCCATTGATCCAGGAACAGATCGAACTGGAGTAGTCAGCTAGCCGGTCGTTGACGAGCGCGAGATTCGCGATCACGGCCTCGCGCCAATCCTCAGGCCAGTCGTCGAGTTCCTTCATCAGGCTTCGAAGGCTCCGAACGAATTCCCCAAGGGCCAGCAGCTGCCGGTTCGTAAACAGCTTCCGCCACGTGTCGAAGCCATACAACGGAACACGGAACCCCAGAGCTCCTCTGCGTGGCAAAGGCTCCTCCGGCAACCCGAACGGTATCTCCGCATAGAGCGCCTGCAGCCGTTCCTCGGTCACCTCCGCCACCGCCCGCTCATGGTCCCTAGGCAGGCGGTATTCCTTCCCATTCTGTCCGTCCACGACCACGGCCGTCATCACCGCACCCAACCGTCCCGCCCGACCCTCCAAGCGGATGTCCTCCATGGTCGCGATGGCGGCGCAGCAAGGGCAGGCCGCACCCGTACGCGACATGGTACCCGCGCCAAGGCTCCGGTCGTGCTCCCGCCGTTGCGCCCCGTTGCCTCCGTTCTGCGGCACATCGCTCTGCACGCCGAAGACCACGCCGCTCCGGTCGGCCTTCGGCTCCATGGTCAGCAGCACCCGCTTGCGGTCCTTCCTGCACAGCCAGCGGGTCTTCAACAGGGGCAGTTCGGCCCGGCACTGCTTGCAGGCCACGGTCCGCGCCCAGAGATAGGCCACCGCCAGCTTGGCGACCCAGCGCGGGTTGTGCTGGTTCTTCAGATAGTCCTCGTCGAATTCGGCGTTGAGGGGATCGACCTGGGGCGCGCCCGCGTCGTCGACCTCCAGCAGCCGCATGCGCCGGGGCTCGAAGTCCCCGCCCGGCTTCAGCGCCTCGAACTCGGCATAGGTCGGGTAGCAGGAGGCCAGCTCCTTGCGCGCCCTCGCCAGCACCCACCGGCCCCAGGCGCGCACGTGCCAGGCGAGATCCGCATCGGCAATTCGGTCCCCACTGGGAAGAGCGTCGAGCTGCACGTCGCTGCCGTCGCCGTGTCCAAGGCGATCCAGCAGACTCCGCAGCCGGGTGCCCTTGAAGCCCTTGGCCTTCAGGAAGGCCTGCATGAATTCCCGGTCCTGCAGCGCGAACCCGGGCAGCGGCCGGGTCTGGCCGGCCAGCCTCTGGGGGTACTCCAGGGTGCACTTGAGGATGAACCAGGACACCGGGTTGATGTCCATGGCCGTCACCTCGCACCCCAGGCGCATCGCTTCGAGGGGAATCGCGCCGCCGCCCGCAAAGGGGTCGAGCACCTTGGGCGCCCTGCCGCCGTAGGCTTTGCGGATCTCGGCACGGAACCATTCCAGATCCGGCTCTCTCTCCCGGCCCCAGTGGAGGATACCGCCCTCCGTCTCCTCCTTGACCCGCTCGACCACGCGGCCGTTCACGCGCTTGCGCTCGGGCCTCCCGATGATCCGCCCGGCCATGCGTTCAAGAATCGCCTTGCGCTCCTCGGGATTGCCCGGGTCGGGCAGCAGCGTGGCGATCAGGGCCGCCCGGCAGGCCGCCAGCGGCCTGCGCGCGGGCCAGATATGCAGCGTGGAGATGTGGCCATGGCGCACGTTCTTCTCGTGCACGGAGTCGAGGGAGACCTGCTTCAGAGGGAAGGCGACTTCGATGAGGCGTTTGTCCTCGGAAATCATGATTGCCAGCCTCCGAACCTGTTTCGCAAAGCCGTGACGAAACGCCTGAAGGACCTGTCCAGCTGGGCGACGCGCTCGATATCCATCTCCTGCACAATGTCCTCGGCGTATTCCATGCCTCCGAGCCGGGGTACGGTTCCGGTGGCATGGATGGCCTTGATCAGCTGCTCCTTGTACCGCCTCCGGTCGCACTTCTGGTCGGGGGCGTCACACCCCTTGCCGAAGACTGCCTTGAAGGCTGCTCCATCGAGCAGCAGCCAGCGTTCGATGTGCGGATCGGGTACGGCCAGGATCACGGGCGCTGGGATATCCCACGCTCCGATCTCTTGAAGCCGATCGTTCAACCCCCTGCAGTTCGCGTCGGTAGCAACGACTACCAGATCGGGAAAGGGGCCGCCTTGTGCCAACAGGTTTCGCATGTAATCTTCAAGCTCCGTGACGACTTTGCCGTGGCCTCCTACCGCATTCCTCCAATCGAGTCGTACACCGATACAGCAGTCCCCCGCTATCCTTTCAACCAAAGCGCCGATGACCTGCCGATGTGCGTAGTCCTCGACGAAGAGGGCGACCTCACGCATCGAAGTCGCCTCTCATTATGCGCGCCGAAACCGGCAGGCGCTCTTCCTCATCGGCGAAGGCTTGGCGGATGTCCTGCTTTCGCTTCAGCGGGCCCCAGGTCGAAAACGGATCTATGTGAGTCTGGCCGTTCAGCCGGCGAACGGCGAACAGCGACTCGTCGTCCAGCAGATCAGGCAGGATCGGGGAGTGTGTGGTGATGATATGCTGGATCTGGTTCAGGCTCTCCTGGGTCCTCAGCAACTCGGCGATCAACTCAATTCGCCGCGGGTGGACTCCGTTCTCCGGCTCCTCGAACCCCAGCAGGGCCGGACCTTCGTCTACCCCTGTAAGAGCGAGGAGGCCAAGCATCCTCAGAGTGCCTTCGGAGAGCACACGGGCGGGAATGGCCACCCCACCCTCCTTGAGACGGATCTCAACCTCGCCGAGATCACTTACCTCGACCTCGATTCCATCGATGTTCGGCATCAGGGTATGCAGAGCCTTCTCGACTCCCCTGAACCTCCGGGCATCGGTTGCCTTCATGGTATTGAGGAAGGCCGCCAATTCTTCGCCCATCATGCCGATATGGCGAACCTCCTTGACCGGGTTCGAGGCGCGCATGCGTTCGCGGGGCTCGAAGTAGAAGAACAGCCAACTCTCCAGCTCGTGACGAGCCGCCACCAGATGCGGATAGTGCGGCGGATAGTGCGGCATGGAGAGGATGCTGTGGTCGAGGGAACGGTCGAAATAGGTCGGATGCGCCTGGCCCTCATGCCGAAGATGGATCCTCTCTCCCTGCCGCTCAAAGAAGGGTTTGCGTTTTCCCGTGGGTTCACCCTTGCTGTTCAAGGCGGCCAGGTATTCATCCGCTACCCGCAGAATGCCGGATCTGGGCAGCATCTCCACTTCGATCCGATAGCGGAGTTCCCGCTCGCGGACTCGAGTAGGAGCCTTGACTTCCCCTTCAGACCCGACCTCCCCGTGTGGACGGCGCATCTCTCGTATTTGTCGGTTGACAGCCTCGACGACCGCATCCGAGAGGCTCAAGTCGGCCTCGATCGAAAAAGAAAGCCTGTCCTGCTCGAGCAGGCCCTTGATTCCCTTGCTCCCGATGGTGAAGGATTCGAGGGGCTTGCCGCGATAGGGTGGATCGAAAGCTTCCTTCAGGGTACGGCTCGTCCCCAGCTTCGACAGCAGTTGCAGGGCATCGAGCAAATTGCTCTTGCCGGCGGCGTTTGGCCCGAACAGAACCACGAGCGGGCACAGGCTTACTTCGACGTCCTCGAGAGACTTGTATCCTTGGATATGGATTCGTTTCAGCATGGTGGGCTCTCCATCGAGTGGTCCAGGAGGTTGGCCTGCGCTATTCCGACGCCGCCATTACCGCCCCCGCCGTGATGGCGAAGACACGGGACTCTCGTTCCCCAACGAGCAGCTTGGCGAAGGGGTCCCGCACCCGCACCAGTCGGGGGCGGGGCGTGGCGCAGTCGAAAACGACGTAGAGCCAGTACCTCTCTCTCAGGTTGCAGGCCTTGGCCCATTCGTTCTCCCTCAACTCTACGCCGCCGGTGTCCGCCCGTCCCTTGACTTCTATGGCTCTCGGTTCCATGCCCTCGCGCCGGGACAGGAGGTCGAAGCCCGGCCAGTCAGGCAGTCCGGCTCGCCTCGCCAGCTCGGGCTTGGAAACGTCCCGCACCTCGGCACCCCGGCTTTCCTCGAAGCCGGCGGCCACGGCCATGGCGATGGCCTCGACATCGGCGTCGTAGCGCTCCACCTCCCCGGCGTCCTGGGCCGGCACCACCAGGGCGTGCACGAGGAACTCGGCCTCCCCGGCCCGGATGAGGTCCGCCTCGGCCCGTAGCTCGGCGAGCCTGCGGGCGCGCTGGGCGTTGAGGCTTCGCTGCCGTTCCCTGACCTTGGCCAGCTCTTCGGCGGCCTGGCGGTCCCCGGCACCTGCCTTCTCCCTGAGACTGGACCGGGCGGCGGCCAGCTCCGCGGCCTGATAGTCGAAGCCTCGGTTGACGAACTCCAGGCGCCTGGGCAGATCGTCCAAGCGGCGCTGGCGGTGCGTCTGCACGATCTGCTCGTTCACCTCCTCCTCGAGGAAATCTTCCGCCTCTCCGGCCATGCCGCGGGCCAGGGTGGCCAGGGGCACCCCGCCGGGGGCGATGCCGCCGGCTCCGCGCAGCAGGAGCAGGTGCTCGACGGGGCACTCCTGCACGGCGCCGTCGCTGGTCTGGCGCAGCCCGACGAGGCGCGACTCCACCAGTTGCGGGGCCCCTTCAGGCTCCCCGCGCCCATCCCCTGCGCGACCATCCCCGGGAGGATGCTGCTGGACGCTGACCCGGGCGATGTGGAAGAGGTACGCGTCGCTGGCATAAGGGTCGCTGAACACGGCGCCGCGAAGCCCTTCGGCCCCGAGACGCTCCCGGACCGAGGCCGAGAGGCTGTCGAAGACCGGCTCGCCGGGGTGCAGCCAGATCGCTTCTTCGCGGCTCTCGGGTTTGTACACGGTCAGCCGCTCCCTCGCCTCGTCCGGGTAGGCTTCGAGGGCCGGAAACAGGGGATCGGCCGCGCGGGGCCGGTCCGGGACCAGGGTGAAGGCGCCCCCCGGATCCCCTTCGAGGCGCAGGTCGAGGAGCGGCGCTGATCTCTCGACGAAACGGCGCACGTACCCGGGCAGCAGGCGGCGGTAGTTCTCCTGCTCCATCTCCTCGTTGAGTTCGTCCAGCCGGCCGCGGACCTCGCCGCCGTCCCCGTAGAGGGAGCGCTCTTTCGCCGCGAGGGCCAGGACCTGCTCTTCGGTGAGGTGGCCTTCCATCTGACTGGCTGCGGCCTGGCCGCCGTCCTCACCGGTCACCGCCTGCTCCAGGTAGTCCCGCACGGACAGCCCCTCGAAGAGACGGCCCACCACGTCGAAGACCTTGTCCGAGCTGAGCTGTTGGCGGATCGCCTCGAGCTTGTCGAGCAGCGTCTTGAGCACCCGGCCCTCGCGCGTGCCGGCGGACACGAGGTTGACGATGACCACCGGATCGTGCTTCTGGCCGTAGCGGTGGATGCGGCCCATGCGCTGTTCCAGCCGGGCCGGGTTCCAGGGGATGTCGTAGTTCACCATGAGCCAGCAGAACTGGAGGTTGATCCCCTCGCCGGCGGCGTCGGTGGCCACCAAATAGCTGGCCCCGCCCTGATCGGCGGGCCGGCGGAACAGCTCGACCTGGCGCTCCCGCTCGGGGTAGGCCAGGCCGCCGTGGATCAGGGCGACGCGGCCGGTGTAGCCGAGGCCTTCGAGGCGACGGACCAGGAATGCCGCCGTATCCCGGTGCTCGGTGAAGATGATGAGCTTCTCGTCGCGGTAGTGCGGCGCCGCGAGCACCTCACGCAGCTTCTCGAACTTGGACTCCTCGCCGGCGTCAAAGAGCTTCTTGGCCTTCTCGAGCAACCCGGCGACCTTGACACGCTCCGCCTCCAGCTCCGCGAGGTTGACCGCCACCGTGCCTTCGAGGGCCCGGGATTCGAACTCCTCGTGCTGTTCCCCGTCCTCGCTGGCCGCCTCCTCGTCGGGAGTGCGCGTCTCGAAGAAGTCGTCGAGCCTTCCCAGATGTCGCTGCTGCCTCGCGAGCTGCTCCTCGGTGAGGCGCCCGCTGCGGATGTCGTCGATGAGCCTCTCCAGCTTCTCGAGGCGGCGCTCGAAGGAGCGCAGGAGGGCATAGGTGGAGCTGGCCAGGCGGCGCTGGAAGACGCTCATGGCCAGGCGGGCGGCGGAACGGTTCAGCGCCTTGGCCCAGTTGTAGTGATAGCGCATGTACTCGGTGGTCTCGTCGTACAGCTCCTGCTCGCCGTCCGGTCCCTGGGACAACTCGTAGCTCAGGGTGTCGCAGTTGCGCTGCGGGTAGAGGGGCCGACGGTCGAAGTGGACCATCTCCTCCTTGGTGCGGCGGATGAAGTGCCGCTGCCGGGAGTCCGGGGGGAACTCCTCGAAGGCGTCGAAGGTGGAGAGGGCGTCCGGCAGCAGCAGGCGCCACAGGTAGTAGTAGGGGTGGTCCTTGCCCATGTGCGGAGTGGCCGTCAGCAGCAGCAGGTGCTGCGCGGTCCAGGGCAGCTCCCACCGGTCCTTGTCGTCGGACGGGGCGCAGGCCAGGGCCTCGGCCAGCCGGTATCGGCCTGTCTTGCGCACCCGGAAGTCGGGCTGGCGGTCCGCGGACAGCTTGTGGGCCTCATCGAAGACGACGAGGTCGTAAGGGTTGGTCTGCGGATCCTTGAGGTGGCCGAACATGCGCTCCCCGGCCAGGGTGTCGACGCTGACGATGACGAGGTCGCTCTCGGGGCCGAGGAAGGGGTTGCCGGCGCGCGCGTCGGCCCCGCCCACGATGCGGAAGGCCAGGCGGAAGAGGGTGCGCATCTCCCGCTCCCAGTTGCCGACCAGGCCCGCCGGGGGCACGACGAGCACGCGGCGCAGAAGTCGGCGGGACAGCATCTCGCGCACGTACAGACCGGTCATGATGGTCTTGCCGGCGCCGGCGTCGTCGGCCAGCAGGAATCGCAGGGGGGACTGCTGGAGCATTCGCTGATACACGGCGATGCGCTGATGCGGGAGCGGGTCGATCAGCGATGTCTCGGTGGCGAAGGCGGGGTTGAAGAGGTGGCCGCTGGCGAGGCGATGGGCCTCGGCGACGGCGGAGACCGCCTCGGGATCGGCTGAGAAGTCCATGCTCGGGGACTGGGGTACTTCGTCGGCCGAGGGCTTGTCCGCCCCGTCTGCCGGCAGGTTCTCCAACTCGACGACGCGCCGCCAGGCCAGGTTGTTGGGGCGGGACTGTCCGTTCTCCCAGCGGTTGACGGAGGCAAAGGAGACGCCGACGAGTTCGGCGAACTGCGCCTGCGTCAGACCGCGGAGGCCCCGGATGCTCTTGATCCTACGGGGGTAATCTCCGGGAAGCATGTCCGAGAGAACGGATGACATTCTGCCTGCTATCCTCCTGCGGTAGATTTGATTACATCATAGTGTACCCCATGGTGGCGTGAATTGTCAATCATCTTATAGCATGTGCTATGTCGCCTTGATGCGCCGTGTCCCCTTCAGATAGAGACATCCCTTGGCGGCCACGTCCAGGGGCGTCTTCCCCTTGCGGTTGCGGATCGAGGTCCGGGCGCCGAGGAGGCGAGGAACAGGGACGTGCGGCCCTTGGCGTCCTGGGCGTCGACGTCGGCCCCCGCCTCGATGAGCAGGACGATGAGATCCCCGCCGGGCGAAGCGGGGCGGCACTGTCCGTCATGCTCGCTCGGGGATTCCGGCGGAGGCGCCGGCCCGCGTGGCGGACGCCTCCGGGGTCGTCGTAGTTTGGTGCCCGACCTGCAAACCCAACACGGAAAGGCCAGCCCATGGCGGACGCATCCCGCTACTTCGTCTTCGTCGCCCTCACCGGCGACCGGCAGATCCAGGCCTGGTCGATGGACCCGGCCACCGGCGCCCTGGAGCTGCAAACCGTCAGCGACGCCCACGGCCCCATCGGCTCCCTGCACCTGCACCGGCCCACGAACATGGTCTACGGCGCCCACGTGCAGTCCACGGAGTTGTCCAGCTACCGCCTCGACACCGCCACCGGCGCCCTGGACCACGTCAACTCCGTCGACACGGGCCTGGCCACGCCGGCCCTGGCGGTCACCGACGGGGCCGGGCGCCACCTGATCGCCAGCTACTACACCGGCGGCGGCGTCACCGTGCACCGCATCGCCGGAGACGGCTCCATCGGCGAGCAGGTGGAGTACGTCGACACGGGGCCCAAGGCCCACGCCGTGCTCATCGACGACGACCGCTTCGTCTTCATCCCCCACGTCTGCCCCAACAACAAGACCTCCCAGTTCCGCTACGACGCCGCCACGGGCCGGCTGACCCCCAACGACCCCTCCGAGGTGGTCCCCGCCGGGGAGTACACCGGCCCCCGGCACATGTGCTTCGGCCCGGTCGCCGGGATCGTCTACACCGTCAACGAGCAGGGCAACACGGTCACCGTGCACCGCTACGACGGCGAGGCCGGCACCCTCGAGCCGGTGCAGGAGGTCTCCACCCTGCCCGAGGGCTACGCGGAGGTGAGCCACACCGCCCATGTGGAGGTCCACCCCAACGGCCGCTGGGCTTACGCCTCCAACCGCGGTCCCGGGGACAGCATCGCCGGCTTCGAGATCGCCGCCGACGGCGGCCTGAGCCCCTTCGGCCACTTCCCCGTGCCCTCCAGCCCGCGCTCGTTCAACATCGATCCCACGGGGCGGTTCTGCTACTGCGCCGGCGAGGTCGCCGGCCGCATGCGCTCCTTCCGCGTCGATCCGGCCACCGGCGGCCTGACGCAGTTCGACGAGCGCGAGGTGGGCGAGGCCCCCTTCTGGGTCATGGTCCTCGGGTTCTGAGGGCAGGACCCCTTGAAGAGAACTGCGGAGGGTGGCGGGTGGTCCCCTGAGGGCCGCGGCCGTCAGGGGGAAGACCCGGTCCGGCGGCTAGTCCGGCCAGGGCGGCCGCTCCGGTCTCAGTTGCCGGAGGAAGTCGTCCACGGGCAGGCACAGGACGCCGTCCACGCGCAGGCGGTCGGCGCCGCGGTACAGGTGGACGGGCCGGGCCTCGGGGTAGTCCTGGCAAAAGGCCCGCAGGCCCCGCAGATCCGAGCCCCGGACGGCGGCCGAATTCTTGACCTCGAAGGCCCACAGCCCCTGCTCGCCGTAGACCACGAAGTCGACCTCGGTCCCGGAGGACGTGCGCCAGAAGGAGAGGCTGTGCTCCTCCGGAGTCAGGTCGACCCAGGCCCGCAGATGTTGGGCCACCAGCCCTTCGAGGGCGCCGCCTTCGATCTCCTCCGGACGGTCGAGGGGGCCCGTGGGCCGCAGGGAGCGGAAGACGCCGGCGTCGAAGAGGTAGAGCTTCGGCCGGGCCGTGACCCGGCGGCCGGCGCGGCGGCGGAAGACGGGCAGGCGGAAGGCGAGGAGCAGGTCCTCGAGGATCTCGACGTAGCCCTCGGCGCTCTTGCGTCCCACGGCGCAATCGCGGGACAGGTTGGTGACGTTCAGCAGAGCGCCGTGGGCGAAGGAGATCGCTTCGAGGAAACGCGAGAACTGGCCGATGTTGCGCACCAGTCCTTCCGCCTGGACCTCCTCCCGAAGGTAGAGGGAGGCATACGCCCGCAGCGCGTCCGGGCCCTCGGGGGAGCCCCATACCAGGGGCAGCATGCCCTCGCGCAGAGCGCGCTGGAGGTCGAAACGGCCGCCCAGCTCGGCCGCCATGAAGGGCGGCATGATCCGCCGCGCCGCCCGGCCGCCGAGCAGGTCGACCCCGGCCCTGCGGATCTTGCGGGCGCTGGAGCCGGTGAGGGCGAAGACGGTGCTCCTGGCGTCGATGAGGGCGTGGACGACGTCGAGCAGCTCCGGCGCCTTCTGCACCTCGTCGATGACGACGGGCCTTCCCTCGGCGGCCAGGACGAGGTCCCGCAGGCGCTCGGGGCGGGCCAGCAGGTCTCGATGGACCTCGGGCTGGAGCAGGTCCACCCAGAGCGCTTCCGGGAATCGCTGGCGGAGCCATGTCGACTTGCCGGTGCCGCGGGGGCCGAAGAGAAAGAAGCTGCGCTCCGGCGGACGGAAGAATCGCTGTATGATCTCCATTTTCGGTCCAAATTTGGAGGTCCTGTATCCAAATTACGGCCTGAGGACCTCGGAGGAAAGCCACCCGGCCGTCCTTGCGGACCCGGGCCGCACCCGGCGGTTCGCCTCTCACGAGGCCAGCGGTGACCACGCAGACCACCGCCGCCGGCGCCATCGCCGCCTTTCGCCGGCGCACCGGACGGGCGCGAGACGCGGGTCCTGACACGGACCCGGGCCACGTGCGCCCGGCGCGGGCCCTGCTGGCGGGCTCGCTCCTGAGCGCCGCCGTCGCCTTCTGGGGGCCCTACAACAGCCTGATGGTGCGCGGCTCGTACCTGACCATCGACTTCACCACCGCCGCCGCCATCCTCCTGCTCTTCATGCTGGCCCTGGTCGTCAACACCTCCCTGCGGCGCCTGCTGCCCTCCCTCTCCCTGACCACGGGGGAGATGGCCGTCACCTACCTGATGGCGGCGATCGCCTGCTCGATCTGCACCATGGGGCTGACCCTCTACCTGATCCCCATCCTGCCCGCCATCTACTACCTGGCCACCCCGGAGAACGAGTGGGCCCAGGACATCCAGCCGTACGTGCCGCACTGGCTGGTGCCGCAGGGGGAGGACGCCATCCAGGGCTTCTACGAGGGGGTGGCGCGGGGCGAGGCGATTCCGTGGATGGTGTGGATCAAGCCGCTGCTGGCCTGGATCCCCGTCCTCCTCGGCCTCTACCTGGTGATGATCTCCCTGGCCGTGCTCTTCCGCCGCCAGTGGATGGAGCACGAGCGCCTGGCCTATCCCCTGGCCCAGCTGCCCCTGGTCATGTGCTCCCAGGAGCGGGGCCGGGCCCTCAACGCCTTCTTCCGCAACCCCGTCATGTGGGCCGGGTTCGCCGTGCCCTTCATCGTCACCTCCATGAACGGGCTGCACGCCTACCACCACTTCATCCCCGGCATCAGCCTGTCGACGGGCATCCCCATCCTGCCCAACCTCGAGTCCCTCTCGGTGGTCGTCAGCTTTCCCATGATGGGCTTCGCCTACCTGACCCACCAGGAGGTGACCCTGAGCATCTGGCTGTTCTACCTGCTCGGCTACGCCCTCAAGGGCTACCTCACCTACATCGGCCTGACCCGCACCCTGAACCTGGACATCTACGCCCAGAGCGACGGCGGTCCGATCCTCTCGTACGTGCAGTTCGGCGCCCTCATGGCGCTGACCGGCTACACCCTGTGGACGGCGCGGGGATACCTGAAGCGGACCTGGCGGGGGGCCTTCCGGCGCGGCGGAGGCGACCCCGGCGAGTTCTCCATGCGCAGCGTCTACGCGCAGCTGATCCTGGGGCTGGTGCTGATGACGGGGTGGTTCATCGCCGCGGGGGTGCCCTGGTGGGCCTCGGTGACCTTCGTGCTGGTGGCGGCGGCCACCTTCCTGGGCATCACCCGCATCCTGTGCGAGTCGGGCCTGGCGGCGACGCGGGCCCAGCTGATCACGCCCACCGTGGTGCGCACCGTCTACGGCACCGCCTTGCTGGGCGGTCCCGGGGCGGTGAGCGTGCTGGCCCTGGGCCAGGTCTGGATGAGCGACGTGCGCACCTTCGTCATGGCCTCGGCGGCCAACGGCCTCAAGGTGGCCGAGTCGGTGACCCGCAAGGGCGTCCTGCTGTGGAGCATGATCCTGGCCGTGATCCTGGGGGTGGGGGTGTCGGTGTGGACGACCCTCTACTACGCCTACCAGTCGGGCGCCAACAACGCCAACGCCTGGTTCTTCCTCGGCGGGCCCCGCTACACCATCGACTTCGCCGCCAGGTATTTGCGCGAGCCCGTCGGCCCCGACCTGCCCGGCCTGGCCCTGATCGGCGCCGGCGGGGCGGTCATGCTCGCCCTCTACTGGGTGCGCGCCCACCTGCTCTCCTTCCCCGTCCATCCCATGGGGCTGGCGGTGTCGCAGATGATGCTGACCCGTCACATGTGGTTCAGCGTCTTCCTCGTGTGGCTGGTCAAGGCGGCCCTGATCCGCTACGGGGGGCCGAACCTGCTGCGGCGGGTGCGCCCCTTCTTCCTCGGCTTCATCCTCGGCCAGTTCGCCGTCATCGCCTTCTGGCTGGTCATCGACGTCATAACCGGCGCCCAGGGGCACGGCCTCTACTGGGTGTAGATCGAGAGCCGCAAATGAAGATCACCCGCATCGAGCTCATCGAGGTGGACGTCCCCTACATCGCCCCCATCCGCAACGTCGGCCACTCCGACTGGGAGCACACCATCGTCAAGGTCCACACCGACGAAGGCCTGACCGGTCTGGGGGAGATCTGGCAGCCGTGCGAGGCCGTGCGCCCCGGCGTGGAGGCCCTCGTCGGCTCGGACCCGCTGGCCATGGACCTGGAGAGCGCCGCCGAGCCGTGGCAGTGCGCCCTCTACGACATCGCCGCCCAGGCCCGGGGGGTGCCCGTGTGGAGGCTCATGGGCGACCGGGTCCGCCAGCGGGTGCCGGCGGCCTACTGGTCCTGCCACCTGGAGCCGGAGGAGACGGCGAGAGAGGCGGAGAAGGCCGCGGCCCTCGGGTTCAGGGTGCACAAGCTCAAGGCGCGGTCCGACGACATCGTGCGGCAGGCGGAGTGCATGACGGCGGCCACGGCGGGGGTGGAGTACGCCATCCGCGTCGATCCCAACTGCGGGTTCCGGGACGTGCCCACATCGGTCCGTCTCGCCAGGGAGCTGGGCCCCTACGACATCGACTGCTTCGAGGATCCGGTGGAGAAGGTCAACGTCAACCACGCCTGGTACTGCCTGCTGCGCTACAAGACCGACATCCCCCAGGCCCTGCACCTCATCGAGCCGTACGACGTTCTGCGGGCGGTCAAGGCCGAGGCCGTCGACCGGTTCAACCTCAGCGGCAACGTGGCCGCCGTGAAGCGCAGCGCCGCCATCGCCGAGGTCGCCGGTTGCCCGGTCTGGCTGCAGATGGGCGGCCTCTGCCTGGGGATCCAGACCGCCTTCTCCATCCACCTGCAGGCGACCCTGACCAACGATCTGAGACCCTGCGACGAGCTGCCCTTCGTCCGGGAGAACGACCTGCTCGGCGGCTCCCTGACCTTCGACTCGGGAGAGTTCGTCGTGCCCGAGGGACCCGGCCTGGGGGTGGCGCTCGACGAGGACGCCGTCGCCCACTACCGGTCGGGCTGAGCCTCTACCCCTCCAGCTCGACGGTGTACTTGATGCAGTCGGCGGCGAAGTCCTCCGGCTGCTCCATCTCGTCCCAGCCCTTGTAGCGGTACTGCTCGGGCAGGGTGATGACGAGGTGGCCGGTGCCGCGCTCCTCGTAGCTGCCGAAGTTGGTGTACCTCACCAGCTCGTGGGCCCCGCGCGGGCGGTCCTGCACAAGGCGCACCGAGTCCCTGATCAGGCAGGCGCGGCCGCTGTCGAAGGCGGCCAGCTTGAGCGGGTACCGGGGCGTCTGCGCGAAGACCGGCGCCTCGAGGATGTTGCCCAGCCACCAGGTCCGGCCCGTCGAGGTGGTGACGAAGTCGGAGGAGGAGGCCGGCGTGTGCACGGGGGTGCCGTCGTCGTAGAGCAGGGGCTCCGGACCCGACCAGGTCATGCCCGCGTCCTCGGAGAGGGCGGTGTAGCGGGTGGAATGGAGGCCCTCGGCCTCGTCCCCCTGGCAGCGGGTGGTCATGAACAGCCGGTCGCCGCCGAGGGAGGCGATGGAGGGCTCGCAGCAGCCCCCGGCGGCCTTTTCGGGGCCGACCTCGAAGTAGCTGCCGAACTCCCACTCGAGGGCGGTGCGGTCGGCGTTCCACTCGCCGCGGGCGCAGATGACGCGGAAGTACCAGGGCCGGGTCCCGTCGAGGCGCTCGTACCCGGTGAAGGGCGCCATGAGGGAGCCGTCGTCCATCCAGCGGCAGGCGGCCCCGTTGAGGATGGCGCCGCGGGTCCCGTAGTCGAGCTCCGGGCCCCACCGCCGCTCGTCGTATCCTGCCCGGCGGTCGACGATCGGCACCGGCTCGCTCCAGGTGGCGCCCCGGTCCCTGGAGATCGAGCAGAACACCCGGTAGGCGCCCTGGTTGATGTACCCGTAGCAGCTCTTGTCGGCCTTCTGGCCCTGGTGGAAGCGCACCAGGGTGTCGGTGCCCTCGTCGAGGGTCAGGCCCGAGGGGATGAGCTGCTCCCCCTCCAGGGCGGTGTCGAAGGCCGCCCTGGCCTCCACGTCCCTCCAGGTGGAGCCGTTGTCCTCCGACCGCCGCAGCCAGGTGCCGTCGTAGCAGGCGTCGAGGGTGGTGCGGCCGTCGTCGTGGGTCACCCAGTGGAGCATCTCGGTGGTGACCATCTCCAGGATCGCCGTCCCCTCTGCGCCGGCGTAGGTCTGCCCCCCCGCGTAGAAGGCGTGGCGCCCATCGTGGGCGATGTGGGTCTCGCGGGTGACGTCATCGCCCACCCGGTCGTCGTTGGCCATGTGGTCCTCCGGTAAAGGTTCGAGAGGCGCGGGTCGGCGCCGAGGAATCCGTGATCAAGCTATACTACTGGACGCGATGATCCAGGGGATCCTCGACGAGGACTGAGTCCTCGGACCAGGCCTGCCACGAAGCCGCGATCCGCCATGCTCGATGTCGAAATCCTCGATCCTTCTGAAGTCGAAAGAGCAGCAGCGATCTTCCATCGGGACGGGTTCGTTCCCATCGGCGATGCGCTCGATCCCGAACAGCTTGCATCAGCCCAATCGGGTGCTGCCCGCGTCATGGCGCAGCAGATGGCGGACATTCCACTCGAGCGGGCCAACCGGGGCCATGCCCGCTACTCCTTCGGGCCGCAGCTCCATCACCCGGAATGGGTCCAGCTCATCGACCTGTCGACCATCCTTCCCATAGTGGAGGCGATCTGGGGAAGCCCGGATTTCATCTGTTCCGGCGGCGGCGGCGATTACTCCGTTCCCGGTGCAAAGGAGCAACACCTGCACGCTGATATCGGGGATCTCTTCAAGGATCCGCTGGGTCAGGTGACGATCCACGATGTGCCGACCCCGTACATCGTCGTGAACTTCCTGATGGTCGAATTCAGGAAGGTCAACGGCGCCATCCGGTTCGTGCCCGGTACCCATCGGACCCGCCAGCGGGTCCCGACGATGGAGGAGGAACCCGGGCGCATGAAGGAGTCGATCGTCTGCGCCCCCGCCGGAACGGCGCTGATCCGGGATGTGCGATGCTGGCACGGCGGCACGGCCAACGACTCCGATGAGATCCGGCCGATGACCAGTGTGGGGTACCTGGCGCCCTGGTTTCGCCTGCCCGGCCTGAGTCCCTCGCTGCCCCGCAAGCTCTACGAGACCCTGTCCCTCCGCGGCAGGGAACTGGCCCGCTTCATCGTGCAGCCGGATTGACGGCTCCCGCCGGCGGGGCCCTTGTCTCAGCCGTAGCCGAACAGCGGCGGGAAGAGGATGGCGACGATCCCCGCCCAGACAGCGTAGACGGGCAGGTAGGCGGTCTGCCAGCGCTCCAGGGCGGCGAAGGGGCCGCGGCCTCGCAGGAACCGGACGTACAGCCAGGCGGACCAGCCCAGGTTGACGAGCAGGACGAGGTTCTCCCCGAGGGCGGCCGCCTTGTTGGCGCTGAAGCCGAACTCGGAGATGCGCGCCGCGATCGCCGCCAGGGCCGCGGCGTCGGCCGCGAGGGCGGCCACCAGCAGCAGCAGTTGAAGCAGATCGAAGAGGCCGGGAGGCGCCCCGGGCTCCCGGGCCGAGACCCCGTACAACAGCAGGCCGAGGACCAGCGCCAGCAGCAGGTCGAAGCCGATGAGGACTTCCCGCCTCACCTCGATGCCGCTGCCGGTCCAGGCCATGGCTCCCAGGAAAGCGAGCAGCACCAGGGCGAAAAGGGGCGTGAACAGGCGCGTCAGCAGGGGGGCGATGTTCCCGGCGACCCCCTGCCTCGCCTCGGCCAGCCAGGCGGCGACGACGGCCGCCCCCAGGGCCCCGCACGGCAGCAGCCAGGGCCCCAGCCACTCGACGTCGAGACCGATGCCGGCGAACATCATCCCCGTGACCCCGGTCAGCACGCCGCCGCCAAGGGCGATGAGCACGTAGAGGATGAACAGCTCTCCGGAGAAGCGCACGAACTCCATGCGCCGGCCCGGAGACCCCCATCGGCCTCCGGCGTGGGCGACCCCGACGGCCAGCCACAGGACGATCGGCAGGTGCAGCGCCGTGAGCCCCTCGGTGGAGCCGCCCGGCGAGAAGGGGTAGATGTTGGCGAAGAGGGCCGCCGCCAGGAATGGCAGGGCGAGCCACAGGCAGCCGCCCGCACCCAGCCCGCGTTTCCAGGCGAAGTAACCGGTCAGCAGGGGCAGGGAGAACAGGCTGAGGTTGCGGGCGTAGAAGCTTCCGCAGCCCTCGAACATCCGGCAGCCGAACAGCTCGGGGACCTTCACCGCGGCCGCCGACGCCGCGGCGAGCCCGAGGACGACCAGAAGCTCCCGCCGCGTGGTCCGGGCCGCCGCCCCGGGGCCGGCGACGAGCTGCTTCCACAGGCCGCCCGCGTCCGCCGGCGCGAACCGGCCCGACGCGGAGTCCGGGCGGCCGATCCGTCCGACCGCCACCAGGAAGGCTTCCTCCGAGTCGAGGCCGGCGCGCTCGAGGGAGGACACTTCGTCCCGCAGGCGGCGCTCCTGCTCTTCCAGCTCGGAGGCGGAAAGGCCGCGGCCCACATGGGCGCGCCACTCCGCGATCCGGGCTTCCGTACAGTTGCTGGTGTTCCCTCTCGTCATGGATCGGCAACCCTTCATATGTCGGAGTTTGACGGAGGATGCCGGGGGAACGTTCCCCCGGACGCACCGAGGCCCGCCAGTACCTATCGTCCCGGAACAGGAATGAAGTATGGCGCCGCCCGAGAGCGGGCGGGCAACCCGGGAGCACACCCATGACCGCTGACGACCCGATAGAACGAATGGAAGCGCGGATCCGGGAGGCGGGCGAGCTCGCTTCCGCCTTCGCCCGTGATCCGCACCGGCCGGCCTGGCACTTCACCCCTCCAGCCGCCTGGATGAACGACATCAACGGCGCCCTCTACTGGAAGGGGCGCTGCCACATCTTCTACCAGCTCAACCCCGAGGGCGCCTACTGGAACCGCATCCAGTGGGGTCACGCCTCCAGCGCCGACCTCGTGCACTGGGTCCACCATCCGGTGGCGCTGACGCCGGAAGCGGACGGACCGGACCGCATCGGCTGCTACAGCGGCGGGGCCCTGGTCGACAAGGAAGGGGTCCCGACGCTGATCTACTACGGCAACCCCGACGGCCTCTGCCTCGCCCGCAGCAGCGACGATCTGCTGCTCGAGTGGACGAAGGACCCGGACAATCCGGTGATCCCCCAGCCGGAAGAAGGGAGCCCCGACCATGGCCGCTACACCATCCACGACCCCTGCGGATGGTTGGAGGACGACCTCTACTACGCCGCGGTCAACAAACGCGACCCTCAAGACCAGGGGGATGGGGCCTACCTGTTCCGATCCGCGGACCTGAAGAGCTGGGAGTTCGCCGGCCTGTTCTACCAGTCGCGGCGGGAGTGGACGGAAGGGGGTGAAGACTGCGCCGTGCCCGACTTCTTCCCTCTCGGCGACCGCCACATGCTGCTCTTCTGCAGCCACCTGCAGGGGACCCAGTACTACATCGGCCAGTTCCGCCAGGAACGGTTCTACCCGGACGTTCACGGCCGCATGAGCTGGGAAGGGGGGCATCTCGGCGGCCCGAGAACCCTGCTGGACGCAGGAGGCCGGCGCATCTTCTTCGACTGGATCCGCGAGCTGCGCGGGGTCGAGCGGGAGCGGGCGTCCGGTTGGTCGGGCGTCATGAGCGCTCCACGCTTGTTGTCGCTGGACTCCGACGGTCACCTGCGGATCGATCCCGTGCCCGAGCTGGAGGTGCTGCGGGTGGATCACGTCCGGATGGGATCCATCGACCTGGCCGCTGATTCCGAGTTGACGGTCGAGCGAATTCGCGGCGACTGCCTGGAGCTGGCCGTCGAGATCGATCCGCTCGAAGCGAGGGAGGTGGGACTGAAGGTGCGGCGCTCTCCTGGAGGCGAGGAAGAGACGGCCGTCTCCTGGGATGCCGTGGCCGCCGCGTTGCGGGTGGAGGTCAGCCGCTCGTCGCTCGACCGGGAGATCCGCTACACCCGCTACCGCACGCCGCAGCCGCATCTGGCCGACAGCGAACAGCACGTCACCGCCCAGGAAGGGCCGTTGGAGCTGACGCCGGGGGAGTTGCTGACCCTGCGCATCTTTCTCGACCGCTCGATCCTCGAGGTCTTCGCCAACCGCCGGCAGTGCGTGACCCAGCGTATCTATCCGACGCGGACCGACAGCACCGGCGTCAGCCTGTTCGCGCGCGGGGGTCAGGCGAGGGTGAGGTCGCTGCAGTCATGGACCCTGGCGCCGGCGCGGGGGTGATTCCCCTTTGCGCCTGGGGGCACCCGGGATTCCGTCATCAGGCCCGCAGGAACTTGCAGTCCAGCCGGGCCACCTGCAGCGGCGTCTTGCCCGTCCTCGTCTCGATCCTCGTGTCGGCGCCGCAGACGATCAGCACCTCGGCGACGTCGACGTGGCCGTTGTACGCGGCCCGGTGCAGGGGGGTGCGGCCCTTCCGGTCCTGGGCGCTCATGTCGGCGCCGCGGCCGACCAGCAGCCACACGGCCTCGGGCCAGCCCCGGTCCGCCGCCAGGTGCAGCGGGGTGTTGCCGGCCCGGGTGACGGCATCGACCTCGGCGGCCCGGTCCAGCAGCCACCTCGAGCAGGCCATGGCACCGGCTCGGGCCGCCCAGTGCAGGGGCGTCATGTCCGCCTCGCCCCGGCAGGCGTTGACGTCCGCCGAGCGCGCGCACTCCCGCACCCGGGCCAGGTCGTCCAGGCCGCATGCGGAGAACACGTCGTAGAAGGCGCCGCGCTCGACCAGCTTGCGGGCCACGCGGCGCTTTCCCTTCTGCCCGGGACCGTAGGGGGAGACCGCCTCCTGCAGGACCGTGTTCCCGCGCTCGCCGTTGCCCTGAATCTTCACCTCGGGATCGGCGCCGTGGTCGAGGAGGACCTCGATGTGCTCCACCGCATCCTCGCTGCCGCCGAAGACGGCGGGCCAGTAGAGCAGGGAGACGTTGTTCGGCCAACCGGTGTGGACCGTGGGCGCCACGGCGGTCGCATCCGCGGCGCCCGCCTCAAAGACGACCCGCGCCGTCTCGGCGCTGGCCTCGTGGAGGACGTTGTACTTCCCCGGATCGATGCGCAGGGGCACTCCCCGTTGCAGCACCACTCTCAGGCTCGCCGCGCATCCGGGCAGCGTCGTGGTCAGGCAGGCGAGGGCCGGGCCGATCGACTCGAGGAGGCCGGGCTCCGCCTCGATCAGCTCCTTCATCCGGTCGACGTCCGGAGAGAGGTGATCGGCCCTCAGCGTGTAGGTGTGCAGGCTCTTCTCCGCGGAGTACGCCGCGCCATAGGTGGCGGCGATGACCAGCTCCGACTCTGCGGGCGTCAGCGGGCGATGCTCCTCGGAGAGGAAGGCCCGCTGCCAGAATCCCTTGGTCTGCTCCGGTGTCATCCCCTCTCCTTCCGGTCCAGCACGTCGAGCAGCGCCCGATCCCCGGGATCGGCCAGGTCGCGGGCGGTCCTTCCGCCGCGGTCGACTCTCGTCGGATCGGCGCCGGCTGCCAGCAGCAGCTCCGCCGTCCGCGCATGTCCGCCTGTCACCGCCTCGCGCAGGGCGCTGATCTGCCAGCGGTTCTCCGTGTTGGCCTCCGCTCCCCGGCGCAGCAGCAACTCGACGGCCTCGCCGCGGCCGTGGCGGGCGGCCATGAGCAGGGGCGTCTCCTGGCTGTCGTCGCGCGCTTCGAGCAGCTTCCCGTCGGCATCGAGGATCCGCGCCAGGAGATCGGCGCGGCCCATGGCCGCGGCCGCATGTACGGAGACGGCCGCCCCCCTCTCGACAAGCCGCTCCGCCGTCTCCCAGCGCCCGAAGTGGACCGCCTCCTCCAGCGGCGTGCGGTTGCGCTTGAGGCTGCGGCGCTCGAGCAGGGGTTCGTACTCGTCCAGCAGCGACTCCACCAGGTCGGTCCGGCCGGTCATGGCCGCGGTGAAGATGTCGTGCTCGGCGCCGTGCTCGAGGAGCAGGCTCACCTTGTTGGGCTCGGGCGCATCCGGCTCCGTGTGCTCGATGGCGCAGTAGAGGGCCGATTCGGCCGAGGCCGGGCGGTTCGGATCGGCGCCGCTCTCCAGCAGCACGCGCAGCACCTCGAGGTCGCCCTCCCAGGCGGCCAGGACCACGGCTGGCGCCACCCCCTTGTTGCCGTTGTAGCCCATGGCGTCGACATCGGCCCCGTAGTCGATGAGGGTTTGCGCCAGGCCGGCGAGGCACGCCTTCTGCCAGCCGCGCACGGCCACCCAGTGGAGGGCCGTGTTGCTCTGCCGGTCCCCGGGAGCGGCCGCCTCCCAGGTCTCGGCGAACACGTCGGCGATGCGCCGGTCCACCAGGGAGGGATCCGCGTCGAGGACCGCCCGCACCCGGTCGAGGTCCCTGGAGCGGACCGCCTCGAACCAGGCTTCGACCCCGGGGGTCTCGACATGCCCGCGGGTCCCCTCCTCCGTCCCCCGCGGATCGTCCAGCGTGGGATAGAACGGCAGGGGGTGCTCGTTCGGATGCACCCCCGTGATCTCGTCGCCCTTCCAGGCGAACTCGTAGGTCTGCCCCGCCGGCATCGTCTCCCGCGTCCGGCTCACCGGCAGGTCGTGGGTCAGGACGATCTCACCGCCCGCGCGGACCTGCTCTCGCGTCAGGCAGGCGTAGGCACCGACCCGGCGCACGGCCACGGGCTCGCCGTCGACGCTGATCCGCACGCTGCCGGCCGGCGCCCAACCCGGCAGGCGCAGCCGGACGTCATCGCGGACCCTGGCCACGACCGTGACCCGGGCCGCATCGTCGCGCTCAACGGCGACTCGCACGCTCTCGTCCTCGTAGTCGAAATGCAGGTTGACGGATAAACCCCTCTCGTCGCAGGTCGCCACGTTCTGGTAGATGGCGCTCATGGTGTGCACGATCTCGGCGGTGCCGCTGGGGTTGCAGCCCTTGCCGGCGTGCGGGTAGTCGTTGCCCCCCCACCCTCCGATCGCCTTTGTGTCGCGGGCCTCCTCGGGCAGGTCGCGCTGATCCGCTTCGGTGGTCTGTCCGGGAAGGAGCCGGGCCCGCACCAGGCGCTCCACGTCGTCGTAGCAGGCGGCGTCGTGGTGGATGGCCATCCACAAGGCCAGCCGCGCCGCCGCCCCCGTCGACTCGGTGTTGGCCAGCGGATTCCCCGTCTGGTCGGGAAAGACCAGGCGCCCGAGGTCGTGAGCCACCCAGCCGCACTCGTTGACGATCCGCGGCACCCCGGTGCCATAGGTGCGCACCACGGCGTCGACGTACTCCGCTTGGCCCGTGGTCACGCCGTAGAGCAGCAGGCCGCACAAGGTGTAGAGGTAGGACTGCCGGTCGCCCTGCGGGCTGTCCGCCGCCGCGAGCTGGTCCGGGATGGTGCCCTCTTCGTTGGTGGCGTACGACAGGTGGAACGCGGCCAGGCGGTGGGCCAGATCCATGGCCAGCGGGTCCCCCGTCCACCGGTGATACCAGATCAGCGCCTCGATGCAGCGCCCGTGGGAGACGGTCAGTTGGAACCGGGTCTCGTTCTCCGGCGTGTGACCGGGCTCCAGGTTGTCGCCTCGCCGGTACTCGTCGATGTAGGCGAAGGCGTTCACGTCCCACGAGCCGTCGGGCCGAAGGGCCCGGTCGATCGACTCGAGGTAGCGGCGGCCGGCCTGCCGCGCCCAGGCGCTGCCGCGGAAGTGGGCCAGGGCGGCGAAGGTCAGGATGCCCTCGCGGAAGCTGTGGAACTCGAACTTCATCTTCTGCCAGTCCAGCCCGCGGGGCACCCACAGCAGCCCGTCCGGATTGTCGGTGAGCCAGTGCAGGTTCCGCAGGCTGGCCCCCTCCAGGTCGCCGGGGATGACGAACCCGGTGGCCGCCTCCAGGCGCAGCATGGCGTCCCACCACCGTCCCAGGTCGTGGGTGATCGCCCAGCTTCCGGTTGGCAGGTGGTCCCTCTCCGGGTCGAGCCATCCGAGCAGGTGCCGGCCCCCCAGCTCCATGGAGTCCTTCAGCTTCATCCTTCGCCGTCCTGCGCCGCGCCCCGGTCGAGCAGGAACCGCACCAGGGTGTGCCCCTTCTCCACCACGGACCGGTGGCGGCTGCGGGTGGCCTCGGCGGCCCTGCGCAGGGCGGTGTACCCGGTGCCGCCGGCGCTCACGTCGGCGCCGTGGTCGATGAGCAGCTGGGCGATGCGCAGGTGGGCGTTGGTCTCCATGGTCGTCAGCGGGCCTCCAGGGCCTGCTGCAGCGCTGCCAGGGCGGCGCGTTCCGCCTCGACTGCGGCGCCCAGGACTTCGGCCGCCCGCTGCAGGTCCGGATCGTCGGCCGCGCACAGGGCCCGCAGCTCCGAGATCCGGGCCGCCACCTGATCGTAGCTGGCGGCCGCGGAGCGCAGCGGGGCGCCGGCGCCCGGCGGGAAGTGGGGCTCGATGTCGCGCAGGTAGGCGGCCGCGGCCTGGCGCGCCGGCACCAGGAAGCCGGCATGGCCTCCGACGGCATGTACGTCGACGGTCCCCTCGCGGAAGGCCTCGAGCCACATCTCCCAGGCGGCCAGGCCGTGGGCCGGCGCCCTGACCCCGGGATGCTCCCCACGGGAGGCCTCGATGGCATGCTCGACCGCCTTGCGGCTGGCGGCGGCGCCGTCGAAGGGCCCGGTGAGGGGACGGAAGACCATGACGCAGAACCAGTTCACCGGGTCGGAGTGGCCGAAGGCGTCCCAGCCGATGGTGAAGTCCCCGGCGGCCCCGTGATGCACGCTGTAGGTCTCGGCCTCCTCGTCGCAGCCCGTGATCAGGCTCCACAGGAAGGGGATGGGACGCCGGCCGGAGTGCCTCGTCTCCACGGTCATGGCCTGCCAGACGATGGCGGGGAAACCGTCGTCGAGGGCGCGGCGGACCATCTCCAAGGCCCGGGCCTTGGCGGCGGCATGCTCCTCCGGCGGGACCTCGAGGACCCCCTTGAGGGCGACGCTGATGCTCTCGTGCTCGAGGAAGTCGAGCATGTCGTAGAAGTAGAACCACTCGTAGTTGTCGGCCTGGTTCAGGTGCCCGCCGTCGGGCTTCATGCTGAAGGCGAAGGCCGGGCCGAGGTAGCCGCGCAGGTGATCCAGGGACCAGTCCACACCGGCGGCGCGGAGGGCCGGCCTGAGGCAGCCGGCGAAGCTGCCGGTCGTCCGGGTCTGTAGATCGAGCTGCACGCGCCTTGCTCCAGAGGTGGAATCCGCGCTCGTCCCTTCCGATGCTGCGGGCCCATTCAGCGCGAGGGCCGCGGCGGCCAGGACTGGGTACTCGCAGAAGATGCTGCCGACATTGAACGAATGGTCCAATTTGGCTATATTGATCAATTAGAGCCTATCGAGCGAAAGGTACGCAATGCAAGTGATCTCAGCCCATGAAGCGAAGGCCCGCTTTGGCCGGCTCCTGGATACGGCCCGCATGGAAGCGGTGACGATCGAGAAGCATGGCCGTCCCGTGGCCGTGCTCGTTTCGAAGGAAGAGTTCGACGAGAGCCAGGCGAGGAAGCTCGAGATGCTCCGTGCGGAGGTGCAGCGAGGCATTGACGCCATCGAGCGCGGGGGCTTATCCGAGTACGAAGAGGCCGATCTCAAACACCTGGCCGGGAAAGTCAAGGCGAAGGCCCGCGAGCGCCAAGCGTCGTCGTGAAGTATGTCCTGTCGTCCGCGACGGAGGACGACCTGCTCTCGATCTGGGCATACTCGGCCGACCGGTGGGACGAGGCGCAGGCCGATTGCTACATCGACGCGATCCTGGTTCGGATCGCCTGGCTGACGAGGAACGCCGGACTCTGGCACGAGCGGCCCGAACTCGGTCCCGGCGTCTGCTCCTACCCCCAGAAGAGCCACGTCATCCTCTTCCGGGAAGCCGACGGCTGCCTGCAGATCATCCGGATCCTGCATGTCTCCATGGACCTCGATCGTCACACCGCTGAGAGCCGTCCGGACTAGACTCGCTGCTCCGGCCCGCACGACTGCGGTTCACAGCTTCTGGATTCTCAGCCCCCGAAAAGCCCCGCCGGTGCGCTGCACCTCCAGCCAGGGGAAGACGGGGAACTCCACCTCGAAGGGGTGGCTCAGCCGCGCCTCTCCGGCCGAGGCCGTGAACGTGGAACCGTCGATCCGGCAGACCACCTCGTACCAGGCGCCCGCCTCCATGGGCAGGCCGGCGCCGCTCTCCACGGTCGACCTGCCGTGCATGCCCTCGACGTCGAAGTATTTGCGCCCGCTCAGGAGAATGAGCCGGTCCGGCTCGTCGTCGAGGGTGATCTGCACGAAGCGGCCGGCGGCGTCCAGGAACCCCAGCATCTTGCCGTCGTTGGGGCCGCGCTCCAGCAGTTGCACCTCGGCGCGCAACTCGAAGGGGCCGGGCGCGATCCACTGGGACAGCAGGAAGTGGATGCGCGAAGAAGTGGCCGCCAGGAGTCGTCCCTCATCGACGCGCCAGCCGCCGGTGAGCGGCCACCATCCCCGCAGGGTCACCCCGTCGAACAGCTCGGCCCCGCCGGACCCTACGGTCAGCCAGTCGCCTTCCCCGATCCGGCTCCGCACTTCGGCCGCGTCGCCGGCCCTCATGGCCTCGGTCAGACCCCCGGCCCCGGTCAGGGCGGCGAGGGCCAGAATGCGGCGCTCGGCGGCGGGGTCGTCGACCCCGTGCTCGCGGAGAAGATCGATCAGCTCTTCCCGGCCATGGTCGAGGGCGATGCCCAGAGCCGACTTCCCGTCCGCATCCCGGCCGTGGATCCGCTGCGGATCCCCGGCGAGCAGGGCCCGCACCCGCCCCGCGTCTCCGAGGGCGACGGCGGAGTACAGGTCGACCCGGGCTCCCCTCTCCATGAGCACGGCGGCCTTCTCCTGCCGCCGGTTGCGGACCGCCCGCCGCAGGGGGGAGCGGCCCTCGGCGTCGAGGGCCTCCAGGTCGGCGCCCCGGTCGAGGAGCAGCTCGACGAACCCGGGGGCGGAGCCGCCGCCGGCCGCCCGGTGCAGGGGGGTCTGCCCCTGACTGTCGACGGCGTCCACACGGGCTCCGCGGTCGAGCAGGAGCCGCGCGATCTCCTCGTCGTGGACGGCGGCGGCCTGGTGCAGGGGGGTGGCGCGCTCGTCCGGCTCGTACCGGAGGGGGACCACCGCGTCGACGAGTCCGGGGTCCTCGTCGAGATCGGCCACGAGGCGCTCCGTGTGTCCCAGCAGGACCAGGTGCCCCAGGTGGTAGCGGCCTCCCCCCCGCACGAGGGCCTCGAAGGCGGGGATGAAGGTGGGCCGGTTGCGCTGGTGCGACCCCTCGCGGGCGGTGGCGTCCACGGGCGTCCCTCCCGTCGGGTTGACGTGGTTGGGGTCCGCGCCGTGGGCCAGGTAGAGCTCCACCAGGCGGGAGTCGGCGAAGAAACCGGCGTAGCCGAGGGCGGTCTCGCCGCGGCCCCGGGCCTGGCCGCCGAGGGCGTTGACATCGGCGCCGTGCTCGATGAGCAGCCGGGCGATCCGGTGCTCGGCGTCGGTGGCGTCGGCGTAGACGCTGACGATGCGGTGCAGGAACGTGCTGCCCCCGGGGTCGGCGTCGGGTGACAGGATGCGGCCCGAGGCCGCCCGGGGAGAGCGTTCCAGGATGGCCTCGACAGCGGCCACGTCGGCGGCGTTCACGGCCATGGCCAGGGCGAGGCCGTCCGAGACCTCCCGCGCCGGGCGCGCCGGATACCTCTCCCCCTCCTCGAGGGTGAAGCCGTCCATGACCACGTCGCGCAGCTTCACGCTCCACAGGCCGTTGTAGTACTGGATGAAGGGACGCTGGGCCAGGCCCCAGTGGGCCTCGCCCGTGACCCGCGTCCGGCCGGGGCCGGGGCCGAGGATGGTGACGCCGCTGATCAGCTCCGCCGGCCGGCGGTAGACACCGGGCGCCAGCTGCACGGTGTCGCCGTAGCTGACGGCGTTCAGGGCCTGCTGGATCGTCCCGAAGGGATGCCCGGCGCTGCCGTCGCCCCCGGATGGCGCGTCGTCGTCCACGTGAAACCGCGTGCCCCGGTCCTGGAGGGCCGCGGTCACCTGCTGCAGGCCGCCGGCGGCGACCTCGACCTGCCGCCTGTAGGGCCGGTACCCCCGCGGAGCGGCGGCCACGGTGTAGCGCCCCGGGGGCAGCCAGTGCCGCGCCAGGCCTCTGTCGCCGGTCTCGTCCGCCAGCACCAGCGCGCCAGCGCGCCACAGCTCGAGGCGGGCGCCGGCCACGGGTGCGCCCGAGGAGAGGACCCGCACGTCCAGGGTCCCCAGGTCGGACTCCGCCAGGATCAGGCGGCCCAGGTTCTCGGTCAGGTGCTTGGAGCGGCTGCGGTTCCAGGCGACCCAGGCCGAGGTGTCCCCGGGCTCGTCGCTGTCGACGGCGACCACGTCCGATCTTCGCCGACTCTCCCCACTTGACCGCATCCCGGTACGCGGTAACACTACTCGATCCGGATCAACGACCAGTGGCGCGTCGTCTTTCGCTGGAAGGCGGGCAACGCACATGGCGTCCGGATTATCGACTACCACTGATTGGGAGTCTTCCATGGCCGACCCCGAATTCTCTCCTGTCACTCCCGGGGAGATCTTGAAGGAGGAGTTCCTCGCCGAGTACGAGCTGTCTCAGAACCAGCTCGCCCGCGCCATCGGCATCTCCCCGAACCGGATCGCCGACATCGTCAACAACCGGCGCCGGATTACCGCGGACACGGCCCTGCGGCTGTCCCTTTACTTCGGGAACTCCGCGGAATACTGGCTCAACCTGCAGGCCTGCTACGACCTGAAGCAAGCCCGCCTGGGCCTCAGCCCGGAGACGGAGGCGCGCATCAAGCGCCAGAGCGCTGCCTGACGTACCGGCCGCCGCGATGGCGCACGACGGGCGGCATCGCGTTGCCGGCGAGCGCATCCGCATCAACGGCTCGCACAACCACACCTGTGTGGACGTGCCGCATCGCCGGGCTCTATCGGGCCGGCTCGAAGTCCAGGTTCTCCGTGATCCTCGTGCCGTCCCGGGCGAAGGCCTGCGAGTACAGACGGATCCGTTCCTTCGCCGTCGCCAGATCGTGGTTGTTCAGATTGATGTTCAGCAGGTCGATGTACCAGGGCGTCTTGGCCTCCCACAGCACGTAGCTCTCGACGATCTCCCGGGCGATGGGCAGGGTGGAGCCCTTGGAGTCGTCGTGCACGTCCCGGTCCCCGGCCTGCTGCAGCTTCCCGTATTCCTCGGTCAGCAGCCGGCGGAACAGCTCCAGTCCGAAGACCTCCCCCTCCCCCGCGCCGGTCTCCTCGTCGCCCTCGGTGAGGCGGCCGCCCTTGTGGAGCCACTCCCAGAGGATGCTCAGGCGGATCTCGCCGGTGGCCATGTCCTCCATGAGGTAGAGGATGTCGTCGTCGCCGAAGAAGTCCGCCGGCTTCAGGGCCGCCGCCTGGAACCCCTGGCCGAAGGCGTTGCCGTACTGGGCGGCGACGCTGATCAGGTTGCGGGCGCCCCGGACCGTGCGCGGCGCCGGCTCCAGCAACGTCAGGCCGTCGGCGTCGTCCTGCGTATGGGTGAGGGGCGGGAAACGCCGCCCGAGCTGGTTCTCGGCCCAGGCCCTCTCCCACACGGGCCGGACGATGTGGACCATCTTCCAGTGCGCCACCCACTTGCCGCTGGCCCCCTCGCGCTGCTCGCGCTCGGCCCCGGCCACGGCCTTCTCCATGCTGAGCGCCACCCCCTCCTCCGATCCCACCGGGATGTTGGGCTCCATGCCGCCCTGCCAGAGGGCGAAGCCGCCGGCCCGGTCGGGGGTGTTGACGGCCCGGCGGACGCGGTCCTCGTAGTTGCGCATGTACCCGTAGGTCATGGTGATGGCCTCGATGTCGGGGTTGACGAACCCCGGGTCCCAGGCCATGGCGTCGGAGACGCTGTTGATGTAGTCCCAGCGGCCGGTGTTGAAGCCGACGAAGTGGCGGCCCAGGGCGGCGCGGATCTCCATGAGCTGGAAGGTGGCCTCGAGCTGCTCCACGAGGACGTAGACCTTGACGGCGCCCTGCGGCAGCCCGAGATGGGCCTCCAGGGCGTCGAGCATCTCCGCCCACAGGGCGGCCTCCCCGGCGGTCTGGATCTTCGGCAGGTAGAGGACGATGGAGGAGCCGGCCCGTTGAAGTTCCTCGTGGTTGTTGGCCACGTACAGGGCCAGGTCGACGATCGAGGCGGCCAAGGCCACCCCCTCCCCGTCCCGGGTGTGGCGGTCGTCCAGGTGCAGCCCCCGGGCGCGGAAGATCTTCGTCGTGAAGCCGAGCTGCCCCTCCCAGTCCTCGACGATCCGCCGGCCGAAGAAGCCGGAGGCCCACTCGTTCATCTCCCCGGCCACCTGCTCCGCCGCCTGCAGGAAGACGGGGTCCCGGCGGATGGCCAGGGCCAGGTTCCGCTGGTTGTCCAGGGACATGGTGGTGATCTGGCCGAGGGCGTCCTCGCCGTCGAACATCCAGCCGTCGGCGCCGGAGAGCAGGGCGTAGGCCACGTTGCGGATGCTGCGCTCCACCGGGGCCCGGGGCTTGCACGCGGGGCCGGTCCCCTGGATCCACTGGCGCCGCAGGTCGGCTGGGATCTCCGAGCCGATGAAGTCGCCCCCCCGGGCCTCGCCCACGCGGATGGGGGTCCGGGGGATGCAGTCATCCTCGTCGAGAAAGGCGATGGGCTCCCGGTAGCGGGCCCGCGCCGCCCGCCGCTCCATCCTCTCCGCCATGACCGCCTTCTGCTCCTGGTTGAAGGGAGCCAGCGCCTCGAGGGCCGCCAAGGCCGCGGGCGTGTACACGTCGGGACAGGCGCTCTGCAGACCCGCACGAATCTGGATGGAGCTCATGGGTTCGACCTATGTAGGGGTTGGAAAGGCGAGGGAAGGGGGCCGAGCCGTCAAGATGAAAGGGGCCAGCGCTTCAGGTCAAGCTGACAGGGGCGCGGCACGGCTGGCTCTCTGGGCAGGTGAAAGCCTCGTCGTGCTGATCCGGCGCCACGAACGACGCTGAGTGCCCTGATGCGGGGTGGCGTGGGCAAGGGCAACCGCCGGGGACGAGAGGACCGGCGTCCCCATTCCCAGGGGGATCGCCATGACGTGGGAAGAGAACGTGCCTCAGGTTCACCGGCTGGCGATCGACGGCGTAACCTGCCTCCGAACCCACCCGCGAGGGACGTGGCCCGGCGGCTGAGCTGGATCCCTGGCGCCCTTCTCGCCGCCTGTCTGGCGAGCGCATCCTGCACCTCCACTCGGGAGGCGGACGAGCAGGAGGCCGTCGAGGCCGAGTTCAGTTTCTCCTTCGAAGGCGGTGCCGAGGGTTGGACCGCCGGATTCGCGGATCTTCCCGTCGACTTCGACCCGTCGATCTACGAGCTCGACTCCGGGCATCGCCCGCTGCCCAACGGGCTCGAGGGCTACGGCCTCTACATCCAGGGACACAACCGCAGCGCCGACCTCTTCATGTTCTTCAAGAGGCAGGTCGGCGGCCTGAAGCCCGGCGCGGAGTACTCCGCCGTCCTCTCCCTGGAGCTGGCCACCAACGTGGCCGCCGGCCTCGTCGGCATCGGCGGTTCTCCGGGTGAGAGCGTTTTCGTGAAGGCGGGAGCCTCCACCGTCGAACCCGTGACGCCCGAGGACGAAAGCGGCCAGTCCAACGGGGGCGAGTCGATGGTGGTCGTCGGCAACGTCGCCCACCCCGCCGTGACCGGCGAGGAGTACCGCGTGAAGTCCCTCGACAACGCCGGCCGTCCGGTATCCGTCACCGCCGACGCCGAGGGCCGGCTGTGGCTGATCGTCGGCACCGACTCCGGATTCGAGGGCCTGAGCGCCTTCTACTACGCCCGCATCGCCTGCACCCTCACGCCCGTGGCCTCCGCCAAGAAGGCGCGCACCCTTCTGGCCGGGCACCTCTGACGGCTGGACCAACACTCGGCCTCGGCTTCGCCCCGCCACCAGGACGCGGTCGAAGCGAGTCCTACCTGAGATAGAGCAGCCGCCGCACCTGCACCCCGCCGGAGTGGCTGAGGCGGGTGAAGTAGACGCCCGCGGCCACCGGGGAGCCGCGCTGGTTGCGGGCATTCCAGTAGACCTGGTAGGAGCCGGGAGCCTGCACCTCGTTCACAAGCGTGTGCAGCGACTGCCCCAGAGCATTCACGACCTCCAGCCGCACCGGACCGGGGGTAGCGATCCGGTAGGCGATGCGGGTGGTGATGTTGAAGGGATTCGGGGCGGCGGGCTCCAGGATGCTCGCGGCCGGCTCCTCCTCCCCTGCTTCCGGCGCGTCGGCAGGGGCAGGCGTGGCGTACGGCGACATGTCCCACAGCAGGATCGTGCCGTCCCAACTGCCACTGGCCAGGGTGCCGTCATCCGGGGAAAACGCCACGGACCTCGCCCAATGGCCCAGGTTGAAGCCGTCCGGGGAAAAGGCCAGACAGAAGACCCACTCCCGGCCTTGCCGGAGGGTGGCCAGCAGCCGGCCGGTGTCGGCGTCCCACAGCTTGAGCCGGCCGTCGGCCAGACCACTGGCCAGGATGTGACCATGAGGCGAGAAAGTCACGGACCAGACCGTGACTCCAGGCCTGTCGAGGACAGTCTCCGGCAGGCCGGTGCCAGCGTCCCACAACCGGGTCTCTCCAGCCACCCGGGACTCCCCATCCCACCCACCTCCCCCACTGGCCAGGGTCCGACCGTCCGGCGAGAATGCCAGCGACCAGGGATAGTGCCTGGTCCCCCTGATGACCATCCGGTGGCCCGTCCCGGGTTCCCACAGGTGGATGGTCTCGTCGCGACTCCCGCTGGCGAGGGTACTGCCATCCGGCGAGTAAGCCAGGGACGTAATCCTGTCCAGATGTACCCTGAAGATCGCTCGGCGGAGGCCGCTGTCCGTGTCCCACAACCGGATCACGCCGTCCCTGCTCCCGCTGGCGAGGGTACGCCCATCCGGCGAATACACGACAGCACCGATGGGACTGCCATGCCCGTCGAGGTTCGCTGTCGGTGCTCCGCTCGCGGCGTCCCACAACCTGACCGCGCCGTCCCGGCCCGCGCTGGCCAGAGTCCGGCCATCGGGCGACCAGGCCACGGCGAAGACCTTGCCCCCATGTCCTTCCAGGGTGCTCTTCAGGTGGCCGTGCTCCACGTCCCACAGCTGGACCGGGCCATCCCAGGTGCCGGCTGCCAAGATGTGGCCATCGGGTGAGAAGGCCACGCTCCGGACGCTGCTCTCATGCCTCTCGATGGCGACCTTCAGCTCGCCGGTGCCCGTGTCCCACAGCTGGATCGTGCCGTCGTCTCCATGGCCGACCAGGATCCTCCCGTCCGGTGAATAGGCAAGGTAACTGACGCCATACCTGTTCCCCTCCAAGATGCCCTTGAGCTCTCCCGTCCCGGCATCCCACAACAGGATTCCGCCGCGGCCGTCGGTGGCCAGCGTGTTTCCGTCCGGCGAGTAGGCGAGGGCACAGGTGCCGTTCCTGCCAGCATCCAGGGTTGCCTTCAACCGGCCGCTCTCCACGTCCCACAGCCGAATGGCCCTGCTGTTGAATCCCCCGCCGGCGAGGACTTTCCCCTCCGGCGAGAAGGCCACGGAGCAGACCCCGCCCCCATTCCCCTCCAGGGCCGCCTTCAGGCGGCCGCTCTCCACGTCCCACAGCCGGATCGTGGGGTCCCAGCTCTCGCTGGCAGCCAGGGTGCGGCCGTCTGGCGAGAACGCGACGTCATGGACATCATCCTTGTGTTCCCCCGGGAGCAGGGCGACTTCGCCGCCGGTGCGAGTGTCGTACAGCCACACGCCGATACTGGTGGCCGCCGCGAGCCGGCCGTCGGGCAGGAAACCGATCCCGAACAGCGACCCCCTGCCGAGACGCGCATCAGCCCCTTCGGGCAGACCCATGCGGGTATGGTCCTGGGCGCGGCTTTCCTGTGCGGGCAGGGCAGAAATCAACACGAGGACGACGTTGAAGAACCGGGGGCTTCTCATCAGGGAAGACTCTCAGCCCGGAGGTGTCGTCGCGGCCGACTCGCTGTGAGGTCGGGGGCCCGATGCCGAGTGCACGGGAAACGTCTTCGCAGAAGCGGGCCTAGTGTCCCGTCCGAGAATTAAGAAGAATCAACAAGGGCTGTCCGATGTCGCCGCCACCGTCTCCCGAGCGCGCTGGATCTTGCGCAGGATGGTCTCGCCGTCGGCCTTCCAGCGGTAGGGTTTGGGGGCCAAGTTCCGCTGCGCCAAGTAGGCTTCGATGTCGCGCACCAACTCCCCGACGCTGGCAAAGCTGCCGTCCCGAATCACATCCTGCGTCAGCTCGCCGAAGAACCGTTCGACCAAGTTCATCCAGGAGGAACTGGTGGGGGTGAAATGGACATGGAAGCGCCGATGCCGAGACAACCAATGCTGCACGCTCTCCTCCTTGTGGGGGCCGGCGTTGTCCACGATCAGGTGCAGCGACAGGTTCTTGGGCGTCTCGCGGTCGATCTGCTTGAGAAAGCGGAGCCATTCGACGTGGGTATGACGCGCCTCCAGACGCGCGATGAGCTTGCCGTCGAGGTAGTTGAGCGCGGCGAACAAGGTGATCGTACCGTGGCGCTTGTAATCGTGGGTCCGGGTGCGGATGTCGCCGATCCCCAGCGGCAAGCCCGGCTGGGTCCGTTCCAGCGCCTGGCACTGGCTCTTCTCGTCACAGCACAGCACCAGCGCGCGCTCGGGGGGATCCAGGTAGAGCCCGATCACGTCCCAGAATTTTTCCTCGAAGTGCGGGTCCGTGGAGACCTTGAAGGTCTTGGTCAAATGGGGCTTGATGTCGTTGGCCTTCCAGATCCGGTGCACGCTGTCCGGCGACATCCCCGCCGCCTGGGCCATCGAGCGCACGCTCCAGCGCGTGCGCGGCTTCGGCGGCTGCGTGACCGCGGTGAGGACCTGCTCGACCTTGTCCGCCGGCAAGCTCGCCGGCCGGCCCCGGCCCTTGGCGTCGTTCAGTCCCGCCAAACCCTCGCGATCAAAGCGTTGCGACCACTTGTTCACACACGCCACACTGGCGCCCAACTCGGCGGCCACCTGCACCTGCTTGATCCCTTCGGCCCGGCGCAGGACGATGGCCGCGCGCAGGCTGTCGCGCTGGGACGCGGAGGGGGCCCTGACGCGACGCTCCAACTCCTGTCGCTCGGACGCGGTCAACTCAAGGCGGGACACCGGGCGGGCCATGGCCTGAAGATAAGGCCTTGACTCTGTTTTTACAACTCATTTGTCGGACGCGACACTAGAGCGCCGAGTCGGGGAAGGATCGGCCTGCTCCGCGGGGTCTGCGTTACTTGAGTCGACTTCAACTGCGGAGTCATGTGGCGCCTCGGAACCAAGGCCGTCCTCCCCGTCATCGACTTGCGCGTTCGAGACCTCCCGCCGCCGAATGCAACTCGACAAGTCCACGACATGACGTTGCCCATCCCCAACCGTGTAATCCTCAGGATGGCATGTCAATACGACCACCTGGATCTGTTCCGCCGCTCTCTCAAGTAGTTCCCGCATCCACACCATGCGCACGGGATCGGATTGCGTAAGGCTTTGTCCCGAAACAGATGATTCACTTCAACCCTCAGTGGCCGGCCGGATCGTGTAGTTCCAATCCCCGTGGAACGCATGGGGCGAGAGATGGATCCGCTCCATTTGCTCGTCCTTGACGACCACGGCCTTGGGATACGCTCGCTTGTCGATCTCGGCGCGCACGCGAAGCCCTTTCTTCGTTGTCGTCCGGCCGATCAGGTTGACCACCGTGGCCAGACTGACCAGAGGTTGGCCTCGCCAGTTCATGGCGATATAGGAGAACAGGCGATGCTCGATGCGGTTCCACTTGCTCGTGCCCGGAGGATAGTGGCAGACCGTGATCGTCAGGCCCGTGCGATCGGCCAAGCGCTGCCATTCCCATTTCCACAGCCGCAGTCTCGGACCGTTGCGGCCCCCCGCATCGGCCGTGATCCACAGGTGCGAGGCCGCCGGGTAGGCCGGACGACCCATGCGTTTCCACCAGCTGCGGATGGCGTTCACCGCGAAGTGGGCGGTGTCGTGGTCGACGCCGACGCTGACCCAGCCCTCGTTGCGGCCCAGGTCGTAGACCCCGTAGGGAATCGCCTGGCCCTGGGCCGGGATGATGAAGTCGTGGACCTTCACGCGCTCCGGCTCGCCCTTCGGACGCCATGGGCGACCCACGTTCTTGAAGTCGCCGATCAGCTCCTTCTTCTTGGTGTCCACCGAAATGACCGGCTGGCCTTGGGCCTGGGCCCTTCGGACCTGGTCGTGGAGGTAGTGAAACGGGGCGTCCCGATCCGGGTGTTGCGTGCCTTCTTTCGTCTTGCGATTCGCCTGCAGCGTGTAGCCGAGCTCGTGCAACAGTCCGTGGACGAGGCCAGGACTCACCGAATGGCCCAGGGCCTGCAACTCGACCGCCAACTTGCGGATGCTCTTCGACGTCCATCGCAAGGGGCTGTCGTCCGGCGCCCCGGCGGTGACCGGCTCGAGCAGGGCGTTGAGGTCCGACAACAGCGTCACGTCGGTGTCGACGCGCCGCTTGCGGCCGCCGCCCGGCCGACGCACACGGCCGGAGTCCAACGGGGCGTCCGACCGCAGTTCCTGCAGGCCGCGAGCGATCCGGGTCCGCGACAGGCCCGTCGCACGGGCCACCACCGCAATGCCGCCATGTCCCAGGGCTTGCGCCTCCGACGCGGCCCACAAGCGTCGCGTGCGCTCGTTCAACACCGGCGTCAAGGCTTCGTATTTCGCCCGCAGGGTGCTTTCCGTGTCCACCCGTCAAGGATAACACCTTTCTATCAGAAAGAACAGCGTTTATTTCTGCGCAGTGCCTAAGCTGATCGTCGAAGACTATGAAGCTATCGAGGGCTTCAGCGATGGAGAGTCGCAGCAACAGCGCGATCTGTTCCAGGGTACCGACGGACAGGGCCTCGAATTTGCGTTCGCAGCCAGCCGACTGGATTCCGGCGGCCTCGAGTTGCGGGCCGATGGCAATCTCGCCATATCGGCCCCCGGTCAACGCGGCCATACGCTCGCTGACGGGCTTTACCAAGGCGTTGCCGAGATGTACCGCATCTTCCTTTTCGGCTTGCACGAGGGTTTCGTGCAAAAGCCGCCACGCTCTGTACTCCAAGTCGAGCTCGCTTTCACGTTCTGCCAGAGCGCGAAGGGCCTGACCCGCCTGTTCGGCCCGTTCCAGTATGTACTGGCCGCCCACCTGTTCGAGCGCACCTTCGGCGTTTCGGAGTTGCATCTCGAGTTGCCGGAAGCAATCGGCGGTAGCGGTGGCGGCACTCTCGACATCCTGAAGCTCTGCCGGATCGATGTCGTCGATCGGAATCGGTAGCGCGTCCAATTTGTCACGGTGTTGATCGCGCAACCTTCCACCGGCTTCCAAGTCCTCGTTTTCGGTCGCTGCTCGAAGCCCGGCCGCCTCGCCTTCGAGCCTAGAGAGTTCGTCGCGGGCGTTCGCCAATTGCTCGGTTTCCACGCGCAACGCTTCTTGGGCCCGATTCTCCTCGCCGGCGAGATCGTTGAGTGCCTGCCGCGCCTCACCGACTTCGGCGGCCCCTTCGGCCCCGATCAGCGCCAACTCGTCATCGACTGCTTCGAGTCTCCGACTCAAGCGGTCCCGCTCAGCGTCCACTCCGGCGAGAAACGCGCGCCAGTCGTCCATCTCCGATCCCTCACGCAGCAGCGCCCGTTTGCCAGCGAGTTCTCGGCCTCGACGCACAACCTCCCCTTCCCCATCGGTGACCTTGCTTTCCATTCGCTGACAGAGCTCCTCGCGATCTTGCATAACGGTGCGACGCTTCTCAATGGCCTCCTCCAAGGCGAGTTCGTCGTCCGGCGGCTCGTCAAGGCTTTCCAAGTACTCCTCCACGGATTCGTCTTCCTCAAGCAACTCTGCAAGCGCAGAGCGGCGTTGTTCTTCCTCAGCCTTCGCGACGACGACGCCGCGTTCGAATTCATCGACGCCTTCTGCTCGCACCCGCTCCTGCTCGGCTTGCCGTTCGAGGTCGACGGCTGTTTCGCGATAGCCGTCGGCGCGCTCGCGCAGATCCTCGAGTTCTCCGAGGGCCGCGCAGCCGGTACGGGTGAAGATCGGCGTCGCAGCGGCGTTCCAGCTATCCTCCGCAGCTTTGGCCGCACGCAGAAGGTCGCGGCCTCCGCCGCGCACGTGGATAGCACCAATGCCGGCGATGTCGAGTCGCAGTTCCCGCTCGGCCTCGAATTTGGCCTGTTTGCCGAGCCCGATTCGAACCTGCCGCGGCTGGCCGTCGATGTTGACTTCGGCATCACCAGCCTGCTTCAGCTCGACGCCCACGACGAGTCCAACGGCAAGTTTCTCTTGGGCGATGCGCCGATCCGTCTCAAGTGATCGAGCCGATCGAGTTCAGCGACAACTGGCGCACCCAAATTGCTGGCCTCTTCGTGCGCCTCGGCGGCCTTGCGTTCCAGTACGGTCGCCTGCCCGATGTGTTCCCGTGCGGTATCGAGTTTCTTGGTGGACGCCCGCGCTGCGTCCAACGCCACGAGATAGCGGGCACAGCGACGCTTGATTTCGAGACCTACAATCTCCTCCTGATCACTGTCGGTAACGTCCTGCGCTTGGCCCAAGAGATCTCGGCTCTCATTAAGAGCAGCTTCGCGCTCTTCGATGTCGGCCGCTAGCGCGGTCACCTCCTCGTCGAGCGTGGCCAAGGCCTCGGCCCGGGCGATGTCGCGTTCAAGTGCTTCCTCGTCGTGTCTCAGCTTCAAGAGGCGATTCTTCGCCTCCTCCTCCCGCAACCGGCGTTGCTGCTCGCCGGCGCCGGTCTCCAGGCGGCGCACGCCTTGCCGCGCGGCCTCGACCCGGGGCGCCAGAGCTTCCGCGGCGGTTTCGGCTTCTCCGCAGGCGGATTCAAGCTTGGCGACCTTCTCTCTTGCGGTGTTGATAGCGTCGACGTTGTCGTCGCGTTTCGCGAATAGCCCCTGAATGCGGTCAAACTCGGCCTGGGCATCGGCAAGGCTGTCGGTGGTCGCTGCACGCTTCCTGCGTTGTTCGAGGGCAGCTTGAGAATTCGCGAGAACGCCGGCCGTCCGTTCCTTCTCCGACTCCGCCGCCAGCAATTCGCGGTGCAGTTCCTCGATGCGCAGTCGTGCGCCCTCGCTTTCCTCCATCTGCTGGTGAACGTTGCGCTCGTTCGCTTCGGCGGCGACGCGTTGCTCGCGGATCTGCGACCAAGGCGATGCACGGCCGGAGCGTCTCCGGCCGGTGGCGGTGAACGCTTCGTCCACCTTTTGCTGCACAGCCGCGTGAACCCGCTTGAAGCGCGGGTCTTCCGCCATCGCCTGCAGCGCCTCAGTGAGACGTTCGCGGCCCGAGCCGTCCGGATCCTTGTCGAGGCTGCTCCCCAAGATGGCGACGACGTCGCTCTGCTCGCCGAGGAGAGCGGTCGTGATGAAGGACTCCGGCATGCCGCGCCGACCCCGGCGGCCGCCCGGTGCTTCGACACCCCAGCGCAGGAGATCCCGAAGCTTCCCGTCGACTTCGCCACCCCTACCATCTTGGGTGAATTCGCTGCCGTCGCGGGAGAAATCGAGATAGGCATAGCCGCCACTACTCGCGAAACTCTTGCGCACCCGCCACACACGCTGCGCTTCCTCCTCGAAGGTGAGCTCCACCACCGGCGCCGCGTCTGCGTGCCAATCGCGCAGAGGCTCGGCGGCGGACGAGGACGACTGCAGGAGCAATGCCGCGCGAACGGCGCTAACCAAGCTGGATTTGCCAAGTTCGTTGGGACCGTGTAGGACATTCAGCCCGAATTCCAGGTCAATGGAGGCATCGGCGATGCCAGCGCAATCGGTCACGTGGAGGCGTCTGATCCACATGTCGTCAACCTGTCTCCCGCGCCAAGCGGTAAAGATGGTGCAGGGCACGCTCTGCAAGCGCGGGTTCGTTCTCGGCGTGAGCTTGCAACCTGCCCACGGCGGCGAGCAGGACGGGCGGCAGTTCGGTGCCGAACTCGATGGGTGCATCCTTGGCGAGTCGCAGCCCGGTGCGGTCCACGACGAGGACGCCGACCCGCGGCGTTGTGGCCATGGAGCCACCGAGTTCGCCCAGGATGCGCTCCGCCTCGTCGTACTCGGCCATGGGCAATGCCATGTCGAGGGTCAGGCGCAGCACGGTCCTGCGCAGATCCGGTGCCACGCTGAGCGCGCGCAGTTCCGCCATAGACCGGCAGGTCGTTTCACGCCAAGTCCAGGAGCCAACCACTTCGGGCCGGACTAAGGCACGGCGACGGCGATCAAGAGGGAAGAAGACGATGGCCACGTTGCATGTGTTCTTTTCACCGAAGTTGGTGGCTTCCGGCGCGCCCGGGTAAACCGTGGGCCTAGGCGCGTCCGGCTCAACATCGCGGAAGGCGTGGGTGTCGCCGATGGCGAGGTAGTCGGCGTTCTCGCCGAGCTGCAGTTGCCACCCTGGCCTATCGACGATGTGCACGTAGCCGGGTAGTCCGGTTCGGAACGGGTGGTCGTGGTGATAGAGGGAACGCGGTGTTAGCGGGTCATGGTTGCCCGGCAGCAACAGCACCGGGCGCTGCCAATCCCGGCGCTGAAACTCTTTCAGGACGCCGTCCCACCACTCCCGGTCCGGCACCGGTTGATCGAACAGATCGCCGGCGCAGAGCACTGCATCGACCGCGCGGCTGTCCGCCAAGTCCAGAATGCGGCCGACGACCTCCAAGCGGGCCCGGGTCAGACGTAGCTCCTGGTCGGGGCCGAACGCGGGAAAGCGGCGGCCGAGGTGCCAGTCAGCGGTGTGCAGCAACGTCAGCGCCACGTCTCTCTCCTCTGCATCCTGGACTTTTCCGGCCGCGTCGTTCACTCGATAACAAACTCCGCCGTCAGCAGCCGCTCTGTTTCCGGACGCTGAAAGCGGCGACGGTGCGCGGCCTCCTTCCAGCGTCGGTACGTGTCGTCTTCGCGCGCGGCAAGTTGCGCGACCTGCGCGTCAAGTTCATCGATCCTGGTCTCCTCGGCGCGTATACGCGCCTCTGCCTTTTTCCGGTTGTCCAAACCTAGTGCCCGATCACGCTGGTGCTCGGCGGCGGCGAGGCGCTTAGCGTGTTGGTCCCGGAGCCGGCGCAATACCAGGACACGGTCGGCAACGAACTGGTCGAGCTGGTCCATGGCCTCCTCAAAGGCCGAGCGGTCGCCGGGCGCGACCACGCAGTGATCGAGAAACATCTCCTCGCCGACTACCTCGTCCAAGTGTTCGGCGGTCACAGCGAGCGGCGGATCGAAGACACCCACGTCTTCGGCATGTTGGTGCAGCAGATCAAGTGCCGCCTCCGCCGGACGCAGGACTTCCGCATCTTCGAACACGGCTGTAACGCGGAGCCGATCCTCCGCCTCGAAACCGCGATGGATGACCTTCGTCAGCGCCAAGCGGCCACGAGCGCCAAGATGCCGCCGCAATACTTCGGGAGCGTCGGCGCCGAGACGGAAACGAACACGGAAAGCGCCAGCGCCAGCCCGGCGGGCTTCGGCGACCGCAGCTTCGATCAGCGGATGGGCGAGGTGCAGCGACTCGATGTCGGCAAGATCACGCGCAGAGCCGAGGGCCACCGTCACGCCAGCGGCAGTGTGCCTTGGGAGGCGCCGAGAAGCTCCGATGTGGAACACCCGGCGCCCGTTTCGCTCAGAGGCACCCCAGGCAACGCCCGCTGCATTGAGATAGGCTGTTAGCACGCGCTCGAGTTCCTCATCGAGTTCGGCGAGGGTTGCCGGCAGGTCGGATTGGATGCGGCAGAAGACTTCGCGCACGGACTCGTCGAGGCTCTCTTCGATGAGCCCCATCGTGCGTCCACGCACTTGCTCCAGTTCTTGTCGGCGTTCTTCCAGCGTGTCGCGCAGGCGGCGCAACTCGTCCTCGACCTCCTGCACCGACCGCGCCCGGTCCCAGATGCGGCGCACCTCGGCCTCGAAGTCCGGGCCGAGCGCCGAGGCCAACTCCTCGGACGAATCCGAGCGCGGCGTCTGGAGCACTACATCGGACATGTCGAGCACCTTGCCGAACAGATCGAGTTTGGTGCTGAGTATGTCGAACGTGAGGCGCTCCGCCTCGTTGTCCTTGGCGAGGAAGTTGATCACGGTGACGTCGCGCTGCTGACCGTAACGGTGGCAACGGCCGATGCGCTGCTCAATGCGTTGCGGATTCCACGGCAAATCGTAGTTGACGACAGTATCGCAGAACTGCAGGTTGAGGCCCTTAGCCCCGGCCTCTGACGAGATCAGCACTGCGGAGCGTGTGCGGAACTCATGCACTAGGGCGAGGCGCACAGCAACGGTCGGACTCGGCCGTAGGTGGTGCGCGATGTCAGGCTCGACCTCTTCGCGCCAGACCTTGAGCGCGGTGAGCGCCCGGGGCGAGTCGTTGATTCCCCGAAAGAGTGTGATGTCACCGTCCACGAGTTCTGTCTGGTCGAGAAGTAGCCCACGCAGGTAGTCTTGAGTGGTAAGCGATTCCGTGAAGATCACCACCTTGCGCCGATCCTCGGGGCGGTCCATGACGAGGCGCACCGCAGTAACCAAGCTTTGGGCCTTGCTGTCCCGAGGCAGCGCGTGGGCTCGCCGCGCGAAGTCTTCCACGAGCGCCAACTCTCCGCACACCGCGGCGCCGTCCAACGCCGTCACTCTGGCCGCTTCGGTGACTTGCGGGTCGACGTTGTCGTTTGCCGGCGCCTCCATCGGATCGTCTTCGAGATCTTCCGCAAAAACAGCACCCGTGCCCTGTTCTGTGCTGCCCTCCAACATGGCCCGCAATCGGTCCGCTACACGATCGAGACTCGTGGCCAGCGCGACCGTGGAAGACGCCATGCGTCGGTGGAAGCCGAGCAGGAGCAACTGCCGCGAACGGCCGTGAAAAGCATACAGCCTGGGGCTCAACAGATACCCGATGACATCGTCGTACAGGGCCCGCTCGGCCGGACTCATGCGATACTCGAAGAGCTGAGCCCGGCGGCCGACGAACGGCTTGTCAAGGAAATCCTGAGCTTGGCGGCGCAGCGTGCGTTGAACGACGGTGCCGAGCCGGCGCTTGAGTTCCTGAGCCTGTTCCGCAGCGACGCCGCGGCCATCGCCGCCGGAGCAGAAAAGACCTTCGAACACGGGTTTCGCGCCGAGCAGCGTGCCGGTACGATCAACGTATTGGACAAGCGCCCACAATTCGGCGAGCGTATTCTGAATTGGCGTCGCGGTCAGCAGCAGTACCGGTGACGCGCCGATGATTTTTCGCACCCGATGCGCCGTGCGCGCGTATCGGCTGTCTTCGTCGTAAACTCCGTCGCGGTCGAACCGACGGTGGATACCCGCGAATACCTCGTGGGCTTCGTCGATCAGACAGAGATCGAACGGCGGGGATCCCCGTAGGCGTTCGAACCCCGCGTTACCGCCTGCGTATTCCCGCCCGACGAGGAACACGCCGGAGCCTGCAATGTCCACAGCGGCATCCGTCGCCTCGACGGCCTCAATGCCGAAAAGCGTGTAGAGTTCCTGGTGCCACTGTCCGAGTAGAGGGCGCGGCAAGATGATGAGAATCCGCGTGGCCCCCTCTGCCAGCAGTTGCGCGATGACGAGGCCGGCTTCGATGGTCTTGCCGAGCCCGACCTCGTCCGCGAGGATGCAGCCGCCCTCTGGGATGCGGCGGAGCGCGAACATCACGGCGTCGATCTGGTGCGGGTTGGGGTCGATCCGCCCACGGCGTTGTGACGCTACCTGCCTTCGACGTTCCCCAGCGCGCCGGAGGCGGACCAACTCTTCTGCGTGGTAACGGCGATGGATGGGGTGCATAGGCATGGGCATTGTCCCGATCTTAGTTGAAATAACACAGGCTCCCATCGTTACGTTTGATACGAGAAATCGCCAAGAAGCCTCGTATTCGGTAACCCAAGGAGCCTGCCATGAGCAAGCTACAAGCACGGAAAAGGGGCGTCAAACGGACCGTGACCATCGGCCCCGTGAACCGCCAAGCCACCGCGTCGATGGACGATCTGGAGACTCGCATCGAGATCATCCAGCTGCTGATCCCCCTGGGGCTGCAGGCGGTTGGGGAGGAGCTGCGACGGGGCGTGGAGGCCCTGGCCGGACCTCGGTATCAGCGCAAGGGGCCGGATCAGCCGTTGCGCCGCTGGGGGGCGCAGGCCGGGTCGGTGTACCTGGGCGATCAGAAACTGCCGGTCGAGGTGCCGCGCGTGCGCGATGTGGTCCGCGGCACCGAGGTCCCGCTGGAGGCCTACCAGGCCCTGCAGACGCCGAGGCAGATGGATCAGGGGCTGTTGTTGCGGGTGCTGAAGGGCCTGGCCACGCGCAACTACGAGGCCTGCGCCGAGACCGTCCCGCAAGCCTTCGGTCTGTCCCGTTCCTCGGTCTCTCGCCGGTATGTGAAAGGCACGGCGCGCAAGCTGGCCGAATGGGTGTAGCCTCGGTTTTACGCAGCCGTCTTGTCGGTCTGTTGTGTAGTCTGATGGAGGTACCAGTTCCAGAAGGCCTCCCATCGTTGGGATTGCACGTGGACTCGTAGATTGAGGATCTGCTGGCCTCCTTGGCGGGTCCAGCGCATGCCGCTGCGTTTGAGTCGATGGCCGACCAGGGTCTTGGCGGCGGCCTCCACGGGACCACTGGAGAGGATCAACCCCGAAGCGCGATAGCGCGCGTAGTCCATCTTGTCCCGGTTGTTCCGGAAGTAGCCCAGCTCGGTGGTCACCTGACGATGGCGTTGGGAGCCGGGACGAAGGTTGCGGCGGTGGTAGGCCAGGGAGCGGATCAGGCCCTGAACGGCCCCGGGCTCATGACGCAGTTTGTGCCGCCAGGATCGGTACCAGCGAGCCGCTTTCGACGACCGCTTGCCGAAGAGGGGCTCGGCGGCCTTTGACAGGTGGTGGGCCGCGTGATAGAAGTCGAGAATCCGGGTGAAGCCGTCGAACACCGGCTGCCGATCCACGCTGCGCCAGATCTGGCGCTGGCCGTCGGCCAACACCACCCGGTGGTCATACTCCCCCCGCTGCAGGGCCCGGGCCGTCTCCTCCACCAAGCCGTGGACCAGGGTCTTCATCTTGGGCTCCGGCATGCGCGCGGCGTAGCGCACATCGACGCGTTGGGGGTCTTCCGTCGCCGGGTCCAGCGGCGTCCCATACGTGGCGACCATCCCTACCCCGGCCTCCTTCCAGGCGGTGGGCGCGCGGTCGGGGTCGGGATCCGTCGGTCGTTCGGCGGGCCGTCCGCGTTTCGGCGCCGGCTCCCGCAGCGGCACGGTGACGCCGTCCCAACTGACCACCAGGGTGTCGCCCTCGGTCTTTAGGGGCGCCGCCTCCTGCAAGGCCAGCTCGAGTTGCTCGGCGTGGTCCTCGGCGTACTGACCGACGGTGGTCAACAGATGCTGAATGGCGGTGCGCGACGGGGACGCCGGCAACAGCTCGGCCAAGCTGGCCTCGACTTCGGCCGGGACCAGGCGGGCGCCCAGAAAGGCCGTGAAACGCTCCAGCGCCGGCACCATGAATCGGTGGACCATGCCGCAGCGCTCATCCAAGGGCACCCGGCTGGGGCCGCCCCGATCGGGCTGATACAGCCGACGCGGCACCTGGACCTTGCCCCACAGGGTCATCCATTCCTTGTGGACCACTTGCTTGAACCGGTAGACCCGACCGTGGTGGACCACGGTGTCGTCGGCGATCTCGCACGCCTGCGCCAGCCGTTGGAAACCGATTCGACCGAGGTCGTCCAAAGCATCTCGCAACTCGCTCACCCTCTCGCGAAAGTCCTCCGGGCCGGCCTCCGGGGATTGCGGGCGATGCTCCCACTGGAGGACATTTTCCTCGAACTTTGTCAGGCGAGCGTGAAAATCCTTCGTATCTTCCATCAGGGACCCCTTTCCGGGTTTGGGCGTAAGTCCTTACACCCAAAGATACATTCGTGCCCGGACTTGGGGTCCCCCTTTTATCGACAATCTGCGTAAAGTGAAGGCTACACCCGGCCGAATTCCAGCAGCGATCCCTGGAAGGCTACGACCTGGTGGCGCTGTTTCTGGACGGCAAGAGCTTTGCCGACGAGGAAATCCTCATCGCCCTGGGCGTCACTGTGGAAGGACACAAGATCCCTCTGGGTTTCGTGCAGGCGGCGACCGAGAACGAGCGCGTCTGTCGTCGCTTCCTGGCGGAGTTGGTCGAGCGGGGCCTGCAATACGAGGCCGGGCTGCTCGTGGTGATCGATGGAGGCAAGGGCCTGTACAAGGCAGTGCGGTCGGTGCTCCAGGGCCATGCCTGCGTGCAGCGATGCCAGTATCACAAGCGCCAGAACGTGGTCTCGTACCTGCCCAAGAGCGAGCAGGCCGGCCTTCGTCGAAAGCTGGAAGCGGCGTATGGGCACTCGACGTACGAGGAGGCCCAAGCCGCCCTGGAGGCGCTGAAACCGGGGTTGCAGTTGATGAACCAGTCGGCCCTGCGCAGCTTGGAGGAAGGCCAGCAAGAAACCCTCACGCTCCACCGCCTGGGCCTGATGCCGATGCTGAAGGCCTCCTTCCGTACCACCAACTGTATCGAGAACGTCAACAGTCTCCTGGAGCAGTTGACGCACAACGTGCGGCGCTGGACGAACTCGTCGCAGCGTCACCGCTGGGTCGCCACGGCGTTGCTCGACATCGAACCTCGCCTGCGCCGGATCAACGGTTACCACCACCTGCCGATGCTCCGACAAGCGCTCCAAGCCGAACTCGGCCTCAAACAGCTCGCGATGACGGGCTGACTCATCCACTCGAGCCTGGGCTACGTTTCAACTGAAAATGGGACTTGCCCTAGGCATGGAGCAGCAGACCAATCCCGGCAGTCTATCGTCGCGCCGCGTAGCTGAAAGACTTCGGTACCAGATAATAGGCGGAGCAAGTCCTTGGTCAATTTCCCGGACGAGATCATGCCTTCGCCCACGGAAAGCTGGCCGTGCGCGGCTCAGCGAGGGGACCGAGCGGGGGTACGGAAGGAGCGCCACAGCCTCTCGATGGCGACATTCTCCCAGCATTCAGCCGCGATCGTCCATGCTCACACGGGCCCCAGCCGAGTGCGTCTTGCGTTCACTCGTCATCAAGGCCCTCGGGACAGTGGGATCGGAACCGACTGTCCGCGCTCCGACGTCCACTCATGCTGAACCCTTGCCCGACCCCCGCCTCAGCGTCAACCGCAGGTAGTCCTCCGTCGCCTCGAACTCCGGGTCGACGCCGTTGTGGGCCCGCATCAACGGGATGATCTTGTTCCGCACCCCCATGCCGCGCGCATCGGAATAGCTGTAGTCCCGCAAGGTCTCGGAGATGAGCAGATTGCGGGGCACCCGCTGGCCGGCGACCATTTTCTCGACGGTCATGCCGTTCTGCAGCGCGCCGGGGCTGAGTATCTCCAACCGGTCCGAGTAGCGGACCACCTCGATCTCCTCGTACCGCGTCCAGTCCCGGTGAGTGAGAGCGTTTACAACGCCTTCGCGCAGCGCTTCCAGCGGATAGTGCCAGCGTCGTTCCCGGCGCATCGATTCTGCGACCTGGCCGGCCTCCTCCGATACGAAGGGCCGCATCGCATCGGCAAGGCGTTCGATCAGTCCCTTCTCCACCAGTTCACGCCCCCCTGAGAGCACCTGCCAAAGATCGACGAGCGGCCCTTCGATCACTTGATCGTCGAGGGCATCGTAGCTCTTCTCCTGCCCCTCAAAGCACATCCAGCGGATGCCGGCATGGCGCAGGAGGCGGCGGGGCCGGTAGCCGAACAGGATCAATCCGGCGATCGTACAGACGGGCGGGCCGTCTTCCCGCTCGGCCATGAATCCCAGCGCGCAGAGCCGCTCGTTCCATGTCTCGTCGTCCTCCGGCACTTCCCGGTCGCGGACGATGGCGGTGAGATAATCCGCCAGCCGTTCCCGGCTCAGATCGCACAGGCCGCTGCCGGAAACGGGCAACAGCTCCGTGTGAATCAACCCACCGGCCGCGAAGAGGCGCGCCTGCTGCTCACGCGAGGCTCGCCGGGAGGTGCTGCCGACCCGTATGTAGATCTCTTCTCCGCCGCGATGCCGGACGACGTAGGGTTTGGTGGCCCCCTGGGTGACAGTGACAACCGCGACTCGGCGAACAGCATCGACCGGAACTTCCTCGTAGAACGGCAGTATCATCGGATGAACCAGGCGCCCGAACACGGAGTCCATCACCCATTGTTCGAGATCTGTTCTCCGTATACCGGTGATGGCGCCGTCGTCTTCCACGCCGAGAAGGACGCGGCCCCCTTGGAAGTTGGCTAGCGCCACCACATCCCGAGCCAGTTGCTCCGGGCGCAGATCATCCCGCTTGAACTCCAGTCCGGAGTTCTCGCCGCCGGCTATCAGTTCGCGTAGTTCCGAGGGTTTCACCGCAGCGCTCCGAGATCTACCGTCAGGGTGATGAGCAGGGCCTGCACTTCCTCATGGCCGTCGGTGTCAATAATAATGATTGTGCCCAGCCGGGCCGCCGCGCCCTTGACCATGATCACTTCTCCCGTTACCCTCAACTTATTCAACCACTTACGTCGCCTGGCCAGGCGCTGATGGCCGATCCCCGGCGCCGGGTCACGCAGATTCCGGCCCTCTTCATCGTCGCTGCCATCCCCCTCATCCCCGATCCGCCGACGCCCGTGGAGCGCCTCCCGGCTCTCGACGTGGAGTCCGTCCGCGCCGCCGAGTGCGAGTACCGGGGGATCACCGCCTCCTTCGACGAGGTCACCCGGGCCTACGCCCTCACCGCCTTCGAGAACCCCCGGCTCCAGGGCTGGCAGGCCCGGCCCAACCCGGCCAGCCCCGAGACCGAGGCCCTGGTGACGGCGCGCTTTCTCGTCGATGGGCCGCGCTCCCTGGAGGACGGCGCCGGGGACGCCGTCCCGGCCCTGCGCCGCCGGGCCGGCGAGACCCTGGAGGTCACCTGGAGGCTGAACAGCCTCGCAGCGGAACCGGTGAACGCCTTCGACGACTACGCCCGCGACGCCCTCGACAGCTTCCGCCGCACCGTGGACGGCCTCCTCGGGCGCATGGTCTACCTCGCCTGGCCGGCGGGTCTGCGCCGCACCCCCGGCGCCGCCGACAGCACCCGGCTCGAGGCCGCCACCGTGCTGCTGCTCGAGGAGGGGTCCGAGGACGGGCGCGACGGCTGGACAAGGGTGCGGGTGCCCGCCGACACCACCGCCGGCTGGGTGCGCTCCGACCTCCTGCGCCCGGTCCACGGGAACGACTGATGGCCCCCGCGGCCTCCCTGATTCAGATGGAGGGGATCAGCAAGACCTACGACATGGGCGGGACCCAGGTGCACGCCCTGCGCGGCGTCGATCTGGAGATCGGAACCAACGAGTACGTGGCCGTCATGGGCCCGTCCGGCTCGGGCAAGTCGACGCTGATGAACATCATCGGCTGTCTCGACGTGCCCACCACCGGGGCCTACCGGCTCAACGGCCAGCTGGCCAGCGAGATGGACGACGACGAGCAGGCCCGCATCCGCAACCAGGAGATCGGCTTCGTCTTCCAGACCTTCAACCTCCTGCCCCGCTCCGACGCCCTGCGCAACGTCGAGCTGCCCCTGGTCTACGCCGGGCTCACCGGCCCCGGGCGCCGCGAGCGCGCCGAGCGGGCCCTGGAGGCCGTGGGCCTCACCGACCGCATGGGCCACCGGCCCAACGAGCTCTCGGGCGGCCAGCGCCAGCGCGTGGCCATCGCCCGGGCCCTGGCCAACGAGCCCTCCATCCTGCTGGCCGACGAGCCCACGGGCGCCCTCGACTCGCGCACCGGCCTGGAGATCATGGAGCTCTTCGGCCGCCTGCAGGAGGCCGGGAACACGATCATCCTCGTCACCCACGAGGAGCACATCGCCGCCTGCGCCCGCCGCGTCGTGCGCTTCCTCGACGGCCGCGTGGAGAGCGACGGCGCCGGGGCCGGCGCCCCTTCCGCGGCCCTGCCGGCGGCCGGAGGCTGAGGCGTGGGTCCGGCCGGGAGACGGTGGATCGGCGCCGGGTGCGTGACCGCCGGCCTGGCCGGGGCGGCCGTCGCCGTGAGCGCCTTCTTCGACGGCCCGGCGGGCGACGCCGTGCCCACGGCCACCGTCACCCGCGGCGAGTTCCGCCGCACCCAGGTGGAGGCCGGCCAGCTGCGCGCCGCCCGGGACGAGAAGGTCGTCTCCCCGCGGGTGCGCGGCGACCTCAAGATCGTGCACTTGTGGCCGGAGGGAGAGCAGGTGGAGCCCGGGGACCTGATCCTCCAGTTCGACCGCACCCGGCACGCCGAGGACGTGAAGGAAGAGGCCGGCCGGCTCGAGCAGGCCCGGGCCGACCTGACCAAGTTCGAGGCCGTGCAGAAACGGCAGCGCGCCGAGCTGACCATGCAGGTTGAGCAGAAGAAGGCGGCCCTCGAGCTGTCCCGGATCAGCCTGCAGAAGTCGGAGTACGGCTCGTCCATCGAGCGCGAGGAGGCCCGCATCGGCGTGGGCCAGGCCGAGCGCGCCCTGAAGCAGGCGCGCGCCAACCTCGAGGCCCAGGAGATCGTGGAGCGCGTCGAGCGGTCCCACATGGAGATCCGCATCGCCCACCGTCAGCAGGACTACGAACGCGCCCTGTCCGACTACGAGCGGCTCAGCGTGCGCGCCTCCCGTCCGGGCATCGTCGTCCACGAGGTGATCCGCAAGCGCGGGGCCGGCCGGCGGGGCAAGGTGAAGGAAGGCGACATGGTCTGGGGCGGCATGAGCCTGCTGGCCCTGCCGGAGCTCGACTCCATGCAGGTCGTGTCCCAGGTGGGCGAGATGGACGTGCACTCGGTGGAGGCGGGGCTCCCGGCCCTGATCCGGCTCGAGGCCCTGCAGGGGCCCGTCTTCCACGGCGTCGTCCGCGACGTGGCCCCCATGGCCGCCGAGAAGGAGGGCGCCCCCAACGTGCAGGTCTTCGAGATGATCGTCGACATCACCGAGCAGGACGACCGGCTCCTGCCGGGCATGTCCGCGTCGGTGGAGGTCATTCTCGAGACCCGGCCCGATGTCCTGACCCTGCCCCTCGGCGCCGTCCACCTGCGGGGCGAGGGCACCGTCGCCTGGCGCCGCGGGTCCGCCGGCTTCGAGGCCGTGGACGTGTCCGTGGGCGAGGCCAACGGCCTGAGGATCGTCATCGACGAGGGCCTGCAGGAGGGCGACGCCGTCGCCCTTCGCGATCCGGACCTGAAGTAGGAGAGAGGTCATGCCCGCGAAGACCCGCTCCACCGGTACCCGGACCCTCCTGCTGGCCGGGGGCATCCTGCTCCTGGTGGCCGCGGCGGTGGCCACCTCCCACCTGCTGCTGAAGGAGCAGGCCGCCGCCGTCGCCTCCTTCCCCGTCAAGCAGGGCGAGTTCGTCATCTCCCTGCACCTGAAGGACGGCGAGCTGGAGGCGGTCAAGTCCGAGCAGATCACCTCCCCCAGGGTGCGCGGCCAGCTCAAGATCACCCACCTCTTCCCCGAGGGCGAGATCGTGGAGGTGGGAGACCTGGTCATCGAGTTCGACCGCGTCGAGTTCGAGAAGAAGGTCACCGAGGAGGAACACGAGCTGCAGGCGGCGAAGGCCGAGCAGGGCAAGACCCTGGCCAACCAGGGGGTGGAGATGGCCCGCCAGGAGGCCGACATCGAGAACAAGGAAGCCTCCCTCCGCCTGGCCGAGCTGCAGATGGAGAAGATGAAGTTCGAGTCCTTCATCGACCGGGAGGAGGCCAAGCTCAAGACCCGCCAGGCGGAGCTGGCCCTGGAGCAGGCGCGCAAGAAGATCGAGGCCCAGCGCATCGTGGACGAGGCCGAGCGCACCAAGCAGGAGCTGCGCGTGGCCGACGAGGAGCGGGGCCTGGAGAGAGCGCAGAGGGACCTGGAGTCGCTCACCATCCACGCCGGGAAGCCCGGCCTCGTGGTCTACCAGAGGGTCTGGAAGGGTGGCCGGAACGAGAAGATCCGCGTCGGCGACGAGCCCTGGGGCGGGCAGACCCTGATCACCCTGCCCGACCTGTCGCGCATGCAGGTCAAGACCTGGGTCAACGAGGTCGACGTGGACAAGCTCGAGGTGGGCAACGAGGTCCTGATCCGCCTCGACGCCCTGCCCGGGCCGGTCTTCCACGGGAAGATCTCCAACATCGCCTCCCTCGGTCACGAGAAGGAGGGCGACAAGAACGTGCAGGTCTTCGACATCCTCGTGGAGATCGACGAGGAGGACGCCCGCCTGAAGCCGGGCATGACCGCCGCCTGCGAGGTCATCGTCGAGACCATCCCCCCGCGCCCCGCGCGGGACGACACCGAGATCGAGGAGGCCGAAGAGACCGAGGTGGCCGGGATCCCCCTCTACATCCCCATCGACGCCGTCTTCGAGAAGGGCGGCCGCACCCTCGTCTACCGGATCCAGGCCGGCCAGCCGGTGGAGCAGGAGGTCGCCCTGGGATCGCGCAACGAGAACTACGTGATCGTCGAGGAGGGGCTGGGCGGCAGCGACCGGGTCGCCCTGCGCGACCCGACGGCGGTGCTGGAGAAGCTCGGCGGCGTCGAGGAGGAGCAGGAGGCGGAGCCGGCCGCCGCCTCGCTGGAGTAGCGGCCGTGGACCTGCGCGAGACCTTCGACCTGTCCGTGACGGGACTTCTGTCCCACAAGCTGCGCACCGTCCTCACCATGCTCGGCATCATCTTCGGCGTCGGCGCCGTCATCGCCATGCTCTCCATCGGCGAGGGGGCCAAGCAGGAGGCCCTGCACCAGATCAGCCAGATGGGGATCCACAACATCATCGTGCAGCACTGGAACCCCGAGGAGGAGGGAACCGGCGGAGAGTCCGGCAGCAGCAACCTGTCGCAGGGGCTGACCCGGGCCGACGCCCGGGCGGTGCGCGAGATCTGCCCCCTGGCCAGGACCGTGACCCCCCAGCGGGAGCTGAAGGTCAAGGCCCGCCACCGCAGCAACTCCTTCCAGACCATGCTCGTGGGCACCACCCCCGAGTACATCCAGGTCCTCGACGCCACCCTGAAGGAGGGCGTCTTCCTGTCGGAGGAGGACCTGCTGCAGGCGCGGCGCGTCTGCGTCCTCGGCAGCGACGCCAAGCGCGCCCTGTTCTACTTCGAGGAGGCCCTGGGCCAGCCGATCAAGGTCCAGGACCAGTGGTTCACCGTGGTCGGCGTCCTCCAGGACAAGGGCGCGGCCGGCGGCAAGATCGGCGGCGTCCTCGAGGTGCGGAACACCGACGAGGACATCTACATCCCGCTGAACACGATCCTCAAGCGGTTCAAGTGGGAGCCCACCGACCCCGAGCTGACCCAGATCACGGTGAAGGTGGCGGAGGCCGGCCGCCTGCAGGAGGCGGCCAACATCGTGCGCGCCATCCTGCAGCGGCGCCACCGCGGGGTGGACGACTTCAAGATCGCCATCCCCGAGGAACTCATGCGCCAGAGCCAGCGCACCCAGGCGATCTTCAACATCGTCATGGGCTGCATCGCCGGCATCTCCCTCATGGTGGGCGGCATCGGCATCATGAACATCATGCTCGCCTCCGTGCTCGAGCGCACCCGGGAGATCGGCATCCGCCGGGCCTTGGGCGCCCGCCGGCGCGACGTGCTCGCCCAGTTCCTGGTGGAGGCGGTGATGGTGAGCCTCATCGGCGGCGTCATCGGCGTGCTGCTCGGCTACTTCATGACCGAGGTCATCACCCTCTACGCCGAGTGGAAGACGATCGTCCAGCCGTGGACCATCGCCCTCGCCTTCGGAGTGGCCGCCGCCGTGGGCATCGGCTTCGGCTACTACCCGGCCCGCCAGGCGGCCCTGCTGAACCCCATCGACGCCCTGCGCTACGAGTAGCCCCCTCCCCCTCAGACCAGCCGCAGCAGCTCGATCCCCGGCCGGCCCCGGCGGGCGCGCTCGTGGGGATAGGCCAGGGGGCGCTGCACGTAGCGCACCCCGTCGATGACGGCGTCCCAGGGGATGTGGGTGTGGCCGAAGAGGTGCAGCCGCGACCCCGCGGCGCGCAACTGGCGGTCCAGCCGCAGGGTGCCGGCCACGCGCGGCAACTGCTTGAACCGCAGCCCCTCCAGCGGCGGGATCAGCTCCGGCCGCGGTACGAAGTGGGAGAAGCTCAGCACGCGGCGGCCCGGCGGCGGTCCCAGGGCCGGCCCGTTCAACTCCTCGAAATAGGCGCAGCGGTCCACGTCGCTCGACTGCTCCGGCGGCCAGCGGCAGCGGTTGGGGTCCGACCAGTGCCGCGACATCTCCTCCTCCGGGGCGCCGTCGGCGCCGAAGCCCGGCTCATACCAACCATGGAGGGGCAGAATCCACCACTCCGGACCGGCGCCGCCCGGTCCCATCTCGACGCCGATCCGGCGGGCCAGGCGCTTCAGGGCTTCCAGGCGGTCCAGGGAGCTCTCCCCCGCCCCCTCCGGGAGGGGCTTCCCGTCCTCCACCCACAGGTCGTGGTTGCCCGGCACGAGGAAGACCCGCTCGAAGCGCGCCGCCAGCAGGGCGAGGGCCTGCTCGGTGCGGTCCATGCGGTGGGAGACGTCGCCGGCCACCAGCAGGGTGTCGCCTCGGTGGGGCCCCACGGGCAGGGAGGCCACCTGCTCGAGGTTGGCGGCGAAGTCGACGTGCAGGTCGGAGATGCCGTAGATGCGCACGGGGTCCTCAGCCGTCGTCGTGGCCGCCGCGGGAACACGCCCGTCCGCGGCAGCGGGGCCAGGGCGGAAGACGCAAGGGTACCCGCCGCCGGTGGACAGGGGCAAGGGGCGCCGCTTTCCTTCCGGTGACCCTCAACCGGACCCGATTCCGAGGAGAATCCCGATGCCGTACCGCGCCGCCGTGATCGGCCTCGGCCGCATGGGCAGCACCTTCGACGACGAGATGGAGTGGGGCGGCTCGATCTTCCTGCCCTACTGCCACGGCCCCAGCTACCACGCCCACCCCCAGGTCGAGCTGGCGGCCGGCGCCGACCCCCACGACGGGCAGCGGGCCATCTTCGGCGAGCGCTGGGGCCTGGAGGCCGGCCGCCTCTACGCCGACTACCGGGAAATGCTCGCCGAGGAACGGCCCGACCTGGTGAGCGTGTGCACCACCGCCCGGGTCCGCCACCGCATCGTCCTCGACTGCGCCGCCGCCGGGGTGCGGGCCATCTGGGCGGAGAAGCCCCTGGCCCTGACCCTGTCCGAGGCCGACGACATGGTCGCCGTCTGCCGCCGCCACGGCGCCGCCCTGGCCGTCAACTGCGCCCGGCGCTGGAACCCGTTCTTCGCCGAGACCCGGCGGCGCATCGAGACCGGGGACCTGGGGCGGCTGCTGCAGATCACGGCCTACGCCCAGTGCGGCCTGTCCCACAACGGCTCCCACGCCATCGACATCATCCGCTACCTCGCCGGCGGCCAGGTGAACTGGGTCTTCGGCGAGATGGAGTCCGACGAAGCCGCCGCCGGCGAGACCGACCTGCAGGGCAACGGCTACCTCGCCTTCGACAACGGCGTCCGCGCCTACCTGCGATCGACCGAGGGCGGACTCGCCTCCTGGGAGGTGGACGTGATCGGCACCGGGGGCCGGGTGCGCTCGGGGTCCAACGCCCTGGACTGGGAGATGTGGCAGCCGGTGCCGGGGGGCCCCCGCAACCGCGGACTGGCGGCGCGGGTGCCCTTCCCCTGGCCGGCGCGCATGCAGGGCATGGGCCTGACCATCGTCGACGACCTGATCCGCTGCGTCGAGTCCGGCGGCGACCCGCGCTGCTCCGGCGACGACGGCCGGGCGGCGCTGGAGGTGGCCGTGGCCCTGCGCGAGTCCCACCGCCGGGGCGGCGTCAAGGTCGACCTGCCCCTGGCCGACCGCGGCCTGGGCATCCTGTCCTCCGAGATCCGCGAGGACGGCGTGCCGGCCCGGGTGAGACGGGAGCGGGCCGCGGCTCAGGGCGGCTGAGGCAGCAGCCGCCGGGCGTTGCCCCCGAGGATCGCCTCGGCCGGGGCCGCCTCCAGGTCGAGGACGACCCGGGCCAGACCGGCCAGGGGCACGAAGAACGGGGCGTGGGTGCCGAAGAGCAGCCGCGGCGTCAGGCCCGCCTCCACCATGCGCAGCAGGCTGTCCATGCCGTCGGCCTGGGAGACGTCGGCATGGAGCCGGTCCAGGGCGAGGATCCGGGGCCCCAGATCGAGGATCGCCTTCCAGGTGGCGCCGCCGATGACCACCGGCACCCCGGGATTCCGCCGCGCCAGATCCGCTATCCCGGCTGGATCCACGTCGTGGACCACGGCCCCGGGATGCTGCCGTCGAGGATCCTCCAGCCGCGTCTGCACGAACAGGACCAGCCCGGCCTCGCCCACGGCGGCGGCGCACTCGTCGCCGTCCTTCAGGTCGTAGCCGCCGTAGGCCGGCAGCCAGCGCACGGCGGGCGCCCCCCGCTCGACGGCCAGATCCAGCTCCTCGCGCCAGGTGGCCAGACCGGGGTCGAGGACGGGGACGGGCCGCACCGGGGCGAAGCGCGCCGCCGCCTCGTAGACATCGGCGTTGGCCAGGTGCGGGTTGTGGGCGAAGGCGGCGTCCAGGGGCGACAGGAGCACGCGGTCCACCCCCGCCTCCTCCAGGGAGGCCACCACCCGGCCCGGCCCGCCGGGAAGCCGCAGGGCGCCCCAGTGGCCGGTCCAGGCGCAGACGTCGACGGTCTCCAAAGGACCCCTCAATCCCCCAGGCCGGCCCGCGCCGGCAGCAGCCCGAGCAGGTTGTCCCACAGGATGCGGCGCTTGTCGGCGGCCTCCAGGTCGGCCCCCAGGACCTTGGCCAGGGTGACGCCGAAGTGGCGGATGGGCGCGTCCGAGCCGTAGACCACGCGCCCGGGGCCCAGGCGCCGCACCGCCAGCTCCACCATGCCGCTCTCCGGATCGCCTCCCGAGGTGTCCACGAAGACGTTGCCGCAGTCCCGCACGTCCTCGATGCCGCGGGGGTTGCAGCCGTTGAGATGGGCCATGATGATCCGCGCCTGCGGGTGGCGGCGGGCCAGGTGGGCCACGTCCCCCGGGAAGGACTCGCCCGCCAGATTGCCCGTGGTCTTGCGCCAGGCGTGCTGCAGCACCGGCACGTCGAGCTCCACCGAGCGCGCCAGGATCGGGTCGAGGCCGGGCTCGCAGGCGCGCCGGGCCACCCACAGCTTGACGCCCACCATCCCCTCCCCGGCGACGCAGCGGTCGATCTCGGCCACCGACGCCTCGGGGTGCGCCGGCGTGACGTAGCAGAAGGGCAGGAAGAAGCCCTGCGAGAGGTCGCGCATGGCCAGGGCGTAGTCGTTGGCCTGGCGGCACTGGGCGGCGGCCGGCTCCCTCGGGACGCTCGAGTGCAGGGAGAACAGGACGGCCCGCGTGATCCCGGACCGCCGGGCGGCGGCGCCCAGCCGCTGGGCGTCCTCGGCGGCGCCCGACAGCGGGAAGCCGCCGAAGTTGTCGAGGGGGTGGACGTGGGCGTCGATGACGGGGCCGCCCGGGTCGAGTCGGCGCCGCAGTCGGGCCAGGGAGTTCACGAGCGGCGCAGGGCGGCCGGCGCGGGGCTCAGCCGGCCGCCCGGACGTAGCGCGGACGGAGGTGCATGCGGCGGAAGCCGCGGCGGCGGTAAACCCTCTCGGCGCCGCTGTCGCACTCGGTCTCCAGCGAGGTCCAGCGGTGGCCCAGGGCCCGGGAGTCCTCCGCGGCGCGCGCCACCAGGGCCGAGGCGACCCCCTGGCGGCGGTGTCCGGGCAGGGTGGCCACCAGGTCCACGTAGCCCATGCCGCAGGCCGAGTAGAGCAGGGCGGTGCCGGCCGGCTCGCCGCCGCGCCGGGCCAGGTAGAGCCGCACCTGGGGGATGTCGAGGACGGTCCGGCCGAGTTCCCCGGCCTCGGGCGGATGGCCGAAGCTCCGGCACATGACCTCGGCCCAGAGGCCGTGCTCGCCGGCCTCGGGCACGCTGACTTCCACGTCCGTCTCCGGCAGCGGCTCGGCGGGACCGTCGCAGAGCATGGCCGTGGCCCGGACCTCGAGGGCGAACCCCCGCCGCAGCAGGCGGTCACCAAGATCGGCGGGACGGTCCAGCGGCGTCAGGGTGAAGGCGCAGTCGAAGGCCTTCTCCCGGAAGTGGCGCAGGGCCGCGTCGATGAGCCGGTCGGTCTCGCCGGCGGCCGCGCTCGCCTGCACCACCCGGTGCAGCATGGGGATCTTCACCTCGTCGTGGTGGAAGGCCCGCGCGCCCCCCAGGTCGCGGGAATCGCACCAGCGCGCCCGGAACTCGACCCAGAGCTCCTCGAAGGCGCGGGTGAAATCGTCGGTCAAGGGGACGGCTCCGGAGCCCCGGAACGGGGAGGCGCGGGGCGCCTATTCGGCGCCACCGAGGATCTGCGCCAGGCGCTCGCCAAAGGCGTCGATGCGCTCCTGCAGGAAGGCCATCACCTCGCGCAGCTCCTGCTGCCTCGCCTTCAGCCGCCGGGCCTCCAGCAGCAGGGGGGCCTCCGCCGGCGGCGGCGGGACCGGGTCCGGCGACGGGGAGTCGACGACCAACGGCCGCGCCGGGCCCGGGCGGCGGCGCCGGGGCCCTTCGCCGCCGTCGACGCGGCCCAACTGCTGCAACAGCAGCAGCTGCTGCTCGATGCACTCGAGGCGATGGGAGATGTCGTGCCCGTCCTTCCGGGCCCTGGTCGCCATGTACTGGGCGAGCTCGACCTTCTGCCGGATCTCCCCCGGGCCGTCCTGCTCGTTGAGGGCCAGCTCGTGCTCGTCATCGAGGCGGTAGTGCCCCGGACCGGCGGCGTTGCCCAGCTCCTTGCGCTCGTCCTGGAACACCTCCAGCTGCCTGTAGAGGCCGTCGTCCCAGCCCTCGTCCTCCAGCAGCCGGATCAACCGGCTGATCTCCCAGTCGTAGGCGGTGCGCAGCTCCTGGTCGAGGGAGTCCATGTCCGCCGCGGCGCTGTCGAGCCGGGCCTCGACGTGCAGGAGGCGGTCCAGCAGTTGCCGGGACTGGAGCTGCAGGCGCCACAGGCCCGTGGACGCCGGGTCCAGGCCGCGCAGGCTGTCCACCAGGTACGAGAGGGAGTCCTTGCGCGCCAGGAAGCGGCTGCGGATCTGCTGCAGGGATTCGGAGACCCGGTCGATCCGCTCCCGCGACGACTTGAGAGCCGCCAGGTCCTCGATCTGGGCGGCCCCGGGCAGGACCGTCCCGAGCAGGGCCGGGAGGATGAGAAGGGATCGAGTCATGCCGGTTCCCCGTAGGCCACTCCGTACTTCTCGAGCTTGTAGTAGAGGGCGCTGGTCTTGATGCCGAGGATCTGCGCCGCCCGGGTCTTCACGCCTCGCGCCTCCTCCATGGCCCGCGTGATCAGCTCGCGTTCGAGCCGTTCCAGCTGGTCGGTCAGGGGCCCGCCTTCCGAGCCGACCTCCTGCGCTGCGCCCTCCGGCGGCCGGTCCATCGCCTCCAGGGGCAGGTCGGAGGGCTCGATGACCTCCCCGTCGCTGAGGACGACGGTGCGCTCGATGACGTTCTCCAGCTCGCGCACGTTTCCCGGCCAGTTGTAGTCGCAGAGGATCTCCAGGGCTTCCCCGCTCAGACGCCTGAGGGGCCGGTTGATTTCCCGCGACTTCCTCTTCAGGTAGTGATCGACCAGCAGGGGGATGTCCTCCCGGCACTCGCGCAGCGGCGGCAGGTGCAGGGGGATCACCTCCAGCCGGTAGAACAAGTCCTCGCGGAAGGCTCCCTCGGCGACCATCTGCTTCAGGGGGCGGTTGGTGGCCGCCACGACACGCACGTCGGCGCGCAGGGTGCGCTCGCCGCCGACGCGGTCGAACTCCTTGGCCTGGAGCACGCGCAGCAGGCTGACCTGCAGCTCCGGCGGCAGGTCGGCCACCTCGTCGAGGAAGATCGTCCCGGCCTCGGCCAGCTCGAACTTGCCCTTCTTCAGACGCACGGCGCCGGTGAAGGCGCCCCTCTCGTGGCCGAAGAGCTCGCTCTCGGCCAGCTCCCTCGGCAAGGCCCCGCAGTTGACGCGCACGAAGGGCCCCTCCCGCCGCCGGCTGCCGCGGTGCAGGGCGCGGGCCACCAGCTCCTTGCCGGTGCCGCTCTCCCCGTAGATCAGCACCGAGGAGTCGGTGCCGCCGACGCGGTCCACGGCGGCCATCACCTGCCGCATCCGCTTCGAGCCGCCGACGATCTCGCCGTAGCGGTCGCCGATCTCCTCGCGCAGGTACTCGTTCTCCTCTTCGAGGCGGTCCCGCTCCAAACGCGCCCGCCGGTTCGCAAGGACCGTCCGGACCTTCTCCGGCAGCACCTGGTCGAGGTTGTCCTTCACCACGAAGTCGGCCGCCCCGATGCGCATGGCGTCCACCGCCACCTCGATGCTGCCGTGGCCGGTGATCATGATCACATCGGTCTCGGGGTGGAGCTCCTTCACCTTCGCCAACAACGCCAGCCCGTCCATGCCCTTCATGCGGTAGTCGGTGATCACCAGGTCGGCCTCCGACTCGGCCAGCCGCTCCAGGGCTTCGTCGCCGCTGCCGGCGGTGGCCGCCTCGTGGCCCATTCGGTCCAGCCTCAGGGCCCAGCCGTCGCGCAGGGGCTCGTAGTCGTCGACGAAGAGGATTCGGTTCACGCGCCGACCTCCTGCGCCGCCGCCGGCGCGGGCACCGCCCCGGAGGCCGGCAGCACGAGACGGAAGACGGAACCGCGCCCGGGAATGGACTCGACCTCGACGCGGCCGGCGTTGGTCTCCGCCGTCTGCTGGACGATGGCCAGACCCAGGCCGGAGCCCTTCTCGCGGGTGGTGAAGAAGGGCTCGAAGAGGCGCTGGCGGACCTCCTCGGGCAGGCCCGGACCGGTGTCCTCCACCTCCAGGGCCACGTCGTCCCCGGCGCGCTCGGCGCGCACGGTCAGGGCGCCCCCCTCGGACATGGCCTGCACCGCGTTCTTCATCAGGTTGACCACCGCCCGCTTCACCTGCTCCGGGTCGGCGTGGACCCGCGCCTCGGGCGCCACCTCGGTGTGGAAGGTGACGCCGGCGGCCTCCATCTCGGGCGACAGCAGGAAACGGGCGTCGTCCACCAGCTGGGACAGCACCACCTCGCCGGGCTGGGGCGAAGGCGGCCGGGCGAAGTGCAGGAACTCGGAGATCACCTGGTTCATGGTGTTCACCTGGGCGGTCACCTTGTGGATGTGCTCCCGCCGGGGATCGCCGGAGGGCAGCTCGTCGGCGATGAGGCCGGCGTAGATCTCGATGCCGCTCAGGGGGTTGCGGATCTCGTGGGCGACCCCGGCCAGCATCTGGCGCAGCTGGGCGTCGCGGGTCAGCAGCTTGCTGCGCATCTCCTCCATCGTCTGACCCAGGTAGCCGATCTCGTCGCGGGCCTGCACCTGCACGGCCCGGCCGAGGTTGCCGCGGCCGATCTCGCGCGCCGCCGTCACCAGGCGGTGGACGGGGCCGGTGATGTGGCGCGCCACGCCGAGGCCGACGAGGAAGGTGAGCAAGGTGCCCAGGCCGGCGAGCAGGTAGACGGAGCGCTTGAAGCCGAGGATGGCGTCCATGTACCCGGCGCCCATGTCCACCCCCACGCCGGCCACGATGCGGCCGGCCCGGTAGATCGGCGCGTACCCGGTCATGTAGTGGTCGCCCGTGTCCTCGTCCGTGAACCGCTGGGTGTTCGCCGGCTCGCCCCGCCACATGGCCTCCACCTGGGGCTTGTGGAAGGTGAGCAGGTGGATCTCGCGGCCGATGCGCTTGCCTTCCTCCGTGTCGAGCAGACTCCGGCCGTTGCGGTGGAATACGTAGATGCGGCGCGCCCCCAGGGCCTTCTGGGCATCGCGCATGCGTTGCTGGAGCAGCTGGTGCAGGAAGTTGCCCTCCATGCCGGGCCGCAGGCTGATGACGCTGCTCCTCGCCAGCTCGGTGGAGATCATCTGCGCTTCCACCTTCAGGTGCGAGGCGAGCTGCTCCTCGAGGCTGTGGAGGGCCTGCCGGTAGAGGATCCAGCCGCTGCCCCCCAACCCGGCCAGGGCGAGGGTGACGAAGCTGAAGACCAGGCGCCGGCTCAGGGATCCCTGGCCGCGCCGCGGCTCCTCCACCCCGCCCTTCACAGTCCGATCCTCGAGGGGAAGCCGGGCCGGCCCGCAAGGCCGGGACGCAGCCGGAAGAGGGCGCCGGCGCCGGGGCCTTCCGCGTCGCGGTCGGGGCCCCCGGCCGTGGTCACGTAGAGCTCGTCGAGGCCGGGCCCCCCGAAGCAGGCGCTGGACACCTTGCGCGCCGGCAGCTCGACCCGCCGCTCCTCGCCGCCGTCGGGCCGGTAGCGGACCAGGCAGCCGCCGTTCCAGCGGGCGCACCAGACGCCGCCCTCGGCGTCGACGGCCAGACCGTCCGGGGCGCCCTCCCGGCCGGCGGTGTCGGCGAAGACGCGGCGGTCGGACAATTCCCCGGTGACCCGGTCGTAGGCGAACCTCCAGATGACCCCGGCCTTCGAGTCGGCGAAGTACATCCGGCCGCCGTCGGGCGAGAACCCCAGGCCGTTGGGAAGCCCCACCCCGTCGAGCAGCTCGGTGAGCGTGCCGTCGCGGTCGAGCCGGTAGAGGCGGCCACCGCCGGCCGGGCCCGGCATGGTGCCGCAGAACACGCGCCCCTCGGGGTCGGCGATGACGTCGTTGAAGCGGGAGTCCCGCTCCACGGGGATCTCCTCCACCACGGGGGACAGGGGCCGGTCCGGCCGCCACACGGCGATGGCGCCGCGGGCCATGAACAGCAGCAGCGAGCCGTCGGCCTGCACCGTGAAGCCGCCGATGGGCTCACCCTGGAAGACCTGCTCGTGGGCGCCCGTGGCGGGATCGTAGCGGTACAGGCGGCCCTCGGGGATGTCGACCCAGTAGAGGCGCTGCTCCTGTTCGTGCCAGAGGGGCCCCTCCCCCGTGCGGCAGCGGGTGTCGGCCACCCGCTCGAGGGTGGTGGAAGCCGCCGGCGCCGGCGCCGCCCCGGACATTCGGCGCCTCTCCTCCTCCCAGGCCCGCCAGTAGCCCCGCAGGCGGCGGCGCAGGTCCTTCGGCCGCTCGGAGTAGACGCGCATCCCCAGGACGCGGGCCTCCTCCTGCAGCTCGTGGCGCCGCCGGGAGATCGGTCCCAGCAGTTCCTCCCCCTCCGGCTCTCCCTCCTTGCGCAGCACCCCGGCGAGGACGGCCAGGTCGTGATCGTCCCCCAGCAGCTCGCCGAGGCGGTCCAGCTCTCCTCGCCAGGCGGCCATCGCCGCCGGCCACAGGGGCTGCAGGAGGCGGCTGTGGTACCACAGGTACTTCACCCGCTTGCGCCACTGGTGCAGGCTCTCCACCGACGGCCGCCAGCTCGCCTGCCGGCACTCGCCGCGGCCCCGGCGGTAGACGGCCAGCAGCCCGAGGCCGAGCCCGCTCCACCCGGCGTCCTGCAGGGGCCAGTGGTCGACGCGATCCCGGGCCTGGCGCAGGACCTCGGCGCAGGCGCCGAGGACGGGCGCTCTCTCGCCGGACTCGCAGGCCCGGCCCCGGCGGCCGGCCAGACGCTCCCGGAGGGGACCGAGGTCCCCGGCGTCGCCGTTGAGGCCGGCCGCCACCTGGTCCAGGGTGGCCGCGAGCACGGTGGCGTCGCGCAGGCCGGCCAGTTGGCGGGCCGTGTCGCGGTAGGTCTCGTTCTCGCGCCGGTAGATGTCGCGCCCGAGGTCCGGGCGCACGAGGCGCACCAAGCCCCGCAGGCACTTCATCGACTTGCGGGCCGAGTGCACGTCGCGGTCGCGGTCGCCGGTGCCTTCGGTGAGACGGTGGATGGAGTGGTCGAGCTGCTCGTGGGCGATCCGCCGCACCCCGTCGGGGACGGATTCAGCCGGATCGAGACGGAAGGCCATGGCGCTGTCGAAGGTACCGGGGCCCTCTCCGCATGTCCAGATTCGACCGGCCTGTGCGCGGAGGGCCCGCGGGATGGAACGGGGTCCCCCAGGGTCGCCGCTCTAGTCCTGAAATAAGCGTGGTTGGTTCGATTGGGCTGTTCTGAAAGGCCGGAAAGGCTTACCGTAGTAGGAGTTAGCAGGATTCTGGAGGAATTCGCTACCCCAACACGGAGGGCCTTTCCGGTGAAGAGAATTACGGCCAAGCAGAGTCGGAGGAACAGTGCACGACGGAAACGCCGCGTGCAGGCCGCTCATTCGCAGGCGGGACATTGGTCGGCTCAGGCCCGGCCGATGTTGAGCGCCCGCCCGGTGCACTACGAGATCGGTGGCCACCCCGACGTGATGAGCTATGGCGGGATTGCGGTCGCGCATCGCCTGGTGACGAAGCTGGGACTGCCGGAGCAGATCGACCGGCGCCTGCACTTGCTGAAGGTGCACTTGCCGTATCACGAGTCGGACCACGTGCTGAATTTGAGCTACAACGCGCTGTGCGGCGGCACTCGGCTGCAGGATATCGAGATCCGCCGACACGACCTGATCCCCGACCCGACGACCGCGGGGGACTTCTGTCGACGTTTCGAGGCGTCCGACGTGGTCGAACTGATGGAGGCGATCAACGCGGTGCGCCCGAAGTTGTGGCAAGGGCGGGGCCGCGACCTGTTGGGACCGATGGCCTACATCGATGTGGACGGCGTGCTGGCGCCGACCTGCGGAGAGCGCAAGGCCGGGATGGAGATTTCCTACAAAGGCATCTGGGGCTACCATCCGCTGGTCGTGTCTCTGGCCAACACCAAGGAGGTGCTCTACGTCGTGAATCGTCCCGGGAACGTGCCGAGCCACACCGGCGCGGCGCGCTGGCTGGACAAGGCCATCGCCCTGCTGACCCCCCAGGCCCCGAGGGTCTGCCTGCGAGGCGACACGGACTTCTCGCTGACCGCCCACTTCGACCGTTGGGCGAAGCAGGTGGACTTCGTGTTCGGCATGGACTGCAACGCCGCCCTGCGCCGTCGCGCCGAGGCTCTCGACGAGGCGGCCTGGCAACGCCTGGAGCGCAAGCCGAGGGATGAAGCGCATCGTCGAGGAGCGCGGCTTCTGGGACGTGAAACTCAACTACGAAGACGTGGCCGAATTCGACTACCAGCCCCGGGCCTGTGCCCGTCCGTATCGAGTCGTCGTGCTGCGCAAGAACCTCAGCAAGAGGAAAGGGGAGCTCACCCTGCTCGACGACATCCGCTACTTCTTCTACATCACCACGCGCACGGACCTCAGTGCGGCCGAAGTGGTGTCCTGCGCCAACGAACGCTGCGACCAGGAAAACGTCATCGAGCAGCTCAAGAATGGGGTCAACGCCATGCGCGTGCCGCTCTACGACCTGGTCAGCAACTGGGCCTACATGGTCATGGCGACGCTGGCCTGGAACATCAAGTCGTGGATGGCGATGATGATGCACCGCCAGAGCGACCGGCAGGAGTACGTACGCATGGAGTTTCGGCGCTTCCTTCACAGCCTCATGCTCCTGCCGTGGATCGGCTCTTCAGCACATGGCGAACCATCGAACGCACCGTTTTCTGACACGCTTTCGCAACAAGCCGACCATCGGCCACCCGTCGGGCTCTCGGACGACCCCGGCAGGACTCTGCCGCTACCAACGACAAAATCACGCAATCCAGGCACCCGGCCATCCATCAACTGCCCAATCCCTGGCCCCATGACGAACGGGCGTCCCTGGCCGCACGGCGTCCTTCGACCGCGGCGAACGCGCCTATTTCAGGTCTAGTAGACGAGGGAGACGACCCTTTCCCTGGACCTGATTCCGAGGTCCGACTCGACCTCGATCCGCAGGATGTAGATCCCCGGCCCGAGGAGGCGTCCCCCGGCATCGCGGCCGTCCCACTCCGCGCGGAACCGGCCGCTGCCGGCCGGTCCGCGGAAGACCTCCTCCACGGGCGAGCCCCGCAGATCGTAGAGGACGACGGCCACCTCGGCGTCACCCCCCACGTTCACCAGCTCGTACTCGAAACTCATCCGGTCGTTGATGCCGTCTCCGTTGGGGCTGAAGACCGGCGGCTCGACGGTGAGGGCATTGACCGTCCGCCGGCCCACCTCCTCCAGGCCGACGCTCAGGGTGTTGCTGTCGACGATCGGGTCCGCCTCGCCGGGGGAGACCACCTGCGCCACCTCCTCCGGACGCTGGCTGTCCATGACCCGGCCGGAAAAGACGGTGCCGAACCGGAAGATCCGGGAGCGGAAGTCGATCTCGATGAGCTCGCCGTCGCGGCTCTCGTCGACCCGGGGGATGGCGATCTCGAAGCCCGACTCGTCGAGGCGAAGAACCTCGTAGGCCACGGGCTGGCCGTTGAAGCGCACGCCGTCGATGCCGGCCACGGTGGTGGGCGTGTCGATGAGGATGCGGTCGAACCCGAAGTTCCCGGAGCGCATGACAGGCGTCATCAGGTAGGTGAAGGGCGTCACCTCGTCGACGGAGGCCATGGTCGGGGTGATCTCCCCGAAGACCACGGTGGCCGGCGGCGGCTGGGAGACGGCGAACTGCAGGTACTGGAGGCGGGAGCCGGCGTCGACGGTGGAGTTGAAATCGGCGCGCACCTGGAGGTACTGACGGGGCCGTGAGGCCTGGAAAGGCACGGTCCCTTCGGAGTGGTCGAAGGACGTGCTCCAACCGTCCCAGTTCTCGGTGTCCGGCGTGATCCCGGCCCGTTCCCGCCTGTCCAGGCCCAGGTATCCGCCCTTTGTCAGGGGCTGGCCTTGCTCGTCCAACCGGCTGGTGGACCCACTGCCGCGGAAGGTGTAACGCCAGTAGTTGTTGGGAACCGGATCGTCCCCGGCCCGCATGCGCAACTTCAGATCGGCTCCGGGGTCGACCTCGGCGGACCAACCGAGGTCCCCCAGCGCGGAGGGACCCCCGAGGTCGATGACCTGGCTCACGTAGGTGGCCTCGGGCGTGTAGCCCCGGCCGTAGACCTCGATCTCGGCCATTTCCCAGATGCCCTGCGTGTTCTCGGCCAGCGAGACGAGCAGCTCCTTCACCGGGTACTCGGGCAGGGTGGTCAGTTCGATGAACCCCCGGGAGTTTTCGAGGTCCTCGTAGACGAGCTCGAACTCCCAGTTGAGGGCGCGGATGACCGGGCCGCCCCTTCTGCTGCGTTCGGCGTCGTTGAATCCGATGCGAAACCACTGCACGAAGCGGCTCGACATGTATCGCTCGCGCGGATACATCTTGATCCGCGCGATGCTGAAGGTGCCCGGGAACACGAAGATGAGTTCCAGGAAGCGGTAGTGGTGGGCTCCGCCCCAGTGGCCGTCCCCGAGACTCACGGTCTCGGGATCGCCGTCAAAGAGGACGGCGTCTGGTTTGAACCCGGCCACGAAGCCGTGCGAGGCGGAGCTCATGATGCGCCCGCCGATCTCCTCGAAAATGGGGGCCAGGTTCACCGTCGGGTCCAGCTTGTCCGGCTCCAGGGCGTCGGGCTCGAGCCCGTGCAGCAGATCGATGGCGCCGTGATCGCTGTCCTCGGCGGCCTGCCAGTCCAGTTGCACGAAGTCGGCCCCCTCGGGCAGCTCGGGCGGTGGCAGAATCGAACCCCCGATGCGGTAGATGGTCAGCCCCTGGGCGGTGGTGCCGAGGCCCAGCAGCAGGGTCAGGGCCTGCGCGATGGTACGTCTCGTCCTGGTCATGATCCCCGTCCTATCCCTGAATAAGCGTGGCGGGTTCGATTTGGCTGTTCTGAAAGGCCGGAAAGGCTTACCGTAGTGGGAGTTAGCAGCATCCAAGCGAGATTCGCTCCCCCCCACGCAGGAGCCTTTCCGGTGAAGAGAATATCGGCACCGCAGAGCCGCAGGAACAGGGCCCGACGCCAGCGCAAGGTGAAGGCGCGCCACGCGAAAGCGGGACACTGGTCGCCTCAGGCGCGGCCCCTGTTCACCGCCGGGCCGGTGCACTACGAGATCGGCGCCCACCCGGACGTGACCCCCTATGGCGGTATCGGCGTGGTGCATCGGCTGGTGACCAAGCTGGGCCTGCCGAAACAGATCGACCAGCGCCTGCACCTGTTGAAGGTGCACTTGCCCTATCACGAGTCGGACCACGTGCTGAATCTGGCCTACAACGCCCGCATCTGTTTGCGCGGCGACACCGACTTTTCGTTGACCCGCCATTTCGACCGCTGGGCGCAACAGGTCGACTTCTCTTCGGCATGGACTGCAACGCGACCCTGCGCCGCCACGCCGAGGCGCTCGAGGAGGCGTGCTGGCAGCGCTTGCAGCGCCGCTCGAAGGAGGAGACGCGGAGCGAGCTACGGCGCGACCGGCAGCGGTATCAGCCGCGCGAGAAAGAGCGCCTGGTCAAGGAGCGCGAATTCGTCAACGTCCAGCTCAACTACGAAGACGTGGCCGAGTTCGACTACCAGCCGCGGGCCTGCCAGCGCCCCTACCGGGTCGTGGCGCTGCGCAAGAACCTCAGCCAGATGAAAGGCGAGCGGACCCTGTTCGACGAGATCCGCTACTTCTTCTACATCACCACGCGCACCGACCTGAGCGCGGCCGAGGTGGTCGCCTGCGCCAACCAGCGGTGCGACCAGGAAAACGTCATCGAGCAGCTCAAGAACGGCGTCCACGCCATGCGCGTGCCGCTCTACGACCTGGTCAGCAACTGGGCCTACATGGTCATGGCCACGCTGGCCTGGAATCTCAAGTCGTGGATGGCGATGATGATGCACCGCCAGAGCGATCGCCAGTACCTGGCGAACCATCGAACGCACCGTGTTCTGACGCTCACGCCGCCGCCCGCCGCCGACCGGCCGGTTCGTCGGGCTCCACACACGACCACGGGAGGACGCTGCCCAATCTGCCGTCCCCGACACTCGATGAAAGCCACTCGATCCCCCATCGACAGCGTAAAACCCGATTTCACGACCTCCCGGCTTCAGCCGCCCGTCAGCGAGGCCGGCCATCGGGCGACACGCTTATTTCAGGTCTAGTCGCGGGATCAGCTCCAGCAGGCGTCCGTCGCCGTCGGAGAGGGTCATCTTCAGCTCGCCGTCCGTGAGGTCCACCGGCCGCACGGCCCCGTCGGTCCGGGACCGGTCGACCTCGGCCACGGCGACGCCCTCGGCGAAGGTCAGGGTCAGCTCCGCGGCCTTCATGGGATCGCGGTTCACGACCAACAGGAAGCGGCGGCCAGCGGGGCCGTCGAAGAAGCCGAGCACCGCCGGCGCGCCCAGGCAGCTGGCGAGTCCCCCGTGGCCTTCGTGGATCCACGTCGTGCCCCGCGGCTGGGGGGAGGTGTGGAAGACCGCGGTGGAGGTCAGGGCCAGCAGCAGGCCGCCCATGTTCTGGATCTCCCGGTTGATCCGCTTCGCCGTCTCGTACCAGGGTCCCCTCTTCCCCTGGCCGTCGATCAGCCCGTTCTCCCCCTCGGCGGGTCCGTAGGTGAAGTACTGCATCCCCCGGGCGCCGTAGGCCAGGCAGGAGTAGAGCTGGAAGCGCAGGTGACCCTCGGTGGGGGTCGGGTAGGAGAACACGGGCGTGCTCAGGGTGAAGGCCCAGAAGGGGACGCGGTGCTCGAGGGCCGCGGCGCGGATGATCTCGAGGTTCTCGAAGTATTCGGGCCGCACGCGGATGGCGTAGTCGGCCTCGCGGAACCGGTAGCCCTCGACGGCATAGTGGTCGAACATGAGGACCTCGGGCCGGAATACCTCCATGTAGCGGTCGACGTATTCCTGGTAGTCGCGGGTGCCGAGGTAGTTCTCCCGCTCGTTCACCGGGGCGTAGTTGGGGAAGAGGTTGACGTAGGCGAAGTGGCCGGGATCCATGCGGGCCAGGAGCCGGCGGCTGTGGGCCAGGGCCGGGAAGCTGACCGCGTGGGGCTCGTCCTTGAGGACGTAGGCCGCGAAGGCGGGCTCGGCCGAGTAGCGCTCCGTGCGCTCCTTCAAACTCTCGACGAGTTCCTCGGCCTTCTCCTCCCTCTCCCCCCACTCCCAGTTGACCAGGCCGCCCAGGAGCAGGCCGATGCCGTACTTCTCGCCGAGCTGGAGGGTCCGCCGGTACTCCTCGGTCGTGCCGTGGAAGGAGGGCAGGCACAGGTTGAACCCCGCCTCGGCGACATCGCTCCAGACCTCGTCGGTGAGCAGCCCGCGGCCGGGGCCGTACCAGGCGACCATGGGGAAGGGACGGTCCTCGGGGGGTTGCCACTTCCAACCCGGAACCGCACCGGCGGCCGCCGACGCAGCCAGCATCGACATCAGGACGGCGGGCAGGATTCGCGACGGGGTGAACAAGCTCTGCGCACCGGTCAGCGGCTCGGGCCCGCCGCCTCGGCCGCCCAGGTGTCCGTGATCTCCTCGCCGTCGACGACGACGTAGGAGCGCGCCAGGTTGGCCACCGGGCAGGAGTGGTTGGGCACGATGCGCAGCCGGCTGCCGAGGGGCAGGTCGACCGCGCCCCTGGGGACGAAGCCGTGCTCCTCCGAGAGCTTGGCCACGGTGAGGGGGCTCCTCCGGCCGGCATAGTCGGCCAGGGCGTAGGCGGTGCCGTAGCCGGGCGCGCCCTGCAGGCCGTGGGCGCCCTGGTCGGAGGTCAGGCTCTTGGAGCCGGCATCGGTGATGAAGTACTCGTCGTTGCGGCTGATGACGGTGGCCAGGAGGCTCAGGGCTACCTGAAGCGGCTCGATCAGCCCCAGGCGCAGGGGCGTGTGGTCCATGAAGACGTAGTTGCCCGGCCGGATCTCGGTGAGACCCGCGAAATCCTCGGCGGCCAGCACCGTGGGGGTGGAGCCCACGGAGATTTCGGGGACGGGCAGGCCCTGCCGCTGCAGGCGGTCGCGCACGCTCAGCAGGATGCGGCGCTCGGCCTCGGCGATGCCGCGCACCTGCCCGGCGTCGGCGGCGCCGTACGACTGGCCGGCGTGGGACAGCAGGCCGCGCCAGCGCAGCTCCGCGCTCCCGTGGATGCGCCCGGCCAGGTCGGCGATGGCGGGGTCGTCTTCGGCCAGGCCGCAGCGGTGCAGGCCCACGTCGATCTTGAGGAAGACCCCCGGCTCGGTCCCGTGCTCCCGGGCCCTGGCGGCCAGCAGGTCCAGCCCTTCCCGGCTGTCGACGATGAGGCGCAGGTCCACCCCGAGGTCGCGGCCCTCGATCAGCAGGCGGTCGAGCTTGGTGGCCGTCAGCAGGGGTTGGGCCAGGGTCACCGAGGCGAAGCCGCCCCGGGCGAAGACCAGGGCCTCGTCGGCCCGGGCCGCCGTGATTCCGCAGGCGCCTGCCGCCATCTGCAGGCGGCCGATCTCCAGGGACTTGTGGGTCTTGATGTGGGGCCGCAGGCGCAGCCCGTGGCGCCGGGCCTTGTCCTGCACGGCGTCGATGTTGGCTTGCAGGACGGCCCGGTCGAGCAGGACCGCCGGGGTCTCGAGGTCGGAGAAAGGGGATGGGATCATGGGCTCTCGTGAGATAGGAGGGCGGCGCTGGCCAAGATACAAGGCGCCCGGAAATCCCGCATCAAGATCGGCGTCACTTTGACAGCCACCCTTCACCGTCCCACCATCTGCACGCCGATCCCGGCAGGCGGCGAATCCCGCCCTGTGTGTCCCGCGTTCCGTGTGAGAGGGGTAGCGAAATGACACCGTGGATCTTCGTGCACAATCCGCTCGAGCGCTGGCTGGACGAGTACGGCCGCATCTTCGACGCCTGGGAGGACGGCGGGGTGCGCGGCATCGTCGTGGGCCGCTTGTGGTTCGTCCAGGAGGACGGCCACGGCATGCCGCTGTGGGGGGATACGCTGACGCCCGCCTTCCCCGCCGATCCGGAGGTATACGCCGCACTGGGCATCAACCCGCCTCCGGAGACGCCTCGCAATGAGGCCAAGGAGAAGAAGCTCCACGCCCTGCTCGACGACGCGGCCGCCCGGGGCTGGAAGATCATGATATTCGATTCCAGGGACGGTCTCCGCCTGCTCTACCAGCGCGGCCAGGGCACCGTCTCGGGCCTGCCCCCGGAGCGGGATCCGGTGGGTGCGTTGGAGATCGCCGCCGGGGTGCGGGACATCATGGGCGCCTTTCCCCAGGCCCACGGCGTCATTCTGGACCAGCCGGGAGAGCACGACTACGAGCTGGAGTTGCACCGCGGCACCCAGCTGCTGCAACTGCACGGTCTCCAGCGTTACCGCTTCGAGATGCAGGGGGCGGACGTGCCCCGCATCGAGCGCGGCATGGCCCGGCTGCGCCGGCGCTTCCACCAATTGACGCCGGCTCTCGTGCGCTACCATGCCACGGGCGGCCTGCTGGGCGCCCTGACTCTGTTCGACCTGGACGAGGACGGCCTCTACTGGCTGCAAGTGCGGCGCCAGACCGCGATCGACTTCATGGACGCCGTGCGCTCCCGGATCGACCAGCTCGATTGCTCGCTGGAGCTGGGCGGCATCCCGCGCACCGCGGCCTTCTCCGGGCTCACCGGCCAGGACTTCGGACAGATGGCGCGTTACTTCGACTATGTCTTCCCCAAGCACTACTTCTGGCACCGGGGCAACGACGGCCTCTACGGAACCGTGGCCCGCTGGGTTCAGCAGGTCGGCGCCTGGAACCCCGCCCTGACCGAGGCGGATTGCTTCTCGGTGGTCAAAGCGTGGTTGGGGCTGGAACTACCGGGGATCGAATCGCTGGCGGATATGGAGCTGGGCTTTCCGGAGGAGTTCTTCGAGCGGCTGGTCCACGACGAGACGAGGCGCGCGCTGGAGGCCATAGGGGACGACAAGGCGATCCCCTGGGTTTCCACCGGCCGGCAGCCCCACGGCGGCGAGGCCATGACCGCCAGGGACCTCCACGGCATCCTGACCGCCTCCGAGCGGGCCGGGGCCCGGCGCTTCCTCTTTCAGCCGGACCCGGACCTGGGGGCGCCGGAGTGGAGCGTGATCTCCGGTCTGTGCGGCACCCGGTGGCGCCAATCCCCCCGGGGATACTGGCCCGCCGATTCCACGCGGCCCGATGCCTTTGCCGCGGAAGCCCCCTGAGTCAGCCGCCGGGGAAGTGGCCTTTGTACTCCAGACCCAGCAACTCCCGGGACCTTGCCACGTTGCAGTGCTTGTCGGCCTCCGGGTGGCTGGCCGTGTGCATGATGTCGAAGTCGATGGCGCCGGATGTGAGCGCCAGGTGGCAGGCCTCCGCCAGATCGTGCCGGCAGACCCAGCTGATGCCGCCGCGGGCGGGGGAGCCGTCCCGGGTGATGCCGAGCCGGCTGTCGCCGATGCTGCACGGCCGGAGGACGATGATGCGCAGACCGCAGGCGTCGTGGAACTGGCGGCACAGTTCCTCCTGCAGACGCTTCGTCATGCCGTACAGGCTGCCCTCCTTGCTGCGCACCTCCGACGACAGGAAGACGCCGTCCGGATGCTCCACGACGCAGGAGCTCATGTGCACCACCCGTTGGAGCCCGTGCCGCCGGGCCGACTCCAGGACGTTCCACATCCCCTTGACGTTGAAGAGAAAGGGGTTCAGGTCGTCCTCGGGCGGGTTCTCGTAGCCGAAGTAGGCGGCCAGATGGACGACGCCGTCCATGCCTTCCAGGGCCCCGTGGACGGCGTTGAAGTCGGCGATGTCCCCGTGGTGCTTCTCCCCCTCCCAGTCCCCATGGAATCGGCGGTACGCGTCCCAGGCTTCGGGGTTGTAGTCGAAGGCCCGCACCTCGTGGCGGCCGGCGAAGTTGTCCAGCACCGCCCGGCCGACCCACCCGGCGGCGCCCATGACGGCCACTCTCACAAGCTCTCCTTTCTTGGGGTCCGTGCGATCCTGCAGGGCCTCCAGTCCCTGGTCCAATGCTCGTCGCTCTGCACATGGCCGGCGCGGACGCTCTTGCAGACGTTGCTGGGAAACTCCAACGCAGGAAACCCTCGCGCCAGCCGCAACACCACCCCTTCCCGCGCACCCCCGAGGGCCGAGGACTCGCCGTGGGCTCGTTCCATGAAGGCGCCTATCCCTGCAACCGACTGGAAGCTGCCCCGGAAGAGGACGGGCACGACCGGAATCTCCCGGGGTTTGGCGTACACCTCAAGCTCCTCGAAGGAGGCGAAAGCGCCCTCCCCGTCCCGAAGCGCGAATGCGTAGAAGGTCTCCCGCTCCGGAACGGGATCGTACTCGATGCTGTGCACACCGTAGATGTCCTCCCCGTAGAGATAGACATCGGGCTCCCGCACCTTCCAGGCGTGGTGCTTCTTCACCATCGCCATCCACTTGTCGCTGGAAGGAACCGACACGCTGCGGCCGTACACCTTGCCGGCGTGCAGGAGGGTGTTGCCACCGTCCAGCTTCTCCGTTACGACCACGGGCTCGCCGACGAATCGCTGGGGATCCGCGTGCACCCCGTCCTCCCTGCCGATGGCTGGCGACCAGGGCCAGTAGGGCGTCTTGGGATACTTGGCGTCCAGGTTCAGCGACATTATTGCATTCCCGGGCCCTGCCGTTACCGACTGACTTCGACTCCTACGGACCCTCCACCGTGTCCGAGCAGATCGCCGAACACCGGAGATGCGATGGAATTTGGGTTGGAAGCTCGAATCGTGTATCGCCCCGACGTCATTCGCCAAAGCACACTGAATGCCATGAGGGTCCCACTCGAACTCACTGTGGCAGTCATTGACGGCCACGATGAAGGGATGCCCCAGGTCGATTCCACCGGAGACATTGCCCGACACGCACAGGTCTGGGATTCGCCGAGGAGGCGGGCAATTACCTCCGGTGGGCTCCGGCCGGGCTTGCCACCCCCGACAGCCGCGGTTCCTATCTTTCGGCTGCGGCTCATCCTGATTCGGCATCCCCACTATTCAGCGACTGGACCATGACTCGACTCGAGATCGAAAGGCTCACGGACGCCGAGGCCGACGCGGCCCCCGCCCCTTCCGCCGGTCGGGGAGAGCGCCTCCGACCCCTGCTGGACCAACTGGCGCCGCGGTGGCCATGACCGGGGCCGAGAGCGTCGTCCAGGCCCTGACCGCCGCCGGGGTCCGCCATCTCTTCGCCCTCTCCGGCAACCAGAACCTGCCGCTCTTCGACGCCTGCATCGGCAGCGGCCTCCAGCTCATCCACACCCGCCACGAGGCGGCGGCCGTGCACATGGCCGACGGCTGGGGCCGCCTCACCGGCGAGCCCGGGGTCGCCCTGCTCACCGCCGGGCCCGGACACTGCAACGGCGTCACCGGCCTCTTCGTGGCCCGTGCGGCCGAGTCTCCCCTGGTGATGATCAGCGGTCACAGCCCGCTCTCGCAGGCCGGCATGGGGGCCTTCCAGGAGCTGGACCAGGCCGCCATGGCGGCGCCGGCGGCCAAGTGGTCCCACGTGGCCACCGGGGCCGAGCCGCTGGCGGACATCGTGGCCCGGGCGCTGCAGACCTCGGCCGGCGGCCGCCCCGGCCCCGTGCACCTCAGCCTGCCCATGGACCTGCTGCAGGCCGAGGCGGACCCGCAGCCGCCCTCGACGGCGCAGAGGCTTCCCGAGGCAGGACCGCCCCCGCCGGTAGAGTGGCCGCCCGACGACGGGCCGCGGCTGAGCGAGGACCAAGCCGGGGACATCCTCGACCGCCTGCAGGGGGCCGCCCGCCCCCTGATCCTGGCCGGCCCCGCCATGTCGCGCCGCGACAGCTGGAACGCCGTGCTGCAATTGCAGTCGGCCTCCGGCGTCCCGGCCCTGCCGTGCGAGAGCCCCCGGGGGGTCGACGATCCCTGGCTGCGCGGCGCCAGCCGCTGCCTGGCCGAGGCGGATCTCGTGCTGCTCCTCGGCAAGAGGCTCGACTTCACCCTGCGCTTCGGAGAGCCCCCCGCCTTCTCCGAATCCGTCCGCTTTCTCTCGGTCGATGCCGAGGAGGCCCTCGACGGGACCCGCCTCGAGGGCTGCTTCCGGGGCGATCCCGCCGAGGCTGTCGGCACCCTCGCCGAGGCGGCGGCACAGCGGCAATGGAGCGAGAACCCATGGCGCCGGGACCTCGAGGGCGCGCGCACCGAGCCACCGGAGTGGCGGGCCCACCGCGACAGCGGTTCCTCACCCATCCACCCGCTGGCGCTCTGCGAAAGGCTCCAGCCCTTCCTGGCGCAGGACGCCGTCTTCGTCTGCGACGGCGGCGAGTTCGGACAGTGGATGCAGGCCGGACTCGCCGCCGGGCTGCGGCTGATCAACGGCCCCTCCGGCTCCATCGGCAGCTCCCTGCCCATGGGCATGGCCGCCAAGGTGCGCCATCCGGAGCGGGCGGTCTTCGTCTTTCAGGGGGACGGCACCTTCGGCTTCCACGCCCTGGAGATCGACACCTGCCTGCGCTACGGCCTGCCCGTCGTGATCATCGTCGGCAACGACGCCCGCTGGAACGCCGAGGTGCAGCTGCAGATCCGCCAGTACGGACCGGACCGCACCATCGGCTGCGACCTCCTGCCGACCCGATACGACCGCGTCGCCGAGGCCCTGGGCGGGTTCGGCGAGCGGGTCGAGGATCCCGGCGAGCTGGCGCCCGCCGTTGAGCGCGCCCTGGCCAGCGGCCGGCCCGCGGTCATCGACGTCACCATCGACGGCCTGCCGGCCCCGGTCTTCTGAGCCGCCGCCCTTGGTGGCCATGCCTCCCGGCTGACCACGGGGAGCGCGAAGCCTGTTCTACCTTGCGGGAAGTGGCCATGGCTTGCTGGTGAGCCGGAGGCCAAGCCCATGTCTTATCTCACGCCACTTCTTCTCTTCTCCCGGCATGATGAAGGTCACCGCCTCTCCGGAGCGCCCCATACGGCCCGTTCGTCCGACCCTGTGCGTAAACAGATGCTCCGAGTCCGGCAGATCGAAGTTGATCACCTGTCCGATTCCCTCGATATCCAACCCTCGCGCGGCCACGTTCGTTGCCACCAGGATCGGCGTGGCGCCTGACCGAAAGTTCACCAACGCCCGTTCCCGCGCGTTCTGGCTGAGGTTTCCCTGCAGGGCGCCTACCGCGTAGCCCAGCGCGTCCAGACGTTTCGCCAGCTGCCTGACCCCGCGCTTGGTCCTGCCGAACACCAGGACCGGGGCGCCTTGCCGCTGGTCCAGCAGCGTTTGCAGCGCGCCTATCTTGTCGCACTTCTCGATTGTGTAGACCAGATGCTCCACCGTCGGCAGCGCTTGCAGTTCGGCATCGACTTTCGCCGTTACGGGGCTCCGCAGGTGCTTCGAAGCTGTCTTCGCTACCCACTCGGGCATGGTCGCGGAGAAAAGCGCCGTCTGACAGGGCGAGGAGGCGTAGCCGAGGATCGCCTCGACGTCCTGCGCGAACCCTCTGTCCAGCATCTCGTCCGCCTCGTCCAGGACCAGGAAGCGCACCGATCGCAGGTCGAGATTTCCTTGCCGCAGGTGGTCCAGCGTCCGCCCCGGAGTCCCGACGATGATCTGCGCCCCGCCCTTCACCGCGCTCCGTTCCGGCGCCAGCCCCCGGCCACCGTAGAGCAATGTCACGCGCAGCCCGTGGGCCGAGGCGATCGCCTCCGTGACCCCCGCCACCTGGATGGCCAACTCCCGCGTGGGCACGAGCACGAGCGCCTGGACTCGCCGAGTCGACGAATCGCACCGCTCGACCAGCGGCACGGCAAAGGCCAGCGTCTTCCCGGACCCCGTGCGCGCCTGCCCGATCACGTCCCGTCCCGCGAGCAGCTCGGGAATGGCCTTCTCCTGGATAGGCGTTGGCTCGGAGATGTCCATCCGGGAGATCGCCGCCCGGGTTCCGGGACTCAGCGCCATGCTCCCGAACGACGAACCCTCAAGTGGGCCGCGGGCAGTGGCCTCACGGGGTGGAAGTGCCTCCTTTGCAGGCGCGATTCCCGGGGAGCGGGCATCCTTGCGGGTGGCCTGGAAGCACGGCGAGCAGTACACCAGCCTGTCGCGGGTTGGCCGGAAGGGAACCGTGGTGGAACTGCCGCAACTGGCGCAAACGGCCTTGTGGCGTTGCCTGCGGCTGGAATTGAGTGAGCGGGTCGATGGGCGTTCGAGAGGCATACGGAAGCAGACTCCTTGGTCTATGCGAGTGACACAGGGTGAGAGAGGAGAGATCGTGGACCGTTGGTGGATGGAACTGAGCGCGCCAGATCAGGCGCACCCGCTCACCATCATACCGGACGGCCAGGGGGAGACGGCATGACGCCCCGGCCGCAGGCACGGTAAGGCATGCCGTTCGTCTGGATCCTGCCTGCTCTGAAAGGGTATCTCAAGAAAAGAAGCTGAAGCAGGCCAGTTGGTCATCCCGGCGGAATCGAGAGCCGGTGGCCTCCTTCAAGAAGGTTCAGAGAGTATACGGGAGATTGAGCCTTGGTCAACCCCCCTTGGAAGGCTTCCATGCCCCGGACCCACGGGAGGGTACACCCCCTGAGGGTCCGAAGCCGGTAGGGGGAACCTGGCCGCCCCCCGGTGGATCAGCCCCTGTTTGCCACCCGGAATCTCGTCTATTCTCTCTTCTATGGATTCGGCACGCGAATACCCTGCGCTACGGGCGGCCTTTCATCGCCATCGCCGGCCTGGCGGCCCCATGAAGCCGACCCGAGTCGCCGTGGCCGGCTGTGGGAGCATCGCCGTCAGCGGGCATCTTCCCGCCTGCCGGGCCGCGGCCGAGGCCGGACTCTGCGAGCTCGTGGGGGTATGCGACATCGTCCCCGAGCGGGCCCAGTCGGTTTCGCGCGAGTACGGCGCGCCCGCCTTCGACAGGGTAGCGGAGATGCTGGTCCGCACGCGGCCCGAGGTCCTGGTGATCACCACATTTCCCGACTCTCACATGGAACTGGCGATTCAAGGATTCGCCGCGGGATGTCATGTTCTCTGTGAGAAACCCGTGGCCCTGAGCGCCATCGAAGCGGGACAGATGGTGATGGCCGCGGAAGAAGCCGGCCGCCTCCTGAGCGTCTGCTTCCAGTACCGGCACTGGGACGAGTCGGTCTGGCTCAAGGAGCGCATCTCCGGCGGCGACCTGGGCCACGTCCACTCGGCCCGTACATGGGGCGGCGGTGTGCACGGCTTCGCCACCAACCCCGACTACCACCGGCTCGCCCGCGCCGGGGGCGGCGTCCTCGCCCACTGGACGATCCACAACCTCGACCTGGCCCTCTGGCTGCTGGACCATCCGGAGCCCGTCACGGCCAGCGCCTTCTGCCATCAGCGGCTGCACACCTCCCCCGGGGCGCTCGGGCCTTCCCTCGACGTCATCGACGTGGACGCCGTGAACCCGGCGATCGAGGACTTCGCCATGGCCTTCGTGCGGCTGGAGGGTGACACCGTGATCACCGTCGAGGCGGACTGGCTGCAGCCGCCCTCGGGGCGCCACGAAGGGTGGGAGCTCCTCGGGGAGCGCGGCGCGGCCTCCCTCTCGCCCCTCCGTTTCCGCATCGTCAAGGACGGATCCTGGATCGACGACGGGCCTCCCCCGGGAGCGCTGGCTCCCGGCGGCTACGGCATGGAGAGACTGTACACCGCGTTCCTCCAGGCGGTGCGCAGCGGCGGTCCCTCGCCGGTGTCGGGCGCCGAGATCGTGCGCATCCAGCGCCTGATGGATGCCCTCTACGAGTCCGAAGCCCGGGGGCGGGAGGTGCCCCTGTCGGTCCCCATCGAGTGAGGAGAAGAATGAGTCTGATCTACATCGAGTACTTCAGCCGCCGCCCCGGGGTGGACCTGGACGCCTTCCGGGCGGGGGTCGCCGAGGGCCAGCAGGGTTGGGACAGCGGCTACGACGCCGACCGCCTCGTGCTCAACGCCGGGCGCACCTGGCGCCTCGGTCCCGAGCCCGAGTACTTCGCCGCCTGGCACTGCCCCGGCGCCGGCCTCGACCGCCTCGACGACTGGGACCGCATCTTCCGCGGCGGCGAGGCCGACCACTTGGAGGGCGCCTTCTTCCAGGTGGCCCGCATCGACGTGGCCGGCTGCTACTCGCCCCTCATCGAGCCGGTGCACACGCGGGACGGCACCTACTACGTCGAGTTCTTCCGCCCCCGGGCCCCTGCAGAGACGATATCCGCCTTCTACGCGGAGCGGACCCGCGGGCATCCCCGCCTGCGGCTGAACCTGCTCCTGCACCGCATCGGCCGGCTCGCTCCCGAGCCGGGAGGGCTCGCCGTGTGGGTGCTGCCGGACTTCGCCGCCCTGGAGGAGATCGCCGGAGATCTGGACGGCGTCGATGAGCCGGTGGAGCTGGTGACGGCCGGGACCTACGCCGACTTCGGGCGCGAGATTCTGTAGGGCGGTAGGATCGCGTGAATTGATGGGGCCCGACCCCTCCGGAACCGCAAACCCTCACGCCGGGCACTCGGATCCCCATGACGTCGATCACCTCTGCGGGCTAGGCGCCCTCCCACGGGGCCGCTCCGTCAGCCAGCCGGATGTTTCGGGAACCAGGTAACCCTCGGCGGCCCGGTCGAGGTGCTGCGCCGCTCCTCCATCATCTCCCGAAGGGTTTCCCTGGCGCCGCCGACGATGGCGTCGCCGTGCCCGGGCAGGAGGTTCTCGAAGTCGAGGTCCAGCAGGTGGGACAGGGTCTCCCAGGGCCGGGGATGGTCAGCGCGCCAGCCCCAAGACCACCGCGGCGCGGCGGCCGATCACCTCGTAGCCTCGAGACACGGGGTGGCCGTCCGGCGTGCGCCGGTAGAGACGTTCCTCCTGCTCGCGCGATCAACGCCGGGGTTAGCCAATGCTCCACGGTGTAGGCCGAGTGATAGGCGTCCCAGAGATCGTTGCCGAGGTAGAAGCCTACAATCACCTCCTCGGGGGAGAGTTGGAAGGCACGAGTCCACAGCAGGTGGAGATACTCGAAGGGACCGTACGCCCCCAGGCTGAGGTTGTAGACGCTCTTCCCGGAGGCGCGCCCGAGCCAGTGTGGCCAAGCCTCCGTAGCAGGCGCGTTGTTGCCGTAGGTCTGGGAATCGCCGACCGCGACGAGGTCGACGCCCTCGGGCACCTCAGCGTTGCGGAACCCCCAGGCGTCGTGGCCGGCGGAGCCTGCTTCCACGCGGAGCTTCAGGACCGGGTCCGGACCTCGGGACGGAGGTAATCGACCGGATCGATCACCAGCCGCACGACGAACTCCCCGGCGAGCAGACTGACGGCGAAGGCCGCGGCGGCCAGGCCGAGACGAGCCAGGAGAAGACCCACCCTCACCTCTCCCCCGCCAGCTCCCCTAACGCCGCCAGGAGCAGGTCGATCTCCTCCTCGAGCTGGAAGAAGCAGATGCTGGCGCGCAGGCCCTCCACGGTGTGGGGCAGCGGCTTGATGACGATGTTCCAGCGCTCCTGCAGGGCCGCCGTCAGGTCCGCCCCCGTCCAGCCGCGCAGGCCGAAGCTGACCAGGGCCGCCGAGTCGTCCGCGCTCCGGGGCGTGTACAGCTCGGCGCCGTCGATCCGGGCCAGTCCCGCCTTCAGCCGGTCCGTCAACTCGCTTATGCGGGACCAGACCGCTTCCGGACCGATCTCCTGAAGCCAGTCCGCCGCCGCCGCCCAGGCGTGCACGAGCGGCCACGACCAGGGGCCGTACTGGAAGCGCTGCGCCGTGTCGGGCAGCTCGAAGGTGTCGGTCTCGAAGTCGAGCCACTTCTCGGCCCGGCAGCCGGCGTAGGTGACCTCGATGTCGTGGAGGCGCTCGCGGCGGACCCACAGGGCGCCGGCGGCGTAGGGCGAGAACATCCACTTGTAGGAGAGCAGGCCGGCGAAGTCGCAGCCCAGGTCGCGCAGCCCGTAGGGCACGGCGCCGCAGGAGTGGGCCAGGTCGAGGAAGGAGGGGATGCCGCGCTCGCGCGCGAGGGCGCACAGGGGCTCGGCGGGAAAGCGGAAGCCCATGTCGGTGGTCACGTGGCTCAGGGCCAGCAGCCGCGTGTTCGGCGTGAGGGCCTTGGCGGCGGCGGCCATCAGCTCCTCCCGGTCCTCGGCCAGGGGCAGCTTGACCACCTCCACGCCGAGGCGGTCCCGCAGGTGCAGGCTGGGCAGCAGCAGGGCCGCCTCCTCGTTGTCGGAGATGACGATCCGGTCGCCCGCCTCCCACGGGAGGCCGCGCAGCACCGTGTGGAAGGCCTCGCTCACGCCCCGCATGACGGCCAGCTCGTCGGCGTCGACGTCGAAGTACCGGGCCAGGCGCTCCATGGTGCGGCGGCGGCGGGGGTACTCCTCGTCGGGGTAGATGATGTGCAGGGGGCCGCGGGCCAGCAGCTCTTCCATGAGCCGCATGTGCTCGCGGGCGATGGGCTCCGGGGTGATGGAGACGCCGCCGTTCTGGAACCAGACGTAGTTGCTCAGGGCCGGGAACTGGGCCCGCACCGCGGCCACGTCGACCGCGGCGGCGGCCGGCGCGGCGGAGCCGCTCACGAATCCAGGCCCCAGAGGCGCCGGCGCTCCTCGGGCCAGTCCGGCCATCCGGGGTGCAGGTGCTTCACCGCCGCCACGTCGCGCTTGCGGCCTCCGGGCGGGAAGTAGTTCCAGCCCATGGCGCGCCGCGGACCGGCGCCGGTCTTGAGGCCGGTGGCGTGCCAGCAGGAGGGCGTCCACACGAGGGTCCACCGCGGGTCGAGGACGACCTCCACCTCCCGGGGATGGAGGGCGTAGCAGTGGTCGGGGGGCTCCTCGTGTTTTCCGGTGGCCAGCTCGAGCTGCAGCAGCTCGGCGGCCACCTCCTCGCGGGGGCGGTCCTGGCTGCCGGGCAGCACCCGCAGGGGCGCGTTGCTGGCGTCGTGGCGGTCGAGGGCGGTGCGGAAGGAGACCTGCTTCACGTCGGGGCCGCCGTCCGCGTGCCAGTGGACCTGCCGGATCGGCCGCCCCTTGGAGGCGTCGCCGATGCCGCAGGCGCCCACGTGCACGTCCTCGGCGCCCAGGATGCGCCGCGCCGCCTCCACCAGGATCGGACTCTCCACCATTCTCAGCAGCGGCTCGCCGATCATCAGGAACTGGCAGGCCAGCCGGTTGCAGCCCGGGAACTCGGTCTGCTCCCACACCGGCTCCACCTCCTGCTGCCGCGCGTCGACCTCGCGCATCCCTTCGGCGCCGAGGGGATTGGGGACGAAGAAGAAGCCCTTGCTCTCGAAGTGAGCCAACTGCGCGTCGGTGATGCCGATGGCCGCCATTCTCAGGCCCTCCCCACGGTCAGCTCGTCCAGCTTCGCCTCGTCCAGCTCGACGCCGAGGCCCGGCCCCTCGAAGGGCGTCAGGTAGCTGCCTTCGGCCTTCACCCGCTCCTTGGCCGGAGAGGCCATGTAGAGGACGGGACCCATGGGGTCGCAGGGCAACTGCACCTGGGGCGAGCTGACGCCCACGGCGACCTGGGCGCTGACGCCGAGGGTCGACTCCTGGTCGGTGCCGATGAGGCACTTCAGGCCCATCGCCTCGGCCACCGCCAGGATGCGCTTGATGTGGGTCGGCCCGCCGTAGACGCAGGCCAGGTTGAAGGCGGTGCAGGCACCGCTGTCGGCCGCCTCCCAGGCCTGGCGCAGGGAGCCGATGTGCCAGGTCACGGGCAGGTCGACGCGCTTGGTGAACTCGGCGCTGGCGCGCATGTCCCAGCTCGGCTGCTCGAAGTGGAAGGGGTCGTGGCGGCGCAGCCGGTCGCCGTAGCGCAGGACCTCCTGCCAGTCGGAGAACCGGCCGGAGAAGTCGAGGGACTTGAGGCGGATGTCGTCGCCGTGCCGCGACTTCATCTCGGTGAGGAAGCGGTCGTCGAGCTCGGCGTCGCCGGAGACGTAGAAACGGAAGAGGTGGTGGCCGAGGTCGACGAGGCGCTGCAGGTAGGAGCCGGCCAGCTCGAAGTCCTCCCTTACCTGGCGGCCCCAGATCGGGTAGCAGCAGTAGAGGCGGTCGCGCACCTTGCCGCCGAGCATCTGGTACGCGGGCACGCCCTGCACCTTGCCGTTGAGGTCGTAGAGGGCCAGGTCGACGGCGGAGGCCACGTGCCGGTCGCTGACAGTGGAGCCCCACTGGCGGCCCAGCATGAAGTCGTTGATCTCGTTGATGCGGCGCGCGTCCCGGCCCTTGAGCTGCTCGTTGAGCTGCTGCGCCAGGGCCGGCACGTCGTCGCACTTGCTGTCCGACGCCTCGCCGAGGCCGACGGGGCCGTCGTCCACGTGGAGCTTGAGGATCACGTGCCCGGAGATCATCCCGTGGTAGCGGGGCGTCTCGATCTGGATGAGCTCGATTCGGTCGATCTTCACGGTCTCTTCTCCCTTTCTGGTGGGTCGGAAAGATCGGTGAAACCCCCGGCCTCCCTCAAGCGGCGCCGCCGCGACCCCGCTGCCGGAGCCGTTCGCGTGGATCAGAAGTTGAAGATCATGTTGCCCTCGAAGCCGTAGAGGCCGTCGAGGAAGACCCAGACGCAGGCCGTGGTGAACTCCCCGAGGATCAGGCCCAGGAAGAACGGCATCAGGGCGCGGTAGGTGCCGGGGCCGCCGTAGCGCAGCACCGTGCTCTTCACCAGCCAGGCCAGGAAGATGGCGAACCAGCCGTACCACATGATGGTGTAGGTGTTGGCGATGGGGAAGCCGATCGGGTGCAGGGGCCACCAGATGAAGCGGTGGCGCAGGAACAGGAGCATCGCCATCACCCCGCCGCCGAGGCTGGTGTACCCGAGGCGGGGCAGGAACGGCTCGGGGGCGTTGTACACGGAGGCCATGTAGCGGAAGGGCCAGCGCGGCGCCCCCGAGTAGTACCAGCGGTGCAGGTTGATGCCGCCGAAGCTGTAGGCCATGTGCATGGTGAACCAGATCGAGCCCGCCAGCCCGACGATCACGGCCACCGCCAGCGCCAGGGGCACCCCGCGGTAGCGGCGGCCGCCCTCCTCCTCGGTGGTCAGCTTCAGCGAGTGGACGACGGCGTTCATCATGTTCGCCGCCGTCTCGCCGATCCACACCGTGCTCAGCCCGAGGCCGGTCATGTTCTTCAGGCCGAGGACCTCCGGACCGAAGCCGCGGGTGATGAAGGCCTGCGGCACCATCGGCGTCTGCGCCCCGGGCAGGCCGGCCTCGGCCACGACCCGCGACAGGCCGATGAAGACGCCCAGGGCGCCGATCACGAGGATCACCGAGACGTACAGCGAAAGGCCGGTTACCGTCAGCCACCCGGTCATGAACAGGGCGCCGAGACCGAGGCCGGCGAAGGCCCGGCGCGGCGGCAGCACCTCGCGGCTGACGTCGCCCTCGCCGCTCACCGCGTGGCGCCACAGGCGGCGGATGTGGGGCGCGGCGGTGTACAGCAGGAAGACGACGAAGACCATCATCGCCCCCGCCATCTGGTAGCCCAGGACCGCCCCGCCGCCGCCGGAGGTCCAGATGTCGCCGGTCCCGTGCTGCAGGCCGACGCGGGCCATGACGATGCGCTGCAGCTGCCCGACGAGAAAGAAGAACCAGACGCTGAAAGCGACGTTCAGCGGCATCAGGTAGGCCAGCCCCATGACCGGCAGGTTGAGGCGGAAGGGGATGGCCGGCAGGCCCGGCATGAGGGCCAGGGCGCCGGCGACGGGGACTCTCTGGAAGCCGTCGGCGTAGTTGCCGAGGGAGTTCCAGCTGTGCAGGAGCAGGGGGATGGCGAAGCCCAGCCACATGATGCGGCTCGTGAACAGGCGGCGCGCGACCGACCCCCGGGCTGCGTCCCCGGCCTCGACCATCTCCAGGGGCAGCCGGGTCAGGGGGAAGACGAGGCGCTCGTTCTCCACCCACTGGCCGCGCAGCAGCACGCCCAGGCAGAACAGGACGCCGTAGAACACGAGGATGAAGGAGATCCAGGTGACCAGGGGTGTGGCCCAGGCCTCCCAGGGGATGGCCATGCCTTGCGGCAGTCCCTCGTAGAACAGGCGGATCGCCTCGGTGTCGGCAGGCGACAGCCAGCGGCTGTGGTACGGCAGGAAGAGGGAGGCCCAGTCGTTCTCGGGCGTGGCGTAGTAGAAGGCGCCGGTGACGACGGAGAGGAAGGAGCCGGTGAAGCCCGTGGTCACGACCACCGAGCCGGCCAGCATCATCACGTAGACGACGATCAGCTCCGCCCGCCCGAAGGCCAGCCGCACCGAGAGCAGGCGCAGGATCGGCTGGGCTGCGGCGGTGACCGCGAAGAGCAGGAAGACGGCGACGATGGGGATGGCGTTGCTGGTCAGCTGCGAGCCCTTGACGACCAGGATCGCCCAGGGGCTGAGGACGCTGATGGCCGCCACCAGCAAGGCCCCGGTCAGCACCGACCGGGAGGTGACGCCCTGGGTGGACCGGTCGCCGTCCCCGGGGCTCATCCGACCTGCGGCGCCGGCCGCCCCCCGAGCGGCACGCCCAGGCCCTCGTACCGCGTCCAGCCTATCCCTTCTCGATGTTCGGCGGCGGCGCGCCGGCCTCCCACTCGGGGCCGGCCAGGGCCGCGGCCAGGGTGCGGGCCACGCTCACGGCGTGGGCGCAGGTCGCCTCCTCGGTGACGCAGTAGATCTGGTAGCAGTAGGCCAGGGTGCCGAAGCGCTCGGCGAGATTGGTGAAACCGCCGGCCCCGCTCAAGGGCGTGGCGCGCTCGATGGCGGTCACCCGCCAGTCCGCGTTCAGCGACAGCAGCGCCCGGTCTACCCGGACAGCCAGCTCCCAGCGGCCCGGGTCGGCGAACCACTCCGCGGCCATGGGGTTCAGCTTGTGGGCGCGCACGTCCTGGTAGTGGGTGTGCAGCTCCAGGTAGGAGAGCGGCCGCAGGTGCTCGGTGTACTCCCACAAGGCCCGGGTCTCGGCCGGGGCCGGCTCCCCCGCCAGCAGGCGGCCGAAGCTGAAAATGGGCACCTCTCCCACGCCGTTGGTGCACGAGCGCCCGTCGGCGGTGCCGTCCGGGTTGGGCAGGGGCACGAAGGCGAAGCGGAAGCGCTCCAGCAGCCGCCGCGTGAGGCCACTGCCGTCGGTGAGCCAGTGGGCGATGGCCAGCACCGGACGGGCCGCCGGCTCGGCCGGCTGCAGGGTGGCGCCGATCAGGATGGCGTCGGAGGCGGAGCCCCTCGACTCCAGCGCCTGGATCGACCGCCCCTGGGCCGTGCGGCCGATCTCGCGGATCTCGAAGAGACCGGAGGCGGCCAGCGTCTCCATGTCGTCGCGAACGTCGCGGAGGCCGGCGTAGGGCTTGTTGGCCAGCCGCACTTCCTCGCCCGGCGCCAGGCGGATCGCCAAGTCCACGTGGGAGCCCTCGGCGTACTCGGTGTCGCGGGCCGGGACCGGCCGCCAGCGGCAACGCTGGAAGAGCCAGTACGGCGGCGCCATGTACGCGGCGCCGCTGGTCTCGGTGAACCGGAACCGCAGCCTGACGGTGCGCTCCTGCGGGGCCCGGGAGACCAGGCGCACGTGACAGGCGTACTCGCGGGGCACGCCGGCGCCGCCGAAGTGCTCCTCCAGGGCGTCGAAGAACCATCGGGGCACGGGCTCGGGCAGGGGGAAGGCCTCGAAGGCGTCCTCGCCCGTGGGCAGGATCCCGCCGGCGCTGCCGCCCTCGAAGGCGGAGTCCACGTGGATGGGAGAGTCAGTCACGCTGCGGATACGGCCTCCCCCATCCTTGTGGCAGCCCTCTAGACGGCGGCCGAGACCGAACTGACCGCCCCGGCCCGGCCCATGGCGTTGACGGCGCGCGCCTCCAGGTGGTTCTCCCCCGCGTGCAGGGCCCAGGCGAACGAGGCGGGACGGGGGTCCCAGCCGCCGCCGTCGACGCGCACCTCGAAGCGCTCGAAGTTGGGACAGACGGCCTCCAGGTCGACGCGCAGGTCCTGCCCGCCGCCGGCCTGCAGATGGATGCGGGTGCGGTCCACGTCCCAGTAGAGGTCGGCCTCGCGGTCGGTGTGGCGGCTGAACCACGGCAGGGCCGGGGTCTTCTCGTCCTCCCAGAACAGGTAGCCGTCGTAGTGGTAGGAGCCGGCGCCGTGCTCGGGCTCGCCCGGGCTCAGGGTGGCCGGCTCGTCGTTGCGCCGGTTGATCATGAACCGCGACCACAGGTGGATCCGGTTCTCCACGCGGAAGCGCTCGCCGGCGGCCTCCGGGGGCGGCGGGCTCACGCAGATGTCGCCGAGGTCGTCGTCGACCCAGGCCGTGTGCGCCTCGAGGGCGCTCAGCGGTACTCCGTGGCGCTCGAAGTGGTAGGTGAACTTGGTGGCGTCGTTGCTGTCGCCGCCCGGGTCCATGGTCACCCACTTGCCGTAGTCGTTCGACCAGACCTCGGTGATGCAGTGGGAGCGCATGATCTGGGTGCGGGCCGTGAACCCGAGGGCGGCGCAGCACTGGGTGAAGACGGAGGCGTAGTGGGTGCACATGCCCAGGGCCAGCTGCTGGCCGGCCAGCTCGAGGACGACCAGGGCGTCCCAGGGCGGGCAGTAGTCCAGGCCCCCCATGTTCCAGCCGTCCTCCCACTGCTCGCGCACCCACTGGCGCAGGCGCGTCAGGGCCTCGAACTCGGTCTTGGCCGGGCCCACCACCTGGTCGAGCTTCCAGCGCTCGCGCAGGACCTTCGCCCGGGGCTCGCCGGCGGCCAGGTACGAGAACCGGTAGGAGCTGTACGCCAGGGGCCGGTTGTCCGCCTCCACCAGCCTGGCGGCGGCCGGGTCCCGCGCCTCCACGCGGGCCGAGAGGCGGGCGCCGGCCAGGGTCGGCGTCACCGCCGGATCGCCGGTCGACAGCAGCGCCCGCCACTGGAAGAACCGGGCGCCCTCCGGCACCTGGACCTCCCCTTCGAGCGGCGCCCAGGCGCTCCAGCCCTCGGGCTCGTACGCCGGCGTCGGGCCGGCCCGCCACTCGAGGCGGCGGCTGGTGCCGTCCGGCTCCTGCCCCTGCAGCTCGACGCGCACGCCGAGGGCGGCGCCGGCCGCGGCGATACCGCCCTCCTCGGGGCTGAGCAGGTCGACGGCCTCGGAGCAGACCTCGCCCGCGCTCATGTGCTGATCGAGCCACAGGCGCACCACGTACTCGCCGTCGACGCGGTCGTTCACCCCCAGCTCGTCGGAGCGCCAGGTGCGCCCGCCGTCGTCGCTGACCTCGCTGCGGTCGGGCTGCACGCTCTCCTCGACCAGCACCGTCCAGCCGGCGTCGCCCACGGCGCGCAGCACGATCTCGTTCTCGCCCTCCCGCAGCCACGCCGGATCGATCTCCACGGCGCGCCAGCGGTCGACCCAGTACTCGCGCTTCTGCTCCCAGACGAAGCGGGTGGAATGGCCATTGACCAGGGCCTCCAGCTCGCCCCCGGCCTGGTCGCAGGAGAGGTAGCCGATCAGCCGGGCGCCATCGGCGGCCACCGGCCCGAGAACCAGGCGCTTGCGGATCTGCCGGCCCCCGGCGATGCGCTCTTCGTCGCGCTTGCTGCAGCGAGCCGCCTCGTCGGCCACCATGACGCCGCGGCGCAATTGCAGGCCGCCGCCGGAGACGCCGCGCACCACGTTGCGGCGCGTGCACCGGTCGAGGGCTTCGGGGCCATTCCAGGTTCTCATTGTCGTCGTCGCAGGCATCTTTTCTCTCCGGTCAGCGCACGAGCCGGCGGAAGGACTCCTCCACCAGCTCGCACTCGATCAGTTCGTCCAGCCGCTCCCGGCGCAGTCCGTCGGCGATGACGGCGAAGCTCTCCCGGACCGCCCTCTCGGTGCGGTCGAGGGCCTCCTCGTCGTCGTGGGCGGTGTTGAAGAAGAACCCCTGGGACAGGATCACGCCGCGGCGGGCGTTCTCCTGCACGAAGAGGGTGGCCACCTTGGGCATCAGCTCGGCGGGCACGTCGAAGCGGATCCCCGGGTGGGCGGCCACGCCCACGCACCGCGCCGGCGCCCCGGTCTCGGCCGCGGCCGCGTCGATGCGCCGGCGGAAGTCGCTGCCGAGGCGCTCGAAGATGGCCGGCGCGTCCACCCGCTCCAGCTCCCGCACCGTGGCCAGGGCGGCGGCGATGCCCACGTTGTCGTCCCAGTAGGCGCTGGAGATGAACATGCGCGACACCGGCTCCATCACCTCCCGCCGGCCGACGACGGCGGCCATGGGATAGCCGTTGGAGATCGCCTTGGCGAAGACGGTCATGTCCGGGGTCACGCCCACCACCTCCTGCACGCCGCCCAGCGCCACGCGCCAGCCGCAGGAGACCTCGTCGAAGATGAGCACCACGCCGTGGCGGTCGGCCAGCCGGCGGACCCCTTCGAGGTAGCCGGCCGGGGGCAGCTCGGTGCGCATGGGCTCCATGATGATGCAGGCCACCTCGTCGCCGTGGGCCTTCAGCAGATCCTCGAGCTGATCGAGGTCCCCGTAGGCGAAGGGCACGGAGGAGCCCTCCAGGGCCCGGGGCACCCCGATCGGCTCGATGCCGTTGAAGAGGTGTCCGTCGAGGCGCTCGGAGCCGAGGTTGGCCGCCAGGTACCAGTCGTGCCATCCGTGGTAGCCGCTGAACAGCACCTTGTCGCGGCCGGTGACGCCGCGGGCGATGCGCACCGCCACGGTGCAGGCCTCGCCGCCGCCCTTGGCGTAGCGCACCATCTCCGCCGACGGCACGAGCCGCACCAGCAGCTCGGCCAGCTCCACGGCCGACTCGTGGACGATGGAGTAGATGGAGCCGCGCTCGATCTGCTCCTTCACGGCGGCGTCGACCACCTCGTTGGCGTAGCCCAGGACGATGGGCCCCACGGCGCTGAACCAGTCGACGTACTCGTTGCCGTCCACGTCCCAGATGCGGCAGCCCTTGGCGCGCTCGGCGTAGATCGGGCTGATGCCGAGGGCGGCCCGGGTGGGCCGGCGGCTGATCAACTGGGTGGCGCCGGGGATGAGCCGGCGGGCGCGTTCGTAGATCTCCAGGGACTTCGCCACCTGCGGCGGCGCGTCGACGGCATGGGGGGTCGTCATATCGAGTATCGCTCCAGCTTGTCCTCGTCCACTTCGACGCCGAGACCGGGCCTGTCGGGCACGGCGATCCGGCCGCCCCGGAAGACCAGGGGCTCGGCGAGCACGTCGTCCACCAGGCCGTGGTAGCAGGTGTCGCTGGGTCCGGAGAAGTTCGGCGTCGAGGCGGCCAGGTGGGTGATGGCCACGGTCTTCAGCCCCAGGTCGTGGGAGCAGTGCATCAGGCAGGGCACGCCGAAGCCCTCGGCCACGCGCGCCACCTTCTGCACCGGCAGCACGCCGCCGGCGGCCGGCGTGTCCGGCATCAGGTAGTCGCCGGCGCCGGAGGTGAGCAGGGGCACGGCGCTCTCGGGGCCGGTCACCCCCTGGTTGACGAGAATCTCCATGCCCGCCTCCTCGCGGCAGCGGAGGAGCACCTCGGCGTGCTCTCCGGCGCAGGGATCCTCGAAGCGGTTCACGCCCACCCCCTTCATCTTCTGCATCAACTCGAAGGCGCGCTCCGGGCCGTACCCGGAGTTGGCGTCGGGCCGCAGCTCGGCCTCGCCGCCGATCTCCTTCACCACCGCCTCGGCGATGCGCAGGTCGAGGTCGGGGTCGTCGCCGGCCTTGGTCTTGAGGGAGGTGAAGCCCCAGCGGTCGACGTACTCGCGGGCCGTGGCCGCCGACTCCGAGGGCTCCTTCAGGCCCATGCAGGCCGTGAACTCGGCCTCCTCGCGCAGGCGCCCCCCGAGGAGGCTGCACAGGGGCAGGCCGGCGCGCTGGCCGAGCAGGTCCCACAAGGCCATCTCCACCCCCGAGGCGGGACCGGGCCCGACGCCCGACGCCCCCAGGGCCGCCAGGGCGCCCTCCACATCGTCGGCGCGCCGTCCGGTCAGCAGGTCGACGGCGGCCGGCTCCAGGCGGGCCGTGCCCTCCCCCCAGCCGGTGAGCCCGTCGTCGCTGTCGACGCGCACGATGAGCGCCGTGCCTCCGAGGGTGCCGCCCCCTCCTCCGCGGCCGACGTAGGGTCCGACGGGAGCCGCGTAGGGGATGTGGACGGTCCAGCTCTTCACCTCTCGGATCTTCACGCTCTCCTCCTCGGTGTGCGGGTAATCTGGCCCCGGCCTGAGGGCCGCGCCAACGGCTCCGGTCCCGTTCTCAATCGTCGGGCTGGTACTTCGGTTGCCGCGGCGCCCGGTCGCGCTCCATGCGGTAGGGGCGGCTGGCCTGCAGCGGCAGTTCCACCCGGGCGCCGCCGCGCACGTGGGACTCGATGAAGGCGAAGATCAGCTCGGTGTTGGTGCGCGCCAGGGGCGCGCCTCCCCGGGGCGGCTCGCCGGTGTCGAGACTGTGCACCAGGTCCTCGACCAGGCACAGGGTCGAGCTCTTGCGCTCGAACTCCGGGAAGGGGCTCCGGCCCAGCAGCGGGCGCCCGCGGTGGTCTTGCCCCTTGGGCTCCCGGATCTCCCACTCCTCGCCGTTCTGCATCGCCGTGGCCACGCCGCCGCTGCAGACCGCCTCGATCTCACTCCCCCGGCCGCTGTTGAGAGCGTAGGCCGTGACCCCGTCGGCGAACTGCAGGATCCCGTGGCCGACGGGATCCTCGCTCAGCCGGTCCCCGTCGAAGACGGTCTCGCCGTTGGGCAGGTGGGCCTGCACCCAGGCCACGGGCCGGTCCGAGTTCAGGCGCAGGAGCAGGTCGAAGCCGTGGCTGGCGCTGTTGAAGAGGGTGCCCGTCGAATGCAGCACCAGCGACTGCAGCCGGCCGAGGCGGCCCCCGTCGATGACCTCCTTCATGCAGTCGAACCCGGGGTCCCAGCGCCGGTTCGTGCCCATGTTGAGGACCACGCCGTTGGCCTCGCAGGCCTCGACCATGGCGTCCGCGTCGGCGAGGGAGGCGCTGAAGGCCTTCTCGGCGTAGATGGCGCGGACCCCGTGGGCGGCGGCGAAGACGACGACCTCGCGGCGATGCTCGGGCTGGGTGGCGACGCTGAGGATCTCGGGCTTCTCCGCCTCGATCATCTGCCGGTAGTCGGTGTACTGCCGGTCGGCGGGCACCCCGTAGCGCCGCCCCACCTGCTCCATCACTTCCGGGCGCAGGTCGGAGCAGGCCGCCATGTCGGTGCGCTCGCAGGCCTCGTACCCGGCGGCGTGCGAGTACGGCCGGCGCGCCGGGGGTACCTCGTTGTCGATGAAGGCGCCCATGCGGCTGCAGCCGACGAGGGCGGCGCGGTAGCTCTGCATGCTCAGCTCCCGGGAGAGGTCTGCGCTCCGGATTCGAGCAGGGACTCGTCGAACCGCCCCTCCTCGTCGAGGGGGAAGACGCGGCGCCCCAGATTGCGGAAGGTCACCGCCTGGGGGGAGTGCACGGAGGACTCCCCCACCAGGTGCACGGCCCCGGCCCACGACTCGAAGCCGGCGCGGAAGTGGGCCGCCGACTTGACCCCCACCCAGCGCATCCGCCGCGGATCCAGGCCGAGGGTGCGGGCGAAGGCGGTGTCGAAGGGCTGCTCGCGCTCCGTCACCAGCAGCACGTGCACGCCGTCCTGCTCGATGTGGGCGGACGGTCCCATGCTCGCCTCGAGGCCGGCGAAGATCGGCCCGTCGTAGCGGAAGGCGCCGTCGCTGACGGCCTTCACGCGGGCCTTCATGGGCACCGGCTCGCCCTGCAGGGGATGGGACTTGCCGCCCACCCGCAGGTCGAGGGTGGCGCCGGCGCCGGCCCCGGCCCGATGGCAGGCGGCCACCGATTCCGGGTCGACCATGTAGAGAACGCAGGCGTTGCCCAGGCCGGCCTCGACGAAGGCCCGCAGCATCCCGGTGCTGTCCCCGGGGGATCCGCCGCCGGTGTTGTCGTCGCGGTCGGCGACGACGGCGGGAAAGAGTCCGTCGGCCTCGACCTGCCGCAGCACTTCCTCCGTCGGCCGGCGTGGCTCGTGCCAGTCGCGGCGGCGCTCCCAGATCCAGCCGCCCAGCTCGTCGGCGCAGGCCTGGGCCAGCTCCTCGTCGCCGTCGGTCACCACGGTCACCGAGGCGCCCATGCAGGGCACGTCGGCCAGGGGGAAGCAGGTGCAGACCGAGGCGCAGACCACCCCCGGCCGGGCCTCGATCCCGTGGAGCCGCTCGATCGTCTCCCGCATCGGCGGGTGGGCGGTGACCTGGTGCATGCCCCACATCATCGGCACCGGGTGGTAGGCCATGGCCGGCCGCAGGCCCTCCCGGACGATGCGCACCAGCACGTCGGCGCACTCGCGGCCCCGCTCGGCCATGTCCACCTCCGGGTAGCTCTCGCGTCCGATGAGCACGTCGGCGGCGGCCACCATCTCGGCCGACATGTTGGTGTGGATGTCGTGGGCGGCGCAGACCGGCACCCCGGGACCCACGACCTCGCGGACCCGGCTGAGGATGTGGCCGTCGGCGTCGTCGAGGCCCCCGGCCGCCATCGACCCGTGCAGCTCGAGGAGGACGCCGTCGATCTCTCCGGCGGCGCGGAGGCCGTCGAGGAGCTCGTTCAGGATCTCGTCGAAGAGGGGGCGAGGGGTGGGGGCGCTCGGATGGGGCTCGGCGTGGATCGTGGGAACGAGCTCGAAGCCGTGGGCCTCGGCGCCCTCGATGAAGCCTCCCATGGGGCTGTTGGTGCCGCGGAAGGTGCGGATCAGCTCGTCGCCGCGCAGGTAGCCGAAGCGGGCGTCGTAGTTGCCGCGGTCGGTGGGCACCGGCGTGAAGGTGCTCGACTCGTGGCTGATGGTGCCGGTGGCGACGCGCATGGGGGGCGTAGTATAGGATGTTGGCGGGAGGCTGGGCGAGGGCTGCACCGGCGCCGCGGTCTTCCCGCCGCGGCACCCGTCCATCAGCGCGACAGGGGGTGCTTGATCTGCCCCCATCCCGCGGGGGTCGCCTGGGTGTCTCTTGGCTCCAGACCGACCAGCACCGCCGGCGCGAAACCGCTGGCGTCCTCCTGCAGACGCCTGGCCCCGGCAGGGGGATAGTTGATGACACTGTAGCAGCTCGAACGTCCATCGCCATTGTTGTCGGCGGCGAGCACGGCCAGGGTGATGGTGTCACCGATCCTCAGGTCGGAGCGTACGCTCTCCCCGGGGCCCGCATCGCTCACCACGTCGAAAACCGTGAGCGACAACTCGACGCCCGTCACCTTCTCATCCGGGTCCAGAGCAGCCACTCCGTGGATGAACTCCGCCGTGTTCCGCCACGCGCCCACCGCTCCGGTGTAGCGGATCGAGAGACCGTCCTCGGCGAAGGGAAGCACCTCGACTCGCTGCGCCGTGGCCGCGTCCGCGGCGACCTCCTGCGGAGCCACCTCGACCATGAACTCGAACTGGCCGTCGTGCCAGATGTCGAAGGGCCGATCGGAGATCACATGATCGATTCGCTCGAAGGCGACGAGCACGCGATCCGGCGGCAGCACGGCAATCCAGATCTCGATCCAGAAAAGCTGCGGGCAGAACGCAGAGGTGGACTCGCTGGGGTCAGTCCACGTGTCGGCTACCGTCAGGATCGGCGGACCGACGACCTGCCGCCAATCCGTCAGGGCACCGTCCACCTGTATGGCATCTACATCCGTCAGCACCGGGATCTCGAGCGGTGCCAGGACCGGAGGGCCCCCGGCCGAGCAGATCCCTGGAAGGGCGGCGAACAGCAGGACAAGGGCTATCGCTCTCAGCATGGCGAGCCTGTCAGGTCGGCGATCAGCAAGCGCGTGGAACGACAGCCGGACACTACCATCTCATGAGCCGCTTGAGCGGGCCCCATCCCGAGGGCAGCACCGCCGTCGGAGGCGGCTCGAGACGGGTCAGGATCGCGGTGCCGAAACCGCTGGCGTCCTTGCGCAAATCCCTGGCGAGAGTGGCTGGATAGGTGACGACCGCGACGCACCAGTCACAAGGATCGACATCTACGCCTATCACACCCAACGTGATGACATCACCGACCTCCAGGGCCGATCGAACGCTCTCCTGGAGCCCCACGTCGCTTACCACGTCGAACACGGTGAGCGACACCTCCACGCGCGTCGCGATCTCGCGATTCTTGGGTGGGTCCGAGTCGGTCACCCCGTGGATGAACTCCGTCGTGTTCCGCCACGCGCCTACGTCTCCGATGTAGCGGACCGAGAGGCCATCCTCCGCGAAGGGAAGCACCTCGACTCGCTGCGCCGTGGCCGCGTCCGAGGCGACCTCCTGCGGAGCCACCTCCGCCATGAACTCGAACTCGCCATCTCGCCATCCATCGACGACCTGATCGGAAATCTCCGTGTCCCGTCTCTCAAAGGCGAGGAGCACGCGATCCGGCGGCAGCACGGCAATCCAGACTTCAAGCTGGTAATCCACCAGGTCCCTCATGCCATCGCCCTCGGTGACGTCCCGCCACATGTCGATCGGCGCGAGCGTCGGCGGCCCGATGGCCTGCCGCCAGTCCGTCAGGTCACCGTCCAACTGGATGGCATCGGCGTCCGTCAGCACCGGGATCTCGAGCGGTGGCAGGACCGGAGGGCCCCCGGCCGAGCAGATCCCTGGAAGGGCGGCGAACAGCAGGACAAGGGCTATCGCTCTCAGCATGGCACGCCTCTCTGCGGCCTGTTACGTGTCCAGCGTCGCCCGACCGCTACCATCGCCAGAGTCGTTTGACGGAGCCCCATCCCGAAGGCGACACAACCGTACGTGGCGGCTCCAGACCGGTCAGGATCGCGGTGCCGAAGCCACCGGCGTCCTTGCGCAAGTCCCTGGCGAGAGTGGCTGGATAGGTGACGACCGCGACGCACCAGTCACAAGGATCGACATCGACGCCTATCACACCCAGGGTGATGACATCACCGACCTTCAGGGCCGATCGAACGCTCTCCTGGAGGCCCACGTCGCTTACCACGTCGAACACGGTGAGCGACACCTCCACGCGCGTCTCGATCTCGCGATTCGCCTTGGGTGGGTCCGAGTCGGTCACCCCGTGGAGGTACTCGGTGCGGTTGCGCCACGCGCCCACGGCTCCGGTGTAGCGGACCGAGAGGCCGCCCTCCGCAAATGGAAGCACCTCGACTCGCTGCGCCGTGGCCGCGTCGGAGGCGACCTCCTGCGGATCCACCTCGACCATGAACTCGAACTGGCCGTCGCGCCAAGTATCGACCACCTGATCGGAGACCGCCGTGTCCCGTCTCTCGAAGGCGAGGAGGACACGATCCGGTGGCAGGACGGCAATCCAGACCTCAAGCCGGTAATCCAACTGGCCATTCCTGGTGCCGTCTCCCTCGGTGACGTCCCTCCACATGTCATATGTCGTGAGCAGAGGCGGACCGATGACCTGCCGCCAATCCGTCAGGTCACCGTCCAGCTGGATGGCATCTACATCCGTCAGCACCGGGACCTCGAGCGGCGGCAGAACGGGTCCCTCCCCACCGAAGCACATGAGCGGAAACACGACAAGCAGAAGGACCAACGCCGTGTTTCTCCCCATGACTGCCTCTCCCTGTCCGTGCACGAGTCCACGTGCTTTCACCGTGCATTCACCATAACGGTTTGGCGGGAATATCGCCATGCCGAACCCGCCCTGAGACGAGGTTGGCCCGCTCTGGGCGAGCGGGCTACCATTGGCGCCGTGATCTTCGACGGCATCGACGACTTCCGCCGCCGGCTGCGGGCCGGCGAGACCCTGGTGGGCACCACCCTGACCCTCACCGATCCCCAGGTCTGCGAGGCCCTGGCCGAGTCCGTCGACTTCCTGTGGATCGACCTGGAGCACTCCGCCATGGGGCCGGAGGCGATGCGCACCCACCTGATGGTGGCGCGGGGTCGCCGCCGGGCCGTCCTCGTGCGCGTGCCGGGCTCCGACACGGTCTCCATCAAGCCGGTCCTCGACGCCGGGGCTCCCGGCATCGTCGTCCCCCAAGTCGCTTCCGCCGCCGAGGTCGAGTCGGTCGTCGCCGACTGCCGCTACCCGCCCGGCGGACGCCGGGGCTTCGGCCCCCTCGTGGCCTCCGACTACGGCCGCCTGGGAGGTCCGGAGTACCCGGAACTGGCGGACCGCAGCCTCTTCGTCTCGGTCATGATCGAGCGCGTCGAGGCGGTGGAGGCGATCGACGAGATCGTCGCCGTGCCCGGTCTCGACTCGGTGGTCCTCGGCCCCAACGACCTGTCCGGATCCCTCGGCCTCCTCGGGCAGGTGGAGCACCCCGACGTGGTGGCCGCCATGGAGCGCGTCATCGCCGCGGCCTCCGCCCGGGGCCTGCCGGTGGGCTCGGGCATGCCCGTGGACCTGGAGTACGCCGCGGTCCAGGCGCGGCGCGGCGTTCAGTGGCTGCAGATCGGCGGCGACATCCCCCACCTGATGCTGGCCGTGGCCGACACGGTCAAGACGGTCCGCCAGCGGCTGGCGTGAAGTTCCTCCCCGCGCAGGCCCTGCGCGATCTCGGCGTCGAGTTGTTCCAGGCCTGCGGCGCCCCCGCCGACGAGGCCGTCCTCGTGGCCGATCACCTCGTGGAAGCCAGCCTCATGGGCATCGACTCCCACGGCGTCGTGCGCTACGTGATGTACGTCGAGCACTGCCTCGACGGCACGATCCGGCCCGGCGCGCAGGCTCGGGTGGTGGGCGACCCTGGCGCCGTGGCGGTCGTCGACTGCGGCATGAACTTCGGCCAGGTGGGCGCCCACCACATGACCGATCTCGTGAGCGAGGGCGCCCGGTCCGGGGGGATCGCCTTCGCCGTCAGCCGCCGCTGCCACCACGTGGGCCGTCTCGGCGCCTATCCCCAGAAGCTGGCCGAGGCCGGTCTCTTCGGCCTGGCCGTGGCCAACAGCCACAGACACGGCCACTTCGTCGTGCCCTGGGGCGGACGGGAGGGCCGCCTGGCCACCAACCCCCTGGCCTGGGCGGCCCCCACCGGAGGCGATCCCCTGGTGCTCGACATGTCGACGAGCATGATCCCGGAGGGCCGCATCCGCACCGCCCTGCACGCCGGAGAGCGGCTTCCCGAGGGCCGCATCCTCGACGGAGACGGCCGGCCCAGCGTCGACCCGGCCGACTTCTACGGCCCCGGCGAGGGACCGCCCGCCGGCGCCATCCTGCCCTTCGGCGGCGACCTCGGGTACCGCGGCTTCGGCCTCGGCCTGCTGGTGGAGGTCCTCGGGGCGACGATCGCCGGCGAGCCTCTGGCCGAGGCCGACGACGGCCGCTACATCAACGGCTTCGGCATCCTCGCCATCGACCCGGGTGCCCTGAGCGGCTCCGGGGACCGCTTCCGGGAGCTGACCGGCCAGTTGCGCGACTACGTGCGCGGTTCGGCCCCGGCCCCCGGATTCGATGAGGTGCAGATGCCGGGGGAGCGCGAGTTCCGCACCCTGAGGGCCCGCCGGCGGGAGGGCATCCCCCTGCCCGAGGAGAGCTGCCGGCTCATCGCCGAGGTCGCCGAACGCGTCGGGATCCAGGTCCCGTGGTAGGCGCCGGCAACAACGGCGCTTCTCCAAGCTCCAGGCCCGGCCGCATTGACACTCTACCATGGAGCCCTCAGCTTGGGGCCGCTCGATGGGGCCCCATCAACAGGAAACGACGGAGAGCATGAAATGCGGATTTTCGATCGGTATGCGGATCTGTTGCAGTGGGTGGAGGAGAAGGGATGCTCCTCGGAGGTGCTGGGATTTGCCCCGGACGGGTCGCCGCTGATCTGTCTGCGCACCGGCGGCGACAAGACCCCGGCCATCTTCATCAGCGCCGGCAGCCACTCCACCGAGCAGGCCGGCGTCGGCGCCGCCATGGGACTCGTGGAGTCCCTCGACACGGAGCACCAGGTCTACGTCTTCCCCAGCAGGGACCCCATGGGGATGAACGGGTATGCCTACGCTCTGAGCCTGAGCCTGGACGAGGTGCCCGAGCTGAACTCGGCGGCCGACGTGAGAGATGCCCTGAAGGCCCGCGGCGAGGTGTTGTACGAGGAGGACGATACGGTGCTCGCCATCGTGGGGGAGTACGGCTACTCGACGAGGGGACTGCTGGGGCGGTTCGAGGTCGGCGCCGATTTCCTGAAGCCCCTCTTCGGCCGTCGCATCTTCTTTCCCTCCGGCGACGAGGGCGAAGGCACGGCCCCCTGCCAGAGGGCCTATTCCCTGATCGTGACTCCGGAAGGCGAGGTCCTGCACATCAACCGGTTCCACGACACCCCCTGGGCTCCGGTGGAGTCACGCTGCACCCGCGACCTGATGGCCCGCATCCAGCCCGGCCTGACCCTGGATCTACACGAGTACGGCGGCGACGGCTTCTGGTTCTCCGCCCGCCACCAGCGCACCGAAGAGGACGAGAGCTGGGAGCAGAAGATGGCCGACACCATGATCCGGGCGGTGGCCGACTCAGGCGTCGAGCTGGCCCCCCTCGGGTACATGCCCGGCCCCTTCTTCGAGGTCCAGGAGCGCGGCGTGGTCTGGCTGATCGCCCAGCAGCGGGGAGAGGGCCTGAACCTGGCCGACTACGGGGCGAGCCTCTACGGACCGTCCTTCACCATCGAGACGGGGATGAAGATGGCGGGCGGCTACGAGGAGCGGGTGAGCACCTCCATGCTGGTCTCGCAGACGGCGATCTCGGTCTTCGAGGAGCGGTGGCGTTGAGGGAAGTGAAATCAAGAGATCCGGCCAGTGGCCTCACGGACAAGGCCAGAATCAAAGGGAGAGGCTATTGATGGAAGGCTTTGACAAGTCCAAATATCTGGGCAGGTTTACGATTGCTGATCGACAGATTACTGGTGAACTTACACTTGCAGGTCTTCAGAGTTCTCTGTATGTATGGAGTTTTGACCAGAATCTGTGGGGTATTGGTACGGGACTTTCCTGTAGGAGTAGAGGTAGCGACGTCATATGGGGTGATCTCGATGATCTAACAAGGGTTTCATTGATTCAATGCACGATGAGGGAGGGCCCTGGGCATCGTTGGCGGCGTTCGCATTCGGAGAGCGTCTACCATGCGAGCATATTTCCTCATTACATCATCTTTGGCGAACAGATTCTATCGCCAGCCGAAGAGACAATCGACAGGATTGAATTCAGCATTGATGACGGGAATGCACTCTTCTTTGATTCCGAAGTCTTCGGCCAACTCATTGATGCCCGTGAGCTCATCGAGCAGGTTGTACAACGCCAGAAAGAACAGATTATGAAATACACCGAGAAACCCGAAGGTCATTCAGTAGAGGATCCAGAGAGTGCTCTTCGAGAAACTGAGATAGGCCCTGATCCACAGATTGCCTATTTCACTGGCAAGTGGGAGGTCTTTTCCACGGACACCTCAATCGGTAAGGTCGCAGCCTATCGAAGCACAAGCAGTTCTCTGGGAGATCCTGAAGGGGTCTCCATAAGGAACAAGGTGTGGCTAAGAGTTGAGTTCGCGAGCCCAGTCTGCTTTGAAGAGGCCATTGAGAGGATGTACACGGTGATAGGATTTCTTGAATTGATTGCAGGTCGTCCGCAGAATTTGACGGGTATAAGATTCAGGCTCAAGGACCAAGAGGCTTCCACAGAGTCCTTTCGGGTGTATGCTTGCGGTGCCCCGCAGTACGAGAGAAACCCTCATGAGGGAGGCGGGCTGAACTATCGGGATGCGCTCGTCACTATTGCGAGAAGCTCAGGAGAATTCTCAGGTATACTCAATAGGTGGATTGAGAGGAATCCATCTTGGCGGAGCGCACGAGCACAGTTCTTCTCTAATTTTCGACAATCGGGCTATGACCCCAATCGTCTTGTAAGTGCCGCAAACATGTTTGATGTCCTGCCAGACATTGCCTTGCCCCGAACTGACGCAAGATGTCAAGGGTATTCGGGACCAATGCAAGAATATACTGAGAAAACTGCCGGACGGTGTTGAAACGAGCACTGTGTTGAGCGATCTCCACCGTCTTGGAGCCCTGACTCTAAAGAAGAAGATCCAATACCGATCACAACGGATCCTGGATCTGAGCAAGTGGGACCTACCATCCCTCTCTGAAGTGACAGACGAAGCGGTGAATTGTCGAAACCACTACGTTCATGGAGTTCATCGAAAGGTAGACTATGACAAGCCAGGGGTACTGGTGTTCCTTACTCAAACCCTGGAATTTGTATTCGCTGTTTCTGATCTGCTTGAGGTTGGATGGAATGTAGAGAGTAGACGCCTTCACTCGCATCCCTTTGGATTGTACTTAGCAGGCTACCGAGGAGGTCTAGCCGAACTAGAATCGGCGCGTTTATCGAGCCGTTAATCGTGCACTCTGGAGTGATGCTTCACCTGTCCACGTCCGGCCCCCGGCTCCACCGGAGGCTCGCACCTCCTCAGCCCTCCCTCCTCACCCTGATCCCCATGACCCGCTCCCAGACCTTGATCATCGCTCCCTTGGCCTCATCGCCGTAGCCCTCGGCCAGGGCCTGGCGGTAGGTCTGCATCGCCGCCGAGGCCACGGGCATGGGGGCGCGCTGCTCGTTGGCGCGCTCCATGAGGGTCACCATGTCCTTGAAGGCGGCGCCCATGGGGTAGCCCTCGTCGAAGCGGCCCTGCAGGACGCGGCCGGCGAAGTAGTCGAAGCCGAAGCTCTGTCCCGAGCCGGTGGCCACGACGCGGCGGAGCTTGTCCGGGTCGAGGCCAAGGCTCGCCGTCAGGGGCAGCATCTCGGCCATGGCGGCCACGGAGATGTTGTATAGCACGTTGTTGGCCATCTTGGTCAACTGGCCGTGGCCCGGGGCGCCCATGTGCACCACGAGGCTGCCGATCCGCTCCAGCAAAGGCTTCACTTCCTCGAAGGCCGCCTCGTCCCCTCCCACCATGATCGTCAGAGTGCCCTCGGCGGCCCGGTCCTCCAGACCGGTGACCGGCGCGTCGAGGAACCGGATCCCCTGCCCCCGCAGCCGGGCCTCCATGGACCGGGCCGCCTCGGGGTGGCAGGTGCTGCAGTCGACGACGATCGACCCGGGAGCCAGGGACTCCGCCAGGCCGCCGGCTCCGAAGATCACGTCCTCCACCGCGGCGCCGTCCGGCAGGGACAACAGGACGCGGTTGCAGCCCCGCCCCACGGAGGCCACATTCTCCGCCGGCGTGACGCCGGGGCCCTTCACCGCCTCGCAGGCCGCGGCGTCGATGTCGAAGACGAGAAGCTCCTCCCCGGCGCCCGCCAGGTTGGCCACCATCCTCCGGCCCATGGAACCCAGACCGATGAAACCCACCTTGTCCATGTCCATCGACTCTCCGCCTCAACTTCCGGGGATCCGCCCGTGAGCAGCAGCCGCCTGCGACAGCTCGAGCGCGACGACCTCGACGAGCAGCAAAAGGCCGTCTGGGACGCCATCGTCGAGGCCCGCGGCAACGTGGCCGGACCCTTCCGCGTGTGGCTCCACAGCGCCCCCTTCACCGACCGCGCCCAGAAGCTGGGCGCCCTGGTCCGCTACCAGACCCGTCTCGAGCCCCGCCTCTCGGAGCTCGTCATCCTGGTCACGGCCCGCGCCTGGGACTGCCAGCTCGAGTGGACCCTGCACGAGCCCATCGCCCTCGAGGCCGGCCTGGCGCCGGAGCAGCTGGAAGCGGTCCGCCTCGGGCAGTACCCCGAGTTCGAGCGGGAGGACGAGCAGACCGTGTACGACTACGCCGCCGAGCTGGTCTACAACCGCTTCGTGCAGGAGCGCACCTTCGGCGCCGCCCGCGACCTTCTCGGCGACGGCGGCGTCGTGGAGCTCACCGGGCTCATCGGCTACTACTCGATGGTGGCCATGTCCCTCAACGCCTTCCAGGTGCCGCTGCCCGAGGGCACCAAGCCCACCCTCGTCGACTGTCCGACCTTCCGCTAGGCGCCGGACGAGGGTCATCCCCGGTCCCGGCCGCCGCCTTCCGGCAGCCCCGCGGCGATCTCGCCGCAGGTGACCGACCCGCACCCGAACATCTCCAGGTTCAGGATCGTGGCCCGCGTCTGCCCCAGCGCCTCGTGGGTGGCGGCCGACTCCATGCCCGTGGTGCCGTCGCGCACGATCAGCACCGCGTAGCCGCGGCGGTTCATGTCGAGGGTGCCGTAGTCGCGGTTCAGGATGCAGGCGTTGGTGTTGAAGCCGGCGTACAGCAAGAACATCACCCCCTGCTCCCGGCACCAGAGGTGCAGCTCCTCGCCGGAGGAGGCCACGGGCTCCCCCTCCGCCGGCTGCAGGTCGGGGTGGATCCGCAATCCCTCCCGCAGGGCTTCGCGCTCGGGATCGCGCGGCTCCACGGGCGGCGCGTAGGAAGCGAACTCCCCCCGGCGCTCGCGGAAGTCGGGCGGCGGCCAGTCCTCGTCGACGGGCCACGTCTTGCGGTTCCAGCCTTCCAGGCCCAGCCAGTTCGGGTGCGACACGGCCTGGGGCGGCGAGGGGGCGTGCACGATCGGCAGGCCGGCGGCGCGGCAGCGGTCGACCAGGGGCCGCAGGCGCCGCTGGATGATCTCCTCGGCCCGGGCGTGGGTGTCCTTCAGGTAGTGGCGGTCCCAGACGTCGACCAGGACGAGGACGGCCCTCGACAGGGGGATGCGCCAGTCGAGGTGGCCGAAGGTGGTGTTCGACTCCACCCACTCCACGCCGGGATCGACGTGCCAGCGGTGATAGCGGGGGCGGATGTGGAGGACGGGCTCGGACATGGAAGGACCTCTTGACGGCGTCGGGTCACCCGCGCGGGCGGCCGGCGGAGGGTCCCCGGGCTCCCGCGCCAGGTCCGGCACGAGGACCGGCCCCCAGGGACTCGACGTAGAGGGGCAGCGGCCGGCCGACCACGTCGCAGGTCTTGATGGTGAGCATCGCGTTGGGCCGCGGCCAGATTCCGTCCTCGGCCCCCACCGCCTCGGTCTTGCAGCTCACGCCGAGGGCGAAGCGGCGGCGCTTCCCGCTGGCCGCCTCGGCCACAGGAAGGAGCGCGCGAAGTCGACGGCCGTCGCCACCAGCGAGTCCTTCTACACACTCGTCCAGCCGCCGTCGACCATCAGGGCGGCGCCGGTTACGTAGGCGGAGGCGTCGGAGGCGAGGAAGACCACGGCGCCCTTGATGTCCTCGTTGTCGAGCATGCGGCCGAGGGGGCAGCGCTTCTCGTAGGCCTCGACGAAGGGGGCGGGCTGCTCGTCGAAGTAGCCCCCGGGGCAGATGCAGTTGGCGCGCACGCCCTGCTTGCCGAAGTAGCTGGCCAGGTAGCGTGTGTAGTTGATCATGCCGGCCTTCACGAAGGTGTAGTCCGGCGGCTGCCGCATGGACGTGCCCTCGTAGAGGGTGGGGTCGTTGGCCACCACGCCGTAGATGCTGGAGATGTTGATGATCGAGCCCCGGCCGCGGTCGGCCATGCCGGGCAGGAAGGCCTTGCACAGCGCGAAGAGGCCGGTCATGTTGCCCCGGGCGCTGAACTCCCAGTAGTCGGGGGTCTGCTCCTCGAAGCCGCCGCCCCTGGCGACGACGGCGGAGTTGACGAGCACGTCGACCCGCTCGAAGCGGTCGTGGACCTGGCCGCCGAAGGCCTCGATCGAGGCGGTGTCGGTGACGTCGAGCTGCAGGGCGTGGGCCACAAGACCCTTGCCGCGCAGCCCGGCGGCGAAGGCCTCGTTGCGCTCCAGCGAGCGCGAGGCCGTGATCACGGTAGCCCCGGCCTCGGCCAGGGCCTCGGAGATGCTGGAGCCGAACAGGGGTCCGGCGCCGCCTGTGACCACGGCGACGCGTCCCTCCAGCGAGAAGCGGTCGAGTATGCCCATCAGTGCTGGTCCCTCCTCGGCAGGATCGGTTGCGCCCGCAATTCACGGATCAGGTCGACGAGACCGCTCACGGCGGCCTCCAGCCAGGCCTCGCCCTTCTCGGGTGTCGCCTTGGTCGCGTCCCCGAGGACGCCGCTGGCCGTCTGGGAGCTCCAGTAGGGAATCAGCCGCGCCCCGGAGCCCTCCGGGTGGGTGCCGGCCAGCAGGTCGGAGCGGAAGCTCTTCGACAGGGGCGAGCGCTCGTCCACGGCCTTGTCCATCTCCACCAGCTCCGGCTTCAGGGCCAGGTAGAGGGCGGTCTCGTACTCGCCGCCGTGGGAGGTGCCGCCGTGGTCGGAATCGCGCAGCTCGGCGCCGGCGGTCTTGGCCTTGCGCAGGTCCCAGTGACTGACGCTGGCGCAGTAGACGCGGCCCCCGTACTCCATCACCGTGAGCCGCGCCGCCAGGTCCAGGGGCGAGGCGTTGCTGCCGTGGCCGTTGACGATGAGGATGCGCTCGAAGCCGTGGTGGCCGAGGCTGCAGGCCACGTCCTTCACGTAGCGGATGAAGGTGTCCCAGGTGATGGTCAGGGTGCCGTGGAAGTCCATGTGATGGGGGCTGTACCCGTGGGGCACGGCCGGCGCCAGCACGGCCTCGCCGGGGATTCGCGCCACGGCGCGCTCGCAGATCCCGGTGCAGAGCACCACGTCCGTGTCCACCGGCAGATGCGGGCCGTGATCCTCGTAGGTGGCCACCGGCAGCACGGCGACGCGGCCGTCCCGGGCGGCGTCGCGGATCTCGTGCCAGATCATCTCGGCGAATCGGTACTTCACTGCGGATCTGCCTCCGGGAGGGTGGTTCCGGCGAGCGGCCAAGATAGCCGATCCAGGTTGACGGCGCGACGCCTGGAGGGTCCTTTCTACCCAGCCTGGGAACCCGAACCAAAGGCCGCTTTCGTGAGCGCATCCATCCTTGGAGTGTGAGGCCGAGCCCCGCCGTCCCGGCCGCAGGAGACGGCAGGGAGCTCTCCTGCTGCTGGCTGTCCTGGCGGTTTCCGTTCAGGCCGCCGGCGCCGTCTCTCGCTTCATCTGTGCCGAGGCCCTGGCCGCGGCCTCGAACCAGGCCGGGCCGGTCCCGCCTCCCCGCGCCAAGGCCGCCGCCAGCGGCGCCCTCTCGGAAGTCACCGCCCTGGTGGTCTTCACCGGCTTCCGGGGTCAGCAGGGCGGCGTGCCCTCCTGGGCCGAGTCCCTCTTCGATCCGGACCTTCCCGGCAGCGTCAGCCACTTCTACGGGGAGATGTCCTTCGGGGGTCTGACCCTCCGAGGGACCGTGGCGCCGCGGCGCTACTTCTCCTCCGGCCACGCCGTCGACTACACATCGCGCAGTCACACGGAGTTCGGCCGCTATTCGGACTTCGTGCGGGAGATCCTGCGCCAGGTGGACGACGACCTGGATCTCGCCGGGTTCGATGACGACGGGCCCGACGGGAAACCGGACTCCGGCGACGACGACGGCGAGGTGGACCTGGTCGTCGTCCTCACCCCCTCCCTGCCGCCCAACTTCCTCCTCGGGGGCGCCACCGGGATCCGCGACCTGGGCCTCCTCGAGGCGGTGGCCACCTCCGACCCCGGCCACAACGGAGAGCCGATCGGCTACCGCAGCGGCCTCGTCGCCCAGGGCCGCACCTTCCCCGAGGCGGCCGGCACGGTCGCCCATGAGCTGGGCCACACCCTCTTCGGGCTTCCCGACCTCTACAACGTGGCCTATCTCAGCCAGGAGGCGCGCGACCCGGCCGGGGATTCGGCCGGCATCGGCAACTGGGGCCTCATGGGCTGGGGTGTCTTCGGCTGGGGGGGCGACGACGGACCCGCCAGCTTCTCGGCGTGGAGCCGCCTCCGGCTCGGGTGGGCCCAGGTGACGGAGGCGGCGAGCCCGTCGCAGCGCATCCTGGTGCGGGACGTGGCCGAGACGGGGGATCTCGTGAAGATCCCCGCCGGCGCCGAGGAGTATTTCCTGCTGGAGTACCGGACCCGCTCCTCCTGGTACGACCGGGGGATCCCCGCCGAAGGCCTGCTCATCTGGCACGTCATGAGCAACCGCACCGGCGAGGTCACCAAGGCGCACTGGCAGGTCGATCTGGAGTCCGCCGACGGCCGCTGGAAGGAGGGCGGCTTCCCTGTCGGCCGGACGTCCGATCCCCTGCACGGCGGGGACAACCTCGACTTCTGGGCCGGGGACGAGGCCTACGCCAAGTCCCATGCGGGCAACCTCGGGGACGCCACCGACGTCTTCGGCCCCGGCGGGCGCACGGAGTTCACGGCCGCCACCAACCCCAGTTCCGCCGACCGGGAGGGCCGCGGCACCTTCGCCATCACCGCCATCGAGCTGACCGAGCGGGGCGTCGAGGCCCAGATCGAGATCGATGGGCCGCGCATCGAGTTCGAGGGTCTCACGGTGCAGGACCAGACCGGGGACGGCGTCCTCGTGGCCGGCGAGGAGGGGGTGCTGGAATTCGACCCCGTGAACCGGGGCGGGCTCCCCGCCCGTGGCGCGACCCTGACCCTGGAGTCGCTGGACGGCCCGCTCACGGTCACCCCGGAGCGCCACGAGCTGCCCGACCTGCTTCCGGACATCCACCATCTGGGCGGCGCCTTCGAGACCCCGCCCCGGATCGTGGTCTCCACGGACTTCGCCTCCGCGCGGGTGGCGCGGTTGCGGCTCACCGCCCTGGCCGGCGCCGACACCCTCGGCCGGCAGGACCTGCGGATCCCCGTGATCAGCGCCCGGCAGGTCGATGTGGGCTGGCAGGTGCGGGACGGGCAGGGGACGGACCGCATCGATCCCGGGGACTTCTTTCACCTGGATCTGCGGCTCGGCTCGACGGAGCCCGATCTGCTGTGGGCCCTGAGCTTCTATCTGTCCAGTCCCAGCGAGGCCGCCCTTCGGGTGTCCGACGGGGCCGTCCGCTTCACCGCGGAGGGCCCGGAGAGCGCCCGCAGCTCGAGGACACCGGAGTTCCTTGCCCTGGCCGGGGCCGCCGGGACCGAGCTGCCCTTCGTGCTGGAGGTGCGCACCCTGTTCCAGGTGTGGACGGACACCGCGGCCTTCGAGGTCACCCGGCGGCCGGACGTGACCCCGCCCAGGGTACAGCACCTGCGGCTCTCCCCGAACGGGGACGGTCTGATCGTCCAGGTGCGCCGGAGTCACATCCTCGAGGGCAGCGGGATCCGCCGCGTGTCGGCCCGGATTCACGGCCTGCCCGACTCCACCCTTCGTGCGGAGGTATCCATGGTCGAGAGGGAAGCCGTGTACGAGGCCCGGTGGGAGGGACCCGCCGGGATGTACTCGGTCACCGTCGTCGTGGAGGACGGCGACGGCAACGTCGGCCGGAGCGAGGGCTCGCGCGTCGAGACCGGAGCCGTGGGCGACCCCCCTCGTGTGGTGGCACCCGGGGAGCCAGATCCGGGCGTCGAGCACGGCCAAGCCGGCGATTGGCGGCCCGAAGGGCCGGCGGTGCCGCTGCAGGTTGCGCTTGAGCAGATCCATGCCGGACCGGGCGGGTCCTGGTACGGACGGACGAGATGGCGCGTGTGGCGGTCACCCGACAGAGGGGCCTCCTGCAGCCCGCCACCTTCATGTTTACGGGCCGCGACAGGGACAGCCTCGTCCGGGGCGACGTGGAAGACCCCCTGACCGCCTACGTCATCGAGGTGGACGGTCCCTTCTTCTTGGGGGGGTTCAAGGGAATCTTCGCGACCCTTGATGGGGGGGCTACATGGTCCGCCGTTCCCATGCCCGAGGGCGTGGGCGCCGCCTTCGTCGACGGCCATCTGCCGGACCGGCTCTACGCCGTCGCCCGCGAGGCGGTCCTGGTCTCCGACGACCGGGGACGGACGTGGAAGGAGTTTCCCGTCGAGGGCACCGCTCTGGATGTCTCTTCCCATCCTGCGGATCCCCAACGTCTCTATGCGTGGGTCTGGGTCCAAACACCGGAAGGGCCGTCGATCGACCTCTGGCGGCTCGACGAGACCGGCGCGAGGGCCGTCGGTTCCAATCCTGTCCCCCATCCCTATCCCCTCCTCAATCCCTTTGCCCTTCCCGTTCCAGACCCGTGGACCCCGGGGGGGTTCTACGTGGCTGACGGGGACAGTCTCCATCACACTTCGGATGAGGGAACCACCTGGCGGGTCTTGAATCTGGACATGGCGAGCGACATCGAGGGCCTGGCCGTCTCCGACTCCGAACCCGGCCTGATCTACGCGCACAGCGAAAGACTCCTGTTCCGCAGCCACGACGCCGGCGAGACCTGGCGGGGGACCGGAGCCCGATTCGGGCGGCTCGACGATGTGGAGAGGGTGAGCGCCTTCGGTCCTTCCGGCCTGCTGATCCAGACCTTCGGCGGGGTGTACACCTCCACCGACCAGGGCGAGACCGTTGTCCCGATCACGGTCGAGGAGATCCGTCCACGGCTCGGCACCCTGTGGTTCGACGACCTGAACCGCCTGAACCTGGCCACCATCCTGTCGAGAGATGGGGAGACCTACCTGGGGGTCTACAGGAAGGGCGGGGGAAACTGGCAGTGGCGGGAGAGCTGGAGGTACTTCCCCTTCCTGGCCGGGCCCTTCGAGGTCGTTTTCCAGGATCCCTGGGCCGGCGAGGTGCTGATCGCCAACTTCGCCGGCACCACCGGCTACCTGCGCAGCACGACCGGCGGGGACACCTGGGAGCCTCTGGAGAGCAGCGGCGCCATCGGCTCCCTCAGTCTCACCAGCCGTTTTCACCGTCCCTCCATCTTCGCCGACCCCTGGACGTCCGGGGTCATCTACCTGGCGGACGAGGGATTGTGGATGAGTTTCGACCACGGTGAAAACTGGGAGAGGATGGGCCCCTTTGCCCGTCGAGAGGATCCTCCGGTCGGCCTGCGGCCGAGAGGAGCGCTGCTGGCTTCGCGGGACCCCTGGCCGTCCTCTACGGCGACTCCCTCTGGGTAGGGCACAAGGACGGCTGGGACTGGAGGGTGGTCGGCCGCCTCGAGCCCTGGGCCTCGGGTCTGGACCTGGCCCGGCATCCGGACGAGCCCGGCGTCCTCTACGCGGCGGCCAACAGGGGGTGCTTCGTCTCCGGCGACGGGGGGCGGACCTGGCGGCGGGTCCTGGAGCCCCGGACGGGGTGGTGGAAGACGGCCCGCCTGCGCGGCCACCCGGGCGACGCCGACGCCCTCTACCTGGCCGCCGACCGCGAGCTGTATCACAGCCCCGACCGCGGCGCCACCTGGAGGGCCCTGGACCCCGGCTATCCGGGGGTCCCGTGGATCAACGACGTCGCCGTCGATCCCTCCGAGCCGTCGACCCTTTACGTGGCCACGAGCGCCGGGCTGTTCTCCATCGAACACGCGCCGACGGCGATCGCCGGGGACCTGGAGGTGCCAGGGACGTCGGAGCTGCTGAGGAGCTACCCGAATCCCTTCAACGCGAGCACGGTGATCCCCTTCCGGCTGGGGGCCGGCGGCCAGGTGAGGATCGACATCTTCAACCTGCTCGGGCAGCGGGTCCGCCGGCTCCTCGACGAGCGGCGTCCCCCCGGGCTGCACAAGGTGCGCTGGTCCGGCACCGATGACCGGGGATCCCCGGTCTCCAGCGGCGTCTACTTCTATCGGCTCACCACGGCCGAAACCGTCCGCACCCGGCGCTGCATGCTGATCCGGTGAGCGGGGCAGGACCGCTCACCGGCTGACCCGCGTCTCCCGATCACCCCCCCGCGCCGTGGTGCAGGGTCGCGATCCAGCGCCCGGTGGAGATGAAGCCCCAGCTCCAACCGGACCACTCCTCCGACACGCCCGCCGCCTGCAGCTCCTCCAGGGTCCGGCCCGCGGCCATCCCATCCTGAACCGCTGCCCGCGTCTGCCGGATCATGCGCAGGTAGGTCCGCAGGTCGTCGGGCGTGGCCAGGCCGCCGTGTCCGGGGATGACCCGCGTCTCGGGGCCGATCCGCGCCAGCACCGCCTCCACCGCGGCGACCACCCCCTCGACGCTGCCGCCGGCGTCGATGTCGACGTAGGGAAACCGCTCGTGGAACATGATGTCGCCCATGTGGACCACGTCGGAGCCGGTGAAGAACACCACGGCGTCGCCGTCGGTGTGGGCCGCCGGGAAGTGACGGACCTCGATCTCCTCGCCGTTGAAGTGCAGGGACAGGCCGTCGGCGAAGGTGAGGACGGGCAGGCCCTCGGACGGCTGGTCTTCCCCGGCCTGCAGGCGCTCGCGCACCCTGTGGTGCGCCAGGATCGGCGTCACCGCTCCGAAGGCGGCATTGCCCCCGGTGTGGTCGCCGTGGTAGTGGGTGTTGAGCAGGAAGGCGGGCTCCCCCTCCCCGAGGCCGGCCAGGGCGGCGCGGATCGGACCCGCGAGGTTTGCGAACTTGGCGTCGATCATGAGCAGGCCGTCGTCGCCAGCGGAGACGCCGATGTTGCCGCCGCGGCCGCTGATCATGTGGATGCCCGCGGTCACCGGCGTGACCGTCAGTTCCTGGGCCGACAGGGAGCCGGCGGCCAGCAGGGCCAGCACCGCCTGGGCGATCTTCATGGGGGGAGTCTCCTTGTTGATGTGTTGGTTCGTCGTCGGGGCCGTCACGATGCGCCGCCCCCCGTGGGCCGAAGCGACGAGGGCGCCTCCCGCACCGACTCCGGCTCCCCGTACTGCAGCTGATAGAGGCGGTGGTAGAGCCCGCCGCGGGCCAGCAGCTCCTCGTGCCGGCCGAGCTCGCGCACCTGGCCCCGGTGCAGCACCAGGATGGCGTCGGCGTTGCGCACCGTCGACAGGCGGTGGGCGATGACCAGGCTCGTGCGCCGGCGCATCATCCGCCCCACGGCCTCCTGGATCCACATCTCGGTCTCGGTGTCGATGTTGGCCGTGGCCTCGTCGAGGACGAGGATCTCCGGCTCGGCGGCCAGCACCCGGGCGAAGGACAACAGCTGCCGCTGTCCCGCGGACAGGGAGACGCCGCGCTCCCCCACGGCCTGGTCGTAGCCGGCCGGCAGGCGGTCGATGAAGCGGTCGGCGTTGGTGTCGCGGGCGGCCTGCACGATCCGCTCCCTGGGGACCGGGTCGCCTCCGCCCCCGGCGCCGAGGGCGATGTTGTCCGCCACGCTGCCGGCGAAGAGGAAGACGTCCTGGTGCACCACGCCGATGCGGCGGCGCAGGTCGCGCACCTCCCAGTCCCTGACGTCGATCCCGTCCACCCGGACATCGCCGCGCTGGACCTCGTAGAACCGGCACAGAAGGTTGACGAGGGTGCTCTTGCCGGCGCCGGTGGCGCCGGCCACGGCCAGACTCTGGCCGGGCTCGAGGCTGAAGGAGACGCCCCGCAGGACCCATTCCTCCTCGCCCGGCCCGCCGTCGTAGGCGAACCAGACGTCGCGGAACTCGATGCGGCCCTGCACCGGGCGCGGGTCCCGGTGGGTCCCCGTGGGCTCCTCGCCGGTGTCGAGAAGCTCGAAGATGCGCTCCGACGAGGCCATGGCGGTCTGCAGCACCTGGTAGCCTTCGGCGATCGATCGCAGGGGCATGAAGAACCGGGGCACGTACTGCAGCATGGCCACCAGCACCCCCCACTCCATCTCCCGGGCCAGGACCTGGCCGGTGCCGTACCACAGGGTGAGGGCCAGCATCAGGCCGGCCGAGAGCTCCATGACCGGGAAGTAGGCCGAGTGGTAGAGGCTGGCCGTGAGGCGGCTGCGCAGGTACTCGTCGTTGCTCTGTTCGAAACGGCGCGAGCGGCGGTCCTCGGCGCCGAAGAGCTGCACCACCTCCATGCCGGAGATGGCCTCCTGCAGGGAGGCCGCGAACTGCCCGAAGCGGGTGCGGGCCTCCTGGTAGGTCCTGTAGGTCCGGCGCTGCAGCCAGGCGGTGGCGAGGAAGGCGAGGGGCAGACAGAGGCTGGTGAGCAGGCCGAGGCCGGCGTCCATGTAGAAGATGAACCCGAGGATGGCGATCACCGTGAAGAGGTCGCTCACGAGCGTCACGAGGCCGTCGGTGAACAGCTCGTTGAGGGCGTCCACGTCGCTGGTGTTGCGCGCCATGAGCCGGCCCACGGGCGTGCGGTCGTAGAACCGCAGGGGCAGCCACTGCAGGCGATCGAAGATCGTCAGGCGCAGGTCGCGCATGGCCCACTGGCCGACCATGTTCGTCACCCAGCTCTGGCCGTAGCCGAGGAGGAACTGCAGCCCCAGCAGGGCCGCGTAGAGCAGGACGATGACGCCGAACCCCTCGGCGTCGCCGGCCAGCAGGTAGTCGTCGACGCCGATCTTGGTCAGGTAGGGTCCCGCCTGGCGGACGCCGACGCCGGCGAGGAGGGCGGCCCCGCCGGCCAGCACCCAGAAGGCGTAGGGCCGCAGGTAACCCAGCAGGCGGACCACGAGGCGCGCCTCCAGGCTGCGGGCGCTCTCGGTCTCCTCTCCCAAGGCGGTCGCCGGAGGCGGCGGGGAGGGGCGGACCATCAAAACCGTGTCAGCTCCCGGGCCAGGCTCTGGCGGCGGTGCATGGCGGCGTAGAGTCCGCCCAGCGCGACCAGCTCGTCGTGGGTGCCCTGCTCGGCGATGCCGCCGTCGTCGAGGACGACGATGCGGTCGGCGTGGCGCACGCTCGACAGGCGATGGGCGATGAGGAGGGTCGTGCGCTGCGCCATCACCTGCCGCAGGTTGTCCACGATCCCCTCCTCGGTGGCCGTGTCGACGCTGGCCAGGGCGTCGTCGAGGATGAGGATGCGGGGCTCGCGGGCCAGGGCCCGGGCCAGGGCGGTGCGCTGCTTCTGCCCCCCCGACAAGGTCACGCCGCGCTCCCCGACGACGGTCTCGAAGCCGTCGGGGAACTCGGCCGGGTCGAGCTGCGACATCCCGGCCGCCCACTCGACGGGGGCCCCGGCCTGCGCACCTCCGGCCGATTCCTCCCGGCCGAGGGCGATGTTCTCCTCGATCGTCTCCGAGAACAGGAAGGCCTCCTGCGGCACGTAGCCGATGGCGGCGCGCAGGGTCGTCAGGGGGATGCGCTCGACGGGCACGCCGTCGATCAGGACCTGGCCGCGGTCCGGCTCCAGCAGGCGGGGGATCAGACGGACCAGGGTCGACTTGCCCGAGCCCACCCGGCCGACGATGGCCAGCGTGTCGCCGGCGGGTACGCGCAGGGAGACCCCGTCCAGGACCGGGCCGCGGCCGTCGAAGGCGAGGTGCACGTCGCGCAGCTCGATCTCCCCTCTCAGCCGGTGGGCGCCCGGGGCGCCGCGGTCCTCGGGCGGGTGGTCGAGGACGGCGCCGATGCGGCCGAGGGAGGCGGCGGCGCGCTGGAACTCCTCCACCATGCGGCCCAGCAGGTACATGGGCCGGCTCATGCGGATGAGATAGAGGTTGAAGGCGACGAAGGCGCCCAGGGTCAGCGTGCCGTCGATGACGCCCAGGCCCCCCAGCCACAGCACGGCGAGCATGGACGCTCCGTTGAGGAGTCCCGTGAAGGGAAAGAACAGGCTGCGGATGTGGATGAGTCCCCGGTTGCGCTCCACGTACTCGTCGTTGAGCGCTTCGAAGTCGCGAATCTCCCGGGCCTCGATGGCACACGCCTTGACCACCCTCATGCCGCCGAGGTTCTCCTGGATGCGGGAGCTGATCGCCCCGAACTGGTCCTGCACCCGCCGGTAGCCCCTGCGGACCCGGCCGGAGACGAGACTGGCCGCCAGGGCCAGCACCGGCATCGGGGCCAGGGCCAGCAGGGCCAGCTGCCAGTCGATCAGGCTCATCAGGAGCAGGCTCATGACGAAGGTGAGCACCCCCATGAGGGTCATGCGGAAGGCGTGGTGCAGGAAGCGCTGGATCGCCTCCACGTCGTTGGTGGCGCGGGCCATCAGGTCGCCGGCCCGCCGCTCCTGGAAGAACCGCAGCGGCAGGTGCAGGAGGTGCCTCACGTAGGCGCGCCGGATGTCGTGCTCCACGTGGCGGGAGACGCTGGTGAAGAACCAGCGCATGCCGAAGTTCACCCCCCAGCCCACCAGGGCCAGGCCGGCGATGATCCAGGCGTAGACCGCCACGTCCCCCAGGGCCGCGAGGGCCCCGGCCTCCCCCGCCTTCGAGGCCCGCTCGGCGCGCTCGATGGCCTCCTTCAGCAGCAGGGGCAGGGCCAGAGTGATCGACTGGGCCACCAGCAGCAGCGCCAGACCGAGGACGATCTGGCGGCGGTAGGGGCGCAGCCAGGGGCGAAAGAGTCGGAGAGGATCGGCTCGCACAGAGGGGTCCGGTTAGACTGACCGGTCAGTCATACAAGCTGGCCGGATGGGCCCCCGAGGTCAAGAAAGTCCTCTCGCCACGTTCAGGTCCCGTTGATCACAGCTTCGGCATGTCGCAACTGGTCCGTGACCCAGCCGAAGTCCGGGCCCTCGCCGAGGATCATGCCCTGCATGGCTCGGTACTCCGGTCATGCGCCAATGGCCTGACCGCTCGCGATGCTGCGCGCCAGCGGCAAGGCCCACCCGGGCAGGTCGCGGCTGTTGTTCCACAGGTCGAGCTTCACGTCCTCGGGAAGACGACGACTCAGCGTCGAGATGATCTCTCCATTCGCGGCCGCACGGGGGCCCAACCATCGCAGCGCCTGAACCACCGGTGCAGCGGATCTTCCCGCCCACTGCATGACGCTGGGGCTCGCGTGCCGGAACCGAACGGTTCTTCCGTCGATCTCGAGCGTCCTCGAATGGCCGTCCGTCAGGTAGCTGACCTTCGCGGGCACCGCGTTGGTGAGGCCCAGCTGATTCGCAGCCACCAGGCCGTCCGGCATGATCCGCACACCGTCCCGTCGTGCCAGCGCTGCGATGGCGGCCTCCAGATCGACGGGGGCGGGCCGATTCAGCACACTGCTGATCCTGGGCCTGTCGTACAGGCCGCCGCCCACCCGGCGCAGCTGTCCCGCCTTCACGAGACGCGACAGGGCCCGGCCGACCGCCTCGCGGCTGCCGAGATCCAGAAAGTCCCTGGGAGTGCACACCCACCGTCCGCCATGGTGGGCGGACACCCTCTTCATGATCTTGTCAGCCATGGCGGTCATCGGACTCTGTCGAACACCGGTCGCTCAAGCAGTCCGGCGAACTCGTCCCGATCGACGTCGTTTGTCCACCGTTTGGGGCTCGTAGCGCTGTACGTCGATCTCCCCTGCGCGAGCACGCATCCGGGAGGCATCCCACCAGGCCTGCATCCTCAGCAGCATATCCATGCTCACGTCGAATGCCTTCTCGATACGGAGGGCCATCTCCGCCGACAGGGCCGCGTTGCCGTTCAGCAGGGCGGAGAGCGTCGCTCGGCGGACTCCGAGAATCCCGGCGGCCTTCGTGATGTTGAGATCCAGTTCCTCGATGATCTCCGTGCGAATGAAGTCACCCGGATGGGAAGGGGTCATGTTCATGCAATGTCCTCGGCCAGGATGAGCACGGTCAGGATCTTGCGCACGCGGGCGATCCACTCCGATCGGACGAACCGGGGATCGTCATGCTCCAGCAGCCGGCGCAATCCTCGGTGGCGCACGGAGCGAATGATCATGGACGCAAGTGTACGGTGATACCGTTCGGTGGTGCAAGTCCTTGTTCTTGAGCCGACGAGACCTTGTGGTTCGATTGCGCACCGGGTCTCTCAGAACGCCGACCGGATCATCCTGATCACCTGTCAACCGCTCCTCCGATTCCGGCGAGCGGGTCGAGGGGCCTATACTCCTGAGGAATACAGCGATGAAGAGGGTTGAGCCTGGAGACCCCAGCCATGGACCCGATCCGAGCCACGGTACCGGCCACCGAGGCGCCCGCTTGGGCGGTCTGGCAGCGCCGCCTCATGGAGGCCATGAACGCCTCCGTGGAGCCCTACACCGAGGCCTACTGCGAGGCCGACGGCCGCCTGATCTGGCGCCACGAGTCGGCCGGCAGCCCCGACGACTTCTACGAGGCCTTCTTCAACTGGCCCCTGCTCCATCTGATCGGCGGCGCCGACGACCTGCGGCCGCGGTCGCACCGGCACTGGCGGGCCGTCACCCGGCAACTGACCGCCTTCGGCCTGGTGCGGGACGAGTACGCCCTCCGTGAGGACCAGTTCCACCAGGCCGAGAGCGACATCTTCTTCTACAACCTCTGCCTGGCCGATCCCGCCGACGAGGCCAACGCGGCGCGGGCCTGCCGGTTCGCCGACCTCTACACCGGCCACGACCCCGGCGTCGACAACTGGGACGACGACCGCAAGCTGATCCGCTGCGCCCTCAACGGCTCCGGCGGCGCCGCCCTCGACTTCTACGGACCCGACCACTCGTACGGCTGGTCCGAGGGCATGTCCGTCTACGGGCTCCCCTACCACGACGTGCCCGGCGTGGAGACCACCGAGGACCTGAGGGACCCGGCCCGGGCCCGCGCCATGGGCGCCGCCATGGCCCGGCGCATGGGCCGCGGCGACGCCGTGGCCAATCTCGCCGTCGTCAGCCTGGTGACCAACGCCTGGCTGCTGACCGGGGAGGACCGCTACCGCACCTGGGTCCTCGACTACGCCGGGCGCTGGGCCGAGCTCGCCCGGGCCAACGGCGGACTGCTGCCCGACAACGTGGGCCTCTCCGGCGAGGTGGGCGAGCACATGGACGGCAAGTGGCACGGAGCCCTCTACGGCTGGACCTGGCCCCATGGCTTCTACAACGTGCAGCAGGCGGCCCTGCTGGCCGCCGGCGCCGCCCTGCTCATGACCGGCGACGCGGCCTGGCTGGAGCTGCCGCGGGCCCAGCAGGACCGCATCTTCGAGATGGGCGAGACCCGCGACCTGCGCCGCCAGCAGATGAGCCTGCACCACCACTGGATCGGCCACTGGCGGGGCCTGGAGCGCGCCGGGGGCCACGACACCTGGGTGGTCCCCTACCGCTGCGGCGACGCCGGCTGGTTCGACTGGCAGCCCCTCTCCCCCATCTACCCGGCCGCCCTCTGGAACCTGTCCATGGCCCTGTCCGACTGGCGCCGCATCGAGGACCTGCGCGCCCGGGAGGCATACGACTGGGCCGGCGTCTTCAGCTTCCGAAACAAGGAGGACGCCGGCCACGAGCAGCCCTGGCTGCGCTTCCTGGACGGGACCAACCCCGGCTTCCCCGAGCGCATGCTGAGCGCCAGTTACGGCGAGGTGGCCCGCCGGCTGGAGCTGATCCGCGGCGACGGCGAGCATGCCACGCACCGCGACGTGCACCGCTGGCAGCACGTGAACCCGGTGTCGACGGAGGCCCTGGTGCAGCAGACCCTGGGCGCGCCCCAGTCCCTCTACAACGGCGGCCTCCTCCACTGCCGGGTGCGCTACTGGGACCGCGACCGCCGGCGGCCGGGCCTGCCCCGGGACGTGGCCGCCCTCGTGGAAGAGCTGTCGGCGGAGCGCACCGTCCTCACGCTGGTCAACCTGAGCCCCTTCGAGGAACGCCGCTTGACCGTGCGCGCCGGGGCCTACGGCGAGCACCGCTTCGGCCGCGTCACCTGGGACCGGCTCCTCAGCGACTACCCCGGCGACAGCGCCGACTACGCCGCCGAGCCGCTGGCCGCCGGCGGCGAGAGCCGCGACCTGGACGACACCCACCTGGCCGTCGACCTGCCTCCGGCGACGCGGATCACCCTCGAGCTGGAGACCCGGCGCTACGTCAACCGGCCGAGCGCCGCCCTGGCCTGGCCGGGGTGACCGGCCGGGGCGCGGTAAGGGCCCCCGACAGTCGCCAGTATGGAGGGTTGCGTTCCGCATATCGAGATGCGAGATTTCAGCCTGGGATGATTCTGAGGTTCCGTTGCAAGGACACCGAGAGGCTCGCCAACGGTTACCGGGTCCGACGCTTCGCGAGCGTCGAACGGGTTGCCCAGCGCAAGCTTGCCCAACTGGACGCCGCCGCGACGCTCGCCTTCCTTCGACTACCACTGAGGCCCTTCGAGGAGGTACCGACATGACCCGACTGGAGCCGATCCACCCGGGCGAGGTTCTGAAGCACGACTTCATGGAACCCATGGAGTTGTCCGACACCGCCCTGGCGAAGGCGATCGGCGTAACTCCGGCGAGGATCAACGAGATTGTCCGCGGCCGCCGGGGGATTACGGCGGAGACCGCGCTGCGTCTGGCGCGGTACTTCAACACCGACGCCCGAAGTTGGATGAACCTTCAGGACCGCTACGAACTCGAACTCGCGGCCCGGGACAAGGCCGAGGCCTTGCGCGCCATACGCCCTCGGGAGGTGGTGTGACCCGCCCCCTCCCCCCGCCCCGCAGCGACGGCGCCGTCCTGCACGTGGACGCCGAGCACTACGTCGACACCCTCACCGGCCTGAACAACGCCGGCGTTCGCTGGCTCGGCGAGCCGTGGGTCAAGGAGGCCCACGGGGTGACCGAGGTCACCCGCGGCTTCGCCTTCGCCGGGGAGCGCGCCCTGCACGCGGCGACCACCGCCCGCAAGCAGCGGGCCATGATCCGCGTTCTGGCGCGGGCGGACGCCCCGGACCCGGAAGAGGCCACGGTTGTCGAGTTCGTCTTCCGGCCGGTGCGCAGCCGGCCGGTGGAGCTGAGCGGCTGGATCGTCTTCCAGCCCTGCGACAGCGACATGGACCGGCGCACCGGCATTACCCTGATCGCCAACGGCACCGCGGACAGCGGCCGTTACGACATCGACATCCTCGAAGGCGGCGGACGCCGGCCCCGACGCAGGCGGCGCGTGGTGACGGGCCTGTCCCAGAGGCGGTGGACGCGGTTCATCCTGATGCGGCGCCGAGGAACGGCCACGGTGCAACTGTGGGCCGGCGCGCCCGGCCGGGAGCGGTTCGTCGGCGCCTTCGCCGACCAGGACCCCGGCACCCCCCTCCTCGCCGCCCGCATGGGGGACGACTCGTCATCGGCGATCGTCGGCAGCGGGCACTGGGACGACATCCGCGTCGGCGGCCGGCTGCGTCGCTCCTCCGACCTGAGGGCGGGCGAGCCGGCCCCCGTGCTCAGGTTCAGCAAGCCGAAGCCGGTGGAGCCGATCCCGGTGGGCCGGCCCCGGCAGCTCTTCGTCGACGACTGGCTGATCCACCGGACCCGGGGCGTGAAGCGCCGGCTCCACGCCATCGACAAGCATCCCGCCAACCCCCTGATCCTGCCCGAGCACCCCTGGGAGGGCGGGGCCGTGCTCGGCGGCGGCGCGGTGTTCCGCGACGAGACGGGGAAGTTCCGCATGTACTACAAGGCCTACTGCCCGGTCTACGGCCCCCCGCCGCAACAGCAGCGGCTGCTCAAGAGAAGCGTCACCGGCCTCGCCCTCAGCGACGACGGCCTCCACTGGGTCAAGCCGATGCTGGACCTGCACACCTTCGAAGGCATCGACAAGACCAACATCGTCATCGCCAGCCGCGAGCGGGACGAGATCGAGCACGAGTTGTGGGAGCCCTGGGACCTCGCCACCGGGGCCCGTTCGGCGAACTCGATCACCCATGACCCGGACGAGCCCGACCCGGAGCAGCGCTACAAGGCCCTGGTGCGGGTGCGCGGGTTCTCCCTGCTGACCTCGCCCGACGGCATCCACTGGAAGGACCGCGGCACCATCCTCGCCCAGGCCTACGACTGCACGGACACGGCCTTCGACCCCCCGCGCGGCGTCCACTTCGCCACGGCCAAGCTGCACTACCAGGGCCGCCGGGGACGCGGTTACGCCGAGAGCGCCGACGGCATGAACTGGTCGGACACGGTCTTCCAGATGACGACGGACGGCCGCGACGAGGACGAGGACCAGATCTACGGGATGAACCCCTTCTTCTACGAGACCGTGCACCTGTGCCTGATGCGCATGTATCACCTCGGAGAGCGGCACCGCCTCGACATCCAGCTGGCCTCGGCGCGGGACCCCCGGCATTGGGACCGCACCTTCCGCGAGCCCCTGATCCCCTGCGGCGACCGGGACCGCAAGGAGTGGGACTGGGCGAACAACACCGTCATCTCCGTGCCGCCCGTGCGCGTCGGCGACGAGCTGTGGTTCTACTACAGCGGCCGCACCGCCGACCACCTGTGGAGGGACAACGAGGGCCGGAAGATCCACATGATGGAGGACACCTGGGGCCGCATCGGCATGGGGAGGCTGCGCCTGGACGGCTTCGTCTCCGCCGGCGCCGGAGCGCGCGGAGGGGTGCTGGAGACGAGGGCCCTCGAGCTGCTCAACCGTCAGTTGTACGTGAACGCCGACGCCCGGGGCGGCGAGCTGCGGGTGGAGGTCACCGACCTCGCCGGCCGGCCGCTTCCGGGATACACCGCCGGGGACTGCCTGCCCTCGGCGCGGGACTCCGTGCGGCAGAGGATCCGCTTCAACGGACGGCACCGGCTGCCGGCTTCAGGCGCCCCCGTGCGTCTGCGCTTCCACCTGCGCGACGCGCGCCTCTACTCCTTCTGGACGCAGTAGGGGCCCAGACCGAACAGCCGGCCGTCGTAGGTCCCCAGGCAGATGCCGTCCCCGGTGAGGCAGACGGAGGCGCTGATGGGAGAGCCGAAGGCGATGCGGCTCTCGCAGGCGCCGGTCTCCGCGTTCAGGACGTGGAGACAGCCGTCGTTGGCGCCGACGAGCACCCGGTCCCCGAGGAGGACCGGGTCGGCGAGGATGGACCGCACCTGGCGCCGGGCCGTCACCATGTCCAGCAGGTCCTCCCCCACCCCGTAGCGCCACAACAACTCCCCCGAGTGCAGATCGAGGCACAGGGCCTCCCCGTCCGGCGTGGTCGCGAAGATCCGGTCCTCCCGGACCGCCAGCCCCGACGGGTACCGCGAGGGAATCACGGGCCGATGCCAGACGGTCTCGCCCGTCTGCGCGCGCAGGACGATCAGATGGGCGGGGTCTCCGCGGTACCAGTGCACCTCGGGAGCCTCGCTGCCGCTCACCAGCAGGTCGCCGGCCAGGACGGGCCGGGCCAGGGGATGCTCGACGTACAGGCTCCGTTCCCATGCCACCCTTCCCTCGTGCCGGTCCAGGGCGATCAGGCCCCGGCGCGGGACGAAGACGACGAGGAGATCCCCCCAGACCCGGGGGCCGGCGTAGCACGGGCCGTCGTCCCCGGTGTCGAAGACGACGTACCACCGCTGCGCGCCCGTCTCCAGGTCGAAGGCGCCGCAGCCCCCCTTGTTCCCGACGAACACGGTGTCGCCGGCGATGACGGGCGAGGTGTAGATCCAGCGCTCGGGAAAGCCGGGCAGGTCGGCCTGCCAGCGGACCCGTCCCGAGGCCGTCTCCAGCAGGTGGAGCCGGCCGGCCACCGAGAGGGCCGCGCAGGATCCGGGGCCCAGGCCGACGCTGTTCTTGACCGCCGAGTCGGTAGCCGTCAGCCACTGCCGCTCGCCGCTGCGGCCGTCGACACAGGCCACGCCGCTGCCACCGGGATCTTCCTCGTGAGCCAGGCTCACCAGGACCCGGCCGTCCGAGGCCACCGGCGCCGCCCGGTGCAGCCCCGCCGGCAGCCGGTGCGTCCAGCGGATCTCCAGAGGTCCGCTGCCCTCCTCCAGCGTGATCGGCGGCTCTTCCCGGGAGGCGGGGGAGCCGCCCCGGACCAGGGGCCTGAGGGCGATCTGCGCCTCCCCTTCCCCGAAGTCGACGAGACGGTAGCCCCGGGGGCGGGTGTCGAGGCCCCCGATGCCGATGGGGGGCGTCCCGGCGATCACCATCCCGCCGTGGACGAAGAGCTTGCTCGAGTGCCAGTGCCCGTGCAGGACCAGCCGCGCGCCGGAGCCGCTCAGGAGGTCCAGCAGCGCCGCCGACGGGGGGATGTGAGTGAAGACGACCACCTCCCGGCCGGCGGGCTGCGCGGCCAGGTCGCTCAGCAGCCAGGCCTGCTTCCGCTCCCGGTCGCGAGGGGAGAGGAAGTTCTCCTCGTTGGGATAGAGGACGAAGTGCCGGCCTCCCCGGTCGAAGCTGTACCAGGCGGGCCCGAGGACCTCCTCGTAGTTCCGGGTGAAGCTGACGCCTTCCTGCCGCCGCACGATCCGCCGGATCTCCTCCTGCTGGCGGTTGCGCTTCAACTCCGCGAGCCGGTCGGCCGACAGATCTCCGAAGCGCTCCCGGTTGCCGTCGTGGCCGCCGAACATGGGCAGCACCGGGGTCGCCACGGACCCGGCCGCCTCGCGGAAGCTCTCCAGCTCCGGCGGCGTCCCCCAGTCGGTCAGATCGCCGGTCACCACGATCAGGTCCGGCGCCGCCTCGCCGATCAGGTCGCGCAGGTCCCCCTGCACGATCTCGCCCGTCATGCGGTACCCCACCGCTCCCACGTGGGTATCGGTCACGTGGGCCAGCCGGAAGGTCCGGCTCTCCCCCCCGGGCTCAGGCACGAGATCGAAGTCGACGTCCCGCCGGGAGGCGTCCCAGCCGCGGGTGGAGCGGTGGAAGTCCGCGGGCAGCCGGAAGCCCCCGGGCACCGTGACCCACACGAACCGGTGCTCCCCCGGCTCGATCTCCAGCTCGTAGCGGCCCCCGGCATCGGTCCTGACCACGTGCTCGCCGTTGGAGACACACACATCCGCCAGCCCCCGGCCGGAGCCCGCCTCCCGCACCCTGCCCTCGATCTCGATCGTCATGGGCCGCGCCTCACTCCGGATAGCGGAACTCCTCGTACTCGTCCTTGCCCAGGGGATGGAGGTAGATCCTCATCATCCGCTGCCTCGCGGAGGCGAACATCACCTGACAGGAGATCAGGTCGTCCACGTTCAGTCCCGGCATCTGCAGGATGCGCCCCGGCGCGTGGACGTCGAAGGAGAAATCGACCAGCTCCTGCATGGTCCTCATGCGCGCGAAGACGTTGCGGAAGTGGTGGAAGTACATGACCCGCGCCTGGGAGTTGTAGTAGTAGGACCCGTTCCACCAGTCGGGATTCGCCTGGCGGGAGGGCACCTGGAGGCTGGGGTGCTGCCAGTGGTTGACCTCCAGGAGCAGGCCGTCCTGGGCCTCGGAGACGGCGATGTTCTCCGACTCCAGCTCCAGGCCGAGGATGTTGCCCGCGGCGTCGACGGTGACCAGGATCATCCCCTTCTGTCCGGAGAGGCGGTACTGCTCGACGAAGTGGCGCACGTCGCCGCAGTCGGCGCAGTGCTGGGCCAGCAGGTGGACGATGAAGTAGAGGTTGAGACACTCGGGGTTGGAGACGGGGTTGAACCTGCGGTGCCCCGAGTTGGCCCCCACCGCCAACCCGGAGTCGTTCACGGCCGCCCCCAGGGTGACGTGCCGCTGGCCGCCGAGTCCCATCATCCCGTGGGGCCGGGCGTCGGGGAAGATGGAGACCACGGTGTTGGCCACCGTGCCCGGCACCGTGTCGTCGTGTCCGTCGTTGGTCGACAGCATGGCCGGCCCGTCTTCCTCCAGGACGATCCCCAGGGTCGAGCAGGCCTCCGACGCCGCCCCCGTCCAGTGCACGTGGCTGTACCAGGCGTGGTCGAAGGGCAGGCCGGCGGCCTCGGCGAAGGCCTCGATCTGCTCCACCATGTCCGGGAACTCGCGCCGCATGAAGGCCAGGTTCTTGCGGAAGTACGCGGCCTCGAAATCGTGCGGCCGAGCCAGCCAGAAATCCACGTAGGCCCGGGCCGCTTCGGGATCCATCGCGCCCTGGGCGGCGCCCACCTCGGCGGGCGAGCCCCGGAAGGTGCGCTTCTTCACCAACGCCTCCTTTCGTGGGGTTCGGGCGCTACCGCAGCAGCAGCAGCCGCCTCGTGGCCGTGCCGGACCCCGCGCGCAGCCGAGCCAGGTACACGCCGCTGGCCACCGCCTCCCCGCCCTCGTCCCGGCCGTCCCAGGCGGCCTGGTGGGCGCCGGCCGGCAGCTCGCCGTTCACCAGGGTGCGGACCCGCCGGCCGACGGAGTTGAAGACGGTCATCCGCACCGGCCCGTGGTCCGCCAGCCCGAAGGGGATGACCGTCCCGGCGTTGAAGGGATTGGGATAGTTCGGAGACAGGCGGAACTCCCCTGGCGTCGTCTCCCGATTCTCGAGATCCTCGAGAACGCCGGTGCCGCCGGACATCTCCAGGATTCCCTCGCCGGCCAGCTCCAGGGTGAGAACGTCCCCCTCCACGGCCTTGGCGAGCAGGACTCCGCTGAAGGTGACCCCTTCCAGCGAGCCGGCCATGGGCAGGGCCACGGTGTAGCTCGAGTACGGCCCGCGGAGAAACCCCTTCACCCTCTCCGGAGCCAACTGCAGACTCGCGTCCACGGGCTCGGAGGCGGTGAGCACCGGTTCGCCGCCGGCCTCCAGGCGGGTCCCGTCCTGGAAGCTGAAGCCGGTCAGCTCCGCCCCCTCGTAGCGCACCAGTCCCAGGCGGCCGTCGCTGGCCACCTCGCCGGCGGGCGCCGGGAACCGCACGCCCGGGTCATCGCCGCGCGACCAGGCCAGGTCGACGAGATCGCCCAGGCCCATCCTCACCACCTGGCCGCTGTCCGTCTCGACCTGGCTCAGCCCGGGCTCGGGGGCCGACGCAGGCCGCGGGTAGAGCAGGCTGAGGAACTCCACGTCCTCCCCCTCGCGCTCGACCCGCAGCACGGTGTGGGTCGACTCCTGCAGGTAGTCGAAGGAGTGGAGGGCCTCGGCCTCGCTGAAGGTGGTGCCCTCCGGCCCGGCCATGAAGGCGAGCAGCTCCGCCTGCGGCCGGGTCCACCGGGCCAGGCTCCCATCGCGTTCGTAGGTGCCGCCGCTGTCGCCGCCGCCGTGGCCGTGGAGCCGCCATTGGTAGGTGTGGGCGCCGTCGCCGCGGACCTCGTCCACCACCACGAAGTAGCTCCCGTCCACGAACATGACGCTGCGCAGGAAGTCGGCCCCGGCGTACCCGGCCCGCGCCTCGGCGTACTCGACCAGGCCGCTGGTGAAGGTCTCCTGCAGGAAGGCGTCGTTGCCGCCGTCGATGGACTGCCCTTCGACGACGAGCAGGGGCGGCCCTTCGCCGTCCACCAGGATCAGGTTGTGGTTGTGGCCCTGGTTGATCTTGTGGTGGTTGGTGAAGTTGATGTACCCGGCGTCCAGGGCCAGCATCTCGCCGCCGGCGTAGAGGAGGAAGCTGGTCTCGTCCGGGTGCTCGTGGCTGAATCCCTGCTCCCGGGCCGTTCCGTGCTCCGCCCTCAGCAGCAGGTAGGTGGCGCCGGCGCCCCAGTCGCTGCGGAAGACGGCGTCGCCGGCATCGGGCATGAAGACGGTGGGGCCGTGGTCCGGTGCCTCCGCCTCCACCGAGTCGTCGTAGATGGCGATGGCGTCCATCTCGGAGAACTGGCGGGTGTACGGCCCGTCCTCGTTCTGCTCCCAGTCCCAGCGGTGGACCCCGCCGTCCTCGTAAGCCGCCGAGAGGTAGTGCCCGTACCAGTCGTCGAGGTGGCCGTCGTCGATGTTGGGACGGCGGCCGCTGGGCAGGCGCAGGTTGAGGGACCACCGGTGCATGCGTTCGATCTGGGGATCGACGAACAGGTCGACGCCCGTCAGGCTCTTCAAGGCGAACATGTAAGGCAGGTAGACGTCGGCGGCGTAGCGGCTGTAGAACGGCCCCTCGGCGTAGCCCCCGTCCACGTCGTCGATCTGGTGCCACAGGGAGCGGGTCACCAGGTCGAAGGCGTGGTCCGCCCACTCCTGGGGCGAGTTCGCCTCGCCCGTGTGGTCGGCCAGGGCCATGGCCGCCAGTCCGAGGCCGCCGTAGGCGCGCACGTGCCAGTTGTTGAGGTGCAGCTTCAGAGGATTGCGCGGGTCCGGGGTCTCGTGGAGCCGGATCGTGAGCGTGACCAGCCCGAGGTTGACCTCCAGGACGACGATGCCCTCGTGGATGCGCTGGGCCTCCTCCGCCAGGATCGCGCGGATCTCTTCGAGCTGATCCGGATCGTTGGCGGCGTACTCGTGGATCATGTCGTAGGCGACGGCGTACTGGGCCACCACCTCGCCCTCGGCGTGGGGCTCTCCCAGGTCTCCGCCGCGGGGAGGGAAGCGGACGTCGAGCAGCAGCTCCACCGCCCGCCGTGCGTAGCTCTCGTCGCCGGTCATCAGCCAGGCGAAGGCCGAGCTCTTGGCGTAGCGCACCTTGTCGCGCTCGTCGGGGATGTCGGAGGGCACGGAATCGGCCCGCTCGCGCACCGTGCGCCACCAGGTCGCGTACGGCTCCCGGTTGATGCGGTCCCGGAGCGCGGGCAGGTCCCCGGAGGTGAAGAGCAGGCTCGGATGGGTCTCGGCGGGCAGGGTCTGGGAGGATGCGGGCCCGGCGGCGGCGGACAGCAGGAGCCCGAGGGTAACGGCCAGGGCCGCCCCGGGCGGAAGAGCCTTGGAAACACGCATGGTACGGCCGCCTTTCGGCGTTGGACGGGGATGGGGTGTGTCCGCGGGAGGGCCGCCCGCCCGCGATGAGCCCGGGGGAAGGGACTCGGGCGGCTGGAAGGGGTGCCGCCACAGCGGGCAGGGGACACACACACAAGAATACCGCCGTCCCTCCTGGAGAGCCAACCCCTTGGGCGGGATTGCATCTCAGAGGGCTCGGACCTTGAAACCCTGCGGGTGCAGGTGCTCCGTTAGCCGCCTTCCGGGAGACCGATCCATGCACATGCACCAAGCCCTGCTCTCCATCGGCCTGATCGTCCTCGTGGGCAAGCTCGCCGAGGGGGTCCTGGTCCGGTTCGGCATGACCTCCATCCTCGTCTATACGGCCACCGGAATCCTCCTCGGCCCCGTGGGCGGACTGGTGGAGCCGACGCTCGTGCTCGTCATGATCGCCTACATCGTCCTGGTGCCCCAGGCGATCAGCATCACGGTCACCGGGCGGCGCCGTCGCACCGCGCCACGAGGCCCCGGGCCATGGTCCCGTCCTTCGCCCATTACGCCCTGGAGGGGGTGACCGTACACCACGTCCTCGACCGCACCCGGACCTATCCCCACTCGACCATGACGATCCGGGAATTCGTCGACGACTGGGTGCCGAACCAGCAGGACTACGTGGTCATCGACGACGGCGCCGTGGCGGGAGTCGCGTCCCTTACGGGCTGCGCTCCGTCCCCAGTGGCTCCTGGGCGAGCACGGCGCTCACCGGCCTGCCGGACGAGATCCCGGGGAGCTGGAGCGGAGGGGCGAGGCGAGTCCGCCCGCCGGCGGCCAGGGAGCGCTGCCGCAGACCACCTGAGCCGGCGCGCCCGGCTCAGGCGATCTCCGAACGCAGGAAGGCGGTGTTGGCCGCCATGAAGGCCAGCAGCGCGAACAGGGCCAGCAGCGCCAGGTCGGTCGAGGCGTCGTCGAGCACCGCTCCGGCGGAGAGTTGCTCGCGGAAGCGGGGGATCGCCTCCACGGGGACGGGCCGCTCCGACAGGCCCGGGACCAGCCCGAAGAGGTGGTAGCTGTCCGGGTCGGCCTGGTCGCGCTCCTCGGCGAAGCGGCGGAAGTCCAGGGTGTAGCGGCGGGCGGCGTCGATGAAGCGCTGGTGCCGGGGCATGCCCGTCCCGGCCAGGGACTCCAGGGCGTACTGGAGGATGCCGTAGGGGCTGATGCGGTTGACCAGCGCGCCCGCCTCGACCGGCCGCAGCTGCCGGCGCAGCTTCTCCTCTGAGAAATCGAGATCCAGCCGCAGGCGCTCCCGCAGGAAGTCGCTGAACTCAGCCACGAAGGCGGCGGGAGGGCGCTCGCCCTGCTCGACGGGACTGGTCTTGCCCCAGAGCTGATGCTCCTCCATCAGGGCCTGCCGCTGAGAGTTGCGACTCCGCCAGTCCATCTGCGGCTCCTGGAAGTAGCTCACCGCCCCCGAGACCGTGTTCGGCAGCAGCACGAGCAGCACCGTCCACACCAGGAGCAGCACGACCAGGGCCGAGGAGGGCCGCTCGCTCAGACAGGAGACGAGCAGGCCGAGGCCGACGAAGCAGGCCAGGTAGAGCAGGCAGGCGAGATAGACGGGTGCCAGGCGCAGGAAGAGGTCCGGGCCCAGCTCGACGGGGCCGGTCAGACCGAGGACGAGGAGGTTGAGGACGACCCCCAGGGTGAGGGCCGCGGCGAGCACGATCCAGGCGGCGGCGAACTTGCCCAGCAGGAGGTTGTGACGCGGCACCGGCCCCGAGAGGGCGAGCTTGAGGGTGCCCTCCCGGCGCTCGCCGCAGATCCCGTCGTAGGTGAGCAGCAGGGCCATGAGGCTGAGGCAGAAGCCGACGATGAAGACCCAGTCGACCTCGACGAAGTCCGGCACCATGCCGGCGGCGGGCGGCGCCGCCGGCTCCTGGTAGCCGAGTCTCCACGGCATGTCGATCATGAAGCCCCAGTCGCCGCCGTACCTGCTCGTCGCCTGGGCCCGGATCGTCGAGGGCAGGAAGTCCTCGCGGCCGAAGGCGACGAAGGAGAGGGCGCTCGGCCGCTTGGCCAGGGTCCCGGGCCCTTTCACCGCCAGCTCGCCGAGGCTGCCGGCCAGTCCCTCGAAGCGGTCGTCGACCGCCTTCAGATGATCGCGGTACTCCGTCATCGCCCGCTCGTGACCTGAGCCGCTGAAGACGACCCCATTCACCACCATGAGGGCCGCCGTGATCAGCAGGGTCAGGGCAAAGCGCAGACTGGTGAGGTGATCGGCCAGCTCCCGCCGCAGGATCGCCGCGATCACGGCCGCTCCTCCAGGCTTCGGATCCTCCGGTGGTCCATGACCCCTCCTAGGCCGCCAGGTCGTAGCGCCGGAACCGCCAGTACGCGGCCAGGAAGGCCGCGGCCGTGAAGCCGGCCAGCACCAGCAGCGGCGGCGCGGCGCGGGCCAGACTCTCGGCGATGGAACCGCCGGGCTCGCGGTAGCGGGGCAGATGCTCGAGGGTGGCCGTCCTGGACTGGTCGAACCACTCCCGCGATCCGAACCAGCCCTGCTGCTCGTAGAAGGCGATCAACTGGCCCCGGTAGCCCCGCGCCGACTCCAGGAAGCGCCAGTAGTCGCCGCGGTCGGTGCGGGCCAGGGCCGCCGTGGCCCGGCCGTGGGCGCCCGCCGGGGAGAGCAGGGACAGCCCCGCGGCCACCGCGTGGAGGCCCTTCATGCCCCTCTCCAGCGGCTCCCAGGCCTCCCGCCACACCCGGTCCGCGTAGGCGGTGCGCTGCTGCTCGACCTCGGCGAAGAACGGGGTCAGCGCCCGTACGTTGCGTTCGACGTCGGCCTCCTCCTCCTCCTCCGCGTCATGGGAGAACCCGCCCACCGCGAACCCCCGGGGGTGGCTCCAGTTGCTGGTCGCTGTAGATCCTCCGAACTGCACCCCCCAATCGGTGACCAGATCCTCGCTCTTGCCGCGCTGGCGGATCCACTCGCCGAAGCTCGCGTGAAGCTGACCCTCGAGGTCCCGGGCCGACTCCACCGACAGGCGCGCACGGGCGTAGGCGTCGACGGCGAAGCCGACCACGTTGGGATAGACGGCGACGCCCAGGAGCCAACCGAAGACGGCCAGGACCAGGGCCGTGGCCGAGCGCCGCGTGCAGATCGACAGCAGCAGCCCGGCCGCGTACATGGCCGCCACGTAGAGGCCCGAGGCGGCGAGCATGAGGGCCACGCGGCCGATCTCGCCGGCCCCGAGGTGGAGCGCGGGCGAGGCCTGCACGAAGAGCAGGCCCACCACGTAGGTGACGGCCAGCAGCACCATGAGCAGGACCAGGTGGCCGGCCGCCTTGCCGAGCAGGACCTGGTCGCGGGCCACGGGATTGGCCAGCATGAGCCGCAGGGTCCCCCCCTCGCGCTCGCCGCAGACCGCGTCGTGGGCGAAGAGCAGGGCCAGCAGGCCGAGGATGATCTGCACGATGAGCGACAGGTCGACGGTGCGGAAGAGGACCATGTAGGGGTTGGAGACGCCCAGCCACTGCGACCGCACCGGCACCTCGTGATGGGTGACGGTGACCTGGTTTCCCTGCCAGCGGTCGGAGCCGACGCTGAACACGGCCAGCTGCCGGGGCGCGCGGAAGGCCTTCAGATCCCAGACGAGCCGGGCGTACGGCCCCTCCTGCTCCAGCACCTCGGTCTCGTATTCGCCGACCTGCTTCAGGTAGGCCTCGCGCCGCGAGTCGTAGTCCTCGATCATGGCCAGGGTGCCGGCGGCCACGGCGACGACGCACAGGATCAGGCCCACGGCGAAGCGCAGGGTCAGGAGGGCCTGGAGGAACTCCTTGCGGGCGATGGCGGAGATCATGGAGGGGCGCCGGGCGGGGGGCGGGTATCGCCGGATTCAGGCGAAAATACAGGCGGATAAGGTGGACCCCGGCAAGAGGATTCTCGCGGAGAGGCGGGCCACCTGAGGGGGGCGGGCCCGGCCCTCTCCGGGACCCGCGGCGGCCCCGGGAGACCTGCTTGACAGTCCAGAGGGCCTCCGGTAGAATCCCCTTCCACGCATCGCCGCCCTGGCTCACGAACCATCCGCACCTCCTCCTGACCGCCGATCCTCTTGGCTCATCCCTCCATCCGACGCTGGCTCGTACTGGCCGCGGTTCTCGCCGCCGCCGGGGCCGGCGCCGGCGCGGCCCTCCTGTGGCATCTGGGCCGGCCCACGGGGGGCCCGCCCGTGGCCGTCACCATCGACGCGGGCATGAGCGCCCGCGCCATCGGGGTCCGTCTCGAGGCCTTCGGACTGGTGCGCAGCGCCCTGTTCTTCGAGGCCGCGGCGCGTTACCGGGGGCTGGCCGGCCGCCTCGAAGCGGGGCGCTACCGACTCGACGGCTCGCGGTCCCTGGACCAGCTCCTCGACGATCTCCTCGACGCCCCCCTGGAGATGGTGCGGGTCACGATCCCCGAGGGGCTCACCCGCCGGCAGACCGCGGGTCGGCTGCGGGCGGCAGGCCTGGCCGACTCGGCGCGATTCGTCGCCGCCACGGAGTCCCTGCGGCTGCTCTCCGAGCTGGGCGTCGAGGCCGGGACCCTCGAGGGCTACCTCTTCCCCGAGACCTACTTCCTGCCGCCGGACGTCACCGAGGAGGAGATCGCGCGCCACATGGTGGCCGAGTTCTTCCGCGTCTTCGACGACTCCCTGGCCGCGAAGCTGCCGGGGCTGGGCCTCTCCCTGCACCAGGCCGTCACCCTGGCCTCCATCGTCGAGGGCGAGGCCATGGTCGCCGAGGAGCGCCCCGTCATCGCCGCCATCTTCCACCGCCGCCTGGGCCTGAACCGCCGCCTCGAGTCCTGCGCCACCGTCGAGTTCGCTCTCGGGGTGCAGAAGGAGCGGCTCACCAACGAGGACCTGCTGGTCGTCTCCCCCTACAACACCTACCGCCACAGCGGGCTTCCGCCGGGGCCGATCTGCAACCCCGGGCGGGCCTCCCTGCACGCGGCGCTGCATCCGCCGCAGACCGACTACTTCTTCTTCGTGGCCCGCGGCGATGGCACCCACGAGTTCAGCCGCACGAACCGCGAGCACGAGGCCGCCAAGCGCCAGATCCAGATCCGGCGCCGGGCGGGGCTCAACTGATGGAGGGCCGGCATCTCGCCGGGCTGAACCCGGACCAGCGGCAGGCCGTCGAGCAGACCTCGGGTCCCCTGCTGGTGCTGGCCGGCGCCGGCTCGGGCAAGACGCGGGTCCTCACCCACCGCATCGCCCACCTCGTCGACGAGGCCGGGGTGGCGCCCTGGCACATCCTCGCCGTCACCTTCACCAACAAGGCCGCCGGCGAGATGCGGGAACGGATCGAGCGGCTCGTGGGCGAGGACTGCGCCGGGAGGTTGTGGATCGGCACCTTCCACTCGATCTGCGCCCGCCTGCTGCGCTACGAGTCCGCCGCCTTCGGCCTGCACGGCGATTTCACCATCTACGACACCGAGGACTGCCGCGCCCTGGTGCGCCGCGTCCTCGACGGCCTGGACCTGGCCGAGCAGGACTTCCCCCCCCGGCAGGTCTACGGCGAGATCAGCCGCGCCAAGAACGCCATGATCGACACCGAGGAGTTCGCCCGGCGCGCCGACGGCAACCCCCGCCAGCGGCGCCTGGCCGAGGTGTTCTCCGCGTACGAGGAGGGTCTGCGGGCCAACAACGCCTTCGACTTCGACGACCTCATCGTCGAGCCGGTGCGCCAGCTGCGGCGCCACGAGGAGGTGCTGGAGAAGTGGCGGGACCGCTGGCAGCACGTCCTGGTCGACGAGTACCAGGACACCAACCGGCCCCAGTACCTGCTCACCCGGCTGCTGGCCGCCGAGCACCGCAACCTGTGCGTCGTCGGCGACGACGACCAGTCGATCTACCGGTTCCGCGGCGCCGACATCCGCAACATCCTCGACTTCGAGAAGGACTACCCCGAGGCCGTGGTCGTGCGCCTGGAGCAGAACTACCGCTCCACGAGCCGCATCCTCGCCGCCGCCAACGCCGTCATCGGCCACAACCTCGACCGCAAGGGCAAGAGCCTGTGGACCCGCGGCGAGGAGGGCCCGGCGATCCAGCTGGCCGAGTGCGGCGACGACCGCGCCGAGGCGCGCCATCTCGTGGCCGGCGTGCGCCACCATTGCCGGGAGGAGGGGCTGAGCCTGTCCGACGCGGCCATCCTCTACCGCGTCAACGCCCAGTCCCGCGTGCTCGAGGAGGAGCTGCGGCGCCTGGCCGTCCCCTACACCCTCGTGGGCGGCATCCGGTTCTACGAGCGCCGGGAGATCAAGGACGTGCTCGCCTACCTGCGGCTGCTGGTCAACCCGTCCGACGACATCAGCCTGCTGCGGGTGATCAACACCCCCCGGCGGGGCATCGGCGAGAAGACGGTCGAGCGCCTGGCCGCCCACGCGGCGCGCGGGCCCACCAACCTGATCCAGGCGGCCCTGCACGCCGCCGAGGTCCCCGGTCTCGGGGGCCGGTCGGCCCGGGCCGTGGCGGAGTTCGCCGGGGTGATGGAGGCCCTGGCCGGCGCCGCCGGCGGCGGCGGGCTCACCCTCCCCGAGCTGGCCCGGGAAGTCATGGAGCGCACCGGCTACCTCGAAGCCCTGGCGTCGCAGGACGGTCCCGACGCCGAGGCCCGCAGGGAGAACCTCGAGGAGCTGATCAACGGCATGGCCGAGTTCGCCGCCGAGTACGAGGGCGAGGGTATCGGGCTCAGCGAGTTCCTCGAGGGGGTGGCGCTCATGACCTCCGAGGACGAGGCCGGGGCCGCGGGCGGCGACGAGGGCATCCTGACCCTGATGACCCTGCACGGCGCCAAGGGCCTGGAGTACCCGGTGGTCGCCATCTGCGGCCTCGAGGAGGAGGTCTTCCCGACGCAGCGGGCCATCGAGGCCTCCCGGACCGACCCGGGCGCCATCGAGGAGGAGCGGCGGCTCTGCTACGTGGGCATCACCCGGGCCCGCCGCCACCTCCTGCTCGGCTGGGCGCGCTGGCGCTACCTCTTCGGCCAGGCCCGGGAGATGGAGCCCTCCCGGTTCCTCTCCGAGATCCCCGGGGAGCTGGTGGAGAAGGAGGAGGTCGAGGCCGACCTCGCCTGGGGCTCACCCCCCGGCGGCGGCCGCCGCCGGCGCCAGCGGTCCGGACCGCCGCGGCCGGCGCGCGAGGTCCGGGCCGCCGAGGCGCCCCAGAAGGGCGTTCACTACGTGCCCGACGAGGACTCCCCCGCCGGGGAGGACTTCGCGGCCGACGGCGAGGACCCCCTGGCCGTGGGCCGCTGGGTCGCCCATCCCATGTGGGGGCGGGGGGAGATCGTCGAGCGCGAGGGCCGCGGCGAGAAGACCAAGCTCTCCATCCGCTTCGGCGGCACCACCAAGCGCGTCATGGCGGCCCCCGCCGTTGCGGCCGGCATGAGGCCGGCCCCGCCCTAACGCAGCAACGCCATCGACCGGCTCTGCCGGAAGGGGGATCCCCTGCCGGCGCGGGCCTCCATCACCGCCACGTAGACCCCGCTCGCGGCGCTGGCGCCGCTGTCGTCGCGGCCGTCCCAGGCGACCTCGTGGACGCCGGCCGGCGCCGGTCCTTCCACGAGTTGCCGCAGGCGCTGTCCGGCCACGTTGTACACGGCGATGCGGAGATCGGCCGGGGCGGCCAGGGCGAAGCGCAGGTGGGTGGAGGCGTTGAAGGGGTTCGGGTAGTTGCCCAGCAGGGCGTGGCTCCCCGGGAGAGGGCCGTCCTCCGGGGCCGCCGCGGCGGTGACCACCTCCCCGGGAAGGACGAAGCGGATGCCGGGCAGGCGGTCGCCGTCTTCATCCACTACATGGGCCGCCAGCCTCGTCTCCCCCGAAAGGCTGCCCGCCTTGAAGAGCAGGCGGTTCTCGCCCGACCGCAGCCGGATGGGGACCTTCTCGCCCGCCAGCGCAAGGAAGGTGGGCGAGGTCCGCGTGTATACCTCGTCGCCGTTGAGCCAGACCCTCAGGACCTCCTCGAATCCCAGCCACAGGAAGCCCTCCTGGTCCTGCGGCGAGTGCACGAGGGTGAAGGCGTAGCTCGTCGAGTTGTCCGCCTCCCCGGTGATCCCGCCGAGGTCGAGGATCTCGGCGCTGTATCCCAGATGCTCGGCGCGGACCCAGCGGTTGGCGCCGGCGGTCTCGCCCTCCAGGGGCCGCAGGGCCGGCTCGCCGGGCAGGTGGACCTCGTCCACGCGGCGGCCCTCGAAGGGCCCGGCCACCAGCCAGCGGCGGATGCCGCGGCCGTAGAAGAACCCGCGGCCCGAGCCGCCGCCCGACTTGAGGAAGTCGCGCCGCACGCTCTCGGGCGCGCGGCCCACGATCTGGATCCGCTCCCGGTCGATGGTGCCGTAACCCTTGGCCGCCGCCAGGTAGAGGGCCTCCAGGTCGAGGGCGTCGAAGCCCATGACGGCGTTGGCGATCGCCTCCGTGGCCAGCGGGTCGGAGCCGGCGACGACGACGTTGTGCTGGACGTTGAGGCCCCACTGGGGACCGTGGCCCTCGGTACCCCAGAACCCCTCGATCACGGAGTAGGCGGGCGGGTTGTAGGCGAAGAGGTCGACGTAGCCGTGCTCCGGGTTGTTCTGGTAGTGCTCGCGCTTGGAGGTGCCGTCGCCGTAGGCGCGCGAGGCCAGGGTGCCCACGTAGTTCTTCACCGCCAGGGTGGTGCCGTAGATCGTCGTCTTCATGGCCGGCACCGAGATCACCTTGTCGGCTTCGAGGACCGGCTCGGGCATGTAGTAGCCGGCGTCGCGGAAGGAGCCGGAGCCCTCGACGTGGAAACCGAACTGGGCGCCGGGATAGGTCAGGCGGGTGACCCCGAGACGCTGGAGGGCGCCGCCGGGAACCGGCTCGCGCCGGTACGAGGCGTAGTTGAGGTCCGACGTGTCGACCACGGTCTCCACGCCCAGGGCCCGGAACTCCTCCACGATCCCGGTGTAGGAGAGGTCGTCGAACTCGGGGTAGGTCACCGACCAGGAGTCGTCCTCCAGGCCCGACGGGAACCCGCGCTCGCCGCGGCGCGGGGACTCGGCCCCGCCCTCGGCGATGAGGATGCGCCGCGGGCCCACGTGCTCCACCAGATAGTTGACCAGGCTCTTCACCACGCGCAGGTCGGTGATCTGCCCCGGGTGCTCGAAGCCGCCGTGGTAATAGCCGGAGCCGCTCTGCTTCTGGTCGAGGCGCCCGCGGTTGGTCACCGAGTTCACCTTGATCAGCACCCCGTCGCCGGCTTCGATGACATCGCGAATCGAGGCCCCGGAGCGGTCGAGGTCGAGAGCCCGGCGGACGATGGCGTCGACCTGCCCGTAGCTCAGCGCCTGGTCGATGGGCGCCGATTCGGGCAGGGCCTCGTCGATGGAGGCGGCCACGGCGACGGTGGGGCTCCCCTCCCCCAGGGTCAGGGTCCCGGGCCGCAGGATCGGCAGCCCCTGCACCTGCAGCGGCTCCTCGGAGGCGGCCTGCGACTCGGCGGGTCCGACGAAGAGGGTGCGGGCGAGGTTGAGGCGCAGGTCCAGGGCCACGAGGGCGGCGAGGACCGAGACCGCGAGGCCGGCGCGAAGCCAGCGCCGCAGGGGATGGGTGGTTCTTGACATGACGGATGCCTTCGGAGGCGGCCTCGCGGCCGGGAGTGGGATTCCCGAATAGGCTACCGGCGCCCCCCCTTCCCGTCAAAGCGGCCCGTTGCGCCTCCCGGCCCCTGGGCGTACTTTCCGGCGAGTTCTCACGGTTCCTTGCTACTCCTTCTCCCACAAGGTCTTCCGCCGGTGTCCGAAGCCTGCCAGGGCGCCCCGCTTCCGCGCGTCGCCGTCCACCACCTCGGCTGCAAGCTGAACCAGTACGAGGCCGAGGCCCTCAAGGCCGGGTTCGACCGCAGCGGCTGGCAAGTGGTGCCCTTCGCCGAGGAAGCCGACGTGTACGTGGTCAACACCTGCACGGTCACCGGCTCCGGCGACGCCGATTCGCGCCGCGCCGTGCGCCGGGCCCGCCGGTGCAATCCCGAGGCCCTGGTGGTGGCCACCGGCTGTTACGCCCAGCGCCGGCCCGAGGAGTTGAGTGGGGCCGGGGCCGGCCTGGTGGTCCCCAATACCGACAAGGCCGGTCTCGTCGACCGGGTGCGCGCCCATCTCGGGTCGGGCGCCGCCGGCCTCCGCCAGGACCCCCCGGCGGCCCCCGCACCGGGCCCCACCTCCGGCCGGCGGCCCCCCACCCGGCGCTTCCTGCAGATCGACGGCGCCGTGGCCGAGGGCCGCACCCGCGGCACCCTGCAGGTCCAGGACGGCTGCAACGAGCACTGCACCTTCTGCATCATCCCCACCGTCCGCGGCCCCGGCGTCAGCCGCCCGCCGGCCGAGGTCCTGGCCCAGGCCCGCAACATGGTGGAGGCCGGCTACCGCGAGCTGGCCCTCACCGGCGTGCACACCGGCGCCTACGGCAGCGACCTGGACGGGGCCGACACCTTCGCCGACCTGGTGCGGCAGCTGGCCGCCGTCGAGGGACTCGAGCGCATCCGCCTGAACTCGATCGAGCCGGCCTACGTGAGCGACCGCCTCATCGACTTCGCCGCCGACACCGAGAGCGTCTGCCGCCACTTCCACGTGCCCCTGCAGAGCGGCGACGACCGCGTCCTGCGGCGCATGGGGCGGCGCTACTCGGCGGCGCACTACGCCGAACGCATCACCCGCATCGCCCACCGCCTCCCCGGCTGCGCCATCGGCGCCGACGTCATGGCCGGCTTCCCCGGCGAGGGCGAGGAGCACTTCGCTTCGACGCGTAGCCTCCTGGAGCGGCTGCCGGTCACCTACCTGCACGTCTTCCCCTACTCCGAGCGCGAGGGCACCCCGGCCCAGCGCCTCGAGGGGCACCACGGCGGGCAGGTGAAGCGCCGCCGGGTGCGCGAGCTCATCGCCCTCGGCGAGGGCAAGCGCCTCGCCTTCCACCGCCGTCACCTCGGCCGCCGGGTGCGGGTGCTGGTGGAGGAGGAGGGCCGCGACGGTCTGGCGGCGGGGCTGACCGACAACTACATCCGCGTCCGCTTCGAGACGGGCGCCATGGTGCGGGCGAACTCCTTCGTCGACGTGGCCCTCACCCGGGCCCGCGAGACCGAGGCCTTCGGAGAGATGGTGTGAGCGGCCCACTGCCCGACCTCCCCCTGGTCCAGGGGTCCGCGGCGCCCGCGGCCGCCCTCGAGTTGCCGCAGGTCCAGGGGGCTTCGGCTCCGGAGGGGCGGCGCAGCGTCTACGTCGAGACCTACGGCTGCCAGATGAACGTGGCCGACTCCGAGCTGGTGGCCACGATCCTGTCGGGCGCCGGCTACCGCCTCGTCGACGGTCCCGAGGAGGCGGACGTGATCCTGATCAACACCTGCGCCGTGCGCGAGAACGCCGAGGAGCGCGTCATCGGCCGCGCCGGCCAGCTCCACGGGCTGCGCGCCCGGCGCCCGGGGCTGACCCTGGGCATCCTCGGCTGCATGGCCCAGCACCTGGCCCAGTCGCTGCCCGAGCGCGCCCCCTGGGTCGACCTGATCGCCGGCCCCGACGCCTACGCGCGGCTGCCCGACCTGCTCGCCCAGAGCGCCGACGAGGCCCTGCTCGACACGCGTCTGAGCCGCACCGAGAACTACGTCGGCATCGACCCGACCCCCGACCCCGGCGCCACCAACGCCTGGGTGACCATCATCCGCGGCTGCGACAAGTTCTGCACCTTCTGCGTCGTCCCCTACGTGCGCGGCCGCGAGCGCAGCCTCGACGCGGCCGAGGTCCTGCGCCGCGTGCGCCGCCTCGCGGAGGAGGGCTTCCGGGAGGTCACCCTGCTGGGGCAGACGGTCAACTCCTACAACGACGGATCGACCACCTTCGGCCGGCTGCTGCGCCAGGTCGCCGCGGTGGACGGCATCGAGCGCGTGCGCTTCACCTCGCCCTATCCGGCCGACTTCGACGACGACGCCATCGAGGCCATGGCCCGGACCCCCCAGGTCTGCCCCTCCCTGCACCTGCCCGTGCAGTCCGGCTCCGACGACCAGTTGAAGGCCATGAACCGGGGCTACACCGTCGACCAGTACCGCCGCCTCGTCCGGCGCCTGCGCGAGGCGATCCCGGACCTGGCGCTGACGACGGACATCATCGTCGGCTTCTGCGGCGAGACCGACGAGGACTACGGCCGCACCCGCGACCTGATGGAGGAGATCCGCTTCGACTCGGCCTTCATGTTCCGCTACTCGGAGCGCTCCGGCACGCGGGCGGCGCGCCAACAGCCGGACGACGTGCCCGGCGAGGTCAAGGCCGAACGCCTCCAGGGGATCATCCAGCTGCAGGAGGGCATCTCGCGCGAGATCAACGAGGGCATGATCGGCCGCGAGGTGGAGGTCCTCGTCGAGGGCCGCAGCCGCCGCAAGGGCAAGGACGGCCGGCCCACCTGGTTCGGGCGCTCGCCCCAGGGCAAGGTCACCGTCTTCCCGCAGCCGGCGGCGGCCAACCGCCTCGTGCGGGCTTCCGTCGAGGGCGCCACCTCCCACACCCTGCACGGCCGCCTGCTGGCCGGCGGCGGGTCCCGCTAGCAGGGTCGCAGCATCCCGGCCGGCGGCGCGGAGGTGACTTCCACCGCGGGGCCAGAGCCGACCCGTTCCTCGCCCGAACCCGCAAGCCGAAGGCACGGCTGGGACGGACCCGGATCCTCCGGCGGCTGGTCCTGGTGCCGACCTGGGTCCAGCCCGGGTGATCCCCTCCCGCTCGTCCACTTCACAGCTCTCGATCGCCGACCCGTTCTCCGGGCTGGGCCCCCGAAAGGGGCTCACCGAAACCGAGGCGCCTGCCAGGCTGTGTAGCAAAATGCGCCCCCGAGGTTCAAATTGACACACGACCCCGGTCCGGGCCCCTCGGGCTCTTTCATAAGTCCTTTTTGCAGCGCCATTTACAGTCAGTTCCCAGGGGCAACGCGGCCTCTCCGGCGGCTTGCCATGTGTAGCATTCTGCGACACGCCGAGAGATTCAAGCCGACGAATTCCATGGTCCTCGCGTATGATCCAACTCGTTTATCTACAATGAGTTGACGAGTTTCTACCCCCTCTGCTTCACGAAGCGGCACAGGTTTTGCATTCCTATAAGGGAAGGGCCAGAGATCCCGGCGCGGGCGAGGCGGCCGCCGCCCGGAACGGCCGCGGCCCTTGGTGCATCCAGCCGCCGTGAACGCAGTTCCAGAGGAGTACCTCGGCAACCTGCCGGGACCGCTCCGAGTCCGAGACTTCGCCGGCCACGCCCGGTCGATGGGCCTTCCGGAGCTTCGGCCCCCTGCGGCGCTGAGTTCCCTGCTGACGGCCCCGATCCGTCACCGGGGCCAGGGCCTGGGCCACTCTGCGGCGGCCTGCCGACGCCGGAAGGCGGCGGCGAGCAGCTGTTGGAGATCCTGACCCTCCGGCGCGGCGACGGGCGCCAGATGGGCCTGGACGAGTTCCCCCTGGCGCAGGCGCTGAGTACGGGCGAGACCGTCCGCGCCGGGCAGATCGTCATCCAGGTCCCCGACGTCGGCTCGGTGACCACTCTGGTCAGCGCCATGCGGAGCGATTATGAGTCACCCAAATGTCACGGACGTGTACCCTATACTCAATCGCCGCGACAACCGCGACCCTCCAAGCGCTAGTGAAAGCCAACCGGTGCATCTTTGAGAACCTGCACGACGCCTTGATACGAGTTAGGGGTTATATCAACGCTGAGTACACCGCAGATGAAATCGCCTCTGATTTTGCTGACTTTCCCCGGTCCATTTTTCTTAGGGCATTGTCCCGATCTTAGTTGAAATAGCACAGGCTCCCATCGTTACGTTTGATACGAGAAATCCCCAAGAAGCCTCGTATCGGTAACCCAAGGAGCCTGCCATGAGCAAGCTACAAGCACGGAAGAAGGGCGTCAAACGGACCGTGGCCATCGGCCCCGTGAACCGCCAAGCCACCGCGTCGATGGACGATCTGGAGACTCGCATCGAGGTCATCCAGCTGCTGATCCCTTTGGGTCTGCAGGCGGTCTCGGAGGAGCTGCAGCAGTCGGTCGAGGCCTTGGCCGGACCTCGGTATCAGCGCAAGGGTCCGGATCAGGCGTTGCGCCGCTGGGGGGCGCAGGCCGGGTCGGTGTACCTGGGCGATCAGAAACTGCCGGTCGAGGTGCCGCGCGTGCGCGATGTGGTCCGCGGCACCGAGGTCCCGCTGGAGGCCTATCAGGCCCTGCAGACGCCGAGGCAGATGGACCAGGGGCTGTTGTTGCGGGTGCTGAAGGGCTTGGCCACGCGCAACTACGAGGCCTGCGCCGAGACCGTCCCGCAAGCCTTCGGTCTGTCCCGTTCCTCGGTCTCTCGCCGGTACGTGAAAGGCACGGCGCGCAAGCTGGCCGAATTCCAGCAGCGATCCTTGGAAGGCTACGACCTGGTGGCGCTGTTTCTGGACGGCAAGAGCTTCGCCGACGAGGAGATCCTCATCGCCCTGGGTGTGACTCTGGAGGGCCAGAAGGTGCCCTTGGGCTTCGTGCAGGCGGCCACCGAGAACGAGCGCGTCTGTCGCCGCTTCCTGGCGGAGCTGGTCGAGCGGGGCCTGCAATACGAAGCCGGGCTGCTCGTGGTGATCGATGGAGGCAAGGGCCTGTACAAGGCGGTGCGGTCGGTGCTCCAGGGCCATGCCTGCGTGCAGCGATGCCAGTATCACAAGCGCCAGAACGTGGTCTCGTACCTGCCCAAGAGCGAGCAGGCCGGCCTTCGTCGAAAGCTGGAAGCGGCGTATGGGCACTCGACGTACGAGGAGGCCCAAGCCGCCCTGGAGGCGCTGAAACCGGGGTTGCAGTTGATGAACCAGTCGGCCCTGCGCAGCTTGGAGGAAGGCCAGCAAGAAACCCTCACGCTCCACCGCCTGGGCCTGATGCCGATGCTGAAGGCCTCCTTCCGTACCACCAACTGTATCGAGAACGTCAACAGTCTCCTGGAGCAGTTGACGCACAACGTGCGGCGCTGGACCAACTCGTCGCAGCGTCACCGCTGGGTCGCCACGGCGTTGCTTGACATCGAACCTCGCCTGCGCCGGATCAACGGCTACCACCACCTGCCGATGCTCCGGCAAGCGCTCCAAGCCGAGCTCGGCATCCAGCAGCTCGCGATGACGGGCTGACTCATCCACTCGAGCCTGGGCTACGTTTCAACTGAAAATGGGACTTGCCCCCTCCTCAAAGCAGGCCCGCCCCTGGGTCTTCGGCGCCCAGGTCGATCCGTGATTCCGGCGATGAGAGAGACCGGCGCTGCGAAGGGCACGGCGGGAGGGAACCGCAAGCAGGAGTGTGCGGACCGTGTCGTTCACCGATCCCACGGCGTTCGCGTTGACCCCCGCCCACGATAAATCCCCTGTCCCCGCCCGCAGGGGGCGCCGTCGACGTCGGCACACTGCCGGAGTTGCCCTCAAGCGACAACGGCTACGAACCCGTCCCTTGGCCCGTATGATCGTAACCCCATTGACCCCGTGCCCGATACGCATTTCTCGGGAGCAAACGCGATTGCGGCATTCAACGCCGCTGCTGTAAGCCAGCGCTTTGTCCCTCCGCCAAGACCGCCCTTCTGGTCCGAAGCCTGCCCTCGGTGCTCATCCTGGGCTACCTGACCCCGCGATCCAGCCGGCGGACCTGCCGGTTGGAGGCTGATGTTTGTATCGGGAAGCGGAGTGAGCAGTCCGGCGCGCCTGGGCGCGGGGCTCAGCGCAGCTTGGGATTCGAGGAGTGCCGCTCGCGGTCGCGGCTCGTCCTGGCCTCAAGCCTCCGGGCGAAGGCCTCATCCAGGTCGACGCCGGTCTGGTTGGCCAGGCAGATCAGCACGAAGAGGACGTCGGCCATCTCCGCGGCCAGGGCCTGGCGGCCCTGCTCCTCGCCCGGCTTGAAGCTCTGCTCGCCGTAGAGGCGGGCCATGAGGCGGGCCACCTCGCCCACCTCCTCGGCGAGGATGGCGGTGTTCGTCAGCTCGCCGTAGTAGCGCACGCCGACGGTCCGGATCCACTCGTCCACCTGCCGCTGGAGCCCGGCCAGGGTGGCGTCGGACAAGGGGGCGTCCCGGCTAGCCGGCGGCCAGGCTCTCGAGGACGTGGACGGGAACCGGCTCGAGGCCGTCGCGCCGGCGCTGCGCGTTGACGTCGTCGATGCGCCACGGCACGGCGGAGCCGTCTTCGCGGAAGCGGGCGTAGTAGCCGCCCTGGCAGCGGCTGACGGGCATCAGCGGCTCGGGGCGGCGAACCGCCGCCAGTTGCGCGGCGGACATGCGGTCTCCCCTGGACAGGTCGACGACGTCGGTCTGGTCGGGGCGGATGCAGCCAAGGCCGCGGGCCTCGGCGAACTGCAGGTAGGGCGTGCGCACGGGATCCAGGCCCATGAGCCAGGTGGCCACGGCATCGACGCGGACCTCGTCGACGCCGGCCAGGGACCAACCGAGGGGATAGTTCTCGCCTTCGTTGAAGGCCGTGCCGTCGCGTCCGATGAGCCCGTCCACCACGCAAAGCCGAGGCATGCCGAGGGCGCGCACGGCCGCCACGATGTCGCACAGCTTGTGGTAGAAGCGCTCCTCGAAGACGCTCAGCCCGGAATCGCCGAGGCGGTAGAGGGCCTCCTCGCCGAGGGGCTCGTCGCAGGGCTGCACCGTGCACAGGTGCCTCTGCGGCCGGCCGAGGACGCCCATGAGGTTCTTTATGGCCAGGGTGGTGCAGCCGAGGTTGTGGCACTTGGCCAGGGGGGCGTTGACCAGGAAGGCGCAGTCGGTGACCGCGGTGTACACGGGATAGCTCTGGAAGACGACACCGCCCGGGACCTCCACCTCGCGCGCCGGGGTGTCGTTGAAGGGCACCAGCCGCGCCCCGGCGCCGGCCACTGAGTCGGCGTATCCGGTGAGCTTCCAGGTGTGGCCGCCGCCCGGGTTCTCTCCCGACTGGCCGTCGCCGACCTCGATGCGCGACGGCGCCACGCCGCGGGCGGCGAAGGACTCGACGAGCCCGGCCAGGAACCCGGGATGGGTGATGATCCGCTTGTCGGCGGGATAGAGGACGGTGGCGTTGGGCTTGATGCAGACCGTGCCGTCCTCGGGCAGGTCGAGATCGAGGCCGTCCAGGGCGGCGAGAGCCAGCTCGCGGTAGCTCTCCCAGGGCGCCGTGTCCCCCTGAACGGGGACCCGCGCCAGGTACACGGTGTCGGTCCTCAGCTCGATCACAGGCGCTCGAGCCGGGCCCCGAGCTGGACCAGGCGCTCCTCGAGGCGGGTGTGGCCCCGGTCGAGCTGGTAGAGATTGGTGATCTCCGTGCGCCCCTCGGCCGCCAGTCCGGCCAGCACGCAGGCGGCGCCGGCGCGGATGTCGCTGGCCCTCACCCGGGTCGCCTTCAGCCGGGCCGGGCCGTGGACGATCATGAGCTGGTCCTTCTCCGGCGAGACCCGGGCCCCGAACTGACGCAGGTTCTTCAGGTGGCCCATGCGGTTCTCGAAGACGGTCTCGCGGATGAAGCTGTCGCCGTGGGCCGTGCAGGCCAGGGCGGTGAGCCCGGGCTGCAGATCGGTGGGCATGCCGGGGTAGAAGGTGGCCACCACGTTGATCGGCGACAGCCGCTCGGGGCCGCGCACCGTCACCCGCCCGCCGTCCCGGGGCTGAAGCTCCACGCCCATCTGCCTGAGCTTGGCCTCGAAGATCTCCAGGTGGTCGAAACGGACCCCCGTGAGGGTGGCCTCGCCGCGCGTGATGGCCGCCGCCATGAGCATCAGGCCGGCGTCGAGGCGGTCGTGCATGACCGTGTGCTCGGCGCCCCGGAGGCGGTCGACGCCGGTGATGCGCACCCTGCGCGTGCCCAGGCCGTCGACGCGGGCCCCCATCTTGGCCAGGAGCTCCCCGAAGTCGACGATCTCGGGGTCGGAGGCGGCGTTGACGATGACCGACTCGCCCTCGCTGAGGCTGGCGGCCATGACCAGGTTCTCGGTGCCGGTGTGGCTCGGCACGTCGCAGTACATGTCGGCTCCGCGCAGGTCCTCGGCGCGGACCACGTAGCCGCCCGAGGGCGTGCCCTCGACGGTGGCCCCCATGCGCGCGAACCCGCGGTAGTGGTAGTCGGTGCCGCGCTCCCCGATGGTGCAGCCCCCCACCTCGTCGATCGTGGCGGTGCGGAAGCGGCTGATCATGGGCCCCACGAAGAGCAGCGAGGCCCGCATGCGCGCGCCCATCTCCGGCGGCAGCTCGGTGGAGTTGACGGTGGTCGTGTCGATGACGGCGGTGCCGACGGCGGGATCGAATTCGACGCGGGCGCCGAGCCGGCGCAGGATCTCCAGCGCCACGAGCACGTCCTTGACGGGCGGCACCCGATGCAGGACGGTCTGTCCCTCGGAGGCCAGCAGGGAGGCGGCGATCATGGGCAGGGCCGCGTTCTTGGAGCCCTGGATCGCAGTCTCGCCCCCCAGGGGCCGGGCGCCCTCGATGAAGAGTGCTTCTTCGGCCATCTCGTTGGATTCGCTTTTCCGCGGGGAGCGAGGGCGGACGGACGGGAAAACCTGGGAGGGGGTGACCGCTAATGTAATGGGGGCGGCCCCGTTCCGTCAATCGGTGAAATGTACCTAACACATTGGCTTGACAGATAGATAGGCCTGTGTATATTCGCCCTTCAACAGGCTGCCGTACCCCCCTCGGAACACCCTCTCCACCTCTCTCAGGAGGCTCACCGCATGGCCGAAGCACCCAAGATCATCGCTTGGCTCAAGCCCGTCTGTGGCTGGAGCGCCGGGGTTCGCGAGGTCTTCGACCGGCACGGACTGGCGTACGAAGACCGTGACATCATCAACAACCCCCAAAACTACGCCGAGATGGTCCAGAAGAGCGGCCAGCCCCTCTCTCCGTGCGTCGAGATCAACGGCCGGATGCTGGCCGATGTGAGCGGCGAAGAGGTGGAGGCGTGGATAGTGCAGAACCAGGTCCTCGAGGCCGTCGCCCGCTAGGCCGAGGTCCCGCACCGACAAACGCCCGCAGCCCTCTCGGGGGTGGCGGGCGTTCGTGTGTACGGAGACCCGTCAGCCGGCCAGGATCTCCGACAGGAGACGGCGCATCGCTTCGGTGATGTTGGGCTGCTCGTGGTTGAGGGGCCCCTCCGAGGCGGGCCTCACGAGGGTCAGCGCCCCCAGGGGCCGGCTGTCCGCGGCGGCCAGGGTGAGCACGTAGAGGAATCCCACATTTCCGGCGCCCTCCGGCAGCAGGTGGGCGGCCAGCGCCGGCGGCAGCCCCGGCTCCTCCCCGGCGGCCTGCTGGCCCATGATCAGCAGCGACTGGCCGGCCTCGAAGGCCCGGCCCGCCAGCCCCGAGGCGGCCCCGTCGAGCGGCTCTCCGTAGAAGGGCTCGGAGCCCAGCCTCTCCTTCAGCTCTTCCGGCCGCCCATCCTTGACCAGGACCTCCTGCAGGTGCAGCCGGCCCTCGCCGTCGACCCGCTCCCAGAGCATGACGTGGGCCACCTCGATCTGCATGAGCAGCTCCATGCCGCGGCGCACGGCCTCGTGGGCCGGCATCTGCCGCAGGTGCCCGGCGATGTGCTCCGGAATCTGGCCCGGCTCCGGCATCCGGAAAGGGATCACGCTGACCGCCATTGGGGCTCTCCTTGACACTCTTTCTCGGGCGCGGATATATTCCGCGCCTCTTTGGAGCTTGGCTCTTTAGCTCAGTTGGTAGAGCAGGGGACTGAAAATCCCTGTGTCCGCGGTTCGATTCCGCGAGGAGCCACCACTTATTCTCAAGGGAAAACAGGCACTTGGCCCAGGGAGGTCAAGTGCCTGTCGCCTTTTCCGGGCCTTCGCCGCATCCGCCCTGTTGCCGCTCTCCCAAGTACCCGAGGGCGTCGAGGTGCTTCGGGCTCCTTGCCCGGTGAGCGACTCCTTCCTTCGATTCTGTCATCTCGATGAGCTCCATTTTGATGTCAGGAGGACTCGATGACCGTCACCGCCCCCCGTTCACGCATGACTGCCGAAGAGCTGTTCGACCTGCCGGACGATGACGGTCGTTCTGAGCTCGTCGAAGGAGAGCTTGTTCCCATGACCCCGACTGGCGGCAGGCATGGCGCCCTGGCGGTCCGCATCGGGCGCCTGCTCGACGAGTACGTCGAAGCACACGACCTCGGCGTCTGCTGCGGCGCCGAGACCGGGTTCATCCTGAAGCGGGACCCTGATACGGTACGCGCTCCAGACGCCGCAGTCGTGCTGAAGTCCCGTATTCCGGACACAGGCATCCCCGCCCGTTACTGGCCCTTCGCTCCCGACCTCGCTGTCGAAGTCGTCTCACCGTCGGACCGCCTCGCGGATGTCCACGTCAAGATCGCCGAGTACTTCGCGGCCGGGACTCGCCTGGTCTGGCTCGTGGAACCGGAAACCCGGATGGTCCACGTATACCGGTCGGCACGCGAGGTCGAGGTGGTCGGAACGGAGCAGGATCTCGGGGGCGGAGATGTTCTGCCGGGCTTCGGGTGCGCCGTGCGGCGGCTCTTCGCCTCGGTGCCTTCAGAGCAATGATTGCTGCACTCAGCTTCTTGCAACCCCACATTCCCAGGCGAATTTGAAGAATTCACAATGTGCAAGAAAGCGTATCTGGATACAGCGAACTGGATCGATCTCGCTGAAGGCAATTGCCGGGTCGTCGACTTCGAGGAGGCAGTCTCTGATGGCAAGGTGGCACCCGTTCTTTCCTACACCCATCTCCTTGAACTGGCACAGCAAGAGAGGATGGATGGAGGACCGTTGCGAAGTACCTCGACCGAGTCAGGAATATGGGTACGACTCAATGGGCCCGATTTCGGGACAGAATAGAGCAGGCTGAGGTTGAAGCAGCCTTTGCCCGGTTCCTCAGAATCGAGCCTCCGAGGATCCAGCCCTTCAGGGACTCTCTTGTCGAGACAATGCCCGACCTTCCCCACGAGCCCATTACCGAGAAGTTGAAGAATGAACCAGTCGAGAGCCAAGTTGAGACACTCTCGCAGAACCCAGTCTTCATACAGGAATACCTCCCCGAACGCACAGAGGTATTTCCCGGGTTTCGAACTGGCGCGCTCCGAGAACCCAGGGAACGTGTTCTCTATCACATCCCGAAATACTTGCCGGGATCGGGTCTCTTCGTGGGTGAGTCGACACGTCGCGAGTTCGCCGAGGAGGTCGACATCATGGCCCTGCCCGCCTTCTCAATGTGTGCAGCCTACAACCAGGGGATGTCCAAAATGAGTGGTTCTCAGTTATCCGACTACGAAGATCAGTCCCATATAGCCGGAATGGCGTACTGTGACCTCGGCTTTGCGGACGCCAGGACATGCGAAGCCCTGAAGCAGGGCAAGTCCCCCATCTTGCCCAGGCGAAACGGAGAGTTCGAGAAGTGGCTTGCCACTCTGAGACTTCCTTGAGAGTTCAGGTCGCAGCCCTGACATCATCCCTGCTCCACATACAAGGGATGTCCATGACTTGGCGGGACCTGTCGCCCGGATGCGGCGGTGACCGAACCACTCGGCCGACTGGTGGACTCCGACCCCTTCCAGCACGGGGTCCTGGCCGTCATCGTCATGGCGGCGCTGCTGGTGGGGCTGGAGACCTCGCGCGACCTGGTGGCCTCCCACGGGGCCCTTCTGCACGGCCTCGACAAGGTGGTCCTGGGGATCTTCATCCTCGAGGCGGCCCTCAAGATCGGGCGCCACGGCCGGGGCTGGTACCGCTACTTCGCGGACCCCTGGAACGTCTTCGACTTCCTCATCGTGGTCGTCTGCCTGCTGCCGGTGGGAGGGCAGTACGCGGCGGTGCTGCGGCTGGCGCGGGTGCTGCGGGCCCTGCGGCTGGTGACGGCCGTTCCCAGGCTGCAGCTGCTGGTCAGCTCGCTGCTCAAGTCGATCCCCTCCCTGGGCTACGTGGGGTTGCTGCTGACGGTGCTGTTCTAGGTGTACTCGGTGATGGGGATCTTTCTCTTCCGGGGCAACGACCCCGTCCACTTCCAGGACCTGTCCACGTCGCTGCTCACCCTCTTCCGGGTGGTGACCCTGGAGGACTGGACGGACGTGATGTACATCCAGATGTACGGCAGCGACGCCTATCCGGGTTACGCCGACTTCGCCCAGGCCCACCTGCGCGAAGCCTCCCTGGGCCGGCCCCTCCTCGGGGCCGCCTTCTTCGTCTCCTTCGTGATGCTCGGGACCATGATCATGCTGAACCTGTTCATCGGCGTGATCATCAACTCCATGTCCGAGGCCAAGGCCGAGAAGGAGGCCGAGGAACGGAGACGGCACCTCGAGCGCGACGGCGAGATCAGCGTCGGCGACGAGATCCGTCTCCTCGAGGAGGAGGTGGAGAAGCTGGGACGCCGCCTGGGAGAGCTGCGGCGGCGGGCGGGAAAGGGTGTAGTCGCCGCGCAGTTGCTCTGATTGACCATGCACGACAGAAATCGTACAGTATTCCTGTACGTCTTCAGGAGCGGAGAGTCATGAGCGTGAGGGCTTCCTACAGCTTGGCGAGAGAAAAGCTGGCCGAGATCTGGGACGAGGTGGAGAACAGCCGGGAGCCGGCCATCCTCGAACGCCGGGGCCACGACACCATGGTCCTCCTGCCGGCGGACGAGTTGGAGAGCCTTCAGGAGACCGCGTACCTTCTGCGCTCTCCCAGGAACGCCTCCCGGCTGCTGTCGGCCCTGCACCGGTCCCGCCAGGGCCGGACCTCCCCGGCCGACCTGGAGTCCCTCGCCAGGGAGCTCGGTCTCCCCGAGCCGCCGGACTGACTCCTTGGCCCGCCGGCGCGCCACGAGCCGGGAGCCACGGCGAGCGCGACGCACCATCATTCAGGAGGAGTGCATGGAGGATCTCGGATTCTGGGTGCGGACCGACCGCAAGACGGCCCTGCGGGTTCTCGCTCTCATGAAGGCGGTTCGCCGGGACCCCTTTGACGGCCCGGGAAAGCCCGAGCCTCTGAGACACCTCGGCTCCGACATCTGGTCGCGGCGGATCACGGCCCGGGACCGCCTCGTCTACCGCGTCCTCGACGACGGCGTCGACTTCCTCCAGGCCCGGTACCACTACTGATTCCCATGCCAACCGGACTCCGCAAGATCGTCGTCTCCCCCGAGGTCAACCCCCCGGACCCCTTCCCCGGCTTCGGCGGGTTCTGCGGCTGGCCGCGCATCTGCCGGCTGCGGGACGGCACCCTCTTCGTCGCCTTCAGCGCCGGGTACTGGCACGCCTCCTGGGTCAACCCGCGGCCCGAGCTGCCGGACCACGCCGAGTACATGGAGTCCCAGTTCGAGGGCGGCGGCGCCTGGGATGCGCCCACGGGCGGGCGCATCCTCTGGACCCGCAGCCGCGACGACGGCGCCACCTGGTCGCGGCCCCGGGTGCTGGCCGACCTGCCCGACGCCTACGGCCCCGGCGCCCTCTTCCAGCACGGCGACGGCACCCTGTACATGGCCGCCCTGATCCAGAGCGGCTGGTACTGGGCCGGACGCCTGCCCACCGACCCGGTGGAGTTCCTGCGGCGCATGGACCTCTCCTTCCCCGAGCAGATCGCCGTCTTCCGCAGCCGGGACGGGGGCGAGACCTGGGAGGAGACGGGGCGCACGAGCGGACCCTTCCTGACGCGGCTGGAGCACCCCTGCTCGCTCTCCGAGGCTCCCGGCGGCGGCCTGTGGATGCTGGTCGACGGCCACGCCGTGCCGGGAGCCGCCGAGACGCGCTGGGTGATGGCCCTGCTGCACTCCGGCGACGGCGGCGCCACCTGGGAGACCGGGTCGATCTTCGGCGACCCGGAGCGGGACATGGAGGAGGGGCACCTGGCGCGGCTGCCCGACGGCCGTCTGGCCACGGCCTCCCGCCCCTGGGGGCTGTGGACGACGAGCGGCGACGACGGGCGCACCTGGTCGGCGCCGCGGCCGTTGCTGGATCTGCCCGTGCCCGATGACCGGCCTCATCCGAACGCCGTGAAGAAGGGCGACCTGCTGGTGCTCTCGGACGGCACCGTGGTGCTGCTCACCTGCAGCGGCCCCGGCGGCAACGGCCAGGTCCTCTACAGCCGCGACTGCGGCGAGACCTGGGTGACGCCCGCCGCCGACCGGGGCTTCCAGGCCGACCCCCTCGCCTACTATCCCTCGGCCTGCGTGATGCCCGACGACAGCGTGTTCATGGTCGGCGACCACCAGGGCTTCCCCAACCGCTTCGGACCCTTCGGCGCCGAGGTGGTGGCCAGCCGCTTCCGCATCCTCGGCGAGGCGGAGGGCGAGGGCGTGGAGGTGCTGCCCATCGCCGGCGACCTGCACGAACCCGGCGGCGGCGAGGGATGGTCCGGCAAGGAGTCGGAAGAAGCCGCCGAGTCGGCTGACCAGAGTCTCTGAGCCAGGCGGGGACGAGCCGCTCTTGGGGTGCACCGCCGACCGGCCGGGGGACGAGGGCCTCTGAGGCCGACGCGACCGGCCGCCCCCTGCATCGCCGGCGGGACTCGCTCCGAAATCCTCTCGGCCGCCCGCCGCATCGTTGGCGGAATCCGCGTCGACACGTTTCGGCCCGCCGCTCCGAACCGGACGGCCTCAGAAGGGGCACGGCGTCTCCGCAGGGGCACCGGCCGTTGGGGGGCCCGGCGCGGGGCCGCTATCTTCGCCCCCGGTGAGACGCATCCTGCCCCCCGAATACCGCGCCCATCTCGAGCGGCGCGGAGACGCCGCGGCCTCCGCCACCGGCCCGGCGGTCACCTTCCGAAGCCTCGCTTACGGTCTCGCCTTCTGCGTGATCATCGCCGTCTGCGTGCCCTACGGGAGCATGCTGATCCGCGGCAGCCGCATGGGGCTCAGCTCCTCCACCCCGGCCGCCTTCTTCGCCCTCTTCCTGCTGCTCCTCTTCATACAGCCGCTGCTGCGCGGCCTGCGGGCCGGGTGGGCCCTGCGCCGCGGCGAGCTGATCGTCGTGTTCTTCATGATGATGGTGGCCTCCGCCATCCCCACCCGGGGGGTGATGGGCATGCTGCTGCCCATGATCAGCGGCCACGAGTACTACGCCACCCCGGAGAATCGATGGGAGGAGCTGGTCCACCCCCATCTGCCGCAGTGGATGGTGGTCTCCGATGCGGAGGCGGCGCTGCTGTTCTTCGAGGGCGGCGGCGCCGTGCGCTGGGAGTCCTGGCTCCCGGCCCTGGCCTCGTGGGCCGTGTTCTACCTCGGGCTCTACCTGGCGCAGCTGTGCGCCCTGGTGCTGCTGCGCCGACAGTGGGTGGACCGCGAGCGCCTCGCCTTCCCCATGGCCCAGGTGCCCATGGCCATGCTCGAAGGCGCGGGGCGCCGCTGGCTGCCGCCGTTCTTCACCAATCCCCTGACCTGGATCGGCATGTCCATCCCCCTGGCCGTCAATCTGAGCAACGGCCTGTCGAAGTACAACGCCTCCTTCCCCTCCCTCAGGTTGTCGGACAGCATCCTCGTCTTCGGCATCTCCCTGGACCTGTCGGTGAACTTCCTGATCCTCGGGTTTTCCTATCTCATCGGCTCCTCCGTCTCCATGGGGCTGTGGTTCTTCTACCTGCTGCACCGCGTCCAGGACCGGGTCTTCCACCTCTTCGGGATCCGGGGGTACGAGCAGGAGGTGGGCGACTGGAGCCAGCCGGGCGTCGGCCACGAGATGACGGGGGCCCTCGCCGTGCTCGTCCTCTTCGGCCTGTGGACGGCGCGGGGCCATCTCCGCCAGGCTCTGGCCAAGGCCTTCGGGCGGGCCCCCGAGGTCGACGACTCGGCGGAGATCCTCTCCTACCGCGCCGCCCTCCTCGGCCTGGCCGCCGGCGTTGCGATCATGTCCCTCTGGCTCTGGCGCTCCGGGCTGCCTCCCCTCGTGGTGCCGCTGGTGGTGGCCTGCGCCCTGGTCCTGTTCATCGGTCTGGCGCGGGTCATCGCCGAAGCCGGCCTGCCCACGGTGACGCCGGCCATGATCCCCGCCGGCTTCGTGCTCTCCGGCGTGGGCGCTCCGGCCCTGGGCCCGACGGGCCTCGTGGCCCTCGGCTACTCCTACATCTGGACCGGGGACTTTCTGGTCTTCATGAGCGCCCCCCTCGCCAACGGCCTGCGGTTGGCCAGCGACACCGGCCCTCACCGCCGGCGAATCTCCGGGGCCGTGGCCCTGGCCATGGTGGCCGCCCTCGTCGCCTCCTGCTGGTTCCTTCTGGAGCTGGCCCACGAGCACGGGGGCATCAACCTGCACCCCCAGTACTTCAAGAGCTTCGCCGTGGGGCCCGCGGAGTTCGCCGCCAAGCAGCTGGTCGCCCCGGTGCAGCTCAGCATCGAGGGATGGATTCATACCGGCGCCGGGGCGGCGGTCATGGCCCTGCTCTTCCTGGCCCGCCAGCAGCTTCCCTGGTGGCCCCTGCATCCCATCGGCTACCCCGTGGGCATGGGCTGGGCCATGAGCCGTCTCTGGTTCCCCGTCTTCCTCGCCTGGGTCTTCAAGGTGCTGGTGCTGCGCTTCGGCGGGGCCCGCACCTACACGCGCAGCCGGCCCCTGTTCCTCGGGATGGCCCTGGGGCAGATCGTCTCCGGCGGCCTGTGGCTCGTGGTCGACGCCTTCACCGGCAAGGTGGGCAACGTGATTCCCGTCTATTGAGAGCGGCATGAGAATCGAGAACGTCGAGTTCCACACCGTCCGCGTGAGCCCCCTGGTGGACTGGACCTTCGTGCAGGTGCTCACCGATGACGGCCTGAGCGGCCTCGGGGAGTTGAACCCCTCGGTGCGGCGCGGGGGCCGCCTGCCCCTGGCGCGGCGGATGGCCGACTCCCTCGTCGGCCGGGACCCCCGGCGAATCCGGCACCTCGTGGACGGGTTCCGGCCGGCCGAGCTGGACGCCGCGGGGGTCCGCGTGCTCAGCGGTCTGGAGCAGGCCCTGTGGGACCTGCTCGGCAAGTCCCTGCAGGCGCCGGTGCACGCCCTGCTCGGCGGCGCCTGCCGCGGGGAGGTCCGGACCTACGCCAACATCAACCGCGCCACCCGCCCGGACCGGTCCCCCGAAGCATTCGCCCGGAACGCGATGGCCGCGGTTCGCGACGGCCACGACGCCGTCAAACTGGCCCCCTTCGACCACCTGCCTCCCGCCCTCGACGGCGTCGGTCCCGCCGGCGCCGGCATCGAGTGCCTGCGGGCGGTGCGCGACACCATCGGGCCCGGTGTCGATGTCCTCGTGGACTGTCACTCCCGCTTCACGGCCCGGGGAGCCCTGGAGACGGCCGAGGCCCTGGGCGATCTCGACCTGTTCTGGTTCGAGGAGCCCCTTCCCCAGGACGATTACGACGGCTACGAGCGGGTGAAGGCCGGATGCGGGATGCCGGTGGCCGGCGGCGAGAGCCGCGCCCTTTGCCGCGGCTGGTGGGAGGTCCTGCACCGGCGCGCCCTCGACGTGGCCATGCCGGATGTCACCATCGTGGGCGGCCTCTCCGAGCTGCACCAGGTGGCCGCCATGGCCGCCTCGCGTGGAATCCCCACGGCGCCCCACGGTCCCTTCGGCCCCGTGGCCATCGCCGCCGCGGTGCAGGCCATGGCCGCCCATCCCGAGTTCCTGATCCTCGAGTACGCCTGGGGGGAGACGCCCTGGCGGGCGCAGCTGATCCAGCCGCCCGAGAGGATCGCCGGAGGCCGCCTCGCCGTGAGCGGGGCGCCCGGCCTGGGGGTGGAGCTGGACATGCGGGTCGTGGACGAGCACCGGCTGCCGGACTGAGGCCGACCGAGGCGGCGGCCCCCCGCGGTAGACGGGCGGCTTCCGCGCGGACCGACCGGGATTCCAGGAGAGATGGAAGCCTCCACCGCCGACCAGGAACGGCATCCGCCCCTCGACCGGCCGTCCGTGGTTCTGGTGGGGGCCGGGACCTTCGCCTTCTGGCTGTCCCTCTATCTCTACGTGCCGGTGCTGCCGCTGCACGCCGAGGAGCTGGGCGCCAGCTTGTCCATGGTGGGCCTCGTGGTCGCCTCCTACGCCATCGCCCAGTTGCTGCTGCGCATCCCCATCGGGGTCGCGGCCGACATCCTCGGGCGCCGCAAGCCCTTCGCCGCCGGCGCCCTGGCCTGCTGCGCGGCGGGGGCCGTCGGGCTGGCCCTCTCCCCCGACCCCTGGAGCCTGTTCGCGGCGAGGACCGTGGTCGGCATCGGGGCCGCGGGGTGGGTGGTGATCAGCGTCCTGTTCTCCTCCTACTACCCGACCCACCGCACCCTGCACGCCCTGTCGCGCCTGATGACGATCAACACCACCGGCCTGCTCGCCGCCACCTTCGCCGGGGGACTGATCTCCGAGCACCTCGGGACCGGGACCGCCTTCTACGCCGCCGCCGCCATCGGCGTCGCGGGCATGGCGCTGATGCTGGCCGCCCGGGAACCGGCATCCCGGCGCCGGGGCACCTACTCGTCAGCGACCTTCGTGCGGGTTGCGCGCACTCCGTTGCTGCTGCTCGCCGGCGGCATCGGCATCCTCGCGCAGTTCGTCACCTTCGGGGGCAGCTACGGCTTCGTGCCCCTCCACGCCGAGCGCCTCGGCGCCAGCGACGCCGAGGTCGGGTACGTGACCACGGCCATGCTCTTCGCCCAGGTCCTCGGAACCATGGCGACGACGCGCATCGTCGCGGGCCTGGGCAACCGGTCCGCCCTCTTCCTGGCGTCGGTGCTCGTGAGCCTGAGCATGCTCCTGGTCCCGTGCTCGACGTCGGTGTGGACGCTCATGGCGCTGCAGGGGCTGGGCGGATTGGCCCGCGGCGTGGCCAACACGGTGCTCATCTCCCTGAGCCTGCGGGCCATCGCTCCGGAGGACCGGGCCACCGGGATGGGCGTCTACCAAGCGATCTACGCCACCGGAATGATCGCCGGCCCCGCCGCCTCGGGGTACCTGGCGCAGGCGTCCTCCCTCGACGCCGTGTTCTACCTGGCGGCGGCCGTATCGATGGCCGGAGGGTTCCTGGCGCTGCTGCGCACGATCCCGTCGCGCCCCGGCTGACTCACGCCGCGGCGCACGCTGTTCACCCCGCCGTTGACGTCCTGCAGAGGGCATATAGGGGCTATCCACACCTGGAGGTCGCGCTGGCAATGCGCCAACGTCCGTCGAGATCACAGGCTTCGTAGAACATGCGGAAGCGGCCGTCGGCAAGGTCGATCACGCACGGCTCTGAGGCCTTGGCTGCGTCCCATCGTCCCCCATTGTCAATGCAGATTCCCGGATCCTTGACCCACTGCAGACCGTCCCCGGAAAACGCGCTGAAGATTCTGCCGTGATACTTTGATCCACGAAGTACCTCCGGAGCGGATGTCCAGCCTGCGTAGTACATCCGGAAGCCGCCCTCGCCCAGGCGCAGGACCTCCGGGGCATAGACGGCGACGGTTTCGAGAGCGTGGTCCTGCGGTATGCGAACGCCGGGCTCCAACTCGAACACCAAGCCGTCTTCTGACACTGCGCTGACGATGTTCCTGTTGTTGAAAGCGCCTGGCCGCGAAACGTCCGGATACGGATAGGCGCTGGCGTAGAGGCGAAAGCGGGGGCCGCCTTTGTCTGCGGCCGGGTCGAGGTGAAGGCATCGAGGCGCCAGATAGGAGACCCTCTCTCCAGCCAGGCGCAGGCCCGGCTCTCGTTCCCAGACCAGACCGTCGTCGGAAAGGGAGCTCACAATTGCGGCCTTGACCGCGCCGTCCTCCTTCTCTGTCTTTCCTTCGTAATACATGCGGTAGCGGCCATCCGCCAAAGGAATGACGTCCGGGCTCCAGATGTAGTGCTGTGCGCCGTCGCCGCCCGCATCCATCCTGACACCCGGCTCCTTCTCCCAGTGCTCGGCATCGGTGGAGAAGGCACTCAGGATGTAGCCCTTTGAAGCCGGGTTTGGGCGCTCCGGCCCGAGGCCGTGATAGTACATCCGGTATCCGTCTCCCATCTTGACCACGTTCGGCGTGAGGGTGCGGTCCGAATCGAGAGGCCCGTCGGAATCGATGGCGATGTCGGCGTCCTTGATCCACTGGGTTCCGGGATCTACGTCCTGATAGTGGACGGCTCTCAGTATGTCTTGGAATGGCATTTCGATCTCCTGCTCAGTCTCCAAGGCGGCACTTGACCCACGCCGACGCCGAGGTGCCTGCATCTGATTCAGACTCTCCCGGCTACTTGAGGTAGAGCAGCCGCCGCGTCTGCCTGCCGCCGGGATAGTGTAGACGGGCCATATAGACGCCCGCCGCCACCGCCGCCCCGCGCTGGTCGCGGGCGTCCCAAGCGACCTGGTAGGTGCCGGCGGCCTGGACCCGGTCCACCAAGGTGCGCAGGCGCTGGCCCAAGACATTGTAGAGCTCCAGCCTCACCGGGCCGGACTGGGCTAACCGGTAGGCGATCTGCGTGGTGCTGTTGAAGGGGTTGGGCACATTGGGCGCCAGGCCGCTGAGGGTCGGAGCGGCCACCGCCTTGGCCGCGGCGAATGGTTCGACCCCCACCACCCGCATCCCCCCGCCCAAGGTCAGTTCCAGAAACTGGCGCCGGGCGCGGTTGAGGGGGATGCTGTTCCACTGGCCCACCACCTCGCCCTCGGCGGTGCGGGCGCGCGCCTTGTAATAGCCGCTGACGCGGTGCCGTTCGCCGCTGGTGATGGTCAGTTCCACGTGCCCGGCGGTGTCGGTGACCGCGCTCCAGACGTAGGGGGTCGGGCGGCCGGAGATGGAGCGGGCAAACTCGACGGTCAAGCCTTGGACCGCGGCGCCCAGCACGCTGGCCTCTACTGTTGTGGCGTCCTGGCCCTCGATCCGTCCGCCATTCAGTGCCAGGCTCCCCTCAACGACACCCACCTCTCCGGTGTCGCCTGCCGCCACCCGATAGACGAACATCAGCGTCCGGGTACCCGAGCCGCCGCGATACGACGCCGGTCGCGACACGCCCCCGACGCTCAGGCGAATCGTCGGCGTCCCCTGCGAGGTATCGACCATCACCGCAGCGCCGAAGCGCACCGTCGCCACGATGCGTTCGCCCACCGCGTAAGTGCCCCCGCTCGGGGTGGAGATGATCGCCGTCTCGGTGGTCCACTGCCTTGCCGCCGGGACGATCTCGAAGGGGGTCACCGTCACCGGAGGGGCCGTCGCCACGGCTCCGTAGCCGCTCACCGTGTGACGGAGCGTCACCGGCTCAGCGTCCTCATGCTCGGCCAGGTGGACCACCACCGGCTGCAAGCGGAACCAGTTCGAACCCGTGAAGGTCAGCGCGACCGGCGAGATCGTCGCCAAAGCGCCGTCCACGGCCACCGAGACCGTCACCTCGGGGGTGTCCGGGGCGGTGTTCAGCCGCATCCGGTAAACCCCCGAGTCGCCCCTTGTTATCGTCAGCCTCGAAGGCGCCACCCAGACCGAAGCGAGGTAGGCGGGATTGCCGGCCAAGCGCAACTCGGTCAACGCCGGCAACGCCGCAAACACCGCAAACGGGAAGACCGTCAGCTGATTGTCGCGCAGGTCCAGCTGCCTCAGCGAGCGCACCTCTTCGAAAAGGCCGGGAGGCAGCCCGGTCAGGGCGTTGCCACGCAGGTCGAGATGGGTCAACCCCGTGAGCCCGGCGAAATCACCCGGCTTCAAGCTCTGGAGGCCAGCCCCCCCAATCCCAAGCCGGCCCGTAGGCGCCGACAGATGTGCGGGCGTCACCGCCGCGCAATCGCCAACATCGGCAAGGGCCGCCACAAGCGCGGCCCGTACGGCGGGGGTGCGCCCGCAAATGCCGGCGGTGACGGCGGCAGTGGCCCGCGCCTCCTTGGAAGCGGCTCCAGGGACGCCCGCGCTCACCCCCCGCACCTGGAAGGTGTAGGCCGTGCCGTTGCGCAGGCCCGTAACCGTATATCGAGTGGCCGGCTCCTGCCTGAAGGCGGTGTCGGCGATGGCGGTCCAGACGCCGAAGGACCCGCTCTGCGGCTTCTGCCGGTACTGATAGCTGCGGACCTCACTGGCGGTTGCCGGGGGCGTCCAAGTCAGCAGGACCCCGTCGTCAACGCCGCGCGCCGTCAGCTCGCTCGGCGCCGCCATCAACGGCGTGGCCCGGGCCAGACCGGAGGCGGAACTGGGGCCTTGGTCGTTGACCGCCCGCACCTGGAAGGTGTAGGCCGTGCCGTTGCGCAGGCCCGTAACCGTATATCGAGTGGCCGGCTCCTGCCTGAAGGCGGTGTCGGCGATGGCGGTCCAAGCGTCGAAGGACCCGCTCTGCGGCTTCTGCCGGTACTGGTAGCTGCGCAGCGCCGAGCCGCCGTCGCTTGCCGGGGCCGTCCAGACCAGTGTCACCGCGCCGTCCCCGGCGACTGCCTTCAGGAACCGAGGTGGGGTCGGCACGGTGGTTGGGGGGACCGTCACCGTGATCCGCACCGTACCGGTGGCGGTGCCGGTCCCGTCCGAGACGGTGTAGCTGAACGTGTCGGTGCCGATGAAGTTGAGGTTGGGCGTGTAGGTGACCGTAGTCGTTGACCCCGCCGTGATCGCGGCGGTGCCGGCCCTCGGGGCCGTCGGTGTGCCCACCCTGCTCACGCTAAGAGGGTCGTTCTCGACATCGGTGTCGTTCGCGATCACGTTGATGTTCACCGACCCGCTTTGAACCACGCTGGCGGCGTCATCTGTCGCCAGCGGCGGGTCGTTCACCGCATTCACCGTCACGGTCACCGTGCCGGTGCCGGTGTCGGTGTCGGTCCCGTCCGAGACGGTGTAGCTGAACGTGTCGGTGCCGATGAAGTTGGCGTTGGGCGTGTAGGTGACCGTAGTCGTTGACCCCGCCGTGATCGCGGCGGTGCCGGTCCTCGGGGCCCTCGGTGTGCCCACCGCGGTCACGCTGAGGATAGTATTCGGGTTCACGTCCGAGTCGTTGGCCAACACGCGAATGACGATGGGAGTGTCCTCGTTGGTCACTACGTCGTCATCCGTCGCCACCGGGGGGGTGCAGATGTTGTCGCTGTCGCCTTCGAAGTCATAGATATCCTCAAAATCCTCAAGCCATTCCTGGAATGCGGTATCCCCCGGCACGCACAGATCGTTGTCGACATACAGGTTCGAGAGGTTTCTCAAGTTGAGAAACACCGCCGGGATCGACCCCGTCAGGGAGTTGTTGTGGAGATACAGCTCTTCGAGGTCGGTCAAGTCGCCCAACGCCGCCGGGATCGACCCCGTCAGGGAGTTGTAACTGAGAGCCAGGTACTTGAGGTTGGTCAAGTCGCCCAACTCCGCCGGGATCGACCCCGTCAGGGAGTTGTTGTTGAGAGCCAGGCTCTCCAGGTTCGTCAACTCGCCCAACGCCGGGATCCACCCCGTCAGGGAGTTGTTGTTGAGCTCCAGCCCTTCGAGGCTGGTCAAGTCGCCCAACGCCGCCGGGATCCGCCCAGACAAGGAGTTAAAATAGAGGTACAGGAATTTGAGGGAGTCCAAATCGCCCAACGCCGCCGGGATCGACCCCGACAGTTGGTTGGTGTAGAGAAACAGCTCTTCGAGGCTGGTCAAGTCGCCCAACGCCGCCGGGATCGACCCCGTCAGCTTGTTGTTGGCAAGATGCAGGTGCGTGAGGTTGGTCAAGTCGCCCAACGCCGCCGGGATCGACCCCGACAGTTGGTTGGTGAAGAGATTCAGCTTTTCGAGGCTGGTCAAGTCGCCCAACGCCGCCGGGATCGACCCCGTCAGCTTGTTGTTGGCAAGAGACAGCTCTTCGAGGCTGGTCAAGTCGCCCAAATCCGCCGGGATCGACCCCGTGTGGGCGTTTAAAGAGAGATTCAGGTTTTTGAGGTTGGTCAAGTCGCCCAAATCCGCCGGGATCGACCCCGTCAGGTTGTCGTTCTTGCCCAGATTCAGGTATTCGAGGTGGGTCAAATCGCCCAACGCCGCCGGGATCGACCCCGACAGGAAGTGGTCGTGGAGATGCAGAGAGTCCACCCGTCCGGCGGCATTGGTGGTGACGCCGTGCCAATCATCGAGGGGGTCGGTACTGTTCCATTTGCTATCGTTTCTCCAGCTGCCCCCGTTGGTCGCGTTGTAGAGCGCGACCAAAGCCTCTCTGTCCTTATTGGCGTACGCCCCGTTGACCTTGATTTTGAGCGAACTGCCAGACCCTATCCAAGGGCCGGTACTGCTAGTGCGGTAGTAGGAATCATCACTGATGGTCCACCCGGCGTCGGCGCCGGAATCTTCGCTGTCGGATGTCGTAAACGCCCACTCAGGGGGTTGGGCAGTCTGGTTACTGCTGAGATTAGCACTCATGACCACGAATAGGGTATCTCTTTCCAGCGTGGCACAGTTGTTGTTGGTGAAGGTCAGTTCTCCCGCCCCCAGGGTGGCCGGGTTGGTCAAGGTGCATAACTCGCTGTCCGGCTCTCCGGTTGCGGTGCTGGACCACAACTTTACCGCCACGGTCCACAGTGCGGGAGTTGGAAAGGCGTCCATGACCACTACGATACTTTCCAGTTCGTAGCCCGTTCGATTGCTGCCCGTGGTAAACGCCTGAGCACCGGAATCGTCGTTACGTAATTCCAAAGTGCCATCGCTACCTGTACTTTGCCCCGTGTTGCTCACGAACTCCACGATCTGCTGCGCGTGCGCCGGCGCCGTGAAGCCGGGCAGCAGGGCGGCGGCGGCGAAGCATGCGCCGATGAACATCGGCCATGGGAAGGTTCTCATTGGAATCTCCTTCCGGGACGAAACCGTCTTCTGATCTGCGCCTGTTCGACACAGCTCCGGGGTATTGGAGCTTTCGGTCATGGTCGTCTCGCCGACAGTCAAGCTGTCCTCCTCGCCGCCTGCAAGCGGCGAGCCGATACGGACGTGAAGCTGTTGTCGGATCTCAACGCCTTGCTCGAGCCGGTCACCGCCGGGTGCCGGCAAGAGACATCCAGATTCGCCCGCCCCTTGGTGTTGGAGGTCGGGTATAGCGTGGCACGGGGAAGGGGGGTCTGCGACGCACCCCGGGGCGTAGCACCCGCCCGACGAAACGACCGTCGTCGAAGGACACAAAATTTGCTGTAACCCAAAATTTGCTGTAACCCTTTGCTGTAACCCACTGTATGCATCAATATAGGACAAGAGACCGTGCGATCAAGCACTCGATCCCCGTGTGCCCGCCGGGCCCTCCGGCGACCCTGTTTGGAGTTGACCTCTGACGATATGCTCTGGGGCAGAAGCCCGGATGGCTCTTCTGTCGGCTTGTTCACGCATACGGATGGTTCCGCTACATCATTGGGGTCAATACCAAGTGTGAACCGCGTGGTGACGGACTGTCGCTGTGACCCTTGACGAGTCGGATCTACTCCGTGCAGACTACGACTACTGGCTGACAAATGAGCGGTATCGCTCGCGGATCGACGCAGATGGTGACTCCTTCCGTCCGACGCTCAAGCTCGGAGGATGGGGCTTGTATCGGAGCGGAGCGGACCGTCCGGATACCCTGACCAACGGCAAGCTCCATCACTTCCAGATCCGGGCCCGCAACGTCGGCGGCGCGGCCCCGGCGTCCAGCGCCTCGGCCACCCCGGTTGGCCTGCCGGCGTGGCCACGGCTCGAAGGGGCAACTCGATCACGGTGAGTTGGAGTGCGGCCCCAGCCAACGGGGTCCGCGATCGAGCGTATGAAGTGGACGAGCTGGAGGAGACACCTGGCTGGGCTGGACCTCGGTGGGCACCAGCACCAGCTACGCAAAGACCGGGATCAGCAACAGCCTGGCCTATACCTTCCGGGTCCGGCTGGCCGGCGATCCCTTCCAGCCGGGGACCTACGCCATGGACTGGAACGGGACCGACCTCGACGGGCGGCCAGTCGGCTCCGGCATCTACCTCTGCCGTCGGTCGCGGCGGCGAGGTGCGGGTCGGCAAGCTCGCCCTCATCCTGGTGAGACCGGTGGGGACCGGCTTTGCTAGCGGTCCAAGGGCGCCTTAGGCTTGGGAGCCCCGGCCACTCCCATCCCCGGAGCGCCCCCCATGCTGGATCCCGCAGCCTCCTTCCAGGAACACGACCAGGAGTTCTTCGAGCGCGAGCTGGCCGCCTTCCTCCCGGAGCGCGTCATCGACATGCACTGCCACCTGTGGAGCCGCGAGTCCAACCGGGCCATGACGCCCCCGGGGTTCCCGGAGGACGTGGGCTGCGACGAGTACCTGAAGCTCATCGAGCCGGTCTTCCCGGGGCGGGAGGTGGGCGCCTGAATCCTGCCGACGGTGGCCCTCCGGGACCCGGCCACGTCGCTGGTGCAGTGCGAGTGGGTGTCCGACACGATCGCCGGCCGGCCCCGGTTCGCCGGGGCCTTCCTGATCCGGCCCGGCGACGACCCGGAGTGGGTGCGGGAGCAGGGGAAGCGGCTCGGCCTGCGGGGGCTCAAGTGCTACCACACCTTCTCGCGCACGAAGCCCACCTGGGAGGCGGACATCCCCGACTACCTGCCGGAGGAGCTGGTGCGGGTGGCCCACGAGGAGGGCTGGATCGTCACCCTGCACATGGTCAAGAGCCGCGCCGCCGCCGACCCGGGCAACCAGCACTGGATCCGCCACTACTGCGAGACCTATCCCGACATGAAGCTGGTCCTGGCGCACTCGGCCCGGGGATTCCAGCCGGCCCACAACTTCGACGGCCTGCCGGCGCTGCGGGGCCTGGACAACCTCTACTTCGACTCCAGCGCCAACTGCGACGCCATGGCCCACGTGGCCATCCTCAAGATCATGGGCCACGAGCGTTTCATGATGGGCACCGACTTCGGGCCCGCCAGCCACCAGCACGGCCGCAGCGTGCCCGTGGCCGACACCTTCCTGTGGCTCTACGACGACGCCCCGGTGTGGCAGGAGAAGCACACGACCATCCGGCCGGTGCTCATCGTGCTGGAGCACCTGCGCTCCCTCAAGTGGGCGTGCCAGGCGGTGGGCCTCACCGACTCGCAGGTGGAGGACGTGTTCCACAACAACGCCGCGCGGCTGCTGGGGTGCGAGTAGCGCCGGAGGTGGACCGCTTCTTCAGCGCGGTTCCGGGCGGATCGATGCGCCCCGGCTTGGCTCTCACGGCAATCTGTAGATCCGGCGGAAGTTCTCGCGGAAGATCAGCTCCTCCACCGCTGCGCCCAGGCCGAGGCTCCGGACCCCCTCGACGCCGAGGACGGGCGACACCCAGGGCGCGTTGGACCCGAAGACGACCCGTTCCGCTCCCACATCCTCGATCGCCTTCCGCACGGCGCCCGGCTCCGCCGCCGCAGTCACCGTGGGCGCGAGATGGACGTACTCGAAGCGCCGGGCCAGGTCGACGGCCAGGTCCACGTTGAAACGGTACCCCATGTGCTCCAGAACCATGACCAGGCGGGGATGGCGCCGGGCCAGGGCCGCGATGCGCTCGTAGGTCTCGGCAGATCCGTTGGTGTGGATGGTGACGGGAACCTCCATCTCCTCGGCCGCCTTGGCCAGATCGGCCGCCGTGCCCTCGAGGCCCGGGGCGTACTTCAGGCCCGAGAACCCCCACTCCTTCACGGTCATCTCGAACTCGTCGACGGCCGCCGGCCCCGCGGCGGCACTGACGACGCAGCAGCCCAGGAGCCGGCCGGGGTACTCGTCCATGGCCCGCTTCAGGGTGCGGTTGTTCGTCTGCTCCCACCCCGAGCCCTCCAGCGGCGCCTCGGGCGCGGGGATGGTCAGCACGGCCTCGGTGTCGACCTCGTCCACCAGGCGGATCAGGTCCGCCGGCTCGAAGGAGTCACCGCACAGGTAGGGGTTGCCGCTGTTGGGCAGGTAGGCCTCGCAGTCGAAGATCCTCACGCTTCACCTCCGGAGATCCGGTAGAGGGCGGCCAGGGTGCCGCCCAGGACCGCCTCCTCCTGGTGGCGCGGCAGGCGGACCAGCCGGAACCCGCTCACGGCGAGCCGAGGCAGGCCGCAGGGGGCGTTGGAGCCGAAGATGAGCTTCTCCGGTCCGCAGACCCCCATGAGCCGCTTGATGCAGTAGAGCTCCACCGCCGCCATGGCGGTGAGCCCCAGGTAGACGTTGGGGATCTCCCGGGCGGTCTCGGCGATGCGCCCCTCCGGGGGCAGGGGCACCTGCATCGACGCCGGGGGCGCGCTCGGGCGGAAGCCCACGTCGACGATGAAGGGCACCTCGGGGAACCTCGTGGCCGCGGCGGCGATCCGGGCGGGCTCGCTGCCCTGGCGGCATCCGTCCACGGTGACGGGCACCCCCAGCTCCCGGGCCTTGTCCAGCACGGGATCGACGGCCGCCCCGTCCATGGGGAAACCGTGGTCCGCCGGGAACAGGCGCAGCCCCCGGAAGCCCAGCTCGAGGACGGCCCGCTCCAGCTCCTCCACCGCCTCCCCCCCGAGCGGGTTCACGGCGGCGCAGCCGATCATGCGGGACCGGTCCTGTATGCGGGCGGCCAGGCCCGCGTTGTCGGGCCGGTGCCGCGCCTCGGGCATGACCACGCAGCGCCCGACGCCGGCCTCCTCTTCCAGGGCCTCCAGGTCCCCCGGTCCGAAGGGCTTCCCGTCGAAGGCGCCGGGCATCCAGGTCTGGAAATCGATTCGCTCCATCCGCCTCTCCGCGTCAGATGACGAAGACCATGTTGTCTCTCATGCCGGTAAGGTAGTCGATGACGATCCACACGCCGGCCACCACGAACTGCCCGAGAATCATGCCCAGAAAGAACGGCCGCAGCCGCAGGAACAGCCGGGGGCCGCCGTACTTGATGATCGAGAGCTTGGCGAGCCACGCCAGGAAGACGCTGAACCAGACCAGGTCCATGATCCGGGTGGCGCTGATGGGCAGCCCCAGGGGGTGCAGAGGCCACCACAGGAAGCGCTGGCGAACGAACATGAGCAGGGCCATGAGCCCGGCCCCGAGGCCGGTGTGCATCCACCCGTCCCAGTTGGGGAGCGCCGGGTTCTTGAGGTGGAAGTCGAGGTAGCGGATGGGGATCATGGTGATGAGCTGGAAGTAGCCGGCGTTGAGGTTGATGCCCCCGTACTCGTAGGCCAGGGTCATCATCATCCAGCACGAGGCGGTCGTGGTCACCGCCACGGCCGCGGCCAGGCTCCCGAAGACCCACCGGCGGCCGCCGGCCACCCGCACCTCCTCCAGCAGCTTGAGGGCGTGGGCCGCGGAAGCCATGACGAAGGTGCGGATGTCGCCGGTCCAGGAGTAGGTGTAGACCAGGGTCGTCAGGCCCCGCGCCCCCACGGCGCCGGTCCCCATCCCCGAGACGACGAAGTTCGGGGCGATCAGCGGCGCCCGGCACGAGGCCATCCCCCCTTCGACGACGATCCGGGTGATGCCGATGAAGAGCACGAAGGCGATGAACAGCATCGTCGCCCCCGCCCACAGGGGCAGGCCGCCGGCGCGCAGGAAGAGGAGCATGGCGGCGGAGCCACCCAGGGTGGACAGCACGGCGGCGCGGCAGGACATGATCTCGCCGCTGTCGTCGATCCGTCCCTCCCGGCGGCCGAGGGCCGACCGCAGCACCCCCCTCAGGTGGCCGCGGGCCATCCACAACCCGCCCAAGCAGAGGACGATCATGGCCCCAATCCCCTGGTGCGCCAGAATGGGCGAGTTGGCGGCGAAGTCCAGGTGCTCGGTGCTGTGGATCCCCGTGACCCGGAAGACCCCCAGCAGGAGCTTGGCCAGGAGGTTGAAGAACCACAGGCCGAAGGCGATGTCGAGCCGGATCAGGTAGGAGAACCCCAGGATGGGGAAGCTGAGGAGGAAGCCGATGGCCGTGGTGTTCCTCAGGATGGGCAGGCTCGTGCCCGGGTACAGGAGACTCCGGGCCGAGGGGAAGATGGGGTCGTACTGGTGCAGGGCCTCCGACGTCGTCAGCAGCACGGGCAGGGAGAAGCCCAGCCACATGAGCCCGCTCTTGAAGAAGGGGTTCACCGCCGCGCCCGGCTCCTCGCGGGCCATGGCCAGGGGCACCTGGGCCACCGGGTAGATGAGGTGCTCCCGCTCCATCCACTGGCGGCGCAGGATGACCGCCACCGAGATCATCACCAGGTAGAGGGCGGCGAAGAAGGCGGCCCAGCAGGCCAGGGGCAGGGCCCAGGCGTCCCAGGGGATGCTCTCCCCCTCGGGCAGCCCCTCGAAGAAGTAGCGGATCGCCCCCGGGTCCCGGGGCGCCATCCACTCCGGGATGTGGGGGTGGATCACCTCGGCCCACTCGTTTTCGGGGGTGGCGTAGTAGAAGCCGAGGATCAGGATCGGCAGGTGATAGGCCACCAGCCCGGTGGTGGGCAGCGCGCAGGCGACCATCATCATGCCGTGGGCCACCATCAGCTCGCCCCGCCCCAGGGCCCAGGCCGGACGCAGCAGCTTCAGGGCCGGGTTGAGCCCGCCGGCGATCAGGAAGAACAGGACCAGGGCCGCCCCGGTGGTGAAGCCGCTGGCCATGCGCGACCCACCGGTGATCATCTCGCCGAACTGGGTGCCGAGACCGATGCACAGGCAGCCGGTGAGGCCGAAGGCCAGGGTCCTCAGGCGGCGGGGCGGTGTGACGCTCTGAGCCGGCCCGGCTCCCCGCTTCATCGGATCAGGGTCATCGCCCTGGACCAGCGCCGGCCCCCGTCGTCCCGCAGCACGGCGTGGTAGACGCCGCTGGCGGCGTTGAAGCCGGACCCGTCCCGCCCGTCCCAGGTGACCTCGTAGCGCCCCGGCCCCACCGTCCCTTCCATCAGCCTGCGCAGCCGCTGTCCGGCCAGATCGTAGATCTCCAGGCGAACGCTGGCGGCGTGAGGCATCACGAACCGGATGCGGGTGACCGGGTTAAAGGGATTGGGGTGGTTGGGCAGCAGAACCGGTTGGGCCGAAAGGGCTTCCGACATCGTCGACTCCTCTTCCACGGCCGTGGGGACCCCGCCGGTCAGAGAGTATTCGATGCCGAAGAGCCGGTCGCCGTCCTCGTCCACCAGGTGGGCCGCCAGCCACGCGTCGCGCTCGAAGTTGCCGACCTTGAAGAGCAGCCGGTTCTCGCCGGGCCGCAGGTGAACGGGGACCGGCGGGAAGGTCTTGTCCGCGAGCCGGAAGCCGCGCCGTTCGGTGCCGTCGTGGACCACCTCCCCGTTCAGCCAGACCCGCGCCACGTCGCCGCCGCCCTGTCCGAGGGGCACCAGGTCCCCGTAGCCCAGGGCGAGGAACCCCTCCATGGCCCGCTCCGCGTGCACGAGGGTGAAGGCGTAGTGGGCGGCGTCCTCGTCCTCGCCGTTGACCTGGCCCAGGTCGAGGACCTCGGCCGAGTAGCCCAGATGCTCCACGCGGGTCCAGGTGCGGTCGAGGGCCGCCTGCCCCTCCACGGGCCGCAGTCCGGCCTCGTCGGGCAGGTGCACGGCGTCGAGGTCGGCCCCCGGGAAAGGCCCGGCCACCAGCCAGCGGCGGATACCGCGGCCGTAAAAGGGGGGATGGCGGGCGCCGAGGGTGTGGATCCGCGACTTGGCGAAGTTGCGCTGCACGCTCTCCGCGGGCCTGCCCGCCACCTGAACCCTGTCGAGGTCGAAGGTGCCGAAGCCCTTGATCGCGGCCAGGTAGAGCAGCTCCAGATCGAGGGGGTTGTATCCCATGGTCACGCTGGCCAACGCCTCGGTGGCCAGCGGGTCGCTGCCGGCGACGACGATGTTGTGCTGGATGTTGAGGCCGTCCTGCGGCCCGTCGCCCTCGGTGCCCCAGAACCCCTCGATGATCGTGTAGTCCGCCGGGTGGAAGGTGTAGATGTCGACCTGGCCGTGCTCCGGGTTGAACTGGAAGAGCTCGCCCTTGGAGAGGCTGCTGGTGCCGCGGCCCCGGGGCGAGAGGGCGCCCACGAAGTTCTTGATGCCCAGGGTCGGGCCGTATACGTGGGTCTTCATGGCCGGCAGGGAGATGACCTTGTCCGCTTCGAGCAGGATCGTGGGCACCGTCAGGGGGGCGTCGCGGAACCTGCCGGTGCCGGCCACGTGAAAGCCCTGCTGGGCGTTGGGGTAGGTCAGGCGGGTCACGCCCAGCCGCTGGAAGGCGCCGCCGGGCACGTACTTGCGGCTGAAGGGGGCGTAGTTGAGATCGGCCGTATCGACGACGGTGGCCACCTCCATGGCGGCGAACTCCTCCAGGATCTTCACATAGGAGAGATCGTCGAACTCCGGGTAGGTGACCGACCAGCTGTCCTCCGTGGCGTTGGTGGGGAACCCGGGGGCCCCCTTGCGGGGCGACTGGGAGCCGCCCTCGACGACGGTGATCCTCTCGGGCCCCACGTGCCGCACGAGGTAGGCGATGACGCTCTTCACCACGCGCAGATCGGTGATCTGGCCCGGATGCTCGAAGCCCCGGGCGTGGTACGAGGAGTTGGGATTGCCCCGGTTGGTGATGTTGTTCACCTTGATCAGCACCTCGTCGCCGGCCCCGATGACGTCGCGCAGGGAGCGGCCCGACCGGTCCAGGTCCAGGGCGCGGCGGACCACGGCGTCGACCTGCTCGTAGCTCAGGGCCGCGTCGAGCGGCGCGGGCTCGGGCAGCTCGGTGTCGATGGAGGCGGCGATGGCCACGGTGGGATGGCCCTCGCCCAGGGTGAGGGTGTTGGGCCGGATGATGGGCAGGCCCTCTACCCGGACCGGCTGGTCCTCGCCCAGGGCGGCCGCGGCCGGTCCGACGAACCAGATGGTGGCGCGATGGGCATGGATGTCCCAGCCCGCCAGGGCGGCGATCAGCAGGGCGACCGCGGCGAGCGTCCTCTTCTTTCGTCGTGACATCCTCTTCACTCCTGGAAAGCAAAACCAGCGCGCTGGCGCTGGCCGCCGCGTTGGTCTGGCTGGTGGCCGCCTCTCCCGCGCTGACCGGGGACAGCCTCAACGTCGCCCCCGATGCCGTGACCCGGGCCACGACCTGGAACACCTACGACGGCGATCTCGCCTCGCTCGTGGACGGCGAGACCCCCGCCGACGATCCGGAAGCCCGGGCCTTCCTCTGGCATGGCGGGGGCGTCCTGGTCTTCGAGTGGGAGGAGCCTCTCGTCCTGGAGTCGGTGCGCGCCTACATCGGCGCCATCGGCAACGACTACGAGGTCCGCGCCTACCTGGGAGGCCGTCTCGACGAGAACGGCACCCTCCGCGAGCCCGAAGGCACGAGGACCGCTTCGGTGGCGAACCACTCGAGGGTGACGGGCGGGTGGACGGAGGTCTCCTTCCCCCCCGGCACCCGGGCCGACAACATCGAACTGCTGGCCCTGGGCACGATCGTCTTCCATGAGGTGGAGGTGCGGGTGCGCGACGGCGGGGCCACGGCGGTGGAGCTGTCGAGCTGGGGCCGGGTCAAGGCAGGCGGCGCGGCGCCCTGAGGTCATAGACGGGAGTCCTCGTCTGCTGCACGGACTGGAGGAAGTAGGGGTTCTTGATGGCCGACTCCACCACCAGGTCCACCGGGCGTCCAAAAAGCCGCCCGAGAGCCTCCAGCAGGCCGAAGTAGGCGTCCGCATAGGCGTCGAGGGCCGCCGGCTGGAACTCGACTACAAAGTCAAGGTCGCTCTTGTCCTCATCGAACCGACCGCCTGCCGAAGAACCGAACAGGGCGAGCCGCTGGACGCCGTATTGGAGACAGAGACGTCTCAACTCGTCGCCCCTCTCCTCAAGCTCCGGCATCATCTCGCGTCTCCCCGGTAAGGGTTGCCGCCGGGGCCTCGAGGACCGTGACCGCGTCATGGCCGGAATTCGTGAACAGACGCTTCAGCTGAATCGGCAGATTCTCGTCCAACTTGACTCGCATGGGCAATCACTACGCGCCAAAAGGCACTATCCGCTCCTTGGACAACTCCGCCGCGTAGTGCAAGGCCGCTTTGACAGCATCAGCAGAAACGGACGGATAGCTCTCCGCAATTTCCTCTGCGGTCAACCCCGCGGCGAGGTTGTCCAAGATGACCGTGACCATCACACGGGTACCGGCAATGCAGGCTTGGCCATGACAGACATTCGGATCGACGGATATGTACTCTTGCCAGTTCATTCTTCCATCCTCGCGCTCCGGCCGTAGACCGCCTGGATCGCGGCCCTCATGTAGCCGGCCGCCAGGGCGTGACCCGCCAGGCCCCCGTGCTGGCCGGGGATCGAGGGGGTGTGGTCCATCATGAAGGGGCCCTGAAAACCGACCTCCTTGTAAGCCCGCATGGCCTTCATCATGTCCACGTCGCCTTCATCGATGAAGACCTCCTCGAAGTAGTGGCCCGATCCCTTGACGTTGCGGAAGTGGACGTAGACGATCTTGCCCTGGGAGCCCATGCGGCGGATGGCTTCGTACACGTCGACGCCCATCTCGGTGACGCAGCCCTGGCAGAACAGCATGGCGTTGGCGTCGCTGGGCGCCATGGCGAAGATGCGCTCGTACTGGTCGAGGGAGGAAACGATGCGCATGGCGCCGCCCATGGCCTCGGGGATGGGCGGGTCGTCCGGGTGCAGGGCGAGGCGGACGCCGCAGGCCTCGGCCTCGGGCACGATGCGCTCGAGGAAGTAGCGGATGTTGGCCCACATGGAGGCCTCGTCGATCTGCTTGTCCGGCCACTCCCCCTTGGTCCGCTGCCACTCGTGGTAGTCGAAGGTGCTGTACTTCGACCCGCCGCGGCCGGTGGCCGAGGTGGTTCGGAAGTTGCCGATGGGCTTGAAGTTGTAGCCCAGGGTCGGCACCCCGGCGTCCCCCATCGCCCGCAGGGCCTCGATCCACTGCTGGATCTTCTCGTCCCGGTCCGGCCGCGCCAGGGTGATCTCGTCGGGCCCCATGAAGGCGATGTTCATCAGCCGGAGACCGTGGGACTCGGCGAGCCTCCGCACGCCCGCCAGGTACTCGGCCATCTCGTCGCGGTTGGACATGGGCCCGTGGTGGCCGGCGGCGAAGGGCGGCGGGTTGATGGTGAGGTAGTCGACGCCGATGGCCTTGAAGAAGGCCAGGTTCTCGTCGTTCACGCCGGCGTGGTTCAACTGGTCCTGGATGTACATGGCGTCCTCTCCTCTCAACCGTTGAAGTCGTACTCCATCAACTCCTTCGTGCCCTGCCACATGATGCCGTCGTGCCCCAGGCGGCGGGCCTCGCCGACGATGCGGTCGATCGCCTGGCGCGGCCAGCCCTCGCCGTGGATGATCGGATAGGAGGGCATCTCGGGCGGCAGGTAGAGCTTCGCCTTGGTCAGGTCCCGCAGCACGAGGTCGGCCGTGGGAATGCGGTAGGCCAGGGTCCCCGCCTCCTCGGCGCGGAAGGCCGCGATCGTCTCGGGCAGGCCCATGCCGTCGTAGCCGTTGAAGCGGTAGACGACCTGCAGGGCGTCCTCCTCCGTCAGGCCGGGCACCTCCTCCTGGAGGAAGCGCGCCCACTCGATGAAGGTGTTGCAGACGAAGGCGGAGATGTGCGACACGAGAGGGCTGGCGAAGTCGGCCATCTCCCCCCAGCGGCGGTGGTCGTGGCCGGCGGTGAGGGCCATGGAGCTGGGATAGGTGTCGGTGCCGAAGGCCACCTCCGGCGCCGCCGCCTGCACCACCGACCGGAAGTGGGCGAGGTTGCGGGTGAGCAGGTCGCAGCGGAAGCGGACCCAATCCAGGACGCCCGACTTCATGCCCAGGGCGTGGACCACGTCGAAGAACCCGAAGCCGAGGCGGGTCACCTCGCCGAGACGGGCGCCGTCGAGCTGGTTGAGCCCCTGGCGGGCGCCCTTGAGATCGGCCACCATGCGGTCCATGTCGTAGCCCAGCTCGCCCGCGGCGGCGGCGCAGGAGGCGCAGGTGCAGCCGAAGAGGCCGAGGGGGAAGCTGCCCATGGGGTAGCGCGAGTGGGTGTTGTCGAGGGCGTCGAGGCCGTACTGCGTCGCCCAGTGCACGTACACGGCCTCGAACCAGCGCCGCGTCCCCTCCTGGGAAGGGCAGTACATGAGGCGCCGGATCGTCCAGGCGCCGCCGTAGGTCCAGACCTCGAGGCCGATCTCCTTGAGCCGCCCCACCGTCGCGCGGAAGGCCCCGTCGTCGCCGGGGGCGGAGACGGCGGGACCGTAGCCGCGGGCCTGGGGGTACTCCCGCGGGTCCACGGGACGGCCGTCGAAGTGGCGCAGCACCAGGCGGTCGAGCTCGGCGTCGTCAGGGGTGCGGCTGGCGTAGGGGCTCAGGGCCTCCACCTCCGGCGGCAGCTCCCCGGTGAAGGGGATGACCACCGTGTCGAGGCCGATCTCGTCGCGCAGCCGCCTCAGGTAGTCGGGGTGCTTCTCGATGACATCGGGGGTCAGGTAGAGCCCGGTGCGCCACGTGTCCGCCATCAGAACCTCGTCTCCTCGTATTTGTCGTAACCGCAGTCGACGCCGGCCTCCCGGGCCAGCTCCTCCAGTTCCCGGCGGTGCGGGTCCCCGAGGGGGATGCCCCGCTCCCGGTTCTCCCTCTCCCACTGCCACTCCATGCCCCCCGGCAACTCGGCCCGCTCGAGGCCGGGCAGGGGCCGCATGGCGCGCGCCTCGCCGATGAAGCGGTCCATCTCCGCCGTGAACTCGCCGAGGTCCATGAAGCGCCCCACGTCCCAGGCGCAGAGGAAGGCGCCCTGGTTGGCCGTCCACCTCGACTCGGGGGGAGCCACGCTCGTCCGGTAGATGCCGGCGAGGATGCCGGAGAAGACCTGGACCGCCGTGGAGACCCCCATGGCCTTGAAGAAGCTGTGGGGGATCTCCTCCATCAGGTCCTGCCGGCCCGGGAGGATGGCGCTCCCCATGTCGAGGATGAAGGGCGGCTGGCCCCCCGAGGGGAAGCCGATGCTCAGGGGGGAGGAGTTCATCACTCCCACGACCGTCTTCCCTGGGTCGAGGGGGTTCCGGTGCGCGGACATGGCCATGCCGATGTAGCCCCGCTCCACGGCCATGCGCGACCAGATCCCGGCCGAGCCGATGTGGAAGTGATGGCCCGTGGAGCAGGCGCCCACGCCCAGGGACCGGGCGCGCTCCAGGACCTGCTCCATGCCCACACGGCAGGCCATGTATCCCAGGCCGCCGTCGCCGTCGACCACGGTGGTGGCGCCGTCGCTGGAGATCACCCGGACCTCCGGCTCGGGGTTGACGCGGCCGTCCTTCAGGCTCTCCAGGTAGTGGCGAAGCTGCCGGCTGCCGTGGCTGAAGAGGCAGCGGGCGTCGTTGGTCAGGAGGCGCTCGGCCAGGTAGTCCGCGTCCGAGGGGCGCATGGCCGTGGTGGCGAGGAGGTCCCGGATCACGCGCCCCTGGTGCTCCACGGGCACGACGATCCCGTGCTCGGGAGGGTAGTTCCGCGATCTCAGCTTCGGAGCGGTCACTCCCCACCTCCCCGGGCCAGGACCTGCTCCCCGGCCGCGTTCTGCAGCAGCAGGACCAGCTCTCCCGCGCCTTCGGGCAGGGGGACCTTCTCCGAGATGCGGGCCACCTCGCCCGGGCGGAGGTCCCGCTCGAGCAGGGCCGGCCCGCCCGCCGCCGGCCGGAGGACGACCCGCGCATCGCCGGAGACGCCGAGGGCGATCTCCACGGCCGCGGCGCCCTCCCTCGACCCCAGGCGGGGCTCCTCCAGCAGCACGTAGTCCCCGGTGAGGGCGTGCACGGAACGGATCTGCTTTTTGGTGATTCCGTGGAACATGGCCATGTCCACGGTGTAGACGCAGGCCTCGCCCCGCTCGAGGTCGACGGAGTATCCCTCCCGCTCCCAGCGCTCGGCCTGGTTGGAGATGTGCTTCGTGATGGAGGGCTCGAGGTAGTAGGTCTCCTCGCCCCGGGTGTAGCCCATGTACACGGGGATCTCCTCGCCGCCGGCGAGCACGGGGGAGCTGACCATGGCCATCACCTCCCGGGTCTTGTCGTCGCCCACGACGCCCCACGAGGCCGGCACGAAGAGCTGCAGGCCGCCCTCCCCTCCCGGGCGGAAGTCGATGGCCTCGGGGATGGGCCAGTCGTGCCAGGACTCGTCCGGGATCTCGTACTGGGGCAGGAGGCCGCTCCAGGCGACCCAGCAGCGGGTCCCGGGGGCGTAGAAGTAGTCGCCCTCGTCGCATTCCCCCCCGACGCAGGGGCTGCCGTGGACGCAGTGCTGGAAGCGGGCCCGGCGCTGTCCCACGTTCTCGATGCGGTAGTCCATCTTCAGGCGCGTGGAGCCCTCGTACGCGGTCATGCGCTTCTCGAACCTCAGCTCGCAGAGCCGGCCGGTGACCGGGTCGGCATAGGGGAAGGTCACCTCCCCCACGAGTTCCGCGCGGCGGTCGTGGGTGCGCGCCGTCATCTCCCAGGGCTGGGTCCACAGGTAGCCCATGTAGGGCGATCCCCCGGTCCAGGGGACGCACTCGGCGACGCCGCCGTGGGAGTAGTGCCGGCCGTGGTTGCGGTCCAGGGGCTCGAGCTGCCGCAGTTGCTCCACCCCCGAGATCTTGTCGAAGTAGCTGAGGGGAGAGCGGCCGCGCGTATGGGCGATCTCGCTGCGCAGGTACTCGTTCTCGAAGACGTAGATCGGCTGGCCGTCGCGCTCGCCCAGGGAGAGCGTCACCTCGCCGAGGCTCGGCCCCGCCGACAGAAGGACCAGCCAGACCAGCACACCACCCCTGCTCATGCTCGATGGACTCCTTGTTGCATGGTGACCGATGCCTTTACTCCGGTCCCTCCACCAGCCCGACTCCCTCCCCCATCACAACCCTCTGGTTGGCGGCCAGGCCCTGCACGCGGTCCACCCCGCCGCCCGGCCACCGCACCTCGAGCAGGTCCACCGACTCGCGCGCCCCCAAGCCGAAGCAGGCCCGCGGGTCGTTCTGGCTGTAGAGGCCGGAGCCGGTGCGAATTTCCCGAACCTGGCGCAGACCGCCGGCGAGGACCTCGATCCGGGCCCCCACGCCGTCGCGGTTGGCGCGCACGCCCACCGTCCGGACCTGGAGCCAGTGGCCCGCGTTGCCTCCCTCGTTCCTCAGCAGATCGGCGCGGCCCGTGGAATGGACCACGAAGATATCCGTATCGCCGTCGTCGTCATAATCACCGAAGGCCGCTCCCCGGCTGACCTTGGCCGCGGCGAGGGCTTCCCCCGAGGAGAGCGAGACATCCTCGAAGCGGCCAGCCCCGGTGTTGCGGAAGAGCTGGTCGGGCTGCGGGTACGACGCGGCGGCATCGAAGAGCCGCACATTGTCCAGGGTATGGCCGTTGGCGACGAAGACATCCAGGAACCCGTCGTTGTCGTAGTCGAGGAAGGCGGTCCCCCAGCCGACGTAGGCCAGCGACGGGCGTCCGAGGCCCGACCGCATCGACTCCCAGGAGAACAGGCCGTCCCCCTCGTTGCGGTAGAGGCTGGTGGGCTCGCGGTGGAAGTTGGGGACCACGAGGTCGAGGAAGCCGTCGTTGTCGTAGTCGCCGAAGTCGGCGCCCATGCTGGCTTCCGGCCGGCCGTCCCCGCTGTAGCCCACCCCCGCCAGCAGGGCCACGTCGGTGAAGGTGCCGTCGCCGTCATTGCGGTAGAGGAAGTTGGCGGTCTGGTCGTTGGCCACGAAGACGTCCATGTCGCCGTCGCGGTCGTAGTCGGAGGTGGCCAGGCCCATCCCCTTGCCCGAGGGATCGAGGACCCCGGCCGCGGCGGTGACGTCGGCGAAGGTGCCGTCGCCGGCGTTGCGGTAGAGGACGTCGGGAGAGCCGGGGAAATTCTCCGGGCTGGGATAGGCCCGCAGGTCGGCCGACGGGTCCTGGCCCGGAGCGGCGAGGAAGTACGGCGTGAGGTCCTGGCCTTCGGCGTCGAGGGAGTACCCCACGTAGTTGGCCACGTAGAGGTCGAGGAGACCGTCGTTGTCGTAGTCGAGGAAGGCGCAGCCCGTGCCCCACGACGCGTCCCCCACCCCGGCCCGGGCGGTGTGGTCGCGGAAGGTCCCGTCGCCCTTGCCGCGCAGGAGGACGTTGGGCCCGTAGTTGGTGAGGTAGAGGTCGGCGTCGCCGTCGTTGTCGTAGTCGGCGGCGGTCACCCCCACGCCGTAGCCCCGGTCGGCGGCGCCGGTCTCGCGGCCGACCTCGCGGAAGGTGCCGTCCCCCAGGTTGCGGTAGAGCTCGTTGGTCTCGGCCGGCTCGGAGCCGTCGAGGGCGTGCCCGTTGACGGCGTAGATGTCGAGGCGGCCGTCGCCGTCGTAGTCGAGGAAGGCGCAGCCCGGACCCATGGTCTCGATGAAGTGCTTGCGGCCGGTGCCGCCGTGGGTGTAGTGGAAGCCGATGCCGGCCTGGTCGGTCGCGTCGACGAAGGTCACCTGGCCATCGGCGGGCGGGGCGGTGATGGCCAGGAGGAGGGCCAGGGGGAGGGAGGCGGGGGGGCGGTGCACGTCGATCAATCCATTGGGAGCGCCCGCAACAATCCCCGTTCGATCAGCCCGCGGAAATGTCTGGTCACGCTCGCGGCCAAGGCGCGGTCCCGCAGCACCAGGCCCATCTCGATGTTCCGGCAGCATGCCCGCCTCGAGTGCGCTCGCCAGGCCGCGGCGCACGTGGGCCGGCAACCGCAACAGGGCCTTCAAGATGAAGCACGAGACCGCCGGACTCCGGGACATTGCTGACACCAGGGTCTTCATCCCCGAGCTTCCGGCGGAGCTTCTCCAGGCGGGGGATCCGCTGCCAGACCGACACGATCCTGCCCCCGTCATCTTCGAGCTTCACCGGCTCGTAGTCACCCCAGGAGACGGTGACTTCGAGTGCGTCTTCTTCCTTGTCGGCGCTCTGCCCGGCCGCGGCCCCGGAGGGAATCATGAAACCGGTCAGGTACCAGTTCGAGGGCCGGATCCACCCCGGCAGGCGCTCGCCGGCCAAGGAGTGGCGGCCCAGGGTCCGACGAGGTCGAGATTGAGCGCCTCGATCAGGCGCTGGCGCACCTCGGCGGAGGCGGCGGGTTTGCGGTTCTGGGGGCTGTCGGTCACCGATTCACCACCGAATGGGATCCTCACTATTCCGTTTCGAAGGGGTTCAGCAAGTCCACGCCGAACTGCGCGAAATCACCGACATTGCGGGTGACCATCCTCAGCCTGTGAACCGTAGCCGTCGCCGCAATCATGGCGTCCTCGCTCAAGGAGTCCGACGTCCCGTGCATGAGCCGCGCCCATTCACGAAAGGCGGCTGCGTCCATCGGCAATACGCCGTAGGAGCCCAGGACCATGTCCAGCCACGCTTCCAGCTCCCCCGCCTTGACTGCATCCTGCTCACGGGTAATCTCGATACCCGCCTGAATCTCACCTATCGTGACGGCGGACACGAAGAGCTGCTCCGCGGGCACGTCTGCGAGCCATTCCATTACGGCTCCGTGCGGACGGGGACGGCGCAGCTCGGACACCACGTTGGTGTCGAGGAGATACATGCAACTTACTCCATCGCCAAGGGTCCGCGACGGCGGCGCTGCTGGCGCGGTGGAGTGAGGTTGTCGGTGCGCGCTCCGGATACAAGAAGGAGTTCCTTCAGGTTGGGTCTGGTCATGCGCTCCATCCTGCGCCACTGCTCAATGGGAAGGAGCACAGCGGTCTCGACACCTCGTTTGGTGACGATCTGGGGCCCCTCGGCGAGAGCTGTATCCAAGAGTTCGCTGAACCGCATCTTGGCGTCCTGGACTGGCCATTTCCTGCTCATGTCCGACCTCCTCTGGCATCCTGACTGACTAGCTATCAGCCTAGGTATGTTTGCGTCGAGCGTCAATCCCAAGGGTTCTGACAATTCAGCGCCTCGATGAGGCGCCCGCGCACGTCGGCGGAGGCGGCGGGCTTGCGGTTCTGGGGGCTGTCGGTCACGGATTCACCGAACGGTCCTCACTCCGCCTCTTCGACCGAGGCCGTATCCCACCCTGAAGACGTATGGCCCCAGTCACGGCGACTCTCCCCTCCGGTTGTCTGTGACCAGCTCATCGAAGCGAGTTTGGCTACTTCCTCGACCAACCAGCGGCGCGAGCGGACGAGGACCAGCTCACCTGGTTTCGGAGGTCTCTCCGGCAGACTCATGGGGAGCACATATGAGAGTAGATCCGGGCCAAGGGCGGAAACCGTGACCCGGAAAGCCGCTCTTCACCGGCGCCCTTGGGAAGAACGCCCGGATCTGGCGCGACCGCTTCGACAGGACCGCTACAACAGGTCGGGTCTGCCGCGGTGGATCTCCATGGCGGAGCCCCTGTCGGCCTCGAGCGCAGTCTTGAGAGACTCGTAGGCGCGCCACGGATCGATGGAGTCGCCGCAGGTGAAGATGTCGACGGCGGCGTACAGGTGCTCGGGCCAGGTGTGGATGGAGAGATGGCTCTCCTGAATCGACACGGTCCCGGTGACGCCGCATGGCGAGAAGCTGTGGAAGTGGGCGTCCACGACGGTGGCGCCGACCTGCCCGGCCGCGGCCAGCAGGCCCTGGCGGACGTAGTCCACGTCGTCCAGCCGCCCCCGGGCACAACCGTAGAGATCGACCAGGAGATGGCGGCCCAGGGCGGAGCTCGGCGGGGGGCTCATCAGTGCCGGGTCCGGATGTCGGGGCGGTCCTCGGCGATGACGGCCAGCCGGTCCCCGGTGGAGAAGGCGTAGTCGCCAGGGGGATTCACCACCAGGCCCCCTGCCGCCGGTTCGACGCCGACCAGCAGCACATCGTGCGTCTCCTTGGCGACCTGCAGCATCTCATCGAAGCGCCTTCCCGGCCAGTCGGAGGGCACGTCGACAAGGTAGATCTCGCACTGCTCCTCGGCGCGCACCAGACTCGAGATCGCCCGCGAGCTGCCCGGGTCGAGGACGGCGCGGCTCAGCAGCCCGCTGGAGAGGGCGCCCACGACCACGACCTCGTCGGCCCCGGAGATGCCGGCGTGCCGTGTGGAGCCGGCATCGAAGAGCTGAATGCAGACGTGGAGGCCCGGCTCGTACTCCTTGACCGTCAGGGCCCCGATCAGCGTCTTGGCATCGCGGCCGGCCGTGTCCTCGATCTCCTGATCTCCCAGGATCACCGCCCCCGAGCAGTTCCGGGCGCTAGCGTGGTCCAGGGCCTCCGCGTCCACCCTCCCGCGGACGAAATTCACACGGCCGGCCTCGCCCTTGGCGGGCATGGGGTGAGAGGGAAGCTCGGCGAGAACCACGACTTCCACCCGGAGACTGTCGGCGAGGATGTTGCGGACCAGGTCCTCGCCGGTCTCGTTCCAGCCGCAGACCAGGACGTGTCCACTCGTCTTCACGGGCTTGATCCCCCTGTCTTTCTTGCTCCGGTGCTCGATGATGAAGGTGGCCAGCTCCGCCGTGAAACCGCCGAGAACGCCGATACCGAGCACCATCAGAACGGCGCCCACCGCCCGGCCCAGGGCGGTCACCGGAGAGTAGTCCCCGTAGCCGACGGTCGTCGTCGTTACGACCGCCCACCATAGCCCGACGCCGAGCGGCTGGTCCTCGAGAACCGAGAACAGCACACCACCGACGACGATGAGCGAGGCCGACAGCAGGGAGATCCACGCCAGCGAATGGCGATGGACGACCCGGCGCCAGGCGCGCACAAGGGGCAGCCAGAGGGGCACGGAGATCTCGGGTCGGGCGCGCCTCTTCCGGAGCGGGATCTCTCGGAGGGGGCCCGGGCTCGGGTGTCAGAGTACCCAGACGACCAGCATGCTGCCGCCCACGTAACCGAAGGCCTCCAGCAGACCGGCCCCGATGCGGGGCGTCTCGTGCGTCTGCTGAGCGGCCAGGCTGACGCCGGGAGCCAGCAGGACGTCGCTCAGTCGCCTGATGATGAGGAGGATGACCAGACCGAAGGCGGCATCGGCGGCAAAGGTGATCAAACCCTCCCGCCAGCCGGCGAAGTCACCGGCCACGGCGATGCTGATGATGTTGCCCATCCCCACCAGCGCGCCCGCAAGGGCGAGTCCCACGGCGGCGTTGTCGCGCTCGAGCTCGTCGTGGATGCTGTGGGGCGTGGCCATCTCGTAGAGCCGCCCGAGGAGCACCAGCACGGCTTGGGCCAGGGCCCAGAACACGAGGCCCGCCCACCAGGGACCGGCGCCCTGCTGAATGGCCAGCAGGATGAGACCGTTGGCGATGTGGACCCCGGCTTCGACGAAGGCCGTGCCCAGGTTCTGGTCCTCCACGACTTCCTTGGTATTGTCGAAGCGGGAGAGCAGGACCTTCTCGCACAGCCAGCTGGCGGCCAGCATCATGGCGATGGTCATGAGGCCGTAGAGGGCGGTGGCCGTCAGATCCGCCTGCCATCCCGCGGAGGGCCCTGCAAGTACGCCTCCCAGGGCGATGACGATGCCGAAGAGGTAGCCGGCCGTCGACACCGCGAGGGCGGCGTTGCCCTTGTCGAAGAGCTCCTCCTTCAGATGCACCCGTCGGTAGAGACGGGTGTACGCCCACTTGGCGATGACGAGCAGAACGAAGGCCTCGATCAGGTACACGGCGGACCTGCCCATGGGAATCAGCATGTCGTATTCCACTGGCTACCTCCCTCTCAACATTCTCGGGGCTTCACTTGCCGAAGCGGCTTCCGCCGCGGCTGACGGCCCGCGAGGTGAAGCCGCGCCCACCCCCCGCGGAGCGCTGCCGGTAGCGCTTGTAGAAGCTGGGACGGGTCTTCTGGGTCTGGGTCCCGGCGGTGCCGAAGGTCTGCCGCCCCTGGCGGGTGGGGCCGAAGTGGGGGCGGCCGACCTCGCGGTTGCGACGGTAGCCGTCGTAGTCGCGGCGGCCTACCCCGAAGCCGCCGAGCATGTGACTCATGAAGGCGTACTGGCCGTAGAACTGCCAGAACCCGCCGCCGCCCCAGGACCCGTACTGGCTGTTGCCGACGTACTGATACCCCGGCGGGTGGGCCTGCCGGGCCGTGGTGCGCTGGCCGTCGAGGGTCTTGCTGGCCACCACCATGCCCAGGTAGTGCTGGTAGCGGGCCATGACCTCCTCCTCCACCTCCTGCCACTTCGTGACCCGGTCCTCGTAGACCAGCGTGTCCTTCCCGGCGACTCGCTGGCCGCTGGCCGTCATGATCCGCAGGCGGAGGAAGTAGTCGGGGAAGAATCCGTCCTCCACCTTCAGATCCTCGATCATGACGGCATATTCCGGGTAGCGTTCCAGGTCGCGGCTCGCCTGCTCCACCGGATCCGGGGTGCGGCCGCACCCGGTGATGACGGCCATGGCGGTCAGGGCGGCCCCCACGACCGCCGCCCGGCAGATCGGAGCCGTACGGGTCTCGGCCCTTCGGGGATCCCTCTCTTGGCTCACCGCTCGCCTCCAGGCAGGATGTCGGTGAAGGAGTACTCCTCGACGTTCTCCCCTTCGTAGGCGGAGAACCGCTGTTCACCCCATTGCACGAGAAACAGGACGCGCCCGTCCCCGGCCTCGTAGCTCCAGTTGACGAACTCGCGTCCGGCTCCCTCGTCCTTCGAACCGTCGTCTGCCATGTCCCACTGCACCCCGGCGGTCGACTCCGACGCCTCGTACCGCCGGCCCTCGAAGTGGATCGACCCGGGCGGGTCCTCGTCAGCGGCGATGGCGGCGGTCACGTCCTCCTGAATGTCACCGATGGAGATGCTCCGCGTCAACGTCCACTCGACCCGCCCGTCCTCCTCGGAGCGCTCGAGGAAACGCACCTCGTCGCCGCAGGTCAGCTGCCACTCCCGGCCCGGGACGCCGTCGTAGTCGTAGACGCTCCGGCCGGTGACCTCCCAGGTCTTCAGGTCGTAGTCGACCAGATCGCCGTTGCGCATGGAATCGAGCCGCAGGTCGGCGAGACCGGCGTTTTCATCCTCGGGGTCCTTGCCCCCGAACCACTTTCGGCCCAGGCTGATCATCGGATCTCCCTCCCCCCGCTACCAGCGGCTCCAGTCTTCCCGGTACTGCCGCGCCAGCACAGGCCGGTCGAGGCGGTTGACGACGACGTCGGCGGGCCGGCTCATGTCGCTGGGGAAGATCAGCATCTGCCGGAACATCCCCGGTGTCATGAAACGAAGGCCGGCCACATGGAAGGTCACATCCGCCGGCTCTCCACGGCCACCGCTGAAGCCGGCCACGAACCCCCACTCGCCGAAGGACGGCACGAGTGTGTGGTAGGGCACGACGCGCAACCCGGCCTCGGCCATGGTGGCGGCTATGCTCCAGAACGTGGTCCTCGCATAGTAGGGACTCGAGGCCTGCGTGACCACCACCCCGTCAGGAGAGAGATGGCGGGAGCACAGGCGGTAGACCTCGACCGAGTAGAGCTTGGACAGGGCCTCGTCCCGGGGATCCGGCAGGTCGATGATGATGACCCCGTAGGCCTCGTGCGCGCGCTGGAGGAAGGCGAAACCGTCCTCGGAGAAGATACGGACTCCCGGCCGGCTGAGAGCGTTGTCGTTGAGGCGCGTCAGGCGCAGGTCACGGCGGGCGAGGTCCGTGACGGCGGGATCCAGATCCACCAGGTCGACCTGCTCCACGTCGCCGTGGCGCAGCACCTCCCTCACCGAGAGCCCGTCGCCGCCGCCGATGACGAGCACCCGCTGCCGGTGGCGGGCCATGGCCATGGCCGGGTGGACGAGGGCCTCGTGATAGCGGTACTCGTCGACGGAGGAGAACTGCAGGTGCCGGTCCAGGTAGAGTCGGACGTCGTCCCGCCACTGGGTGAGGACGATCTGCTGGTACGGCGAGCGCTCGCTGTAGACGATCTGGTCGGTGTAGAGATCGCTCTCCAGCCGCTCGCGGAGGGGGTTGGCCGCCGCCAGGGTCAGGCCCAGCCCGCCGGCGACGACGACCCCCAATGCCAGGAGCCTCCGCCGCGGTCCGGGCGACAGCCTGGACCAGAACCCGGCCAGCAGCACGAGCCCGACGCCGGCGTTGAGCAGTCCGGCCGCCAGGGCGGTGTCGAAGGCGCCCAGCAGGGGCAGCAGCAGATAGGGAAAGAGCAGGGCCGCCAGCAGAGAGCCCAGGTAGTCGAGGAACAGGACGTTGGACAGCACCGTGCGCAGCTCGCCGTAGCGCTGCAGCATGCGGGTCAGCAGCGGCAGCTCCAGGCCGACGAGGGCGCCCACGGCGACGATGAGGAGGACCATGACGTAGCGGAATTGGCCGCTGTGGAGGTACGCGAGGTAGAGGACCGGCACGGAGCATCCTCCCACGGCCGCCAGCCACAGCTCGAAGGCGATGAAGCGCTCCAGCAGCCGGTCCGTGATGGCCCGCGACACCCAGGAGCCCAGGCCCATGGAGGCGAGGAAGAGGCCGATGGTGACGGAGAACTGCTCGACGCTGTCACCGAGGAAGTAGGCCGAGGTGCTGCCGATGAGGAGCTCGTAGACGATGGCGCAGGCCGCCGCCGAGAAGATGGCGGCCAGGAGCAGCGCCGTCCCCCAGGGGCCGCGGTCCACCGCCGGCTCATCCATGGGCCGGCATGCCGTGGAGAGAGGTCGTGTAGGGAGCGTCGAGCACGTCGAGACAGCGCTCGGCCGCGGCGATGCCGGCGAACAGGGACTCTTCGAAGAGGGGCAGCCCGGTGGCGTCGCACGAGGCGAAGGCCACGGCCCCGCACGGCTGGCGCCGCAGATGGCTCTCGGGCCCCCAGATGACGCCCGGGGCCGGACGGACCATGCCGTGGCCCCAGCGGCAGATGTCGATTCCTTCCACCAGACCGGGCAACTGGGGATGGACGCGCGACAGGTCGGCCATCACCCTTCGGGCCCACGGCTGCGGATCCTCCCCCAGCAGCTCCTGTCGGGCCGCGGCCGGATCCTCGACCAGGGGCAGGTAGTAGACGAGCACCTCACCCGCCCGCTCCGGGGCCGGTGAGGTCTGGTGACGGGCGGAGACATACCCGACGGAAGGGCTGTCCATCACCACGTTGTCCCAGGCCAGACCCGCGTCGCCCAGCTCTGCGGACAGCCTCACCGCGGCCACGACCCAGGGGACGTAGCTCAGCCGCTCGATGGCGCGCCGTTGGGCACCGGGCAGATCCGCGACCACGCGCGCGGCCGTGTGCAGCTTGCCGGCGTAGACGACGGACCGGGCCCGGACCCGCCGCCGCTCTCCCGTGGGGGCGTGGATGCACAGGGCCTCGGCCGTCGTTCCCTCTCCGCGCAGGCCGACGACCCCCGTCGCCAGCCATTGCTCTCCGGCCGTCAGCCCGCGCCCCAGGCCGTCGACGAGGAACTGGTTGCCCTGGGGCCAGGTGAGCGTGTCGGAGGGGTAGTCTTCCCGCAAGCGGCGGTCGTAGTAGCGGCAGGCGAAGTAGTGGATGCCCGCCCAGGCCGAGACGTCGGCAGCGAGGCTGCCGTAGTCGTCCTTGCAGGCCTGGTCGATGAGCCATGCAAGGCGGCCTCCGCGCCAACCGCGGCTCTCCACGTACTCCGCCATGGTCTGGCCGTCCAACTGGCGCACCCGGGCATCGGCCGTGCTGTAGGCCAGGGGCATGGCGAAGGCCCGGCGTCCATCCTGCCCGTGGTGCAGAGTCCAGCGCAACATGTCGTCCTCGAAGGCCCACAGGTCCTCCCTCTCCCCGTCTCCGGCGTCGGCGAAGGGGTCGAGTCCCTCGACCCAGTCTCCGTCCACCCACAACCTCTCGGCGGGCCAGCGCAACAGGTGGTCGGGGTTCACCATGGGGCGCCCGGCCGCGTCGTACCCGGAGATCACGTCGAGATCGGACAACACCTCGTGTACGCAGTCGGCCTCCGATGGCGGCACGTTGATGTAGTGGGCCCCCCAGGGAAAGACCAGGTCTCCTGCCTGCCCGGCCATGGCATTGCCGCCGAGGCGGTCGGCGAGCTCCACCAGGAGCAGGCGCTCCACCCCGGCCTGCCGGAGCTTCCAGCAGGCCGCCAGCCCCGACACGCCGCCGCCGACGACGAGCACATCGACGGGGGGGCCGGCCGCCGCGGCAAACTCCGTGGGCTCGACGGGGCGCCGCAGCAGGTGGCCACGCTCCGGCGACACGGCATCGACGAAGCGCGCCTCGACATCGACGTCATGGCGCGATGGCCGGCCCTCGGTACAGGCCCAGGGCAGGCACACGGAGCCGGCCAGGAGCCTCTTGAGGAAGCTCCTGCGCGGCACCTGCGTCATCGGCGGGTACTCTGTATGACAGGGAACTGCGGGCGACGGTCTGCTGCGGAGCGGAGTAGGGCCGCCGTCAGCTGATGCCCATCTTCGACTTGAGCTGGGCCAGCGAATCCTCCGACTTGCTCGTGCTGCCGCTGGCCAGGGCCTTGTCGATCTCCTGGTCGACGGAGCTGCTCGCGTCGGCCATCTCGCCGTAGGCCTCGGACAGGGCCTCCTCTTCGGAGACCTTTTCCTTCATGCGTTCGAGGAGGGCCACGGTGCCGTTGGTGTCCACGTTGGACAGGCGCTGGTTGATCTTGCGGGTGGCATTGGCCGTCCGCGCCCGCGCCTTGAGCATGACCAGGTCGTTGTCGTAGGAAGCGACCTTCGACTTGAGCTGATTGACGTTGTTCTGGAGGGTTTCCACCATCTTCTGCTGCGACTGGGCCTGCTGGGTGGCCTGCAGCGCCCGGGCGGCCGCCTCCTCCTTGCGGCTCAGGGCCTCCAGGGCGAGCCGCTCCGCCTCGCTGGCCTCCACCTCGCCGGCCTGCCCCCGCTGCAGCAACAGCATGGCCTTGCGCTCGTAGTCCCCGGCCAGGCGCTTGGCGTCCTCTGCCTCCTTGGCCATGCGAATGGCGAGGGACTTGACCTCACCGAGGCTCCTCAGGCTCTCCTGCAGATCCTTGCGCAGGTCGCGAACCGCCTGCTCGCTCATCTTGATGGGATCCTCGAGCTTGTCGACGAGGGAGTGGGCCTCGGCCTCGCCGGCTTTGAAGAGGCGATTGAAGATGCCAGCCATATCCGCCTTCCTTGTTGTCGTGTGACACCCGCAGCGGGCCGGGCTCAGGCGACGAAGCCGAGGAGCTCGTCGCCGTTTTCCGCCAGGCCCAGGCTGAGGGCGTTGATGGTCGTCTCCAGTTCGTTCAGGTCGAGATTGCCGAGGGCGAGGGTGTTGCGGTAGAGGAGGAGGTTGCCTTCCTCGTTGAGGATGAAGGCGCCGAAGACGAGGCTGCGGTTCATCTGCAGGATGCGGCGGAAGACGGCCGCGGGCACCTCGCCTTCGAACTTGAGGATGAGCTGCTCCAGCACGAGCAGGTCGTCTTCGCAGTCGATGACGAGCTCGTGGATACCGCGCTCCTCGTCGTTGATGACGACGATCTCTTCCTCGGGAATCTCCTCGTCGATGGAGAAACCCAACTCGAGTATGTACTCCTTGACGCGCTCGAAATGATCTGCCATGGGCCCTCGTGAACCTGCTCGGTTGCGGCGGCCACAGACCGCCGGCTCTGACGTGGTTGGCGCGGCGCTACCCTCTTCGGCTCCCCTGCTCCAACGCCGCGGCCAGCTCCTGGTAAGCGCGCGTCAAGTTGGCGGTGAGTTCGCCGGCCAGCCGCCGCTTCTCCGGGTCCGCGCCGTGGAGGTCGGGGTGGTACTTCCGCATCATGCCCTTCCAGGCCGCCCGCACGGTCTCCAGATCCGAACCGCAGGGAATCTCGAGATTGGCGTAGTACCGGGCCAGCTCCCCAGGTGCCTGCGAGGCATCACCCGATCGGCTGGGGCTCGGATCATCGCCGGTGGACGGCGAGGGCGAGGGCGACCGGGGTCCGACGTGGGCGCGGGTGAGGTGGAAGAGTCGGCGGAGGAGATCTCCGGACACGGGAATCGACCGTGGTTGCGGGGGCGGGGCAGCGAATCTCCAATATACTCTCCCAGGTGACCCCGGTCCAGACGCCGGGGGGGTGCTTGCCTGCCAGTGTAATTCGCTCCAGCAGAAAAGGATGCGCCCATCGTCGTCAGACAGGTGGAAGGGGCTACCGCGAGCGAAGCAGATCCCCCTCCCGGATGGCCTCCCCGCCCTCCAGGGCGCGGAATCGCGACAGGTGCGCTGTCAGGACCTCCACGATCTGCACGCTCCCCACCCTCTGCGTGTCCCGCCGGGAATGCACCGCGAGCCGGTGGCCGGCCTCGACGTGGTCGGCCCGGCCGAGGCTCGCGAATCCCCCGTCACCCTCGAGACTGAGGACCTTCCCATCCGGCACGGCGGAGACCGAGTCCCGGACGGACAACTCGCCGGCGATCTTCCCGAGGGCGTCGAGGGTGGCGGCGCCCACGATCGTGTCGCGGAACTCCTGCGCCCCGAAGGAGACCTCGTTGAGGCGGGAGAGGGCGGCCTCCGTCTCCGTGGGCTTGCCCAGCAGAGTCAGGCCCAGGTCCTGGTCGGTCACCTCCGCGCGGCCCCGGATCGCCTCCCCGTCCCGGCGTCCGGTCAGGACCCGCGTCAGGCGGGCCTCCACCTCGACGACGACGCTATAGGAGGTGTACCCCCCCACGAGGGGGCTGCCCACGTTGAAGCGCTTGATGGCGAAGCGCCGGATGTCGCCGCCGAGGACCAGGTCGGCCCCGGCCTCGCGGCCGGCCAGGAGCTCCCGGTCCGGCCTCGAGATGCCCCCCTCCCCGGCCTCGGCGGGAGGGGAGGCCAGGGTGTCGAAGGGCAGGATCTCGAAGGCCCGGCCCTGGCGCAGCAGCTCGCCCAGCAGTTGCGGGATCTCCTGCCGGAGATCCCAGGTCCCCCGGAAGTCGCTGTGGTCCTCGAAGGGGACCACCAGGATCCTCTCCCCCGGCCGGGCGGCCGGGGAGGGGATCGGGGGCAGGAGCAGAACCAGAAGAAACAGCTTCGCCGGCCACCCCGGGGGCGGCCGGCGCGGACCCTTCGGCACGGGCGGGGCTAGGGCTGCCGGCCGCGGTCGCTCACCAGCGTCTCCTCTCCCCCCTCCTCCCACATCTCGATCTCCCGGCGGAAGTCGAACCGGCAGTCGATCGTCTCCAGGGGCACGCCGAACTCGTCGAACTTGAGGGTGAACTCCCCGAGCACGAGCCGCACGCGCCGTACCTCCGGGTCGAGGGCGTCGAAGGCGATGAGGCCGCTGTAGTTCTCGCCCTTGAAGATGGGCTGGCTCTCGGCGTAGTTGAGGCTGCGCACGTGGCCCATGCGCACCTCGAAGCGGTAGAACTCGTTGCCGCTCTGCCCTCTCAGGCCCCGGTAGTAGCGCTCGAAGCTGTTGTAGGGCGAGGTGGAGGGGATCCCGTAGGAGGTCAGCTCGTCGCCCTGATCGGTGAGCAGGACGGCCTCGATGGGATTGAGCTGGACCTTGGCGAAGGTCTGGTTGAAGACGCTGACCCGGAAGGTGGTGAAGCGGTCGGGGGTGTAGCCCATGTCGCCGTCCACGTGGTCGCCGTAGGTGTAGGGATTCGTCGAGTACTTCCCCTTGAAGGAGTCCTCCGGCAGCAGGGCGTTCAGCTCGGCGTCGGTGAGAAACCGGACGTTGAGCCGGAGCCCCTCCATGACGTAGGAGATGGAGCCGTCCTCCTCGGTGCGGTGGAACTCGCCCGCCTGGGCGCCCTCGGCGGGCACCATGTAGGAGTTGTAGTGGATTCTCGGCGGGAAGATGATGCACCCCTGCGCGGCCAGGGCCGCGCAGCAGACCAGTGTCCAGCCGATCGCCTTTCGCCAGGAGCTCATTGCCTCACCCTTTCTCTCCGTCATCAGAGCCGGGAGGTCACGATCCAGTCGCGGTGGCCCTTGGCGAACTGGAAGGCCTCCTGACTCGCCTTCTCCTCCTCGTACAGGGCGATCACCCTGTCGTAGGTCTGCACCGCATCCTTCCACCTGCGCAGGAACTCGTAGCAGATGCCGAGGTTGCTCAGGGCGCCGACCTCGACCTCGGTGCCGGGGTACTTCTCCATGAGGGCCACGAAGAGGGGGACGGCCTCCTCGAACTTCCGCACCGCCTCATCCCCCTTGGCCTGCTTGTCCAGGCTCAGGCCCTCGGTGAAGATCGCCATGGCCCGCTCGTACTCGCCGTAGGCGATGATCTCACGGACCTTGCGCAGGACCTGGGGGACCTCCCGGGCGATGGTGGAGCCGCCGTACTCGGAGAGCACGATCTCGTACTCGGCCTGGGCCCTCTCGTACTCCTCCCTGTTGAAGTAGTAGTCGCCGAGGGTGAACCGGGCGTCAGGGGCGAATTCGCTCCGCGGGAAGGTGGTCAGCAGCCGCTGCAGGCCGGAGATGAAGGCCTCCTCGTCCTTGGACTCGTAGAAGGCCCAGGCCAGGTTGTACATGGCGTCGTCGCTGAAGGGCGAGTCGGGATAGCTCTCCAGAAGCCGGCCGTAGAGGGCGGCGACCTCGTCGAAGCGGCCCAGGTTGAAGGCGCTCTCGGCGGCGCGCATCAGGGCCTCGGCGGCCACCTCCGATCCCGGGAACCTCCCCACGAGAGCCTGGAAGACCTCCAGGGACTGGTCGAACTCCCTCAGGTTGAAGTGGGCGTACCCGAGGTAGTAGCGGCCGTACAGGGCGTTGGGGGAGCGGGGGAAGCGGCCCACGAAGTCGGCCAGGCTTCGGGCGGCGTCGTCGAGGCGGTTGCTCTCGAAGTGGAGGGTGCCCAGGGCATAGGCCATGTCCGGCGAGTAGTAGGAGGCGGGGTAGCGCCTCAGGCCCTCGCCGTAGGTGGCGAGGGCCGCCTCGCTCCGGCCGCTTCGCTGCTGGCTTTCGCCGATGAGGTAGTAGACCAGCTCCTCGATCCAGTAGTCCTTGTGCTCGAGGCTGTCCTCGAACTCCATGGCCAGGATCCGGCGCCCCGTGGCGACGGCCATGTCGTACTGCTCCAGCTCGAAGAACAGCTCGAGCATGAGCACCATGTACTCCGCCCGCTCCGTGGGATCGGCGGAGGTCTCGGCCAGCCGCCCGTAGCTGGCCAGGGCCTCCTGCTGCCGGTCGAGCCGGAGGTAGGCCAGCCCGAGCATCTTCTGCGCCGGTCCGCGGATGCGCTCGTTGCCGGACTCCACCAGCACCCGCAGGTCCTTCTCCGCCTCGGCGTAGCGCTCGAGCCGGGAATAGCCCGTCCCCCTGTCGTAGCGCGCGATCTCCACGAGGGCCGGGTCCGCGGTGAGGGCGATGGTCTGCGTGAAGGACTCGACGGAGCGCTCGTACTCCTGCTTGCCGGCCCAGGCCTTGCCCATCAGGTAGTGGTACTGGGCGCGCTCGCCGTCCGCGGCGGAGGCCTTCACGCCGCTGGACAGGACCTCGAGGGCCCGGTCGAAGCTCTCCAGGCTCACGCAGGCGCGGCCGGCCTCGAGGCGGGAGAGGGAGAACTGGGGCGCCGCCGGGCGCACGGAGAGGAACTCCTCCACGGCCCCCTCCAGGTCGCCCTTCTTCTGCAGGACGAGGCCCAGCTCGAAACGGGCGATGTCGAGGTGGGTGGAGTCATGGGCCCCGGCGATGATCTCGGCGTAGGTATCCGCGGACCGGTCGAACTCCTCCCGGCCGAAGTACATGCGGGCCAACTGGAACCTGGAACTCCGGGCGTAGGTGCCGTCGGGATCCTCCTCGATGATCCGGCCATAGGCCTCGATCGCCTCGCCCAGGGCCCCTTCGCCGCCCATCCTCTGCTTGCAGAGGGCGGCGTTGAATCGGGCCGCGGTGAGGAAGCTCGGGTCGGCATGCTGCTCGAGAATCTCGGTGTACGCCTGCAGGGCCCGGCCGTAGGCCTCGCGGCCGTCCTCCCCTCCCTGCGCCTGCTCCTCGGCCGCGGCGTAGTGGACCTGGCCGATCTCGAACCAGACATTGGCCGCGGTGTACCCGGCCTGCGGCGCCACCTCGGCGTAGCCCTTCAGGTAGACGTTGTACTCGCGGACGGCGTCCTCGAAGAGGTCCTCTCCCCACTCCCGGCTCGCCTCGGCGTAGCGCTTGGCCAGCTGGAACTGCATGCGGGCCTTGAAGATGCGGTTCGGTATGTTGTCGATGGCCTCGCGGTAGGCGGCGACGCACTGCGCCAGCCGCCGGTTCTCGAAGTGCATGTCCGCCAGGCTCTGGTAGGCCCTCTCCACGAGGCGCCGTTCCTGGGCGAAGACCGAGACCACCACGCGGTAGGACTCCTCCGCCCGCTCGAAGTCCCCCAGCCGGCTGTAGCTGTCTCCGATGCGGATCTGGGCCTTGGCGGTCAGCTCGTACTCGGTCTCGTCCACCAGGCCGGCCACCTTCTCGAACTGCATCCGCTGGATCTCCTGCTCGGTCAGCTCGAGGATGTTGGCCCGGTCCACCAGCCGCTGGTACCAGGGGACCGCCTCGGCGTAGCGCCCCTGGTCGTAGTAGCACTCCCCGATCTGGAACAGGGCCCGGCTCACGTGGAAGCCGGACTCGAAGCGCCCCGTCAACTCGGTGAAGGCCTCGATGCTGCGGGCGTATTCCCCGAGCTCGTAGTAGGACCAGCCGATGTTGTACAGGGCCTCCACGAGGTAGGCGCTGCCGGGATGCTTGTCGACGAACTCCCGGCCCACGCGGATCACCTCCTGGTAGCGCCTGGCGCTGTACCAGCTGGTCATGATCCGGCTCAGGGCGAGGATACGCAGCTCCTCCGAGTCGGCCCGCTCCTCGACCCTGGAGAAGTGGCTCACCGCCTCCTCCAGGTACTTGTGGGCCCTCTCCAGCCGCTGCTCCCGCTGCCGTTCGTTGCCCGGGCCCGAGGCCGCCTGGAACTCCTCCTCGAACATCTTGAAGTAGGAGTTGCCCACCTGATAGATCGCCGCGTCCTTGACCGTGGTCTCCACCTCGCCGACGACGACGACGATCGCGGCGTCGTCGAGCAGCAGGCTGCGGACCCCTCCCACGTCGCTGTACTTCTCGATGGCCTGGTCGTAGGCGCCCTCGGAGTAGAAGCTCTGGCCCGCCTGGAAGGTGGAGAGCATGTAGTCCTCGGTGGGCACGTCCCGGGCGAGGAGGGCGATGCCCAGGGTGAAACCGACGATCGAGATTCCGATCAAGCTCATCTGCGGTCCTCCTCCCGGGAACGCGCCTCGAGCACCGATTCGAGCGCCTGCCGGGGTTCCTGGAAGCCGGGACGGATGGCCAGGGCCTTCCGGTACTCCTCGATGGCCCTGTCGTACTTACCGTATTTCTCGTGCACCTGGCCCAGCTTCCAGCGGGAGGTGGCGTCGCGGGGCATGTAGAGCAGGATCCGGCTGACGTTCTCCCTCTCCTTGTCGTATTCGCTCATCTGGCGGAACCGCTCCATCTCCCGCTGCGCCTCGGCGGTCCGGCCCTGCTTCATGTAGAGGCGGCCCAGGTTGTAGCGGGCGTCGGCGTACTCCGGATCGATCTCGATGGCGCTCAGGTACCGGGTTTCCGCCTCCTCGTGCCGGCCCTGCGCCGCCAGCAGCCGGCCGGTGCGGTAGTGGGCCTCCCTGTGCGACGGGTCGAGGGCGAGGGCCCTCTGGTACCCCTCCATGGCCTCCGTCTCGCGTTGCAGCCCCTCGTGGACGACGCCGAGGTGATAGTGGACGTCGGCCACGCCGGGGGCGTTCTCCAGGGCCGTCCGGAAGCAGTCGGCCGCCTCCTCGTAGCGGCCATCCTCCTCGTGGGCCAGACCGAGATTGTACCAGGCCCGGCCCTGGCGGGGGTTGAGCTGGATCGATCTCTTCAGCTCCCCCACCGCCTGGGAAGGCTTGCCGAGGGCGATGTAGGCCAGGGCCATGTTGTTGTGGGCCTGGTAGAGGCCGCGCCGGAGCTGCACCGCCTTGCCGTACTCCTCCACCGCCTGGGCGTAACGGCCGACCTGGGAGTAGAAGGCGCCCAGGTTGTAGTAGGTCACGGCGGCGTTCGGGTCGATGGTGAGGGCCTTCCTGTAGACCGCCTCCGCCTGATCGACGCGGCCGCTCTCGGAGTAGAGGATGGCCAGGTTGTTGTAGGTCTCCGGAACGGTGGGGTCGATGGTGAGGGCCTCCTGCAGGAGCGCTTCGGCCCGCGGCCGGTCTCCCGAGGACCGGTAGGCCATGCCCAGCCCGTTGTAGGCGGGCACGAAGCCGGGATCGCGGTCGACGGCCCGCTGGTAGTCCTCGATGGCGGCGGCCGTCTCCCCCGAGTTCAGCCTGGCGTTGCCCTGCGCGAAGAGGGCCTCGGCCCCGGCGCGGTTCCGCCTCGGCTCGAGGACGCCGAGGTGGTAGTACAGGCCCCCTCCGAGGCCGGCCGCCACGATCGCGGCGCCGCCCCACGTGAGCCAGAGGACGCGCTTCATCCGCCACCGCTCGGGTCCCCTTCCTTGAAGATCCTGTCCACGCCCAGCCGCTCGGCCACCCCCCTGTCGACCAGGCAGACGAGCTCGTTCTCGCTTCCCTTGGCGTAGACCCTGTCTCCCTGGGCCTCGCCAAGGGCCAGATCGCCCACGAGCCGCTCTTCCGCCCAGAGCCGGATCCTCGCCCGGGGAGGATCGAGCCCGTACGAGCCGCTGTCCTGTTCCCCGAAGACGAAGCCCTCGGCCTTGAGCTCTTTCATGTTGTGCATGATGGCATCGAGTTCCAGGCCGTTCACAGGTTGTTTCCGGGGGAGGGCCAGCCACGCCTGGCCCTCCCGCACGCAGAGGACGGTCCGGCCCGGGTAGGCGAACTCGATGCGGTCCACCTTCTGCCTCTCGAAGGCGAGGAGACGCTTGAACCTCAGGCCGAGGGCGGCTTCGTCGAGGCGGTCCACCAGGGCCGAATCGACGGTGAAGACCGAGGGCTGGTAGAGATTCTTCGCGTAATAGCCGCTCGCGGCGCCGGCGCCGACCCACAGGGCATGGGAGCCGCCGTCGGCCGCCGTCACCTCGATGCGGAGGCGCGGCGGATCGAGGCCGTACTCGCGGAGGCTGGCCGGCGTGTCGTCGACGAACTCCTTCACCGGCGCGGTCAGGCCCTTGAGGATCTCCTGGATCTCCTCCTCGTCGCCTCTCGCCTCCAGGGGAAGCCTCATCCGCCAGCCGTCCTCCAGCCTGGCCACCTCGATGGTGTCCCCCGGGCTCTCGACGCGCAGGTCCCTCGCCTTGCCCCGTTCGAACTTCAGGGCCCGCTTCTCCCGCAGCTGGGCCAGCCCGCGGTTGACACCGGTGCGCCGGTAGAACTCGACCATGCCGACGCGATTCTCGGAGGTCTTCTTGACATAGGCGTACACGCCCATGGGGCTGTCCCCGTAGAGGACGGTGTCGAGGACGCTCCCCCGGACGCGAAGGGTCACCATGATGTGGGGCGGATCCAGGCCGTACTCCTCGAGGACATCGCGGTCGCCGGCCTCCTCCAGGAGCAGGTATTTCTGCAGACGGGCGCGCTCCAGGTTGACCAGCACCGTCTCCACGGCGCCGCGGCTGGCGTCCACCTCCACGGGCTCGACGATCCTCCACTGGTCCCCGGCCTTGCGGCAGACCACCCTCCCCTGCGGGCCGTCGACGGTGAGCTCGTCCGCCTCGCTCTTGTCGAAGATCAACAGCTCCCGGGAGAGGACGTCGGCCTCCTCCTTCTCCTGCTCCCTCCGGTTGGAGTAGAGCAGGGCGCCGAGGACGAGGACGAAGACCAGGCTGACGAGGAGAGCGGTCTTCAGGTTCATGGAATCAGAGCTCGACCTTCTCGTCTTCGGTGGCCAGCACCACCTTCTCGATCCGCAGGCGCTTGGCCACCTCGATCAGATCGAGGAGGAACTTGTGCTTGGTCTCCTTGTCGGTGCGCACGATCAGGGTCAGGCTCCTCGTCCCCTGCTTGTGCCGGAGAAGCACCTGCTCCAGGTCGGCGGCGCTGACCAGCTCGCGGTTGATCTCCATGCGCCCGTCGGCGGTGATCGAGCTCACCAGCTTCTTCTCCTGCACCCGGTGCGCCTGCTGGGCCTCGGGCAGCTCCAGCTGCAGGCTGTAAGGCTGCTTGAAGACGGTGGTGACCATGAAGAAGATCAACAGCAGGAAGACGCAGTCGATCATCGGCGTCAGGTTGAAGTCCGGCTCCCGCTCGGTACTCTGCTGCCTGGCCATACCTACTCCTCCTGGACCCGCACGAGGGCGATCCCCTTCACCCCTACCCCCTTGGCCGTGTCCACCACGTAGACCACGTGCTTCTGGGCGCACTCCTCGTGGGCCTGGACGATGATGTTCTCGTTGTTGGCCTCTTCCATGGCGGTGGTCAGGCCGGTGCCGAGGTCGGAGGCCGCCACGGGCTCCCCCCCGATCTCGATCTCCCCCTCTTCGCTCAGCACCACGTTGATATCCTTCTTCTGCTCCTCCTCCGCCTCGCTCGGCGCCGGCAGGTCCACGTCCAGCCCCTTGGTGTGCAGGAAGACGGTGGTGACCATGAAGAAGATCAACAGCAGGAAGACGCAGTCGATCATCGGCGTCAGATCGGGCTCCCCCTCCTCGGCGACGCTGCGGATGTGCTCAACTCGGTGTCTGGCCATGCCGTGCTCCTGGAGGCCTAGGCCGGCAGCCGGGAGAGGAGGAGGGTGTTGGCGAAGGCGTGGCCGTAGACCTCGACCCGCTCCAGGGCCCGGTCGGCGCGGCGCGACAGGTAGCGGTAGGCGACGATCGTCGGGATGGCGATGATCAGCCCCGTGGCCGTCGTCACCAGGGCCTGGGAGATGCCGCCGGCCACCACCCTGGGGTCTCCGGCGCCGGCCACGGCGATCGACTCGAAGGCGATGATCATGCCCATGATCGTGCCGAGCAGGCCCAGGAGGGGGCTGATGTTGCCGATGGTGTACAGGGTGGGGAGGTTCCTGGCCAGGTAGGTGCGCGCCGCCCCCTCCGTCTCGATCACGAGTTCCCCCTTCATGTCGGTCTGCTCTCTCTGCATGACCATGAAGCGGCCCACCTCTCCTCCCCCCGCCGAGTCGGCCAGACGCACGATCTCCTGGTTCGTCTCCTGGAACTCCCGCTGCTCGATGAGCAGGGTGTCGTGGCGCTTCAGCAGGGAGGAGAAGATGAAGTTGAGCACGCCCTTGCCCTGGTTGCACTCCTCCACCACCGCCTCCCGGCCGCCGTTGAGGAGGGAGGCCTCGAGCCGGTCCAGCTCCTCCTTGGCGCGGTCGGGAACCGGGATGTGGTTGAGGATCCAGAGCCTCTCGATGGTGTAGGCGACGGCCAGGATGGCGCAGATGGTCAGGGGCACCATCAAGGGGCCGCCGCTCTTTACGATCTCCCACATCTCGACTGCTCCTTGCCTTGCTCCCGCCTAATCCGTGAGCTGCGTGTAGAAGTCGATCTGCTGCTGCGCGATGGAGCCTTCCTGGGTGAGGGCGAAGACCACGAGGTTCACGCCCATCCTCAGCTGGGGCTCGTTCTCGAACTCGTCCTGCCAGATGCTCCCGTACCCCATGTCGGAGTAGACCGCCACGAGGCGCCCCTCGATGAAGACCCCCTCGAGGAACTGCACCTCGTCCGGCTGGTAGTAGACGTCGGTCGCCTCGGCCGAGTTGAGGTAGAAGATGTCGGGATTGCCCCTGACGCTGAGGTACTCGCCCCCCACCGGCGGGCCGTCGAGGTCGAAGAAGCTGTTGTAGATGGGATGGCTGTTGGGGATCCTCTCGAGCTTGCCGTGCCGGCCGAGAGCCTGGCCGAACATGGCCCGCAGCGAGGCTTCCGCCGGGCCGAAGTTGAGATCGGGGCGGTCGTTGTCGGCGAAGACGAAGCCGCCGCTGCGCATGTACCGCCCGAGGCTCTCCACCTCCTTGCCGGTCAGCTCGAAGCCGTCCTTGTCGGTGATGTAGACGAAGGGGGTCTTGAACAGCTCGGGGGAGTCGAGGAACATGTGGTCGGCCACCTTGGCCTGGATGCCCGTGTAGGCGTTGATGCCGTCGGCGAGCCGGGAGACCGAGCGCGGCGCGTCGGGTTGCAGGTCGTTGCCCCAGGCCAGGGCGAGGTAGACGAAGCCGCGGATGTTCCTGCGGTCCGTGGGGTCCTGGATCACCATGCCCCGGTACTTGCCCGTGTCGAGGGCGTTGAGATCCAGGAACTCCTCCTGCATGCTGATGCGCTTCTCGGGATCCTTCGAGCTGCGGATCTCGACCGAGGCGATCTCGGGGGTGACGGTGCCGGTGCCCACGCTCGTCCCCGCGTCGATCTGGTGCGCGAAGACGGCCACGTTGCCCAGGGCGTCGGCGCGGCGGATCTCCCTCGGAGGGGTGTGGGCGAGCTTCGGCTTGGAGGTGACCAGCCGCCTGGTCATGACGCGCTTCTCGATCTGGGCCTTCCTCATGCGGAAGGACTTCCTGGCCAGCGGCTTGCGGATGATGAACTCCATGGCCAGCGGCTTGGGCGCCGGCTTCTCCCGCTTGGCGGCGGCGAAATAGCCGAAGACCGAGGCGGCCATGGTGGCGGCCACGGCGTAGGCCACCCAGGCGACCTTGCGGTTCTCCCGGTGGAGCCGCCGGATGTTCAGGGCGTCGGAGGGGGCTCCGAAGCGGCCGCGAGTCGGATCAGGCATCTGCAATACCCTCCAGCCTCGGCATCATGGGACGAAGAGCGTGTCCACGTTGGAGCCCTCGCCCACGAAATCGGTATGATCCACCGCCTGCACCTGGAAGATGTAGAAGGAGTCGGTCCAGGCGAACTCCACCAGCGCCCAGGTCGTGCTGTCTCCGGGAGCGGTGTACTGCCGCTCGGCCCCGGTGGTGCCCTCCGAGAGGGTGACGATGTAGTAGAGGACCTCCTCGGGCGCCGCGACGCTCCACTCCAGGACGACCTGGTCCCCTTCGAACCTCGCCTCCAGCTCCGAGGGCGTCTCCACCCGGCCCTCGTGGAACTTGGAGGGCAGGCTGTGCTCCTCGCTGCACGCCGAGATGTAGAGGATCAGGATGGCCGGCAACGGCCAGAGAGCCTTGCTCATGCTCTACCTCCGAGAGGTTTCAGAAGCTTCCCGTCACCATCAACCGGGCGGGACCCTCCCCCAGACCCGGCACGGCGCGCAGGCTCCAGGCCTGGGCCGATCCGGCCTCGGGCGGGTTGAGGAGAAGGATGTCGACCAGGTTGTAGACATAGATGCCCACGGCGGCGGCCGTGTAGGCGCGGCGGATGTTGTGCAGGCCGTCCAGGTCGTCGGCCTCGGCGCTCAGCTCCTGCCAGCGCTGCTCGGCCAGGTCGTGCCGGCTGTTGCCCGCCGCCATCTGCTCGTACTCCGACTTCAACCGCTCGAAGTTGTCGAGACGGGTGTTGTAGTTCTCGTTGGCCGTCAGGGCCGTGGCCAGGGAGCCGATCTCGGCGACCAGCAGGATCGTTCCCGTCACCTTGCGCCCGGTGGAGAGCTGCCCCAGCCCCGGGAAGAGGGCCGACAGGATCAGGGCTTCCTTCCGGGTGGCGGTCTTCCGGGCGGCGAAGATGTCCTCCTCGCCGTGGGCGCGGCACGGCAGGAGGATCCCGGAGAGGGCGAGCGTCAGGATGAGGTTCCTCATTGCGGTCCGACCTCGTGGTGAATCGGGTTGCGGGGGTGAGGCAAGCTCAAAGCTGGGGTGCTCCTGCCACGATCTGCACGAAGGTGGCCATGATGTCGGTGTTGTCCGCCCCGCGGAAGGGGTCGTCGTAGGTCCGCCGGTCGAAGGTCATGCCGGCGTTGGTCACGATCTCGTAGCCGAAGTAGTCGGAGCGGTTGGTCATCATCAGAACGTAGACGTTCTGCTCGAAGCTGTTCCAGTCGTTGCCGTTGTCCTTCAGGCGGTACTGCCAGAAGGGCAGTCCCTGGACGCCGGCCCGGAAGGTGGTCCTGGGCGTCGCGTGGTAGCTGGCCTTGAAGATGGGGATGACCGTGGTCTCGTCCGCCAGGGGCACGTCGACCGTCTCCTGGGTGCGCTTGAGGAAGAGCAGCTTCATGGCCGGCCCGATCTCCAGCCTGTTCCTGAACCGGCGCCAGGTGTAGTCCACGCGGTGGACCGAGCTCAGGGCGCGGATCTCGTTGCTCCTCTGATGGGTGCCGTCGTCCAGGAACCCCCGCTGCTGGCGGTTGAGCTCGTAGCGGAGGTTGTGGTGCATCCTCAGGCCCCGGAGCGGGCTCAGGTCCGCACGGACGAAGAACCGGTTCGCCCAACTGTTGCGGTACCTCAGATCGTCCTCGATCAGGTTCAGGTCCCACTGCTGCTGGTACCCGAAGCCGGCGAGGTGCACCTTGCCGAAGGGCCCCCTGGAGAAGTCGGAGGAGACGAGCACGCGGTCGGGAACCGAGTCCCAGACGCGCTTGAGGGTGTTCTCCACGTGGAGCTGTCCGAGCCGCGGCTGCCTCGCGGTCCAGCTCAGGCGCCCGTAGTTCATCAGATTCTCGCCGCCGCCGTGCACCTGCCGGGCGTCGAGGCGCCCCAGGGAAAGGGCCAGGTTCTTCGTCAGCCGGTAGGTGCCGATGGCGTGGTAGCCCTCCAGGTCCTCGGCGTAGGGGTAGTCGGGCTCGGGGTCGTCCTCGCGGCTGTCGGGACGGTCGTTGTTGTTCATGTCGAGATCGTAGACGTAGTCGTCCGATTCCACGTCGTACATCAGGAAAGGCTCGAGATAGTCGGGCAGGCGGTTGCCGTTCCTGTTGGTGTCCGGCCGGCCGTCGCCGTCGAGATCCTTGCCGGGGAAGACGCCGTCGGCGTCCACCCCCTCGTTGACGAAGCCGGAGATGTACTGCTGGAACCAGGAGTCGGGGAAGCGGTCGTCGTCGTCGTTGTCGTCCACCATCATCAGCCGCAGGGTGCTGTTGAAGTGGGGCACGGCCGGCGTGCCCAGCATGAGCAGCTCCGTGTTGTAGTTCGGCCCCATGTGGAAGTACTCGGCGCCCCAGTCGAAGCGCTCGTGTTCCCTGCGCACCACGAGGTAGTACGCCTCGCCCTTCGTGCCGAAGCGCTTGCCGGCGCGCACGGGGGTGGTTGGATCGGGGCCGACGACGCCGTCGGGGTACTGGAAGTGGTGCAGGCTCCGGGCGTACTCCCCGTCGATCTTCAGGCCGAGGATGTTGGTGCTGAAGTCGGCGCCGAAGATCTCCATCCCCGTCTCCGAGCCGATGTGAAAGGTGATGCGCTTGAGGTTGGACATGTCCTGGACGTTGCCCGGGGCGCGCCTGACGGTGCGATAGAGCGTGGGCTGGCCGTAGCGCCCCGTGTAGGGGACGTCGATGGGCGCCCTCGGATCGTCGAGATCGAACTTTCTCTTCCGGGCCACGGTGCCCACCTCGACCTTGTAGTCGTTGGCCACGAGGGCGTCGAAGGAGACGGACTGGACGAAGCCCTGCCCCGCCAGGTTGAAGTAGTAGACGACGAAGTCGTCTCCGGAGACCTCGATCGGGCCCGTCTCGTCACTGCGCCACCGGAACGACTGGTCCAGAGGCCTGAAGATGTTGTTCAGGGAATTGTTGCGGATGAGGATGCCGAGGACCTCTTCCTCGGTGAACCGCTCGGCCAGGATCTCGTCGGCGTTGTCCTTGTAGTAGCTGCGGTCCGTGGACGCATCCGGCTGCAGGTTGACGGCCAGCTGCCAGGGCTCCTCCACGGGGAACTCCACCCCGCGCCAGACATAGGTCGTGAACTCGCGCTCGGGGTCGACGGGATCGTGCAGCCTGAGGTCCCGGAAGAACAGGTAGTCCATGTACAGGGGCGCCTCGTCGTGGCGATAGCGCATGTAGGTGGTCCCGGTGGGCACGGAGGAGGTGAAGGCCGCCGACAGCTCGGCGTAGGCGTTGCGCACCAGCCCCTGGGTGCTGAGCTTGCCCACCGAGGACCGCCTGACGCCGTCGATCTGCTCGATCACGTCGGGGACGATGTCCTTCCGGAGGACCCCGTTCACGTAGATGTTCAGCTCCACGATGTGGGGTCCGCCCCGGTCGTCCTCCGGCGAATCGTCGGAGAACTTGACGGCGATGATCTCCGGGTAGGGCTGGTTGTGGCGCAGCACGCCCTTGCGGGAGAAGGCGTGCCCGTAGCTGTCGCTGTAGCTCTCGTGGGCGTTGACGTAGGTCAGCCCGAAGTCCAGCAGGCCCACCCGGCGCTGCATGTGCAGGGCGCCCATGCGCACCGTGCTCCAGGTCATGAACAGGGCCGACAGGTCGCTGTGCTCGGTGCCCCAGTCGAGGCGGAACCCCGGGAAGGCGTTGACCTTCAGGGTCAGGGGCGTGAAGCGACCCCTCATCTCCTGGGCGATGGTCAGGCTCCCCGACCAGGAGTCGGTCTGCTCCGAGACGGTCAGCACGTCCTCGAAGTAGCGCCGGTAGGTGGTCTGCTCGCGGCCGGGATAGTGGTAGAGGTTCCCGGTGATCGCCAGGGAGGAGCCGCCCCGGCTCTGAGGGCCCAGGCCCCTGGTCTCCACCCAGTCGTAGCCGGGGATCCCGTAGGCCAGACGGTTGCCCAGGGGGCCGTAGAAGAACCGCTTGGGATCCCGGTACGGCGAGAGGATCGTGGGGTAGTTGGTGTACATCCTCTCCCGGTGGGCGTAGTTCCTGTAGGGCTCCGACGGCCGCCTGAGGAACATCCGGTCGGCCTGGATGCGCGGCACCTCGGGGATCTCGATGCCCGTGCGCGGACCCCAGCTCTCCGTCTCCTGGGCGCCGGCGGGCGCGGGGCCGAGGGAGCCGAGGGCGGCCAGGGCCGCCAGGCAGCTGATGGTGACGAGCGCCACTAGATCACCGGACGAAGCCCCACCAGGGCCCGGAAGAAGAAGATGGAGGTGTTCACGTTGGACTGGGCCCGGAGCGGGGAGTCGAAGCTCCTCTTCTGCACCTGGTATCCCACGTTGAAGTTCACCTCGTAGCCCTGGTAGGTGAAGGTGTTGGCCAGGATGGCCACGTAGTCCTCACCGTCGAAGTCCCGCGCCGGATTGACCAGGTCGAGGGAGCGGCTGCGGAGGAAGGGGAATCCCTGGGCGCCCATGCGCACGCTGGTGAGGGGGGTCAGCTTCCAGTCGAGCCGCAGGATGGGATAGAGGAAGAACTCGTGGAGCACCGGGACCGGGAAGCGCTCGTCGGTCAGCTTCTGGGACATCGCCTTGATCCTGGGGGTGATGGTGATGCCCCGGAACCGGCCGGAGAGGTGCCGGGCGTACTCCCCCTTGACCACGGAGGTCGACCGGATGATGCGGTTGGACCGCCCTTCGTCCCGGCCGAGCTGGTGGTTCAAGTCGTGCTTGAAGTCGAGGTGGATCTCGATCGGCTCGAGCCCGGTGAAGTCCAGGGCGGCGAACGCCGTGTTGACGAAGCTGTCCTGCATGCGCAGGGGATCCTCGATCAGGTTCACGCCGAGACCCGTTCCGGTAATGCGTCCGCTCACGTCCTCCTGCAGCTCGAAGGTGGCGTTGCGGGGAAAGAGGAAGACATCGTTGCGGATGTCGTCCTCCACCCTCTTGGCGAAGTCGATGAGGGTGAACTTCCCCCAGAAGGGGAGGCGGCGTTCGTACACCGCCTTGCCGTAGAGGACGTGATTCCTCCCCCCGGCGGCGATCTGCCGGGTCTGGTAGCGGCCGACGGTGAGCGAGGCGCCTCGCAATGGACTGAGGCCGGCGAAGAGGTGGAAGCCCTCGAGGTCGGGGTCGTACGGATAGTCGACCGTGGGGTCGTCCTCGCGGATGTCGATGATCCCGTTGTTGTTCAGGTCGTCCCCGTAGTCGTACTCCTCGGGGTTGACGTCGAAGAGCAGGAAGGGCTCGAGGTAGTCCGGAATGCCGTTGTTGTTCCGGTTGGTCTCGGGCCTGCCGTCCTGGTCGAGATCGAGGCCCGGGAAGACGCCGTCGAGATCGCGCCGCGATTCGATGTAGTGGGCGTCGGCGAAGCGGTCCTTGTCGTCGTTGTCCTCCACCGTGTCGAAGACCAGGGTACCATTGAGCGCGCTCTGGTTGAACCCGTCGATGCCCTTGAGGCCGCCGTCGATCTCGCTGTCCAGGGGGTGGAAGGGCAGGGTGACGAAGCTCTGGTACGACGGGTCCTGCACGTGCAGGGAGGTGCCGTAGTCCGGGTCCATGGAGAACACCTCCCCGCCGAACTCCCACTTGCCCCGCCGCAGGGCGGCGTTGGCGAAGAACGCGTCTCCCCGGGTGCGGCTGCGCCGGCCGCCGGCCACGGGGTAGCGCCGGAAGTCGGTGCTCACGTCGTACTCGGCCCGGAAGGAGAAGTCCTCCACCTCCAGGTCGGCGTGCACGCCGGCGAGCATCCTTCCCGTCTGCCGGCCGTAGCGGAACTCGACGACCTTCAGGTTGGACAGGTCCTGCACCCTGCCCCGGGCGTGGGAGACATCCTGGAAGTAGAGGGCCCGGTTTCGATCGCGCGGGGTCCGGTCCCTGCGGGCCCGGGAGGGGACGTTGGCATAGACCTCGGACATGCTGATGCGGTAGTCGTTGGCGACCTTGGCCCTGAAGGTCACGTCGTTCACGTCCTCCTCGCCCAGGGGCACCCAGTAGAGGAGGTACTCCTTGCCGTGGGCCTCCAGGTACCCCCTCTCACCCGGGAACTCCTCGGGCAGGAGGCCGCTGATGAACTCCACGTACGGCGGGATCCCGCGGCCCAGCTCCCGCGGGTACTGCTTGTCGCCGTTGGGGAAGGCCGGATCGATGTCCTCCACGTGGTGGCGGGTCACGACGATGCGCCCCGTGTCGTCGATGCCCGCCGCCGAGGCGGCGTCCGGGTGGACCCTGAGGTCCGGGCGCAGCTCGCCGTTGATGTGCACCTCCAGATCGTACACGCGGGGTCCGCCGCCGTCCTCGATCGATCCGTCGGCGAACCGGACCACCAGGTAGTCGATGGAGGCCGTGTTCCCGGGAATCGCCCCGCGCAGGTCCCACTCTCCGCGCCCGAGCAGGCTGTTGATGCGGTACTGGTTGACCCACACCGCCCCGAGGTTCAGGGCCCCGATGTTGGTCCGCAGGTGGGAGCCCAGCAGGTAGGTGGCGAAGAACGGCGGCTTGGTGCCGAAGACGCTGTAGTTGTGCTGCTTGTTGTCGTCGTTGGCGGCGACGTCGAAGATCGGATAGTCCAGGCGCGAGTTGATGAGGGTGAAGTCCGCCCGGGCCGTGCTCATGTCCCAGCGGATGCCGTTCATGGCCGCCAGGTCCAGCGTCAGCGAGGTGAACTTCGTGCGGATCTGGTCGCCCACGGCGAGGGTGGTATGGAAGTCCCCGTAGGAATCGGAAGCGACGGACAGCCGGCTGAGGTAGTCCTTGAAGTAGCGGCTCTTGTCGATGACGCTGCCCGGCTCGGGATCGACGGTCCGCGACTCCCGCAGCCGGAAGACCTCGATCCCCTCGACGACGAAGTTCCCCAGCTCGTCGAAGACGAGATCCTCGGGCCGCACGAGGTAGGAGCGCGGCCAGTGCTTGTAGGCCTCCCTGGCATGGGTCGTGTAGCCCTCGCCCGGCCGGTAGAGGAAGAGGCCGGGACCCCGCACGTGGGCGTCCGCTCCCATCCCCCCCTGCAGGACCAGGGCGGCGGCGACGAGGCGAGGCAGGATGCCGGACTTGCCCATGGCGCCTAGCCGATCCGCAGCCGGATGAAGTAGCGCTCGGATCCGGCGGGAACCCGGTGCGAGGAGATGTAGCGGACGAAGTTCTTCTGGAAGCCGATGCTCGTGCTCACGTCGATGCCGCGGTAGTTGGCGAGGTTCTCCAGGATCAGGATGTAGTACCAGGAGTCGTTGTCGAGGAACGGCCACAGCAGGTTCCGGTATTGCGCCCGGAAGGGCAGCCCCAGGAGCCCCCCTCGCAGCACGGTGCTCGGCGCGAGGCGGTAGTCACCCCGGAAGAGCGGTGTCAGGGTGTAGGTATGGCTCCTCAGGCTGGGCAGGCGCGCCAGGGTGCGGTTGACGGTGGCCTTGAACATGGGACCGAAGCTCAGGTTTGGCCCGAGGTGCCAGCTGTAGTCCGCCCGGGCCACGTAGCCCACGGTCGTGACCCGGGCCTCGGGCTGCTGGAAGTTCTCCTCCATCAGCTCCCGCTGGTCGTTGAAGGAGAGCCGGATGTCGTTGTAGACGTTGAGATTCGGCAGGGCGCTGGTGTTCAGGTGGGCTCCTGCCAGGACGGTGTTCACCAGGCTGTTGCGCAGCAGCAGCCGGTCGGGCAGGATGCGGTAGCTGGTGCTGAGCTGGTAGAGATCGTCGGGCACGTCGTCCCGGACCCTCTTGCCGTAGTAGCTGAGCTGCACCCGCCCCAGCCCCTCCCAGCGCCGCAGGTAGTTGGCCTTCAGGTAGGTGGCCCGGTCCCGGCCGCCGCCGTCGGGCTGACGCACGTCGTAGCGGCCGAGGCGCACCCAGGTGCTCTTCCGGTCGGAGAAGGGCCTCCAGGTGAGGAAGCCGTGCCCTCCTCTGCGGTCCTGGTCGTAGGGGTAGTCCGGCCGGTTGTCGTTCTCCCACCCGTCCACCAGCCCGTTGTTGTTGAAGTCGTCGCCGAAGACGAAGGGCTGATCGTAGTAGGTCAGGACCCGGTCGCCGCCGCGGTACCAGACGTTGTCCCGCTGGCCGTCGTTGTCCACGTCGAGTCCGGGGAAGACGCCGAAGCCCAGGCCCGATCCCGGGGCGGGCGTGAGGTTGAGGGAGGCGAAGTCACGCTCCTGCTCCCAGCGGTCGGGCCACTCGTCCCGGTCGTCGTTGTCATCCACCAGCTCGAAGGGGGCTATCACGTTCTGCCGGGGATTCTGCATGAGGGCCGGGAAGCTCGTGCCGAAGGCCGAGGGCATGTTCATGTACTCGAAGCCCAGGTCCCAAGCCCCCATGTCCCGGAAGAGGTTGATGAACCAGGCGTCCTCGGTGGTGGCCAGGCGCTCCCCCTCGCCTGAGGGAAACTTGAAGTAGGACCGGTTCCGGGCGAACTCCCCCCAGGCCTGGATCCCGAGAAGGTTGGCCTCGAAGTCCACGCCGAAGAGGATCATGCCGGTGGGAAAGCCGTACCGGAAGGTGACCCACCCCATGTTGCCGTCATCCCGGACATTGTTCGGGGCGCGCTTGACCGTGTGCCAGTCCCGCCACTGCACGTCCGTCCCGATCCAGCCGAGGCCGCTGGCCACGTCGATCACGTAGTCCCCGGCGGCGAGAGCCCGGAAGCGGACCTCCCTCGTCCCCGGGGGCACCTCGAACCGGTACACGAGGACGTCGGTCCCCCCCGCCTGCAGGAAGGGAACGCCCTCGTGGCCTACGGGCAGGCCCTCATTGAAGAACAGGCCGCCGCTGGTGAAGGGGCTGAGGGCGCCGCTGCGCGCATATCCCTCGCGGACGATCTCCTCCATCTGGTAGCTCTGGATGAGCCACGACGGCCTGTCCGCCCGCTGCAGGTTGATCTCGCTCGTCCCCAGGCCGATCTCCCGGTTGGCCGCGCCCACGAGGGCGGGCACCGACGGCAGCAGCCGGACCATGGGCTCGATATCGGTCCGGAGCTCGCCGTCGACATACATCTCGATGCGGAAGACCTTGGGGCCGTTGCCGTCCCAGTGGGAATCGTCGCTCACGATGACGAAGACCGACTTCGCCTCTTCCAGGCCGGAGAACGGGACGACCCCCTTGAGGGACCCCTCGTTGCGGCCCGCGACGCTGTCGAAGTTGTGGACGTTGACGTAGGTGGATCCCAGGGTGAGGACGTTGCCCAGGGTCGTCTCCCAGTGGCCGCCCACGAGGTAGCTGCCGAAGGTCGGCCTTCCGAAGACGCCTTCGGGGTTGACCTGCACGCCGCTCTGGCTCAGACCCGTGGCCAGCAGCACCGGGTCGGAGATGCGCGATCCCACCAGGCTGAAGCTCGACTTGCGGGAGGAGGCGTCGAAGCGGATGCCGTTGAGCCGGCTCAGGTTCAGGGTGAGGGAGGAGAACCGCGTCGGCACGGCGTCGCCCACCATGATCGAGGCCGCCCAGCCCCGGTAGGAATCCATGCCGATCATCAGGTTGCGGAAAATGCTCGGATAGAGGGGGCTCTTGAAGATGCCGCTGCCCCGCTCGGGTCCCTGGGTGCGGGTCTCCTCGAGGGCGAAGACGGGGACGCCGTCGATCAGGTAGACGCCGAAGGGGTCGTAGACCCGCCTCTCCACGTCGCGCTCGTCGAAGTCGCGGTACCCGAAGCGGCCGATGTTCTCGTAGTCCTCCTTCTCCCACAGGGGGTAGTCGTCGCGGGAGAGCATCTGGGCCCCGGCGAACCCGCACAGCAGCAGGGGCGCCGCCAGCACCGCGACAGCGGATCCTGTGAGGATTCCGGCCTTCACGACCCCTCGGCGCCTCCGAAGGAGGATCTCTCAGTAGACCACATGGACCACCCCGGAGACGGCCTCGTCGCCGTCGTCCAGGTTCGCCCGCACCGAGAACAGGTAGATCCCCGGCGGCACGAGATCGCCCGCATCGTCCGTTCCGTCCCAGAAGCCGGGAGAGAAGGTCGACGCCGCCGCGCTCAGGCCGGGATGGAGGTACCGGCCGCCGATGAGCCGCGGCGTCTCCAGCCTGCGGACCCGGCGCCCTCTCAGGTCGTACAGCTCCACGTCCACCCGGCGGGGCTCGGTCACCTTGGTGAGGGCGAACTCGATGATCGTGAAGTCGTTGACCCCGTCTCCATTGGGGGAGAAGGCCGGGGGCTGCGCTCTGACCTCCAGCAGGTCTCCGGCCACGACGTCGCTCACCACGACGGTCCAGGAGGCGCCGTCAGCGGTCTCTTCCAGCACGTTCAGGGGATTGTCGGACCCCGGGCTGAAGAGGAAGGCGCGGAAATCGTGGGTGTCGGTGTAGAGGGCGCACTGCACGGAGATGGCAAAGGAGATCTCGCCGCCGTCCGCGGAGGTCAGGGGGGGATCGAAGGCGACGTCCACGTCCCGCACGTCGGCGGGCGCCAGCCGCAGGATCCGCCCGCCCGCGTCCAGGCCCCCCTCGCCCGTGGGGAACTCCGGCACGGCGATCTCCTGCCCCAGGAACTGGATCGAGTTCACGGCGGTGGGGAGGCTGGGAAGGCGGATGCGGATCCGTTCCAGGGCATCTCCCTCTTCCAGGGCCATGCCGACGCTGAAGAGGTAGTCCACGTCCTCTCCCATGGGGGCCTCGTTGGGAACCACCGAAGCGGTGGCGCTCCGCGCCGCGATCGCCTCAGGGTCATAGTCGATCTCGAGACTGTCGAGGGCGGGCGTGAACTCGAAATCCTCGGTGCGCAGATTCACCCGGTAGCGCAGGTAGCGGCGGGGCTCGGGTGAGGAGATGAGCACCTCCGAGTCCACGGATTCCTCGCTCCAGGCGCTCCAGCTCCCGTCGGTCGTGTCCGGGCTGTCGCCGGTGCTGAACTGCAGGCTCAGGGACGTCGCGGGGAGCACCTCCCCCCACCAGCGGGCGCGGCCGAAGTTCTTCACCGCGTCGGGGGTCCCCAGGTCCAGCGGCGGGGAGACGTAGGCCCCGGAGGGGACAAAGTCGACCCCGTAGATCTGGACCTCCGCCACCTTGGCGGGGTCGGCTCCGACCTCGGCCTGGGTCACCTGGACGCGGACGTGGCGCGCCAGGACGGGATTGAAGCGGACCTCCGTGAAGACGTGGTCCTCGATGTCGTTGATGCCCCCCATCTCGATCCAGCGGGACTGGTCCTCGCTGACCTGCACCGAGTACCCGAGGAGGGAGTTGCCCTTGTAGGTCTCGTTGCCCTCGGGGGGCTTGGTGATCACGCGGACCCGGTTGATCCGGGTCAGGTCCGGCAGGGCGATGTCGACGATGCGGTTCAGCGCTCCCAGCCCCTGGGGCAGGGACCAGACCGGGAGGCCCATATTCCCGTCGGTGACGCCCACCTCGCTGGCGTTGACCCCGAGGGCGATGTTCTGCCCGCGCTGGTCGGCCAGGACGATGCGGCCCTCCGGCGAGCTGGCGAGATTCACCGCGTTCGGATAGCCGGCGACGACCTCCGCCTCCGGATGGAAGATCGCCTCGCTCACCCGCACCCTGTCGATCGACCCGGCGCCCACGCGGCTCCACGTGCTCTGCACGTCAGCCGTCGTCCAGCCCGTGCCCTCCTGGCCCTCCCCCGTCCAGTACCACGGGGAGATCTCGTCGGAGAAGGTGCTGCGGGCGACCAGCGGGCCGCCCTGAAGGCTGAGGAGGAGCCCGGCCCCGGCCTCTCCCGGGGCGTTGGTCACCGCCACGGCGATGTGGTTGTCTCCCTGTTGCAGGGAGACGGGGACCGCCTCGGCGGTCAGCCAGTCGCCGTCCGAAGCGACCTCGCCGCCGTTGAGATAGAGGACGTACTCCCCCACGGCGGTGATCCGCAGGAGGGCGTCCCTCGCCTCATCGGCGTTGAAGGTGTGGCGGTAGTAGGTGGTCTGCTCCCAGTGGCCGATGCGGAGCACATCGCCCCCGACCGGCCCGGCGAGGACGCCGAGAAGCAGCAGACCCGACACGAGCGAAGGAAGTCTTGTTGCCAATGAGAGCCTTCTTCCCTTTTCCAGCGGAGGATCCCGCCCCTTGTCGGCCCCGCGGCCCACGGATCGTGGAGGCCGGCGAGTGGCTCCGCGACGGCCTGCGCCGAACCCCGGATCAGGCCGTGTCCCCCGGGACCGGAGAGGGGGATAAAACAGACAAGGTGAGCGACCCTCGAAGAGATCGCTCACCTTGTCCATCTGCCGAAACTGCCGCTGGCCGCTACTTGAGCAGGGTCAGCTTCTTGGTCTCCTGGAAGGAGCCGGCCTGCAGGCTGTACAGGTACACGCCGCTGGCCACGCTCTCCCCGGCCTCGTTCATCCCGTCCCAGACGCTCTCATAGACGCCGGCCGCGACATACCCCTCGTGCAGGGTCTTGACCCGCTGGCCCGACAGGCTGAAGACCTGAAGGGTCACGTGCTCCTCCTTGGGGAGGCTGAAGCGGATCGTCGACTCAGGGTTGAAGGGGTTGGGATAGGCGTCCTGCAAAGCGTAGGCGCCGGGCGTACCGGCTGCCGCGACCTCCTCCACCGCCGTGTCGCTGTTGATGACGGCCGTCTTGAGGTCGAAGGGGAAGTGGATGGCCTGACGCGCCGGGTATCCGGTGAAGTCGGGCGCGTCCCAGGGATCGCTGCCGCCGCCGCGGCGCGAGCCGATGTCCCAGTAGAGGCCGTCGTAGGGACCGTCCTCCTCGATCGACTCGACCCACTGCGGCCAGTGGGCGGGAGCGTGGGTGGCGACCATGTGCAGGATCCCCGTGCCGTCCGGACCGAGGATGTCCACCGTGCTGGTCGTGCTGCCCAGCAGCGGGATGTAGGCGAAGCCCCAGCCGTCCTTGCTCCCGGAGCCCGCCGTGTTCCAGGGCGTGAGGGCGAAGGAACCGTAGTCGAAGTCGCCCGTGTCGGGGTCGATGCTGTCGGCAAAGCCGTCGCCGTTGTTGTTGATCCACTTCAACTCGCCGTCCAGGCTGACCTTGAGGTGAAGGGGAGCGGCGTAGCCGACCACGTAGACGCCGGTGCCGTCGACCCAGATGTCGTGGGGACTGAAGGCCTGGTTGCCGGCGCCCACGTCGACCACGTTCCACTCGGACAGGTCGAGCACGTCGACGACCTCGCCGGTGGCCGGGTCCTGGATGCCCACGGTGGAGTGGGCGGGTTGGTCTCCACCCCGATCATAGATCGGGTAGTAGATGAGGCCGTCCCAGGTGTCGATGCCCGTGGAGCCGACGGCGAGGTTGCCGTCGCTGAAGGGCTCGAACTTCATGCGGCCGTCGCCCTCGGTGCCGTAGTTGGTGTCGAGCGTGACCTGACCGTTGGCCGGGTCGACGTTGAACTTGATGGACCCGTAGATGGTGCCGTCCCAGGAGTCGCCGTAGAAGTCGCCGGGCAGCGAGCCGTACTGCTTGCCGTTGCCGCCGCCGGCCCACTCGGCGGGCACGATGTCGTCCGTGTGGCTCACGGCAGCCACCATGTCATTCACGTCGATCGCCTGCCAGGCGCCCGGCGTCTCGATCCAGTTGGTGCCGACCCTGGTGAGGATCAGGTGGCGGGGGCCGCCGTCGGTGAGCGCCACCGCGCTGCCGCCGCTGAGGATGAAGAGGTCGCCGTTCTGGTCGCGGGCGAGGCAGGACTCGGACGTATGCCGGGCGTTGGTGTAGCCCACCATGTTGATCGGCGCCTGATCATCGAGGGCGATGATGAAGAACCGGTAGCTGCCGGACGGATCGACGGCGTTGCCGCCCATGTCGGCGCCGTCCCAGGTGATCGAGTGCGAACCGGGCTCGAACCGAGAGCCGGGGGAGACGTGCAGGGCGTAGTTGACCTCCTGGTAGGAATGCCAGTTGAGCTCGCCCTCGGTGGTCAGCCCCGGCAGGTCGGCGTCGGAGAGATTGGTGTACACGGCCAGGTAGACCGTGGCCGCCGAACCGCTGGTGGTGAAAGGGATGTCCACGGGGAAGCTGCTGACGGCCATGTCCTCGAGGTCGACCGTGAGCACCGTGGGCATGCGGCTCTCGGTGATCTGGTTCTCTTCGCCGCCGATGGCTCCCTGGGCGGCCGCCATGCCGGCGGTGAGCGCCACCAAGGCTCCTGCGACGAAAAGGAATCGTGCTACTCTCATGCGCTTGCTCCTGAGCTGTGTTGAGTAAAATGGTTGATGACGAATTCTCCTCACCGGCTCGATCCGGAGGGACCCGCGCAATATAGGGCCGTCAAGAGAGGTCTCCAAGCGGTTTTTGCGGGGATTCGGCGCCCCCCCGGGCCCCCCGAGGCGTCGGCCCGTGGCCCGGACCATCCTCCATAACTGCTTCTCTGACTTGCGGTTCGGATCGCTGCCAGGGGTGCGGCCGGCAACCTCTCCACGACACCAGGCGGGCCCTCCGCCCCCCGAGAGAGCGGGCGGAGAAGAGGCCGACCGAGGCGGTGAAGATCTTCCACGTGGAGCGGCCTCGGCCGGGACGGCCTATTATTTCCCCCTTCCGGGGGGGACCGGCTGAGCACAGGAGCGCATCGACATGGGAAACGACGCCGACCGCAGGACGCTGATCGCAGGCAGGAACCTGGCGGACCTGCGGGACCGCTACCACCGCCAGCTCTTCGAGGAGTTCCTGCCCCTGTGGGACCGCCACGGCATCGACCACGAGCTGGGAGGATTCCTGTGCAGCCGGGACCTCGACGGCAACCTGCTGGACGACTCCAAGTACATGTGGTACCAGGGCCGGGGCCTGTGGACCTACTCCTATCTCTACAACCACTTCGGCGGGGAGGAGCACCTCGAAGCGGCTCGGAAGGCGCGCGACTTCCTCCTCCGCCACGGAAGGGACGGCGAGGGCAACTGGGTGAGCGGGCTGGACCGCGAGGGCAACGTGACCGGACCGGCCGAGGCCCGGGGTTACACCGCCATGTTCGTCGCCGAGGGGTTGCAGGAGTACGCCAGGGCCAGCGGCGACCAGGAGTCGATGGACCTGGCCATCGACAGCCTGTGGCGGGCCATGGCGCGGTGGGACGATCCGCAGTGCAACACGGTGCAGGGCTACATCCCCCTCTCGTACCCGGGGATGCGCACCCTCGGCAGCCACATGGTGGCCATCCTCATCCTGACGCAGATCCTGAGCCAGGTCTCCGACCCGAAGCTCGAGGCCCTGGCGGACCGCATCGTCGACGGCATCGTCAACCGCTTCTGGAACCCGGAGTACCGCCTCACCAACGAGGCCCTGAACCACGACTACGAGCGCCCCGACGACGACAACGAGGACTTCATCTACCTCGGCCACGCCATCGAGACGCTGTGGATGGTGATGCCGGAGGCCATGCGGCGCCGTGACAAGGCGCTCTTCGACCTGGCCGCCGAGCGCTTCCGGCGGCACCTCGAGGTGGCCTGGGACGACGTCTACGAGGGTTTCTTCCGCGCCGTGGAGATCCACGGCAGCTACACCTTCGACAAGGTGCTGTGGCTCCAGGAGGAGGTGCTCATCGGCGCCTCCATCCTGATGGAACACACGACGCTGGAATGGCCCCGGGAGTGGTTCGGGCGGACGTACGAGTACGTGCAGAGCCGGTTCTACCTGGGGCCGCTCGGCTACCGGACGTTCACGAGGGGCAGCGACCGCAAGGTGACCATCTCGCCCCGTTCATCCCGCGCCGACATCTACCACCACCCCCGCCACCTGATGCGCAACCTCCTCGCCTTCGAGCGCATGACCGAGCGCGGCGGCCAAGTCTCCGGCTTCTGGGCGCAGTGAAGCGCCTCTCCCTTCGCACGCCCGAGACCCTTGCCGCATGACGCAACCGGTACCGGCCGGAAGCGGCGGAAAGGGCTCCTCCGGCGTCACCCTCCGCGCCTTCCTCACCGGCCTGGTCTGCTCGGCCCTGGTGGCCGGAGGCACGCAGTACGGGGAGATCTTCCTCCGCAGCTCCCGCATGTCCGACGACTTCAGCACCGGGGGCGCCCTGTTCGTGTTCTTCTTCCTGGTGGCCGGGATCAACGTGGTGCTCAAGCTTCTCGGCCCCCGCGTGGCCTTCACGCCGGCGGAGCTGATCCTCGTCTACGTGATGATGATGACGTCGTGCGCGGTCACGGGGATGGGGTTGACGCACTACCAGATTCCGCTGATGGCGACGCTCCCCTATTTCGCCACCCCCGAGAACGACTGGGCCAACCTGGTGGCCCCCTTCGTCCGGGACTGGATGGTGGTCGAGGATCCGCTGGCCTGCAAGTACTTCTTCGAGGGGCTGCCGGAAGGCGCCTCCATTCCCTGGGGCCAGTGGTTGCGGCCCCTCGCCTTCTGGAGCGTGTTCTTCGCCGCCTTCTACTTCGCCATGGTGGCCCTCATGGTCATCCTGCGCAGGCAGTGGATCGAGAACGAGAGGCTCATCTACCCGATCATCCGGGCCCCCCTGGACATGATCGGCGAGGACCGCCGCGGCGGCCTGCTGTCGGGCTTCTTCAAGAACCCCCTCATGTGGCTGGGCTTCGCCATCGCCTCGATCATCACCTCCTCCATCGGCCTCCACGCCTACCACGACTTCATCCCCTCCCTCAACGTGCTCTATCCCGGCGTCACCCTGCCCATGCTGCGGGAGTCGATCCAGCTGCGCTTCATGATCAGCTTCCCGGTGCTGGGCTTCGCTTACCTGATCAACCAGGACGTGGCCTTCGGGCTCTGGTTCCTGGACGTCCTCGCCAAGTGCCTGAACGGGGTCTTCAACACCGTGGGGGTCTACCTGCGGCTGCGGGTCAACCACTACGGCGGCAGCTCGGGGATCTTCTCCTCCACCGCCATCGGAGCGATGCTGACCCTCGTCCTCTACGGAGCCTGGGTCGCCAGAGCCCACCTGAAGGATGTGGCGAGGAAGGCTTTCTCGCGGGCCCCGGAGGTGGACGACTCCCACGAGATCCTCTCCTACCGGAACGCCCTTCTCGGCCTGCTGGTCTCGGCGGCGGTCATGCTGGTCTGGCTGAACGCCGCCGGCCTGCCCCTGTGGGCCGGCGCCCTGTTCCTGTTCATCTCCTTCGTCATCTTCATCGCCATTTCCCGCATCGTCGTCGAAGGTGGAATGGCGGCCTGCCGGGCGCCCCTCATCGCCCCGAACTTCATGCTCTACGCGGTGGGCACCCCCGCCCTGGGAGCGCAGGGCGTGACCGCCCTGGGCTATACCTACGGCTGGTCCTCGGACATCCGGACCTTCCTGATGGCGTCGATCGCCAACGGCCTGAAGCTGCTCGACGACGAGCGCTTCCGGGGCCGCAAGCGGCGCGTCTTCGGCTGCGTCTTCGCCTCCCTCGCGGTGTCGATGGTGGTCTCCTTCGGCCTCATGCTCCGGCTGGCCTACGACGTGGGGGGCGTGAACATCCACGGCTGGTTCTGCCTGGGGGCGAACCTGCTGCCCTTCAACCTGGTCTCCACGGTGGTCAGCCGCCCCATCGAGCTGACCTGGGGGATGTGGATGAACATGGGCTTCGGGGCCTCGGCCATGGGGCTGCTCACCTTCCTGCGGTACAAGTACCTCTGGTGGCCCCTGCATCCCCTGGGGCTGACCGTCGCCGGCAGCCGGGTGATGGACTGGACCTGGTTCAGCATCTTCCTGGCCTGGCTGGTGAAGATCGCCGTCCTGCACTACGGCGGGCCCAGGATGTTCCGCGCCCTGCGGCCCTTCTTCCTGGGCCTGGTGCTGGGTCAGTTCGTCTCGGTCGGCGCGTGGACGCTGATCGACGCCTTCACGGGCATGACCGACAACATGATCTTCGTGATCTGAGCCCGGCCCCGGGGCGGGACCGGCTCACCTCTCGGGGCGGACGCCCCTCTACTGCCAGACGGCGCTCACCCGGCCGCCCCGCGCCATCATGCGGTCGATGGCGAGGAGGTTGAGCATCAGGTGGCGGGGGTGGTGGTAGTTGCCCTTGCGCGACGTGTGGGGGCGGAAGGTGACCTTGCGGTCGCCTCCCATGATCCACATGGGATAGCCGTGGGGCTTCAGCGGAAACCTCTCCTGCACGTAGCGGAAGGTGCGGCCGAACCACCGCTCGGGCCACTCGAGACGGGTGTGCTCGAGGAGGACCATGGCGCCGATGAGCACCTCCTCCTGGAGCCACAGCACCTTGTCGAAGGTGAAGGATCCGTTGACCTCCATGGCCCGGAAGAAGCCGCCGTAGACGTCGTCCCAGGCGACCTCCAGGTGCCGCTCGAGGCGCTCGGCGGCCAGGTCGAAGAGGGCCCGGTCCCCCCTGCGCAGCGCCTCGTGGAGGATCATCCAGAAGGTCTCGATGGCGTGGCCGAGATAGATGTAGTCCTCGTTGTCGTCGTCCGGGCGCTCGTAGTCGTGGTTCAGGGCTTCGTTGTTGAGCCGGTACTCGGGGTTCCAGAACCGGTCCATGACGGCGTCCACCGCGTGGGCGAGGCGCGCCTCCAGCCTGGCGTCCGGATGTTTCTGCAACAGCTGGGTCAGCAGCACGATGGTGACCATCTCGAAGCCCTGGATGCGCATCCCGGAATAGCTGACCGGCAGGTAGCCCTGCCCCACGTCCCGCTCCGGATCGTCGTACAGCCTGGCTCCCTTCCAGAAGCTCTCGACGGCGAGCTCCATGGACTCCTTGTCGCCGGCGGCGCGGGCGTACTCCTGGAGCCCCTCGGCGACGAAGAGGGCGGTGTATCCCATGCGGTCGGCACCGGCCAGGTGGCGGCCCTCCCGGTCCAGGGCCCGGACCCAGTTGCCCTCCTCGTCCATGCCGTGGCGCAGGATGAAGTCCCGCGTCTTCCTCGCCATCTCGAGGTGGATCTCACCGCCGAAGTGGTTGTAGAGGAAGGCGTGGGTCCACATCCCCCGCCCCTGGTACCACATGTGCTTGTCGGTGTTCACCTGCGTGCCGTCGTGATCGACGGCGCACATGAAGCCGCCGAGCTCGAAGTCGAAGCCGCTCCTCTCCCAGAACGGCACGTAGTCGTCGAAGAGGTCGCTGCGGTAGCGCTCGCGGAGGGCCTCGAGGCTCAGGCCCGCGATCTGCGAGCGGATCGCCGGGCCGGCGCCGCCCACCGTCGGTTCCGCCGCGGCCCCGGCGGGGCTGTCCGCGGCGGCCTCCGCCTCCAGGACCGGGGCGAGATCGGCTGCGGGTGCGAGGATCAGCCCTTTCAGGAGGTCGCGTCGTTTCATGGCTCGCCCATCTCCGGAATCGGTTGCGGGGCCGGCATGGTACGGCGGCGGGCCCCGCTCATCAACGGCCTCCGTGTCCCGTAGCGATTCCAGGATCCCCCTCGGGGGAGGCGAGGCCCCGCGGCTAGTGTCCCGTCCGAGAATTAAGAAGAATCAACAAGGGCTGTCCGATGTCGCCGCCACCGTCTCCCGAGCGCGCTGGATCTTGCGCAGGATGGTCTCGCCGTCGGCCTTCCAGCGGTAGGGTTTGGGGGCCAAGTTCCGCTGCGCCAAGTAGGCTTCGATGTCGCGCACCAACTCCCCGACGCTGGCAAAGCTGCCGTCCCGAATCACATCCTGCGTCAGCTCGCCGAAGAACCGTTCGACCAAGTTCATCCAGGAGGAACTGGTGGGGGTGAAATGGACATGGAAGCGCCGATGCCGAGACAACCAATGCTGCACGCTCTCCTCCTTGTGGGGGCCGGCGTTGTCCACGATCAGGTGCAGCGACAGGTTCTTGGGCGTCTCGCGGTCGATCTGCTTGAGAAAGCGGAGCCATTCGACGTGGGTATGACGCGCCTCCAGACGCGCGATGAGCTTGCCGTCGAGGTAGTTGAGCGCGGCGAACAAGGTGATCGTACCGTGGCGCTTGTAATCGTGGGTCCGGGTGCGGATGTCGCCGATCCCCAGCGGCAAGCCCGGCTGGGTCCGTTCCAGCGCCTGGCACTGGCTCTTCTCGTCACAGCACAGCACCAGCGCGCGCTCGGGGGGATCCAGGTAGAGCCCGATCACGTCCCAGAATTTTTCCTCGAAGTGCGGGTCCGTGGAGACCTTGAAGGTCTTGGTCAAATGGGGCTTGATGTCGTTGGCCTTCCAGATCCGGTGCACGCTGTCCGGCGACATCCCCGCCGCCTGGGCCATCGAGCGCACGCTCCAGCGCGTGCGCGGCTTCGGCGGCTGCGTGACCGCGGTGAGGACCTGCTCGACCTTGTCCGCCGGCAAGCTCGCCGGCCGGCCCCGGCCCTTGGCGTCGTTCAGTCCCGCCAAACCCTCGCGATCAAAGCGTTGCGACCACTTGTTCACACACGCCACACTGGCGCCCAACTCGGCGGCCACCTGCACCTGCTTGATCCCTTCGGCCCGGCGCAGGACGATGGCCGCGCGCAGGCTGTCGCGCTGGGACGCGGAGGGGGCCCTGACGCGACGCTCCAACTCCTGTCGCTCGGACGCGGTCAACTCAAGGCGGGACACCGGGCGGGCCATGGCCTGAAGATAAGGCCTTGACTCTGTTTTTACAACTCATTTGTCGGACGCGACACTAGAGCGCCTGGATTCTGCGCAGGTACTCGTCGAAGACCCGGAAGCTGTTCTCCACGCAGTCGAGGGGCACGGTCCCGGCCGTGTCCTCGGGGCGGTGCCACAGGGGCAGCTGCTCCTCGTCGTACCCCCGGCTGTTGAGATCGATGGTGCGGGCGCCGGCCTCGCTGAAGATCAGCGCTTCGCTGCGGATGAAGTCCTGGTACTCGAAGGCGATGGGATAGGCCGGGTCGAACTGGTTGTAGGGGCGCAGATCGCCGTGGATGGCCTCCATGACCCGCACCAGCTCGGCGTCGTCGGTGTGCACGTAGAGGTTGGGACCGTAGGTGAGGGAATCGAAGTTCACGCAGAACCGGATGCGGTCGAGGGTGCCCTCGGCCTCCCGGCGGGCGGCGTAGTGCCGGGCCCCGAGCAGGTTGTACTCCTCGGCGCCGGTGCCCATGAAGGTGAGGGTCCGCCGCGGACGGGTCCCCGACGCGGCGTGAGCCAGCATGAGCACGACGATGAGGGAGGCGGTGTTGTCGTTGGCGCCAGGCGTGTTGTACTGGGTGTCGGCGTGGGCGAAGACGAGGATCTCCTCCTCCGTCTCGCCGGGCAGGGTGCCGACGATGTTGCAGGTGCGGGCGCCGGGGACGAACTCCGATCTGAAGTGCAGGCGCGCCAGGGCCCCCTCGCTGGCGGCCTGCTCGAGGAAGGGAACGTCCTGCTTGCCGACGCACACCCTGGGGATGCCGGCGGCCTCGTGGTCGGGTGACATGACGCCGGTCACGGCGCGCCCGTAGGCGCTGATCGTCACGTTGGCGGCCGTCACTCCCGATGCGGGGTCGACAATGGCGAAACGATCCCCCTCCGCCTGCCTCTTCACGATCCCGCGGGCCCCTGTCTCCGGGGGCTCGGCGCTGCCGAAGGCGGGATAGCACTCGAGGCTGCGGCCGCCGCAGTAGAACACGGGCTCCTCCACCAGGCGCCAGCCCCGGAACTCGAACCAGTCCAACTCGGTCCGCGGCACGGCCAGGGCCAGCTCCCGGCGGATGAGCTCCGCGGACCGGTCGTAATCCTCGCTGCCGGCGAACCGGGGGCCGAACTGCGTGCACAGCAGGTCGAGCATGCGCGCCAGGTAGCGGGCCCGGTCCTCCGGGGTGGCCACGAGGTGGCGGCTGTCGAGGGCGGCCGACAGCAGCGGCAGGGGACCGAGAGCCGCCGATGCGGCCAGTGAGCTTCCGAAGGCGCCGATGAACCGCCGTCGTCTCATGGGCCGACTCCTGGGGATGGGGTTTTCGTGCGGTCAAGCTCGCCTCGGGCGGCGGGCGGGGCAAACGAAATGGGCGGGACCGCACCGGGCACGCCGCCGATCCTCCGCCTGTGTTCACGGGTTTCGCACCTTCATCGAGGGAGAGACTCGTTTGCCGGTGAGCACCGCGGCGAGAGGGCGCCGGAGCCGCCTGCCCGTCATGGGGTTCCTTCTCCTGGCGCTGGCGCCGGAGGCCGGGGCGATGGCCTACCGCCAGGCGCCCATGCTGGAGGAAGCGGTCCGGCGGGGCGAGCTGCCGCCGCTGGCCGAGCGCCTGCCGCCGGAGCCGATGGTGGTGGCGCCGGCCCACGAGATCGGGCGCTACGGCGGCACCTGGCACCGGATGATGCGCGGCTCCAGCGACTTCCACGCTTCAACCGCGAGGACCTGCCCCTGCTGCGCTCCTTCACCGAGGAGCGCGGCTACCGCATCATCGAGTACGACGCCCCCGGCATCCGGGGGATCATGCCCAACCTGGAGTACCCCGGAGACCCGGTAGTCCGGGAGCTGCTGCAGAACCACCTGCGCATCGCCCTGTCGCTGGCCATCGACCGGGAGCTGATCAACCGCCTCTGCTACGGCGGAGGTGCCGGAGGCGCCCGACCACACCCGCTACGATCCGGAGCGGGCCCGCGCCCTGCTCGACTCGATCGGGCTCGACCGCCGCGACGACGCCGGCTTCCGCCTGGGGCCCGACGGCGAGCGGGTGAGCCTCATCCTCGAGCTCATGGTCGTCGAGGGCCCGGACATGGACGGCGTGGAGATCGTGCGCTCCCAGGGGGACACGCCGAACCCGGCCGACCCGCCGGAGGGCTGCAAGTTCTGCGGCCGCTGTCCGCTGGTCGAGCCGCGGTGCGTGGAGGAGGAGCCTCTTCTGCGCGACCTGCGGGGCTGCGCCCGGGACCGCCGGCAAAGGCGCTCCCCCGCGCCTCAGCTTCCCCCGACCCCCGCTACACGCGCCACCACCTCCTTCAGCGTCAGGAAGGCGCTCTCCACGCAGTCCAGGGGGACGTTGGCGGCGTCGTCCGCGGGAGAGTGGTTGGCCGCCAGGGTGTCGTACCCGCGGCTGTTGAAGTCGATCCCAGTGATCCCCGGGTTCAGGCCCTTGAAGGGGGCGGCGTCGTTCTGCCAGCAGGGGGACTCGTCGTAGATGGGGACCGTCTCCGACCCCAGGTCCTCGTGGACCTGGCGGACCAGGGCCATCAGCTCCGGGTCGTGGGTCGAGGGCCAGAGGTTCGGCCCGTAGGTGAGGGAGTCGAAGTTGATCACGCACCCGATCTCGCGGTGGGTGTCCTCCTCGATCCTCCGTTTCACGTAGTGCCGGGCTCCGGCCAGCCCGTACTCCTCGCTCCCCGTGATCACGAAGGTGAGAGTCTTCTCCGGCCGCGCGCCGGCGCCGGCGAAGGCGTGGGCGAGCATCATGGCGACGATGGCGGAGGCCATGTTGTCGTTGGCCCCCTCGGAGCGGATCACGGAGTCGGCGTGGGCCATGACGATGACCTCGCCGGCCTCCTTCCCGGGGATGCGGGCGATGATGTTGTGGGTCGGGCGCTCGGGGGCGTAGACGACGCGCAGTCGCACCTGCACCACCGCCTCCTCCCGGACCAGCATGTCCAGGAAGGGGACGTCGCGGATGCCGGCGACGAACCTCGGGGGGCAGAGGACGTCGTCGCCGTAGAGGTAGACGGGCTCGACGCCGACGTCGCGGCTCACCTGGATGTGGGCCTCGGTCCGGCCGCTCTCGACCTTCTCGATGGCGTAGAGGCAGGGGTCGCCGGCGGCGCCCCGGATCACGCCGTCGAAGCCCGCGTCCGTCGTCCCCGCGCAGTTCTCGGCGACCCCCAAGGCGAGGCGCTTGCCCTTGTGACAGATCTCGGGGATGGGAAGGGCCGCCCAGAAGTCCAGGTAGCGGTCGAGCTGCACGTCGGCGAAGGAGGTTCGCAGGTCTTCGTGCACGATGCGCACCACCTCCTCGAACTCGGCCGTGCCGGACGGGTGCGGCCCGATCTCCTCGCACAGACGCTTGAGCATGCCCTCGGCGTACTGCATCCTGCTCGCGGGTGTGTCCACGGCCGGGATCTCCTTTCGGTTGCCGGCCCCTCGGCCGGTGAGTTGCGTTGGCGGCGCTCGCGCGCCGGCAGGACCTGCGCCGGTCCGCCTCCACCGGAGAGGATCACGTCTCCTGGAAGCTGCATCACGATCGGCGGCCGAACCGCCCCGTGAGCCGGTACGTGACGAAGGCGGCCAGCAGCGACAGGGCCGCGGGCCAGACCAGCCGCTCCGCCCCGGAGCGCGGGTACTCCACCCAGATGCGCCGCAGCCCCGACCCCGCCGGCAGGGGCGGGCCCCGCGGATGAAGCAGCAGCCGCCACGGGCTCGACTCCCTCGAGGCGGCGATGCTGCTTCCCGCGGAGCCCACGAAGAGGGGGAAGGCCTCGGACCCGAAGGGGCCGGACAGGTGCAGGGCGTGGACCCCGGTCTCCAGAGGGCGCAGACGCCAGACGATCCGGTCCACGGAGGGCTCCCTGACGACGGCGGTGACCTCTCCCCGGCCCGTCCCCCACGCCAGCTCCGGCCACGCCGGATCTCCCGCCCCGGCCTCCACCTCCACCGTCAGCAGGACCTCCGCTCCCGGCGGCAGGGGCTCCAGGCCGAAGCGGTGCCAGGACTGCACGAGCACGGGCGCCGCCACCGCGGCGGAGACCACCAGGGGCGGTAGCAGGCCCCGCAGGTAGCGGCCGTTGGCCCGCAGGAGCCGGCACTCGGCGCGCAGGACGAGGGCGGGATCGTGGCGGTAGAGCCAGGTCTCGAGCAGGCTGGCGCGCAGCTCCCCCCGGGCGGCCCCCAGGGCGGACCTGTCCGCGAGGCAGAGGAAGACCGCCGCCGTGGACACCCCGAGGAGGAGGGCCACGGCGCCCATCCCGGCGCTCCATCCCAGGGCGCCGGGCAGGGACAGGCCGGCGTCGAAGAGGCTGTTGGCCAGGCCGTTGAGCGCGGCGATCAAGGACTGCACGGACCGCCGGCCTCACTCGATGTAGCCGAGGCCCCGCAGGCGCCTCAGGTGCGTATCGTCGGCGGCGGTCTCGCCGGCCGAGATCTCCTTGTCGAGGCAGTGACGGACGAACTCCTCCACGCTGGCGTACCCCGCCCGTTCCACGTGCCTGCGGACGCGCTCCATCATCTCGTCGTCGATCGCCACCTTGTGCCTGAAGAGTCGCATGGTCCCCGGCTCCTTCTCAGTTCGGCCAGACCGGGCGGCCGGTCATCGCCTCGGGCCGGCCGATGCCGTAGTGCTCGAGGATGCTCACGGGAAGGTCCCGCAGATGGGGCGCGGCCCCGGGACGCAGCGGGAGGCTGCTCACCAGGACCCCCGGCACGGTGTGGGCGGCCATGCAGTGGTCTCCGCTCCAGGGGGAGTGGTTGTCGCTCAGGACCTCCGCCTCGATGCGGCCCAGGGCGGCGGCCCCCGAGGCGCGGTACCCGCGCGCGTATCCGATGAGCAGGTCGGGGGCGGCGCCGTCCGCGGTGGCGCCCCCGACCCGGTAGACCCGCTCGACGACCTGACGGCCGTCCCGGGGATCCCTCAGGGCCAGGAGCTTCTCTGCGAGCTCTCTCAGCATGGAATCCCCATCCTCCGGCGCCACCGCCCCCCGGTCCTCCCGGCCCCGCAGGTTCAGGTAGAGGGCGTTCAGTCCCAGCCCGTAGGCCGCCGTCCGCTCCCAGGCGATGGAGGTCCCTTCGAGGAGGGATGCCTCCTCTTCGCCGATCCCTTCCCGCACCTGCAGGTAGCCCTCTCTCAACAGCCAGGTGTTGAGGTTGAAGGAGCGCTCGTACGGGGCGAAGCCGTGATCGGAGAGGACGACGATCTCGCCGCGGCCGTCCAGGGCGGCCATGGCCTCCCCCAGCAACTCGTCCATGGCCTCGTAACGGCGGTCGATGGCCTGGCCCCAGGGCGCGAACTCCGGCCGGTGTCCGGGGTGGGCGGGGTCCGCCGCCCGCCACAGCATGTGGCTGACCTGGTCGAGGCTGTGAACGTAGAAGAACAGGAGCCCCGAATCGAGCTTGCCCAGCTCCCGGCGCAGGTGCTCCCGGCGCTCGTTGAGGGCCAGCTCGTCCTGCTGCAGGAACTCGCCGTAGTCGAGGACCTCCGCTTCCAGGGCCTTGGTGTCGTCGGGCATGCCCTGGGTGTAATACGGCCCCAGGGCGGCCTCCAGCCGCGCCGCCTCGGCCGCCGGCACGGAGACCGCCATCGCCGGATCGCCTGGATCGATGTTGACCGGGGTCATGTAGAGCCCCACGTGCGGCTCGACCGACTTCAGGTAGAAGCGCACGATCCCGGTCAGGTGAGCCAGGCCCAGGGCCTTCCGTCCATAGTCGACGCGCAGCCACGGGCTCCATTCCCCCGGGCGCAGCACCGCGCGCCGGCCGGCCAGGACGATCTCCACCGCCCCCTCCCCGCCCTCCGGTCCGCGGTCGACGAAGAGTTCGAAGCGCGCCCGCCTCTCTTCGCCCTCCGAAGGCGGACCGTGGATCTCCGGCGCCGCCCGGCCGTCCCGCAGCTCCAGGCTGACGATGCGGCCGCCGGCGATCTGCAGCTCGCCTCCCCGGGGCAGCACCTGCCCGCCCTCTTCCATGTGGGCCGGCACCGTGTAGGGTCCGTCGGTGTACCAGGTGAAGGTGCCGTAGGTGCCGAGCATGTCCGGCGTCCCCATGCCGGCGAAGGCGCGATAGCACGAGCACCCGGCCAGCCGCTGCCACAGGCCCGCATGCGGCGCCTCCGGGGGGAAGTTGGCCGGCACCTTGAAGATCGTCACCGGAACGCCGCGCTCGACGAGGAGATCCCAGAAGGGCCGGCCGCGGCGCAGCAGCTCCATCTCTCCCTCTGGACCCTTCCTCGAGGTGGAGAGGTAGGGCTGAAGGGTGCCCGGATCGCGATGGATGAAGTCGTAGATCCCGTGCCCTCCGGGGTCGAGGCCGGTGATGAAGGTCGACCAGGCCACCGGGCTTTGGGGAGGCATGGTCGTGGCCAGCGGAGCGAACCCGCCGGAGGCGGCCAAGGCCTCGAAGTGGGGCATGCGGCCGGCCGCCAGCAGCCGCGACAGGATCTGCGGATCCATGCCGTCGATCCCAAGGACCAGCAGCGGCGGGGCGTCCTGCCGGGGGCCGCACCCCCCGGTTCCGGCCAGCAGGCCCGCGGCCAGCAGCGCCATGGCAGCGGTCCTCGGCCAGGACCTAGGACGCCGGGAGCGGCGGTCCATCGAACAGATCCTCCCCCTGCATGTAGGCGGGCGCGTCCACCCCGAAGAGGCCCAGGATCGACACCGGCACGTCCAGCAGGTGCGGGTCCGCCTTGTCGATGGGCCGGTTGCAGAACAGGACCCCGGGCACCTGGGCCGGATCGACGCAGTGATCGCCGCTCCAGTGGCGGGTGTTGTCCTCGAAGACCCGGTCGGTGATCCGCCCGCGGGCGCCGCTCCACGCCGCCCGGTACCCGGCGTTGTATCCGACCAGCAGGTCCGGCGCCCCGTCCTTGTAGGGGCCGTGGAAGCAGGCCTCGGCGTCCCAGACCTTGCGGACCGCCGGCTGGCCGTCCTCGTCGGCCAGCCCCTCCAGTCCGGCGATCAGCTCCCCCTTCAGATCCCCCGCTTCCGCCTCGGAGACCACGCCGCGGGCCTCGCGGCCGGCGCGGTTGAGGAAGATCCCGGCCAGGCCGAGGGCGAAGGCCCGGGTCCGGGACCAGTCGACGCCGGCGAACCAGTCGCCGGGCTCCCGGCCGTCCGGCGACTCCTCCAGGGCCAGGTAGCCGCGATCGCGGAGCCAGGTGTTGAGGTTGACCCCCCGACGGAAGGGACAGAAGCCGTGGTCGGAGATCACCAGGAGCGTCGTCTCCCCGCCGTCCTCGATGCGCTCCATGACCCGGCCCACGAGGTCGTCCATCTCCCCGTACATGCGCGGCAGGACGTCCTCGAACTCGGCCACCCGGCGGCCCTCGTTGGCCGGATGCGCCGGATCCAGGGTGCGGAAGAACATGTGCTGCAGGCGGTCGGGCCCGTCGAAGACGCAGACCAGGAGCCCCTCCCGGGTGCGTTCCAGCCCGTGGAAGAGCATCCGCTCGCGCTCCTCGTGCAGGGAGCGCGCCTGCTGCAGGAAGGCCTCCTCGTCGAGGACCTCGGCGTCGAGGGCCTCCGTGTCCTCGGCCAGGCCGAGGGTGCCGTACTTCCCCAGGCGCCGGCTCAGGTAGGTGGCGTACGAGGCCGGGTGGGACAGGGGCAGGCAGGGGCGGTCCGGATCGATCTGGATCGCCGTGAGGTAGAGCTTCAGCGGCTCCGCGGCGGCCAGGTAGAACCGGCAGATACCCCGCACCCGGACGCCGAGTCCGCCGTCGAAGGTCAGCTCCACCCACGGGGAGTGGACGCCCTCGCGCAGGTCGATCCGCCGGCCGGCGGCGGTCAGCCGGAGGCATCCGGCTGCGCCGTCGCGCTCCAGGTCGATCGGGGCATGGAGGGGCGGGTCGCCGCCGCCGAAGGGAGCGGGAGGCCCCGGAATGCGGACCCGGCTGCTCTGCCCCGGACAGAGGCGGACCTCGATCCAGCGGCCCACGCCCTCCTGGCCGCCGGCCTCCCCCGGGTGCGCACCCTCCTCCGGGGTTTCGGTCAGGCAGGTGAACTCGCCCTGCGTCCCCCGCAGGTCCGGGACGCACATGCCCGCCAGCAGGTGGCCGGCGAAGGGCTCCGGCGGAAAGGTGATGGGCACGCGCAGGATGGAGCTGAAGACGCCCTTGTCGCCGAGCAGCTTCCAGAAGGGCCGGCTGCCCTTGAGATTGCGGATGCGCGGTCTCGACAGGGGGAGTCGGTGACGTCCGAGCTTGAGGCTCCGGCGCGGCGGCAGCACCCTCGCCGAGGAGAGCACGGGACCGTAGGTCCGGGGGTCGCGGGTGATGAAGTCGTAGATGTTGTGCCCGGAGGCATCGGTCCCGGTGGCGAAGGAGGACCAGGCCGCCGGCGTGATCGCCGGCAGGGTGGTCCCCAGGGGCCGGAAGACCCCCTGCGCCGCGAGTCTTCGCAGGTTGGGCAGGCGGCCTTCGTCCATCCAGCGGGCGCACAGTCCGGGATCGAGCCCGTCGAGACCGACGACGACGACGCGACGGGCCCGGGATTCGGAGCGTCCCCTTCTGCGGAGCCAGGTCAGCAGGACCCGGAAGGGCAGGATGAGCAGGCCGGCCGCGGCCAGGACGAGGACGAGCAGGGTCCAGAAGCCGCCGGCGAGGGCGAAGCCCGCGCCCGGACCCACATAGGCCTCGACCGCGGCGGGCGCGGCGGCGAGGGCGGCGGCGAAGGCGGAGAAGGGCCGGACCGATGTCATTGTCTCGCCAAAGATAGGGACTGATCTTTGGCGCCGGCAGCTCCTCCCGCGCCGCCCGAAAGGCAGGAACCCGATGATGCATCCAGCCCCTTCCCGATTCTCATCCATCCTCGGTCCGCTGGCCCTCGCCATCTGGACCATCTGTCAGGAGGCAGAGGCCATGGTCATCGTGCAGGACGGACAGCCGCGGGCGGTGATCGTCACCGCCGCCGGGCCGAGCTCCGCCGCGGCCCGGGCCGCGGCGGAGCTGAAGCACTACATCGAGCGGATCTCCGGCGCCGGGCTGCCCGTGTACGCCGGCGCCGCAACGGTGCCCGGCCGCCTCGAGGGCCACGCCCGTCTGCACGTGGGCCGCTCGGAGGCGGTGCGCGCCCTCGGCGTGGAGCCGCCCGCCGGCCACGACCGCGAGGCCGCCGGCGAGGGGTTTGTCCTGCGCACGGTCGGGGACCGCGATCTCGTGCTGGCCGGCAACGAGGACGCCTTCTACCGCGGCACCGAGTACGCCGTGTACGAGCTGCTGGAACGGCTCGGATGCCGCTGGTACTTCCCGGGCGAGTTCGGCCAGGTCCTCCCGGAACTCAGGACGATCACGGTGCCCGACCTCGACGTCGAGCAGAAACCCTCCTTCGTCGTGCGCAACATCTGGATGTCGGGGTGGGCCGACGACTCGGGAGACCACCCCGACTGGCTCGTCCGCAACAAGGGCACTCTCGTCCGGCCCTTCGCCTTCGCCGGAGACGGCTCCATCGGCCGCCTGGCGCCGCCGGAGATCTACGAGGACGTGCATCCCGAAATCTACGCCATGGGGCCGGACGGGCAGCGCCGGTCCAGGGGCCCCAAGGGCGAGCTCCACCTGACCATGCTCTGCGTCACCAATCCCCTGACCATCGAGATCGCGGTACGGACCATCAAGGAGTACTTCCGCGACCATCCCGAGGCCAACAGCTACGGGTTCTCCGCCCCCGACTGGTCGCCCCGGTGCCACTGCGACGTCTGCGTCGCCGCCGACCACGCCTTCGACATCGACAGCGGCCTCGAGGACTCGATCTCCGACGCCTACTTCAACTTCGTCAACAACGTCGCCCACGAGGTCAACGCCGAGTACCCCGACCGCTATATCGTCATCCTCGCCTACGACAACCGCGTGCGACCGCCCGAGGGGCTCGACCGGCCCTGGAACCGCAACATCATCGTGCAACTGGCCCGCCTCGCCGTCAGCGCCCTGCGCCCCATCCCCGGCGGCGGCGACATCTACTCGCGGCGCCACCAACGCACGATCAAGGCCTGGGCCCGCATCGCCCCGAAGATGGTCATCTACGACTACGACCCCCACGCGACTCTGAACCGCATGCCCTTCTGGAACGTCCACTCCATCCGCGCCAACCTGCCCTTCTACCACGAGCACGGCGTGGTCGGCTTCACCACCGAGGGGCACAACACCTTCCTGCGCACCGGCCTCAACTACTACGTGCGGACCCGGCTCATGTGGGACGTGGAGGCCGACGTGGACGCCCTCGTGGACGACTTCCACGGGCGCTTCTTCGGCCCCGCCGAGGCGCCCATGAGGGACTTCTTCGACCAGATCGAGGGCCTGCTGGCCGCCTCGCCCGAGCACGTGGCCTGGACCTCGAAGCTGGGCGACTGGACGCGCATCTACCCCCCGGAGCGCACCCTGGCCCTCGGCGCGCTTCTCGACCGGGCGGAGGGGCTCGCCGACACCCCCCGGCTGCGCCGGCGCCTCGCCGCCTACCGGGCCCTGCACGAGTACATGACGACCCACAACGCCATGGTGACGCGCGTCCACGAGGGGCGGTACCGCGAGGCCCTGACTCAGCTGGAGCGGCTGAGCCTCCCCATCGAGGCGGCCGAGGCGATCCAGCCCGGCCTGCTGCCCCCCGAGCCGCAGTGGGTGGTGGACTCGGACAGGGGCCTGAGCACCTGGCGCCGCTACATCGAGGCCCTGGCGGAGCGCGACGGCGGCGGCCTCGGACGCCGCCTGGCCCTGGGACCCGGCACCGGAGGGTTCCGCACCGATCGGCACGACGAGGGCCTCTTCGAGCAGTGGCACCTCGACGAGGTGGCCGCGGAGCTGGAGTGGAACCCCATCCCCGTGACCACCGACTGGACGCAGAGCGGCTATCGCGATGACCGGGGATACGCCTACCCGGGGCTGGGGTGGTACCGGTTCTCGGTGGCCGTCCCCGAGACGGAGCCGGGCGCGCCGGCGCGGCTCTACGTGCCGCTGGTCTACGCCGACAAGCTGTGGGTCTGGGCCAACGGACAGCTCGTCCACTCCCCCACGGACGAGCTGCACCGCTACGGCACCGACATCGACGTCTCCCGCTGGCTGCGGCCGGGAGAGAAGAACTCCTTCACCTTCCGCATGAGCGGCACCTGGGACCGGGCCCAGCGCCACGGGCTGGGCGACCGGTGGCTCCTGTGGTCGCCCGAAGGCTGAGGCCGGCCCACGGCCGCGCTCCAACCTCGAGACGAAGTTCAGCCACGCACCTTACGACTTCCCGCGGCTGATCGAGGTCTGCGAGGCCCTGGCCCGGGATTCGGTGGAACGCGGCGGCGGCGCCGTGGAGCGGGACTCCGAGGGCCGCGAGACCCTGGTCGTACCCGACGTCCCGGTCCGGCCGAGCCCGCTGGAGAGGTCGTGGGACCCCGGGCCCGTGGCCGGCAGCTTCTACACCGCGGAGGAGCTGGCGGGGATTCCCCCCGCCGAAGAGTAGATCCCGCCCTCAGGTGCGGAAGGTGACGCTGTCGCCGTTGACGGTAATCGCCGGATGGCGGACGACGGCCCGGAACTCCCAGGCCGTCCCCTCCGTCAGCCCCTCCACTCGCGCGGCGTACTCCCCCGTCGACCGCCGGCTCTCGAAGGCCGTGTCCACCCAGTCCTCGAGGGCATCGGTGAGCAGCCGCCTCGGCCGGTACTGAAAGCCGGCCTCCACGGCCTCCTCCTCGCCCAGATCGGCCAGCGAGGCCTGGAGCAGCCAGCTCGAGGAGGCGGCGTCCCATAGCGCCTCGCCCGTGACCACGGCCGGCGGCACCAGCCCCGCCCGGGCGTCGGTGATCCTGAGGACGACGGGGTTCGGCCAGCGCCGGTTGTTGTAGAGTCTCTGCATGCGGGCGGCCCGGATGCGCAGCCCGTCCTCCTCCTGGCTCCACTCGATCGCCGGCCCCTGCTCGTCGGCCAGGTCGTCGGCCTGTCCGAGGACCTGCACCTTCGTCCCCGGGCCGGCGCGCACCGACGTCAGGGTCCACTCGCGGCGCTCGTAGAGCGGCCAGGGACCCTCCCCTTCGAGGAAGGCATAGACCGCCTCTCCCCCTTTCTCCGCCGCGAACCAGATCCCGCCTTCGCAGGCCACCCTCCAGGGCTCGACGTCGTAGATGGCCTCGCCGTTGACGAAGGTCCACAGGGCGATCTCGCGCAGCAGGGCCTCCTGCTCGATGGGCAGCTCACCGTTCGGCTTGGGACCGACGTTGAGCACCAGGTTGCCCCCCTTGGCCCGGGTCTCGATCAACAGCTCGATCAACTGCGTCCCCGACTTGTAGCTCTCGTTCGTCGGCTTGTACTGCCACCCCGTGCCCATGGTGACGCACGCCTCCCACGGCTCGGGCGACTGGACGCCGGGGATCCGCTGCTCCGGGGTCCGGATCGCTCCCCGGGTCACGACGATCTCGGGACGCAGCTCCCAGCACAGCTCCCTCAGGCCGTCGGAGGGACCGTCGAAGAACATGATGTCGATGTCGCCGTAGTTGGTCAGCAGCTCCCGCACCTGGGCCTGGTTGTGCTCCAGCAGACCCTCGCAGGCCTCGGGCCGGACCCCACGCCGCAGGGGCAGGCCCTTGCCGTGCAGGAAGTGGAAGTCGTCGGGGGAGTGGTAGAGGCCGATGGCGATCCCCTGCCGGCGGAAGGCCTCGACGATCTCGCCGGTCACGTCCCTCCCGAAGGGGGTGTCGGCCACGCTGAAGCGGGTCGACCGCGTGTGGAACATGCAGAAGCCGGAGTGGTGCTTGGTGGTGAACACCACGTAGCGCATGCCCGCCAGCCTCGCCAGCACGGCCCACTCGTCCGGGTCGAACCTCTTGGGGTTGAAGGTGGCCGGCAGGATCTGGGTGTACTTCGCCAGGTAGTCCTCGGAGGCACGGGCCATGGAGTGGCCGATGACCGAGCCGATCTGGCTGTCGATGCTCCAGTGGATGAACATCCCGAAGCCGAGACCGTTGAACCATTGCAGGCGCTCCGGCCGGTTGCCGGGGGCGGATCCAGTCATGCTCTCTCCTTGCTCTCTCCTTCAGGGCTCAGGCCCTGCCAGTCGACGACGACTTCCGCGCGGATCAGAGCCACGGCAGCAGCTGGTCGGGGGCCTGCCGGTCGAGGCAGGCGCCGCGCGGCCTCGGGCCGCGGGGGCGGATGGTCCCGGAGTCGTCCCGGGGCTCGTAGGCGACGTCCAGGTACGGTGTCTCCACGACCCTGTGGCCCTCGTGGCGGGAGTTCATCACCGCGTCGATGACACCCGTGGTCAGCAGGGTGCGCTCGGGAGGCGTGGGCGACACCCCCCCTTGGAAGAACCGCTGGATGTTGCGGCACAGGTAGCCGAAGTTGGCTCCCGGACCGTCGGGCTGAAGAAAGAATTCGCTCGCCTCTACGCGGCCGTCGACGCGCGCGGCGTAGGCCCAGTCGGAGACGTACCCCTGCAGCATCAGGGCCGCCGTGCGCAGCCCGTCCCCGTGCTCCATCAGGAACAGACGCGGCACCTTGGCGTGCTCCTCCATGGTCCCCGGCGGTTTGTTCTCCATGGCGGCGCAGGCCGCCTCGGCCAGCTCCCGCGGCCACAGGCCCCGGTCGGCGGCCCTCCACACCTCCTCCCCCTCGAGGCACTGCACCGAGCGCACGCCGCTCTCGCCGCCGGGCCGGGCCTCGATCATGCACTGCAGGACCTCGAGGGTGTGGAAGCCGTAGGCCTCGACCTTGCCGTAGCCGACGGCCAGGGCCTCCTCGATGGGCGCCCCCCTCTCGTGCTCGAGCCAGGGATTGCGCCACGCCAGGGGCAGGCAGGATCCGGCCATGAGCGGGATCTGCAGCTCCCGGGCCCGGTTCCACATCCACAGGGCGTCGCCGAAGTCGCAGGCGAAGTGCTTGTCGTTGAAGACCGGCACCGAGCGGCCGCTGTGGCCGAACTCCCCGGCGATCTGCTCGAAGAACCCGCGGCGCGGGTAGAGGATCCGCTCGCGCTCGTCCCACGGGTAGTCGCCGTGCTCGCCGATGAGGAGCACGGCGTCCACGTCGAGACGGCCGCCTCCCCGCGTCAGGGCGCGGCGGATGCTCGGGTACACGGGAACGCCGTGCTCGGCGGCGAGGGCGAGGCCGATGTCGTTCTCGAGGACCTGGTCGATGTACAGGGAGACGATGTCGACCTCGGGCGCGAAGAAGCCTTCGTCCGTGGACATGCCCTTGAGGAACTTGGTGACGATGGCGTCGGCGTGGGAGGCGGCGTAGTAGACCGTGCAGATGGCCGCCACGCGCAGACGGTCGGTCATTCCTCACCGGCCTTTGGGCTCCGCCTTTGGGCGAAGAGCCAGTCGAAGAGGCCGGGGTCGTCGAAGGCCAGGGGCCAGACCCCGTGCCCCTCGCCGGGGAACTCGGTGTACCGCGGGCTGCTGCCCGCCTGGCGCAGGGCCGCGACGATGCCGCGCGAGCAGGCCACGGGCACGGCGGCGGTGGCCTCCGCCAGGACGGGATCGGCGCCCCCGGCGATGGGCACGGCCACGGCGAACAGCCGGGGTTGCCTGATCACAGGTGCCAGACGCCGTACCCGCCCATGGAATGGCGGATGACGTACACCCTGTCGGCGTCGATGATCTCGTAGACCACCGAGCCCACTCCCACGGGCCAAGGCAACGAGCCGGCTACCTGCTTGACCTTCGATGCTCCCGAAGCCGAGGCCGTTGAACCATTGCAGGCGTTCCGGCCGGTGGCCGGGGGCGGGTCCATACATGCTTTCTCCCTCAGTGTCCGATCTTGACCAGGAGCGGGACCTTGAGGGCCCAGGACCGCCCCAACTCCTGATGCAGCTTGTCGTGGTCCCGCGCAGATCGGCATGACGTCTGCCGGGCCCCTCCCCACCCCGCTCCGCGCCTTCCCGGGCGAGAATGTAGTCACGTAGTCACGGCTCAGGGGGACGTAATCGAGTCCGCTGTGCAGGCGTCCCACGCCTCGAAGGTCATGGCCCATGCTGGTTGTGAACCCCAGAGCATATCCGTACAATGTGGCCTTGGATGGAGTCGTGTCCGTGGAGAAGCCATCTCCCGCTCTGCAACCCGGCCGACCGGCTCGAAAGGAGGACCCGATGGAGTTGCTCACCCAACTCTGGGGATCGATGGCGATCACCGGCAAGGTGGTTGTCCTGGTCCTGTTCGCCCTGTCCATCTATTCCTACGCAGTCATGGTGGACCGCTTCCTGGCCCTGCGCACCGACCGGCAGCGCTCCGGGACCTTCATCGACCAGATCGAGGGTGAGAGCGAGGCCGACCAGATCCTCGGTGCCGCCCGCGAGGCCGTTGCGGAGGGCCGGTGCTCGCTCGGTTCGGTCGTCGCGGCCGGCCTTGCCGAGTACGAGTCCCTGCGCAACGACAACCAGCCCGGAGCCGTGGTCGTCGAAGGCGTGGACGAGGCCGTCAGCCGCGAGCTCGACGTGGCCGTCATCAACCTGCGCGTGCGCCTCAGCGGCATGGCTACGATCTCGGGCGTGGCGCCCTTCCTGGGTCTGCTCGGCACGGTCACGGGCCTGATCGCCGCCTTTCGCGGCATCGCCGAGACCGGTTCGGGAGGACTGGCGACGGTATCCGGCGGAATCTCCGAGGCCCTGGTGACCACGGTGATCGGCCTCTTCGTCGCCATCCCGGCCCTGTGGGCCTACAATTTCTTCACGAACAGGATCGACGTGATGGCCGTGGAGTTGGACAATGCCGCGACGCGGGTGGTGAGCCGCGCGGTCCGTCACGCCCTGCGAGCCAGCGCCGCCTAACCCTCACAGCTCGACGGATCCACCAGGTGCCACGGAAGCGCCAACTGAGAACGGCCGCGGGGCAGCGGGAACGTACGAATCCCATGCCCGACATCACCCCGGTGGTGAACGTCGCCCTTGTGTTGCTGATCATCTTCATGATCGTCATGCCCATCATCCGCGAAGGGGTCGAGGTCGACACGCCCGACGCCGATCACGCCGACCGGATGGAGGAGGCCGCCGAGCAGCTTGTCGTGCTGTCGGTAAAGGAAGACGGGAGTCTGTTCGTCAACCTGACCGAAGTGGACAAGACGGGCTTGAAGGATGAACTGGCCCTCGCATACCAGGGCCAGGAGGGCAACCCGATCATCATCAAGGGCGCCCGCAATCTGCCGTACGGCGAGATACTCGAACTGATGGAGGTGTGCCAGGGAATCGGCGCGCCCGCCGTCGACCTGCTGGCCAGGAAGGAGCGCTAGATGCCCCGCCGCCGCAGGGCTCTCGGCCGGTTGGAGTCCAACATCAACATCACGCCCATGGGCGACGTATCCCTCTGTCTGCTGCTGGGCTTTCTCGTCATCACGCCGATCCTCATCGAGACGCTGGAGGCCAACCTCCCACAGGCCGGGACGGTCTCCTCCGGACAGCTGAAGCCCGATCCGGTCGTCGTCCTCACCGCCGACGGCAGGATCCTGATCGACGATGAAGAAGTGGCCTTCGAGGCTCTCGCCGTCAAGATGGATGAGATGTTTCCGAAGGAGGTCCTCGCCGAGCGCAAGGTGATGTTCAGCGGTTCGGGTGAGGTTCCCTACCAGGATGTGATCAGGGTGCTCGACAGGCTCCGCGGACTCGGCGTCGAAACCTTCGGCATCCGCTAGTCGCCAGATCCCGCTCAAGGGGCCGGCGGCCTCACCGATCCCCTTCCCTCTCCCCGGCGGCGACCGTCTCCCGAAGCCGGCGCAACTGCCCGAGCGGAGCATGCACGCCGCGAAGGGAGGTCGGCTGCAGGCGCCGCACCTCGGCCAGAGCGCTGTCGATCGTCCCGAGTGTCTCCGTCGGTCCTGATTCCCCGGCGTCCCAGCTGTCAAAGGCGAGCCGTCCACGGCCATAGGCCGCCATGGCCGTCAGATCGGCGGCGGCGCGCTCCACGTGCGCCCTCGCCACCGGCGTATCGGCCCGGGCCCGAGCCTCGGCCAGGTTCCGGGCGTTGGACTCCTCCGTGCCCGACAGCGGTCCGGGCAGTTGATTGAAGCTGTCCGTCCAGCCCGTGAACCATCCGCGCCAGTAGCGCACGCGGTCACGCTTGGCCATGGTGCGCCCGGGCGGCGCCGAGGCCACGGCTCCCTCGACCCGGTCGTAGATCCGCTGCATGGCCGGGGCCGCCGCACCGTACCAACCCTCCATGAAGACCCTCCGCAGCGCGGACACATCCATCTCGGCGTCCCACAGCAACTGCCACTCGAGCCAGTAGCTCAGCTCCCAGCCGAACCCGCGGGCCATGTGCTCCCGCTGCACGCCGAACAGCCCCAGATGGTGGTAGTACCGAATCTCTTCAGCCACCACCCCGGGAGTCGGCAATGGCAGGATGTTCGCGTACAGGTAGGGGTAGGTGGCAACCTTGGCGGCCACCTGCTTCCAACCCTCGTAGATGCGCCGCATCTCCCCGTGGTCCGGACAACTCCCGTCGGCCGGGCCGTGGACGGGACAGGCGCCGAGAGGGGCCACGAGGGGCACGACGCGTTCGTGAGCGAGGTAGCCCAACGGAGGCTCCATGGTCCCCGAGTAGCTGTAGGCGAGGAAACAGGCGCCGAGACCCGGATGGGTCGGTGCCAAGGCTTCCACGGCCAGGTTGCAGAACAGCATCATGCGCGCTCCGGGATCCTCTGCCAAGTGCCGGTCGGCCTCGCTCTCCGACCAGTGCGGATCGTCGTTCGGACTCACCGTGGCGAAGGCCACGGCATCCGGCGAGTACCGGTCGCGGAGGCTCTCGACGACGCGCTGCAGGACTCCGGGATGGGACAGCTCCCGCTGCACCGAGCCGCCTCGGGGCGACTCGACCACCCGCTTGCCGTCGATGAGGGGAAAGTACTCGGGGTGGGAGGAGAAGAGCGAGTCCGGTATGTAGCGATACAGGGAGTGGGCGCCGCTGATGGGCACGCCGCCGCGCCGGTTGAGCGCGTAGTACTCCTCCGAGCGCCCCCTCTCGGCCTCGTCGAGAACGGGGATGTAGCCCTCGTACCCGCGGACGGCACTGGTCCAGGACTCGCGCCAGGCGAAGGAGGGGCGGTGGCTGTACTCGAAGTCCTCCACCTCGATGGACGACTGGCTTGGCACCACCCGGTCCCCGGGGCCAAAGCCCAGGATGTGGAGACCGAGCTTCCACTCCACGAACCAACTGACGCCGTTGGCGACGCCGGCGTCCGTCGGGCCCAGGATCACCAGCTCATCGCCGCGCACGCGAACGTAGCAACCGTCGTAGCCGAGGCGGTCCCCGATGCGGGGCGGGTCGGGGCCGGCGCCGAGGAGGATTCGTCCCGCGGTGCGGACCTGGTCCAGGCTGTCGACCACGGGCAGGCGAGGGCCGGAGATCGTCTCCACGGCGCGCTGCAGCAGAAGCACGGCTTCGTCCAGGGAACGGCCGGCCCCGGCGCGCCTGACAATGGTCGCCCGGGGTACCCCGTTTTCCACCAGCACGAGGGCGTGGCCGGCTGCTGCGGACTGCTGCAGCCCGAGGAGAAGGAGCAGGAAGCGGAGGATCAACGACTCCGGAAGAAGAAAGGACCTCCCGAATCTACCGTGTGGCCGCCTCGGTGGCTATGAATTGCACGAAGGGCCCCCTTGGATCTAACCTTTCCTCCAGAAAGGCCAAGATTCCCGAAGTGCATGCCATGAGACCGACCTGCATGGTGGCGGCCGTGATCCTGGCATCGGTGCCGCCGGTCCCCGCAGAGCCCCCCGACCGCCTCGCCGAGGCCCTGGCCGCCGTCTCCTTCGAGCGCAGCGACCTGGGCTGCCGCCCCAAGACATGGTGGTCCCGCTTCGGCCACTTCGCCGGGACCCGGCGTGTCCCCTTCTTCTTTCCCGATCTATTCGCCGAGCCACTGCGCACCTACGAGATGAGCCGGGTCATGGCCGGCGCCATGGAGCGCTTCCTGGCTCCTTCCTACCGGTCCGCCAACGAGGACGGAGCCTTCAAGACCGCCTACTACCTGGGCTTCACGCACCTGTCGCCAGGGCACCGCGGCTACCGAGCCGGGGCCGTCGACCTGCCCGGGGACCTGGCCGATCCCCTGGTGGCCGCCGTCGAGGAGCTCCACCGCGCCGGCGGGGCGCCGGCCGGCGACGATCTGCTGGCCCGGGTGCGGGTCGAGGCGGCCGGCCTGCCCCGCCCCCTGCACCGGCCTCTGGCCCGCTTCCTCTGGCGCCTGGCCCGGGCCCACCGCTGGGTGGAAGAGGCCTTCGAGGGGGTCCCGGCCGCCGACCAGACCTGGATCGCCGCCGAGCAGGCCGCCCACGAGATCGAGTACGCCCCGGCCCTGCGGCGCGCCTCGGCGGGGGCCGACCTGGTCCTGCTGACCAACACGGCCCAGCAGGCCCTGCAAGCGGTGGAGACGGCGCACCGGCAGCTGTCCGCGGCCATCGATAGCGCCGGTCCCGTGGCTGCGCGCATCCTCTGGACCACGCCCCTGGGCCGGGTGATGATCGCCGGCACCGGGCCGGACGAGCATGGGTGCCGGGACTGCCTCGCCGTGGTCGATCTGGGGGGTGACGACACCTACGCCGCCGGCGCCGGCGCCGGCCCGGCGCAGCGGATCGCCGTGGTCCTCGACCTGTCGGGGGACGACACCTACCGGGGCGGGGGATCGGGGCAGACCGTGCAAGGCGCCGGGGTCTTCGGCGTCGGCCTGCTCTGGGACGGCGGCGGCAACGACCTCTACGAGGCCGAGGGCATGGCCCAGGGCAGCGGCCTCTTCGGCGCCGGCATCCTCTGGGACGAGGGGGACGGCGCCGACGCCTACCGCGCCCGGTTCTCGGCCCAGGGAGCCGGCTACTTCGGACTGGGCCTGCTGGTCGACGGCGGCGGCGACGACACCTATTACCTGTGGGGGGACGGCCAGGGCTTCGGAGGTCCCGGCGGCGGCATCGGGGTGCTCGCGGACGCCGGCGGCGACGACGCCTACACCGCGGAGGTCGACGCCCGGATCACGGGACGGGGGTCCTACCATACGGCCCACCGCGTCACCAGCTCCCACGCACAGGGCGCCGCCATCGGCCGGCGCGCCGATCTCGAGGAGGGCTATTCCTGGGCGGGAGGCCTGGGGGCGCTGGTCGACCTGTCAGGGGACGACACCCGGCGCGCGGGCAACTGGGCCCTCGGGTCCGGGTACTGGTTCGGCACAGGGCTGGTCTACGACGGCGGTGGCAATGACCTCTACGAGGCGGTCTACTACTCGATGGCCTCGGGGGCCCACTTCTGCATCGGCGCGATCTTCGACGAGGGCGATGGCGACGATCGCTACCGCCTGGTCGATCCGCCCCTCGAGCCTCAAAGCGACACCATGAACGCCTCGGCGGGGGCCGGCCTGGCTTTCGGCTGGGACTACACCATGGGCCTACTCGTCGACAAGGGCGGCAACGACTGGTACGAGGCGCGCATCATCTCCGGTGCCCAGGCCATGATCCGCTCCACCGCCATCCTCGCCGACCTCGGCAGCGGGAGCGACACCTACGTGCTGCCCGCGGGCGCCGGCGGGGGCCACGGCGCCTTCCGCGACAGCTACGCGCGGGCCGTCCATCCCCACGAGATCGGCTACGGCCCCTACAGCCATCACGGCACGAACTTCGGCTTCCTCCTCGACACCGGCGGCGAGGACCGCTATCTGAACTACTCCGACACGGGAGAGCACGCGCCGTCGCCGATCTGGAAGGACGGTTCCACTTGGCTGCAGCCTGCGCCGGACTCCGAGGAATACGGCCTCGACTCCTATGGCGTGGGCATGGACGTCGAGGGCGGCACGATCCCCGAGTTCACCGTCTTCGCCCCCCTGGGAGACCGGAAATGATCCGCCCCCGACGCCCCCTGCTGGCCGCCGCCCTGGCCGCCGCCCTGGCCGCCGGCGCCGAGGCCCGGGAGCCCTCCTTCGAGCCTGCTCTCGGCGTCGACCGGCTGACCCAGGCCCTCGACCTGGTGGGCTTCGAGCGCTCCGACCTCGGAGTGCGGCCGAAGGCCTACTGGTCGCGCTTCCCGCGCATCGATCAGGTCCCCCACATCCTGCCCTTCCTGCCGGACCTGCTGGCCGAGCCGCTGGAGACCTACGGCTTCGTCCGGGTCATGGCCGGCGCCCTGGAGGAGCACCTCGATCCCGGGTACCGCGCTCAGCGGCCCAACGCCATGTTCAAGGTGGTCCACTTCCTCGGGGTGGAGAAGAAGGTCGTGGGACCCCGGGGCTACGACTACGCCTTCGACTTCGCCACCTTCTCCAAGGCCTACGGCGGCGGGCCGGCCGAGGCCGGCCCGAACCTGTCCGCGGTCCTGGAGCAGCTCCACCGCTCGGCCGGCACGCCCTTCGACGCCGGCCGCTTGCGGGAGGAAGCGGCCCGGGTGCCGGCGGCCCTCCACGCACCGCTGACGGCGCTGCTGGCGGGGCTGGAGCAGGCCTGCCGCTGGCACGCCACGGCCTTTCACGGGGTCGATCCCGGCGACCGCGCCGCGGCCCTCGAACGACGCCCCCTGCACGAGAAGGACTACGCGCCCGAGCTCGACCGCGTCGCCCGGGACCTGGACGCGGTGTCCCTCTATCACGCGGCCCAGCTGGCCGTGTCGGCCCTGGAGCGGGCTTCCCGGGACCTGGCCGCGGCCCGGGACCACCTGCCGGAGGAGGACCGGGCCTTCGCCCCCGTCGACCTGCCCACGCCCTACGGGCGGATCGTCGTGGCCGGTGGCGGCAACGACCGGCACGGAGACTGCGGCGATTGCCTGGCCCTCGTCGACCTGGGGGGCGACGACGTCTACGCCGGTTCCGTGGGAGCCGCCTTCGAGCGGGCCGTCAGCGTCGCTCTCGACCTCGCCGGCGACGACCGCTACCTGGCGCCGCCCACGGGCCGGCCCACCCAGGGGGCGGGTCTGCTCGGCGTGGGCCTGCTCCTCGATGTGGCGGGGGACGATCTGTACGAGGCCGAGGACATGGCCCAGGGCCTCGGCTACTTCGGCCTGGGCCTGCTGTGGGACGACGAGGGCGACGACACCCGGCGGCTTCGCTTCAGCGGCCAGGGTGCCGGTTACTTCGGCATCGGCCTGCTCGTCGACGGCGCCGGGAACGACATCTACGACCTGTGGGGCGACGGCCAGGGCTTCGGTGGCATCGGCGGAGGCGTCGGCGTCCTGGCCGACCGCTCCGGCGACGACCGCTACACCGCCGAGATCGACGCCCACATCACCGGCCGCGGCTCCGGGCACACGCGCAAGCGCGTCACCTACTCCAACGCCCAGGGCGCGGCCAACGGACGCCGCGGCGACCTGTCCGACGGCCACGCCTGGGCCGGCGGCCTGGGGGCGCTGCTCGACCTGGACGGGGACGACGCCTACGAGGCCGGCAACTGGGCCCTGGGCGCTGGCTACTGGTTCGGCGCCGGTATCCTTTACGATGGAGCCGGCGACGACCGCTACCGGTCGGTGTACTATTCCCTGGCTTCCGGCGCCCACTTCTGCCTGGGCGCCGTCTTCGACGACGGCGATGGCGACGATACCTACACCGTCTGGGACCCGCCCATCGCCGACGACCTGGTCCCCCAGGGGCTGGGGATGAATGCCGCCGCCGGCGCCGGGCTCGCCTTCGCCTGGGATTTCTGCGTCTCCCTGCTGGTCGACAAGGGAGGCGACGACAGCTACACGGGGCGCATCATCTCCGGCGCCCGGGCCATGATCCGCTCCACGGCGATCCTGGCCGACCTCGGCGGCGGCGACGATGTGTACACCCTGCCCGGAGGCGCCGGGGGCGGCAGCGCCGCCTCCTCCTACCACGGACCGGCCGATACCCTGCTGAGCAGTTTTCTGGTGGAGTACACCCCGGCGAGCCAGTACGGCACGAACTTCGCCCTCCTCCTCGACGCCGGGGGCACCGACGAATACCGCTCTTTCGACGACGACGGCGCCCACGCCCCCCACCCCCTGTGGGCGGACGGCCGCACCTGGCAGCAGCCGCCGCCGGGCGCCGACGACTACGGCAACGACTCGTACGGGATCGGCATGGACGTGGAGGGCGGCACCATCCACGAGTTCCACCGCTTCCAGCGGCAGCAGCACCGACGCTGAGGAATGCCCGGCCGAACCGAGATCTGGCCGTCTTCTATCGCACCAGCTCCAACTCCTCGTCGATCAGCAGGTAGCGGTCGACGGGCAGGCCTTCCAGAACCTGCTCCAACCCGCTCGGCCAGTTCACCACCAGCCTGTCCACCGAGGTCGCCGCCCCGAGTCCGAAGTGGGCCCGCAGATCGTTCGACGACAGGAAGCTGGACCCGGCCCGAACCTCCCGGATCTGGGTGCGCCCCCCGGCGGTGACCCGGATCCTGGCGCCGATGCCGTCGCGATTGCTGCGCCGTCCCCGCAGACGCACCCCGAGCCAGTGGCCGCCGGCGCCGTCGTTGCGCAGCAGGGTGGGCGTGTCGTCGGCATTCAACACCAGAATGTCCACATCCCCGTCGTCGTCATAGTCCCCGAAGGCCGTGCCCCGGCTCACCTTCCGCACCCGCAGTCCGGGCCCAGCCTGAGGGCTCGCATCCTCGAAGACGCCGTGGCCCTGGTTGGCGAAGACCAGGTTCGGCTGCGCGTAGGAGGTGCCCAGGTCGTAATCGTCGACGACGGGATAGACGTGGCCGTTGGCGACGAACAGATCGAGATCGGCGTCGTTGTCGAGGTCGGCGAAGGCGGTGCCCCATCCGACCCAGGGCATGCTCGGCGCACCGAGTCCCACGCGGAAGGTGACATCGGCGAAGTAGCCGCCGCCCTCGTTGCGGTAGAGGGTGTTGTAGTCATCGGAGAAGTGCGTGACGAAGAGGTCCAGGTCCCCGTCGCCGTCGTAGTCCCCCAGGTCGACGCCCATCCCCGCCTGCACGTCACCGTTGACGCTGTGACTGGTCCCGGAAGGGATGGACAGGTCGCGGAACGTGCCGTCGCCCAGGTTCCGAAAGAACAGGTTCGGCGTCGTGTCGTCGGCGACGTAGATATCCGGCCAGCCGTCGTCGTCGAGGTCCGCGAAGACGGGCTGAAATCCCTTGTATGGCGTGGGCACGCGCACCCCGGCCGCCTGGCTCACGTCGCGGAAGGTGCCGCCGCCATCGTTCCGGTAGAGGACGTCCGGTGCCCCGGAGTAGGCCTCGGGACCGTAGAACACCTCGACGCCCTTCCATTGGCAGTACTCCATGGCCCGCGGTCTCAGATCCCGCTGGAACCGGACGAAGTTGGCAGCGTACAGATCGAGGTCCCCGTCGCGGTCGTAGTCGCCCCACGCGGCGCCGGTACCCCAGAGTGTATCCCCCACCCCGGCGACGGCGGTGACATCGGAAAAGCGGCCGGCGCCATCGTTCTCGAAGAGGTGGTTGGCGCCGTAATTGGTGACATAGACGTCGGCGTCACCATCGTTGTCGAAGTCGGCAACGGCTACGCCCATGCTCCACGAAGTGTCCCCGAGTCCGGAACTCGCGGTGACGTCGACAAAGGGCCGAGGGCCATCGTTGCGGTAGAGCCGGTTGTGCGCTTGCGGATCGGGTGGGCCCCAGGTGGATCCGCTGAGCAGGTAGATGTCGAGGTCGCTGTCGCCATCGGCATCGAGGAACGCCGCCCCCCCGCCCTTGGCCTCGATCAGGTAGCGCTTGGAAGGGCTGCCGGAGACGTTCCGGGCGGTGAGCCCGGCAGGGGCGGCGACATCGGTGAACCACACCCCCTTAGTCGATGCGGACGCTGGGGGGGAAGGGTCCGGGGTCTCCTCCCGGGTGCAGCCGGCCAGCAGCACGGCCGCCGCGGCGAGCCCGTGGGCCGTGACCGGCCTCGACAGATGACCTCTTCCTTCCCGCATTCGACTCGGCAGGGAAACTTCGGTGGGGGAAGGGGAGGATGGCAAGACGCCGGGCGCCCATTGGTGACACCGCCCCGTCCCGCCCTCCGCGACTCCGTTGCTATATTCGGGACATGTCTCGGCGCATCCTGATCGCCGGTCTCGCCCTTCCCATGCTCTCCTGCCACTCCGGACCGGACACCCCCGACGGCCGCTGGGCGCGCTACGAGTTCAGCGAAGGATCGCCGATCCCCGGAGTCACCCACCTGGTCCTCTCTCTGCCCGGGCGTGAGACCGCCGCGGCCGATACGGCCTTCTGGTGGCGGCTGGGCGTCTTCTCCGACGAGCGCCTCCTCTGCTCCATCGACTTGCTCGCCGGCGGCCTCGACTTCCTCCACGCGGGTGCTCCATCCGTCCCCGTGCATCGCTACCTGCTGACGGATGCCGACGGGGCGCTCTTCGAGTACGTCGACGCCGCCAACGGCGAGGCCCTGTTGCCGAAGGTCGGCTTCTTCACCCACCTGACTCCGCGAGCCTCCTCGGTCGACGATCCCGGCCTGCCCCTGTTCGAGCACGGGACCTGGCTCGGGAAGCCGCTGCACCGCGTTGCCACCGGCACCGGGGCCTCGCAGGTCGACCTCACCAGCGCCCTGCGCCTCGCCCTTGACTCGCAGGTCCTGATCGGCACGAGCCGCTCCTTCCGGGACGATGGCTCCGGCCGGCTGTACGAACCCTCGCCGGAGTGGAGCCGGGACGGGCCCGACTACGAGTACGTCGAGCTCGATGCGGACGATTACGCGGCCATGATCGAGGCCGGGTTCAACATCTTCCGGGTCCCGGGAGAACACCTCGACTGGGTGCTGAAGGAACCGGTCTGGTTCCTGGTGCGCAGCGGGTTCGGGGCCCGTCCCGACCTTCTGTTCCGGCCCAACTTCTTCGGGGCGGTCATGTACATGGACGAGCCCGCCATCCGCGCCATGGCCTTCGACGGCATGTTCCGCCACTTCCGCGATCCGGCGAAAGCCGCGGAAGTCGTCGTCGAGCTCACCCGGGGGCGTTACCACGGCGACGGCGGCTACGGCCGAGGTCATCTGCAGCGCCTGCTCGCCCGTGACGGCTGGGACCTGGGCGACATGGAGATCCTGCAGCCCGACTACCCGGTATGGGAGACCGTGGCCAGCGCCTGCTGGTACGAGATGGAGGCAGGTGCGGCGGGCTGGTGCATGGAAGGACGCTACCAGCCGGCCTGGTTCGCCCGGCTGATGCGCGATGAGCTCGGCGTCGACTTCCCAGACGATGCCGAGGCCACGATTCGATATCACCAAGCCTTCTTCAGGGGAGCCGCGCGCCGTTTCGGCGCCCGCTGGGGAGCCGCCATCTACGGTCAGATGGACCCGAAGGCCGCCGAGCTCCTCTTCCCCATCGCCTACGAGCAGGGGGCGACGTACTTCTGGTTCTGGACGAGCGATCACGCCCACCACGTGCCCTTCGAGGAGCAGCTCCTCCACGCCCGAGCCCTGCGCCGCTACCAAGCCGCCCACCCCCGCCGGAGCCAGGCCGATCTCGTGGCTTCGGCGGGGGTGGCCATCGCCCTGCCCTGGGGGTACCTGTGTGATCACTACCAGCTGAAGCGCTACAGCTACCACGGCGAGACTTTCCAGCAGGGCCGAATGTGGTGGAGTCGCGAGATGGAGATGACCGACGAGAACGGCCAAGGGGCTACCTACGGCCAGGTGTTGGCCTCGGCGGCCACGCAGGCGGCCGAGTTGCTGAGATCCGGCACGGCCTTCGACTTCATCTACCTCCGACGGGGAGAGGCCGCCCCCGCGGGGTACGCCGAGGTGCGGCGGGTTCTCGAAAGCGGCGAGATGGTGGTGGAGCACCCTTGATCCGGGGGCTCACGTGCCTGACCCTGTGCGCTCTCTGGGCCTGCGGCGCGGACGAGCCACCCGATCGAGGTGCCGCCCAGGGGTTCCGGTTTCTCGACATGACCGAGGCTGCCGGCCTGGATCGCCATCGCAATGTCTCCGGCTCTCCGGAGCAGCGCTGGATCGTGGAGACCATGTCCGCCGGCGCCGGAATCCTCGACGCCGACGGCGACGGAGCGCTGGACCTCTTCCTCGTGGGCGGGACCCGCTTCCAGGGGCCCCCGCCCACGGCCGGCGACCGGCTCTTCCGACAGGCGGACAAGGGAGCTGACGGAGTCCCGCGGTATTCCGATGTCACCGGGAAGGCGGGCCTCGAGGGGGTCGGCTGGGGCATGGGAGTAGCCGTGGCCGACATCGACGCCGACGCCGACCCGGACCTCTACGTGACGCGCTGGGGCCGCAACGAGCTGTACCGGAACCGTGGCGACGGCACCTTCACCGGCATCGCGGAGTCGGCCTCGGTCGACGACGACGGCTGGGGCTCGAGCGCCGCCTTCGGCGACCTGGACGCCGATGGCCTCCTCGACCTCTACCTGACCAAATACCTCGAGTTCGATCCGGCCCATCCCCCGGGAGAGGGCGAACCGTGCTCATACCGCGGACTCGATGTCTTCTGCGGCCCCCTCGACGTGGAGCGGCAGGCCGACCGGCTCTATCGGAACCTCGGGGACGGCCGCTTCCAGGACGTGAGCCTGGCCACCGGCGTCGCGGGCTTGCGGCGGGCGGGTCTCGGCGTGCTCTTCGCCGACCTCGACGGGGACGGAGACCAGGACCTCTACGTGGCCAACGACTCCGATCCGAACACCTTGTACCGCAACGATGGCGACTGGCGCCTCACGGAGGTCGGGGCCCTGGCCGGGGCCGCCTTTACGGAGGACGGCCAGCCCCAGGCGGGCATGGGCGTCGACGCCGGCGATTTCGACCGCGACGGAGACCTGGACCTGTTCGTCACCAACTTCGCCGACGACTACAACACGCTCTACCGGAACGACGGGAGAGGCCGCTTCACGGACGCGTCCGCGGCCTCGGGCCTGGTGATGGACTCCCGGCCCCTCCTTGGATGGTCCACCGCCTTCGTGGACTTCGACAACGATGGCTGGCTCGACCTGTTCGTCTCCAACGGTCACCTCTATCCCCAGTTGGCGGCACACGAGGGCGGTCTCAGCTATCCCCAGGCCAACCTGTTGTACCGGAACCGGAAGGGCCGCTTCACCGCCGTCGACGGCGGTCCAGGATGGGATCGCCGGGCCGTCGGGCGGGCGGCAGCGGTGGGCGATCTCGACGACGACGGCGACGCCGACCTGTTGTTCGTCGACTTGAACGAGCGGCCCACGCTGTTGCTCAACGACGGCGGCAACCGCCACTCGTGGGTCGGTCTGCGCGTCCTCGACGCGGCCGGAACCGTGGCCGTGGGCGCCCGTGTGGAGGTGTTCTCCGATGGCGTGCGGCAGATCGCGGAGATCCGTGCCGGCCACGGCTTCCAGTCCAGCCACGATTCTCGACTGCTCTTCGGACTGGGCGCGGCGGCGGGGGTCGACAGTCTGCGCGTGCGCTATCCCTCCGGCCGGCAGCAGAGACTGGGAAGTCTGGAAACCCGTCGCTACCACACCCTTCGCGAGGGGGCCGCGGCGGTGGCCGGCCCCCCCGTGCCGGCCCCGGCCGTTCGACTGCCGGCAGCGCCTCGGCGGCGGCCGGCGGCGACCGTGGACGTGCGTCCCCAACACCGGCAACGGCCGGCCGCCGAACTGGTCGCCCGCGGCAAGGCCCTGTACCGGGAGGGCAGTTATGATCAAGCCGAAGCCTACCTGCGCCGCGCGATAGAGATGGCCCCGGACAGCCTGCAGGCCCGAGTGAACCTGGCCGTCGTGCTCTACGCCGGACTCGGCCGCGCCCACGAGGCCGCTGGTCTGCTGTCGGCAGTGGCGCAGGCGGCGCCGGGGCGCGCCGATGTGCACCTGCTGCTCGGCAAGGTGCACCTGAGCCTGGACAGGACCTCGGAGGCGGCCTCGGCTTTCAACCGCGCCGCGGAGCTGTCGCCGCGCTCCTTCGAGGCCTTCACGTGGGTCGGCGTCGCCCGCCTGCGAGAGAACGACCTGGCCGGCGCCGGGCAGGCCCTGGAGAAAGCGGTGCGCCTGGGACCTGGGCAGCCCCGGCCCCACCTGATCCTGGCCCAGGTCTACGACCGGCTTGGGCGCACCTCCGAGGCGCGCCGGCTTGCCGCCCGGCATGTTCGACTGGGCGAACTGGACAGGGAGTTGGAGGTCTTGCGCCAGCGGAGCCTGCGAGACCCGTCGGACGTATTCTCGCGCACTCGGCTGGGCAACCTGCTGCTGGCGCGAGGTGACCTGCCGGCGGCTGGCGCCGCTTTTGGGGAGGCCCTCGCCCTCGACGGTTCCCACGGACCCGCCTGGTACGGACTGGCTCTGGTGCTCCTGCGCTACGGTGAGATGGCCAGGGCCGAGAAGGCCCTGCTCCGGGCAACGACGCAGCTGCCCGATGACCCCCGCGCCTGGAATGACCTGGGCATGACGAGGCTGCAACTGGGTCGGCCCGGCGACGCCCTGAAGGCCTTCCAGCGCGCCTTGGCACTGCGTGACGACGTCGCCCTGGTGCACGCCAATCTCGGCCGGGCCTTGCTGGCCCTTCGGCGGCCCGCCGAGGCACGGCGCGCGCTGGAACGGGCCCTGGAACTGGACCCGGGGGACCGTGAAGTAGTGGGGATGCTGCGCGGCCTCGACCGCTGACCCCGGCGGCGGGGGCGGGGCTCGCCCGGGCTACTCCGGCCGCACGTCCTGGAACTCGAAGTAGACCCTTGCCGTCACCCGCGCCGAGGTGGGCCCGCGGACCGGAACCGGGGCCATGGCCGCGTCGGACGGTTCCTGTTCCTGAGATTCGGCCGCCACCGGGGCCACGCCGGTGGAAGGCTGCAGCCGCCAGGACCGAACTCTCTCCTCCACGCAACGGCTCACCTCGTCGCTGACGACCGTGGCTTCCAGGATCTGGGCCGATTCCACCATGCCGCTGGCCAGGACGACGAACTGGGCCGTCACTTTCCCCTCCGAAGCCTTGCCTTCCATGAAGGGGCCCTCGAAGCAGTCATTCACTTCCTCCAGCCGGGTGCGGGCGAAGGCGTCGATGGCGGTCACGTCCCGCGTGATATCCCCCGTGGCGTTGCCCACGACCTGGCTGGCCGCCGCCAGTCGGGCTTCCGAGAACTCCCATTCCTCGGCGCGCGCGAAATCGAGGATCTGCTGCTCCACGGTCCGACGGAAGGTGAAGGAGACGTCCGTCGTCTCCAGGGGCTTGCCGAAAGCGTTGAACTTCAGGATGAAGTCCTTCAGATGCAGTTGCACATCGGTCACCGCGTCCTCCAGGGGATCGAAGACGAGAAACCCGGAGTACTGCTCGCCCTTGAAGATCTCCTCGTCCACGGCATAGTTGTTCGTGCGCACCAGGCCCATGCGCATGTTGAACCGGTAGTCCTCGTTGCCGCTGGGTCCCTTCAGCGCGCGGTAGTAGGACTCGAAGTTGCGGGGGGCCGAACCGGCGAGCACCCCGTAGGCCCTGAGGACCTCGCCGGGGCGGTTCGTGGTCAGCAGCAATTGCAGGGGCTGCAAGGCCACCTTGGCGAAGTCCTGGTTGGTGACGGTGACCCGGAACACGGCAAAGCGGGTCCGAACGTATCCCAGGGTCGGGTCCACGTAATCTCCGTACGTGTAGGGGTTGATCGAGTACTGCCCCTTGTTGGACTCGTTCGGGAAGATGGAGTTGAGCTCGTGATCGGTCATGTGCTCGACGGCGATTCTCAGCCCTTCGATCTCGTAGGAGACCAGTCCGCCCTCGCCGACCGTGATGCCCTGCTCTCCCTGCTCCCCCGGGAGCAGGGAGACCACCCGGTCGTAGCGTTCGGGGTAGATCGCCTCGCGCAGGAAGCTGCAGTGGACGGTGAGCAGGGATACCATCAAGGCGAGGCCAAGCGCGCCCCGCCCCCGCCAATGACCTCGACGGCCCCTCGTGCTTCGTTCCTGACTGCCTTGCCCCATGTGGTTCATTCCTTGTCTGTCCGGGCCCATGGGATCCAGCCTGGTCTCATTGGCTGTGCTGGTTGTAGAAGTCGATCTGCTGCTGCGCGATGGAGCCCTTCTGCGTCAGGGCGAAGACCACCATGTTCACCCCCATCTTCAAGTGGGGCTCGTTCTGCGTTTCCCTTTCCCAGAAGATGCCGTAGCCCTTGTCCGAGTAGATGGCCACCAGCCGGTCGCCGAGGAAGATCCCCTCCAGGAAATACACCGTTCGGCGATAATTCCGGTTCGAGACCTCGCCCCCCGGCGGAGGGCCGTCGTCGAAGTCGAAGAACACGTGGTAGATGGGGTGGTCGTTCTGCAGAGGCACGAACCGGGCGTCCCGGCCCAGGGCCTCGCGGAACATCTGCCGCAGGCTGGCCTCGGCGGGGCCGAATTCCAGGTCCGGCCGGCCGTTGTCGGCCACGACGAATCCGCCGCTGCGCAGATAGCGGGCCAGATTCCGGGACTCGTGCTCGGTCAGCTCGAAGGACCGGTTCGCCGCGATGTAGACGAAGGGCGCCTTGAACAGCGCCTGCGAGTCGAGGAACATCTGATCGTATTCCTGGGCCTCGATCCGCGTGTAGTTGTTGATGGCCCGCACGAGCTGGTTGATCGAACGTTTCTGGGACGGCTCCAGGATGCTCCCCCAGGCCAGGGCCAGGTAGACGAAGCCGGTGATGTTCTGCTTGTCCGTTGGATCCTGGATCACCATGCCCCGGTAGCGGCCCGTATTGAGGGCCGTCAGGTCGAGGAACTCGGCCTCCATGTCGATCCGCCGCTCCGGCTCCTTCAGGCTCGTCAGCTCCACCGCCTCGAACCGGGGCAAGCCGACCACGGCGGCACTCAGGTCGCCGGCGCCAACGTCGACCAGAAAGTCGGCGCTCCCCCCGGTACGGGTCCACGTGGCCGAGGTGGGTGACATGCGCACGCGGCCCACGGCGCCGCCCACGGTGGTCGACGTCTCGTCGCCGCTGGACCGCACGATGGGCGTGCCCTGGGGGATCGGTTGCTTGCGGAAGGCGAACTCGCGCGCCAGCCGCGGCGCCGGCACGAAGAGCGGCGTGTCCTGTTCCTCGAATTCGAAACGGGCCACAACCCGCTCCTCCTCCTCGTCCTCCGGCAGGAGCCAGACCGCACCGACCGCCAGGTGGAGAGCCACCGACGCCACCAGGCCCAGGTAGAGGAGCCTGCGTCCGTAGCGAAGAACCGATAGACGGTCCATCACAGGTGCTTCCTCCTGATCGTGCCGCTGCGGCGCTGGCAGAAGGCCAGCACATTGGGTTCCACCGGAGCGCCGCCCTCGGAGGCGGCGACGATCTCGTCGAAGATTTCCACCGCCTGTCTCCACCGCCTCAGCTTCTGGTATGCAACCGCCATGTTCACACGTGCGCCGATGCCACTGGAGGTTCCGGGATACTCCTCCCAGATCACCTCGAGCCGGGGGATCACCGCCCGCACGTCGTCGTCGCTCTCGCTCTCCACGGCCAAGTTGAATTCCTCCATGGCCGCTTCGTAGGCCTTGTAGGCCACGGCTTCCCTGAGGTCCGGGAGAGCCCCGGCGGCGCGGCGTGCCGCTTCCGTGCCGGGGAACTCCTCCTCGATGTCCACGAACATCCCGTAGGCCGCGTCGTACTCCCCGGCGTTGTAGCGAATCTCCGCCAGGGTGTACCGCGCCGTGGACGCCCAACGTCCCCCTGGATAGGCCTCCAGGTAGGTTTCCAGGCTGCGCCGTGCCTCGGCCTCGTGCCGTCCCAGTTCGCCGCGCTTGTTCAGATGACACCAGGCGACGTTGTAAAGGGCTTCCTCGGCCAGCGGCGTCGACGGGAAGAGGTCGTGAAAGGCCTGGTAGGCGCCTGCGGCCTCGGCGAAGCGGCCGAGGTTGTACACGCACTCGGCCGTGCGGAAGGCGGCGTCGGCTGCGACATCGATCTCCGGGTGCTCGCGCAGCAGGCGGTGGAAGTCCGCTTCCGCCTCCCGGAACATGGTCTGGTTGAAGTATCCGTAGGCTCGGTAGTAGAGGGCGTACGGGGCATTGCCGTGGTCGGGAAAGCGCTGCAGCATCCGGGTGAAGGAGGCCACGGAGGATTCGTTGGCATCGAGTTGCAGGTCGGCCAGGCCCCGCAGAAAGAGGAAATCGGCCGCGAAATACCCGCCTGGAAACCGCTGCCAGCCCTTGGCCGCCGCCCCGGCCGCGTCGGTCAATCGATTCAGCCGCAGGGAGGCGTCGGCCTTCAGGTAGTAGGACTTCTCGAGCACGTAGTACGGCCGCGACCTCGGCAACTCCGTCTCGGTCACGTCCAGGGCTTCGATGGCGCGGCAAGCCTCGACCACCTCCTCGTAGCCGCCCTGCCGATAGCGGATCTCGGCGTGTGCCAGACGGAACTCCGCCTCCTCCAGGACCGTCTCCGTCTCCAAAGCGAGTCTCTGGTATACCTCCAGGGCCTCGTCGGTCCGATCGAGCTGCGTGTAGCAGGCCGCCAGGAGTCTGGAAGCCGAGCTCAGGAACTCCGTCTGCTGCCACGGGCGATCGAGGTCTGCAGCCGCCTCCTGTAAGCGGCCCATCCGGAAATTGGCCAGTCCACGTCCGTAGACGGCCTGCTCCAGAACGGTCTCCACGCCCCCTTCGATGGCCATGGAGAACCAGGGCACGGATGCCTCGTGCTGCTCCAGGCCTGAATGGGCGGCGCCAAGCAGGTAGTGCAGCAGGGCCAGGGTCTCCCGGTCGGCCTCTCCTTGCGGCGCCAGGCCTTCCTCGAGGATGGGGATCGCCTCGCCGGTGCGGCCGGCGGAGAGCAGGAACTGCCCGGCCTCGAGGCGTGAGCGTGCGAACAACTCGGCTTCGGGATCGACCTCGCGGTATGCGGCGACGGCCTCGTCGAGCCGCCCGGCGTCGCGCAGGACATTGGCGAGCTCGAAACGGGCGATCTGCACCTCGGCACGGTCCGCCATCTCCAGGATGACCCGGCGGTACTGGTCGGCGGCGGCCCCGAAATCCTGGCGGTCGTGCAGGATCCGGGCGGCCTGGAAGCGCGCGCTCTGGCGGTAGCCGCCGGACTGGGGATCCTCGATGAGGTCGAGGTAGAGGGCGAGGGCCTCGGTGATCTTGGCCTCGTCCTCCTGCCGCTCCAGGGCCAGGCCGAGATTGAAGCGCAACTCCACATCGTACGCCGAGCCCCGATAGGCGCGCAGGGTGGTCTTCAGTTCCGCCTCGGCGCGCCGGTACGGGTCCAGGCGCCGGGCCGATTCCACCAGGGCCGCCCGCCGGAACCAGGCCCGCGCGATCTGCAGGCCCACTCCTTCCACGGGCAGGCCGGCGGCAGCCGCCCACATGGCGTACGTATCCCGGTAGATGGTGTACTCCAGGGCCGCCTCCGGATAGTGCTCGGTCTCGAAGTAACGGTTCGCCATCAGCAGCTGCAGTCGGGCCTTGTCCCCCATGTCGGGGTCGTTCTCGATGGCCTTCCGGTATACGGCGATACAGGCTTCGAAGTCCCCGCGGCTGTAGTGCATATCCGCGTGGCGGAGGTAGGCTTCCTCGGCCAGCCGCTGCTCCTCCTGGAACTGCGTCGCCACCGTCTCGAAGGCCCGGCTCGCCTCCTGGTAATCGCCGATTCGCTCGTAACACTCGCCGAGGCGGATCATCGCCTTGGCGGCCAGCTCCAGGGCCGTCTCGTCCACCAGGCCGGCGAGCTTCTCGCGCTTCATGACCAGCAACTCGCGCTGCGACATCTGGCCGATTCGCTGCGACTCGACAAGGCGCCGGAACTGCGGGATGGCGTCACGGTAGCGCTCCAGCCGGAAGTACGACTCGCCGATCTGGAACAGCGCCCGGTTTCCTCGGTACCCGGAGGGAAAGCGCTTCACGAGCCTCTCGAAGGCGCCGGCGCTGGAGGCGTACTCCTCCATGTCGAAGTACGCCCAGCCGATGTCGTACATGGCCTGCACCACGTACTTGCTCGCGGGGTAATGTTCTATCAGGGTCAGGGCCGCATCGATGGTGCCTTCATAGTCCCCGCGCTTGTAGTGGCAGGTGATGATCTGGCTGCGGGCCAGGGCCCGCAGGACGTCCACCGTGGCCCGCTCCTCGGTGATCTCGAAGTAGTCGATGGCCTCGGCCAGGAGATCTCCGGCCCGGGCCTGCAGGTCCTGCTGCGTCTCCAGGTCACGGGCCCGGGAGCGTCGCTCGAGGGCTTCCTCGGCCATCTTGAGATGGGCGTTGCCGATCTGGTAGGTCGCCACCTCCTGGAGGGGCGCCTCGATGTCGCCCACCGAGACGGTGACGCCCTCCATCCTCAAAAGCGAGCTGCCGCTCTTGAGGATCGACCGGTACTCGCCGATGGCCTGATCATAGGCGCCGGAGGAGTAGAACTTCTGGCCGTGGTCGAAGGAGGCCTTGATCTCGTCGGCCGTGGGCACGTTGCGAGTGGCCCCGTAGAAGGCGACGATCAGAGCCAATGTGATCCAGGCAAACATGATCCTTCTCAGTCGATGGTGTAGCCCAGCAGGATGCGCAGGAAGATCGAGAGGACCTGCATGTCCTCCAGCTCCCGCGTCGGATCCTGGTAGTCGCGATCGACGCTCTTGACGCCGAGGGTCATGGCGGTGTCGTAGCCGAGGTACGGAGACTTGTTCGTCAGCTGCGCCACCCAGACCCGTTCCTCGCGGGAGTTGAACCCGTCCGCCCGGTCCCTCACCACGAGGGGCAGCCCGGGCAGGCCCTGCACCCCGAGCCACAGGTCGGTGCGCGGCGTCAGGGCATAGCGGCCCTTGACGATGGGCACGAAGGTGCGCTGGTCCTGCAGGTCCGTGGCCACACTGACCCGGTCCTCGCGCAGGAGCAGGCCCTTGGCCTGGCCGAAAATCTGCCAGCTTCGGGTCGGCTCCCAGACGTACTCGGCCTTGATGACCGAGGTCCACAGGCTGATCTCGTCCGGCCCCAGGTCGCGGCCCTCGATGAGGACGCCGCCCTTCTGCTCGTTGAGGGAATGGCGCAGGTTGCCCCACAGCCTCAGCCCGGGCAGGGGCTGCAACTCGCACTGCAGGTAGTGCTGGCGCTCGGTGCTGTTGCGCCACTCCAGGGGATCGCGCACGACGACGCGGTGGTAGGCCGTGGCGCCGGCAAAGGTGAAGCCGCCGCTGCCAAGGGGCTCGCCGAGGATCTCGTCGAGGCGGTAGTACGGATTCGCCACGTCGTCGTGGACCCGTTCGAGAAGGGTCTCAAAGCGAACCTGTGCCACGCCGGGGACCCCGGCCCTCCAGATGAGCTGACCGTAGTCGCTCTCGTTTCGTCCTCCGTTGGCGATGCCCTCGGCGTCGAGACGGCCGAGGCCGAGGGTCAACACCCCGGGAAGCCAGCGGCTCCTCAGGTTCAGGCGGCCGTACACGTGGGCGCCCGCCTGACCGAGCTGGTACGGGAAGTCGGGCTCGAGGTCGTCCTCGCGCTCATCCGCGACGCCGTTGTGGTTCCAGTCGCGGCCGTAGACGTACTCGTCGGGTTCCACGTAGAACAGAAGGAAGGCTTCCTCGTAGTCGGGCAGGTCGTTCTGATTGCGGTTGGTGTCGGGAATGCCGTCGTTGTCCTCGTCCTTGCCGGGAAAGACCCCGTCCGGGTCGGAGGACTTGTCTCCGAAGTGCCGGGGCCGGTCTCCCGGGCCGGCGTCGGGCCAGCTGTCGTTGTCGTCGTTGTCCTCCACGAAGCCATCGGTACGGGCCAGGGCGAAGGTGGAGGTGGTGGGCAGGTGGCGGTTGAAGCGGTCGGGCAGCGAGAACGCCTCGGCACCGGCTTCCCACAGACCGCGCCCCCACTCGGCGGTCACGTAGTAGGCGTGCTCCGTGTGCCTGCTCACCTCCCCTTTCCAGATCCGGACACCCGTGATCTCCTTGGGCTGGCGGTGTCCCGGAGGTCCGTCGGGATACCGGAAGTAGTCGAGGCTGCGGGCGTACTCCCAGCGGATCCGGCCATCCCGTCCTTCCCAGGAGCCGTTCCAGCCGAGCACGTAGCGTCCCGTCCAGGCTCCGGCGTCGATGCTGACCCAGCCGAGGTTGGACAGGTCCTGCACGTTGCCCTTGGCCCTCGCCTGCCCCTCGATGCCTCCCGCCGACCAGCGGCCCTCGTAGGTCCGTTGCCGCGGATCGTCGTCGAAGAGCCCGACCACGTCGATGCGGTAGTCGTTTCCCACCAGGGCCCGCACCTCGACGGAGCGCACCGACGGCTCGGCCCGGAGATCGAACCAGGCCAGGATGACCCAGTCGCCGCTCGCCTCCAGGCGGGCCGTGGGCGGCACGACCTGGATGAAGCGCTCCAACTCCTCGAGGTTGACGTTGCTCACCTCCTGCCCGGAGAGTTGGTCGAGGCGATAGAAGTAGTCGGCGAACCGGATCCCGCCGTCGTTGTAAATGGTGCGGTTGAACTGACCCGTGAGCCGGTTGAAGCGCCCGAGTGCCGTGGGATTCCTGGAGTTGACGCGCACGTAGGTCGGCTGCAGGTCGTGGCGCTCGACGCCGTCGACGACGAGGAAGACGTCATTGATCACGGCGCCGCCCTCCTCGTCGAAAGGCGAGTCGTCGGAGAACTTGACCACGACGAAGCTCGGCTTGACCTGGCCGGACTGGAGCTGGCCTTTGAGGTTGAAGGACTCCTGGTATGCGTCGGCGTTGTGATAGTTGATCACCGTGCCGCCGGTGACGAGGCGGCCTACCTGGACGTCGGAGTGGGCGGCCATGAGCATGGAGAGGGTACGGCGCGTGTCCTGCTGCTCGCCCGTAACGTTCCCCGTCCACACGGGGGCGCTCCAGCGCGAGGCCAGGGCCGTGAACCGGGTCGACCACTGCGGGAACTGGCGCTGCGCGTCGAGGCGCACGCCGTTGATGCCCGCCAGGCTCAGCGTGAGAGGGGTGAACTTCGTGCGCATCTCCTCGCCCAGGATCAGCGCCGTCGCCCAGCCCTTGTGCGATTCCCGGGCCACCAGGTTCTGCTGGAAGATGCCCATGTTCGACTTCGACAAGGTGCTGTTGGGCGCGTCGCCGCGGCTCGAGTTGGCCCGCGTTTCCAGCCACCGGTAGGAATCGTAGCCGTTGAGGAGGAAGTTCCCCATGGGGCCGTAGTGGTTGCGGCGGGCCTGCCAGGAGGTCTCTGGAAGCTGGAAGTCGCGGATGCCGTAGTTCTCGTAGTCCGCCCAGGCCCGGTACAGGAACTCCTCGCCGGGCACCACGCGGGTGACGCCCAGTCGATCCGGCGGGTCCTCCTCCTTGTCCAGCCAGGGCGTGTCACCCCCCGGTTGGTCCCGCTGCCCCCAGACGGCCGTCGCTGCCAGGAGCAGGGCCAGAATGTGGAACCGCCTCACCGGACTCACCCCTTGAAAGGCTCGGCGCCGAGAATCAGGCGCAGGAAGAACAAGGAGCGGTCCACGCCCTCGTCACGCCGCGCCTTCTCCTGGAACTCGACCACCTGCAGGTGCCAGCCCATGTTGAGGCTCAGCTGCTGGCCCTGGTAGGTGGTGCGGTTGGTGAGGGAGATGATGTAGTCCCGCGAGTTCCAGTCCGTATCCGGATGGGTGAGGTCACGGAAGCGGGCCTCCAGGAAGGGGATCCCCTGGGCGCCGCCGGAGATCGTCGTCTGGTCCGTGAGAGCGTAGCTGGCCATGAGCATGGGATAGAAATAGCGCTCGGACACCGGGTAGCGCCGCGCCTCCCGGTCCGATCGCCGGTAGACCATGTATTTCAGACGCGGCCGGACCGTGAGGCCCCGCAGGCGCCAGGCGTATTCCGCCCGCAGGACCCAGGACCACTCCGCCAGCCGGTTGGCGGGCTGGAAGGGGGTCTCGCGCTGCCAGTTCGACTGGTATTTGAGGCGGTTGTTGATATTGAGGTTGGCGAAGCGGAAGAGGGTGGCATCGAGGTAGCTGGTGTTCACCAGGCTGTCGCGCATCCACAACTCGTCCGCCACCTGCACGTTCAGCAAGGAGCCGACCCCGGTCCCCGGCTGCAGCGGCAGCTGGTTCGGTGCGAACACGGACAGGAAGGGGGCATCGTTCTCGATGTCGTCGCGCACCTTCTTCAGGTAATTCGTGAGCAACACCTTGCCAAAGGGAAAGAAGGTGCGCTCGTAGTCCACCCGGGCATAGTTCACGTCGTTGCCGCCTCCGCCCCAGATCTCCTCGGTGCGGAAGCGCCCAAGACGCATGCGCAGGTCACGAAGCGGATCGAGATCGACGAAGAGGTGGTAGCCCTCCAGATCGACGTCGTACGGATAGTCGGGCGCACGGTCGTCTTCGCGGTGGTCGATGATGTTGTTGTTGTTGAGATCGTCGCCGTATACGAACTCGGCGGGATCGGAGTGATAGAGGAAGAACGGCTCCAGGTAGTCGGGGATGCCGTTGCCATTCTGGTTGTCGTCGATTCGACCGTCGAGGTCGAGATCCCGGCCCGGAAGCACGCTGGCATCCTGCAAGTGGGGAAGGAAGTGGAAGTCGGGAGCCAGGTCCTTGTCGTCGTTGTCGTCGACGGTATCCATATCGACCGTGTTGTTGCGGTCGATGGGAAAGGAGTGAGGGATCCCGAAGGGGCTGTTGAGATCGTCGGAGTAGCTCGAGTACTCGGGGTCCTCCGCCGACACCAGGGTGCTGTACAGCGGGTCCATGCGGAACAGCTCGCCGCCGACCACCAGGCCCGCCAAGTGCTTCTCGAAGTTGGCGAACCAGCCCTGGGCACGGGTCGCCTGCCACGCCTTTCGGCCCGCAGTGGACGAATGCTGGCGGAAGTCCCACGTGCCGGCCAGCTCCGCCGTGAGCTCGAAGCCGGGACGCTCGTACTCCATGCGCACGCTGGCGGTGGTGCGTCCTGTCTGGCGGCCGTAGGAGAACTCGATCCACTCCAGATTCGACTGATCCCTGACGTTGCCCCTGGATCCAGCCACGGAGTAGTAGTAGGTCGCCCGCTCGCCGCTGATGGACGGGTTGCTCGAGGTCTCGCGGCTGATGGGGAGGAAGACCTCCGACAGCTCGATGTCGTAGTCGTCGGATACCAGGGCTTCGAATTCGACCTCCGAGATCGTGTCCCGGAGCTCGTGGGGGATCTGGAACCAGAAGATGAGATACTTCGTCCCGTCGGCCTGGTGATACCCTTCCGCGCGGCGCTGGGCGGGCGGGAACTCTCCCTTCAGGAACTGCACGTACGGGGGGATACGGCGTCCCTGGGGAAAGAACTGGTCGCCATTCGGATAGGACTGGTCTATCACCTCCGTGTCGTGCAGGGTCACATCCGCCACCACGTGGGCCAATTCGGGGTTCTTGATCCGCATCTCATGGACCCGGGCCCCCTGCTCGTCCTCGTCGGATCCGTCATTGACCCGCACGGCAATCCAGGCCGGCGGGCGGTTGACGGCCGAGGGGAGCACGCCGCGGATGTTGTTGTCCCCCCAGTCGACCAGGCTGTCGGTGCGGTGCAGGTTCACGTAGTTGAAGCCCAGGTTCAAGGCGCCGAATCGGCGCCCCACGTGGCCGCCGAGCAGGTAGGTCGACCAACGACGCTCCCGGTGCGCCTCGTTGTCGCGGTCGGTCCGCGCCAGCAGCCTCCCCGAGGGAAAGATGGGCCAGTCCATACGCGACGACACGAGGGTGACCTGGGTGGGGTTCAGGTCGATATCCCAACGCACGCCGTTCAGGGAGGCCAGGTCGAGGGTCAAGGCGCTGAACTTCGTGCGGATGAAGTCCCCCACCATGAGCCGGCTCGACCGGTCCCCGTAGGAGTCGTGTCCGATGACGAGGCGGTTGAGATTGATGCGGTACTCCACCGACTCGTCCACCAGGCTGCCCGCCAGGGGATCGTTCTCACGCGCTTCCTCGGTGCGAAAGACCTGGACCCCCTGCATCAGGTAGTTGCCGAGCTCGTCGAAAGCGGGCTTGCGCAACTCGGACCAGACGCCGCCGGTATAGGGCCGGTATCCCTGTCGAGCGTAGTTGACGTAGCGCCACTCCTCGTTGTCCCACAGCATCTGGGCCGTCGCCGGGGAAGGCGGATCCGCCGCCAGCGTCAGCAGCAGGACGAGGGAGGCCGCGCGCTTTGTCCGACCGATGGCCATCAGAGGATCCGCGCCTGGACGAAGAACTGGGTGAAGTCCCGCACGCTCCCGGCCTGCAGGTTTGTCAGTTCCTCACGGCTGCGGCGCAAGCCGACATTGATGCTGGCGTTGTAGCCGGTGTAACTCCGCCGGGTGTGGAAGGTGACCACGTAGTGGCGGGCGTCGAAGTTGGAGGACCTGGATTCGGCGTGGCGGTAGAGGTGCTTGAAGGGAAACCCCTGCACGCCGGTGCGGATTCCCGTGGACTGGCTGAAGGAAAGGTCGAGGCGCAGGATCGGAAACCACTCCCACGTGTGCCGGTCGGCGATCAGGTCGCCGGGGCCGTCGAGGCGCTGCACCAGCAGCTTGGCCATGGGAGTGAAAGTCAGGTGCTCGGAGAAACCCCAGGCGTAGTCCGCCTTGCTGACCCACGTCCAGTCCGTGATGGTCTTTCCCATGCCTCGCCGGTCATCCAGGCGGCGATTGACGTCCAGCTTGGTGGCGTTTACCACGGTCAGGCCGGCTACACCATCGTACACGGACCCGGCGTAGACGGTGTTGACCAGGCTGTTCCGCGTCAGCAACCGGTCGAGATGGATCGCCGTGGCCCGGTTGGTCGCCGACAGGGGTTCCACGATCGTGATGTAAGTGGGGTCGGGGATGTCGTCCTTCACCCGTCGAAGGCGGCCACGCAGATCGAGGCTGCCGGAGCGCGGACTCCGCCACCGGTAACGGGCCTCGGCATAGGAGACCTCGTTACGGCCGTCGCCGGCCGCCTGGTGCAACTCGTAACGGCCGATGCGGGCCTGGACCCGGCCCGCTCCGCCCAGGAAGCTGCCGAAGACGTGGTAGCCATCCGAATCGAGCGGATAGGGATAGTCGGGGCGGTTGTCGTTCTCGCGGGGGTCCACGACGCCGTTGTTGTTGAAGTCATCTCCGTAGACGAACTCGTCCGGCTCCACGTAGTACATCAGGAAAGGCTCCACGTAGTCGGCGAACTCGTTCCGGTTGACGTTGGTGTCCGGCTCCCCGTCCTGGTCCGCGTCGAGACCCGGGTACACGCCGTAGGTGAAGTCCCCCCCGAAGCCGTAGTCGCGGCTGACCTCGGACAGGGCCGCGTCCACGTCGACGTTGTTCCGCTTGTTGGTGACGTAGGTGGGGTGCAAGGGATCCCAGTGTTCGTACTCGTCCGGCCACTCGTCGCGGTCGTCGTTGTCCTCTACCATGTGGTAGGCCAGGACCTTGCGGGTGCTGTGCGACCACATGGGCAGAGAGTTGACGTAGTCGGACGGCATGTGGTGAATCTCGCCGCCCAGCCGCCAGCCTTCGCCCATGCGGCGCACGCCCTTGAGGTACCACGCCGCCGTGCGCCGCCGGGAATGATCGCCGAATATCGGGAGCTGGTAGTTCGAGGTGTTGCGGACGTACTCGCCTTTCACCTCCACATCCCACAGGTCGATCTCGATATCGGCGCCGAGATTCGCCAGGCCCGTGGGAAAGCCGTAGTAGAGATCCACCCAGCCAAGGTTGGATCCGTCGCGCACGTTGCCCGGGGCCCGGGTCACGTTGTGCCAGTCGGACCAGGATCGGTCTGGCACCCCCGCCAGCACGTAGGAGGCGCCCAGGTCGAGGTTGTAGTCACCCGAAGCCAACACCCGGAAGTGCAAATCCTCCGTCTCGGGCGGCGCGTCAAATCGAATTACGAGCAGGTCGGTACCGGCCACCTCCGTGCCCCGGCCATCGACCACAGCGGGGATGCCGCTGCTGTAGAAACGTCCCCTTCCCGGCTGTACCGGCTTCAACAACCGGTCGGCCTCCATGGACAGGACGGCCCAGGACCCGTTCCTGCGGATGTGGGCCACGTCATCGGAGCGAGCCGCACCCAGGACCCAGCGCACCTCGGCCTGGGCCTCCATCCGCCTCCCCTGAGACCACATCTCGACGGCGTACACCAGCGGCCCGACACCGTCCTCGGGACTGTCGTCACTGACGATCACGAAGTAGGAGTCCGCCGGGTTCAGATCCTTCGGAAAGACACCGCGAAAATCCCCCTTTCTCTGCGAGGTGTCGCGCAGGTGGACGTCGGCGTAGGTCGCCCCGAAGGTGGCGATATCCCCCAGCTGGCTCTGCCATCGCCCCCCGTAGAGGTAGGTTCCGAAAGGGGTGGCCCGGGGAGCTGTTGCGGGCCGGTGGGAAACGCGAGATGTGAGGATGGAGATCATGTTGCGATGAGAGGATGCGTCCCAGCGGATGCCGTCGAAGGTGGCCCGGGCGTGCGCCAGGGGTGACAGGTGTGCCTTCAGGCGCTGTCCGAGCATCAGCCGCGTCGACCAGCTGCCGTAGTGGTCGCGCATGATCACCAGGTTCCGAAACTGTCCGAAACTGGGGCCTGTGGGGATCCGGGAACTGTTGCCCGGATCCAAGGTCCGGTACTCCTCGATGCGCAGGATCTCGCTGCCGTCCAGCAGGTACAGCCCGAAAGGATCGTACCTGGGTTGTTCCCCTCGAATGGGGAAGTTCCGGTAGCTGAGGAAGGACAGATTCTCGTAGCGCTCGTCCCAGAAGGGCCGGTACTCGCGCGTCAGGAACTGCTGGTATCCCCACTCGATGTCCCGGTCGAGGGACTGCCCCCCGGAATCGCCGGCTGCGGCCAGCAGCCCCATGAGGGCTCCCAGGCCGGCCCTCACGGCCTGCCGGCAGCGCCCCCTGCCCGGCGTGGGAGTCATGCCGATCATCCCAATCGCCGGCGATCAGTAGGCGACGGCCACGGTTCCCACCGAGACTTCGTCACCCGTGTCGAGCTGCACCTCCACGCGGTAGAGATACAGGCCCGGGGGCACCAGCGCGCCCGCTCCGTCGCGTCCGTCCCAGTACCCCGGACTCCCGGGGCCGGTGAAGGCATCCGAGAAGTAGGTGCCTGCCGTCAGCCCCGCCTCGCCCAGACTCGCTACGCGGCGGCCCGAGAGGTCATGGATCTCGACCTTTACCGGCGCGGGGATGTCGACCTTGGACAGCACCATCTCGATCACCGTGAAGTCGTTGATCCCGTCGCCATTCGGGGAGAAGGCCGGGGGATTGGGCCGCACGCGGGACAGGACCTCCTGGGGAGCCAGGATGGCCAGCAAGTGCCAGGAGAGGGCCTCCCCCGTCTCCTCGTCGACACTCGTGTTCTCTTGCAGGTTGAGGGGGTTCTCCGAGCCCGGTGAGAACAGGGCGGAGCGGAAGCTGTGGGCCGTGGCGAAGGTCTTGGTGCGGAAGGAGATGACCAGTTGGGTATCCTCCCGCAAGGGCTCGTCGAATTCCAGTTGCAGGCTGCGCTGCGTCGATGACCAGGTACTCACGGATCGAGGGCCCAGGCCGGAAACCGTCAGTAACTCGGCCTGGCTCGGGACCTCGATGGCCAGACGCTCCACGCCCTGGGCCCCTTCGCCAAAGCTCAGGTCCAGGGTATACTGAAACGTCGTATCTGCGCCGATACGCGCCGTCTTCGGACTGACGTGTGCCCGCGCCTCGGTGACGGCCAGATCCTGGGAACTCTCGATGACAAGCTGGCGAAAGAGGGGCGTCCGGGTGTCGTCGCGCGTCGACATGCTGACACGATACTGCAGCAGGCGGGCCGGCTCCGCCGAGGGAAACCAGAGGGTGTCTCCGTGGCCGCTGAAGGCCCGGCTCCAGCCCGCCTCCGCGTCGCTGAAATCCTCCTGCGTATGACCGCTCCGGAATTGCACCGACAGTTGGGTGCGTTCCGGCACGTCGGCCTGCCACCACAGGCGGCCGAAGTTCCTGGCCGTGTCGGTCAGTCCGAAGTCCAGTGGCTCGGAGACGAAGGCTCCGCGGTCAGTGTGACCGGATCCGTAGACCTCTACTTCCGCCACCCGGGGCTGGGTGATGGCATTGATCTCCATGATGACCAGGCGGATGTAACGGGTCCAGGTGGGCAGGAACGTCACCTCGGTGCTGGCGAACTCGGTGATGCCCCGCAGCACGCCGACCTCCGACCAGCGGATCTGATCGTCGCTGATGTGCACCGAATAGCCGCGGAGGGAGTTGGCCTCCAAGTCCTGTGCGCTGCGGCCAGGCCGCGTCAGGGCGCGCAGGGTGTGGATGTTGCGCCTCACCTGCAGGTCCAGGCTGGCGGTGAAGTTCAGGGCGTTGACCGGGGGATCCCAGGAGGTGTTCAGATCGCCATCGACGACCTCGATGCGGTTGGCCGGCGTGCCGACGGCCAGGTTCTGGCCGTCGATCTGCTTCAGCCGCAGGCCTCCTTCGGGATGGCCGGCGTCGATCCCGCCAGGGAAGCCGGCCACGGCGGCCCTTGCCCCGGCGGGCAGGCCCTCCACACCTGCCAGGTCGAAGGTGCCATTCTGGACCAGGCTCCACTCGAGATCCTCCGCTTCTTCGGTGGTCCAGTCGGGGCCATCCTGGGGCGCCGCGCTCCAGTACCAGCTTTGGATGCTGCGGTCCGTCGTGGTATGTACGCCCACCAGCGTATCTGCGGCGACGAGAGCCACCATGCCGTGTCCCTCTCCAAGGCCGTGGTTCACAACCCTGACGGCGATGTGGTTACCGCCGTTGACCAGCTCGACCGGGATCGCGGCGGCGCGGCGGGCTGCGGCGTCCTCGCCCACCGGCGCCCCATTGAACCAGACCTGGAAACTGTCCACGGCGGCGACGTACAGCGTGCCGGGGCGGGCCCCTGCGGCGGCGAAGGTGTTCCGGTAGTGAATCGCAGTTCGCCACCGGTCCAGATCGACGAGATGATCGTCGGCGGTGACCGCGCTGCCACAGGCCACGGCCATCACCGGCAATGCACGGAGCATCCTGGCGATAGTCCTGCTCGGGGTCACGTCCCCCTCCCCCTTTGATGATCTGCGAAGCAGCGGGATCGTCCTCCCGCACCTGGCCCCCCGGAGTTGCCCGGGGAAGCAAAAAAGTCAGGTAGGTCCAGACCGCATCTGTGGGACCTACCTGACCTTTCTTCTCTGGACCACCTGTGGACCAGGGCTACTTCAGTAGGGTCATCCGTTTCGACTCGACAAAATCGGCTCCGGCGCGGACGGTGTAGAGATACACCCCGCTCGACACCTTGCGACCGTTCATGTCCCGGCCATCCCAGGTGGTCTGGTAGACTCCCGGACGCATCGGCTCGTCAGCCAGTACCGCCACCTGCTGCCCGGCTGTGTTGTATACCGCGATGTGGACGTGAAGGTCCTTTCCAGTCTCGGGAATCGACACCCGGAAGCTGGTCTCGGGGTTGAACGGATTGGGCGCCGCATCGCTCACCTCAAAGGCCGTGGGCAGGGCCGCGTCGACCTCGGTCACCATCGTCACGCCCTCGGAGATGCTGGCCTTGACGATGTCGAAGGGCCACTGCACGGCGCGGTTGCAGCAAACCGGGATATACAACCCGTCGTACTCGCCGCCGCGGTCGATGATGACCACCTCGCCACCGAGATCGGGACCCATGTGAGGCAGATCCAAGCGCAGCAGACCGGAACCATCGGGACCGAAGATGTAGCCCCAGGCCGGGTCGTTGTAGCCGCCGGCCACCGAGATGCCGTGGCGCGTGACGCTGATGTCGGTGTTGACCATCTGGTCGACGACCACGATACCGAGGGCCTCGGCCTCTTCGCCCGTGTAGCGGTCGATGAACCCGTCGCCGTTCTGGTTCTGCCAGATGATGTCGCCATCCTGGGTGTACTTCGTTGGGAACGCCCGCGGCGCCTGCATCCAGTAGGCGCTGGTGTAGATCCCCGTGTCGTCCACGTCGATGCCGAAGGGCCCCGGCACGTACGGGGCGTCGGGCGTGTCGGTGTCCGGACGGTTCTGCACGTACAGGTCCGTCATGTCCATGACGTTGGCGATGTCGCCCGTGGCCCGGTCGAACATCACGATCTGGGGCGTGAAGGGCTCCTCGCGGTCCATGTGGGTCATGTAGATCAGACCGTCGTCGCTGAGCCACTCCTTGGTGTGCTCGGCCATCAGCGCCGCGTCGGCGACGCGCTGCTCCCAGACGATGTGACCGCGATCAGCAAAGCTCTCCTCCGGCGACGTGGAGACGTTGTCGAGGTCGATGTTGACCTTCCAGAAGCCGCCCGGCATGCCGGCGCAGCATCCGTAGTTGCCCACGTACGCCACGTTCGGATCCTGAGGGTCGATCTCGACGAAGGACAGGTCCCACTGGTCGGGGTTCATCTCGGCGTTGAGCTCCTTCAGCCGCGGTACCATCCACGGCATCAGGAAGTCCGTGGGCACGTCGCCGTTGGCGATCAGATCGACGCCCATGGGGCCCCGCTCGAGCCGCTGCTCGTAGCTGGTGCCGTCCTCCGGATTGGAACCCTGCCCGTTGGTGTTCCACACCACGGGTGGGTCGAAGCGGAAGTCGTAGGCCCGGCTGCTCCACACATAGGAGCCGCGGCCGGTCCAGGTCGGCTTGGAGACGTCGTCGATGGCGATGAGGAAGAAGTCGTAGTCGCCGGCGGCCACGGCATTGCCGTTGAAGTCGTTGCCGTCCCAGGCGATGGTGTGGGATCCGGCGCTGAAGGACTCCCCCGCGGACAGGGACACCAGGGTGTCGATGCCCGCTGTCCTCAGGGCGGCTCCGCCGATGCCGCCCACTCCGAAGGGGTCCCCGCCGTACTGCGGGTTGGCGCCGCTGGTGTAGACCGCCAGGTAGACGGTAGCCCGCGTGCCGGCGATGGTGAAGGGGATCTGCAGGGGATTGCCGTCGAACTCGTACCCCATGTCCTGGGTGCTGGCGGTCAGCACGATGGGCATGCCGCTGCGCCAGTCCCTCTCCACAGTGAAGTCCGGGTCCCCGTATCTCGTGGTCTGGGCGAAGGCGGAACCGGCGAGAAGGGCGCTCAGGCCCACCGCGGTGAGCAACCGAGAGACTCGCATGGAAACTTCCTCCTGAGTAGATGGGATGTGATGCTCGAAGGGCAGCTGCAAGGGGGGAGGTGTGACCTTGAAGGCCGGCCGTCTGGGGATCCAGCCGGCCTCCGGATTTCCGGTCACTGAAATGGGCCGCTCTGTGGCCTGTCTCTCCATGGGACCAACTGCGCCCTTGCCCCCGGCCTGGATCCTCGCGGGAAACCCTCTCGGGCCGGCAGAGGTCCAGCGGGAATTTGCCGTATTATGGTCTAGGAATGAGCGGCAAGTCAAGGGTTTTTTTCAGGGCTCTTCCGTGGACTCACGACGCAACAGGTCCAGAGGCCCCGAGGCTTCCATGTGGCGGATGCCCTGTTTGGCCCAGTCCGGCAAAGGGCCCACCGAGATCAGCCTCGTAAAGGGGTTGACCGAAATACGGGGGAGGTCGCCGGCCGGATCCCAGACCCGCGCCGGGCTCCCCTTCATGGGCCGGCCCGCCGTGGAAGGCCGGCTCAGTCCAAGGGTGCGAAAGGCCTGTTCCTCTTCGAAGGGCCCCTCCTCGGGAAACCGGTAGGTGACGTAGGTGCTGGTCGAGTCACTGTAGGCGATGAGGACCCGGATGCCGCCGAGGTCGTTCCAGCGCAGGAAGCCGATCCGCGTCGGCGTCTCCTCGATGTGCATCTGTGCGGCCCCCAGGCGGTCCATGAGCGCCTCCGGAGTGCGTCCGAGAAGATCGGTGGGATGCAGCAGCGGACGTTCGGGTTCCCCGCAGCCGGGGAGGGCCGCCATCGCCGAGACCAGGACTCCGGCGACAACCCTGGCCGCCGCCCGCCCGGAGGATGCGGGACCGGTCCTTGCGAAGCCCCCGCCCCGGGCGGCGCGCGCAGGGCGTCCTGGGGGTGGCTGTCGTTCCGAAGACCTCACCAAGAGTGCTCACTCCTGTTCTGTCTGCTTGTGAGGTCCCACGTGTATCTGGGAACCCACGTGTGACTGGATATCGTGGTGACTGGATTATAGATAAGTCCGCAGGAGAAGATTCGAAAACAGCGGAAACCCTTCACCCTTTCCGCTGCGCGGAAGAAGGCCGACCCACGCCCCTCGCAACCGGCACCCCCGCATTCAGGGTCCAGTCCCCTCCTCCTGGCGCTGCTCGATGGCGCGCAGCAGCCCGGCCGCCCGGGGAAAGGCCGGATCGCTGGCCACGATCTCTTCGAGGAGCGGCCTGGCCTCGGCCGGACGCTCGCGGCGCAGGAGGATCACGGCGAGGAGGAACCGGACCTCGTCCAGATCGACTTCTCCCATCGGAGCGCGCAACAGGCCCTTCAGCAGGCTCTCCGCCTCCCCGAGGCGGCCCCGGCTCTCCTCGATTCGGGCCATCTCCAGCCGGGCCTTGTCGTTCGATGGATGCGCCTCCAGGATTCGGCTCAGGGTGTGGGCGGCCTCCGCCGTCATCCCGGCGCCGGCGTAGGCCTGAGCCAGGCGCACGCCGTAGGCCGCCGAATCGGGTTCGATCCGGACCGCCTCGAGCAAGGCGCGGATCGAACCCGGCCAGTCCTGCTGGCGGGCAAGCACCAGACCGAGATCGAACAGCACTCCCGCGTGCTCCGGCTCCACGGCGCGTGCTACGATCAACTGTTCCCGAGCTTCCGACAACATCCCGCCAGCGATCAGCCGCGCTGCCAGGGCCCGGCGCGAGAGAAGGTCCCGGGGTTGTCTCTGAACCGCGGCCCGGGCAGCGGCCAGTCCGGCCTCGCCCCGGGCCTCCAGGGCCTCGAAGCGGGCCAGCACCCCGTCCCCTTCCTCCTTCCGCCCTCCCCGGTAGAGGACGCGGCCGAGGCTGTAGAGGGCGTCGGCGTATTCCGGCCTCAGGGCGACCGCCCGTTCGTAAGCCCGAACGGCCTCGGAAACCCGACCGAGCCCCTCGAAAGCCCGGCCCCTGAAGTAGTGTCCCTCGGCGTCCTTCGGCGCCCCCGCCACGGCCCCGCTCAGGTGTTCACTGGCCGGTTCGAACCGGCCGGTGACGACCAGTGACTTCCCCAGGTACAGGCGGGTGTCCAGCCGGGTGGTGTCGAGACGCAGGGCCTCCCCGAAGGCCTCGGCCGCCTCTTCATACCTGGCGGCCAGGTACAGGGCCCGCCCCAGGTTGTGACGGTAGAACGGGTCCCGGGGCAGAAGGCCGACGGCCGCTCCGCAGTGAGCGATGGCACTGTCCAGGTCGGCCTGGACCACCCTCTCCGGCGACCCGGCGGCGGCGGCTGGAGCCCGGTGGGCGTACGCCCCACAGAGGCTGAGACGGAGATCCGCGTATTCCGGCTCCAGTCGCACGGCCCCCGTGAGGGTTTCCACGGCCTCGTTCAGGCGGCCGAGCCGGCGTTGCAGATGGCCGAGGTTGTAGAGAACCCTCACGCTCGCCGGATGGAGCTCGCGGGCCTCCTCCAGCACATCCAGGGCGGACCGCAACCGCCCCCCGGCGGCCAGGGCCGCGGCCAGGTCGCAGCGCTCGTGCGCCGTCGCCCGTCCCCGGGCTACCGCCGCCTGCAGCGTCGGAATCGACACGGCACGGGCGGCTGCCAGCGAATAGCGAGCCCGCAGACGCTCCTGCCGGCTGGCCGGACTGGAGTCGCAAGCGCAGATCGCCGCCCCCATCAACAACATGCAGGCCCATGGCAGGCGGACCATGCTCTCGTGACCTCCTTCTCCAAAACGGGGAACCTACGCCGTTGCCCCGCTCCTCCCCATGGCCCTGCCTCAGCCCAGGTCCATGACGCCGGTCCGCGGAAACGGATGACCTCGGGACACACCTTGATTAAGATACCCGGTTGATGCTACGTCCGGCAGAACGGGTGAACCCCGTGGCTCGACACGTCCTCAAGCGGCAACCCAAAGGCACGCGAAACCCCCTGGCCGGCGCGGCAGGACCCCTCGTCCCTGGCAGTTCCGCCCTGACCCCTTGATCCTCCCTAGACTCCTCGTCGCCGCTGCTTCCGGCCTGGCCGTCCTGACCGCCTGCACCGCGCCGCAGGCCCCGAGGCCGAACATCCTGGTCCTCCTCATGGACACACTGAGGGCGGACCGGCTCGGGTGCTACGGATATGGAAGGGCCACCAGCTCGGTCGTCGACCGCCTGGCCGCAAGGGGAACCCTCTTCACGCGCTGCTACGCCCCTTCCGACTACACCCAGGCCTCCACCGCCTCCCTGTTCACCGGCCAATACCCCCTCGCCCACGGGTACGTGAACTCGGACTATGTGCTGGAGGACGCCAACCTGACCATGGCCGAGATCTTCGGCGACGCCGGGTACACGACGGCGGCCTTCATCGCCAACGGGCTCGCGGGCCGGAAGTACCGGATGGATCAGGGATTCTACGAGCACTTCGAGAAGAACAGGGCTTCGGCCTTCGAACTGGCCGAGGCTGCCAGGGAATTCATCGGCAGGCAATCCGCGGCTGGGGACCACCCCTTCCTGGCGTACGTGCACTTCCTCGACGTCCACGACCCGCACCGAATTCCCCCTGCCGATTTCCACAGGTTGGCCGATCCGGCCACCTTCGCCTTCGACATGCAGGACTCCCTGCTCCTGGAGACCATGGTGATGCGGGCCTGGTGGTCCGCGGTGCAGAACTGGCGGGACGAACCGGGACACCAGGGCGAAGTCGCCCGCTACTTCGAGGATTATTCGGACCTGTACGACTCCTCCATCGCCTACTGGGACGAGGCGGTGGGGGCGATCCTGAAGGCCCTGGCCGAGAACGGACTGGACCGCACCACCGTGGTCGTGGTCACGTCCGACCATGGCGAGCAACTGCTGGAGCATGGGTTCTTCGGACACGCCAACTCCGGCTACGATGCGGGCCTGCACGTCCCCCTCGTCATCTTCGACCCCCGCGAGGACGGGAGCGGCCGCAGGATCTCCAGGCCCGTGAGCCTCATCGACGTGCTCCCCACCCTTCTGGCGCAAGCGGGGATTCCGGCGCCGGAACAGGTCCAGGGCCGGTCTCTGTGGCCCTTCTCCAGGGCCGAGCTCCCCGCAGGCCCGGAGGACGCCCGGGCCATCTACTCGGAGGGCACCTTCTTCGCCAACCGGCCTGTGAGCACGCTGATCCAGACACTGCAGGACGGGAGGTGGAAGCTGATCCTCGACAGGCTGCGGGACTCCAAGGAGCTCTACGACCTGGACCGAGATCCCGGGGAGACCCGGAACCTGTTCGAGACCGAAGCCGACGTGGCTGCCAGGCTCTACGGGGAACTGAGACAGCACTACAACAGGAATCTGGACATCTTCAACGCCCGGCAGCGGTCCGAGGCCGACCGGACCGCGGAGAAGCTCAGGGAGCTTCGCTCGCTGGGGTACGTCACCCCCCGGAGACCGCGGAATCACAGGCTCCCCGCGCAGTACTTCCCCATGGCCGGAGCGACGGTGAGCCGGTTCGGCCCCTTCGGGGACGAGGAGGACCTCGACCGGTTTTCCGCCGACCTGGACTTCACCAGGCCCGGGCAGGCCGCACTCGGACAGATCATCCGGGGCTGCAGCCAAGACCCCTCCCGGGCGGACGGCACCGGTCTCTGGTTCGACCGCCGCTCCACCTTCCTCCTGTACAACGACGGCGCCAAGCGGCGCGTCCGGTTCGAGGTCGCCGTCGATCCGCGGGCTCCGGCGGCGCCCACGTCGATCCAGGTGGAGTTCAACGACGCGCCCGGAGAGGTCTTCCCGGTCGAGGGAACCGGCGACTTCCGGGTGGAGGCCCCTCTGCCGGCCTCCCTGCGCAGGGCGGGGTACTTCTACACGGGGCTGCTCGCCGACAGCAGGTTCGTCCTGCTCGCGGGACGCTCGCCGCGAACGCACCGCTACGCGGCGCTCAAGATCCGCGGCGTCCGACTCCTGGAATGAACCGAGACCTCCCGAGACCGCGGGAGCGGCGCCTCCCGGTACTCGGGATCCGGCCTCCTCACCCCTCCCGTTTCTGCTGAGCCAGCTGGGCCATGTAGGCTTCCCGGCCCAGGATCGTCTTCTTGTAGTGCCAGCGCGTCCGTTGCGGGTACATCGTCAGGGACCGGTCCTCGAGGGGCAGGGTGACGGGCACCTGGCCGCGCCGGTGGGACTCGCGCAGGGCGATGGCTATCTCGAGGGCGTGACGCAGGTCGTCCCCCGTGGTGATCTCCAACTCCCCTCCCCCCTCGAGGACGCGGATGAAGTCGTCGACGATGGCGCGCATGACGTCGCCGGGATCCACCCAGCCCGCCTCGTCGTATCCCCGGTCCGTGAAGGACTTCGTCTCGAAACCGGCCTCCACCGTCTCCATGTCGACGAGCCCGATCCGCTCCAGCCTCTCCGGAGCCAGGCGCAGCTGCAGGCCGAGTCCCGTGTTGTTCCGGTTCAGGATCAGGCCCCGGGTTCCGATGACCTCGATGCCGCTCATGACCCCGCCCACGCCGAGGAAGGCCTCGACCCCGTTGGCGAAGCGCACCCAGCCGCCCAGGTCGCCGAACCCGGTGCGGGCCTCGTCGTAGGCGTGCTCATGGTCGCTGTGCGGGTCTTCGGAGACGCGGCCCACGACCTGCTCCACCGCCGCCTTGCCGGCGAACTTGCGGGTCAGGTTGAGGCCGTGGCAGCCGCCCTGGTTGTTGCTGCCGTAGAGGTTGATGCGGTTGACGGGGCCGATCGTGCCGCCGGAGGCCAGGCCGTAGGCCCTCCGGTAGTCGGGATGGGAGGAGACCATCACCCCCGCCCCGAGGGGGATTCCGCGGCTGGCGCAGGCCTCCACCATGCGGTCCGCGTCGGCCAGGGAGGCGGTGAGCGGCTTCTCGCAGAAGATCGCCTTGACGCCGGCCTCGGCGGCGGCCACCACGGCGTCGGCGTTGGGACGCACCGGCAGGATGGGCAGGACGATGTCGAGCTGCTCCCTGGCGAACATCTCGTCCCAGGTGGCGTAGGGGGCGGCCCCGAACCGCCGCGACGTCAACTCCAGGTTCTCCGGGTCGGTGTCGGCCACGGCCACCACGGCGCACAGGGGATGGGCATCGAAGGCGCGGGCCCTCGAGGGCCCGGCCCTGCCGCCGCCGATGAGGGCGACGCGGTACTTCGGGTCTTGCGACATGGGTGAGATCTCGGATGGGATGGGGGTGAGGACGGTTCCGGCGGCTGGAAGATCCAGTAGAGACGATGACGAGTCAGTCCGTCAGCGGGATGCCGGGCATGGACGCGCTCCGGATCAGGTTCCCGGAACAAGGTAGGGAGCCGGCCTCGGGCTGAGCCAGACGCAGAGGCGCCCGCGGCCTTGCGGGGCGGCGCCGGGGCGCCCACCCTTGCCGCCATGCTCTACCGGCTGCTGGCCGACCTGGTCGTCCTGCTCCATTCGGGCTTCATCCTCTTCGCCCTCCTCGGCGGGCTGGCGGCGATGAAGCGGCCCCGGATCGCCTGGCTCCACGTGCCCGCCCTGGCCTGGGCGGTGGCCGTGGAGGCGGCCGGCTGGGTCTGCCCTCTGACGCCACTGGAGCGGCACCTGCGCCTGGCCGCGGGGCAGACGGCCTACGCCGGCGGCTTCGTCGAGCACTACCTGATCCCCATTCTCTATCCCGGCTCGCTGACGCGACCCGATCAGCTGCTGCTGGCCATGGCCCTGCTGCTGTTCAACGCGGTCGTGTACGGGGCCGTCCGGCGCCGCCGCGGAGCGCGGACACCGGCCCCGGAGGCCGGTACGGTCTCTCCGGGGGGGATGTTCCTCGCCGCCGCCGGCCTGCAGGGGGCTGTCCTGCTGCTGGCCCTCGGGGTCGGTCCGCTGCTCGGGGCGCCGCCGCTGCGGGGCCTGCGTCTCTCCGTGGAGGACGCCGCGTGGGGGTTGGCGGCGGCCCTGCCCCTGGCCCTGGTAGTGATCGTCGCCGTCCACAGGGAGGTCCCCCGGGCGCGGCGGCTGGCCGAGACCGTCGAGGACGTCCTGAAGCCGCTGCTCGCCGGCTCCCCGGCCCGCCTGGCCCTGCTCTCGGCCCTGGCCGGCCTCGGCGAGGAGGCCCTCTTTCGCGGCGTTCTGCAGTCCGCCCTGGGCTCCGCCGCCGGCGCCGGAGCCGGCTGGCTGGCCGCCGGCGCGCTCTTCGGCGCCGCCCACTTCGTGAGCCGCGACTACGCCGTTCTCGCCACCCTCTTCGGCCTCTACCTCGGCGGCCTGTACCTGTGGTCCGGCAACCTGCTGGTGCCGGCGGCGGCGCACGCCGCGTACGACTTCGCCCTGCTCCTCTACCTGCGGCGGAGGGTCGCCCTCAGGGCCTGAGACCGGCCTGCTCCAGGAACCCGTCCACGTCGCGCCAGAAGCGCTCGAAGTCGGGTGGGCAGTCGTTGTGGTCGGCGTCGTAGCTGATCAGACGTCCCCGGGGCGCCGCCTGCGCCAGGCGCTCGCCGTGGGCGTGGGAGATGAGGCCGTCCCGCGTGCCGTGCACGACCAGCACGGGGCCGGGGAAGGAGCGCAGGGCCCCGGCGTTGTCGTAGCGGTCGCGCACGAGGAAGGCCGGCGCCAGGTAGCGGCGCGCCATGGACGGCAGGTCGGCGAAGGCGGCCACGAGGACGAGGGCCGCCAGGGGCCTCCGGGCGGACAGGGCGCAGACCGCGGCGCCGCCGAGGGAGCGGCCCAGGGCGAGGACGCGCCGGCCGTCCACGTCGGGCCGGGAGACCAGGGAGTCCCAGGCCGCGGTGAAGGTCTCGGTCACGCTCTCCACCGACGGCGACCCGTCGGAGGACCCGTATCCCGGGTACTCCACCAGGAACAGGCCGAAGCCGCGCTCGCGGAAGGCCAGGAACCCTTCGGGCATGGTGTCGATCAGCTCGTTGTTGCCGTGGGCCAGGATCACCGCCGGGGCCTGTCCGCCCGGGGCGGTCCCAAGGGTCGGCGGCAGGTACCACGCCTCGACGCGGCCGAAGCTGGTCTCGAGCCACACGACCTCTCGGCCGTGGTGAAAGGGCTGGGGCCCCGGACGTCCCCGCAGGTGGCGGCCCGGGTACAGGAGGGAGGACTGCACGGCGTAGAGCAGGGCGAGATAGCCGCCGTACAGGCCGAGGGCCGCGAGCAGGCTGAACATGACGGTCCGGACCCCCGGCATCGATCGACGCACTGGACGCGCGGCTTCAGCGCCCGAAGACGATGCGCTCCTTCTCGAAGAGCCGCGCCGTGATCTCCACGCAGACCAGGCCGAGCAGGGCCGACGACAGGACCACGGCCAGGCAGGCCTCCGCCTGGATCGCCTCGCCGCCGAGCACGTCGGTGAGCAGCACGTACTGGCCCAGGGCCGGAACGGCCAGCATCCACCAGGCGTCGCCGAGGCTCCACAGGGAGGCGATGAAATGGGGGACGATGGGGAGCAGCATGAGCAGCGACATGAAGGTCTGGGCTTCCTTGTAGGAGCGGGCGAAGGTGGACAGGGTCATCTGCAGGCCGCAGGCAAACAGCGCCAGGGGCAGCGTCGCCACCAGAAGCCAGGCGGCCTCTCGGCCTCCGATGTGCAGCTCGACGCCGAACTGCTCCAGGGGCACCCGGCTCAGCGCCACGAGCAGGCTCGCCAGGGTCAGGCCGATCCCGGCGCCGGAGAAGACGGCCGCCGCCAGCCACTTGCCCAGGACCAGCGTGCGGCGCGGCACCGGGTTGACGAGCAGCGACTCCAGGGACTGGCGCTCGCGCTCTCCGGCGGTGGCGTCGATGGCCACGTTCATGCCGCCCATGAAGGCGGCGAGAATGACGAGCATGGGGATGAAGGTGAACCAGCTCGCCGCCCGCTGGCGGGCGCTGGCCACGTCCACGTCGTCGATGGTCACGGCGTTCCCCAGCTGAGGGCTGATGCCCCTCGCAATGAGGCGCAGGTTGCCCACCAGCCGGCTGTAACCGCGCACCAGGCCGCGCACCCGGCCCACGGCCTGGGCGGACTCCTTGCGGGAGCCGTCGTGGACGAGCTCGACGGCGGCGCTGCGCCCCTGGGCGAAGTCGTCCGCGAAGCCTTCGGGCACGACGACCACGAAGTCGAGGTCCTTCTCCCTCACCGCCTGCTGCGGATCTTGCGGCCCGTCGACCACGGCGTATCCCCGGCGCCCGAACCAGTCGACCAGGTCGGGCGCGCGCTCGGCGCCGACCACGGGGATCTCGATCTCCAGGGCCTCGCGGTTGCGCTCCATCATCGTGTGGAAGACGAGGGGCAGGAGGAAGGGAACGGTCATGGGGAAGACGAGGGCGGCGACCAGGGAGCGCCGGTCGCGGATCCCGTCGACCAGCTCCTTGCGCAGGACCGCGCGCAGCAGTCTCATCTCTCGACCTCGTCGAGACCGCTCAGGGCGACGAAGGCGTCCTCCAGGCTGTCGTGGCCGGTCCGGGCCCGCAGCTCGTCCGGCGTCCCCTCCGCGGCCACGCGGCCCTCGGCCAGGATCACGATGCGGTCGCAGAGGGCCGCCACTTCCTGCATGATGTGGCTGGAGAACAGCACGCAGCGGCCCTCGTCCCGCATGCCGCGGATCAGGCCGCGCACCGCCCGCGTGCTGCCCACGTCGAGCCCGTTCGTGGGCTCGTCCATCAGCACCGTGCGCGGATCGTGGATCAGGGCGCGTCCGAGACAGACCTTGGCCCGCTCTCCATGGGAGAATCCGTGGGCCTTCCGGCCGGCGATGCCGCCCATGTCGAGCAGCTCCACGAGCTCGTCGATGCGATCTTCGAGAGCAGCGCCGCCCAGGCCCTGAAGCTGTCCGATGTAGCGCAGGTGCTCGCGCGCGGTGAGCCGCTGATAGAGGCCGTTGGCGTCGGGCAGGATCCCCATGCGCGCCCGGACGCCGCGGGGATCGGCGGCCGCGTCGAGGCCGTCCACGGCGATGCGCCCGGCGTCGGGCCTCATCAGGCCGTAGAGCATGCGCAGGGTCGTGGTCTTGCCGGCGCCGTTCGGCCCCAGGAGCCCGGTCACCTCGCCGTCCCGCGCCTCGAAGGAGACGCCGTCCACCGCGGTCAGCCCGCCGAAGCGCTTGGCCAGTCCCTCGACGGAGATCAGGGCGCGCCTCCCCTGGCGGCCGCCGCCCCGACCCGCGGACCGGTGAAGGAGCGGAAGTACATGGGCCGGCGAAGATCCTCGACACAGGCGGCGTCGAGGCCCTCGAAGCCGGCGTCCTCGAGGAACCCGGCGATCAGCCTGGGCACGCAGCCGTAGATCGAGGCGCCGTGAGCGGCCCCCGGCACGACCACGTGGAGGGAGTTCGACAGATGCCCGGCCACCGACTCGCCCCAGCGCGGCGGGGTCACCGGGTCGAGCTCTCCGGAGAGGACCAGCACCGGCTTGTCGGAGACCACGGGGTCGTGATAGCCCGGCGGCAGGCTCCCCTTGGGCCAGAAGTCGCACACCGGGCCCCACAGGTCGAGGACCGCCGAGCCCAGGAAGGGCTCGGCGGCCATCCGGCTTCGGTCCTCCTCGGTCACCCAGGCCAGATCCTCGGCGCACAGGACCGAGAACAGGAGGGGCACGTTCATCTCGCTCACGCCTTCCACGAAGGGATCGGAGAGGGCCAGCAGGGGCCCGTAGTCGCCGCCGTGGGCGCGCTCGATGACCAGGGGCAGCAGACGCGAGGTCTCCGCGTCGTACAGGGCCGAGCGCAACAGGAACAGGACATGCCGGCGCCGCAGCTCGAGCTCGACGACCCCGCCGGTCCGGGGATGGGGCACCTCGACCGTCTCCGGGGCCTCCTCCAGCCGGTGCAGCAGCTGCTGGAATCTGCTCCGCACCTCGGGGAAGGCGGCGGCGCAGTCCGGATCCGCCTCGCAGTCGGCGAGCATGAGCTCCACCGAGCGCCGGGCGTCCTCCCCGATGTGGACGGGCATGCGCATCCCCGGCGGGGCCACGCCGTCGAGGACGACGGCGCGCACGCGCTCCGGGTGGCGGCGCAGGTAGACCAGGGCCGCGCGGCTCCCGTAGGACCCTCCCCACAGGTTGATCCGCTCGTAGCCCAGGGCCCGGCGCACGTCGTCGAGATCGTCCATGGCCGCCGGCGTCGTGTACTGCCGCGGGTCGGCCTCGAAGCGCTCCAGGCAGCCGCGCAGCAACTCCACCGGGAGGTTCGGGTCGAAGCTGAAGTAGGTGGAGTCGGCGTCGATGTCGTCGCAGCGCAGCGGGCTCAGGTCGCCGGTGCCGCGCTGGTCGACGAGGACGATCTCCCGGCGGTCCCGCACCCGGCGCAGGGCCGACTCCGCCAGGCCCGCCAGGACGCTGGCCGGCATCCCCGGACCGCCGGCGAGGAGGAACAGGGGATCCGGCGCCGGGCCCCGGCCGAGGGCCGGCAGCACGACCACCTTGAGCTCGATCCTGCGTCCCCGGCCGGCCTCCCGGTCCTCGAAGACCTCGAGGCGGCCGCACTCGGCGCCGGCCACGTTGACGTCATCGGCGCAGGGACCCAGCTCCAGGGCTCGCTCCCCGGCGCCCAGAGGCGCCGCGAGCAGGGCGGCCAGCGCGACGGCGAGACGGGCGGCCGCGGCGGAGCGGGACACGCTATCGCCAGCCGCGCTGGCCGGACATGCCCCGGTTCACCCGGGGCGGCACCTCCCGGTCGGGTTCGCCGGCGAGGCGGCCGTCGCGGACCCAGCGCTCGTCCGAGCCGTAGAGCTCGCCCAGCAGCCGCCGGGTGAGGTCCTCGCGCACCCCGGCGTGGGCGGGGTCGCCGGCCAGGTCGCGCATCTCCATCGGATCGCGGTCGACGTCGAACAGCTGGAGCCGGTTGCCCACGGGGTACCAGATCAGCTTGTGGGAGCCCGCACGGACCATGCGCATCGACTTCTCGTCCTCGAAGTGCTCGCAGTAGAGATGCTCCCGGCGCCGGTCGGAGACCAGGGACAGGCCCTCCACCGTCTCGGGGACGGGCAGGCCGCACAGGTCGAGGAGGGTGGGCATCACGTCCCGGAGCTCGGAAAGCCGATCGTCCCGCCGATGGTGGCCGCTGTCCTCGCCGCCCGCCGCCGGCATGAGGATCATGGGGATCTTCGCCGACCACTCGAACATGGGCGGCTTCGCCCACAGGCCGTGGTGGCCGAGCATGTCCCCGTGGTCGGAGGTGAACATGACGATCGTGTCGTCGAGGATCCCCTCCTCGCGCAGGCAGCCGATGAGCAGCCGGAGCTGGTGGTCGATGTAGGTGCACTGCCCGTAGAAGGCCTGCCTCGCCAGGCGGATCTCCGCCTCGCTCATGGACGGCACCTTCTCCCGGTGCAGGCGCAGGGCGCAGGGCAGCCGGTCCGGCTCCGCCGCCCACTCCGCCACGACGGGGTCCTCGACGCCCAGACGCTCGTAGAGGTCGTAGTACGGCTGGGGCGGAACCACCGGCGGATGGGGGGTGATGAAGGAGCAGTACCAGAAGGCCGGGCGCGTGGGATCGCGGCGCTGGATGCCGCGGCTCATCTCCCGCACCGTCCAGTTCGTCGGGTGGCAGGGCTCGGGCAGGTGCCAGGGCCGGGTGGTGTAGACGTTGTTGCCCATGGCGTGGGTGAGTTCCTGTCCCGGGTACCCCTCGTGGCGCAGGAAGCGCTCGTAGTCGTCGTCGTCGCCGCCCAGGTGGTGGCGCCCCTCCTCACACAGGATGACCTCGTCGAAGCCGATGCGGTCCCGTTGCGGATAGACGTGCAGCTTGCCCACGGCGTAGGCCTGGTAGCCGTTGTCGCGGAACACCTGCGGCAGGGTGGGCAGGTCCGGGTCCATGGGCCGGTGCTCGTCGAAGACGCGGTCCCCGTGAGTCCGGGCCGTGGTCCCCGTCATCAGGGCCCGCCGGGCCGGGATGCAGGTCGGCGTGGCCGTGTAGGCCTGGGTGAAGAGGGTGCCGTTGGCGGCCAGCTGGTCGAGGGTCGGCGTGAGGACGCCCGCGTGGCCCGCGGCGCCCAGCAGCGGGCCGGGCCAGTGGTCGACACAGATGAGCAGGACGTTGGGCTGCGGCAAGTGGCTGGCTCCTCTCTACTCCTGCGAAACCATCTCGTCGTAGAAGTCGACGATGTCGCCGCGGTTCTCGGCGTTGAAGGCCATCCCCGAGCGCGGGTGCTCGTTGAGGATCCCCGTGACCATGTACGGATAGTCGTAGCCCCACATCAGCTCCTGGCGCAGCGGCTCGATGTGGTTCTGGATGCATTCCAGGACCGGGCGCAGGTGATACTTCGGGTTGTGCAGGAAGCTGAGGAGCAGCTCCAGCTGGCAGTTGCCCGCGCCCCTCCCGAGACCGGCGACGCTGGCGTCCAGGTAATTGGCGCCCCTGACGATGGCCTGGATGGTGTTGGCGAAGGCCAGCTGGCGGTTGTTGTGGCAGTGGATGCCCACCTCCTTGCCGGTGCCCCGGGTCACGGCCAGGAACTTGTCCACCAGCGCCTCCACCTGCTCGGAGTACAGGAACCCGAAGCTGTCCACCACGTAGATCACGCCCACGGGGGAGGCCGCGAAGAGTTCGATCGCCTCGTCGAGCTCGCGCTCCTGCACGGTGGAGACGGCCATGAGGTTCACCGTCGTCTCGTAGCCCTTGTCGTGGGCGTCCTGGATCATGCGCAGGGCCAGGGGGATCTGGTGGATGTAGGTGGCCACCCGGATCATGTCGAGGACGCTCTGCTCCCTGGGCAGCACGTCCTCCTCGTAGTCGCTCTTCTCGGCGTCGGCCATGGCCGACAGCTTGAGCCCCGTCTCGTTGCCGCCGACAATGCGCCGCACGTCCTCCTCGAGGCAGTGCTTCCAGGGGCCGAACTCATTGACCGGGAACTGCTTGCGTGAGTTGATGTAACCGATCTCCATATAGTCGATGCCGGCCGCCACGCAGCCCTGGTACACGCCCCGTACCACGTCGTCGTCGAACTTGTGGTCGTTCATCAGCCCGCCGTCGCGGATCGTCGCGTCCAGGACCTTGATCTCCTCCCGGTACGAGATCCAGCGCTCGGCGGCGGTGTGCTCCTCCCGCTCCGTCATCTCTCTTCCCTGTTGTCGCTGGTGGTCGCCGAATGCCGCCTCCGCCGGGGTCAGCCGCGGCTGTGGCGGGCCCGGGCCCCACGGGCCCGGACAGCGCGGAAAAGTCGACACTCGAGTCCGGGGGCGCCAGTGCCGCGGCCACCATCCGACGCCACGCACGGGCGCAAGAACGCTTGACACTCCCATCCATTGCGTTAAGTTTGCTATCCTGATGTTGGGTATGCCAAACTTTTGAAGGGATAGCCATTCCTTCGGTTGGCTTTGGAATCATATGTTTTGCATGCACTTCAGATGGATAGCACCACTAACCGGGTTCACCGCCTCCGCTCTCCTCTGCCTCCTGCCGGTCTGCGGATCCGCCTCCGGCGAGACTCCCCTCCGGCTCAGCGGCTACGGCGAGATCAACTACTGGCGCTTCGACTACGGCCCCGACCAGAAGAGCCGGCCCGGGGGCTCGGCTCCCGACGACCGCGCCCTCATGGACGTCACGCGGCTGGCCCTGAAGCTGGAGGCGGAACTGCTGCCCCAGGTCGAGCTGGAAGCCGAGGTGGAGTTCGAGCACGGCGGGACCGGAGGCGCTCTCGAGCTGGAGTACGAAGAGTTCGGCGAGTTCGAGCAGGAGGTGGAGAAAGGCGGCGAGGTGATCGTGGAAGAGCTGTACGTGAAGCGCTCCTTCGGCGAGCACCTCGACCTCAGCGCCGGTCACTTCTACGTCGCCGTGGGCCTGCTCTCCGAGCTCTACCGTCCCCTCGACTACTACGGCACCGTGCGCCCGGAGTCGGAGGCGGCGGTGATCCCCGCCCTCTGGCACGAGACCGGCATCGAGGCTTCGGGCCGGGTCCGGCGGTGGCGCTGGCGCCTGCAGGTGATCAACGGCCTCGACGCCACCGGGTTCAGCTCCCAGAGGTGGGTCGCCGGGGGGCACCAGCTGCGTTTCGAGCAGGTCCGGGCGGACCGTCTCGCGCTGGCGGGCCGAGTGGACTTCGAGCCCGTCCGGGGCGCCCTGGTGGGCGTCTCCCTCTACCGCGGCGACAGCGCCGGCAACCGCCCCAAGCCGGACATGGAGGGAACCGAGGCGCAGGTCACCATCGCCGACGTCCACGCCCACCTCGACCGGGACCGCCTGCGGGCCCGCGGGCTGTTCCTGCGGGGCCACCTGCGCAACGCCGCCGCGGTGAGCGCCCGCAACCGCACCCTCTCCAACAATCTGGACGTGCCGCGCAGCCCCGTGGCCAGCGCCGCCAGCGCCCTCTACCTCGAGGCGGGGTACGACATCCTGCCGTGGCTGGCCGAACGGCCCGGAGAGCGGCTCGACCTCTTCGTCCGCCTGGACGACTACGACACCATGGCCGAGGTGCCGGAGGGGTTCTTCGACAACCCCCGGTTCGACCGGCGGGTGCACACGGTAGGCGTCAACTACGCCATGGCCCGCAAGCTGGTCCTCAAGGCCGACTACGCCATGCGCCGGCTCGGGGCGGCGCGCTTCAACGACGAGAACACCCTGGGCCTGGCCCTCGGATTCCAGTTCTGACGGACGACACCCCAAACCGGAGAGCATCTCATGGGACGTCGCTTGATCCACCTCCCCCTTCTCACGGCCTTTCTCCTCGGGCTGGCGGCCTGCGGCGACGACGACGACGTCGCCGGCCCCGGGAGCGAGGCCTATGACTTCGGGCCGATCCTGGAGAATTTCGGCAACAACGTCGTCATCCCCACCTACCGGGACCTGGATGCCGCGGCCGGGGCCCTGGCCGACGCCGTGGCCGCCCTGCGGGAGAATCCCGGCGACGCCACGCTGAGCGCCGCCCGCGAGGCCTGGGTCGCCGCCCGCGTCCCCTGGGAGGCGAGCGAGGGCTTCCTCTTCGGCCCCGTCGACTTCAACGGCTACGATCCGGCCCTGGACAGCTGGCCCGTCAACCGCACCGACCTCGAGGGCGTCATGGCCAGCGGCAACGACCTCGGGACCGAGTACGTGAACGGCCTGGACGGGACCCTGAAGGGCTTCCACACGATCGAGTACCTGCTCTTCGACGAGGGCGGCAGCAAAACCGTCGCGGACTTCACCGGGCGCCAGTTCGACTACCTCGTGGCCAGCTCCCTCCTCCTGGCGCAGACGGCAAAGGACCTGCACGCCAGCTGGATCCCCTCGGGCGGGAACTTCGTGGCCAAGGTCCTCCAGGCCGGCGGCGGCAGCGACGTCTACCCCTCCCAGCGGTCCGCGGTCCAGGAGATCGTCAACGGCATGATCGGGATCTGCGACGAGGTGGCCAACGGCAAGATCGCCGACCCCTTCAGCGAGCAGGACCCCCGGCTCGTGGAGTCCCAGTTCAGCTTCAACTCCCTGGACGACTTCCAGAACAACATGCGCAGCGTGTGGAACGCCCATACCGGGGACTACGGGGGCCGCGAGGGCCCCGGACTCGACGGGTTCGTCGCCCTGCGGAACGACGCCCTCGACCGCCGACTGAAGGGCGAGATCCGGGCCTCCATCGACGAGATCGGCCGGATCAGCAATCCCTTCCGCGACGCCATCGCCAGCGACGCGGCGCAGATCGAGAAGGCGCAGCGGGCCATCGCACAGGTGCAGCGGACTTTCGAGGAGGAAGTCCTGCCCCTGGTGCTGGCTCAATAGAGGGAGGCCGATCTGGGTCGACGGGCGGCCCCGAGCCGCCTCTGGTACGCCGGGGTCCTCCTTGGCCTCGGCGGCTGCGGCGGCGGCGGCCCCTCCGGGCCCGATCCGGGTCCGGCTGCCGACCGGGCTCTGTCGGGTGGAGCGGCCACCGTCTTCGACGCGGCCAGCACCGCCTTCGAGAACCCGGTGCCCGGCCTCGATGCCGGGGAGATGGCGCGCTTCCTCTCGGGGGACGCCGCCTTCGAGGCCGTTTTCGTCAGCGCCCCGGCCGAGGTCAACAGCGGTCTCGGCCCGGTCTTCAACCAGACCTCCTGCGCCGGCTGCCACGGCCGCGACGGGCGCGGGCGCTCCGGATTCGGGGCGACCGCGCCCTTTCTAGGTTCCTCCCTGATGCGCGTCAGCCTCCCCGGTGTCGGCTCGGAGCATCCCGGCGCGCCGGCGCCGGTGCCGGGATTCGGCGTGCAGATCGGGGACCGGGCGATCTTCGGGGTGGTCCCCGAGGCGCGCGTGGAGGTGAGCTACTTCGAGGAGGAGGGCCGCTTCGCCGACGGCGGGACCTACACGCTCCGCCATCCGGCGTACGACATCGTCGACCCCTACACGGAGTGGCCCGCGGGGGTGCTCACCTCGGCGCGCATGGCGCCCCCGGTGTTCGGACGCGGCCTCCTCGAGGCGGTGAACGAGGCGGAGATCCTGGCCCTGGCCGACCCGGGCGACGCCGACGGAGACGGTGTCTCGGGGCGGCCCAACCACGTCTTCGACGTCGCCACGGGGCGCCGCGTCCTGGGACGCTTCGGGTGGAAGGCCAACAACCCCACCCTGCTGCAGCAGGCGGCGGCCGCCTACAGCGAGGACATGGGCATCACCACCCCCTACTTCCCGCGCGAGTCCACCGCCGGCCAGCCCCAGGCCGATGGCCTCGACGACGACCCCGAGCTGCCCCGGGAGATCCTCGACGACGTGGTCTTCTACATGGCCACCCTCGCCGTTCCCGCGCGGCGCGGCATCGACGACCCCCTGGCCCTGCGCGGCGAGGAGTTGTTCGCCGGCGCCGGCTGCGCCTCCTGCCACGTGGCCACCCTGCGCACGGGCCCCCACGAGGTCGGCGACCTGTCGAACCAGGTCATCCATCCCTACACCGACCTGCTGTTGCACGACATGGGGGACGGGCTGGCCGACCACCGTCCCGACTACGAGGCCGACGGTCGGGAGTGGCGGACTCCGCCCCTGTGGGGCATCGGCCTGACGGCGACGGTGAGCGGCGTGCCCGCCTACCTCCACGACGGCCGCGCCGCCACCCTGATGGAGGCGGTCATGTTCCACGGCGGCGAAGGGGAGAAGTCGAGGGAGGCGGTCAGGCGGATGAGCGCCGCCGACCGCCAGGCGCTGATCGCCTTCCTCAACTCGCTCTAGAGCCGTCGTCGCGGCGGCCGGGCGCCGCGTCAGATCCCCCGTTCCTGGATGATGTTCTCCGTCACCACGCGGCCGTCGAAGAGGTGGACGATCCGGTGGGCGTAGTCGGCGTACGCCGGCGAGTGGGTGACCATGACGATGGTCGTATCGGACTCGTTCAGCTCCGTCAGCATGGCCATCACCTCGTCGCCGTGGCGGGAGTCCAGGTTGCCCGTGGGCTCGTCGGCCAGGATCAGCCGGGGCTGGGCGACCACCGCCCGGGCCACGGCCACGCGCTGCTGCTGGCCGCCGGACAGCTGCTGCGGGAAGTGCTTCTCCCGGTGGGTGATCTGCATGTGATCCAGCGCCTCCCGGACGCGCTCCCGCCGCTGCGGGGCGGGCAGGCCCAGGTAGAGCAGGGGCAGCTCCACGTTCTCGTGGACCGTGAGCTCGTCGATGAGGTTGAAGCTCTGGAAGACGAAGCCGATCGTCCCCTTGCGCAGGTTCGCCCGGTGGCGCTCGGAGTAGCCGGCCACCTCCTCCCCGCACAGCCAGTACTCCCCCTCCGTCGGGTTGTCGAGCAGGCCGAGCAGGTTCAGCAGCGTCGACTTGCCGCATCCCGAGGGCCCCATGATGGCCACGAACTCGCCCTCGTGGATCTCGAGGTTGACGTTCTCCAGGGCCGTCGTCTCCACCTCCTCCGTGGTGAAGAGCTTGCGCAGCCCCAGGGTCCGGATCAGGGACTCCCTGCCGTTGCCGTTGCCGTTGCCCTTTTCCTCCGTCATCGGGTCTCCTCCCTTGTTGGTGTTCGTCAATCGCTCACTTGAGCACGAGCACGTCCATGTCCTCGCCGAAGCCCTCGTACCCGGAGGTGATCACCCTCTCCCCCGGGCGGAGCCCCTCCAGCACCTCGTAGACCTTCGGGTTCTGCCGGCCCAGCCGGATCACCCGCTTCATGGCCCGGTCCCCCGACGGCTCCAGCACATAGGCCCAGTGTCCGCCCGTGGCCTGGTAGAACCCGCCCCGGGCCACCTGGGTGGCCTGGTCGAGGTCCCCCAGCTCGAGGCGGATGTGCAGGGTCTGGCCGCGGCGGATGCCGGCCGGGGCCTCGTCTTCGAAGATCAGGTCGACCTCGAAGCGGCCCTCCTGCACCTCCGGATAGACCTTGCGGATCACGAGCCCCAAGGGCCTGCCGTCGTGGTCGAACCGGCCGCGCTGGCCGCGGTCGACGCGGGCGATGTAGTGCTCGTCGATGGCGGCCCTCACCTTGAAGCCGTCGAGGATGTCGATCTGGCCGAGGCGCGTGCCCGACCCCTTGCTCTCGCCGGTCTCGGCGTCGAGGGCGGTCAGCTGCCCCGAGACCGGGGCGCGCACCGTGAGGTCGTCGAGGCGGCGCCGGATGATCTCCAGGTTGCGCTCCATGCGCTCCACCGCCGACCGGGCCTGCACCACCCGGTCCACGGCCAGCAGCGAGTCCTGCCGGTGGGTCTCCCGGGTGAGGTCGAGCTTGCGCGTGTTGAACTGGTAGTTGTCGCGCAGCTTCTCGTAGTCCTGGAGGGGCATGATCGCCGCCAGGTCCTCCTGCGACAGGGAGGCGTAGCGCTCGAAGTTGCGGCGGTCGATCTGGGCCTTGTACTCGATCTCCATGAGGCGCTGCCGGGAGCTGAGCAGGTTCTGCTCCATGGTCAGGCGGCCGCTGCGAAGCTCCTCGATCCTCCGCTGCAGCTCCGACTCCTGCTGCAGCACGTGCAGCTCGAGTTCGGGATTGGCCAGGCGCAGCAGCGGATCGCCCTCCTCCACGTGGGTCCCCTCCTCGACGAAGACGCGCTGCACCTGGCCGCTCTGCAGGGCGTCGAGGTAGACGGTGCGGATGGGCAGCACGGTGCCGCGCACCGGGGTGTACTCCTGGAAGGGGCCGTGGACGACCTCGGAGATGGTCACCCGGTCGCGGTCGACGTTGAGCTTGCGAACGCCGCTGTCCTTGAGGAACCCCCAGGCCGCGAAGGCGGCGAAGAGGGCCGCCGCGGCCACCCCGGCGATTCGCCTCGGCGGCCACCTCCTCCTTCGTATCTTCCTGTCCATCGCCGCGCCGCTGCCGGTGGAGCCCGGGGGGCTCTCGGCGCCGCCAGGGCGGGTCACGTCCACCAGAGGTGAGACATGGGGAATCCGGATCGTTGCGGGCATGATGTTTGCAAGTCCCTCCTGTGCAAAGGCTCCGCGATGGTAAACGCAAGATGCATGCCAATTACCCCAAGCTACTGGAACACAACAAGATGAGCATCTTTCGCCAAGACCGGCCGAGAACCGGGGGTGCACGCCGGCGATACAGACGGTGTCCGATGGCGTACACCCGGAGGCTCCCATGAGACCCGCCGCCGAGCCCCGGGTCCTGGTCGTCGACGACGATCCGGACGTCCTCGTCGCCGCCCGGCTGCTGCTCAAGCAGCAGGGCTACCAGGTCCGCACCGAGGCCGATCCCCACGCCATCCCCTCGGTGCTGCGCGACGACCCGCCCGACATCGTGCTCCTGGACATGAACTTCACCCAGGACGCCGCCTCCGGCCGCGAGGGGTTCTACTGGCTGCAGCAGATCCGGGAGCTGGACCCGGCGGCCGTGGTCATCCCCATCACCGCGTACGGCGACGTGGAGATGGCCGTGCGGGCCGTCCGCGAGGGGGCCGTCGACTTCGTCCTCAAGCCGTGGCACAACGAGAAGCTCCTGGCCACCCTGTCGGCGGCGGCGCAACTGCGCAGCTCCCGGTCGGAGGCCCAGGGACTGCGCTCGCGGCAGACGCAGCTGGCCGCCGACCTGGACCAGCCCTTCGTCGACATCATCGGCGACTCGCCGCCCATGCGCGAGATCTTCGAGACCATCGCCAAGGTGGCCGCCACCGACGCCAACGTCCTCATCCTCGGCGAGAACGGCTCCGGCAAGGAGCTGGTGGCCCGGGAGATCCACCGGCGCTCGGCGCGCGCCGGCGAGGTCTTCATCGCCGTCGACATGGGCGCCGTCTCCGAGACCCTCTTCGAGAGCGAGCTCTTCGGCCACGTGAAGGGCGCCTTCACCGACGCCCGCTCCGACCGCGCCGGCCGCTTCGAGGTCGCCTCGGGCGGCACCCTGTTCCTCGACGAGATCGGCAACCTGCCCCTGCCGCTGCAGGCCAGGCTGCTCACCTGCCTGCAGAGCCGCGAAATCGTGCGCCTCGGCTCGAACAAGCCGGTCCCCATCGACGTGCGCCTCCTGTGCGCCACCAACATGCCGGTCTACGACATGGTCGGCGAGGGGGGCTTCCGGCAGGACCTGCTCTACCGGATCAACACCATCGAGGTGCGCATCCCGCCCCTGCGCGAGCGCCCCGGGGACATCGAGCCGCTGGCCGCCCACTATCTCGATCAGTATGGACGGAAGTACGCCCGGCCCCTGCGCGGCGTCTCGGCCGCCGCCCACGACAAGCTCCGCGGCTACGCCTGGCCGGGCAACGTGCGCGAGCTGCAGCACGCCGTGGAGCGCGCCGTCATCATGGCCGAGGGGCCCCGCCTCGAGGCCGACGACTTCCTGCTCACGGCACCCGCGCCGGCCCCCGCCGGGGAGGCGGAGACCTTCGACAGCTACAACCTCGAGGATGTGGAGCGGGAGGTCATCGAGCGCGTCCTGCGCAAGCACCAGGGCAACGTCAGCCACGCCGCCCGCGAGCTCGGTCTCACGCGCACCTCCCTCTACCGGAGGATGGAGAAGTATGGCCTCTGACCGTCCCTGGAGCCGGAAGCGCGTGCTCGGGAACTTCCGGGTGCAGGTCCTGCTCCGCGTGCTCCTCCTGGGGCTCTGCCTGTGGCTGTTCCCGCATGCGCTGCGCGACCCGGCCTATCCGGCCATGCCCCTCGTCCTGGGACTCTTCCTGGCCTGGCAGCTGTGGTCCCTGGTCCGCTTCGTGGACCGGACGAACCGCGACCTGGCGCGCTTCTTCCAGGCCGTCCGCTACTCCGACTTCTCCCAGACCTTCGTCACCGGCGGCCTCGGATCCTCCTTCGACGAGCTGAAGAGGTCCTTCAACGAGGTCCTCGACGCCTTCCGCGCCGCCCGCGCCGAGAAGGAGGAGCAGGCCCTCTATCTGGAGATGGTGGTGCAGCACATCGGCGTCGGCCTCGTCGCCTTCGATCGCGCCGGAGAGGTGTCGCTGATCAACACCGCGGCCAAACGGCTGCTCCGCGTCAACCGTCTCGGCCACCTCTCCGACCTCGAGCACCGCGGCCCCGGCCTGGTGCGGACCCTGATGACTTTGGGCCCGCGCAGGAAAGCCCTGGTGCCCCTCGAGGATGGGGACGAGACCCGCCAGCTCGCCTGCCATGCCACCCTCTTCCGCCTGGGCGACCAGGAGTACCGCCTCGTCTCCCTCCACGACATCCACAGCGAGCTGGAGGAGCAGGAGATGGCGGCCTGGCACGGCTGATCCGGGTGCTGACCCACGAGATCATGAACTCCATCACGCCCATCGCCTCCCTGTCCGCGACCGCCGAAGGCCTGCTGCAGCGGGAGGCCCTCGCCGGCGAGGACGTGGCCGACGTGCGCACCGCCGTGCACACCATCCACCGCCGGTCGCAAGGCCTGCTGCACTTCGTCGACGCCTACCGCGACCTGACGCGGGTCCCGGCCCCCGACTTCCAGATCTCCCCGGTGAGCGGCCTCTTCGAGCGGGTGACCCAGCTCATGGAGCACCAGTTCCAACAGGCCGGGGTGGCGCTCGCCCACGCCGTCGACCCGCCCTCCCTCGAGCTGACCGCCGACCCCGGGCAGGTGGAGCAGGTGCTCATCAACCTGCTGCGCAACGCCTGCGACGCCGCCGGGGGCCGCCCCGGGGCGCGCGTCGACCTGACCGCCTCCATGGACCGCGACCGGGTCGTCATCGAGGTCGCCGACAACGGCCCCGGCATCGTCGAGGAGGCCCTGGACAAGCTCTTCATTCCCTTCTTCACCACCAAGCAGGACGGCTCGGGGATCGGCCTGAGCCTGTGCCGGCAGATCATGCGCCTCCACCGGGGCACGATCTCGGCCAGGTCCGAACCCGAGGTGCGGACCGTGTTCTCGCTGAGGTTCTGAAGCCCGGCGGGCTACCGGGGACGGGGCGGCAGGGAGACGTGGAGGTGGCCGGCGGCGCCGGCGTGGGGCGCGGCCTTCAGGCCGAGGGCCAGGAACAGACCCTGACGCGCCCAGTCGCGCAGGTCGCCGGCGTCCCGGGCGCGCAGGTCCACGGAGCGGACGTACCCCCTCCATGGCGTGGAGCCGTCCTGCGCCGGGCGGGCGGCCACGTCGGTGAGCACCAGGTCGCCTCCCAGGCGGGCGATCCACAGGGACAGGCGCAGGGTCGGGTGCAGACGCTCCCACTCGCCGCGCAGCTCCCCGGTCCGGAACCCGGCCTCGGGGAAGTGGGTCACCGACAGGCACCCGGCGGTCAGCAGCAGGGCTGGAAGAGCCGTCAGCAGCAGCAGGGCCCGCCGCGGCGAGCGCAGGCCGAAGGCCACGGCCACGGCGACGAACAGCACCAGCCCGCCGGCCAGCAGCCCGCCGGCCAGCGCCATCCAGTCGGCCTCGGGGTAGCGCTCCAGGATGGCCAGCTGCGCGCGCACGCTGACCACGAGGGTGGCCGCCAGGCCCAGGCCGAGGCGCAGGACGAACCCGGGCAGGCGGGTCACCGCGAGCAAGGGGCCCGCGCTCCTGCGCGGGGCAGGAGAATCCGAGACGCGCGCGCGGCCGGATCCAGCCTCGGGAACCAAGCCTTCGAGCGCAGGGGCCCCCTGGACCGCGCTCACGAGTCGTTCTCCCAGGGGGCCTCGGCCCCCTTGCGGTCCCGGGCGTCCATGCGGTCCAGCTTCTCGCTAAGGGCGATCATCACGTCCTGGGTGTCCGTCATGCGCGACTCCAGGGCCGAGAGGCGATCCCCGAGGACTGCCGAGTCCGCCCCGGGCCGGCGGCGGGCCACGTAGACCGCGGCCAGGCCGACGGCCAGCCCCAGCAGGCAGCCCCCGATCAGCATGAGCCGGTCGTTGTCGTCCCCCCGACGAACCAGGTCGGGATGAGGACTCCCTTGCCACGGTGTCGTGTAGTCCCCCCCGGCCGGACCCGGCGGCTCGATTTCCAGCACCCGCGCCTCGGCCCTGCCGATGGCTCCGGCCGCCTGGTCCAGCCTCCGCGCCAGAGGGTGAGAATGCGGTCGGGGCTGCCCGGACACGGCTCTCTCGATCACCGCGATCCAGACATCCGGATGATCTCTCAGCCAGGTCTCCAGGTACTCCTCCATGGCCTCGGCGTCGAACCCCGCCGACCAGTTCTCCGGCGCCAGCACGAGACGCCCCACCCGGTCGTCATCATACATCTTGACGGACCGCGGGGGGCCCCAGGGCACCCAGGAGGCGGTTGCCTCGCTCAGCAGGCGGGTCAGGCGGGACGGAGCACGGAACTCCGGGGGCGGCCCGTCGCCGTCGACGACGACCACGTCGAAACCGATGATCTCGCCGCCCTCGAGGCGGATCGCCCGGCCGGGGGCCGGGTTCATCGCCGTAAAACCGCGCCGCGGATCGGTCCGCGGATGGGCCGGCAAGCCGGACCGCACCTGCACGCCCCACTCGTAGGTAGTGACGACGTCGTCCCGGCGCTCCCAGGCCCCGCGGGATCTCCTGTCGGCCCGGAGGTTGTGGTGGACCCCTCTCCGGTCGAAGGTGGGATAGGTGCTCGTCCCCGGCACGAGGGCGTACTGGATCGGAGTGTGGTCCGACGACACGATCCCGGAGACGTAGATCTCGCAGGCATCGGTCCGGGACACGTTGCCGCCGGCCAGGTTCGCGTAGAGGACATCGTCGCGCACCTCCACGGCCACGTAGAGCAGCTGCTCCTCGGGATCGTACCCGACCCGGAAGGAGGGGCTGAGGTCGTCGCTGGTGTCCAGGTCCGTCCCCTCGGTGTCGGTGGGGCCGTAGGCGCCGAACTCGTTGCGGATCGGCAGGGCCGGCATCTCCCGGGGCCAGTCGGACAGGTCGCCGTCGACGGTGATGCCGGAGATGGGCAGGGCCAGGGCCAGGTAGTCGGGCAGGTCCACCGCCCGCACGGAGAGGGGCGGGCCCGCGGCGCTCAACCCCGCCAGGAGGGCGGCGAGACGCAGGGGAAGGCAGGGTCGAGACATGGCTCTCTCCGGGCGGTTATACCAGGTGTCCGTAGCGGCGCCGGTCCAGCTTGTCCGCCATATCTATCATGACGCCCTGAAGATCCGTCAACTGCCGGTCGATGCGGTCCATGCGTCCCCGCAGCTCCTCGGCTCGAGGTGGGACGGCGGCCTCGGCGGGCATCCACGACGACAGGCGCAGGCCGGCGGCGTCGCTGAAGGCCCCACATATAATGAGAATCAGATCGATCAGCGACCAGATGCCGAAGCCGCCCACGGTGAGCACCATCAGCAGGCCGGTGCCGATCTTGCCCACGTAGAAACGGTGGGCTCCGAGCCAGCCGAGGAAGAAGCAGAGCAGGGCCGCGGCCAGGCGCGACCGGGGGGAACGGTCCGGGCCGGTCATCGGGCGCTCTCCCCGGACTGCGGGTCTTTCTGGCGCAAAGCGGCCAACTCTTCATCGATGCGCCGGCGCATCTCGAGTTCCTCGAAGCGGCGCCCGAGCATGCCGTCCTCTCCGAGCAGGGTGCGGCGCGCCTCGGCCGAGGCCTCCCCGGCCACGTGGGCCAGCTCGAGGCGCCGGCGCAGGCGGTCGAACTCGTTGCGGTTGTGCTCGAGGCGCTGCCCGAGGCGATCCAACTCGGCGGCGGGATCGGCCGCCGGGTCGCCGGCGAGATCGTCGCGCGGGAAGCCCACCTGCCGGCTGGCCCGGATCCGGGCGATCAGGGCGGCCTGGCGGTTGCGGGTCTCCTCCAGCTCGTGGCGCAGGGTGACCAGCTGCCCCCGAAGCTGGGAGGCCGTCCGGCGTCCCTCCTCGAGGGCCGGCTCCATGTCCTCGGCCGCCTCGTCGCTGAGCACCTTGCGGGCCAGCACCTGGCGGGCCAGCTCCTCGTCGCCGGATTCCAGGGCCTGGCGGGCGCGGCTCTCCAGCCGGCGGCTGCGGTCCCGGTGCTCCTCCTGCTCCTTCTCCAGCCGGCGCTGGCCGGCCACGGCGGTGCCGGTGGCGCCGACGACGCGGTCCACCTCGATCTCCATGTCGCGCACCATCTGGCGCACCATCCTCTCCGGATCCTCCAGGTGATCGAGCAGGTCGTGGACGTTGGACCTGACGATATCCGAGATCCGGGAAAACGTCGATCTGACCATCTCTGCCTCCGATTCTCTTCGGATGGGTGTGAGCGGGCCTCTGCAATCCTGGTGCCACGTCGATGGAGACAAAGGATATTTCCTTGTAAGACGCTGCCAGGCAATGGTTTCAGAAAGACAACTGAAAGCTCTTGAGAAGGTGGCCGAATCGGCGGGATCCGCCACTCCGGCGGCGGTCGCCGCCACGGCGCGATGGTCGCCGGGGGATGGTGAGAACGCCGGAGGCCCGCAGCCCATGGGGGCGCGGGCCTCTCGGGAGGGGTCCTGCGGACGTCGCGCCCGGTCTCAGCCAGCCGGCATGAGGAAGGGCGTGATGCAGCACAGGACGATGGCCACGGGGACGGCGATCTCTCTCACCATTCGAAAGGTCTGCATGTCGTCCTCCTCGTCGGGAAAGGGTGAATGAGTCGACGCCCTCTCCACTGCAATCGCCGTGCCAACCCGTTTCCTCCCTGTCACCTCCTGAAGTGGGTCCGGCGGTGACCTGTTTCCGTACAGCTGTGTCCGCTACCGGACACCTGGGTCACGCCTCCGGCACACTCCCCGACACGCTGCCTCAGGACGGGGCGGCCGCCTGCACGGCGACGCGCTCCCGCCGCTTCTTCACCCAGGGGGTGTCCACGCCGTACTTGCGGCACAGGCGGCCGAAGCTGCGCAGGGTGATGCCGAGGGCGGCACAGGCTTCCTGGTTGCTCTTGTACATGCGGGCCACGCGCTCGATCGTCGCTTGGTCGAATCCCCGATTCACGGCTCCCTCCCGGTGTGGGTGGACGCCGGGGCGGCTCCCCGGCGCGAGCGGTCGAGGATCCTTGACAGCAACCGCCGTGCCTCCCGGCCGCAGCCGGGCGTCACTCGGGGTCAGGAAGGGAAAGAGCCGCCGCAGCCGGCCGTGGGATGGCCGGATGCGCCACCGGCCCGGCGGGAGCCGCCGGGGGCCGGGTGGATCCGCGGGGCGGGATCGCTAGTCGTGGATCTCGCGCCCCTGGAGGAAGACGCGCTCCACCCGGAGCCCCTCGTCGAGGACCAGCAGGTCGGCGATCTTGCCCGCCTCCAGGCTGCCGACGCGGGCGTCGATCCCCAGGATCCGCGCCGGCGTCAGGGAAGCCATGCGCACCACCTCGGGCAGGGGCGCGCCGGTCAGCTCGCGGAAGGTGCGCATCATGTGGTCCATGCCCTGGCAGGAGGAGGCCGGTCCGCCGCCGTCCGGCGGCACGCAGACGCCGCCGCGGCGCAGGAAGGGCTCGCCGCCGGCGGCGGGACCGAAGCGGTACTCCCCGTCCGGCTGGTCGAGAGCCCGGTTGCAGTCGGTCACCAGGGCCAGCCGGTCCGGCCCCTTCAATTTGCAGGCCAGACGCAGCAGCCCGGCGTCGAGGTGGACGCCGTCGGCGATCACCTCGGTGGACAGCTCGTCGAGGAGCAGGGTGGCCTCGAGCAGGCCGGCGCGCATCGGCCAGGGCGACTCCCGGCGCAGCTTGGTCTTGTCCGACATGGCGCAGAACAGGTGGTCCACGTGGCCCACGCCCCAGTCCAGGCAGGCCCTCTCCACCTCCGGCAGGGTGGCGTTGGAGTGGTGCGGAAGGCCTGGTCCGTGCCGTCCATGAAGTCGGCCCCGGCGGCGTCGACGAGCAGGGCGCCCTCCTCGACGACGCGGTCCGGCAGGATCAGGGAGCCGCCGCGCAGCAGCGTCGGCATGTCAGGAGAGACCGCAGAAGCCGGGCGCCGCCAGGGCGTAGACCCGGGCGCAGCGCCCCAGCCGGGCCACGGAGACGCGCTCTCCGTCGGAGTGCGCTGTCTCGTGGGCCGGTCCGAAGTACACGGTGGGCACGCCGCCGTCGTTGGCGTAGAGATTGGCGTCGCCCACCAGGCCCATGCCGACGATCTCCGGGCGTTCGCCGGTGACGCTCTCGCCGGCGCCGCGCAGGGCCTCCACCACGGGGTGCCCGGCCGGCGTCTCGAAGGGCTCCCGGTCGTTGGCCAGCTCCACCTCGAAGCGCAGACCCGAGGCGGCGGCCAGGTTCTCGCAGACCGCCGCCAGCTCGGCCTCGGCGTCGGCCCGCGTCGTGCCCGGCATCCACCGGAAGGTGCCCGTCACCTGCCACTCCACGGGGAGCCGGTTGAACCAGTCGCCGGCGCGCACCAGGCCGACGTTGAGCTGCCGGCGGCCGCACAGGGGGTGGTGAGGGCCGGCCTCGTACTCCGCCTCGAGGCGGTCCAGCTCCGACAGCAACGCGCCGAGCCAGCGCACCGGGTTGGCCCGCCAGGCCACCTTGATCGTATGGATCGGCTCGCGGTCGGCGAAGGCCCGGATCGTGAACATGGCCGAGCCGAGGCTGGCCGCCCACACGGCAAAGGGCCCCTCGACGATGATCACGGCCTCCGCCGGCAGGCGGCCGGAGCGGAAGTGCTCGATCAGCCTCCGAGGTCCCTCCTTGCGGCCCACCGGGGTCTCGTGGCCGACCACGCCGGTGAGCCACAGGTCGCCGGCCAGCCGCACCCCGGCGCGGCGCAGGGCCGCGGCGCCGTGGACCATGGCCACGAGGCCCCCCTTCATGTCCTCGGCGCCGCGGCCGAGGATCCAGTCGCCGTCGCGTCCCGGGCCGTGGCAGTCCCCCACGGGGATCGTGTCGGTGTGGCCGTTGAAGGCCAGGGTCCGGCCGCCGCCGGTCCCCTCCAGGCGCGCGTACACGTTGGGCCGGCCGCCGAGGAAGTCGTCGACCTCCACGTGGAACCCCTGGCGGCGCAGGAGCCCCTCGAGAAAGCGGCTTCCCTCCCCCTCCTGTCCGGTCTCGCTGACCACCTCGATGAAGGCCAGGGTGTCGGCGGCCAGGGCCTCCTCGTCCACGGCGGCGGCGACGGCGGCCTGCTGCTCCCGCGTCAGGGCGCCGCTCACGTCGAGCCCCCGCGAAGCGACCGCCCGGCGGCCCTCCCCACGGGGGGCAGGGGGTCCGTGGGCGGCCGGCGCCTCAGGCCTGCGCTCTTCATTGCGTCCTCCCCTGTTGTTGTCGAAAGCGCTCCACGATCTCCTCGCTCCCGTTGATGCTGCCGCGCAGCCACCGGAGGAGCAGCTCTTCCCGCTCCGCTTCCCCCAGGCGCCAGTCGACGGCCCCCTGGCGCAGGCGGCGGGTCAGCTCCCGCAGCACGAGGGCGGCGCTCACGGAGATGTTGAGGCTCTCCGTGAACCCCACCATGGGAATGCGGATCCTCTCCCGGCAGCGCCCGAGAGCTTCCGGGGTGAGCCCCTCCATCTCGGTGCCGAAGAGCACCGCCATCGGCCCCCGGCAGGGGTCGAAGTCGTCCACGGACGCCGCGTCGTCCGCGGGGGTGGCCGCCACCAGCCGGTACCCCCGGGCGGCGAGATCGTCGCAACAGCGCTCGATGGCCGGGGCTTCGCCGGCCTTCCAGCGGACCACGTCGAGCCACCGGGCCGCGCCCAGGGCCACGTCGCGGCTGGCCCGGAACTCGTTGCGCTCCTCCACGACGTGGACCTCCTGGGCGCCGAAGCACTCGCACGAGCGCAGCACGGCGCTGGCGTTGTGGGGCTGGTAGACCTCCTCGAGAACCACGGTGATCCAGCGCGTGCGCTCGGCCAGGACCGCCCGCATGCGGCGCAGGCGGCGGGGGGTGACGTGCCGGCCGAGGTGCTCCACCAGCTGGGCGGGCTCGCGATCCATGGAAGCTCCTGCGGGGTGCGGAGAGAGTAGGCAACCGCTCGAGGGGCCCCAACCGGATCGCAGGGGCGGGGGTTCCTGGCTCCGCTTCCGCCCGGCCGTTAACGTACCGGCATGTGCGGGCGCTTCATCCTCCATCACGCCACCGAGGAAGTGGCGGAACGCTTCGCCGTGGAGCAGACCCTGCTGGAGCTGCAACCGCGCTACAACATCGCCCCCTCCCAGCCGGTGGCGGCGGTGATCCAGCGCGAGAGCCGCGTGCTGGCCGAGCTGCAGTGGGGCCTGGTGCCCTCCTGGGCCCGGGACCCGGCCGTGGGCCACCGCATGATCAACGCCCGCGCCGAGTCGGCGGCCACCCGGCCGGCCTTCCGCAGCGCCTTCGCCCGGGGGCGCTGCCTGATCCCGGCCAGCGGCTGGTTCGAATGGAAGCGCCGGGGCCGTCAGCGCCTCCCCATGCTCCTGCGGCGGCGGGGCGGCGAGCCCTTCGCGATGGCCGGCCTCTACGAGCGCTGGAAGAGGTCCGACGACGCCGTGCTGCGCACCTGCGCCATCCTCACCACCGAGCCCGACGAGGTGGCCGCCACCGTCCACGACCGCATGCCGGCGATCCTTACGCCAGAGGCCTGCGAGGTCTGGCTGGACCGGGAGCTCGACGACCCGGAGACCTTGTCGCGCCTGCTGCGGCCCTACCCCCTCGGGGACCTCGTGGCCCATCCCGTCTCACCGCGGGTGAACCGGCCGGATGAAGACGACCCCGCCCTGATCGAGGAGGTGGAGCCGCCGCCGCCGGAGGACCACGGCCAGCTCCCCCTGGGCCTGTGAAGGGACGGACCCGGATCCGTCAGGTTCGGGGCCTGCTCCTCGTCAGGGGGCGGCTCCGACCAGGGCCTTGATCCGCGCCCAGGCCGATCTGCTGACGGCGGTGGCCACGGCTTCGGGGGGCCGGCTCTCCGCGTCGCCGGGATGGGTGACCTGGTCGACCTCGCCGGGGGCCGGATCGCCGGCCGTCCAGGTCCCTTCGGGATCGCCCAGCTCCTCGCCGTTGGTGGAGCCGTCGCCATCGGAGTCGAGGGCGGCCAGCTCCGGGCTCCAGAAGACCTCGCGGCCGTTGGCCGTGACCAGGGCCTCCACGTCCAGCCCGAACTCGTTGCGGGGCGTGCCGCCGCCGGAGACGTGGCAGAGGTTGCAGCCGGCGCCCACGGCTTCGGCGTTGGGGACCATGGCCCCCCGGAAGCCGCGGGCCTCGGCGCCGCCGGTCCAGGGGCCGCCGGACCACAGGCCGCCGGCCACGAGGACCGCCACCACCAGAGCGGGACTTTTCACGCGTCGTTGATTCATGTTTCCTCCTCCGTCCGTGCGGCCCACAGCAGGCCGCGGCGCTGGATCTCCCTGGCCTCGGGCACCGCGAAGTCGGCGGCCACGTGGCCCAGGGACGAGAAGAACACCCTGCCCTCCGCCCAGACCCGTTTCCAGACCACGGGCATCACCGTGCCGTTGACCCACGGCGCGCTGCGGGCGTCGAAGGTCGTCGTGGCCAGCACCTCGTTGCCGGGATCGACGTGCATGTAGTACTGCTCCGAGTGCATGCGGAAGTCGTCCATCCCCTGCACGATGGGATCGCCGGGGGCGGCGATGTCGACGGTGTAGTCCTTGACGCCGTCCGGATGGCCCACGAACTGCCCGCCCGTCATCATCTGGTAGCTGCAGTTGCCGCGGAAGGCGTCGCACAGGCCGCCGTGCCAGCCCCCGAGGCCGACGCCGCCCTCCACCGCCTGCATCAGCCCCCGCTCCTGCTCGCCCTCGATGGTGCCCATGGTCCAGCAGGGCACCACCAGGCCGAGGGAGCCCATCAGCTCCGCGTCGAGGTAGCTGTCCATGGTGTCGGACAGGATCACCTCCCAGCCCGCCTCCTGCAGCAGCGGCGCGAAGATGTCGACGCACTGCTTCGGCTGGTGTCCATCCCAGCCGCCGTAGACCATCAGCACCCTGGGCTCGGGCATCCTCCGTACCTCCTCTTGCCTGCAGATGTAGTGGTTGCCGATCCTGCCCGTTTGACGTCGCGCAGCGGGCGAGGCCCTACCCAGTATAGGACAGGCCGAAGCCGTACGGGAACAGCGGATCGAAGGGAGAATCGCCCCGGTTCGGGTTCTGCCCCGGATCACGCGGCCAGGAGAAGGACAGCCGGCCCCGGAAGTCGTGATCGCCGAAGAGCACGTCAGCCACCCCCTGGCCCTCGGAGCCCGGCAGCCAGGCGGCGACGAAGGCGGCGCACGCCTCCAGCTCGGGGCCGATGCACAGGGGCCGTCCCGAGACCAGGACGGCGACCACGGGCACGCCGCGGGCGGCGATGGTGCGGATCGTCTCGAGGTCCTCCGGGTGCAGGCGCGCCAGGCGCAGGTCGTCGCCGTAGGCCGGGCGTACCACAGCTCGCCGTTGCGGGCCGCCACCAGGGCGCCGATGTGGTTGAAGGGGTCCTCCTTGTCCTCCTCCCGGAAGACGGTGACGAACCGCTGCCCCTGGCGGCGCACGATCTGCAGGGCGCTGGCGAAGAGCTCCTCCCTGCGGGCCGTGGTCCCGTTCTCCTTGGCCCACCAGCAGCTGCCCGGCCCTGGGCGACGCCGCCGCCCCAGGTGGCGAACCAGTGCTGCCGGTCGGGGTCCTGGAAGACGGCGTTGACCACGGGGTAGGGCAACCCGTCGCCGGTGGTGACGCGATCGAAGCCGGCCTCGGTCTGGTAGAGGGCGCCGCCGGAGGTGCACAGCCACATGCGGCCGTCGCGGTCGCACTGGATCTTGCGCAGGCTGCCCGGCAGGTCCACGGCCACCGGCTCGAAGGAGCCGTCGGCGAACCTCCAGATCCGCTCCCGGTCCCCGGCGCGACCGATCCACAGGCATCCGGCGGGGTCCTGCCCGATGGCGTAGCAGCTGGCGTCCGGCGGCAGGCCCTCCGCCTCTGCGTAGCGGTTGAAGCTGCGCCCGTCGTAGCGGACCAGGTGATCGAAGGCGAACCAGAGGTCGCCCCGCCCGTCCTGGGCGATCCCCCAGCACTGGTTGGTCCAGCGCGGCGACGGAGGCTGTCCGTAGCGCTCCACGTACCTCGGCACGAGGTCGTGGTACTCGTCGTCGTGGAAGTACCCCAGGGTCCCGGTGCCGGCGCACCAGAGGCGGGACTGGCCGTCCTCGAAGAGGAACTGCACCGGCCGGTTGGCCGTGCCCTCGCCGCCGGGATGGTGGAACCTGCGGCCGTCGTACCAGCAGACGCCGCTGAGGGTGGCGAACCACAGGTCGCCCCGGCCGTCCTCGGCGATGTGCTCGGCGCGCACGCCGGCGAGGCCGTCGGCCAGGCCGAAGGTGCGCCACGTGCCTCGGCGGTCCAGGGCGCCGGTGGGGATGACGGGGGCTCCCTCCGCCATTGGATGGGCGGTGCGCGGGGGTTATCGTTGGCCGCGTCAAGGTAGCCCGACCCGTGCCCCCCGCCATATGGACCGTCATGGATGGGCCCGCCGGCTGAGCGCCGCCGTCCGGCGCCTCGGAAGCGCCCTCGATCCGCCCGGCACCGAGTACCGGCTGACGCGCTGGCTCTTCCTGCGCCTCCTCGGGCTGGTCTACGCCATCGCCTTCCTGGTGTCGGCGCGGCAGGCCGGTCCGCTGATCGGAGACGGCGGCCTGCTGCCGGCGCGCCTCTACCTCGAAAGGGCCGCGGCCTCCGCCGCGGCGCCCTGGCTGGAGGTGCCGTCGCTGCTGTGGATCAGCACGGCCGACGGCTTCCTCGCCGGCCTCGCCTGGCTCGGCTTTGCCGGGTCCCTGCTGCTGCTGGCCGGCTACGCCTCCGGACCTCACCTGCTGCTCCTGTGGGTCCTGTACTCCTCCTTCGTCAACGCCGGTCAGTTGTTCTACGGGTACGGCTGGGAGATCCTCACCCTCGAGACCGGCTTCCTGGCCGTCTTCCTGTGCCCCTTCGGCCGCGGCGGCTGGCGCCACGCCGTCCCCCCGGACCGCGCCGTGCTATGGCTGCTGCGCTGGCTGCTCTTCCGCGTGGTCTTCGGCGCCGGGCTGATCAAGCTTCGCGGCGACCCGTGCTGGAGCGACCTGACCTGCCTGCTCCACCACTACGAGACCCAGCCGATCCCCAACCCCCTGAGCCCGTACCTGCACCTGCTGCCCGGGCTCGTGCACCGCGCCGGGGTGGTCTTCAACCACCTCGTGGAGGTGGCGGCTCCCCTGCTCCTCTTTGGGACGGTGCGGCTGCGCCGCCTCGCCGGCCTGCTGATCGTCGCCTTCCAAGTGGTGCTCATCGCCAGCGGCAACCTGTCCTGGCTCAACTACCTGACCATCGCCCTGTGCCTGCCGTGCTTCGACGACGCCTGGCTCCGGCGACTCGCGCCCCGGAGCCTGAAGGCGTTGCTGGACAGGGAGAGGGAGGCGGCCCGGGCGCCGGGCCGGGGACGCCGGCTGGCCGTGGGCGCGCTGGCTGGGGTGGTGATCCTGCTCAGCGCGGCGCCCGCGGCCAACATGCTGTCCTCCCGCCAGGTCATGAACACCTCCTACGACCGGCTGCGCCTGGTCAACACCTACGGCGCCTTCGGACACGTGGGGAAGGTGCGGCGCGAGGTGGTCCTGCTGGGCACCCTCGACGAGCCCGGGGCCGCTGGGGCCGACTGGCGCGAGTACTCCTTCCCCTGCAAGCCCGGCAACCCCTCCCGCCGGCCCTGCGTGGTCTCGCCCTACCACTACCGCCTCGACTGGCAGATCTGGTTCGCCGCCATGGCCGACTACCGGACCCAGCCGTGGCTGGTCCACCTCGTGTACAAGCTGCTCCACGCCGATCCGGGGGCCCTCTCCCTGCTCGCCGAGGACCCCTTCGACGGTCGGGCCCCGCGCCGCATCCGCGCCGATCTCTACGAGTACGAGTTCGCCCCGGCCGGCGAAGCGGGCTGGTGGCGGCGCCGGCGGCTGGGCGAGTATCTTCCCGCCCTTTCCGCGGGCGATCCGGCCCTGCGGCGCGTCGTCGAGGGATTCGGCTGGCCCCTGCTGCCGGCCCTCCGCCGGCCATCGGCCTCGCAGGCGCAGCAAGCCGGCTGCCCCTGCAGCGCCGGCTGACGACGCTGCTTCCCGGCCGGGCCGGCCGGAGCTCATCCCAGACCCCCACCCTCACCTGCTTTTCCGGAGTGCCGACATGCAACTGACCGAGCAGCAAACACGGTTCTTCCACGCCTTCGGCTACCTGGTAGTCCGCCAACTGTTGAGCCCCGAGGAGGTCGAGCGGGTCACGGAGGGCTTCGAGTGGTCGATCCGCAACTGGGGCGGCGGCGGCGACCACGACGGCACGAAGCGCACCATGTTCGGCGGCCCCATCGAGCACGCGCCGCAGATGTGCGCCCTCCTCGACCATCCGGGCCTGCTCGGGCTGATCGGCGGCGTGATCGGCGACGACTTCAGCTACTGCGGAGGTGACGGCAACTACTACGTGGGCGACACCCACTGGCATCCGGACGGGAACTGGGGCCGCCTGTGGGCGACCAAGACCGCCTTCTACCTGGACGAGGTGAGCGCCGACAGCGGCTGCCTGCGGGTCATCCCCGGCAGCCACCTCCCCGATCACTACCTGCGCGCCGAGGGCGTCAATCCGCGCGACTCAGAGGCCCTCTTCGGGGTGCCGCCGAGCGAGTTCCCGGGCAGCGTGGCCCTGGAGTCGAGCCCGGGCGACGTGGCGATCTTCAACCACGACCTCTACCACGCCTCCTTCGGCGGCGGCCGGCAGCGGCGCATGTTCACCATGAACTGCATCCGCCGCGCCGCCAAGCCGGAGGAGCAGGAGCTGGCCCGCAAGTACATCTCCGTACACTCGCCGGGGGGGTACGGCCTGGACACGGGCGCCGGCATGTTCTTCCCCACGATGCTCGACACCGCCGACGAGCGGCGCATGGACCACCTGCGCCAGCCCGTGGAGATCCACGACGAGCTCTTTCCGCAGTTCGCCCGCGGCGCCGGCGGGCGGGAGCCGCACCGGGGGGTGATGGGTCGGGCGGGGAAGGGGTAGCCGGCGCCTACCGCTTGCCGCGCCAGCGGCGGCCGCCGCCGTAGAACGCCTCGTCCTTCATCGCTTCGAGCTCCTGGCGCTGCTCGTCGGTCAGGACGCTCTCCAGGGCCCTGCGGTGATTGTTGCGGGTTTCGCGCATCTCCGTGCGGTGCTCCGTGCGCAGGTCCTCGAGCCGTTCCTTCTGCTCGTCGGTCAGGTCCAGCCTCGAGAACTGGCCCATGCCGCCACGCCGCATGTCATCCCGACCCCAGCCCCTGCCGCCGCGCCGCATGTCGCACCGATCTCTGCCCATGCCGCCGCGCCGGTCGAAGAACCGGCCGCGCATCTCCCCGAGGGTTTCCTGCTGCTCCTCGGTGAGGAGGCCCATCACGGCTTCACGCTGCTCCTTGCCCATGGCGGCCATGGTCTCGCGGTGCTCGCGCCGGGCCTTCTGGTGCTTCCCGCGCAGCTCCTGCAGTTGCTCCTTCTGCTCATCGGTCAGGTCCAGACGACCCAGGATCCACGGCATGGGCTGCCTGTGCTCCCGCATCTCTTCCCCGCGCTCGGCCATGGCCACGGCGGCCACCGCGCCGAGGGTCAGGGCGACGCCGGCCGAAACGATCCATCTCTTCTTCATGCTGCGTTCTCCGCGTTGGGTGGTTGGTTGGCTTCTCTTCTACCGCCGATTAGACCACCCGATTGCTCTGTTCATTCCCCTCGGACGCCGCCGAGAGGTCCCCGAACCAGAAGGAGAAGAGTTCCGCCTGCCACAGGTGGAAGCGGACTTGCAGGGTGCGGCCCCGCAGCGCCGTCAGAGAGGGGCCGCCCTGCCACGACAGGAGCTCGTCGGTGCGGTCCGCCATCAGCGGGCGGATGTCCTGCCGCGCGAAGCCCTCGATGGCCTGGCCGGTGCCGGGGTCGAGCAGTTCCGCCTGCACCCGGCCGCGCCAGGCGTCGGCGTTGACGTGCAGGGCGGGTCCGTCGACCTGCAGGGGCGCCGAAGTGACCGAGCCCCACTCGACGCCGCCCCTCAGGCCGACGAAGCCGTCCATGCGCAGCCTCGCCAGACAGACGGCCGAGGTGTCGAGGGATCCGCGGTGCGCCATGTCGTGGAAACTCTGGCTGCGGTAGCGCAGGCCCGTGTAGTAGAACCACAACTCGTCGTTGCGCCGCACGGGGCCGTTGGTCACCACCAGCTGTCCCGTGTCGTACGCCGACCCGTCCCCCACCGGCGACAGCTCCATGAAGGGAGCGCGCCCGGCGACCCGCTCCCACTGCCGCAGGTCGCGGCTGCAGGCCAGCTCCACCGTCTTGCGGCTGTCCACGTTCTCGTATCCCGGCGGGTGCTTGCCGATCCAGTGGTGCATGACGGGCAGCGCCAGGTAGAGCCCCTCGTACGGGAAGAGGGGGAGGTTGTAGACGTCGGTGCGCCACTCCTCGGGGCGGTTGTAGACCGGCCTCAGGTAGGCGGGATCGTCGAGGAACCGGCGCACGCGCTCGAAGCCGTTCTCCTGGTCCTGCTGGTCGGCGTGGAAGATCAGCTCCGGGTCGGTCCAGGTGCCGAAGTCCCGGCTCGTGGACAGGCCGAAGGAGCGCCCGTACGGACCGCGCTGCTTGGGGGTGGCGATGAACAGGCCGCGGCCGGCGTCGTGGGTGAGGTTGGCCTCGTCGAAGCTGGGCACGGCCGCGCCCTCGAGGTCGCCCCAGCGGAGGCAGTCGGCGGATACGGCGGCCTGCAGGCGGCCGCCGTCGTTGCGCATGCCCTTGAACCGCCGCGCCGGGTCCGGGTCGGCACCGTCGTGGATCGGTCCCTGGAGCATGCCCTTCGCCGTGGGCAGGATGTTGTTGGCGGTCCCCAGGGGCCGGCCGGCCCAGTCGCGGCCGGTGTAGTCGAACAGCCCCAGGTCCGGCTTCTCCCAGTTGACGCCGTCCTCGGAGACGGCGTAGCAGGCGAAGCTCTGGCCGCCCTCCGGGGACTCGACGTCGCCGGCCTCGGCGGCGGCCAGGTAGATCATGTGGAACCGCTGCGCCTCCGGGTCCCAGGCGGGGGTGGTGCGGATCTGGATGGCGCAGTTGTCCCAACGCCGGTCCGGTTGAACCACGGCGTTGCCGTGGAACTTGCGCGGCTGGTGCAGGACGCGGGCGAGGTTGTCGATCCGGTCGAGGTCGCCGTCGTCGATGAAGAGCCGTCGGGTCATGAGTGGGTCGTCTCCTTTCCGAGGCCTGAGCCCATCACGGCGCCGCAGGTCCGCATACACCGACCATGCTGTCCCGGGTCACGAGCGCCGCCAGTTCCTCCTCGGACAGGCGGTCCGTGCCCTCGGGACGGCGCGGGAGCACGAGGTAGCGAAGATCGGCGGTGCTGTCGATGACGCGCAGCTGCACGCCCTCGTCGAGGTCGAGCCCGAACTCCCGCATCACTGCGCGGGGCTCCGCCACGGCGCGGCGCCTGTAGGCGGCGCTCTTGTACCAGTCGGGGGGAGGACCCAGCAGAGCGGTGGGGTAGCAGGAGCAAAGGGTGCAGACGACGAGGTGATGGACGCTGGCCGTGTTCTCCACGACGGCCAGCTCGGCGTCGTGGGTGAGGCTCAGGCCGAGCTCGCCCACGGCCGACCGGGCGTCGCCGAGCAGGCGCGACTTGAACCCCCCATCGCTCCAGGCCCGGGCCACGACCCGGGCCCCGCCGGAGAGGGAGCGGGATTCGATGCGCTGGGCCTGCGCCTCCACCTCTCCGGCCGCGATCACGCCCTTCTCCACGAGCAGCTCGTGGATGGCCAGGGCACGCCGGGCCCTGGGGCTCAGGTCCTCGTCGGGCCGGACTCCCTGGTGGGGCTCGTGATGGCCGGGGCTCATGGCGCCTCCTTGGCTAAGCGTTGAGTGGGGGCGGGGCGGTCACGGGCCTGCCTCGGCCCTCTCCAGCCACTGCTCGTATAGATCCATCAGCAGGAGATCTCCCCGGCCCTCCCGCCAGCGCTCCGCCCAGACCTCGGCCTGCCGGAACTCGACGTGGTAGAGCAGGCGCCGGGGCTCTCCGGTGCCGCCGTGGGCCCGTGACTCCGGATTGAGAAAGGGGCCGCTCACGGCGCGGACCCTCCCGCGCTTTCCCTTGATGAAGGAGGGCGTGCGATGGTGGTGGTCCACCACGTCGGTACGGACGATGACGGGTTCGCCGGCGCGGAACCGGCCCGGCCCGGCGGAGAAGACTATCCCCATCGGGCCTTCACCTCGGCAGCCCGGGCGTCGATCTCGGCGGGCGTGAGGAGGCCCTTCTCCACCAGAAGGATTTCGAGGGAGGCCGACCAGCGTTCGTAGTAGCCGGAGGCCTGGTACTCATCGGGCGGCAGGGCCTCGATGCCGCGGCGCAGTTCGTCCACGTTGATGAGACCGCGGTGGCGCAGCACCCCGACCAGGGCGTTGGTGAGGCGCTCCCAGTCCGCCAGCTCGTGCTCGGACCGGTCGATGGGCTCGCGGCTCGGCTGTCCGCCCATGTCGTGAACGCGGGGCATGGGGGTGCGAATAAAGGACAGGCCGCCGGTGGGTCAACCGGTTCAGCCCGGGCAGGTGGTTTGAGCAGGAACGGCGGGGCCCCTTTCTTCCGGCCCCGCGCCTCGCCGCGGCTCGACATTCCACAACAACGAGGGAGCATGCAATGCCCGATCCACATTCGCTTGATGGGAAGAAGGCCCTGGTGACCGGCGGCAAGCGCCGCATCGGCCGGGGGATCTGCCTGGCCCTGGCCGAGGCGGGCTGCGACGTGGGCGTCAACGACCTGGAGCGCGATGCCGACGGGGAGGAGACCCTGCGCCTCATCGGGGCCCGCGGCCGGCAGGCCGAGTTCTTCGCCGCCGACATCTCCCACAAGGGGCAGGTGGAGAACATGTTCGCCGCCTTCCTGGAACGCTTCGGCCGCATCGACATCCTGGCGAACAACCCCTTCGGCGGCACCGGCCAGTCCTTCCTGGAGCTGTCCGAGGAGAACTGGGACGCCAACCTCGACATCGGCCTGAAGGGGTTCTTCCTGTGCAGCCAGCAGGCGGCGCGGGCCATGGTGAAGCAGGGGGACGGAGGCTGCATCGTGAGCACCTCCTCCGTGCACGCGAAGCGCGCCTGGAAGGAGGACACCGCCTACGGCACGGCGAAGGCGGGCATCCTGCGCCTCACCATGAGCATGGCCGTCGACCTCGGCGTACACGGCATCCGCTGCAACGCCATCATGCCGGGGTACATGGACACGGACCACGTCATCGGCACGACGCCGCCGGAGCGCGGCAGCATCCGCGAGGAGCTGTTCGACGCCGTGCCCCTGCGCCGGCCCGGCACGCCGGAGGACATCGGCCGGGCCGCGGCCTTCCTCTGCTCGCCGGCGGCGGGTTGCATCACGGGGGTGTCCCTCCAGGTCGACGGCGGGCTGCTGGCGGCTTCTCCGGGTGTGCCGTGACGGGAAAGGGACGGCCGGGACCAAAGCGGGCAGACGACATGGCAGAGACGTACGGAGTGGGCATTGTCGGCTGTGGCAGCATCGCCCACTACCACATGCACGGCTGGAACGGGGTGGACCAGGCCGAGGTGGTGGCGCTGGCCGATCCGGTGGCTGAGGCGCGGGAGGAGTTCGGCGAGAGGCACGGGATCGCCCAACGCTACGAGGATTTCCGCCAAATGGTCGACGACGAGACGCTCGACATCGTCTCGATCTGCACCTGGCACAAGCTGCACGCGCCGATGACGATTGCCGCTTGTGCGCGCAAACCCAAAGCCGTGCTGTGCGAGAAACCCATGGCGACCAGTCTGGGCGAGTGCGACGACATGCTCATCGCCGCCCGGCGCAACGACGGCAAGCTGGCCATTGCCCATCAGCGCCGCTTCAATCCGGCGTGGACTCTGGCCAGGGAGCTGGTGGCGGAGGGAGCCATCGGGGAGGTGCGGCAGGTCAACGCGCGCGGTGGCCAGGGTTTGCTCAACGATTGCTCGCACCTGTTGGACATGATGCGCTATGTGATGGGCGATCCGCAGGCGGTGTGGGTCATGGGCAATATCGAGCGCAAGACCGACCGCTTTGAGCGCGACATCCCCATCGAGGATCGCAGTCTGTGCGTCGTGCAATTCGACAACGGGGCCATCGGCCAGGTCCTGCAGGAGCTGGCCGGTCCGAACTACCAGGGCGGGGTCTTCTACGGCTCGGAGGGCATCATCGAACTCGACGAGCGCAAGGTGCGGCTGCTCAACAGCCGGACCGGCACTTGGGAGGAGCGTCCCGGCGAGGGCGAGGACCCCAGCGTCGGGCAGCAGCGCGAGATCGTGGAGTGGATCGAAGGCAAGGTCGAGCATCGCGGCCAGGCGGAGAACGGCCGGGCGGCCGTGGAGATCATCATGGCCACGTACGAGTCGGCGCGGCTGCACGAGGTGACCGCGCTGCCATTGCGGACGATGGCCTCGCCGCTGGAGGCCATGATCGAGGCGGGGGATCTGCCGGTAGAGCGGCCGGGCCGCTACGACATCCGCGCCTTCCTGCTGCGCGGCGAGGACATGCAGCCGGAGGGATAGGCGGCTGCACGTAGCCCACCGACGCGTCCGGCCGGGCCCACCCGCCCGCATCGCCAGAACCGACCTCGGCGCCCCGCCTGAGGAGGAGATCGTGTCGCAGATGGCGGCCTCCTGACGGCGGCACCGGGGAGCCGAGCGGCGGTTCAGAACCGCAGCGCGGCGACCGCTGAAATTCCCCTTCCGGGAGTTGGCGACAGACGAAGGGATATACCGGCGTCCTCGGGGGGATCGCGGGACCACTCGGACATCATCGTTGCCGTGACGATGGGGGCAGCAAACAAGGTCGGCCAGAGTATGCCTTCCGCACGCGTCAGGTAAATGCCGGGGATGAGTCCCGCAGCACTACCCGCCATGGCGGAAATGAACCGGTCGTGCGGGTCCAACCGGCTCACGCCGACGGCGGCGCCGACGATATAGCCCGGCGTCCCCAGTAGAAGCGCATACACGACTTTCGCCAGTCCACAGAAGGTGTCTCCCTGGGCACAGTCTTCTGTTGAACCCCAAGCCACTCCAGCAACCACGCCTGCGAGGCCCCCCACCACTCCCCCAAGGGTACCCGCTGCCAGCTTTCCGGAAATCCGAGCGTGCCGGTCATCCACCATCCGCTCCAGGGGGAACAGGAAGCGCCCCTGCGGTGGCCTCTCCACGGACTCTACTTCCGCTTTCCTGGCTGCCCCCATACTGTCGATCGACGCCTCCCATGCAGGCGGCCCCTCCATGACCACCCTCTGAATGCGGTCCAGGGAGATCCGCTGCTGCCGCAGATCCCCTTCCCGCGCCAGAACAAGCGTCTCCGCATGGATCGCCTGCACGTAACCCGCCGACGTATCCAGCCGGGCCCACTCCCCCGAGACCGGATGCCGCTCTCCGCGCCCATGGACCACCATCACCCGGGCGCCCGCCGCCACCGCGCGGCTGTCGATCTCGCCCCCTTCCGGAACCACCTCCGCTTCCGGCGATTCGGCCTCGGCGGCCCCGGACGCCGCACACCGAAGGCCCACCATCCAGAGCACCGGAATCACCGTCGGCAACAAGCGGATCGTCCTCATCCTGCATCTCCCTTTCTCGGGCCCACGATGGTGCGATCTGACTCTGACCGGGTCCCTGAAGTTCGACTGCCGCCTCACTTGAGCAGAAGCATCTTCCGCATCTGAACGATCGTCCCCCCGGCCTGCAGCCGGGCGAAGTACACCCCGCTGGCCAGAGGCTCGCCCCGTTGGCCGCGGCCGTCCCATCGAGCGGCGCGCCCGCTGGTGCGGTACCACCCCGCGGGCCGGTGGCCCCGATCGATCTCTCGCACCAGGGCCCCCCGGACATCGTGGATCGTCAGGCGCACAAGCGCTGGCGCGTCGAGCTGGAAGGGGATCCAGGTCTCCTGGTTGAAGGGATTGGGGTAGCTGGGCAGCAGGGCGGTCCGATCCGGCAGCGCTTGGGAGAGCCCGACCGACGTCGGTCCGGCGAGGTGCGGCGACAGGTCCCACAGCAGGATGGTGCCGTCGGAGTTGCCGCTGGCCAGGGTCGCGCCGTCGGGAGAGAAGGCCACCGAAATGACCACACTCCCGTCTCCCTGGCCTTCGAGGATGGACCGGAGCTCCCAGGTGTGGCCGTCCCACAGAGGGATCGGGCTGGCGCCACCGGTGAAGATCCGTCCGTCGGGAGAGAAGGCCACGGATCGCGAGGCGCCTCCTTCGAGGGTTGTCCGGAGCTCTCCGGTTTCCGCGTCCCACAGCCGGACCAGATCATCCGAGCTGCCACCCCGTCCGCCACTGGCGAGGGTCCGTCCATCCGGTGAGAAGGCCACTGACCTGACCCGGCCTCTGGTTCCCCCCTCCAGGACGGACCGCAGCTCTCCGGTGTCGGGGTCCCACAGCCGGATGGTGTCGTCGTCATGGCCGCTGGCGAGGGTTCGTCCATCTGGCGCGAAGGCTACCGACCAGACCGCCTCCGGATAGGCATCGAGAACGGCCTTCAACCGGCGGTCCGGCACCGACCACAGGAGGACCTGACCGTGCCAGTCGCCGTTGGCCAGGGTGGCGCCGTCAGGGGAGAAGGCCACCGAGTGGACTCGCCCCGCGGGGCCCCGAAGGGTGGCCGTGTGCCGGCCGCTGACGGGGTCCCACAAGCGGACCGTGAGGTCTTGGCTGCCGCTGGCCAGGAGGGAGCCGTCCGGGGAAAAGGCCACCGAGGTGACCCGCCGCTGATGCCCTGGGAGGAAGGCCCTGAGGCGGCGGCGGTCCACGTCCCACAGACGGACCGCATTGTCATCGCCCGTACTGGCCAGGCTCTTCCCGTCCGGCGAGAAGGCTACCGACCGCACGCTCCCCATGTGCTCCCCCGCCAAGTGCAAGGCGGACTCGAGCCGTCCGCTGGCGAGGTCCCACCGGCGCACCGTATGGCCATGACCCCCGCTGACGACGATCCTGCCTTCTGGTGAGAAGGTCACGGAAAGGATCCCGAAGCCTCCCATCGGCAGCGAGGCCCCGAGCTGGCCGCTGGCCACGTCCCACAACCGCACCTCGCTGCCGCCGCCGCCGGCCAGGGTCGCCCCGTCCGGCGAGAACGCCAGGTAGTAGACCAGGCTCCGGTGCGGCAAGGTGACCTTGTGCCGGCCGGTGGCCACATCCCACACCCGGACCTCGCCGTCCCGGGCGCCGCTGGCCAGGAGCGAGCCATCCGGCGAGAAGGCCACCGAATAGACCCAGTCTCCATGCCCTTCCAGCGTGGCGGTGTGGAGACCATTGGCGACCGACCACAGCCTGACCGTGCCGTCGCCGCTGCCGCTGGCCAGGGTCGCTCCGTCCGGCGAGAAGGCCACGGAGACCACATCCCACAAGTGCCCCGCGAGGGTTGCCTCGTGTCGGGCGGTCTCCACGTCCCACAGCCGGATGCGCTTGTCCTCGCCGCCGGTGGTGGCCAGGGTGGCCCCGTCCGCCGAGAAAGCCATGGCGAGGACCTTCCCCCTGTGCCTCTCGGGAGTGTCCCTGTAGCTGCCGGTCGTCAGGTCCCACAACCGGACCAGACCGTCCTCGCCGCCGCCTGCCAGGATGGACCCGTTCGGGAAAAGGCCAGGCTCCTGCGGAGACCGTCCGTGGCACCTCCCAGCCGGGCGATTTCTTCGCCCGTGTGCCCGTCCCTGAGCCAGAGGCCGTACCTGCTGCGCACGGCCAGCCGTGTGCCGTCGGCCGAGAGTGCTGCCGTGCCCCATACCTCTCCCCTGCCAAGGCGGGCGATGCTGCCTTCGGGCAGCGGCACCACTTCGCTGGCGAGGCTGTCCCGCGCCAGCAGGAGACTGAGCCCGACGAGAGCAGTGGCGAACATGGGCCACCGTCTCATGCGAGGGTTTCCACGGCCGGGGTGTCCCTCATCGATGCAGGCGCTGGGCGCATCCCGTATTGGATCCGACCACCTACTTGAGGAGAAGCATCTTCCGGACCTGGGCGACCGGACCGGCCTGCAGCCGGGCGAAGTACACCCCGCTGGCCAGAGGCTCGCCCCGCTGGCCGCGGCCGTCCCAAGGCGGCTCGCCCAATCGCGCGGTACCGGCCCGCCGGCCGGTGGCCCAGATCGCTCTCCCGCACCAGGGCCCCCCGCACATCGTGGATCGTCAGGCGCACCCGCGCCGGCGCGTGGAGCTGGTAGGGGATCCAGGTCTCCTGGTTGAAGGGATTGGGATAGCTGGGCAGCAGGGCCGTCCGGTCCGGCAATGCCGGGGAGAGGCCGACCGACGTCGGTCCGGCGGCGAGATGCGGCGACATGTCCCACAGCAGGATGGTGCCGTCCGAGCCGCTCGCCAACAGCTCGCCGCCGGGAGAGAAGGCCACCGACAGGACCGGAGTCTCGTCTCGCTGTCCTTCAAGGACGGACCGAAGCTCCCAGGTATCCGTGTCCCACAGCCGGACCAGGCTGCCGGCACTGCCGGCGAGGATCCGTCCGTCGGGAGAGAAGGCCACGGAACGATAGTCCGCTCCTTCCAGATAACCCCGAAGCTCCCCAGTATCCGTATCCCACAGCCGGAGCAGACTGCCGCCACCGGCGAGGATCCGTCCGTCTGGAGAGAAGGCCACGGGCGTCCTGCCCCGCCACGACGAACGAGATGAGCCCCCTTCCAGGTTGGCCCGGAGGTCTCCGGTGTCGGCGTCCCACAGCCGGACCACCCGCCGGCCGCCACTGGCGAGAGTCCGTCCATCCGGTGAGAAGGCCACGCTGGTCGCGCTGGCCGGCTGGACGTCCAGGATCTTCTTCAACCGGGCATCGGCCACCGACCACAGAAAGATCTGACGCCCCCCTGAGGTGTTGGCCAGGCTTGCGCCGTCCGGCGAGAAGGCCACTTCAGCGACTGCCGACGCGCCGCCTCCAAGGGTGGCCTCCAGGTGCCGGCCGCTGCCAACGTCCCACAACCGGACACCAAGGCGGTGTTCCCCACTGGCCAGGAGGGAGCCGTCCGGAGAGAAGGCCACCGCATAGACATTCCGCCCATGGCCGTGGAGAACGGTCCGGAGGCGGCGGCCCTCCACGTCCCACAGACGAACGGTATAGTCCCGGCCGGTACTGGCCAGGCTCTTCCCATCGGGGGAAAAGGCCAGCGACCCCACGTATTTCATGTGGTCGCTCTCGAGGTGCAAGGTCGACTCGAGCTTGCCGCTTCCCACCTCCCACCGCCGCACCGCATAGCGGGAACCGTAGGTGACCACGGCCCCGCCTTCGGGCGGGAAGGTCATGAAGAGGATGAAACCGGGGTCGCGGAGACCTGGAAGTCTGCGCCAGTTGCCATCGTTTAAGACAGCCCCAGGCTGGGCGCTTGCCACGTCCCACAACCGGACCTCGGTGTCGTCGTCGCCGCTGGCCAACGTGCCCCCGTCCGGCGAGAAGGCCAGGAAATAGACCATGCCCTTGTGGAGATGCGGCAGGACCTGATGCCGGCCGGCAGCCACATCCCACAGCCCGACCTCGCCGTTGCGCCCGCCGCCGGCAAGCATCGAGCCGTCCGGAGAGAAGGCCACGGCATGGACCCAGGTCCCAAGACCTTCGAGGGTGTCGGTGTGAAGACCTTCGTCGACGGACCACAGCCGGATCGTGCCGTCGGCGCTGCCGCTCGCCAGCGTCTTCCCGTCCGGAGAGAAGGCCACGGAGAGGACGTCCCACCGATGCCCCGCGAGGATCGCCTCGGTCCGGCCGGTCTCCACGGACCACAGCCGGACCCGCCTGTCCTTGCCGCCAGCCGTCGCCAGGAGTGAGCCGTCCGGAGAGAAGGCCAGGGCGACCACCATCCCCTTGTGCCTTTCCAGGCTGTCCTCGTAGCGTCCGCTGTTCAGGTCCCACAGCCGGACCCAGCCGCCCACGCTCCCGCCGGCCAGGGTGGACCCGTCCGGGGAGAGAGCGAGCAATCCTACCCCTTCCGAGGTCCCCTGCAGCCGGGCGAGGTCGGCGCCGGTGTGCCCGTCCCGGAGCCAGACGCCGTACTTGCTGCCCAGGGCCAGCCTCGTGCCATCGGTCGAGAGAGCCATGACCTGGATCTCCCCCCGGCCCAGGCGGGCGATGCTGCCTTCGGGCAGCGGGGGCACCTCCCCGGCGAGGCCGTCCTGGGCCAGGAGGAGACAGAGCCCGGCGAGGGCAAGAGTCAACAGCGGTCTCGGCGTTCCGTGTCGACGCATGTCGGCCCCTCTCTCGGAACTGATCGGACTTCCCTGGTGGGCTCAGAACCCCGGCGCGGCGGACGCTGACACTCCGCTGCCGCCTCACTTGAGGAGGAGCATCTTGCGCACGCCGGCCGCCGGGCCCGCCTGCAGCCGGGCGAAGTAGACCCCGCTGGCCAGGGTCTCACCCCGCTGGCCGCGGCCGTCCCAGCGGACGGCGCGCTCCCGAGTACTGTACCACCCCGCGGGCCGGTAGCCCAGATCGATCTCCCGCACCAGGGCCCCACGCACATCGCGGATCGTCAGACGCACTCGCGCCGGCGCGTGAAGCTGGTATGGGATCCAGGTCTCCGGGTTGAAGGGATTGGGGTAGTTGGCCAGCAGATCTGTCCTGTGCGGCAGCGCCGGGGAGAGCCCGGCCGAGGTCGATCCGGCGGCGAGGTGCGGCGACACGTCCCACAGCAGGATGGTGCCGTCGTCGTTGCCGGTCGCCAGGGTCGTGCCGTCCGGGGAGAAGGCCAGGTCAATGGCCTTGTACATGAAGAGTCCTTCGAGTCGGCCACTGTCCGCCGCCCACAACCTGATGGCGTGGTCCCCGCCGGTGCTGGCCAGGAGGGCGCCATCGGGCGAAAAGGCCACGGCATCAATGGTCCCGTGCCCCCGGTCACCATGTCCCTCCAGGACGGCACGAAGCTCTCCGGTCCCGACGTCCCACAACCGGAGAAGGCCATCCCAGCCGCCACTGGCGAGGGTCCGTCCATCCGGTGAGAAAGCCACCGCGTCGACCGAGCCTCCGTTTCCCTCCAGGACGGACCGGAGCTCTCCGGTGTCGACGTCCCACAGTCGGATGGTCTCGTCGTCATGGCCGCTGGCAAGCGTTCTGCCGTCGGGCGAGAAGGCCACCGCCCGGACCACCTCCGGATAGGCATCCAGCGTGGCCTCGAGGCGGCCGTCCTCCACCCTCCGCAGCAGGATCGTGCCGTGTCCATCGCCGCTGGCCAGAGTCTGACCGTCCGGCGAGAAGGCCACCGCCGTGACCCTGCCCGAGGGGCCGCGAAGGGTGGCCGTGTGCCGGCCGCTGCCGGAGGCCCACAAACGCACCGTCAAGTCCGCGCTGCCGCTGGCCAGGAGCGAGCCATCGGGCGAGAAGGCCACCGCGCTGACCGGGCGCCGGTGGCCGTGGAGGATTGCCCTGAAGCGGCGGCCGTCCACGTCCCACAGGCGGACGGCATTGTCGTCCCCGGCACTGGCCAGGCTCTTCCCGTCGGGCGAGAAGGCCACCGATGCCACGTACCTCATATGCTCTTCGCCGAAGCTCAGCGAGGCCTCGAGCTGGCCGCTGGCCAGGTCCCACCGGCCGACCGTATGGCCCTGACCGCCGCTGACGACGACCCTGCCTTCGGGCGAGAAGGTCACGGAGAGGATCCTGAAGTTACCCATCGGCAGCGAGGCCCCGGACTGGCCGCTGGCCACGTCCCACAACCGCACCTCCCTGCCGCCGCCGCCGACCAGGGTCGCCCCGTCCGGAGAGAAGGCCAGGAAGTAGACCCCGCCCCGGCGAGGCAGGGTGGTCCTGTGCCCGCCGGTAGCTGTATCCCACAGCCGGATCTCGCCGTCCCGGACGCCGCTGGCCAGGAGCGAGCCGTCCGGAGAGAAGGCCACGGCATGGACCCAGGCTCCATGTCCTTCCAGCGTGGCGGTGTGGAGACCATTGTCGACCGACCACAGCCTGACCGTGCCGTCGCCGCTGCCGCTGGCCAGGGTCGCTCCGTCCGGCGAGAAGGCCACGGAGACCACATCCCACAAGTGCCCCGCGAGGGTGGCCTGGGGCTGGCCCGAGTCGACCGACCACAGCCGGATCCGCTTGTCCTCGCCGCCGGTGGTGGCCAGGGTGGCTCCGTCCGGGGAGAAGGCCATGGCGAGCACCCTCCCCCTGTGCTTCTCAGGGGTGTCCTTGTAGCCGCCGCTGGCCACGTCCCACAACCGGAGCGAACCGTCGTCGCCGCCGCCAGCCAGAATGGACCCGTCCGGGGAGAAGGCCAGAGTCCTCCGGATCCCGTCCGCGCTCCCTTCCAGCCGGGCGATTTCGGCACCGGTGTGCCCGTCGCGGAGCCAGACGCCGTACCTGCTGGCCACGGCCAGGCGCGCGCCGTCGGCCGAGAGGGCGGACTTCACCCATATCTCCCCCCGGCCCAGGCGGGCGATGCTGCCTTCGGGCAGCGGGGGTCCCTCCTCGGCGAGGCCGCCCCGGGCCAGCAGGAGACAGAGCCCGGCGAGGGTAACGGTGAACGGGGGCTTCCGCTTTCCTGATCGAAGCATGCGCTGCCCACCTCTCTGGGTGCTGATCCGGCCTACCCCGGCGGTTTCAGAACCGCAGCGCGGCGGCGGCTGACCATCCCCTTCCGGGAGTTGGCGAAAGACCTAAGGAGAGGCGCCGATCCTCGGGAAGGTCACGGGACCACTCGGAGGCAAACGTGGCGAATACGACCGGAAGCGCATAGAGAGTCCACAACTCCCGAAGACTCTCGTTCAACGAGGCATACGCGTTCAGGTTGATACGGCCGATCATCACGGCACCCGCTACCAATCCCGCACCACTCCCAGCCATGGTAGGAACGAACCCATCTTGTGGATCCCGCCAACTCACCCCAACCGCGGCTCCAACCGTATAGCCCATCGTCCCAAAGAACAGAGTCGTTAGGGCATCCATCTCAAGAATCCCGTCGTCACCTTCACCTTCATCAGCGGCAACGGAGCCTGCCACGACGCCCACAAGGGAGCCCACGAGGCAGCCTCCCAACGCACCTGCCCCCAGCTTGCGGGCAATCCGATGGCTCCTCTCTCCCTCCCTACTCTCCGATTGACCAACGACTCCCTGGCCACCGCCCGCCCTCCCCGACCCCGGCGGTCTCCACAGCTGCGGTCTCACACGGTCGAACGCCGCTTCAGGCAAAATTGTCCCTCCCATGACCAGCCTCTGAATGCGGTCCAGCGAGATCCGCTGCTGCCGCAGATCCCCTTCCCGCGCCAGAACAAGCGTCCCGGCATCGACCGCCTGCACGTAACCCGCCGACGTGTCCAGCCGGGCCCACTCCCCCGAGGCCGGATGCCGCTCTCCCCGGCCATGGACCACCATCACCCGGGCGCCCGCCGCCACCGTGCGGCTGCTGATCTCACCCGCTTCCAGACCACCTCCGCTTCTGGCGTTTCGGCCTCGGCGGACGCCAACTCCGCACACACAGGGCTCACCACCCAAAGCACGGGAAGCAGCCCGCGACCGATCCGGGTCCTACCCATGTCGCCTCCTCTCCCTCCTCTCCTCCGCCCGCAGTCGCCGATGCATCCACGCCAGGGCGACGAAGGAGGTGAGCAGCCCCGAGGCGGCGAAGGAGAGCCACACCGTCTCCAGTCCGAGGTGGAAGACCCGCGTCAGGGTCCAGGCCAGGGGCACCGAGATCAGCAGCACGCGGAGCGAGGTCAGCACCAGGCCGGGCAGGCCGCTGCCCAGCCCCCGGAAGACGCTGCCCGAGACGATGCCCACGGCGATGAAGGGGAAGGCCCAGGTGAGGACGCGGATGTAGCCGACGGCGACATCGACGATGACGGGCTCCGTGGTGAAGAGGCCGGCCAGCCGCGGCGCGAAGATCCAGAACAGGACGCCGATGACCACGGCGAAGGCGACGCTGCGGGTGAGGGCGTAGCGGACGGTGGAGCGGATCAGGTCGACGCGGCCGGCGCCGAGGAACATGCCCACCACCGTGACCATGCTCGTGGCCAGGGCGATGACGGGGAGGAAGAACACGGCGTCGAGGCGGCCCCCGACGCCGAGACCGGCCACGGCGTCGGGGCCGAAGGCGGAGACGATGCGGTTGTAGAACATGCCGCCCGCCGCCATGAGCACCATCGACGCCGACGACGGCAGGCCGACGCGCAGCAGGCCGGCGGCGGTGGCGGCCGAGGGCCGGAACTGCCGGAAGCGGAACTCCACGTAGCTGCCGCGGCGCACGAAGAGGTGGATGAGGAAGGCGCAGCAGACCAGGGCCTGGCTGACCACGGTGGCCACGGCGGCGCCCCGGATCCCCATGCCGGCGGCGAAGATGAAGACGGGGTCGAGGCCGACGTTGAGCAACGTGCCGCTCCCCTGCAGGGCCACGGGCGTGCGCGTGTCTCCCTCTCCGGCGAGGATGGCGTGGAAGGTCCCGTTGAGCAGGACGATGACGAAGCCGGGGGCCAGAATCCCGAAATAGCGGGTGGCCAGGTGCAGGGGCTCGTCCCGGGCGCCGAGAGCGCGGAACAGGTCGACCTGGAAGGCGATGGCCGCCGCCGCCGTGCCGAGGCCGACGGCCAGGGCCAGGAGGATGGCGTGCTCGGCGGCGTGGCCGGCCCCCGCCCGGTCGGCGGCCCCGAGGTGCCGCGCCACGGCGCTGGTCGCCCCCGCGCCGAGGCCGAAGGCGACGCCGGTGGCGAGGAAGATCAGGGGCATGCTGAAGGTGAGGGCCGTCACCGAGGCGCCTCCGAGGCGGCCGACGAAGGCCATGTCCGTGAGGTTGTACAGGGTCTGCACGCCGATCCCGGCCAGGATCGGCAGGGCCAGCCGCCAAACCGCCCGGCGCGGGTCGGCCAGGACCTCGGCGACCCGGTCGGGTCCAGCCCCCGGGCGGGTCACGTCCGCGGCCGGAAGTGAAGGCCCGTCACCGGGCCTGGTGGCGCATGCCCGGCTTGCGCAGCACGCTTGCGCAGCGCGGGTTGTGGCTCAGGTGGGAGGCCTCGATGCTCTCCAGGCCCAGCTCCTCGAAGCCGAAGGCGACGACGGCGAGCCCCGCCTCGGTGGCGTAGCCCCGGCCCCAGGGGCGCCGGCCGAACCAGTAGCCCATGCCGACGAAGCCGGCCAGGACCCCGATGGCCCGCTCCTCCATGGCGAAGCCGATCTCTCAGGGATTGGGCGGCGAGGTGCAGATGAGGATCACCAGAGTCTCGCGCCCCGTGTTCTCGACCCCGTGCTCGCACCAGGGAGGCAGGTAGATGAAGTCGCCCTTGCTCACCGGCCGCTGCGAGCCGGCAAAGGTCATCAGCCCCTCGCCCTCGAGGACCACGTAGGTCTCCTCCGTCGGGTGCGATCCCGGCTCGAGCACGACGTGGGGCGGCACGTAGAACAGGACGAGCCCCAGGTTGCGGGCCGGGGCCTTGTCGTTGGCCGGGTGGACGACGCGCACGCCCACGCCGTGGCACCCGGGGTAGACCACGGGCACGCCGTCGGCGACGTTCACGATCATCGGGTCCGGCGACCGCTCCGGCCGCGGCGGTCCCGTCTGCGGGCCGTCGTATCCCTTGAACTCGTTGATCTTCGCCATGCTCTCCCCTCGTCTCGTCGGTGTCGGATGGGCCACGGCGGTCGAAGGTACGCAAGGCGCTCCCGCCTCGCCGGAGCCGGACGCCGTGACTACATTGCGCGGCTCCCGTACCCCAGACAGGAGACCTCACCGGAATGATGAAGCTTGGCTGCATGTCCCTGAGCTACAAGGACGAGTTCACCGCCGGACGCCTCGACCTGGAGGGATTCATCGACCGCGCCCACGAGTTGCGCCTCGATGGCGTCGACCTCCACACCCGCGCCTTCGCCTCCGAGAGCTCCGAGTACCTCCGCGATATCCGCATGCAGGCCCTCAAGCGGGGCCTCGCCCTCTCCTACATCGGCGTCAGCTCCAACTTCGGCGTGCCCGCCGGGGAGCAGCTCGATGGGCAGGTGAGCGGCGCCAAACACTGGATCGACGTGGCCGCCTTCATGGGCATCCCCCTGGTGCGCGTCTTCGCCGCCTGGATCCCCGAGGGCGAGACCGAGGAGGCCGTGTGGGCGCGCATGATCCCGTGCCTGAAGGAGGTGGCCGCCCACGGCCGGGAGAAGGGCGTCGTCGTGGGCCTGCACAACCACAACCACGGGTGCGTCACCCGCACCGGCCGGGACGTGCGCCGCATCATCGAGGAGGTCGACGACCCGTACTTCTCGCACATCCTCGACACGGGGCAGTACGTGGGCTCGCCGGGCGCCTCCGGCCAGCGGGGCAAGGAGGATCCGTCCCTCGACTTCTACGGCTCCATCGCCGAGACGGCGCCCCTGGCCGTGCACGTGCGCTGCAAGATCTACCGGATCCAGTCGGGGACCGAAGAGTGGCTCAACTATCCCCGCATCTTCGAGATCCTGCGCGGCGTCGACTTCAACGGCTGGTGCTCCATCGTCTACGAGGGCCAGGACGTGGAGGCGGAGGCCACGGCGGTGCCCAAGGCCGTCGCCTATCTGCGCGGCGTGATGAGCGCCTGAGGCTCAGGCGCTCTCCCAGCCCTCGACGAAGCCCTCCAGGGTCAGTTCCCCGGGCAAGCTCTCGAAGCGGTAGCTCATGGGGCCGGACTGGTACCCGGGCACGTACTCCTGGCCTCCCGGCGCCTTGAGCATGGCGTCGAGGGGCTCGAACCGCCGCCACAGGGTTTCAAGGTCCTCGTCCGTGAAGCGCGGGCCCAGCTCCCGCTCCTGGGTGAAGTCGCCGCCGTAGCCCGGGCGCTCAGGGTGGCTGCCGCGGGCCAGCTTGCGGGCCACCTTCGAGAGCAGGATCACGCAGACCTCGCGCATCGACTCCCCGGGGTGCAGCCGCGCCACGGCCCCGAGAAAGGCCGGTCCATCGGCGGCGATGGCGGCCCGGAAGGCGGCCTCCATGAGATCGCACTCGGCCTCGTAGAGCTCGCGGTGGCGGCGCCAGGCCTCGCGGGCGGTGGGCCCGAGGTAGGGGGAAGGGTCGCCGCGGCGGTGCAGGCCGGCCACGTAGGGCAGCAGGTCCCCCCCGAGGCTGCGGTGCCCGAAGTGGACGGTGCGCCGCAGCCGGGCGCTGTAGTCGCTGCCCCAGTGCAGGATCAGGTTCGTGTAGACGACCCCGTCGCCGGCGGCCAGCTCCACCCGGAGGCCGCCCGGCAGCGGCCGCCGCGGATCCTCGGCGAGAGCCTCGTTCTCGGCCCCGGTGTTCGGCCGCCGGTGGCTGCCGGGCACGACCCACAGGACCCCGTCGTCGTAGAGGGGCAGGTTCCACTGCAGGTAGCCGGGTCCGTTGGCCAGCAGGTCCCGCTGCAGGCCCGTGACCGGCGCCTGATCGATGGGGTGGATGTCCCGGTGCCAGGCCGCCGGCCCGTGGTCCCGCACCGGGTTGCACATCAGCATGAACTGGGTCGGCGCCGCCTCGGCGCCCATGATCTCGCGGCTCGCCTCCAGGGGACGGCCGAGGAGCAGCTCCACCGCCGCCGCCGACTCGAAGTCTTCCACGAGACCGTCGTAGCCGCTCAGCCGCGGCTGGGCCGCCGTCTCCCAGACGCCGCCCGGCGGATCCTCCGGGCCCCGCTCGCGGCGCCAGATCTCCCGCTGGCGGTCGAGGAGGCCCTCGAAGACGCCGCGCTGGCGCTCCAGCTCCGTCGGCGGGACGGCGTTGCGGATGATGCAGAAGCCGGTGTCCAGCAACTGGGCCCGGAGATCGCTCATGGCCGGCCGGTCCTGTGACAGGGTGATTGGCTCGCGGGGGAGCCCCGCAGGGGCCGCCGAGTAAAGCTCCTCTGCCAGTGGCGCACAACCGCGGCAGCGACAGGGTCGGAAGGCTCGCGGGCCGGCTCCGCAGGCCCGTCGAGTAGAACCCCTCCACGGGCGCTCAGCCGCGGCAGCCTGGCCGCCACGCCCAGGGCCTCAGGATTTCGGGCCCTAGGGGATCCCCAGCTCGGCGCGGAAGCCCTCGTCCTCCAGGGACTGCAGACTCCAGTAGGGCCGCCGCACCGAGGCCAGCAGCTCGCCGCTGGCGCCGGAGGCGTCCCTCCACCGCAGGATCCGGTGGGGGTACTCCGTGTCGACCCACACCGTCCGCTCCCGTGGGCCGTAGCTCCAGGTCCAGGGCACGGCCTCGAAGATCCGGCCCTGCACGTCCACCTGCTCGGGCCGTCCCTTGCTCAGCACCGCCTCGACCAGCTCCCGGGGCCGGTGACGGAGGCGCAGCTCCCACAGGCCCGGCAGCAGCATCACGCTGCGGCTCTCCCCCTCCTCCATCAGCGGTCCCCGCAGTTCTCGGATCCGGATCAGCAGGTTGTCCTCGCTGACGAATCCCGTCGGATTGTCGAGGCGCCAGGACTGGCGCCCCACGCGCTCGAAGTAGCTGAACAGCTCCCCAAGGACGGCGCCGTCCCGCACCTGCACCTCCTCGAAGACGTGGCCGCACCACTCCTGGGCGGTGAGGGTGATGCGCAGGGGCGCGAAGGGCTGGCTTCCCGCCCGCGGCTCCACGGCGCTGAAGACGGAGGTCATCACCGAGTAGTCGTAGATGCCGGTGGTGAATCTCAGCATCTGGTTGAGCTTGAGAACGTAGATGCGGTCCGCCTTCGGGGTGTCCGGACTCTCCACCTTGATGAGGGTTTTCGCGTGCACGTCCTCGGTGACGAAGATGAGGACGGCGTGGCCCTCGCGGGGCTCGCCGTAGCGCGGCTGCACGACGCGGTACCCGGACAGCTCGGCGCGGCCATCGGCCCAGTGCCCGTAGAAGTCCTGGGCCCGGGCCGGCGCCACCGCCGCCAGCAGGCCAAGAAGCAGGATGGTTCGTCTCAAGAAAGGCCTCCGTGGAGCGGGCCGTGGCCCCCGCCGCCCGTCGCGGCCCCCGGGCGGGTGCACGGCCAGGTGACACCGGGCCGGGCGCCATCGAGGCCGCGTCGCCCGGAGAGTTGGCGCAATGTAGGTGCCGCCCGCAACGGGGCAAAGGCCCCCCGGACAGGGCCCGCGCCGGGGGGTGGTGATTCTCCGGCCCCTCGCACCCGCGTTGATCTGTGCGGCAATCATCTGTTTTACATGACCAACAAACGGTGCCCAACCTGAACCTCGTTCGGGGAGGGCCCGGGTCTGAGATTCAATAAGCGCAGGATATTTCTGTCAGTTACGTGAGAATTTGACGGTTGCATTGTGGCCTGACCTGGCTATATTTGGGCGAACCGATCATCTGTTAGGCATGCCATACACTGCTTCGGCAGTCCAAACGGCAGGAGGCGTCATGAAAGCCTTTCTCGGGTGGTTCCAGACCAGCGCGGAGGAAGCCCTCCCCGACAAAGGCCGGCTCTCCGAGTGGCGGCGCGACGCCGAAGCCGTCGTCGTCGACCTGCCCGGGACAGACCGCCTTTCCGTCCGCCTGCGCGAGCTGGGGATCCTTCCGGGCGTCCGGCTCCGGGTCCTGCGCACCGGCAGCCGCCTGGTGGTCCAGATCGGCGAAGACCGTCTCGCCCTGAGACGCGCCGACGCCGCGGCCATCCTCGTGTGCGCCGCCGGATCCGCGACGGCGTGACGGCTTCGATCGGCCTGGTCGGCAACCCGAACACGGGCAAGTCCACCCTCTTCAACTCCCTCACCGGCCTCTCCCAGCGGGTGGGCAACTACCCGGGGGTGACCGTCGAGCGCAAGAGCGGCTCCCTGCGCCTGCCCGACGGCTCCGAGGCGGAGTTGATCGACCTTCCCGGCGTCTACAGCCTGTCCGCCGACGCTCCCGACGAGAGGATCGCCGCCGAGGTCCTCCTCGAAGGACGCCGCGACGAGGTCGACGCCGTGATCGCCATCGTCGACGCCGGCAACCTGCGGCGCAACCTCTACCTGGTCTCCCAGCTCCTTGAGGGGGAGGTCCCCGTCGTCGTCGCTCTGAACATGTGCGACATCGCCGAGGCCCGGGGGGTGCGGATCGACGCCGCCGGCCTCGAGAGAATCCTGGAGACGCCGGTGGTGCCCATGGTCGCCCAACGGGGGCGGGGCATCGATGAGCTGCTCCGCCGGCTGGCCGAGACCCTGAGAGAAGACCGGCCGCCGCGGAGGCCGCCGCCCCTGCCCCCGGAGCTCGCCGGCCCCGTGGAGCGCCTGCTGGCCGCCTCCGGGGAAGGCGGCGGGGCCTCGACGCGGCAGCAGGCGCTGCGCGCCCTCGTCGACGAGGGCGGCCCCTCCGAGCAGCGGCTGATCGAGGCCCGGAGCGACGGGTTCCGGCGCCTGCTCTTCGACCTGCGCAACGGCGCCGGCGTCTCCGCGCCTCTGTCCGCCATCGAGTCCGAGGCCCGTTACGCCTGGATCGGGCGGGTCCTCGACGGCTGCGTCCAGGAGGCGGACCCCCTGGGCCGGAGCCACTCCGACCGCATCGACCGCGTCCTCACCCACCGCGCCTTCGGACTGGCCTTCTTCCTCGGGGTCAGCGCGGTCCTGTTCCAGGGCATCTACGCCTGGTCGGCGCCGGTCATGGAGGTCGTCGAGAGCGGCATCGCGGCCCTGGGCGCCGCCCTCGCCTCCGCCCTGCCCGGGGGACCGCTGCGGAGCCTGCTCGTCGACGGGGTCGTGGCCGGCGTCGGCGGCGTGCTGGTCTTCCTGCCCCAGATCGCCCTGCTCTTCCTGCTGATCGGGATCCTGGAGGACTGCGGCTACATGGCCCGCGCCGCCCTGCTCATGGACCGCCTCCTCGGCAGGCTCGGCCTGTCCGGCCGCTCTTTCATCCCCCTGCTCTCCAGCTTCGCCTGCGCCGTGCCGGGGGTGATGGCGGCCCGCACCATCGCCGACCGGCGCGACCGCTTCGTCACCGTCCTCGTGGCGCCGCTCATGAGCTGCTCGGCCCGCCTGCCGGTGTACGCCCTGTTCATCGCCGCCTTCATCCCGGAGCGCGCCCTCCTCGGCGGCTGGCTCGGGCTTCAGGGGCTGACCCTGCTGGCCATGTACTGCCTCGGCGCCGTCGTGGCCGTGCCCGTCGCCTGGACCCTGCGAAGAACCCTCCTGCGCGGCGAGTCGAGTCCCTTTCTGCTGGAGCTGCCGGCCTACAACTGGCCCACGCCGCGCACCGTGCTGCTGCGCGTCTACCAGGCCAGCCGCGCCTTCGTCGTGCGCGCCGGCAGCGTCATCCTCGCCGCCACCATCGTCATGTGGGCCCTGGCCTACTATCCGCGGTCCTCGGAGGTCGCCGCCCGCTACGAGGTCGAGCGGACGGCCGCCGCCGCGCTCCAGGGAGAGAACCGGGAGGCGCGGCTCGACGGTATCGACCGGGCCGAAGCCTCCGACTACCTGCGGTCCAGCTATCTCGGCCGCGCCGGCCAGACCATCGAGCCCGTCTTCGAGCCCCTGGGCTGGGACTGGCGCATCGGCATGGCCGCCCTCGCCTCCTTCCCGGCCCGGGAGGTCGTCATCTCCGCCCTGGGAACGATCTACAGCCTCGGCGCCGACGTGGACGAGACCTCCCCCGACCTGCGCAGCGGTCTGCGCAACGCCACGCGGCCCGACGGCAGCCCCGCCATCGACGTGCCCGTGGCCCTGTCGGTCATGGTGTTCTTCGCCCTCTGCGCCCAGTGCATGTCCACCCTCGCCGTCATCCAGCGCGAGACCGCCAGCTGGGGGTGGCCGGTCTTCGCCTTCGTCTACATGACCGTCCTGGCCTACGTGGGGGCCCTCGGAACCTACCGCCTGGGCGTGTGGCTGGGCTGGTGACTCCCGTGGACTGGCAGACCCCCCTGACCATCCTCCTCGCCGGCGCCTGCGCGGTATTCCTCCTGTTTGGCTGGCTGCGCCCCTTCTTCTCCCGGGTTGCCGGCGCCTGCGGCGCCTGCCCCAGTTGCGGTCCCGGAGACGAAGGGGAGAACCACGGGGAGCCCGGGCTCCTGCAGATCGACGCCGACGACGCCGAGGGGCCCGGCAAGGGCGGGCCTTCGCGCAGGATTCCCTGAGCGAGGGTTCCGAGCGTCTTTCGCCGACAGTGGACCCGGCTACCGGCGGCGCGCCCAGGTGCCGCCGGGCAGGGACTCCACCCGACCCGCAAGCTCCAGCTCCAGCAGCGTCGCCGCCACCGTCGCGGGCTCCAGACCACTGTCGCGGGTCAGGGCGTCCACATGGCGCACGCCCGTCTCCAGCAGCGCCAGCAGCCGCGCCGGATTCCCCTCGACCCCCGCCGGCTCTTGGCCGGGGTTGGGCGGGCGGGCGTCGCGCACGTGGTCGGGCAGCCGAGGCCACAGCTCCTCCACCACGTCGTCGGCGGACCTCGCCAGGCAGGCGCCGGCTCGCAGCAGATCCAGACCGCCGTGGCAGCGGCGGTTCGTGACCTCCCCCGGCACGGCGAAGACCTCCCGTCCCTGCTCGGCGGCGCAGCGGGCCGTGATCAGGGCACCGGAGCGCTCGGGCGCCTCGGCCACCACCACGCCGAGGCTCATGCCGCTGATGATGCGGTTGCGCCGGGGGAAGGAGCCGGCCGCCGGAGGGCTGCCCAGGGGCACCTCGGAGAGGATGGCGCCTTCGGCGAGGACGCGCTCGTAGAGGGCGCGGTTCGAAGCCGGGTAGGGGATGTCGGCCCCGCAGCCGAGGACGGCGAGGGTGGCCCCGGCGGCCAGGGCGCCTTCGTGAGCCGCCGCGTCGATGCCCCGGGCCAGGCCGCTGACGATGGCCAGGCCGCGCCCCGCCAGGTCGCGCGCGAAGGCGCGGGCCACCTCCCCGCCGTAGGGCGTGCAGCGGCGGGAGCCGACGATGGCCACCCCCGTCTCCCGCAGGAGCTCCACGCGGCCGCCCACGAAGAGGCAGGGCGGCGGATCGTGGATGTGGCGCAGCAGGGGTGGATAGCGGCGGTCGTGGAAGCTCACCAGGGTGACGCCGAGACGGGCGGCCCGAGCCAGCTGGTCGTGTGCCCAGGCCAACTCCTCCCCGGCTTCGACGGCGCGGTCCGCCAGGGTCGCGCGCAGGGCGGCGGTGGCCGAACCGAGCCGGCGCAGAAGGCCGAGGGTGGTCACGTCGCCGCACCCGGGCAGACGCCGCAAGGCGAGCAGGGCCGCGGCCTCCTCGACATCGACGGGCCCCGGCGCGACGGCCGGGGTGGACGTCATCCCTCCGCCTCCCGGCCTTCGGGGACCCGGGACGCGGTGCGCGCGTGGAGCACCTGGCTCCCCAGCCAGGAGACCAGCTGCGGCAGCCCCCGGCCGCTGACCGAGGAGATGAGGAAGGAGGGGGCATCGGACGGGATGGGAGGCTCGAAGTCCTCGGACCGGGGGCCCAGCAGGTCGGCCTTGGTGTAGGCGATGGCGAAGGGCTTTTCCAGCAGCGAGGCCTCGTACTGCCGCAGCTCCTGCCGCAGGGCCTCGAAGGCCGCCTCCGGATCCTCGCCGGAGGCGTCGATGGTGAACAGCAGCACCCGGGTGCGCTCAACGTGGCGCAGGAAGCGGAGGCCCAGGCCCCGGCCGTCGTGGGCGCCCTCGATCAGCCCGGGCAGGTCGGCGAGGACGAAGCTGTCGTAGTCGCCGAAACGGACGATCCCCAGGTTCGGCTCCAGGGTCGTGAAAGGATAGTCGGCGACCTTGGGACGGGCTGCCGACAGGCGCGACACGAGGGTCGACTTGCCGGCGTTGGGGAACCCAACGAGCCCGGCGTCGGCCAACAGCTTGAGCTCGAGCCGGACCTCCTGCTCGCGGCCCGGTCGGCCCCGGTCGGCACGGCGGGGCGCCTGGTTCGTCGGCCGGGCGAAGCGGGCGTTCCCCCGCCCTCCGCGCCCGCCCTTCAGGAGCACGATCTCCTGCCCCGGCTCGACCAGGTCGGCGATCACCCGGTCCCCCTCGCCGCGCACGACCGTGCCCGGCGGCAGACGCACGATGGCGTCCTCGCCGCGAGCGCCGGTGAGCCCTTTGCCCCGGCCGTGGCCGCCGCGGGCGGCCTCGATGCGCGACTTGTAGCGGAAGTCGACCAGGGTCGCCAGGTTGGCATCGGCCTTCAGGCGCACGCTGCCGCCGTCGCCGCCGTCGCCGCCGTCGGGTCCTCCGAGGGGGGCGTACTTCTCGCGGCGGAAGCTCACGCAGCCGTCGCCGCCGTCCCCCGACTTCAGGGTGATGGTCGCCTCGTCGATGAACATCGTCTAGCGGTGGCCGAACCTCTCCTTGAGGCGCCTCACCACGCCCGGCGGCACGAAGCGGCTCACGTCGCCGCCGTGCTCGGCCACCTGCTTCACCGTGGACGACCGCAGGTACATGTACTCGGCGCTCGTCATCAGGTAGACGGTATCGAACACCTCCCACAGACTGCGGTTCATCAGGGCCATGGAGAACTCGGCCTCGAAGTCGGTCACCGCCCGCAGTCCGCGCACGGCCTGGCGGATGCCGTGGGCGCGCGCGTAGTGGACGAGCAGGCCGTCGGTGGCGTCCACCTCGACCTGGGGCCAGTGGGCGGTGGCCTCGCGGATCATGGTCAGGTTCTCCTCGTCGGTGAAGGTCGACCTCTTGTCGGGGTTCACGGCCAGCAGCACGACGAGGCCGTCGTACATGTCCAGCGCGCGCTCGATGATGTTCAGGTGACCCCGGGTGATCGGGTCGAAGCTGCCCGGATAGACGGCGCGGCTCATGGTTCCTCCTCGGCGGATTCCGCAGTGGAGATCAGGGTTCTAGTCCTCGGAGGCGGAGCGGTACGCGAGTCCGGCGGCCACGGCGAAGGCGCACGACGGGCGTCCGCCGGGCGACAATGCCAGGGAGGCCCCGGGCGACGGCTTCAGACCGCCGAAGGGATCGAGGACGGCCACTTTCCCGGCGAGACCGGCCAGCACCCTGGCGTGGCCGGGCGCCTCGGGTCCGCTGAGCCACAGGGCCTCGGGCCCCTTCCCTGGCCCGAGCTCTTCCTCGCACATCCTCGCCAGGCAGCCGGCCAGGCCGTCGCCGCCTTGCCCGCCGCCGGACCATACCCTCTCGGCCTCGTACTCCCCTTCTCGCAGCAGCACCGCGCGGGCTCCGCAGGCTTCGCCGTGGACGATCAGCTCGTCGCCTTGGCCCGAGGCCGCGCCGCTGGCCTCCAGGGCCTTGCACAGGGCCAGCGAGGCCATGTCGAACCCGGGAGCGCCGACGCCGGACTCCTCGCAGAGGGCCCGCCACCGGTCCAGAAGCTGCCGGCGGGCGGCGACCACGAACCCGTGGCGGCGGGTCACGAGGAAGTCGACCACGTAGTCCTTCAGGTCGTCGCCCAGCAGCTGGCCCGCCTCCCAGCGCAGGTGGTCGCGGCTCCCGGCCACGGCCCCCGGCAGGGCCGGGCGGCGCTTGACAAGGACGGCCGGTCCCGTCAGGGCGAGATAGGGGCGTCCCCGCGGCAGGCCACCGGACCTCAGCTCGCGCAGGGCGCCGGCGAGCGGGCGTCGGCCGCCCTCGTCGGCCAGCTGCTCCGGGAGACGCGGCGCGCGCTCGAGATCGACGGCCGCACAGTGGGTGAGCGACAGCCGGCCCCGCCGGCGGGTGAGCCCGACGGCGTACACGGCATGGGCGCCGATGTGGATCCCGGTGTGGGTCGTAGCGCGCCAGCCTGGCACGAGATCCGCTCAGTCCGCCGTGACCAGGGGGCGCAGCCGCTCCACGGTGCGCGGTCCGATCCCCTTGACGGCGGTCAGGTCGTCCACGGAGGCGAAGGGGCCCTTCGCCTCGCGGTGGCCGATGATGGCCGCCGCCGTCTTCGGCCCGATGTGGGGCAGGCTCTCCAACTCGGCTGGCGTGGCGTGGTTGATGGAGACGATTCTCGGAGGGAGGTGGACGATCGCCTCGGGCGCCGGAGGCGGCACCTCGACGGCCTCCCGGACGACGTGGAAGTTCTCGAGCCGGTCGGGGCGGTAGTGATCGACGACGGCCACCGCCGACCCGACCAGCAGGGCGCCGCTGAGGAACAACACGGCCGCCTGCTCCTGGCGATTCAGGTGTATCAAGATAGTCCCCCTCCCGGCGGCGGCTACTTGAAGAACAGGGTCCCCCCGAACCGCACCTCGCGAACCTTGCGCGTGCGGCCATTTTGGGGGGTGCGGTTCTCGAGGCGGATCACGCCGCTGCCCCGGAAGCTGTCGCTGAAGTTGTAGCTGCCGTCGAGGCGGGCCTCCCAGCGCCCGCTGGAGTCGAAGAGCACCAGTTCCTGCTCGCCCGTGGCGTTCTCCCGGGACCGGTTCTCCAGGGTGAGGGAGAGCTTGAGGTCCAGGTTGCTCTTCAGCCGGCCGATGAGGGGCAGCTTGCGAGGCCGCAGCTTGTAGCGGGTCTCGAGACTCGCGGAGCTCCGCTCGTTCAGCCCCTTGCCGCGCAGCGGCGGCCGCTGCTCGAGGGAGACCTCGCCGCTGGAGAGGTCGACCAGCTCGTAGTTGACGGACTCGTCCCGGGTCCGGCGCATCTCCAGCCGGGTGGTCGGGCCGATCCGCCACTGTCCCGTCCACGAGGCCGTCCACTCCTGCTTCGTGCTCTCCTCGATCAGGTTCGCCGGCCGCAGGCTGCCTTCGGCTTGCTGGGAGCGGGTCGACTGCATGCGCAGGTTCACCTGGGCGCTGTTGAGGTAGCGCCGCAGCACCGGGACCCGGTCCGCCCTCGACCAGGCCACGGTGATGCCCGGATAGGTCAGCGAGCGCTCGACCCGAAGCCGGTTCTGGGTGCTGCCCGAACGCCACGACACCTGCTCCTTGTAGGTCGGCTTGAGGCTGAAGCCGAGGGGCAGCCGCAGCCCGGAGCTCAGGTCGGTGTTCGCGGAGCGGCTCCAGGTATCCCGCCGGGTCAGTCCGGCGCTGCGCTGCTCGACCTGCAGACTGTCCCCGAAGCCGAGCTGGTAGGGCAGGGGCGGACGCTCGATCAGGTTGTAGTTCCGGGCGTCGGTTTTGCGCCGCCAGGTGTAGCTGAAGGGCTCGACGTACCCGGCCGAGAAGTGCAGGAACCGGCGCAGGAAGAACGGCTGCCCCGGCTCCTTCTCCTTCTCCTTCTCCTTCTCTTCCTGGTTCTCCGCCGACCCGCGGCGGGCGGGTCCGCCCCTGGGGCGCCCCTTCCGTCCTTGGGCGCCGACGGCCTTGAGCAGGTCCGGCAGACGCACGTTGACCCGGGTGGAGAAGGTGTTCCTGGAGGTGATGTCCAGGGTCTTGACCACCCGGAGCTGACCGTCCACGGTGTCGGTGAAGGCGGTCTGCCGGCTGCGGCGGGGATCGCTGTCCTCCTGGTAGTTGGCCTGGAAGTTGACGGTCGGATCCAGCCACCGCACCCAGCGCAGCTGCAGCCGCACGTCGGCCTTCTGGTTGCGGCCCACCTCGCGGCCGAAGGCCAGGGACCGGGGCTCGTACTTCTTTCGCAGGTCGCGGTTGACCTGCAGGCTGTAGTCGGAGGTGAGCGAGCGCAGGGGATTGACCTTCGTGGCGTAGCTCTCCTTCAGGGTGAAGACCTCGTTGAAGGTCGTGTCGAGCTGCGTCGTCCTCCAGGTCGTGCTCTCCTGGCGGTTGACGTTCACCGAGTAGCTCGCCGTCGCCGGCAGGGGCATCAGCTCCGAGGTGCGCAGGGACTTGGGCATGTATTCGGGCAGCCAGTCCAGGTACTTCCACTTCGGCTTGGGCAGAGGCATCTTGTACCGGAAGGAGGCGGTCTGCCCCTCCCGGGAGTCGAGAGGGGTCACCGGCGAGAGCCGATCGTCGACGGAGCTGGACCAGCGCAGGTTCATCTGGTCGATCGTCCACCTCGCCGCCCAGTGCTTGCCGGCCCGCTTGCTCACCGAGACCTCGACGAAGCGCTTCAGCTGCTCGGAGCGCATGGAGTCCTTCTCGGCGGGAGTGAGCTCCACGTCGGAGTTCGGCGCGAAGCGCGGCAGGCTCAGGCTGCGGCTCAGGGTGAACTTCACGGGCACCGAGAAGCCCCAGCTCCCCGGCAGAACCTTGTTGAGGTGCGTCGTCGTCGACAGGGTCGTCCTCAGGTCGGCGCTCTTTCGCCCCGTGTTCGTGATGGTGCGGTAGTTCTCCGCCCGCCAGTCGACGGCGGCGTCCACGTCCATGAAGTCGGCCAGCTGGGTGTTGATCCGCGCGTAGGCGGCCGCGCCGGGGTCGTTGCGAGCCTTGTCGAGGCGCAGCTCGTCCACGTACGCGGAGCCGGTGAAGGAGCCGCGGTCGCTGCGGTTGCGCAGACCCAGGCGCAACTGGCGCACCTGCTGCATGGAGGGCGTCCCACTGACCCGGTAGACGGCCGCGGCTCCGTCGCGCACGGCGGGATCGGCGACCACCGTGTCCAGCTCGGTGAGCTCCAGGCCGGTGGTGGTGTCGACGCGCCCCTCCAGCTCCGCCTTCAGCCGCGCCATGAGCCGCAGGTCGATCTCCACCTCGTTGCGTTCGTCCCAGCCGGGGAACAGAGGCGTCACGTACTCGTAGTAGTTGAGATCGTCGCGCCCGAACCTCAGGAACAGCTCCAGGTCGCTGGAGTCGGGAGTGACCACGTAGGCGGCGGTCGAGTCGCCGTGGGCGAACATGCGCAGCCGGTGGTACTTGGTGTAGTCCGAGTTCCTCGTCAGCACCCGCGTGGCCGACGCCTCGTGGCCGGCCCCGAGCCGCGCGTAGTCGAGAACCAGGGACTGCTCGGGCTCGCGCACCCGGGAGGTCGTGGAGCGCTGGCCCTTGACGCCCGGCGGCGGCTTGTAGCTCAGGTTCTCGTCGGTGCCGATCACGTCGACCTCGAAGAGCTCCTCCTCGGAGACCTCGAAGGCGTCCGGATCGTGCCTGGAGACGCCCTCCCCCAGCCACTCGTTGACGGCGATCTCCACCCGCGCGATGACGACGCTGTCGGCCGAGCCCGGCTGGTTCTCGGTGAGAAAGAGGAAGCGGGCGTACTCGATGCGGCTCGAGTCGGGCGAGCCCACCCGCCGCACCGACTCGTCGAAGAGGCGCAGGCGGAAGAGGCGCCAGCCGCGGCACTCGCCGCCGATCTCCGGCTCGCTGCAGGTGCCCGGCTCGTGGGGATCCCCGGCCAGGTCGATCTCGTAGTGATAGTAGTCGTTGCGCTGGTTGAGGTTGCCGTCGCCGTTCAGGTCCTCCGTGTCCGGCTGCTCGCGCACGCGCTGGTTGCCCTGGGTGCCGTTGTAGCGGGTGTAGTTGTAGCGGTCCCGGGTCGGGTCGTAGTCCCAGTTGTCCCCCTCCGGGTCGGACGGGTCCCGGTCGAGGGCGCGGATGAGATCGCCGAAGCGGTTGCGTTTCTCGGTCAGGCTCAGCCCCTCCAGCTCCTCGGCGGTCACCTCCGTTTCCCGCGTCAGGTAGTGGTCGAGCTCCTCCTCGTCGGTGCGGCCGTCGACGCCGATGTCCTCCTCCGTCGAGAGCGTCCCGTCCCCGATGGAGCGGCCGCGCAGGGGAACGTCCTCGGTGTCGATGCGGCCGTTGGCGATCCAGTCCTCGCTGAGGTCGCCGAGATCGAGGTGCACGGAGCCGCTCTGCCCGCGCAGCCAGATGCCGACGAACTTCGACTGGGAGAAGTCGCGCACGCCTGTGAAGACCGTCATCACCCCGCCCCAGGTCGTCAGCCCCGCGTCCTGCGGAGGCGTGACCTTCAGGGTGAGCACGTCGGTCTGCTCATTCCTGGCCTCGATCTGGTCCCGCTGGCCTGGCCAGATGGAGGTCCGCTGCACGCGGTCGTAGGGGTTGTACCAGAGCGTCGGGCCGCGGTTGGCCGAGTCCAGCTCCCCCTCCGTGGGGACGCTGGCCGGCGTCCAGCGGGAGTAGAACACGGGCAGGACCGTGGAGCGCTCGGAGCCCTCGAAGTCGTCGATGAAGGCCTTGCCCCGGGTGTTGAGGTTCGGCCGGCTCTGGGCGATCTCGGCCTGCACGGTCACCTTCGAGGCCTCGGCCGTCTTGAGCAGGGGCAGGGCGTCGACGGCGCGCGTCAGCAGGGGCGCCCCGAAGGTGGCCCGCACGTCCATGTCCCAGAGCACGGTGCGGGCCGGCTCGGAGCCGACGCGGACCCGCCTGTCGCCGCTCTGGTTGTTGTAGATGAGGGTCCCGCCGACGACGCCGTCGCCGCCGAGGAACTCGTACTCCCCCCGGGTGCCGAGCAGGGTCTTCTGCTGGCGTCCGAGGCCGATGAGGTCCTGGCTCTCGAAGGTGATCTCCAGGTCGGCGGCGGGATCGGCGACCTGGTCGGCCGCGGCGCCGAGGAACTGCACCTCCCCGGTGTAGGTCACGCTGTAGTCCACGTTCGGCTTCAACTGGCGGCCGTCGAGGCGGACCTGGACGGACTCCACGTCGATCGTCGTCAGCCGGCCCTGGGTCAGGTTGATGCGCTGCTCCGAGGAGCTGTTGATCACCTGGATGATGTAGCGGCTCGCCTCGACGTGGTCGCGGTGCTGCTCGGTGTCGTAGATCTCCGGGACCTTCGTCTCCAGGTCGTACCTCGAGAGCTGGGGATCGAAGGGGCGCTGGTCGGGAAAGATCAGCACCCCCAGGTCTTCGCGGAGGCCGTCGTAGTCGGCGTCGACGATCTGGTCCGGCGGGGTGCCCGCGTCCTGCCCGTGGGTGTCGAGCCCCATGAGCCGCAGGAAGGAGCGCCCGCCCTGGGTGGTCTCCGGTTCCCGTCCCGGCACCTCGCGCAGGATCTCCACGCGGATCCGCTGGCGGTCGAACTGCCGCCCCCGGGCGAACCCTCGCACGATGCGGTACACGTTCTTCCACTCCAGGTCCCACGTGGGAAAACCGGGCCGGGCGTCGCGGGCCTTTATGAGCTTGAGCTGCACGGAGTCGCGGTCGGCGCCGGCGGTGCCCACCTCGCGGCCCCCGAGGGTGCGGTAGGTCACGGCGAGAGCGTGACGCTCCTGCACCGGTGAGCGCAAGGTGATGGAGCCCAGGACGCCGTCCAGGATGTAGTCGTCGTCCGGGTCGAGGCGGTGCCAGGTGCCGACCTCGCGGTGGCCCGTCGAGTCGTTGCCGGCGTCGGCCAGGTCGGTCTGGGCGCGGCCGGGCCGCGCCAGCTGCACGGCGTCGTTGTTGACGTTGAAGTCGTTCACGTAGACCTGCAGGGTGCGCTCGTCCACCGGGTCCTCGGGTTGGAAGTCGGAGGTGGAGACCTCGGCGTAGTCCTGCAGGCCCTCCTTGTAGACCGCGTCGAGATAGAAGAACTGGTTGCGCACGTACTCGTAGTCGCGGATCTCCGTGGTGTCGACCTGGGCGCCGCCGCGAAAGCTCTGGCGGTTGGACTCGCTCTTCTCGTGGCTGGCGATGGTGGTGAAGCGCAGGGGCCCGAGGCTCCCCTTGGCCCGGATTCCGAACAGGCCCTTGTGCTGCTGGTTGAAGCCGACGAACCGCGTGTTCGGCAGCGACAAGGTGGTGTTGCCCGCCTGCACCTCCTGGAAGATGTCGTCCTCGTCGCCCTGGTAGTCGAGCTTGATCTGGTTGAGTTGATCCTGCAGGTTCTGGCCGAAGGAACTGGCCAGGCCCTTGGTGTCCTGGTTGATGCGGATGTTGATCGCCTCCCCCACCTTGCCTTCCACGGAGAAGTCCGATTCCTGGTCCATGCTCAGGGCCGGGAACTTCGACGATCCGCCCGCCAGGGTCTGCACGTCGTCCGCCGTCCAGCTGCTCTTGCCGCCGATCGAGGCGGTGTGAGAGCCGTTGATGCGCAGCGAGCCCTCATCTCCTATGAACCGCCTCACGACCGGCGGCGCCGGGATCGGCACCCGCCACTCCAGGCGTCCCCGCCGCCCTTCCCCCATGCGGGTCTCCCGGCGCATGTCGTCGCGGACCCTCTGCCGCCACTTCGTCCGGTAGAGGTGGCGGTTCCCCAGCTCGAGGTAACGGCCCAGGGAAAGCGTGATCGGGACGCCGTGGTCGAATCCGGCCGTCCGGGGCTGCCAGTGGGCCCCGGAGGAGTCGACGGTCACCTGCTTGCTGGTGAAGCCGGTGCTCGATTCCACCAGCGGCTCCGCCGGGGGCCTCAGGCGCAGCATGGGCGCCCCCCGCCGGAAGTCGCCGTAGGGCGCCGGATCGCGGAAGATCCCCTGGACGGGGCCGTACGGAGGCGGCTCGAGGCCGAGGCCGGACCAGGCGGGCAGGGGGGCGAGAGCGAGAAGGCCGAGGAGAGCGCCGCCCAGGGAGAGCCCGATCCTCGGGGGGCCACCCGGGACCAGGTTCGGGATGGTAGCGTCGCTTGCGGGCACGGGCGGGCGTCGGTTCCCCTAGAGCCGGCGGCGGGCGCCGCCGGCCTTCGGCGGGTGGATCGCCCGGCTGGCGGGTCCCCGGCAGGGCGCGGAGACGTACCCCGGAGCGTCGACGGCCGTCGAGGCATCCGGTGGGCCGGCCAGGAGGCTGATCTGGGACTCGGGGGATGGGACGGCGAATGACGCCATGACCCTCTGTGAACCTACGGGAGGGAGCGTGATCCAGCAATCGGAGAGGCCGCCTTGCCGGTGGGGGGCGCCGCCCGTCGGGGCAAGCGAAAACCGTTCCTCCCATGCGGCCGGCGGCTCGGTGGTATATTGGATGAGCCGCGTGGCAACCCGCGCACACATCGACGATACCCACGGCACCCGGGACCGCCCTCCTGCGCCGGCCCTGCGCCCTTCGCAGGAGCCTCTTCGCAGGCCGCGGCCCCGACGGGCACCGGCGGGTTCCTAGACAGACCCATCATACGGCTCCTTGGTTTCCCTCTCCCGCTATCTTCTGCGCCAGCACCTGGACGCCTTCCTTCTCGGTTTCGGACTGATCGTGTTCGTCCTCGAGATCGACGTCATGCTGCAACTGCTGGATCAGCTGCTGAGCAAGGGCATCGGCGGCGCCGTCGCCGTGGAACTGTTCCTCCGCAACCTCGCCTGGATCGTCGCCCTGGCGGTCCCCATGGCGGTGCTGATCTCCGTGCTCATGGTCTTCGGCCGGCTCGCCGCGGACAACGAGATCCTGGCGTGGAAGGCCGCCGGGGTCAGCTTCGGACATCTCCTCGCCCCCGTTCTGGCCGCCGCGGGGGTGCTCACCCTGACCATGGTGTGGTTCAACGACCAGGTGCTGCCCGACTCGAACCACCGGACACGGGAGCTGACCACCAGCCTGCAACGCCGCAAGGCGGCCCTCGTCCTCAAGGAGAAGGAGGGGGTCTTCATCCGCGATCTCGGCCCCTACAGCCTGTTGATCGGCCGCGTCGACGAGGGCGCCAACCGCCTGCACGGCATCACCCTCTACGACGCCGGACAGAGCGGGCCCCCGACGACGCTGCGCGCCGACTCGGGACGCCTGGAGATCTTCGCCGACGGCGGGTACGTGCGCCTCACCCTCGAGGACGGCGAGGTCCACAGCGCCGACGCCGGCGACCCCGCCCGTCTGACCCGGGGCCGCTTCCGGCGCCAGGTGGTCCACATCCGCGACCGGGATCGGGAGCTGTCCACCTTCCGCTCCCCGTACCGCTCCGACCGCGAGATGGGAGTGGCCGCCATGCTCGACGCCGCCGGCCGGGCCCGCCGCGAGAACACCCGCGCCCGCGCCGCCATCGACTCCACGGTGGAAGCCTTCCTGGCGCAGGCTCGGGACGACTCCACGGCGGCGACCGGTCTCCGGGAGCGCGCCCGGCGGGTGGCCGCCTCGATCGACAAGCACTGGCGGCTGCACGCCAGCCGCCAGCGGCGGGCCGACGCCTACCTCGTGGAGGTCCACAAGAAGTTCTCCATCCCCTTCGCCTGCGTCGTCTTCGTCCTCGTGGGCGCTCCCCTGGGGGCCCTCGTCCGGGCCCGCGGGGCCACCACCTCCATATCGATGAGCCTGCTGTTCTTCTTCGCCTACTGGATCTTCCTCATCGGCGGCGAGCGCCTGGCCGACCGCGGCTTCGTCTCTCCGGGCGTGGCCATGTGGGCGCCGAACCTCTTCTTCGGCCTGCTGGGGCTGCTGCTGGTGCGCGCCCATTTCCTCGACCGCTCCCTGCTCGGGCTGCGCGAGCGGCTGCGGCGGCCCAGGGGGGTCCGGTGACCCTCCTCGACCGCTACCTCCTGCGCCGCTTCCTCACCTGTCTGGGCCTGAGCGCCGCGGGCATGTGGGGGTTGGCCGCGGTCGTCGACCTCACCGAGAACATCGACACCTTCATCGACCACCAGGCCTCGCTCCCCCAGATCGCCCGCTACTACCTCTACCGCTCGCCCTACTGGATCCTGCTGACCCTTCCCGTCACCACCCTTCTCGCCACCCTGTTCTGCCTGTCCGGGCTCGCCCGGCGCTCCGAGATCGTCGCCGTGAAGGCCGCCGGCATCGGTCTGCACCGCTTCCTCACCCCCCTCTACGCCTTCTCGGCCGTCATGGTAGGGGCGACGCTGCTGTTCACCGATCTCGTCGTCCCGCCGGCCACCTGGCGCTACAACAGCACCCGCGACGACATCCGCTCCTACCGACGCTCCGACGGCTCCCGCCGCCAGGTCCTGCTGCAGGACGTGGACGGCCAGTTCCTGTTCGCCCGCTCCTACGATCACGGCCGCCTGAGAGCCCACGACGTGACCTGGGAACGCACTCGGGGAAGCCGCACCCTCGAGCGCGCCGAGGCCCGCGAGGCCTGGTGGCGCCCCGGCGCCGGTCGCTGGATGTTGAAGGAGGGCCGGCACCACACCTTCGCCGGAGCCGGCCCCGTGTCGACTCCCTTCGACAGCCTGGCCCTGACCCGGCTGACCCTGTCGCCGGAGGATCTCGCCCGTCAGCAGAAGGAACCGGAGGAGATGGATTTCGCCGAGCTGGCCAGGTATGTGCGCAGGGCCCGGGCCAACGGCGAGGACGTGACCCGGCTCCTCGTCGACCTTCACCTCAAGATCTCATTCCCCTTCACCTGCCTCGTCATCCTCCTCCTCGCAGCCCCCCTGGGGTCCGGCGCCCGCCGTAGCGGCAGGGGCCGGCACTTCGGGCTCGGCGTGCTGATCTGCTTCGCCTTTTACGGATCGGTGAAGGCAGGCCAAGCCTTGGGCTGGAACGAGATTCTGGCGCCCTGGCTCGGGGCCTGGCTGGCCAACCTGGTCTATGGGACGCTGGCCATCCTGCTGCTGCGCAGGGCCCACACCTGAGGAACCGAAGCACCGAACGCCGTCCGGCGCCGGGGCCCGCGGCAGCCTGCGGCCCTCTCTATTTCAGGCCCTGCTGAAGGTGGAAGATCTTCAGCTTGAGGGCGGGGGACATGCCCTTCCACTTCTCCAGGAGATCGGAGGCCTGGGAACGGCTGCCCTTCCCCGCGATCTTGTCGCCGAGACTCATGAGCAGCCTGGCCATCAGCTCGACGCGATCCTCCGAGGCCCCAACGGTGAGGCGCTCCAGATCGTCCAGAACGTCGGGGCCGATCTGCTCGCGGGTGCTGTCCATCGCCCTCTGCAGGAAAGCCGCGTGACGGCGGCCGAAGGCCTCGTCGGCAACGCTGCGATTGACGAGGAAGCGGATCAGTGGCGCCGCCGGATGGGTCTGCAGCAACTGGGCCGCCAGACGGGCCATCCGGCGCCACTCCTGCTGGCGCTCCGTCTCCTGGGGCGTCGGGTCCATCGTCCAGGCTGGCTGGCTGCGCCCCTCGACCAGCAGCTCGAAGACCGGGGGCTGAGGAAGATGGGAGAGCACCTGCCGCAGGGCCTCGTCGTCGACCGGGCCCGATACCCTCAACAGGTGCTCCACCGAGCGCTCCGCCAGGTTGGGGTGCAGGCCCGCGAGCTTTTCGGCCAGGACGTGGCCCGCCTCGGAATCGACACCCGCCAGGAGCGCGTTGAGCAGGCTCTCGATGGTCTCCGGATTCACCGGCAGACCGAGGGCGGCCTCGCGCGCCACGGCCGCGTCCGGATGCAGCAGGAACTCCTGCACCGCCTCGCGTTGCCGCAGCACCCAGACCAGGGAAGTGACCGTTACCGGGTCGGCTTCCCCGCGAGCCCATCCCAGGACGCGCTGCACGGCCGAACGGCTGAACAGCCACTGGCGGTGGAAGCCGAGGACCTGGATGGCCACCACGCGGCGGGGATCGGCCAGGGCCTCGACGACCCGGCTCAGGCGTTCGAAGCCCTCCTCCGTGGGCACCAGCACGCGCAGGCGGGCCACGGCCTGCGCGCGCTCGGCCGGATCCCCGGCGCTGGCGGAGGTCACCAGGGCCTCCAGGTCGGGGTCGTGGGAACCTTCTCCGGCCTGGGAGGACTCCTTCGCACGCTGCGCCTCGTCGGGGTCGCCCTGGCGCAGGTGACGGATGTCGAGAACCATGCCTCAGCTGTCCATGGGGGCCGGGCGGTCATCGCAGCCGCCCTGGAGGAAGAACTCCTGCAGGAACCCGTTGATCTGCTCCATGGCCAGGCGTGCGCGCGCCAGACCGTCCCGACCGGGATCCTCGAGGAACTTCTCGATCGCGCCAAACGGCTGCACCAGCTCCTCCTTCAGACGGTCGTAGAGCTCCTCCTGGGCCTCCGCCTGGATGTGGGAGACCTCCTCCAGCAGGGACACGTCGCGGACCATGATGAGGATCGCGGGGCCCGATGGCAGCCGGCGGCCCTGGAGGGTGACCTCCAGCGCCGGAGGGTCGATGAGGGAGAAGGAGAGGGGCTCGGCGTGGTCCAGGGCGATGAGGGGATCCACGCCGGTGACCCTCTCGAAGGCCTTGCCATCGAGGTCGGCCAGGGGTACCCCGAGCATGGCCGCCGCCTTGTCGTTGGCCAAGTCGGCGGTGCCGGCGGGACCCAGCACGAGGAGGCCGAAGGGCAAGGCGTCGACGAGGCCGGCGTCGTCGAGGAGCTCGTTCGGGACCCGGTCAGCGAGGGTCGGCTCGCCCGCCCCCGGCGCCCCGAGGGCGGGGGCCTCGAGGGCGGGGGCCTCATGGAGGGGGCTGTCAGCCTGGTCCAGGCTCAGGGCATAGCCGGTGCCGGCAGCCCTCAGGAAACCCGCTTCGCAGAGACCGGTCAGGGCTTCGGCCACCTCGGTCTCGGGAGCGCCCAGGCGGGCGCAGAGGGCCTTTACGTCGTCGTCGAGGAAGGGATTGCGCAACCACTCCTCAAGCATCCTGCGCTTGAGATCCGCCTTCGGTGGCCCGGGAACCACCTGCAGGTCCCAGTCGTACATGATCCGTCCGCTGCCTAGTGGCCGGCCCGACAAGGAGGGAACCGGCGGCCGTGGTGGATACCCAGGGAGGGGCGGAACAAACTGCTCGATCAGGGGGGGACTTTCAATATAACGGGTCCGTTCCTCATCCGGCAAGCGGCCCGGCCAGGGAGTGGACGCCTCTCTCTGGGGGTCAGTCCCCTCGGGCCGCCTGCACGGTGACCTGAAGACTGAAAGGCTCCGCTTCGTCCTCCAGGGCCAGGATCACATCGATGTCGCCGTCGACGGTCACGGAGGCCTTGCGACGTACCCGGAGGCCCTGCTCCACCGGGACCATCAGCACCAGATCGAGCTTCAGCTCGGTGCCGGCGGGCAGGGTTCCCCCGCCCACGTCCTGCCTCTCTCCGGCGCCGACGAGGGCCCGGACAACGGCCGCCTCGCCCCCCTCTCCCGGTTGCAGGTAGGCGACCTCCACACCAAAGGACGTGCGGTTGTCGACGAAGACCGAACCGCCCGCCGTAGCGCCGCCGTTGCCCGGATCGACGACATCCGTCCCCCCGTTGCCCCCGCAGGCGATCATCGCCAGGGCGGCCCCCGCCGGCCCCAGGGATAACCGCAAGGGACGAACCAACCGGCGCACGGCCTGATTGCGTCTGGCCCAAGTGGGTGTTATACTTGCCCTTACCCCCATTCCGCCCGCCCCACTACTGTTCTCCCCGTCCGCTTCAAAACGGACCTTCGATCTTGCACCTGTGCCTTCGGTTCGCATTGGTGTGCCTCCTCGTCGCCCCGGCCTCCGGGGAGTCGGCGGTACACACGGTGCGGCCGGGAGACACCCTGTCGCACATCGCCCAGCGCTACGGCGTCGCCCTCGAAGAATTGCGGCGCTGGAACCGGCTGTCCTCCGATGCCCTCGCCGTGGGTCAGCGGCTGGAGGTCTCCGCCCCCTCCGGGACCTACACCGTGCGGCCGGGAGACACCCTCTCCGAGATCGCCCTCGCCCAAGGCACCACCACCGACCAGCTGCGCCGGCTGAACCAGATCGGCGGAGACGCCATCCGGGTCGGCCAGTCTCTCCGCCTGCAGGGGGAGGCCCCGAAGGACTCGGAGTCTCCGGAACACTATCTGGTCCGCCACGGCGATACCCTCTCGGAGATCGCCCTCCGCTTCGACGTTGAGCTGGCCCTGCTGCGCCGGCTCAACGACCTGGAGGGAGATCGTATTCGTCCCGGCCAGAGGTTGCGGCTGCGGCCCTCCCGCGACCAGGCCAGCATCCATGTCGTACTGCCCGGCCAGACGCTGTACCAGATCGCCGCCCTCTACGAGATCGCCCTCGACCATCTGCGGCATCTGAACGGTCTCGAGGGCGACCTGATCCGCCCGGGCCAGAAGCTCCGCCTGCGGCCGACCCCCTCCACCGTGCACGTCGTCGAGCGCGGTGACGCGTTGTGGGAGATCGCCCGCGCCTACGGCATGTCGGTGGCGGACCTGAAGGCCCTCAACCGTCTGCAGGGGGACAGTATCTACCCCGGCCAACGACTTCGGCTGGGGGAGGACCGCAGGCCCCGGCTGGCCAGCTACACCGTCATCCGCGGCGACAACCTGTCCGAGATCGCCCAGCTGCACCAGATGAGCGTCGCCGAGCTGCGGCGGCTCAACAGTCTCTCCGGAATGGTCATTCACCCCGGCCAGAAACTGAGAGTCCGGCCGCTGCTGGGACAGCCGGCGCGCCTCGACCCGGCCCAGATTCCCTGGGAGCGGCTGCTCGTCGACGTGCCCGGCCTCTCGCGCATCGCCATCGACAACGGCCCGTACTACGGCCAGCGCCCCCGCGCGCCCCGGCAGCCGGGCAGAAGGTACACCGAGAAGCACCCGCCTTCGCCGCTGCGAACCTACCGTCAGGCGAGGAAGCTCTGGAGCCGGTTCGAGCGCGAGGTCGGCCGCCTCGGTCGCCTCGGCAACGACCTGGCCGGCTGGCACGTCGTCCTCGATCCCGGCCACGGCGGCATCGATCCGGGGGCGATCGTGCCCACCATCGCCGGCGACGGCAGCCGGCTCTACGTGGTCGAGGACGAGTACGTCTACGACATCACCCTGCGAGCCTACGTGCTGCTGCGCCTGCACGGCGCAAGTGTCGACATCACGCTCCTGAGCCCCAACCATCTCATCAGGGGGACCGAGCCGGCGACGCAGACCTTCGTGCACCAGCAGAACGAGGTATTCAACAGCTTTGCCATCAACCGGCCCAACAGCCCCCGGCAGTGGCCCACAGGCAACTCCAGAGGCCTCAAGGCCCGGGTCCAGATCGCCCGCGAAGCGCTGCGCAAGGCTCCTGGCGGCCGCAGCATCTTCCTCTCCTTCCACGCCGATATCGATCCCAACTCCCCGCAGGCGCCCCTGGTCCTCTATTACGAGCGGCGCGGCCAACGCGACAACGCCTCCCGCAGCTTTGCCCGGGCCCTGCTGCCGTCCCTGGGGGCCGGCGCTCGGTCCCGGGGTCAGTCCCTGGCGGTCCTGCGCCACAATCCCGCCTCGGTGAAGGTCCTGGTGGAGGTGTGCAATCTCGCCTATGTGGATCACGCCTGGGCCCTGCGCTTCGAGCAGCACCGGCAACGGGAAGCGGAGAAGGTAGTGCGCGGGGTGCTGGACTACGTGCGCCGCAAGCGGCTGGCGAAACGTTGATCCCAGGTTGATCCCAGAACGAAGAAAGGCCCCGGGGAGGCAGCTCCCCGGGGCCCATGAACTCCGAGCGGGCTTCAGGCGGTAACCACCCGCACGCCGAGAAGGCGCCTGGCCGCGCGCCGCACGACCTCGGGCTCGAGGCCGGCCAGCTCGCACCAGGGATCGATTCGAGGGCTCTCGACGAAGTCCACCTCCATCACCTCCTCGGCTAGCTCCTCGGTCTTCGAGATTTCCCGCAACGTGCTGAGAATCATGGCGTTGGCCAACCGACGATAGGCCAGGGACACGCGTTCTACCTGGGCAGCGTCCTGATCCGTACGCATGGCGACAATCCCGTGGGTTAAAGTGGACATGATCTGGTATACTTACCCGCAATCGGGCGCTTTGTACACAATGTACGGAATAATCGAGCCGAGATCGGGAAAAAGTTGATCCCCGCCTCGAAAAAGCCCGCCCGGGAGCTCCGGAAGTATGCCTTAGAAATTGTTCTTATGTGACTTGTGTAGATTCACCCGTCCCTGCGCGGGAGCTTCGTCGTAGATCCGCTGGAGGTGGCGCATCGTGCGCAGGGCCGCCTCCCCGTCGGCGCCGGGGGAGGGGCGGCCTTCGACGGCGTCCACGAAGGCCTTCCACTCGCGGGACCATGACCGGTCGGGCTCCGGGAATCGCAGGAGACGCTCCCGGGGAGCCCCTCCCTCCGCCCGCCGGAGACCGATGACGAGCCGCTCCTCTCCGTAGGATCCGCCGAGACCCTCGGCGATGGCGTATCCATCCCGCCCGAAGACCTCGAGGCTGAACAGGTTCCTCCACTGCGTCCAGCTCACGTGCAGGGAGGCGACCTGGCCGGCGGCGGTGCGCATCAGGGCGAAGGCGTTGTCCTCCACCGGCATGTCCCAGAAAGCGGTGACCGTCTCGGCGCTGACGGCCTCGAAGTCGCCGCCGAGGATCCACAGAAACAGGTCCACGAGGTGGGCCCCCTGATCGAGCAGCTCGCCGCCGCCCGAGACGGCCGGATCGGATCGCCATTCCCGGTCGTACCCGGGTCTTCCCCCGTGCCCGTAGCGGCCGCGCACGAACATCAGCGGGCCCAGGTCCCCCTCGTCCGCCGCCTGCCGGACACCCCGCACGGCCGGGTGGAAACGATGGTTGTACCCGGCCCTGAGGATCCGGCCCCGGCGGCGGGCGGCGGCGACGACTCCTTCGACCTCGTCCGGGCTCCGGCCCAGGGGCTTCTCGCAGAGCACGTGCCGGCCGGCCTCCAGGGCCGCCACGGCGATCTTCGCGAGCCGGTCGTGAGTAGTGGAGACCACGACCAGATCGACGCCGTCGCCGGCGACCAGGGGCTCCCAGTCGGTGTGCTCCTCCGCCCCGTGCTCGGCGGCCAGACGCCGAGCCGCCTGCCTGTCGACGTCGCAGACGGCCACCAGCCGGGTGCCTTCGTCAGCGGCGACCGCCTCAGCCCTGCGGCGGCCGGCCCGCCCCGCCCCGATCACGGCGACCCCGTAGGTCACGGTCTCACTCGCCGCACGGCGCCGCCCTCGCCGGCCATCACCGCCTCCACGTCGAGGTGCTCCCAGTCGTCCCACACGGCCGACAGCAGACGGCCGCTCAGGCCCGCCGAGCGCGGCGAGACCAGGAAGAGGACCAGCTCCGCCGCCCGTTCGGGAGTCGCGCCGCCCTGGCCGGGAGGAACCAGGACCGCCTCGGCCCGGCCGGTACCCCGGAGGGCGGCGGCGGCCTCCCGCGCCATGTCGGTCCGGACCGCCCCCGGGGCCACGGCGTTGACCCGTACGCCGTGGGGCGCCACCTCCGCCGCCAGGGTCTCGGTGAAGCGCACGACGCCGGCCTTGGCCGCGCCGTAGGCGCTTAACCACGGACGGGGACCCACGGCGCCCCCGCCGGAGAGGTTGACGATCTCACCCCGCCGGCGCGCGATCATGCCGGGCAACACGGCCTGGCAGCAGAGAAAGCAGCCCCCGAGGTTGACGCGCACCGCCTGCAGCCAGGCCTCCGGATCGGCTTCGTGAGCCGGTCCGACCGGTCCCAGGAGGCCGGCGTTGTTGACCAGGATATCGATTCCTCCCCAGACCCGTTCCACCTCTTCCACGGCGGCGGCGACTTGCCCGGCCACGGACACATCGGCGGTCAGGGCGAGGGCGGGAGGGCCCGCCCCCGACAGCTCCGCTGCAACCGCCTCCACCTGCCCACCGGTCCTGGCCAGCACGGCCACGCGGGCGCCGGCGGCGGCCAGGGTCCTGGCGATGGACCGCCCGATCCCCCGTCCGCCGCCGGTGACCAACGCGTTCCGGCCCTTCAGCTCTCCCTCTTCTCTCATGGGTCGGCAAGGTAGGCGCGACCGCCTGGACGGAAAAGGCGCCGCGTTGCCTGTGTGCTCCCATCCGTTACATTTACAACCACTTCGAACCACTCAGCCCGCCACTGGATCAGCCTTCATGTCTCTCTGCACGACCCCGGCCGACGCGCGCGCGATCTGCCGCCGCATCAACGAGAGCGCTCCCGCCGACCCCCTGTTCAAGGGCGACCGCTCGCGGTTGCATCCCGACAGCCGGCTCCCCTGGCGCATCTCGCCGGAGCCGTTCTGGCTGACGGCCGATCAGCACGAGTTCCTGGTGCGGCTGGGCCCGGCTCTGCACGCCTTCAACCGGGCGGCCAATCTCCTGTACCACCAGAGCCTCAAGGGCCTGCAGCCGGACTGGGTGCGCGGCTACCTCGACGCCGGCAAGCCGGAGCGGGCCGTCGATCTGGGCCGCCTGAACCGCGTCAAGTCCCACCTGCCCGTGGTGATCCGCCCCGATCTGATCGTCACCGCCGACGGCGTGCGCGTCGCCGAGCTCGACTCGGTTCCCGGCGGCATCGGTTTCACCGCCCAGCTCACCTCCGCCTATGCCGACCTGGGCTACGAGCTGGTGGGCGGCGCCCACGGCTTGGTGGAGGGATTCTGGGAGGCGGTGGCGGGGACCGCAAAGGAGGTGGAGGTGCCCGTGGTCTGCCTCCTCGTCTCCGACGAAGCCGAGCCCTACCGGGACGAGATGGAGTGGCTGGCCGGGAGCCTGCGGGAGCGAGGCCGCCCCGTCCACTGCCGGCATCCCCGCGACCTGCACGTCGACGACGACGGCGTGCTCATCGACGACGGCGAAGCGCGACTCCGGGTCGACGTCGTCTACCGCTTCTTCGAGCTCTTCGACCTGCCCAACATCCCGAAGGTCGAGCTGGTCTCCTATCACGCCAAGAAGAACGCGGTGCGGGTGACGCCGCCCATGAAGGCTTTTCTCGAGGAGAAGATGTGGCTGGCCCTGTTCCACAATCCGCGGCTGGCGGACTTCTGGGAACGGGAGCTTCCCGGCGATGCCTGCGACCTGCTGCGGGACATCTTTCCCCACACCTGGGTCCTCGACCCGGCGCCGTCGCCGCCCCACCTGGTCGTGCCCGACCTGCGGATCGGCGGGCGCCCGGTCAGCGGCTGGGAGCAGTTGCGCCATCTTAGCAAGAAGGAGCGCGAGCTCGTCATCAAGCCCTCGGGGTTTTCCGAGAAGGCCCAGCAGAGCCGAGGCGTCACCGTCGGCCACGACGTGCCCGAGGAGGAGTGGAGGGCCAGCCTCGACGAGGCCCTGCGGTCCTTCGATTCCTCGCCCTACGTGCTGCAGCATTTCCACAAGGGCGCCCGCCTGCCGGCCCGCTACTACGACTTCGAGGCCGATGCCATCGAGAGCATGCACGGCCGCGTCCTGCTGCGGCCCTACTACTACGTCGTCGGCGGGGAGGTGCGGCTCGCCGGCGTGCAGTGCCTGGTCTGTCCCTCCGACAAGAAAGTCCTCCACGGCATGACCGAGGCGGTGCTGACGCCCGCCGCCGTGGCCGGGAGCAGCGCCCCTGCCCCCGCTCACGGGGCCCCGTGAGCGGCCCGATCCGGATCGACGGCGCCCCCGCCGAAGCCGATGCTCGCAGTCTCGACGACAAGCTCGCCGATCTGGAGACCCTCCTGCGGCCGTTGGGACGCGTCCTGATCGGCTACTCCGGGGGGGTCGACAGCGCCCTGCTCGTCGTCGCCGCCCACCGCGTCCTGGGCGAAGACGCCATCGCCGTCACCGCCGACTCCGAGAGCTACGCCGAGGGCGAGCTGGAGCTGGCCGCCGAGGTGGTGCGGCCCTTCGGCATCCGCCACGAGGTGGTGCGCACCCGAGAGCTCGACAACCCGGACTACGCCGGCAACCCCGTCAACCGGTGCTACTACTGCAAGAGCGAGCTCTTCTCCCACATGGCCGGGCTGGCGGAGAAATTGCAGGTGGACAACCTCCTCTTCGGCCACAACGCCGACGACCGGGGCGACTACCGGCCGGGAGCCGCCGCCGCCCGTGAGTTCGGCGTGCGGGCCCCGTTGCAGGAGGCGGGCCTGACGAAGCAGGACGTGCGCGAGCTGGCCCGGCGCCTGGAGATCCCGGTGTGGGACCGGCCGGCCCTGGCGTGCCTGTCCTCCCGGTTCCCCTACGGCACGCCGGTCACGCGCGAGGGGCTGCGCCGCGTGGACGCGGCCGAGAAGCGGGTGCGGGCCCAGGGGTTCGGCTCCCACGTCCGCGTGCGCCACCACGACGAGGTGGCGCGCATCGAGCTGCCGGCCGAAGACCTCGCGCGGCTCCTGGCCGACCGCTCTCTGCGGGACCGGCTGTGCGCGGCCCTGCTCGATCTCGGCTACGCCAGGGTGACGGCCGATCTGCGCGGGTTCCGCTCCGGCAGCCTGAACGAGGTGCTGGGGAGGTCCGAAGGCGGCTCCGGCGATCCGGCGGCAGCCGTGCGTCAGGCGGCCTCCGGCCTGGGCCTGGATCCGTGCGAGTCCGGGGAGACCCGCCAGATACTTTGGATGCGTCTCTCAGGCGAGGCCGCAGGCCGTCTCGCCCAGGACTCCCTCCGCACCGCACTGGTCACGGCGGGGGAACGCGCCGGAGCCCGTTACATCGCCCTCGACCTGACGCCGGCCTCTTGATCCGCGAGATCCTCCAGTACGGATCGAAGGTCCTGCGCCGCAAGGCCCTCCCGGTGACCTCGGTCGACGCCGAGGTGAACGGTCTGGTGGAAGACCTCTTCGACACCCTGGCGGAGGCCGATGGTGTCGGGCTGGCCGCGCCTCAGATCGGCGTCTCCCGGCGCGTCATCGTCGTCGACATCTCCGGAGCCGAGGCCTTGCAGCCGCCCGTGGCTCTGATCAATCCCGTGGTCGAGGCGGGTCCTGGCACGGCCATTGCCGAAGAAGGCTGCCTGAGCATCCCCGAGGTCTACGGAGAGGTGTCCCGGCCCACCGAGGTCACCATCTCCGCCCTGGACCACGAGGGATGTCCCGTGGAGTTCCCGGCCGAGGGATTCTTCGCCCGGGTGCTGCAGCACGAGATCGATCATCTGGACGGCCGGCTGTTCATCGACCACCTGCCCCCCCTCCAGCGCCAGCTGCTGCGAGGCGCCCTCAAGCGCATCCGGAAGGAGGGCGAGCTGTGGGACAGGCGGCACCTCGCGATCTGACCGCTGCGTTGACAGGGGCAGGGCCCGCCGTTAGCTTTCAGCACTTGTTCTGCGGCACGGGATCGTAGTTCAGTTGGTTTAGAACGCCGGCCTGTCACGCCGGAGGTCGCGGGTTCGAGTCCCGTCGGTCCCGCCAGATCGAAGGCCCTGGATGATCGCTTTCCAGGGCCTTTCTTATTGGTATCGGGTTCCAGTCCCGCGCGTCAGCCCAGGGTGCGCCAGACGAGAGCGACGAGGAAGCAGAGGACGAAGCCCATCACCACCGGCAGCAGCGCCGAAACCGTGGTCCACCTGGCGCTCCGGGTCTCCTTGTAGATCGTGTAGATCGTCGTCGAGCACGGATTGTGGACCAGGCTGAAGAGCATCAGGTTCACCGCCGTCAGCAGGGTCCAGCCGCCGGAGGCCAGGATCCGGGCGGTATCCGTCTCCGAGTCGAGCTCGAACATCACCCCCACCCCCGCCCCGAGCTCCGGCGAGCCGGCGCTCATGACCGTGAGCATGAGGATCGTGGGAATGATGATCTCGTTGGCCGGGATGGCGATCACGTAGGCCAGCAGGATCACCCCGTTGAGGCCGACGAGGGCGCCGAAGGGTCCGGTGAAGTCGATGAAGTGCTCGGCCAGGCTGGCCTGCCCGATGGTGATGTTGGAGGACAGCCAGATCAGGGCCCCGGCGGGAATGGCGAAGACCACGGCCCGCCACAGGACGATGAGGGTGCGGTCGATCACCGAGGTGTAGATCGTGCGCAGGATCTGGGGCGGTCGATAGGGAGGCAACTCCAGGCTGAAAGCGGAGGCCTCGCCCCTGAGCACGGTTCGGGACAGGCCCCAGGAGACGGCGAAGGTCAGCAGGATTCCGGCCACGGCCACGGTCACCACGGCCGCTGCCGAAACCAGGCCCGCCAAGTGCGCGGGCACGAGACCGCCGATGAAGATGGTGGCCACCAGGATCTGCGTCGGCCAGCGGCCGTTGCAGAGGGAGAAGTTGTTGGTGATGATGGCGATCAGGCGTTCCCGGGGGCTGTCGATGACGCGCGTGGCGACGATGGCCGCGGCGTTGCAGCCGAATCCCATGGCCATGGTCAGGGCCTGCTTCCCGTGGGCGCCGGCGCGCCGGAACAGGCCGTCGAGGTTGAAGGCCACCCTCGGCAGGTAGCCGAAGTCCTCGAGCAGGGTGAAGAGCGGGAAGAAGATCGCCATGGGCGGCAGCATGACGCTGATCACCCAGGCCATGGCCAGGTACATGCCATCGATCAGCAGACCATCGAGCCACCACGGCACGCCGATGGCGGCGGCCCCGCTCTTGAGAGCGGGGTGGATGGAATCGACGAGCAGCGTCGCGAGCATGGCCGAGGGGTAGTTGGCGCCCTCGATGGTCAGCCAGAACACCACGGTCAGCATCAGGAGCATCAGCGGGAAGCCGAGCCAGCGGCTGGTAACGAAGCGGTCGACCGTGCGGTCCAGGTCGAAACGCCCGCGCTCTCCCTGGCGGGTCACGGCGCGGTCGGCGATGCGGACCGCATCGGTGTAGATGGACTCCACGAGCTCGTCGTGGAAGTTGCGGCCCGCCTCCCAGCGCAGGGAGCCGGCCCGGGAAAGGATCGTCTCCGGGTGAAGGCGCTGCTCCATCAGCTCACCTCCAGCCGGGCCTGTTCGGCCTCCGAGGCGGCCCTCGCCAGGTGACGCCCGAGATCGGCGATCTCTCCGGAGCGCACGGCCTCGACGATGCGCGGATCACCTTCCAGCAGCCTCAGGGCCACCCAGCGCGCATTGGGCAGCCCGGGAAAGGCGGCCGACACCTCGGCCATGAGCTCCTCCACGGCAACCTTCAACCCCGGGGGCGGCTCGATCCGGTGCGGTTTGCAGGAGGCCCGTCCCGTGGCCACCTCGGCCACCGCCTGCAGCAGCTCCGGGATGCCCTGGCTCCGGCGCGCCACGGCGGGCACCACCGGGACGCCGAGGTCACGGGCCAGGCGCCGGTCGTCCACCTCCATGCCCCGGCGTTCGGCCTCGTCCATCAGATTCAGACAGACGACGGCGCGGTCGGTGATCTCGAGGACCTGCAGCGCGAGGTTGAGATTGCGCTCCAGCAGGGTCCCATCGACGACGATCACGGTCACGTCGGGACTGCCGAAGAGGAGGAAGTCCCGCGCCACCTCCTCGTCATCGCTGGTGGAGAGCAGGGAGTATGTTCCGGGCAGGTCGACCAGCTTGTAGCGGGCCCCCGCATAGGCGAAGCCGCCTTCGGCGCGCACCACGGTCTTGCCGGGCCAGTTGCCGGTGTGCTGCCGCAACCCCGTCAGGGCGTTGAAGACCGTGGTCTTTCCGGTGTTCGGGTTTCCCGCGAGGGCGACCACGAAGTCCCAGTTGGCCATGTTCACGCCGAGGCGGATCAGATTGGCGGCGTGATGGGCCGGACAAGCCTCGCAGGAGCTGGCGGCGGTGGGTTCGCCGGTCATCTCGATCCCTTTCCTTGCAGAGCGGCGGCCGGGGGCGCCTCCGGCAGGTCGCGCTCGACCTGGATCTGCCCGGCCTGCTGACGCCGCAGAGCGACCGTCGCCCCGCGCACCTGGTAGGCCACCGGATCGCCGGTGGGGCTCACCATCTCGACGCGGACCTCGGTCCCCGGCAGCAGGCCCAGGTCCAGCAGCCGGCGGCGCTCCAGGCCCCGGCAGGCGGGCGAGATGCCCACCACGCGGGCCCGCTCTCCCCGGGCCAGCTCGTCCAGGCTGTCGTACGGCCCCGGCATCTCTCCGTCCACCGGGTGCACGAAGACGTTGCCGGCCACCACCGGCGGCAGGCTGTGAGACCGGCCGTCGGCGACCAGCCGGATCTCCTCTTCGCCGGCGCTCACCAGCTGCACCCGGGTGCCCGGATGCAGGCCGGCTTCCGTCAGCTGGCGGTAGACCTCCTCGGGCTCGTCCTCGACGTGCTCGATCCGGGCCAGCTCGCCCTCCTCGAGGGCCGGCAGGCGGACCGTCCTGGGCGGGGGCACCTCCCCTTCCGCCGTGGGGATCGGATCGCCGTGGGGATCGTAGGTCGGGTGGCCCATCTCCCGGGACAGCTTCTCCATCTCCTCAGCCGAGAGGTGGTGCTCCCGGCGCTCCGCTTCCTCGTGCCAGCGGGACCGGCTGACGCCGGTGCGCTCGGCCAGGTAGCGTTCCCAGAGTCGGTGGATACGCACGATCCGGAGGGCCTCGTCCCGGCCATAGCCGGTCAGGGCCATGCCGTGCTCCAGTGTGGAGACGAGCCCCAGGGACTCCAGCCGGATGAGGACGGTTGCGGCGCGGCTCTTCGGGACCTCGATGGCCCCTGCGAGGCTCTCGACGCTGGCGGTACGCTCCTGGTACTCGCAGTCGTAGAGGTGCTTGAGCCCGTCCTCCAGCAGGATTCGCTCCCGCAGCCCCTCCAGCCGGCGCCATCGGCGCAGGCAACCGCGCCCGGGCCACAGGAGCAGGGCCAGAGCGGCCACCAAGCCGGCTCCCCAATAGAGGAAAGTGGAGGAATCCATGGGCATTAACTTTATTTTTAGGCGAGACTAGATTGTCCGATAGAATACCTCGGTCCCCGTGGCCCGTCAAGACCGCTGGCGGACGGACGGACGGGCTCATTAGGTTGGAGGAACGATGCTCAGCGATGCGATACAGGACTACCTGAAGGCGATCTTCAAGCTCTCGCGGGCCCGGGAAGCCGGCGGTATGGTGACGACTTCGCATATCGCCGGGCGCCTGCACGTCTCGGCGGCGTCGGCCACGAACATGATCAAGAAACTGGCCGAGATGCGGCTCCTCGACCACCATCCGTACCAGGGGGTGGAGCTGACCCCCTCGGGTGAGAAGATCGCCCTGGAGATCGTGCGCCATCACCGCTTGCTCGAGCTCTATCTCCGCGAGGCTCTGGGCTACGAGTGGGACCAGGTCGACGCCGAGGCCGACCGCCTCGAACACGTGATCTCGGAGGACTTCGAGGACCGCATCGACAAGGCCCTGGGGCACCCCACGGTGGGCGCCCACGGCGAGCCGATCCCCACCAAGGACGGGGTCATCGCCGAGCACGACTACGCGCGGCTGTCCGAGTTGAGCACGGGGCAGCGGGGACGCATCCGGCAGGTGAGCGACCGCGACCCGGAGCTTCTGCGATACCTCGACCGCAGCGGGCTCGTCCTCGGCACCGAGGTCCGAGTGCGGGACCGGGCTCCCTTCCGCGGCCCCCTGCGCCTCGACGTGGGCCACTCCGGAGAGCAGCACATCGGTCTCGACGTGGCCGAGGCGATCTACGTGGACGTGCTGTAGACGAGTCTCGCCTCGTGGAACCCTGGTTCACACCGGCTTCCCAGGAGCACATCGTCCGGGAGAAGCGCAAGGCCCGGGATCTCCGGGACAGCCAGTGGTGGAAACGCCGGCTCGGCCTCGGCAGGTGCCACTACTGCGGCTGCCCGACGCCGCCGCGAGAGCTCACCATGGACCACGTCGTGCCCATCGTGCGCGGCGGTTGCAGCGAGAGGGGCAACGTCGTGCCCTGCTGCAAGGACTGCAACACCCGCAAGAAGGACCTGCTGCCCCTCGAATGGGAGGACTACCTCCAGCGGCTCCGAGGGCCGGGGTAGGTACCCTCCTCCCCCCGGGCGGCGGGGCTCAGTGGTAGTGCAGGATCGGCCGGATGGCGGCCTCCACCTCGCCGGCCACTTCGGAGGGCACCCGCGGGTTGAAGGGACCGCCCTCGCCGCCCTCGATATCGTCGAACCCGCTCAGGTGCATGGCCTCGACCACAGCGGAGTAGTTGTAGCGGCGATCGTCGCGGAAGCGGATCTCCTCCAGGGCCGTCAGCTCCTCCTCGACCTGCCCGGCGCGCTCGTAGTCTCCGCGGCGCTGGGCGTTGTTGATCTCGTCGGAGGCCTTGGCGAAGACCACGTTGATCCCCGAGGTGTGGCCTCTGGCGCCCTCCCGGGCCGGTCCCGTGCTGCGGTCGCCGATCCCCCAGATGACGATGCCGGCGCCCTTCCGGACGCCCTCCACCATGGGCTTCACGTCCTCGGGGCGGGTGCCGATCTTGACCCCGAGAAAGTGGGGCGAATCGTTCACCAGCCGCACGGCGGCCGGCGCCTGGTTGGACTGTCGCAGGTAGTAGAGGAAGCGAGCGCCGTGGTCCCCTCCGAGCCTCTCCGCCAGGGCCATGTACCCGTGGTAGATGCCCTGCGGATCGGCCACCCCCGTCAGCGGCATGAGCAGAAAGGCGTCGGGCGGATTCGCCAGGCGGCACTGGGCCGCGATCAGCCGCTCGGCGTCGGCCAGGGGGTTGGGTGCCACGCCGGAGATGAAGATGCCCCTGCCCGCCACCCGGGCCGCCGTGTACTCCATCAGGTTCAGCTGCTCGTCCGTATCGATATGGTGCACGAGGCTCGTGCCGGCGATGGAGATCACGCGCTCGCGGTCCCCCTCCAGCGCCTTCGTGCCCAGGAGGTAGTCGATGTTCTTTCCGTGGGCTTCGTAGTCGATCCGGCCTGCGCGGAAGGGGACGATGGGGATCGAGATGACCGTGTCCAGGGCGTCGAGCAGATCTTCGGTGCTGTAGGGCATGCAGGGCTCCGGTCGGTTGGGTAAGGGCGACGGTCGGCAGAGGCCGTAGAGAGTACGGAGGCCCCTCGACGGCCGTCAACGATCGACGGCAAAGCGGGACATGTCCCGGCCGGGCTCGCCCCCTGTCAGCCACCGGGCCAGGACCTGGCCCGTGATCGGAGCCAACAGCACGCCGTTCCTGTAGTGCCCGGTGGCCGCCCACAGGTTCGCGGCACCGGGCAGGGGGCCGACGAGGGGGCGGCCCTGCCGCGGCTTGGGACGCAGCCCGGCGCGCTGCCGGCGCAGGATCGGCTTGCGGGCCAGGACGCGCTCGCACCAGGCGGTCAGCTTCCGCCCCGCCGCTGGCGTGGTCCCGGCGCTGAACCCGGCCTCCTCCACCGTTCCCCCTGCGAGGAGGCCCCCTGGGACCGGCAGCACGTGCATCCCGGACCAGCGCACCAGGTGGTGTACGGGGTCGCCGGAGAACAGACCGCTCTGGCCACGTACCGGGCGCACCTGCAGCCTCCCGGCCGCCGGACCGGCGATCTCCCCCGACCAGGATCCGGCGGCGATCACGGCCGCATCGAAGACGGCTCGCCGGGATCCGGCGCCGTCGCGCAGATCGCACTCCACTCCTCCGGACGTGGTACGCAAAGCCGCCACCGTGGCCTGGAAGCGGAACTCGGCGCCCCGGGCCTCGGCCGCCCGTTGCAGCACCGACGCCAGGCTCGGCGGGTCGACGCGGCTGTCCTGGGGGTAGAAGGAAGCCCCGCACACGGCCTCCGACAGGGCCGGCTCCGCCTCCCGCACCTGGCGCGGCTCGAGCCACTCGGCCCGGACTCCACGAGACCGGCTCTCATCGACGAGGGAGCGTAGCCCCTCGGCCTCCTCCTCGCCGAAGGCCAGGTCCAGTCCTCCGAGGGGCCGCCAGCCCGCGTCACGGCCGGTCTCCTCGCGCAGCCGGACGCTCAGCTCCTCGTGCAGGGCATGGCCGTCCCGGTGGAAGGAGGAGAACGGATCCTCCCCTCCGGTGGGCCGGGTGAGGACGCCGAGGGAGGCCCGGGTGGTGGCGGAAGGCGACGGATCCCGGTCGGCGACTACCACGGAGACACCCGACCGGGAGAGGTAGTAGGCGACGGAACGTCCGACGATGCCGGCGCCGGCCACCAGGACCCGGGCGCGGTCCCCGGCGCTCACGATCGAGGCCTGCCGGGCGGCCTCAGCCCCCGGGCGGGGGCTTCCGGCCGGCCACGATGGGCGGCAGATGGGTCACCGGGCAACCCCGGGCACCGCGGACGGAATAACCCATGTCGCCAAGGACGCAGCCGATCTCGGACTCCAGGCGCAGCAGGTAGTCGCGCTCCTCGGCGCTCAGCACGGTCCGCGGCGGACCGACCTCGAAGCCGCGCACGGCCACGCCGGTCTTGAATCCCTCGGGGAAATTCACCCCCAGCAGCATGAGGTTGATCAGGGGCAGGAGACGGTACTGAAGCTCCTTCGCCCGCTGGAGATCCCCGGCGACGGTGCGGTCGTAGAGCTCGACGATGATCTCGGGAACGATGCCGGAGGTGGCGATGGTGCCGCCGTTGGCCCCCATGACGATCGACGGCAGCAGGATCTCCTCGCAGCCGTTGAGCACGACGTAGTCGGGCCGGTGCCGGCGCAGGCGATCCATGGTGTTGACGATGCGCGGCAGGTCGCGGCTGGAATCCTTGGTGCCGAAGATGCGTTCGTAGGCGAGGAGCTGCTCCATCGTGTCCAGGGGCAGCTCCTGGGTGAACTGCGGGATGTTGTAGAGCAGGATGTCGAGGGGGGAGTGGCGGGCGATCTCGGCGAAGTACTCGTACAGGCTCGTGTCGGAGATCTTGTAGTAGTAGGGCGGCACGAGGGAGATGGCGTCGGCGCCGAGGTCGGCGTAGTACTCGGCCATCTGCAGCACGTCGCGGATGTTGGCCTCGCTGGCGCCGGCCAGGATCGGCACCCGGCCCTGGTTGACCTCGGCGATGAGCCGCACCACGTCGCGCCGTTCCTCGCTGGAGAGGCGCACGAACTCCCCCGTGCTGCCGTTCGGGTAGAGTCCGTGGATGCCGGCGTCGATGAGCCACGCGATGTAGCGCTCCATCTCGCCGTAGGCGATCCGCCCCTGCTCGTCGTAGATCACGATGTTGGGCGTGAAGATGCCGCTGAACCGGCGGCTCCGCTCGGTTCCTCCCGGAGGCGCGGGCACGCCGGCGGGCGGGAGCGCGGGGCTGGACGCGCCCTGCGACGGCGGCACGACTTCGATCCCCCGGGCCCGCAGGAGATCCTTGGCGGAGGGGGTGACCGTCGAACGCGGTGAGATCTCGACCTGCCGGTCGTCCTGCCCGAGACGGCCCTCGAGCAGTTGGGCGGTGACTACGGGATCGTCGATACGGACCATGTCCTGGGACACCTACCCGTGAGGCAGGCGCACCTCCATCTCGTCATAGGGTAAGGGGATGGCGCGGGCGGCCACCAGCTCCCCGTAGCGACCGGCGGTGCGCCGCGCCACGTCGAGAGCGGTGTCGACGGCCCCCGTCTCTCCGCGCACGACACAGGCCGTGAGGAAGTAGCCCGCCTTGTACCGGCCCTCGTAGGTCACGTCGGCGTTCTTGAGCATCTCGTCGAGGGCCTTTGCGAGACCGATGGTGGTGCGCGTCTCCACCAGGCCCATGGCCCGGCCCGCGAGAGGGCGCTCGCCGGGGGACCCGGCGGCCTGGGCGAAGCAGGCCAGGACTCGGGGGTCGGGACCGCTGATCACCACCTGCCCCTCGAGCTCCGCCGTCTCCTCGACCCGGCGGGCCCCCTCCGCGACGGCGGCGCCGACTTCGTCCAGGGCTCCGGTGGCGACGGCCGCCACCCGGCCCCCGCTGCCGATGGTCAGCCGCGCCAGGTCGACGCGTGCTCCCTTCACCATGCCGTCGCCGGCGGCCACCGAGGCCACGTACCCCGTGGCCTCGACGATCCCGAGGGCGCCGGCGGGCGGCGGAGTTCCCGCCGGCCCGGAGGGCAGCAGGACTCCCACCTGGGGCTCCGGTTGGGGAAGCACCAGGGCGCCATGGAACTCGCCCGCCCTCCGGGCGGACCGCTCCCCGGCCTGCACGGCGGCCTCCACGGCCCCCACGGAGCCGGTGACCGCGGCGTGCATCAAGGCGCCGCCGATGAAGGACCAGCCGTGGAGCTCCACGTCGGCCGCCTTGACCATGGCGTCGGCGCCGGCGGCCAGGGGGACGAGGCCCCGGGTCTCGAGAAGGCCGAGGGCCTGGAGACCGGTCCCGGCCTCGAGGGAGACGCCGGAGTGGGGCATCGGCTCGAGGGCCGCGGGCTCGGCTCCCGGAACGACGACGGCGGTGATCACGTCGCCGTGGGCGGCGGCCGCCTCGCGACCCGCGTCGAGGGCGGTGCGCGCGTCCGCCGTGGCGCCCTCGACGATCGCCGTCAACCAGCCGGAGCCGACCCCGTGGCGTCCGGCCAGCCGCACGGAGGCCGCCTTGTGCATCGAGTCGAGGGCCGCCGCCAGGGCCGTCATGCCCCTGACCTCCAGGATGCCCAGGGCGCGCTCCATCAGCTCGTCCCGGCGGTGGGACGGAAGAGGACGAAGGCGCTCAGCACCGACGGGAGGGGCTGTGGGATCACGGCCGAGGCCATGAACCACTCGTCGCCGGCCAACCGCTCCCGGCCGCGGCCGATGGCCTGCTCCACGGCGTCCACGGGACCGGTGATCAGGCTGCACACGACGCGGTTGTGCACGGTGAGCACGTTGGCCACCGCCACGCCGGCGGCCTTGACCATGGCGTCGTTCACCTCCACGTGGACGCCGTACCCCCGGGTCTCGATCAGGCCCAGGGCGGCCGCCTCCACCTCGCCCGGCGACCGGGGACAACCGACGAAGCCGGCGCACTCGGGCTGCGGCTGATCCAGGCAGGCGCTGACCACGTGGCCGGTCACGGTCCCGGCCGCCGCTTCGCCTTCGCGAAGGGCGGCGCTCACGTCACCGAGAGGGCCGCGCAGGAAGAGGGTCGTGAAACCGCCGATCGACTCCCAGCCCATGAGCTCGACCTGGGCCGCCTTGCAGGCCGCGTCGGCGCCGACGACGATGCCCGCCACTCCCTCCACCTCGATCATCCCGATGGCCTCGGACACGCCCCTCACTCCTCCTTCAGCCTGCGCATGATCTCGTCGGTGAGACGCTGCACCAGGGCCTCCTCCTCCTCCTCGGCCGCGACCCGGCGGTTGCAGCCGCCACAGCCGCAACTCGGCCGGCCCGCCAGCTCCGCCTGGTACACCGCGCACCGGGAGCAGGAGGAAGGCTCCACGAATCCGGAGCCGAATTCCTCGGTCTTGCAGCCGTACGGGCGGTCGGGGTGGTCGCAGCGTCCGCGGCTCAGCAGCCCGCCCTCGGCGCCCGGCGGCAGCACCTCCGGGACCTCGCCGGACGCCGGCTGGGAACCGCCCGGCTCTGCCGCCTGGCCCCGGGTCAGCCGCATCCGGTGGCGCCGCAGGTAGTCCCACCCGGTGGGCGTCACCACCGCCCCGGCGTTCACCGATACCTCCTCCTGTCCGGCGTGACGGGCGCGCAGGACCTCCTCGGTGACAACGGCCTCGGAGATGTGCAGTCGGCCCGTCACCCGTCAGATGCCCGCCGACTTCACCGAGGCCACGTCGCCTCTACCGCGGCCGCCAGGCCCCGCGTCTCCACCATGCCCAAGGCGCTCATGGCCTGCCCTCGCCCGGCTGTTGCTTCTCGAGAACGACCTTTGCGGCGCTGACGAGATCCACGGCGTTACCCTCGTCGGTATCGACGTGGACCTCGAGCTTCGAGCCGGCATCGACTCGCACGATCACGTCCTCGAGGGCTCCCGGCTGATCGCTGCGGACGACCAGGCGCATTCGGTCGCCGCCGGCGACGCCGTAGAACGCCGCCTCCTCGGGGTTCATGTGCACGTGGCGGGCCGCGCGGATCACGCCCTGGCCCATCTCCTGGCCGCCGGCGGGCCCCACCAGGTAGCATCCGGGGGAACCGTCGATGTGTCCGCTGAGCCGCACCGGGGCGTCGATGCCGAGAAAGCGCGCGTCGGAGAAGGCGAGCTCCACCTGGCAGGCCTCGCGCAGCGGTCCGAGGACGCGCAGGTTGGAGATCATCTGCTTGCGCGGTCCGAAGATGGTCACCGTCTCTTCGGCGGCGAAGGCGCCGGCCTGGTAGAGAGGTTTGAGCACCTTCAGCTCCGCGCCCTTGCCGAAGAGCGTCTCCAGGGATCCCGCGTCGAGGTGACAGTGCCTGGCCGAGATGTTGGCGACCAGGCGGGGCGCCGGACTCGAAGGCCTGGCGTCCACCGGGTGATTCGGGAGTCGGTGCTTCAGGGCCTGGCGGACCAGCGCCTCCACCCGGGCCCTGTCGACGGCGGCGACCACTTCGCCCTTCACCCGGCCCCTTCGACGACGCGACCCAGATCGAGCCTCCGGCCGTCGGCGGTCAGACCCTCGAGGATGGCGACGATGGCGGCGTCGGTGGGGACCGTGCCCAGCTCCGGGGCCGTGCGCGCCGAGCTGCCCATGACGACGAGGACGATGTCGCCCCTGCCGGCGCTCACGGCGTCGACGCAGACCACCTCACGGCCGGTGGCGTGCAGCCCGTCGGGACGAACGGTGAGGACCTCGGCGAGCAGCAGCTTGCGGCCCGACAGGTTGTCGAGCTTGGCGCTGGCCACGACTTGACCCTTCACCTGGGCGAGGAGCATGGGTCAGGTGATGCGGAAGTAGTCCACCAGGGCGCAGCGACGCCGGCGGGTAAAAGTGCGGGCCGTGGTCAGCCCTTCGCCGGTGGGGCCGGCGATGGAGTACGTGGAGAACCCTTCGCCGCCGACGCCGAGACCGGCGTAGGAAGGTCCGTTCTTGACGAACACGGTGGTGTCCACGGCGCGCGCCATGTTGTGCATGTTCTCCACGTTCCGGGAATGGATGACCGCCGTGTGGCGGAAGCCGTGCTCCGACTCGACGGCGGCGCGGATGCCCTCGCTCACGTCGCGCACCCGGACGATGGGCAGGAAGGTCATCATCTGCTCCACCGTGACGAAGGGATGGTCGGCGCCGGTCTCGCCGATCAGCAGCCGCAGCCGGTCGTCGAGGTCCAGGCCGATGCTCCGGCCCAGGACGTTGGCGTTGCGGCCGATGAAGTCGCGGCTCGGGTGATGCTCGCCGTCCCCGCCCCGGGGCAGGACCGCGCGGGTCAGGGCGTCGACCTGACCCGGGTCGAGCTCGACCGCGCTGTAGGCGACCATCTCCGCCTTGAGGTCGTCGGCCACGGCGTCGACCACGAAGCACTGCTTCTCGCCGATGCACAGGATGTTGTTGTCGAAGGCGGCCCCGTCGACGATGTCCCGCGCGGCCTTGCGGAGGTCCGCGGTCTCGTCGACGACGACCGGGGGATTCCCCGGTCCGGCGACGATGGACTTCTTCGGACTTGCGAGGGCCGCCCGGGCCACTGCGGCCCCCCCCGTGACGAGTATGACCCCGACCCCCCGGTGGTTGAACAGTTGGCCGGCGCTCTCGATCGTCGGCTCGGCGATGCAGGCGATCAGGTTCCCGGGCCCGCCGGCGGCGACGATGGCGTCGTTCAGCAGCTGCACCGAGTGGGCGGAGACTCCCTTGGCGCCGGGGTGAGGATTGAAGACGACGGAGTTGCCCGCGGCGATGATGCCGATGGCGTTGTTCACCAGGGTCGGTACGGGGTGGGTGGAGGGCGTGACGGCGCAGATGACGCCATACGGCGCCATCTCCTCCACGGTCAGGCCGTGGTCCCCGGTCCACGAGACCGACTCGAGGTCCTCGACGCCGGGGGTCAGATCGGCCGCCAGATGGTGCTTCTGCACCTTGTCCTCGAAGCGGCCCATGCCCGTCTCTTCGAGGGCCATGCGCGAGAACGTCTCGGCGTGGTCGCGGGTCGTCTGCCGGATCGCCTCGACGATCTTGCGCCTCAGCTCCAGGCTCTGCTCGACGAGGGACCTCTGCGCCCGGCCGGCTGCGGCCACGGCCTCGTCGGCGGAACGGAACAGACCCGCCCCGGACCCGCCCGCAGCCGGGGCCCCGGATCCGGCCCCTGAACCGAGGGCCTGCTCCACAACCTCCTCGACGATGCGGCGGACCCCGTCTTCGCTCACCTTGGCCACGACGGTCCCGTCAGATGCCGGCGGCGCTCTTGAGCTTGTCGATCGGCCGGGGGATCACGTGCACGCTGCGCAGCTCCCCCACGCCCTGGGCCGCCTGGGCGCCGGCGTCGACCGCCGACTTCACCGAGGCCACGTCCCCCTCCACCAGGACCGACACCAGGCCCCCGCCCACACGCTTCTGGCCCGTGTACCTCACGTCCGCCGTCTTCAGCATCGCGTCCAGGGCCTCCACAGCCGCCGCCAGACCCCGCGTCTCCACCATGCCCAAGGCACTCATGACCTTCTCCCTTTCATCCCAGATACAATGAGAGCACGGCCTCCGACGGACGGGCGATGACGTGGCGTGCGAGCAGTTCGCCCACGCGCTCCGCCGCCTCCGCTCCCGCCGTGACCGCCGACTGCACGCTGCCCACGTCCCCGGTGACCAGCACCGTGATGTAGCCGCCCCCGATCTCCTGGACGCGGACCACCTCCACCTCCGCCGCCTTCTCCATGGCGTCCGCGGCCTCGATGACCCCCGTCGAGCCGCGGGTCTCCACCATCCCCAGGGCGCGGACCCCGCTCACCTCCCCCCCCCCGTTCGAAGGCAGGATCGGCCCCAGGTCGGCATGGGGCCGCGGAATCACGTGCACGGCGCGCACCTCTCCCACCTTCGACGCCGCCTGCGCACCGGCGTCGACCGCCGACTTCACCGCCGCCACGTCGCCGCCGCAGAACACGGTCGCCATCCCCGAGCCCACCCGGTCCCAGCCCAGGAGCTCCACCTTCGCCGCCTTCGAAATCGCATCTCCGCCGGCGATCGCGCCCGTGAGCCCCACCGTCTCCAACATGCCCAGAGCCTCTGTCATATCTCTCCTGCCTGCCCCTCAGGAAGCGGTATCGATGTGAACCCGGTCGGCGCGGCCGATGATGACGGCGTCGGCCGGGATCGTGTTGTCGAAGGCGTTGCACGCCTCCCGGGCGACCTCGACGACGACCAGGTCTCCCTCGGCCATGGCCTGCCAGGTGACGGCCACCTCGGGATCGCCCACGCCCTGCAGCTCGCGGTTCACGTCCTGAATCAGGTGCAGGCTCCTGTCCCGGTACGGCTCGATCTTCGGCGACAGAACGACCTGACCGAGAACGCGGGCCAGCTTCACGGCGCCTCGCCGGGGCCGTCGACGATACCCACGACGACGCTGCGCACGGGCGGGAACTCGAGACCCGTGACCTCGCGGCCGGCGGCGCCCGAATCCGCGACCAGGACCCGGCAGCCAGGGCCCGCGCCCACGGCGTCGACCGCCAGCTGCAGGGCGGTGCCCCCGCCATCGTCGACGACCAGGATCGTGCGGTGATCGAGGGCGGGATGGTGTTCGCCGGCGACGACGTTGCCGATGACCCGTGCCATTCTCATGCGGCGGCCTGTACGAGTCGATGACCCCGGGCGCTGACCGACTGGACGATGCCCACCAGAACGGCGTCCACGGGAAGGTCCCCCATCCCCGGACTCTGACGGGCCGAGCTGCCCTGCACGAGAAGGACGACCTCGCCCTGGCCGGCGCCCACGGAGTCGACGCAGACCATGTGCCTGCGGGTGGGGACGACCTCGTCGCCGTCGACGGTGAGCAACTCCACGAGCAGCAGTCTCCGGCCCTCGAGATCGGCGACCTTGGCCGAGGCCACCGCCTGCCCCTTGACCCGCGCCAGGACCATCTCTGTCAGGTCAGAACCGCGGGCTCGTGCAGAGCCAGATTCGTGAGCCCGGCCTGGATGTCGTCGCCGCCGTATCCGTAGAAGGCGGAGAGGCGCTGCACCACGTCGTTCATCAGCACGTCCGGGCAGCTGGCGCCGGAGGTGACGGCCAGTCGCACGGGCAATTCCTCCGGGAGCCACCTCCGGGTCTCGACGATCTCCTTGCGGTGGATGTCGAAGTGACGGATGCGCTCCCGGGACAGCAGGTCGGCGGCCGAACCGATCAGGTAGCTCGGCATCACGCGTTCGCAGATTTCCACCAGGTGGGAGGTGTTGGAGCTGTTGTAGCCGCCGACGATGACGGCCAGGTCCGGCTGGACGTCGAGGAGCGCCTTGGTGGCGTTCTGGTTCCAGTTGGTGGCGTAGCACAGAGTGTCGGCGGTATCGGCGAAGTGGTGGTCGAGGACCTCGAAGCCGTAGCGCTCGGCGATGGCGTCGCGGATGATGCCGGTCACCTCCTGGGTCTCCTCGGCGAGCATCGTCGTCTGGTTGACGACGGCCACCCGGGCCAGGTCCCGGTCCGGGTCGAAGCCTTCCGACCACTTGCCCTCGAAGCCCTCGCGGAACTCGTCGACGCTCATCTGGCCGGCGATGAAGCGGGCCACCTTCAGCGCTTCCTCCCGGTCGAGGACGACCAGGGTCTTGCCGTACTGCTGGGTGTGGGAGCGCGTGGCCTGGGTCTCCTCGTGCCGGAACTTGCCGTGGATGAGAATGGTGTAGCCTTCGCGGGCCAGCTCCTCGCCGCGACTCCAGACCTTGGAGACGAAGGGACAGGTGGTGTCGTAGTTCTCGCGAAAATCCTCGGACGTGGTGTCGATGCCGCTGCGCTGCAGGGAGTCCTCGATCTCCCGCGTGGTGCCGAAAGCGGGGATCAGGACCACGTCTTCGGAAGAAATCTCCTCCTCCGCGACGCGCCGTTCGCCGTTCCTGTCGTATTCGCCGTTCCTGTCGTAGATGAATCGGACCCCCCGGTTCTCGAGGTCCTCGTTGACCAGGGGGTTGTGGATGATCTCGCTGAGGAGGTTGAGCCGCTTGTCGGGATGGTTGTCGATGGCGGAGAAGGCCATGTGGATGGCGCGCTCCACGCCGAAGCAGAAGCCGAAGTGGCGGGGCACGATCACCTCGAGCTGGCCAACGGTCAGGCGCGTCGGCGCCAGCGAGCGCTTGCCCTCGCTTTCCCGGAAGTCCTTGATCCGCTGGATGACGGGGCCGGCGTAGTGATTGGGCACCCGGTCGAACTGCTTGAAGGCCATGGCGCGAGAATCTATGCACCCCCCCGGGGGTGTCAATCTTATATTGGGGAGGCCCATCTCCTGCCCGGGTTCCCTCCATTCCCGCCGCCGCACTCGCAATGACCGCCGCCATCGCCCTCGTGAGCGGGGGTCTCGACAGCTGTGTCGCCCTGGCGGAAGCCCTGCGAAGCCATGGAGAGGATGTAGCGGTGATGCACGCCGGGTACGGCCAGCGAACCGAGGGCCGGGAGCGGCGGGCCTTCCTGGAGATCGCCGATCACTACAACCTCTCGCGCCGGCGGGAGGTCGACCTCCGGTACCTGCGGGACCTCGGCGGCTCAAGCCTGACCGACCGGACTCTCCCGGTCGCCGGGGACGGCTCCGGCGGCGGTGAGGTGCCGGGGACGTACGTCCCCTTTCGCAACGCCAGTCTCCTGGCGGCGGCGGTCGCCTGGGCCGAGGTTCTCGGCGCCCCGGAGGTCTTCTGCGGGGCCCACGCTCCCGGATCGCCCTATCCGGATACGCAACCGGCCTTCTTCCGCGCCTTCGGCCGGCTCGTCGAGGCGGCGACCCCGGCCTCGGTGGAGATCGGCGTGCGCACGCCCCTGCTCCACCTCGACAAGGCCGCCATCGTCCGGCGCGGAGTGGAGCTGGGAGCACCCCTGCACCTGACCTGGTCCTGCTACCTTGGCTCCGACTTCCCCTGCGGTGACTGCCACAGTTGCCGCCTCCGGTCCCGTGGCTTCGCCGCGGCGGGCCTTCCCGATCCCTGGAGAGAACATGCTGATCGGATACGTGAGTGATGAGCGCTACGTGGCCCTGCCCGATACCCTTCTCGAGTTCACCGGGCCTGCGGGAGACGTGGTGGAGGCGCGATCGAGCGCCTCGGGCGCCGTGTACGCGGACCTGACCCCAGGTCCGTACGAAGTCGTCCTCGCCCGCCAGGGCTACGGGAGCAAGCGCGAGAGAGTCAGCCTCGTCGAGGGCCGCCCCTGCCACTTCCGGCTGCTCGTCGACGGGCTGTTGGGCTACGCCTGGCCCAAGTGGGTGCGCGGCGGCGAACGCGCCGAGTTCCGCGTTCACAGCCACGAGGCCTACAAGCTGGAGCTGTTCCGCTACGGCCGCGAGAAGGAGTTCGTGCGCACCATCGGCTGGTACGACGAGCACGGTCCGCGAGCGACGGTGCAGATCACCCCGGACGGGGACTACACGCAGACCGGCGTGCAGTGGAACCGCCACGGTTACACCGGCCCCCGGCATCCACAGCAGGTGGTCGCCCCGGAGCGCACCGGGCTCTACTACTTCCACGCCTCCACCGAGAGCGGACGGTTCTTCTCCTTCCCGTGGATCGTGGCGCCAACCGCCCCCGGCGCCCCGGCGGCGGTCCTGGCGAGCAACATCACCTGGAACGCCTACAACAACTTCGGCGGGCGCAGCAACTACATCCACCCCGACCGGATCCCGCCCGCGCCGACGGTCAACGCCCGTCTCGAGCTCGATCGCTATACGGACCCCGACCACGTCACTCACCACACCGAGGACTACGATTCCCTCTCCTTCGACCGGCCCGAGCCGATCAACCACATCCCCCTCCACGTGCAGCTCACCGATCCCATCGAGGGGCGCGCGGCCTGCCACCTGGCCGAGGCCGAGTGGCGCTTTCTCGGATGGATGGAGCGGCAGGGATTCGCCTACGACCTGTGGTCGGAGACGCAGCTCCACGCCGGGCAGTTGCGGCTCGACGACTATCGAGTCCTGGTGATCAGCACCCATCCCGAGTACTGGTCGGAGGAGATGTACCACGCGGTGAAGTCGTGGGTCTTCGAGCGCGGCGGCAAGCTGATGTACCTGGGCGGCAACGGCCTCAACTGCAAGATCGAGATGCTCGACGAAGGAACGATGAAGGTCTTCAACGGCAACGTGCGGGAGCTGTCCCGCCGGGGGGCGGAGAGCCGCTTCCACCTGTACGTCGAATCGGAGGCGAGCCTCCTCGGCGTCGTCTTCTCCGACTCGGGGATCATGACCGCGGCGCCCTACCGCGTCATCGATGCCGGCCACTGGATCTTCGCCGGCACGGGCCTGTCCGATGGGGACCGGTTCGGCCGGACCAGCCTGCACATGAGGATCCCCGGCGGCGCCTCGGGACACGAGACCGACAAGACCTCGCCGAGCTCGCCGGCCAACGTGCATGTCCTGGCCAAGGGGATGAATCCCGACGACGGCGGCGGTGAGATCGTGCACTTCGACACCGAGAGCGGCGGCGAGGTGTTCTCCGTGGGCTCGATCAACTACCCGTCATCGATCCTCGTGGACGACGTCGTCTCCCGCATCACGGCAAACGTGCTGAGCCGCTTCCTGTCCTGACCCCCCATTTGACCGGGCGATGATGGTGGCCTAGTTTCTCGGGGGATGTCCCCTCCCGAGGAACTTCTGGAGATCTTCCCCAATCCCGAGCCGCGTCGGGATTACACCATCGACATCGAGTGTCCCGAGTTCACCTCGGTCTGTCCCCGGACCGGACAACCAGACTTCGGCACCATCCACATCACATATGTCCCCGGTGATCGCTGCATCGAGCTCAAATCTCTCAAGCTCTACCTGCAGTCCTATCGCCAGCAGGGCATCTTCTACGAAGCCGTGACCAACGCGATCCTCGATCATCTCGTGGCCGCATGCGCGCCCAGACGGATGACGGTGGTCGGCGATTACAGCGCCCGCGGCGGTATCACCACAAAGGTGACGGCCGCCTATCCCTGACCGGGCAGGGACGCGAGGCGCGACGGCTCACCATCCATCGCATCGGAGCTATTCCCATGGCAGAACCAAGGGATGACGAGGAGGTCGTCGCCAGCGAGGGCGAGGGCCAGCAGGGCAAGGACACGCCTTGGTATCCTTACATCACCAAGACCCAGTTCGAGAAGTTCCTCTCCCGCCTGCAGGGCAAGATCCCGGAGGAGATCGACCGCGACTACGTACGCGCCATCATCCGCACGCCCTCGATGATCTACCGCTTTCTCCGCGGCGTCGAGGCCATGGGGCTGATCGACGATGAGCAGCGGCCCACGGACCGGCTGATGAGCCTGGTCGACAAGGACAACCGGCGTCAGGCCATCGACGAGGTCCTCAACGACCTCTACCCGGAGCTGCTGGGGCAGTACCGGGAAAGCGGCGGCGAGATGTCCGATCGGGACATGGTCGCCTACTTCCGCCACGAGACAGGTATGGGGAACGACTCGGCCAACAAGATGAAGATGTTCTTCAAGTACCTGCTGACCGAGGCGGAAGGCGGAGGCCCTTTGCCTGCCGTCGAAGAGACTGAAGAGACCGAAGTGGCCGGCGAGGCCGAAGTGGCCGAGATCGACGACGGCGGCTCCGAGGCCAAGGAGAGCGGGGAGACGACGGGGCCGGCCTCGGGCAACGGGCGTCGCGGCGAAGGCCGGTCTCCTCAGGCGGCCGACCGGCGCCCTCAGGGCCGGGGCGGAGAGCGGGACCGCGGCGAACGAGGGGAGCGGGACCGCGGCGAACGGGGGGAGCGGGACCGCGGCGAACGGGACCGCGGCGAGCGGGATCGCGAACGAGGTGCGAGCAACCGCCCTCTCACCGAGGCCCAGCGCGCCTACCTCGACACCCTCAAGTCCGTGCTGCGCGTCAACGTCGACGGCGACTGGGACGACGACATGATTCGCCTGGCTTTCGACCGGCTGGAGCGGCTCTTCGACCGCGTGCGCCGCAACTAAGGACGACGACCAGAACCAGTGCGGCCCCCGTCTCCTCCCGGCGAGACGGGGGCCGCTTCTTTTCGTCAGGGGCGGATGCTCCCCATGGGAAGCCGGCCCTACTCCTCCCAGACCCCCATGGCAGAGAACTTCTCGACACGCTGATCCACCAGGTCCTGCGGGTCCAGTGGACGCAACTCCGCCAGGGCCTCCTGGATGTGACGCTTCAGGCTCGATGCCACCTGGTCGTAGTCGCGGTGGGCGCCGCCGAAGGGCTCGGGAACCACGCGGTCCACGATCTTGTTCCTGATCAGGTCCGCCGCCGAAAGCCTGAGCGCTTCGGCCGCTTCTTCCTTGCGGTCCCGCGTGCGGAAAAGGATCGTGGAGCAGCTCTCGGGCACGATCACCGAGTAGACGGCGTGCTCCAGCATCAGGATGCGGTCGCCTACGGTAATGCCGATGGCCCCACCGGAGAAGGCCTGACCGATGATGGCCACGACGATGGGCACGGGCAGGTGGGACATCTCGAACAGGTTGCGGGCGATGGCCTCCGCCTGTCCCCGCTCCTCGGCCTCGACGCCGGGAAAGGCGCCCGACGTATCGACAAGAGTCAGGATGGGGCGCCGGAACTTGGCCGCCATCTGCATCAGGCGCAGGGCCTTGCGGTAGCCCTCGGGATGGGGCATGCCGAAATTGCGCAGCTTGCGGTCGTCCAAGTTGCGCCCGCTCTGGATGCCCACCACGACCAAGGGCTCGCCGTCGAGACGGGCGGGTCCACCGACGATCGACTTGTCGTCCCCGTAATAACGGTCGCCGTGGAGCTCGATGAAGTCGGTGAGGATCCGCTCGATGTAGTCGAGGGCGTACGGACGCTGCGGATGGCGGGAGATCTGCACCCGCTGCCAGCGCGTGAGCCGGGAGTAGATCTCGCGGCGAAGCTTCTTGACGCGCTCCTCCAGGGAACGGATCTCGCCGCTCAGATCGAGACCGTCGGTCTCGGCCTGGGCCTCCATCTCGCTGATGCGTTTCTCGAGCTCCACGATGGGGCGCTCGAAGTCGAGGTGGGAGGTGTCGTCACTCATAGCCTGCCGCCGGGGCGGAGAAAGGATGCGGGTCACCGGCAAAGACACCACTCCTGGCTCCCTTCTTCACGCCAGCTTCCCCAGAGCCTCGTCGAGGCGGTCCATGGCGCGGTGGAGGTTCTCCATCGAGGTGGCGTACGACAGTCGGAGGTGCGCTTCCGTGCCGAACCCCCGGCCGGGCACGCAGGCCACCCGAGCCTCGTCGAGGAGGTAGTCGCAAAGGTCGATGCCGTCGGCGATCACCCGCTCGCCGGTGCGGAGCCCGAAGCAGGCGGACACGTCCGGATAGACATAGAAGGCCCCGAGGGGCAGGGCACAGATGACGCCCTGCAGTCCGTTGAGGCGGTCGACGACAAACCGGCGCCGGCGATCGTACTCCCGGCGCATCTCCTCCACCATCTCCTGGGGCCCTTCAAGGGCTGCCACCGCAGCCTTCTGCGAGATCGAAGAGGCGTGGGAGACGGTCTGGCTCTGGGCCTTGTCCATCAGGCCGATGACGTCGCCGGGGCCCGCGGCGTAGCCGATCCGCCAGCCGGTCATGGCGTAGGTCTTGGAGACGCCGTTGACGATGATGGTGCGCGCCTTCAGCTCCGGGCTCAGCTGCGCCACGGAGACGTGCTCGGCCCCGTCGTAGATCAGCTTCTCGTAGATCTCGTCGCTGAGGACGTAGAGCCCGTGCTCGAGGACGACCTCGCCGAGGGCGGCCAGCTCCTGCCGGGAGTAGACGGCGCCGCTCGGGTTGGACGGGCTGTTGATCAGGACCATCCGGGTCCGCGGGGTGAGCACGGCGCGCAACTGCTCCGGGGTCAGCTTCAGGCCCTCTTCGTCCCGGGTCTCCACGATCACGGGATTCGCGCCGACGAGCTTGGGCTGCTCCGTGAAGGTCACCCAGTAAGGCGTGGGGATGACCATCTCGTCGCCCGGGTTCAACACCGCCGCCACGGCCAGAGCCAGGGAGTGCTTGGCCCCGTTGTTGACGACCACCTCCTCCGGACCGTACTCCAGGCCGTTGTCCTTCCGGAACTTGCCGCAGACGGCGGCCTTCAGCTCTGGAATGCCGGAGGGCGGCGAGGTGTACTTGGTGAAGCCCTCGTCCAGGGCCTGCTTGGCGGCGTCCTTGATGTGCTCCGGCGTGTCGAAGTCGGGCTCGCCGGCAGACAGGGCGATCACGTCGACGCCCTCCCGCCGCAGGGCCGCCGCCTTGGCCGAGGTGGCCATCGTCGCCGATGGGGCGACGCGCTGGATGTAAGCCGACAACCCTTCGTTCATGTGGTATACTCCGCGTTCAGGCGCACGTATTCGTAGGTCAGGTCGCTGGTGAAGATCTCCGCCTCCGCCGCGCCCGCCTTCAGATCGACCTCGATGTCGATCTCCTCCGACTTCATGGCCTCGCTCAGGGCCCCGGCGTCGAAGTCGATCCCGGCGCCGCCGCCGTAGACCGGCCGGCCGCAGAGCGACACTCCCACCGCCTCCGGATCGAGCTCGACGCCGGCATATCCCACGGCGCAGAGGATTCGGCCCCAGTTTGGATCGTTGCCGAAAGCGGCGGTCTTCACCAGGCTGGAGTTGGCCACGGCCAGACCGACCTTCCGAGCCTCGGCCTCCGTCCGCCCTCCGAGAACTCGAATCGCGATCAGCTTGCTCGCCCCCTCGCCGTCGGCGGCGATGGCCCGCGCCATCCTGCGGCAGACGTGCTCCATGGCCGCGGCCAAGCTCTCGAAGGCCGTCTCCGACAAGCCCGGGGAGGCGTCGACCCCGCCCATGGCGGCGCCGTTGGCCAGGGCGATCACGGTGTCGCTGGTGCTCATGTCGCCATCGACGGTGCAGCAGTTGAAGCTGCGGCCAACGGCGCGCACCAGCAACTGCTGCAGGCGCTCGGAGGGCACGGCGGCGTCGGTGGTGACCAGGGACAGCATGGTGGCCAAGTTCGGCGAGATCATGGCGGCGCCCTTGGCGACGGCCCCCACCGTGGCCGGAATGCCGTCGAGGTCGACGCGGACGGCGGCGTGCTTGGCCACGGTGTCCGTCGTCATCATCGCCTCCGCCGCCTCGACGCCGCCCTCCTCCGACAGGCTCTCAACGACGCGCGGGATGCCTTCCTCGATCCTCCCCATCGGCAGCGGCACGCCGATGATGCCGGTGGAACAGACGAGGACCTCCGACGTGGACAGGCCGAGCCTCTGGGCCGTGGCCTCGCACATGCGCACCGCGTCGGCGCGGCCCCTGGCGCCGTTGCAGACGTTGGCGATGCCGCTGTTGACGATGACGGCCCGGGCGCGGCCGTCGGCCAGATGCTCGCGGCAGACCGGGATCGGCGCCCCCTGCACGCGGTTCGTGGTGTACACGGCGGCGCCCGCGGCGGGCCCGTCGGATACGGTCAGGGACAGATCCCGACTCCCCGAGGGCTTGATGCCGCAGGTGACGCCGGCAGCCCGGAAACCCCGGGAGGAGGTGACGCTCCCGCCTTCGATCTCGATCATCGTTCCCCCTCGGCCCGGCCGCCGCCGGCGGCGAGGTCCTCGCGCATCAGCTTGCAGTGCAGGCTGTCGGTCAGGGCGATCCAGCTGGCCTCGATGATGTTCTCGGAGACGCCCACGGTACCCCACACCTCGTGGCCGTCCGAGGACTCGATCAACACCCGGACCCGGGCGGCGGTGCCGTCGCTCGAGGACATGACGCGAACCTTGTAGTCCTCCAGGTGGACGGCCCTGAGACCCGGAAAGACCGCCTCCAGGGCCTTGCGCAGGGCCCGGTCCATGGCGTTCACGGGACCGTCCCCCTCGCCCACCGTGTGGTGGACCCGTCCGTTCACCTCCACCTTGACCACCGCCTCGGCCACCTCGGGCTCCCCTTCGGCGTCCTTGCGGCTGGAGACGTGGAAGCTCAGCGGCCGGAACCGGTCGCGGTAGAGGCCCATGCAGCGCCTCGCCAGCAACTCGAAGGAGCCCTCGGCGGCCTCGAACTGATAGCCCTGGTGCTCCAGCCGCTTGACCTCGGTCAACACTTCGTTCACGGCTGGATCCTTCTTGCTCAGCTCGGGGAAGAAGCGCCCGAGCTTGGCCACCACGGTGCTGCCCCCCGACTGGTCCGACACCAGGTAGCGCCGCCGGTTTCCCGTCGCTTCGGGATCCTCCTGCTCGTAGCAGCGGGGATTCTTGGTCATGGCGTCGATGTGCACGCCGCCCTTGTGGGCGTAGGCGCTCTCACCGACAAAGGGCTGCCGGTGGTCGTGGGCGACGTTGGCCGTCTCGGAGAGGAAGCGCGAGAAGTCCATCAACTGCGCCAGCCTGTCCCCGCCGATGGTGGCCCGCCCCATCTTCAGCTCCAGAACGGGGATGACGGTGCACAGGTTGACGTTGCCGCAGCGTTCGCCGTAGCCGTTGAAGGTGCCCTGCACCTGCACCGCCCCCAGCTCGACGGCGGCGATGGTGTTGGCTACGGCCAGACCGGCGTCGTTGTGAGTGTGGATTCCGAGAGGCGTGTCCACGGCCGAGGCGGCGGCCTGGTACATGCACGCCACATCCGCGGGCAGGGTCCCGCCGTTGGTGTCGCAGAGGACGAGGATCCGCGCCCCTCCGCGCTCGGCGGCGCGCAGCGTCTCCAGGGCGTAGCCGGCGTCGGCGGCGAAGCCGTCGAAGAAGTGCTCGGCGTCGAAGATCACCTCGCGGTCCCTGGAGACCAGGTAGGCCACGGAATCCTCGATCAGCCTCAGGTTCTCGTCGCGCGTCGTCTTCAGCACCTCGGTGACGTGGAGGTCCCAGCTCTTGCCGAAGATGGTGACACTCTCGGTGCCGGCCTTGAGAAGGGTGTTGAGGGTGGCGTCCTCCCCGGCGGGATTGGCCGGCCGCCGGGTGCTGCCGAAGGCGGTCACCCGGGCCTCCAGGTTCAGGGCCTTCACCTCCCGGAAGAAGGCCAGATCCTTCGGGTTCGTCGGATTCGGCCATCCTCCCTCGATGTAGTGCACACCGAGATCATCCAGCCGCTGGGCGATCTCCAGCTTGTCCTGCAGCGAGTAGGTGATCCCTTCCGCCTGGGCCCCGTCCCGCAGGGTGGAGTCGTAGATCTCTACCGCGGACATGGACGGCCCTCGGGTGCTCCGGCGGCGGGGGCGGACGGCGGAGATGACCTGGGTGGAGGCACGAGCAACACCCTCCCCTGTCTCCACCGTCAGGGAGACGGCGCGGCGGCGACGGCCTCGGCCACCAGGTCGCCCACCTGGCTCGTGGAATAGCCCATCTCCCCCGCCCCCATGCCCTTCAACCGCTGCAGGGTCGACACGACGGCGTCCTCGAGGATCCCGGCGGCCTCGTGCTCGCCGAGGGTGTCGACCATCAGCTGGCAGGCGCCGATAGCCGCCATGGGGTTGATCACGTTCCGGCCCGTGTACTTCGGCGCCGATCCGCCGATGGGCTCGAACATCGACACCCCCCCGGGATGGATGTTGCCCCCCGCGGCGATGCCCATGCCTCCCTGGATCATGGCCCCCAGGTCGGTGATGATGTCGCCGAAGATGTTGTCGGTGACGATCACGTCGAACCACTCGGGGTTCTTCACCATCCACATGCAGATGGCGTCCACGTGGGCGTAGTCGCGCCGGATGTCGCCGTAATCGGCCTCGCCCACCTCGTGGAAGGCCCGCTCCCAGAGATCGAAGGCGAAGGTGAGGACGTTGGTCTTGCCGCACAAGGTGAGGGTCCGGGCCTTGTTGCGGCGGCGCGTGTACTCGAAGGCGTAACGCAGGCAGCGCTCGACCCCCTTGCGGGTGTTGATCGACTCCTGCACGGCGATCTCGTCGGGCGTCCCCTTCTTGAAGAACCCGCCGGCGCCGGTGTAGATGCCCTCCGTGTTCTCGCGCACCACCACGAAGTCGATCTCCGCCGGACCCTTGTCCTTGAGCGGAGTCGGCACGTTCGGGTAGAGCTTCACCGGCCGCAGGTTGATGTACTGATCCAGCTCGAAGCGGAGCCTGAGGAGGATCCCCTTCTCGAGCACGCCCGGCCTCACGTCGGGGTGGCCGATGGCGCCGAGGTAGATGGCGTCGAACTGCCGCAGCTCGTCCACGGCGGAGTCGGGCAGCGTCTCGCCGGTCCGCAGATAGCGGTCGCCACCGAAGTCGAACTCCACGCTCTCATAGGTGAATCCCGTCCTGTCGGCCAGGGCGGCCAGGGCCTTCATCCCCTCGACGATCACCTCGGGGCCGGTCCCGTCTCCCGGCAGGACGGCGATCTTGTACGATCTCACTTGCGTCCCTTCCTCTCCCATTCTCAGGACCTCCTTCCAAAGGCCGACAAGTACGGCAGCCTCCGCGCCGTTCGCTCGATCGCGTCCCCGGCCTCCAGCAACTGCCCGAGGGCGTCCCAGGTCCCGGTCACCAGCTGCTCTCGCGGACCCTCCGGCATGGTCGCCGCGATCCTCTCTCCGCCAAAAAACGCTGTCTGCGCCTCCACGTCGATCTCTACCGACAGGGCCGGATCCTCCTCGACGGCCTGCATCAGCCGCGCCACCTCCCCCTCCGACACCTTCAGGCAGGGGAGGCCCATGGCCACGCAGTTGCCGAAGAAGATCTCGGCGAAGGAGACGGCCACGAAGGCCTCGATCCCCCAGCGCATCAGGGCCTGGGGGGCGTGCTCCCGGGAGGAGCCGCAGCCGAAGTTGTCATGGGCCACGAGGATGGAGGCGCCGGCGAAGCGCGGATCCTTGAAGGGGTGTCCGGCGGCGGCGCGGTCGTCCTCGAAGGCGTGCTCCCCGAGACCGTCGAAGGTGACGGTGCGCAGGTAACGCGCCGGGATGATGCGGTCGGTGTCGATGTCGTTGCCGCGTACCGGTACGGCGCGGCCGCTGATCCGGTGACGGATGCTCGAGGATGCCTCGCGCGTCGGTGTCATCTCTCCCTCAGTTCAGCATGGTGCGCACGTCGGTCACCCGCCCGCTCACCGCGGCCGCCGCGACCATGGCCGGGCTCATGAGCAGAGTCCGCCCCGTGGGACTTCCCTGGCGGCCCTTGAAGTTGCGATTGCTCGACGAAGCGCAGACTTGCCGCCCCTCCAGCTTGTCGGGATTCATGGCCAGGCACATGGAGCAGCCGGCCTCGCGCCATTCGAACCCGGCGGCGCGGAAGACCTCGTCGAGACCCTCGCGCCGGGCCTGGTCACCCACCTTCTGCGACCCCGGGACGACGAGGGCTTTCACGTCGGGGGCGGCCCTTCGACCCTTCACGACTTTCGCCGCCTCCCGAAGATCGGAGATGCGCGAGTTGGTGCACGAGCCGATGAAGGCCACGTCCACCGGGGTGCCGGCGATGGGCTGCCCGGCCTCGAACCCCATGTAGTCGAGGGCTTCGGCGACCCCCCCGGCGTCGCCACCTGCCTCCTCGGGGAAGGGCAGGGATCCGTCCACACCACAGGACTGCCCGGGGTTGATGCCCCAGGTGACGGTCGGGGCGATGTGGGCGGCGTCGATCTCCACGACATCGTCGTACCCGGCGTCGGGTCCGGAAGCGATCGACCGCCACCAGTCGACGGCGTCATCGAAGGCGGCGCCCCTCGGGGCCTCCGGGCGGCCCTGGAGATACTCGAATGTGGTCGCGTCGGGATTGACGTAGCCGCAGCGGGCTCCGCCCTCGATGGACATGTTGCACACCGTCATCCGCTCTTCCATGGACATGCGGTCCAGGACCTCGCCGGCGTACTCGTAGGCGTACCCCACCCCACCCTTCACGCCCAGGGCGCCGATGACGTGGAGCGTCAGGTCCTTGGCGTACACCCCCTGGCCGAGGGTCCCGTCGACGGACACGCGGCGCACCTTGGGACGCGACATGGCCAGGCACTGGGAGGCGAGCACGTCCCGCACCTGGCTGGTGCCGATGCCGAAGGCGACGGCCCCGAAGGCGCCGTGGGTGGAGGTGTGGCTGTCGCCGCAGGCGATCGTCATCCCGGGCTGGGTCAGCCCGAGCTCGGGACCGATGACGTGGACGATCCCCCGGCGCGGATCGTCCATGCCGAAGAGGGGGATCTCGAACTCGGCGGCATTCTCCTCGATGGCCACCATCATCCTCTCGGCGAGATCGTCGAGGAAGGGCCGGCCGCGCATGTCGGTGGGTATGATGTGGTCCACCGTGGCCCAGGTGCGCTCGGGGTGCATCACCCTCAGTCCGCGCTCCCGCAGCATCTGGAAAGCCTGGGGGCTGGTGACCTCGTGGATCAGGTGCAGTCCGACGAACAGCTGCGTCTGTCCGGAGGACAGCTCGCGCACGGTGTGGGCTTCCCAGACTTTCTCGAACAGGTTCTTCCCCATCTGCTTTCGATCTCCCCCTGAGAGGATGGCGGCGGGCGGCCTCAGAGGGCGCGGTCCGGGGCCTTCTGGTCCAGTCGCACCTGCCGCCCCCGGCGCAGCTCCAACCGGTTGATGGCGTCCAGATAGGCCCGGGCGCTGGCCTCGATGATGTCCGTCGACGTGCCGCGCCCCGTGGTCTTCAGGTCGCCGTCACTGACGCGTACCGTCACGTCGCCCATGGCCTGGCTGCCCCCGGTGATCGCCTGGATGGAGTACTCCTCGACCTTGGCCCGGGTATTGGTCACCTGGTTGATGGCCTCGTACGTGGCGTCCACCGGGCCGTCGCCCCAGGCCGACTGCTGCACGCGCTCCTCGCCGTCGACGCGGATCCGCACCGTGGCCGAGGGCACGGTGCCCGTGCCGCTGACCGTGTGCAGGTACTCCAGCGCATACCGGCCGCCCTCGCCCTCGCGGATCTCGTCCTCGACGATGGCCATCAGATCCTCGTCGAAGACCTCCTTCTTCTTTTCCGCCAGCTCCAGGAAACGCTCGTAGATCTCGTCGAGGCGCTCCGCGTCCATCTCGTAGCCCAGCTCCTCCAGCCGATGACGCAGGGCGTGCCGGCCGGAGCGCGCCGTCAGCACGATGGAGGTCGCCTCCCAGCCCACCTCGGTGGGGTCCATGATCTCGAAGGTGTCCCGCGACTTGAGCACGCCGTCCTGGTGGATGCCCGAGCTGTGGGCGAAGGCGTTGGCGCCGACGATCGCCTTGTTGGGCGGAACCACGATGCCCATGAGGCGGCTCACCAGGCGGCTCGTGGACAGGATCTCCCTGGCCACGACCTCCGTGCGCAGACCGAAGTAGTCGCCCCGCGTCTTCAGCGCCATCACCACCTCCTCCAGCGAGGCGTTGCCGGCGCGCTCCCCGAGGCCGTTGAGGGTGCACTCCACCTGACGCGCCCCCGCCCGCAACGAGGCCAGGCTGTTGGAGACGGCCATGCCGAGGTCGTCGTGGCAGTGCACGCTGAGCACGGCCTGATCGATGTTCGGCACCTCGGCGCGCAGGCGCCCGATGAGAGCCGCCATCTGCTCCGGCACGGAGTAGCCCACCGTGTCGGGGATGTTGATCGTCGCCGCCCCCGCCTCGATTGCGGCCTGCACGATCTCGGCCAGGAAGGAGAACTCGGCGCGCGTGGCGTCCATGGGCGAGAACTCCACGTCCTCGGCGTACCCCCTGGCATGGGCCACGGCCTTCACCGCCATGTCGAAGACCTCCGAACGGCTCTTGCGCATCTGCCGCGACACGTGCGCCTCGGAGGTGCCCACGAAGGTGTGGATGCGCGGCCTGGACGCCCCCCTCAGCGCCTCCCCGGCGCGGTCGATGTCCTTGGGGATCACCCGCGCCAGGGCGCAGATCGTGGGCCCCTCCACCTCCAGCCCGATACGCTGCACGGCCTCGAAGTCCTCGTTGGAGGAGACCGGGAAACCGGCCTCGATGACGTCGACCCGGAGGCGGGCGAGCTGATGGGCGATCTCCAGCTTGTCGCGCAACGTCAGCGACGCTCCCGGCGATTGCTCCGCGTCGCGCAGGGTCGTGTCGAAGATGATGACGCGGTCCTCGGTTTCTGATGGTGCCATGGCGATCGCTCCGTCCGATGAAAGAGGGCCCGTCAGCCCCCGCTCCGGCCTTCCCCCAGCCAGCTCATCATGCCGCGCAGCCGGGTACCGACCTCCTCGATCAGGTGCTCTGCGTCCCGGCGCTTCCGGGCGTTGTAGGTCGGACGACCCACCTGGTTCTCCAGCAGCCACTCCTTGGCGAACTGGCCGTTCTGCACCTGCTCCAGGATTCGCTTCATCTCACGGCGAGTCTCCTCCGTGACCACCCGCTCGCCGCGGGTCAGGTCGCCGAACTCCGCCGTGTCGCTTATGGAGGAGCGCATGTTGGCGATGCCGCCCTCGTAGACCAGATCCACGATCAGCTTGACCTCGTGGAGGCACTCGAAATAGGCGACCTCGGGCTGGTACCCGGCCTCCACCAGGGTATCGAAGCCGGCCCGGATCAACTCGGTGAGGCCGCCGCACAGCACGACCTGCTCGCCGAAGAGGTCGGTCTCGGTCTCTTCGCGGAAGGTCGTCTGGATGACGCCGCCGCGGGTGCATCCGATGGCCTTGGCGTAGGCCAGGCCGATGTCGTGGGCGCGGCCGGTGGCGTCCTGCTCGACGGCGAGCAGACCCGGAACGCCGCCGCCCTCGCTGTACACCCGCCGCACGAGGTGTCCCGGCCCCTTGGGGGCGACCATGAACACGTCCACCTCGGCCGGCGGCACGACTTGGCCGAAGTGGATGTTGAAGCCGTGGGCGAAGGCCAGGGCGTTGCCGGCCTCCAGGTTCGGACGGATGTCCGCCTCGTAGACGCTGCGCTGTACCTCGTCGTTGATGAGCACCATGATCACGTCGCCCGCCCGGGCGGCCTCGGCCACGGTGGCCACCCTCAGTCCAGCCCCCTCGGCCTCGGCCCGGCGGGCGCTCCCCTCGCGGAGACCGACGACGACGGCGACGCCGCTTTCCATCAGGTTGAGGGAATGGGCGTGTCCCTGGCTGCCGTAGCCGATGACGGCGACCGTCCTGTCGCTCAGCAGCTCGAGATTGGCGTCGTCGTCGTAGTACATCTGCATCGGGATGCTCTCCTTGCCCCGGGGAACGGGGCGGCGGCCACGGCCGCAGGTGTGGGGGTCACCGGAGTGAACACAACTCCGTCACCGCCCGTGAAAGTCGCTTCAGAGGCTCCGTCCGGCGTCTTCGATTGAAATGCGTGAGAAGGAAGCGGCGGAGCCTATTCGATCGGCCCGGTAAGGACGAGGCCGGGAATCAGGCGGCGGAGCAGGATGGGCGGCAGGGAGCGCAGGGGGAGGCCGAACCGGATGATCGAGAAGGGCGGTGGGTTCACGGCGCTCGGTGCGATACTCATGGGAAGGCCGGAGAGTCGGTATCTGGCTGAAGAACTGTACAAGGCGCGCAATTATAGACGGAACCCGGGGGGATGTCAAGAAAGTGGGGCCCCGCCCGGTTGCGTCACTCGCCAAAGAGCTTTGGCAGCTCGTTGCCCAGAGTGACGATGGTGAAGTAGCCGAAGAAGGCGCTGGCCCACACCATCGCCAGGAACCGCAGCACGGGGGTGCGCAGGCGGCCGCCCAGAACGCGGCTGTTCATCCACAGGAGCAGCAGCGAGTAGATCAGCATCACGCCGCCGTTCAGGGAAGCGCTCAGCACGAGGAGCACCAGGGGCTGCGTCAGGCCGGGCACGACCAGCCCCGCGAGCAGTATGGCGCAGCCGAGCAGGATCTGGGCCCACAGCAGCAGGAAGTAGAGGCGGCTGTCGGTCCAGACCTCGCTGTCGCGCAGCCAGTTGACCTTGATGATGTCCGTCGAGATGCGGGCGCAGGCGTCGAGGAGCCCCAACTCGGTCGTCAGCAGGATGGCGATCCCCATCCAGTGAAAGCCGTGCTGCATCCACGACCCGTAGCGGTCGCCGATGAATCGCCCCTCGGCGCGGATGAAGCCGAAACCCTTGTCCAGTCCGGGTGCCCCCTGGGTGCTGGCGTAAGCGATCAGCGACAGCATCATCAGGGACAGCACCGACAGCAGATAGAAGTTGAGAAGGTGCTCGCGGTTGGCCGCGCGCCACCAATCCTTCCAGCGGCGCAGATTCTCGGGGCCGTGCTCGAAATGGGACCCGATGTCGGCCACCACCTCGGTGCGGCCGGTGAGGGGACTCGTCAGGCGGCCGGCGAAGCGGCCCATGGCGAATCCCTTCTCGCGCACGTAGTTGCTCTGCACGAGGTTCATGGTGCCGCCGGCTCCGGCGAAGGCCAGGGCTCCGAGCAGGAGGGGCAGCTCCATGCCGTCGGGGATATGGCCCACGTTGGCGATGCCCCGCGCCATCTCCCCCACGTGGACGAGGTCCACCACCAGGAAGAACAGGATCACCATGAAGAGGAAGATGAAGGCCACCAGGACCTTCTGAAGCCGCTCCACCGTGTTGTAGACCACGGGGCCGAGGGTCAGGGCCGCACCGATGGCCAACAGGCTGAGGATGGCGAACAGGGTCCGCGCCGCCTCGCCCCCGCCGATCTCCCAGGTGAGCAGGGTCGCCGCGCCCGCGGCCCAGCCCGGCCACATCCAGGGGATGACGTTGCAGGCGAGGAAGACGGCCGCCCATCCTTTCCACAGGCGGCAGAACCCGGTGATCGCCGACTCTCCCGTGGCCAGGGTCCAGCGCTCGATCTCCATGTTGATGAAGTACTGGGTCGTGACTCCCACCATGCAGGCCCAGAAGGCGACGAATCCGAAGCGGTAGGTGATGTAGGGCCAGAGGACGAACTCCCCGCTGCCGAGGGAGAGGCCGAGGAGCAGGACGCTGGGCCCGACAAGCTTGCGCCACGAAGGCGCCTCCGGCAGGTCCCGGTAGAGGGCCGCGGGCAGTTGGTCGCAGGGGATGACTTCGTGCGGAACGAGCCGGGACTCGCTCACGGAAGGCGGCTCTCCCGGAAGGCGACCAGGGGGTGCTCGCGGTTGGCCATCGGCATGGACACCCGGGCGCCGGTGATCTGCGACTCGTAGGCGCCCAGGATCATCTCCAGCGCGGCCACGGCGTCGGCGGCGCTCGACAGCGGCTCGCGGTCTTCCTCGGCCGCCTCGATCAGGTCGGCGACAGCCCACTGGTTGCCCTTGGGCAGTTGGTCGTCGGGCAGTCCCTCCAACGGCTTCCAGCCCTGGTCGGCGGCGGCGGGGAGAAAGACGGGATGGGGGTAGATCATCAGCTCCGAGCCGCTGCCGCCGCGCAGCGAAATCACACCCTCGCTGCCGACGATCTCCATGCCGTAGCGCTGGTTGGAGCCGGCCTGGTCCTTGCGCGAGTCGAAAAACCCGGCCACCCCCGACTCGAATGCGAAGTACGAGTTCACACAGTCGCCGGCCACCGGGCCCACGGGCTCGCCCGCCTCGCGCACGTCGGCCGGGGCCAGCTCCCGTCCCTCCGCCGTGACCTGCGCCGACATCCAGCGCACGTCGCCGACGAAGAACCGCATCATGTTGAACAGGTGCGTGCCCAGGACGATCATGTCCTCGCCGCCGCCGCGGCGATCCTGCTTGCCGTGGGCGTGGATCGCCTGCAGCTGACCGATGCGGCCCTCCTGCAGGATCCGGCGGACGCCCTGGATGCGGGGCAGGTACACGGCCTGGTGGGCGACGGCGACCTTGCGCCCCACCTCCCGGGCCTTGCCGACGATGGCGTCGCCCTCGGCCAGGTTCCACGTCATCGGCTTCTCGCAGTAGACGTGGGCCCCGGCCTCCAGGCAGGCGGTGACCATCTCCAGGTGGCAGTCGGTCCATCGCGGGCACACGCTGACGAGGTCCGGGGACTGCTCCTGCAGCATCCTTTGGTAATCCGGGTAGGCCTCGGCGGCCCCCGTCTCCGCCTGCGCCTTTGCGCGGCCCTCCTCGTCGGGGTCGGCGACGGCCACGAAGTCGACGGCCGGATGGTCCCGGTAGGCCAGATGCAGGCCGTGGCCGTAGTTCCCCCGGCCGGTGCGGCCGATCGCAGCAGCTCGATAACGTCGAGTCACCTCATGCCTCCTCTGGATTCACCACGCCTGACGCGAGCGCCCAAGGGTAAGGCCCCATGCCTTGACCCGCCAAGAGGCGCCCGCCATCTTGCCCGCGTGGCACTGAGCGTCCTTCAAGCCTACGAGCGGCTCCTCCGGCACTACGGCCCCCAGGGCTGGTGGCCGACCACGGCGCGCGGGGGGATCCGCCCCCTGTACCGACCCGGCACCGCCGGTACCGTGCCGGGTCCGCGGCAGCAGTGGGAGATCGTCGTCGGCTCCATCCTCGCGCAGAACACGGCCTGGCGAAATGCCTCCGCAGCCCTGTCGGCGCTGATCCGGCGGCGAGTCCTGAGCCTGCGGCGCATGGCCGCCCTGCCCCGGTCCGACCTGGCGGCCACCATCCACAGCGCCGGCTACTTCAACCAGAAGGCGCGCAATCTGCAGGAGCTGGCCGCCCATCTGCTAGCCGCAAGCGGCGGCCGGATCGCTCCCTTTCTCTCCCGGCCGGCCACCGAGCTGCGCGCCGAGTTGCTGGCCCGGCGCGGCGTGGGCCCCGAGACGGCGGACAGCATCCTGCTCTACGCCGCCGGCCGTCCCTTTTTCGTCATCGACACCTACACCCGGCGCATCGCCTCCCGCCTGGCCTGGGTGCCGGAGGGCATCGCCTACCACCCATTGCAGGAGCACCTCGAGTCGGGCCTGCCGCAGGACACCGCGCTGTACAACGAGTACCACGCCCTGCTGGTGCGCCACGCCGTGGCTCACTGCAGGGCCCGGCCCCTTTGCGAGGGATGCTGCCTGCGGGATGCCTGCCCCGCCGGCGGCGCTCTCCCTTCACCCGGAGACAAACCGTGACCGCCCTGGACTGCCTCGGGGGACAGCGTCCCCTGGCGACGGAGGAGTTCGCCCGCCGCGCCCATGCCTTTGCCATGAACCCGAATCGCAACCCGGTGAAGGAGTCCCTGGACAAACACGGGTCGGTGGAGGAGACCCCGCCCCTGCTGGGCATCTTCAACGACGTCCCCTGGTACCAGGTCCGCGAGGACGAGGTGCACTCCTGGGCGCGCGCCGGCCTGTCGTGGATCGTCAACGACGCCGAGCATCTCCAGAGGGAGGGCTGGTACGGACGGCAGCAGAACGCCATGGAGGGCCGGGTGGGGCTCCTTCAGGTGCAGCGCCTCCACCGCGAGGCCTTCAGCGCCCACGGCGACGTCTTTCAGCTGGGGGCGCGGGCGACCATGAAGCCGTACGGGACCACCTTCGAGGAGGCCGAGAGGTTCTTCCGGGCCGTGAACTTCCCCACGCCGGGAGAGGCCACGCGCGACGACCGCGGCGGCTATCCCGTGCGCTACGGCGATCGCAAGTTCGCCTTCACCCCGGAGTCACTGCGCGGCCAGGAGACCGAGACCCAGGGGTGGATCCAGTTCGAGACGGCCGAGTACATCATCGACCGGGACCTCCGCGACCGGGTCCTGGACCTGATGCAGGCCCAGGGCCGGAACAAGGCCTGCGGCTTCGTCGGACCCTTCGACGCCATCCTGCGCCAGGGTGAGATCCCGGAGATGGAGCAGGCCATCGACGCGCTCTTCCGCGCGGCAGCCCGGCGCGGCATCCACACGGGCCGCGTCGTCGGCTCCGGCTCCATGGAGGATCCCGGCGAGATCGAGGACAACATGGTCCGCGCCATGGACAACGGCGCGAGGCTGATCTGCGTTCACCCCTTCACCAGCGACCTGGTGTTCCGCGGGGCCATGAACGTCACCGAGCCATTCTTCAGGGCCGCGGAGAGATGCGGGTTCTGATCCGTTGAGGGGAACCATGGAGGCTGGCCCGGATTGCGCCTCCAGTGGATCCTCGGTATGTTAGGTGCCCCCCGGTAGTGCAGATCCCTCTCCATCGCAACACCCCCCATGTGACGACCGACGGACCACGGGTCCGCCGCTGAAGACCGTCGACCACTCGACCTTCCCTGTTCCGGGCCGGCGTCCCCGGCTTTCCCGGGAAGGGGCTGATGTTCGGGTTTCAAGAGCTCACCGCGGTCTCCCCGACCGGAACGAAAAGGGCCGGGCGCCCCCAGCGCCGGGCCCTTTTCGCGTACCCCGGACGGTTCCTACCGGGAGACGAACTTCGGATGGCCGAATCCGTCGTTTACGACCAGGCTGCGCGCGGGGATGTCGGCGTGGTCGGGGATGACCAGGTCGGTCTCGAGGCGGTTCTCCAGGATCGTTCCGTCGCCGATGGTCACGTCGGAGCCCAGCAGGATGCGCCCCGGCATGTCCTCACCCGCCCGCACCGTGCCGATGACGACGGAGGCGTTGACCCGGCACCTCGGGCCGGTCTCGACGAGACCGTAGATCTCCACGCTCGGCCCGATGACGGAGTGGTCTCCGATGCGCACCGGTCCGAACAAGTCGGCGTCGGTGCCGATGAAGACGCAGTCTCCGATCTCGGGATGGCGCCGGCGCAGGCGCCGGGTCAGGCCGCCCAGGGTGCAGGGATAGAAGTGGCATCCGGAACCGATGACGCCGGTCTGGCCGGTGGTCAGGCCGCGGTGCGGATGGTCGAGGAAATTGGCGTCCCCGATGCGCGTCTCGGGATGGATGTCGGCCTGGTAGTAGCGGCCCCCCAGCTCGGCGATGGCCCGTGGCAGCAGCGGCACGGGCTCGCGCACCAGGCGCGGCTCCCCCTCGAGGGGTCCGCTGCGCGTCAGGGCATGGGCCACATCGTGATAGAACAGGACCCGCCACCCCGGGTACGTGCTCATGACCAGCTGCATCTGGTACTCGAAGACGTGGTCGCACTCCAGGCCGTTGAGGAACTCGCGGTAGCAGGCCTGGTCGCGCTCGGTGATGGCACGGTCGATGTGGGCGCCGAAGTCCAGCTCCGCCAGGTCCGCCTCCCCGAGGCCACAGGCCCGGCGCAGGTAGGCGTCCCAGACGGCCGGGTCCTTCAAGGAAGCGAATCGGTTCCACTGGGCCCGCTGCTTCAGGTCCACCAGCTCCCAGAGGACCGAGCAGGCGGCCGCCAGGGCCCGGTCCTCGAGGTCCTCGTCGGCGCCGACGGCCAAGTGCGATTGCGCCACCATGGCGTAGAGCTGATCGGCCACCTCGCCGATGGAAGCCGTGAAGTCGCCCACCGGATGCCGGGGCTCCAGGGCGTTGTGCGAGCCGGGGGCCACGCACTCCAGCAGATTGCCGAGAACCGTCTCGAGAATATCCCGGTTGACGAACCCGCGGCCCGACCGCTGGGACAGGATCGCCGGATTGACGCGGTCGATGCGCAGGGCCGCCAGTTCCCCGGCGGAATAGCTCGAGCGCAGTCGCTCGAGGATCCGCCCCAGGAGAGCGCCCTTGCGCTTCTGGTAGTGTCCGTCGAAGAGGGTGGCTGTGCTCATGGGGGCAAGGGCCCACCCCGGGCCCCTAGTGTCCCGTCCGAGAATTAAGAAGAATCAACAAGGGCTGTCCGATGTCGCCGCCACCGTCTCCCGAGCGCGCTGGATCTTGCGCAGGATGGTCTCGCCGTCGGCCTTCCAGCGGTAGGGTTTGGGGGCCAAGTTCCGCTGCGCCAAGTAGGCTTCGATGTCGCGCACCAACTCCCCGACGCTGGCAAAGCTGCCGTCCCGAATCACATCCTGCGTCAGCTCGCCGAAGAACCGTTCGACCAAGTTCATCCAGGAGGAACTGGTGGGGGTGAAATGGACATGGAAGCGCCGATGCCGAGACAACCAATGCTGCACGCTCTCCTCCTTGTGGGGGCCGGCGTTGTCCACGATCAGGTGCAGCGACAGGTTCTTGGGCGTCTCGCGGTCGATCTGCTTGAGAAAGCGGAGCCATTCGACGTGGGTATGACGCGCCTCCAGACGCGCGATGAGCTTGCCGTCGAGGTAGTTGAGCGCGGCGAACAAGGTGATCGTACCGTGGCGCTTGTAATCGTGGGTCCGGGTGCGGATGTCGCCGATCCCCAGCGGCAAGCCCGGCTGGGTCCGTTCCAGCGCCTGGCACTGGCTCTTCTCGTCACAGCACAGCACCAGCGCGCGCTCGGGGGGATCCAGGTAGAGCCCGATCACGTCCCAGAATTTTTCCTCGAAGTGCGGGTCCGTGGAGACCTTGAAGGTCTTGGTCAAATGGGGCTTGATGTCGTTGGCCTTCCAGATCCGGTGCACGCTGTCCGGCGACATCCCCGCCGCCTGGGCCATCGAGCGCACGCTCCAGCGCGTGCGCGGCTTCGGCGGCTGCGTGACCGCGGTGAGGACCTGCTCGACCTTGTCCGCCGGCAAGCTCGCCGGCCGGCCCCGGCCCTTGGCGTCGTTCAGTCCCGCCAAACCCTCGCGATCAAAGCGTTGCGACCACTTGTTCACACACGCCACACTGGCGCCCAACTCGGCGGCCACCTGCACCTGCTTGATCCCTTCGGCCCGGCGCAGGACGATGGCCGCGCGCAGGCTGTCGCGCTGGGACGCGGAGGGGGCCCTGACGCGACGCTCCAACTCCTGTCGCTCGGACGCGGTCAACTCAAGGCGGGACACCGGGCGGGCCATGGCCTGAAGATAAGGCCTTGACTCTGTTTTTACAACTCATTTGTCGGACGCGACACTAGTCCATGTGAAAGGCTTCCTCGAGGGGTGTGATGACGGGCGAGCTGTCTGGATTGCACACCATGAGGGGTTCCATGTAGCGCCACCACTTCCGCATCAGCTCCTCCCCGGCCAGTCCCTCCAGCGCCTCCGGGTCGTCGATCTCGAGGCAGGCGAAGAGCGTGGTCCCGTCCCGGTAGATGGTGTAGTTGCGGATCCCCGAGTCACGCAGCAGCCGGGCCAAGTCGGACCAGACCTCGTCGTGGCGCCGTTTGTACTCCGCCTCGTTCCCCGGCTTGAGCTGCATCCGGAATCCCACACGAGCCATGACGCGCCTCCCTGGATGGGCGATCACCCGTCGGCAAGGGTACTCGGTTGCGCCCTCTCCGGCAATCGCTATCTTGTGGTTTTTTACGAACTTGGGTCCGTTTTATCCGGTCACCGGGAGGCCGCCCCCATGCACCCCTTCGAGGATCTCCGGGTACCCGCGGACGGCATCGGCATACACTGGTTCGGCCAGAGCAGCTTCGGCCTGCGCCACGCCGATGGCACCATCGTCCAGACCGACCCGTACTATCCCCGGGTTCGGCCGGCGGACCAGTTCATCCACGCCCGTCCGCCGCTGCTGGAGCAGTCCCTGCGGACCGACTGGGTCCTGCTGACCCACGACCATGGCGATCACACCTGCATGGAAAGCATCGACCGGATCCGCGGCGCCTTCCCGGAGGTCCGCTCCGCCGGCCCCCCGGAGAGCTGCGAACGGTTGCGCCGGGGTGGCGTGCCGGCCGACCGGGTGACGGAGCTGACCGCCGGGGTCTCGGCCGATCTCGGACCCTTCACCATCCACGCGGTGTGGGCCAAGCCGCCCGGCGGGGACCCGTCCGCCGGCATCGAGCCCCCCGACGTGCAGCACCTCGGCTACGTGATCGACGCCGGCACCGTGCGCCTCTATCTCTCCGGCGATCCGATCAACAACTTCGCCGACCACGATGAGCTGCTGGCCCCGATCCGCGATCTGAGGCCTCACGTCGGCCTCCTGACCAGCCACCCGACGGAAGGCGAGTTCCCCTTCTTCGAGGGATGTGCCCGGACCGCCGCCGCCCTCGGCCTGCGCACCGCCGTCCCCGCCCACTACGGCTGCTTCGTGGCCCGCGACTACGATCCCCGGCAATGGGCCGGCCACCTGGGCGACGGCGTCGACCCGCTCATCATCCCCTACAACCAGAGCTGCATCTACCGCCCCTGACCTCGCCCGAGGACGGGCCTGGACCGGATCTTCTCCGAGCCGCCGGAACCGGCATGGCGGCGGGGACCTCACCCCCCCGAGGACCACAGCGCCCGCAGGCGGGGCAGCAGGATCTCGGTCTCGCGGTCGTGCGCCTCCCCCTGCCAGCGATCGTTGATCTCCGGGCTGCTGCGGTCCCTCGAGGCCTGGAGCACCTCGGGCAGGTCCAACTCGTGCCACAAGGCGGTGAGCAGTCCGTCCCCGCCCAGGTGGATCTCGCGGAATCCCATGGGGAAGCCGATGAGGCAGGCCGTGTCGACGATCAGGAAGTCTCGGTACATGCGGATTCGGTTCATGTGCCGGTGCCCGGTGAAGACGGCCACCACCGCCGGCTGTCTCGACACCGTCTCGATCAGCCGGTCCGCCCCCTGGACGAGGTGCTGATTGGGATCCTCCGGCGGCGCGAAGCCGGGCAGCACCCAGGGGTGGAGCACCAGGATGAGGGCGCAGCCATCGGCCAGCGCATCCCGGGCGGCTGCGGCCAGCGCCGCGTCCAGCTCCCCGGTCCATTCGCCGGCGTCCTCCACCATGGGGTTCGTCTGATAGATGTTGGCCAGGGCCAGGCGCAGGCGCGGGGCCACGTCCACGACGTCCAGCAGTTCGGGGAGATGGATGCGCTCGGCCAGGGGGGCGAAGGTGCCGGTGCCGGCATCGCAGTCGTGGTTCCCCGGCACGCAGTACAGGGGCGCCGTGAAACGTTCGGAGGCCGCCGCCACGTCCTCCACCGACTGCAGGTAGAGCTCCCACGGCAGGTCGAAGGACGAGCCGCCGCACAGCAGGTCGCCCCCGTGGACGATGAACGCGGGCTCCGTGGCATTGACCTGTTCCACCATCGCCTCGAGCACGGCCCTCCCCTGGGTGAGCATCTTCGGCGGCCCGAAGTCCTTCTCCGCCCGCGGGTGGTAGTGGTTGTCGGTGCCGAAGACAAAACGAACGGTCATGCTCTCTCCCCTTGGAGCCCCGCGACGGATCCGATCCCGCGCCGGCGGCCAGATGTGGGTCCACTCGCCTGCAGCGCGCTCACCACGGCCTGAACTCCGCCATGCGCCCGAAGCCTTCGAAGGCGGGCGGGCCCACGTACTGCACCGCGGTCCGGCTCAGGCTGTCGGCGTGGGGGATGTGGATGTGACCGCAGAAGGTGGCCACCAGGTTCTCCGCCCGGGCCAGGGTCTCGACGAAGGCGTCCGTCACCTGGGGGTCCCACCAGTCCACCTCCGGGTGCCAGTCGGGATCGGCCATCAGGTTGTCGCCCACCGACCGAATGGAGTCGTCCCGAAGGGTCGGCAGGCTGATGGGGATGTGATAGAGCAGAACGGTGGGCAGCTGCTTGCCGAGGCAGGCCCGGACGAAGGCGAGCTGCTCCTCGTTGACCCGGAAGGTGGAGTTGTCCACGCAGACGAACTCGATCCCTCCCACCTCCCGGCTGCAGTGGGACGGACTCCCCTTGTGCAGCGGCTCCAGGCGGTCCCACCAAGCCTCGCGCAGGAGGCCGTCCTCGTCCTCCAGTCGTGGCAGGAGCCAGTCGTGGTTGCCGGAGGTGAACAAGACGGGCATCTCGACACCCCGGAGGATCTCGGCCACATAGTCGATGCTGGAGCGGGTGGGAAAGTTGACTATGTCTCCCGTGAGGGCGATGAGATCGACGTCGCTGACCGCGACCCGCTCCATGGTCTGGCGGAAGACGACCTCCCGGGCGTGCCCCATGGTGACGATACGGTCGTGACGGGCCGGGTCCGGTGCCTTCTCCTGGTCGGGCACCGCCACGTGGGCGTCGGTGCAGTGGTACATGGTAACCGTTTCCCGGATCCCCTCGACGCGGATGCGGGCGGTGTCGTCAAGCCAGGTGTGGGTTACTCGCAAGGATCTCCTCCTGCTCTGAATGCGGGGTGAGGTGATGGCACGCCGATCGAGGGCCCCCGGGCGGAGCGCCTCCCACCGGGTGACCTCCCGGTCATCGATCCTCCTGCACGACGCGCAGAACCTGGTCGGCGGCCACGCCGGGGACGCGCTGCGTCGAGCCGTCGGGCCACCGGATCTCGACGTCGGCCCGGGTCGCCTGGTCCAGCCCGAAGTGGAGACGCGGATCGTGGCTGGAGAGGTAGCTGCTGCCCGACTGGCGTTCCTTGACCTGACGGCGTCCGTCCGCCGTAACCGTCACCCGGGCGCCCAGGGCGTCGGGATGGCGCGCCCCCACGAGTTCGACGAAGAGCCAGCGGCGCCGGTTGCCGCCGTCGTTCCTCAGCAGCCGGGCGGAGGCGGCCACCGTCGTCACGAGGAGGTCCAGGTCGCCGTCGTTGTCGTAGTCGCCCACGGCCGTGCCGCGCCCGACGTCGGCCTCGATGAACTGGGGTCCCAGCTCCGCCGAGACATCGGTGAAGCGGACGCCGCCGTCGTTGCGGAACATCTGGTTCGGCTGGCGGTACCTCTGGGCCGGGTCGGCCTCCTGGATCCGGTGGACGACGTGCCCGTTGGCGACGAACAGGTCGAGGTCGGCGTCGTTGTCGCAGTCGATGAACTTCATGCCGAACCCCAGGGGCAGCTTCGACGGCCCGTCCAGTCCGACCTCATCGGAGACGATGCCGAAGCGGCCCTGGCCCTCGTTCCGATACAAGGTGTTCGTCTCGCCGGCGAAGTTGGTGATGAAGAGATCCTGGTCGCCGTCGTTGTCGTAGTCCCCGAAGTCGACCCCCATGCCGGCTTCGGGGTGGCCGAACTCGTTGTAGCGCGTGCCGCTGGTCAGTCCGACCTCGGCGAAGGTGCCGCGGCGGTTGTCGTAGAGGAAGTTCATGGTGCCGTCGTTGGCCACGTAGATGTCGGTGTCCCCGTCCAGGTCGTAGTCGGAGAAGGCGACTCCCAGGCCACGGCCCTCCAGGGTGATGCCGGCGGCGCGGGTCACGTCGGTGAAGCGGTCGCCGTCGTTGCGGTAGAGGAGATCGCCGATCGGCTCGTAGACCGAGGGCTCGCAGTAGGAGCGATGGCCCGCGCCGTCGCCGCAGGGGACGTTGATCTCCAGGGTGAAGTGGACGTAGTTGGCGACGAAGAGGTCGATGTCCCCGTCCAGGTCGTAGTCGAGGAAGCCGGGGCTGCTCCCCCAGCGCGGGTCCCCCAGGCCAGCCTCGCCGGTGACGTCGGCGAAACGGCCGCCTGCCTCGTTCCGGAGCAGAACGTTGGGCCCGAAGTTGGCCACGAACAGGTCCTGATCACCGTCGCCGTCGTAGTCGGCGGCCGCCACCCCCTGCCCGTACCCGGGATCGCCGGCGCCCGAGGCCGCGGTCACGTCCGAGAAGGTGCCGTCGCGCCGGTTGCGGAAGAGCCGGTTCACCGGTGGCTCCTCGGGCGGCCTGCCGGCCAGGTCGGTGCCGTTGACCAGGTAGATGTCCTGCCAGCCGTCGCCGTCGGCGTCGAAGAAGGCGGCGCCGGCGCCGTAGGTCTCCGGGTAGTAGAACTCCCCGGAGAAACCGTTGAAATGGACGAAGTCGAGCCCGGAGGCGGTGGCGACCTCCGGGAACCGGGGGAACCCTTGGGGGACCTGCGTAGGACCGCCGCAGGCAAGGGTGCCCAACACCACGAGGAGGGCCGGGAGAGGGGTTCGCGACATGGAGCGGGAACGGTCCGCGCCCCTACCGGAGAGGCGACAGCAGGGTCACCACCAGCAGAGCCAGGCCGATCCATCCCAGCAGGGCCTGGAGGTTGGCGAGGAAGCGGAGCGCGCCGGTGGGGCGCCAGGAGGATTGGCCGGCGCGCACGAAGGTCTGCAAGCTGAAGAGAAGGCAGTCGAGCAGGGAGGCCTCTGCGCCGCCGGTGACCGGCACCAGTCCGCCTCGTCCGAGGCGATACAGAAGGCCGAAGAGGAGGACGGCGGAGACCGCGGCGCCGGCGAAGCGGCCGGGGTCGGTGCCGTAGCGGGTGCTCAGGCCGAACAGCTCCAGGCCCCAGCGCGCCGGGTCTGTCCAGCCGAACTGCCGGCGGCGCAGGTCCATCCACTCGACGTGGCAGGCCTCGGCGTCGCGGAACCGGCCCTGGCGGCGCAACTGGGCCCCCAGGTCGGCATAGACCGGCTCGAGGTCGTCGATCGACCCCGGGTCGGCCGCCGCCAGCCGGCCGCGCAACTCGGGCCAGCGGAAGCGCAACTCATCCCAGCGCGCTTCCTGCAAGTAGAGGGTGGCGCTGTCGCCGAAGGTGACCTGGGCAGGATCCGTCGCCAGAAGGGTGACCGTCGAGCTTCGGATCCGCCGCAGGTCCAGCCCCTTCTGGATCCTCCCGGCGAGGTTCAGCTCCCCGGAGAAGGTGCCGCCGCGGAAGTCCGCGTCCTTGCGGAAGTAGGCGCCGGCGAAGCCGATCTCCTCCCGGGCCCTGACCCCGGTGAAGACCGCGGGGTCAGCGAAGATGAACTCCTCGAAGGAGGCGGGGCCGTCGAAGCGGGCGCGGTCGAAGGAGACCTGTCGCTCGGCGCGGGCCTTGTCGAAGCGGGCGGTCCCGGCGAAGACGGACTCCCAGAAGAGGATGCGGCCCCAGAAGCGGGCCCCGGCGAAGGAGACATCCGACCACTCCGTCTCCTTGAAGGAGGCGACGTCGCCGAAGACCGAGCTGCGGAAGTCCGCGGAGGTGCCGAACCGGGCGCCCTCGAAGTAGGCGCCGCCGCGGAACCGGGTCCGGCGGAAGGTGCTTTCCCCGCCCTCAAAACGGGTCTCGATGAAGGAGCCGACCCCCAAGAACTCGCCATCGCTGAAGTCGGCCCCGGCGAGGAAGGCCGCCCCTCTGAGGTTGGCCTGCCGGTCGACGCGGATGGCCTGGAAGCCGGCGGGTCCGTGGAAGCTCGCCCCCTGGAGGGACAGCCCCCCTTCGAAGGCCGATCCATGGACCCGCACCGGAGCCAGGAAAACGACGCGCGGCAGGGAGACCTCCCCCGTGAAGCGCACGTCCTCCAGGTCGAGGGGGCGGCGCACGGTGTCGAGCCCGGCCGACGCCCCGTCGAGGGAGCCCCTGACCACTGCGTGACGGAGCCGGATGGGGGCGTCCGAGTCGCGACCCATCTCCGCCAGGAGGTGGGTCGCGGACAGCCGCCTGGGAGCCGTCTCGGCCGGCGGGGGGGCCGTCGTCTCGCCGGCACCCGGGACCGGCCACGGGGTCAGACAGAGGCACAGGAGGGCCGCAAGGAACCTCGGGATGCCCCGTCTTGAGGGCCCGCCGAACTGGGGGCGATGTCCTCCTCTGATCACAGGCAGGTGTCGGTCCGGGGTCCGAAGGGGCATGCTGGAAGGTGCTTCCGATCTCCGCAGAGATTCGACACAGGGCGCCCGTCACGCAACCGTTGCCCTCCGCCCTCTCTTGCCGTTAATTTCGCCGCGCCGGGCGGCAGATGCCCCGGTGTCCTCTTGCGGTCCAGGTCCGTGACCTATTTTCCGGTGCGGTCCCATGCTGGGGCCGATGCGAAGCCAATGAGACGTCCCGCCCTCTTCGCCAGCGCCGTCCTCGTCCTCACCACGGCAGCCTCCGCCGAGGTCGTCATTCTGGGAGGCCCCGGGAGTCCCTGGGAGGAGGGCGGAGGCGGGATCCAGGCGAAGGTGATCCGCGGCGAGTCCGTGAAGTCCACGAACACCCCGGGCGGCGTCATCGACTTCTCGGTCGAGGGCCACGACAACTGGATCTTCCCCCAGCGCGCCGACCCGGAGCTGAACATCGCGGTCGGTACCCTCGAGCGCGGCGGCGAGATCACCACTCCCACCCACCGGGCCATCCGCAACGATCTCACCAGGATCATCGACAACAACGGCGAGACGGGGCTGGATCTCCGCCAGACCCCGGTCCTGGGCCTGATCGTCGACCTGGACCTCGGCGCCCGCTTCGGCGTCAATCGCTTCCGCTTCTTCCCCCGCAACGCCGCTCCGGAGATGCCGGCCGCCGACTTCCCCTTCCAGAACGACTTCCTCCGAAGCTTCGAGCTCTTCCTCAACGACGGCACACCCGAGTCGACGAGCCAGGGAAGACCGATCCGGACGAGCGTGGCCGTGGAGGGGCAGAACGAGGAACCGGTGGTCGACATCCGCATCCCGGCGCAGTACGTCCGGCTCGTCCGCCTCAAGTCGCTCACCGCGGTCGGATTCGACCTGGCCGAGTTGCAGGTCTTCGGGACCGGTTTCGTCCCCGAGGCGGCCTACATCTCCAACATCATCGACTTCGGCGCGGCGACCCTGCTCGGCAACCTCCGCTGGGTCCAGGAGAAGGTGGGAGACGAGACCTTCTCACGGATCAGGGTGCGCACCCGCTCGGGGATCGACCCCCAGCCCCTGATCTTCAGCAAGATCCGCCCCGCCGAGGACATCTTCCGCATCTCCGGCCAGTTCTCCCCGCGAGAATCCCATGTGCCCTGGAAGTTCGCCGACAAGGTCGACGACGCCGAGCTCAAGGCGCTCGTCGAGAACGTCCTGGACAACATCGACGTCGACCTCCGCGACGCCAGCCAGACCTTCGAGGAGTTGTCCCTCGAACAGCGCGAAGAGCTCAGCCTGACCGAGGATGACTACGGCGCCCTGGCCCGGAAGGACAAGGGCGAGATCCGCAACGACGTGACCGGCTGGAGCGAGTGGTCGGCGGTCTATCCTCCCGAGGCCGTGGTCACGGCCGACGGGCTCGAGGTGGAAGGGCTCGGCGTCCCGATCGTCTCCCCCAGTCCGCGGCGGTACTTCCAGGTATCGATCGAATTCCTCAGCGATGAGTTCGAATCGGCCACCGGCGTCGGCGGACTCGCCTTCGACGTGCTCACCCGGCCCTTCTCCGGGGCCCTCGTCGGGGAAATCCGGCCGCGAAGGACGGAACTCGCCGAGAAGACCTGGTTCACCTACGCGGTCCGCACCCTCTTCGAGCCGGGCCGCGACCGGGGTTTTGACCGGTTGAAGATCCGGACGCCCTTGCGCGTGGAGGAGGTCGGATCGGTGGAGATCCGGCGGGCCGACGGCAGCGTGCAGTCGGCGGACTTCACCGGCAGCGCCCTGTCGGACTCGGACCTGCCCGTGGCCCGGGGAGACTTCTCCATCCTCGAGGTGGAGGAGAAGTCCTTCACCGTGGGGTTCCCGGCCGTGGCCGAGGACGGGGCCGAGTTGCGCGTCACCTTCGACAACGCCGTGCTCCGCTTCGGCACGACCTTCTCCGGCCAGGCCCTGAACTCGGAGACCGGCGCCCTGGTGGGACAGCACCTTCTCCCCGGCAACGCCGCCGATCTGGGAGAGGGCGATGGGGACACCCTCCCGCTGGGCTCGCAGGTGGCGGGCAACCTGGCCGTGCACGTGGGGATCACCGACGACCTCCTCGTCAACGTGAAGGCCGCGCCGGCGGTGATCACGCCCAACGGAGACGGGGCCAACGAGGAGACCTCGATCGGCTACGACCTGACCACCATCGGCGCGCCGAGGCGGGTGGAGGTCGTCCTTCGCGACCTGTCCGGCCGGCCGGTCCGCCGCCTGTACGCCGGGGACGACGTGAGCGGACGCTTCGCCCTCCCCTGGGACGGCCGCGATGACTCCGGCCGGATCGTGCCGCCGGGAAACTATGTCTTCAGCGTGACGGTTGACGCGAAGACGGGACAGGCGCGGGCCTTCGGCACCGTCGCCGTGACCTACTAGGAGGAGCGAGCTTGAGGGCAATCAGGCTTCTCGCCGTCACCGCCGCGCTGCTTTCCGGCGCCCCGGTGCTCGGCCAGCAGGACTACGGAACGCGGCTCGGCCTCCAGCGCGGGGGCGAGGTGAGCTTCGCGCCCCAGGGCTCCGGGGTGCTCTTCGGGGCCCTCGATCCTTCGATCAGGAAGTGGTACATCCCGCAGGAGCTCTTCAACTATTATGGCTGGCGGCAGTGGGAGTACACCAACTACGCCCGGGAGCCCTACCAGCGCTACGTGGGAACGAACCGGGAAGGCGACTACTTCTACGACGTCTACGGCAACTTCACCACCCACGGCTGGCTCATCTACGACTGGCGGCAGTTCCAGCCCCAGTCCGAGGGCAGCGGCATCTTCCAGGCGAACCGCTTCAACTCCTGGTTCAACGCGGTCACCATCAGCGGCGACTCCCAGGGGCAGTACTCCTACGCCATCACCGTGGGAGACCGCATCCGCACCACCCTGACGCCGATGACCTTCTCCAAGCCCGGATTCAACGGCGTGCAGATCGACTTCTCCTCCGACAAGTACCATGCCACGGTCCTGTCGTCGCGCATCAGCGAACCGATCAGGGGCTCCTCCCAGGGCCTGGCGGGCGTCACCGCGCCGACCCGGCGGACGAACCTCACCTCCCTCTTCGGAGGCCGCGCCACCTTCCAGGTGGGCGACTTCATCCTCCTGGGCGCCACCGTGGTGAACGCCACCAACGGCAACACCGTCCTCGACATGTTCGACGGCGACCCGGTGGCCGGCAACCTGACCTCGGGGCAGAGCACCGCCCCCCTCACGGCGATCGCCGTCGTGCTGAGCGACGACTCGCCCGAGGACGGCAGGGGAGGCGCCGCCCTCTTCAGCCACGACGTGCGCATCACGGCGCGGAACTTCGACACGGGGGCCGAGACGGTCTATACCCTGAGCGACGTGGTGCGCCCCGGCAGCCAGTGGCCCATCGTCTTCGGTGGCGCCCCGGGCTCCGGCTTCCTCGCCGCCGACGGCGAGGAGCGCATCATCCTCAACTACGACTTCAACGACCCGGCCTTCGCCCCGCCCGCGGGAGTCGATCCGACGACGATCGTCAGGATCGAGTTCGACTACGTCCTGGCCAACGACTACAAGATCGAGTTGTGGTCCGACCGGCAGAGCGCCCGCCGGGGCATTCCTCGGGCGCCGCTCACCTCGGAGGTCATCGACGAGGCCCGGCCCGCCCTCCTCACCCTGCGCCGGGCCGAGGGCAACGTCGCCGACCTGACGAACCTGCGGCGCATCCGCTTCGACTACGGACTGCCCACGGCCAATTTCGTGGGCGGCTTCACCATCGAGGGGACCGGTCTCTTCGGCCTCGACTTCTACGGGGAGTGGGACCGCAACAAGCGCTACTCCCAGTATCCCAACGCCGAGCTCTTCAATCTGCGGGAGCAGCACAAGATCGCGTCGGAGTCGTCCGACGCCTGGTACGTCAACCTGTCGCGGGAAGAGTATCCCTGGTTCGCCTTCGGCGAGGCCTACTCCATCGACGGCGCCTACTCGACCACGGCCTACTTGGTCAACAACGATGGCAACACCGTCTACGACGACACCCAGCAGTATCTCTACGAGTTCGTCGAGGACAACGACGACCAGGACAGCTATCCGGACTGGATCCGTTTCGACGCGTCCAGGGACCGGGCCATCTACCCGGGGTGGGATCAGAACAACGACTTCATCTCCGACTTCAACCAGAACGACAACGCCTCCGCGAACAACATCATCCCCGACTACGACGAACCCTTCCTCCGCTATCGCGTCGATCGTCCGGAGTTCCTCTTCGGCATCGATCTGAACAACAACGACTGGATCGACCGGTTCGAGGACGACGACTTGCCCGACTATCCCTACAAGCCCGACCGGCAGGGCTACAACGCCTTTGGCGGCTACCACCTGACCCCGTGGGCGCGGCTCTCCCTGGGCCGCACCGACGAGAAGTCGCCTTCCTCCGACGCGGCGAACCAGACGAACTACGCCCTCTTCACCGTCGATTGGCAGCAGGCGGGCCTCGGCCGTCTGCGCCTCTTCGACATGCTCAAGCTGGCCCGTGACACGATCCCCGACGACCGCCGGGAGCCCACCCCCCATGTCCTGGCGCTCACCATCCAGCCCCTGGTGCGGGACATCCTGCCCGCCCAGGACACCTGGGTGAACTCGGCCTACGCCGAGCTCACCTTCGAAGGCGTCCCCCGGTTCCGGATGGTGCACAAGCTGAAGTGGGAGACCTACCGGCAGAACAAGGAGGGCCCGCGCGACAACGACGGCCGGCGCCTGCGGAGCGACACCGACCTCTTCGGTCTCATCAACAAGGCCGACTACACCCTCGGCCTGGGACGGTTCGACCTGCAGCCGCGGATCAAGAACGAGTACTTGAGACGCCAGGCCTTCGCCCAGGTGGAACCGCGGCGGGAGGACTGGACCTTCACCCTGCAACTCATCGGACGCCTGCCCGTCATGCGCCACACCGTCATCGAAGCCGGCCTGGAGCAGCTCTGGTTCGGCGACCTGGCGCAGGACGAGGATGCCCTTCTCGCCGAGGCGTTGCAGCGAGAGACGGGCGACTGGCGCTCGACCAACGTCGCCTTCCAGCTGTCGACGACCTCCGACTACCTCGGCTACAAGCTCACGACCCAGGTCGGCTTGCGCCTGGGGCGCATTCTCACCGAGCAGGTCGTCGAGGAGGACGATCGCCCGGGCTCCTTCATCCTCGAGAACCGGGGGAGCACCCAGACGACGACCTTCATCACCGTCTTCGCGGGACTCGAGTAGATGATGCGCCCGCTCGTACCGGCGGCCGGGTTGGCCCTTGTCATCTCCTTGGCCGGGTGCGGTTCCGATCCGGATGAGCCCGTCCTGGCCACCGTCGCCGGAGATCCGATCACCCTCTCCGAGTTCCGCTCCTTCGCCGAGCCCATCCCGGACGGCATGAAGGAAGGGGAGACGCCCTACGAGAGGGACCGCCAGCTCTTGGAGAGCCTGGTAGACAGGGAGCTGCTGCTGAGGGCCGCGTTGGACACCGGGGTCGACTCGGATCCCGAGGTGCAGGCCGACCTGGAGCAGTTCGAGCACAGGTACCTGCGCAAGCTGCACTTTCACGAGTACATCGCCCGCCGGGTGACGATCACCCCGGAAGAGGTGGAGGCGCACCATCGCGCCACCGGGCGCCACCGGGCCCTGCGGCTGGGCGCCATCATGCTGCATGAGCCGGCCGCGGCGGACTCGATTCACGCCCTCCTGAAGGCTGGAGCCGACTTCAAGGCCCTGGCGAGAAAACACTCGGTCCACGAGCCAACGGCCCCGAAAGGGGGAGACTTCGGCACCTATCTCGTCCGGGACCTGATGCCCCCGGAGGCCAGCACGGCTGCCGCCGACCTCGAGGTGGGAGCCTTCACCGAGCCCTTGCGCGAGACCCTGGGCCGCGAGGGCCGGTTCCACGTGATCTACATGGTTCTCGACGAGGTGCCCTCCCCCCTGAGCGCTTCCGAGGCGATCGTCGTCGAGGAGGTGGCCCTGCGCAAGCGTGACGAGCGCATGCTGGAGTACCTCGACTCCCTGCGGTCCGTCTACCCCGTCCAGGTGCGCGGGCCGACGGTGCGCCTCCTGGCGGAGCGGATCTCCGAGGCCGCAGAGACCGGCCCCGACCTGAGCGACTCGGAAGCGGGGGAGGTGATCGCCACCTACGGCGACCGCGAGGTCACGGTGGGAGGCTTCTTCGAGATGGCGCGCCGGGCAAAGGTGAAGGAAGTCAGAGAGGCGGACAGCCTCGCCATCGCGCAACTGCTGCGCGACCGGATCCTCTCCGAGCTGTTCATCGAGGCCGAGATCGAGGCCTCCGGGCTGCGGGAGGACGCCGGCTTCCAGAAGGCCGTGGACCTCAAGCGGCAGGAGTTGCTCGTCACCGCCCTGCGGCGCCGCGAGGTGACCAGTCACGTCCGCGCCTCCGACGAAGAGGCCCGTCGGTTCTACGACGAGAACCCGGACCAGTTCACCCGGCCGGAGTACACGGCCATCGTCGAGATCGTCGTCGCCTCCGACACCATGGCCATGCGCCTCCGGCGGGAGCTGGAGGAGGGCGCCGACGCCGAGGCGCTGGCGGCGGAGCATACCCTGCGCCCGGGGGCCGCCCATCACGACGGCCGGCTCAACGTCAGCGTCTTCACCCAGAGCTTCTTCCCCGTCCTGGCCGAGAAGGTTCAGGAGGTGGAGGTCGGCGGCGTCGGAGGCCCCTTCGAGGTAGCCATGGGGCATTCGGTCTTCAAGGTGCTGGAGCGGGAGGCCTACAAGGATCCCTACAACGAGGAATCGGAGCGCCGCGCCAGGGCCTACGTGCGCATCGGCAAGGCCAACCGCGGGTACACGGAGTATGTCCGCGGTCTGCGCGAGGAGTATCCGGTGCAGGTCTTCGAGGATCGGCTTCGGAGGATCGAGGGATGAGGATGCACGCCATGGATGGAATCCGGCAAAACGACTCCGGCAGGGGTTTCCTCGTCCTCCTCCTCCTGGCCGGCACCTCGGTCGCGGCGGGCGCCCAGCTCGACTACGGCCACCGGCTCGGGGAGCAGGAGCGGGGCCCCTCCCAGTACAGCGTCACCGGGCCGAGGGTGCTCATGAAGACCCTCGACCCGACGATCAAGCGGTGGTACCTGCCGCAGGAGCTCTTCCGGGAGTACGGCCGGCGCCAGTGGTCGTACACGAATTACGCCCGCCAGCCCTACCTGCCGTACGTGAGTCAGGCCCAGGAGGGCGAGTATTTCTACGACTACTACGGCAACCTCGTTACCCGGGGGTGGCTGGTCTACGACTGGCGCCAGACCCAGGCCCGGACCCTTGACAGCAGCAGAATCACCAAGCTCGGGCGCTACGACGGATGGTTCGACCGCCTCATCATCTCCTCCGACGCGACAGGCGACAACAGCTACTCCCTGACCGTGGGCGACGAGATCTTCGCGAGCCTGACGCCGATGACGTTCCGCAAGGCCGGCTTCAGCGGCGTCATGACGGACTTCGCGTCCAACCGCCTGCGCGCCACGGGGCTCTTCGCCCGCCCCTCCGACCCGGTGGTGCGGATCTTCGGAGGCATCGCCTCCGTCCCCCAGAGCAACTACACCAACCTGATGGCCGGGCGTCTCGAGGCGGACGTCACCGACTTCCTGACCCTCGGGGCCACCTTCGTCAACGCCCACAACGCGGCAGGCATCCGCGACTCCTTCCAGGGCAATCCCTTCAGAGGGGCCCTGACCACAAGACAACTGAGCAGCCGCGTGAACCTGCTCCTCGTGCGGCTGCGGGACGACTCGCCCGAGGATGGCGAGGGCGGGCCCATCCTCTTCGACTCCGACATCGAGATCACCACCTCCCTGTGGCACGACGTCGACGTCGAGGGCGGGACCCAGCGCGTCCTCCGGGACACCACGATCAGCGGCCGGGGCATCGGCTTCTACCCCACCATCGAGGGCGGAGAGGTACGGGACGGTTTCCGACGGGCCGACGGTCAGCACAGCATTACCATGTACTACACCCTGGCCCCGGAAGAGGGGGAATCCGAGGCCGCCGGACTTTCAGGCTGCTGCTGCAGAGGGCCCTCGATCTCAAGCTGGACGAAGCGGACGAGGCCGTCACCCGGGTCAGGAACGTGCGCTTCCGCCTGCGCCTGGCCAACGACTACGCCATCGAGGTCGCCTCCGACCGCCAGATCGACCGCCACGACGTCCCCCAGTTCCTCGAGGTGGCGCGGTCGACGGGCAACGTCAAGAACCAGTTGAACCCGGAGGAGGTCGTCTTCGACTACGGCCTGCCCACGGCGACACAGGTCGCCGGCCTGACCGCGGAGATCCGCGACCTGGCGGGCTTCGACTTCTACGGCGAGTTCAATCTGAGCACGAGTGTCCGCCAGTATCCCAGCACGCTTCTCGAGAAGCACGACAGCTTCTCGGGCATCGTCGGCGACGAGCACGCCCTCGGCTTCCAGGTCAACCTGTCGAAGAAGGCCGGACCGTGGCGGCTCTTCGTCGAGGGCTTCGGCATGGACGACGCCTACTCCACGAGCATCAAGCCGGTCGACACCCCCGTAATCGATTACTCGCCGGAGGCGACCGAGGGGATCTACGACTTCGTCGACGACAACGACGACCAGGACCGGCACCCCGACCAGGCTCGGAAGTTCCACGGTGGACTCATCCGGCCTCGCGGGACGTCGGTCAGGGGCCATTTGGAAACCCCGGTGGGTGTCGCCGACCCGGCCGTCTTCCCAGGCTACGACGAGAACGGGGACCTCATCTCCGATTTCAACCAGAACAGCAACGGCGACCAGGACAACTACTTCCCCGACTACGAGGAGCCCTTCCTGCGCCACAACAGCGACCGGCCGGAGTTCCTCTTCGGCATCGATCTCGACAACAACGGCGTGGCCGAGCGCTTCGAGAACGACGACCTCCCCGACTATCCCTACAAGAAGGGCCATTGGGGCTACAACGCCCACGGCACCCTTCGCGTCAACCCCGACCTCGAGCTCACGGCGGGCTACCTGCGCCAGGACCTGCGCACCGCCGACCGCTCCAACCGCACGCCGTACGGGCTCGTCGAGCTGGTGCGGGACGATCCGGGATGGGGACGGCTGCAGCTCTTCGACATGGTCAAGCTCGCCCGGGACACGATCCCCGACCCCGTCAACCTGTGGATGATGCCCAGTCTCGACTACGGAGCCGCCGGCCAGTCGGTGGGCGTCAGCATTCCCCGGCGCGACCCCCTGGCGGCCCAGGACACCTGGATCAACAGCTTGGCCGCCGACTGGAGCTACGCGAGCCCACGGGGCTGGTCGACGCGGCACCGGGTCAAGTGGGACTGGTGGCGGCAGCGGAACGCGGAGCCCACCTTCGCCGTCGACGAGGAGGGCGCCGCCCTGCTGGACGAGGAAGGAGAGCCCGTGGTGCTCTTCGACCCCCTCGGGCCCGAGGCCCGCAACGGCCGGGAGACCTCCGGCTTCACCGGCTTCATCAGCAAGGCGGACCTGGCCTTTCAGGTGGGGCGGCTGTCCCTGTCGCCGCGGATCAAGAGCGAGTGGCGCAACGAGGTGCCCTTCTCCCGGGACGAGAGGCGGCGCCGATCCTGGGACGGCATCGCCTCCCTGCTCGTGCGCATGCCCTTCATGGCACGGACCCACCTCGAGTTCGGGATCGAGGGGCGCCAGTTCGCCGAGTTGCGGGCCGACGAGGAGGAGCTTGCGCCCGGCACCCTGACCGGGGACTTCCGCGGCGTGGTGTACGCCGTTCAGTTGGCCAATCGCAGGCCCTGGAAGAGCTACGCCGTCACCACCCAGGTCGGACTCCGATTCGACCGGCGTTCCCTGGAGGTCGTCGAGGCGGACCTCGAGCAGCGCACGGCGGGGCTGGCCTTCGTCACCGTATACGCGGGTCTCTAGGACGGGGATCATGACCAGGACGAGACGTACCATCGCGCAGGCCCTGACCCTGCTGCTGGGCTTTGGCACCGCCGCCCAGGGGCTGACCATCTACCGCATCGGGGGCTCGACTCTGCCTCCGCCCGAGCTGCCGGAGGGGGCCGACTTCGTGCAACTGGACTGGCAGGCCGCCGCCGACAGCGACCACGGCGCCATCGATCTGCTGCACGGGCTCGAGCCCGACGCCCTGGAGCCGGACAAGCTGGACCCGACGGTAAACCTGGCCCCCATCTTCGAGGAGATCGGCGGGAGCATCTTCAACTACGCTACGCACGGCTTCGTGGCCGGGTTCAAGGCAGACGACGTCCTCTTTGACGGCGATCCCGAGACCGTGCTTCTCGGGGACGGCCACTGGGGCGGAGCCCACCACTACCCCTTCCTGGAACTCGTCTTCGATTTCCCGGGCACCTTCACCATCGCGCGGATCGTGATGTATCCGCGCGAGCGATACCTGTCGAGCCGCTTCGTGCAGTGGTTTCGCATCGGGTTCAACGACGCCGAACGCAGCAGAAGGGGCGGCCCGGTCATCCGCGCCCGCAACTGGGAGTTCGAGATCGTCTACGAGGACGTCGAGAACTCCCGGGGGCACATCGAGCTGACCGCCCTGCCCGAGTACCCGGTGAAGGAACTGCTCGTGTCGCTGGCCGAGAACACGCAGGGCATCTGGGAGATGGCCGAGATCGAGGTCTACGGCCGGGGCTACACGCCCGAGGCCGCCTACGTGAGCCAGGTCATCGACCTCGGGGGCCCCTCCGCGCTGGGGGACCTCAGTTGGTCCGCCGAGGTCGACCCCGGAGCCGATCTGAAGTTGCGCATGCGGGCCGGGGACGATCCGGGTCCCAACAACTACTGGCGTTACACCTTCCGCGGCAGTGGGTCCACCAGCCGGTTGGACGAGCAAGGCCAGCCCCTGACAAAGGGCGGATACGAGAGCCTGGACAGGCGGGAACGGGCCGGGATCACGCCGGACACCGAGAACTGGGACGGTTGGAGCACGTCCTTCGAACACTCCGAAGGGACCGTGCCTTTCCAGGCCTCACGGCCCCGCCGGTACCTCCAGGTGCGCGCCGATTTCAACTCCACCGTCGACGCCGGCTCCCGCCTCCAGTACCTGCAGTTCGCCGTCTCCCGGCCGCCGCCGGCCACCGTGGTCTTCGGGGAGATCACCCCGACCATGGCCTCCGTCGACGAGGTGACGCCCTTCACCTACCTGATGACGCCTGTCATGCGCTCCGGGAACTTCGGGTTCGACCGCATCCTCATCGACACGCCCACCACCGTGGCCGGCATCGACGGCGTGCGCTTCAACGGCCAGCCCGTGGCCTACGAGGTTCTTCGCCTCGACGAGTCGGGCTTCGAGCTCGCCATCCCCCGGGTCGACGAGAGCCGCGACGGCGAGCTCATCGAGATCGACTTCCGCTCCCGGATCTTCCGGTTCGGCACCGTCTTTTCCGGCCGGGTCATGGACAGCCAGCGTCCGGAGGAGGTGGCGCAGGTGGTCTCCCCCGGCGAGGCGGACCCGATCGTCGACAGCAACACCCTGAGCGTCGGCCTGGCGGAGGTGGGCCGGCGGACGGTCAATGCCCTCACCGTCGAGCCGCCGGTCTTCAGCCCCAACGGAGACGGCATCAACGACCGGGTGAGTCTCGAGTACGAACTGGTGAACGTGGAGGGTGACGCCGAGGTGGCCGTCGTCCTCTACGATCTGCGGGGCTCGCCCGTGGAGGAGGTCTTCCGCGGACCGGCCGGCAGCGGCCGGTTCCGCGCGGAGTGGGACGGCCGCGACGGCGGGGGACGCCTCCTCGGGCCGGGGATCTACATCCTGCGGGTCGAGGTCGAGTCGGACCTCGGAATCAGGTCCAAGGAACGGGTCGTCTCCCTCGTCTACTAGTAGATGCCCAGATAGCTGACAGGAGGTCCGCACATGACACGGATCATCAGCTTCCGCACCGCCCTTCTGGTCCTGGCTGCCGCCACGGGCCTGACGGCCCAGGGCCGGGCGTACCGGATCGCCGGCGACGAGCTCGTCGTCGACCGCCGCAGCCTCTGGCAGAACTGGATCTTTCCCGAGGAGACCGTCGAGCTCTCCCCTTCGGGGGAGGTGCGGCCCCTCGCCCTGCGCAAGGACATCAACGCCGTCCCCGAGATCGTCCGCTACCTGCGCCTCCATCCCCCGTCGCACCTCAAGAACAAGGAGCCCGAGGATATCACCCTCGCCGACGCCGTGCAGGCCGGCTCCAACCCCCGTGACGTGGTCAACGTCCTCGACGGGGACCCGACGACATACTGGGAGCCCGACCTGACCGACGCCCCACCCGTCGAGCTCGGCGCGCGCTGGTGGCTCATGGTCGACCTGGGACGGAACGTCATCGCCAAGAGGCTGGTGCTCCGGTTCGCGGAGGAGGAGCTGGGCGACCCGTTCCTTCAGTTCGACGTCCTCGTCTCCAACGGCGAGCGTCCGCCGTCCGCCGCCGCTTCGAAACACCCGTTCTTCGCGACGGTGTACCGAACGTTGAGGCCCAACAAGGACGTCCGGGTGCTGGACCTCACCTTCGAGGACGTATACACCGATTCCATCGTCGGCGAGGCGCCGCTGGCCGCCATCCTGCCGCCATCCACCGTCGACCGTAACCAAAGCGTGCAGGCCCCCAGGGGGCTCAAGGGCGCCTCGCTGCGATACGTGATGGTGGTCGTCCGCGACAGCGACTTCGACCGCGGCCGGCTGGTCAGCCCCGAGGCCTACGCCGCCCTGCCCGAGGACGACAAGGGCGCCGTCGTCCACCACAAGCTGCAGCGGGACGGCCGGCTCACCGAGTTGAGCGAGGCCGACTACCTGCGTCTGCCCGCCGGACAGCAGGGAGAGATCCTCCACTACCGCAAGGAGCGGCCCCGCCTGGCCGACATCGAGGTGTGGACCGAGGGGGACAACGTCATGCCCGCCATCTACAAGCGCGGCGGGCAAATCAGCGGCAACGCGAACCTGAACTACGGCAGGCTGGTGGACGGCCTCGTGGGCTCCTTCACCGAGGTCAACATGGGCAACGAAGGGTACGTCCTCTTCGACCTGGGGGCCACCTTCTGGCTCGACGCCTACCGGCTGATGTACGGCGGCGTCACGAACCGCGAGAGAAGGAGCTTCAACTCCTACGATCTCGAGGCCTCCGACGGATCCCTGAACCCCGACGGTACCCTGAAGTTCAAGACCGTGGCCCGCCGCATACAGAAGTTTATGCGCAAGGACTTCGAGGTTCACGACTTCGACCTCGTGAAGACCCGGTTCTTCCGCCTCGTCTTCGATCTGGGCTTCACCCAAGAGCAACCTCACACCGCCGCGCCAGGGGAGATCTACCTCTACGGCCGCGGATACATCGCCGAGGTCCGCATGGAGTCGGGCCTGGTCGAGCTCGGAGTCCGGCGCAACCTTCTGAGCATGTCCTGGGAGGCGGACACCCCGCCGGGGACCAGGATCTCGATCCAGACCCGCGCCGGCAACGAGCTGCGGGAGGTCCTCCACTACTACAAGGCCGACGGCACGGAGATCAGCGAGAAGGCCTACAACAATCCGTCCCTGCTGCCCTCCTTGAAGGGCCCCATCGTCGCCGAGATGGTAGAAGGAGACGACTGGAGCGGCTGGAGCCAGCCCTATGAGGACGCCTCGGGTAGTCCCTTCCTCTCTCCCTCCCCGAGGGAGTTCCTCAATATCGCCGCGACCCTGGTCTCGGACGACCCCGATCTGCACCCTACGCTTCGCTCCCTCCGGCTGCGCTTCAGCAACCCCGTCGCCCAGGGGCTCCTCGCGGAGGTGACCCCCACCCGGGTCGACTCGCTGGGGGTGCCGCGGGACTTCTCCCTCTTCCTGCGGCCCGAGTTCGACAATCGGGACCCGGGCTTCGACGAACTGCTGCTCAGGACGCCCCCCGACATGTCCCTGGAATTCGCCGGGCTCTACGCCGGGACGGCCGAGGAGTTCGACGGCGGGGGCGGTACCCTGGTGGAGGACTTGGAGGTCATGCCGACCGGTCCCGACAGCCTGCGCCTCTCCTTCCCCATCGTGGAGCCCCGTGGGATCGAGGTGTTGCGCCTCGACTTCCGAACCGCCCTGTTCACCAACGGCGCCCAACTGCAGGCCGCGGTCAAGCGGACCCGGGACGGTGAGGACGCCTGGCAGCGGGTCGATCCCGGCGACGCCCTCGCCAGCGTCGACAGCGAAGCCATCACCCTTATCGGCGAGGCCACCGGCGGAAGCCTGCTTGCCGGTGTGGACCTGAGCTCCCCGGTCATCACGCCCAACGGCGACGGGATCAACGACGAGGCCCTGTTCTCGCTCAACGTCGTCCGCGTCGCCGACGGCAGTCCCGTGGAGCTGCGGGTCCACGACCTCGGCGGCCGGATCGTTCGCCGGGTCGTCGAGCACGGGTCCGCGGGCACCGGCCTCTACGAGATCGCCTGGGACGGCCTCGACGCCAACGGGCTCCTCGTGCCCCCGGGGATCTACCTCGTGCGCCTGCGGGTCGACACCGACGACGGCGGGCGCCGCCTGGAGGGCCGCGAGGCAGTGCGGACCCTGGCCGTGTCCTACTGATCTCAAAGTGGTTGATTTTCCGGTTTCTCTTGCGTAATATTCGGCTGTTGACCGTCAAGCACGCTCAAGACCGAGGGTATCCCGCCCTCGACCTTCACCCTTCCATCATGCGATTGGAGATATGACCATGAGAAAAACCCTCACCATGGCGGTTCTGCTGCTGGGCTTCGGCTCGGCGCAGGCCCACCTGCCCCCGGGCAACGTCCTGGGAGTTTGGCAGTGGCCTTCGAACGCCCTGCCCGAGTTGGACGGCGACATCAGCGAGTGGGAGGTCATCCCCGATTACCTGTGGCTCGATCCGTCCACCACCCTGGACAACGACGGCAACCCCCTGTTCACCGGCGTCCATGGCAATGACAAGGGCATGTCCGGCCCCGAGGGTGACGCCTCCGACCTCACCATCCGCGTCGCCGTCGCCTGGAACGACGAGTTCGACCGCATGTACTTCGCCCAGGAGCGCTTCGACGACGTGTACGACCGCGACGTGGCGGAGCCGCCCGGCGAGTGCGGCGGCGACGACAGCATCGAGATCCATGTCGACGCCGACCACACCGGTGGTGTCATGGTCACCGGCGACGAAGAGACGCAAGCCAGGTCGGCCCAGATCGCCCACTGGCGCTGGCCGCCCATCGGAGAAGGGAACAACGCCTGGAGCTGGATGTGGGTGAGCGCCGCCACCTGGCACGACAAGGAGCCCTATGCCTGCTGCCCCACCGCCTTCGACATCGACGGTGGGCACGGCGACACCGATGTGACGCTGATCTCCGAGTGGTGGACCGTCTACTTCAACAACCTGGTTCACCTGTCGCCCGAGGAGAGCGTGGTCGCCCCCCTTTCGGAGGGCCAGATCATCGGCATGACCCTCGCCCTTTGCGACATCGACGGGGCCGCCCAAGACGGCCCCAATACGGTCTGGGTGTCGGGCGGTGACGGTGCGGCGAGGTATTACGCTGACAGCGACGTCCTCGGCGACTGGCTCCTGCTGCCGGTGGATCCAGATTTTGATAGCGCCGTCGAGTCCAACAGCTGGGGCCAGGTCAAGGCCAGCTTCCAGCAGTAGAGCGGCTGCAGGTCCGCGCCGCTGGTACGGTTTTTGGGGAGGCAGGCCCCCGCGGCCTGCCTCCCTTTTTGCTGCCTCAGTAGGGAATGCGTTGATTCTGCGGGGTTTTCGTGGTAGTATACACGCAACCTCTCAGGATCGAGGTATTCGGCCCCGATCGTCCACCCTTTCATCATGCGATTGGAGACATGACCATGAGAAAATTCCTTACCATGGCGGTTCTGCTGCTGGCCTTCGGCTCGGCGCAGGCCCACGTGCCCCCGGGCACCGTCCTCGGGGTCTGGCAGTGGCCTTCGAATGCCCTGCCCGTCATGGACGGCGACATCAGCGAGTGGGAGGTCATACCCGAGTACCTCTGGCTCACCATGTCCACCCTGGACAACGACGGCAACGCCCTGTTCCACGCCGTGGCGGGCGATCACAAGGGCATGGACGGCACCGATAATGAGGCCTCAGACCTCACCATCCGCATGGCCGTCGCCTGGAACGACGAGTTCGACCGCATGTACTTTGCGCAGGATCGCTTCGACGACTCGTGGGACCGCGACGTGGCGGAGCCGCCCGGCGCGTGCGGCGGCGACGACAGCATCGAGATCCACGTCGACGCCGACCACAGCGGTGGCGTCATGGTCACCGGCGACGAAGAGACGCAAGCCAGGTCTGCCCAGATCGCCCACTGGCGCTGGCCGCCCATCGGAGAAGGTAACAACGCCTGGAGCTGGATGTGGGTGAGCGCCGCCACCTGGCACGACAAGCCGCCCTATGCCTGCTGCCCCGACTCCTACGACATAGACGGTGAGCACGGCGGCACCGATGTGAGTCTGATCTCGGAGTGGTGGTCCGTCTACTTCAACAACCTGGTTCACCTGTCGCCCGAGGAGAGCGTGGTCGCCCCCTTGTCGGAAGGCCAGATCATTGGAATGGGGATCGCCTTCTGCGACATCGACGGGGTCTCCAACGAAGCGGGCCACAATTCGGTCTGGCGGTCGGGCGGTCCCGGCGGCGCGAGGTGGTACGCTGACAGCGACGTCGTCAGCGACTGGCTCCTGCTGCCGGTGGATCCAGCTTTGATCACCGCCGTCGAGTCCAACAGCTGGGGTCAGGTCAAGGCCAGCTTCCAGCAGTAAGAGCGGCTGCACCACCGCCGCTGGTCAACGGTTCTCAGGGAGGCAGGCCCCCGCGCGGCCTGCCTCCCTTTTCTTGCCCCAGGATCTGACGACCGCCCCGAAGGGAAATCGACTCGATGGACAGCCAGGGAGCCGCCCCCGCGAACACCGCCGACGAGAGCTCGGCTCCGGCCGCGCTCTGGCGCCGGGGGGCGGACCTGTGGGACGTCAAGGGCCACGTGGACCGTCCCGCGAAGCGGATCCCCGTGGTCGAGGAGGTCGATGTCCTCGTCGCCGGCGGCGGCATCACCGGGATCATCGCCGCCCTGGCCGCGGGCCGGCTGGGCGTCCGGACCCTGGTGGTGGAGCCCTTCGGAAGTCTGGGCGGCAACATGGGTCCCGGCATGTTCGCCGGCGGATCCCTGCACCTGGCCCTGAAGAACCCCGAGGCCTTTCCCGACGGCCTCGGCGGCATCCCCCAGGAGTTCAACGAACGGGTCGTCCACCACGAGGGGCGGCGCGTCGGCTCCGACTACCTCCGGGACAGCAAGACCGTGCCCTACGTGGCCACCCGGATGCTCGAGGAGGCGGGCGTGGGCATCCTCCTCTTCAGTTCCGTCGTCGACGTGGTGAAGGAGGAGGACCGGCTCACCGGCATCCTGGTGGAGAACAAGTCGGGCACCTTGGCCATCCGCTCCCGGGTCGCCGTGGACTGCACCGGCACCGCCGACGTGGCCGACCGCGCCGGCGCTTCCGTGGTCGAGCTGGAGGAGAATCCCTCCATGGGCGTCTACTTCGGCATCATGGGGGTCGACGCCGAGCGGTGGGCGCGCGCCCGGGACGGACGCCCCGCCCTCACGGCGGAGGACGAAGCCTGGCTGGAGAGGTACCCGGCGCCGCCGCAGCTGATGCCCTGGGCGCGCCAGGCCTGGGAGGCAGGGGGCTTCCGGATCACCCAGATCGTGGACGGCTTCGCCACCCTCGAGATCACCCTCAGGGAGCCGCAAGGCGATCCGCCGTCGGTCAACTGCCGGACCCGGGTCAACGGGCGGTTCCATCCGGGCGACGGGCTCGCCCTCTCCCGCATCCAGCAGCAGCAGTGGTGCTTCATCTACGAGTTCGTCGAGTTCATGAACCGCTACGTCCCTGGGTACGAGGAGGCCTACCTCTACGTCGTCTCCCCGTACTTCCAGGCCCGCGGCGGCAAGAGCATCGAGAGCGAGCGCGCCCTGACCCTCGAGGATGTTGCCGCCGGGGCCCGCTTCGACGACGTGATCTACACCTATTATGACGACAAGCGCTACGTGGAGGGCGGCGTCGACGTCCCCTACCGCATGCTGATCCCCAGGGGGGTGGACGGCCTGATCGCCTCCGGACGCAGCGCCATGAAGCGCGGACCCCAGTTCCGCCAGCGCTACAGCGCCCAGCAGATGGGGCAGGTGGCCGGCACGGCGGCGGCCCTGGCCGCCCGCGAGGGCGTCTCCCCCCGGGACCTGGATGTCCGTCTCCTGCAGGAGACGCTGCTGGCCGCCGGGCACCACATCGCGCCGCCGGAGCGGCTGCGGGAGATCGGCCTGACGCCGCCGGACCGCCCTGCTGGAGGGTTGACTTGACCTGCGAGCCGGGCGAGCGCTTCTCCTTCATCCAGATCACCGACTGCCACCTGCTGGACACGCCGGGCAGCCTGCTCCGGGGGCTCTGCCTGCACTTCACCCTGCAGCGGGTGCTGCAGCACATCGCCCGACACGAAGCCGCCGGGGCGGACTTCATCCTCGGCACCGGGGACTACGTCAGCTTTCCCCTGGACCGGCCCTACCAGTGCTTCGCCGGCGCCATCCACCTGCGGCCGGGCGCCGCCTTCCCCGGGCCGCAGCGCCTGGACTTCCCGGGGATGGAGGGGATGCCCATCTACTTCGTCCCGGGCAACCACGATCAGGACGGGCCCTTCCTGCGCCACCTCTTCCCCGGGTCGCCGGCCCCCGGCTCCCTCGACTTCGCCTTCACCCACAAGGGCGTGCGCTTCCTGTGCCTCGACACGCCGCGATTCGTCAACCGTCCGATCCCCCCGCCCCGGCGGGACCGCATGCCCGCCTCGTCCATGCGGCTGCTGGAGCGGGAGTGCGCCCGCCTGCCGCGGGAGACGCCCATCATCATCGCCATGCATCTGCCCGCCGCTCCCGTGGCCGAGATGCCCTGGGTCGAGGGGGAGATGCCCGAGGACATGGACCGGGTCTGGGAACTGCTGCAAGGCCGGAAGGTGCTGGCCCTCCTGCACGGCCACATCCACGCCACCAAGGAGCGCGAGGTGAAAGGCGTGCCCGTCCTCGGCCTGCGCTCCACCGGAAACCAGTGGGCGGACGGGGACGTTCAGGTCCTGATCCCCACCACCATGGCTCCCCACTTCCGCGTCGTCACCGTGGAGGATGGACGCCTGAGCCACCGCAACGTCGAGGTGGACACGACCTGGGGGAACGTCGATCTGCAGCCGGGCCTGCCCATGACGGAGCGCGGCTTCCTCGAAGAGGGCGGCCCCGCCGTGCGGCACCTGATCCACGGCGAGCCGCCGGTCAGGGAGTGGTGATGGCAGATCGCACAAGCTACGGGGAGGGAGACCCCCTCGATGTGGGCCGCGTCGAGCAGATGCTCGTGGACGACCACGTGGTGGAGGACACCTGGGACCTGCGCCGCTGCCTGCACCAGCCCCTGCGCCACCCCGTGGGCCCGGTGCTCCTCTGCGACCGGCCTTGGGAGGACGGCATCCGCACCTGCAACGTCCTGCGGGACGAGCGGGAGGGCGTGTACCACATGCTCTACCAGTCGGTCAACGTGGAGGCCTACCAGCGCTACATGAACTACTTCGGCCTGCAGCCCCATCCGTGGGACCGCGCCGCCCACGGCACGCCGAAGTTCGTCTGCTACGCCCGGAGCGAAGACGGGCTGCACTGGGAGAAACCGGACCTCGAGGGGTTCGCCTGGAGGGACTACCCCCGGACGAATGTCGTCTTCCCCGGCGACACCCGTGCCCAGTCGCCGGAGGTGGTGTGGAATCCGGACCAAGGCGACGAGCAGCGCCGCCTGGTGATGCTCTACCGGGACACCATCGGCTATCCGGGCCCCGGCCAGCGCGACGGGCGCTGTCTCGCCTGGTCCCCTGACGGCATCCACTGGACGGCGGACGAGGGCAACCCCGTCACCCGCGGCGGCAGCGACGGTCAAAACCCGGTCTGCTGGGATCCGGCGACGGAGCGGTGGTTCTGCTTCTGCCGCCCCAAGGTGATGGCTTTCGACGCGGCGGCCACGCCGCGCCCGTCCCGGGGCAACACCCGCCGACGCATGGCCGTCATGACCAGCCCCGACCTGCGCTCCTGGTCCTTTCCGCGGAGCGCCATCGTGCCCGACGAGCTCGACATCAGCACCTTCTGCGTGGAGGGATCGGCGGCGGCCTTCAAGTGTGGAAGCCACTTCTTCTCCTTCGTGCCGATCTCCGACCACCACGGCTCCGGCCGCTGGCAGACCCAGCTGGCCTTCAGCGCCGACGGCTACCGCTGGAGCCGCCTTCCGGACCGGCCGGGCTGGCTCGAGCCCGGTCCGGAAGGCAGCTGGGACGAGCACGCCGCGGTGCCCGCCTGTCCGCCGGTGGAGCTCGGCGACAACTGGCTGATCTACTACATCGGGCAGCGGCAGCCCGAGCTGCGCCACGCCCACTCCTTCTCGCTCACCGCCGTGGGCGCCGCCGTCGTCCCCAGGGGGCGCCTCATCGGCCGCTTCGCCGGCGACGACGACGGCTTCCTGCTCACCCGGGAGCTGCTCGTTGGGGGCCGCCACCTGGAGATCCACTGCGAGCGCGTCATCGACCGGGACGGCCGGCCGCCCTGCGAGATCCGGGTCGGGCTGGCGCGCCGGACGGGGGCCGCCGGCGACCACCGCGACGCCGGCTACCACGAGGGATTCGCCCTCGAGGACTGCCTGCCCATGGGGATGACGAGCGCCGCCCTGCGGGTGCGCTGGCGCGGCGGAGACGACCTCGGCGCCCTCGTGGGCAAGCCCGCCTTCCTGCGATTCCACCTGCGCAACGCCGGGCTCTACAGCTTCCGCTTCATCGACGGCTAGCGCACTCGACGGGGGCCTGGACGCGTCCCTCCCCTCCCGCCGGGAGGGGGAGCCCCGCGCTAGCCGTAGAAGATGATGTTGCCCACCATGCCCGTGAAGTGGTCGATAATCAGGAAGACCCCGCCCGGCACCACGAAGCCGAGGATGATGCCGAGGAAGAAGGGCCGGGTCCGCAGGTAGAGGCGCACGCCGCCGTACCTCAGGACGATCACCTTCACCAACCAGGCGAGGAACATGTTGAACCACAGGTGGTCCAGGATCCACACCGGCCCGACGACGTAGCCGATGGGGTGCAGGGGCCACCACAGGAACACGGCCCGGGCCAGCATGAGGCCGCCCATGATGAGGCCGCCCGCGCCGATGTGGATCCAAGTGAGCAGCTGCGGCCCCGTGGGCGTGCGGATCATGCGCTCCGCGAAGTCGTAGCCGCCGCCGTAGGCCCGGTACAGATTGATGGCCCCCGAGTCGTGGCCTAGCTTCATGATCGTCCACACCGCCCCGAAAAAGGCGATGGCCACGGCCACCACCATGATCCAGAACAAGGGCCGCTTCGACGCCGGCTCCATATCGTCGCTGAGGCGCAGCGACTGGGCTGCCGAGGTCATCACGAAGTTGCGCCCCTCCGACCACCAGATGCAGAGGCCGAGGATCACCATGCTCGGCTCCCCCAGCTTCACCGAGCCGATGGTGGAGGCCAGGATCCCGGCGGGGACCACGGGAGGCGCGCCGTCGGAGAGCCCTCCCTCGGCCACGATGCGGGAATAACCGACGAGCAGAACCCCCACGAGGAAGATGAGCGCAACTCCGTAGATGACGGGCAGGCCGGCGATGGCCAGCCAGCCGACCATGACCAGGCAGCCCGTCACGAGGATGATCACGGCGGCCCGGTAGGAGAGGATCTCGTCGCTGTCGTCGACGCCGGGATCGCCGTAGAGGGCCTTGCGGAAGACGGCCTTGAGGTGGGACCGCCCCATCCACAGGCCTCCGAAGAACAGGGCCAGCATGCCGCCCATGGCCTGGTAGGCGAGGATCAGGTTGGGAACGGCGTGGCCTATGTCCTCGGTGGCCACCATGCCCGTCTCCGTGATCGAGATGCCGAGGCGGGCGAAGACACCCCGGGCCACGAAGGAGAGAAGGTTGAAGAACCAGATGCTGAAGGCGATGTCGGTCTTGAGGAAGTAGAAGAAGCCCAGGATGTTGAAGCGCAGGAGGAAGAAGAGATCGTGGACGCCGTCGAAGATGGGAAGGGTGAAGTGGATGGGATCGACCCGGGTGGCCACGGCGACGATGCCGGGGAAGTAGTTGTAGAGACCGTGGAGGGTCCCGTAGAGAGCCGGCACGGCGAAGCCCGCCCACATGACCGGGTCCTTGTAGAACCTTCCGATTCTCCCCTTCTCGCCGTCCTCGCCGACCATGGCCAGGGGCACCTGCAGGAGGGGAAAGATGAGGCGCTCGTTCTCCACCCACTGGCGCCGCATGATCACCATGGAGGCGATCATCACCAGGAACAGGGCCCACAGGAAGGGCATCCAGGCGGCGAAGACGCGCAGCCAGGGAGCCCACGGGATCCCCTGGCCCTGGGCGACGCCTTCGAAGAAGAGCTGCGCCAGCTCGGGCGAATGGGGCACGATCCAGTCGGGCAGGTGCGGCAGGACCAGGTGGCGCCAGTCGTTCTCCGGCGTGGCGTAGTAGAAGGGGTAGGTCAGGGAGCAGAGGTACTTCCACACGAAGAGGCGCGGCAGCGGCGAGGCCATGACGAGCATGACGTAGACGAGCAGCAGCTCGCCCCGCCGCAGCCCCGCCCGCGGCGAGATCAGCTTGAGAGCGGGGTTCACCAGCAGGGTGATGAGGAAGAGCACGAAGACGGCGCCGGGCATGCTCGTGCCCGTGGCCATGAGGGAGCCCTTCAGGTAGAGGGCCCCGTACGCCGTGCCCGCCGAGACGACGAAGGCGCCGATGGAGCCGACGAGCAGGGCGCGCAGGGTGAAGATGCGTTCAGGCTGCTTCGGCATGGGACGTGCGGTCGGCTCCCTCGGGGATCTCTCGAAGCGGGTGAATATAGCCCGAATCCGCGGCTGGAGCCCGGGGGTGAGGCCTGAATTGAGGGCCTGCCTCGGGATCCTGCTCCTGGCCCTGCTCCTTCGCGCCCTGCACGCGTGGCAGATGGCCTCGAGCCCGCTCTACGACGAGCCGGCGGTGGACGGCATGACCTACGTGGCCCACGCCGAGGCGCTGGCCGCCGGCGACTGGCTGGGCCGCGACCGGCCCGCCTTCTGGCAGCCGCCCCTCTACCCCTACGTGCTGGGCCTGGTGAAGACCGCCTTCCCCGATTCGTTCTTCCACGCCATACGCTGGCTCCAGGCCCTGTGGGGCGCCCTGGCCTGCGCCCTCGCCTACCTGCTGGGAACGCGCCTGTTCGGCCCGAGGGTGGGTCTCGCCGCCGGCCTGGCGGCCAGCCTCTGCGGCCCCCTGATCTACTTCGACGGGGAGATCCTGCCGGCCAGCCTGGCCACGGTCCTCGGCCTGTCGGGCCTGCTGCTGCTGCTGCGCGCCCTGCGGCGGGGAACGCCGTCCGCCTTCCTCCCGGCGGGTCTCGTCTGCGGCCTCGCGGCCCTGGCGGTGCCGACGGTCCTCGGCTTCTGCCTCCCGGCGGCGGTCTGGATCGCCTGGAAGGGACGCTCGCGGCCGGGCGCCGCCATCTTCCTCCTCGGCATCGCCGCGGCGGTCCTGCCCGTGGCCTGGCGCAACCACGCCATCGGCGGCGACGCGGTCCTCATCTCCTACAACTCGGGCGTCAACTTCCATATCGGCAACAGCGCCGACCACGAGCGCCTGGTGAGGATCCGGCCCGGGTGGGAGTGGGACGACCTCGTGGCCGAGCCGGTGGAGGCCGGCATCGAGCGCCGCTCCGACCGCTCCGACTACTTCTGGAACCAAGCCCTGGAGTACATGCGGGAGGAGCCCCTGGACTACCTGGCCCTGCAGGCGCGCAAGAGCCTGCGGCTCCTCAACGGCCACGAGGAGGGCCGCAACCAGGGCATCTACTACTGGCGCCGCTATTCCCCGGTCCTGGCGGCCACCCTCTGGAAGCGGGTCGTCGCCTTCCCCTTCGGCCTCGTCGCCCCTCTCGCCCTCCTTGGCCTGGCCCTGGCCATCCATCGCCGCGGGCTGGATCCGGCGACGCTCTTCGTTCTCGCCTACGCGGCGGGCGTCGTCGCCTTCTTCCCCAGCTCCCGCTACCGGGCGCCCATGCTGCCCGTCCTGCTGGTGCTGGCGGCCCACGCCGGGTGGTGGCTGTGGGACCGCTTCCGCGCGGGGCGCTACCGCCCCGCGGTTCCCGCCGCGGCGGCCGTGGCCGTCGTCGGGCTGGTCGGCAATCTCGGCGCCGGCCCCATGGACATGGCAGGGGACGCCGCCATCCACTACAACATCGGCCAGGCCCACGCCCGTCAGGGTCGCGCCGCCGAGGCCGGGGAGGCCCTCACCCGGGCCGTTGAGCTGGACTCCACCTACTGGCAGGCCTGGAACGACCTGGGCTCGATTCAGGCCCAGCAGGGGGACGCCGCCGGGGCCGCCGCCATCTTCGAGCGCGTCACCGGGGCCCGGCCCGACCGCCCCGAACCGTGGGTCAACCTCGCCCACTGCTACCGGGCCCTGGGGCGGGACGAAGAGGCCGTCCCGGCGTACGAGCGGGCCCTGGCCGCCAGCGGCCACCTGCCGGCCCTCTACGCCGAGCTCATGCAGCTGCACCTCCAGCGCGGCGACCCGGACGCGGCGCGGCAGGTCCTGGACGAAGCCCTCGAGCACCGCCCCGGCGAGCGCGACAGGCTGCTGCACATCTTCGCCCGCCTGCAGTCCCCGGCGGCCCCCGGCCGGCGCCGGTGACGCCGCCACTGGGAATCGCGCCCCGGCAACCCTTCACCCTCATCCTGGAGCTCCCATGGTCACTCACCGGGTGCGGACGCACCCCGAAGGCCGGATCCTGCCGCCGCAGGAGCAGCTGGCCTGGAAGATCGCCGCCATGGCCGCCGCCGCACCGGCGGGCCCGGAGGACGCCGCCGAGATGGTCGGCAACCGGATCATCGACAACGCCGCCGTGGCCGCCGCCGCCTTCGACCGCGACCCCGTGCGCCGCGCCCGCCTCCTCGCCCTCGGCTATCCCCATCCCAAGGGCCGGGGGGCCTGCCTCTACGGCCTGCCGGCGGAACGCACCTTCCACTGCGAGTGGGCGGCCCTGGCCAACGGCGTGGCCGTGCGCGAGCTGGACTACCACGACTGCTTCCTGGCCGCCGACTACTCCCATCCCGCGGATACGATCCCCGGCGTGCTGGCGGCGGCCCAGCAGACGGGCCGCGGCGGGGCCGACCTGGTGCGCGGCCTCCTGGTGGCCTACGAGACGCAGATCTCCCTGGTCCGGGGCATCTGCCTGCACGAGCACAAGATCGACCACGTGGCCCACCTCGCCCCGGCCGTCGCCGCCGGCGTCGGCGCCCTGCTGCGGCTGCCGGTGGAGACGATCTTCCAGGCCGTGAACCAGGCCGTTCACCTGGGGTGCTCGACCCGGCAGTCGCGCAAGGGCGACATCACCAGCTGGAAGGCTTACGCCCCGGCCCAGTCGGGCAAGACCGCCCTGGAAGCGGTGGGCCGGTGCCTGCTCGGGGAGCGAGCCCCGTCGCCGATCTACGAAGGGCGCGACGGGGTCATCGCCTGGCTCCTGTCGGGGCCGGAAGCCGTGTACGAGGTCTCTTTGCCCCAGCCGGGAGAGCCCCTGCGGGCGATCCTCGATTCCTACACCAAGGAGCACTCCGCCGAGTACCAGGCCCAGGCCCTGATCGACATCGGCTTCGCCCTCCACGAACGCGGCCTCGACCTGGAAGCGGTGCGGGAGGTGGTGGTGCGCACCAGCCACCACACCCACTTCGTCATCGGCACGGGGGCCGGAGACCCGGAGAAGATGGATCCCGGCGCCTCCCGGGAGACGCTCGATCACAGCGCCATGTACATCCTCGCCGTGGCCTGGGAGGACGGCCGCTGGCACCACGTCGACTCGTACACCCCCGAACGGGCGAACCGCCCTTCGACGGTGGCCCTCTGGCACAAGGTGCGCACCGAGGAGGTGGAGGAGTGGACCCGGGCCTACCACGGGTCCGACTTCCGGCGCCGGAAGTTCGGCGCCGAGGTGGTGGTGCGCATGCGGGACGGCTCCGAGGTGGTGGAGCGCCTCGACAACCCCAACGCCCACTCCCTGGGAGCCCGGCCCTTCCGGCGCCGGGACTACATGGGCAAGCTGCGATCGCTGACAGAGGGCCTCGTCGACCCGGAGGAGATGGACCGCTTCCTCGGGCGGGTGGCGCGCCTGCCCGACCTGAAGCCGGAGGAGGTGCGCCGGCTCAACCTCACCCTGCAGGCAGGAGGGGAGGAGGGCGAGGCGGAGCGCGTCGGGATCCTGGCCTGAGCCGGGGGGGATCAGCTCCGGCGCAGCATCTCCTCCCAGGTGTCGGCGGCCTCCCAGTCCAGCAGCCGCCGGGCTCGTGGGGCGCCGGGAGAAGCGGGGGCAGGGGCGCGCGCGCACTCTGGCGCCGCTCCTCCGCCACGATCTGCTCCAGCGGGGTGACGTCGGTGCAGCGCAGGGTGTAGTGGTCCTTCAGGGCCTCCATCGTCACCGCGCCCACGGGGCCGCCGGCGCCGAAGATCACCACCCGCCCGCTGTCGACCGTGGCCATGCGCTAGCTCCCGCCGGCGGAGGATCCGCCGGAGAGGACGTGGTCCACCTGCCAGCAGTACCCGTCGGTAGCGGCTTCGCTCCGCAGGGCCGCTGCGACGGCCGCCACCGCGTCCTCGGAGGACGTGCCCTGAGGATCGTCGAGGGGCCCCATGCGCAGGCACCGCACCTCGATGGCGCCGGTGCGCGCGATCTACCGGCCGACGAGTTCCGCCAGGTAGGGCGCCAGCCCCTCGCCGTCGGGCCGGGGCCGGGGCCGCCACCACGGTTCTACGACGTAGTCCGCGAGGTAGTCCTGCATCAGCGAGATGGGACTCACGAGCACGATGCGGCCGATGCCGGCCTCGCGGGCGGCCTGGACGAGGACGTAGGTGCCGCGGCTGACGACGTCGAGGAGCCGCGCCTCCCCCTCGGCCCCTTCGCCCGGCGGCGCGTCGTGGGGCTGGGCGTGGACGACGAGGCCGGCGCCGCTCAGGGCCTGGCGGGCCTCGCCGGGCAGGCGCAGATCGGCGCTCCGGTTCCACCGCGCCGCCGAGATCCTTCCGGGGACCGGGGGCCTCGCCGATGGCGACCACCTCGCCTCCGGCGGACAGCCCCCGGCACAGGGCGGCCCCCAGGGCCTGGTCGGCTCCGGTGACGGCGACGGGTGCGGTTACCATGAGAGCTTGGAGGTCAGGTTGTGGAAGAAGTAGCTCGGCTCGAAATAGACCAGCCGGGCCGTGCGCTCGGAGGAGCCGATCTCCACGTCGTCTCCCGGGGCGAGCTCCCCCATGCGGCGGCCATCAGCGGTCAGCCAGACCTGGGGTTCCCGGGTCTCCGGGCTCACGTTCAGCCGCACCCGGGCCTCGGGGCGCAGGATCAGCGAACGGGAAGTGAAATTGTACTCGTTGATCCCGTCGAGCACGAGACAGCGGACCTCCGGCATGACGATCGGGGCTCCAGCGGCCAGCAGGAAGCCGGTGCTGCCCGTGGGGGTGCCCACGACCACGCCGTCACCGCAGATCGTCCGGATCTTGGACCCGTCCACGAAGACGTCGATGAACACGAGCCGGTTGCTGCTGCGCACCATCACCTCGTTCACGGCGCGCACCTCGCCGCCGGGATAGCGACAGGTGAGGGCGAGCCGCTCGCTGAGGATGTAGTCTCCGGTCACCAGCCGGCCGAGGATGCTGTCCAGATCGGAGCGGTCCCCGGCCGTCAGGAAGCCCACCGTTCCGTAGTTGATGGCCAGCACCGGAGCCTGCGGACACAGGTCCAGGGCGCGCAGGACGGTGCCGTCCCCGCCCATGGCCATCACCAGGTCGAGGTCTTCGGGCGGCGGCGTGCCGTCCTCCAGAACGCACAGCTCGATGCCGTGCCCGTCCAGAAGGCGGCGCATCTCCTCGAGGGGAAAGGGCTGTCCCTCGTCGCGCAGAAGAGCGCCGATCTTGCGCAGAGCGGGCCTCACGGCCGGCCTCGTCCTATTCGGCACGCGCCTCGGTGCCGGCCTGGGACTCGTAGGCCTTGATCAGGGCCTGGGTGCCGTCGTCGGCGCCGCCGAGGCGTTCGACGATGTTGAAGTACTGGTGGGCGATGCTCGTGCCCGGCAGGGCCAGCTTGACGTCGTTGGCCGCCTCGAGGACGAGCTTGAGGTCCTTCTGCTGCAGCCGCACCATGAACCCGGGGGCGAAGTCCCCCTTGAGGATGCGAGGCCCCAGGTTGGTCATCTGCCAGGAGCCGGCGGCGCCCCCGGAGATGGCGTCGAGGACCTTCTGCACGTCCATGTCGGAGGCCGCCGCCAGCATCAGGGCCTCGGCCATGGCCAGGTTGGTGCAGGCCACGGCGATCTGGTTGCAGGCCTTGGTCGTCTGTCCGGCGCCGTGGCCGCCGATGAGGTTGATGTTGCGGCCCATGGCCTCGAAGACCGGCAGGCACTCGTCGAAGACGGCCTGCTCGCCCCCCACCATGATCGACAGCGTCCCCTGCTGGGCGCCCACGTCGCCGCCGCTCACCGGCGCGTCGAGCATGTGCACTCCCGACTCCTCCAGGCGCGCGGCGACTTGGCGGGTGACGCGCGGCGAGATGGTGCTCATGTCGATGACCGTGGCCCCTCTGCGGGCGCCGTGGACCACACCCTCCTCGCCGAGGATCACGGCCTCCACGTCGGGCGTGTCGGTGACCATGGTGACGATCACGTCGCTGCCTTCGGCCGCCTCTCTCGGAGAGGCCGCGCGGGTGGCGCCGGCCTCGACCACCTCCTGCACGCCGGGGCGGTCGGAGCGGTTGTAGACCTTCAGGGAGAACCCGGCCTTCATGAGGTTCAGGGCCATGGGGGAGCCCATGATCCCGAGCCCGACGAATCCGATGGGTGTCTCTGCGGGTGTGGCTGGCATGACGATGTGCTCCCGGGGTCAGAAGTTCGAGTAGAACAGGTGCCGGTTGTCCTCGATGTCGGCGTTCTCGTAGATCTGGGCGTACCACACCTGCAGGGACTCGGCGCGGCGCGCCTGCAGCAGCTCCGCCTCGACCGTGGCGCGCTCCTCCTCGAAGGCGGCCTCGTCGATGGCGCTCTTGCCCGTCAGGTGCAGCAGGTAGGCGCCGTTGCCCTGCACCACCAGGCCGCTCACCTCGCCGCTCTCCAGGGCGAAGGCGGCGCCGACGAACTCGCTGCCCCGGCCGACACCGGGGACGTAATCCGTTCTCGCGAAGGGGCCTCCGGTGCGCACCTCGAGTCCGGCGGAGGCCACGGCGGTGGCGAACCCCTGCCCGGCCTCGACCGCCTCCTTCACCCCAAGCAGCTTCTCGCCGGCGCGCTCGGAGCGCTTGCGGCGGCTCACCGCCGACTCCAGCCGCGGCCGGACCTCCTCGAGAGGCAGCACCCCCTCCGGCCGGCGGCCGGCCAGCTCGGCGACGAAATACCCCGCCTCGGTGCTGCCCACGGGGCACTGCTCGCCGACCTCGCTGTCGAAGAGCCGGCCCACGACCCACCCCGTGGCGCCGCCCGTTACGCCCGGCAGGCCCCCCCCTCGGCCGATCCAGCCGGCGTCGCGCACCTGGAGCTCCTCCGCAGCCGCCGCCTGGCGCAGCCCGCGCTCTCCCGCCTGGGCCGCCAGGGCCTCGGCCCGGGCGAGGATCTCGTCCTCCGTCTGTGGGGAGGCCCGGTGCTTCAGCAGAATGTGGCGGGCCCGGACCCGCTCTCCCTCGCCGGACTCGGGCGGAAGGCGCTCCTCGACCTTGATGAGATGCCAGCCGTAGGTGGTCTGCACGGGCTGCGAGACTTCCCCGGCGGCCAGGGCGAAGGCCGCGGCCTCGAACTCGGGGACCATGGCGCCGGGGCCGAAGACGCCAAGGTCCCCGCCGTTGGCGGCCGTGCCCTCGTCGTCCGACATGGCCGAGGCCATGTCGGCGAAGTCGGCTCCCGCCTCGACGATCTCGCGTCGCAGGCGGGCGATCTCCTCGGCCACCTCGGCCGAGTCCGCGGCGCTCGGCTGGCGGGGAAGCAGCACGTAGACGACCTGGATCTGCTCGGAGTGCCGATAGTCGGACCTCCGCTCTTCGTACTGCGCCAGGAGGTCCTCCTCGGTGACGGTCACCTCCGCCGCCGGAACCATCGACACCGGGACGAAGGCGTACTCCACGGTGGCCTTCTCCTTGCGGTCCGCATAGTGCCGGCGGACCTCCTGGGGGGTGACCCGGACCGTCTCGGTCAGCAGGCCCTGCAGACGCTGGCCGATCAGCTGCTGGTGGATCATCCTCTCCACCTGGGCGATGAAGGCGCGCTGCTCGCGCACCGTGCCCTCGTCGCTGAAGATCTGCTGATAGAGCTGGAGGTCGAACTCGCCGTCGCGCTGGAAGGCGGACAGCTGCCTGACGACCTCCGGCGGCGCGTTCATCGCGTAGAAGGCGAGCTCCTCATCGGTGATCTCGATCCCCAGGCGCTCGACCTCCTGCCGGAGAAGCACTTCCGAGACCAGGGCCTGCCAGACCTCGCGCACCAGCTGATCGGTCTCCCCGTCTTCCTGCCGGCGCATGCGCACGGCGTTCTGCAACGCCTGCTGGAAGAGTCGGTAGGAGACCTGCTCCCCGTTGATCGAGCCGACCATGTCCGTCTCCCGCCCGCCGGACGTGCCGGAGTAGTCGGCTCCCCATTCCACGACGATCAGGCCAACAAAGGCGAGGATCACGATCCACATGATGATGGCCGTGCGCTCGCGCAGTTTCGTCATCATAAGTGCGTCAGCTTTCCTGTGTCGCGCCCGCCCTGCCCGGGCCTGACGCTGGGTCTCTCAGAAGGCACGCCACGCGCCGTCCGTCTCCCGGATCGACGAGACCGGGCACCTCCCGGCGGCAGCGGTCGCGGGCCTCGGGGCAGCGGGGGTGGAAGGGGCATCCCGGCGGCACGCGGGCGGGGCTCGGGACATCCCCGCCCAGCACCACCCGCCGGCGGCTGGCCGCCGGATCCGGAACCGGCACGGCGGCCATCAGCGCCCGCGTGTAGGGATGGCTGGGCGAAGCGAACAACTGGTCCCGGGTGGCAATCTCCACGATACGCCCCAGGTACATCACGGCCACGCGGTCGGCGACGTGACGGATCACGCCGAGATCGTGGGCGATGAAGAGGTACGTGAGCCCGAGATCGCGCTGGATGTCCTGGAGCAGATTCACGATCTGCCCCTGCACGGAGACATCAAGGGCGGAGACCGGCTCATCGGCCACGATGAAGGCCGGATTCACGGCCAGCGCCCGGGCGATGCCGATCCGTTGCCGCTGTCCCCCGCTGAACTCGTGGGGATACCGGGCCGCCGCACCGGCCGGAAGGCCGACCATGTCCAGAAGCTCGGCCACCCGTTCGGACATCCTCGGGCCTCGGGCGATTCCGTGGATCCGGAGCCCTTCCCCGAGGAGGGTGCGGACACGCATCCTCGGATTCAGGGAGCTGTACGGATCCTGGAACACGATCTGCATGTGCCGCCGCAGGGACCGCAGCTCCCGGCCTTCGAGCTCCCCCAGATTCCGGCCCTGAAAGTACGCCGCCCCCGAGGTGGCGTCGAGGAGGCGGAGGATCAGCCGGCCCAGGGTCGTCTTGCCGCAGCCGCTCTCGCCGACGACGCCGAGGGTTTCCCCGGGCCAGACCTGGAGGGAGACGCCGTCCACGGCGCGCACCCAGCCGCGCACCCGCCCCCAGGCCCCCCGGCGGACCGGGAAGCGCTTGCTCAGGTCGCGGGTCTCCACGAGGGGTCCCACGGCCTCAGCCGGTGGCATCCCATCTCCAGCACGCCGTCCCGTGCCCCGGGGCGACCTCCTCGAGGACCGGAGCCTGACTGCGACAGCGGTCCTCCGCCAGCGGACAGCGCGGATGAAACCGGCAACCCCCGGGAAAGTCGGTGGCCTCCGGGACGCGGCCGGGGATGACCTCCAGCCGGCGCAGCGGGCCTTCGAGCTGAGGGACCGAGCGCAGCAACCCTCTCGTGTAGGGATGGCGGGGACTGGCGAAGAGACGCGCCGTCTCCGCCGTCTCCACGATGCGGCCCGCGTACATGACGGCCACCCGGTCGGCGACCTCGGCCACGACCCCGAGGTCGTGCGTGATGAGCAGGACGGCCATGCGGAACTCGGCCTGCAGCCGCTGCAGCAGGTCGAGGATCTGGGCCTGGGTGGTCACGTCGAGGGCCGTGGTCGGCTCGTCGGCGATGAGCACGTCCGGGTTGCAGGACAGGGCCATGGCGATCATGACCCGCTGCCGCATACCGCCGCTGAGCTGGTGCGGGTACTCGTCGACGCGCTGCTCCGGCGCCGGGATGCCGACTCTCCGCATCATGTCGACGGCTCGCTCCCGGGCCTCCTGGCGGCCCACATCCTGGTGCCGCCGGACGGCCTCGGCGATCTGGTCGCCGCAGGTCAGAACGGGGTTGAGGCTGGTCATCGGCTCCTGGAAGATCATGGCGATCTCGTTGCCCCGGACGCCGCGCATCTCCTCCTCGTCCAGGCCGAGCAGATCGCGTCCCCGGAGCCGGACGCGACCGCCCTCGATTCGCCCCGGCGGAGCCACCAGGCGCAGCACGGACAGGGCGGCGAGGCTCTTGCCGCAGCCGCTCTCCCCCACCAGCCCCAGGGTCTCGCCCCGGCCAAGGTGCAAGGAGAGGCCGTCGACAGCCCGTCCGACGCCGGCTTCGGTGCGGAACCAGGTGCGCAGACCGCGAATCTCCAGGACCGGCCCGTCGCTCACCGAGGTGCCTGCCGCCGAAGGGGGGCCGTCGACCGCAGGGCGTGCCCGGCCGTGCCGTAGGTCTCCCGGGCCAGGATCTCGGCCCGCTGCCGCTCCATGGGGGTCAGCGGCTCCTCGCGCACCGGCAGGCCGAGGACCTCACCGAAGCCGGCGGCCAGGCAGTCCACCAGGAACTCCCTGTCCAGCGGCTTCTCCGCGCACTCGGCCAAGTGCGTGCTCGAGGCCTCCAGGGAAGGGTCTGCGCGCGCCGGGGGAGGAATCAACTCCGCCAGGCGCAGGTGCTCGGGGCCGGCGAGCAGGGAGCCGTGCTGCAGCAGGGCTCCCCGCGTACGGCGCTGGGCGCTGCCCACCAGCTTGCGGCCACCGCAGGTCAACTCCCAACGGGAGGCGCTGGCAAAGCAAGCTCCGTGCCTTCCGCCGGCCCGCCCCCCGGGCGCCAGCTCCGCCTCGACACCGCCGCGCCGCAAGCCCTCGGCCAGGCACTCGCCGAGGATGCGGCAGGCCTCCGGCAGGGGATGGGCCGCCGGGCCCTCGCCCTCGGAGCAGTGAAAGCTGTAGGTGATCTCGTTCCAGTGGAGGACGGCCCGGCCGCCGGTGGGACGGCGCACCACGTCGATGCCGAGATCGCGGCAGCGGCCGACGTCGACGGCCTCGAGGGCGCGCTGTCCGAAACCGAGGCTGACCGCCGGTGGACTCCATCCGTAGGTGCGCAGGATCGGCCCGCCGCCGGCGCGGGCCTCGTCGAGGAGCACGTCGTCCACGGCCATGTTCAGCGCCCCGGGCAGCTCCCCCGTGTCCAGGAAACGCAGGGACATCAGATCTGCCCGAGACTCTGCAGCGCGTCGCGGGCGGCCATCTGCTGAGCCTCCTTCTTGGAGCGCCCATGCCCCCGGCCGATGGTCTGACCGGTGACGCTCACATCGACACTGAAGACCTTCTCGTGGTCGGGCCCCCGCTCGTCCTGCACCTGGTACCGCGGATGCCCTTCACCCAGGCCCTGCACGTGCTCGAGGAGCCTGCTCTTGAAGTTGACCGAATCCTCCCGAAGGACCAGGGACTCGATGTCGTGGAGGACGACGGTCTCGACGAACCCTCGCGCCGGCCGCAGCCCGCCATCGAGGTAGAGGGCGCCGATGACGGCCTCGAAGGCGTCGCTCAGGATGGAATCCTGGTCAGCACCCCCGGCGGCGCGCTCCTCGGGACTGAGCAGGATGTGGCGGCCGAGATCGATAGTGCGCGCCCGGCGGGCGAGCACGGCGCGGCTCACGACCAGGGACTTCATCTGGGTCAGATCCCCCTCGCGCCGGTCCTCGTAGCGTCGGAAGAGGTAGTCGGCCACCACCAGGTCGAGCACGGCGTCGCCGAGGTATTCCAGTCGCTCGTTGGCATCGACCCCCTCACCCTGGTTGGCGTACACGAAGGAACGGTGCTTGAGGGCGTGGGCGAGCCGGCGCGGATCGCGGAAGCGGTACCCGAGCCGGCCCTCGAGAGCGCGGATCCCCGACCTCGGGAACTCGGCCACCGGTGGCCTCGGCGCGAGCCGGCCGAGGGCGGCGCGAATCCAACCCATCCGCGGGCGGGGAGGATCCGGGTACAAGGGGGACCTCAGGCGGCGCGGCTGAAGACGAGGGCCGCGTTGTGGCCGCCGAAACCGAAGGAGTTGCTCATGACGCCGTCCACCCGGACCTCGCGCGCCTCGTTGGCTACGTAGTCGAGGTCGCAGGCCGGGTCGGGGGTGTCGTAGTTGATCGTCGGCGGCAGCACGCCGTGCCTGATGGCCAGCAGGCAGGCGATGCTCTCGATGGCGCCCGCGGCGCCTAGGAGATGGCCGGTCATGGACTTCGTGGAGCTCACGGCCAGGCCCCGCACCCGGTCGCCGAAGACCGTCTTCAGGGCCGCCGTCTCCTGCGGGTCCCCGACAACGGTCGAGGTGCCGTGGGCGTTGACGTAGCCGATGGCCCCCGGCTCCAGGCGGGCGTCCTCCAGGGCCAGGCGCATGGCCCTGGCGCCGCCCTCTCCTCCGGGCGCCATCTCGGTGATGTGGTAGGCGTCGGCGGTGAATCCGAGTCCGCGGAACACCCCGTAGATCTCGGCGCCGCGGCGGCGGGCATGCTCGTACTCCTCCAGGACCAGGGCTCCCGCCCCCTCGCCGAGAACGAAGCCGTTGCGGTCGGCGTCGAAGGGCCGGCTCGCCCGCTCCGGCTCGCCGTTGCGCGAGGCCAAGGCTCGCGCCGCGGCGAAGCCGGCCACGGACAGGGGGGTGACGGCGGCCTCGGAGCCGCCGGTGACCATCACGTCGGCGTCGCCGTACTGGATCTTGCGCCCCGCCTCGCCGATGGCGTGGGCCGCCGAGGCGCAGGCCGACACGGTGGTGTAGTTCGGGCCCCGGGCGCCGAGCTTGATGGAGATCATCCCCGCCGCCATGTCGCTGATGATCATGGGAACGAAGAAGGGGCTCAGGCGCCCCGGACCGCGCTCGGTGAGTACGGTATGCTGATCCTCCAAGGTCGAGATGCCGCCGATGCCGGAGCCGAAGATGACCCCGACGCGCTCGGGCCGGAGGCGGTCCATGTCGAGGCCGGAGTTGGCAAAGGCCTGGGTGGCCGCGTGCACACCGTAGTGGACGAAGGGATCGTTGCGGCGAACCTCCTTGCGGCCGAGGGAAGCCTCGGGGTCAAATCCCTTGACCTCCCCGGCGATTGTGACCTTTTGACCGGAGGTGTCGAAGCGCGTGATCGGCCCGATGCCGGAACGACCGTTGGTCAGGGCGTCCCAGAAGGCGACGGGATCGTTGCCGTTGGGGGCCAGCACGCCCAAGCCGGTGACCACCGCTCTCCGCCGCGCCATGTCGAGTGCCGCCTCAGGTCTTGGCGTTCTCTTCGAGGTACTGAATCGCGTCGGTGACGGAGGCGATCTTCTCGGCGTCCTCGTCGGGGATATCGATCCCGAACGCCTCCTCGAAGGCCATGACCAGCTCGACCGTGTCGAGCGAATCGGCTCCGAGGTCATCGATGAAGGACGCTTCCTTGGTCACCTGCTCGGAGTTGACACCGAGTTGTTCGACGATCAGGTCGCGCACCCGCTCTTCGATGGTTGCCATTCAGGTCTCCTCCTTTGTCTGGGCGGCTCACCTATATATGCAGGGGTCTGACGCGGCGCAACCGGGAAGATCCGGCCTGCGCGGAGGGCGCGGCTACATCGTCATCCCGCCGTCGACGGCCAGCACCTGGCCGGTGATATAGGAGGCCCGCTCCGAGGCGAGAAAAGCCACGGCGTCGGCCACCTCCTCCGGCGCGCCCGCCCGGCCCAGGGGCACATGGGACATCAGGTGCTGGACGGCCTCCTCCGGCAGATCGGTCGTCATGCCCGTGTCCGGCACGTATCCGGGCGCCACGACGTTCACCGTGACGCCGCGGGAAGCCATCTCCCGGGCCAGACTCTTGGTGAACCCGATCAATCCCGCCTTCGAGGCCGCGTAGTTGGACTGCCCGGCGTTGCCCACGAGGCCCGCCACGGAGGAGATGGAGATGATCCGTCCACCCCGGGCCCTCATCATCGGCCGGGCCGCCGCCTTGGTGCAGTGAAAGGCGCCCCTGAGATTGGTCGCCAGCACCGCATCCCAATCCTCCTCCTTCATGCGGATCAGCAGATTGTCCCGCCGGATGCCGGCGTTGTTGACGAGGATGTGGATGCCTCCCAGCTCGGCGATCGTCCGCTTGACCGTGGCGGCGGCCTGGTCGCCGTCGGAGACGTCCGCCGTGCAGGCCAGCGCCCGCACACCCAGGGCGGCGATCTCCCCGGCCGTGGCCGCCGCCGCCGACTCCGTGCGCGCGCACACGGCCACGGCGGCGCCGTCGGCCGCCAGCCGCAGGGCGATCGCCCGCCCGATGCCGCGGGATCCGCCGGTGACCAAGGCTACTTTGCCGTCGAGACCTGCCATGGGTCCCTTCCTTTCTCAGACACCGCTTTCGAGGCCGCCCATCTCCTCGGCCGTTCCGGCGGTCTCCACCTTCAGGTCGCGAAGGATGCGGCGCACCAAGCTCTTCAGCACGCTGCCGGGACCCACCTCGAAGGCCCTGTCCACCCCCATGGACGACAGGGCCCGCACCGACTCAGTCCAGCGCACGGGCGCCGTCATCTGCTCGAGCAGCCGCCGCCTGAGGGCCTGTGGGTCGGTCTCGGGCGCGGCGGTCACGTTGGTCACCACCGGCACCGACGGCGGGCGGAACCGGGTCGCCGCCAGTCGCGGCGCCAGTCCTTCGGCGGCGGACCCCATGAGGGGGGAATGGAAGGCACCGCTCACCGGCAACTCGATGACGCGCCGGGCGCCCGCCTCCTCGGCGGCGGCCATCGCCCCGGCCACCGCGTCGGCCTCTCCGGACAGAACCACCTGGCCCGGGGCGTTGAAATTGGCGGGCACCACCTGCGGGCCGATTTCCTCGCACAGGCCGGTCACGACGGCATCGTCGAGGCCGATCACGGCGGCCATCCGGCCCGGCCGCTCGACGCCGGCGGCCTGCATCAGGCGCCCCCGGGTCTGCACCAGGGCCAGGCCCTCCGGGAATTCCAGCACGCCGGCGGCGGTCAGGGCGGAGTACTCGCCCAGGCTGTGGCCGGCCACCGCGTCCGGGTGGATGCCGCGGGCGGCCAGCAGGCGGGCGGCGGCGACGCTGTGCACGTAGACGGCCGGCTGCGTGATCTCGGTCTGGCTGAGCCGTTCCATGGGCCCCTGGAAGCAGACTCTGGACAGCTCGAAACCGAGGATCCCGTCGGCCTCCTCGTAGAGCTCCCGGACCTCGGGGAAACGCTCCCGGAGATCGGCCCCCATGCCCACGAACTGGGAGGCCTGGCCGGGAAAGAGAAAGGCCCGCTCGCCGTTCACGAGACCCGCCCCCAGCGCAGCAGAACGCTGCCCCAGGTGAGGCCGGCGCCGACCGCCGTCAGCTGCACGAGGTCGCCGGGCGCCAGACGGCCCTCCTCCGCCGCCTCGGAGAGGGCGATGGGCACGGTCCCCGCCGTGGTGTTGGCGTAGCGCTCGATGTTGCTGAAAACACGCTCCGGTTCCAACCCCATGCGCTCGGCGGTGGCGTTGATGATCCGCTGGTTCGCCTGGTGCGGGACGAACAGCTTCAGGTCTTTCGGGGTCAGTCCGTTGCGCTCCAGCAGCGACAGCGAGACCTCCGCCATCCGCTGAATGGCGAACCGGAAGACCGCCCGCCCCTCCTGGTGCAGGAAGTGCTGCCTGGCCGCCACCGTCTCTTCGGTGGCGGGGTGCAGACTGCCGCCGGCGTGGATGAACAGGTCGCCGCCCCCCCGGCCGTCGGCATGAAGCTCGAAGTCCAGGAGGCCCTCGCCCTCCCGCGGCGCCGGCTCGAGCAGGACCCCTCCGGCCCCGTCGCCGAAGAGGACGCAGGTGGCGCGGTCGGTGGGATCCACCACGGCGCTCATCTTGTCGGCGCCGATGACCATCACCTTCCGGTGCGCCCCGGTGGCGATGAACTGGGCACCGGAGACCAGGGCGTACACGAACCCCGAGCAGGCGGCCTGCAGATCGAAGGCCCAGGCGCCGGTGGCGCCGATGGCCGCTTGCACGAGACAGGCCGTGGACGGCAGGAGCATGTCGGGCGTCATGGTCGCCACGATGATCAGGTCGACCTCGTCGGCGGCCGTCCGGGTGCGCCGGAGCAAGCCTTCGGCGACCTGGGTGGCCAGGGCAGAGGTTCCGGAGTCCTCCAGAATCCTGCGCTCGCGGATGCCGGTTCGCTCGCGGATCCAGGCATCGGAGCTGTCCACGAGGCGCTCGAGATCGAGGTTGGTGACGATCTTGTCGGGCAGAGCGCGCTCCACCGCCGTAATCGTCGGGACGGCGGAATGCGCATCGGGCACGGGGAACTCTCCGGCGCCGGCCGGGTCAGGACCGAGGTCCGTAGACGGGGAGGGCCGTCCGGCGGACGAGAGACCGTGCCGCCAAGCGTCCTTCGAGCACCTCGCTCGGACGAGCCCCGGCGGGCCTGGGCAACGGGACCCTAGTGGTCAATCCACTTAGAATTGCGGAACAAGAGTGGCAGCCGTATCCTTTTTCCCCATCCCCTTTGTTGGAAAAGGAGTACGGCGTTGCCCAAGAAGAGATACATCGTCACTCTCACAGCCGAGGAGCGCACCGGGTTGCGCGATCTGATCTCCAAGGGGAAAGCGGCGGCTTTCAAGCAGCGGCATGCGCGCCTTCTCCTGAAGACGGATCAAGGACCGCAGGGAGAGGGCTGGACCGACGAACGGATCGGGCCGGCGCTCGAGGTCCATCCCAGCACGGTCGAGCGTCTACGCAGGCGATTCGTCGAAGAAGGCCTGGAGGCCGCCCTGCAGCGCAAGGAGCAGAAGAATCGCCGGGCCAAGAAGATCGACGGGGAAGGCGAGGCTCGTCTCGTCGCGCTGGCCTGCAGTCCGCCGCCGGAGGGGAGAAAGGGCTGGACCCTCCGATTGCTGGCCGACCGCCTGGTGGCCTTGGAAGTGGTCGACCGGGTCAGCCCGGAAACCGTCCCCAACATCCCACGGTCTGCCTGGACGAGACCAGCAAACAACTGGTGGGCGAGGTGCAGGCCCCTCGGCCGGCGATTCCGGGCCATCCGGCCCGGTATGATCATCATTATGTCCGCCAGGGCGTGGCCAACGTCTTCATGATGCTGGAACCGCTCACCGGCCGCTGCCACGTCCAGGTCACGCAGCAGCGCACCAAGAAAGATTGGGCTCGGGTGATGAAAGACCTGGTCGACCGCTACTACCCGGAGGCCGAGCGCCTGACCTTGGTCATGGACAACCTGAGTTCGCACCAGAAGGCGGCGTTGTACGATGTCTTTGCGCCGGCCGAGGCCAAACGCATCGCCGACAAGATCGACATTCATTTCACCCCGAAACGGGGCAGTTGGCTCAACATGGCCGAAATCGGGTTGAAGATGCTGTCCCGGCAGTGTCTGGACCGACGCATCGCAACGATTCAACTAGGCATTGTCCCGATCTTAGTTGAAATAGCACAGGCTCCCATCGTTACGTTTGATACGAGAAATCCCCAAGAAGCCTCGTATCGGTAACCCAAGGAGCCTGCCATGAGCAAGCTACAAGCACGGAAGAAGGGCGTCAAACGGACCGTGGCCATCGGCCCCGTGAACCGCCAAGCCACCGCGTCGATGGACGATCTGGAGACTCGCATCGAGGTCATCCAGCTGCTGATCCCTTTGGGTCTGCAGGCGGTCTCGGAGGAGCTGCAGCAGTCGGTCGAGGCCTTGGCCGGACCTCGGTATCAGCGCAAGGGTCCGGATCAGGCGTTGCGCCGCTGGGGGGCGCAGGCCGGGTCGGTGTACCTGGGCGATCAGAAACTGCCGGTCGAGGTGCCGCGCGTGCGCGATGTGGTCCGCGGCACCGAGGTCCCGCTGGAGGCCTATCAGGCCCTGCAGACGCCGAGGCAGATGGACCAGGGGCTGTTGTTGCGGGTGCTGAAGGGCTTGGCCACGCGCAACTACGAGGCCTGCGCCGAGACCGTCCCGCAAGCCTTCGGTCTGTCCCGTTCCTCGGTCTCTCGCCGGTACGTGAAAGGCACGGCGCGCAAGCTGGCCGAATTCCAGCAGCGATCCCTGGAAGGCTACGACCTGGTGGCGCTGTTTCTGGACGGCAAGAGCTTCGCCGACGAGGAGATCCTCATCGCCCTGGGTGTGACTCTGGAGGGCCAGAAGGTGCCCTTGGGCTTCGTGCAGGCGGCCACCGAGAACGAGCGCGTCTGTCGCCGCTTCCTGGCGGAGCTGGTCGAGCGGGGCCTGCAATACGAAGCCGGGCTGCTCGTGGTGATCGATGGAGGCAAGGGCCTGTACAAGGCGGTGCGGTCGGTGCTTCAAGGCCATGCCTGCGTGCAGCGATGCCAGTATCACAAGCGCCAGAACGTGGTCTCGTACCTGCCCAAGAGCGAGCAGGCCGGCCTTCGTCGAAAGCTGGAAGCGGCGTATGGGCACTCGACGTACGAGGAGGCCCAAGCCGCCCTGGAGGCGCTGAAACCGGGGTTGCAGTTGATGAACCAGTCGGCCCTGCGCAGCTTGGAGGAAGGCCAGCAAGAAACCCTCACGCTCCACCGCCTGGGCCTGATGCCGATGCTGAAGGCCTCCTTCCGTACCACCAACTGTATCGAGAACGTCAACAGTCTCCTGGAGCAGTTGACGCACAACGTGCGGCGCTGGACGAACTCGTCGCAGCGTCACCGCTGGGTCGCCACGGCGTTGCTTGACATCGAACCTCGCCTCCGCCGGGTCAACGGCTACCACCACCTGCCGATGCTCCGGCAAGCGCTCCAAGCCGAGCTCGGCATCCAGCAGCTCGCGATGACGGGCTGACTCATCCACTCGAGCCTGGGCTACGTTTCAACTGAAAATGGGACTTGCCCTTCAGCAACTGAGCCAACAGGTCCAGGCTTGGCTGTCGCAACGCGAGAACAGCCAAGCCCCGGTCAAATGGCGATTCACCACCGAGAAGGCGCGCATCAAGCTGCACCGCCTCTATCCAGCATTGTTACCTGGATGAACCACTAGTCGGCGGGTTCGAGGTAGGCGCGGCCCCGGTAGTGCCCGCAGCTCTTGCAGACGCGATGGGGACGCGCCGGCTGGCCGCAGTTGGAACATGTGGTGACGGAGACGGCCCTCAGCTTCCAGTGGGTGCGGCGCCTGTCGCGGCGGCTCCGTGAGATCCTGCGCTTCGGTACGGCGGCCATCTTCTCTCCCTCAGCTTCTTTGGCTCGGCTGCGGCTTCAGTTGGGCAAGGACCTCCCACCGGGAATCGGAGACCTCGTCGACGCAGGAGCAGGTGACGTGGTTTCGGTCCCCCCCGCAGTGGGGGCACAAGCCCAGGCAGTCTGGCTTGCAATAGATCCGCAAGGGCATCTCCAGCACCAGAGCGTCGTGCAGGCGGTCGGCGAGGTCGACCTCCTTGACCCCGGGATCGACGATGTCGACCTCCTCCTCCTCCTCCAGGGCCGCCGCCTCGTCCTCGGTGGCCTCCTTGCGCTGCAGGAGGAACTGGATCTGCGCCTCCACCGGTGCCCGGGCCGAGGCCAGGCAGCGGCAGCACTCGCCGCGCAGCGCGGCGAGGAGCGAGGCGTTCACCGAGAACATCTGCAGGCTGCGGACCACCCGCAGGGTCACCCCGACGGGGCCGATGAACTCGAAGTCGGCGTCCGCCAGGTCGAGGTGCTCCGGATCGAGTTCGAAGCGGCCCTCGCTCCGGCCCTCTTCGAACTCGTCGAGGAGGATCGTCGTCGGCCGCCCGTGACGGCTCGGCAAGGCGGACAAGAGCGGCTCCACCTCAGAAGAAGAACCCGATCTCGCGGACCGCGTTCTCCGGAGAGTCGGAGGCGTGGACGGCGTTGCACTGCACGTCGGTGCCGAACTCCGCCCGGATCGTGCCCGGCGCCGCCTTGGTGCTGTCTGTCTCGCCGATGAACCGGCGCAGATGGGCGATGGCGTCGGGGCCCTCCAAGACCGCGGGCACCACGGGTCCGGATGTCATGAAGGCCACCAGGTCGTCGTAGAAAGGCCGCTCCCTGTGGACCTCGTAGAACGCCCGTGCCCGCCGGGAAGTGAGCCGCTCCATGCGCACCTCGCGCAACAGAAAACCCTCCGCTTCGAGGCGCGCCAGGATCAGTCCGACGGCCTTCCTGGCTACCGCGTCGGGCTTGATGATCAGGAGCGTGCGCTCCGTCTCCACCTGCGATCACCCCGCTGAGAATCGGCGAAAAAGGGCCGGAGCGGAGACCGCTCCGGCCTGGCATAAGTGCATGAATTTAGGGACCATTAGGACAACTGTCAACGCGGTCGCGGAGGCTGCTTGACAGGGTTTTTCGGCCTGGGTAGATTGCCGCCGAGATGCCCCTCCACCCCCTTCTCGAGGAGGATGGCAAGGCCATCCGGGATCCGGTTTGGGGCTACGTCCACGTGCCGGGCCCGTTGCTGGCCCTCGTCGACACCCAGGACTTCCAGCGGCTGCGCACCATCAGCCAGCTCGGCTTCGTCCACCTCGTCTACCCCGGCGCCCGCCACTCCCGCTTCGAGCATTCCCTCGGCGTCTACCACCTGGCCAAGCAGTTCCTGGTCCGGCTGCTGCGGTCCGATCCACCCCTGGTCCTCGACGACCAGGACGTGCGCGTCTTCCTGGCCGCCACCTTGCTCCACGACGTCGGCCACTACCCCTTCTCCCACACCCTCGAGGAGTTGACCCCCTTCTTCGTCAGCCACGAGCAGCGGGCCCGTCGGCTCCTCGAAGAGCCCTCCGGGGAGATCGGCCGCGTTCTGCGCGGCGAGCTCGGCATCGACCCGGTGCGGGTGGCCAACGTCATCGACTACGCCGCCAAGGATCGCGAGATCCCGCAGCGCGACCTGATGCTGGCCCGCATCCTGAGCGGCACCCTCGACCCGGACAAGATCGACTACCTGCTGCGCGACTCCCTGTTCTGCGGGGTCCCCTTCGGCGAGAGCGTCAACCGCGACCGGCTGATCGCCGCCATCGCCTACGACGCCCGGCGCCGTCAGCTGGCCATCCGCAGCAAGGGGGTGTCGGCCGTGGAATCCCTGGTCTTCACCAACTACCTCATGTACCGCAACGTCTACTGGCATCACGCCGTGCGTTCGGCCACGGCCATGTTCAAGCGCTCGGTGCAGGATGTCCTGCAGCACCCCGACAGGTCGATCCAGGTCACCGACTTCCACCGGGTCACCGAGGGAGAGCTGCTCATGGCCCTGCGCAGCGAGCAGGAGCGGCTCGGCCTGGAAGGCGCCCGGGCGCTCCTCGACGGGGTCGTGCACCGGCGTCTGCACAAGCTGGCGGCTTACGTCTTTCCCGGGGAGCGCAAGCAGGGCCTGCTCCACTACCTCCACGACCTGTACCAGCACCCGGACCGGCGGCGCCTCAAGGAGATCGCCCTGAGCCGGAATTTCGGCGAGCAGCTCGGCCGCGGGATCACGGGCCACGAGATCCTCATCGACATCCCGAGCTTCCACAAGACGCCCCAGGTCGACCTCAGGGTCTTCTACGGCGCCGCCGTACCCTCCGACAAACCGCAGCCTCTGAGCTTCGACGATCCCGAGGTCTCCCGCCTGCGGGAATCGCTGGTCGACAACTTCGAGGACCAGGCCCGGATCTTCCGCGTGTTCTGCGTGGCCGACGCCGAGCTTCTGTCGCTGGCCTCCGAGCAGGCGAAGGGCCATCTCCGCGGCAGCGCCTGAAACCCCTCTCCTCCGAATCCGGGATTTCCTAGTGAACGGCTACCCCGAACTGCGGCTGCGTCCGAATGCCGAGCGCCTGTTGATCAAGGGACATCCCTGGGTGTTCAGCGGCGCCGTCGCCTCCCGCCACGCCGACACCCGCCGCGGATCGATCGTGGACGTGGTCAACGACCGCGGACGCTTCATCGGCCGGGGCACGGCCAACCCCGGCGCCGAGATCGTCGTCCGCATCCTCACGCGCCGTCCCGACCGCAGGATCGATGCCGACTTCCTCCGGGGCCGGGTCGAGCGCGCCGTGCAGCTGCGCCGCGGCAACCCGATGCTGGCGGGAGTCGAGGCGGTCCGCCTCGTGCACGGCGAGAGCGACGGCCTGCCGGGGCTGGTGGTGGACGACTACGCCGGCTGGGTCGTCTTCCAGATCCACACCGCCGGGATGGAGGCCATGCGCGAGTGGATCGTGGCCGCCCTCCGCGAGGTGATCTCCCCCCGCGGCCTGTACGAGCGCAGCGACGTGGGCACGCGCCGAGCCGAGGGCCTCCGGGACCGGCCCACGGGTCAGGTCGCCGGCGACGAACCGCCCGAGCTGATCGAGTTCCGCGAAGGGGAGGTGCCCCTGGCCGTGGACGTGCGCCGTGGACAGAAGACGGGGTTCTTCCTCGACCAGCGGGACAACCGGCAGCTGCTGGCCCGGGTCGCCTCCGGACGCTCCCTGCTCAACGCCTTCGCCTACACGGGCGGATTCACCGCCCACGCGCGCCATGGCGGCGCCGTCAGCAGCCTCGACCTCGATCTCTCCCCCAGGGCCCTGCGCCTGGGCCGGCGCATCGCCGCCGGCCTGGGCTCCGGACCTCACCGGTCGCTGGCGGCCGAGGCCTTCGCCTGCCTCGACCATCTCGCCGACAGGGGCACGCGCTTCGGCCTCGTCGTCCTCGATCCGCCTTCCCTGGTGCGCAAGGGGCGCGACCTCAAGCACGCCATGGGCGTCTACACCAAGCTCAACCGCAACGGCTTCCGCCTCGTCGAGGACGGCGGCTACCTGCTCACCTCCTCCTGCTCCACCCGGGTCACGGAGGAGGACTTCTTCCAGATCGTGCGCCGCGCCGCCTCCGGGGCCCGCGTCGACGCCCGCATCGTGGCCCGCACCCATCACCCCGCCGACCACGTCGTCGACCCGGCCTTCCCCGAAGGGCGCTACCTCACCTCGGCCCTGGTCCGGGTCGACCGCGGGTGACGATCCGCCCGGGGCCGGTTGTGGACCGGCCGCGCGATTTCCTATCCATTGCCTGCACCGTGTCCCGCGCCGTGAGCCGGGGCCCGCCGATCCACCGAACCGCAGGAGCGTCTGCGCCGTGAAGGGGCCGCTCAGCGACACCCTGCGACTGAAACTCGAGGCCCTGCCCACCGGGCCCGGGGTCTACCGCATGAAGGACGAGGCCGGGAAGGTCCTGTACGTGGGCAAGGCCAAGAGCCTGCGCAACCGGGTGCGGTCCTACTTCCAGGAGTCGGGGGTGGCCGAGAGGGGTGTGCGCATCGAGGCCTTGGTGGCCCGGGTCTCCGACGTGGACTGCATCGTCACCGAGACCGAAGGGGAGGCGCTGATCCTCGAGGCCTCGCAGATCAAGGCCCACCACCCGCGCTACAACATCAACCTCAAGGACGACAAGAAGTACCCCTTCATCTGCATCACCGACGAGGCCTACCCGCGCATCTTCTGGACCCGGGACCTCGTGCGCGACGGGTCCCGCTACCTCGGGCCCTACAGCAACGCCCGGCACATGCGCACCATGCTGGACGTGATGCACAAGGTCTTCCCCGTGCGCAGCTGCCGCTACGACCTGCCCGACCCCAAGGTCAAGCTGTGCATGGAATACCAGATCCGCCGCTGCGAGGGGCCCTGCGAGGATCTCGTGAGCCGGGAGCAGTACCGCACCACCGTCAGCCAGGCCACGCGTTTCCTGAGGGGCGACAAGACCAGCGTCATCCGCGAGCTCAAGGCGCGGATGGAGGAGGCCGCGGCCCGGCAGCGGTTCGAGCAGGCCGCCCGCCACCGGGACCAGATCCGCGCCCTCGAGCTGTATCAGTCGCGGCAGAAGGTCGTGCTCGAGGAGAAGGTCGACCGGGACGTGGTCGGCCTGGCGCGGCACGACGACGAGGCCTGCTGCGCCGTTCTGGAGATCCGGGAAGGCCGCCTGATCGACGAGAAGCACCACTTCCTGAGCGGGGTCATGGAGGCCGCCGACAGCGAGGTGCTGTCCGCCTTCCTGCGCCAGTTCTACCTGCACACGGACTTCATCCCCCGTCAGATCCACGTCAGCCACGAGCTGGAGGACGCCGGCCCCATCTCCGCGTGGCTCACCGGCAAGGGGGACGGACGCCGGGTCGAGGTCGCCGCCTACCAGAGGGGCCTCAAGGCGCGCACCCAGGACATGGCCGACAGCAACGCCGCCCACCTGATGGAGGAGCGGAGGCTCAAGCGGGAGGCCCGGCGCGACCGCGTCCCCCAGTCGGTGCAGGCCCTGCACAGGGACCTGACCCTGGACCGGCTGCCACGGCGCATCGAAGGCGTCGACATCTCCACCTTCCAGGGCAGCGATTCCGTCGGCTCCGTGGTGGTCATGGTCGACGGCAAGCCGAAGCGCAGCGAGTACCGCCACTTCCGCATCCGCGGCGGCGAGGGTCGGCCCGACGACTTCGCCGCCATCCGCGAGGTCGTGGAACGGCGCTTCCGCGGGCTCTCGGAGCGGGGGGAGCCTTATCCCGATCTGCTGATGATCGATGGCGGCAAGGGCCAGCTGTCCAGCGCCATGGAGGCCCTGGAGGCCCGGGGCGTGGACGGGCTGGCCGTGGTCGGTCTGGCCAAGAGGCTCGAAGAGCTCTTCCTGCCGGGGCGGATGGACCCCGTGGTCCTGCCGCGGACCTCGGCGAGCCTGCGCATGCTGCAGGTCCTGCGCGACGAGGCCCACCGCTTCGCCGTGAGCTACCACCGCAAGCTGCGCGCCCGTCGCACCCTGGGGTCCGGCCTGGACGGCGTACCCGGCATCGGGCCCAGCCGGCGGCAGGCGCTGCTGCAGGCCTTCGGGTCGGTGCGCCGGCTGCGCGAGGCCGACGTGGGCGAGATCGCCAGCGTCAAGGGATTCAGCCTCAAGCTCGCCCGCGAGTTGAAGAGCCACCTGGAGCCCGGCCGCGCCGACCCGGAAGAGGGCCGGTCCTGAGGCGATGGCGGCGGCGCGAACCCCGGCCCCGGGGCGGTCCCCGGAGGACGGAGGCGGCCCCCCCCGGGGACCGGCGCCTCCCCCCGGGATGACCGCCGACGGGGCGGGCCAGGGCCCCGCCGAGCTGCCCGCCGACCTGCTCGAGGCCCTCGGCGAGTTCCTCGACAGCCTCGAGCGGGAGAGCGGACTGTCGGAGAATACGCGGTCCTCGTACGGCCGTGATCTGCGGGGCTACCTCGGACACGCCTCGGGCCGCGGGGTCCGCCGGCTGTCGGAGCTCACCGCGGAGGCGGCGGGCGGCCACGTGGACGGTCTCGTCGAGGCCGGGCGCTCCCCCGCCACGGTGGCGCGAACGGTCTCCTCCATGCGGCGGTTCCACGAGTTCCTGCGGATCACCGGCCGCTGCCTCGAAGACCCGACGGCCGGACTGAGGCCGCCGCGGGTCTCCCGCCGGGAGCCGGATCCCCTCACCGTGGAGGAAGCGGAGCGCCTCGTGAGCGCCGTCGGCGGCGACGAGCCCCTCGAGTTGAGGGACCGGGCCGTGCTGGAGGTCCTCTACGCCACGGGGATGAGGGTCTCGGAGCTGACGGCGCTGCGGACGGGGGACCTGCTCCTCGACAACGGCCTGGTCCGGGTCCACGGCCGCGGAGCCCGCGAGCGGGTGGTGCCTCTCGGCCGGCCGGCGGCCGAGGCGGCCGAACGCTACGGGCGGCGCGGGCGTCCCCGGCTGGCCGGCGCCGATTCGGAGGACACCCTCTTCCTCGGCGCCCGGGGCCGCGCCATGTCGCGCATGAACGTCTGGAAGATCATTCGCGCCGCTGCCCGCGGCGCCGGCCTCGAGCGTCCCGTGAACCCCCAGACCCTGCGCCACACCTTCGCCTCCCACCTCCTCGAGGGGGGAGGCGATCTGAGCGACGTGCAGCACCTGCTGGGCCACTCCGACATCTCCACGACCATGATCTACGCGCGCACCGACGAACAGCGCCTGCGGGAGCTGCACCGCACCTTCCACCCGCGAGGGTGAGGACTTCCCTTCTTCAAGGAATGCCGTGGTTCTCTGCCCGGTCCTCATGCCTTCTCCGGCAGAGTTCCAAGTCTCTCAAGTCCTTCGATCCACGCCCTGAAGTGGGGGCATCTACACCTGATGGCCTCCAAGCCGATAAATCCGGCCATCTGTGAACCAACCGTCGTCTTCTGGTATTCTGGGAATTGGGCGACGATGCGCTTGGACGGAGTCGTATGTTGTCCATCGTCGATTAGTTCTGGAGACCCGAAATCATCAACAACCCTCTGCAGAGTGGAGATCCGCGAGTCTGCGTTCTCGAAGAAGAGACTGAACCGGGATACATCGCAGAACAGATACGCCTCGAATTCATGCAGCTGGATGAACGGGATGAAGCGATTGTCCCCCGTGGCATCGAACCATGAGTTCTCGAGAACCTCTACGCGCCGGTACGGATCGCTGCACTTGTCAGCTTCTTCAGCGCCAGGAAAATGCGCATGCAGAGCGTATAGATCGATCATCGTGGTGAAATACACGCCCCGCCCTGATTCCTGTCTGCGCCGGCGCTCTATGTCATTCTGCATGGCCTGGTAGTTCCTGCCTCCTCCCCGGTGGGTCCTCCGCTTCTTTCGAGCATGGGCAATCAGAGATGGTCTCTGCATGTAGACGCCCAAGCTCGCAAGATGAGGCTTCAGAACCGTATCGGCAAAGGTCTGCTCTGTCCGACCTTCGGCGAAGAGATGGAGTCGAACCATCAATGCGGCCCCCCGCCGAGGATATTCTTCTCCCAGATCTCGCCCAGCGAGTAGTCCTCCAGCCATGTCTCCAGCTCTTCAGGGTCGGGCCTACAGAAGTCTGTGGCCTGATCGTTCCGTTCGACCACTACGATGTCCCCGGGCTCGAACCTGTCGAGGAAGGCACTGGACTGGGTGCTGACGAGAACCTGCGTATGGTGACTGGCAGCTTGAAACAGCGAGGCTATCACATTGAGCGCGTACGGATGCAACCCGAGTTCCGGTTCATCCACTACTACGAGTATCGAAAGGTCGTCCTTGGGCTGCAACAACAGCGAGATCAGGCAGATGGCCCGCAGCGTACCGTCCGAGAGTTGATGGGGACCGAACACGAGATCCGAGGCGCGATGCCGCCAGTTGAGAATGATGTCCCTGGATTCGGTCGGCTCCAATTCGAAGTCTTCAAAGAACGGCGCCACCTGTTGAATGGTCCCCACAATCCGGCGATACACGGTTTCCTTCCGAGACTTCAGCTTATGCAGTACCGCTGCCAAGTTTGCGGCATCGGGCATGAGCCAGCGGTCATCGCCAGTGTAGCAGGACTGCCGTACTCTCGAAGTTGGAGATGTATCGTGAAAGTGATAGACTCGACAATCATTCAATAGAAACCTGAGTATTTTCGCCACGGGGTCATCCTCTCCGGCCTTGTCCCCAATCCGGGTTTCTTGATGACCAGCCCCGAGTTGCACGACTTGTGGATGCGGATAGTTTGTCCTGTGAAAGGACAGCGTCTCGTCAGCGAACATCAGCGAGTCACCCGCGGCGTAAAACAGTCTCATTTGATAGGCATTGGTTCCGTTCGGCGCCTCGAAGGCAATCTCCGCTTCCATTTGAGGGGTTACCCTAGGGCCGAAGTACAGATTGCCCGTGGCCCTACCGGTCGCCCCGATATGTTGCTGAAGGCGTCCACCCATCATTTCATTCACCAGTTTGAAGAAGGCAATGAGGTTACTCTTGCCTGCCCCATTGGCACCGATCAGAATATTGAGCGGCCGTAGTTCCAGCGTCATCTCCTTGATGGACCGAAACCCCTTGATTTGGATACTCTTCAGTTTATCCATACTCCTGTCCTCCTAATAGCCGGGGGGCACTTGGACATCCCCGTGAACATGGATGATCCCGTTGAACTCCCTTCCCAAGGGCAGAGCTGGCGCCCTGAAGATCTCAGGCTGCGATTCGAATACCTCCTTCGCCGCCTGCTCGAAGAGCAAGTCGAAATTGGTGGTGACAATGCGCGCCGATGCTGCTTCCGCAAAGAGCCTCAGCAGATTGCGATGCAGGGCAGTCGGCTTCGGGATCTCCCCGCAGCGATTTCTCTCCGAGCTTCTCCGCGGCAAGCGCATGCACCTCCACACCCTTGCTCTGAAGCCTGCCCAGAAACTGATCCACAGGCTCCCGATCCCCTCGCGTTTCACCAGTGCCCTGCGCGATCGCCATTGCCAGTTTTTCGAAGCCCGGGAGCATTGCTGCTTCTCCCATCGAAACGCCGGCACCTGCAAAAATGACCAGCTTGTCCTCCCGCAAGGCCTCCAGAATCGGCCCCGGGAAGTCTACGTCCGCTATTCTCATTGTCGCCTGATAACTCAGTGGACCTTGCGGGCGCGGTAGTCGGACATGACCTGCTCGGTGCGGCGCAGGAGGTGCTCGTCCTTCTCGCCGCGCACGGCGGTGGGATCCATTCCGGACCAGTCGTAGTAGCCATTCCCCGACTTCAGCCCCGTCTCGCCGCGCTCGACCATGGCCCGCAGGTAGGCCAGCGGTTCCTCCCAGCCCCCGAGGTGCCGCCACAAGTGGTCGGCGACGCGCACGTGCATCTCGAGGCCGTTGATGTCGCGCTGCTTGAGAGGGCCGGCGGTGGTGAACCGGGGGGCCAGGCCCAGCTCGACGGCCAGGTCGATGGACTCGGCGTCGGCCACGCCCGACACGAGCAGGTTCACGGCCTCGCAGATCACGGCGTGCTGCAGGCGGTTGCACAGGAAGCCGGGGACGTCCTTCTCCACCCGCAGGGGGATCTTGTCCAGCCGCCGCCAGATCTCGCAGGAGCGGTCCATGGCCGCGTCCGAGGTGTGCTGCCCGCGGATGACCTCCAGGACGGGGACGATGTGGGCGGGCTGGAAGAAGTGGGAGCCGCCGATGCGGTCCGGATGGGCCATGCCCTCGCCGAGCTGGGTGATGGGCAGGCCGGAGGTGTTGCTCGCCAGCACCGTGTCGCGAGGGGCCGCCGCGTCCATGCGCCGGAAGACCTCCTGCTTGGCCTCGAGGTTCTCGGTGATCGATTCGACGACGAACTCCGTGGAGTCGACGGCTTCCTCCAGCTCCGTGGTGGCGCGGATGCGGCCGGTAACGGCCTCGGCCGTCTCGCCCTTCAGCAGGTCGTGCCGCTGCAGGTCCCCGGCGCCCCGCCGGATGTTGTCCAGGGCCTGGTCCAGGGTCTCCTGGCGCCGGCTCATCAGCACCGTCTCCCGGCTGCCGAGGGCCAGCACCAGGGCGATCTGGCTGCCCATGAGGCCGCCTCCGACGACAGCCGACTTGTCGAGAAAGAGATCCGGTTCCATGCCCTTGAAGTCTCCTCGTGGGGGTTCTTCCGATTCCTCAGCTTCCGGAGGCCGGATCCCGGAGCGTGCCCTTCACGACCTGCAGCGATTCCTCCGCCGCCTGCAGCGTGCGGTCCACGTCGCCGGCGGTGTGGGCCAGCGACAGGTAGAGCTTGCCTCCCGGCGTGACCAGGACGCCGCGGCGGATCATCTCCACGCCGAAGCGGCGGGCGGCCCCGGCGTCGGCCCGCAGACCGTCGGTGTGGTTGCGGATCGGCGCCTCGGTGAAGACCGGCTGCAGCACCGGGCCGTCGCCGATGACCTGGAGGGGAAGCCCCAGGCGCCGGCCGGACTCCTCCAGGCCCTGGCGCAAACGCTCGGAGGTCTCGTGCAGCCGGGGGTAGACCCCCTCCTTCTCCAGCTCGTCCAGGGTCGCCAGTCCCGCCGCGCAGCCCACGGGATTGCCGTTCATGGTGCCGCTGGCGAAGACGTAGTCGCTCTCCGCCCTGCGCCGGGGGTCGGCCAGGGCCATGACCTCCTCGCGGCCGCAGACCGCGGCGAGGGGATAGCCGCCGCTGATCGTCTTGCCGTACACGGCCAGGTCCGGGACCACGCCGTAGCGCTCCTGGGCGCCGCCCCAGGCGAGGCGGAAGCCGGTGACGATCTCGTCGAAGACCAGCAGCACGCCGTGGGCCCGCGTCACCTCCCGCAACCTCTCCAGGAAGCCGGGCTCCGGGCGGACCGCCCGCTGCAGGGGCTCCACGATGACGGCGGCCAGCTCCCCCGCGTGCTCCGCCACCAGCTGAGCCGCGGCGTCGGGATCGTTGAAGGGAGAGACGAGAACGGTCCTCGAGGCGGCCCCCGGAATGCCCGAGGAGTCGGGGACGGGGGTCGGGTACTCCGCAGGGCCGGAGGGGGCCGCGCTCTGCATGGCGTAGTCGTGGGCCCCGTGCCATCCGCCTTCGAACTTGAGGACCTTCTCCCGGCCCGTGAAGGCCCGGGCCAGGCGCAGGGCGGTGAAGGTCCCCTCCGTTCCGGAGCTGCCGTAGCGCAGCAGCCCGCCGCACGGAACGGCCTCGGTGACGCGCCGGGCCAGGCGCAGGGCGGGCTCGTTGAGGCCGTAGAAGGTCGAACCCAGACCGGCCTGCTCGCGCACCGCGGCGACCACGGCCGGGTGGGCGTGCCCGAGGATCAGCGGCCCCGAGCCGAGGACGTAGTCGACGTACTCCTTGCCGGCCACGTCCCAGATGCGGCTGCCCTCGCCCCGGTGGAAGACGGCGGCGACCTCGTCGGGCAGCCGGAACATGCCGAAGCAGCCGCCCACCAGGACGCGCTCGGACAGCTCGATCAGACTCTGCTGCAGTGCGGTTCGCTCCATCTGATCACTCTCCGCGCCGGGCAGGTGGACTTCCGTGAGCTTGAGGCCAACCCCCGAGGCTCACTCGAAAGCGGGCAGGTCATGGCGCAGTGTAGGGCTCGCCATCGGCATCTGTCTTCGGTCTGAGCCTTCAGGTCCGCGTCGGGAGGCCGAATGGCCAGAGTCGTGGGAGCTCATGTATACGAGGGCGGTCAACATATGAAGTCACATGCTCAGGAGTCGGGGAGGCCGAGCTGCACGAGGCGAGTCGGCTCGCCGAGCCAGAAGCCTTGTTGCAGGAGGTGGCGCTGGAGCCTCTTGACATCGAGGTGGCGGGGGGCGACGCCATCCTGCACGGCCAGGGCGGCAGCGGCGCCGGCGGCCTCGCCCAGTTGCATGAGCGCCGGGCGGGCGCGAGTGGCGCCGGGGTCGTGGCCGCGGCGGATGTAGGCGGAGGCGCGGCCGGTGGCGAGCAGGCCGTCCATGCCCTTGGGCAGCAGCGAACGGTAAGGGGTATCGAAGCCGGATGCTTCGCCGCCGTAGTGGGGCTGAGCGGCGTGCGTGTTGCGGTAGAGCACGTCGTCGAATTTGGCGCCGTTGAAGGCGTCCTCCGGGGTGATGGTGTACTCGCCGTCAATGTGTGGGCCGCCCCGCGAGCCGAAGTACGGGGCGACGATGAGCAGGTAGGCGCGGTCGAAGCCAGGGACGTACTTGCGGAAGAACTGCACGGTTTCGAAGACGTGCATGCGGATGGCGGTTTCGAGGCGGGCGTGCTGCTTCATGTCGTCGCGGCGAATGGCGCCACCCATATTGATCCGGCTGCCGACCAGCCCGTTCTCATACGGGCCTTTCCAGAGGTTCGGCGTGTTGATGTGGACGTGCGGCTCGACGGTCTTGAGGAAGTAGTACTCGCCCGTTTCCCACGAATGCCGGAGCAGCGGGATCATGGGGTCTTCGAACGCTTGTCGGGCAAACGGAAACCGCTGGCGCTCGGCCAGCCACGCCTCGTCCCCGGCGGTGAGGGTGACGTCGCTGGCGAGGAACTGCTCGAAGCGGGGGAAGTCCACGTCGGCCATCACGAAGTAGATGGCCGTGTCGTTCCAGGGCACGAACTCGGGGCGCCGGAACTCCTCGCGGATGACGGGCGGCCAGGACGGGTCGGGAGGCATATCGGTAATGACAGGGACTCCGGCGCGCCGGCACACGTCCGCGTCGGCGGAGGCGTCGATGACGACCTTGGCCTTGACGGCGACACGGCCGGACTTGCCTTCCACAAAGAGGCCGGTGACGCAGTTGCCTGCGATGATGGGATCGCCGACCCACACGGGCACGAGGATTTCGACGCCGGCGTCGAGGGCCATCTGAGCCGCGAGGTGCGAAATGATGTTGGTGGTATCGGCGTAGCGGTGACCGGTTTCGACGCGAAGCGCCTCCATCCGGTCGTTCAGCTCCCTGGGGATGCCGGCCAGCCCGCCGGGCAGCGTGACGGGGGCCTCGCCGGCGACACTGCCCCCGACGATCATCGCCGGGCCGAGGTTGCCGCCCAGGGAGGCGAAACGGTCAAGGAGCAGGGTCTTCGCTCCCAGGCGTCCAGCCGCGATGGCCGAGAACATGCCGGAGAGACCGCCGCCGACGACGGCCACATCCACGTCGCAGGCGATGGGCACCTGCTTCTGTGGCTCGGATACGTAACCCAGCGGCTCTTCCTTGGCCATGATGTTGTCTCCTTGACGGGCTCCCGGTTGCCTCGTGCCCTTCTACGGCCGTTTGCCCCATCCAGTCTTCAGCAGCAAGTCCCATGGGATTGAGGCCTCCCAACCGGTCACGTGCAGACCCACCTGTTCTTGTGTAGTTGGCATCGCCCTCGTCCGTCTCCACGGTGCCCTCCGTCTCCACGTCGACTTCGCACCCTAACCCCGCGATCTCGCCCTCGTCGACGATCACCCGCGCCGCCTTGGCCAGCGCAAACGCCCTTGGGTAGTTGACCATCGCCGGCATTGCCTCTTCGCCCACGTTCGTTTCGAAGTAGCGCCACTTCCCGAATGTGTGTCTCCCCTGCTCCAGGAAGTCCTGCCGACTCATCCATTTCTTCCTACGCTTCTCCCCGATCTTCGCGGCGATGCGCTTGTCGACATGCGCTTTGTTGCGATCCATGTCCGGCAGGATCTTGAGCACGAACTTCGCATCCTCCCGGTACTCCGCAGCTAGACCCCGGCGTACCTTCGGCAAGTTGCCGTCCGCCTCATGGCGCATCCTTTCCATTTCGCTCATGGCGTCCTCGCCCTCAACGGATCGCCCACGTCGAAGTCCTTCCGCCAAGCGATTTCGACTATTGCCCCGTTCGTTGTCTGACCCATGACCTTCTTCCAGGCCTGCGTTCGTCCATCTTACACAGGGTATCCGCTCTTCGCGGGACTGGAGTAAGAGCACGCCCCCCCGACCTGGCGGTTCGGACCGGCCTGACCTGACCGTCCCGCAACTCCCCGACCACGAACCGGAACACGTACGCCGGCTCGACCCCAAGGGTCGCCAGGTGCAGCCCCTCGCCGCCGAAGAACATCGACTTGAGGCCCCTCATCATCACGTCAAAGGGCGACGCGCACGACCCATCCCGAGGTGGCGTCGCAGTAGGCGAGGTCCTCCCCTTCCCAGGCCGACAGGCCGTGGGGCTGGGGCTCCTCCTCGGGAACGGCCACGCGGCCGAGCTCGCCGCCGTCGTCCACGTCCAGATGCACGATCAGCCGGTCGCTGGTGTGCACGACCCAGACGCCCCGCCCGATCCGCACCACGCCGTGGGCGCGCTGGTAGGGCAGCGGGATGGCGTGGACCACCTGCCAGTCGGCGATGCGCACCTTGCTCAGGGTCTGCTCGCGCAGAGTGGTGATCCACAAGTGGCCGGGGTCGACGTGGTCGTACTCGATGCCGTGGACGCCGCCGCCGCCGGGTACCGGCCGGCGCAACTCGGTCCGGCCGCTGGCCGGGTCGACCTTCAGGACTTCGCCGGCACCGGAGGCCGCGTCGGTGGGGCGCACCCGGCGCCACAGGGAGCCGTCGCCGTTGGAGGCGATCCACAGGCCGCCCTCCCCGGCCGCCATGCCGCTGATGTTGGAGCCGTCCGTGGGGATCTCCCGGGGGCGGAAGGTGACGCCGTAGTCGCCGGGCGGGGCGACCTCCACGAGGGCCAGGCGATCGGAGATCTGGTCGGCGATCCACAGCCCGGCATCGGTGCGCTGCAGGGCGTTGGGTACGCCGTAGGGAGCCCGGAAGAGCCGCTCGAAGGTCGCCATCAGCCCTCGGCCGCTCGCGGGCGGCAGGTTCGGGATGGCCGGGACACCATGGGAAGCGTCATCATCCCGTCCTCAAGCGCAGGTTGCGGAACCAGCAGACGCCGCCGTGGTCCTGCAGGCCGATGTGGCCGAGGCGGGGCATCCCCTTCCAGGCGTAGCGGTACTTGTTCGGAGTGCCGTCGGGGCATCGTCCGGGGGTGTCGTAGGCGTCGACGTCGACGTCCCAGGCGCGCAGGCCGTTCTGCTCCAGCCGCATGCGCGGACCCCGGCAGGTGAGCAGCATCCGGTTCCACTCCCCGGCCGGCCGGGCCACGTCCCGCGCCGGGGCGACCAGATCGTAGAGCGCCCCGGAGGAGTACCGGTCCTGCTCCTGGCCCAAGGTGTCCAGGATCTGGATCTCCAGTCCCGTGTTCACCGGATCCCGCAGGTCGGACCAGCGGAAGAACACGCCGCTGTTGCACCGCGGCTCGGTGCGGTACTCCAGGGCCAGCTCGAAGTCCTCGAACCGGTCCAGGGTGTACAGGTAGCCGCCGTTCTCGGCCCGGCAGCGAATGCAGCCGTCGTCCACGTCCCAGCCGCCCTCGTCTCCGGTGGCGGCCCAGCCGCTCAGGTCCCGGCCGTTGAACAACTCCGTCCAGCTCACGTCGTCCTCCTCGTCAGTCGGCGGTGGCGGCGACCTTCACCGGTGCGCCCGTGCGCGCCGACTCCCAGGCCGCCTCGGTCAGCTCGATGACCCGCAGGCCGCACTCGGGAGGCACCTGCACCTCGTCGCGTCCGAGGATGGCGTCGAAGAAGTTGCGGTCGGGGGACCCGGCGCCCGGCAGGCCGCTGGGCTCCCAGGCGTCGCCGTGGCCGGCTCTCTTGTAGGTCAGCCTGCCGTTGCGGATGTAGACGGCGGCCTTCGAGCCCCAGATGGTGATGTCCTCCCAGATGCCGCCGGTGGGGGCGTTGCCGACCACCGACAGGTTGCCCAGGGCCCCGCCACGGAAGCGCAGGCTCATGGCCGAGTTGACGTCCACCTCGGTGTCGAAGCTGTCCATCCACGCCTGCACCTCCTCGACGGCCAGGCCGGTCATCCACAGCACGATGTCGAGGAGGTGACTGCCCGAGTCGTTGAGCTGACCGCCGCCCGACAGGGCCGGATCCTGGCGCCACTGGCCCTGCTGGGCGCGGTACCAGCCCTGGTCCTGCAGGGCGGAGACGAACTGCACCTGACCCAGCTCGCCGGCCTGGACCTGGTTGCGCACGAACCGGTACACGGGCTCCAGATGCCGCTGGTAGGAGACCATCAGGATCCGCTCCGTCTCCCGGGCCCGGCGGATCACCTGGTGCGCGTGATCGACGGTGCAGACCATGGGCTTCTCGGTGAGGACGTGGCAGCCCCTGTCGAGGCTGTCCATGATCTGCTGGAAATGCAGGGTATGGGGCGTCGAGATCTCCACCGCGTCGAGCTCGACCTCGTCGAGCATCCGCGGGTGGTCGGAGAACAGCCCGGCGTGCCGGGCCCCCTCGTTGCGCTCCAAGGCCCGGTCCAGGCTCGCCTGGCTGGGGTCGCACAGGGCCGCCACCTCGGCCTCGGGGATCTGCAGAACCTGCCCTATGTGGCCCGAGGCATTCCCGCCGCAACCGATGAATCCGACCCGGATCGGTCCCGCCATCATCCGCTCCTTGTTTGGGGCGGGCCAATATACCCGTGCCCCCGCGCCCTCTCAACCGGTCCGGAGCCGGGTCAGCTCACCGTTGCGCCGGGGGCCAGGTCCTGATCGGGCTGCACCAGGGACAGGCGGCCGTCCGCGGCCTCGGCGGCCAGGATCATCCCTTCCGACAGGATGCCGCGCAGCTTCGCCGGCTTGAGATTGGCCACCAGGATCAGCCGCCGGCCCGGCAGGTCCGCGGGATCGTAGGACCCGGCGATGCCGCTGACCACGGTGCGATGCCGCCCCTCGCCGGCGTCCAGGGTCAGCTTGAGGAGCCGGTCCGTCTTCGGCACAGCCTCGGCGGCCACGACCTCGGCGACGCGCAGCTCGACGCGGGAGAAGTCCTCGATCCCGATGCCTTCCGTCTCCTTCTCCGGGGGCCCGTCGAGCTCCGCTCTCGGGAAGAGGTGCGGCGCTTCGCCCGGGACCACGGCGCCCACCTCCGCCGCCCCCCACCGGCGGGTCGACTCCAGGTCCCCCTCGGGAAGGCCCAGGCTGTCCCGCAGTTGGTGCGCCTTGGCCGGCAGCGCCGGCTGCAGCAGGACCGAGGCGATGCGCAACCCCTCGGCGCAGTTGTAGAGGACGGTCCCCAGCCTCGGTTTCCCCTCCTCCGACCTGGCCAGCTCCCAGGGACGCTCGTCGTTGAAGTAGCGGTTCATGAGCCGAACGAACCGCATCACCTCCTCCAGGGCGGTGTAGAACTTGAGCTCCCCCACCAGCGCGCGCACCCGATCGGCCAGGCCGGTGCCGGTGTCGATCAGCTCCCGGTCGGCCCCGGTCTGGCGCGGTTCGGGCAGGGTCCCGCCCAGGTGCCTCAGCAGCAGCGCCCGGACCCGGGAGGCGAGGTTTCCCAGGTCGTTGGCCAGGTCGGCGTTGTAGCGCTCCACCAGGGCGGCCTCGCCCACGGTGCTGTCCTGGCCGTAGGGCACGTCCTTGATCAGGTAGTAGCGCACGGCGTCGGCGCTGTAGCGCTCGGCCAGCCCGAAAGGGTCGACCACGTTGCCCAGGCTCTTGCTCATCTTGCGGCCGTCGGGCCCCATGAGGTAGCCGCCGACGACGAGTCCCTGGTAGAGGGGCGCGCCCATGGAGCGCAGCATGGCGGGCCAATAGATGGCGTGCGTCTTGAGGATGTCCTTGCCGATGAAGTGCCGCGCCGAGGGCCAGTAGGTCCGGTAGCGCTCGCCGTCGGGGTAGTCGAGGGCGGAGAGGTAATTGAGGAGGGCGTCGAACCACACGTAGGTGACGTGGTCGTCGTCCCAGGGCAGTCCGATGCCCCAGGGCACGCGGGCCCGGGGCCGGGAGATGGAGAGGTCGCCGATCGGCTCCGAGAGGATGGAGAGGACCTCGTTGCGGTAGCCCTCGGGGCGGATGAAGTCGTCGTGGCTGCGGATGTGGCCGGCGAGCCACTCCCGGTGCTGCTCCATGCGGAAGAAGTAGTTGCCCTCGCGCCGCGGCTCCGGCTCCCGGTTGTGGTCGGGACAGCGGCCGTCCACCAGCTCGCGCTCGGTGAGGAAGCGCTCGCAGCCGACGCAGTAGAGACCTTCGTACTCGCCGTAGTAGATGTCGCCGCGGTCGTGGACCGACTGCAGGACCTCGCTCACGACCCGGGTGTGGCGCTCCTCGGTGGTGCGGATGAAGTCGTCGTTGCCGACGAGCAGCACCTTCCAGGCGTCGCGGAAGCGCTGCGACACGCGGTCGGCGAAGGCCGCGGGCTCGGCGCCGGCGCGCCCGGCGGCCAGATAGATGTTCTCGCCGTGCTCGTCGGTGCCGGTCAGGTAGAAGGTGTCGTCGCCGTCGAGGCGGTGGAAGCGGGCCAGGAAGTCGGCCACCACGGTCGTGTAGGCGTGACCGATGTGGGGCTCGGCGTTGACGTAATAGATGGGGGTGGTGAAGTAGACGGTGCGGTTCATGGAGAAGGACATCCTCGGGGCGGCGGGCTCGAGGACCCGACCGGCGCGCCTCCAGCTACACAGAGATCGCCAGGCCGCGGCACCATGTCAAACCCCCGGGACCGCGGGAAAGGCCGCCCGGAGAACCCGGCCGGTGTGCGAGGCCTCGCAGGCGGCGACCTCGTCCGGCGTGCCCGTCACCACCACCCGCCCCCCATCGCCTCCGGCCTCGGGACCGAGGTCGACGACGTGGTCGGAGGCGGCGATCACGTACGGGTCGTGCTCGACCACGAGCACCGTGTGGCCGCGGTCGACCAGACGCTGAAGCAGCTCCACGAGGAAGGCCGCGTCGCGGCGGTGCAGCCCGGAGGTGGGCTCGTCCAGGAGATAGAGGGTGCGCTCCACCGCCGGCCGGCCGAGCTCGGCCGACAGCTTCACCCGCTGGGCCTCGCCGCCGCTGAGGTGACTCGCCGGCTGACCGAGACGCAGGTACCCCAGTCCGAGATCGGTGAGCAGCCCCAGGCGCCGGGCGGCCTCGGGCACGTTGGCGAACCGGAGCCCCGCCTCGGCCACGCTCAGCTCCAGCGCTTCCGCGATCGACAGGCCGCGGAAGCGGATCTCCAGGACCTCCCGCCGGTAGCGGGTGCCCGCGCAGCGCCCGCAGGGCAGGGGCAGATCCTCCAGGTCGACGGCCGCCTCCGGCTCGCGGCCGGTGCCGCCGCAGCGGCTGCAGGCGCCGGCGCTGTTGAAGCTGAAGTGGCCGGCGTGGTAGCCGCGCAGCCGGGACTCGGGCAACTCGGCGAACAGCTGTCGCAGGACGGCCATGAGCCCGGTGTAGGTGGCCGCGTTCGAGCGCGCCGTGCGGCCGATGGGAGACTGATCCACGGCGACCACCCGCTCCAGGGCCTCGGATCCCCGCAACTCGTCGAAGGGCAGGGGCCGGCGTCCGGCGCCCTGCAGGCGGGCGGCGAGGGCGGCGTGCAGGGTGTGATGGACGAGACTGCTCTTGCCCGAGCCGGAGACGCCCGTGACGCTCACCAGGCAGCCGAGGGGGAGGGACAGGTCGACGCCCTGCAGGTTGTGACCGCGGGCGCCCAGAAGCTCCAGCCAGCCGCCGGCGCCCGGGGTGCGATTGCGCCGCGCCGGTCCGTCCCCGGCCAGGGCCTGGCCGGTGGCGGTGCCGGCGGTCCCGGCTTCCCGGGGCGGCCCCCGAAAGAGCAGGCGTCCGCCCTGGTCGCCGGCGCCGGGTCCGAGCTCCACGAGCAGGTCGGCGGCCCTGACCAGGTCCAGATCGTGCTCGACGACCAGCACGGAGTTGCCCCGGTCCCGGAGCCGCTCGAGGGCGGCCCCCAGGCGGCGGGTGTCCCGCCCGTGCAGGCCGGCGCTGGGTTCGTCGAGGACGTAGAGGACCTGGGACAGACCCGAGCCGAGGGCGGCCACAAGTTGCAGGCGCTGCAGCTCCCCGGCCGACAGCGTCGGCGCCCGCCGGTCCAGGGTGAGGTATCCCAGTCCGAGGTCGAGCATCACCGCCACTCCCTGGCGGACGACGTCGAGGATGTGGTCGGCCAGGGCCCGCTGCTCGGGGGCGATGGCGACCCCTTGGAGCCATTCGGCGGCTTCGGAGAGGGTGCGGCCCAGCAGATCGGCGATGCTCTCCCCGTCGATGCGGACGGCCAGGGCGGCGGCCGACAAGCGGCGGCCCCCGCACCCGCCGCAGGGCGACTCCCCGGCCCCGCTCTCCTGCACCTCCTCCAGCCAGGCGCGCTCCTCGCGGTCGTCCGCCGCCCCGGCTCTCGCATCGAGCCAGCGCCGCAGCCCGGGGAAGGGCTTGCCGCGGGGCCGGGGCCGTTCGCCCTCCCACAGGGCGCGGACCACCTCCTCCGGCCACTCCGAGAGGGGCTCCGACGGGTCGACCCGGGCGCGCCGGCAGAATCCGTCCACCTCCCGCTGGAGACGGCGATGGCCGAAGCGCTCCCACAGCACCGCCAGGGACGCCGCCGGAGGCTCGCCCGCCGACAGCAGCCGCTCGAAGGAGCTGCCCGCGGAGCGTCCGGTGCCGTGGCAGTCCGGGCAGGCGCCGGCCGGGCTGTTGAAGCTGAACAGCGCGGCGGAGATGTCCGGGAAGGCGGCCCCGCAACCGGCGCAGGCGGGCCGCACGCTGTAGCGCTCCTCGGCGCCGGTGGCCGGATCGACGAGGCCGACGCGCCCGCGGCCGAGCTGGACCGCCGCCTGCAGGGAGCCCCGCAACCGCCGCCGGGTGTCCGTCTTGACCTTGACCCGGTCGACGACCACCTCCAGGGGACGGCCGACGATCCGGGAGGGCTCCACATCCTCCAGCACCAGGGTCTCGGGGCCGCAGCGGAGCCGCCGGTAGCCGCTGCGCTCGACCTCGGCGATCAGCTCCCGGGCCCCGTCCGCCGTGGCCGGCGGCGGCAGGGGAGCCGTCACCACCAGCCGGCTGCCCTCGGGCCGGCCCGAGGCCCGCTCCAGGACCTCCTCGAAGGCGTGGGCGGCCACCGGCTCGCCGCATTCCAGGCAGCGGGGCCGGCCGACCCGGGCCCACAACAGCCGCAGGTAGTCCGCCAGCCCGGTGATCGTGGCCGCCGTCGAGCGCGACGACGGACGATGGCGCGCCTGGGCGATGGCCAGGGCCGGCCGCAGCCCGTCGATGCGCTGCACCCGCGGCGGCTGCAGCCGCTGGGCGAAGGCGGCGGCTCCCCCTTCGGCCGTCAGCAGGAAACGCCGCCGGGCCTCGGCGTAGATGGTGTCGAAGGCCAGGCTCGACTTGCCCGAGCCGGAGACGCCGGTGAGGACGATGAGCCGGCCGTGGGGAAGGTCCAGGTCCACGGCCTGCAGGTTGTGCTCGCGGGCCCCGCGGATCTCGATTCGATCCCTCATGGCAGGCCGCCACCGGGCCGCCGCCGGGCCAGCTGCCGGGAGGCTCGCCGATAGTCCTCCAGGGAGTCGATCTCGAACCAGGGGAGATCCCCGGTCTCCACGGGGCGCAGCCCTCCGGACCGGATCAGCGGTCCGTACGCCGAGGGGGGAAAGGCCCCGCCTCCTCCCCCGCGCACCAGGCGTTCGACCTCCCGCCGAACCAACTCCGACCCGGCGGCGTCGAAGCGGACCAGCTGCGCGCTCACCGCCTGCGACCGGGCCGGGTCCAGGTGCTTGCCGATCTCCGCAACCCGGCCCGACGGGCCGATCCGCACGTTCATCTCCCCGGCTTCCCGGACCGCCCGGGAGTCGACGGCGATGCTGCTGCCCGCAGCTGTCCCGAGGCGCTCCACGGCGGCCCGTTCAAACAGGATATCGCAGTTGAGCAGGAAGGTGTCCCCCTCCAGGTAGCGGCGTGCCCGGTGCAGCGATTCGATGCTGTTCGTCGTCGGCCAGTCGTCGTTGACGACGCAGCGAGCCCGGCCGCCGAGATGGGAGCGTACCTGGCCGGCCTCGAATCCTGTGACCACGACCACGTCCCGCACCCCGATGCCGGTGAGCCCGTCCAGCTGGCGGTCGATCAGAGCCCGTCCCGCCACCGGGACCAGGCACTTCGGCCGGCTCTCCGTGAGCGGGCGGAGCCGGGTACCGGCCCCGGCGGCGAGGATGATGGCGCGCAGTCGGGAACCTCCGTGCCGGAGAAGGGGTCCGGGATACGGCCCGGTGCCGAAACGTCAATATACGGCGGAGGGAATGACCCCATATCGTTGCCGCGGACCGAGGTTTATGGCTACTTTTCACCAAGCTGATCCGGCCCCCGAACCGGGGTTCCCGCCGCCTCCGAGGGCGCGCACTCACCGGAGGCGCTCTGCCTTCGTCCGTGGGCAGGCGCCCCGACGTCTCCCTTCGCCCCGCACGCCGATACCGTTGAACGCACTGATCCTGGCCGCCGGCCGTGGCCGCCGCCTCCTGCCGTACACATCGGAGCGCCCCAAGTGCCTGTTGCCGGTGGGTCCGCGCACGATTCTCGAGCACCAGTTGGAGCGCCTCGCCGCAGCGGGCGTGGAAGGCGTGACCATCGTCGCCGGTTTCGGCGCCGAGGCGGTGCGGCGCCAGGTGGAAGCCTCGGCCCCCGTGGCCGTCCGCGTCGTCTACAATCCCTTCTTCGCCATCTCCGACAACCTCATCAGCCTGTGGTCGGCGCGCTCCGAGATCGGCGACGACCTGCTCGTGCTCAACGGCGACAACGTCTTCCACCCCCAGGTCCTGCGACCTCTGCTCGACGGGGAGCCCGGGCCCTGCACCCTGCTGGTGCACCGCAAGGCCGCCTACGACGAGGACGACATGAAGGTGGAGATCCAGGGCGGGCGCCTCGCCAGGATCGGCAAGGGTCTCCATCCCGCCCGGGCGCAGGCCGAGTCGGTCGGCATCATGCGGGTCACCGGCGACGGCAGTCGTCTGCTGCGCCGCGTCCTCGAGGAGGCGGTGGAGGAAGAGGAGGCCCTGCACGGCTTCTATCTGGACGGCGTCCGGCGGATGGCTGAGGCCGGTTGCCCCGTCCGCTGCCTCGACATCGGCGACCTGCCCTGTTCGGACATCGACACGGCCGAGGATCTGCTCGATGTGCGCCTTCGCGTCGAGGAGTACGAGGCCGGCGCCCTGGCGACCCCATCGCTGCGAGAGCCCGCATGACCGGCGGCCTGCTGGTGTTCGAGGACAGCCCCCGGGGCGCCTGGATCGCCGGGCGCCGTTTCGGCGGCCTCACGACCCTCGACCGCGGGATCCTCACCATGGCCCGCGCCGGCGTGGGCCGCCTCGTGGTGGCCGTCCCCGGGGGGCTCTCCCCCTCTCCCGGGCGCCTCGTCCGCCGCCACGATCTCGATATCGAGATCGTGGCGTGGGGGGATTCGCCGCGCACCACCTTCGGCGCCGGCGAACGGGTGCTGGTCCTCCTCGGGGACCACGTCCATCACCACACCTCGCTCACGGCCCTGGTCGATGGCGGGGTTCCCGGCGACGGGCTGGTGGCCCAGGTCTCGCCGCCGCCAGACCAGGGGCGGCTCTCCTTTCTCGCCCTCACCGGGGTTCTGCGGCCCGGCGGCGCCCGGCCGCCGGTCGGCACGGGGGCGCTGTTGTGCGACGGGGCCATTCGCCCGCACGAGGTCGTCGCCGGCGGCGGCCCCGTCCTCGAGTCGCTCTGCGCCCGCGCCGCCGGCCGCCGGGTGCGGACCGCCGAGGGCGACCCGTCCCTGTGGCGCCGCGTCGTGGACCGCCGCAGCGCCCGACAGGCCAAGGCCATGCTCTTCGGACAGGTCACCAAGAAGACGAGCGGCCCCGTCTCCCGCCACATCAACTCCCGTCTCTCGATCCCCATCAGCATGGTGCTCATCGAGACCGGCCTGTCGCCGCACCTGGTGACGATCCTGTTCGTGCTGACCACCGGCCTGGGCGCCGCCTGGCTGATCTCGCACCCGGAACCGTACTGGCGCCTGGCCCTGGCGGGGTTCCTCTGGCAGATGGCGGCCGTCCTCGACCGCTGCGACGGGGAGATCGCCCGGGTCAAGCTGTGCGAGTCGAAGTTCGGCGCCTGGTTCGACACGGTGACCGACAATCTGGCCTACGTGATCGCCTACGCCGCCTTCCTGAAGGCGGCCCACGGGCTGCACCCCGGACAGCCCCTCTACCTCTACGCCGGCCTGTCCGCGGTGGCCGCCATGCTCCTCACCCTGGGGATCATGTACCACTACGCGGTGCGCACCGGGTCGGGGTCGCTGCAGAACTACATCGTCGGCTTCGCCCGCCACGTGCCCCACGCGGAGAAGGGCGCCCTCTACCGCGCCCTCGAGCGCTACGCCTTCCTGGCCAAGCGCGACTCCTTCTCCTTCGTGCACTTCCTCTTCGCCCTCCTCGGGGCCTTCGACCTGATCTACCTGTTCACCGTGGGCGGCCTGCACGTGGTCGCCCTCGGCGTCCTGTTGTCCCAGGGCAAGATGCTGGCCGCCCACCAGCGCGGGGCCGAGGGGGCCCCGCCCGCTTCCGACCCTGGGACGGCCCCGGGGCCCGGAGGGATCGCCAGCCGGTGAAGGTCTTCCGCGTTCTGCTGCCGGGCCTGGGGCTGCTGCTCCTCGGCTACCTCATCGGCACCCTCGGTCTGGCGGACATCCTCCACAACCTGGCGGTGATGCGGTGGACCTTCCTGCTGGTGGTCCTGCTGGCCTTCGCGTGGCACGTGACCAACTCGGTGGCCTGGAGCTTCGCCTTTCCCGCCGACGGCTTTCGCCCGCGCCTGTCGTCCCTGTTCATGTGCAAGCTCGCGGGCGAGGCCGTCAACCAGCTGACGCCCCTGGCCAACCTCGGCGGCGAGCCCCTCAAGGCCTTCCTGCTGCGCCACCAGTCGCCGATCTCGCGGGGGTTGGCCTCGGTGGTCGTCAACAAGGCGGCCCAGGTCTTCACCGGACTGTCCTTCACCGCGGTCGGGCTGGGCCTGGTCATCCTCTACTGGGAGCTGCCCCTGGCCCTGCCCGCCACGGTCCGCGGCGGCATGGCCCTGCTCCTCGCCCTCGCCGTTCTCCTGCTCTGGGTGGCCTACCGCAGGCAGCGGCGCATCTTCTCCTCGCTCCTGGGCTTCGCCCGCCGCTGTGGACTCGGTCTCGAGGTGATCGAGCGCCTCCGGGCCCGGGCGGCGGATATCGATCGCCACATCTCCCGCTTCTTCCGGCGGCACAAGGGGCGCTTCGGCCTCGTCCTGCTGTTCCACGCGTGCGGGTGGCTCCTGGGCGCCTGCGAGACCTTCGTCATCCTCCGCGCCCTCGGCGCCGGCATCGACTTCGAGATCGCCTTTCTCATCGCCTCCCTGACGGTGGCCATCAACGGCCTGTTCTTCTTCATGCCCTCCAACATCGGCGTCCTCGAAGGAGGTCAGGTCTTCCTGTTCCTCACCCTTGGACTCGACCCGGCCATGGGTCTGTCCCTCGGCATCGTCAAGCGCATGCGCAAGCTCCTGTGGATCTCGGTGGGCTGGATGTTCCTCACCCACCTGAGCCGCTCCCTGGGCCGCACCGCGGGCCTCGGGAGCGAACCGGCACCGGCCTCGGCCGGGCCGGCCGAGGAGCGGCCCCTTCACCAGAGCGCCTTCCGTTGAGCATGACGCGGACCCTGTGCCTGGCCGTCGTGGGCAGCCTCTTCCTGCTTCCGCAGCCGGCCCGCCCCCGGACCGCCGGGTCGGAAGGCATCCCCGTCTATGGCCTCGACCAGCTGGTGGCCATGGCCCGGGAGAACGGCCCCGAGGTGGCCACGACCCGCTGGCGCCTGCAGGACGCCCGCGCCCAGCTGCGCCAGGCCCGCGCCGCCCGCCTGCTGCCACGCCTCCGGCTCGAGAGCTTCGGCGGCATGGTGCCGGACGCCCGGGGGGACATCTTCCATCCTCCGGAAGACACCTCCGGCGTGCGCCCCCTGGGCCCCTTCGTGCGCACCGAGCTCGAGTTCACCCAGCCCCTGTACACCTTCGGCCGGCTCTCCAGCCTGCGGACCGCGGCCGAGCAGGCTGTCGAGGTCGAGAGGGCCGCCCTCGAGGAGACGCGCCAGGGGCTCGTATTCGAGATCAGGGAGCTCTACTACGGGATGCTCCTGGCCCGGGACCTGTCGTCCCTCGCCCGGCGTCTGCGGCAGGAGCTCGAGGAGCGGGAAGGGGAGGTGGACCCCGATGACCCCGACATCCCCCTGGGCGTCCCCTACCGCCTGCAGCTGGCCCTGCTGGAGCTCCGGGACCGCGAAGGCCAGCTCGAGGACCAGCTCCAGCTCGCCCGGTCCGCCCTGGCCTGGAAGGCCGGACTCCCGGAGAACGCGCCCTTCGAGCTGGCCGACGCCCGGCTCGAACCGAAGGCCGCCGAGGTCCCCCCCCTCGAGGAACTGGTGCGCCGGGCGCTGCGGCACCGGCCGGACTGGCGCCGTCTGCGCGCCGGCGTGGCCGCCCGCCGCGCCCAGGAGCAGGCCGCGCGCAGCGCCTGGTATCCCCAGGTCTTCCTCGCCGGGGGCCTGCGCCACGCCGCGGCGCCGGGACGGACGGATCAGCACAACCCCTTCGTCAAGGACGAGTTCAACCTGTTCAGCGGAGCCATCGTGCTGGGGCTGCGCCAGTCCTTCGAGATCGGACTGATCGGCGCCGAGGTGGACCGGGCCCGGGCGCGGCGCCTCCAGCTCGAGGCCCGGGAGCGCAGCGGCGCCCAGGGCATCCGCCTGGAGATCGATCAGGCCCGGAAGGAGTACGAAGGCGCCCGCCGGGGGCTGAGCTCGGCCCTGCGCGGCCGCAATCTGACGCGGGAATGGCTGCGCATCGCCCGCGACGAGTACGATCTCGATCCGGCCCGGATCAAGGATCTGGTGAGCGCCTTCGAGACCTTTGCCCTCTCCGAGCAGGCCTACCTCGAAGCCGTGTACGAGACCAACCTCACGCTGGCCGCGCTCGAGCGCGTGGCGGGCACCTCTCTCCGCCCGGAGAACCCGGATTGAAGGCCCGGGGAATCGCCGCGGGCCTGGTCTGGCTGGCCGGTGCCGCCGCCGCCGAGGCGGCCGGGCCCGAGGCGTGGCTGGCGGCCGAGGTGGACCGCCTCAACGCGGGGCGCCGGGGCTCCCCCGAGGTGACGGCGGCCGCCTTCGTCGACCGCGCCGTCGACCTGCCCGCCTTCGCCGAGCTCTGCTTCGGCGACTACGTGGAGGACAGCCTGGCCGAGGTCGAGGACCACATGACCCGCGCCGGGTTCCGGGCCCATGTCGAGGCGCACCGCGCGCGCCTCCGGACGGCGTTGCGGCAGCGGCTGGCCGCCGATCTGGCGCCCCGGCTGTCCGGCGGGCCACCGGGCCTGGAGGTCCTGGCCTCCCACTTCGACGGCGGCAGCGGCCGCGCCGAGGTGGCTCTCCCGGGGGGAGGGCCGATCCTCTGCCACCTGCGGCGCACCGAGGACGGCTGGCGCCTGCGGGACCTGCGCCTCCAGGACCGCCGCCTGAGCCGGATCTACCGGGGGCGGTACGAGGACGTCCTGGACCGCCGCGACTCCCCCGCCGTCCTCGAGGCCCGGCTCGCCGGCCGCGAGTACATCGTCCTCGAGGACTTCTCCTTCTCGGAGCCGGGCGACCTGCCTCCGGGCTGGGGCTGGCGGGACCGCGACGAGGAAGCGGCCAAGCCCTACCAGGTGCGCCGGCACGACCGGGGATCCTTCCTCGAGGCCCGGGTCTCGGAGGCCTCGGTCCTCATCGGACGCCTCGCCCAGTGGAACCCGCGGGAGTTTCCGATCCTGACGTGGTGCTGGCGGGCCGACGTGCTGCCAACCGGCGGCGACGAGCGCTTGGGGCCCGCGAACGACAGCGCCGCGGGCCTGTACGTGTTCTTCTCGCAGACCTGGCTGGGCGCCCCCCGGCACGTCAAGTACGTGTGGAGCACCACCCTGCCCCTCGGTACCGTGGGGCGGCGAAACCGCATCTTCCGCCCCTGGTTCATCGTCGCCGAGAGCGGTGAGGAGAACCTGGGCCGGTGGACCTTCGAGGCCGTCGACCTCGAGCGCGACTACGAGCGCACCTACGGCGGCCGCCCGAAGAACCGGACCCAGGGGCTCGGCCTGCTGACCGACGCCAACAACACCGGGACCCGCGCCGAGGCCTGCTACGCCGACCTGCGCGCCTGGACGCGCGAGGCCTGGGAGCAGGGCCGCGTCGTCGACCACTGCGGCGGCTTCCGGGAGCCCGGCATCCTCACCGGCTCCACCTCCCAGGGGATCACGCCATGAAGACCGCCCTCTGCCTGCTCATCGGCCAGCTCCCCCTCGGCCTGCTCGCCGAGTCGGCGCCCGCCGGCACGGCCACCGACTTCCTCCAGGACCACGACGAGCGCGTGCGCGCGATCGTGCTCGCCCACCCGGACAGCCTGTCCAGCGAGAACCGGAGCCGGGTGCAGGCCCTGATCAACGAGGCCTTCGACTTCCGGGAGCTGGCGCGCCTGTCCCTGGGAGACCACTGGCAGGAACGCACCGGCGAGGAGCGCGACGAGTTCGTGGGGATCTTCCGCGGCATCATCGAGAGGCAGAACTTCGACCTCTTCGTGCGCTACCACCGGGAGGGCCGGATCACCTACACCTCCGAGGAGCTCGACGAGGAGGGCCGGGCGGTGGTGCGCGCCGAGGTGCCGCTGAAACAGGAGACCAAGCAGATCGCCTACTTCCTCCACCGGCCGGGGCCGGCCGGCGGCGAGGGCGCCTGGCGCATCTACGATCTCGCCGTGGACGGCGCCGGCACGGCGGAGGCCAACCGCCGCAGCTACACCCGCTACATCGGCCGCCGCTCGTACCCCGAGCTCCTCGACGCCCTGCGCCGGAAGCTGGACCGGCTCGAAGGGCAGGGCTGAGCCGGGGCCGCCGGGCGCCGCATGCGCATCAGCTACGAGCGCATAGTCCACTACGTCTTCCACCACCACCTGGGGATCATCCTCGTCTCCCTGGTGGTCTCCGCCCTCGCCGCTTCCCTGGCCGTCCGCCTGAAGATCAAGGCGGACTCGGCCGACCTCCTGCCGGACGACTACGTGAGCGTCCGCGAGCTGAACCGCATCAAGGAGCGCGTCGGCGGCATCGCGCCGCTCATGGTCATCGTCACCGGCGAGGATCTGGCGGCCTGCGTTGATTTCGTGCACGTCCTGGCCGACTCCCTCGAGCGCAGTCCCATGCTGAGCTCCGTCGTGCGCGGGCGCATGGCCCAGACCGAGTTCCTCGGCCGCAACCGGCTCCTCTACATGGACCTGGCCGACCTGCGGGAGCTGCAGCGCCGGGTGGAGGACAAGGTCGAGCTGGAGAAGCTGCATCGATCGCCCCTCTACGTCGGCCTCGAGGAGGAGGAGGACCCCCTCGACCTGGACGATCTGGAGGCCCGCTACGCCGACCGGCGCACCGGCCTCGACCGCGACTACTACCTGACCAAGGAGGGCAACGGCGTCATCCTGCGGGTCTACCCCTCCGGGGTCATCACCGACATGACCTTCAGCCGGCGCCTGCTGGCGGGCATCCGGTCGACCATCGAGGAGATCGACCCCCGGAGCTTCCACCCCGGTCTGGAGGTCGCCTTCTCGGGGAGCTTCAACAACGCCTTCAACCAGTACGAGGTGATCCTGCAGGACCTGCGCTCGACGGCGCTCTACGCCTTCCTCGGCGTCCTCGTGCTCATCTCCCTCTACTTCCGCCAGGTCCTGTCGCCGCTGTTCATCGTCGTCCCCCTGCTCATGGGCCTGTCGTGGACCTTCGCCCTCACCTGGCTGGTGATCGGCAATCTCAACCAGATCACGGTCTGCCTCTTCGCCATCCTCTTCGGCCTGGGGATCGATTTCGGGATCCACATCTTCGCGCGCTTCCGCGAGGCCCGCCGCCGGGGGCTGGAGACCGAAGCCGCCCTCGTGGAGACGGTCTGCCAGACGGGAAGGGCCCTGACCACGACGGCGGTGACCACGGCCGTGGCGTTCTTCTCCCTCCTGTTCTCCGACTTCAAGGGGTTCAGCGAGTTCGGCTTCATCGTCGGCGCCGGGATCCTGTTCTCCCTGGTGGCCATGGTCGTCATCAGCCCGGCCTTCATCGTCCTGGCCGAGAGACTGGGGCTGATCCGCCTGGGCCAGAGGGAGGTGCCGGACCACCTGCTGCGCCGCGGCCGGTACCCCGTCCCTCACCTCACCCTCCTCCTGGCCGTCGTGGCCACGGCCTACTCGGTCCTGCACCTCTCCGACCTGCGGTTCGAGTACGACTTCAAGAAGCTGCGGCCGGACACCTCCTCCGGGGGGCCGAAGGCGAGCCTCCCCGACGAGCTGAAGGAGACCCGGGCCCCTGCCATCGTCCTCACCGAGAACGAGGCGCAGGCCATGGCCGTGGTGGCCGAGGTGGAGCGGCGGCGCTCGGCCCTCGGGGACAGCTCCACCATCCGCTCGGTGCGCAGCGTCTACTCCCTGCTGCCGGCGGACCAGGAGGAGAAGCTGGCCATCCTCGCCGGCCTGCGGCGGACCCTGGAGGAGAACGAGGGCCTGCTCGAGGACGACGACCGGGCCCGCGCCGACTCGCTGCGCCTCTACCTGGACGTCTCGCGGCTGCGGCTGGAGGACCTGCCCGGGGAGATGACCAAGAGCTTCTCCGGCAAGGAGGGCGAGATCCTCAGCTTCGTGCAGATCAACGCCGCCGTGCCCCTGCGCGACGGGCGCAACGCCATCGCCTTCGCCCGCCAGATCAAGGAGATCCGCACGCCGGACGGCGGCACCTTCCACCCCTCGAGCGCCCACATCATCTTCGCCGAGATGCTGGAACTGATGCTCGACGACGCCGTCAAGGCCGTGATCGTGACCCTGATCGCCGTGACCCTCGTGCTGCTGGTCGATCTGCGCAGTCTCACCGGCACCCTCCTCGTCCTCACGCCCCTGCTCACGGCGCTGGCCTGGGTCACGGGGTTGATGTACATCTTCGACTTCAAGGTCAACATCTACAACATGGTCGCCTTCCCCACGATCATCGGCATGGGGATCGACAACGCCGTGCACATGTTCCACCGCTACCGCGAGGCCGGCCCCGGATCGATGCGCCTGGTGCTGCGCACCACGGGGACGGTCCTGCTGGCCACGACGCTGACGACCATGGTCGGCTTCGCCGGCCTCGTGCCCGCCCATCACCCGGCCCTCTACTGGGTCGGCACGGTCACGCTACTGGGTCTGGGGTCCTGCTTCCTCTCCGCCGTCACCCTGCTGCCGGCGCTGCTGCAGCTGCGCGAGGGGCAAAGAAAAACGGCCCGCCGCGGGAAGGCTGGGCTGCCTCCGGCGGCGGGCCGCTGATTCGGTGGAGCGGGAGACGAGACTCGAACTCGCGACAACCACGTTGGCAACGTGGGGCTCTACCAACTGAGCTACTCCCGCGATCGGGAGGAGGAATATAGAGAGTGGCAAAAAAGAGCGTCAAGGCCGCCGGCGCGGCCTGGATCGCCCTCACCGCGGGGCTCGGCTGCGGCCCGGAGGCGGGAGGCGGATTGCCTGGGGAGGCGCGCTGGCACAACAACCAGGGCGTCGTCTACATGGACCAGCACAACTACGTCCGGGGCCGCGAGCACTTCGAAGAGGCGGCGAGGCTGGCCCCGCACTACCCCACGGCCCGCGCCAACCTCGGCATCGCCCTCTACAGCCTGGGCAAGTACGACAGCGCCCGCGTGGCCCTGGACGCAGCCCTCGAGCGCGACGGCGGCCACCTGCACGCGCTCTACACCCTGGGTCTGATCGATCACGCCCAGGGACGCGACTACGACGCCGCCCTGGAGCGCTTCCGAAGGGTCGCGGCCCGGGACGGCGAGGATCCCCTCGTCTGGTACTATCTCGGCCGGACCCATGCCAAGGTGGGGCACGCCGACTCCGCGGTGGCCGCCTACCAGCGCGCCATCGCCCTGAACCCCACCCACCTGTCCGCCCACTACGCCCTGGCCCAGGAGCTGAGGCAGCAGGGCGACCTGGAGGCCTGGCGGCGGACCCTGGAGCGGTTCGACCAGTTGAGCCAGGCCGGCGTGGAGGGCGTCTCCTCCTCGTACCAGGGGCAGGGCCAGTACGCCGAGGCCCTCGCCGAAGGCGGGTTCGGCGGCGGCGCCGACCGCGGCCAGGACCTGCGCTTCGAAGAGGAGGAGGAGCTGGAGCTGGCCGGCGCCGAGGGACCGTTGCTCTTCCTCACCCCCGTCGACGCCGACGGGGACGGGGATGCGGATGTGGTGGCCGGAACGGGCCGGGGGCCGCTGCTGCTGACCAACACCGGCGCGGGACTGCGGATGGGGGCGGCCTGGGCTTTCGAAGACGCCCCGCCGCCTCGGGGCCTGGTCTTCGCCGACGTGGACGACGACGGCGACCCCGACGCGGCCTGGTCCGGCGACGGCCTGCGCCTGGCGCTGCAGGAGGAAGGCGGGCGGTTCCGTCTCGGCGGCGCCCTGGCGCCGGCGCCGGGGACCACCCTGTTCGGCGACGTCGATCACGACGGCGACGTCGATCTGCTCACCGCCGGCCCCGGGCTGGCCCTGTGGGCCAACGACGGCACCGGAGCCTTCGCCGATGCCACCGAAGTCTCCCGCCTCGGGGGACCCGGCATCGAGGCGGTGGTGCTGTCCGACCTCGACGACGACCGCGACGTCGACGTCGTCGCCGGCGGGCGGACCCTGGCCCTTCACAGCAACAACCGCGACGGCACCTTCACCGACGTGGCCGGCCGGCGGGGCCTGGAGGCCGGCGGCGTCACCGGCCTCGTCGTGGCCGACCTCGTGCCGGACGGACGCATGGACGTCCTGACCGTGACCGCCGGCGGCGCCCGCCTGCACGCCAACGGGGGCCGGACCTTCGAGGCGAGCCCGGTTGCCGCCCCGTCCGGCGCCCGGCAGGCCCTGCCCGCCGACTTCGACAACGACGGCGACCTCGACCTCTTGTGGACGGGACCGGAGGGCGCCCGGGCGGCCGTCCACGACGGCCCCGACTTCCGCCCGGCCGGGCCGGCTCTCGGACCGGGCCCGTGGGCCATTCTCGACGTCGACGGCGACGGCCGCCTCGACGTGCTCGCCGGCCGGCGGGTGTGGCGCAACCACAGCGAGGCCGGAGGCTGGCTCGCCGTCGACCTGTCGGGGCGCAACAGCAATCCGGACGGCTTCGGCGCCAAGGTGGTGGTGGCCACCGCGGGGGGACAGCAGAAGCGGGAGCTGCGCGGCGGGCCCTCCGACCCGCCGGTCCTGCACTTCGGCCTGGCCGGAGCCGACTCGGTGGAGTTCGTGAGCGTCCTCTGGCCCAGCGGCGTGCGCCAGACCGAGCTGGCCAGCGCCGCCGGCCGGAGGCTGGCTCTGACGGAGCTCGATCGCAAGGGCACCTCCTGCCCCATCCTCTATGCCTGGGACGGCGGCGGCTTCCGCTTCGTCTCCGATTTCCTCGGCGGTGCCATCATCGGCTACCTGACCGGCCCGGGCCAATACTACACGCCCGACACGGACGAGTATCTCCCCCTGCGCGACCTGGAAGCGCGGGACGGACGCTACGTGCTCCAGGTGGCCAACCAGCTGGAGGAGATCGTCTACCTCGACGCCGCGGAGCTGGTCGCCGTGGACCATCCCGCCCACCTGCGAATCGAGCCGGAGGAACGCCTGCTGTCGGCGCCTCCCTACCCCCCCTTCCGCACCCATGCCCTGGCGGAGACCCGCGCTCTGCGCAACGCCCGCGACGGGGAGGGCCGCGACGTGAGCGCGGAGCTGGCCCACGTCGACGACATCTGGTACGAGGGATTCCCGCGCAGCGACATCCACGGCTACGCCGGGGAGTCCACCCTGGTCCTGGACCTCGGCGACCTGAGGGGATGGCCGCACCCGGTCCTGCTGGCCCACGGATGGGTCGACTATGCCCACTCCAGCAGCAACTGGGCCGCGGCCCAACGCGGGCTGGACCTGTCGCCGCCGCGGCTCGAAGCCGACCACGGCGAGGGCTGGCGCCTGGTGACCGCCGACATGGGCACCCCCGCCGGCCTGCCGAAGACCATGCTCGTCGACCTGGAGGGCCTCTTCCCGGCCGATGCCGAGAGGGCGCGCCTGCGCATCACCACCCGCGCCTGCGTCTACTGGGACCGCTTCCTCCTCGGGCGGTCGGAGCCCCAGGCGCCGCGCAGCGTCCACCGGCGCCGGTTCCGGGCCGACCTGCACTGGCGCGGCTACCCCGTCCACGAGTCGATCGGGGGCACGTTCGCCTTCCGCTACCACTACGACCGCCTGCGCACCGAGGCCCCCTGGGGTACCCACGCCGGCGCCTTCACCCGTCACGGGGAGGTGACCGAGCTGGTGGCCGCCGTGGACGACCGCTTCGCCATCCTGCGCCACGGCGACGAGCTGACACTGGAGGTCGAGGCCGGCGGCTTCCCGCCGGTGCCCGAGGGCTGGGAGCGGACCTTCCTGTTCTACGCCGACGGATTCGGAAAGGACATGGACTTCCACTCCGCCCACTCCCTGACCGTCGAGCCCCTTCCCTTCCACGGCATGTCCCGCTACCCCTACGGCCCGGGCGAGACCTACCCCGCAACGCCGGAGCACGTGCGCTACGTGCTCGACTACAACACGAGATGGGTGAAGGGCTACTACCGGTAAGAGGGCTCTGGAGAGCCCGGGCCTGCGGCGAGGCGCGGCGGGGTTTCCGAGGTCATCCTTGACCGCCCGGAGAATCGCCGCGTACTCCCTCGCCTGCCTGTGCTTCTACGCGCTGGTCCTGGGCGTGGTCTACGCCCTGGTCAGCGACAACCTCCCGGACATCGACGAGCTGGAGACCTTCCAGCCCAAGCGGGTCACCAGGGTCTACTCCGCGGACGGCAGCCACCTCTACGACTTCAAGCTCGAGAACCGGGAGCTGATCCGCAGCTTCGAAGAGATCCCCCAGGCGATGAGGGACGCCCTGATCTCGGTGGAGGACCGCCGCTTCTTCAGCCATTGGGGGATCGACCTGCGCCGCATCCTCGGGGCCGTCCTGGAGAACGTGAAGCGCCGGGACCCCACCGCCCAGGGGGCCAGCACCCTCACGCAGCAGCTGGCCCGCAACCTCTACCGGAAGGTCGGCACCCAGCGCTCCTCCGACTCCCTGGGGGACGTGCTGGCCACCTACGCCCGCAAGATCCGCGAGCAGATCACGGCCGTCCACGTGGAGAGGCTCTACACCAAGCGCGAGATCCTGGTGATGTACCTCAACACCGTGTTCTTCGGCTACGACGCCTACGGGCTGAAGTCGGCGGCACGACTCTACTTCGACAAGGAGGCCGCGGACCTGCAGGTGGAGGAGTGCGCCCTGCTCGCGGGGTTGTTGAAGGCGCCGAACACCTACAGCCCCTTCAACAACCCGGAGAAGGCCGTCAGCCGCCGCAACCTCGTGCTGGAGGAGATGGTCAGAGCCGGGAAACTGGAGGCCGCCGAGGCCGAGCGCCTCTCCCGGGAGCCGGCGCGCATCCGCCGGGGGCGCCAGTCCGAGACCTACGGCCTGGCCCCCTACTTCGTCGAGTACGTGCGCCAGCAGCTCGACGCCGAACACGGCTCCAAGCTCTACCGTGATGGCTACTCCGTGCACACCACCCTCGACGCCACCCTGCAGCGCATCGCCGAGGAACACTTCGCCACGCAGATCGCCGCGGTCCAGGCCAAGGTCGACGCCTGGGTCGCCCGCCAGGCCCCCGCCGACCGTCCCGACGGCGACCGGGCCGTGGTCCAGGGCGCCTTCGTGGCCATGGACCCGGCCAACGGCGACATCCTGGCCATGATCGGAGGCCGGGACTTCGGGGAGAGCAAGTTCAACCGGGCCTGGCAGGCCCTGCGCCAGGCCGGCTCTTCCTTCAAGCCCTTCGTCTACACTGCGGCCATCGACAACAACCGCTTCCCCATCGATGTCTACGACGACAACTCCATCGTCGTCGAGGAGGCGGACGGCACCATCTGGACCCCGGAGAACTACGATCACAAGTTCAAGGGTCCCATGACCCTGCGTCAGGGACTCAGGGAGTCGCGCAACATCATCGCTCTGAAGCTGGCCCAGGACCTCGGCCCCGCCCGGGTGGCCCAGTACGCCCGGGCCATGGGCATCCGCGATCGGATCAACGAGGTCTACGCCATCGGCATCGGCTCGAGCGAGGTGCGGCTCCTGGATATGGTGGCGGCCTACTCGGTGTTTCCCAACCGGGGGATCTACGTCGAGCCGGTGCCCGTCTCCCGGATCGAGGACGCCGAGGGCAACGTCATCTTCCGGTCCACCCCGGTGAGGCGCTCGGTGCTGCGCCCGGCCGTGGCCGTGGTCATGACCGATCTGATGCGCTCGGTCATGGACGAGGTCGGCGGCACCGGCCGCTCGGCGCGCTTCCGTCACGGCTTCCGCTGGGCCGCGGCCGGCAAGACGGGCACCACCAACGACTACCGTGACGCCTGGTTCCTCGGCTTCACCCCCCACCTGGTGGCCGGCGTGTGGGTCGGCGTCGACGACCCCCGCATCGGCCTGGCCTCACAGCCCGGCGGCGCCGCCGCCCTGCCCCTTTGGGCGCGCTTCATGAAGCAGGTCTACGACGAGGTCGAGCCCTACCGCCGGCAGCGCCGCGACTCGTTTGAATACCCGGAGGACCTGGTGGAGTACCGCCCCGTGTGCGAGGACACCCACAGTCTGGCCACGCGCTACTGCCCGAACCAGTCGGAGGAGATCTTCATCCGCGGGGGCGCCATGCCGGAGACGTGCCCCCTGCACGGCGTCGACGACTCCGGCGGACGGCGGCGGCGGCGGTTCTGATCCTGCGCCCGGCGCGGGATCAGGGAGCGAAGAAAATGAAGAGCAGACCGCCCACGATGGCCCCCGACAGGCCGAGTTCCAGGAACCGCCGATCCGGCTCGATCCGTGACTGGGGAAATCCCTCGCCGGCGCTCAGCCAGCCCGCGGGCCGGGAGACGTCCGGGTCTTCCTGGCGGCCGTCCAGCCTGCGAACCCACAGCACCCGTTGCCCGGCGTCCTCCAGACGCAGATAGACCACGCCGCGGCCCTCGCGCCGCCGGGCGCCGCCGAAGGGGCCGAAAGACGACTCCGCGGAGCTGTACACGACGCGGGCATCGGCGACGCGGTAACGCAGCACGTGAAGGGCGCTGTCGGCCAGCACCCGGACGCCCCGGCTCAGGAGGCCCCGGGTCAGGAGGCCCTCCACGACCCAGTTGGCATCGTCCTCCTCCCCGGTGGCCAGGCTCACCGTGGCGCCCCGGGACAGGGGAATGGCGTCGAGAGCGGTCTCCAACTCGGCCCGCAGGCCCTGGCTGACCAGCTCCAGGTCCGTCACCGCGGCCGCCAGCTCGGCCTGAGGCCCGCCGGCCGGGGCCACGACGCGCACCACGGAGAGGCCGAGATCGAGGGAGCTCTCGCGCCCCGGCGGCCGGAACCCCCCCGTCCAGGCGAAGGGGCCGGTGCCGGTGGGCGTCAGGTCCAGCTCCACCGACCGGTCCTCCCCCGGGCCCAGCTCGCCGGGGCCGTTCAGCCGTACCTCCACGGCGTCTCCCTCGAAGTCGGTCTCCACCCCGCCGGAGACCTCTCCGGCCGGGGCCGCGGCCTCGAACCCGGCCGAGACCCGGGCGCTGAGCTCCTCGTAGGGAATCGCCTCGGCGCCCGGATTCGACCACAGCAGCGCCAGACGCAGGGGTTCTCCGCGAACCGCCTCGCCGGAGGTCACCCGCGCCCCGAAGGCGGGCAACGGCCTCACCCGCAGGCGCGCCACGGCCACCGGGGAGGCCCGCAGCCCGCCGCCCTCGGCGCGGACCATCAGGAGGAGATCGCCGGCGGCTTGCGGCTCCAGGCGGACCGGCCAGCGATGCTCCGAGGTCTCCCCCGCGGCGATGGGCGACTCGGTGGGCGCTTCGTCGGCGGTGATCCCGGCAGGCCATTCCACGGCGACCGCATCGACACCCCGATCGTCCTCGTTGGTCACGGACAGGGTCAGCTCCACCGCCTCGCCGGGGTAGGCCTCCCTCGGACTCAGGGCGGCGCGCAGACGCAGAGGCGGCTCGACGTCGAGCAGGACCCGCGCCCGATGGGGCTCCATGCCGGGGGTGTCTACGTTGGCGAGCAGGGTCACGTCCACCGGGACCGTCCCCGCGGAGGCGGCGCGCAGGACCACGGTGAGGGTGTCGGTGGCGCGCTCCCCGAGGGGATGCTCCGTGTAGTCGAGGTCGACGCGCCGGCCCGCGACCTCGGCGCCGCCCAGGGCGCAGGCGGCGGACTCGATCTGCACGCCGTCGTCGGCAAAGGAGACGGTCGCTCCAAGCACGGCCTCCCCGTCGCCGGGGAACAGATCGAGCACCAGCTCCGCCTTCTGCTCGATGCCGGGGCCGGCCACGGGGGCCGAGAACCTCGCCGTCAGGGTCGATCGAGCCATGGCGGCGGAAGCCGTCAAGGCCAGGGCGAGGGAGATCGAGAGGACGACCTCGAAGGCTTTCCGAATCTCCCCGAAGGGGCCGGGTTCGATTGTGTGCAATTGGCCCAATCTGCTTTCCCTGCTTGTACTTGCGGGCGATTCTTAGGGTAGCGGGCCCGGTCGCCGGCTGTCAAGCCGCGTCCACCTCGGGACCGCCTTGACGCTCCACCGGGGCGGGGTAGCTTCTCGCATGAGGATTCACGGAGGTGAGCTGTGATCTGGTCCGATCTCCTGATACTGCTGGCGGCCGCTCTGGCCATGGCCGGGGCCGCCGTTCTCTTGTTGCCGGTCGTGCTCGCCTTCAGCGGCGCCCGATGGGACGACGACGGCGGCTTCGACATCAGCGCCCAGGCGGCGGTCTGGGCGGGACTGCTGGGCGTGAGGCTGCGCCGGCGGGGGGGCCCCGCGTGGGAGCTGGTACCGACCCTGGCCGGACGAGCGCTGGGTCCGAGGATGCGGCTCGGCGGGGACGAGCGAGAGCCCCGGCCGGCGGCGGATCCAGGCCGGGCGAGGCCGGAGGACGGCCGGGAGCGAGAGCCGCGACTCGGAGCGGCCGGGCTCCGGGAGCGTCTGCATTCGCTCGGACCCCTGGCCAGGCCCCTGCTGCGCGTGGTCCGCGCCCTGCCCTCCGCCTTCCGCCTGCGCCGGCTGCGCCTGAACGCAATCGTCGGCCTGGGGGACCCGGGGGCCACGGGCCGGTTCTTCGGTCTGGTCCACGCCCTCGCGCCGGCCGCCCCGGAGAGGGTGGCCCTGTCCCTCACCCCCGACTTCACGAACCCGGGCCTCCGGGGCGAGGCGGAGGTGCGTCTGCACCTCCGCCCGGCCCGACTGCTGTATCTGGCAGGACGGTTCGGCCTCGCCACGGCGTGGTCCCGGGCGGCGGCCCGGTCCCGTTCCTGGTGGACGGCCCGGCGCGCGAGGCTCGCCGGAGAGAAAGGAAGCCGATGAAATCCTCGGTGGAGGCCCTGATCGAGCGAGTCCTGGGAGAGCTGCACACCATCGTCCAGACGCGCACCGTCGTCGGCGAGCCCCTGACCGCCGGCGACGTGACCCTGATTCCGCTGTCCAGGATCTCCTTCGGATTCGGCGCCGGCGGCGGCCGGGAGGACCGGGGACAAAGCGGCACCGGCGGGGGCGCCTCGGTGGAGCCCGTCGGGTTCGTCGTCATCGACGCCAGGGGCAAGGTGCAGGTGCTGTCCCTGAAGGAGAAGGAGGTCAGCTGGGCGCAATTGATCGCGCTCGTGCCCGAGGCCGTATCCAAGGTCAGGGAGTTCGTCGAGCGCCGCCGCGGCGACGAGGCCGAGGAGGAGGAGGGCGAGGGCGAGGACCGCTGACACCTGGGGCGGCCCGTCCCTCCCTACCGTTCCGCCCGCTCCGGATCCCGCAGGAACAGGGCCGAGACGAGCAGGGCGGCAACGGTCAGTCCGAAGACGAGCAGAAACGGGCTCGCCGGGGTCCAGGCGTAGAGGAGGCCGCCGCAGAGAGCCGCCGCCATCAACGGCAGGGTGGTCAGGAACCCGGTCCCAGGGCCGCCCATGCCCCCGGCGGCGGCGCCGATGGCCACGGATCCCCGGCCGATGGCGGCCATCACCCGTCCGCGAGTGCCGCTGGGCACGGTGTCGGCCAGCAGAGCGCCCATGGCGGGGCTGAAAAAGGCGGCCGCCACGGCGATCACACAGCGGATCGCCAGGACGTACCCGAAAGAGCCCGCCAGGAGGTACAGGGGAATCACGGCGGACGCCAGCAACGCGGCGATGATGAACGGTGCGCGTCCCAGGCGGTCGGTGAGGAACCCCGCGGGAATGGTCGTGAGGTTCCGCAGACCCGTCTCCACCAGCAGGATCAGCCCCCACTGCGAAGCGCTCAGCCCGATATGGGTCCTGGCGTACACCACCCAGAAGGGGCTGGCCACCCCGTTGGCGAGGAAGCACAGGATGATCACCACCGACACCGCCCGAAGGGAGGGCGGAAAGCCCCGCAGCAGCGCCGGGATGCCCGTGTAGGAACGGCGCAATGTCCGTCCGAGGTTCGCGGCGCTCACCGCCTCCGGCGACTCCCGGGTCTCGCGAATGAAGACCAGGTTGATCGTCGCGCCCACCGCATAGGCCGCGGCCATCACCACGTAGAGGATCCGCATCCCCGCGTCGACGCCCCAGGCGTCGATGGCCACGCCGGCCACGAATGGCGCGAACAGCGCCGGCCCCCCGGTCAGGGCGGCCATGGTCGCCATGCCGCGGCCCCGGTTTCCGGGAGGCAGGGAGTCGGCGACGATCGCCGATGAGGCCGGGAAGTGGAAGACGGCGAATCCCCGCATCAACATCGCCGCCGCCACCCATTCCCAGCTCGGCGCCAGGGCGTTCACGAGCACCGCCCCGGCGGAGCAGTAGCCGGCCGCCGCGATCAGCCGAGCCCGGTTCATGTGGTCGGCGAGATAGCCGGCCACCGGAAAGGCCAGCAGCCCGCCGAGAGGCCCCAGGGCATAGACGAACCCGATCTGCTCCGGCTCGCCTCCGAGAGCCAGGATGTACAGGGGGACGTAGGGGAAGGCCATGGCCCGGGAGAACATTCCCAGGCTCCCCGACAAGGTGAGGACAAGGACGTTGCCCCGAAAGAATCCGAAGGGCTCGCACAGCCTCTGCGACGACGACCTCGTACGCCATGGTGTTGTTGCTCTCATCGAGCTCGGAGCACACGGTCCGACCCGCGTTGCGCCGCTAGGCCCCGTCGTCGGGGAAGAGGCGGAACCGGCCGTCGAGAAGCAGATGGGTGTACCAGCCGGCGAGGGCCGCCGCCAGGAGGACGATATCGGCGGCCGGGATCGAGGCCCCGCCGCTCTCCCAGGCCCCCCGCAGATCGCCCCGCCACCACAGGCAGCCCGCCCCCAGCAGGCCGACGGCGAGTACGGGGGTCAGGCGCCCGTGGGTCCAGCCCCGGTGATGATCGACGAGGGGGAGGGTCGACAGGACGGCCAGCAGCGTCGCCAGCTGCCACCGGCCGCTCCACGCCAGCCACAGCAGCCCCGCCAGGACGCCCCTGTAGAACCACCGCCGCGGCAGGGAATCGGTGTCGACGTCGGGAAAGAGGGAGAAGAACAGGGTGGTGGCGAAGACCGCCCACCACACGGGATCACCCACCCCGGGAATGGCGCCGGCGGCGCTCGCCGCGGCGGCCGCGGCGACGCCGGCCAGGGAGCCCCCCGCCAGGTGCCCCGCCGCCTTCACGAGGGACGGCGGTAGAGCTGCCCGCAGGCGGCGTCGATGTCCCGCCCCCGGCTCTCTCGGAGGCGCACGGTCCTCCCGGTCGCCGATTCCAGCCGGCGCCGGAACGCCTCGATCCGCGTTCTCCCGGGCCGGTGGAAGACCGGCGCTTCGGGGTCGCCGGGGGCCAGCTCGTTGTAGGGGATCAGGTTGATCTTGCATGGCACGTCGGCCGTCAGCCGGGCCAGACGCTCGGCGTCCGCCTCGGTGTCGGTTACGTCCCGCATGAGCACGTACTCGAAGGTGACCCGGCGGCCCTGGCGGTCGAAGTAGTAGCGCGCCGCCGCCAGCAGGTCGGCGATGGGCCACCTGCGGTTGATCGGCATCAGCCGCTCACGGACCTCGTCGGTCGTGGCGTTGAGGGAGATGGCCAGACCGACGTTGAGATCGTCCTCCGCCAGCCGGCGGATCCCCGGCAGGTACCCGGCCGTGGAGACCGTGATGCGCCGGCCGCCGACGGATGGTCCCTCGGCCCGCCGGATCAGCCTCAGGGCCGTGGTCACCGCGTCGTAGTTCAGCAGGGGCTCCCCCATCCCCATCATGACGATGTTGGTGATCCGGCCGTGGCCCTCCGTGACGGCGTCGGCGTGGACCTGCAGCAGCTGATCGACGATCTGCGCCGCCGTCAGGTTGCGGAGAAACCCCATGCGCCCGGTGGCGCAGAACTTGCAGTCCAACGGACAGCCGACCTGCGAGGACAGGCAGAGGGTGCGCCGCCGGCCGTCGAGGATGAGGACCGACTCGAACTGGGCCCCGCCGCCGTCGCCGAAGATGAACTTGACGGCCATCCCCGTCCCCGAGTCGCGCCTCTCGAGCAGCTCGAGACGGCTCACATGGGCGCCCGCCTCGCCCAGGGCCTGACGCAGACGGCGGGGCAAATTGGACATCGACTCCAGCCGGTCCTCGCCGCGGCCGTGAATCCAGGAGAACAGCTGGTCGCCTCGGTACGCGGGCTCCCCCAGATCGACGGCCAGCCGCCGGAGCCGTTCCGGGAGCAGTCCCTTGAGATCGAGATCCGCTGCGGGCCCGTCGGGGGTCACGACGAAGGAGGGAGAGGGACCGGGAGCGGACCGGCGAAGGCGGAGAGAGGGCGGGTTGACGCGGCCATGGCGCCTGTGTAGCATAGGGGCCGCCCCCACTTGGTCAAGCGCGGCCCCCTCCGCGTTCTCCCGTACATACAACGTTTTCCCGCATAAACTGGATTTGCATGAGCCTGCCACCGCGCTCTTCCGTGGGGTTCTGGGGTTTCCTGACCGCCCTGACCGCCCTGACCTTCGTACGTATCGACCTGCACGCGCGCCCCTCCGCCACAGCGGCCCCCGGGGAGGGGCTGGCCGCTGTCCAGGCGGCCGTCGTTCCCGTCGTGGCCAGCCTCCGGGCGCCGCCGACCCAACGCCACGTCATCGCCGACACCCTGGGACCCGACGATTCCATCTATCTGGTTCTCAAGCGGCACCGGGTCTCCGACCTTCAGATCACCCTCCTGGGAACGGCCCTGTCCCCGGTCTTCGACGGCCGCAAGGACTCGAAACCGGGCGACTCCTTCCGGCTCGAGCTGGACAGCCTGCGCGCGGTGGCGCGCTTCGAGTATACGCCGCTGAAAGAACCGGACAGGCCCGTCCTCGTGGAGCGCCGGGAGGAGGACCTCGTCGCCCGGCGGTGGCAACGGCCCGTGACGGAGACGACGGAGACCCTCCAGGTCGTCATCGTGGACAACCTCTTCAACGCCATCGCCGCCGCCGGCGAGGACGACGCCCTCACCGACATGGTCGTGGACGACGTCTTCGGATCCGTCATCGACTTCCACACGGGTCCGCGCCACGGCGACCGCCTCGGTCTCGTGTTCACGCGCCAGTCGGTCGACGGCCGGTTCCTGCGCTACGGGAGGATCCTGATGGCGCGCTACGAGGGCGAGACCGTCTCCCGGGTGGGTGTCTATTACGAGATGTCCAACGGCGCCGGGGATTACTACGACGAAACCGGCAAGTCCCTCGAGCGCATGTTCCTCCTCAAGCCCATGTCCTTCCGGCGCATCAGCTCGCCCTTCTCCCGCCGCCGCTTTCATCCCATCCTCAAGCGCGCCCTGCCCCACCTCGGAACCGATTACGCCGCGGCCCCCGGCACGCCCGTATGGTCCACGGCCAGGGGCCGGGTGACCCACGCCGGCTGGAACGGCGGCTACGGCAAGATGGTGGAGATCAAGCACGCCAACGGCTACCGCACCCGCTACGCTCACCTGAGCCGGATCCTGGTGCGCAAGGGCCAGCGGGTGGGGAAATGGGATCACGTGGGCCACGTGGGCGCCACGGGCCGCGCCACCGGTCCCCACCTCCACTACGAACTGATCCAGAACGGGCGGCACATCGACCCGTCCACCGTCAACCGCGGCGGCGGCCGCCCCCTGGCCGCCGAGTACCGGGCCGCCTTCCAGGAGCACCACCGGGTGCTTCGGGAGCGCCTCGACGATGCGCTCCGTTCCCGGGGCTCCGTCCTGGCCGCCAGGGGACCTTGACAACCCGGCGGGGGGCCGTTGACTTTGGCCGCCCGCCTCGCTCCCCGGACCGCCCCTCCATACCCGGAACCGGCCTCAGATGGACGAGGGCTCCGACAAGCTGGAAGAGATCGTCCACCGGGACGGCCGCTACAAGCAGGCCGCCTACCTGTTCGTGTACGAGGCCTTGCAGCACACGGTGGAAAAGCTCGGCAAGGCCTCCCTGCCCAAGGATCAGCGGCACGTGTCCGGCCGCGACCTGGTATGCGGCATCAGCGAGCACGCCCTCGACCGATTCGGCCCCCTCGCCATCTCCGTCTTCGAGGACTGGGGGATCCGGGAGACCCGCGACTTCGGCGAGATCGTCTTCAACCTGGTCGACAACGAAATGATGAGCAAGACCGAGGAGGATTGCATCGAGGACTTCGTCGATGTCTTCCATCTCGACGAGGAGCTGGACTGGAAGCGCCGGCGGGCGGAGTTCCGGCGCTCCTCGCGGACCTCGGACAAGACGTGACCACAGCCTACTTCGACTGTCTCTCCGGCGTCAGCGGCGACATGATCCTCGGCGCCGTCATCGACGCGGGCCTCGACCCGGGGAGGCTGCAGCAGGAGGTCGACCGGATCGGCGTGGGCGGCCGCCTGCGTTGCGAGACGGTCGGCCGTTGCGGGCTGAAGGCCACCCGGGTGCAGGTGGAGATCGACGGGCAGACCCCGGCCGCGGCCGGAGAGCACCACCTCGATCCCGGCCATGCCCCGCACACCCACCTGAAGGACCTGCTGGCCCGGATCGACGGCAGCGATCTCGACGAGGCGGACAAGGCCACGTCCCGCCGGGTCTTCCGCCGCCTGGCCGAGGCCGAGGCCGCGGTCCACGGCGTCGACGTGGAGTCCGTGGGCCTCCACGAAGCCGGCAGCCTCGATGCCGTCGTCGACATCGCCGGAGCCGTGGCCGGCCTGCGCCTCCTCGGCGTGACCCGCGTCTACTCCTCCGCCCTGCACTGCGGCACCGGCACCGTGGAGTGCGCCCACGGCCGTTACCCCCTTCCGGCCCCCGGCGTGCTGGCCCTGTGCCGGGGGGTGCCCCTGGTGCAGACCGAGGTCACCGCCGAGCTGGTGACGCCCACGGGCGCCGCCCTGATCACGACCCTGGCCGAGACCTTCGGCGCCGCCCCGGCCATGCGTGTCGCCGCCATCGGCTACGGGGCCGGGAGCCGGGACCTGGAAACGGCCCCCAACGTGGTGCGTCTGAGACTGTCGGAGCCCGTGGCGGCGGCGGACGGCGACGGGCGCCGCTGCGTCGTGCTCGAAGCCAACGTGGACGACATGAACCCCGAGGTCTACGGCTACCTCTTCGACCGCCTCCTCGAGGCCGGGGCCCGGGACCTGTACGTGACCCCCGTGCTGATGAAGAAGAACCGCCCCGGCCACCTGCTCAGCGTGCTCGTCGACCCGGAGCACCTCGAGGTGGTCTCCGAGGTCGTCCTGGGGGAGACCACCAGTCTCGGCGTGCGCCACTACGAAGTGGAGAGGCGCGTGCTGGAGCGCTCCACCCTCTCGGTGGAGACCGAGTTCGGTCCGGTTCGGGTGAAGGTGGCCCGCCTCGACGGGCGCCGCCGGGTGGCCCCGGAGTACGACGACTGCGCCGGACTGGCCCGGCGCTGCCGCGTACCGATCCTCAGCGTGTACGGGGCGGCCGTTTCCGCCGCCGAGGAGAATACCGGATGAAGAGCGCAGCCCTCACCCTTGTTCTGGGCCTCGGCCTGCAGGCGACATCCGCCTCGGGCCCGGAGGTCTCGGCGATCGCCGGCCTGGGGGCCTTCGCCGAGTTCGACTGCGTCCTGCCCCTGCCGCCCGGCAAGGAGGGCGTGGAGCGCTTCGCCCTCGGCGACATCCACGGCTTCGTGCACGTCTACGAAGGCCGGGACGGAGCCTACGCGGAGGTCTGGATCAGCGAGTACCTGGAGAGCGCCGTCTCCGGCCTGATCCTGGCCGACGTCGATCTCGACGGCCTCCGGGAGATCCTCGTCTACACCGAGGGCGGCCGCATCCACTTCCTCGACCTGGGCGACTACCACGTCCTGTGGAGCAACCCCGCCACCGACTACGGGGACATTTCGGCCATGGCCGTACACGACGTCGACGACGACGACCCGCTGGAACTGCTCTTCGTCGCCGATGGCCGGCTGGTCATCTACGACGGGCGCGACCGTTTCGAGGAGTGGCGCAGCGACCAGGACAACCTGACCTCCAGCGACCTCCTGGTGGGGGACGTCGACGGCGACGGCGCCGAGGAGATCGTCCTCAACGACGGCTTCGTCTTCGACGCCCGCTACCGCGACCTGGAGTGGCAGTCGCCGGAGAGCTTCGGCGAGCGCATCGGCCTGCTCGACATCGACGACGACGAGATCCCGGAGGTGGTGGGCGAGTTCGGCGGGCGCTTCCTGCGCATCTTCGACATCGACCTGCGAAGGATGAAGTCCGCGCGGCGCTGACCCCGGGGCGCGGGCCTTTGGAGAACCCGGAAGAGGAGAGGACAGAATGGCCAGACCCGTTACCTTGTTCACCGGCCAGTGGGCGGACCTCGACACGCCGACCCTGTGCGAGAAGGCGCGCAGCTTCGGCTACGACGGACTCGAGCTGGCCTGCTGGGGAGACCACTTCGAGGTGCCCCGGGCCGACGACGCCTACTGCGAGGGCCGCCGGGCCCTCCTCGAGGAGCACGACCTGGAGCTGTTCTCGATCTCCGCCCACCTGGTGGGCCAGGCCGTGTGCGACAACATCGACGAGCGCCACCAGGCGATCCTGCCGGAGTACGTGTGGGGCGACGGCGACCCCGAGGGCGTGCGCCAGCGGGCGGCCTCCGAGCTCGTGGCCACGGCCCGGGCCGCCGCCCGGCTCGGCGTGGGGGTGGTCAACGGCTTCACGGGCAGCTCCATCTGGCACCTGCTCTACTCCTTCCCGCCCACGTCCGACGACATGATCGACGCCGGTTTCTCCGACTTCGCAGCCCGCTTCCGCCCGATCCTCGACGAGTTCCAGCAGGCGGGGGTCAAGTTCGCCCTCGAGGTGCACCCCACGGAGATCGCCTTCGACATCGCCTCGGCCGAGCGCGCCATCGAGGCCCTCGACGGCCATCCCGCCTTCGGGTTCAACTACGATCCCAGCCACCTCGGCTACCAGGGGGTCGACTACGTGGAGTTCATCCACCGCTTCGCCGACCGCATCTTCCACGTCCACATGAAGGATGTTGGCTGGTCGGCCATACCCACCGAGGCCGGCGTCTTCGGCGGCCACACCGCCTTCGGAGACCGGCGCCGCTACTGGGACTTCCGCTCCCTTGGCCGCGGCAACATCGACTTCGAGGAGATCATCCGCGCCCTCAACCGGATCCACTACGACGGCCCCCTGTCGGTGGAGTGGGAGGACGGCGGCATGGACCGCGAGCACGGCGCCGCCGAGGCCTGCGCCTTCGTCAAGGAAGTCGACTTCGAGCCCTCCGAGGCGGCCTTCGACGCGGCGTTTTCCGAGTAGTCCCGTGGCCCCTTCCCGCCTGGGCGCTCTCGGCGCCCTCCTGCTGTTGGCCGCCTGCGGCGGCGGCCCCGGCCCCGATGCGCCGAAGGTGCTGGTCTTCGGACGCGGCGCCGACTCGGTGGGCCTCGATCCGGCCCTGGAGAACGACGGCGAGTCCTTCAAGGTCTGCGACAACCTCTACGAGACCCTGGTCACCTACGAGCCGGAGTCGACGCAGGTCCGCCCCCAGCTGGCCCGCCGCTGGGAGGTCAGCGAGGACGGCCGGCGCTGGACCTTCCACCTGCGCACGGACGTGCGCTTCCACGACGGCACACCCTTCGACGCCCAGGCGGTCCTGTTCTCCCTCGGCCGCCAGTTCTTCCCCGACCATCCCCGGTACAGGCCCGCGGCCGGGAACTACAAGTACTGGAAGGACATGGGCATGGACGACATCGTCGCGCACATGTCCGCCCCCGACGACTCGACCTTCGTCATGGAGCTGGCCGCCGCCAACGCCCCCTTCCTCTCCACCCTGGGCATGAACTTCTGCGGCATCGTCTCGCCGGCGGCGGTGGAGCGCCACGGCGCCGACTTCTTCAAGAACCCGGTGGGCACGGGCCCCTTCCGCTTCGTGGAGTGGCGCAAGGACGAGCGCATCGTTCTGGAGAGCTTCGACGGCTACTGGGGGGAGCTTCCCCGGATCGACCGCCTGGTGTTCAAGTACATCCAGGACGCCTCCGTGCGCTTTCTCGAGCTGCGCTCCGGCGACGTCCACGGCGTCGACAACCTCAACCCGGAGTTCATCGAGAGCATCCGCTCCGATCCGGAGATCCAGCTGCTCACGCAGCCCGGGATGAACGTGGGCTACCTGGCGATGAACCTGGACAAGGAGCCCTTCGGCGACCTCCGGGTGCGCCGCGCCGTCAACCACGCCGTCAACAAGCAGTCCCTGGTGGACAACTTCTACGCCGGCCTGGCCGTTCCCGCCAAGAACCCGATCCCGCCCACCATGTGGAGCTACAACGACGACGTGGCCGGCTACGCCTACGATCCACAGCGCGCCCGGGAGCTGCTGGCCGAGGCCGGCCTGGCCGACGGGTTCTCCACCGAGCTGTGGGTGCCCCGGGCCACGCGGCCCTACATGCCGCAGCCGGAGAAGATCGCCCAGGCCCTGCAGGCCGACCTGGGGCGCGTGGGCATCCGGGCGGAGCTGGTCCTGACCGAGTGGGCCACCTACCTCGACAAGGTCTTCGACGGGCAGCACGACATGTGCCTGCTGGGGTGGACGGGCGACAACGGCGACCCCGACAACTTCCTCTACGTCCTGCTGGACAAGACGGCGGCGGTGAAGCCGGCCCAGAACGTGGCCTTCTACCGATCCGACGAATTCCACGAGGTGCTCGTCGAGGCCCGGCGCAGCGTCGACCCGGTATTGCGCACCCGGCTCTACCGCCAGGCCCAGCAGATCGTCCACGGGGACGCGCCCTGGGTGCCGCTGGTGCACGCCACGCAGACGGCCGCCTTCCGCCAGGACGTGCGCGGCTTCGCCCTGCACCCCACCGGCAGCAAGTGGTTCCAGCCCGTCTCCTTCGCCCCGCGGTGAGCCGCCCGGCCGCGCCCGGACCCGCCCGCTCCAGCCTCGACCCGGGTCCGTGACCGCCTTCATCCTGCGGCGCCTGGCCCTCCTGGTCCCGACGGTGCTCGGGATCTCGGTCCTCGTGTTCCTGATGATCTACCTGGTCCCGGGGGACCCCGCCCAGGTGATGCTCGGCGAGCGCGCCAACGCCGAGACCCTGGCGGCGCTGCGCCAGGAGCTCGGCCTCGACCAGCCCTTCCACGTGCAGCTCGGCCGGTTCTTCGCCGATCTCCTGCGCGGCGACCTGGGCCGGTCCTTCCGCACCCACGAGCTGATCACGGTGGAGATCTTCGACCGCTTTCCGGCCACCTGCGAGCTGACCCTGGCGGCCATGTGCTTCGCCATCGCCGGCGGCCTCGGCCTCGGCATGGCGGCCGCCGTCCGCCGCGGCGGCCTGGTCGATCACCTGAGCATGACCGCGGCCACCGCCGGCATCTCCATGCCCGTGTTCTGGCTGGCTCTCATCCTCATCCTCGTGCTGGCCGTGGAGCTGCCCCTGTTCCCCATCTCCGGCCGGCTCTCGGCCCACGTCTACATCGAGCCGCGCACCGGCTTCTACCTCCTCGACGCGCTGCTGGCCGGCGACCTGGAGGCCCTCGGCGACGTGGTGCGCCACCTCGTGCTGCCGGCGGTGGCCCTGGGGACCATCCCGTTGGCCGTGATCGCCCGCATGACCCGCTCCAGCCTTCTGGAGGTAATGGGCGAGGACTACATCCGCACGGCCCGCGCCAAGGGCCTGGCGCCCATGACGGTCCTGGTGCGTCACGCCCTGCGCAACGCCTTCATCCCCACCCTGACCGTGATCGCCCTGGAGTTCGGGTATCTTCTGGGCGGCGCCATCATCACCGAGACGATCTTCGCCTGGCCCGGCATCGGGCGCTGGCTCTACCTGGCGGTCCTGGCCCGGGACTTCCGGGCCGTCCAGGGCGGGGTGCTGCTGCTGGCGACGCTCTTCATCCTGATCAACCTCGCCGCCGACGTGCTCTACGCCTGGCTCGACCCGCGCATCCGCTACGACTGAAGAGAGAGGGAGGCAGACTACCTGTGGATCAGGACAAGGAGATACGGGTCGGCGTCGTCGGGGTGCGGCGCGGCGAGAGCTTCATCAAGGGGGCCACCGAGGCCGTGGGCATGAGGCTGGCGGCCATCTGCGACGTCTGGGAGGAGCGCCTGGAGACGGTGGGCCGCGCCTACGGCGTGGCCACCTTCACCGACTACGACGCCTTCCTGGGCTGCGGCCTGGACGCCGTCATCCTGGCCAACTACTTCCACGAGCACGCGCCCTTCGCGGTGCGGGCCCTGGAGGCCGGCAAGCACGTCCTCTCCGAGACGGCGGCCAACGGCACCCTCGCCGACGGCGTCGCGCTGTGCCGCGCGGTGGAGCGCTCGGGACGCGTCTACATGCTCGCCGAGAACTACTGCTACACCCTCTTCAGCCAGGAGATGCGCAGGCTCTACCGCACCGGGGAAATCGGCCGCGTGACCTACGCCGAGGGCGAGTACAACCATCCCATGGCCCCCGAGGCGCGCCTGCGCCTGGCTCCCGGCGAGAATCACTGGCGCAACTGGATCCCCTCCACCTACTACTGCACCCACGCCCTGGCGCCGCTGGTGTACATCACCGGCTCCGTGCCCCGCATGGTCAACGGCCTGTCCATCGCCGCCCCCGAGATCGAGGACGGCTCCGTGCGCCGCGGGGACGCCGGCTCGGTGATCCTGTGCCGCACGGACGACGGCGCCGTGTTCCGCATCTTCGGGCTCACCCTGCCCGGCCACAGCAACTGGTATCGCGTCCACGGCACGGGCGGGGCCATGGAGATCGCCCGCGGCCCGGGCTACTTCGGACCCGGCCAGGTGCGCGTCTGGCACGAGCCGTGGAACCGCTGGCCCGGAGAGCCCCTCGAGCGCTCGTACCAGCCCGAGTGGCCGGAGCACGCCGACCTGGCCGAACGGGCCGGACACGGCGGCGGGGACTTCTGGACCAACTTCCACTTCGCCCGGGCGATCCGGTCGGGGCGACCGCCCTTCCTGGACGTGTACCGGGCCGTGGCCATGAGCTCCGTCGGCATCCTCGCCTGGCGGAGCGCCCTGCAGGAGGGACACCCCGTCGAGGTGCCGGACTTCAGCGACGAGGCGCAGAGAGCGCGGTACCAGGACGACACCTGGTCGCCCTGGCCGGGGGGAGATCCGCGGGCGCCGTCGAGCATCCTGGCCGCCCGGGAGCCGACTCCCGAGGCGATGGACCGGGCCCGTCGGGTCTGGGAGGAGATGGGAGGCGGCCGATGACGAATCCCCCGGGCAGCCGAGAAGGCTCCATCACCGACGCCATGCCGGAGGTCGACCGCGACTTGCGGTTCTACCCCGTCCATCACGACCGGCCCCGCTTCCTGACGACCGCACAGCTCAGGCAGTACGACGAGCTGGGGTTCGTCTTCCCCCTGGACGTGTTCACCCCCGCCGAGGCCGAGGCCAACCGGGCCTACTTCGACGACCTGATGGACCGGGCCGCCGCCGCCGGATGGGACGCCTACTCCATCAACGGCTGGCAGCGCCACTGCGCCGGCCTGTGGGACCTGATCACGGAGCCGCGCATCCTCGACTACGTGCAGGACCTGCTCGGGCAGGACCTGATCTGCTGGGGGGCGCACTTCTTCTGCAAGCTGCCCGGGGACGAGCGCCAGGTCAGCTGGCACCAGGACGCCTCGTACTGGCCCCTGACCCCGAGCCGCACGGTCACCGTGTGGCTGGCCATCGACGACGCCGACGAGGACAACGGCGCCATGGCCGTGGTGCCGCGCTCCCACCTGCACGGGCAGATTCCCTTTCACCGCAGCGAGGCCGGCGAGAACAACGTCCTCAACCAGACCGTCCTCGATCCCGCCCGCTACGGCGGCGCCCCGGTATCGTTCGTCATGCGGGCAGGGCAGATGTCCCTGCACACCGACCTCCTGCTGCACGGATCGATGCCGAACCTGTCCGACCGCCGGCGCTGCGGCCTGACGATGCGCTTCGTGCCGCCCGAGGTGCGCGCCCACAAGGGCTGGAACCGGGGCGCCATCCTCTGCCGCGGAACGGACCCCGGCGGCCACTGGCAACACCACCCGAGGCCGGAGGGCGAGTTCGTCCCGAGCAGGGAAGCCGAATCGTGAAGGTGCTGACGACGGCGAGCATCGCCATCATCCTGGCCACGGTGGGGATGACCGGCTGCGGCGACGACAAGGGGCCTACGGGGCCCGAGGCTGAACTCGTAGGAACCTGGATCTTCGAGGGGACGGATCTCGTCGAGGTCCTCGCCGGACGGTTCATCGAGTACGCCGCCGAGCAGGGAATGAGCCTCCCGGACGCCGAGGCGATTGTCGACGAGGCCTTCGCACGTTCCGAGGAGGGTCTCCGCGCTTGGCGATACAGCCTTCGCTTCAATCCGGACAGGACCTGGGAGGACGACAGCGGCCACAAGGGCACCTGGCGCATCGATGACGACGTCTTGATCTCCACCGAGGAAGACGGCACCGTCGAGCGGTGGAAGTACTTCCTGGACGGGGACGACCTGACGCTGATCCTCACCAGGGAGAGTTTGCTGTCCCTCTCGAGACAGATGGATGACTTCGACGCCCAAGCCTACGAGTTCTACAACGAACTTCTTGGCGAGGACGATGTCATGAGGTTCTTCTACAAGCGGAAATTCTGACCTCACCGCCTGACCAACCCATCAGAAAGGACGGATCGACCCGATGAGGAAGTATCTGCCGTGCTGGCTCACGGGGCTCTCCCTGGCCCTTCTCTCACCGATGGGCGCGCATGCCCAGGACGACCTGACCGAGGTCCCGCTGGTGCCCCTGCCCAAGGGCATGACCTGGGAGGAGTACCGGGACATGAACCGCCGCCTCTCCGTGGGCCTGGCCCTGAGCGCCATCCCGGTGCCGGGAATGATGCACTTCTACGCGGGCGAGCCCCGGACCGGCAAGCGGCTGCTGACCACCGGCCTGCTGGGGGCGGTCTCGATCGTGGCGGGCGCGGCCCTGCTGGGCGAGGGCGATTTTCCCGAGTCGGACTTCGAGCTCCTGGTGCTCAACCCCGAGGACGGGGACCGCGAACGCCGGTACGAGAAGATCCCCGTGGAGATCGACGGCACGACCACCCAATACCGCCTGCGCGAGCAGAAACGGGAGCCCGGCTTCCTGCCGGGAGGCGCGCTGATCCTTCTCGGCGCCCTCACTCTGGCGGCTGACTACGTCTACGACTTCGCCCACGGGATCCAGGTGATCGAGGAGAAGCGCGACCGGGTGCGGTTCAAGTACGGCAAGGCGCTCCACTTGCACCTGGGCGCTCTGAAGGGGTCCGCAACGGGAGGACAGCTGGCCCTGGGCTACGCTTTTTGAAGACGGCCGGGGTCCAGGAGGAGGAGGGACGGATCGCCGCCCGCGGACTGGACAAGCGCTTCTCCTCCGGCGTCGAGGCGCTGCGCGGCGTCGATCTGGACATAGGGCGCGGGCGCTTCGCCTCCATCGTCGGGCCCTCGGGCTGCGGCAAGTCCACCCTCCTGCGGCTGGTGGCCGGCCTCGACGAACCCACGGCCGGCGGGCTCACCGTCAACGGCGAGGCCCCGCGCCGGGCGCTCGGCGGCCAGCCGGACCTGGGCTTCGTCTTCCAGGATCCAACCCTCCTGCCCTGGCGCTCGGTGGCCCGCAACGTCGGACTGCCCCTGGAACTGCGCCGGACGCCCGACCCGGCCCGGGTCCGGAAGCTCCTCGAGCTGGTGGGCCTCACCGAATTCGCGGACGCCTTCCCGGCCCAGCTTTCCGGCGGCATGCGGATGCGGGCCTCCATCGCCCGGGCTCTCGCCACCCGCCCCCGGCTCCTGCTCCTCGACGAGCCCTTCGCCGCCCTCGACGAGATCACGCGCCAGCGCCTCAACGAAGAGCTGCTGCGCCTTTGGCTGGAGGACCGCTGGACGGGCCTCTTCGTCACCCACAACGTCCACGAAGCCCTTTTTCTAGGCCAGCAGGTCCTGGTCATGAGCGCCCGGCCGGGCCGCATCCTGGCCGACATGGACGTTCCCTTCCCCTACCCGCGCGATCCCGCCCTGCGCACGACGCCCGAGTTCATCCGCATGGCAGGGGAGATCTCGGGCCGGCTGGCCGAGGCGGGCGCCTGATGCAGCGCCTGCGCGCCCTCGCGGCCGGCGCCATGCCTCCCCTGCTCTTCTTCCTCGTGGTCCTGTGCGCCTGGCAGGGAGCCGTGACCCTCTTCGACATCAAGCCCTTCCTGCTGCCCGGCCCCCTGCTCGTGGCCCGGGCGGCGGCGGAAAACCTGCCGCGCCTGCTCTCCGCCACCCTGCTCACCGCCCTGGGCGCGGTCCTCGGCCTCTGCCTCAGCCTCGCCTTCGGTTTCCTGGTGTCGCTGCTGTTCTCGCAATCGCGCCTCATCGAGCGCAGCCTCTACCCCTATGCGATCTTCCTGCAGACGGTGCCCATCGTGGCCATCGCGCCCCTCATCGTCCTCTGGATCGGCTACGGCCTGCAGGGGGTGGTGGCCGTGGCCTTCATCCTCTCCCTCTTCCCGGTCATCGCCAACACCACCGCCGGCCTGACCCGCGTCGATCCCCACCTCCTCGACCTCTTCGTCCTCAACGACGCCAGCCGCTGGCAGGTCCTCTTCAAGCTCCGCGTCCCGGGGGCCGTGCCGCAGATGCTCACCGGCGCCCGGATCTCCAGCGGGCTGTCCGTCATCGGCGCCATCGTGGGCGAGTTCTTCGCCGGCTACGGGACCCGCCACTTCGGCCTGGGCTACCTGATCATCCTCACCAACGGGCAGGCCCGTACCGACTACCTCTTCGCCTGCATCCTGTTCTGCACGTTGCTGGGGCTGTCGATCTTCACCGCCGTGGGCGCCCTGAGCAACGTCCTGCTCAGGCGCTGGACGGGAACACCGCCCTGAGGGGGCCGGAGGACTTCATGACCCTTCTCGCGCACGCGCTCCTGGCCGGCCTCCTCGCCGGCTGCGCCTCCAGGGAAGAAGAGCCGGTCCCCGGCGCCCTGCCCCAGGTCCAGCTCGCCCTCAACTGGTTCCCCGAAGCCGAGCACGGCGGGTTCTACGCCGCCCAGGTCCACGGCCGCTACGAGGCCCACGGCGTCGCGGTCGACATCCTCGGCGGCGGCCCCGACGCTCCCGTCATCCAGCGCGTCGCCACGGGCGAGGTGGAGTTCGGCGTGACCAATGCCGACGACGTCCTCTACGCCCGCGCCCGCCAGGCCCCCGTGGTGGCCCTCATGGCTCCCTACCAGATCAACCCGCGCTGCATCATGGTCCACCGCAGCTCCGGCATCGACGACATCTCGCAGATCGAAGGCATGACCCTCGCCATGTCGCAGCGCCCGGCCTTCTCCCACTACCTGCGGTGGAAGTACCCCCTCAAGGATGTCAGGATCGTCCCCTACCCCGGCAACGTGACCCGGTTCCTCATGGACCAGGACTTCGCCCAGCAGGGCTACGTCTTCAGCGAGCCCTACGTGGCCCGGTCCCGCGGCGCCGATCCCAGGGCCCTGCTCGTGGCCGACATCGGCTTCAATCCCTATGCCAGTGTCCTCGTCGCCAGCGAGCAGACGATCGCGGCGCATCCGCCGCTGGTGGCCGCCGTCGTCCGCGCCAGCGTCGAGGGCTGGGAGAGGTACCTCGCCGATCCGGAGGCCACCAACCGCCGCATCCACGCCCTCAACCCCGAGATGAGCCTGAAGATCCTCGCTTACGGGGCCGAGGCCTCGGCGCCCCTGGTCATCGACCCGGTGGCCCGCGAGAAGGGCATTGGCTCCATGACCCCGAACCGCTGGCGGGAGCTGCATGAGCAGATGAGCGATGCGAGGCTGATCGAGGCGGGGGCCGTGGATGTCCAGGCCGCCTTCACGCTGCGCTTCCTGCCTGAAGCGGCTAGCGCAGGCCGGTGAAGAACGCGGCCCGCTCCAGGCCGCGGCCGGTCCTCACCTTTCCGTACTCCAGCTCCAGGGTGCGTCCGCGGTTCTCGATGCGCACCGATCGGGGCAGGTAGAGGTCGGTGCCGGGCAGACGCCGGAAGCGCTGCAGGCGGCGCGACCACCGCACCTGCCCGGAATCGTCGAGGATCTCCTCGCCCACCACGAACCCGCGGTGCAGGTCCAGGGTCAGGCGGCGCGGCGGCAGGTCCGGGGTCTCGAGGGGGACCACCGCCCGACCGGCGCCCGGATAGCGGACCAGCGCGGTGTCGGGGTCTCCGGGCAGGACCACCCCGAGCAGGGCCCAGCGGGGATCGTACCCGCCCAGGTCGATGTCGAGGAAATAGTCGAGACCGTCGTCGGCATGAAGGGCCATGCGGCGGCCCTCGATCACGGCCAGCAGGGTGTCGGCCTCGACCACGGCGGAGAGCACGTGATGGAAGAGCGGGCCCTGCACGTCGAGGCGCAGCAGGTCCGGGGGCCGGAAGAGGATGGAGGTGCCGAGGGAGTGGCGGCCCTGCTCGTGGGTGATGGTGAGCCGGGCCTCGGCGGTCAGGTCGGTGAGGGCCTGCACGGCGGCGAAGTCCGCTCGCAGGAGGGCGGCCACCTCGCCGGCGGCGCCGCCCGGCCAGCCCTCGCGCGTCACCGGGGGAGGGGGGCCGCAGGCGTTGATGACGGCCGCGGCGAGCAGGGCCGCCGCCGCGGCCGATCGCCAGTTCACGGCGACGGCCGGGCCTCCAGCTTTTCCCGGACCTCCTCGTTTTCCGGCGTCAGATCCAGGGCGCGCTGCCAGTGGTGCACGGCTTCGTCGCGCTTGCCGAGGGCGTCGGCGATGTCCCCGGCGTGGTCGAGGATCACGGCCTGCTCCTCGGACTCGTGGTCCTCCATCTCCTGCAGGGCCCTGGCCAGGCAGCGTTCCGCCTCCTCCAGCTCCCCGAGCCGGTAGTAGGCCCACCCGAGACTGTCGAAGAAGGCTCCGTTGTCGGGCTCGATGGCCACGGCGCGGGTGAGCAGTTCCACCGCCTCCTCGAGATGGACGCCGCGCTCGGCGAAGCTGTAGCCCAGATAGTTGAGGGCATAGGCGTCGTCCGGCCGCAAGGCGATGAGCTGCCGGAAGCAGTCGACGGCGCGCTCGAAGTACCCGGCCCCCGGGGATTCCCGGGAGGCCTCCTCCAGGGCGCTGCCGAGGTACATCAGGGCGTAGGTCCCTTCCGCCTCCAGGTCCACGGCCCGGGTCAGGCGCTCGATGGCCTCCTCCCACCGGCCGAGCCCCTGCAAGGCTCCCCCCCAATGCAGGTAGGCCTCGACCTCGGTCGAGTCGGCCTCCACGGCCTCGCGGTAGCGTTCGATCGCCTCGGGCCAGAGGCGGCGCTGCTCGAGGTTCCGGCCCCAGGCGAGGTAGAGATCGACCGAGTCGGGCCGCCGCAGGGCCGCCCTCTCGTACACGGCCAGGGCCTCCTCGGGCCGTTCCGCCGCCTCGAGGGCCGCACCCCAGAACAGGTAGAGATCGAGGCTGTCGGGCATGGCCCGCACCGCTTCCTCCAGGATCTCCTCGGCGCGCTCGGGACGGCCCACCTGCAGGTAGTAGTGGGCCGTCCCGAGCCAGCCGTCCACGTGACCGGGCCTGCGGCCGACGATTCGCTCGAAAACCACGGCGGCCAGCGGGTACTTCTCCATCTCCGACAGGGCGATGCCCAGGCGATAGAGGTAGGCCGCCTGCTCGGTGTCGAGGATCGGCGTCAGCTGCTCCACCGTCTCCAGCAGGCGGGCGAACTCGTACATGAGGGCCGAGCTGTCGGGGACGAAGCGCGCTCCGGCCTGGAAGGAGGCCAGCGCCGCCGGCCGCGCGCCGCGCGCAAACTGCAGCTCGCCGAGCCCCAGCCAGGCGTCCTCCACGGTGGGGTCCTCGGCCAGGACCTGGCGGAAGACGGCCTCCGACCGCTCGCGGCGGCCGCTGCGGGAGAGCACGTAGGCCACGTTGACACGCACGTCGACGGGCGTGCCTTCCTGGTGGAGGAGGCGGTCGAAGAGGGGGTCGACGCGATCCTCGCGTCCGGTCTCCATGTAGGTGCGCGCCAGGTACGAGTAGAGCTGCCAGTTGTGGGGGTCCCGATCGATGAGCGCCTCCAGCTGCTCCCCCACCTCGCCCGGGGTCCCCACCGAGTCCAGCCAGCGCAGGAGCTGGTAGCGCAGGGCCGTCAGCTCCGGGTCCAGGGCCAGGGCCTTGCGGGCGAAATGGACGGCCATGTGGTAGTCGCGGATGCGGTCGTAGTTGCGCGCCAGCTGGGCGTGGATCGTGGGCGACGTAGGGTCGAGATCGGCGGCCGAGCGCAGGGCCACGATGGCCCCCAGATGGTTGCCCTGGGACTCGAAGACCTTGGCGTTGACGAAGTACTCCATGGCCTTCCGGCGGGCCTCCTCGGAGGGCTCCGGCAACGGCCCCCGGCCCTGAATCGTCCCGGCGCACGACCAGGTCAGGGCCAGGGCCGCCCACAGGGCCGCACCGCGCAGGAGCATGACCATCAGGCGGCCGCGGGCCAGGTCGGCCGGCGGGGGTCGAGGGCGTCGCGCAGGCCGTCGCCGACGACGTTGAGGGCCAGAGCGACGGCGAAGATCGCCAAGCCGGGGAAGGTCATCACCCACGGCGCCTTGAGGAGCAACTCGCGGCCGCTGTTGAGCATGGCCCCCCACTCCGGCGTCGGGGGCTGGGCGCCGAGGCCGAGGAAGCTGAGGCCCGCCGCGTCGAGGATGGCCGTGGCCAGGCTGAGGGAGGTCTGCACGATCAGGGGCGCGCCGCAATTGGGCAGCAGGCTGAAGGCGATGATGCGCAGGTGGCCGGCGCCGAGGGCGCGCGCCGCCTCGACGTAGGCGAGCTCGCGCAGGGAGAGCACCTGGGCCCGCACCAGCCGGGCGAACTGGGGCACGAGGACGATGCTCACGGCGATCATGACATTGTCGATCCCGGGGCCGATGACGGCGACGATGGCGATGGCCAGCAGGATCGAAGGGAAGGCGAGCATCATGTCCACGAGGCGCATGACGAGGGTATCGGTAAGGCCGCCGCGGTACCCGGCTACCAGGCCCAGGGCGGTGCCCAGGGTGAGGGAGATGCCGATGCAGATCCCGCCGATGCGCAGGGAGATGCGGGAACCGTGGATCACGCGGCTGAGGATGTCGCGGCCGAAGTCGTCGGTGCCCATGGGATGGTCCCACGACGGCGGTCGCAGGCGCTGGTAGAGGTCCTGGTCCAGCGGGTCGAAGGGCGCCAGCAGCGGCGCCAGGAGGGCCACCACGACCAGGCCGGCGAGGACGGCGGTGCCGGCCAACGGCAGGGGCCGTGACCGCAGATGATGCGCGGCCCCGCTCAGGAAGTCGACGATGGCTTGATCAACCTTTCTCGCACGGAGTCTCCCGCGCCCGGGGCCGGTGGCAGGAGGACGGGCCTGCGGACCCCGGGGATCCGGTGGAATATACGAAGCCCCCGGTCAGCCCGGCGGCACCAGGACCAGGGCGGCCAAGGGGGGAAGGGTGAGGACCGCCGACCAGCGGCGCCCGTGGCAGGGCTCCTCCCCGGCCTCCACCACGCCGCAGTTGCCGGCTCCGGAGCCGCCGTAGTCCACGGCGTCGGTGTTGAGGCGCTCCCGCCAGCGCCCGGGACGGGGCAGGCCCAGGCGGTAGCCGTGCCGCGGCTCCGGGGTGAAGTTGCAGGCCGCCACCAGGAGGTCCTCCTCCCCCGAGCGCCGCTCGAAGGCGAGGGCCGCGCTCTCCGTGCCGCCGGCGTCGATCCACTCGAACCCGTCCTCGTCGCAGTCGGTGCCGTACAGACCGGGATGGCACCGGTAGAGCCCGTTGAGGTCCCGCACGAGGTCCCGAACGCCCCGGTGCCGCACCTGCTCCAGGCTCGACCACTCCAGGCCCTGCAGGTGGCTCCACTCCGGCCGCTGGCCGAACTCCCCCCCCATGAACAGCAGCTTCTTGCCGGGGAAGGCGAACATGTAGGCGAGCAGCAGCCGCAGGTTGGCGAACCGCTGCCACTCGCCCCCCGGCATCTTCTCCAGCAGCGACCGCTTTCCGTGGACGACCTCGTCGTGGCTCAGGGGCAGGAGGAAGTTCTCGGCGTGGGCGTAGTGGGCGGCGAAGGTGAGGTCCGACAGGTGGAACCGCCGGTCCCCGGGATCGCGGCCCATGTGGCGCAGCACGTCGTTCATCCACCCCATGTTCCACTTGAACCCGAAGCCGAGGCCGCCGGCCTCCTGCGGCCGGGACACGCCGGGCCACGCCGTGGACTCCTCGGCCAGGGTCAGCGCCCCTGGGCAATGGCCGTGCACCAGCCGGTTGGTCTCTCTCAGGAACTCGATGGCCTCCAGGTTCTCCCGCCCGCCGTGGCGGTTCGGGGTCCACTCCCCCTCGCGGCGCGAGTAGTCCAGGTAGAGCATGGACGACACGGCGTCGACCCGCAGCCCGTCCACGTGGAAGCGGTCCAGCCAGAACAGGGCGTTGGACTGCAGGAAGGCCCTCACCTGCGGGCACGCGAAGTCGAAGGTCAAGGTGCCCCAGTCGGGATGCAGGCCGAGCTCGGCGCTCTCGTAGAGGGTCGTGCCGTCGAACCGCGCCAGGCCGTGGGCGTCCTCCGGGAAGTGGCCGGGCACCCAGTCGAGGATCACGCCGAGCCCCCGGCTGTGGAGGTGGTCCACGAACCAGGCGAAGTCGGCGGGCGGCCCGAGCCGGGCCGTGGGCGCGAAGTAGCCGGTCACCTGGTATCCCCAGGAGCCGTCGAAGGGATGCTCGGCCACGGCCATGAGCTCCACGTGGGTGAAGCCCAGGCCGGCGGCGTACTCCGCCAGCTCGGGGGCGAGCCGGCGCCAGCCCAGGGTCTCTCCCCCCGAGCCGCGCCTCCACGAGCCGGGATGGACCTCGTAGATGGAAAGGGGCTCCCGCGCCCACCGGCGGCCTTCGCGCCGCTCCATCCAGTCGTCGTCGGTCCACTCGAAGTTGGGCCCGGCGGTCACCACCGAGGCCGTGCGCGGCGGCACCTCGGAGGCGAAGGCCACCGGATCGGCCTTCTCCAGCAGTCGCCCCTCGGGGCTCAGGATCTCGTACTTGTAGAGGGCCCCGGCGCCCAGGCCGGGAACGAAGAGCTCCCAGAGGCCGCTGGACCCCAGCCGGCGCATGGGGTGGCAGAGGCCGTCCCAGTGGTTGAAGTCGCCCACCACGCTGACCCGCGCAGCCGCCGGCGCCCACACGGCGAAGTGCACGCCGTCGCGGCCCTCCACCGTCCGGGGATGGGCGCCGAGGAGGTCGTGGATCCGGTGGTGGGAGCCATCGTTGAAGCGCTGCTGGTCGGAGGCGGGAATCAGGGACTGGAACGAGTAGGGGTCGGGCCGGCGTTCGCGGGAGAGGATGCGGCCGCTGTGGTCCATCAGGAAGTGGTTCTCGCGCGGTCCCCTGTCTCGGGTAAAGCCGTGGAGGTGCCGCAGCAGTCGGACTCGGCCTCGGGCTCGGGCGCCGACGAACCTGCGCAGCAGTCGGGCTCCGGCTCGGACGACCCCCCGCAGCAGTCGGGCTCGGCCTCCGACTCGCAGCAGGAATCCGGGCGGTCCGCGGCCGGCTCTGCCTCCCCGGCTTCGAGGATCTGGCCCACGAAGGCGCGCGGACCCCGGCGGACCAGGGAGGCCAGAATCAGCGCCCCGAGCGCGGCCAGGCACAGGTCCCGCCACCCGGCCCCGTGACCGGCGTGCTCGAGGTCGGGCACGACGCCGGCGACCTCCGTCAGGCCGTTGACGGCGCGGCCGAGGAGGACGGTGATGACCACCACCGAGGCGGCGAAGAGCAGGGCGATCCGGCGCCCGTGGAGCTGCGTGAGCACGCCCAGGGTGGTGACGTTGGTCGCCGGTCCGGTGATCAGGAAGGCCAGGGCCGCCCCCGGGGAGACGCCGTTGAGGACCAGGACCGCCACCAGGGGCGTGGCCCCGGCGGCGCAGACGTAGACCGGCATGCCCACCAGGGCCATGATCTCCACCTCGAACCCGGGCGGCACCAGCTCCGACCACCGGGAACCCATCAGGTCGTGGGCCAAGGCGGCGAGGGCCAGCCCCACGAGGATCCAGGGCGCCGTGGAGTCCACCACCTCGCCCAGGCCCTGGGAGAGTCCCGTGCGCAGGCGCGAGATCACCGGCGGCCGGCCCCCCTCGGTGGCGGCCGCCTGGCCCTGGGGCAGGAGCCGCGAGGCGAAGCGGCCCACGAACCACCCCGTGCCGAGGGCGACGGCGGCGGCCGCCGCCACCCGGGCGACCGTGAACTCCCCTCCCAGCAGGGGCAGGGAGATGAGGATGGCGTCGAGGCTGAGCTCCGGCGTGGCGATGAGGAAGGCCATGGCCGCCGTGGGCGGGACCCCGGCGACCACGATCGACCGGTACAGGGGCACGACGCCGCAGGAGCAGACGGGCAGGGGCAGACCGAACGCCATGCCCCGCGCCGCCTGGGAGAGCCGTGAGCCTCGCCCCATCCAGTCCACCGTGCCCTGGGGCAGGAGGGCGAACACGAGGCCGGCGCCGACGTAGGCGATGAGCAGGGCGGGCGCCGACTCCCGGGCCAGGTTGTAGAACACGCCGGCCATGCCGGCCAGCGCCCCGGCCCCTCCCTGTCCGACGGGGAGCGCCCACAGCAGCAGCAGCGCGGCCACCGCTCCCAGGCCCGACTGCCAGCGCCGGGCGGCCGGGCCTTCGACGCCGGACGCCACCGGGTAGGAGCGACGCAGGACGAGGTGCAGCAGGGCGCCGGCGGAGACGGCCTGGAAGAGTCCCCAGGGGCGGCTGTCCATGGCCGCCTCGCCCGGGACAAAGCCCAGGAAGCCGCCCGCCGTAGACGCCGCCAACGCCCCCAGGGCGGCCAGGGCCGGCGCCAGGCCGTAGAGCGGCCGCAGGAGGAACCAGACCGCCAGGCCCACGGGCAGACGGAGGAGGACGGCCATGGGCGGCGTGAGAGAGGTCCCGGGGGTCCGCCCGGACAGGGCCAGGCCGTCGGTGCAGGCGTGCGCGGCCATGGCGGCGAGCCCGAGAAGGAGGGCGATGACGCGGACGGGGCGCTCCAGGGACGGCAGATACCGCCCGATGAGCGCGGGCAGCCACAGACCCGCGGCGACGGCGGCCGCCGCCGGCACCCAGCCCGCCAGGGCCGCGCTGGCCGGCAGCAGTTGCAGGAGGACGAGGCCGCCCATGGCGACGAGCACGAACCCGTCGAGGGCGGCCATCATGCGGCCCGAGAGCCGGGCGGCCCCGTAGAGCAGGGGGCCCCCTACGAGGGCGGCCAGACTGAGAGCCAGCAGGGTAGAGGCGGAGGGATCCATGCGATCGAATGTACTCGGCCCGCCGGCCAGGGGCTACCTGGCTTCTTGCCAGGCCCCCGGCGAGGGGTTACCTACAAGAGGAGGACCGCCGCATCCATCCAGCTCCCGGGACAAAGGCTGCGTGAAGACCGAACCACTGCACGGTTGGGGGCGCTATCCGCGCATGCACGGCGCCGTCCACCGCGCCCGGGACCTCGACGATCTGCGGCGGCTGGCGCGGTATCCCCACGCCGGCATCGGCCGCGGCGCCGGCCGCAGCTACGGAGACGCGGCCCTGGGCGACCGCGTGGTGTCGGCCGTCCCCCTGCGCCACCTCCTCGACTTCGACGCCGGGGGCGGGGTCCTGAAGGCCCAGGCCGGGGTCACCCTCGACGACGTGATCCGCTTCTCCCTCCCCCGCGGCTGGTTCCCCGCGGTCACCCCGGGGACCCGGCACTGCACCCTCGGCGGCTGCGTCGCCGCCGACGTGCACGGCAAGAACCACCACCGCCACGGCGCCTTCGGGGCCTTCGTGGACGAGCTCGAGATGGTCCTCGCCGGCGGCGACGTGGTGCGCTGCTCGCGAGCCGACCGCGCCGACCTGTTCTGGGCCACCCTGGGGGGGATGGGGCTGACCGGGCTGATCCACGCCGTCACCCTGCGGCTGGCGCCGGTGCGCTCCGCCTTCATCGACAACATCAGCCTGCGCACGGGAGGCCTGCGGGAAACCTGCCAGCTCCTGCGCGAGACCCAGGACCGGCACCCCTACTCCGTGGCCTGGATCGACCTGCTGGCCCGGGGCGGCCGCCGGGGGCGCGGCCACGTGCTGCTCGGCGAGCACGCCGAAGGCCCGGCCCTGTCCCCCCTGCACCGGGACCCGAGGTGGAAGCTGCCCGCCCTGCCCGCCAACCTGGTGCGGCGCGCCGGCGTGCGCCTGCTCAACATACTCTACTACCGGCGGCAGCTACGGCGCCGCAGGCACCGGCGGATCCACTACGGACCCTACTTCCATCCCCTCGACGGCGTGGCCCACTGGAACCGCGCCTACGGGCCCCGGGGCTTCCTGCAGTTTCAGTTCGCCGTCCCCTTCGACGACGGCGAGGCGGTGATGGGGGACGTGATCGAACGCACCCGGCGGGCGGCGCCCTGCTCCCTGGCGGTGCTCAAGACCTTCGGCGACCACCCGGGCGGGCCCCTCGGCTTCCCCATGCCGGGATACACCCTGGCTCTCGACTTCCCGCGCACCTCGCGGATCGAGGAGGCCCTGGGCGCCGCCGCCGGCACGGTGGCCGCCGCCGGGGGCCGCGTCTACCTGGCCAAGGACGCCCTCCTCACCCCGGAGCAGACCGAGGCCATGTACCCCCGCCTCGACGAGTTCCGCGCCGCCCGGCGGCGCTACGACCCGGAGGGCCGCTTCCGCTCGGCTCTCTCCGACCGCACGGGGCTGACGTGAGCGGCCGCGCCCTCCTCCTCGGGGCCCGCTCCGCCATCGCCCAGGCCCTGGCGGTCAGGCTGGCCGGCGACGGCTGGGACCTGGTGCTGGCCTCCCGCCGCTGCAGCCGGCTCGAGCCGTTGGCCTCCGACCTGCGCCTGCGCTGGCAACGGCAGGTGGACCTGCTCGAGTTCGACGCCCTCGACCTGGAGACCCACGCCGGCCTCGCGGACCGGGTCCGCGACGGCGCCGGGCCCTTCGACCTCGTGGTCTGCGTCTTCGGCTACTCCGGCGATCCACAGGAGGCACGGCACGACACGGGGGAGATGACGGCTACCCTGATGACCAACTTCACCGCCGCCGCCGTCTGCCTCGGCCACCTGGCCAACGACCTGGAGGAGCGGCGCGAGGGCGGCCTCATCGCCGTGAGCTCCGTCGCCGGCGACCGGGGCCGGCAGTCCAACTACGTGTACGGGGCCTCGAAGGGCGGGCTGACCATCTTCCTGCAGGGCCTGCGCAACCGGCTGGCGCCCGCCGGGGTGCACGTCATGACGGTGAAGCCGGGCTTCGTGGACACACCCATGACGGAAGGCCGCGAGGGGCTGTTCCTCGTGGCCTCGCCGGAGCGGGTGGCCGACGACATCCTGCGCGCCTGGCGGCGGCGGCGGAACGTGGTCTACACGCCCTGGTTCTGGCGCTGGATCCTGCTTCTGATTCGGCTCGTGCCGGAGGAGCTGTTCAAGCGCCTGCGGCTCTAGCCGGGGGCCTCCGGGCCGGCCAGGGCCGTGCGCAGCCGGGCGGCCAGGTTGGTGTTCCGCCGGGCGGGGCGGTCGTTTTCGATGGCCCGCCTCAGGGCGCGCTGGCTGCCGATGAGGACGAACAGCTCCCGGGCCCGGGTGACGGCGGTGTAGAGGAGATTGCGCTGCAGCATCGGGTAGTGCTGGGTCGTCAGGGGCAGGACGACGGCGGGGAACTCCGAGCCCTGGGCCCGGTGGATGCTGATGGCGTAGGCCATGTTCAGCTGGTCGAGCTCCGACAGCTCGTAGCGCTGCACGCCGCCGGCGTCGAAGACGACCTCGGCGAAGGAATCCTCCCCCGTCTCCAGGCGGCCGATGCGGCCCAGGTCGCCGTTGAATACCCCCTTGTCGTAGTTGTTGCGCACCTGCATCACCCGGTCCCCCTCGCGCAGCTCGCGGTCGCCGACGGTATGGGACCTGCGTCCCGGGTTCAGCCGCTCCTGGAGCCGGCGGTTGAGCTGCACCGCGCCGGTCTCGCCGCGGTACATCGGGGTCAGGACCTGGACCTGCCGCATGGGGTCGAGGTCCCGGCCTTGCGGCAGCCGGCGCGCCACCAGGTCCACGAGGCGCTCGGCCACGCGGGCGGGGTCGTCCTCCTCGACGAAGTAGAAGCCGGAGTCCGAGCGGTTGTCGATCCGCGGCCACTCGCCCCCGTTGATGCGGTGGGCGTTGGTGACGATGAGGTTGTCCACGGCCTGGCGGTAGATGTGGCGCAGGCGCGCCACGGGCACGGCGCCGGAGTCGATGATGTCCCCGAGCACGTGGCCCGGCCCGACCGAGGGCAACTGGTCGGCGTCGCCCACCAGGATCAGCCGGGCGGCGTCGGGAACGGCGCGCAGGAGGGCGTTCATCAGGGAGATGTCGATCATGGAGCTCTCGTCGACGATGACGGCCTCCGCCTCGAGGGGCAGGTTCTCGTGGCGGCGGAAGCCGCCCTCCCGGGGCGCGAACTCGAGGAGCCGGTGGATGGTGCGGGCCTCGCGGCTGGTGGCCTCGGTCAGGCGCTTGGCGGCCCGTCCCGTGGGCGAGCACAGGGCCACCCGCAGGCCGGCGGCCTCCAGCCGCTGCACGATCTGGCGGGTGATCGTGGTCTTGCCCGTTCCGGGACCGCCGGTGACGACCAGGACCTTCCCCGCGCCCACCTGGTCCAGGGCCCACCGCTGGTCCTTGCCCAGGGATGCGTCCCCGGCGGCGTCCCCCTCCCCTGTCCGGCGGGCGACGGGCGGTCCCGGGGAGGCGATGAGCCGCTGCAGGGCCAGCGCCACGCCGCGCTCGGCCCGGTGCAGGCGCCCGGGATAGCAGTCCTGCCCTTCCACGACGACCTCACCTGATTCCTGGAGGGCCGAGAGCGCCTCCGGGAAGGATCCGGGGTCCACGCCGAGCAGCTCGGCGGCCCCCGAGGCCAGCTCGTCCTGGCGCAGAAAGAGGTGGCCCTCGTCGGCGGCCTCCTCCAGCAGGTAGCGGAGGCCGGCGCGCACGCGCTCCGGCGCGTCGCGGGCGATGCCGAGATCGCCGGCGATCCGGTCCGCCGTCTGGAAGCCGATGCCGCGCACGTCGCGCTGCAGCCGGTAGGGATCCTGCCGGACGCTGTGGATGGCCTCCTCGCCGTATTGCTGGTAGATGCGCACGGCGTGGCCCGTGCCGACGCCGTGGGACTGGAGGAAGACCATGACGTCGCGGATGCGGCGCTGCTCCTTCCAGGCCTCGGCGATGGCCCGCACGCGCTTCTCCCCGAGCCCCTCGATCTCCAGCAGCTGCCGCGGCCGGGTGTCGATCACCTCGAGGGAGGACTCGCCGAAGCGGGCCACGATGCGCTCGGCCATCACCGGGCCGATCCCCTTGATCAGCCCCGAGCCGAGGTAGCGCTCGATGCCCTCGACGGTGGCCGGGTAGTCGGGGATGCACGAGTCCACCTGAAGCTGCCGGCCGAAGCGGGGATGCCGGTCCCAGGTGCCCTCCAGCTGCACGCTCTCACCGGCGGAGACGGCCATGGTGCCGACGACGGTGACCGGCTCCCCCTCCCCCTCCGGCCGCAGCCGGGCGATGGTGTAGCCGTTCTCCGGGTTCTGGAAGGTGATGTGGTCGATCAACCCCTTCAGACGCACACCCCCCCCGGCGGCCGAGTCCTCCCGGCCGGCGCCCCCGGCTCCCTCGAAGAGGTCCGGACCGCTCACATCAAGAAGGCTCGCAACAGGAGGGTGACAGCGGCGCCCAAGCCGGCGCCGGCCACCAGCTGCGCCAGGGAGTGGGCACCCCGACGCCATCGCGCCCATGCCGCCGCCAGGGGAAGGGCCGCGCAGAGGGGCCACCAAGGGGCTCCCAGGACGGTTGCCGCCACCACGGCGGCGCCGCCGGAGCCGGCGCTGTGGATGCTGATCTTCCACCAGCGGTTCACCAGCCCCACCCCGGCGGCGCCGACGGCGAAGGAGGCCGCCGCCCAGCGCTGGTCCGGCGGCATCTGGAGCCCTTCCAGTACCGCGTACCCGATGCCGTAGCAGAGAGTCCCCACGATCAGGAAGCGCCTGCGCAGATGGCGGGGGGGATCGTAGATGTCGGTCACTCCCTGGCCCCTGGCCAGAGAGCCGAGGAGGGCGGCCGGGCCGATGGAGAACAGGAGGATGGCCAGGGCCTTGCTCCACACCCAGGGCAGCGGGGCCTCACCGGCGGGCAGCCACAGGAAGACGGCCAGGGCCAGGCCCGGCGGGCTGAGGAGATGGGTGATCCAGCGCGCCGCCCTGTCGGTCCCGGGGCCGGATCGATCCGCCGCCGCTCTCACACCCGGGGTCCGCCCGGCATCAGTTCGGGCCCGCCAGGGCGGCGGGTCCCGGAGAGGGCGGATCCTCGAGCCGGCAGGTCCGGAAGAAGGACCGCAGGCCTTCCCGCGGGGCGGGCGGGGCGCTCACCGTTTCCACTTCTTGCCGCTGGCATCCTTGCCTCTCCGGCCACCCCCTTCCGCGGGGGGCGTCCTGCCGGCGCCCTCCACGAGGAACCCGACGAACCGCTTCTGGCCGAGGGTCTTCAGATAGGACAGGAGGGAGACCTCCGCCTCCTTGCGGTCGAGCTTGTAGTGGTCCCGGAGGCCTTCGATCATCTGCGCCACGGAGGTGCGGCCGTCGCACATCTGCCACACCTGGGCGCCGACCTCGTCGAGGGTGATGGTCCGCTTCTCGGGGATGTAGAAGACCTTCGACAGCAGGCGCGTCTTCCAGGTCTCCTGGCGGGTCACCGTGATCCGGACCTCACCCTCCTCCGTGTCCTCCCACGCCAGCAACTCGTTGCGCGCCGGGCGCGACTCCATCATCGCCTCCCGGGTCAGCTGCGGCTTCTTCTTCGTGGCAAACATATCCGTCCATGACCTCGTCGAGGATCTCGCCGGCCTGATCGACCTTCTTGAACAGGTGCTCGACGATGCAGATGCGATTCAGGTCGGGGCAGTGCCACGCGACGCCCCGCAGGTGGCGCCTCGGCCTCGGGTTGACGAACGGCAAGGGCCGCAGGATCTGGCGCCAGCGGCTCTGAGGCCGGCCGCTGACTCGCAGGCCCTGGTGGCCGCGTATGGTGGCCTCGGCGACCTCGTGATTGACGTCGCGCAGGTCCTTGCGGAAGAAGGAGGGGTACCAGTCCATGATGCCCGTATCCTTCAACAGCATGTGGGCCATGCTCAGGCGATGCACGCGCAGGGTCTGTGCGCCCCCGTCCTTCTCGAAGATCAGCTTCACGTGGCCCGACTTCAGCTCCTTCTCGGTGAGCTGAAAGTCCGGGGGGACGTGAAAGGTGAGGCCGTAGAGGCTCCAGAACTGCAGCTCGCCGCGCGGGTGGTCCTCCAGGGTGGGCAGGATCTCGTTCACCAGGCCGATCTCGGCGCCGCCGTCGTCCTTTCCCGCCAGCACCCGCAGCAGGACGATGCGGCCGCAGACCGGGCAGGCCCGGGCCAGGTTGTAGGCGCGGTAGTCCGCCTGCCAGACGAAGGTCTCGTACTCGCTGCCCTCGAGCCAGCGCTTGTCCTTGAGGAACTTCGCGCGTCGTTCGACGCGCAGCTTCATGCCCGCCTTGTCCGCCTTCTTCTGCAACTGGTCGATATAGCGGCCCACCAGGTCCTCCACGGGCCGGCGCATGCCGCGCTTGGGGGGCGCCCGCCACTCGATCTCGGCCCGCACCATGCGCGTGTCGTCGAGCCGGGCGTAGCCGCTGGCCGCGTCTCCGTCGACCTTTCCCAGCTCCCACTCCTGCGGGACACACAGCCGGATCCCCTGCCAGCCGAAGTCGTAGCGGCGGCCCCCGGGGGCCAAGGAGGATCCGGCCCCGGAGGCGGTCCCTTCCGGCGCCCTGCCCTCCCCCGCCGGCAGCCCGTCACGCTCGGACATGACTTCCTGGCTTGTGAGGGGCTAGAAGATGAGGACCGATACCGACTTCTGGATCAGGGCGATGGAGATGGACGCCATGCCCATGAGCGCCATGCCGCAGGCGAAGCCGACGGCGAGGACCGGCGCATAGGTGCGCCACTGCTGCCGTCCGTACTTGTTCCAGAAGTAGTAGCGCGCCAGCAGGGCGCCGATGACCTCGGTGACCATCCAGTGGGGGATCGTCGTCAGGGCACGCACGTACCCGAAGACGAGGAGGATCGGCAACCCGAAGGCGGACAGGAAGATGTAGCTGCCCAGGCCGACGACGGTCCCGGCGATGATGATCTCTTTCTTGATCGCCCGGAACAGCCAGGGCTCGTCGCTGGACCGCTGGAGCCAGGGGCTGGTGAAGTTCGGATCGGTATCGACGGCGAAGTAGTACTCCCAGCCGGCGGGCAGGGCCTGGCCGCTGGAAGCCCGCAGGGCCGGGCGCGGCGTGGTGGCGATGCCGATCACCGGCCTGTCGCCCTCGATCAGCTCCGGCAGGCGGTCCGGAGAGGCCACGGCGTCGCGGACCAGCTCCGCGGCGTTCGGCAGGCTCACCGTGGCCGGCCCCTCGGCGCGCAGCCCCAGGCCGCCGGGCGCGGCCGGCGCCGTCTCCTCCAGGGCCCCGGGCGGCATGGACAGCACGTGCTCGGGCAGGCCTTCGCGGAAGTGGGTGTAGAAGGCCCGCTTCGGGGACCAGGGACCGGCTTCCCCGCGCTTTCCCTGCGACTCGATCCACTGGCGGTCGGCGGCGCGCACGCGCCAGTACCACCACTCCCCTTCCACCAGGTTCGACGGCAGCCAGGTGGCGCTGTTGCGCTCCGGCGACTCCGTCAGCTCGCTCCTCAGGGTGCCCGTGAACCAGATGCAGGTCTGGAGAGCCCGCAGGCGCCACATGACCTGGGCGTAGGGGTACGAGGCCGAGGGGATGGGGGCCAGCTTCCAGATGTAGGAGGAGTACAGGAAGGTGGCGAACAGGACGATGGGCACCATCACGATCTCGGCCTTGATGATGCTCGTGAACTTGGTCCCCGTGAGCTCGATCTCGCGGAACTTCTGGGTCTGGGCGCCGTAGTTGCCCAGGGGGAAGGGCATGAACCAGATGTCCACGCCCTGGTACCCGGAGAAGATGATCGTCGCCTCGCGCACGTACGGGATTTCGATCGTCTGCCCCACCATGCCCACGAGACGGGCGTTCACGAAGGACTGGAGCGGGGTCAGCACGAAGCCGAAGAACAGGAAGAACCAGATGAACTGGTGGAAGGCGGGCAGGAAGATCCAGGCGATGGCGATCAGGCCGGCGGCGGTCAGGGAGTACAGGGACAGGGCGATCCACAGGGGGAAATCGCCGCGTCCTTCGGGCACGGCCCAGGTGCGGCCTACCCCGCCGGCGGCCCTGGCGGCCCTGGCGGTGCGCACACCCTGGAAGACCTGCCAGACGCCGATGAGGGCGATGGCGATGGTCGTGCCGATGCCGAAGCTCATCCAGAAGTCGACGGAGTTGACGAAGAAGGTCTCGATGGCGCCCATGCCCGGTTGCCAGATCTCGAGGTAGCCGAGGTCGTACAGGATCGGGTTGGCCACCGAGTGGGCGACGACGCCGAGGAAGGTGCCCATGACCCCCCAGAAGGGCATGACGAGGCCGGCGAAGATCGGCCCCAGGTGGGCGGTGAACCCGAGGGGCGTGGCCGGAATGAAGTTGCCCGTGACTTGGGTGAAATCGACGAAGGGGATGGGGATCAGCTGGATCGGCTTGGTGAGCAGGGAGCCGGAGATCGCCGGGATCGCCACGTACAGGGTTCCGAAGACCAGTCCGATCATGGCGCCGGCGGAGAACACCCTCCAGCGCCACGATTCCACACCCTGGGTGGTCTCGGCCAGGGCCGTGGCGCCCTGGGCGGCCACGGGCGCGAAGGGGAAGGGCAGGCGCTCGTAGTCGGAGTTGAGCCGGAAGAGCACGTAGGCCATGGTGAACCACGAGACCCGCGAGATCACGAACTGCGCCAGCAGGAGCCCGATAGGGATGATCCAGTCCGTGTGCAGGAAAGTCCGCTGCAGCAGGGCCGGCGACTCCAGGGGCGGCGCCCACCAGTCGGGGATCAGGTTGGCGATGCCGAACTGCTGGGCCGGCGGCGACTGGCGCAGGTACTGGTTCCACAGCAGTCCCTCGAAAGCGCCCGTCTCGGCGGCGATCAGCCCCGCCGCCACGTAGTAGAGGACGTAGACCTCCTGGCGCGTCAGGGAGGTGAAGGACCGCTTGGTGATCTCGGCGAAGAGGATGATCGTCACCCACTCCGCGGCGGCGCCGAGGGAACCGCCCACCATGAGGCTGAGGTACATGTTCCCCGGGATCATGATGAAGGCGACGAAGAAGACCCCGAGAATCGCCTTGCGCGTAAAGCCGTCCTCGAACTCTGTCGGCGTCTCGAGGAGGTCGCGGTACTCCTCGATTTCCTGATTGGCGTTGCTCTTGCGTCGCAGCATGCTCAGACGAGGTTGCGGGTCAGGCGGAGGCGGAGACGGAGTCGGCGCGGGCGCCGGCCAGCAGCTCCTGTCCCTGGCGCCGGTAGGCCTCCTTGGCCTCGGCGTCGACGGTGCGCCAGATGAGGAACTGCTTGCGGATGACGTTCATGAAACGCTGGTTGACGCGCCGCCACGAGGCGTCCTCGCCGCTCAGGCGGCGGATGTCGAGCTGAACCTGGTAGATGTTGTGCTCGGCCTCGGGCAGGGCGCGGATGACCACGTGCTGGCTGACCCCCAGGTCGAAGGGCGCCAGCCAGATGTTCATGTCGATGGTGTAGCCCTCGCCGTGCTCGGAGTCGAGGCGTCCCAGCTTGGCGCCGTCGGTGTAGAAGGTGCCGATCGACTCCTCGGAGTAGGAGTCGAAGTAGCCGATGAGGAAGACCGACAGGCCGACCACGTCGCGGCCGGCCACGGTGAAGGGGAACTCGAAGTGCCAGACGTCACCCTCCGGGCGCGGCAGCCGCCAGCGGCGGGTCACGTCGGGCACCGCCAACTGCGAGGCCCTGCGGGCCGGATAGATGGTGGAGAGCATGACCACGGCCATCACCAGGATGCAGGAGAGCACGGCCGACAGGGACGAATAGTTGAGGGTGAAGCCCGCGACCACCCCGAACTCCGTCAGGAGGGTGGCCGTGACCTGGCCCACGAGATAGCCGGCCACCACCCCGAGGACGGAGTAGACGCAGGACTCGGCCATGAACAACCAGGCGATGTGTCCCGGCGCCAGGCCCACCGAGGAATAGATGCCGATCTCCCGGAAGCGCTCGTACACGCTGCCCATCATCGTGTTGAGCACGATGAGGGCGGCGATGAGGATCGGCACGAAGAGGTTGGCCACGCCCGACAGGGAGGTCATGCCCAGGGAGCTGTAGATCGACACCTTGATGTAGTCGTCGCCCGGCTCCTGGATGCCGGCGAAGAGGGTCACCGCCAGCCGCGACAGGAACTGCTCGATCTCGGCGCGCTCGTCGACTCCCTCCTCGAAGCGGACGGCCACGGACTGCAGGGGGTTGCCGCTGCCCACGTTGCGCAACGTGTGGTACGGCATGAGCAGGGTGTTGGCCGGCTCGAGGTGGACGAAGGGCTTGATCACCACCTGCGCGTCCTCGAGGCCCTGCTTCTCCCGCTGCTCCTCCTCGGCGATCTCCTGCACCGCCTGGCCGCCGGTGACGGCGAAGTCGGCGGGGGTCATGGTCTCGTCGTCGAGATCCTTCAGCTCCTTCATGCGCGTGGAGTTGATGATGCCGATGACGGTGAACCGCTCGCCGAAGACGCGTACCGTGACGGTGCCGCGGTCGACGTCGATCATGTCGATGCCGAGCTTGTCCGCGCCGAGCATGTCGTTGGGCAGAATGCAGACCCGCCCCTCGCCGGGTCGGAACCAGCGGCCCGCCAGCAGGGCCTGGTCGAGACCGGTCACCTCGGTCTCGACCGGGGTCAGGCCGAGAACGCCGAGGGCGTTATGGGCGTCATCGCCGTACTTGATCTTGATGTGGGCCTTCTTCTTGTTGTCGTACCAGCTCCTCGGCGCGATGGCGGCCCGGTCGCCGAAGTTGCTGTGGGCGTACTCGAGAACCGACTCCTCCATGGGCGTCCACGCCTTGCTGCGGATCAGCAGGCCCTCGTAGAGCCCCTCGTTGTCGCGCTCGATCTGGTTGTAGCGCAGGGACGTCTGGATGGAGGTGAAGGACAGGACCGTGAAGGTGAGCAGCAACAGGGTGACGAAGGTCAGCGCCGTGCGCAGCTTGCGGCGCTTCATGTTGGAGATGCCCAGGAGGAAGGCGGTGAGGGAGGCGCTGGAGCGGCTCACGTCGGTGTCGTGGATGACGGCCACCTCGGTGCGCAGCTTCTTCATCTGCTCGTTGAACCGGCCGGAGATGATCCACATGACGAGGACCGCGAGCACGAGGATGACGAAGGCCAGCAGGATGACGAAGGGGTTGGACAGTTCGAAGGCCGGGTGGACGAAGGAGAGGACGATCCAGATGACGAGGAAGATGCCGGCGAAGCCCATGATCTGGCGCTGGACGGTGGCCGCCGTGATCAGCAGGCGCTCGGCGAAGTAGGCGCAGGGCAGGACGAGGGCCATGAAGAAGATGATGCCCTGGATGACGTCGTTCTGGGTCGACTTGACGTCGGGGTAGGCCCGTGACTCCAGTCCGATGGCCGAGCGCGTGTGGCGCACGAACTCGCTCCACTCCTTGCGCCCCAGGGCCTCTTCGGCCAGGTCCAGCTCCCCCCGGGCGCGCTCGTGCAGATCGTTCAGGCGCTGGTTCTCGATGGCGAACCCCCTCAGCTCGCGCATGCGGGCCTCGTCGAGGGTCCACATGTCCTTGGCCGACTGGTAGGAGGTGCGCGCGAAGGAGCTCCCCGGCTCCATGGCGAAGCCCTCGCCCAGGGCCTCCTCCTTGTCGTCGGGGTTCTTGGAGTTCAGCAGCAGGGAGCGGAACCCGAGGATGCCGGCGCCGAAGCCCATCTTCACGAAGGCCCCCGGGCGGGCGAAGAGCACGCCCACCGGTTCGTCCCTGGCCGAGGGTCCTTCCCCGATGGTGTATCCGTACTCGACGGGAGAGGCGTTGGTCTCGTCGAAGACGGTGACCTCGGAGAGCTTGGTGAGGTAGCGCGGGTCGACGATGTCGAAGAAGTTGAAGGCCTCACAGGGGAACAGAACGACCATCCACTCCTTGTCGCGCCAGTCCATCTTGATCAGCATCGGGTAGGCCTGGGCGCCCTGGATGCCGCGATCCGGCGCGTAGCTGACCCGGCCGGTGGCCGGATCCATGCGGTAGCCCTCCACCTGGACCTGCTCGACGCGGATGCGGTTGACGAAGAAAGACCCGTCGTCGTCGACGACCTCGAAGTACTCGCCGCGCACCCCCTTGTACGACTTCTTCTTGCCGTTGCGCACGACGCCGATGGCGCCGGTGCGCGGCAGGTCGGGAACGATGCTGCGCCTGGGGAAGATCATGGTCCTGGCCTTCAGGGACCGCATCGTGTCCTTGAGACGCATCTTGAAGTCGGGGAAGAGCTCCGGATCCTCGAAGGCCATGTGGAACATCCCCGCCAGGGCGCGGATCTGCCGCGAGAGGTTGTCGTAGCGGATGTTCTGCGGCCGGTCGAGGGGCGTGTCGACGAGAAACCGGGCGTCGTTCACGGTGACGAAGGCGAGGGCCGGGGTGCCCGTGGTCAGCACGAGCTCGCTGTTGACGGAGATCTCGCCGGGGACGAAGGTCTCCCAGCTCTTCCCCCCTTCGGGACTGATTCCGTTGACCAGAACGTCGCGGAAGCTGTAACCGAGCTCGCGGCTCACCTTTCGCGAGTAGTTCATGAAGTTCTTGCCGAAGGGCGCGAAGTAGCGCTTGTAGTAAAAGCTCGAGTTGCTGTTCCAGATGCCCAGCTCGTCGGTCTGCGTCGACAGGTCGAGACTGATGAACAGGTTCACGGAGAGGGAATCGACCTTCGGATCCACCCACTCGCGGTAGAATCCCAGCCGGAGGTCCTCGTCGTCGCCGAGCTCGCGGAGCAGGTCTTCGGAGGTGTCGAAGGAGGCCTGGCGGATCTTTCCTCCGTCCTGGTACCGGACCCGCCAGGCGCCGTCGTCCTGGACGATCAGATCCTCCCCGTCCTCCATCGAGGCCTGGGCCACGGCGCGCACGAGGACGGTGTCGAGGTCGGCCACGGAGCGTACCAGCGCTTCCTTGCCGGTGAAGACCTGGTCGCCGAGCTGGTAGGTGACGCCGTCCTCTCCCTCGCCGATCAGCCCGCGGGCCAGGGCCCCTTCGATGACCCGGCGCAGGACCATGCGGTCGATGAAGGGATTCTCGTCACGCAGATAGCGCTGGATGAAGTCGTCGATGCCGCGCAGGGCGAGGTGGTGAGCCGAGGTGGCCAGGAACAGGACCGAGCGCGCCGGCGGATGCTGGCGGAAGTAGCGGGCCAGCTCCAGCAGACCCGTGATGCCGGCCGCCTGCTCGGCGCCGGGCGCGAGGGCGGGAACCACCGACATGGCATCGTAGTAGGACTCCAGGACGATCACGTCCTTCTGGAGCAGGGGGTCGTACCCGGGGATGAAGCCCATGACGTTCCACGCCGGGCGCCGCTCCCAGTCCATGCGGTACTCGAGATGGGCCGAGGGCGGCGGTCCGTCCGGCCCGATGGCCTTCCGCAGCAGCCGGCCATCCGACCCGCTCACCCAGAACCGGGGCAGATCGAGGGGCATGGTGAGGAACTTCCGCTCCCCCTCGAGATAGACGGTCGAGTCCGGCTCGATGAAGACCACGGCGGCGGCGCCGAGGAAGGCGCTGTTGAGCCAGTTGTCACCGGAGTTGAAGTCGAGGACGACGACGGCTCCCTCCACGTCCTGACCGTCGAGCTCCTCGAACTCCCCCCGTCCACCGTAGATCAGCCGACCGTGGATGCCGCCGTCGGGAAGGGTCGACGTGCGCACCAGGTTCGGCCACAGTCCGTGGAGCCGGACCGAAGGCCCGCCCGCGATCCTCAGCGCCCCCCCCCGGTCGATGGGCACGGAGACGTCGTACTTGTGGAAGGTGATGTCGTGCAGGCCGATCTGCCGGAACTGGCGGTGGATGTGCAGGGCCGCCCGCTCGGCGCCGGGATAGCCGGCGACCCGGGAACCGAGGCCGGAGAAAAAGCCTACGGTCTGCCGCAGGCGGTCCTCGGGGGCCACCTGGCGAAGGGCCTCGAAGTCGACCTCTGCCGCGGCTTGCGCCGCGCCGAGGGCGAGGAGCAGGCCGAAGGTTCCTGCGCGCAGTCGGGGGGACAGGCGGATACCGGTCATGACCGGGCCAATGATCGGCAAACGGCCACAGGCCCGCAATTCATCCCCGGGCCGCGGGACCGCTCCCGTGACCGGCTCGCATGAGCGCCCTCACCGCGAAGTAGGTGACCAGTCCCGTCATCGCTCCGGACAGGACCCCGCCCACGAGAAAGAGGGGCAGCAGCCGGAGCAGACCCGCCTGAGCCAGGTAGATCTCGGCCACCAGCAACTGCGTGGCCTGGTGGACGACCGCTCCCGCCACGCTCAGACCCACGGGACTGAACAGTCGGGGGAGGAACCGGTGGAGACCGATCATCGTGGCCAGACTCGTGAGCGCGGCGCTTCCCCCGATGACCGAAGCCGGCCCGGCCAGACCGCCGCTCAGCAGCCCGCCCACGAGGACCTTCACGGCGCCCACGGCGATGGCCGGAGGGCCGCCGAAGAGCAGCAGCGTCGCCAGCACGGCGGCGTTGCCGAGCCCCAGCTTCATCCACGGCAGGGGCCGCGGCACCGCCGCCTCGAAGACGAACAGGATCAGGGCCACGGCCGACATCAGCCCCAGAAAGGCCACGCGCCGTCCGGCGGAGACCATCAGCGGCTGACCCCGTCGAAGGAGGGCCCGCCCGCCCCTTCGACCCGGACCACGAGCCGGTTGGGAACGCAGACCGCCACGTCTCCCACCTGACGCAACCATCCCCGGCGGACGCAGACCTGCTGCGCGCAAGGAGATGCGAGGACGCGGATGCGGCCGTCCTCGACCAGGAGCTGGCTCACACCGACCGGCCCGGTCACGTCGAGCCGCGCCCCTTCGTCCAGCGGCAGGACGCGCACCACCTCGTGGCCCACCCGCACGCTCGCCGACCGGGGCGTCCGCCCCTCGGGCCGGGCCACGAGCAGGGCCGCCGCGGCCAGCACGGCCGCCACGAGGAGGATGTCCCCCGGGCTGGGAGGCGCGGGCCAGGGCGGCGGCTTGACACCTCTCCAGGGGCTCATTACACTGGCGGCAGCGCCTCGCAATGACGTATCTCGTTGTCAGTCATGAAGTAACCACCGTTTTCCCGAGGCCGGATTTCGAGCCCGCATCGGCCGGGCCGGGCTTGTGAGCGCCCCCCCCCTTGAACACCTCCCGGACCGCCCTCGAAGAAGCGCCTCTCCGGAACGCGGAGGGGATGCCGGACCCCGCGGCGACCTCTGACCTCGAGGAGCTGCTGGAGGACTCGCGGGACCACCTGCAGCTGCAAATGCTGCTGATCGAGGTGGCGTCGTGCAACGAGTCCGCCGACTTCGGGCTGGTGGCCCGCGCCTACCACTTCGCCCTCGAGGCCCACGCCGGCCAGATCCGGAAGTCGGGGGAGGCCTTCCTCCAGCACAGCGTCGAGGTGGCCCGCATCCTCGCCCAGTTGCGCCTCGACTCGACGACCGTCGCCGCCGGCCTCCTCCACGACGTGGTCGAGGACACCTCGGTCACACAGGAGCAGATCGAGTCCGGTTTCGGGGCCAAGATCTCCGCCCTCATCGACGGGGTCACCAAGATCGAACGCTTCCAGCTCGAGAGCCGCGAGGCCCGCCAGGCCGAGACCTTCCGCAAGATGCTGTTGTCCATGGTCGAGGACATCCGGGTCATCCTGGTCAAGTTCGCCGACCGGCTGCACAACATGCGCACCCTGGATGCCCTCGACGCCGACCAGCGCCAGCGCATCTCCCACGAGACCCTCGAAGTCTACGCGCCCCTGGCCCACCGCCTGGGCCTGGCCCGGATCCGCTGGGAGCTGGAGGACCGCAGCCTCAAGCATCTCGAGCCCGACTTCTACCGCGAGATCCGCGAGAAGGTGGCCATGCGCCGCGAGGAGCGGGAGCGCCTCATCGACGGCTTCAAGACCCCTCTCGCCGAGGAACTCGGGCACAACGGCATCGAGGCCGAGATCACCGGACGTCCGAAGAACTTCTTCAGCATCTACAACAAGATGCGGGGCCAGGTGAAACCCTTCGAGGAGATCTACGACCTCACGGCGGTGCGCATCATCGTCGGCACGGTGCGCGAGTGCTACCACACCCTGGGCCTGGTGCACACCCTCTACCGCCCCATCCCGGACCGCTTCAAGGACTACATCGCCACGCCGAAGACGAACATGTACCAGTCGCTGCACACCACCGTCATCGGCCCCCAGGGCATGGCCGTGGAGGTGCAGATCCGCACCTGGGAGATGCACCACACGGCGGAGATCGGCATCGCCGCCCACTGGCGCTACAAGTCGGGCGCGGCCGGCGAGAGCAGCGACCTCGACCAGCAGATGAACTGGCTGCGCCAGGTCCTCGACTGGCAGAGGGACGCCACCGACCCCATGGAATTCATGGAGAACCTGAAGATCGAGTTGTTCCAGGACGAGATCTTCGTCTTCACGCCCAAGGGCGACCTGCACCAGCTGCCCAAGGAGGCGACGCCCATCGACTTCGCCTTCGCCATCCACACCGACATCGGTCTCCACTGCCTGACCGCGAAGGTGGACGGGCAGATCGTGCCCCTGAGCACGGCCCTGAGCAGCGGCGCCACCGTGCAGATCATCTCCTCTCCCCATCAGAAGCCGAATCCGTCGTGGCTGGAGATGGTCAAGACCGCCAAGGCCCGCCAGTCGATCCGCCGCTGGCTGAAGGAGGAGCAGTTCTCCCAGAGCGTGCGCCTTGGCCAGGAGATCCTCGAGCACGAGCTGAAACGCTACCGCCACCGCGCCGGCAGCGAGGCCCTGGAGGAGCTGGCCGCCGACCTGAACCTCGCCGACACCGAGCACCTCTACGCCGGCATCGGCTCCGGCTACCTGTCCGTGAGCCGGGTCGTCAACCGGCTCGTGCCGAACCCGCCGAAGCGGCGCGTGAAACCCCTGATCCGCGACCAGCGCGGCATCCGCATCCAGGGCATGCACGACATGATGATTCACTTCGGGAAGTGCTGCACGCCGATTCCCGGAGACCCGATCATCGGGCTCATCACCCGGGGCCGGGGCCTGTCGGTGCATCGCACGGACTGCCCCAACTTCGCCGACCTGGCCGAGGATCCGGAGCGTCTCACGCCGGTGGCCTGGGACCTCGAGGAGGAGCAGGCCTTCACCGTGCAACTGCTCGTTCGCGGACAGGACCGCAAGTACTTCCTGTCCGACGTGACCCGCATCATCTCCGACACGGGCGCCAACATCGTCAGCTGCGAGACCCGGACGCTGGCCCACATGGTGGAGGAGACGTTCTGGATCGACGTGCACGACTCCCGGCAGTTGCAGAAGGTGGTGAGGAAGCTGCACGGTGTGGAAGGCGTGACGGAAGTGCAGCGCGTGGACGAGGTCGCCGTGCAGCCGCCTGGGCTTCGCGCGGAAGACCCGGGTTCCGCCGAGTCCGAATAAACCCCCGCTCCGGCCGGCACGGGCGGGGCCGTTGACACCGTGCGCGGGCTCCGGATACCTTGCCACCCCGCCCTGGAGCCCGATGACCCCCTTTCTTCCCCACATCGCCGGAATGGCCGGCTACCTCCCCGGGGAGCAGCCCGGCGACGGGGAGTACCTCAAGCTCAATACCAACGAGAACCCCTGCCCGCCTTCGCCGCTGGTCCTGGCGCGCCTGCGCGCCGCCGTGGACGGAGGCCTGCGACGCTATCCCGATGCCGGCGCCACCGGGGTGCGACGGCGGCTGGCGGCCCTCTTCGGCCTCGGCCAGGAGCACTTCGTCGTCGGCAACGGCTCCGACGAGCTGCTCAACATCGCCGTGCGCTGCTTTGCCGGCGCCGGGGACGAGGTGGCCTTCGCCACGCCGACCTACCCGTACTACGCCAAGCTCGTCGAATTGCAGGACGCCCGCCGGCCGTCCATCGAATTCGACGACGACTTCTCCCTTCCGGCCGCCCTGGCCGCCGCCAGGGCCCCCCTGACCCTGGTTCCCAACCCGAACTCCCCCTCGGGAACGGTCGTGTCCGGCGAAGATCTCGAGTCCCTGGCCGCCGAGGTGTCCGGTATCCTGGTCGTCGACGAGGCATACGTCGACTTCGCCCGCCGCGGCGCCGTCGACCTCGTCCGCCGCCATGCCAACGTGATCGTCGCCCGCACCCTGTCGAAGTCCTTCTCCCTGGCCGGACTCCGCGTCGGCTTCTGCATCGCCGCCCCCGAGCTGGCCGAGGGGATGGGCAAGGTGAAGGAGCACTACAACGTCAACACCCTGAGCCAGGTGGCCGCCGAGGCCGCCCTCGACGACATCGAATGGATGCGGAGCAACGCGCGCCGGGTCGTGGCCACGCGCTCCCGCCTGACCCGGGCGCTCCGCGAACACGGCTGCCGCGTCTGGGACTCCGAGGCCAACTTCGTCCTCGCCCGGATGCCCTCCGGGGTCGATGCCGGGACCGTCGCCTCGGGGCTGAGGCAACGCCGCATCCTGGTCCGCTACTTCGGCGGCGACCCCAGGCTCTCCGACTGCCTGCGCATCTCCGTCGGTACGGACGGCGAGATCGATCGGCTGCTGCGGGAATTCGGCGGGTTGGTACGGAAGGGCTGAGCCGACCCTTCGGGCGTTACCGCCGCCCGGCCTCCCGCATCCGCTTCAACACATTCACCTCCGACATCCTCAGTCCGACGCGGCGGGAGATCTCGGCGGGTGAGAGGCCCTGATCGAGGAGATCACGGGCCCTGCGATAGGCGTCGCGGCCGGGATCCGACGGCTCCTCCCGCAGGCGCCGGCCGGCGCCTGCGGGCCTGCCGGGCCGGCTCTCGCCAAGGCCTGCCCCAGGCCAGGGTGCCGCGCCGGCGGCCTGCGGCGGGGCCGCCGATCCGCGGGCCCCGGGTACGGGCTCCGAGGCGGCGGGCGCCGGCCGCTCGAGGGTACGGCAGAGGTTGCCCAGCCGCTCGGCCAGCCGGGCCAGGCCCTGCTGCTGGCTCTCCAGGGAGGCCACTCGCCGGTCCAGTTCCCTCTTCTGCTCCTTCAGCCAGGCCCGGAACCAGAAGGCCATGGCTCCGGCGAGGACCAGGAACAGCAGATCGAGAAAGATCAGGCGCAGGGTTTGGTCGGGCAGGCTCATCTCACTCGAATATACCCCCGAAGCCGCAGATTTACCATCCGGGAGATGGCTCGCCGGCGCCGCCTCAGGGGCCGCTCCCGGAGTCCCGGGAGGCGCCGGGGTGCGGCCCCAGGCGATCCCTGATCGGCGGTGTTCGTCCGCCCCGTTGATGGAGGCTGGCGAGCATGTCTCCAAGCAGGCCCGTGGAGAAGAACTGGATCCCGACGATGATCAGAAGAACGGCGAGCATCATCAGCGGGTGGCGGTTCTGGATCGTGCCGGTCTGCCACCACAGGTGGGTGATATAGGCGCCGATGGCGCCGCCCCCGAGCGTGCACAACAGTCCCAGGGAGCCGAAGACGTGCATGGGCGTGGACATGAAGCGGACCACGAAGGTGATCGACAGCAGGTCGAGCAGGCCGTTGAGGAGGCGGCGGGTGCCGAACTTCGAACGGCCGAAACGGCGCGGGTGGTGGGTGACCGGCAGTTCTCCCACCCGGTATCCCGCCCAGTGGGCGATGGCGGGCAGGAACCGGTAGAGCTCGCCGTAGAGATACGGCAGGGCTTCCTCGAGAACCTCGCGCCTGTACAGCTTGAGACCGCAGTTGAAGTCGTGCAGACGGATGCCGGAGACCGCCGACGTGATCAGGTTGAACAGCTTCGACGGCAGGGTCTTGGTAAGCGGATCCCGACGCTTCCTCTTCCATCCGGACACCAGGTCCTGGCCGCCCCCTTCCTCGAGGGCGGCCAGCAGGTTGGCGATCTCCGCCGGATCGTCCTGCAGGTCCGCGTCGAGGGTTGCCACCAGCCGGCCCCGGGCCTCCTTGAAGCCTGTGGCCAGGGCCGCCGCCTTGCGGTAGTTGCGACGGAAACGAACCGCCCGCAGCCAGCCGTAGCTCCCCGCGAGCCCCCCGAGGACCTCGAAGGAACCGTCGGTGCTGCCATCGTCGACGAAGACCACCTCGAAGGACAGGTCCTGGCCGGAGAGGGCGGCCTCGATCTGCTCGCACAGGGGCTCAAGGCTCTCCTCCTCGTTGTACAAAGGGACCACGATGGACAGATCGATGGGGCCGTCCGCTGACATCGTCACTCCTCGCCTCCTGTCGATCGGCCTGGGCGAGCCGGGCCTCGGCCTGGGCGCGTCCGTTCGGCGCCTCATGCCTGTTCCGAAGATAAGGCTGTCGCCTGATGCCATGGAGATGGCGCCGGCTTTTTCCGCGCGACACCGGGAGCCCCGGCAGCCCCTCGGAAAGCCCTTCTGTCACTATACTCTCCTGATATTTCCAGATCAGGCCGAATGGCCCGCCAATGGCCCCGGCTCCCGCGGATGACGTGATCCCACTCTCTCCCGACGCTCATATCCATCTGATCGCCGCCTGCGGCACGGCCATGGGCTCCCTGGCCGGCCTGCTGAAGAGCCGGGGCTACCGCGTCACCGGGTCCGACCGCAACGTCTACCCGCCCCTGAGCGACTTTCTGCGGGCCGAGGGCATCCGCCTCTTCGAGGGATTCGATCCGGGTAATCTCGATCCGGCGCCCGATCTCGTCGTCGTGGGCAACGCCGTTTCCCGGGGCAATCCGGAGCTGGAAGCCGTTCTCGACGCCGGGCTCCCCTACACCAGCCTGCCCGAGATCCTGCGCGACCTGTTCCTGGCAGGCCATCGACCGATCGTGGCCACGGGCACTCACGGCAAGACGACCACCACGGCCATGGCCGCGGTTCTTCTGCGGTCCGGGGGGCTCGATCCCTCCTGGCTCGTGGCCGGCCTTCCGCGGGACCTGGACCGTCCCTATCACCTGGGCACGGATCCCTGGTTCGTCATCGAGGGAGACGAGTACGACAGCGCCTACTTCGCAAAGACGGCGAAGTTCCTGTACTACCGTCCCCACGTCCTCATCGTCAACAACATCGAGTTCGATCACGCCGATATCTACCGGGACCTGGACGAGATTCGCCGCGCCTTCCGTCAGGTCGTCAACCAGGTGCCGCGGACCGGTCTCATCCTGGCCAACGGAGATGATCCCGTGGTCGCCGAGACCGTGGCCGAAGCCCCGGCCCCGGTGCAGACCTTCGGCCTGGGTCGCGACAATCACTGGCGGGCCTGCGACGTTGAGACCGACGAGCAGGGCCAGTCCTTCGACCTCGTGGCCCCCGGGGGACACCTTGCCCGGCTGCGGCTGTCCCTGGGCGGCGAGCACAACCTGCGCAATGCCCTGGGCGCGCTGGCGGCGGCCGCCTTTGCCGGAGCCGGCCCGGAGCGTTGCGGCGCCGCCCTGTCCGGCTTCGCCGGGGTGCGCCGCAGGCAGGAGCACCTCGGCACCATCGGCGGCGTGAGGCTCATCGATGACTTCGCCCACCATCCGACGGCGGTGGGCCAGACCCTGGCCGGAGTGCGCCGGTCCTTTCCTCGCGGCCGGCTGTGGGCGGTCTTCGAGCCCGCCAGCGCCTCGAACGCCAGGGCGACCTTCGAGTCGCGCTACGTGCAGGCCTTCGCCGAGGCCGATGCGGTCATCGTCGGGCCGGTTCCGCGGCCGGAGCGCAGCGGCGGGGAGGAACCCTTCTCGCCCGACCGTCTCGTGGAGAATCTTCGGTCCCGCGGCCTCGAGGCGTGGCACCTTCCCACGGCCGAGAGGATCGCCGCGCACCTGGCGGGCCTCGCAGCCCGGGGCGATACGGTGCTGTTCATGAGCAACGCCGGCTTCGGCGGGGTGCAGCGGCTGACCGAGGAAGCCCTGCGGCGCCGGAGCTGATCCAACTCCAGCTCCCCACCAGCCTCTTCGGCCCTCCGTGGAGGGAGATGCCTGCGGGCCGGGTCCTTCCGTCGCCACGAGTGTGAGCCCACGGCCACACCGACCGCGGCCTGGCCGAATTCACGAGTAGATCTCCCAACCGACTGCAGGACAGAGGGATTCAGCATGGGGACGGGGGCCGGCACGGGAGTTGCAGACGGCGCCCCGAAAGGCGAGAGAGGTCTCCTCGCCCACCCCACACCCCTTCAAGGGAGGCATCCCCATGCTGACTCGAGTGTTGCCCACATCCCCCTGGCTGACGGGCTGGCTGATCCTGGCCGGCGTCGGCGCCGGCGCCGGCCAGGAGCCGGGGTCCGTCGTCGTGAGCGAGCTGATGTGGGCGGGTAGCTCCGCCTCCAGCTCCGACGAGTGGATCGAGCTCTTCAACCGCGGTTCCGAGACGGTGGACCTCGCCGGCTGGACGATCACCCGAGGCGACGGCGAAGACGAGAACGTGATGGTGCTCATCGAGTCCGGCCAGCTCGCGCCGGGCGAGGTCTTTCTCATCTCCAACTACGGCCATGACGACGAGCGCTCGCGCCTGGCGACAGTTCCCTCTCTCGTCGATCCACAGGTGTCTCTGCCCAACACCAAGCTCCACCTCCGTCTGTACGACGGTCCGCCGGAGTCGGGATCGGTCATCGACCGGATCGACGACGGACGGGGCGCGCCCTTCGGCGGTCTGAGCGGAGAGACGAAGGCGGCCATGGTCCGGACCGACCTGGAGGCCCGCGGCGACGAGAAGGACTCATGGACCACGGCCACCGAGTCCAGCGGCTGGGATCCGGGGTCCACCGAGCTCGGCACCCCGGGCGCCCTGCCCGGCCAGCAGGCCTCGGTGGAGGTCCCCACCCAGGTTACGGCGGTCACCTGGGGGACCATCAAGCACGCGCTCTGACGGTCCTGCCCGCCGACAGGTCGTATCTTCCCGGCTCGGCACCACACGGCCCCGCCGCCGTGACCCAGGCGGCGGGGCCCCCACGCCTTGCCGGGCCATCCCTTCTGTCCCGTCCCTCCAGGCTCTTCGGCTTCATCCTCTCGCTCTCCTGTCTCGGCTGCGGGCTTTCGGGCGGAGATCCTTCCGCCGGGGCCCCGCCGAGAGTCTTCTCCGATGTCACCACGTCCGCGGGGATCGACTTCGTGCACGACAGCGGCGCCGACGGCCGCTTCGCCTGTCCCGAGACCTTTGGCGCAGGGGCCGCCTGGGTCGACTACGACGGCGACGGCTGGCTGGACCTCTACCTGATCCAGGGCGGGACTCTCCTGGACTCCGATGGGGTCCGTGCGCCCCCGACCAACCGGCTTTACCGGAACCTCGGAGGGAGGTCCGGCTTTCCCGTCCGGTTCGTCGATGTCACCGACGCCACCGGAGCCGGAGAGGACGGCTACGGGATGGGGGTGGCCGCCGCCGACGTGGATGGAGACGGCGGCGTCGATCTGTTCGTCACCAACGTCGGCCCGAACGCCCTGCTGCTTCAGAGCAACCGGCGGTTCCAGGAGCGGGCCGAAGCCATGGGCGTCGACGATCGCCGATGGGGCACGGGAACGGGCTTCGTCGACATCGATCTCGACGGAGACCTCGACCTCGTCGTCGTCAACTACGTCCCCTTCGACGCGGCCCGGATCCCGGTCTGCCGCCGGGGCTCGATCCGTACCTACTGCGATCCGGACCGGTATCCGGGGACCCGGGACCTCCTCTACCTCAACGAGGCCGGCACGGGAGACCTGAGGATGACCGACGTGACCTTGGAGGCAGGCCTTTCCGGCGTCGGACGCGGTCTCGGGCTGGCCATGGCCGACATCGACCTCGATGGCGACACGGACTGGTTCGTGGCCAACGACGGCGAGGCCAACTTCCTCTATCGGAACGACACCGGGACCAGCGGCTCACCCCGGGTAACGGAGACCAGCCTGGCCTGGGGAGTGCGGTTCAATGCCGACGGCCGCGCCGAGGCCGGCATGGGCGCGGACTTCGGAGACGTGGACGGAGACGGCTGGCCGGACCTGGTTGTGGCCAACTTCTCCCGCGAGACGAACACCCTCTACCGCCACGGCGGACGGCACGCCCCGGCGTACACGGACGAGACCCGATTCCGCGGACTGGCCTCACCCAGCTTCCTCCCCCTCGGATTCGGCGCCGCCCTGTTCGACGTCGACGCCGATGGCGATCTCGATCTGGCGGTCGCCAACGGTCACGTCCTCGACCGCATCGCCGACATCGACAGCAGCCTGTCACATGCCCAACCCGACCAGTTGCTGGTCAACGATGGCGCCGGCCGCTTCACCGAAGAGGCGTCGTGGATGGCCGAGGCCCGGCCCCGCGTGAGCCGCGCCCTGACCGCCGGAGACTACGACAACGACGGCGATGAGGATCTGATTCTCACCACCAACGGAGGGGGGCCACGCCTGCTGCGCAACGACCGGAGCGGATCCACCGGGCTGAGCCTGAGCCTGGTCTCGGGACAGCCCGGCAATCGGAGCGGGCTGGGGGCCCGAATCGAGGTCCGGTTCGGCGAGCGCGTGCTCCACCGCCAGGTTCACGGCGCCGGCAGCTACCTGTCCGCCTCGGATCCGAGGATTCACGTGGGACTGGACGGCGCTTCCGGGGCGTCGGTCACCGTACGCTGGTCCGACGGCAGCCGGGAGCGCTGGCAACTGGCCGCCGGCGCCCACAGCCTGAGACAGGGAGCCGGGTGGTCCGGTGGATCCTGACCGTGCGGCGAGAACGAGCACGAGCCCGGTCGCACCATTCGACCGGGCTCGTGACGTCGGCTCGAAACCTTCTGGCTACTCGGAGTACTGACTGACGTTGGCGATGCCGCCGGGCTGGGTCAGGGCGAAGACGATCAGGTTGACGCCGAACTGCAGGCCTCTCTCCCGGGCGTCGGCATTCGGATCGCCCCAGTACCAGCTGATGTTGAGGTCGGAGAATACCACCGCGACTCGACCGCGGAGCTCCAGCATTTCGAGGTCGAAGACGTTGCCCCCCGGCGCGCCTCCCTTGGGGGGACCGTCGCCGAAGTCGTAGAAGCTTTCGAACAGGGGATGGTCCTTGGTGACCCGTTGCCACCGGGCGCCGTCACCGGAGAGCACGAGCTCGTCCTTCATGAGCGCCTTGAACTGGCGGTCGAAGATGGTCCCGGCCGTTCCCGCGCCAGTGTCCTCCAGGCTGCCCGCCGAATTGGCATGGCGGATATCCTCCGCGTACAGGAACCCGCCCTGACGGAGGTACTCGCCCATGTTCTCCCTTTCCGTTTGGGAGAACTGGAAGATCGCGTTGTTCCCCGTCATGTAGAGGAAGGGCTGCTTGAAGATCTGCGTGTCGCTCAGACGCAACGTCACCCCTTCGATCTGGGCGTTGATCCGCGTATTGTCACGCATGTAGCGCATCAACTCCTCCACGGCGGTCGGGAAGCGGTCGGTGCTCTTGTTCGCCAGGTCGTAGTCGATGACGCTCATGTTGAAGAACCCTTTGATGTTGCGCTTGTTCTCCGGGTCCTGGATCAGGATCGCCTGATAGCGGCCAAAGTCGAGGTCCTGAACGTTCAGCAACTCCTGCTTCAGGCTCAGTGCCTCCTGGACCGGGGCAGCCGTCTCCGTGAGCTCGATCATCTCGACCTCGTCGAAGGCCAGCTCCTCCGCCTTGGCGCCGGAGAACGTGCCCAGCACCTGGCTGCCGGGCAGAACCGCCCCGAGCAGGTCGGAACCGACGGCGCTCACGTCGGCGATGGCGTTGATGTCGGTCGGCAGATCCGGCGGCGACAGCGAGGCCAGCATCTCCATCTGCACCTCGGAGATCTCCGGCTTCTTGGCCAGGTCGAAGTTCTTCTCCAGGATCGGCGGCGGCGCCTGGAAGCGGATCAGCTTCGTCTCTTCCTCGGTGACCTGCTGCTCGTAGTACCACGCAACGCCCCAGGCGACGGCCTCGATGCATACAGCCACCGCGAGACTCACGAACAGGGCTCCCCGACGGCCGGCCGTGGCCCGCCACAGAACGACGATGAGCGCCACGCCGAGCAGGGCGTTGAGCGCCAGCATCTCCCCCTTCGAGAAGAACCCGAAGATGAGGACGTGAAGGAGGGTGGCGATCCCAAAGGAGCCGTAGAGTATCTTTCTGCGTTCTTCCACTTTCCGTTCCCCGTGCCTGGTTCAACGGAGCCCCTCCGGCCAGGCCGGAGGGGCGTTGGCGGCGGCTACTTCCCTCGTTGCGGCTCGGTGGCGATGATCTGGTCGACCACCCCCACTTGGCGCGCGATATCCATGATCTGCACGATCTGGCCGTGGGTGGCGCGCTCGTCCCCTTGTATGATGATCATCGTCGTGTTGTCCAGGATCTGGCGCTTCTCCTGGATCCGGTCCTTCAGGTTGGCGAAAGTCACCGTCTGGTGATTCAGTTTCATGTTGCCGTCCTGATCGACGACGATGAACAGGTTCTCCTTCTCGGGCGCCTGGGCCTCCTCCGCCTCCGGCAGCTTGATGTCGAGACCGGGCGTGATGGCGAAGACCGCCGTTACCATGAAGAAGATCAGCAACTGGAACACCACGTCGATCATCGGCGTGAGGTCCGGCTTCTCGTCGTAGCGCCTCTTTTCCTGTGCCATCTCAGCCTCCGCGCACCCGCGGTTAGACGGTCTGGCCCTGCCAGCGGCGCAGCAGGGCATCTACGAATCCATGACCGTAGGGCTCGAACTGAATCCCCTTGCCCTCGGCGCGCTGGGAAAAGTAGGTGTAGATGGCCAGGGAGGGCACGGCGATGACCAGACCCGTCACCGTCGTGATCAGCGCCTCGGAGATGCCGGCGGCGACGATGGTCGGCTCACCCAGTCCCTTCTCGGCGATGCCTTCGAAGGCGCGGATCATTCCGTTCACCGTTCCCAGCAGGCCGAGGAGCACGACCGAGCTGGCCACGAACTGGATCACCGACAGGTAGCGCTCCAGATAGCTGCTCGCGGCACGCTCTACCGTGCCGTTCATCTCGGCGCGCATCTCCTCGATGCTGCGCTGCTCGCGGGAGAGGTGCCCGAAGCGCTCGATCCCCTCGGCGTAGACGTCACCCTCCAGACGGCCGATCTCCCTGCAGTACTCCTGGAGCTGATCGAAGGAAGCCCCGGAGTCGATGCGGCCGGTGACGTCGTTGGTGACCTCGGCTAACTCATCCTCGGAGCGCATCCGCGCATAGGTGACGATGCGCTCGATGAAGAACCCGAGGGCCATGATGGACCACAGGCCAAGGGGCCACATGAACGGTCCGCCGTCTTGGAAAAACTCCAGCATGATCGCTGATCCTCCTTGAGTTAAAGCTCAGAGCTTTCTGCCCGTATCGCTGAGCAAGGGTTCATATGGTGATGCAAGTCCGTGTCACAGGACACGCGCTTCCTCGAGCGCCTGCAACTGCTGCCTCGAGAAATCCACCTGGGGGGAGAACCGCTGTATCCCCCCGTATTTCTGGACGACCTGCTGGAACTCCTCGGCCGCCTTGCGGTATTCCTCGAGGGCCATGTACGCCGAGGCGATATTGACGGCCGCATTGACCGCCTGGTCGCTCTCCGGAAAGCGCTCGATCACCTCTTTGAAGACCTCGATGGCCTCCTCGTACTGCTTGCCGTCGAACAGGGACTCACCCGCGGCGTACTCGTTGTAAGCCTCGATCTCCGACAGGTGGCCGAGGAGGACCGACGCCTTGCGGCGCAAGGCCCGGTCCTTCGCCTTCAGGCGCTGCTCGGGAAACAGCTCGAGGAATCTCCGGTAACTCGCCGAGGCCAGGTCGTACTCCTTCTCGCCGTAGTAGTAGTCGCCCAGCGTGAACTGGCTGGCGGCGCCGAAATCGCCGTCCGGATACTCGGCTACGATGCGCTCGAAGAACGGAAGCGCGTCGGCCTTCGTGTACTCCTCCCCGAGATCGGACAAGTGGATAATGGCCCAGGCCTTGTTGTAGAGAGCGTCGTCGACCACGTCGGACCGCGGGTAGCGGCCCAGCACGGAGTCGTACTTGCGCATGGCGTCCCGGAAAACGCCCTTCTTGTTCTCCCGGGACTCTCCCTGGGCCAGGTTGAAGACCGCCTCGCCCGCACGGAACAGGGACTGGGGGGCGAACTCCGAGCGCGGAAAGCGCGAGGCCAGCTCCTGGAAAGTCTCGCTGGACTCGCGCCACTTGCCCATCCGGTACTCGGCAAAGGCGCTGTAGTAGTAAGCGTAGACGGCCTTCTCGTCATCGGCGTAGGCCGTGTAGTACGACTGGAAGGCCTCGGCCACGTAGGGCAGGTACTGGACGTTGCCGTCGCCGGACATCTGGTTGTACGCGGCGCCGATCTGGAACTGAGCGTTGCGCGCCCATCCGATCTGCGGGTAGTTGTCGACGATGGTCTGGTAAGTCTGGATGGCCTTCTCCAGCTCGCCGGCTCGGAAGTGGCTGTTGCCCTGCACGAACAAGGCGTTGGCGATATCCTCCGCGTCGGTGGCCAGATCGAGGAGCTGCTGCGAGGCGGCCACGCTCTGCTCGTACCGCCCGAGGCGGAAGTAGGCGCTGGCCATGCGGATGAGGACGCGCACCTTGTCCTCCTGCGTCGTCAGACGGGAGAGCATGTCCTCATAGGTGCGGATGGCGTCCTCCGGGTCCTGCTTCTCGGCCATGGAGATCAGCTGCAACTGGGCGTTGCGCGCCAGCGTCTCGTCGCCTGATTCGATCACCTGCGTCAACAGCTCGGTGGCCTCCGCATCCTGCCCCTGGGCGGCGAAGGACAGGGCCATGGCAAAGTTGACCTTCAACTCCATGCTCTCCGGCAGGTTCTGATGGAGGAGCCACTGGTAGTCGGCCAGGGCCCTGGAGAACCGATTCGCCTTGTGGTACGCCAGAGCGCGGCCGTAGCGAACCTCCCGGATCACGTCGGACTCGGGGTATTCGTCGATGACCTTGGTGTAGCGATTGATGGCGTCCAGGTAGTTGTCATTGTTCAGGTCGAGCTGGGCGATCTGGTAGTGTGCCTGCGCCTCCAGGACGCGGTCACCGGTGACGCCCGCCAGCAGTTGATCGAGGACCTGGCGGCCCTCTTCGGAACGGCCGGCCTCGATGTGGATGTTGGCAGCCTCGATCAGGGAAGCCACGTAGACTTCGCGGGCCTCCCGGCCAACGCGGGAGAAGGCGTCGATGGCGCTGTCCAACTCACCTCGCTGCTTGTACAGCAGTCCCAGCCCGTAGTTGGCGTCGGCGGCATGGCGGGTCTCGCCGTAGTCCTCCGCGATGATGCGGTAGGCCTCGATAGCCTCGTCGAAGCGCTGCTGTTCCGTGTTGACGCGGCCCATCCGCAACAGGCAGAGAGGCGCTTGGTCGGAGCGCGGAAAGCTCTCCACCACCTGGCCGTACATGTCGAGGGCGGCCTCGAAGTCGTCCAGCTTCTCGGAAGACCAGCCGGCGCTGTACAAGGCGTTCGCCCGAAGGCCCGTCTCGCTGTCCGGATAGAGGGTGGCGACGGCGGTGTACTCCTGGCGGGCCTCGCCGTAGTCCCGGGCGAAGTAGCGGGCCTCGCCCTTGTTGTACTGGGCGATAGGCGGGTACGGCGTGTCCCCGTAGAGCTCGATCACCTGGTTGTAGGTGGTGTAGGCCTCCTCGAAACGCTCTTGCTTCTGCGCTTGATCCTCAACCTTCTGGCCCCACTCCATGTAGTTGTCGCCGAGGCGCATCTGCACCTTGGCCTTGTAGAACCGCTCCTCGGCCGTCTCCTGTGCCGCAATCAACTCCTGGTAGGCCTCCTCGAACTGGCCGTTGCGCCGATAGATCTCGGCGACGCGGAGGGAGGAGGTCTCGAACAGCTGCCGGTAGTTGTCGAAGTCGACGTTCTTGCCCTCCCGGAAGGAGCCGCGGAGCAACTCGTACATCCGGTCGTAGAGATCGCGCACCTCCCGGTAGCTGGCGATCGCCTCGTCGCTACGCTCCATCCGGTCGAAGGCCTGCGCCTTCAGGTAGGTGGCCTGGGCGATGACGGGGCTGCTGGGGTAGGCCTCGAGGACGATCTCGGCCTCGTCAACGGCCTTCTGGTATTGCTCCTTCTCGTAGTAGGAAGAGGCGATGCGGAACTGCGAGTCGGAGGCGTAGCGGTCCCCGGGATAGGCCTCCAGCATGCCCCGAAGCGTGCCGATCGCGTCGTCGTAGCGCTCGAGATTGAACTGGCTCCAGCCGGAGTAGAAGTAAGCCTCTCCGGCCAGGTCCGAGGTGGGGAAGAGCTCGGCGTAGCGCTTGTACTCCTCGGCCGCCTTCTCGAACTCCTTCTGGAGGAAGCGGGTCTCGGCCACGCGGAACTGAACGAGGGACCGGAAGTCCTCATCCACCGACTCCATGGCGATGACCTCGCGGAAGGCGTCCACCGCCTCTTCATGCTGGCCGCTGCGCATGCGGGCGTTGCCCAGCTGGTACCAGGCGGCCGCCATCACCGGCAGCTCGAGCTCGTCACCGAAGCTGACGCGCACGCTGTCGGTGCGCACGGCCCGGCTGTCGAACTTGACGATCTTCGAGTACTCGAGGATCGCGCCTTCGTACTCGCCCAGAGCATAGAGGCTCTGGCCGGCGTCGAAATTCGTCTTCAGCGTTTGCGGCACCGGGATGAACAGGCTCGAGCCCAGTCCCAGTCCCAGTGCGATCAGCCCGATCCAGAGCGTCATGGAAGGAGTCTCCTCTCCTTACAACTGCCAGGCCAGGGAGAAGCGGTGGGAACCGTTGGCCTCGGCCAGGTCGAGGGGGATGTGGTAGCCGTAGTCGAACAGCATCTTCTTCCAGCGATAGCCCAATCCCGCGTTCAGATCGCCCTGGGCGTCCTCCTCGAAGATGCGGCTGCCACCGGCGCGAAGCATCAAGCCCTCCACCAGGCTCGTCTCCCCGCCCACCACCAGACGGCTCTCCGAACCGTCGCCGCCCACGTCCCGCACCGTCCACTGAACCGACAACAGCATCTGGTCCCGGCGGTGGCTCAGACCCACCGACAGATCCATCGGAAGGTCCCCGGCCCCCGACGCCAGAGACGCGCCGTTGGCCGCACAGTCACAGGTGGCGTTCGGCTGCAGCGCGTTCTTCAGCTGCACCCCCAGCCGCGCCCCCCGGAAAGGCGTCCGCCAGAGCAGCCCCACGTCGGCGCCCACAGAGCCCGCGCTCTGCCCCGACACCGGGTCGTTGCTGTCGAAGGCGGCCACCTGCCAGAACACGTACTTGCCCGTCAGACCCAGATGCAGGTCGCGGCTCAGGCGATAGCCCAGCCCCAGAAACGCGCCGTTCTCCGACATCTGGTCCGAGCCGATGCGCTCGTAGCCCACGCCCAGCGCCAGGCGCCCGCCCAACGGCTGCGTCAGCGACACCACGTGCTGACCCAGGTCGTCGTCGTCGAGACCCGAGTGCAACAGCGACACGTTCGTGTAGGCCAGCTGACGTCCCGACAAGGTCGCCAGACCGGCCGGGTTGGCGAACATCGCATCGCCGTTGTCGGCCACCGCCACGAAGGCGTTGCCGAGGGAGGCCGACCGGGCGCCGGCCCCCAGATTCTGGATGTTCACCACCGCATCGGCTCCTGACGCGAGGGCCAGACCGATGACTATAGACAGAGTGAAGGTGATCCTGCTTGCCATTTGGGGCTCCTCCTTGCTGGCCGCCCGCGCTCCCCGCGGGCCCTGGCGGGACATCAGCCGGTCGCCTCGATCTCGAGGCGACCATCGCGGAAGATCCGGCCGATGTCGCGTTCGAACCGGCCGTTGATCCGTACTGTCTCCACGGGCTCGTTGCGGTAGTCGAACCGCAACACGGCATCGTGGATGACGACTTCGACTTCGCTCACGTCGTGATGGAGGACGGGGAAGATCACGAATCCCTCCGCCTCCTGCCCGACGAAGACCTCCACATTCTTGTAGAGCGTCCGCCGCAACAGATCGAGGCGCTCCTGGTACCGGGCATACTCGTTTCCGCGAAAGCCGGTCGCATAGGCCCGGTAGTAGGTATCGAGTTGCTGCAACTGGAGGCTCCAGTACTCGGTTCCGCCCCCCGCCCGCAGGACGATGCGCGCCGGATCGATCTTGACCTTCGGGTAGCGATGGTTGACGACCCGGAGGTGGAACGTGGTGAAACGGGAACGCTCGGCATCTCCCTCCCAGAAGCGGGTGTCGCCGAAGGTGTAGGAATTGGTCGACTTTGGACCCGAGGTCGAGTGGGGGAGAAACTGGCGATTGAGATCGGCATCGGTCAGGGCCCGCACCTCGACCCGGAACTCCTCCTGGGCGAACACGACTCCACGCTCGTCTGCGGCCATCCCGGGCGGCTGCTCGAGGGATGGCTGCAGGGGACCGGCGTAATGATAGTAACCGCAGCCGGACGCGCCACACAGCATCCCCAGAACGGCCGGGAGCCAGAGCGAGCGTCGCAGGCGGTGGGATCGAGTCATCGGGGGCTTAATATAGCGTTCGGGGCGAGGCAAATGTAGATTTTATTCGGCCCCAGGTCGAGGGCTGGACCCGGGTGAAAACCGGTGGCTCCAGCCGCAGGTCGGAAAAGCGCTCGGCCAGCCGGAAGGCGTTGTGTCCGCCAGACAGGGACCACTTGGCGTCGAGCAACTCCGAGTGGCCGTCGTAGTCGGAGAACTCCAAGTTGAAGCCGATGACGTCGTTCTCGGCCAGCCGCCGCCGGCGGCTGAGGAAATCGGCCGTCATGTCGATCTCGTCGAAGATGGCCAGGCTGAGCTCGTAGCGGACCACGGCGGGGCCCCCCGTGGCGCCCTCGATGGCCAGCGCCGCCCGGGTGTACGCCCCGTCGGGCTCGGAGTACCAGGCGGCGGCGGAGTAGTTCACGAAGAAGTCCCCGTCGTCGTGGGGCCCGGCGAGCACGAAGTGGCTCGCCTGAGCGCCGTTGCGCTGCAGCTGCTCGCTGCCGCTGAGATCACTGAAGTCCGCGTATTGGCCGCCCGAGTGGTCGCCGTCGAGGAAGACCTCAAGGTCGTCGTCCTGGAAGATGCGGGTGGCGGCCGTCCCCTCGGGGCGGTCGACCTGGTGGTTGTCGTCGCGGACCTGGGCGGCGATGTAGAGGCGATTGGTGTGCGGGCTCCAGCCGACCCACACCAGGATCTCGAGATCCTCGGGGTCGACCGCGGCCCCACCGACGAGATCGATGAAATCCTCGGTCCTCAGGGTCGCCGGGCCAGCCAGGGCCCAGTCTGCCAACAGGCCGTCGACCTCGGGGTCCGATCCCTCGGGAAACTGGAAGGCGGAGATCTCCTGGCCATCGGGCAGATGGCTGCTGGCCGCCGTCGCCGCCAGGAGAACGGCCAAGCCGAGGGCTCGGATGCCGAAGGCCGGAGCTGAGCTCTTGCATGCTGCGCTCATCACTTGGTCGCGGTGCCGGAGGCACCCTCTTGCCGGGAGCCGATTGTCCAGAGTCGAGCGGGATGATTGGGGGACCGGGCGGTAAGATAGCGCGTCCCCGAGGGCCGGCAAACGGCCGCCCCGCGCGGAGGGGCCTCCCGGGGCTCGGGCATCTGTGAGAGGGGTGTCTTGCCCTGGTGGTGCGCCTCCTTAGGTTCCGTCTCACCGATGCATCCACGATCGAGCCTCCCCCTTCTGCTGACGCTCTGCCTGGCCTGCTCCCCCTCACCGCAACCGTCCGGGGAAGCCACCGCAGCCGATGAGCATCTGGCGAAGGGTCGCTATGCCGAGGCCATGGCGCTCCTGCGCGCCGAGCTGGCCTCGGAGGCGGACCCACGAGCACACGCCGCCCTGGGAAACGTCCACGCCCGGCTCGGTCGTCTGGACTCCGCCGCGGCCCACTACCGGGCCTGCCTGTCCCTCGACCCCGGGCGGGTGGAGGTCCTCCACAACCTCGCCGTGGTGCTCGCCGACCTGGGCCGCCTGGACGACGCGGTGGCCGCACTCGAGCGCGCCGTCGACCTCGACGCCGGATTCGCAGCCTCCCACCTGACCCTCGGCCTGTTCAGCATGAAGGTGGGGGAATACGGGCGCGCCGAGGCGGCCTTCCGGGAGGCCGCCCGCAGCGGCGACCCGGCCGCCCACCGGCACCTCGGAGAGCTGTACGTCCGCCTCGGCCGCTACGTCGAAGCCAACAGGGAGCTTGGACGGGCCTTGAGAGCAAACCCCGTAGACGCGGCGAGCCACCGCCTGCTGGCCGTCTCCAAGCGGGCCCGCGGCGACATGGAGGGAGCCTCGGCTTCCTTCGAGCGCGCGGTGGAACTGGACCCTCGGGACCACGAGGCCCTCTTCGGCCTGGCCAACGCCCTGATCGCCTCGGGGGATCGAGAGCGCGGCCAGAGACTGTTGGAACGGTTCGAGCGACTTCGGCAGGGCGCCGGCGAGGTCGAGCAGCTGCGCCGGCTCCTCGACGGCCGGCCCGACGACGTGGAGGCCCGCCTGGCGCTGGCCGGCACGCTCCTGCGGGACGGCCTGGAGGCGGAGGCGGCGCACCAGTACGAGGCGGTGCTGGCCTACGAGGCCGGCCACGCCGACGCTCGGCTCCGGCTCGGGCGGCTGTACCGGGACCGGGGGGACACGCTCCGGGCCCTGCAGGTGCTCTCGGGGGCCCCGCTCGAAGACGTGCGCCTGGCCTTCTCCCTCGGCTCCCTGCTCCTGATGCGCGGTGACCTGGCCCAGGGCGCCGCCGCCCTCGAGCGAGCCCTGGCGCTCGACCCGGACCACGGGGAGGCCCTCAACAACCTGGGCAACGTCCGCCTGCAGCAGGGCGACCCCGAGGCTGCGGCCGCGGCTTTCCGCCGGGCCCTTGCCGTCAGCGCACCCTCGGCGCAGGCCGCCCTCAACCTCGGGACTCTCTGGGTCCACGCCGGACGTGAGGACAGCGCCGCCGCCTGCTACCGTCTGGCTCTTGAGATCGACCCCGACCTGGCCACCGCCCACCTGGGCCTCGCCCGCCTTCACAAGCGCCACGGCCGACGCGCCGAGGCCGCGGCCGCGTACGAACGCCTGCTCGCCGCCTCCCCCGATCCAGCCCTGCAGGAGGAGGCCCGCGCCTTCCTGCGCCGCATGGGAGAGCGGTCCGGCGGCGGCTGACGTGGCTCGCTGGATCCCCATGGCCGCGGCCGCGGCCGCCCTGGCGGGCTGCGAGCCGGTTCTCCCCCCCGAGACCCCGTCCGAAGGGACCGCGCCGGGAGGCTTCGACGTCCGCTTCGTCGACGTGGCAGCCGAGATCGGCCTCGATGCCGCCCACGTGAGCGGTTTCAGCGAGCACCGGTACTTCCCGGAGACCATGGGCGGCGGCGTCATGTTGTGGGACTATGACCGCGACGGGTGGCTGGACGTGTATCTCGTGAACGGGAAGCCCCTGGGGCCGGTCGACGACAAGGCCGCCGCCGGCAACCGGCTGTTCCGCGGCCTCCGGGACGGCACCTTCGCCGAGACGACGGACCGGACCGGTGTCGGCCACCGGGGCTACGGCAACGGCTGCGTCGCCGGCGATCTCGATGGCGACGGCGACGACGATCTGTACGTCACCAACTACGGCGACGACGTGCTCTTCCGGAACGACGGCGGCGCCTTCCGGGACGTGACCGCCGCGGCCGGACTCGGCGACCGCGGTTGGGGCACCGGCTGCGCCGTCCTCGACCACGACCTCGACGGCGACCTGGATCTCTACGTGGCCCGCTACGTGGACTACGAATTGTCCGACGCCGGGACGGAGACGATCCCCTACCTGTCCCGCTCCGAGGGCGCCGGCCCCGGCGGCCCGAAGGGGTACCCGCATCCCGACAACTTCGAGGGCCTCGGCGACCTGCTGCTGCGCAACGACGGCGGCCGGGGGACGGCCTTCACCGACGTCTCCGCCGCCGCCGGCGTCCACCTGGCCTCGGGGAAGGGCCTGGGCGTGATCACCGGGGACCTCGACGGCGACGGGTGGACGGACCTGTACGTGGCCAACGACGCGACGCCGAACTTCCTGTTCATCAACCGCGGGGACGGCACCTTCGCAGAGCGCGGCGCCCAGGCCGGCGTCGCCTACGGCGAGAGCGGTCTGCCGGAGGCGGGCATGGGCATCGACGCCGCCGACTACGACGGGGACGGCCGCCTCGACCTCACGGTGACGAACTTCCAGGGGGAGCCGAACGGCCTCTTCCGCAACCAGGGAGACGGATCCTTCTTCCTGCCCCAGGCCTTCTCCTCCGGAACCGGCGCGCTCACGGTGCCGGCCCTGGCCTTCGGCACCAACCTCGTCGACGTGGACGGCGACGGCCGCCTCGACCTGTTCGTGGCCAACGGCCACGTGCTCGACAACGTGCGCTCCTTCGACCGGTCGACGACCTACGGCCAGCGCAACTTCCTGTTCCACAACCGCGGTCCCGGCGCCTACGGCAACACCCTGTTCGCCGACGTCACCTCCCGCGCCGGCCCGGGACTGGCCCAGGAGCGGGTGAGCCGGGGCTCGGCCGCCGGCGACCTGGACAACGACGGCGACCCGGATCTGCTGGTGGTCAACCTCGGGGACCGGGTGTCGGTGCTGCGCAACGAGGGCGGGAGCGGCCACGGCTGGCTGTCCGTGCGCCTGCGGCGCGCCGCCACCGGCAGCGGCGAGGGCACCCGCTTGCGCCTGCGCTCGGCCTCGGGGACCCAGTGGCGGGAGGTCAGCAGCGGCCGCAGCTACCTGTCGCAGAGCGATCCCCGCGTGCTCTTCGGGCTCGGTCCGGACGACCGCGTGGACAGCCTGGAGGTCTGGTGGCCGGGCAGGGCCCGGGAGGTCTACCGGGACCTGCCGGCGGGGCGGTTCATCGAGCTGGCCGAAGGCTCCGGCCGCTGACGGACGCTATTCCTGGATGCCCGCGTAGATGGTGATGAACCCCCGCGTCCGTGTCGTCACCGGCTCGAACCGGAGGTCGCGGCGGCTGACCTCGAACCCGAGAGTCGTGGTCAGCCGGTAACCCTGGTACTCGGACAGGTTCATCACCTGCACCGTCGTCGTCAGCCCCCTGTAGGACGGGCTGGCCCCGGCGGGCACCGGGTCCCTCAGCTGGTTGAACACCTCGTACTCCAGGCCGCCCTCGACGAAGCTCTTCTGCATGATGGGGTGACGGACCACGAGCATGAAGAGCTCCGTCAGCTCGTGGCGGCGCGACTCCTCCCGCGCCACGGGGGCCGAGCGCGACCACTCGCTCTTCCACCGGGGCGTGATGAGCGCCCGGCCCAGGCTCCAGCTGTAATGGGCCTTGTTGACGACGCCGAGGAAGTACGACGACAACCGCTGGCCCCGCAGCTCCAGAGCCAGGTCGTCGTCGGTCTGCCGCCACCACGTCCACTTCACCTTGTTGTCGAGGGACAGCCCGGAGGTCCGCCGGTGCTGCCATCCCGCCCAGGTCGTGTTCACCCAGGTGTCCTGCGCCGCCAGCGGGTCGATCACGGCGAAGAGATCCCCCCGGGCGTTGGGCAGCTGCACCCACTGCAGCAGGTCGTCCCGGATCGTGTCCCGCACCCGGCGCAGGTCCTGGAAGAGACGGAGCCGGCCCCGGGCGGCCGTGTCCCAGTCGACGGCGAGCTGTCCGTAGAGGGCCCTGTTGTGGCGGTCGTCGGAGAGCTGCTCCACCTCCATGCGGCCCAGGGTGAGACGCGCGTCGGGGCCGAGATGGGCGCCGCCGTAGAGGTTGTAGCCCTGCTGGTCCCGCCGGTACGGGTAGTCGGGCCGCTCGTCGTTCTCGAACCGGTCCACCGTGCCGTTGTGGTTGGAGTCGACGCCGTAGAGGTACTCCGGGCGGTCGGCGAAGTAGCGCAGGAAGGGCTCCTCCCAGTCGGGGATCAGGCTCTGACGCTCTTCGTTGTCGTTCTGGTTGAAGTCCCAGATTCGGTCGTTGTTCTCGTCGAGCCCCGGGAAGACGTCCTCGTCGCCCGCCGGCGAGCCCTTGCGCCGCCAGTCCGGATAGCGGTCGTAGTCGTCGTTGTCCTCGACGAACTCGTAGAGCTCGAAACGGTTGCCGTAGTCCGGGACCGAGGCACGCTCCTCCACGGTGACGAAGGAGGTGGAGTACCCCGGGTCCATGCCGAAGGCCTCGACCAGGGCGAACCACGGGTAGTCCTTGCGGGAGACGTTGAGCAGCCATCCCAGGGACCGGTCCCGGGCGGTCTCGTGGCGCTCCCGGTGCGGGTTGGGGTACTTGCGGTAGCGGTGGTTGAGGTTGACCTCCAGGTAGGCGTCCAGCCCGCGCAGGTCCGTGGTCTCCACCGTGAAGCCGGCGATCTGGTTGGCCGTGGGCGCGCCGTAGTCGAAGCGCAGGACGCGCTGGTTCGACCCGTCCCGGACGTTGCCCCGGGCCCTCGTCAAGGGCAGGAAGACGACGGAGCCGTCGGCGTTGGTCTGCCGGTCGGAGGCGATCTCGATGCGGTAGTCGTTGGCCACCACCAGCTCGACCTCGACGCGCTCGATCTCCGTCGGGTCGGGCCCCGAGTAGGTGCGGTCGTTGAAATCGTAGGTGACGACGATCTCGTCGCCGTCCGCCGCCAGGTACCCGGGCCGCTGCAGGCCCCCTTCCACGAGGGGGCGGAAGCCGATCCCGGAGGCGCTGACGGTGCCGCCATCGAAGTCGTGGATCCGGAGGTCGGAGGAGAACAGGGCGCCGCCGGAGCCGTCCCCGGGAGAGTCGTCGGCGATGCGCACCTGGATGCGGGTGACGGTGCGGAAGTTCTGACCCTCCGACAACACACCGGAGATGATATCGCTGCCGAAGCCGTCGAGCTGGGTGACCGAGTGGTGGGCGTTGACGAAGGTGCCGCCCACCACGAGGAAGTCCCCGATCTGGGACTCCAGCCGTCCCCCGAAGAGGTTGGTGTTGCTCGTACGCCCTTCCGGCAGGTACCCGGGGGAGTTCGGCTCGTTGATGCGAGACATGAGCAGGGTCATGGCGTGCTTGTCGGAGGCGAAGTCCCACTGCAGGCCGTTGAATTCCGGCTTGCTGAAGGTCATGGGCGTCAGGGTGGTGCGGATGCGGTTGCCCACGGTGACCGCGAGGTGGTACTGGCCCTTGTGGTCGGAGGCCACGGCGAGACTCGAAAACCAGCCGCTGAAGCGGCCCGTCTTCTCCAGCACGCTGCCGAAGGGAGCCGAGTTCTGCTGACGCCAGTCGTAGACCAGCCAGCCGCGGGTCAGCAGGTTGCCGTAGGCGTCGTACCAGTAGTCTCCCTCCAGCGAGGTGGAGACGTATCGCTGGTAGTTCCGGCGGGCGTAGTTCGAGTACTGCCACTGCTTCCACTGGTACTCCGCATAGAGCTCCTGGGGCACGTACCACTTGCGCAGGGCCGGGTCGAGGGCGTCGAAGAGCACCCCGGGACCCGTGGGCTCGAAGCTGACGCGGCCTCCGCGCTGGACCGTGGCCAGGCGGGCGCCGTAGTCCTGGGCCTCGGCCGCGAGCCCCCAGAGCCCCGCGAGCAACAGAATCGTCAGTATCCGCACCATCCCTTTCCCCGCTTTCAGTAGGCCACGGCCAGCACGCCGAAGTGGTCTTCGGCGAAGGCGTCGGCGTCGACCCGCAGCCGCCACATGTAGGTTCCCGGCGCCAGGACGCGGCCGTCCACCCCGCGGCCGTCCCAGAGGTACTCCGAGGGCCCGAGGCCGTGGAGCCCGAGGTCGGCGTGGGCCACCCGCCGGCCGGAGAGATCGAAGAGGTCGAAGCGCACCGGGGCCCGGTCGGTCAGCTGCAGAAGGTTGAAGCGCACGAGCAGGCCGTCGTTGAGGCCGTCTCCATTCGGCGTCAACACCGGGGTCGAGAGGGCGATCTCCCCTACGAGGCGGCCGATCTGCTCCTCCGGGATGGCCACGAAGAGGCCGGACAGCTCGTCGAAGTCGCCAGGTCCGAAGTCGGTGGCGTTGCCCGCCTCGAGAGGCTGGGGCACCGTGGGAAAGCGGCTGTTGAGGGCGCGGCCCGAGAACGTGGTCCCGAAGCGGAAGACGGGCAGATCGAAGGTGAACTCGAGCACGTCCCCCGCCCCCGAGACGAGGGGGAAGCCGATGCGGAAGGCGTCGTTCCGGGAGAACAGGACCTCCGCCTCCAGGGCGGCGCCGTTCAGCCTCACCTCGCGCACCCGCTCCATGGGCACCGTCGTGTCCACCTCGAGCTGGTCGAAGCCGAGGATCGGCCCGCCGCGGCCCAGGCGGACGGCGTAGCGGAAGCTGGCCGGCTCCTCGACCTGCGACAGGCGCGGGTAGACCTCCGCCCGGAGGGTATCGGCGATCGGCGGCCGCAGGTAGGGGAAGGTGATGTGGTCCACCTGCCGGGTGTCGAAGAGGCGGCCGGCGAACTCCAGCCGGAACTGTGCCCAGCGGCGCGGGGTCGGGGCGGTGACCAGGCCCCCCTTGACCGCCGACTTCCAGGAGCTCCAGTTCTCGACATCCTCGACGACGCCCCCCTGGTCCATCTCCAGACTCCAGTACTCCTCCGGGGTGATCTCGACGAGGACGGTGCTCTCGGGGTCCTCGGGGTCGGGCACCCGGCGCCTGAAGACCAGCGGCGTGCCGTCGTCTCCGGTGCGCACACGCACGCTCAAGTCGGAGAATTCGGGTCCGCCCGCGATCTCCTCCACCCAGCGGATCGGGCCGATGGTGGCCCGGCTCCCGAGGTCGATCAGGTCCGAGTAGTAGACCCCCTCGCCCAGGTAGCCCGAGCCGTAGATCTCCAGCTCGTCCACTTCGTAGGGCTGCTCGCTCAGGGAGCGGAGCTTGACCAGGCGCACGTACCGGGGGGTGAGGTGCACGTCGACCACGGGATCGGTGTTGTTGGTGACCCGCTCGACGAGGATGTCGGGGCTGCCGCCGGCGCGATCGGTCTGCCTGGGGTTGATCCACACCTCGTAGGCGCGCAGGAAGTCGTCGTGGAACGGGGTCTGCGGCGTCGGCACGATGGTGTTGCGCGGGTAGAACCGGATGCGCTCGACCCCCACCTGGCGCCCGAAGTCGAGGTAGACCCAGATCCCGAAGCTGGTCAGGGCCGGCTCGAGGAGGGTCGGCTTGCGCTCGAAGGCCACGGAGTGGTCGCCGTTCACCAGCCCCTGCAGCTGCCTCCGGACCAGGGCCGAGGGCCGCCCGATCGAGTTCGGCGCCCGGATGCGGCCCGGGGCCTCCAGCACGAGGCCGGCGATGTTGGTCTCGCCGTCCAGGAACCTGGGGCTGATCCAGCCCGGGCGATGCTCGAACTCGATGTCGGCGTGCGGCACATTCCCCGTGTCGAGGACGGCCCGGATCCCGCCTTTCACCAGGTGGACGGGGTCCCCCCGGCCCCCCCCTTCGGCCCAGGGGTTGTCGCCGTCGCCGAGGGTGTACACGCCCCGCTGGGCGCCGGCGCCGGCGGCCCACCCCAGCGTCACCGCCAGGGCCAGGGCCCCCACACGAGCCGCTCCGCGGCCCCTCACCGCAGCCCCGCGTTCATGCTCATGAACAGCATCGAGGCACGCTCGGCGGGTCCGGACTCCGGGTCGCGGTCCGAGACCTGCACGCCGCCCCGCGTGACCAGCTGGTACCCCTGGTAGCCGACCCGGTTGATCACCTGGAGCACCAGGGTCCGGGCCGTGAAGTCGCCGTCGAGCCCGGGGCGCGCTCCCTGCAGCAGCCAGCCCCGGGTCCACTCCAGCCCGAACTGCAGTTCCGTGTCGAAGAGCTGCTTGCCGTAGCGGGCGTAGTAGTTCACGCTGGTGAGCTCGGAGAGCAGCGGCTGTCTCCACAGGAGGAAGAGGGACTCCTCGATACTTCGGGCCCGGGGCCGCCGGGCGTCGTAGGGCCGGTCGGCGCGGTACTCGCTCTTCCAGCGAGGCTCCAGCAGTCCCCGGCCGGCCGGGATCGACCACTCGGCCCGGTTGATCAGGCCGAGGAACCCCGAGCGCACGCGCCTCTCTTCCAGCCGCACCTCCTCCTCGTCCCGGCGCTGCCGGAAGGTCTCCCACTTGAAGCGGTGGAAGAGGCGCACCCCCTGGCCCAGCCGCTGATCGAGGTCGGCGTACAGGGTGTTGCGCCAGGTGTCCCTCGAGGGCAGCAGGTCCCGGGCGTCCTCCATGCGCCCGGCCGAGCCGCTGGGCTGCACCCACTTCTGCAGGTGGTCGGGGATGTCGTCGCGCACCGAGGCGCCGAAGTCGAAGACGCGGAGACGAGAGCGGCCCAGGCGCCGCGTCCAGGCGAGCAGGGCGTACCACGCCTCCGTCCGGCCGTCCCCGGAGATCAGCGCCATGCGCTGGCGGCCGGCCATCAGGCGAGCGTCGGGGGTGACGAAGACCTTGGCGTGCAGGTTGAAGCCGCGGTGGTCGCGGCGGTAGGGGTAGTCGGCGACCAGGTCGTTCTCGAAGGGGTCGGCGGTGCCGTTGTGGTTCATGTCGACGCCGAAGAGGAACTCGGGCCGGTCCGACCGGAAGCGCAGGAAGGGCTCCTCGTAGTCGGGGATCAGGTTGCGGTTCCGGTTGAGGCCCACGGCCGCGGGCTGGCCCGGCTTGGAGAAGCCGGCACCCGGACGGGGGTCGTTGTTCTGGTTGTAGTCGTAGATGAAGTCGCGGTTGAAGTCGACGCCGGGGAAGGCGATGCCCCCCGAACTGCCCTGCCACACCCGGGGCCACTCGGGAATGGCGTCGTGGTCGTCGTCGTCGTCGATCAGCTCGTAGAGCATGGGCACCGGCGCATCGTACTGGATCTGGCCGTTGCCCAGGGTCAGCCAGTGGTTGGTGCTGTAGGCGTCGTCCATGGAGAACGTCTCCAGGAGCAGGCCCCACGGGTATCGGTTGTAGGCGGCGATGCCGTAGGCGGCCCAGGCGCTGCGCACCATCTCGTGATGCCGGGTCCGCCGGGGATTGGGATACTTCCGGTGCTTCCGGTTGAGGACCGTCTCCCCCTGCACCGAGAGACCGTGCCAGTCCACCAGGTCCCAGTCGAGGCCGATCAGCTCGTTGGCCGTTGGCAGGCCGTAGTCGAGGCGCAGGACGCGGCCGTTGCTCTCGTCCTGCACGTTGCCGGCCGCCCGCGCGTAGGGGAGGAACACGGTCTCGGGCCTGCGCTCGCCGTCGGTTTGAAGATTTGAGGCCAGCTCGATCCGGTAGTCGTTGGCCACGGCCAGCTCCACGGCGGCGCCCGTCAGGGCCCCGCTGTCGACGCCGAGCTCGGCCAGGGCCCCGAGGTCGTACTCCAGCAGCAGGCGCTCCGACCCATCCACGACCAGGGCGCCGTCGCGCAGGCGCCCGCCCGAGATCTGCGGCTCCAGGCCGAGGTCCCGGCCGCGGATGCGCACCCCGCTGGTGTCGGTGAAGACGATGTCGTGACGGAAGACCCGGGCGCCGCCGGTGCCGTCGGCGGGCGAGTCGTCCCGCACCTGGACCCACAGCTTCTCCGGGATCCGGTTCTGGTTGGAGGTGAGCACGCCGCCCAGCGGGTTGCCGGCCCGCCACTCCTCCCGGGTGGTCGAGTTGCGCAGGTTCACGTAGGTCAGCCCCAGGCCGGCGGCGTCGAAGAGGGTGTACTGCAGGTGGCCGCCCGTCAGGTGGGTCACGTTGGCGCGGGGGCCGGAGGGCTGACTCGGCCGGGAGAACAGCAGGGTGCTCTCGATGCGGTCCCTGGCGTAGTCGAGGCGCACGCCATCAAAGCCGGGCTTGCGAAGGGTCAGGGGCGTGAGGTGCGCGTCCAGGCGCCCGCCCGCCATCAGCCGGTACGTCTCCCCTCCCCGCCGGTCGGAGGCGATCACCAGCCCCCCGAAGGCGCTCGAGAAGGGGGTCCAGGTGATGTCGGAGCCCTCCCGCGCCGGCTGGAGCTGCTGCCACGAGTAGACCAGCCAGCCCCGGCCCACATGCTGCCCGAAGGAGTCGTACCACTCCTCTCCCGCCAGCTCCGGCCGCAGGTAGCGCAGGTAACGGCCGCGCGCGTAGTTGGCGCCGGTGTCGTACCAGTAATCGGCGTAGGTCCCGGCCAGGCTGCGGGAGGCGTACCACTTGTGCAGGGCCGGGGTCGTGTACGCCACCTCGAACCGCGGCGACAGGTCCGCCAGGGCCCGCGGCGCCTCCGCCCGGGTCCCGTACTGCTGGGCCTCCCCCTCCGGCGGGAAGGCTCCGGACAGGATCAGGACGGCCGCCGTCCACAGGGCCGGGCGCGGTCCGGGACCTGCCGCGAGAGAGGGCATCAGTAGGCCACGTGCACGAGGCGGACCCGGCTGGTGCGCCGGCCCCCGGCGTGCACCTTCACTTCGACGCGCGCGGCATAGACCCCGGGGGCCACCAGGGCGCCGGAATCGCCGCGGCCGTCCCAGAGGAACTCGTGGCGTCCGCTGGCCTGGGGCGGCACCCGGGTCAGGTCGCGCACGAGCCGGCCGGACAGGTCGTGGATGCGCACCGTGAGCCGCGGCGGCCCCCGCACCTGGAAGACCTGGAAGGAGATGGCGGCCTCGTCGTTGACGCCGTCGCCGTTCGGAGTCAGCACCGGGGGGGTCACCTCCAGCGGCGCCAGCAGGCGCCCCGCCTCCAGGTCGGAGATGACCACCAGGGACTGGCTCCGGGCCAGGTTCGTGGCATCTCCCTCGCTGGCGATCTGCAGGGTCCCGGGCCGCGAGGAGAGGGAGAGCTCGATCCGGAAGGTCGTGCCGCTGAGATAGACCTGGGTGCGGATGCGCGCCGCGTAGACCGCACGGCCCGAGGTGAGCGGCTCCGGGAAGACGACGTCGACCCCGCCCTCTACCGGGCGGGACGAAGCCGTGGCCAGCAGGTCGGCGGCGGTCCCGGTGCGCAGCCGGGCCTCGGTGCCGGCAACCACGGAGAGCAGCTCCATGGGCGCGCTCGAGGAGGAGCGGATCCCCAAGCGGTCGAAGCCCGGATCGCCGCTCCGGAACCGGGGCTGCATGTAGATGGTGAACTCCTGGTCGACCCCCGGGGGGACCCCGCTGGTGGGCCAGATCTCGGCCCACACCTGGTCCACCAGGGGCTCGGCCAGGCCGATCCGCAGGCTGCGGATGGCGGCGCGCCGCAGGGGGTTCACGGTCAGCAGGCGCACCTCCGCCATGGCGTAACGCCTCGGGCTGGGGGAGCGGAAGGGCTCGGGCGACTCGCGGTAGACCTCGCTCCAGTGGCTCCATCCCGGCCCGGGCACATGGAGCGTGTCGACGGGCCCCCGGTTCGATTCCCGGGCGCGTTCCCAGTTCTCCCGGGTCATGGGGAAACCGGCGGCGTCGAAGTACGCAAACTCCTGGCGCAGGTCGTCGCCGGACCGGGTGCGGACCTCGATGCGGGTCTCCTGCGGCGCCTCCCCCTCCCACGACAGGGAGCTGAACATGCGCGATCCCGGCAGCGTGATCAGGGGCGAGGTGAGGACCACCTCCGAGACGAAGCCCTCGCCGAAGGCCAGCAGCTCGGCGAGCTGGCCGCTCTCCTGCTCGGTGCCGAGCAGGGACAGGGCCCGCAGCTGCACGTGGCGCACCTCCTGCAGGGGAAAGCGCTCCTCCAGCTGGTGGAAGCGATCGCGGTTGAGTCGCTCGCTCAGCTCGTTCCAGACGCGTTCCCCGTTGGGGTCGATGGAGCCGTCCGAGAGCAGCACCTGGAAGGCCCGCAAGGGCTGCTCGGGGGTGACCAGGCGCACGCGGTCGAGCCAGTACTTGGCGCCCAGGTCCACCTCCAGCTGGTTTCGCCGGCGCACCCGGTCGTAGGGCTTGATGGGGTAGTACGTGTAGAAGAATCCGTCCGTCATGTAGACGCGCACCAGGTCGCTGATGGCCCGGGTCTGGAGGTTGATGATCCGCTGGGTGTTGAGCACCACGTTCTCCCCGGGGGTGATCACCTCCAGCTCCGCCACCCGGGGCCGCTCGCGGCGGAAGTGGCGCACCGGCCCCCGTTCGGCCTCGGGCAGGGCGTTCCAGGTCACCTCCTCCACGCGGATCTCCCGGCCGGCCACCGTCCTCCGGTGGTACTCGACCGCGCCCCGGTCCTCCGGCCCCAGGGCCGCGAACTCCTCCGGGGAGACCTCCCGGGCCCGGTCCCCGTCCGAGCCGAGAGCCTCCAGGCGCACGAACTGCACGACCTGGCCGGTCACCCCCGGGGGCAGCGGCCGCTGGGGCTTGATGTCGAAGACGAAGAGCCGCTCGTCCTTGTTGGGCAGGACCACCTGGCCGGCGCGGAAGTAGTCGAGGTCGTCGTAGGTGCGGCCGAGCCCGTTGGAGAGGCGCACCCGGAACTTCAGGAAGGGGTCGCCCTCGCCCTCGGGTGCGAACCGCACCACGACCTGCTCGGCGACCACGGCGCGGCCGAGGTCGATCTCGACGAACCAGTCCTCCACGTCGTCGGCCGGGTCCGGCTCCCACCAGGTAAAGGGATCCCCGTCGTGCACCAGGGGGCCCGTGGCCGCGCCGCTGCCGATGGCGTAGACGCCGCCCGTGACCGTGTCGGCCCCGGCGAGGATGGCCGTGTACTCCTGGGCGTTCAGGGCCGCGTTGGACCGCCGCAGCAATCCCCGGGGGGTCACGGTGCCGTCGGGCCCCAGGTCCAGGGCGCCTTCAGGCAACTGCCACGCCGACCAGTGCCCGGCCCGGTCCACGACGACCTCCGTCGTCGCCAGCCGGTACCCCTCCTGCGGGGCGGCGGCCGTCCCCAGGAGCACCGAAGCGATACCGGCCCAGCGCGCCAGGCGAGGGTTGTCCATGTCAGTAGGCCAGACCGACGACGCCCCGGCGCCGCTCGGCACCGTCGTCGGAGTCCACCCGCAGGTCGTAGAGGTAGAGGCCGGGCGGTACGGAGAGTCCTCGGCTGTCGAGACCGTCCCAGGCGGCGCGGAGGGTCCCGGCGCCGTGCTCCGCCTCCCAGGCCCGGGCGACGAGGCGGCCATCGAGAGCGAAGATCTCCAGGGTCAGCCTCGCCGGTTCCAGGAGCTTCAGGAGCGTGAAGGTCAGCTCGAGGCGGTCGTTGACGCCGTCGGCGTTGGGCGTCATCAGAGCGTTGGCGACCCGGAGGTTGGAGATCAGCGACAGGGTCCCGGCGTCCTGCCCGTGGCGCACGACCAGACCGCCTCCCGGCCCGCCGTCGACGTCGGCGGCGCGGGCTATCTGGTAGGCCACCCTCGATTCCCCCTCCTCGGTGCGCCGGTCCAGGGCCTGGACCTCGAATCTCGTGCGCTCGTGAAGGACCGTGGCCGTGAACTCGACCTGCAGGAAGCTGCCGTCCTGCACCACCCGGCGCGGCAGGTTCACGGTGAAGCCGGAACCCGGCTCGACCTCGGTGAAAGGCAGGACCTCCAGGTCGTCGACGCGGACGCGCATCACCTCGCCGATCTCCGCCGCCGTTCTCACCTGCAGCTGCCGGAATCCGGTGTCCCGGCTCGCCGGCGGTTTGGTGCGGTCCAGGTGCACCTCGAGGGAGAGGGTGAAGAGGGTTTGCACTCCCGCCCGCACTTCCAGGGGCGAGATCTCGGCCGCCAGGTCGCGGGCGACCGGAGGGTAGACGTACTCGAACCGCAGCTCCCGGAGGCCGGCGCCGGGACGCGGAAGGATGACCTGAAACTGCAGGTAGCGGTTCAGCGACGGCGAGCGCACGATTCCGTCGGTGACCGTCTCCCACGTGCTCCAGGCCGGGTTGGGCTCGACCGGGCCCTTCCTGTCCTCGGGAGCGTTCTCCCAGCCGACTTTGCTGTACTGGACCAGGTCGCTGCCCTGGATCAGGTAGTAGAGCAGGGGGCTCCGGTCCCGGCCGGTCCGGGTGCGCACGATCACCGGGGCCCGGGAGATGTCACCGCCCTCGTAGAGCACGCGCCCCCAGACGGGCTCGGGGCGGAGCGCCCGCAGCGGCTGGGACTCGTACTCGCCGATGGGCACGGTGCCGTCCGAGTAGACCTCCAGCTCGGCGATCTCCCAGGCGCGGTCGACCTGCGGCTGAAGGGCCAGTACGCGAGCCTCGGCGCTGTTGAAGCGCTTGTCCACCACGGGCGACGTGTTCTCGTTCGGGGCCTTGAAGAACATCAGGCGGCGGGAGACGGCGGTGGAGTCGAGGCTCTCGCCCGCCGACAGGGTGAACTCCTGCAGGAAGCGGTTGCGGTTGCGGAAGTCGAGGCGCGGGAAGAACCGGACCCGGTTGATCCGGAAGGTGGCGCCCAGGTCGATCCAGAGGGTCGAGGACCGCATCGTCCCCTCGTGCAGGTCGGGGTCGTAGAAGGTGGTCGGGTCGCCGTCGAAGAGCGCCCCGGCGCCGGGCAGCGGGGTGAGGCCCCTCTCCGGGTCCGCGTACAGCACCCGGCCGCCGCGCTCGCCGAGGGTGGCGGCCAGGTCCGCGTTGGGCGCCACCTCCCACATCCAGATGCCGTCCTGGCTGACGGCGACGTACCGGGAGGAGGACTCGGCGGCGCGCCATGAGAGGTCGGGGCCTACGGAGACGTACTGGACGTCTCCCGCCGACGGCCGGCCGAGAGCCAGGAGGGCGAGGACCGCCGCCAGGTTTCTCGTCACCGATGGGTGCGCGCCCGACATCTCAGAACGGCGTCCAGCTGGGATCCATGTCATCGTACGGATCGTCGGTCACCCGCTCCTCGGCGCCGCCCTCGACGGGGACGATGTAGAGGTCGTAACGCGTCTGCACGTCCACCAGCCGGGCGAAGGCGATGCGGGTGCCGTCGGGGGACCAGGTCGGGCTCCGGTCCCAGGCCTCGGCGAAGGTCAGCTGCCGGGCGCCGCTGCCGTCGGCGGCCATGACCCATACGTGGCTGAAGTCGTTTTCCCAGTCCGCCACGGTGTACGCGATCCGGGCTCCGTCGGGCGACCACGAAGGTTCGCCCCCCCATCCCTCCAGCAGCCGAAGGCCACCGCCGGCCGGATCCAGGGCGAAGATCCCGTGGACGGCGCCCTGAGCGGAGACGCAGGCGATGGCCGAGCCGTCGGGAGACCACGCCGGCGAGGAAGCTCCCGATCCGGGGGCCATGGCGTTGTCGGTGAGCTGCTCCAGGCCGCTGCCGTCGGCATCCATGACGAAGATGTGGGGCTCCCGGCCGCCGCGCCACGACACGAAGGCGATGCGCCGTCCGTCGGGCGACCAGGCGGGACGCATGTCGTGGGCCTCGTGGCGCGTCAGGTTCACCGGACCGCCGCCCGCCGCGTCCATGACGTAGATCTCCTGGTTGCCGTCGCGGAACGATACGAAGGCCACCCTCGTCCCGTCGGGCGACCGGGCCGGCTCAAGGCTGGAGCGCGTACGGTAGTGACGCTCCAGGGAGTCGGGCACCGAGCCGTCGGAGAAGGGCATGGCGGTCAGGGCGGAGGACAGGTTCACCACCTCTCCGGTCTCCAGGTCCAGGGAGTGTACCTCGAAAGCGGACTGGCTGGAGCTCATGAGACGACGGTTCGAGGAGAACAGGAGCTGATGGTCTGCGAGGACCGGACCCTCGGGCGGGACCACCTCCACGCTGTCCTCCGGCTCCGGCGCGGTGAAGTCCACGGTCACGCCGCGCTCCCCGAGGGCAGCGATCTGGGCCTCCGCCGCCTCACCCAGCGGGTTGCCGGTCAGATCCACGCTCTGCAGGCTGTCCAGACCCGACAGCACCGAGATCTCCGTCACCCCGTTGTCGCCTAACAGCAGCACCTGCAGACTCTTCAGGGACGCCAGGGCCGAGACCTCCTCGACCCGGTTGCTCCCCAGATCGAGATAGCGCAGCCTCCTCAACCCCGCCAGCGGCGACAGGTCGCGGATCTCGTTGCCGAACAGGTCCAGCACCTCCAGTCGGGTGAGCTGCTCGATGCCTTCCAGGTCGGCGATCCCCCGGTCCTTGGCGGTCAGCGAGACCAGCCCGGCCGCGTCACCGCTCCCGGCGGCCGCGGCTTCGTCCACCGCTGACTGCAGCGCCGAGTCCGCAAAGACCAGCGCGGCACCGTCGGGGCCGGGGTCCGGGTCCGGGTCCGGGCCGGTGGGGCCGTCCGGCTCCGAGCCGCAGCCGGCCAGGGCCAGGAGGGCGGGGATCAGCACTCGAGGAATCCCCAGGAACATGGCTGGCCTCATCTCAGAACGGCGTCCAGTTCGGGTCCATGTCATCGTGCGGATCGTCGGTCACGCGCTCCTCGGCGCCGCCCTCGACGGGGACGATGTAGAGGTCGTAACGCGTCTGCACGTCCACCAGCCGCGCGAAGGCGATGCGGGTGCCGTCGGGGGACCAGGTGGGGTCGCTGTCCCAGGTCTCGGCGAAGGTCAGCTGCCGGGCGCCGCTGCCGTCGGCGGCCATGACCCACACGTGGCTGAAGTCGTGGGCCGTGTCCGCCACGGTGTAGGCGATCCGGGCGCCGTCCGGCGACCACGACGGTCGCGTCCCCCTCAGGCCTGCCTGCGAGATGAGATGCAGGGTCCTGCTGCCGAGTTCGACGACGTAAATTCCCCAGGAGTCGGTACCCTGATCGGAGACGCAGGCGATGGACGAGCCGTCCGGCGACCAAGCCGGCGAGCCAGCCCAGGGGGCCTGGGGTTCCTGGGTGAGCTGCTCCAGGCCGCTGCCGTCGGCGTTCATGACGAAGATGTGGGGCACACCGCCGTCGCGTTCCGACTGGAAGGCGATGCGCCGTCCGTCGGGCGACCAGGCGGGATTCGAATCGTACGCGTCGTGGCGCGTCAGGTTCACGGGATCGCCGCCGTCGGCGTCCATGACATAGATCTCCCTGTTGCCGTCCCGGAACGAGCCGAAGGCCACCTTCGTCCCGTCCGGCGACCGGGCCGGCTCCACGCTGGTCCGCGAGACGTAGTGGCGCTCCAGGGAGTCGGGCACCGAGCCGTCGGAAAAGGGGACGGCGGCCAGGACCGAGCACAGGTTCACCACCTCGCCGGTCTCCAGGTCCAGGGAGTGCACCTCGCGGCTGGACAGGTAGGAGCCCTTGAGCCGTCGGTTCGAGGAGAACAGGAGCTGCGAGTCGCCCACGGGAGGGACCGGACCCTCCGGCGGGACCACCTCCACGCTGTCCTCCGGCTCCGGCGCGGTCAGTTCCACGGTCACGCCGCGCTCCCGCAGGACGGCGATCTGATCCTCTGCCGCCGCATCGAGCGGGTTGCCGGTCAGATCCACGCTCTGCAGGCTGTCCAGACCCGCCAGCACCGAGATCTGCGTCACCCCGTTGTCGCCTAACAGCAGCACCTGCAGGCTCTTCAGCGACGCCAGGGCCGAGACCTCCTCGACCCGGTTGCTCCCCAGGTCGAGATAGCGCAGCCTCGTCAACCCCGCCAGCGGCGACAGGTTCCGGATCTCGTTGCCGTAGAGGTCCAGGACCTCCAGCCGCGTCAGCTGCTCGATGCCGTCCAGGTCGGCGATCCCCCGGTCCTTGGCGCTCAGCGAGACCAGCCCGGACGCGTCACCGGTCACGGCGGCCGCGGCTTCGTCCACCGCTGACTGCAGCGCCGAGTCCGCGAAGACCAGCGCGGCACCGTCGGGGGCGCCGGGGTCCGGCTCCGGGCCGGTGGGGCCGTCCGGCTCCGTGCCGCACCCGGCCAGGGCCAGAACGGCCGCCAAGGCCGTGAGCTTCCAGGTCATCACCGCGTGCGCTCCGGACATCTCAGAACGACGTCCAGTTGGGGTGCATGTCATCGTGCGGATCGTCGGTCACCCGCTCCTCGGCGCCGCCCTCGACGGTGACGATGTAGATGTCGTAGCGCGGCTCCTGCTCCGACTGCCGCGCGAAGGCGATGCGGGTGCCGTCGGGGGACCAGGTGGGGCTCCGGTCCCACGCCTCGGCAGAGGTCAGCTGCCGGGCGCCGCTGCCGTCGGCGGCCATGACCCAGATATGGCTGAAGTCCCCGGTCGTGTCCAGGACGGTATAGGCGATCCGGGCGCCGTCCGGCGACCACGACGACTCCCCGCCCTCCGGGGAGAGAAGGCGCATGCCGCCGCTGGCCACGTCCACTACGTGGATCCCTTCCACGCCTCCCTGGGAGGAGAGAAAGGTGATCGACGAGCCATCGGGGGACCAGGCGGGCAAGAAGGCCCACGAGGCCTGGGGCTCGTAGGTGAGCTGCTCCAACTCGCCGCCGTCAGCGTCCATGACGAATAGATGGCCCAGGTGTCCCCCGCCGTTGCGGTTCGACACGAAGGCGATGCGCCGTCCGTCGGGCGACCAGGCGGGAGACTGGTCATTCGCCGGGTGCCGCGTCAGGTTCACCGGGTCGCCGCCCGCGGCGTCCAGGACGTAGATCTCCAGGTCCCTGTCCCGGCGCGAGGTAAAGGCCACCCTGGTACCGTCCGGCGACCGGGCCGGCTCAAAGCTGCTGCGCGGCGGGTAGGACAGGGAGTCGGGCACCGTGCCGTCGGACAGGGGGAGAACGGCCAGGGCGGAGGACAGGTTGACCACCTCGCCGGTCTCCAGGTCCAGGGAATGCACCTCGAGAAAGGCCAGGTAGGGGCCCTTCAGGCGTCGATTGGAGGAGAACAGGAGCTGCTGGTCACCGAGGGGAGAGCTCAGACCCTCGGGCGGGACCTGCCCCTCCGGCGGGACCACCTCCAGGCTGTCCTCCGGCTCCGGCGCGGTCAGCTCCACGGTCACGCCGCGCTCCCGGAAGGCGGCGGCCTGGGCCTGAGCCGCCTCGCTCAGCGGGTTGCCGGTCAGGTCCACGCTCTGGAGGCTGTCCAGACCCGCCAGCGCCGACACCTCCGTCACCGCGTTGTCGGCCAGCAGCAGCACCTGCAGGCTCTTCAGCGACGACAGGGCCGTCACCTCCTCGACCTGGTTGCTGCCCAGGTCCAGGTAGCGCAGCCGCCGCAGCCCCGCAAGCGGCGACAGCTCCCGGATCTGGTTGCCGTACAGGTCCAGGACCTCCAGTCGCGTCAGCTGCTCGATGCCGTCCAGATCGGCGATCCCCCGGTCCTTGGCGGTCAGGGAGACCAGCCCGGCCGCCTCACCGGTCCCGGCCGCGGCCTCCACCGCCGCCTGCAGCACCGAGTCCGCGAAGACCAGGGCGACGCCATTGGCGCCGCCGGGGCCGGGGTCGGGGCCGACGGGGCGGTCCGGCTCCGAGCCGCAGCCGGCCAGGGCCAGGGCGGCCAGGGCCAGCGCTCGCCTGGATGCGCCGGTCATGGACCTCATCAGAAGGGCGCCCAGCACGGGTCCCTGTCGACGCCCGGATCGTCGGTGATCTGTTCGCCGGCCCCCCCCTCCGCCGGGATCGCGTAGAGGTCGTAGGCGATCCCTTCCACCCGGTCCTCCCGCGCGAAGACGATGCGGGCCCCGTCGGGAGACCAGGTGGGGCTCCTTCGAAAGAACCGGTCCAGAGTCATCTGGGTGGCCTCTCCGCCCCCGGCGGCGATCTTCCACACGTGGCTCTCCTCGTATTCCACGGTCCTCATGTAGGCGATCCAGCGGCCGTCGGGAGACCAGGAAGGATCCCACCCGTCGTCCGTGAGGAGCCGAGCCTCGCCGCTGGACAGCTCCAGAACGAAGATTCCGGAAAAGCCCTCGCCGTCCGACCTCCTGAAGGCGATGGACGAGCCGTCCGGCGACCAGGCAGGGGCATCGGCGCTCCGGCTGAGGGGATCGGAGGTCACCTGCTCCACGCCGCTGCCGTCGGCGTTCATGACGAAGATGTCGGTGTTGAGCGCAGGCCCCCATACTCCTCGATGTCGCCGTTGCGGTCCGACACGAAGGCGATCCGCTCCCCGTCGGGCGACCAGGCGGGACTCTCGTCCCAGGCCTCGTGGAAGGTGAGGTTCTGCGGAGCCCCGCCGTCGGCGTCCATCACGTAGACCTCCCAGTTGACATCCCGGCTCGAGCTGAAGGCGATCCTCGTCCCGTCGGGCGACTGGGCCGGCTCCTCGCCGCGCCTCACCAGGACGATCTGGCCGGTCGGGAGGAACCTCCAGTCCGACGTGGAATCCGGTTTCGAGCCATCGGAGAAAGGCGCCGTGGCCAGGCCTTCGGACAGGTTCACCACCACGCCGGTTTTCGGGTCCAGGGAATGCACCTCGAGATCCCAGGCCTCCCCGGTCCTCCGGCTCGAGACGAACACGATGGGCAGGTCCCCCAGGGTGACCCCACCGGCCCCGTCCCCCGGACCCTCCGGCGCCACGAAGTCCACGGTCACGCCGCGCTCCCGCAGCGCCGCCACCTGGGACTCGATCACCGCCTCGCTCAGGGGATTGCCGGTCAGATCCACGCTCTGCAGGCTGTCCAGACCCGCCAGCACCGACACGTCCCTGACCGCGTTGTCGGCCAGCAGCAGCACCTGCAGGCTCTTCAGCGACGACAGGGCCGCCACCTCCTCGACCCGGTTGCTCCCCAGGTCGAGGTAGCGCAGCCGCCGCAGCCCCGCCAGCGGCGACAGGTCCTGGATCCGGTTGCCGTACAGGTCCAGGACCTCCAGCCGCGTCAGCTGTTCGATACCGCCCAGATCGGCGATCCCCCGGTCCTTGGCCGTCAGCGAGACCAGCCCGGCCGCGTCGCCGGTCTCGGCCGCAGCTGCCGCTTCCTCCACCGCCGACTGCAGGGCCGAATCCGCGAAGACCAGGGTGATGGTGACTCCGCCGGTCGGGCCCCCGGGATCGGGGTCCGGGCCGCTGGGGCCCATCCGAGCCGCAGCCGGCCAGCGCCAGGGCGGCCAGCATCAATATCGGGCCGGGCATCTTCGTCGTCGTCCTCGATTGGTTACGAACTCCGTATCCATAAGGGGTTAGAGACATATGTGGACTTAGTCAAGCATCATTCGCAGTAGAGCACGCCCACGTCCCAGGGCTCGATCCGGACCCTGAAGGCGCCATCCTCGAGCCCGGCTTCCCGGCCGCTCAGCAGGTCCCTGGCGCTCCCGCTCCTCCATGGCGGACGCAACGTCGCCTGCGCCGCGGTCCGCTCGAGGTTGAAGACGAAGATCAGCCATCCCCCCTGGCGGGATCTCCGGACGGTGGTGACCAGGGGGTCGCCGGACAGGGCCACGGGCGGCTCGATGCCGGCTTCCCTCACGAGGCCGAGGACCAGCGACGGATGGCCGGCATCCTCGAACCCGGCCGACAGGGTCAGGCCGTACCAAGTGAAGCGTCCGTCGCCGCTGCGCATGGCCACCACCTGGTCGCCGAGCCGGGCGATCGCCGTCGAGTCCCCCACAGGCTCGAGGACGGCATACCCGCACGGCGAGGTGACGCTCACCGGACCGTAAGGGGTCTCCAGGCGGTTCTCTCCCCGGCGGATGTCGTACGCCGTCACCGCGGAGAAGTCCTCGATGCGCACGCCGAAGCGCTGAGCGAATCCCTCGGGCGGGGCCTCGCTCGACAGGCCATTCTCCTGGTAGAGGCCGAAGCTGCCCTCCGCGACCAGGCGCGTCCCCGGACTCTCCTGCAGGGTCCGGTGGATGCGGTCCCTCGCTTCCTCGCTCATGAGGGCGAGGTTGGGCAGAAAGAGAAGGCGGTACCCCGACCAGTCCATGCGCGGCGACAGGATGTCGGCGGGAATGCCGTTGCGCCACAGGGTCCGGTAGACGCCGCGCAGATCGGCGTTGAAGCGCTCGGTCTCGCCGCTGAGGCCGAAGAGCTCCTGCGATGCCGGGTCGTAGACGATGCCCACCTCGGCCTGCGGGCACTCCAGGGGCAGGTGGTCCTTCATCCCCTCGACGCGGGCCACGGCGGCGGCGACCGCCCGCAGGCGCGCCGTGGGCTTTCCATCGAGGGCGGCGAGGTTGTACCCGGGGGATTCGAAGCTGAGGTACTCGGGGCGGTACTGCCAGAACATGCATCCCGCGGCGCCGCCGGCGAGGGTCATCCACAGCAGGCTGGTGAGCTCGCGCGGGTCGGACTGCTTCTTCCAGGTCACCCCGCCGGGGGACATGCCTGCGTAGATCTCCTCGTTCCACCAGCGGCCGTTGACGCCCTGGCTGCGAGACAGATCGAAGCTGAAGGCGCGGTCGGCGATCCGGTAGGGGTCCTGGGAGGTGAGCAGGTTGTTGGAGGACATGGACATGCCCCAGCTGTCGACCTCTCGGGCGCACTGGTCGTCCCAGGGCCGCGGCGTCGAGGCGGCGTGGGCGCGGATCTCGTGGTGGGGATCGATCCTCCTGGCCTCGGCGACCATCCATCTGAGGTGATCGACGAGGTTCCGGCGGTGGAAGCGCAGGTAGAGGAGCATCTCCACCACGTTGTGATTCGACCGGGGCGGCTCCACGTCCTCCCAGTCCCGGAAACGGCGCAGGACGCGGGCGTTGAACTCCTCGAGGGTGTAGCGCTCGCGCAGCCACGCCTTGTAACGCGACCGGGTATGGGCGCAGTAACAGGGAAGGCCGTCGCCGTGACGGGGCCACGACGGGCTCACGCCGTCCCAGAGGCCCCATACGAGCAGGTTGGAGCGGTCCCGGTAGCGGTCCACGACATGGCGCAGCAGGGCGCCGCCGCGCTCGCGCCACGCTGGATGGTCGCAGCAGTGGATCATGGCGCCCTGGGGAGTGGCGGGGCTGGAGTGGCCCAGACTCGGCTGGCCCTGGTGGTTGACGGTCCGCATGTCGGGATGCTCGCGGATCAGCCACTCGGGACAGGCCCCGTGGGTGGCGAGGGTGATGTCCAGCCACACCGAGAGTCCGTGCGTCTCCGCCAGATCGAAGAACCGGTCGAAGTCCTCCATCTCATAGTCGCCCGGACGCGGCTCCATCCAGTTCCAGTAGCTGAAGCTGCGCACGATCCGGAAGCCGGCCTGGCGGATCCGGGCGAAATCCCCGTCCCATGTACGAGGCCTCGGGATGGGGGCGCGGTAGTACTCCACCCCGATGGGAAAGGATGTCTGTGGATGCTGCCTGAATGCTGGCATTGATGAAACCCTCCGACGCAACTAGACTTGTTCTCTTCGAGCGTTGAACGGATCCGCAGTCAGCAGCCCACCTTGAATCACCCCGCTCCGGCGACAGAGAACGACGGAAAGGACCGCTTGCCGATACGGCCCCAACGGCCGCTTCGCCTCGCCTTCCCGGGTTGCGCCCGGGCCGCTCGGGCGTGGCCGGCAGGCGGCCCCTCGGCCGGCCGCGAGGCTCGTCGATGAACATCCTGGGCATCTCGGCCTACTACCACGACAGCGCCGCCTGCCTCGTTCGGGACGGCGAGATCGTGGCCGCGGCCCAGGAGGAGCGCTTCACACGCAAGAAGCACGATCACGGGTTCCCGCAGAACGCCGTCGACTTCTGCCTCGGGTACGGCGGCCTCGAGCCGGGGAACCTCGATCTGGTCGCCTTCTACGACAAACCGCTGCTGAAGTTCGACCGCCTCCTGGAGACCTACATCGGCTTCGCTCCGAGAGGCTTCAAGCTCTTTCTCATGGGCATGCCCCTGTGGTTGAAGCAGAAGCTCCACACCCCCCGGGAGCTCGACCGCGGGCTGCGCGGCGCCTACGAGGGGCGCTACCTCTTCCCCGCCCACCACGAGTCGCACGCGGCCAGCGCCTTCTACCCATCCCCTTTCCAGGAGGCCGCCATCGTCACCCTGGACGGGGTCGGCGAATGGGCGACGGGCACGATCGCCGTGGGCCGGGACCACGAGATCGAGATGCTTCGGGAGATGCGCTTCCCCCACTCCCTCGGCCTGCTCTACTCGGCCTTCACCTATTTCACCGGCTTCCGGGTCAACAGCGGCGAGTACAAGCTCATGGGGCTGGCGCCCTATGGCGAGCCCGTGTACCGCGACCGGATCGTCGAGGAGATGCTCGACATCAAGGAGGACGGCTCCTTCCGCATGGACATGTCCTACTTCGGCTTCTGCCATACGGCGGTCATGACCACGCCCAGGATGGAGAAGCTCTTCGGAGGGCCGCCGCGGCAGGCCGAGACCGAGATCACCCAGCGCGAGATGGACCTGGCCGCCTCGATTCAGGCGGTGACCGAGGAGATCGTGCTGAAGATCGCGCGCCACGCCCACGAGCTGACGGGCGCCCGCCACCTGGTGATGGCCGGCGGAGTGGCCCTCAACTGCGTCGCCAACGGGCGCCTGCTGCGCGAGGGGCCCTTCGAGGACATCTGGGTACAGCCGGCTGCCGGGGACGCCGGCGGAGCCCTGGGCGCGGCCCTGTTCACGTGGCACCAGCTCCTGGGCAAGCCCCGGCGCGCCGCCGCCCGGGACAGCCAGGGCGGCTCCCTCCTGGGCCCCTGCTTCGGCGACGCGGAGATCCGCCGGGCCCTGGACGCGGCCGGGGCCGTGTACCAGCGCTGCGAGGACGAGGCCCTGCTCATCGACCGGATCGCGGAGCTGGTGGAGCAGGAGAAGGTGGTGGGGCACTTTGCCGGGCGGGCGGAGTTCGGTCCCCGGGCCCTCGGCAGCCGCTCCATCCTCGGCGACGCGCGCTCAGCCGAGATGCAGTCGGTGATGAACCTCAAGATCAAGTTCCGCGAGTCCTTCCGGCCCTTCGCTCCCGCCGTGCTGCGCCGTGACGTGCAGGAGTTCTTCGAGATGCGGCGTGGTTACGACAGTCCCTACATGCTCGTCGTCGCTCCGGTCAGAGAGGAGCAGCGACGGCCCCCCGGCCCCGCCCAGCAAGGGCTGGAGCGGCGCAGCCAGCGCCGGTCCACGGTCCCGGCGATCACTCACGTGGACTACTCGGCGCGCGTGCAGACCGTCGACAGCGATCACCACCCCCGCTTTCACAGGATCGTCGAGCGCTTCAAGGAGCGGACGGGGACGCCGGTCCTGATCAACACCAGCTTCAACGTCCGCGGGGAGCCGATGGTGAACTCGCCCGCCGACGCCTATCGCTGCTTCATGGCCACCGGCATGGACGCCCTGGTCCTGGAGAGCTTCCTTCTTCTGAAGGAAGACCAGCCCGAGGCCCGGGCCTTCGACGCCTCGGCCTACCTCGCCGAGTTCGCCCTGGATTGACCTGTGAGCGGAATGCTCGACATTGATCTCCGTCCCGACGACAGGAGGCTGCGGGCGTTCGGCTTCATCGCTCTCGCCGGCTTCGGTGGACTGGGGATGATGGCGTGGTTCGAGCGGCTCGTCTTCGCCTTCGGGCTTGGTGAAGCGCGCCTCCCCGTGGCCGGGGTCCTGGCGGGGCTGGGCCTGCTGTCGGCCCTTCTCTCGCTGGTCTGCCCCAGGGCCAACCGGCCTCTCTACGTCGGTCTGACCCTGCTGGCGTGGCCGGTCGGCTACGTGGTCTCCTACCTGCTGATGGGTATCCTGTTCTATCTGCTGATCACGCCCGTGGGGCTGTTCTTCAAGATGATCGGGCGCGATCCACTGCATCGGCGGTTCGATCGGGAGGCCGGGTCCTACTGGATTCCCCTGGGGCCGCGGCCACCCCGCGAGCGCTACTTCCGGCAGTTCTGAACACAGCCACGGAGACTGGACGTGACGGACGATTCAGAGAGGGAGTTGCCGAACCCGGCCGAGCCGGACGATCTCGCCGCCCAGGCCCGTCAGAAGCGGAGCGGGCTGGCCGCGGAGTTCCTCGCCTTTTTGAGGGACAACAAGAAGTGGTGGCTGGCGCCCATCCTGCTCACGGTCGCCGGCCTCGGGCTGCTGGTCATGCTCAGCGGGACCGCCGCGGCGCCGTTCATCTACACCCTCTTCTGATCCCCGGAGGCCGGGCGGCGCAACGGGGAGAAAAGGGCCCTCAGCGACCTGGGGTTTCGGTGGCGGGAGCCGCCGTCGAATCGGCCGCCGACTCCTGGCCGTGAAGCACCAGAAGGCGCATGTCCTGCAGGCCGATGGCGAACCGGGAGGAGCCGGCGTACCCGGTGAAGGCGGAGTCGACCCGGGTGGAGTAGTGGTAGTCGCGCTCCCCTGCCAGGCGCACGGTGCTGGCTTCGACGGTGGCGAAGAGCGTCTTCCCGGACCTGAGGGAGATGACGACCGGACGGACTTCGATGCCGGCCTCTCTGAACTCGATCCTCCTGATCTTGCCCATGTCGAGGCTGCGGCGCCGCTTGCCCTGCTGGAAGGCGAACTCCCGCCGGCCCCGGAACCGCAGGTTCTGGACTTCGAAGCGCTGCCCCTTCTCGTTCACCAGGCTCGCCCGCAGAGGCGGCTTTGGCGCCACCGGCCGGCCGGCGTCCGGATGATGGAGCACGACCTCGGACACGTCGCGCAGCAGGATGGTGAACGGTCCCAGCCGGGTCGAGCCGGACGCGCTCTCCGGCGGGATGCCGCCGCCGAGGGCCTCCACGTTCGCCACGGTTGCGATGACGTAGGTCCCCCTCTCCACCTTGCCGGTGCGCAGGTGGACCACGAGATCCTGCTGCTCTTCGCGGGAAGCGCCGGCGAAACGGAAGCGATCGACCTCGCGCAGGGGCACCTCGCGGCGGGCCCCGTCGAGGTAGTACGCCAAGGAGGTCTGCCCCCGGACCTTGAACTTCGTCAACTCGAAGCGGTTGCCCTGACGGTCGACGAGGGTGGCCGCCAGATCGGCCGCCGACACGGCGGACCCGAGGGCGAGGAAGCAGGAGACCAGGAGGACGATTCGGGCGGCCATCAGGGCTGCTGATCGGGTTGCTGCGTCTCAGACCCCTCCGGGGTGTCGGTGCCAAGGTCGATGGGCACCGGCGTGGGACGCCCGAAGGCCACCTCGAAGGACCGGATCTCGTCGAGCCCCGAGGGGCTGTTCTCGAGACGGATCTTGTAGCTTCCCACGGGCAGGATGAAGTATCGCAGCTCACCCGAGGTCATGCCCCTTCCGAGGACGGTGCGCATCGTGTAGTCCATGAACAGGAAGGGGATCTGGGAGAACCCCTGTCCCCCGGTGATCAGAACCTGAATCCTGCCCACGCGAACGACGATGTGGGACTCCTGTCCCATCTGGATCTGGACGCCGCGTTCGACGATGCTGTCGGAAATGTCGGTGTTGACCGTGATGTCGTAGGTGCCCGGGTCGAGGTCGGCGACGAGCCGGTTCTCGGTCCAGGACCGCTCGAAGGCGGAGGGGGAGAAGGCGGAGGCCCTCGGCATGTCCTCGTAGACGATCTCTCCGGTCTCGGCGTCCTCGACGAAGAAGTTCAGCTCCTGGATGCCGCCGGCTTCCAGGAAGAGCCGGCCCTTGCCCTCTGGGATGGGGGGCGGGCCGTACGCCGCCCCGCCGCCGCCCTGGGTGCTGGCGCAGGCGAGAAGCAGACAGGCCGCCAGGGGGGCGGTGAGCAGCCACCGTCTCGATCGATTGCGGGAGGTCACAAGCTCCTCCTTTCCTCAGAGGAAGAACGGGTCTGATGAGTACCTAGTTCCCCGCCGGGGGAATGTCAACCAGGCGGACGACGAGGATGTGCTTCCCGGGCCCCTCCACGGCCTTGGCCTGGCGCCGGAAGGACCGTTCACCGATGCGAAAGTCGGGAAAGGCGGCGGCCGTGGTGATGCCGCGCGCCAACAGCTCGCTCCAGAGCGGCTCCACGTGCTCCACGAACCCGGCCGCCACCACGAAGTAGTCGGCCCCTTCCGCGGCCAGCGAGTCGAGCCTGGAGGTGTCGAAGAGGTCGGGCGTGATCTGCCAGCCCTTGCGGTGGCAGTAGTAGAGGAGGGTTGGGCTCTGGGTGCGGAACGGCCCATCCCGGTCCTCGTCGATGTCGCCGGTCACGAGCCGGGCGTCGGAGGGCATGCGCTGGTCGAGGATGCGGCCGGCAAGCTCGCAGCTCCGGTAGTAGTTGTGGATGTTGTTCCCCGGCCGGTAGTAGTCCCCCACCTTCCAGAGGCTGCCGGCGCCCACGGCGGCCAGGGACACGGCCACCAGCACACGAGCCCCACGGGAGCCGGGGCCGAGCCGCCGCAGTTGCCGCCCCACGGAGCCCGACAGGGAGGCGCCGCCCGGCTCCCACAGGGCGGCCAGCGGGGCGGCGGCGAAGATCGCCACCGGAAGCGCAAAGGGCAGCTGGTAGTAGTGCAGGCGGCGATTGCCCTCCGGGATCAGGAACACGTACAGCAGCAGACCGCCGAACCACGCGTAGAGCGGCCACACCTCCCGCCTCCGTTCCGCTTCGCCGCGAGGCCACAGGCCGAAGAGCCCGGCGGCCAGCAGGACGGCGCCCATGGGTGTGAACACGGACTCGAGGAACCGGCCGGCCATCAGACGGTAGAAGCCGGCCTGCAGGAGCAGGTCGTGGTTCCACTTGTCGTAGCCCCGGGGGCCCCAGATGCCGAAGGTGAGCCCGGTCTGCTCGAACAGCCCCGCGGCGTGGAGGTGCCAGACCGCCGGCGGGAGGATCGCAACGAGCAGGTAGAGCCACAGGGACCCGCGCCCCGGGAAGGAGGGCCCCCAGCGGTCGAGGGCCAGGGCCACGAGGGGAAAGCCCAGGTACAGGGTGGGGATCTTGACAGCGAAACACAGGGCCGCGACTCCGGCGGCGGCCAGCAGCCGGCCCGTCCCCGCCTGGCAGCCGCGGCGAAAGGCGGTGAGGGTGGCGGCGCTCAGCAGGAGCATCAGCGCCTCGGGCATGAAGGCGCGGCCGAAGAACAGACTGAGGGGCAGCATCAGGTAGATGGCCACGGCCAGGCGGGCCCCCGCGGCGCTCCCGAGCCATGAGCGGGCGAGAGCGTAGAGGGGGACCGCAGCGGCCGTGGAAAAAGCGGCGGCCAGCAGCCGTCCCATCCACTCGTGGACGCCTCCCGCCAGGGAGTAGAAGCAGGCCACCAGGAACGGGAACAGGGGCAGGTTCATCTCCACGTACCCGGGCGTGTTGCCGCGCCAGTCCACGCGGGGGTGGAAGAGGGTCATGCCCTCTTCGTGGAAGTTGCGGGCGATGGCCGCCGTGTCCGTCTGGCGCCAGGCCTGGTAGTCGATCAGGGGCGCCGACACCTCCACGAGGCGGAGGCCGAGCCCGGCTGCGAGAAGCAGGAGAAGCCAGCGGTCGGACAGCGGGCGGTCGGGTCGTGGGGCAGCCGCCGGAGAGCTGCTCAGAAGGCTCGCCAACTCGGCGAACGCTCGTCCCGGTCGTCGGTCTGGGTCAGGTTTGAGGGCATCACCGGTCTCTCGGGAGCGTCGTCCCAGTCGAAACCGGAGGCCGGCAACAGGTAGATGTCGAAGGTGCCGCGGGACCGGCCCCGCTTGTCGGTGACGAACTCGCCGTCGGGACCGATCTTCATCTTTCCCGCGTAGGCCAGGCCGCGGCCGTCGGGTGACCACTCCGGGCGCAGTTCGAAGGTGTTCTCCGCCACTGTGACCCGGACCTGGTCGGTCAGGTCGCCGCCGGCCACCAGCAACTCCTGGCCGCCGAAGCGTTCGGAGGCCATCACAAGGCGCAGGCCGTCGGGCGACCAGGCCGGGTGCTGGTCGATCTTCTTGTGCTCCGTGAGCCGGCGCATTCCGGTCCCGTCGGCGTTGATCAGGTAGACCTCGTCGTTGCCCTCGAAGGCGCTCGAGGTGAAGGCGATCCGTTGGCCGTCGGGGCTCCAGGCGGGCTCCCGGCCCTCGACGAGCCTGCGCTTGTTGCCGCCGTCCGCATCCATCAGGTAGATGGCCACGTCGCCCTCCCGCTGGCTGACGAAGGCGATCTGCGTCCCATCGGGAGACCAGCACGCCCCCTGGTCGCGCTCGGCGTGCTCCGTGAGCCGGCGGCGGTCGCTGCCGTCGGCATTCATCACCCAGACGTCGATGTTCGTCATCACCGTGCCCATGGTGAGCACGATCTGCCGGCCGTCGGGAGACCACCGCGGTTGGCGCTCGGATTCACGGGTGTCCGTGAGCTGGAGGACTTCGCCCGTGGCCACGTCGACGGTGAACAGGTCCCAGTTGCTGACCCGGATCGGCGTGGACGCGTAGAGGATGGTGCCGGTGCGCTCGAAGGGACGGTTCGCCTCTGGGGGGATCGAGAACTCCACCACCTGCCGGGCGACGCCGCTCATCGGCGGCGTGTCGATCGTCAGATGGCGGGTCTCCACATACTCGCCCGCGACGACGGATACGCTGTAGGCGCCGCTCTTGAGATCGGCATAGGTTGAGGTTCCGGACCGGGCCAGCCGGTTGTGGTGCATCTTCAGGTCCTTGGCGTCGAGCCGCAGCAACTGCCCGTCGCCACCCTCGATCTCGATGACGACCTCGTTGCTCCCGCATGCGGCCAACGCGATGCAGGCGGCGATCAAGGGTGCTGCGAGCCTCACGTCTCCATCTCCTGTATGCCGAACTCGATCCGGAATGGTAGGGCGCCCCGGCGAAGCCGCGGCTCCTTGCAGGGGCGGTGCCCCCTACTGGAACAGGTCCTTGACCTTGCCCCAGGTGCTGATGCTGACGTCGGTCGAAGGTCCGGGCCCCGTGCTCAACCCCGCCTCGGCCATGACCTGCAGGGCTGTCGTTCCCGGTCCGCTGGAGGTCGCGGCCCCCCCACGCTCGACCAGGAGGTGATCGGAGCCGGCGGCCGGAAGGTCCCGCAGCCAACGGAGGACGGCCCTAGGCCTGGACGGGTCGGCGAGCAGATCCGGGAGGGCCGCGGTCGGCAGCTCCGGCACCCGCGCGGAAAGCGGCGTGACGGCGATCCACTCCACCTCTGGCAGATCCCGGGTCAGGCGGTGGATGGTGGTTGCACGTTCGACCTGGCTCTCCACCGCAGGATCGAAGTACCAGTAGATCCGGTGGCTGGGCGCCTCCGGGCCGGGGGCGCCCGACCCGGCCACCGGAATCAGAGCCAACGCCAGGGCCAGCGGCCGCAAGTGGATGTGCATGGTGTCGCGGCGGACCGTCATTCCGCGCGCAGCATGTCCTTCGGACGGATGCGGTCGACGCCTTCCAGAACCCGGGTCTTCGACAGTTGGTCGTTCAGAATCTGCTCGACTTGAACGATTCCGATGCGGCTCGGGAGGCTCCTGCCCAGCACCGCGCCGGTCTCGGGGTCCTTCAACTCCTGGCCCTGGTCCCAGACGGCGAACTTGTCGCCGTTCCGGATGCCGTCGGCCAAGCCGAGGTTAATATAAGCGACGGCGCCGTCGATTACTATGATCTGCCCCATCACCTCGAGGGAGGGCGGTGGATGGATCTGCTCGCCGATGGCGGTGGCCGCGTTCTTCGCCCAGGCGGCAAGGGCCTTGCCCACGAGCGACTCGCGGAAGGAATCCGAATTCCAGGCGAGATCGTCGAGGAAAAAGTACTGCTTGTCGAGAGGGATGAAGGCGGCCGGGTTGGTGATCCCCGTGCGCTTGCTGTCCATCGCGCCCTCGGTGGACAGCTCCCCTCCCCGGCGCCCGTCGATGGCGTTCACGAGGGTCAGGTCGACCATGGCGATCCCCTCGTAGCTGCGGTATCCCCCGAGGGGCACGGTGGCCTGGAATCGCTTCATGGTCAGCTCCTCGATGTCGCCGAGGATCACCCAGTCCGCGCCCAGCAGGGAGCCGACCGCCGCCGCACGAGAGACTCCGATCTCTCCGCGGAGCTCGTCGGGCTCGAGGTAGGCGAGAGCCGAGTCGACGGGGACGATGTGGTAGAAGCTGTTGTGGGTGAGGCTGTCGCCGAGGGTCCTGGCCAGGCCCCTGGAAATGTCCCAGGCGCCCTCGTATCCGGAACTGTCGAGAAAGGGCAGCAGCAGGATCTTCTGTCCCAGGAAGTCCGGGCTGCCCCGGGGAATCGGGGGCGGCGGCGGAGCCGGCGCCGTGGCGGCCGGTTCGGCGACGGACTCCTCGTCCTCGTTCATCATCACCACGGACTCGATGCCGGGCATGCTGGCGCACGCGCTCCAGTAGAGGCCGCACAGGGAGAGGGCCGCGGCCAGGGGGGCCCTGCGCCTCGCGGCGGGGCGGGGCCTGCGGCTGCGCGCCAGGACGTACGGCCCGCGGGGGACGACCGCCACGGACGCCTCCGACCCGTGCCGGACCCTGGCGCTCTCGATGCCGGCCTCGACCGAATCGGCCGCCTCCACCAGACCTCGCAGATGGGGGCCGCGGGCGTCGACCCCCTCGCTGCAGAGCAGCACCCGGGCGCGGGCCAGAACCTTGCACAGCTCCTGGAGCTGCCATTGATCGATGCGGAAGAATCCGGGGTCCCCCAGCCTCTCCTCGAAGGCCTCGGCGCTCTCCGTTTCCTCGAGGAGCTCGACGAACTCGGGGCTCCCCAGGCCCTCGGCACAGCGCGCCGCCAGCACGATCGTACCCCCTTCGGCGACCACGGGCAGGACCGCGGTCAGTCCCTTGACCGCCTGGTAGAACGTCAGGTCCAGGGGATAGCCGGCACTCGTGGTGACCACGATGGGGACCGGCTCCTCGACCCATGCCGAGGCCCCGGCCTCGACGAAGGCCACCCCCTCGGCGTGGGCCTTCTCGAGGTCGCCAGCGAAGATCCCCGTCACCTCCCGGCGGTGGTTCATGGCCACGTTGAGGGTGAAGTCCACGCCGGCCCGCAGGGCGACCTCGAGGGCCTGACGGTGGAAGGGATTGCCTTCGATGACGCCTTCGGCCGACCTGGGGTGCCCCATCAGCTCGGGACCGTGGAGCACGCGCATCGTGTCGACGCCCACGATCCCGGGGCACACCGCCTTGCGGCCCCCGGAATAGCCCGCCATCAGGTGCGGCTCGATCAGGGAGGTGGCGATCTTGAGGTCGGCCTCGACGTACAGCCGGTCGATCCAGATCGGCGCCCCGGCCGAAGTCCGGCCGAGGTGGACGAGGCTCTCCCGGTCGCGGGCCCGGTGGTTCTCGATCCGGTAATCGGCGGCCACCTGCGGCCCCACGAGCCGCACGAGCTCTTCCCCTTCGTTGGGCCGGTGCAGGCCGGTGCCGACGAGGATGGTGATGTTCCGGCGCTCGATGCCGGCCTCCTCCAGGGTGCGCAGCAGCGGCGGCAGGATGACGGCGTTGGGCACGGGCCGGGTGATGTCGGAGATGACCACGCAGGCGCTGCCGCGCCCGCGGGCCAGCCGGGCGAGGGCGGGGGTTCCCATGGGGTTCTTCAGGGCCTCTCCCAGCTGGGCGTCGACATCCTCCAGGGCGGGCACATCGGCCATGTCCAGGATCCGGGCTTCGGCCGGAACCTGGACGTCGATCCCGTGCTCGCCGTAGTCGAGCCGCAGGCGGCGCGTGGATGGCATCCGACTCTCCTTTCTCAGAGGCGGGAGCGCAGGTACTCGGCGAAGGCGGCCCCGTTGTCGGGGTCGGCGAGAGCGAAGTCGGCGAAGGCCCGGTAGTAGGTCAGGGGCGTGCCGATGTCGTACCGCCGCTCGCCCGGGCCGAGCTGAACGCAGCGAACGTCATCTCCCCATTCGAGGAGCCGGTGGATCGCGTCGGTGAGCCAGAGCTCCCCCTTCACGCCGGGATCGGTGGCGGCGATGGCCTCGAAGATACGGGGGGTGAAGACGTAGCGCGCGGCCACGGCCAGACGGCTCGGGGACTGTCCCGGGGGCGGCTTCTCCACGATGTCGTCGATCGGGAAGGCACCCTCGGCGGGGGCCTCCGCCGGCCTCACGACGCCGTACTTGGAGGTCTCCTCCAGGGGGACCTCCCAGACGGCGATGGTGGCGCTGGCCCCGGACCGCTCGTGCTCGTCCACCAGGCGGCGGACGACCCCGGGTCGGCCCGCGGAGGTGAGGATCGTGTCGCCGAAGCCGACGACGAAGGACTCGTCACCGACGAACTCGGCCGCCAGCCGCACGGCATCGGCATTGCCCAGCGGGCGGCGCTGGCGGACGTAGAAGAACTCCACCTGCTCCCGGTCGTAGTCGACCTGGCCGATCTCTTCCCTGGCCCCGAGGCGCGCTTCGAGCTCCGGATCGTCGTCGAAGTGATCCTCGATGGAGCGCTTCTTGCGCCCCGTGACGAACAGGAACTTGCCGATGCCCTGCCCGATCATCTCCTCCACCACGTACTGGACCACCGGCTTGTAGCCTACGGGCAGCATCTCTTTCGGCTGGGACTTGGTCGCCGGCAGCAGGCGAGTCCCCATGCCGGCCACGGGCAGCACGGCTTTGTCGATCGCCATCGGAGACCTCTTGGAAGGGGCTGACTTGCAGCAATCTAGGCCGGGGTTCATGATTGCAGCAAGGCCGCCCGAGGCCGGCTCCAGCCCCTCCCCGGACGGCTCTCGAAGCCGCGTGACTCCGACATGGCAGTGACTGCCCGAGGCAGGCCCGGTTCCCCGCCATCGGCCATCGCACGCCCTCCCCGGGTCCCCCGGCACGGCGCCAGGCTGAGCACCGCCCTCTCCCGCCGGCGGCTCGACGAGTTGCTGCGACGGCTCCGCGGCCTCCGGATCGCCGTCGTGGGCGACTTCTTCCTCGACGCCTACTACGACTGCGACCGGCACCTCGACGAAGCCTCTCTGGAGACGGGCGCCACCTGCTACCAGGTGGTGCGCACCCGCCGGCAGGCGGGCGCCGCCGGCGCCGTCGCCGCCAACCTCGCCGCCCTGGGCGCCGGCCGCGTGCACGCCGTCGGCTTCTGTGGCGAGGATGGGGAGGGCTGGGAGCTGAGGCGCGCCCTGGAGGGCCTCGGCCTCGAGATGGCCGGCTTCCTCACCGTGGCCCGGCGGCGCACGCCGACCTACGGCAAGCTCTGCTGCGTGCGCCGGGACGGAGGCCGGCTCGTCCTCGGCGGGGAGCTGCAGCGCCTCGACATCCGGAACCGCCGGCGAACCCCGAAGGCGGTCCTGGACCGGCTGATCGGATATCTGCGCGGCGCCGGCGAATGGGACGCCCTCGTCGTCGTCGATCAGGTCCCGGAGGCGGGCTGCGGCGTGATCACCTCGAGACTGCGCTCCTGCCTGGAGGACCTGGCCCGGAGGCGTCCGGAGATGGTGGTCCTGGCCGATTCCCGCCGGCGCATCCACCGCTTCGGACGTCTGCCGATCAAGCCGAATCACCACGAGGCCGCGGCCGCCCTCGGCCTGCCGCCGGCGCGTTCGATCGGGGCGGCGGCGACCCAGGCCCGGCGGCTGGCGGCGAGGAAGCGACCGGTCTTTCTCACGCTGGCCGAGCGGGGCCTCGTCGTGGCCGTTCCAGAGGGGCCGGTTCACCACGTGAGCGGCTTCCCCGTCTCCGGAATCCCCGTCGACCCGGTGGGCGCGGGCGACAGCAGCACCGCCGCCCTGGCGTCGTGCATGGCCGCCGGGGCCTCACCGGTGGAGGCGGCCCTGGTGGCCAGCCTCGCAGCCTCGATCACTGTGCAGCAGGTCGGCACCACCGGCACGGCGTCGCCGGCGCAGATCCGCAGGCGTTGGCGGGAGGTGGAGGAGGGCAAAGGTCCCGCTGGCGGCGGGTGAATCGCGAAGAGCGGTGCCGGACTCTGACGATCGCGCCTCCGCCGGGAGGTCCTGCGAAGGATTGCGCCCGGGCCCTTGCCCGGGAACAGGTTCCTCCAGACGTTAGCATTGACCGCCGTTTCACAGCCTCGAGAATCCGCCGGTGGGCCCGGTGAGGAGCGCTTCCTTGACCGATCGAAGCACAGAAACGCGAACGGATCAACAGATTGCCGGGATGCCTGCTCTCCTTCGACGCACCGCTTCCTCTACGGGGCCTCGCCGAGGGGCCTTCCCGCGGTCTGCGGCCGTCCTCCTCCTGCCGCTGCTTCTCGCGGCCTGCGACTCGGCCACCGACCGGGCGGTGGACGACCTCGGCGATCCTTCCCGGCACGAAGAGGCCCGCCAGGAGTTGCTGCTGGCCAAGGACCGCTCCGTGGAGCCCCTGCTCAGCGCTCTCGAAGACCCCGGGAGGTCCGCCGTCCGCCTCGACGTGGTCGACGTGCTGGCCAGCCTGAATCTGCGCGTCGACGACCCGCGCATCGAGGAGGCTCTCAGGGAGCACCTCGCCAGCGACCCCGACCCGGAGGTGAGGGCGCGCATCGCCCGGTCGGCCGGTCTTCACCGCCGGCCCGCCTTTCTCGATCCTCTCCTCGAATCCGGGCTGACGGACGACTCCGGGGAGGTCGTGCTCCAATCCCTGATCGCACTGGCGGCCCTCGAGGGCCGCATGAGTCCGGAACAGGTGGAACAGCGGTTCGGGAAGGTGGTGGAGCTCAGCGGCCATCCCCACGAGGAGGTGGCGCTCGAGGCCCGCATCCTTCTGGAGAACCGCGCCGCCGACCTCGTCGACGAGGGGCGGGCCCTGGAGATCCAGGCCCAGCCGGCCGCCGCCGAGTCCCTGTACACGGCCGCCCTCGAGCTGGTGCCCGACAGCCGCTACGCAGCCTATCGCCTCTCCCGGATGCACTTCGACGCCGGCCGCCGCGACCGGGGCCTGCGGATGCTGCGCCGCAACGGCATGCTCCTCGACGTGCCCCGCGTATCGGGAACCCCGGTCGCCGATGGACGCCTCGACGAGCCCCTGTGGTCGGCGGCGGCCTCCGCCAGCCACTTCTACGTCTTCGTCTTCGCCCACCGGGCGGCGTTCCCCTCGCCGGTAGCGTCGGAGATCCTCCTCGCCTGGAGCGACGAAGCCCTCTTCATGGGGTTCGTCGGATACGACTCGAGCCCCGACAGCCTCGTGGTGAGGACCCACGAGGAAGACGGGGAGATCTGGTGGGAGGACGTTCTCGAGATCTTCCTCGACGCCACCCTCGACCACCGCAGCTACGTCCACATGGGCATCAACAGCCTCGGCGTGCGCTCCGACGCCTGGCATTCGGACGGCTTGCCGAGCAAGGACAAGACCTGGGACGCCGACGCCGAGGTCGGGGCCTTCGTGAGTGACGACGCGTGGTCGGTGGAGGTCGTCCTGCGGTTCGGCGAGCCCTGGCTGCCGCGTCCCCGGTCTGGAGACGCCTGGGGAGCGAACTTCGTGCGGACCCACCGCGGCGCCGAGTACAGCCAGTGGGTCCGCACCTTCGCCGGAAGCGGCCACGCCCCCGACGAGTTCGGGTTCCTCCTCTTCCAGTAGCGCCTGGCCCGCGGCGGCGGACGCGTCCAACCCTCGCCGGACGGCTCAGTCCTGCGAGACGCCGCCCGCCTGGAGCCGCACCCGACCCAGGCCCAGGGACTCGGCGGTCTCCACCACACGGCGGCGCTCCTCATCGGTCAAGGGCCGAGCCGGCGGCCTCGGGTCCCCGCACTCAACCCCCAGACGGTGGGACATGACCGCCTTGATCGAGGCGATGTAGCGCTCACCTCCCAGGTCGAAGACCGCCCGCACCACCTCCCGGGCGCGGCGCTGAGCGGCCTCGGCCCGGGGGAGGTCTCGGTGGCGGTAGGCGTCCCGGATCTCCAGCCACGTCGCCGGGTCGATCAGCGGCGGGCCGTCGACGCAGCCCACGGCGCCGATGGCCATGGCCGGCAACATGGACATACTGTTGCCGATGAAGCAGCGCAGGCCCATCTGCGCGAAGTCGTGCACCACGGGCTGATTGGACGAGGAATGCTTGAGGCCGGCCAGCTGCGGCACCCCGTCCCGGATCCGGCGCACCAGGTCGAGGGTGATCTCCACGCCCGTCATGCCCGGCAGGTTGTAGAGGAAGAGAGGCAGGCCCGCGGCGTCGGCCACCGCCCTGTAGTGCTCGACGATCTCGTCGTCGGAACGGGAGTAGTAGAACGGGGGCACGCAGCAGATGGCGTCGGCGCCGGCCCCGGCCGCGTGCTCGGCCAGGCGCACGGAGCGGCGCGTGGTGGGCGTGCCCACGTGCATGATGGTCGCCGCCCTCCCCGCCGTCCGGTCCACGGCGAGGGAGGCGACGCGCATGTTCTCCTCGTCGTCGAGCAGCACGCTCTCGCCGGTGCCGCCGGCCAGCCAGAACCCCTGCACGCCCGCCTGCATGTTGAACTCCAGCACCTTCTCCAGGGCGGCCTCGTCGAGGTCTCCCTCCTTGTCCATCGGCGTGATCGCCGCCGGAAAGAGCCCCTCGAATCGCTCCAGTTCCATGCGCTCCCCCTCCTCCCTTGGTTGCGCTTTCCGTCCGCCTTCCCGTCACCCGGCGGCTCGACCGCGCGGCAACGGGTGCCCGCCAGGCCGGAGGCGCCTACCATTTGGTCGACGAGAGCGGCGCAATCTCGATGATGCCCCGGCAAGGGGCAAGAACCGCGCGCGGCCCGAGGCGACCGGCGGGGTCCGCCGGCGGTCACCCGACAGGAAGCCATCACCGACATGGAGCTGCACCGCCCCTCCGGAAGCGTCGTCCTGGGACTGGCCCTGGGCCTGTTCACCGCCTGGATCTGGGGCACCCTCCCGGTAGCGCTGAAGATCCTCCTGCGCCACGTGGACGTGGTCACCCTGACCTGGTTCCGGTTCCTCACCGCGGGTCTCCTGCTGATGCCCCTGGCCCTGCCCGGGGTCCTGAGAGACGCCGCCCGGCTGCGCGGCCTGCCCCTGGTCCTGCTGATCCTGACGGTGGCGGGCCTCACCGGAAACCACCTCACCTTCCAGAAGGGGTTGGAGTTCATCTCGCCGGGAACCGCGCAGATCGTCATCCAGCTGTCGCCGGTGTTCATGCTCCTCGGCGGCATGGTGTGCTTCGGCGAGCGCTTCCAGCGGCTGCAGTGGCTCGGCGTCGCCATCCTCCTGGCCGGCCTCGGCCTGTTCTTCAGTCCCCGTCTGGGCCCGCTCATGGCCGACGTGGACGACCAGGGCACGGGGGTGCTGCTCATCGCCGCGGCCGCCCTGCTGTGGGGGTTCTACATGCTGGGGCAGAAGCAGCTGCTCCTCTACCTGCGCTCCGACGCCGTGCTGCTGTGCGTCTACCTGACCGGCGCCGTCCTGCTGACCCCCATGGCCACGCCCTCGGCGGTCCTGGCCCTCGAAGGGCCCATGCTCGCGCTGCTGGTCAGCACCGGGGTGATGGCCGTCCTGTCCTACCTCGGCTTCGCCGCCGCCCTGGCCCGCGTCGAAGCCTCCCGGATCGGCATGATCATCGCCCTCACGCCGCTGTTCGTCCTGGCCAACGTGCAGCTGCTGTCGAGAGTGAGACCGGACCTGCTCGAGCCGGAGCGCCTCGGGGCCACCAGCCTGGGCGGGGCGGCCGTGGTCGTCATCGGCTCGATGCTCAGCGTCCTGGGCGCCCAGGACGACCGCCCGCCGCCGGCCTGATCCCGGTTGCCGGCTGTTTGTGAAACCACCGGACGGAGCCATACGGTTTGAGTCAACGCACCACCAAGACACCGAGGAGCCCGCCGTGAACGCAGACAGACCCGTGCGCGTGGCCGTCGTGGGCGGCGCCGGCACCTGGGGGCGCTTCTACCTGCGCGCCTACGCCGACCACCCCGACTGCGAGGTGATCGCCCTCGTCGACCGCGCCAGAGGCCGCCGCCAGGCCTTCGCCGAGCGCTACGGTGTGCCCGCCACCTTCGACGACGTGGAGGAACTCCTGCGCCGCGAGGTGCCGGACGTGGTGTCGGCCATCCTGCCGGTGGCCCAGTCCCATCCCGCCGTGCTGGCCTGCGCCGAGGCCGGGGTGCGGGTGGTGTCGATCGAGAAACCGATCGCCGCGCAGTTGTCCAAGGCGGACGAGATGATCCGCGTCTGCCGCGAGCGCGGCACGGCCCTGGGCTGCGGCACGAGTCACTGGCAGCTGCCGTACCAGGGGGAGGTCGTCGACTGGGTGCGCCGGGGCCACATCGGGGCCCTCACCGGCGCCGCCATCCCCGCCGGCCTGCCCACGGAGGTCTCCGGCGGCGGCTGCGCCACCCTGATCGTCATGGGGCACCTGACGGGGATGGAGGTGGAATGGGCCGAGGGTTGGACCCTGCCTCCGGTGGGCCCCTACGCCTCGCCCGAGGCGGCCGCCGACCACGAGGTCGACTGCCCGGCGTACGGCCGGCTGGGGCTGTCGGGGGGCATCGTCTGCGAGATCGCCGAGCCGGTCCCGGACCGGCCCGTGGCCTGCACCGTCTCCGCCACCGGCGAGCGGGGCCGGGTCTTCCTCGGGGGGCCGCGGCCGGTGCTTCTGCAGGGGACCGGCGCCCGGGAATCGCCGGTCCTCCCCGACTTCCTGGACGGCGGTCCCCGGGCCGGCGCCTTCACCCTGGTCATCGAGCGCCTGCTGCGGGCGGCCCGGGAAGGCGGCGAGGTGGCGTGCAGCGGCCGGGACTACCTGCACGTGCTCGAGGTCGCCCTGGCCCTGACCCTGTCGGCGAGCCGGGATCACGAGCGCGTCCACCTGCCCCTGGAGGACCGCTCCCTGCGGCTGTTCCCCCACCCGTACCGCATGTACGGCGGCGACGTGGCCGGCTGGGGGAGCATCGGCTACCAGGGACCGCCGGGGGTGCCCGAAGCCTAGATTCGACACCGCCGCCACCCGGCGGGAGAGAGACCCCATGTCATACGAGCAGCTGATGGGCGAGCTGGACCGCCTCGCCCCAGGCCTGGGGCCCCGCCTCGGACGGGGAGCCGATTTTCGGCACGGGGCCGGCCGGGTCCTCTTCTGGATGGTCCTGCTGTTCTGGCTCAGCGGTCTCGTCACCTACCTGCCCCGGTTTCTCGCCGCCGTCCTCATCCTGTTCGCGGGTGTGCTGGGCGGCCACTTCCTCAGGGACCTCGTCCTCTCGGCGGCCGCCTCCGCGGGGTCGCGTACGGGACCGCCCTGGCCCGACTGGGTCAGATGGCGATCTTCGTGGTGAGTGTGCTCGTCGCCGTGGACCAGGCGGGGTTCCTCGGAAGCGGTGCTGGGCGGGGTCCTGACCTTTGCCCTCGGAGCGCGGACGACGGTGGCCAATATCCTGGCCTGCCACTACCTGCAGAAGACGTACAAGCTGGGCCACCGAGTGCGCGTCGGCGGGTTCCAGGGCGAGATCGTCGAGATCACGGCCACCACGGTGGTGCTGGAGGCCGAGGAAGGCAGGGTATCGGTGCCGGCCTCGGTCTTCGGCGAGGAGACCTCGGTCCTGCTGGGGGAGAGGAGGTGAGCCGGTGGAGGAAGTCCCGGTCCTGATCGACCGCTTCATCCGCGGCCACCCCCGCGAGGCCGCCCGCGTACTGGAGAACTGCTCGCTCGACGAGCTGCCTGGAGCGCATGGAGGCGGGCCGGGCCGCCGAGGCCCTGGCAGGGGTCCCCCTGGAACGCGCCGCCCTGCTCCTGCGCCGTCTGCTCCCGGAGGCGCGCCAGGCCATCCAGCCGCTGCTGCCCCCGGGCCCCGGCCAGGACCTCGACCTCCTGCTGAGTTGCCGCGAGGATACGGCCGGGGCGCTGATGGATCCCCGGGTGCTCACCCTGCCGCCCGAGGTGACCGCCGCCGAGGCCCTCGCCCGGGTGCGCGCCCAGGCGGAGCACGCCCTGCACTACACCTTCGTGGTCGAACGCGACCAGAGCCTGGCCGGGGTCCTCAGCCTGAGAGAGCTGATGGCCGGACGGGCCCAGGCCCCGGTCTCCGCCCTCATGCGCCGGGACGTGGTCTGCCTGCGCATGGACGATTCCCTGGCCTCGGTGCGGGTCCATCCCGGATGGCTGGACTTCCACGTCCTGCCCGTGCTCGACGAACAGGGGCTGTTCGCCGGCGCCCTGCGCCACAAGACCCTTCGCCGGCAGGCCGGCGGGCCGGACCGGGCCCGCCCCGCTCAGGTGGACACGGCCCTCGGCGAGCTGTACCGCATCGGTCTGACGGCCCTGGTCAGGAGCGCCCTCGAGACCGAGCGCCGCGGTTCCTCCCCGGCGGGTACGGATCGACCCTAGGAAGCATGGAGGATCGCCGGTGAGCGCCGGACGTCCCTTCCCCACGGTCTGGCTGCTGGTCTTCCTGGGCGCCCTGTCCGTCTGCATCCAGCACGTGACGGTGGTGAAGTTCTCGGTCTTCGCGCCGGGCTCCAGCCATGTCCGCCTCACCGGTTTCCTGCGCGCCGTCGAGCAGGAGATCTCCTTCGGCCTTCTCGATGGCCTGCTCGCCGCCCTGTTCCTCCTGGCCGCCGCCCTGCTCCTGTATGGAGAGGCGCGCCACCGGGCCCTCACCGGCTTCCTGCAGGACTGCTTCGACAGCCCGCTCAGGACCTTGTGGCTGCTCGCCGGCTGCCTGCTGGTCAGCCTCCGCTACTACCTGTCCCGCGGCGAGCTGAGCTGGTCCGCCGACGCCTCCCACCACATCGCCCACTCGTGGCTGGCCGCCCAAGCCATCGCCGACGGCCAGGTGCCGGTCTGGACGTTCTTCATCGGCACCGGATCGCCCGTCTTCCAGACCTACGGCTTCGCCTTCTTCTACCTCGTGGGGCTCGCCGACCTGGTCTTCGGCGACATCTTCCTGTCCTTGAAGCTGGTCATGGCCGCCGGCCACCTGGTCTCGGGCCTCGGCATGTACCACCTGGCGTCCACCCTGTGCCGCTCGCGCCCCGCCGGGTTCATCGCCGGGCTGGGCTACGCCCTCTGCTTCTGGCATGCCCAGCACGTGCTCATCATGGGCCGCCTGCCCCTGTCCCTGTTCTACGCGCTCCTGCCGTGGGCGTTCTACTGGATCGAGCAGGTCGTCGATTCCCGGCGCCGGATGCGGGCGGCCCTGCTGGGCGGGGTGAGCCTCGCCCTGCTCGGTTTCACCCACCCCGGGTACGGAGCCTTCGCCATGGCCCTGGCGGGCTGCTACGGCCTCGTGCGCCTGTGGTCCTGCCGGGGCCGCCCGGATACGGGGCCAGTCCTGCGCGCCGGCGTCCTGCTCTTCGTCCTGGGGACCGTCTTCGGTTCCTACATGAACGTGGGGATGTACTTCGAGCGCGGGTACACGGGCCTGCACGACTTCGCCATGGACCTGTCGAGCGTCCCCGACCCCACCTGGCGGCACCTGCTGGGCTGGTCGAACTTCCGCTTCTGGCTGATCCCCCCGGAGCCCTATCACTGGCACGGGGGGTACCTGGGGATCTCGCTGTGCGTCATGGCTCTGGCCGGGGGAGCGGCCGCGCTGCGGCGGCGGGAAGGCCGCTTCGCCGCCTGCTGGGTCTGCCTGGTCCTCACCCTGCTGGTCGTCGTCGGCTACCGGCTGCCGCCCATCAGCACCCTGCCGCTCATCCATGCCTTCAACGCCTCCCGCTACCTGCTCTTCCTGGCCTTCTTCCTGGCCCTGGCCGCGGGCATCGGCGCCCATCTGCTCCTGCAGCGGGTTCCCGGCGGGCCCGGGCGGAGCCGCCGGTGCACGCTGCTGCTGCTGGCCCTCGGTATCGATCTCTTTCCCACCACCTTCCTTCAGCCCTACTACCCCGGTGGGAACTACCTGCCCACGGGTTGGCGGCCGGAGACGTTCGCCGAAGCCGCGGAGGCGGCGGCGCCCTTCCAGGAGCGGGGCGAGCTGCCCAACTACCGGGCCCACTGGATCGGCGAAGGCGTGTACGCGTACAAGCGGCGGGCCCGGATGCTCTACATGGGGAAGACGCCGATTGCGGAGGCCTTTCACCCCGGGGAGCTGCGGACCCTCAACGCCTTCACGAAGCCCTTCACCGATTGGGCGCAGGGGTTGTTGCCGCGGATCGACTCGCTCGAAGGGCTCGAGGCCGCCCGCCTCGACGCGCTCCTGGCCGGTTTCCAGCTCCTCGACACGCGCTACGTGATCGCCACCTCGAACCAACGCGGATCCGGCTTCGCCTTTTCCCTGGAGAACAGCCCCATCGTCGTCTCCGGACGCCTGGCGGGCTACGACGAAGGGAGAGCCGACCTCGACGGCATCAACGCGCGCTTCGGCGGGGAGCTGGACGGGCCCGCGGTCAAGGTGCTGGGAATCATCCTCCGGACCGGCCTGCACCCGGGCCGCGGCCTTTCCTGCGAGCGCATCCTCATCCGGGGCCTCGAGGGCGAACTCGATCTGGGGACCACGCCCACGGCGCGGGTCCTGGCCCACCGGGTCGACCACCAGCAGGTGGAGATGCGGGTGGCGGTCTCCGCCAGGTGCCACGCGCGGCTGGCCTACGGCTACTTCCCGTATCTCCAGGTCACCGTCGACGGGAGTCCGGTCGAGCCCATGGAGACGGCCGGCCGCTTCATGGCCATACCGCTGGAGGCCGGCGAGCACGACATCGCGATCCGGGCGCGGCTATCGCCCCTGCGGAAGGGGCTCCTCCTGCTCGCCGGGGTCTGCCTGGCCGGAGCCCTGGCCCTGGTTCTGAGGGAGCACGGGAACGACAGAGAAGAGGTGGACACCCCATGACCGACAACGCCGGGGCCTCCCAGGCCCGGAGGACCTCTTCCGGCGGCTCTGGTGGACCCGGGCGTCGGCGCCGCCCTCCTGGCCCGGCTGGACCCCGAGGCCCGGCCCTCCCGCCTGGCCGCCCTGCCCCGGGAGCTGGCCGCCGAGATGGAGGAGCTGATGCGCTACCCGGCCGGATCGGCGGGCCGGCTCATGGACACGGCGGTGACCGTCTTCCGCGCCGACGAGACCGCCGGCGAGGCCCTGGACCGCATCCGGTCCTTTCCGCAACGGCGCATCCACGACCTGTGCGTGGTCGACGGCGGCGGGCAACTCACGGCCGTGCTGCCCCTCCAGGAGGTGGCCCTGGCCCAGCCCGGGGAGCGGCCGGGCCCCTCTCGTGGCAGAGCTGGGCGATCTCGGCGCCCACGATGAAGACGATGGCCGCAAAGTAGAGCCACAGGGCCAGGACCACGGACAGGACGTAGGCCCCGTAGAGGTACCAGATGGAGGCGAAGTGTCCCAGGTAGTAGCCGAAGAGCCATTCGGCGAGCTTCCACAACAGGGCGGCCCAGAAAGCGCCGGTGGCCAGCGCCTTCATCCGCGGCCTCCGGGCGGGAACGAGCCAGTACAGGCCGAGGAACACGGCCAGGATCAGGGCCATGGAGGCGAGGTCGTAGAAATGGGTCAGGTGGGAATGGATGGGGGTGAGGACGGCCTCCAGGACCGCGGCCAGGATGGGCAGGGACAGGACGGAGAGCAGGAAGGTGGACAGCACCACCAGCACCAGGGCGAGATCCTTCAGCTTGCCCACCGCGGCCGGCAGGGCGGCGCGAAGGAAGCCCACGAGTTTCTCCGAGGTACCCATCTCCCTCAGCCGGTCCAACGCGGCGGGCCACTGGCGGAACGCTCTGGCCACCACGCCCGGCTCGTGTCCGGACGCCTGGAAGACCGTGTCGAGGATGGTCCTCATGCTGGTGAACAAGCCGCTGACGCTCAGCATGAGGATCGAGATTCCCGAGAACCCGTAAGCCTTCTTGAACTCGACCACGTCCGGGATGCGGGTAGAGAGGGCGTCCTTCAGGAAGGCGGACTCTTCTTCATAGGGGATGAAGACCTCCACCGTGCGGTTCACCAGCCAGGCCAGGGAGGCCGTCTCCAGGACCGCGCCGAGGACGAAGAAGATGAGGAAGACCAGGGGGACGAGGCTCAGGAGGGTGGCGAAGGCCAGGCCGCCGGCGAACAGGAAGAGGTGGTTCTCGCTCATCCTGACGCCCAGACCGCCCAGGTACCAGGCCAGGATTCCCTGGCCAGTCTCGTGAGTATCCGTCGGACCCCGGCTCGTCATCGCTAGAAGGCGTGTCCCACCGAGAGGTACGGCGACGGCTTGGAGAACCGCTTCCCCCAGCCCACGTCCAGCCGCATGGGCAGGCCCGGGTCCCAGCGCAGGCCCCCGCCGTAGCCGTCGACCATGCCGGCCCAGCCGGCCTCCCGGGGACGGCGCCAGACGCCGGCGCGGTCCCAGAAGGCGACGAGCCCGAACTGTCCCCGGTGCAGGCGCAGCTCGTTGCGCAGGTTGATCCCGGCCCGGCCGCCGCCCACGGCCGCGATCGTGCCCCGGTTGACGCCGCGCACCGAGCCCTCGCCCCCGAACTCGATCCAGTACGGCTGGGGCAACTCCCGGTCGCGGCGCAGGGATCCGGTCACCCGCCCCCGCAGCGCGTGGGCCCACACCAGCCAGGGACGGATGCGCAGGTAGTTGCGGGCCTCGACCTCGCCCGCCAGGACCCGGGTCCTGTCCCTGCTGAACTCCCAGGCGAAGAGGCCCGCCAGGCGCACGAAGTCGCCCCGCGTCGGTGCGATCTGGTTGTCGCGGGTGTCGCGCAGCAGGTCGATCCCGAAGTTCAGGGTGTTGGCGCGGTCCGTCAGCAGCCGCTGCCACGTGGCGTCGATGGGGATCCAGCCGTCGTCGTAGGGGAAGGCGCTCCCGCCCTGGGCGCGGCGCCCGGAGAAGTCGCCGAAGGGATCGTCGCCCAAGCCATCGTCGAAGCCGTCGTCCTCGACCTCCTCCACCTCGCCCACGTCCAGGTCGATCCGCCTTCCGGCGAGGGGCTGAACGCGAAAGCGCGTCCAGTCCGCGGTCAACGACGCCTGGTAGACCCTCACCCCTTCGGCATGGCGGCGGCGCGCCAGGCTCGCTTTCGCCTGCCAGAGCCGCTTCACCGAGGGGTAGCGGTACTCCAGAAGGGATACGAAGGCGGCCGCCTCCAGCGGGCCGGCGAACGGACTCAGGTTCAACTCGTTGACGTTGGAGTGATTGGCCGCCAGGAGCTCGAACTGCACCGAGTCGCCGGGATCGGCTTCCACACGGGTGCGGCCCCAGTCGTCGGTCATCCCCGCCGTAAAGGTCAGATCGAGGTCGGATCCCAGCAGGCCGTTCTCCGTCAGGAACAGGGTCAGGCCCTGCCGGGGTCGGCCCAGATTGGCCTCCGTGCCGATGGGGTTGCCCCGGCCGAGGAAGTTCGAGTGCAGCACCTTTGCCGACAGGCCGGGCTCGTTGTTGTTGATGAAGGCCCGGGCCCCCAGGTGCCGGAAGGGGCGCTCCTGCAGCTGCAGGACCACGGGCTGCACACTGTCCCCGGCGGCCTGCTCCGGCGTCTCCAGGGTCACCGAGCGGAACAGGCCGGTGCGGGCCAGGTTGTTCCTCGATGCGCGCACGGCCTCCGGGTCGTAGAGGGCTCCCTCGCGGAAGGTGATTCTGCTTTCGATCAGCGACCGGCGGGTCTGGAGATCCTCCCCCGTCAAGCGGATGGGGCCGAAGTACATCCTCGGCCCCGGAGTCACCTCGAAGGTGACCGAGCCCAGGTGCCGCCGGGCGTCGAAGTCCAGCCGGTTGCGCACCGCGGCATGGGGGAATCCCTCCGCGTTGAGCAGCCCCAGCAGGGCGCGCTCGTCGCGCAGCACGTCGCCGTAGCGCAGCACGTCCCCGGCTCGCAGGCCCACCCGCGACTCCAGGTCGGGCAGCGCCGCCTTCCCCGGGGCCACCTCGATATCGACCGCGGAGAGCCGCCATTGCCGGCCGCTGTCGATCCACAGGTGCAGCTGCAGGCGGCCCTTGTCGTCGAGGTAGTACCGGCGCCGGACGATGTCCACGTCCATGAACCCGCGGCTGCGGTAGAGGTTCTCGATCTCCGACAGGTCGGCGCGGTAGAACCGGGCCTGGAAGCGTTCCCCTTCCCGCGTCGTCATCGCCGCCCGCAACTCGTGGTTGGTGATCGGCTTGACCTGCAGATGCTCGAAGTGGATGCGCTCCACCACCGGCTCGCCGAGATCGCGCAGCTGTACCGCCCGCAGGGAGCCCTGGGCCTCGGCCCGCCCCCACAGGACCAGACACAGAAGGAGGGCGCCGCGCCTCACCTCAGAAGTCCTTGCTCACCCCCAGACCCATGCCGTAGAGCTCGTACTGGGAGTGGGCGGTGGCCTCGAGCTGGAGCCAGGAAGTGATGCCGTACTCGACCTCGAACTGGCCGAGGGAGGGGTCCTTGGTGATCGCCTCGTAGCGGACCCACATGGGCAGGGGCCAGGTCAGACGCTTGCCGATGCGGATGGTGGTCTCCCCGATGGTGCCCTGGGCGGTCCCCGAGGGCAGCAGCAGGAACTCGTCGAGACCGGCCTTCTGCACCCGGCCGAGCAGCAACTGCCCGGCCGCCGTGTACAGGGCTCCCGAGTAGTTGTACTGGTTCTGGTTGATGGTGCCGAAGGCGAGGAGCCCGATGATCTGCGGTTGCGCGAGACGGTCAGAGGTCAGCTCCGGAGCAGGGGCCAGCACCGTCCCCTGGAGATTCAGGGTCACCACCCGCTCCTCGTCCTCGCCGGCGACCTGCACGCGAGTGACCGCCTCCAGGTCGAGCTCTGGATCGAGGAGGACGGGGTCGTAGACCAGGTCGAGGATCGAATGGGTCGGCACCAGGCGGTCGAGGACGACGCGCCCCCGGGTGAAGGTGAAGGGACGGCTGAGGAGGATCACCGTGCCTTCGGTGACCTCCAGCTCTCCCTGGAACCGGGGCTTGTAGAACGTCCCGTAGACCCGCACCCGCCCATCCACGTCGATGTCGGAGAGCTCGGACCGCGACTTCAGTTCCACGATGTCGACGTAGACGTCCATCCCGACCCCCCCGAGGAGCGGGTTCCGCACGGCCGGCGGCGGGGGCACCGGGTCGGTCAGGTCCACGAGCTGGACCTCCGCCACGGCCCGGTGGAGCCCGATGCTTCCCTTCAGCAGGGAGCCCTGCGGCTCGCCCGTCAGCGCCAGGTCGAGATCGACCTTCTGGGCCTCGAAGATATCGCTGTAACTGCTGGTCAGGTCGTCCACCCCCAGGCGCAGCTCGTAGTCGATATCCTCCAGGGTGGCCACGTCGATCCATCCCTGCAGCTGCAGGCGCCCGGGCCCCCGGGTGGGGCCGCCCTGGAGGCCGACCAGATCGCCCCGGGTCCCGCCCCCGGCCTTCGGCTCCAGGACGAGACGGCCCCGGGGGAAGCGGTACCCCGGGCGGATGTCGATCAGGGAGAACCCCAGGTCCTCGACCTCCACCTGGCCGGCGATCCTCGGCCGGGCATGGAGAGAATCGGCTTTCAGATCGAGCCGGACCCGGCCCGACAGGCTCTCGAGGGGTACCTGGTCGAGCAGGATCAGCAGATCGATGCCGTCGGAACGCGCCGCCAGGGACAGGCCCTCCCACGAGGGTTGGCCCTCGGCGAGGGGGACGGCGGCCGTCACCACCAGGCTGTCCTCCACCGGAGTCACCCAGGCGCCGCGGGCGGTCCAGCGCCCGGCGCCGGACCACAGACGCGCCTCCAGGTAGCCCAGGCCCTCCAGGTCGGCGCAGGCCTGAGCGCCCACGGAGGCCCCTGCGTCGAGGAGGATCAGCTCCAGGCTCCCGTCGATCCGGCCCGCCGGCAGGTCGGGCCGGCCCGGAATCGCCATGGACACCGCCTCCAGATCCAGGTCCGTCAGGCGAAGCCGGACCCCTTCTCCACCCTCCCCGGGTCCAGCCTCCAGACTCAGGGCGCCGGCCTTCTCGAAGCGGCCGGGGTCCCGCCGGAAGAGCAGGACGGGGAGCTCGAGCCCATCGATTCGGGCCTCGCCGCGCGCCAGGTGCGCGGCGGCCGGTTCGGGGAGACGCAGGCGCAGGCGCTCCCGGTCCATGGTCAGCTCGCTCAGACGGAGGCTCCCCGCCAGATCGACCCAGTTGAACCCCTCGAGCACCTGTCCCGCCGGCAGGGAGAGATCCGCCTCGGCGCTCACCCTGAGACCGGTGGAGTCCTCGAGGACGTGGGTCGCCAGCCAGGATGCGTCGAGCCCCTCGGCCCGCAGCCGCATCCTCAGACTGTCGCCGCCCCCGGCAGGCCCTCCGCGGACAGCCGTCGCCGGGGACTCCAGACGAAGGTCCAGCTGAACGGCTCGGGAGGTGTCCTGCCGCAGCTCGAGGGAGGCGCGCAGGCTGTCGCGCAGGTCCAGGGCCGCGCTCAGGGCGCCGATCGGGCGTCCGTGAAGAGCGAGGTCCTCGAGGTCCGCCCGCAGGGCGAGGTCCGGCGCCAGGGGAGCGCCCTCCAGCCGCAGGGTGGCGCGCCCCCGGGCCGTGAGGTCCGCGAGGCCCGTGGACTCGACGGAGTCCAGGGCCGCCGTCAGGTCGAGATGGCCGTCGTCGACCTCTCCCCACAGGCGAACCTCGCCCAGGGGCGTGCGCAGGAGGCTGGGATGCAGGAGGCCCCGGCCGTCCGCGTACTCGAGGACGGAGGGGCTCAGCGCCAGAGGCCAGCCGCCGACGGAAGCCGCCGCCTCGTCGATGCGCACATCGAGGGAACCGGCCAGCGGGTCGTGCAGGTTGCCGGCGGCGGACGCCCGGCCGCGGACCCGCACGGAATCCGAGGCGCCGACCCGCCGCAGGACCGCGTCCTGCAGGGAGGCCTGCACCCGGGTCTGCCCCGCCGTGTCGACCCGGGCCTGCATATCGACGCCCGGAGCCTCGGCCGACAGCTCGATGGCGCCCCGAACGTAGTCGGCGGCCAGGCTCGTTGGGCCCAGGCTCCATCCGGCCAGGCGCAGATCGTCCACCTGCAGCTGCAGGCCGCCCCGGCCGTCCTCCCCGAGCAGACCGTCGACAGCGGCGCTTCCCGACGCCTCTCCCTCGACCATCGCGGCCAGTTGGGACAGGTCCACACCCAGGGCCGCGGCGGAGAGGGTGTCGAGTTGCGGAGAGCTCAGGTCGGTGCCCAGACGGGCGCTCAACTGGCCCGTACCGAGGCTCAGCGTGAGGTCGAGGTGGCGGAAATCGCGCAGGGTCGCGTCTGCCACCAGGGGGCCGGGCAGGCCGAGCCCGAAGGGCAGCCGCTCCGACTGCAGCCGCACGTCCAGGGTTTCCGGCCGCCAGCGACCGCGCACCGACGCGGGCAGGGCCGAACCGAGCCAGGGGCCGAGGTCCAGATCGCCGGACAGCTGCAGGTCGTAGCGCCCGGTCTGCGGCGACAGGTCCCCCGAGGCGGTCAGCTCACCGAGACGGCGGCTGCGCGCCGTCAGCCTCAGCTCTCCGCCCTCGAGCGATCCGCCGAGGGTCAGATCGACGGGCTCGGGGGCGACCCCCTCCAGCCCCGCAGACCTCAGCGCCACGGAGACCCGCGGGTCGGCGACGGTCCCGTCCACGGTCACCAGGCCGTTCACGATGCCGGCGCAGCCTTCCATGGGCAGGCGCCCCAGATCGATGTCCCGGAGCTCCACCTCCACTCCCAGGCTCGCGGGCCCAGGCCGGTAGCCGCCGCGGCCCAGGAGGGTGCCGCCGGCGACCTGCAGCCGGAGCGAGTCGGCCCGGATTCCCGAGGTGTCCACGAGACCCGCCAGGACCAGGCCGATCTCCCCGAGAGCCGCTTCGCTCCCCTCTCCGAGGGCGCGCACCTGGAGCCGCGCCGGGGACGCCGGTCCCCGGGCGCTCACCTCGAGCCGACCCACCTGCAGCGATCCAACCCGGCCCTCCAGCGTCAGGTGGGCGTCCACGTCCATGCCGGGACCGAGATCGACTCTCCCGCGGCCTCGCACCGTGCCCTCGCCCACGCCGGCGGCCGCCCAGTCGACCCGCGCCTCGTCCAGTTGCACCTGTCTCTCCCCCAGCCGCCAGCGCGAGCGCAAGCGGCCTTCGGCCGAGATCGAGCCGGAGACCATCGACCAGGACTCGGCCGAGAGGTCGAGCCCGGCTTCCGACGGTCCCGCGGCCCCGAGGTGGGCCTCGATGCCCCGGAGCTCCAGGGACGGGCCGTCGCCGGACTTGAGCTCCAGGACTCCCCCGGAGATGTCGATCTCCGGCAGGCCGGCCAGCGGCAGGAGCGGCGCCGCGCCGGGGGCGGGAGCTCCGGCCGTGTCGGCGCCGGCCGCTCCGGCCTCCGGGCGCCAGCGGACCGTGGGCGACCGCAGCGACAGGCGCCGGTCCCACGGGTGCAGGACCAGCTCCTCCACCCGGGCCTCGAGCCCCTCGGAGATCCCCACCTGCAGATCGCCGAACCGCGGCGACGCGACGAGCGCGCCGCCGGTCTCGCCGATGAGCAGGGAGTAACCTCGGGAGCCGGCCGCCCACTCGGCCGCGCGGGCCGCGAGCCACACGCCGGCCGGGGTCGCCAGCAGCAGGACCGCCGCCGCGGCCAGCGCACCGAGTACGGCCAGGAGACGGGGAGCCAACGGAGGGGTCAGCCGCGGCTCAGCGCAGCCTCTTCAGCTGAGCCGAGGGCTGGAAGAGCGAGTCGGGAAGGGGTTCGTGCGCGAGCTGAAGGATCCGGCGCGAGAGGCGCAGGATCTGCTTCTCGGCGCTGGAGCCGGTGGCGGTGAAGACCTCCAGTCGGGAGCTCATGGGGAATCCCTCGAGGGATTCCAGCTCGTCCTCGAGGCGCTCGGGACTCTCCAGGGTATCGCCCAGACCGCTGCCGCCGAGGGCGAGGGGCGGCAGCGAGGTGCGCGCCTTCTGCATCTGGAGGAAGGCCTGGATCTCGTCGTAGCCGGGGAAGCCCTCGGCCATCCAAGCCTGGTAGAGGTAGCGGTTGGTGCGCGCCACCTCCCGGGTACCGGTCCGGAAGTGGCGGGCGGTCATCTCCGCCGCCACCCGTCGGCAGAGGATCCCGGCGATCTTCCTGGTGTCGGGCAGGGCGCGCGTTCGGAAGGCGATCTCGCGCTCGGGGTCTTCCGGGGGGGCGGCGGCCGCCGGCTTCGGGGCCGGCAGAGCCGCCTGACGCCAAGTCAGGGCGGTGCGGTCGATGTCGTAGAGCCGGCCCTGATCGAGGTGCAGGATCGTCGTCGTCCGCAGGCTCTTGCCCTGGTTCAGCAGCACCTTGGCCATCTGCTCCGAGGTCTCGATATCGGCGCTGACCCGCTGCCTGGATCCCTGGATGTAGACCTTGTAGAGCGTGCGCCGGGCGCCGCGCTTGGCGGGACCGACGCCGGGGTGGACGACCTCCTCCTCGTAGTACACGTCGGCCTGGGCCGCACAGACGCCGGCCAGCAACGCAACCGCCCAGTGGAGCTGCCTCATGCGCGACTCCGTCGAAGAGTGGAGACAGAGAATCTAAGGCACTTTCGATCCTGCAGGGGGCAACCCGGGGAGAGGCAACAAGGAAGGGTGGGAGCCTTGGAGCGGTCGCGCCGCCGGTCCTGGTGGTCGACGCGTCGCGCTAAGGGGGGCCGCCACCGTCGCACAGGCTGCCATGGCGGGCGGCGAACCGGTCGCGGGTCGCGTCGTCTCCGGGCCGGCCGGGGGAGTCCTGGCCATGGAAGGGCGGCCATGGCGCCTCGTCGCCCGGCAGCCCCGCAAAGCCCGTGCCGAGGTGGAGGCCTTCTCTCCGTCCCGCGGGGCACGGGCCGGCTTGGGGTCTCCCTCGGAGAGCCATCCCCGAAGGCGGTGGCAAGGGACTTCCATGGGCGGCCCATGATCTCTCATCGTATGCCGATGGTCTCGACCCCGTGGTCCCGAAGTTGGTCCAGGAAGGTGATGATCTCGTCGTACGGAAGCTCGCCGGAGCCCGTGAACATCACCTTGCGGCTGGCCTTGGATCCAGGTGGGTAGAGTTCGTCGATCTTGCGCAGGAGCTCCTCCATGGTGACCTCCTTCGTATCCAGGAGGATGCGCTTGTCCGCCGTATACTCCACGATCGGGTCCGGCTTGACCTGGCCCGAAGCCGTGCCCGCCCCCTGGGGGAGGGTTGCCGAGAGCGTCTGGAAGATGATCGGCGTGATGACCATGAACCCGAGCAGGAGGGAGAGTGATACATCCGCCAGAGGGGTGACGTTGATCGTCGACTCGGACTGGGTGCTCTTCGTCGTGTACATGTCAGCCTCCCCCCTTCTTCCTGGCCATGAGCTCGACGCCGGAGGCGCCCGCGTTCTGGCAGATCTCGATCAGCTGGAGGATATCGCTGTAGGGACGGTTGCGAGCACCCTTGATGACGACGGGAAGGTGCTCCTTGCCCCGGTACTCCCTGGCCAGCTCTTCCCGCAGGCCTTCGAGGGGCACTTCGCGCATGTTCAGGTACAGCCTCCCGTCTTCCTTGCAGGAGATGACGACGTGCTCCTGGCCCTGCTCGGTGATCTCGGTCAGGTTCACGGCTTCCGGCGTATCGACGCGGATGCCCTCCTGGATGATGGGCATGACCACCATGAACACGATGAGCAGGACCAGCGCCACGTTCACCAGGGGGGTCACGTCGGGCAAGGGGCTCTTGCGCGGTCTCGCCCGCAATGTCAGGCTGTGGAAGACCCTCTTCTTGGCCATCGCCCGGGCCTCCCTTCAGGCCGCCCGGCTGGCGCGGAGCAATCGACGGACACAGTGGCCCGTGAGGCGGGAGGCGGAGTTGTGAAGCCCGATGGCCAGGTTGTCCACCCGGTGCATGAAGACGTTGTAGGCCCACAGGGCCGGCATGGCTACGAAGAGGCCGATGACGGTGGTCACCAGCGCCTCCGAGATGCCGGCGGAGACCGCCGCCAGTCCCCCGCCGCCGCCGGTGGCGATCCCCCTGAAGGCCGAGATCAGTCCCGTGACCGTTCCGAAGAGCCCCAGGAACGGTGCCACGCCCACAATCGTGGCCATGCCGGGCAAGCGCACTCGCAGGTTGGCCACGGCCACGTCCAGTCCGCGGCCCACCTCGACTTCCACCCCCTCCGTCACCAACTCGTGGGACTCCTCTTCACCTGTGAGCATGACGTACTCCTTCAGGGCCCCCTGCAGCACCGTGCCCAGCGGATTGTGACCCGCCTCCACGGCCTGCTGCACATGGTTGCTCAGCTCTCCCACATCGACACTGTGGTCGATGACAGCCTCGAACTCCGCAGCCAGCGCCTCCGACCTCTCGCGCGCCCAGCGCAGGGCCAGGGCCCGGTCGATCATCACGGCGTAGGAGTAGATGGAGAGCACGGCCAGCACGACCACCACCGTCTTGCCGGTGAAGGCCATCGCGTTCCACAGCTCGCTGATCAGTTCCATGAGACCACCCTCTCTGGTTAGGTTCTCGATCCGGTGAAGAGCAGGTTCCTGACGATGAATCGCTGGGCCAGGAAGAAGAGGACCAGCAGCGGCGCCAGGGCCACGGCGCTGGCCGCCATCAGGTAATGCACGAATGCGCCGCCCTCTACCTGCTGATACATGCGCAGTCCCAGTGAAATAGGATAGCGCTCGTAGTCGGACAGGTAGATGAGAGGCATCATGAACTCCTGCCATTGTTGTATGAAGCACAACACGCCGACCGTGATCATCACGGGCTTGGCCAGGGGCACGAAGAGGTTCGCGTAGATGCGCAACTCGCTGGCGCCGTCGATCCTCGCCGCATCGATCAGATCGCCGGGGACTCCCTTGAAGAACTGGCGGAAGAGGAAGATGAAGAAGGCGCTGCCCCCCAGCCACGCCGGGACGATGAGGGGCTTGTAGGTGTTGATCCACCCGAAGTTCTTGAAGATCAGGTAGTGAGGGATCAGCAGGACCTGCCCCGGGAGCATCAGGGTGCCCAGGAGGCATGCGAACCACAGGTCGCGGCCTGGCCACCGCAGGCGGGCAAAGGCATAGCCCACGAGGGAACCGGACAACAACTGGCCGACGGTGACGGCCAAGGTGATCACCAGGGTGTTGCCGAGAAAACGCAGGAAGGGCAGCTTGGAGAGGGCCTCGGAGTAGTTGCCCAGTTGCGGCGGCCAGTGGAAGAAAGTGGGGGGAAAGCGGTAGACCTCGATGAGGGGCTTGAAGGACGCCCCCACGGCCCACAACAGGGGAAAGAGGAACACGATCGACAGGCCGATGGCCACGGAGTACAGGGCACCCCGCAGCAGCCCGCGCTGCAGGCGGTAGTACCTGCTCGACCTCATGCGGTGCCGGCTCACGGCAGTCAACGCCCCTCTCCTTCGTAGTAGACCCAGAACTTGCTCGATCGGAAGACGAGGGCGGTGAAGGCCATGATGATGACGAAGAGGATCCACGACAGGGCGCTCGCGTAGCCGATCTCGAAGTCGCCGAAGGCCTTGTTGTACAGATACAGCACGTAGAACAGGGTAGCCTTGTTGGGCCCGCCCTGGGTCATCAGGAAGGCTTGTGTGAAGACCTGGAAGGAGCCGATGATGCCCATGACGAGGTTGAAGAAGAGGGCCGGAGAGATCTGGGGCAAGGTGATGAAGACGAACTTCCTCCAGCTTCCGGCACCGTCCAGCTCGGCGGCTTCGTACAGAGACTCAGGCACATTCTGCAGGGCCGCCAGGAAGATCAACATCGAGGAGCCGGTGCCCCACAGGCTCATCAGGATGAGGGCCGGCTTGGCCCACAGGTCGCTGAAGATCCACTTGGGAAGGGGCCACCCGGCCGCCTGTTCCAGGCCCAGGGCCGCGAGCAGATGACCGGCCCGCAGGAGCATCGAGTTGAGCAGCCCGTACTCCGGGTTGAAGACCCAGAGCCACATCATGATGGTCGCCACCCCCCCTACCAGGGCCGGCATGTAGAAAATGGTGCGGAAGAAGGAGATGCCGCGCAGTGGCTGGTTCAGGAGGAGGGCCAGAAACAGGGCCACGGCCAGACCCATGGGGACGCTGATGAAGCTGTAGTAGGCGGTGTTCCAAAGGGCGATGGCCACGTCGGGATCAGCGGCGGCCCGAGCGTAGTTGCCCAGTCCCACCCAGCCGATGGTCTCCGCGCTGATCCCGTCCCAGCGAATGAAGGCCAGCAGGAAGGAGGCGATCATGGGGCCCAGGGCCAGGCCGAAGAAGCCGACGAGCCAGGGCATGGCGAAGAGGTAGCCCGTCAGGCTCTCGCGGGTCCGGGTCCGCAGACTCATGGCGCCCTCTTACCGGCCGGTCTCCCCGGCCGATCCCGCCTGGGGCATGATGAATCGCTCGGACAGGTGCACGTTGCGCACCAGGTCCAGCAGGGTCTGGCGCGGCGTCTGCCGGTCATCGAGCATCAGGTCGGTCTCGCTGGACACCTCCCGGGACATGAGGGCCCAGTTCGCCGTGATCGGCTGGAAGCGCGAGTACTCGAGGGCCTCGATGAACCGTCCGGCACGAACCTCCGGGTTGGCGTCGATGAAGGCCTGTCCGGCCGCCTTGAGGGCGGGAATCGAGCGCTGGTACCGGGCCACGATCTCCTGGGCCTCGAGACCGAGGGCGAAGTGGATGAACTTCCAGGCCTGGTCCTTCTTCCGGGATCCGCCGAACATCACCAGCGCGTCCCACGTCACCCGGGTGGCCCGCCCCCCCGGACCGGACGGTGTGTGGGCCACATCGTAGCTCACCCCGGCCGCGTTGAGCGGCGGCATCGCCCACGGCCCGTTCACCTGCATCGCCACTCGACCCGTCATGAAGGCCACCCCGCCGGTCTCCCCCAGTTCGTCCCGGTGGGGCGCCACGTGGTGACGATGACGCAGATCCTGCCAGAAGGCGAAGGAGGTCTCGGCCTCGGGGCCCCACAGGCGCCAGTGGCGCCGCGTCCGGTCGAGGTACCGGCCGCCGTAGGCGAAGTGGAAGGGCATCCAGTAGACCCAGGAGGGAACCAGGAAAGCGTACCGGTCCATCCTGCCATCGGCGTTGGTGTCCGCGGTGATGCGTTGGCAGGTGGCAAGGAACTCATCCATGGTCCAGCGATCCGGCGGCTCCGGCAACCCGGCCTCCCGGAAGGCATCGCGGTTGTAGAGAATCAGGCAGTTGCCGCCGAACACCGGGATCCCATAGGTCCGGCCATCCACCTGGAAGTGGGGCACCGAGGTCTTGAAGAAGTGGTTCTCCAGGTCCAGCGGCCGGTCCGGTTGCCGGCAGTACGCATCGAGGGCCTCGAACTTGCCGCTGGAGACAAAGCGCGGGAAGGGCTCGTCCTGGAACATCATGACGTCCGGCGCCTCGTCGGCCAGCAACAGCTGCTGGATCTTCTCGCTGTAGCGGTCCGTGATGTACTCCCGCTTGACGCCGATCTCCGGGTAGCGCTGCCTGAAGGCCTGGATGATCTCTCCCCACATCTGGTGCTCGCGATAGGAGCCCCAGTAGGCAAAGCGCAGGGCCGACTCCTTCTCGGCGTAGTAGTAGGCGTACGTATCGCTGAACATCCAGAAGCCGGCCCCCATGGTGAACAGGACGAAGGACCCCCAGCCCATGGGCCGGGCGATGCCCTCAGCCCCGCTCCGTCCCACCAGCCAGGCCGTGCCTCCGGCCACGGCGGCCAGCAGCCACAGGACCCATTCACTGCACCATGGACAGCTCACGAGCATCTGGCTTGGCGCAAATGAAGCACGTCGTCATCTACCGCGAGCCCGGGCGCTACGCCGGCTGGCCCGCCAACTACGGCATCTGGTCGTGGGGCGACGAGATCGTCGTCGGCTTCACCCTCGGCTACCACGACACCGATGGCGGCTTTCACGCGCGGGATCGCTCGCGGCCCTTCGTCAGCATGCAGGCCCGCAGCCGCGACGGCGGCGTCACGTGGACCGCGGAGCCGACCCCGTGCCGAACGCCCGGAGGCCGCGGCCTGTCCGCCGACGAGCATATGACCGCAGGCCTGCGCGTGGGCGAAGCCCTCGGCGCACAGAACCTGCTGGCCGAGTCTCCCGGCGGCATCGACTTCTCCCATCCCGACTTCGCCCTCATGTGCGCCAAGACGGGACTGGACGCAGGCACCGTCTCGTTCTTCTACACCTCCACCGATCGGTGTGCCTCGTGGCAGGGACCCTTCCGTCTCCCCATGTACAGCCCCACGGGCGTGGAAGCACGCACGGACTACCTCGTCGACAATGGGCTCACCTGCACCCTCTTCCTGACGGCCACCAAGGCCGACGGAAGGGAGGGACGCGTGTTCTGTGCGCGCACCGACGACGGCGGGCGCACCTTTCCTCTGCGGGCGTGGATCGGCCGCGAGCCCGAGGGCTTCAGCATCATGCCCGCAAGTCTGCGGATCTCGCCATCTCGCCTGCTGGTCGCCGTGCGCTGCCGCGGCCCCGAGGATGCGGGCCCGGACCGCAACTGGATCGACCTCTACGCTTCCAATGACGAGGGACTCACCTGGGCCCTGATGAACCGCCCCGTGGAGAACACGGGAACAGGAGGCAATCCCCCCACCCTCAACCGGCTCCACGACGGCCGCCTGTGCCTGATCTGCGGATACCGCGATGCACCCCACCAGATTCACGCCCGGTTGAGCGAGGACGAAGGGACCACGTGGGGAGAGCCCATCGTGCTGCGCGACCGCGCCGGATGCCACGATATCGGCTACCCCCGTACCGTGCAGCGGCCGGACGGCACCGTGGTGACGGTCTACTATTTCTGCGACCGGCCCGAGAGCGAGCGCTACCTCGCCGCGACTCTGTGGCGACCGTAGGGAAACACGGTCGCCCACGGCGGGCTGGTACCCAAGCCCTTGCGGCGCCTGTTGGGGGCGTCCCAACAGGTCCTTCAGCTGCCTCTCGACCCTTGCCATGAAAGACGAGTCGAGCTCCGGCGCCGGAACGACAAAGGGCAGACGCGCCAGGCACTCCTCCAGGCGCGCCTGCTCCACCGGCGTCAGGTCGCGCCCCGACCGCCGTATGGCTTGAGCCCACCGCGCGGCCGCCCACAGGTCTCCCACTGCCGCAAAGGGGGCCTGGCGCCGGGATGCGGCGTAGTAGATCCGGGCCCGGGACATGTCCTCGGCGGCGAAGAGCCGGTCCGCCACCTTCAGGACCAGCGGAACGTCTACCGGATGCCGCGTGGGCCCGATGACCCCCTGCTGCTCTGCCCTGGTCAGCTGCCGCCAGCCCTGTGCGGCCAAACGCTGGAAACGGATGGCGTTATGGGCGTTGTAGCGGTCCAGGGGAGGGCTCGCCAGGAGCTCGGCCATGTTGTGGTCCACCTGCCACCGCAGCACCGGAACGTCGCCCAGGAGCCGCCGGTACTCCTCATCCCCCCGGAGACGTCGGGCGTCCACGGGGGGCACGGTGGCAGCCGGGACCTGGGATATGGCGGCCGCGATGGTGCGGGCCATCAGGAGCTGCCCGGCGATGGAGGGATGTACGTGGTCGACCATCAGTCCCCAGCCCACGCCCTCCGGCGGCGCAACCTCCGCGAAGGCGTGGGCCACATCGGCCAGCACCGCGCCGCTCTCCCCGGCCGCCGCGCGAATGGCCCGGTTGTGGCTTTCGGGGGCGCGCCAGGGCATGGTGTCCAACTCGCGGGCCATGGCGAAGGCGGAGCGCGCCTTGCCTGCGTCGCCGAGCTCCAGAAGGGCCCGCCCTTTCAGGTACTGCAGCCACGCGCTGCGGACCTCCAGGGCTTCGGCGCCCTCGATCCGGGCCAGGGCCTCGGCGGCCGCCTCGGGGCTGACCGCATCCTGGAGCAGCGCCTCGGCGGCCAATACGAGCCCTCCCTGCCAGAGGGAGAGCTCCTCGGCGGGCAGCCCCGGGCTCTCGGAGCCGGCGGGGGCGAAGCCGGCATCGTTGGCAGCCAGGGTGCACAGGATCACGGGAACCTGTGCACTCCGGCAGATCCCGGCCATGCGGGAGAGATTGTCACCAAGGTAGGCCGGAGCCGACTGCCGGCGATGGTCTCCAGGCGATAGCGAGCCGCGCTCACCCAGCACCTGGATCAGGTCGGCACCGGTGACCTCCGTGCCGAGGACGCGATCACGCAGAGCGTACATCATCCAGGGGATGCGGCCCTCCACCAGGGCGTGGCGGAGGCGATTGCGCAGGGGACCCCACTGGTCGACCGCGCCGTCGATGCCGTAGTACTCGTTGTGCCCCGCGTAGACCACCACCAGGTCGGGCTCCAGCCCCATGGCGTCCTCCAGCACCTGGGCCACCGCGAAGCTGGCCAGGGCAGGGATGCCCAGATTGAAGACTTGCACATCTCGTCCGGGCCAGGCGTCCGCCAGCATGGCTTCCACGAAAGCGGCGGCCGACAGGGAGCGGGGATGGGGAAAGCCCCTTACCGTGGAAGCGCCCACGAAGGCGACCCGGAAGCAGCCGGGGGACGCGGGTTCAAGGAAGGGGTGGGCATCCATGCGCCCCCTGGCGATGAGTTGGCCCTGGTGGCGATCGAGGAAGTATCGCTTCGGGTACGACGGGTTGACGCTGCGCAACCGCTGCCCCCCGTGCTCGGACAAGGTCACCAGGAACGACGGCGGCCCTCCGGCGTTCGTGAGCCGCAGCCCTGCCTCTGCAGCCGCCAGGATGCCGAAGCCCAGAGCGACGGCCGCCAGCTTCGACGTCCACGACCGCATCTGCGACGCCATGGCGGAATCAGGGACTGCTCCGGAACAGGCGGGCCCCGACAGAGGCGGCACGAGCCTGCGGCCACGCAAAGAAGCGGTTGGCCGAACGCAGACGCCGAACCCCGTTGTGGTGGAAGTACCCGCCACGATAGACCCGCTGCTCACCGGTGACCGGGCCCTGGGGATCCGTGGGAGAGGCATGGCCATAGTAGTCGGCGACGTACCAGTCCTGTGCCCACTCGCTCACATTTCCATGCATGTCGTGGAGCCCCCACGGATTGGGACTCCGGGTAGCCACAGCGTGGGCGTAGCGCTCTCCCGCGTCCCAGGTGTTGCCCGTGTGCCAGGCGTAGTCGCCCAGCATCGACGGGTCGTCGCCGAAGGACCAGCGTGTCGTGGTCCCGGCCCGGCAGGCGTACTCCCACTCCGCCTCGGTAGGGAGACGGTAGAGGTCCGCACCGGCCAAGGTGTTCATCCTGGCCGCGAACCCCTGCACCTCGTGCCAGGAGACGTTCACGGCCGGGTACTCCGGCCCCTCCTGCACGAAGTCCAGGCCTGCCCACGGCCGGCTGCCCATGACGGCCTCCCACTGGGCCTGGGTGATCTCGGTGCGCCCCAGATGGAAGGGTCCGGAAATCCTCACTTCCCTGAGAGGGCTCTCGTCCGCGTCCCTCCCCGGCTCCGTAACGGGGGAGCCCCTGAGGAAAGCGCCGGAGTCGATCCGCACGAACTCCATCTCCACGCCGCCCGGCAGCTCCGCCACCAGAAGGGGGCGGCCGCCCGCGTCCCCCACGCCCCCCTCTTGCGCGCCGCAGCCCAGTCCGAGGGTCCCCAAGACCAGCATTCCCATCCTGCTTGCCACCGAAGGCATGGTCAGAACGCGGTCTCGGAGCGTGTGTCGATGAATTCGAGGGTGCAGTCCACCGTCACTCGCGCGGACAGCCCCTGCATGACCTGCGAGACCAGACCCGGCGCCGGCCGGCCACCGGGCTGGCCCGCCTCCGCCGTGTCTGCCGCAGCGCCCTCTCCCCTCATGGGGCCGCCCGAGGGGCGGAAGCGCCAACCGCCGATCCGGGCCGCGATGCACTCGCCCACGGCCCCGCTGACCACCGTCGAGGAGAGCACCTTCGCCTCCTCGACCCCCCCGGGAGGCAGGATGACGAACCTGACCGAGACCTCCCCTTCGGAGGCCCGGCCGGCAATGGACTCCCGCGCAAAGCACTGGTTGAGTTCGTCCAGGCGGGACTTGATGTGGGCCTCGACGGCGGTCACGTCCCGCGTGATGTCCCCCGTGACGTTCCCGATCACCCGGGTGCCCGGCCTCAGGTCGGCGCGCGACACCTCCCTGGAGGCGACCCTCCGCTGCTCCTGGTAGGCCGCCACCTCGATCTGACGGTCGAAGTCGAAACCGATGTCGATCGTCTCCAGCGGCTTGCCGAAGGTGTTGAACTTGAGGACGAAGTCCCTCAGGTTGAACCGGACCCGCTCGACCTCGGAGTCCAGTGGATCGAAGACGACGAATCCCCCGTATTCCTCGCCCCGGAAGATCCGCTCCCCTACGCCGTAGTTGTTGGTCCGCACGAGACCCATGCGCATGTTGAATCGGTAGTACTCGTTGCCGCTGGGTCCCCTCAGACTCCGGTAGTAGGACTCGAAGTTCCTCGGCGACGAACCGGCCAGGACACCGTACGGCTCGAGGAGCTCTCCGGGCCGGTCGGTGGTCAGGAACGATCGCAGCGGCTGCAGCTCGACCTTGGCGAAGGAGTAGTTGTGCACGGTGACCCGGAAGACGGTGAACCGGTTGCGCACGTAGCCGACGGCCGGGTCGATGTAGTCGCCATGGGTGTAGGGATTCGTCGAGTACTCGCCCAGGCCGGACTCGGCCGGGAAGAGGTCGTTCAACTCCTTGTCGGTCATGTGCTCGACGTCGATCCGCAGGCCCTCCAGCCCATAGGAGACGGTGCTCCCCTCTCCGACCGAGTAGCTGTCTCCCTGGTCCCCACGTGGAGTGAGCGAGGAGGTACGCTGATAGATCGGCGGGTAGATGACGCTGCAACTGAGAAGGGCCGGCACGAGGACGGCCAGAAGTGGCGCCGGGAGGCTTCGGCAGAAGTGTCTCATGGTCGTTGGAGCACCCCCCTTCGAGGAGGCCGGGTCATTGGCGGCCGGCCTGGTTGTAGAAGTCGATCTGCTGCTGCGCGATGGAGCCCTTCTGGGTGAGGGCGAAGACCACCAGGTTGACGCCGAGCTTCAGCTGGGGCTCATTCTCCGTCTCCCGTTCCCAGAGCGCTCCGTAGCCCTTGTCCGAGTAGACGGCCACCAGCCGGTCCCGGAGGTAGATGCCCTCCAGCCAGTAGGAAGGTCGGCGGGTAGCCGCGTATTGGTTGGACGTGTTGAGCACCTCCCCGCCCAGGGGGGGGCCGCCGTCGAAATCGAAGAAGACGCGGTAGATGGGGTTGTCGTTTCGCAACGGTACCAAGCGGGCATCCCGCCCCAGGGCCTGCTTGAACATGGCCTTGATCGAGGCCTCGGCAGGTCCGTATTCCAGGCGCGGAGCGTCGTTGTCCGCCAGCACGAAGCCGCCGTTGCGCAGGTACTTCCCCAGGTTGGCCGCCTCGTGCTTGGTCAGCTCGAAGGCCGACCCGGTAGTGATGTACACGAAGGGCGCCTTGAAAAGGGCCTGGGAGTCGAGGTACATCTGCTCGTCCACCTTGGCCTCGATCCGGGTCCAGTTGTTGATCCAGCGGGCCAGCTGGAGCAGCGCCCGGGGCCGCGACGGCTCGAGGATGGTCCCCCAGGCGCGCGCCAGGTAGACGAAGCCGGTGACGTTGGTCTTGTCCGTTGGGTCCTGGATCACCATCCCCTTGTACCGGCCGGTGTTGATGGCCGACAGGTCCAGGAACTCCGCCTGCATGTCGATCCGTCTCTCGGGCTCCTTCATGCTGGCGATGCTGACCGCCTCGAACCGCGGCATGGCCACCACGGCGTCGCCCAGGCCAGTGCCCGTGGCAACCGTGAACTCCGCGCTTCCCCCCGTCCTGCTCCACATGCGCGTGCCCACCGGCATGCCCGCTCCGCCCACCATGCGCCGCCCCCTGACCGTGGTTGTCGTGCGGTCGCCGCTGGAGCGAACGACGGGGATGCCCTCGGGAACGGCCTCCTTCCTGAAGGCGAACTCGCGCGTCAGCTGCGGCTCTGGCAGGAAGAAGGGGGTCTTCTCCTCGTCCCACTCGATGCGGGCCACCACCTCCTCCTCTTCCTCTACCTGGGGCAACAGGTAGAGCGAGAGGGCCAGCGCGTGGAGCGCCACCGAGGCCGCCAGACCGGCATGGAAGAGGCGCCGATTGCGCGACAGGACCGTCAGGGACCCGCTCTGCCGAGGGCTCACAGGTGCTTCCTCTCGATGGTGTGACGACGCCCTTGACAGAACTCCATCATCCGGATCGTCACCTGGACGTTGCCCTGTTCTCCCTGGGCGATGACATCGCTGAAGGCATCCACGGCCTTCCGCCATTCCCTCAGCTGCTGATAGCCAACCCCCACGTTCATCTTCGCCGCCAGGCCGCTGGAGGTCATCGGGTACTGCCGCCACACGGCTTCGAGGGGCCCGATGGCCTCACGGACCAAGTCGAGGTCGTCTTCCGCCAGGGCCCGGTTGAAGGCCTCCATGGCGCCGCTGTACTCCCGAAAGGCGACGGCCTCCTGCAGGTCCAGAATCACCCCCTCGGCTTCCCGGGCCGCCTCGGATTCCGGGAAGTCGGCCTGGAGTCCCTGGAACAACCCGTAGGCCTGGTCGTAGTCGCCGGCGTTGTAGCTCATCTCGGCCAAGGTATACCTGGCCGTGGGAACGCGGCGTCCCCCGGGATAGCGGGTCAGGTATTCCTCCATGGCCTGTCGCACCGCGGCCTGGTGCTCCGCCGAAGGTTCCGCAGGCGCCTCGTTGAGCAGGCACCAGGCGATGTTGTAGAGGGCGTCCTCGGCCAGCCCGGTGTCGGGGAAGCGCCGGATCACCCGCCGGTAGGTCTCTCTGGCCTCGGCGTAAGCCCCCGAGTTGTAGCGGCACTCGGCCAGACGGAAGAGGGCATCGGCGGCCACATCCAGATCCGGGTACTGGTCCACCACCCTTTGGAAGAAGGGGACGGCCTTGCTGAAGCGGGCCTTGTTGAAGTGCGCGTAGGCCAGGTAGTAGTGCGCGTACCCGGCGTTGGGATGGTCGGGGTGTTCGGAGATCATCCGGCCGAGGCTGGGGACGGCCAGGTCGGCCCGGTCGGTCTGGAGGGCCGCCAGGCCGCGCAGGAACAGGAGGTCGGCGGCGTAGAAGCCCGTCGGGAAGGCCCGCAGACCCGCGTCGGCCCGGTCGAAGGCCCGCGTGAAGTCCTCTGTTCGCACCGCAGACTCCGCCTGCAGGAACCAGGCCTTCTCGCGCAGGTGGTACGGCCGTTCCTCCGGGAGGGAGTCCTCCTTCCAATCCAGCCCGATGATCTCCTCGCAGGCGGCGAAGGCCTCGGCGTAGCGGCCCTGCCGGTTGGCGATCTCCGCCTCCGCCAGCAGGTGCTCCGCGCGTTCGAGGGGGCCGGTCGCCGCGTGCGCCATCTGCCGGTAGATGTCCTGGGCGCGGTCGAACTGGCCGAGGTTGGCGTAGGCTGCCGCCAGGAGGCGCCGGGCCGAAGTGGCCAGCGCCGGGGCGCTCCAGTCCCAGGCCAGATCCTCGACGGCCTCACCGTATCGCTTCAGGCGGAAGAGCAGGGAGCCGCGGCTGTAGGCCGCCCGTTCCCGCAGGTCGGGCTCGCCCTGGTCGATGACGGCGGCGAAGTGCGTCAGGGCGTTCTCGTTCTCTCCCAGCTGCATGGAGGCGGAGGCCAGCAGGTAGTGGAGAGCCTGCCTCTCCGGCGGGTCCTTCGCCTCCAGGCCGTCCTGCAGCACCGCCGCCGCCCGGCGGTGCTCTCCGTGCTGCACCAGGAGCTGCCCGGCCTCCAGGCGTGATCTGGCGAACAGCGCCGCTTCCCTTCGGACCGCCAGGAGCTCCGTCAGGGCCCGCTCCCGGTTTCCCGCGTCCTTCTCCGCGATCCCCAGCTCGAAGCGGGCCACATCCTGTTCCGGCTTGTCCTCCAGCTCTTCGATCACCGTGCGATAGGTCTCGGCCGCCCTGGCGTGGGCGCCGCGGCCATGGTGGATCCGGGCGATCTGGAAGAGGGCGCTCTGGCGGTACCCCTCGGCGTTGGGGGCTTCGGCCACGCTGCGCAGGAAGGCCAGGGCCTCGTCCATCTTGTCCTGCTGGTCCTGCAACTGAAGGGCCAGCCCCAGGTTGAACCGCAACTCCACGTCGTAGGGTGATCCCGGATACGCCGCCAGCGTGGCGCGCAACTCGCTCTCCGCCCGGCGATAGTAGTCCAGACGCTCCTCTTCCGGATGCTTCTCCGCCACCCGGAACCAGGCCCGGGCGATCTGCAGCGCCACGCCCTCCACCGGGAGGCCGGCCTGGGTGGCCGCGGCCTCGTAGCTGGCCCGGTACACCTCGTACGCACGCACCGCCTCCTCGTAGTGCTCGGTCTCGAAGTAGCGGTTGGCCAGCAGGAGCTGCATGCGCGCCTTCTGCACCGCATCGTCGGTCGCCTCGATGGCCTGGTCGTACACGGCGACCACGGCAGCGAAATCCCCCCGCCGGTAGTGCATGTCCGCCTGGCGCAAGTACGCCTCTTCGGCCAGCCGCTGCTCGTCGGCAAAGCGGGAGGCCACCAGCTGGAAGGCCTCCTCGGCCTGCGCATACTGCCCCGTCTTCTCGTGGCACTCCCCGACGCGGATGAGGGCCTTGGCCGCCAGGTCGAGAGCCGTCTCATCCACGAGGCCGGCGATCTTCTGCCGCTTCATCAGCAGGATCTCGCGTTCCGACATCTCCTCGATGCGCTGAGAGTCGACCAGCCGCTGGTAGAAGGGGATGGCTTCTTCGAAGTTCTCCAGCGCGAAGTGGGCTTCGCCGATCTGGAACAGGGCCCGGCTGCCGCGGTAGCCGCCGGGAAAGCGCTCAACGAGACGCTCGAAGGACGTTATGCTGTTGACATAGTCCTCCATGTCATAGTAGGCCCAGCCCACATCGTACATGGCTTGCTCGACATAGGCGCTGGAGGGATAGCGCTCGATGAGCAGGCTGGCCCCCTCGATGGTGCGGCCGTAGTCCTGGATCGCGTACCAGCAAGCCACCGCGCGGCTGCGTGCCAGGGCCTTCAGGACGGGAACGGTCGACAGGTCCTCGGTCTCCACGAAGGCGGCGGCCGCCTCGCCGAAGAGCGACCTGGCACGGTCCTGGTAGCGGGAGCGCCGTGCCGGGTCGCGGCTCCTGGCCGCACTGGCGAGGGCCTCTTCGGCGGACTTGAAGTACGCATTGCCCGTCTGGTACCGGGCCACCTCCTGCAGCGGCGCCGTGATCTCGCCGACGGTCACCTCCACGTCCCTCATCTGCAGGAAACGGCTCTCGCTCCGGATGATGTGCCGATAGCCCTCGATCGCCTGGTCGTAGGCTCCCGAGGCGTAGAACTTCTGCGCGTCGGCGAAGGTCGCCTGCATCTCCGGAGCCGTGGGCACCGACCGGGTGACGGCGATCATCGCCGTCAGGCCTACCAGGGTGATCAACGCAACCATGGGCTGTTACCTCGGACTGCGTGCGGTTGAGACGCGCCGCCCCGCTGCGGCCCGCCCTGTCGCCACCGGGAGGAAGATCTCACCCATCGTAGCCCAGGATGACGCGCAGGAAGGCGGAGGTGATTTCGAGGTCGTTCCTCTGCCGGGCGGGATCGCCGAAGTGGCGCCGGTTCCACTTCACCCCCAGGTTGGTGGCGATGTTGTACCCGAAGTAGGGAGACCGGTTCGTCAGCTGCACCACCCGCACCACCTCCTCGTAGCTGTCGCGGCCGTCGGCCAGGTCCTCCTTGCGCAGGGGCAGGCCCGGCAGCCCCTGGGTGCCGAGCCACAGGTGGGTACGCGGCGTGATGTGATACGACGTCTTGAGGATCGGTATGAAGGTCCACTCGTTGGCCAGGTCCACGGCCAGGCTCTGCCGGGTCCGGCGCAGCACCAGCCCCTTGGTCTGGGCGATCAGCTGCCACCGGTCCGACAGCTCCCGCACGTACTCGGCCCGGACCACCATCGTCAGCCGGGTGATGGTGTCGGCGGCCTGGTCGCTGCCGCCGGCCAGGGTCGCCTCCTGCTGCTCGTTGACCGCATAGCGCAGGTTGCCGCCGAGGCGCAGACCGCCGGCGGCGGTGAGGTCGGCCTCGACGTAGTGCTGCCGGTCCAGGCTGTCGCGATACTCCAACTGATCCGTCACCCTGGTGGGGGCGTAGGTGGGCCAGAACTCGTGCCCGCCCAGGACCTCGCCGTAGGTGATGTAGTTGTCGACGATGTCATCATGGAGCCGCTGGAGGCGGGTCTCCGCCCGGACCGAGCCCCACCGGGGGCTGTGGCGGCGGAAGCTGGCCACGCCGTAGGTGCTCTCGTTGCGGCCGCCGCCGACGATCCCCCCGGCCTGCAGACGGCCCGCCGTGAGACGGAAGCCGCCCGGCAGATGCAGCGTCCCGAAGAGGTGGTGCCCGCGCTGGTCCAGCTCGTAGGGGTAGTCCGAAGCCAGGTCGTCCTCGCGGTGGTCGGGGATCCCGTTGTTGTTGGCGTCCCGTCCATAGGCATACGCCTCCGACTCCACGTCGTACAGCAGGAACGCTTCCAGGTAGTCGGGCACCTGGTTGCCGTTGCGGTTGGTATCCGGAATCCGGTCGTTGTCCCGGTCGTTGCCCGGAAACACCCCGTCCGGGTCGTAGGGGATCGTGGTGTAGTGGGGACTCGGCCGATGGCCGTGGCCGATGTCGGGATAGCGGTCGTCGTCGTCGTTGTCCTGCACGAAGCCGCTGTCGTACTCCTCGGCGATGGAGAACAGCTCGCCGCCCACCTCCATCCGGCCCCGGCGCCACTGCCCGTTCACGTACCAGGCCCCCGCCCCCGTGCTGCTGCGCGCCCCGTTCCAGCGGCGGATCCCCCGGACCTCCCGGTCCTGGCGGTGCCCCGGCCGGCCGTCGGGAAACTCCCGATACTCCACGTTGCGGGCGTATTCCCAGCGCACCTCGGCGTCGCCCCACTCCCAGGCCCCGTCGAGACCCCACAGGGCCCGGCCCGTCCACTCCCCCAGATCCAGACGCACCCACTCCAGGTTCGACATGTCCTGCACGTTGCCCCGGGACCGGCGGACGGCGGTGATGCCCGGCGTCTCCTTTCTCTCCAGGTAGCCGCTCGTGGACACCAGGGTATTGCCGCCGACGCGGTAGTAGAACTCGTAGTTCTCCACCGCCGGGGCCGAGACGAAGAGGGGCAGCACCTCGACCCGGTAGTCGTTGCCCACCAGCGCCTCCACCTGCACCTGGCGGATGAAGGGCTCCTGGCTCACGTCGAAGACGGCGATGATCTGCTCGTGGCCGTCGGCCCGCAGCCCCGGAACGTCCGGCAGGGCCTCCACCCAGCGCAGCAGCTCCTCCAGGTTGACCTTCTCCGACACGTCCTCCCCCTGCAGGTGATCGCGCAGGTAGAGCACGTCCGCGAAGCGCGTGCCCCGATCCAGGTAGACCACGCGCCGGAACTGACCCGTGAGCCGGTTGGTGGAGCCCACCGCCGTGGGGTTCTGGCCGTTGATCCGGGCCAGGAACGGCCGCAGGTCCGGCCGATCCTCCCCGTTGACCTTCAGACGGACCTCGGAGACCACGGCGCCGGCCTGCAGGTCCTCCGGCGTATCGTCGGAGAACCGCACCAGGTAGGCCACCGGCAGCACCTGCTCGGCCTGCAGCCCCCCGCGCAGAACGAAGCGCTCCTGCTCCGCGTCGAAGATGTGGAAGTTCACCCCCGTCGCCCCCAGGGTCAGCGCCCCCAGCTCGACATCGCCGTGGGCCCCCAGAAGCATCGCCGAGCTGCGGATCTCTTCGGCGGAGTCCCAGTGGTGCCAGGTGGGACCGCCGCCGTAGCGGCTGTCGGCGAAGGGCCCGGTGTAGCGCTGGCCGATGACCGCCACCCGCGTGTTGCCCACCTGGCTGTCCAGGCGGATGCCGTCGTACCCCGCCAAGGCCAGCGTCAGCGGCGTGAACATCGTGCGGATCTCCTCCCCGTAGATCAGGCTCGCCGCCCACCGCGCGTGCGACTCCCGGGCCACCAGGTTGCGCTCGAAGCGCGAGAAACGGGGGATCGTGCGGAAGGACTTGGGCAATGCCGACGTCGCCGACGACCGCGTCTCCCGCCACTCGTACACGTCGTAGCCCTGGATCAGGAAGTTGCCCAGGGGACCGTAGTAGTTGCGCCGCGAGAACCGCGTGAACTCCGGCAGCGCGTAGTCCTCGAAACCGTAGTTCAGGTAGGAGGGATCCGACCGGTAGAGGAAGGAGCGGCCGGAGACGTCCTGCGCGAACCCCAGATGCGGCTCCTCGGCCCCCACCCGACCCGGGTCCCCCCAGGTCAGCATGAAGACCAGCGTCCAGACCGCAAGCCTCACCCGTCTCATCCTTCGAAGGGCTCCAGTCCCAGCAGCAGCCGGACATAGAGCAGCGAGCGCTCGATATCGAGCGGCTTCCGGCTCCTGTCCTCGAATCGAAGCGTCTTGGCGAGGTATCCGGCGTTCAGGGTCAGGTAGTAGCCCTCGTACGTGGTGCGGTTGGTGATCGAGACGATGTAGTCCCTGCTGCCGTAGTCGACCTTGTCGTTGATCAGGTTCCTGTAGGTGCTGGACAGAAACGGGAAACCCTGGGCCCCCGCGCTCAGGCTGGTCTGGGGCGACAGGGCCACCGTGGCCACCACCATGGGGTAGAAGTAGCGTTCGGAAACGGGATGGACCTGCACGTCGCCGCCGCGGCGCCGGTAGGCCATGTACTTGGCCCTGGGCGTGACCGTCCACCGGTCCCGCTTCCAGGTGTAGCCGCTGCGCAGTACCCACGCCCATTCCTGGATCGTGTCGGCGGGCTGAAGGACGGAAGCACGCTGGAGATTGACCGTGTGCTTGAGGCGGCTGTTGATCTCCAGGCCCTTCACCCGGATGAAGGTGGCGTCGAGGTGGGCCGTGTTGACGACGCTGTTCCTCATCAGCAGCGGGTCTTCGACCTCCGTCACACCGCGGACGCTCGCGATCGAGGTGGGATCGACCGGCAGCCCGTGGGGCGTGAAGAAGCCGAACTGGGGCGAATCGTCGGCGATGTCGTCGTGGACCCGCTTGAGGAAGTCGGAGAAGTCGATCGAGGCATAGGGGAAGAGGGTACGCCGATAGTTCAGGCGCGCGTAGTTGACGCGGTTCTCGCCCGGTCCCCACATCTCGCGGACATGGTAGCGCCCCAGGCTCAGGTCCAGGGCCTCCACAGGCTCGATGGAGCCGAAGAGGTGATACCCCTTTCTGTCCGTCGGATAGGGGTAGTCCGGCCGGAAGTCGTCCTCGCGGTGATCGATCACCCCGTTGTTGTTCATGTCGTCGCCGTAGTCGTACTCCAGCGGATCGACATTGTAGAGCAGGAAGGGCTCGTTGTAGTCGGGGTCGCCGTTGCCGTTCTCGTTGACATCGGTCCGGCCGTCCTGGTCCCGGTCGAGTCCCGGGAAGACGCCGTCCCGATCGCCGAAGTGCTTGTTGAGGAAATGGAAATCGGGCCACAGGTCCTTGTCGTCGTTGTCGTCCACCGTGTCGAGGATGACGGTGTCGTTGTACCCGTCCTGCCAGTTGGGAAAGACCTCTCCGATGAAGGGACTGCCGAGGTCATCGGAATAGGTCCAGTATTCCCTGCTCTGGACGGAGAGGGAAGTGCTGTACAGGGGGTCCATCCGGAAGTACTCGCCGGCCAGGCGAAACCATCCGAGCTGCTTCTTGGCGTGGACGAAGAAGGCATCCGCCGTCTCCCGGCGCCAGCGGCTCCGCCCGATCGTGCTCGGATACTGGAGGTAATTGAAGCTGCGAGCGTACTCCCCGCGCACCTGGAATCCCTCACGGTCCAGCTCCAGGCGCAGGCTGCCCGTGGTACGGCCGCTCTGGCGGCCGTACTCGAAGGAGACGCGGCGCAGATTGCCCATGTCGCCCACGTTCCCCTCCTGGGCCGCCACGTCGCGGAAGAACGTGGCCCGCACGATCCGGATGTCCGGATTGCTGGTGGTGGCCGTCGCCGCGGGCAGGAAGACCTCGGACAGACTGATGCGGTAGTCGTTGGCCACCATGGCGTTGAAGCGAACGGACTCGACCTCGTCGCGCATCTCCTGGGGGATCTTGAACCAGTAGATGAGGTACTCTCTCCCGTTGGCCTCCAGGAAGCCCTGGGCGCCGGGGTCCTCCAGGGTCAGGTCCCCCTTGAGGAACTCGACGTAGGGAGGAATCGTGAAGCCCGGCCGGAAGAGCCTGTCCCCATTCGGGAAGTTCGGATTCACCACATCGGCGTCGTGGCGCGTCACGCTGACTTCCACGCGGTCGTTGAGGGGCCCCTCGATGCGAACATCGTAGACCCGCGCGCCACGGCCGTCGTCCTCCGAGCCATCGCTGATCTTGACGGCGAGGTAGGCGGGCGGATTCTTCAGCCGCGAAGGCAGCACGCCCTTGAGGCTGTTGTCGCCAAAGCCGACGAAGCTGTCGGTGCGCAGGAGGTTGGCGTAGGAGAGGCTCACCCTGAGGGCTCCCGCCCTGTGCGCGAGGTGACCGCCCAGCAGGTTGGTCGGTTCGTTCCTCGACATGTGGAAGGCGTTGTCGTCGTCGTTGTAGATCGGCCAGTCGAAGCGCGACGACACCAAGGTGGCCTGTGTGCCTCCGAGATCCACGTCCCAGCGGATCCCGTTCAACTGGGCCAGGTCCAGGGTCAAGGGAGTGAACTTGGTCCGTATCCGGTTCCCCACCATCAGCCGGCTGGCCCAGTCCTTGTGGGTATCATGGGCCACTACGAGGTTGCCCACGAGGGACCGGAACTGGGGGTCCTTGTTCAACAGGCTCCCGGGGTCCCGCTCCATGGGACGCGTCTCCTGGCTGCGCCAGATCTCGGTGCCGTCGAGGAGGAAGTTGCCCAGTTCGTCGAAGACGGGGGCCCGAACCTGGGACCACAAGGAGGCGGTGTACTCCCTGTACCCTGTGCGGGCGTAGTATTGCTCATAGTCTCGGACCGGCTCGTAGAGGAGCTGGCTCACACCGGGCGTCGGGGACAGCATCAGCCACCCGGTCAGCAGAGCGGCAGCGCCAAGGCCCTTGTTCACCGCCATGGCTAGAGGATCCGCGCCTGGATGAAGAACTCGCTGAGCCGCTGGGTCCGCCGGCTCGGCAGTTTGACGAACTCCGAGCGGCTGGACCGGAATCCGAGATTCGTGCTCACGTCGTACCCGGTGTAGTTGCTCAGGTTCTGGATGACCACGATGTAGTGGCGGGCGTCGAAGTCCCTTGACGGCGCCTTGGCATCGCGGAACCGGTGGTGCCACGGCAGTCCCTGCACGCCTGCGCGGAGGGTTGTGTGCTCACTCAGCGCATAGTCGGCCCGGAGAATGGGGATGATCTCCTGGCTCTGCAGGGGCATGAGGAGATCATCGGGCGCCGACCTCCGCCGCAGGGTGAACTTCACCATCGGGCTCAGGGTCAGCCCGCCCCTGACAAGGGCGTAGTCGGCCTTGCTCACGAGGCTCCAGTCCACGATATCGTCCCCCAGTCCCGGCCGGCTGTCCCTGCGGTTGTTCCACTCGACCTTGGCCGCCTGGATCACGTTCAGGCCTTCGATGCCGGTGTAATGCCCTTTTCCGAAGAAGGTGCTCACGAGGCTGTTTTCCATCAGCATGAGATCGGGCCGCGGTCGAATGGCCACATTGACCTGGGTCAGGGGCTCGATCACCGCCTCGTAGAGGGGATTGGCTATGTCGTCGCGAATACGCTTGAGGCGCCAGCGGGCGATAAACCGGCCCGCTTGTCTCCCCTCTGCCGTGTAGGCCAGCTCGCCGTAGGTCACCTCGTTCCTGCCAGCCGCCGCTCGCTGCCGGACCTGGTACCGTCCGAGACGCAACCCTACTTCCTCGAGGGGTTGCAGGGAGGCAAAGCCGTGGTAGCCCCGACTGTCCAGGTCGTAGGGGAGGTCGGGCTTGTTGTCGTTCTCGCGCACGTCGACCACGCCGTTGTTGTTGAAGTCCTCCCCGTACACGAAGTCGTCCGGCTCGACATAGTACATGAGGAAGGGCTCGAGATAGTCCGGGAACTGGTTGCGGTTGACGTTGGTGTCCACCACCCCGTCCTCGTCCTGATCCAGGCCCGGGAAGACCCCGTGCCCTCCGCCCAGACCATAGTCGCCGGCCGCATCGGGTCGGAGGGCGTCCACGTCGATTCCCGAGGCGTTGGCATAGGCGACGTAGACGGGGTCCAGAGGATCCCAGTGTTCCACCTTGTCCGGCCACTCGTCATTGTCGTCGTTGTCCTCCACCAGCTCCCACGGCAGGACAGCCTGCTCGCCTTCGGACCACACGGGCAACGAGACCTGGTAGGTCGGAGGGACGTCGAATAGCTCCAACCCCACGTCCGCGAGGGACCATTCCTGCAGGAGACGCACGTACCAGGCGCTCGTGGCGCGGCTGTCGCGGCGGCCCACGAAGGGGAAACGGGCGTGCTGGACGTTGCTGATGTACTCCGCCTCCAGGTTCGCGCCGCCGATCTCCGCCTCCACCGTGCTGCCGAACTGGACCATCCCCGTGGGGAAGCCGTAGTCGACGGTGACCCAGCCCATGTTGGACCCGTCCTGCACATTGCCAGGCGCCCGCTCGACGTTGTGCCAGTCGCTCCAGAGCGACGTGCCGCCGCCGAAGAAGCCATAGGCGGCGCCCACGTCCAGGCTGTAGTCTCCGGCCACCTGCACCCGGAACTGCAGGCTCTGCGGATCACCGGGCACCTCGTAGCGCAGTACCAGCAGGTCCGTGCCGCCCACCTGGAGCGGGAACGGCCCGACGAGGGGGATGCCCTCCCTGGCGAAGAGCCCCGTGCGCTCGACGAAAATCCGGTCGGCGTTGAAGATCCGGGGTGCCCACGCTCCGTCCCGGCGGATATGGGAGACCTCACTCACCTCCACCACGTGAGGGATCAGCTTCACCTCGGGGTCCACGTCCAGCCGCTGCTGATCGGCGTACAGCTCCACGGCGTACACATCGACACCGTGGTCGTCCTCCGGCGAATCGTCGCTGATGACCAGGTAGAATGACGAGGTGCCGGTCAGGCGCGAAGGGACGTCTCCGCGCAGGCTCGTGTTTCGCCGGGAGGCATCCTGCAGGTGGAGGTTCACGTAGGAGGCGCCGAAGGTCAGGACGTCGCCGAACTGGCTGCTCCAGTGTCCTCCGAAGAGGTAGTGGGTGAAGTGTCGGGCACCCGTCAGCGGCCGGGGCACGCGGGACGAGATCAGGGAGAAGCTGTTGCGGTGGGAGGACGCGTCCCAGCGGAGCCCCTCCAGACGGGACAGGTTCAGGGTCAGGGGAGTGAACCGGCCGTCCAGGAGGTTGCCGATCATGAATCGGGTCGACCAGCCGCCGAAGGCGTCGCGCAGGACCACCATGTTGCGGAACTGGCCCAGCCCCCAACCGGGCACCCTGCTGCTGCGTGCGGGGTCCAGGGTGCCGTACTCCTCGATCCGCAGGATCTCCACCCCGTCGACCAGGTAGGAGCCGAAGGGATCGTAGGTGGGACGCTCCGGCCGGAATCCGTAGTCCCGGTAGCTGAGGAAGCTGTAGTTCTCGTAGCGCTCCTCCCAGAGCGGACGCAGCTCCCGGTTCAGGAACTCCTGCTGGCCCGACCAGTAGTCCTCGGGGGAGCGCTGCGCCAGGCAGGGCTCGGCCAAGCTGCCCGCCAGCATCCAGAGGGCAAGACCCGCCACCGCCCTGCGCGCGGTCCGTCCGCCGCCTCCGGCGGCGGGCTCCAGACCGGCTGGGCGGCTGCCACGGGCGATCAGGATGCCCGCACGATCCGCGGTGATCTGCTCGACGCTCGGCGGTACCGAGAGCGCGGTTCGGTGGGCGTCCCGGGTGCCGACCTCCAGGACAGGCGCGACCCCTCCAGGCTCATCACCCGTCCCGTTCGTCGTCTCGGAGACCTCGGTTGCCAAGTCAAGCCAGACAGGAAGCGGAAGCTTCTCAGTAAACCACCCCTACGACGCCGGTGCCGGTTTCGCTCGCGGCATCGAGCTCCACCTGGACGCGGTAGATGTAGTTGCCCGGCGGCACCAGCCGGCCCTCGTCGTCCCTGCCGTCCCAGTATCCGGGGACGATGCCTCGCGCCCCGCTGCCGGTGAGGCGCAGGTAGACACCAGCCGCCAGGGGGGCCGGCTTCAGATCGCGCACCAGGGCGCCCCGGAGGTCGAAGATGCGCAGTCCCAGGTCACGGGGCGTGTCGACCTTGCTGAGAATGAACTCGATGACGGTATCGTCGTTGATGTCGTCGCCGTTGGGTGTGAAGACGGAGGGATTGGCACGGACACTCGACAGGGCATCCTTGCGGGAGGTCGTGGGAACCACCGCCCAGGAGAAGGGATCACCCGTGGTCTCGTCCAGACCGACGCTCTCGGCCACGTTGACGGGGTTGTCCGACCCGGGGCTGAAGAGAAACACGCGGAACTCGTGGCTGTTCGCATGGGAGCGGGCCCGAAAGGGTATCAGCAACTGGTCGATGTCGCGCACCGGCTCGGAGAAGGTGAGCTCCAGCGCATCCTGCGTGGAGGTCCAGTCCGCCAGGATCCCCTGGAGCTGACCGTCGTCGACCAGCCGGGCCTCGCTGGGGACGTCGATGCGGAGCCGCTCGATCCCCGCGTCACCGGGGGCAAAGACCAGGTCCAGAGTGCACACGAAGAGGGTGTCCGCACCCATGGACACGCGGTTGGGCGAGACCCGCGAGTGGGCGCCGGAAACGGCGATCTCCGCGGTAGTGTAGTCCAGCTCGATGCTGTGCAAGGCCGGCGTGCGCCGCTGGTCCCTGGATTCCATGGCGACCCGATACTGGAGCCAGGCTCCCGGCTCCGAGGCGGGGAACCAGACGTCTCCGCCTGACAGGGGGGTGCTCCACCCCCGCTCGGGATCCTCGAAGTCCGCCGGGGAGGTCCCCGTCCGGAACTGAACGAAGAGGTCCGTACGCTCGGGGACCTCGGCATCCCAGCGCACGCGGCCGAAATTCTTGGCCTGGTCGGGCGCGCCCAGGGAGAGCGGCTCGGAGAGGTATGTGCCCTCATCGGTGTACCCGTCTCCGTAGATCTCCACCTCGGCGACCTTGGGAGGGCTCACGGAGTTGATATCAACTATTACGATACGTACATACCGGGTCCAGACCGGCGTAAAGCGCACCTCGGTCCAGTCGAACTTCTCGATATCGTGGATGACGCCCACCTCGGTCCAGCGGACCCGGTCGTCGCTGACCTGCACCGAGTAGCCCCTCAGCGAATTCTCCTCCAGCTGCCCGGGGTTGCTTCCTCTGGTGATGACGCGGACGCTGCTTACGTTGCGCCGGACTTGCAGGTCCACACTGGCTGAGTAGTTGAGGGCAGTGGTGGGCGGGTCCCAGGAGGTGTTCAGCTTTCCGTCCACGACCTCGAGACGGTTGCCCGGTTTGTCGAGGGCCAGGTTCTGGCCGCGGATCTGACTGAGAACCAGGCTTCCCTGCCGGGCCCCCGCGTCGATCCCCGACAGAAACCCGGAGACGATCTCGATCTCCGCGTCGAGCAGGTCCTGGATCCGATCGCGCTCGACCCATCCCTGCTGCACGGTCTGCCACGCCGGATCGTCCTCGGGATCGGCCGTCGTCCACTCGAGGCCCTGCTGCTCCCCAGCCGTCCAGTACCACCTCTGCACCACCTGGTTCGTGGTCGTCTCGATCCGGTACTCGTCGGTGGCCACCGCGGCGATCAGGCCGTTGCCGGTGCCGCCGCCGTGGTTGACGACCTTCACGGCGAGGTCATTCCCCGACGATCCGTCCTGGACCTGGACGGCATAGGCCTGCATCCGGGTACCGAGAGAATCCCCGCCGAGGAGCACGCCGTTGAAGTAGACCTCGTAGCTGTCCACGGCGGCCACGTGGAGCTGGCCCTCGAGAGCGGCGGCGGAAACGAAGTTGGAACGGTAGTAGGTGATGCTGCGCCACGAACTCTGCTCCCACGTCTGCGCGGTCACCGCACCCGTGCAGCAGAGCCCGATCAGAAAGGTGAAGCGGATAGACGTCACAGGCGGTTTCCCTTGCCGATAGAAACAAATGGGTGGCCGGCTTTCACCGGCCACCCATTTCCGAATCAGGCTGCTCTCAACAGAGACGCCCGCTGGCCGCTTACTTCAGCAGAGTTACGCGCCTGCTCTCGGTAAAACTCCCGGCGACCATCCGGAAGACATAGACCCCGCTGCCGACCTTGACGCCCTGAGAATCCGTGCCGTCCCAAGTGACGTGGTAGGAACCGGCATCCAGCACCTGGTCCACCAATCTGGCCACTTCCTGACCGGCCACATTGTGCACGGTCAGGGTCACAGACTCGTCGAGTTCGGGGACGGCGATGCGGACGGTCGTCTCAGGGTTGAAGGGGTTCGGGAAAGCATCACCCAGCGCGAAGGCGCCGGGCGTTGCCGCCCCCTCCAGCTCCTGGACGTCCGTGGTCAGGCCCTCCCCCACCCTCGCCCGGGCGATGTCCATGGGGAAGTGTGCCAGATACGGCCCAGCTCCCACGCCGATGTACAGACCGTCGGCCTCGTTGTCGTTGTCCATCAACATCGCGATGCCGCCGAGTGCGCCCGGGGGCATATGGATTCCCAGGTTGAGCTTGAACAGACCAAACCCGTCGGGTCCGAGGACCGTGGCCCATTCAGGCGCCTCCCAGCCGCCGACGAAGCTGATCCCCCAGCGGGCGGCCAATATGCTTATCGGGATGTTTGAAGGGATCCCCAGGGCCTCCCTCTCGTCACTGGTGTAGTAATCGAGGTAGAAGTCGCCGTTCTGGTTCTTCCAGACCAGGTTGAGGTCGAGATCGGTCTTCGTCGGACCCGCTCCCGGGCGGCCGAGGTAACTGGTCCCGTAGTAGCCTGTCTCGTCGACGTCAAACCCCGCTATCGACTTGAAGTTCCTGGGGGCGCCTTCGTCGTTGTAAGCCTGGGGGAAGTAGTCGAGGAACGACAGGACGTCCACCAGCTCCCCCGTGGCGCGGTCGAATCTCTGCACCGCCGGACCTGGCGAACCGTAGGGCTCCACGTGGTCGGCGACGGTGGCGTAGAGCAAGCCGTCGTCGGCCACCCAGGGATGATGGCGGGCGTTGGTCACCATGGTGGTGATGCCGCGAACCTCCATGGCGATGTACCCGCCGTCGGAGTTCTCCCAGCTCTCGTCGAGCAGCGCGGTGCCCGCCTCGCGATCGATGATCGCCCGGTACAGGCCGCCCGGCGGGTTCTGGAAGCGGATGACGTAGGCCACGTTATCCTCGGCCGGATCCATCTGCAAGTAGCCGACGTCCTTCCAGTCAGCACCACTCTCCTGGGGGACCGCGTTGACCCACGGGATGGCGAAGGTCTCAAATGCCTCGGGGTTGGCGAGCAGGTCGGTGCCCATCTCGCTCACCCTGATGTGCCACGCGCCCTCCAACTGTTGGGCGAACCAGATTTCCGGGGGACTCTTCTGGTCGTCGATCACCGAGTTCTGCCACGGGGCCATGGTCCCGCCCGCGTAGGTGGGCGGGGAGTCGACGTCGATGGCAAACAGGTAGGTCCTGTAGACGCCGGCAGCCACCTGGCTGCCGTTGTAATCCGTGCCGTCCCAGGTGATGGTGTTCGAGCCCGCGTCGAACCGATCTCCGGCACTGATGTAGACCATGGTATCCACGCCGGCGGCGCGGATCAGGCTTTGTTCGATGCCTCCCACCCCAAAAGGCTCTCCGCCGTACTGGGGATTGGCATCCAGGGTGTACACGGCGAGATAGACCATGGCCGTGGGAACGCCTTCGATGGTGAAGGGGATCTCGACCGGGGAACCGTCAAAGGTGTGGTTCATGTCCTGGGTCGAGAGCTTCAGCACCGTCGGCGCACCACCCTTCCAGTGGACGTCGAAACCCTGCCAGTCGGGGTTCGACTGGCCGAAGTCGTTTGCCGCGGCCGTCCCGACCAGTCCGGAACACAGCAGCAGGATCGCCTTCTTCATGAGTTACTCCTTTTCTCCGCCCCCGAAGCCGAGCCTTGTTCGGTCCGGAGTGAGACTGGTTGCTGGCCTACCTCGACCTGCCGGGTCTCGACAGGGCCCAAGGAGGCCAGAAATAAATTACGTTCACAGCTTAAATATGGCCTTACGTTCACTAGAAAGTACGGCAGATAAGTACGGCGCTTTCTCACGGAAGTCAAGAGAAAACAAGAGTCCCACATCCCCCTGCTGCCCGAGAGGACGCGGCCACAGATATACGCTTATGCCCCGCTTATGAGACGCTTTTTACTCTCTACGAGACTTCACTCGGGATCGGACCCCGATTCCTGCCTGGTCGGCGCGGATTCTCACCGGGTCGGACCCGACCGAGATGAATCTGGTCCGCGGGTTGAGCGTGAGCTTTTCGTACGCCTCGAAGGGCTGCCAGCGTTTGGCCCCAGGGGTGGTCATGGTCTGGGGCTCGGCGTCCGGCCGCTCGACGCCGATCATCCGAAGGGCCTCGTCCTCATCGAAGGGTCTCATCTCCTCGAATCTGTAGCTGACATAACTCGCCTCCCCCTCCTTTATTACCACAAAGACCCGGACCCCCGTATTCAGCACATCTTTCCACAGCAAATGCCCGAACCTCCCTCCCGAAGCCTGGACGTGTTGCATGGGTTCTCCCCAGCGCTCGATGAGTTCGGCCTCGCTCTTGCCGAGAACCTCATGCACATCCAACGGCGTCGGCTCCCGGGAGCAGGACACGCCGAGAATCAAGACTGTGATGGTTAGTGCGGCTCGCATTCGGATCCTGCCGGTCTCTGGGGGACTGTCGATGTCAAGGAGTATCTGCGTGCTCGAGTGAATGGCACGCGCCGAGAGGTGATCCCAATGAGCGCGGTGCGTCGCTCAGTCACTGGACCAAGGGATCGGAACCTACAAGAGAGGGTTTGGTTGTCAAGCTGCCGTCATGTGGTCCTGTGGTCGCTTCTGGCGGCCGGGGGCGGGTTGTGCGGGCCGGTGCGAGCGACGGAGCCGCGCCTGGGGTTCACCCAGGACGTCTCCGGCCGCTCCTTTCTCTACCGGTCGGATCCCTCCTACCTCAACTACGGTTTCGAGGACTACACGCTGCCGGAGTTCACGAGCTTCACGCGGCGCAACTACTACGGCCCCCTGGGCAACTTCCTGATCCAGGGCTACGACGTGTACGAGTGGCGGGAGACGCGGTCGTCGGCGACGTCGGCATTGCCCAAGTCCTTCCGCACGATCCCCCGTTGGGGGCGCTTCGAGCGCAACCTGGTGGCCCGGGAGTCGCACGCGCGGTGGGCGGCGAGCCTGATCTACGGGGAGGAGATCCGCACGATGTTCACGCCGCTGACGCTGGCCCTGCCGGGGTACGACGGCATCCGCCTGGACAGCCAGGTGGGCAACGCGCGGGGGGCCGTCATCGGCCAGCGCTACACCGGCCACTTCACCGCCGGCCGCTACGGCGAAGGTCCGGTCTGGACCGACTGGGACTTCACCGAGCACAGGCGGAGCTCGCTGATGCTTCTGGGGGCCCACGGCGATGTCGAGCTGGGGGCGCTGACCCTGGGGGCGACGGGGGTGAACTTCCACATCTTCGACGCGGAGCAGGAGCGCTTCGTGCTGCGCGGGGGGCTGCAGGCCGAGCAGGTGCTGCCGGTGGCCTACCTGGTGCGGTTCTCCGACGATACGCCGGAGGACCTGCAGGCCGGCGCCGTGGTCTCCGAGGTCCGTCTGAAGATCAACGGGGAGGACCGGCCGGACCTGCGGCCGTTCCTGGCCCGGATCAACGGCCAGAACCCCACGGCGGTGGGCTCCACCAACCGGCTCACGGGTCAGTTCCGGCGCGTGGCCTATCTGGATCGGGGCACGCGCTTCGCGGACGTGCTCTACCTGCGCGATCACCTGCAGGGGGAGGACGTGTCGGACAAGGTCAACCTGGAGGAGCTGCTGCGCTGGGTGGAGGCCCTGCCGGACGTTCCGGGGCTGCGGGCCGACGGCCACGAGCAGATCATCGCCGTCTTCGACGTGAGTCAGGAGCCCTTCATCCGCCAGGTGCAGGTGGAGGCGCTGGTGGGCAACGACTACCGGGTCGAGGTGCTGCCCCTTTTCGTCTCGGCCCCGGCGGTGGAGAACTACGAGTTCCACTATCGCGTCGGCGGCAATGCCCTGGTGCCGGGGCAGGGCTACTTCGTGGAAAGGGAGACGCCGGGGGTGACCGCCGCCCGCCGGTCCCGGGGCAACGTGCAGGACATGTCGAACCTGGAGTGGGTGCGTCTGGATCTGGGGGAGTGGACGGGCCGGGCCCTGTGGGGTCTCAACGGGGCCTGGGAGTGGGGCGACGCCGAGGTGCGCTGGGAATACGCCCGCGGCATGGAATACCGGGAGTTTCCCGACGGCCGGCCGGGGTACCGCCAGGACCGGGAGGTCCGGGGGATCCGCCGCTGGAACGGGGCGCGCAGCAGCACGGGGGCGGGGGCCTGGTACGTGAACGGGCAGTGGCGCCGGGGCCGGATGGAGGTGGGCGGGGAGCTGTTCTCCATCGCCGAGGAGTACGACAGCGGCTTCGTGCAGGACAACGACGACGACGACCGCTATCCCGACATCGGCCCCGGACATCGCCCCATGAGTGCGGACACAGGCACCCCCTTCGACCCGGACGGGGTGTTTCCGGGCAACGACCGGGACAACGACCGGATTCCGGACACCAACCGCAACGGCAACCAGGTGCCCGACTACCTGGAGGCGTTCCTGCTGTACGACGTGGAGCCGTTGGCGTATGCCTATGGACGGGACGCCAACAACAACGGGATTGCGGACCACCGCGAGGACGACCTGGATTCGGACTACCCCTACGAGGTGGACCAGCGCGGGCACCACCTCTTCGGGACGCTGCATCTGCCGGGCGGCTTCCGCCTCACGGCGGGCCGGCTGCAGGCCGGGGGGATCGTCGGCGGCGGCCGCAACGAGAGCACCTACGGCGTGGCCCACTTCCGCCGCCACAGCCCCCGGTGGGGCTCGGTCCGGGCCGAGACCCGCCTCCGGCGGCTTCATGATGACATCGTCGACAACTACGTCGTCTTCGACGAGGCGTGGGGCCGCTATCCCAACCGGCAGCGGACCTACGCCCCCACCACGATGCTGGATCTATTGGAGTACCGGGACAGCCTGGATCGTCAGCACTACGTCGAGGCCGACCTCACCGCCGCCGGCGGTCTGCGCCTCGGCGGCAACCTGCGCTATGCGGTCAACGAGCAGCAGGAGGCGACCCTGGCCGACGGCAGCGACCAGGCCGCCGACACCATCACCCGGCTGACGATGGTGGTCCGGGCCGAGTACGTGCGGGAGCTGTCGGACCGGTGGCAGCTGATCGCCCAGACCAAGGGGCTGGTGCTGCGCCGGACCCGGCAGAGCCTGGCCGTGGACCTGGCCAACGAGTGGACCTTCATACCGATCCTCAAGACGTCGTATCACATCACGCCGCGCACCCATCTCTGGCTCGGCACCCAGGGGCTGCCGGGCCTGCCCCTGCGCAAGGAGGACCTGGCCGACGGCCGCGACAGCTACGAGGAGGTCGTGCGGGTGGTGCAGCTGACGAACTGGTCCCCCTACTTCGGGTATGACATCGCCACCAACCTGGGGGTCAAGTGGAGCCGGCGCCAATACGGCGATCCCGCGCGGGAGAGGGATGACCTCGACATCACCTCCGCCTTCATGCGGGTCATCCTGGGCTTCGAGGAGTAGGCCCTACAACCCGGAGAAGTAGCTCAGATCCAGGTGTCGGTTCTCCATGTACCCCGTCACATGGGCGAGGTCCGAGAAGAACAGATGCTGGTGATCCTTTCGGAACTGCACCAACTCGCGCAGGGCCTCCCTGGCTTCGTCCACCCGCTGCTCCGGCACCTCCGCATTGCCATCGTGGATGGCGGTGAAGGCGATCGTCAGAAGGGCGTGTTCCAGACCCACCTGGAGGAACCTGACTCGCCCCGCGAACCCGGGCCGGGGGCTGGTGCCCGCCTCGTGCAACGCCTGCTTCAGAATGGGGACGGCCGGATCGAAGACCTCCGGAGGGAAGGCATGGTGGGCCTGAAGAGGGTATTTCGCGTACCGGCGCACCTCCAGGTCCTGGATGAAGTTCAAGGTGTTCTCCACCGCATAGCCCTCCCAGTAGTCGCAGTAGCGCCTGACGCTCTCAGCCGCCGGGCCGAAGGCTGAGAAGTACTCGTCGCGAATCGCGTCGATCTCCAGTTCCGGATCGTTGTTCAGCCGCAGGTGCATGTAGAGCCGGAGCCCCTGCACCGCCCACTGCCCGGTGTTCATGTCGAAGTCCGTGCCTTCCATTCCGTTCTCGTAAGCGAACTTGAAGAAGGCGCCGGACTGATCGGTTTCAAAGTGGGGCAACACGTAGCCGTCAAGAAGGTAGTTGGGCCGGTACCCCATCCTCATACCGGTCTTCTTCCAGCCAAGCCACTGCTCCTTCATCCACTCGAATGCCGCCGTGGGCATCGGGAAGTAGCGCAGGTGAGGATCCCTCCACTGAACGAACTCGCCGTAGTAGTTCGGGCCGAGGTATACATTGTTGACCGGTGCGGTGAACTCGTTCTCGTACAGAGACATGACGAAGATCCGCACGTTCGGATTCCGCCTTGCCGCTTTCTCCCGAATCACCTGCCAGAAACGGACGTACCGGTCGGAGGTCTGACCGTAGAAGACCTGGGGATCGTGGTCGTCCTCATACATCAGCCTGGCAAACCATGGCGGCGGTTCGGGCTGGGGACCATCCCATGCCCGGCACGGGTCGCACGTGCACCGGCCCGGCCGGTCCACCGGCCTTACGACGAGGCCCCTCTTCCCATCCCATTGCTCGACGATGAAGTCCTGCAACTCCTCGTTGGTCACACACAGCGATACATACGGATGCGGCCTCCCCGGTTTCGGATTCCCCCGTCTCCCGTCCCGGGTAAGGACGAACCACTCCGGGTGCTTCTCGCCGTACTTGTTCCAGCTGATCGATTTGTGATCCCCCCGGGGGTGCGCATCCCTTCCGCCCAGCCGGTGTCTTCGATAGAGCACCCTCAGCGCCGTGTCGTAGTCGCGCGCCACATGGGGTGAGAACCCCAATCGTGCAACAGCACTGCCCTCCTCGACGTCGTGCGGGGGAATCCTCATGTAGCGGAATAGGAGGGCCGGCTGCTCCATACGCCTGACGGCCGGAATCGTGATCGTCCTTGTCCTGGGCACATCCGTGCCCAGCTCGCCGGGCCACAGCCAGCGCACTCCCACGAACTCCTCCAGGAACTCGTAGACGCCGAAGAGGGTGCCCACGTCCGGGTTGCCCAGGTCCAGGGGATCGGCGTCGCTCTCCCTTCCCAGGATGTAGAGGTCGTTGCCCACGGACCGCATGACCAACGTCTCCCTGGGCAGGCGCTCCACGTCGATCCCCTGGCGGAGAGCGGATGCCGTCTCCCCCACGTAGATGCGCGTGTTCACGTCTGTCGGCGTCTTCGATTCGGGAACGACATCCAGAGTGACGCCGGTGGCGAGTCGTACGTGCTCCACCAGCTCTTCCACCGCATAGGCAGCCGTCTTCGTGGGCACTTCGGCCGTGACCACCACGGCCCGCGGTTCCCCGTCCACTACCACGGTGACCTGCGCCCGGGCCACCGGGGGCAGGAAAGCCGCGAGAGCCACCAGAGCAGTGGCGAGGTGTCTTTCAGGATGCCTGGTCACGGTATTCCTCCTCTTCTGCGGCCGCCGCCCTCAACGGACGCCGATGTACACCACATTCCCGGTCTCCCCCAGGATGGCGTCCACCACCATCCACACGGCGCCGCCCATGAGCTGTCCGGCCACGAACCCGAGAAACACGGGCTTCAAGAAGTGATACCCTCGACTTCCCCAGAACCTGAAGATGACGCCCTTCATCAGCCAGCCCAGGAATACGGAGAACCAGGCCCAGCCCATCACCCAGCTGTCGCCGATGGGCAGGCCGATGTAGTGCAGGGGCCACCAGGGGAGGCGGTGCTGCAGATGGATGAGCAACCCCATGGCTCCGGCGCCGACCGCCGTGAAGAGCAGGCGCGGTTGAATGTGATCCCAGCCAACGGGGTTGAGCAGCTTGTCCTCGAGGAACCGGTAGGCGATGGTGGGCACGCCGAACTGCCGCAGGTTGATGCCGCCGTAGGTGTAGTTGAGGTGCAACGTGATCCACGTGGCCCCCGCCATGCTGACGACGATGGCGATCAGGATCGCCCAGAACAGGCGCCGTGGATGCCGGCACGCCGACAGGCCGCCGCTGTGGGCCAGCTTGAGGCCGTTGGCCGTGGAAGCCATCACGGTGGTGCGCATCTCCCCCGCCCATGAATAGCTCAGGCTCAGGCTGGCCAGGCCCTTCCAGCCGATGAGGTCCGTCCCCAGCGTGTAGACCGCAAAGGGCTGGGGTACCATGGTGGAGGCCGTGAAGCCTACCCCTCCCTGCGCGATCACCCGGCTGACGGCCACGAAGATCGTGAGGGCTCCCAGGAGGAAGACCACGGCGGCCACCGGCGGCAGCCCGGTCAGCAGCAGCCAGGCGAAGTAGTAGGCGGCGCACGCGACCCACAGCCAGACGGCGGCCCGATAGGACAGGATCTCCTCGGCGTCGGCGGCGTCACGCCGCCACCGGACGGCGGCGCGCAGAACGCGCGCGAGGTGCCCGCGAGCCGTCCAGAGGATGGCCGCCACCAGGACGATTATGGCCCCCATGCCCTGATGGGACAGGGCGATGGACGATCCGGTCAACGACTCGTGTCGGCCGGGGAGCTCGTAGCCCACGACCGAGAACACGCCGGTCTGGAAACGCCCCAGCAGGTGGAAGAACCACACCGAGAAGGCGACCTGCAGATTGAGGAAGTAGCTGAGGCCGATGATCGCGAAGTTGATGAAGATGCGCAGGTGGACACTGTTGCGGAACAGGTGGATCGGGTCGAGATAGGTCTCGACCTCCGGGATGAAGAAGTAGTAGTGGTGCAGACCGCGGAGCATCTGCAGTGCGAAGGGGAGCGCGAAGCCCGCCCACATGAGGGGGCTTCTGAACAGCGACGGCACCATCTGGTCGTCGACGCCGCGAAGCATCTCGAGGGGAAGCTGGGTCAGGGGAAAGACCAGTCGCTCCTGCTCCACCCAGGGGCGGCGCAGGATGACCATGGTGCACACCATGAGGAGGAAGACGGCGAGCATGGCGCTCCCCCACGCCAGCAGGGGCACCGCCCACTGGCTCCACGGGATCCCCTGGCCTGCCGGGAGCCCCTCGTAGAAGTAGCGCGCCACGTCGGGGTCCCGGGGCGCCAGCCAGCTTGGTATGAGCGGATGCACCAGATCCACCCAGCCGTTCTCCGGGGTGGCGTAGTAGAAGGGCCGGGTGAGTATGTGGAACAGGTTGGTCACCAGCCCCCATGTCGGGACCGCGCAGGCCACGAGCATCATGACGTAGACCACGATGAGCTCGGCGCTGCTCAGCCCCCAGCCCGTACGGACGAACTTCAGGACGGGATTGATCAGTCCCACGAGCACCAGGAACAGCATCATGGCGCCGGCCGCGATGTAGTCCGAGGTCAACCCCGCGTTCTGCAGGACGAGGACGCTGTACGGGCAGGCCAGGTTGATCGCCAGGGCCAGCAACGCACCGAGTGCGATGGCGCGAAATGTCACATCGTGATGTGGGCCCGGGGACATGGGCGATCCGGTGCAGATCGGGTTGTGGCGACTTGCGTCAACGTATTCGAGGCCCGCCGCTGCGACAACCCGATCCGCGAGCCGCCTCGCGGTGACGGACGACGTGCCCACACCTGATGGCCTCCCTCCGGGTTGCCGGCGATCCCTGCCTCGAGGCCGCGGCTCAGGTGGCGGCTTGCACCACTCCCGCCACCACCTATCTTGGGAATGTCAACGGAATACAGCCCCTCGGTCCCGCGCCAGCCATGCGGTGGGAGGCACCATGACGACGATCCGGCTCCTCGCGACCGCTGGGCTCATCCTGGCGGCCTTGACGCGCACCATGGCACAGACAAGCGACCAGCTCATCCAGGAAATCATTCGCACCACCGCCCCGCTGGAGCAACCGCGGGGCGAGCGCCTGCCCCTCTACCTGTGGCCGGCTCACAACCTGGGCACCGACGACGAGGCGGAACTGGAGACCCTGCTGCGCCAGCTGGAGGCGCGCGGCATCGCCGCCATCGCGAACTGGCGCGCCGACGACACCGAGGCCCTGGACCGGGCCCTGCGCCTGGGAGCCATCCAGCAGCGTCTGGGACTGCCCATCACCGTCAATGCCACCTCCTGCACTTATTCCTTCTTCAATGGCGACGAGGGCACGGCGCACGTGGACAGCGACGGCCAGCCCTTCTTCGATCCCTCCTTCGGCCCCCAACACATGGGGTGTCCCTTCGCCGTGGACTCTCGCACGACCGAGATGCGCCGCCGCATCGCCGAGCCCGCCACGGCCTATGACGACGCCGGTCTCGACATCCACATGATCTTCGCCGACTGGGAGATCGACGGCCCCATCGAGTGGAACGAGGCCTGGGACCACTCGCGCCGCTGCATGCGCTGCCGGGCCCGCATCCCCGAGATCGACGACTTCAGCGCCTTCCAGGGCGCCCTCCGGCGCCAGCGCAGCTACCTGCAACGACACATGCTCGCCGAGCCCGTGCTGGCGCGGTTCCCCCGCGCCCTGGTGGGCAACTATGCCGTCTATCCCCATAACGGGTACCGGTACTGGTTCGACTACTTCGAGAAGCACACCCCGGGCACGCCCCATCGGGTGGAAGGCGGCGCCCGCTACCGCCAGTGGTACCCCGAGTTCGACGGCACGGGTTACACCTTCGCCATGCCGGTGGTCTACACCTGGCAGGACATCTATGGCTGGTACGACTTCGACGTGCCCGACTATCGATGGTTCTACAACATGCTGCTGGTGGGCAGCAACGCCGGGAAGTCGACGCCGGCCCACATTCCGCTGATCACCTTCGTCCACTGGCACACCGTGATCCTCTCCGATCCCCCGCCGGACCACCCGCAGTTCAGCGAAGAGAAGTACCGCGAGCTGCTCTGGCACCTGCTGCTGCGCGGCCATGACGCGCTGTTCATGTGGAGTCCGCAGAACCAGGCCCTGAAGGAGTCCCAGCTCGCCCACCAGGTGTACGCGGAATCGCACGTCTACCGGGACTTCCTGGCCAATGGAACACCGGTCTCCTTCACCGTACCGAAAGAACCGGGGCCCGTGGTGTCGGCCCTGCGCTGGGACGACCGCGTGCTGGTGCGGCGCACCGACTTCACCGACACCGATGCCGTGGTGGAGCTCGAGGTCGACGGCCGGGTCCTCCGCGTGCCGCGGCTCGAAGGAAGCTGTCAGATCATGGCCCTCGACTGAGCGGCCCCTCCCCGCTCAGCAGGCCCTCCCGGCGCGTGGCCGGGTATCCTCCGCTCGAAACCCGTCAGAGTTCCCGGTACATCAGCCAGGGCACGTGGATCGACCAGGACGGGCCGAGTTGATGGAACCAGGTCGTGCGCCGGACCGATTGCTCGCGATACGCCCGCCAATCCCACTTGTTTCCGCCTTCCAGCGCCTTCCTGGCCAGCATGTAGTCCCGGCAGATGGGCGCGTAGTCGAGTCCCTGGCGCAGGAACCGGATCCGGGCCTCGATCGTGGGGTCGCCTGCGGCGGCCCGATCCGCTGCGTCGAGCATTGCCGTGAGGGCCGCCACCGTCGCGTCGCTGTAGTGGCGCGCCATCGCCTCCGCGCCGGGGCGCTGTCGTTCCTCGGCCACGGAAGTGGTGATGCGCTCAATCTCTTCTAAATACCCGCGCACCTGCTCCGCGGCCGGTCCGAAAGCGGCGGTGCAGTACTCCGCCACGAGGGCGTCCACGTCCTGCCAGGGGTCCCAGAGCAGGCGTGCGAGGACGTAGTAGTTCAGCCCGTTGGTCCCCCAGTGGCCCGTCACGCAGTCGTACTGGGCGAAGACGATGTTGTTGTCCGCGTAGAACCTGAGGTCCTCGGCCAGGCGGTGCACGTACACACTGGGGAAGGCGTTGAGCGCGTAGGTGGAGTTGGAGTAGAGGAAGAGCTGGTGGGCCCTGGCGGCCCACTGCCCCCACTCGACGCGCATCTTCTCACGCAGGTCCTCGTTGACGTACATCCTCATGGCGGTCACGAAGCCGATCACCACGTTGGGATGGAGGTCGGCCTGAATCGGTGGAGTCGTGTAGTAGTGGTACGCGTAGGCTCCGATGTTGCGGTCCGGCAGTTCCCCCGCCACGATCCGGGCGATCTCGCTGTAGAAGCGGACGAAACGATCGCTCAGGGTGACGTGGGGAATGGGGCCGTCCTGGCCGCGCATCCGGATCATCTCCCCCTGGGGGGCGTCCCAGGACTCGCAGCGCTCGCACAGACAGAAGGTCTGCGGGCCCCCGTCGTTGGGGGAGACCGAGGCGGCGTCGAGGGACGGATTCCGCTTCAGCTGCTCGATCTTGTCCCTTGCGATCCGTTCGATCAGACCGGGATTGGAAACGCAGAGCCGGTGACTGGGGTAGCCCTCGTTGGCCGGTCCCTCATTGTCGCGCGTCCCGTCCGGCTGCAGGGCGAACCAGTCGGGGTGTTCCTCGTGGTAGAGGTCCCAGTAGTGCCCGAAGGCGTGGCCGAAGCTGCCGTTGTAGCTGCCGCCCCCGCCGTGGAAGGCCTGCCACTCGTCCGTTCTCCTCTGGAACTCGAGAAAAGGCTCGTGGTCCCACCCCAGGGCATCGATCCTGGTATGGCATACGCCGTTGTAGGCCTGGTTGAACATGTCCCGCCGGCGAAAGCGGGGGGTCTGCCGAATGCGCACCTCGTCCACCAGGATCTCCTGGCGCCGCGGCACGATCTCCCCCAGCGTGTCCGGCCAGAGCCAGCGGATCCCGAGAACCTCCCGCGCGAAGAGACCGGCCGCGAAGAGCGTCCCCCTGAGCGGGAGCCCGTCCGCACGGAGGTCGTCGCCCAGGACCGCCACCGCGCCAGGGAAGGTCTGGATGCGCACCTGCTCGAGATCGAGCCGTTCCGGATCGATGCCCAGAGCGCGGGTCCGTTCCGTATCTCCCACTAGGATGAGGACGGACTCCGGGTTCGGGGCGACGTCGCTCTCCCGCAGGACGGGCAGGCGGGCGCCGCTCATCTTCTCGATCCACGTCCGCAGGGCTTCGGCGGCATCCCGCGCCGACGCCGTTGGCTCGTCGGCCAGCACCAGGATGGAAGCGGGTTCTCCCACGACCACCAGTGGCAGGGGATCGGCAGAAGCCGGTTCTGTCGCCAGCACGGTCACGGAGAGTGCCAGGAGGGACGTTCGATTCAGCATACATGACCTCGGGGCGCTTGCGGCCGAGTCGGAAGACGTGGTCCTCCCATGGTCACAGGAGATCCGGCCAGAGGTGCCGGACCAGCTGCCCCAGCCCGTAGCTCGCCCCGTTGGCGAGGAAGGAGGCCAGCATGGCCCTCGACAGCGGTATCCTCCTCGCCGCGAGCCAGAAGGTGAAACCCTCGATACAGGCGATGAGCAACTCGGCGACGGCGACTCCGGACCAGAAGATGTGGGGCTGATCCATGACGAAGAAGATCGCCCGTCGCCCGTACTCCTCCCTGAGGCTCTCCGGCGCGAGCAGGAGGCTGAGGGCGGCCACGTAGAACCTGGGCCAGAGGAACCAGAGCACCGGGTGGGTCATGCACGTGCCCCACGCCCCGGCCGCGGCCGCCCGCCGGACGGTTATGCGGGAGTCGGCCCTGTGTCTCCTCGCCATCCAGACGAAGACCGGCCCCTCGATGGTCAGCGTAAAGGCAAAGGACTTGAGCCAACTCGACTGCTCGGGCGACAGGACGACTTGCAGAGAGTCGAGAGGCCCCATGAGAGCAGCTCCGCCGCTCAGCCCAGGAGAGGCGGCCAGGCTCTGGTGGTCCGGGCCGAGGATCTCTTCGCGCGGTCAACCATCCACGTAGATCCGCACCTCGAAGCCCTCCATCATGGTGATGATCCCGTCTTCGATCGTCGTCAGGTCGGACGAGACCGGCGTCAATGGGCGCAGATCCTCGGCATTCAGCCAGTCGAGCCCCTGGATGATGAGGTCCGCGGGGGTCCCGTCCTCGTTGATGAGCACGAGCATCGTGCGCTCGCCGTGCCGCCGCGCCACGGCGGTCCCGCCGAGCAGCCACGGATAGCGGTTGGGTTCGTTGACGGCCCGCACGCTGTGGATGGTGGCCGACGTCAGGAACGGGTGCAGCTGCGACAGCTCGGACACCACGGGCAGGAGGTTCGCCATGAGGGCCTCCCGGTCCTCCTCATAGGCTGAGCCCCACCAGAAGACGCCGGTGGCGCCGTAGGCGATGGACTGCCACGCCATGAAGCGTATCTGCTCCAGGGTCGGCAGGAGGTGCGGGCCCTCGCGCTCGGGCAGGGAGCTCCAGGAGAAGGCCTGCTGCACGATCCACAGGTCGCACCGCGGCGCCGTCTTGTGGAAGCGGTCCGTGTAGAGCCCCATGTACTGCATGGGACGACTGTCGCGGGCGGGGATCGGGTAGTAGTCGAATCCGATGATGTCCAGCGACGGCGCGCAACGGGCCAGCGACGCCTGGCTGCTCTGGCAGGCCTCGTTCAGCCACAGGCGGCGCCCGGGATCGTGCTCGCGGATCAACGCGGCGCCCCGGGTCAGCCCTCGAACGAGCGCATCCATCCGCGCGATCCGCTCCTCGGCGACGTCCTTATGGGGACCCCAGAAACGCGGCGGCTGGGCGCGCTCCAGGCGCCAGGCCCACCAGATCGCCTCATCCGGGGCTTCCCACACCGCCAGCGCCGGGTGATCCTTGAGCTCGTTGACGAAGGCGACGAGGGCCGAGCCGTCGTCATCGTCGGCCAGGATCATGGAGGCGTGAACCGTGGCGGACATCCCCCACTCCCGGTTCTCGTCGAGCTGCTGCCGGTTCCCGGCCTTGACGATGTTGATGCCCGCCTCCTTCCAGCGGCGCCACTCGTCGTCGTTCCGGGGGCGCTCGTACATCCCCAGGGCGAAGAGCGGCTCCCCGTCGCGAGAGAGAACCGAACGCCCCGGGCCGGGGGCAGGGTCCGAATCGGACGCGGCTCCCAACGGCAGGAGGAACGTCGCGATGCAGGCGGCGGCGATGGCGCCACAGCGGCTGCCTTGGTGGATCGGCATGTCACACCTCCATGAGTGAGGCCACGGTCTATGGCTGCAGCCGGACCAGGGTCCTCTCCACGGCCCGGCAGATCTCCTGCACGCGTTCCCAGTCCGGAGACTCGCGGTAGAGCAGGAAGGTGGAGGAGGGGCGCAGTTCCTCGAGCAGGGCCTCGGCTTGGGGGTCCCCGGTCTCGGCCGCGCGCTCCGCGAGCATGGTGAAGGCGGTGAAGTCCTCGGTGCCGTCGCGAACGGCCTGCCAGCGCCGGTTGCTGGTGAAGTGCACGCCGTCGTCCCCGATGGTGACGTAATCGGGCTCCTCCTCGGGGCGGGTCTTCCACAGGGGCGGGCCCATGCGCAGGCTCCAGAAACCCCAGCCCTCCACTCCGAGGCGGAAGGTCTCCCAGCCCGAGCCCCGGTAGAACCCCAGCGGATCGAGAACGATCCCGTTCCCCTCGGCGACGAACCACCAGACCGGGCTCCCCTCCCGCCGCCGCATCGCGGGGATGGCCTGCTCGTACAAGCGCTTGAGGACCTTCATGGCCGGCTGCCAGACGTGGGTCACCTCGGCCATCCTCTCGACCTGCTCCGCCGTCGTGGTGCCGGCGTAGTTGCTGTAGACCCGCCATCGCGGATCGCTGTCGACGAATCGGCGCGCCTTGGCGATGTAGGTCTGCACCGACCCCTCTCCGGTGAGTCCCGGCTCGTCCTGCGGGTACACGGAGAACCGGTCGGCGCCGATGCCGAGGGAATCCAGCCGCGGGAAGACGGCGTCGGCATAGGTCCCGTAAGCCGCGAGCAACTGCTCCTCGCCCGGCTCCACTCCCTCGGGCCAGTAGATGTGGTAGTTCTGGAACAGCAGGTGCTTCAGGGGGCCGATCGTCTCCCACATCCGGTCGAAGGCCGACCAGTCCAGCGGTTTGATCAACCGGGTCCCGGTCGTGTCGACGTGGACATAGGGCAGGTTCAGGACGGCCGCGTTGACCCCCGAACGCTTCAGGTGGACCGCCAGCCGCCGCATCCGTTCAGGGCCCTGGTGCAGGGGGTAGGTCCATGGATGGAAGACGTAGGGCCGCTCCCAGGCGCGCTCCGGCAGGGCCACCTCCGAGACGCGCAGGCGCACCGTCAGCGTGTCCCGGTACGGCGCCGGCTCCAGGGTCGTGAGGGGCCACTTGAGGATGTATTCCCCGGAGGCCAGCCCGTAGGTGCTCACCTCCAGCCACAGGTCCTCCACCTCCCCGGGAGCCACCGACAGGAGCTTCTCCGGACCCAGCTCCGGCAGCAGCTCCGGCACCCGCTCGTCGGTCTCCGTTCCCAGCACGCGGTAGGCGTGCTTCGACGACAGGGAGACGACCTGCGAGAACCGGACGACCTCGTCCGCCTCGCGCTCCAGCTCGACGCTGGTGTCCGCCGTTGCGATCGATCCCGGCTCCAGCCGCACCACCAGGCCCGCCGGCGAGGTGTTCAGCACGTGCACGGCGCGGTTCTCCACCTCGTTGCCGTACCCCCACACCTCCACCACGGGAGAACCGAGGTCGGCCGGCAACTCATCCAGCGGGTTGACCAGGTCCCAGGGATTGGGATCCTCCCAGACGACCAGGTCCGTGTTCGCCCGCGCCGACGCCTGCCGCCCCGTCAGCGCCGCCAGGCCCGCCGTGCGCCGCGCCGTCTTCAGCAGCAGCCGGACCTGGTCGGCCAGGGCCTCGTGCTCCCTCCAGGTGAACGACTCCACGCCCTTCGTCCGGGCTTCCAGCAAGGCCAGGTCCCCCTGGAGCCTGGCGGCCTGATGCAGCGCAAAGCGCGCCGCCCGGGGCTGCCGGTCGGCCAGCTCTCCCGCCAGTTGCCGCGCCTGTCCCACCACCGTCTCCATCTGCCGGGCCACCGGCCCGAGCAGGTCCCCCACCTTCACCGCCCGGCGCTGATAGCGCTTCACGACTCCGGCCCCATCCAGCAGCCGCACCTCCACCTGGTGGCGCCCGGGCCGCCGTACGGGATACCGCAAGGCCGGCGGATCTCCGGCCCGGACCGGGTGGACGCGGCTCCAGCGCACCCCGGAAGGACCGAGCACCGAGACCTCCACATGATCGCCCGGCTCGGTGTCGGGCGAATCGAGCTCGAGAAGGTTGTACCCGTAGTGCGGCGGCGGGAAGGACCTCACCAGCACGCCTTTCTCTCCGGCGGGGCGGGCCTCGGACGGCGCCAGGCGCGAGCTCGGCAGCTCGTCCCCGCCCCACATGTGGCCGGCGGCGATGGCGCCGCCCTCGAAGGGGAACTCCCACGCCGTCAGATGCCTCTCGCCCGAGACCACCTCCAGGCGGCCGTCCCTGTCCAGGTCCGCCACCAGCGGCGCGTGGATGCCGCCGTCCTCCTGCGCCACGGCGGCCAGGATCTCCCCCGAGGGATCGACCACGTACCACGCCGTGCGCCGCTCGTCCGGCGAGTGACCCCGCACGCCCACCACGACCTCCTGCGCCCCGTCGCCGTTCAGGTCGGCCACGGCCGGCGCGAAGAAGATCCCCCGTCCACCGAGTTGCGTGCCCCAGAGGGTGCTGCCGCCGGACAGGCTCATGCGCGCCACCAGGGTCGACTTGCCCGTGACGATCAGATCGAAGACGCCGTCGCCCTCCAGATCGGCCGCGCTCAGCCCCAGGTATCCGTAGTAGCTCGGCTGCGGCTCGACCCACGCCACGGCGCCTGTCGGACCATCCAGCCGCACCACCAGGTTGCGCACGCAGTCCAGGATGTAGACCTCCGTGCGGCCGTCTCCGTCCCCGTCCATGACCAAGGGCCGGTTGCGGCTGAAGACGGCCTCGTACGCCGACAGCTCGGTCTGCCAGAGCAGCCGGCCCGAACCCGACAGGGCCAGGACCCGCGAGCCGCTGCCATAGACCACCTCTTCCCTGCCGTCGCCGTCCAGGTCCGCCACCACCGGCGCAGAGGCCATCTCCCAGCCGGCGCTGAACTGCCAGAGCACCCGCCCCTGCCGGTCCAGACATCCCACCCAGCCGGCCTTGGAGGGGACCACGATCTCGGCGCGGCCGTCGCCGTCGACGTCGCCGGCCGTGACGAACATGCGGAAGTCCACCGGCCCGAGCCCCGGCCAGCGCCAGAGCACCTGCCCGTCGCCGTCCAGGGCGAAGACCTCGCCGTAGGAGGCCTGGGCCACGATCTCCGGCGCTCCCTCGCCGTCCAGGTCCACCACCACCGGCGCCTTGATCCGCTCCCTGGCCCACTGCACCTGTCCGGCCACCTTGGCCAAGCTGATCAGCGGCGTCCGCCACACCTCCCGGCCCTTCGTGTCCAGCCGCACCAGGTCGGTGCCTTCACCCATCAGGATGCCCTCGATCCGCGGCACCGACGGGTAGGGAACCGGGTTGCTCAGGCCCTTCGACTCGTAGCGCCACTGCTGCTCTGGCGATGGCCACGGCTCCACCGCCTGGGCCGGGATGGCCAGGCCGCAGATCAGCGCCAGGATCAGAACCGCTGCGCGTGAAGACATGGCTTTCTCTCTTTCCCCCGTCATGCGGTGCCCTAAGGGCGGTTCCGCGCCGGGACCCGATCTCCTAGTCGAGGGCGGCCGCGAGATCGTCCACGGCCAGCTTGGGCCGCTCCCAGAAGCTGGTGACCCACAGGAGATCGGAGAAGAACAGACGCTGGTTCCGCTTGCGGAAGGCGACCAGGTCGCGCAACGCCGACTCCGCCTCCGCCCGGTTCGCCTCCGGGACCGTGTCCGGAACCTCTTCCTGTATTTCGAAGAGGGCTGTCAGCCTCAGGGTCAGCCGGGCATGCTCGAGACCGGCCCGGACGAACCCGACGCGCTCGGCGAATTCCGGCAGCACACCCGGTGCCCCGGCTTCCGACGCCGCCTGCTCCAGCAGCCGGTCGGCGGGGCCGAAGGACTCCGGCGGGAAGGCCAGGTGCGCCTTGCGGGCATAGGAGCGGTAGCGCCAGCCGAATTCCCAGAACAACTCGATGAACCGCATGTGGTTCTCGAAGGAGTAGTCCTCCCAGTACTCGAAGTAGCGGGCCATGGTTCCTGCGGCGGGACCGAAGGCCGAGCAGTACTCGGCGCGGATGGCGTCCACCTCCAGGGTGGGATCGCTCAGGAGGCGCAGGTGCATGTAGAGCCGCAGGCCGTGGACCCCCCACTGCCCGGTGAGGGAGTCGAAGCTGCCCCCTTCCATGCCGTTCTCGTACGCGAACTTGAAGAACTCCCCGGACTGGCGCGTGTCGAAGTGGGGCAGCACGTACCCGTCGTGCAGGTAGTTGGGCCGGTAGCCCATGCGAATGCCCGTCTTCCGCCATCCCAGCCACTGCGCCTTCACCCACTCATAGGCCTCGGGGGGCATGGGAAAGTAACGGAGGTGAGGATCCTGCCACTGGACGAACTCGCCGTAGAGGTTCTTGCCGAGGTGGATGTCGAAGAGGGGCGCCGGGAACTCATTCTCATAGATGAAGGAGACCGAGACCATGGCATGGGGATTCCGCTTTCTGGCCTTCTCGTGGATCGCCTTCCAGAACCGGGCGTAGCGGTCCGAGGTCACCCCGGAGAACTCCTCCTGGGCCCGGTGGTCCGTGGCGTAGACCCGTTCGGCGAACCACGGCGGCTCCTCCGGCTGGGGCGCGTCCCAGGCCTGGCAGCGATCGCAGGTGCAGCGTCCCGGACGGTCCACCGGGCCGAGGAGCAGCACGCTCTCGCCGTCCCACTGGCTGACCACGAAGTCCTGCAGCTCCTCGTTGGATACGCACATGGCGACGTGCGCGTAGGTGCTGTCGGGATCGCCGCGCACGCCGTCCCTGCGCAGCTGGAACCACTCCGGGTGCTCGCGTCCGTAGCGCTGCCACCAGCCGCTGAAGGCATGGCCCGACGGTGGCTTGGCGTCCATGCCGCCGATCCGGTGCCGGCGCAGGAGCACCTGCACGGCCTTGCCGTACTCCACGGCGACGTCGTGGCTGAAGCCGAGCTTCTCGTCCGCTGGATCCAGCGGCGCCGATCCGAGGGCGACGGAGCGGATCGGGCCCCAGGAGAAGTGCCGGAATCGAAGGGCGGGCGACGACGTCTCGTCTATGGCGGAAATCCGGACGACGTCGGTCCTGGGGACATAGGTGCCCAGGTCGCCAGGCCAGAGCCAGCGCACGCCGAGGACCCTCTCGAGGATCTCGTACACGCCGAAGAGGGGTCCCACGTCGGGATTGTGCTCGGCGAAGGGGTCGCCGTCGGACTCCCGGCCCGTGATGAACAGATCGTTCCCCACGGAGCGAAGGACGAAAGTCTCCCGCGGAAGCCGTTCCGGATCGAGCCCGAAGGTCCGGCCCGTCTCGCTGTCCCCCACGTACACCCGACTGTGCACGTCTTCGGGGACCTCGGACTCGGGCACGGTCGGCAGCGACACGCCCGTCGCCCTGGCGATGTGCCGGACCAGCTCCTCCGCCGCGTAGCTCGCCGTCGGCGTCGGTTCATCGGCGGTGACCACGACGGCGCGAGCCCTGCCGTCCTCGACGATGCGAACCTGCGCCTCGCCGGAGAGGGGCAGCAGGAGCCCGACGACAGCGGCCACCATGGCGCGGATTCCGGGACCGTGTCTGCTCTTGATGAACGAGGGGGGCCACCACGTCCCACGGGCGCCCTGATAGCCGGGGGGGCCGGAGAGGCCCTTGGGATACAGCCGCCGGCGGTGGCGATCGAACATCGGGGCTCCCTGTTCGGGGGCTGTAGATCAGAGCCCCCCCGTGGGGAGACGTGCGACGCGGATTCTATGGCAAACCCCCGGCACCCACAACTCCGGACCGGCCCGGCGCCACCCCCCACCGCCCCTGATCGACGGGATGTCCGACCCCCTATATGGCCGCCGGCAGCAGGAGACCGCCCAGTGCTCAAGACCTCTCGAAGGGCATCCATCCGGACCCCATGCGCCAGGAGCGCCGGAGTTGGTTCGCGAGGATCCCGCCGACCAGGCGATTCACGCCCTGGACAACCTCACCATCCACAAGTCCGGCGAGATCCCTTCAAGCGAGAGAATCGAGAGGTCGGGGGCGGAACCATCGTCCCCACATGCGGGGGCATCGTCGCCGGCGCGGACTGGTAAGTGCCCAGGCGCCGGGAACTCACGGAGAGCGGCTGCCCCACTGCGGCACTCCGATCACCGGCATGGTTCGCCGCTCCCCAAGCGACCGGGGTGACTGGGCGTCCGGGTCGGTCCGTCCGCTCGCGGGACTTGACGCTGCCTGAAGGCCGCCCCCGTCAAGAGTCGGGGCGACTCCCGGAGACGGTCAGTCGCGCATGCTCTGGCGCAGGATCAGCAACCGCACGAGGTGCATGAGGGCCGTGGCCGTGGCCGCCACGTAGGTGAGGGCGGCGGCGTTGAGCACGCGCCGGGCGTCGCGGGCCTCGTCGGCGCGCAGATAACGCCCGTCCACCAACTGGGCCATGGCGCGGGAGCTGGCGTTGAACTCCACGGGCAGGGTGATCACCTGGAAGGCGACGACGCCGGCGTAGAGCCAGATGCCGATGTCGACCATCCCCGGCGACTGGAAGAAGAAGCCGATGAAGAACAGGGGGAAGGCCGCCCAGGAGCCGATGTTGGCCACCGGCAGGAAGCTGTGGCGCAGGTTCAGGGCGAAGTAGCCGGTGGCGTGCTGGATGGCGTGCCCCACCTCGTGGGCGGCCACCGCCAGGCCGGCGAGATGGCGGCCGTGATAGATGCCGGAGGAGAGTCGCACCACCTTGGACCGTGGATCGTAATGGTCGGAGAGGGTGCCGCCCGTTTCCTCGACGGCCACGTCGACGATGCCCTGCGCGCGCAGCAGGCGGCGGGCCGTCTCGGCGCCGGTGAGGCCGGCGTCGGAGCCGACCTGGCTGTACTTGGAGTAGGCGCTGCGCACCCTGGACTGGGCGTACATGGCCAGGACGAAGCAGGGGATCAGCAGGATGATGGTCGAATCGAAGAACACCTCAACCTCCTGTGTGTCGGTTGCCGGTGGGGTCCGGCCGGACTCGCCGGCACGCCCTTGCCGGAATATACGCAGCCGAACCGTCCGCCGGATTCGTGCAAGGTCCGGCCGCCTCCCGTCCCCCGGGAGGGGGGTTCAGGTCGGCGTCTCCGTCCATCGCGGCGGCGGCGCCTCGGAGGCCACCCTCACCTGCCTTTCCACGGACCCGCCGCCCGCAGGCTCGTCCGGACGGGCCACGTTCGCCGGCAGCCGCAGGGTCGGCGGCACGGCGACGCCCGCCGACACGATCATCTGGAAGGCCGCCTCGACGCTCAGCCCCGTGGGCTCGATCTCGTGACGCGGCACGATGAGCATGAACCCGGTGGTCGGGTTGGGCGCCGTGGGCACGAAGATGCTGTGGGCCGGAGGCCGGCCGTCCTCGAAGGGCACCTCGCCGGCCAGGAACCCGAGAGTCCACAGGCCCTTGCGGGGGTACTCGAAGAGGACGACCTGCTTGAACCCCGCCTTGTCGGGAGAGGTCATCGTCTCCATCAGCTTGCGCACGGGGCTGTAGATGGTGCGCACCAGGGGCAGCCGCTCGATGGCCTCGCGCACGTCGTGCAGCAGGCGGCGGGTGAGCACGTTGGTGGTCACCTTGCCGACGACCCAGAGGATGAGGATGGTGAGCAGGAACCCGATCCCCCGGTAGTACCAGTCCGGGTCGCCGGCGATGGCGGCGAAGGGACGTATGAGGGGGCGGGAGAACCGGTCCGCCCAGTTGAACAGCGTCCACAGGACCCAGCCCGTGATCCACAAAGGGGCGATCACGGTGACGCCCGCCATGAGGGTGTTGCGCAGCCGGTGCAGGCGGTTGGGCCTGTGGGGTCTGGGCTCTTGTTTCATCACGGGGGACGGGCTCTTCACGGAGAACGGGCCAGAAAGCTCAACCTACCCAGGCCTCGAAAATGTGTCAAGAAGGGATGGTCCGAGCGGACCCGGTGAACAGCCGGGATGCGCCGCGGCGGCAAGCGCCGGAGGCCGCCCCGTCCTTTGACACCCGGATACCCTCCCCCGTACCATCGCCCTCCGTCATGTCCGCCACGCTCACCCCCGGGCCGGCCGTCCTCCTCCTGAGCGGCGGCATGGACTCCACCACCCTGTTGTGGCACCTGCGCGCCGAGGGGCGGGACCGCCCCCTGCACACCCTCTCCATCGACTACGGACAGCGGCACCGGATCGAGCTGGAGTCGGCGGCCGTCCTGTCGCGCCGCGCCGGCGCCGCTTCGCACCAGGTCCTGCCCCTCGATCCGGGCGCCATCGGCGGCAGCCCCCTCACCGAGGCCGCTCTCGAGGTTCCCGCCGCGTCCGAGGACCGCCAGATCGACACGGTGGTTCCCTTCCGCAATCTCCTGTTCGTCACCCTCGCCGCCGCCTGCGCCGAGAGACTGGGGGCCCCCGATCTCTACCTGGCCCCCGTGCGCGACGACCACGAGGCGTACCGCGACTGCAGGCGGGAGTTCTACGACAGCCTGGAGCAGACCCTGCGGCTCGGCGCCGCGCGGGAGCTGGCCTTCCGCATCCACACGCCTTTCGTGGAGCGCACCAAGACGGAGGTCGTGGCCCTCGGCATGGGGCTGGGGGTGCCTTGGGAGCTGACCCACACCTGCTACACGGGACGGCGCCCGGCCTGCGGCCGGTGCGACGCCTGCAGCGAGCGGCTGGCCGCCTTCGCCGCCAACGACGCCGCCGATCCCCTGCCCTGCGAGAAGGAGCACGGGCGGTCCTGATGGAGCGTCGGGCCGGGGCACCGGCCGGGTGGGAGGATCAGTCCACCGGGGCGAGGGTACCGTTCCCCAGGCGGTAGCGCTTCCCGGTGCGGGGACAGCGCAGCGCGCCGGAGCCGGCGCTCTGCAGCGGGTGGCCCTCCTCGCTCACCCACCCGGCCTGGCGGCCGGGCACCCCGTAGACGACGGCGTACGCCGGCACGTCGCGGGTGACCACCGCTCCGGCCCCGATCAGGGCGTACTCGCCGATCGTCACACCGCAGAGAACGGTGCTGTTGGCGCCAAGGGTGGCCCCCCTCTTCACGAGGATGGGCTGGAACTCGTGCTTGCGCTCGATGAAGGCCCGGGGATTCATTACATTGGTGAAGACCATGGAGGGACCGCAGAACACGTCGGCCTCCAGGGTCACTCCTTTGTACACCGAGACGTTGTTCTGCACCTTGCATCCGTCGCCGATGACGACGTCCCGGTCGACGTAGACGTTCTGGCCGAGGATGCAGAATCGGCCGATCCGGGCTCCGGGCATGACATGGGTGAAATGCCAGATCCTGGTGTCCTCGCCGATCTCGACCAGCTCGTCGACGACGGCGGTCTCGTGTACGAAGGGTTGTGCTCCCATGAATGACGCCGTCCTCTAGCGGCGGCTGCAATATACGGGCGCCCTTCGGCAGCGGCTATGCCGCGGCGCCTCGACAGACACCTCGGGAAAGGCAGAACTCAGATGAAGCTCACCACTTTCGCCGTCAACAAGCAGCAGCGCCTCGGCGCCATGGCCGGTGACGACATCGTCATCGACCTGGCCGCGGCCGAACGCTCCGCCGCCCGCCGCGAGAAGCGCAAGGCCAACGCCTTCTACGGCGACATGATCACCTTCCTGCAAGCCGGCGCCAAGGGCATGGCCGCCGCCCGCCGGCTCGTGAAGGACGTCTCCGCCAAGCTCGGCGACGAGCCCAGGGCCGACGGCCGGAGCACGCACCTTCTGCGGGGCGTGAAACTGCGCGCCCCGGTGCCGAACCCCGCCAAGCTGTTCTGCCTGGCCGGCAACTACCAGGACCACATCGAGGAGGGCGGGGGCCGCATGGCGGCCCAGGACAAGGAGACCCCGCGGGTCTTCATGAAGCCGCCCACCACGACCGTCGTCGGTCCGGGCGACCGGATCCTGGTGCCGCCCGTGGCCCGCGCCATCGACTGGGAGGGAGAGCTGGCCGTGGTCATGGGCCGGCGGGGCAAGGCCATCAAGTCCGCCAACGCCCTCCGCTACGTGGCCGGCTATACCATCATGAACGACGTCTCCGAGCGCCAGCTGGTGATCAAGGAGCGCTCCTCCAGCCGCCCCAAGGACGAGTGGTTCGACTGGCTCAACGGCAAGTGGCTGGACACGGCGGCGCCCCAGGGGCCGTGGCTGGTCACCACCGACGAGATCCGCAATCCCCAGGACCTCGACATCAGCACCTTCGTCAACGGCGAGCGCAAGCAGCACAACAACACCGGCCAGATGCTCTACCACGTGGCCGACATCATCGAGTACATCTCGGCGATCATCACCCTGGAGCCGGGGGACATCATCAGCACGGGCACGATCTCCGGCGTCGGCGCCACCACCGGCACCTTCCTCCAGCCCGGGGACCGGGTCGAGATCGAGATCTCGAAGATCGGCGTGCTGAGGAACAACGTGGCCGCCAGCAGGAAGTGAGCGCCGACTCATCGGGCTTGACGGGCCCGGCTCCCGTGGGACTGTGGAGCCGGGCCTTCGTCGTTCTCTGCGCCCTCTCCTTCCTCGGCGGCTTCGCCACCGCCCCGTACCACTCCCTGCTGCCGGTCTACGTCGACGCCGACCTCGGGCGCCTGGCCGTGTTCACGGGATACCTGCGGGCCGTCGCCCTCGCCCTGGGCGGGATCTGTGCCATCGTCGCCGGCCGTCTCTGCGACCTGCTGGGGCTCAAGGTCACCCTCCTCCTCGGCCTGGCCGGCAGCGCCCTGACGGGGCTCGTCTTCCACACCGGCGACGTCCTCCTCCTGACCCTGCTCACCCTCGTCGCCGGGGCCGCCTCCGGCCCCCTGAGCACCTCGGGGCAGAGCTACCTGATCGCCTCCGCCGGTGCGGCCCGTCTGGGCCTGGGCGGGGCCCTCTACTTCCTCAGCAGCACCCTGGGGCAGTCCGCCGGGAACCTCTCCACGGGGCTGGTGAAGCAGGACTGGAGCTTCGAGCAGATCGGCACGGCCATGGCCCTGCTCTCCGCGGCTCTCGTCGTGGCCGGGATCCTGCTGCTGCCGTCCACCCCCGTTCGAGAAGCCCGGCGGCAGGCGCCCCGGCTGGCCCTGTGGTCCTCGTACCGGCCCCTGCTGAGGCAGCGCAACGTGCACCTGCTGGTGGGGCTGCGCCTGACGATCACCGGCTTCTGGGGCATGGCCAGCCTGGCCCTGCCCCTGCTCGTGTACCGCGCCAGCGGCTCGGCGGCGACCGCCGCCTTCTTCGGGTCCGTCAGCCTCGCCGTGGCGGCCTCCGGCCAGTTGCTCACCGGCCTGCTGCGCGATCGCTTCGGCCGCACGCGGCCCCTGATCCTGTCCGCGGGCGGCATCGTCGCCAGCGCCGTGGGTCTGGCCTTGAGCACCGGGTCGGTGACGGGCCTGTTCGTCTTCGGCACGGCCCTGTCGACCACGGCCTGGGCGGTCTCCGTCCTCGTGCCCGGCCTGATCGACGAGGTGGCCACCGCCGAGGAAAGGAACCTCCTCGTCGGTCTGGGTCACATGGTCTGGAGCGGCGCCATGGTCACCGGCAGTCTCGCCGGCGGCTGGCTCGTGGAAGTCGCCCCGTACCTCCCCTTTGCCTCCGGAGCCGTGTCCTCGACGGCGGGGGCCCTGTGCATCTGGCGGCTCTGCGTGCGCCTCGACGCGCGCCGGGCGCCGGGGTAGAGCCGCATGCAACGGCGCCAACTGCTGCTGGCCTCGGTGGCCCACTTCTGCGTGGACTCGTACGCCACCATGCTCGCGCCCCTGCTGCCCCTGGTGATGACGCGTCTCGGCCTCGGCATCGCCGGCGCCGGGTTCCTCGGCACCCTGATCACCCTGTGCAGCATCACCCAGCCCCTGCTGGGCCTGTGGGGCGACCGCATGCGGCGGCGCAGGCTGGTCCTGGGCGGTCTCGCCATGACCGCGGTCTTCACCCCGCTCATGGGCATCGCGCCGAGCTACTGGGTCCTGGTGGGCATCCTCTGGCTCGGCGGCCTCGGGGTCGCCGCCTTCCACCCGCAGGCCTTCTCCCTGGCCGGCGAGCTGTCCGGACCCCGCCGCGGCTTCGGGCTGGCCCTGTTCATCTTCGGCGGCACCCTCGGCCTCGGGGTGACGCCCCTGTGGGTGCGGCCCTTCGCCCAGGCCATGGGGCTGGAGTGGCTGCCCGTGGTCAGCCTCCCCGGCCTGGTCATGCTGATCCTGGTCTGGCGCTGCCTGCCCCTCGACAACCCCCAGGCCGCCTCCCGCGACGGCGGTTCCCGGTCCCCCGCCGCCGACGGCGTCCGCAGGGGCCTGATGCTGATCACCGTCGTCGTCATCCTGCGCTCGGTCACCGGCCTCTGCTTCGGCATCTTCCTGGCCGTCCTGGCCCGGGAACGGGGCCTGTCGCCGGAGGAGGGCGACCGCTGGCTGGCGATCTACAACATCTCCGGCGTCCTCGGCGCCCTGCTCTTCGGCTATCTCTCCGACCGCGTCAGCAAGCGCCCCCTGGTCTGCGGCTCCCTGCTGGCGGCCAGCCCGGCCCTCTACTGGTTCCTGCAGGCCGAGGGCCCGGCCGCCTACCTGCTGCTCGGCGTGGGCGGCGGCTTCCTCCTCTCCTCCAACTCGATCCTCGTCGCCCTCGCCCAGGAGCTGGCTCCAGGACGCTCGGGGCTGGCCTCCAGCCTCCCCCTCGGCTTCAGCTGGGGCGTCGCCAGTCTCTCCCTGGGACCGGCCGGCTACATCGCCGACCGCATCGGACTCGACCAGACCCTCGGCTGGCTCGCCCTGCTGCCCCTGGTGACCGCCGTGGCCGCCCTCTTTCTTCCGAGCGCCTCCCGCCGGAGGTAGGCCCGCGATTCCCCATCGAAGGAGACCGCCCTTGTACGACCTCTGGAGACCGATCTACACGGCCCTGGCCGCCGACGTCATGGACGCCCTCGGGTACCGCGAGCAGGCCCTGGAGCACGGCGTGCGTCCCTCGCACCCGGCCAGCTGCTTCGCCGGACCGGCGGTCACCATCGACGCCCACCGCCACGACGAGCCTCACGAGGACCCGTACGGCCGGATCTTCGAAGCCTTCGACAGGGTGCGCGCCGGGGACGTCATCGTGGTGGCCACCAACGGCGAGGTGCGCTCCGGCCTGTGGGGGGAGCTGCTGTCCACCGCCGCCGCCTCCCGCGGCGTCAACGCCGTGGTCACCGACGGCCTGGTGCGCGACATCCGGCCGATGAACGACATGGGCTTCCACTGCTTCTGCCGGGGCTGCTCGCCGCTGGACTCGGCGGGGCGCGTCCTCGCCACCGGGGTGCAGGTGCCTGTCACCTGCGGCGGCGTCCGGGTCGAGCCCGGGGACTTCATCCTCGCCGACTACGAGGGCGTGGTCGTCATCCCCTCGGCCATCCGCGAGCAGGTGCGCGCCAGGTGCCTGGAGAAGCTGGAGGGGGAGAACAGGGTGCGGGACGAGCTCGCCTCCGGGCGCTCGCCGCGCGAGGTCTTCGACGAGTACGGGATCCTCTGAGCCTGCGGCGGGTGCGGGACCTCAGCCCCCCGCCAGGGCCGCCTCGAAATCCGCCCAGAGATCTTCGGCCGCCTCGATGCCCACGGCGACGCGCACCAGGCCGTCGCCGATCCCCAGGGCGCGGCGCCGCTCGGGGCTCTGGCCGGCGTGGGAGCTCACGGCGGGCCGGCTCACCAGGGTCTCCACCCCGCCCAGGCTGGGCGCATCCACGGCCAGCTCCAGACGGTCGATCAGCCGCCGCGCGGCCTCGGGGCCGCCGAGGTCGAAGCTGAGCACGCCGCCGCACCCGGCGAACCACCGCCCGGCGCGCTCGTGCCCGGGATGGCCGGCCAGCCCCGGGTAGTGGACGGCGGCCACCGAGGAGTGCTCCGCCAGCCGCTGCGCCAGGAAGAGGGCGTTGTGGTTCTGCTGCTCCACGCGCAGGGCCAGGGTCTTGAGCCCGCGCTGCAGGAGGAAGCAGGCGTGCGGATCCAGCACCCCGCCGAGGTGGTTCATCTTGTGCGTCACCCGGCGGATCCTCTCCGCCGTGGAGATGACGGCGCCGGCGACGATGTCGGAGTGGCCGTTGAGGTACTTGGTGGCGCTGTGCAGCTCCACGTCGAAACCGGCCTCCAGGGGGCGGTAGTTGACGGGCGAGGCAAAGGTGTTGTCGATGACGGAGACGATCCCCCGCTCCCGGCAGAAGGCGGTGACCGCCTCCAGGTCGGCCACCTCGAGGAGGGGGTTCGTCAGGCTCTCCACCAGGAAGGCCCGGGTGCCGGGCCGGGAGCGGGACGCCCACTCCTGGTGGTCGTCGTCGCCGTTCACGAAGTCGACGTCGATCCCCAGGGTCGGGGCGTCCTCGGCGAGAAAGCTGAGGGTGCCGCCGTAGAGACAGTCCTGGGCGAGCAGGTGGGGCCGCTCCCGTCCCGGGGCCGACTCCAGCAGGGTCAGCAGGGTCGTGGTGATCGCCGCCATCCCGGAGCCGGCCACCACCGCCGCCTCGCCGCCGGTGATCGCCGCCAGCCGCGCCGCCAGGTCCCGGTGGTTGGGGGAGTTGCTCAGCCGCAGATAGCGGATGTCGTCGTAGGAGGCGGTCTCCTCCGCCTCGTAGGTGGCGGTCTGGAAGACGGGCTGCACCACGGCTCCGGCGACCCGGTGGAGGCCCCCGTGGATCAGGCGCGTGCGCAGGTCGTGGCAGCGGCTCACAGGACGTACTTGCGCAGCAGCCGCTCGTAGATCCCCACGAAGTCGCCGCGGCCGTTGGAGCGGTTGTAGAAGTAGCAGAAGGGATTCGGATTGAGCTCCAGGACCCACCAGGCGCCGCGGGCGTCGCGGATCAGGTCGATGGCGTAGAAGCCGAGGTCGACGACACCGGCCACCTCCCCGGCCAGGGCGCGCAGCGGCGCCAGCACCTCCTCGTCCGTGACCCGTTCGGCGCGGCCGCTGTGGTGGTGCAGCGGGTTGAGGTCCTCGAGGCCCGGCTCGCCGCCGGCCTTGGCGTAGGCCAGCAGCAACTCCCCCTGGGTGGCCACGGCCCGGAACTCCTCGCCGCTGACGTAGGACTGCACGAGGACCAGGTTGTCGAGCAGACCCGCGTTCTCGAACAGCGACTGCAGCCGCCGCGCCACCCCCTCGGCGCCCGTCTCCAGGTAGACCCCCTGCGAGATCGAGCCCCGGGCCTTCTTGACGAGCACCGGCCAGGCCATCTCCGCGTCCACTGCGGCGGCCATCTCCTCCACCGTCCGGTGCCTCTTGTAGCGGTTGAAGCGGTCGTCGGCGAAGGGGTTGAAGAGCTGCATGGTGCGGGGCACCGGCAGGCCGGCGGCGGCGAGCAGCTCGTGCTGGTAGCCCTTGTCCTCGGCCAGGCGCGCCGCCGCGTAGTCGTTGAAAGGGTGCTTGTTGCGGAGGAACAGGAGCGGCCGGCGGCCGCCGCGGAGGCGCATGACGTTGCCGTCCTCCGAGACCCGCCGCGGGCGCAGGCCCAGGCGCTCGCAGGCGAGGGCGAGGCACTCGAGGCTCTCCCGGGCCACCTCCTCGCCGATGCCCTCCGCCTGGAAGGGCAGGCCGAAGTGCTCCCGGGCCCGGGCCGCCAGGTGCAGGGATCCGGTGACGCACACGCGGCCGCCCTCGCCGGCCACGGCCAGGGCCCTCTCGAAGGCCTTGCGGCAGCAGGATTCGACCTCGGTAGCCACCCCCGCGGCCGCTCCGGTCGAGCACGCGGCCAGGTCCCCGGCGGACATCGCCTTGGCGTGTCCGGACTCGGTCAGAAGGAAGCGGCCGGCCGCCGGCCTCAGGGCGCTCAGGATGCGCTCCGCCTGGTGGTCCTCGTTGACGCCGACGACGAAGATCCAGTCCGAGCCGGCGCGGCCGAGGTCGGCGGCCAGGGCTTCGGCGGCGGCGGGGTTGTGGGCGCCGTCGAGCAGCACCTGGGGATCCTCCCGGGCCTGCTCGAAGCGGCCCGGCCACTCGTGGGAGTCCAGGACCTTCCGGGCGCGCCCGGCATCCAGGTCGGGGCAGATCCGGGAGGCCGCGGCCACGGCGAGACGGGCGTTCTCCACCCAGGTCGAAGGGCGCGCCGCCGCGGGCTCGGGAGCCGCCAGGTAGGGGACGGTCTCGCCCTGCCCCTGGAAGCGCAGACCCTCGGGGCCGCAGAGGATCAGGGGAATCCCCTTCTCCCGCGCCCGGCGGCGGACGAGATCGAGGACCCCCGGGTCCTGCGAGGCCGTGGTGAACAGAGGCCGCCCCGGCCGCGCCACGGGCAGCTTCTCGCCGGCGATGGAGAGCAGGTCGCGGCCGAGGACGGCGCAGTGGTCGAGGGCGACCGGGGTCAGGATGGCGGCGTCGTGGTCCCAGGCGTTGGTGGCGTCGTGACGGCCGCCGAGGCCGACCTCGAAGACGGCCACCTCCACCCCCTCGGAGGCGAAGAGGTGGGCGGCGAGCACGGTGAGCGCCTCGAAGCGCGAGAACGGTCCCAGTCCCTCGCCCTCGAACCCCCGGGTGACGTCGTGGACGAAGGCGATCCCGTCAGCCCAGGAGTCCTTGTCGAGGATCCCGCCGTCGACCTGGATGCGCTCGCGCTGGCTGTGGAGATGGGGAGAGGTGTAGAGCCCGGTGCGGCGGCCGGAGGCCTGCAGCAGCGCCGCCAGCAGGCTGGCCACCGTGCCCTTGCCGTTGGTGCCGGCGACGATGACGCTGCCGAAGCGCTGCTGCGGATCCCCGCAGCGCCGCAGCATGGCGCGCACCCGGGGCAGGTAGTGCTCGAGGGGCCCCTGCGGCGGCCGTCCCCGCTCCCAGTCCGGGAGCGTGTCGAGAAACCTCTTTCCCCTGGAGTAGTCCACGACTCCGAGGACCCTCAGCCGCCGCGGGTGTGCATCTCGCGGTGAGGATCCTGGCGCAACTCGTCGATCTGGTAGAGGGCGCCGCGCACCGGCGAGCGCATGCGCTCCTCGGCGCCCCGGTCACGGCGCCGGGACCAGCCTTCGGCGATCCGGCGGGACAGCTCCTCCGCCGGGACCCCGCGGCGCACGGGCTCGCGCAGGTCGATGCCGTCGCGGGCGTAGAGGCACAGGTACCAGAGCCCGTCCGCCGTCAGACGGCTGCGGTCGCAACTGCCGCAGAAGGGCCGCGTCGTCGACGAGATGATGCCGAAGCGTTCTCCCGAGGGCAGCTGGAAGCGCTCCGCCGGGGCGCTGCCCCGTCCCGGCTCGGCCGTGGCCGGCCCGTAGTGGCCCTCCAGCCGCTCCAGGATCTCCCCGCGGGAGTAGACCCGCTGGGGCTGCCAGAGGGTGGCCCCGCCCACGTCCATGTACTCGATGAAGCGGACCTCGGCGCCGAGGCGCCGGCCGAAGGCGACCAGGTCGACGATCTCGTCGTCGTTGAAGTCGCGCATGACAACGGTGTTGATCTTGAGCGATTCGAAGCCGGCGTCGGCGGAGGCCTCGATGCCGGCGATCACGTCGTCGAGGGCGGCCCTCCGGGTCAGGGTCTCGAAGCGGGCCGGCTTGAGGGAGTCGAGGCTGACCGTGACGCGGCGCAGCCCGGCCTCGCGCAGGGCCCTTGCGTGCCGGGCCAGCTGGGTGGCGTTCGTCGTCAGCGCCAGGTCCTCCAGCCCGCGCTCGTCGAGCCCGGCGACCAGCTCGGGAAGGCCCGCCCTCAGCAGCGGCTCGCCGCCGGTCAGGCGGACCCTCCGCACGCCGTTGGCGACGAAGGCGTCCACCAGGGAGAGGATCTCGTCGAAGGTCAGGATATCCGCCTTCGGCAGCCACGTGTAGTCCTCTTCGGGCATGCAGTAGGCGCAGCGCAGGTCGCAGCGGTCGATGACCGAGATCCGCAGCGACTGCAGGGGCCTGCCGTAGGCGTCGGCGGCGGGCTCGCGCACGGCGGTCGGGACGGTGGGAGCGGGGGTCGTCACAAGGTTGCAGAACATACGGGCGGGGGCTCCGGTCCGCAATCGGCTGCCGGGTGGAAGTCCAATCCCATCAGTCAGTTACGTTCAGTCGGAAGGGGCCGGACGCCTTGCTCCACGGCCGCCGGCGGGGTAACTTGCCCCCCCATGCCGAGCCCGGAGACCGAACGTCTTCAGCGCCAGCTGTCGGACCGCGGATACATCGCCGGAGCCGATATCTGCCTGTCCCTGCACCTGGCGCGGGTGCTGCGCAAGCCGCTGCTGGTGGAGGGCCCCGCGGGGGTGGGCAAGACCGAGATCGCCAAGGTCCTGGCCGACCTCCTCGATACCGATCTGATCCGCCTCCAGTGCTACGAGGGCCTCGACACGAGCACCGCCCTCTACGAGTGGAACTACCAGCGCCAGCTGCTGCAGATCCGCATGGAGGAGCACGGCGAGCGCTCCCTCGAGCAGAGGGAGGCCCACATCTTCTCCGAGCCCTTCCTGCTCAAGCGCCCCCTGCTGCAGGCGATCACCCATCACCGGTCCCCGGTGCTCCTCATCGACGAGCTCGACCGGGCCGACGAGGAGTTCGAGAGCTTCCTCCTCGAGGTGCTCTCGGACTGGCAGATCACGATCCCGGAGCTGGGCACCATACAGGCCACGCACGTGCCCCATGTGGTCGTCACCGGCAACCGCACGCGGGAGCTTTCCGACGCCCTGCGGCGCCGCTGCTTCTACCTGTGGATCGACTACCCCGACTTCGACAAGGAGCTGGCCATCGTGCGGGCCCGCGTCGACGGCATCGACGCCGAGCTGGCCGCACAGATCTGCCGCTTCATGGCCGGCGCCCGCCGCCAGCAGCTGGAGAAGCCCCCCGGCGTGGCCGAGACCCTCGACTGGGCCCGGGCCCTGGTGGCCCTGCACCGCCATCACCTCGACGCCGCCACCATCGAGGAGACCCTCGGGCTGGTCTTCAAGGACTACCACGACGTGACCCACGTGAAGCAGTCCCTGGCCGAGTTCCTCGACAGCGTGGGGGTGCGCCCGGCCCTGGCCCCGGGGGGCGGGGCCGCCGATGCCGCCGGCGCCTGACGGCCCCTCCCGGGGCTCCGTACCGGACGACCTCGCCCTGCACGGCGCCCTGAGCGCCAACGTCGTCGGCTTCTGCCGCCACCTCCGGGATCGCGGTCTCGGCCTGGGTCCGGCCGAAGCCGCCGACGCCCTCGCCGCCCTGGGCCACGTCGACGTGAGCCGGGAGAGCCGGTTCCGCCTCGCCCTGCGCACCTGCCTGGCCAAGAGCGTCAAGGAGCAGCAGCTCTTCGACGAGTGCTTCGACCGCTACTGGCGGGTCTGGGACCGCGCCGGGGAGCTGAACCGGCCGGCCCCCGCCCCCGAGGACCGAAGCCCGGACCGGGACCGCGCGCAACCCGTGCAGCTGAGCCTGAAGGAGTGGCTGAGCGCCGGCGAGGGGGAAGCGGAGGAGGAGCAGGAGGAGACCGCGGGCTACAGCGCCGCCGAGGTGATCACCCACCGGGACTTCGCCGGACTGCGGCCCGACGAGCTGGAGGAGATGGGCCGTGTCGTGGAGGAGCTGGCCCGGGCCCTGGCGCGCCGTCTCAGCCGCCGTTACCGGCAGCTCGGCGGACGGAGGCGCCTCGACCTGAGACGGACCCTGCGCGCCAACCTGCGCCGCGGCGGCGAGCTCGTCGACCTGGCCTTCCGCTCCCGGAGGCCGCAGAAGCTCAAGCTCGTCGTCCTCTGCGACGTGAGCCGTTCCATGGACCTCTACAGCCGCTTCCTGCTGCAGTTCCTCTACGCCTTCGCCGCCGCCTACCGCCGCCTGGAGGTCTTCGGCTTCAGCACCAGCCTGCGGCGCCTGACGCCGGCCCTGCGGGAGGGCGAGTGGGACCAGGTCCTGAAGGGGCTGGCCCGCGACATGCCGGAGTGGTCGGGCGGCACCCGCATCGGCGCCTGCCTCGCCCGCTTCGCCGAGGCCTGGGGCGAGAGCCTCGTCGACCGGCGGACGGCCGTCATCGTCCTCAGCGACGGCTGGGACACGGGCGAGGCCGAGCTGCTGTCCTCGGCCCTGTCCCGCATCCGCCGGCGCGCCTTCGCGGTGCTGTGGCTGAATCCCCTGATGGGCCGCCCCGGATTCCGCCCCGAGACGGCGGGGCTGAAGGCCGCCCTGCCCCACGTGGACCTGCTCGCCCCGGCCCACAACGCCGCGGCCCTGCGGGACCTGGCCCGCAGCCTGGGCCGGCTGGAGCGAGGCGGAGCGAGGCGCGGACCCTGGACCGACCCGCCCATGTCGGAGGCCGGGAGCGAGCCCCCGCCCTCGACGCCTGATCCCGAGGCCCCGAGCTCCTCGCGGAACCTGCGGGCCCTCGCCGAGGAGCGCGCCGCCCGAAGGAGGCGCTGAGCCCCGGCGGAGGTCGGCGCCCGGCGTCAGTCCGCCGTGGCCGCCGCGCGGTACTCGGCCTCGGTGTCGAGGTCGGTCAGGACGCCCTTGTCGTCGACGGCCACCTCGACCACGCACCCGGCGTGGCGGGCGAGCAGGCCGCGGGCGCCCATATCCCCAGAGAGAGTCAGGAGCTCCTCCCGGAAAGCCCGTCCGAAGAGGACGGGATGACCGCGCCTTCCGGTGTGCACCGGCATCACGATCGCCGGCGGCGCCGCGGCCTCGAAGGCGCGGCACAGGAGCGCCACGGTGGCGGCGGTGACGGCCGGCATGTCCCCCAGGGCGATCAGGTAGCCGGAGGCCCCGGCGGGGGCGGCTCGCACACCGGCGGCGATGGAGGTGGAAAGGCCGGCGGCGTAGTCGGGGTTGAGGACGGTCTCGATGGCGGCGCCTTCGAGGGCTTTGCCCACCGAGTCGGCGCGGTACCCGAGGACGGCGACGAGCCGCCCCACGCCCGCCACGGCCAGGGTATCGGCCACGGCCGCCACCATGGGGACCGCCTCCGGGCCCCAGGGCAGCAGCAGCTTGGTGTCGCCGGCCCCGCCGTACCGGGAGGAACGGCCCGCGGCCAGCAGCACCGCGGCGATCACGTGCAGCCGCGGCGGGTGGCCACCACCTCGGCGAGGATGCTCAGGGCGATCTCCTCGGGGCTCTCGGCGCCGATGTCCAGACCGACGGGGCCGCGGATGCGGCCGATCTCCCCGTCGTCGAAGCCGGCGGCTCCCAGCCGCTCCACGCGCTTCGCGTGGGAGCGGCGGCTGCCGAGGGCGCCGATGTACGCCGCCGGCGAGCGCAGCAGGTGGTGCAGGGCCTCGTCGTCGATCTTCGGGTCGTGGGTCAGGAGGACGGCGTAAGTGCTCTCGTCCACGGTCCAACCCTCGAAGAACCGGGCCGGCCAGACGCGCTCCAGCCTCGCCGGCGGCTCGGGGAAGCGCTCGGGGCGGGCGAAGACCTCCCGCGGATCGATGACGATGGTCTCCAGGTCGAGGACCTTCGCCAGGCGCACGAGGGGGATGCAGATGTGGCTGGCGCCGACTACGAGCAGGCGGTCCCGGCGCGGGAAGACCTGCACGAAGACGGGCTCTTCATCGATCTCGACGACGCCGCTCTGCCGACCCGAGAAAGCGCCGGCCGCCGCCTCGAGCGCCGCCGGCGCGGCCTCCCCCCAGTCGCCGGCGGCCACCTGCCCGGCCTCGGGATCGACCAGCAGGTGCGGCTGCTCCCCCGGGGCCAGCTGCGTCAGCAGCACCGCCGGCTGGTTGGCCTCCAGCCGGGACCTCAGGCTCTCCCAGACCCGGGGACTGCCGCCCTCCACCTGCCCCGGGTGCCGCTCCACGAAGACCGAGACCTGGCCGCCGCAAGTGAGGCCCACGGACCAGGCCGCCTCGTCGCTGACCCCGTAGTGCAGGCGGCGGGGAGCGCCCTCGTCCAGCACCTGCCGGGCCTCGGTGATCACGGCGCCCTCGATGCAGCCGCCGCTCACCGACCCCGCCACCTCCATGCGCCCGCCGACGATCATGGCCGCGCCCACCGGCCGCGGAGAGGATCCCCAGGTCTCGATGACGCGGGCCAGGGCAAAGGGCCGGCCCTCCTCCTCCCAGGCCAGGATGTCCTTCCAGATCTCTCTCATCTCATTCCCGTGAAGCTGATTGACGGCCGCTTGGAAGCAATATATATAGAGCGCCCCGCCAACCGACACCCGGCCCGAGTCGACCTTGCACCTCGAAGGAAGCCACAAGTTCTCCGCGCCGCCGGAGAGGATCTGGACGCTGCTGAACGATCCAGCGGTGCTCGCCCGCACGACTCCGGGCCTCAGCTCCCTGGAACCCGACGGCGAGGACGTGTACAAGGCGCGGTTCCAGATCAAGCTCGGCCCCGTCAACGGCGGGTTCGACGGATCCCTGGCGGTGCGGGACAAGGATCCCCTCCGGGGCTACCGGCTCGAGATCGACGTGCGCGGACGGCTGGGGTCGACGAAGGCGGAGGGCACCTTCGAGATCCGCGAGGAGGGCGAAGGCGCGGTCTTGGCCTTCGCCGGCGACGCCCGTCTCAAGGGCGTGCTGGCCCGCATGGGCGGACGGGTGCTGACCGGTGTGGCCCGGCAGTTCACCCGGCAGTTCTTCGAAGCGCTGGAAAAGGAAGTGTGATGGCGTCGGCGACGCGCCATCTCCTCTCCCCCTCTCAGGAGGTTGCGATCATGTCGGTTCCGATCCGGGTCACCGTGAACGGGGTGACCCACGAGCACGAAGTCGAGCCGCGGCTCCTGCTCGTCGACTACCTGCGCGAGGTGCTGCGCCTGACGGGCACCCACGTCGGCTGCGACACGAGCAACTGCGGGGCCTGCACGGTCGTCGTCGACGGCCGCGCCGTGAAGTCCTGCACGCTGCTGGCGGTGCAGGCCGACGGCGGCGAGGTCACCACGGTCGAGGGCCTGTCCGGCAACGGCGAGCTGCACCCGATCCAGGCCGGGTTCAAGGAGATGCACGGGTTGCAGTGCGGGTTCTGCACGCCGGGGATGATCATGACGGCCTGGCAGATCCTCGAGCGCAACCCGGACCCGACGGACGGGGAGATCCGCCACGGGCTGGAGGGCAACTACTGCCGCTGCACCGGCTACGACAACATCGTCAAGTCCATCCGCCACGCCGCGGACAACCTGTGACGGAGGAGATCATGACAAACCTGATCGGACAATCCATCAAGCGCGTCGAGGACAAGCGTTTCATCACCGGCAAGGGACGCTACGTCGACGACATCGTGCTGCCGAACATGACCTGGGCCGCCGTGGTGCGCTCCGACGCGGCTCACGCCCACATCCGCGGCATCGACGCCGGCGAGGCCTCCCGGGCCCCGGGCGTGGTGGCCGTGCTCACCGGCGCCGACATGGAGGCCGACGGCATCAACGGCCTGCCCTGCGGCTGGCAGGTGGACTTCAAGAACGGCGACACCATGAAGGAGCCCGCCCACCCGGCCCTGGCGGTGGGCAAGGTGCGCCACGTGGGCGACGCCGTGGCCGTGGTCGTCGCCGAGTCCCGAGAGCAGGCCGCCGAGGCGGCCGAGCTCGTCGAGGTCGACTACGAGGAGCTGCCCGCCGTGGTCGACGTGGTCGCCGCCACGCAGGACGGCGCGCCCCAGCTCTTCGACGACGTGCCGAACAACATCCCCTTCGACTGGGAGCTGGGCGACAAGGCGGCCGCCGACGCCGGCATCGCCGCCGCCGATCACGTCACCACCCTCGAGTTCCGCAACCAGCGCCTGATCCCCAACGCCATCGAGCCGCGCGCCGCCATCGGCGACTACGACGAGGCGCGCGACCACTACACCCTCTACACGACCTCCCAGAACCCCCACGTCATCCGGCTGCTCATGTCGGCCTTCGTCATGGGCATCCCGGAGCACAAGGTGCGCGTCGTCTCCCCCGACGTGGGCGGCGGCTTCGGCTCCAAGATCTTCCACTACGCCGAGGAGGTCATCGTCACCTGGGCGTCCCGGCGCCTCGGCCGCCCGGTGAAGTGGACGGCGCAGCGCTCCGAGAGCTTCGTCACCGACGCCCACGGCCGCGACCACGCGACCAAGGCGGAGATGGGCTTCGACGCCGAGGGGCGGATCACCGCCCTTCGCGTCGACACCCACGCCAATCTGGGCGCCTACCTGTCGACCTTCGCGCCCTGCGTGCCGACGTACCTGTACGGCACCCTGCTGCAGGGCCTGTACACCTCCCCCGCCGTGCACGTCAACGTGACGGCGGCCTTCACCACCACCGTGCCGGTGGACGCTCTGCGCGGCGCCGGCCGTCCCGAGGCCACCTACGTGCTGGAGCGCCTCCTCGACCAGGCCGCCCACGAGCTGGGGCAGGACCCGGCCGAGCTGCGCCGCAGGAACCTGATCCCGCCCTTCGACGGCAGCGAGTCCCAGCCCGGGTACGAGACGCAGGTGGCCCTGGTCTACGACAGCGGCGACTACGGCGCGGTCCTGGACAAGGTGCTCGAGATGGTCGACTACCCGGCCCTGCGCCGGGAGCAGGAGGAGGCCCGCGCCGGGGGGCGTTATCTCGGCATCGGGTTCTCCACCTACATCGAGGCCTGCGGCATCGCGCCGTCGGCCGTGGTCGGCGCCCTCGGGGCCCGCGCCGGTCTCTACGAGAGCGCCAACGTGCGCGTGCAGCCCACGGGCAAGGTGACCGTCTTCGTGGGCAGCCACTCCCACGGCCAGGGCCACGACACCACGTTCTCGCAGCTGGTGGGCGATCAGCTGGGCATCCCCATGGACGACGTGGAGATCGTCCACGGCGACACCGACCAGGTGCCCTTCGGCATGGGCACCTACGGCTCGCGCAGCCTGGCCGTGGGCGGCGTGGCCATCACCAAGTCCATCGACAAGATCAAGGAGAAGGGAGCCCTCATCGCCGCTCACCTGCTGGAGGCCTCGGTGGACGACCTGGAGTACGCCGGCGGCCAGTGGACGGTGCGCGGCACCGAGAGCTCCATCGGCTTCGCCGACGTGGCGCTCACGGCGTACGTGCCCCACAACTACCCGGAGGGGCTCGAGCCGGGGCTGGAGTTCTCCAGCTTCTACGATCCGGCCAACTTCACCTTCCCCTTCGGGGCCCACATCGCCGTCGTCGAAGTCGACACCGAGACGGGGGTGGTGAAGCTGGTGCGCTACGCGGCCTGCGACGACGTGGGCAACGTCGTCAACCCGATGATCGTCGACGGCCAGGTCCACGGCGGCGTCACCCACGGCATCGGCCAGGCCCTCATGGAAGGCGCCATCTACAACGACGACGGGCAGCTGATCAACGGCTCGTACATGGACTACGCCCTGCCGCGGGCCGACGAGCTGCCCCGCTTCGAGACCGCCCGCACGGTCACCCCGTGTCCGCACAACCCCCTCGGCGTCAAGGGCGCCGGCGAGACCGGCACCATCGGCGCCACCCCGGCCGTGGTCAACGCCGTCATCGACGCCCTCTGGCCCCTGGGGGTGCGCCACCTCGAGATGCCTCTCACACCGCAGCGGGTGTGGCAGGCCATCCAGTCCGCCAACGGCAGCTGAGGAGGAGGGAGAGATGATTCCTTCGAGCTTCGAGTACCATCGTCCCGCCTCCCTCGACGAGGCGGTGAGCCTGCTGCAGGAGCACGGCGACGACGCCAGCCTGCTCGCCGGGGGCCACAGCCTGCTGCCGGCCATGAAGCTGCGCCTGTCGGCGCCCGAGCATCTGGTCGACATCGGCCGGATCGAGGAGCTGCGCGAGATCCGCTCCGAGGGGGGCGACGTCGTCATCGGCGCCGGCGCCACCCACCGCGACGTGGAGGCCTCCAGCGCCGTCGCCGGAGGCGCTCCTCTGCTGGCCCAGGCCGCCGCCGTCATCGGCGACGTGCAGGTGCGCAACGCCGGCACCATCGGCGGCAGCTTGGCCCATGCCGACCCCGCCGCCGACTACCCGGCGGCGGTGCTGGCCTCCGAGGGCTCGGTGGAGGTGACGGGTCCCGACGGGGCCCGCTCCATCGCCGCCGCCGACTTCTTCGTGGAGCTCTTCGCCACCGCCCTGCAGCCGGGTGAGATCATCACCGCCGTGCGCGTGCCCGCCCCCGGCGCCGGCACGGGCACGGGCACGGCCACGGGCACGTCCTATCTCAAGTTCCCGCACCCGGCGTCGCGCTTCGCCGTCTGCGGCTGCGCCGCCGCGGTCACCGTGAGCGGCGGCGCCTGCAGCAGGGCCCGCGTCGCCTTCAACGGCATCGCCAGCGCCGCCTTCCGCGACGCCGGCGTCGAGGCCGCCCTGGCCGGCGCCTCCCTCGACGAGGAGTCGGTACGGTCCGCCGTGACCGGCGCCGCCGAGGGCCAGGAGCTGCTGGCCGACAGCTTCGCCGGCGAGGACTACCGCCGGCAGCTGGCCCGGGTCTACGCGCGCCGGGCGGTGGTGGCGGCGGCCGTCGCCGCGGCCTGAGGGATCACCCGGGGCGAGGCGCAGCAAGGGCACACCACGGAGGGGCGGGCCCGGACGGCCCGCCCCTCTTTTCGTATCCCGCGGAAGGGCTCCCATGGAACCCGCCATCCGGATGACGGGCGTCACCAAGACCTTCGGGCGGACCACGGCCGTGGAGGACCTGGATCTCGAGGTGCCCCGCGGCGGACTGCACGGGTTCATCGGGCCCAACGGCGCGGGCAAGACCACCTCGATCCGGATGATCATGTCCATCCTCTTCCCCGACTCGGGCGCCGTGTCCGTACTTGGGCATGCCTCCGCCCTGGACGCCAAGGACCGCATCGGCTACCTGCCCGAGGAGCGGGGCCTGTACCGGAAGATGAAGGTCCGGGCCTTCCTGAAGTACGTGGCCCGCCTCAAGGGCGACGAGGGTCCCGATCTCGACCGCCGTATCTCCGAATGGCTCGAGCGCGTCGGTCTCCCCGGGGTCGAGGCGAGGCGATGCGAGGAGCTGTCGAAGGGGATGTCCCAGAAGGTTCAGTTCGTGGCGGCCGTGATCCACCAGCCGGACCTGCTGGTCCTGGACGAACCCTTCAGCGGCCTCGACCCGGTGAGCATGCGCATGCTCCGCGACCTGGTCCTCGAAGAGCACGGACGGGGCGCCACGGTCCTGTTCTCCACCCATGTCATGCCCCAGGCCGAGGAGATCTGCCAGCACGTCGTCATGGTCCACAGGGGCCGCAAGGTGCTGGACGAATCCCTCGCCGCCATCCGCAGCCGGCACGACCCGCGATCGATCCGCTTCGAGCCCCTCGATCCGGAGGCCGACACCACGTCCCTGGCGTCCCTGCCCGGTGTGGAGAGCCTTCGGGGCGAGGACCGGGGCCTGGAGATCCGGCTCCGGCAGGGCACCGATCCTTCCGCGGCCATGCGCCTCATCCTGGAGACGATCCCCGCCGCGCGCATCGAGCTGTCCCGGCCGCGGCTCGAAGACGTCTTTCTCCAGCGGGCCTCCGACACCCGGACCCCGGAGGACGAACGGCAGCTGCGGGCGGAGCTTCGCAACTCCGCTCCGGAAGAGACCGAGTGAGACGCGTCCTCCGGATCGCGCTCCGGGACTTCCTCGCCGTCGTGGCCAGGAAGGGCTTCGTCCTCGGGGTGCTGCTCACTCCGGTCATGATCGCGGCCATGTTCCTTCTGGGACCCCGGTACCTGCGGATGCTCGATGACGCGGACTTCCGGATCGAGGGCGAGTACGCCGTCCTCGATCCGACGGGACAGGTCCTCCCCGAGATGCAGCGGGCCCTGGATGAGCAGGGGATCGCCGGCGGCGAACTGCAGGAACTCCGCCGGAACCTCGAACAGGCGCCGGAGTCGGCCCGCGTGCTCGCCGAGGCCGCCATCGAGAAGGCGCCGCTGGAACCCCCCGGACCCGCGCCCGAGGTCCGGCTGACCGCGCTGCCCGCGGGTACTGATATGGAGGCCGCGAAAGCCTGGCTGAACGAGGAGAGCGACGGGGCGGGGCACCGCGCTCTGATCGTGATTCACGGGGACGCCGTGCATGCGGCTGGAACCGGGCCGGAATTCGGGACCTACGACCTGTACGTGCCCCCGGGTCTCGACGAACGGGACCTGGACTTCATGCACCGCACCGCCCGGGACGCGATCGTCGACGCCCGCGTCTCCGCCCAGGGGCAGGACCGGGCCAGGATCGAGTCCCTCGTCCGGGTGCCCCGGCAGCGGTCGACCACGGTCGGTGCGGAGGACGAACGGCAGACCGTCAGGGGCTTCACCTTCATCCTGCCCGCCGCCTTCACCATGCTCCTGTTCATGGGGGTCATGACCGGCGGCCAGATGTTGCTGACCTCGATGGTCGAGGAGAAGTCGAGCCGCGTCGTGGAGGTGCTCCTGTCCGCGGTGTCGCCCATGGAGCTCATGGCCGGCAAGCTGATCGGGGGCGTGGCCGTCAGCCTGGTCATGATGGGCGTCTACGTCCTGAGCGGACTGGCGGTGTTGACCTCCTTCTCCCTGCTCGGCCTCCTCGATCCCTGGCTGATCCTCTACCTGGCGATCTTCTTCCTCATCGGCTTCTTCACCCTCGGGGCCCTGATGCTGGCCGTGGGAGCCGCCGTCAACGAGATGAACGAGGCCGGGCCGCTCATGACGCCCCTCATGCTCGTTTTCATGGTCCCGTGGCTCCTCTGGCCGCTGGTCTCCAGCAACCCCGGGTCCACGCTGACCGTCGTGGTGAGCTACCTGCCGCCCGTCAACACCTTCGGCATGCTCATGCGCCTGGCCTCGACCCAGCCGCCGCCGTGGTGGGAGGTATGGCTGTCGATCGCGGTCGGAGCGGCCTCGGTGGTCGGAGCCGTATGGGTGGCGGCCAAGATCTTCCGGATCGGGCTGCTGATGCAGGGGAAACCTCCCGGCCTGAAGACGCTGCTTGAATGGATCAGGGCCGCTTGAGTCCGAAGCGGCTCCCAGCGCGCCTTGCGGCCGCGCTCGCCCTCTGACGACATTCGCCTCGCCCGGACTCGCCGGCCGTCACCCCCCCACGGAGATCCTCCATGAACCATCAGGAAATCCTGATGATCGTCGGTTTCCTGCTCGGCTCCTACTCCATCGTCGGCAACGACGCGATCCAGACGCTGGGGACCTTTCTCAGCTCCAACTCCCACCGTCCCTGGTGGGTGCTCTGGCTCTTCGCCGGGGGGATCATCACGGTGGTCCTCGTCTACGGGTGGATGGCCCATGCCGGGGATGTCTCCTACGGCAGGCTCCAGGCGATCCCCGTGCCGGATCACTTCAGCTGGATCTACTGCGTTCCCCCCTTCGTCCTGCTCCTGCTGACGCGCTGGGGGATCCCGGTGAGCACGACCTTCCTGACTCTGACGATCTTCGCGCCCAAGGCGCTGGAGAGCATGCTGATCAAGTCGTTGCTGGGGTATGCAACGGCCTTCGTGGTCGCCATCCTCGTGTACAAGCTGGTCACCCGCAGCCTCGAGTCTCGCTTCAACCGGACGGGGGGACCAACGAGCCCCTGGTGGGTGGTGGGCCAGTGGTGCTCCACCGGCTTCCTCTGGGGCCAGTGGCTGATCCAGGACCTGGCCAACATCTACGTCTTCCTGCCGCGAGACCCGGTCACCCGGACGCCGGAGCTGGCCCCCGAATGGTTCGCGGCCAGCGTCGTCGTCATACTGGCCCTGCTCGCCGTGATCTTCTACACCCACGGCGGCGCCATCCAGAAGGTGGTGCTGACCAAGACGAACACCACCGACATCCGCTCGGCGACCTTCGTCGACCTCATCTACGGATTGGTGCTATTGGTGTTCAAGGAGGCCAGCCACATCCCCATGAGCACGACCTGGGTCTTCGTGGGCCTGCTGGCCGGACGGGAGATCGCCATCGCCTGGAACGAGGCGCACCGCAGCCGCCAGGAGGTCTCCAAGCTGGTGCTCTCCGATTTAACGAAGATCTTCGCCGGACTCCTGGTCAGCGTAGCGCTCGCCATGGTGCTGCCCACGCTGCTCTAGAGCCGTCCGGGGCCCGCGAGAGGCTCACCACCCCTTCCAGCTGCCGTCGGCGTGGCGGTACTGGCGGTACGGCAGCGGCTCGTACGGCAGCTTCTCGATGTCCCCCGCCTTCACCAAGACCCCCAGCCCCGGCGCCTCGGAGAGGCTGATGTGGCCGTCGGCGATGCGCCAGTCGTGCTCGACGTAGTCCCCGAAGCTCTCGAACCAGGACCGGCTCATCTCCTGGATCAGGAAGTTCGGAGTCACGGCGTCGGCGGTGAGGGAGGCGGCCAGCGTCAGGGGGCCGCCGGCGTTGTGGGGCGCCATCAGCATCTGCTCGGGCCGCGCGGCGCGGCCGATCTCCACCAGGCCGGTGATGCCGGAGCAGTGGGAGACGTCGGGCTGCAGGTAGGCGCAGGCGCGGCGCTCGATCAGGGGCTGGAAGTCGGCCAGGGTGAAGAGCTTCTCCCCCGCGGCCACCGGCACCGGGCTCTTTCTCGAGACCTCCAGCAGGGCCTCCACCGAGCCGACCTTCACCGGCTCCTCGAGGAACAGCGGCCGGTACGGGGCGGTGGCCTCGGCGAAGGCCAGGCTCAGCTCCGGCGTGGGGCTGCCGTGGGCGTCGAGGAGCAGGTCGAGGCGGCTTCCCACGGCCTCGCGCATGGCCTGCACGCAGGCCGCCGAATGGTCCACGGCCTCGCGGTCCGCGGGCCAGGTCCGCGTCTCCAGGGGATTGCCCTTGACGCCGGCGAAGCCCGCCTCCAGAGCCTCACGGGCGCCGGCGACGGCCGCCTCCGGCGAGTCCATGGAGGTCGAGGTGTACACTCGGACCCGGTCCCGGCGCTTGCCGCCGAGGATGGTGTGGGCCGGGACGCCCCAGGCCTTCCCGGCGATGTCGTAGAGGGCCTGGTTCACCGCCGCCAGGGCGCTGCCGAAGACGGGTCCCCCCTTCCAGGGAAGGCGGTCCTGCACGTCCTCGCACAGGGCCTCCACCGGCAGCGGGTCGCGGCCGACGAGCAGCTCCTCCCAGGCGTGGAGGGCCGCCTCCACCGGCTCGGTGAGCCACTCGCCGGTGCCCTCGCCCCAGCCGCTGATGCCGGCGTCGGTCCGCAGCTCCAGGAACAGCCACGGCTTGGAGGTGGAGCACAGCAGTTCCCCCGTGGCCGGGTCGCGGATCCGCTGCCCGGTGGGGACGCTGAACTTGAAGGTGCGCAGGGAGCGGATCTTCACGGGGGCAGCTCCATCAGTCGAGCCGGGCGTGCTCGGGGACGATCTCCTGGCGGAAGCGGAAGACCTGCGGGTCGGCGGCGTCGACCCGCACGCGGACCCAGTGCACGTGGGGCGAGCCGAAGACCTCCAGGCGTGTGAAGTTGTCGAGCCGCCGGCGGCTGGCCGGCCCGAGGAGGGGCTTGTCGACGCGGAAGTAGTGGGAGTCCCCGTGGACGAGGACCACGGGCCGGGCGAAGGTTGAGGTCTCCGCCGACAGGGCCCGGAGGAACCCGGTGTACGGCTCCGGCGGGTCGGCCCCCTGGGCCCGCTCGAAGCGCGGGTTCCCGTGAATGGCGATGAGGACGCCGGCGGCCTCCGACTCCCCCGCCGCCTGGAAGGCCCGGCGCATCCAGGCCACGGTCGCCTCGGTGCGCCGCTCCACCTCGGCGTCGTCGGCCGGGGTCCGCGCCGGGAAGGGGGCCAGGGCGTTGTGGCTGCCCACGAGGTGCAGGGCGGCGAAGACGACGCCGCCGCGGCTCCAGCGGACGTTCTCCGGGAACTCCGCCCAGGCCGGGTCCGCCGCCTGGGAGACCACTTTCAGGAAGCCGCCTCCCAGGACCCGCCCCGGGGGCGTGAAGAACAGGACCCGCAGCTTCGCCAGCCGGTCCAAGGGTGGGTAAAACCCGGCCCCCGGCCGGTGGCAGTCCGTCCACTCGTTGTCCCCGGGCGTCAGCAGGAAGGGATGGCGGAAGGTGGAGAAGAGGCGGACCCGCGACTCCAGGACCTCGTCGGCGCAGGAGCCGCTGCCGCCCTTGATGTCCCCCACGTGCAGCACGAAGGCCAGGTCCTCGGCGTTGATGCGGTCCCGGAGCCGGAGGAAGCGCAGGCTGTCCGCCTCGCCGTAGGGCACGTCGCCGATGGCGGCGAACTCGAAGCCGGAGGCATGCGCAGACAGCGCTCCCCACAGGAGGAGGACCGCGGCGCAGAGCAAGAAGGGGCGGGCGGTCCAGATAGGGCGGGCGTCAGGGAACATCTTCCCACTCCTCTCCGTAGTGGAAGGTGATCTCCTCGTCCTGGGGGATGACGCGCCGGGCGTAGAGGCGGTCACCGTCGAACTCGGCGTTGGGCTTGCCCGAGTGGTTCAGGAAGCGCAGCCCGCTGCGGCCCCGCCGGCCGACCGTCTTGCCGTCGCCGCGCTCGACCCACAGGACGTAGGTGCCGTCGCGCTTGGTGGTGACCCCGGTGTAAACGCCGATCAACTCGCCGCGGGGGATCCGGCGCGCGGAGAAGACGCCGGTGCCGTGAATCGGGCTGGGTGCGTTGTAGTAGTTGCGGTTCGGCATAGTCCGGCCAACGGTAGGAATGGAGGGAGCCTTCAGCAAGGAAGTAAGCGATGTCCCGGCTCCCGATGGAACGCACCACATGGCGTGGAAGGGCGGCCTGCTTTACTGTTTGTGACATTCCCCAGGTGGGATACCCGGGCCCCCCTGCCCGGGTGTCCGGATCCGGCGCCCTCCATCCGGACCTGTGAGTGCCGCAGCGTGTTATCGCCTATGGCACAGCATCCATCTACCAATGTGTCGGCTTGCGATGGCTCCCAGGATCCAAGAGCCTGCATGAAGACCCTCCTTCATGCCGCCTTCTGGGCCTTCCTCCTCGCGCCCATGGCCGGCCATGCTTCGCCCTCCCCGGCCGATAGCACCTTTATCTGCCTCCAAGCCGATTCCCAACTGGAGGAACCCGACTCCTTCCCCGCTGCCAAGCGGCTGGCGAACCTGCACGCCGGCGAACCACGCACCGTGCGGATGATCTACTTCCTGCCCAATGATCGTCCGTATCGGCCAGAGGTGGTTGATTCCATGAGAACCACGATTCGCCAGGTCCAGACCTTTTTCTCCGAGCAGATGGAGGCTCACGGATACGGGAACAGAACTTTCCGTTTCGAAACAGATGCCGATGGCATGCCTGTAGTGCATCGCCTGGATGGTCAACACCCCGATAGCCACTATCTCGATGACACCTTTGAGACCGCGATGAGTGAGGTTTTCGAGGTGTTTGATCTTGACGCACGGCACATCAACCTCCTGGTCATTGACAATAGCACGAACCTGATCAACAGGTACGCCAATGGAATGGCCGAGTCCAGGGGAAAATACAGGGGCGACCTCTTGGTTACCGGTGGATTTCGATGGACATCGGTTGCCCACGAACTTGGACACACCTTCGGTCTGAAGCACGACTTCAGGGACGGGGCCTACATGATGTCCTATGGGGCAAACCAGGACCGGCTATCCTTCTGCGCTGCGGAATTCCTGGCCATCCATCCGTACTTCACCGCGGATGTTGCAACGGAAGAGTCACGGCCGACGCTCGAACTCCTCTCGAGTCCCGAATACCCAGCGAGCGCAACAAGAGTCTCCCTTCAACTCTCGGTCGACGCTCCAGGAGGTCTGCACCAGGCATTCCTGTCGGTCAGGACACGAAGCCCACATCCCGCGTCTGGTTTTTCTGAACTGGTGTCCTGTCGTGGATTTCAGGGAGAACACAGAGCTGTTGTCGAATTCGGGTATACTGGTATCTATCCGTCTGATGGCAGCACGAGTCTATCGGACCCATACGTGCATCCGGTTACTGTCCGCGCCGTCGACAGGAACGGAAATACGAGCCGCATTGGAATCATCCTGCGTCCCTCTCCGACACTGAGAGGTGTAACGACGCTTGAGGGCGATCCTGGGCAATCGGTTCACTCGCTAGCCTTCTCACCCGACGGGACATCCCTCGCCGTGGCCCATGACCGCACGATCAGGCTATGGGACATGGAGAAGAGAACGAGTACTGCCATTTCCGGCTGGCCCACGAGGGTTGCGTTCTCTCCGAAGGGGACCATCCTGGCCGCCGGGACGCATGGTGGCCCGATAGAACTGTGGGATTTGGAGAAAGGAGCGGTTGCCGCCACCCTGGAAGGGCATACCGATGTGATCAACTCGCTGGCGTTTTCGCCTGATGGGATGAGTCTTGCTTCGGGGTCAGGAGATCAAAGCGTCAAGCTGTGGGACGTGGAGAGGAGAGCGAATGTCGCCACCTTCGAAGGGCATACCGGGCTGGTCAGTTCGGTGGCGTTCTCCCCCGATGGGTTGTTTGTGGCTTCCGGAGCATGGGATAAAACGGTCAAGCTGTGGGACGTAAGGACGGGAGAGAATGTAGCCACCCTTACAGGCCACAGGAGCACCGTGCAGGCCGTGGCGTTCGCACCCGACGGCTCCACACTCGTCTCCGGGACCTACTGGGACGACAGGATCAGACTGTGGGACATCACCACAGGCAGGAGCACGGCCAGCTTCTCGAGTGTGCAGCCTGGAGCCCATTCGGTGGTGTTTTCCCCCGATGGCGCCACACTTGCCTTCGGTTCTGGAGAAAATTTTGGCACGATCGAGCTGTGGGATACCGTGACCCGCCGCAGGGTCACCACTCTTTCCGAACCTGCTGGAGGGGTCCGGTCCTTGGCCTTCTCACCAGATGGGCTCACCTTGGCCTCTGGAGGTTTTGGGGGCCACACTGTCAGGCTGTGGGATCTGTCCGAGTGGATGGGAGGACGCCCTCGAAGGCTGGCCAAGATCGGCGGCGATTCCCAGAAAGGACGGACGGGCACTCCATTGGCTGATCCCTTTGTTGTTGAGGTAAGGGATCAGGACGGCAATGGTATTGAAGGAGTGGTCGTCATCTTCACCATCCAGGTCGGTGAGGGAAGGCTTGGTGGAAAGTACACGGTTGAGAAGAGAACGACCGATGCCAAGGGCCGGGCGCAGACCACTTTCACCCTGGGGCCGGACCCGGGACCGGTCACGGTAGAGGCGTCGGTTCCCGGGCTTGAGCCTGTTGCATTCAGTGTGCAGGGCACCGGAATCGCGCCCCCTGCAACGGTGGTTGACCATGAAACGGGGCACTTGCCCGATGGCGCCATTGCCCGCCTTGGCAAAGGCCGCCTTGGAGCGATTGCATTCTCGCCCGATGACAGGTACCTCGCGGGGGCGGGCAGCATTGGCGCATGGATCTATGATGTGGCAACAACTCGTGAAGTGGCGCTGTTCACCGGGCATGAGGGCACAGTCAGGGCCGTGGCCTTCTCCCCCGACGGGACCACCCTGGCCACCGGCTCGGGGGATCAGACGGTCAAGGTGTGGGACATGGCCACGGGTTTGGAGGCCGCCACTCTGAGGGGGCATCCGGGACAGGTCACCTCGCTGGCCTTTTCCCCCGACGGGTCGGTGCTGGCCTCTGGGTCCTACCGATTCAGGTATGGCGAAGGGGTGGTCTTTCTGTGGGAAACAGCCACGGGTCAGAACACCTACACTCTGTGGGGGCATGCGGCAACCGTCACTTCGGTGGCCTTTTCCCCTGACGGTTCCATCCTCGCCTCGGCGGGGGGGGTCAACGACAACACGATCCGGCTGTGGGACGTTGAAGCAGGCACGCCGACCGCCATCATCGAAGGGCACGCGCCGGTGTACTCGGTGGCCTTTCTCTCCCGACGGTACGACCCTTGCCGCCGGACTGGGTGATGGGAGGCTCAGGCTCTGGGACGCAGCCACGGGGGAGAACATGGCCAGCTACATGCACATCAGCCGGTGGGGTCAGCCCCGACCCGTTTCTTCGGTGGTCTTCTCCGCGGACGCCACGACAATCGCCTACGGCACGTTTGGTGGCAAGGTCAGGCTGCGGGATCTGAGGACGGGAACGGTTGTGGCAAGCAGGGAGCATGGACGGGAGGTCAGTTCGGTAGCGATTTCATCCGATGGCATGACCATTGCCGCCTCGGGGCTCTCCAGAGTGGCCCTGTGGGACCTTGGGACACAGAGTGCCGCAACACTCAAGGGGCATTCGGGCCCGATTCCCTCCCTGGCATTTTCCCCCGACGGGACAACCATCGCCGTGGGGCAACCCGACCGCACGAGCGTATGGAACTTGGCGACCCGGGACCGCGTGATGCTGAGAGAGTACTCACAGGGAGTCAGTGCGGTCGCCTTCTCGCCCGATGGAAGGACACTCGCCTCCGCCGTGTGGGATGAAATCAGACTGGTGGACATTTCGACAGGCGTTGGCACCACCCTGTCCGGGCACACGAACTACATCCGTTCCCTGGCCTTCTCGCCCAACGGCACTCTCGCCTCGGCGAGCGATGACCGCACTCTAAAGCTGTGGGACATAGCCACAGGAAAAAATACCGCCACCTACAGGGAACAACCAGCCGTGGTCCACTCTGTCAAGTTCTCTCTGGATGGACAGACCCTTGCCGCGGGACTGGGGGACGGCAGATGGACGCTTTGGGATGTCGCGACAGGTACGCATACCGGCATTGTGGAAGAGGGACCGAGTTGGACTGCGATACTCTCCTCGGATGGCCGGACCCGCGCTTCCTGGGAACGGAGGGGACGAGAAAGTGTTGAGGTCGAGTTGTGGGATGTTGCCACAGGAAGAATGCTCACCACACTGAGAGGACATACCTCCAGGGTTACATCTGGGGCGTTTTCCCCCGATGGGTCGATCTTCGCTTCCGCCTCATACGATGGCACGGTCCTCTTATGGGATGCGCAGATTGCCCTTCGATATCCCGAGACCCTGACCCGGCTGTCCGGCCACCATCAGGAAGGACTGCCCAGCGGCCCCTTGGCCAAGCCTCTTGTCGTCTTGGTGAGAGACCAGAACGGCGATCTGCTCGAAGGCGCCCAAGTCACCTTTGAGGTCACTGCGGGCGGGGGCACCCTCTCGGTAACCCGCGCCACCACCGACGCCCAGGGCCGTGCCTCCAGCACCCTGACCTTGGGCCGCATTCCGGGGATCAACATGGTGAAGGTGACCGTGGGCGGGCTTGAACCAGTGATCTTCATCGCCCTCGTCAAAGTGATTCCCCAGACCCTCACCAAGCTCTCCGGCGATGGCCAGGAAGGGCCGAGCGGGGCAACCCTGGCCGAGCCCCTTGTCGTTTCTGTGCTCGACAAGGCCGGCTCGGCTCTGGCCGGCGCAACCGTCACCTTTGCCGTCAAGGCGGGCCAAGGCCGGCTCTCGACAAGGAGAGCCACCACCGACACCAACGGCCTCGCCTCTACCACCCTGACCCTGGGCCGGCAACCAGGGGCCAACACCGTCGAAGTCACCGTGGCCGGCCTCGATCCCGTGAGCTTCACCGCCACCGCCAAGGCTACCCCAGACTTCGATGGCGACGGCGTGACGGGTCTCTCCGACTTCTTCCTCTTCGCGGAGGCCTTCGGTGGCACCGATCCCCGCTTCGATCTGGACGCCAGCGGCTCGGTCGACTTCGCCGACTTCTTCCTCTTCGCCGAGAGCTTCGGCCAGTCGGCGCGGGCCAAGCTGATGGCCCTGGCCCGGGACCGGATCGGCCTGCCCGAAGGGCCGCAGCTGCAGCAGAACGCGCCCAATCCCTTCAACAGCCAGACCGTGATCCCCTGGTTCCTTCTGCAACAGGGTCCGGCCCGCCTGGAGGTCTATGCCCTTACCGGCCAGCGGGTGGCGGTGCTGCACGATGGCCCGCACAAGGCCGGCTTCCACCGCCTCCACTGGGGCGGCCGCGACGACCAGGGGCGCCGCCTGGCCAGCGGCGTCTACGTCTACCGGCTGGTCACCGCCGACGGGGCCCACACCCGCAAGCTCACCCTGTTGCGCTGAGTCGCCTCTCTCTCTTCATCCCGGGGAAAGGACCTCAGGGCAGCTGCTCGTAAGCGCGATGGACGATGTCGAGGTCGCGGCGAGCGCGCGCCAAGCTGGAGTACGGCTCCGCCTCCCGGGAGGAAAGGCAGAGGAGGAAGTCGTCGGTCATGCGCCCGTACCCCATCAGGTCGGCGAAGCCGGGAAGGCTGAGACCCTTGCGGCCGGGGCCGCGCACGTGGAGGTATATGCCGTTGCTCTCGAAGAGGATACGGCCGTCGGCGCCGTCGATGCGGGAGTGCTGGAAAACCCCCCGTCCCAGGGTCGGCAGGTCCCAGGCGTAGAGCAGCTGGGCCTCGAGGCCGCCTTCGTAGGTCAGGGTCAGCCGGCAGCGCCGCTCCGGGGAGCCCTGCCGGGCGGTGGGGAACTCGGCCTCCACCTCGAGGGGCGCGCGCACCGGGGCCGGCTCCTGCCGGCGCGCCAGGGCCGCGTCGGCCAGGTCGGAGATCAGGGCCACGAAGTGGATGCCGCCCTCCAGCAGGGCGCCGTACCCGGCCTTCCAGCCCTCGGACTCCTGGCCGGTGAGCTTCTTGACCCGCATGGACTGCACGGCGCCGACGCCGTCCCAGGCGACGATCTCCCGCATCAGGATCTGGGAGGGCTTGTAGTAGTAGTTCTCGGCGACCATGACGAAGGCTCCGCCGGGCGCCCCGGCGGCCGCTTCCTCGATGCGCAGGAGGTCCTCGGCGGCGGTGCAGAGGGGCTTCTCCACGAGGACCGGGGTGCCGGCGGCCAGGGCTTGCAGGGTCTGCTCGGCGTGCATCTCCGGCGGTGTGGCGACGACCACGCCGTCGCTCTCCTCCACCAGTTCGGCGAAGCTGGTGCAGACGCGGCCTCCGAACTCGCCGGCGAAGGCCTCCGCCTTCTCCCGCGTGCGGTTGTGGAAGCGCAGCTCCACCCCCCGCTGCGCCAGGTTGCGGGCGTGCAGGCGGCCGATGCGGCCGCACCCGGAGAGCCCGACCCGCTTCACCCCCGCTCCCGCCCGGCGATGGCCGGCGCCACCCGCAGGGCGTTGGCGGCGATGGTCAGGCTGGGGTTCACGCCGCCACTGGCGGGGAAGCAGGAGCCGTCCACGACCCACAGGTTGTCCGTCCCCCACACCCGGCACTGAGGATCCAGAGCCCCCCGGTCGGGATCGGCGGCCATGCCCACGGAGCCGACGCCGTGGGAGAAGGTGTCGATCTCGTAGACCCGCGTGGTCCAGGCTCCGGCCGCCCGGAGCAGCCGGCGGGCCCTGGCGACGAGGTGATCGCGCCGGCGGCGGTCGGCGGCCGTGTACTCGTGATCGACGCGCGGCACCCTGGCGCCGAAGCGGTCCGTCTCATCGGACAGGGTCACCCGGTTCCCCGGGCGGGGGTCGTCCTCGGCGACGCACAGCAGGTTCTGCATGAAGGCCGACATCCAGCCCGCGATCCTCTTCAGGCCCGGGGGCGCGTGGTGGCGGATGACCTCCGCCGCGGGCGTGTAGATGTCCTGCACGGTGCCCGTGGCCGTGCCCAGCTCGGCGCGCAGGTCCTCGTAGAACTCGGTGAAGCAGAGCTGCTTGTGGAAGACCTGGCCCGGGTTCGTGGGCGCGCGGAAGAGGCCGGCCACGACGGCGTTGCAGTGCCGCATCAGCCGCCGGCCGATCCAACGGCCCCCGGGGGTACCGTCGCCGCCGAGACCGGAGCGCAGCAGCAGCGCCGGCGAGTGCAGGGCGCCGGCGGCGACGACGAAGCGGTCCGCCTCGATCTCGCGGACGGTCCCGGTCTCCACGTCGACGAACTCGACGGCGGCGGCTCGGCCCCCCTCGAAGCGCAGGCGAAGGGCCGCCGCGCCGGCGAGGATCTCGAGTCCCAGATCCCCCGCCCGGCGCAGCACCGTCACCGCCAGGTCGTTCTTCGCCTCGATCTTGCAGGGGAAGCCGTCGCAGGTGTTGCACAGGATGCACAAGGGGCGGGTCTCGTCGGAGAAGTTGAGGGCCAGGGGGATGGGGAAGGGACTCCAGCCGAGGCGCTCGGCGGCGGCGCGCAGCCGCAGGGCCGGCTCCGTGCAGGGGACGGGCGCCCGCGGATAGGCCGCCGACCTCGGGGGCTCGCAGGGATCGGCGCCGGCCTGGCCGTGCACGTCGAGGAGGGCCTCGGCCCGCGTGTAGTGGGACTCCAGCTCCTCGTAAGCGAAGGGCCAACGGTCCAGGTCGGTCTCGCGCAGGCGCAGGGAGGCGCCCCCGTAGACCACGGAGTGGCCGCCCAGCATCTCCATGGGGCGCAGGGGCGAATGGTGCCTCGCCCCGTACTGGCGCACCTGCACGGGCGACGTGCTGCGGTAGCGGTCGCCGATGAGCACCTGGCGCGGGTCCCAGTCGCCGGCGTCGCGGCGCACCGGCCGGCCGCGCTCCAGCAGCAGCACCCGCAACCCCGCCTCGGTCAGGGCCAGGGCGCTGAAGGCGCCGCCGAAACCGGAGCCGATGACGACGGCGTCGTAGGCCATCACCCCCCCGCGCCGGGGAGCACCGCCTCCACGATGTAGAGGGCCGCCAGGGCGGCGACGATGACCAGCGCCGCGTAGTGGAAGCGCTCCCGCCTTTGCAGCTCGGGCTCGCGGCGCTCCAGGTCGGGGCGGAACTTCCCGGACATGCTGCGCTGCACGTAGGTCTTGTAGTACTCCACGACGAAGCGCTCGAGGCCGCCGTTCATGTAGATCAGGAACCCGAGGCTCACCGGCGCCGCAGGGTTGGCGAACCAGAACAGGGGGCTGAGCAGGGCCAGCACGAGCCCCGAGCGCTGGAACTTCAACGGCCGGAAGCCCTCGAAGGGGGCGTCCTTGTAGGCGCCGCCGAGGGAGACGAGGAGGCCCGTGCCGTAGGCGGTGACCAGGAACATCCAGAACCGCTCCACCGGCGCGTCGATCCAGAGGACGGCGAAGACGGCGGCGACGATGGCCGCGCCCGCGGCATAGCGCGCCAGGTCGCTGTCCACGTGGCGGCCGAAGAAGGTGATGCGCGAGGGGACGAAGTACTTCTCCTGGTCCTCGGTGCGGAAGAAGCCCTTGTAGATCTCGGCCAGGAACCGCTCCAGCCCCATGATCAGGAAGAACAACTGGAACAGGCTCAGCTCTGCGAGGCGCTCCCGCCAGGGCGGCACCAGCCAGAGCACGGCGAAGAGGGCGAGGTGGAACCAGATGCTGCGCGGGAAGATCCGCGGCTTCCAGCCCTCGTAGGGAGAGTCCTTGAAGGCGCCCCACAGACTGGTGTAGAGTCCGGAGACGACGGTCACGAGAAGCTGGAGGGCCACCGGCATGGGGCGGCAAAGATACCCGGCCTCCCCCCGAGGTGCCAAGATGGGCCGCGGCCTTTGGCCGCCTTACGGGGCCGGCTTACTATTCGTCGGCCTTTCCGCCTTCTGATTCCCCTGATCCTGGAGCCCCGTCATGCGCCTCGGAGTGGTGGGCCTGCTGCCCGCCGATTTCCGCGACATCACCCCCGGACACCTCTCGGCCATCGCCGGGCTGGGACTGACCGGGGCCGGCAGCCACGCCTCGGGGGAGATCCTCGCCGATGTCACACCGGACCAGTGCGCCCGCGTGCGCGCCCTCTTCAAGGATGCCGGCATGGACCTCGTGCAATTCGGCATCGGCTACTCCCAATGCCTCTTCGATCCCGACCAGGCCGTGCGCACGGGTCAGCTCGGCACGATCGGCCGCGGCATCGAGATCTCGGCGGCCCTCGGCGCCCACTTCTGCCTCATCCGCACGGGCAGTCTCAACCCGGCCGGGTCCTACGCCCCCAGCCCGGCGAACCACCAACCCGAGTGCCGGGACCGCCTCCTGGACTCGCTGCGCCGCATCGCCGCCAAGGCCGAGGCCGAGGGGGTCACCATGGTCGTCGAGACCCACCTGCTGACGATCATGGACTCACCCGAGACCAACGCCTCCCTCCTCGCCGAGGTGGGGTCCGACCACCTGCGCGTGGTCATGGACTGCGCCAACCACTTCCAGGCCGTGCACCAGGTCTACGACTCGCGTCCCCGGATCGACCGCATCTTCGCGCACATGGGGCCCATCGCCGGCTGCGGCCACCTCAAGGACGCGGCCGTGCGCGGCGGCTTCGTCAGCCACGTGGACGAGGAGGTCCCGGGCGAGGGCGACCTCGACCTGGGATACCTGCTGCAGCGCTGGCAGGAGATCCGCCCCGAGGGCTACATGCTCCTGGAGCATCTGCCGGAAGAGAAGTACCCCCTCGCCGCGGCCAACACGCATCGCATCGCGGCGCAGGGCGGCGTGGAGATCCACTGATGGCGGCCCCTTCCTATGTGCCGGTGCGGCGGGCCTCGGTGGAGGTGCTCTTCACCCTCGAGAAGGACGCGGCCAAGCCCAACGGCCTGCAGTACGACGAGGCCACCGACCGGCTCCTGGCGGCCGACCAGCGCGACGGCGCCCTGATCATGGTGGAGGATCCGCGCGGCCAACGCCGGCAGAGCGAGTTCGCCGCCGGCTCCACCGGCCCCAGCGGCGTCACCGTCATGCCCTGGCAGGGTGAGCTCGTCACCATCCTGTCGGGCACCCACGCCCCGGACCTCACCGTGATCGAGGCCGGAGGCCAGGTCTACTCCGTCGACCACCGCGGCGTGGGCACCGGCATCGTCGGCTTCTCCAAGGAGCCGGTCGCCGGCCAGCACACCGGCTTCCACGGCCTCGAGTGGGACGGCAGCCACCTGTGGGCGGCCTCGCCCCCGGCCCGGGCCATCTTCCGCCTCGACCTGCAGCCCGACGCCGACGGCCGGCCCATGATCGCCGGCTGTTCCTGGTTCCCCCTGGTATTCGGCAACCGGCCCCACGGGCTGGCCTGGGCCGATCCCTCCCGGCGCACGGTTTGGTGCAACGACACGACGCTGAACTGCGTCTACCGCTACGACACCGTCACCGGGGAATGCGTGGAGATCCTCGTGCTGCCCGCCGACGCGCCCCTGAGCCACGGCATGACCATCGTCGACGGCGACCTGTGGTATTGCGAGGACGGCACGGCCCGCATCTGCCGAGTCGTCCGGGAATCCGCCTGACCAGCGGCGGTCGCCGACGACAACGGCTCGGGGGTCGTGCTCCTGCTCGGAGCGCCCGGCTCCTGAGCCTCACCCCGGCATGCGCACGGCCTGGTCGCGGCGCTCGCGCATCCCCGACTGCATCGCCTCCGGGTAGCGGTGCGGCAGCCTCGACACCTCTTCCAGCCGGGCCCTGGACTCCTCCGGCAGGCGCCATCCGCCAGCGACCAGGGTGTCACCCAGCTGCGCGGCGCTGCGGGCGCCGCAGATCGCCGAGGTGATCGCGGGCTGCTCCAGCACCCAGCGCACGGCCACCTGCGCCGGCGTGCGCTCCAGCTCCGCGGCCACGGCCAGCAGCGTCTCCAGCGTGCGGTCGGCGCTGGCGGCGAAGTAGCTGGCCGGGTAGGCCCAGTCCTCCTCCGATCGCGTACCGGAGGCAACCCGCTCCCCGGGGCGGTACTTGCCGGTGAGGAAGCCACCCCCCAGGGGCGACCACACGACGACGCCGAGCCCCTTGTGCAGGCACAGGGGGATCAGCTCCTGCTCGATGTCGCGGACCACCAAACTGTACTGGGGCTGGTAGCACTCGAAGCGGGACCAGCCGTTGTGGTCGCTGATCCACAGACACTCCATGAGCCGCCAGGCCGGGTAGTTGCTGCACGCGGGGTAGCGCACCTTGCCCTGGCGGACGAGGTCGTCCAGGGCCCGCAGCATCTCCTCCATCGGCGTCTGCACGTCCACGTGGTGGATGTAACAGAGGTCGACGTAGTCGGTGCGCAGCCGCCGGAGGCTGTCCTCCACGGCGTTCATGACGTGCACCCGGGACATGCCCGAGTCGTTGGGGCCGGGTCCCATGGGGTTGAAGAACTTGGTGGCGATCACGTGGTCGCGGCGCCGTCCCTCCAGGGCGCGGCCGAGGTACTCCTCCGAGAGGCTGCCGGCGTAGGTGTTGGCCGTGTCGAAGAAGTTCACGCCCCGGTCGACGGCCAGGTCCACGATGCGGCGCGACTCCTCCTCGTCGGCGCCGTGGCCGAAGGTCATGGTGCCCAGGCAGATCTCGGAGACCTTGAGGCCGGCGCGGCCCATGCGGCGGTATTCCATGGAGCCTGAAGGTATCCCCCGCGGCGCCGCGGCTCCAGCCTGACCCGGTTCCGGCGGCGGCCTATCTTCCCGCCCATGGCCGACCCCCTGGCCCCTCTGAAGCGCTGCGAGCTGCACGTCCACGCCGGCGGCTGCCTCTCGGTGGAGGACCTGATCGAGATGGTCGGAGGCCGCGCCGGCCTCATCGACTGGAGCTCCTACGTGGAGGCTTTCGAGGCCGCCTACGGCCGGCGCCCCGACCCTGAGGCCATGTTCCGCCGCGCCGCCGGTGGTGACACCGCCGCCGTGGAGGAGCTGCGCCGGCACTTCGTCTTCACCGAGGAGGACGGGCCCGACTTCGCCCGGTTCAGCGCCAAGTTCAACCTGCTGATCTGCATCGGCCGCCACTACATGAGGAATGTTCCCTGCGGCGGCCGGGAGGTCATGCGCCGCGCCCTGGACCACCACCGGGGCCGCGGCGTGCGCTACGTGGAGATGCGGGCCCACTTCGGCCGCACGGGCGACCTGCCGGGCTTCGTCGAGTTCCACCGGACCAACGCCGAGGTCACGCGCCAGATGCGCGGCGGCGGCTTCGAGCCGCGGTATGTGCCCTCCCTGCCGCGCTCCTCGCCGCTGCCGGCGTACGGTCTGCTGCGGCGGCTCCTGGCCGACCAGCCGGAACTGGCCGAGGTCGTGGCCGGCGTCGACTTCTGCCACGTGGAAGAGGGCTTCCCCCCCAAGGGCGTGCGCGGCCTCTTCCGGCGACTCCGGGCCGACAACGACGCCGAGCCGCAGGACGCTCTCGAGGTCCTCTACCACGTGGGCGAGATCTACTTCGACAAGTCCCTGGAGAGCGCCGTGCGCTGGTGTCACGAGGCCGCCGAGCTCGGGTCGCAGCGCCTGGGCCACTGCATCGCCCTGGGCCTGGACCCGGAGGCCTCCATGCAGCGGCGGGGCGGCTCCCACCTGCGGGAGTCGGTGGCCGAGCGGCTCGACCAGATCGCCTACGACCTGCGCCACCGCCGGGGCCTGGAGGACGCCGGCGTGGAGGTGGCTCCGGCGGCCCTGGAGGCGGAGCGCGAGAGCCTGCGCGGGCGCGACCCCTCGGCCCTCCGCCGGCGGCCCTACGACGACCACCGCCTCGAGCAGGTGCGCCGGCGCCAGGAGTTCGTCCTCGGCGAGCTGACCCGCCTGGACGTGGTCGTCGAGTCCTGCCCCAGCTCCAACCTGCGCCTCGGCAGCATCCCCCGCCCGGAGCTGCACCCCGTGCACCGCTTCCTCGACTCCGGCGTGGACCTCGTCATCGGCGCCGACGACCCCGGCATCTTCGACTCCCCCCTCTCCGACGAGGTCGACTGGGTCGCCCGGACCACCCGCCTGTCCCCCGAGGCGCTGGCCGGGCGCCTCGGCGACCCCCTGCAGCACCGCCTTCGCAAAGGAGATCCCCCGTGAGCGACCGCCCCCGCATCGGCCTCATCGGCTTCGGCTACATCGGCGCCTACGTGTACGAGCAGATCACCACGCGCCCGGAGCTGGGCCTCGACATCGCCTTCGTCCACAACCGCAGCCCCGGCCGGGTCGCCGGACTGCCGGCCGAGCACATCCTCGAGGACTTGGGCGCCTTCGCCGGACGTGGCGCCGACCTCGTCGTCGAGGTCGCCCACCCCGACATCACCCGCGACCACGGGCGGGCCTTCCTCGAGACCACCGACTACATGCCCCTCTCTCTGGCCGCCTTCGCCGACGCCGAGCTGGAGACCGGCCTCCTCGAGACGGCGCACGCGGCGGGCACCCGCCTCTTCGTCCCCCACGGCGCCGTGGTCGGCCTCGACGCCATCGAGGAGGGCCGCGAGACCTGGGAGGAGGTGGGCATGGTCATGAAGAAGCCGGTGCGCAGCCTCGACTTCTCCGACGCCCCCGGCATCGACCCGACCGCGATCACCGGCGAGACCATTCTCTTCGACGGCACCGCCCGGGAGATCTGCCCCCTCTACCCCCGCAACGTGAACTCCCACGCCGCCCTGGCCCTGGCCGGCATCGGCTTCGACCGCACGCGCTCGGTGCTGATCGCCGATCCCGCCCTCGATGTCTCCATCATCGAGGTGGAGGCCCGGGGCGGCGGCGTGGAGATCTCCATCCGCCGCGAGAATCCCATGAAGGGCGTCAGCGGCGTCATGACCCTCACGTCGACGCTGGCCAGCATCGGGCGCGCCAAGGGGGATGCGCCGGGGCTGCGGGTTTGTTGAGCACCTTTTCGGGAGGATGTTTCCGTGCCTGTTCTGAGCGACAGCGACCTGCGGAGGCAGTGTAACGGAGTCTGATGCCAAAGCGCCCTCGTCAGCATCAGCTAGAAGCAGAGTCTCGCGCAGCCATTCGAGCTGCCGTTCCATCTAGATGGGCTTACCGGGATCTAACGGAGGACTATGGGATCGACGCTGAGGTCGAGATCTTCGATGAGAAAGGTCTCGCAACTGGCGAGAAATTTCTTGTCCAGTTGAAGGCAACGGACGAGCCAGATCTTGGCAAGGCACTCAAGCTGTGGCTTCCCCTCGCGAAGCTGAGGTACTATGAGTCTCTTGGGCAGCCCGTACTACTTGTCCGATTCCACGCGCTTACCGAAAAACTGTACGCTCGGTGGTTCCACTCGTGGGACCCGTACTATGAGAAGAGGGGGAGGTCCGGCGCATCTCTGCACTTTCGCGAAGAAGACCTCTGGGAATGAGGGGCATTGTCCCGATCTTAGTTGAAATAACACAGGCTCCCATCGTTACGTTTGATACGAGAAATCGCCAAGAAGCCTCGTATTCGGTAACCCAAGGAGCCTGCCATGAGCAAGCTACAAGCACGGAAAAGGGGCGTCAAACGGACCGTGACCATCGGCCCCGTGAACCGCCAAGCCACCGCGTCGATGGACGATCTGGAGACTCGCATCGAGATCATCCAGCTGCTGATCCCCCTGGGGCTGCAGGCGGTTGGGGAGGAGCTGCGACGGGGCGTGGAGGCCCTGGCCGGACCTCGGTATCAGCGCAAGGGGCCGGATCAGCCGTTGCGCCGCTGGGGGGCGCAGGCCGGGTCGGTGTACCTGGGCGATCAGAAACTGCCGGTCGAGGTGCCGCGCGTGCGCGATGTGGTCCGCGGCACCGAGGTCCCGCTGGAGGCCTACCAGGCCCTGCAGACGCCGAGGCAGATGGATCAGGGGCTGTTGTTGCGGGTGCTGAAGGGCCTGGCCACGCGCAACTACGAGGCCTGCGCCGAGACCGTCCCGCAAGCCTTCGGTCTGTCCCGTTCCTCGGTCTCTCGCCGGTATGTGAAAGGCACGGCGCGCAAGCTGGCCGAATTCCAGCAGCGATCCCTGGAAGGCTACGACCTGGTGGCGCTGTTTCTGGACGGCAAGAGCTTTGCCGACGAGGAAATCCTCATCGCCCTGGGCGTCACTGTGGAAGGACACAAGATCCCTCTGGGTTTCGTGCAGGCGGCGACCGAGAACGAGCGCGTCTGTCGTCGCTTCCTGGCGGAGCTGGTCGAGCGGGGCCTGCAATACGAGGCCGGGCTGCTCGTGGTGATCGATGGAGGCAAGGGCCTGTACAAGGCAGTGCGGTCGGTGCTCCAGGGCCATGCCTGCGTGCAGCGATGCCAGTATCACAAGCGCCAGAACGTGGTCTCGTACCTGCCCAAGAGCGAGCAGGGCGGCGTTCGTCGAAAGCTGGAAGCGGCGTATGGGCACTCGACGTACGAGGAGGCCCAAGCCGCCCTGGAGGCGCTGAAACCGGGGTTGCAGTTGATGAACCAGTCGGCCCTGCGCAGCTTGGAGGAAGGCCAGCAAGAAACCCTCACGCTCCACCGCCTGGGCCTGATGCCGATGCTGAAGGCCTCCTTCCGTACCACCAACTGTATCGAGAACGTCAACAGAACCTATCTCAAAATCACTACACATAACCTTGAGTTCTGATTGCTGATGATGTACCATTACTGTATGGTTACTCTGACCGACCAGCAATGGGAACGGATCCGTCATCACTTTCCTGAGGAGCATCGCCCCGGGAGCCATCCGGGTCGTAAACCGATTGCCACCCGTGACGTTCTTGAAGCTGTGCTTTGGATTCTCAATACCGGGGCTCAATGGCATATGTTGCCGCAGTGCTATCCGAACTACAAAACCGTGCATCGCCGTTTTCAAAATTGGTGTCGTCAAGGGGTGTTACGCGAAGTTCTCGTGGACCTGGCCCAGACTCTTCACGAGCAAGGGGACTTGGACGAATCGGAAGCTTTCATTGATGGCATGTTCTCGGCGGCCAAGGGTGGAGGTGCCGATATCGGCCACACCAAGCGAGGCAAGGGCGTACGAGTCATGGGGATCGTGGACCGCCATGGGCTTCCCTTGTCGGTGAGCACGCATGCAGCGAACCATCATGAAGTGACGCTGGTTCAGTTGACGTTTGACTTCTACCTGATCGAAGACAAACCCAAGAACTTGATTGGAGACAAAGCCTACGACAGCGACCCGTTAGATGAGGAGCTGAAGAAAGAAGGGGTCGAGATGATCGCTCCCCATCGCCAGAACCGAACCAAGAAAAAGACTCAGGACGGACGCCGATTGCGTCGCTATGTGCGGCGTTGGATGGTGGAGAGATTCTTCGCTTGGCTTCAATGGCAGCGTCGAGTGATCACTCGCTGGGAATTGTATCCGGAGAATTTTCTTGGCTTCGTCCAACTTGCCTCCATCCTGATTTTACTTAAGCAATTTCAATTTTGAGATAGGTTCCAGTCTCCTGGAGCAGTTGACGCACAACGTGCGGCGCTGGACGAACTCGTCGCAGCGTCACCGCTGGGTCGCCACGGCGTTGCTCGACATCGAACCTCGCCTGCGCCGGATCAACGGTTACCACCACCTGCCGATGCTCCGACAAGCGCTCCAAGCCGAACTCGGCCTCAAACAGCTCGCGATGACGGGCTGACTCATCCACTCGAGCCTGGGCTACGTTTCAACTGAAAATGGGACTTGCCCGGATGAGGCGACACCGACGTCTATGGAACGCGATGTCAGAGCTTTTCGGGACATTCGATCACCAAGGATACCGGGTCCGATCTCATTTTCCCGGGTGTAGCCTTCACTTTACGCAGATTGTCGATAAAAGGGGGACCCCAAGTCCGGGCACGAATGTATCTTTGGGTGTAAGGACTTACGCCCAAACCCGGAAAGGGGTCCCTGATGGAAGATACGAAGGATTTTCACGCTCGCCTGACAAAGTTCGAGGAAAATGTCCTCCAGTGGGAGCATCGCCTGCAATCCCCGGAGGCCGGCCCGGAGGACTTTCGCGAGAGGGTGAGCGAGTTGCGAGATGCTTTGGACGACCTCGGTCGAATCGGTTTCCAACGGCTGGCGCAGGCGTGCGAGATCGCCGACGACACCGTGATCCACCACGGTCGGGTCTACCGGTTCAAGCAAGTGGTCCACAAGGAATGGATGACCCTGTGGGGCAAGGTCCAGGTGCCGCGTCGGCTGTATCAGCCCGATCGGGGCGGCCCCAGCCGGGTGCCCTTGGATGAGCGCTGCGGCATGGTCCACCGATTCATGGTGCCGGCGCTGGAGCGTTTCACGGCCTTTCTGGGCGCCCGCCTGGTCCCGGCCGAAGTCGAGGCCAGCTTGGCCGAGCTGTTGCCGGCGTCCCCGTCGCGCACCGCCATTCAGCATCTGTTGACCACCGTCGGTCAGTACGCCGAGGACCACGCCGAGCAACTCGAGCTGGCCTTGCAGGAGGCGGCGCCCCTAAAGACCGAGGGCGACACCCTGGTGGTCAGTTGGGACGGCGTCACCGTGCCGCTGCGGGAGCCGGCGCCGAAACGCGGACGGCCCGCCGAACGACCGACGGATCCCGACCCCGACCGCGCGCCCACCGCCTGGAAGGAGGCCGGGGTAGGGATGGTCGATGTGCGCTACGCCGCGCGCATGCCGGAGCCCAAGATGAAGACCCTGGTCCACGGCTTGGTGGAGGAGACGGCCCGGGCCCTGCAGCGGGGGGAGTATGACCACCGGGTGGTGTTGGCCGACGGCCAGCGCCAGATCTGGCGCAGCGTGGATCGGCAGCCGGTGTTCGACGGCTTCACCCGGATTCTCGACTTCTATCACGCGGCCCACCACCTGTCAAAGGCCGCCGAGCCCCTCTTCGGCAAGCGGTCGTCGAAAGCGGCTCGCTGGTACCGATCCTGGCGGCACAAACTGCGTCATGAGCCCGGCCGTTCAGGGCCTGATCCGCTCCCTGGCCTACCACCGCCGCAACCTTCGTCCCGGCTCCCAACGCCATCGTCAGGTGACCACCGAGCTGGGCTACTTCCGGAACAACCGGGACAAGATGGACTACGCGCGCTATCGCGCTTCGGGGTTGATCCTCTCCAGTGGTCCCGTGGAGGCCGCCGCCAAGACCCTGGTCGGCCATCGACTCAAACGCAGCGGCATGCGCTGGACCCGCCAAGGAGGCCAGCAGATCCTCAATCTACGAGTCCACGTGCAATCCCAACGATGGGAGGCCTTCTGGAACTGGTACCTCCATCAGACTACACAACAGACCGACAAGACGGCTGCGTAAAACCGAGGCTACACCCATTTTCCCTTGAGTGTGATGGCGACTTCCATGGGTCCCCTCCATTCGAGGTCAAGCTGAGGCTTAAGGAGTCCTGCCATGATCTGAGGCATATCATCAACTTTGATGGCGACTCCACCTCACCGCATCGAATTCACCTGTCAGCTGAACTGATTGAAGTGATAGTGGCCGGATCTCACGGGTTCAGCCTGCACTCTAAGCCGCAGCCTGATGCAGAACTTGGTCCAACGACTCACCATGACATCATTGTGTCCATCGCTCTGGCAATCAACCAGACGGGCCACGCAGTAGAGGCCGCGCAGATCATGGGTCCCTTCCTTCTACAGTCTCGGCTCACTACTCAGCCCGAGGTAGCAGTGATGGCTGCGCAGTGTCTCGCAAACGCAAATCAGATGCACGCGGCATTGGAGGTAGCGGCTCTCCTGTTCGAGGATGACAGATCCACCGGTTCGGCGCAGGTTTTTCTGTTGCCTCTCCTGGCACGTCGCTCCCAGATGCCTGCTGTAGTGCAAGACCTCGGTGTAAGGGTGCTCGGAGAGTGCTCTGAAAAGGCAGAATCGAAGGGAGACAAGTCAGGGGCCGCAGCCCTGGAGTACAACCGTGGGAACTTGCTTCGAAGTATGAGTCGATTCAGGGAGGCCCTGAGGGCCTATCGTAGGGCAGCGCAACTCGATCCAGAATACGAAAAGCGTGAATACGGAAGTGTACCCCGTCAACTGGACAGGAATTGGGCTTGTACAAGCGAGAGTCTCGAGATGTAATGGAGCCGTACTGCGCCCCGGCGCTGGGACCGAAGCCCCGCCTCCCGGACTTGCACCCAGGCCGGGCCACCGAGGCCGTGAGGAGCCCCCGCGCTCAGGCCGCCCGGTGGTAGACATCGCTGGGGGTCTCGTAGTCGAAGGCCTGGTGCGGCCGCTCGAGGTTGTAGAAGCGGAAGTAGGCCGCCACGCCCTCGATCAACTCGGGGACGCTGTCGTAGGCCTTCAGGTAGATGTCCTCGTACTTCAGGGAGCGCCACAGCCGCTCGATGAAGATGTTGTCCAGCACCCGGCCGCGGCCGTCCATGCTCACCCGGGCCCCGGCCGCCTCGACCCGCCCGGTGAAGGCGGTGCTGGTGAACTGGGCCCCCTGGTCGGTGTTGAAGATCTCCGGCCGCCCCTGGCTCAGGGCTTCCTCCAGGGCCTCCAGGCAGAAGGCCGCGTCGAGGGTGTTGGAGACCCGCCAGGCCAGCACGTAGCGGCTGAACCAGTCCATGACCGCCACCAGGTAGACGAAGCCGGAGGGCATCGGCAGATAGGTGATGTCGCTGCACCACACCTGGTCCGGCCGGTTCACGGTCACCCCTCGCAGCAGATACGGATAGACCCGGTGCTGAGGGTTGGGGGTAGTCGGTCGCGGCCGGGGATAGATCGCCTGCAGGCCCAGGGCCTTCATCAGGCGGTGCACGCGCTTGGGATTGACCGGGTAGCCGTCCCGCCTCAGGGCCGCGCAGATCCGGCGCACGCCGTAGACCGGGTGCTCGGTGTAGATCCGGTCGATGGCGTTCATCAGGTCGAGGGTGAGCCGATCCGGCGCCTCCGGGCGGTAGTAGAAACTGGAGCGGGCCAGCCCGAGCAGTTGGCACTGCCGATGCACGCTCAGCGGGCCGGGGTGCGGCTCGATGAGGGCGCGGCGCTCAGCCACCGAGAGCCTCGTGTTTTTTTTGAAGCCACTCCAGTTCCATCTGCAGCCGCCCGATCTGCTGGTAGAGCTCGGGCACCAAGGCGGCCTCGTCGTCGGCCCGGCGGGTCCCGGGGCCCCGGAAGACCTCGGGCAGCCGCTCCAGCAACTGCTTCTTCCAGCCGTGGATCTGGCTGGGGTGGACGGAGAACTTGTGGGCCAGCTCGTTGACTGTCTGCCGTTCGCGCAGAGCCTCCAAGGCCACCTTGGCCTTGAACTGCGCCGAATGCGTCTTGCGTTTCCTCGTCATCCAAGCCCCTCCGGACAGTGGGTCGGTGGACGCAAAGTCTCGCTTAGCCACCTGTCCAGGATTTGGGGTACACTACCTACTACTGGCGAGAGGTGGGAGGTATTCTCTTCCTGGGTCAGAGATATCGGGCTGCTGTCACTGCGTACTCCCGAGCCCTTACACTAGAAGAGCACAGGCTCACGAAGCTGCTGCACGCCGACGCTTTGATGTTCTCGGGAGAGTACAAGAGGGCTGAGGAGGAGTTTGCGCAACTCCTCGAGGCACCGATAGATACTGATGACTTTGAGTGGGAACTGAAAAGGATGGCACTCACCTGGATTCGTCAGGAGGTCGGTATCGACTCTCAACGCCGGGGGCGAGCGAGGTACCCTGAGGAGTTTCCAAATGGACTTCAGGCCTCAGAGATCGTGGAGTCTTGCAGAGCGGCTCTGAAGACAGATGCCTTGGATGGCCTCGCATGGTTCAACCTTGGCGCTTCATTCCAGCAGAGCGGCAGACAGCAAGAGGCGGCCATGTCGTTCCTGATTGCGGCGCTTGCTTGCCCGGGAGACTTGGAGGCATGGTGCAATGTCATTGCTTATGGGATGAACGAAAACCACCTCGTTCTAGTGTGCCTTTCTGCTTGCACAGCCTACAGGTTCAACGGCGAGGAGTTTCTTCGAGATCTGGGAAAGCGCGTTCCGAACAGACAGGATGAATTCGTGAATTTGATGAGCGAGATGGTAGTGGAGATGAAGAAGACGGAAGAGTCAATGACTCTGAGAACACACGGCGGCTCAGGGAGGTGGACAGAGACCAAGATCCCTCCGGCCGGATAGGACAAGGCTGATGATCAACTCCGCTTCTGAAAATTCACCGCCGGAGGAACTTGAAAAATAACAAAAGATCAAGACCGGAGAATGAGATGCAGCGAATCTTGTCGGAACAGGATCGTCGCTTCTGGGAGCAAACCGGCTACGTCGTCGTGCCCAACGCCGTCCCCCGGGAGAACCTCGACCGCCTCGTGGACGCCATTTGGGAGTTCCTCGAGATCGACCGCGACGACCCCGAGGACTGGTACCGCCACGATCCGTACACCCGCGAGGACCGGTGCTCGCCGATCTCGGGCGGCGGCATGGTGGAGATCTACCAGCACCAGGCGATCTGGGACAACCGGCAGCATCCGAGGGTGCACCAGGCCTTCGCCGAGATCTGGGGCGACGAGAAGCTGTGGGTCTCCCTCGACCGGGCCAACATGAAGCCGCCGGCGCGGGAGGACAGACCGGGCTGGAACAACAAGGGGATGATCCACTGGGACCTGGACACCTCGAAGCGGCCCATCGCCTTCGGGGTGCAGGGGGTTCTCTACCTGACCGACACGGCCGAGGACCAGGGCGGCTTCCAGTGCGTGCCCGGCTTCCACCGCATGTTCGAGGAGTGGGTGAAGACGCAGCCGGAGGACCGCAACCCCTCGCGTCCGGACCTGGGGGGCCTGACGGTGAAGGCCATCCCGGGCCAGGCGGGGGACCTGCTGATCTGGCACCGGCTGCTGGCCCACGGCAACGGCCACAACCGCTCGGACCGGCCGCGCCTGGCCCAGTACATCACCATGTCGCCGGCCGGCGACGCCGAGGGGGCGCGGCCCCGGATCCAGGCCTGGCGGGAGCGCCGCCCGACGCCGGGATGGCCGGGGGACCCGCGCGACCGGGAGCACCGGCTCCAGGAGCCGGCCCGGCTCACGGCACTGGGCCGCAGGCTCCTCGGCCTCGATCCCTGGGACTGAAGACCCCTCAGGCGGCGTAGCGGTCGAGGTCGATCTGCCCCGAGGCGATCCTCTGCAGGGTCTCCGGGTAGAGGCGGTGCTCCGCCTCCAGCACACGGGCGGCCAGGGTCTCGGGTGTGTCGCCGGGCTCTACCGGCACCTCCTCCTGCGCCAGGACCGGCCCGTGGTCGTAGATCTCGTCCACCACGTGCACGGTGGCGCCGCTGACCCGCTCGCCGGCGGCCAGGACCGCCTCGTGCACGCGCAGGCCGTAGAACCCCCGGCCGCCGTGGCGCGGCAGCAGGCCCGGGTGGATGTTGAGGATGCGGCCGTCGAAGGCGGTCAGGGTCCGCGGCCCCACCCGCTTCATGTAGCCGGCCAGACAGATCACCTCGGCCCCCTCCTCGAGCAGGGCCTCGCGGATCCCCGCGTCGAGGGCGGCCGGGTCCGGGTGGGTGCGGCCGCTCAGGTGGCGGACGGGGAGCCCCTGGTCCCGCGCCCGCGCCAAGGCCCCGGAGCCGGAGTTGTTGCCGATGACGACGCGGGGCTCGGCGTGAAGCCGCCCGTCGCGGCAGGCGTCGAGAAGGGACTGCAGGTTGGTGCCGCCGCCGGAGGCCAGAAACCCGAGGCGCAGGGGCGGCCGGGTCACGGCGGTCAGTCTCCGGCCGTTCCCCGCGACGCCAGGGGCGTCCATCCTCGGCCGGGCATGTAGGCGCGGTTCTCGTAGAACCGCTCGCGGAGGGCGCAGAACTCCTCGGCCGTGCGGCACTCGCGCTCCGGCGCCTCCGGGTCGCGGATGACGAAGTCGGCCTCGGGCGGATAGCAGGCCATGGTCACGGGGTCCCTCTCCGGCGTGCAGGCGGCGGGGTCCTCCCCCACGTTGTTCGGCGCCTCGGCGCTCTGGTAGCGCAGGTCGAGGCTCCAGCGCACTTGGTCGCTGTGGTTCTCGAAGGAAGCGTGGGCGGTGAGGTTGGTGAGGAAGAGGACATCGCCGCGCTTCATCTCCACGGGGATGGGCTCGGCGCCTGGCACCGTTCCGGGGATCTCGAGATAGCCGCCGTGCCCCCCCGTGTAGTGCCGGTACACCCCGTTGCGGTGGCTGCGGGGCACGACCCACAGGCAGCCGTTGTCCACGGAGACGTCGATCAGCGGGATCCAGCAGGTGAGGACCAGCAGGTCGTCGCAGTGGGGCAGGAAGTAGCCGGAGTCCTGGTGCCAGGGGACCTCGCCCCGCTCCCAGCGGGGGAGCTTGGGACGCACGCGGTAGACGGAGGAGCCGATGATCCGCTCGCCCACGAAGCCCTGGACGACGTCGAGCAGCCTGGGATGGGTGAGGGTGTGGAACAGCTCCGGGCCCGCGAAGCGCCCGCTGTTGACGGGCGCCATGATCCGCGGGACCTGGTCGGGATAGCGCTCCGCCAGCAGGGCGAGGCGCCGGTCGAAGGGAGCGGCGGGAAAGGTCTCGTCCACGAGGCCCTCCTGCCGGGCGCGCTCGGCCTCGCGGTCGACGGCGGCGTGGAGGCCGCGCCGGATGGGCTCCACGCCGCCGTCGTCGAGGATGCCGGGCTTCATCACCCATCCCTCCTCCTGGAATTGGCGCCGCTCGGCGGGGGTCACGCTCATGCTTCCCTCCTTCAGTGGTGGAACAGGCGGACGCCCGAGAACACCATGGTCATGCCGTAGCCGTCGGCGGCGGCGATGACCTCGGCGTCCTTCACGGAGCCGCCGGGCTGGACCACGTGATCGACGCCGGAGCGGCTGGCGCGGTCGATGTTGTCCCGGAAGGGGAAGTAGGCGTCGGAGCTGAGGGCCAGACCTTCCATGCCGTCGAGCCACTCCCGCCGGTCCCGCGCCGACAGGCGTTCGGGCACCCTGCGGAAGCACTCCCGCCAGGCCGCCTCCTCGGCGCCGGAGAGCTCGTCCTCGAAGAACAGGTCGATGGCGTTGTCCTTGTCGGCGCGGCGCAGCCCCTTGCGGAAGCGCAGGGACCCCACCGCGGGATGCTGGCGCAGGTGCCAGCGGTCGGCCTTGCCGCAGGCCAGGCGCACGCAGTGGATGCGCGACTGCTGGCCGGCGCCGGCGCCCACGACCTGGCCGTCGACGGCGCAGACCACGGAGTTGGACTGGGTGTACTTCACCGCGATGGTGGCCACCGTGAGGTCGCGGAGGGCCGCCGCCGACAGCTCCTTGCGCGCGGTCACGACGTCGGCGAAGAACCCGTCGTCGGGCGCGAAGTCGTTGCGGCGCTGCTGCAGGGTGAGGCCGAAGACCTGGCGGGATTCCACCGCCCCCGGCTCGTACCCGGCGTCGATCTGCAGGATCTTGTAGTCGCCGCCCTTCTTGCCCTTCAGCAGGTCCACCGTGCCCTCCTCGAAGCCGGGGGCGACGAGGCCGTCGGAGATCTCCGGACGGATGACCTCGGCCGTGGCCAGGTCGAGGGGATCGCTGACGGCGATCCAGTCGCCGAAGGAGGCGAGGCGATCGGCGCCGCGGGCGCGGGCATAGGCGCAGGCCAGGGGGCTCAGTTCCGCGTCTTCCGGGACGAACAGGGCCTGCCGCAGCCCGGCGGACAGGGGCCGGCCCACGGCGGCGCCGGCGGGGCTCAGATGCTTGAAGGAGGCGGCGGCGGGCAGGCCCGTGGCCGCCTTCAGCTCGCGCACCAGCTGCCAGGCGTTGAGGGCGTCGAGGAGGTTGATGTAGCTCGGCGCGTTGTGCAGCGCCTGCAGCGGCAGGTCCCCGTCCTCGAGGAAGCAGCGGGCCCCGGCCTGGTGCGGGTTGCACCCGTACCGCATCCCGAGCTCGCCGGTCATCGCCGTCGTCCTGCTCCTTTGTTGACACTGTTTGGAGCGGCTTCTATCATGCCGCTACACACTCGCCACAATCCGCCATCCCCGCAAGACAGGCTCGCCAATCGATGATCAAGGGTTGCTACACGGCCTCCGTCACCCCCCTCCGCAAGGACGGCAGCGTCGACTACGAGGGGCTCCAGCGGCTCCTCGAGTTCCAGATTTCCAACGGCATTGACGGCATCGTCGCCGTGGGCACCACGGGCGAGAGCCCGACCCTGTTGTGGGAGGAGCACAACGAGGTCATCGAGCGCACCTGCCGGACGACGAAGGGACGATGCCGCTCCATGGCCGGCACCGGCAGCAACTCGACGCGGGAGACCCTGGCCGGCACCGCCCATGCCGCCCACGCCGGCGCCGACAGCGTGCTCCTCGTCGATCCCTACTACAACGGGCCGAGCTCGGTGGAGATCCGCCGCGAGTACGTGGCCCCGGTGGCGGCGGAGTTCCCCGAACTGCCCATCGTCCCCTACGTCATCCCCGGCCGCACGGGCACGATGCTGCACGCCGAGGACCTTGCCATCCTCTATGAGGAGCATCCCAACGTGGCCACGGTGAAGGAGGCCACCGGCGACTACGACAACATGGCGAAGACCCGCCGCCTGTGCGGACCCGGCTTCAGCATCATGTCCGGGGACGACGACCGAACCGTGGAGATGATGCAGCGGGAGGCCATCGCCGCCGGCGGCGTGATCTCGGTGATCGCCAACGTCGTTCCCGGCCCGATCACGCGCCTGACCCGCGCCATCTCCGGCGGCGAGACCGCCCTGGCCGGCAAGCTGGCCGAGGACCTCAAGCCACTGTTCGGCATCGTCGGCGTCACGACCACCGAGCAGAGCGCCCGGGGTCCGGTGGAGTGCAAGGCCCGCAACCCGGTGCCGGTCAAGACGCTGATGAACGTGCTCGGCATGCCCTCCGGCCCCTGCCGCCAGCCCCTGGGCCGGCTCACCCGCCAGGGCGCCGCGGTCGTCGTCGACGCGGCCCTGCAGGTGTGGCGCAACGACCCGGCCCTGCTGGCGCCGGTGGGCGAGGCCTTCGGCGTCGACGTGGAGGCCCGGCTGCACGACGCGGCGGCGGTGGAAGCCCTCGTCTACGCCGGGTACTGATGGCGGTCCGCATCGCCGTCTGCGGCCTCGCCGGCCGCATGGGCCAGCGCCTGGGCCACCTCATCCTCAATGCCGACGACCTGGAGCTGAGCGCCGCCAGCGAGCGCCCCGGCCACCAGTGGCTGGGGCGCGACGCCGGCGAGGTCCTGGGCCGCGGTCACCTCGGCGTGAGCCTTCAACCGGCCATCGCCGCGGCCGACGCCGACGTGGTGGTCGCCTTCACCACCCCGGAAGCCACCCTCGCCGACGCCGCGGCCAGCGCCGCGGCGGGCACGGCCATGGTCGTGGGCACCACCGGACTGTCGCCCGGCCAGTTGGCCGAGTTCCGGGCCGCCGTGGCCCCCATCCCCTGCGTCATCGCCCCCAACTTCTCCACCGCCATGAACCTCCTCTTCAAGCTCGTGGAGGAGGCCGCGCGCATCCTCGGCGACGACTACGACATCGAGGTCGTGGAGGCCCATCACCGGCACAAGGCCGACGCCCCGAGCGGCTCGGCCCTGCGGCTGGCCGAACGGGCCGCGGCCGGCGTCGGGCGCCGCCTCGAGGAGGTGGCCGTCCACGGCCGCGAAGGGGTCACCGGCGAGCGAACGCGCACCGAGATCGGCCTGCACGCCCTGCGCCTCGGCGACGTCGCCGGCGATCACTCCGTGTTCTACGGCGCTTCGGGGGAGTACCTGGAACTGCGCCACCACGCCACCAGCCGCGACGCCTTCGCCCTCGGGGCCCTGCGGGCGGCGCGCTTCGCCGCCGCCGCCGGGCCGGGGCTCTACGACATGGGGGACGTGCTGGGGCTGTAGGGGGGCCGCCCGACGGCGCGCGGCGGGTCCTTCAGGAGGTGGAGGAGCTGCGCTCGGGGTTGAAGAAGGCGGGCCTAAGGGTGCGCAGCTTGTCGCGCAGGCGCGCCGCCTCCTCGAAGTTCTCGGCTTCCACGGCGACGTGGAGGTCGCGCTCCAGCTGCTCCTTCTGCGACAGGGGCCGCTCCTTCTCCAGCTCCTCGTACCAGTCGGTGAGGAAGGACAGCTCGGGGCACTCCTCGTCCATCACGTCCCCCTCCCCCTCCCACTCGCCGAGGAACTCCTCGATGCGGTCGATGCCGCGCTGCACGTGGCGGAGGGCGGCGCCGTAGTCCTTGGCCTCGAGGGCGGCCATGGCCCGGGCCCTCGCCTGCATCATCACCGCGTGGGGCAGGTACTGCTCGAAGTACCACTTGACCTCGTCGCTGTCGGCGTGCTGATGGACGAGGTCGAAGATGGCCAGGTTGTGGCCGGTGTCGCGCTCGACCCCTTCGTAGTCCTCCAGGTAGAACAGGGCCAGGTAGCGCTGGTAGTACTGCCAGGCCTCCTGGAAGAGGTCCTCGCAGCTCTGCTCGTCGAGCTGGGTGCCGCCCTTGGGGGCCGGAGCGGAGCGGTGGGCCAGGGATTGGCGGAAGTGGTGCAGGAAGGACTCGGCCCCGTGGGGGCGGTGTCCGTCGGGACGGCCGCGAACCTCGAGCTGGAGAATCCCCATGTCGATGCGGATCTGGATCTTCTCCGCCCCGTCCCGGGCGGTGATCCGGCGGGCGATGAACTCGTCCGGATCGAAGGGCCAGGAATTGAGCAGATCACCGATGTCGTATTTCATGGCCCCCCTTCGGCTTGTGACCGTCAGAATATAGCCCGGCGCACGGCGGGCCGCTACCAGGAGAAGGGCCGCCCGGGGGCTAGCGCCGGGAGACCTTGATGCTGCCCACGGCGACCCCGACGACGAGGGCGATGACGGCGGCGATGATCAGGGCGTTGCGGATGACCCGGGCCCGCTTCTCGACACGGATGGTGATGTCCTTCTCCTGGGCCTCGATGCGCTCGGGGCCCTCGTACCCGGCGGCTTCGACGCGCACGTCGTACTCGCTGACACCGAGGCCGGAGGGCTGCACGAGGGTGATGTTGACCGGCTCCTTCTCCCCCGGCAGGATGCGGTCGATGGTGTCGGGGTCGGAGGACCAGGTCCAGTCCAGAGGCGCGGTCAGCACCAGGTGCACCCTCTCCACCTCGAGGGTCCCGGTGTTGAGCAGGTCGACGCGCACCTGCACCTCCTCGCCGGTGCGCACCTCCTGGTAGCGGTTGGCGATGAGGGTCTCCAGGGCGCCGCGGCCCCGGGGGATGAGCTCGAAGCGCTCCTTGTTCCCCGGGATCGTGTTGATCGCCTCCAGGGGAATGGGGCCGCGGTGCTCGCGGTGCAGCTCGCCGATGCGCCCGAAGCCGTCGGCCTCGGTGACGAAGACGTAGAACTCGATCGTCTGGTCCACGTAGCCGCGGCTGAGCTTCTCGGGGATCTGCAGCTCGAGCTCCAGCTGCTGGCGCGTCACCTCCTCGCTGAACTTGACCTGGGTGAGGCTGGCGTTGGTGCCCGGGTCGAGGAAGGCGGGGGTGATCTCCCGGGGCAGGTTGACCAGGGCCAGGCGGAAGGTCTTCTCGTCCTCGGCCAGGCGCTCGAGGATGAGGTCGTAGTTGACCCGCGTGTTGAGGTCGCCCTCCTGGGAGAACTGGACCGAGTTGATCGTCGGCAGGTCCTGGCTCGACTCCCGGCGCATGACGATGTGCAGGGACTCCTCGCTGCGGTCGAGGTAGGTGAGGGCGACGACGACGTCCTCGTAGTCGTGGAGCAGCCGGAAGGTGAGCTGGATGCGCTCGCCGAGGGGCAGGGAGGGCACGAGGATCTCGTAGGGCTCGGCGACGATGGTGCCCATGAACTCGGTGAGGGAGACCTTGAGGCTCTGGATCTCCAGCAGGGGCCGGATCTCGCTCTCCTCCCTGTCGGGGTTGAGGGAGAGGGCCTGGTCCAGCTGCGAGGCGTTCTCCAGGACGATGTCGACCTGGCGGCGCCCGTCGAGGGTGCGGTACTTGCGGGCCTCGCGGATGGCGACGTGGGTGGCGTCCTTGAGAAACTCCAGCCGCGTGCGGTCGAGCTGGAAGACGGCCTCGCTGTACTTCAGCTCCGACTGCAGGAAGGCCCGCCGGGCTTTGTTCAGGCTCTCGAGGGTCTCGATCTTCTCGTCGAAGAGCTCCTGGATGATGTCGTAGTCGCTCTTGTTGTTGTCCATCTCGAGCTGGCGGCTGTCCACCTCCCACCGGGCCTTGCGCAGCTTGATGTCGTAGAGGCGCTGCTCCTTGGTGCGCAGGTCCTTGACGGCCGCCAGGGGCGAGCCCAGGAGGAGGAGGCCGATGAGGGCCCCCAGGCAGGCGCGGGCCAGAGTCATCGCCGGCTGATCCGGACGCTGGCCACGCCGATACCCACGACGAGGAGCACGAGAATGCCGATGAGGATGACGTTGCCGGCGATGTTCGAGCGCGCCCCCACGTGGATGGTCAGGTTCTTCTCCAGGGACTCCACGTTCTCGTTGCCCACCTGGCCCTGGGCCTCCACGCCGAGCTCGTAGTTGCCCACGGCGATGTCGGCGGGCGGCCGGGCGACGATGTCGAGGGGCGTCCGCTCGTCGGGCTCCAGGCGCTTGATGAGCAGGGGCGTCACCTCCTCCTGCCACTGGTAGGGCAGGTCGAGGGCGGCCTTGATGTTCTGCACCGCCACGCTGCCGCGATTGAGGAACTCGACGCGGATGCGCAGCTCCTCCCCGGTCTGGATCTCCCGGTAGGTGTTGGAGACGAGGACCTCGAGCTTGCCGATGCCCTTGGGGATGAGCTCGAGCTTGACGTAGTTGGACCGCAGGCCCCGCAGCTCCTCCTCCGGCACCGGGTCGTCGCCGTAGCGCGCCTGGATGGCGTGGATGCGGGCGTACTCGCGCGGCTCGGTGACCAGGGCGAAGAAGGGGCGCGCCACGCCCACGAAGCGGCGGTCGAGCTTCTCGGGGATCTCGAGCACCAGGCCGAGGGTGCCCTTGGACTTGTTCTCGTCGAACTTCACCTGGTTGACCTTGGCGCCGGCGTCGCGGAAGGAGAAGTCGATCTTGCGCGGCAGGCCGAGGACGGCGAGGGCGAAGCTGCGCTCCTCGTCGGAGAGGCGTTCCACGATGAGGTCGAAGCGCACGTCCTGCTGCAGCTCCCCGGTCTGCGAGAACTGGGCGGAGTTGATGCTCGGCAGGTTCTCCCGCCCGCCCTTGCGCAGGGTGACGGGGATGGGCTCCTCCAAGGTGTCGAGATAGCTGAGCACCACGGCCACGAACTCCTCGTCGCGCAGGAGCCGGAAGGTCAGGGTGCGCCGCTGGCCCACGTCGAGGGCGGGGACCCGCGTCTCGTAGGGCTCGCCCACGATGGGGCCGTTCTTCAGGGCGACAAAGATGTTCTCAACGCGCAGCAGGGTGCGCAGGTCGTCCTCGGTGAGCGACGGATCGACGACGAGGGCGTCGCGCGTGTCGGAGGCGTTCTCCACCACGATGTCGACCATGCTCTTGCCGTCGGGGCTCTTGTACTTGCGGGCGTCGCGCACGACGATGTGGGTGGCGTTCCTCAGCAGGTCGAGCTTGGTCTCCTCCAGCAGGATCTCGGCCTCCTCCAGCTGCAGCCGCGCCTCGGCGTAGCTGTTCTGGGCCTGCTTGAAGGTGAGCAGGGGCACGAATCCGGAGTCGTAGAGAGTGTGCGTGAGGCTCAGCTCCTCGAGGGCCTGGGCGAGGCTGACGCGGCGCTGCTCGAGCTGCAGCTGGCGCTCGTCGAGCCGCAGCTTGTCCAGCTGCTGCTGGCGCGTGAGCCCGGCGGCCTCCGGCGCCGCGGCGGCACCGCCGGCGCCCAGCAGCAGGCACGCGGCCAGGAGCGGACCGGCGACTCTCATTCGACGTATCCCATCAGCCGCCGCAGCTCGGCCTGGCGCGAGATGTAGGTCTCCTGGTTCTGGAACAGGACCTCCTGGGCGGTGAAGAACTGCTGCCGGAAGTTCTCCAGCACCGCCTCGTCCACCTGGCCGCCCTTCTCCTGCACCTGCTGCTTGATCTCCAGGCGGCGCCGGGCGATGACCACGCTCTTCTCCTGCAGCCGCTGGGTCTCCTCGGCCTCGAGCATCGACTGGTAGGCCTGGCGCACGCCCAGCTCGGCGGCGGCGCGCAGGTCGCGCAGCTGCACCTGCAGGCCCCGCAGCCGGGCCCGCTCCAGGCCTTCCCGGCCCAGGCGGGCGCCGCCTTCGAAGATGGGGATGCGGGCCTGCACGCGAGCCGACCAGGTGGCCTCGGCCACCTCCTCCGGCCGGTCCCCCTCGTCGAGGGTGAGGCCGGTCTCCACGCCGACCCCCCAGGTGCCGCCCTCGCGGCCGACGGAGAGACCCGCCCGGCGGCGGCCGTCGGCGACCCCGGCGTCGGCGCTCAGGTCGGGGGCGTACTCCCAGCCGATCTCGCGCACCACGCGCCGCTGCTCGTCGAGGAGCTGCTCGGTGAGGCCGATCTGCACGTCGTGGGCCAGGGCCCGCCGCACGGCCTCGTCCTGGTCGGCGGCGAAGGACGCCAGGTCCCCGCCGAGCCGCAGGTCGAGGCCGATGGGCCGGCCGATGAGCCGCAGGAGCTCCATCTTGTCGCGCAGTTGCTCGCGGCGGATGCGGTTGATGCTCAGCTCCTCCTCCAGCACGTTCAGCTCGGCCTGCAGCTTCTGCTCCTCGGAGGCGAGGCGCTTCTCGAAGCGGGCCTGCTGGCGCGCGAAGGTGACCTCGAAGTTCTCGCGGGAGGCGACGCGCAAGGCGATCTGCTGGTCCTTGAGCAGGATCAGGTGGTAGAGCTCCCAGACGCGGGCGCTGACCTCGTAGACCTTGTCCTGGTAGTCGAAGAGGGCCTTGCGCAGGTCGGCGCGCAGCTGGATCTCGGAGGCGGCGTCGGGGCCGAACTCGAAGAGGCGCTGCCGGAGCAGCAGCTCGCTGGCCAGCTGGTCGAGGGTGCGGCCCTCGCCTTCGGCCCGCAGGGCGTCGTAGCCGGCGGTGAGGCTCACCTGCGGCATCAGCCGGGAGCGCACGACGACGGCGTCGCTCCGGACTTCCTCAATGCGCTGGCGGGCGCGGATCAGCTCGCGGTTGCGGGAGAAGGCGGCGCCCAGGCAGTCGGCCAGACCGAGGGGGGCCGCCCGGGAGGTGGGATCCGGTGCCGCTGGCGGGCCGGCGGCACCGGCGGGGCCCAGGGCCGCAGCCACCCCCACGATGAGAACCACCGTCCGCGGCAGGACGGCCCGCAACGGCGAAAAGGTTAGCAAAATCAATGGGTTCCGTGAGTTATTGCAGATCTCGCTAATGCTACTGGTGAAGGTGGACCATGTCAAGGTGAGAAGGGCTTGCAAGCTACTCCTTGACATGGGTCACGCGGGCCCCGCACGTTAGCATTGGATCCGCACCCGACCTTGTCCGGAGACAGGCTGAATGCTCGAAATCATCGGGATGACCAAGCACTACGGCGACGTCCACGCGGTGAACGACCTCACCCTGACCATCGAGCCGGGCGAGATCTTCACCATGCTGGGGGCCAACGGCGCCGGCAAGACGACCACCCTCATGGTGTCCCTCGGGTTCACCGAGCCGACGGCCGGGACCGTGAAGATCTGCGGCGTCGACGTGACCCGGGATCCGCTGGAGGCCAAGCGCCACGTGGCCTACGTGTCGGAGAACGTCATGCTCTACGGCAACTTCACGGCCCGCCAGAACCTGGAGTTCTTCACCAAGCTCGGCGGCCGCAAGCAGGTGGAGCCATCGGAGTACGACCAGGTCATGGACCGCGTCGGCCTGCAGCGAGACGCCTTCGACCGCCGCGTCAAGGGATTCTCCAAGGGCATGCGCCAGAAGCTGGGCATCGCCATCGCCATCATGAAGAACGCCGAGGTGATCCTCCTCGACGAGCCCACCTCGGGGTTGGACCCCAAGTCGGGCGCCGAGTTCCTGCAGCTGCTGGCCGAGCTGCGCGAGGAGAACAAGGCGATCTGGATGACGACCCACGACATCTTCCGGGCCAAGCAGATCGCCGACCGCGTGGGCATCATGGTCGAGGGGAACCTGGTCAAGATCTTCACCCGCGAGGAGCTCGGACAGGAGGACCTGGAGTCGATCTACGTGGAGTTCGTCAGCCGGCCCGCCGAGCAGGCGGCCTGACGACCCCTTGACGAGCCGGGGGCCGCCGCCGGCCCCCGGCCCTGTGCACCGCCCTGCGACCGAGGATCCCATGCTGCTGCGGCTGATCGGCAAGGAAGTCCTGCACAACATCCTCAGCTTCCGCTTCGCCGTCACCTACGGCCTGCTCTTCGTGCTCGTGCTGCTCGCCGTCTTCCTGATGGGCAACGAGCAGCGCCACCGCATGGAGACCTACACGCGGCAGGAGTCCCAGTTCCGGGAGCGCCTGGACGAGCTGTCCCGGGTGGAGGACGCCGGCGAGCAGTTCCAGCAGGTCCAGAACGAGGACTTCGCCGGCGTGCGCCCGCCGGCGGCGCTGGCCGTGCTGGCCCGCGGCCTCGAGGGCAGCCTGCCGTCGCAGGTCTCCTCGCGGGAGCGGTGGATCGTGCGCACCTCCGAGGACCGCCTGGGCCGCAACATCCTCCTCAGGATCTTCCAGGCCCCCGACTTCGCCTACGTGGTCAACATGGTCCTGAGCCTGCTGGCCCTGCTCTTCGTCTTCGATTCGGTCTGCGGCGAGAAGGAGAGGGGAACCCTCAAGCTCCTGCTTGCCAACTCCGTCCCCCGCGACACGGTGCTCCTGGGCAAGTGGGTGGGCGGGTACCTGTCCATCGCCGGGCCCTTCGCCGTGGCCGCGGCGGCCGGCTTCCTGTACCTGTCCCTCTCGGGCTCCCTGCCGCTGGAGTCGGAGGTGGTCTCCCGCTTCGCCGCGATCCTCGCCGTCTCCTTCCTCTACATCTCCGCCTTCTTCAGTCTCGGACTGCTGATCTCCACGCTGGCCCACCGCGGCGCCACGGCCCTGCTCATGGCGCTGCTGGTGTGGATCGGCTGGATCCTGGTGGTGCCCAACGTGGCGCCCATCGCCGCCCGGCTGGCGGCGCCGGTGCCGTCGCGCCAGGTGATCGACACCGAGCAGCGGGCCATCGACCGCGAGTCGGAGCTGCTGAGGGAGGCGATCAGCAAGCGCAAGGTCTACGGCGACCAGGAGGAGGGACAGCGCATTCAGCAGGAGGCGGACCAGCGGAAACGGAAGCTGGAAGACTTCTACCAGGACCGCATGTCGCGGCAGATCTCCCTGAGCCAGAACCTGGCCCGCCTGTCGCCGTCGGCCAGCTACCTCCTCGCCGTCACCCGCCTCGCCGGCACGGGCCCGGACCTGTTCGAGCACTTCTCCGACGCCGTCGAACGCTTCCAGGGCGCCCACGACGACTTCCGCCAGGGCATGTACCGCAACATCTCCGAGTGGCGCGGAGCCTCGGGGCCGGTCCTGAGGAACCAGGACTGGTTCGACGCCGGCGACGTGCCCAGGCTCTCCATGTTCTCCGAGAGCCTCTCCGAGGCCTTCGACGCGGCCCTCTTCGACATCCTGCTGCTGGCCGTCTTCAACGTGCTGTTCTTCCTGCTTTCGTACCTCTTCTTCTTGCGCTACGACGTCACCTGAACCGATCCGGGGGATCGCCCGTGCTGCTGCACATCGTCCGCAAGGAACTCCTCGACCAGCTGCTGTCGCTGCGGTTCGCCATCACCTGCGGCGTCTGCCTCCTCGTCTTCCTGCTCAGCGCCGTGGTGCTGACGCGGGACTACCGCGAGGCCATGTCCACGTACAACATGAACCGGGTCATGCACCGCAACGAGCTGCAGCAGCGCACCGGGATCTGGAGCCTGAACGAGGGCGTCACCGTCGACCGGCCCCTGAACCTCATGAACACCCTGGTGCGCGGTCTGTCGAAGGAGCTGACCGAGAGCGTCCGCGTGCAGCCCGGGAACCGCCTCGACTTCCCCGAGAGCTGGGAGCAGAACCCGGTGCTGTCCCTGTTCCCGCCGGTGGACTACGTCTTCATCGTGGGCGTCATCATGAGCCTGCTGGCCCTGGCCTTCGCCTACGACACCGTCTCCGGCGAGGCCGAGACCGGGGTCCTCAAGCTGCTCATGTCGTACAGCGCGCCCCGCGACCTGGTCCTGCTCGGCAAGTGGCTCGGCGGGTACCTGGCCCTCATCGCGCCCTTCACCGTCTCCTTCGTCCTCGCCCTGCTCGTGATCCTGCTCTTCCCCGACGTCGAGCCCGACGCCGAGAGCTCCCTGGCCCTGGTCGCCCTCTACGGCCTCGCCCTGCTCTACCTGGGCGCCGTCTACAGCCTGGGTCTGTTCGTCTCCTGCCGGACCCGGCTGGCGTCGACGTCGATCACCGTGCTCCTGCTGCTGTGGGTCACCCTGATTCTGGCGGTGCCGAACATGGCGCCGTACGTGGTGAGCCAGCTCGTGCCGATCCCCTCCGCCGAGGAGGTGGGCCGCGAGAAGCAGGCCCTGCAGCAGGAGCAGCAGCGGAGGTTCCGCGCCTTCATCGAGGAGGAGCAGGAGCGGCTCCAAGGGCAAAACGTGTGGGCCGACGAGGCCGTACGGGAGCGGATGAGGGCGATGGGCGAGGAGACCCAGGCCGAGATGCAGAAGATCGAGGACAGCTTCCGCAGCCAGGTGGCGGGCCAGACGCGGCTCTCCGGCATCCTCGCCCGCCTGTCGCCCCTGACTTCCTTCAACCTCGCCGCCTTCGACCTGGCCGCCGCCGGCATCGTCCAGGAGGAGCGCTGGGTGGAGGGCCTGGAGGCCTTCGGCGACACCTGGCAGGAGTACTCGCAGGAGAAGCAGCGCGCCTTCAACGAGTTCATCCAGAGCCAGAGGGCCGCCTCTTCAGACGGCTCCGTGATCATGACCTCGGCGGACATGGAGGCGTTCAACAACGTCGACCTGAGCGACGCGCCCCGCTTCCACTTCGCCCACATGAGCGTCTCCGACCGCCTGACCTCGATCTACGTCGACCTGGCGCTGCTGGCCCTGTGGAACGTCGCCTTCTTCATGCTCGCCTACCTTTCCTTCCTGCGGTACGACATCAACTGATTCCGACCGCCCGGGGAGGTTCCGGGCGATCGACCCCACAGGTCCGGGGCACCAGCCGAAGGCCACGCCGGCCCACCGCGGAGACGGCGACGCCCGGCGGCTGCATACCCTGGACTGCCACAGGAGACTCCATGGCCCATCACGAGTTCACCCCCGACCACTACCACAACACCCTCGGATGGCACGAGCCGGTCCTCGAGATCGCCCCGGGGGATTCGGTCTCGACGACCACCGTCGACGCCCGCGGCCGGGACCGCGACGGCCGGCAGGCCGCCGTCCGGGGCAACCCCCAGACCGGCCCCTTCCACGTCACCGGCGCCGAGTCCGGGGACGCGCTGGCGGTCACCCTCGACCTGGTGAGGCCCAACCGGCCCTGGGGCTTCACCGCCGCCGCGGTGGCCCCCAACGTGCTGGACCCCGGCTTCCGGCCGCGCTTCGGCGACGAGGTCGAGGGCGCGCGCTGGGCCGTGGACGTGGAGGCCGGCAGCGTGCGCCTCACCGAGCCCGAGGGCCCCCTGTCGCGGCTCGTCCTGCCCCTGGACCCCATGGTGGGGTGCTTCGGCGTGGCCCCCGAGCGGGGCCAGGCCATCTCCACGTCCACCTCCGAGCGCCACGGCGGCAACATGGACTACCGGGGCTTCCGGCAGGGGGTGACCGTCTGGTTCCCCGTCTTCGCCCCGGGAGCCCTGTTCCACCTCGGCGACGGCCACGCCGTGCAAGGGGACGGCGAGATCGTCGGCACGGGCGTGGAGATCTCCTTCGACGTGCGCTTCACCGTGGACCTCGTCAAGGGCTCCTCCATCCGCTGGCCGCGGGCCGAGGACGACACCTGGTTGATGACGGTGGGCAACGCCCGGCCCCTGGACCAGTGCGTGCAGCACGCCACCACCGAGATGCTGCGCTGGCTGGAGATCGACCACGGCCTCGACGCCCGCACCGCCCACCTGCTCCTCGGACAGGCGGTGGCCTACGACGTGGGCAACATCTACGACCCCGCGTACACCATGGTCTGCAAGGTGAGGAAGAGCCACGTCGAGGCGATCCGCGGGGAGGCCCCATGAGCAGCCACGCCGTCGTAGCCTGCGTCTCCTACGCCCCCGTCAGCGGCTCCGACGAGGAGGTGATGGCGCGGACCCACGAGGACCTGAAGGGACTGGTGGCCAGGGTCGCCGGGGCCACCCGGGCCGACCTGATCGTGCTGCCCGAGACGATCTGCCGGACCTTCGACGAAGAGGTGCCCGAGGGTCCGACGTCACAGCTGCTGGCGGGGCTGGCGCGGGAACACGGCTGCTACGTCACCGTGCCCGTGCACCAGAAGGAGCCCGGCACCGGCGCCGTGTACAACGTCCTCGGGCTCCTGGACCGCCAGGGGGAGCTGGCCGGCGTCTACCGCAAGTACATCCCCGTGTACCCGGAGTTCGACCACGGGACCCGCCCGGGTCCGGGCGCGCACCTGATCGAGACCGACTTCGGACCCGTGGGCGGGGTCATCTGCTTCGACCTGAACTTCGGCGAGCTGCGGGCCCAGTACAAGAAGCTCAAGCCGCGGCTGCTGCTCTTCAGCTCCATGTATCACGGCGGCCTTGTGCAGAACTTCTGGGCCCTGGACGTGCAGGCCTTCTTCGCCGGCTCCGTGTACAGAAGCACCCCCTGCACCATCATCGACCCCCAGGGCACCACCCTCGCCCGGAGCAACAACTACCAGCCCTGGGCCTCGGCCCGCATCAACCTCGACTACGAGGTCGTGCACCTCGACCGCAACCAGAACCGCTACGACGACATCCACGGCAAGTACGGCGACGCCGTGCGCATCGTCACCGCCGGGCAGGTGGGAACCTCCGTGCTCTACAGCGAGACCGAGGAGCGCACCGCCGCCGACATCGTCGAGGAGTTCGAGCTGATCCGGCTGGACGAGTACTTCGACTGGTCGCGGCGGCTGCGGACGGAGCACCTGGAGAAGGCCCCGGCCTGAGCCGGCGATGAGCTTGGGAGCGATCAGCACCTCCGAGCCCTCTTTCTCACCCCGCCGAGGAACCCAAATGCCCTTTGCTCTACTGCTGCTCCTGACCTTGCTGCCCAGTGCACTCCCCGGCCAGGAGCGCCCGCCGACACCGGTCATCGTCGCCGAGGTTCTCGAACAACCGCTCGTCGAGGATCTTTCCTTTGTCGGGAGCATCCTCCCTGTGCGCTCCAGCCGGGTCGCCGCCGAGACCGAAGGGCAAGTGGTCAAGCGCTTCAAGGACGCCGGTCAAACCGTGCGCGCCGGCGACCCCCTCTTCGCGTTGGCCAACGATCCCCTCCAAGCCGCGTTGCAAGAAGCCGAGGCCGATCTCGCGCTGCGCCAGTTCATCCACGATGGCAGCCGCCGGTTGCGCGCCACCGACTCGGTCTCCGAGCAGGATCTACGCATCCAGACCTTTGAGCTGGCTCGTGCCGAAGCCAGATTAGGCGGCCTTCGGGCCCAAGTAGAGAACCTCCTCGTCCACGCCCCTTTCTCCGGGCACATCATCCGCACCTTTACCGAGGTTGGCGAGTGGGTCGGACGCGGCGGTGAGATCGCACAGGTAATCTCCATCGACACGGTGCGCGTGATCGTCGAGGTGCCCGAGCACGACGTGCCGCGGCTCGCTTTGGGGGACCGCGTCGCCATCGTCGTCGATGCCCTCGGCGGCGATCCCATCGCCGGCCTCGTAACCGCCATCTCCGCCGAGGGCTACGCCTCCTCCCGCACCTTCCCGGTCATCGTCGAGGCCGCCAATCCACAAGGCCGGATGCGCAGCAATATGTCCGCACGGGTGCGCTTCCGGATCGCGCAGGCCGAGGCATCACTTCTGGTGCACAAGGACGCTTTGGTCTCCGGTCCGCAAGGACAGGTCGTGTACCTCGCCCGCGACGGCAAAGCCCTCAGCCGCCCCGTCCAGACCGGGCTGGCGCACAAGGGCTACGTGGCCGTCATGGGCGAGCTCGCAGCCGGCGATCTAGCCGTGGTGCGCGGCAACGAGCGGCTGCGTGACGGCCAAGCGGTGCGCATCCTCCGCAGGCAGCCCTAGTACTGTCATGCGTCTAGTCGATACGGCCATCAAGCGTCCCGTCAGCGTGATCGTCGGCGTGCTCTTCGTCGCGCTCTTCGGCCTGATATCCCTCTTCCGCATCCCCGTTCAGCTCACTCCGGACGTCGACCGGCCCATAGTCACGGTCACTACCGTGTGGCCGGGCGCCAGCCCGGAAGAAGTCGAGCAGGAGATCGTCCAGCGCCAGGAGGAACAGCTCAAGAGCGTCGAGGGACTGGTGCAGATGACCAGCGAGAGCAACGACAGCCGCGGGGTCGTCACCCTCGAATTCAACGTCGGCGTCGATCCGGACGCAGTGCTGCTGTTGGTCTCCAACAAGCTCGACCAGGTCTTCGGCTACCCGCTCGACGCCGAGCGACCCGTGCTCTCGGCCGGCGGCACCGGCCCGGGCGGGGCCATCACCTGGCTGATCCTCGACGCCCTGCCGGACCGCGACGAACTGGATATCGAGCGCTACCGCGACTACGCCGAGGAAGCCGTCAAGACCGCCCTCGAGCGCGTGCCCGGTGTGGCCCGCAGCAACGTCTATGGCGGCTACGACCGCCAGTTGCAAGTCATCGTCGATCCGCAGGCCATGGCCGCCCGCCAGCTCACCGTGCAAGACCTGGCCCAGGCCCTCGTCCGCGAAAACGCCAATATCAGCGCCGGGGCCTTTGACGAGGGCAAGCGCCGCTACATCGTGCGCACCGTCGGCCAGTACCAACAGCCCAGCGACATCGAGCAGGTCGTCGTCCGCTCGGCCAATGGCACCCGGGTCACCGTCGGTGAGATCGCCCGCACCCGCCTCGGCTACGTCCGCGCCGGAGCCGCCGTGCGGCAAAAGGGCCGGCCCGCCATTGCCATCAACGCCCAGCGCGAGACCGGGGCCAACGTTCTTGAAGTCATGGACGGCATCCGTCGCACCATCCGGGAACTCAACGAGGGGCCGCTGTCCCGCGAGGGCCTGTTCCTCACTCAGGTGTACGACGAGACCGACTACATAGAAAGCGCCATCGGCCTGGTGCGCTCCAACATCCTCGTCGGCGGAGCGCTGGCCGTGACCGTGCTCTTCATCTTCCTGCGCAGCGTCAGCTCAGTGGCTATCATCGCCACCGCCATCCCGATCTCCATCGTCGGCACCTTTCTGGCCATGTGGCTTTTGGGCCGCAACATCAACGTCATCAGCCTGGCCGGGATGAGCTTTGCGGTGGGCATGGTCATCGACAACGCCATCGTCGCGCTCGAAAACATTTTCCGCCACCAGCAGATGGGCAAGACCCGCGCGCGCGCCGCCCTGGACGGGGCTTCGGAAGTCTGGGGGGCGCTCCTGGCCAGCACCTTGACCACAGTGGCCATCTTCCTGCCCATCGTCTTCGTCGAGGACGAGGCCGGTCAGCTCTTCCGCGACATCGCCATCGCCGTCTCCTGCTCGGTGGTGCTCAGCCTGGTCGCGGCCGTCTCCGTCATCCCCAGCCTGGCCAACAAGATCCTCGGCGGCGACAAGCCGCGCGGGGACGCGCTGGCCGCCTGGGGCGACCGGGTGCGGACCTTTATCGCCCAAAGCGTCTTCCGCATCAGCGGCAGCACGCTGTTGCGCCTGGGCGTCATCACCGGACTGACCGGCCTCTCGCTGGCCATCGCCTGGACCCTGCTGCCCAAATCCGAATACCTGCCCACCGGCAACCGCAACCTGGTCTTCGGCATCATCCTGCCGCCGCCCGGCTACAACCTCGACGAGCTGATCCAGGTCGGCCAGACCATCGAGGACGTCCTGCGGCCCCACTGGGAGGCGGCCGCGGCCCCCGACAGCCCCCAGGCCCAAGCGCTGTCGGGGCCGCCGGTTGACAACATGTTCTTCGTGGCCTTCGGGCGCTCGGCCTTCATGGGCGCGCGCTCGGCCGACCCGGCGCGGGTGCGCGAGCTGATTCCGCTCATCCAGGGGCCGGTCTTCGGCGGAGTGCCCGGCACCTTCGCCGTCGTGCAGCAGGCGAGCCTCTTCCAGCGCGGCGGGGGCAGCGGGCGAGCCATCGACATCGAGATCACCGGCCCCGATCTGGGCCGCCTCATCGGGCTGGGGGGCCGGGTTTTCGGCCAAGTCCGCCAAGTCGTGCCCGGAGCCCAGGCCCGCCCCATCCCCAGCCTCGACCTGGGCAATCCGGAAGTTCGCATCCACCCCGACCGCGTGCGCGCCGCCGATAGCGGGCTTTCCGCCTGGGACATCGGCTCGGCGGTCAACGCGCTATTGGACGGTGCTCGCGTCGATGGCTATCAGTTCCAAGGGGAGGAGATCGACTTGGTGCTGCGGGGCGAGGAGGATTGGTTCCGCACTCAGGACATTGCGGCCCTGCCCATCTACACTCCGCGCGGCCAACTGGTGCCGCTCAGCGCCGTGGCCCGCGTCGAAGTAACCACCGGCCCCGAGCAGATCAACCACATCGAACGCGACCGGGCCATCACCGTCCAGGTCATCCCGCCGGAAACCATTCCCCTGGAAACGGCCCTCGACGCGATCCAGGCCGAGATCGTCCAACCCCTCGTCGATTCCGGCGATCTGGTCCCGCCCTACCAGATCCAGCTTTCCGGCTCGGCCGACGACCTGCGGCGCACGCGCCAGGCCCTGCAGTGGAACTTCCTCCTGGCCCTGGTGATCACCTATCTGCTGATGGCCGCGCTCTTCGAGAGCTTCCTCTACCCCTTCGTCATCATGCTCAGCGTGCCCCCGGCGCTGGCCGGCGGCATTCTCGGGCTGGAGGTCGTCAACCGAACGCTGACCTATCAGCCCCTCGACATTCTCACCATGCTCGGCTTCGTCATCCTCATCGGCGTGGTGGTCAACAACGCCATCCTCATCGTCCACCAGACGCTCAACATCCTGCGGGACGCACCCGAAACCCCGCTCGAGGAGGCCATCCGCGACGCGGTTTTCAGCCGCGTGCGTCCGATCTTCATGTCCACGATCACCAGCGCCCTGGGGATGCTGCCGCTGGTCATCTTCCCCGGTGCCGGGTCCGAACTTTATAGGGGTCTGGGAAGCGTGGTCATCGGCGGCCTGCTGCTGTCGACGCTGTTCACCCTCTTTCTGGTGCCTACGTTCCTCAGCCTGGCCATGGATCTGAGAGCCTGGATGGGCCGCGTCGGGAGGGCGCTGTAAGGGCGGCCTGTGGCGGGCGCCTGCGGATCGTCGCCGCCCTGACCGGCGGACCCTTGACAACCGTTTCAGCGAAGGAGACTTCCATGCAATTCGGCCAGTTCTATCTGCTGGAAACCCCGCCCGGCAAGGACCACGCGCAAGTTTATCACGAAGCGTTCGAACAGTTCAAACTCATGGACGAAACGGGCTGGGACGCCATCTGGCTGGCGGAACACCACTTCGACCACAAGGCGCCGGGGGCCAACTACTATTCGATCACCTCGTCCATCCATGCCATGGCCGCGTACGCGTCGGCCATTACCGAACGCATTAAAATCGGCACCGCGGTTGTCGTGCTGCCCTTCCACAATCCCGTCATTGTCGCGGAAGACTTCGCCACCGTTGATATCATGTCGAAAGGGCGGCTCCTCTTCGGCGTGGGGCGCGGTTATCAGGCCGAGGAATTCTACAACTGGGGAATCGACCTCGAGGAAAGCCGCGACCGGTTTCAGGAAGAACTGGATATCATCCTGAAAGCCTGGAAGGGCCCTCTCGAATACGACGGCAAGTTTCACAAGGTCAGGAGAGTCAACGTAATCCCGAAGCCCGTACAACAGCCCCACCCGCCGGTCTACGTTGCGGCGGTGAGTCCCTCCACGTACGAATGGGTCATAAAGAACGGCTACAACGTCCTGACCTCGTTCCTGCACCCCTACGACGAGGTTTTCCAGCTCTACGAGTCGTACCACAAGACCGCGGACGCGTGCGGAATGTCGGGCAAACTGGACTTCCCCCTGGCGAGGTTCCTCTATGTGGCCGAAACCAGCCAGAAAGCCCGGGAGGATTGCCACGACCAACTCATGTGGTACTTCCGCACCCTGCTTGCCGAGGTGATCGCGCCGCCGCCGGAAATGGCGCCTCCCGGTCAGATGGAATTCTATCAGGGACTGAAACAGAAGTTCTCGAACATCACCTTCGACGAGATCCTGGCCGATCACGCCATCGTAGGCGATCCGGACTTTGTCGCCGACAAGATCGGCTGGATCCAGAGACACACGGGACTGCAGAACTTCATGGGGTGGACCCGCATTGGAGACCTGAGCCCCGACCTGGTCTGCAAATCTCTTCGGATGTTCTCGGAACACGTCGCGCCCGCGTTCAAAGAGGATTGACCAGTGTCTGCCAGTGTAAACGCGCGTATCGCCCGCGAATCCCTCGAAGCGGCCTTCGCCTCTGACTGGAAGCGCCTTCGCGAAACGTACGCCCACGACGCAACCATGGTCGGCGGCGGACTTGACATCCGCGGCGCGGAGAACATGGTGGCGCTGTGGCGGGGCTGCCACGAGGAAGAGCGGGACCTGCGGCTCGAGATTCTCAACGTCGTCGCAGACGGTGAGATGGTCGCCTTGGAGTTTCGCCACAAGGGCGTTGTAAACCAGCCTCTTCCCGGACTGCCCGAAGCGTTGTATGGCAAACGTCTGGAAGCGACTGAGGTGCACCTGTGCCGGATTCAAAACGAGAAAATCACCGCCGTGACAATCTATGGCGGTGTGTGCGAGTCTCCCGACGTTCCGCTCAGACGGGTCTGGGTGGCTGAATAGGGAAGCCGGCCCCCTGCAGTGTGAGCCACGACGGATGCACTCCAAGCGACCAACGGGGGAAACCATGAGCGACCATACTGCCGCGCCCGTGCCCATGACCGAAGAGCAGAAGTTCTTCTTCGACCTCCAGGGTTGGATCCTGTTGCCTTCCGTCCTGTCCGAAGCGGAAATCGAAGCGATGAAGGCCGAAGTCTACGACGGCGCCAGACAAGGCTACCAAGGTGCTCTGCAGGAACTTCTTGACCATCCGGCGGTGGCCGGCATCCTCACGGAAATCCTCGCTGAAGATCCGTTCCTCGGGGACGACTACCACAGCTTCCGCTGTGAGGGCTCCTTTGTCACGGTGCGGCACGCCGGCTGGAAGAGCGACGGGGAGGGCACCGGCTTGCCGCACGTGGTGCGGCCGCCGCAGCGGATTGGCGAGGATGTAGTCGGCCTTGAGGTCGGGGTGCAGGTTGCGCAGGAAGCTGTCGGCGGGCTGAGAGCCAAGGTTGGCCTCGATGCCGCGGATAGTCAGGTTCATGTGCGCCAGCCGCCAAGTGGTAGGATTGGACTCCTGGCCGAAGATCGAGATGTCGGTCTTCTGCCCGCCGTGGGCTTCCACGAAGCGCTCGGACTGTACGAACATGCCGGCCGAGCCGCAGCAGGGGTCGTAGACGCGGCCCTCGTACGGCTCGAGCATCTCGACCAGCAGCCGCACGATGCAGCGCGGCGTGAAGAACTCGCCGCCGAGCTTGCCCTCGGCCTGGGCAAACTTGCCGAGGAAGTACTCGTAGACGCGGCCGAGCGTGTCGCGGGCTTTGGCGCGATCGCCCTTGAAGCCGATGTCGACGATCAGTTCGATCAGTCCCTTCATCTTTACCCTAACGTTGCATAAATCTGTTTGAAGGCGGTGGTGTGATCAGGCGGCATCCTTCAGTGTTTCGAGGAAATGCAACAGATCTTTTTCCACTTTTGGATTGGAGTTCAGGGTCAGGGTCAACTCGCCCTTGGGCCGAGTGAGGCGCCCGGCGCGCTGAATGAAGCGATGACGCAGAGTGTCCAAGGTCTGGAAGGTCCACGCCGCCGGGCGTTTGGCGCGCGAATAGTTGGATCGCGCCTGCGCCCGCATCTGCATTTCGCGTCCCAGATTGTGGGCCATCATCGCACACAAAGTCACCATCTGGTTGCCGAGCAGCCGCCGGGTGGGGATCAGATCCAGCCCGGCCTGTTGCTTGGCCTCGGCGAAGATCCCTTCCTGGGCGCCGCGGCCATAGTGGAAGAGGAGCACGCGGCGGGCCGAGATCCTCTTGTTGGTCACCAGAACGCGGTACTCATGATCGATGGGCCGGGGTTCGAACAGATCCAGTTGCAGCGGTTCCTTGGTCTGACGCGCGACCGCACGGCGGACCAAGAGAAATCGGTACGAGGCGGGCCAGCGTTTGGGTTTCCAGTCACTCTCGAAATAGGCGCAGTGTTCATCGAGAAAGCGCCAGCGCTGGCGCGCTTCGATCTGGTCCTTGAGTACGGGGAAGCGTTCGAAAGGGACACTGATCGTGCATTCGACGCCATACAGGTCCAGGAGCGTGAGCGTGTCCTGGCTGAAGAAGGCACTGTCGAGTCGGGACTCGAGCACGGTAGGCGCCAGCGCGTCGCGCACCCGATCGAAGGCGTCCATCATGAACGCATGGGCGTCCTTGCTGTCATGGACGTTGCCGGGGCGGTGAAGGACATCGAAGAACTGTCCGGTCTGCGCCACCGTACAGAACAGGTTGTAATAGCTGCGCGCCCCTTTCTTTTTCGGATTATAGCCCACGGCGGTCCCTTCGGCATGACCACAAGTGGAGATCACCGAGCCGTCGAAGTCGAGGGTCAGACGGGGGAACCGCTCGCGCTGGAGCGCCTGCACCACCAGGACCGAAGACAGGTGGCGCACTTTTTCGATACTCGAACGGCCCATTCTTGCGAGGGCGCGACTGAGGGTGGCCACGTCCGGCAGGCGGCGCAAGCCCAACAGACGCAGCACCACCGGATCGTCCCGGTAATAGTCCATGTCTCGCAGCCGCCGGAAGCCCAGCAGCAGATGCACGATGAGCAACAACACCATGAGATGGGGACCAAAGATCGCGGAGCTCTTGGCGGGGAAGCACGACTTCAGCCGAGTCTTCAGATCCAGGCGCCGGAAGAGCAGTTGAAAAACGATGGCTCCCGCAAAGGAAGTCAGCTGTTGATCCTCGAAGCGAAGATGCGGGAGCTTGTGAAAACGGGCCAAAATGTCTTCTTTTCTGAACCTCACTTGCGGTGTCCTTCTGAAAGGGGTCGATACATGTCTTGGTCGACAGTATCAAATACCCCTTTTTCAGAGGGCGCCGCAAGTGACAATGGGCCGTTCGGAGGAGGAAAAAGCCCTGTTCTTATGCAACCAGAGGGTGAACAACGGGCAGAAGCCGTCCTCAATTCAGTGTTGGATGCGGGCATCAACTTCATCGATACAGCCCCCGACTACGGCCTGAGTGAGGTTCGCATCGGCAGGTACATCAGCCACCGGCGGGATGAGTTCCTGCTGGCGACCAAATGCGGTTGCAACGTGGGCCCGGAAGGCGTCAGGTACGAACCCCGGCACATTTGGACGGCAGAGCAGTTGCGCAAGAACATGGAGGAAAGCCTGCAGCGTATGAAAACCGATCATGTGGACCTGCTGCAGTTGCACAACGCGACGGTCGAAGACGTCGAGGATGGCGGTCTCGTCGAGGTTTTGCAGGAATTGAGACGGTCGGGCAAGACTCGGTTCCTCGGTGTCTCCACTGACGGGTTCGATCTCCTGCAATTCGCCCGCATGGGTGTTTTCGACACCTTTCAGATCCCTTATTCAGCCCTGGATCGTCGTTTTGAGGACGTGATGAGAGAAGCTGCTGAGTTTGGAGCTGGCATCATCATCCGTGCCGGTGTCGCCAAAGGTCATCGGGGAGGCGCCGAGCGCCAGGATAAATGGGACCGTGCTCGATTGGAGGAACTGTCCGAAGGCATGAATCGGCACGAGTTCGTGTTGCGGTTTACGCTGACCCATCCGGACTGCCATACGACCATCGCTGGCACGATCGATCCGGATCACCTCGCGGCCAACGTATCGGCGGCCAGCGCCGGCCCGCTTCCGGATGCGACCTACGAGCAGGCCAGGGAGCGCCTCGCCCAGATCGGGGAGAAGCCGGAGCACTGATGCCCGCCAATGACCTCATGGAACGCATTGCTCGAGGGCCGATCCTATGTGATGGCGCCATGAAAACGCAACTCGTGGAGCAGGGTTTCAATCGAGGCTTGATCCCCGATAGGGAGATGAGCTTCAGCACGGGGTATTGGAACGTCGATCACCCGGCAGTGGTCGAGGCGGTTCATCGAGATTATGTGGACGCCGGTTGTCAGCTGATCCTCACCAACACGTTCAAGGTCAGCTCTTTCCATGTCCTGATGTGGGACCGAGTCCAGACCCTTACCGAGGCGGCTCGTGTCAGCGTCAAGCTGATTGAAGCGGCCACGAAGATCGCCCGCGGTGTCTGTCGTGATGACGCCTGGGTGCTCGGAGACATCGGCCATTGCATCAGCCAAATGCCAGGGTCTGTTCGTCCGGAAAAGGTTGTGTTGCGCGAGGAATACAAACGACAGGCTCAGACCATGCGCGATGCGGGGGCTGACGCCGTCATCGTCGAGTACATGGCAGATCCCCTGGAGTTGGCCGCGGCGGTGGAAGCTTCAAAGCAAGTCGCGGACTGGCCCGTCATGGCAACGCCGGTGTACGCCAATCACGGAACCGATACTCATCGGGACTTCCGGACGCATCGCTCGGTTCATGCCGATGAGGTCGCAGGCGTGAGTCTCGACGAGATGACCCGGGTCGCCATTGACGCCGGAGCCGATGTCGTCGGGGCACACTGCGGCCACTCGCTCGATGCGTCGGATTACCTGGCAATGGCGGAGCAGATCCTCGCCTCGCCCCATCGCCCCGCGCAGGCGCCGGTGATGATCCAACCCAACGGGTCCAGGAAGGGTCAGCTGATCGCCGAATCGGTCCCTCGATTCCTCGATCTGGGTGTCCGTATTCTCGGAGGATGCTGCGGCACGACTCCTGCGGACTTATGTGCCATGTCTGAGGCGATGCGCGAGCATGGTCACTCAAAGCACGTGCCGTTTCCTTAGACTTGCGGGAAGCCCTCCTTGCGGGTAGATTACTAATATCAATTTGATATCCTAAAGATATCGCCGCTCCACACCGCTTCCCGCAAGGAGCTCCCCATGTCGACTGAAAAGGACACACCTCAGCGAGGTGGCTGGACGGCGCTCGTCGTCCTCCTGGTTCTCGCGGCAGCCGATGTCTTCGTCTTCATCCAGGGCGTCAGCGCAGCACAGCCGTACATCATTCTCCCCGCTATCGTCGTCTTTATCGTGTTGGGTGTCATGTTCAGAGGATTGTTTACCGTCGAGCCGAACCAGGCGGCCGTACTGCTACTGTTCGGCCGTTATAAAGGCACGGAGAAAGTTTCCGGTTTCCGATGGGCCAACCCACTCTACACCCGCCGCAAGATCTCATTGCGAGCGCGCAACTTTGACAGTGACAAGCTCAAAGTGAACGAAAAGACCGGCAATCCGATCGAGATTTCGGCCGTCGTTGTCTGGCGGGTCAGAGACACGGCACAGGCGGTGTTCGATGTCGACGATTTCAGCCAGTACGTGCATGTGCAGTCGGAGTCAGCGGTTCGCCACATCGCCACCACCTACCCATACGATCAGGCGGAGGAAGGCGAGGTCAGCCTCAGACTGTCAATCGATGAGGTCTCGCAGGCGCTCGGGCAGGAGATACAGGAGCGTGTTCGAGAGGCCGGTGTCCAGGTGATCGAAGCTCGTATCAACCATCTCGCCTATGCCCCTGAGATCGCCAGCGCGATGTTGCAGAGGCAGCAGGCGGAAGCGGTGATCGCGGCACGCCAGAAAATCGTCGACGGTGCCGTCGGCATGGTGCAGATGGCAATCAGTCGACTCGAAAAAGCCGGACTGGTCGATCTGGGCGAAGAGAGAAAGGCGACGATGGTCAGCAACTTGATGGTGGTCCTATGCTCGCACGAGGCCACCCAACCGGTCATTAACGCCGGCAGCCTGTACTAGTTCACTCCGCGGCGTAAGGACTTTCTTGGCCAAGAAGAAATCCATTCTCCTGCGCATTGATCCCGAGGTATGGTCTGACCTCAACGAATGGGCCCGGGACGAATTGCGCAGTCTGAACGGCCAGGTGGAATACGTATTGCGCGAGGCCGTGAAAAGACAGCGGCGACGGCGGAAGGGTAGGTGACGGGGACCAGATTCTTCGCCGGGAACGTGGCCGTAGACGACGAAGGCTTCATCTACGTGGCCGACGTGGGTAACAAGCGGATACAGAAGTTCGCTCCATGAATGTTCCAGCCATCGCCACGCTCCACACTCACCGCTCAGGACTTGTCCGCTCGCCGGACCGGCAGCTACCATTCCACGTCGAGGACGAGCTGTGCCTTTGGCGTTTTAACGTTAAAACGTTATATTCGACGAATGACTGATACCACAAAACGCAGCACCGTCTATTTCGACCCATCGATTCATCGGGCTTTGAGACTCAAGGCGGCTGAGACCGACCGTTCGGTTTCCGAGTTGGTCAATGATGCAGTGCGCCAGTCACTGGCCGAGGACGCGGAGGATCTGGCTGCATTCGAAGACCGCGCTGCTGAGCCCAATCTCTCATATGAGGATGCCGTCAAGTCTTTGAAGCGCAGTGGCAAGATATAGCGTCAAGATCAAGCCTTCTGCTCTACGAGAGATCGAGGCGATTCCGCGAAAGAAAGTCCGCCAGCATTGTGAATGATCGGTGCCGAAACCTTGACTTGACGGCAGTTGGGATGGGCGCCCTGTCGTGGCGGAATGTATCCGGAATGTGAGGGAATCTTCACACTCCCGTGCGCTGACCAACCCAGTCATAGAGCAAGTCCCCGGAATACAACGGACGCGAGCACGGGTGGTCCCCCCCTTGCTGTGTGGCCGGCACCATGCCGATCACACCTGTCCGCCCGTCCGCGTACCGCCGCCGCGAACCGGAAAAGGAGCCCCTCTACCAGATCCTCGCCGGGCATCTGGAACCCTTTCTCCAGCACACCCGAACGTCCGATCACCGACTGCCGCTCCACGTCGAGAAGGAGATGCGCGCCTACCTCGAATGCGGCATTCTGGCCTACGGATTCGTGCGCGCCCGTTGTGAGGACTGCGGGGCGAGCCGGGCGGTTGCCTTTTCCTGCAAGAAGCGCGGGTTCTGCCCCTCGTGCAGCGGCCGGCGCATGGCCGATACGGCGGCGCGCCTGGTCGACGACGTGCTGCCCCGGGTGCCGGTGCGCCAGTGGGTGCTCAGCTTTCCGTACGAGATGCGCTACCGCCTCGCCTACGACGGCGAGTGGGTCTCGAAGGTACTGGCGGTGTTTCTGCGCGTGGTGGGCGGCTGGTATCGACGTCAGGCGCAGGCCATGGGCCATGGTAATGCACGTTGGGGCTCGGTGACCTTCGTCCAGCGGTTCGGTTCCTCCCTGAATCTCAATCCTCACGTACACGTGCTCATGCTCGACGGAGTCTACGTCGATGGGGAAGAAGCTCCGGTTTTCGTAGCGGCCCCGCCGTTGTCCGACTCAGACGTGCAGCAGATCGTGCAGACGAGTGCGCGCCGCATCATCCGCTTGTGCACGAAACGCGGCCTGCGCGACGACACCGCCGCCGATCGGCTCGCCGACGAGGAGCCCGTGCTCGCCGCCCTGACGGCGGCCTCGGTGCGGGGGACCGTCGCCACCGGGGAACGGGCCGGCCAGCGCCTGCGACGCGCCCTGCAAGATCCGGCCACCGGGGTGCGTACGGCGCCCTTGTGCTTTGCCTCGCGCGGCTTTTCCCTGCATGCGGCGACGCGGATCGCGGGTCCTGACCGGGGCGGGCTCGAACGCTTGTGCCGCTACGTGGCCCGGCCGGCCCTGGCCTCGGGGCGCCTGCGCCTCCTCGATTCGCAGCGGCTTTGCTTTGCGCTCAAAACGCCGTGGTCGGATGGGACCGGCCATCTCCTGCTGTCTCCGATGGAACTACTGGAGAAGCTGGCGGCTCTGGTGCCCCGCCCCGGTTCCATCTCCTGCGCTACCACGGGGTCCTGGCCCCGCGGGCCCGGGCCCGCGGCCGCATCGTGCCGGCCAAGCCGGTTGCCGAGCCGTCGGCGGACCGCGTTTCGAGCGCTCCGCCCTGCGGCCATCGCCTGGGGTGGGCGGCCCTGCTGGCCCGGGTGTTTGGCGCCGACCTCAGCGAATGCGCAGCCTGTGGAGGTCGTCTGAGAATCATCGCCGCCCTGACCGATCCGACCTCGATCCGGACCTATCTGGAGGGGGTGGGGCTGCCGGTGAGGCCCCCGCCGAGGGCCCCGCCGCAGCCGCAGTTGGAGTTCGCCGCCTGACCTCCTCCGCGATGGCCTCCCGGCCCCGGGAGTAGGCAGGAGTATGTCCTGAATGGCCTCATCGAGTACCGGGTTGGACCCGATACGGGGCCACAGGCGACCAAACCGTACTGCCAGCTCGGTCAAACGACCTGCAAACGATCATCAGCAGGCTTGCCCTGACCCTTGCGGTGCGTTCGCGCCTTGGCAAGAGAAAAAAGGGGCCTCATTTTTCCTATACTTATCACGGGCCACGCTGCTTTCAGATGGCGATAGATGCGCAATTTTCAAGGTAAATAACAGTATTATAGCACTTGGCGCAAAGATCTCGTACTCGCCAGTCGGCGGGTGTTCCAAGCTACTTCAGACGAACCATCGGTTTGGCCAGACTCCCTCGCTGGCTGGTCAGCCGGTAGACGTAAACCCCGTCGGCCACCTCGCGCCGTTGGGTTGGTCGAAATCTTGAGGATCCGATTGTTCCAGGTGTCGGCCACGTACAGATGGCCCGATGCGTCGACGGAAACCTGGCGAGGCATGGCCAGTGCCACCTGCTCAGGCGATCCTCCGTCGCCGGAGCCAGCGGCGGTTGTGATGATTCCGGTGGCCTCATCCACTCGGCGGATGCGGCCGTTACCGCCGTCGGCGATGTAAACGACCAGATTATCTCGAGCCGAACCATGCCTTGACTTGACCCCACACAGCGGATGTATAGGCATTATAAAGGGTCTTTTGTGTTGCCGCTGCGGGTGCTCTCCTTTGAACATGCGGCCTTTCAGCGCGGCATGCTTCAAAAGATTACTCGCCATTCGACTGCTGTTCAAACCACCAGCGCCAGGCTTCGGGGCGTTGGTGCAGGAGTTCCCCCGTCAATTCCTGCAGGGCTTCGGCTGCGCCCTGACACACCTGGGGGTCCTCGTCGTGCAGCGCCTTTAGAAAGAATTCGAGACTATCCATTTGAGGCCGCAGGGAAAGCATCCGGATTGCGGCACGGCGGGTGGGGATGTGGTCGTGCTCCAGGAGTTGATGGAGAATATCCGAGAATTCCTCGATGCCTTCGATGCCTTCGATGCCCTGGAGAGCAGCCATGCGAACCAGGGCGTCTTTGTCTGCCAGAGCCGCGCTCCAGACCGCAGAGTCTACTTCTCCTGCTACCGGGGCCAGGGCCCGCGCTACATTGCGGCGGACCATGACGTCTGCATCGCCAATGGCGGCGGCCAAGGTCTGGCGTCCCCAGTCCGTGGGAATGAATTTGAGCCCCTGAGAGGCGTGTTGGCGCACCTGTTCGTCGGCATGCTGCAATAGTTCACTCAAGCGATGGCTGGGTGCTTTTCGAGCGATCAATGCCAGACCAAAGGTCGCCCATCGCACGGTATCAATCTCATCGTCGCGGGTCAGGCCCTCCAGGCTCTCTCGAGTCCAGGGTTCGCCCATTCTGGCCAGGGCTTCTGCCAGTCGCCGCCGAATGTGAGCATCGGGATCCTCTGCAAAAGGTAAAAGGGCGGGGACCGCATCTTGATGACAAAGAGCCCCCAGGTTAAAGATGGCCTCCAGTCGCATGGCCGGGTCTTGTAGAGAGTCGACTTGCGCAGAAATAAAGGCGGGATCTTTGCACAGCCATCGGTAATCCACTCCTTCGCCATCGAGGTCGTAGATGCGCCAGCGCAAATGGGGACCGTCGATGGACACGATGCAGCAATGATGCACTGAGGTGGCAAAAGCGGTCCACTCTCCGGCATCCACGGGATAGAGCGGAGCGCCACCCCCACCGGTGACCACATAGATGACACCGGATTCGTCATCCCGCCGATTCGCCCGCATTGGAAAACTGCGTTCGTAGATATGGTCGTGGCCATTGAATACCACATCCACCTGGTATTGTTCGAGGAGAGGAGCTAGGGCCTCTCGTTGCTCTACGGAAGGACCGTGGTTCCCCGAGCTATAAGGAGGGTGGTGGAACCAGACGACGCGCCACAGGGCAGAGGTTTCTGCCAGGGACCGCTCCAGCCAGGCATATTGCTCTGTCCCGGGTGCAAACCCGCCGGAAGCGATATTTGTATCCAGGGCAATGAATCGGGCGTTGCCGCAATCAAAGGAGTACCAGGAACCACTGGGGAAAAAGTTATAGAAGTGCGCGGAGTTCTGTTCGTGGTTGCCCAGGACCGGGAAGATTGGGATGCGGGCAATGGCTTCTCCAAGCGGCGAAAAGAACTGCTCTTCCCACTGCTCGTACATGGTGCCATTTGAGACGAGGTCGCCGGAGTGGAGGAAAAAATGGGGTTGGTGGCTGGCCATTTGACGAGAGATACCAGCGGATTGTTCGGGGCTGGTGCGGGAATCGCCAAATACGGCAAAGGCAAAGGAGGTAGAGTCGTCGACCGCGGTGCGAAAGGTGAAAGGGCCGGCTTGGGCCTCTTGGGTGCGGATCCGGTAGTGGTAGGTAGTCTCGGATTCCAGAGCCTGGAGCGCGACGCAATGCAAGGTCATGGGCGCGGTCTGATCAACGCATTGGCCGAATTCTTCAGTCGGGCCGTAATCCACCCGGGATGGGCCGGGGGAATCTGTTTCCCACAGCACGATCATTTCCTCAGGACGATTGAATTGCAGATATGGGCCCTTGATGATGTTCACTTGGCTCCTCCTTTCGATGAAGATGTCGTTGTCGTCCAGAGTTTCTTCTCACCGCAGTGCATGTATAGGCATTATAAATGTATAGGCATTATAAAGGGTCTTTTAGGTTGTCCGGTCAAGCGCTGTAGGTGTGGCGCGGCCTGGCTGTGCGATACGCGGGCGCCCTGCGCTACCACGGGGTCCTGGCCCCCCGGGCCCGGGACCGCGGCCGCATCGTGCCGGCCAAGCCGGTTGCCGAGCCGTCGGCGGACCGCGTTTCGAGCGCTCCGCCCTGCGGCCATCGCCTGGGGTGGGCGGCCCTGCTGGCCCGGGTGTTTGGCGCCGACCTCAGCGAATGCGCAGCCTGTGGAGGTCGTCTGAGAATCATCGCCGCCCTGACCGATCCGACCTCGATCCGGACCTATCTGGAGGGGGTGGGGCTGCCGGTGAGGCCCCCGCCGAGGGCCCCGCCGCAGCCGCAGTTGGAGTTCGCCGCCTGACCTCCTCCGCGATGGCCTCCCGGCCCCGGGAGTAGGCAGGAGTATGTCCTGAATGGCCTCATCGAGTACCGGGTTGGACCCGATACGGGGCCACAGGCGACCAAACCGTACTGCCAGCTCGGTCAAACGACCTGCAAACGATCATCAGCAGGCTTGCCCTGACCCTTGCGGTGCGTTCGCGCCTTGGCAAGAGAAAAAAGGGGCCTCATTTTTCCTATACTTACACTTGACAGTAATAATGCATAGCGTTACTATACGAAGGTGAACCGATTCAAGGACAGGGATGCCGAGCAGCTCTTCAACGGGCAAATTGCTCGGCGCCTGCCTCATGACATCCAACGTAGGGCAAGGATGCGGTTACAGCGGGTGGTCGCCGCCATGGCGTTGAGTGACCTCCGGGTACCGCCATCCCATCGACTGGAAGCCCTGCGGGGTGACCGGGCTGGCCAGCACAGCATCCGCATCAACGACCAATGGCGGTTGTGCTTCATCTGGACAGACCAGGGAGCCATGGAGATGGAAATCACCGACTATCACTGAGGAGGACATCAATGACTAACACGGCCGAGCCGATACACCCGGGAGAGCATCTCTCGGAGATCATGGAGGAGTTGGGCATCACCCAGTACCGGTTGGCGAAGACCATCGGGGTGCCACCGCTCCGCATCCACGATATTGTCCACTGTCGTAGGTCCATCACCGTAGACACCGCGCTGAAGATAGGAAAGGCCCTGGGGACAACTCCGGAGTTCTGGCTGAACCTTCAGCGGATGTATGACCTGGATGTGGCCAGGGCTACCACCGACACCAGTGGCATTGAGCCGCTGGTCAAGGCAACCACATGACTCTGCCTGGAATGACATAGGGAACGCGGAGGGGTATTAGCCCCGTTCATGTATACAAACGCTTCTGGCACAGCAGAATTATGACGAACCAAAAGAGAGGTCGTGTCAAAAGGTGTGTAAACGAGATCAGGCGGCCCTCTTGTTCCCTTCCCTGGTAGAGGCGTCCTCTTGGATCGGTTTTCCGTCCTGGTATCTCCGACCGGCGAAGACCGCCGGCAGGAGCTCGGGCGCGTTGAGCTTGCGAAATCGTGTCTCGGCCACCCTCAGCAGGCGCCAGATGAGAGCGGTGGCCCCCTGGACCCGCTTGTAGCGTTTGCCCGCGTTGGTTCGCAGACGGACCGAGGCAAAGGGGCTCTCCACCGGGTTCGTCGTTCGCAGATGTTTCCAGTGCGCTTCCGGGAAATCGTAAAACGTGACCATGCGATCCCAGTCGCGCTCGAGGGTGGCCGCCGCGGCCGGATAGGCCTCGCCGTAGCGAGCCACGAAGCGATCGCGTCGTCTCTGGGCTTGCTGACGGGTCTTGGCCGTGGGGATCTGCGTCAGCAGCGCCCGGGCGGCGCCCTGCACGCGCTTGGGCAGGTCGTTGAGCACGTTGAGGATCTTGTGATTCCAGCAGCGCTGCTGCGCGGCCTCGGGCCAGACCTGGTCGACGGCGCTCCAGATCGGCAGGCCGCCATCGGCCAGCATCAGGCGCGGCGCCGGCAGCCCGCGGTCCCGAAGATCGCGCAGCACGGCTCGCCACGACTCGGTGGACTCGCGATGGCCGGGCCGTATCGCCAGGATCTCCTTGCGGCCGTCGCTCAGGGCCCCGATGACGACCAGCAACGCCGCCTTGTCCTTCTCCAGGCCGGCCTTCACGTAGATGCCGTCGGCCCAGGCGTAGACCAACTCCCGGTCGTCCAGGCGCCGCTGCTGCCAGGTCTCGAACTGCTCTTCCCACGTGGCCCGCAGACGGGCGATGGACGAGGGCGACAGGGGCGCCCCGTCGCCCAGCAGGCCCCGCAAGGCCAGCTCGAAGTCGCCCTGCGACAGCCCGTGCAGGTAGAGTTCGGGCAGCAGCCGGGTCACCTCCTGCGTGCGTCGCTGGAACAGCGGCAGGATGCGGCTCTCAAAGCGCTCCTCCAGGCCTCGAATCCGCGGCCGTCTCACCTCGATGGGGCCCGACATCAGCGCCAGCCGCCGCGGCTTGCCGTAGCCGTTGCGCGAGCCCGGGGCGTCCACCGCCGACCGGCGCGCATACCGCGTACGCCCGAGCGCTTCGGTCACCTCCTCCTCCAGGATCCGCTGCAGCAGGTCCTGGATCCAGCCCCGGACCCATCCTTCCAAGGTCTCCCAGGTGGGCATGGACGCGCGGGGGATCTCCAACATAGATTCCTTCACGGCGACTCTCTCCTTCCAAGCCCGGCGTCATCCGGGCGGTTTGTGGTGTGCTGCTAAAATAGGAAGGGTAGGGTCGCCTTTTCTCTTTTTCCACACCTTTCGATAGTAGCTCCGATGCGGACCTGCCGGAGTATCCCATCCGACGGAAGCCGCTGACTTCCACTTAAGGGGCGCAACTTGTACGCTCGTCCCATCTAGGCGGCCTGCCGTCCGGAAGGGTGCTGAGCGGAATGACGTAGGGAAAGCTCGCTTGATATCGATCATCGTTGTAGTTGGCTCCATCCGTCACGGTCTTGCCCCAGAAGAGGCTAATCTGCGAATCCATTGCGTCGTCGGCGAGCTTGCGCCCTCCAGTGGTCCCTGCCGAGTACTCTGCGGAGCCGCCGACGGTGTACCCGATCATATCCGGCAGCAGCCGCTTCACGACCTCATCAGTGTATGCAACTGCATCGCGCTCATGGGTCCCGGCCATCGTGACCATCCGAAGGGTATGTCCCGCTATCGCGGATGACCGCATGCCATCAGTATCCGGACGATGTGACACATGCTCCACCGTGTTCTGGGCATCGAAATGCATGAAAATGTGCGTCAGAAGCGGATTTGCCATCCGGTTGATTTGGATCCAATCGCCATCGGCATATCTGGCGGTCGTGGCGTAAAAATAGACGCTTTGACCGAGCATTGAATTGGGGACCTCGACCACAAGCGAACCTGAGGCTCGCTGCTCGAAAAAGTCCACCTTGTTGTCGTAGACCTGGGGATTGAACTGACCACTGGCCTCGCTCACGTGCTGCCGGGCCAACCCGACACAGTTGCCCATGAACGGGTCACGGATCGCACCGGCCCACACTTTCAAACCTTTGCTGATATCGGCCGATCGATCGAGATTGACCTCGCCTATCATCGAGCCTCGCGAGCCGATGCCTTCATTGGCCCCGCTGACAAACCCGACACGTCCCTTGGTACCGGTGAACTGAAACGTCAGCGTCAGACCGTCCGATAGCTCCTGATCCTGGCCAATGTGCATGCTGTATAGACCGTTGTCGTCGAAAGGCGATGTGGCTCCCGGTTCGGCATGCGGGTTCACATTTGCGATGACCACGGTATATCCAGTTCGTTCAGATGGAAAAACATAGACATCCGTAAGGTCCAATGTCGGCTCAGCCTGTGACAGCGATGATTCGAAATGATGCGCAGCACTTGCTGCAGTCGATATCAAGAGCAACGCTCCAAGGGCGGCCGCTGCACCTGCCCACCTAGTTTTGTTCAACATTTTCGATCCTCCTGGTTGTCGGTTGTGTGATACGCGCATGTTTTGCTTGCTCAGCGCGATCACGTGTCCAAGTATTCCCCGTAGCCTTGCGCCTCAAGTTCGTCACGCGAGACAAATCGGAGCGCAGCAGAGTTGATGCAGTATCGTACCCCGGTCGGCTCGGGCCATCCGGAAACAGGTGTCCAAGATGCGAGTCAGCATCACGCGAGCGCACCTCGGTTCTGACCATGCCGTGATTCGATCTAGGTCCGAACTGTATAGGGGGTTGGGAAGCGTGGTCATCGGCGGCCTGCTGCTGTCCACGCTGTTCACCCTGTTTCTGGTGCCTACGTTCCTCAGCCTGGCCATGGATCTGAGGGCCTGGATCGGGCGCGTCGGGAGGGCGATGTAGCGAACAGATGCGGCAGGTGCGCCAAGTGGGCGATCGGAGGCGCCGACTCAGGCGATATCGGGCTGCGGTTCAGTTCACCGATTGCGCTCCGCGCTCATGCCTCGCACCAGACTGAAGCCGAGCAGCAGCAGCACGACCGCGAAGGGCAGACCTGTGGTCACCACCGCCGTCTGCAATGCCAGCAGCCCCCCACCCATGAGCAGCACGGCGGCGACGACGCCCTCCATCGAAGCCCAGAACACCCTCTGGATCCGCGGCGGATCCAGATGGCCGCCTGCGGTGATGATGTCTACGACGAGGGAGGCCGAATCCGAGGAGGTGACGAAGAAGGTGATGACGATGCACACCGCGAGCGTCACGGTGAGCGACGTCAGTGGATAGTGTTCGAGCAGCTGAAAGAGGGCAACCGCGACGTCTTCTTTCACAGCCGCGGCGATGCCGCCGGCGCCGAAGAGCTCGACGTGCAGTGCGGCATTCCCGAACACGGTCAGCCACACGCAGGTGGCCAGGGTGGGTACGAGCAGGATGGCACCGACGAATTCGCGCACTGTGCGGCCGCGCGACACACGGGCGACAAAAATCCCGACAAAAGGAGACCAGGCGATCCACCAGGCCCAGTAGAAGAGGGTCCAGCCGTGCTGCCAGCCTGTGTTGCGGTAGGCCTCGGTCCAGAAGCTCAGCCGCGGCAGCTCCTGTATGTAGATGCCGAAGTTCTGCACGAGGGCATCGAGCAGGTAACGGGTGGGGCCGGCCGCCATTACGAACAGCAGCAACAGACAGGCCAGGATGACGTTGAGTTGACTCAGGCGTCGAATTCCCCGGTCGACGCCGAGGACCACGGAGATCGTCGCCATGGCCGTGATTCCGGCGATCAGACCCACCTGCACCGTCACGTCTTGCGGGATGTCGAAGAGGTAGGCGAACCCGGCGTTGACCTGTTGCGCACCCAGTCCCAGGGACGTGGCCAGGCCGAAGATCGTCGCCAGCGTCGCCAGTATGTCGATCACGTCCCCGGCCAAACCGTGGATCCGCTCCCCCAGGAGCGGGTAGAAAGTGGAGCGCACCGTCAGCGGCAGGCCGCGATTGTAGGCGAAGTAGGCCAGGGCCAGCGCCATCAGACCGTAGAGTCCCCAGGCGTGAAATCCCCAGTGGAAGAAGGTGATGCCCATGGCCAGGCGGGCGGCCTCGGCGGTATGCGGCTCCCCCCACGGGGGGCTGTCGAAATGGTAGATAGGCTCGGCCACACTCCAGAACATCAACCCTATGCCCATGCCGGCGCTGAACAGCATCGACAGCCAGCCCCAGTAACTGAAGTCGGGGCGCGCTTCGTCGCCGCCCAGACGAACGCGGCCGTGGCGGCTGAAAAGAAAAAACAGGACGATGGCCAGATAGACGTTCACACAGAGCACGAAGAACCATCCCGCCTGCCCCGTGATGAACTCGAGAACAGCGTCGAAGATCCCGGTCATCCCGCTCAGGTTCAGCAGAGTGAACGCGACGAAGAGGACCACCAGGGCCGCCGAGGCCCAGAAGACGGTCTGGTTTATTTCGAGACCGAGCCGGTTCCGCCGCCCGGGCTTCGAGGGGTCTGCCAGCGAACCAGCGGTACCGCTCATGACCGGCTCAACTTGCGAAACGCGAAAATTCCCCAGACGAGGTAGCCCCTTTCTCCGCCCTCGACCCATCGCGCCAGACCGCGCTTCATGTTGCTCAGGTAGTCCTCGCTGATCTGATCGCGCAGCTCGGACTCGCGTGTTTCCGTTTCGTCCAACACCTCTCCATAGTGGCGTACGAGATGATGCGTGAGGTCGGTGAAACCGGTTTCCTCGAGAGGGTATTCCGTCGCCGTTCCCCGGTAGTAATCGGGAGAGGCCAAGCTGGTCAGGTGAATCCGCGCAAGGATCGGGTCGAGGACGCCCGGCGGGCAATCGTCCGCCTGCATGATGTCGGTGAAGGCGAAAACTCCACCCGGCTTGAGCACGCGAACCGCTTCACCGACGGCCCGGTCGCGTCGGTCGCTGTGCAACAAAGCGTCCTGTGAGAACACCGCATGGAAGCTGCTGTCGTCCGCCGGCACCGACTCGAAGCTGCCGTCGACGATCTCAACCCGGTCTGACAGCCCCTGCTCGGCGTTGAGTCCCCGCGCCCGGGCGTTCTCCATCTCACTCAGGTTCAGCCCTGTGACCCGGCACCCGTACATCCCGGCTACATACCGGGCCGGGCCGCCATACCCGGAGCCCATGTCCAGCACGCGTGCCCAGTCGCCCAGCGGCTCCAGAGTGCGCGCCAGGCGTGCCGTTGCCCGGCGACCCGCCTCGGCGATGCTGTCCCCTTCGCGATGATACATGCCGATGTGGATGTCCTCGCCACCCCAGATCGTCGAGTAGAAGGCTTCGGCATCATCGCTGTTGTAGTAGTCCCGGGCGGTCTGGACGACCTCGGAATATTCTGAAATCCCGGTCGTCATCAGGCCAAGCTCTTTTCTGCCACATGGACGAAGAAATCGGGTTCCAGGTCGTCGTACTCCGCCTGGAAGTCACCAAAGGTCTCCACCCGCTGGAAACCGACTTCTTTCAGCAACCGCCGCGAGTAATCCCGGCGGAGCGGAAACATGTTCAGGTGGAAGGTGGAGCCATCCTTGAATCGGTATGCAAAGCGAGCAAGACCGTCATCGACATGCTCGGGCTCGACCACGATGTCGTCACCGCAGTAGTAGAACTCCTGCTTGCACCTGGACCCGCTGTCGAGGATCGCGTCGTAGTTGCGCTGATCGAGAATGAGGAAGCCGTCGTGATTGAGAACGGCGTAGAACTCGGCCAGGGCCTTGCGGCGGTCCCGCTCCTTGAAAAGGTGCGTGAAAGAGTTGCCCAGACAGATGACGGCATCGAAGGTTTCGTGGATATCGCGGTTGAGGAAACGCCAGTCCGCCTGCACGGTGCGCAGGACCAGTCCTCGCCGACGAGCGTTCTCGAATGCCTGGCACAACATCGCCGGACTGCCATCGGCGCTGACCACATCGAAGCCGGCCTTCAACAGCCGCACCGAGTGAAACCCGGTGCCGGTGGCGACATCGAGGACGCGGCTGGCGCCGCGCTCCTGCAGCCGCTTGATGAAGAAGTCCCCTTCCCCTTCGGCCCGTTGTTCCCAATCGATCAGCTCATCCCACTTCTCGACGAAGCTATGGATGTACTCCGCCTTGTAATGGTCGGTCTCGCGAACCTCGACCGGTTCGGAGCCGTATTCCTGGTGCCGGGGTGTGAGTATCGCTGCACTTGCCGAACTCATTGTGTGCATTCCGTTCCGATTTGTGGTGAGAGGATGAGTGTTCAATGTATACATAATACGATCCGGATGCAATCCCCGGTCATTTTCAGGTATATACACATAAATAATTGATTATTAGTTATGTATATCCACTCTAATTCCCAATATGTCCGACGGAAATCACTTTTCAATTCAGGGAGATATGTGTGTATATTATTTACACATGTCCTTGATTGAACTGCGCAGAAATACACATGTGTGATATCCCCGAGATTCTCGCTCACGTTGCCCGGCCACGGGTAGGATTCCAAAAGGCCGCTGCATTCGGGCGTCAGGCCGATAACCTGATGAAGTGGCCGGCGAGCAGGGGGATATCTCCATGTCGATCCCGGAGCGGGGGCATGTTGATCCGGAACACGTCGAGACGATAGAAGAGATCGTCCCGGAACAGCCCCGGGGAAGGCGCCCTTCTCATGGCCGAACAGTTCACTGGCCACATGCTCAGACGGGATGGCGCTGCTGCGAGGCGCCCTCCATGTCGCGCTCCCAGGCCGGCGGCGGACGGCGGCCGACATCGTCGAGGAGTTCGAGCTGATCCGGCTGGACGAGTACTTCGACTGGTCGCGGCGGCTGCCTGAGCCGCCGACGGGGAAGGTCCCGCTCAGGCGGCGGCGCCCGCCCGAAGCCTTTGACTACCCTCCCCCCCTCCGTACAATCTCCGGCAGGGCTCGGTTTCCTGGAGGCATGAGATGGACTGGAACAGATTTTCCCGCTTCGTCGAAACGCCCCTCCGGGCGAGCCTGGCGAGCCTGGCCGTCAACGCGGCGCTGGTCCTGGTCTCCGGGGCCATCTTCCAGGTCCTCGGCATCGTCTCCACCCGGTGGGAGGTCGACCAACAGTTCCCTTCGCTCTCCCTCCTCCCCTTCTTCCTCTTCCTGCTCTTCGCCGTCGTCTCCATCCGGTTGTGGAACCGCTTCGGGCGCCTGCTTCGGGGGAGGTTCACGATCATGCAGCGTCTGGCTCCCGCCGCCGCCGGAGTGATCCCCATTCTCGCCGTGACCGCCTGGCTCATCGCTCGCGGCGACGAAGCCATGTGCGGCCTCATAGGAGCCTATGTGATAGGGGTGAGCGCCCCCTTGGCCGCCTTCGTCACGGTCATGATCGCCAGCAACAGCGACCCCCGCTTCGACCTGGACGCCAGGGGCAGGCGGTCCCCCACCCTCTCTTCCTGATCCACCACCCCGCGCGGGGGGCCCGCCGTCGCGCCGTGTGACGCAGAGTTGCCCGCCGGCTATGTTTCCAGACGGCTGGAGCGAAGGCCGGGGAGAGGGAACGGCATGGAGTTCATCGACAACGACTACTGGTGGAAGAGCCTGGTCCTGGACTGCCCCGAGGGGGCGGCGGACGTGACGGCGCGGGTGCAGGTGCGCCAGCCCCAGGGCTACGTCCAGGAGCTGACGGTGGAAAAGGTGGACGTGAGCGACGGCAAGGCCCGCGTCCCCATCCTCTATCCGCTGGTGGACGACGGCCGCTACGACCCCAAGCCCGGTTTCTGGCAGGACGGCTGGCTCATGGGGGAGTACCGCTTCGACGTGCACCTGATGGCCGAGGGCCGCATGATCGCCGCCGAGTCCACGGCCCTCGATCCCAAGGGCTTCTTCCCCTCCGACCGCATGGTCATCGCCGTGGACGCCCGGCCGCAGATCATCGAGTGCGCGCCCCGGCAGGCCCTGTTCCAGGACGAGGACGAGGTCCGTTTCCTCTACCGCATCCGCCGCCGCCGGGTCAGCCGCTGCGAGGTGGAGGTGGATGTCACCACCCGTGAAGGCACCGTCCCCCTGGCCGGCCCCTGGCGCCTGAACCTGACCCACGAGCTGCAGGAGCACTCCTTCTCCATCCCCGGCTGGGGCACGGGCGAGTACTGGATCCGCCTGCGGCCCGTGGTGGGGGGCGGGCCCGTGGGCCCCTGGTGCGTGCGCAAGTTCTGGAGGCAGATCGACGCCGGGCCGCCGTCGCCGGAGGTGCTGGAACTGGCCGGCTATCCCGAGGTGCTGGTCGACGACTACAGCTTCGAGGAGGTGGAGGGCATCCAGTTCGTCCCCGACACCATGGACAAGAACCCGGCGCCCCTGGCCGCCACCTCCGAGCCCCACGACGAGGAGATGCTCGGCCTGGAGTCCGTGGGCTGGAAGGACGAGGCCGGGCGCTACGAGGCCGTCTACGGCAACAGCGGCGGGCGCGTCGAGCGCCAGGAGACGCGCGACGAGCGCAGCCGCCTGCGCATGCTGCTGGTCAGCGAGGACGGCGAGAAGTGGGAGAAGCCGGCCCTCGGGCTCGTGGAATACGACGGCTCTACCACCAACAACATCCTCAGCGACGACCGCGGTCCCTCCCCGGCGGACGAGGAGACCGCCCACCTCCTGGAGCACGCCGAGTTCCGCTTCTACGACGCCGAGAGGGACGGCCCCGTCGACCTCGACCACGTCTTCATCGCCTCGGCCAAGGAGGACTTCCCCTTCGACTGCAAGAGCCTTCAGAACCAGGACGCGGACGAGGAGAGCGAGGTCTTCCGCCCCCGCAAGGGGGAGTTCTGGTCCTTCGAGCAGCGCGGCGACCTCTACCTCGTGCTCACGCGGGAGCCCGTCCTCTACCTCGGGGTCGGCATGGATCTCATGCACACGAGCGAGACGATCCGCTGCCACGTGGAGGAGTCGGACGGCAAGCGCCTGCACTTCTACTTCCGCCCCGCCTCGCCCGCCTATCCGCCCCACGGCGTCACCTACGACAACCTGCACCTGGCCCTGCGCTGCCTGGCCGTCATGTCCACCGCCGACGGCATCACCTATGACCGCCGCTTCGTGCTGGGGCCCGACGGCCACGACCGCCTGGGGTCCCAGTTCTACGCCATGGGGCTCATGCAGCGCTTCGGCACATCGGGCGACGCGCCGGGCCGGACCGTGCTGGCCAAGGGGAAGCACAAGATCAACCAGGCCTTCCCGCGGCGGAACCTCTACCTCGGCTCGGTGCTGCTCCACTGGGGGATCGAGCAGACCCAGGAGCCGGAGCTGATCTGGACCCGCGACCTGCTGCACTTCAAGCGCTTCACCGGGCACCGGCGCAGCCTCATCGAGTCCAACGGCCCCGGCACCTACGACTTCGGCATGATCCGCGACCAGTACAAGTACAGCGAGCTCGATGGCCAGTGGTGGTACCACTACTCGGCGATCAACACGCGCCACAACGGCTACGGGATCATGGCCCGGTATGAGGACCTGGACGATCTCCGCCGCAAGCGCCCCAACCACGCCGACGCCCCCTACTTCACCACCTGGGAGGGCTACTGGGCCGACGGCAAGCAGACGAAGTACCAGCCGGCCTTCGCCCGCTGCCGGCCCTTCCGCCTAGCCCACGCCGAGCCCGTCGACGGGTGCGGCCGGCTCACCACCCGCCCCATCCTCGTGGACGGCGACGAGCTGCTCCTCAACGCGGCCACCGACCGGGGCGGCTCCATCCGCGTCGAGCTGACCGACGAGTCGGGCGAGCCCCTGGGCCCGGAGCCGGCGATCTTCGAGGGCGACGACGTGGACGCCGTTGTGGCCGACCTGAGCCCCTGGCGCGGACAGGCCGTACGCCTGCGATTCACCCTCGACCGGGCCCGCCTCTACGCCTTCCGGGTCGCCTCGCGGGAGTGACGGCGATGGCGTCAGCCGGAGCCCATCCCCCGGACCAGGGCGCGAGAGCCGACGAGGCGCCGGACCGGGAGGTGGTGCTCACCGTGGACCACGGCGTGCTGCTCATGCACGACCCCCGGGCCGCCGAGCCCGCCTTCATCGACGAGATCTTCGAAAAGGCCCGCCGCCGCGGCATCGAGACCATCCTCTGGCGGACCCTGGCGGGCGCCCGGGGGCTCTACCGCAGCCGCTCCGTGCCGAGCCTGGCCGACCAGTCCGAGGCGTGGGAGCGGCTGCTGTCGGCCATGGACCCCCTCGAGGCCGCCGTCGACTCCGCCCGGCGCCACGACGTTCGCCTCTTCGCCTGGGCGACCTTGCAGGACTTCCACATCGTCCGCGACTGGGGCGTGCGCAACACCTCCCCCTTCTTCGACGAGCGCCCCCATCTCTACTGGGCGGGCCTCGACGGCCGCAGCCACCACCCCGGGATCCCCTGCTACGCCTACGAGGAGGCCCGGCGATACTACCTCGACCACCTCGAGGAGGTGCGGGAGTACGGGGTGGACGGCCTCTTCGTCTGCTTCCGCAGCCATGCCGGAGAGCCGGCCGAGGACGACGAGTACGGCTACAACCAGCCCTGGCTGCAGCAGTTGTGCGAGGAGACGGGGGTCGACGCCCCGCCCGAGCGCATCCGGGAGCTGCCCTGGCTGGCCTGGCGCCTGCAGAGGATCCGCGGCGAATCGTACACGGAGCTGCTGAGGGAAGTCCGCGAGGCGGCCGGGTCCCTGCCCGTCTGGGTGAGCACCTCGGAGGAGCCCGACATCCTCATCGCCGGCCACTCGGAGAAGGAGAACCCCGGGCGCGGCTTGCACAGGGCCCGCATGGACCTGAGCCGGTGGTGCCGGGAGGACCTGGTGGACGCGGTGGTGGTGGTGACCAGCCGCCTCAACCCCTGCGACCCGTCGGTGGCCGAGGTCTGGCGCGACACCACGGCGCGCTACGGCAAGAAGCTCTACACCTGGCTCAACATGATCTGCCATTTTCACGACGGGCAGGGCCAGCTCGCAAAGCGGACCCCGACGCCCGCAGAGCTGCGCGGCATCGTCCAGCGGTCGCGGCGGTGCCGCGTCGACGGCCTCGTCCTGCACGAGACGGCGGACCTGGAGACCTCCTACCGGAGGGTGGTCGTCGACGGCGAGAGACAGGTGGTCAACGAGCCCCACCCCGATCCCGAGGCCCAGTGGGACGCCCTCGCGCCGTAAGGTCGCCATCGTCGCCGGCGCCGTGCCTCTCCAAGTGCGGCCTGCGGAAGCGATGGGTGGACAAGGCAGCAACCCTTGCCCTGTTCGGTGCGCTGGCCCTTGTCGCTTGTGGGCGCGATTCTCCGCTGGTCAGCGCTGGAGGGGTCGCCATCCCCGATGCCAGGCTGCGCGCGGCCATTGCAGACCAACTCGGCAAGGAGGGAAAGGCGCCGATCACCGTCGATGAGATGGCGTCCTTGAGGCGCCTTGACGCACAAAACTCAGGGATTCGCGATCTGACCGGACTCGAGTCTGCAACCAGCCTGACCGAGCTTTGGCTTGGGAACAATGATCTCTCGGACTTGACGCCTCTGGCCGGCCTGACCAACCTGACAGAACTGTTTCTGCACCGCAATTCCATTGCGGATCTGACGCCTCTCGCCGGCCTGACCAACCTGACATGGCTAAGGCTTGGCGGCATCGGTGTCTCGGATTTGACGCCCCTCGCCGGGCTGACCAACCTGACCCGGCTAGGGCTTGGCAGCATCGGTGTTTCGGATTTGGCGCCTCTCGCCGGCCTGACCAACCTGACAGAACTGTCTCTGGACCACAGTTCCATTGAGGATCTGACGCCTCTCGCCGGCCTGACCAGCCTGACCGAACTGTGGCTCAACGGTAACGCCATTGCGAATTTGAGACCCCTCGCCGGACTGACCAACCTGACATGGCTGGGGCTGGGCGGCAACTCGATTGCGGACCTCACCCCCCTCGCCGGGCTGACCAACCTGACACGGCTGCGGCTAGGCGACAACGCAATCTCCGACTTGACGCCCCTGGTCGGTCTGATCAACCTGACCGAACTGCGGCTCGAGAACAACAACATCTCGGATATCGCACCATTGGTGGAGAATACGGGACTTGGTCTTGGGAATTGGATAGATGTGCGAGGCAACCCGCTGAGCGACCAATCGATCAACACCCACATTCCGGCCCTTCAGGCCAGAGGAGTGATCAGCGATGGCGATGGAGGGGAGACGCCCCTTGCCATTCCCGATGCCAAACTGCACGCGGCCATCGCAAACGAGCTCGGCAAGGCACGCAAAGACCCGATCACCGCCAGTGAGATGACGGCTTTGAGTCACCTCTACGCACTCGACTCGGATATTGGCGAGTTGACCGGGCTTGAGTATGCGATCAACCTGACAACACTACAGCTATATAACAACCGCGTCTCGGATCTGACGCCTCTCGCCGGGCTGACCAACCTTGAGAGGCTATATCTCCGGCACAACTCCATCACGGATCTGACGCCCCTCTCCGGGCTGACCAATCTGACAACGCTTTACCTTTATAACAACCGGGTCTCGGATCTGACACCCCTCGCGGGATTGACCAACCTGACCGAACTGGACCTCGACCGCAACGGCATCTCGGACCTGACACCCCTCGCCGGCATGGCCAACCTGACCACACTGGAGATTGAAAACAACGCAGTCAGGGACCTCTCGCCTCTCGCCGGGCTGACCAGCCTGATCACCCTGAAGCTTGGCGGCAACTCCATCTCCGAGTTGCCCGTCGGCTTGTACGCAGGCTTCGCCAACCTCGAGACTCTTGGTCTGGCCCCCAACCCAGGTGCTCCTTTTGCGTTCACCCTCGAACTTGAACGCACGGACACGGCCAACCGGCTGTCACCAGGCCCCGCCGATGTTGCCGTCCATCTGGTAGAGGGAGCACCGTTCGAGATTACCGTAGCGTTGTCGGTACACAACGGCTCGGCGTCTGTTGCTTCGCTCACGATCCGCGCCGGCGACACCGCTAGCACTCCTGCCCAAGTCACGGCGTCCAGCGGCTCGTCAAGTGCGACTCATGTTGTCCTGGACCATGCACCCCAGATTCCAGGCGGGTTCACGGGCGTTGAGGTTCGCACCGGCCGTCCGCTGGTCTTGTTCGCCGAATCCGACGGCCACTTCCCAGTTGCCGAGGGCAAGATGCCACCTCAGGTCCTGCAAGTGGGCGGCCCGAAGCCTACATTGGACGTGACGGAGTATTTTTCGGACGTCGATGGCGATGAACTGGTGTACTCGGTGACGTCGAATGACGATCACTTGGTTGGCCTTCGAGAGAACGCGGGCGTAGTAACCTTGACCCCCCGCGCAGAAGGCTACTCTTCGGTTGTCGTGTCCGCGACCGATCCCAATGGATGGAGCGCATCGCAAGAGCTTCCCGTCACGGTACTGCCGGCCCCGGATCCTCATTCGTTCGACATCGACCTCGTATTCGTCGGGCCCGTTACGGCAGATACCCGTTCAGCCGCCCTTCAGATGGCAAGTCGCTGGACCGAAGTCATTACGGGCGATCTGCGGGATGTTCCCGTACCCGACAACTCCATCCGATGCCTGCCGGTGGAGCATCGTTTCTTTGGGACGGTGGATGACCTTGTGGTCTTCGTGGAAGTCGAGCCCCTCACTCATGCTTCGGGACTTGCAGGTTTGTGCCGGACACGCGACAGATATTCCCCAATTCAGGCAAGGAGGTACCATGGTTCCTCCTTGCCATATATGGGGAATATCATACTGGACACGGAGTTGGCGGCCCGGGGTGGAGAGTATTTTGCGCAGGTGATCCTTCACGAGATAGGGCATGCCCTGGGATTCGGGCCTCTGTGGCATGACTCCGGCTTTCTTCAGGATAGTGGCGGAACCGACCCGCACTTCAACGGCCCCCTGGCCATAATGGCCTTCGACGCGGCCGGAGGCACGAACTACACGTCAGGCGCAAAGGTGCCCGTCACCTCCCGCGGAAGCCATTGGAGATTCACGGGCGATATCATGGGTCCTTGGGCCGGTTCCGCTCTCAGCGCCATCACCGTCCAGTCCTTCGCCGATCTCGGCTATGTCGTCGATGTCAGCCAGGCCGATCCGTTCCGCCTGCCAGGCTCCGCCAAGGCGGTTGCGGGACCAGGCCTCGATCTCCACGACGACATCATCCAAGGGCCGATAGGGGTGGTCGACGAAGATGGGTACGTCGTCCGCGTGATACACCCATGAAGGCAGGAGGAACCTGAGATGGACCAACGCCTGAAGGACAAGATCGCCCTCGTCACCGGCGCCGGCTCGGTGGGGCCCGGCTGGGGCAACGGCAAGGCCACGGCCGTGCTCTTCGCCCGCCACGGGGCCCGCATCCTGGCCGCCGACATCAACCTGGCCGCCGCCGAGGAGACGCGGGCCATCATCGAGGGCGAGGGCGGCCGCTGCACGTCCCACGAGGCCGACGTCAGCCGCGGCGGCGACGTGGAGGCCATGGTCGAGCGCTGCCTGGCCGAGTACGGCCGCATCGACATCCTCCACAACAACGTGGGCATCATCGAGGTCGGCGGCTGCGTCGAGGCCAGCGAGGAGAGCTGGGACCGCGTCAACGCGGTCAACCTCAAGAGCGTCTTCCTCACCTGCAAGCACGTGCTGCCCCACATGGAGCGCCAGGGGGGCGGCGCCATCGTCAACATCTCCTCCGTGGCCGGCATCCGCTGGCTGGGCGTGCCCTACGTCTCGTACAGCGCCACCAAGGGCGCCGTCAACCAGCTCACCCGCAGCATCGCCCTGCAGTACGCGAAGAAGAACATCCGCGCCAACGCCATCCTGCCCGGCTTCATGGAGACGCCCATGGTCGTCCACTCCCTCTCCCAGACCTATGCCGGGGGCGACGTGGAGAAGATGGTGGAGATCCGGAATCAACTCTGCCCCACCGGCAAGATGGGCGACGCCTGGGACGTGGCCCACGCCGCCTTGTACCTCGCCTCGGACGAGGCCCGCTACGTGACCGGCGCCGAGCTGGTGGTCGACGGCGGCCTGACCTGCTCCATCGGAGCCTGAGCGTGAACATCGGCGACCTGCTCACCAAGGGGGCCCGAACCTTCCCCGACAAGCCGGCCGTCATCTACGGGGAGCAGGACCTGGACTACGCGGAATTCGACGGGCGGGTCAACCGCCTGGCCGGGGCCCTGTACCGCCTCGGACTGGAGCCCGGGGACACGGCGGCCGTGCTCATGCACAACCGCCCCGAGATGCTGGAGTCCATGTTCGCCTGCTTCAAGGCCGGGTGCACGGCCGTCCCCCTCAACTTCCGCCTGCACCCCCGGGAGCTGGCTTACATCATCGACCACTCCCGGGCCCGGGTGGTGCTCGCCGGTGGCTCCTTCGGCGAGACCGTGGCCGCCATGCGGTCCGAGCTGCCCCACCTGCGGCACCTCGTCGCCGCCGGCGATCCCCCCGCCGGCGCCCTCGACTACGAGGAGCTGCTGGCGGCCGGGTCCGACTGCTTCACCAGCGCCCCGGTCGAGCCCGACGACACGGCCTGGCTGTTCTACACCTCCGGCACCACGGGCCTGCCAAAGGGCGCCATGCTCACCCACCGCAACCTGCTGGCCATGACCATGGGGTTCTACGCCGACATGTGCCCCGGCTTCGGCACCGCCGAGGTGGTCCTCCACGCCGCCCCCCTCTCCCACGGCAGCGGCCTGTACGCCCTGCCCAACGTGGGCAAGGCCGCGGCCCACGTCATCCCGCCGTCGCCCTCCTTCGACCCGGAGCAGGCTCTGCGGGACATCGAGCACCACGGCGTGACCAACCTCTTCGCGGCGCCGACCATGGTGAAGCGGATGGTGGACAGCCCCGCCATCGACGAGCGCGACCACGGCTCGCTCAAGGCCGTCATCTACGGCGGCGCCCCCATGCTGGCCGAGGACCTGCGGAAGGCCATGGAGAAGCTGGGACCCTGCCTGGTGCAGCTCTACGGCCAGGCCGAGTCGCCCATGACCATCTCCCACCTGCCCCACGGCGACCACATCCTCGACGGCAGCCCGGAGCAGACGCGGCGCCTGTCCTCGGCCGGCATCGCCCGCACCGACGTGGAGGTGCGCATCGTCGACGCCGGGGACCGGCCCCTGCCGCCGGGCGAGACCGGGGAGATCGTGACGCGCTCGGACCTGGTCATGAAGGGCTACTGGCGCGACGAGGAGGCCACCGCCGCCGCCCTGCGCGGGGGCTGGCTGCACACCGGCGATCTGGGCTACCTCGACGAGCAGGGCTACCTCTTCCTCATGGACCGCTCCAAGGACCTGATCATCAGCGGCGGCGAGAACATCTATCCCCGCGAGATCGAGGAGGTCCTGGTGCAGCACCCCGCCGTCGGCGAGGTCGCCGTCATCGGCGTTCCCGACGAGGAGTGGGGCGAGGCGGTCAAGGCCGTCGTCGTCCTGGCCCCCGGCCGCCAGGCCACCGCCGGGGAGCTGATCGAGTTCTGCCGGGGCCACCTGGCCAGCTACAAGAAGCCCCGGTCGGTGGACTTCGTCGACGAGATCCCGAAGAACAACTACGGCAAGATCGTCAAGCACGAGCTGCGCGAGCCCTACTGGCGGGGCCGGCAGCGGCGGGTCGTCTAACCAACAGGAGCAGCAGCAATGGCAAAGAAACGCAAGCTCGGCCGCGGTGTGGCCATGGTGGGGGCGGGCATGTCCCGCTTCGGCATGTTCCCCGACCGGGACACCAAGGACCTCTTCACCGAGGCCTTCCAGTCGATGCTCGCCTCGGTCGACAAAGGCGTCGACCCGGCCGACATCGATGCCCTCTACCTGGGCAACTTCAGCAACGACTTCTTCGCCGGGCAGTCCCACTGGGGGCCCATCCTCACCGACGCCCTGGGCCTGATCCCCAAGCCGGCGACCCGCACCGAGGGGGCCTGCGCCTCCAGCGCCATCGCCTTCCGGGAGGGCGTCTTCGCCATCGCCTCGGGGTTCTACGACATGGTCCTGGTGGGCGGCGTGGAGGACATGTCCAAGCGCTCCACCGCCGACGTGGCCGAGGGCCTGGCCCTGGCCGCCATCCCCTACGAGCGCCAGTCGGGCTTCACCTTCCCCGGCGTCTTCGGCGCCATCGCCACCGCCTACTTCGACCGCTACGGCGCCACCCGCCGGCACCTGATGGACGTGACCATCAAGAGCCACGACAACGCGCCCCTCAACCCGAAGGCCCAGTACGGCTCCTCGATCAAGACGATCATGGACGGCAAGGTCGAGCGCGCCCGGAGCCGGGGCGAGCCCGTGCCCGAATGGGAGGACGAGAAGGACTTCCTCTCCGACCCGCGGGCCAACCCCGTGGTGGCCTGGCCCATGCACCTCTTCGACTGCTGCCCCATCAGCGACGGGGCCGGCTGCATCCTGCTGGTGGGCGAGGAGCTGGCCCGGGAGTTCACCGACGCGCCCCTGCACGTGGCCGGACTGGGGCAGGCCAGCGGCCGCGGCCTGCACGCCGCCGAGACCCTGACCAGCTTCGAGGCCACCCGCCACGCCGCCGCCGAGGCCTACGGCATGGCCGGCATGGGCCCCGACGACATCCAGGTGGCCGAGGTCCACGACTGCTTCTCCATGGCCGAGATCCTCCACCTCGAGGACCTCGGCTTCTCCGAGCCCGGGGAGGGCTACAAGGCGGTCTCCGACGGGGCCACCCGCCTCGACGGCCCCAAGCCGGTCAACACCTCGGGCGGCCTCAAGTGCAAGGGCCACCCCGTGGGCGCCACCGGCGTGGCGCAACTCGTGGAGCTGTGGGAGCAGCTGCGCCACGAGGCCGGCGACCGGCAGGTGCCGAACGGGGACCTTCGGGTGGGGGCGGCCCAGAACCTGGGCGGCACCGGCGGCACCTGCACGGTGACCATCCTCGAGAGGAGATGAGCCCCGTGTCCGACACCCGGGCCATGACCGACCACTCCTTCGGCCGGTTCCTTCTGGAAGAGAAGCTCATGGGCGGCCGCTGCGCCGGCTGCGGAGCCCTGTACGTGCCGCCGCGGGCGATCTGCCCGGAGTGCCACGGCGCCGAGATGGCCTGGGAGCAGATGCGGGGCACCGGCACCCTGACGGCCTTCACCTGCATCGCCATGGCCACCCCCGCCCTGCAGGCCGAGGGCTACGGCCGCGACAACCCCTTCTGCACCGGTGTCGTCGCCCTCGACGAAGGCCCCCGAGTGGTGGCCCGGATCGAGGGCCTGGACACCACCCGGCCGGAGGAGATCCGCCTCGGGACGCCGCTGCAGGTGCGGTTCCTGCGGCGGGGTGGGGAGGAGGGGGAGCGGGCGGTGCTGGCTTTTTCTGTGCGGTAGGGACAAGAACAAATGCGCGGGTTTTGCTCGGAGGAGTATCGGATGATTGAAGATCCAGTTGTCAAGGAAGTCCGCCGGCACCGCATGGCCCACGCTGCCGAACACGGGAATGACCTTGAACGTCTTGTTCAGGCGCTCCGCAAGCGTGAACGGGAATCCAACCGGCCCCTGCTGAATCCGGGGCCAAGGCAATTGAGCCCAACCGAGAGTCGATGCGGGTGGCGAGACGTGTGACGACTTCGAGAGTTCTCTGAGGCGGCTTGAGCACAGGAGGAGGAGCCTGATTGCTTTGCCAGACGGATGGGGTATGAGTCTCCAAGTCATGCCGAGAAGTGCTGGCAAGCCTGTAGTGCATTCCTTGTCCACGATGACTGGGAAGATGACCCGCTGCCCCCGAAACGTCTATTCCTGAGTGCAACAGGTTCCTCCGTCATGACTGCGCACAAGGCCGGGTGTACAAGAACCTGCAGGCCAACCCCCGCTTGCCGAAGCGCCTGCTCGACCACATCCGGCAGAGTGCCCGGGTACCATTTGAGTCCGGCTGCGGAAATACCTGATTTAGCCCATGGCCGCCAGTAGCACCTCCTCCCCGCACGACACCGGCGTCTACCCGCCGCGGACCCACCTCTTCCTGGACGACCTGTACGTCGCCCGCCTCGACGGCCTGCGGCGCCTCCCGGGACCGGTGACGCACGCCGCCGACGGTCCCGTGCTGGAGCCGGAGAAACCCTGGGAGGGGCTCGGGCTCATCGGCCGCAACTGCATCCTGTGGGACGGGGAAGAGACCCGCTTCAAGTGCTGGTACCCCGCCTACGATCCGGCCCTGCCGGAAGCGCCGGTGGGGGCCCGGCGCCGCTGGTGCTATGCCGAGAGCGCCGACGGCGTCCACTGGGAGCGGCCCGACCTGGGGCTGACCTCCTTCGCCGGCTCCACCGCCAACAACCTGCTGCGTCTGGAAGGGGTCGGCGAGTCGGCGGCGGTCCTGTGGAGCGTCGCCAAGGACCCGGACGACCCCGACCCGGGCCGGCGCTACAAGGCGATCGGCATGGACCGCCACCCGCTGCGGCCGGGCGAGTCGACCTGGACCGGTCCCGAGGGCGAGGACGAGTGGTACCGAAGCCAGGGGCGGCACATGGGCTGCGGGGTCTTCATCGCCTTCTCGGCCGACGGTCTGACCTGGCGCCAGCGCGAGGGCTGGGCCGGCTCCGGCGCCCTGATCATGGACAACTCCATCCTCCACGGGTACGACCCCCACACCCGGCGCTGGGTGCTGTGGCAGCGGCCCCGGATCATGCCCAAGCACCGGGTCATCGGCGTCAGCTTCTCCCCCGACTTCGAGGACTGGACCTTCCCCGAGTGCGTCCTGGTTCCGGACGAGGACGACCCGCCGGACACCCAGTTCGACCAGCTCTCCACGGTGGCCGCCTCCGACGGCGGCTTCGTGGGGCTCCTGGCCGCCTCCTCGGAGGTGCGCGCCGACCGCGGCGTGACCGGCATCGTGCCCCAGCTCGTCCATTCCCGCGACGCCCGGCGCTGGACCCGCGTCGACCGCGGACCCTTCCTGGGCCCGAAGGAACCGCCGCCCACCTGGGACGACGGCTGCATCATCCCCTTCAACCCCCAGGTCGCCGGCGACGAGATCTTCATCTTCTACTACGGCAAGAACGCCGGCCACATCTGGGGCGAGCCCACCGCCGACGGCCGGCGCGTGACCCGCTCCGCCTTCGGCCTGGTGAAGCTGCCCCGCGACCGCTGGGTGGCCCTGGCCCCCGCGGCCGGCGGCTCCGCGGCCGGCGGCGAAGGCATCCTGACCACCGGCCTGATCAGCTTCTCCCGCCCGGAACTGCGCCTGAACGCCGACGCCTCGGGCGGGTCGATCGCCGTGGAGCTGGTGGACGGCCAGAGCGGCCTGGCCGTGCCCGGCTTCGGCCTGGACGACTGCGACCCGGTCCGCGGCGACTCGCTGGATCACCTGGTGAGCTGGCGCGGCAACAGCGACCTTTCGGCCGTCATCGGCACCGGGCAGCGCCAGCCGCAGGTGGGCCGGGCCCTGGTGATCCGCGCGCGGCTCCGGGACGACGCCCGGCTCTACGGGATCGCCTGCTGAGGGGGGCGGCGCCGGGCTGCCTCGCGGGGGTCCGGCGCCGGGGGAACCGGACTTGGCCGAAGATGGAGACCTGATGGCGAAAGTCGGCAGAAACGCTCCCTGCCCCTGCGGCAGCGGCCGCAAGTACAAGAGATGCTGCCTGCCCGACGAGCAGGCCCTCAACCGGCTCTACCCTCTGCTGATCGACCTGACGGAGGAGATGACCCACTTCGCCGAGCAGCGGTACGGAGAGAGGATCGTCGATCAGGCCTGGTTGGACTTCTGGGAGGAGGAACCCCCGGAGCATTGGGAGGAGAGTGAGCTCTTCGATCTGTTCATCGGCTGGTTCTCCTTCCACTGGATCCCCGAGGATCACCGGGAGTCGGAGACCGACATCCTGCCCCATCCCGGGACACTGGCCGCCCAGGTGCTGGAGTCGGGCTGGAAGCTGGAGCCGGCGTCGCGGCAGCTGCTGGCCGCGGCGCGGCAGGAGCCCCTCGCCTTCTGGGAGATCGAGAGCACCGACGGACAGGGGCGCGCCGGACTGCGTGACCTGGTCCTCGGCCGGCGCCTGGAGGTGTGGCTGCCGCCCCCCTACCAGTGGATCGAGGCGGACGACATGGTGCTCGCCCAGGCGATCCCGGCCGGCGGGACCCACATCCTCGGAGCCCTCTCCCCGCCCCTGGCCGGGAATCTCTTCGGGGATCCCCTGCGGAAAGGAGGTGCCGACCTCAGGGAGAACTACCGCTTGCGGAGCCCCCGGGACCTGCTGCCGTACGACCTCAACTTCCTGCATTTGTACCAGAGGCTGGTGGAGGCCCTGCTGGAGCCCCCTCTCACCAACACCGACGGGGAGCAGGTGGCCTTCACCTGGTCCGCCTACACCTTCGAGCCGGCGCGCCGGCCGGAGTTGATGGGGCTGCTGCGGTCGATGCGCAACTTCCAGTACCTCGGCGATCCGCTGGACCCCCTCGGCTCGGGCGAGGACGGCGAGCAGCTGGCGCTGGACCTGGGTCTCGCCCGCCCCCTGCGCTTGTTCCAGGAGGCCGAGGGGGATGAGGAGGAGGAAGAAGAGGAAGAAGAAGAAGACGACGACGACGACGAAAGCGCGGAGCAGAAGCTGCTGCCCTTTCCCGGCCTGGCCCGGGGGGAGGACCGGGAAGAGGAAGACGACCGACTCCCCTTGAGCGAGGAGATCGAGCGCTGGCTGGACCCGGAAGGGCGGCCGGCGACCGCCCGGCCGACCTTCCTGTGGCGTCTCCGGCGTTCGCGGGCGGCGTTGCCGGAGACGACCATGGCACGCATCTACGTCCTGGAGGTCGGGGTGGTGACGGTGACCAACAGCGCCCCTCGCGACGGAAAGCTGCGCCGGCGGCTCCAGCGCAATGCCGGGCACATTCTCACCTATGTGGACTCGATGGAGCAGCCCTTCTGGAAGATGGCCGGGGTCTTCGCGGACGAGGAGTGAGGCTTGACCGTTCGTTCTGAGGATCTATCCTTGGCCGGTTCCATGGCCTTCCCCCACGAGCCGCTCTGCAGGACTTCAGCAATTCCCCATCGATCCCCGTCCCCGCGATCCCTTCGTAGCCGGTCCGGTCGCGGTCTGCGACTGCTGGTCCTCTGCGGTCTGGGTTGGGCGGCCGGGACCGAGGCGCAGACCACGGGCCGGCTTGCCTCCTTGACCCATGATCGGGCCCTGCTGCAGGAGCGCGCGCGTTTCGGGGCCCTGGAGCTGGCTTTTCCCAGGTCGTGCGCGGCCTGGGCCAACCAGGCCCGGCCCCACGGGTTCCATTACGAGGTCGAGCACGCCTGCGCCTTTGCCGGCGGCGACGCGGTCCTCAGTTCCATCGTCAATCTCGAACCTCCCTTCAACTTCACCTACCTGGAGGGGTACGAGCCGGTAGAGCGCGGTTCCCGCGACAGCCTGCAGGTCCGCTCTCTCGCCTCGGGTGAGGTGGCCCTGCAGGAATACTCCTTTTCCCGATCGGGCTTCGTGGTCAAGCAGGTCTTCGTCGAGACGCCCGGGACGGTGTACCACTGATGCTCGCCGTGCTGATCCTGGCCAGCTGCGCCGCCCACGTTCACGTTGTGGGTGAAGGCGCACAAGGAATGACCATGTCCAAGGCGCGGCAGTTCTATGTCATCGATCTGGCGCCGCTCAACGAGGTGGACACCAGGGCTATGGCCGGAGACGCCGCCGACTACACCATCAAGACCGAAGCCAGTTTCGTCGATGGTCTCATTAGCGTCCTCGCCCTCGGCATTATCACCGTGCGCACGGTGACGGTGACCAAGTAGCGAACCGCCGCTCGTGAGATGTGGCTGGGCCCTCACCGGGTCCAGCCACATTCATGTACCCCCCCGGTCCTCGTCTTGCCGGCGCCTCAGGTCAGCCGCCACTCGACGCCGTGCCCGGCGGCGGCCTGGCGGAACCAGTCGATGACCTCGGGGTGATAGGGGATGCCCCGCTCCGCCCGCTCCACCGCCGTCTGCGCCTCGGGAAAGCCCGAGTAGAGGACCCGGTCCGCCCCCGGGGCGGGCGGACACTCGAGCAGGTCGGTCAGGTACTGGTCGAGGTCGGCCTTGAAGTCGCCGGGGTCGCAGAAGCCGGCGATGTCCCAGGCGACGAAGTGATGGACCGAGCCGCCCCGGCGCCGTGGGCCGGCCCCGGTGGCGGTGAGCACGGTGGTGAGCACCTCCGACATGACCGACAGGGCATAGCCCTTCTGGGAGCCGCCCTCCCGGGTCGATCCGAGGGGCAGCATCATGTAGGAATCGGGGATCTCCGCCTCCTCCAGGATCGGGGTGCCGTGCTCGTCGGAGATCCAGCCCGGCAGAACCGTCTGCCCCAGGCGCCGGGCCAGGAAGATCTTGTTGCCGGCCACCACGCTCGGGGAGCCGTCGTAGACGAAGGGAGGGTGGCTCCCGGCCGGCGCGGCGAAGGCCATGGCGTTGAGGCCCAGCAGGGGCCGCGACCCGAAGGTGGGCACCATGCCCATGCCGCCGGTGGTCGTGGCCAGGCCCAGCATGTCCCGCTCCAGGGGCATCTGCGCGTAGTAGGAGCAGGGGCCCAGGTGCCCGCAGTTGAAGGCCGAGACGGAACCGATCCCGAACCGGGAGGCCCGCTCCACCGCCTCCTGCATGGCCACGGGCGCCACCACCATGCCGTGGCCGCGGTCCCCGTCGATGAGGCAGGTGGCCTTGTTGTCGCGGACGATCTTCCAGTCCGGCGAGGGGTTGGTGGCCCCGGAGAGCAGCTCCCCCATGTAGAGGCGCAGCAGATTGGAGACGCCGTGGGTGTCGATGCCCCTCAGGTCGGCGTAGAGGAGCACGTCGGCGGTCCTGGCGGCGTCCGCTTCCGGCATGCCGCCGGCCTCCAGCAGGCGCTCGGTGGTCCACCTGACGTCCTCCGCCCGGACCCGGACCTCCAGGTCCTCGGACACGCGGTACTTCTCCAGCATGGGCGATCTCCTGCGGGCGCGCCGCCGGGCTGCCGGCGGGAACCCGGGGGGCCTCGGGCTAGGCCGGCCCCGGATGCAGGTCCAGGGCCAGGGAACGGAAGTCCCGCACCCTGTGGATGGTGATCCGGTCGTTGTCGTGCTGGTTGCGCGCGCGCTCGGCCGTCCGCGAGGAGACGAGCAGGTCGTCGCCGTCGATGAGGGCGGCGTTGTACTGGAAGCCCTGGCCGGGGCTGGGGAAGCGGGCGACGCAGCCGGCGGGAAACCAGTTCAGGGCGTCGAGGCTGTACATGAGCATGAGGAAGCGGCGCTCGTTGCCGGCGCCGCCGGCCAGGCCGCGCTCGGCCATGGCCCGCCCCCACTCCACGTCCTGGGCCCGCGTGGGCAGGTTCACGGGCGTCCAGTAGTAGCCGCCGGGCTCGTCGCGGATGACGTGGAAGTAGACGTTGCCCGGGAAGGGGTGGAACTGGGTGAAGCGCAGGTCCAGCTCCCCGTCCCGGTCGTCCACGTCGCAGATGGCGCACAGGTGGGGCGTGGCCTGTCCGTCCACCCGCAGGCGGACGTAGACCCGCACCCGCCCGTCCACGAGGACCACGTTGGGCTCCAGCCAGTGGTCGCCCATGTCCGGGGCCTGGTCGCGGAAGGTCGGCGCCCCGGTGGCCCCCGGGTACTGGACGGCGGCATCGACCTGTCCCGCCAGTCCCAGGCTCAGGCCCGGCGGCGTGCCCGGATAGGTCAGGGGGGTGGAGATGCGCCACGCCGAGGGGTCCATCAGGTCGGCGGCGGCCAGATCCCCGGCGACGGCGGCGATCCGCGACCCGGCGCGGTTGAAGTTCCCGGCCTCGTTGGCGGCGCCGAAGCACCAGTAGAGGGTGTCGCCGCGCACGGCGTGGGGGGTGAAGGTGTTCCAGTAGCGGCCCTTGAAGAGGACCACGGGCTCGCTCCAGGTCCCGCCCTCGTCGTCGCTGGCCGCCAGCAGGATGTCCCGGCGGCCGCGCCCGTTGCACAGCAGGTACAGCCGGCCCCGGTGCACGAAGAGGAGGCCGTCGCCGACCCTCGCCCGGCCTTTGCGCCGCCAGGTCCGCCCGCCGTCGTCGCTGATCCAGAAGCGGGTCCTCAGCTCCTGGTCGGGGTTCCCCGGCAGGCGCTTGAGGCGAGTGAGCAGGGCGAAGCTGCACAGCAGCCGGCCGCTGGGCAGGCGCACCAGGGAGGGGGCGGCGCAGTAGACCTCCGGATCGGGGAGGCGGCAGACCTCGGTCCAGTCCTGGGCCAGGGGCTGCGCCCAGCAGTGGGAGGGGATCCGAGTCATGGCGGCGAGAGCTCAGCCACCGAGGGGGACGATCGAGTCCAGGCCCTCCGGCTGGGGCAGGACGTAGCGCACGGGCTGCACCGAGCCGTCGGCGCGGGTCACCCGCTGCACGTGACGGGTCTTGATGACCGAGTGCTCCACCAGCAGGTCGTCGTCGATGCGGCAGCCGTAGAGGTAGCTGGTGCCCTTCACCGTCACCCCCCGGCCGACGCGCATGGGGTGCTCGTCGGAGCCGGTCATGATGACGCCGGACTCGATGCGGCTGCCGGCCCCGACCACGGTGTTGCCCTTGAGGACGCTGCGGTCGAGGACCTCCACCCCCTCCTCGAGGACCATGTCCTGCCGGGGGTAGGTGCTCAGGCGCACGCCGCGGCCGATGTGGACCCCCTCCCGCAGGATCACGCGGCCGCTGAGCTCGCAGCCGTCGCCGAGGTGGACGCGGCGGTCGAGCTGCACCGAGGCGCCCACCTTGGCGCCCTTGCCGATGACGATGTCCAGGGGGCCCCGGTCCTTGTCGAGGGAGACGATCTGCTCGATCACCTCGTCGGCCAGGAAGAAGTCCTCCTCGTCGACGATGGTGACGATGTCCATGAGGCGCTCGTAGGCGCGGCGCCGGGCGATCGCCTCCATGCGGCGCCAGACGCTCTTGACGTTGAAGCCGAGGATCTCGTCGCCGTTGGCGGCGGGCACGGCGCGCACCACGAGGCCGTGGTCGTTGAAGATCTCCACCAGGTCGGTGAGCATGAGCTCGCCCTGGACGTTGTCGGTGTCCATGGCGCCGATGTGGGCCCGCAGGGCCGACTCGCGGAAGCAGACCACGAGGGTGTTGATCTCGCGCGTCTCCAGCAGCTCCCGCCGGCTGAAGGCGTAGCGCCGGCCGCGGCAGGTCAGCTCCTCGGACCCGCCTTCGGGCAGGCCGCGGATGTCGCCGTGCTCCTTGATGGCGATCACCCGGCCGGCGTCCTCCACGGCGTCGCCCCCGCCGGCGTCGACCCGGGGGACGCGGACGATGCGGCCGTAGTAGTTCTGCTCCGCCGGCCCCTCGTAGAGGCCGGTGAGGACCATCATGTCGCAGGGCTCGGACTCGAAGGCGCGGCGGAAGTGGGCGACCACGTTCTCGGTGAGCAGCCCCATGTCGCCGGGGAAGATGTAGACGTGGCGGTCCGGCCCGCCGGCGGGCGGATCGAAGTGGTCGAGGGCGACGCGCACGGCGTCGCCGGTGCCGCCGGGCAGCCCGAGGACGGGGTTCTCCTGGTAGGCGAAGCGCCGGCCGGGACGGGCGCCGAGGTGGTGGGCCACCTCCTCGGCCTTGATGCCGACCACGAGCACCTGGTTCGGGCTCTCCAGGCCGTCGGCCACGGCGTCGGCGACGCGCACCACCGTGGGCCGGCCCCAGATCTCGTGGAGCATCTTGGAGGTGTCGGAGCGGATGCGCTTGCCGTGGCCTGCGGCCAGCACCACGCCCACCCGCCCCGGCTGCTCCAGCAGGGGCGAGTCCCGCTCGCGCAGGCGGGCCCGGAGGCGGCGGCCGTCCGAGGGCATCAGGCGGCGCTCCCGTCAGCGCCGTTCCAGCCGACCAGGGGCGCCAGCTCCGCCGCCGGGTCCTCGCCCCGGGCGATGGCCATGAGGGCCTCCTGCATGCACAGGGCGGGCTCCCCGTTCTGCGGCTCGAGGCGGACGTAGCGGCCGTCGGAGAGACAGGCCCGCGTCTTGGAACGGTCCGCCAGGCACAGCTGCAGGTAGTGGTGCAGGCGCGCCTTGATGCCCTCCTCCTCCACGGGGAAGACGACCTCCACGCGGTTGCGCAGGTTGCGGTTCATCCAGTCGGCGCTGCCGGTCCAGATCTCCGGACCGCCGCCGTTGGCGAAGTAGAACACGCGGCTGTGCTCCAGGAAGCGGCCGATGATGCTGTGCACGCGGATGCGCTCGCTGATGCCGAGCAGGCCCGGCCGCAGGCAGCAGATGCCGCGCACGATGAGATCGATCTCGACGCCGGCCATGGAGGCGCGGTAGAGGGCGCGGATGACCTTGGGATCCGTGAGGCCGTTCATCTTGGCCACGATCGCCGCCGGGCGGCCGGCGCGGGCGTGCTCGATCTCGCGGTCGATGCGGCGCAGGAAGCCGGACATCATCGTCGTGGGGGCCACCATGAGCTTGCGGAAGGTCTCCTCGGAACGCGCCGTGAGCAGGTTGAAGACCTCCGCCACCTCGCGGGTGAGGTCGTCGCGGGCGGTGAGCAGGCCCAGGTCGGTGTAGAGCCGCGCCGTCACGTGGTTGTAGTTGCCGGTGCCCAGGTGGACGTAGCGGCGCAGCTGGTCCTCGTCGCGGCGCACCACCATGGACAGCTTGCAGTGGGTCTTCATGCCCAGCAGGCCGTAGACGACGTGGACGCCGCTCTCCTCCAGCTGCTTGGCCCACTCGATGTTGGAGGCCTCGTCGAAGCGCGCCTTCAGCTCCACGAGGACGGCCACCTCCTTGCCGAGGTCGGCCGCCTCCATCAGGGCCTGCACGACCTGGGAGTCCTCGCCGGTGCGGTAGAGGGTCTGCTTGATGGCCAGCACCCGGGGATCGCGCACGGCCATGCGGATGAAGTGGATGACGCTGTTGAAGGACTCGTACGGGTGGTGGAGGAGGACGTCGCGGGCGCGCAGGGTCTCGAAGAACCGGTCCGGCTCGGCGGGCAGGTTGATCTCCACGGGCGTGAAGGGCCGGTCCTTGAGTTCCTGCCGGTTGACGAGGCTGTAGATGGTGCTGATGCGGTTCAGGTTGACCGGGCCATCGGCGGTGTAGACGCGGTCCTGGTCGACCTCGAACTGGGTCATGAGGAAGCGCACCAGGCGCTCCGGCGCCTTCTCCTCGATCTCGAGACGCACGACATCGCCCTTGCGCCGTTTCTCGAGGGACTCGGCGATCTCCTCGAGGAGGTTGTCGGCTTCCTCCTCGTTGACGTAGAGCTCGGAGTTGCGGGTGACGCGGAAGGCGCCGTAGCCGGTCACGCCGTAGCCCTCGAAGAGATCCTTGAGGTAGTGGGCGACGATCCCGGCCAGGGTCACCATGTGCACGGCGCCGCCGTCCCCGTCGGGCAGGGCCAGGATCCTCGGCAGCACCCGCGGCACGGTGACCACGCCCACGGCGGTCTTGCCGTCCTGCTCCAGGAGGACGCCGATGCACAGGGCCTTGTTCAGCACCCGCGGGAAGGGATGGGCGGGATCGATGACGATGGGCGTGAGGATGGGCTCCAGCTCGCCGCGCCAGTAGCGGCGGATGAAGGCCGGCTGCTCGCCGCGCAGCTCGGAGACCTCGTGGAGGTGGATCCTCTCGGCGGCCAGGGCCGGCAGCAGCTCCTCGTTCCAGCAGCGGTACTGGGCGGCCACCAGCTCGTGGGTCTTGCGGGAGATGGCCGCCAGCTGCTCCTCCGGCGTCAGCCGGTCGGGGCCGGTGCTCGTGCGGCCGCTCTCCTGGACCTGCAGGATGCCGGCGACGCGGACCTCGAAGAACTCGTCGAGGATGCCGGCCACGATCCCGAGGAAGCGGACCCGCTCCAGGAGGGGGTTGCGCTCGTCGCGGGCCTCCTCCATGACGCGGCGGTTGAAGTCGAGCCAGGAGAGCTCGCGGTTGATGTAGTATTCGGGACGGGAGAGATCGACAGCCACGTTGCACCTCGGAAGCAGTGGCTCAGAGTCCGGGATTCAAGTGATCCCGCTGAGACCTGCTAAGGTAACCCGGAGCGGCGGAAAGAGGCAATCAGCGGGTTCCGCCAGTAGTGCGTCAGTACGAAAAGAGTTGAGGGGGGAGGGGAGGGGTTGTTGCTTCGGATGGGTGGCTCCCGGGGCTAGCCTGTAGCTAGCCCCGGGGTTGCATTACGCCCTGCGGACGTGGGACCGGCGGGTATTTCTCCCCTCCCTCACGCCGCTCTCTTCCGGTAGCGCTCGATGTAGGAGGTTGAGATGTGCGCCGGGTCGGGGTCGTCCTCGATCGCTTCGCGTCGATGCTCTTGCACTTGGCCGGGCTGTAGCGGCGCCTCTCTTCCTCTGGGCTTCGCCGTAGACCTTCACCAACATGGCGTAGTCGATGGCGCCCCCGAAGGCGTCCTCCACGGCCTCCAGGTAGGCCGCGTGGCCGTCCGTGGTCAGCTGAACCCGGTTGGCGAGCCGGTCCTTGAGGTCGTGCATGAACTCGTAGGCGACTCCCGCGTCCCGGCCCCCGACTGCGTAGGACGACCAGCTTGCTGTCGGCGTCCAGGGCCGCCCAGGTCCACACGCGCCGGCGAACTCCGGGGCCGCCTTCGCCGTCTCGACGTTCTTCTGCTTCGCGTAGACGAAGGCCCAGGCTTCGTCACACTGGATGCGCTTGGCCGTGACGTTGCGGACCGTGGCGCCGTGGTAGCTGGCGCAGAATTCGCCGGCGTCGATAGAGACCCCGGCCGTCCGGGCGATGGTGCGCATCGAGGCGCCCTCAACCAGCAGGTTGAGAAATCAGGATGCGCTTGTCGCGGGGTAACCGGTTCAATGACTGCCTCCCTTCCATGCCCTGATATAAGGGGGGCAGTTTGTCAACGATTATTGCAGTCTGTCTCTGATTCCTGGAGGGTTGTTTCCATGGATTCGAGCCTCTTCTCTACCACGTCGAGCCGTTCTTCGATGTTCCCAGCTACGTCTGGCGGCCGTCAGACTGGCTGCCCGGTTCTGTGCTACAGTGGGGAGAGCGGGACGGGGAGAGCGGTGGGTTGTCGTGCCCTTTGGGGCGCCATCGATGTGCAGAACCTACCTAAAGGAGGGCACTTACACTCAGGTCAATGATCCTCGGCCTCATCATCCTCGTCATCGTCCTGGCCGCCAGGGCATGAGCGACGGTCGGAAGGCCCTCGTCCTGCTCGGCGTCCTCGCCCTCGTCATCAGCATCACCCTGGCGGCCGGCTGGGAGATCTTCGTCTGGCACTGGAGCCGGTGAGCACCTGTCGGCGTCCACGTGGCCTTCCACGTCAACGTCTGCGCCCTCTACGGCGTGCTCCTTTACGCGGGGACCGGAGTGAGGCCGGGCGCCGGCGCGGTCCCTCACCCCCGCCACCGCCTCTCGACGAAGGCGCGGTCCCGAGCGGCGTTGGCGAGCACCGCGGCCAGATCGAAGGCCTCCCCTTCGGCGGGGGTGATGCCGGCCGTGAACTCCAGGCACATGGGGCCATCGAAGCCGGACCGGCGCACGTGGGGCAGGAACCTCCGGTAGTCGGTCCAGTCCCCCCCCTCCAGAAGGGCGGCGCCGCCCGGCCCCCGGTTCTGCAGATGCAGGTGCAGGATCCGCGGCCGGAGGGCGTCGAAGGCGGCCATGGCCGCGGAAGTGTCGTGCTCGATGTATGGCTGGAAGCAGAGGCCCACGCCGTCATCCGGCAGCCGATCCAGCAGGCACCGGGTGCCCTCGAGGGTGTCGCACAGGGTCCCGCCGTGGGTCTCCAGGGTCAGCGCCAGGCCCGCCTCGCCGGTGCGGCGGGCCAGCCGGCGGATGCGCTCCACCGACCGCCGCCAGACGGCCTCGTCGACCTGGGCACTGCCGACGCTTCCGGGGAAGATCTTGAAGACCGAGGCCCCGAGGCGGACCGCCGCGGCCACGAGCCGGTCCAGGCGCCGGCGCTGCTCCTCGTCGCCGGCGCCCTCCAGGTGGAAGGAGGGATAGGCGCCCACCGCCACGACCCGCAGGGCCCGCGCCTGCAGGGCCTCGGCCAGATGCTCGACCTCGGCCTCGGAGAGGCGGTCGAGGTGATAGCCCCAGACCTCCAGGTCGCGGAACCCGGCCGCCGCCATCGGCTCGAGCAGGTCCACCAGGGGGCGGCTCAGGGCGTGATCCGCCGTCCAGCGGTTGGGCTCGAGCATGATCGTGTTGAGCAGCAGCTGCATCAGCCCCCCGGGAAGCGCACGCCGAGCTTGATGTTGTCCTCCGGCGTGGTGGCGATCTTCGGGTACTCCAGCAGCAGGTCCTCGAAGTCGACGATGGGATCCACCACGGGCACGGCGTCGAGAGAGCCGTCGCACAGCAGGCCCCAGACGACGTCGAAGAGGCGGCCTTCGTCCCACCTCGGGTGCTCCGGGTTGGGCTCGGAGCAGGCCCGGGAGAACACGAGGGTGGGGCGGTTCATGTGCGCCTCGGCGCCCAGATCGAGGCCGGCGGGCCAGGCGCCCGGGGCGGCGCCCGCCACCACCGTGCCCAGGTAGGCGACGCCCCTAAGGGCCTGCTGCAGGGCCTCGGGGTGGCCGCTGTAGTCGACGCAGACATCGGCGCCGCGGCCCCCCGTGGCCTCGCGGATCTCCAGCCCCGCGTCGCAGGCCGTCGGATCGAGCACCAGGCCGGCGCCGGTCTCGCGGGCCACCCGGCGGCGGATCCCGATGGGGTCGACGCCGATGACGGGCGAGGCCCCCGCGAGGCGCGCCAGCTGCACCACCATGAGCCCGATGGCCCCGAGGCCGAAGACGGCCACCGCGTCGCCGAGACGCACGTGGCCGTCGCGCACGGCTCCGAGGGCGAAGTCGGCCGGGTCCAGGCAGACCGCCGCCTGCCACGGCACGCCGGGGGGCAGGTGGCGCACGCGCACGCTCTCCCAGACATGCTCCTCGCGGAAGGAGCCGTGGGCGAAGACCGTGTCCCCCACGGCCACCCCCTCCACGGCGGAGCCCGCCTCCACCACCTCGCCGACGCACATGTTCCCGAGGCCCACGGGATAGCGGACCCCGGGCCGCTCCGCCCGGAAGAGGCGCCGCTCGTTGTCGAAGGCGCCCCGGGGGCCGGCGTAGCCCCGGAACTGGGACAGCTCGGTGCCGTGCTTGGCCGCCCCCCAGCGGCTGCGCACCCGCACCTGCTTGGGCGCCAGGGGCTCGGACTCGATCTCGGCGAAGGCCACCTGCCCGGGGCCCGGGGCGATCAGTTGTCTGGGCATGCTCTGCGGCGGTCCGGGGGCATTTTGACAGACATAGACGGCAAATGTAGCCTTCGCCGCCCCCGTCCCTCCACCCATCTCCGACGACGATTCCATGGACCGAGTGAAGATCCTCGTGCCCGGCGACGAGCCGCCCCAGATCGCCGGCTCCCCCCAGCTCGACCGCCTGGCGCCCTTCGGCGAGGTCACCGTCCACGAGACGCGGCCGGCCGGCAAGGCGGAGCAGGTAGAGCGCGCCCGCGGCTTTGACATCATCATCAACTCCCGCGGCGCCGTGAGCTGGCGCGCCGACGAGCTGCAGGCCCTGCCGGATCTGAGGATGATCGCCACCTGCTCCATCGGCACCGACATGATCGACCTGGACGACGCCCGCCGGCTCGGCATCGTCGTCTCCAACCAGCCGGGGCGCACGGCGCCGGTGGTGGCCGAGCACATGCTCGGCCTGCTGTTCACCGTGGCCAAGCGCGCCGCCTTTCAGACCGCCGAGCTGCGGGAGCACCGCTGGACGCGGCGCATGAACCTCACCGTGCAGGGCAAGGTCCTGGGCATCGTGGGGACCGGCAACATCGGCGCCGAGATGGCCCGCCTGGGGGCCTGCCTCGGCATGGAGGTCATCGCCTGGACCTTCCACCCCTCCCCCGAGAGGGCCGAGGCCCTGGGGGTGAGGTTCGTGGAGCTGGACGAGCTGCTCGCCAGGTCCGACTACGTGAGCCTCCACGTGGCGCTCACCGACGACACCCGGCACCTGATCGGGGCGCCGCAGCTGGCGCGCATGAAGCCGGAGGCGGTGCTCCTCAACGGCGCCCGCGGCGAGGTGGTCGACCTCGAGGCCCTGGCCGCGTCCCTCGACGCGGGGGGACTCGCCGGCGCCGGCCTCGACGTCTTCCCCGACGAGCCCTTCCTGGAGGACCACCCCATCAAGCGTTGCGAGCAGGTGGTGATGACACCCCACATGGCCGACCAGACCCCGGAGGGCGCCGAGTTGCTCAACAGCGGCGCCGTGGACAACGTCGTCGCCTTTCTCGAGGGCCGGCCGCGCAACATCGTCACCGCTTGAGGGCGGAGCGAGGCGGATGTTCACCTCCCTGAGCCCCGGCGCCATCGGCGTCGCCGCGGACGGCCTGGAGGACAGCCTGCGGCTGGCCGCCGCCCACGGCTTCGAGGGCTGCCACTTCAGCATCGCCGAGGCCGCCCGCCTCGGCCCTTCCGCCGCCGCCGACGCCGCCGGGGCGGCCGGAGTGCGCTTCTCCGCCTTCGGCTTTCCCGTCGACTTCCGCGGCGCCGAGGCGGACTTCGAGAGGGACCTGGCGGCCCTGCCCGCCCTGGCGCGCACGGCCCGGGCCCTCGGGGTCGAACGCACGGCGACCTGGATCACCCCCGCCTCCGACGACCTGACCTACGCCGAGAACTTCGCCCTCCACGCACGGCGGCTGAAGCCGGCGGCCGGGTTCCTCGACGACCACGGGATCCGGCTCGGGCTGGAGTACGTCGGCCCCGACAACAGCCGCCGGGGACGCCGCCACGAGTTCATCCACACCATGGACCAGATGGCGGAGCTAGGCGCCGCCGTGGGGCCCAACTGCGGCTACCTGCTCGACGCCTGGCACTGGTACACGGCGCGGGAGCAGGCCTCCCACCTGCTGGGGCTGGAAGCCTCACAGGTCGTGGACGTCCACGTCAACGACGCCCCCCGCCGGCCCGTGGGCGAGCAGCTCGACCACGAGCGCTGCCTGCCGGGCGAGACCGGCGTCATCGACATCGCCGCCTTTCTGGGCAGCCTCAAGCGCATCGGCTACGACGGCCCGGTGATGGTCGAGCCCTTCAGCCAGCGGCTGCGGGAAATGGCCCCCGACGAGGCCTGCGCCGCCACGCGGGCCGCCCTCGACAAGGTCTTCGCCCAGGCGGGGATCTGACCCAGGATGGGCGCCCGCGTCGCCCACGTGGTCCCCACGGACCGCATCGCCTACCTGCTGTTGCGCCGCCGTCTGGGGCGCCTGACCGACGCCGGGTACGAGATCCACCTGCTCTGCGGCCGCGCCCCCGACTCCGGCGCCGCCGGCGGCGTCGACTACGAGGCAGCCCTCTCCAGCCTCGGCGTGCAAGTCCACTATCAGACCTTCGAGCGCGAGATCTCGCCCCTGGCCGACGCCCGCTGCGCCGCCGACCTGTTCCGCGCCGTGCGCCGCGGCGGCTACGACATCCTCCACACCCACAATCCCAAGGGCGGCCTCCTGGGGCCGCCCTCGGCGCGCCTGGCCGGCGCCCCCCGGGTGCTGCACACCGTCCACGGCTTCCTCTTCCACGACCACACGCGGGGCCTGCACCGGGCCGCGGCCCTGGCGGCGGAGCGCTGGACGGCGGGCTGGTGCCATCACCTGCTGTTCCAGGTCGAGGAGGATCTGGAGTACGCGCGGGCCCACGGCTTCAAGGCCGCCGACCGCCTGCACCTGGTGGGCAACGGCGTCGACGAGTCGTACTTCGATCCGGAGGCCGACCCGGAGGCCGGTGCCCTCCGGCGGGAGGAGCTGGGCTGGGACGGGGATCACCTGGTGGTGGGCACCACGGGCCGTTTGGTGCGGGAAAAAGGCTACGCCGAGTTCTTCGAGATGGCCGGCCGCGTCGCCCGGCAGCGGGAGGACGTGCGCTTCCTCGTGGTCGGGCTCTTCGAGCCGGAGCAGTCCGACGCCGTCGACCCGGTGGAGCTGGCCCGGGCCCACGGCGTCGCCGACCGCTGCGCCGTCCTGCAGGGACGGGACGACATGCCGGCGCTGTACGCGGCCATGGACCTCTTCGTCCTGGCCTCGCACCGGGAGGGGCTCTCGCGCTCGCTGCTGGAGGCGGCGGCCATGGCGCGGCCGGCGGTGGCCTGCGACATCCGCGGTTGCCGCGAGATCGTCGTCGACGGCGTCACGGGAAGGCTGACGCCGGTGCGCGACCCGGCGGCGCTGGCGGTGGCGGTGGGCGGCCTGCTGGAGGACGAGCCCACCCGCCGGCAGATGGGGCGGGCGGCCCGCGAGCGGGTGGTGGCGCGCTACACCGAGGACCGGGTGGCCCGGCGCGTGATCGACTGCTACCGGCAGGTCCTCGGCGCCTGAGACCTCAGGCGGACTCCCCGCCGCCGGGGCCGTGCTTCTCCTCGAAGGCTCTGATCTCCTCGGCGCCGTCGAGGACCCCCATCTCCAGGTGGAAGTCGCGGACGGCCCCCGGATCGAGGTGCTCCAGGGAGCCGTTGGCGCGGTTCCAGGCGCGGCCGAGGGCGGAGCAGTTGCCGGGCTCGATGCCGGTCACGTAGGTCCCCCGGTGGAAGTGCTGCCACTGGGAGAGCAGGGGGATCTCCGCAACCGGAAAGCGCCAGTAGAGGCCCAGGCCGAGCCGGTCGTTCACCAGGCCCACGTGGACCCGGCCCCGGCGGTCGGCGCGGGGCCGGTGCACGTAGACGTCGTCCCGCACCCGCTGGCGGGGTGCGGCGGCGGTGGTGTAGGCCTCGGGCCCCACCTCGCGGTCCGCCGTCCACTCGGTGGTCCCGTTGGAGCGCAGGACCAGGCGGGTGCCCCGGTCCAGCAGCGGCCAGCCCGGGTTCGTGTGGTAGAGGACCATCAGCGGCGACGGGTCGGCGCCCAGGTTCTCGACGCGGTCGTGGATGTGGAAGCGGCGCTCGCCGAGGACCATGGAGATCTCGCGGGTCATCTCCAGGCAATGGCCGAACATGATGTGCTCGCGCATGCGGCCCCCGATGCGGAGGACGTACTCCTCGCCCTCCCAGCCGCCGCGGGCATGGACATCCTTGGCCGGGATGTAGGACAGCCGTCCGTGCAGGCCCAGCTCCTCGTTCTCCTCCTCCGGGTCGACCTCGGCATGGCCGACGAAGGTGAGGCCGCAGGTCGTCAGCAGCCCGAGGAAGGAGCCCCGCATCCAGCCCTCGCCGGGGGGCTCGTAGAAGGCCGGCCCCACGTCCCCCGTCTTCGACCGAAAGCACAGGGACATCCCCTTGTAGTGGGCGGAGGCGATGTCGAGGGCGCGCCCGGGCAGCACCGAGAGACAGAGGCCGGAGGCGTTGAAGACCTCCACGAGCCCGGCGCCGCGCTCGTTGCCCTCCACCAGCTCGGCGCGGCGGACGCCGGCCACCTGGCTCATGTCCCCCACGAGATCCTGCACCTGCCGCCGGCTGTAGCGGCGGCCGAATAGCTGCGGCATGGACTGCCTCCTCTGGTGATGGCGCCGAGTCTATCGGCCCGGCCCGGGAGCGTCAACCTCGCCCTGGCCCCTGTTGACAGCTCGCGAGAGGGGTGGGCTTCTTGTAACGCCCACCGGTTGGGACCGCCGTGATCGCCTTCCCCGGATCCGCTGTCAACAGGAGACCGACCCATGACAACGACAATGGACGAATGGCTGTACGTGATACGGTGGACGACCCGAAAGTCGCGGGAAGCCTCTCCCGCCCTGTTCGTGGCCCGCGCCGTTTTCTCGGTGATCCATGGGCTGTTCGTCATTCTACGCTGCGCTGCCATCTGGTGGGGGGTGGACTGGCTCATGGCAGCGATCGAGGAGCCGCAGCAGAGCGAACAGGTGCTGACCCGGCTGGCGCTGCTGGCCGGGGGCTTGCTGGCCACGGAGGCTGTTGGGCGGCAGCTGGCCCTTTGGCTGGGTTCGCGGGCAGCGTTTCACCTCGAACTGCTCTTGCGCCGCGAGTTCATCGCCAAGTCCGCGGCGCTCGACCTGGTAGAAATCGAAGCGGCCGGCCAGCGGGACCTGTTGAAGAACCGGCACGGACTCGAATACACCGTCTGCGGGGTGATGGATTCCATATATGACTTCATCTTCCTGGGCGTGCAGGCGGTGGGGCTGGTCGTTCTCTGCACCCTGATCGGCTGGCCGATCTTTGCGGCCGCCGCGGCCCTGCTGGCCGTGCATCTCTTCAAGTGGCTGACTCGCCCGAAAGAGGAATCCCGGGATGAGGAATGGAACCCCATGTACTACCTCGAGCACCTGCTCTCAGACCAGCCTCCTGCCAAAGAGATCCGTCTGTTTGGTCTCGTCCCCTATCTCAGGGGCCTGGCCGAGGAGTTGGCCGACCGGCACTACCGCAAGCAACTGTTCACCATCGGAGAGGCGGCCAAAAACCTGGTCTTCTACCTGCCTTTCCTGGCGGTCGCCCTCGGTTTCGGGTACTGGCTCGTCGAGCAGGTAACGGCCAGGGAGATCTCCCTGGGGCTGGCGCTCATGGCCCTTGTCGTGGTCTTCATCGCTCAGAAGGCCGTGGCGGGCATCGGCAGAATGGCGTGGGCCTGGGAACGCTCGCTCGAAGGCATCCAGGGCTTCCAGGCCTTTCTCGACATACAACCGCAGATCAGATCCGAGCCCGACCTTCCCACCGTGCCGGCCGATCTCGGCTCGGGGATTGTGTTCGAAGACGTCTCCCTGACCTATCCGACGAGTGACCAACCCGCAGTCGAAGGGGTGTCGCTGACCATTCGCCCCGGCGAGCGCATCGCCCTGGTGGGCGAGAACGGCTCCGGCAAGACGACCTTCGTCAAGCTGCTGACCCGGCTCTACGATCCAACGGAAGGACGAATTCATCTCGGGGGCCGCGACCTGCGCGAATACAACGTGGAGACGTACCGCCGGCGCTTCGGCGTCATCTTTCAGGACTATATGCGCTACCACCGGACGGTGGCCGAGAACATCGGCTACGCGCAATACGACCGTCTCGACGATCTGGAAGGCATCAAGGCCGCGGCCGAGAAAGCCGGCTTGCACGAATTCATCGAGACGCTGGACGAGGGCTATCAGACTCGCATCGGCTCCTGGTTCGAGAGCGGCACCGACCTGTCGGGGGGGCAGTGGCAGAAGATCGCCCTGGCGCGCGCCTTCTTCCGCCAGTCCGACATTCTCGTTCTGGACGAGCCCACCAGCGTCCTCGACGCCCGCGCCGAGTACGACATTTTCCAGCGTTTCCTCGAACTGACTTCCGGCAAGACCACCATTCTCATCTCCCATCGCTTTTCGACCGTCCGCATGGCGGATGCCATCTACGTATTTCAACAGGGGCGCATCATCGAGCGCGGCAGCCATGGGGAGTTGATGGCTCAAGACGGACTCTACGCCGAATTGTTCAATATGCAGGCCGAGGGCTTTCTGGTGAGCCCCGGCGCGCAGGGGCCGAGGCCTTGAAGGCCGCCCGCCTGCGCGCCACTCGCGCCTGGGAATTCATCGACGTGGACGAGCCGGTCCCGGGGGCGGGGCAGATGCGCGTGCGCCTGGAGCAGGTCGCCGTCTGCGGCAGCGACCTGCCCGAGTTCCTCGGCGTCCACCCCGGCTTTCCCAAGGCCGCGGGCGGCACCGGCCACGAGGGCATCGGCCGCGTCGAGAGCTGTCCCTCGGGATCCTACGCCGAGGGCGAGCGGGTCCTGCTGTGGGGCTTCGACCGCGTCCACGGCCTGTTCCAGGAGTCCGTGCTCACCCTGGACCAGGGGCTGCTGAGGCTGCCTTCGGAGGAGGTGGCCGAGCGGATGCTGCTGACCCAGCTCCTGGGCACCGTCATCCGCCCCTTCCGCAAGCTCGGCAACGTCATCAACCAGAGCGCCGTGGTCCTCGGCCAGGGGCCGGCGGGGCTGCTGTTCACGGCGGTGCTGCGCAACCTCGGGGCCCGCGACATCGTCGCCGTGGAGCCCCTCTCCTGGCGGCGCGAACTCGCCTCGCGCATGGGGGCCACCCACACCATCGACCCCGGGGCCGCCGATCCCGCCAAGGCGATCGCCGACATCACGGACGGGGCCATGGCCGACCTCGTGGTGGAGGCCGTGGGCGACGCGGAGACCTACGGCGCCGCCGCATGCCTGTGCCGCCGGGGCGGCGCCGTCATCGGCTTCGGGGTGCCCGACAAGCAGGTGGCGGAGGGCGTCCTCGATCTGCCCCTGCTTGAGATGCAGCGCCGAGAGATCAACCTGGTGATGACGCTCAACGCCGGCGACCAGCCCTACGACGACTACGCCAACGCCCTGGCCTGGATCGAGGAGGGGCGCCTCGACCTGTCAGGCCTGGTGAGCCATGTCCTCCCCTTCGCCGAGATCCAGCGCGCCTTCGAGCTGGCCGCCGACAAGCCGGCGCAGGAACGCCCCGCCAAGATCGTGCTCTCCTTCGAGGCGCCGCGGTAGCGGCCGGCGGCGGCGGCGTGACCCCTCTCCTCCTCAGCGCCACCGCCTTCGAGCAGGAGCAGGTCGTGGCCGGCCTGGACCAGCCCCTGCGGCAATCGGTGGCGGGCCGGCAGTGGACGCGGGGGATCCTGGGGAGGCGGACGGTGCAGGTCGTGGAGACCGGTATCGGCGCCGTGAACACGGCCCACGCCCTGACCCGCTGCCTGCAGATGGAGCTGCCTCCGTGGGTCCTGCAGTTCGGCGTGGGCGGCGCCTACGAGAGCGCCGGCCTCGACCTGGGCGACCTTGCGGTGGCCACGGCCGAGAGCTTCGGCGATCTCGGCGTGGTCACGCCTGCCGGCTGGCGTCCGGCCGACGAGATCGGCATCCCCGTGGCCGAGGTCGATGGCGAGAGCCGCTACAACGAATACCCCCTCGACGCGGACCTGACCCGCGCCGCGGCGGCGGCCCTGCAGGACGGGATGGAGGCCCGTGTGGCCCTCGGCCCTTTCGTCACCGTGCAGGCCTGCAGCGGCACGGCCGCCCTCGGCCGCGAGCGGGCCTCCCGGGCGCCCGGGGCCCTGTGCGAGAGCATGGAGGGGGCGGCGGCGGCCCAGCTCTGCTGGATCTACGGGGTGCCCCTGGTGGAGGTCCGCGCCATCAGCAACCGGGTGGAGGACCGGGACACGGCGGCCTGGGACCTGCCCCTGGCCAGCCGCCGCGCCCAGGAGGCGGCCCGGATCCTGGTGGAGGTGTTGCCCTCGTGAGCGAGCACCTGTCCCTCGGCTACTCCCCCTGCCCCAACGACACCTTCATCTTCTATGCCCTCGTCCACGGGCGGATCCCCGGGGCGCCGGCGGTGGAGGAGGTCCTCCTCGATATCGAAACCCTCAACGGCATGGCCGCCCGCTCCGAGCTGGACGTGGTGAAGGTCTCCTTCCACGCCCTCGGGCACCTGCTCGACGACTACTGCCTGCTGCGCTCGGGCGGCGCCCTCGGCCGCGGCTGCGGACCCCTCGTCGTCGCCCGCGAGAGCCTCGAGCCCGGCGAGCTGGCCGGCCTGCGGGTGGCCATCCCCGGGCGGCGGACCACGGCGGCCCTCCTTCTGCGCCTCTTCGCCCCCGGCCTCGAACGGATCGTGGAGATGCCCTTCCACCGCATCATGGCCGCCGTGCGCGACGGCGAGGCCGACGCCGGGGTCATCATCCACGAGAGCCGCTTCACCTTTTCGCGCTACGGGCTGCACCGCGTCGTCGATCTGGGCGAGTGGTGGGAAGAGACCACCGGCCACCCCATCCCGCTGGGAGGCATAGCCGCCCGCCGCCGGCTGGGGGCCGGGGAGATCGGCCGCCTCGAGGACGGCCTTCGGCGCAGCGTCGAGTACGCCCATGCCCATCCCGCCGAGGTGCGGGACTACGTGGCCGGCCAGGCCCAGGAGATGGACCCCAAGGTCATGGAGGCCCACATCGAGCTGTACGTGAACGACTACACCCTCGACTACGGCGGCGACGGCCGGGCCGCCATCGAGGAACTGATGACGCGCGCCGAGAGGGAGGGCCTCCTGCCGGCCGGCGGCCCTCCCCTCTTCCTGTAACCGCGGGAGGTCCCATGAGACTGCTGCAGTTCCGCGACCCCGCCTCCGACCGGCCCCGACATCTGGGGCTGGTGGACGGCGAGGAGGTGATCGACTTGAGCGAGGGGGACGGCCCCGGCTCGGTATACGAGCTCTACTACGGCGGCGGCGGCGACACCGGCGGCTTCAACGCTGCCTTGGATGACGCCGCCCGGGCCGCCCGCGGCGCCCGGCGCCTGCCCCTGGCCGACCTGCTCCAGGGGCGGGGGCCCGACACCCCGCACCTGCTGAAGCCGGTGAGCGCTCCGGCGGACCTTCCCCGCGGCCTGCGGGTGTGGCTGGCCGGTGTCACCCACGAGGACAGCGCCAAGCTGCGCGAGATCGAGGCGCATCAGGCCACCGGCGAGGCCGTGAATGTCTACGACCAGAAGTACCGCGAGTGCGCCGCCGGGGGCCGGCCGGAGCTGTTCTCCAAGGACGACCCCGCCGCCGTCGTCGGCCACGGCCAGCCGCTGACGAGGCCGGCGGACACGCAGCGCCTGGTGCCGGAGACGGAGCTGGTCACCGTGTACGGGCTCAACCGGGCGGGCCAGGTGGAGAGGCTGGGCTACACCGGCGGCAACGACGCCACCGACAACGGCATGGAGGCGGCCAACCCCCTGAACCTGCCCCAGGCCAAGAACTGGGCCGGGGGCTGCGCCAGCCTGGGGCCGCTGCTGGTGACGGCGGAGGAGTACGACGACCGCCGGGTCGCGGTGAGCTGCGAGATCCTGCGCGCCGGCCGGCGGGTCGGCTTCAAGCAGGGGGACACCGGCCGGGACCACCTCAACATGCCCGACGGCCTGCTGCACATGGAGCGCACCCTCTTCCGCAGGATGCCCCTCGAGCCGGGGCAGCTGCAGGCCCTCTACTGGGGCACGCCGATCGTGTTCTCCGAGGCCGATCTGGCCGACGGGCTGCAGACGGGAGACGTGGTGCGCATGACCTTCGAGGGCGGGATCGGCACTTTGGAGAACGAGATCGAGCCCCTGGCGGAGACCGGTCAGCTTCGGGCGCTGGAGGGAGGCTGACCGCCGCCGCTGGGCCGCTGGTCGAAGGCCGCGGACGCCTGCTTCCGGGCGGTCCTGGAGATTCCCGGCGCGCCGACTATATTCCCATGATCCTACCAGACTCCAGGAGCCCAGCATGAGCGAAGGCGCCGACCCTCCGAGGCGTGCAGTCCCCGACCCCGAGGAAATGCCTTGGAGCATCAGCTATCTGCGCGACGACATCAAGGAGTTGCGAGCGCAGGTGGAGGCCCAAGTGGGGGCCCTGCACAACCGCATCGACGAGACCCACCGCTCGCTGAGCGACCGCATTGACGAGACCCACCGCTCGCTGAGCGACCGCATTGACGAGACCCACCGCTCGCTGAGCGACCGCATCGACGAGACCCACCGCTCGCTGAGCGACCGCATCGACGAGACCAACAAGCGCATGGACACCCATCTGCGCTGGATCATGGGCACGCTGGTAACCCTCACCGGCGTCCTCATCGCTGTCATCAAGCTCTGAGCACCCGGGGCGCCTGAATGCCCGCCGGGCCGGCGCCTGACCGCCCTTGCCCTCCGCCGGACGGCCCAACGTCCTCTGGATCTACGGCGAGGATCTCTCCCCGGACCTGGGCTGTTACGGCACCCCCGCCGTGAACACCCCGAACATCGACCGCCTCGCCTCCGTGGGCATCCGCCACACCCATGCCTTCGTCACCGCCCCGGTCTGCTCGGCGAGCCGTTCCGCCCTGATCACGGGCACGTACCAGACGCACTTCGATGCCCACAATCACCGCAGCAACCGGGACCGGCCGCTGCCTGCGGAGATGAAGCTCGTCACCGACTGCTTCCGCGAGGCCGGTTACTTCACGTGCAACAGCCAGGGACCGCCCTTCGATCGGCCGGGCAAGACCGACTTCAACTTTCGGCGGGAACGTCCCTTCGACGGCGTCGACTGGAGCGAGCGCGCCCCGGGGCAACCCTTCTACGCGCAGGTCAACATCACCGACACGCACCGCGTCTTCCAGCCGGATCCCCAATCCCCCATCCCGCCGGAACGCGTCGAGCTGCCGCCGTACTACCCCGACCATCCCCTCGCCCGCAGGGACTGGGCCCTCTATCTCGAGAGCATCCAGATCCTGGACCGGAAGGTGGGGCAGGTCCTTGCGCGCCTCGAGGCCGAGGGCCTCGCGGAGGAGACGATCGTCTTCTTCCTGAGCGACCACGGACGCGCCCACGTCCGCTGCAAGCAGTTCCTCTACGACGGCGGCATCCGCATCCCCCTCATCGTCCGCTGGCCCGGCCGCCTCGAGGCCGGACTCGTCACCGACCGCTTGGTCAGCGGCGTCGACCTCGCCCCCACGGCCCTGGCCCTCGCCGGCATCGAGATCCCCGGACACATGCAGGGGCAGGTCTTCCTCGGTCCCGAGGCCGCGGACCGGGACGCCGTGTACGCGGCCCGGGACCGGTGCGACGGCACCGACGACCGCATCCGGTGCATCCGCACCCGCGGCCACAAGCTGATCCGCAACTACCATCCCGAGCGTCCCTGGATGCAGTTCAACGGGTACAAGAAGCTGCAATACCCGCTCTGGACGCTGATGCCACTGCTGGCGGCAAGGGGAAAGCTGTCCCACGAGCAGCAGTCCTTCCTGGAGCCGACGCGGCCCCCGGAGGAGCTGTACGACATGGAGGCGGATCCGCATGAGCTGAACAACCTCGCGGGGGATCCTGCCTGTGAGAGCGTGAGGAGCCGGCTTGCGGAACGCCTCGACGCCTGGATCGCGGAGACGGGGGACATGGGCGAGAGGCCGGAGCCTGCGGAAGTGCAGACTTATTGGGACGAGCACATGGCCGAGGGCTTCAGGCGAGCCATGGAGGGGCGGGGGCTATCGCCGGAGATCAGCGACGCGGAGTACGTGGACTGGTGGGAGGGGCAGTTGCTGTAGGTCTGCATTCCGGCGGTGATCCGCCGACGGCCGACACTACTGCTTGAAGCTGGCCTTGACCTGACCCCAGGTGGTGCTCTCGACCCGCCGCGTTGGTCCGCGCTTCGATCACGGCGCAATGCTCCATTCCTCAGCCATGCGAGAGGCGGGCGCTCAGCGGTTCCGCCAGCCAGATGGGCATGACGGCCCGGGCGGCGGGGAAGGACCGTTGCGAGACCGTCCTCGACCTCCTCGGGCCCCAGCCACGCCAAGGCGCGAATGGCGTCCCCCGCCTTGCGGTGCGGGGCCGCCAGTTGCCAGCGCGGGGAGTGGCGCAGCTCGACCATGAGCGCGCCGAACCACAGCCGCCGGTTGGGGCCGGAGGTGAGATAGACCGGGCGCACCTGATTCTGCGTGGGCAGGCCCAGGCAGTTGGCCGCGGCGCCTCCGCACGGCACGATCGGTTGGCCCCACAAGGCCGACAGCGCGGCGAGCGCTTTGCCGACGCTGGGCGCCCGAAGGCCGAAGCGGGTTTCGACTGGGCGCATGTAGACGCCCTGGCAGATCCGCATGAGGTGGGCTGACCGCGCAAGGCGCGACAATGCCTGGTCGATGGCCGCCCGCTTGCCGAGGTGCAGCAGTGCAGCCGGACACAGCGGTGTAGCCTCCGGAAGCTTGGCGGCATGTTCCATGATGCGTCGGGGAGGCCCGCGCATGGTTCGTATCTCCGATTGGGACGCCAGCACTGCCGGCCGCCGGCCTTAGCCCCCCTCGGCCCGGTGCCGCTCAACCAGCTCCGCCATGCTCTCGAATCGGAAGTCCGGCTCCACCTCCTGCAGCGGCGGGGCCGTTGCGCCGCCGCCGCAGCCTCCACGTCGATCGATCCAGGCCGTCGCCAGACCCATCGCCTTGGCCGGCACGTGGTCGTGGAAGAGGCTTTGCGCCACGTGCAGGATGCTCTCCGGCCCCGCGCCGAAGTCGGCGGCCACCCGGGCGAGGAGGACCTCGAAGTTGGCCGCCGCCGGCTTGTACGAGCCGATCTCCTCGGCGGTGAGCACCGCGTCCCAGGGATCGCCGAGGCGGGCGGCGCTGCCGCGGTAGCCGGCGCGGTCGCAGTTGGTGAGGGTTACCAGCCGGTGATGACCCTTCAGATAGCCCAGCGACGGGGCCGCGTCCTCGAAGGCGGGCCAGTCGCCGACGGACTGGCCGAAGAGCTGGCCTTCAGCCGGATCGGGTTCGGCGCCCCACCGCCGGGCCAGACCGCGATGGACGGCGGCCAGCAGGTCCGCGTAGAGCAGGCCGGGGTCCGCCGCCTGGCAGGCCGACTCCTCCCGCGCGAAGGCGGCCAGGGCGTCCTCGCGAGCGGGCGGGTCGGCCAGCCGCGAGAGCAGGGGCTGCAGCGCCTCCCAGATCCCCGTCTCCCAGTCGATCAGGGTCCCGTAAGTGTCGAAGGTGAGTACTGGGAAGTCTCGCAGCCGCATGGGTCCCTTACCCGGTGTGCTTGCGGGTGCCGCCCGGCGCGAGGCGTTCCTCGCGCCACGGGCTCTCCGCGACGTCGCCGCGGAGCCGCCAGGAGAAGGCGAGCGGCTCCCCTCCCCCGTTGTGGAACACGACCTCCGCCGCTGCCGCCTCCCCGGGAAGCGGACGCACCAGGGAGAGCAGGGTCGGAGGCGGATGGCTCCTGCCATCTTCCTGCCGAATCTGCAGCAGCGGCCTGACCTCGCCCCGGATCTCCCGCGTGCCCAGCAGCAGCGGGCCGTAGCACGCCGTCACCGCGCCCTGCCCCCAGTTGCGGCCGTGTCCGGCGGCCACCGAGCAGACGGCGCCTCCCATGTCGGCGTGTTCCCGTCCGCCGCGCAAGACGCGCCTCGCCATCTTCAGTCTCGTCCCGGCGCTCCGCAGGGCGCGCAGGGCGTACTCGATCTCCCCCGTCACCTGGTAGGTCAGGGTCAGGGTGGCCGTGGACGGCTCGCGGATCGGCCTTACGGATCCGTCCTCCGACCATTCACCCCAGTACGCCATGTCCGCCCGCTTGCCGACACCCGGCGCCCGCAGCCGCCACTGCTGGGGAAAGACCAGGGCCAGCCGCTCCGGCGGTCCTTCGGGCAGAGCCTCCAGCCCCGAACGGATCTGCGGGTCGAGGCCGGCGTCCGCGAAGGTCCAGCGATAGTAGCTCAGCGCCGCCGCCGCGGGATCGTTGTAGGGATCGTCGAGGCAGGCCACCAGGGGCTCCACGATGCGTTTCGCCGCCTCCCGGAAGAGTTCATCCCCGGACAGCAGCCAGAGATCGCCCAACGCGTAGATGGCGCCCGAGGCCAGCAGGTTCTCGATGCCGGCGAGCCGGTCCCCGGGAAGGTGGTGGGCGCTGGCCGCGAGGCTCTGCAAGCCTCTGGCCTCTACCTCTGCTTCGTCGAGGCCCTTCCCGTCGAGGGTCCAGAGCAGAGGCATGGGATCCGGCGCCGAGACCAGGCGCTCGGCGCGCCTGGCGCCATAGCGCAGGGCCCACTCCAGGTAGCGCTCCTCCCCCGTCACCCGGTGAGCGGCGACGGCGATGTGGAGGAAGCGGAAGTGCTCGGCCAGCTCATGGGCGTCCGCTTCGCCGTTGGTCACGCAACGGGTGCCGATGCGGTAGCCGATGAAGGTGTCCCGTGAGTAGTCGTACCACGGCGGGATCTCCGGCACCCAGTTCCCGATGTGCTCCGCCGCATCTGTCAGCAGGGTGACGGCTTCGCCATCCCGCGGCTGCAATCCGATGTAGCGCGGCAGGAAGAGCAGGAAGGGCTCCGGTCCGTGATGGGCCTCGGCCTCGGGCTCGTACCCATGGAAGCATTCGCGCTGCACCCATCCCTTCAACGCCGCCGTCATCGCCTCGAAGTGGCGCAGGACAGCGGCGTCGCCGGTGATCAGGAAGTGGGGGAACCACGCGAGGGCGTAGTTGGCCTCGTCCTCGCCCCCGTCGTTGGGGCCGGGCGGATCGAGCCGCCGGCTCTGCTCGAGCCAGTGGTCCATCTCGGCCCGGAGAGCGGAGTAGGCGATGTAGCAGTTGTGGATGTGGTCGTTCATCCTGCCAGGGGCTCCCTTGTCGCCGGTAGTCGGGTGCTCGACTGAACGTGCAGAGGAGGGAATTACGCTCGCTTCCCTCAACCTGTGTCAAGCCATCGGAGCCCCTTCGACGAGGGAGACCTGATCTCGCCGACCCTATTTGCCGGATCGGTTCGGTCGCGTGCGTCGACAGTCCAAAGGACGAGGTACATGCTGCCCGAATCCTTGACGGAGCACCAGCGCCGTTCGTTAAACCTGGTCGGGAACCCCCTCGCGGATCTGCGCATCGGACATCTCAAGGAGCCGCCGGCGACCTTGCAGGACCGCCGAGCGCCGCGACCGTCGGTCGAACGCTATTCCGGGATCGCCAACTCTTCGGAGGTCGACATGTCTCTCTCGTGCTGGCAGATGAGAATGACCGCCTGCCTCTTCCTGCTTCTGCCGGGGTGCTCGGTCCAGGACGAGACGTGGATGGGTCTTGAAGTCGAGCCGGAGAGTCGATGCTCCGCCTACAACCGCACGCCGGACTACCGGTACTCTCGATACCTGGAGCCCGCGATAGCAGCCCGGATGGGAGGCATCCGATGCCGGTACACGGGCAGGCTCTACCGCAGCCTTCGACAGACCGACATCGAGCACGTGGTCGCCTTGAGCGAAGCCCACGACTCGGGCCTGTGTGCCGCGGACGCTGCCACGAAGCGAAGGTTCGCCAACGACCTGTTGAATCTGACCCTCTCTGCCCCCCGCGTGAACTCCCAAAAGGGTGGAAAGGATGCCGGGGAGTGGATGCCGCGGATCGATCCACGTGGGTTTGCGGAGACCGTCATCCAGGTGAAGCTCAAGTATGGACTGAGCATCGACAGGAGGGAGCGGGCGGCCCTCGAGAGAGCCCTGGACGGCCACAGGGTGACGCCTCCCGAATCGATGGGAGACCTGGCCGAGTTGCTGGAAGCGGAAGGGAGTCCTCTCGATCTGTGGGACGACAACGGCAACGGACGGATCACCTGTGCGGAGGCAGGGCGCCACGGCATTGCCCCGGTGAGATACGACCATCCGGCGTACACCTACATGAGAGACGGGGACGGCGACGGTTGGGTCTGTGAGTAGGGACGTCCCGAGATAACTCGGCAGGGGCCGGCCGCAGCGCGGACGACAGGTCTGGCGACGACTAACCCGAAGGCCGCACTCGCGGGCCGTTCGGCAGCCTCCCCAGCCAGGTGCAGCGGACGAGTAGCTGGCCCGACGAGCGCCAGACCAACTTCAGCCCCGATGGAAGGGGCCCGTCCCCCACCATCAGCTGTGCTCCGATGGCCGGGTCGAGAATCTCCTGACCGAATCCGAAGGATCCCATGGCAAGGCGTCGGGCACCCGCCCAGCGATGCCGGGAGCGTCGACCATCCAACTAAGATTTTAGTTGACAGGCGAATCAGCGCCGGTTATGTTCTCAACTAAATTCTTAGTTGAAAGGAACAGCAGATGGCTCAAGGCAAGGGACCCGACAAGAGGCTGACCCCGCTCGAGACGCTGATCATGAACGTCCTGTGGGACGATTCGCCCGCCGCCGTTCGGCAGGTCCAGCAGCGGCTGGAGTCGGTCAAGCCCATGGCCTACAACACCGTCCTGACCATGATGCGCATTCTGCGGGAGAAGGGCTTCCTGGTCTCGGAGCGCTCGGGCCGGTCCGATCTCTACCGCCCGGTGGTGACGCGCGAGCACATGGCGCGGCGGTCACTGGGCGACGTCATGGACTCCTTCTTTTCTGGATCGGCGGAGGCGCTGGTGAGCCAACTGCTCGATGGCCAGTCCCTCACCGACGAGGAGCTGAGATCGATCCGGGCCGAGCTGGACCGGGCTCTCAGGCGCAGGGGGAAGCGGTGATGAGTGCGGCCCTGAACGGATTGGGCCACCAACTCCTCGCCTCCCTGGGTCCGTTGAGCATCGAGTTGGCTGCGCTGGCGCTCCTGGTGCTGGCGGTGGGCCGCGTGACAAGATCGCCGGCCTTGCGGCACCTCTTGTGGCTCGCCGTGCTCGTCAAGCCGCTCGTCGCCCTGGTGGTCAGCTCGCCCTACACAATACTCGCGCCGCTGGCGCCCTTGGCGGAGCCTGGATGGGATGCCATGGCCCACGGGCGTGTCGAGCACCTGGCGGCGCTGGCCCCAGTTGGTGCCACTACTGCCTCGACGAGCGCGGCGCTGACAACTGCCGGCTGGGCGGCGCTGCTGTGGCTCGTGGGCGCGACGTTGTTGACGGTGCGGATTCTGGTCGGCTTCGGCATCCTCTGGCGCATGCGGCGGCAGGCGCTGGTGCAGCGGGACGGTCCGCTCTTCGCGGCGCTTCGGCAGGCGCGAGCCGCCCTCCACTACCACCCCCGGGCCGAAGTGGCCACCTCTCCCTCCATCCGCTCCCCCATGGTCCTCGGCATCCTGAGACCCTTCATCGTCGTTCCCACGGATCTCTTGGACAGACTGGGCCCGGGCGAACTCTCCCTGGTCCTCATGCACGAACTGGCCCACGTGCGCCGCTGTGACAACCTCGCGCTGCTGCTCCAGAGACTGATCGCCGCCGCCTTGTTCTTCCATCCCGCCGTATGGCTGGGCGGCCGCATGCTGCGGCGTGAAGCCGAACGGGCCTGCGACGATCTCGTGGTATGCTCCACCCGCCGGCCGGAAGCCTATGCGCGCGGCCTCACCCTGGTCGCCGAAGGTGCGGCCCTCTCAAACCCTCCAACGAGGAGAATTCCCGTGATGAGCACCTTTGCTGCAACCGAGCCGGACTTGGCGCTGAGAATCCGCAGGACCCTCGGCGGCGGTGCGCGCCGGATGGGCACGAGGGGCCGCCTACTGGCGGCGACACTGCTGTGCCCATTGGCCGCTGTGACCATGCCTTCTGGCGGCGCTGCCGACAGCGGCGCGGCCAGCGAGCCGGCACCGGCCAGCGTCGCGGCTGACTCCAGTGCTGCTGACGGAACCTGGCGAGAGGCGACGGCCATCAATCCGGACGAAGTCCTGACGCTCAAGGAACTCACGGAGAGAATGCGCATCGTCATGCGGGCGGTGGCCGAGATCGACACCGAGGGAATGCGCCGGCTCGTTGCGGTGGCCGACAGCGGGGAAGTGACGGTGAAGGTGTATGAGAGGCGCGGAAGGATGGAGGTGGTGGGCAGGCGCAAATCGGATCTCGTTGAGCCACTCGCCCGGGCGATCGAGGAGATAGAGGATATCGAGAGAGAAGCAATCGAGAGAGTCGCGGCCGAGAGCAGCGAACTGACTGAGGAGGAGAGGCTCCGCAGGATCCTTGAGGCCCTTGCCCAGAGTCACGTCCTGCGAAGGGCGGTGGGGACGGACCCGGACGAATGGTCCGAGGAAACGAAGGTTCAGCTCCTCGCGCTCAAGCCCGACAGCACGATCGAGGAAATCGCCGAGTTTGTCCGCGGCGTTCGCAGCGGAACCGTGGTGTATGGGTACTCCGTTCGCGACAAGGATCGCATGGAACGCCGCGCAGGTCTATTCATCGTGGTGGATCAGGACGGCAACGTGAAGCTGAACCACAAGCCTGTGCCTTCGCCACCCTTGGCGAGGAACTGAAGAAGCAGCGAAGCCTGCTGGACAACACCACAATGATCATCATTCAGAGCGACACGCTCGTCAGCCACGCTCAGATCGTCGAGATCAGGGACATCGCGCGGCAGGCGGGGCTCGTCAAGCAAGTCATCGCCATCGAGCCGCAGCCCGGACGATAGGCCGCGGGGGCATTCCCAGGTGGAGTTGGGCTGGACCGAACCCACGAAGGCTGACGAGGAGGCCGCAGGATGAATTGGTCCTTGAATGAGTTGGGACATCAACTCTTCGCCTGGCTGGGTCCGGTGAGCATCGAGTTGGCTGCGCTGGCGCTCCTGGTGCTGGCGGCCGGCCGCCTGATAAGGTCACCGGCCTTGCGCCACCTGTTGTGGCTCGCCGTGCTCGTCAAGCCGCTCATCGCTATCGCGGTCAGCTCGCCCTACACGGTGTTCGCTCCGCTGGCGCTGCTTGCAGAACCCGGCTGGGACGCCATCCCCCATGGGCGGGTCGAGCACTTGGCGGCGCTGG